>NC_009656.1:0-805000 GCF_000017205.1 Pseudomonas paraeruginosa PA7
TTAAAGAGACCGGCGATTCTAGTGAAATCGAACGGGCAGGTCAATTTCCAACCAGCGACCACGTAATAGATAGATACAGGGAAGTCATTTTTCTTTTAAAGGATAGAAGCGGTTATTGCTCTTGGTTGGACCGGTTTCTGTGTATAACTCATTGAAAGCCATTAGGGGCGGGCATTTCCCATGGGCAAAAGGTTGTCGAGAAACGGTGGCGAGGCTGTTTCGATCCTGCGCGAAGCCTGGGGATGGATGTCCTGGTTATCCACAGGGCTTTTTTCCACATGCCGATCACCAGGGATGTACCCCCAGCGGCACAAGGGTTATCCACACAGTTCAGGATGACCGTCCGTCGGTCGGCCTGCTTTTATTAAGGTCTTGATTTGCTTGGGTGCTCGGCGCATCGGCATGTGGATAAGTCCGGCCCATACGGCTACAATAGGCGCTTCTTTCGTTGTGCCGCCTTTCCAATCTTTGGGGGATATCCGTGTCCGTGGAACTCTGGCAGCAGTGCGTGGATCTTCTCCGCGATGAGCTGCCGTCCCAACAATTCAACACCTGGATCCGTCCCTTGCAGGTCGAAGCCGAAGGCGACGAATTGCGTGTGTATGCACCCAACCGTTTCGTCCTCGATTGGGTGAACGAGAAGTACCTCGGTCGCCTCCTGGAACTGCTCGGTGAACGCGGCGAGGGGCAATTGCCCGCGCTTTCCTTATTAATAGGCAGCAAGCGCAGCCGCACCCCGCGTGCCGCCATCGTGCCATCGCAATCCCACGTGGCGCCCCCGCCTCCGGTCGCACCGCCGCCTGCGCCGGTACAGCCGGTGTCTGCCGCACCGGTCGTGGTTCCTCGCGAAGAGCTGCCGCCTGTGGCGGCGGTTTCCAGCGTCACGGCCGACTCCTACGAGGCGGAAGAACCGAGCATCGATCCGCTGGCCGTAGCCATGCCGGCTGGCGCCGCGCCGGCAATACGCACCGAGCGCAACGTCCAGGTCGAAGGCGCGCTGAAGCACACCAGCTACCTGAACCGCACCTTCACCTTCGAGAACTTCGTCGAGGGCAAGTCCAACCAACTGGCCCGTGCCGCGGCCTGGCAGGTGGCGGACAACCTCAAGCATGGCTACAACCCGCTGTTCCTCTATGGTGGGGTCGGCCTGGGCAAGACCCACCTGATGCATGCTGTAGGTAACCATCTGCTGAAGAAGAATCCGAACGCCAAGGTCGTCTACCTGCATTCGGAGCGCTTCGTCGCGGACATGGTCAAGGCCCTGCAGCTCAACGCCATCAACGAATTCAAGCGCTTCTACCGCTCGGTGGACGCGCTGCTGATCGACGATATCCAGTTCTTCGCCCGTAAGGAGCGCTCCCAGGAAGAGTTCTTCCACACCTTCAACGCCCTTCTCGAAGGCGGCCAGCAGGTGATCCTCACCAGCGACCGCTATCCGAAGGAAATCGAAGGCTTGGAAGAGCGGCTGAAATCCCGCTTCGGCTGGGGCCTGACGGTGGCCGTCGAGCCGCCGGAACTGGAAACCCGTGTCGCGATCCTGATGAAGAAGGCCGAGCAGGCCAAGATCGAACTGCCGCACGATGCGGCGTTCTTCATCGCCCAGCGCATCCGTTCCAACGTGCGCGAACTGGAAGGCGCGCTGAAGCGGGTGATCGCCCACTCGCACTTCATGGGTCGGCCGATCACCATCGAGCTGATCCGCGAGTCGCTGAAGGACCTGCTGGCCCTGCAGGACAAGCTGGTCAGCATCGACAACATCCAGCGCACCGTCGCCGAGTACTACAAGATCAAGATCTCCGATCTGTTGTCCAAGCGGCGTTCGCGTTCGGTGGCGCGTCCGCGCCAGGTGGCCATGGCGCTCTCCAAGGAGCTGACCAACCACAGCCTGCCGGAGATCGGCGTAGCCTTCGGCGGTCGGGATCACACCACCGTGTTGCACGCCTGTCGTAAGATCGCTCAACTTAGGGAATCCGACGCGGATATCCGCGAGGACTACAAGAACCTGCTGCGTACCCTGACTACCTGACGCAGCCCACGAGGCAAGGGACTAGACCATGCATTTCACCATTCAACGCGAAGCCCTGTTGAAACCGCTGCAACTGGTCGCCGGCGTCGTGGAACGCCGCCAGACATTGCCGGTTCTCTCCAACGTCCTGCTGGTGGTCGAAGGCCAGCAGCTGTCGCTGACCGGTACCGACCTCGAGGTCGAGCTGGTCGGTCGCGTGGTACTGGAGGATGCCGCCGAGCCCGGCGAGATCACCGTACCGGCGCGCAAGCTGATGGACATCTGCAAGAGCCTGCCCAGCGATGTGCTGATCGACATCCGTGTCGAAGAGCAGAAGCTCCTGGTGAAGGCCGGCCGCAGCCGTTTTACCCTCTCCACCCTGCCGGCCAACGACTTCCCCACCGTCGAGGAAGGCCCCGGTTCGCTGAACTTCAGCATCGCCCAGAGCAAGCTGCGTCGCCTGATCGATCGCACCAGCTTCGCCATGGCGCAGCAGGATGTGCGCTACTACCTCAACGGCATGCTCCTGGAAGTGAACGGTGGCGCCCTGCGCTCCGTCGCCACCGATGGGCACCGCCTGGCCATGTGCTCGCTGGACGCGCAGATCCCGTCGCAGGACCGCCACCAGGTGATCGTCCCGCGCAAGGGCATCCTCGAACTGGCGCGCCTGCTCACCGAGCAGGATGGCGAGGTCGGCATCGTCCTCGGCCAGCACCACATTCGCGCCACCACCGGCGAGTTCACCTTCACCTCGAAGCTGGTGGACGGCAAGTTCCCGGACTACGAGCGTGTGCTGCCGCGTGGCGGCGACAAACTGGTGATCGGTGATCGCCAGCAATTGCGCGAGGCCTTCAGCCGTACCGCGATCCTCTCCAACGAGAAGTACCGCGGTATTCGCCTGCAGCTGTCCAACGGTCTGCTGAAGATCCAGGCGAACAACCCGGAACAGGAAGAGGCCGAGGAAGAAGTGCAGGTCGAGTACAACGGCGGGAACCTGGAGATTGGCTTCAACGTCAGCTACCTGCTCGACGTGCTGGGTGTGATCGGTACCGAACAGGTCCGCTTCATTCTCTCCGACTCCAACAGCAGCGCCCTGGTCCACGAGGCCGACAATGACGATTCCGCCTACGTCGTCATGCCGATGCGCCTCTAATCACGCTGAATGTCCCTGACCCGCGTTTCGGTCACCGCGGTGCGCAACCTGCACCCGGTGACCCTCTCCCCCTCCCCCCGCATCAACATCCTTTACGGCGACAACGGCAGCGGCAAGACCAGCGTGCTCGAAGCGATCCACCTGCTGGGCCTGGCGCGCTCGTTCCGCAGCGCTCGCCTGCAGCCGGTGATCCAGTACGAGGAAGCGGCCTGCACTGTATTCGGCCAAGTGATGTTGGCCAATGGCATAGCCAGCAATCTCGGGATTTCCCGTGAACGCCAGGGCGAGTTCACCATCCGCATCGATGGGCAGAACGCCCGAAGTGCTGCTCAGTTGGCGGAAACCCTTCCATTGCAACTGATCAATCCGGACAGCTTTCGCCTTCTCGAGGGCGCGCCGAAAATTCGTCGGCAGTTCCTCGATTGGGGAGTGTTCCACGTGGAACCTCGCTTCCTGCCCGTCTGGCAACGCTTGCAGAAGGCGTTGCGCCAGCGGAACTCCTGGCTCCGGCATGGTAAACTGGACCCCGCGTCGCAAGCGGCCTGGGACCGGGAGTTGAGCCTGGCCAGCGATGAGATCGATGCCTACCGCAGAAGCTATATCCAGGCGCTGAAACCGGTGTTCGAGGAAACCCTCGCCGAGCTGGTTTCGCTGGATGACCTGACCCTGAGCTACTACCGAGGCTGGGACAAGGACCGGGACCTCCAGGACGTCCTGGCCTCCAGCCTGTTGCGCGACCAGCAGATGGGCCACACCCAGGCGGGACCGCAGCGTGCGGATCTTCGCATACGGTTGGCGGGTCATAACGCAGCCGAGATTCTCTCGCGCGGACAGCAGAAGCTGGTGGTATGCGCCCTGCGCATCGCCCAGGGGCATCTGATCAATCGCGCCAAGCGCGGACAGTGCGTCTACCTGGTGGACGACCTGCCCTCGGAACTGGATGAGCAGCATCGAATGGCTCTTTGCCGCTTGCTTGAAGATTTGGGTTGCCAGGTATTCATCACCTGCGTGGACCCGCAACTATTGAAAGACGGCTGGCGCACGGATACGCCGGTAGCCATGTTCCACGTGGAACATGGAAAAGTCTCTCAGACCACGACCATCGGGAGTGAAGCATGAGCGAGAACAACACGTACGACTCTTCCAGCATCAAGGTGCTGAAGGGGCTGGATGCCGTACGCAAGCGCCCCGGCATGTACATCGGCGACACCGACGATGGCACCGGTCTGCACCACATGGTGTTCGAGGTGGTGGACAACTCCATCGACGAAGCGCTGGCCGGCTATTGCAGCGAAATCAGCATCACCATCCATACGGACGAGTCGATCACCGTCCGTGACAACGGGCGCGGCATTCCGGTGGATATCCACAAGGAAGAAGGGGTTTCTGCGGCGGAAGTGATCATGACCGTCCTCCACGCCGGCGGCAAGTTCGACGACAACACCTACAAGGTGTCCGGCGGCCTGCACGGTGTGGGCGTCTCGGTGGTGAACGCGCTGTCCCATGAATTGCGCCTGACCATCCGTCGCCACAACAAGGTCTGGGAACAGGTCTACCACCACGGCGTGCCGCAATTCCCGCTGCGCGAGGTGGGCGAAACCGACGGCTCCGGTACCGAGGTGCACTTCAAGCCGTCGCCGGAGACCTTCAGCAACATCCATTTCAGCTGGGACATCCTGGCCAAGCGGATCCGCGAATTGTCCTTCCTCAATTCCGGCGTCGGCATCCTGTTGCGTGACGAACGCACCGGCAAGGAAGAGCTGTTCAAGTACGAGGGCGGCCTGAAGGCCTTCGTCGAGTACCTGAACACCAACAAGTCCGCGGTGAACCAGGTCTTCCACTTCAATGTCCAGCGCGAAGAAGACGGCGTGGGCGTGGAAGTCGCCCTGCAGTGGAACGACAGCTTCAACGAGAACATCCTCTGCTTCACCAACAACATCCCGCAGCGTGACGGCGGCACCCACCTGGCCGGCTTCCGCTCGGCGCTGACGCGTAACCTGAACAACTACATCGAGGCCGAGGGCCTGGCGAAGAAATTCAAGATCGCCACCACCGGCGACGACGCCCGCGAAGGCCTCACCGCGATCATCTCGGTGAAGGTGCCGGATCCGAAATTCAGCTCGCAGACCAAGGACAAGCTGGTCTCCTCCGAGGTGAAGACCGCGGTGGAACAGGAAATGGGCAAGTACTTCGCCGACTTCCTGCTGGAGAACCCCAACGAAGCCAAGGCCGTGGTCGGCAAGATGATCGATGCCGCGCGGGCCCGCGAGGCGGCGCGCAAGGCGCGCGAGATGACCCGCCGCAAGGGCGCGCTGGACATCGCCGGCCTGCCCGGCAAGCTGGCAGACTGCCAGGAGAAGGACCCGGCGCTCTCCGAACTGTACATCGTGGAGGGTGACTCCGCGGGCGGCTCCGCCAAGCAGGGCCGCAACCGCCGGACCCAGGCGATCCTGCCGCTCAAGGGCAAGATCCTCAACGTCGAGAAGGCGCGCTTCGACAAGATGCTCTCTTCCCAGGAGGTCGGCACGCTGATCACCGCCCTGGGTTGCGGCATCGGTCGCGAGGAGTACAACATCGACAAGCTGCGCTACCACAACATCATCATCATGACCGATGCTGACGTCGACGGTTCGCACATCCGTACCCTGCTGCTGACCTTCTTCTTCCGCCAGATGCCCGAGCTGATCGAGCGCGGCTACGTGTACATCGCCCAGCCGCCGCTGTACAAGGTCAAGCGTGGCAAGCAGGAACAGTACATCAAGGACGACCAGGCCATGGAAGAATACATGACCCAGTCGGCCCTGGAAGACGCCAGCCTGCACGTCAACGAGCACGCCCCGGGCCTGGCCGGCGCGGCGCTGGAGAAGCTGGTCAACGAGTACCGCGGGGTGATCGCCACCCTCAAGCGCCTCTCGCGCCTGTACCCGCAGGAGCTGACCGAGCACTTCATCTACCTGCCCACCGTGTCGGTGGATGACCTGGCCAACGAGTCGGTGATGCAGGGCTGGCTGGAGAAATTCCAGGCGCGCCTGAGCGCCGCCGAGAAGTCCGGCCTGACCTACAAGGCCAGCCTGCGCGAAGACCGCGAGCGCCACCTGTGGCTGCCCGAGGTGGAACTGGTGGCTCACGGGCTGTCCAGTTACGTCACCTTCAACCGTGACTTCTTCGCCAGCAACGACTACCGCTCGGTGTCGCTGCTCGGCGACCAGTTGAACAGCCTGCTGGAGGACGGCGCCTACGTGCAGAAGGGCGAGCGCAAGCGGCCGATCAGCGCCTTCAAGGACGGCCTGGACTGGCTGATGGCCGAAGGCACCAAGCGCCACAGCATCCAGCGATACAAGGGACTGGGCGAGATGAACCCGGAACAGTTGTGGGAAACCACCATGGACCCGAACGTCCGCCGCATGCTCAAGGTCACCATCGAGGACGCCATCGCTGCCGACCAGATCTTCAACACCCTGATGGGCGATGCCGTGGAGCCGCGTCGCGACTTCATCGAAAGCAACGCGCTGGCGGTGTCGAACCTGGACGTGTGATAGGTCGATAGGCCAATCCTCAGGAAACCCCAACCCCGGCCTGGCGCCGGGGTTTTCTTTTTTGGTCGGGTAACCGGATACAGGCCCGTGCCTGCCTTGCCGAAGTGTGATCGAGTCCGCCAGCTACCCGCCGGCATTGGCGCCCTGGACCCAGGTGTCCGGGCGGGCGTTCCACCGGTCTGGGGCTGCGGGACACGCCAGCCGGTTCGCTCGGTCGTTGCCAGCCGGCCTGTGCTTGGGTCTCGCGTGAAAACAGGAAGCCCCGCTATGGCGGGGCTCCTTTTATCGAATCGGCGCACAGGAGGCCTTGCAGGGGCCTTTGCGGCGGCCTCACGAAACCACAGACGGCTCCGGATGGCTGACCCGCTGCTGGGTGGGGCTGATCTCGGCCATGGTCTCGCTGACCCAGGCCTCGGCGCGCTGGTTGAGCTCGGCGATGGCGCGCGGGCCTTCGCCTTCGGCGTGCATAGCCGGGCCGATCACCACCTGGATGGTGCCCGGGTACTTGGCCCATCCGGCCTTGGGCCAAAACTGCCCGGCGTTGTGGGCGATCGGCAGTACCGGCAGCCCGGCGTTGACCGCCAGGGCGGTGCCGCCGCGGGAGAACTTGCCCATCTGCCCCACCGGAATGCGCGTACCCTCCGGGAAGATCAGTACCCAGGCGCCTTTCTTCAGGCACTCGTCGCCCTGCTTGGCCAGTTGCTTGAGGGCCAGCTTGGGTTGGCTGCGGTCGATGGCGATGGGCTTGAGCAGGGCCAGGGCCCAGCCGAAGAACGGCACGTAGAGCAACTCGCGCTTGAGCACCTGGCTGAGCGGTTCGAAGAAGCCGGAGAGGAAGAAGGTTTCCCAGGTGCTCTGGTGCTTGGAGAGGATCACGCAGGGTTGCTCGGGTACGTTCTCCAGGCCGCGTACCTCGTAGCGGATGCCGGCGACCACGCGGGTCAGCCAGATCGCGAAGCGGCACCAGCTCCGCACCACGAAGCGGTAGCGGGCGCGAAACGGCAGGAACGGCGCGATGAAGAAGCTGAGGGTGCCCCAGACGAACGCGCTGGAGGACAGCAGCAGGTAAAAGAGGACGGTTCTGATGGCCTGCACTGTCGACATGTATTCTGACCTTACTGAAGTAATGCGCTGGCGACTGCCGCCAGATCGTCGAATATCAGGGTGCCCTCTGGCAAGGGCTTGCCCAGCGTACGTACACCTTTTCCGGTCTTTACCAACACCGGCTGACAATCGACGGCCCGCGCCGCCTCCAGGTCACCGATGCTGTCGCCGACGAACCAGATGCCCGACAGGTCGACCCCGTAGTGCTCGCCGATCTGCCGCAGCATGCCCGGCTTCGGCTTGCGGCAGTCGCAGCCGTCGTCCGGTCCATGCGGACAATAGACGATGAGGCCGAGTTCGCCGCCCTGCTTCGCGACCAGTTCGCGCAAGCGTGCGTGCATCGCCTCGAGCACCGCCAGTTCGTAATAGCCGCGGGCGATGCCGGACTGGTTGGTGGCCACCGCGACGGTCCAGCCGGCCTTGCTCAGGCGGGCGATGGCTTCGATCGAGCTGGGGATGGGGATCCACTCGTCGAGGGTCTTGATGTAGTCGTCGGAGTCGAGGTTGATGACTCCATCGCGGTCGAGAATCAGCAGGGAACGGGACATCGATGCGCAGTTGGCCATGAACGGAAAGGGTCGATTCTACCTCAGCCAGCCGGAGCATCGCGGATGGAACGACGAGCCATCGCCAGGAGTTCTACAGCCGCGACCAGGGCTCGCGGGTGATGCCCCCCTGCCCTGGCTGAAGGCACTGCCACAGCCGCCAGCTCGCCATCCTCGATGGACAGGTGCGGACCGGCGTGACTCAGGCAACAGCCGCTGCAGCCGTGAGTACGGCGGCAGCCTGTCGGCCGAGGAGAAGCGCGCGTTGCTGGAATACCTGAAGGTCCTGTAACGAAAAAAGGCCCGGCGTCGCGAGGACGCCGGGCCTTTCTTCGAGGCGAACGGGCTCAGCCGAGCAGCGAAATGTCCGCCACCCCGAGGAACAGTCCACGCAGCTTGGCCAGCAGCGCGTAGCGGTTGGCGCGCACGCTGCTGTCATCGACGTTGACCATCACGTCGGCGAAGAACGCATCCACCGGCTCGCGCAGGGCCGCCAGGCGAGCCAGTGCCGCGCGGTAGTCGCGCGCCGCGGCCAACGGAGCGACTTCGCTCTCGGCGTTCGCCACGGCGCTGCCCAGGGCCTTCTCCGCGGCTTCTACCAGCAGGCTGGCATCCACGCTCGCCGGAACCTCATCCTCCGACTTGGCGAGGATATTCGACACCCGCTTGTTCGCCGCAGCCAGGGCCTCGGCTTCCGGCAACTGGCGGAAAGCCTGGACGGCCTGCACGCGCTGGTCGAAGTCCAGCGGCGAACTCGGCTTGAGCGCGCGCACCGACTGGTACACGGCCACGTCCACGCCTTCGTCCTCGTAGCGCGCACGCAGGCGGTCGAACACGAAATCCAGCACCTGCTCGGCCAGGCCGGCAGCCTTGACCTTGTCGCCGTACTGCTCGACGGCGGCGTGGACTGCGGCTACCAGGTCCAGATCGAGCTGTTTTTCGATCAGGATGCGCAGCACGCCCAGCGCGGCGCGGCGCAGCGCGTAGGGATCCTTGCTGCCGGTGGGGAGCATACCGATGCCGAAGATGCCGACCAGGGTGTCGAGCTTGTCGGCCACCGCCACGGCGGCGCCGGTCAGGGTCGAGGGCAGCTCGGCGCCGGCGCCGCGCGGCATGTACTGCTCGTTCAGGGCCAGGGCCACGTCTTCCGGCTCACCGCCGTGGGTGGCGTAATAATAGCCGGCGATGCCCTGCATCTCGGGGAACTCGCCGACCATCTCGGTGGCCAGGTCGCACTTGGACAGGATGCCGGCACGCGCGGCATTCTGCGCGTCGCCGCCGATGCGTTCGGCGATGTAGGCGGCCAGGCCGGAAACCCGCCGGGCCTTGTCGAACACGGTGCCGAGCTGGGCCTGGAACACCACGTTCTGCAGGCGCTCGTTGAAGCTTTCCAATGGCTGCTTCTTGTCCTGCTTGAAGAAGAACTCGGCGTCGGTGAGACGCGGGCGAACCACCTTCTCGTTGCCGCTGACGATGTTCTCCGGCGCCTTGCTCTCGACGTTGGCGACGGTGATGAAGCGCGGCAGCAGCTTGCCGTTGGCGTCCAGCAGGCAGAAGTACTTCTGGTTGTCCTGCATGGTGGTGATCAGGGCTTCCTGCGGGACCTCGAGGAAACGTTCCTCGAAGGAGCAGACCAGCGGCACCGGCCACTCGACCAGCGCGGTCACCTCGTCGAGCAGGCTCGGTGGCACGATGGCGCTGCCCTGCTGCTCGGCGGCCAGTTCGGCCACACGCTTGGCGATCAGCTCGCGGCGCTCGGCGAAATCGGCCAGCACATGGGCGCCGCGCAGATCTTCCAGATACGCGGCCGGGCTGGAGATGCGCACGTTGTCCGGGTTGTGGAAACGGTGGCCGCGGGATTCGCGGCCGGCTTTCTGGGCGAGGATCTCGCAGTCGACCACTTCGTCGCCGAACAGCATCACCAGCCACTGGGTCGGGCGCACGAATTCGTCGCGACGGGCGGCCCAGCGCATGCGCTTGGGAATCGGCAGCTCGTTCAGCGAGGTCTCGACGATGCCCGGCAGCAGTCCGGCGGCCGGCTGGCCGGCGATGGTCTGGCTGAAGCGCAGCTTCGGACCGCTCTTGTCGATCTGCTCCAGGTCCACGCCGCACTTCTTGGCGAAGCCCAGGGCGGCCTGGGTCGGCTTGCCGCTGGCGTCGAAGGCGGCCTGCAGCGGCGGTCCGTCGAGGTTGACGGTCCGGTCCGGCTGCTGCACGGCGAGTTGCTCGATCAGCACGGCGAGACGGCGCGGCGCCGCATAGAAGCGCGCAGCGGAGTAGCTGAGGCCGGCGGCCTTGAGGCCCTTCTCGATGCCGTTGAGGAAGGCTTCGCCGAGGCTGTTGAGGGCTTTTGGCGGCAACTCTTCGGTGCCCAGTTCGACCAGGAAATCCTTGGCGCTCATCATTCGGCCTCCTTCAGCTTGGCCAGTACTTCGTCACGCAGTTCGGGGGTGGCCATGGGGAAGCCGAGGCGCGCGCGGGCCTGCAGGTAGCTCTGCGCCACGGCACGGGCCAGGGTGCGCACGCGGAGGATGTAGCGCTGGCGCTCGGTGACCGAGATGGCGCGGCGCGCATCCAGCAGGTTGAAGGTGTGCGAGGCCTTGAGAACCATCTCGTAGGTCGGCAGCGGAAGTTCCAGTTCGATCAGGCGGTTGGCTTCGCTTTCGTAGAAGTCGAACAGCTCGAACAGCTTCGGCACGTTGGCATGCTCGAAGTTGAAGGTGGACTGCTCCACTTCGTTCTGGTGGAACACGTCGCCGTAGGTGACCTTGCCGAACGGACCGTCGGTCCAGATCAGGTCGTAGACCGAGTCCACACCCTGCAGGTACATGGCCAGGCGTTCCAGGCCGTAGGTGATCTCGCCGGTGACGGGGTAGCACTCGATGCCGCCGACCTGCTGGAAGTAGGTGAACTGGGTGACTTCCATGCCGTTCAGCCAGATTTCCCAGCCCAGGCCCCAGGCGCCGAGGGTCGGCGATTCCCAGTTGTCTTCGACGAAGCGGATGTCGTGGACCAGCGGGTCGATGCCGATGGCTTTCAGCGAGCCGAGGTAGAGTTCCTGGAAGTTCTCCGGGTTTGGCTTGAGGACCACCTGGAACTGGTAGTAGTGCTGCAGGCGGTTGGGGTTCTCGCCATAGCGGCCGTCGGTGGGACGGCGGCTCGGCTGGACGTAGGCGGCGTTCCAGGTCTCCGGGCCGATGGCGCGGAGGAAAGTCGCGGTGTGGAAGGTGCCGGCGCCCACTTCCATGTCGTAGGGCTGCAGCACCACGCAGCCCTGCTCGGCCCAGTAGTTCTGCAGGGCGAGAATCAGGTCTTGGAAGGTGCGCACGGCGGGCGTAGTCTGGCTCACGAAATTCACCTGTGCTGAGGCTTCGATACAAAACGCGGAAGTATACCCGATTCCCTTGCCGCCTCGCCCGTTCCCCCGATCCCCTGGAAATCACGGAAAGCCTTATGCCACGCTGCTTCTGGTGCAACGATGATCCCCTCTACATGGCCTATCACGACGAGGAGTGGGGCGTGCCGCAGCGCGATCCCGACGCGCTGTTCGAGTTGCTCCTGCTGGAGGGCTTCCAGGCCGGGCTGTCATGGATCACCGTACTGAAGAAGCGCGAGCGCTATCGCGAGGTGTTGTTCGGCTTCGACGTGCAACGGGTGGCACAGATGAGCGATGCGGAGATCGATGAGCTGATGCTAGACCCCGGTATCATCCGCAACCGCTCGAAACTCAACGCCGCCCGGCAGAATGCCCAGGCCTGGCTGGAGCTGGATGACCCGGCGGGATTCCTCTGGTCGTTCGTCGGCGGCCAGCCGAAGATCAATCATTTTGCCGGGCGCGCCGAGGTGCCGGCGATCACCCCGGAAGCCGAGGCCATGAGCAAGGCGTTGCGCAAGGCTGGCTTCAACTTCGTCGGGCCGACCATCTGCTACGCATTCATGCAGGCCAGCGGCATGGTCATGGACCACACCCGGGATTGCGACCGCTACGCCCAGCTTGCCGGTTAGTCCGGCTTGCGCAGGCGGAATGGCTGCCCTCGCCTGTCGCCAGGGCTTCGAGGAAGCACGGCCCCTCCTCTACCTTTAAGGCTGCGCCGCCGACGCCGACAACAGCCAATGCGCCGAGGAGGAATCCGACAGCGGCGCCCCGCTCCGGCGTTGGAAGGTTCCACGTGGAACATCCGTGCGCTGGGGAAGCAACACACGCGCCGCTGCCTTTGGCTGTGCCGCCCTCGCCTCGCTCCTGACGTACAATGCACGTTCGAGTCGAGCGAGGAGTATTTCGTGGAGAAATTCAAAGGTGCCCTGGTGGTGGGTGCCCTGCGCCTGTTCGCATTGTTGCCCTGGCGCGCCGTACAGGGCGTCGGGGCCGGTATTGGCTGGCTGATGTGGAAGCTGCCGAACCGGTCACGGGAGGTCGTTAGGATCAACCTGTCCAAGTGCTTCCCGGAACTGTCCGAGGCTGAGCTGGAGAAGCTGGTCGGGCAGAGCCTGATGGACATCGGCAAGACGCTCACCGAAAGCGCCTGCGCCTGGATCTGGCCGCCGGAGAAGTCGCTGAAGTACATCCGTGAAGTCGAGGGCATGGAGGTGCTGGAAGAGGCCCTGGCGTCCGGCGACGGCCTGGTAGGCATCACCAGTCACCTGGGCAACTGGGAAGTGCTCAACCACTTCTATTGCTCCTATGCCAAGCCGATCATTTTCTATCGTCCGCCGAAGCTGAAGGCGGTGGACGAACTGTTGAAGAAGCAGCGCGTCCAGCTGGGCAATCGGGTTGCACCCTCGACCCCGGAAGGCATCCTCAGCGTGATCAAGGAAGTGAAGAGAGGCGGTTGCGTGGGTATTCCCGCCGACCCGGAACCGGCGCGCACTGCCGGTCTCTTCGTGCCCTACCTCGGCACCACGGCGTTGATCAGCAAGTTCGTCCCGCAGCTGCTATCGCGTGGCAAGGCGCGCGGGGTGTTCTTCCATGCGGTACGCCTGCCCGATGGCAGCGGCTACAAGGTGATCCTCGAAGCGGCGCCGGCGGACATGTACGACAAGGACCTGGATGTCTCGGTGGCCGCCATGAGCCGCGAACTGGCCAAGTATGTACGGGCCTATCCGAGCCAGTACATGTGGAGCATGAAGCGCTTCAAGAACCGCCCGGACGGCGAGAAGAAGTGGTACTGAAAAAAGGCGTCGGAAGACGCCTTTTTCATATCCGGGTACTATGCTCAACCTCTCCCGCTGGTCCCCGAGGGACTCGATGGATAACCAACGACAACACCCACGAACCCCTATCAAATGCCGGATTCGGATCAGCCACCCGCAACTGGGCGAGCTGATGGCTCAGACTCGCGATCTCTCCGATACCGGTGTCTACGTGAAGCATCCCGACCTTCTTCGACTGGACGTCGGCAGCATCGTTACGGGCCAGGTGCAGGATTTGCCCATTGAGGCGCCGGTATTGCGCATGGAAGTGGTGCGCATCGACGCCGAGGGCGTCGGCCTGCGCTTCCTCGCCGATCAATGAAACCCGAGTTCCACGTGGAACCACGGTCCTGCCATCGATCAGCGAACGGGCGAATCCGCCGCCCGTTATCGGCTAGAATGCGCGCCGCTCGGCATGGGGCCGGGCATGGGTTCCCTCACCCCAGCGCGTAAAAAGGACAGTACATGTCAGCCTCCTCCCCGACGGCCTGGCGCGGCACCCTGGCCGGCCTGATCGTCTTTCATATATTCATCATCATTGCCAGCAACTACCTGGTGCAGCTACCTGTGACCCTGTTCGGCTGGCACACCACTTGGGGCGCGTTCAGCTTCCCTTTCATCTTCCTGGCCACCGATCTCACCGTCCGCCTGATGGGCAAGGGCCCTGCCCGGCTGGTGATCGCCCGGGTGATGCTCCCGGCGCTGATCGCCTCCTACCTGGTCTCGGTGTTGTTCCAGGAGGCTGCGTTCCGCGGCCTCTCCGCCCTGCTGGAATTCAACACATTCGTAGCGCGGATATCCCTGGCGAGTTTCCTCGCCTACGTCCTCGGCCAGGTCCTCGACATCCAGGTGTTCGATCGCCTGCGTCGATCACGGCACTGGTGGACCGCCCCAGTAGCCTCGACCATCCTCGGCAACCTGCTGGATACCTTCACCTTCTTCTTCGTCGCGTTCTGGCGTAGCGACAACCCGTTCATGGCGCAGCACTGGGTGGAAATCGCCACGGTGGACTACGGTGTGAAGCTGAGCATCAGCCTGCTGCTGTTCGTGCCGCTCTACGGCATGTTGCTTAATGGCATCCTGAAGATGCTGCCGGGACGGCCGCGGACCGACGACGCCTGATGCGCATCCAGACTGATGAAGAGGCGCAGCGGAGGTAGCCGCTGCGCCTTTTTTCGTTCAGGGGGCGACGTTGCGCGCGGCCATGTGCAGTGTCAGCGCGTCGGACGCCAGCGTGTGCAGGATGTCTGTCGCGCGGCCGATCGACAGGTCGCCGCCGGTACGCGTACGGAATCGCTCCAGGGCCTGCAGGAGGCCGACAAGTCCTTTCAGGCGTTCCTGAGCGGTCTCGAACAGGGCGTCGCTGGAGGCGTTCCGATAGATGTAGAGGAGCGCCTGGTCCGGTTCGAAGTGGAGCTGCGGAGGAGCGTAACGGGTGTGTTTCGACATGGGTGACTCCGAAAGAAGCGAGGGATGTCCGGCGTCGCATGCGGGACTGCTTTTCGGCGGTTGGCGATGCGACAGGTCGAAACTAGGCGGTTGCCCGAGGCATCTCAATGGGGGACGGGCCGTTCCGGACACAGGCTACGGCGCTGGCGGAACGAGCCTACGGAGAGAGGGAAAAGGTCCGCATGGAAGTGCTGTCATGTCAATTTCCCTCACGCCCATATGGGTTCCGCGAGGTTGGCGGATGACCCTTTGCGCCATCCGCCCTACGTAAGATCGAGATCGCGCCCAGGGTTACGAATGGTTCGTCAGGGCTTCGCCTTGTCCAGCTTGCGCAGGAACACCGCCATTTCCTTTTCGGCCTGCTTGTCGCCGTGCGCCGTGGCCGCCTTCAACCCTTGCTCCCAGGCCCGCCTTGCGCCATCGAGGTCGCCGCCGGCCTGGCGCGCCTTGCCCAGCAGCTTCCAGCCGGCGGAGTACCCGGGGTCCTGTTCCACGCAGCTTTGCAGATGCTCTGCGGCGCGTTCGGCGTTGCCCGCATCCAGGTAGCCCTTTCCGAGGCCGAAGCGCAGCAGCGCGTTGTCCACGCCCTTGGCCAGCATCTTTTCCAGACCTTCGATCATCGTCCTGCCCTCTTCCGTCGATGCCGGCCATTCTGCCTGTCTCCGCCCGGGGCGTCAGTAGCGCCAGAATGCCGGGGTGAACAGGATCAGCAGCGAGAACACCTCCAGGCGGCCGAGCATCATGGCGAAGGCCAGCACCAGCTTGGCGCTGTCCGGCAGGCCGCCATAGTGCGCGGCAGCCTCGCCGAGGGCCGGGCCGAGGTTGTTCAGGCATGACGAAAGGCTGGAGAAGGCGGTCAGCAGGTCTACGCCCAGGGCCAGCAGCACCAGCATCAGCACGACGAAGGTGACCAGGTAGATCGAGCAGAACCCCCACACCGACTCCACCACCCGGTCGGGAATCGGCCGGCGTCCGAGCTTGACCAGGAACACCCCGCTGGGGTGCAGCAGGCGCATGAATTCACGCATGCCCTGGCGGTACACCAGGAGGATGCGCATCACCTTCATGCCGCCGCCGGTGGAGCCGGCGCAGGCACCGATGAAGGTGGTGTAGAGCAGCAGATGCGGGAGGAAGGTCGGCCAGGTGGCGAAGTCGGCCAGGCCGAAGCCGGTGGTGGTGCCGATCGAGACCACCATGAAGGCGGCGTAGCGGATCGCCTGCAACGGCTGTTCGTAGTGGCGCTGGGCGACCAGCGCCAGCGCTGTGACCAGGAATACCGCGAGCAGGATCGATAGGTAGGCGCGGCACTCCGGATCGCGCAGGTAGTGGGCCAGGCTGCGGCGGCGCCAGGCGAGGAAATGCAGGCCGAAATTGATCCCCGAGACGACCAGGAAGAACATGCAGATCGCTTCTATCAGCGGGCTGTCGAAGTAGCCGATGCTCGCGTCGTGGGTGGAGAAGCCGCCGATGGCGATGGTCGAGAAACTGTGCCCGACGGCGTCGAACAGGCTCATTCCGGCAGCCCAGTAGGCCAGCGCGCAGGCCAGGGTCAGGCCGCAGTAGATCAGCCAGAGGGTCTTGGCGGTGTCGGCGATGCGCGGCGAGAGCTTCTGCTCCTTCAGCGGACCCGGCATCTCCGCGCGGTACAGCTGCATGCCGCCGATACCGAGCATCGGCATGATCGCCACCGCCAGCACCACGATGCCCATGCCGCCGAACCATTGCAGTTGCTGGCGATAGTAGAGGATCGCCCGCGGCAGCCGGTCGAGCCCGGTGAGCACCGTGGCGCCGGTGGTGCTGATGCCGGAGATCGCCTCGAACAGGGCGTCGGTGAGGCTCATGTGCGGGGTTTCGGAGAACATGAAGGGAATCGCGCCGAAGCTGCCGAGGACGACCCAGAACAGCGCGGTGATCAGGTAGCCCTCGCGGATGCGCAGCTCTTCCTGTACGCCGCGCACCGGCCACCAGATGCAGGCGCCTGTGGCGAGGGTGATGACGAAGGCCAGCAGGAACGGCTGCCAGACCGGCTCGGCATAGAACAGGGCGACCAGTAGCGGCGGAATCTGCGCGCTGCTGAAGAGCATCAGCAGGACGCCGAGGATGCGGAAAATGGAGGCGTAGTGCATGGGGGCTGGAGGCTTCGGGTAAAACCGTCCAGAGTGGCGATGGTGCTCGCCAAAGGCATTCGGACTTATCTGAAAAGCTGGCGGGAAAAGGCTGAAACGCTCCGCCGACGCCCGCTGAGGCGCCGGCGGAAATCCCTCAGAAGAACGTCAGGCCGGCCTGGAACAGCCGTTCGACATCGCGGATGTACTTCTTGTCGACCAGGAACAGCAGCACATGGTCGTCACTCTCGATGCGCGTGTCGCCGTGGGCGATCAGCACTTCCTCGTCGCGCACCAGGGCACCGATGGTGGTGCCCGGCGGTAGCTTGATCTCGTTGATCGAGCGGCCGATCACCTTGCTCGACTTGGCGTCGCCATGGGCCACCACTTCGATGGCCTCGGCCGCGCCACGGCGCAGCGAATGCACGCTCTCGATGTCTCCGCGGCGGACGTGCGCCAGCAGGGTACCGATGGTCGCCAGTTGCGGGCTGATGGCGATGTCGATCTCGCCGCCCTGCACCAGGTCGACGTAGGCCGGGTTGTTGATCAGGGTCATCACCTTGCTCGCGCCGAGCCGCTTGGCCAGCAGCGAGGACATGATGTTGGCCTCGTCGTCGTTGGTCAGGGCGAGGAATACGTCGGTCTCGCCGATGTTCTCCTCCAGCAGCAGGTCGCGGTCGGATGCGCTGCCGTTGAGCACGATGGTGCTGTCGAGGGTGTCTGACAGGTGCCGGCAGCGCAGCGGGCTGCGTTCGATGATCTTCACCTGGTAGCGGCTCTCGATGGCTTCGGCCAGGCGTTCGCCGACGTTGCCGCCACCGGCGATGATGATCCGCTTGTAGCTGTCGTCGAGTCGGCGCATCTCGCCCATCACCGCGCGGATGTGGGCCTTGGCGGCGATGAAGAAGACCTCGTCGTCGGCCTCGATCACCGTGTCGCCCTGGGGAATGATCGGCCGGTTGCGGCGGTAGATCGCGGCGACGCGGGTGTCCACGTTCGGCATGTGCTCGCGCAGCTGGCGCAGTTCCTGCCCCACCAGCGGGCCGCCGTAGTAGGCCTTGATGCCTACCAGCTGGGCCTTGCCCTCGGCGAAGTCGATCACCTGCAGCGCGCCCGGATGCTCGATCAGGCGCTTGATGTAGTTGGTGACCACCTGCTCCGGGCTGATCAGCACGTCCACCGGGATCGCATCGTTGTCGAACAGGCCGGTACGGGTCAGGTAGGCCGGTTCGCGGACGCGGGCGATCTTGGTCGGGGTGTTGAACAGGGTGTAGGCGACCTGGCAGGCGACCATGTTGGTCTCGTCGCTGTTGGTCACCGCCACCAGCATGTCGGCGTCGTCGGCGCCGGCCTGGCGCAGCACCGTGGGGAACGAGGCCTTGCCTTGCACGGTGCGGATGTCGAGGCGGTCGCCGAGGTCGCGCAGGCGATCGCCGTCGGTGTCGACCACGGTAATGTCGTTGGCTTCGCTGGCAAGGTGCTCGGCCAGTGTGCCGCCGACCTGGCCGGCACCGAGGATGATGATTTTCATGGCGGGAAACGGCTCGTCAGGTTTCGATCAACGGGCGGATATCTTGATCAGCTTGGCATAGTAGAAGCCATCGTGGCCGTCCACCTGCGGTAGCAGCTGGCGTCCATGGGCCTGTTTCATGCCCCATGGACCTGGCAGGTCCAGTTCGCGGGCACCTGGGGTGCGGGCGAGGAAGGCGGCGATACCGTCGCTGTTTTCCGAAGGCATCACCGAGCAGGTGGCGTAGACCAGCACGCCGCCGACCTCCAGGGTCGGCCACAGGGCGTCGAGCAGCTCGCCTTGCAGCTGCGCCAGGGCGGCGATGTCGTCCGGCTTGCGCGCCAGCTTGATGTCAGGGTGGCGACGGATCACACCGGTGGCCGAACAAGGGGCGTCGAGGAGGATGCGCTGGAACGGCTGGCCATCCCACCACTCCCCCGTCGCCCGCGCGTCGGCGGCGACCAGGCGGGCCTCGAGGCCCAGGCGCTGGAGGTTTTCCCGGACCCGCAGCAGGCGGCTCTGTTCGAGATCGACGGCGACCACTTCGCCCAGTTCCGGCTGGATTTCCAGCAGATGGCAGGTCTTGCCGCCAGGGGCGCAGCAGGCATCGAGGACGCGCTGCCCGGGTGCGCTTTCAAGGAGTTCGGCAGCCAGTTGCGCGGCTTCGTCCTGGACGCTCACGCGGCCCTCGGCGAAGCCCGGCAGCTCGCGTACGTCGCGCGGCGCGGCGAGCTGGATGCCGTCGCGGCTGTAGTCGCAGGCGCGGGCCTCGATCCCGGCTTCGGCGAGTTCGGCCAGGTAGGTATCGCGCTCGCCGTGGCGGCGGTTGACCCGCAGGGTCATCGGCGGGTGCGCGTTGTTCGCCGCGCAAAGCGCCTCGAGCTGTTCCGGCCAGGCCTGCTGCAAGGCCTTCAGCAGCCAGCGCGGGTGGCCCAGGCGCGCCGACGGGTCGCGGTCGACCTCGGCCAGCAGTGTCTCGCCTTCGCGCTGGGCGCGGCGCAGCACGGCATTGAGTACGCCCTTGGCCCAGCCCTTCTTCAGCTTGTCGGCGCAACCGACGGTCTCGCCGATCGCCGCGTGCGGCGGTACCCGCGTGTAGAGCAGCTGGTACAGGCCGATCAGCAGCAGGGCGTGGATATCGTTGTCGGCGGCCTTGAACGGCTTCTGCAACAGGCGGGCGGCCAGCGCCTGAAGGCGCGGCTGCCAGCGCGCCGCGCCGAAGGCCAGCTCCTGGGTCAGGCCGCGGTCGCGCGGGGCGACCTTGTCCAGTTGCGCCGGCAGCGCGCCGGACAGCGAGGCGCGTCCGGCGAGCACCGCCGCCAGCGCCTGGCAGGCGGCGAGACGCGGGTTCATTGGCCGAGTACCTGGCCGGCGGCGAACTGCTCGCGGCGGCTGTTGTACAGGTCGGCGAAGGCCAGCGGCTTGCCGCCTGGCAGTTGTAGCCTGGTCAGGCGCAGGGCGCCTTCGCCACAGGCCACCAGGAGGCCGTCGCGGCTGGCTTCGAGGATGCTCCCGGGGGTGCCGCTGCCGTGCCCCAGGCTGGCGCCGAGGACCTTCAGCGACGCCCCGGCGAGGCTGCTGTGGCAGACCGGCCAGGGCGTGAAGGCGCGTACCTGGCGCTCCAGTTCGACGGCCGGGCGGCTCCAGTCCAGGCGCGCCTCGTCCTTGTTCAGCTTGTGCGCGTAGGTGGCCAGGGCGTCGTCCTGCACCTCGCCGCGCAAGGTTCCGGCGGCGAGTCCGGCGATGGCTTCGACCACCGCTTTCGGGCCGAGCGCGGCGAGGCGGTCGTGCAGGCTGCCGCCGGAATCATCGGCGGCAATCGGCGTGGCCACCTTGAGCAGCATCGGCCCGGTGTCCAGTCCGGCTTCCATCTGCATCACGGTGACCCCGCTCTGCGCGTCGCCGGCTTCCACCGCGCGCTGGATCGGCGCCGCGCCGCGCCAGCGCGGCAGCAGCGAGGCATGGCTATTGATGCAGCCCAGGCGTGGGATGTCGAGCACCGCCTGGGGCAGGATCAGGCCATAGGCGACCACCACCATCAGGTCCGGGCGCAGCGCCGCCAGTTCCGCCTGGGCATCGGCGCTGCGCAGGCTAGGCGGCTGGATGACCGGCAGGCCGTGTTCCAGGGCCAGGCTCTTCACCGCGCTGGGCATCAGTTTCTGCCCGCGACCGGCCGGGCGGTCCGGCTGGGTGTAGACGGCGACGAGCTGGTGCGGGGTGTCGAGCAGGGCCTTGAGGTGCTCGGCGGCGAATTCCGGGGTTCCGGCGAAGACGATGCGCAATGCTTGGCTCATGCGGGGCTCGCTAAAAGAAAAAGGCTTGCCGGGGCAAGCCTTTGGGGATGGGTCACGCCTGCTGTCGATGCTGCTTTTCCAGCTTCTTGCGGATGCGGTCGCGCTTGAGGGTGGACAGGTAATCGACGAACAGCCTGCCGTTGAGGTGATCGCACTCGTGTTGGATGCATACCGCCAGCAGGCCTTCGGCGACTTCCTCGAACGGCTTGCCGTCGCGGTCCAGGGCCTTGATCCGAACCTTCTGCGGACGGTCCACGTTCTCGTAGAAACCGGGCACCGACAGGCAGCCTTCCTGGTACTGGTCCATTTCCTCGGTCAGCGGCTCGAACTCGGGGTTGATGAACACCCGCGGCTCGGACTTGTCCTCGCTGAGGTCCATGACCACGATGCGCTTGTGCACGTTGACCTGGGTCGCGGCGAGGCCGATGCCCGGGGCTTCGTACATGGTTTCGAACATGTCGTCGATCAGCTGGCGCACCGCGTCGTCGACCACCTCCACCGGTTTGGCGATGGTCCGCAGGCGCGGATCGGGGAATTCGAGAATGTTCAGGATGGCCATATGCGTTTGTGATGCACTTGTGGAATCGATTGAAAATCCGCTGCTAAGATGGCGCGCAGCTTGAAAACGGCTTCAGACCGCGTCTCTCGCGGGCTTCGGGCGTTTCGCGTATGTCGACATGATAAAGGGATTCACTGCATGAGGAAATCACTAGTCGCCCTTCTGCTCCTTGCCGCGAGCGGTCTGGCGCAGGCCCAGGTCGACCTCAGGGAAGGGCATCCGGACCGCTACACGGTGGTCAGGGGCGATACCCTGTGGGACATCTCGGGGAAATTCCTCCGCCAGCCGTGGAAGTGGCCGCAGCTCTGGCACGCCAACCCGCAGATCCAGAATCCCCACCTGATCTACCCCGGCGACACCCTCAGCCTGGTCTACATCGATGGCCAGCCGCGCCTGGTGCTGAACCGTGGAGAGTCGCGCGGCACCATCAAGCTTTCGCCGAAGATCCGCAGCACGCCGATCGCCGAGGCGATCCCGACCATCCCGCTGGACAAGATCAACAGCTTCCTGCTGGCCAATCGCATCGTCGATGACGAGAAGACCTTCACCGCTGCGCCGTACATCGTCGCCGGCAACGCCGAGCGGATCGTCAGCGGTACCGGCGACCGCGTCTACGCCCGCGGCAAGTTCGCCGACGGCCAGCCGGCCTATGGCATCTTCCGCCAGGGCAAGGTCTACGTCGATCCGAAGACCAAGGAAGTCCTCGGCATCAACGCCGACGACATCGGCGGCGGCGAGGTGGTGGCCACCGAGGGCGACGTCGCCACCCTGGCGCTGACCCGCACCACCCAGGAAGTGCGCCTGGGCGACCGCCTGTTCCCCACCGAGGAGCGTGCGGTGAACTCCACCTTCATGCCCGGCGAGCCGAGCCGCGAGGTGAAGGGCGAGATCATCGACGTGCCGCGCGGCGTGACCCAGATCGGCCAGTTCGACGTGGTGACCCTGAACCGTGGGCTGCGCGACGGCCTCGCCGAAGGCAACGTGCTGGCCATCTACAAGGTCGGCGAGACGGTGCGCGATCGCGTCACCGGGGAGTCGGTGAAGATCCCCGACGAGCGCGCCGGCCTGCTGATGGTGTTCCGCACCTACCAGAAGCTGAGCTACGCCCTGGTGCTGATGGCCAGCAGGCCCCTCTCGGTCACCGACAGGGTGCAGAACCCCTGAGTCGAAACCCCCGCCCCGGCGGGGGTTTCGCTTTTTTGGGGGAAGGAAAATTCATACGACGGTTTCCAGGAGGGATGCCAGAGCCTTCCCCTCTTCCTGTCAGCGATGGACCTGCCTGCTATGGATGAGTCGCAATGAACAACCTTTCCCACGCCGAGCTGGACGCCCGGCTGCGCCTGCATGGCCTGCCCGAACTGGGGCCGATCCGCTTCCTGCGCCTGATCGAGGCCTTCGGCTCGGCCTCCTCCGCCCTCGCCGCGCCGGCTGGCGCCTGGCACACCCTGGGGCTGCCCGCCGAGGCCGCCGCTGCCAGGCGCAGCGCCGAGGTGCGCGAGCGGGCGGCGGATGCCCTGCGCTGGCTCGAAGCGCCGCGCCGGCACCTGCTGATGTGGGATGACCCGGCCTACCCCGCGCTGCTCGGCGAGGTGAGCGACGCCCCGCCGCTGCTGTTCGTCGAAGGCGCGCCGACGGCGCTCGAAAGGCCGCAGCTGGCGATGGTCGGCAGCCGCCGCGCCAGCCCCGCCGGCCTGGGCTGCGCACGGAGTTTCGCGCGCAGCCTGGCACGAGGCGGCTTCGCCATCACCAGCGGACTGGCGCTGGGCATCGACGGCGCCGCCCATGAAGGCGCGCTGGAGGTCGGCGGCGTGACCCTGGCGGTGCTCGGCACCGGCCTGCGCACCCTCTATCCGCGTCGCCACGCGGCGCTGGCGCGGCGCATCGTCGAGGGTGGCGGCGCGCTGGTCTCGGAGTTGCCGCTGGACAGTCCGCCGCTACCCGCCAACTTTCCCCGGCGCAACCGGATCATCAGCGGTCTCTCGCTGGGCGTGCTGGTGGTCGAGGCGAGCCCCGCCAGCGGCTCGCTGATCACCGCGCGGCTGGCGGCGGAACAGGGCCGCGAGGTCTATGCCATCCCCGGTTCGATCCACCATCCGGGCGCGCGTGGCTGTCATCAGCTGATCCGCGACGGCGCGCTGCTGGTGGAGAGCGTCGAGCACGTCCTGGAGGCCTTGCGCGGCTGGACGCAGGCGGGGCCAGCGGAGGCGCCTGTAGCGTCGCTGGACCATCCCTTGCTGGAGTTGCTGCGCGTCGCGCCATACAGCAGCGAAGGCCTGGCCGCCGCCAGCGGCTGGGCGCTGCCCGAGGTGCTGGCGGCGCTCACCGAGCTGGAGCTGGACGGGCGGGTCGCCTGCGAGGCCGGCACCTGGGTGCATCGCTCCGGCTGACACCGTACACTTCGCGCACCTGTCCGCTGGAGTGAGTCGATGATCAGCAGCTTTCGTGCGCAATGCGCCGCCCGGGTCGTCCGCGAGGGCGGCGTGATCGCCTATCCCACCGAGGCGGTATGGGGGCTGGGCTGCGATCCGTGGAACGAGGACGCGGTATACCGCCTGCTGGCGCTGAAGGCTCGGCCGGTGGAAAAGGGCCTGATCGTGGTGGCGGCGCACATCCACCAGCTCGACTTCCTGCTCGAAGACCTGCCGGACGTCTGGCTGGAGCGCCTGGCCGGCACCTGGCCGGGGCCCAACACCTGGCTGGTGCCGCACCAGGATCGCCTGCCGGAATGGGTCACCGGCGTCCATGACAGCGTCGCCGTGCGAGTCACCGACCACCCGCTGGTACAGGAGCTGTGCTACCTCACCGGGCCACTGATCTCCACCTCGGCCAATCCGGCTGGGCGCCCCGCGGCGCGCACCCGGTTGCGGGTCGAGCAGTATTTCCACGACGAACTGGACGGCGTCCTCGGCGGCGCCCTCGGCGGACGGCGCAACCCCAGCCTGATCCGCGACCTGGTGACCGGGCAGGTCATCCGCCCGGCCTGAGGCCGCCGTCTCAGGGTAGCAGGACAGTCGAGCCGGTGGTCCGGCGCGCGGCCAGCTCGGTATGCGCCTGGGCCGCGTCGACCAGGGCGAAGCGTTGGTTGATCTCGATGCGGATGGCGCCGCGCTCGACCAGCCCGAACAGTTCGTCGGCCATCGCCTGGAGTTTTTCCGGGGTGTTCGCGTAGCTGCCCAGGGTCGGCCGGGTCACGTACAGCGAGCCCTTCTGCGAGAGAACGCCCAGGTTGACTCCGGTCACCGGCCCCGAGGCGTTGCCGAAGCTCACCAGCAGGCCGCGTGGCGCCACGCAGTCCAGCGAGGTCTCCCAGGTGTCCTTGCCCACCGAGTCGTAGACCACCGGGCATTTCTTCCCGTCGGTCAGCTCGAGCACCCGCTTGGCCACGTTCTCATGACTGTAGTCGATGGTCTCCCAGGCGCCGTGTTGCCTGGCCAGGCGAGCCTTTTCCGGCGAACTGACGGTGCCGATCAGTTTCACTCCCAGGGCTTTTGCCCACTGGCAGGCGAACAGCCCGACACCGCCGGCGGCGGCATGGAAGAGGATGGTCTCGCCGCTCTGCAGTTCGTAGGTCTGGCGCAGCAGGTACTGGGTGGTGAGGCCCTTGAGCATCATCGCGGCGGCCTGCTCGAAATCGATGGCCTCGGGCAGGCGCACCAGGTTGTCCTCGGCCAGCACGTGCAGCTCGCTGTAGGCACCCAGCGGGCCGGTGGCATAGGCGACGCGGTCACCGACCTGGAAGCGGGTCACCGCGCTGCCCACCGCCTCGACCTCGCCGGCGCCTTCGCTGCCCAGCCCCGAGGGCAGGCCGGGCGCCGGATAGAGGCCGCTGCGGTAGTAGGTGTCGATGAAGTTCAGGCCGATCGCGCGGTTGCGCACGCGGACTTCCCGGGGACCCGGTTCGGCGGGCTGGTAGTCGCGGTATTCGAGGACTTCGGGGCTGCCATAGGCAGCGAACTGGACGCGCTTGGCCATGCTGGAACTCCTGTTCGGGTCGGGGCTCGGGTGGTCGCGCCGGACCGGCGAGCATTGGGGAACGGCTTTCATCCAAGCCTTCCGCTTGACGGCCGTCAAGCGCCGGCCACCCATCCAGGGTGATATGCTTGCCCCCTCGTTTCGTCGCCAGCCCGCGCCCTGCGCGGCCTCCCCGCTCCAAGGTGAATTCCGTGACCGACCGTATCGCCGCTGTCAAAACCTATCTGCTCGACCTGCAAGACCGCATCTGCGCCGCCCTCGAGGCGGAAGACGGCAAGGCCCGCTTCGCCGAGGATGCCTGGGAGCGTCCGGCCGGCGGCGGCGGACGCACGCGGGTGATCGGCGACGGCGCGCTGATCGAGAAAGGCGGGGTGAACTTCTCCCACGTGTTCGGCGACAGCCTGCCGCCCTCGGCCAGCGCCCACCGCCCGGAACTCGCCGGGCGCGGTTTCCAGGCGCTGGGCGTGTCGCTGGTGATCCACCCGGAGAACCCCCACGTACCGACCTCCCACGCCAACGTGCGCTTCTTCTGCGCCGAGAAGGCAGGCGAGGAGCCGGTCTGGTGGTTCGGCGGCGGCTTCGACCTGACCCCCTACTATGCGAGCGAGGAAGACTGCGTGCATTGGCACCGGGTCGCCCGCGACGCCTGCGCGCCGTTCGGCGCGGACGTCTACCCGCGCTACAAGGAATGGTGCGACCGCTACTTCCACCTCAAGCACCGCAACGAACCGCGCGGTATCGGCGGGCTGTTCTTCGACGACCTCAACCAGTGGGACTTCGATACCTGCTTCGCCTTCATCCGCGCCATCGGTGACGCCTACATCGACGCCTATCTGCCGATCGTCCAGCGTCGCAAGCACACCCCGTTCGACGAGCGGCAACGCGAGTTCCAGGCCTATCGCCGGGGCCGCTACGTCGAGTTCAACCTGGTGTTCGACCGTGGCACCCTGTTCGGCCTGCAGTCCGGCGGCCGTACCGAGTCGATCCTCATGTCGCTGCCGCCGCAGGTACGCTGGGGCTATGACTGGAAACCCGAGCCGGGCAGCGAGGAAGCGCGCCTGACCGAGTACTTCCTCACCGACCGCGACTGGCTCGCCGGCCAGCCCTGACCCGACCGCCGGGACGAGACCATCCGTCCCGCTCCTCTTCCGGCAAAGGACCGACCCATGGACCGCTATTGTGTCTTCGGCAACCCCATCGGCCACAGCAAGTCGCCGCTGATCCACCGCCTGTTCGCCGAGCAGACCGGCCAGGCGCTGGCCTACGAGGCGCAACTGGCGCCGCTGGACGACTTCGCCGGGTTTGCCCGGCGCTTCTTCGAGCAGGGCAAGGGCGCCAACGTCACCGTGCCGTTCAAGGAGGAAGCCTATCGGCTGGTGGACGAACTGAGCGAGCGGGCCACCCGCGCCGGCGCGGTGAACACCCTGGTCCGCCTGGACGGCGGCCGCCTGCGCGGCGACAACACCGACGGTGCCGGCCTGCTGCGCGACCTCACGGTCAACGCCGGGGTCCAGCTGCGTGACCGGCGCGTGCTCCTGCTCGGCGCCGGTGGCGCGGTACGCGGCGTGCTCGCGCCGTTCCTCGGCGAGCGGCCGGCGCAGTTGCTGGTGGCCAACCGCACGGCGGAGAAGGCCGTGGCCCTGGCCGGCGAATTCGCCGACCTCGGCGCGGTGCGCGGCTGCGGTTTCGCCGACGTCGAGGGCCCCTTCGACCTGATCGTCAACGGCACCTCGGCCAGTCTCGCCGGCGACGTGCCGCCGCTGGCGGAAAGCGTGATCGAGCGCGGCCGTACCGTCTGCTACGACATGATGTACGCCAAGGAGGCGACCGCCTTCAACCGCTGGGCCGCCGAGCGCGGGGCGGCGCGAACCCTGGACGGCCTGGGCATGCTGGTCGAGCAGGCCGCCGAGGCGTTCTTCCTCTGGCGCGGCGTGCGGCCGGCCTCGGCGCCGGTGCTGGAGACGCTGCGACGGCAATTGGCAACTGGCTGAGTGGCCAGTGGCTATTTGAGACTTGAGTCTCAAAACAGCGCTCTTCTGACATGTAGGAATCACGAAACCCGGTTAACACTTCAGGCTTCTCTCACTCTCCGAGCGCTGCCGATGAAAACCCTCACCCGCCTGGCTGCCGGTCTCTGCATCTGCGCCATCGCCGGCCAGGCCAACGCCTGGTCGCAACCGACCCACAAGAACATCGTCAAGGACGCCCTGGCTTTCATGAACTCCTCCTACGCCACCGAGGAGATGCGCCAGGCCTACCAGTTCTATGTGAGCGCCGCCGGCGGCGAGGCGCAGGCCGGGGAGATCCTCGGCCAGGCGGCGTTCGACGTGGACGACTTCAAGGACACCCGCCTCGGTGGCTGGTGGGTCGGCTACGAACACGCGCCGCTGTGGGGCGCGGCTTCGGGCATCGTCAACTACACCTCGTACTGGCACTTCCTCAACCTGGCCCGCGACGGCGACTCCCACGGCAACCCCCACGGCGGCTACGACTACCGCTACCACAAGGTCGACGGCGGCATCGCCGACGTCGACTGGTACGCCATGGTCTACCTCTACAACCGCGAGCTGAAGCGCGAGGACTTCGACACCACCGAGGCGCATTACCGCCAGGGCACCCGCTCCGACTGGCAGGAGCACTACGGCGACTTCCAGACCGCCGCCTTCCAGCCGATCGACAACCTCGCCAGCTACTGGTTCGACCAGTTCCGCGCCGCGCCCTCGCTGCAGACCATCGGCTACGCCCTGCACGCTACCGGCGACGTGGCCCAGCCGCACCACGTATGGATCACCTCGGCCAACGGCCATTCCAGCTGGGAAGGCTGGGTCGACGATCACTACGCCAGCGAGAAGCTCAACGACCCGGCGGCGGTGGCCAACCTGGTGGGGCGCTACGATCCGAGCAAGAGTATCCGTGACCTGCTCACCCAGACCGGCCAGGTCGCCTACGCGCATCCCGAACCGCTCTACGACACCAGCTACGAGACGCGTCTGCGGGTGGCGAAGGAACTGATACCCGAGTCCATCGCGCTGACCGTCACCGTGCTGACCAAGGGAGCCAACAGCTTCAATGCGCAAACCGCTCTCTGATCGCCGCCCTGGCTGGCGTCGCGCGATCTGCGGCGTCGCGCTCGCCCTGCTGGCATGCGCCGCCCAGGCTGTTCCCGGCGAAGTGCCGCGGGACCTGACAATCGACGGCGAGGTGCTGCCCGGGAAAAGCATCGACCTGCTGGAGCGGGCCCTGTCGCGGGTCAAGTTCAACACCGACCCGCGGCAGTTGCGCCGCGGGTTGGTGGAGAACCGTCTGCTGGCGCGCGAGGTCGAGGGCCAGCTCACTGCGCAGAACCGCGCCGACCTCGACGCCAGTGTCGAGATCGAGGCCGGCAACCTGCTCGAACAGCTGTACGGCAAGCGTTACCGCGAGGATCTCGGGCCGTTCCTGCGGCAGCCGCAACCGCTGAGCGCGGAACGCCTGCGCCAGGTGCTGGCGCCGGCTTCGCGTGGCCTGGTGGAAAACAGCCTGGTGCTGGGCGAGGCCCAGCGCCGCGAGGCGGCCGGGGTCGAGCTGATCGGCTGGCAGTTCCCCGGCCAGCCGGCGCGGACCCTCGACCTGCTGTCGCTATACGAGGGCGACAACGTCCAGGGCCAGGTGGAGCTGCAGCAGGGCAACCTCGCCTATCTGGCGCGCCAGGTGCAGACCCGCCTCCGCCGCGACTATCTCTGGTACCGCCTGGCCCGGGACGGCTTCGGCCCCGCCGAGCAACGCGGCCTGAAGACCCTGGTGCGGGATCGGCTGGTGCGCCAGCGCTACCTGCACCAGATCGGCCTCTACAGCGATTTCCACCATGAGTCCGATGTGTTGCGCCAGCTCGCCGCCAAGGTCAGCGACCAGGACGCCGAGGCCTATTACCGGCGCAATCTGGAACGCTACCGCAACGTCGCGCAGGTCCAGGCGGTGCATATCCGTCTGGCCGACCAGGCGAGCGCGGACCGGGTCTATGCCGAATTGCAGAAAGGCCTGGCCTTCGACGAGGCGGTGCGCCGCCATTCCCTGGCTGACGACAGGGACCGCGATCCGCCCGGCGATCTCGGCCTGATCCGCCCACAGGACGGCCAGCTCGACCTGCTGCGCAAGACCGCGCTGATCCAGAAGGCCGACACGCTTTCCCAGCCGATGCGCATCGACGGTGCGTTCGAGATCGTCCGGGTGCGCAGCCGCGAGGATCGCCAGCTGCCGCTGAGCGACCGCAGCGTGCGCTTCGAGGTGAACCAGGCGGTGGCCCGCGAACGACTGGCCGCGCAGTTCGAGACGCAACTGCGTGGCCTGCTGGCCGGCGCCCGGGTGGAAGGGCTGTGAAGCGCTGGCTCGGCGTGGCCCTGGGCTGCAGCGGGCTGGCGATGGCCCTGGCCTGCGCCGGGGTGTTGTGGATGCCATCCGCCGAAACGGTCGCTTCCCCGTCCGCTCCCCCGACAGCCGGGACGGCCATGGCGGCCGCCGCCGTCGAGGACCCGCCGCCGGTTGAGCGGGCACGGACGCCAGCGGCGGTCCGGCACGTCGTCGGGCAGCCGTCGGCGCCGGGACTGGACCGCGAGCAGGCGATCCTGTTCATGCAAATGCTGCGCGACGAGGGCGACCCGCGCAGCCCGCCGCTCGGCGGCCTGCAACCGCGCCAAGGCGCGTCGGCGGAGGCGCTGGCCGATCCGAAGCGGTACCAGGCCTTCGAGGAACGCCAGACCCGCGAACTGGTGCAGGCCTATACCAGCGGCGTGCAGCAGATCCCGGAAATCCGCGCGCGCATCGAGGCGGCCGAACAGGGTGGCGAGCGTAGCGCCGAGGACATCGACGAGGCTCGTGCCGCCCTCGGGCAACTGGAGATGATGCGCGACAAGCTGCAGCGCGAATCGCCGCAGCTGCTGCCCGGCGACAGCGCGCCGCCGGCGCCGGCCGTGCCCTGAACTTCAGCCTTCGTAATGCAGGCGGGAGTCTTCGTCGGCCTGCCGGCCCAGCGCTTCGCGCACCTGCGGGCGGGCGTGGCGCAACACCAGGCGGCGTCCCTCGGCGTGCAGGCGGCGGGCTTCCTGCTGGAGCAGCACGGCGCCGGCGAAGTCGATGAAATTCACCTGGCGCGCGTCCAGCACCAGCCGTGGCTTGTCGCTCTGGCGCATGAGGCGTTGCAGGTAGTCGCAGGCGCCGAAGAAGATCGAGCCTTCGATGCGCAGCACCTCCTCCTCGTCGTTGCGCTGGCGCAGTACGCGCGGTGTCGAGGTACGCCGGAGATAGAAGAACAGCGACGCCAGCACTCCCGCGTAGATGGCGTTCTGCAGCGGCAATAGCAGCGTGGCCAGGCTGGTGAGCCCGGCCACCAGGCATTCGCCGCGGCCGCTGCGGTAGAGCGCGCGGAGCGCCGGGCGGTCGACCAGGCCCCAGGCGATCAGCAGGATGCCCGCCGCCATCGCCGGCAACGGTAGATGCTCGATCAGGCGCGCACCGAGCACGGCCAGCAAGGCCACCCAGAGCGCCGAAAACACACCCGCCAGCGGGGAGCGCGCACCGGCTTCCAGATTGAGCCCGGAGCGGGTGAAGGATCCCGCCGACAGGCTCGCCGACAGCCAGGGCCCGAACAGGTTCGACAGGCCCTGGGCGCGAACCTCCTGGTTGGCATCGAACGCGTCTCCCTGGCGCGCGGCCAGGGCGCGGGCGATCGACAGGCTGGTGACCAGCCCGAGCATGCCGCAGGCCACCGCCGCGGGCAGCAGGTCGAGGATCGCTCGCGCTTCGAAGACCGGCGGACTCCAGGCCGGCAGTGCGCTGGAGAGAGCCTGCACATGGGCTACCGAGGCGAAGGTTGCGGGCAGCGCCCAGACCAGCGTGGCACCGCCCAGCAAGCCAAGCGGCAAGGCTGGCCAGCGTGGCCGCAGGCGCCTGACCAGCAGGCTGAGCGCGAAGCTGAAACCGCCGACCAGCAGCGACGGGCCGTCGATTTCGGCGACGCGTCGCAGCAGCCGCCAGCCGTTTCCTGGCACTGCGCCCTCGCCGTTCGCGGGCAGGCCGAACAGATAAGGCAACTGGCCGAGGACGATCAGCAGCGCCGCGCCAAGGGTGAAGCCGAGCATCACCGAGTGCGAGACGAAATTGACCAGCGAGCCGATGCGCAGGAGACCGAGCAGGCACTGGAAGGCACCGGCGAGAAAGGTCAGCAGCAGCACCGCCTGGATGTACTCGGCGCTGCCCACTGGCGCCAGCGGCGCCACCGAACTGAACAGCAGCACCGAGATCGCCGCGGTGGGGCCGCTCACCAGGTAGCGCGACGAGCCCCACAGGCAGGCGATCGCCACCGGCAGCATCGCCGCATACAGGCCATACGCCGCCGGCAGGCCGGCGATCAGCGCATAGGCCATCGATTGCGGCAGCGCCAGGACCGCGCCATTCAGGCCGACCCAGGCTTCCCGGCCGAGGTCGCCGCGACGCAGGCCCGGCAGCCAGGCGAGGAACGGCAGCAGGCGCGAGCGCATGCCGCTACAACCGGTCGCGCACCGCCGCCAGGGCGTCGCCGCCGTCGCGCGCGGTGACCCCTCGCAGCCAGGCGTCGAGCACTTGCGGATGCGCCTTGAGCCAGGCGCGGGCGGCCGTGGCCGGTGTCGCCGAGCCTTGCAGCGCGTCGCTCATCATCTGGTTCTCCATGTCCAGCGCGAAGCGCAGGTTGGCCAGCAGCCGCGCCGGGTTCGGGCATTGCGCGGCGTAGCCCTTGCGGGCCAGGGTGTAGACCTGCCCGCGCTCGCCGAAGTACTGCTCGCCACCGTCGAGATAGCGCAGCTCATGGCGAAGGTTCATCGGATGCGGGGTCCAGCCGAGGAACACCAGCCAGCGCTGGCGCTTCTCGGCGCGAGCCAGCTCGGCGAGCATCGCCTGCTCGCTGGAGGCCACCAGCTTCCAGTCGCCGAGGCCGAACCGGTTGGCGTCGATCATCTTCTGGATCGACTGGTTGGCCGGCGCGCCGGAGCCGATCCCGTAGAGTTTGCGATCGAAGCGTTGCGCTTGCCTGGCGAGGTCCTCGAAGCGATGGATACCGGCATCCCAGACGTAGCGTGGCACCGCCAGGGTGAAGCGAGTGCCGTCGAGGTTGCGCCCCAGGCGCTCGACCTGGCCGCTGGCGACGAACCGCTCATGGTAGTCCTGGTGCGCCGGCATCCAGCCGCCGAGGAAGGCGTCCACCTGGCCATCGCGCAGGCCGCCGTAGATGATCGGCACCGACAGGGTCTCGATCTTCACCCGGTAGCCCAGGCTTTCCAGGAGGAAGGCGGCGCTGGCATTGGTCACCGCGATATCGCTCCAGCCCGGATCGGCGAGCCTGACGTGGGCGCAGGCGGCGTCTTCGGCATGCAGCGGGGTACTGCCCAGGAGCAGCGTGGCGGCCAGCAGGCGAGTGGGGAGCCGGTTCATGTGAGGTGTCCTCGTGCTCAGGGTTGCGGGAAGCGCGCGCGGCGCTCGAGGTCGTCGAGGTCGATATGGTTGCGCATGTATTGCTGGCTGGCGTCGACCCACGGCTGATGGTCCCAGCTGGTCAACCGGCCGCGCGTCAGCGCCTCGGCTACCAGGCGCCGGCGGCGCTGGCTGTCGAGCACGGCGCGGGTGAGCGCGGGGATGTCCCAGCGCCGCCGTGCCTCATCGAGGAACGCCTCGAATGCTCCGCGATGGGCCGGGCTGGCGGCGAGGTTCTCGCGCTCCTGGGGGTCGTTGCGCAGGTCGTAGAGCAGGCAGGGGTCCTGCTCTGAATAGATGAACTTGTAGTCGCCGCGACGGATCATCATCAGCGGGCCGAGGGTGCCCTCGGCGGTGTATTCGCCGATCACCTCGTCATGCCCGCTGCCGTCACGCAGGTGCGGCAGCAGCGAGCGTCCGTCCAGCGGCAGGCGCGCGTCGACCTGGCCGCCGGCCAGTTCCACCAGGGTCGGCAGCAGGTCGACGGTGGATACCGAGGCGCCGATCCGGCGCGCCGCGAAGCGACCTGGCGCGTGGACCAGCAGCGGCACGCGCGCGGCCATCTCGAACCAGTGCATCTTGTACCAGAGGCCGCGCTCGCCGAGCATGTCGCCATGGTCGCCGGAGAACACCAGGATGGTGTCGTCGGCCAGCCCGCATTCCTCCAGCGTCGCCAGCAGCGCGCCGACCTGCGCGTCGACGTAGCTGCAGGCGCCGAAGTAGGCGCGCCGGGCGGCGCGGATGCGCTCCTCGGGCAACGGCTTGTCCCACAGGTCGATGACCTTCAGCAGGCGTTGCGAATGAGGGTCCTGCTCTTCCTGGGCGAAGCTCTGGCGCGGCAGCGGGATGTCCTCGTCGCGGTAGAGGTTCCAGTAGCTCGCCGGGATGCAGTAGGGATCGTGCGGGTGGGTCATCGACACGGTCAGGCAGAATGGCTGGCCGGCGTGCTGGCGAACATGGTCGTAGAGGTACTGGCGGGCCTTGAACACCGCCTCCTCGTCGAAGTCCAGCTGGTTGGTGCGCACGCAGGGACCGGCCTGCAGGACCGAGGACATGTTGTGGTACCAGCTCGGGCGCACCTCCGGCTCGTCCCAGTTCACCGCCCAGCCGTAGTCGGCCGGATAGATATCGCTGGTCAGGCGCTCCTCGTAGCCATGCAGCTGGTCGGGGCCGCAGAAGTGCATCTTGCCCGACAGCGCCGTGCGATAACCGAGGCGACGCAGGTAGTGGGCGTAGGTCGGGGTATCGGCGGCGAAGTCGGCGGCGTTGTCCCAGGCGCCGATGCGGCTGGGCAACCGGCCGCTGACCAGGGTGAAGCGCGAGGGCGCGCAGAGCGGACTGTTGCAGTAGGCCGAATCGAATACCACCGCCCGTTCGGCGAGGCGCGACAGGTTGGGCATGCGTAGCACCGAGCGGGGATCGTGAAACGGCAGCAGCGGCGCGGCCATCTGGTCGGCCATGATGAACAGTATGTTCGGCGGGGTCTTCATCGAGCGGCTTATCCCATGCGATCAGGTTATGCGATAGTGCTGGACCGATCATCGACGCGTCGAAAATCCAGGTAAACCGCATGGGCCGGGATGCGTTGGATAAGCCAGGCTTATGGGAGATCCGCCACATGCCGCTGTCGCTCGACCTGCTCCGGGTGTTCGAGTCCGCCGCCCGCCAGCTCAGCTTCACCGCGGCCGCCGAGGAGCTGGGCAGCACCCAGCCGGCGGTGAGCCAGCAGATCAAGCGGCTGGAACAGGAGCTGCAGACCGAACTGTTCCAGCGCGTGCACCGGGGCATTCTGCTCACCGATGCCGGCCTGCTCCTGCTGCGCCACGTGGCGCCCGCGCTGGAGTCGGTCGAGGCCGGCATCGCCGCGCTGGGCGCGCGGCAGCGCCACGAGGTGCTGCAGGTGGCCACCGACTACGCCTTCGCCGCCTATTGGCTGATGCCGCGCCTGCCGCGCTTCCACCTGGCCCATCCGCACCTGGACGTCAGCCTGGTCACCAGCGAGCGCGGCCTGGCCGGCCCGCGCGGAGATATCGACGTGGCGATCCTGTTCGGCGACGGACGCTCGAAGCATGGCGAAACGCACCGGCTGTTCCGCGAGGAAGTGTTCCCGGTGTGCAGCCCGCGACTGCTCGAAGGATTGCCGCTGCCGCTGGCCAAGGAACACCTGGCGCGGCTGCCGATGCTGCACCTGAAACCGGCGCAGCACAGCCGCTGGTTCGACTGGCCGGCCCTGTTCGAGGCGCTGGCGATCGACCGGCAGCCGATTCCGGCGGTGCTCAGCTTCGACAACTACACCTTGCTGATCCAGGCCGCCATCGCCGGCCAGGGCGTGGCCATCGGCTGGCGTCACCTGGTGGACGACCTGCTGGAACAGGGCCTGCTCTGCCGGCCGATCAGCGAGAGCTGCCTGTCCCGATACGGGTACTATGCACTGTTGCCGGAGCGCAAGCGGCGCCAGCGGCTGGTCGACGCCTTCGTCGGCTGGCTGCGGGCGGAGCTGCAGGCCGGCGGAGCTTGAGGAGGTCGGCATGAACGAGTTTTCCACCCCGCGGATCCAGGGCTTCCACGCTCACGTGTACTTCGATGCGCAGAGCATCGAGCGCGCCCGTGCGCTCTGCGAGGAAGCGGCGCGGCGATTTCCGCTGAAGATGGGACGGGTCCACCAGCGGCCGGTGGGGCCGCATCCGGACTGGAGCTGCCAGCTGGCGTTCACTCCCGAGCTGTTCGGCGAGCTGATCCCCTGGCTGGCCATCCATCGCCAGGACCTTGTGGTGTTCGTCCACCCGGTCACCGGCAACGACCTGGTCGATCACCGCGACCGCGCCATGTGGATGGGCGCCATTCGCCCGCTGGACCTGTCGATCCTCGACGAAGGCGCGGAGAGCTACGACTTCCGCGCGCCCTGAGGCTCGGTCAGCGTCATCCAGTCGTGCAGCTCGCATTGCAGGTCGCCGAGGGCGGTCACCAGCTCGTCGACGGCGTCGGCCAGGTTGCTCACCGAGGTTTCGCCGCAGGCGATCTCCAGGTGGTGGCAGGCGCGCTCCACCGCGTGGGCATGGATCAGCGAAGCCATGCCGGCCAGGCGGTGGGCCAGCTCGTTGAGTTCCTGGATCTGCTCGCGCTCCTGGGCGCGGCGCAGCTTGCGGGTGTCTTCGCTGTTGCTGGTCATCAGCTGCGCGACGAGCAGGCGGCTGATCTCCGGTTGGTTGGCGCGGTCGCCCAGCGCGGCGGTCAGGTCGAACGTTCGCATGGGGACCTCAGATCAGCTCGTGGCGGCGGGCGAAGTCGATCAGGCCGGCCAGGGAATGGGCGTTGAGTTTCAGCATGATGCGTGACTTGTAGGTGCTCACGGTCTTCTCGCTGAGGAACAGCTGCTGGGCGATGGCCTTGTTGGTATTGCCGTTGGCCAGGTACTGCAGCACGGTCATTTCGCGGTCGGAGAGGCTTTCCAGCATGCGCGCCTCGTTGTCCCGGCTCTGCTGGTTGATGCTGCGCAACGCCCCGGTGGGGAAATGGATGTAACCGGCGAGAACGGCCTTGGCGGCGAGCAGCAGTTCGGATAGATTCTCCCGCTTGCTGACGAAGCCCATGGCGCCGGCCTGCAGGCAGCGCGGGGCGAACTGGGCCGGATTCTGGCGGGTCAGGACCAGCACCTTGGTGTCCAGCTTCAGCGACTTCAGGCGGGCGATCACCTCGAGGCCATCGATCTTCGGGATGCCGATATCGAGGATGGCCAGGTCGGGGGATTTCTTGCGGGCTACCTGCAGGGCCTCGGCACCGTTGTCGGCTTCGCCGACGATGGTGAAACCGTCGCGCTCGAACAGCAAGCGCACGGCCAGGCGGATAGCGGGATGATCATCGACGATCAGCACCTTACTCATGCGAACCTTCTTTGAATGCGTTGGCTATGGGGTAAAGGCGCTATTCAAGGCTTCGACAGAGTCGTCGGACAATAAGACATTTCTGAAAATTGAAGGAAAGTTTCCTCACCTTTCTGGCGGTGTCCGCCGAAAGGCCAGGCGCGACGAACCCTGTCTGCGCCTGGCCGATGCCGGCGGCGGCGGGTCAACGCGCGTTGCGCACGCCTTCCGCCAGTTCGCCGCAGAGGGCGAGGACATCCTTGACCGCCCGGGCGGTATCGCCGGCCTTGGCGATCCGCTCGATCAGCGCCGAGCCGACCACCACGCCGTCGGCCAGCCGGGCGACCGCCGCGGCATGTTCGGCGCTGCGGATGCCGAAGCCGATGCCGATCGGCAGGTCGGTATGCCGGCGCAGCCGCGCCACCGCCTCCTCGACGTGTTCCAGGGTCGCCGCGTTGGCGCCGGTGACGCCGGCCACCGATACGTAGTAGACGAACCCGGAGCTGCCTTCGAGCACCGTCGGCAGGCGCTCGTCGCCGGTGGTCGGGGTGGTCAGGCGGATGAAGTCGATGCCCGCGGCCTGGGCCGGGTGGCAGAGGTCCTCGTTGTGCTCCGGTGGCAGGTCGACCACGATCAGGCCGTCCACGCCCGCCTCCTTCGCCTCGGTGACGAAGCGCTCGACGCCGTAGTGGTGGATCGGGTTGAAGTAGCCCATCAGCACCAGCGGGGTATCGCTGTCGCCGGCGCGGAATTCGCGGACCATGCGCAGCGTCTTCGCCAGGGTCTGGCCACCCTGCAGGGCGCGGATGTTGGCCAGCTGGATGGCCGGGCCGTCGGCCATCGGGTCGGTGAACGGCATGCCCAGCTCGATCACGTCGGCGCCGGCCGCCGGCAGGCCCTTGAGGATTTCCAGGGAGGCGTCGTAGTCCGGGTCGCCGGCGGTGACGAAGGTCACCAGGGCGGCGCGGTTGTCTTGCTTGAGCTGGGCGAAGCGGGTCTGCAGGCGGCTCATGCTTTGTGCTCCTGTTGCATGTGGTGCATGACGGTCTGCATGTCCTTGTCGCCGCGACCGGACAGGTTCACCACCATGATGTGGTCCCCGGGCAGGCCGGGGGCGCGCTTGAACGCCTCGGCCAGGGCGTGGGAACTCTCCAGCGCCGGGATGATGCCTTCGAGGCGGCAGCAGGTGTGGAAGGCGTCCAGCGCCTCGTCGTCGGTGATCGAGGTGTATTCGACCCGACCGACGTCGTGCAGCCAGGCGTGTTCGGGGCCGATGCCGGGGTAGTCGAGGCCGGCGGAGATGGAGTGCGCGTCGATGATCTGGCCGTCCGCGTCCTGCAGCAGGAAGGTGCGGTTGCCGTGCAGCACGCCGGGCACGCCGCCGTTCAGGCTGGCCGCGTGCTTGCCGGTATCGATGCCGTGGCCGGCGGCCTCCACGCCGACGATCCGCACACCGGCGTCGTCGAGGAACGGATGGAACAGGCCCATGGCGTTGGAGCCGCCGCCGATGCAGGCGACTAGCGAGTCGGGTAGGCGCCCTTCCTTCTCGGCCAGCTGTTCGCGGGTCTCCTTGCCGATCACCGCCTGGAAGTCGCGGACCATCGCCGGGTACGGATGCGGGCCGGCGACCGTGCCGATCAGGTAGAAAGTGCTGTCGACATTGGTCACCCAGTCGCGCAGCGCTTCGTTCATGGCGTCCTTCAGGGTGCCGGTGCCGGCGGTCACCGGGATCACCTCGGCGCCCAGCAGCTTCATGCGGAACACGTTGGCCTGCTGCCGGTCGATGTCGGTGGTACCCATGTAGATCACGCACTGCAGGCCGAAGCGCGCGGCCACCGTGGCGGTGGCCACGCCGTGCATGCCGGCGCCGGTCTCGGCGATGATGCGCTTCTTGCCCATGCGCCGGGCCAGGAGGATCTGGCCGATGCAGTTGTTGATCTTGTGCGCGCCGGTGTGGTTCAGCTCCTCGCGCTTGAGGTAGATCTTCGCCCCGCCGCAGTGCTCGGTCAGGCGCTCGGCGAAGTACAGCGGGCTCGGCCGGCCGACATAGTCGCGCTGGAAGTAGGCCAGTTCCTCCTGGAACGCCGGGTCGTCCTTGGCCTTCTCGTATTCGCGGGCCAGGTCGAGGATCAGCGGCATCAGGGTCTCGGCGACGTACTGGCCGCCGAAGCGGCCGAACAGGCCCTTGGCGTCGGGGCCGTTGCGATAGGCTGTCATGGAGGGCTCCAGGAAATGACGTATGGGCAGAATCTAATCTCCCCGCGACGTAAAAGAAACCGATAAGATTGCTCCAACCTGTCAGGAAAACTCACGCATGGCCATGAGTCGCGAACTGCCCTCCCTGAATGCCCTGCGTGCCTTCGAGGCCGCCGCCAGGCTGCACAGCATCAGCCTGGCCGCCGAGGAGCTGCACGTCACTCATGGGGCCGTGAGCCGGCAGGTGCGATTGCTCGAGGAGGCGCTCGGCGTGCCCCTGTTCGGCAAGGAAGGACGTGGCATAAAACTCACCGATGCCGGGCTTCGCCTGCGCGATGCCTGTGGCGACGCCTTCGAGCGCCTGCGCGGCGTCTGCGCCGAACTGCGCCGGCAGACCGCCGAGGCGCCGTTCGTCCTCGGCGTGCCCGGCAGCCTGCTGGCGCGCTGGTTCATCCCGCGCCTGGACCGGCTCAACCGCGCCCTCCCCGACCTGCGCCTGCAACTATCCACCAGCGAGGGCGAGCTAGATCCGCAACGGCCCGGCCTGGACGCCCTGCTCTGGTTCGCCGCGCCGCCCTGGCCGGCGGACATGCAGGTGTTCGAACTCGCCCCGGAACGCATGGGGCCGGTACTCAGCCCGCGCCTGGCGCGCGAAACCGGGCTTGCCGAGGCGCCCGCCGCACGATTGCTGGAAGAGCCGCTGCTGCATACCGCGTCGCGGCCGCAGGCCTGGCCGGCCTGGGCCGTGAGCCAGGGGCTGGCGCCCGAGGCGCTGCGCTATGGCCAGGGCTTCGAGCATCTCTATTACCTGCTGGAAGCCGCGGTGGCCGGGCTCGGCGTGGCCATCGCCCCGGAGGCGCTGGTGCGCGACGACCTCGCCGCGGGCCGGCTGGTGGCGCCCTGGGGCTTCATCGAGACCGACGCGCGCCTGGCCCTGTGGGTGCCGGCGCGATTGCACGATCCGCGCGCCGAGCGTCTGGCGCAATGGCTGCGCGAGTGCCTGGCGGACTGAGCGCTGGCGATTTGCTGCACTTTTCCCACTCGGCTAGTGTCCATTGGACAGGGGCGCCGTTCGGGCGCGAAGAAATCCAGGCATCGTCCAGGGAGACAGTCATGTCCAATCATCACACCTACAAGAAGATCGAGCTGGTCGGGTCGTCCAGGACCAGCATCGAGGACGCCATCAACAATGCCCTCGCCGAGGCGGCGAAGAGCATCCAGCACCTGGAATGGTTCGAGGTGGTGGATACCCGCGGGCATATCGAGAACGGCGCCGTCGGCCATTACCAGGTGACCCTGAAGGTCGGCTTCCGTATCGCCGACAGCTGATGGCGTGGCACTCTGAGGGCGGCGTGCCTCCATGGCCGGCGCGCTCGTCTCAACCTTGCCTCATGTGGCAAGCCTGACCCGTTCGGGTCTTCACCCATGCAACGAGGGAATGTGTTCATGAAGAAGTTGATGTTGGCAGTCGGCCTGTTTGCCGTGGCGGGCAGCGCATTCGCCGCCAAGCCCTGTGAGGAACTCAAAGCCGAGATCGATGCGAAGATCAAGGCCAATGGCGTTCCTGCCTATACCCTGGAAATCGTCGACAAGGGCAGCGTCACCGACAAGAAAGTGGTTGGTTCCTGCGACGGCGGCACCAAGGAGATCGTCTACCAGCGCGGTTGATTGCGGGGTTGCGACGAGCAGTATCCGGGGCCGGCTTTCCCATGGGAGCCGGCCCCTTTTCTTGTCCGCGAAAAGACCCCGCCTAGGTTGGGGAACGCTGCAGTTCGTCGAGAAAGCGCTCTGTCTAACGGATTAATCCAAAAGTCTATGTTAGGTTTTTCGCTCCAGAGGTGGCCCGTTGCCGCTACCTCGCTACGCCCGGCTCATGGACGACGGTTTTCGGAGCATTCCTACATATCCGCCCCCGCCACCGGGCCGATACTACGTCCTCTGCATTTCAAGGAACGAAATCGTGGCTATCCCTCGCCTGGCCCTTGTCCTCCTGTGCCTGCCGCTCATGGCCAGCGCCGCCCCCTTCACCTCTCCCGGCGACCGCGACCTGATCCGCGAGCGCCAGCAGCGCCTGCTGGACGAGCAGCGCAAGCGCCTGGAGGAACTCCAGCAACTGCCAGGTAACGAAGCGCCCTCGACGCCAGGCGGATCCGCTGGCGACGGCCGTTGTTTCGACATCCGTCGCATCGAGCTCGAAGGCGCCGAGCACCTGGCGCAGGGCGCCCGCGACGAATTGCTGGCCCCCTACCAGGGCAAATGCCTGGGCGTGGGCCAGCTCAACGCGTTGCTCAAGGCCGTCACCGACCATTACCTGGATCGAGGCTACGTCACCACCCGTGCCTACCTGCCGCAGCAGGACCTGGCCTCCGGGACGCTGCGGGTGATCGTCGTCGAAGGCCGCCTGGAAGGTCTCGACAGCTCCGCGCTGGCCAGCCCGCGCGAGCTGGCGATGAGTTTTCCCGGCAAGACCGGCGAACTGCTCGACCTGCGTGAGTTGGAGCAACTGGTCGACCAGCTGGGCCGCCTGCCCTCGCGCCAGGCGCAGCTGGAGCTGGTGCCCGGCAGCCAGGTCGGCGGCAGCCGGGTGCGTCTCAAGGGCGAGCGCGACAAGCCCTGGCGCGTCTCCGCCACGCGCAACAACGACGGCGACGTGAGCACCGGCGAGCAGCAGATGGGCCTCGGCCTGGACTGGGACAGCCCGCTGGGCCTGGCCGACCAGCTCAGCCTGCGCGCCAACCAGGACGCGGTGAGCGACCGCTGGCGCCATTCCGACAGCCAGAGCCTGTTCTACAGCCTGCCCTGGGGGTGGTGGACCTTCACCTACGGCTACAGCCAGAGCGACTACCGCACGCGCAACGAGACCAGCGGCTTCCCCTTCAAGCTCGACGGCGACAGCCGCAGCCACCAGTTCCGCGCCGAACGCGTGCTGCACCGCGACGGCGTGAGCAAGACCGCCATGAGCCTGGGGCTCAGCCACCAGCGCACCAACAACTATATCGAAGACACCCGCCTGGAAGACCAGAGCACACGGATCACCGAGACCCAGCTCGGCTTCAACCATGGCCGGCGGATCGGCAGCGGCTTCGTCAACCTCGACCTCGGCTGGCAGCAGGGCATCGGCGCCCTTGGCGCGCAGGGTCGCGGCCAGCCGCGGGGCGGCGATGCGCATGCGCGCTACGACAAGTACAGCCTGACCCTCAGCTACCTGCAGCCGTTCCAGCTGTGGGGCGAGCGCTTCAGCTTCGACAGCCTGGCCACCGGGCAGAGGAGCGAGGACGTGCTGTTCAGCCCGCAGCGCATCAGCCTCGGCGGCAACAGCTCGGTGCGCGGCTTCAAGGACCAGACCCTGACCGGCGACAGCGGTGGCTACTGGCGCAACCAGTTGCGCTGGCGGCGCGCGGTGCAGTGGGCGCCGCTGCGGCCCTGGCTGCAGGAATACGGCGTGGCCTTCGCCTACGACGTCGGCGTGATCCGCCACGACCGCTACAACGACGGCGCCAGCGGGCGCATGAGTGGCAACGCCATCGAACTGGATGCCCGCGGCCGCTATTTCGCCGCCAGCGTCGGCTTCGCCCGCTCGCTGGAGCGGCCGAGCGTCATCGAGCGGCGCGAGCACCCGATCTATTTCCGGGTCGACGCGTTCTTCTGAAGACGCGGCGACCTCCTGAACGCTTTAGGAAAGCGCCTTCGTTCATCGAGGCCCTTTCCCTGGACAACCTTGCTTAACCTCGCCGGGCCCCTACCCGCCAAGGAGTGACGATATGGACATCCGCAGCCCCCTGAACCAGTGCATCGCCCTGACCCTGGCCGGCATCCTGTTCCTCGACCCGATCGTCGCGGCGGCGGCGCAGTTGGCGGTGGACGCGGCGGCCGGCGGCAATACCAGCCTCGGCCAGGCGGGCAACGGCGTGCCCATCGTCAACATCGCCACGCCCAATGGCGCCGGGCTGTCGAACAACCATTTCCGCGACTACAACGTCGGCGCCAACGGGCTGATCCTCAACAACGCCACCGGCAAGACCCAGGGCACCCAGCTCGGCGGGATCATCCTCGGCAACCCGAACCTGCAGGGCCAGGCGGCGCAGGTGATCCTCAACCAGGTCACCGGCGGCAACCGCAGCACCCTGGCCGGCTACACCGAGGTGGCCGGGCAGTCGGCGCGGGTCATCGTCGCCAACCCGCACGGCATCACCTGCCAGGGCTGCGGCTTCATCAACACGCCGCGCGCCACCCTCACCACCGGCAAGCCGATCATGGACGGCCAGCGCCTGGAGCGCTTCCAGGTGGACGGCGGCGACATCGCCATCGAAGGCGCCGAACTGAACGTCAGCAACCTCGAACAGTTCGACCTGATCACCCGCAGCGCCACGCTCAACGCCAAGCTCTACGCGAAGAACCTGAACATCGTCACCGGCCGCAACGACGTCCAGGCCGACAGCCTGCAGGCCACTCCGCGCGCCGCCGACGGCAGCGAAAAGCCGCGACTGGCGATCGACAGCTCGGCGCTGGGCGGGATGTACGCCGGGGCGATCCGCCTGGTCGGCACCGAGCAGGGCGTGGGGGTGAAGCTGGCCGGCGACATGGCCGCCAGCGGCGGCGACATCCGCATTGACGCCAGCGGCAGGCTGAGCCTGGCCCAGGCCTCCAGCCAGGGCGACCTGAAGATCGCGGCCCAGGCCGTGGAGCTGAACGGCAAGACCTACGCCGGCGGTAGCGCCGAGATCCGCGGCGCGGAGGAGCTGGTCAACCGGCAGAGCCTGGCGGCGCGCGAGCGCATCGCGCTGGAGGCGGCGCATATCGACAATGCCGGGGTGATCGAGGCCGGCGTCGATCCGGACAACCGGCGCAACGCCCGCGGCGACCTCGGCCTGGACAGCCGCACCCTGCGCAACGCCGGCAGCCTGGTAGCCAGCCGCACGCTGGAGGCCAGGGCCAGCCAGGCGCTGGACAACCAGGGCGGCAGCTTGAAAGGCGCGACCACCCGGGTGGCCGCCGGAGACCTGGACAACCGTGGCGGCAAGTTGCTCGCCGAGGGCGAACTGCGGGTCGCGGCGGCGAACCTGGACAACCGCCGGGGCGGGCTGTTGCACAGTCGCGACCGCACCGTGGTCGCGGCGGCCGGCAAGCTCGACAACCGCGGCGGCCAGGTGATCGGCCTGAACGACCTGGAAGTCGGCGCGGGGACGCTCGACAACAGCCAGGAAGGCCTGCTCGGCAGCCAGCAGCGACCCGCGTCAGCGCCCAGGCGCTGGACAACCGGGCGGATGGCGAAATTTCCGGCAAGCGCGCCGAGGTGCGCCTCGGCAGCCTGGACAACCGTGGCGGCAAGCTGCTCGGCGACGACCTGCTGGTGGTCGCCAGCGGCGCCATCGACAACCGCCTCGGCCTGTTCTCGGCGGCCAACCGCCTCGACCTGCAGGCCGGCAGCCTGGACAACAGCGGCAAGGGTACGCTGGCCAGCCAGGGCGGGCTGGTCGCCAGCGTCGCCGGCCTGCTGGACAACCGCGACCAGGGCAACCTGCTCAGCCAGGGCGCGCAGCGCGTGACGGTGGGGCAGTTGGACAACCGAGCCGGCGGCCTGCTGTCGAGCCGCAGCGAGCTGAACGTCCACGGCGCCAGCCTGGACAACCGTGGTGGCATGCTGGTGGCCGACGCCGGCCTGGAAGCCACGGGAGGCGCCTTCGACAACGGCGATGGCGGCATCGCCAGCGGCAAGGGCGGGGTGCGCGTGGAGGTCGCCAGCCTGCGCAACGACCAGGGCGGCAAGCTGCTCAGCGATGGCCGCCTGGATCTCACGGCGAACGCCGTCGGCAACGCCGGAGGGCGTATCGCCGCCAAGGGCGACCTGCAGGCGACGCTCGGCAGCCTGGCCCAGCAAGGTGGCGAACTGGTCAGCGAAAAGACCCTGAAGGTCGCGGCCGACACGCTCGACAACAGCCAGTCCGGGCTGATCGCCGCGAACGGCGGCATCGCTATCGAGGCGCGGCAGGTCGACAACCGCGCCGGCGAGATTTCCAGCACCGCGAAGGTCGCCGTGAACGTCCGCGAGCAACTGGACAACCGCGCCGGCAAGGTCATCGGCGACGGCGGCCTGCGCCTCACCGTGCAGCGCCTGCTGAACCAGGCCAAGGGGGTGCTGGCCGGGCGCGACGGCCTGAGCCTGGACGGCGGCGAACTGTTCAACGGCGACGGCGGGCGGCTCGACAGCCAGAAAGGCCTGGGCGTGAGCCTGGACGGCGCGCTGGACAACCAGGGCGGCGCGCTGGTCAGCGAAGGCGCGCTGACGGCGCGATCCGCCAGCCTCGACAACCGTGGCGGCACCTTCTCCAGCGCCGGCCCGCTCACGCTGAGCAGCCGGGGCGCGCTGAACAACCAGGGCGGCAAGCTGCTCAGCGACGCCGGCGTGGCGCTGGACGGAGCCAGCCTCGACAACAGCCGCGCCGGGGTGATCAGCGCCAAGGGCGCGGTGGATATCCGCACCGGTGCGCTGGACAACAGCCAGAAGGGCACCATCGGCAGCAACGCCGGCATCACCCTGGCGGCCGCCCGGCTGGACAACGGCCAGCAGGGCCGGATCAGCGCCAAGGGCCTGCTCGACGCCAACCTGAAAGGCCTCGACCAGCGCGCAGGTGGCGCACTGGTCAGCGAAACCGGCATCACCCTCGACCTCAATGGCGGCGCGCTGGTCAACCGCGACGGCGGCCTGATCGCCACGCCCGGCGCGCTGCTGCTGCGCCAGCTCGGCGCGGTGGACAACGGCGCCGGCGGGGAAATCTCCAGCGACCGCGCCTTCACCCTCGCCGCCGCCAGCCTGGATAACCGCGGCGGGCGCCTGCTCAGCGCCGACAGCCTGGTCCTGCGCATCGCCCAGGCCCTGGACAACAGCCTGGCCGGGGTGATCTCCGGCGCCACCGGGCTGGACATTGAAGCCGGCAGTTTGGATAACAGCGCCAAGGGCACCCTGGCCAGCCGCGCCGGCATCGACCTGCGCGTCGCCGGCGCGCTGGACAACCACGCCGAAGGCACCGTTTCCGGCGCCCGCCTGACGCTCGCCAGCGCCTCGCTGGACAACAGCGGCAAGGGCCTGCTCTCCGGCAACGCCGGCCTGAGCGTCGCCACTGGCGCGCTGAACAACGCCCAGGGTGGCCAGCTGGTCAGCCAGGGCGCCCTCGATGTCAGCAGCGCCGACCTCGACAACCGTGGCGGCGCCCTCAGTGGCAAGCAGTCGCTGACGCTGGGCGCCGGCAACCTGGACAACCGCGGCGGCCTGCTCACCAGCGACGGCGAACTGGAACTGACGGCAGGGCGCGTCGATTCCGCCGACGGCGGCGAAATCTCCGCCAGGGGCGACCTGCGCCTGACCGTCGAGCGCCTGCTGCAACGCCAGGGCCGGCTGATCGGCGAGCGCGGCGTCCGTCTCGACCTGCAGGGCGGCGACCTGGACAACCAGGGCGGCCTGATCAGCGCCCGCGGCCCGCTGAGCATCGAGCGGCTGAACGTCCTCGACAACCGCCAGGGCGGCGAGATTTCCAGCCAGCAGGGCTTCGAGCTGCTGGCCAGTCGCATCGACAACGGCCAGAAGGGCCGCATCATCAGCGCCGGGAAGCTGCGCCTGGTCGCCGACCAGCTGGGCAATGCCGGTGACGGCCTGTTCTCCGGCTGGGAAGGCCTGGCGGTCGAGGGCGGCAGCCTGTACAACAGCGCCGGCGGCACCCTGTCGAGCAAGAACGGCGAGCTGGCGGTCAGCCTCGCCGGCGCGCTGGACAACCACGGCCAGGGTGCCCTGGTCAGCAAGGGGGCGCAGCGGATCGCCGCCGCCCGCCTGGCCAACGCCGGCGGCATCGTCTCCGGCGAAAGCGACGTGACCCTGAGCATCGCCGGGAAGCTGGACAACGGCCAGGGCGGGCTGATCTCGGCGCAGCGCGCGCTGACCTTCGACCGCGCCAGCGCGGTGCTGAACAACGCCGGCGGCCAGGTCAACGGCGGCAGCCTGCTGCTCACGGGTGCCAGCCTGGACAACAGCGGCGGCCAGCTGATCAGCCAGGGCCGGCTCGAGGCGCTCCTCGGCGGCGCCCTGGTCAATACCGGCGGCGCGCGCCTGGCCAGCGGCGGCGACCTGCTGCTGCGCAGCGCCAGCGTCGACAACCGCGGCGGCAAGCTGGTCAGCCAGGGGCTGCTGGAACTCTTCGCCCAGGGCCTGGACAACAGCGCCTCCGGCACCCTCGCCAGCCAGGCCGACATGACCCTGCGCCTGGGCCAGGGCGCCCTGCGCAACCAGCAGGACGGCCTGGTCTTCAGCCAGGCCGGCGCCCTCGACGTGCAGGCCGGCAGCCTGGACAACCGCCAGGGCACGCTCCAGGCCCAGGGCGACAACCGCCTGCGCCTCGACGCCGCACTGGACAACCGGGGCGGCCGTCTGGACAGCCGGGCCGGCAACCTCGACCTGCAGAGCGCCAGCCTCGACAACGGCGCCGGCGGCGTGCTCGACAGCGCCAAGGGCTGGCTGAAGCTGGTCACCGGGCTGTTCGACAACAGCGCCGGCATCACCCAGGCGCAGTCGCTGGAGATCCAGGCCCAGCAAGGCGTGCGCAACCAGAAGGGCCATCTCTCGGCGCTGGCCGGCGACAACCGCATCGTCACCGCCGACTTCGACAACCAGGGCGGCGGCCTCTACGCCAGCGGCCTGCTCAGTGTCAGCGGCCAGCGCTTCCTCAACCAGGGCGCGGCGGCGGGCCAGGGCGGCAAGGTCGGCGCCGGGCGCGTCGACTTCAGCCTGGCCGGCGCGCTGGCCAACCGCTTCGGCCAGCTGGAAAGCGAAGGCGACCTGCTCCTGCGCGCCGCCTCGATCGACAACAGTGACGGCAGCCTGCGCGCCCTGGGCCGCAGCGGCAGCACGCGGCTGGTCGCTGGCGAGCTGAACAACGCCTACGGCGCGCTGGAAAGCGCCAACCAGGACCTCGACCTGCAACTGGGCAGCCTGGCCAACGCCGACGGGCGCATCCTCCACACCGGCAACGGCACCTTCGGCCTGGATTCCGGGCAGGTGATCCGCGCCGGCGGCGAGCTGACCACCAATGGCCTGCTGGACATCCGCGCCAGCGAATGGACCAACAGCAGCGTGCTGCAGGCCGGACGCCTGAACCTGGACATCGGTACCTTCCGCCAGACCGCCGAGGGCAAGCTGCTGGCGGTGCAGTCCTTCACCGGCCGCGGCGGCGACTGGAGCAACGACGGCCTGCTGGCCAGCGACGGCAGCTTGCGCCTCGACCTGAGCGGCGGCTACCGTGGCAACGGCCGCGCCACCAGCCTCGGCGACTTCGCCCTGAACGCCGCCAGCCTCGACCTCGGCACCGCCGCCAGCCTCGCCGGCGGCGCCAATGTCACGCTCGGCGCCGGCAACCTGCTGGTCAACCGTGGGCGGATCACCGCCGCCGGCGACCTCGTCGCCAGCGCCGCGAGCCTGAACAACTACGGCACCCTGGGCGGCGGCGGCAACCTGCGATTGAACGCGCCCGCCCTGCTCAACGAGCGCGGGCTGCTGTTCAGCGGCGCCGACATGACCCTGCGCGCCCGCGACATCACCAACCTCTATGGAGATGTGTACAGCCTCGGCAGGCTGGATATCGCCCGCGACGATGCCGGCGGGCGCGCCGACAGCCTGCGCAACCTCTCCGGGGTGATCGAGAGCGACAAGGACTTCAGCCTGCGCGCCAGCCTGATCGAGAACCGTCGCGCCGTGCTGGAAAGCAAGTCGGGCCTGTACACCGCGAAGATGGAGCAGACCGCCTGCATCGAAGGGGTCAACGCCGGCGACTGCAGCGGCAAGCGCAATGCCATCTGGACCGTCACCCAACGCGACAAGACCGAGGTCACCGCCAGCAGCGCCATGGGCCAGCTGCTGGCCGGCGGCGACTTCGCCATCGACGGCGGCACCCTGAGCAACGTCTCCAGCCTGATCGGCGCCGGCGGCAACCTCACCGCCAACCTCGAAGTCCTCGACAACCAGGGCCTGGAAACCGGCGAGCTGGAAACCATCCGCGTGCTGCGCACCGCCCGTGGCGGCGATATCGGCGGCATCGACCAGAAGTCGCGCAACTTCACCGACCTCTACTGGTACCAGAGCGCCAACTTCGACCCGGCGCGCGCCGGCGAGATCCCCGCCGCGCTCAACGCGATCCTCAGCGACTGGTCCTTCGAGTACGAATTCCCGAGCAAGGGACCGACCCCGATCAGCACCGGCGACCAGTCCTACGCGGCGGTGATCCAGGCCGCCGGCAACGTCACGGTGAATGCCGGCAAGCGCATCAACAACAGCGTCATCCGTCCCGGCTACACCTTCGTCGGCAGCGGTCGCCAGGTCGGCGACAGCGCGGTGGGCGGCAGCGGGGTTTCGGTGGTCGTGCCGCTGACCTCGCAACTGCCGCCCGACCTGGCGCGGCGCCAGGTCAACCCGGTCACCCTGCCCGGTTTCAGCCTGCCGCAGGGCGACAATGGCCTGTTCCGCCTCAGCTCGCACTTCGCCGAGGACGGCAACGCCAGCGCCGCGCTCGGTGCCGGCGCCGACCGCACCCAGGGCGGCAGCGGCGTCTCGGTCGGCCAGCAGGGCGCCGGCAACGCCGCCGGTACCTGGCAGGGCCAGGGCGTGCGGGTCGACGGCCTGGCTGGCGCGGCCAACGTCCAGGGCCAGGGCGGCAGCGCGCTCGGCGGCAGCCTGCCGGGCGTCGCCCGGGTCCAGGGCGTGCCCGGCAACGCCACGCCGAGCGCCAGCCACAAGTACCTGATCGAGACCAACCCGGCGCTCACCGAGCTGAAGCAGTTCCTCAACTCGGACTACCTGCTCAGCGGCCTGGGCATGAACCCGGACGCTAGCAAGAAGCGTCTCGGCGACGGTCTCTACGAGCAGCGGCTGATCCGCGACGCGGTGGTGGCGCGCACCGGCCAGCGCTACATCGACGGGCTGAGCAGCGACGAGGCGTTGTTCCGCTACCTGATGGACAACGCCATCGCTTACAAGGACCAACTGCACCTGCAACTGGGTGTGGGCCTGAGCGCAGAGCAGATGGCGGCGCTGACGCACGATATCGTGTGGCTGGAAGAGGTCGAGGTGAACGGCGAGAAGGTCCTCGCGCCGGTGGTCTACCTGGCCCAGGCCGAGGGTCGGCTGGCACCCAACGGTGCGCTGATCCAGGGCCGCGACGTGAAGCTGGTGAGCGGCGGCGACCTGCATAACGTCGGCACCCTGCGCGCACAGAACGACCTCAGCGCGACAGCCGACAACCTCGACAACAGCGGCCTGATCGAGTCCGGCAAACGCCTTGACCTGCTCGCCGGCGACTCGATCCGCAACCGCCAGGGCGGGGTCATCGCCGGGCGCGACGTGAGCCTCACCGCGCTGACCGGCGACGTGATCAACGAACGCAGCGTGACCCGCTACGACAGCGCGCTCGACGGCCGCACCTGGGAACGCAGCTTCGCCGACAGCGCCGCGCGGGTGGAGGCGGCGAACAGCCTGAACGTCCAGGCCGGACGCGATATCGCCAACCTCGGCGGGGTGCTGCAGAGCCGCGGCGACCTCAGCCTCGACGCCGGACGCGACGTCACCGTCGCCGCCGTCGAGGACCGCCAGGGCCAGACCCGCTGGAGCACGTCGCGGCTACAGAGCGTGACCCAGCTCGGCGCCGAAGTCAGCGCCGGGCGGGACCTGAACGTCAGCGCCGGCCGCGACCTGACGGCGGTGGCCAGCACCCTCGAAGCGCGCCGCGACATCGCCCTCTCCGCCGGGCGCGACGTGACCCTGGCGGCGGCGGCGAACGAGGAGCATGCCTACAGCAAGACCAGGAAGGTCACCTACCAGGAAGACAAGGTCGCCCAGCAAGGCACCCGCGTGGATGCCGGCGGCGACCTGGCGATCAATGCCGGACAGGACCTGCGGCTGGTCGCGAGCCAGACCAGCGCCGGCGACGAAGCCTACCTGGTGGCCGGCGACAAGCTGGAGCTGCTGGCCGCCAACGACAGCAACTACTACCTGTACGACAAGAAGAAGAAAGGCGACTTCGGCCGCAAGGAAACCCAACGCGATGAAGTCACCGACGTCAAGGCGGTGGGCAGCCAGATCAGCAGCGGCGGCGACCTCACCCTGCTCAGCGGCGGCGACCAGACCTACCAGGGCGCGAAGCTGGAATCGGGCAACGACCTGGCTATCGTCAGCGGCGGCGCGGTGACCTTCGAGGCAGTGAAGGACCTGCACCAGGAAAGCCACGAGAAGAGCAAGGGCGACCTGGCGTGGCAGTCGTCGAAGGGCAAGGGCCAGACCGACGAAACCGTACGCCAGACCCAGATCGTGGCCCAGGGGAATCTGGCGATCAAGGCCGTGGAAGGGCTGAAGATCGACCTCAAGCATATCGACCAGAAGACCGTGAGCCAGACCATCGACGCGATGGTGCAGGCGGATCCGCAACTGGCGTGGCTGAAGGAGGCCGAGCAGCGCGGGGATGTGGACTGGCGCATGGTGCAGGAGGTGCACGATAGCTGGAAGTACAGCAACTCGGGCATGGGGCCGGCGACGCAGATCGCTGTCGCCATCGCGGCGGCAGCCATCGGTGGCATGGCGGCAGCGGGAGCGCTCAGTGGTGCAGGAGTGGGTGCCAGTAGCTTCGCCATGGGCGCAGGAGTTGGTGCGGCAGGAAGCCTGTCGGGCACGGCAGCGGTCAGCCTGATCAACAACAAGGGCGACCTCGGGAAGGTGCTGAAAGACAGCTTCAGTAGCGACAGTCTGAAGCAGATTGCTATTGCGAGCCTGACCGGGGGGCTGACGGCTGAGTACTTCGACGGGATTCTTCAGACCAAGACTGATCCGCTTACTGGAAAGGTCACGGTAGACCTCAGCAGCCTATCTGGTGTTGGTCGCTTCGCTGCCAATCAGGCGATGCAGAACGCTACATCCACTGTATTGAGCCAGGCCTTGGGCCAGGGCGGGAGCCTGAACGAGGCGCTGAAGAGCGCGCTCTACAACAGTTTCGCGGCGGCAGGTTTCAACTTCGTCGGCGATATCGGCCAGGAATACAGCCTGAAGCCAGGCGATCCGTCGATGGTGACCATGCACGCCCTGATGGGTGGCCTGGCGGCGCAGGTCAGCGGTGGCGATTTCGCCACGGGCGCCGCGGCAGCTGGCGCCAATGAAGCGCTGGTGGCCAAGCTAGACCAGGCCTTCAAGAGCTTGAGCCCTGAGAACCGTGAAGCCATGGTCACTATGGGGTCGCAATTGGTTGGTGTTCTGGCTACGGCGGTACGCGATCCTGATGCGACAGGCAAGGCTCTGGAAAGCGCTGCTTGGGTAGCGAAGAACTCGACGCAATACAACTTCCTGAACCATCAGGATGTGGCCGATCTGGATAATGCCTTGCAGAAATGCAAGTCCCAGGGAAATTGCCGTCAGGTAGAGGAAGAGTTCAAGGCGCGTAGCGACGAGAACCGGCGGAGGTTGAATGGCTGCGTGGCTGTGGGCAATTGCGCGGAGATTCGTGCGGAGATCGATGCGGGGTCTAGGGCTCTCAACGAGCTGGTGGCCCGGCAGGAAACAGCTAATCCGGGAGGAAGTGACAGCGATATAGCCTACGGTTTCCTGATGGGCCGAAACGTCGTCGACTGGACGACGGCTGGTCAGTTGCACCTGGAGCAGACCGCCAACCTCTGGTGGAACGGCAATCCACAGTGGCAGAAGGAAGTCGGTGCATACCTGGACCAGACGGGGTTCAATCCGTTCGGAATCGGCGTTCCGGCAATGGGCGGTGCCGCTGGCAAGGTATCGGCCAAGGCGCTCATGAATGCGCTGAAGGCGGGAGAGTTGCCCAAAGGAGAGGTGGCCCCAGGAAAGGCTAATCTGCCTACCATTGGGGCGTTGGCGGATGCTGAGGCGGGGATGCCTTATACGCATCCGGTGAAGCCTGCTGTAAAAAGCGTAGTGGATGATCTTGGGGGGGGTAGTTCTAAGATTACTGAGTTGCCTAAAGCAACCCGCAATAGCCCGAGGAATATCCAAACAGATCAGTCAGCATCGGATGCGATTAAGAATCTAGTATCTGCGGGATTCAAGAATACTCCAAGTAAAGACGGTACGGTCAATGTACTTACTAAAGGAGATAAAACATACACGTTCTACTCAAGATCAAAAACTACGGGGCTACCTTCTGCGGAACTAAAGATAGGTGGAAATAGTAAGAAAAATATTGCTGTAAAGATTCGTTTTGAAAATCCTTAGGGGTGTAATATGAATAGTTCCTGTCAGCATGTTTTATATGATTTGGTGGACTTTTCAAAGAAGCTTCCAGATAATGTTGTTAAGGTAAAGAAAGGGATGACATTTTTTGTTGAGAGATCGGCTCTATATAGTTTGAGTATTTTAAAATTGTTATTTTTTGTTAGCGTTAATAGTGGTGCGAAAAAAATATTTTTCTGCTTTTTGGTAGCCCAAAAAAATAAATTTGAGATCTCCTCGGTTTATGAAGTTGATCTGCTTGAAGTTAATTTTACTGAGATAGAGAATAGGCTGTGCTCTTTATATGAAGAGCATGTTTTAGTTGGAGAGGTAGGTAGAATAGTAGCTTTTTCAGATATGGTCTCATGGGTTCTGTATGAAGAGGTTTTAGAAGAGATAGGGGTTTTGGTTATGTTGGATGAAACGAAATCTGTATATTCAAATTTTGATTTTGGCGAGTTCGTTAGTAGAGATTTTATGATGGAGCAGGCTGATTTGGGTTTATACCGTAAAGAGTACGTAGATAAACTTATTTCTAATTATTAACATAAAGGAAGAATTTTTATTTTCCCTATCCTAACTTCTGAACACGGAGGCTCCAGCGCAGGCTCCAGCGCAGGCTCCGTCAAGGGGCGAGATGCCTAGGTAAGGGAGAATGGTTTAGCGAGTTATTTGCTTTGAGTGTTTCTGCGTGGCGCAGTTTCTGAAATTAGAGTAGAGAAAATAAATCTGACCACTTTTTTACGAAACAGGTAGGAAAATGACTTTATTTGAAGAGTGTAAAGAGGCGCTGAGAGCTGATTTCAATATAGTTGAGGGGCAAGCTCAGCAGGATGCCATTGATATTTTGTATAAATACCCCCTTGAGAAAGGAAACATTCTGTGGTCAGAAATGGAGTACTCAGACTATGAAAATATTGATGCTCTATTGGATGTAAACTCTATAAAAAATGCTGACGTATTCGTTTTTGCAGATGATGTAAACATTCCCATCTTTAGAACAAATCTGAAATTAATAGCTGAAAATATTTATGACGTTATAGCCTTATCGCCAAAATTATTTATTTTTAATAACAATATGATACTTGAAACTTTATTTCCTACTGAAATGTTCCGGTTAGGTATAAAGGCCATTAATCCGTAAAACAAATCCCGCTCTCAGTGGCAGGATTCTACTTTATACTCAGCTAATAAGAATAAAAAGAATAAAGGGGGCAGATTTATTTTCCCTACTCTAATTTTCTAAGCAAGGAGGCTCCAGCGCAGACGCCGTAAGGGGACTTCGCGATGCCTAGGTAAGGGCGCATGGTTTAGCGAGTTGCTTTGTGTGGTTCAGCGTGGGCGCAGTTGCTGAAATTAGAGTGGTAAAAATAAATCTGTCCCCTTTCGGCGGATTGACTGCTGCGGGTCGTGCACTTCAAAAGCATGGGGGGCGCGAAGGAAGCGCTTTCCCAGCAGCGAAAGGTAATCCTCTTTCAATTAATCAGCAGGGCCAGCACGTAGTTGACGATATCCTAACGACTCCGGGTAGCACTATGACTACTCGCCATTATGCGAGATTTGGTGAAGTAACTGAAGTTCGGGCACCTGATGGGCGCGGTCTTCGCTATGGTTCTGATGGTAAATTCATTGGATTCTTGGAACCTTGAAAATGAGCCTAAAAGTTGAATTAGCAAGTGTGCCGGATCGCGATGATTTGGTTGCGGAAATTTGGCAGGAGGACGAAATGGTGGCCGAGATACAGCGTGCTCCAGATGGGCGTTTCGTATTAGAGCTCTATCCTTCTCCCAACCAACAGCCTTGGTCGCTTGACTTCGAATGCTGGATGGCTGCTCTTTCTGAGGCGAAGAGACGTTTAGTTTAATGGTGAAAAAGGAACTGGGACTGCTGCTGAAGCGGCTATTCAAGTTCCTGGGCGTGTTCAGTCACGCGTTAACTTAATGACCGGTGACAAAAGTTCGGCTTGGGAGCACGTTGTAATTCGTCACTTAAATTCAGAGGTGAATGCAAGCCAATTCACTATAGGAAAAGCTGAGCTTCGTACTTTGCTACAAAGTAAAGAGGTGGTGAGTGCGCCTATAACGCGCACGTTAGAAAGTGCGCAAGGTATTCGATATATTCGAGAAGTGAATCTCAGTCGGCCTATTGGTATTGATAAATTCAGTGGTCAGCCTACCTCTACCATGACTGTTCTTACTGACAGGTTTGGTAACTTAATAACGACGCGGAACAATTTTTTCGTGAGGAACTATCTAAGTCATGCATAAAGGCATGCATAAAGGGGACATATTTATTTTCCCTACTCTAATTTTCTAAGCAGGGAGGCTCCAGTGCAGACGCCGTAAGGAGGCTCCGCGATGCCTAGGCAAGGGCGAGTGGTTTTACCGAATTATCCGCTTCACGTGGTCCAGCGGGGACACAATCGGCAAGTGGTATTCGCCGAGGATGAGGACTACCAGCGTTACCTCTCCGATCTACGGGACCTCAAGGATGCCTTTGGTATCAAGGTCTACGCATTTTGCCTGATGACCAACCATGTCCATCTGCTCTTGGCGCCTGGTGATTCGCTGTCTGGCTTGGCGCAACTGATGAAAACGCTGGCGGCGCGCACGACACGATATCGGAATCGCCTGGAGGGCCGTTCCGGAACGTTGTGGGAAAGTCGCTATAAATCGAGTGTCGTACAGAGCGATGCCTACCTGCTGGCGTGTTGCCGGTATATCGAACTGAACCCTGTTCGGGCGCGGATGGTGGACGATGTGGCGGCCTATCCCTGGTCAAGTTATGGGCTGCGGGCGAATTGGTTGAAGGAGCCAAACTGGTTGGATATGGATCCCTGCTTCATTGGGCTAGGTCAGACGGCCGAAGAGCGATATCGGCGATACGTAACGTTCGTGAAAGAGGCGATACCGGCCGAGGAATTGAAGCTGATTCGCGAGGCGGTTCAGCGTGGACAACTGACGGGCAATCAACGGTTCGTGGACGAGATCGAGCGGGTAGCCGGGGTGAGAATAGAGCGGCGTGGGCAAGGGCGACCGAGATTAGAGTAGGGAAAATAAATCTGTCCCCTTTTCTGTCGTGTTGGTATAACTGATCAGGCAACCCATGTATTTATTATCAAGGGCACAAAGAGTCCGAGTATTGTCCCTACAAATCCAAACTGGAGTCCCAAATGAGTAGCCGGCCAACGTTGGAAGAATGGAATTTTCAAGTGTTAATGCTCATTCAAGCGTTGGTAGGTGCGATATCTGCCAATTTTAGAATGATTGTATTGTTATGGGATGGCGATGAGTGGGTATTGAGATTTTATCTTGAAGAGAGCAGCGAAGAGGACGTTGAGGAGATTGAGGATGTTGTTTGCCAATATACGGCATATCAGGGCTCTAGTTTGAGATGCAGGTCTGAGTTGATCGTGGGGCATGAACGCCTTCCGGGACTTTCGGAGGTGGGCAGGGTTGTATACCGTCGCAGAGAATCTTTTGATATTTAGTTGGTGCAAAAGCGACAGGTGAGCATAAAGGGGATAGATTTATTTTCCCTAAACGAAATCTGTATATTCAAATTTTGATTTTGGCGAGTTCGTTAGTAGAGAGTTTATGATGGAGCAGGCTGATTTGGGTTTATACCGTAAAGAGTACGTAGATAAACTTATTTCTAATTATTAACATAAAGGAAGAATTTTTATTTTCCCTATCCTAACTTCTGAACACGGAGGCTCCAGCGCAGGCTCCGTCAAGGGGGCGAGATGCCTAGGTAAGGGAGAATGGTTTAGCGAGTTATTTGCTTTGAGTGGTTCAGCGTGGGCGCAGTCGCTGAAAATTAGAGTGGTAAAAATAAATCTGTCCCCTTTTCTTCGCCCTTTTCTTCCTTAAGCCTCGGGCTTCACAGCATGGCTCCGGAAAGGTCTGGTGGAGCGGTCCGAGTTTCCCCGGCGCCTCACAGCAGGATCAACAGCGCACCGACCAGCAGCCCCGCCAGGCTGAAGGGCAGCGTTAGCAGGGCCAGCCGCTTGCCGCCGACCAGCACGACCAGGCCGGCCTTGACCAGGCTGTTGCTCAGGGCGGCGAGGGCGATGCCGCGGCTGGCCACGCCGGGATCGAGTTCGCCCTGCGCTGCGCGGGCCAGGGACAGGGTGATCGCGTCGACGTCGGCGAGGCCGGAGAGCAGCGCGACCGCGTAGATGCCGGCATCGCCGAACAGTCGCCGGCCGGCCTCCACCAGCAGCAGGATCGCGCTGAGCAGGGCGGCGAAGCGCAGGGCCGGGAGCAGTTCGAAGGGGTTGCGCAGGCCAGGCTCGTCGGGCGCCTCCTGGCTGGCGCGGCCGCCGCGCAGGGCGTGGAACAGCGTGCCGCCAAGGTAGACGAGGGTGGTGGCGGCGAACGGCAGGGCCAGCTCCTTGAGCAAGGCCGGGTGTAGCGCGCCGATCTCGACGAGGATGCGCGGGAACATCAGCGCCGAGGTCGCCAGGAGGCCGCACGCCAGCAGCGCGTCGGGCATGCGCTGGCGCAGGCGCGCCAGGGTCAGGGTCATCACCGTGGAGGACACCAGGCCGCCGAGCACCGCGGTCAGCAGCAGGCCCTTGCGCGAGCCGACCAGGCGGATGGCCAGGTAGGCGGAGAAGCCGAGGGCGGCGATCAGCACCACCATCCACCAGGTCAGGTAAGGGTTGAAGAACGCCCAGGGGCCGTAGCCCCGGTCGGGCAGCACCGGCAGCAGGACCACGGAGATGAACAGCAGCTTCAGGGTGCCCGACAGCTCCTCGGCGGTCAGGCGCTTCAGCACGGCGTGGAGTTTGTCCTTGAGGCTCAGCAGCAGGGTCAGCACGATGCCGCCGGCGGCGGCCATCAGGCGCTGCTCGGTGAGGGCGAGGCTGCCGAGCAGGAAGGTCGTCAGCAGGGCGATCTCGGTGGTCATGCCCTGGTCGCCGCCTCGCCTGACGTCGCTCACGTAGCCGGCCACGACCAGCGCCGCCAGGGCCAGCAGCAGCGCCACCCAGACCGCGCTGCCGAGTTCGCCCGCGAGCAGGGTGGCGAAGCCGCCGAGCAGGCCGACCAGGCTGAAGGTGCGGATGCCGGCGATCTGCCGCGTATCTTCGCGGTCGCGCGCCTGCCAGCCGCGCTCCGCGCCGATCAGCAGGCCGATGGCGAGGGCCGTGCACAGGCTCAGCAACAGTTCCAGGGAAAGCGTCATGCTCGATTCCATTCGCCGGAAGAGAAGGTGGCAAGATGCCTGTGGGCACCATAGCAGCAGACGACCCCGCGGTGTTTTCCAACCTGGGGCATCCGGTCGAAGGTGTAGCGCTCCCCCGGGGGCCCGGCTTCCTTCGTATAAGCGAACGAGATGCAATCAGAATTCCCCGAATATGTTTCCTGCATAACGAAACGACCGGGGCAACTGTGGTAACTTTGCCGCCCACCGAGATGGCCTATTGATGGCGCATACGGTTCGTGCATCGCACGACCCTTTCGGATTTCCAAAGGCCGGCCGGGAGCGCCGGTTGTTCGACGCATTCGTATTTCAAGGAAAGAAATCGTGGCCACCCCATTTCGCCCCTCGCCTTGGCGCGCCGCCATGCCGCCCGGCCTTCCTCGACTTTCACCACGCCCTCTTTTCCGCACTCGGGACGGCTGGAAACCGTTCCGTGGCGCCAGCGTTTTTTCCAGGAGAACCCCATGAGTCATCGCGCCAAGAAAGCACTACTGCCGCTCCTCGCCGCCGCCACCCTGGCCGGCCTGGCGGGCTGCGCCACCGAGACCTCCACCGCGTTGCCGGTACAGCAGGTCGAGAGCGTCAACCGACCCTACAGCGGCGTGCGTTCGCCGATCGCGGTGGGCAAGTTCGACAACCGCTCCAGCTACATGCGCGGGATCTTTTCCGATGGCGTCGACCGCCTCGGCGGCCAGGCCAAGACCATTCTCATCACCCACCTGCAGCAGACCAATCGCTTCAACGTGCTGGACCGCGACAACATGAGCGAGATCCAGCAGGAAGCGGCGATCAAGGGCCAGGCCCAGCGCCTGAAGGGTGCCGACTACGTGGTGACCGGCGACGTCACCGAGTTCGGCCGCAAGGAAGTCGGCGACCGCCAGCTGTTCGGCATCCTCGGCCGCGGCAAGTCGCAGATCGCCTACGCCAAGGTGGCGCTGAACATCGTCAACATCTCTACCTCGGAGGTCGTCTATTCGACCCAGGGCGCTGGCGAGTACGCCCTGTCCAACCGCGAGGTGATCGGCTTCGGCGGCACCGCCAGCTACGACTCGACCCTCAACGGCAAGGTCCTCGACCTGGCCATGCGCGAGGCGGTGAACAAGTTGGTCAACGCGGTCGATAGCGGCGCCTGGAAGCCACAGAACCAATAATCCACCAGAAACCAGGGAATCACGGCACACATGAGCAAGACGATCACATGGACGGCGGCGCTGCTGGGGAGCATGGCGCTGGCCGGGTGCAGCGGACCGAAGACGCTGTACCAGTGGGAGGGCTACCAGGCCCAGGTCCATGAATACTTCAAGGGTGAATCCAAGGAGGCCCAGGCGCAGGCGCTGGAAGCCGACCTCGAGAAGATCCGGGCGAAGAACGGCGCGGTGCCGCCGGGCTATCACGCCCAGCTGGGGCTGCTCTATTCCAGCCTCGGCAAGGACGACCAGATGGTCCGCGAGTTCAAGACCGAGAAGGCGCTGTTTCCCGAGTCGGCCACCTACATGGACTTCCTGCTGAACAACGCCCGTGGAGGTGCCCGTTGAAACTCGCCCGACTGTCCGGCCTGGTGGCCGGTTTCACCCTGCTGGCCCTGCTCGGCGGCTGCGCGCCGACCAAGAGCGTCGACTACTCGGCGTTCAAGCAGGCCAAGCCGCGCTCGATCCTGGTCCTGCCGCCGCTGAACGAGTCGCCCGACGTGAAGGCGACCTACAGCATGCTCTCGCAGGTCACCTTCCCGCTGGCCGAGGCCGGCTACTACGTGGTGCCGGTGGCGCTGGCCGACGAGACCTTCCGCCAGAACGGCCTGACCAGCGCCGGCGACGTGCACCAGGTGTCCCCGGCCAAGCTGCGCGAAATCTATGGCGCCGATGCGGCGCTGTACGTCACGGTGAGCGACTACGGCACGCGCTACATGGTGATCAGCAGCGCGACCATCGTCACCGCCAGCGCCAGGCTGGTCGACCTGCGCTCCGGCACCACCCTGTGGACCGGCACGGCGACCGCCTCCAGCGAGGAGAACAACGGCGGCAACAACGGCGGCCTGGTGGGCATGCTGATCACCGCGGCGGTCAAGCAGATCATCAACAGTTCGGTGGAGGACGCCGGTTACCCGATCGCCGGGATGACCAGCGCGCGCCTGCTCTCGGCCGGCCAGCCGGGTGGACTGTTGTATGGCCCGCGCTCGCCGAAGTACGGCAGCGACTGAAGCGCGCGCCGAGGCTACGGCGGCGCGTCCGTGGCCTCGGCGCGGTTCGCCGGACGCACCGGTGGTGGCGGCGCCCCGGGCGCTGGCCGGGGCTTCGCTGGCAGGTTGCGCTTGGCCATGTACTGGCGGATCAGCTCGTCGAGCAGCGCGCGGATGGCGCGCCGCTCGTCCAGCCGCAGACGGCCGATGGCCTCGAACTGCAATTGCAGGTCTGCCTGCAGCGCCCGCCGTTCGCCGCGGTCGCAGATCAGCCAGTCGAGGGACACCCCGAAGCGTCCGGCGAAGGTTTTCAGTACCGCCAGCGACGGCTGCCCGCCTTTGGTCTCGAAGTGGCGGAACTGGCTCAGGGTGACGCCCAGCCGCTCGGCCATCTGCCGTTGGGTCAGGGCGTTCTGCCGGCGCAGGCGCAGGACGTTCTGCGAGAAGCTCATGGATATCTCTCCGGGTCAGGGCAAGTCGTGCCAGCGTCGAGGTGGTGCGAGCGTTGGCGGTTGTCTCCATCATCCGGCGTGGCGATTCGGGCTTCTGCCCTACCGTTCCGATGCGGGCCTGGGAAAGCGCCGTGTCGCGCGTCCGGGGTTTCCTTGCTCCAGTACAGACTCGCGTCGCTCGTGCGGGTCGCGGCAGCTGCGCTTGTGCGCGGCGCGACCGGATGCCGGCCGGGTCTCAGGCGGTGGACGCGGCCTCGCTTTTTCCGGCGCTCTTCTCTGACCTGCCGTGCTGGACTGGCGGGGGAAGGTCCTGGCCTCCGGGCTGGCGGCGGGAAGGCGCCGGCGCGTGGCGCGGAGCCTTCCACCTGGCGTCGGTTAGTCCGCTTTCGCGCCCTGCGCCAGGGCGTTGCCGACGCCCACCAGCAGCGCCCGGGTCTGCGCCACGATGGCGCTGCGGTAGGCCTCGTAGCGGGCGTCGCTGATGGCGTTGTCGTTGCGTGCGCTGCCGCCGCTCGCCGGTGAGCCGGTGTAGTAGTTGTTCATTACCGGGACATGGATATGGCCGGCGGGGATGTCCAGGCCGAACGTGTCGCGCAGCACGGTGTTGCGATAGGCGCTCTCGTTGGACAGGTAGTCGCCGCCGCCGCCGTTGCGTGCGCAGATCCGGCGGTTCGGCGGCAGGACCAGGGCGGGGTCGGGCATCGCGTTCATCACCCCGTTGCTCGGTACGCTCTCGGTTTGCGGCTTGGCGCAGTCGGGGAAGAAGGCGTAGTTGGTGTGCCAGGTGACGTCGAAGCCTTCCGCGGCCTGGCTGGTGGCCCCCGGCGGTCGCTCGATGCCGCGCCAGGTATCGGCGGCGAGCAGCTGGCGGACCGGCAGCGAGGCCCTGGAGAACTGCGCCGGCAGGTTCCGTCGCCAGTGGCTGGCGCTGTCGTAGCCGAGCCAGCGGCGCGGCGGGTTGATGTTGCAGCCGGAGCCGGGCAGGGAAATCGGCGCGCTGCCAGGGTTGGTCACGCTGCCCAGGGGCAGCACGTAGTTGGGCAGCGCCTTGTCGGCGGGGCAGTAGACGATGCCGTCGTTGCCGGCGGAGGAACCGTGGAAGCGGCCGTTCCAGGCTTCCAGCCAGAACTGGTTGGCGCCGCCCTGGCTGATGGTGATCGAGGCGTCGACCCGCCGCGGGCCGGGGCGGAACCAGGGGCCGAGGGTGTCTTCCTGCATGCCGCGGTTGAACGGGTCGTAGCTGACCGGTAGCAGGTAGGCCTCGATGCGCAGCAGGCTGCCGTCGCTCAGGCGGATTTCGCGGCCGTCCAGCGCCAGGGCGGTGGCGCCCGAGGGATTGCCGTTGCGCAGGCCGGTGTTCGGCGTGCCGGGAGCGCCCAGGGTGAAGACGTCGAAACCGCTGATGATCATGCGCCGGTAGCGCGAGCCGTCGGCGGCGTAGCGGCGCGGCAGGTCGATGTCCAGTTGCCCGCGCGAGGCGCGTTCGAAGCGCCATTGCAGCGCCTGGGCCTGGGCCTGGCTCAGGCGGAAGGACGGTGCCCACTGGCGCAGGGTGCGGGTCATGTAGGTGCGCGTCCAGTAGAGCATGCGGTCGTCGCTGGCCGGCAGCGCGCCGGCGGGGATGGCGCGGCGGCCCTGGACCCGGTCGACGGCGGCGCGCCACAGCGCGCGGCCCTCTTCGGTCACCAGTTTCAGCGCCTTGGCGTAGCTGGTGACAGGAGTGCGGCCATTGTCGGCGCACAGGCGTCTGGCGAAGGCCGGTTCGAAGCCGTCGAAGCCGGCGCCCTTGACGATGCGCTCGGCCAGCGGCGTCTGGTCATGGGTGACGACGTTGGCGCCGCTGAACGGCAGTGGCGTGTCGAGCCGGCGTTCCTCGTAGGAGAGCGGCACGTCGCGGTTCCAGGCGCAGGCGGCGCTGGGTGGCTTGCGGGCGGCGGCGCGCTCGCCGCTGGCGGCCCAGCTGGCGCCGGGCAGCAGGGCCGCCGCGACGGCCAGGGCGAGGAGGGAGTGTCGGCTTGCGAAACGGGCGTAGCGCATCGGTTGGACTCCTGTTCTTGTCCGGTACATGGGTCGATCGGTGCGGTGGGCGAAACGCGGGCGAGCGGCGTCCGCCGGCGCGGACGAAACGCGTGACCCGGTGGAACGCTTGCGGTTGGGGAACGGCTAGGGGGAGCGCGTCGCTGCGGGGCGGCTACGCGCGGAAAGCGGATTGCGTGGAGTGGCGGAAGCGCCGGGGGACGTCAGTTCCTTTGCCATGGATGCACCGATCGTTGTTCTTGCTGTTGTGGGGCGTCGGTGGGTGCACGGCCGGACTTCGCACCCGTGCGGCATTCTTGGAGGCGCCGGCGCGGGGCGTCCAACGAATTTATGTGGCCGCCGGGGATAGGAAAAGTTGATGGCGGACCGGTGCCGAAGCGCCCTGCCCCGGTGTTTTCGCCGGCGTTGCGGCAACCCACCATGGCGCGTGCGTCGACCGCGCTGGTCTTCGCTGGCAAGGGCCGTCGACCTGCGCATGCCCTTGCGGTAGTCCGCCTGTCTGCTCCGGGCATGCCGGGCGGCTCGCCAGGGCCTTCAACCGGCGGGCGTTTCGCCGCGGTCGCCGAGCCCGACCGGCATGCCCTCCACTCCCGCATGGAACAGCAACGCCTCCACCGGCTCGGCACCGGCGACCAGGCGATGGATGATATTCATCAGGCAGCCCGCCGCCTCGCCTTCCAGCACCCGGGTGCTCTGCGCGCCGTCGCGGGTCTCCAGGCGCAGTTCGCCCTTGAGCACGTAGAGCGCGCTGGGCATCGGATGGACCTGCCAATCCAGGCGTTCGTGGGCGGCCAGGCTCAGGCGCTGCACGGTGAGCTGCGGCTGGCCGAGGGGATAGCCGAGGTAGAGCGAGCCGTTCCAGGCGCAGCCGCTGCGCAGCAGGGTCTCGCGGTGCGGATGGGTTTCGGCCGGAAGGTCGCGGCTGGGTGGGAACACATGCACGTGGCTGGGGCGGAGGTCCATCGGGCGTCCTGCGCTTGTCGGTATTTCCCTTCAGTCAAGCCGGCTTTCGCCGCGCGCTCCACTGCCGCTTCTGCTAGGCGGCAGCGGGCCATCAAGGGGCGGTTGGTTCATCGCCAGGTGGCGGCCTCCTCCTTGAGCCTCGGCGTATCGGCGGATAACGCTGCGCGTTATGCGCCCTACGGTTTCCCGATGGTGGGTTGGGCGAATGGCCGTTTGCGGTTCCTCGGAGAAGGCCCCCGTAACGACGCCTTCTCAAGCCTCGCGGATGAACCGCACGGGCACCTGCCCGGCCAGCCAGACGCCGTTCTCCGCCTGGTGGAATAGGTGCCCGGCCAGGTGCATGTCGCGTGCGTCGACTTCCAGCAGCACCGGGCTGCCGTAGCGGCGGCCGACTTCCAGGGCGGTGGCGCGGCGGGCGGAGAGGTGGACGTGGTGGCGGCTGCCAGGAACCAGGCCGTGCTCGCGGATGGAGTCGAGGAAGCGCCGGGCGGTGCCGTGGTAGAGCACTGCGGGCGGGACCGCGGGGGCGTAGGCGATGGCCACCGCGGCATGCGAGTGGCCTTGCACGGCGCGGATGCGCTGGCCGTCGGCGGAGAAGGCGAAGCGCTGCTTGTCGTTGCTCCTGAGCACCGCGCCGAGCAGCGCGCGGTCGAGGGCGCGGCCGTCCCGCGCCGCGCCGGCGATCAGGGCGTCGATGTCGGCCCAGCCTTCGCCGTCCAGCGTCAGGCCGATGGCCTCGGGCTGGTGGCGAAGGACATGGCTGAGGAACCTGCTGGTGTCGTCGAGGGTTTTCCGATCCATTGCATGGTCCTGGTGCGTGCCATCCCGGCGCGGGAACCTCAGGCGCCGCCGAGGAAATCCATCTTGCCCAGTTCGACGCCGTTATGGCGGAGGATGGCGTAGGCGGTGGTGACGTGGAAGAAGAAGTTGGGCAGGGCGAAGCCGAAGAGATAGTCGCGGCCGTTGAAGCTGATCTCCTGGCCGCGCACCTTGAGGGTCACGTTGCGCTCTTCGGCGCCGTCCAGTTGTTCCTCGCGGATGCCCTCGAGGAACTCGACGGTGCGGGCGATGCGTGCCTGGAGTTCGTCGAAGGTGGTTTCCGTATCCGCGTAGCTCGGCACTTCCAGCCCGGCCAGTCGGGCGCCGGCACCCTTGGCGGCGTCGCTGGCGATCTGCACCTGGCGCGCCAGGGGGAACATGTCCGGCGCCAGCCGGGCGTCGATGAAAATGCGCGGATCGATGTTCTTCGCTTCGGCGTGGGCGGCGGCTTTCTTCAGGATCGCCGAGAGGTTGCCGAGGGTGCGCAGGAAGGTCGGGATCGAAGCCTGGTAGATCGACAGGGACATGGACGTGCTCCAGACAGGGGATAAAGGTGCGCCGAAGGCGGCGCGTCCAGCAGTCTACCCGGCTTTCACGCCAGCGCCAGCGGGCCCGCCTCGTCCCAGTGCGGATCGGCGGCCATCCGCTCGACCAGGAAGTCCAGCAGCGCCCGCAGCGCCGGTGGCATCTGCCGGCGCGAGGCATACACGGCGTGGATGCCGAGCACCTGTGGCGACCATTCCGGCAGCAGCGCCACCAGGCGTCCGCTACGGATCAGCGGGGCTGCCGAGTACAGCGGCTGCTGGCTAATCCCGGCACCGGCGGCGGCGGCCTCCAGCAGCACGGTGGATTCGTTGGCGCTGAGGCTGCCGCCCACCGGCACGCTGGTCGGCTCGCCATCGCGCTCGAACTGCCAGAGACTGCGGCCGAAGTAGGAGTAGGTCAGGCAGTTGTGCAGCGCCAGGTCCTCCGGGCGCCGCGGGGTGCCGTGGCGGCGCAGGTAATCCGGCGCGGCGCAGATCACCGAGCGGCATTCGCCGAGGCGGCGGGCGATCAGGTTGGGGTCGAGTTGGTTGGTGATGCGCAGGGCCAGGTCGATGCGCTCCTCCACCAGGTTGATCACCTGGCTGTTGACCTGCAGGTCGATGGCGGTGCCCGGAAAGCGCTCGACGAAGGCGGCGGCGGCGCGGGTCAGCCAGGCCTGGGCGAAGGACAGGCTGCTGGTGATGCGCAGGGTGCCGCGCGGGCTGTCGCGGCGGGTCTGGCCGGTGGCCTGCATGGAGTCGGCCACGGCGAGCATCTCGCGACACTGCGGCAACAGTTCCGCGCCGGCGTCGGTCAGGCTCAGGCGGCGGGTGCTGCGGTGCAGCAGGCGGGCGCCGACCCATTCCTCCAACTCGGCGAGGTAGCGCGAGACCATCGCCCGGGACATGTCCAGGCGCTCGGCGGCGGCGGTCTGGCTGCCGCTGTCGATGACTTCGACGAAGACGCGGGTAGCGGTCAGGCGGTCCATGATTCGCTCGATCCATGCAACAAAGCTGTGATTATCGCGGGGCTTTTTGCGCGCTTTCAAGCAACTAACATGGCAAGCCTCTGATCCCACTGCCTGGAGAACCGCTCATGTCGCGCCATGGATTGCTTCGTTCCCTGTTCGCCGCCGCCGCCCTGCTGGGTGCCGCCGGCGTCTTCGCCGCCAGCGCCGAGCCGCTGCGGCTGGAGGTCTACAACCCCGGCGAGAAGGCGATCTTCGCCGTGTCCTCGGAACTGCTGGTGGGCCAGCGCGAGGCGATGCTGATCGACGCGCAGTTCTCCCGCGCCGACGCCGAGCAACTGGTCAAGCGTATCCAGGCCAGCGGCAAGCCCCTCAGCACTATCTACATCAGCCACGGCGACCCGGACTTCTACTTCGGCCTCGACGTGCTGAAGGCCGCCTTCCCCGAGGCGAAGATCCTCGCCACGGCGCAGACCGTCGCGCACATCCAGGCGACCAAGGACGCCAAGCTGGCCTACTGGGGGCCGATCCTCAAGGACAACGCGCCGACCTCGCTGGTGGTGCCGGAGCCGCTGAAGGGCGACCAGTTGAAGCTGGAAGGCCATGCCCTGAAGGTGGTCGACCTGAAGGGGCCGAGCCCGAACCGCACGGTGCTGTGGATCCCGTCGCTGAAGACGGTGGTCGGTGGCGTGCTGGTGGAATCCGGTTCGCACGTCTGGACCGCCGATACCCAGACCAAGGCCTCGCGCCAGGCCTGGGTGGCGATGCTCGAGCGGATCGAGGCGCTGCAGCCGCGGCGCGTGGTGCCCGGCCATTTCACCGGCGAGGAGCCGAAGGGCCTGGACGGCGTGCGCTTCACCCGTGACTACTTGAAGGCCCTGGAAGCCGAACTGCCCAAGGCCAGGGATTCCGCCGCGCTGGTCGAGGCGATGAAGCGCCGCTACCCGAACCTGCCGGGCGAGGAAGGCCTGGAGCTGAGCGCCAAGGTGCTCAAGGGCGAGATGCAGTGGCCCTGAGCCGCGCCCGCCGCTAGCCGCTGATCGAGGCGTCCCCTGCGGGGCGTCTCGTGGAGACCGAGATGAACGACCTCACCCTGCATTACCTCTACGATCCGCTCTGCGGCTGGTGCTACGGCGCCTCGCCGCTGCTCGCCGCCGCCCGCGAGGTGACAGGTCTGGACGTACGCCTGCATGGCGGCGGCATGATGACCGATGCCAACCGCCAGCCGGTCGGCGCCGGCCTGCGCCACTACGTGATGCCCCACGACCTGCGGATCGCCCAGCTGACCGGCCAGCCGTTCGGCAAGGACTACTTCGACGGTCTGCTGCGCGACACCGGCGCGGTATTCGACTCGGCCCCGCCGACCGCCGCGGTGCTTGCCGCCGAAGCGCTCGGCGGCCTCGGCGCGGCGATGCTGGCGCGGATCCAGCGCGCCCACTACGTCGAGGGCCGGCGTATCGCCGAGCGTCCGGTACTGTTCGGGCTGGCTGCCGAACTGGGGCTTGGCCAGGGTTTCGCCGAGGCGTTCGACGCCTGCTCCGGCGAGCCGCTGCGCGTACACTTCGCCGACAGTCGGCGGCTGATGAACCGTCTCGGCGCCGCCGGCTTCCCGACCTTCGCCCTGGAGCGCGATGGTCGCCTGCAGGTGCTCGACACCGGGCGCTACCTCGGCCAGCCGGACGAGTGGCGGGCTTTCCTCGAGACGCAAAAGGACATCGCCAACTCTACCCTGACAAGCGGCGTGCCGGCTCCATTCTGCGGCATCGACGGTTGCCCCTGAATCCCGCCGCCGCGCAGGCGGACTGAACTTGTCCGGCTGCGTCGTCCTCCCATGTAGACATGCCCGCTCGCCGACGTGAGCGGCTGTCCATCCACAGCTCCGGAGGAGTCGACATGAAGAAGACGGCATCGGCGGTCTGGCAAGGCGGCCTGAAAGACGGCAAGGGCACCCTTTCCACTGAAAGCGGCGCGCTCAAGGACAACCCCTATGGCTTCAATACCCGCTTCGAGGGCGCACCGGGAACCAACCCGGAAGAGCTGATCGGCGCGGCCCACGCCGGCTGCTTCAGCATGGCCCTGTCGATGATGCTCGGTGAGGCCGGCCTGACCGCCGAACGTATCGAGACCCGCGCCGAGGTCACCCTCGACAAGCAGTCCGACGGTTTCGCCATCACTGCCGTGCACCTGGTGCTCAGGGCGCGCGTGCCGGGGGCGGACGCGCAGACCTTCGAGCAGATCGCCAACAAGGCCAAGGCCGGTTGCCCGGTATCCAAGGTGCTCAACGCGAAGATCAGCCTGGACGCCAGCCTCGACGGCTGAGCGGAACGCTTCCCCAGCCCGGCGAACTGGCCCTGGCCTGCCGCAGTCGAATGCGGCAGGATGCGCTGCGCAGCACTCGGCTGCCAGGCATCGACGAGGAGTGACGGGTCATGAAAACCATCGGGCTGGGGATAGCCGCCTTGCTGTTCAGCGCCACGGCGCTGGCCGCGCCGAAGCCGTGCGAGGAACTCAAGGCGGAGATCGAGACCAAGATCCAGTCGGCCGGGGTGATCTCCTACACCCTGGAGATCGTGCGCAACGACGAAGTCAGCGACCCGAACATGGTGGTCGGCAGTTGCGAGAACGGCACCAAGAAGATCATCTACCAGAAGAACGACGACTGAGCCGCTGCGTTGTCAGTACGGCGGGCAGCGGCTGGTCTGGAAGTTCGAACGGGCGACCACCGCGCCGCGTTCGTCGCTCAGTAGCGCCAGCGCCCTGCGCAATTGCGGGCGCACCTCCAGGCGATAGCGCCGGCCCGCCTCGAAGCCGTCATAGACCACCTGCTGGTAGCAGTTGATCTGCACCGGCTCGCCGAAGCCGCCGCCCCCGCCGCCGGAACCGCCATAGAGTTCGTACTGGAAGCGCACCTCCAGCACATGGCGTCCCGGCGTGACCTGGAAGTAGCGCCCGTCGCTCAACCGCTCGCCGTCCAGGCGCTCGGCCAGCAGGGTATTGGCCGGCGCGCTGCGCAGCTCGACCCAGGCCATCTTCGGGTCCGGCTGCGGCAGCGGTCCGGCGCAGCCGGCGAGGAGCAGCAGCGCGAGCGGGACGAGACGGGTGAATGGACGCATAGGGCGGGTTCCGGAGGGGGTTCAGCCCATAGCATAGCGCCCTCGCCTCGCGCCGTTCAGACCTTCGCGCAGCGCCCCTCGCGGCCGCGCGCCAGTTCCCTGTTGTCCTGGTCGTAGAGCTTCGCCCAGGGACGGAAGCCGATGTGCCCGGCCTCCAGGCGGTAGCGCTGGCCGGCGCTGAAGTCCTTGAACTTGAGGTTGAGCTGGCAATCGCGCCAGAGCGGGCTGTCCACCGGACCGATGTTGGTCGGGTCGACGGTGAACTGGTAGCGCACCGTGAGTTCGCGGGTGCCGGGATCGACCTCGAAGTAGCGCGTGCGGTCCCAGGTCTTGTCGTCGACTTCCACGGCGGCCAGATCGGCGTCGGGCTGGGTGGCGAGGTCGACCCAGGCGCGGTTCGGGTCGGGGGTGGGCATCAGCAGTGAGCAGCCGCTCAGGACGAGCAGGCCACCGGCAAGCAGCAGCGTACGCATAGAAGACTCCGAAGCTCCTTTAACCCGGCCGCCATCCGTCGCGCCTTGGAAAAACGCCTTGCGTTCCTCCGCCTCGCCGGATCGCGGACCGGTGCTGGTAGGGCGGCGGGCGGTCCGCGTGCTGTGCTATGTTCCGCCCATGCCACGCCGCCTTCGCCATCCGCTTGCTGACCTTCGACTGCCCCGCTGGGTTCCCTGCCTGGCGCTGTTGGCGCTGAGCGGTTGCTCGACCGTCTCCTACTACGGGCAACTGGCCAGCGGCCAGTTCGCCCTGCTGCGCGCCCGCGAGCCGGCCGCCGCGGTGATCGCCGACCCGCAGCGCGACGCGCGCTTGCGCGAACGCCTGGCGCGGGCGGAAAAGGCCCGGCAATTCGCCAGCGAACGCCTCGACCTGCCGGACAACCGCAGCTATCGCCTGTACGCCGATATCGGCCGGCCCTACGTGGTATGGAACGTATTCGCCACCCCGGAGCTGTCGCTGCAGCCGGTCACCCATTGCTTCCCCATCGCCGGCTGCGTGGCCTACCGCGGCTACTACAGCGAGGCCGCCGCGCGCGCCGAGGCGGCGCGCCAGCGGGCGCTCGGCGACGACGTCTACGTCGGCGGGGTGCAGGCCTACTCGACCCTCGGCTGGTTCGACGATCCGATCCTCAGCAGCATGCTGCGCTGGGACGACGAACGGCTGGCGACCTTGATCTTCCACGAACTGGCGCACCAGAAGTTCTACCTGCGCGACGACACCGCCTTCAACGAATCCTTCGCCACCTTCGTCGAACAGGAAGGTACCCGCCAGTGGCGCGAGTATCGTGGACTGCCGCCGGCGGACGGCCGCGAGGAGAAGCGCCGCGAGCAGTTCACCGCGCTGGTCCTGGCCAGTCGTGCGCGCCTCGAAGCACTTTATGCCGGGCCGCTGGACGATGCCGCCAAACGTGCCGGCAAGGCTGCCGAATTCCAGCGCCTGCGCCGCGAGTACGCGGCGCTGAGCCAGCGCGAATGGGGCGGCGAGTCGCCGTTCAAGGCCTGGATCGACTCGCCGTTCAACAATGCCAAGCTGCTTCCCTTCGGCCTCTACGACCAATGGGTGCCGGCGTTCGCCGTGCTGTTCCGCCAGGTCGGCAGCAACTGGCCAGCGTTCTATGCGCGGGTCCGTGCCCTTGGCCAGCTACCCCTGGCGGAGCGCCAGGCGGCGTTGCAGCGGCTGGCCGCCGCAGCGCCCTGACGCCTGCGTTCAGGCGGTGGCGAGCTGGTCGGCGTAGCACCAGCGCGCGGCCAGCCGGCCGATCGGCCAGAGCAGCGCCAGCAGGCCGACGCCGAGCAGCGCCACCAGCAGCGTATAGCCGATGCCAGCGGGCGCCAGGCCGAGGATCATCAGCAGCGCCAGCCCCCCGCCGACCGCCAGCAGCGCCACGCTCCACAGCAGCATGGCGACTACCGCGAGCAGCAGCGCGCGCCCGGCGGCGAAGCGTTGCAGGCGCGCCGGCAGGCGCGTGCAGATGGCGCCGAAGAGCAGCGCCGCGGGCAGCGCCACGCCACTCAGGTACAGGCCGTACAGCCAGGGCTCGTCGTAGCGCAGCAAGGCGTAGGGAAGGAACTGCAACAGCTTGAAGCACAGCGTGGCGAAACACAGCGCGGCGGCCAGGGCGACCTGCCAGGCGCCGACGCCAGCCTCCTCGCCCTCGGCCAGGCGCGGCGAGTTCACCCGGCTGCCGAGCAGCACCAGGCCCAGCGGCAGCAGACTGCCGAGAAGCAGGTAGACCCAGCTCATCGCTTCGTTGAACGCCAGCAGCCAGGCGGTGTAGCTGGCTTGCACCGTCGCCCACTGGTAGAACGGCAGCGTCAGCGGCGTCAGGCCGATCCCGGCGAGCATGCCGCAGACCAGGTTGAGCAGGCCGTAGCCGATCAGCAGCAGCGCCAGCGGGCGGAATTCGACCAGCCGCCGCTGTTCGCGGTAGGCGTGCAGCGCCAGGAGGTTGGCCGCCGCGTAGAACACCAGGCCGGTGAACCAGTGCGGCGCCGTCAGTTGCAGGTGCTCGGAGAAGCGCTGGCGGACCTCGCCGATGTCGTTGTACCACTGGATGCCCAGGCTCAGGGCGAAGGACAGGCAGGTGACCAGCGCCAGCACCGCGATGAACGCGTAGGGCTGGGTGGTCGCGGGCACCTCGCGGGTCGGCGGCTGCACCGGGGCGCTGGGGGTGGCGAAGGGATTGTCGGTCATGTCAGGCGTCCTTGTCTGAAACGGAGCATGGGTCAGTGGGATTCCAATACCTGCCGCAGGGCGGCGAGGTCGGCGCAGTAATGGGTCGGTTGGTGCGCGCGCAGTTCGTCTTCGCTGCCGAAGCCGTAGCCGACGCCGATGCAGGCGACACCGTTGCGGCTGGCGCCGAGCAGGTCGTGCATGCGGTCGCCGATCATCAGGCACTGCTCCGCCGCCAGGCCTTCGCTGTCGAGCAGGTGGCGGATCAGTTCGTCCTTGTGCGTGCGGGTGCCGTCCAGTTCGCTGCCGTAGATCGCCTTGAAATGACGGTCGAAGGCGAAGTGGCGGGCGATCTCGCGGGCGAACACGCCGGGCTTGCTGGTCGCGACGTAGAGCGTGTGGCCGCGTCCGACCAGGGCTTCGAGCAGCTCGGGAATGCCATCGAACACGCGGTTCTCGTAGAGACCGGTGACCCTGAAGCGCTCGCGGTAGTGGTTCACCGCCTCCCAGGCGCGCGCTTCGTCGAAGCCGTAGGTCTGCATGAAACATTGCAACAGCGGAGGGCCGATGAAGTGTTCCAGGCGCGCCAGATCCGGCTCGTCGATGCCCAGGCGGGCGAGGGCGAACTGCACCGAGCGGGTGATGCCCTCGCGCGGGTCGGTGAGGGTGCCGTCGAGGTCGAAGAGGATGTGCGGGTAGCGCAGCGCGGCGTCACGCATGGTAGCCCTCGGCGATGTGCTGGTCCTTGAGCTTCACGTAGTTGCCGGCGGTGTAGGCGAAGAAGCCGCGCTCCTTGTCGCTCAGCGGACGGGCCTTCTTCGCCGGGCTGCCGACGTAGAGGAAACCGCTCTCCAGCACCTTGCCCGGCGGCACCAGGCTGCCGGCGCCGAGGATCACTTCGTCCTCGATCACCGCGCCGTCCATGACGATCGAGCCCATCCCCACCAGCACCTGGTTGCCGATGCTGCAACCGTGCAGCAGGACCTTGTGCCCGACGGTCACTTCGTCGCCGATGCTCAGCGGAAAACCGTCCGGGTTGAAGGGGCCGGCGTGGGTGATGTGCAGCACGCTGCCGTCCTGGATGCTGCTGCGCTGGCCGATGCGGATGCGGTGCATGTCGCCGCGGATCACCACCAGCGGCCAGACCGAGCTGTCGGCGCCGATCTCGATGTCGCCGACGAGCACGGCCGAGGGATCGACGAAGACCCGCTCGCCGAGCAGTGGCGTTTTGCCCTGGTAGGAACGAATGGTCACGATAGTTTTCCTCAGGCTGCGGATGCCGCCGATTGTATTTAAGATGGTCGGGTATTTCCTTAGCCAAGGTTGCCAACGTGAGCGCGAATCCCCTTCTGCAGGCCTACGACCTGCCGCCTTTCTCCTCCATTCGCCCGGAACACGTGAAGCCGGCCATCGAGCGGATCCTCGCCGATAACCGCGCCGCCATCGCCCGCCTGCTGGAAACCCAGCGCGAGCAGCCGACCTGGAAGGGCCTGGTGCTGGCGATGGACGAACTCAACGAGCGCCTGGGCGCCGCCTGGAGTCCGGTCAGCCACCTCAACGCGGTGTGCAACAGCGCCGAGCTGCGCGAGGCCTACGAGGCCTGTCTGCCGGAGCTGTCGGCCTACTCCACCGAGCTGGGGCAGAACCGCGCCCTGTTCGAGGCCTACGAGGCGCTGGCGAAGAGCCCCGAGGCGGCCGGCTTCGACGTGGCCCAGAAAACCATCCTCGAACACGCCCTGCGCGACTTCCGCCTGTCCGGCATCGACTTGCCGGCGGACAAGCAGAAGCGCTATGCCGAGGTGCAGTCGCGCCTGTCCGAGCTGGGTAGCCGTTTCTCCAACCAGCTGCTCGACGCCACCCAGGCCTGGACCAAGCAGGTCACCGACGAAGCCGCGCTGGCCGGCCTGACCGATTCGGCCAAGGCCCAGATGAAGCAGGCCGCCGAGGCCAAGGGCCTGGACGGCTGGCTGATCAGCCTGGAGTTCCCCAGCTACTACGCGGTGATGACCTATGCCGATGACCGCGCCCTGCGCGAAGAGGTATACGCCGCCTATTGCACCCGCGCCTCCGACCAGGGCCCGAACGCCGGGCAGAACGACAACGGTCCGGTGATGGAAGAGATCCTCGACCTGCGCCAGGAGCTGGCCGGCCTGCTCGGCTTCGCCAACTACGCCGAGCTGTCGCTGGCGACCAAGATGGCCGAGTCCAGCGACCAGGTGCTCAGCTTCCTCCGCGACCTGGCGGTGCGCAGCAAGCCGTTCGCCGCCCGCGACCTGGAGCAGCTGCGCGCCTACGCCGCCGAGCAGGGCTGCGCCGAATTGCAGAGCTGGGACGCCGGCTACTACGCCGAGAAACTCCGCGAGGCGCGCTACAGCGTGTCCCAGGAGGCGCTGCGCGCCTACTTCCCGGTGGACAAGGTGCTTTCCGGCCTGTTCGCCATCGTCGAGCGCCTCTATGGCATCCAGATCCGCGAGTTGCACGATTTCGAGCGCTGGCACGCCGACGTGCGCCTGTTCGAGATCCTCGAGAACGGCGAGCACGTCGGCCGCTTCTACTTCGACCTCTATGCCCGCGCCAACAAGCGCGGCGGTGCCTGGATGGATGGCGCCCGCGACCGCCGGCGCGACGCCCGGGGCCGGCTTATCGACCCGGTGGCCTACCTGGTGTGCAACTTCACCCCGGCAGTGAACGGCAAGCCGGCGCTGCTGACCCACGACGAAGTCACTACCCTGTTCCACGAGTTCGGCCATGGCCTGCACCACCTGCTGACCCGCGTCGAGCATGCCGCCGCCTCCGGGATCAACGGGGTGGCCTGGGACGCCGTCGAGCTGCCCAGCCAGTTCATGGAGAACTGGTGCTGGGAGCCGGAAGGCCTGGCGCTGATCTCCGCCCACTACGAGACCGGCGAGGCGCTGCCGCAGGACCTGCTGGAGAAGATGCTGGCGGCGAAGAACTTCCAGTCCGGGATGATGATGGTCCGCCAGCTGGAGTTCTCCCTCTTCGACTTCGAGCTGCACGCCACCCACGGCGACGGCCGCAGCGTGCTGCAGGTGCTCGAGGGCATCCGCGACGAAGTGGCGGTGATGCGCCCGCCGGCGTACAACCGCTTCGCCAACAGCTTCGCGCACATCTTCGCCGGCGGCTACGCGGCCGGCTACTACAGCTACAAGTGGGCCGAGGTACTGTCCGCCGATGCCTTCTCGCGTTTCGAGGAAGACGGCGTGTTCAACCCGGATACCGGCCGCGCCTTCCGCGAGGCGATCCTGGCCCGCGGCGGTTCGCAGGAGCCGATGCTGCTGTTCGTCGACTTCCGCGGTCGCGAGCCGTCCATCGACGCCCTGCTGCGTCACTCAGGGCTGGTCGGGGAGGCCGCATGAGCCCGGTGGTCACCAGGAAGCGCTTCATCGCCGGGGCGGTCTGCCCGGCGTGCAGCGAACAGGACAAGATCCAGATGTGGGAAGAGGACGGCGTGCCGCACCGCGAATGCGTGGCCTGCGGCTACGCCGACACGCTCAACGCCCAGGGCCAGTCGATCCCGAAGGAGCTGGGTACGCGAGTCAACCAGAACGCGCCGAAGCCGGCCAACCCGAAGGTGCAGTCGGTGCAGTTCTTCCCCAATCCCAAGCTGAAGAAAAAGCCCGACGCCTGACCGCTCGCCGCCGACCGGCGGCGATGGCTGTGCGCCGGGGCCCGGTGCGATACTGTATCCATATACAGTATTTCGCCGGGTTTCCCTCATGAGCGCTCCCCTGCCCCCGCGCGGTCGCGGTACCGCCAGCAACCCCCTCAACCGCTTCGCCCCGACCCACAGCGAGGCCTTCGACGATGGCTGGGAGCAGGACGTGCCGCCGATCCAGCTCACCGAGGTGCGCGAGGAGATCGCCCGCACGGTGATCTCCCGCAACCAGTCGCCGGACCTTCCTTTCGATCGCTCGATCAATCCCTACCGTGGTTGCGAGCATGTTATCGTTGACAAAGAAATGTATGGCCAGAGTGTCTAGCTATCCTTGATACTGCTGGCTAGAGACCCATCCAAATGGACGTCAGATGCCTCGCAAGCCTTTCTCCAAGTCTGCACTTGAGTCGCGAGAACGACCGACCCTCCAGCGAAAGCTCCCAGAAAACACCCCCCAAGCGATTCAAGAAAGAAGCACTGCTAGGGGACAAGTCGATGTTTCAGCTCAAGGGTTGCTTGTCCGAAACAAGACTACTGGCACAAGGGAATACGTCCGTGACTTCACAGATCTTGTCACTGAGTATCCGCACCATAAATTAATTGTCCAGCAGTTACTTATAGGTGCGCAGCTCCATTCCGCAAAGAGATTGATCACATATCAATCCCATCAAGACATCTATTACTCAATTCAAGAGTTTGTGCTGTTTCTTAACAGCGCTGAGCCGATCAATAAATCAGTCAAAGGTGTTGCTGATGTCGATGGGCAGGTATGCGCGAATTTTAGGTCATTTCTAATTCGTTCGTATCCAGGTCGCACCGTAAATAGAAAAAGATACGGCGCATTAAAAAATATCTTCCTTTCGTTGAAAAATAAATATAAAGGGCAGGGCTGGGTCGGCAAAGGGTTTGAATGGCCGACTGGACCGGGGATGAACGAGCAAATAACAGAAGGATACAGCAGGGAGATTCATAATAAGCTTGTGGAGGGATGCCTGATCGATATTAAGTTTATTATGAAGTGGATGGAGAGTTACAACAGTGTAGTGGAAGGCGAGAAGCCAATTCTGGCATACGATCTTTCATTAGAAAACTTGATGTTTGATCTGGTTGTAAAAGAGCAAACTAAAAGATCCAACGGGTCAATCAAGGCGACACACATTAAAGGGTTTGAGTGGGTTATACGCTCCACTGGAGATGTTAAAGAATACATACGGGCAAATGGAATAAGTATAGAGAGGTTTCTGGGCATTTACCGAGCCCGCGCCCATGAACTGGCGGCTAAAGGTCGCCCTGTAGTTGGTACTGAGGTCAGTGAACGGGGGATGGTGTATGGCTGTGATCGAGAAGAATCTGGGCGAATTGCAACTGCAAATGTAGGAAGACTTTATCCTGATTGGCCTATGCAAGTGAGCTTCGAGGAAGCTGGACATCTCTTTTCCACTGAGTGGAGTAAAAACACCGCTCACGGAACAAACAAAAAATATTCTACGCTGGAAAAAAGATTACGGTCGGCCTTGATGTATATGAAGGTTGGGCCAGAGCACCTACCCTATGAAGTAGGTCAAATGGCATACTTCAGCAGAGTAGCCTTCACAATGGGAACTATATTCCCATTCTTTCTCTTCGTGATGTTGCAGACGGGCTGGAACTTTGAGGTCGTGGTATCGATAAGCGATAACCTAGACGACCACATTGAGGAGGACCTTCTGGATGATGACTATGTGATTATTTATGGGTACAAGGGACGGTCCAACAAAAGCCAAATGCATAGATCAAACAAGCGAGATAAGTTTGGCACGTATCAGATCTTGCGCTTTGTTGCCGCTGAAGTAACCAAGCATTTCTCGTCGCCTCATTATTTAAAGGGTAAATTATTTCAGTGTGTCATTTCGAAGAATCTGTGGAATAAGTTTGGCCGCTTATGCACGCCGGTGACCACTACGAATTTTGGGCACGCATCAACGGAGTTTCTACATCGCCACCGCATAAAATTGGATACGGATACCAAATCCCCCAGAATTGAAACGAAACGTCTTCGAACTACTTACGAAACTCGACGGAGAGAACAGGGTTTAGATATAGACGAAGTTTCGACAATGATGGGGCATTCGGATATCGATACCACAGTGAATCATTATGATAGTGACTGGGGGTCGGCAGAAATATTAAATGGGCGTCTAAGAAAGATTCAGAGAAAGCATGAAGAAGATTTTAGGCGTTACTCAGCAAATCTTCTTACAGATGTGTCTTTGGTTGAGCTGCGTGAAGCCACTCTACGCTGCGGTAGCAAAGAAAAACTACGGTCAGTTGTTGCACCATTAGTCGGCAGGCTGAATTCTTCTGAAGATTCGGTAATACAGTTGCTTTCTCCGGAAGGTCAGACATTCATTGCAAGTTGTCTAAATTCAAGACGACCAGATTGGCCAGGCGCTGAAAGTTTTCTTAGGACGGATACGCCTTGCAACTACTTCAATCGTTGCCCGTTATGCTCACAGTGTGTGATCTTCAAAGAAGCATTACCTTTTATTGCAAGAAGAATTTCCGACCTTGACGGTCTGAGGGAGCGGTTAAATCCCTTAGAATGGGAGAAAAGCTATCGCGCTGAGTATTTAGCGTGGAAGGGGGTTCTAGAGGGCTGGGGGGATCCGATTGAGGTTGCTGAGGCAATAGATCGATCAGTACATAACGATTTTGCACTGCCATTGACAATGATAGGGCTCTCATGACAACTCCAACACGTGACCAAATAAAAGCCGTTTTAGAAGAAATAAGGAATGGACTGGGTTGTCACGAGGAAGAGTCAGAGCCTATCGCTACTGAAGAAGATGATGAGATTCTGAGTGGCGACTCTTCACTTGGGATCATTTGCGATAGTATAAATTTACTCAATCTTTCCAGAATTGATAAGAACGAGTGGAGTTATATTAGGGTAAGTCCTAGAAGCTCTTTCGGCGATCCGGTTTGGGATTTTGGGGATTACCCCTCCCCTAATGGATTTCCCATACGTATCAATTTTGATTATGTGAATATGTATGGCGTGAATGTTTGTGGAGTAGGTCACGAACATTGGGTGAATATTGCTAGGGCGCTACTATTTTACCGTGTACCGCACTTCGGAATTCATGGTCGCATTAATGCTTATACATCTCTTGAGTCAGATAAAACAAAAGTATTAAGACTTGTCGGGTTGTTTCAAGCCGAAGGTCTATATTTAGGTTCGGAAAATTCACCAGATTTTAGGACGGTGAATGATTTGGCCAAGTCGAGTGTGGAGCACTATATAGAGTCGCTGCCCACATCTGGGATTAAGTGGGAATTCTGTTACTTAATGTCCTTCTGGCAGGGCGTGTCATCGATGGGTATGCTTCCGTCAGAGTACTCACTATACGATTCATACGTAACTAAAGAGCTTGTCGCCAAATATAGAAGAGAATACGACGAGTCCTCTCGACCTTTCGAACCCATTCCGCTCGATGACTATGCAGAAATATTTAGATACTGTGTGGGGTTTGTTGAAAACTATAGTGATGACGTCCTTTGGCTGTATAAAAATTTTGCGCCAACCATAGTAGGTGCTTTTGAGAACCCCGGAAAGCTTGCCGCGATGAATATTGGTGTGTCAACGGCGTCCGTTGAGGGAGTTAAAAGATTTAGGGCTTATAAACCTAAGTTACTAGATAGCGGTATTCCCTGGTGGGGAATAGAAATCAAGGAAAGAACGCATGAGAATGATGAGGGGGAGTATATAAATCAAACTGCTGTGATTAGCGTTGTTGTCTCTCTGATCGATGCGTGTATCGTGCTTCTTCTATGTCTTACTGGGATGCGCCGATCAGAGGTCATTGGTCTTAAGGTGGATTGTCTTTCGTTTAAGTCTGAGGGTTATTGGCTTACTTATACTGTTTTCAAAACCTCCATTTCGTCACAGGGCGACATTAAAACAATACCTATCCCAAAAATTGCTGCTGACGCAATTGAAGTAATAATTGAAATAGGGCGGGATGCTCGTGCTTACGGTAATCACGACTATCTGTTTGTCAAGATACCAAAGTTAAGTTTTGGAAACACTCCGCAGTCCACTGTGGTAGAGCGAGCTTGCAATCGAGTGGCAAACAACCTGGGTATTGATTATAGAGTACACCCACATCGTTTTCGGAAGTCACTTGCCCTTTATATAATTCATCAAGATTCGCGGAATCTTGAAATTATTAAACGCCTCTTTTCTCACCGCAGCTTAAAAATGACGTTAAGGTACATCCTTTCTTTACCAGGCATGAACGATGAAGTCAAAGCTACGTTGATTGAAGAAAATACGGAAATTCTCGTCGAGGTTTTGCAAGGTGTAATTTCTGGTCAAATTGGGGGCATTGGCGGCAAAAGGTTGGCCAAGACTGCTAATTCGTCTCCAATACTCAGGGCTAAATTGCAAAACGCGGGAAAAGAGAGTTTAAGTCAGTATGTCGCCTCTTTGCTTGATGAAGGTGTGAAGCTTCTGCATAGAACGAATCTTGCAATCTGTATGCGAACGCCGGGTCTTTCCAGCGAGTCACCTTGTGATGCTAAGAATGATAGCCCTGGGTCGAGGCTTCATCCAAACTTGTTTGCGTGTGACCCATATAATTGTAGATATGCTGCATTTGTCGAGGCCAATGCTCCATCATTAAAAAATGAGATAATTTTCCACGATAATATGATTAAGCATAGGTACTGTGGAGCGACTCAGAAGGAATATTCGCAGAGGCGTATCGCTGAAGCCTTTAAGCGACTTCACGAGGTTGTAGGGGATGAAGCACATAATTTCCTAAAGCAGGTAGCGCATGGCTAAGCAGGATCTCCTCAATCGGGTGTATGCGACTATTTCAGCGCTCCAAAGCGACGGCCGAAAAAAGTTATCAGTGATGGAAGTTTCTAAATTATCTGGTGTCGGTCGTGCAACAATCAATCAAAAGCATGATCCTGACTGGGTGAAGGTCAGAGAAGTCATAAAAGGAACAACTCATTCTGGGGTTTATACAAAGGATTCAAGTGAGGATGTCAAAAAGCCACTCAAAAATACTCAAGAAATACATCATCGACTGAAAGAGTTGGAGGAGCAGTTAGCCCTACTAAGGGAGCGCGCTAGCACCACATATAATCAGTTGATCGACAGGGTACAATATTACTTTGCGTTGGCTAGTGAAAAGCCTGCTAAGCAAGTTGAGAAGGCTAAGCTCCTTCAAGAGCTAACTCATCAGAAGAATCAGAACGCAATCCTACGTGCAGATCTCAAGGCGGCTCTTGCTGAATCATTAACTCCTGCGGTATCAGGATTTATCACTTCAAAGATTATTTTGGAAGTGCCTAATGCAGGCTCAGATTCTGAGGCCATTCTGAGTTTTTTGGAGAAACTGGATTCGTTATCTAGTCAGAATCGATCTTCACTTGTTACCGCAGTCTACATAATGTGTGGTCTTCCAATGTGCGGCAAGTCATCTTGGATTGATAATCACAAGCCACCTACTCCAGGCGTATCCTTATATGTCAGTGGGGCAAGTGATACAGTTTCAACTCGGAATTTGTTAGTTTCTAGGGTTAGGAAAGAATTTAACGCGCCTGTGCACTGTGTTCGATTTAGTCTAGGCCTTGATGCCTGTATCTCTAGGGCCGAAAAACAGTTCAATGGTGCGGCTCTTGAATTGAATATTTCATCCATCAAAGTTGTGGCTGCGCGGTTCGAAGAAATACAATTCAGCGAAAATTTCGACTCAATCATCTTGGCTTGAAATCAGTGAATAGTCTAAAGCGTTTCCAATCGTTTGTTGAAGAGCGACGTCGCATGGGAGACTGGGCTGATTTCGTTTCAGCAGATATGACTAGGCTTTCAAGAGTAAAGCTGGTTGAAGCGTGTGGGATTCAGCGAAGCATAATTTATCAAAACTCACAGGTAGTAACTCTGCTTCGTGATCTTGAGTCCGAATTAAGAGCGCATGGTGTTCTTTATGGGCGCAGTGCGGATGCCAATTGTGCTCACCAAAATGGTTTAACTCATGATGAAGAATTAGAGCAGCGGTTAGGAGATTTGTCTGCTTCGCTTTGTAAGTTTAATGACTATTTAAATGAAGTTTCTAATTCGCTTGTGGTGTACCCCTTGTCGAGGCCAAAATAGTTATGTGTATCCTTCATTTTGGAAACGGTTTGGCCAGCCACTCTGGCTATATGCGAGAGCGCGTAGGGATTTATTTTGATGATAATCATAACGTCCTTGAAGCACCGACCATGTGGGCGATGGCTGTCTCGAAGATACGTTCAAGGAGTGATGAAACGACAAGAAACTATGCGAATATCCTGAGAAGGTTTTTGCAGTGGTTGGACGATAGCCCAATCGAAGGGGCTGAAGTTGTATTTGGCGCGCAGAACTGGCAGTTGGTGGATGAGGATGTTTTTGATGCCTTCCTTGTTCACATAGCATCTCCAACGGATGCGCTTCCTGATGGTCCGTCTCACAAAACCATGTATCACATTGCGGCAAGGGTCTGGAGCTTCTATCAGTGGGCCGAAAAGCAGGGCTATAAACACTATTTGGATATCAGTAGGACTGATATCCGATACATGCTGAAAGACCAGAAACTCCTGGCCCATATCAACCCAGTGGTTAAAGTTACTACCTTGGGATTTAATCTGCCCAGTGGTAGACCAGCAATGCATCAACGAGAAATGCAGAAATTTGTAAGGCAAACTGATTATGAAATAGCTCTCAGCGTGTTGAATGATCCTGTTTATCAAATTATCGCAGCGATCATACGAATTACCGGGCTTAGACCGATTGATCTTTTTCAATTGCCTTACCGAGGGAGAAATGAAAATTATGGATTCATTCCTTATGATGAGGGTGAGTACCCAGAAGGGTTAGATAATGGCGCGATCTATTATTATTTTAGGTCCAAGGGAAAATGGCGCTCCATAGACTTTCCAGGGAAGCTGTGGAGAGTTATTTGCGAGTATTATTTACCCTTAAGGCGGCAACGAGCGAAGCTATATGAGGCTAAGCATGGCATTCCACCAAGGAATAGCGACTTGTTTCTTTCCGCTCGTGGTGATGTTGTTACTCATGGAATGCTTGGTTATAACTTTAGCAAGGTGGTTTCTGCAGCGAAGAACTCCGAGAGCGCTACTGATTTTAAAGCCATACGATTCAATGCACGAATGCTCAGGCACACCTGTGCGACATATTTTGTTTATGAGGCGTTGAAAGCCCAGAATAGACTTGGAAGGAGTTTTGTTTACGATGCAGCGCTCGACGAAGATCTCAGGAAAATGCTGGGCCACACTGATGTTAGAACTACACTTGAATACTATGTTCATCTAGTCAACCGATATGTGCACGACAATCTTCTGACTGATCTTCATCGTTCGCGCGTTGATGCTGGTTTGTCCGCTATTTTAGACCGACATAATTACTCTGAGATTGTGGTATAGAACAGGCACTAGACATGCTGCCTTCTTGGTGAGCAGCTCTGGACACGTCGATATGGGAGTGCATACGGTCAGGACAAATCGGGAAGGTGCCGCCGGCTGACTTGCCTCTGTAGATAGGTCTGGACGCATCAGCGCTTTAAACGCCAACGGCTTTGGGTTCGAAGTGATTTCGCCTGCCCCTCTTCAGTTACACTCGGCGCTTTGCACGCCTTTCAAGGAGCAGCTGCGTGAACACGGAAAACCATTCCCAGACCGCCGCCTTTCTCTGGTCGATTGCCGACCTGCTGCGCGGTGACTTCAAGCAGTCGCAGTACGGCCGCATCATCCTGCCGTTCACCCTGCTGCGCCGCATGGAATGTGTGCTGGAGCCGACCAGGGAAGCGGTGATCCGTGAGTCCTATGCGCAGGAAGGCCGGCCTGACCTGGTGCGTGAGCGCCTGTTGCTGCGCGCTGCCGGGCAGCAGTTCTTCAATGCCTCCAAGCTGACCCTGGGCACGCTGTCCGACACCCAGACCGCAGCCGACCTGATGAGCTACGTGCAGTCCTTCAGCAAGGACGCCCGCGAGATCTTCGAGCACTTCCACTTTGAAGACTTCGTGCAGCAGCTCTCCGCCGCCAACCTGCTGTATCAGGTGGTGCAGCGCTTTGCCGCGACTGATCTGAGCCCCGAGCGCATCAGCAACTTCGGCATGGGCATCATCTTCGAAGAGCTGATCCGTAAGTTCGCAGAAAGCTCCAACGAAACCGCCGGGGAGCACTTCACCCCACGCGATATCGTGCACCTGACCACCTCGCTGGTGATCACCGGGCAGGACGACAAGCTCAAGCCCAACAGCATCGTCACCATCTACGACCCGACTGCCGGCACCGGCGGCTTCCTCTCCGAGGGCGACGAGTACATCCAGTCCATCAGCCAGCAGGTCACCGTGTCGCTGCATGGCCAGGAGCTCAACCCCGAGTCCTACGCCATCTGCAAGGCGGACATGCTGATCAAGGGCCAGGACGTCACCAGCATCAAGCTGGGCAACACCCTGTCCGACGACCAACTGGCCGACAGCCGCTTCGACTTCATGCTCAGTAACCCGCCGTTCGGCGTGGAGTGGAAGAAGGTTCAGAAGCAGATCACCGACGAGCACAGCGAAAAGGGCTTTAACGGCCGCTTCGGCCCCGGCCTGCCGCGTGTGTCCGATGGCTCGCTGCTGTTCCTGCTGCACCTGGTCAGCAAGATGCGTGACCCGCGCGAAGGTGGCTCGCGCATCGGCATCATCCTCAACGGCTCGCCGCTGTTTACCGGTGGCGCCGGTTCGGGCGAGTCGGAGATTCGCCGTTACCTGCTGCAGAACGATCTGGTCGAAGCCATCATCGCCCTGCCTACCGACATGTTCTACAACACCGGCATCGCCACCTATGTGTGGGTGCTGAGCAACCACAAGGCCGCCGCGCGCCAGGGCAAGGTGCAGTTGATCGATGGCAGCCAGCACTTCGCCAAGATGCGTAAATCCCTCGGCAGCAAGCGCCAGTACCTCACCGAGGAGCAGATCGACGCGCTGGTGCGACTCTATGGCCGCTTCGAGGAAACCGCGCAGAGCAAGATCTTCCCCGTCGAAGCCTTCGGCTACCGGCGCATCACCGTCGAGCGCCCACTGCGCCTGAACTTCCAGGTAAGTAGCCAGCGCATTGAAAAGGTGCTGGAAGAAAAAGCCATCGAGAAGCTGGAAGCCCCGGCCCGCCAGCGCCTGATCGAAGCCCTGCAAGCCATGGATGCCAGCGTGGTACATCGCAACCGCGAGCAGTTCAGCAAGCTGCTGAAAAAGACGCTCAGCGCCCACGATGTATCACCCAGCACGCCCGAGCTGAAGGCCATCCTCAGCGGCTTAAGCGAGCGCGACTCCGAAGCGGATATCTGCATGGTCAAAGGCCAGCCGGAAGCCGATGCCGGCCTGCGCGACAACGAGAACGTACCGCTGGGCGAGTCGGTGTACGACTACTTCGAGCGCGAAGTAAAACCCCATGTGGCGGATGCCTGGATCGACGAAAGCAAGCGTGATGAACAGGACGGCGAAGTCGGCATCGTCGGCTTCGAGATTCCGTTTAACCGGCACTTCTATGTGTTCCAGCCGCCGCGCCCGCTGGAAGAAATCGACCGCGACCTGAAAGGCTGCACCGACCGCATCAAGCAGATGATCGAGGGGCTGTCGGCATGACGTTTCCCTGTTATCCAAAATACAGAGCTTCAGGGGTCGAGTGGTTAGACCAAGTGCCTGACCATTGGAGTAGTGTTCCCATTAAGTACATGGCGCTTGAGCGAAATTCATTGTTCTTAGATGGTGACTGGATTGAGAGCAAGGATATTTCGTCAGATGGGATTCGCTACATAACAACAGGGAATGTCGGCGAGGGTGCGTATAAAGAGCAAGGTGCTGGATTTATTTCCGAAGAAACTTTCCATGCCCTCAGATGTACAGAGGTTTACGAGGGTGACGTTCTGGTCTCTCGTTTAAACAACCCTATTGGGCGGGCCTGCGTGGTTCCAAACCTCGGTGGGAGAGTGGTCACCTCTGTTGATAATGTTATTTTTAGGCCGGACTTAAAGTTTTATAAGAAATTCATCGTTTATCTGTTTAGCAGTGAAGAGTATTTTAAGCACACGAGTAACCTTGCTCGTGGGGCCACAATGCAACGTATTAGTCGCGGGCTTCTAGGTAATATTCGAGTTGTTACGCCTTCGCTTGAAGAACAAACCCAAATCGCCCGCTTCCTCGACCACGAAACCGCCCGCATCGACGCGCTGATCGAAGAGCAGCAGCGCCTGATCGAACTGCTCAAGGAAAAGCGCCAGGCCGTCATCTCTCACGCCGTCACCAAAGGCCTCGACCCGACGGTGCCGATGAAAGACTCCGGCGTGGAGTGGCTGGGTGAGGTGCCGGCGCATTGGGAGGTCAGATCAATCTCATCGATAAGCAAAAAAATTACCAACGGGTATGTAGGGCCTACACGTGACATATTGGTCGATGAGCCAGGTGTTCGTTACTTACAGTCGCTACACATAAAGTCTAATAAGATAAAATTTGAAGTGCCGTATTTCGTGTCAGAGCAATGGAGCGCTGAGCATGCAAAATCAATCCTTGCTTCCGGCGATGTGCTAATTGTTCAAACTGGTGATATTGGGCAGGTCGCCGTTGTTACAGAAGAGCACGCTGGATGTAATTGTCATGCGCTGATTATTGTCTCGCCTGTCCGTGAGGTTGTTTTAGGCGAGTGGGTGTCATGGGTTCTAAATTCAACTTATGGATATCACAGCTTGCTTTCTATTCAAACGGGCGCGATGCACCCGCATTTGAACTGCGGCAATGTGAAATTTTTGAATCTCCCTATTCCCCCTCTTGAGGAGCAGGCTCGCATAGTCTCTTTCATTGAAAGTGGTGAGTTAGAGATGGACTCGCTAATGTCCGAGACCAAACGAAGCTTACTCTTGCTCCAAGAGCGCCGCACCGCCCTAATCTCCGCTGCCGTCACCGGCAAAATCGACGTACGCGGCTGGCAACCACCGGCCAGTACCCAAGCCCCCGAACCAGCAGTAGCAGAGGCCGACTAAATGGCGGACAGCAAGGAAGCCCAGTTCCAGCAGGACATCATCACCGCCATGGTCGCCCAGGGCTGGCTGACCGGCCCGGCCAGTGGCTATGACCGCCGCACGGCGCTGTATACCGAGGACTTTCTCGGTTACTTCAAGGACGCCTGGCCCGAGCGTTGGGACAAGTTCGCCAAAGCCAACCCGAACAACCCTGAAAGCGTGCTGGTGCAGAAGCTGGTGCGCGAGCTGGAGCAGGACGGCACCCTGGATGTGCTGCGCCATGGCTTCAAGCTGCCGGGGGTGAAGATCGAGGCATGCAGCTTCAAGCCCGACCACGGCATGAATCCGGACACCCTCAAGCGCTACCAGTGCAACCGCCTGCGCGTGGTGCAGGAGGTGTCGTACTCCCCCCACTGCCGTGAAGGGGAATACAACCCGCGTCTGGATCTGGTGCTGTTCGTCAACGGCATCCCCGTCGCCACGCTGGAGCTGAAAAGCGAGTTCAAGCAGAGCGTGGAAAATGCCAAGCGCCAGTATCGCTACGACCGCCCGGTGAAAGACCCGCTGACGCGCAAGCCCGAGCCGCTGCTGACCTTCAAGCGCGGCGCGTTGGTGCACTTTGCCGTCAGCCAGGATGAGGTGGCGATGACCACCCAACTGGCCGGCAAGGAAACCTTCTTCCTGCCGTTCAACCTCGGCAGCCTCGACGGCGGTGCCGGCAACCCGCCCGCGCCGGATGACAGCCAGTACGCCACCGGCTACCTGTGGCAGCGCCTGTTCCAGCCGGATGCCTGGCTCAAGGTGCTGGGCCGCTTCCTGCACCTGCAGAAGAGCGTGAAGGAAGATGCAGACGGCAAGCGCGTGACCAAGGAGACCCTGATCTTCCCGCGCTACCACCAGTGGGAAGTGGTCAACAGGCTGATCGAGACCACCCGCAATGAGGGGCCGGGCAAGCGTTACCTGATCCAGCACAGCGCCGGCTCGGGTAAGTCCAACTCGATTGCCTGGACGGCACACCAGCTGGCCTCGCTCTACGATGCCGAAGGCCAGCGCCTGTTCAACTCGGTGATCGTGATTACCGACCGCACCGTGCTGGACAAGCAGCTGCAGGACACCATCTACCAGTTCGAGCACGCCCAGGGCGTGGTCAAGTGCATCACCCGCGATATCGGCAGCCAGAGCAAGTCCGAGCAACTCGCCGAGGCGCTGGCCGAGCAGACGCGCATCATCATCGTCACCATCCAGACCTTCCCGGCGCTGTTCGATGCGCTGGACAAGTACCCCAAGCTGGCCAGCGGGCACTATGCGGTGATTGCCGACGAGGCGCACTCCTCGCAAACCGGCTCATCGGCCAGCAAGCTCAAGCAGATTCTCGGCAGCGATGCCGTCTTGGGCAAAGAAGGGGACGCGGAAGAAATCAGCGCCGAAGAGTTGCTGGATGCCGCCGTGGCCGCCCGTGCGCCCAACGAGCGCATCAGCTACTACGCCTTTACCGCCACGCCCAAGGCCAAGACCCTGGAGCTGTTCGGTCGCGTTCCCGACCCAACATTGCCGGCGAGCGCCGACAACAAGCCCGAGGCGTTCCACCTGTACTCCATGCGCCAGGCCATCGAGGAAGGTTTCATCCTCGATGTGCTGCAGAACTACACCACCTACAGCACCGCCTGGAAGATCGCCCACCCGGACGGCGACGACGAGGAAGTGGACTCGAAGAAGGCGCGCATGAAGCTGGCGCGCTGGGTGCGCCTGCATCCGTACAACATCAACCAGAAGGTGGAGGTGATCGTCGGACACTTCCGCGCCAATATCCGCCACCTGCTGGGCGGCCAGGCCAAGGCCATGGTGGTCACCAGCAGCCGGCAGGAAGCCGTGCGCTACCAGTTGGCAGTGCAGGCCTATGTGAAGCAGATGGGCTACACCGATGTGCACCCGCTGGTGGCCTTCTCCGGCAGTGTGCTGCCGGATGGGGTGATTCCCGAAGAGGTGACGGAAAGCAGCAGCCTGCTCAACCCCGGCTTGAACGGGCGTGATCTGGCTGAGGCCTTCGACACCCAGGACTTCAACGTGATGATCGCCGCCAACAAGTACCAGACCGGCTTCGATCAGCCCAAGCTCTGCGCCATGTACGTGGACAAGAAGCTGCAAGGCGTGGACTGCGTGCAAACCCTGTCGCGCCTGAACCGTACCTTCGGCGACAGCAAGCCGACCTTCATCCTCGACTTCTTCAACGATCCTCAGGACATTCTCGACGCCTTTCTGCCGTACTACACCAAGGCCGAGCTGACTGATGTGACCGACCCGCAGCTGATCTATGACCTGCAGAAGAAGCTGGATGCCGAGGGCATTTACCACTGGGAGGAAGTGGCGGCATTCGCGCTGGCTTTCTTCGACCCCAAGGCCGCCGCCAGCAAGCTCAGTTACTACTGCGCGCCGGCCAAGGAGCGCTTCGCCAAGCGCTACAAGCTGGCCCAGGAATCACGCCAGCACGCGCTGGACTTCAAGCGTACCGCCGAGCAGAACGGCGACAGCGCCGGCGTGAAAAAGGCCGAAGCAGCCGTGAAGGAAGCCGGCGAGCAGGTGGATCAGCTCGACCTGTTCAAGAAGAACCTGCAGAGCTTCGTGCGCCTGTACGAGTTCCTCTCGCAGATTATTCCGTATGAGGATCGTGAGCTGGAGCAGCTGTGCGTGTATGCCAAGCACCTGCACCCGCTGCTGCGTGTGGATCGCCTCGATCAGGAAGACGTGGACGTGGGCGAACTGCAACTGACCCACTACCGCCTGACCAAGCGCGCCGAGCACCAGCTGCGCTTGAGCGAGGAACAAGGCGACTACGGCCTCAAACCGCCTACAGGACTGGGCAGCGGCAAACCCCATGACCCGGAGAAGAAGCGGCTATCGGAAATCATCGAGGCGCTGAACGATATCTTCGGTGCCGAGGTGAGCGATGAGGATCAGCTGCAGTTCCTCACCGGCATCGCCAATCGCATCAGTCGTCAGGAGGATGTGATGGCCCAGGTCAACAACCACTCGGTCGAACAGGTGATGCATGGCCTGTTCCCCAAGCGCGTACTGGACACCGTGCTGGATGCCATGACCGACAACGAAAAGATGTCGTTGGAAGTGCTGGATAACGAGACCAAGAGCCGGGCGTTTGCGTTGGTGATTTTGAAGATGCTGACGGCGGCTGGAGGTTTGGGGCAAGGTATCAGCGGCGCTGCTGTCTGACCTTCTTGAGCGCTGGTATTACTTGCTCTGGTTAGATTTCAGACGGCTTTGGCAGAAGGCTTGAAGGATCGCAGGCGAGTTCGCCTGCGATGCGGTAGAGCTTCTCGACGGTGATGTTGACCTCGCCACGCTCGATCCGGCCTACATAGCTGCGGTCGAGACTGCACGCCAGCGCCAGTGCATCCTGGGAAATCCGGCAGGCCTTCCTCTGCATTCGGATGCGTTCCCCTAACGCCTTCGCCAACTTATCCATGACCGTCTCAATTCAACTTGAGGCGGCAATATCGTGCGTTTGCGGACGTACAAGCAACGGATTATAATCCGCATTTTCGCGCTATTTCTTCTGGTGCCTCAATGAAATCGGCCTCGTATATCTTCGACAGGCGTCTGTATGAGCTGCTTCAGGAGCCTGGGCGTACATCGTTTACGACCCGCGAACTGCGCGATGCCTATGCCGCTCGCTTGAGTGGCACACAATTCCGTATCGCCGATGTGCGCCGCTATGTGTATGAGCAGATACGCCGATTAGTGCGCGCGGGCTGGGTTTCACCGGACGAGGACCGCCGTGTTCGAGGGCAGGTTTACCACCTGCAGCCGATTCCGACACATCTGCAACTCGAACTGATAGACAACGGTTTTGAGAACAGCCTGATGGCCGCCGGAATGCCCGAGCCAGGCACAGCGGTACGCGATGCGGAAGCTTTGCCGCTTGAGTCGTCAGCCAATACGGATTTGCAGTTGGAAGCGCTCCACAAGGAAATCCGCTTGGACTTTCTCACTTCAATGGGCGAAGCGGAGCGATTCAAGCTGCTTCTGGACGAGATGCCGCATTTGCGGGACAAGCTTGAAGGCGATTATCTGGAGGCCAGGGATCGCAGTTCTCGCCTACTGGGGCATCTGCGCGCCATAGAAAAGACCCTCAAAACGCTCGCTGCGCCACGATGAGCAGCTCGCTACGGAGCTGGCAGAACAGCTGCATCACTCGGGCGTTGGAGCACTTCACCGTCACGCCGCACTTCTTCTGCCAGGCAACGCCGGGAGCTGGAAAGACGCGCATGGCTGCAGAACTGGCCATCCGACTGCTTGAGCAGGACAGAATTGATTTGGTGCTGTGCTTTGCGCCGTCCTGCCAGGTCGTGGAGGGTTTTCGTTCGACCTTTGCGGCTGTGCTAGGCAGGCGTCTCGACGGCCAGATAGGTGCCGTAGGCGCGGCTTATACCTATCAGGCTATGGAATACCGTGATGAGGGATTCTGGCAGCTGCTTGATGACTACCGGGTGTTCGTGGTCTTCGATGAGATCCACCATTGCGCCGGCCACGATCCGCTGCTCAGCAATGCCTGGGGGCAGCAGATACTGCATCGGATACAGGACCGGGCTGCCTTCACGTTGGCCCTGTCTGGCACGCCCTGGCGTTCGGACGACAAGGCCATCGCATTGGCTCGCTACTCTTCGCCCGAAGGGCATTTGATCTGTGATTACCGTTATGGCTTGAAAGATGCCATTGCCGACGACGTGTGCCGATCACCTCGCATTGTGTTGCTCGACAATCAGAAGGTGAAACTTACGGAAGAGCTTGGCGCGGATAGCTCCGTGAGGCTGTTTCCCAGCATCGCCAAGCTTTTAGGGGAGTCACCTGTCACCTATGAGGAACTTCTGCGTCATGACGAGGTGATCAATCCAATCCTCGATCTTGGCTGCAGCAAGCTGAACGAGCTACGCCAGATCAAACCTGATGCCGCTGGTTTGGTGGTGGCCACAGACATCGAACACGCCCAGCAAGTTGTACTGGCTCTGGAAGCAATGGGTGAAGAGTGCCGCATCGTGACCAACAAAACCCCGGATGCGCAGCAGGTGATCAACGCATTCCGGAGCAGCGCCTGCCGCTGGATTGTGGCCGTCGGAATGATCAGCGAAGGCACCGACATTCCCCGCCTGCAAGTGTGCTGCTACCTCAGCAGAATCCGTACCGAGCTGCATTACAGGCAAGTGCTGGGGCGGGTGCTTCGGCGAACAGGCGAATCCGATGATCAGGCCTGGCTGTTTATGCTGGCTGAGCCGACGCTGCAGAGCTTTGCAGAGCGAATTGCGGATGATCTGCCGGATGACTTGGCAGTGCTGAACGAGGTGCAGATGCCAGCGTCCACTTCAGGTTCAAAGGCCGGCTTGATTGGAGCTGCCGGTAATATCGATGGCCTGGATGACAGTATGAAAATTGGAGTTGAGCAGGTTATTGGAGCTGATACCGCGAACATCGTCTCGCTTGGAGGGGGCGCAGCTGGGCCAAGCTATCAGGTGAGTTTTTCCCAGCATTACAGGCAGCAATTGCTAGCTTGTTTTTAGTGCTGTGACACCATTACTCAAATGGAGTGGCGTCCGCTGTCGAAGGCGGACGGCTCGACCGCCGTAACGGTTAACAGACTGCTCGGAAGATGGGCATAGGGCTCAAGACACGGATTCCGATTGACGTGGTTGATTAAATCAGGAGATAGCCGCATTGACCCTTCCTCGCGAAAGAACCCGCAGCGTCATCAAGACCGAAGAATTCCTGCGAGAGCTGTCTCGTAATACTGAGCTACCCCAGGATATCCGCAGCTATGCGAAAAGCCTGCTCAGACATTACCCGTCGGCCGACCAGATTTACTCACTGGGCCGCCTCGAAGAGTGCCTGGTAGGTGATGCGCCAGATGATGTATACCGACGGAGAGTGATCGCCTTACATTGGCCACTGTTCAGCTCGTCATTGGACTTCATCGAGTAGAAATGAACGCCGCAATGTCCTGCACTGATTCTGCCCAGCCGGTATCCACTCGCATTGCGCAACGGGTCATGCGCCTACCCAAAGGGCAGCCCTTCAGCACAAGGCGTTTTGCGGCACTTGGAACGAGAAGCGCCGTATCTAAGGCAATAGCCCGTCTGGTCAGCCGAGGCGAACTTGAGCGGGTGCATCGAGGAGTCTACATGCGCCCGAAATCCAGTCGATACGTTGCACGGGTTCGCCCAAACGCATGGGAAGTGGTGAGCTTGATTGCCAGACAGAGCCGTCAGGCTCTGCAGATTCATGGTGCCAATGCGGTTAGAAGGTTTGGACTGAGCACCCAGATGCCACTCATTTCAATCTATTACACAAGCGGGTCCAGCCGATCGCTATTTATAGGGAAAGCTGAAGTCCGGCTGGTACATGCGGCACCAATGGTCATGCAGCAAGCCGGGACCGAGGTGGGGATGGCTATCAGCGCACTATTTTATCTCGGTAAAGACGGTTCTACCCCGGAATGCATTGCCGCGATCAAGAAGGTGCTCAGGCCTGAAGACCTAACCACATTAATGGCCTGCAAAATGCCGAAATGGATGCGCATGGCGTTGGAGCTGACATGACCTGCTCGAATCAGGTCGACCCGCAGGCGGCACAGCGTAGATGTGTCTGAGGGAGCAGTGTCAACGCTACTGAAGCAGTCTATAGCGGATCACCAACCAGAACCGCCCGACCCTTGTCCGCTTCGCATCCAGTTGGTGGCGACCAGCTCAAAGCCGCAGTTTTATCCTGTAGGTAAATCACCAGATGTCGTTCCAAGCACAGACCCATGGATCGCGCGCCAGCAGCTTCATGCTGCTGCCGGTGCATTTTCCATCCACATGCCGGAATTTCATTGACCCAGTTTCGAGCACCAAACGAGTTGTAGAATTTCGCTTTCAGACTGCTGGGTTGGGTCAGAATAGCGTCGGCACCTGGGTCAAAAATGCATTGGCGGTAACATTTGATGTTTGCGGCAGCACCGCCTCCTGTTCCGGATTGGCACAGCAAAAGACTTGATTCGAATTCGGAGGAAACATGGGTATTTCGTATTACCTTGCATGTTTGGAGACCCGGCAATATGTCTGGGTTGGCAGGCTTGACCCACAGGGGGAGGTGCCGGTGACGGATGTCGAAGGCTCCATCGCCATGTTCGCGCTGGTGAATCGGAACAAACCGTTGATCGTCGTGAGCGAAAGCCATCCGATCCTCGAAGAGGGAATGGAGTGGTCGCCGCCGGCAACGCAAGAAACGTGCAGCGGACAACCATGACGAACCAACGCCAACCGCATCTCCGGACACTCGTCGCGTTACGAGTCATGGCACAGGTCGTCGTTGGACAGCTTTAAGTGTTGGCGCTGATGGAAAATTGACCCAGTCGGATTGCGGATTTCTGCATCAGCAGCTGTTGATAAGCATATCAGCGCAGCTGCTTTTGAATCCTCCTTTGGATAGCCCAGTTCAGTTGTCGCAGACCTGCCATATCCACCGCTGGCATGGCGCACCAGACCATGCTTGAGCTAACGCAGCGGGGCTGGAGAATTGGCAAAAGGCGCTCCGTTGCGCAGTGCCCTCGGTTACCCTCTTTAATACGAACACGAGGACTGCCCGGTGACAGAGACCGATAAAGACACCATTTGCGATGTATGCGCTACCAATACGAGGGTGCCGGGATACGGCGAGCAGTTCGGGACGCTCCAGGCGCTCTGGGGCTATGGCGCAGGGCATGATGGCGAACGCTATCGAGTCAATCTATGCGAAAGTTGTTTTTTCGCGGCACTAGCGTTTTTGAAGCAGGAGCGCCGTACGCAGAATATGTTCAGCGATGAGCAGCCCTGCGAGGATCGCCCATTCGGACTAGTCGCCCGTGATGACTACTTTGGCGATTCGTAGCCATATCGCAGAGATGAGGTTATTGGCTCGCCAGCATCGAACTCAGGCCATGTCAGTACGACCTCTCGGTACAATGGCGTCACCCGCAATCGCTCTAGGGATCTCGCTTGACTGACGCAAAACTCACTGAAGTCGAGATGCGGCGCGCACTTGGCCTAGACCTCGCGCCTTCGAAATCGAAGCAGCCCATACCCAAACAGCACTCTACCTTCACACTCGTTGAATTGAGCGTGCGTAAGAACGGTGGTTCGCCATTCCACTTCGAGCACCGCTCCCGTTCCATCAGTACTCTCGCTGCCCAACTCGAGGCCGAGAAAGCAGCACGGGAGAAAGGGTATGAGGTCTGGGTCGTGTTGGATATCAGGCAGGTTTCATCATAGAGCCGCAAGAGCCGCCAGACAGTCCAGCCTCGCTGATTGCTCTGGGGCAATGAACGCTTGAGTCAACTAGAGCGAGTCAGTTCGCACTCGGGCAGCTCTTGGCCGGTTGTTGCCTACCTCGACCGATAGCTGTGGTTCGACTTCGGCCTGTCACGACCGGCAGCATCTGACTCAATGATAGTGGGTGCGTCACGCCCTCCTTAATCCTTGGTACGCCTGGTAGGTCGCTGTCAGCAACGGCGGCTCCCTCACCTGTTCATGTTCTAAAGTACCCTTGGCAGCTCGTCCCAGCGGCAGGTGTATCCCGGAGAACGCAGCTCCTGCTTCATCGACCAGCCGCCCAGGGCCGGCACGCGCGCCAGGCGCACGGTGCCGCGGCCCATGTTGGTGTTGATCCTGTCCACGGTTGCCATCAGCGCCGCGCTGCGCGGCCGCGGCGCCGGAGCGAACAGGTCGGCCTGTACCTGCCCGGGGCTGGCCAGGTTCATCAGCATCACCCCGGCTTTCTGGTACCGGTAGCCGGGCCGGTAGATACCCTCCAGCCCGGCCAGCGCCGCCTGCACCAGGTCGCGCGAGTCGTTGCTCGGCGTGTGCAGCGGCACGCTGGCGGTGCGCGCGTAGCGCGGCTCGTCCGGGTTGAACACCCCGGTGCGGATATACACCTGCAGCAGCTGGCACACATCGCCTTGCGCGCGCAGCTTCTCCGCTGCGCGGCAGGCGTAGCTGGCCACCGCCTCGCGCAGCGGCGCCAGCTCCGTCACCCGGCGCGAAAAGCTGCGGCTGCAGGTGATCATCTGCTTCGGCTCCGGCCCCTCGTCCAGGGCGAAGCACGCCTCGCCGCGCAGCTCGCGGATGGTCTTCTCCAGCACCACCGAGAACTGCTTGCGCATCGTCCAGGCGTCCTGCTGCGCCAGATCCCAGGCGGTTTTAACACCCAGCGCGCCCAGGTGCGCCTGCAGCTTGCGCCCCACGCCCCACACCTCGCCCAGCGGCGCGTCCTTGAGCAACGCCGCCTGCTGCTCGGGCCGCGTGGCCACCACCACCCCGCTCTGGCTGCGCCGCTTGGCGGCCCAATTGGCCAACTTTGCGAGGGTTTTCGTTGTGCTGATGCCGACCCCCACCGGCATGCCCGTCAGGCGCTGCACCTCCGCGCGAATGTGCCGCCCGTAGCCAGCCAACGGCCGGCCCAGCCCGGCCAGGTCGAGAAAGCTCTCGTCGATCGAATACACCTCAAGCCGCGGCGCCAGCTCGCGCAGCACCCGCACCACCCGGGCGGAAACGTCACCGTTTATGTGTAATAGAAAGTCAATAAGAACCGGGCCATGCTCGCCCTTGGAGCTTCTCATACCCAACCGGTATGGCTGTAGCTTCTGAGGAGATCGCCGTCGCTCACCGGATCATCCGGTCATCCTGTTAGTAACCGGTCAAAGCTGATCTGTTACATCGAAGGCGGACACCTGTCCATCGACAACACCCCTGCCGAGCGGTGAACCGCCCTCCCATGTACATATGACCAAAACGTCGCCGTTATCCTACCGTTCTGTCATGCCTACCCACGACGGAGTATTGACGGTCTCCGTCCTATAACATAGCTTTTCCGAAAGGCGCTCAAGTACATATCGTCATGTGCATACGAGCCTCGTGTCGTTAAAAGAAATGGTTGGTGCCGCATGAAAGTGCTCTTCATGATGCCGTTCGGCGTGTCGAGCTTCTCCGCCCCCATCAAGATCAAGGCTTCGTCTTGGTGTTAGTGCCAGATGCACGTCACCTTGCGGTGCAGGAATGGAGTGTGAACATGAAAGCAGAAACGGAATCGCGGATTTTTTCGGTGGACGAATATGTCCGTCCGTCTAACGGCGAACCGATCCGTTCAGTTGTTCTGGAGACCAACGATTCTGTCGTTGTAGTTTGGCACGCCTACCCTAGGCAGGAAATAGCTGCCCATGTCCATCCTCACGGCCAAGATACTTGGACGGTTATCTCAGGTGAGGCCAAGTATTATCAAGGCAACGGCGTAGAAATTCATCTTAAAGCTGGAGATATTGCCATTGCAAAACCTGGGCAAGTACATGGTGCCGTGAACTCTGGTCCAGGACCTTTCATATTTGTCTCCGTGGTTGCGCCGGGCAGTGCAGGTTTTGCGTTATCTGAGAAATAGGCGAAAGGCCTGAGAGGAACCTGATGAATACACGAGTATTTACGTTCGCTGGTGGAGAAACGGGGGTTTGGCGCGTTGTTGCGATGAATGCCGTGGCAGGAGCCCCTCTCCCTGGAATCCCACGGCTCAACGTAGCCGCTGGCTCTGTTTCGCCGCAGCCTCCGGGCACCAAATGGCTCCTTCGCGGGATAACGAGTAACGAGCGCTATGTCGTGCGTGAAGAGAAGGATCGTCTCGTGGCGAAGCAGCCAAGCTTGGGTCGAGCAGAGGCTACCTGCGCCGCCCTGATCCCTATCCGGAAAAACCCCTCATGGTGGGGACTGTCTCAAGACGAACGCCGGAAGATTTTTGAGGAACAGTCCCGTCACATTCACATCGGGCTCCAATATCTCCCTGCTGTGGCCCGCCGCCTCCACCATTGTCGGGACCTGGGCGAGAACGAACCCTTCGACTTCTTGACTTGGTTCGAATATTCCCCGTCTGATGAGACGGCCTTTAACAGGCTTCTGGCCGAACTCCGAGCCTCGGTGGAGTGGCAGTATGTCGACAGAGAAATCGACATCCGGCTAGTGCATGAGCCGGCCTAGCATCAGGTTTAACTTCGATCTACGTGCGGCACACTCCTGCGACACCCGCAGCCCAGCAAAACCCCGAAAAATCTAGTGTGTCGCATAACTTAGGAGTAACGCGACAGGTATGTCTAGCGAGCCACTAGTCGCTTAAGAACTTTTCTACTTATAGCCTCCTCTTTCTCTCATCGATCTCCTCGGCATCCTGCCGTCTAGAGCCGGCACATTGTCCAGCTTTCGAATGAGGCTCTCCAGCTTTTCCAAGTCGCCCTCGGCAATGGCTCGCTCGTCGGGAGTTAAAGGCACGGCCTCCAAGTACCGTCCGATAGACGATTTGCTTTCCAATGCTTGGGCCCTTGCGCTGGCTTTCGGCAAGTTGAAGTCACACCCCGCACAGGCCATGCGATGTGGGCAGCTGCTCCAGAAGGGATTTGAACAATACGAGTCGCCCAAGTCATAGAAGGTGTAGGGGGCATCTGAATGGCGAACAATTACGTCATGATCGATCAAAACGGAGACCATATGGGCCATTTGATCGGCTTTAACGAAGGATGCTGCCAGCTTGGTAGGCCGAATTCGAATGTAATGCAAAGTCGAATTCGGCGAGCTATGTCCCGACCACTGCATTAGCTCGATCAGCGACATGCCCTGAGGGACGCTGGCGAGCGCCGTCACTGCGGAGGCACGTCCCCGGTGGCTGGTGATTCGCCCGCGACTGTCCTCCAGTGGCACACCCGCCTTGGCGCATAGCATTGGAATGATGGTGCCATTAATGACACTGGAGCCTATGCGCTTGCCTCGAAACTGAAATAGGTAGCTAACTTTTTCCCCGGTTCGCTCATCCAGCAAAGCGGCCTGGTTAGCAGGCCTGTCCTCCAGCCAGGCGTCAATGCGCTCCTTCACGACCACCGCTACAGGTTTGACGAAAGCTTTGAACGTCTTGCTGGCAGGAATATCGAGATAGCATAAAGTTTTTGCTGGAACGATGGTCCCATCCTCGTGTACCACATCATTGGTCTGAGGATGCGCGCATCTTTTATCCAAGCGCATGATTTCATTGCTGCGCAAACCAGCGTGCGTCCACACTACAGCAATGGCTTGAACCATCGACAGCGGATAGTGAATCTCCGAAAGCAGATCACTACGCTCAAGATTTAGACTCGCCCAAATCAGCTTGAGCCAGGTCGAGTCATCAATTACCCGCGGGTTGATACCCGAGTTGAATGTCACGGATCGCGGGGTGGCGAGGTGATGCCGGGGGCTGAACTTCAAACGACCCCATCCCCAGAGTTCAAAGTCTGTAAAAAATCGTCGCAAGGCATGTAGAAAGCCGCGCTTCGAGTTGGCAGCGATAGGCTGACCAAGCCCCTTTAGCTGTGTTCCCTTCGCTGACTCCAAAGCCCACTCACCGACCGTCATCCGGTCGACGGCAGCAATAAATGCAGCGCAAGTGGACATGCTCCAATCGGTAGGCGCCGCCATTCCTGATTGCTCGCGCGCTAGCCAGACACCGGTCCTCAAGATAAAACTGTAATTGCTTTCACGTGTGCGTGGACGCAAGGTGGAAGTGTCTCGCCATCGACGGCACCACATTGCCCAAGTCGGATCGATGCCTTCGATGCTTTTCGCCCGCCAACAGGTATAGCCTCGCATGCGTAAAGGTTTCGCCAAAATCCCCATGGCAGCGAGGCCGTGAGATACCTTTCCGACCGATCTCGCGACACCTTCGCTTCGATGCTGTTGGCCCTTCAGTAGCAGTTCCTCGGTGAATGTCTCCAACCGCGGATCGCCGTTTTCCAGCATCAAGGCACCCAGCACGTTGGAAAGGAACTGCTCAAGATGGCGAGCAGCGTAGCCCAGCGATCTCAACGCTTGGCTCAAGCGAACGTGCTCATGTCTGAACACGGCATGGCCGAAGATAAAAGAAGCATATATCGCCGGCTGCCGGAATTTGGCGATACGCTGCGGGGTTCGAAAATCGCCGAGATGGTAAGCAACGGAAGCGAGATATGGTCGTGATCCTGCTCGATTACTGAGCAAGGTCAACCACTGCGACTCAGACCAACACCAGTAGGGTTTACCGGTTTTGCTGACATTCCAGAGAATGACTGCCACTGATGAAATGGCTAATCGCTGAGAAACGCCGCTGTGCGCCGCTATATCAGCTAGCGGCCTCATGAGCTCAGGTATCTCTGATTGGAGGTAGCCCCAGTCTGAACGGTGAGAGCGATTCGAAAGTATGCTCAGCTCGATTTTCGATAGATCGCTCTGACGTACGTACTTGCTCGCGTCGAACGGAACATAAGGGGTGACTGAGGGGGTGCTCATAGCAATGCCTCAGACCCAAAGAGTTCACAGAACATCCGAGCTTCGAGACTGCCGACGGAGTGCGCCATCTTTGCGGTTAAATCCGCGCCAGATAGGTGCAGGTAAATCAAAGTGGTTTTGGGGTCTCGATGTCCAGCATACGTGGTCAGTTCATGGAGCTTCCAGCCCGCACGGGCCAGATGGGTAAGCCGAAGGTGGCGAAAGGTATGAGTGCTCAGGTGCGATAGTTTCGCTTCCTTGGCCCACCCTTCAACCGTTTTACTCCACGCCCAACGGGACAGTGGCGAGCCTCGATTACGATCTGATGCTGATCGAAACAACGAACCTCGCATCCAGCCAGCGCCGCGAAGAGCATGTAGATGCTCTATCAAGACAGGTGCAATGTCTGGGCTGTAGCACACGACGCGGCTGCGTTTGCCTTTGGTCGTTTCCGCTCGCACCGAGATCAGTCGGTGTGCAACGTCTAAATCCTCAATACGCAAGGCCACCAACTCGGCACGGCGAAGAGCCCCGAAATACGCCAACGACAGCATTAGTCGATCACGGATAGACGACCTGGCCGCAATACTGAGAAAGTGTCGCCACTGCTCATCGGTGGGAATGTCTGGCAACTTAATCAGCCGTGGGAGCAAGCCCCTGACAAACCCTCCATGTCCAGGCACTTGGGCCAGCCGACCATGCTGTCCGCGGGGCACGGGGTTGTGCTCGCAAAGACCCTGAAAAACGAGGTGGTCGTACCACAACCGGATAGCAGTAAGCCGCTGGTGCAAGGTTGAATTCGCCACCGCGCTCTTTGCGCCAGGTAGCAGCTCACGGATGTAGAGCGTGACTTGTTCGAATGTCGCGGATTCGGGTTTCAGCCCACTCCCTTCGCAATGCAATAAGTAATGCGCAAGGGCACGGCCATAGGCGTCAAGGGTGGCCGGCGCACGCCCCAGATTACCCAAGAGCTCCAGCCAAGCTTGTACACTGGAATAACGACTTAACACTTGCTTGTGCAATGGGGTGGTGGTCATGGGCGCCCCCTGAGCGTCAACGGATTCAGCCTAGCTCAAAAGCATTCCACCTAACTTAATACAGCGCATAATTGCTGCTGAATGCCAGCACGCCGTGCGCCTGCACCAGGTCGCGGATCTTGAAGAAAGGCTCGCCCATTCCAATGCCCAGCGCCTTGGCCTCGTTGCTGCGGCTCACCACACAGCCGTCGTTGTATCTGAATGACGCTAACAGTTAGTAGTGCATAACATATTGATATTTAACGATATTGTTACGCTAACAATTTTTCGTCCTTCGCAGCCTAAATCAGGGCTTTTCAGTCCGACCCACCCCCATGCGGCCAACTAGCTGCCCGCCTCGAATGTCGTGTCCCTGGGGCCGCGAGGCCCCAAAAAACTTTGAATGAACTTCATGAGCGTGCACATCTGTTGTCGGCTGGAGTCGTTCGGTTGTTCGGAAGAGCAGGCGAAACCGAAAAGCACACGGAGTCCTCGCATAACGTCCTTGGCTCGCAGCACTATTACGGAGACCGAAGCGTTCCCGGCCAATCAGGGCTGCTGAGAGGGCCTACATCACCGACACTCCCGGCCTTCTCCGCACCCTGGAGCGCCAAGGTACTTTCGGCCGGCCAGGCGCTCGGGCAGCCAGATGAGCAAGGGTGCCGCCCCCAGTGCCAGCAATAGCCACAGTCTGGAGAACTGCTCGCCATGCGGGTCGAAGCCATAAGCCAGCAGCCCGCCGAGCGCGAGCAACAGGAAGTACGGCGCCGTGAGGTAGCAGTGAAGTCGGCGGCAGCGTGCGGCATTGACCAGGCAGGCGCCACCCATCACCGCCAGCGCGGCGCTTGCGGCCAGGAATAGCGTGGGGTGTCGATCTGCCAGAAGAATGGTTAGCGTCGCGACAACGGCAGGCAGCCCCCAGAAGCTGATCACCTGCCATGTCTGGCGCAGGCTGTCACCCCTGCCGAGTTCATTAGTCTTAATGTTCATGTTTGCACCTCGCATTCTTTACCCGGCGCAGCAGGACAATTGCTTCACGTCCTTACTGAAGGTTTGCGCCGCGAGCTTCAGGCCCTCGACCATGGTCAGGTAGGGGAACAATTGGTCGGCTAGTTCCTGCACCGTCATCCGGGCGCGGATGGCGAGGGCGGCCGTCTGAATCAGCTCGCCCGCTTCCGGGGTCACTGCCTGCACGCCCAGCAGTCGGCCCGAGCCCGTTTCGGCGACCAGCTTGATGAACCCCCGTGTGTCAAAGTTCGCCAGAGCGCGCGGCACGTTGTCCAGGGTCAAGGTGCGGCTGTCGGTTTCGAGGCCGGCTTGGTGCGCTTCCGCTTCGCTGAAGCCGACGGTGGCCACCTGCGGATCGGTGAACACCACGGCCGGCATGGTGTCGAGATTGAGCATTGCCTCGCCGCCGGTCATGTTGATCGCCGCGCGATTGCCGGCCGCCGCCGCGACATAGACGAACTGCGGCTGGTTGGTGCAGTCGCCGGCCGCATAAATATCCGCTTTGCTGCTGCGCATGCCCTGGTCGATCTGGATGGCACCGCGTTCATCCAGCTGCACGCCGGCCGCTTCCAGGTTCAGGCCGTGGGTGTTGGGCGTGCGTCCGGTGGCGACGAGCAGTTGGTCGACCCGCACTTCACCGTGCTTGGTGGTCAGCACGAACTCGCCGTTGGCATGGGCCACCTGGCTGGCTTGCGTCTGTTCCAGCACTTCGATGCCCTCCAGGCGGAAGGCCGCCGTCAGCGCTGCGCCGATGGCCGGATCTTCACGGAAGAACAGCGAGTTGCGCGCCAGGATGGTGACGCGGCTACCCAGCCGGGCAAAGGCTTGCGCCAGCTCCAAGGCCACCACGGATGAGCCGATCACGGCGAGCCGTTGCGGAATACTGCTGCTTGCCAGCGCCTTTTCCGAGTTCCAAAAGGGGGTATCTTGCAGTCCGGGAATCGGCGGCACGGCCGCACTGGCGCCGGTGGCAATCAGGCAGCGGTCGAAGGTCACGATGCGCTCGCCCCCCTCGACCAGTTCCACACTGAGCGTGTGGCTGTCCTGGAAGCGGGCGGAGCCACGCAGCACGGTGATGGCTGGGGTGCTTTCCAGAATGCCTTCGTACTTGGCGTGGCGCAGTTCGTCGACACGACCCTGTTGCTGGGCGAGCAACCGTTCGCGCAAGACAAGCGGCGGCGTGGCGGGCAGTCCGCCATCAAACGGACTTTCGCGGCGCAGATGGGCCACGTGCGCGGCGCGAATCATGATCTTGGAGGGCACGCAGCCGACGTTGACGCAGGTGCCGCCGATGATGCCGCGCTCGATCAGGGTGACGCGGGCCCCCCTTTCTACCGCCTTGAGCGCGGCCGCCATGGCGGCGCCACCACTGCCGATAACCGCCACGTGAAGCCTGTCACCCTCTTTCCCGGCGTCAGTGCCACCGCTCAGCCAGCCCCGTGCCTTATCGAGCAGGCCGGGACGGGTAGGTAGCGTGATGTCTTCGAACGCCGCTCGATACCCCAGGGCCTCGACGGCGGCCTGCATCTGTTCACGGCTTACGGCCTCGTCGACCTTCAATTCGGCCCTCCCACTGGCGTAGGAAACATCCGCCCGATGCACGCCCGGAATCTTCTCCAAGGCCTCTTTCACATGCACGACACAGGATGCGCAGGTCATGCCAATGATTTTCAGTTCGGTCATAACGTTACTCATTGAATCGTCTCTTGTCAGGTTCACTGGTTTGGCGGCGTCGGACAGGACGCCGGGGAGCAACGGCGGTGCGCGGGCGACACGAAGTCCCAGATGGACACCCCAAACATGACGGCCAGGCCGATATAGAGCAGCCAGCCGCTCCGCCAGCCGTGAGCCAGCATCAAAAACACCGCTACCAGCACCAGGGCCGGGCCGATCAGGCCAGGCGCAGCGCGTCGCCACTGCCGGTGACTGAACCAGCCGAGGGCATTGACGAGCAGAGCCACGCCGGCAAACAACGGCAACAGCGTGGTGATGAACAGGCCTTCCCATTGGCTCAAAAAGCCCAGTCCGATCGTGGCGCCCAGGCTGGCAAGGGCGGGAAAGCACGAGGCGCAACCTATGGCGGAAACCAGCACGCCGACGGAACCGGCTTTGTCACCGATCCGTGTGAACAGATTGAAAGAATTTGCCATCGGAATGCCCGCCTATTGCTTGACGCTGGACGGGTAGCCGGCGTCCTCTGTCGCCTTGGTCAGCGCCTGCGCACTGGTCTTGGCATCGTCGAAGGTGACGATGGCTTCGCGCTTCTCATAACTCACCTCGGCCTTGGTCACGCCCTCGACCTTGGTCAGCGCTTTCTTCACCGTGATTGGGCAAGCGGCGCAGGTCATGCCCGGCACCGACAGGGTGATGATTTGGGAGGCGGCCCACACTGGGGAAACCACGGCAATGAGGGCGAGAGCGGCAAGCAGCTTTTTCATGACCAACTCCTGATTAGTAGAACAAGGGGAGGATGTAGGGGAAAGCGAGCGCGACCAGCACCAAGGCCGTCACGACCCAAAAAACGAGCTTGTAGATGGTGCTTACCTGGGGATCAGCGCAGACCTCACCGGGTATGCAGACTTGAGCCGGGCGGAAAATGCGCCGGTAAGCGAAGAACAGCGCAACCAGTGCCGCGCCAATGAAGAACGGGCGGTAAGGTTCCAGAACGGTGAGGCTGCCGATCCAGGCACCGCTGAAGCCCAAGGCGATCAGCACCAGCGGCCCCAGGCAGCACGTGGACGCGAGGATTGCCGCCAGACCTCCAGTGAGGAGTGCACCGCGCCCATTTCGCGATTCAGACATACGTTCATCCTTCCGAGTGGTTGATCGATGGGTTAAGGTTATTTCCGTAGTTAGGTACGGGGTCAAGCGGCATGCACAACGCGGTGGAAAGCCTGACCATCGGCGCCTTTGCCAAGGCAGCCGGGGTTAACGTGGAAACCATTCGGTTCTATCAACGCAAGGGGCTGTTACCCGAACCGGACAAGCCCTACGGCAGCATTCGCCGCTATGGCGAGGCGGATGTCGCACGGGTGAGATTCGTGAAGTCCGCGCAACGGCTGGGCTTTAGCCTTGATGAAGTGGCCGGACTGTTGCGACTGGACGACGGCGCGCACTGCGACGAAGCGCGTGTGCTCGCCGAGCAGAAGCTTGAGGATGTGCGTGAGAAACTCGCGGATCTTCAGCGGATCGAGTCGGTCTTGGCGCAGCTGGTTGATGACTGTTGCGCGAGCCAAGGGACAGTGAGCTGTCCGCTGATCGTTTCGCTGCAAGCGAGCAAGTGACCGCCCGCACTTCGCGCGTTAGCCCACGATTTCCCGTTTGTCAGGGCTCTCTGTTTGTCGGTCTGAAGGTGGAAAGAGCGGCGCTCATTGAGCGCCGCTGACTGGGCAAAGGAGCACTTGCAAAGGCCCTAGGTTGGTACTGCTATTTGCCCTTGTGCATCAGTGGGGCGGGCCCACGTTGCATCTGGTCGAGTAGCACATATCTACCTTGCAGGCGGACAGCCGGGCTGCGCTTCGCTTCGCCACGGCCTGCCGCCGTGGCGCCCAGTTGTTCAATCTTCTTGACGGTTTCCGCCACTAGGATTGCGTCAGCCTTGTCGCGCATGGAGACAATCTGCTCGGTCGCTCTCGTGACATCGTGATCGCCGCCGTACAGCCCGTCGCCTCTGAGAAGGTCATGCAGGTGATGGATCGGATCAATTCCAAGTGGGGTCGAGGCACGCTCCGCCTGGGCGGGGTGCCGGTGACTCCTGACTGGGGATGTGTCGGGAAATGCTCGGCCCAAGCTATACCACACGGTTAGATCAGCTCTGGACAGTGAGGTGAGGCACACCCCAGCGCTGCTAGGAAGCCGGCTTACTGCTCAGAAGAACCACCTTACCAGTGGCTACGCCCTTCAGTTGAGCTAGTTCGAGAATCAGGGTCTGATTCACTGAGGCCAGTCGAGCCAGATCCTGGCTTAGCTGTGCGTTCTCCGCGCGCAATGCTCTGTTCAGCTCCCTCTCCTTCAACAATGCTTGGTGCTTCGAATCGCGCTGTGCTCGGACTGATTTCCCCATCAGACCACGAATGCGTTCAGCCACGGCTGGGTAGGTGTTGTGGATGAGACCTGGAGTGACCCCTGCCGCTTTCGCTACGCCAGAAATGGACAGCTTTCCGTTTGTTGAAAGGATGCCGTCGATGACCTTATCGAGCATCTCCGAGGTCTTCTGTCTGGAGCGTCCGGAGGATCGTTGCGCAGTTGGCTTATTGGTCAAAGTCGGCACCTTCAAGTTCGCGTTGGGTCACTGTCGCGAGCGTCCAAAGGAGACAGGCCAAGGCTGCTGATTACGTCGAATGCGACCTGCATATCACGTTTTGCCCGTTGCCTTACAGCCGGCCCGGCATCGTCGATTTCCATCAGCTCCAGCTGATGCGAGTAGATCCCCTGCCACGTGGTGGCAAAGGTCTCGTCAATCACAGAGTGTTTGCAGCCAGGACAACGGGTTGCCTCATACAAACCAGCCCCACCACAGCCCCGTTCTGTCGCGATGCACCAGCCATGACCAGTCGCTCGAATGTTTGCATGGGGGGCTGTCTGGGCCAGCAAGGCACTCCGATCTTTGATCGGAATGGCACGTAGCTCCATGATCCTCTCACCCGCCCCTCCAGCAAGTGGCTGATCATCCAACCACGACTCGATGAGATCGATCTTGAATTCCGTCATCTGTTGGAGGATTTCATCGAACAGGGTGAGATCCTGTAGGGGGTTGGAGGCATAGAGCTGAGTCATGCTCATACTGCTGTGTTTGAACTGCCACTTGAGGAAGACGAGCGAGGTACGCCCCATGCGAGACTCAACGAAGCACCGGGCATAGGTGCGACGGCACTGGTGAGTCCGCAATGGCCAATCACTTCCAGCCGCTTTTGCGACGCGCTTGAAGGCTTCATTGGAACCTGCGGCGCTGAGCACTTCGATGTGTCCAACACGTTCGGCTTTGTTGCCGTACCCATTCAAGCAGAGGAACAGTCTCTTCGAGTCCTTTCTGGCTTTCTCCAATCGAAGCAAAAGATCAGCGGAGTCAACTGAATTGCATGACAGTTCAAGGTCACTCAACTCCGCCTCGAGCTCCCTTCTCATGGGGGTTGAGCACATGGCGAAGAGATTCAACGCATCCAGCGTAAGCTCAGGGACAAGATAGTCGACTCGTCCCTTTCCCGTTTTATGCTCGGTCGTGGTTACCCAGCAGTAAGTAACGCCATCCACTACCTCTTTTCGCCACGCACCGACTTCAATCCCGATGACCTCTTCGTTACGCATGCCACTGGTAATGGATGCAATGTACAAAACAGCATCGCGGCAACGAATCATTTTGGGGCTGCGGCGAGTGAAAGTGTCAATTCCGGTGGCTTTCAGATCTTCTTTCGTCTTATGAACGATCTGCTCGCAATAGTTGAAGATCTTCGCCTGATCATCTGGCGGAATTATATCCGTTCTACCCGTATTCTTATTGGCAGCCGAAGTACCCCTTGCTTCTCCAATTCCGCTGACTCGCCACAGGGACGAGTCCCCCCACGGAAAACACTGAAGAGGGGAAAGGGTTTCGGCAGAGAATATCCATAAAAAGTCAATTATCCGCAGCCTGGAATAAAGAGGCATTGGTCTTAACGACTCTGACTTGCAATGGTGAATATAATTACTAATGTGTATGGGCCGAACATCGGAAAATCGTTCAAGCTCTAAATCGCTAAGCCAACGAATAAATGGAATGACACTGGCACTGACGAGAGTTGTAATACCCCGTGCGACAGGTGGCTTTGACCCTGGAAGCCCTCTCTTGAACCATGCATACGCAACTGCTTTGCAGTCATCAATCATCTCAGGTGGGAGATTAAAATCCCAACTGACGTACTTGTGCCCCTCGTTTACGTTAGATTGATCAAAGAAAGGTCGAAGATCCCAGCGAGCATCGCCAAAGCGGCTTAATACAAGAGTTTCGCCACGATCATTAACAATGGCACTAATAACTATCGCATCACGCTCAGCCTTGCTGAGGCCCGAGGCAGTTACAGGTTGCGCGAATAGCACATCATAGGCCTTAAGGGCGGCCCTAGAGTTCCGATTAGCCGACAAGAGCGTCACCTCGAACTTTCCTCATAAACTCAATCTTGCATCCCCAGAACGGATGAGGGGACGCTTTCGCTTTGGCTTTAGCCGCTTCGATCAGTTCAATCTTGAATTTTCGAGACGTAAACTCGTCAATAAGCCTGATGAAATCGCCCTGGCGTTTCCGCCATGCCGCCCACTCATCCGTTAAAAAATACTCCATCTCAGCGTGCAAAAACTGCTGATAGCTGAACAGTCGATACAAGTCTCCGAGAGTCCCTACAATTGCGTAACTAGGACATGTCAAGCAATGAATGAACTCGGAACAATGGGTAACGCCATCTTTGGGTGCCAGGCTTCCATAGAGGCTATCTTTGCAACCTCCTGGGGGTGTCGGTGTGACGTTGATGCCACGCAGCTGATCGGTGAATGCTTCCCCTACGAAGGTGGCACCCTCAACCTTGATCTCGTCATTTATCTTCAAATAGTGGTTATCAGCAACGCTAGGGGAATGGCCCATCACAGCGGACACCTCCAGTAGGTCGCCGCCGCTGAGCTTCCAAAGCCTACTTTCCATAGTCTTTCGAAGACGACTGAGATTAACGATCAGCGGTTGGCCCTGATCGTCCTTCAAAGCATGCCGCGCACAGATACTCTTTGTTGATTGAAATAGCGTACTGGAAGCCAGCGCGACTACCCTATGACCATGCCCATTCTGTCCGGCGCGGTAAAGCCAAACATGCGACTTAAGCTTTTCAGGCGCAAACCCAACCAGTGGCTCAGAAATTGCCAAAGCCTTATTTACAACAGCCACCCCATCTAAAGGAATTGGGTTATATCCGTCATGCAGTTCAGTTTTTCGAATGGTTTTGCTCTGAGCACCCTTGCCGCGTCTTTTTACGGTGTTCAAGAGCCAAAGATTGGGGATGAATGGATGCGGCTGGAGTGCATCTCTAGACATTTCCAGAAGCGGCGTAGTGTTAATTCCAGATCTGGCCGCAGTAATCAGCAATAAGACCGTCATTGCTTCGGCGTCATTTCCAGAGAATAAGCCCTTATGAATGGCTACTAAATCTGACTTTAGCGCAGTGATGAGCCCCTGCATTTCCGAGAGACTGAGCGGCTTCGCGTCATTGGTCGATTTCGCGGTATGGGGGAAAGGAACGGCTGGAAGTAGATCATCTTTATCCGCCTCAACGAATCCGTATTCAATTAGGCTGATGATCAATGACTTCAGCGACGTGTAATAGTTCTTCGCAGTTGACCCGTTTGGATACTTGAGCTTAAGCCACGAAACATATCGCTCAAGATGCCGCTTGGTCAGGCTGTTCGGGGTTGACGGCGGAGAATCAATCGTTCCGCTTTTCAGGAAGGCCATGAAATATCGAAGGCCATTGCTGGAGTACCCTACAAGAGTGGCCAGGGAGAAATTCCCTCCATTGACCAGTGCTCTGATTACATGAATACTCTGAATAGCCCATGCGTCAAAGCCAAACCCAATGTACTGAGAGTGATCAATCTTAGTTACATTCCGGGGATTTTTCGGAAGATCGATTCTAAGCTCATTCTCTACGGTCTCGAATCCTTTAGTGACCGATTGCATTTCAGCTTTATAGTTTTTCTTTCGGGCCAACAGTAGTACCTCAGATGCTTGGAGTAGAGACGGCCATAAACATCATGTCTATCTCGTCTTCATGAGCAAGGACAGACTGAGCCTCTAGCTGATTAATGAGATGCAGGTACACCATCGTTGTTTGAACGTCGGAGTGTCCCATCCTGTCTCGGACATAGAGCAATGGCTCTCCTTTAAAGTCTCGGCTTTTCCTCAGGGCAAGAAGGGTATAAGTCCCATAGGTATGACGAAGCATGTGGGCCCTAACATAAAATCCGCACTTGCGCTCATACGCCTTCATCACGTCGACGATGGAGTCTTTCGTGTACTGCCGCCCCTCCCTTGTCAGCACCAAGGCCGTGGCGCGCCCGTTGCCGGCCGCTTTCCGTACTTCGCGCTCATGAAGCGTGTACGACCACATTTCCTCCATCAGCGACCAAGGCACGTCAATTGTTCGAGGGCGGCCGTACTTGAGATGCATGTCCGATGGCTCGAGAGCCACGCTGATCATTTGCCCAGGGCGGAGGCCCTTCTTCAGCCGAGGATTAAAGACGTACTTGAAAGGGAAAGTGCGCGCCTCGCAGGAGCGAAGACCAGTGCGAACCATCAGATGGAACAAGATCCGGTGACTTGGATCGGCATCGAGGGCGAGGCAAACCTTAGCCTGATCTTTGGTCAGGAATTTGGTCAATCGCTTACGCTCTCGCACCATCACTGAGGGCTTCGTACTCTCGGCGTTAGGACGAGCTACGTGACTGAGGAAGCCGGAATGCGGAGTCGCTCTGACCCTTCGCTCGCCAAAGGGCAGCGCTGCGATCAGATCACGCTGCTTGGCCCATTGGTAGAACCTCACAATTAGGTTCAGTCGCTTGTTCAGAGTGCTGGGATCTAGTTCCAACTCACCGCTCGACCAGTCTCTATACCGCGACAGGACGCTCAGGCCATCTGCCTGACTCTCCTCATTCCAGGCCAGACCATTGGCCTCGAGGAAGGCGAAGTAGTCGAACAGACGGCGTCCATAGGCCTCCCACGTCAGAGCACTGAGTGCCTCACCTGACTCGACTAGCGTGTGCCAAAGGAAAGATTGCGCCGGCTCCACTGGCCAACCGTCGGCGCCAACCAACAGAGGGAAACCTTCGAATGATCGACCCGCTACAGCAAGGTCTTTTGTTGCGAACACCAGCCTCATTTCACAGCCTTAAACACCATCCAGATGACTCCCCTTCAGAGGCTGGAATGTAATTTCTCAGGCTTCTATCAAGGTGGTGCGGACTGTAATTCATTTACTAACGGAAGCAATCCCTCAGATCGTTGTTGCTCAGCACCACCATCGGCACCGCGCGCAGATCGGGGCGGAACAGCCGTTCGCAACTCACGTAGAAGTTGTTGCAGTCCACCAGGGCATAGGTCGGCATCAGAACCCCGGCAGCTTGTGAATGCAGCGCGTCACCACGCCGAACACCTCCAGGTCCTCGCCGTCGCGCAGGCGAATGTCCGGGTAGGCCTTGTTCGCCGCGCGCAGCACCGGCGCGCCGTGCTCATAGGCCAGCTGCTTGCAGGTGAACTCCCCGTTCACCACCGCTACCACCACCATGCCCGCGCGCGGCGTGATCGAGCGATCCACCACCAGGATGTCGCCGTCGAAAATCCCCAGGCCGGTCATACTGTCCCCCACCACCCGTAGAAAGAAGGTGGCCGCCGGGTGCACCACGCACAGCTCGTCCAGCGAGAGACTGGCCTCGATATGGTCCTCAGCGGGGGAAGGAAAGCCGGCGGCAACGCGGCTCAGGAACAACGGCAGCCGCAGACCTGGCCGCGACGGGCGGCCGATCACTGTCAGGGCCATAGATAACCTCACGAATACTGTATATTAATACAGTATTATCAAACCCCAACCTTGGCAACGACAACAGGCGGGGGGCACCCTATGTGCGGTGGCGTCGAAGTGGGGGTCGTCTCAGAAAACGGAAAATAAAGCACGCTAAGGCATAGCCGAACCTGCCAAGCTTGCTCCACCCTGTAGTGACGCGATCAGCGGGCAGGAAACGTTCCCCCTTCGCGCATGGCAGGCGCACACCAACTCAGACAGCACGGCCTCCATGCGCGCCAGGTCAGCCATTTTCTCGCGCACGTCCTTGAGCTTGTGCTCGGCCAGACTGCTGGCTTCCTCGCAATGGGTGCCATCCTCCAGCCGCAGCAGCTCGGCGATCTCATCCAGGCTGAAGCCCAGCCGCTGGGCTGATTTCACGAAGCGCACCCGCGTTACATCCGCCTCGCCATAGCGGCGGATGCTGCCATAGGGCTTGTCAGGCTCCAGCAACAAGCCCTTGCGCTGATAGAAACGGATGGTCTCCACATTGACCCCGGCCGCCTTGGCGAAAACGCCAATGGTCAGGTTCTCCAAATTGTTTTCCATATCGCTTGACTCCGTACATGAGTACGGAAGTAAGGTTACGCTATCCAATTTCAATTCGAAAGGACAAGCGCATGTCTGAACCAAAAACCGGGCGCGGCGCGCTCTTCACTGGAGGGCTTGCCGCCATCCTCGCCTCGGCTTGCTGCCTCGGGCCGTTGGTTCTGATCGCCTTGGGGTTCAGCGGCGCTTGGATCGGCAACTTGGCGGTGTTGGAACCCTATCGCCCCATCTTTATCGGCGTGGCGCTGGTGGCGTTGTTCTTCGCCTGGCGGCGCATCTACCGGCAGGCAGCGGCCTGCAAACCGGGTGAGGTCTGCGCGATTCCCCAAGTGCGAGCTACTTACAAGCTCATTTTCTGGATCGTGGCCGCGCTGGTTCTGGTCGCGCTCGGATTTCCCTACGTCATGCCATTTTTCTACTGATCGGAGTTCACCATGAAGAAACTGTTTGCCTCCCTCGCCCTCGCCGCCGTTGTTGCCCCCGTCTGGGCCGCCACCCAGACCGTCACGCTGTCCGTACCGGGCATGACCTGCTCCGCCTGCCCGATCACTGTCAAGAAGGCGATTTCCAAGGTCGAAGGCGTCAGCAAAGTTGACGTGACTTTCGAGACACGCCAAGCGGTCGTCACCTTCGACGATGCCAAGACCAGCGTGCAGAAGCTGACCAAGGCAACCGCAGACGCGGGCTATCCGTCCAGCGTCAAGCAGTGAGTCACTGAAAACGGCACCGCAGCACAACGGACGTCATTGTCTGGCGCCACAAACGATAAAGGATCTGTTGCATGACCCATCTAAAAATCACCGGCATGACTTGCGACTCGTGCGCGGCGCACGTCAAGGAAGCGCTGGAAAAAGTGCCAGGCGTGCAGTCGGCGCTGGTGTCCTATCCGAAGGGCACAGCGCAACTCGCCATCGTGCCGGGCACATCGCCGGACGCGCTGACTGCCGCCGTGGCCGGACTGGGCTACAAGGCAACGCTAGCCGATGCGCCACTGGCGGACAACCGCGTCGGACTGCTCGACAAGGTGCGGGGATGGATGGCCGCCGCCGAAAAGCACAGTGGCAACGAGCCCCCGGTGCAGGTAGCGGTCATTGGCAGCGGTGGAGCCGCGATGGCGGCGGCGCTGAAAGCCGTCGAGCAAGGCGCGCAGGTCACGCTGATCGAGCGCGGCACCATCGGCGGCACCTGCGTCAATGTCGGCTGTGTGCCGTCCAAGATCATGATCCGCGCCGCCCACATCGCCCATCTGCGCCGGGAAAGCCCGTTCGATGGCGGTATTGCGGCAACTGTGCCTACGATTGACCGCAGTAAGCTGCTGGCCCAGCAGCAGGCCCGCGTCGACGAACTGCGGCACGCCAAGTACGAAGGCATCCTGGGCGGTAATCCGGCCATCACCGTTGTGCACGGTGAGGCGCGCTTCAAGGACGACCAGAGCCTTACCGTCCGTTTGAACGAGGGTGGCGAGCGCGTCGTGATGTTCGACCGCTGCCTGGTCGCCACGGGTGCCAGCCCGGCGGTCCCGCCGATTCCGGGCTTGAAAGAGTCACCCTACTGGACTTCCACCGAGGCCCTGGCGAGCGACACCATTCCCGAACGCCTTGCCGTAATCGGCTCGTCGGTGGTGGCGCTGGAGCTGGCGCAAGCCTTTGCCCGGCTGGGCAGCAAGGTCACGGTCCTGGCGCGCAATACCTTGTTCTTCCGTGAAGACCCGGCCATCGGCGAGGCGGTGACAGCCGCTTTCCGTGCCGAGGGCATCGAGGTGCTGGAGCACACGCAAGCCAGCCAGGTCGCCCATATGGACGGTGAATTCGTGCTGACCACCACGCACGGTGAATTGCGCGCCGACAAACTGCTGGTTGCCACCGGTCGGACACCGAACACGCGCAGCCTCGCGCTGGACGCAGCGGGGGTCACTGTCAATGCGCAAGGTGCCATCGCCATCGACCAAGGCATGCGCACGAGCAACCCGAACATCTACGCGGCCGGCGACTGCACCGACCAGCCGCAGTTCGTCTATGTGGCGGCAGCGGCCGGCACCCGTGCCGCGATCAACATGACCGGCGGCGATGCGGCGCTCGACCTGACCGCAATGCCGGCCGTGGTGTTCACCGATCCGCAAGTGGCGACCGTGGGCTACAGCGAGGCGGAAGCCCACCACGACGGGATCGAGACCGACAGCCGCACCTTGACCTTGGACAACGTGCCGCGTGCGCTCGCCAACTTCGACACACGCGGCTTCATCAAGTTGGTTATCGAGGAAGGCAGCCATCGGCTGATCGGCGTACAGGCGGTCGCGCCGGAAGCGGGTGAACTGATCCAGACGGCGGCTCTGGCCATTCGCAACCGCATGACGGTGCAGGAACTGGCCGACCAGTTGTTCCCCTACCTGACGATGGTCGAGGGGTTGAAGCTCGCGGCGCAGACCTTCAACAAGGATGTGAAGCAGCTTTCCTGCTGCGCCGGGTGAGAAAAAGGAGGTGTTCAATGAACGCCTACACGGTGTCCCGGCTGGCTCTTGATGCCGGGGTGAGCGTGCATATCGTGCGCGACTACCTGCTGCGCGGATTGCTGCGCCCGGTGGCGTGCACACCAGGCGGCTACGGCTTGTTCGATGACGCCGCCTTGCAACGGCTGTGCTTCGTGCGGGCGGCCTTCGAGGCGGGCATCGGCCTCGACGCGCTGGCGCGGCTGTGCCGGGCGCTGGATGCGGCGGACGGCGACGAAGCGGCCGCGCAGCTTGCCCTGCTGCGTCAGTTCGTCGAGCGTCGGCGCGAAGCGTTGGCCGATCTGGAAGTGCAGTTGGCCACCCTGCCGACCGAGCCGGCACAGCACGCGGAGAGTCTGCCATGAACAACCCCGAGCGCTTGCCGTCCGAGACGCACAAACCGATCACCGGCTACCTGTGGGGCGGACTGGCTGTGCTGACTTGCCCCTGCCACCTGCCCATCCTCGCTGTCGTGCTGGCCGGCACAACCGCCGGTGCTTTCCTCGGCGAGCATTGGGTCATCGCGGCGCTCGGTTTGACCGGCCTGTTCCTTCTGTCCCTGTCGCGGGCGTTGCGGGCATTCAGGGAAAGAGAATGAGCGCTTTCCGGCCGGATGGATGGACGACGCCGGAACTGGCCCAAGCGGTCGAGCGCGGGCAGCTTGAACTGCACTACCAGCCCGTCGTCGATCTGCGCAGTGGTGGGATTGTCGGCGCGGAAGCCCTGTTGCGCTGGCGTCATCCGACGCTTGGACTATTGCCACCGGGCCAGTTCCTGCCCGTGGTCGAATCGTCCGGCCTGATGCCTGAAATCGGCGCTTGGGTGCTGGGCGAAGCCTGCCGCCAGATGCGTGACTGGCGAATGCTGGCATGGCGACCGTTCCGGCTGGCCGTCAATGTTTCGGCGAGCCAAGTGGGACCGGACTTCGACGGGTGGGTAAAGGGCGTGCTGGCTGATGCCGAGTTGCCCGCCGAGTATCTCGAAATCGAGCTGACCGAATCGGTCGCGTTTGGTGATCCGGCGATCTTCCCCGCCCTGGACGCCTTGCGGCAGATCGGTGTGCGCTTCGCCGCCGATGACTTCGGGACGGGGTATTCCTGTCTGCAACATCTGAAGTGCTGCCCAATCAGCACGCTCAAGATCGACCAATCGTTTGTCGCCGGGCTCGCCAACGACCGCCGCGACCAAACCATCGTGCACACCGTGATTCAGCTTGCGCACGGGCTGGGCATGGATGTGGTGGCTGAAGGCGTGGAAACATCGGCGAGTCTTGATCTATTGCGACAAGCGGACTGCGACACAGGACAAGGCTTCCTGTTCGCGAAGCCAATGCCGGCGGCGGCATTCGCCGTCTTCGTCAGTCAATGGAGGGGTGCCACCATGAATGCAAGTGACTCGACCACCACCAGTTGCTGCGTGTGCTGCAAGGAAATCCCGCTCGATGCCGCCTTCACCCCGGAAGGCGCGGAATACGTCGAGCACTTCTGCGGGTTGGAGTGTTATCAACGCTTCGAAGCGCGTGCCAAGACAGGGAACGAAACCGATGCCGATCCGAACGCGGGGTTTGGGGAGCAATGGAACCAAAAACCAACGTAAGCCCTACCAACGCTTTTCGGTGTCTTCTTCCCAGGCGCCCATCTCGACAAAACAGTTGCGCATGTCGGCCTCCTGGCTGATCTCGGTCAGCAGGTCATGCACGCTCTTGTCCAGCTCATCGTCGCTCCGATACGGAATGGTCAACTCATAGTGGCCGGCATCCAGCCGCTTCATGCCATAGGGCTCCAGGCAGTAGCGCTCAATGTTCTCCGTGGCCCGCTTCCGGCCGCGCACGAACTTGCTGTTATTCACCACCGCGAGGCGCAGGGTGACGGTGGCCACCCGCTCGGCGGCGGGCGGCTCTGCCGGCGACGCGGCCGAAGGCTGCTGGTCGCGTGACCTGGCGCTCTTCTGGTACGCGCCGATCTCGACACCACGGTGGCGCAGGTAGCTGTACAGCGTGCTCTTGGAGATGTGCAGCTTCTCGCCGATCGCGCTGACGCTCAGGCGACCTTCGCGGTAGAGGGTTTCGGCCGCCATGGCGGTGGCCTCAGCCTTGGCTGGCAGGCCCTTGGGACGGCCACCGATCCGGCCACGCGCCCGTGCGGCCGACAGACCCGCCTGAGTCCGCTCGCGGATCAGCTCGCGCTCGAACTCCGCCAGCGAGGCGAACAGGTTGAACACCAGGCGGCCTTGGGCGTGGGTGGTGTCGATGGGGTCATTCAGGCTCTGTAAGCCGACCTTGCGCTCTGCCAGCTCGCCGACCAACTCGACCAGGTGCTTGAGGGAACGCCCAAGGCGATCCAGCTTCCAGATCACCACGGCATCACCCGGCCGCACGTTGGCCAGCAGTTTGTCCAACTCCGGCCGGGCGCTTTTCGCGCCGCTGGCGATGTCTTGGTAGATGCGTTCGCACCCGGCCTGTTTCAGGGCATCGACTTGTAGGTCGGCTTTCTGATCCCGAGTGCTCACTCGCGCATAACCGATCTTCATCAAAAGTACTGTTTACTCGACTACGTTAGTAATAGTTGAACTTTGATTAAGCGTACCAGTTATTTGAACCGTAGCGCGGGGAGCTTAACGAACCGAGCCATTCCTCGATAGAGTTCGGCAAAACCTTCGTTTTGTCGAACCATTGCATCGCCCTTTGTGATTGGCGTATAAACACACAAACACCTATTAGCGGAGAACGCTATGAATACCATTCGCTGGAATGTCGCCGTCTCGGCCGACACCGACCAGTCGCTTCGGATGTTTCTGGCCAGCCAGGGCGGCGGCCGTAAGGGCGACCTGTCGCGCTTCATCGAAGAAGCGGTACGGGCACACATCCTGGAGCTGAGCGCTGAGCAGGCCAAGGCCGCTAACGCCCATCTGAGTGAGGCAGAATTGACCAACGCGGTTGACGAAGCGCTCGACTGGGCACGTAAGCGCTGATGCGGGTCGTGTTGGATACCAACATCCTGTTCAGCGCCCTGATCTCGCCACATGGCGCGCCCGATGCGATCTACCGTGCCTGGCGGGCGGCGCGTTTCGAGGTGGTGACCTCGCGGATGCAACTCGATGAAATTCGTCGAGCCAGCCGCTATCCCAAGCTTCAGGCCATCCTACAGCCCGCCAAGGTGGGCGCCATGATCAATAACCTGCAACGGGCTGTGGTACTGGAGCGCCTGACCATCGAGGTCGAAGCCGATGATCCGGATGACTCGTTTTTGCTGGCCATGGCCTTGGCGGGCGATGCGGACTACCTGGTAACCGGTGATCGCCGCGCCGGCCTGCTGCAACGCGGGCACATCGAACGCACGCGGATCGTCACGCCCGCCGTGTTCTGCGTCGAGGTGCTGTGATCAATGCCGGTCGGTTTTCTGACTCAAGAGCAACGCGACGGTTTTGGCCGCTATGTTGATTCGCCCAGCCGTGAAGAGCTGGAACGTTACTTCCACCTGAGCGATGAAGACCGTGAAGCCATCCAGGTGCTGCGGGGTAACCATAACCGTCTGGGTTATGCCGTTCTGCTGACCACCGTCCGCTTCGTTGGCGTTCTGCCGGACAAGCCCGCCGCCGTGCCGGTGGAAGTCCTGCAGGTGCTTTGCCGACAACTGGCGATTCCAGACCCCGACTGCCTCCAGCGCTATAGCGATCATCGCCGCTGGATACATGCCACCGATATTCAGAACCGCTTTGGCTATCGTCATTTCACCGATCCGGGCATCGGCTTTCGCTTGAGCCGCTGGCTGTATGCCCTCTGCTGGACGGGCACCGACCGGCCGGGAGTGCTGTTTGAGCGAGCCACCTCGTGGCTGTTCACACAGAAAGTCCTCCTGCCTGGTGTGTCTCAACTAGAGCGCTTTATCGCCCAGTTGCGCAGTCGGGTCGAAGAACGCCTCTGGTTTACGCTGGGCCGCAGCGTGACTGAGGAACAGCGATTGCAACTGCAAGACTTGCTGACGGTGGCCGAAGGCAACCGCAGCTCCCGGCTGGATCAATTGCGCTCCGGCCCGGTCATGGTCAGTGGCCCCGCGTTGATTCGGGCACTGCGCCGGCTCGATGACGTGCGCGGCATCGGCATCACCTTGCCGGCGGCGGCGCACATCCCTCCCAGCCGTATCGCCGCCCTGGCCCGCTTCGCCAACACGGCCAAGGTCACCGCGATTAATCGGCTGCCGGCGTCGCGGCGGATGGCGACACTGGTGGCCTTCGCACTCTGCCTGGAGGCGACTGCGCACGACGACGCACTGGAAGTCCTGGAGGCCTTGCTGCGCGACCTGTTCAGCAACGCGGAGAAGGCCGACAAGAAAGCCCGCATGCGCAGCCTGAAAGACCTGGATCGGTCGGCCGCGACGCTCGCCGCCGCGTGCAAGGTCGTGCTGGACAGCTCGATCAGCGATGACAACGTGCGCGCCCGGCTGTTCAACGACCTGCCGAGGACCACCCTGGAAAAGGCCCTGGAAGAGGTCAACGCGCTGATCCGCCCGGTAGATGACGTCTATTTTCTTGCATTGGAAGCGCGCTACCGCAGCGTGCGCCGCTTCCTGCCCGACCTGCTCAAGCACATCCGCTTCGGCTTCAGCCCGGCCGGCAAGGGCGTGGCGGCTAGTCTGGAGTGGCTGCAACTGAACCTGCCGCGCCGGAAGCCAGAGGATGACGCGCCGCAGGAGATCGTGGCCAAGGCTTGGCAGAAGCACATCACCCGCGAAGATGGCTCCCTCGACATGGGTGCCTATGTGTTCTGCACGCTCGATGCGCTGCGCACGGCCCTGCGCCGCCGCGATGTCTTCGTCTCGCCCAGTTGGCGCTATGCCGACCCGCGTCTTGGCCTGCTCGACGGTGCCGAATGGCTGGCGGCGCGACCGATCATCTGCCGGTCACTGGGCCTGACCATCGACGCCAAAACCACCCTGGACGCCTTGTCCGTCGAGCTGGATGCAACCTGGCTGGCAGTAGCCGCGCGCCTGCCCGACAACCCGGCGATTCAACTGAGCGAGAACACCGAGGGCAAGACCGAACTGTCGCTCGGGGCGCTGGACAAGCTGGACGAGCCCTGCTCGTTGCTGCAACTGCGGGCGGCCGTGTCTGACCTGATGCCGCGTGTCGATCTGCCGGAAATCCTCTTGGAAATCGCCGCCCGCACTGGCTTTTCCGAGGCCTTCACCCATGTCTCCGAACGCAATGCACGCGCCGACAACCTGGTCACCAGCCTCTGCGCGGTGCTGTTGGGCGGGGCCTGCAACACCGGCCTGGAGCCCTTGATCCGCACCGACAACCCGGCGCTGCGCCGTGACCGGCTGTCCTGGGTCAGCCAGAATTATATCCGCGACGACACCCTGTCAGCGGCTAACGCCATCCTGGTCGGAGCGCAAAGCCAACTGGAACTGGCCCAAGTCTGGGGTGGCGGCGAGGTCGCCTCCGCCGATGGCATGCGCTTCGTCGTACCGGTGCGCACCGTGCATGCCGGCCCCAATCCGAAGTATTTCGGCACCGGCCGGGGTGTCACCTGGTACAACCTGATTTCCGACCAATTCTCCGGCCTCAACGCCATCACCGTGCCCGGCACGCTGCGCGACAGCCTGGTGTTGCTGGCGGTCGTGCTGGAACAGCAGACCGAGTTGCAGCCGACGCAAATCATGACCGACACCGGGGCCTACAGCGATGTGGTGTTCGGGCTCTTCCGCCTACTTGGCTACCACTTCAGTCCGCGGCTGGCCGATGTCGGCGGTACCCGCTTCTGGCGCACGCGCCCGGACGCGGACTACGGCAAGCTCAACGGGCTGGCCCGCCAGTCGGTCAAACTCGACCTGATCGCCGAGCACTGGGACGACCTGCTGCGCCTGGCCGGCTCGCTCAAACTCGGCCGGGTGCCGGCGACTGGCATCATGCGCACGCTGCAAACGGGAGATAGACCCACCCGGCTGGCCCAGGCGCTGGCCGAATTCGGGCGGATCGAAAAGACTCTGCACACGTTGACCTATATCGACGACGAGTCCAAGCGCCGCGCCACCCTGACCCAGTTGAACCGAGGCGAAGGCCGGCACAGCCTGGCCCGCGCCGTGTTCCACGGCAAACGCGGCGAGCTCCGCCAGCGCTACCGCGAAGGCCAGGAAGACCAGCTCGGTGCTCTGGGCCTGGTGGTGAACATCATCGTGCTGTGGAACACCCTCTACATGACGGCGGCCGTGGAACGGCTCAAGCAGCACGGCTATCCAGTGCTGGAAGAGGATTTGGCCCGGCTATCGCCGCTGATCTACGAGCACATCAACATGCTCGGGCGGTATTCCTTTGCGGTACCGGAAGAAGTTGCGCGCGGCGAGCTGCGGCCACTGCGTAATCCAGACGACGACCTGTGATCCCCCTAAACGCTATGAGCAACACCCAAGCTGCTGCTGGATCGGCGGGCACTTCACCGAGCCGAACGAACAGAAAACGCAGCAATCCCCTGGGTTGGGGCGCAGCAGCGCCTTGCAGTTGCTGCACTCGTAATAGAACTGGCAGGCGTCCGTGGGCATGGTTTCCGGCTTGGCGAAGCCGCAGCGCGGGCAAGTCAGCACGGACTCAAGGACAATGGCGCTCATCGTGACCTCACTTCTGCACTGTGGAGGGGTATCCCGCGTTCGCGGTCGCCTCAGTCAGTGCCTCGGGCTGGGCCTTATCGGGATCGTAGGTGACGGTCGCCGTCTTCTGGTCGAAATTGACCTGGACGTCACTCACGCCGGACACCTTCTCCAGCGACTTCTTGACCGTGATCGGACAGAGTCCGCACGTCATGTTCTGCACGTCGAGCGTGACGGTTTTCGGGGGAGCCGCCAGCGCCACGAAGGGCAAGGCGAAAAGCACGGCGATCAGCAGTTTGCGCATGGTTAATCTCCTTCAGTAGAACAGCGGGGCGAGCCACGGCACGGCCAATAGGCCGAGCAGCAGCACGCTGACGATCCAGAACACGAGTCGCTGTCGCACGAGCGTGCGCGGATCGGCGCAGGGTGTACCTGGCGTACAAACCTGTGGCACCAGGTAGAGCTTGCGGAATGCCAATCCCAGGAACAGTAGAGTCAACCCGATGAAGAGGGGGCGTAGTGGCTCCATCATGGTCAGAGCGCCCACCCACGTACCGCCGACACCGAGTGCCAACAGCACCAGTGGCCCGACACAGCACACCGACGCACCGATGGCGGTCAGCGAACTCGCGACCAGCGAGCCTTTCCCGGTGAGTTGCATCCCCATTCCCATCTCCTGAGCCTGATTGCCTAGGTGCTATTCTAAACTCCGTACCAAAGTACGGAATCAAGGAGAAAGTGATGGCCACAGAGCTGACCATTGGCAAGCTGGCAGACGCCGCCGGGGTGAACGTCGAGACGATCCGCTACTACCAGCGACGCGGGCTGCTGGATGAACCAGCCAAACCCTTGGGTGGCCATCGGCGCTATCCGGTGGACATGGTGAAGCGACTGCGTTTCATCAAGCGGGCTCAGGCGCTGGGTTTCACGCTCTCGGAAGTCGGTGGACTGCTGACGCTGGATGAGTCGTGCGCCTGTGCCGAAACGCGAGCACGGGCTGCACGCAAGCTCGCGTTGATCGAGCAGAAGATGGCCGACTTGGTCGTCATGCAGCAACTGTTAGGCGAACTGGTGCAGCAATGTGATGCGGGAGACGGCGGAACGATCTGCCCGATCATCGAGGCACTGATCAGAGAGTAATGCCTGGCGGGTGAGCTGGAGATCGGAAAGCCCCTTTACGGTGGGATTCAGAGCTTACGTTGGTTTTTGGTTCCATTGCTCCCCAAACCCCAGGTACTGTAAAATAGAAGAGTGAGCACTTGATTTGCTGGTGCTTTCAAACAACGGTGTTGTTTTTTTAACAGCCGAACTGGAAAGGGAGGCTGAGCTGCTCAGTGATCACTTTATCCGTTGGCTGATTTACGCCGGCATGTTCGCTACAGGCACTGAACGACAACGCAGATGGTATGGTCTGTGCGTTCTGACTCGTCAAGGATCGGCCAATGGATCGTTTGTCTAATTTGCTCTCGCGGTTCGGCGTGCGGGCCAATCTGTTCTATGACGGCGACCTATGCGGCTCTGCATCTTACGATGGCGCCGAGCGGCGAGGTTATATCCATCTGCTTCAGGCCGGCAGCGTGACGTTGCTTGGTCCCGATCGCAAGGATTTGCAGCTCACTCGCCCTAGCTTGATTTTTATGCCACGCCCCGCCAAGCATCAATTGTTTGCGGGTGAGTCCGATGGCGCAAAGTTGTTGTGTGCTTCCATGGAGTTTGAGGGCGGAATTGATAATCCTTTGTCGGCTTCATTACCGGACTGTTTGGTGCTCGCACTCGATGATCTGCCCATGCTGGCAGACACGTTGGAGTGGATGTTTGCCGAGGCGGCAAATGTGCATTGTGGAAGGGAAGCCGCGCTTGAGCGCTTATTTGAGCTCCTAATCATTCTGTTGCTCCGTTACCTGCTCGATCATCACCAGTTGCGCACCGGAATGATGGCTGGACTGGCCGACATGCGGCTTGCCCGATCGCTTTTACAGATGCACAACTCCCCGGAACATGCCTGGTCAATAGCAGAGCTGGCCAGTGAGTCAAATATGTCACGCGCTGCGTATGCCGTGCATTTCAAGAGTGTCATCGGACAGACGCCTGCTGATTATTTGTTGAGTTGGCGAGTTAGCCTGGCTCAGAAGCTGATGCGAGAAGGGCGCTCGATTACGCTGATTGCAGCTCAAGTCGGCTACGAAAGTCCTTCGGCGCTGTCTCGCGCATTTAGACGCAAGACGGGGTTGAGCCCTCGTGACTGGTTGAAAGATCTGGCGGGGGAAAATGATGGCAAAAAGGCCTAAGGCATTACTGCCTTAAGCCATTGAAAAAATTATGCATTAATTTTACGTTTTTCCAGTTCAACCAGCGAATGGCCTGCCACAAATATCGAAACAGCAAGCAACCCTAAGTCTTTAAGCAGAAACTGACCTGGCGCAACGGAAATCGCCGGAAACCCTAAACTAGGCTCAATGACGCCCGGAGTGGAAAACATAAAGCTAAGGGTTGTGAAGAACAGGCCTGCAGACAGAGCGCCTCCTACCACGGATAGTTTGGGCGACAGCATGCGGCCTGCGATCAGAGTGCCGATCGAAATCTCTAGTATGCCGAGCAGGCTGGAGAACATGTCGACCGAAAAAATGCTATACACCCATCCCAAAAGCGGGCTGTTGCTCACCAGTGGAACCAGGCCCTCGGCCTCGTAGTGGGTAAATTTCATGCCGCCGAACCAGAAGTAAATAATAGCGAGAGCCAAGTACGCGCCATAGATACCTAGCCCCATAGTTTTGGTTCCAAGCGTTAAGTGGGCCTGTACGCTGGACTTCGAGTTTTCAATGCCTATGGTTTTCATGTCTGAGCTTCCAGTAGTGAGTGAGAGTGTGTTGGCTGCCGAACGCCGTATGCGTTGGCGATGAGATTATTATGGCTGGCATCTCTAATCAAGAGGCATCAGAAAGTATTGATTTCAGTGCAGATCGTCTTGGGCGGTGCAATTCGCGATGAAGGGATCGCCGTGGAGAGCGATGAGTGCACTATTTCGATAAAGGAGTCGTTTTACATAGGTCGATGAAGCGCGTTGCGGCATCGCCTACTGTCATTTCTCAAATCTGACTATGGGGCTTGGGGCGAAGGGCGGCACTGACTAGGCTTAGAACAGCTACCAACTAGCCGCGCGGCCGCGATGCACAAAGAATGGTAACTGAGCCGTGAGTGCGGTGGGCGCCCGCATTTATTTCCAAACCCTACAGATACATCGATCTTCGACTTCAACCGGGCAGATAGCTGTTGCAGCAAGCCTATCAATCGACTTTGACGTGTTAAAGAGGATAGGTTTTCCAGGGTTGGGGAACAGCCAATGTCATCAACCTAAGCTGCAGCCCTGCCCAAGGCAAGCCCCCCGAAGCAGCCAGCCGCCATGGCCGTCGGGCGATGACCAGGCCTCTGCCGCTCAATCAGGCGGTCTAGCTGGGCTGGCGGTGATGTGATCATCGTCTGTTCCGGCTGTCTAGGCGAGATTTCTCGTTCTCCGGACGAGCCTATGCCGACCGCTTGTGACCAGCTTTTTTGCACGGAGGTTGGGCGGTGGTGTTTCTTCAGCGCGTCGGTTTGTAGCCCTCACAACCTCGGCTGGCTGCGCGTTTGCGTTGGCGCGCAAAGCTACGGCCTGAGCGTACGGCACTGAGGCTTTTAGCCATCAAGGCCAGCACATTGCTCAGCCCCTGAGCACAGTGCCGCACCAGCAGCTCGACCAGGGTATTTTTGAGCCGTGACACGCCTTGGGTGAAGTTGACTTTCCATCGCAGCTTGCGACCTTTGTGGCGCTGTTCGATGACCGGCTGTAGCAGGTGCTGCATCAACAGCGCCAGGTTCTTCAACAGTTGAGCGGCATGAAAGTCCTGCTTTACAGCGGTCACGCTGCGGCCGCTGAAGTTGTCCAGCGTCAGGGTTTGTTTGAGGCGACGGAAATCGGTTTCGATGCCCCAGCGGCGGTGGTAAAGCTCGGCAAACACCTCAGCGGGAAAGGCTTCTCGATCCAGCAGCGAGGTCAGCAATACTTCGCTTTCGCCGTTGGCCAACTCGACCCGGATCAGTCTCAGCTCGATCTGGCTGGCAGGATCAACGCCAGCCTCGGAGCAGAACAGACGTGCTTCAGGATGGTTGGCCACGAAAAGCTGTGTGTCTTCAACTTGGCCAGAGTGTAGAAACGCTTTGACCTGGGCGTTATAGCCACAGGGCAGGCGCATCAGAAAGTGCCGCTGTTGCTGCGCGAACAGCGCGAATAACCAGTGCCCAGGGTAACCACGGTCAAACAGCGTCAGGCTGTCAGCCGGCAGGTGCTCAAGGTGCAGATGGGCACAGTCGCGCTCGCCGACGGTCAGGGGCACGATCAGGCTATGCAAGGTTTGACCGTCAGCGACTTCGTAGAGTGTGGACAAGCGAGCCATGGGAAAGCCAGAGTGACTGCCAAAGAAGGTCGCCATGGTCGACTCCAGGGGTAAATGCACGGTCGAGCCATCCACCGCGAGCACCCTCAGCCCACGCCACTTCTGACGCAGCCCGAAGCAGTCAATTTGTTGCTGCAGGAGGCGATTGAGACTTTCAAATACCTCGGGGTTGAGCTTTTTGCGCGCTTTGCAGAAGGCCTGCGCAGTGACCATTTGCGTCTCAGTCGACGCCTGATTGAGTACGCGATAGAACTGATCGAGTTCGGTTTGCAGGGCCGTGCGCGGCTGATTGAGCAGGAACAGGACGAGGTTCTTGAAGGTGAGCTGGCGTCGGCGGGTAAAGTCTTGAGGATTCTGGCGGTGGGCGGCGATGAAGGCGGGACAATCGAGCGGGCTGGTTATTTTTTGTACAATTTTCAAGCCAGGGTTTGGCTGGCGGTGTCAAGCGATGCGGTATAGGTAGTCAAAAGGGCTTCTCCCATGCACTGATTTGAGCGCTAATTATATGATATTTATGGATAATTTCCAAAGTTGATGACATTGGGGGAACAGCATGCCCTGCAGAACGACACACGTCACTTTTGTTAAATTAATAAGCTAGCTACCTATTGGGCATAACCTTGCAATTTGCTTCAATTTACGCACATGCACTTGCGACCTCAAAATGCAACGTAAGCCCCGAATATCTCCATTATTGTCGCCGCCAGCCTTAGTTACAGCTGCTATGATGAATGAGATCGAAAACTGAAATCCCCCACTAGAATTGTTGACTGGAGTCAAAATGAATAAAAAGCGGCCGGTTAATCTTGATATTCGAACCATTCAGCTTCCTCTCACGGCGCTTACATCGATTCTGCACCGGATTTCAGGAATTATGCTCTTTATTTTTCTGGGACTGATACTGTATATGCTGAGCAAATCGTTGGAGTCAGAAAAGGGTTTTAATGAAGTCAAGGAGATTTTTTCTTCACCTTTCGGCAAAGTTAGTTTCTGGTTGGTATACTCTTCATTTATTTATCATCTCGTAGCCGGAATTCGACACCTAGTTATGGATGTGGGTGTTGGTCATACTTTGAAAGGCAGCAATCGCGCCTCTACTATTGTTTTAGTAGTGTCGGGTGTTTTAATGGTTGCTGGCGCCGTATGGATTTGGTAGCTGTGGAGTCGTAATGCGTATTTACAAGGACTAAAAGCGTCCTTTAAAGCTAACTTACGAAAGTATTTATAATCGACGGTTCACGCTTAAACGGTTGAATCCTTTCGGGCTTCCGAATAGCTGTTAGCTGAAAGCTATCATGAGCTAAGTTTTCTGTGCATCATCAAATGTGTTAATGGGAGCGCCATAGTACTAGGTACAAATATGGCTCTAGGACAATGTTAGATGTTTTGGATTTTGAGGCGGATCGCTCTTATCGAAGATCGTCTAATTCGCTCTGAAGCGCAGGTTTTTTGAAACTATCACCTGGTTGGCACACTGTGCGAATCAACATCAGATATGAGAAAGCCAATCAGGTGAACACTACCCTCGAGGGCTCATCTGTCCAGTTAAAGCCTCGAGTCTTTCTGGGTGCGCAAAAGACAAGAAGGTTATATGGGAAAATTATGAGGCCTGGATACCATGCGTCATGGGCGTGCCGATGCTGTGAGTGACAGAGCGAGAAGCAAGTGAAAGTCCCTGAAGTAGGGGCGGGATGCGCCCGAGTGGCATTTTTTGTCTTAAGGTAGATCGCGTAGCTGTTCTTCAGAATAATCTTCAGAGCGTTGACGACAGCCATCGCTGTGCATTCCTCAAGAATAGAATGTGTCGGAAGGGTGGCGTCATTGGTGTTAGTCATCGCTTAGGATTTCTCAATCTGGCTTACACGGGCGCCTGTACCGATATCCCCGCGGATGGCGACGTATCGATGTTGAATTCCTCGCCAGACGAAGTGCAATGAGCTGCGGCTATAGGCTTGCGCAGCCTTAGATAGCCGGCCGTCGCAGGCGCGCCGGTTGGCCGGGATCTTCTTCTGCCCGTCAGGTGTCCGGTCGGAACTCCAGCACGAACGCTACGACCTTTTCGGCGGACATTTCGCACGGCTTCAACAATGTCCTATCTGATGTAACGCGGAAGAGGTTGAAGCTGACAATGTCAGTCCCGTCCAACTCCCTGGCGAACAGACTGTTGCGACGTCCGTCCCCAGATCGCCGGACGATCAAGCTGAAACGCCGGCCTTCATAAGTCCCTTCTCTGTATCCCTCCGCAAGCTTCGCGAAAGCGGCATCGAACTCGGAATGCTCCATGTCATCCATCCTTATTGATAGAACAGAGGCGCGGCGGGTGCGAGACCGCCAGTGCCGGGTCGCGCTAAGGTGCCGGGCAGATTCCTGCAGCCGACGAGGCCCGGGGTGGGCAGGATAATTGAGATGTCGGCGCCCGCATGGCTATCAGCGAAGTCGTCCGTCCAGTCTGCTAGGCAACGTCCACGCCTTTCCAGAAAGCGATGTAATCCCGGATACCCTCGGCATCCGGAGTGGGGGCGGGATAGGTCCAAGCGGCGTTCACGTTGAGCGCGTCACCCGCGCGAACATGAAAGAAGCGCGCGGCGCCTTTGATCGGACAGACAGATGTGTGCGGGCTCATCTCAAGCAGGCTCAGGTCGACTCCTGACGGTGGGAAGTAGTGATTTCCCTCGACGATGACTGTTTCGTCGCTTGTGGCGATAGTAGTGTCTTTCCAGATGGCTGAGACCAACGGACTCTCCTTTTGTATTCATCAACCGGCGAAGGCTCGCGGGCTGGCTGCCCCAAGCCGCACCTCCTCAGGTGGCAGGCGGGTTGCGCCCGAGAAGTTTGTCGAGCTCGCCTCTGACATCGAGCGCGAATAGCTCATCGGAGCCACCGATAAGGGTGCCATTGATGAAGATCTGCGGCACGGAGCTTCGCCCCGACGCTTCCGCCATGGCCTGCCGGTGAGCCGGATCCGCCTCAATATCGAGCTCCTTCCATCGCACGCCCTTTTCCTTGAGGAGCGCCTTCGCTCGGCGGCAGAACGGGCACCAATTCGTGGTGTACAGCAATACATCAGTTGTCATATTGCATCTCCGGCAGTTGCACGCGGATCGCTGTCATGGCGTTGATCTCCAATTCGCGGCGTTCAAAGATGGCGACTGCACCTTGGCCGACATCGGAGCAGATGCTGACGATTGGCCGCTATCCAGGCGACATGGCCCAAAGTGCTTTCACCGCCAGGCAGAGGCCGCACGCGCCTCCTGTAGCGCCGAGCCGATGCTCTAAGGTAACCGAGCCTCGATTGGGACGGAAGCGGTCCCGCTCGAATCGCCCATCATGCTGGTCGAGCATATCAGGACGACGGATAGTGCAGGAACTTTCAAATTGAGCTTGATGTCGAGCCAGGTATCGCGAGCGAAGGCGTTCTAGAGGCCGGGGGGTACGAAGACTGTGTTCGGCAAAACGGTTCACGTTGATCGCCAAAGCTTCCCAGGGCGCACGTCTACGATCGGCGCGACGTGAGATAGCTCGCGCCGCTAGCCCCCGTAGCGCTCCGTCTTGATGATGGAGGCGTCCAAGCCCGCCAGCAGCGCGCTATCGGTTGCGATGTTGACGAATCCGTTAGACCCGCAGACGAACACTTGCGTCGGCTTTCCCTGAAGCCTGGTTAGAATTTCTTGGACCATCATGCCGTCGATCCGTCGCGCAAAGTCCGATGCGCGAACCGGTTTCTCGCGCGTAATCGCGAGCGCCAGGACGAACGCCGGATCGCTGATTTCGATGCAATGAAGTTCTTCTGAGAAGAGAACGTCCTCGGCGGTTCGTGCGGACAGGAGCAACGCTGTCGGAACGGCTTGGGCCAATGCGCGGCGCTGCCGGATCATTGCCATCAACGGCACGAGGCCGGAGCCTCCCCCGATCAACAGAACCGGATCTATGGCAGGCTCAGGCCAAAGGAAATGGCCACCGAGCGGACCGCGAACTTCGATTTCGTCACCAATCGCCGCGATGTCGTGAAAAAACGGCGAAACTTCGGCATCCGGCATGCGCTCGATAGCTATCTCGACGATCGGGGTCGAAACTGCCGATGACGCGATCGAGTAGCTGCGCATTGCACTGTAGCCGTCGGGCGCGGTCAGCCGGATATCGACGTGCTGACCTGCGGTGTGCGCGAACGGCTTGCTCAACCGAAGGAAGAAGCTCTTGATACTCGGTGTTTGCTGGATGATGTCGTCGATCACGCATGATTGCCACGAACGGACTTGCGCTTCGTTTTCAGTCATGGGTGTATCGTTGTTCGCGCCACGGATCGCCGTAGATGTGATAGCCGTGCAGCTCCCAAAAGCCGGCCTCGTCACGCGTCGTGAATTGCAGCGCATTCACCCATTTGGCGGATTTCCAGAAGTAAAGGTGCGGCACTAGAAGACGCGCCGGCCCCCCATGATCGCGGGAAAGTGGCTTGCCCGCATAACTGAGGGCGACCATCGCTTTCCCGGAAAGCAGATCCGTCAGAGGGACGTTTGTCGAATAATTATCGTAGCAGTGCGCCAAGACGAAATCGGTAGGCCGATCAAGCTCTGCATCTGCAAGGATGTCTTCAATGAGTACACCCTCCCAAACGGTATCCAGTTTGGACCAAGAGGTGACGCAGTGAATATCCTTTGTCACCTGGGTCTTTGGTAGAGTGTTGAATTCGCCCCAATTCCACGTTTTGACGGGCTTCGGACCAATTTTGACTGTGAATTTCCAGTCGGAGGGCTCTACCCTCGGCGTAGGGCCGGCCGACAGAACAGGGAAATCCTCCACCAGATGCTGACCTGGCGGAATCCGATCGGACTGGTCGCCTGAACCGCGACCGGTGAAACCTCTGGTGACCATAGTGACCCCTCTTGCTCGATACGGCAGACCGAAGCCGGCCTTCATTTCAGTACTCTGCGTAAAGCATTTGCCCGCACATCCGCCGAATAAGCCAATCGACTAAAAATCAGATACAGATGCTCTATCATCGTAAAAAATCGCGTATCGAACATAGCGTCAGGCCAGCATGATTCCCAATACCCAATGGCTATAGGGTAGATAACCCCAAGGCTGCGTACGCTGATCTGCGGTATGCGGAGCGGAAGTTGCAGGTTCGCTCTCAAACGGATGGGCAGCGTGCAAAGCTCAAGGCTCACCAGCGCATGGTTGCCCAGTTCGCGCTCGCCGGCAGCTTGAGTATATTAAGGACGAAATGTCGATCTGATCTATTCTGGCTTCAGGAAATAGGGAAAATAAGGTCGGACGTTCGCGCACCGTCGCGACGCGCGATCATCCACTAAGCTTCTGTATCGGGGTTGGAGGATCAGATGAACGAGATCGAACGACAAGCGCCTGAGCTGCGGGTGCAAAAATGGATTGGCAAAGATGGGGAAAGTATCGCGCCGTTCAAACTGTCAGATATCGGGCCCGGCCCGAAAATCTTGTTTGCCTTCCAGCATTGGTGCCAAGGTTGCCATTTGCATGGGTTTCCGACGCTACAAAAGTTGCATGCAGCGTTGAGCTCAAAAGACGTGGGGTTCGCAGTGATCCAGACCGTCTTCGAAGGAACGCATGAGAATACCTTCGAGAAGTTGCGCGTGAACCAGCTCAAGTATGAGCTTCCTATCGTTTTCGGTCACGACGAGCAACCGACCGGCTCGCCGTTTCCAACCTTCATGGAAGACTACCGCACACGAGGAACTCCGTGGTTTACGGTTATCGACGCTGGCGGTAGCATTGTTTTCTCGGACTTCCATCTCGACGCGGAGCGACTAGTGAAGCAACTTGAGCAAGGTTAATCGTTGGAAGGTGGGCAATCATCCTGATTGCCACCCATCCCCTGATGCCCACTACAGGCGTTGCGCGCTGTAACTCTGTTGATCAGCGTGCGAAAACCCGGATCCGGATAGGAGGAGCGTCAACGATTGAATCAATCCGTTGGGAGAGGGCGGCTCCGCTCCGTCAGCTCGGCAATAGATAACCCATTCTCGCCGAGCAACTCTCTGATCCGATCGACGATATGAGCCCCTAGCGCCGCTGTCTTGGTCCCCCCCACAGATTCCCAAGATGCGAGTTCACACGCCGATACCTCGTGGTCAGCGCCGAAGTGCTTCTGTCGGTATGTCACCGCCGCCCTTCAATGATAAAGGCGCGGTAACGGGAACCGGCAAAGCGATGAGCAGCGATGGTTTGGTAGGCGGGACTGTCATACCAGTCGCGAGCGGCCTGCATCGTCGGGAAACGCAAGATTACGGCCCCTTCGATGGGCGGCCCCTCCAAATGCTGGATCGCGCCATAAGCGGCGAGAAAGGTAACGTCGTGACCATCGAACGATGGTCCGACGCCTGCAGAATAGGTTGCGAGTGCATGTGGGTCGCTGGTTTCTTCCCGCGTAAAGACGACGAACGCTTCCATCATTAGGCCTCTCAAAGGTTGGATCTGTTGGCCATTACCACCGGTGATGGCCTCACAGTCGTCAGGCTGGCAACTGGAACCCGATTTTCATGAGTGCCTCGACGCACGCATCCTGATCCTGCTGATAGTTGCCTCCGGAGATGCCTATGCCGCCGATCAACTTCCCATCCTCCAGAATCGGATAACCGCCGCCGACAGCGACCATCCGAGGGCGATAGGCTAGCGGCGCCACTTTTGGATCGTTGGTCACATAGTCGTTCCAGACATGGGTCGGGAACCCAAACGAGGCGGAACTCCAGGCCTTGTCGATGGCAACATCGACGGTAAGGAACGGCGCATCGTCGGTGCGCTCGAACGCGCGCAGGTTACCGGTGGCGTCGACGACGGCGACGGCAGCCGGGATGCCGATGGCACGGGCCGCAGCGAGCGCCGCGTCGATGAGGGCGACTGCGGTTTCGCGGTTGATCGAGGCGGTGGCAATAGATTTGGTCATGGGATTCTCATCGCTGGGGCATAACCCGTTCGGCTTTTTGAGGTTGGACAAGATGTTTGGCGATCGCGGTCGTTAGAAGCCTTCGAGGACGATCTTGCCTTTAGCCGCGCCACTTTCGATCAGTGCATGCACCGTCTTCAGATTGGCGGCATTGATCGGCGACAGTCGCCGGGTCAGCGTCGTGCGGATTTTGCCGTCGTCAACCAGCGCTGCCATCGCATCCAGAATCTCGCCCTGCTCATTCATGTCGGGCGTGCCGTAGATCGACCGCGTGAACATCAGCTCGTGGTGGATCGACACCGCCTTGCGCTTGAAAACCATGATATCGAATGCCTTGGGATCGTCGATCAGTCCGAACCGTCCTTGTGGGGCGATCAGTTCGGCGATGTCGGCGACATGTTGCTCGGTATGTGTGGTCGAAAAGACGAAAGCGGGAGCACCGATGCCGAGTTCGGCGATCTGTGGCGCGAGCGGACGAGAATGGTCGATGACGTGGTGAGCTCCAAGCCCTCTTACCCACTCTTGGGTTTCCGGTCGAGAGGCTGTGGCGATGACGGTGAGGTCCGTGCGCTGTCGCGCGATCTGGACGGCGATCGACCCAACCCCGCCCGCGCCACCGATGATGAGGATCGCCTCCGCCGCACCGGGTACGGGCTTCGCCACGTCCAGGCGGTCGAACATCGCCTCCCAGGCCGTCAACGTCGTCAGCGGCAGCGCCGCCGCTTCCGCCCAGGAGAGCGACGCAGGTTTGTGACCGACAATCCGGGCGTCGACGAGATGGAACTCCGCATTGGTACCGGGCCGTGTGATCGATCCGGCATAATAGACCTCGTCGCCTAACTCGAACTGCGTGACGTCGGGGCCGACCTCGCGCACAATCCCGGCGGCATCCCATCCCAGCACCTTCCAATCGCCATCTGCCGGCGGCGTGCTGTTGCGGACCTTGTAGTCGACCGGGTTGACCGAGACGGCCTTCACCTCAACCAGGATATCGTATCCTGCAGCGACAGGCCGAGGCAGATTGATGTCGACCAGCGCGGCATCCGCGGCGATGGGTCCCGGAACCTTGTAACCAATGGCTTTCATAAATGTCTCCAGCTTGCTTGATCGGATGACGCGAATGCTCGTTAGTCAACTTCTTCTACATTGAGGTCCCGACTCTTGAACTGGGTCGCGGTAGCAGATTTCATCGAACACGTCGATCAACAGGCCCTTATGCTCGGTCGCCGGATCGGTGATCGCGTAGAGGGTGGAGGCGTTATCGCCATCATCACCGCTTCCGAGGCGAAACGCCGCGTCGACGCAGATGCCGCACGGACCGATGGTTGATCCTGGCTCGAGATCGACGAGATTGCTGTCCTTGACGCGCTATTCGCGGTCTTAGCCCTTGGCGATGAAGGACTGAACTGCTTGTAGAGCGTCGGTCAGCTGCTATGTCATGGACGCACCTTCATCTTGAGTTGGATTGGACAAGCTTCCGTATAAGGCCCGCTGTAACCGTCAGATGACGGCGAAGAAAACGATGGGCAGTATTCACAGCCACTTAGCCTTCTTGAAGCGCACAAATAGGAAAACGCACGATATCGCTATCACTCCGAGCACGACAAAGTATCCGTAGGCCGTGTCCAGCTCCGGCATGTGCTTAAAGTTCATGCCGTATATTCCAGCGATCGCCGTCGGGACTGCCAGTATTGCCGCCCAGGCCGCGAGCTGGCGGGTGACCACACCGATCCTTTGCGCTTCCAGAAGGCTGCTGGCCTCAAAGACCGTGGACAGGACAAGCAGGAGGCCGTCGACCATGGACTGCACGCGGTGGACATGGTCCGCGACGTCGTGGAAATATGGTGTCATTTCGGCGCTGATGCAGGGAAAGTGGCCGCGAACGAGCTTTCGCACCAGCTCGGCCATAGCCCTGAGCGTGCGCTGGAACCGCGTGAGTTCGGACCTTAGTTCGAAGATTCGCGCCACCTCTTCTGGCCCGAGGAAATCGTGCAGCGACCGTCGCTCCATCGCCAGGACGTCGTCCTCGATCATTTCGAAGATGGGCAGATACTGGTCGACCACGCGATGCAAGATCGCGTGCAGCACATAGTCGACACCCTTGCCGAACTGCGTCGGCGATGCCTCGAGTTGCTCCCGAAGTTTGCCCAGCGCTCCGGCATTGCCGTGCCGCACGGTGATAAGGTGATTGTGACCGGTGAAGATCGCCATCTTGCCGTAGCTGATCCGGTCGCCGACCAGCTCGGCGGTCTGCGCGACGACGTACAACTCATCGTTGTAGACCTCGAGCTTGGGCGGGCACAGCGGGTGCATCGCGTTGTCGATCGCCAACGGATGAAGATTATATGTCCTTTGGATCGCGAGTAGTTCCTCGGGGGTGGGTTCGCTAAGCGCGATCCAGCAGAAGCCCGAGCGACTCTCGCCCAACTTGACGTGCTCATCGAGCGCGATTTCGCGAACTCGCTTGCCTTCGTTGTAATAATAGGCGGCGATGATGCTCATGCTGGCCTCGCGGGAATGTGGAGGCCACGCTGGACGGCCGGTCGAGCCAGCCCGCGTCCAAGCCATGCGCGGACGTTCGAAAAGCTGCTGAGGCCAAGGATGTCACCCGCAGCGTAGAATTCCACCAGCGCATTCACCCAGCCGAGCGTCGCGATGTCCGCGATCGAATAGTCGTCGACGATCCAGTCGCGGCCTTCCAGCCGGCGATCCAGAATCCCCAGCAGACGCGTGGATTCGTCGATAAAGCGCTGTTGCGGCCGCTTGTCCTCATAGTCCTTGCCGCCAAATCGCAGGAAGAAGCCGAGCTGACCGAACATCGGCCCGATGGCCGACATCTGAAAGAACACCCACGCTAGGGTCTCGTAACGCTGGCCTGGTTCGGTGGAGATGAACTGACCCGTCTTGTCGGCCAGATAGAGGAGGATCGCACCGGATTCCCATAAGGCGATGGGTCTACCGTCAGGGCCAGCCGGATCGATGATCGCCGGTATGCGTCCGTTCGGGTTCAGCGACACGAACGCCGGATCCTTCGACTCGTTGTTCGAGATGTCGATCAGGTGGGGCTCGTACGCCAGGCCAGTCTCCTCAAGCATGATCGAGACCTTGACGCCATTGGGCGTAGGGGCTGCGTAGAGTTGCAGGCGATCGGGATGAGATGCCGGCCAGCGCTGCGTGATCGGAAAGGACGAGAGGTCTGGCATAAATCTGCGATCCTGGTGTTGCGATGGCGACTGACTGGAACGAGCCGTCACTCTGAAGTAGGGTTCGATGACCGCGTCGCTGAACGACGCGGTCACGAAGATTGCGGACCGGACCGGCGCAGTGGCAACGGCAGTGAAGCCTATTCCGCCGCGGTCCCGGCCGCTGGCTGTACGTCGTCAACCTTTTGGCGCTTCGGAAGCACCCAGCCGGGACGGACGAAGTGGCAGGTGTAGCCGCCCGGGCGCTTCTCCAGATAATCCTGGTGATCGGGCTCGGCCTCCCAGAACTCGCCGACCGGCTGGACCTCGGTCACCACTTTGCCATCCCACAGCCCCGAGGCATCCACATCGGCGATCGTATCCTCGGCGACGCGCTTCTGCTCCTCGTCGACATAATAGATGCCCGACCGGTAGGAGAGCCCACGATCATTGCCCTGGCGGTTCAGCGTCGTCGGATCGTGGATCTGGAAGAAGAATTCCAGGATGTTCCGGTAGCTCGTCACTGTCGGGTCGAAGACAATCTCGATCCCCTCGGCATGCGTGCCGTGATTACGATACGTGGCGTTCGGAATATCGCCGCCCGTGTAACCCACACGGGTCGAGATGATGCCGGGCCGCTTGCGGATCAGATCCTGCATGCCCCAGAAACATCCTCCTGCGAGAACAGCGCGCTGATGCATGTTAAGCCTCCTCTACTTGATCGAGATATTCACCGTATCCCTCGGACTCCATCTCGTCGCGCGGGATGAAGCGAAGGGACGCTGAGTTGATGCAGTACCGCAGACCGCCGCGGTCGGAAGGACCATCGGGGAACACATGGCCGAGATGACTGTCTGCGTGTACTGACCTGACCTCCGTCCGGACCATGCCGTGTGCGCTGTCCCGCACCTCGTTCACGTTTGCCGAAACGATCGGCTTGGTGAAGCTGGGCCAGCCAGTACCCGAATCGAACTTGTCCGTCGAAGCGAACAGTGGCTCTCCCGACACTATGTCGACGTAGATGCCAGGCTCCTTGTTGTCGTTGTACTCGCCCGTGAAGGGCCTTTCGGTGCCCGCCTCCTGGGTAATTCGGTGTTGCTCGGGAGTCAGGTGGTCGATTGCTGTCTGTGACTTTTCAAACTTCATTACAGTCTCCAATACTTATCTAGAGGGCCAGGCACGCTACCGCTAATTTTTTATGTCTCCTGATTTGCTCCTACAATGGTAGTGGGATGGCAAACGAGGTTTTACTAAGTGTTGGAAAATTAGAGATTTAAATTTCGCGTCTATTAATTCTAGCGCAACTGAGTGGTTAAGCAAGTACGTAATCAGTAAATATTAAAAAAATAACACAAAAGCACGATTATATAATACAGTGTCAGTGTTTTATGATAATCAACAACGCCTGTTTAGATGCTGGTAGATGCGAATTTTTTGGCGTACAGTCAAAATTTTCTGATGGTTGCTTAGTGTGTTGGCGCTGATGGAAAATTGACCCACCCTGCCGATTGAAATTTGACCCAGGGCGGATTGCTGATTTTGTTACCAGCAACTGTGGATAAGTCTACCAGCGCAGCTGCTGTTGCCCCCACTCCTTCGCTAGCCCAGTTCAGTTGTTTAAGACCTGCCACACGCAGCCATGTAGCAGGCCGTCGTCGCCATGAAATCAGAACGGCTCATCGTCCTCCGGTTCCTGGCCGCCCTTACGCTTTCGCTCCCGTGATTTGATCTTGGCCTGGGCCGCCAAGCTACTGTGTTGCAGGCGATAGGACTCGTTACCGGTTTCGACGATGTGGCAGTGGTGGGTCAGCCGATCCAGCAGGGCGGTGGTCATCTTGGCGTCGCCGAACACGCTCGACCATTCGGCGAAGCTCAGGTTGGTGGTGATCACCACGCTGGTGTGTTCGTACAGCTTGGACAGCAGGTGAAACAGCAACGCACCGCCAGCCTGGCTGAACGGCAGATAACCCAGTTCGTCGAGGATGACCAGATCCATGCGCAGCAGTGCCTGGGCGATCCGCCCGGCTTTGCCGTCGTGTTTTTCGCGCTCCAGCAGATTGACCAGATCGACCGTGGAGTAGAAGCGCACGCGCTTACCGTGCCGGGTGATGCCGGACACGGCCAGCGCGGTGGCTAGGTGGGTTTTACCGGTGCCTGGCCCACCGATCAGCACCACGTTCTGCGCGGTGTCGGTAAAGGCCAGGCTGGCCAGCTCGCTGATCAGGCGTGCGTCGGCGCTAGAGGCGTTGAAATCGAAGCTGGCCAGATCGCGGTGCATCGGCAGCTTGGCCATGTTCATCTGGTGGCTCACCGAGCGCATGGCGCGATCTGTGTGCTCTTGTTCCAGCAGGTGTTCGAGCAGCCACTTGGATGAGGCTGTGTTCGACTCACCCTGTGCAGTTAACTCCGCCCAGGCCGTGGCCATGCCGTGCAGGCGCAGTTCCTTGAGTTCCGCCATCAAATCACGCATGACCGATCTCCTTGGTCTGGCCACGCAGGCGGTCGTAGCGCGCCGTGTTGGCGACGGGGGCTTCCTTGAGCGACAAGTGGGTTTCGACGCTGGGCGGCGGTTCGGATGCTGTCAGCCGTGCCACGACATTGAGGATGTGTTCGGCGCTCAGGCTGCCGCTCTCCAGTACCAGCTCAACGGCTACCAGCACGGCATCGAGTCCGGCGACCGGTACGGCAGCCAGGACTTGCGCCATGATCCGGTCACCGCCGGCATGACGCCCCAGACCGTGCTTAAGCTGACGCAGCGGCGCTGGCAGATCAGTAAAGGGCGCTCCGTTGCGCAGCGCGCCGGGCTTGCGCTCAATCAGCGGGATGTAGTGCTGCCAGTCGTAGCTGACCTGTTCGCGATCCAGCAAGCGCGCATGGCTGGCAATCAGCGCATCATCGGCCACCACCTCGATGCGGGTCGGATACAAACGGCTGCTGACCCACTTACCCGCGTACTCACACGGCACCGAGTAACGGTTGCGCCCGACACTGACCAGGCAGGTGCTGGAGACCCGCGCAGGCCGCTCGACGTAACCGTCGAAGGCCGCGGGCATAGGCATCAGTTCGGCGCGCTCCAACTCCAGTACCTCGGCCACACTGAGCCCGCTGTATTGAGGGTGCGTCAGCTCGTTCCAAAGCGCGCGGCAGCGCTGGCCCAGCCAGGCATTGAGTTCCTCGAAGGAGTGAAACTGGCAGTCCTGGGCGTCTAGCCAGATACGCCTGCGGCTGTCTTGCACGTTCTTTTCAACGATGCCCTTTTCCCAACCAGCGGCGACGTTGCAGAAGTCCGGATCGAACAGGTAATGCGCGCACATCACCGCAAAGCGCGCATTCACCGCCCGGCCTTTGCCCTTATTGACCTTGTCGACGGCGGTCTTCATGTTGTCGTAGATGCCCCGGCGCGGCACGCCGCCCAAGGAGCCGAACGAGCGTGTATGGGCGTCAAATAACATCTCATGGCCCTGGCTCGGATACGCCACAAGCCAGAACGCACGGCTGGCACACAGCTTCAGATGTGCCACCTGCATACGCCGGTAAATGCCGCCGACCAGCAAGCCTTCCTCGCTCCAGTCAAACTGAAACGCCTCGCCAAGAGCAAAGGTCAGCGGCACAAAGGCCTGCGACGCCTTGCCCTGTCCCCCTCGCCAGGCACGGATAAACGCGGTGAGCTGGCTGTAGCCACCGTCATAACCTTCGGCTTTGATTTGCGCCAACAGCGCCTTGGCACTGCGCCGCTGTTGCTTGGGCCGCAGCGAATCGGCTTTTAGCGCCTGCTCCAGCGTGGCGTGAAAAGGGCTGAGTTTGTTGAAGATCGCGCGGCGTTGGTAGACCGGCGGCTTGGCCTCAGGTGCTCTGACCCACTTGCGAATCGTGTTGCGCGCCAACCCGGTGCGCTTGGCTATCTCATGCAGCGACAGCTTGTCGCGGAAATACATCCGGCGAATTTTGCCCATCATTTCCATACTGATCACCCTGTGTTCTCCTGCTCAAAAATTGAGCAGAAGCAGTTGAACACCTGGGTCAGTTTTCAGTCGGCAGAACAGCCTCTACTGGGTCAGTTTTCGGTCAGCGGCAACAGCCTTGCTGCTCAATAGTAAGCGGCGGGCGAACAACGGCATGGGGCTGTTCCAGGGGCACGGGGTTGGCCAGCCACAGGGCCACATAACCGGCCACCAGGGCGGAAGCGAGGGAGACGGAGAGGTAGCGAAGGATCATGGGCATGGTCGAACTCCTTTCGAGGGGGCCGGCTGTCCTAGCTGGCTATCCATATTGAATGCGGCAACTGACTTTAGGCTAGGCCCAGCATTATTTCACGCAGGTAATTCAAATCGCGATCATGGCCGCCAGGCCACGCCACGGAACGGAACGGGCAGCAGGGACCGCTAATAAACGTCCGGATACACTTTTGGGTAGTGAGTTCAGTCTGAACAGAGTGCTGGTTTGAGAAAGCTACTGCGCTCCGATGTGGTTTGCCTCAGGCGTGATAACGTCACAATGATTTTTGACAGTAAAGGACTGATGTCATGACCGGCTCAAAGAAGTTGCGTAGCGCTGGGGATTTTCCGAACAAATCGGTCGTGGAGTACGCGACGGTCCGAGTCGAGATACCCCACCGTCTTATCCCGTCGAATCTTAGTAATCCCCACTATAGAGATGAGGACATCGTTGCCGGGCTCTATGCGAGCCCTACCGGTCGCCTCTCGTACAAGACGCTCTACCTGGATAGCGTCGAGCTAGCTGAGCGATTTGTAGCTTACCTCCGGCAGCTCTTTCAGAACCGACCCTATGCCAATGACTTCTCCCTCAAGATTGAAGTGATTACAACCACCCAGAAGGTCACTGCAACCAAAGGTAGGGCCAAGCATTCTGCCGCAGTAGCTGAAACGCTCCAGAAAACTCAGTTCTGACAAAGTCGCCTGAACCGGACACAGCAACGCATAGATCGTATGGAGCGCCGTCGAGCAAGGGGCAAGCTAGGTAAACGGAGGGCCGCTATTAATGAATCGCCCCGGGTTTTGTGGAGGCCGTTCCGTTTAAGTCAGGCCGCCATGGCCTGATCTGCTTGTTGCTGGTGGAAGTTTGCCTCAGCCTCCGCGGGCGGGATATATCCGATTGAGCTCAGCAAGCGTTGGTGGTTGTACCAGTGCACCCATTTCAAAGTCGCCATCTCAACAGCTTCGCGGCTCTTCCATGATTGACGGTAAATCAGCTCGGCCTTGTACAGCCCGTTGATGGTTTCGGCCAAGGCGTTGTCGTAGCTATCGCCCTTGCTGCCAACTGAGGGTTTCCGGGCGATAGGACCGGGGGGAAAGCCTGAGTGTCACAGCCTGTGCACTGGTAGCCATAGGTGTCCACTACTGCCAACAGCTTGAGGTCTTCGGCCTCAACAATTTCCTTGGTCACACAGTCACGAGCGTTATCCACGGCGACTACTTCTCCATCGAGTTGGGGGTGTTAGCCTTGTTCAACCCCCAGCATACTGTTCGAAATATAGGGAGCAAGATGATGAGCGATGAGCTTTATGTTTCCGTCGATGTCGAGACTTCGGGGCCGGTGCCAGGCATCTATAGCCTGCTTTCCATCGGCGCTTGCGTCGTCTCAGAGCCCGCTCAGTCAATCTATCTCGAGCTCCAGCCAGACGGCCTACAACACGATCCGGAGGCTGTCGCCGTAACTGGCCTTGACCTCACCAGGCTCGAAAACGAAGGGCTAGCCCCAAAGACGGCGATGCTCAAGCTGAAGCAATGGTTGAACCAGGTATGTTCGGCAGATCAGAAAGTCGTTTTCGTGGGGCTGAATGCCCCGTTTGACTGGTCGTTCATCAACTACTACTTCCAAAAATATTCTGGGACGAACCCCTTTGGGTTCACCGCACTCGACATCAAGGCGTATTACATGGGGGCTACCGGATGCCGCTGGGGGGAAACTAAATCCTCTCAAATGACCGCTCGTTTCAAACCCCAAAGCGCTCCCAACCATAACGCGTTAGACGACGCACGATTTCAGGGGGAGCTTTTCGCTCTCATGCTGGAAGAGGCACGTAACCGCTAACCGGGCCAACTGCCCCGGATGGCCTCAACATAACGCCCATCCCTAAAAGACCAAGCCTTTATGCCTTCGTGGCTGCTGGAGTTGCCCACGATGATTGCTAGCGGGTGCGGCAGCTGTTGGGTGTAGTACGCAGCGAACCTGGAAAAACTCCCGATATCAGTGGGGGAGATCATAGGAATACTTTGCGGGTGCGTATGCCAGTACCCCACCAGGCGGAGACCTGTGGCGTTAGCCTGCTCAATTTCCTTTCGACAGCGACGAGCATTCAAATCCAGCCAGGTCCTACCAGCCCGATCATCTTTATGAGGAGGAGTTGCCAAGGCCAGTACCAATCCGGCAGCGCCTGAAGGGTCAACGAATAGCTGGCCTCCACGCTCTACATCAAAGTGCTTCTGTCTGTAGCTCTCCAGCAGGCTCGCAACCTCCTGCGATACCAACAGAGAAGTGTTTAGCCCGGGCCAGGTCCATTGCCAGGCGATCGCCGTCATTTACTTCTCTCCGATATTTCCGGCCAATCGCGCTCCAGCAGGGCCTGCTGCATTCCGGCAGGTAGCTCAGGCCCGAGATAGTTACCTCCCAGCGTAACCACGTCATCAGGTCGATTGATGCTGCTGACCCAGCTCGGGCTACCGATGTTGCCATTCAACGCTCGTAATGCAGCTTGAGAAACCATCGAAGCAATGTTCACCATCCCAAGTGAGCCTCCCGGGATGAAACTCTCCCCGCAGGCGGGAAGGGCGACGACCCCTCCTTCCGGCCACTCGGTGAACTTGTGCTTAAAATCACCGTTGTCTGTGAATAGGCCTCGAGCATCAAATGCACCAGATGGCGCAAGGAGCACATGCCCCACCTGTGTATGAGGTTCACTCCAAGCCTGGAGTAAACCCCAGGAGGTGCCATTTGACTTGGCCCCCCACAGCGCCACCTCCGACTGCCAGTCTGCGGTAGTAACCACTACCAGATCCGCTTTATCAAAAACCTCGGGATTCTTGTACATCACCACTTCGGCGAAGGTGGCGAACGCCGCGACATCCGTGGTGGGCAGGTCTTTGCGAATTCTTTCCTGAAGCGCTTCGGCCTTGGGGAGACCAAGGTCATCGGCACCGAGCACATGTCTGCCAAGATTTGCCGAGACCAAGTGATCCGGGTCAATGAGTGTCAGATGACCAACCCCCGAACGCGCCAACTGTAGGGCAACGGTGCTACCCAATGAGCCTACCCCAACGCAAACGACGCGAGCTCCTTCTAGCTTCTGCGCCACGCCACTGAGGTCACGGGACAAAATCTCCGTCCTATCCAGCACATCCAGCGTCGTTGCTCGGATCAGAACTGGGGGATGATTGACTACAACTGCAGGCCGGCGCCGCGCTGATCGCAGGTAAAACCTCGATCCTCGATCCAGCCGTGGGCCGTATGCGCGAACGTTCAGGCAGTAGATTGGGGCGCTGGCATCCCCGGGTAGCTCCAAAGCGATCCAGCGGTTGGGCAGTGAGCCACGCTCATTGAACCAAGCCACCAGCTGCGTTCTGTCATTAGGAGCAAGATGCGGCAAAAGCCATGTGAGCAGTAGCTCCGGGGCGGGAAGACGCAGGTCCGGATAGCTCCGAAGCTTTGCGTAGAAACCTGGGGCCTCCGGTGCTCGCATCCTTGGAGATCGGCCAATCGTCCGCCGGTAGTGTCTTTTCAGGGATGCCAAATCCGGGGCGAGCCAGACTGTTTCCTGGCCAGATGGTAACGTTTGTCGAGGATCGCTAAGGGCATACAGCTTCGAGGCAGCTTGAGGGCGATCCAAAAGGATAAGGTTTTGTAGAGATTGCCCTTGCTGCCTAGACCAGTACGATGTGATTTCGCGACGAAATTCGGCATCCCGGGTAGCCGCACATGAACCCATGCGGGACAAATTCACGATCTTGGCTAACCGCGCCAAGCTATCCGACACCACATACTCAGGGGTGCCCATCACTGGGCGCTCCTGGAAACCATGCAGGCAGAGCCCGACTTCCATAGCGTGAGGCCATACAAGCCATGGCGAGGGCTCGACTGTAAGCCTCAACCCACCGCGGGGGAAATTCTTGGGAAAGCTGATGCGTAGCCGCCGCTCCGTGCCCGTATAGTCAACTGGCAGAGGAAAGTAGTAGCTCGCAGCTTCACCGGTCCGAGGGACCGCAGGCTGAAGCAGTGCGTGTGCGGCATCTTCGCCAAGAGCACCCCGTAGCGCGGCTATACCGCGCTGCAGAGACGTATCCGTCTGATCAACCAAGACGCCCAACTGGCTTCACATCCTCTTGAGAGCTCGCAGTCCCGCTCGCGCCGCCAAACATGGTGCCCATTAACGTGGCGTTTCGGGTGGTGCCATCAGGCCGGCCAGGCATCGTCCAGTTGGGCGGAATTTCGCTATTCACTGCCGAAATGAAGGTAGGGCCAATGCCGAAGTTTTCGTTCACTGCCTTGGCAAACGCCTCTGCGGACTCGAAGCTTTCAAGTCCCAGCGAGACCGATACGCTGGCATTCTCGTGCCACTCCTGGAATGCCCGGCGGTAGCGATGTCCATCGAGCGGTCTATTCCATTTTTCAGCGAAGTTTTCGCCGCTATCTGCCGGGTTGCAAACCTGGCATTCGTTGCCCCGGTACTTAACGTGATCCGGCATCCTTCGAACGATTTCGAGGATGGCATCTAGCGGCCTCAGCGGCGTCGACTGGGACTCTTTCGCCACATCAAGGTAGGCGTGGGTAGCGAGAGTGGTGATGACTGCCGAAATCGGACGATGATCCGTATTTTTGGTGCGGATGGCCCACTCATCCCGATGTCGCTTCAGCAGCTTGATCGTTGCCCGAAGTGGGTCTTGATCGAGATAGTCCTGATACTGCGGCAGCGGATCCTGAGTGGCGGCATCAAAAGCGCGCTGGCTTTTCGCGACAGCCATATGTTCCGCCAAGGAGATGGTTTGCGTTGACGCGACCTGCAACCATTTTGAGTACGGGATCGGGCTGCTCGCCTTCCACCCAGTCTCCCGATCCGGTACTTCAAGCTTACCTTCGCCATTGCCTTGAGAATTCCCATTGATGGCACGCGCTGGCGTGACATCGATGTGGAATCCGGGGTTTTCGTCCGCATAGACGATCCGGATGCCCCGGCGTAGTTGCTTGATTTCCTCCTGGACACGGCTGCCAGCCTTGAAGCGTTCCTCAATGGCATCCAGAACCTCTCGAGCTCCAGCATCCTGGGCATGAGGGAGCCAAATAATGGCGTCCGCGTCGATGGTGTCCAGATCCTCTGGGGCGCCAGAAACGGGCTTGATCGTTGTCTTCAGGCGCATGGAGCCTTGGACAAAAATGTGCGCCTCCGCCAGTAGTGGATTGTCGGAAGCGTTGAGGATCTTCTCAAGCTGGGAGTATCGGTCGTTGATCTTCTCGTACTGCGCTTCGGACAGTGAGATCTCCTTCGCGGCGCGGAGCAGAAAGTGCTCCCAGCTTCCGCGCTTGGTCTGTTCATTGCTCATGGACATCAACGAACCTCCTGGGCTTGGTGGCCCAACTGTAGTGTTGGCGTGAACCTGTTTTGGTTGTCTTTATCTCGATCGAAAATCAGGTAAGCGTGTTGGTGTTGCGTAGTAAGCAAGGCCCCGAACTCAATTGCCAAAGCAGCGGGAATCGCCGCAAACACATGGATTGTGTCTGCAGTCATGGCCTCAAGCCGGCTCAAGTGCGTTTGTAGAGCGTCGCGAAACGCGTGTATCACACGACGGTTCTGAACCATCGCATAGCTGGGCACTGGGATGCTCAGCTCAGCGATACGCGCACCAGGTAGTGCCTCTTCGACATCGCGAGTTGGGACTTGCGCGGAGATAGACAACACCAGAGCCAGCGGGCCTTCTCCATCCGAGGGCGGGGTGAACACAAACTCGGGAGGTTCGGCTGACTGGTCAGGCCAACGTAGTTGGTGTTCGCGGTTGAACGAGAAAAGCAGGCGCTTGGATCGATCACCTAAGGACTGCCCCAGCATGATCAGCGCTGGGATGTCTGCCACGCCCACTACGGCCAGCGCTGGAACATCACCATAGGCTCCTCCGCGGCGCTTTAGCTGCTGCTCTAATTCGTGCTGAATGTTGTCCTTAATGCTCTGCCAATAGTGGGCATCCCTGCCACGATGGCTCGGGGCCGGAAAAGTGATCTTGATGGGATGATCGAATGCAGTCAGTCCCTCTGAGGACATTGCCACCAACAGATCACGAACGGGGATGTCGTTGTTCGTTGCGAAATGCTGGCTTTGGACAATTACTGGAATCGCTCTTCCACCATCAGGAGTGGTCGCCGCCAGCCGAACTCGCTCCAGGTACGCTTGGTGCAGGCCGCTGAGATCGCTTTCTGGATATCCCTCAGCATCCCGATCAATTTTGTCATGGCAGCCAGGGCAGAGAAGCATAAGATTGGCTGGGTCGTTGGTGAGCGACGCAGCCTTGGCTTCGTCATGGTCAGATCGACCCCGTGGGCCCTTTGGGCTAGCTGGCAGGATGTGGGCTACCTCGCCCCATTTCATGGGCTTACCTGCACGGTAGTCATACATGAGGTCGGTACCGCACAGCTCACAATGGCCTGCAGCCTGAGTCCACACGACACGCTTCGTCACGTCGTCAGTGTCATAGCGGCCGGTGGCAGCATTGGCTTTTTCTTGTTTTCCCACGAGGCCTCCTAGAAACATCAGAACCACTAATGCGTACTGGCTCTTTGAGATCAGGTGAGGTCGCTAAATCGGAATTCAAGGTCGGGGAAGCGAAGCGGCTAAAATAAAATTTCGGCGCTACCAGCCGTTGGTTGCTAGCTGTTACCACACGCGTCTGATAGACATCTCCAGTATTTCGCTCGGTTCAGCAACTAGTTCTGGACAGGTGCCGTGATGACCGCGAAAGGGAGAGTGATGGCCTCGAGGTGAGTCACCCTTCTTAGATACCTAAAAGCCTCAACGGTGGTATTTGGCCGGCTCCTGACCTCCGTCATTCGCAGCCCCCGGCCAGTAGCAGACGTCCTAACCAAATGCTCTGTTGGAGAACACCGCTAGTTTTCTCTCACCAGCGCGGTGAATTGCCCTGAGGTAAATCAGCTCCAGCAGGGGCTGGGCGTTCTGTGCCAGATAGGGCCACGAAGCATGCTGGTCAAATTCGATGCAAGTGACTGGTCAGGTCGAATGCAAATGAGCGGGAAAGTCTGTCCAATTACCCAGCGAGAAAAGCCCGTTCGCCTTTCTAGTGCTACGTAGGCTCTACTGTCGCAGCATCCTCTTGCCGCTCCATAGAGTCAGAACTGATCTTGATACGAGCATTGAAGCCAGGATACGCAGTGCTAACGTCGTCGAGGATGGAGTTGACCAATTGCAATCCGTCATCAAGCGTTGGTTCGAGCTTCCGATGGAAAGGTAGTGGAACACGATGGAAACGGTGCAACGGATTCAGGCAGTGAGTGAAGTTGCTGTCTCGCATGGCGCCCCACTGTCCATGAACGAAGCCTGAAGCCCAGCCGTAGTACCGGTCATAATCTTCCTTGGTGCCTGACTCCTCTGCCAGTTTTCGAAGATCTTTGCCACACCAATGGCCTAGATCGATCTCGACGTATTCTTGGAAGTAGTCTTCATTCGCCAGGCGTTCCAGGGTTTCCAGGGTTACGAATCGAGGCCTTTCGCCTGTCATCTCCTCGTGCTTGAGCAATGCGAGCTTTGCCTGGCCGGCGCCATAGGATCGGAACTTCTTCCACATGGCGTCATCGCCGCACCGAACCAAAAATGCCAACGAAATCCTGCACTCTGTAAGCGCACGAAGCAGGAGCCTGCCGGCAATGCCTTCGTTCAATGGGCCTGAACTCATTTCCGCAAAACAGGACAGCGCGAAAAAGCCGAAACCAAAGACGCCGTCCTGCTTAGGGTCTATCCCAGAAGTGCTTAGAGTTGTAAACCAGTGTTCAAGTAAAGCTTTCCGGACCTCAACGAGCCCCAGCCGGACAGCCTGAAGATCATTTGAGGGCTTTTCTCTGGGCAGCAACGGAGCAGGAGTGCAACCCGTTTGTTGCAGCATGTCGGTCCAAAATGACTCAGACCATGAGCTTTGACCCAGATGAGTGAACGTCATCTCCATGGCCCTGATAGAGGGGCGAACGCTCCTCATATCTCCGCGATTTGGATACTCAACAATCTCTAGAAGGTGCTCCTCAAAACCTGCGGGGAACAGCATTTCTCCCAAGGCGATTTTGAACAGAATGCTGACCCAGCGAACGTCTGTTGCTTCTTGAGACTGGTGGTCGAAGGTCTTTTGAACAGCCTGCCCAAGTGTCTGCCAGTCATCTTCGATTGGTTCGCTACCAAGTGCAGCTTTCCACCAGGTAATACCTGGAAGGTTTTCCAGAAGGAGTAGGGGGCGTAGGGCCTGAGCACCTGCGTGGCACCGCAATACTCGGCCAACGAGCGCTTCAAAAAGCTCACGCGGTTGAGCGGGAAGATGGGTGTGTCTCAGCGTCCAACCTGTCGCCTGCTCCCGTTCGTCTTTGCGATAGCGAAGACCTAACGCGGCAATGTCACGGAATGCCTCAAGCGCCTGATCCCTGGGGATGACTGTGATCACGAGGCTGGCCCATAGCATCTCGGGTAGACGGTCATTGACCCAAGATGAAAAGCTCACCCCCTCTAGCTGCAGCATTGGGGGCACGAGAGCTTTACCGACCCTTTTGTGGCCGGCGAGCGGTGTCGTGATCTTGCCTGAACGACTCTTCTTCTTTTTCTTGGTCATTTGCCGTTCCTACTCTCGGGTCTGGTTGGCTCTCGCAACGTTGCGGGTGACGATTGTGAGACGAAGCATGCCTACAGCTGGGGCGGGTCAGAACTCGGTTTTCTAATCTTCCATTTCGAACTCGAGTGCCTTTAGCACGCCGATGAGAGCCTGGTCGCAGCCTTCTGCAAGATGGAAAAAATGAGCTCGAAAATTACCGTGGGTAGTACGGGCCTCGCGAATTGCGACCTCCTTTTTCTCATGGGTCGCGTGTCCTCGGATCTCATTGCGAAGCTCATGGAGCTTTTTCATAGGAGCCAGCAGTTGTTTGGCAGCCTCCTCACTCAGAGTGCTTCCAAGCAGAATTTCATGAAGAAGCTTCAGCGAGCGCCACACAGGCTCTATTTCTCGCCCTTTTTCTTGGGCGATCTTTCGCAGAGGCTTATCCAGGAAGCCCTCCACCAGCAATTGGTCGAGCGCCAATATTTCATCTCCCCATTCTTTCGGGGAGTCGGTAGCCGGGGCCAGTACGCTATCCATCAGTGCATCGCCTCTCCGGTTCCACCATTCCGGGCAGGCCTTATCCAGTGCTCTCACCTTATTTCTTAAAGAATTTAAGGGGTCGTAGGTCGTACACCACTGCCCCTCTATATCCGTCCGATGGGCTCGTGCCGAGATGGATGACTTCGGCCATTCGTTGAATGCCTTCCAGTAGTTTTGCTCTGCAATAGGAAGCTTGGCGAGGTCGCCGATGTAAACGTGGACTTGGCCTGCCTCATTTATGTCGTATGACTTGATGTGCCAAGCTCCGCGGCAGGAGATGCTTCGGTCTTCGAGCGTGTATTTTTCTGGGTCGGCCTTGAAGCGCTGGAGAACCTCAGGCCTAAAGAATGCGGGAGAGATTTGCCACGGCAGGTCGCTTTGCTCGAAGTAGCTGACGATATGAAGCGGGCTAGCGGATGTCTCGACATTGCGATCATTTTTGCGGTCGTAAATTTTGAAAACTGCATACTCCCGGTCAGGGGCACCTTCAAAATCCCTGCGCCACGCCTCTTCCTGTTCAGCCAGGGTTGTTCGTGAGCGCACAACCATAGCGCCGTGCATGAAGCTGGCACGAGCGGCTGAACCGCCATGGTAAAAAAGATCCTCCCCATCGCGATGGTAGCGGCTTACGTCATTCCAGCCGCTGAAGCTACCGCGAACGGTCCGCGTGAAGTCAAACTTGATAACCAGCGCTAGATCCGCGACTGCCATGTATGTGTCCAGATCTTTGCGAAGGATCGTTACGACTTCTCTACCTTCCAACTGCTCATCGATTGGAAGCGTCAAAACCCGTATCACATCCTCGATATCCCCGTTGCCGTCTAGGCGACAGTAGGCATTCCGCTCGGGGATATAGTGAATGTCCAGGCAGTGGACGAGTTTCTGGCTGACTTCAATTGGAGCCGGACCTTTGTGCACGCCCGAAAGATATCGCCTTGTGACGAGCGTCTCGCCGCCAGAGAGGGCTGATACCCGGTCATTCGGAAATGGTGGCTCTAGGTATACGCGGTAACCTTCAGCCGCGTTCCAAGACTTTTGAATCTTCCAAGCTGCATCAGTGCAAAGCGACGTATTCTGAAGCGCGCCTCCGTCAACCGGTGTGACGTTAACGGTTGGTACGAGAGCTCCGACGATCAATACCGCGGGAGCGGATGCATAGATGACGATCTCATCAGCATTCGCATTCGCGACCAGGTACTGCGAGGCTTGTTCAGCATCCACGTACCAATGATCATCTGGATTCATTGGCGCGGTCGCGAGCGCAATTAGGTCCTTGGCTTCAAATCGGCGCATCTTCCCTCTCGCACTACCATTGGTTCGGTGGAGCTTAATCTCCGCTCCGGCACTATACAGGTCAATCCCATAAAGGTTCGCAAGGCACCTTGGCTAACCACGCTCTACTCTCCAAAGCCAATAGGCTCACGCACAGTCGACAGGCTTTGTCACATGCTGCCGTGTGAGGGTTGATGAGAGCGACCGCTAGTGGCCCAGGCTGTGTAAAAACGTTGGCATCGACCTTGCTGTGATTTGATGGATTCGAAATCAGCGGGGGCGCCAATGAAGCGTTTTATCCAGGGAGAGCATCGAGGCCAAAGCGCGCTGCTTCCCGAGAGCCTGGATGACTACGTGGCGGACACCAACCCGGTGCGGGTGGTCGATGTTTTCGTCGATGAACTCAACCTTGGCCAGTTGGGTTTCGAGGGCGTCGTCCCGGCTGAAACAGGTCGCCCCGCTTACCATCCTGCCGACCTGCTGAAGATCTACATCTACGGCTATCTCAATCGCATCCAGTCCAGCCGCCGTCTCGAACGCGAGGCTCACACATCGGTGTCTAGGGGTTGACTTAATGGATAAGGACAGGCTGCATCTACTGCTATGCGCGGCCCAGCCATGCCTACTGGGACCTCTCGCCGGGGATCGATTTCGAGACCCGGCTGATCGCCAAGAGCAACGTCGCCAGCGCGCTGGAGCAGGAACTGAGCAAGCCCGGCTATCGCTGCGCGCCGATCAACCTGGGCGCCAATACCGACCCCTACCAGCCGCTGGAACGCGAACGCCGCCTGACCCGCCAGGTGCTGGAGGTGCTGCTGCGCTTCCGTCATCCGCTGACCATCGTCACCAAGGGCTCGCTGATCCTTCGCGACCTCGACCTGCTGCGCCAGCTGGCCGAGCAGAACCTGGTGGCGGTGATGATCAGCCTGACCACCCTCGACGACGAGCTCAAGCGCATTCTCGAACCGCGCGCGGCGGCGCCGTCGGCGCGGCTGCGGGCGATCCGCACGCTCAGCGGCAACGGCATCCCGGTGGGCGTGCTCTGCTCGCCGATGATCCCGATGGTCAACGACATGGAGCTGGAGCGCCTGCTCCAGGCGGCACGGGACGCCGGCGCGCGCAGCGCCGCGTACATGCTCCTGCGCCTGCCGCGCGAAGTCGGCCCGCTGTTCGAGGAATGGCTGGCGGCGCACTACCCGCAACGCGCCGAGCATGTGATGAGCCTGGTCCGCCAATGCCGTGGCGGCGAGGTCTACGACAGCCGCTTCGGCCACCGCTTTCGCGGCCAGGGGCCGTTCGCCGACCTGTTGGCGCAGCGTTTCGCGGTGGCGCTGAAGCGCCTCGGGCTGGACCGGCGCACGGGATTCGGGCTGGATTGCAGCCGGTTCGCCGTGCCGGGGGCGCAGATGGCGCTGTTCTAGCGTTTTCCCCGACGAGCAGGATTCGGGTAGGGCGAGTATCGGCGGATTACCCACCCATCAACGACAACGGCGACCCGGAGGTCGCCGTCGCGTTCTGCCGTAGCGAGGCCGATCAGGCCTTGGCGCAGCTCGGCGGCGCCCAGTCGCCCATGTCCGGGCTGTTGCAGACTTCCCGGATCATGCCCTGGCCCTGGGAGGCCACCTTGTTGCCTTCGCTTTGCGCGTCCTGGGCCTTGCGGATGGTCTGCTCGGTGGCGACCGCTTCCTTCGGCACCTTGGGATTGCTGCCGGTCTTGGGCTTGTTGCCGCCTTTCGTAGTGCTGGCGCGGTTCTCGGCCTCGGCGACCTTGGTCACCTCGGCGCGCGGTACGCCGACCTGCTGCAGGTCTTTCTCGTAGGCCTGGGTGTAGTTGCTGATGTTCTCGCCGGCGCGGCCGTTGGCGGCGACCAGCAGGGCGTTGGTCTCCTGCAGGCCGCTGACGATCTCGGCCAGGCGCTTGCGCCCTTCGGCCTCGTTGATCGACTTGTTCTTGCGGCCGTCGAGCAGGGCCTTGAACTGGCTCTGGTAGCAGCTCTGCGCCGACTTGGCGTAGGCCACGCTGCGGTTGATCTCGACGGTGCTGCGGTCGACGTCGGTGCCGTAGGAGCCGATGCGCGCGCGGTCGTCGCTGATCTGCTTCTGCTTCTCCATGTAGTAGCCCGCCGCGCCGCCGGCCAGGGCGCCACCGGCCGCGGCGAGGGCGGCATTGCGGCCACGGTTCTCGTCGCTGGCCAGGCCGCCGGCCAGGCCGCCCAGCAGGCCGCCGGTGATGGCGCCGGTGATGGCCGAGTTGCGCACCGCGTTATCGGTGCTGCGCAGGTGTCCCACCGGCTCGTAGCAGGACGGGTAGTACTCCGCGCGGGTGGTCTGGGCGACCGAGCCTACGCCGCTGCTGGCGCAGCCGCTGAGCAGCACGCCGCTGGCGGTCAACAGGCAGAGCGCGTAGCGCGCCGAGGTGATCAAACGGTTTTCGCTGGGTTGGCTCATTGCATCTCACTCCTGGTTTGACGAACCGTCCGGCTGCCGAGAGGTGCCGGACGGAGCTCCTTCAACGCCCGCTGGACGCGAGCAATTCCTTCAATACCGCCTCCGGCTCGGCCCGGTGCTGCTGGCGATAATCTCCGACGTGTTTGACGAACAGGGTCGCGCGCTTGACCAGGCTCTTGCCCAGAACCGGGTTGCGATTGAGTTCTTCCTGGATGCGCTGGAACTGCGCCTGGATCACCGCGTCGGTGTAACGGGTGCCGGTGGCGAGGTTGTCGATGTAGATGGCCAATGCGCCGTCGAGGGCGCTGCGCCCGTTGGCGATGGCGCCGGCATAGAGTTGGGCGGTCGCCTGATCCCTGGCTGCCACGGCTTTCTCCCTGTCCTTCTTGAGGTTGGTCAGGCGTATGTTGTAGTTGTTGATCGTCTCGGCGACCAGTGCCGCCGACTGTATCAGGTTTCCGGCGGCTTCTTCGCGCTGCCGGGCGATCAACGAAACGTTACGCTTGAGTTCCTCGTTTATCTGGGCCAACTGCGCCTGCATCTGCGGGTCGCGGGTGGCGGCAATGATTCCGTCCAATTGCTTGGTGGGATCTTGAGCGTCATCGATGGCATCGGTCAATGCCGCTAGTCGGCCTTCCTTCTGCCATTGGGCGAACAGCTCGGGATAGCGCGAGCGCGGCGCGGACAGCGCGCCGATGGCGACGCGGAAACCGGTGGTCGCGTTGCGCTGTTCGCTGCCGTCGGCGGCGAACAGCGGATATTCGCGGCGCATCCCGGTGAATAGAGTCATCTCGCCTTCGAGATAGTTCCCGCCCTTCACCACGAAACCGCCATAGGTGCCCTGCCGGCGACCGGCGTGGACCAGCTGGAAGGACTCCTGGACCATCTCCGCGGCGTTGCCGATCACGTCGTACAGGCCCAGCGGGTTCGGCCGCTTCATCCCCACCGGCAGCAGCCGCGCGGCCTGGCCGGTGCCGCCGGCGACCTGGTTGTACACCGCCCAGTCGGCCAGCGGGCCTTCCTGGTCGCTGCCCTCGACCTTGCGCGGGAACAGCCGGCCTTCCAGCTCCTGGCGGCTGACCGCCTGGCCGCCGCGCGCGGCGAACTCCCACTCGACCTCGGTGGGCAGACGGACGAAACCGGTGCCGCCGTCCTCGGGATTCTTGCCACGGCCGCTGACCGGCAGCAGGTCCGGGTGGTTCTTCAGCAGCCAGGCGCTGTACACCGCGCCGAAGCGTTCGGCGTCGAAGCGCGAGAGGTCGACCTTGGGCAGGCGCGCGGCCATTCCGCTCGGCACGTCGCAGGCCGGCGCCTCGCCCTGGCCGGAGAGCGCGGCGGCCTGGCTCATCACCGCGGCGTACTGGCGGGCGGTCACCTCGTACTTGCCGATGAAGTACAGCATCGGCTTCAGCGGGGTGCCGGCGGCGGGCTTCGGCAGGCTGGCGGAGAGCTTCTGCTGCCAGGCCGGGGCCAGGTCGGCGAGACTGAACTGGCCGTTCACGTAGTCGCGCCGGTAGCCGGAGATGAACGATTGCTGGTAGCCGGCCTCGCCTTCGTTGAAGGCGTAGCCGAGATTGACCTCGCGATCGTCGAGGGCGCCCTCGGCGAGCACGTAGACGTGCCGGAAGACCATCTCGCCGCCGCACGGCAGCGGCAGGGCGACGTCGTCGGCCAGCGGCCTGGGATTGTCCGGCGGGTCGCCTTCGGCCCAGGCCGGCGCGGCGAACCCCAGGCAGGCGCCGAGGGCGAGCGGAAGAATGGCTTTCTCAAACATCGCGTAATCCCTCTGCGGCTTCGATCCGCGCCGCGCGCCAGCCGCCGCTGGCGGCGGCCAGCACGCTGCACAGCAGCGTGGCGAGCAGCGCCGCCAGGAAGTGGCTGGGCAGCAGGCGGCAGACGAACTCGCCGCTCTGGTTGTCGAACAGGTGGTTCAGCGCGCCGGCCGCGGCGGCGTACAGCAGCCCGGCGAGAAGCAGTCCGAAGAGAGCGCTGAACAGCGCCAGGAGCATGACGAAGCCGACCAGCGCGGCGGTCGGGAAGCCCAGCAGGCGCAGCACCGCCAGGGCGCGGCGCTTGCGCTCGACGGCGGCCAGGCTGCTGGCGGCGATGGCGGCGAAGGCGCCGCCGATGGCCAGCGCGGCGACGATCCAGAACACCAGTCCGAGGTTGCGGCTGAGGCTGCGCACCTGGGCGATGGCCTCGGCCTGGGTGGCCACTTCCACACCGCTGGCGACGAAATGCCGGCGCAGCCCTTCCACCGCGTCGAGGTCGCGGGCATACAGGCGGAAGCCCGGGTAGATGCGTTCGCGCGGTGCTCCGCCGGCCTTCCCCGGCCAGCCGTAGGCGGGCACGGCGCGTCCGTCGCGGTAATCCTCGGCGGCTTCCAGCAGGGCCAGCGGGGCGAACAGCGCGTCGCGGGCGAAGCGTTCCTGCGGCAGCACCGCCAGTACTTCCAGCTCCAGGCGCTGGCTCTGTGCCTGGCCGTCCATGCGTCGGCCGATGCGCGCGACGATGCGCTCGCCAGGCTGGGCGCCGAGCTTTTCCGCGGCGCCGTGGCTGAGCACCACGCGGGTCGGCCGGTCGGGTTGCGGCAGGCCGGCCAGCAGCGGGTCGCCGGCGGCGCTGGGAATCATCTCGACACTGAGGACGGTCTCGCCGCCACCGCTGAGGTCGGCGCTGGCGGCGATCTGCCGGGTGCGCGGCACGGCGAAGGCGACGTCCGCGCGTGCGGCCAGGGCGGCGATGTCCTCGGCGCGGTAGCGGGCGCCGCCGACCGGAATGATCTCGCGCACCGAAGGCGCGCGTTCCAGGCGTTCGGTGAGGGTGCCGACCAGGCCGTACTTGAGGCCGAACAGCACCAGCAGTGGAGTGATCACCGCCGCCAGGGCGAAGATCGCGCAGAGCGACAGGCGCGCCTCGCCGCGATAGTCGGCCCAGGCCAGCGAGAGCAGCAGGCCGGCGCGCATCAGCCGGCATCCTCGAGGCAGGCGCCGACGCTGTCGTCGGCCTCGCGTTGCCAGCGGATGGCCAGGACCTCCAGGCCGGCGGCGCGGGCCAGGCGCTCGTCGTGGGTGGCGACCACGGTGCAGGCGCCGCGCTCGCGGGCCTGCTCCACCAGCAGGCGCATCACCCGTTCGGCGTTCAGCGGGTCGAGCGCCGCGGTCGGTTCGTCGGCCAGCAACAGGCGCGGCGCATGCACCAGGGCGCGGGCGATGGCGACCCGCTGGCGCTGGCCGACCGACAGCGCCGCCGGTTTCTTGTCCAGCTGGTCGCCGATTTCCAGTCGCTCGGCCAGCGTCTGCACGCGCTCGGCGGACGGGGCGCCGAGCAACGCGCAGGGCAGTCCGATGTTGCGCCGCACATCGAGGAACTCGAGCAACCCGCCGCTTTGCAGGACGTAGCCGCAGTGCTGCCGGCGCAGCGTCGCCAAGCGGTCCTGGCGGCCGTCGCGCCAGAGCGCGGCGATGTCCTGGGGGCGCTCCCCGGCGAGGAATTCGAAGCGCCCGCCCGGGTCCGGCGCCAGGGCCAGCGCCAGCAGGTCGAGCAGGGTGCTCTTGCCGCAGCCGCTGGGGCCGACGATGGCCAGTTGGCGACCCGCGCGCAATTCCAGCGCCGGCACCCGCAGGCGGTAGCGCTGGCGGCCGGCGCCGTGGCTGCGGGCGACCTCATGCAGGCGCAGGATCATGGCAGGGTCGACAGCGGCACGCGGTACAGCGCGTCGCCGGCGTCGGCGTCGCCGAACCGGACCCAGTTGGCGACGTCGTTGTGGAAGGTTTCGTAGAGGCGGATCTTCGACTCCAGCTCGTCGATGAAGTCCTGCTGCTCGGCGACGCTCAGCGACAACCAGAGGTCCTGGGTCATGTTCAGCGACTTGCTGCGGTACGGCAGGCCTTCCAGGTATTCGCCGAGCACGCCGCTCTGCGCCAGGTTGCTGCCCTTCACCAGCTGCGCCGGGTCGCGGCTCATGTAGGCGCTGGCGCTGGCGATCTCCTGGAAGAAGTCCTTGGGCGAGGTCTGGGTGCGCTTGGCCGCGTCGACGATCAGTTTCAGCGACTGTTGCAATTCGTTGAGTTGCAGCTTGCTCAGCAGCACGCAGACCTGGAACGCCGGCAGCGCCGGGTTGGTCAGGTCGCGGTCGGCGGTCCAGGCGGTGACGACCTGCGGCGCGCGCACCGGGTCGCGGCGGCCGAGGAATTCCATCTGCATGGCGTAGCCGATGGCCGCCGACTTGCTCGCCACGCTCGGCGCGGCGTCGAAGCGCGGCGCCTGCGGCTTGCGGTTGCCGGCGTCGTGGACCAGGTCGGCGAACACCGTGCCGATCTCCTTCACCGTGTTGCCGAAGGCGTTCACCTCACCGCCGGCCACCGGGATGTAGAGGTCGGCGATCTTCGGGTTGGCGTCGGCGGTGAGGCTGCGGTACTGCTGCTCGGCGTAGCCGTGGTTGTTCTTCCCGGCCGGGGTGCGCAGGTGCAGGGCATAGATCTTCACGCCCTTGCGCAGCGCCGCCTGGCGGACCTCGGCCTCGTTCATCTGGGTGCGCCCGAGGGGGTCGTTCTTGCGCAGCGCGCCGGCGTCGGTGACCAGCAGCACCACGCGCCCGGCATAGGGCGACCAGTCCATTTCGTCGACCGCCTGCATGATCCCGGCGAAGGCGTCCTCGTTGAACGAGTGGCTGGAGACGTCGGTGGCGCGCACCTGGCTGCTCAGCTCGGCGAAGCGCTGTGCGTCGTTGCCCGGTTGCAGCGGCACCAGGGTCTTGCTGACGTATTCCAGGCCGGGGGTCTTGTCGGTGTTGTTGCGGAAGCCGACCAGGCCGAAGCTGACCTTGTCCAGGTCGCCGCGCTCGCCGATCTGCCGCTGCAGGCCATCGATCACCTCGCGCACGCGGTCGATGTAGGGCTGCATCGACACCGAGGTGTCCACCACCAGGACGATGCCGGTGCGGAAGGTGTCGCTCGCCGCGCCGCTGGCGCCGCCCTGCCCGGCCTGGCCCGGCGCCTGGGGTGCCGCGGCGCTGCCGCCGGGGTCGATCGAGGCGACCTCCAGCAACTGCGCCGGCTGGCCGTCGGCGTCGAAGCTCTCCTTCGAATCGAAGATCGGCAGCAGGTAGAACTGGTCCTGGGGGATCGCCCGGTCGTTGGGCTCGACCGCGACCACCTGCGGATCGCCCTCGTGGTCCACCGCCTGGGTCAGGGTGTCGCGCGCCGCGCGGGTATCGCCGAGCAGGCGCTCGACCTGCTCGGCGCTGTTGAGGAACATCACCGGCGCGCGGCCGGAGCGTTCGGTGAACTTCAGCACCAGGCTCTGCTTCCAGTCGCTCACCGCGCTGGCCGGCAGCCAGCCGTCGCCCGCGCCGTTGCTCGAGGCGCCGACGCGCAGCCAGGGGCTGCCGCCGACCTGCTTGCGGGCGTACACGTAGAGCACCGAGAAGGCCGGCACCGCGCCGGCCCGGGGCGGGCCGCCAGCCTCGGCGGAGATGGCCGCGCCGGGCTTGGTCAGGACGCGCTGGAACAGGGTCTTCTTGCCCGGCATCAGCAGCGGACGCTCGCCGCCGTCCTGTTCGGCGTCGGCCATCGGAGTCTGCTGCGGCGGCTTGTCCGTCGGCGTCTGTCCCAGCGGCGCTGGATCGGCAGCGTTCGGCGCGTCGCCCGAGCCCAGCAGCCACCAGGCGCCGCCGCCGATCGCCAGGAGCACGGCGGCCGCGGCGGCGGCGATCAGCGGCGTGCGGCTGCCGCCGGCACGTGGCTTCGCCGGCGGCAACGGAGGCGGCGGGGGCGATGGCGGTTTCGCCGCTTGCGACGGCGGAGGTGGAGGCGGCGTGGCGCCGCCGGCGCTGGGCGTGACCGGCGGCAACTGGATCGACACCGGTTGCAGGCCGCCGAGGTCGGCGGGCGGCATGGGCGCGGGCCCGGCCGGCGGCGGGTCGGTCGCTCGCGGCGAGCCCTGCGGCGTCGCCAGCGGACGGATCTGGGTGGCTTCCAGGGCGCTCGGCGCCAGGCGGTCGAGGGCGGCGATCAGCGCGCCGGCGGTGGGGAAGCGCTCGGCCGGGTCCTTGGCCAGCAACTGGCGCAGGATGTCCTGGTAGCGGCCCTGCTCGATCGGCAGTTCCGGCAGCGGCTCGGTGAGGTGGGCCAGGGCGGTGGAGAGCGAATCCTTGCCGTTGTAGGGCAGCTTGCCGGTGAGGATCTCGTAGAGCACCACGCCCAGCGCGTAGAGGTCGGCGCGGCCGTCGATCTCCTGGCCACGGGCCTGCTCCGGGCTCATGTAGCTGGGGGTGCCGACGGCGAAGCCGACCTGGGTGAACTGGGTATTGTCCTCGATCGACTTGGCGATGCCGAAGTCCGAGAGCACCGCGGTGCCGTCGGCGCGGAACAGGATGTTGGCCGGCTTCACGTCGCGATGCACCAGGCCCTGGGAGTGCGCGTAGCCGAGCGCGGCGGCCACCTGCCGCACGTAGGCCAGGCCCAGCTCAGGATCGAGGCCCTGCTGGATACGCTCCTTGAGCGTGCCGTTGGGCAGGTACTCCATGGCCATGTAGTAGCAGCTGCCGACGTTGCCGATGTCGTGGATGGTCACCGTGTTCGGGTGCGACAGCCGCGCCAGGGTCCGACCTTCGCGCAGGAAGCGTTCGGCGAAGCTCGGGTCGGCGGCCAGCGCCGCGGCCATGACCTTGAGCGCCACCTTGCGTTGCAGCGAGCGCTGGGTGGCCAGGTAGACCGTGGCCATGGCGCCTTCGCCCAGTTCGCGTTCGATGTCGAAACCCGGAAGTTCTATGTCCATGTCCGTCTCAGAAGGCCCTGACCACCAGGGCCGTGATGTTGTCCGGGGCGCCGCGGGTCAGGCCCAGGTGGACCAGGCTGCGCACCACCGCGTAGGGATCGCTGTGGCCGAGCACGTCGCGCAGTTCGCTGTCGTCGGCGGTCTTGTTGAGGCCGTCGCTGCAGAGCAGGAAGCTGTCGCCGGGCAGCACGTGCAGCGCGGCTTCCGAGAGCTCCAGTCGCTCGTGCACGCCGACCGCGCGGGTGACCACGTTGGCGCGCGGATGGTGGCGCGCCTCGTCCTCGCTGATCAGGTCGTTGTCGAGCAGTTCCTGGACGTAGCTGTGGTCCCGCGAGATGGCTTCCAGCACGCCGCCGCGCAGGCGGTACAGGCGGCTGTCGCCGGCCCACAGGCAGCTCGCCTGGTTGCCGCGCGCGGCGAGCAGCACCAGGGTGCTGCCCATCACGCTGACGCCGCGCAGGCCGGCCTCCTGGCGGACCCGCTCGTTGACCTGGGCCAGGCCGGTGCGCAACGCGCCGACGTAGGCCGGTAGCGAGGAGGCGGCGGGGATGCGCCGCAGGGTGTCGACGATCAGGCTGCTGACGAAGTCGCCGGCGGCGTGGCCGCCCATGCCGTCGGCGACCACCCAGAGCCCGGACTCGGGGGCGTCGAGGCTGGCGTCCTCGTTGACCTTGCGGACCATGCCGACGTGGCTGTAGCTGGCCGATCTGTAGTAGCTGACTGAGTTGGGCACCATCAGTTGTCCTTAACCGGGTATGCCGGGAAAGAGCGGGATCACCTCGCCCTCGCCGGTGAGAAATCGTCCGAACGCCGGCGCCGGCGGCAGTCCCTGGTAGCGCATCAGGCCTGCGGAAATCCGCGCCGAGCCGCGGCCCCACCAGTGGCTGGCGCCGTCGCAGGCGTGCTGGGCCAGGGCGGCGAGGCGCTGTGCCGGGGTCGCCGCCTCGCTGCGCAGCAGGTTGCCGCTGATCAGCGACTGCTCGATGCGCGGGCCGCAGGGCGGCGCCGGGAGCTGCGCCACCGCCTGCTCGAAGGCTTCGACCTCGGCTTCCGGTTCGAGGGTGGAGAGCAGCAGGCCCTCGACCTGCTCGAACCAGCCGTCGTCGCCGCCGACCAGCGCGCCGAGGTCGGCGTTCGCCGGCAGCAGGCAGGCCACGGTGAGCGGGAAGTAGCGGCCGACCCGGTCGATGCTCGGCATCACCACTCCGGCCACCGCATCGTCGCCGAGCAGGCCGGGGGCGATGGCGAAGCGCCACAGCGGGCTGGTCAGGTAGGCGTCGAGCCAGGCCGCGCCGAGTTCGTCCTGGCTGGCGCGCATGCCGCTGGCCAGCCAGGCGTCCCAGGGCTCGACGAAGGTGTTCGGCAGGCCGCGGCTGACGAAGTCGCCGCGGCCGGCCAGCTTGCCGTAGAAACCGACGCTGTTCAAAGGCGCTCCGGGAGGCTGAAACCGGACACGACCCGGCTCTTGAAGGGGTTGAAGGCGCTGCTGGCGCGCAGTTCGCAGGCGATGCTGGAGCCGTCGATGCGCAGCCGCAGGGTGAAGCGGTCCGGCGAGTTGCCGCGCTCCAGGTCCGACTGGTCGAGCAGGCGGAACCAGGCCCAGGGGCCTTCCAGGGTCAGCCCGGAGCGGCCGCTGCTGGGCGCCGGCGTCACGGTCAGGCGGACCACGCCGAGGCCGTTGGCGCTCGGCCACTGCATCGCCACCGGGCGGCTCGGGCCGTGGTCGTAGGTCAGTTGCTGGCCGTCGAGGTCGAGGATGAACTGGCTGATCGCCGCGTCCATGGTCACCGGCTTGAGCTCGAAGCGCACCGTCGGTTGCATGCCGCCGGAGCGGAAGAAGGCGTCGCGGATCGCCGCCGCGCGCTGGAAGGTGTGCAGCACGCCGGGGTTGATGCCGAGCTTCTGCGCCGCGCCGGGCTGCCAGCGCCAGGTGCTGGCGGAGGTGTCGACGTAGGGTTGCAGGTACTGGCGGAAGTAGCTGTCCATCACCCCGCCGGCCCCGAAGAAGTGGCCGAAGTCCTCCAGGGTGGCGTCGCGCGAGCTGCCGGCGGCGATCGGGTAGCGCCCGGCCAGGGATTGCCGGTAGACGCTGACCACGTCGCTGATCCACGCCGCGTTGAGCTGGTTGCGCACGCTGCCCATCATGCTGCTGGTGGTGGAGTTGACCACCTTCTTCACCAGGCCCTGGACCACCGGCGGCTGGCGCTCGGCGCTCAGGGCCACGCGCGAGGCGGCGGCGGCCACCTGGTTCTTGGCGTCGCCGAGCAGCGAGTCGCCGCTGGCTCCGGCCATGGCGCTGACCTGTACGTAGAGGGTGTTCATGTCCTCCAGCAGGCTGTCGATCGGCGCTGGCTCGTTGCCGCCCTCGCCCTTGCTGACCAGGCTGTTGAGTTCGGCGAAGTGCGCGCTGATCGGGTCGCTGTCGGCCTGTTGCGGCTGTTCGCGGACGCCCTCCTCTTCCTGGCCGACCAGCGAGCCGAGGCGCTGCTTGAGCTTGTCCACGGTGCCGTCGGCGGCCTTCTTCACCTGCGCGGCGACCAGCCGGTCGCCTTTCTGCAGGTCGGTCTCGCGGGCCACCGCCTCGAGCAGCTTGCGGAACGGCGAGGTCGGTCCGGAAAGGATGCGCAGCACGTCGGCGGCCTGGGTGACGTTGGTGATCGGCACCACGGTGAGGTCGGCGAGCAGGTCGTCCCACTGCCGCAGGTAGTCCTGGAAGTACAGGCGACGCACGTCGAGGGCCAGGTTGGCGGCGTCGCCGGCATCGTTCAGGTCGCGCCCGAGCACCCACTGTTCCTCGGCGATGGTGCCGGCCTGGCTGAGGCTGGCGGTGAGGAACACCTCGCGGTAGCCGCGGTAGGTGAAGAAGCCGCTGAGCGGGTCGGTGAGCGGCTTGCCGCTCTTGCGCGCGAACACCAGCGGCGCGTCGCGGCCGGCGGCGTCGCTGATGCGGAAGTCGGGCACGTCCTTGGGCAGCCTCTGCCGCTTGACCCGGTCGTAGACCCGCTGCGCCACCGGCAGTTGCTGCAACTGGCGGCGCAGGTCCTCGACCAGGTCCTGGTCCAGGCGCGCCGACGGCGGCCGCCGCTCGAGCAACGCGTCGAGGTGCGCGTGCAGCGCCTGGCGCTGTTCCGGCGAGAGGTCGCGCGGCAGGTTGCGTTCCCAGTCGAGGCTGATCCAGGCCTTGATGAAGTCGGCGTCGTAGTGGTCGGGGCTACCGAGCATCAGGTAGGCCTTCAGGCCCTCGTAGAGGAAGTCGCTGCTGCCGCCGGAGCGCAGCTGTTCCTCGATGCGGGTCACCAGGCGCGGGGCGAACACCGCGATCAGCAGCTTGCGGTAGACGCTGGCGGACTCCTCGCCGAGCATGTCGCCCTGGTACAGCCCGTAGCCTTCGGCCCAGCCCGGCGCGTCGTTGGCGAGGTTCTGCACCGCGTTGAGCTGCGGCAGCACGGCGAGCACGTCGCGCTGCGCCGGACTCAGCGACTCGATGCCGCGCGCCAGCGGGTCGACGCGCTGGTCGACCGCGGCGATGTAGCTCTGGTTGGCGCGGTAGCTGGCGATCCATACCGCCGTCACCGCCAGCACCACCAGCGCGGTGGCGCTCAGCGCGCCGATGGTCAGCCACTTGCGGCGGCGCTCGACCTTCGGGTTGGTGCCGACCAGCCCGCGCTCGCCGAACGCCACTTCGCGGAACAGCCGCTCGATGAAGTAGCTGCGCCCGGTGCCGGTCTGCCGCGCCAGGTGCTGGCGGTCGAGGTTCATCGACTGCGCCATGCTGCCGATCAGGCGGTCGATCGGGCTGCCTTCCTGGGTTCCGCTGGTGAAGTACAGGCCGCGCAACAGCGGGCGTTCCTCGTAGGGGTTGGGCTTGAACACGCCATTGAGGAACTCGCCGAGGCACTCGCGCAGGGCGGCGAACTGCTGCGGGAAGCCGTAGACCAGGTCGCGCCGCGCCGGGTCGCGTTCCTGCTGCAGGCGCTCGACCAGGCGCGCGGTGAGGCGCTGCTCGAGCAGCGCGAACTCGCTGGCGAAACCCGCCAGCGGGCCTTCCGCGCTCTTGCCGTCGTCGAGGGCGAAGGTCATTCCCCAGACCTGGGCGCGCTCCTCGCGGTTCAGGCTGTCGAAGAACTCCATGAAGCCCGGCACCAGGTCGAACTTGGTCAGCATCACGTAGATCGGGAAGCGCACGCCGAGCTGCTGGTACAGCTCCTGGATCCGCGCGCGGATCGCCTGGGCGTGGGCGGCGCGCTCGGCGTCGCTGCCCAGCAGCAGGTCGGAGAGGCTGATGGCGATGAACGCGCCATCGATGGGACGGCGCTTGCGCTGGGTCTTGAGCAGGTCGAGGAAGCCCAGCCAGGCGGCCTTGTCCACCTGGGCGTGGCTGTCCTGGGTGGTATAGCGGCCGGCGGTGTCCAGCAGCACCGCTTCGTCGGTGAACCACCAGTCGCAGTTGCGCGTGCCGCCGACCCCGCGGATCGCCCCGGCGCCCATCTGCGCGGCGAGCGGGAAGTCCAGGCCGGAGTTCATCAGCGCGGTGGTCTTGCCCGAACCGGGCGGGCCGATGATCACGTACCAGGGCAGCTCGTACAGGTTGCGCCGCTCGCTGCCGCCCAGCTTGGCCCGCTTGAGCAGGGCCAGGGCCTCGTCCATGCGTTGCTTGAGGGTCGCCAGCTCTTCGGCGGTGGCGACGCTGGCGGCGTCCGGCGCGCTGACCTCGGCGAGACTCTGCATGACCTTCGCCGCGTTGCGCCGGGCCTGCACGATGCGCAGCACGCGGAAGCCGATCCAGACCAGGAACAGCAGGGCGATCAGCACCCAGCGGCTGGTCGCCGAGGCCAGCGGCTCGTAGTTGCCCAGGCGCAGCAGCGGGCCGAGGAACCAGATGACCAGGCTCAGAGCGAGCAGGCCGAGCACCGGCACCACCCAGCGCGTGAAGAAGTTGAGGAAGCCTTTCATTGCGCACCCTCCGCGAATACGGTGATTTCCACCCGGCGGTTGCGTGCGCGGCCTTCGGCGCTGGCATTGGTCGCCACCGGCTCGGTGTCGCTGCGCCCTTCGGCGGTGAAGCGGCCGGCTTCGCCGGTGGTCGCGCCGAGCAGGTCGGCGACCTCCTGGGCGCGGGCCTGGGACAGTTTCCAGTTGGACGGGTAGCGCAGCGTGGCGATCGGCCGGTTGTCGCTATGGCCGGTGACCAGCACCTGGCCCTTGACCTTGCGCAGGGCGTCGGCGATGCGCAGCAGCAGCGGCTGGAACTCGTCGCGCACGCTGGCGCTGGCGCTGGCGAACAGCTCGTCGCCGCGGATGGTCACCACCGAGCGATCGACGGCGTCTTCCACCGCCACCCGCTGGGCCTTGATGTCCTCGGCGAGGAAGCGCGCCAGGCGCGGCCGCTCGATCACCCGCGGCTGGATCGCCGGGCGGTCGATGGCCTGTACCGGGATCTCGCCGATGGCGTGGATGCGCCTGAACACCGGCTCGGCGTCGGCGGCCAGCTTCATCCGCAGGCCGAACAGCAGGGCCAGCAGCAGGGCCAGGCCGATGGCGATGCCGACCCACGGCGGCAGGTATTGCGAAAGGCGGTCGCGCATCACGCTGAGGCCGCGCCAGTGCGGCGACAGCTCGCGCTCGTATTCGCCGCGGGTGCTGCGGATCACCGCCGCGGTGCGCTCGCGCAGTGTCTCCAGCTGGCTGCGGCCGTCGTGCATGACCCGGTAGCGGCCTTCGAAGCCGAGGCTGGTGCACAGGTACAGCAGCTCCAGCAGATGCAGGCGCTGGTGCGGGTTCTGCAGGCAGTGCTCGAGCAGCTGGAAGACCTTCTCGCCGCCCCAGGCCTCGTTGTGCAGGGTGATCAACAGGCTCTGCTTGCCCCAGTCGCTGGCGCTGCCCCAGGGCGTGCTGAGCACCGCTTCGTCGAGGGCGGTGCAGAGCACGTAGCGCGCCAGCATCACTTCGTCCGCGGCGACCCCGGCCTGGCGCGCCTTCTCCTCGAACTGGCGCAGGTAGCCGAGCAGCTGTGCGCGCAGGCTGGCCGGCGCCGGGTGGGCGATGGTGCTGCGCAGGCGGGTGAGCATCGCCAGCAGCGGGCCGGCGGCCTGCTCCAGCGGGTTGAGGCCGTCGCCCCGGCTGGCCAGCGGTGCCAGGCTGGCCATCGGCGGCGGCGTGTAGGGGTCGCCGGCGCGGGGGCCGCTGGCCGGTTCCGGCGCGCGACCGCCGGGGCGCGGCATGATCATGGTGCGGTCGTCGGGCGGGCTTCCGTTGCCACCGCCGGCCGGGGTGCCGAAGGGATCGTCGATGGGGGACATCGTTGCTTATCCTCGAATGGCCCAGAAGGCCAGGTTCAGCCCGGGGAACTGGCCGGCGATGTGGAAGGCGAAGCCGCCGGAGTGCGTCAGCTGCTTCCAGTGCGCGCTGCCGCGGTCCAGTTCGAAATAGGTGGAGCCGGCGTGGTAGGGGATCTGCCGCGGCGCCACCGGCATCGGCAGCAGGCCGATGCCCGGCAGCTGCAGGTTGACCAGGTCGCGGATGTGTTCCACCGAGCCGACCTTGGCCTGCTGCGGGAAGTGCCCGCGCAGGGTCTCGCCGGGCACGTCGGCGCGCACCACCAGGATGAAGCTGGCGTTGTCGATCAGGTTGCGGTCGCTGAGCATGGCGACATGCACACCGTAGGCCTTCTCGACGATCGGGATGGCGATCGCCTTGGCGTCGATCACCGTCGCCAGCGCCTGGCGCAGGGCGAGCATCACCGGGGCGAAGCTGGCGGCCAGGTCGTCGTGGTTGTACACCGGGTACTCCTCGGGACGCCGCTGGCTGGCGGTGAAGGTGCAGAACTCGCCGGCCAGGGCCACCAGCTCGCGGTACAGCTCCTGCGGGTGCAGCGGGCGCACGCGGGACAGGTGGCCGGTGAGCGCCTCGGCGCGGTTGACCAGTTGCAGCAGCAGGAAATCGGCGATCTCCGAGGCGCCACCGGCGCTGGAGGCCACCACCCGTCCGGCGAGGGCCTCGCCGCGCTGGTGGAGCAGGCCCAGCAGTTCCTTGGCGAAGGACGCCAGGGGCGGCGCGGCGGCGATATCGAGTACCGGCGGCAGGTAGTCCTCGTCCAGGCTCAGGGCCTGGTCGGCGCGCTTCTCGCGGACCCGCGCGATGCCCAGCGCGGCGTACTCGCCGAGGCCGTCGCGCTCGGTCAGCAGGCGGAACGCCTGGCTGCCCAGGGCCACCGGCGCGCGGCTCTCGAAGGCGGCGTTGTCGTCGCGCACTTCCTGCACCTGGCTGACGTAGCGGGCGCCGCCGAGGGCCTCGCCCTCCTCCGCCGTGTCGCGGGTGCCGACCCGTTTCAGCGGCAGGCCGAGGTAGACGATGCCGTCGCGCAGGCTTTCCTCGACGTTCAGCGGTGCCGGCGCCGGGTCGTCGGCGGGGATGTTGAACGGCGTACCGTCCGGCAGCACGCCGCGGGCGCTGAGCACGGCGAGCTTGCCCTGGGTCAGCAGGGCGTCGTCCAGCTTCAGTTCGGAGAAGCCCCAGCCACCCGCCAGGAGCGAGCGGCAGCGGCCATCCACCAGGGTTTCCAGGTAGCGGTCGTGCTGCTGGAAATGTTGCGGCCGCAGGAACATGCCTTCGGACCACACCACGCGGTTATTCCAGGACATAGGGAACTCCGGAGGTTCAGGGCGCGGGACGCGCGACGATGCCGATGGCCTGCGCGCCGAGCGTGACGTCGAGATGGCTGGTGCGTTGCCCCGGGATGTCCAGGACCTGGCGCCAGGTGGCGCGGTCGAGGTCGCGGTAGGCGGCGACGAAGCCGAGCTGGCGGGTCTGCTCGTCGAGGGTGCGCTCGATGCGCCGCTCCTCGCCCGGACGCAGGAGGAACTCGTCCTGCTCCACCAGGTCGCCGCCGAGCGTGGACGGCGCGTTGTCGGTGAGAGCGAAGTAGTCGGCGCGGCCGAACGCGGTGTCCTTCTTCAGCTCGTACAGCCGCAGGCGCAGCGGCGCCGCCTGGCCGGCGGCGGACGGGTTGAGGTTGGGCGCGGCGTGGAGCCAGATCACCACCCGCGTCGGCGGGGTTTCCGGCGGGCTGGACGAGCAGGCGGCGAGCAGCAGCCCGAACAGCGCGATCATCAGTTTCTGCATGGTGTCGTCCTCATTGACGTTGTTTCTCCTGGTGTTCGTCGGCGTCAGGAACGCCGTAGTCGAGCGCTGTGTTCCTCGTAGGCGCGGCTGAATTCGCGGCCGAACAGCTCTTGGAAGTCATCCTCCGCCTCGCGCAGGATCTTCGCGTACAGCTCGGTGAAGCTTTCCCAGTTCTGTGCCTGGCGGGCCCCCGGCAGCAGGCCGGAGAGCCCGGCCGGCTTGCCGAAGCGGGCTTCCAGCGCGGCCGGTTCGAAGCGTGCCAGCAGGTGGCGGATGGCCGCCTGCACGCCGGCCATCACTGCCAGCTGGTGCGCCTTGAGATCCTCGAAGCTGTCGGCCACCGCGCGGTCCGGCGCCATGAACGCCTGGTTGTCGCGGCGCAGCAGGAGCAGCATGGCTTCGTCGACGTTCGGCGCGAATTTCAGCGGGTTGTTCTGCACCGGCTGGATCATGGTCTGCGCCATGCGGAACTCGCCCTTCAGGCTGGCCCGCGCACGCAGCACGTCGACCAGCCCTTCCACCAGGCCGCGATAGCTGCGGCCGATGGCTTCCATCTGCGCCTCGGCGCCGGCCGGGTCGACCTTCAGCTGGGTCATCCCGGCGCCGCGCAGGAACGCCTGCAGCAGGTCGGCGCCGGCCGTGGGGGCGGCGCTTGCCGGCGGCGTCGGCGGCGCCACGCTCGCTGGCTGTGGCTGTGGCTGTGGCTGTGGCTGTGGCTGTGGCTGTGGCTGTGGCTGTGGCTGTGGCTGTGGCTGTGGCTGTGGCGGCTGCTGGGTGATCCCGGGGTCGGCGAAGGGCATCGCCAGGGGTGCCGGCTCCGGCGTCGGCAGCGGCGTGGCGAGGGGTTCCGTTGCAGGCGCCGGGCCCGCAGCGGGCGTATTGCCGAGCAGCTCGGCGAACGGGTCCCAGTCGGCCGGAATCAGCGGCGCACCGCCAGCGGGCGCTGGCGCCGGAGTGATCGCGGGCGGTGGCGGGATCACCGGTTCCGGCGGACGGAAGTCGTGCTGTTCGGCCGGCACGTGGTCCGGGCGCGGTGCCGCGCCGGGCGGCGGCGGGGTGAGGAAGTCGAACAGGTCGGGCCTGGTATCCAGCGGCGAGCCGCCCTGGAAATGCGCCGCCACCGCCGGGTGCGGGGTGGCCGCCGGCTCGGGAAATGCCGGCGCCGTGGCGGCGTTCTGCCGGCTCATCAGCGCATCGAAGCTGGTGAATGGATCGGTCTGCGGGTTGCCGCTGCCGGGCAGGGCGATGTCGTGGCCGAGCTGGACGAGGATGTCGTACTCGCCGAGGCGGACGGTCTCGCCGTCCTGCAGCGGTTCGCTGTTGCCGCGGCGCAGGCGATGTCCGGCGTTGACCAGCAGCACGCCGTTGGTGCTGGTATCGGTGAGGTAGTACACCCCGTCGCGGTTGAGGATGGTGCAGTGGCGGCTGGAGACCAGGCGCTCCGGGTCCGGCAGGACCCAGTCGTTGTCCGGGCCCCGACCGATGGTCAGCTGTCCCTGGTCCAGTACCTTTTCCGAACACTGACCGGGGGTCAGCTTGTGGTAGCTGGTGATGGTCAATCGCAGCGGCATTGCTACTCCTTGCATTGCCAGCGCCCGGCTCTTCCAGGCGCCCACCCTCGTGCCCGAGGGGTTTCGGTTCGCATCCAGGCTGGCCCGATGGCTTTCCGGCGTTTCGTCGCCTCGGGAAGACACATCGGGTTGTACCGGATTATAAAAGACTAATCCTACGTCTTTAAAAGATTTGTCCGATCTGCGGTGTCATGCAACTAGTGGCCTTGTGCCTTCCTTGACAAGCATTGCGGCATGCCACAAGAATTTTGCCAACCTTTCGAGTCATCCGATATTCATCAATGGCTCCTACAAGATCCGACGGAGTGGATCTTACAAGCGAAGGTGAGGGCCGCGTAGCGGCTCCGATGATAGGGAGATCGTCACCGTGCTGGATGTACCCGTTTTGCTGGCCGCCGTAGCCCCGGACTCGCCCTGTGGCGAGGACCTGGAGTACGACGCCGCCTTCCTCGAGCTCGAACGCATCGCCCAGGGCCAGCCCGAGCGGCAGATGGGCGACGCCGTGTTGCCCGCCGAACCGCCGGAGTGGCCGCGCGTGCGCGCGCTGGCCTGCGAGCTGTTCGGCCGCAGCAAGGACCTGCGGGTGGCCAACCTGCTGCTGCAGAGCAATGTCGCCCTCGACGGCCTGGACGGGCTCGCCGAGGGCCTGTTGCTGGTCCGCGAACTGCTCGACCAGTACTGGGACGGGGTCTATCCGCTGCTCGACGCCGATGACGACAACGACCCCACCTTCCGCATCAACGCCCTCACCGGCCTGGTCGCCGAGCCGCTGCTGCAACTGGTCTGGGCGATCCCGCTGGTGCGCTCGCGGGCGTTCGGCCCGGTCAACCTGCGCGCCGCGCTGAACGCCGCCGGCCTGCAACGCTTCGCCAGCGAGACCCTGAGCCCCGAGCAGATCGCCGGCGCCTTCGCCGATGCCGACGCCGATGCGCTGGCCGCCACCCGGCGCGCCCTGGAAGGCGCCCAGGAACATGCCCTGGCCATCGAGGGCGGTGTCGCCGAACGGGTCGGCTCGGCCCAGGGCCTCGACCTCGCCCCCCTTCGCCAACTGCTTCGCCAGGCCCTCCAGGTGTTCGACCTGTACGGCCCGCAGGGCGCCGGCGCATCCGTCGTGCCGGGCGCCGAAGCGGCCCCCGCCGAAGAGCCCGGCGCAGCGCCTGTCGCCGCCGCCGTGCCGGCAGCGCGCGCCAGCGGCGAGATCGGCAACCGCGAGGATGTCCTGCGCCAGCTCGACCGCCTGCTCGAGTATTACGTTCGCCACGAGCCATCGAGCCCGGTGCCGGTGCTGCTCAAGCGCGCCAAGACGCTGGTGACGGCGGACTTCGCCGAAATCGTGAGAAATCTCATCCCCGATGGGATCACTCAGTTCGAAACCCTGCGGGGCCCGGAGAACGAGTAACGCCTAGCGGCCGTCCGGGCCAACGCTGCAAGCCGCCGGGGCGATTCCGCCGGCGCTAACAACCGCCGTCGCGCGAGGGAGAAACGAGATGGGAAGCACTACCAGCAGTCAGAAGTTCATCGCCAGGAACCGGGCGCCACGCGTGCAGATCGAGTACGACGTGGAGCTGTACGGCGCCGAGAAGAAGGTCCAACTGCCCTTCGTCATGGGCGTGATGGCGGACCTCGCCGGCAAGCCCGCCGAGCCCCAGGCGGCGGTCGCCGACCGCAAGTTCCTGGAGATCGACGCGGACAACTTCGACGCCCGGCTCAAGGCGATGAAGCCGCGGGTGGCCTTCAACGTGCCGAACGTGCTGACCGGCGAAGGCAACCTGAGCCTGGACATCACCTTCGAGAGCATGGACGACTTCAGCCCCGCCGCGGTGGCGCGCAAGGTCGACTCGCTGAACAAGCTGCTCGAGGCGCGCACCCAGCTGGCCAACCTGCTGACCTACATGGACGGCAAGACCGGCGCCGAGGACATGATCATGAAGGCGATCAAGGACCCGGCCCTGTTGCAGGCCCTGGCCAGCGCACCGAAGCCCAAAGACGACGAGCCGCAGGCGTAAGAGGATTCCAGCATGGCCGAATTGAGCACCGAGAACCTGGCCCAGGGCCAGACCACCACCGAGCAGACCAGCGAGTTCGCCAGCCTGCTGCTGCAGGAATTCAAGCCCAAGACCGAGCGCGCCCGCGAGGCGGTGGAAACCGCCGTGCGTACCCTCGCCGAACACGCCCTGGAGCAGACCAGCCTGATCTCCAACGACGCGATCAAGTCGATCGAGTCGATCATCGCGGCGATCGACGCCAAGCTCACCGCGCAGGTCAACCTGATCATGCACCACGCCGACTTCCAGCAGCTGGAAAGCGCCTGGCGCGGCCTGCACTACCTGGTCAACAACACCGAGACCGACGAGCAACTGAAGATCCGTGTGCTGAACATCTCCAAGCCGGAGCTGCACAAGACCCTGAAGAAGTTCAAGGGCACCACCTGGGACCAGAGCCCGATCTTCAAGAAGCTCTACGAGGAGGAATACGGCCAGTTCGGCGGCGAGCCCTACGGCTGCCTGGTCGGCGACTACTATTTCGACCAGTCGCCGCCGGACGTCGAGCTGCTCGGCGAGATGGCGAAGATCTCCGCCGCGATGCACGCGCCGTTCATCTCCGCCGCCTCGCCGACGGTGATGGGCATGGGTTCCTGGCAGGAACTGTCCAACCCGCGCGACCTGACCAAGATCTTCACCACCCCGGAATACGCCGGCTGGCGCTCGCTGCGCGAGTCCGAGGACTCCCGCTACATCGGCCTGACCATGCCGCGCTTCCTGGCGCGCCTGCCGTACGGGGCGAAGACCGACCCGGTGGAAGAGTTCGCCTTCGAGGAAGAGACCGACGGCGCCGACAGCAGCAAGTACGCCTGGGCCAACTCGGCCTACGCCATGGCGGTCAACATCAACCGTTCCTTCAAGCTCTACGGCTGGTGTTCGCGGATCCGCGGCGTCGAGTCCGGGGGCGAGGTGCAGGGCCTGCCGGCGCACACCTTCCCCACCGACGACGGCGGCGTGGACATGAAATGCCCGACCGAGATCGCCATTTCCGACCGTCGCGAGGCGGAGCTGGCGAAGAACGGCTTCATGCCGCTGCTGCACAAGAAGAACACCGACTTCGCCGCCTTCATCGGCGCGCAGTCGCTGCAGAAACCCGCCGAGTACGACGATCCGGACGCCAGCGCCAACGCCAACCTGGCGGCGCGCCTGCCCTACCTGTTCGCCACCTGCCGCTTCGCCCACTACCTGAAGTGCATCGTTCGCGACAAGATCGGCTCGTTCAAGGAGAAGGACGAGATGCAGCGCTGGCTGCAGGACTGGATCCTCAACTATGTCGACGGCGACCCGGCTCACTCCACCGAGACCACCAAGGCCCAGCACCCGCTGGCGGCGGCCGAGGTGGTGGTGGAGGAAGTCGAAGGCAACCCGGGTTACTACAACTCGAAGTTCTTCCTTCGCCCGCACTACCAGCTCGAGGGACTGACTGTATCGCTACGCCTGGTATCCAAGCTGCCTTCGGCCAAAGAGGCCTGAGGCGTTCAACGACAGCGCCTGCCATGGTGGCGGGCGCTTGCATAGCGTAGTGGCGCGAGCCACACGGGAGGAAAGATGGCTGTTGATATGTTCATCAAGATCGGCGACGTCAAGGGTGAGTCCAAGGACAAGACTCACGCCGAGGAAATCGACGTGCTGGCATGGAGCTGGGGCATGTCCCAGTCCGGGTCGATGCACATGGGCGGTGGCGGCGGCGCCGGCAAGGTCAACGTGCAGGACCTGTCGTTCACCAAGTATATCGACAAGTCCACGCCCAACCTGATGATGGCCTGCTCCAGCGGCAAGCACTATCCGCAGGCGAAGCTGACCATCCGCAAGGCCGGCGGCGAGAACCAGGTCGAGTACCTGATCATCACCCTGAAGGAAGTCCTGGTGTCCTCGGTGAGCACCGGCGGCAGCGGCGGCGAAGACCGCCTGACCGAGAACGTGACCCTGAACTTCGCCCAGGTCCAGGTCGACTACCAGCCGCAGAAGGCCGATGGCGCGAAGGACGGCGGTCCGATCAAGTACGGCTGGAACATTCGCCAGAACGTACAGGCCTGATGCGCCGGCCACCGGTCATGGCCTGGCCGCGCCAGGCCTTGGCCGGTGCGCCCGCCTGACCTCCCGCGTGAGGTACCCAATTGCACCGGGTCGGGCGCCGTGTCCGACCCTTCACTCGTTCCGGGCGCCTGGGCTCCCGGCTACAGGGAAGTAACGCGATGATCGCCGAAGAACTGTTGCGTGCCGGGCGCCTGGACGACGCGCTGAAAGCCTTGCAGGAGCAGGTGCGCAGCCAGCCGTCGAACGCCACCCTGCGGATCTTCCTGTTCCAGCTGCTGGCGGTGATGGGCCAGTGGACGCGGGCGCTGAACCAGCTCAAGGTGGTCGGCGAACTGGACGCCTCGGCACTGCCGATGGTGCAGACCTACTCCACCGCCATCGAGTGCGAGGCGTTGCGCCGCGAGGTGTTCGCCGGGCGCCTGACCCCGGTGATCCTCGGCCAGCCGGCGGAATGGATCGCGCCGCTGCTGCAGGCCCTGAGCCTGGACGCCGAGGGCCATGGCGAAGCCGCCCAGGGCTTGCGCGAGCAGGCTTTCGACGCGGCGCCGGCGGTGCCCGGGCGGATCGGCGAGACGCCCTTCGCCTGGCTGGCCGACGCCGACACCCGGCTCGGCCCGGTACTCGAGGTGATCGTCAACGGCCGCTATGCCTGGCTGCCGATGAGCAACCTGCGCAGCCTCCAGGTCGAGGCGCCGAGCGACCTGCGCGACCTGGTCTGGCTGCCGGCCGAACTGACCCTGGCCAACGGCGGCGCCACCGTCGCGCTGTTGCCGGCGCGCTACGCGGAAACCGTCGAGCACGGCGATGACGCCGCGCGCCTCGGGCGCAAGACCGAGTGGCTGGAGAGCGGCCTGCCGCTCGGCCAGCGGCTGTTCGTCACCGACGCCGGCGAAACCGCGCTGTTCGACCTGCGCCGCCTGGACTTCGAGGCGACGGACGCCTGACATGGCCGAGCTGACCCTCCAGGAGCGCCTGCAGCCGTCGCTGCTCGACCGCCTCACCGACGACGAACCGGGCAACCTGAAGGAAGCCGCGGAGCGCCGCGTGCTGACCCTGAGCCAGCTGAAGGCCTCGGTGCTGCGCGACCTGGCGTGGCTGTTCAACACCACCTCGCTGTTCGACCACGACCTGGCGGCGCGCATGCCGGCCGGCAACTCGGTGCTCAACTACGGGCTGCCGGCGCTGGCCGGGCACACCGCGTCGAGCGTCGACGTGCATGCCATCGAGGCGTTGCTCACCGAGACCATCGCCACCTTCGAGCCGCGCATCATCCGTTCTTCGCTGCGAGTGCGCGCGCAACTGCTGCCCGGAGAGATGGACCACAACGCCCTGAGCTTCGAGATCGAGGGCGATCTCTGGGCCGAGCCAGCGCCGCTGCGCCTGCTGCTGACCACCAACCTGGACCTGGAGACCGGCCACGTGCGGGTCGCCCAGGGCGAGCGGAGGCGTGCATGAACCCGCGCCTGCTCGAGTACTACAACCAGGAACTGCAACACATCCGCGAAAGCGCCGCGGAGTTCGCCGAGGAATTCCCGAAGATCGCCGGGCGCCTGTCGCTGTCCGGCTTCGAGTGCGCCGACCCCTATGTCGAGCGCCTGCTGGAAGGCTTCGCCTATCTCACCGCGCGGGTCCAGCTGAAGCTCGACGCGGAATACCCGACCTTCACCCACAACCTGCTGGAAATCGCCTATCCGCACTACCTGGCGCCGACCCCCTCGATGACCGTGGTGCAGTTGCGCCCGGACCCCAACGAAGGCGCCCTGAGCAGCGGTTTCAGCGTCGAGCGCGGGGCCTCCCTGCGTGGCCAGCTCGGCCCCGAGGACCAGACCGCCTGCGAGTACCGCACCGCGCACCCGGTGACCCTGTGGCCGCTGGAAGTGGTCCAGGCCGACTACTTCGGCAACCCGGCCGCGGTGCTCGGGCGTCTCGCCGCCAGCGAGCCGCGGGCCAAGGCCGGCCTGCGCATCCGCCTGCGCAGCGGCGCCGGCATTCCGTTCCACAGCCTGTCGCTGGACGCCCTGCCGCTCTACCTGCACGGGGCCGACGAACAGCCCTATCGTCTCTACGAGCAGTTGCTCGGCAACGCCTGCGCGGTGTTCGTCCGCGCCCCGGACAACGCCTGGGTCGAGCGCCTGCCGGCGAGCAGCCTGCGGCCGCGCGGCTTCGACGACGAGGACGCGCTGCTGCCGGTGGTGCCGCGGGCGTTCCAGGGCTACCGCCTGCTGCAGGAATACTTCGCCCTGCCGGCGCGCTTCCTGTTCGTCGAGTTCTCCGGGCTGAATCGCGCCCTGCGTCGCTGCGCCGGCGAGGAACTGGAGCTGATCGTGCTGTTCGGCAAGCACGACGCGCGCCTGGAGGGCACGGTGGACGCCGAGCAACTGGTGCCGTTCTGCACCCCGGCGATCAACCTGTTCCCGCGTCGCTGCGACCGCATCCACCTGTCCGACCGGGTCAACGAGCACCATGTGATCGTCGACCGCACCCGGCCGCTGGACTTCGAGGTGCATTCGCTGCAGCAGGTCAGCGGCCACGGCAGCGGTCCGGAGCAACCCTTCCAGCCGTTCTACGCGGTGCGCGATCCGGCGCGCTACGGCCGCGAGCAGGCCTACTTCAGCGTGCGCCGCGAACCGCGCGTGCTGTCCAGCAAGCAGCGGCGCAAGGGCCCACGTTCGACCTATGTCGGCAGCGAGACCTTCGTCGCCCTGGTCGACGCCAGCCAGGCGCCCTATCGCCACGACCTGCGCCAGCTCGGCATCGCCGCGCTGTGCACCAACCGCGACCTGCCGCTGTTCATGCCGATCGGCGCGCACAGGAGCGACTTCACCCTGGAGGACAGCGCGCCGGTCATGCAGGTGCGCTGCCTCGCCGGACCGAGCCGGCCGCGCGCCAGCCGTGCCCACGATGCCAGCGCCTGGCGGCTGATCAGCCAGCTGTCGCTGAACTACCTGTCGCTGGCCGAGCGCGGCCAGGGCGCCGCCGCTCTGCGCGAACTGCTGCGGCTCTACGGCGACAGCGGCGATCCGGCGCTGCAGTTGCAGATCGAGGGCCTGCGCGAGGTCAGCAGCAAGCCCTGCACGCGGCGCCTGCCGATGCCCGGGCCGATCGTCTTCGGCCGCGGCCTGGAGATTACCCTGGACTTCGACGAGAACGCGTTCCGCGGTACCGGGGTGTTCCTCCTCGGCGCGGTGTTCGAGCGCTTCCTGGCACGCTACGTGTCGATCAACAGCTTTACCGAGACGGTGCTGCGCACCGGCGAACGGGGCGAGGTGATGAGATGGCAGGCGAAGCCGGGCAGCCGTCCGAACCTCTGAGCCTGCTCGCCGGGATGGCGGCGGCGCCCTGGGACTACGACTTCTTCCAGGCGCTGCGGCGCATCGAGTGCGAGTCGCCGCAACTGCCGCGCCTCGGGCATTCGGTGCGGCTGGCGGACGATCCGCTGCGCCTCGGGCAGAAGCCCGACTGCACCTTCGCGCCCTCGACCCTGGCCTCGGTGAGCCAGGCCGGCGCCGACGCGGTGCCGCGCCTGGACCAGTTCTTCTTCGGCCTCACCGGGCCCAACGGGCCGCTACCGCTGCACCTCACCGAATACGCCCGGGAACGCCAGCGCAACGTCAACGATGCGACCTTCAAGCGCTTCATGGACGTCTTCCACCACCGCCTGCTGACCCTGTTCTACCGGGCCTGGGCGGAGGCGCGACCGGAGATCAGCCACGACCGGATCGACGACGACTACTGGTCGGCACGCCTCGCCGCGCTGTCCGGGCGCGGCATGCCGAGCCTGCGCGCTCGCGAGCCGCTGGCGGACACCGCGCGCTACTACTACACCGGCCACCTCGCCGCGCAGACCCGCTACCCGGACGGCCTGCGGGTGATCCTCGCGGAGTATTTCGAGGTCCCGGTGGCGGTCGAGGAGTACGTCGGCCAGTGGCTGGAGCTGCCCGAGCGCAGCCGCCTCGGCGTCGACTCGACGAGCCTGGGCATGGACGTCTGCCTGGGCACCCACGTCTGGGATCGCCAGCACAAGTTCCGCCTGCGCCTGGGGCCGCTGGACCTCGATCAGTACCAGCGCTTCCTGCCCGACGGCGACCACTTCGTCGAGCTGGCCGCCTGGGTCGCCGAATACCTGGGCGAGGAGCTGGACTGGGACGTCAACCTGGTCCTGCAACGCCAGGAAATACCCCCGCTGGGCCTGCAGGGCGGCGGGCGGCTCGGTTTCAACACCTGGCTGGGCGATCCCGGCCAGGATGCCAGGGATCTACTGCTGGCCCGCCAGTACGCCACTGCGCGGCCGCATGAGCACAAGGAGAAGGAACATGAGTGAGATCAGTCGCGTTGCGCTGTTCGGCAAGCTGAACAGCCTGGCCTACAAGGCCATCGAGGCCGCCACGGTATTCTGCAAGCTGCGCGGCAATCCCTATGTCGAGCTGGTGCACTGGTTCCACCAGATCCTCCAGTTGCCGGACTCGGACCTGCACCAGATCGTCCGCCAGTCCGGGATCGACCCGGCGCGCCTGGCCAAGGACCTGACCGAGGCCCTCGACCGCCTGCCGCGCGGCTCGACCTCGATCACCGACCTGTCCTCCCATGTCGAGGAGGCGGTGGAGCGCGGCTGGGTCTACGGCAGCCTGATGTTCGGCGAGAGCCAGGTGCGCACCGGCTACCTGGTGATCGGCATCCTCAAGACGCCGAGCCTGCGCCATGCCCTCACCGGGCTGTCGGCGGAATTCGCCAAGCTCAAGGTCGAGGCGCTCACCGAGCGCTTCGACGAGTACGTCGGCGCCTCGCCGGAGAACGGCCTGTCGGCCAGCGACGGCTTCAACGCCGGCGCCGCCCCGGGCGAGGCCAGCGGCGCCATGGCGCCGAGCGCGATGGGCAGGCAGGAGGCGCTCAAGCGCTTCACCGTGGACCTCACCGAGCAGGCCCGCAGCGGCAAGCTCGATCCCATCGTCGGGCGTGACGAGGAGATCCGCCAACTGGTGGACATCCTCATGCGCCGCCGGCAGAACAACCCGATCCTCACCGGCGAGGCCGGCGTCGGCAAGACCGCGGTGGTGGAAGGCTTCGCCCTGCGCATCGTCGCCGGCGACGTCCCGCCGGCGCTGAAGGACGTCGAACTGCGCGCCCTCGACGTCGGCCTGCTGCAGGCCGGGGCGAGCATGAAGGGCGAGTTCGAGCAGCGCCTGCGCCAGGTGATCGAGGACGTGCAGAGTTCCGAGAAGCCGATCATCCTGTTCATCGACGAAGCCCACACCCTGGTCGGCGCCGGTGGCGCGGCCGGCACCGGCGACGCCGCCAACCTGCTCAAGCCGGCGCTGGCGCGCGGCACCCTGCGCACCGTGGCGGCGACCACCTGGGCCGAGTACAAGAAGCACATCGAGAAAGACCCGGCGCTGACCCGGCGCTTCCAGGTGGTGCAGGTGGACGAGCCGTCCGAGCACAAGGCGATCCTGATGATGCGCGGCGTCGCCTCGACCATGGAGCAGCACCACCAGGTGCAGATCCTCGACGAGGCGCTGGAGGCGGCGGTCCGGCTGTCGCACCGCTACATCCCGGCGCGCCAGCTGCCGGACAAGTCGGTGAGCCTGCTGGATACCGCCTGCGCGCGCACCGCCATCAGCCTGCACGCGGTGCCGGCCGAGGTCGACGACAGCCGCCGGCGCATCGAGGCGCTGGAAACCGAACTGGCGATCATCCGCCGCGAGAGCGCCATCGGCGTCGCCACCGGCGAACGCCAGCGCAACGCCGAGACCCTGCTGGCCGAGGAGCGCGAGCGCCTGGCCGGCCTGGAGCGGCGCTGGGCCGAGGAAAAACGCCTGGTCGACGAACTGCTGGAGACCCGTGCCCGCCTGCGCGCCGCCGCCGAGGCGGTGGACGCCGGCGGCACGCCGCTGGGCGAGGGCGAGGCGCGTCTCGACGAGGAGCAGCGCCAGGCGCTGCATGCGCGGCTGGCGGAACTGCAGGCGCAACTGAGCGCGTTGCAGGGCGAGGAACCGCTGATCCTGCCGACCGTGGACTACCAGGCAGTGGCCTCGGTGGTCGCCGACTGGACCGGGATTCCGGTCGGGCGCATGGCGCGCAACGAGATCGAGACCGTGCTCAATCTCGACAGCCACCTGAAGAAACGCATCATCGGCCAGGACCACGCGCTGGAGATGATCGCCAAGCGCATCCAGACCTCCCGCGCCGGCCTCGACAACCCGAGCAAGCCGATCGGCGTGTTCATGCTCGCCGGCACCTCCGGGGTGGGCAAGACCGAGACCGCGCTGGCGCTGGCCGAGGCCATGTACGGCGGCGAGCAGAACGTCATCACCATCAACATGAGCGAGTTCCAGGAAGCCCACACCGTCTCCACCCTCAAGGGCGCCCCGCCCGGCTACATCGGCTACGGCGAAGGCGGCGTGCTGACCGAGGCGGTGCGCCGCAAGCCCTACAGCGTGGTGCTGCTGGACGAAGTGGAGAAGGCCCACCCGGACGTCCACGAGATCTTCTTCCAGGTCTTCGACAAGGGCGTGATGGAGGACGGCGAAGGCCGGCTGATCGACTTCAAGAACACCCTGATCCTGCTCACCACCAACGCCGGCACCGAGATGATCGCCAGCCTCTGCGCCGATCCGGAACTGATGCCCGAGCCGGAAGCCATCGCCAAGTCGCTGCGCGAGCCGCTGCTGAAAATCTTCCCGCCGGCGCTGCTCGGCCGCCTGGTGACCATCCCCTACTACCCGCTCAGCGACGACATGCTCAAGGCCATCTCGCGCCTGCAACTGGGGCGGATCAAGAAGCGCGTGGAGGCGACCCACAAGGTGCCGTTCGAGTTCGACGAGGGCGTCGTCGACCTGATCGTCTCGCGCTGCACCGAGACCGAGAGCGGCGGGCGGATGATCGACGCTATCCTCACCAACACGCTGCTGCCGGACATGAGCCGCGAGTTCCTCACCCGCATGCTCGAAGGCAAGCCGTTGGCCGGGGTGCGCATCAGCAGCCGCGACAACCAGTTCCACTACGACTTCGCCACGGCCGACTGAGCGCCATCGAGACCAGCAGTAGAGAGGAGCGTCGATGGGATTGATGCAACTGACCCGCCTGGTCCAGGTGGATTGCCCGCTGGGGGCGGACGTGCTGCTGTTGCAGCGCATGGAGGGCCGCGAGGAACTGGGGCGGCTGTTCGCCTACGAGCTGCACCTGGTCTCGGAGAACCCCAACCTGCCGCTGGAACAGTTGCTCGGCAAGCCGATGAGCCTCTCGCTGGAGCTGCCCGGCGGCGGCCGGCGCTTCTTCCACGGCATCGTCGCGCGCTGCAGCCAGGTGGCCGGGCACGGCCAGTTCGCCGGCTACCAGGCCACCCTGCGGCCCTGGCCGTGGCTGCTGACGCGGACCTCGGACTGCCGGATCTTCCAGAACCAGAGCGTGCCGGAGATCATCAGGCAGGTATTCCGCGACCTCGGCTTTTCCGATTTCGAGGATGCCCTCACGCGCCCCTACCGCGAGTGGGAATACTGCGTGCAGTACCGCGAGAGCAGCTTCGACTTCGTCAGCCGGCTGATGGAACAGGAGGGCATCTACTACTGGTTCCGCCATGAGCAGAAGCGCCACATCCTGGTGCTCTCCGACGCCTACGGCGCGCATCGCAGCCCGGGTGGCTACGCCAGCGTGCCGTACTACCCGCCGACCCTCGGCCATCGCGAGCGCGACCACTTCTTCGACTGGCAGATGGCACGCGAGGTCCAGCCTGGTTCGCTGACCCTCAACGACTACGACTTCCAGCGCCCCGGCGCGCGCCTGGAGGTGCGTTCGAACATCGCCCGGCCGCACGCGGCGGCCGACTACCCGCTGTACGACTATCCCGGCGAGTACGTGCAGAGCCAGGACGGCGAGCAGTACGCGCGCAACCGCATCGAGGCGCTCCAGGCGCAGCACGAGCGCGTGCGCCTGCGCGGCGTGGTGCGCGGCCTCGGCGCCGGGCACCTGTTCCGCCTGAGCGGTTATCCGCGCGAAGACCAGAACCGCGAGTACCTGGTGGTCGGCGCCGAATACCGGGTGGTCCAGGAGCTCTACGAAACCGGCAGCGGCGGCGCCGGCTCGCAGTTCGAGAGCGAGCTGGACTGCATCGACGCCAGCCAGTCGTTCCGTCTCTTGCCGCAGACTCCGGTGCCGGTGGTGCGCGGTCCGCAGACCGCGGTGGTGGTCGGGCCCAAGGGCGAGGAGATCTGGACCGACCAGTACGGCCGGGTCAAGGTGCACTTCCACTGGGATCGCCACGACCAGTCGAACGAGAACAGCTCCTGCTGGATCCGCGTGTCCCAGGCCTGGGCCGGGAAGAACTGGGGTTCGATGCAGATCCCGCGGATCGGCCAGGAAGTGATCGTCAGCTTCCTCGAAGGCGACCCGGACCGGCCGATCATCACCGGGCGGGTCTACAACGCCGAGCAGACGGTGCCCTACGAGCTGCCGGCGAACGCCACCCAGAGCGGGATGAAGAGCCGTTCGAGCAAGGGCGGCACGCCGGCCAACTTCAACGAGATCCGCATGGAGGACAAGAAGGGCGCCGAGCAGTTGTACATCCATGCCGAACGCAACCAGGACAACCTGGTGGAGAACGACGCCTCGCTGATCGTCGGCCACGACCGCAACAAGAGCGTCGGCAACGACGAACTGGCGCGCATCGGCCACAACCGCACCCGCGCGGTGAAGCTCAACGACACCCTGCTGGTGGGCGGGGCGAAGAGCGATAGCGTCAGCGGCACCTACCTGATCGAGGCCGGCGCGCAGATCCGCCTGGTCTGCGGCAAGAGCGTGGTGGAGTTCAACGCCGACGGCACCATCAACATCTCCGGCAGCGCCTTCAACCTCTACGCCAGCGGCAACGGCAACATCGACACCGGCGGCCGCCTCGACCTCAATTCCGGCGGCGCCAGCGAGGTCGACGCCAACGGCAAGGGCGTGCAGGGCACCATCGACGGCCAGGTGCAGGCGATGTTCCCGCCGCCGCCGAAGGCCTGAGACGGCTCAGCGGAGGGGAAAGCCGCGTTGGTATTCCCCGCGGCTGGCCAGGTGGGCCTGGAAATTCATCGTTCGCTTCTCGCTGGTCTGGTCGATCTTCAGGCCGCGTGCGCTGCGCACGGCGACCTAGTGGGCAGCCTTGAGCGCTTCGGCGAGCTCGACGTCGGTCTCGTCGAATTCCTTCACGGCGATCGCGCCGATCCCGATCCGGTGCAGCGCGGCGCGGTTCGGTTGATGCCCGAGCGGCACCATCGTCGGCGCCTCATGGATTGTCGGGAACGAAATCCGGCCCGCCGAGCTTGTCGCGTACCGTCGTGGACGTGCGCAGGAGAGGCCCCCACAGGCCGTTGCTGCTGTTCCAGGCCGCGCCGGCCCAGCGGGTGTCGCGGATCAGCTCGTCCTTGTTCGCCTCGAGCTGCCGCTTCAGCGCGACCGCGACGGCGCCGAGGTCGACCTCGAACAGATCACCGTAGGGGCCCTGCGGATTCGCGCGTTTCTTCGACAGGCAGAAGCGGTAGTACCAGATCCAGTTCTGGGCGACGTAGATCGCCCGGTTGCGATCGGGATAGGTGGCGAGGATCTTCAGCAGCGCGGCGACGAAGCGGAAGGGCAAGTCCGGATCGCGGGTGGCGCGCCAGTACGGCATCAGCAACTGGTCGAACGCCTGGCTGACGTTCTGCGGCTCCTCGTTGTCGCTGCGGGCCTCGAGGAAGTAGAAAGGTTCGCCGACGAGGAAGCGATCCAGCTCGTCGTTGGCCAATGCCAGGGTCAGAACGTTGTCCGGGTTCATGCTCATTGGATTCTCGCGATGTCGTGGGTCGACATCAGTACGTTTACATCGTTTCCATGGGGGATCGCCACATTGTCCAGAACCGCTTCGCGCATGCCGCCCGGGTGGGTGAGGCCGCCGGGCCGCCACAGCGAGTTGACCCCGCCCTCGTTGCCGGTCGGCATCAGCACCTTCGGGTTCTCCAGGTTCAGCATGTAGATCTCCTTGCCGGCCAGCGAGCCTGGATCGTACCCCAGCGCCGACTCCAGCACGGAGACGTCGCCGGTGCGCTTGTACTCGGCGACCACGGAGTTCAGGTCGGACTTGGCCATGACGAACTTGTTCGGGTTGAACGAGGTGTAGTTCGGGTTGGCGATGTCGTCGGTGGTGAAAAGGAAGGCGCCGCCCTCTTCCTTGAACACCTTCAGGTGCTTGTCGATATAGGACTTCTTCAGGTACTCGCTGGGAGGCGGCCGCTTGCCCTTGGCCAGGCCCAGGATATCCGCTTCGGTCCTGCCGCGCTTGTAGGCGGGCGTGCGTACCTCGCCGGCCGCCGAGGCCCGGCCGAGCCGGGCCATCTTCGGCCCGAAGCCCAGCAATGCCATCCCCGCCACGCCCTGGAACAGATCGCGGTAACCGGGACCGAGGCGATCGCCAAGGTCGCCGAGCAGGGCCATGCCGCCCATCATCAGCCCGCCGATGGCGACGAAACCGGCCAGCGCCGCGACCCCGGCCATCGCCGCCAGCAGCAGGCCGCCGGCAAGGGCCGCCAGGCCCAGCGCCTCGAGTCCGGTGTGCAGCCATTCCTCCAGGTCGAGGACGAAGGCCACCCGCTCGGTGGGGCCGCCGATGAAGGTGTCCTGGCTGCCGGTCTTGATGTGCGCGCCGCAGACCATCTTGCTCTGCAAGCGCGCGGCGGGCTTGCCGTTGATGTACACGGTGGCGCTGCCCTCGGCGATGATCACCGGGAACGGCCACAGCGGATGGTTCAGCGGCAGGCCGCTGCAGGTGGCGGAGACGTCGTCGCCGGCGCGCATCGCGTTGCGGCTGTTCACGTAGACATTGAAGCTGCCGCGTATGAGCACCCCGGTGGTGGGTTCGGGCAGCTCGAAGATAGTGGTCAGGCCCTTGACGATCTGGAACATCGACAGCCCGCCGGCGGCGATCGAGCCGGCCAGGATCACCGCGGCCAGGCCGCCGGTGGCGGCAGTGGCGGCGACCACGGCGGCGCCGATCAGGGCTCCGGCCACGGCCCCGGCGACCATCGCGGCGACACCGAAGCCGTGGGCGATCTCGTCGCCCAGGCGGGCGGCGGCTTGCGCATCCATGCGTTGGCGCTCGAATCAGTGGCCGGCGGGGCGCGGAACCAGGGTCTGCATCGCCTGCTTCCAGGCCGGCTCGTGGTGCGGCAGGTCCCCGGGGGTGGTGGTCAGGGTGGTGATCAGCACCGCCGGGCGGCGCTCGATGAACACCTGGCGCAGCATCAGGTCGCGGCCTTCGCGCTGCCACTGGTAGTCGAGGAGCACGGCGGCGTGGCCGTGGATGTTGATGTCCCAGCGCTTGTGCAGCTTGAAGCCGGGTAATTGTTTCTCGGCGTTCTCCAGCTGGCGCGCGACGTAGTCGGCGAAGGGCGCGTCGCCCTGGCTGGCGTCGCGGCTGATGACGAAGCTGGCTTCGCGGGCGGGGCCGCTGGCGGGGAGCTTGAAGATGTTGATGCTCTGGTCCTGCCAGGCATCGGGAATCTCGAGATCGGCTTCGTGGAGGCGATAGAGCGTCACCGTGTTAACCCCTTCCCTAGGATTCTGAGTGCGTCGTTGCTGGACAAAATCTTTACGGAATGTTGCCTGGGAATCAAGGTTTTCCTGTGCGGCTTCGCCGCTCGATGATGGCCCTGTGCCTGTTCGCCGCCGGTCGGGGCACTCGTCGGAATCTGTGCCACGCATCTCCCTTCCCACTCCATCAGCGCCTATGCTGCGTGGGTGACGCCGTCCGAACGGCGCCAGTGATGGACGTGGATCAAGGATGATTTCATGGCACTTGCGCAACAGACCCGCCTGGTCCGGGTGGACAGTCCGCTCGGTGCGGATGTCCTGCAACTGCAGCGAATGGAGGGTCGCGAAGAACTCGGCCGGCCGTTCGCCTACGAGCTGGAACTGATCTCGGAAGACCCCGACCTGCAGCTCGACGGCCTGCTGGGCAAGCCGGCCAGCCTGGCGCTGGAGCTGCACGATGGCAGCCGGCGCCACTTCCACGGCATCGTCGCCGCCTGCAGCCAGGGTTCCGGCAATGGCCAGTTCGCCAGTTACCAGGTCACCCTGCGGCCCTGGCTGTGGCTGCTCACGCGCACCTCCGACTGCCGTATCTTCCAGAACCAGAAGGTCCCGGACATCATCAAGCAGGTGTTCCGCGACCTCGGCTTCTCCGACTTCGAGGATGCCCTGAGTCGCTCCTATCGCGAATGGGAATACTGCGTGCAGTACCGCGAGACCAGCTTCGATTTCGTCAGCCGGCTGATGGAGCAGGAGGGCATCTACTACTGGTTCCGCCACGAGCAGAGCCGTCACATCCTGGTGCTCTCCGACGCCTATGGCGCGCACCGGAGCCCGCCGGGCTACGCCAGCGTGCCCTACTACCCGCCGACCCTGGAGCAGCGCGAGCGCGACCACTTCTACGACTGGCACATGGCGCGCGAGGTGCAGTCCGGCTCGCTGAGCCTCAACGACTACGACTTCCAGCGCCCCGGCGCGCGCCTGGAAGTGCGCTCGAACATCGCCCGTTCGCATGCGGCGGCCGACTACCCGCTGTACGACTACCCCGGCGAGTACGTGCAGAGCCAGGACGGCGAGCAGTATGCGCGGACCCGCATCGAGGCGTTGCAGGCGCGTTACGAGCGGGTGCGCCTGCGCGGCCGCGCCCGTGGCCTGGGTTCCGGCCATCTGTTCAAGCTCAGCGGCTACCCGCGCGAGGACCAGAATCGCGAGTACCTGGTGGTCGGCGCCGAGTATCGGGTGGTCCAGGAACTCTACGAGACCGGCGGCGGCGGGGTCGGCGCACAGTTCGAGAGCGAGCTGGATTGCATCGATGGCGGCCAGGCCTACCGCCCCTTGCCGACCACCCCGTTGCCGATCGTCCGCGGCCCGCAGACCGCGGTGGTGGTCGGGCCCAAGGGCGAGGAGATCTGGACCGATCAGTACGGCCGGGTCAAGGTGCACTTCCACTGGGACCGCCACGACCAGTCGAACGAGAACAGCTCCTGCTGGATGCGCGTGTCCCAGGCCTGGGCCGGGAAGAACTGGGGCTCGATCCAGATCCCGCGGATCGGCCAGGAGGTAATCGTCAGCTTCCTCGAAGGCGACCCGGACCGGCCGATCATCACCGGGCGGGTCTACAACGCCGAGCAGACGGTGCCCTACGAGCTGCCGGCGAACGCCACCCAGAGCGGGATGAAGAGCCGCTCGAGCAAGGGCGGCACGCCGGCCAACTTCAACGAGATCCGCATGGAGGACAAGAAGGGCGCCGAGCAGTTGTTCATCCACGCGGAGAAGAACCAGGACATCGAGGTCGAGAACGACGAGACCCACTGGGTCGGCCACGATCGCAGCAAGACCATCGACCACGACGAAACCGTGCACGTGAAGCACGATCGCACCGAGACCGTGGACAACAACGAGACCCTCACCATCGGCGTCGATCGCACCGAGAAGGTCGGCAACAACGAGAAGATCAGCATCGGCGCGAACCGCACCGAGGACGTCGGCAGCAACGAGACCATCAGCATCGGCGTCGACCGCACCGAGAAGGTCGGCAGCAACGAGAAGATCAGCATCGGCGCCAATCGCACCGAGGATGTCGGCAACGACGAGACCATCAGCATCGGCGCCAACCGCAGCGAGTCGGTGGGCAACAACGAGACGATCAGCATCGGCGCCGACCGTAGCGAATCGGTGGGCGCCAACGAGAGCATCGATATCGGCGGCAACCAGAGCACGAGCATCGGCAAGAACGAGTCGCGCAGCGTCGGCCAGGGCCGCGATACCTCGGTGGGCAAGGACGATAGCCTGGACGTGGGCAAGAGCTTCACGCTCAATGCCGGCGACTCGATCACTCTGGTCACCGGCGCTGCCAGCATCCGCATGAAGAAGGACGGCAGCATCGTCATCAGCGGCAAGAACATCACCATCGACGGTTCCGGGGCGATCAACATCAAGGCCGACAAGAACGTGGTGATGAAGGGTCGCAAGATTCTCCAGAACTGAAGCGGCGCAGAGCCAGGGAGTGCAGCGCATGAGTGTCGAGATCCATCTACCGGGGCCCGCGTCGGCCCTCCCCGCCCGCCTCGACGGCGTGGTCATCGGCATCCTCCTCGACGTGCCGGACGCCGCCGCGCCGGTGGTCGCCTATCCCGGCTGTCCGAACGAGCACGGCCTGGCGGCGGCCACCACCACCCAGCTCGGTCGCGCCGACATCGGCGCCCAGGTAGCGTTGATGTTCGTCGCCGGCGACCCGCGCCAGCCCCTGCTGATCGGGCGTATCCAGCGCCTGCCGCAGGAAGCGTCCGCGCAGCTGGACGGCGAACGCCTGGAGTTCAGCGCCGAGCGCGAGATCGTCCTGCGCTGCGGCAAGGCCAGCATCACCCTGACCCGTGCCGGCAAGGTGATCATCCGTGGCGCCTACCTTTCCAGCCGCTCCACCGGGGTCAACCGGATCAAGGGCGGCTCGGTGCAGATCAACTGAACGCGGCGGGCCCGACATGGAACTGTTGAATGCCACCCCGCTCGCCGCCGCCTACAACCAGGGGCTCGACGCCGCAGGCCGGGAGTCGCTGGTGGTGATCGCCAAGGGCAGCTTCGACCTGCCGCTGGACGGCCGCGAGGCGCGCCTGCTGGATGAGCAGCAGGCGCTGCTGATGATGGACGAGTTCTTCGGCGAGCCGGGGCTTTCCGCGCCGCGCCGGGAGTGCGACTTCGTCCCCTTCAAGCCGTTCTGCGATGTGCTGGTGCTGGGTAGCGCCCAGGCGCCCGGCGGGCGGCCGGTACAGCAGTTGACCGCGGGCATCCGCGTCGGCCGGGTCGGCAAGGCGTTGACGGTGCATGGGCCGCGCCAGTGGGAGCCGGGATTGCTCGGTGCCGGTGCGGGCGTCGCGCAGCCGTTCCAGCGCCAGGACATTTCCTATGCCAGCGCCTTCGGCGGCAGCCACGCCTCGCCGGACAACCCCGGTTTCATGGATTGCTACATGGCCAATCCGGCCGGACGCGGCTGGTTCCCGCGCAGCGCCGACACCGCCGAGATCGTCGGCACGCCGATGCCGGCCACGGAAAAGCCCGGCGAGCCGGTGGACAGTCCCCACGGCCGCTTCACGCCGATGGCGCTCGGCCCGCTGGGTCGCCACTGGCAGGCCCGGGTCGGCTTCGCCGGCCGCTACGACGAGACCTGGCTGGCCGAACAGTTCCCGTTCCTGCCCGCCGACTTCGACGAGCGTTACTTCCAGTCCGCGCCGTCCGACCAGTGGACCGACTACTTGCGCGGCGGCGAGGAAGTCCTGCTGCTCAACCTCACCGGCGAGGAACGCGCGGCCTTCCGCGTGCCGCGCAGGGAGGTGCCGGTGACCTTCTTCCTGAAGAAGGGTGGCCACGAGACCGCGCAGGCGCGGATCGATACCCTGCTGGTGGACTGCGACGCCCGTCGCGTGGAAATCACCTGGCGCATCCGCCGGCCGTTGAGGCGCAACCTGTTCGAGATCGCCCAGGTGCTGGTAGGCACCATGTCGAGCGCCTGGTGGCGTGCCCGCGAGCTGGGCAAGGACTACCATCCCTCGCTCGCCGCGCTGGTACGCAGCCGCCAGGCCGAGGAGGACGAGGCATGAGCCAGCCCCTGAGCATCGTCGCTTCCGGCATGGTCAGCGCGGTCGGCCTCAGCGCGCCGGCCAGTTGCGCGGCGATCCGCTGCGCCCTGGACAACTTCCAGGAGACCCGTTTCATCGATCAGGGCGGCGAGTGGCTGCTTGCCGCCAGCGTGCCGCTGGAGCAGCCCTGGCGCGGCCGCGCCAAGCTGCTGAAGATGGCCGCGCGAGCCATCGACGAGGCCTTGCGCGGCCAGCCCGGTCTCGATTGCGCGGAGCTGCCGCTGCTGCTCTGCGTAGCCGAGGGCGATCGTCCCGGACGCTGCGCGGGGCTCGACGAGTCCTTCCTGCGCGACCTGGAAAACGAGCTGGGACGACGCTTCCACCCCTCCTCGGCGCTTATCGCCCGTGGCCGGGTCGGTGGTGCGGTGGCCCTGCTCAACGCGCGCAAGCTGGTCCAGGGCGGTTGTCGGCAGGTCCTGCTGGCCGGCGTCGACTCCTTCCTCAACGGGCCGACCCTGGCGGCCTACGAAGCGCGCGAGCGGCTGCTGAGCAGCCAGAACTCCAACGGCTTCATTCCCGGCGAAGGCGCTGCCGCCGTGCTGGTCGCCGCGCCGCTCCACGAGGAGGCGCCGCAGCTGCTCTGCATCGGCCTCGGCTTCGGCCTCGAGAAGGCCACGGTGGAGAGCGAGGACCTGCCGCTACGCGCCGACGGCCTGACCCAGGCTGTGCGCGCCGCCCTCGCCGAGGCTGGCTGCGGCCTGGAGCAGATGGACTACCGGCTCACCGATATTTCCGGCGAGCAGTACTACTTCAAGGAAGCCTCGCTGACCCTGAGCCGCAACCTGCGCGTGCTCAAGCCGAAGTTCGACCTCTGGCACCCCGCCGACTGCATCGGCGAATGCGGCGCCGCCATCGGCCCGGCGTTGCTCGCCGTGGCCCTGGCCGCCTCGCGCAAGGGCTACGGCGACGGGCCGAACGTGTTCTGCCACCTGGGCAACGACGCCGGCGAACGCGCCGCCGCGCTGCTCAGCTATCGACGGGTGAGGGCTGCCTGATGGCCAACGAGGTGTACGCCAACGACATGGAGATCTCCTGCAAGGCGGCGAGCGGCAAGTCCATCGCGGCCTTCCCGGACGTCTGCTTCACCCCGCCGCAGGCGCCGCCGACGCCGATGGGGGTGCCGATCCCCTATCCCAATACGGGTTTGGCAAAGGACACGACCAAGGGAACCCGGACCGTTCGGATCACCCGCAAGGAAGTGATGCTGAAGAACAAGAGCTACTTCAAGACCAGCTATGGCGATGAAGCCGGGCGGGCGCCGAAGAAGGGGGTCATTACCAGCAAGATCAAGGGCAAGGTGTACTTCACCTCCTGGTCGATGAACGTGAAGTTCGAGAGCAAGAACGTTGTCCGGCACATGGATCTGACGACTCACAATCACGGTTCCCAACCGGGAAATACCATGACCTGGACCTATGCCGACCGCATGGCCTACGCCAAGGGCCTGAGTCAGTGCGACGATGAGAGGACGCGTGCCAAGGATGCTTGTGGAGACACCAGCAAGAAGGTGGTCTGCCCGGATATCTCCGCCTTGAAAAAGGCATCCGCTGCTCGTGCCGCCGCCAAGAAAAAAGCCGGTGACAAGTTCAAGGACAATGCCGATTACCAGAGTCGGCATCAGGAGGTGCAACGCGAATTTTCCGCCTTGGCCGAAAAGATCAATAACGACCCCTGCCAGAAGGCCTTGCGCTGTTTCCTGGCCCCTTACAGGCCGAACCGCTGCTGCCCTGGGCAGACCGGCGACCACTTGGTTGACGCTGCCTCGTTCGGCCCGCGCAAAGGGAAGAAAATAACCGGCTGGAGCAAGTACCAGACCAACAAGGCGCCTTGTATCTGCGCCGAGGGGCCGAACCAGACGACGGCGACGCATGGACAATTGCATACGCGGAGAGGCGTGGTTGCACTGCATGAGCAAGATGACAAGGGAGAATGGCCGAGAGGGCGAGCCACCCAGGTAGGGGCAAAAGCGGCGCGAAAGACTTTTCCGGACTCCAACTGCTCGCAGGAGTGCTTGGAGGCGCAACTGAACAAGTATCACGACACCGCAAAGGATGACGGGACGGAAAAGCCCATCAAGGCGAATGCCTCAATGACCAGTGATGTCGGTGAGAGGGCCGCTGCCCGTGCCGAGATGTTCGAACAAGTAACTCTCAGATAATCAGGAGCAATTCATGGATGCGAATGACCGCCGCTTCAGTGGGTTCAGTCTGAGTACCGGCGTACTTCGGTATTCAGATCTGGCCTATCTGCTGGCTACCAGCGATGAGGATATCCAAGAGGGGTTGGTTGGCACCCTCCTGTTCACTATCGACCGTGGTACGCCGGGAGCTGCGAGCCTGGACTGGCTGGCCTGCTCGGGTACGGTCTGCCATCTTCCGAGTGAGCGTTATGTTGCGCTGGGCGTCCAGGGCCAGGTGCGGGTAATGGGAGGTGGCTCCCAGAGCGATGAGTCGATTTCGAACAGCGGTAGGGATCCTCGTTCGAGAGGACCGTTGAGGGAAGTGAGAGGCGTCGCCAGGGGGCGCGCTTATGCCGTGGGCACTTGTCGTCAGGCTTATGTTCGTGAAGATGAAGGGGTATGGCGTTGCATCGATCAGACTGCCCAGGGCGGAGATGTAGCGCTAACCGACACCAGCTTCGAATCCATCGATGGCTTCAGCGAACAGGAAATCTATACGGTTGGCTGGGAGGGAGAAATCTGGAGTTACGATGGTTCTGTTTTCACTCAGGCAAGCAGCCCCACCAACCTCGCCTTGTACAAGGTGCGTTGCGCTGGCGACGGTTACGCCTATGCCTGTGGACAACTGGGCACCTTGTTGCGTGGTCGCGGCGACAAGTGGGAAATCATCGAGCATGAGTCCACTCGGGAGGACCTCTGGGGCATGGAATACTTCGACGGCCACCTTTACGTTTCCTCGACGCACTTCGTCTATCGGCTGGTGGACGGACGCTTGGAGCGAGTGGACTTTGGCGATGATGTCCCAGCCTCCTGCTATCACCTGAGCGCGGCAGACGGAATCATGTGGTCGGTCGGAGCGAAAGATGTCATGGAGTTCGACGGACAATCCTGGAAGCGGATTCTCGAGATTCAGTGATCAACGAAGCGATGCCGAGAATGAGCCTGCCAATCGTCTCTATGCTCGATCAGCACGCCGAGGAAGCCGCCTTCCTCGCCCTGCTCCGCGACTACGCCGTGTGCGCGCCGCACTACGACCTGGAAGAGCTCGCCGAACTCGACCAGCGCATCGAGGCGCACCTGGATGGCCTGTCCATCGCCGGCCAGGCTGGATACGAAGCGCTGTTCGAGCAACTCGATGCGCATGCCCAGGGCGAGGCGTTCGCCCTCGCGGCGCTGGCCATGCAGGCTGGCGACGAGGCGGTGATCGGGCGGATGCGCGCCTGCCTGGCGGAGTCTAGGGAAGCCCGGCGCGGTTTCGCCGCCGCCCTCGGCTGGCTCGACTGGGAGCGCGTGCAGCCCTGGGTCGAGCGCCTGCTGGCCTCGCCGGAACCACTGTTCCGCAGCCTCGGCCTGGCCGCGTGCGGCATGCACCGGCAGGATCCGGGGCCGGCGCTGCTGTCCGCCCTCGGCCATGCCGACCCGGCGGTGCTGGCGCGCGCCGCGCGCACCGCCGGCGAGCTGCGTCGGCGCGACCTGATGGCGGATATCCGCGCCTACCGCGCTCACGACGACCCGAGCCTGTGCTTCTGGGCCAACTGGGCCACCGCGCAGATGGGCGACGAGGAGGCGTTGGGGCCATTGCGTGCGTTCGCCGGGCAGCCCGGCCCGTTCCAGCTGCCGGCGACCATGGTGCTGCTCGCCTGGCAGCCGCGCGATACCAGCATGGCCTGGATTCGCCAACTGATGCAGGCGGCGGAGACGCGGCGGATCGGCATCCAGGCCACCGGCCTGTTCGGCGATCCGGTGGCGGTGCCGTGGCTGATCCAGCAGATGCGCGACGAAAGCCTGGCGCGGGTCGCCGGCGAGGCCTTCAGCCTGATCACTGGCGCTGACCTGGCGTTGCTCGACCTGGAGCTGGAGGTTCTGCCCGACCACGACCCTGGCCCCAACGACGATCCCGACGACGAGAACGTGGCCCTCGACGACGACGAGAACCTTACCTGGCCGGAGGCGGAGCGAGTCTCCGCCTGGTGGCGGGACAACGGCGCGCGCTTCGTCGCAGGGCGCGCCTACCTGCTCGGCGAACCGCTGGGCGAGGCGCGTTGCCGCGAGGTCCTGCGCGACGGCCAGCAACGCCAGCGGATGGCCGCGGCGTGCCTGCTGGCGCGCTTCGTGCCGGGCCTGCCGCTGTTCCCCACCAGCGCGCCGGTGCGCCGGCAATTGGCCCTGTTCTGATAGCTGGCTGTCGCCGGTAGCGGCGGGTCGGGTGCTACCCCCTCGCACCGGCTTTTCCCATTCGACGATTTTCCCCGCACGAAGCCTGCCGGTTGACTGAAACCTTTCACCTCTTATGCGGGATGAATGGGAATGCCACTCGTTTGCCATGATAGCCTGCCGACATCGTCTGGAAATATCGTGAAAAAAGCTTACAAAGTGCGAGATAGAGGCTTCTTTTAATTTATGGTTAAGCTTCTGGCATTAGCGTTGAGTACCGGAAGTGACCGAACGGTCACGAAGGTTGCTCTGCGTTTGTTGTGCCTTTTTCCTATGGGGAAAGCGTCGGCAGACGTGGGAAAATTCAATCGATCCACTCATCGAGGTTCTGAACCATGCCAGACCGTATGCGGGGCGTTAAGACCGACTCACAGGAACAGGAAAGCGCGGACGACGCGCTGAAACGGATCGTCGATGGGTTCCAGCACTTCCGCCGGGAGGTCTTCCCGGAGCAGCAGGAACTGTTCAAGAAGCTCGCCAAGAGCCAGCGGCCGCGGGCCATGTTCATCACCTGCGCGGACTCGCGCATCGTCCCCGAACTGATCACCCAGAGTTCCCCCGGCGACCTGTTCGTCACCCGCAACGTCGGCAACGTGGTGCCGCCCTACGGGCAGATGAACGGCGGCGTCTCCACCGCCATCGAGTACGCCGTGCTGGCGCTGGGCGTGCACCACATCATCGTCTGCGGCCACTCCGATTGCGGCGCGATGCGCGCGGTGCTCGACCCGCAGACGCTGGAGCGCATGCCGACGGTCAAGGCCTGGCTGCGCCATGCCGAAGTGGCGCGCACGGTGGTGGCGGACAACTGCGACTGCGGCGCCAACCACGACACCCTCGGGGTGCTCACCGAAGAGAACGTGGTGGCGCAGCTCGACCACCTGCGCACGCACCCCTCGGTGGCCTCGCGCCTGGCCAGCGGGCAGCTGTTCATCCATGGCTGGGTGTACGACATCGAGAGCGCGCAGATCCGCGCCTATGACGCCAAGCAGGGCCGCTTCCTGCCGCTCGACGGCGAACACCCGGTGCCGATGGCCACGCCCGCGCCGCGCTACCTGAACCAATGACAGCGGCGGCCGTGCGGGCCGCCGGATAACAACAGCGTTTTCGCGTCACCTTTCGCCGTTCCTGCCATGGACGACCTCTGGGAAGCCCCGTTCCGGGGCTGAACGGGTCGCTATTACAAGAAAAACACACTGCGCACACACAACCGGTGCCGGGTCCGCCCCGGCGTCGCTCCCTCGTCGTGGAAAAAAATTCGCAGGAGAACTGTGCCATGCATGTTTCAAAGGTGTTTCCGTCCCTCCGGGACACGTTGCCACGGGACCTGATGGCCTCCGTGGTGGTGTTCCTCGTCGCCCTGCCGCTGTGCATGGGCATCGCCATCGCCTCCGGGATGCCGCCGGCCAAGGGCCTGCTCACCGGCATCGTCGGTGGCCTGGTGGTCGGCTTCCTGGCCGGCTCGCCGCTACAGGTCAGCGGCCCGGCGGCCGGCCTCGCGGTGCTGGTCTTCGAACTGGTGCGTACCTACGGGGTGGCCATGCTCGGGCCGATCCTGCTGCTGGCCGGGGCGATCCAGCTGGTGGCCGGGCGCCTGCGCCTGGGCTGCTGGTTCCGGGTCACCTCGCCGGCGGTGGTATACGGGATGCTCGCCGGCATCGGCATCCTCATCGTCCTTTCGCAATTGCACGTGATGCTCGATCTGGCGCCCAAGGCCTCCGGCCTCGACAACCTGCTGGCGTTCCCCCAGGCGGCATTCGCCGCGCTCGGCTCGCTGGGCATGGACAGCGGTCTCGACGCGGCGCTGCTCGGGCTGGGCACCATCGCCGTGATGTGGGGCTGGGACAAGCTGCGTCCGCAACGCCTGCGCTTTCTTCCCGGGGCGCTGCTCGGGGTGAGCCTGGCGACCCTGGCCAGCCTCTGGCTGGCGCTCGACGTGCGCCGGGTGGAGGTGCCGGCCAACCTCGGCGAGGCCATCGACTGGCTACGCCCGGCCGACCTGCTGGCCCTGGCCGATCCCTCCCTGCTGCTGGCGGCGGTGGTGGTGGCCTTCATCGCCAGTGCGGAAACCCTGCTCTCGGCGGCCGCGGTGGACCGCCTGCACGACGGCCCGCGCTCGGACATGGACCGCGAGCTGTCCGCCCAGGGCGTCGGCAACATGCTCTGCGGCCTGCTCGGCGCGCTGCCGATGACCGGGGTGATCGTGCGCAGCTCGGCCAACGTCAACGCCGGCGCGCGGACCCGCGCCTCGGCGATCTTCCATGGCCTCTGGCTGCTGGCCTTCGTCCTCCTGCTCGGCAGCCTGCTGCGGCAGATCCCGGTGGCGAGCCTGGCCGGGGTGCTGGTCTACACCGGGATCAAGCTGGTCGACTTCAAGGCCCTGGGCAACCTCGGTCGCTACGGGCGGATGCCGATGCTGGTGTATGCCGCCACCGCCCTGGCGATCGTCTTCACCGACCTGCTGACCGGCGTGCTGGTGGGCTTCGCCCTGACCCTGCTGAAGCTGGTGCTGAAGGCCGCGCGGCTGAAGATCGTCCTGCGCTACACCGGCGAGCACGAGGCCGAGCTGCGCCTGAGCGGCGCCGCGACCTTCCTCAAGGTGCCGGCGCTGTCGCGGATGCTCGACCAGGTGAAGCCGGGCACCACCCTGCACGTACCGATGGACAACCTCAGCTACGTCGATCACGCCTGCATGGAGCTGCTCGAGGACTGGGGGCGGATGGCGCCGGTGCAGGGTTCGCGCCTGGTGATCGAGCCGCGCGCGCTGAAACGGCGCCTGGAGGGTCGCCTGCGCAGCAACGCCGGGCTGGGCGGCGCGCGCAGCGGCGGAGCGGTCAGCCCAGGCTGAGTTCCACGCCGAGCTGCCTGGACAGGCACGGCCACTGCTGCCAGGCGGCGACCACCCGCGGGTTCTTCAGGTTCTCGCGGTAGGCGCGGGCCGACTCGGCGTCGAAGGTGTCGGCGTCGAGCATGTGCTCCAGCGCGTGGCGGACGGCCTCATCGAGCTGGTTGGCGAAGGGCTCGCCGATCAGTTGGTGGGCCACCAGGTTGGCCACGGTGGTGTCCAGCGGGATCAGCGCCTGACCGAAATGGGCGATGTAGCGGTCGTTCACTTCCTCCACCAGGCGGTGCGCCAGGTAGGCCTCGTCGAGCAGCGCGTCGAGGCCGTCGTGGCCGGCCAGCAGCGCCGGCGGGGTGAGGAAGAACTGTTCGGCGACCTTCAGCACCGGCTTGATCCGGTCCTCTATGCCGGCCTCGCGGGCCACGCTGTTGGCGGCGTCGAGCAGGTCCGGTACCTGTTCGACATAGGCGTGGACGAAGCGGGTGAGGATGTCTTCCGTGTTCTCTCCTTGCGGCCGGATGGTGCGGTGCAGGTGGGGCAGGCGGCTGGCTATCAGATCAGCCAGGTAACCGTGGCGGGCTTCGCTGAGGTGCGCCTGCTGGATGAGCTCGCGGAGGGCGGCGGTGTTCATGGGTTCTCCCATACAACGGGGATGGTGAGGAAGAGGTGAAACATAGCCGGCGGCGCGCGCCGGCTAAGACGCGATTGTCATAATCGTCCGATGGTTATGCGAGGATGATATATCAGGCGGCCACTATTCGCCTGCAAAGCCACGCCGCCCGCGGCTTTTAGAGAATAATCGGCACTTTCCAGCGACGTTTTTACGCTGCGTTGTTATGTCGCAGCCGCTGTCTATACTCCCACTCGAATGCTGAACCTGATGAACCCGGCCTGCCTTGCTGTGTGCCGAGGTGAGACGGTCAAAGTTCGCTGTCTTGGCGGTCCACCCCTTGGCCGTTGGCGTCTGCCGGCGGGATAAAAACAACGATAAGGGGAACCCGAATGCTGCGACATCCACGAGTCTGGATGGGCTTCCTTTTGCTCTCGGCGATCAGCCAGGCGAACGCCGCCTGGACGGTCAACATGGCCCCGGGCGCTACCGAGGTGAGTCGGTCCGTCTTCGACCTGCACATGACCATCTTCTGGATCTGCGTGGTGATCGGCGTGCTGGTCTTCGGCGCGATGTTCTGGTCGATGATCGTCCACCGCCGCTCCACCGGCCAGCAGCCGGCGCACTTCCACGAGAGCACCACGGTGGAGATTCTCTGGACGGTGGTGCCGTTCGTGATCCTGGTGGTGATGGCGGTGCCCGCCACCCGCACCCTGATCCACATCTACGACACCTCCGAGCCGGAGCTGGACGTGCAGGTCACCGGCTATCAGTGGAAGTGGCAGTACAAGTACCTGGGCCAGGATGTGGAGTACTTCAGCAACCTGGCCACCCCGCAGGAGCAGATCCGCAACCAGCAGGCGAAGGACGAGCACTACCTGCTGGAAGTGGACGAGCCGCTGGTGCTGCCGGTGGGCACCAAGGTGCGCTTCCTGATCACCTCCAGCGACGTGATCCATTCCTGGTGGGTGCCGGCCTTCGCGGTCAAGCGCGACGCCATCCCCGGCTTCGTCAACGAGGCCTGGACCAAGGTCGACGAGCCCGGCATCTACCGTGGCCAGTGCGCCGAGCTGTGCGGCAAGGACCACGGCTTCATGCCGATCGTGGTCGACGTCAAGCCCAAGGCCGAGTTCGACCAGTGGCTGGCCAAGCGCAAGGAAGAGGCGGCCAAGGTCAAGGAACTGACCAGCAAGGAGTGGACCAAGGAAGAACTGGTCGCCCGCGGCGACAAGGTCTACCACACCATCTGCGCCGCCTGTCACCAGGCCGAGGGCCAGGGCATGCCGCCGATGTTCCCGGCGCTGAAGGGCTCCAAGGTGGTCACCGGGCCGAAGGAACATCACCTGGAAGTGGTCTTCAACGGCGTGGCCGGCACCGCCATGGCGGCCTTCGGCAAGCAGCTCAACGAGGTCGACCTGGCCGCGGTGATCACCTACGAGCGCAACGCCTGGGGCAACGACGACGGCGACATGGTCACCCCCAAAGACGTCGTCGCCTACAAGCAGAAACAACAATAGGAGACCGCCATGAGTGCTGTGATCGATACGCCCGACCACCATGCCGGCGACCACCACCACGGGCCGGCCAAGGGCCTGATGCGCTGGGTGCTGACCACCAACCACAAGGACATCGGCACCCTCTACCTGTGGTTCAGCTTCATGATGTTCCTGCTCGGCGGCTCGATGGCCATGGTGATCCGCGCCGAGCTGTTCCAGCCCGGGCTGCAGATCGTCGAGCCGGCGTTCTTCAACCAGATGACCACCATGCACGGCCTGATCATGGTCTTCGGCGCGGTGATGCCGGCCTTCGTCGGCCTGGCCAACTGGATGATCCCGCTGATGATCGGCGCGCCGGACATGGCCCTGCCACGGATGAACAACTTCAGCTTCTGGCTGCTCCCGGCGGCCTTCGGCCTGCTGGTCAGCACCCTGTTCATGCCCGGCGGCGGCCCCAACTTCGGCTGGACCTTCTACGCGCCGCTGTCGACCACCTTCGCCCCGCACAGCGTGACCTTCTTCATCTTCGCCATCCACCTGGCCGGGATCAGCTCGATCATGGGCGCGATCAACGTGATCGCCACCATCCTCAACCTGCGTGCGCCGGGCATGACCCTGATGAAGATGCCGCTGTTCGTCTGGACCTGGCTGATCACCGCGTTCCTGCTGATCGCGGTGATGCCGGTGCTGGCCGGGGTGGTGACCATGATGCTGATGGACATCCATTTCGGCACCAGCTTCTTCAGCGCCGCCGGCGGCGGCGACCCGGTGCTGTTCCAGCACGTGTTCTGGTTCTTCGGCCACCCCGAGGTGTACATCATGATCCTGCCCGCCTTCGGCGCGGTCAGCGCGATCATCCCGACCTTCGCGCGCAAGCCGCTGTTCGGCTACACCTCGATGGTCTACGCCACCGCCAGCATCGCCTTCCTCTCCTTCGTGGTCTGGGCGCACCACATGTTCGTGGTCGGCATCCCGGTCACCGGCGAGCTGTTCTTCATGTACGCCACCATGCTGATCGCCGTGCCCACCGGGGTGAAGGTGTTCAACTGGGTGACCACCATGTGGGAGGGCTCGCTGACCTTCGAGACGCCGATGCTGTTCGCCGTGGCCTTCGTCATCCTGTTCACCATCGGCGGCTTCTCCGGCCTGATGCTGGCGATCGCCCCGGCGGACTTCCAGTACCACGACACCTACTTCGTGGTCGCCCACTTCCACTACGTGCTGGTGCCCGGCGCGATCTTCGGCATCTTCGCCTCGGCCTACTACTGGCTGCCGAAGTGGACCGGCCACATGTACGACGAGACCCTCGGCAAGCTGCACTTCTGGATGAGCTTCGTCGGCATGAACCTGGCGTTCTTCCCGATGCACTTCGTCGGCCTCGCCGGCATGCCGCGACGGATCCCGGACTACAACCTGCAGTTCGCCGACTTCAACATGGTCTCGTCGATCGGCGCCTTCATGTTCGGCACCACCCAGCTGCTGTTCCTGTTCATCGTCATCAAGTGCATCCGCAGCGGCAAGCCGGCCCCGGCCAAGCCCTGGGATGGCGCCGAGGGCCTGGAGTGGAGCATTCCCTCGCCGGCGCCCTACCACACCTTCAGCACCCCGCCCGAGGTCAAGTGAGGAGCGTGCCATGAGCGATGCCAAGGTCGATACCCGCCGCCTGGTCGGCCGCCTGTTGCTGGTGACCGTGCTGATGTTCGCCTTCGGCTTCGCCCTGGTGCCGATCTACGACGTGATGTGCCGGGCCCTGGGGATCAATGGCAAGACCGCCGGCAGCGCCTACAGCGGCGAGCAGCAGGTGGACGTGGGGCGCGAGGTGAAGGTGCAGTTCATGACCTCGAACAACATCGACATGGTCTGGGAGTTCCGCTCCGCCGGCGACCAACTGGTGGTGCACCCCGGCGCGGTGAACCAGATGGTGTTCTACGCGCGCAACCCGAGCGACAAGCCGATGACCGCCCAGGCCATCCCGAGCATCGCCCCGGCCGAGGCCGCCGCCTACTTCCACAAGACCGAATGCTTCTGTTTCACCCAGCAGGTGCTGCAACCCGGCGAGAGCATCGAGATGCCGGTGCGCTTCATCGTCGACCGCGATCTGCCCAAGGATGTGCGGCACGTGACGCTGGCCTACACCCTCTTCGATATCACTGCGCGCAATCCGCCCGTACCGGTTGCGGGACGATAGGGAGAACGATATGGCAAGCCACGAACACTATTACGTCCCCGCCCAGAGCAAGTGGCCGATCATCGCCAGCATCGGCCTGCTGGTGACGGTGTTCGGCCTGGGTACCTGGTTCAACGACCTCACCGCCGGGCACGAGGAGTCCCACGGCCCGTGGATCTTCTTCGTCGGCGGGCTGATCATCGCCTACATGCTGTTCGGCTGGTTCGGCAACGTCATCCGCGAAAGCCGCGCCGGGCTCTATAGCGCGCAGATGGACCGCTCGTTCCGCTGGGGCATGAGCTGGTTCATCTTCTCCGAGGTGATGTTCTTCGCCGCCTTCTTCGGCGCGCTTTTCTATGTCCGCCACTTCGCCGGTCCCTGGCTCGGCGGCGAGGGTGCCAAGGGCGTGGCGCACATGCTCTGGCCGAACTTCCAGTACAGCTGGCCGCTGCTGCAGACGCCGGACCCGAAGCTGTTCCCGCCGCCGAGCGCGGTGATCGAGCCGTGGAAGCTGCCGCTGATCAACACCATCCTGCTGGTCACCTCCAGCTTCACCGTGACCTTCGCCCACCACGCCCTGAAGAAGAACAGGCGCGGCCCGCTCAAGGCCTGGCTGGCGCTGACCGTGCTGCTGGGGATCGCCTTCCTGATCCTGCAGGCCGAGGAATACGTGCACGCCTACAACGAGCTGGGCCTGACCCTCGGTGCCGGCATCTACGGCTCGACCTTCTTCATGCTCACCGGCTTCCACGGCGCCCACGTGACCCTCGGCGCGCTGATCCTCGGCATCATGCTGATCCGCATCCTGCGCGGTCACTTCGATGCCGAGCACCATTTCGGCTTCGAGGCCGCCAGCTGGTACTGGCATTTCGTCGACGTGGTCTGGATCGGCCTGTTCATCTTCGTCTACGTGATCTGACCGCCACCGGAGGAATCAGAAATGCCAGGGCGCGTGGCTGTTCAGCTCGCCGCTGTAGAAGCCCCAGGCGATCAGCGCCAGGGTCGCCGCGGCGAGCACCACGCGCACGGTCAGCGAGTTGACCACGCGGGAACCATGACCCTGGTCGCGGACCAGGAAGAACAGGCCACTGAACAGGCTCACCAGGGTAGCCAGCAGTAGCAGGACGATCGCCACTTTCAACATGGTGGGACTCCGGCGATGGGGGGATTCATGCAGTATAGCCAGCGCCTCGCGGAGGCCGGACGCAACGACAGACGCAGCATGCGCGGCGCGTTCCGCCCCGGCCTGCTGCCGACCCTGGTGGTCCTCGGCCTGCTGCCGGTGCTGCTCTGGCTGGGTACCTGGCAACTGCAGCGGGCCGACGAGAAGCGCGCCCTGCTGGCCAGCTACGAGGCCCGGCGCGACGCCGATCCGCTGTCGCCCGGGCAGCTAGAGGACTTGCGCGACCCGGCGTACGTCCGCGTGCGCCTGCACGGCCGCTTCGACGAGCGGCATACGCTGCTGCTGGACAACCGCCTGCGCAACGGCCAGGCCGGGGTGGAGGTGCTGCAACCCTTCTACGACCAGGCCAGCGGCCTCTGGTTGCTGGTCAACCGCGGCTGGGTGCCCTGGAGCGACCGGCGTTCGCCGCCGACGCTGGAAACTCCGGATCGCGTCCTCCTGCTCGACGCCTGGACCTACCTGCCGCCACCCGGCGGCCTGCACCTGGCCGACGCGCCGGCCGTCGGCTGGCCGCGCCTGGTGACCCAACTGGAGATCCCCGCGCTGTGGCGGGACTTCGGTCGCGCCGGGTTGCCCTGGGAAATCCGCCTGGAGCCGGGCGACGGCAGCTTCGACACCGACTGGCCGCTGGTCTCGATGCCGCCGGAGCGGCACACCGGCTACGCCGCGCAGTGGTTCGCCCTGGCGGCGGCCCTGCTCGCCCTCTACCTCTACCTCGGCGTGCGCCGCGCACGGGAGAAAAACCATGAGTCTCGCGATTCCGATGCCTGAACGTCCGCGCCGCGCCCGTGGCCGCCTGCAACTGCTGGCGATCATCGGCCTGGTGGTGGGGCCGATGCTGCTCGCCAGCGCCATGTACAAATGGAATTTCTGGGTGCCGCAGGGGCGCAGCTACAGCGGCGCGCTGATCGGCAACGGCCAGACCCCCGCCGACCTCGGCGTGCAGGGACGCAGCCAGGGCGAGCCGTGGCAACTGCTGGTGACCGCGCCGGGCACTTGCGGCGAGGACTGCCAGCAACTGGTCTACCTGGCCCGCCAGGTCAACATCGCCCTCGGCCGCGAAGCCTCGCGCGCCGGCCACGCCCTGGCCGCCAGCGGCGAGCTGCCGGCGGACTTCGCCAACCTGGTGAAACTGGACTACCCGCGCCTGCAGCGCTACGGCCTGGACCCGGCGCTGTACGACAAGGCCGGCGGCGGCGAGCGGCCGCTGCTGTGGGTGGTCGACCCGCACGGCAACCTGGTGCTGCGCTACGACGCCAAGGCCAACGGCAAGAAGCTGCTGAAGGACGTGCAACTGCTGCTCAAGCTCTCGCATATCGGTTGATCGGCGTGGCCGGCGCGGTTCCCGGCCCGATGAGGACAGAACGACAAGAAAAAGGGGCCCGCGAATGTCAGGCGCAACCCGCAAACCCGGTTTCACCGTCGCCGTGCTGGCGACCCTGCTGGCCGCCGTGGTGGTCCTGCTCGGCGCCTATACCCGGCTGACCCACGCCGGCCTCGGCTGTCCGGACTGGCCAGGCTGCTATGGCTTCGTCCACGTGCCGCTGAGCGAGGCGCAACTGGCCCACGCCGAGCTGCACTTCCCCGACGCCCCGGTGGAGGCGCAGAAGGGCTGGAACGAGATGATCCACCGCTATTTCGCCGGCGCCCTCGGCCTGCTCATCCTTGGCCTGGCGTTGCATGCGCTGGTCCGCCGCGGGCGCGACGGCCAACCGCTGAAGCTGCCGCTGCTGCTGCTCGCGGTGGTGATCGCGCAGGCCGCCTTCGGCATGTGGACGGTGACCCTCAAGCTCTGGCCGCAGGTGGTCACCGCCCATCTGCTCGGCGGCTTCACCACCCTGGCGCTGCTCTTTCTCCTCGCCCTGCGCCTCTCCGGACGCTTCGCGGCGCGGCGCTACCCGGCGGCGACCCGCGGACTGGCGGGGCTGGCCCTGCTCCTGGTGATCGGCCAGATCACCCTCGGCGGCTGGGTCAGCAGCAACTACGCGGCGGTGGCCTGCATCGACCTGCCCACCTGCCATGGCGAGTGGTGGCCGCGGATGGACTTCGCCAACGGCTTCCACCTGACCCAGCACATCGGCCCCAACTACCTCGGCGGCCAGCTCGACAGCGACGCGCGCACGGCGATCCACATGACCCACCGGATCGGCGCGCTGTGCGTGACCCTGGTCCTCCTGCTGCTCGCCTGGCGCCTGCAGCGCAGCGGCCTGGTCTGGCCGACTGCGCTGATGCTGCTCGGCCTGTCGCTGCAGATCGGCCTGGGCATCAGCAACGTGCTGCTGCACCTGCCGCTGCCGGTGGCGGTGGCGCACAACGGCGGTGGCGCTCTGCTGCTGCTCAGCCTGGTGCTGGTCAACTATCGCCTGCGCGCGCCGGCCAGCGTCCGCGCGCCGGCACCGTCGCCGCAGCGCGTGCGCCGCACGCTGCCGCCGGCGCAAGGTTCGCGGCTGAAGGCCGCCTGACAGACAGAAGGATGGAGGTAAGGATATGGCCACCGTCATCGATCGCCACAGCCAGCCGACCTGGCGCGACTTCCTCGAACTGACCAAGCCCAAGGTCGTGGTGCTGATGCTGATCACCTCGCTGATCGGCATGCTGCTCGCCACCAAGGCGCCGCTGGATGGCTTCGTGCCCTGGCAGGTGCTGATCTTCGGCAACCTCGGCATCGGCCTTTGTGCCGGCGCGGCGGCGGCGGTCAACCACGTGGTGGACCGCCGCATCGACTCGATCATGGCGCGGACCCACAAGCGACCGCTGGCCGAGGGTCGAGTGTCGCCGAGCATGGCGCTGGGCTTCGCGCTGCTCCTGGCGCTGGCCGGGATGGCCGTGCTGCTGGCCTTCACCAACCCGCTGACGGCCTGGCTGACCCTCGCCTCGCTGCTCGGCTACGCGGCGCTCTACACCGGCTTCCTGAAGCGCGCCACGCCGCAGAACATCGTCATCGGCGGGCTCGCCGGGGCGGCGCCGCCGCTGCTCGGCTGGGTCGCCATCACCGGCCACCTGAGCGCCGAGCCGCTGTTGCTGGTACTGATCATCTTCGCCTGGACCCCACCGCACTTCTGGGCGCTCTGCATCCACCGCAAGGACGAATACGCCAAGGCCGACATCCCGATGCTGCCGGTGACCCACGGCGAGCGCTACACCAAGCTGCACATCCTGCTCTACACCCTGGTGCTGTTCGCGGTGAGCCTGATGCCGTTCGTCATCCACATGAGCGGGCTGGTCTACCTGCTCTGCGCCCTGGCCCTGGGCGCACGCTTCCTCGACTGGGCCTGGGCGCTCTACTGTGACAGCCGGCCACATGCGGCGATAAGGACCTTCAAGTACTCTATCGTCTACCTGTTCCTGCTGTTCATGGCGCTGCTGGTGGACCACTATCTGCCGCTGAAGCTGCTTCTCTGATCCCACTCTAGAGCCTTGCCCACCCATGACTCGAGTCAACAAGACCGCCCTCGTCCTCGCCGCCCTGGTCGCCCTGGTCCTCGGCCTCACCGTGCACAAGGTGCTCACCGCCCAGCGCCAGGCCGACCCCACGGTACTGCTCGATGCCGGCATCGTGATCCTGCCGCAGACGCGCAAGGTACCGGCGCTGGAGTTCACCAACCAGGACGGCCAGGCGGTCGGCACCGACAGCCTCAAGGGGCGCTGGCACCTGCTGTTCTTCGGCTACACCTTCTGCCCCGACGTCTGCCCGACCACCCTCGCCCAGCTCCGCGAACTGCAGGGCAAGCTGCCGCAGGAGGTGCGCGACGACCTGCAGGTGGTATTCGTCAGCGTCGACCCGAACCGCGACACGCCGCAACAGATCAAGCAATACCTGGGTTACTTCAATGCCGGCTTCCAGGGCCTCACCGGTACCCCGGAGAACATCCAGAAGCTGGCCAACGCCTTGAGCATCCCCTATATCCCCGCCGACACCAGCAAGCCCAACTACACCGTCGATCACAGCGGCAACCTGGTGATCATCGGCCCGGACGGCGAGCAGCACGGCTTCATCCGCGCGCCGCTGAACAACGCCAAGCTGGAAGCCCAGCTGCCCGGCGTGCTCAAGCCGCAGGCCTGACCCTCCCCGCCCCGTCCAGGGGCGACCCGCCTCAGGCGCGGCGCATGCCGATATGCGGGATGTCGTCTTCCAGGTAGACCTCGGTGACCGGGACGAAGCCGTAGCGGCCATAGTAGGCCTGCAGGTGGGCCTGGGCCGAGAGGTACACCGGGGTGTCCAGCCAGAGCCGCTCCGCCGCCTGCAGCGCGCGTTCCATCAACTGGTGGCCGAGCCCCTGGCCGCGCGCGGCCGAGGAGCTGACCACCCGGCCGATCACCACCTGGCCCTCATGGCGAACCGGGTCGAGCAGGCGCAGGTAGGCCAGCAACTGGCCGTCGCGCCAGGCCATCAGGTGATGGGTGTCGCCGACCAGGTCGAGGCCGTCGACCTCCTGATAGGGGCATTTCTGTTCCACCACGAAGACCTCGGTGCGCAATTGCAGCAGCGCGTAGAGCTCCTTCAGGGTGAGGTCGGCGTGGTGCTTGCAGGTCCAGTCGAGCGACATGGTCGGGATTCCGGAGCAGAGGACAGGAACGCGGTTATGCCATGGGCGGCGGGCCGCTGGAAAGGCGTGGCGGGTCGGTTTCGTTTCAGAACCCACGCGGCTATCCTGTGGCGAACGGCTGGAGGTGTCTCATGCGTTGGGAAGAACTGAGCGAACAACCCTGTTCGCTGGCGCGGGTACTGGCGATCGTCGGCGATCGCTGGACCCTGCTGGTATTGCGCGACTGCTTCCTGGGCATTCGCCGTTTCGACGACTTCGAGCGCAGTCTCGGCGTGACCCGTCACGTCCTCGCCGACCGCCTCAAGCGCCTGGTGGAGGCGGAGATCCTGGCCAAGTCGCCCTACCAGGAGAAGCCGCTGCGCGAGGAATATCGCCTGACCGAGAAAGGGATGGAGCTCTATCCGACGATCCTCTCCCTGGTGAACTGGGGCGACCGCCACCTCGCCGGCGTCGAGGGCCCGCCGCTGGAGCACGTGCACAAGCGGTGCGGTCAGCACATGCATGGGGTGCTGGTCTGTTCCGAATGCGGCGAGCCATTGCATGCGCGGGACGTGACGGTGCGCGAGGGGCTGTTCTGGCGTGGGCGCCTGTTACGGCGGGGTTGACCGATACACCGTTTGCCTGGGGTGGCCTGCCATCGCCCCGGGTTGCCCCGCGCGGTTTCCTCTGCTTTCAGGGAAAGGATCGAGGCTGCGCCGGCCATTCGGCAACTCGCGTTTCCTGGCCGGTCCGGTGAATCGGCGGATAACGCCGTTGGCGTTATCCGCCCTACTGGGGTGAAGCGCCATCGTTCCAAGCCCCTCCGCACGGACCCCACTTCCCTTCAAGGCCGGGAAGGGCAAACCAATCGTAGCGCAGGCAGAGTCCCCACTCTCGGTAGTTGACAAGTTCCTTTAAAGAACCAACTATCCATCAATATAAGTTCTAAAAAAGAACTATAAGAGGGAGGCCTGTGCAATGACCCAACGCAAAGCGGTTCTGGTAATGGGCGCCGGCGACGCCACCGGTGGCGCCATCGCCCGGCGGTTCGCCCGCGAGGGCTACGTGGCCTGCGTCGCCCGGCGCAACGCGGAGAAGCTGGAGCCGCTGGTGCAGGCCATCCGCGACCAAGGCGGCGAGGCCCTGGCCTGCGCTTGCGACGCGCGCCAGGAGCAGCAGGTGATCGATCTCTTCGCCCGCATCGAGCGCGAGGTCGGGCCGCTGGAGGCGGTGATCTTCAACGTCGGCGCCAACGTCTGGTTCCCGATCACCGAAACCACCGAACGGGTCTACCGCAAGGTCTGGGAAATGGCCGCCTTCGGCGGCTTCCTTAGCGGCCGCGAGGCGGCGCGGGTTATGCTGCCGCGACAGCGCGGGACGATCATCTTCACCGGAGCCACCGCCTCGCTGCGCGGCCGCGCGCACTTCGCCGCGTTCTCCGGCGCCAAGTTCGCCCTGCGCGCCCTGGCCCAGAGCATGGCGCGCGAGCTGGGGCCCAAGGGCATCCACGTCGCCCATCCGATCATCGACGGCGCCATCGACACCGACTTCATCCGCGAAACCCTGCCCGAGCTGTACAAGCGCAAGGAGCAGGACGGCATCCTCGATCCCGAGCACATCGCCGAGACCTACTGGCAGATCCATTGCCAGCCACGCGATTGCTGGGTGCACGAGCTGGACCTGCGCCCCTGGACGGAAACCTTCTGATCACCGCCACGGAAAGAGCCACGCATGAACAAACAGATCGAGTTCTTCTTCGACGTCGGCAGTCCCACCACCTACCTGGCCTGGACCCAACTGCCACGCATCGCCGCCGAACGCGGCGCGACCATCGCCTGGCGGCCGATGCTGCTGGGCGGCGTGTTCAAGGCCACCGGCAACCATTCGCCGATCGAGGTGCCGGCCAAGGGGCGCTACACCCTCCACGACCTGGCGCGCCATGCGCAACGCTACGGCGTGCCACTGGCCTTCAACCCGGCCTTCCCGATCAACACCCTGACGCTGATGCGCGGCGCCCAGGGCTACCTCGGCGGCGAAGGCTTCCATCCCTACCTGAAAGCGGTGTTCGAAGCGTTGTGGGTACGACAGCAGAACCTCGGCAAGCCCGAGGTGGTCGCCCAGGTGCTGGCGGAGGCCGGGTTCGACCCGGATGAGTTCCTCCGCCTGGTTGGCGACGAGCAGGTCAAGGAGGGGCTCAAGGCGACCACCGAAGAGGCGGTGCGGCGCGGCGTCTTCGGCGCGCCCAGCTTCTTCGTCGGCGACCAGTTGTTCTTCGGCCAGGATCGCCTCGATTTCGTCGCCGAGGCCCTCGCCGGCTGACCTCCTCTTCCTCGCGGCGAGCCGCTCTGGCCCGCCGCCTTGCGCCATCCGAGCGCCCTTCTCCCGGCTGCGGCCCGCGCGTGCCGTGGATCCTGGCCATTCGTCGCGCTCGCCGTTGGTGGCTTGTCAGGCCGGCTTCTTTGCGTATAGGCTGAACTGGTCAGACCGGTAATACCACAATAAAAATGCCTTCATCGCCCGCCTCCGCGAGGCCCGATGGAAGCGCCGAATGGAGACTCCTGCGATGTTCATCAAGCGCTGTTCCCGCTCGATATTCCTGCAAGTCGTGATTGGCCTGGTGATAGGCGTCCTGTGCGGAGTCGGCATTCCCGACCTGGCCGTGCAGATGAAGCCGCTGGGCGACGGATTCATCAAGCTGATCAAGATGCTCATCGCACTGATCGTCTTCTGCGTGGTGGTCAACGGCATTTCCGGCGCCGGCGACCTGAAGAAGGTCGGCCGCATCGGCCTGAAGTCGGTGATCTACTTCGAGATCCTCACCACCATCGCCCTGGTCCTCGGCCTGGTGGTGGCCTACAGCCTGGGCCTGGGCAGCGGCGCCAACATCCATCTCAACGAGCTGCCCGCCGGCGACATCGCCTTGTACACCGGGCGCACCCAGGAAATCCACGGCCCGGTGGCGTTCCTCATGGGCTTGATCCCGACCTCGGTGTTCAGCGCCTTCGCCGAGAACGACATCCTCCAGGTCCTGCTGTTCTCCGTGCTGTTCGGCAGCGCCCTGAACCTGGTCGGCGAGCAGGCCAGCGGGGTGGCCCGCCTGATCAACGAATTCAGCCATATCGTGTTCCGCATCATGGGCATGATCGTGCGCCTGGCGCCGCTCGGCGTGTTCGGCGCGGTGGCCTTCACCACCGCCCGCTACGGCGTCGACTCGCTCAGCCACCTGGGCGCGCTGGTGCTGGTGTTCTACGCCACCTGCCTGGTCTTCGTCATGGCCGTGCTCGGCAGCGTGCTGCGCCTTTCCGGGGTGCGCATGCTGCCGTTCCTGCGCTACTTCCGCGAGGAACTGCTGATCGTGATGGGCACCGCTTCCTCCGACGCGGTGCTGCCGCAGGTGATGCGCAAGCTCGAGCACATGGGTATCCGCAGTTCCACGGTGGGGCTGGTGATTCCCACCGGCTACTCGTTCAACCTCGACGGTTTCTCGATCTACCTGACCCTGGCGGTGGTATTCATCGCCCACGTCACCGGCACGCCGCTGGCGATGACCGACCTGCTCACCATCCTGCTGGTGTCGCTGGTGACCTCCAAGGGCGCCCATGGCATTCCCGGCTCGGCCCTGGTGATCCTCGCCGCGACCCTCACCGCGGTGCCGGCGATCCCGGTGGCCGGGCTGGTGCTGGTGCTATCGGTGGACTGGTTCATGGGCATCGGCCGCGCGCTGACCAACCTGATCGGCAATTGCGTGGCCACGGTGACCATCGCCCGCTGGGAAAACGACATCGACCTGCCGCGCGCCCAGGCCATACTCGACGGGCGCCTGGAGGCACCGACCAGGACCGGCGGTGAGCCGCTCGAGCGCGGCGTGGTGGCCGGCGAAGGCAAGCTGCAGGGCTGAGGCCGCGGCATGATGGGAAGTCAGATTCGCACGTAAAAGGGAGGCGACATGTTTTCTTCGTCCAAGCTGGTCAACGCGGTCGCCCAGCGCCTGCTCGACACCATCGAGCAGGGCCGTTGGGTCGCCGGCCAGATGCTGCCCGGCCAGCGCGAGCTGGCGGAGCAGATGGAAATCAGCCGGCCGAGCCTGCGCGAGGCGATCATGGTCCTGGAGACCCTCGGCGTGGTCCGTTCGATGCCGGGCAAGGGCGTGATGGTCCTCGAGCGCAGCGAGCCGCTGCGCGAGGTCGCGGCACCCGGCGAGGCCACCATGGAGGACGTCCTGCAACTGCGCTACGCGCTGGAGCCGTTCATCGTCGGCATCGTCGCGCAGAGCGCCGGCGCCGCCGAGATCAGCGAGCTGCGGCTGTTGCTGCTGGACCTGCGCGAGGCGGTCGAGGACGGCGCCGCGCAGGCCGTGGTGGAGGCCTACACGGCCTTCCACCGGCGCCTGGTCAAGCTGACCTCGAACCCGATCTTCCTCAGCGTATCCGAGCAGATCGGCAGCGCCCTGGAGCGCAGCGACAACCTGGTGCGGCGGCAGCCGGAATATGCCGAGGAGATCCTCCAGGAGCACGAGGCGATCCTCCGCGCGATCCGCCAGCATGACAGCGAGCGGGCGAGCCAGGCGATGCGCCAGCACATCCTCAACGAAGGCGCGCGGCTGAACATCGACCTGCGCCTGCCGCAGGGCTGAGCGCCCGCGCCACGTCTCCAACCTGGTTCCGCCGCGGTGGCCGGACGGTTCTCGTCCGGGGCCCGCGACGGCCCACAAGCATGACTCGACAGGTGTGATCATGGTCGGATTCGAAGCACGTACCCCGCAGGGCGCCGCGCTGCGCCCCACCAGCCATTTCGTCTACGAAAGCATCTACACGGCGATCCTGGAAAAGCGCCTGGCGCCGGCCGCCAAGCTGAGCAAGGAAACCCTCGGACAGATCTTCCGGGTCAGCAACGGCACCATCCAGCGCGCCCTCACCCGCCTCGCCGAGGACGGCGCGGTGGTGATGGCGCCGAAGGAGGTCGCCAGTGTCGCCCGCCCGGACGAGCGCCAGGCGCGGCAGGTGCTGGAGGCCCGCCTGTTGGTGGAGAGCGAGGTGCTGCGCCAGCTGCGCAAGGGGGTGGACGCGACCACCCTGGACGAGCTGCGGGCGCTGGTCGACGAGGAACAGGCCTGTCTCGAGGCGCGCGACAGCGCCGGGGTGATCCGGCTCGCCGGGCGCTTCCATCTGCGCCTCGCCGAATGCACCGAGAATCCGCTGCTGCTTGGCTTCGTTCGCGGCCTGGTGGCGCGTGCCTCGCTGGACATCGCGTTGAACAAGGGCGCGGTCTACAGTGTCGAGGCCTGCGTCGCCCAGCGTGGCCTGCTCGATGCACTGGAGGCTGGCGACAGCGTGGCGGCCACTGAGCTGATGGACGAGTACCTGCGCGGCCTGTTCGCCCGCATGCGCTTCCTGCCACCGCCCACCACCGACCTGCGCAAGGCGTTCGGCATGAGCGCCCGTCGGCAGGACAAGCGCCAGGAGGCCTGATTCCCACCCTCCTCCGCCTACCATATCTGGCAGGCGGGGGTGGCTGTTCGCCCTCCCGTGGTTGAACAGATCGGGGATGGCTCCGTGCTGGTCGGCGTAGCCAAGGGTCCGTTGCGAGCGCCCGGTCCTGTCCGTATGTCTGCAGGAACCTGTGAGCGCATGGTCAATGGAGATCGACATGGCATACGCAGAATGGATCGCAGTGAAGGTCGTTGTATCCAACTCCATCGGTACGGCGGGCATCCGCAACGCCACCCTGCAATGGGGCATGTTCTGCCGCTGCTCGAACAGGGACGACGAAATCTCGGCCGAGAAAGACAGCAGCATGAACGTGCAGGCCGGCAGCCCGCAGTGGATCGCTTCCTGCGGACGGGAGAACGCCGCGTCCGGTACCCGGGGCTGCTTCGACTGCCACGACGGCAACACCAAGATGGGTACCTTCAGCTGGGATGATCCCCGGAAATCCGGCGCCACTCAAACCCGGCACTTCACGCCGGCGTCGCAGAACTACGCCGGTATCAGCAGCGGCGGCAACGCCACCGGAGCGGCATCGGCGAGGTCACCCTGACCCTCGGCCGCTTCTCCTGACGGCACCTGGAGCCGGCCGGCGATCCGCCGGTCAGCTCCGCCGCCCCTACCCCGTAGCGAATGCCCGCCGCAGCGCTTCGATGGCGACCTTCACCTTGGCAGGCTGGGCATCACGCCGCGGTGTCACCGCATGGATCCCCAGGTCCGGTAACTTCCACTCCGGCAAAAGCCGCTGCAGGCGACCTGCGTCCAGGGCCTCACGGACCTCCGGCAACGGCTGGCAGGACACGCCCAGCCCATCCAGGGTGAACTGGCGCACCGCGAGCATGCCGTTGGCCGCGACCCGTGGTTCCAGGCGCAGCTTGCAGACTTCGCCATCGGCGCCGGTGAGGGTCAGGAGGTTGAACTGACTGGCGGTGTTCAGGGCGATCCAGTCGAGCTCGAGCAACTGTTCCGGGCGTTTCAGCGGCGCGCGTTGGCGCAGGTAGCCCGGCGCCGCGCAGAGGATGTGGTTCCAGTCGCCGAGATGGCGCGCCACCAGGCTGGAGTCGGCGAGATTGCCGACGCGGATCGCCAGGTCGATGCGCTCGGCGACCAGATCGATGCGTTCGTCCTGGAAGAACAGCTGCAGGCGCAGCTGGCGGTGATCCTCCAGCAACGGTTTCAGCGCCTGGGTGATCAGCGAGCCGGACAGCCCCACCGGTGCCGCCAGGCGCAACTCGCCAACCGGCGCATCGCGCCATTCGCCAAGCCGTCGCTCGGCCTCCTCGGCGATCGCCAGCATCTGCGCGCAACTGCGATAGAACGCCTCGCCGGCTTCGGTCAGGGTCAGCCGGCGGGTGGTGCGATGCAGCAAAGTAACCTGGGCGCGGCTCTCCAGCCTGCGGATCTGCTGGCTGACTGCCGAAGGGGTCAGGCCCAGGCTCTCCGCTGCGGCCGCCATCGAGCCCTTGTCCACCACAGTGGCGAAGATCGCCATGCCTTTCAGCGAATCCATGCCGGTTCCTCCTTATGGGTACCTCCGCCAGGGAAAAAGCGCCGGAAAAAGCGCGAGAAAGCGTGCCCAGCGGCGAAGGCGTCGACTTTCGGAAAATGCGGACGCAGATAGGAGCGAAGAACAAGTCAATTAAAGAACTGATCAGCTAACCGGGGTCGCAAGTCAATCATTCTCATTGGGTTGGTCGAAAAATGTCCATTATTTGTTAATTATGAATGTTTCGCCCGAAGTAAAGACATTCGTATAAGTCAAGATAAATATTCGTTTTGAAACATCTTGTAACCGTGTGACCACTTTCAGGGGGTAATTTCGACCCTGTCGATGCGCAAAATCTGGATTTCCTTGCCTTTTACCCGAAATGGGGCGCTGAACGGCCAGCGCTCCAGCGCCAGGGTGCGTACGCCTGGCACCTCGCTGGGTCGCCCCGCCCCCTGGTTGGCCACCTCCTGTAGCGGTTTCACCTGCTCGACGATGTCCTGGACGGCTTTCAGCGCTTTCTCCGGGCCGATCAGCACCACGTAGTGGTCATAGATGGCGTCCAGGTCGGCGGCCGCCTTGCGGGTCCACTTCAGGCTCATTGCAGCCCCCAGCGCTTCTCGATCTCGGTGTGTTCCAGCAGGCGACCGGCATTGGCATCGGCCAAGCCTTCATCGATGGCAGCGACCTGCCACTGCTGCCTTTCCAGGTACTGCGCGAGCGCCTGCCGCAGGTGGTAGGGGCGGTCGCGGTGGGTGGCGCGGGCCAGTTCGTCGAGGGCCGCGACCAGGGCATCATCGGCGCGGAACGAGACTACGGTGCTCATTTTCTGATCAGCTTCGTTTTCGATGTATACGGTGTTTACAGTGAAAACGAATGTATACGAAAGCGATCGGGCGAGCAAATGCCAGGCTGTTTCGTCCGACGAAAAAACCTTTATCGATCAGTGGCTTGGATTAGGAGCCCGCCCCGAGCGGGGCGGGCGGAAGGGCGGCGCGGGATTACCAGGCCTGATTGAAGTGGAAGCCCTGCCTGGGCGAGAAGCGGGTGTTGACGAGCTTGTAGCCTTCCTCGCCGCGCGGCTTGACCAGCGAGACCTGGCCGACCTGCGGTTGGGTGATCTGTTGCAGGGTGGTCAGGCTGGCCTGCTTGAGCACCTCGGGGTTCTTCGCCCAGTCCTTCACTCCGCGTGGCCTGACCTCGACGGTGACGAGCCAGCCCTTTTCCACGGCCGGGCCGTGGTCGTCGGGCTTGGCGGGGTCTACCGAACGGACGCTGACGTCGAAGCCGCTGCTGTAGCAGAAGGCCTTCGACTCGGGCTTGTAGTCCTCGCGGCCGGCGGGCGTGAGGGCGTAGGTATCGCCGTCGCGTTGCAGCAAGCCGACGCCGACCAGGGCGTCGTAGACCGCGGCGTTGCCTTTCGCCGGGCCGGGGCCGGAGAAGCTGTCGGAGAGCGTCACCGGGAACGCCTTGAACAGGGTGGAGCTGGCGCAGGCGGGTTTGTCGAAGCCGCGCTCGGTGAGCAGGCGGGCGATCTCCTCGCTGGACGGAGCCGGATCCGAGCAGGCGGCGAGGAACAGTGGGAGGGCGGCGACGAGGCCGCGCAGAACGCGTGTAGGCATGGGCATGTCCTTTGTCCATTGGCGCAGCCGGATCGGCTGCGCGGCGAATTCTAGCGGCTGTGGCACCATGGGCGCACATTCGACCCAAGGAGGAGAACCCATGCGCCTGCCTGCGAACCTCGGCCGCCTGCTGCCGGCCCTGTGCCTGGGCGTCCTGTTGAGCGCCTGCAGCACCTTCGGCCAGCGCGATCCGTTGCGTATCGACCTGGTCGGCCTGGAACCCCTGCCGGGGCAAGGCATGGAAATGCGCTTCATGGTCAAGCTGCGGGTACAGAACCCCAACGACGAGCCGATCGAATACAACGGCATCGCCCTCGACCTCGACGTCAACGGCCAGCCCCTGGCCAGCGGCGTCAGCGACCAGGCCGGCGAGGTGCCGCGCTTCGGCGAGCGGGTGGTGAGTGTGCCGCTGACCGTCTCCGCCTTTTCCGCCTTCCGCCAGGCCTGGGGCCTGAGCAACAACGCTCCGACCCAGGGCATGCCCTACGTGGTGAAGGGCAAGCTCGCCGGAGGCCTGTTCGGCACCGTGCGCTTCAGCGAAAAGGGCACCCTCGACTTCCCCGGGCCGGCCGTCGGCGTGCCGAAGACCAAGGGGCTCTGAGGCGGTTCGGCAGGGCAGGGAGAAACCCTATATAATCTGCGGTTTTCGTCCCCCTGCTGAAGAGAGAATGCCGTGAGCACGCTGCCGCCCTGTCCCCAATGCAATTCCGAATACACCTACGAGGATGGCGCGCTGCTGGTCTGCCCTGAGTGCGCCCATGAATGGTCGCCGAACGAGGCCGCTACGGCGTCCGACGATGGCAAGGTGATCAAGGACTCGGTGGGCAACGTCCTCCAGGACGGCGATACCATCACCGTGATCAAGGACCTGAAGGTGAAGGGCTCCTCGCTGGTGGTGAAGGTCGGCACCAAGGTGAAGAACATCCGCCTGGTGGACGGTGACCACGACATCGATTGCAAGATCGACGGCATTGGCGCGATGAAGTTGAAATCTGAATTCGTCAGGAAGGTCTGAGACGACCTCTTGCCTGAAGAAGCCCGGCCATTGGCCGGGCTTTTCTTTGGAGGGCTGTCCGGGTTCTCTCTCCATGGGGAGGAGGGGCCGGGCCGGGTGGCGCCACCCCGGTGGTGGGCTCAGACCCGCGCCGTCTTCCCGGCGTAGTCCTCGCCGAGGCGCGGCTTGCGTCGCGCGTTGAGCAGCCCGAGGCAGACGGTGAAGATCGTCAGCAGGGCAGTGGCGAACACCTCGTGGCGATGCTCCGGCATGACCAGCATGATGCTCAGCGCGGCGACGATGAACAGGATCACCGCCCAGGTCAGCCAGGGATACAGCCACATGCGGAACTCGATGGGCTGGCCGCTGGCCTGCAATTGCTTGCGCATGCGCAGCTGGGCCACGGCGATCACCAGGTACACCAATAGCGCCACGGCGCCGGAGCTGGCGAGGAGGAAGGTGAAGACCTTCTCCGGCGCGAAGTAGTTGACGATGGTGGTGAGGAAGCCCACCGCGGTGCTGGCCAGCACCGCCGGGCGCGGTACGTGGGCGGTGTTGGTCAGCTTGAGCACGCTCGGGGCGTCGCCGCGCCTGGCCAGGGAGAAGACCATCCGCGACGAGGTGTAGATCGCCGAGTTCAGGCAGCTGGCCACGGCGACCAGTACCACCAGGTCGACGATCAGCTTGGCGTGCGGGATGTCCAGCAGCTCCAGGGCGCGCTGGTAGGAGCCGACCTGGATCAGCAGCGGGTCGTTCCACGGCACGATGGAGATCACGATGAAGATCGACACCAGGTAGAACAGGCCGATCCGCCAGATCACCGAGTTGGTGGCGCGGGTGATCTGCTTCGCCGGGTCCTTGGACTCGGCGGCGGCGATGGTGACGATCTCGGTGCCCATGAAGCTGAACATGGTCGTCAGCAGGGCGCCGAGCACCGCGCCGTAGCCGTTCGGCACGAAGCCGCCGTGGCTCGCCATCAGGCTGGACAGGCCGCTGACCTCACGCTCCGGCAGGCCGCCGACGATGGCCACCGCGCCGAGCACGATGAAGGCGATGATGGCGATCACCTTGAGCAGCGCGAACCAGAACTCGAACTCGCCGTAGCGGGCCACGCTGAACAGGTTGGTGACGGTGAGCAGGAAGGTCACCGCGAGGGCGAAGATCCAGGTGTCGATGGCCGGGAACCAGGCGTTGAGGATGGCCGCGGCGGCGATCGCTTCGAGTGGGATCACCAGCACCCAGAACCACCAGTAGAGCCAGCCGATGGTGAAACCGGCCCAGCGGCCGATGGAGCGGTCGGCGTAGGTGGAGAAGGAACCGGTGTCGGGGGAGGCGACCGCCATTTCCCCGAGCATGCGCATGACCAGCACCACCAGGGTGCCGGCGATCAGGTAGGCGAGCAGGGCGGCCGGGCCGGCGGCGGCGATGGCATGGCCGGAGCCGACGAACAGGCCGGCGCCGATCACCCCGGCGATCGACAGCATGGTGACGTGGCGTTGTTTCAGGCCGGGCGCGAGCGAGGCGTTGCGCTTGTCCGGCAGTTGTGAAGCCAGTACGACTTTGGACATCGTTGAGACCCTTTAATTGTTCTTGGGCAAGGTCTGGGCCGCCTTGTGGGCGACGCCATGGGCGCGGCCGTGGGTGAGGTTTCACGGCGGTGGAACGTAGCGGACTCCCGATTGCGGAAAAAGAAAAAAGGCATGGTCGTCACCGACCATGCCTGTCGTCGTCAGCCTTCAGAGGCTGGGGAAGGCGAATTGCGAGGCCTCGTGGCTGGCCCGCTGCGGCCAGCGCTGGGTGATGGCCTTGCGCCGGGTGTAGAAGCGCACGCCATCCGGGCCGTAGGCGTGGAGGTCGCCGAACAGCGAGCGCTTCCAGCCGCCGAAGCTGTGGTAGGCCACCGGCACCGGCAGCGGGACGTTGACGCCGACCATGCCGACCTCGATCTCGTCGCAGAACAGGCGGGCGGCCTCACCGTCGCGGGTGAAGATGCAGGTGCCGTTGCCGTATTCGTGGTCGTTGATCAGTTGCATGGCCTCTTCCAGGCTGTTGACGCGAACCACGCACAGCACCGGGCCGAAGATCTCTTCCTTGTAGATGGTCATTTCCGGGGTCACCCGGTCGAACAGGCTGCCGCCGAGGAAGAAGCCGTTCTCGTGGCCGGCGACCTGGTAGCCACGGCCGTCGACCACCAGCTCCGCGCCCTGGGCCACGCCGCTGTCGATGTAGCCGGTGACCTTGGCCTGCGCGGCGGCAGTGACCAGCGGGCCCATGTCGAGACCGCAGGAAGTGCCGGCACCGATCTTCAGCGCCTTGATCTGCGGCACCAGCTTGGCGATCAGCGCGTCGGCCACCTGGTCGCCGACGCATACCGCCACCGAGATCGCCATGCAGCGCTCGCCGCAGGAGCCGTAGGCGGCACCCATCAGCGCGCTGACGGCGTTGTCGAGGTCGGCGTCGGGCATCAGCACCGCATGGTTCTTCGCGCCGCCCAGGGCCTGCACGCGCTTGCCGCGCTTGGTGCCCTCGGCATAGATGTATTCGGCGATCGGGGTCGAGCCGACGAAGCTGATGGCCTTCACTTCCGGCGCCTGGATCAGGCCGTCCACGGCGTCCTTGTCGCCGTGCACCACGTTGAGCACGCCCTTCGGCAGGCCGGCTTCGTGGAACAGCTCGGCGATCAGCAGGGTGGAGCTGGGGTCGCGCTCGGAGGGCTTGAGGATGAAGGTGTTGCCGCAGGCGATGGCCAGCGGGTACATCCACAGCGGCACCATCGCCGGGAAGTTGAACGGGGTGATCCCGGCGACCACGCCGATCGGCTGGAAGTCGCTCCAGGCGTCGATGTTCGGGCCGACGTTGCGGCTGTACTCGCCCTTGAGGATTTCCGGGGCGGCGCAGGCGTACTCGACGTTCTCGATGCCGCGCTTGAGCTCGCCGGCGGCGTCTTCCAGGGTCTTGCCGTGTTCTTCGCTGATCAGCTTGGAAATCCGCGCCTCGTTCTGTTCCAGCAGCTGCTTGAAGCGGTACAGCACCTGCGCACGCTTGGCCGGCGGGGTGTTGCGCCAGGCCGGGAAGGCGGCCTTGGCGGCGTCGATGGCCTTCTGCAGGGTCTTGCCATCGGCCAGCGGCACCTTGTGGATGGCTTCGCCGGTGGAGGGGTTGAAGACGTCGGCGCTGCGGCCGCTGTCGGCGACCAGTTCGCCGTTGATCAGGTGTTGGAGCATGCCCATCTTGTTTTCTCTTCTCGCTAGGGGTGATGAAAGGGCCGTGGCCCTTTCCCTTTACCCGCTCCCTGGGGAGCGGGTGCGGATCATTTGATCTCGGTCTCGATGAAGACCACTTCGTGCGCGCTGGCATTGACCACGTTGTGTTCCACGCCGGCCTTGCGGAAATAGGCCTGGCCGGCGACCAGTGGCGCGTGGCGGTCGCCCTCGGCGGTTTCCAGCAGCAGCGTGCCATCGGTCATCGGCACCACCACGTAGTCGTGGCCGTGGCGGTGGCGCCCGGTTTCCGCGCCGGGGGCGAAACGCCATTCGGTCACGATCACCTCGGCGTTGTCCACCTGCACGGTGGGTACGGCTTGCGGGCGGCCGCTCATCAGGCGATGCCGTCGAGCGCTTCGCCGACCGCGTCGAACAGGCGGTCCAGCTCTTCCGGCCTGGCGTTGAAGGTCGGGCCGAACTGCAGGGTATCGCCGCCGAAGCGCACGTAGAACCCCTGTTGCCAGAGCTTCATGCCGGCCTCGAACGGACGCACGGTCGGATCGCCGTCGCGCGGGGCGATCTGGATCGCGCCGGCCAGGCCGCAATTGCGGATGTCGATGACGTTCTTCGCGCCTTGCAGGCCGTGCAGGACCTTCTCGAAGTGCGGCGCCAGCTCGGCGGACTGCTGCACCAGGTTGTCGCGGGCCAGGATGTCCAGCGCGGCGAGGCCGGCGGCGCAGGCCACCGGGTGCGCGGAGTAGGTGTAGCCGTGGCTGAATTCAACCGCGTGCTCGGGCAGCGCCTGGTTCATGAAGGTGTCGTAGATCTCGCTGCTGGCGATCACCGCGCCCATCGGCACGGCGCCGTTGGTGACCTGCTTGGCGACGTTCATCAGGTCCGGGGTGACGCCGAAGTATTCGGCGCCGCTGTAGGTGCCCAGGCGGCCGAAGGCGGTGATCACTTCGTCGAAGATCAGCAGGATGTTGTGCTGGTCGCAGATCTCGCGCAGGCGCTGCAGGTAGCCGACCGGCGGCACCAGCACGCCGGCGGAGCCGGACATCGGCTCGACGATCACCGCGGCGATGTTCGAGGCGTCGTGCAGTTCGATCAGCTTGAGCAGTTCGTTGGCCAGTTCGACCCCGCCGGTCTGGGCCATCCCGCGGGTGAACGCCATGCCCGGTTGCAGGGTGTGCGGCAGGTGGTCGACATCCATCAACTGGCCGAACATCTTGCGGTTGCCGCCGATCCCGCCGAGGCTGGTGCCGGCGACGTTGACCCCGTGGTAGCCGCGGGCGCGGCCGATCAGCTTGGTCTTCTGCGGCTGGCCCTTCAGGCGCCAGTAGGCGCGGGCCATCTTGATCGACGTGTCGGCGCATTCGGAGCCGGAACCGGTGAAGAACACGTGGTTCAGTTCGCCGGGCAGCAGCTGGGCGATCTTCTCGGCCAACTGGAAGGACAGCGGGTGGCCGTACTGGAAGCCCGGCGAGTAGTCGAGGGTGCCGAGCTGGCGAGCCACCGCCTCCTGGATTTCCTTGCGCGAGTGGCCGGCGCCGCAGGTCCACAGGCCGGACAGGCTGTCGTAGACCTTGCGGCCCTTGTCGTCGGTCAGCCAGCTGCCTTCGGCGGCGACGATGATCCGCGGGTCCTTCTGGAAGTTGCGGTTGGCGGAGAAGGGCATCCAGTGGGCGCGCAGGTTGAGTTCGCTGGAAACCGGCGGGGCCACGTTGAGCGGCTGGTTCATCGTTCGATCCTCGGGCTTTCTTGTTGGAGGGTTCCGCGCACGCGGCGGCGGAGCGTTTGGATCAAGCTTGGCCCTGACGAAAGGTTAGATAAAGCTTATTCTTCTCACGTTTGGTTTCGACTGGGTAAAACAATAATGGGCAAATCCCGCAACCCTTCGCTCGGCCAGGTCAGCGATTTCGATATCCGCCTGTTGCGCATCTTCAAGACCATCGTCGAGTGCGGCAGCTTCTCCGCCGCCGAGAGCACCCTGGGCCTCAGCCGCTCGGCGATCAGCCTGCACATGGGCGACCTGGAGAAGCGCCTGGGCATGCGCCTGTGCCAGCGCGGCCGCGCCGGCTTCGCCCTGACCGACGAGGGCCGCGAGGTCTATCGCGCGACCCAGACCCTGCTGGCGGCGCTGGAGGGCTTTCGCGCCGAGGTCAACGACCTGCACCAGCACCTGCGCGGCGAGCTCAACATCGGCATCATCAACAACCTGGTGACCCTGCCGCAGATGCGCATCACCCACGCCCTCAGCACGCTCAAGGGACAGGGGCCACAGGTGCGGATCAACATCGGCATGACCACTCCCAACGAGATCGAGCTGGGCGTGCTCGACGGTCACCTGCATGTCGGCGTGGTGCCGTTGATCAGCCCGCTCTCGGGCCTGGAGTACCTGCCGCTGTACGACGAGCACGCGCAGCTCTATTGCAGCCGCGGCCACCCGCTGTTCGAGCGCGCCGACGGCGACATCGCGGTGGACCAGGTGCTCGCCGCCGACGCCGTGGCGCCCAGCTACCGCCTGCCCGCCGAAGCCCAGGCGCGCCACCAGGAGCTGAACAACAGCGCCAGCGCCTCGGATCGTGAGGGCATGGCGTTCCTGATCCTGACCGGCAACTTCATCGGCTACCTGCCGTCGCACTACGCCGCCGACTGGGTCGCCGCCGGGATGCTCCGCCCATTGCTGCCGGAGCGCTTCCACTACGCCATCGCGCTGACCATCGTGACCCGCAAGGGCCGCCGGCCGAACCTGGTGCTGGAGCGGTTCCTGGAGGCGGTGGCGGTGTCATGAGGATCTGGCTGGAGTGATGCCGGCAGATTGGCGCGGTATGCGCCCTTTGCTCATCCGGGCGAGGGGCGGTGGAGGAGCGCCAGGCCGATCCAGCGTGGGTGAGGCTCACCCCTTCGCATGGCGCCGCTCCCCCAGCACCCAGGTTGCCGCCACCGCGCGGTCGTCGCCCAGGGTGTTGAGCACGAACAGGGTATCGGCCAGTCCGCGCGCATGCTCCATGCGCTGGGCGATCATCGGCGTGGCGGCGAGGTCGAGGGCGACGAAGTCGGCCTCGCGGCCGGGCAGGAAATTGCCGATCAGGCCGTCCAGGCCGAGCGTCCTGGCGCCGCCGAGGGTGGCCAGGTAGAGAGCCTGGAACGGATCGAGACTGGCGCCGCGCAATTGCTGGATCTTGTAGGCGTCGGCGAGGTTGGCCAGCAGCGACAGGCTGGTGCCGCCGCCGAGGTCGCTGCCGATGCCGACACGGATGCCGTACTGCTGGGCGCGGCCAAGATCGAACAGGCCGGAACCCATGAACAGGTTGGAGCTGGGGCAGTGCGCCAGCGCCGCGTTCTTGTGCGCCAGGCAGCGGCACTCGCGTTCGGACAGGTGGATGCCGTGGGCGAACACGCTGCGTTCACCGACCAGCCCGGCACGGTGATAGACGTCGAGGTAGTCCTGGGCCTGGGGAAACAGCTCGCCGACCCAGGCGACTTCCTTGAGATTCTCCGAGAGATGGCTGTGCAGGTAGACGCCGGGATACTCGTCCAGCAGGCGCGCCGCCGCGGCCAACTGCCCGGGCGAGGAGGTCGGCGCGAAGCGCGGGGTGACCGCGTACTGCAGGCGCCCGTTGCCGTGCCAGCGCTCGATCAGCGCGCGGCTCTCGGCGTAGCCGCTGGCCGCGGTATCGCAGAGTGCCGGCGGGGCGTTGCGGTCCATCAGCACCTTGCCGGCGATCATCCGCAGGCGGCGCTTCTGCGCGGCCTGGAAGAAAGCTTCGGCGGACACCGCATGGACAGTGCCGAATACCAGCGCGGTGGTGGTGCCATGGCGCAGCAGTTCGTCGAGGAACAGCTCGGCCTGGACGGTGGCATAACCGGCATCGGCGAAGCGCTGCTCGGCGGGATAGGTGTGGGCCTCCAGCCAGTCCAGCAGCTGGGTGCCGTAGGAGGCGACCACCCCGAGCTGCGGATAGTGCACATGGCAGTCGACGAAGCCGGGCAGCAGCAAGCGTCCCGGATGCTCCTCCAGCGCCAGGCCGGCGGGCAGCCGTGGCAGCAGGTAGGCGGCGTGGTCGAGGGCACGTACCTGGCCGTGCTCGATCCACAGCAGGCCGTCGTCGAAATACTCCCAGGCCTTGTCGCCGAGCTTCGCCGGGTCGCCGAGGAAATGCAGGATGCGCCCGCGGTGGGCCGAGCTGCTCATCGCGCGTGCGCCATGACCGGAACACAGGGCAAGCGGGGGGACGAAGTTGCCAGCCGATACCGCATCGTTCATCTCCTCTGCCGCAGGAAAGGGCTTTCGCCTCTTTTAGTCCGGAAAATCGGTGGAAATATCCCGCCCTTGGCGCGCGATGCCCCGCCGGAGGTATCGGCGAAGAACGCCAGCGGAGTCTTCATCGGCTCCCCGGCTTTGTCATTATGCGCTGTGCGCATGCTGTGGATAAGTCTGTGTGCAGACTTTCTGCGAAGGGCCGGGCGAGCCGTCGCGGGCAGCGTGCTTCCGGCCTCCGGCAGGTAGTCCGCGCAAAGTGCTTCGGCACCATGGAAACGCCTTGCGAAATGCCCGGCCGGCGACCGGCCCTTCTGTGGGTTTGTCTGTGGAAAAGCTGTTCGCATTAGCCACTGAAAAAGTTGCATCGCTGGCTGGCGGAAAGGCTTCAGGCGGGGCCGCAGGATTTCTCCTGGCCGGCGAAAAACCCAGGGAAAGGGCGATGTGGGAGGCGCCACAATGGTGCGTCGCCAGACTGTGGACAGCGCAGCCGTGCATGGCCGCGCCGAGCATACCCCCGTCGATCACCGCGGACTTCGCTGAAAAGCCGGGAAACCCAGTGTTCACGGGCCAGCGGACGCTGAAAGGGAACATCCTCGAGGCATTTTCGCGGACGCTCTCGATCGGCGCGATTCCTGTGGAAAAGCTGTTGGCAAACTGTGCTGTATGCATGCCGCCGGGTCTCCTCCGGGGATTCAGCCGAGCGCTGGTCTCGTCGGCGGGCGGTATTCCGCCGTACTCCCCTGAGCGGCTGTTGAAGGCTTGTTGATAAGTCTGTTGGCAAAGTGTTGGAAAAAATGTCTCGCCGGGTCGCGTTCATGGCCTGCCGGGTTGGCTGTTTTCTGTCCACCACGGTAGTCGTGAAATTCGCCGGGACGGTCGGCGGGGATGGCTCCCCGGGATGCCGGGCGGCTGTCGGCATGCTGTGGATAACTCTGTGCGCAAGGTGGTGATGACTGTTTCGCGAGAAATGCCCACGCTCGTTCGTCGCCGCGTTGCTCGCAAATGCGTCGTGGTCTGCGGGGCGTGCCCCGGTGTGGTGCCGGCGGCTGCCACGCCGCCACTGACGGCGAGCGGGGAAACCAGCGCCACGGGCTTTCCTGACTTCCTGGCCAGGTATTTGCAACGGCGGCGCAATCGCCGAGCCACCGACCGAGCCCGCCATGACTACTGTTTCCTCCCCCGCGCCGCCGCGCCTCGAATTGCGCGGGATCAGCAAGCGCTATCCGGGTTGCCTGGCGAACGACCGCATCGACCTGCGCATCGACGCTGGCGAGATCCATGCCCTGCTCGGTGAGAACGGCGCCGGCAAGAGCACGCTGATGAAGATCATCTACGGTGTGACCCGGCCGGACGCCGGTGAGATCCTCTGGCAGGGCGAGCCGGTGCGGGTGCGCGACCCGGCCGGCGCGCGGGCGCTGGGGATCGGCATGGTGTTCCAGCATTTCTCCCTGTTCGAGACCCTCAGCGTGGCGCAGAACATCGCCCTTGCCCTGGGCACCGAGGCGGGCGGCCCGCGCCGGCTGGAGGCGCGCATCCGCGAGGTCTCGCAGCGCTACGGCATGCCGCTGGAGCCGCGCCGGCTGGTCCATGGATTGTCCATCGGCGAGCGCCAGCGGGTGGAGATCGTGCGCTGCCTGATGCAGGACATCCGCCTGCTGATCCTCGACGAGCCGACCTCGGTGCTGACCCCGCGCGAGGCCGAGGATCTCTTCGTCATCCTGCGCCGTCTGGCGGAGGAGGGGTGCAGTGTCCTCTTCATCAGCCACAAGCTGGCCGAGGTTCGCGCGCTCTGCCGGCGCGCCACGGTGCTGCGCGGTGGGCGGGTGGCCGGGCAGTGCCTGCCGGCGCAATGTTCCGATCTCGAGCTGGCGCGGCTGATGGTGGGCGACGCCGAGGGCCTGGCGGCGGAGTATCCGAAAGTCGCCGGCGGCGCACCTTTCCTCCAGGTGCGCGACCTGTACTGGCGCAACCCGGACCCGTTCGGCGTGTCCTTCGCCGGCCTCGACCTGGAGGTGCGCAGCGGCGAGATCCTCGGTATCGCCGGGGTCGCCGGCAACGGCCAGGATGAATTGCTCGCCCTGCTCAGCGGCGAGGTCCGCCTGCCGCGCGTCCAGGCCGGGCGTATCCGCCTCGGCGGCACTGCCGGCGGACACCTGGCGGCGGATGCGCGGCGCCGCGCCGGCCAGGCCTTCGTTCCCGCCGAGCGGCTGGGGCATGGCGCGGTGCCGGAGATGAGCCTGGCGGACAATACCTTGCTCAGCGCCTTCCAGCGGGGACTGGTGAAGCGCGGGTTGGTCCGGCGGCGCAAGGTGCTGGCGCTGGCCGAGGAGATCATCCGCCGTTTCGCCGTGAAGACCCCGGGAGCCGGGGCGCCGGCACGCAGTCTTTCCGGCGGCAACCTGCAGAAGTTCATCCTCGGCCGCGAGATCCTCCAGAGCCCGCGCCTGCTGGTGGCGGCGCATCCCACCTGGGGCGTGGACGTCGGCGCGGCGGCGCTGATCCACCGCGCGCTGATCGCTTTGCGCGATGCCGGTACGGCGATCCTGGTGGTCTCCGAGGACCTCGACGAGCTGTTCCTGCTCAGCGACCGCATCGCCGCGCTGTGTTCGGGGCGGCTGTCCCCGGCGGTCGCCACCGCGAGCGCTTCGCCGCAGCAGGTCGGCGGCTGGATGGCCGGACAATTCGAGGCGCCGGCGGCGGTCGCCGGCGCTGTTGCCCAAGGGAGCCTGTGATGCTGTTGTCCCTGGAACCGCGTGGCCGGCAGTCGCGCTGGATACTACTGGCCTCTCCGCTGCTGGCGGGGCTGCTGACCCTGGTCTGCGGCGCGCTGCTGTTCGCCGGTCTCGGTCACGATCCGTGGCAGGCCCTGCATACCGTGCTGGTACAGCCGGTCAGCGATCTCTACGGGATCGGCGAGCTGCTGGTGAAAGCCATGCCGATCCTGCTTTGTGCCCTCGGCCTGGCGCTGGCCTACCAGGCGCGCGTGTGGAACATCGGCGCGGAGGGCCAACTGCTGATCGGCGCCCTGGCCGGCAGCGCGGTGGCGATCCAGTTGCTCGACTGGCAGAGCCGCTGGGCGCTGGCCGGGGTGCTGCTCGCCGGGAGCGCTGCCGGGGCGTTCTGGGCCGGGCTCGCCGCCTGGCTGCGGACGCGCTTCAACGCCAATGAGATCCTCACCACCATCATGCTCAACTACATCGCGCTGAACCTGCTGCTGTACGGCGTGCACGGGCCGTTGAAGGACCCGGAGGGCTTCAACTTCCCGCAGTCGGCGCTGTTCGGCGAAGCCAGCCGCCTGCCGGCGCTGTTCGAGGACAGCCGGGTGCACTTCGGCGCGCTGTTCGGCCTGCTGGCGCTGGCGGCGGTCTGGGTGCTGGCGCAGCGCAGCTTCCTCGGTTTCCAGGTCCGCGTACTCGGCCTGGATCGCCGCGCCGCCGGTTTCGCCGGTTTCCGCGAGAAGCGCCTGGTCTGGTTCGTCCTGCTGTTTTCCGGGGCGCTGGCGGGGCTGGCGGGCGTCTGCGAGGTCGCTGGCCCGATCGGCCAGCTGGTGCCGCAGGTCTCGCCGGGCTATGGCTACGCGGCGATCACCGTGGCCTTCCTCGGCCGCCTGAACCCCTTCGGCATCCTCGCCGCCAGCCTGCTGATGGCATTGCTCTACCTGGGGGGCGAGGCCGCGCAGATGAGCCTCAACCTGCCGCTGGCGCTGACCGGGCTGTTCCAGGGAATGATGCTGTTCTTCCTCCTCGCCTGCGACGTGCTGATCCTCTACCGCCCGCGCCTGCACGGGCACTGGCGCAAGCGCCCGGCACTGCGCGACGCCCTGGCCTGAAACCGCTTCGTCGAGGAACCACGATGGACATCGATCTGCTGAACAACCTGCTGTTCGCCATGGTCCGCACCGGTACGCCGCTGCTGCTGGTGGCGCTGGGCGAACTGGTCTGCGAGAGGAGCGGGGTGCTCAACCTCGGCCAGGAAGGGATGATGCTGTTCGGCGCGGTGATCGGCTTCATGGTCGCCTTCTCCAGCGGCAGCCTGTGGCTCGGCGTGCTACTCGCGGTGCTCGCCGGGATGCTGCTGGCGGCGCTGTTCGCCGGGGTCGCCCTGTACCTGAACGCCAACCAGGTGGCCTGCGGCCTGGCGCTGACCATCTTCGGCGTCGGCCTGTCGTCGTTCGTCGGCGCCGCCTGGGTCGGCAAGCCACTGCAGGGCTTCGCCCCGCTGGCGCTGCCGGTGCTGGGTGAGTTGCCGCTGCTCGGGCGCATGCTGTTCGCCCAGGACGCGCTGGTCTACCTGAGCCTGGCGCTGTTCGCCGCGGTCGCCTGGATGCTCCTGCGCAGCCGTGCCGGGCTGGTCCTCCAGGCGGTCGGCGAGAACCCCGACGCGGCCAGCGCGATGGGCTTGCCGGTACTGCGCGTGCGCACCCTGGCGGTGCTCTTCGGCGGGGCCATGGCCGGCCTGGCCGGCGCCTACCTGTCGCTGGCCTATACGCCGATGTGGGCGGAGAACATGACCGCCGGGCGTGGCTGGATCGCCCTGGCGCTGGTGGTGTTCGCCAGTTGGCGGGTATTCCGCGTGCTGCTCGGCGCCTGGCTGTTCGGCCTGGCCAGCATCCTGCACCTGGTGGCCCAGGGGGTCGGCCTGGCGATTCCGGCCAACCTGCTGGCGATGCTGCCCTACGTGGCGACCATCCTGGTGCTGGTCCTGCTCTCCCGCGACGCCTTGCGCACCCGGCTCTACGCCCCGGTTTCCCTGGGCCAGCCGTGGAAGGCGGGTCTCTGACCGAGGTGGGTTTTACGATTAGTTGTTTTAACTATTTATATATCCTTCGATAGATTTAGATAATTTCACTGATGGCCTAAATCAATGGGGCATTTTTGTCGAACCCCGTTAAGATTCTCCCAGTCGATTTGAAACACCCCCATTCAACTGAGAGAGGAACGACTGATGTCCCTGATCAACACTCAAGTCCAACCGTTCAAGGTCAACGCTTTCCACAACGGCAAGTTCATCGAGGTGACCGAGGAATCCCTGAAGGGCAAGTGGTCGGTCCTGATCTTCATGCCGGCTGCCTTCACCTTCAACTGCCCGACCGAGATCGAAGACGCCGCCAACAACTACGGCGAGTTCCAGAAGGCCGGTGCCGAGGTCTACATCGTGACCACCGACACCCACTTCTCGCACAAGGTCTGGCACGAAACCTCGCCGGCCGTCGGCAAGGCCCAGTTCCCGCTGATCGGCGACCCGACCCACCAGCTGACCAATGCCTTCGGCGTGCACATCCCGGAAGAAGGCCTGGCTCTGCGCGGTACCTTCGTGATCAACCCGGAAGGCGTGATCAAGACCGTCGAGATCCACTCCAACGAGATCGCCCGTGACGTCGGCGAGACCGTGCGCAAGCTGAAGGCCGCCCAGTACACCGCTGCCCACCCGGGCGAAGTCTGCCCGGCCAAGTGGAAGGAAGGCGAGAAGACCCTCGCGCCGTCCCTGGACCTGGTCGGCAAGATCTAAGACCGCGCCGGCGGCATTCGCCGCCAGCCTCTCCGGCGGACGATCCTTCCCGGATCGTCCGTCCTTCACCCAGCCAACGCGCCGTGCAGGGCGGATGTTCCATCCGCCGGGGACCCCGTTTGCCCGAATTTCGAGGAGCTGAACCATGTTGGACGCCAATCTTAAAGCCCAGTTGAAGGCCTACCTGGAAAAGGTCAGCCAGCCGTTCGAGATCGTCGCGTCCCTCGATGACAGCGACAAATCCCGCGAGCTGCTGGGCCTGCTGCAAGACATCGTCGGCCTGACCGACAAGATCACCCTGAAGACCGACGGCAGCGATGCGCGCAAACCGTCGTTCTCGCTGAACCGCCCGGGTGCGGACATCGGCCTGCGCTTCGCCGGTATCCCCATGGGCCACGAATTCACCTCGCTGGTGCTGGCCCTGCTGCAGGTAGGCGGCCATCCCTCCAAGCTCGACGCGGAGGTGATCGAGCAGGTCAAGGGCATCGAGGGCACCTTCGAGTTCGAAACCTACTTCTCGCTGTCCTGCCAGAACTGCCCGGACGTGGTCCAGGCGCTGAACCTGATGGCCGTGCTCAACCCGAACATCCGCCACGTCGCCATCGACGGCGCGCTGTTCCAGGACGAGGTCGAGGCGCGCCAGATCATGTCGGTGCCGAGCATCTACCTCAACGGCGAAGTCTTCGGCCAGGGCCGCATGGGTGTGGAAGAGATCCTCGCCAAGATCGACACCGGCGCCGCCGCCCGCGACGCCGAGAAGCTCACCGCCCGCGAAGCTTTCGACGTGCTGGTGGTCGGCGGCGGTCCGGCCGGCGCCGCGGCGGCGATCTACGCCGCGCGCAAGGGCATTCGCACCGGCGTCGCCGCCGAGCGCTTCGGCGGCCAGGTGCTGGACACCATGGCCATCGAGAACTTCATCTCGGTGCAGGAGACCGAAGGGCCGAAGCTGGCGCGAGCGCTTGAAGAGCATGTGCGCCACTACGAGGTCGACATCATGAACCTGCAGCGCGCCAGCAAGCTGGTGCCGGCGAAGAACGCCGGCGAGTTGCACGAAGTGCAGTTCGAGAGCGGCGGCAGCCTCAAGGCCAGGAGCCTGATCCTCGCCACCGGCGCCCGCTGGCGCGAAATGGGCGTGCCCGGCGAGCAGGAGTACAAGGCCAAGGGCGTGTGCTTCTGCCCGCACTGCGACGGCCCGCTGTTCAAGGGCAAGCGCGTGGCGGTGATCGGCGGCGGCAACTCCGGCGTCGAGGCGGCCATCGACCTGGCCGGCATCGTCGCCCACGTGACCCTGCTGGAGTTCGACAGCAAGTTGCGCGCCGACGCCGTGCTGCAACGCAAGCTCTACAGCCTGCCGAACGTCGAGGTGATCACCAGCGCCCTGACCAGCGAAGTGAAGGGCGACGGCCAGAAGGTCACCGGCCTGGTGTACAAGGACCGCAACTCCGAGGAGTTCAAGTCGATCGAGCTGGAAGGCATCTTCGTGCAGATCGGCCTGCTGCCCAACACCGAGTGGCTCAAGGGCAGCGTCGAGCTGTCGCCGCGCGGCGAGATCATCGTCGACGCCCGTGGCGAGACCTCGCTGCCCGGGATCTTCGCCGCCGGCGACGTGACCACGGTGCCGTACAAGCAGATCGTGATCGCCGTGGGCGAGGGCGCCAAGGCTTCGCTGAGCGCCTTCGACCACCTGATCCGGACCTCCGCCCCGGAGTGATCCCCCCTGTCGAAAGCGGAACGCCCGGGGCGCGACAGCGCCCCGGGCGTTTTCATTGGCGCGACCGCCGGCCTCAGGCCGGGATATCCAGGTTCGCGTGGCCCGGCGCGGCGGCCGCCTCGGCGTAGACCTTCTCGTCTTCCTCGATCACCCGCGAGGCCGGCCCCACCAGCAACGGATCGGGCTCATGGGCGATGCGCCGGTCCTTGCCCGGGTAGTCCAGCGCGTGCAGGAAGTGGCGGATGCAGTTGAGTCGCGCGCGCTTCTTGTCGTCGGACTTGATCACCGTCCACGGCGCGTCGGCGGTGTCGGTATGGAAGAACATCGCCTGCTTGGCGGCGGTGTAGTCGTCCCACTTGTCCAGCGACTTGATGTCGATGGGCGACAGCTTCCAGTGCTTGAGCGGATCGTCGCGGCGCGAGATGAAGCGCCGCAGTTGTTCCTCGCGGCTCACCGAGAACCAGTACTTGAACAGCAGGATGCCGCTGTTGGTGAGCATGCGCTCCAGCTCCGGCGCCTGGCGCATGAACTCCAGGTATTGCAGCGGCGAGCAGAAGCCCATGACCCGCTCGACGCCGGCGCGGTTGTACCAGGAGCGATCGAAGAAGACCATCTCGCCGGCGGTGGGCAGGTGCTGGATATAGCGCTGGAAATACCACTGGCCCTGCTCCTGGGAGGAGGGTTTCTCCAGGGCGACGATCCGCGCGCCGCGAGGGTTCAGGTGCTCCATGAAGCGCTTGATGGTGCCGCCCTTGCCGGCGGCGTCGCGGCCTTCGAACAGGACCACCACGCGCTGGCCGGTCTCCTTCACCCAGCTCTGCACCTTGAGCAGCTCGATCTGCAGGTCGTGCTTGGCCTTCTCGTACTCGTTGCGGCGCATCCGCGTGTGATAGGGGTAGTTCGCCGGCAGGCTCGCCGAAGTGCTGTCCTCGCTGCTGCCGTGGGGCGCGCTGGCGACCTGCAGGGCCACCGGCTTCTGGCTGATCGCCTGGATCTCCTCGCGAGCCTTCTGCGCCGGGCTGGCCACCCGCGGGCGGCGGGTCGCCGGCTTGCGCGGGGCGCGGCGGGCGGCGGGCCGGGCCGGCTTGGCCGGCTGCGCGGCGGGTTGCTCGGCGGAGGGGGGACTGACAGTGGGTTCTTCGCTCATGCGGGGCTCCTTCCGTTCTACGTTTTCAGCTATGCAGTCCCCCACTCTATGCCCCTGCCGGGGGACGTCCGTTGACCCCCATCAAACCGCGCCCGGCCGCCGCCGGGAGGAAAGCCTTACACCTCTCCAGAAATCCCTTGTAGGATATCGCCACGCGCGCGGCGTCCCGTCGCCCCGCGGACCTGGATCAGCAGACAGGGTGAACACTGAGCTGGCTCTCATCAACCGAGGGCCGGCAGCGTTCGCGCCGGCCCGCCGATCCGACGAAGGTCCGCACATGTCCCGCACCTGGATTCGCAACCCCCTCGCCATCTTCACCGCCAACGGCCTCGACGCCGCCGGCGGCCTGGTCGTCGAAGACGGCCGCATCGTCGAGCTGCTCGGCGCCGGCCAGCACCCCGCGCAACCCTGCGCCAGCCAGTTCGACGCCAGCCAGCACGTGGTCCTGCCGGGGCTGATCAATACCCATCACCACTTCTACCAGACCCTCACCCGCGCCTGGGCGCCAGTGGTCAACCAGCCGCTGTTCCCCTGGCTGAAGACCCTCTACCCGGTCTGGGCGCGGCTGACCCCGGAGAAACTCGAACTGGCCACCAAGGTGGCGCTGGCCGAGCTGCTGCTGTCCGGCTGTACCACCGCTGCCGACCACCACTACCTGTTCCCCGGCGGTCTCGAACAGGCCATCGACGTGCAGGCCGGGGTGGTCGAGGAGCTGGGCATGCGCGCCATGCTCACTCGTGGCTCGATGAGCCTTGGCGAGAAGGACGGCGGCTTGCCGCCGCAGCAGACGGTGCAGGAAGCCGAGACCATCCTCGCCGACAGCGAGCGACTGATCGCCCGCTACCACCAGCGCGGCGAGGGCGCCCGCGTGCAGATCGCCCTGGCGCCCTGCTCGCCGTTCTCGGTGACCCCGGAGATCATGCGCGCCAGCGCCGAGCTGGCGGCGCGCCATGACGTGCGCCTGCACACCCACCTGGCGGAGACCCTCGACGAGGAAGACTTCTGCCTGCAGCGCTTCGGCCTGCGCACCGTGGACTACCTGGACAGCGTCGGCTGGCTCGGCCCGCGCACCTGGCTGGCCCACGGCATCCACTTCAATGCCGAGGAGATCCGCCGGCTCGGCGAGGCGGGCACCGGTATCTGCCATTGCCCGAGTTCGAACATGCGCCTGGCCTCGGGCATCTGCCCGACCATGGAGCTGGAGGCGGCCGGCGCGCCGATCGGCCTGGGGGTCGACGGCTCGGCCTCCAACGACGCCTCGAACATGATCCTCGAGGCGCGCCAGGCCCTGTACCTGCAACGCCTGCGCTACGGCGCCGAGCGAATCACCCCGGCGCTCGCCCTGGGCTGGGCCACCCGTGGCTCGGCGCGCCTGCTCGGGCGCGGCGACATCGGCGAACTGGCCCCCGGCAAGCAGGCCGACCTGGCGTTGTTCAAGCTCGACGAGCTGCGCTTCTCGGGCAGCCACGACCCGCTCTCGGCGCTGCTGCTGTGCGCCGCCGATCGCGCCGACCGGGTAATGGTGGGCGGCACCTGGCGAGTGGTCGACGGTGCCGTGGAGGGCCTCGACCTGGCCGCCCTGATCGCCCGCCACCGCGCGGCGGCGAGCGCCCTGATCGCCGGTTGACGCGGTTGCCGACGGAGGAAGCGCTACGCTTCCTCTGTCGGTTCGCATAGGTCGGCGCGTGGCCCGCGACTGGCTAGACTGTGGCATTCCCCACCAGGAGCCACCCCCATGTCACGCGCCGCCCGCCCCCGCAACCGCTTTTGCCGCCTGCTGCTAGGACTCGCCCTGCTGATGCCCGCCAGCCTTCCCTTCGCCGCCGCCGAAACGGCCGCGCCGCAATCGCCGCGGACGCTGATCATCGACACCGATCCGGGCGCCGACGACGTGATCGCCCTGCTGTTCGCCATGGCCTCGCCGAAGGAACTGAAGATCCAGGCGCTGACCACCGTCGCCGGCAACGTGCCGCTGGAAAAGACCGCGCGCAACGCCCGCCTGGCCCGCGAGTGGGGCAAGCGCCCGGACATCCCGGTCTACGCCGGCGCCCCGCGGCCGCTGCTGCGCACGCCGATCTACGCCGCCGACGTGCATGGCAGCGAAGGCATCAGCGGCGTCGAGGTGCATGAGCCGAAGCAGCCGCTGGCCGAAGGCAACGCCGTGGACTACCTGATCCGCACCCTGCGCGCGGCGCCGGAGAAGAGCGTGACCCTGGCCATGCTCGGCCCGGAGACCAACCTCGCGCTGGCCTTGACCCAGGCCCCGGACATCGTCAAGGGTATCCGCGAGATCGTGATCATGGGCGGCGCCCACTTCAACGGCGGCAACATCACCCCGGCCGCCGAATTCAACATCTTCGCCGATCCGCACGCGGCGGAGATCGTGCTCAAGAGCGGGGCGCCGATCACCATGCTGCCGCTCGACGTGACCCACAAGATCCTCACCAGCCCCGAGCGCATCGCCAGGCTGCGCAACCTCGGCAACCGGGCCGGCAAGACCGTCGCCGACATCCTCGACGCCTACGTCCAGTACGACATCAAGTACTACGGTCTGGAGGGCGGCCCGGTGCACGACGCCACGGTGGTCGCCTACCTGCTCGAGCCCTCGCTGTTCAAGGGCAAGCGGATCAACGTGCAGGTCGACAGCCGCGAGGGCATCACCTTCGGCCAGACCGTGGCCGACTGGTACGGCGGCCTCAAGCAGCCGGCCAACGTCAACTGGATCAACGAGGGCGACGCCCAGGGTTTCTTCGACCTGCTCGCCGAGCGTATCGCCCGCCTGCCCTGAATCTTTCGGCCGGCTCAGCCGTGGTGCCCGGCGAGTTGGCGCAGGGCCTGCTCGGCGTCGCCGACGACTAGCGTTGCCGGCACCGCCAGCATCAGGTTGAGCGGCAGGCCGAACTCTTCCAGGGCCATGCCGTCGCGGTCGCGGCTCGGGTCCTGGCCGATCAGCGCGGGAGCGTGGCGGCGGATTCGTTCGGCGTAGCTGCCGGCGTCGTCGACGTAGCCATAGACCGGCTTGCCGAGGGCGGTGGCGTAGCCGACCTCGAAGGCGGTGCCGCTGTCGGGCTCGGCGCCGCGGAAGAAGTTCAGGTTGGCCAGCACCGCGTCGGCGCGTTCGATCAGGCCGAGATTGGCGCGGTAGATCCAGGCCGCCTGTTCGCGCGGATCGGCGATGCGCTTCGGCAAGGCGTTGTCCAGCGGGTAGAGGCCCTCGAAGCCGTAGCGTGCGCAGAGTGCCTTGAGCGCTTCGCCGTGGGCGACGGCGTCGGCGCGGAACACATCGGGACCGGCCAGGTAGAGTTTGCGCGGCCTGGCCGCGGCGCGTACGCCCGGCAGGCTGCCGAGCAGGGCGCCGGCGGGCAGCAGCAGGGCTGCCAGGCGCAGGAAGCTGCGACGGCTGCTGGAACCCTTGGATCGGCTCATCGGATGCTCTCCTGGAGGCCGGCCTCCCGGATGGGGCCGTTGTTGTCCAGGATTATGGCCGGCAAGCGGCGGGCCGGGCGGCGTCTATCTGCCAGCAGCTAGGCGACGGTTTTCACGCCGCGCTTCAGGTGTTCCGGCCGAGATCCTCGGCGAGACGCAGCAGGGCCTCGCGCGGGCCGCCCGCGACCAGCCGCGAAGGCACCGCCAGCATCAGGTTCAATGGCAGGCCGAAACCCTCCAGTTGCCAGCCGTCGCGGTCCACGCCGGGGCGCTCGCCGAGCCATTCCGGGGCCAGCCGGGCGAGACGCTCGGCGTAGGCGCCGGCATCGTCGAGATAGGCGTAGACCGGCTTGCCCAGGGCCAGGGCGTAGCCGACCTCGAAGGCGGTGCCGCTGTCCGGCTCGCTGCCGCGGAACGGGTCGAGGTTGGCCAGCACGCAGTCGGCGCGCTCGATCAGGCCGACATTGGCGCGGTAGATCCAGGCGGCCTGGGCGGCCGGCTCGCGGATGTCGGCGGGCAGGGCGTGGTCGAGCGGGTAGAGGCCGACGAAGCCGAACTCGGCGCAGAGCGCCTTGAGGGTTTCGCCGTGGGCCTCGGCGTCGGGGCGGAAGACGTCCGGCCCGGCCAGGTAGATCGCGGTCATCGCGTGCGTGCCTTGTTACGGAAAGCCAGCGCCCATGGTAGGCCATCGTGGTGGCGCCGGCATGCACCAGGCGATGGCGCGCTGCACCGTCCTGCAGCCGCGCCGGCATGGCGCGGCACGCAGAAGCGCGGGCTTGAGCGGAGTTGTCCGGGTGGTCAGGTAATTGCATCGGCGGGCGGGCTGAACGCGAAGCCACGTCCGATGGCCAACCCTGCACTCACCGGAGCACACCCATCCATGAAACACCGTCGCACGCAATCCCGCACCTCCGTCCTGTGCCGCCTTGCCGCCGTCCTCGGCCTCGGCGCCTGCGCTCTCGCCGCCGAGGCCGCCGAACCACTGAAGGTCGGCTTCGTCTATGTCGGCCCGGTCGGCGACCACGGCTGGACCTACCAGCACGAACTGGGCCGCCGCGAACTGGTGGAGCACTTCGGCGACAAGGTGAAGACCAGCTTCGTCGAGAACGTCGCCGAGGGCGCCGATGCCGAGCGGGTCATCCGCAACCTGGCGAAAGACGGCTACGGCCTGGTCTTCACCACATCCTTCGGCTACATGAACCCCACCGCCAAGGTGGCCCGGCAGTTTCCCAGGGTGACCTTCGAGCACGCCACCGGCTACAAGCGCGACAGGAACCTCGGCACCTACCTGTCGCGCTCCTACGAGGGCCGCTACGTCGGCGGCTTCCTCGCGGCGAAGATGACCCGCAGCCACAAGATCGGCTACATCGCCTCGTTCCCGATTCCCGAGGTGATCCGCGACATCAACGCGATCCGGCTGGCGCTGGACAAATACGACCCGCAGGCCGAGCTCAAGGTGATGTGGGTGAACACCTGGTTCGATCCGGGCAAGGAGGCCGACGCGGCCAACGCGCTGATCGACCAGGGCGTCGACGTGGTGTTCCAGCACACCGATAGCCCGGCGCCGATCCAGGCCGCCGAGCGTCGCGGGGTATACGCCGTGGGCTACGCCTCGGACATGCAGCACTTCGGGCCGAAGACCGTGCTCACCTCGATCGTCAACGACTGGGGCCCGCACTATATCCGCTCGGCCCAGGCGGTGATGGACGGCACCTGGAAATCCGAGGACTTCTGGGGCGGCCTGGCCGAGAGCATGGTGGTCCTGCCGCTGAACCAGGAGGTGCTGCCGGCGCCGGTGCGGGAAGAGGCGGGCAGGCTGATCGAGTCGATCCGCAGCGGCGCCTTCCATCCCTTCACCGGGCCGATCCGCGACCAGTCCGGCAAGGAGCGTTTCGCCGCCGGCGTCAGCGCGACCAATGCCGACCTGGCGTCGATGAACTATTACGTGGAAGGCATCAAGGCCGACCTGCCGAAGTGAACCCTGGCCTCGTATGAGACAAGACGCCGAGCGCAGGCACTTTCCGTACAGGGCCCATCGAGGAGAGCGCGAGTGGACCGTCTACCCATCATCGACATCGCCCCGCTCTACGGCGCCGACCGCGGCGCCTGGAACGACGTGGCGCGGCGGATCGACCAGGCCTGCCGCGAGTGGGGCTTCTTCTATATCGCCGGGCACCCGTTGCCGGCCGCGCGCTTCGAAGCCCTGCTGGCGGCGGCGCGGGAGTTCTTCGCGCTGCCCGTCGAAGAGAAGCTGAAGATCGATATCACCCGCAGCCGCAACCATCGCGGCTACGGCGCGATCGCCACCGAGCAGCTCGACCCGGCGTTGCCCAGCGACTTCAAGGAAACCTTCGACATGGCCCTGCACCTGCCGGCGGAGCATCCGGACGTGGGCGCCGGCACGTCCTTCTACGGGCCCAACCGGCACCCCGACCTGCCCGGCTGGGAGGCGCTGCTGGAGGGGCATTACGCCGACATGCTGGCGCTGGCCCGTACCGTGCTGCGCGCCCTGGCCATCGCCCTGGGGATCGAGGAGGACTTCTTCGACCGCCGCTTCGAGCAGCCGGTCAGCGTGTTCCGCCTGATCCACTATCCGCCGGCCGCCGACCGGCAGAGCGCCGACCAGCCCGGCGCCGGCGCGCACACCGACTACGGCTGCGTGACCCTGCTCTACCAGGACGCCGCCGGCGGCCTGCAAGTGCAGAACCGCCAGGGCGAATGGATCGACGCACCGCCGATCGACGGCACCTTCGTGGTCAACATCGGCGACATGATGGCGCGCTGGAGCAACGACCGTTATCGCTCGACCCCGCACCGGGTGCTCAGCCCGCGCGGAGTGGACCGTTATTCCATGCCGTTCTTCGCCGAGCCGCACAGCGACACCGAGATCCGCTGCCTGCCGGGCTGTTTCGACGCGGACAATCCGCCGAGGTACCCGCCGACCACCTGCGGCGAGTGGCTGACCTCGCGCTTCGCCCAGACCTATGCCTATCGGCGCGGCGAGACGGCCTGAGTTGCCGCTGGCAGCGGCCCGGGGGATTCCCTCGGGCCTGGCTCGCGGGACAGGTTAAACTTGCCGGCAACGACCAGCCTGATCGCGAGAACCCACCCCATGTACGAATGGCTCAACGCCTTGCCCAAGGCCGAACTGCACCTGCACCTGGAAGGTACCCTGGAGCCGGAACTGCTGTTCGCCCTCGCCGAGCGCAACCGCATCGCCCTGCCGTGGAACGACGTCGAGACCCTGCGCAAGGCCTACGCCTTCAACAACCTGCAGGAATTCCTCGACCTCTACTACGCTGGCGCCGACGTGCTGCGCAGCGAGCAGGACTTCTACGACCTGACCTGGGCCTACCTGCAGAAGTGCAAGGCGCAGAACGTGGTCCACGTCGAGCCGTTCTTCGACCCGCAGACCCACACCGACCGCGGCATTCCCTTCGAGGTGGTGCTCGCCGGCATCCGTGCCGCGCTGCGCGACGGCGAGAAGCAGCTGGGCATCCGTCACGGGCTGATCCTCAGCTTCCTCCGCCACCTCAGCGAGGAAGAAGCACAGAAAACCCTCGACCAGGCCCTGCCGTTCCGCGACGCCTTCGTCGCCGTAGGCCTCGACAGCTCGGAAGTCGGGCATCCGCCGCGCAAGTTCCAGCGCGTCTTCGACCGCGCCCGCAGCGAAGGCTTCCTCACCGTCGCCCACGCCGGCGAGGAGGGGCCGCCCGAGTACATCTGGGAAGCCCTCGACCTGCTCAAGGTCGAACGCATCGACCACGGCGTGCGCGCCTTCGAGGACGAACGGCTGATGCGGCGGCTGATCGACGAGCAGATCCCGCTGACCGTCTGCCCGCTGTCCAACACCAAGCTCTGCGTGTTCGACGACATGAGCCAGCACACCATCCTCGACATGCTCGAGCGTGGCGTGAAGGTGACGGTGAATTCCGACGACCCGGCCTACTTCGGCGGCTATGTCACCGAGAACTTCCACGCCTTGCAGCAGAGCCTGGGAATGACCGAGGAACAGGCCAGGCGCCTGGCGCAGAACAGCCTGGATGCGCGCCTGGTGAAGTGAGGGCCGGCGGGGTTCCACCGGGCGTTTCGTCGTCACCGGCTTCTCGGCATTGATGATAAGCATTATCATTTGAGGGTCTGCGCAGCATCCCCATGGCGCCGTTCCGGCGCCGGCTTTCGTGCAGCCGTCCCTCACCGATGTCCGACCGCGACCTACCCTCCGGCCCGCGCCCGGATGCCTTGCCGGCAGACGGCGAGGCGGCGCGCCGCGCGGATCTGCTCAAGGCCTTCCTGGCCCAGCGCCAGCGCATGGAAAGCCTGGTCAGGCGCCGGGTCGGCTGCCGGGCGACCGCCGCCGACCTGGTCCAGGAGCTGTTCCTGCGCTTCTGGCGGCGCCCGGCCGCCCCGGTGGAGGAGCTTGGCAGCTATCTGCTGCGCAGCGCGCGCAACCTGGCCATCGACCACTTGCGTGGCGAGGGCTCGCGGCAGCGGCAGCTGGACGACTGGCTGCCGGAGCAACGCCAGGGCGAGCCGGTCGGACCCGAGCAGGCGCTCGAGGCCGGCGACCAGTGGCGGCGGGTCGAAGCCGCTCTGCGCGACCTGCCCGAGCGGACCCGGCGGATCTTCCTGCTCAACCGCATCCATGGCCGCACCTACGCGGAGATCGCCCGGGCCATGCAGTTGTCCCAAAGCGCCGTGGAAAAACATATGATGCGCGCCCTCGACGCCTGCAAGGCGAGCCTGGCCGGCCCGGCCGGCGAGCAGACCCGGAGCGCCCAGCCATGACCCGAACCGACAGCGACGCCGCGCCCTGCGATCCGGCCCTGGAGCAGACCGCCCAGGCCTGGCTGGTGCGCCTGCGCGGCACATCCGACGTGGCCGTCCGGCGGGCTTTCGAGGATTGGCTGGCGCAGCGCCCCGAGCATGCCCAGGCCTACGCCCGCGCCGAGACGCTCTGGCGCCTGACCGAGATGCCGGCGACCCGGCTGGCCCTGGAAGAGGCCGACGCCCTGGAGATCTACCTGCGGCCGCGGCGGGCGCCGCGCAACCCACGGCGCTGGGCTTACCCGCTGGCCAGCGTGGCCTGCCTGCTGGCGATGCTCTGGCTGGGCGGCTGGTGGCAGCCCGGCGACTGGCTGCAGGACTGGCGCGCCGACTATGTCGCGGCGCCGGGGCAGGTCGCCGAATGGAAGCTGGCCGATGGTTCCTACCTGAGCCTGGACGCCGGCAGCGCGGTGCGCGTGCGTATCGACGGTGGCCAGCGGCGGGTCGAACTGCTGCGCGGCGCCGTGGCGTTGCGAGTGAAGCGCGACGCGCTGCCATTCGTGGTCGAGGCCGGCGAGGGCAGGGCGCGGGTGCTGGGCACCGAGTTCGAAGTCCGTCGCGGCGCCAGGGCGACCCGCGTCACCGTGCTGCAAGGGCGGGTCGCGGTGAGCGCCGGCACGGGCGCGGGCGCCGCCGAGGAAGTGCTGGGTGCCGGCCAGCAGGTCGGCTTCGCCGACGGCGAGCTGGGCCGGCCCGTGGCCGTCGACGCCGCCGCCGCGCTGGCCTGGCGCCAGGGCTGGCTGAGCTTCTACCGGCAGCCGCTGGCGGAAGTGCTCGACGAACTCGCTCGCTACTACCCCGGCCGCATTCTCCTGCTCGACGACGCGCTCGGCCGCCAGCCGGTCAGCGGCAGCTTCCGCAGCGACGATCCCGAAGCCGCGCTGAAGTCGCTGCAGGCGGTACTCGGCTATCGCCAGCAGATCCTGTTCGGACGCCTGGTGGTGATCCGCTGACGACGGCCCCGGTCCGTTCGGGTGCCGGAATTTTTCCCGGCGACGAATTTTTTTTGCGCCGCGGGGTGAGGTAAAACCACCGCCGCTTCGTGTAGTGCTCATGACCGCGATTGATTCGCATTGGAAAAGCGACCGACACGAGCAACCCATGACCCCGTTCCCGCGCTTCGCCCTGCATACTCTCCCCGCCCTGTTCCTCAGCCTCGGCTGTCTGGCCGCCACAGCGCAGGCCGCCGAGGCGGTGCGCTACCGCTTCAGCCAGGCCGCCGCGCCGCTGGCGCGGGCGCTCGACGCGTTCAGCCGGGCCAGCGGGCAGACGCTGCTCTACACCGCCGAACTGCCGCCGCAGGCGACCGCGCCGGCGTTGCACGGCTCGTTGGGCGCGGAGGAGGCGCTGCAACGCCTGCTGCAGGGCAGCGGCCTGCGCGCGCGGCGGGTCGACGAGCGGACTTTGACCCTGGAGCCGATCCCCGCCAGCGGCGCGCTCGACCTCGATGCCACCACGGTGTCCGCCGCCGCACCGGCGCAGGGCTACCGGCCGGCGGCCAGCGCCTCGATCAGCCGCGGCGATGCGCCGGTGCTGGAAATCCCCCAGACGATCAGCGTGGTCCCGGCACAGGCGCTACAGGACCAGCGTCCGCGCAACCTTGACGACGCGCTGGGCAACATCAGTGGCATCACCCAGGCCAACACCCTCGGCGGTACCCAGGACGCGGTGATGAAGCGCGGCTTCGGCGACAACCGCGACGGCTCGATCATGCGCGACGGCATGCCCTCGGTGCAGGGCCGCAACTTCACCGCCACCGCCGACCACGTCGAGGTGCTGAAGGGGCCTGCATCCCTGCTCTATGGCATCCAGGACCCGGGCGGGGTGGTCAACGTGGTCAGCAGGAAGCCGCAGTTGCAGCAAGCCAACGCCCTGACCCTGCGCGGCTCGGCCTACGCCCACGGGCGCAACGGCGGCGGCGGCCAGCTGGACTCCACCGGCCCGCTGGGCGACAGCGGACTGGCCTACCGGATGATCCTCGATCATGAGGACGAGGATTACTGGCGCGACTTCGGCAAGAGCCGCGAGACGCTGGTGGCGCCCTCGCTGGCCTGGTACGGCGAGGACACGACGGTCAACCTGAGCTACGAGCACCGCGAGTTCACCACGCCGTTCGACCGCGGCACGGCCATCGACCCGCGCACCAACCGCCCGCTGGACATCCCGCGCAGCCGGCGCCTGGACGAGCCCTTCAACATCACCGAGGGCCGCTCCGACCTGACCCGCCTGGACCTCGAACGCCAGCTCGACGACAGCTGGAAGGCCCACTTCGGCTACGGCTACAGTCGCGAGACCTACGACGACAACCAGGCCCGGGTGATGGCCGTGAACGCCGACGGCACCCTGACCCGGCGCATGGACGGCACCCACGGCGCGGTCAGCAGCGACAGCTTCGCCACCCTCGGCCTGAGCGGCGCGCTGCAACTGGCCGGGATGCGGCACGACCTGCAGTTCGGCATGGACCACGAGAAGCGCAAGATCTTCCGCGCCGACCTGCTGCGCGACAGCAGGACCAGCCGCTTCGACTACCTCGACCCGGTCTATGGCCAGGTGGTGCCGTCGACCCGGGTGGTCGCCGGCGACAGCGACCAGACCGACAAGCTGCGCAGCGACTCGTTGTACTTCCAGGACTCGATCCACCTGGACGACCGCTGGATCCTGGTCGGCGGCGCGCGCTACCAGATCTACGACCAGCTCGCCGGGCGCGGCCGGCCGTTCAACGCCAACACCGACATCAATGGGCAGAAGTGGGTGCCGCGCGGCGGCCTGGTCTATCGCCTGAGCGACGAGGTCTCGCTGTACGGCAGCTACACGCGCTCGTTCAAGCCGAACTCGACCATCGCCCCGCTGAGCACCGGCGAGACCATCGACTCGGCGATCCTGCCGGAGGAGGCGACCTCCTGGGAGCTGGGCGCCAAGCTGGATGTGCCGGGGCGTCTCAGCGGCACCCTGGCGCTGTTCGACATCCGCAAGAAGAACGTGCTGGTCAACGAACTCGACGGCGCCGGCAACAGCAGCGTGCGCGCCGCCGGCCGGGTCCGCTCGCGCGGCCTGGAACTGGACCTCACCGGCCAGCTTAGCGAACGCTGGAGCCTGATCGGCAGCTACGCCTGGCTCGACGCGGAAGTCACCGAGGACCCGACCCTGGAGGGCAAGCGCCTGCAGAACGTGGCGCGCAACACCGCGTCGCTGTCGGCGGTCTACGAACTCGGCGAGGTCCTTGGCGGCGACCGCCTGCGCCTGGGCGGCGGCGCGCGCTACGTCGGCGAACGCCCGGGCGACCCGGGCAATTCCTTCGACCTGCCGTCCTATACCGTGGCCGATGCCTTCGCCAGCTACGACACCCGCTTCGGCGGCCACGGGGTGAAGTTCCAGCTCAACGTGAAGAACCTGTTCGACCGCACCTACTACCCGTCCAGTGCCAATCGCCTGTACGTGGCGATGGGCGAGCCGCGGCAGTTCCAGGTGTCGACGACGGTGGAGTTCTGAGTCGGGGATCCCTCCAGGCGGGGCACCTGGACGACGGGAGGCAGGCCCGCCGCCCTCCCCCCACGCCCTGGCTAGGGAGAGGGATGCGGAGAGCCCCCGGGCACTACCTCGCCAAACGCCACCTCGTCCCCAGCCTGCCCGTTGGGTACCATGCCCGCACCACTCGCCGCCACGGCCGCCCCATGAACCTCGACAACCGCATCAAGTTCCGCCACCTCGCCTGCTTCCTCGAAGTCGCCCGCCAGCGCAGCTTCGCCAAGGCGGCGGACGCCGTGGCGGTGTCGCAGCCGGCGATCTCCAAGACCCTCAAGGAACTGGAGGAAATCCTCGGCGCGCGTCTGTTCGAGCGGAGCAAGGCCGGCGTCGAGCTGACCGAGGCGGGCGTGACCTTCCTGCGCTATGCCGGCCCCTGCGTGCAGGCCCTGCGCGATGGGGTGAACACCCTGCGGGGCCACGAGGCGCAGGTGGAGACGGTGCGCGTCGGCGTGCTCTCGACGGTGGAAAGCCTGGTGGTGCCCGAGGTGCTCCGCCGCCTGCACCGGCGCCACCGCGCGCTGGTGGTCAGCGTCGCCACCGGGCCCAGCGCCTACCTGCTGGCGCAGCTGAAGGTCGGCGAGCTGGACCTGGTGGTCGGGCGGATGACCGACAGCCCGGAAATCCAGGGCCTGACCTTCGAGCACCTGTACAGCGAGTCGATGATGCTGGTGGTGCGCCCCGGCCATCCGTTGCTCGCCGCACCGCTCCGCGACCCGCAGCGGCTGGCCGACTTCCCGCTGGTGCTGCCGCTGGCCGGCACCACCATCCGCCGCCATGCCGACAGCCTGTTCGTGCAGTGTGGCATCCCGCTCGCCGGGCAGCGCCTGGAGACACTCTCGCCGACCCTCAGCCGCAGCTACGTGCTGCGCAGCGAGGCGATCTGGGTGGCGCCGCGCGACGCGGTGCGCCTGGACGTCGGCAACGGCGAGCTGGTCGAACTGGACCTGGGCATCCGCGAGCCGGGCGGTTCGGTCGGGCTGTGTCACAACGCGGCCCTGCCATTGCCGCTGGGGGCGCAGTGGTTCAGCGTGGTGCTGCGCGAGGTGGCCGCCGAGCTGCACTGATTTCGCATAACCAAACGGTTATGTGTCTGGCCGGATAATTCACTGTCCCCGTCCCGCTTCCTGCGCAAGACTTCCCTCTCCATGCCTGAATCCACAAGCCTGGCGACCGACAATGCGAATAACAGGAGCCTGACATGCACGACGCCGAGAATCGTCGTTTCGTCATCCGTGACCGAAACTGGCACCCCAAAGCGCTGACCCCCGACTACAAGACCTCCGTGCCGCGCTCGCCGAGCCAGGCGCTGGTGAGCATTCCGCAATCGCTCTCGGAAACCAGCGGGCCGGACTTCTCCCATCTCAAGCTGGGCCGTCACGACAACGACCTGCTGCTCAACTTCGACCACGGCGGCCTGCCCCAGGGCGAGCGGATCATCATGTTCGGCCGGGTCTTCGACCAGTACGGCAAGCCGGTCCCGCATACCCTGGTGGAGATGTGGCAGGCCAACGCCGGCGGACGCTACCGGCACAAGAACGACCGCTACCTGGCGCCGCTCGATCCGAACTTCGGCGGTGTCGGCCGGACCCTCACCGACAGCGAGGGCAACTACTACTTCCGCACCATCAAGCCCGGTCCCTATCCCTGGCGCAACGGCCCCAACGACTGGCGTCCGGCGCACATCCACGTGTCCGTGAGCGGCCCGGCGATCGCCACACGGCTGATCACCCAGATGTACTTCGAGGGCGACCCGCTGATCCCCAGGTGCCCGATCATCCGTACCCTTGCCGACCCGGAGGCGGCGCAGAGCCTGATCGGCCGGCTCGACATGAGCATGGCCAATCCGATGGATTGCCTGGCCTACCGCTTCGACATCGTCCTGCGCGGGCAGCGCAGGACCTTCTTCGAGAACGCCTGAGGAGCCGACCATGAGCCACGAACTGCTGCGGGAAACCCCTTCCCAGACCGCCGGCCCCTACGTCCACATCGGCCTGGCGCTGGCCGCCGCCGGCAACCCGACCCGCGACCTGGAGATCTGGAACCGCATGGCCCGCGAGGACGCGCCGGGCCAGCACATCCTCCTGCTCGGCCACGTCTACGACGGCAACGGCCACCTGGTCCGCGATTCCTTCCTGGAGTTCTGGCAGGCCGACAGCGAGGGCCGCTACCAGGAACGCTACGACCCGGAACAGCCCTTCAACAGCTTCGGCCGCACCGCCACCACCTTCGACGCCGGCGAGTGGACGCTGCACACGGTCAAGCCGGGGGTCGTGCGCAATGCCCAGGGCGTACCGATGGCGCCGCACATCAACGTGGCGCTGTTCGCCCGCGGCATCAACATCCACCTGCAGACCCGCCTGTACTTCGACGACGAGGCCGAGGCCAACGCCGCCTGCCCGGTGCTCAACCTGATCGAGCAGGCGCCGCGGCGGGACACCCTGGTGGCGCGGCGCTGCGAGGTGAACGGGCAGCTCGCCTACCGCTTCGACATCCGTATCCAGGGCGATAACGAGACGGTGTTCTTCGACTTCTAGCGGTACCGGTCGCGCGCAGGACGCGCGGGGGAGGAGAGGCGCCCTTGCCGGAGCGGCAAGGGCGTTACCCAGAACCCGCCGATGGGTACCTGACATTACTCCCGGAGGGCGATGGGTAGCCCGACAGTACTACAGTCGGAGCCACCAGGGTCAATTGCGATTACCGCACAACTGTTCGATAATCGGCTCGTTTACCCGTGAAGCGAGCGCAAATGTCCATGAGCGAACATCCGGAACATCCCGCCACCCTGGCGCCGCCGAGCGTTCTCTCGCCGGCCAGGCGCATCGCGGCCTTCACCGGCGATCCCAACTTCATGACCTCGCTGGCCCGCGGCCTGGCGGTGATCCATGCGTTCCAGGAACGCAAGCGGCACCTGACCATCGCCCAGATCAGCCACCGCACCGAGATTCCTCGCGCCGCCGTGCGCCGCTGCCTGCATACGCTGATGCAGCTCGGCTACGCGACCACCGACGGGCGCACCTACTCGCTGTTGCCGAAGGTGCTCACCCTGGGTCACGCCTACCTGTCCTCGACGCCGCTGGCGATCACCGCGCAGCCGATCCTCGACCGCCTCAGCGAGCAGCTCCACGAAGCCTGTTCGATGGCCACCCTGGAAGGCGACGACGTGCTCTACATCGCTCGCTCGGCGACGCCGCAGCGGCTGATCTCGGTGGACCTCAACGTCGGCAGCCGGCTGCCCGCCTACTGCACCTCGATGGGGCGCATCCTCCTCGCCGCGCTGGACGACGACGCGCTGCACGGCTACCTCGGCGAGGTGGAGATGCAGGCCAAGACCAGCCGCACCCTCTATACCCCGGATACCCTGTTGCCGTGCCTGATGGATATCCGTCGCCAGGGTTGGTGCATCGTCGACCAGGAGCTGGAGGTCGGCCTGCGCTCGCTGGCGGTGCCGGTGCGCGATTCCGCCGGCCACGTACTCGCCGCGCTGAACGTCGGCACCCATGCCGGCCGGGTTTCCCGCGCCGAGCTGGAAAACCGCTTCCTGCCGTTGTTGCTGGAGGCCAGCCGCGAGTTGAGCGCGCGCCTGTTCAGCTGACGCCTGTAGCGAACCCCTCCACAAGTTTGGAAAAGGAACCCCCGCTTCCATCTGATAGTCGCAATCCTTGGGGACGCGGCTAGAATCCCTGCCAATTCTGGGAGTTTCCGGCCGGTTCGGCCGGTATCTGTATGGATCGCGAAGGGGAAGGCATGTCAGACGCCAGAGGCGCTTTTCATTGCAAACGTCACTGGCCACGGATGGCGCTGCCCGCCATCCTGTGCGCCAGCCTGCTGGCCGGCTGCGGCGCCGAGCCGCCTACCGAGGAACGCACCCGCGTGCTGGCGCAGACGGTGAAGCTGGCCGAGTTCGCCTCGGCCACCTCGATCACCGGCGACATCCAGGCGCGGGTGCAGGCCGACCAGTCGTTCCGCGTCGGCGGCAAGATCGTCGAGCGCCTGGTCGATGTCGGCGACCACGTCGCGGCTGGCCAGGTGCTGGCGCGGCTCGACCCGCAGGACCAGCGCAGCAACGTGGAGAACGCCCAGGCGGCGGTCGCCGCGCAGCAGGCGCAATCGAAGCTCGCCGACCTCAACTATCGGCGGCAGAAGGCGCTGCTGCCCAAGGGCTACACCAGCCAGAGCGAGTACGACCAGGCGCTGGCCTCGGTGCGCAGCGCGCAGAGTTCGCTGAAGGCCGCCCAGGCGCAGTTGGCCAACGCCCGCGACCTGCTTTCCTACACCGAGCTGCGGGCCTCCGACGCCGGGGTGATCACCGCCCGCCAGGCCGAGGTCGGCCAGGTGGTGCAGGCCACCGTGCCGATCTTCACCCTGGCCCGCGACGGCGAGCGCGACGCGGTGTTCAACGTCTACGAATCGCTGTTCAGCCACGACGTCGAGGGCCAGCGGATCAGCGTCAGCCTGCTCGGCAGGCCGGAGGTCACCGCCAGCGGCAAGGTCCGCGAGATCACCCCGACGGTGGACGAGCGCAGCGGCACGCTGAAGGTCAAGGTCGGCCTCGACGCGGTGCCGGCGGAAATGACCCTCGGCAGCGTGGTCAATGCCAGCGTCGCCGCGCCGGCGCAGCACAGCGTGGTACTGCCCTGGTCGGCGCTGTCCAAGCTCGGCTCCCAGCCGGCGGTGTGGCTGCTCGACCAGGAGCGCAAGGCGCGCCTGCAACCGGTACGGGTGGCGCGCTACGCCAGCGAGAAGGTGGTCATCGCCAGCGGCCTGGAGGCCGGTCAGACGGTGGTCACCGTCGGCGGCCAGCTGCTGCACCCGGGGCAGGTGGTCGAGGTCGCGCAGCCGCCGCAGCCGACCCAGACCACCGCCAGCCGTGACGCCCTCGGTGGAGGCCAGCCATGAAGCCGGTTGTCCTCGCCAGCCTGTTCGGCTGCGCCCTGTTGCTCTCCGCCTGCGGCGACGAGCAACCCTCGGCGCCGCCGCGACCGGTGCTCTCGGTGACCGTGAAGACCCTGAAGAACGATGACCTCGGCCGCTTCGCCGGAAGCATCCAGGCGCGCTACGAGAGCGTGCTCGGCTTTCGCACCAATGGACGGATCGCCTCGCGCCTGTTCGACGTCGGTGACTTCGTCGGCAAGGGCGCGCTGCTGGCGACCCTCGACCCCACCGACCAGCAGAACCAGCTGCGCGCCAGCCAGGGCGACCTGGCCAGCGCCGAGGCGCAGCTGATCGACGCCCAGGCCAATGCCCGGCGCCAGGAAGAACTGTTCGCCCGCAGCGTCACCGCCCAGGCGCGTCTGGACGACGCGCGGACCCGCCTGAAGACCAGCCAGGCCAGCTTCGACCAGGCCAAAGCGGCGCTGCAGCAGGCCAGGGACCAGCTTTCCTACACACGCCTGGTGACCGACTTCGACGGTGTCATCACCACCTGGCATGCCGAGGCCGGGCAAGTGGTCAGCGCCGGCCAGGCGGTGGTCACCCTGGCCCGGCCCGAGGTGCGCGAGGCGGTCTTCGATCTGCCCACCGAGGTCGCCGAGAGCCTTCCGGCCGACGCGCGCTTCCTGGTCAGCGCCCAGCTCGACCCGCAGGCCAGGACCACCGGCAGCATCCGCGAGCTGGGCCCGCAGGCCGACGCCTCGACCCGCACCCGCCGCGTGCGCCTGAGCCTGGCGCAGACGCCGGAGGCGTTCCGCCTCGGTTCGACCATCCAGGTCCAGCTGAGCAGCGCCGGTAGCGTGCGCAGCGTACTGCCGGCCAGCGTGCTGCTGGAGCGCGACGGCAAGACCCAGGTCTGGGTGATCGATGCGAAGCAGTCCAGCGTGGCCCTGCGCGAGGTACAGGTGCTCAGCCGCGACGAACGCCAGGTGGTGATCGGCCGCGGCCTGGTCGATGGAGACCGGGTGGTCAGAGCCGGGGTCAACAGCCTCGAGCCCGGGCAGAAGATCAAACTCGACGAGGATGCGCGATGAAGGGCGGTTTCAACCTGTCGGACTGGGCCCTGCGCCACCAGTCGCTGGTCTGGTACCTGATGGCGGTATCGCTGGTGATGGGTGTGTTCTCCTACCTCAACCTGGGCCGCGAGGAAGACCCCTCGTTCGCCATCAAGACCATGGTCATCCAGACCCGCTGGCCGGGCGCCACGGTGGACGACACCCTGGAGCAGGTCACCGACCGCATCGAGAAGAAGCTCGAGGAGCTGGACTCGCTGGACTACGTGAAGAGCTACACGCGGCCCGGCGAATCGACGGTCTTCGTCTACCTCAAGGACACCACCAAGGCCGGCGACATCCCGGACATCTGGTACCAGGTACGCAAGAAAATCTCCGATATCCAGGGCGAATTCCCCCAGGGCATCCAGGGGCCGGGTTTCAACGACGAGTTCGGCGACGTCTTCGGCAGCGTCTACGCCTTCACCGCCGACGGCCTGGACTTCCGCCAACTGCGCGACTACGTGGAGAAGGTGCGCCTGGACATCCGCTCGGTGAAGGACCTGGGCAAGGTGCAGATGATCGGCGCGCAGGACGAAGTCATCTACCTCAATTTCTCCACCCGCAAGCTGGCCGCCCTCGGTCTCGACCAGCGCCAGGTGGTGCAGAGCCTGCAGGCGCAGAACGCGGTGACCCCCTCGGGGGTGGTCGAGGCCGGCCCCGAGCGCATCTCGGTGCGCACTTCCGGCAACTTCCGTTCGGAAAAGGACCTGCAGGCCATCAACCTGCGGGTCAATGAGCGCTTCTACCGGCTGTCCGACCTGGCCAGCATCAGCCGCGACTTCGTCGATCCGCCGACCTCGCTGTTCCGCTACAAGGGCGAGCCGGCCATCGGCCTGGCGGTGGCGATGAAGGAGGGCGGCAACATCCTCGAGTTCGGCGAGGCGCTGAACGCGCGCATGCAGGAGATCACCGGCGAGCTGCCGGTGGGGGTCGGCGTGCACCAGGTGTCGAACCAGGCGCAGGTGGTGAAGAAGGCCGTCGGCGGCTTCACCCAGGCGCTGTTCGAGGCGGTGGTGATCGTCCTCATCGTCAGCTTCGTCAGTCTCGGCCTGCGCGCCGGGCTGGTGGTGGCCTGCTCGATTCCGCTGGTGCTGGCGATGGTCTTCGTGTTCATGGAGTACACCGACATCACCATGCAGCGGGTTTCCCTCGGCGCGCTGATCATCGCCCTCGGCCTGCTGGTGGACGACGCCATGATCACCGTGGAGATGATGATCACCCGCTTAGAGCTGGGCGATTCGCTGCACGACTCGGCGACCTACGCCTACACCTCGACGGCCTTCCCGATGCTCACCGGGACCCTGGTGACGGTGGCCGGCTTCGTGCCCATCGGGCTCAACGCCAGCTCCGCCGGCGAATACACCTTCACCCTGTTCGCGGTGATCGCCGTGGCCCTGCTGCTGTCGTGGATCGTCGCGGTGCTGTTCGCCCCGGTGATCGCCGTGCACATCCTGCCCAAGACCCTCAAGCACAAGTCGGAGCAGAAGAAGAGCCGCATCGCCGAGCGTTTCGACAGCCTGCTGCACCTGGCGATGCGCCGGCGCTGGACGACCATCTTCCTCACCGCGCTGCTGTTCGGCGTGTCGCTGTTCCTGATGAAGTTCGTCCAGCACCAGTTCTTCCCGTCTTCCGACCGGCCGGAACTGCTGGTCGACCTCAACCTGCCGCAGAACAGCAGCATCCACGAGACCCGGGCGGTGATGGACCGCCTGGAAGCGACGCTGAAGGACGACGAGGACATCGATCACTGGAGCGCCTACGTCGGCGAGGGCGCGATCCGCTTCTACCTGCCGCTGGACCAGCAGTTACAGAACAACTTCTATGGCCAGCTGGTGATCGTCACCAAGGACCTGGAAGCCCGCGAGCGCGTCGCCACCCGCCTGCGCGAACGGCTGCGCAAGGACTACGTCGGTATCAGCACCTACGTGCAGCCGCTGGAGATGGGGCCGCCGGTGGGTCGGCCGATCCAGTACCGGGTCAGCGGGCCGCAGATCGACAAGGTCCGCGAATACGCCATGGGCCTGGCCGGGGTGCTCGACGGCAACCCGAACATCGGCGATATCGTCTACGACTGGAACGAGCCCGGGAAGATGCTCAAGATCGACATCGCCCAGGACAAGGCGCGCCAGCTCGGGCTGTCCTCCGAGGACGTGGCGCAGATCATGAACAGCGTGGTGACCGGTAGCGCGGTGACCCAGGTGCGCGACGACATCTACCTGGTCAACGTCATCGGCCGCGCCGAGGACAGCGAGCGTGGCTCGCTGGAGACCCTGGAGAGCCTGCAGATCGTCACGCCCAGCGGCACCTCGATCCCGCTCAAGGCGTTCGCCAAGGTCAGCTACGAGCTGGAGCAGCCGCTGGTGTGGCGCCGCGACCGCAAGCCGACGATCACCGTGAAGGCGTCCTTGCGTGGCGAGATCCAGCCCACCGACCTGGTCGCCCGCCTGGCCCCGGAGGTCAGGCGCTTCGCCGACGGCCTGCCGGCCAACTACCGGATCGAGGTGGGCGGCACGGTGGAGGAGAGCGGCAAGGCCGAGGGCCCGATCGCCAAGGTGGTGCCGCTGATGCTGTTCCTCATGGCGACCTTCCTGATGATCCAGCTGCAGAGCGTGCAGAAGCTGTTCCTGGTGGCCAGCGTCGCGCCGCTGGGGCTGATCGGGGTGGTCGCGGCGTTGCTGCCGACCGGCACGCCGATGGGCTTCGTGGCGATCCTCGGGATCCTCGCGCTGATCGGCATCATCATCCGCAATTCGGTGATCCTGGTGACCCAGATCGATGCCTTCGAGAAGGACGGCAAGACGCCCTGGGAAGCGGTGCTGGAAGCCACCCACCACCGCACCCGGCCGATCCTGCTGACCGCGGCGGCGGCCAGCCTGGGGATGATCCCCATCGCCCGCGAGGTGTTCTGGGGACCGATGGCCTATGCGATGATCGGCGGCATCGTCGCCGCCACGCTGCTCACGCTGATCTTCCTGCCGGCGCTGTACGTCGCCTGGTACCGGATTCCGGAGCCGGGACGCTGAGCGCGGCGGAGAGGGAAAGGGGCGTCGCCGTAGCAGAGTCTGTGCGGGGGGAAGGAAGGCGGGCGGCGGGTGGGCCATCCGCCCCGACGCCGGGCAGGGTATGCCCGGCGTTGCTACGGCGACGAGGGCCAGTATAGGCAGCCCGGCGCCGCGGAAAATCCGACCAATTTACGAATCTGTTTTGCAACCGAGGTAACAGTGGACACATTGCAAGGCATGCGCGTGTTCGCCAGGGTGGTCGACAGCGGCAGCTTCACCTCCGCCGCCCAGGCCCTGGACCTGTCCACCGCGCAGGTGTCGCGGCTGATCTCCGACCTGGAGGCGCACCTGCAGACGCGCCTGCTGCACCGCACCACCCGGCGCCTGGCCCTGACCGAGGCCGGCGAACGCTACCTGGAGCGCTGCCGGGCGATCCTCGCGGACATCGAGGTCGCCGAGGCCGAGGCCAGCGGTGCGCACATCCGCCCCTGCGGACGCCTGCGCGTGCAGTCGCTGATGGGCCTGGGGCAGCACCACCTGGTGCCGATGATCGCCCGCTACGGCGCGCTGTTCCCCGACGTGGTGATCGAGCTGACCCTGTCCCAGCGCAACCCGGACATGCTCGAGGAAGGCCAGGACGTGCTGATCACCGGCGAGCGCCAGTTGCCCGACTCGGAGTTCGTCGCCCAGCGCCTGGGCAGTATCCACAGCGTGCTCTGCGCCAGCCCCGGCTACCTGCAGCAACGCGGAGTGCCGCGTTCGGTGGATGAACTGGAGCAGCATGTCTGCCTGCGCCTGCAGGACCCGGCCTATCCGGAGGGCTGGCTCTTCGTCGACGAGCAGGGCGAGCGCACCGTCAGCCCGCAGAACACCTTCATGGTCAATGTCGCCGAGGTCATGGCCCAGGCGGCCAGGGCCGGTCTGGGCATCGCCCTGCTGCCCAGCTACGTGGCCGCCCCGGCGCTGCGCAACGGCGAGCTGCGGCGGGTGATGCCCGGCCACACCATGCATGAACGGACCATCTATGCGCTGTATCCGTCGCGGCGCTACCTGGACGCAAAGATCCGTACCTGGGTCGACCTGTTGCAACAGGAATTGCCCCAGGCATTCGCTCGCGACGAAACCACCATGCAAAGTTCAAGTTACTGGGCGCAATGAGGGATTATTGTTATTGAGGTAATACTCTCTCGTCTGTTTGGCTATTTTTCCGACCATGGCGGTTAACTAATATGGCTCCCGTCCCAAGTGAAAAGGGTGTCATCGGAGACCCGCCATGAATCGCCAGATCCTTGCTGCCGCCGTACTCAGTCTGTTTTCCCTCGCATTTTCCCAGGTCGGTTTCGCCGAAGAGTCCTCGCTGATGACCAACCGCATGGTCGACGCCAACCAGCAGGCCATCGAGCACCAGCAGGAACTGTCCGCCTCCGCCGCGCCGGCCGAGACCCGCCGCGACTCCTGATCCAGTGCATGGCGCCGGGCGCGCCATGGCTTCCCCCGGGTACTCGGGAAGCGTGAGCCTGGGTACCCTGTCCTTGCGCCGCATACGATATGCGGCGTTTTTTTTGCCTTTCCGAGCGCCCGGATAATTCTTGCAAAATATGTAAAGGACTTTCGTTTGATAGCGGGGTTTTTCCAATAATGGCGGAAAAATATAATCGGGCCAGCTCAATGGATAATTATCGCCGGCTGTAGACGATTATCCGTTCTGTTTGCCTCGATCTCGCCAACCGAAGAGCGGGACGTGAAAAACATGATGCCCGATGAGTCGAAGAGACTTTCCATAGAAGAGTCCGACTGCGTTCCAACCGGTTTCCAGTGTCCGGTACATACACTGGAAAGACTTCCCGACGCCGAACCTTGATTGCTCCTATTCGACGTCTTCTCAAGGCCGCTGCTACCAGCGGCCTTTTTTTTCGGGTTGCGCCCGCCTGGGCGCCCCGTGGGAGCGATCGCCCGCGCGACGCCGCCAGAAGCGCCGCCGGAAACACCACAACACCTTTCCGGCCCTGCCGGATTTCAACACGCTGTAAAAGGAGCAACCGCAATGAGGAATCTGTTCGCCTTGACGCCATTGGCGCTGGCGCTGTTCAGCGCGCCTGGCGCCTGGGCCGATGAGGGGGAAGCCGAAGAAGGCTTCATCGAAGGCTCCAGCCTCCAATTGCTGACCCGCAACTACTACTTCAACCATGACCGCCGGCACGCCTCCGGGCACGACAGCAAGGAATGGGCGCAAGGCTTCATCGCCACCTTCCAGTCCGGCTATACGCCCGGCGTGGTCGGTTTCGGCGTCGACGCCTACGGCATGCTCGGGCTGAAGCTCGACGGCGGCGGCGGTACCGGCGGCACCAGCATCCTGCCGATCACCGCGCCGAGCAAGGAAGGCTACGAGTCCGGCAAGGCACCCGACGAATTCTCCAGCGGCGGCGCGGCGCTGAAGATCCGCGCCTTCGACACCGAGCTGAAGCTGGGCGACCAGTTCCTCGGCAACCCGGTGGTCGCCGGCGGCGAGTCGCGCATGCTGCCGCAGACCTTCCGTGGCGTGAGCCTGACCAACAACAGTTTCGAGGACCTGACCCTCACGGCTGGCCAGGTCAGTTTCACCAAGTACTACAACCAGAGTGGCCACCGTCGCCTCGGCTCGTACTACGGCGAACTGCCGGGCGACCGCGACAGCCATCACCTCAGCTGGCTGGGCGGCACCTGGGGCGGCATCGAGGGCTTCACCAGCAGCCTGTACGCCGCCGAACTGCAGAACGTCTGGAAGCAGTACTACGCCGACGTCGACTACACCTACGAGATCGACGAGGACTGGTCGCTGAATCCCGGCGCGCATTACTACAAGACCGTCGACAGCGGCGACTCGCTGCTCGGCCGGATCGACAACAACACCTACAGCCTGCATTTCGCGGTCGGCTACAGGCAGCACACCGTCACCGCGGTGCTGCAGAAGGTCAACGGCAACACGCCGTTCGACTACATCAACCAGGGCGACAGCATCTTCCTCGACAACTCGCAGCAGTATTCCGACTTCAACGGCCCCAACGAGAAGTCCTGGAAGCTGCAATACGACTACGATTTCGTCGCCCTCGGCATGCCCGGCCTGACCGCTTCGGCTTCCTACTCGCGCGGCAAGCTGGACCTGACCCGGGTCGATCCGGACAGCCCCGGCTACGGCGGCTGGTACAGCGCCGACGGCAACAACGCCAAGCACTGGGAACGTGACCTCGACCTGCAGTACGTGGTCCAGGGCGGTCCGGCCAAGGACCTCTCGCTGCGCCTGCGCTGGGCGACCCATCGTGGCACCGGCGGCTACAGCGCGGTGGACAACGACATCGACGAGTACCGGGTGATCGTCGACTACCCCGTCGACGTGTTCTGAGCCCGGCGCGCCGGGCCTCTCGCCGGGCTCAGCGCTGCCTGAACAGCTCGCCGGGCGTGAAGCCGAAGAGTCCCTTGAAGGCGGCGATGTAGGCCGAGGTCGAGTCGTAGCCGCTGTCCAGGGCGGCGCCGGTGACGCTGTCGCCGGCCTCCAGCGCGTTGAGCGAGGCGAGCAGGCGCTGGCGCTGGCGCCAGAGCCGGTAGTTCATCCCGGTCTCGCGCTGGAACAGGCGCGACAGGGTCTTTTCCGAGGTGCCCAGGCGCTGCGCCCAGTCGCCCATGGTCAGGCTCTGGGTCGGTTCGTCGATCAGTGCCTGGCACAGCCGCAGCAGGCGCGGCTCGCGCGGCATCGGCAGGGAGAAGGCGACCTCCGGCAGCAGCCGCAGCTGGTCCAGCAGCACCTGCACCAGCCGCGACTCGGCGCTGTCGCCCTCCGGGTAGTCCACCGGCAGTTCGCAGAAACTCTTGATCAGCTCGCGCGCCAGCGGCGTCACCTCCAGCACCCGGCAGCGCGTGGGCGCCCAGGCGCAGGCGTCGCCACGGATGTACAGGCTGCGCATCTCGGCGCGGGTGGAGGTGACCACCTCGTGTTCCAGTTGTGCCGGAATCCAGATCGCCCGTTGCGGCGGGGCGAAGAAGCTGCCTTCGGCGGTATGCACGCCGAGCACGCCGCTGATGGCGTAGGAAAGTTGCACCCAGGCGTGGTGATGGCGCGAGGTCCAGGAACCGGCGCGCAGGCTTTCCGCGCGCGCATAGACTGGTCGTGGCAGGCGTGCGAGGCGGGGAATGGGGCGGTGGAGTTCCGCAGGCTGTCCGTTCATCGTCATGACTTGGCGTCGTGTCGCTAGTCGGCAGAGTCTGGCAGGGCTAACCTGCCGCCTCAAGTTTCCCGGAGCCCACGCCGATGCTCGACTTCTCCGCCCACGCGCTTCCCTACGCCTCGCAACGTTCGCCGGTCCATGCCCGCCGTGGCATGGTCGCCACCTCGCAGCCGCAGGCGGCGCAGGTCGGGCTGGAGATATTGCGCCGTGGTGGCAACGCCATCGACGCGGCGATCGCCACCGCCGCCGCGCTGACGGTGGTCGAGCCGACCGGCTGCGGCATCGGCGGCGATGCCTTCGCCCTGGTCTGGACCCGCGGCCGCCTGCACGGCCTGGACGCCAGCGGGCGCGCGCCGGGCCTGCTCGACCGCGAGCGGGTGCGCGCTGCCGGTCATGACAGGATGCCGCTGTACGGCTGGACCCCGGTCACCGTGCCGGGTTGCCCGGCGGCCTGGGCCGAACTGTCGCGGCGCTTCGGCAAATTGCCGTTCGGGCAGTTGCTGCAACCGGCGATCGAGCTGGCCCGCGACGGTTTCCCGGTCTCGCCGGTGATCGCCCGCCTGTGGCAGGGCGGCCTGGACAAGTTCCGCGCGGCGCTGCCGCAACGGCCCGAGCTGCGGGCCTGGTTCGACGAGTTCCTCATCGACGGTCGGGCGCCGCGCGCCGGCGAGGTGTTCCGCCAGCCGGGGCAGGCCGACACCCTGGACGAGCTGGCGCGCAGCCAGTGCGAAAGCTTCTACCGCGGCGAACTGGCCAGGACCATCGCCGGCCACGCCGAGCACAGCGGCGGCTACCTGCGCCTGGACGACCTGGCTGGCTACCGGGCGCAGTGGGTCGAACCGATCGCGCTGAACTACCGTGGCTACGACGTCTGGGAGATCCCGCCGAGCGGCCAGGGCCTGATCGCCCTGATGACCCTGAACATCCTCAAGGGCTTCGAGTTCGGCGAGCGCGATTGCGCGCAGACCTGGCACCGCCAGCTGGAGGCGATGAAGCTGGCCTATGTCGATGGCCTGCACTACATCAGCCAGCCGCGGTCGATGCGGGTCTCGGTCGAGGAACTGCTGCACGAGGACTACGCCGCCAGCCGCCGCGCGCTGATCGGCGCGCACGCGCTCGACCCCACGCCCGGCCAGCCGAAGCCGGGCGGCACGGTGTATCTGGCCTGCGGCGACGAGGAGGGCAACCTGGTCTCGTTCATCCAGAGCAACTACCACGGCTTCGGCTCCGGCGTGGTGGTGCCCGGCACCGGCATCGCCTTGCAGAACCGCGGCGCCGAGTTCAGCCTCGACCCGGACCACGTGAATTGCCTGGAGCCGGGCAAGCAGACCTTCCACACCATCATCCCCGGTTTCCTCAGCAAGGACGGCATACCGCTCGGCCCGTTCGGCGTGATGGGCGCCTACATGCAGCCGCAGGGCCACGTGCAGATGGTGATGAACCTGGTGGACTTCGGCCTCAACCCCCAGGCCGCCCTCGACGCGCCGCGCTGGCAGTGGCTGGGCGGGCTGCGCGTCGGCATCGAGCACGCCGCGCCGCGCGCGCTGGCGACGGAGCTGGCGCAGCGTGGGCACCAGGTGGAGATCGCCTACGACTCGACCAGCTACGGGCGCGGCCAGATCGTCCTGCGTGACCCGGCCAGCGGCGTGCTCTGTGGCGGCACCGAGCCGCGCACCGACTCGCAGATCGCGGTGTGGTGAGGGACTCATGTGGGGGAGGCGGGCAGACCCGTCCGGCGGATAACGCCCGGGGCGCATCCGCTCTGCGGATGGCGAAACAGGAAGTCCCGGTGGGCATGAGAAGCAGCCAGGCTACGCGGTGCTCACGCGCGCTCCGCTACGCAACATCGAGGGTGTCATGACATTGGAGCCTTGCCGGCCCTGGCGAATCTATCCCCGGGCGTCCCGAAACCCGACGAAAAGCCCCATTCGGGGATGAATTCCGCCCGCCGTCTCTGGCATCATCCGCGCCGCTTCTCGCCCGTCTGCCGGGGCGGCGATGTGTAGAAACACCACGCACTTTTTTGTGTACAAAAGTCTGCTGATTCTTTTTGTCACAAATCGTTTTTGTGTATCCAGTTTTCTTCGCGCTGCCCACCCAAAGTCGAGCACGCCCCTCCCGGCCACGCACCAGCGCAAGGCAAAAGCTGTCCTTGGGGTCAGGTTTTTGCCGTCGTAGAGAGGTTGGAGGCACTTCGCCGCCTTTGTCCAAAACACTGAAAAAACAGGCGTTCCCTTCGCCGCAGGAAACCCGGCGAAGCGTCCGCGCCGTCTTGGCTTCGTTCTTGCTATCCATGGCGAGGCCTGACCGCTCGGACAGGTTCGCCCACTAGAAAAAAAGCTATCCACTCCAGGAGCGTTTCAATGAGCCGCACACTCGCCACCGTGATGCTAGCCGGGGGGCTGCTGGCCGCAGGCCAGGCCGTCGCCGAAGACCATGACATGACGCCGACCCACGAGACCGACTCGGGGCCGCTGCTCTGGCACAACGAGAGCCTGACCTACCTCTACGGCAAGAACTTCAAGATCAACCCGCCGATCCAGCAGACCTTCACCCTGGAACACGCCAGCGGCTGGACCTGGGGCGACCTGTTCATCTTCTTCGACCAGATCAACTACAACGGCAAGGAAGACGCCAGCAACGGCAAGAACACCTACTATGGCGAGATCACTCCGCGCCTGAGCTTCGGCAAGCTGACCGGCGCGGACCTGTCCTTCGGCCCGGTGAAGGACGTGCTGCTGGCCGGCACCTACGAGTTCGGCGAGGGCGACACCGAGGCCTACCTGCTCGGCCCGGGCTTCGACCTGGCGATTCCCGGCTTCGACTACTTCCAGCTCAACTTCTACTACCGCAAGCCCGACGGCAACCGCGTGCGCGCCGGCGCCTGGCAGATCACCCCGGTGTGGTCCTACACCATCCCGGTAGGCAACTCCGACATCCTCATCGACGGCTACATGGACTGGGTGATCAACAACAAGAGCGCCAGCACCAGCCGCCGCAACCAGAGCGACTACCACGCCAACCTGCACTTCAACCCACAGGTCAAGTACGACCTGGGCAAGGCCCTCGGCTACGAGCCGAAGCACCTGTACGTGGGCCTGGAGTACGACTACTGGTCCGACAAGTACGGTGTGAAGGACTCGCAGTACTTCACCACCGACCAGAACACCGCCAGCTTCCTGGTCAAGTACCACTTCTGAGTTCGTGGCGCGGGGCTCCGGCCCCGCCCCGCCAGCGCGCCCCGACATTGCGCGCCGTGCTTCGGCACGGTGCGCGGCGGTCACCTCCGTCGCCCTTGCGTTTGTCTATCGTTGCCTGCTCGACCCGCGCCGGGCGTGCCTTGCAGCCTGGGCGGCAGGAATAAGCTGATCACCTGGACAGTTTCTTGCAGAAGCCGTGCATTCTCCTCGCCGCCCGAGGAGCGCCACCCTGAGACGGCCCCGATGCACAGCGAAGAACAACGCCCCCACGACCTCATCTACGGCCTCGACGACCGGCCGCGCCCGCTTCCCGCCTTCCTTGCCGCGCTACAGCACGTGCTGGCCAGCTTCGTCGGCATCGTCACTCCGCCGCTGGTGATCGGCTCGCTGCTCGGCCTCGGCGAGCACCTGCCGTACCTGATCAGCATGGCGCTGACGGTTTCCGGCGTCGGGACCCTGATCCAGGCGCGCCGGCCGTTCGGCATCGGCGCCGGGATGATCTGCCTGCAGGGCACCAGCTTCGCCTTCCTCGGCGCGGTGCTGGCCGCCGGCATGCTGGTGAAGCAGCGCGGCGGCGGTCCCGAAGATATTCTCGCGATGATCTTCGGCGTGTGTTTCTTCGGCGCCTTCGTGCAGATCGTCCTCAGTCGTTTCCTCGGTCACCTGCGGCGGGTGATCACGCCGCTGGTGACCGGTATCGTCATCACCCTGATCGGCGTCAGCCTGATCAAGGTCGGCATCACCGACCTCGGCGGCGGCGCCGGGGCCGCCGACTTCGGCGCGCCGGCCAACCTGGCGCTGGGCGCGCTGGTGCTGCTGAGCATCGTCCTGCTGAACCGCTCGCGCCTGCCCTGGCTGCGCCTGGCGGCGATCGTCGGCGGCCTGGCGCTGGGCACCCTGGCGGCCTGGGCGACCGGTGTGTTCGTGCCGCGGCCGCTGCCCGAGCTGCCGCTGCTCAGCCTGCCGCAGCCGTTCCGTTTCGGCTTCGCCTTCGACTGGATGGCGTTCCTGCCGGTGGCGCTGATCTACCTGATCAGCAGCATCGAGACGGTCGGCGACCTGACCGCCAACTGCATGCTCTCGCGCCAGCCGCTGGACGGGCCGAAATACCTCGAACGGTTGCGCGGCGGGGTGCTCGGCGACGGCGTCAGCTGCCTGCTGGCAGCCACCTTCAGCGCCTTCCCGAACACCACCTTCGCGCAGAACAACGGGGTCATCCAGCTCACCGGGGTGGCCAGCCGGCACGTCGGCATCTACATCGGCGGCGTGTTGCTGGCGCTCGGCCTGTTCCCCTGGATCGGCGCGATCCTCCAGCAGATCCCCAAGCCGGTACTCGGCGGCGCCACCCTGGTGATGTTCGGCAGCGTCGCCGCCGCCGGCATCCGCATCCTCGGCCAGACCGCCATGGATCGCCGCAGCGTGCTGATCATCGCCGCCTCGTTCGGCGTCGGCCTCGGCGTCGCCGCCCAGCCGACCCTGCTCGACCAGATGCCGGCGGTGGTGAAGACCCTGTTCGATTCGGCGATCACCAGCGGCGGCGTCACCGCCATCCTGCTCAACCTGCTGCTGCCCGAGGAGCGTGTTGCCCAAGCGCCGCTGGGCAGCCCGGAGGGCGGCGCCCTGGCGCGCTGGCGCAAGCCGCTGGGTTGATACGCGCGTTTGCAAATTTTTCCACCCGCGGCTTGTGTGTCCCGGCCGCGCTGGGGTATCAACGCGGGGACCTCGTCGATGGAAGCCGCCGCATGACCCTGACAGTGCCCGCCCACGCCCCGGACGCCCGCGACAAGCCGGCCGGGCGCATTCGCCAGAAGAACGAGGAAGCGATCCTCGCCGCGGCCGAGGAGGAGTTCGCCCGCCACGGCTTCAAGGGCACCAGCATGAACACCATCGCGCAGAACGTCGGCCTGCCCAAGGCCAACCTGCACTACTACTTCGGCAACAAGCTGGGCCTCTACACGGCGGTGCTGAGCAACATCCTCGAACTCTGGGACGGCACCTTCAACACCCTCGGCCCCGGAGACGATCCGGCCGAGGCGCTGGCCGGCTACATCCGCGCCAAGATGGAATTCTCCCGCCGCTACCCGCTGGCCTCGCGGATCTTCGCCATGGAGATCATCAGCGGCGGTGAGTGCCTCACCGCGCACTTCAACCAGGACTACCGCAGCTGGTTCCGCGGCCGTGCGGCGGTCTTCGAGGCCTGGATCGCCGCCGGGCGGATGGACCCGGTGGATCCCGTGCACCTGATCTTCCTGCTCTGGGGCAGCACCCAGCACTACGCCGACTTCGCCACCCAGATCGGCCTGGTCACCGGACGCAAGCGCCTGTCGAAGCAGGACTTCGCCGCCGCGACCGAGAACCTGGTGCGGATCATCCTCAAGGGCTGCGGCCTGACCCCGCCGGCGGCCTGAACCGATGCCGAGCACCCTGCAAGGCCTCGCCGAGTTCCGCGAGGAGATCCGCAAGAGCCGTTTCCACACCATTGCCGCGCCGGTCGCCGACGAAGGCGCGGCGCAGGCGTTCATCGCCGCCCACCGCGATGCCTCCGCCGGGCATAACTGCTGGGCCTGGAAGTGCGGCGCGCAGTACCGCTTCAGCGACGACGGCGAACCCGGCGGCAGCGCCGGACGGCCGATCCTGGCGGCCATCGAGGGCCAGGACATGGACTGCGTGGCGGTGCTGGTCAGCCGCTGGTTCGGCGGCATCAAGCTCGGTACCGGCGGCCTTGCCCGCGCCTATGGCGGCGGCGCGGCCAAGTGCCTGCAGCAGGCACCGCGCCGCGAACTGGTCGAGCGTTGCCGGGTGCGCTTCGCCTGTGCCTTCGCCGAGCACGCGCTGCTCAAGGCGCGCAGCCTGGCGCTGGGTGCGCGGGTGGAGGAGGAAGAGTACCGCGCCGATGGCGTCGGCCTGGTCCTGGAATTGCCCGCGGCGCGCTTCGACGAGTTGCAGGCGTTGCTGGTGGACCTCAGCCGCGGCCAGGTGCGGCCACAGCGGCTGGAGGCCTGAGCGCTCAGCGCGCCGGAGCTGGGCGCGGGCTGGCCGGGGTCGCCGGGACGGCGGCGAACACGCATTTGTCGCGGCCGCTGCGCTTGGCGTCGAGCAGCGCGGCGTCGGCGCGGTTGACGGTCTGCGAGTAGGTTTCGCCGATGCGATGCTCGGTGACGCCGACGCTGGCGGTGACGCTCAGCGCCTCGGTGCCGACCCGCACCGCCAGGGTCCGCACGCTGTCGCGCACGCGTTCGAGCACCGGGCCGGCGTCCTGCAGGCGGGTCTGCGGCAGCAGCAGGAGGAATTCCTCGCCGCCCCAGCGCCCGCACAGGTCGTATTCGCGCAGCTCGGACTCCATCGCCCGGGCGATCTCCACCAGCACCCGGTCGCCGCTGTCGTGGCCCCAGGTGTCGTTGACCTGCTTGAAGAAGTCCACGTCGAGCATCGCCAGCACGTAGCTCTGGCCGTGGCGCTGGGAACGCTCGTTCTCTTCCCGCAGGCGCTCGAGCAACATGCGCCGGTTCGGCAGGCCGGTGAGCGGGTCGCGGATCGAGGCTTCCTTCAGCGCCAGGTTGAGGTCGCGCATCATCTGCTGGTAGCGGTCGGAAATCCGCGCCACCTTCTCCAGGCGCCGCAGTTGCTTGTGGTAGCGCTCGGACAGCGTCAGGTTCTGCTCCCGCGCCATCGACTGGAAACCGTCGGAGATCCGCGCGATGCGTTCCAGCCGCACCAGTTGTTCCAGCGACTGCTGGCGCAGGCGGCCCAGCGCCTCGTGCAGCGGATGCCCATGGAAGCGCGGGTCGGCCAGCAGGCCGTCGATCCAGGCGTCCAGTTCGCGTTCGCGGCTCATCGTCGGCTACTCGTCGTGGGCCTGGATGGCGAAGGGGAAGCTGCAGTCCTCGCGGAACTCCTCGGCCAGCTCGGCGACCCGTTCGTTGCGCCGGTCGTAGTGCCAGCGCAGGTCGATGGCACGGCCGCCCTGATGGGCTTCCTCGAGCAGGTCGAAGATGTCCATCATGGCCTTGATCGAACTGGTGTTCAGGTACAGCAGGCGCAGGTCGAGTTCCAGCGGACGGCGCTCCTCGGCGAGGAAGCGCTCGACCCAGTCGATCACCTGGCCGAATAGTTCGTAGGAGTTTTCCGGGTAGGAGTCGCCTTGCATGGACAGGCGTCCGGCCTGCCAGTCGCCCTGGATGGCGGGCGTGGACTGGGTGCCGGGTATGTGCAGGTCACTCATGATGGTGTTCTTCCTAAAACACGGGGTCAGATCACGGCGCGCAGGCTGAAGAAGGCGCGCCCGTCGGGCTGCTCCTTCAGCGATGCGGCCAGTGGTTCGCTGGACTTGCGGGCGATGTCCAGCAGGCCGAGACCGGCACCGCTGGCGCTGCCGCTGTCGCGCGGGCGGCGCAGCTGCTCCTTGTAGGCGGCCTTGAGGGCGGCCTTGTCGAGGTTGGCGATGGCCTGGATGCTCTGCACCAGGCGCTGGCCGTCGTCGCGTTCCACCAGGTTGCCGGCGGAGACCACGTAGTGGCCGTCCTCGTTGCGGGCGATGGCTACGGTGGCCGCCGCCTCGTGTTCGCCGTAGCCCTTGAGGTTGGCGTAGTGGCGGATGTTCTGGGTCATCTCGATGTACACCGCGAACACGTCCATCGCCTCGCTCGGCTTGGCCTGCTCGGCGTGCAGGTAGTTGCGCAAGGCGTGGCCGATCTCCTCGATCAGGCTGCGCGAGATCGGTCCGTTGAAGCAGAGCAGGATGCGTTGGCGGGTGTAGCTTTCACGCATGGCCAGCAGGTCTAGCGTTTCCATGGGTGCCCCTAGTCGAATCGGAAGGACAGGATGGTGATGTCGTCGCGTTGCGGGTGCTCGCCCTGGTACTCGGCGAGGGTCGCCACGAAGGCCTCGGCCTGCTCGGGGAGCGGCTGCCGCGCGTGGTCGCGGAGCATGTCGGCGAAGCGCCGGCTGCCGAAGCCGAAGCCGTGTTCGCCGCCGGCCTGGTCGAGGAAGCCGTCGGTGCTCAGGTAGAAGGTCCAGCCCGGCGCCAGCGGTACCTCGATGTTGCGGTAGTCGCCACGGCGCTTGTCGCCGATCGCCCGGCGCGCGCCCTTGAGTTCCTGGACCTCCTCGCCGTCGCTGGCGTAGAGCGAGATCTTCGCCCCGGCGAAGGCCAGCTGGCCGCGCCGACGGTCGACCCAGACCAGCCCGGCGTCCATGTTGGTGGCCAGTGCCTGGGGGATCTGCTCCTGGCTGAGCATGCTGCGCATCGCCTGGTCGGTCTCGTCGAGGATCGCCGCCGGGTCGCGGCTGCCGACCGCCTCGATGGCGTGGTCGATGGCGGCGCGCGCGAGCATGGTCATCAGCGCGCCGGGCACGCCATGCCCGGCGCAGTCGACCACGCCGATCAGGTAGCCGTCGGCCTGCTCGCGATACACGTAGAAATCGCCGCCGACCACGTCGCGCGGTTTCCACAGGATGAAGTGGTGCTCGCCGAGGGTGGCGCTGAGCTGGCGGTCGGGGAGGATGGCGCGCTGGATCAGGCTGGCGTAGTCGAGGCTGTCGCCGATCTTCTTCTGCGCGGCGGCCATCTCGCGGTTGGCTTCCTCCAGCGCCTGGGTGCGTTCCTGGACCTTGTCTTCCAGCTCGGCGGTGTGCCGGCGGACCTGGTCGGCCATGCTGGCGAAAGCCTTCGACAGCGAGCCGATCTCGTCCTGCCGGGCCAGCGGTAGCGGCGTGTCGTAGCGTCCGGCGGCGATCGCCTTGGCCGAACGCTTGAGGCTGCGCAGGGGACGCAGCAGCAGGCGCTCGACGGCATAGGCGAAGCCCAGCAGCAGGGCCACCAGCAACAGCAGGAAGGTCCCCGCCAGCGGCCATAGCCAGCGGTTGTCGAGGACCTGGGCGGCATGCAGGTCGACAGCGGTGAGCACGTACCAGCGCAGCTGCGGGATGTAGGCCACGGCGAACAGCTGCTGGCGGCCGTCGAGACCGGCCCACAGGCAGTGCACCGAGCCGGCCTTGGCACGGGCCAGGCGCATGGCCTCGCGCAGGGCGTCGCGCTGTTCCGGCCGGTCGAGCAGGTCGAACACCCGGTGGCGTTCGCTGGCGCCGCCGGCGGCCGAGCTGTAGGCGATCAGGCGGCGGTCCGGGTGGGCCTGGATGGCGCCGTCGTCGCCGACGATCATCGGCGTCACGCCCGGCTCGCGGGCGATGATGAAGTCGTCGAGGAAGCCGCTCAGGTCCAGGCCGCTGCCGGCCAGGCCGATGGGGCGGCCCTGGTCGCGGATCACCAGGTTGAACCAGACCTTGGTCAGGTTCAGCTTGCTGTCGACATTCACGTTGATGTTGTAGGCGGCGCTGTTGCGCAGGGTATTGAAGTACCAGGCGTCTTCCGGGTCGTCGGCTTCCAGGGTGTAGCGCGGCGCGTCGCTGTGGGCCTGGCGGCCGTCGTTGAAATAGTAGTGGCCGGAACCGCTGGCGATGATGAAGTAGGCGTGGTCGCGGAAATCGCCGCGGTAGCCTTCGGCCTCGCGGAAGAACAGGGCGCGGCGCGCCGGGTCGTCTTCCTTCAGCAGCCAGTCGCGGGTCACCACCGATTCGGCGAAACGGCGTGACAACGCCAGTTCGCGGGAGACCGGGGCGAGGATCTGCTGCCGATGCAGCAGGGTGAAGTTCTTCGCGTAGGCCAGGCCGAAGTGCGTACGGATGTCGTCCATCGCGCGCCAACCCAGCAGCACCGCCGGAACCAGTGCCAGGGCACAGGCCAGCAACAGCGCCACCACCGATTTGCCGCGCAACCCCCAGTTCGCCGCCATGGCTATCCCTATCAGTTTCTCGCCCGGCCCGCGGCCGAAATCATGGATCGAAAGCGTGTGTCGAACTTTTGGCGAAAGGGCCAATTGTGCAGTTGTGCATTATTTCAGGCAACGTAAATTGGTTTTATTTCGCCATTAATTTGACGTCACAATGATGGCGACGTCCTGGGCGCCCATGAACCGGGCCTGTCATGACGGGCGGATAGCGGGGGCGGGTTGCGGTGACGTCTGAAAAAGCGTGCGCGGTGGCGCAAATATCCTTCGCCACGTGCCTCAGAGGCGGTTGCCGCCGCCGCGTCGGCAAGCCTGCTGGAGCAGCGCCTGGGCGATCCGCTCGAGCGGCAGCACGTCTTCCGCGGCGCCCAGTTCCACCGCTTCGCGGGGCATGCCGTAGATCACGCAGGTAGCCTCGTCCTGGGCCAGGGTGTAGCCGCCGGCCTGGCGGATCGCCAGCAGTCCGCGCGCGCCGTCCCTGCCCATCCCGGTGAGCAGGCCGGCGAGTAGGTTGCGCCCGGCGCAGCGGGCCAGCGACTCGAACATCACGTCGACCGCCGGACGGTGGCCGTTGACCTGCGGCTGGCGGTTCAGGCGGACCATGTAGTCGGCCCCGGAGCGTTGCACCTGCATGTGATAGTCGCCCGGCGCGATCAACGCATGCCCGGGAAGGATGCGGTCGCCGTCGCGCGCCTCGCTGACGGCGAGGCGGGTCAGGCGGTCCAGGCGCTCGGCGAAACTGCGGGTGAAGCCGGGCGGCATGTGCTGGGTGATGACTACCCCGGGGCTGTTGGCAGGCAGGCCGAGGAGGACTTCCTTGAGCGCCTCGGTGCCGCCGGTGGAAGCGCCGAGGGCGATGATCTTCTCGGTGCTGAGCAGCGGCGCCGCGCTCTCCGGCGGCGCCGGCGCGTCCGCCGCGCGGCGCCGCAGGCGGGCGCGGGCGACGGTCTTGAGCTTGGCGCGGATTTCCTCGGCGTAGGCCTGCATGCCTTCGGCGATGCCCAGTCGCGGCTTGGCGATGAAGTCCACCGCGCCCAGTTCCAGCGCGCGCAGGGTGGCTTCGGAACCGCGTTCGGTGAGCGAGGAGATCATCAGCACCGGGGTCGGTCGCGCCTTCATCAGCTTGTCGAGGAAGGTCAGACCGTCCATCCGCGGCATTTCCACGTCGAGGCTGATCACGTCCGGCGCGTGCTGCCTGATCAGGTCGCGGGCGACGAAGGCGTCCGGCGCGCAGCCGACCAGGCGCAGCTCCGGGTCGGCCTGGATGATCTCCTTGAGCAGGCTGCGGATCAGGGCGGAATCGTCGACGACCAGGACGCTGATGGGCATGGCGGGATCTCCCGGCGAGTCAGAACAGGTCGATGGGGCCGCCGTCCGGATTGCGGTCGATACGGCGGCGGTAGTCGCGTTCACGCTGTAGCACGGTGTCGTTCTTCAGCTCCACCAGGGACTTCACCAGGACCCGGCCATTGCGCGGGAAGAAGTAGATCTTGCGCGGGAAGGCCTCCAGCACGTCGCTGGCGAGCAGCGGGATGCGCTCGGTGGCCAGGTAGCCAAGGGTGAACTCGACGTTGCGCTGGCCGATGGCGGCGCTGATCTGGCGCAGTACCGAACCGCCGCCGAAGACCTTGGCCTGCAGGCGCTCGCGGCGGGCGCCGAGGGCCAGCATGCGGTTGATCAGCAGTTCCATGGCGTGGCCGCCGTAGCGCGCCGAAGGCGAGGCAGGGTCGCTGCCGGCGCCGCGCTCGGGAAGCATGAAATGGTTCATCCCGCCGATGCCGTTGACCGGGTCGCGCAGGCACACCGAGACGCAGGAGCCGAGCACGGTGACGATCAGCAGGTCTTCGTCGCTGGCGAAGTACTCGCCGGGCAACAGTTTCACCGCATCGCAAGCGAAGTACGGATCGTAGTAGCGGTTCAGCGGCGCGCCTTCCCGGGCCTGGAGATTCATCGCGATCAGGCCGGGCGATAGACGGTCTGGCCGACGGAGCGCACCAGGTGGCTGGCATGCACGAAGTTCTCCGAGTGGCCGGCGAAGAACAGGCCCTCCGGCCGCAGCAGGGCCACCATGCGTTCCAGCAGGCGGGTCTGGGTCGGCTTGTCGAAGTAGATCATCACGTTGCGGCAGAAGATCGCGTCGAGTTCCCCGGCGATCGGCCAGTCCGCTTCCAGCAGGTTGATCTGGCGGAATTCCACCAGCTGGCGCAGCTCCTCGACCACGCGGGCCTTGCCGGCGTTGGGGCCGGTGCCGCGTAGGAAGAAGCGTTTCTTCAGCGGCGCCGGCAACTGCTCCAGGCGGTCCAGCGGGTAGACGCCCTGGCGGGCGCAGTCGAGCACCCCGGTGTCGATGTCCGAGGCGATGATCTTCACCGGTGGGTCGAAGCGGCCCAGCGCCTCCACCAGGGTAATGGCGATCGAATAGGGCTCCTCGCCGGTGCTGGCCGCCGCCGACCAGACGCGCAGCGGGCGGTGCCGCTGCAACTGGCGGCGGGCGAGGTCGGCGAGCAGAGGGAAATGGTGGCGCTCGCGGAAGAACGCGGTGAGGTTGGTGGTCAGCGCGTTGACGAACAGTTGCCGCTCGCCCGGCTCGCGGTCGAGGTGGGCGAAGTACTCGGCGAAGCTGGCCAGCCGCAGCAGGCGCAGGCGCCGCGAGAGGCGGCTGTAGACCATCTGCACCTTGCTCTCGGCCAGGCTGATGCCGGTCAGCCGGTAGAGCCGCTCGCGTACTTGCTGGAAGTCCTCGCGGGTGTAGTGGAACTCGTGGTTGCCGAACACCGGCGAGGGCGTGGAGATGGACATTGGCGTCGGGTTTCCCTGGTCTGCCCGAGGGGCTTGCCGCCCCTCCGCCGGGGGAGGGGCGGCGTGGTCTCAGAACTCTTCCCAGCCGTCTTCCTTGCGCGCCTTGCTGGCCCGCGCCATGCCGCCGCGGGCGAGCGGCGCCGGCGCAGCGGGACGCGGCGCGGGAGGACGCGCGCTGGCGAGCTGGACCACGCTCGGCGCGTTGTCCAGCCTGAACACCGCCACCGACTGGTTGAGCAGGCCGGCCTGCTCCTGCATCGCCTCGGCGGCGGCCGCCGCTTCCTCCACCAGGGCGGCGTTCTGCTGGGTCATGTCGTCCATCTGCGATACCGCGCTGTTCACCTCCTCGATGCCAGTGCTCTGCTCGGCGGAGGCGGCGGCGATCTCCGACATGATGTCGGTGACCCGGCGGATCGCCACCACGATGTCGCTCATGGTCTGCCCGGCCTGGGCCACCAGGGTATTGCCGTTCTCCACCTTGTCCACCGAGTCGGAGATCAGCGTCTTGATCTCCTTGGCCGCGGCGGCGGAGCGCTGGGCGAGGGTGCGCACCTCGCCGGCGACCACCGCGAAGCCGCGCCCCTGCTCGCCGGCGCGGGCCGCCTCGACCGCGGCATTGAGGGCGAGGATGTTGGTCTGGAAGGCGATGCCGTCGATCACCCCGATGATGTCGGCGATCTTGCGCGCCGATTCGTTGATCGAGGACATGGTGCTGACCACCTTCTGCACCACGGTGCCGCCCTGGGTCGCCACTTCCGAGGCATTGGCCGCCAGCGAGTTGGCCTGGCGGGCGTTCTCCGCATTGAGCTTCACCGTGCTGGTCAGCTCCTCCATGCTCGATGCGGTTTCCTCCAGGCTCGACGCCTGCTGCTCGGTGCGCGCCGACAGCTCGGCGTTGCCGCTGGCGATCTCGCCGGCGGCGGTATTGATGGTGTCGGCGGCATCGCGGATCTGCCCGAGCATGCGCGACAGGCTCTGCGCGGTCTCGTTGGAGAAGTCCTTGAGCTGGCCGAAGGTGCCCTGGTAGTCGGCCTCGATGCGCTGGGTGAGGTCGCCCTGGGCCAGCGCCCCGAGCATCCGCGAGACATCGCGCAGGCCGCGGTCGGCGGTGTCCACCAGGCTGTTCAGATCCTTCGCCAGCCTGAGGAAGAAGCCTTCCTTGCCGCTCTCCTCGACGCGCTTGCTGAAATCGCCGGCGGCCGCCGCCTGGACCAGCTGCGAGACTTCCTGCTCGGCGCGATGCTCCTCGGTGCGGTCGGTCCACTGCACGGCGGAGCCGAGCCGCTCGTTGGCGTCGTTGAACACCGGCACCACGTCGAGGGCGAAGCGCCGGCCGCCGAGGTTCAGCTCGGCCTTGTGCACCCCGGTGAGGTTGGCCAGCAGGTGCCGCTGGTGCGCCGGGTTCTTGTGGAACACGTCGATGTTGGCGCCCATCAGGCGGCCGGCATCGAAGTTCGGCAACTGCTTGCGGATGTCCGCTTCGGCGCGACCGAGCATCTCGCTGACGGTACGGTTCATATAGATGATGTTGAGGTCGTTGTCGGCGATCATCACGTTGGCCGAGACGTTGTCCAGCGCGCTCTTGATCCGCGCGTTGTAGGCCGCCGTGGCCAGTTGCGCCGCGGTCGCCTCGGCGGCGCCGCGCAGGCGTTCGCGAACGCCGTCGATGGCCTCGGTGATCTGCGCCTTCTTGCCCGGCAGGCGGTCCATCAGCGGCTCGAAGTCGCCCCGGCCGTAGGCGGTGACCACGCTGACCACCTTCATCTTCACCGCGATGTGCGCGGCGACCAGTTCGTTGATGCCCTTGCCGATGCGCGCCGCGCGGCCCTCCAGGCGCTCGTCGGGAATCGTCCGGTCGATCCAGCCGGCTTCGTGCTGGCGGCTCATCTCCGCCAGCCCCGCCTCCAGGCTTTCCACCTGCTGGAGTTCGGCGCGTTGTTCGCGCAGTTGCCGCTGCAGCGCCCGCAGGCTGTCATAAAGGCGCTCGTAGCCGGGCGCCGGGGCTTCGCCGACGGCGGTGTCGAGCTGGCCGTCGGCGAACGACTGGAGGAGCGTGGCGATCCGGTCGGCGCGTTGCTGCGCCACCGCATGTGCATTGAACAGACCCATTTCGATATCCCCTGCCTATCCCTCGTTGGCGCCGCTCAGGCCGCGGCTTCGTCGACCAGCGCCATTTCGCGGCTGGTCATCAGTCTCTCGATGTCCACCAGGATCAACATGCGCTCGCCCGCGGTGGCCAGGCCGAGCAGGTATTTGGTGTCGAAGCTGGCGCCGAACTCCGGCGGCGGCCTGATCGCGTCGCCGCCCAGGGCGATCACGTCGGAGACCGAGTCCACCACCACGCCGACGATGCGCCGGCCGATGTTGAGGATGATCACCACGGTGAACGGATCGTAGGTGACCTCGGCGAGGTGGAACTTGATGCGCAGGTCGACGATCGGCACGATCGCCCCGCGCAGGTTGATCACGCCCTTGATGAAGGGCGGCGCGTTGGCGATCGCGGTGACCTGGTCGTAGCCGCGGATCTCCTGCACGCGGAGGATGTCGATGGCATACTCCTCGCGGCCCAGGGTGAAGGTCAGGTATTCCTGCGCCGGGCCGTGCGCCTGGCTTGCCTCAGTGCCGTTCATCGGCGGTGTCCTCCCGCGCCGCCAGGCGTGGCAGCGCATCGACGTCGAGAATCAGGGCGACGCTGCCGTCGCCCATGATGGTGGCGCCGGCGATACCTTCCACGCGGCGGAAATTCTGTTCCAGGCTCTTGATCACCACCTGCTGCTGGCCGACCAGTTCGTCCACCTGCAGGGCGAAGCTGCGCCCTTCGGACTCGAGGATCACCACGATGCCCCGTTCCGGCGCCGGCGCCTCGCCGCCGATGCGCAGCAGTTCGTGCAGGCTGAATAGCGGCAGGTACTCGCCGCGTACCCGGATCATCGCGTTGTCCTCGCCGCCGAGACCGCGCACGTCCTCGCTGCGCGCCTGCAGCGACTCGACGATGTAGGTCAGCGGGATCACGTAGTTGACCGCCGCCACGGCGACGATCAGGCCGTCGAGGATCGCCAGGGTCAGCGGCAGGCGGATGCCGATGCGGGTGCCCATGCCGGGCGCCGAGTCGATGTCGATGCGCCCGCCCATGGCGCCGATGTTGCGCTTCACCACGTCCATGCCGACGCCGCGCCCGGACAGCTCGGTGACCGTCTCGGCGGTGGAGAAGCCGGGCATGAACACCAGTTGCCAGACCTCGGCGTCGCTCATCCCGTCATGCACCGGCAGGTTGCGCTCGCGGGCCTTGGCGAGGATGCGCGGGCGCGACAGGCCGCGCCCGTCGTCGGAAACCTCCACCACCACGCTGCCGCCCTGGTGGCTGGCGGCGAGCTTCACCGTGCCGCTCGCCGGCTTGCCGGCGGCGAGGCGTTCGGCGGGCGTCTCGATGCCATGGTCGATGCTGTTGCGGACGATGTGGGTGAGCGGATCGCTGAGTTTCTCGATCACGCTCTTGTCCAGTTCGGTGTGCTCGCCGTGCAGGTGCAGCTCGACCTGCTTGCCCAGGCGCGCGGCGGTGTCGCGCACCAGCCGGGGGAAGCGGCTGAAGATGAAGTTGATCGGCAGCATGCGGATCGACATCACCGACTCCTGCAGGTCGCGGGTGTTGTGTTCGAGCTGGGCGAGGGCGTGCTGCAGGCGCTCGTGGCGGCTCGGCTCGAGCTGCTCGCCGAGCTGGCCGAGCATGGCCTGGGTGATCACCAGTTCGCCGACCAGGTTGATCAGGCTGTCGATCTTTTCCACGCTGACCCGGATCGAGCCGGACTCGCCATCGCCACGCGCGGACGCGGCTGCGCCCCTGGCCGTCGCGGCGATGGTTTGCGCTGGCGCGCCGGGCGCGGCGGGGCTGCCGGGGGCGCCGTCGAACAGGCCGAAGGCGCGCTCCTGCGGCAACGGCGTGCCCGGCGAATCATCGAAGAGGCCGAACGCCTCGGTCCCGGACGCTTCCCCCGGCGCGCCCGGGGCATCGTCGAAGAAACCGAAGGCATCGTCGAGCGCGGCGTCCTCGGCGGGGCTGCCCGGGGCGCCGTCGAAGAAGCCGAAACCGTCCTCGGGCTGTTCCTCCGGCGCCCGCAGCCAGCCGCGCAGGCGCTCAACGGTCTCGTCCAGCGGCACGTCGGGGTCGGCGTGGCCGCTGCGGTGGGCGTCGAGCAGGCGCTGCAGCACGTCGCGGGCTTCGAGGAAGGCGCTGATCATGTCCGGCCGCAGGCGCATCTGCCCGCAGCGGATGCGGTCGAGCAGGGTCTCCAGTTCGTGGGTGACGGCGCTGATGTCGTCGAAACCGAACATGCCGCTGGAACCCTTGATCGAATGCGCGGCGCGGAAGATGCCATGCAGCGTCTCGCTGTCCGGCCGGTCCAGGTCGAGACCGATCAGGAGGAGTTCGAGGGTGGCCAGGTGTTCTTCGGTTTCCTCGAAGAACACCTGGAGAAACTGGCTCATATCCTGGGGCATGGGACCTCCCCCGCGGGGGAACGGGAATCAGGGCAGGACCTTGCGCGTCACTTCGAGCAGCTTCGGCGGGTCGAACGGTTTCACCAGCCAGCCGGTGGCGCCGGCGCTGCGCCCCTGCTGCTTCATCGCGTCGCTGGATTCGGTGGTCAGCATCAGGATCGGCACGCTGCGGTAGCCGGCCAGGTTGCGCAGGCTGCGGATCAGCGACAGGCCGTCCATGTTCGGCATGTTCTGGTCGGTGAACACCAGGCTGTAGTTCCTGCTCTGGGCCTTGCCCAGGCCTTCCTTGCCGTCCGCGGCCTCGTCCACCTCGTAGCCGGCGGACTTCAGGGTGAAGCTCAGCATCTGGCGGATCGACGCCGAGTCGTCGACGATCAGAATCGGTTTGCCCATGGTCTTGCTTCCTCACGGTGTCCCTACCGCAGCGCCAGGTTCGGCGGCGAAGGTGGTGTGCTCGTTGGCTGTGGCGGAAGGCTCTGATGGCCCTTTGCTAGCTCCAGTAAAGACGCTGTACGCTGGATTTCAATTATTGGCGCCGGTTTCTCGTCGGATAGTTATCCGGTTAGACGGATTGGCTATCGATGCGCTTCAGAACAATTCCACTTCGCCCACCTCGACGCTGTTCTGGCTCACCGGGCTGGGCAGCGGCCGGCGCAGTTCGGCGACCTCCTGCGCGACCCGCGCCGGCCACTCCTGGCGTGGCCGCGTCCGCAGCGCGCCGAGACCGAGGGCGAAGGCGCCGAGGCGCGCGTGGTGCTTGCGCATCTGGCCGAGCAGTTGGCTGCTCATGTCCTGGAACTGCAGGGCGGTGACCGCCGCGTTGACCCCCTGGCCGACCTCCAGGGACAGCCGGTCCAGCTCGTGGATGACTTTCAGGGTGTGGCGGTTCATCGCCTCCAGGTCGTCGAGCATGCCCTGGATCTTCTGCTTGGAGTCGAGGGCGAAGGACATGTCCTTGTCGGCCAGCTGCGAGATGGCGCCCTTGGCGTCCTGGATCTCGTGGTAGACCACGTCGACGTGCTTGCGGATGGCGGCGGAGAACTCGGTGGAGCGGGTCGACAGCGCGCGCACCTCGTCGGCCACCACGGCGAAGCCACGGCCGCTCTCGCCGGCGCGGGCGGCCTCGATGGCGGCGTTGAGGGCGAGCAGGTTGGTCTGCTTGGCGATGGCATCCATGTCCTGGGTCGATTGCAGGATCTCGGCGATCTTCTGCCGCACGTGGTCCATGCGCTCCACCAGTTGCTGCGAGGTGCGGCTGGTCTCCAGGGTGGCCTCGACGAACAGGCTGAGGGTTTGCTGGGTGGTGCGGATGAAGTCCTGGAAGTTGATTCCCTCGTCGACCTGGCCATGGCCGTCGTAGCGCTCGATCAGCGAGTGCGACAGGCCGCGCTGGGTGTCGATGCGCTCGGCGAGGCCATGGAAGCTGTCGCTCAACTGGCGGATCGCCGAATGCAGCAGTTCGTCGACCTGCCGGGCATGGCCGTCGAGCTGCGCGGTTTCCTCGCCGAGCGCGCGCTGCGCCTCGTCCCAGGCCGGCAGCGCGGCGTCCGCTTCGCTGCCGCTGTTCGTCGTGGCCGACTGGCGGTCGGCGCGCCGTAGCGGCAGGACGGCCGCCAGGCTGGCCAGCCAGCCGAGCGACAACGCCAGCCAGGTGTCGAGGCCCATGGCGTAGAGCCCGGCACACAGCGCCCAGGGCAGGGACAACAGGCCCAAGGTCAGGGCCAGGGAGCGGGATGGAACCGAAACACCGAGGGACTCGCGCATGCTGCACTCCATGTGCCGGATCGGAGCTGGACTTCCTGGCGGTCCCCGGGACCGTGCGGAAGGCGCCTTTCCAAGCTCGTCGGCGGCGCTTTCTAAAACTAGAGTCCCAATCGGTAATGTCAAACTGCCATTTTTCCGGCGAGGCCGGTGCCAGGGCCTTTTCCTTGCTGCCGAGGCGACGGACGGCTGGCGCTAGCCGGATGGGAAGGCGCAGAAGCGCCGGGCCAGTTCCTGGCGGCGGAAGTAATCGACGACGAAGTCGACGAAGACCCGGGTCTTGGCCGGCAGCAGCCTGTTCGCCGCGTAGTAGAGGCTGGTGTTGCCGGCATCGACGTACCAGTCCGGCAGGACCCGCACCAGGGCGCCGGACTCCAGGTAGGCGTAGGCGTGCTGCATGCATACCAGGGTGATGCCCAGGCCCATGGCGGCGACCTCGCAGGTGGCTTCCGGGTCGCTCATGGTCATGCGTTCGCGCAGCTCGATCGGTGCCTGCTCGCCGTCGCGCCGGCGCAGCGGCCAGGGGCGCACGCGGCCGGTCTGCGGCGAGCGGATGCGGATGCCGTCGAAGTCGCACAGGTCGCCGGGATGGCGGATCGGCGGCTTGTCGCGCAGGTAGGCGGGCGAGGCGAGGAGGATCAGGTGGCCCGGCGTCAGGTGGCGCGCGACCACCCCGGGAGGCAGCTCGAAACCGCCGCCGATGGCGGCGTCGAAGCCCTCGCCGATGAGGTCGACCTGGCGGTTGTCGAAATGCCAGTCGGGAACGATGCCGGGATAGCGTTCGAGGAACTCGCCGAGCAACGGCAGGATGTAGTCGCGACCGAAGGCCAGCCCCATGCTGACCTTGAGCGTGCCGCTAGGCTGGTTGCCGACGTTGGAGACATTGGCGAGGGCGGTCTGGATGCCGGCGAGGCTGCCGCCGACCTCCTGCAGGAAACGCTCCCCGGCTTCGGTCAGGGCCAGGCGCCGGGTACTGCGCTGGAACAGGCGCACGCCGAGGTTGCTTTCCAGGCGCGCGACGTTCTTGCCCACCCCGGCCGGGGTCAGGCCCAGGCGCCTGGCGGCTTCCGCGAAACTGCCGGCCTCGGCACTGCGGACGAAGCACTGGATGTTGCTGAGGGTTTCCATGGGAGAAGGGTTCCGCATAAACCATTGGTATCGACTGAATATAGCTATTACCTGCTAGCAGGTCTGCAATGGACGGCGGAAACTCAGGGCCTGTCTTCCTTTTCCGCTGGAGATTTCCCATGTCCGTATCCTCTGCATCCCTCGCCGGCAAGGTCGCCTTCGTCCAGGGCGGTTCCCGTGGCATCGGCGCCGCCATCGTCCGCCGGCTGGCCGCCGAAGGCGCCAGCGTCGCCTTCACCTACGTCAGCTCGGCGGACAAGTCCAGGGCCCTGGCGGCCGAACTCGAGGCCGCCGGCTCCAGCGTCCTCGCCCTGCATGCCGACAGCGCCGACGCGGCCGCGCTCGTCGCCGCCGTCGACGCAGCCGCGGCTCGCTTCGGCCGCATCGACATCCTGGTCAACAACGCTGCTATCCTCGCCTTCGGCTCGGTGGAAGAGCTGCCGCTGGCCGACTTCGAGCGGACCCTGGCGATCAACGTGCGCAGCGTGTTCGTCGCTACCCAGGCGGCGATCAGGCACATGGGCGACGGCGGCCGGGTGATCAGCATCGGCAGCACCAATGCCGAGCGCATGCCGTTCGCCGGCGGCGCCACCTACGCCATGAGCAAGTCGGCGCTGGTCGGCCTGACCAAGGGCCTGGCCCGCGATCTCGGCCCGCGCGGGATCACGGTGAACAACGTGCAGCCGGGTCCGGTGGACACCGACATGAACCCGGACGACGGCGACTTCGCCGAGACCCTCAAGGGCCTGATGGCGCTGCCGCGCTACGCCCGCAGCGAGGAGATCGCCAGCTTCGTCGCCTACCTGGCGGGTCCGGAGGCGGCCTACATCACCGGGGCCAGCCTGAGCATCGATGGCGGTTTCTCGGCCTGACCCCGGGTCGCCTCGTTCCACCCGGCGAAGTAGCCCCTCTCCCCGACCTTCTGGCCAGACGTTCCCTCCTGAAGGGAGAGGGCGGGGGGAGAGGTTCCGCTTATCGCACCAGGAAAGGCGAAGCCCCCTCTACGACACCGGTTTCGCTGACGTATCGCTTCCAATGCTCGATCAGCTCCGCCAGCTTGCCCGGCTGGCTGTCAGCGAGGTCGTGGATCTCGCCCGGGTCGCGAGCCAGGTCGTAGAGCTGCCAGGTGGCCGGGCCCACCGGTGCCGGCAGGTACACCGCCTTCCAGTCGCCCTGGCGGATCGCGCGCATGCCGAACAGCTCCCAGCCGGTCACGGTGTTCTCGTCGTGGGCCGCCTCGGTCTCGCCGGAAAGCCAACCCAGCCAAGACCTGCCGCGCGGCTCGGCGATCTCGCGGCCGCGCCAGCGCTTGCCTGGGTGGCGGACACCGGCGAGGTCGAGGAGGGTCGGGGTGACGTCCATCACCGTGGCGAAGGCATGGCTGATCGCACCCTGCCGGCTTAGCCGCGGGTAGCGCACCAGCGCTGGCACGCGAATCCCGCCCTGGGTGGTGAATGCCTTGTACAGGCGCGACGGCGCGGTGGCCGCCTGGGCCCAGCGCGGGCCGTACCAGACGTAGGAGTTGGCGCGGCCGATATTGTCCAGGCTGTTGTCGTAGTGCTGGTCGAGGAAGCCCAGCAGGTCCGGGCCGAACTTCGGGAATGCCTCCAGCAGGGCGCCTTCGGCTCCGTTGTCGGACATGAACAGGACGAAGGTGTTGTCCAGTTCGCCCTGTCGGCGCAGGTAATCCACGACCCGGCCGATGTTCCAGTCCATGCGCTCGACCATCGCCGCGTAGACCTCCATCGCCCGCGCCGACTTCGCCCTTTCCTCTTCATCCAGTCTCTCCCACTCGCGGCTCAGGGCGAGCACCGGATGGGCTTCGACGTCCGCTTCCACCAGGCCCAGCTCCTTGAGCCGGGCCAGGCGATCCTGGCGCAGCGCTTCCGGGCCGGCGTCGTAGCGGCCGCGGTATTTCTCGACGATCTCGCGGGGCGCCTGCAGCGGCCAGTGCGGCGCGGAGAACGGCAGGTAGGCGAAGAACGGCCGGCTCTGGTCGCGTTCCTTGAGGTATTGCAGCAGCTTGTCGCCGAAGGCGTCGGAGGAATAGAAGCCTTCCGGCAGCGTGTCGAGGTAGTGCTCGTCCTCCACGTAGAGCGCCGGCGTACCCTTGAGGATGCGCGGGGTGCTCTCGTCGTAGGGAGGCTCGAAGCCATAGTGGTTGGCGGCGCCCGGCAGCAGCGAGAAGGAACGCTCGAAACCGCGTGCATGGGGCGTCTGTTCCGGCTTCAGGCCGAGGTGCCACTTGCCGGCCATGAGGGTCTGGTAGCCGGCCTCGCGGAGCAGCTCCGGCAGCGCCGCCACGCGCTCGTTGAGATGCCCTTCGTAACCCGGCTTGCCTTCCAGTTCCGGGGTCAGCGCCTCGGCCATGGTGCCGATCCCGGCGATGTGGTGGTCGGTGCCGGTGAGCAGCATCGAGCGGGTCGGCGAGCAGGTCGAGGCGGTGTGGAAGTCGGTCAGGCGCAGGCCGGCGATGGCCAGGGCGTCGAGGTTCGGCGTGGCGATCTCGCCGCCGAAGGCGCCGATATCGGAGAAGCCCAGGTCGTCGGCGACGATCACCAGGAAGTTGGGGCGTTTGCTCATGCGCGGGTCTCGTCTGGATGGGAGGAGGGGTGGGGCCTTCGCCCCCGCCCTTCCCGCGGGGGGAAAGGGCCAGGGCGAGGGGCTTTTCAGCAAGCGAGGAATTCGAAGGGCAGGTTTTCCACCCGTCGCGGCGGCGGCGCGAGGTACTCGCCGTCGGCGGTCAGCTCGTGCAGCAACGCCTCGCGTTGGCGCAGGAAGTCGAAGCCGCCGCGCTCGCGCGGATGCGCCAGGTCCACCTCGACCACCCGCCTGATCCGCCCCGGACGCGGCTCCATCACCACTACCCGGTCGGCCAGGTAGAGCGCTTCCTCGACGTCGTGGGTGACCAGCAGGGTGGTGATGCGGGTGCGTCGACGGATCGCCAGCAGCTCTTCCTGCAATTGCTGGCGGGTCAGTGCGTCGAGGGCGCTGAATGGCTCGTCGAGCAGCAGCAGGCGCGGGCTGGCCACCAGGCCACGGGCGATCGCCACGCGCTGGGCCATGCCGCCGGACAACTGGTGCGGGTAGGCACGCTCGAAGCCGTGCAGGCCGACCAGGCGGATGTATTCGTCGATCCGCGCCGCCTTGTCGGTTTCGCCAAGGGCTTCGTTGACCAGGCCGAGGGCGACGTTCTGCTGCACCGTCAGCCAGGGGAACAGGCGGTGCTCCTGGAACACGATGCCGCGTTCGCCGCCGATGCCGGCGATCGGCCGGCCGTCGACGCTGATCTCGCCGTCGTAGTCGCGGTCCAGGCCGATCAGCAGGCGCAGCAGGGTAGACTTGCCGCAGCCGCTGGCGCCGACGATGGCGATGAACTCGCCCTCGCCGATCTCCAGGTCGAACTGCTGGATCGCTTCCAGTCGCCGGCCGTCCACGGCGAAGTGCTTGCGCACCTGGCGGAAGCTGACCAGCGGGGTGCCCGTGGCGGGCGCGGTGAGTGCGTTCATGCGTGTCTCCAGCGCGTGGCGCGCGCTTCGATGCGTTGGCCGAGGGCATTGAGCAGGGCGCCGGTGAGGCCGACTAGGAGCATGCCGGCGCCGATCAGGTCCATGCGGAACAATTGCTGGGCGCCGATCATCAGGCTGCCGATGCCGCCGTCGGAGGGCATGAAGTACTCGGCGCCGATGGTTCCCAGCCAGGCGTAGATCAGCGCCAGGCGCAGGCCGGCGAACACCGACGGGGCGGCCCCCGGCAGGGCCAGCCGGAGCAGCCGCCGCCAGGGACCCAGGCGCAGCACCCGGGCCGCCTCGCCGAGGCTTGGCGGCAGGCTGGCGATGCCGCGCTGGGTGGCCAGCAGCAGCGGGAAGAAGGCGGCGAGGGCAACGAACGCCAGCTTGGCCGGCTCGCCCAGGCCGAACCAGGCGGTGAGCAGCGGCACCCAGGCGAAGATCGCCACCTGCCGCAGTGCCGCGAAAGTGGGGCCGAAGAGGCGTTCCGCCGGGTGCCACAGGCCGAGCAGGAGACCGCCGAGGAAACCCAGGCCGCCGCCCAGCAGGAGGCCGCCGAGCGTGCGCTTCAGGCTGTCGAACAGGGCGCCCGGCAGGCTGCCGTCGAGCGCTCCGCTCCAGGTCGCCCGGGCCACTTCCAGAGGGCTGGCGAGGATCGCCGGATCGACCCATTCGGCGCTGCTCGCCGACTGCCACAGGAGCAGCAGCGCCAGCGGCGGCAGCCAGACCTGCAGGCGCTGCCAGCCGCGTCCCGGCGGGCGCCGGCGGAATTCGCCGGTGGCGGCTTGCGGCCAGTGCAGCAGGCGCCGGTCGAGCCAGTGGATGGCGCGGTCCATGCCCACCCCGACCAGGCCGATGACGAGGATGCAGACGAACACGATGTCGAGCATGAACAGTTGCCTGCCCTGCACCATCAGGTAGCCGATACCCTCGCTGGAAGCCAGCAGCTCGACCGCCAGCAGCGAGGTCCAGCCCTGCGCCAGGGCCAGGCGCAGCCCGGTGAGGAAGGCCGGCAGCGCCGCCGGCAGGATCAGCCGCCAGATCAGCAGACGTGGCGGCAGGCGCAGCACCGCGGCGGCTTCGCGCAGCTTGGGCTGGGCGTCGCGCACGCCGACCAGGGTATGGATGGTCACCGGCACCACGACCGCCTTCACCAGCACCACCAGCTTGAGCAGTTCGCCGATGCCGAAGAACAGCATGAACAGCGGGATCCAGGCCAGCGTGGGGATCTGCGCGAGGGCGCTGAAGGTGGGGAAGACCAGGCGCTCGGCACGCGCACTGAAGCCCAGCCAGGTGCCTAGCGCGGCGCCGCTGGCGACCCCGGCGAGCAGGCCCCAGGCCAGGCGCCGCAGGCTGATCGCCAATTCGCTCCAGAGTTCGCCGGCGAGCAACTCACGGGCGCTCTGCCAGACCAGCTCGGGAGTCGGCAGCACCTGGGCCGACATCCAGTGGTAATGGCTGGCGACCCACCACAGCAGCGCCAGCCCGAGCGGCAGCGACCAGGGCAGCAGGCTGTCCCCCAAGCGCCGGGCGAAAGCCGCGGAGGACGGTGGCGCCAGGCGCGGCAGGGGCCGGCTCCAGGCGGGCGAAAGGGTTTTATCGATATTCTTCATGGGAATATAAATCGCCGAATAAATGCATTTTTCCGCTAAGAAGGGCCATTTAAAGAACGGCACCAGGCAGCGGCAAATGCATTTGGAGAATATTTTCCATGCTCTGGCTGCATATGACGCGGAGAGGCCCGTGCGGCCTGTCATACTGCTTGTGGTTATAAAAAAATGAATTTTTATTATTTATTTTCCAGGCGCCGCTGTGCATAGCTAGCCGCACACCCGCTCCCGGCGGGAATCCCTCTCTTCCCGTTCCAAGGAGCCGCCCCATGAAAGCGCTTACGTCTTCCCTGCTCGGTCTGTTCGCCGCGCCTGTCCTCGCCGGCCTGCTCGGTGCCTACGTGCCGCTGGCGAGCGCCGCTCCGCCGAAGGAGATTCGCATCGCGGTGCCGGACGTCAGCGCCGGCAACTCGCATTCGGGCGGCGGAGTGGTCGACGTGCTCTACACCCGCCAGTTGCTGGAGAAGGAATTCGCCAACGACGGCATCGCGGTGAAATGGAGCTTCTTCAAGGGCGCTGGTCCGGTGGTCAACGAAGCCTTCGCCAACGGCCAGGTGGACTTCGCCTACCTCGGCGACCTGGCGGCGATCATCGGCAAGTCCGGAGGCCTGGACAGCCGCCTGCTGGCCGCTACCGCGCGAGGGGTCAACCACTATCTCGGCGTGCAGCCGGGCTCCGGGATCAAGACCCTGGAGGATCTCAAGGGCAAGCGCGTAGGCATCTTCCGTGGCACCGCCAGCCAGTTGTCGTTCGACAATGCCCTGGCCAGCGTCGGTCTCAGCGAGAAGGACCTGAAGGTGATCAACCTCGATTTCAGCGCCGCCCTGTCCGCCCTCGCAGCCAGGCAGATCGATGCCACCTGGGGCCTGGCCGGACTGTTCGCCCTGCGCGACCGCGGCCTCGCGGAAATTCCGCTGAGCACCCGCGACCTGAACGGCGCCGGCACCCTGCAGGCGCTGCTGGTCGGCTCCGGAGCCTTCGTCGATGCCCATCCGGACATCACCGAGCGGCTGCTCAAGGTGCAGTTGCAGGCCCAGGACTGGCTGGCCCGCGAGGAGAATCGCGATGCCTATATCGAACTGGTATCGAAGCAGGCCAGCTACCCGGTGGTGATCCTGCAGAGCGAGTACCGAGGCCGCAAGCTGGGCGACGCCCTGTCGCCACGCCTGGACGCCGACTTCCTCGGCCGGCTGGATGCCTCGATCCAGGCGGCCAAGCGTTTCGGCCTGATCCGTCGCCAATTCAGCGCCGAGCAGTGGGCCGCGCCGGAACTGCTGGAGGCGGCGGACAGGCTGGCGAAAGGCAAGGCCGTGGCGCAGGCCGGACAGTGAGCCAGCGGCGCCACGACCCGGCGCGTCACCAGATCGTCCAGGGGTAGTCGAGGATCAGTCGGGTCTCGTCGACGTCGCCGCCGAGGTAGGTCGGGTTGTCCCGGTGCCAGGCCTGCGAGGCGCGCAGCGCGAGGCCGGCGAGAGGCCCCGCCTTGACCCGGTAGGCGAGGCCGAGGTCGGTTTCCCGGTGCCGGCCGTCGCGTCCGTAGAGGCCGGCGTAGATGCTTTCGGCGGCGCTGTCGGCGCTGGCCCCGGCGCGTCCGCGCGCATGCAGGGCGTGCAGGCTGAGCCCGGGCAGGCCGAGGGCGCCGAGCTCAAGGTCGTAGCGCAGTTGCCAGGAGCGTTCGCCCGGCCCGTTGAAGTCGGAATAGCCCAGCGAGTTGGCCAGCACCATCGAGGCGCTGGAACGGCCGTCGCCGAAGGCCATGTAGTCGAACGGCTGCTCGCCGCGGACGTGCTGGTAGGCCAGGGTCAGGCGCTGCGGGCCCTGCTCGTAGCCCAGCGCCAGCGAGCTGGCCAGGGTGTCGATGCGGCCGAAGCGGCTCTGCCCGCTGTCGCGCGTGCGGTAGGCGTTGAAGTCGAGCAGCAGCGCGCGCTGTTCGCCGAGCGGCTGGCGGTAGCGGGCGCCAAGGTAGGCTTGCCGCCAGACGTCGTCGAAACGCGCGGCGTACAGCGACAGTTGCAGGCGTTCCCCGGCCTGCCACTGACCGCCGAGGAAGTTCACCGTGTCGAGCCGCACCGGGTAGGCGCCGAGGCGGCCGTAGACGGTGCTGATCTCGCCGTGCATCCTGGATTCGCCGGGGCCGGAGGCGGCGCTGAAGCGTCCGCCTTCGAGCAGCAGGCCGTCGAAGGTGCGGTCCTCCAGCAGCAGGCCGTAGGCCATGCCGGTCAGCGTGCGGTTGCTGCTGGCGGCGAACACCGGCGCGCTGGTGCTGGTCTGGCCGTATTTCAGGCGGGTCTCGCCGTGGCGCAGCTTGAGCGCGCCGCCGAGCTTGCCGTAGCGATGCTCGGGATGGCCGTCGGCGCCGACCGGCAGGTTGCCGGTGCCCGTGCGGCCGCCGCCGCTGTCCAACTGCAGGCCGAGCATGGCATGGGCGTCGAGGCCGAAGCCGAGGTTGCCCGGGGTGTAGCCTGAGCCGAACAGCAGGCGCAGGCCCTGGGTGGTTTCCTCGCGGTAGCCGTTGCGTTCGCTGCGTGGCTTGAAGCGGTTGCGCCCGGCGTTGTTCGGTCCGTCGCGGTAGTCGCGGTTGAAGTAGTAGGTGCGGGCGAGGAACTGCAGTTCGCTGTCCTCGATGAACCCGCCGGCCCCGGCCGTGGCGGCCGCCCCCTCGCAAAGCGTGCCGGCAAGCAGGCCGGCGAATACAGCGTGTCTGAGATCGTGCATTTGTTGTTTTCTCCCACCTGAATGCCAGGTGGGCGCAGTCTCGGAAGTCGTCCCATGGGTCGCTTGTGTTTCCCTGCCCCGCCAATTGGCTTCCCCTGCCATTGGCACGGGCAGACATGCGCGGCGGCAGGCCGGGTCAAGCACTTCGGAACGCGCCGACGGAGAGTGAGGTGGCCGGCCGTCATCCGCAGCGGCCGCGGGAGGGAGCCTCCGGCTCCCGATGCAACCTTGCCTCAGGGAATACGTCCCATGACCCACAACAAGACCCTACGCCCTTCGCTGTTGCTCTGCCTGGCGCTGCTCGCGCCGCTGGCCTGCCTCGGGGAAACCGCTGTGCCCTATGCGCTGGCCCAGCCGCCGCGCCTGGCCGACTACCTGCCGCCCCCGCCGTCGGCGGATTCGGCGGCGGCGGTCGCCGACCTCGGCGCGGTGCTGGAAGCGCAGCGCCTGCGCACACCCGAGCAGGTGCGCCGGGTACGCGCCCATGACCAATGGGAGGACAACGTATTTCCCTTCGCCGGCGACCTGCTGGGCGAGTCCTTCAGCAAGGAACGCCTGCCGCTGGCCCGCAGCTTCTTCAATCGCGCCCAGGAAAACCTGGTCGAGGTACTGATGCCGGCGAAGAAGCATTTCGCCCGTCCGCGTCCCTATGAGGTGACACCGCTGGTCAACCCGGTGCTGCCGCCGCCAGAGGGCGAGTCCTATCCCAGCGGTCATACCATGGATGGTTACCTCAAGGCCTCGCTGCTGAGCATGCTGGTGCCGGAGCGCCACGACGCGTTCTTCGCCCGCGCCGAGGAGCACGCGCAGAGCCGGGTGCTCGCCGGCGTACACTTCCCCAGCGACCTGGAAGGTGGGCGGACCGCCGCCGCGGCGCTGGTGGCGAGCCTGCTGGCCGAGCCGGCGGTGGCCGCCGACTTCGCCGCGGTGCGCGAGGAGGTGCGCGGCGCGCTGGGGTTGCCGAAACTCCAGTAGTGGAAGGAAAAACCGCGCGACGGCTCAGGCCGCCGCGTGTTGCGCCTGGTCCAGTTCCACCAGCGTCTCGATCATCGCCTTGGCCGCCGCCGAAAGCCGGTAGCCGCTGCGGCTGATGATGCCGCAGCGGGCGCTGAGGCTATCCAGGTTCTGCGGCAGGTTGCGCCATTGCAGCGGCTGCAGTTCGCCGCGCTGCAGGTAGGGACGCAGGGTCTCGTCGCTGGCGATGCCGATGGCGTCGGTCTGGCGGACGATGCGGATCAGAGCGTGCATGTTCTCGCAGCGGATGTTGGCGGCGAAGTCGATCTTGCCGCTGAGGTTCGCCAGCAACTTGCGGATGCCCGGGGGGATCAGGGTCGAGGCCAGCGGGTAGTTGAACAGGTCGTTGGTGGACAGGCTGTCCTTGCCCAGCAGCGGATGTTGCGGACGGCAGAAGAACTGGCCACGGCGCGGGGTCAGCGGGCGGGTCTGGAAGTTCGGGTCGGCCTCGAAGTCGCGGATATCGGCGACGAAGAACTCGAGCTCCTCGCGGAGCAGAGCGCGGCTGAGCTTCTCCCAGTTGTCCACCTCCAGGCTGATCTGCACGCGCGGGTGGCGCCTGATGAAATCCGCCACCGCGTCCGGCACCAGTTCCTGGGCCGGCGCCGGACCGCTGCCGAAGCGTAGCTCGCCGGCATCCAGCTTGTTCAACTGGGCGATCTCCTGGCTCAGGTTGGCGGCGCCCTGCACCAGGTTCAGGGCGTGCTGCAGCACCACCTGGCCTTCCGGGGTGGGGCGCAGGTCCTTGCTACCGCGGTTCACCAGCTGGCAGCCGAGTTCCTGTTCCAGCCCCTGGATGCTGCGGCTGAAGGCCGGCTGGGTGATGCCCATGGCGTCCGCCGCGCGGACGAAGCTGCGGTGTTCGGCGAGGGCGATGAAGTAACGCAGCTGGCGCAGATCCATGATGCTTTACCGGCATTGGAAATATTGGACAAAGGCATTTGCCGTTCGGGATGTGCTGGTTTTAAATGCAAGCTCTTATTCCGTCAACGAAGAATAAATTAGAAAAATATGCAATGTAGTAATAAGAATAGATAGACCCCCAAGGAGTCGAACATGGTCCACCGTGCCTTTGCCGCGCCACCCCCGCCGTTCCGAATGCCCTTGCGCGACGCCGCCGGCTGTCGCCCCTGACCGCCGCCCCTGGCTGAGCTGGCTCTGCCAGCCCGCTTCGAACCTTTCGCCAGATCGCTGCCTTGCGCGGCACGGCCGCCTGTTGCCCGCGTCCGGCCGGCGCCGGGAAACCGAGGACATTCACCGATGACACGCAGATTCCGCTTTCCATTGGACCGAACGCCGCCTAGCGGCACCGACTACACCCTGGCCCTGCTCCTCGCCCTGGGCGGCGCGCTGCCGGCCAGCGCCGCCGAGGCACCCGACGACGCGGCGCCGGCGACGAGCGTGGCCGCCGCCACCCCGGGCAGGGCCGATACCGCCCTGGGCAAGGTCACCGTCACCGCGCGGCGCCGCGAGGAGGACTCGCAGAAGGTGCCGACGCCGATTACCGTGCTCGGCGGCGAGACCCTGGAAGCCCAGCGCATCTCCCGGGTGCAGGACCTGCAGCAGGTTCTGCCCAGCGTCAATGTCGCCTACATCCACGCGCGGCAGTCGAGCGTCGCCGTGCGCGGCATCGGCAACAACCCGGCCAGCGACGGCCTGGAAGGCAGCGCCGGGATCTACCTCGACAACGTCTACCTGGGGCGGCCGGGAATGGCCGTGTTCGACCTGCTGGACATCGAGCAACTGGAGCTGCTGCGCGGTCCGCAGGGCACCCTGTTCGGCAAGAACACCACCGCCGGGGTGTTGAACATCAGCACCCGCGCGCCGACCTTCACCGCCGAGCGCACCGTCGAGGTCTCCGGCGGGCAGGACGGCTACTTCCAGGGCCGCGGCACGGTTTCCGGGCCGCTCGGCGAAACCCTCGCCGGACGCCTCTCGGCCTATCGCACCCGCGACGACGGCTACATCAAGAACATCCACGACGACAACTATCTCAACGGCGGCGAGCGCCAGGGCGCGCGCGGGCAATTGCTGTTCGAGCCGAACGAGGACTTCAGCCTGCGCTGGATCGCCGACTACAACGAGGAGGATTCGAGCAACGGCAGCATGGTGGTCTACGGCGCCGCCGAGCGCTTCTGGCAGCGCGCCGCGCTGGTCGGCGCTTCGCCGTTGCGCGATCCGCAGCGCAAGAAGGTCAACGTCAACGGCCGCCAGCACGTCAGCGTGCACCAGGGCGGTAGCTCGCTGGAGGCCAACTGGAACCTCGCCAGCGGCTACCGCCTGACCTCCATCAGCGCCTATCGCTACTGGCACTTCACCCCGGCCAACGACGAGCAACTGAACGTCTCGGCGATCAACGACACCGGGGTGGAAGTGCACGACCGGCAGTTCTCCCAGGAGATCCGCCTGGCCTCGCCCACCGGCGGTGCCTTCGACTACGTGGTGGGCGCCTACGCGTTCAGGCAGAACCTCGGCAACAAGACCTTCACCTCCTACGGACCGCTGGCCGACCTGTATCTGCTCGGCGCCAATCTCGGCGCGCTGAACGACACCTACTCGAAGGCCAACGGCAAGATCGAGACCGACAGCTTCGCGCTGTTCGCCCAGGGCACCTGGCACCTCACCGAACGCCTGGACTTCACCGCCGGGCTGCGCGGTACCTACGAGGAGAAGGACGCCAAGGTCGAGCGCTTCGCTCCGCTGGGCGGCGCGGCGGTCGGCGGGATCGGCGCGGCGGTGCGCAACGGCCAGCTCGGCGCCTACGATTCCGGCGATCTCAGCCAGTACAACTTCGCCCCCTCGGCGTTGCTCAGCCTCAGCTACCAGTTCAGCGACGAACTGCTCGGCTACGCCAGCCTCTCCCACGGCGAGAAGTCCGGCGGGGTCAACCTGGCGGTGGGCAGCGCGCCGAGCGCTGGCGCCGATTCGCTGCTGGTCGGGCCGGAGCGCGCCAACGACGCCGAGCTGGGCCTGAAGAGCACGCTCTTCGACCGGCGCCTGCTGCTCAACGCCAATCTGTTCTGGACCGGCATCCACGGCTACCAGGCCACCACCCTGTACCAGGCGCCGGGCTCGACCCAGTTGGTGCAGGTGCTGGCCAACGCCGGCAGCGTGCGCTCGCGCGGCCTGGAGTTCGAGGCCACCGCGCTGCCGTTGCGCGGCCTGACCCTGAACTTCAACGGTTCCTACAACGACGTCACCTACCTGTCGTTCAAGGATGCCCCGTGCCCTGCGGAAGTCAGCACCCGGCCCGGCGCGCCGAGCAGTTGCGACCTCACTGGGCAGCGCGTGGTCGGCGCCTCGAAATGGATCGCCAATCTCAATGGCGAATACCGGTGGCGCCTCGACGACCGCTTCCAACCCTACGTCAGCGCCAGCTACGCCTACCGCTCCGCCGCCGAGGGCACGCTGGACAACTCCGACCTTTCGAAGATCGACGGCTACGCCCTGGTGAACCTCGCCGCCGGCCTGCGCAGCGATCTCGGCGACGGTCAGCTGGACACTTCGGTATGGCTGAAGAACGCTTTCGATAAGGACTACTACCTGAGCGCCTTCGCCAGCATCAACGGCTCCTACACCGCATCGGTGGGGCAGCCGCGCACGCTTGGCGTATCGCTGCGCTACGACTTCTGAGCCTTCACCCACGCAGTACCCCACGCATGAGGAACATGACATGAGCAATGCAGCACAAGCCCTCGCCACGCCGGTACGGCTCGACATCCAGCCGGTCGCCGGAAGGATCGGCGCGGAGATTCGCGGCGTGACCCTGTCCGGCGAACTGGACGCCGCCACCGTCGAGGCGATCCAGGCCGCCCTGGTACGCCACAAGGTGATCTTCTTCCGGGGCCAGAGCCAGCTCGACGACCAGACCCAGGAGGCCTTCGCCCACTTGCTCGGCGAACCGGTCGCCCACCCCACCGTGCCGTCCCGCGAAGGCACCCGCTTCCTCCTCGAGTTGGATGGCGCCGAAGGCCGCCGGGCCAATTCCTGGCATACCGACGTGACCTTCGTCGAGGCCTACCCGAAGGCCTCGATCCTGCGCAGCGTGGTGGCCCCGGAGTCTGGCGGCGACACCGTCTGGGCCAACACGGCGAGCGCCTACGCCGACCTGCCGGCGGAGCTGCGCGAGCTGGCCGACCGGCTCTGGGCGGTGCACAGCAACGAGTACGACTACGCCGGGGTCAAGCCCAGCGCCTCGGTGGAGCAACTGGAGAACTACCGCAAGGTGTTCACCTCGACCGTCTACGAGACCGAGCACCCGGTGGTCCGCGTGCATCCTCAAAGCGGCGAGCGGACCCTGCTCCTCGGTCACTTCGTGAAACGCCTCAAGGGCCTTTCGCAGCATGACTCGGCGCACCTCTTCGCGGTGCTGCAGGGGCATGTCACGCGCCTGGAGAACACCGTGCGCTGGCGCTGGCAGGCCGGCGACGTGGCGATCTGGGACAACCGCGCGACCCAGCACTACGCGATCGACGACTACGGCAACCAGCCGCGCATGGTGCGCCGGGTGACCCTCGGCGGCGACGTGCCGGTAGGCATCGACGGACAACGTAGCCGGACGATCCGGAAGGCATGACGGACCCGTCTCTCCCCGGCCAGGGGAGAGACGCACCAGGCAGGACCGATCACAGAGGAGCCCGACATGAGCCAAACCGCAACCGCCCGGCCGCTCGACAGCGACGCCGCCGAGGCCTTCCGCATCACCCCCCTGCAAGCGCCGCTGGGCGCCGAGGTCCGTGGCCTCGACGCGCGTCGTCCGCTGGCGCCGGAGCAGGTCCTGGCGCTCAAGCAGGCGCTGCGCGAGCACCACATCCTGGTGTTCCGCCAGCAGCACCTCGACGATGAGCAGTACCTGCGCTTCGCTACCCTGTTCGGCTCGGTGTTCCAGCCGCCGGCGGACATCCCGGTGCTGTCCTCGGGCGGCGACGGCAAGGTACCGGACATCGTCAAGGTGGCCAACACCGGCGACGGCGAACTGGGCAACTTCGCCCTGCCGGCACACATCGACCACCAGTGGACGCCGGTGCCGTCCTCCGGCTCCTTCCTCTACGCGCTGGAAGTGCCGTCCAGTGGCGGCGAGACGCGCTTCACCAACCTGGCGCGCGCCTACGAGAGCCTCGACGAGGCGACCCGGCGCGAGATCGATGGCCTGCGCCTGATCAACTACAACCCCTTCATCCGCCTGCGCGAGGGCGGCTACGGCGGCGGTTTCGCCACCTACCGCACGCCGGACATCGAACCGATCCAGGGCAGCGAGCACCCGCTGGTACGCACCCACCCGGAAAGCGGCCGGCGCGTACTGTTCCTCAGCGCCCACACCGAGGTGGAGATTCCCGGCTACGATCCCGCGCGGGGCCAGGCGCTGATCGGTCGCTTGCGCGAACATCTGGCGCGCCCGGAACTGAGCTACAGCCACGCCTGGTCGGTGGGCGACATCGTCTGGTGGGATAACCAGGCCGTGCTGCATGCGCGCAACGCCTTCCCGGCCAGCGAGCGGCGGCGCCTGAAGCGCATCAGCCTGGCGGGCAGCCGTCCGTTCTGAGCCGGCATCCCCCAGCGTGCGCCGGCTCCTCCATTGCCGACCGGCGCCGGTCGCTGCGCGCCGCTCTGGCGAGTCCCTTCCGTTCCGGCGAATAGCTAGCAGAACTGCGACATGCTGTCGCAGTTCTGCCATTTCTCCGCGTCTATCCTGCCCATACGGCAATTCGCCTTTGGTCTAACGAGCTGGCCTGCAGCGCCCATGGAAAGGCGATCCTGACTTTGTAGTCAAAGTTTTGCTTTGCTACTTTGGCCAGGCATCAGGGATTGCTGATACAGCGTATTAAAAACATTAATTACCCCGGCATTCCGCGGCGCTGGCAGGATATTTTCCCGTCGAAGCCGTAGCGGCTTGACTTGATAGCCGGTCATTCACGGCAGGGATGTCATATTCTCGCGCGGGCTTCCCCGGATAGGCTGCACGCCAGTCAGGACGCGCCCGGCGGCGATGGGCGGGAATTGTTGGTCGGTTTATGACTTGTAGTTTCTCTGTCGTATGCCTTCAGAACTTGTTGAAGGCTTTTCGGCTCGATTGCACAATGCCGCGCCAGGGTTCGTTCGCGAATCGCGGTATGTGAGCTAGACCCTCCGCAGCCGGTGCGCCATCCGCAGTGCCCCGGACTACTCGACAATCACGCAGGAGATTCGTGAGTGCAGATCGGTGTCCCCCTCGAGACCCATGCCGGTGAGACGCGGGTTTCCGCCACCCCGGAAACCGTCAAGAAGCTGATCGGCCAAGGCCACCAGGTGATCGTCCAGAGCGGCGCCGGCGTCAACGCCAGCCAGCCGGACAGTGCCTATGAAGTCGCCGGCGCGACGATCGGCAGCGCCGCCGAAGCCTTCGGCGCCGACCTGGTGCTGAAGGTGGTCGCGCCCAGCGCCGCCGAGCTGGCCCAGATGAAAAGCGGTGCCGTGCTGGTCGGCATGCTCAACCCCTTCGACAACGAGAACATCGCCCGCATGGCCGAGCGTGGCATCACCGCCTTCGCCCTCGAGGCCGCGCCGCGTACCTCGCGGGCGCAGAGCCTGGACGTGCTCTCCTCGCAGGCCAACATCGCCGGCTACAAGGCGGTGATGCTCGCCGCCAACCACTACCCGCGCTTCATGCCGATGCTGATGACCGCCGCCGGCACCGTGAAGGCCGCCCGCGTGCTGATCCTCGGCGCTGGCGTCGCCGGCCTGCAGGCGATCGCCACGGCCAAGCGCCTGGGTGCGGTGATCGAGGCTTCCGACGTGCGTCCGGCGGTGAAGGAGCAGATCGAGTCGCTCGGCGCCAAGTTCGTCGACGTGCCCTACGAGACCGACGAAGAGCGCGAGTGCGCCGAAGGCGTCGGCGGCTATGCGCGGCCGATGCCGGCCTCGTGGATGGAGCGCCAGGCCAAGGCCGTGCACGAGCGCGCCAAGCAGTCGGACATCGTCATCACCACCGCGCTGATCCCCGGCCGCAAGGCGCCGACGCTGCTGCACGAGGCGACCGTGGCGGAGATGAAGCCGGGCTCGGTGGTCATCGACCTGGCCGCCGCCCAGGGCGGCAACTGCCCGCTGACCGAGGCCGACCAGGTCGTGGTCCGGCATGGCGTGACCATCGTCGGCCACAGCAACCTGGCCGCGCTGGTTCCGGCGGACGCCTCGGCGTTGTACGCGCGCAACATCCTCGACTTCCTCAAGCTCACCCTGAGCGCCGAAGGCTTCAGCGTGAACCTCGAGGACGACATCGTCGCCGCCTGCCTGATGTGCCGCGACGGCCAGGCGGTGCGCAAGAACGGCTGAGCCGCTGCGTCGGGAAGCTTCGATAACGATAAATGCGCACGCCTCGCGCCTGCGCCCTGAAGACCGGTGAAAACGATGGATATCATTTCTGACGGGATCTACAACCTGATCATCTTCGTGCTGGCCGTGTACGTCGGCTACCACGTGGTATGGAACGTCACTCCTGCCTTGCACACCCCGCTGATGGCGGTGACCAACGCGATTTCCGCGATCGTCATCGTCGGTGCCATGCTCGCCGCCGCCCTGACCGTGACCCCGCTGGGCAAGGCCATGGGCACCCTCGCCGTGGCCCTGGCCGCGGTCAATGTGTTCGGTGGCTTCCTGGTCACCCGGCGCATGCTGGAAATGTTCAAGAAGAAAGCGCCGAAGGCGGGGGGCCACTGATGAGCATGAACCTGGTCACCCTCCTGTACCTCATCGCCTCGGTCTGCTTCATCCAGGCCCTGAAAGGCCTGTCGCACCCGACCACCTCGCGCCGCGGCAACCTCTTCGGCATGGTCGGCATGGCCATCGCCGTGGCCACCACCGTCGGCCTGGTGTTCAAGCTGGGCGCGGAGATCGCCACCACCGGCGTCGGCTACATCCTCGTCGGCCTGCTGGTCGGCGGCAGCGCCGGCTCGATCATGGCCAAGCGCGTCGAGATGACCAAGATGCCCGAGCTGGTCGCCTTCATGCACAGCATGATCGGCCTGGCCGCGGTGTTCATCGCCATCGCCGCGGTGGTCGAGCCGCAGTCGCTGGGGATCGTCGCGCAGCTGGGCGACACCATTCCCACCGGCAACCGCCTGGAGCTGTTCCTCGGCGCGGCCATCGGCGCCATCACCTTCTCCGGTTCGGTGATCGCCTTCGGCAAGCTTTCCGGCAAGTACAAGTTCCGCCTGTTCCAGGGCACCCCGGTGCAGTTCTCCGGGCAGCACCTGCTGAACCTGGTGCTTGGCCTGGCGACCCTCGGCCTGGGCCTGGTGTTCATGTTCACCGGCAACCTCACCGCCTTCGCCGTGATGCTGGCGCTGGCCTTCGTCCTCGGCGTGCTGATCATCATCCCCATCGGCGGCGCCGACATGCCGGTGGTGGTGTCGATGCTCAACTCCTATTCCGGCTGGGCCGCGGCGGGGATCGGTTTCTCGCTGAACAACTCGATGCTGATCATCGCCGGCTCGCTGGTCGGTTCCTCGGGCGCGATCCTCTCCTACATCATGTGCAAGGCGATGAACCGCTCGTTCTTCAACGTCATCCTCGGCGGCTTCGGCGCCGAAGCCGACGCCGGCGGCCCGGCGGGTTCCAAGGAGCAGCGCCCGGTGAAGTCCGGTTCGGCCGACGATGCCTCGTTCCTGCTGACCAACGCCGACAGCGTGATCATCGTCCCCGGCTATGGCCTGGCGGTGGCCCGCGCCCAGCACGCGCTGATGGAGCTGGCGGAGAAGCTGACCCACCGCGGGGTCACCGTGAAGTTCGCCATCCACCCGGTCGCCGGGCGCATGCCGGGGCACATGAACGTGCTGCTGGCCGAGGCCGAGGTGCCCTACGAGCAGGTGTTCGAGATGGAGGACATCAACTCCGAGTTCGGCCAGACCGACGTGGTCCTGGTGCTCGGCGCCAACGACGTGGTCAACCCGGCGGCGAAGAACGATCCGAAGTCGCCCATCGCCGGCATGCCGATCCTCGAGGCCTACAAGGCCAAGACCGTGATCGTCAACAAGCGCTCCATGGCCAGCGGCTACGCCGGCCTGGATAACGAGCTGTTCTACCTGGACAAGACCATGATGGTGTTCGGCGACGCCAAGAAAGTCATCGAAGACATGGTCAAGGCGGTGGAGTGATTCCCTGCCGAGTCCACGAGAACCCCGGCCCAGACCGGGGTTTTTCGTTTATGCGGGTTGCCAGCGCAGCGCGCTCCGGCGCTTCCAACGCCGAAAATACCAGCCTTTCAGGAATATTTTTCATGCCTGCGAGGCATGGATTCTTCGTCGGATCGCTGTAGCCCGCCAATCACGCGGCCTGTGGCGAAACCGGGGAAACCCATAGCTCCAGAAGTTATTTCCATAACAAAAATAATTACTTCAAGCGCTAAGCCGCCTTGCCAATCATGCAACTCCCTGCGCCGCTAGGACTCCAGCACGGACCTGAGCGGCCATCGAGTTCGTCAGTGCAAGGAGCTTTTCCATGGCAACCCCCCAGCCCGTCGATGCCCGCACGCAGCCCTGGCGCGAGACGCCCGGCGGCGACCTGGTGGAGTTCGGCCGGCCGGTGCGCCAGGCGTTGCACCTGGTTCGCCACAACCCGGCACAGGGTCGGGTGCTCAGCCGGCGCGAGACGATCCTGCTGGTCCTGTTCGCCCTGACCCTGCACGGAGCGGTGATCCATTGGCTGAGCCAGCAGAGAACCCCGGCGCTGCCCGAGGTGCCGCCACAGGTGCCGCCGATGACCATCGAGTTCACCGCCCCGGCGCCGCCGGTGGTGGAACCGCCGCCGCCCGAGCCGTTGGCGCCGGTGGTCGAGGAACCGCCACCGCCGGTGGTCGACGAGAAGGCGGTGAAGCCGCCACCGCCGAAGCCGGTGCCCAAGCCGAAACCCAAGCCCAAGCCGCAACCCCGGCCCGAGCCGGCGCCGAAGGCCGTCGAGCCGGCTCCGCCCGCGCCGCCGCAACCCGCCGCGCCACCCGCCCCGCCGGCGCCGCTGACGCCGCCGTCGGCGAACGCCGGCTACCTGCACAACCCGGCGCCGGAATACCCCGCCCTGGCCATGCGCCGCGGCTGGGAGGGCACCGTGCTGTTGCGGGTGCATGTCCTCGCCAGCGGCAGCCCGAGCGAGATCCAGGTGCAGAAGTCGAGCGGACGCGAAGCCCTCGACCAGGCCGCGGTGAAAGCGGTCAAGCGCTGGTCCTTCGTTCCCGCCAAGCGCGGCGACAAGGCCGAGGACGGCTGGGTCGGCGTACCGATCGATTTCAAGTTGAACTGAATCTGCAGCGTCACGAGGAGCATCCGTCATGAGTCTGTTAACCACCCCGCTCGAATCCGTCGAAGGCGCCGTCATCTGGCTGCTGGTCGGCTTTTCCGTGGTCACCTGGGGCCTGGCCCTGGTCAAGGGCGTGCAGTTCGCCCGGCAGAAGCGCCAGGACCGCCAGTTCCAGAAGCAGTTCTGGAGCGCCACCAGCCTCGACTCCGCCGGCGAGCAGGCGCAGGACAAGCAGGGCGCCGGCGCCCGCGTGGCCCAGGCCGGCTTCGCCGCGATCCAGGTGCAGGACAACGGCCAGCCCGACCTGGCCCAGTCGATCAACCACCAGGACCGTCTCGAACGCGCCCTGCGCCAGCAGATCCAGCGCGAGCGGCGTTCCCTGGAGTCGGGCCTGGCGGTGCTCGCCTCGATCGGCTCGACCTCGCCCTTCATCGGTCTGTTCGGCACCGTCTGGGGCATCATGGAGGCGCTCAAAGGGATCAGCGCGGCCGGCTCGGCGAGCCTGGAGACCGTGGCCGGGCCGATCGGCAGCGCGCTGATCGCCACCGGCGTGGGAATCGCCGTCGCGGTGCCGGCGGTGCTGGTCTACAACTACTTCCTGCGGCGCCTGAAGCTGACCGCCGCCGACCTCGACGACTTCGCCCACGACTTCTACAGCCTGGCGCAGAAGAGCGCGTTCCGCGTCATCGTCCATCCCTCCGCCGCGCGCCAGGCCGGCAACCCTTCGCGCAACGTGAAGGAGGCGTCCTGACATGGCCTTCTCGACCCAGGACAGCGACGAAGTCCTTTCCGAAATCAACGTCACCCCGCTGGTCGATGTGATGCTGGTGCTGCTGGTGGTGTTCATCGTCACCGCGCCGCTGCTGACCAACTCGATCCCGATCAACCTGCCGAAGACCGAATCGGTGGCCCCGCCGGAGCAGAAGGATCCCCTGGTGGTGAGCATCGATGGCGCCGGCAAGCTGTTCGTCAACAAGGACGAGATCCAGCCGGAGCTGCTGGAGAGCAACCTGGCCGCGGCCAAGGCGAAGGACGCCGAGGTCCGCGTGCAGTTGCAGGCCGACGAAGGGGTGAACTACGGCCAGGTGGCGAAGGCCATGGCTTCCATCGAGCGCGCCGGGATCACCAGGCTGGCGGTGATCACCGCACGCTGAAGCGAATCCACGCCGTCCGGCGCAGGCCGGGCGGGCAACGGTTTCGACCGCTCCGATCCGGGCAGGGGAGAGCGGTCTTTTTTATTCCGGATGGACGCTCCTCGGGCGTGTCCGCCGAGGCCGGGCTCGCGAATGCGTCGCGCACCCTGTCCATCGCTTGCACGTCCCACGCCTGGGCGCTCAGGCCTGGCGTGCCGGCGCCTCCTGCTCCTTGGCGTCCTCCGTTCCTTCGACTTCCCATTCACCGGCCCAGTCCTCGCCGAACAGTTCGCTGGGATGCTGGGTGCGGCTGGCGCCGTTGCCGCAGCCCATCGATTGCGCCGAGCAATAGCGGTCGCAACCCCAGCAGATGCGCTCCGGGTGGCTGGGGTGGAGGGGAAATTTCTTGGCCATGGTCCTCTCCCGATACCTGATGCCTGCGCTCAGGTATACCGCCGATATGCGTGGGAGCCCAGGCAGATCCGCGGAAAACTGCCGTCGGCTTGCGCTGGATCAACGGAATCGTCTTATAGAAATATATAGAATAATAAAATTGCTTTTTATTCCTTAGAGAATAAAGCAGACTCCCTTACACTTTCCCGGTGATGATTTCTGGAGGGATCTCCATGCACAGCGAACGTGTCCGTTATGTGTTGGTGCCCGGCTGGTACGGCTCGGAAGACGCCCATTGGCAAAGCCACTGGCAGCGTACGCTGCCCAATGCCTCGCGGGTCGAGCAGAAGGACTGGATCGCCCCGTTGCGCGCCGACTGGATCGCCGGGCTGGATGCGGAGATACGTCGCCAGCCCGGGCCGGTGGTGCTGATCGCGCACAGCCTCGGTTGCGTGACCGTGGCGCTATGGGCCGCCCAGGCCGAGCGCCGGGTGCGCGACCGGGTGCGCGGCGCCCTGCTGGTAGCCCCGGCCGACGTCGAGCGCGAGAGCTGCGCCGAGGCGTTGCGCAACTTCGCGCCGATCAGCCGCGAGCCGCTGCCGTTCCCCGCCGTGCTGGTGGGCTCGGACAACGACCAGGCCTGCAGCCCGCAGCGCGCCATGCACCTGGCCCGCGCCTGGGGCGCGGAGACGGTGATCCTGCCCGAGGCCGGGCACATCAACGTGAAGTCCGGCCACGGCGCCTGGGAGGCCGGCTACCGTCACCTGTTCCGCTTGCAGTACCTGATCGATAGCCAGGCCCGTCGCCGCGCCTGAGCCCGCTTCAGCCCACCAGCAGCGGCGACGGCTGGCGTTCGAACCAGCGGCTGGCCTGCTCGTAGGCATGGGCCAGTTGCAGCACGGCGAAGTCGGCCTGGTGCGGGCCGATGATTTGCAGGCCCATCGGCAGTCCCTCGGCATTGAAGCCCGCCTGCACGTTGGCCACCGGGCAGCCGGACAGGCTGCCGGGAACTACCACTTCCATCCAGCGGTGGTAGGTGTCCATCGCCACGCCTTCGATGCTGCGCGGCCAGGGAATCTCCTTGGCGAAGGGAAACACCTGGGCGCTGGGCAGCAGCAGGTAGTCATAGCGTTCGAACAGCCGGCCAATGGCGCGGTACCAGTCGCTGCGGATGACCGAGGCGCGGTACACCGCGTCGGCGCCCAGGCGCAGGCCGTTCTCCACTTCCCAGAGCGCTTCGGGCTTGAGCTGGGTGCGCTTCGCCGGATCGGCGTGGAGTGCCCCGAGCGAGCCGGCCACCAGCCAATGACGCAGGGTGCGCCAGGACTCCCAGAGGCGTTCCGGAGCGAAGCCGAGGGCCGCCTCCTCGACCTCGCAGCCGAGGCTGCGGAAGTCACCGAGCGCGCGCTGGCAGAGTTGCAGGATGCCGTCCTGCATCGGCAGGTAGCCATCGAGGTCGCCCAGCCAGCCCAGCCGGGTGCCGGCGAAATCGCGCTCCAGCGGCGCGGCGAACGACGCGCCGGGTTCGGCGATGGACAGCGGCGCGCGGCGGTCGGCGCCGGCCTGCACCGAGAGCAGCAGGGCGGTATCGCGCACGCTGCGCCCCATCGGGCCCTCATAGCCGAGCTGGTCGAAGAACAGGTCGGCGCTGTCGTCGAACGGCACGCGTCCCTGGGAAGGGCGGAAGCCGATGACATTGTTGAACGCCGCCGGATTGCGCAGCGAGCCCATCATGTCGCTGCCGTCGGCCACCGGCACCAGGTGCAGGGCCAGCGCGGCGGCCGCGCCGCCGCTGCTGCCGCCGGCGCTGAGGCGCTCGTCGTAGGCGCAGGCGGTGGCGCCGAACAGCGGGTTGTAGGTCTGCGAGCCGAGGCCGAATTCCGGCGTATTGGTCTTGCCGATGAGGATCGCGCCGGCGGCCCTGATCCGCTCCACCATGATTCCGTCGCGCTCGGGAACATAGTCGCGGTACAGCGGTGAGCCCAGGGTGGTGCGGATGCCGCGGGTCAGCGACAGGTCCTTGATCGCATGCGGCAGGCCGTGCATCCAGCCACGGTACTGGCCATGGGCGAGTTCGTCGTCGCGGGCGGCGGCCTCGGCCAGCAGGCGTTCCGCCGGCAGCAGGCTGACCAGGGCGTTGACCCGTGGGTTGAAGCGCTCGATGTGCGCCAGGTAGGCCTGCATCACCTCGCGGCAGGACACCTGGCGCAGGCGGATGCGTTCGGCGAGCTGGTGGGCCTGGAGCAGCACCAGTTCGTTGATCGGGGGATAGCGGTTCATCGGCGGTCGGAACCCTGGCAGTCGGAAAAGAGCGCCCCGCGAGCGGGACGCGAAACGGTGGCGCGCTCAGCGCATCAGGTTGGTCCACAGGCGGTCGGCCAGGCGGATCGCGGCTTCGCCGCAGGTCTGGCTGAACACCACGCGGGTGCCTTCGGGGACATGCAACTCCGGGGCGTCCTTGAGGCCGGGTTCGAGGTAGGGCTCGACGCCCTTCACCGGACTCTGGTGCTTGAGGAAGTTCTGCGTCAGCGCGGCGTTCTCCGGCTGGGCGAGGAAGGCGATGAAGCGCCGCGCGTTGTCCGGATTGCGGCTGCCGCGCGGGATCACCAGGTTGTCGACCCAGGCCAGCACGCCTTCCTTCGGATACAGGTACTTCAGGCTCGGCTTGAGTTCGCGCGCGCGCAGCGACGAGCCGCCCCAGAACATCGACATGTCCACCTCGCCCGCGGCGAGGTTCTCGCGGATCGAGCCGGCCTTGGAGCTGTAGGTCTTGACGAAGGGCTTCTGCGCCTTGAGCAGGTCGAGGACGCGCTGCATCTGCTTCGGGTCCTCGCTGCAGAGCGGGATGCCCAGGTACAGGCTGGCCATGTCCACCACCTCGCTCACCGAGTCGAACATGTTGATCCGCCCGCGCAGTTCCTCCGGCGGCTGGTAGAGCACCGCGTAGCTGTCGGCCGGCCCGGCGTAGCGCGCGCCGTCCAGCACCACGCTGGTGGTGCCCCAGATGAAGGGCACGCTGTAGGCGCCCTCCGGGTCCCAGGCGGGTTTCTTCAGGTTGTCGACCAGGTTGGCGTAGTAGGGTTCGGCGGCCGGGTCGAAGCGCTCCAGCAACCGCTCCTCGACCAGGATCGGGACGAACTGCTGCGAGGGGATCGCCACGTCGTAGCCGGCGCCGCCCTGCTTGAGCTTGGCCAGCAGCGTCTCGTTGGAGTCATAGGAGTCCACGGTGACGCGGATGCCGCTCTCCTTCTCGAATTTCTCCAGCAGCTGCGGTGAGAAATAGCCGCTCCAGCTGACCACGTTGAGTTGCCCGGCGGCCTGGGCGCTGCCGCCGAGGACGATACTGAGGCCGAGGCCGATGCGTGCGATGCGTTGGTACATGGGAGTTCTCCGGCGTGGGGCTCAGGCGCGCGGCTTGCCGAGCAGGTAGGACAGGCTGACGAAGATCACGGAGACGCCGAGGATCAGCGTCGACACGGCGTTGACGTCGGGCGTGACGCCCATCCGCAGCAGGCCGAAGATGAAGATCGGCAGGGTGGTGGTGCCGGCCTGGGCGACCATCATCGAGATCACGAAGTTGTCCAGCGAGACGATGAAGGCGAGCATCAGGCCGGAGAAGATGCCCGGCGCCAGCAGCGGCAGGGTCACCTTGCGCAGGGTCCGCCAGGGACCGGCGTAGAGGTCGGCGGCGGCCTGCTCCAGGGACAGGTCCATGTCGTCGAGGCGGGCGCGCACCGGCAGGTAGGCGAACGGGATGCAGAACACCGTGTGGGCGATGATCAGGTTGCCGTAGCCCAGCGACAGGCCGAGGGTGGAGAACAGCGCCAGGGTGGCGACCCCGACCACGATCTCCGGCAGCACCAGCGGCAGCATGATCGTCCCCATCGACAGGCGCAGGCCCTTGAATCGCGCACCGCGCGAGGTGCCCAGGGCGGCCAGGGTGGCGATCGCGGTGGCCGCTGCGCTGGCGCACACGGCGATCAGCAGGCTGTTGCCGGCGGCCTGGCGCAGCGCCTGGTTGGCGAAGGCGGCGCGGTACCAGTCGAGACTGAAGCCGGTCCAGACGGTGGCCGACTGGTTGGCGTTGAAGGAATACACCACCAGCACCAGGATCGGCGCGTACAGGTACAGGTAGAACAGCAGGCTGAAGGCGCCGAAGCCGGGGAAGTCCTGGACGCTTCGACGTCCGCCTCGCCACAGGCGCGCGTTCATCGGCCGGCCCCCCGCGCGAGACGCCCGGCACGCCAGGCATAGAGGCTCAGGACCAGCATCACCGCGGCCATCAGCAGCAGCGACAGGGCGGCGCCGAGCGGCCAGTTCCGGGCGTCGGCGAACTGCCGGAAGATCAAGTTGCCGAGCATCATGCGGGTTCCGCCGCCGAGCAGCTCGGGGGCGATCATCGCGCCCAGGCAGGGCACGAAGGTCAGCATGGCGCCGGCCAGGATGCCCGGCCGGGCGAGCGGCAGGACCACCTTGCGCAGCGTGCGCAGGCGGCCGGCGTAGAGGTCCTGGGCGGCTTCGAGCAGGCGCATGTCCATCTTCTCCAGGGTCGCGTAGATCGGCAGCACCACGAAGGGCGCGTAGGTGTAGACCAGGCCGAGCAGCACCGCGCCGTCGCTGTAGAGCAGCGGCAGCGGTTGGTCGATCAGGCCGAGGCCGAGCAGGCCGTTGTTGATCACCCCGCTGCCGCGCAGCAGGAGGATCCAGGCGTAGGTGCGGACCAGCAGGTTGGCCCAGAACGGCACGGTGATCAGGAAGATCAGCAGGCCGCGCCGGCGTGGCGGCTGCATGACCAGCCAGACCGCCACCGGGAAGCCGATCAGCAGGGTGACGAGGGTGGTCAGCGCGGCGATGCCGAGCGAGCGCAGGGCGATCACCAGGTAGGAGTCGGCGAAGGCCAGGCTGTCGTCCATCTGCCGCTCGAAGAGCAGGGCGACGTACGACTCGCCGCTGAAGGTCCGGTTGACCCCGCCGTAGGGGTTGGCCTCCATCAGCGAATAGGCGCCGACGATGAGGATCGGCAGTACCAGGAACAGGCCGATGGCGACCAGTGCCGGGGTCACGCCGAGGAAGCTGCGCAGGGCTTGGCGACGCTGCAGGGCGGCGCCGGGGGAGGAGGTCGGATGCATGGTCGTGGTCCGTTGCCGAGGGGCTCAATCCAGCAGGACGCTGGCGCTGTCCCTGGCCACGGCCAGGCGCGCCGCCTCACCGGCGGCGAAGCGCCGGCCGGTGGCGTTCGGCGCGCGCACCGTCAGCAGGCTGCCGTCGGCCAGGCGCACGCGGTACTGCAGGTCGGTGCCGAGGTAGACCTGGCTTTGCACCGTGCAGGGCAGGCCGTCGCCCGTGCCGGCGTCCCGCAGGCCCAGGCGTTCCGGGCGGATCGACAGGCTGACCCGCGCGCCCGGCGCCAGGTCGTCGCGCGCGGCGGCTTCGAACGACTCGCCGCCGGGGCCGCGGTACAGCGCCAGCGAGCCGTCGCGACGGAGCAGTTCGGCCTCGATGAAGTTGGTCTCGCCGATGAAGTCGGCGACGAAGCGGTTGCCGGGACGCTCGTAGATCTCCTCCGGCGGGCCGACCTGTTGCACCTGTCCTTCGGAGAGCACGGCGATGCGGTCGGACATGGTCAGCGCCTCCTCCTGGTCGTGGGTGACGAAGATGAAGGTGATCCCGGTCTTCGCCTGGATCGCCTTGAGCTCTTCGCGCATCGCCTGGCGCAGCTTGAGGTCGAGGGCCGAGAGCGGTTCGTCGAGCAGCAGCACCCGGGGCTGCGGCGCCAGGGCGCGGGCCAGCGCCACGCGTTGCTGCTGCCCGCCGGAGAGCTGGGCGGGGCGGCGCTCGGCGAAGCGCTCCATCTGGACCAGGGCGAGCATCTCGCGGACCCGTTCGGCGACCCCCGCCTTGTCCAGGCTGCGTCCCGGCGGACGCGATTCGAGGCCGAAGGCGAGGTTCTCGGCGATGCTCATGTGCGGGAACAGCGCGTAGTGCTGGAACACGGTGTTCACCGGGCGCTCGAAGGGCGGCCGCGCGGCGATGTTCTCGCCGTAGAGGAGGATCTCGCCCTCGGTGGGAAATTCGAAGCCGGCGATCATCCGCAGCAGGGTGGTCTTGCCGCAGCCGGACGGGCCGAGGAGGGTGAAGAATTCGTTGTCGCGGATATCCAGGTCGATGCGCTTCAGCGCCACCGGGCCGCTCCCGGGATCGCCGTAGACCTTGCGTACCGCGCGGATGGACACTGCATGGGTGCGCAGCGAATGCAGGGCATTCATGGACTTACCTCCGATTCCCCTTCGTGCGTGCCGCAGCGCGGCGCGACGATGGTTGTTGTTGTTCTGGCAGGGCTGGAAAGTAGGCTTCCGCGAGGTGGCGGAAGAGCGGCGCCGGCTGTCGCCACCGGCTGCTGGGGCGGATGATGCGAAAAAGGGGCGGCTGTCGAAAGCTCAATTTTCTTATATAAGGTGTTAAAAAAACTAACACCGAGCGAGGTCCTCGACATCCATGTCCATCCCCCGTCTCCCGCCGCTCAATGCGGTGCGCGCCTTCGAGGCGGCCGCCCGCCTGGGCAGCTACGTGGCGGCGTCGAAGGCCCTGCACGTGACCCAGCCGGCGGTCGGCCGGCACGTCCGGCTGCTCGAGGACTGGCTCGGTGCGCGCCTGTTCGAGCGCACCTCGCGCGGCGTGCGGCTGACCCCGGCGGGGCGGCAGTACTACGCGGCGGTGTCCGCCGCGCTGCAGCAGATCGCCGAGGCCGGCGGCCAGCTCGGCGGCGCGCGCTGGTTGCGGATCATGGCGGTGCCGGCGTTCGCCCGGCGCTGGCTGACGCCGCGCCTGGAAACCCTCTGCGCGCAGCGGCCGGGGCTGAAGATCGCCCTCGAACCCAATCCCACCTTCGACCACGTGGAAGAGCGCAGCGCCGACCTCGGCATTGTCTATGGCCTGCCGGGCCAGTACGCGAACCCGCGCGCACTGCTGATCCGGCCCAAGGTCTTCCCGGTCTGCTCGCCGGCCTACCTGGCCGCGGCCGGGCCGCTGGAGACGGTCGAGCGACTGGTGGAGCACAAGCTGATCCATGTCGACGACGGCGAATGGTGGAATCTCTGGTTCTCCGCCGTCGGCGTCGACGTTCGGGTCAGTCCGGCGGTGCTCTACCTGAGCAACGACCACGCCCTGGCGCGCGCCGAGGAAGGCCTCGGCATCGCCCTGGCCAACGAGGTGCTGGTCCGCCAGGAGCTGCGCAGCGGCGCGCTGGTGCGCCCGCTGGCCGCCGAGGCGGCGCTGGAGAGCTACCAGGTGCTGACCCCGCCGGGCGTGCCGTCGGCGGACGTCGAGTGGTTCATCGACTGGCTCGGCGAGGCACTGCGCGAGGCCTTCCCGGACGCCGTGACCTGCTGAGGGCGGCGCTTGCGCTACATCGTTAACCCCAGCGTAACGATCACACCGGCTGCTTGATTGAAGGCCATCGCCGGCCTGCCTAAGTTGGCTCCCACGACAGCGTGAACCCCGGAGCCGACATGACGACAACCCTCTCCCCTCCGCCGCAGTGGTCGCGGCGCCGCCAGGAAAAGCAGCGGCGCCTGGAACGCGCGCGCAGCCTGGCCGACGGCGTGGTGCTGCCGCGCGATCGGATCGTCGCCGCGCTGGAAGCGCTGATCGCGCCGGGCGACCGGGTAGTGCTGGAAGGCAACAACCAGAAGCAGGCGGACTTTCTCTCCCGCTCGCTGGCGCGGGTCGACCCCGGCAGGCTGCACGACCTGCACATGATCATGCCCAGCGTCGGCCGCCCGGAGCACCTCGACCTGTTCGAGCTGGGCATCGCGCGCAAGCTCGACTTCTCCTTCTCCGGCCCGCAGAGCCTGCGCATCGGCCAGTTGCTCGAGGATGGGCTGCTGGAGATCGGCGCGATCCACACCTACATCGAGCTGTATGCGCGGCTGCTGGTCGACCTGATCCCCAACGTGGCGCTGGTCGCCGGCTTCATGGCCGATCGCGAGGGCAATGTCTATACCGGGCCGAGCACCGAGGACTCCCCGGCGCTGGTCGAGCCCACCGCGTTCAGCGACGGCATCGTCATCGTCCAGGTCAACCGTATCGTCGACGACCCGCGCGACCTGCCGCGCGTGGACATCCCGGCGTCCTGGGTGGACTTCGTGGTCGAGGCCGACCAGCCGTTCTACATCGAGCCGCTGTTCACCCGCGACCCGCGCCACATCAAGCCGGTCCACGTACTGATGGCGATGATGGCGATCCGCGGCATCTACCAGCGGCACAACGTGCAGTCGCTGAACCACGGCATCGGCTTCAACACCGCGGCGATCGAGCTGATCCTGCCGACCTACGGCGAGTCACTCGGTCTCAAGGGCAAGATCTGCCGGCACTGGACCCTCAACCCGCACCCGACCCTGATCCCCGCCATCGAGAGCGGCTGGGTCGAGAGCGTGCACTGCTTCGGCACCGAACTGGGGATGGAGGGCTACATCGCCCAGCGTCCCGACGTGTTCTTCACCGGCCGCGACGGCTCGCTGCGTTCCAACCGGATGTTCTGCCAGCTGGCCGGGCAATACGCCGTCGACCTGTTCATCGGCGCGACCCTGCAGGTCGATGGCGACGGCCATTCCTCCACCGTCACCCGCGGTCGCCTGGCCGGCTTCGGCGGTGCGCCGAACATGGGCCACGATCCGCGCGGGCGGCGCCACTCGACGCCAGCCTGGCTGGACATGCGGCCTGAACCCGAGGCGCTGCTTGAGCGCGGCAGGAAGCTGGTGGTGCAGATGGTCGAGACCTTCCAGGACGGCGGCAAGCCGACCTTCGTCGAGCGGCTCGACGCGCTGGAGGTGGCGCGCCAGACCGGCATGCCGCTGGCGCCGGTGATGATCTATGGCGACGACGTCACCCATGTGCTCACCGAGGAAGGCATCGCCTACCTGTACAAAGCGCGCTCGCTGGAGGAGCGCCGGGCGATGATCGCGGCGGTGGCCGGGATCAGCCCGATCGGCCTGCGCCACGACCCGCGCGAGACCCAGCGCATGCGTCGCGAGGGGCTGATCGCGCTGCCCGAGGACCTCGGCATCCGTCGCACCGACGCCTCGCGCGAGCTGCTGGCGGCGAAGAGCATCGCCGAGCTGGTCGAATGGTCCGGCGGGCTGTACCAGCCGCCGGCGCGTTTCAGGAGCTGGTGATGAACGCCATCGCGAACCTCGCGGCGACGCCGCGCGCCGACCTCGGCGAATGCCTGGCCGACCTGGCGGTGGACGCCCTCATCGACGAAGCCGAACTGTCGCCCAAGCCGGCCCTGGTGGACCGTCGCGGCAATGGCGCGCATGCCGACCTGCACCTGGGCCTGATGCAGGCCTCGGCGCTGAGCCTGTGGCCGTGTTTCAAGGAAATGGCCGACGCCGCCCAGCGGCATGCGCGCATCGATGCGCGCCTGCGCGGCGTCCTTGGCCAACTGGGGCGCGAGGGCGAGGTGGCGATGTTGCGTACCACCGAAGGCGTGAACAGCCATCGCGGAGCGATCTGGGCGCTCGGCCTGCTGGTCGCCGCCGCCGCCCTCGCACCGCGCCGCACGCAGGCCGGCGAAGTGGCCGCGCGCGCAGGACGCATCGCCCTGCTCGACGACCCGGCGGCCGCCAGCGGCGACAGTCACGGCGAGCGCGTCCGCCGGCGCTACGGCGTCGGCGGCGCCCGCGAGGAAGCCCGCCTCGGTTTCCCCCGCGCGGTGCGCCACGGTCTGCCGCAGCTATGGCGCAGCCGCGAGAGCGGTGCTGGCGAGCAGAACGCCAGGCTCGATGCGCTGCTGGCGATCATGAGCGTGCTCGACGACACCTGCGTGCTGCACCGCGCCGGCCGCGTCGGCCTCGCCGCGATGCAGGAGGGCGCCCGCGCGGTGCTCGCCGCCGGCGGCAGCGCCAGCCTCGCCGGGCGTCGCCGCCTGCGCGAGCTGGACCGCCGCCTGCTGGCCTTGAACGCCTCGCCCGGCGGCGCCGCCGACCTGCTCGCCGCCTGTCTTTTCCTCGATCGCCTGCCCGCCGCGCTCGGCGGGTGGGCTGGGAGTCTCTGAGATGGAAACCCTGACCTTCGAATTTCCCGCCGGCGCTCCGGCGCGCGGCCGCGCCCTGGCCGGCTGCGTCGGTTCCGGCGACCTGGAAGTGCTGCTCGAACCGGCCGCCGGCGGCGCGCTGAGCATCGAGGTGGTGACCTCGGTGAACGGCAGCGGTCCGCGCTGGCAGCAACTCTTCGCGCGGGTCTTCGCGGCGGCCACGGCGCCGGCCGCGGCGATCCGCATCCACGATTTCGGCGCCACCCCCGGGGTGGTCCGCCTGCGCCTGGAGCAGGCGCTGGAGGAGGCCGGCCATGACTGACGTCGCCCGCCTGCTGGCGCTGCGCAGCTTCACCGAGCTGGGCGCCCGCCAGCGCGCCCGCGCCCTGCTCGACGCGGGCAGCTTCCGCGAGTTGCTCGATCCCTTCGCCGGTGTGCAATCGCCCTGGCTGGAACGCCAGGGCATCGTGCCCCAGGCCGACGACGGCGTGGTGATCGCCCGCGGCCTGCTCGACGGCCAGCCGGCGGTGCTCGCCGCCATCGAGGGCGCCTTCCAGGGCGGCAGCCTTGGCGAGGTCAGCGGGGCGAAGATCGCCGGCGCGCTGGAACTGGCCGCCGAGGACAATCGCAACGGCGTGCCGACCCGCGCCCTGTTGTTGCTGGAAACCGGCGGCGTGCGCCTGCAGGAAGCCAACCTCGGCCTGGCGGCGATCGCCGAGATCCAGGCGGCCATCGTCGACCTGCAGCGCTACCAGCCGGTGGTGGCGGTGATCGCCGGGCCGGTCGGCTGCTTCGGCGGCATGTCCATCGCCGCCGGGCTGTGCAGCCATGTGCTGGTGACCCGCGAGGCGCGCCTCGGATTGAACGGTCCGCAGGTGATCGAACAGGAGGCCGGCATCGCTGAATACGACTCGCGCGACCGGCCGTTCATCTGGAGCCTCACCGGCGGCGAACAGCGCTTCGCCAGCGGTCTCGCCGACGCCTACCTGGCCGACGACCTCGACGAGATACGCGCCTCGGTGCTCGCGCACTTCGCCAAGGGCCTGCCGGCCCGGCCGCGTTGCCGCCGCGCCGGGGACTACCTGCGGCGGCTGGACGACCTCGACACCGCCGGACAGCCGGATGCCGCCGATGTGCGCCGGCTTTACCGTGGACTGAGCCAAGGAGACGTCGCATGAGCCAGCCTTCCGCATCCCGTGGTCAGGCCTGGTTCCAGGCGCTGGCCGGAAACCTCCCGCCGCGCGCCGGCGATCCCGCCTCGCTGCGCGTCGCCGACCTCGAGCTGGACGGCTACCCGGCGCGGGTCCTGGCAGTCGTGCCGGACGCCGGCAACCCCTTCCCGCGCGCCCGCCAGGGCGAGGTCGGGCTGCTCGAGGGCTGGGGCCTGGCCGCCGCCGTCGACGAGGCGCTGGAGGCCGACCGCGAGGCGCCGCGCAAGCGTGCGCTGCTGGCCATCGTCGACGTGCCGAGCCAGGCCTACGGCCGCCGCGAGGAGGCCCTGGGTATCCACCAGGCGCTGGCCGGGGCGGTGGACGCCTACGCCCGCGCCCGGCTCGCCGGGCATCCGCTGATCGGCCTGCTGGTGGGCAAGGCGATGTCCGGCGCGTTCCTCGCCCATGGCTACCAGGCCAATCGCCTGATCGCACTGCGCGATCCGGGGGTGATGGTCCACGCCATGGGCAAGGCCGCCGCCGCGCGGATCACCCTGCGCAGCGTCGAGGAACTGGAGGCGCTGGCGGCGCAGGTGCCGCCGATGGCCTACGACATCGACAGCTACGCCTCGCTCGGGCTGCTCTGGAAGACCCTGGAGGTAGAGGCCATCGAAGCGCCTACGACGAACGATCTGGCGCGGGTACGCGAATGCCTGGGCGCGGCGCTGCTCGACATCCTCGCCGGCCCGCGCGACCTGGGTGGCCGCCTCGGCGCGGCCAATCGCGAGGCGTCGGCGCGCGTGCGCCGGTTGCTGCGCGAGCAGTGGTGAGTTCAGGAGCGAGCCGTGGTCATCGCGAACAGCTCACAGCGGGGCTCCAGCCGGCGACGGCTCGCTCCTGTCCCTATGCGCGAGGCGTCTGCGCCGGAGCCCCACGACCTGCTCCTGGGCATGGCCCCGGAGCACCTGGCCGACGACGCACCGCCCTGGGCCCGCGAGGTCCTGGCGGCCGGCTGGCCGGTGGTGGTGCGGCGCGCGCCGGGAGATCCGGCGACGGTGGCCATCGGCGTGCGCGGCCCGGCGCGGGAGCAGCGCTGGGCCGGCTGGATGCCGTTGGTGGCGATCACCCGGCGCCTGCGTCCGGAAGCGCTGTGCCAGCGCGAACCGCCGTTGTCGCGCGACCTGCCGGCCTGGCGCGCCCTGCGCCAGTTGCGCGCGCCGCTGAACGCGCTGGGGTTGGCCTGGGGTGTGATCGGCGGCGCCGGTTTCGAGCTGGCCAGCGGGGTCGCCGTGCTGCATCCGGACAGCGACCTCGACCTGCTGCTGCGCACCCCGCGCCCGTTCCCGCGCGATGACGCGCTGCGCCTGCTGCGATGCTTCGAGCATTGTCCCTGCCGGATCGACCTGCAATTGCAGACTCCGGCGGGCGGCGTGGCCCTGCGCGAATGGGCCGAGGGACGGCCCCGGGTGCTGGCGAAAGGCGTCGAGGCGCCAGTGTTGCTGGAAGATCCCTGGCGGGTCGCGGAGATCGGGGCATGAGCACGCTGTTCGCCTATCCCGGTCAGGGCGCGCAGCGTCCCGGCATGCTTGCGGCGCTGCCCGACGAACCGGTCGTGCGCGACTGCCTGGCGCAGGCGGCGGATTGCCTCGGCCAGGCGCCCGCCGAGCTGGACAGCGCCGAGGCCCTGCGCGGCACCCGCGCGGTGCAGCTGTGCCTGCTGATCGCCGGGGTCGCCGCCAGCCGCCTGCTGGAACAGCGTGGCCATCGACCGGGCCTGGTCGCCGGCCTGTCCATCGGCGCCTATGCGGCGGCGGTGGCGGCCGGCGCGCTGGATTTCGACGACGCGCTGCGGCTGGTCGCCCTGCGCGGCGAGCTGATGCAGGCGGCCTGGCCGCAGGGCTACGGGATGAGCGCCATCCTCGGCCTCGACCAGGCGCAACTGGAAGCGCTGATCCAGGCCGTGCGCCGCGCGCATCCGTCGCTCTACCTGGCCAACGTCAACGGCGAGCGGCAACTGGTGGTGGCCGGCAGCGACGCGGCGCTGGCCGCCCTCGCCGAACGCGCCCGCGACGCCGGCGCCAGCGCGGCGAAGCGCCTGGCGGTAAGCGTGCCGTCGCACTGCCCGCTGCTCGACGAACCGGCCGCGCGCCTGGCCGAAGCTTTCGCCGGCATCCGCCTGCGCCGCCCGCGCGTACCCTACCTGAGCGGCAGCCGGGCGCGCCTGGTCGGCGATCCGGCTGCGCTGGCCGATGACCTCGCCGGCAACATGGCGCGTCGCGTCGAGTGGCTGGCGACGCTGCGCAGCGCCTACGAACGCGGCGCCCGCCTGCACCTGGAACTGCCGCCGGGACGGGTCCTCAGCGGGCTGGCGCGGCCGCTGTTCGGTTGCGCTACGCCGGCCTTCGAGGGCACCCACCCGGATACCCTGGACGCGCTGTTGCGCGAGGAGGAGAGGCGAACCCGATAGGCTCGTGCGAGGCAGAAAAACAACAATATCGATACGCAACCGGAGGACAACAACAATGATTATCTACGGTGTCGCACTGCTGTCCCTGTGTACCCTCGCCGGGCTGTTCATCGGCGAGGTCCTTGGCGTGCTGCTCGGCGTGCCGGCCAACGTCGGTGGCGTCGGCATCGCCATGCTCCTGCTGATCTTCGTCGGCAGCTACCTGGGCAAGCGCGGCCTGCTGTCGGCGAAGACCGAGCAGGGTGTGGAGTTCTGGAGCGCCATCTACATTCCCATCGTGGTCGCCATGGCCGCCCAGCAGAACGTGATCGGTGCGCTGAGTGGCGGGCCGGCGGCGATTCTCGCCGGGATCGCCGCGGTGGCCGTGGCCTTTGCCCTGGTGCCACTGCTCGATCGCGTCGGCCGGGGAAAGCCTGAGGGCGTCCCTCCCCTGAAGCCGCACACCAGTGCGCAGGGGTGAGCGCCATGATCGAGTCCCTGAACAAAGTCATCAACGGCTACGGCCTGATCAGCGGCTTCGCCATCATCGGCGTGACCATGGCGTTGTCCTACTGGTTGTCGGCGCGGCTCACCCGGGGGCGCCTGCACGGCTCGGCCATCGCCATTTTCCTCGGCCTGCTGCTGTCCTACGTTGGCGGCCTCGCCACGGGAGGCCAGAAAGGACTGGTGGACGTGCCGCTGATGTCCGGCATCGGCCTGCTGGGCGGCGCCATGCTGCGCGACTTCGCCATCGTCGCCACGGCCTTCGGCGTGAATGTCGAGGAGCTGCGCCGGGCCGGGGTTTCCGGGGTGGCCTCGCTGTTCCTCGGGGTCGGCTCGTCGTTCGTCGCCGGGGTCGGCGTAGCCATGGCTTTCGGCTACACCGATGCGGTCAGCCTGACCACCATTGGCGCTGGCGCGGTCACCTACATCGTCGGTCCGGTGACCGGCGCGGCGCTGGGCGCCAGCTCCGAGGTGATGGCCCTGAGCATCGCCGCCGGGCTGGTGAAGGCGATCCTGGTGATGGTCCTGACTCCCTTCATCGCCCCCTACATCGGCCTGAACAACCCGCGCACGGCGGTGATCTTCGGCGGTCTGATGGGTACTTCCAGCGGCGTCGCCGGCGGCCTCGCCGCCACCGATCCGAAGCTGGTGCCCTACGGCTGCCTGACGGCGGCGTTCTATACCGCCATCGGCTGCCTGCTGGGGCCGTCGCTGCTGTATTTCAGCGTGCGCGGCCTGGTGGGATGAGGACCCTCGCCCTCTCCCTTCGGGGAGAGGGCAACGGCCAGCGCCAAGACGGTCTGGCATGGACCTCCATTCGCCCCGCGGTGCATCGTCGGCGGCTGCGTTGCGTCTCCTCAGCCCGTCGCCTCCTGTTCCAGCCGCAGGCTATGCATCCGGCATTCCGCGAGCAGCGCCAGCAGGTTCGGGTCGCGCTCCTTGGCCTTGAGGAACACCACGCCGATGTGCTGTTGCAGGCGATAGCGCGGCTGCAGCGGGATCAGCCGCACACGGTTCTCGTAGACCGCCTCGATGCGCTTGGGCAGCAGCGCGTAGCCGACCCCGGAGCTGACCATGCTGAGCAGGGTGAAGATATCGTTCACCTGCATCGCGATCTGCGGTTCGAAGCCGGCCTGGCGGAACACCCGGGTGCCGTCCTGGTGGGTGGCGAAGCCCTGGGTGAGGGTGACGAAGGGCGCGTCGCGCAGGGTGCTGAGATCGATCTCGGCGAGCCCGGCGTAGGGTGAGTCGACGGGCACGGCGAGGTAGATGTCATCGGAGAACAGCGGCAGGCATTCGCAGTCGGGGTCGCTGACGCTGTCGTTGAGCGATACCAGGATCGCGTCCAGTTCCATGTTCTTCAGTTGGTAGAACAGGTCGACGTTGGAGCCGAGGATCAGGTCGATGTTCAGTGCGCTGCGCCGCAGCTTGAGGCCCATGATCAGCTGCGGCACGGTCTTCACCGTCAGCGAGTAGAGTGCGCCGAGCTTGAAGCGCTCGGCGGAGAAGCCGGCCGCCTCGCGGGTCAGACGCACCGTGTCGAGCACTTCCTGGACCAGCTTTTGCGCGCGTTCCTCGAGCACGTAGGCGCTTTCCAGCGGAGTCAGGTTGCGCCCCTCGTGCTTGAAAAGCGGGCAGCGCAGGGCGCTTTCCAGCGAGTGGATGGCACGGTGCACGCTGACGTTGCTGGTGCCCAGCTCCACCGCCGCGCGCGCCAGGTTGCCGGTGCGCATGAAGGCGAGGAAGGTCTCCAGCTTCTTGAGGGTGATTTCTTCGTCGATCAGCATCCGCGTTCCCCTGGCCGGTGGCGTCGGGGGATTGTGCCTGAGGCGGTGCGGGAGCGGTAAAAAGGACCGTCATGTCCTAGAGCGTGGCGGAGCATGACGGCCGGAAAACGCCACTGGTGGGCGGACTTGCACTAACGGGTTGAAACGGATGCTGGCGGGCGGAGGCCCGCCAGGCGGAAGGGGTGTCAGCGGATCGACTGGATGGTGCCCTTGCTGCCGGTGACCTTGACGTCGACCTTCTTGAACACGAAGTAGTCGTTCACCGCGACCTCGTAGCGCGGCGCCACGATCAGGTCGGCATCGGCGCTCTTCACCGCCTTGAAGGCGGCGGCGGCCTTGGTCGAGGAGATCGGGTCGAAGCCCAGGCCGAGGCCCGATTCGCCGCCACCGTAGGTCACGCCGTCGGCGAACTGGCTGTCGCCGCCGAACCTGATGAAGCCGAACAGGATATTGACCGAGGACTGGCCGCTGATCGGGGCGCCGACGGCTACGTCGGCCTTCAGGTCGGTCTTCACCAGGCCGTCCACCGGTGCGGACGGCTGGCTGATGTTGTAGCTGGTGCAGCCGGTGAGCGAGGCGGCGGCGAACAGGAAGGCGGGCAACAGGTACTTCTTCATCTGACTCTCCATGATGATTCATCGATGAGGCGGCAGGCCCGACTATCCATCGATCCCTGGGCGCTGCCGGACTGCCGAACCGGGGTGGTCCGGAGCGTCGGCCACCCTAGCAACGGAGGCTTTTTGCCACAGTCATCGGATTCGTCTTTGTCAGGAAGAAAATTCCTCTTGGAATGTCGGAAAGCTGAGGGTCAGTACCGGCGCACGGCGAGCTTGCCCAGCTGCTCCCGGCAGTAGTCGACGAACAATCGTGCCGGCTTGGTCAGTTGCGCGCGTTTCAGCCAGGCGGCGGCGAGCCCGGAGGTGGACACCGGTTCGGCGAGGTCGACCATGACTACCTTCTTGCCGTCGTAGGTGCATTCCGAATGCGGGCGGGTGACCAGCAGGGAGAAGCCGAAGCCCTGGCCGACCATGCCGCGGACCATCTCGATCGACGGCGAGCTGAAGGCGATGTTCGGCGTCAGGCCGAGCTCCTCGAACAGACTGACGAAGTAGGTACGGCTGGGCTGCACGTCGAGCAGGATCATCGGCTCCAGGCACAGGTCGCGCAGCGATACCTGCGCCTGGCCGGCGAAGCGGTGGCCTTCGGGGAGCAGCGCGTGGGGTCGTTGCGGCGGCATCAACGGCTCGGTCTCGATGGTCGAGTCGAGGTCGTGCTCGTAGAGAAAGGCCAGGTCGAAGCGCCCCGAAGTGAGGCCCTGCACCAGCTCCTGCTGCTCGCCGTCGCGGATGCGGATCTCCACCCCCGGATAGGCCTGGCGGAAGCCGGCGATCAGGCCCGGCAGGTAGAGCGGGGCGACCGTCTCGAAACAGCCGATGTCGATCTGCCCGGCGATCACGTCGTTGTCGGCCAGGGCGTTCTGCTCGAACTCGTGGGCCATCCGCAGCAGTTCCTGGGCCTTGCGGTAGAAGCGCGCGCCGGCGGGGGTCAGCGACACGCCCTGGGCGTGGTGGCGGATGAACAGCTGCACGCCAAAGCTTTCCTCCAGCCCCTTCACCGCCGTGGAGATCGACGGCTGGGCGATGTACAGCTTGCGCGAGGCCTCGGCCACGCTGCCGCATTCCACGGTGGTCACGAAATACTTGAGTTGCCGCAAGGTATAGGACGCCACTGCAAGACCTCATCGGCGCATCATCCTCCCCGGGCCGGGCGTGCGCGCCTCGATTGTTGTGTTCGCCGCGCTGCAAGCAAGTTGCAGGCCGCTGCCGAGCGTCGCGGCGCTGGCCGCGAAGACAATTGCCCGCCTGCACGATAACCCAGCACGACGCACTTTGCCGGGGCACGCCTGGCCAGCTTTTTCTTATGTCCCGAGGACATTTTTAATAATTTTCCTTCGCAGCGGCTTGCGCGACCATCCTTCCCCATCGACCCCATGGACAGCGGTCCGCCACCCGGCGGTCCGGGCCATGCGTGCACAACAACGACCGGCGCAGACCGGCGAGATGACAAGGAGAAGGTGGGGTGTTCGAACTCAGCGATTGGCAACGGCGCGCCGCGACACAGCGCTTCATCGACCAGGCCCTGATCGGCGGCCGCCAGCGTCCGGCCGCCAGCGGCGCTACCTTCGACGCCATCGATCCGGCGAGCAATCGCCTGCTGGCGCGGGTCGCGGCCTGCGACGCGACCGACGTCGATGCGGCAGTGGCCGCCGCCCGCCGCGCCTTCGACGAAGGCCCCTGGGCGCGTCTCGCCCCGGTCGAGCGCAAGCGCGTGCTGCTGCGCCTGGCCGAGCTGATGCTGGCCCATCGCGAAGAGCTGGCGCTGCTCGATTCGCTGAACATGGGCAAGCCGGTGATGGACGCCTGGAACATCGATGTGCCCGGCGCCGCCCACGTCTTCGCCTGGTATGCGGAAAGCCTCGACAAGCTCTACGACCAGGTCGCGCCGACCGCCCGGGAGGCCCTGGCCACCATTACCCGCGTGCCGCTGGGGGTGATCGGCGCAGTGGTGCCGTGGAACTTCCCGCTCGACATGGCCGCCTGGAAGCTCGCCCCGGCCCTGGCCGCCGGCAACTCGGTGGTGCTCAAGCCGGCCGAGCAGTCGCCGTTCTCCGCCCTGCGCCTGGCCGAGCTGGCCCTGGAGGCGGGGGTGCCGGAAGGCGTGCTGAACGTGGTGCCTGGCCTCGGCGAGCAGGCCGGCAAGGCCCTCGGCCTGCACCCGGAGGTGGACGCTCTGGTGTTCACCGGCTCCACCGAGGTCGGCAAGTACTTCATGCAGTATTCCGCGCAATCCAACCTCAAGCAGGTCTGGCTGGAGTGCGGCGGCAAGAGTCCGAACCTGGTGTTCGCCGATTGCCGCGATCTCGACCTGGCGGCGGAGAAGGCCGCCTTCGGCATCTTCTTCAACCAGGGCGAGGTCTGTTCGGCGAACTCGCGCTTGCTGGTGGAGCGTTCGATCCACGACGAGTTCGTCGAGCGCCTGCTGGCCAAGGCCCGCGACTGGCAGCCGGGCGATCCGCTGGACCCGGCCAGCCGCGCCGGCGCCATCGTCGACCGCCGGCAGACCGCCGGGATCCTCGCCGCCATCGAGCGGGCGCAAGGCGAGGGCGCGACCCTGCTCGGCGGTGGCCGCCGGTTGACGATCAACGGTTCGGACAACTTCATCGAACCGACCCTGTTCGGCGGCGTACGCCCGGACATGCAGCTGGCCCGCGAGGAAATCTTCGGTCCGGTGCTGGCGATCAGCGCCTTCGATTCCGAGGACGAGGCCATACGCCTGGCCAACGACAGCCGCTACGGCCTCGCCGCCTCGCTGTGGAGCGACGACCTGCACCGTGCGCACCGGGTGGCGCGGCGCTTGAATGCCGGAACGGTGTCGGTGAATACCGTGGACGCGCTGGACGTCGCGGTGCCTTTCGGTGGCGGCAAGCAGTCCGGCTTCGGTCGCGACCTGTCGCTGCATTCCTTCGACAAGTACACCCAGTTGAAGACGACCTGGTTCCAGTTGCGCTGAAGACGCGACGGACACGACACGACTCGATGCCGATAACGACAACAAGAGGACGATCGAATGAACGACACGCCGAACGTGCGTGAACCGGCCCTGCGCCGCGTGCTCGGGCTGGGGCCGCTGCTGGCGGTGGCCATCGGCCTGGTGGTTTCCCAGGGCGTGATGGTGCTGATGCTGCAAGGCGCCGGGACGGCCGGGCCGGGCTTCATCGTGCCGCTGGGAGTGGCCTACCTGCTGGCGCTGAGCTACGCCTTTTCCTTTTCCGAACTGGCCCTGATGATTCCCCGCGCCGGTGGCCTGAGCAGCTACACCGAGGTGGCCATCGGGCATTTCCCGGCGATCCTGGCGACCTTTTCCGGTTACGTGGTGGTGGCGATGTTCGCCCTCTCGGCGGAACTGCTGCTGCTCGACCTGATCATCGGCAAGGTCTACCCCGGCGCGTTGCCGCCGATGCTGGTGGCCTACGGCGTGCTCGGCCTGTTCACCCTGCTCAACCTGCTCGGCATCGACATCTTCGCACGCCTGCAGAGCGCCCTGGCGCTGCTGATGATGATCGTCCTGCTGGTGCTCGGCCTGGGCGCGGTGAGCAGCGAGCACGCCTCCGCGCAGACCGCCCTGGCGAGCGGCTGGAACCCGCTCGGGGTCAGCGCCCTGGCGCTCACCGCGATGGCCGTGTGGGGCTTCGTCGGCGCCGAGTTCGTCTGCCCGCTGGTGGAGGAGACGCGGCGCCCGGAGCGCAACATCCCGCGCTCGATGATCCTCGGCCTGAGCATCATCTTCCTGACCATCGCCCTCTACTGCTTCGGCGCGCTGCTGTGCATCCCGCAGGCGGAACTGGCCGGCGACCCGCTGCCGCACTTCCTCTTCGCCAACCGCGTGTTCGGCGAGTACGGCCAGCTGTTCCTGGTGATCGCCGCGATCACCGCCACTTGCAGTACCCTGAACTCGTCGCTGGCGGCGATCCCGCGGATGCTCTACGGGATGGCGCAGAACGGCCAGGCCTTCCCGCAGTTCAGGCAGCTCAGCCGGCGGGCGCGCACGCCCTGGGTGGCGGTGCTGTTCGTCGCCGCGATCACCGGCCTGCCGATCCTGATCCTCGGCCAGGACCCGGACTCGATCAACCTGCTGCTGCTCGCCGCCGCGCTGGCCTGGCTGCTGGCCTACATCATCGCCCACGTCGACGTGCTGGCCCTGCGCCGGCGCTACCCGCACATCGCCCGTCCGTTCCGCACGCCGTTCTACCCGCTGCCGCAGCTGTTCGGCATCGCCGGGATGATCTACGCGGTGGTCCACGTCTCGCCGACCCCGGAAATGACCGGACGGATCTTCGCCAGCGCCGGCGTGGTGCTGGGCGTGGTCTCGCTGGTGGCGGTGGTGTGGATCAAGGGCGTGATGCGCAAGCCCCTCTTCGTACCCGAACCGCTCGAGACGGCCGGTGAGACTGCCCAGGGCAAGTCCGTCGCCCTCGATCCCCTGCAATCCCCTTCGGCCTGACGCGCCAAGGGAACAAGGAGAACACAGACGATGACCGCTCAGCTCAACCCGCAGCGCGACACCCGCGACTACCAGCAACTGGACGCCGCGCACCACATCCACGCCTTCCTCGACCAGAAGGCGCTGAACCGCGAAGGCCCGCGGGTGATGGTCCGCGGCAACGGCCTGCAGCTCTGGGACAACGATGGCAAGCGCTACCTGGACGGCATGTCCGGCCTCTGGTGCACCAACCTCGGCTACGGCCGCCAGGACCTCGCCGCCGCCGCCAGCCGCCAGCTGGAACAATTGCCCTACTACAACATGTTCTTCCACACCACCCACCCGGCGGTGGTGGAGCTTTCCGAGCTGCTCTTCAGCCTGCTGCCGGACCACTACAGCCACGCGATCTACACCAACTCCGGCTCCGAGGCCAACGAGGTGCTGATCCGTACCGTGCGGCGCTACTGGCAGATCCTCGGCAAGCCGCAGAAGAAGATCATGATCGGCCGCTGGAACGGCTACCACGGCTCGACCCTGGGCAGCACCGCGCTCGGCGGGATGAAGTTCATGCACGAGATGGGTGGCATGCTGCCGGATTTCGCCCATGTCGACGAACCCTACTGGTACGCCAACGGCGGCGAGCTGAGCCCGGCCGAGTTCGGCCGCCGCGCGGCGCTGCAACTGGAGGAGAAGATCCTCGAACTGGGCGCGGAGAACGTCGCCGCCTTCGTCGCCGAACCCTTCCAGGGCGCCGGCGGCATGATCTTCCCGCCGGAGAGCTACTGGCCGGAGATCCAGCGCATCTGCCGGCAGTACGACGTGCTGCTGTGCGCCGACGAGGTGATCGGCGGCTTCGGCCGCACCGGCGAATGGTTCGCCCACGAACACTTCGGCTTCCAGCCGGATACCCTGTCCATCGCCAAGGGCCTGACCTCCGGTTACATCCCCATGGGCGGCCTGGTGCTCGGCAAGCGCATCGCCGAGGTGCTGGTGGAGCAGGGCGGGGTGTTCGCCCACGGCCTGACCTACTCCGGCCACCCGGTGGCGGCCGCGGTGGCCATCGCCAACCTCAAGGCGCTGCGCGACGAGGGCGTGGTCACGCGGGTCCGGGACGAGACCGGGCCCTACCTGCAGGGCTGCCTGCGCGAGGTGTTCGGCGCGCATCCGCTGGTCGGCGAGGTCCAGGGCGCCGGCTTCGTCGCCGCGCTGCAGTTCGCCGAGGACAAGGCGACCCGCAGGCGCTTCGCCAACGAGAACGAGCTGGCCTGGCGCTGCCGCACCATCGGCTTCGAGGAGGGCGTGATCATCCGCTCCACCCTCGGCCGCATGATCATGGCCCCGGCGCTGGTGGCCGGGCGTGCCGAGATCGACGAACTGATCGACAAGACCCGTATCGCGGTGGATCGCACCGCGCGTGAGATCGGCGTGCTTTGACGCGCCCCGGCGGCCCGGCCTCGGCCGGGTCGCCTGCGACACGGAGCGTCCCCCCATAACGACGACGCGGCGCCTGGCGCCCGCGCGCGGAACCGTTTCGGCCTCTGGCCGGCAACTGCCTCAGCAACATCACAACAATGCCAATCGGCTGTGGGAGTGTTCCATGTACAAGTCCTTGCACCAGTGCGCACACGTGTTTTCCCGGTTGTCCCTGTTCGGCCTGGCGTTCGCCGCGGCGGTCCAGGCGCAGGGCCAGAGCCTGACGGTGATCTCCTTCGGCGGCGCGACCAAGGCCGCCCAGGAGCAGGCCTATTTCAAACCCTTCGAGCGAAGCGGCGGCGGGCGGGTGGTGGCCGGCGAATACAACGGCGAGATGGCCAAGGTGAAGGCCATGGTCGACGTCGGCAAGGTCAGCTGGGACGTGGTCGAGGTGGAGAGTCCCGAACTGCTCCGCGGCTGCGACGAGGGGCTTTTCGAACGCCTCGACCCGGCGCGCTTCGGCGATCCCGCGCAGTTCGTCCCCGGCACTTTCAGCGAGTGCGGGGTGGCCACCTACGTCTGGTCGATGGTGCTGGCCTACGACTCGACGAAGCTGGCCCGCGCGCCGCAGTCCTGGGCGGATTTCTGGAACGTCCGCGAGTTCCCCGGCAAGCGTGGCCTGCGCAAGGGCGCCAAGTACACCCTGGAAGTGGCGCTGCTGGCCGACGGGGTGAAGGCGGAGGATATCTACAAGGTGCTCGCCACCCCGGAGGGGGTCAGCCGCGCCTTCGCCAAGCTCGACCAGCTCAAGCCGAACATCCAGTGGTGGGAGGCCGGCGCGCAGCCGCCGCAGTGGCTGGCCGCCGGCGACGTGGTGATGAGCGCCGCCTACAACGGGCGCATCGCCGCCGCGCAGAAGGAAGGCGTGAAACTGGCCATCGTCTGGCCGGGCAGCCTTTACGACCCGGAGTACTGGGCAGTGGTGAAGGGCACGCCGAACAAGGCGCTGGCGGAGAAATTCATCGCCTTCGCCAGCCAGCCGCAGACGCAGAAGGTGTTCTCCGAGCAGATCCCCTACGGGCCGGTACACAAGGGCACCCTGGCGTTGCTGCCGGAGACGGTGCAGGAAGCGCTGCCGACCGCGCCGGCCAACCTCGAAGGCGCGCGGGCGGTGGACGCCGGGTTCTGGGTGGATCACGGCGAGGAACTGGAACAGCGCTTCAACGCCTGGGCGGCGCGCTGAACCGGGTGGGGATGGCGCAAAAAAAACGACGGGCCCCAAGTCGTCCGGGCCCGTCGGTCAAAGCGCTGACGGGGTGATCAGCGCAGCTCTTCCAACAACCCCTGCAGATACCGACAGCCCTCGGTATCCAGCGCCTGCACCGGAAGGCGCGGCGCCCCCACCTCCAGGCCGGAGAGAGCCAGGCCGGCCTTGATGGTGGTCGGCAGGCCCCGGCGGAGAATGAAGTCGAGCAGCGGTAGCTGCCGGTAGAACAACGCCCGGGCCCGTTCCAGGTCGCCATCCAGGACCGCCTGGTAGAGCTGGCCGTTGAGCGTCGGGATCAGGTTCGGCGCGGCGGTGCACCAGCCTTTCGCGCCGGCCACGAAGGCCTCCAGCGCCAGCGGGTTGCAACCGTTGTAGAAGGGCACCCGGCCTTCGCCGAGCAGGCGCAGCTTGTGCATGCGCTGGATGTCGCCGGTGCTCTCCTTGACCATGGTCACGTTGTCCACTTCGCGGACGATGCGCAGGATCAGCTCCACCGACATGTCGATGCCGCTGGTGCCCGGGTTGTTGTAGAGCATCACCGGCACGCCGATGGCCTCGCCCACCGCGCGATAGTGCTGGAACACCTCGGCCTCGTTGAGCTTCCAGTAGGAAATCGGCAGGACCATCACCGCCTCGGCGCCGAGGGACTCGGCGAACTGCGCGCGGCGCACGGTCTTGGCGGTGGTCAGGTCGGAGACGCTGACGATGGTCGGCACGCGGTGGGCGACGGTCTTCAGGGTGAAGTCGACCACCTCGTCCCATTCCGGGTCGCTCAGGTAGGCGCCTTCGCCGGTACTGCCGAGCGGGGCGATGGCATGCACGCCGCCATTGATCAGGCGCTCGATGGAGCGGCCGAGCGCCGGCAGGTCGAGAGCGCCGTCGGCGGCGAAGGGGGTGATGGTGTAGCCGATGATGCCGTGGATCGGTGCGGACATTGGTTGTACCCGTGACATTGAGTGGGAAATGCCAGGTCGGACCTGGTGGGAAAGGTCGTTCAGCTCAGGCAGTCGCTGTTGCGCGGCAGGCAGCGCCGGGCGTAGTAGTTGAACGCGGCGCCGTGGCGCTTCGGGGTGGAGATCCAGTCGTGGGCCTCGCGCGCCAGGGTCGGCGGGATCGGCTTGATCTCTCCGGCGGCCATCGCCAGCAGTTGCATCTTTGCCGCGCGTTCGAGCAGCACCGCGATCACGCAGGCTTCCTCGATGCTCGCGCCGGTGGCCAGCAGGCCGTGGTGGGAGAGCAGGATGGCGCGCTTGTCGCCGAGGGCGGCGGAGATGATCTCGCCTTCTTCGTTGCCTACCGGCACGCCCGGCCAGTCCTTGAGGAAGGCACAGTCGTCGTACAGCGGGCAGAGGTCCATGTGCGAGACCTGTAGCGGCACTTCCAGGGTCGACAGCGCGGCGATGTGCAGCGGATGGGTGTGGATGATGCAGTTGACGTCCGGGCGGGCGCGGTAGACCCAGCTGTGGAAGCGGTTGGCCGGGTTGGCCATGCCGTGGCCGTGCAATACGTTGAGGTCTTCGTCCACCAGCAGCAGGTTGCCGGCGCTGATCTCGTCGAAGCCCAGGCCCAGCTGCTGGGTATAGTAGGTGCCCGTCTCCGGGCCACGCGAGGTGATCTGCCCGGCGAGCCCCGAGTCGTGGCCGGCCTCGAAGAGAATCCGGCAGGTCAGGGCCAGCTTTTGCCGGTCAGTCCACGTATTATCGCCGAGGCTGGATTTCATCTGCTTCAGCGCGTGCTGGATCAGTTGATCCTTGGGAAGTTCCAGTGTCGTAGCCATGCGAGGTTCCTTTGACGGAGCGGGTCGGAGGAAACGCCGGGCGGTTGCGCGCCACGCAACGGCCCGGCTGTAAATGACACGGATCAAGTTATATGACACAAAGTGTCATTGGCAAGAAAAAGTTTTACTGCCATCGGGAGAAGGCTGTCCGCAATGTCCATGCGCTTGAAATTGCTGAGAAAAAAACTCGGGGTGACGCTGGAGACCCTGGCCGAGAAGACCGGCCTGACCAAGAGCTACCTGTCCAAGGTCGAGCGCGGCCTGAACACGCCGTCCATCGCCGCCGCGCTGAAGCTGGCGAAAGCGCTGAACGTCCAGGTGGAAGAGCTGTTCTGCGAGGAAAACGACGGCCTCGACGGCTACAGCATCGTCCGCCGCGACCAGCGCAAGTCGCTTTCCAGCGGCGACGACGGCCCGGCCTATGCCTCCCTGGCGCAACAGATCGGCGCCCGCGCGCTGCTGCCGTTCATCGTCCACCCTCCGCGCGACTTCAGCCACTCGACGTTCAAGGAACACCTGGGCGAGGAGTTCATCTTCGTCCACGAAGGACAGGTGGAGGTCGACTTCATGAACCAGCGGATCATCCTCGAGCGCGGCGACGCCCTGCATTTCAACGCGCAGAAGCCGCACCGCATCCGCTCGCTGGGGGAGACCCAGGCGGAGCTGCTGGTGGTGATCCACAGCGAGGAATGAGGCGTGGGCTCGTCGCCTGCCCGAGGCTCTCCGGCGCAGGACAGGCCCATTGCAGCGTAGCGGGCAGCCAGGAGCCCGGAGGGGCGCGCCGAGGGGTCGGTTGCTTGCTAACGTTATGTTCGATTATCGAACTGTTAATCGATTATCGGATTGTGAGCCCTCGGACCCCGGCGTAAGGTCTTCGTCACGTGCCGTCCAGGCAGCGCACAACAAGACGAGACCCGACCGATGGCTGAAATCCTCTCCCTGCGCGAAGCGGTGCAACGCTTCGTCCACGATGGCGACAGCGTCGCCCTCGAAGGCTTCACTCACCTCATTCCGACCGCCGCCGGCCACGAGCTGATCCGCCAGGGCAAGAAGGACCTGACGCTGATCCGCATGACCCCCGACCTGGTCTACGACCTGCTGATCGGCGCCGGCTGCGCGAGGAAGCTGGTGTTCTCCTGGGGCGGCAACCCCGGCGTCGGCTCGCTGCATCGCCTGCGCGACGCGGTGGAGAAGGGCTGGCCGCAACCGCTGGAGATCGAGGAACACAGCCACGCCGACCTCGCCAACGCCTATGTCGCCGGCGCCTCCGGGCTGCCCTTCGCGGTGCTGCGCGCCTACGCCGGCTCCGACCTGCCGAAGGTCAACCCGCTGATCCGCAGCGTCACCTGCCCGTTCACCGGCGAAGTGCTGGCGGCGGTGCCCTCGGTGCGCCCGGACGTCAGCGTGATCCACGCGCAGAAGGCCGACCGCAAGGGCAACGTGCTGCTCTGGGGCATCCTCGGCGTGCAGAAGGAAGCGGCCCTGGCGGCGCGGCGCTGCATCGTCACCGTCGAGGAAATCGTCGACGAGCTGGACGCCCCGATGAACGCCTGCGTCCTGCCGAGCTGGGCGCTCAGCGCCGTGTGCCTGGTACCCGGCGGCGCGCATCCGTCCTACGCCCATGGCTACTACGAACGCGACAATCGCTTCTACCAGGACTGGGACCCGATCGCCCGCGACCGCGACGCCTTCACCGCGTGGATCGACGACTACATCCGCGGCACCGAGGACTTCGGTGCCTTCCAGGCCAAGCTCGCGGAGGGCAAGCGATGAGCAGCTACAGCACCAACGAGATGATGACCGTGGCCGCCGCCCGCCGCCTGCACAACGGCGCGGTGTGCTTCGTCGGCATCGGCCTGCCGTCGAAGGCCGCCAACCTGGCGCGCCTGACGTCCTCGCCGGACGTCGTGCTGATCTACGAGTCCGGCCCGATCGGCGCCAAGCCCAGCGTCCTGCCGCTGTCCATCGGTGACGGCGAACTGGCCGAGACCGCCGACACCGTGGTCCCCACCGGCGAGATCTTCCGCTACTGGCTGCAGGGCGGGCGGATCGACGTCGGCTTCCTCGGCGCGGCCCAGGTCGACCGCTTCGGCAACATCAACACCACCGTGATCGGCGACTACCGCCAGCCCAAGGTACGCCTGCCGGGCGCCGGCGGCGCGCCGGAAATCGCCGGCAGCGCCAGGGAAGTGCTGATCATCCTCAAGCAGTCGCACCGCACCTTCGTCGACAAGCTGGCCTTCGTCACCTCGGTCGGCCATGGCGAGGGCGGCGACTCGCGCCAGCGCCTGGGCCTGCCGGGCAAGGGCCCGGTGGCGATCATCACCGACCTGTGCATCATGGAGCCGGAAGCCGGCAGCAACGAATTCGTGGTCACCTCCCTGCATCCGGGCGTGACCCGCGAGCAGGTGGTCGAGGCCACCGGCTGGGCGATCCGCTTCGCCGAGCGGGTCGCCGAGACGCCGGCGCCGAACGAGGTCGAACTGACCGCCCTGCGCGATCTCGAAGCGCGCACCGCGGCCGCCCATGGTCAGAAGGGGAGCGACGAATGAGCCGCGAGGTATTCATCTGCGATGCCGTGCGCACGCCTATCGGTCGCTTCGGCGGCAGTCTCGCCGCGGTGCGCGCCGACGACCTCGCGGCGGTGCCGCTGAAGGCCCTGGTCGAGCGCAACCCGGGTGTCGACTGGTCGGCGCTGGACGAGGTGTTCCTCGGCTGCGCCAACCAGGCCGGCGAGGACAACCGCAACGTGGCGCGCATGGCGCTGTTGCTGGCCGGGCTGCCGGAAAGCGTGCCCGGGGTCACTCTCAACCGCCTCTGCGCTTCGGGAATGGACGCCATCGGCACGGCGTTCCGCGCCATCGCCAGCGGCGAGATGGAGCTGGCCATCGCCGGCGGCGTCGAGTCGATGTCGCGCGCGCCCTACGTGATGGGCAAGGCCGATAGCGCCTTCGGCCGCGGGCAGAAGATCGAGGACACCACCATCGGCTGGCGCTTCGTCAACCCGCTGATGAAGGAGCAGTACGGCATCGACCCGATGCCGCAGACCGCCGACAACGTCGCCGACGACTACCGCGTGTCGCGCGCCGACCAGGACGCCTTCGCCCTGCGCAGCCAGCAGCGCGCCGGGCGGGCCCAGGCGGCCGGCTTCTTCGCCGAGGAAATCGTCCCGGTGACGATTCGCGGACGCAAGGGCGATACCCTGGTCGAGCACGACGAGCACCCGCGTCCGGACACCAGCCTGGAGGCGTTGGCCCGGCTCAAACCGGTCAACGGGCCGGAGAAGACCGTCACTGCCGGCAACGCGTCCGGGGTCAACGATGGCGCCGCCGCGCTGATCCTGGCCTCCGCCGAAGCGGTGGAGAGGCATCGCCTGACTCCGCGCGCGCGGGTGCTGGGCATGGCCAGCGCCGGCGTGGCCCCACGGATCATGGGCATCGGCCCGGTGCCGGCGGTGCGCAAGCTGTTGCGGCGCCTGGACCTGGCGATCGACGCCTTCGACGTGATCGAACTCAACGAAGCCTTCGCCAGCCAGGGCCTGGCCTGCCTGCGCGAACTGGGCGTGGCCGACGACAGCGAGAAGGTCAACCCGAACGGCGGCGCCATCGCCCTCGGTCACCCGCTGGGGATGAGCGGCGCGCGGCTGGTCCTCACCGCGCTCCACCAACTGGAGAAGAGCGGCGGGCGGCGCGGCCTGGCGACCATGTGCGTGGGCGTCGGCCAGGGCCTGGCGCTGGCCATCGAGCGGGTCTGACCGGGCAGGAGCGGGTCGCTCGCCCCGTATCAATGAGACGCGCGTCGCGCGGCGCCATCCGGGACTCGTGGATGGCGCCGCGTGCGTGCAGCGGAACAGGACGCTCCGTCACACGGTCAGGATGAAACGGACCCTGTCGAGAGAACAACAGCATGACTGCCCCTGTTCACCAGTACAGCCACGAAGAGCGCCGCAAGCGCATCTTCGCCATCGTCGGCGCCTCTTCCGGCAACCTCGTGGAGTGGTTCGACTTCTACGTCTACGCCTTCTGCGCGATCTACTTCGCCCCGGCCTTCTTCCCCTCCGACAACCCCACGGTGCAGCTGCTGAACACCGCCGGGGTGTTCGCCGCCGGCTTCCTCATGCGACCCATCGGCGGCTGGATGTTCGGCCGCATCGCCGACAAGCACGGGCGCAAGACCGCCATGCTGATCTCGGTGGTGATGATGTGTGCCGGCTCCCTGGCGATCGCCTGCATGCCCACCTACGCCAGCATCGGCACCCTGGCGCCGACCCTGCTGTTGCTGGCGCGGATGTTCCAGGGCCTGTCGGTGGGCGGCGAATACGGCACCAGCGCCACCTACATGAGCGAAGTGGCGCTCAAGGGCCAGCGCGGCTTCTTCGCCTCGTTCCAGTACGTCACCCTGATCGGCGGACAGTTGCTGGCGGTGCTGGTGGTGGTGATCCTGCAGCAGTTGCTGAGCGAAGACGAACTGCGCGCCTGGGGCTGGCGGATTCCCTTCGTGATCGGCGCGATCACCGCGGTGATCGCCCTCTGGCTGCGCCGCTCGCTGAACGAGACCGCTTCGAAGTCGACCCTCGAGCGCAAGGAGTCCGGCACCTTCGCCGAGCTGTTCGGCAAGCACAAGCGGGCCTTCTTCACCGTGCTCGGCTTCACCGCCGGCGGCTCGCTGATCTTCTATACCTTCACCACCTACATGCAGAAGTACCTGGTCAACACCGCCGGCATGAGCGCGAAGACCGCCAGCGCGGTGATGACCTTCGCCCTGCTGGCGTACATGCTGATGCAACCGCTGTTCGGCATGCTCTCCGACCGTATCGGGCGCAAGACCTCGATGCTCTGGTTCGGCGCCCTGGGCACCCTCTGTACCCTGCCGATCCTGCTCGCGCTGAAGACCGTGAGCAGTCCCTACATGGCCTTCTTCCTGATCATCCTGGCGCTGGCCATCGTCAGCCTGTACACCTCCATCAGCGGCCTGATCAAGGCCGAGATGTTCCCGCCGGAGGTGCGCGCGCTCGGGGTCGGGGTGTCCTACGCGGTGGGCAACGCGATCTTCGGCGGCTCGGCCGAGTACGTCGCCCTGGGGTTGAAGTCGGTGGGGATGGAGAACGTCTTCTACTGGTATGTTTCAGCCATGTGCCTGCTGGCGCTGCTGGTCTGCGTGAGCCTGCCGGACCTGCGCAAGGTCAGCTACCTGAACGACGAGCCCTGACGGGCCGGGAAAAAGGAAAACCATGAGCGACGTACCCGCCAACCAGTTGTTCGACGCCTACTTCACGGCGGCGCCGATGCGCGCGGTGTTCTCCGACCGGGGCCGCCTGCAGGGCATGCTCGATTTCGAGGCCGCCCTGGCTCGCGCCGAGGCGCGGGTCGGGGTGGTTCCCGCGACGGCGGTGGCACCGATCGAGGCGGCCTGCCGCGCCGAGCTGTACGACCCGCTGGCACTGGCCGAGGCGGTCGCCAATGCCGGCAACTCGGCGATCCCCCTGGTCAAGGCGCTGGGCCGCCAGGTGGCGGCTGGCGACGCCGAGGCCGAACGCTACATTCACCTCGGCGCCACCAGCCAGGACGCCATGGACAGCGGCCTGGTGCTGCAACTGCGTCGCGCGCTGGCCTTGCTCGAGGAGGATCTGCAGCGTCTTGCCGCGGCTCTGGCGGACCAGGCCGCACGGCATGCCGACACGCCCCTGGCCGGACGCACCTGGTTGCAGCACGCCACCCCGGTGACCCTGGGCATGAAGCTCGCCGGCCTGCTCGGTGCCTTGACCCGGCACCGCCAGCGCCTGCGCGAGTTGCGCCCGCGCCTGCTGGTGTTGCAGTTTGGCGGCGCCTCGGGGACTCTCGCCGCGCTCGGCGAGCAGGCCCTGCCGGTAGCCGCGGCGCTGGCCGAGGAACTGGGCCTGGCTTTGCCCGAACAGCCCTGGCACACCCAGCGCGACCGCCTGGTGGAATTCGCCAGCGTGCTCGGCCTGGTGGCCGGCAGCCTCGGCAAGCTCGGTCGTGATGTCAGCCTGCTGATGCAGACCGAGGCCGGCGAGGTCTTCGAGCCTGCCGGCACCGGGCGTGGCGGTTCCTCGACCATGCCGCACAAGCGCAACCCGGTGGGCAGCGCGGTGCTGATCGCCGCCGCCACCCGTGCGCCGGGGCTGGTCTCGACCCTGTTCGCGGCGATGCCGCAGGAGCACGAGCGCAGCCTCGGCCTCTGGCACGCCGAGTGGGAAACCCTGCCGGAACTCTGTTGCCTGGTTTCCGGCGCGCTGCGACAGGCGATCGGCTTGCTCGAAGGCCTGGAAGTGGATGCCGGACGGATGCGCCGCAACCTCGGCCTGACCCACGGCCTGGTGCTCGCCGAGGCGGTGAGCATCGCCCTGGCCCGCCGTATCGGCCGCGAAGCCGCCCATCACCTGGTGGAACAGTGCTGCCGCCGCGCCGTCGAGCAGCGCCGCGGGTTGCGCGCGGTGCTTGGCGAAGAGGCGCGGGTGAGCGCCGAGCTGTCCGGCGACGAACTGGACCGCCTGCTCGATCCCGCCCATTACCTCGGCCAGGCCCGCGCCTGGGTCGAGCGCGCGCTCGCCGAACACCATGCCCTGGGCTTCGAACCCCATCCCGCCTGACTGGAGATCCCTTCGTGCCAACCGTACGCCTCGCCGACGGCGACCTGAACTACTCCCTGGAAGGACCGGCCGGCGCGCCGGTGCTGCTGTTGTCAAACTCGCTGGGCACCGACCTGGGCATGTGGGACACGCAGATCCCCGCACTCACCGCCCACTTCCGCGTGCTGCGCTACGACACCCGTGGCCACGGCGCCTCGCTGGTCACCCCCGGACCGTACACCATCGGCCAGCTCGGCGCCGACGTGGTTGCCCTGCTCGATGCCCTCGACCTGCCGCGCGTGCATTTCTGCGGGCTGTCCATGGGCGGCCTGATCGGCCAGTGGCTGGGCATCCATGCCGGCGCGCGGATCGGCCGGCTGGTGCTGTGCAATACCGCGGCGAAGATCGCCAGCGACGAGGTCTGGAACACCCGCATCGACACCGTCCTGAAAGGCGGCGAGCAGGCCATGCGCGACCTCCGCGACGCCTCGCTGGCGCGCTGGTTCACCGCAGGTTTCGCCGAGCGCGAGCCGGCTCAGGCCGAGCGCATCGTGGCGATGCTCGCGGCCACCTCGCCGCAGGGCTATGCGGCCAACTGCGCGGCGGTGCGCGACGCCGATTTCCGCGAGCAGCTCGAGCTGGTCCAGGCGCCGACGCTGGTCGTCGCCGGCAGCCACGATGCCGTGACCACTCCAGACGACGCCCGCTTCATGCAGGCGCGCATCGCCGACGCGCAGCTGGTCGTGTTCGCCGCCGCGCACCTGTCCAATGTCGAGGCCGGCGACGCCTTCAGCCGCCGCCTGGTCGACTTCCTGCTGTCCGCCTGAGGAGCCGCCGATGGACGAGAAACAACGCTACGAAGCCGGCATGCAAGTGCGCCGCGCGGTGCTCGGCGACGCCCATGTCGACCGCAGCCTGGCCAGCCTGACGCCGTTCAACGAAGAGTTCCAGGAGATGATCACCCGCCACGCCTGGGGCGACATCTGGACCCGCCCGGGGCTGCCGCGGCACACCCGTAGCCTGGTGACCATCGCCATGCTGATCGGCATGAACCGCAACGAGGAACTCAAGCTGCACCTGCGCGCGGCGAAGAACAACGGCGTGAGTCGCGACGAGATCAAGGAAGTGATCATGCAGAGCGCCATCTACTGCGGCATTCCGGCGGCCAACGCGACCTTCCACCTGGCCGAGTCGGTGTGGGACGAACTGGGCGTGGAATCGCAGCAGGAGACCCGCTAGGCCGGTGGCGTTATTGCCGATACACCGGCAATGACGGATAGCCGCAAGTGCTTGTCCGCGCTGCGCGAGGGCCGGCGAGGCGGTGCTTCCCCTTGCCATTCGCCGGCGTTTCCCGGAAGGTCGACAGCTCCGTCACCCCTCTGGTCCGCCATGAGCCGCAAGCTGCACATCCACGCGCCCGCCATCCATTACTTCGACATGGTCCGCCGTTGCGATTCGATCCGCGAAGCCGCGCGGCGCCTGAACGTCGCCTCGTCGGCGGTGAACCGGCAGATCCTCAAGCTGGAGGACGAGATCGGCGCACCGCTGTTCGACCGCCTGCCCGGCGGCCTGCGCCTGACCGGCGCCGGGGAGATCTTCGCGCGCCACGTCACCGTGGTCCTGCAGGACATGGAGCGGGTGCGCTCCGAACTGGACGCGTTGCAGGGCCTGTGCACCGGGCATGTGGAAATCGCCACCATCGAGGCAGTGACCAGCGACCTGCTGCCCTGCGTGCTCAAGGCCATGCGCGAGCGCTATCCGGATGTCACCGTCGGTGTCACCCTGCTCGGCTCACAGGCGATCCCCGATGCGGTGGCCAGCGGCGCGGTCGACCTCGGCCTGGCCTTCGCCCTGCCGCGCAGTGCCGATCTGCAGCAGATCAGCGTCGGCCATTTCCGCCTCGGCGCCATCGTCGCTCCGCAGCACCCGCTGGCGCGGCGCGACGCCATCACCTTCGCCGACTGCGCCGGACATGGTCTGATCATGGCCAAGAGCGAACTGTCCATTCATCACCTGCTGGCGCCGCTCCAGCGCCGCCTGCGCGAGCCTTGCCGGGCGGCGCTGGAAAGCAGTTCCCTGGAACTGTCGCGGCAACTGGCGCGGCGCGGTCTCGGCGTGGCGTTCCAGACCCGCCTGGGGATCGAGGCGGACATCGCCAGCGGCGAACTGCGCTTCCTGCCGTTGCAGGACAACGGCGGTATCCACAGCGATCTCGGCCTCTACGTGCGTACCGGGCGCTACCTGCCGGTGGCGGTGGATGCCCTGGCCCGGCAGATCGCCGAGGAAGTGCGCCTGCGCGAGCGTGAGGAAGCCCGCCTGAACGACGCTTGAGCCCATGCCGGACGGGGCGGGTCCGGTGGTGGCATCGCTGATGCCGTTTCGGCATCGGTGTGATCGATATTCTGTGCTTTGGTCAGCGCGGCGATATGCCGATACTGCCCCGCGACCCCGGCGCGAAACCGGGGGCTGAGTCGCCACAAGAACAACAAGCAACCAGCAGGACACACAGCATGAAGAAGATGATGCGGGGCGCCGCCGCCCTGGTCGCGCTCGTCGGCGCCGGGGAGAGCATGGCGCTGGAGTGGATGAGCAACAGTGTCGGTTTCCGCTACGGCCAGCAGTTCACCAACCCGAACAACCCGGACAAGTTCGCCAAGCGCATATACAGCTTCACCCACGCCGACGGCTATCGCTACGGCAGCAATTTCTTCAATCTCGATGTGTTCCTTTCCGACAGCCGCGACCCGCGCAAGGGCACCGACCACGGTGGCAGCGAGGTCTATGCGGTCTACCGCCACCAGCTCTACGCCTCGCGGGTGTTCGACCGGCCGCTGGGCACCGGCCTGGTCAAGGACTACGCCTTCACCCTGGGCTTCGACGCCAGCCGCAACAACAACCTGGCTTCGGCCAAGAAGCGCGCCCTGGTGTTCGGTCCGACCCTCAAGTTCAACGGTCCCGGCGTGCTCGACCTGAGCCTGCTCTACTACCGCGAGAAGAACCACTTCGGCGTGCCCGGCGCGCGCCATCCCGACCACACCTTCGACACCACCTACATGCTCAACCTGACCTGGATGCGGCCGTTCAAGGTCGGCAACCATGCGGCGAAGTTCCAGGGTTTCGTCAACTACGTGGGGGAGAAGGGCGAGGACTACAACGACAAGGACACCGCGGCGGAAACCCTGGTCCGCGCCGCCCTGATGGTCGCCGCCCTGCCAGGCGACAAGCGCCAGCCGAACCTGTGGCTCGGCGTCGGCTACGAGTATTGGCACAACAAGTTCGGCGTCGACGGCGGCACCGGCAGCCGTACCTCGACGCCGACATTGAACATGGAGTTCACCTTCTGAGGCGATGCGCCGCCGATACACCGGCGTCCGAGGGCGGATGACCGCGAGCGGTCATGCGCCCTGCGCGCTGTCGCGATCCCGGGGTAGGGCAAATAACGCCAACGGCGTTATCCGTCGTCTCACCCCGCATCCGCGTGACTGACCAGCCCCTTCAGCAGCACCGCGGCGGTCGCCAGCGCGGCCGGCAGCACCAGGGCGGTCAGCACCTGTTCGAAGTTCCAGCCCAGGCCCAGCAGGGTGGCGCCGATCCAGGCGCCGAGGATAGCGCCGAAACGGCCGATGCCGAGCATCCAGGAGACCCCTGTGGCACGCCCCTGGGTCGGATAGAAGCGCGCTGCCAGCGACGGCATCGCCGACTGCGCGCCGTTGATGCACATGCCGGCCAGCAGCACCAGGGTCGCCAGCAGGGTGACCTGGCCGAGGCTCTGGCCGACGCACCAGGCGAACACCCCGGCCAGCAGGTAGAACAGGCCGATCACCTTGTGCGGGTTGAAGCGGTCCATCGCCCAGCCCACCGCCACCGCGCTGAGCACACCGCCGAACTGGAACAACGCGCCGATGAACGCCGCCTGCTCCAGGCTCGCGCCGCTATCGCGCATCAGGGTCGGCAGCCAGCTGGTCAGCAGGTAGACGATCACCAGGCCCATGAAGTAGGTCAGCCAGAGCAGCAGGGTGCCGGCGCTGTAGGTGCCGGAAAAGATCACCGCGAACACGTTGCGGGCCTGCACCGTGTGCTGCTCGGGGACGTGGAAACCCTGTGCCAGCGCCACCTGCGCCGGGGCGATGGGAGCCAGCGCCCGGCGTACCCGCTCGCTGCCGCGGTTGCGCACCACCAGGTAGCGCGCCGATTCCGGCAGGCGGAACAGCAGGACCAGCGCCAGCGCCAGCGGCAGCAGGCCGCCGAGCAGCAGCAGGCTGTGCCAGCCGAACAGCGGGATCAGCTTGGCCGAGACGAAGCCGCCGCAGGCCATGCCCAGGTTGAAGCCGCAGAACATGCTGGTCACCAGCAGCGACTTGAGGCGCTCGGGGGTGTATTCGGAAAGCAGGGTGGTGGCGTTGGGCATCGCCGCGCCGAGGCCGAGGCCGGTGAGGAAGCGCAGCGCCAGCAGTTGCTCGACGTTGGTGCTGTAGGCAGAGGCGAGGCTGAACAGGCCGAACAGGAACACCGCCGCCACCAATACCAGCTTGCGCCCGTAGCGGTCGGCCAGCGGCCCGGAGCCGAGGGCGCCGAAGACCATGCCGATCAGCGCGGCGCTCATCACCGGGCCGAGGCTGGCGCGGTCGATGCCCCAGTCCTGGGTCAGCGCCGGGGCGATGAAGCCCATCGCGGCGGTGTCGAGGCCATCGAGGAAGACGATCAGGAAGCACAGCAGGACGATCCGCCACTGATAGGGGGAAAGAGGCTGGGCATTGATGAAGGCTTGCACGTCGAGACGCTCGACGGCGGGCAGGCTGGAACTGTTCATGAGGCGGCTTCCGCGGCGAGAGGGAGGGGCGTGGGACGCAGTCGCACGCGGACTCAGGTGCCGGCGGTGGAGCGTGGGGTGTGCAGCGGCATGTCGGAATTCCCCTGTTGTTCTTGTATGGGCAGCCAGGCTGCCAGGGCGAGGAACACATTAGGGAGAGAGGGGGGAGCCCGCAATCCGGTAATCGATTGATGGTGCGTTGATCGAACGCTTCCGTCTGTGGCCATTTCCCCGCGGCGTCTGGCATGCTCGGATACCCGCGCCATTCATTCATCCCGGTACCGCCCAATGAACGCGACCTCCTCCGCGCTACCCGGCAACGACCAGCCGTTGCGCGGGATCTTCCTGATCTGCGCCGCGGTGTTCCTGTTCGCCAGCCATGACGGGCTGTCCAAGTTCCTTTCCGGTTTCTACCCGATCGTCATGGTGGTCTGGGCCCGCTACCTGGTGCACACCCTGCTGATGGTCGTGGTGTTCGTGCCGCGCAACGGCCTGGCGGTGATCCGTACCCGGCGGCCGTTCATGCAATTGGCGCGGGCGCTGTGCCTGATCGGCACCAGCCTGTTCTTCACCACAGGCCTGCGCTACCTGCCGCTGGCCGAGGCGACCGCGGTGAACTTCCTCGCGCCCTTGCTGGTGACCGCGCTGTCGGTGCCGCTGCTGAAGGAGAAGGTCAGCCCGGGGCAATGGCTGGCGGTACTCACCGGCTTCGTCGGGGTGCTGTTCATCGTCCGTCCCGGCGGCGCGCTGTTCACCCCGGCGGCGCTGTTCCCGCTCGGCTCGGCGTTGTGCTTCGGGCTCTACCAGCTGCTTACGCGGATGCTCGCCAACAGCGACAGCCCGACCACCAGCAACTTCCTCGCCGGCATCTTCAACACCCTGATCATGAGCCTGCTGGTGCCGTTCTTCTGGCAGACCCCAAGCCTTCTCCACGGCCTGATGATGATCGCCCTGGGCGGCTGCGGCATGGGCGGCCACCTGCTGCTGACCCAGGCCTTCCGTCACGCGCCGCCAGCGACCCTGGCACCGTTCAGCTACGGCCAGATCATCTTCGCCGGGCTGCTCGGCCTGCTGGTCTTCGGCCACGCGCCGGATGCCTGGGCGTTGCTCGGTATTCTCGTCATCTGCGCCAGCGGCCTGCTGGTGGCCTGGCGTCGCGGTCGCTGAAGGCGTCGGCGCAGTGGCGCGTGGGATTCAGAACAGGCCCAGCGGATAGCTGACGATCAGCCGGTTCTCGTCGAAACGGGTATTGCTGCCCCAGTCGCGGCGCTGGCTGGAATTGCGCCAGCGCAGGTTGAGGCGCTTGAAGGCGCCGCCCTGCACCGTGTAGCCCAGCTCGCTCTCGCGTCCCCATTCGCTACCATCGTCGGTGACTCCGGCCAGACGCACATGGCTGCCATGCAGGTAGCGGGTCATGAAGGTCAGGCCGGGCAGGCCGAGGCCGACGAAGTCGAAGTCGTAGCGCAACTGCCAGGAACGTTCGCCGGGGTTGTCGTAGCTGGCGTTGTAGCTGTCGTTGGCCAGGGTGCCGCCGCTGGTGCCGTTGACCCGCATCCAGCCGTCGTCGCCGCCGACCTTCTGCAGGCCGAGGTAGAGGGCATGCAGGCCGTGGCGCACGGAGAACAGCGCGGAAACGGTGCGGTTGTCGAGTTCGCCGGCGCGCGCGCTGCCATCGTCGCGGCCACGGAACCAGCCGAGGTTGGCGCCCAGCAGCCAGCCGCCGAGTGGCTGGCTGTGTTGCAGTTGCAGGTACTGCTGGCGGTAGATGTCCTTCAGCTCGGCGTGCCACAGGCCGAGCAGGGTGCGTTCACCGTTGAAGCGATATTCGCCACCGACGAAATCGAAACGGTCGGAAGTGGCGGCCGGCCGGCCGAACAGCGACATGTCCTGCATGCTTGCGTCGTTGCGCGGGCTGTTGCCGCGCAATTGGCCGGCGTGGAGGGTCAGGCCGGCGATCTCGCTGGCGCTGAGCTGGCCGCCGCGGAAGGTCTGCGGCAGCGAGCGGCCATCGTCGGAACGGAGGATCGGCAGCACCGGCATCCATTCGCCGAGCTTCAGTTCGGTATTCGACACGCGCAGCCTGCCGGCCACCGCCAGGCGTCCGAAGTCGTCGGCCGGGCGGCCGTCGCCGTGGGTCGGCAGCAACTGGGTGCCGGCCGTTCCCTTGCCGCCATCCAGCTTCAGGCTGTACAGGCCGAGGACATCGAGGCCGAAGCCGACGCTGCCCTCGGTGAAGCCGGAGCGGGCGTCGAGGATGAAGCTCTGCGTCCATTCCTCGGCCTTGTCCTGGCTGGCGTGGCCGACGAAGTCGCGGTTCAGGTAGAAGTTGCGCGCGGTGAGGCTGACCTTGGCGTCTTCGAGGAAACCTCGCTCGGCGTGGACCGGCAGGCCGGCGCCGAGGCAGAGGGACGCGCAGAGCGCGCGGACGAGGCTCGGGTGCGACATGGGAATGTCCCTTCGTTCTTGTTCTCGGGGCAGGGAAGCGCCCGGCGAGCGCCGGGCGCCGGGACTCAGGCTTCGATCCGACGCGGCGCCATGAAGTACAGCCAGGCCAGGGCGATGAAGTACATCGCCGGGATCATGCAGAAGAGCACCGCGTAGTTGTTGTTCGTCGCGGTCAGCACGCCGCCGACGAGCTGCGTCATGAACATCCCGCCCAGCGCCGCGCACATGCCGCCGAAGCCGAATACCGTGCTCATCAGGTGCCTGGGCGTGTAGTCCATCACCAGGCTCCAGATGTTCGCCGTCCACGCCTGGTGCGCACCGACCGCAAGGGCGATGGCCAGTACCGCGATCCACAGGCCATCGGCATTGGCGGCGAACACCACGCCGACGATGGTGCAGGCGAACAGCAGCATCGACAGCAGGCGCGCGCGGACCGCCGGCATGCCCCTGCCGACCAGCCAGGAGGAAAGGATGCCACCGCCGATGCTGCCGAAGTCGGCGGTCAGCCAGATCAGGATCAGCGGAATGCCCATCTGCGTCACGCTGATGCCCAGGCCGTACTGCTGGTTGAGGAACGGCGGCAGCCAGTAGAGGTAGAACCAGAACACCGGGGCGGTGATCGAGTAGGCCAGGGCGAAGGCCCAGGTGCCGCGGCGGCGGAGGATCCGCGAGAAGGGCACGCGGGTGACGGGAGGCTCTTCCTGCTGCTGGATGTAGTCCAGTTCGCTCCGTCGTACCCGGGGATGTTCTTCGGGGTTGTGGTAGTTGCGCCACCAGAACGCCAGCCAGACCAGGCCCAGCGCCGACATGCAGAGGAATGCCGCCTGCCAGCCCCAGACGCTGAGGACCAGCGGCAGGAGCGCCGGGGTGACCATCGCGCCGACGTTGGTGCCGGCGTTGAAGATGCCGGTGGCCACCGCGCGCTCGCCGGCGGGGAACCAGAGGCGGGTGGTCTTCACGCAGGCCGGGTAGTTGGCCGCCTCGGTCAGGCCGAGGACGAAGCGGCAGAGCATGAAGCCCGCCGCCGAGGTCGCCAGGCCGTGGAGGCCGGTGGTCAGGCTCCAGAGCAGCACGGCGAGGAAGAAGGCGCGCTTGACCCCGACCCGGTCGATGAAGCGGCCCTGGAGGATGAAGCCGATGGCGTAGCCGACCTGGAACCAGAAATTGATGTTGGCGTAGTCCATCGCCGTCCAGCTCATCTTCTCGGCGAGGATCGGTTGCATCACGCCGAGGGCGGCGCGATCGATGTAGTTCAGGGTGGTGGCGAAGAACACCAGGGCGAGCATGCCCCAGCGGGTGTGGCCGACGGCGAGGGCGCTGCGCATCCTGCCGCCGCGGGTAGCGCGCGCGGCGGTGTCGGCGGCGGGCAGCCGGGAACTGGAGGAGTGGATCATCGGTGGGGCCATCCTTTCGACGGCCGGTGCGCGAGCGCCCGGCCTGGATTTGTCGTTCTGGTTTCGCACGCGGGCGTCAGCGTGGCAGGAGCGCTCGGTCCGGGCGGGCGGCCGGGGGATGGAGCGGCGGAGCAAGGGCGAAGTCGGTGAGAGACATGGCAGGTACCCGATTATTGAAATTGTTATGTCGCTTGGGTTGCGCAGGTTCCCGGAGGGAAGCGGCGAGCGCTTCCGGCAGAGCGGGATGGCCTGCACCGGTGGCAGCGATGGTGAGCGATTGGTCGAAAAATCGTCAATTCGATAATCGCGCTTATGTTCGATGTTCGAACGGAATACTAACCGGTTCGTACATTTTGCATTGCCCGGTTCGCGCCGCAAACCAATAATCGGTCTGCCAGCCGAGCGCGCGCGTTCCTGCGCGGCGGCTCCCCGGCATATCCGCGCGGTTTCCCGCGCCTCCCTGGTTCCACTTCGTCACCCGCGCGATGCCAGGCGCCGCGGGGCGTTTTGAGTTGAGGAGTCGAAGCATGCAGCGTTCGATCGCCACCGTATCGCTGAGCGGTACCCTGCCGGAGAAGCTCGAAGCCATTGCCGCCGCCGGATTCGATGGAGTGGAAGTCTTCGAGAACGACCTGCTCCATTACGACGGCAGCCCTCGCGATGTGCGCCGGCTGTGCGCCGACCTGGGACTCGATATCCTGTTGTTCCAGCCGTTCCGCGACTTCGAGGGCTGCCGCCGGGAGCGCCTGGCGCGCAACCTGGAGCGCGCCGAGCGCAAGTTCGACCTGATGCAGGAGCTGGGCACCGACCTGGTGCTGGTCTGTAGCAACGTCGCCGCGGACGCCCTCGGCGAGCCGGCATTGCTGGTCGACGATCTTCGCCTGCTGGCCGAACGCGCTGCCGCCCGGGGCCTGCGTATCGGCTACGAGGCATTGGCCTGGGGCCGCCAGGTCAGCACCTGGGAGCAGGCCTGGGAATTGGTGCGGCGGGCCGACCAGCCGAACCTCGGTCTGATCCTCGACAGTTTCCACACCCTCTCGTTGAACGGCGATGCTCGTGGCATCGCCGGGCTACCCGCGGAGAAGATCTTCTTCGTACAGATGGCCGATGCGCCGTTGCTGGCCATGGACGTGCTGGAGTGGAGCCGGCATTTCCGCTGCTTCCCGGGGCAGGGCGGCTTCGACCTGGCGGGCTTCCTCGCGCCGATCGTCGCCAGCGGCTACCGTGGGCCGCTGTCGCTGGAGGTCTTCAACGACGGCTTCCGCGCCGCGCCGACCCGCGCCAACGCCGCCGACGGCCTGCGCGCGCTGCTCTACCTGGAGGAAAAGACCCGCGAGCGCCTGCGCCGCGAGGCACCGCAGGTGGCCGTGGACGGGCTTTTCGCGCCGCCGCCGGCGAGCGTCTGCGACGGCATCGAGTTCCTCGAGTTCGCCGTCGACGAAGCGTTGCGCGCGCGCCTGGGTCAGTGGCTGCGCCAACTGGGCTTCGCCAGGGTCGGGCAGCATCGTTCGAAGAATGTCAGCCTGTTGCGCCAGGGTGGGATCAACCTGGTGCTGAACGCCGAGCCCTATTCCTTCGCCCACGGCTTCTTCGAGGCCCATGGGCCTTCGCTGTGCGCCACCGCCCTGCGCGTGCGCGACGCCGGCCAGGCGCTGGAGCGCGCGCGCCGCTACGGCGGCCAGCCCTATCGCGGGCTGGTCGGTCCCAACGAACGGGAAATCCCGGCGGTGCGTGCCCTCGACGGCAGCCTCCTGTACCTGGTCGAGCAGGAGGGCGGGGGGCGCGACATCTACCAGACCGACTTCGAGATGACCGGCGAGGCGACGCCCGGCCTCGGCCTGCGGCGCATCGACCATGTGGCCATGGCGTTGCCCGCCGAGGGCCTGGACAGCTGGGTGCTGTTCTACAAGAGCCTGTTCGACTTCAGCGCCGACGACGAGGTGGTCCTGCCCGATCCCTACGGCCTGGTCACCAGCCGCGCGGTGCGCAGCCGCTGCGGCCAGGTGCGCCTGCCGCTGAACATTTCCGAGGACCGCAACACCGCCATCGCCCGTGCGCTGTCCAGCTATCGCGGCTCCGGCGTGCACCACATCGCCTTCGACTGCGCGGACATCTTCGCCGCCGTGGCCCAGGCCAAGGAGGCCGGCCTGACGCTGTTGGAAATCCCGCTGAACTATTACGACGACCTCGCCGCGCGCTTCGACTTCACCGAGGAGTTCCTCAGCGAGCTGGCCTATTACAACGTGCTCTATGACCGTGACGCCCAGGGCGGCGAGCTGTTCCACGTGTTCACCGAGCCGTTCGAGGAGCGCTTCTTCTTCGAGATCCTCCAGCGCCGCCATGGCTACGCCGGCTATGGCGCCGCCAACGTGGCGGTGCGCCTGGCGGCGATGGCCCAGGCCCGGCGCGGTGTGCGCCGGGTCAAACTGTGAGAATTATCGGTGCTCCGGCAGGTGCTCTTCCTACAGTCGGCCGCGGCCCGCATAATCGGCCGCAGTTTCCGCCGGCCACGAGTGAGCCACCGATGTCCAATCCCGATCCCGCCGCCGTGGAAGCGCCCGCACCACGGGGCAAGGGGCGCAAGAACAATCCCGAGAAGACCCGCCAGGACATCCTTCGCGCCGCGGCCGACGAGTTCGTCGCCCAGGGGCTGTCCGGCGCGCGGGTGGACGCCATCGCCGAGCGCACCCATACCTCCAAGCGGATGATCTACTACTACTTCGGCAGCAAGGAACAGCTCTACCAGGCGGTGCTGGAGAAGCTCTACAGCGATATCCGCGGTATCGAGAACAGCCTCCAGCTGGGCGAGCTGCCGCCGGTGAAGGCGATGCGCAAGCTGGTGGAGTTCAGCTTCGACTACCACGACCGCCACGTGGATTTCGTCCGCATCATCAGCATCGAGAACATCCACAAGGGCGAGCACATCGCCAGCAGCGAACTGGTGCAGAGCGTCAACGGCTCGATCGTCCAGGGTATCGCCGAGATCCTCCGTCGCGGCGAGGCGGAAGGGGTGTTCCGCCCCGGGCTGGTGGCGCTCGACGTGCATCTGCTGATCAGCTCGTTCTGCTTCTACCGGGTCTCCAACCGCTACACCGTGTCGCGGATCTTCCGCACCGACCTGCACGACGCCGGGGTCCGGCAACGGCACCTGGAGATGATCTGCGAGGCGGTGCTGCGCTATCTCCGCGCCTGAGCACCGACGCCTGCCGCCAGCCCGGCCCCTCTCGCGTTCCCGGTCGGAGGGGCCGCGGTCCGCTTCAGTCGCCGAGACTGGCGAAATGCGCCTGCATCCGCGCCGCGTCGGCCTTCACCCCGCTGAACAGCTCGAACGCCTTCACCGCCTGGAACACCGCCATGCTGCCGCCGTCCAGGGTCCGGCAGCCGAGGGCGCGGGCCTGGCGCAGGAGCTCGGTTTCCAGCGGAAAGTAGATAACCTCGGCGACCCATAGCTCGCTGCGCAGCAGTTCCGCCGGCAGCGGCATGCCGGGCAGCTTGGCCATGCCCACCGGGGTGGTGTTGACCAGTCCCTGGGCGGCGCCGAGGGCGCTGGCCAGGTCGTTGCCGGCGAGCGTCCGCGCCGCGCCGAAGTGCGCGTTGAGATTGTCCGCCAGGGCTTGCGCGCGTGCCGTCTCGACATCGAACAGGATCAGCCGCTCGACGCCCTCGGCGAGCAGCGCATGGGCCACCGCCGCGCCGGCGCCGCCAGCGCCCAGTTGCACCACCCGCTGGCGCGGCGCGTCCGCCAGGCCGCGCCGGAAGCCTTCGGCGAAGCCCAGGCAATCGGTGTTGTGGCCGATGCGCCGGCCGTCGCGCAGCACCACGGTATTCACCGCGCCGATACCGCGCGCCTCGGCGGAAAGCTCGTCGAGCAACGGGATGATCGCCTGCTTGCAGGGAAAAGTGACGTTCAGCCCGGTGAAGCCGAGGTCGCTGGCGGCGGCGAGCAGGGATTCCAGGTCGTCCGCCGACTTGCCCAGCAGGTCGAGATCGATCAGCCGATAGAGATAGCGGATGCCCTGGGCGTCGCCCTCGTGTTCGTGCAGGGCGGGAGTGCGCGAGGCCTGGATGCCGGCGCCGATCAGGCCGGCGAGCACCGAGCGTGGGCGGCTCATGCGGCGGCCTCGAACTGGCTGGCGAAGTATTCCAGGGCCAGGCGATAGCCAAGGCCGCCGAGGCCGCAGATCACCCCGGTCGCCAGCGGCGAGACGTGGGAGTGGTGGCGGAACGGCTCGCGCTGGTGCACGTTGGACAGGTGCACCTCGAGCACCGGCAGCTCCACCGCCGCCAGCGCGTCGCGCAGGGCCACCGAGGTGTGGGTCCAGGCGGCTGGGTTGATGACGAGGCCGGCGATCCGGCCGCGCGCCTGGTGGATCCAGTCGAGCAGCTCGCCCTCATGGTTGGTCTGCCGGAACTCCACGGCGAAGCCGCGTGATTCGGCGAAGGCCGCGCATTGCGCGGCGATCCCGGCAAGGGTCTGCCGACCGTAGGTGCGTGGCTCGCGGGTGCCGAGCAGATTCAGGTTGGGACCGTTCAGGACCAGTACCGTGCGCGTCATGGCGCAGCCTCCACAGCAGTGACATTGTCGATGCCGGGAAAATGTACCGAACGGTTACTTTTGTAAATCGGACACGGCCGCTACCAGGACGAATGCGTTCGATTATCGGTGCGCGCTCACTCCCCGGCCGCCGGCTCCGCCACCGGGCGACCGCGCAAGGGCATGTCGGGCAGCGCCGCGGCCACCGCCAGGCCAAGTAGGGCCACCGCCGCGTTGATCAGGAAGAGCACCTTGAAGGCATCCGCGAGGACGTGCTGGAAGATGATCTGCGCCGGTCCGCTGGCGGCGTTCAGGCTGCTCAGCAGGGCGCTTTCGGAGAACCCCTGGTCGATGCCGCCGCCGATCCGCAGATGCTTGAGCAGGGCCAGCAGGATCGCCGACATCAGCGCCACCCCGACCGCGCCGCCGAGGGAGCGGAACAGCGTCGCGTTGCTGGTGGCCACACCGATATGGCGTTGTTCCACGGCATTCTGCGCAGCCACCAGGCTGGTGGGGAACTGGGTGCCGACGGCGATCCCGGTGAGCAACATGAAGAGCCCCGACAGCCAGGGGTGCGTGGCCGGGGTCAGGGCCAGGCCGGCGATGCTGCACGGCAGGAGCAGGGCGCCGCCCAGGATCAATGGCTTGTAGCGCCCCAGGCTGGCGGTCAGCCGGCCGCAGCAGTAGGCGCCCAGCGGCAGGCCCATGACCAGCGGCAGCAGGTGCAGCGCGGCGCTGTCGGCGCCGGCGCCGGTGACGCTCTGGTAGCGCAGCGGCACCAGCACGGTCAGCGAGATGGCCTGGAAGCTGGCGAAGAACGCCACCAGCCAGCTGAGGGTGGCGGCGCGGATGCAAAACAGCTGCATCGGCACCAGCGGCTCGCGGAAACGCCGCTCCTGGAGAATGAACAGCAGCAGGACGACCGCCGCCAGGGCGAACAGGCCGAGCAGCGCCGGGTCGTTCCAGGCCACGCCCTGGCCGATCTGGGTGATGCCCAGCAGCAGGGCGGTGAGACCGACCACCATCAGCGCGATGCCCGGGTAGTCGATCAGCGGCTGCCGGCGCGGCACCGGCAGGCCGACCAGGGTTCGCCGCGAGATGGCCAGCGCGAGCAGGCCGATCGGCAGGTTGATCCAGAATACCCAGCGCCACGACAGGTATTCGGTGAGCAGGCCGCCGAGCACCGGTCCGGCGACGCTGGCGATGGCGTACATGCTGCTGAAGTAGCCCTGGTAGCGCCCGCGTTCGCGCGGCGGGACGATGTCGCCGACGATCGCCTGGCTGACCGCCATCAACCCGCCCGCGCCGATCCCCTGCAGCACCCGTCCCAGCACCAGTTGGCCCATGCTCTGCGCCAGCCCGCAGAGCAGCGAGGCGGCGCTGAACACGGCGATGGCGAAGAGCATCAGTCGGCGCCGCCCGTAGAGATCGCCGAGCTTGCCATAGATCGGCATCGACACGGTCATCGCCACCATGTAGCCGGAGATCACCCAGGCCAGCAGGTCGAGGTCGGCGAAGTCGGCGGAGATCGCCGGCAGGGAGACGGCGACGATGGTCTGGTCGAGGGCGCTGAGGAAGATCGACAGCATCAGGCCGACGAGGACGGTACGGACGACGGGCGGGTTGTGGGCGAGCTCTGGCAAGACGGCACCTGGGACGGACGCGACGCGAAGGGCAGCGGGCATGATACTGCGCCTGGGGTTGGACGGGTGCCGGGGAATGTTCGATCCCTTGGCGTCGCGGAGTCGCCATGCAGAGACGCCTGGAGCGCGTCCCGCGCTGCCGCTAAGCGGCGTCGCGGGTCATTCGACGGCCTCGTAGGGCAGTCCCACGTAGTTCTCGGCGATGGTCGCCAGCCCCGCCTCGGAGCCGAGGTAGTACTCCAGCTCGGTCTGCTGGATGCGCTGGCTGAACGCGTCGGTGTCGGGGAAGCGATGCAGCACCGAGGTCATCCACCAGGAAAAGCGTTCGGCCTTCCAGATTCGCCGCAGGCAGATCGCCGAGTAGCGTTCCAGCAGGTCGGCGCGGTCTTCGCGGTAGGCTTTCAGCAGCAGGTGGTACAGCGTGGCGACGTCGCTGGCCGCCAGGTTCAGGCCCTTGGCCCCGGTCGGCGGAACGATGTGCGCGGCGTCGCCGGCGAGGAACAGCCGGCCATGCTGCATCGGCTCGACCACGAAGCTGCGCAGCGGCGCGATGCTTTTCTCCAGCGCTGGGCCGGTCACCAGCCGTTGCGCGACTTCCGCCGGCAGGCGCGCCTTGAGTTCCGTCCAGAAGCGCTCGTCCGACCAGTCCTCGACCTTCTCCGTCAGCGGCACCTGCACGTAGTAGCGGCTGCGCGTCGCCGAGCGCTGGCTGCACAGGGCGAAGCCGCGCGGGTGGCTGGCGTAGATCAGTTCGTGACTGACCGGCGGGGTGTCGGCGAGCAGGCCGAGCCAGCCGAACGGATAGACCCGCTCGAAGACCTTCAGCCGCTCCGCCGGGATCGACTGTCGCGAGACGCCGTGGAAGCCGTCGCAGCCGGCGATGTAGTCGCAGTCCAGGCGAACCCGCTCGCCGTCGCGCTCGAAGGTCACGTGGGGGTGCTCGCCCTCGAGGTCGTGCAGGCGCACCTCGGCGGCCTGGTAGATAGTGGTGGCGCCGCAGGCGGCGCGGGCCTCCATGAGATCGCGGGTGACTTCGGTCTGGCCGTAGACGGTCACCGTCCGGCCGCCGCTCAGGCGTTTCAGGTCGATACGCCGGCGCTGTCCGGCGAAGGCGATCTCGACGCCCTCGTGGACCAGCCCGTCGCGCGCCATGCGCTGGTCGACGCCCGCTTCGCGGAGCAGGTCGACCATCCCCTGTTCCAGCACCCCGGCGCGGATGCGGCCGAGCACGTAGTCAGGCGCCTGGCGTTCGAGGATCACGTTGTCGATGCCGGCCTTGTGCAGCAACTGGCCGAGCAGGAGGCCGGACGGACCGGCGCCGATGATGGCGACTTGAGTCTTCATTGCGGATAGCCCTCTCGCTGTTATGGCGGGCCGGCATGGGTGGCGCCGGCGCGGATCTTGTCTGGAGGTGGCTGTATTTTTGTTTGCCATGGATGCCTGGAGAAGGCAAATTGGCTTTCTATTCCTGGACTTTTCCAAACTCTGTTCGGCAATCGGCCATTTCGGCAGGAGGTGGCGATGACGCTTCCCACAGGCGCTGTTCCGGTGTTCAAGCTCTATGGCGAGCCCCTCGAGTGGCCGACCCCGGACCTCCTGCACTGCGAGTCGATCCCCGCCCGCAGCCGCCTGCATGACTGGGAGATCAAGCCGCACCGGCATGCCGATCTCGGCCAGTTGCTGTACGTGCGCAGGGGCTGGGCGCAGTTGCAGGTGGAAGGCGAACTGACCCGCGTCGAGCGGCCCGCCATCCAGTTCGTGCCGCCCTTGTGCATCCATGGCTTCCAGTTCTCCGAGCGTATCGACGGCTACGTGCTGACCCTCGCCGCGCCGCTGCTGGCCCGCTTGCAGGCGCACCTCGGCGCGCAGCGCCAGGCGCTGGAGGCGCCGGGGCTGTATCCGGTGGGTGCGGACCGGCGCTACATCGACACGCTGTTCGACGCCATCGACGGCGAGTACGCCGGCACTGCGCCGGCGCGCGAACTGCTGCTGCAGTCGCTGATCGGCGTGCTGGCGGTGTGGCTGGGGCGGCAAGTGATGGTCCGGCGGGCGGAGGCGCGGCCTGGGCGTGGGCAGGAGTACCTGTCGGGCTTCTCGCAACTGGTCGAGCGGCATTTCCGCGAGCACCTGGGGATCGACGAGTACGCGCGTCGCCTGGGCATCACCCCGGCGCACCTTAACGGCGTGGCGCGCCGCCTCAGCGGGCAGACCGCGCTGGGCATCGTGCACCAGCGCCTGCTGCTGGAGGCCAAGCGCGACCTGGTCTACACGGCGATGACGGTGAACGAGATCGCCGACCGCCTCGGCTTCAGCGAGCCGGCCTACTTCACCCGCTTCTTCAAGCGCCTGAGCGGCGTGGCGCCGAGCGTTTTCCGCAAGGGGGGCTAATCGCCGCGACGCAGGTGGACGATTTCCAGCGGCCGTCCCTCGTCGTCCTCCTTGCGCCGGCCGGTTTCGACGAAACCGCAATGCCCATAGAACCCCAGTGCCTCGCGGTTGGCGGCGTAGACCTCGACTTCCAGCGCGCCCTTCAGGGCCGCGGCATGTTCCAGCAACTGCCGGCCGATGCCGCGGCCGTGGGCCGCCGGTGCGACGAACAGGCCGCCGATGAAGGCGTCGAGCAGGCCGATGAAGCCCAGTGGCGTTTCGCCGTCCAGCGCCAGCCAGGTTTCCGAAGCGTCCAGGTAGTGATCGCGCACCAGCGCCTTCTGCTTCTGCAGTTCGGCTTCGCCGAGGAAGCCGTGGCCGATCCGCGAGGCCTCCAGCCAGATGGCCAGGGTGGCGTCGCGGTCGGCGGGAGTGTAGCGGCGGAACTGCAGCGGGGATGACATGGCGGCGGGCTCGGAGTGGGGCCAGCCGGGATTATCGCCAAACCTGGAGGGAAAAGGGCAGGGGCCGCCATATCGGGCCGGCCCGACCGGTTCAGTCGCCGCGGATGTATTGTTCCAGTTGCTGGATCAGTTCGGCCTGCTCGGCGATCGCCGCCTTGACCAGGTCGCCGATGGACAGCAGGCCGAGCAACCGGCCCTCCTCCACCACCGGCAGGTGGCGCAGGTGGCGGTCGGTCATCAGGTTCATGCAGGTGTCGACGCTCTGCTTCGAGTCCACGCTGACCACCGGCGCGCTCATGATCGCGCTGATCGGCGTGCCAATGGACGACCGACCCTTGAGGACCATCTTGCGCGCGTAGTCGCGTTCGCTGACCACCCCGACTACCTCGCCATGGTTCAATACCAGCAGCGCGCCGATGTTCTTTTCCGCCATCAGCCGCAGGGCGTCGAGCACCATCTCGTCCGGTCCGATGGTGTACACCTGCTGGTTCTGCTTGGCGTTCAACAGTTGTGCCACGGTTTTCATGCGCGCTCCTCCGGAGCCGTCCTCACGTCCAGCAAGAATCGTAGACGGCGGACGGATCGGCAAGCGGGGAAAACGGCATCGAACCGATTGAAAAACGTCATCGGTGGATTGCCCGACGAAGGTCGGGGGCATCGGCAGGGCTCAGTGCAGGACCCGGCCGAGGCCCTCCGGGCGCTCGCCGGTCACGTAGCAATGACGGTGGCGGTCGAGGCTCAGCGGATGGGCGGACTGGCTTAGCAGCGCGCCGATGCCTTCCAGGTTCCTCTTCACCTTGACCTGGTATTCAGGCTCGGTCAGCGGCACCACCCAGAGCAGGTCGACCGGGTAGGCGGAGTCGGCGAAGCCGTCGAACAGGCCGGCGTCCTCGCGGTCGGGGGTGCCGAGCAGGAGGAAGTGCCGCAGCAGGCTGTATTCGTAGAGCGGGAAGCCGAACGCCACGCTGTGCCCGCGACCGAGCGCCAACTGGTCGTGGAACGGCATCCCGGCCAGCCACTGCAGATGGCGGAGGTCCTCGCCGCCCAGGTGATCCAGGTAGCAGATCAGTTCGGTCGACCAGCGCGCCTTGCCCATGTACGGCGCGAAATGCATGGGACGCTGGCTCATCCCGGCGGTGATCGCCACGTGGTGCGCCCGCCGGCTGTTCTCCAGGCGATAGGCGAAGACGGCCATGTCCGGCACTGCCGCGCAGTGTTTCCAGAAGCCGCGGCAGTCCAGCGTCATGGCGGGCGCGCAGCCGAAATGCTCATCGTAGCGAGCGCGCAGGCGGGCGATGTAGTCGTTCATCCTCGGTCCTCGGGTTGGGCGGATAAGGGCCGGACATGGGCGGGTGCGAGGCGCGTCCGTGTTCCATGCGAGGGCCGCCCGGTCATGGCTGGTCCTCGTTGCCGTTGGGTGACCAATGGAATGCGAACGGCATCGGCCGAGAAATCGGCTCGTTCCGAGAGGGGTGAGAGGTTTTCCTCCTTGGTGTGTGGGAAAAATCCAGGGTCGCCGGACGGGCAGGAAAAAAGCCCGTCGGGAACGGGCAAAGAAGGGGTGTTGCCAGGGGTGCGACAGCCAGGGGGCGTGCCGGCCGCGCAGCCGTATGGGCGGTGCGGCGGAACTCGGCGCGCTGGTGTCCGGCATGGCGTGACCAGGCGAGCTTGCCAAGGCTCCATGCTATCAACCGGCCAGCAGTCTTGTGACCGTCCGCTCAGTCTATCCCCGGGTTGGGAGCTGCTTCGCAAACCGCGCGTCTGCGGCGAAAGAGGGTTGCATCACTCAGGAACGCCCGTCCAAGGCGCGCAGGAGTTTTCCCAGGGCGACGACCAGCGTGCCGTCCTCGCCCGCCTCCAGGCTTGCCAGCAGCGCCTCGTCGAGGCGCGCGACCCGTTCCAGGGCCTGTTCGAACACCGCCTGTGCCGCGCGGCTGCGGCGCACCAGCACGGCACGACCGTCTTCCGGATCCGGCAGGCGGCTGGCCCAGCCACGCTGCACCAGCCGTTCGATGGTGCGGCCCAGCGCGGTCCGGTCGGTCTGCGAATGTTCGATGAGCAGGCTCATCGGTACGTCGCCGTCGAACGCATGGATGATCCGCAACGCGCGCCATTCGTGCAGGCCAAGGCCGAGCGGGGCGAGCAGGGCGGTCAGCTGCCGCTCGCGCTGGCGCACGATCTCGGTCATCAGGTTCAGCGGGCCGCGCGGCAGCCCCAGTGCGTTGGTCTCGTTCATCGGCCTTCGCCCCCTTGGTCGAGCCTTTTCCGCCAGGGCGGGATTGTAGCGCTCAGTCGTCGGCGAATCCGTATTCGCGCCAGCGCTCCTCCACCCGCTGGCGCAGCGCCGGCGGATAGGAGTGGCGGAACGACGCCGTGCTGGCGCGCATCCGCCCGGCGAACTGCTCCGGATACAGGCAGTTGATCACCAGCCGGCCGCCGCTGCCGCGGGCCCTGTCCTCGGCATCGAGGTAGGGCACCATCGGGAAGTCGCGGATGGCTGGGAAGACGAAGTGATCGTGCAGCGGGTGCGCGCGGGTCGCCAGGGCCCAAACCACCTGGTCGATCTCGCTGACGTCGATGTCGTTGCCGACCAGGATCAGCTTCGGTACCAGGTGCCCGGGGTGCGAGCCGAACGCCACCTCGGCGATCCGCGCGGCGAAGGCGGCGGCGTCGGTGCGCAGCGCCGCCAGTTGTTGCACGTCGATCGACAGCACGGCCCAGCAGGTCGCCGCCTCGTAGGAGCACCAGGTCATGTCCACCGGCAGCCCGGCGTCCTGCAGCACGTCGAGCAACTGTGCGGAAATCATCGTGCCCCAGATGGTGTGGTTCTCCTCCGGTGGCGTGCCGGCGACGCAGATCGGCAGGATCGGCTGGTCGCGGAAGGTCACCGCATGGACGTGGAACAGCGGTTGCGGCTTGCCGGTGGGGAAGCAATAGCCGTGGTATTCGCCCATCGGGCCCTCCAGCGCGGTTTCGTCCAGGCTGATCTCGCCCTCCAGAACGATCTCGGCGTTGGCCGGCACCCACAGGCCGTTGGTCCGGGCCCGCACCACCTCCACCGGTTCGCCGACCAGGGCGCCGACATAATCGGCCTCGCTGACCCCCTCCGGCAGCGGCATGCCGGCCGCCGCCAGCGCCGCTGGCGGCGCGCCGAGGGCCATCGCCCAGGGTGTCGGCCTGCCCTGCCGGCGCCACTGCTCGCGGATGATGCCGATGTGCTGGGTGGGAATGGTCGGGCCCGCCAGGGTATTGCGGTCCACCAGCATCAGCCGGCCCACCGACCAGCTGTCCCAGCGGCGGTCGGGCGTCTGCACGATGTGGAAGCCGTAGGTGCCGAAGTAGCGCCCGCCGTCCTGGGCATGGAGCAGGGGAACCGGGAAGCGGGTCAGGTCCACCCGTTCGCCGATCCAGACGTTCTCCTGCACCGGCCCGCGTTCGACGCGCCGCGGCGCGATCGGCGCCGCGCGCATCGCCGCCCGTAGCGCGGCGACGATCTCCCGGGGGCCGCTGTGGTCCGGCAGGCCGAAATGCAGCGCCAGGCGTCCATGGGCGCGCGCCTTGTCAGCCCGCAGGCCGGCCGGCGCACCGAGGATCCGCGCGCCGGGAAGGCTGCCGCGGATGGTGTGGAACAGCGGCGCGGGCGCGCCCCTTTCGTAGACCCGGCGGGTGATGGCGCCGATCTCCAGGTCGGCGTCGACTTCGGCATGGATGTCCACCAAGTCGCCCTGGTGGCGCAGGTGGTCGATGAAATGACGGAAGTCGAGAGCACTGCGGTTCATCGGTTCGCCACTCATTAAAGTGCATGTGCACGCATCTTATTGAGCGATTCCGGACGAGGTCAAGAAACGTCGCCATCCTCCCCGTCGGGCCTTCCTTCTCCGGCGGCGGGGCGCAGGGCAGGCTTGGCGGCTCAGCGCGCCATATAGTCCATCTGCCACGGTCGCGGGATCACCAGCGCCGCCAGCGCGAGGAGCGCCGCCAGCGCCGCGCTCGCCGCCATCGCGGCGAGTCCCAGTCGCTGTTCCAGCAGGGCGCCGAGTACCGCGCCGATGCACATGCCGCTCCAGGGCACCAGTTGTACCCGCCAGCCGTTGCGCCGCTCGCCCAGCAGCCAGCGCCCGAGGCCGCGGCCGAAGCGGGAGAGGGCGCCGGTGACGTAGGTCAGGCCGATGGGCAGGCCGTTGACCTGCTCGACCACCGCGTTGAGCATGCCCATCGCGATGATCGCCGCGACCAGCGCCGGCACGTTCCAGTCGAACGGCCAGACCGCCGACAGCGCCAGCAGCATCGCGCAGCAGACCAGGATCGGCGCCGCCCGGCGTCCGCTGAAGCGGGCCAGGATCACCCCCAGGGCGTTGCCGGCGACGAAGCTGGCCAGGGCGATGGCCAGGCGCGCCATGCCGCCCAGGTCGCCCTCGCCCAGGGATACCGCCAGACGGGTGGTATTGCCACTCATGAAGGACACGAAATCGCCAGTGGCGAGGAAACCGATGGCGTCGGTCATGCCAGCCAGCACCGAGAGCCCGGCCACCAGGCCAAGCCCGACACGCCCGCGCACCCGGCGCAGACGAAGGCGCCGCGCGCTGCTACCCACCACGCTGTCTGGAAGCATCCGGAGAAACCACCCGCAGAATTAGAGAAGGCCCGCCCCAATGCGGACTCCCGATCTTAAGGCGGCGCCTGGGGAAAAGGCCAGGGCGGCGGATTGCGCCCTCGGCGCGCGCCACGCCGTTCCGTACCCCGCCGGCCTGCCGCGAGCCGACTCTTTTCCTGGCGAAAGGGCTCTGCTAGATTTTTTCCGCCGGGCTGGGAAGACAGCAGCCCAGGCAAAGGCCGCGCCTCACTCCTGCGCGGCCTTTTCGTTTCCGCCGTCTTCCGCGGGCACTGGTCGGGATGGAGCGACAGGCACAAAAAAGCCCGCTCGGTCTGGCGGGCTTTGCGGGTGCTCGGTTCGCAGGGCGAATCGAGGAGGGAGATGGCGCATCCGGCGGGATTCGAACCCACGACCCCTGCCTTCGGAGGGCAGTACTCTATCCAGCTGAGCTACGGATGCAACGCCGCGGCTCGCGCGGCAGGGCGCAATCATACGCATCTCGTCCGCGTGCGTCCATTCCATGTGTTCACGTTCGTGATTTCGAACGGAAACGACCATCCGTCCGCGATGTGCTCAGCAAAGCAGTAGAATTTTCTGTCTTTCGTTGATTTTATCGAACGGGGTATTGCCCTTTGTCAGTGGGGGCCCTAGGATTCGTTTGAGATTTCAAACGCCCCCAAAGCCACAACAATAGGAGACCGGGGAATTGGCTTCAGTTCAGCCGGCCGCGTGCCCCTGGAATGACCTCTTTCTGACCTGCCCGTCGCTCGTCCAGCCTTCCGTGCTGTCGGGCCACCGTGGCGCCGGCGTGGCGTTTGCTTCGCAATCCCTTTCCCGCGTGACTCTTTCGTATCCTCCCCGACGTTCGTCGGCGGCCGGCTTCGCTCCTGCCCGCCCATTGCGCGCGGTGGCCGGCCGGTAGCGGCGGCGCCGCTGGCACAGGGCGAAGGAAATGGAGCACCGGGGCGCTGGCCCTCTCGAATAACCAGCAGGCAACACTTTCCGGTTACAACCGAACCAGACAACCAGGCACGCGGGGTAGTCGAGGTAGACCCGCTGCTCACGGCATTCCTCGAAGGAGACAGGTCATGCAACTCAAAGATGCCAAGCTGTTCCGTCAACAAGCGTACATCGATGGCGCCTGGGTGGATGCCGACAGCGGCCAGACCATCAAGGTGAACAACCCGGCCACCGGCGAGATCGTCGGCAGCGTGCCGAAGATGGGGGCCGCCGAGACCCGCCGCGCCATCGAGGCCGCCGACAAGGCGCTGCCGGCCTGGCGCGCGCTGACCGCCAAGGAGCGCGCCAACAAGCTGCGCCGCTGGTTCGACCTGATGATCGAGAACCAGGACGACCTGGCCCGCCTGATGACCATCGAGCAGGGCAAGCCGCTGGCCGAGGCCAAGGGCGAGATCGCCTACGCCGCCTCCTTCCTCGAATGGTTCGGCGAAGAAGCCAAGCGCATCTACGGCGACACCATCCCCGGCCACCAGCCGGACAAGCGCATCATCGTGATCAAGCAGCCGATCGGTGTCACCGCGGCCATCACCCCGTGGAACTTCCCCTCGGCGATGATCACCCGCAAGGCCGGCCCGGCCCTGGCCGCCGGCTGCACCATGGTGCTCAAGCCCGCCTCGCAGACCCCGTACTCCGCCCTGGCCCTGGCCGAGCTGGCCGAGCGCGCCGGCATTCCGAAGGGTGTGTTCAGCGTGGTCACCGGCAGCGCCGGCGAAGTCGGCGGCGAGCTGACCAGCAACCCGATCGTGCGCAAGCTCACCTTCACCGGTTCCACCGAGATCGGCCGCCAGTTGATGGCCGAGTGCGCCCAGGACATCAAGAAGGTGTCCCTGGAGCTGGGCGGCAACGCGCCGTTCATCGTGTTCGACGATGCCGACCTGGACGCCGCCGTCGAGGGCGCGCTGATTTCCAAGTACCGCAACAACGGCCAGACCTGCGTCTGTGCCAACCGCCTGTACGTGCAGGACGGCGTGTACGACGCCTTCGTCGACAAGCTGAAGGCCGCCGTGGCCAAGCTGAACATCGGCAACGGCCTGGAGGCCGGCGTGACCACCGGTCCGCTGATCGACGCCAAGGCCGTGACCAAGGTCGAGGAACACATCGCCGACGCGGTCTCCAAGGGCGCCAAGGTGGTGTCCGGCGGCAAGCCGCACGCCCTCGGCGGCACCTTCTTCGAGCCGACCATCCTGGTCGACGTGCCGAAGGACGCCCTGGTGTCCAGGGACGAGACCTTCGGCCCGCTGGCGCCGGTGTTCCGCTTCAAGGACGAGGCCGAGGTCATCGCCATGTCCAACGACACCGAGTTCGGCCTGGCTTCCTACTTCTACGCCCGCGACCTGGCCCGCGTGTTCCGCGTCGCCGAGCAGCTGGAATACGGCATGGTCGGCATCAACACCGGCCTGATCTCCAACGAAGTGGCGCCGTTCGGCGGCATCAAGGCCTCGGGCCTGGGCCGCGAAGGTTCCAAGTACGGGATCGAGGACTACCTCGAGATCAAGTACCTCTGCCTGGGCGGTATCTGAGCCCGGCGAGGCACCTATCCGGAGGGGCCGGACGGCAGGCAAGAGCTGCGCCGTCCGGTGTCGACGTTGCCGGTGGTGGCACCGGACGAACCGGGAGCCGCGGTCGCCGATCGCGAAGCGGCTCCGAGCCCTGGCGGGCCTGCAAGTCCCGAGACAGTCGATCATCGTATGCTGCCTTGGGGAGCTTCCTTCCCGCCTTCATCCTTTGACCCGGCCGACCCGATGAGCGGCCACTGAGGAAGCCATGAGCAAGACCAACGAATCCCTGCTGAAGCGTCGCCAGGCCGCGGTACCCCGCGGCGTGGGCCAGATCCACCCGGTCGTCGCCGAGCGCGCCGAGAACTCCACCGTCTGGGACGTGGAAGGCCGCGAATACATCGACTTCGCCGGCGGCATCGCCGTACTGAACACCGGCCACCTGCATCCGAAGGTGATCGCCGCGGTCCAGGAACAGCTGGGCAAGCTGTCCCACACCTGCTTCCAGGTGCTGGCCTACGAGCCCTACATCGAGCTGGCCGAGGAAATCGCCAAGCGCGTGCCGGGCGACTTCCCGAAGAAGACCCTGCTGGTGACTTCCGGCTCCGAGGCCGTCGAGAACGCCGTCAAGATCGCCCGCGCCGCCACCGGTCGCGCTGGCGTGATCGCCTTCACCGGCGCCTACCACGGCCGCACCATGATGACCCTGGGCCTGACCGGCAAGGTGGTCCCGTACTCCGCCGGCATGGGCCTGATGCCGGGCGGCATCTTCCGCGCCCTGGCGCCCTGCGAGCTGCACGGCGTGAGCGAGGACGACTCCATCGCCAGCATCGAGCGCATCTTCAAGAACGATGCCCAGCCCCAGGACATCGCCGCGATCATCATCGAGCCGGTGCAGGGCGAGGGTGGCTTCTACGTCAACTCCAAGTCCTTCATGCAGCGCCTGCGCGCCCTGTGCGACCAGCACGGGATCCTGCTGATCGCCGACGAAGTGCAGACCGGCGCCGGCCGTACCGGCACCTTCTTCGCCACCGAGCAACTGGGCATCGTTCCTGACCTGACCACCTTCGCCAAGTCGGTCGGCGGCGGCTTCCCGATCTCCGGCGTGGCCGGCAAGGCCGAGATCATGGACGCCATCGCTCCCGGCGGCCTGGGCGGCACCTATGCCGGCAGCCCGATCGCCTGCGCCGCGGCCCTGGCCGTGCTGAAGGTGTTCGAGGAAGAGAAGCTGCTGGAACGTTCGCAAGCCGTCGGCGAGCGCCTGAAGGCCGGCCTGCGCGAGATCCAGGCCAAGCACAAGGTGATCGGCGATGTCCGTGGCCTGGGTTCGATGGTGGCCATCGAGCTGTTCGAGGGCGGCGACACCCACAAGCCGGCCGCCGAGCTGGTCAGCAAGATCGTCGTGCGCGCGCGTGAGAAGGGTCTGATCCTGCTCTCCTGCGGCACCTACTACAACGTCATCCGCTTCCTGATGCCCGTCACCATCCCCGACGCGCAACTGGAGAAGGGCCTGGCCATCCTGGCCGAGTGCTTCGACGAACTCGCTTAAGCTTCACCGGCAAAGCGATACCCCCGAGGCCCGCGCGTCCGCGCGGGCCTTTCTTTCAGAGGCTTCACGGAAACGGAAGCCTCTTTTTTCTGCCAGGGTTTCTTCGCGAAATACCCGACGGACGGTTCCCTCCTGCTACTCTTGCGCGTCTGGCGCCTCTGCCTCCGCGAGCGTGCCGTCCGAGCCATTTAGGACGGGTCCTAGAGTCGGCCCGCGCTCGTCCGTCATACCGTTATGCGCCCGCGGGTGTCGTCGCCCGCCCCGTCACGCCTGGCGAGGCCCGGCCGGCCCACCAGGATCGAAGAGGAAAGCCATGAGCGCCGCGAAGAAGGCCCCCGTCATCCTGATCGCCGACCCGGACCCCTGGAGTCGCGACCTGCTCGGCCAACTGGTCCTCAGCGTGCGCTGCGATGCCCGCCTGATCCTCTGTGGCGACGGCGGCGAGGCGCTGGAGCACTGTCGGCGCCGGAGCTTCGCGCTGGTTCTGGCCGAATCGAACCTGCCGCAGGTCGACGGCTTCGAGCTGCTGCGCGAGGCGCGCCTGCGGCGGCCGGTCGCCGAGCAGCCGTTCATTCTCATCAGCGACCGTGCCGACCAGGCCAGCGTGCGTGCCGCCGTGGCGCTGGCGCCGACCGCCTACCTGGTCAAGCCGTTCCAGGCCGGGAACCTTCTGCAACGCCTGCGCGGTCTGTTGCTCAAGGACGACGAAGTGATTGCCTGTCCGCTGCCCGAAGTGACACCGGACGAGGATCTGCTCGCCTTCCTCGAGCGTGCCCGGGATGCCACCGAGGGCGCGCCGCTGCTGGCCGATGTCCGCGCGGCCAGTGACCGCTGCCTGGGCGCCGAGGAGCAGCCGCTGCGGGTGCTGGAGGACGAGTTCGGGCGCGATCCGCAGATCACCGCCGGGCTGATCGCCGCTGCCAACAGTGCCGCGCGGCATGTCGGACCGCCCTGCCAGACCCTGGGCCAGGCCCTGAGGCGGCTGGGCCTCGGACACAGCCTGAACCTGGTGCTCGGCTTCAGCCTGCAGCGCGCCATCCAGCTCGACGAGCCGCTGCTGGCGGCGCGTGCGCTGCAGTTCTGGGAACTGTCCCAGCGTTGCGCGGATATCGCCTGGGAACTGGCCGACGCCCTGGGGGCCGATGTCGAGCGCTGCTATACCGCGGGCCTGCTGCATCGGCTCGGCGACCTCGCGTTGTTGCGCACCCTGCAGGACTGGTGCGATGGCGGCGGTGCGCTGGACGAGGCGCGACTGGACGAAGCGCTGGGGCGCTTCGGCGCCAGCTTCGGTTCGGCCCTGCGGGCGCGCTGGCGCCTGCCGCTGGAGCTGCGCCGGCTGATCGCCGCGGCGTACCAGTTCGGTGGCGTGCTGTCGCGCGAGGAGCTGATCCTCAGCCTGGCGACCCAGGCCGCCAGCCTGCCCGAAGCGGAAACCGGACAACTGGCCGACAGCAAGGCCGCGCGCATGCTCGGGCTGGATGGCGAACGGCTGGTGAAGCTGTTGCAGCCCTGAGTCCTTCCTGCCGGCCTGGTCGGCGGTCATTCCTGCTATCCGCATCGCGCTGCGCCACGCGATGCATCGTTCCGCTCATCCGGCCTGGTCCCCCCGCTGGCAGCCAACCACGAGCTGCGCCATCGGCGCGGGCCGAGAGACTCCGGCGTTCTCGCCGCTCCGGGAGCATGTCCGCGGTCCCGGCGTGCGCGCCGCCGAGCGGGTGGCCGAAGGCATGCGGGAGCGCCTGCCGCTCTATCCGCCGCTGCGTTGCAGTTCGGCGCGCAGCAGGTCCAGCGCCGGGTCGATGTCGTCGCATTCGATGCAGCCGAAGCCGAACAGGAACCCGGCCTGTGGCGGGGTTTCCGCGTAGAAGGGTGGCAGGGTGCCCACCTCCAGGCCCTGCTGGCGCAGGTGGCGGGCGATGCGGTCGACATCCAGCGGCTCGCGGCAGCGCGCCGCGAGGTGGATCCCGGCCACTGCCGGCAGGGCCTCGAGCCAGGGCTCCAGGTCACCCCGCAGGCGTTCCAGCAGGCGGTCGCGGCGTTGCGCGTATTCGCGCTGCAAACGCCGGGTGTGGCGGGCGAAGTCGCCACGCTGGATGAACAGCGCGAGGGCGCGCTGCTGGAGGGTCTCGCTGTGCCGGTCGACCAGCTTGCGCGCCGCCAGCACGGCTTCGCGCAGGCTCGCCGGCGGCAGCAGGTAGCCCAGGCGCAGCTCGGGGAACAGGGTCTTGGAGAACGTCCCGAGGTAGGCCACCTGGCCGTGGCGGTCGAGGCTGCGCAGCGACTCCAGCGAGCGCCCGTCGAAGCGGTACTCGCTGTCGTAGTCGTCCTCGATGATCAGCGCGCGTTGGCGCTGTGCCCAATCCAGCAGTTGCAGGCGGCGCTCCAGGCTCATCGGCATGCCCAGCGGGAACTGGTGCGAGGGGGTGACATAGACCAGCTTGGCGTTGTCCGGCAGCAGGTCGACCCGCAGCCCCTCGGCGTCCACCGGCACTCCGCGCACTTCGGCGCCGGTGGCCAGCAGGCTGGCGCGGGCCGGCGGGTAGCCGGGCTCCTCGACCACCGCCAGATCGCCGGGCTCGAGCATCACCCGGCCCAGCAGGTCGAGGCCCTGCTGGGCGCCCTGGGTGATCATCAGGGCGTTCCAGTCGCACTGCACGGCGCGGCTGATCGCCAGGTAGCGGGAGGTGGCCAGGCGCAGCTCGGGATCGCCCTCGGTGTCCTTGTAGAACGCCGGGGTCCGCTGTTGCAGGCGCAGCGCCTGGAGCACGCAGGTGCGCCAGGCGTCGAAGGGGAAGCGGCGCTTGTCGGTGGTGCCGCCGGCGAAGCTGTAGCGCAGCGCCGGACGCTGGTCCATCAGCCCGGATTGCGGCTCGATCCGCGCCCAGCGCGCGGCCGGTCGCAGCGGACCCTCGGCGCCGGCGGGCGGCTGCTGCTGGGCGAGGCCGCGGGCGACGAAGGTGCCATTGCCTACCCGGCCTTCGAGGAAACCCTCGCTGGCCAGTCGCTCGTAGGCTTCGCTGACGGTCTTGCGCGACACCTCCAGGCGCTCGGCGAGGTAGCGCGTCGGCGGCAGGCGGTCGCCGGTGGCCAGGCGTCCGCGCAGGATGGCGTCGCGCAGCTGGCGGTAGAGCTGGCCGACCAAGTCGTGGCGGCCGTCGAGGGTCAGTTGCAGTTCCATGGCGGGATTGGCTACCTGGTATTTCTGGTGATTGGCTCTTCGTGGAAGCCAAAGGCAGGCTTAGTGTTACCCCATGCCGCGCCGCTTTCCACTGCCGCGGCGCCCTTTCAACCAAGGAGATTCGCCATGACCACCCGCCTCGAATGGGCCAAGGCCGCGCCCGACGCCTACACCGCCATGCTCGGCCTGGAGAAGGCCCTGGCCAAGGCCAGCCTGGAGCGTCCGCTGATCGAACTGGTCTACCTGCGCACCTCGCAGATCAACGGCTGCGCCTACTGCGTGAACATGCACGCCAACGACGCGCGCAAGGCCGGCGAGACCGAGCAGCGCCTGCAGGCGCTCTGCGTCTGGCAGGAAACCCCGTACTTCACCCCACGCGAGCGCGCCGCCCTGGCCTGGACCGAGCAACTCGCCCGCCTCAGCCAGGGCCCGCTGCCGCATGCCCTGCTCGACGAACTGCGCGAGCACTTCGACGACAGGGAAATCGCCGAGCTGACCCTGGCGGTCTCGGCCATCAACGCCTGGAACCGCTTCGGCGTGGGCATGGGCATGCAACCGGAGTGAGGTGAACCGCGATGAGACTGTCCCGAACGTTCGCCTGCCTGCTGTGCGCGGTGCTGCCGGCCCTGGCCGCGGCCCATGATGCGGAAAAGGTCGTGACCCTGCGCGACCAGCCGCTGGCGGAGCCGCCCGGCTATCGCGGATTGATGCTGACCGTGTCGTTCAAGCCCGGCCAGGTGTCGGCGCCGCACGTGCACCCCGGCCCGGTGTTCGTCTACGTCCTCGAAGGCACCGTCCAGACGCAGCTGGAAGGTGGTCCGGTGGAGACCTATACGGTCGGCCAGAGCTGGTACGAACCGGCCAACGTGGCGCACGTGCTGGCGCGCAACCCCGACCCGATGAGGCCGGCCAAGCTGCTGGTCTGGGAACTGCTCAAGGACGGCGAGCCGGTCCTGAAGCCCCTGTCGCCCGGCGCCCACTGAGGCGCCGCACCCCGGAGGAAATGCCGACATGAGCGCCAGCCAGGTGATTCGCATCCGTGCGCGCAAGGGCCAGTCCGACCGTCTCGGCCTGCGCCTGCGGCAATTGTCCGGACCGGGGCGGGAGGCGCCGGGATGTCTGGACTTCCAGGTGCGCAGGGATGCGCTCGAAGCGGACGTCTGGCTGATCCGCAGCCAGTGGCGGGAGCCGCAGCAGATGCTCGACTACCTCTGCGGCGAGATCCAGCAGGTGTTCGCCGAGGTGCTCTGGCGCTCGCTGGCGGCGAGCCTGGAGGTCCGCGACGAGGAAGGCTAGAGCAAACCTGCTCGGCGCAGACAGATGAGTATCTGTTCGCGCAGCCAGAGGTTCGCCGGGTTCTGGTCGGCGCCGCGTGGCGAGCGGCGAGGTTATCCGCCCAGCGCGGCAGGCCCCTCACTCCGCGCTCAAGCGCATCAGGCTGTCGCTCAGGACCCGCGCGTGGCGGTCGACGATGATCGGGGCCCAGGGCCTGCCGGAAGCGCTGACCAGCGCGCTGCTCTTGCTGTTCAGGTCGCGCAGGGCCTGGCTCAGGTACTCCCAGCGGTTCTCCAGTTTCTTCAGCCCCGCCGGGTTGGCGCTGTTCGCCACCAGCAGGGCGATGCGCCGGTCGATCAGCGGGACCAGCACGCTCTCGTCCTGGCCGAGATAGTCCCGGGGCTGCTCGCGGGCGATCTCCAGCCCGCCCAGGTAGGCGCGCGCCAGGTATTGCAGGGACAGGTACTCGACCCGCGCCGGCAACTGCCAGAGCGGCAGGGGCTGCCCAGGCGGAGTCGGCGGCACCTGGCGCTCCACCAGGTTGAGGAAGTCACGCAGGGCGCGACTCAGTTGCTGCGGGTAGCGCCAGGGCAGGTCCTCTTCGCGGGGACCGTAGGCCGCGCCTTCTCGGATACGCGCCACCAGGGCCTTTTCGCCCTGCCGCAGGAGCACTCCCTCGGGGACGGCGGCGAGCGCCCGGTCGAGGCTGGCGAGGTCCTTCTCCAGTTGCGCCGCGTGCTGTTCCTGGAAACCTTCGCCGCGCAGCAGCAACAGGCTGCCCACCACGCGACAGGCCTGGACCTGCAGTTGTTGCAGGGCGCGTTGCTGGTCGTCGAGGGCGGCGCGCGCCGGCAGTGTCGACAGCAGGCTGCAGAGGCAGAGCAAAGCGGACAGCGCGAGGCGGGGCATGGGGAGATCCTGTTGTTGTCGTTATGGATATCCGCACCGGGGGCAGGTGTCCTGCACACGGTAGCTGGTCATGGCGCGCCTGCAAGCGTTCGAAAGTGTGATTCGCGCGCTCAGCCGTGGCTGGCGGCGCGCAGGCCGGCGAGATCGAGGATCTCGATGCCGCCATAGCTGAGCTGGAGAATGCCCTGGGCCTCGAGATCCTTGAGGATCTGGTTGGTGGTCTGCCGCGACAGCGACAGCATCAGCGCCAGTTGTTCCTGTGGCAGGTGCAGGATCTGCCGGCTGCGGCTGTTGTCGTAGCCCTCGGCAAGCATCAGCAGGCGTCGGGCCAGGCGTTGCGCGGCCGGCAGCAGGGCCATTTCCTCGAGGGCGATGAACGCCAGGCGCAGCTTGTGGCTCATCAGCAGGGCCATGTCGCGCCAGTAGCGCGGCTCGCGCCGGAGCAGCTCGAGCAATGCCGCCTGCGGCACCTGCAGCAGTTCGGTGGGACCTTCGGCGTAGGCGTCGTGGGTGCGCGCCTGGCCGTCGAACAGGGCGATCTCGCCGAACCAGTGCGGCGGCTCCACCAGGATCAGCAGCGCCTCCTTGCCGTGCTCGCTGACCGCGCTGATGCGGATCGCCCCCTCGACCACGCAGTACAGTCCGCAGGGGGCGTCGCCGCGCGCGAACAGGCGTTGCCCGGGCGGCAGCTGGCGCGGCTGGGCGAGCGCCAGCAGGTGCGTCTGCAGGGCTTCCGGCAAGCCCTGGAACCAGCGGCCGGCCTGGAGCTGCGAGCGGTAGTCGGTACGCGCGTTCATGTTTGTCGTCTAGCTGACAGAGTGGGGAGGTGGGCAGGCGCGATGATGCGAAGACCCTGGCGTGAGACCACAACAATGAAAACCCTAGTCGATCACCTTGCGCAATACGCTGCCTACCACCGCGACCGGCGCAATATCCTCAGCCACTTCATCGGCATTCCGATGATCGTCCTCTCCATCGCCGTGTTGCTGGCGCGACCGTCGCCGGGCTTCGGCCTGTCGCCGGCATCCCTGCTGGCGCTCGCCGCGGTGCTGTTCTACCTGCGCCTGGACCTGCGCTTCGGCGCGACCATGGCTGCGCTGCTGGCGCTGACGGTATGGAGCGGCGCGCAGCTGGCGGCGGGCAGCACCGCGGCCTGGCTGGGCTGGGGCATCGGTCTGTTCGTGGTCGGCTGGATCATCCAGTTCGTCGGCCACTACTACGAGGGACGCAAGCCGGCCTTCGTCGACGACCTGAGCGGGCTGATCGTCGGCCCGCTCTTCGTGCTGGCGGAACTGGCCTTTCTGCTGGGCCTGCGCGGCGAGGTGCAGCGCGAGGTCGAGGAGCGCGCCGGGCCGACCTGCATCCGCGAGCACAAGCGGGCGGCGTGAGGTGGTCTCCCGCGAGCGCGGGAGACCGGGTCCGGAGCGTTACTTGCGATCCGCGGCGATGCGCTGGCGGATATGATCGGCGCGCGCCTGGGAGCCCGGGTGCGAATCGAACATGCTGCTGTCGCCGCCGCCCAGCCTGGCCAGCTTCTCGAAAGCGGTGACCAAGCCCTGGGTATTCACCCCGCGCTTCTTCAGCAGTTCGTAGGAGAAATCGTCGGCGTCGGATTCCTGCGACTGGGAGAACTGCGCGTTGATCAGCGACTCGGTGAGCTCGCCCAGCTGCGAGCCGGACAGGGCGGCCAGCGTGCCGCTCTTCGAGGCGCCGGCGGCGCCGCGCACCGCGGCTGCCGCATAGGTGGCCTGGGCGGCCTTGCGGGTGTGGCCGAGGGCGACGTGGCCCATTTCGTGGCCGAGCACGCCTTCGATCTCGTTGTCGCTCATCAGCTCCATCAGCCCGCTGTAGACGCGGATGCAGCCGTTGGCCATGGCCCAGGCGTTGACGTCCTCGGTGAGGTAGACCTTGTAGTTCACCGGCACGCCGTCGATCTGGTCGCCCAGGGCCTTGGCGATCTTGTCCAGGCGCTGGCCATACTTGCTGTTGGCCGGGGCGATGCGGTTCTGCTGGTCGGACTCGGCGCAGGCCTGGTCGGCGACCTGGCGGACCTCGGCGTCGCTCAGGGTGGCGGCCTTCATCGCCATCATGCCGTGCTGCATCAGATCCTGCTGGGACAGGTTCTGGCAGCCGGCCAGGGCGGCGCAGGCGAGGGCCAGGGCGGAAAGGGAAAGGCGGGTGTTCATCGTGTGCTCCTTGCTTGAAGTGGCGTTCCGTGCCGGACGGGCGTGTTCCGCCCGCTGCCGCGTGCCCGTCAGGGACCCGCGCGGCGGCGGATGATAGCGGTTCGCGCCGTTCGTCGGAAGTGCCTGGAGGGTCGCAGGAGCGTTCCGGCGCGAAGCTGGCTCAGTGGAAGCCGCGCCAGGCCAGGTCGGCGCCCAGCAGCAGGAGGCCGACGAAGAAGCAGCGCCTGAACAGCGTCGCGCTGATCCGTTGGCGCAGCCACTGGCCGAGGAGCATCCCGCCCAGCGCCGGGACCAGGGTCAGCAGGGAGGCGCCGAGCATCTGCGGTTCGAGCAGGTCGCCGTGCACGCCGAGGGTGACCGCCAGGGCCAGGGTCGAGGCGCTGAACGACAGGCCGAGGGCCTGGACCAGTTCGTCGCGCTGCAGCCCCAGGGCGCCGAGATAGGGCACCGCGGGAATCACGAAGACCCCGGTGACCGCCGTCAGCGCTCCGGTCGCCAGGCCCACCAGCGGGCCGACCCAGCGCTCGTGGCGCGCCGGCAGATGCAGGGCGATCGCCGCCAGGCCGAGCAGCGCGTAGACCACCAGGGCCAGGCCGAGCACGCCGGTGGCCTGCCTTGGCGCGTCGTCGCCGAGCCAGGCGCCGACCAGCAGGGTGCCCACGACCACCCCGAAGAGCATGCCGGCCAGGCGCTTCATCAGGCCGAGGAAGCTCGGGCCGCAGGCGAGCTGCCAGAGGTTGGTCAACTCCGTTATATATATTTTGAATATATATAACTATATGAATTTATTGAGTTTAATTTTATTTTCTTTTTTGCGTCTACCGAATTATCCCCGTTACTAACCCGTATCTGCATCTATCCTCTGTGCCACCTCGGCCTCCCCTGCCTGCTAGCATTTCCCTTGATCGACCTGACGTGCTTGCCGAACCCTGCTAGCACCCCATGTCCACGCCTCCATAGAGTGCTAGCAATTCCGCGATCGATCACCAGGTGCCAGCACCTGAGTTGCTAGCACTCCGCCGAACATGTCTGCTAGCATTCGCCCGCCTGGTGCACGTGCTCCAGGTGCAAAATTGCTAGCAAGGTAGAAGTGATGACCGAACACCGTAAAGTGCTGACCATCCGCGACCCCGACCCCGAGTTGATCCGTCAAGCCAAGATCGCTACCGGCAGGGGCACCGGCAGCCAGGCGCTCATTGCGAGCGCCGAAAAGATGATCCACCAGCGTGAGCAGATCGAGCAGATGCAAGAGCAGATCGCCCAGATGCGCGAGCAGATCAGCGCCTATCAGGCGGTGTTGGCTGATGCGCACTCGGCGGCCACCCGCCTGGCGGAAGTGGCTGGGCAGGGTGACATTTTTGCCCCATCGAACCCGCTTCGCCTTGGGCACCGCCGCCAGCGCTAGCACTTCCCGTCCTCGATCTGTCGCACCAGGTCCAGGATTGCTAGCAGAGCCGCCTCCAGGTATCGCCCTGGACCTTGCCGCCTGCTAGCAGCCTGGGCGACCCGCTTACACCTTCCCTTGCCCGCCCCTACCAGCTCAGTACGTATCGCCTCCAGCGGCAGCCTCTATTTTTCGTTACGCGTAACGGAAATTCCTCTGGCACTTCTCCGGGTCTACGGCAGGCTCCAGACGACTTACCGTGGGCATGCCTCCGCCGCGCAAGGCTTGGAAATTTCCAAATCGCCGGCAATCAGCCTGCATCCCGCGTCCTGACTGGGCTGTAGCGATTTTCCATTTCTCACGCCCCGCACTTTTTCACACTGTTGGCGTATGGGTGTTCGTTTGAAAAAATCCACCTCAAACCCTTGGTAGCCGTGGGCTGTAGCGGTTTTCCCCGGCGCTCGACTGAGCCTTTGCGGCTGAAGTTTTCTTTCCAATTTCTTCATCTTTTTTCACAGAATGAAATTCTGCTTTCCCGTGCAAGGCCCAGTAACGGCGCGGCCTGGCGGTACGGTTTCACTACCACCGGGGTTTTCACAAAATTCTGAGACAGGGCGCGCCGGCGGGAGGGGGATAAGTGCGTTCTCGAGTCGAATTTTTTTCTGGCGGGATTTTTTCCAGCCCGGCAACCGCCTAGAGCGGCGCGAGGTGAGACGATTCGCTCAACGTCGAGGGCGACCACTGCTATTCGTTCGAAACGCGCCTGTGGCCTTCTGCGGGGCGTAAAAAAGCCGCACAGGCGTGCGGCTTGGGCAAGTGGGGCGAAAGCGGTCTCAGCGTAGTGCGGTGCGCCCATTGAGCGGACTGGCGGACGCCTGTCGGAGCCGGTACAGCTCGCCCGGCGTCTCGGCCACCACTTCGTCGCGCAGAGGCGATGGCAGGCTGGCGAGCATGGGCGAACCCATGCCGTTTTCCGCCCCCGCAAATAGCCGCTTCAGCTCATCGGCAAAGGCTTCCCAGATACCCTGGGCGATGAACGCCTGCCGCTCCCGCTGACCGCTGCAACGGGCCGCCAGTACGGGTTCCAGACTGTCCAGTTGGCTCAGGTAAATATCGCGACTCAGGGTGAAGGCTTGCAGCAAGGCGTCGCGCAAACCGTCCTGGGCCAACACCTGGTCGAGCAGCGCCCGCCAGTAGGCCGTATTAATCGCGGCAGGCTCCTTTTGCAGCCCGGCGCGTAACTCGGCCATTTCGAGCAGCACGGGCGCGGTCAGGCCGCTACGCGCCTCGACAGTCGCTCGGAGCGCCTGGACCTGGCGCTTGAGGGCCGCGCCGCGCTCGATCTCCGCGCTGATCTCGGTCTGATCCACTTGCGGCTGAATGGCCCGCTTGCGCCATGCCTGTTCGGTGGCCTCGGCCTGGGCCTCCAGCTTGGATGCCTCGGCGGCCAGGCGCGTGTCTTCCTGGGCGATATCGCTGAAGCGCTGCTGGGCGTCGGCGTAAGCGTGACGGTTCATCTCGAAGTGCGCTAGGCGCTCTTTCAGTGCGGGGTTCAGCGTACCGCGGTCGATGGTCTTGAAGCTCATGTGGTGGTCTCCTGTTTCTGTCTCAGCGCACCAGTTCCAGCGACGATCCTTCCAGCGCGGCGAACTTGCCAAGCTGCTCGATCACGTAGCCTTCGTTACGCCCGTTGAAGTCCTCGGCGCGGGAGCGCTTGGGGTTCTCCAGCAGATGACGCCGCCAACTGCTGTCCTGGTAGTAGATCGACAAGTTGTCCAGGCTGGTGACGACAACGCCCATCACCGGGAAGAACGGCACCAGCAGCGAGGGCAGGCCGCCATAGGTCTCAGTGACCTTGACCTCTTCGATTCGCTCCTTCTCGGTCGGCTTCTGGCCCTGGGCGGCGTACAGCGTGCTCTTCTCCGCTGCCAGCAGGTCGGAACCGATGATCGCCACCAGGTCGCCTTCATCGCGCAGTACCGGGTCGATCATCTGTTTCACGTCATGCACCAGGGCATCCAGGTTGGCGTAGTCGCCGCCTGGGCCAAGGGTGATTTTCTTGGCCGGGTCTTCGGACCTGAGCACCTGTTCGGGAATCTGCTCGCGAGCGATCTGGAGCCAGCCCTTGTTCACGTCTTCGAGCTGGGGATATTTCGCCGGGTCGGTCTGAGTGGCGGCGTGCGTCCCCGACCAGCCGACCAGGATACGGTCCAGGGCGATGCGCTTCTGCACCGCCGTCAAGTAGCGGTCTACGAAGTCCGGGAACTTGGCCCAGGCGTCGATGGTGGCGAAGGACAGCGCCACGTCGGTTTCCGTGTGCGCGAGTTCGTAGGTGTTGTTCTTCAGGTCCAGCAGGTGGCGCGGCTCGCGGTCTCGGGCGTTGGTGTCGGTGCGACTGGTGGCCGGGCCGGACAGACCGAGCATGACTTTCTCGCCCTTGACCTCACTGACCGGAATCACGTTGATGCGGCCCAGGAAGTCCACGCGCTCTGTGATCTGGTCATTGAGTTCCTGGGCGTGGGTCGGCTCGACGGCGAAGGTCCGGGCCGCGTCGTCAACGTGGTACGCCTCGGCCACGGTGCGTTGCAGTTGGAAATACTGGGTCGAGGCCCGAGCGCTAAGGTATTTGCTCATCATGGGGTCCTTGGTTGGGGAGATGCTGCGTGTGGGTCTGCTAGACTTGCGCCTGGCTCTGCTTTCGATGGGTTTGTGGGGCCATCCAAGCCCTGAGTGCGTGCCGGATTCTCGTCCCGGCCCGTTACTCGGGGCTTTTTCGTTCAGGTCATTGCACAAGCGCTCGACGCCTCAAGCGAAAGCACAATATATGTACATGAATGTAGAATCAGACACTACATATTGTGTTTTATCGATTCTAGCAGGAGGTAGAAGTGCGAATCTATTGCCCCGAGTGCGACAGCAAGGCTCGGATAGCAACGCGTGAAGAGATTTCCCGGCAGTTCGTGAAGCTGTATTGCCAGTGCACGAACGGCCATTGCGGCCACCGGTTCGTCATGCAACTGACCTTCTCGCATGCCTTGTACGGGCCATCCAAGCCGCTGGACAAGCTGCTGTTTGACCGGCTGCGCGAGATGCCGAGCCAAGAGCGCCGCGTCTTGTTCGATCAGTTGGAAAATATGGGCGTCATGGACCGCAACACCTAGGAGGAACAGGATGAAAATCGAATGCCCCAAGTGCGGCGGAAAAGCCCGTATCTACACGCGGCAGAAAGTGACCTCGGATTTCTGCAAGCTCTACTGCCAGTGCCTTGACACGAAGGCATGTCATCAACGCTTCGTCATGAATCTGTCACTTTCGCACTGCCTCGAACGCCCCGAAACGGTCCTGGACGAACTGGTGCACGAGCGACTGCGCGGACTCAGTGTCCAGCAGATTAAAGAGATGCAAGACAGGATCGAGAGGACGGCGATCTGAGGTTTAGTCCGCCTATCCGCCGCTCCAGCCCCAACGACAAAGCCCCGCCGGGAGACCGTGCGGGGCTTTGTTGCGTCAGGGCGTCAGCGTCGTGAGGCGGGCCGCTTGCGCGTGGTCCGCCACTGCTCGTAAAGCCTATGGCAGGTTTCGAGCGCCTTGCCTCGGGACCAGTCCAGCAGCTCGCAGGCAATGGCATGCTCCCCGGCTACCGCCATAGCGGCGAAACGATCCGCCACGCGCCAAACGTGGGGTGTCTCCACTTCAAGCAGGCGTTTCCGCACTTCGTGGAACATCGGCACCAGTGTGTCCGGCCCACCACAGGCCAGCAGGCTTTCGACGAAGGCCGGGCCTAGGTGTCCGTAATGAGTCTCCAGGGCATGCCCCACGTCAAGCCGAGCTGCTTGCGCAGGCCGATCCGTCGCAATGTCCACCAGCGGCCAGTCGGTGCGCGCATCGGAGAACAACCGACGCCGACCGTGGGACAACATCAGCACGCGCCAGGCCAGCGTCGAGCAACTGCCATGGCGGTAAATGTCCAGCCGCCCCCTGGCGATGGCATCCCCCAGCTTCTCGGCGTTCAGGTCGGGCCAGTCGCCGCCATTGAGCGGCAGCACCGTGTTGTTACGCTGGATGGCTTCCTGGATCAAGGCAGCTTGGGTCGAGTGCCAGGAAGCGGTCAGGTCGAAAGGATCGCCCCACACCGAGGCCGCAACCCGCACCGCCAGCGGCGCGCTGCTGTCCGTTCCGCCCAGCAGATGCACGCCGCCACCGGGCACGCCCAGGGCATCGAGCAGCGGCCCCGCCAGGGCCAGGCAGACGGCCAGTTCTAGCGCCGGATCGCCCAGGCAGCCGAGGCCGACGCTTTGCCGCCAGCCGTCGAGCGTGCCGCGCCGATGGTACAAGCTGGCTTGCTGCCGACTCGCGTCCAGGTACACGTCCGCCGCCCCGATGGGCTTGCCCGGCAGAACGAACACCCCCGAATCGTGCCAGCCCGGTTTCGTCGCGATCTGGATCAACCGTTCAGGCCGTGGGTGTTCGCGCAGGTAGGTCAGCACTTGGCGGTGCCCTTGGTGGTCGGCGGTGAACCCCTGCCGGAAAAGCGCCTTGAGCACGTTCCCGCCGTGCGTCGCCAGCATGCCCATGGGCAACACCCATCTGACGGGCCGTCCGCGATTCGTGAAGCGCAGCAAGCGCCCCGTATAGCCATTCTCGTCGAGGGTCTCCGCCTCAATATGCAAGGGGATGGATACCCACTGGTCCACGGGTTCGACTGTTCGGGCCGCGCCCTTACGTTCTTGCCCGTGATACCAGAGGCCCGCGCGGTACGCCTTCCCGTCAATCGTTACGTCCTGGTCGTACACGGCGAAGCCGGGGCGCACTTGGGCGGACACGGCACCGAGGGTCATGTCATTCATGGACGCACCTCCGCTCCCGGAAACCGCACCCGCTTGCGGACTTCATCCAGACTCATCGGCTCGCTGACGGCGGTGCACACGAACTCGCCGCGCAGGTACACCCGCCATACACAATGCCGCGCGATGCCGTCACCCGCCGCCAGCTCGGCCAGCAGTTCGCTGCGGTGCAGATTGATCCACAGGCGCAAGGAAGGCGTCAGGTTTTCGAGGGGGAATACCGTGACATCCTGCCCCACGGACGCGACTTCAAAGCCCCGCTCGCGCAGGTAATCCAGATGCGACTTCATCCCCGAACCTCCTCATACGAAACCTGGCTTGTTGCTCCCTTTTTTCCGCCCTTTCTGCCGGGAGGGGGTGTTTTATCCGAAACATCGAAACAACCCGCGTGGTTACTGGGCTGTAGCGTTTTTTTATCCGAAACACCGTCCCCCAATGTTTCGTTTGAAAAATCGCTGGAGGCCGCGTGGTTGCTGGTTTGTTTCGATGTTTCGCTTGCAGAGGGGGGATTAGCCGAAAGGTAGCGGTTAAAGGCGTCCAAAAAGTCCTTGATCTCGTATCCCTTTTTGCTGTCGGAGCCGATGCGGATTTGCTTGGACTTGATCCCAAAATCACCCAGTTTCCCCGACAACTGCCGGGTCGATATCGGCTTGCCCCGGTTCCAGGTCGCCCAGGGCGATTCGTCGTCGCTCAGCAGTGCGTCCAGCAGCTCGCCACTGAAAATCTTGGTGATGTTCTTGTCCTCGAACACCGCTTTCACGTCCTGGAGCAGTTCCGCGCCGATGCTCGGCGCTTCCCCCTCCAGGCCATGCAGGACAATCGCGGCTTGCCGGGCCGACTTCGGCCAGTGCCCACCCGCCGCCTCGGCAATCGCCAGCAGCGGCTCCCAGCAGTCGTTGGCGCGGTCGTTGAGTCCCTGGATGGGGGCGGGGCGAGCATCGCCCACCGTGACCGCGTTATCCGCCGTCCAGCGAGCCAGCTTCGCCTGGAGCCGTTCCCACATGACCGGATCGGAGTGGCGTAGCCGCTCCACTTTCTCGCCCGCCACACGGCGGCGCAGGCGCAAGGGGATGCTGCGGTCGGCCAGGGTATCGGCGATCTTGCCGATGCCGCACAGCGCCTTGGCTCCCCACACGTTGAAGCGCGTGGGCATGTGGTCGTCGCCGACGCAACGAATCACCGAGGCGCTGTCGCGTGTGAAACCGGCGTTGAGGATGCCCCTGGCGTCGTCGTAGGCTGCCAGGAAGGCGTCTACCTCGTCGATCAGTAGCGTCGGCGACCACAGTTCGATGGCGCGATACAGCGCTGCCGGAGCGATATTCGAAACCTGCATCGGGCGATAGGCCAGCTTGCCCAATGCAGTCAGCAGGATCGACTTGCCGCAGCGTTTTTCCGGCGCGGTGATATTGGCGATGGGCGCAACCTGAACCACATCGATCAGCCAGGTGAAGGTGGACCACAGCGCGGCGGCGCGAATGGTCTCTTTGTCGGCGGCGACGTAGCGGCGCAGCACGGCACAGATTTCATCCAGCAGCTCATCACCCTTGACCGGCTTCGGCCAGGCTTCCACCTCGGTGAAGATGTCGCCGCCTGCCGCCACCTCTTCATCCTCGGCGGGAATCGTCAGGCGGTCGAACTCGGCCATGCTGAGCATCTTCGAGTCCTTCACCTTGGCGCGCAGCCGCGCGAAGGCGGCCGGGTCGCTGCCGCGCATTTTCTTCAACTGCGCCAGGGCCTTGGTTTCATACAGTGCACCGGCATCGGTGCCCAGCTTCTTGATGGCGTCGTTGAGCGTGTCGGAACCGGCCCACTGATCGCCGTAGGGGTCTTTCTTGACAGCCATTACTGCACTCCCAAACGTTGCTTGGCCAGGTTGAAGCGCTCCAGGTCTTCGGCGCTCATCTCGCCGCCCTGGTCGAGCTGGTTCTTGCCGATCAGGTAGATCGTGCGTTCGTGACGGACGGCGGCGGGGCTAGGGCCGCTGCGCTCGCGCTTCTCGCCGGGGAACAGGTCGCGCAGTTCCAGGCCGATGGCACCGACGATCTCGGCAGCGCTGCAACCGACCCAGCACTTGAGCAGCACGGTGCCGTCCTCGGCCTCGGTAACATCCAGGCTGGGCGACTTGTCATCATGGGCCGGGCAGCAGGCTTTCCAGCGGTGCTTGCCGTTGACCTTCACCCGCTTCACCTTGTCCAGGCGGCCAAGTACCTTGTCGATAGGCGTCATACGCGGGCCTCCCGCTCCGTCTTGGCCGGGACGAACTGGTGACTGCTGTCGAGGGTGTAGAAGGTGTCCGCCAGCAAACCATCCTCGCCGATATAGCCGACCGCCGTGCGGTAGCGCTTGCTCGGACTGTCCCAGTAGGTAAGGCGCAGTTCGCCGAACTCACCCGCTGCGACCGCCCCCTGAAAACCGGCACTGGCAATGCCCCGGAAACCGGCCCGAGCGCTGCCGCCATCGCACGCGGACGCCATACCGCAGTCACCGGCAATCGCCTTGCCGAACTCGCCGACCATGGCCGTGCCGAAATCGCCCGCCCGCGCCGTGCCGCGATCACCGGCCAGGGCGAAACCGCTTTCGCCCGCCAGGGCATAGCCCCGCTCACCCGCGACCGCCGTGCCAAAATCGCCAACCTGGACGCACTGCCGGTCGCCAACGTGGCGGCATGTGCGTTGTGGCGCGACGTAGCCCTCACAGTTGTCGGTCCGGTCCTGGTGCAGAGTGTCATCGGCCTTTTCCGGGCAAGCCGAACCCGTCAGCGCCGAACGGCGCTCTTGAATATTCTTCATCGCATAGATTCCCGTAGGGAGAGGGAAAGGGGTCGCAGCGGTTAACCGCGACCCGCTACACGGCGCTTACGCCGACTGGACCGGAGCGGTGCCCGCTCGCCGCTGCCTGGAGAGAAAGGCATCGACCGCTTGCGGCTCCCAGCGCAGCATTCGCCCGATGCCGGACGCCACCGGAAAGCCCGGCAGCTTTGTCCAGCGCCACAGGGTGGCCCGGCTGATCTGATAGCGCTCGCACAGCTCATCAGCGCTCAGCCCCTTGGGTAGGAAGGCGTCAACCTCTCCCGCATCCCAGCGCAGCACGCGACCCACGCGCACGGCCTTCGGGAAACCGGGGGTCTTCGCCCAGCGCCACAGGGTGGTGAGACAGACCTGGTACTTGGCGCACAACTGCGAGGCGCTGAGCCACTCGGTCAGGATCGGTGCGGGGGATGCCTTGCGGCGTGCGGCGGTCATTGCTCACCCCCTTGTTCCAGGGCAAAGGCGCGAAGCTCCGCACGGCTATCGAAATCGGCGTGGTGCCAGCGCCAGGTGGACAGGTCGATACGCCCCAGGGCCAGCAGCGTGTGCAACGCACCAAGCCCCTGATCCCAGGCAACGTCCAGTCCTTCGCGGCATTGCGCGGCTTCGATCCGCTGGCGGGCGTTATCGATCACTTGAGTTGAGGTCAGGCCGGTCATTTGGCACCCCCGATGACGGCTTGCCGTTCCAGTTCGGAGACCATCGACACGGCATAGGCCATATCGGCCAGGGCGAGCAGCCGGGTGCGGCTGGCGGACGTGCCGGTCACGCGGTTGACGATGACAGCCTCGCCGAGCAGGGCCAGGACAGAGAACCGAACCGAGGTCCGGGGTGGGGCGGGAACAAGTGCGGACATGCGCGTAGCTCCTTTGTCTGGATGGGAGCTGCCACGAATCGCTGCTAAACGATGGGAGGCAGCTGTACGCGGGTTAGCAGACCGGGGACAAAGGAACCCGGCGCACCCGAAGGTGCCCCGCGCACAGCCGCCATAACTCGGCATTGCAGACACAAAAAAAACGCCTGCAATGGGGAATTGGGCGCTGGTGCGCCTTTGTCGAAACGGGCTGCTAAACCCGGTCGCCGATTTTGCGGCGACGGGCAGACGATAGCGCCGTGTGAAACGCTTTGCAATCCTGTGAGACAGAAATTCCATGCCTCATCCCTCCCGACTGGTCAGGAAGGCTTCGACGGCAGCGCTATCCCAGCGCACGGCGCGCCCGAAGCGGACGGGGGCGGGAAAGCCCGGCGTCTTGCTCCAGCGCCACCAGGTGGTGCGGCAGACTTTGAAATGCTTGCAGAGCTGTTGTGCGGACTCCCAGGACACGGGGGAAGGCGGGGTTTGTTGCATGTCGGTCTCTCGTCGGATGTAGAAGAAACCGAGGGGTGCAAAGGCTTGCGGAAGAGAGGGCGCAGGGATAATGTCCCCGTGCGGCCTGTCCGCATGCTGTATATCGAAGCCCTGTCACACGCTTCACCCCTCGGAACGCTCACTGGTCAGCCCGGTGGCAGAGGACGCTCCCACGTCCTTTCCGAATCGGCCCCGGTACTCCCATACCGGGGCTTTTTCTTGTCTGCCGACTACGCGGAACCCACTGTTCATGCGAGTTCGCCGCTGTAGCTGGATGTTTAACCAGTGACCGCATGCTAGCGTCTGGCACGGCGCTGTCGCAAGGGTAACGGTCAGACGGAAAGACCCGTTTCAGATAGGTGCTTGGCGTTCGTTAGAGTTCATCGGAGTGCGCCGACGTTGCAGTGTCATGCCTGCCAAGCGCCTACCGTTCGTCAGATTCTTTTCTGTTTCTCGACAACAGCATGACGTTATCCGCAGGGGCGTCTCCTCGGGCCAGGCCGTCCAGGTAGTCGCCCCAGCGCTCCAGCGCGGCGCGCTTCTCCGGCAGATAGCTGTAGCGGTCGTAATGCTTGGCCTGCACGCCACTGCGTCCGTGGGAGAGTATCCAGGCGCGAATTTCCGAGCTGATGCCCAGGTGCGCCATGAGGGTTTCGGCAGTGACGCGGACGTTGCGGTAACTGAATGGGCGGGCCTTGCCGCTAGCTGCCAGTGATTGACCCGCCGCGCCGAAAATCTTCATGACCGATGAAGGGCTGGCGGTGTTGCTCTCGCGAAGAGAGAACGGACCCGGCCCAATCCGGTGCTGGAGCAATGGATGCATGATCTCGGTCAGGCGCGGCGTGATCGGCAGAATGTGCTCCCAGGGACGTTCTTTCTTGCCCTTGCTGTCCAGCAGACTGATAGTGCTGTCGGTCACAGCGGCCCACGGCACGGCGCAGAACTGGGCGATACGCTGGCCTCCGAAGTAGATCAACGCCTGAGCAATGGCGCGGTGTGCTTCGGGCAGAGTCTCTAGATGGCGCAGCAGCACACCTAGTTCGTCGGGAGTCAGTGACTCGGTGATGGCGCGGCGCGCCCCTCGGATCGCCGGAATGTCCCGTACGGGGTTAGAGCTGATGGCGAAGGTTTTTCCTCGGGTGGCCAGGCGTTCAGGTGATAGGTGGGCTTTGGCGGCATGGCTGAAGGCGGCCTGAAGGGCAAGGCGTAGGTTTTCGCACACGGTTCGCATGCCGTTGGCAGCGTGGGCTTTCGCAGTTCTTCCCGCTCCGCCGGGGAGTGGGGGGCGATTTAAAACCTGCGACAGAACGAGCTGGATATCTTCAGGCCGAACCTTCGAAGCAGGCCGCCTCAGTAAGGCCGGGTGGTGGGCTTTCACGTGAGCGTCAAGCATGCGGCGCACCGGGCGAGCGCTCACCTTTCCGGCCTGCTCCAGGTGGTCGCAATAGCTATCCAGCAGATCCCCGAACGAACCTTCTCCCGAGGAATGCAATTGCTTGGCTGCGGATAGTTTGACGTGCTCCAGTCCACCGGCTTCCAGGGCTGTTTGAGAGAGGCGCAAGGCCGCTAATCGCATGGCGTCCAAGGTGAGTTCGTCGGTGCCGCTGCGAGGCTTTCTGTTGAGGGTACCCAGGTATATCCGCTTGTCCTTGCCCTCGACCCGCTCCCGGTAATAGCCGCTGATGGTTCCGGCTGCTTTTCGCTCCAGGAGCAGGGTGCCTTTTCCGCGTGCGCCGACTGGCTCGGATTTCCGTTTTTTGACCGAGTAAGCCTCCATCTCGGTGAGCCGATTTCGCTTCGCCATATCCCCGTGTATTCCCCGTATTGCATGCAAAGGTCGTTAACCCGATTAAACAACAGGAAAACTGTAGAAACACAGAGGCATGATAAATAAAGGGTTTTAATGAACTTGGAGGGTATGTCGCGAACTTGTAGAAAATCATTTATCGGACGTTGGTCACCATCGACGGCACGATCAGCAACGCCGCCGCCTGCATCGGCGGCATGGCCAGGCCGAGCAGGCCCACCGAGACCGTCGGCAGGCCGAGCCCGACCACGCCCTTGACGAAGCCGGCGAGGAGGAAGGTCAGGGCGATCAGCGGGATCAGGGCGTGGAGGTCGACGGACATGCGGGCTTTTCCTTGTCTCGGGGCTGGCGCGAGCGGGCGATGGCGGCCAGTATCTCCCGACGTCGAGAGGGAATGTTTCATCCGGAGGTGAAGCATGCAATTCAATCCCGGTTTCAGTTCGCTGGCGGCGCTGCTCGCCGATCCCGGCCGCGCGCAGATGATCTGGGCACTGATGGATGGCAGCGCCCGCCCGGCCAGCGAGCTGGCGCTGCTGGCAGGCGTCTCGCCGTCCTCCGCCAGCGGCCACCTGGGACGGCTGGTCGAGGGCGGCGTGCTGAGCCTGGAGGCGCGCGGGCGCAATCGCTTCTATCGCCTGGCCGGGCCGGAAGTGGGACAGGCGGTGGAAGCGCTGGCCAGCGCCTCCCTGGCCCTGCAGCCGCAGCGGCGCAGCCTGCCGCCGAGCCACGGCACGCCGTCGGCGTTGCGCGAGGCGCGGACCTGCTACGACCACCTGGCCGGCGAACTCTCGGTCGGTGTGTTCGCACGGATGCTGGATGCCGGCTGGATCGAGCAGGAGGGCAGGACGGTGCGCCTGAGCGCGACCGGCGAGGCCGGGCTGGCCGGGTTGGGTATCGACCTGGTGGAGGCCCGCCGCCGCCGTCGGCAGTTCGCCTGCGCCTGCCCCGACTGGAGCGAGCGCAAACCGCACCTCGGCGGCGCGCTGGGGGCTGCGTTGCTGGAGGCCTGTCTGCGCCAGGGCTGGCTGCGGCCTCAGGACGGCTCGCGGGCGCTGCGCGTGTCGCCGAAGGGCCGCGCGGGGTTGCGCGGCCTGGCGGAACGCACGGCGGGCTGAGCCCGCCGCCGGTTCAGAGGTTGGCCACCGGCTGGAAGGCCTTCGGCTTGAAGTAGAGGGTCTCGCCGCGGGCGAGGCCGGCCAGGCTGTCGTGGTCCTTCACCACTTCGGCCTCGATCAGCTCGTCCTGGCCGTCGACCTTCAGCGTTACCCGGGTGATGGCGCCCAGCGGACGGATGTCGCGGACCTCGGCGGCGCGGTGCTCGGCCACCGCGGAACGCGACAGCGAGACTTCGTGCGGGCGGAACAGCAGGTGCTGGTCGTCTCCCAGTTGCAGGCGGTTGGAGTCGCCGAGGAAGTGGTAGACGAAGTCGCTGGCCGGGTTCTCGTAGACCTCGCCGGGCGAGCCGATCTGCTCGATCACGCCCTTGTTCATCACCACGATGCGATCGGCGACTTCCATCGCTTCTTCCTGGTCATGGGTGACGAACACCGAGGTCAGGTTGATCTCCTCGTGCAGGCGCGCCAGCCAGCGGCGCAGCTCCTTGCGGACCTTGGCGTCGAGGGCGCCGAAGGGTTCGTCGAGGAGCAGGATCTTCGGCTCCACCGCCAGCGCGCGGGCCAGGGCGATACGCTGCCGCTGGCCGCCGGAGAGCTGCTCGGGGTAGCGGTCGGCGAGCCAGTCGAGCTGCACCATGCTGAGCAGCTCGTGGACCTTGGCCTTGATCGCCGACTCGCCCGGCCGCTCGCCCTTGGGTTTCATGCGCAGGCCGAAGGCGACGTTGTCGAACACCGTCATGTGGCGGAACAGCGCGTAGTGCTGGAAGACGAAGCCGACGTTGCGGTCGCGCACGTCATGCTGCGAGACGTCCTCGCCGTGGAACACGATGTTGCCGGCGTCCGGGGTTTCCAGCCCGGCGATGATCCGCAGCAGGGTGGTCTTGCCGCAGCCGGAGGGGCCGAGCAGGGCGACCAGCTCGCCGCTCTGGATGTCCAGGTTGATGGCGTCCAGGGCCTTGAAGGCATTGAAGTTCTTGCTGACGTTACGGATTTCGATGCTCATGCTTCATTCCTCGTCAGCATTGCTTTTCAGTCGGGACATGCGGGATTCGCTCCACTGCTTGAGCAGAAGGATGACCAGCGCCATCAGCAGCAACAGGCTGGCGACGCTGAAGGCGGCGACGTGGTTGTATTCGTTGTAGAGGATCTCGACGTGCAGCGGCAGGGTGTTAGTGACGCCGCGGATGTGCCCGGAGACCACCGACACCGCGCCGAACTCGCCCATCGCTCGCGCGGTGCAGAGCACCACGCCGTAGATCAGGCCCCACTTGATGTTCGGCAGGGTCACGTGCCAGAACATCTGCCAGCCGTTGGCGCCGAGCAGGCGCGCGGCCTCCTCTTCCTGGGTACCCTGTTCCTGCATCAGCGGGATCAGCTCGCGGGCGACGAAGGGCACGGTGACGAAGAGGGTCGCCAGGACGATGCCGGGCACCGCGAAGACGATCTGGATGTCGTGCTCGCTCAGCCATTCGCCGAAGTAGCCCTGGGCGCCGAACAGCAGCACGTAGATCAGGCCGGCGATCACCGGCGAGACCGAGAACGGCAGGTCGATCAGGGTCACCAGGATGCTCTTGCCGCGGAACTCGAACTTGCTCACGCACCAGGCGGCGGCTACGCCGAACAGCAGGTTCAGCGGTACCGAGATGGCCACGGCGAGCAGGGTCAGCTTCAGCGCGGCCAGCGCGTCGGGTTCGAGGATCGCCTCGAAGAACGTGCCGAAGCCCTGCTTCAGCGCCTCGCTCAGCACCACGTAGAGCGGCAGCAGGAGGAACAGGGCGAACACCAGCCAGGCCAGGACGATCAGGGTGAGGCGGCCGCCGGCGTGGCCCCGGCGGGCGCTGGCGGTCGCAGCGGAAATGCTTGCACTGGACATGGCGCCCTCCTTACGGGGTTTCGATGCGGCGCTGCAGCAGGTTGATCAGCAACAGCAGGATGAAGGAAACCACCAGCATCAGCACGCCGATGGCGGTGGCGCCGGTGTAGTCGTACTGGTCCAGCTTGACCATGATCAGCAGCGGCAGGATCTCGGTCTTCATCGGCATGTTGCCGGCGATGAAGATCACCGAACCGTACTCGCCGACGCCACGGGCGAAGGCCAGGGCGAAGCCGGTCAGCCAGGCCGGCAGCAGCGCTGGCACGAGAATGTGGCGGAACACCTGCAGCGGCCGGGCGCCCAGGCAGGCGGCGGCTTCCTCGACTTCCTTGGGAATGTCGGCGAGCACCGGCTGCACCGTGCGGACCACGAACGGCAGGGTCACGAAGGTCAGCGCCAGGGTGATCCCCAGCGGGGTATAGGCGATCTTGAAGCCGAGGTCGCTGGCGAACTGGCCGACCAGGCCGGCCGGCGCGTAGAGCGCGGTGAGGGCGATGCCGGCGACGGCGGTGGGCAGGGCGAACGGCAGGTCGATCATGGCGTCGATGATCTTCCGTCCTGGGAATTCGTAGCGCACCAGGACCCAGGCCAGCAGCGTGCCGATCAGGCCGTTGAGCACGGCGGCGGCGAGCGCGGTGCCGAAGCTCAGCTTGAGCGCGGCGAGCACCCGCGGCGCGCTGACGATGGCCCAGAATTGCTCCCAGCTGAGCTGGGTGGTCTTGAGGAACATGGCCCCCAGCGGGATCAGGACCAGCAGGCTGAGGTACACCAGGGTGTATCCCAGGGTCAGCCCGAAGCCGGGTATGACCGGGGAGATGCGTCGTGACATGTTCTGTCCTTACTCTGCGTTGGAACGCTTGGTGGCTCTCCCGGTGCCGGATCCTTCCGGCCGTGGGCCCGGTACGGGACCGGGCCTGGCGTCCCCTCTCCGTCCGGGAGCGTATGGGAGAAGGGCCGAGGTTCTGGCGACGGACTTGTCGTCGCGCTCATTGCGCCTGGTAGATCTGGTCGAAGATGCCTCCGTCGTTGAAGAACTTCGGTTGCGCCGACTTCCAGCCGCCGAAGTCGGCGTCGACGGTCACCAGGTCGAGCTTCGGGAACTGCGCGGCGAACTCGGCGGCGACCTTCTGGTTGCGCGGCCGGTAGAAATTCTGCGCGGCGATGCGCTGGCCTTCCTCGCTGTACAGGTATTGCAGGTAGGCCTCGGCGACCTTGCGCGTGCCCTTCTTCTCGACCACCTTGTCGACCACCGCGACCGGCGGTTCGGCGAGGATCGAGAGGGAGGGTACGACGATCTCGAAGTTTTCGCCGCCCTGTTCCTTCTTCGCCAGGAACGCCTCGTTCTCCCAGGCCAACAGCACGTCGCCGATCTGGTTGTTGACGAAGGTGATGGTCGAGCCGCGGGCGCCGGTGTCGAGCACCGGTACGTGCCTGTACAGCGCCTGCACGTAGTCCCTGGCCTTCTCGTCGCTGCCGTACTGCTTCTTCGCCCAGGCCCAGGCGGCGAGGAAGTTCCAGCGCGCGCCGCCGGAGGTCTTCGGGTTCGGTGTGATGACTTCCACGCCTTCCTTGGTCAGGTCGCCCCAGTCCTCGATGCCCTTGGGGTTCCCCTTGCGCACCAGGAACACGATGGTCGAGGTATAAGGGGTGCTGTTGTCCGGCAGGCGCGCCTGCCAGTCGGCCGGGAGCAGCTTGCCGAGCTTGTTCAGTTCGTCGATGTCGCCGGCCAGGGCCAGGGTCACCACGTCGGCCTTGAGCCCGTCGATCACCGCGCGGGCCTGCTTGCCGGAGCCGCCATGGGACTGCTGGACGGTCAGGTCCTCGCCACCCTGGGTCTTCCAATGCTCGATGAAGGCAGCGTTGTAGGCCTGGTACAGCTCGCGGGTCGGGTCGTAGGAAACGTTCAGCAGTTGCGTGGCGGCGGCCGCCGGGCCGGATAACAGGGCGCTGGCGAGTGCGGCCAGGGCGAAACGACGAAGGGACATGTGCAGCTCCTGGATGTGCTGATTCGATGGTTCTAGTTGATGTGTTGGCGAAACGACGGAAACACGGGGCGTCAGGCGCGCATTCGCGGCCGACGGCTGCAATACCGGTGCGGATGGGGAATCGAACGGATGTTCATCGCGGGACGCCTCCGGTGGTCCAGTCGGGTCGCGGGCTTCAGGCCTGCTTGACGCTCGGTTGCTGCAGACGGAATTTTTCCTTGCGCTCGATCTGCACCACCTGGCCGTTGTGCACGGTGATCTCGACCGCGCCGAAGCGCAGGCCGCGCAGGGCGCTCTGGATTTCACGCAGGATGGTGGCTTCGTCCTGGCCATCCAGGCTTCTGAGGGTTGCGCTCATGGGTCTCTGCTCCTGTGGCTCGAGGTGCCGCACTGCTCGACGAAGGGGGGCGGCGTGAGCGTATGGTAAGCAGAGCGCAATATTCTTAAAAATACTGTTTAAGAATCTTTATAGGTAAACTGGTTATAAGTCGGCGCGGCGACCGGCCGCCCGCTCTCAGTCTTCCGGCAGCGCCACCGGCGGTGCGTCGAAGCGCAGCGTTTCCGGTGGTTGCGGGCGCCCGTACCAGTAGCCCTGGCCGAAGTCGCAGCCGTGCTCGCGAAGGAACAATGCCTGGTCCTGGTGCTCGATGCCTTCGGCCACCACCCGCAGACCCATGCTCTGGGCCAGGGCGATGATCGCGCGGGCGATCGCCGCGTCATCCACCGCGCCGGGCAGGCCGGCGACGAAGCCCTGGTCGATCTTCAGCTTGTGCACCGGCAGGCGCTTGAGCCGCATCAGCGAGGAATAGCCGGTGCCGAAGTCGTCGATGGCCAGGTTCACGCCGAGGATGCGCAGGCGGCAGAGCAGGTTGAGGGACTGCTCGAAGTCCTCCATCACCGCGCTCTCGGTAACTTCCAGTTCCAGATAGCGTGGTTCCAGGCCGGATTCCTCCAAGGCATTGGCGATCCGCTCCTCCAGGCCGCCGCGGTTGAATAGCCGGCTGGAGACGTTGACCGCGATGAACTCCAGTCCGACGCCTCGGTCCTGCCACTCGCGCATCTGCCGGCAGGCGCGCTTGAGCACCCAGTTGTCCAGCGCGGCGATCAGCCCGCACTCCTCCGCCACCGGGACGAACTCGCCCGGCGGCACCAGGCCGCGCTCGGGATGCTGCCAGCGCACCAGCGACTCGACGCCGACGATCCGCCCACTGGCCAGGTCGTGCACCGGCTGGTAGTGGACGCGCAGCTCGTCGTGGTCCAGCGCGTGGCGCAGCGCCGATTCCACCTGGACGTGGGCGCGAGCCCGGGCGGTCAGTACGCGGGTATAGAAGGCGTAGGCGTTGCGCCCGCTGTCCTTGGCCTGGAACAGCGCGGCGTCGGCGTGCTGCATCAAGTGGTCGACATCGCTGGCGTCCTCCGGGTAGAGGCTGACACCGAGGCTGGCGCTGATATAGATCGGCTGGCAGTGGATGTCGAACGGCGCGTTGAAACCGTCGAGGATGCGCTGCGAGAGACGCGCGACGGCTTCCGGGTCGTCGTTCTCGACGAGAATGGCGAACTCGTCGCCGCCCAGGCGTGACAGCAGGCAGCGTTCGCCGAGCTGGTGCTGCAGGCGCTTGCTGACTTCCTTGAGCAGCATGTCGCCGGTGGTGTGGCCGAGGCTGTCGTTGATGTGCTTGAAATGGTCGAGGTCGATCAGCAGCAGGGCGCCGGCCACCGCCCGGTCCTTGCCGTCCTCCAGCGCCTGCTCGATGCGCTGGCGCAGCAAAACGCGGTTGGGCAGCCCGGTCAGCGAGTCGTGGTGGGCGAGGAAGTCCAACTCGTTCTCCGAGCGCTTGATGCTGCTCAGGTCGGAGAACACCCCGACGTAGTGGGTCAGCTGGCCCTGATCGTTGCGCACCGCGCGGATGTGCAGCCACTGCGGGTAGATCTCGCCGCTCTTGCGACGGTTCCAGATCTCCCCGCTCCACACGTCCTGTTCACGCAGGGCCAGCCACAGGCGCTGGTAGAACGCCTGGTCTTGGCGGCCGGAACGGAGGATCGCCGGGGTCTTGCCGAGCACGTCCTCGGAGCGGTAGCCGGTGATGCGCTCGAAGGAAGGATTGACGTGGACGATCACCGCCTGGGCGTCGGTGACCAGCACACCTTCGCGGGTGCTGTCGAACACCGCCGCGGCCTGGCGCAGGTGGTCTTCCTTGAGCCGCTGCAAGGTGATGTCGCGAGCCACTCCGGTGTAGTGCAGCGGCTTGCCCAGGGCGTCGCGCAGGACCCGGCCGCGCGAGTGGATCCAGCGGTAGTCGCCGTCCTTGTGACGCAGGCGGTAGATGTGGTCGAGGTTGTCGGTCAGGCCCTGCAAGTGGTTGCGGTGGGCCTCCAGCACGGTGGCGAACTCCTCCGGGTGCAGGCGCTTCTTCCAGGTCTCGATGGGGTCGCCGAGCTCCTCCGGCGTCAGCCCCACCAGGGCCGCGTAGCCGGGCGAGACGAACATCCTGCCGGTCACCAGGTCCCAGTCCCAGAGCCCGTCGCGCACTGCCTCCAGGGCCCGGTTCAGACGCTGTTCGCTGCCGTGCAACTCATCGTAGGCCTGGGCCTTGCGGCGGAACTGGCGTACCAGGTAGAGGTACAGGAGCAGGCCGGTGGCGGCGAAGAAGAACAGACGCTTGGCGGTCATCCAGAAGACCAGTTGGTCGTGGTCCTGTACCTGGTTTTGTAACAAATGATCGCTCAGGAAGGCCCAGGCGATGGCGACTGCCAGGTAGGCCAGGCTCAGGCGAAGGGCACTCAGGCGGGGGTTCATGGGATGTTCAGTGGGCAATTATTGGCCGGGCAGTATAAATGATGGCCATCCGGGCCTGTTCATATCTAAAAGAACGGATGGTAATCCCCCGCTGCTTGGTGATAATGCCCCCAGGTTTTGTCAGACAAGGCCCCTCATCACTCCCATACCCCCCCGAGGTTCAGTACCGCCTATGTGGTTCAACGGTTTTCTCGACCTGTCGCCGTGGCAACTGGTGGCAGTTACCCTGGTGCTGACGCATATCACCATCGTCAGCGTGACCGTCTACCTGCATCGCTATTCCGCCCACCGTGCACTCGACCTGCACCCCGCGCTGCAGCACTTCTTCCGTTTCTGGTTGTGGTTGACCACAGGGATGAACACTCGCGAATGGACCGCGATCCACCGTAAGCACCATGCCAAGTGCGAGACCGTCGAGGACCCGCACAGCCCGGTGCACAAGGGCCTGTTCACCGTCCTGCGCGCTGGCGCGGAACTGTACAAGGCCGAGGCGAAGAACCAGGACACCCTGCGCATCTACGGCAAGAACTGCCCGGACGACTGGATCGAGCGCAACCTCTACTCGCGCTTCCCGATCGGCGGCGTGGTGCTGATGGCGCTCATCGACCTGGCCCTGTTCGGTGCCCTCGGCCTGACCGTCTGGGCGGTGCAGATGGCATGGATTCCATTCTGGGCCGCCGGCGTGGTCAACGGCCTCGGCCACGCGGTCGGCTACCGCAACTTCGAATGCCGCGACGCCGCCACCAACCTGGTTCCCTGGGGCATCCTCATCGGCGGCGAAGAGCTGCACAACAACCACCACACCTATCCGAACTCGGCCAAGCTGTCGGTGAAGAAGTGGGAGTTCGACCTGGGCTGGGCCTGGATCAAGCTGTTCAGCTTCCTGCGCCTGGCCAGGGTCGCCCGGGTCGCGCCGATCGCCCACCGGGTCGAAGGCAAGCACAGCCTGGACATGGACACCGCCATGGCGATCCTCAACAACCGCTTCCAGATCATGGCGCAGTACCGCAAGCTGGTGATCGCGCCGCTGGTCAAGCAGGAAGTGGCCAAGGCCGACGAGTCGGTGCGCCATCTGTTCCGCCGCGCCAAGCGCCTGCTGTCGCGCGAGACCAGCCTGCTGCAGGACCGCCACCACGTGCGCATCGACTCGATGCTGGCCCACAGCCAGGCGCTGAAGGTGATCTACGAGAAGCGCCTGGCGTTGCAGCAGATCTGGGCCAAGACCAGCGCCAACGGCCACGACATGCTGGCTGCGATGAAAGACTGGGTGCACGAGGCGGAAGCCAGTGGCATCCAGTCGCTGAAGGAGTTCGCCGCGCAACTGAAGACCTACTCGCTGCGTCCCGCCTGACGCCTGGCGCATCCTCGCGGGTGCGTCAGCCGCCTCTCCAACGCGCCGGCTCCTGCCGGCGCGTTGCGTTTCGGCGTCTCCAGGGCGACATCCCGCCGTTACTTCTCTTCCTCCGCAAGTCGGCTTGCCTGATCCGGGATTCAGCGCGGGCGGCGCCCGGCCTATCTTCGGCGTGCCCCGGCGTTGCGCCGGGCCTCACGCAGAACAACAAGAAGAGGAGCGCGGGCGATGTTGCTGGATTACCTGATCATGCTGGTCTACGCCCTGGCCATGCTGGGCCTGGGCTGGTACGGAATGCGCAAGGCGAGGAGCCAGAGCGACTTCCTCGTCGCCGGACGCCGTCTCGGCCCCGGCCTCTACCTGGGCACCATGGCGGCGGTGGTGCTCGGCGGCGCCTCGACCATCGGCACGGTCAAGCTCGGCTACCAGTTCGGCCTGTCCGGCTTGTGGCTGGTGTTCATGCTCGGCCTGGGGATCATCGTCCTCAGCCTGGTGTTCTCGCGGCAGATCGCGCGCCTGCGGGTATTCACCGTGACCCAGGTGCTGGAACAGCGCTACCAGGCCTCCTCGCGGCTGATCGGCGGGGTGGTGATGGTCGCCTACGACCTGATGGTGGCGGTCACCGCGACCATCGCCATCGGCTCGGTTACCGAGGTGGTCTTCGGTATCCCGCGGATCCCGGCGATCCTCTGCGGAGGCGGGATCGTCATCGTCTATTCGGTGATCGGCGGCATGTGGTCGCTGACCCTCACCGACATCATCCAATTCGTGATCAAGACCATCGGTATCTTCCTCGTCCTGCTGCCACTGTCGATCGACGGCGCCGGCGGCCTGGGGGGCATGCGGGAAGCGCTGCCGGCGGGCTTCTTCGACCTCGGCCAGATCGGCCTGGACACCATCCTCACCTACTTCCTGCTGTATTTCTTCGGCGCGCTGATCGGCCAGGACATCTGGCAGCGGGTGTTCACCGCGCGTAGCGAGACGGTGGTGCGCTACGCCGGGCTCGGCGCCGGGGTCTACTGCATGCTCTATGGCACCGCTTGCGCGTTGATCGGCGCGGCGGCACGGGTGCTGCTGCCGGACCTGGCGGTGCCGGAGAACGCCTACGCCGAGATCACCCGCGAGGTGCTCGCGCCGGGCCTGCGCGGCCTGGTGGTGGCGGCCGCGCTGTCGGCGATCATGTCCACCGCCAGCGGCTGCCTGCTGGCGGCGGCCACCGTGCTGCAGGAAGACATCTACGCGCGTTTCCTGCGCCCCGGAACTACCAGCGACATCCGCCTGAGCCGTTGCATCACCCTGCTGATGGGCGTGGCGATGCTGGCCCTGGCGTGCCTGGTCAACGATGTCATAGCCGCCCTGAGCATCGCCTACAACCTGCTGGTCGGCGGCCTGCTGGTACCCATCGTCGGCGCATTGCTGTGGCGCCGCGCCAGCCCGCAGGGGGCGATCGCCAGCATCGTCGTCGGCTGCCTGGCGGTGGTCGCCTGCATGGCTCGCGACGGCCTGCTCGCCAACTCGCCGATCGTCTACGGCCTGCTGGCCAGCCTGGCGACCTTCGTCGTGGTCAGCCTGGCCACGCGCCCCGCCGCCGGCCTGCGCGCCCAGCCGGAATGATCCATGCGGCGCCGGGCGTCCGGCGCCTTCTTCCCGCCACACGGAGATTCCTTCATGTCCAACGACAATCCGCAGCCCCTCGACGCCGCCGAGATTCCCCGCTTCGCCGGTATCCCGACCTTCATGCGCCTGCCGGCCTTCACCGACCCGGCCGCGGTGCGGGTCGGCCTGATCGGCGTGCCCTGGGACGGCGGCACCACCAACCGCGCCGGCGCCCGCCATGGCCCGCGCGAGGTGCGCAACCTGTCCAGCCTGATGCGCAAGGTGCATCACGTCAGCCGCATCGCGCCCTACGACCTGGTGCGGGTCGGTGACCTCGGCGACGCGCCGGTGAATCCCATCGACCTGCTCGATTCGCTGCGCCGTATCGAAGGTTTCTATCGCCAGGTACATGCCGCCGGCACCCTGCCGCTGTCGATCGGCGGCGACCACCTGGTGACCCTGCCGATCTTTCGCGCCCTGGGTCGCGAGCGGCCGCTGGGCATGGTGCATTTCGATGCGCATTCCGATACCAACGACCGCTACTTCGGCGACAACCCCTACACCCACGGCACGCCGTTCCGCCGGGCCATCGAGGAGGGCCTGCTCGATCCGCGGCGCACGGTGCAGATCGGCATCCGCGGCTCGGTGTATTCGCCGAACGACGACGCTTTCGCCCGCGAATGCGGGATCCGGGTGATCCACATGGAGGAGTTCGTCGAGCTGGGCGTCGAGGCGACCCTGGTCGAAGCGCGACGGGTAGTGGGCGACGGGCCGACCTACGTGAGTTTCGACGTCGACGTGCTCGACCCGGCCTTCGCCCCTGGCACCGGCACCCCGGAGATCGGCGGCATGACCAGCCTCCAGGCCCAGCAACTGGTCCGAGGCCTGCGCGGGCTGGACCTGGTCGGCGCCGACGTGGTCGAGGTCTCGCCGCCGTTCGATGTCGGCGGCGCCACCGCGCTGGTCGGCGCGACCATGATGTTCGAACTGCTCTGCCTGCTCGCCGAGTCGGCCGCGCGAAGCGCCTGACGGCGTTCCGCGGGGTCGGCTTTGGCGCTATAACGGAGAGGGTCCTGGACGCCACGGGAGCGGGGAATGCTGGGCAATCTCAACGACATCGACCTGCGCCTGCTGCGCACCTTCTGCGCCATCGTCGAGGCCGGCGGTTTCACTGCCGCCCAGGCGCGCCTGAACACCAGCCTGTCGCGCCTTAGCGTGCTGGTCCGCGATCTGGAGGTGCGCCTGGGCTATTCCTTGTGCCGGCGCGGCAACGGCGGGTTCCAGCTGACCGAGGAAGGCCAGGAGCTGTACGACGCCGCGCTCGGCCTGTTCAGCGATATCGCCCGTTTCCGCGAACAGGTTCGCGGCCTCGGCGGGCGCGACCGCGAGGCGCTGCACCTGGGCTGCGTCGACGGGGTCATCGGCCAGCACTGCCTGCCCCTGCCGCTGGCCATCCGGTTGTTCCGCCAGCGCGCTCCGGAGGTCCGGCTCAACCTGCACACGCGGCGTCCCGACGAGCTCGAGCACGCGGTGCTGGAGGAACGCCTGCAACTGGCGGTGGGGGCCTTCCATCATCGGCTGTCCGGGCTCTGCTACCAGCCGCTGTTCCGCGAGGAGCAGAACCTCTATTGCGGCCGCGCGCATCCGTTCTTCGCCCGTGCGGACGACGAGCCGACGCTCGACGAGATCTGTGCCGCCGACTACGTCGGGCGCGGCTACATGGCGGAGAACCAGCGACCGCACGACCTGCGTTTTCGCCACGGAATCAACGCCTATACCATGGAGGCCATCGCCACCCTGGTCTTCAGCGGTACCTACATCGGCTACCTGCCGACCCACTACGCCGCCAACTGGGTCGCCGAGGGCCGCATGCGGGCGATCCGTCCCAGCCAGCTGGCCTACGATTCGGAGTTCCACTGCGTCACCCGCCAGGGCCACGACGAACGGCCGACCCTGAGCCTGTTCCTGAGCTCGCTGTTCGAGGCGCAGGAACAGTTGGGCGCGCAGGCACCGGCGAATATGAGCGGCATCGCTCGACAACTGTGACCGGGCGCACTTGCTGAAGGCTTTTCCTGCCGTTCGGCGGGCATTTCCGTATTGCCGCGACCCCTGCGCTAAGTTGGCGGTCGAAGCGGTTCCGCAAGCAGAGCGACGATCCATGGACGATCTACCCAGCATTCCCGAAGACCCCCAGGAGGCCGCGCTGGCCCTGTTGCACAGCCGCGCCGAAGTGGCCCGGCTGAAGGAGCGCGAGCAACTTTTCAGCGCGCTGTTGGCCAGCGTCAATTCGGTACTCTGGGCCTACGACTGGCAGAACCGGCGAATGGTCTACGTCAGCCCCGCCTACGAGAAAATCTTTGGCCGTTCCGCGGCGCTGCTGCTGGCGGACTACGAGGAATGGCGCAACAGCATCTACCCGGACGACCTCGACTATGCCGACAGCAGCCTGCGCCAGGTGCTCGAGCGCGGCGCCGTGGAGCAGCGCGAATACCGCATCGTGCGCGGCGACGGCGAGGTCCGCTGGCTCAACGACAAGTGCTTCGTCAGCCGCCAGGGCGAGGCGGGACTGCCGCTGATGGTGGTCGGCATCGCCGAGGACATCACCGACAAGAAGCGCATGGAGAGCGAGCTGCAACGGCTGGCCACCACCGACGTGCTGACCCAGAGCAGCAACCGTCGCTACTTCTTCGACAGTGCCGAGGCGGCCTTCAAGGAGTGTCGCCGCGAGGGGATACCGTTGGCGTTCCTGCTGCTGGATGTCGATGACTTCAAGAAGATCAACGACCGCTTCGGCCACCAGGTCGGCGACCAGGTCCTCCAGCGTATCGCCCAGAGCGGCAGCGCCGCGCTGCGCCGTGGCGACCTGTTCGGGCGGATCGGCGGCGAGGAGTTCGCCGTGCTGCTGCCCGGCTGCGATGAGCAGACCGCGCGACAGATCGGTGAACGCCTGCAGCGCGAGGTGCAACGCCTGCGCTTCCAGGAGGGCGAGCACAGCTTCGGGATCACCGTCAGCCAGGGCCTGACGGTCCTCCAGGCCGATGACGAGGGGCTCGGCGCCCTCTACAGCCGGGCCGACGCCGCGATGTACTCGGCCAAGCGCCAGGGCAAGGACTGCATCGTGGTGGGCTGAGCAGCGGGCAAACGTTTCCGTTTTGTCGACAGGACCACGGAATACCTCTTTGGGGAGGCGACCGGAAGTCGGCGCTGCGGTAGAATATTCCTTAAAGCTATTAAATGTGAATAATTAATTCTTTTTAGGTTTATTGCGAATATTTTACTGTTTATTACCTACGCGCTATAAAGCGAGGGAAATAACGACTTCTGAAACTTGGCGGTAACTCGCCAGAAAGAAAGCTGTAATAGGCGGTTTTCTGCCGATACCCTTCGGCCCCGTCAGCCGGGAGAAGGGCAGGAAGCCCGAGAGGACGCGAAGGCGGAGCCTGATGGAAAGATTGGCTTACAAATTGCCTTCACTGGCGGTGGGTCGAGACACCCGCCGCACAATAACAAGACACGAGTACGCCCATGCACACGCTTCCGTTCGCTGCCTTCCTGCCTGCTTGCCTGCCCCGTCGTTCCATCGCCGCGGGTTGCGCCGTTTCCTGATCCATCGAATACCGAGTTTCGCGCGCGCCATCTTCCGGGATGGTACGGCGCTCAGTGTTTCAACGACCGGTCGGGCCCACGCGATCCACCTCCCCCGACCGGAAGACAATTAGCAATACCAATGGGGAAAAGACCAATGAAGAGTCGCAAGATCAACAAGTCACGACTGGCTCTGGCCATCACCGCCGGTACCCTCGGTGCCCTGGCGCAGCAGGCGGTCGCCGCCGGTTTCATCGAGGACAGCAAGGCATCGCTGACCCTGCGCAACTTCTACATCAACACCGACAACCGCAATGGCAGCGCCTCGCCGAGCAAGCAGGAAGAGTGGGGCCAGGGCTTCATCCTGAATTACCAGTCGGGCTTCACCCAGGGCACCGTCGGCTTCGGCGTCGACGCGCTGGGCCTGCTCGGCGTGCGCCTGGACGGCGGCGGCCGTGCCGGCAAGAACGGCCTGGACCGGCAGCCGGGCACCGTGTTCCCGCTGGAAAGCGACGGCGAGCCGGTGCACGACTTCGCCAGCCTGGGCCTGACCGCCAAGGCCAAGGTGTCCAACACCGAGTTCCGCTATGGCACCCTGCAGCCGAAGCTGCCGGTGGTCACCTACAACGATGGCCGCCTGCTGCCGGTCACCTTCGAGGGTGGCCAGGTCACCTCGACCGACCTCAAGGACTTCACCCTGGTCGCCGGCCAACTGGAGCATTCCAAGGGCCGCAACTCCACCGACAATCGCAGCCTGAGCATCGCCGGCGCCAACGGCAGCAGCGCCAGTTCGCGCGACAGCAACAAGTTCTACTACGCGGGTGGCGACTACAAGGTCAACAAGGACCTGACCCTGCAGTACTACTACGGCAACCTGGACGACTTCTACAAGCAGCACTTCCTCGGCCTGATCCATAACTGGCAGATCGGCCCGGGCGTCCTGAAGACCGACCTGCGCGCCTTCGACAGCAGCTCCGACGGCAAGAACGGCAGCCGTTCCGGCCGTGCCGACGGCTATGTCAGCAGCGGCTACTACGGCAGCGGCGTGACCAAGGGCGAAGTCGACAACCGCGCCTTCAGCGGTCTCTTCACCTATACCGTCAGCGGCCACAGCATCGGCGCCGGCTACCAGATCCTCAACGGCGACAGCGACTTCCCGTTCCTGAACCGTGGCGATGGCGAAGGTTCCACCGCGTACCTGATCACCGACGTGCAGATCGGCAAGTTCCAGCGTGCCGGCGAGCGCACCTGGCAGGTCCGCTACGGCTACGACTTCGCTACCGTCGGCGTGCCGGGCCTGACCTTCAACACCATTTACCTGAGCGGCGACAAGATCAAGACCGCGCGCGGCGACCAGAGCGAGTGGGAACGCGATATCTCCCTGGCCTACGTGATCCCGGACGGCACCTTCAAGGGCCTGGGCTTCACCTGGAAGAACGCCTCCTTCCGCAGCGGCCTGCCGGCCGCCGGTTCGAGCAACAACCAGCGCGACCAGGACGAGAACCGCCTGATCGTCAGCTACACCCTGCCGCTGCTGTAAGCGCCGGCCGGGCACGAAAAAGCCCGCATCCTCCCGGGGGGACGCGGGCTTTTTCGTTCGGGACACCACCCGGCGTTGCGGGCCGGCCCGTCAGGCCTTGCGTGGCGCCGGTTGCTGCTGGGTGATGCAATGGATGTTGCCGCCGCCGAGGAGGATCTCGCGGCCCGGCACCATCACCACCTCGTGCTCGGGGAACACGCGCTGGAGGATTGCCCTGGCCTCGGCGTCCTTCGGATCGTCGAAGCTCGGCGCGACGATGCCGCCGTTGACGATGAGGAAGTTCACGTAGGAACCGGCCAGGCGGATCGACGGATCGCGCGGCTGGCTGCCCTCGACGATGTCCACCCCGTCGCACTCTTCCTGGGTCGCGTACAGCGGGCCGGGAATCGGCATCTTGTGCACCACCAGCTTGCGGCCCTTGGCGTCGCGGCTTTCTTCCAGGATACGGAGTGCGGCCTGGCAGCGCAGGTAGTTCGGGTCGTCCTGGTCGTCGGTCCAGGCCAGTAGCACCTCGCCGGGACGCACGTAGCAGCAGAAGTTGTCGACGTGGCCGTCGGTCTCGTCGTTGTACAGGCCGTTGGGCAGCCAGATGATGCTGTCCACCGCGAGGTGGTCGCGAAGGATCCCTTCGATCTCCGCCTGGCTCAGGTGCGGGTTGCGGTTGTGGTTGAGCAGGCATTCCTCGGTGGTGATCAGGGTGCCTTCGCCGTCGACATGGATCGAGCCGCCCTCGAGGACGAAGTCGTCGGTGCGGTAGCGGGCGCGCCGCTCGATCTCGAGGATCTTACGCGCCACCTGGTCGTCGCGCTGCCAGGGGAAATACAGGCCGCCTTCGAAGCCGCCCCAGGCATTGAAGCCCCAGTCGACGCCGCGTACATCGCCCTGGTCGTCGATGACGAAGGTCGGTCCGGTATCGCGGACCCAGGCGTCGTCGGTGCTGATCTCCACCACGCGGATGTTGGTGTCGTCGAGGCGCGCGCGGGCATTCTCGTATTGCGCGGCGCTGGCGCAGACGGTGACCGGTTCGAAGCGGGCGATGGCCTTGGCCACCGCGGTGAAGGCCGCCTGCGCCGGCTTGCCGCCGTTGCGCCAGTTGTCCGGACGCTCCGGCCAGACCATCCAGGTCTGCTCGTGGGGTTCCCATTCGGCGGGCATGCGGAAGCCGTCGGCGCGTGGGGTGCTGGTCGGATTGCTCATCGCTGCTCCTGAAATCGTTGCTATGCGCGGCGGACGCCGGCGCGGATCGTTTTCCGAGTCCTCAGGACTCCAGCGAACCGTCCAGGGTCTTCAACGGACCGTAGAGGTTCGGCCGGCGGTCGCGGAACACGCCCCAGGCACTGCGGGTGCGCTCCAGCGCATCGAGGTCGAAGGTGTGGACAAGGATACCTTCCTCGGTGCGGTTCAGCTCCTCGACTTTCTCGCCGAACGGGTCGGCGATGAACGAAGAACCATAGAAGGTGATGTCGTAGCCGTCCTGCTCCTCGCGGCCGATGCGGTTGGAAGCCACCAGCGGCATCAGGTTGGCCCCGGCATGGCCCTGCTGCACGCGCTGCCAGTGATCGCGCGAGCTGATGCTGGCGTCGTGCGGCTCGCTACCGATGGCGGTCGGGTAGAACAGGAGTTCCGCGCCGAGCAGCGCCATGCTGCGCGCCGATTCGGGGAACCACTGGTCCCAGCAGATACCGACGCCGATCCGGGCGTAGCGGGTCTGCCAGACCTTGAAGCCGGTGTCGCCCGGATTGAAGTAGTACTTCTCGTGGTAGCCCGGGCCGTCCGGGATGTGGCTCTTGCGGTAGATTCCCAGATTGCTGCCATCGGCGTCGATGATCGCGATGCTGTTGAAGCGGGCGCGCCCTGCACGTTCGAAGAAGCTGATCGGCAGCACTACCTGCAATTCCCGGGCGAGGGCCTGGAAGTGGGCGATGGCGGCATTCTCCTCGACGGTGGTGGCCAGCTGCAGGTAGTCCGGGTTCGGCTTCTGGCAGAAGTACGGGGTCTCGAACAGTTCCTGGATCAGGATGATCTGCGCACCCCTGGCGGCGGCCTGGCGCACCAGTTTCTCGGCGCGGGCGATGTTCGCCGGGCGATCCCAGGAGCAGGCCATCTGGGTGGCGGCGACGGTGACGTTGCGGGACATGGAACACCTCGTGTGCTGGCTCGGTTGGCTGCCGGGCTTGGTGGCGGCCGGTTGCGGGTCGGGCGGGCGGCAACGGGGTGTCGCGCCCGTTCGAGGAACGGGCGGATTTATATCCGATAAAAATCGGCTAGTGAAGCGGTTTTTTCAAATAAATAAGGTTTTATATTGATTTTAATCGGATAAAAATCTGTTTAAGGTTCACTGCGTTTTTCCAGAAAAGGCGGCAGGTACAGGCCCAGGTAGGCGTCGAAAACCCGCATGCCTTCTTCCGCCAGGCGCGCGTCGATGGTCCCGTGACGCTGTACCGACAACGCGTAGACGCGATCGCCGAGTTCCATGGCCAGGCTGAAGATCTCGATATCGGTCGGCAGCGGTGGCAGCAGGAAATGCCGTTCGAACAGGGCGCGCATGGCCTGGCCGAGTTGCACGTCGTGCTGGCGATCGGCCTGGGTGACTTCGGCCAGGCCGTGGCTGGCGAGAATCAGCTGGCGGGCCGCCGCGTCGCGGGCATAGACCGCTAGCATGCGCTCCTCGACGATCCGCGACAGGTCGCGCCAGCAGCGCAGGCCGGCGTGATCCACCGGCCGTTCGAGGCAGGCGCGGAAGGCGGCGTGGACCTCGCCGGTCAGCCCCTGGAGCAGGGCCGGCACGCTGGGGAAGAAGTGGTAGACCGACGACGGCGGCATTTCCGCGCGTTCGGCCACGCTGTAGATGGACAGGCCGCCGATGCCTTCGTCGGCGAGCAGGCCGCGGGCGGCATCGAGGATCGCGGCGATCCGGGCCTGGCTGCTGGCGCGGGGCTTGCGGGTGGGCGAGGTGGGCTGCATGGCGGGTCTCCGGGCGTGAGCGGCTATTGGACGCCAGCTCACGCGGCCGGGGCAAGCCGCTCAGTGGGCGGCGTCGCGGAATGCCTGCCAGATTTCTCCGAGCACCGGCTGGAGCTTCTCCGGCGGCGTTTCCAGGGCGAACAGGCGGCGGCTGGTGTCGCGGTCCGGGTACAGGCCCGGTTGCTGGCGCAGGGCGGGATCGAGGAAGCCGGCGGCGTCGGCGTTGCCGCTGGGATAGAGGGTGGCGGCGGTGATCTGCGCGGCGACCTGCGGCTGCATCAGGTAGTCGATGAAGCGCAGCGCCTGCTGCGGATGCTGGGCGCTGGCGGGGATCACCAGGTTGTCGATGAACAGCACCGAGCCCTCCTGCGGCACCGTGAAGCTCACCGGCTGGCCGGCCTTGGCCGCGCGCAGGGCATCGCCGACCCAGGCCATCGCCACGCAGAGCCTGCCGCCCTCGAGATCGGCGATGTAGCGTTCGCTGTCGACGTAGCGCAGGTTCGGCCGCAGCCCGTGCAGCGCATCGGCGGCGCGGCGTACCTGGCTCGGCGCGGTGCGACCGAGGTTGCGCCCCTGGTAGTTGAGGAGGATCGCCAGGGTTTCGTCCGGGGCGTCCAGCAGGCTGATGCCGCAGCTCTTCAGGCGCTGGCTCTGGCTGGCGTCGAACAGCAGGCTCCAGCTGTCGGGCAGCGGCCCGCCATAGGCGGCTTCGGCCTGCGGGGTATTGATCGCCAGGCCGACGGCACCCCATAGATAGGGTATGGCGTGGCGGTTGTCGGGGTCGACCGCGGCCAGCTTGCTCAGCAACTGGCGGTCGAGGTGGCTGCGGTTGGGCAGCCGGGCGAAGTCCAGCGGTCGCAGCAGGTTGTCCTTCAGCAGGGCCGGCAGGGTGTCGTGGGAGGGCACGGCGACGTCGATCGGCTCGCCGCTGCGCAACGCCCTGTCCAGTTCCTCGGCGGTGGCGAAGGTGTGGTACTCGACGCGGATGCCGGTGTCCTTCTGGAAGGCCTCGAGCACCTGCGGGTCGATGTAGTCGTTCCAGTTGTAGACGCGCAGGGTTTCCTCGGCCTGGGCCAGCCAGGGCGCGAAAGCGAGGAACAGCAGGACGGAAAGGCGGGGCATGGGGTCTTCTCGCTGGACGGAACGGAGCGGACGATGGTGCCGCAGCCGGAAGGTCGCGGCATTGATGCAGGCCAGCCTCGAGTCTGGCGGGAGGCGTGGCGGCAGGCTGTGCCGTGGCGCACATTTCCCGGTTGCGAGAAAAGGACCGGGGCGGTTTCCCAGACACAGACGCCCCCGCGTTGAGTGTCTGCGAAACCGCCCCGGATTTCGCTGCGTACGGCGCCGGCCCGGGGCCGGCGCGCCGATACCGCTACCTCAGACGGTATGCAGGTACCAGTTGTACTCGAGGTCGGAGATCGAGTGCTCGAACTCCTCCAGCTCGCTTTCCTTGCAGGCGACGAAGATGTCGATGTACTTCGGGTCGATGTACTTCGCCATGATCTCGCTTTCGTCCAGCTCGCGCAGGGCGTCGCGCAGGTTGTTCGGCAGGCTCGGCTCCATCTGCTCGTAGGAGTTGCCTTCGATCGGCGCGCCCGGCTCGACCTTGTTGCTCAGCCCGTGGTGGACCCCGGCCAGCACCGCTGCCAGCAGCAGGTAGGGGTTGGCGTCGGCGCCCGCCACGCGGTGCTCCAGGCGCACCGCGTCCGGGCTGCCGGTGGGCACGCGCAGGGCCACGGTGCGGTTGTCCAGGCCCCAGCTCGGCGCGTTCGGCACGTAGAACTGCGAACCGAAGCGGCGGTAGGAGTTGACGTTGGGGCAGAGGAAGGCCATGGAGGCCGGTAGGGTCTCGAGCACACCGCCGATCGCATGGCGCAATGCGGCGTTCTGCTCGGGATCCTCGCTGGTGAAGATGTTGTTGCCGTGCTTGTCGAGCAGCGAGATGTGCACGTGCAGTCCGTTCCCGGCCTGGCCCGGATAGGGCTTGGCCATGAAGGTGGTGTCCATCTCGTGGTCGTAGGCGATGTTCTTGACCAGGCGCTTGAGCAGCACCGCGTGGTCGCAGGCCTTGAGGGCATCGTTGACGTGGTTGAGGTTGACCTCGAACTGCGCCGGAGCGGATTCGGCGACGATGGCGTCGGCCGGGATGCCCTGGGCGCGGGCGCCGTCGATGATGTCCTGAAGGCACTCGACGTATTCGTCGAGGTCGTCGATGGAATACACCTGCACCGACTGCGGACGCTTGCCGGAGATCGGCGAGCGCGGCGGCTGCGGCCGGCCGTTCACGTTCTCCTGGTCGATCAGGTAGAACTCCAGTTCGAAGGCGGCGACGATGGTCAGTTCCATCTCGGTGAATTTCTCCACCACCTGGCGCAGGACTTCGCGGGGATCGGCGAAGAAGGGCTCGCCTTCCAGCTCATGCATGGTCATCAGCAGTTGCGCGGTGGGGCGCTTCTGCCAGGGCTCCATGGAGAGGGTGCCGGGGATCGGATAGCAGATCCGGTCGGCGTCGCCGATGTCGAGACCCAGGCCGGTGCTCTCCACGGTGGAGCCGGTGATGTCGAGGGCGAACAGGGAAGCGGGGAGATTGATACCTTTCTCGAAGACTTTGTTCAGACTGTTGCGTTCGATCCGCTTGCCGCGAACCACGCCATTCATGTCTGCAATAAGAAGGTCGACGAACTGGACCTCGGGATGTTCCTTGAGGAACTCGCTCGGTTCAGTGAGCTGAACGGCACGCTGGGGTACCGACATGATGCAACACCTTTTTTGTTAAAAATTTCAATCATGCGGGGGGTAGGCTATGAGTCAATCCGAAAGCCTGTGGGATGTCAATAGCCGCCAAAAACGCCCTCTTGTGGGGCGTTGAGGCCGTTTTCAGGGCATTTTCGCCAGGCGAAAAGCCGAAAAAAACCTCGCGTCGAAGGGTGTTCAGGAACGCGTGTTCAATTTTTTACAGGCCTATTGTGTAAAAAAATGAACAACGCTAAGCTCGGCCAAACCCCATAACATCTACAAACAACGGGTGTCTCATGTCTCGCCTGCCGTTAATCGGCGTCACCGCCTGCACCAAGCAGATCGGTCTTCATCCCTACCACATTGCCGGCGACAAATACCTGCGTGCCGTGGTCAACGGCGCTGGCGGCCTCCCGCTGATCATTCCTGCGCTGGGCGAACTGCTCGACCAGGCAACCCTGCTGGACAGCATCGACGGCTTGCTCTTCACCGGCTCGCCGTCGAACGTCGAGCCCCGTCATTATAGTGGGGCGGCGAGCGAGCCCGGCACTCTTCACGATCCCGACCGCGACGCCACCACGCTGCCGCTGGTCCGCGCCGCCATCGACGCCGGCATTCCGGTCCTCGGCATCTGCCGTGGTTTCCAGGAAATGAACGTGGCTTTCGGCGGCAGCCTGCACCAGAAGGTGCACGAGGCCGGAACCTTCATGGACCACCGCGAGCCGGCCGACCAGCCGCTCGAGGTTCAGTACGCGCCGCGCCATGCCATGCATGTGCAGCCGGGCGGAGTGCTCGCCGGCATCGGCTTGCCGAGCGAGTTCCAGGTCAATTCCATCCATGGCCAGGGCGTTGATCGTCTGGCGCCGGGCCTTCGAGTAGAAGCACTGGCGCCTGACGGGTTGGTCGAAGCCATCTCCGTAGAAGGTGCAAAAGCCTTCGCTCTTGGTGTGCAATGGCACCCGGAGTGGCAGGTTCTGACGAACCCCAACTATCTCGCTATCTTCCAGGCTTTCGGTAAGGCCTGCGGCAAGAGGGCGGGGCAACGTTGAGTCCGGCTGTTGGGGCCGGACTCTCAACCCTGAGGTCTTTATGACTACCAAGTTAGACCAGCTGACCAGCTGGCTGAAGGAACGCAAGATCACCGAAGTGGAATGCCTGATTTCCGACCTGACAGGCATCGCCCGCGGCAAGATCTCGCCGACCAACAAGTTCATCGCGGAAAAGGGCATGCGCCTGCCGGAGAGCGTTCTGCTGCAGACCGTCACCGGCGACTACGTGGAAGACGACATTTACTACGACCTGCTCGACCCGGCCGACATCGATATGGTCTGCCGCCCGGACGAGAATGCCGTGTTCCTCGTCCCCTGGGCCATCGAGCCCACCGCGATGGTGATCCACGATACCTTCGACAAGCTCGGCAACCCCATCGAACTGTCTCCGCGCAACATCCTCAAGCGCGTGCTGAAGATGTACGCCGACAAGGGCTGGCGGCCGATCGTGGCGCCGGAGATGGAGTTCTACCTGACCAAGCGCAGCGATGACCCCGACTACCCGTTGCAGGCCCCGGTGGGCCGCTCCGGCCGCCAGGAAACCGGGCGCCAGTCGTTCTCCATCGACGCCGCCAACGAGTTCGACCCGCTGTTCGAGGACATGTACGACTGGTGCGAGGCCCAGGGCCTTGACCTGGATACGCTGATCCACGAGGAGGGCACCGCGCAGATGGAGATCAACTTCCGTCACGGCGACGCCCTCGACCTGGCCGACCAGATCCTGGTGTTCAAGCGCACCATGCGCGAGGCCGCGCTCAAGCACAACGTCGCCGCCACCTTCATGGCCAAGCCGATGACCGGCGAGCCGGGCAGCGCGATGCACCTGCACCAGAGCATCGTCGACGTGAAGACCGGCAGGAACATCTTCTCCAATGCCGACGGCACCATGAGCGAACTGTTCCTGCACCATATCGGCGGCCTGCAGAAGTTCATCCCGGAAGTGCTGCCGCTGTTCGCGCCCAACGTGAACTCGTTCCGCCGCTTCCTGCCCGATACCTCGGCGCCGGTGAACGTCGAGTGGGGCGAAGAGAACCGTACCGTCGGCCTGCGCGTGCCGGATTCCAGCCCGGAGAACCGCCGGGTCGAGAACCGCCTCGCCGGCGCCGACGCCAACCCTTACCTGGCGCTGGCTGCCAGCCTGCTGTGCGGCTACATCGGCATGGTCGAAGGCATCAAGCCGAGTGCCCAGGTCAAAGGTCGCGGCTATGAGCGCCGCAACCTGCGCCTGCCGCTGACGATCGAAGCGGCGCTGGAGCGCATGGAGAACTGCAAGCCCCTCGAGCAGTATCTCGGCAGCAAGTTCATCAGCGGCTACGTCGCGGTGAAACGTGCGGAGCACGAGAATTTCAAGCGGGTAATCAGCTCCTGGGAGCGGGAATTCCTCCTGCTTTCCGTTTGATCCTGGCCGGGGGCGGCCGGCGTGGACCGCCGCTCCCGGACAGTCTTGAATAGAAGAGGTGTGACATGAACAGCCAAATCACCAACGCCAAGACCCGTGAGTGGCAGGCGTTGAGCCGCGACCACCATCTGCCGCCGTTCACCGACTACAAGCAGTTGAACGAGAAGGGCGCGCGGATCATCACCAAGGCCGAAGGCGTCTACATCTGGGACAGCGAGGGCAACAAGATCCTCGATGCGATGGCCGGCCTCTGGTGCGTCAACGTCGGCTACGGCCGCGAGGAGCTGGTCCAGGCCGCTACCCGGCAGATGCGCGAGCTGCCGTTCTACAACCTGTTCTTCCAGACCGCCCACCCGCCGGTGGTCGAGCTGGCCAAGGCGATCGCCGACGTCGCCCCGGAAGGCATGAACCATGTGTTCTTCACCGGCTCCGGCTCCGAGGCCAACGACACCGTGCTGCGCATGGTCCGCCACTATTGGGCGACCAAGGGCCAGCCGCAGAAGAAAGTGGTGATCGGCCGCTGGAACGGCTACCACGGCTCCACCGTCGCCGGCGTCAGCCTGGGCGGCATGAAGGCGCTGCATGAACAGGGCGATTTCCCCATCCCGGGCATCGTCCACATCGCCCAGCCCTACTGGTACGGCGAGGGCGGCGACATGTCGCCGGACGAGTTCGGCGTCTGGGCCGCCGAGCAACTGGAGAAGAAGATTCTCGAAGTGGGCGAGGAAAACGTCGCCGCCTTCATCGCCGAGCCGATCCAGGGCGCCGGCGGCGTGATCGTCCCGCCGGACACCTACTGGCCGAAGATCCGCGAGATCCTCGCCAAGTACGACATCCTGTTCATCGCCGACGAAGTGATCTGCGGCTTCGGCCGTACCGGCGAGTGGTTCGGCAGCCAGTACTACGGCAACGCCCCGGACCTGATGCCGATCGCCAAGGGCCTCACCTCCGGCTACATCCCCATGGGCGGCGTGGTGGTGCGCGACGAGATCGTCGAAGTGCTCAACCAGGGCGGCGAGTTCTACCACGGCTTCACCTATTCCGGTCACCCGGTGGCGGCCGCCGTAGCCCTGGAGAACATCCGCATCCTGCGCGAGGAGAAAATCATCGAGAAGGTGAAGGCGGAAACGGCACCGTATTTGCAGAAACGCTGGCAGGAGCTGGCCGACCACCCGTTGGTGGGCGAAGCGCGTGGGGTCGGCATGGTCGCCGCCCTGGAGCTGGTCAAGAACAAGAAGACCCGCGAGCGTTTCACCGACAAGGGTGTCGGGATGCTGTGCCGGGAGCATTGTTTCCGCAACGGTTTGATCATGCGCGCGGTGGGCGACACTATGATTATCTCGCCGCCGCTGGTGATCGATCCGTCGCAGATCGATGAGTTGATCACCCTGGCGCGCAAGTGCCTCGATCAGACCGCCGCCGCCGTCCTGGCTTGAGTCCCTGAGCGGACTTTTGCCAGACTGCGCCAGTGCGTTGGCCAGGCTCACCGGGTGGTGACGCGATCGGTTGCGCCACCGCCCGGATACTTCAACAAAAATGGAGCTACCCCGCATGATGAAACGTTTCGGTAAGACCCTGCTCGCCCTGACCTTGGCGGGCACTGTGGCCGGTATGGCGCAGGCTGCGGACAACAAGGTGCTGCACGTCTACAACTGGTCCGACTACATCGCGCCGGACACCCTGGAGAAGTTCACCAAGGAAACCGGGATCAAGGTCGTCTATGACGTCTACGACAGCAACGAGGTGCTGGAAGCCAAGTTGCTGGCGGGCAAGTCCGGGTACGACGTGGTGGTGCCGTCCAACTCCTTCCTCGCCAAGCAGATCAAGGCCGGGGTCTACCAGAAGCTCGACAAGTCCAAGCTGCCGAACTGGAAGAACCTGAACAAGGACCTGATGCACACCCTGGAAGTCAGCGACCCGGGCAACGAGCACGCGATTCCCTACATGTGGGGCACCATCGGCATCGGCTACAACCCGGACAAGGTCAAGGCGGCCTTCGGCGACAACGCGCCGGTGGATTCCTGGGACCTGGTGTTCAAGCCGGAGAACATCCAGAAGCTGAAGCAGTGCGGCGTGAGCTTCCTCGACTCGCCGACCGAGATCCTTCCGGCGGCCCTGCACTATCTCGGCTACAAGCCGGACACCGACAATCCCAAGGAACTCAAGGCGGCCGAGGAACTGTTCCTGAAGATCCGTCCCTACGTCACCTACTTCCACTCGTCGAAGTACATTTCCGACCTGGCCAACGGCAACATCTGCGTCGCCATCGGCTACTCCGGCGATATCTACCAGGCCAAGTCGCGCGCCGAAGAGGCGAAGAACAAGGTCACCGTCAAGTACAACATTCCCAAGGAAGGCGCCGGCAGCTTCTTCGACATGGTCGCCATCCCCAAGGACGCCGAGAACACCGAAGGCGCCCTGGCGTTCGTCAACTTCCTGATGAAGCCGGAAATCATGGCCGAGATCACCGACGTGGTGCAGTTCCCCAACGGCAACGCGGCGGCCACCCCGCTGGTGTCCGAGGCGATCCGCAACGACCCGGGCATCTACCCGAGCGAAGAGGTCATGAAGAAGCTGTACACCTTCCCCGACCTGCCGGCCAAGACCCAGCGGGCGATGACCCGCAGCTGGACCAAGATCAAGTCCGGCAAGTGATCCGCGTGGACGCCGGCGGCGCCTGAGCCCGCCGGCGCTCCGCCACGAGTGAACCGGAACGCGGCCGGGTTTCCTCCGGTTGCGCTCCCCCTGCGAAGAGGTTCGACTCTTTTGCCCGTTCGTCCAGACGCTTCCTCCTGGGGGCCCGACGACCGGACGCAGTATCGACGACGAAGACGCTGCCACGGGCGCTGCGCCAATCTGCCGCGCCGGGGACGTTCACGCCGTTCGCACGGGGCCCCGGGCCCGGAAAACCTGAAACCAACACGTCGGTGGGGAACCCAACTCACTCATGTTTCCCGGCGCAATCGCCGGGTTGTCATGAAACCCGAGTGATCTGGGCTTACATCGGCACTTGAAGAACACGGGTCGAACAGGCAGGGTGCTGCCGTGAAAAGGCCCGGAACAGGAGTCGGACATGCAACATCCCATTGGAAAGACACTGCTGGTGGCCACGCTGGCCGCGGCGATCGCGGGCCCCGTACAGGCGGAGAAGAAGAGCCTGCACATCTACAACTGGACCGATTACATCGCTCCGACCACCCTCAAGGACTTCACCAAGGAGAGCGGGATCGACGTCAGCTACGACGTCTTCGACTCCAACGAGACCCTGGAGGGCAAGCTGGTATCCGGGCATTCCGGCTACGACATCGTGGTGCCATCGAACAACTTCCTCGGCAAGCAGATCCAGGCCGGCGCCTTCCAGAAGCTGGACAAGAGCAAGCTGCCGAACTGGAAGAACCTCGACCCGGCGCTGCTCAAGCAGCTGGAAGTCAGCGATCCGGGCAACCAGTACGCGGTGCCCTACCTGTGGGGCACCAACGGCATCGGCTACAACGTGGCCAAGGTCAAGGAAGTGCTCGGCGACCAGCCGATCGACTCCTGGGCGATCCTCTTCGAGCCGGAGAACATGAAGAAGCTCGCCAAGTGCGGCGTGGCCTTCATGGACAGCGGCGACGAGATGCTGCCCGCCGCCCTCAACTACCTGGGGCTGGATCCCAACACGCACGACCCGAAGGAGTACAAGAAGGCCGAGGAGGTACTGACGAAGGTGCGTCCCTACGTCAGCTACTTCCACTCCTCCAAGTACATTTCCGACCTGGCCAACGGCAACATCTGCGTCGCCTTCGGCTATTCCGGGGACGTCTTCCAGGCGGCCGCCCGTGCCGAGGAGGCCGGCAAGGGCATCGACATCCAGTACGTGATTCCCAAGGAAGGCGCCAACCTGTGGTTCGACCTGATGGCGATTCCCGCCGACGCCAAGGCCGCCGATAACGCCTATGCGTTCATCGACTACCTGCTGCGTCCGGAAGTGATCGCCAAGGTCAGCGACTACGTCGGCTACGCCAACGCGGTACCGGGGGCTCGCCCGCTGATGGACAAGAGCGTCAGCGACAGCGAGGAGGTGTATCCGCCGCAGGCCGTGCTCGACAAGGCCTACGTTTCCGCCGTGCTGCCGGCCAAGGTGCTGCGCCTGCAGACCCGCACCTGGACCCGGATCAAGACCGGCAAATAAGTTCAAATTCCGCCCGGTAGCGTGAACCGGGCATCAACGACTTGGGAGTTGTGGTAATGGCGATAGCCTCCGGTGCCTACAAGAAAGCCCTAGAGGGCAGCCAGCAGCCGAAAGAGGTGCTGGTAAAGATCGACCGGGTAACCAAGCAGTTCGACGAGACGCTGGCGGTGGACACCGTGTCCCTGACCATCAACAAGGGCGAGATCTTCGCCCTGCTCGGCGGCTCCGGCTCGGGTAAATCCACCCTGTTGCGCATGCTCGCCGGCTTCGAGCGACCCACCGAGGGGCGGATCTTCCTCGATGGCCAGGACATCACCGACCTGCCGCCCTACGAGCGGCCGATCAACATGATGTTCCAGTCCTATGCGCTGTTCCCGCACATGAGCGTGGCGCAGAACATCGCCTTCGGCCTCAAGCAGGACGGCCTGCCCAAGGCCGAGATCGACGAGCGCGTGGCCGAGATGCTCAAGCTGGTGCACATGACCCAGTACGCCAAGCGCAAGCCGCACCAGCTCTCCGGCGGCCAGCGCCAGCGGGTGGCCCTGGCGCGCTCGCTGGCCAAGCGGCCGAAGCTGCTGCTGCTCGACGAGCCGATGGGCGCGCTGGACAAGAAGCTGCGCTCGCAGATGCAACTTGAACTGGTGGAGATCATCGAGCGCGTCGGCGTGACCTGCGTGATGGTGACCCACGACCAGGAAGAGGCCATGACCATGGCCCAGCGCATCGCCATCATGCACCTGGGCTGCATCGAGCAGATCGGCAGCCCGATGGACATCTACGAAACCCCGGCGAGCCGCCTGGTCTGCGAGTTCATCGGCAACGTCAACCTGTTCGACGGCGTGCTGGTGGAGGACGTGCAGGACCATGCGGTGATCGCCTGCCCGCAATTGGAGAACCCGATCTACATCGGCCACGGCATCAGTACCCGCGCCGAGGACAAGCGCATCACCTACGCGCTGCGGCCGGAGAAAGTGATGATCAGCGCGCAGAAGCCGGACAACCTGGAACACCCCGGGCACAACTGGGCGCAGGGCACCGTCTATGACATCGCCTACCTCGGCGGCCACTCGGTGTACTACATCAAGCTGGCTTCGGGGATGATCGTCCAGGCCTTCATGGCCAACGCCGAGCGCCACGTCGCACGGCCGACCTGGGACCAGTCGGTGTACATCAGCTGGTACGACGACAGCGGCGTGGTACTGCAGTCATGAAATTCGCCAACAGCCTGAAAAAGCGCATGCCCGGTGGGCGGCATGCGGTCATCGGGGTGCCGTTCCTGTGGCTCTTCCTGTTCTTCCTGCTGCCCTTCGCCATCGTGCTGAAGATCAGCCTGGCGGAAGCGGACGTGGCCATCCCGCCCTACACCGAGATCTTCGCCTACGCCGACCAGCAGCTGCAGGTGCTGCTGAACCTCGGCAACTACCTGATGCTGACCGACGACCCGCTCTACATCGACGCCTACCTCGGCTCGCTGAAGATGGCCTTCGTCAGCACCCTGATCTGCCTGCTGGTGGGCTACCCGATGGCCTACGCCATCGCCCGCTCCAGCCAGTCGACGCAGACGGTCCTGCTGCTGTTGATCATGATGCCGACCTGGACGGCGATCCTGATCCGGGTCTATGCCTGGATGGGCATCCTTTCCAACAACGGCCTGCTCAACAGCGTGCTGATGGGGCTGGGGATCATCAGCGAGCCGCTGACTATCCTCAACACCAACGTCGCGGTGTACATCGGCATCGTCTATTCCTACCTGCCGTTCATGATCCTGCCGCTCTACGCCAACCTGGTGAAGCACGACCCGAGCCTGCTGGAAGCCGCATCCGACCTGGGCGCGCGCAACTTCACCAGCTTCTGGAAGATCACCGTGCCGCTGTCGAAGAACGGCATCATCGCCGGCTGCATGCTGGTGTTCATCCCCGCGGTGGGCGAGTTCGTCATCCCGGAACTGCTCGGCGGCCCCGAGACCCTGATGATCGGCAAGGTGCTCTGGCAGGAGTTCTTCAACAACCGCGACTGGCCGGTAGCGTCCGCCCTGGCGGTGGTGATGCTGGCGATCCTGATCATCCCGATCATCCTGTTCAACAAGAACCAGGCTAAAGAACTGGAGGGCAAGGTATGAGCCAGCACCACGTATTCTGCTCTTCATCCTGTTCAACAGGCTCTCCATCCAGAAGCGTGGCTAAAGAACTGGAGGGCAAGGTATGAAGCGCTGGAATTTCTCCAACGTCATGCTGATCGTCGGCCTGCTCTTCATCTACCTGCCGATGCTGATCCTGGTGATCTACTCGTTCAACGCCTCCAAGCTGGTGACGGTGTGGGGCGGCTGGTCGGTGAAGTGGTACGTCGGCCTGCTGGACAACACCCAGCTGGTCAGTTCGGTCGGCCGCTCCCTGGAGATCGCCTTCTACACGGCGTTCTCCTCGGTGATCCTCGGGACCCTGGCGGCCTTCGTCCTCACCCGCATCCCGCGCTTCCGCGGCCGCACGCTGTTCGGTGGCATGGTCACCGCACCGCTGGTGATGCCGGAAGTGATCACCGGCCTGTCGTTGCTGCTGCTGTTCGTGGCCATGGCGCAACTGATCGGCTGGCCGCAGGAGCGGGGTATCGTCACCATCTGGATCGCCCACACCAGCTTCTGCTCGTCCTACGTGGCGGTGGTGGTGTCGGCGCGCCTGCGTGAACTCGACCTGTCGATCGAGGAGGCGGCGATGGACCTGGGCGCCAAGCCCTGGAAGGTGTTCCTGCTGATCACCATCCCGATGATCGCGCCCTCGCTGGCGGCCGGCGGCATGATGTCCTTCGCCCTGTCGCTGGACGACCTGGTGCTGGCCAGCTTCGTCTCCGGCCCCGGCTCGACCACCCTGCCGATGGAAGTCTTCTCCGCCGTGCGCCTGGGCGTGAAGCCGGAGATCAACGCGGTGGCCAGCCTGATCCTGCTGAGCGTCTCGTTGTTCACCTTCCTTGCCTGGTACTTCACCCGCCAGGCCGAGGAGCGGCGTCGCCGGGCGATCCAGCAGGCGATGGAAGAGACCGCCAGCGACTGGCAGAAAGGCTCGCCGACCCCGGCCTGAGCCTGCCGCCGGAAAAGAAAAGGCCACCTTCGGGTGGCCTTTTTCATTGTGGCGTCGGTGGCGGGAAATGCCTGGCTACGCTCCGTAGGGCGAATAACGCCCGAGGCGTTATCCGCCGATACCCCGTTGTATCCGGCGGACAACCACCATGCGGTTACTCGCCCTACTCCACGCCGGCCGGCTCAGCGCTTCGGCTCCAGCACCAGCACGCCCTTGCTGTTCGCCTTCACCTCGTTTTCCTCATAGTGCTGTGGCAGGTAGTGGCCCTCGATGTAGGCTTCGGCCTGGTCGTCGTAGTGGCCATCGAAGGGCACGCCGCTCTGCCCGACCGGGTTGATGCCGAGGCTGTGGGTCGGGTCGGCGAAGTCCACCAGGCGCCGGGTCGAGGGGCCGTAGGTGACCGGCCAGGGGGCCGGACCGATCTTCGCCGACAGGTTGTTCGGCACTTCGTGGGTGCCGGGGGCGGCGAACGGGCCGACGTTGAGGAGGCGCCTGAGCAGCGGCTGCTGGCCCAGCGCGTGCTCGTGGGTCAGGGTGTGCGCCTTGCCCCACAGCCAGCCGGACGGGTCGTTGCCGAGGGTGCCGCGCAGGTGCGCGAGGGAGGCGGCCCAGGCGGCCTTGACGATATCCGCGCGGCTTTCCCGGCGCTCTGTGCGGCGGTCGTCCCACCAGGGGGAGTCGGCGTCGGCGGCCAGTCGTGGCAGCGCGCTGTCGATGGCGCGGGTGGCGATCAGGTTGTCGAAGAAGGCATCGCCCAATTCGTCGTGCAAGGCGCCCTCGGCGATCTGGAACAGCAACTGGTTGAACAGCGTGGCGGCGGTCGAGTCGACCGGGTAGTCGCCCTTCCAGGCCGCCAGTTGCTCGACCAGACGCTTGCCTTCGGCGTCGTCGACCGCCTCGCGCAGCACCGGCAGCAACGGTGCGAGCAGGCGCGGCGCGTAGCCGGTGCGGTTGCCGAGCTGCAACGCGCGGCTGTTGTCCAGGTTCCACTTCACGCTGCGATCGGCCAGTTGCGCATCCAGCCACTGGCCGCGGTCGGCCAGGTTGTAGTAGCCGGGGATCGGCCGGCCGTTGGCCGGCACCGGCTGGAAGTTGGCGGAGACGATGTAGCCGCGCGCCGGGTTTTCTTCCTGTGGATTGTCGGCGAAGGGATAGAAGCCGGATTTGTCCGCCTCGCCCTGGCTGCCATCGAGGATGAAACTCGGATTCACTCCCTCCGGCCGCTTCGGCAGTGCCGCCGAGGCCCACCAGCCGATGTCGCCGGCGGCGTTGGCCCAGACCAGGTTGAGCCCCGGCGAATGGATCTTCGAGGCCGCCGCGCGGGCCTTGGCCAGGGTGTCGGCGCGGTTCAGCTCGTAGAAGGCGTCGAGCACCGGGTTCTCGCTCTCGAGGAAGGCCCACCACATGGCGATCGGGGTCTTGCCGGAGCTGGCGCCGAGCGCGTCGTTGACGATCGGACCGTGGGGCGAGCGGCGCAGGGTGAGCTTCACCGGCGCGGCGCCCTTGACCGCGATTTCCTGCTCCTCGCTCTGCAGGTCGACCCACTTGCCCTGGTACCAGACCTGGTTGGGGTTGTCCGGGTTGACCTTCTCGGCGATCAGGTCGAGGTCGTCGTTCTGGAACATGGTCAGGCTCCAGCCGAACGCGCGGTTGTGGCCCAGCGAGGCGAAGGGGTTGAGCGCCTGGTGGTGGCCGTAGAGCTCGAAGCCGGGCGCGCTCAGCTGGGCCTCGTACCACACCGCTGGCGCGGCGAAGCGGATGTGCGGGTCGCCGGCCAGCAACGGCTTGCCGCTGGCGCTGCGGCTGCCGGCGACGACCCAGGCGTTGCTGCCCTCGAACTGCGGCAGGCCGGCGTCCTCCAGGGCCTGCTGGCTGAGACGGGCGAGGGCGCCGAGGTCCTGCCAGTCGCCGGCGCCCAGTGCGCCGGAGGGCGTCAGCACGCCCTGCGGATGCCAGTCGAGGTCGAAGATGCGCAGGTAGTCACCGCCCAGTTCGTCGCGCACATAGGTCAGTGCCGGCTCGGTGCGGAACGCGGCGGCGAAGCTGTAGGCCATGTAGCCGGCGATGCTCAGGGTGTCCTCGGGGGTGAAGGGACGCCTGGGTATGCCCAGCAGGTCGAATTCGAGCGGAGCGGGGTTGTTTTCCTGGAACTGGTTGACCCCGTCGAGGTAGGCCTCCAGCACCTTCCACGGCTGCGACTGCTTGTCCTGGCGCGCGCTGTACGCGGCGGCGTGGTCGCGGATGCGCAAGGTGCGGAACAGCCGGTCGGTGTCCACCAGCCTGGGGCCGAGTACCTCGGCCAGTTCGCCGCGCGACAGGCGCCGCAGCATTTCCATCTGGAACAGGCGGTCCTGGGCGTGCACGTAGCCGAGGGCGCGGTAGAGGTCGGTCTGGTTCTGCGCGTACAGGTGCGGCACGCCGCGCTCGTCGTAGCGCACGTCGACCGGCGCCTGCAGGTGGGCCAGGGCCAGCGAGCCGCTGCGCACCGGCTGCTTGGCATGGAGATACCAGGCGGCGCCGGCGGCCGCGGCGGCTACCGCCACGGCGATCACGGTCAGGGTGCGTTTCATCGGACCTTTCTCCTTGTTGTAGTGGCGAGCATTCTGCGGATGCCATCGACGCGCGGCATTGACCGAATGCTCGGAGCCTGGAAGTCTTTGGTCAATCACGAGGAGCCGCCATGCAGGACGACCCGTCCACCAGTCCCCTGACCCATTCCGCCACGTTGCGGCGCCTGTTGTACGAAGCCTTCGACGCCCTCGGCCTGGACCCGACCCGGGTCTATCGCAGCGTCTACCGGCGCACGCCGCTGCCGCCACCGGTCCTGGGTGGCCGCCTGGTGCACGACAACGCCCCGTTGTTCTGGACCGAACTGGCGGCGGTGACCGGCGATGCCGACATCGGCCTGCACCTGGGCGAGGCGATGAAGCCGCGCCTGCTCGATGTGGTCGGCTACCTGCTGCTGTCCGCGCGCGATCTGGAGGAGGCGCTGCGCAGCTTCGTGCGTTTCCAGCACATACTCTCCGGTGGTTTCGCCGCGCGCCTCGAGGTCGAAGGGGATTCGGCCAGGCTGATCCTCGACATCAACTACCTGGGCCATGCCTCGCTGCGCCAGCAGATCGAATGCCTGATGCTGCTGTTCCTCAAGCTGCTGGCGCTGATCAGCGACGACGAGTTCGTCGCCGAACACATCGAGTTCCGCCATCCGGCGCCGGCCCGCCTCGGCGAGCACCGCCGGCTGTTCGGCCGGTTGCCGCTGTTTTCCCGCGAGCACGACGCGCTGCTGTTCCCCGCCGCGCTGCTCCGGCGACCGTCGCGCAACGCCAATCCGGACATGCATGCGCTGCTTACCCGTCACGCGGAAGAGCAGAGCCGCGAGCTCAGCGAGAACCGCCTGCTCAATCGCGTGCGCTACCTGGTCGAACTGCGCCTGGGCGAGGGCTACGGCATGCGCCAGTGCGCGGCCGAGCTGGGCCTGGGCGCCGGCGCGCTGCAACGCGCGCTGGCCGCCGGCGGGGCGAGCTTCCGCCAGGTGCGCGAGGAGGTCCGCCGGCAGCGCGCCGGCGAAATGCTGCGGGCCGGCAGCGCGATCCGCGAAGTGGCCAAGGCCTGTGGCTTCGCCGAGCTGTCGCCGTTCTACCGGGCCTTCCGCCGCTGGTACGCCGCGCCCCCTGAACAGTACAGGGCGCGGCTGGCGAGGGAGGAGAGGGATTATTCGACCAGCGGCACCTGACGGCCGATCTCCAGGGTGGCGATGGCGTCGAGCTGGATCTCGATCTGCAGGAAGCGCATGGCGCGCTTGGGCGAGACGTTCTTGGCGATGCGCTTGACGTACTTGTCGCGCAGTTCCAGGCGGTCTTCCTGGAGCTCCTCGACGCGGTCGATCAGCTTGCTCGCCTGGTCGTCGGTGACGTTGCCGCTGTTGTAGGCCTGCGCGTAGTCCAGCAGCAGCTTGAGGGTTTCCTTGCTGAGCTTGTCCGACTCGGTGCGGTAGGTGTTGTAGATCGGCCAGAATTTCTCGCCTTCCTGGTCGGTGAGGTTCATGTTGGCTTCGACGATGCGCTTGCGCTTGTAGTCGACGTCGGCCAGGTCGTTCTGGATCTGCGCCTGGTGTTCCTTCATCAGTTCCTTGCTGCTGGGCTGCGGATCGTTCTGGGCGGCCATCAGCGGCAGGCTGACGAGGGCGGCGAGCAGGGCGAGGGTGGGGCGTAGGGACATGCAGCGACTCCTTGGTTCGGAAACGGCCCTTCGTGGACCGACCCGGGCAGTGTAGCCGCTGCGCCGGCCCGTGCCCTCTGTCGAAAGCCTGGCCTTGAGCCAGGTCAGTCTTTTTCCCCGGCCCAGGGGCAATAGCAGCCCACGGCGAGGGTATGGGTGGCGTTCACCGGGCGGCCTTGCAGCAGCGCCTCGAGGATCGGCTCGATGAAGCTGTTGCTGGAGGTGCATACCGCGCCTTCGCTATAGGGGCCGAAGTAGGCCAGGCGGCCGTCGCGGTCCCAGATCGCCACGGCCGGGCTGGCCGGCAGTTGCTCGGAACCGGGCAGGCCGGCGAGGGGACGCAGGGCGGCCAGGTTGTCCGGCAGGCGGCCCTGGCTGCCGGGCTTCTGCAGGACGTGGAACTCCACGCCCTGGCCGGCGAAGCGCTCGATCAGCTCGCCGAGATGCTGCTGGTTGCCGACGTTGCAGGGACAGGCCGGGTCCCAGAAATGCACCAGGCGGATCGGGCCCGGCCCGGCCAGCCCGGCAGGCAGGCGCAGGCTGTCGCCGGAGAACAGGGTGGTCTGCTCGCTGAACGGGCGGATGTAGCGGATCTCGAACCACCAGTAGGCGGTGAGCAGGCCGCCGGCCCAGAGCAGGCCGACGAGGCTGACGAGGAGCGTCTTGCGGCGGGGAGTCATGGCGTTCACACGGAAAACGGGTGCCAAGCTTGCCATGTGTTCGCGCGCAGCTGAATATCCCAGGGTTTCGCCCGTGGCCCGGCCACCTATAGTCCCCAGCCCGGAATCGCCGATGTCAGAAGCCTTCAACCCCGATTACCTGCGCCAGCACCTGCGACCCTTGGCCGCGGCCGAGGCGGATGCCGCTGTCCTCGCCTACCAGGCCTACTACGGCCTGGACCTGCGCGCCCGCCATCCGGACCTGCGAGCGCGGCTCGGCAGCATGCTGGTCGACGGGCGCCGCCTGGCGGTACAGGCCTGGCTGCTGCCGGAGGCGCGCGGTAGCCTGCTGCTGATGCATGGCTATTACGACCACATGGGGTTGTACCGGCACGTGGTCGACTGGGCGCTGGGCATGGGCTTCTCGGTGCTCGCCTGCGACCTGCCTGGGCATGGCCTGTCCGAAGGCGAGCGCGCCAGCATCCGCGACTTCGCCGAATACCAGGCGGTGTTCAAGGGCCTCCTGGGCCAGGCCGCCGAACTTGCCCTGCCGCAGCCCTGGCACCTGTGCGGACAAAGCACCGGCGGGGCGATCCTGCTGGACTACCTGCTGCACGGCGGCGAGCGTCCCGAGCTGGGCGAGACCATCCTTATGGCGCCGCTGGTGCGTCCGCGCGCCTGGGGCTGGTCGAAGCTCAGCTACCGCCTGCTGAGCCCGTTCGTCGACTCGATCCCGCGGCGCTTCTCGGAGAACTCCAGCGACCCGCGCTTCCTCGACTTCCTCCGCGAGCACGATCCGTTGCAGCCGCGCACCCTGCCGACCGCCTGGGTCGGTGCGCTGACCCGCTGGGTGCCGCGCATCGAGCGGGCGCCTCGGCGCGCCCTGAGTCCCCTGGTGGTGCAGGGCGAGGCCGACGAGACGGTGGACTGGCGCCATGGCCTGAAGGTGCTGCGGGAGAAATTCGACGAGCCGCGGATACTGTTGCTGGATGAGGCGCGCCATCACCTGGCGAACGAAAGCGAGGGGTTGCGGCGGCGCTATTTCGATTTCCTGAGCGACGCGCTGGGGGCCTGACCCGCAGGCCCCGCGTCGATCACTGGGCGACCGACTGGTCCACCGCCAGGCCGGCTTTCAGCGCGGCCAGGGCCGCCTGGTAGTAGCTGCGCCCGGCGGACGATTCGGCGAAGCTCACGTACTGGGTGAGCTCCGCGTCGGAGAGGCCGCGGTAGACATACAGCAGGGTGTTCTCCAGGTCCGCGCCGATCTGTTGCACCAGACGCTGGCGCTGGCCCTCCAGCAACTGGCCGGTCTGTCCGCCGCCAAGCAGGCCGGGCAGCCCCGGAAGCATCTGGCTGAGGCTGTCGGCGGCGACCCCGGCCAGGGCCAGGCTGACTTCCGCGCCGGCCTCGCGCGCCGGGAGGACCTGGGCCAGGCGCTTGACCAGGGCGCGGCGCGGCTCGCTGGCGGTCTGCCGCGGCAGGCCGTTGCTGTGCTGTAGCAACTGGTCGCGGCGGGTAGCGAGGACCTCGGCGGCGACCACCTTGCGCCCCAGCGGCGACTCGAAGAAGTTCAGTGGATTGGCGCTGTCCGGAAGGTTCTCGCGCAGGCCGTTGAGCGCGCGCCGGTCGACCTCGGCCGGGGCGAAGCGACGATTGCTGTTGTCCACCAGGGTCTGGTAGAGCGCCGGCGGCAGCTTGTCCTGGTAGCGCTTCTGCGCCGCGTCCAGGGCATCGCTGAAATGCGCGCGCTGGTCGGGCCAGCCAGCGGCCTGGTACAGGCGTTGATAGGGGTCGGCCAGGGCGGGCAGACCAACCAGCAGTAAAGCGAAGGCGAGCAGGGCGCGCATTGATACTCCTTTGGCGGCGAAAGCCTCGTCGTTCGGGTGGTGCCGTCCATGGGGCGCTATTGTCGACATGCAGCGGACCGCTTGTCGAGACACTCGGGCGGCACGCTAGAATGGACGATGCACATCAACGTCGATCATCCACTCCTGCAGCGCATCGTCGATGAACTGGTCGACCAGGGCTGGTCGCACCAGAGCGTCTTCATGCCTGAGCGTCTGACCACCAGACTGGCCGAAGAGTGCCGCAGCCGCGCCTGCGCCGGCGAACTGACCCCGGCGGCGATCGGCCGCGGCGACGGCCAGGTGATCCGCGAAGGTATCCGCGGCGACCTCACGCAATGGCTGGAGCCCGCTGAATCCGCGGCCTGCGACGAATACCTGGGGGTGATGGACAGTCTCCGGCAGGCACTCAACGCCTCGCTGTTCCTCGGTCTCGAGGACTTCGAGTGTCATTTCGCGCTGTATCCGCCGGGCGCCTACTACCAGAAACATGTCGACCGCTTCCGCGACGATGACGCGCGCACCGTTTCCGCCGTCCTCTACCTCAACGACGCCTGGCTGCCCGAGCATGGCGGCGCGCTACGCCTGCACCTGCCGGGGCGGCAGCTGGATATCCAGCCGACGGGCGGTAGCCTGGTGGTGTTCATGTCCGCCGGCACCGAGCACGAAGTCCTGCCGGCCAGCCGTGACCGGTTGTCCCTGACCGGCTGGTTCCGCCGGCGCGACGAGTCGCCCCTGCTGTTGCCCTGAGCCTGGGGCGGCGCCTCAGTGCCCCCGGACCTTGAGCGTGCCGCGCAGGTCGGTGATGTCGCGCAGTTCGAGGCGGCCGATCGAGTTCTCGCCGATGTGCAGGTCGCTGGCCACCCGCAGGCGGATGCGTTGTGCCGGCAGGCCGCTGGCGATCAGTTGGTCGTTGATGGTGGCGAGGTCCGGCAGGCTGATCGCCAGTTGCTGCCTGCCGCCGCTGCCGGTGGTCACGTCCAGTGCCAGGGTCGGCTGCTCGACGCCGAAGATCGGCAGGCTCAGGCCGAGCTGGGCGGCGCCCAGCGGGATGTTGCCGCCGCGCCCGTCCGGGCAGTCGCCGGCTTTCGCGCAGCCGTTGTCGATCACCAGGTTGCGCAGCGACAGGCTGCCGCCGTCGTCCACCCAGGCGACCCTGGCCGCGCCGGCGCGCAGGTCCAGGCGCAGGTTGATCCCGGCCTGGCCGGTGACCTGGCTGAGGCTGTGGTTGTCCAGGGCCTCCATGGCGGCCTGGCTGGCGCCGCTGGCCAGCAGGGCGGAGGTCAGGAGGTACGGCAGGAGCGAGCGGGTGGGGAACATGGTCGGCGGATCCTTCGCGGTTGCGCGGGAGGCCAGTCTGCGCGGGCCCGCGGCGGTTCGCCATGGGCCGCCGGCAGTTCTATCCTAAGGATCGGCAAAAAACCGCCAGGCCCCGCCAGCCGTGACCTGGAACGTTACCCGGGAGTCTGGCTCCGGTTCGCTCGAGGGAGTGTCTCCCCGGGTTCTTCCAGGGACTGTTACCGGGCGTGACCATCGCTGGGCGCCGGGCTACTCTGTGTGCCTGTCAAAGGGGGTGGAGCATTCATGCAGAAGGTTCTGGTCAGCCGTTGCCTGCTGGGCCACTTGGTGCGCTACGACGGTGGCAGCCACGGCCCGTTCGACCTGCTCTCGCGCTGGCAGGCGCAGGGGCGGATCGTCGCGCTTTGCCCGGAAGTCGCCGGTGGCCTGCCGACGCCCCGCCCGCCGGCGGAAATCCCCGGCGGCCAGGGCGGCGAAGTGCTGGACCGGCTGAACCAGGTGCTCACCGTCGACGGCGAGGATGTCAGCGAGGCATTCCTGCTCGGCGCCGAGGTCGCCGTGCAACTGGTCCGCCGTCACGACATCCGCATGGCCGTGCTCAAGGCGCGCAGCCCTTCCTGCGGCAACCTGGAGAACTACGACGGCCGCTTCAACGGCAGCCGGATCGCCGGCGAGGGCGTCACCGCCGCCGCCCTCAAGCGCATGGGCGTGCTGGTCTTCAACGAGGACGAACTGGATCGCGCGGCGGTCTGCCTGGCCGGTCTCGACGCCGGCGGCTGAGCGCTCAGCGCCGCAGCGGCGCGGTCAGGCGGTTTTCCAGGGCCTTCTGCACGCGCTCGAAGAGTGCCGAGAGCAGCCAGTAGATCCCGGCGGCGGCTAGGTACAGCGGCAGTGGCTGGAAGGTCTCGGCGATGACCTCCTTGGTCGCCAGCATCAGCTCGGTCACCGTGATCACCGAGATCAGCGAGGTGTCCTTGATCAGGCTGATCAGGCTGTTCGACAGGCTCGGCACCGCCAGGCGCAGGGCCTGCGGGGTGATGATGTTCCACAGGGTCTGGCCCCAGGTGAGGCCGACCGACAGCCCGGCTTCCCACTGCCCCTTGTCGATGCCGAGGATCGCTCCGCGCATGGATTCGGAGAGGTAGGCTGCGACGTTCAGGGTCAGCGCCAGGATGCCCGCGGTGACCGGGGTGAACTCGATGCCGACGCTCGGCAGGCCGTAGTACAGGACGAAGATCTGCACCAGCAGCGGCGTACCGCGGAAGGCGCTGACGTACACCGCGGCGATCTGCGACACCAGCGGTACCTTGGTAACCCGGACCACGGCGACGCTGAAGCCGAGTACCAGCCCCAGCACCATCGATACCGCGGCGAACAGCACGGTATACATCGCACCCTGGAGCAGGAAGGGCCAGGCCATCCCGAGCAGCTCGACCAGGTTGGCCAGCCATTCGAGCAGTTTCTGCAGCGAATTCATTCAACACTCCATCGACAAACACGACGACCGCGCCCCGGAAGCGCGGCCGCTTCCCGCCCGTTCGGGCGGGGATTCACTTCGGCGGCTGGCTGACGTCCAGGCCGAACCATTTTTCCGACAGCCTGGCGAAGCGGCCGTCGGCCTTGAGTTTTTCCAGCGCCGCGTCCAGCGCTTCGCCGAACTTCGGATTGTTCTTCCGGTAGGGAATCGCCATGTTCGCCACCGGTCCCACCGCCGCGCCGGGCTTGACCGGCAGCCTGGCCTCGCGGATGGCGAACGGGATCAGCAGGCGGTCGTTGAGCGCCGCGTCGATGCGCTTGCTGGCCAGGTCCTGCAGGTACTCCGGGGCGCCCGGATAGGTGCGCACGTTGACCCCGGCCACCGACTTCGCCAGATCAGCGTAGTTGGTGCCCTGGCCGACGCCGAGCTTGAGGCCCTTGAGGTCTTCCAGCGACTTGAACTGGCGGGTCTCGTCGGCGCGCACGATCAGTTGGGCGCTGGAGATGGTGTACGGCGCGCTGAAGTCGAAGACCTTGCGCCGCTGCTCGTTGACCGAGACCTGGTTCAGGGCGATGTCGTACTTGCCGCTCTGCAGGCCGGCGAGGATGCCGCTCCATTCGGTGGTGACGAATTCCGGCCTGACCTTCAGCTCGGCCGCCAGCAGTTCGCCCAGTTCGGTCTCGAAGCCGGTGAGCTTGCCACCCTGTTTGAAGTTGAACGGTGGATAGGTGCCTTCCAGAGCGATGCGCAGGGCGCCGCGCTGGTGGACATCGTCGAGCAGTTCGGCGTGGGCCAGCGGAGCGGCCAGGGAAACCAGCATCAGCAGGCGGGGCAGAAATCGCATGTAGTACTCCTCGGGTGGGAATGAACGTCGGTCGGGCCTATGCTGTTCGTTCAGCTTAGCCGGGCCCGCGTCCTGGACAATCGCGAACCTACTGGGTTGCATGCGGTCTTTCCAGAGGTTGCGGGCTTTGGCCCGGATTATGTGCGCAAGCGCCGCTCTACGACGGGCTTCGCAACGAAAATCGCTGTGCCAGCGATGCCTTTCCCTGATGCGAAAGGCACGGAAAGTGCCGGGGAAATTCCGTCCAGTGGCGTTTCCCGGTGCTAACGGAAGTGAAAACAGGAGACTCCCATGAGAGTGACATTGCCTTGCCTCGGTCTAGCCGCCCTGATGTTCGGCGCATCCGCCAGCCTGATGGCTGCCGACCTGCCCCGCACGAAGGCACCCGAAGGGGCGAAAGTGTATTTCATCACGCCGGCCGATGGTGCAACCGTCGACAAGACCTTCACCGTGAAGTTCGGCCTGAAGGGCATGGGCGTGGCGCCGGCCGGCGTCGACATGCCGGATACCGGACACCACCACCTGCTGGTGGACCTCAAGGAGCAGCCGGCGATGAACCTGCCGCTGCCGATGACCGACAACATCCGTCATTTCGGCAAGGGCCAGACCGAAACCGAGATCACCCTGCCGCCGGGCAAGCACACCCTGCAACTGCTGGTGGGCGACAAGAACCACGTGCCGCTGGAGCCGACCGTGGAGTCGGAGAAGATCACCGTTACCGTCAAGTGACGGAAACGAAAAAAGGAGGCCGCTGGGCCTCCTTTTTCCTTTCCGCCGGACGCTGCCTTAGAACAGCACGCGGCTACGGATGGTGCCGTTGACCTGCTGGAGTTTCTCCAGGGCCAGGTCCGAGTACTCGGCATCGACGTCGATCACCACGTAGCCGACCTTCTCGTTGGTTTGCAGGTACTGGCCGGAAACGTTGATGCCGTTGTCGGCGAAGACCTTGTTGATCTCGCTCATCACGCCGGGGATGTTGGCATGGATGTGCAGCAGGCGGTGCTTGCCCGGGTGCGACGGCAGGGCCACTTCGGGGAAGTTGACCGAGGACACCGAGGTGCCGTTGTCGCTGTACTTGACCAGCTTCTCCGCCACTTCCAGGCCGATGTTGGCCTGTGCCTCGGCGGTGGAGCCGCCGATGTGCGGGGTCAGGATCACCCGGTCCAGGCCGCGCAGCGGGCTGGCGAATTCCTCGTCGTTGGATTTCGGCTCGACCGGGAACACGTCGATGGCGGCGCCGATCAGGTGCTCGTCCTTGATCGCGGCGGCCAGGTGGTCCAGCTCGACCACGGTGCCGCGCGCGGCGTTGATCAGGATGCCGCCCTTCTTCATCGCGCGGATTTCCTTCTCGCCGATCATCCACTGGGTGGAAGGCAGCTCGGGGACGTGCAGTGAGACGATGTCGGACATGCCCAGCAGTTCGTGCAGGCTGCCGATCTGCACGGCGTTGCCCAGCGGCAGCTTGGTCACCGTGTCGTAGAAGAACACCTGCATGCCCAGGGCCTCGGCGAGCACCGAGAGTTGGGTGCCGATCGAGCCGTAGCCGACGATACCGAGCTTCTTGCCGCGGATCTCGAAGGAGTTCGCCGCGCTCTTGATCCAGCCGCCGCGATGGCAGGAGGCGTTCTTTTCCGGGATGCCGCGCAGCAGCAGGATCGCTTCGGCCAGCACCAGCTCAGCCACAGAGCGGGTGTTCGAGTAGGGCGCGTTGAACACGGCGATGCCGCGTTCGCGGGCGGCGTTGAGGTCGACCTGGTTGGTGCCGATGCAGAAGCAGCCGACCGCGATCAGTTTCTTCGCGCAGTCGAAGACCTCTTCGGTCAGCTGGGTGCGGGAGCGAATGCCGATGAAGTGCGCGTCGGCGATCCTTTCCTTCAGCTCGTCGCCGGAAAGCGCGGTCTTGAGGTACTCGATGTTGGTGTAGCCGGCGGCCTTCAGCGTGTCCACGGCGTTCTGGTGGACACCTTCGAGAAGAAGGAACTTGATCTTGCTCTTGTCGAGAGAGGTCTTGCTCATCTGCGTAAACCTGTTGTCCCGGAGGAAGTGGCTGGAAAGCGAACTGCGCGAAGCGGGTCCGGCCGGCGCTGGCCGGCTCCCGCGAGTCGGCGCCCGGAGGCACTAAGCGCGGGGGGCGTATGCTAGCATGTTCTCCCTTTTCCTTGCCCGGTTGCGACCTGAGTTGTTCTCAGGACGACCATGAACCATTTGAGAGTTCCCGAATGACCCGCGAAGCCCTGATCGAATCGCTCAAGCCCCTGGTCGAGCCTGGCAAGCTGCTCGACGACGCCGCCTCCCTGGACGCCTACGGCAAGGACTGGACCAAGCATTTCGCCCCGGCGCCGCTGGCCATCGTGTTCCCCAAGAGCGTCGAGCAGGTCCAGGCGATCGTCCGCTGGGCCAACCAGCACAAGGTCGGTCTGGTCCCGTCGGGCGGGCGTACCGGGCTCTCCGCCGCGGCGGTGGCGGCCAACGGCGAGGTCGTGGTGGCCTTCGACTACATGAACCGGATCCTCGACTTCAACGCCTTCGACCGCACCGTGGTCTGCCAGCCGGGGGTGGTGACCAAGCAGTTGCAGACCTTCGCCGAGGAAAACGGCCTGTACTACCCGGTTGACTTCGCTTCCTCCGGTTCCAGCCAGATCGGCGGCAATATCGGCACCAATGCCGGCGGGATCAAGGTCATTCGCTACGGCATGACCCGCAACTGGGTGGCCGGCCTGAAGGTCGTGACCGGCAAGGGCGACCTGCTGGAGCTGAACAAGGACCTGATCAAGAATGCCACCGGCTACGACATGCGCCAGCTGTTCATCGGTGCCGAAGGCACCCTGGGCTTCGTGGTCGAGGCGACCATGCGCCTGGAGCGCACGCCGAAGAACCTCACCGCGATGGTCCTCGGCGCGCCCGACTTCGACTCGATCATGCCGGTGCTGCACGCCTTCCAGAGCAAGCTCGACCTGACCGCCTTCGAATTCTTCTCCGACAAGGCCCTGGCCAAGGTCCTGGCCCGTGGCGACGTACCGCGCGCGTTCGAGACCGACTGTCCGTTCTACGCCCTGCTGGAGTTCGAGGCGACCACCGAGGAGGTCGCCAACGAGGCGCTGGCCACCTTCGAGCACTGCGTCGAGCAGGGCTGGGTGCTGGACGGGGTGATGAGCCAGAGCGAGCAGCAGTTGCAGAACCTGTGGAAGCTGCGCGAATACATCTCGGAGACCATCTCCCACTGGACGCCGTACAAGAACGATATCTCGGTCACGGTTTCCCGGGTGCCGGCCTTCCTCAAGGACATCGACGCCATCGTCGAGGCCAACTACCCGGACTTCGAGGTGGTGTGGTTCGGCCACATCGGCGACGGCAACCTGCACCTGAACATCCTCAAGCCGGAAAACCTCGGCAAGGACGAGTTCTTCGCCAAGTGCGCGACCGTCAACAAATGGGTGTTCGAGACCGTCGAGAAGTACAACGGCTCGATTTCCGCCGAGCACGGCGTGGGCATGACCAAGCGCGACTACTTGACCTACACCCGCTCGGAAACCGAAATTGCCTACATGAAGGCGCTCAAGGCGGTGTTCGACCCCAACGGGATCATGAACCCCGGCAAGCTCTTCGCCGAGTAACAGGTTTCGCAACGCAGAGGGCCGGTCATCCGGCCCTTCTCGTCTGTGGCGGATGTCACGGACGCCTTCCCACCCGTTCAGGAGTCGGTACATGAGTTACCAGCATCACTATATCGACGGCACCCCCATCCACTTTTCCCTGGGCAAGCTGGTCTGCGTCGGGCGCAACTACGCCGAACATGCCAGGGAGCTGAACAACCCGGTGCCCAGCGAGCCGCTGCTGTTCATCAAGCCCGGCTCCTGCGTGGTGCCGGTGGGCGGTGGGTTGAGCCTGCCGCAGGCGCGTGGTTCGGTGCACTACGAGGCGGAAATCGCCGTGCTGATCGGCAAGCCGCTGTCGCGCAAGCCGAATCGCGAAGAGGTCCTGGACGCGATCTCCGGCTATGCGCCGGCGCTGGACCTGACCCTGCGCGAAGTCCAGGCGAAGCTGAAGGAGAAGGGCCTGCCCTGGGAGCTGGCGAAGAGCTTCGATGGCGCTGGCGTGCTGGCGCCGTTCGTCAATGCCGACCAGTTCCCCGACCCGACCGACATCGGCATCCGCCTGACCATCAACGGCGAGGTGCGCCAGGACGGCAACAGCCGCGACATGCTCAATCCGATCGTGCCGCTGATCCAGCATATCGCCGGGCATTTCTCGCTGCAGGCCGGCGACGTGGTGCTGACCGGCACGCCGTCCGGGGTCGGGCCGCTGCACAGCGGCGACGAACTGGTCCTCGAGTTGCCGGGCGCCAGCCGCTTCGAGACCCGCGTGCTCTGAGACGAACCGGCCGCCGATGGGCGGCCGGCTGTTCCCGGGCGGCATCGGAAGCGACTGTCGGTCGGCTGGCCGGGACTCCGATTGACAGGGCGGGGCCAATGCCCTTTCATGGCGACGCTCATGAAAACACCTGGCCAAAAAGTCGAGCCTCGCCCATGTCCCTTGCCTCCAAGCTTCCCCGTTTCCGCTGGCTGCTGCTGGCGTTCGTCGCGCTCGTCGGCGTGGTACTGACCGTCATCATGCACTGGGACGATCGCGCCGGCCTGTGGTGGAAGGAGAGCCAGGCCAGCCAGCAGCTGCGCGACGAGAGCATCTGGTTGCCGGGCTACCGGGTGGTGATCGACGCCAAGCCGTTGCAGGGCCTGGAAGAGGAAGAAACCTCGGACCTGGCCTACAACCCGGCGACCAGAACCCTGTTCACCGTCACCGGCAAGCGTCCTCTGCTGGTGGAACTGTCGCTCACCGGCGACGTGCTGCGCACCATCCCGCTGCTCGGCCTGAGCAATCCCGAAGGCGTGGCGGTGCTGGAGAACGGCAACGTCGCGGTGACCGACGAGCGCCGCAATACCCTGACCATCTTCCACGTCGACCCGCAGACCGCCGAGCTGAGCACCAAGAGCCTGGCCGAATTCCCGCTGGGCAACCTCGGCAAGAAGAACAAGGGCTTCGAGGGCATCGCCTGGGATCGGCGCCAGCAGCGCCTGCTGCTGAGCAAGGAGCGCGATCCGATGACCCTGTTCAGCTGGAAGAGCGACGGTGGCCCGCGCCTGAGCGGGGCGATGACCGCGCTGCCGAGCGACGACCTGTACATGCGCAATGTCTCGGCGCTCAGCGTCGACCCGCGCACCGGGCACACCCTGGTGCTGTCGGCAGAGTCGCACCTGCTGCTGGAGTTGGACGAGAAGGGCGAGCCGGTCAGCTTCATCAGCCTGCTTGGCGGCTTCAACGGCCTGGACAGCAGGATCCCGCGCGCCGAAGGGGTGGCCATCGACGACGACGGCACCATCTACATGGTCAGCGAGCCGAACCTGTTCTACGTGTTCCGCAAGAAGAGCGGCGAGCGCCTGGCCACCAGCGATGCCGATTAAGCTTCGCTTAAGCGCCGATTAAGCCTGGTTTCAGCAAGGCCTCGTAGCCTGGACCCATCGAAACCAAACACGAGGCGTTACCCATGAAACTTCGTCACCTGCCCCTGATCGCCGCCATCGGCCTGTTCTCCACCGTCACCCTGGCCGCCGGCTACACCGGCCCGGGCGCCACGCCGACCACCACCACGGTGAAAGCCGCGCTGGAAGCCGCCGACGACACCCCGGTGGTCCTGCAGGGCACCATCGTCAAGCGCATCAAGGGCGACATCTACGAGTTCCGCGATGCCACCGGCAGCATGAAGGTCGAGATCGACGACGAAGACTTCCCGCCGATGGAAATCAACGACAAGACCCAGGTCAAGCTGACCGGCGAAGTCGACCGCGACCTGGTCGGCCGCGAGATCGACGTCGAGTTCGTCGAAGTGATCAAGTAAGACCCTGAATCGAAACGGCCCGCCTCTCTTCCGGGAGGCGGGTCGTTTCGCGTTCCGACCGGGCGAAGTTGCGGGTGGGCTTACCGGTGAACCCCTTCGAAACCCTGTAACACATTCACCGCGTTGATGCCGATCTCTTCCACCGCGTAGCCACCTTCCATCACGAACAGCGTGGCCAGGCCGAGCTTGCCGATCGCCTCGCCCATCCGCAGGTAGTCCGGGCTGTCCAGCCTGAACTGGGAGATCGGGTCCTCCTTGAAGGTATCCACCCCCAGGGAAACCACCAGCACGTCCGGTGCGTACGCCTGGATCTGGCGGATCGCCGCCTGCAACGCCAGGCTCCAGGTCGCCCAGTCGCTGCCGGACGCCAGCGGGTAGTTGCAGTTGTAGCCCTCGCCGACACCCTTGCCCTTCTCGTCGGCGTAGCCGAGGAAGTAGGGGTACTCGAAGCGCGGGTCGCCGTGGATCGAAGTGAACAGCACATCGGCGCGGTCGTAGAAGATGTCCTGGGTGCCGTTGCCGTGGTGATAGTCGACGTCGAGGATCGCCACCCGCCCGGCGCCCCGGTCGAGGAAGGCCTGGGCGGCGATGGCGGCGTTGTTGAGGAAGCAGTAGCCGCCCATGTAGTCGGCGGCGGCGTGATGGCCTGGCGGGCGACAGAGCGAAAATACCGAGCGAGCGCCGCCGGCGAGTTCGGACTGGCCGCTGAGGGCGACGTTGGCCGAACTGGTGATCGCCTGCCAGGTGCCGGCGGTGATCGGCGCGCCGGCGTCGAAGGAGTAGTAGCCGAGGCGACCGTCGATGTTGTCCGGCTCCGTCTGCCGCAGGCGCCGGGTCGGCCAGGCGATCGGCAGCATGTCGTGGCTGCGGCCGCTGGCCAGCCAGTCCTGCCAGGCGTTCTGCAGGAAGCGCACGAAACCTTCGCTGTGCACCCGGCGGATCGGCTCCAGGCCGAAGTCGCGTGGCGCGCGGACATCGCCGAGACCGACCGCCCTGATCCGGTCGAGGACCATGTCGGCGCGGCTGGGCTTTTCGAAGCAGGGGGTGAACTGGCCGCCGATCAGTTCGTGGCGGCCGTGATGCAGGCGATGGTCGTCGCTGTAGATCGTCAGCATGTCGGGATCCCGGGCTCAGTTCTGTTCGGAGAAGGTCACGCTCGGTGCCTTGCGGCGGAAGCCGCCGGTATGGAACGCCAGGTAGGCGAGGCCGGCGGCGAACCAGGCCAGGCCGATCACCAGGGTCAGCGCCGAGAGGCTGGTCCACAGCCACAGGGTCAGGCCCAGGCCGATGGCCGGCACCAGACCGTAGCGCAGCAGGTCGCGCGGGGCGCGGCGGCCGTCGAGCAGCAGGTAGCTGCGGATCACCGCCAGGTTCACCGCCGAGAACGCTACCAGCGCGCCGAAGCTGATCATCGAGGCCAGGGTGGTGAGGTCGATCACCACCGCCAGCAGGGAAATCAGCGAAACCACCAAGATCGCGATCACCGGTGTCTGGAAACGCTCCGAAAGACCGCCGAACACCCGTCGCGGCAGGATGCCGTCGCGGCCCATGCTGTAGAGGATGCGCGACACCGAGGCCTGCGAGGCCAGCGCCGAGCCGGCGGCGCCGGCGACGTAGGCGGCGGTGAAGAAGCTGGCGAGGAACTGGCCGCCGGCCGCCAGCATCACCTCGTTGGCCGCCGATTCGGCGTCCTGGAATACGCTGCCGGGGAACACCAGTTGGCTGAAGACGGCCAGCACGGTGAACAGCAGGCCGGCGCCGACCGTGGTGATGACGATGGCGCGCGGAATGTCGCGCTGCGGGTCGCGGGTCTCCTCGGCCAGGGTGGAAACCGCGTCGAAGCCGAGGAACGACAGGCACAGCACCGCCGCGCCGGCCATCAGCGGGGTGAAGCCCGGCTGGCTGCCGTCGCCGACGAAGGGCAGGGAGAAGTCCAGCGAGGGAATGCCGGCCAGGTGCTTGATCGCCATGGCGATGAACACCAGTGCGAAGACGAACTGGGCGCCGACGATCACGTTGCTCATCCCGGCCACCGAGCTGATGCCGATCACGTTGAGCAGGGTGACCAGGGCGATCGCCGCGAGCACGAAGACCCAGGCCGGCACCATCGGGAAGGCGATATTGAGGAACAGGCCGATGAGCAGGTAGTTGATCATTGGCAGGAACAGGTAGTCGAGCAGCAGCGACCAGCCAGCGAGGAAGCCGACGCAAGGGCCGAAGCTGAGGCTGGTATAGGAATAGGCTGAGCCGGCTATGGGGTACTTCCTCACCATGAAACTGTAGGAAAAGGCGGTGAAGAGCATCGCCGCCAGGGTGATCAGGTAGGCGCCGGCGGTGCGCCCGCCGGTCATCTCGGTGACCACTCCATAGGTGGTGAACATGGTCAGCGGGACCATGTAGACCAGCCCGAAGAACACCAGGGCGGGCAGCCCGAGGATGCGCCGCAGGCCGGTGCCCTGGGCGCTGTGGACGTACTCGGGGCGCTTGCCGCCGATGAGGATGCCGTTGTTGCGTTCGCTGGCCATGCTCCGCTCCTCGCGAAAATGCCGTATCGATCCCGCAGGCGGCCGCGCGGGCGGGCCGCTCCTGCGCCGGTTGGGGACGCGCTAGGGAAGAACCGCCGGGGTTTCCGTCGGGTCGCTGGAAAGGGCAGTGGTGAAGAGCCGGGGCGCGGCGTGCGTGGGCACGGCCGTTCGGGGTGTGATCGTGTTCATGGCGGTCTCAGGAAGCGTTCTTGTTGGATTTATCGCTCGCGCTGGCGAGGTTCCCTTGGGCACTGTCGGCACCATTTCCGCGGCGCCGAGCGTCGTTCGGGGAAGGACGCGGTTCGACTCTAGCAATCCGGTTTCGCCGGTGAGAACCCTGTAGACGGTCAAAAAGGGATCGAAGTGGCCAAGCTGGATGGCCGGCCAGCGCTGACGGGAAAGCGCCGCATCGAGCATCTCTTCAGCCTGGTCCAGACCTTGCCGCAGCGCCAGGGCTTTCAGGCCTTGGCCAGGAGCAGCGGATTCCATGCAGTCAGGCAGTTGTCATTGCGAGGATTTGCGGTTTCTGCGGCCCGCTTCACCTGCTGCGGTTCGATAATGACCGGGACGCCGCGGCTGCAGAACGATGGAGGTGGCCAAAGGATCGAACAGGCCAGTCTGCTGGCGGTGAGGAAGACGGTGGCGGCCTTTCTCATCATCTCTTTCGGACAGAAAACTCGGACCCGTCCGAGTGATCCGGTCGGCTGGCGGACTTTAAGCTTGGCTTCAGCCTGGAACCGTAGTTTGCGTACGAAAGGTCGGGCGCAGCCCGTTTCCATACAGCCCCAGGCTCTATGCTATGAATATCCACGCCCGAACTCCCGAGCCGTTCTCCATGTCCCGAGCCTTCACGCCTCGCCGTCTGCTGCTGGCCGTCCTGCTGGTCGCGCTGGCCGCGCTGGCCCTTCTCGGCCAGAACTTCCGGGTCTTCGACCGGGCCTGGTTCGCCGTCCAGGAATGGCGTCACGCCGATGCCTGGAAGGAGCGGTCGATCTGGCTGCCGGACTACCGCGTGCGGGTCGAGGCGCAGCCCATCGAGGGCCTGAGCGACGACGTGTCCGCGCTGACCTTCGATCCCGACCGGCGCACCCTGTTCACCGTGACCAACCAGCCAGCGCAGATCATCGAGCTGTCCCTGCAGGGCAAGGTGCTGCGGACCATCCCGCTGACCGGCTTCGGCGACGCCGAGGCCATCGAGTACATCAGCCGCGGCGTCTACGTGATCACCGACGAGCGCGAGCAGCGCCTGGTCAAGGTACGCCTGGAGGACGACACCCGTTTCATCGACGCTGCCGACGCCCAGCAGCTTTCGCTGGGGATCGGCCTCAACGGCAACAAGGGTTTCGAGGGGCTGGCCTACGACGCCGAGGGCAAGCGCCTGTTCGTCGCCAAGGAGCGCGACCCGGTGCGCATCTACGAGATCCACGGTTTCCCCCACACCCAGGCGGACAAGCCGTTCGCCGTGCACGTGGTGGACGACCCCGGGCGCGACCGGCGCCTGTTCGTCCGCGACCTGTCCAGCCTGCAGTTCGACGAGGGCACCGGGCACCTGCTGGCGCTGTCCGACGAGTCGCGCCTGGTGGTCGAGCTGGACACCGACGGCGAGCCGGTCAGCACCCTGTCGCTGCTGCGCGGCATGCACGGCCTGAAGCGCAGCGTGCCGCAGGCCGAGGGTGTGGCGATGGACGACCGCGGCGTGCTCTACCTGGTCAGCGAGCCGAACCTGTTCTACGTGTTCAGCAAGGACGAGCCGGCGCAGCCCTGAGGCGGCCGGCGACCGTCCCGCCGGCCTGCTCAGAACTGCCAGTTCACCCCGAGCGAATAGCCCGCCTGGTTGCCTTCGCTGTGGGCGAAGCGGCTGTTGGCTTCGGCGAAGATCCCGAGCTGCTCGGTGATCGCCAACTGCGCGCCGAACTGGGCGCGGCCGAAGTCCTTGTCCACGTCGCCCATGTCGGCGACCCGGATCCGCCCGTCGCCGCGGCTGGTCAGATCGATATCGTCCAGCCGACCGTCGGCCAGCTCGCGTACCCAGCGCAGGCTGGCGTAGGGTTGCAGGCGCATCCTCGCGCCCAGCGCCAGCTCGCCGCGCAGGCGCCAGCCGAGGCTGGCCTCCAGCGAGTCGTAGTCCTGCTTCTCATAGCCGAGCGCGGTGCGCAGGGCCTCGTCCTCGCGGAAGTCGTCGATGCGGTAGCGCATGTAGTCGAGGCCGGCCAGCGGCCCGCTCCGCAGTTCGCCGAAGCTGAAGTCATAGCCGCCTTCCAGCCGCGCGCCCCAGGACCAGGCCGAGGTGTCGCCGGAGAGGCGCTGGTCGAGTAGCACCGGGCCCCCGGCGGCCTGCAGGTAGACCGGGCGCTTGCTGTCGTAGCGGGTATGCCCGAGGTTCAGCTCGCCGGCCAGCCATTGCGGACCGCCGTCGTGGTACAGGCCGAACAGGCCGAGCTGCCAGGTGTCGCCCTCGATGCGCCCGCCATGGTCCAGCTTGTCGCGGCTGCGCTGGAAGGCCAGGCTGGCGCCGAGGGTCAGGGCCTCGCTGTAGCGGTAGTCGCCGAGCAGGTGCACGCCGGCGCGCCTGGACTCGGGATCGCCGGGCATGTCGAAGCCGCTGTCCGGCGAGACCTCGCCCTCCGCGCCCACTTCGCCGTCGAAGCTGCCCACCGGTCGGCTGCTGCCGAGCAGCGTCAGCCAGCGCCGGTCGTGCAGGCGGGTCAGCGCCTGGTGCTGGCGTTGCAGTTGGTCTTCCATCTGCCGTGCCAGGGCGCCGCCGGAGGCGGTGGAGGCGAGCAGGTCGGCGTTGGTCAGCTCCAGCACCAGGCGTGTCAGCAGGCGGGAGAAGTCGCGCATGCGCTGGTCGATGCGTTCCTGGCCGAAGGCGCCGGTCAGCACTTCCTTGTTGTCCTCGGCCGGGTCGTGCCAGGTGGAGCCGCCGGGAATCGCCGGGTTGTCGGTCTGCTCGTAGCCGTCCAGGTCGCCCAGTTCCCAGTTGGTCGCCTCGATGAACAACACCGGGATGTCCATCCCGTTGAAGCTTTCGCCGTCGCTGCAGCAGCCGGTACCCGCCGGGTATTCGGCGTTCAGGCCGGGGTTGGTGAACAACGGGATGTCCAGCTCGCGGGCGATGCGCAGGATCTGTTCGCGGTAGGCGCCGAGGGCCGGGTTGGCCACGCTGTTGGAGCCGGCATGGGCGTACATCCTGTCGCCGGTGACCAGGCTGTCGAGGTTGATCATCCCCAGCAGGTTGGCGCGCTGGCTGGCGTCGAGGGACTCGACGTAGGCGCGCGAGCCACGCAGGCCTTCCTCCTCGGCGCCGAAACCGACCACCTCCAGGCCGTTCTCCAGGGCGATGCCGCCGAGGTTGCGGGCGATCTCGGTGAGCACCGCGGCGCCCGAGGCGTTATCGTCCAGGCCCTGCAGGGTCGGGCGGCCGTAGTAGGTGTCGTAGTGCGCGCCGAGCACCAGGACCTTGCCGCTGCTGCCGGGCGCCGAGGCGATGACGTTCTGCGAACTGCGGTTGCCGGCCCAGGTGAAGTCCTGGCGGCTGGTCTGGTAGCCGAAGCCCAGGCGCGACTGCATCAGCTCGGTGGCGCCGGCGAAGCTGGCGGTGCCGCGGTAGCGGCCGGGATAGTCGGTGATCAGGCGCTCCAGGGTCTCCCCGGCATACTCCCCATACTGGTAGGCGTTGGCGCCCGATGACAGCGCAGCACATCCCAGGCTTACAGCGACAGCTAATGGTTTGAACACGGCACTTTCCTCTGTGTCGGTACGATGGTGCATCGAATGATGCTCGCGCCGCGCAAAGCAGGATGCGGACCGTTTCATGTCCCGCATGGCTGAATTGACGCCTGGTCGACCTGCGGTGTCGCCAGGTTGTAAGAAGCCCTCCCATCGGACGCGCGGCAACGCTCCGCGTCGTCTGCAGTGTTACCCGCGCGAGGTGCGAGATGGGGCGTGACTTCCCGTTTCGGGGCTTGGTAACCGCGAGAGGGCGATTTACAGTGCTTGCCCTGTCGTGCCGCCCTGGAACCCGTCCGATGAACATCTTCCGCGAAGCCCTGCTCAACCGCCGCCTGAGGAAGGCCCTGGCCCGGCACGGCTGCCGCATGGCCAGCGGGGTCGAGACGCTGCGCGACGGCACGCTGGTGACGCTGGAGCCGAACGTGAAGCTGGGCAAGGCGAAGATCTACTCGCCGGCGCTGGAGATCGGCGCCTACACCGATGTGGTCAGCGGCTGCGAATTCATGGAGGTGGCCAGCATCGGCCGCTTCTGCTCGATCGCCGCCGGGGTGGTGATCGGCCAGCCGCGCCGGTCGCATCCGATGCACTGGCTGAGCACCCATGCCTTCACCGCCAACCCGAAGCTGTTGCGCAAGCCGTTGCAGCCCGAGCGCGAAGCGACCCCGGCGCGCATCGGGCACGATGTGTGGATCGGTCGCGATGCGCTGATCCTCGATGGGGTGGAGATCGGCACCGGGGCGGTGGTCGGCGCGCAATCGCTGGTCAACCGCGACGTGCCACCCTACGCGGTGGTGGCCGGGTCGCCGGCGCGGGTGATCCGCTATCGATTCGAGCCGGAGCTGATCGAACGGCTGCTGGCCAGCCGCTGGTGGGAATTGCCGCTGGACCTGCTCGGCGAATTGCCGCTGGACGATCCGCGGGCCTGCGTCGAGGCGCTGGAGCGCCAGCCGCCGAAGGCGCGGCAGGAGACCCGGCGCCTGCGCATCCGGCACAAGCCGTTCGCCATCGAATGGCTGGACTGAGGCCAGCCGCCGCCGTCGCCGACGGCGGCCGGAGAATCAGCTCTCGTCGCTGAGGCCGGCTTCCGGCGCCGCGCGCTTGACCGACTGCACGCCGGCTTCGGCGTTGGCCTGGCTGGCATACAGCTGGCTCTGGCCGACGACCTGGCCGTTGGTGGCCTTGAGCACGAAGTGGAACTTGCCGTTGCTGGCCGGCTTGACCTCGAAGGCGCCGTCGCGCTGGGCGTTCTTGCGCACCGAGTCGATGCCGTTGAGCGCCGAGTCCTTGGCCTTGTACAGCTCGCTGGTGAGGATGATCTCGCCGTTGGCGGCATGCAGGTTGAAGTGGAACTGGCCGTCTTTCGCTTTCTTCAGGTGGAATTTGGCTGCCATGTCTAGCTCCTTGTTCACGGAATGAGGCGGATCGCAACGGACCAGCCGTCTGCTGAGACACAGCGTAGCCGCTTTTGTTGCAGTGTCGCCCCGAGCCGGTGATCGGCGCGGGGCATGAGGGACTCAGGCCTTGAGGGTCTGCACGCCGTCGGCGGTGCCGAGCAGCAGCAGGTCGGCCGGGCGGGCGGCGAACAGGCCGTTGGTGACCACGCCGACGATGGCGTTGATCTTCTCTTCCAGTTCCACCGGGCTGTCGATGCGCAGGTTGTGCACGTCGAGGATGATATTGCCGTTGTCGGTCAGCACGCCTTCGCGGTAGACCGGGTCGCCGCCGAGCTTCACCAGTTGGCGGGCGACGTGGCTGCGGGCCATCGGGATGACTTCCACCGGCAGCGGGAACTGGCCGAGGATGGGCACCAGCTTGCTGGCGTCGGCGATGCAGATGAAGGTCCTGGCCACCGCGGCGACGATCTTCTCGCGGGTCAGCGCGGCGCCGCCGCCCTTGATCAGCTCCAGGCGCTCGTTGCTCTCGTCGGCGCCATCGACGTAGAACTCCAGCTCGCTGACCGTGTTCAGTTCGTAGACCGGGATGCCATGCTCCTTCAGGCGTTTGGCGGTGGCCTCCGAGCTGGCCACGGCGCCGTCGAACTCGGCCTTGTGACGGGCCAGGGCATCGATGAAGAAGTTCGCGGTGGAGCCTGTGCCGACGCCGACGATGCTCTTGCTGTCGAGGTGCGGAAGAATGTGGTCGACGGCGGCCTGTGCCACTGCCTGCTTGAGCTGATCCTGGTTCATCCCGGGTGCCTGTCTGGTTGCCTGGCCGGCCGTCCCGGCGGCGCAGGCGGAGGGTGCGCGCGGCCGGGGCGGCCCGGCGGGTTTCCGGCACGTCCTGTGCCGCTGCGATACGAAGGGACGAATTATAGCGGCCTGGCGGCCTCCGGTCTTGCTCCGGATGACCGGCAGTCGCGGCGTTTTCCTGCGGCGCGCCGGTAGTCCGCCCGGCGGGCCTGGAGTAGACTCCGGGCTTCCGTGAAGTCCGCCGAACCGCCTCCGATGCTCGAACAATACGTCAAGAAGATCCTCACCTCGCGCGTCTACGACGTCGCGGTGGAAACGCCCCTGCAACCCGCCCGCCAGTTGTCCGAACGCCTCGGCAACCAGGTCCTGCTCAAGCGCGAGGACCTGCAGCCGGTGTTTTCCTTCAAGATCCGCGGCGCCTACAACAAGGTCGCGCAGCTCACCGAGGAGGAGAAGGCCCGCGGGGTGATCGCCGCCTCGGCCGGCAACCACGCCCAGGGCCTGGCCCTGGCGGCCAAGCGGCAGGGGATCAGGGCGGTTATCGTGATGCCCAAGACCACCCCCGAGATCAAGGTCCAGGCGGTGCGCGCCCACGGCGCCAAGGCGGTGCTGCACGGCGACGCCTTCCCCGAGGCGCTGGCCCACGCGTTGAAGCTGGTCGATGAAAAGGGCTATACCTTCGTCCACCCCTACGACGATCCGGACACCATCGCCGGCCAGGGCACCGTGGCCATGGAGATCCTCCGCCAGCAGCCCGGCCGCCTCGACGCGATCTTCGTCCCGGTCGGCGGTGGCGGGCTGGTCGCCGGCATCGCCGCCTACGTCAAGTACCTGCGTCCGGAGATCAAGGTGATCGGCGTCGAGCCGGACGAGTCGAACTGCCTGCAGGCGGCCATGGCCGCCGGCGAGCGGGTGGTGCTGGGTCAGGTCGGGCTGTTCGCCGACGGGGTGGCGGTGGCGCAGATCGGCCAGCACACCTTCGACATCTGCAAGGACCACGTCGACGAGGTGATCACCGTCAGTACCGACGAGATCTGTGCGGCGATCAAGGACATCTACGACGACACCCGCTCGATCACCGAACCGGCCGGCGCGCTGGCGGTGGCCGGGATCAAGAAGTACGTCGAGCGCGAGCGCGCCGAGGGCCAGACCCTGGTGGCGATCGACTCCGGCGCCAACGTCAATTTCGACCGCCTGCGCCACGTCGCCGAGCGCGCCGAGCTGGGCGAGCGCCGCGAGGCGATCATCGCGGTGACCATTCCCGAGCGGCCGGGCAGCTTCAAGGCCTTCTGCGAGGCGGTCGGCAAGCGCCAGATCACCGAGTTCAACTACCGCTATCACAGCGGCAGCGAGGCGCACATCTTCGTCGGCGTGCAGACCCATCCGGAAAACGACCCGCGCGAGGCGCTGGTGGCCTACCTGCGCGAGAAAGGTTTCCCGGTCCTCGACCTGACCGACAACGAGCTGGCCAAGCTGCACATCCGCCACATGGTCGGCGGCCACGCGGTGAAGGTCAGCGACGAGATGGTGTTCCGCTTCGAATTCCCCGAGCGGCCCGGCGCGCTGTTCAACTTCCTCACCAAGCTCGGTGGGCGCTGGAACATCTCGATGTTCCACTACCGCAACCACGGCGCTGCCGACGGCCGGGTGGTGGCCGGGCTGCAAGTGCCGGAGGACGAGCGCCAGTTGATCCCGCAGACCCTCGAAGCGATCGGCTATCCCTACTGGGACGAGACCGACAACCCGGCCTACCAGCTGTTCCTCGGCTGACCCGCGGCGGCTCGCCGACGCGGGCTGCTAAGCTTCACCGGCAGGTGTTTCCCTCTTCGGGAACTGAGCCCGCCCCCGGCCCCTCAAACGGGCCGGGAACACGGACAAGGATGCGCTGATGGAACATTTTCTCCAGATCAAGATTCTCCACGGGGTCGCCACCGTGCTGCTGTTCGGCGGCCTGCTCGGCCTGGCGTTCTACGCCTGGCGCAGCTGGCGCTCGGCCGACGCGGCGCGGATCGCCCGCGGCTTCCGGCGGATCCGCCTGATCGGCTGGCCGCTGCTGGGTCTCAGCCTGCTGGCCCTGCCGGTCAGCGGCTGGTGGCTGGTGCACCTGGCCGGATGGCCGCTGGGCCAGAGCTGGCTGCTGTTCGGCGCCTGCCTCTATCTGCTCGGCTGCATTTTCTGGCTGCTCCTCGCCGGCCGCCTGGCGCGGGTCCAGCACCAGGCCGGCGCCGCCGAGACGGCAGGGGCCGCGCTGGGCGAGCAGACCCTGCGCGAGATCAAGGTGGGCCTGGTCATGGCCCTGCTCGGTGCGGCCAGCTTCATCGCGGTGGCGGTACTGATGGTCAGCAAGCCGCTCTGAAACGCCAACGAAATGGACTTCACCGGCCTTCGCCGGTTCTGTAGGAACGCATGCGTATTCTGCTGGTAGGCGCGGGAGGTTTCGTCGGGCGGCACCTGCTCCCGGCGCTGCTCGCCGCCGGACACGAACTGCTCCTCACCGCGCGCCGCCCGCCGGCCGATGCGCCTGCCGGCGCACGCTGGCTGGCGCTCGACCTGGAGCGGCTTGCGGAAAGGCCGGACAGCTTCGCCTGGCCCGCCGGGGTCGACCTGCTGGTCAACGCCGCCGGCGTCATGAGCCTGGACGAGGCGAGCATGGCGCGGGTCCAGGATAGTGGCGCGCGGGCACTCTTCGATCTCGCTGCCGGCCATGGGGCCAAGATCCTGCAGATTTCCGCGCTGGGTGCCGGCGAGCACCCGGATGTGCCCTTTCTCGCCAGCAAGGCGGCGGCCGACCGCCACCTGCTGGGGCTGGGCATTGCGGCGCTGGTGCTGCGCCCGTCCCTGTTGCTGGGACCGGGCGGCGCCAGCAGCGCCTGGCTGGAGCGCCTGTCGCCGCTGCCGCTGATTCCCTTGCTGGATAATCGCGCGCGGCTGCAGCCGCTGCATGTCGATGACCTGGTCGGCGCGGTGCTGGCGCTGTTGCGCGACTGGCCGGAGCGCGCACAGGTGATTCCGCTGGTGGGGCCGCAGGCATTGACCCAGGGCGAGCTGCTCGACCGGCTGCGCCGGGCCCAGGGCTGGCCGCGCGGACGCTACCTGGTGCCGCCCGCGGCGCTGCTGGATGCGCTCGGCGGGCTCGGCCGGCGCCTCGGCTGGCGGGTCCTGAGCCCGCCGATGCTGAAGCTGGTGCGCCAGGACAACCTGGCCGACCCGGCGATTCTCCAGGCCGCCTGCGGCTACCGCTGCGCGCCGCTGTCCAGCCGCCTGCTCGGCTGGCCGCAGGCGCAGAACGCCCTGGCGAGCCTGCTGCGACCTCTGATGCTGGCGGCGCTGGTGCTGATCTGGCTGGGCACCCTGGTCGCCTGTCTCGGCCCGGGGTATGCCTGGGGCCTGAGCATCCTCGGCGAGGCCGGCATCCACGGCTGGCCGGCGAGCCTGGCGGTGATCGCCGGGGCCCTGCTCGATGGCGCGCTCGGCGTCGGCCTGCTGCTCCGTCGCTGGCGCCGGCGCGCGCTGCTGGCGCAGTTCTGGCTGATGCTCGGCTACAGCCTGGTGATCAGCCTGATCCTGCCGCACTACTGGTACGACCCCTACATGGCGGTCGGCAAGAACCTCGTGCTGATGGTGGCCACGCTCTGGCTGCTGGGCGGCGAACCTCGAGCCAAGGAGGCCCGCGGATGAACCTCTACCTGCTGCTGAAGACCCTGCATATCCTTTCCTCGACCATCCTCTTCGGCACCGGCCTCGGCTCGGCCTACTACGCCCTGCGTGCCTGGCGCAGCGGGCAGTTGCCGGTGATCGCGGTGACCTTCCGCCACCTGGTCACCGCCGACTGGCTGTTCATCGCCACCACCGCCGTGTTCCAGCCGCTCAGCGGCCTGGCCATGGTGCATGTCGCCGGCTGGCCGCTGACCCAGGGCTGGTTGCTGTGGAGTCTGGGCCTCTACGTATTCGCCGGGCTCTGCTGGCTGCCGGTGGTGTGGTTGCAGATCCGCGTGCGCGACATGGCCGAGTCGGCCCTGCGCGAGGCGCGACCGATCGAGCCGCTGGCGCATCGCTACATGCGCGCCTGGTTCATCCTCGGCTGGCCGGCCTTCATCGCCTTCATGGCGATCTTCTACCTGATGGTCAACAAGCCGGTCTGAGGATTCGTTCGACGCAGCCAGAGCAGCGCCAGCAGCAGGAACGCCAGCGAGCCGCCCCAGTACAGCCAGGCGAAGCCGCCGGGCCGCTCCAGTAGGAGGAAGGCCAGCGCCGGGCCGAGCGCGGCGCCGAGGTCCTGGACGATGGAGTAGCGGGTCATGAAGCCGACCACGTCGCCGGCACGGGCGACGTCGGCGGCCAGGGCGTCGGTCAGGGTGGTGAGGGCGGTGGCGACCAGCATCACCAGCAGCGCGAGGGCCAGCCAGGCGAGGATCGGCAGCGCGGTGGAGAGCAGGCCGAAGCCCAGCGCTCCGGCCAGCAGCGCGGCCACGTAGTAGCCCTGGCGCCCGCGCGGGCCGTCCGACCAGGCACCGAAGCGCCCGGCCAGCCAGGGCTCCCAGGACCAGCGCAGGGCCTGGATGATCCCGGAGAGACCGGCGGCGCTGAGCGCCAGGCCGAGCAGGCTGACCTCCGTGCCGAAGCTGCGGGCGATCAGCGCGCTCAGGGTGGCGGCGAGCACGCCCTGGATCAGGAGCGCGGTACCGAAGCCGCTGAGGATCACCAGGCCGCGCGGCGGCGGGAGCCTGGCGACGCTGGTGGATGCCGTTGCGGCGGGGGGCCGCGCATGTCCGGCGGGATTCTCCGGCAGGACGAAACCCTTCGCCAGCAGCGGCAGGCCGAGCAGCGCCAGGATCGCGAAGGACAGCGCCAGCGCCGGCAGGCCGAGGACCGGCACCAGCAGCCCGCCGAGCAGCATGCCGACCAGGCTGCCCAGGCGGTAGAGGCCGTTGTACAGGCCCATGGCACGGCCGCGCTGGTGGTCGGCGGCGCAGTAGACCACCGCCGAGAGCCCGCCGATGCGGAAGAACGACCAGCCGATCCCCCATAGCCCGCGCAGCAGTACCCAGGCCAGGAACCCGCTGGCCAGGCCGTAGCCGGCGGTGCTCAGCACGCCGATGACGACCGCCAGGAGCAGCCCGGTCTTCAGCGCCAGATGCTTGTACAAGCGGCCGATCAGCGGATTGAAGGGCAGGCGGATCAGGCGGTTGATCGACAGCAGCACGCCGACCTGCCAGAGCGCCTCCAGGCCAACCTCGCGCCAGTAGATCGGCAGGGCGATGTAGAGCATCGAATCGCCGGCCAGGCATAGCGCGGTGACCAGGGCGACGATCACGACCGGCCGCAGCGAGCCGGGAGCGGGGGCGGTGTGGGGCATCCTGGGTCCGCCGTGGCGCCGCCCGTCGGACGGCGCGGTTGTCAGTGGGTCAACGCAGGGAAATGATCGGCCAGCCGCGTTTTTCCGCCTCGGCGCGCAGGCGAGGATCGGGGTCGACGGCCACCGGCCGGCTGACCTTCTCCAGCAATGGCAGGTCGTTCAGCGAGTCGCTGTAGAAGCTGGCGCCTTCCAGGTCCAGGCCGTTCTCGTCGAGCCAGCGTTGCAGGCGCACCACCTTGCCGCCCTGGAAGCAGGGTACGTCGAAGGTCTGCCCGGTGTAGCGGCCGTCGCGCATCTCGCACTCGGTGGCGATCAGGGTATCCACCCCGAGTCGTTCGGCGATCGGGCCGGTGACGAAGCGATTGGTGGCGGTGATGATCACCAGCCGGTCGCCGGCGGCGCGGTGCTCGGCGAGCAGCGCTTCGCCCTTGGCCAGCACGATCGGCTCGATGACTTCCCGCATGAACTGGCGGTGCCAGGTTTCCAGCTGGGCCATCTCGGTGCGGCCGAGAATCGCCTGGGTGAAGGCCTGGTAGGCGAGGACGTCGAGCTTGCCGGCCACGTAGTCGGCATAGAAGGCGTCGTTGCGCGCCTGGTATTCGGCGGCGTCGACCAGGCCGCGCTGGCACAGCCATTCGCCCCAGCTATGGTCGCTGTCGCCGGCGAGCAGGGTGTTGTCGAGATCGAAAAGGGCCAGACGCACGGGGTAACTCCATCGGTTGGCGGGTGGCGGAGGGGCCGCGAGAGCCTTTTGCGAAGGATCCCGCCGGGCCTTGGGAAAACCCCTAGCCTACCGGCTTTTGCCGGCCCTGTATCCTCCCCGCACGAGTCGCAAAGCCGCGCGTTGCCGCTATCACAAGCTTTATGGAACAATGCGGGCACATGCGATTTCGAGGATGTCCCAGCGTGATCGATTCCGATGGTTTTCGCCCGAATGTCGGCATCATTCTCGCCAACGAGGCGGGGCAGGTGCTGTGGGCGCGGCGTATCAATCAGGAAGCCTGGCAGTTCCCGCAGGGAGGCATCAATGATCGCGAAACGCCGGAAGAGGCGCTGTATCGCGAACTGAACGAAGAAGTCGGCCTGGAGGCCGGCGACGTGCGCATCCTGGCCTGCACCCGTGGCTGGCTGCGCTACCGCTTGCCGCAGCGCCTGGTGCGGACCCATAGCCAGCCGCTGTGCATCGGCCAGAAGCAGAAGTGGTTCCTGCTGCGGCTGATGTCCGACGAGGCGCGCGTGCGCATGGATATCACCAGCAAGCCCGAGTTCGATGGCTGGCGCTGGGTGAGTTACTGGTACCCCCTGGGACAGGTGGTGACCTTCAAGCGCGAGGTCTACCGCCGCGCCCTGAAGGAACTGGCCCCGCGCCTGCTGGCGCGGGACTGAACACGGAGACAAGGCCCCCGAGCATGCTCAACACGCTGCGCAAGATCGTCCAGGAAGTGAACTCCGCCAAGGATCTGAAGGCGGCGCTGGGCATCATCGTGCAGCGGGTCAAGGAGGCCATGGGTACCCAGGTCTGCTCGGTCTACCTGCTCGACACCGAGACCCAGCGTTTCGTCCTGATGGCCACCGAAGGCCTCAACAAGCGTTCCATCGGCAAGGTCAGCATGGCCCCCAGCGAAGGCCTGGTCGGCCTGGTCGGTACCCGCGAGGAACCGCTCAACCTGGAGAACGCCGCCGCCCACCCGCGCTACCGCTATTTCGCCGAGACCGGCGAGGAGCGCTACGCGTCGTTCCTCGGCGCGCCGATCATCCACCATCGGCGGGTGATGGGGGTGCTCGTGGTGCAACAGAAGGAGCGCCGCCAGTTCGACGAAGGCGAGGAGGCCTTCCTGGTCACCATGAGCGCGCAGCTCGCCGGGGTCATCGCGCATGCCGAGGCGACCGGCTCCATCCGTGGCCTGGGCAAGCTCGGCAAGGGCATCCAGGAGGCCAAGTTCGTTGGCGTGCCCGGCGCCCCCGGGGTCGGCGTGGGCAAGGCGGTGGTGGTATTGCCGCCGGCCGACCTGGAAGTGGTGCCGGACAAGCAGGTCGACGACATCGACGCCGAGATCGCCCTGTTCAAGCAGGCGCTGGAGGGCGTCCGCGCCGACATGCGCGCGCTGTCGAGCAAGCTCGCCAGCCAGTTGCGCAAGGAAGAACGCGCGCTGTTCGACGTCTACCTGATGATGCTCGACGATGCCTCCATCGGCAACGAGGTCAAGCGCATCATCCGCACCGGCCAGTGGGCCCAGGGCGCCCTGCGCCAGGTGGTGATGGAACACGTGCAGCGCTTCGAACTGATGGATGACGCCTACCTCCGCGAGCGCGCCTCCGACGTCAAGGACATCGGCCGGCGCCTGCTCGCCTACCTGCAGGAAGAGCGCAAGCAGAACCTGACCTACCCGGAACAGACCATCATCGTCAGCGAGGAACTCTCCCCGGCGATGCTCGGCGAGGTGCCGGAAGGGCGCCTGGTCGGCCTGGTCTCGGTGCTCGGCTCGGGCAACTCGCACGTGGCGATCCTCGCCCGCGCCATGGGCATCCCCACGGTGATGGGGGCGGTCGACCTGCCGTATTCCAAGGTCGACGGCATCGACCTGATCGTCGACGGCTACCACGGCGAGGTCTACACCAACCCCTCCGCCGAACTGGTGCGCCAGTACAGCGACGTGGTCGCCGAGGAGCGCGAGCTGAGCAAGGGCCTGGCGGCCCTGCGCGAACTGCCCTGCGAGACCCTCGACGGCCACCGCATGCCGCTCTGGGTCAACACCGGCCTGCTCGCCGATGTCGCCCGCGCCCAGGAGCGCGGCGCCGAGGGCGTCGGCCTGTACCGCACCGAAGTGCCGTTCATGATCAACGACCGCTTCCCCAGCGAGAAGGAACAGCTGGCGATCTACCGCGAGCAGCTCAGCGCCTTCCACCCGTTGCCGGTGACCATGCGCACCCTGGACATCGGTGGCGACAAGGCGCTGTCCTACTTCCCGATCAAGGAAGACAACCCGTTCCTCGGCTGGCGCGGCATCCGCGTCACCCTCGACCACCCGGAGATCTTCCTGGTCCAGACGCGCGCCATGCTCAAGGCCAGCGAGGGCCTGGACAACCTGCGCATCCTGCTGCCGATGATCTCCGGCACCCACGAGCTGGAGGAGGCGTTGCACCTGATCCACCGCGCCTGGGGCGAGGTCCGCGACGAGGGCGTCGACATCGCCATGCCACCGATCGGGATGATGGTCGAGATTCCCGCGGCGGTGTACCAGACCCGCGAGCTGGCGCGCCAGGTCGATTTCCTCTCGGTCGGCTCCAACGACCTGACCCAGTACCTGCTCGCCGTCGACCGCAACAATCCCCGTGTCGCCGACCTCTACGACTACCTGCACCCCGCCGTCCTCCACGCGCTGAAGAAGGTGGTCGACGACGCCCACCTGGAAGGCAAGCCGGTGAGCATCTGCGGCGAGATGGCCGGCGACCCCGCCGCCGCCGTGCTGCTGATGGCGATGGGCTTCGACAGCCTGTCGATGAACGCCACCAACCTGCCCAAGGTGAAGTGGCTGCTGCGCCAGATCTCCCTGGACAAGGCCCGCGACCTGCTCGGCCAGTTGCTCACCTTCGACAACCCGCAGGTCATCCACAGCTCGTTGCACCTGGCGTTGCGCAACCTCGGGCTGGGCCGGGTGATCAACCCGGCGGCCACCGTCCAGTCCTGACTCCCCGCGCGCCGGTCGCTTCGTCGTCCGGCGCTTACGCTTTGCGCGCAAGCGTATAGACTGCCTGCCATTCGGTAGAGGCCACTGGCCAGTCGAACGTGCGAGGGATTGCCGCAAATGGATGAACGGGCGTCGAAACCGCCGGGTCTTCTTCCGCTGTCACGCGAAGACCTTGAGAAGACCCTGCGTTATGCCCTGGAGATCGTCAGCGACGGGATCTGGGACTGGAATATCGCCACCAACCAGGTGAGCCGCAGCGCCGGCTGGTACCTGATGCTCGGCTATCCGCCGAACAGCCTGCCGGAGAGCGTGGACACCTGGAAGGGCATCATCCACCCCGAGGACTACCCTGGGGTGATGGCCAGCTTCCAGGCCTATCTCGATGGCGAAAGCCCGGAATACTGCGAGGAATACCGCTGCCGGACCTACAGCGGCGATTACCTGTGGATCAGCGATCGCGGACGCTTCGTCGAGTTCGACGAACGTGGCGAGCCGCGGCGGATGATCGGCGCGCACCATGAGATCCACCAGCGCAAGCTGGTCGAGCTGGAGCTGCAACAGCGCAACGAGGAGCTGTTCGACTGGAACCTGCGCCTCGAGGAACTGGTGGCCGAGCGCACCGAGGCGCTGCATCGGGTCAACCAGGCGCTGGCCCTGAAGATGGCCGAGGCCCAGCGCCTGAGCGAGATCGACCCGCTCACCGGGCTGTACAACCGGCGCAAGTTCGAACAGTGCCTGCACCAGGAGTGGATGCGCCGGCAGCGCCACGGACGCTCCACGGCGCTGGTGATGATCGATATCGACCACTTCAAGCGGATCAACGACCTGTTCGGCCATTCCATCGGCGACAGCGTGCTGGTGGACTTCGGCCACCTGATCGCCGGCGAGCTGCGCGAAGTCGATGTTCTGGCGCGCTGGGGGGGCGAGGAGTTCATCCTGCTGCTCCCGGAAACCGCCTTGGAGGCCGCCGCGGCGCTGGCTGAGCGGCTGCGCCAGCGGGTCCGTGGCCAGCCGTTCGAGGTCTGCGGGCGCTTGACCGCGAGCTTCGGCGTCGGCGTGCTGGACGACGGCGAAACCCTCGACCTGCTGCTCTGCCGGGTCGACGACGCGCTCTACCGGGCCAAGCAACGGCGCGACTGCGTGACCTGCTGCTGAGTCTTCAGTCCGGCGGCAGCACCAGGCTGACTTCGCCGAGGCGGGCGCCGGAGGGGCCGAAGCTGCGCTCGACGATCTCCCGCGAGCCGTCGGCGTGCACCCGCAGCGCGGTGCTGGCCCGGGTGCCGTAGCTGGGGCTGGCGATGAACACGCTGGAGAGCAGGCGCTCGGTGGCCAGGCCGACGCCGGTGTCCGGCAACTGGCCGTCGGTGGCCGGCTGTGGGTCGGCCAGCAGCTCCAGCAGGGCGTGCGGATGCGGCTCGGCGAGGCGTTCGGCAAGCGCCGCGCGGGCCTTGAGGAGTTTCGGCCAGGGACTGTCGAGCGCGGCGTTGGACAACCCGTAGACGCCCGCCGGCAGCAGTAGTGGCGGGCCGACGCGGGGGTTGTAGTGCCAGAGCTGGTGGCGGTCGCCGACCAGCAGGTTGAAGCCGGAATAGTCCGCGGCGCGCTCAGCGACCCGGGCCAGGTAGTCGGCCGGGTTGCCGCCGTCGCGCAGGAAGTCCGCCACCAGTTCGCCGCGCGAGCGCTTGCCGAGCGGCTGTGACGGATCGCGGACATTGGTCAGGGCGGCGAAGCGGCCGGCCGGGCCGAGCCCCAGCCAGGTGCCGCCGGCCTCCAGGTCGCGCCCGGCGAATACCCCCTCGGCGTCCTCCCAGGCCGCCAGCGGCAGGCTTGGACGGGCGTAGAACTCGTCACGGTTGGCGGCGACCAGCAGCGGCAGGGCGTGTCCCGGTTGCCAGGCGAAGACGATCAGGCACATGCGCGATCCTTGGAGTGGGCAGGCCGTCAGGCTAAAGGCATCGGCCATCGCCGTTCAAGCACGACGCCTGCCGCGCCGCGCGCAATTCCGTTACCATGCCGGCTTTCCAACGGGGGCGTGCATGGAGTTTCTCCTCTATATCGTGCTGGGCGCCTGCGCCGGCGTGCTGGCCGGACTGTTCGGCGTCGGCGGCGGCCTGATCATCGTCCCGGCGCTGGTGTTCAGCTTCACCGCGCACGGTTTCGGCGGCGACGTCCTGACCCAGATGGCGGTCGGCACTTCGCTGGCGACCATCGTCTTCACCTCGATCAACTCCATTCTCGAACATCACCGGCGCGGTGCGGTGCGCTGGCCGGTATTCGCCTGGATGACCCTCGGCATCCTCATCGGCAGCGCCCTCGGCGCGCTGACCGCGGCGCAGATCAAGGGACCGCTGCTGCAGAAGATCATCGGTGTGTTCGCCATCCTGGTCGCCCTGCAGATGACCCTCGACCTCAAGCCCAGGGGCCGACACGAGGTGCCCGGCAAGGGCGGGCTGACCGTCGCCGGCGCGGTGATCGGCTGGGCCTCGGCGATCTTCGGCATCGGCGGCGGTTCGCTGACCGTGCCTTTCCTCAGCTGGCGCGGCGTGCCGATGCAGCAGGCGGTGGCGACCTCCTCGGCCTGCGGCCTGCCTATCGCCATCTCCGGCGCGCTGTCGTTCATCGCGGTCGGCTGGCATAACCCGCAGTTGCCGGAGTGGAGCCTGGGCTACGTCTATCTGCCGGCGTTGGTCGGCATCGCCGCCACCAGTATGCTGTTCGCCCGCTTCGGCGCGCGCCTGGCCCACCGCCTGTCGCCGCGCGGGCTCAAGCGCCTGTTCGCCCTGCTGTTGTTCAGCGTGGGCGTGAGTTTCCTGATCTAGCTTTCTTGCCCTAGGAGTTATCGATGCTGACGTATCCCCAGATCGATCCGGTTGCGCTGGCCATCGGCCCGTTGAAGATCCACTGGTACGGGCTGATGTACCTGATCGGGATCGGCGGCGCCTGGCTGCTGGCGTCGCGCCGGATGAAACGCTTCGACCCGAGCTGGACCAAGGAGCGCCTGTCCGACCTGGTGTTCTGGGTCGCCTGCGGCGTGATCCTCGGCGGTCGCCTGGGCTACGTGCTGTTCTACAACCTGGACGAGTACATCGCCAATCCGACGCTGATCTTCGAGGTCTGGAAAGGCGGCATGTCCTTCCATGGCGGGCTGCTCGGCGTGATGCTGGCGGTCTGGTGGTTCGGCAAGCGCCATGGCAAGAGCTTCTTCCAGCTGATGGACTTCATCGCCCCGCTGGTGCCGATCGGCCTGGGCGCCGGGCGCATCGGCAACTTCATCAACTCGGAGCTGTGGGGCAAGGTCAGCGACGTGCCCTGGGCCATGGTCTTCCCCAACGGCGGCCCGCTGCCGCGGCATCCGTCGCAGCTGTACCAGTTCGCCCTGGAAGGCGTGGCGCTGTTCGTCATTCTCTGGCTGTTCACCCGCAAGCCACGGCCGACCGCCTCGGTCTCCGGCCTGTTCGTGCTGTGCTACGGGATCTTCCGCTTCGTCGTCGAGTTCGTCCGCGTGCCGGATGCCCAGCTCGGCTACCTCGCCTGGGGCTGGCTGACCATGGGGCAGGTGCTCTGCGTACCGATGGTGCTGGCCGGCATTGCCCTGATGGTCTGGGCCTACCGCCGCGACGCGGCGCAGCCGAAGGCGGCCTGAGGGGCCGCTTCCGATGGTCGGGGCGGATAACGTCGCAGGCGTCATCCGCTCCGGGCGGCCGGCCTTCCCCGCCAGGGCGCGCATGGCTTGCGCCGGTCGCGGCGAACTGGCGATGCAGCCGCCGCCACCGTAGACTTGGCCATCTTTCTTTCATCCCTCGGTGGGAGCCGCGACGCCGGCGCCGCACCGATATCGATCCGGGCCTCCGATGAAACAGTACCTCGACCTGATGCGCCATGTGCGCGAGCACGGCACCTTCAAGAGCGACCGCACCGGCACCGGCACCTATAGCGTGTTCGGCTACCAGATGCGCTTCGACCTGGCCGCGGGCTTCCCCCTGGTGACCACCAAGAAGTGCCACCTCAAGTCGATCGTCCACGAGCTGCTGTGGTTCCTCCAGGGCTCCACCAATATCGCCTACCTCAAGGAACACGGCGTCTCGATCTGGGACGAGTGGGCCGACGAGAACGGCGACCTCGGTCCGGTGTACGGCTACCAGTGGCGCTCCTGGCCGGCACCGGACGGCCGGCACATCGATCAGATCGCCAACCTGATGACGATGCTGAAGAAGAATCCGGACTCGCGCCGGCTGATCGTCTCCGCCTGGAACCCGGCGCTGATCGACGAGATGGCGCTGCCGCCGTGCCACGCGCTGTTCCAGTTCTACGTCGCCGACGGCAAGCTCAGCTGCCAGCTCTACCAGCGTTCGGCGGATATCTTCCTCGGCGTACCCTTCAACATCGCCAGCTACGCCCTGCTGACCCTGATGGTGGCGCAGGTCGCCGGCCTGCGGCCGGGCGAATTCATCTGGACCGGCGGCGATTGCCACCTGTACGCCAACCACCTGGAGCAGGCCGACCTGCAGCTGACCCGCGAACCGCTGCCGCTGCCGAGCATGAAGCTGAATCCCGAGGTGAAGGATCTGTTCGACTTCCGCTTCGAGGACTTCGAGCTGGTCGGCTACCAGGCCCATCCGCACATCAAGGCGCCGGTCGCGGTCTGACCGGCCGGCGGAGCCTCCGGGCTCCGCCTGTTCCTCTCATTCACCGCTGTCGGCCAGGTGTTCGGCCAGCGCGTCGATCTGTTCCTGGCGGTCGCCGCCGCCCGCACGCCTGCCGTTGAGCGACGACCACTCCGGATGCGCGCGCGCCTTGCGCAACGCTTCCGGCAGCTTGCCTTCGCGCCACTGCCTGTCTTCCGGGGTCTCCAGGCGGATCGCCTCGAGCGCCGCGTGGCCGCGTGTCTGCAGGGCCGCCAGGAGTTGCCGTTGGCGCAGCGCGAGCAGGCGCAGCACGGCGTCGTTGACGGTCAGCTCGCGGGCGCCCTTGAGCTTGCCGAGCAGGCGCGAACCGTAGTGGCCGACGGTCTGCCAGGCGCCGCCGGCGAGGGCGCCGAGGGCGGCGGCGGCGCCAAGGGTGACGCCGCCCACCAGCAGGTCGATGCCGGCGCCGGCCGCGGCGCCGGCCGCAACCCCGCCGCCGAGGCGGATACCGAGCTGGCGCAGGGTCTCCGGATTGAACAGATCGTCGCCCCAGCGGCCGTCGAGCAGCGGCAGGTCGGCGGCGCGGGCGTCGTCCCTGGCGAAGGCGTAGAGCCGCAGCAACGCTTCCACGCAGGCCTGTTCGCGCTTGCGCACCTGCTGGTGCAGATCGCGGGTGGCTTCCTGCACCGCGCTTTCGGCGCTGGCCACCAGGCGCCGGCAGGCGGCGACGTCGACCAGCAGTTCGGCGATCAGCCGTTGCCCGGCGCGCAGGCGCGCGGCGGCCTGTGCCTCATGGTCGGCGATCAGCCGGTCGAGCTGCGGCCGGGCGCGCTCCAGCAGCAGCGCCAGGCTCTCGTAGAGGCGCCGTTCGCCGTCCAGCGGCGGGGCCACGCTGTCGAAACGCACCAGGGCGTGCAGGCCGAGGCGGGCGAGGGCGGCGCGCCACTCCTCCTCGCGATGCCGCGGGCTGGCGACGAAGTTCAGCACCGGCAGCAGCGGCCGGCCGCAGCCGGCGAGCACCGCCAGTTCGTCGCGATACTTGGCCAGCACCGGTTCGCGGGCGTCGATCACGTAGAGCCCGGCGTCGGAGGCGAGCAACTGGCGGACCACCTTGGATTCCTGTTCGAAACGCCCGCGCGCTTCGTTGCTGTCCAGCAGTCGGGCCATGCGTTCCGGGCCATCGAGACGCTCGCCGGGGCGCTCCAGGGCGTCCAGGTAGTCGAGCAGGGCGATGGCGTCTTCCAGGCCGGGCGTGTCGTAGAGCTCCAGCAGCGCTTCGCCGTCCACCGACAGCCTGGCGCCCTCGACGTGGCGGGTGGTGCTGGGGCGATGGGAGACTTCGCCGAATCCGCGGTCGCGGGTCAGGGTGCGCAGCAGCGAGGTCTTGCCGGTATTGGTGTGGCCGACCACGGCCAGGATCAGCGGCTCAGTCATGGCCGGTCTCCAGCCAGGCCAGCGGCGAGGTCTCGCCGTGCGGCAGTTGCAGGCGTTCCAGGGCGGCGTGCCAGTCGCCCAGGCGGTCGCTGTCGAGCGCTTCGCCGGGCGGAGCCTGGAGCAGCCAGATGCGGGTGCTGGCGGCGCAGCGGGCGAGTTCGCCGAGCAGCGCCAGGCTGCCGCGGTCCGGCGAGCGGCGCGGGTCGCAGGCGATGGCCAGGCGCGCCGGCGGGTAGCGTGTCAGTTGTTCGAGCAGGCGGCGGCGCTGTTGGCCGTCGTCGAGGATGCCGGCGTCGGCGATGCCTTCGGCGAGCTTCGGCGGCCAGGGCCGGCGATCGTCCACCGCCACCAGTACCGCTCCGGCGGCTTCCTGGGCGGACTGGCCGCCCTGCGGCTCCGGCAGCCAGTCCGGCGCCGCGTCGCTGACGCCAAGGCGTTCGCTGGCCGGCATCAGGCGTTCGCGCAGCAGGCTGTAGCCGGGGTCGTCGAGGTCCAGGTCGAGACCGGCCAGGCCGCGTTTCCAGCGCCACAGGCAGAACAGCCCGAGCAGCAGGCGTGGCAGCACGCCGTAGACCAGCAGCACGCCTACCAGCCAGCCGGCCCAGGCATGTCGCGCCGTTTCGCCGGCCAGGGCGGCATCGCCGCTGGCGCGGATCAGCTCGGCGTCCGGCAACGGGAAGCCAAGCAATGCCGGCAGGGCGCCGAGCGCCTGGGTGAGGCCGACGAAGGTATCGCTACCGAGGATGGTGGTTTCCCAGACGAAACCGTAGCGGCGGGTCGCCAGCAGGCCGAGCAGCAGCGCCAGCGCGGCCAGCAGGCCGAGCAGCCAGAGCCCGTGGACCAGCGCGCCGAGGCCCCAGCGCGCCAGCCGGCGCCGGCCGAGCAGGACCAGTAGCGCCGGCGCCAGGTGCGCGGCGCGGGCGTCGCGCGCCAGCTTGCCGCTGAGCCACAGCCAGAGCCGGCCGAGCGCGCCCGCGGCCTCACCGCCGGCGAGCAGGCCGATGGCCCAGCCGAGCAGGGTCAGCAGGTGCAGGCCGAGCAGGCTGGCCAGCGCCCAGAACACGTTGACCGGACGCTGGCCGTCGCCGAGCGCGGCGAAGGCCAGTCCGGCGCCGCTGGCCAGGGCCAGCACCAGCAGCAGGGCCAGCGCCAGCCTCGATCCTTGGCGCCAGGTGCGCTGGGCCTCCAGCAGGCCTTCGCGGCGGCCGAGCCAGTGGGCACGGGTGAGAATGCGGCGCGGCAGGGAACCGCCCTGGGCCAGTGCCTGACGAACCGCCTCGCTGTCTTCCAGCGGGCCGGCCTGCTCCTCGCGCAGGCGAACGGCCTCGGTCAGCCAGAGGGCGTCGAGGCCGGGATGCGTGGTGTGACTCAAGTCACCTCCTGTGTCGATTTCCCTGCCGGGTGTGAATCCCGGTCGGACAAAGGCGTCTGATCAGCGCAAACATAGCAAAAAGCACCCATGCGGCTCATGCCGGCCTTCGCGACGGCGGGCGATGGGCGTGGTATTTCGACTGGCGCCGTGGCGAAAGCGTTCGGCGCCGGGGCAAGAGGAGCGCGAGATGAAGGTGGTACGCCGATGGCCTCTGGCGCTGTGGCTGGCAATGACCGGCACGCTGGCCGACGAGTTGCCCGACGGTTCGTTGCTGCAACGCTACGGCGTGGCGGCCGACCAGTTGCCGGCGCTGACGGCGGAGCCGCAGCCGCGCAAGGAGAAGGTGGAAGCGCCGGCGCGCTTCCGCCTGGCGCCGGAACAACCGTTGGTGACCTTTGGCGTCAAGGAGCCACAGGACGCGGAGCCCACCGGCAATCCGTCCATCGACGCCATGCATGAGCGTGATCGGCGGCTTTGCCGGAGGATCAGGCAGGAAGCGTTGGAAAAGGGCAAGGCGTCGCCGTTCGACAGCTATATCGGCTGCCCGTGAGGACGGCGCCGTGCCCGGGCGCCGTCCGCGACACCGTCAGCGCTGTTCGCGCAGGCGCACGGCGACGTCCGGCTGGTCGCTGAACAGGCCGTCGATGCCGGCGTCGAGGTAGGCCCTGATCTCGCCGGCCAGGTCGCCACGCGACTGCGGGTTGCCGTCGGCGCTGCGGAATTCCGCCGGAAGGAAGCTGTTTTCCGCGCGGAAGGTGTAGGGATGCACCTTCAGCCCGGCGGCGTGGGCGTCGCCGACGAAGCGGGTCGGCTGGCCGAGGTTGTCGTTGGCATCGCGGGGAATCACGTAGCTCTTGTCCGGACCGACCCCGTAGGCGTAGCGCGCCACTTGGCGCAGGCCCTTGGCGGTGGCCATCTCGGCGTAGGTCAAGCTGCCGCCGGTGGCCTGCTGGTCATAGGGCTGGCCGCTGCCGTAGAGCTGGATCAGGCGGATGCCGGTGAGGCGCTTGAGTTCCTTCAGGTTGTTCACCTCGAAGGACTGGATGAATACCGGCGCGCTCGGACCGAGGTAGCCGTTGCGGTGCAGGGTCTTCACCAGCGGACGCTCCATGGCCAGGCCGAGGCGCTGGAAGTGGGTGCCGTGCTTGATCTCCGGGTACAGGCCGATGCTGCGCTGCTGGCTGATTTGCAGGCTTTTCACCAGGTCGATGATCTCCTGCAGGGTGGGAATCTCGAAGGTGCCGTCCAGGCGCGCATTGCCCGGGCGGATCGTGGGGATGCGCTCGATGGCGCGCAGGGTCTTCAGTTCGGCGAGGGTGAAGTCTTCGCTGAACCAGCCGGTGAGTTCCACTCCGTCGACTTTCTGCGTGCGCTTGCGGTCGGCGAATTCGGGGTGCCGGGCGACATCGGTGGTCAGGCCCAGCTCGTTGTCGTGGCGCGCGACCATCTTGCCGTCGCGGGTCATCACCAGGTCCGGCTCGATGTAGTCGGCGCCCATCATCACCGCCAGGGCGTAGGCGCCCAGGGTGTGTTCCGGTACGTAACCACTGGCGCCCCGGTGGGCGATGACCAGCGGCGAGCGCTCCTGGCCGGCCGGGTGGCGGGCGGAGGCCTGGCCCTGGGCCCAGTCGATGGCGCGTTGCACATTGCCGGTGTCGGCGGAGGCGGAGGCGGCGCTGGCCAGGCCAGCGGCGAGCAGCAGGCAGGCGGCGCCGAGCTGGCGGCGCAGGAAGGCTGATTGCATGACGGGTCCTCGTCGGCGGTTCGGGAGTGTTCCAGTCCAGCAGAGTGACGCAGCCAGGTGATACTTCTTTGCCCGTTTCGCGACATTCCCGTGACAATCGCTGCCAGCGTGTCGACGTCGGCGTTTTCCCGGCCAATCCAACGAAAGGGGCGGCCGGCCGGGGCAGGGTATAGGGTGACGGGCGCTCGCATAACAATGAGAGGACCGGCCATGGCCTCCCCGCAACCTGCCTCCGCGTTTCCCTGCCTGTCGCTGCAACTGGCCTGCCTGTTGCTGGGCGCCTGGCTGGCCTTCGATGCCCATGGTGGCGGCCAGGCCGTGGCGCCGCCGGCCCGCGCCGAAGCGCGTGTGCCGACGGCCGCTACCGATGACTGGGGGCGCCAGCCGGACAGCCTGATGAGCGGCGTGCCGCCGCGCACGCTGGAGGCGAGCGTCGGAGCTCGCGGCTCGGGGTCGGCGAGTTCGCGGCTGTGGATCGCCGATACCGACTTCCGCCTGCACGACGACATCGGTTTCTTCATCCGGCGCATGCTGATCCGCATGGAACCGTCTCGTCCCGGCACGCCCTTGTTGCTCGACGATCCGACGGCGATGGTGGCGCGGATCCAGGCCGGCGAGATCTTCGTCAGCGACGCCACCCTGGCGACCCTGCTCAATCAGGACCTCGCCGCGTCCCGCGCCGCCGTGCGCAACCTCAGGATGAGCACCCGCAAGGACGGTCAGGAAGTGCGTGGCGAGTTGTTGCGCAAGGGCCGCTGGCGGCCGTTGCGGATGCTCACCGAGATCGAGCCGAGCGGTCCGCTGGAGGTGACCCTGATACCGCGGCGGATCTTCGTCGACGGGGTCGAGGTCACTTCGTCGCTGGCGGCCGCCTCGATCGAGATGTCCGAGGTGCTGAAGCTGAAGACCCGGCACATGGAACTGGTCGGCAACCGCATCCGCGTCGACCTCGACGGTTTGTTCCCGCCGCCGCGCCTGGACTTCCGCGTCAGCCGCCTGGCCCTGGCCGACGGCGGCCTGCAACTGGCCCTCGGCGATCCCCTGGACAGCCTGCAATGGCCGGCGCTGCGGGCGCCGGACAGCTACATGTTCATCGAGGGCGGCGACATCAAGATGGCGCGCACCGTGCTGGTCAAGGCCTACGCCCTGTTCACCAGCCTCAGCCCCGAGCGGCCGCTGCTGTTCAACCTCTACGACTACCGGCGGCAACTGCAGAATGGCGTGATCCGCCTGCGCGAGGACGGCATGGTGCAGATCGCCGTGTCGCCGGTGAAGGCGCCGGCGCCGCTGGAGGCACGGCTGTGAGCCGGCGTCCGTGGGGCGTGCCGCTGCTCGGCTGCTGCCTGTTGGCGGCCGGCGCGGCCCAGGCCGAAAGCGCCATCGACAGGCAGCAGCGCGAACTGGCCCTGCTGCGCGAGGGCTGGTACCGGCAGGTCCCGCCGGCGCCGCTGCCGCTGCCCATGCGTGCGGCCGGGCCGGCGGATTCCGGCCAGGATGGCGTCGGCATACTGCTGCGCAACGTGGACATGTACCTGCGCGGCAACATCGGTTTCCACGTGCCCGAGGTGAAGGGCTGGCTGGTGCCGAACCGGGCCGGCCAGCCGGTGGACTTCGACCGCCCGCAGGACATGCATTTCCAGGTGATGGAAGGCGAGGTGCTGCTCAGCCCGCGGCAACTGGCCAACCTGTTCAACGAGCACATCCTCGCCTATGACGGGACCATGCTGAAGGACTTTCGCATGAGCAGCGCGGCGGGACGCCTGGAGGTGGAGGGGCGGGTGCGTCCGTTCGGGGTAGGGCCGTGGCTGCCGTTGCGGCTGGGCGGCGGCGTGGAGGTGGACGCGGGCAGCGGCGCGCTGGTCTATCGTCCCGACCAGTTGAAGGTGATCGGCCTGCCGCTGTACGGGGCGATGAGCCTGGTCGGCCTGCCGATGTCGGCGCTGGTCAGCCTCGATCGGCCGGGGGCGAGCCTGGTCGGCAGCGCCATGCGCCTGGACTACCGCAAGGTCTTCCCGCTGCTCGGCATCGACGGCCAGGTGCAGGAGGCATGGCTCGACGACCAGGGCCTGCACCTGCGTTTCTCCCAGGCGCCCGGCCGGCCGTCGCCGGTGTTCAGCCCGCCGGCCGTGGCGGGCCCGTCCTTCCTCTGGCTACAGTCCGGCGACCTGAAGATCTTCGAAATCCTCATCACCTACGCCCAGGTGCTGCTGAAGACCGAAAAGCCGGAGCAGGTGCTGACCTTCAACCTGCGGGACTACCGCAAGGTCCTGGCGACCGGCACCACCCAGGTCAACGAGGATGGCACCTTCTTCATGCAGGTGCCGCCCTATGCCAATCCCTTGTAGGCCGGCCCGCACAGTTGGCCTGGAGTCCGCCGGCGCGAGTGTTTATCCTCGCGCCTTTGTCCTTCCACGATGAGGTAACCCCATGGCACGACCGCTGGCGATGATCGCCGCCCTTGGCGAGAACCGCGCGATCGGCATCGACAACCGCCTGCCCTGGCGCCTGCCGGCCGACCTCAAGCATTTCAAGGCGATGACCCTCGGCAAGCCGGTGATCATGGGGCGCAAGACCTGGGACTCGCTGGGTCGGCCGCTGCCGGGCCGGCTCAACCTGGTGGTCAGCCGCCAGGCCGGCCTGGCGCTGGAGGGCGCGGAAGTGTTCGCCAGCCTGGACGCCGCGCTGGTGCGCGCCGAAGAGTGGGCGCAGGCGGAGGACGCCGACGAGCTGATGCTGATCGGCGGTGCCCAGCTCTATGCCGAGGCCTTGCCGCGCGCCGAGCGTCTGTACCTGACCCGGGTGGGCCTGGCGCCGGAAGGCGACGCCTTTTTCCCCGAGATCGATGACGCGGGCTGGCGCCTGGCGTCGAGCATCGAGCACGCCGCGGCTGACGATGCGCCGGCCTACGCCTTCGAGGTGTGGGAGCGCCGCTGACGGTGCCAGGCGGGGTCAGAGGGTGATCAGCTGCGCCTCGACCTTCTTCCCCGCCACTTCCAGCACGCCGATCCCGATCGGCAAGCTGAAGCGCCGCGGCCCGGCGCTGCCCGGGTTGAGGTAGAGCACGCCGTCGCGCTCCTCCTTCAACGGTTTGTGCGAGTGGCCGGCGACCACCACGTCGATGCCTTCGGCGGCCGGGTCGAGGTCGAGTCGCTTGAGATCGTGCAGCACGTACAGGGTCAACCGGCCGATCTTCAGCAGCAGGCGCTCGGGAATGTCCGCCGCCCAGTCCTGGGTGTCGTTGTTGCCACGGACCACCGAGAGCGGCGCCAGGCGCTCCAGCTCGGCGAGGATTTCCGGCTTGCCGATGTCGCCGGCGTGGATCAGCTGGTCGCAGCCGCGCAACCGTTCCAGCGCCTCGGGCCGGAGCAGGCCATGGGTGTCGGCGATCAGGCCGATGCGCAACGGGCGGCGGGACTGGGGCATGGGCGCGGGTCCGGGTTGCGGGACGGAAGAGGGGCCGATGGACATGGCCCTGCCGTCGATCATACCCAACCATTGGCCGGGTAAGAAAACCCTGTCGGCGAAAACCGCGACGCCACCCGGAGGTGGCGCCGCGCGTATCACTGTTCGGCTCTCTGGGCCGGGCTTTCCGGCAGGAACCAGTTCAGCAGCAGGGCGCAGATGCCGCCGGTGGCGACCCCTGATTCCAGCACGTTGCGCAGCGCCGCCGGCATGTGCGCGAGGAACTCAGGCACCTGCGACACACCAAGGCCCAGGGCCAGGGACACGGCGATGATCAGCAGGGCGCGACGGTCCAGCTGGATACCGGCGAGGATGTTGATGCCCGAGGCGGCCACCGCGCCGAACATCACCATCGCCGCGCCGCCCAGCACCGGCTCCGGCACCGCCTGGATGACCCCGGCGACGCTCGGGAACAGGCCGAGCAGGACCAGCATGGCGGCGATCCACAGGCCGATGTAGCGGCTGGCCACGCCGGTGAGCTGGATCACTCCGTTGTTCTGGGCGAACACCGAGCTGGGGAAGGTATTGAAGATACCGGCAAGGAACGAGTTGGCGCCGTTCACCAGCACGCCGCCCTTGATCCGCTGCATCCACAGCGGGCCTTCCACCGGCTGCTTCGACACCTTGCTGGTGGCGGTGACGTCGCCGATGGCTTCCAGGGAGGTGACCAGGTAGATCACCAGCATCGGGATGAACAGCGGCCAGGAGAAGTCCAGGCCGAAGTGCAGCGGGGTCGGTACCTGGAACAGCTCGGCCTGGTGCATGCCGGTGAAGTCCAGGCGACCGAGGTAGCCGGCCAGCGCGTAGCCGACGGCCAGGGCGATAACGATGGCGCAGCTGCGCATCCATACCACCGGGATGCGGTTGAGCACCACGATGATGCCCAGCACCACGCCGGACAGCAGCAGGTTCTCGCCGTTGGCGAAGGTACCGTCGGACATCGCCGAGAAGCCGCCGCCCATGCTGATCAGACCGACCTTGATCAGGGTCAGGCCGATCATCAGCACGACGATGCCGGTCACCAGCGGCGTGATCAACCGCTTGACGAACGGCAGTATGCGCGAGATGCCCATCTCGACGAAGGAGCCGGCGATGACCACGCCGAAGATCGCCGCCATCACGCTTTCCACCGGCGTGCCCTGCTTGACCATCAGCGCCCCGCCGGCGATCAGCGGGCCGACGAAGTTGAAGCTGGTGCCCTGGACGATCAGCAGTCCGGCGCCGAACGGGCCGAAGCGCTTGCACTGGACGAAGGTGGCGATGCCGGAGATCACCAGCGACATCGACACGATCAGGTTGGTGTCGCGCGGCGATACGCCCAGCGCCTGGCAGATCAGCAGGCCGGGGGTGACGATCGGCACGATGATCGCCAGCAGATGCTGGAGGGCGGCGAGCAGGGCGATGGGAGCGCTGGGACGGTCGTCCAGGCCGTAGACCAGGTCGTTGCGGGGGCTGGCGTCCGACGGGCTTTGCAGGGAACTCATGGTGGCGGTCCGGGGAAAAAGAGCGCGATTTTACTGGGCGAACGCGGTCTCGCCCAGGCCTGGCTGGGCCGCATGTCGGTGGATAACGCGTCATGCGCCCTACGGCTGGAACGTGGGTGAGCGGTAGGGCGGATAACCGCTTGCGGTTATCCGCCATTCGGCGTGCGCACGGGCGGATGAAAAAGCCCGGCGCGGGACCGGGCTTTTTTCGTCGCGGGACGATTCAGCCGTCCAGCAGCGCCTTGTTGCGTACCGCGCCCTTGTCGGCGCTGGTGGCGAGCAGGGCGTAGGCCTTGAGCGCGGTGCTGACGCGACGGGCGCGCGGCGCGGCCGGCTTCCACCCCTTCCTGTCCTGTTCGGCGCGGCGGGCGGCGAGTTCTTCGTCGCTGACCAGCAGGTTGATCGAGCGATTGGGAATGTCGATCAGCACCTTGTCGCCGTCCTGCACCAGGCCGATGGCGCCGCCAGCGGCGGCTTCCGGGGAGGCATGGCCGATGGACAGGCCCGAAGTACCGCCGGAGAAGCGTCCGTCGGTGAGCAGGGCGCACTGCTTGCCCAGGCCCTTGGACTTCAGGTAGCTGGTCGGATAGAGCATTTCCTGCATGCCCGGCCCGCCCTTCGGCCCTTCGTAGCGGATGATCACGATGTCGCCGGCCTTCACCTCGTCGCCGAGGATGCCTTTCACCGCGGCGTCCTGGCTTTCGAAGATCTTCGCGCGGCCTTCGAACACGTGGATCGACTCGTCGACCCCGGCGGTCTTCACCACGCAGCCGTCGAGGGCGATGTTGCCGTAGAGCACGGCCAGCCCGCCTTCCTTGGAATAGGCATGCTCGACGCTGCGGATGCAGCCCTCGGCGCGGTCGTCGTCCAGGCTCGGCCAGCGGGTGTTCTGGCTGAACGCGGTCTGGGTCGGGATGCCCGCCGGACCGGCCTTGAAGAAGGTGTGCACGGCTTCGTCGCGGGTCTGGGTGATGTCCCACCGGGCGATGGCGTCGGCCATGCTCGGGCTGTGCACGGTGGCGACGTCGGTATGCAGCAGTCCGCCACGGGCCAGTTCGCCGAGGATGGAGAAGATGCCGCCGGCGCGATGCACGTCTTCCATGTGGTACTTCTGGATGTTCGGCGCCACCTTGCACAGTTGCGGCACCTTGCGCGACAGGCGGTCGATGTCGCGCAGGTCGAACGGCACCTCGGCCTCCTGGGCGGCGGCCAGCAGGTGCAGGATGGTGTTGGTCGAGCCGCCCATGGCGATGTCCAGGGTCATGGCGTTCTCGAAGGCCTTGAAGTTGGCGATATTGCGCGGCAGCACGCTGTCGTCGCCTTCGCCGTAGTAGCGCTGGCAGAGTTCCACGGCCAGGCGCCCGGCGCGCAGGAACAACTGCTCGCGGTCTGCGTGGGTGGCCAGGGTCGAGCCGTTGCCCGGGAGCGACAGGCCGAGGGCCTCGGTCAGGCAGTTCATCGAGTTGGCGGTGAACATGCCGGAGCAGGAGCCGCAGGTCGGGCAGGCGCTGCGCTCGTACTCGGCGACCTTTTCGTCGGAGCAGGAGTCGTCGGCGGCCACCACCATGGCGTCGACCAGGTCCAGGCCGTGGCTGGCCAGCTTGGTCTTGCCGGCCTCCATCGGCCCGCCGGAGACGAACACTACCGGGATGTTCAGGCGCAGCGCGGCCATCAGCATGCCGGGGGTGATCTTGTCGCAGTTGGAGATGCAGACGATGGCGTCGGCGCAGTGGGCGTTGACCATGTACTCCACGGAGTCGGCAATGATCTCCCGGCTCGGCAGCGAATAGAGCATGCCGTCGTGGCCCATGGCGATGCCGTCGTCGACGGCGATGGTGTTGAATTCCTTGGCCACGCCGCCGGCCTTCTCGATCTCGCGGGCGACCAGCTGGCCGAGGTCCTTCAGGTGCACGTGGCCGGGCACGAACTGGGTGAAGGAGTTGGCGATGGCGATGATCGGCTTCTTGAAGTCTTCGTCCTTCATCCCGGTGGCGCGCCAGAGGGCGCGGGCGCCGGCCATGTTGCGGCCGTGGGTGGAGGTTTTCGAACGGTAATCGGGCATGACGATTTCCTGCGGCTAATCAGGTTCGGGTTATGACTGTATCGTGAGCGTCGAGGGAACCGGATGCAAACGGGGAATAGCCGAGTGTACGGAGTTGGCCGGGGTCTGAATGGGGTCACCATTGGCGACGGCCTGGGCTCACTGCCCGCCGGGGGATGATTGGCGAGGAATGCCCGGATTCTAAGCCCAGAGCGGGCGAATGGGGAAGGCTGGCGGTCGGCGGAACGGCGCGTCGCGACCGGGCTGGCGTCTTGCGCCGCCCGTCGCGCCATGAGCTGCGCTGGCTGTAGGGCGGATGAGCGCAGGCGCACATCCGCCGGGACGGGCTCAGCCGTTGGGCAGCAAGCGGCAGGTCAGGCTCTTGATGTAGCGGGTTTCCGGGATCGCCAGGTGCACCGGGTGATCGGGGCCCTGGCCGCCGCGCTCGAGCAGCTGGATGTTGCGGTCGAGATGGCGGGCGCTGCCGATCAGGATGTCCTGCAGGTCGTTCTCGGGCAGGTGCATCGAGCAGGAGGCGCTGACCAGGATGCCGTCCTTGCTCAGCAGGCGCATGGCCTGTTCGTTGAGACGGCGGTAGGCGGCCTCGCCGTTCTTCAGGTCCTTCTTGCGCTTGATGAAGGCCGGCGGGTCGGCGATCACCACGTCGAAGCGCTCGTCGGCGGCCTTCAGCTCACGCAGCGCCTCGAACACGTCGCCCTCGACGCAGGCGACCTTCTCCGCCACGCCGTTCAGCGCCGCGTTGCGCTCGACGCCGTCGAGGGCGAAGGCGGACGCGTCCACGCACATCACTTCGCTGGCGCCGAAGGCGGCGGCCTGGATGCCCCAGCCTCCGATATAGCTGAACAGGTCGAGGACCCGCTTGCCCTGTACGTAGGGCGCCAGGCGCGCGCGGTTCATGCGGTGGTCGTAGAACCAGCCGGTCTTCTGCCCGGCCAGCACCGGCGCCTCGAACCTCACGCCGTTCTCTTCCAGGGCGACCCACTCCGGCACCTCGCCGTAGGCGTTGGCCACGTAGCGCTCCAGGCCCTCGGCGTCGCGCGCGCTGGAGTCGTTCTTCCAGAGCACGGCGGCAGGCTTGAGCACCTGCAGCAGGGCGGCGAGCACCTCGTCCTTGCGCAGTTCCATGGCGGCGGAAGCCAGTTGCACCACCAGCACGTCGCCGAAGCGGTCGACCACCAGGCCGGGCAGCAGGTCGGAATCACCGTAGACCAGCCGGTAGAACGGCTTGTCGAAAAGCCGCTCGCGCAGGCTGAGGGCGATGTTGATGCGATGAACCAGCAGCGACTTGTCCAGAACGTGCTTGGTATCGCGGGAAATGAGGCGGCCGCAGATGAGATTGTTCGGGCTCAGCGCGACGACTCCCAGCGGCTTGCCGTTGGCCATTTCCAGCACGGCCTGGTCGCCGGCGGCGAAGGCGTTCAGTGGCGTCGCGGCGACATCCACCTCGTTGCTGTAGACCCACAGGTGGCCGGCGCGCAGGCGGCGCTCGGCGTTGGCTTTGAGACGCAAGCTGGGCAGGGTCATGGGAAAGGCTCCGGCAAAAGAGCGCGATTATAGCGCAGCGACGGGGTTCGCCGCTGCGCGAACGCGAGCCGTTCAGCCGGCGAGGATGTCGATGAAGCGACGGCTGAAGGCGGGGATGTCGTCGGGTTTGCGGCTGCTGACCAGCTTGCCGTCCACCGCGACTTCCTGGTCCACCCAGTGGCCGCCGGCATTGTTGATGTCGTCCTTGAGCGACGGCCAACTGGTCAGGGTACGGCCCTGCACCAGGCCGGCGGAGATCAGCAGCCAGGCGCCGTGGCAGAACACCGCCACCGGCTTGCTCGCCTGCTCGGCGCGGATCACCAGTTCCTGGGCCTTGGCCAGGCTGCGGATCTGGTCGGAATTGACCACCCCTCCGGGCAGCAGCAGGGCGTCGTAGTCGTCCAGGCTGGCGTCTTCGAAGGTGCCGTCGACGCGGAAGGCGTCGGCTGGCTGGTGATGGTTCCAGCCGCGCACCTCGCCGCTCTTGTCGGAAAGAATCCTTACCGTGGCGCCGGCGTCTTCCAGGGCCTTTTTCGGACCGGTCAGTTCGACCTGTTCGAAACCGTCGGTCACCAGGGCGGCGACGACCTTGCCGTGCAGGGATTGGGTCATGGCGTGTCTCCCGATATCAGAAGGGGTATTCATTCCGACCCTGGCGGCTGCGGGAAAAGTTCCATGTCCGTTGCCTGGCGCCGCTTTTCCGGCAGAAGCCCGCCCCATGGCGGGGTTCTCCGGGTAAACTGCGCGCACCGTCAACTTTCGCCTTCGCCCCTCATGGTCCAAGAACTCACCGCCGAGCAGATCCGCCAGGCCCTGCAAGGCATCAGCGTGCCGCCGCAACCCCAGATCATGGTCGACCTGCAGATGGAGCAGGTCATGCCCAATCCGGACCTGAAGAACATCGCCAGGCTGATCAGCCAGGACCCGGGCCTTTCCGGCGCCCTGCTGAAGCTGGTGAACTCGCCGTTCTTCGGCCTGGCCAACCGCATCACTTCGATCCAGCGCGCGGTGAACCTGCTGGGCAGCCGCTCGGTGATCAACCTGATCAACGCCCAGTCGATCAAGGGCGAGATGAGCGACGACACCATCGTCACCCTCAACCGTTTCTGGGACACCGCCCAGGACGTGGCCATGAGCTGCCTGAGCCTGGCCAAGCGGATCGGCTACGAATCGGTGGACGAGGCCTACGCCCTCGGCCTGTTCCACAACTGCGGCATTCCGCTGATGCTCAAGCGCTTCCCGCACTACATGGCGGTGCTGGAAGAGGCCTACGCCGCGGCCAGCGACGAACGCCGGGTGGTGGACACCGAGAACCGCGTGCTGAACACCAACCACGCGGTGGTCGGCTACTACACGGCGCGCTCCTGGCGCCTGCCGGAGCACGTCTGCGAAGCGATTGCCAACCACCACAACGCGTTGTCGATCTTCGGCGACGAGTCGGCACGCGACACCCAGCTGAAGAACCTGCTGGCGATCCTGAAGATGGCCGAGCACATCTGCGGCTCGCACCGGATTCTCGGCAACCAGCCGGAAGACCACGAGTGGAACAGCATCGGCGCGCTGGTGCTGGACTACGTCGGTCTCACCGACTATGACTTCGAGAACCTCAAAAGCTCGATCCTCGAGCTGGGCGTCGGCCAGGGCAGCTACTGACTGGTCGCGCCGCGGCGCTTCCTGCTAAGGTGCGGCGGTCAACCGGATTGCTGCCGCCATGCCTGAACTACCCGAAGTCGAAACCACCCGCCGGGGCATCGCCCCCTACCTCGAAGGCCAGCGCGTCGAGCGCGTCATCGTGCGCGAGCGGCGCCTGCGCTGGCCGATCCCCGAAGACCTGGACGTGCGCCTGTCCGGACAACGCATCGTCAGCGTCGAGCGGCGCGCCAAGTACCTGCTGCTGGGCGCCGAGGCCGGCACCCTGATCAGCCACCTCGGCATGTCCGGCAGCCTGCGGCTGGTCGAGAGCGGCACCCCGGCCAGCCGCCACGAGCACGTCGACATCGAGCTGGCCTCCGGGATGTCCCTGCGCTACACCGACCCGCGGCGCTTCGGCGCGATGCTCTGGAGCCTGGCTCCGCTGGAGCACGAACTGCTGCGCAACCTCGGTCCGGAACCCTTGACCGATGCCTTCGCCGGCCAGCGCCTGTTCGAGCTGTCGCGTGGACGGAGCATGGCGGTCAAACCGTTCATCATGGACAACGCGGTGGTGGTCGGGGTCGGCAACATCTACGCCAGCGAAGCGCTGTTCGCCGCCGGCATCGACCCGCGCAAGCCCGCCGGGAGCATCTCCAAGGCGCGCTACCTGCGCCTGGCCGAGGAGATCAAGCGGATCCTGGCGATCGCCATCGAGCGCGGCGGCACCACCCTGCGCGATTTCGTCGGCGGCGACGGCCAGCCCGGTTACTTCCAGCAGGAATTGTTCGTCTACGGTCGTGGCGGGGAGTTCTGCAAGGTCTGCGGCAGCACCCTGCGCGAGATCCGGCTAGGCCAGCGCGCCAGCGTGTACTGCCCGCGCTGCCAACGCTGAAACGCCGCGCAGCGCGTACTCTACCGCCAGAAGAAGGGCCGCCATGGTGAGCGGCCTGCCATAAGAAAGGTGCACGATGTCCGGCAACTACCTGCCTCGCAATACCCTGGTCGAGTCGCTCGGCCATGCCATGCTGAAACTCTCCGGCTGGAAGATCGAGGGCCAATTGCCCGCGCTCGACAAGTTCGTGGTGATCGGCGCCCACCACACCTCGAACTGGGACTTCGTGGCCTTCCTCGCCGCCAAGTTCGTCCTGCGCCTGAACGCCCGCTGGTTCGGCAAGCACACCCTGTTCAACGGCCCGCTGGGCGGACTGATGCGGCGCTGGGGCGGCATCCCGATCCAGCGCCATCTGAAGCTGAATACCGTGGACCAGGCGATCCAGGCCTTCGGCGAGCACCGCGAGTTCATGCTGATCATCGCCCCGGAAGGCACGCGCAAGAAGGTCGACCGCTGGCGCATGGGCTTCTACCACATCGCCCGCGGCGCCGGCGTGCCGGTGGTGCCGGCGGCTCTGGACTACGAGAACCGGCGGATCGTCATCGGCGAACCCTTCTGGCCGACCGGCAACGAGGACGCCGACCTGCGCGGCCTGATCGGCTTCTACCGGCCGTTCATCCCGAAAAAGCCGCACTACGCATTCCTCGGCGATTGAAGGCGGTCACGCTGGCACTACCCGCAGCGCTGTTATAGTTAGGCGATATCTGCCCAACCAAAAAACCAGAAAGGACCGCCTCCATGAACCTGTTTCGCACCACCGCGCTCGTGCTGGCGCTGACCACCGGGCTGTCGTCGATGCCCGCGCTGGCGGATGCCGTACAGGAAAACGCCAGCGGCGACCCGATGTACACCGCCGACGCGCCACCCGCGTACGCCATGATCGGCGACCTGCTCATCGCCCGTCCGTTCCTGATCGCCGCCACGGCCATCGGCGCCGTGGCCTTCGTGGTCAGCCTGCCGTTCACCGCGGCCAGCGGCAGCGTTGGCAAGGCCGGGCAGGCGCTGGTGGTCGATCCGGGCAAGGAAGCCTTCGTCCGCTGCCTGGGCTGCACCACCAGCGGCTACAACCACGACGAAAGCTGAGTTTCCAGCGGGATGAAAAAAAGCCGGTCATCGACCGGCTTTTTGTTTTCTCGATGTATTGCAGGGGGCACGGAGATTGGGCTAAGTCTTTTCTTCCGCCACGGCAGGCGGCAGCTATAGCGCCGCATCGGCCGATGACAGATGTTCCGCACGGACCGTTCGCGGCACTTGATCGGACTCTCCGATGGTGACAGTGTCCTGCTGACCAGCAAGGTCACAAGGTCGACCAGGGGTGGCCGACCGGCTCAACCAAGATAAGGATTTCGCGTATGTTCAGTCAGTGGGTGTTCCTGTCCGTCCTTGCTCTTGCCGTACCCTCGTTCGCCTGGGCGGAGGATGCGGTGTCCGACCTCGCCAAGGAGCAGTCCAAGGCCGAGCAGGGCGACAAGCGCGGCGATGAACTGTTCGCCGAATTCACCCGCCTCCGCCAGGCCGCCGAGACGGGCGAGCCGCAGGCCCTGTTCGATTTCGGCGCCTACTTCTACCAGCAGCAGAACTACGTCAGCGCGCGCGAATGGTGGGGCAAGGCTGCCGGCGCGGGGATGGCCCGCGCGCAGATCCAGCTGGCCATGCTCTATCGCGATGGTGACGGCGGTCGCGAGGACAAGACCGAGGCGGCACGCTGGTTCCGGAAGGCCGCGGAGCAGGGGGATGCCGGCGCCCAGAATGAAATGGGCGTTCTCTACTGGAGAGGCGAGGGGGTCGACCAGGACCGGGTCAAGGCCGGGAGCTGGTTCGAACGCGCGGCGGCCAGCGGTAGCGAAGACGCCGAAACCAATCTGGGATGGTTCTACCTGGACGACTTGCAGAGCGATTCTGCCGTCCCTTCCTCCGACGAGGAAGCCGCCCTGCTGGACCGCTATGCCGCCAGCCGGGAAAAGGCCTTCCAGTGGTTCTGCAAGGCAGCGAGCCAAGGGGATGCCCGCGCCCAGTTCAAGGTGGGCGAGGCCTACTGGAACGGTTCCGGTGCCGGGATGAACAAGCTGCAAGCGCGGCTCTGGCTGGAAAAGGCCGCGCAGCAGCAGGATGCGGATGCCATCGCCTGGCTGGAGAGCGCCGACCAGGCTGCCTGGTATACCCGCCTGGAAAACTGGGTTCACGCTGCGCTGGATGGAGAGCTGTCCGGCATCGCCGACTGCTCCGGTGTCGCCGATCGCCGGCACTCCGGCCGTGGGGTGGAGAGTGCACCGTCCGAGCCGGAGGCGGTGGAAATCGGTGCGGAGGATGCGATACAGGCGGCCGAAGCGGCGAGCCAGTGAGGCCCGCCGCCTGGATTGCCCGCCGGACTCGTCGACGAGACTTCTACGCGAGGGCCGGGGCTCCATGTCGGTCGAGGAGGACCCGGCCGGTCAGCGACCGGCTTTTTCTTGTTCAGGGGGCGTAGCGGTATTTCGTTTCCACGTCCTGGCGCTTTCGCGCCAACGTGGCGCCGTCCAATGCGCCGTTGTCGGCCAGCCGTTGCAGTTCGTCGAAGTCGCGCTGGCGCAGCTTCTCCAGATGTACCCGGGTCGCGGTGTAGTTGATGCGCTGGGATGCGTCGTAGCCGCTCACCGGATCCCAGAGGATCGACAGCGGCCAGAACAGCAGGTTGACCACCCCGAGTCCGTAGGAACGGCCGTAGAAGGAGCCGCCGCCGGGGAGCAGGCCGAGGGCCGCGCCGGTGCCGGGGGATTTCTCGATGACCGCCAGGTTGCGGGCTTCGTAATACTCCAGCTCGGCTGTCTGCTGCGAGTTGAGGCCGCTGGCGCAACCGCTGGCGAGGGCGAGGGTGGAGGCGATCAGGAGGGGACGAAACAGCGACATCGGGTTTCCTTGCTTTTGATTATCCAGTATCCGTGTGAGCCGTCTGCGCGGCGGCGCGCAAGCTAGCATGGATGGATGTCAAAGGGCCATCATCGATCGCTGGTATCCGCGTTTTTGAGCGCTGTCTCTCGTTTCGCCGCTCTCCTGGGGTTCAGTGCGTCTGGGGCTGTGCCTGCATCTCGGGGGAAAACGCCGAATAACCAATCCCGCGTGGGTCGCTGGCGGCGTCGACGCGGCCGCTACGCTTGTCCCAATAAAGCACCTGCTGGTTGCCGTAGCTGCGCTCCAGACGCTTGAGCTGATAGCCGCGCCGACGCAGCTCGGCGGCCTCGGCATCGCTGAAGGCGCGCGGTTCGTACTCGACGACGTCCGGCTTGTACTGGTGGTGATAGCGCGGCGCGGCGACCCACTGCCCGACCGGGCGGCCGTCGAAGTACTGCAGCATCGAGATCAGCACCATGCTCGGGATGCGGCTGCCGCCCGGCGTGCCGAAGGCGGCGAAGTCCGTGGGGCTTTCCAGGAAGCTCGGGCTCATGCTCGACAGCGGCCGCTTGCCGGCCGCCACCGCGTTCGCCTGGCTGCCGGCCAGGCCGTAGCTGTTGGCACCCTGGGTGTCGGCGGCGAAGTCATCCATCTCGTTGTTCAGCACCACGCCGGTGCCGGGGACGGTGAAGGCGGCGCCGAACGGCAGGTTCACCGAGAGAGTGGCGGCCACCGCGTTGCCCTGGGCGTCGATCACCGCGAAGTGGGTGGTGTGGTCGCCTTCGCGCCAGGCCGGCGCCTCCGGCAGCGCCGCGCTGGGCGTGGCGCGGCGCGGGTCGATGCCGGCGGCGAGGCGCTTCAGGTAGTCCGGCGCCAGCAGCCGGGGCAGCGGATTGGCGACGAAATCCGGGTCGCCGAGCAGGCCGCGGTCGCGGTAGGCGCGCCGCAGCACTTCCAGCACGTAATGGGCGCGCTGCACCGGCTCGGCCTTCTGCCACGGCAGCTGTTCAAGCATCTGCAGGCTCTGCGCCAGGGCGACGCCGCCGGCCGAGGGCGGCGGTGCGCTGATCAGTTCGCGGCCGTTGGCCAGCTTCACCTCCAGCGGGCGGCGTTCGATCACCCGGTAGTCGCGCAGGTCGGCGGCGCTCCAGACGCCGCCGCCGGCGCGCACCCCGGCGAGCAGCTTGTCCGCTGTCTCGCCTTCGTAGAAGCCGATCCGCCCGTAGCGCCCGAGGCGTTCCAGGGTGCGTGCCAGCTGCGGTTGGCGCAGCAGGTTCCATTCGTCGGGAATCCCGCCCTTGTCGAGGAAGATCCGCGCGGTCTCCGGGTCCTTGCGCATCGCTTCCAGGCGCATGCTGGCGCGGTCGCGGTAGATCCGGTCGACGGACACGCCGTCCACCGCCAGGCGGATCGCCGGCACCAGGTTGTCGGCCAGTGGCTGGCGTCCGTAGCGGCCGTTCAGCTCGACCAGTGCCGCCGGCAGGCCGGGAATCGCCGCCGCCAGCGGGCCGTTGACGGACAGCCTGGGGTCGACCTTGCCGTTGCGCCGGTACATGTCGGCGTAGGCGGCCTTCGGCGCGCGCTCGCGGGCGTCGAGGAAACGGTAGGTCGGCTGCGCGCCGGCCTGGCGCAGGAGGAAGAATCCACCGCCGCCGAGGCCCGATCCATAGGGCTCGGCCACCGCCAGAGCGGCGGCGATGGCCACCGCCGCGTCGAAGGCGTTGCCGCCATTGGCCAGGGTTTCCAGGCCGGCGACGGTAGCGGCCGGGTGCGGCGTGGCGACCGCCGCCTGCTGTGGCGGCCGGGCGTCGCCACGAAGGCTGTCGGCTTGCGCCGCGAGGCTGAGCAGGGTCAGGCTGCAGGCGGCGACCAGGGTACGGACGGGCAGGTTCAGGAAGGACATGGCGGCTCACTGTTCAGCGGCGTTCGCGGGACGGGACCGCGAACGCCTCAGACTGGATTGCCAAGGATAGCCAAAAGCGCGTCGGACCGGGCGCGAACCGTCCCTGGAGGACAGGCGCCGGCGGGGATCAGGCCTTGCCGGTGATCTTGCGGTACTTCTCCATCAACTGGTCCTTGCTCTCGACATTGGCCTCGTCGAGGGGAATGCAGTCCACCGGACAGACCTGCTGGCACTGCGGCTCGTCGTAGTGGCCGACGCACTCGGTGCAGAGATTGGGATCGATCACATAGATTTCTTCGCCCTGCGAGATCGCGCCGTTCGGGCATTCGGGTTCGCAGACGTCGCAGTTGATGCAATCGTCAGTGATTTTCAGGGACATCTAACAACTCCAACCGCGACGGACAGCCACGGCATCGGTAACGGGAATGGCGGAATTGTGCCGCATCGGCGCCCGCAGTGCACGCGGGGCGCCGACGGGAGGCCGGCGAGAGGGACGGATCAGCGCTTGAAACGTTCCGCCAAGGCGTCTGCCACGGCCGGATGCACGAACTTGCTGATATCCCCGCCGAGGGCGGCGATTTCCCGGACCAGGGTCGAGGAAATGAAGGAATACTTCTCCGACGGGGTGAGGAACATGCTTTCCACGTCGGGGGCCAACTGGCGGTTCATGTTGGCCAGCTGGAACTCGTACTCGAAGTCGGAAACCGCGCGCAGGCCGCGGAGGAAGACATTCGCCTTCTGTTCCTTGACGAAGTGCGCCAGCAGGGTGGAGAAGCCCACCACCTCGACGTTCGGCAGGTGCTTGGTGACCTCCTGGGCCAGCGCCACCCGCTGTTCCAGGCTGAACAGGGGATTCTTCTTCGGGCTGGCGGCGACCGCGATGATCACATGGTCGAAAAGCCGTGAAGCACGTTCGATCAGATCGCCGTGACCCTTGGTGATGGGATCGAAGGTGCCTGGGTACAGCACTCGGTTCATCGCTACGTCCTGGCAGGGTTTCGTAAGGGAATCGGATGGTAGCGCAGGGATGCCCGTGCGGCCAAGACGCACGGGCCATCAGCCTTTAGCCCATAGGTCTGATGGCGCCGCGCCGGTAGCGCCGCCGGCTCAGGCCTTCAGGCGTTCGGCCAGCGCGCTGGCCAGTTGCGCGGTGAGGCCGTAGACCGAGAGCTGCGGGTTGGCGCCGATGCTGGTGGGGAACAGCGAGCCGTCGTGGATCGACAGGTTCTGCAGGTGGTGGTGGCGGCCGAGGCTGTCGGCCACCGCCACGGCCGGGTCTTCGCCCATGGCGCAGCCGCCCATGACGTGGGCGCTGCCCAGGCGCGTGCGGTAGATCTCCAGGCGCAGGCCGTCGATGATCTCCCGCGCTTCCTGCAGGTTCTTCGCGTTGTGCGCGTCGCTGTGCACCGGCCGCACTTCCCGGGCGCCGGCGGCGAACTGGATCTCCGCCATGGTATGGAAGGCACGGCGGATACCGTCCCAGGTGTAGTCGGTCATCCGGTAGTCGAGCACCGGGGTGTCGTCGCCGCGCAGGCCGACCGAGCCCTCCGCGCTGTCGGGGTGGAAGCCGTCGCGGAGCAGGGCGAGCATCATGTTGGTATGCGGTAGCTGTTCCATGCGCAGGGCGTTGTCGCTGCCGAAGCCGCCGAGCAGCACCGAGGCCAGCGACGGTTGCAGCGGCGGCACCTCCAGTTTGTAGGACATGCGTCCGGTGACGCCGTCGTCCCATTGGAAATGGTCGGAGTAGATCGACTGCGGTGCGCCGTAGAAGGGATTGATCACCCGGTCGAACAGCGCCGCGCTGAAATTCACCGTGTGCAGGAAGGTACGCTTGCCGACCCGTTGGCTCGGGTCAGGCGCCTTCGAGCGGAGGAGAATCGCCGGGGTGTTGATGCCGCCGCCGGAGAGCACGTAGTGCCTGGCCCGGACCTTGACCTTGCGGCCGTTGGGCGCCACGCAGCGCTCGTCCATGCCCAGGCATTCGAGGCCCGTCACCTTGTCGCCCTCCAGCAGCAGGCGGTTGGCGCGCGCCAGGTAGAGCAGCTCGCCGCCCTTGTCGAGAGTCGCCGGGATGGTGGTGACCAGCATCGACTGCTTGGCGTTGACCGGGCAGCCCATGCCGCAGTAGCCGAGGTTCCAGCAGCCGAGGACGTTGCGCGGGATGACCTTCCAGTGATAGCCGAGCTTCTCGCAGCCCAGGCGGATCACGTCGTTGTTGGCATTCGGCGGCAGCGCCCAGGGTGCCACGTGCAGGCGCTGCTCCATTTTCTCGAACCAGGGCGCCATGTCCTCCGCGCTGTGGCCCTTGACCCCGTAGACCTGGGCCCAGTGCTGCAGGGTCGGTTCCGGGGTGCGGAAGCTGCTGGTCCAGTTGATCAGGGTGGTGCCGCCCACGGCGCGGCCCTGGAGGATGGTGATGGCGCCGTCCTTGCTCATCCGGCCGATGCCTTCCTGGTACAGCTCGGGGTAGGCGTCGGCCTCCTGCATCCTGAAATCGCTGCTGGTCTTCAGCGGGCCTTCTTCCACCAGCAGCACCTTCAGGCCGGCGGCGCTGAGGATTTCCGCGGTGGTGCCGCCGCCGGCGCCGGTGCCGACCACGACCACGTCGGCCTCCAGCTCCAGGTCGTGGTCCAGGCGCGAACCGTTGTAGGTTTTCCAGCCGCGGGCGAGGCCCTCGGCGAACAGATCGGGTACAGGCATGAATGCACTCTCAGGCTAGGCGGCTTCGGGCTCTTCGTATTGTTCCGGGGCGGCTCAAGCGATCTTCGGCGGTCCGGGATAGCCGCAGTGGGCCCACGCCTCGGGGCGGGCGTACCAGGCCATCATCGCCAGTTGCATCAGCGAACTGTGGCCCATCCGCAACAGGCCGATGAAGCTGTTTTCCCAGCGCGAAAGGAATGCCCGCACGTCGTCGCCGCTGGCGTTCTCCCAACTGCCCCAGATACCGGTCAGCGGGCCGCGGGTGAGCGGCAGGGCCAGCACGTCGAAGAGTTGCCGGGTGAGCTTGAACATCTCCGGAGAGAGTCGCGCCAGGTTGTGGTCGAGGCTCTGGATCGCGCCCTCCACGGCTTTCGGCATCTGCTCGGCGGAAACCGCGCCGAGCAGCATCACCGGCAGCAGCGCACGGAGGAACGGCAGGTCGGATTCGCGGACCTTTTCCAGGCCGCTCGCCGGTTTCTCCGCCGAGCAGCCGGTGAGGCTGGCGGCGACGCCCGCGGTGGCGAGGAAGGCGCCGCCGATCAGGCCGACCTTCATCAGGCTGCGTCGGGACAGGCCGGCGCTTTCGAGAGTGGTGTCGCTCATTGTTGTTATGTCACCTGCAGCGTAGGAATGAGGGGGCGCCGCACACGCCCCGGTTCAGCGCACGAACAGCTTGTAGACGAGCTTCTGGATCGACTTGCCGTAGGGGGGGTAGATCATCCGCGCGGCGTTGAAGCGCGGCTTGCTGAACACGCCCTTGGCCTTGCTGAAGGTGAGGAAGCCTTCGTGGCCATGGTAGTGGCCCATGCCGGAGGGTCCGACGCCACCGAACGGGATGTCGTCCTGGGCGACGTGCAGCAGGGTGTCGTTCAGGCACACGCCGCCCGAGTGGGTCTCGTGCAGCACGCGCCGCTGCTGCGCCTTGTCGTAGCCGAAGTAGTACAGGGCCAGCGGCCGCGGGCGCTGGTTGACGTAGGCCAGGGCGTCTTCCAGGCGCTCGTAGGGGATCACCGGCAGCAGCGGGCCGAAGATTTCCTCCTGCATCACTTTCATGTCGTCGCTGACATTCAGCAACAGCGTCTGCGGCAGGCGCCGCTGCTGGCCCTCGGCGAACAGCGGGACGAGGGTCGCGCCCTTCTCGCGGGCGTCGTCGAGGTAGCCCTGGAGACGGCCGAGCTGGCGCTCGTTGATGATCGCGGTGTAGTCGGGGTTGTCCGAAAGACGCGGGAAGAAGCCCTGGACCACCTCCTTGTACCGGCTGACGAACTCCTCGACGCGCCGGCTCGGTACCAGCACGTAGTCGGGCGCGACGCAGGTCTGCCCGGCGTTGAGGCTCTTGCCGAAGGCGATACGCTCGGCGGCGTCCTTCATCGGCACGCTGTCGGAGACGATCGCCGGCGACTTGCCGCCCAGCTCCAGGGTCACCGGGGTCAGGTTCTCGGCGGCGGCGCGCATCACGTGCTTGCCGACGCTGGTGGCGCCGGTGAACAGCAGGTGGTCGAACGGCAGCTTGGAGAAGGCCACGCCGACGTCCACCTCGCCGAGCACCACGGCGACCTGGTCCTCGGGGAAGATTCGCGCCAGCAGGTCCTTGAGCAGGCGCCCGGTGGCCGGGGTCGATTCGCTCATCTTGATCATCACCCGGTTGCCGGCGGCGAGGGCACCGGTCAGCGGGCCGATGGAGAGGAACAGCGGATAGTTCCACGGCACGATCACCCCGACCACGCCCAGCGGCTGGTACACCACCTGGGCCGAGGCCGGCTGGAATTGCAGGCCGACCGCGCGGCGCGCCGGCTTCATCCATTTCTTCACGCGCTTGGCGGCGTAGTGGATGCCGTGCAGGCTGGGCATGATCTCGGCGAGCAGGGTCTCGTCGGCGGAGCGCGCGCTGAAGTCCCGGTCGATGGCTTCGATCAGTGCCTTCTGCTCCTTGAACAGCAGGTCGCGCAGGGCCTTCAGCCATTCCACGCGCTGCGTGGCGTCAGGCATCGGCTGCGCCAGGTAGGCGGCGCGCTGGCGGGCGAAGAGGGCTTCGAGCTGGTTGATTTCCTGCTGGCTCTGCTGCAGGTAGGCGATATCGGCGACCATGGGCTGGCTCCTCGGCGAAGCGTGGGCGGCTGCGTGGCCGCGCGTCTGTCGTTATGGCGGACCTGGCTCGGTCCGATGAATTTCGCTGCGTCGCTGGATTTCTAGAGTAAATACTCTAAAGTGTCAAACAGCATGCCTGCCGGCCCGGCGCTTGCGTACCCAACGAAAGGCGGGCCGGCCGTCGGCTGCCGCCCCGGGGGCTGACCCGGGCCGTCGGCTTTGTGTACCTTCTACGCTGTCACGGCGGGCCGCGCCCCGCACTGTTACCCGAACGAGCCCGTCGTCCCCATGGCCCCACGCATCAAGACCCGCGACCGCATCGCCCAGGCCAGCCTGGAACTGTTCAACGCCCAGGGCGAGCGCAGCGTCACCACCAACCATATCGCCACCCACCTGGGTATATCGCCTGGGAACCTCTACTACCACTACCCGAACAAGCAGGCGATCATCGCCGAGCTGTTCGCCGAGTACGAAAGCCACGTCGAGAGCTTCCTGCGCCTGCCCGAAGGGCGGGGGGTGACGGTGGACGACAAGACCTTCTATCTGGAAGCGCTACTGGCCGCGATGTGGCGCTACCGCTTCCTCCACCGCGACCTCGAGCACCTGCTGGAAAGCGACCCGGAGCTGGCGGCGCGCTACCGCGCCTTTGCCCAGCGCTGCCTGGTCAACGCCAAGGCGATCTACCGGGGCTTCACCGAGGCCGGGATCCTGCGGATGAACGAGACCCAGCTGGAGGCCCTGACCCTCAACGCCTGGATCATCCTCACCTCCTGGGTGCGCTTCCTCTGCACCACCCTCGATCTCGACGGCGACCTCAGCGAGGCGCAGCTGCGCCGTGGCATCTACCAGGTGCTGGCGCTGGAGAGCGGACACATCGAGGCGCAGGCCCAGGAGGCGGTGGACGGGATTTCCGAGCGGCTCTACGTACCGCTCTGATCGCGCGGGGTTTTCTCCAGCACCTGCTGGATGTGGATGCCATGGCGGCGGAAGAAGGCCTCGGTGCCGAGGGTGGCGTCGGTGAACAGGAAGGCTCCGCGGTGATCCTCGGCGAAGCGCCGCAGCAGGGCAGCGCCGACGCCGCTGCTCTGTGCGCCGGGCAGCACGGCGATTTCCGCCAGCCAGACGCGGATCGGGGTTTCTTCCTCGGCACGCAGCAGGCCGACCAGGCGGCCGTCGCGTTCGGCCAGCAGGTAGTAGCTGGAATGCTGGTAGAGCGTGCGCAGCTCGGCGGCCGGCATGCGCCGGTCCCAGCCGACCGCCGCGTGGATCGCCAGGATCGCCTCGCAGTCGATGTCGTCGAGTACCGGGTTGTGGCGCAGCTTCAGATCCATTCGCCCCTCGTTGTCCTCCAGCCAGCGGCCATTCTGCCGTCCATCGACTGGCGCAGGCCAGCTCAGCGCTGCCGCAGGCGTGCCTCCAGCCAGTCGGGGATGCGCCGTTCCAGGTAGTAGCTGGGCTGCCGCGGCGAGCCGCCGACGAAGCCGACATGGCCACCGCGGGCATGCAGTTCCAGTTCGGTACAGGGCGCCAGCTCGCTGCGTTCGGGCAGGCTGCGGGCGAACACGAAGGGATCGTCGCTGGAATGGATGATCAGGCTCGGCGTGCGGATGTCCGGCAGGTAGTAGCGGCTGGAAGCGCGCCGATAGTAATCCCTGGCGTCGGCGAAGCCGTGCAGCGGCGCGGTGACCCGGCCGTCGAAGTCCCAGAAGGTGCGCATGCCCTCCAGCGGACCGAGGCGTTGCAGGGCGGCCAGGCCTTCCGCCTGGCCCTGTTCGCCGAACAGCCGCTGCTTGTCCTGCACGTAGGCCAGCATGGCCTTCATGAAGTGCGCCTGGTAGACCCGGGAAAAGCCCAGGCCGATGCGGTCGGCGCACTCGTCCAGGCGGAACGGCACCGACACCGCGACGCCGCCGAGCAGCGGGCAGTCCCCAGCGGTTTCGCCCAGGTACTTGAGCAGCACGTTGCCGCCCAGCGAGTAGCCGACCGCGTACAGCGGCGCCTGTGGGCGCCTGGCGCGCAGGTGCGCGACCACCTCGGCGAGGTCGTCGCTGACCCCGGAATGGTAGCCGCGCGGCAGGCGGTTCGGCTCTCCCGAGCAACCGCGCCAGTTCAGCGCCACGCTGGCCCAGCCGCGTTCCAGCAGGGCGCGCTGGAGGCCGAGGATGTAGTGCGAGGAGGAGGAACCGGTAAGACCGTGCAGCGCCAGCACCAGTGGGGTATCGGCCTCGTGCGGGCCGGCCCAGTCGAGGTCGATGAAGTCGCCGTCGGCCAGCCACAGGCGCTCGCGCTGTCGCTCCAGCGCCGGGCCGCGGCGGAAGAACGGGCTCCAGAGGGTCTGCAGGTGCGGATTGGGCAGCCACCAGGCGGGTTGGAAGGTCGGAAGCGCGGACATGCGGCGGTCACGAAACGGGGGTGGGATACCCAGCTTACCAGCCGAATTCGTCGGCGAGGTCCTCGGCGCGCTGGCGCGAGCCGAGGATCGGCAGCAACTCGTCGATGAGTTGATGGCGGTAGCATGGCGCCACGCTGCAATCTTCCAGCAGGATGTCCTCACCGGCGTCGCTCCATACCTGGCCGAAGCAGGCCAGGCTGGCCGCCATCTGCCACAGGTCGTCGAAGCACGGCGCGGGGTCCCAGGCGCCGCCGTGCAGGTCGAACAGCACGCGCCCGCTACCGGTCTCGAGGATGAACGGATCGGCGCCCTGGTCGGCCACCACCAGCCAGTCGTCCTGCCAGCCCGCCAGCCGCTCGCCGCTGAGGCCGTGCCAGCGGTAGCCGGCCTGGCGCTGCCAGAGGCGGGCCAGCGACGGCAGGAAAAATGGATTGCCGGCAGTCTCCAGGGTGCAGTCGAGCGGCCCGACCTCGCGGTAGAAACGCTCCAGCTCGGCGGGCAGGGCGATGTCGCCCTGCCAGTCGCTGGCGGGTTGCGCGACGCTGCGTTCGCCGAGCGCCAGCAGGCGCTGGCGTATCGCATGCGAGGCCGGGTTCATGGCCGGTCGCTGCGCTGCCACAGCGCGTAGTGCACGTTGCCGGCCTTCTTCTCCCGGTGCAGCCGCCAGTTGCCGGGCAGGCCGAGGGAAGAGGGCGGGCTTTCGCTCTCGGTGTAGATCCAGGCTTCGGCGTTCAGCCAGCCGCGCGTCTCCAGCAGGCGACAGGCGTCCTGCAACAGGTTCTGGTGGAACGGTGGGTCGAGGAACACCAGGTCGAAGGCACTCGCTACCTGGTTTTCCAGGTAGCGCAGGGCGTCGCCGAGAATGAGTTGCGCGGTGCCGCACTTGAGGACGTCGAGATGGCTGCGCAGGGCCGCCACCGCCTCGCCGTTGGTGTCCAGGGCCAGGCCCTCGCGGGCGCCGCGCGACAGCGCCTCGAGGAACAGCGCGCCGCTGCCGGCGAACGGATCGAGCACCCGCGCGCCTTCGATATGGGGCGCGAGCCAGTTGAACAGGGTCTCGCGGACCCGGTCCGGGGTCGGTCGCAGGCCGGGGCCATCGGGAAAGGCGAAGCGCCGGCTGCGCCATTCGCCGCCGATGATCCGCAGCTGGCCCTGGCCGCCATGGCGGCCGGGGACTTTCGCAGTAGGTTTGCGCATCAATGCTCCGGAACGCCGCTGGGTTGCTGGGCCGGCTTGGCGGTGGGCGGCGGCAGGGGTTTCTGCGGCACGCTCGGGCCGGCGCTGACGATGACGAAGGCGTCGGCGTCCAGGTGCCTGGCCATGGCGGTCCTGACCTGTTCGACGCTGAGTCCCTCGACCTGCTTGAGGAAGCTTTCCAGGTAGTCCAGCGGCAGGCCGTAGAAACCGATGGCGCCGAGCTGGCCGACGATGTCGGCATTGCTCGCGGTGGACAGCGGGAAGCTGCCGGCCAGTTCGCGCTTGGCGTCGTCCAGCTCCTTCTGGGTCGGGCCGTTGGCCAGGTAGTCGCGGACGATGTCCTGGACCAGCTTCAATGCACCTTCGCTGAGTTCGGCGCGGGTCTGGAAGTTGATCATGAACGGACCGCGTGCCTGCATGGCGGTGAAGCCGGAATAGATGCCGTAGGTCAGGCCGCGTTTCTCCCGTACCTGGTCCATCAGGCGGGTGCCGAAGCCGCCGCCGCCGAGGATCTGGTTGCCCAGGTAGAGCGCCGCGTAGTCAGGGTCCTGGCGGTCGATGCCAAGCTGGGCGAGCATCAGGTGGGTCTGCTCGGAGGGAAACTCGATGTGCGTCAGGCCGGGCTTGGGTGCTTCCGGCTGGGCGGTCTTGGCCAGCGCCGGGCCCTGGGGCAAGGCCTTGGAGACTTCCGCGGCGATCGCCTCTGCGTCCTGTCGCGACAGGTCGCCGACCAGCGCGATGACCACGTTGCCGGCGGCGTAGGCCTTCTTGTGGAAGGCTTGCAACTGCTCGCGGGTGATCGGCGGAATGGATTTCTCGTCACCGTCGCTGGAGTGCGCGTAGGGATGTTCGCCATAGAGGCGCTTGAACAGTTCCAGGCCGGCCAGCTTGCCGGGGTTCTGCTTCTGGTACTCGAAACCGGCCAGGACCTGGTTCTTGATCCGCGCCAGGGCCTCCTCCGGGAAGGTCGGCTGGCCGATCACCTGTTCGAACAGCTTCAGCGCCTGGGTCCGCTTGTCGGCGTCGGACAGGCTGCGCAGGCCGGCCACCGCCATGTCGCGGTAGGAACCGTTGCTGAACGAGGCGCCGAGGTCCTCGAAGCCGGCGGCGATGGCGGTGGTGTCCTTGCCCGGCACGCCTTCGTTGAGCATGGCGTTGGTCAGCATCGACAGGCCGGGGCTGCCGGCGTCCTGGCTGCTGCCGGCGGCGAAGGTCAGGCGCAGGTCGAACATCGGCAGTTCATGGGCTTCGACGAACAGCACCTTGGCGCCTTCGGCGGTCTTCCATTCCTGGATGTCCAGCTTGCGATGGACCGGCGCCTGCTTGGCGACGTCCTTCAGCGACTGCAACTGGTTTTCCGCGACCGCCGCGGCATGGGCTGCCGCCGGGGTCTGGGTGGGACGCGCGACGAAATAGGCCAGCGCGGCCAGCAACGCGATGACGATCAGGCCGAGCAGGCCATAACGCAGCCCTGTGCGCTCACTCATGACGGGCCTCCTTTTCCTCGGCCTTCACAGGCAGCACTTGCGCCAGGGTCAGGCGCGACGGGGTGAAATAGGTGCGGGCGGCTTTCTGGATATCGTCCGGAGTCACTGCCTTGAGGGCCTCCAGGTCCTGGTCGATCAGCTTCCAGGACAGGCCGACGCTTTCCAGTTGGCCGATGCTGCTGGCCTGGGCGGCGATGGAGTCCTTCTCGTAGACCATCCCGGCGATCATCTGTGCGCGCACGCGCTCGATCTCAGCGGCGCTGGGCGGGTTCTGCTTGAGGTCGTCGAGCTGCTTCCACAGGCCGGCCTCGACCTGCTCGAGGGTCTTGCCCTTCTGCACGTTCGGCGTGGCCGAAAGGACGAACAGGCTGTCGCCGCGGTTGAACGCGTCGTAGTAAGTGGAGGCGCCGGCGACCAGTTCCTCGCCGCGCTCCAGGCGCGAGGCCAGGCGGGCGCTGTAGCCGCCATCGAGCAGCGCGCCGATCAGGCGCAGGGCGTTGACTTCGCGAGGGTTCTCGCTGCTGCCCAGGCTGGGCACGTTGAAGCCCATGATCAGGTTCGGCAACTGGGTGCGTACGTACAGCTTGAGCCGGCGCTCGCCGGGCTCGGCCAGCTCCAGCGGCTTGCGCGCCGGCGGCAGCTGGCGCCAGGGGATCTCGCCGAAGTAGCGCTTGGCGAGGGTCTTGACCTCGTCGGCGGTGACGTCGCCGACCACTACCAGGGTGGCATTGTTCGGCGCGTACCAGGATTCGTACCAGTGGCGCAGGTCGTCGATGGTCATGCGCTGCAGGTCGGCCATCCAGCCGATGGTCGGGGTGTGGTAGCCGCTGGCCGGGTAGGCGGCGGCCTTGAAACGCTCGAAGGCGAGGGCGTTGGGATTGTCGTCGGTGCGCAGGCGGCGTTCCTCCTTGATCACCTCGATCTCGCTCTTGAACTGGTCGGCCGGCAGGCTCAGGTGGGCCATGCGGTCGGCCTCCATCTCCAGCGCCACCGGCAGGCGGTCGCGGGCCAGGACCTGGTAGTAGGCGGTGTAGTCGTCGGTGGTGAAGGCGTTCTCTTCCGCACCCAGGTCGCGCAGCACCCGCGAGGCTTCGCCCGGGCCGAGCTTGCGGCTGCCCTTGAACATCATGTGTTCGAGGGCGTGGGACAGGCCGGTGAGCCCGGGTGTCTCGTAGCTGGAGCCGATCCTGTACCAGAGCTGGGAAACCACCACCGGGGCGCGATGGTCTTCTCGCACGATGACCTTCAGGCCGTTGTCGAGGCTGAACTCGTGGGTGGGCTGGGTTTCCGCCGCCTGGGCGAAAAGCGGGAGACAAAGGCTGGCTAGGAGCAGGCCGACGCGGCGGCGAGCTGGGGTTTTCATGGTGATCTGGACCTTTCGTGCCGCCACCGGGGTCTCAGGTCACTGCGGGGCAGGACCCTTAGCCCCGTCGGGCGAGGAGATGCTAGGATACCCATCCGTTTTCCGGGCGGCCACGTCCCGTGCCGCTCCCTTGAGATACAAGCATTCATGTTTGGTTCCAACGACGACAAGAAGGCCCCGCAGGGCGGGGAAAAGAAAGGCCTGTTCGGCTGGTGGCGGAAAAAGCCGCAAGCCGGCGAGCAGCCTGCCGATCAGCCTGTCGAGCCGGTTTCCGAGACAACGGCCGCCGAGCAGCGCACGCCTGCCGACGACGCGGCGCCGGCCCTGACAGAACAGCCAGTGCGGCAGGAGCCGCCCGCTGCCGTGCCGGCCATGCCGCCGGCGCCGGTTGCCGAAGCGCCGCTCGCCCATGGCGAGCCCGCGACGCCGGTCGAGGCGCCCGTCGCCCAGCCCGAGCCTATCCTGGCTGCCGAGCCCGAGCCCGAGCCCGAGCCCGAGCCCGAGCCCGAGCCCGCTGCGCCGGTGGCCGCCGCCCCGGCCGCCAGCGAGCCGGCGGCCAGGCCGGGCTTCTTCGCCCGCCTCCGCCAGGGACTGTCCAAGACCAGCGCCAGCATCGGCGAAGGCATGGCCAGCCTGTTCCTCGGCCGCAAGGAAATCGACGACGACCTGCTCGACGACATCGAGACGCGCCTGCTGACCGCTGACGTCGGCGTCGAGGCCACCACCCTGATCGTGCAGAATCTGACCAAGCGCGTGGCGCGCAAGGAGCTGGCCGACAGCGGCGCGCTGTACAAGGCGCTGCAGGAAGAGCTGGCCAGCCTGCTGCGCCCGGTGGAGCAGCCGTTGCAGGTCGACGTCGCGCGCGAGCCCTATGTGATCCTGGTGGTCGGGGTGAACGGCGTGGGCAAGACCACCACCATCGGCAAGCTGGCGAAGAAGCTGCAACTCGAGGGCAAGAAGGTCATGCTGGCCGCCGGCGACACCTTCCGCGCCGCCGCCGTGGAGCAGTTGCAGGTCTGGGGCGAGCGCAACCGCATCCCGGTGATCGCCCAGCACACCGGCGCCGACTCCGCCTCGGTGATCTTCGACGCGGTGCAGGCGGCCAAGGCCCGCGGCATCGACGTGCTGATCGCCGATACCGCCGGACGCCTGCATACCAAGGACAACCTGATGGAGGAGCTGAAGAAGGTGCGCCGGGTGATCGGCAAGCTGGACGAGACGGCGCCCCATGAGGTCCTGCTGGTGCTCGACGCCGGCACCGGGCAGAACGCCATCAACCAGGCCAGGCAGTTCAACCTCGCCGTGGAGCTGACCGGCCTGGCCCTGACCAAACTGGACGGCACCGCCAAGGGCGGGGTGATCTTCGCCCTGGCCAAGCAGTTCGGCCTGCCGATCCGCTATATCGGTGTCGGCGAGGGGATCGACGATCTCCGTACCTTCGAGGCCGACGCCTTCGTCCAGGCACTCTTCGCAGAGCGGGAGAACGCATGATCCGCTTCGAGCAGGTCGGCAAACGCTATCCCAACGGCCACGTGGGCCTGCACGAGGTGTCCTTCCGCGTGCACCGTGGCGAGATCCTCTTCGTCACCGGCCACTCCGGCGCCGGCAAGAGCACCCTGCTGCGCCTCATCCTGGCGATGGAGCGACCGACCAGCGGCAAGCTGCTGCTCGGCGGCCAGGACCTGGGGCGCATCACTACCGCGCAGATCCCTTTCCTGCGCCGGCAGATCGGCGTGGTGTTCCAGAACCACCAACTGCTCACCGATCGTACGGTGGCGGGGAACATCGCCCTGCCGCTGCAGATCCTCGGCATGCCCAAGCCGGAGATCGCCAAGCGCGTGGCCTCGGCCCTGGAGCGGGTGAACCTGAAGGAAAAGGGCGAGGCGTTGCCTTCCGACCTTTCCACCGGCCAGCAGCAGCGGGTCGGCATTGCCCGCGCCATCGTCCACCAGCCGGCCCTGCTGCTGGCGGACGAACCCACCGGCAACCTCGACCCGCGACTCGCGTCGGAAATCATGGGCGTGTTCGAGGATATCAATCGCCTGGGCACCACCGTACTGATCGCCAGCCACGACCTGGCCCTGATCGCCCGTATGCGCCATCGCATGCTGACCCTGCAGCGTGGCCGGATCATCGCTGACCGTGAGGACGAGGCCTGATGAGCGCCAACGATCTTCCCCGTGGCCCCGAGGAGGGCGCCCCGGAACGCAAGACCCGCGAGAAACCGAGCCAGGAACAGACCGACTGGAGCGGCTCGTTCGGCGCCTACCTGGAAAGCCATCGCGCCAGCCTGGTGGACAGCCTGCGCCGGTTGTTCGGCCACCCGTTCGGCAGCTTCTTCACCTGCCTGGTGATGGGTATCACCCTGAGCCTGCCGATGGGCCTCTCGCTGCTGCTGAACAATGTCGAACGGCTCGGCGGCTCCTGGCAGCGCGCGGCGCAGATCTCCTTGTTCCTCGACCTGAAGACCAGCGAAGACCAGGGCCAGGACCTGCGCGAGCGGATCGAACGCCTGCCGGACGTGATCGAGGCCCAATTGATCAGCCGCGAGCAGGCGCTCAGCGAATTGCAGGAACAGTCCGGCCTGGGCGAAGCGCTCAAGGAGCTGCCGGAGAACCCGCTGCCGCCGGTGATCTCGGTCACGCCCAAGCAGATCGACCGGGCCGGCCTGGAGGCGCTGCGCCAGCAACTCGCGGAGCTGCCTCATGTGCAGCAGGCGCAGCTCGACCTGGTCTGGGTCGAGCGCCTGAGCGCGATCCTCAAGCTCGGCGAACGCTTCGTCTTCGGCCTGACCATCCTGCTGGTGCTGACCCTCTTGCTGGTGGTGGGCAATACCATCCGCCTGCACATCGAAAATCGCCGTAACGAAATCGAGGTGATCAAGCTGGTCGGCGGGACGGACGGCTACGTGCGCCGGCCATTCCTGTACATGGGCGCGTTGTACGGCCTGGGCGCGGGCATCCTGTCCTGGGCGCTGCTGGCCTATTCGCTGAACTGGCTGAACGGTTCGGTGGTCAACCTTTCAGGGCTGTACGGCAGCGACTTCGGCCTGCAGGGCGTGCCGCTGGACGACGGCCTGTCGCTGACCGTCGGCGCGGTGCTGCTTGGCTGGGTCGGCGCCTGGCTGGCCGTGGCCCGCCACCTGCGCGAGTTGGCGCCGCGCTGAGGACTGGGGGATCACGACCGGCCAGCGGGTCGCTGTAAAGGAACTTATACACCCGCTTGCAGTCAGATATCCGAGTGCTACACTGCGCGAGTTTCGTGAATCGGAGGATTCGCATGACCACTTCTCTGCAACCTGTACATGCCTTGGTTCCAGGCGCAAACCTGGAAGCCTACGTGCATTCGGTGAACAGCATCCCGCTGTTGTCGCCGGAACAGGAGCGCGAACTGGCCGAACGCCTCTTCTATCAGCAAGACCTGGAAGCGGCGCGGCAGATGGTGTTGGCGCACCTGCGCTTCGTTGTTCATATCGCCAAGAGTTATTCGGGGTACGGCCTGGCCCAGGCCGACCTGATCCAGGAAGGCAACGTCGGCCTGATGAAGGCCGTGAAGCGTTTCAACCCGGAAATGGGCGTTCGCCTGGTGTCCTTCGCCGTGCACTGGATCAAGGCGGAGATCCACGAGTTCATCCTGCGCAACTGGCGGATCGTCAAGGTCGCCACCACCAAGGCGCAGCGCAAGCTGTTCTTCAACCTGCGCAGCCAGAAGAAGCGCCTGGCCTGGTTGAACAACGAGGAAGTCCATCGCGTCGCCGAGAGCCTGGGTGTCGAGCCCCGCGAAGTGCGCGAGATGGAAAGCCGCCTGACCGGCCAGGACATGGCGTTCGACCCGGCCGCCGACGCGGACGACGAGAGCGCCTACCAGTCGCCGGCGCACTACCTCGAAGACCACCGCTACGACCCGGCGCGCCAGTTGGAAGACGCCGACTGGAGCGACAGCTCCAGCGCCAACCTGCACGAGGCGCTGGAAGGCCTCGACGAGCGCAGCCGCGACATTCTCCAGCAGCGCTGGCTGTCCGAGGAGAAGGCCACGCTGCATGACCTGGCGGAAAAGTACAACGTCTCCGCCGAGCGTATCCGGCAACTGGAAAAGAACGCCATGAGCAAGCTGAAAGGGCGGATTCTCGCCTGATCGCCGCGCCTCGCGAAAACCGCACCCCGCAAGGGTGCGGTTTTTTTCTGCCCGGAGGAATCCCATGCCGCGCAATACCCGCTGGCTGTTCTACCTGTCGCTGGCGGTCCTGACCTTCGTCGTCGGCGCCTGGCTGGTCCGTACGCCGGAACCGGCGCGGCCGTTGCCGTGGCTGGCCGACTGGCGGGAGCAGGTACTGGCGCCGTTGGCGGACAACGCCCTGACCCTGCGCGAGCTGCATGACGCGGTGGATGGCGAGCTGTGGGTGGACCCGCGCCTGGATGGCGTGCGCCTGGCCTTCCGCGGCCGCCTGCTGGGCGATGGCGGCCCCTGGCAGGTGGAGGGCGAGCTGGGACTGAGCGCCGAGGAGCAACTGAGCCTGCAGCGGGCATCCGCGTTGAAGCCTGGCAGCGCGCCGCAGCCATTGAGCGCGGGGCTGGAAGGACAGTTGGGCGACAAGCCGATCGTAGCGCTGAGCATGATTCCAGACGGTCGGGTCGGCGCCGAGCGACTGCTGGCCAGCCTCGGCCAGCCGCGCCTGCGCCTGCAACTGGCCCAGGGCGAGGCCTGGGTCTATCCGCAACTGGGCCTGACCGCGCACCTGCCGGACGACGACTTGCGGTTGATGCTCGCGGTGCCGCGCCAGGCCCTGGAAAAGCCTCTCAAATAACGGAAGCTCAGCCTCCAAAACGCAAGAGGGTTCTACCCCGTTACCACGGACATTTTCGAGTAAGCTCACGCTGAGCTGAAGGAGTGTTCATGTCCAAGCGCAAGAGATACAGCCCCGAGTTCAAGCGGGAAGCCATCGAACTGGTTCGCCGTTCAGGGGCGAGCTGCCGACAGGTGGCTCTGGAGATTGGCGTTGCTCCGGACCTGCTCACGCGCTGGGTTCGAGAGGCTCAATCAGGTGTAGAAAAGGCCTTTCTCGGCACGGGAAGCCCGCGAGATGAGGAACTTGCTCGTCTCAAGCGTGAATTGGCCCGAGTGCTAAGGAGCGTGATTTTTAAGAGACGCGGCAGCGTACTTTGCCAAGGAGTCATCGAGCGGCACACGGTGATCCAGCGCTGCCGCAATGAGTACCCTGTGCGATTGATGTGCCGATGTCTGAAAGTGTCCGCCAATGGTTATTACGCTTGGCAGGATCGCGCGCCAAGCCCGCGTGCCCGCGCGAATGCGCGTCTGGTGAAGCGTATTCGTGAGATCCACGAGCACAGCCGTGGCATGATCGGAGCGCCACGTATGCATGAGGATCTGCTCGACGAAGGTGAAACCGTCAGCCCTGAACCGCGTTGCCCACCTGAAGGCAGCAGAGCGCATTCAAGGCTGGCCGCGCCGGAAGAAGTGTGCTTTGGTCGATCAGCCTCCAGCCTCCAGCCTCCAGCCTCCAGCCTCCAGCCTCCAGCCGGCGTGAGCAACTTGCTAGAGCGAGTCTTCACCGCCCTTGAGCCGGAGCGCAAATGGGTCACGGACATCACGGAGATTTCCACCTTGGAAGGCAAGCTGTTCCTGTGCGTGGTGCTCGATCTGTACAGCAAGTTGGTGATCGGTTGGTCGATGCATCATCGTCAGGATCGGCAGATGGTGATCCGAGCGGTGGAGATGGTGATCTGGCAACGCCGAGGGACTGGTCGGTAATTCTGCATTCCGATAGAGGCAGTCAGTTCACCAGTGCGGATTACCAACGCTTTCTTAATAGCAACACGCTGGTTTGCAGCATGAGTGCAGTCGGTCATTGCGGTGATAACGCGGCCTGTGAAGGCTTCTTCGGTCTGCTTAAGCGAGAGCGGGTTGCCTATCAATCGTATCGGACCCGTGATGAAGCACGGGGGATCTATTCGATTACATCGAGCGGTTTCATAACCCACGAATGCGTCGTAGAGTCGTCCGGCAAGATCTGAAGTTTTCAGCCCTTTTCAAACCGTCCGTGGAAACGGGGTAGAACCCGACTATCGCCTGAGATCCCGGCGGATAAACGCACCCTCAACCAGTTCCGCCGCATCACCGGCCGCGCCGAAGATCTGTCGATCAGCTTCGAGGCTCACCTGCTGGGGCTCCACGATCGACTTCGACGAGAATGCTGGCACGCTTACTATTCGCAGTCTGCCCACACAGTTGAGTGATTAACTCGAGCGCAGCTAGAAAATGCTCCGTCCATGTCAGGACGGGGCGACTCTTCTACGTTGGTTCAATCATTTAACTACATCCCACACATGCCGTCAGTTCATCAATTTTATGAGGAAATAAACCAAGGCAAGTATGTATTGAATAGACAGCGCACTCAATCGAATAGAATGTCCGAAAATATCCTGTATTTGTCCGAACGTACTCTAGCCAAGCAAGGGGCATACTGGTTCTATAAACATTTATACTAAAAAGTATCGTTTAAGTTAGTTAAAAATATTTAACAAGCCCTAGGTGTTATCGAAACAAAGATAGCTTATTAACTGACCATTTTGTTAACCAGTAGCCAACTTGAAAAGGATAAAAATAGCACTCGGATTTACTAGCCTAGAGAGAGGCTGCAGAGAATTTAACTTAACCCAGGTGCTGGAAATCTCCACGCTACCAGCAAGCCTAGAAAAGAAAGGACTAAATCGAATGATAAAAAAATATACAAATAAGAAAATTGTCATTGTTCTTTCGGCGGCTCTAGTAATTCTGACGGCTACCTACATTGGCAGCAAAGGCGTGAGGTTTTGGAAACTGCATACTTTGTTTAACTCGAATAAGATTAACGAAAACTTCCGATCCATGCCGGACATGTTCGAATCCTTGCCAGTCATAAAGGACAGCGAGACAAACCAATTTCAGACTGAATTAGCTAATATGCCTGTGTCATTTAGCTTTCAAGGCAGACAAATTTTATTTGACGACTGGATAAAGAGTAGCAATACCACAGGTATAATAGTATTCAGTAACGACCGTATAGCCTATGAGAGATACTTTCAAGGGAATAGCTCTCAAAGTCTTGCTATAGGATGGTCATTAAGCAAGTCCATAATGTCACTTTTAATAGGAATGGCAGTTGATGATGGATCAATTCATAGCTTGCTAGACCCTGTAAACCTCTACGCTCCACAGCTATCCACTAGCGGATACGCGGGTGTTTCTTTGAGAGATGTACTCGAGATGTCTTCAGGAATAGCTTTCAATGAAGACTACGGAGATCCGGACTCAGATATTAACCAACTGGGGAGGACCATCGCACTTGGTGGATCAGTAAACGAAACAGTCAGCTCATTGAGAAGAGGAGATGCACCAGGTAGAGTACACCACTATGTTAGCGCGGATACTCAGGTACTTGGCATGGTTCTGCTAGGTTCGACTGGTATGGGACCATCAAAGTTCATGAGTAAAAGACTGTGGTCTAAACTGGGGGCTGAGTGTAAAGGAGAATGGTTAACTGATGATAAAGGGACAGAGCTGGCTTTCGGCGGTGTAAATCTTTGCCTAAGGGACTTTGCACGTATTGGTCTACTTTATCTTCGGAACGGAAAAAGCTTGAACGGAAATCAGATCGTAAGCTCCGCGTGGGTAACAGCATCAACCAAGCCTCGAAGTGATCATTTGCGTCCTGGGCGTTTCAAAGAAAGCGGCGAGCCAAATCTTGGCTATGGGTACCAATGGTGGATTCCCGAAGGAATGGAAGGGGAGTTCTTGGCTATCGGAGTATACGGGCAATTCATATACGTCAATCCCAAAAGAGGCGTGGTCATTGCAAAGACCTCCGCCTATAGCAACTATAATGTTGACGGAATAAGCATGGAACATGAAGCCATTGCTGCATTTCGAGCCATATCTAGGACTGTTGGAGTAAAGTGAGCATGGACCTAACAACCGAACACATACTCGATTTTGAATGGAGACCACTACAGAACTATCTTCGTGACCGGGGTATACCGACACCACCCATAGAAACAAGCCAGCAACTAAGAAGTGATAGACTTTATAACTGGATAGTTAGCAAGGGGTATTCAGGCGAGGAAGGTCTGAATCTAGGCACCTACTATCATATATCTGATTACGGTGTTATTGGTTTGGCGTTGCAGTGTGCTGAGAATGTAGTGGACCTTTTGAAGGTCATTAGGGCATATGTAAAGTTGTTCAACCGTGATATAGCTGATGTTCGTGTCAATGCTGGAGAACATTACGAGGTAGAAGTCCATGTTTTGGTTAACTTTAAACCAGAGTGGACTGCCGCATCGCGTCAATTCCACGTAAACGTTATAGCTTCAGCGTCCTACAAACTTATGATGGACTTGTTGGGAACGGACTTCCCCATCAGCGCTTTGACAGTGCCGGTGTACATCTCAGATAAAACAAACTATGAACACTTTTTTTCTTTACCTGTAAGTCATGAATTGAGTGAGATAGTATTCAAATTTCCAGCTCAACAAATGAGTAAAACACTAGTAACTGCCAACCCAGCGGTGTTTCAGTCGGCTCTGGCTATGGCCAGTGAAACCTTCAATGCTTTGCTAGAAATAGAGATGGGAGGACTCCGTCAGCGAATTGAATTATTTCTTGAGTCCATACCTGATTGCTACCCTAGTTTGGTGACTACCGCAAAGCATCTACGGATGAATGAACGGACTATCAGACGGCGCCTTGCGGACGAAGGCTGTTCCTACCGCCAGATTGTAGATACGGCACGCAAATCTCGGGCAATTTCACTACTTTTGAATTCGTCAATTCCAGTAGAACGTATTAGCGATATTCTGGGATACTCAGAGCCAGCTTGCTTTAGGCACGCGTTTAGGCGTTGGACGGGGAAGTCTACTACGTCATTCAGAAACAAATCACACTAACTAGACTCTTCCCCCTGATCAAGGGCAACTTATGAACTATAATAATCGAAATAATCAGATCCAAGCCATGATAGCCGAGACACAGTTCGACGCTTACGTCTTAGGCTATATCGCAAAGGCTAGAACCAACTCAGCTCCAGATGAGTCCCTCCGTATTGAGGCCGAAGGCTCAGCAATGCTTGCTGGACTTATCAGCGACTCGTGCAGGAAGCGCCGAACCCCAACCCCCCCCTTCCCTTACTTGCTACTTCAGATCGCGCACGAAGCCTTAGATCGAACCAAGTCCAATTTGGCAAAGGCTCGTGATACATCAAGGGCTGATTCATCATGCCTAGAGATACTCAATCAGGCTGTGTGGGACACCGCTGTTGCTATGGACAACATATCTGAGTTCGTCGAGCCAGACCAAGGTAGCGTCAGTTTAATTAAAAAACTAGTTGAGTTCGCACAAAAGTCAGGCACTAAAGAAGGGCAAGCCCTTGCTTTGCAAGCACTTGCAGTTCTTGGCGTTAATTATTAAGATAATATTTAATTTTTTAATAAAATTGTCTACTGCCTCTCCGGCGATCACAGCTTTAGATGCTCCGAAATGTTGAGTTTGGCAGCCAGTCCCGTTCTTAAAGAAATTCAATCAAGACAAGAGGGTATAGACTATACTTAGTGCGTACCCCCCCCAGGGTATTCAAATACGGAATCTCGGCAACCACACAATACCTCCCTGAAAGTCTAAGTTTCTCGCCTTCGCGAGTTTGTATTACAATAATAAAAGTTCCGTCTTGATCGGTTTTTGGAGCAGATCGGTCTGATTGATCTGACATCAAGAGCTGACAATGCAGGCAGTCACTACAGTCATCAAATAGTAGTTTCCAAGATAGCTGCCCTCCAGCCTTTTTGCCACGGGCAGAGGCAGGCTGGATGGATCGAAGGGGAGGCCGATTAGCGGCTGGCTGTCCAGGACAGCGCATGGCCACTGCCACCAGGCTGCACCCTCATCGGCCCCTTCAGGGCGATGGCGATCCCCTCCAGTGTGATGCCTCCGTCGTGCAGCGTGATGGTTCCGCCGGGGCCGTACAGGCGGAAGACTTCACCAGCCTGTAGCTCGACAACGCGCGAGCGCTGGATAATTGACTTGCCCGCTTCCAACAGCGCATTGCCCTCCACCCGTTGCTCCAGGTGCCCGCCAATCTCCACCCATTGGTTGGCGGCGGTCTTGTCGCGGCGGTGGTTGCCCACCTGTTCGGTGCGGTCTTGCCGGTGGTAATGGTGTGGTTACGCTCGATGGTCAGGTAGTCGTCGCGGTCGATGTCGTGGCGCCGGTCCTGGCCAATGGTCACCTGCTCGTCGTTGCCTACCGTTTCGGTGCGGTCGTGGCCGATGTCGATGATTTCGTCGTGCTCGACCTGTTCTTTGCGGTCGTGGCCGACAAAGGTGGTCTCGTCATGGTTGACGATGTTGTTCTGGTCCTCCTGGGCGTGGATGAGGATTTCCTCCTGCCCGGCCTCGTCCTCGAAGCGCAGCTCGTTGAAGCCCTCGCCCTTGTGGGTCTGGCTCTTGAGGGGCATGCGCGTCTTGTGCCGGGGTAGCTCGTAGGGCGGGCGCTGGTTGGCATTGAAGCTCCTGCCGGTGATGACCGGTTGGTCCGGGTCGCCATCGAAGTTGGAGATGATGACTTCCTGGCCGATGCGCGGGATGGCCATGTGGCCCCAGAGCGCGCCGGCGATTTTCTGCGACACCCGTATCCAGCAGGAGCTGTGCTCGTCGTGGCGGCCTTCCCGGTCCCAGGGGAACTGCACCTTCACTCGGCCAAATTCGTCGCAGTAGATTTCCTCGCCCTCGCCCTCGCCCTCGCCCTCGCCCGCGCGCTTGGTCTGCTGGTTGTACAGCGGGTTCTTGAAGTTGTAGTCGCGCTGGGTCTGGCGCGCGGTGCGCACGTTCTCGCCGTAAGTGAAGCTGCGCAGCGCCGGGCCCGGGCGGTCGCCGCCGGCCTGCGGGTTGTACTCCACCGGCAGGCCAGGCTGTTTGCCGAAAATCCACAGGCGGTCGCAGTGGATGAGGCGGTGGCCTTCGGCGTTGTGCAGGAAGCCGTAGAAAAAGCCTTCCTCGCGCATGATGCGCTCGACGAAGTGGTAGTCGGTGCCGCCGGCCTGCACGCAGTACTCGCGCGGAGCGTGGGGGTTGGTGACCTTCTGCTCGTAGTCCAGGGTGATGGCGTGCTTCTTCAGTACGGCGGTGGCGATGTCGGGCACGGACAGGGCCTGGAAGATGCGCCAGTCCGAGGCCAGCTGCAGGCGGGCCAGGCGCGGCTCGACGATGGCGCGGTAGCGAGTGCGGCGAAAGCCGGTGTTGCCCTGCTGGAACGAGGTCACCGAGCCATGCACGTAGCGCACGGGCTGGCCGCCCTGCCAGATAGTGAGGAGCGCCGGACGGTCGAGGATCTGGCCGAAGTCGACGGCGGGGTTGGCGCAGCTGAGCTGGACATCGAGGTGGAAGGTCTCGGAGAGGCTTTCGACGAGGTGGAACTCGACGACCTCGAACGCGTCGGCGCCGGCGCCGGCGCCGGCGGTGAAGGTGAAGCGCAAATCGCATCGGATGGACATGCGGTGCTCCCTGCTGGTCCTGCTCCGCGCATGCTGGAGCGGGAACCGGGCCGTGATCCTTTCATCCTGAAACGCTCAGCGGTAACGAAGGCAGGTGCCCATAGGCATCCAAAGCCCTGATCCTGCAGCTCGGTTCAATGTTGGAATATCAGAGGAATCCTTATTTCGCAGAAGAATGGTCCGATGGCGACTATCGTGCAGGCCTTCGACGCGCCACCAAGTCCTCATCCAGGAGCGAGAGGCTGGGTCGCCGGTTAGCTAGCGCTCCAGGCGCAACAGGTAGTCTTCGCCGCCCAGCTGCCACATCTGCTGGCGAATCCAGGCCGCGCGCTGGCGCACGTAGGGTCCCGGCCTGGCCGCGCTCCATTTCAGCGGGCTGGGCAGCACCGCGGCGAGCTGGCTGGCCTGGGCGCGGCTCAGGCGTTCGGCGTCGAGGCCGAAGTGATAGCGTGCCGCAGCCTGCGCGCCGAAGACGCCCGGGCCCCATTCGGCGCTGTTCAGGTAGACCTCGAGAATCCTCTGCTTGGTCCAGAGCGTCTCGATCAGCAGGGTGAACCAGGCCTCCAGGCCCTTGCGCAACCAACTGCGCCCGGACCAGAGGAAGACATTCTTCGCTACCTGCTGGCTGAGCGTACTGGCGCCGCGAATACTGCCGCCGCGCTCGTTGTGCGCGAGCGCCTGCTGGATGGCCGGCAGGTCGAAGCCGTGGTGCTCGGCGAAGTGCTGGTCCTCGCCGGCGATCACCGCGACCTTCAGGCTGTCCGGCAACTGCTCCCAGGAGCGCCAGTCGCGTTGCAGATCGATGGGCTGGCCGTCGACCCAGGAGCCGACCTTGCGTTCGAGCATGACCATGGTCCCCGGTGGCGGCACCCAGCGTAGGACCGCGACCAGCACGACGCTGGCGGCCATGAACCAGAGCAGGTACTTGAACAGGCGACGGAGCAGGGATCGCAACATGCGTGGCTTGGCTTGGAAGAAGGGGGCGGCCATTATAACGGGCTGGATGCTATCACCGGAGTCTTGTCCATGCTTCGTCCCTTCCTGTTGTTGGCGGCATTTTTCGGTTTCACCGGCGTGGCCCTCGGGGCGTTCGCCGCCCACGGCCTGAAGAAGCAGCTCAGCGCCGAGCACCTGGCGGTATTCCAGACCGGCGTGCACTACCAGTTGATCCACGCCCTGGCGCTGTTCGGCGTGGCGCTGCTCGCCACCCGCCTGGACGGCCGCCTGGTGAGCGCGGCGGGTGGCCTGTTCACCCTGGGCATCCTGCTGTTCTCCGGCAGTCTCTACCTGCTGACCCTCAGTGGCATCGGCAAGCTCGGCATCATCACCCCGTTCGGCGGCGTCTCCTTCCTCGCCGGCTGGCTGTGCCTGGGGCTGGCCGCCTGGCGCCTGGGCAACGCCTGAGACCGGTTGCCTCGGGCGGCGCACTTGTCGACAAGGCGCCTTGGTCATCGGGGTGGATCGGGCTAGAATGCCGCTCCCTTTCACTTTCGTGACCGTTCAGCCATGCAGATTCAACTGAACGGCGAGGCCTTCGAGCTCCCCGACGCGCAGAGCGTCGCGGACCTGCTGGCCCGCCTGGAGCTTGGCGGCCGCCGCGTGGCCGTCGAGCTGAACCTGGATATCGTGCCGCGCAGCCAGCACGCCAGCACCGCGCTCAAGGATGGCGACCGCGTGGAGATCGTCCACGCCATCGGCGGCGGCTAGGCCCCGAATTTCTTCCATCGGCCCCGCAAGCCTTTCCATCCAGGAGTCATCCGATGAGCCAAGCATCCAGCACCGATACCCCCTTCGTCATCGCCGGCCGTACCTATGGCTCGCGCCTGCTGGTGGGGACCGGCAAGTACAAGGACCTCGACGAGACCCGCCGGGCCATCGAGGCCTCCGGAGCGGAGATCGTCACGGTGGCGGTGCGCCGCACCAACATCGGCCAGAACCCCGGCGAGCCGAACCTGCTGGATGTGATCCCGCCGGATCGCTACACCATCCTGCCGAACACCGCCGGCTGCTATGACGCGGTCGAGGCCGTGCGCACCTGCCGCCTGGCCCGCGAGCTGCTGGACGGGCACAACCTGGTCAAGCTGGAAGTCCTGGCCGACCAGAAGACCCTGTTCCCCAACGTCGTCGAGACCCTCAAGGCCGCCGAGCAACTGGTGAAGGACGGCTTCGACGTGATGGTGTACACCAGCGACGACCCGATCATCGCCCGCCAGCTGGCCGAGATCGGCTGCATCGCGGTGATGCCGCTGGCCGGCCTGATCGGCTCCGGCCTGGGCATCTGCAACCCCTACAACCTGCGCATCATCCTCGAGGAAGCCAAGGTCCCGGTGCTGGTCGACGCCGGCGTGGGCACCGCTTCCGATGCAGCGATCGCCATGGAGCTGGGTTGCGAGGCGGTGCTGATGAACACCGCCATCGCCCATGCCAGGGACCCGGTGATGATGGCCGAGGCCATGAAGCACGCGATCGTCGCCGGTCGTCTCGCCTACCTGGCCGGACGCATGCCGCGCAAGCTGTATGCCAGCGCCTCGTCGCCGCTGGACGGCCTGATCGACTGATACCGACTACCTGGGGCGGGCTGTCCGCCGGATGCGGGAAGCGTCCGGCAGGCAGCCCGCCCTTCTGTCTCTAGCAAGGTTTTCTTTTCCATGAGCGATACCCCGCAATCCCCGGCCCAGGACTCCCTGGCGGAACACGACGAAGCACGGCCGATGCGCACCGTGAAGAGCTTCGTGATGCGCGCCGGGCGCATGACCGAAGGCCAGCAGCGTGGCCTCGACCTGGGCTGGCCGAAGTTCGGCCTGGAACTGAGCGATGAGGTCCAGGACTTCGACGCGATCTTCGGTCGCCAGGCGCCGCGGACTTTCGAGATCGGTTTCGGCATGGGCCATTCCACCCTGGAAATGGCCGCCGCTGCGCCTGACCTCGACTTCATCGGCGTCGAGGTGCACAAGCCGGGCGTCGGCGCGCTGCTCAACGGCCTGCTGACCCAGGGCCTGGGCAACGTGCGGGTGTATAGCTGCGACGCGCTGGAAGTGCTGCGCCACTGCGTGGCCGACGCCAGCCTCGATCGGCTGCTGCTGTTCTTCCCCGATCCCTGGCACAAGAAGCGCCACCACAAGCGGCGGATCGTCCAGCCGGAATTCGCCGAACTGGTGCGGCGCAAGCTGAAGGTCGGCGGCGTGCTGCACATGGCCACCGACTGGGAGCCCTATGCCGAGCACATGCTGGACGTCATGAGCGCGGCGCCGGGCTACCGCAACCAGGCCGAAGACGGCCGCTTCGTGCCGCGCCCGCAAGAGCGTCCGGTGACCAAGTTCGAGCGGCGCGGGGAGCGCCTGGGACATGGCGTCTGGGACCTCAAGTTCGAGCGCGTCGACTGATCCACCGCACCAGCGACGTACCCCTGGCGCCGAACCGGCGCCGGGACTCCAAGCAGACCGGGAACACCCGGCGGACCTCACCTTCAAGCTGCACGTTTCCCGGCTTCGGCCGGATCCAATAATAAGAGCGGCACGGCTCGGCCGGCTGCAAAGGAGACTGCTGTGTTGAAGAAACTGGGCATCCTGTTGCTCGGCGCCGGTTGCGCCTGGGCGGCGCAGGCCAAGGTAGACGAAGTCCAGGCCGCACGCCTGGACCAGGACCTGACCCCGCTGGGGGCGGAGCGGGCCGGCAACGCCGATGGCAGCATCCCGCCCTGGACCGGCGGCATCACCCAGGCGCCGGCCGGCTACCGGCCCGGCATGCATCACCTCGACCCGTTCGCCGCCGATCGTCCGCGCCTGGTCCTCGACAGCCGCAACATGGCCGCCTACCAGGCGCTGCTGACGCCGGGCACCCAGGCCTTGCTGCAGGCCAACCCGGACTACCACCTGCGGGTCTTCCCCACCCGCCGCAGCGCATCCCTGCCGCAGCGCCTGTACGACGCTACCCGCGCCAACGCCAGCCGCGCCGAGCTGATCGCCGACGGCAACGGCGTGCAGGGCGCTGCCGCCGGCGTGCCCTTCCCCCTGCCGCAGAGCGGCCAGGAAGCGATCTGGAACCACATCATGCGCTACCGCGGCGAGCAACTGCACCTGCAGACCAACCAGGCGGCGGTGCTGGCCAACGGCAGCTACAACCTGCTCAAGCTCGACCGCTACCTGTACTTCGTCTATGGCCGCGAGGGGATGATCCCGGAGAACCTCGACAACACGTTGTTCTACTACAAGTACAAGGTGGTCGCGCCGGCGCGCCTGGCCGGTTCGGCGCTGGTGGTGCAGGAAACCCTCGACCAGGTGCTGTCGATCCGCAAGGCCTGGCGCTTCAACCGTGGCGAGCGGCGCGTGCGGCGCTTGCCGACCCTGGCCTACGACAGCCTGCAGCCGGATACCAACGGCATGGCCACGGCGGACACCGTGGATGTCTACAACGGTGCACCGGACCACTACGAGTGGGCGTTGCTCGGCAAGCGCGAGATGCTGGTGCCTTACAACAGCTACGCGGTGCACCAGAAGGGCCTCGCCTATGGCGACATCCTCAAGAGCCGCTTCATCAATCCCGACCTGCTGCGCTACGAGCTGCATCGCGTCTGGGTGGTCGAGGCGACCCTGCGCAAGGGCTTCAGCCATCCCTACGCCAAGCGCCGCTTCTACCTCGACGAAGACAGCTGGCAGATCCTCGCCGCCGACATCTACGACAAGGATGGCGTGCTGACCCGGGCCCAGGAGGTCCATCCGATCAACTACTACGATGTGCCGCTGGTCTCCAGCACCCTGGAAGCGATCTACGACTTCAAGGGCGGCCGCTACTTCGTCGATGGGCTGGACAACAACGAGCCGATGTACGACTTCGGCGTGCAGGTCGGGCCGCGCGACTTCACCCCGCAGGCGCTGCGCCGGGAGGGGAACTGAGGCGGATGGCCCTCAGACGATCAGCTCGGCGCCGCGTAGCGTGCCGTCGTCGTCCAGGCGCGCCGGCGCCGGGCTGATCTGCAGGTACTTGATGCTGTCCCGCGGAATCAGCAGCAGGTCGCCGTCGACCTCGACGCTGAGATAGGGCGTGTCCAGTTGCTGGCGGATGCTGCGGGCAACCTCGGCCGGGTCGTCCTGCTGGCGCGGGAAGCGCAGCGACAGGCGCTGGCCGTCGGTGAAATGCAGGTAGAGGTGCTTGATCGGTTTCATGCGGGCTCCCGGAGGCCATGACGCTCTTGGGGACGGCGCTGGCCGCCGGGAGACCGGGGGCTCAGCTGCGATCGGCGATCATGCCGATCACGAAGAACACTAGCAGGAGCACGGGCGCCAGGGTGTAGTTGTTGAAGTAGCCGAGGCCCTTGGCCAGCCAGGGGGTGACGAAGACCATCGCCAGGCCGTAGCCGACCGCGCAGATCAACACGAACAGCAGGGTGCGGAAGACGAAGTTGAGGCTGCCGATGCGCTGCTGTACCCAGGCGTTGATCGCCGGACCGAACAGCACCAGCAGGGTGGCCATGATGGCCAGGGAAATGTCCGACAGGTGGCTGCGGCTCCAGCGCGACAGGGTGGCGATCAGGTCCAGCGCGTAATCCATCGAGGGTTCCTTGTAACGAATCGGCGTGTCGGTCGGCGGAGTTTACCTGCCTGCCGGCACGGATGGGCGTGCATCCGTCGTCACGGCAGGAAATGTTGCAGCAGGTCGTTGAGGAACAGCTGGCCGCGTTCGCTGGGGCGCAGGCGCTGCGGGTCCTCGGCGAGCAGCCCGGCGTCGCGCGCGGCGGCGCAGGCATCGGCGAGCGCCGCCAGTGGCTGGCCGGTGCGCTGCGGGTAGAGCGCGGCGGGGACGCCGTCGACCAGGCGCAGCACGTTCATCATGAACTCGAATGGCAGGTCGGCCGCTTCCAGCGGGCGCTCGCCGGCCTGGAAGGCCTTTTGCGGGTTGAGGTAGTCCTTCGGCAGGCGGGTCTTCCAGGTCCGCACGATGCGTCCGTCCGGCGCGCTCAGCTTGGCGTGGGCGCCGGCGCCGATGCCGAGGAAGTCGCCGAAGCTCCAGTAGTTCAGGTTGTGCCGGGCGCGCAGGCCGTCGCGGGCGTAGGCGGAGGTCTCGTACTGGCGGTAGCCGTGTTCGTCGAGCAGGGCCTGGCCGGCTTCCTGGATGTCCCAGAGGATGTCGTCCTCGGGCAGCTCCGGTGGCTGGCTCCAGAACACCGTGTTCGGCTCCATGGTCAATTGGTACCAGGAGAGGTGCGTGGGGGCCAGGGCGAGAGCCTGGCGCAGGTCGGCCAGGGCGTCGTCGAGGCTTTGCCCGGGCAGGCCGTGCATCAGGTCGAGGTTGAAGTTGTCGAAGCCGGCCTGGCGCGCCATGTCGGCGGCGCGCACGGCCTCGTCGCCGTCGTGGATGCGGCCCAGGGCCTGCAGCTTGTCGGCCTGGAAGCTCTGCACGCCGATGGACAGGCGGTTGATGCCGAGGCGCCGGTAGTCGGCGAACTTGGCCTGTTCGAAGGTGCCGGGGTTGGCTTCCAGGGTGATCTCGATGCCGTCGGCGAAGCCGACCCTGCGCTCGACGCCTTCCAGTAGCCGGCCCAGGGCCTTGGCCGAGAACAGGCTGGGCGTGCCGCCGCCAAAGAAGATCGAACCCAGGCGCCGACCATGGACATGGCGCAGGTCCTGCTCCAGGTCGGCGAGCAGGGCGTCGACATAGGCCTCTTCGGGTAGCTCCGGGCCAGCGGCGTGGGAGTTGAAGTCGCAATACGGGCACTTGCGCACGCACCAGGGGATATGCACGTACAGGGCCAGGGGCGGGAGCTGGAACGGGGCGGCTTGGGTCACGGCGGGGCGGTGTGGGGGCGGTTTCGGGGCGCTATCGTGGCATGAGTTCGGCCAACCTCCAAGGCGGCCGGACGAAACGCCGTGCCGACGCCGCCCGGGGGCGGCAGCCGGCGGCTGCGGCTCAGAGGCCCAGGCGCTGCTTGAGCAGGGCCATGGCGCGAGCGCGGTGGCTGAGGCGGTTCTTCTCCTCGGGCGCCAGCTCGGCGCTGGAGCAGTCGCGTTCCGGCACCCAGAACAGCGGGTCGTAGCCGAAGCCATGGGCGCCACGGGCTTCGCGGAGGATGCGGCCTTCCCAGATGCCCTCGCAGAGGATCGGCAGCGGGTCGTCGGCGTGGCGCACCAGCGCCAGCACGCTGACGAACTGCGCGCCGCGCCCGGCGTCCGGGACGTCCTTCAGGGCCTCCAGCAGCTTGGCGTTGTTCGCCGCGTCGCCCCGGCCGTCGGCGTAGCGCGCCGAGTAGATGCCCGGCGCGCCGCCGAGGAAGTCCACCGCCAGCCCGGAGTCGTCGGCCAGCGCCGGCAGGCCGGAGATGCGCGCGGCGTTGCGCGCCTTGAGGATGGCGTTCTCGACGAAGGAAAGACCGGTTTCCTCCGGTTCCACCTGGCTGAACTCGCCGATCGAGCGCACCTTCACGCTGGCGCCGAGCATGGCCTGGAGTTCCTTGAGTTTGCCGGCATTGTGACTGGCCAGCACCAGCTGTTCGAGCTTGATCATTCGTCCGGGAAGATTTCCTTGTTGAAGCTGAAGGTCTGCGCAGGTTCGCCCTTGGCCTCGACCTTGATGGTGAAGACCAGGGTCTCGCGCTGGCTGATCGGGAACTGCGCCAGGTTGTAGATGGCGCCTTCCTCGCTGACGCGGCGGAATTCCAGGGGAATGACCTTGCCGGTCAGGTCCCTGGCCGAGCCGGTCACGCTGGCCTCCACCGGCTTGCCTTTCTCCATCGGCACCACGTTGATCACGCCCTGCGCCTTGCTGCGCACCAGGCCGACCGCGCTGGCCACGTTGGGCTGGAGGAAGCTGGAGTTGAACACGTTGTAGTGGACGTCCAGGTCGCCGAAGCGCTGCACCTGCTCGGCGAGGACCGGCAGGCTCAGGCAGAGGCCGAGGACGAAAGCGGTGAAGCGGCGCATGTGGTTCTCCTGAAAGGTGGCATGGAGGTTGTCCATGGTCTGCTGCCGGCGGCCTTGGCCGGCTTCGGCAGCGCTCTCCCGAGGACGAGCGGAGGGGCGCCCGGCCCTGGCCCGCAGCCCGGCGCGTTCCTAGACGGCGAGGCTGCGGGTCTGTACTCCGGGCCCGGTGACCCGGTAGATACCGATCTCTCCCAATAGATTAGGCCACAGCCGGCTGGCCCAGCCATGCCGGTGGTCACGGTCCACGGCGAGGCGGTCGAGCACGCGCATGCGCAACTGGCGGCACAGGCGCTCGAAGTCCTGGAAGGTGCAGAAATGGATGTTCGGCGTGTTGTACCAGGTATACGGCAGGAACTCGGAGACCGGCATCCGCCCGTTGCGCGCCAGGTACCAGCGGCAGCGCCAGTGGCCGAAGTTGGGGAAGGTGATGATGCAGGTCTTGCCGACCCGCAGCATCTCTTCGAGGATCTTGTCCGGGTAGTGCACGGCCTGTAGCGCCTGGGTCATCACCACCACGTCGAAGCTGTCGCTGGCGAAGTTGCCCAGGCCCTTGTCGAGGTCCTGCTCGATCACGTTCACCCCGTTTTCGATGCAACGGGCGATGTTGTCGGGGTCGATCTCCAGGCCGTAGCCGCTGACCTGCTTGTGGTCGCGCAGCCAGGCCAGGAGTTCGCCGTCGCCGCAGCCGAGGTCGAGGACGCGGCTGCCGGCGGGAATCCATTCCTGGATGATTTCGAGATCGGCGCGCATCGGATCCTCACACGCTGATGCGGTTCATGTAACCGCTGAAGGCTTGCAGGTACCGGGGGATCGGCATGAGGAAGGCGTCGTGGCCTTGCGGGGCGTCGATCTCCAGGTAGCTGACGTTCTTTTTCGCCGCGATCAGGGCGTCGACGATTTCCCGCGAGCGGGCCGGCGAGAAACGCCAGTCGGTGGTGAAGGACATCAGGCAGAAGTCCGCCTCGACGCCCTCCAGGGTGCGCACCAGGTCGTCGCCGTGGGCGGCGGCGGGGTCGAAGTAGTCCAGCGCCTTGGTCATCAAAAGGTAGGTATTGGCATCGAAGCGCGTGGAGAACTCCTCGCCCTGGTAGCGCAGGTAGCTCTCGACCTGGAACTCGACGCTGTGCAGGTCGTAGTTGAGCTTCTCGGTCTTCAGTACGCGGCCGAACTTGGCGCCCATGGCGTCGTCGGACAGGTAGGTGATATGGCCGACCATCCGCGCCAGCTTGAGGCCACGCTTGGGAATCACGCCCTGTTCCTGGAAGTAGCCGCCGAGGAACTCCGGGTCGGAAAGAATCGCCTGCCGGGCGACTTCGTTGAAGGCGATGTTCTGCGCCGACAGCTTCGGCGCGCTGGCGATGCACAGGCAGTGACGGACGCGCTCGGGATAGCTGATGGTCCATTGCAGCGCCTGCATGCCGCCGAGGCTGCCGCCGACCACCGCGGCCCACTGGCGGATGCCGAGGCGGTCTGCCAGGCGCGCCTGGCTGTGCACCCAGTCCTCCACCGTGACCATCGGGAAGTCCGCGCCGTAGACCTTGCCGGTCGCCGGATTGATGCTGGCGGGGCCGCTGGATCCGTTGCAACCGCCGAGGTTGTTGAGGGCGACGACGAAGAACCTGCGGGTGTCGATCGGCTTGCCCGGACCGATGCAACTGTCCCACCAGCCCGGCTTGCGATCTTCGGCGCTGTGGTAGCCGGCGGCGTGGTGGTGGCCGGAGAGGGCGTGGCAGATCAGCACCGCGTTGCTCTGCGTGGCGTTCAGCTCGCCGTAGGTTTCGATCACCAGGTCGTACTCGGCCAGGGACTTGCCGCTGGTCAGCTCGAGCGGTTCGTTGAAGTGCAGCGTCTGGGGGGAGACCAGACCGACGGAGTCGTCGGGGAAGACTGTGGGCATCGACCCTGCTCTCGAACAAAGGAGGGCGCCAGTCTAAAGAGCGTCGCCCCCAGCGGCAAGCGCGCAGGCGCGCGGCGCGGGAGCGGGGTTCAGGCGCGCTGCGAGCCGGGCAGGTTGACCACCTTGGCCTGGCGCTGCAGGGGCGAGGGCCGGCGCAACTGGCGGAGGATGTCGCCGGCTTCGCGCATCTGTTCCTGCAGTTCCTCGGCGAACCCGGCGAAGGCCTGGCTGCGCTGGCGCACCTGCTGGGTTTCCTGGGCCAGGCCCTTGAGGCGGAGCATGTGGCTTTCGAGCAACTGCTTGTTCTCCAGGGTGTGCTGCATCAGCGGCAGCAGCGCGTCGCCGGCCCAGCGCTCGGTTTCCTCGCGCAGGCGCTGGTACAGGCCGACCACTTCCTGCACCAGGGTGGCGAAGAAGCGCCGGGTCAGCAGGCGCTGCTCGGTGAGCACGGTCTTCAGTTGCAGGCGGAACTGGTCGCCCTTCTTCTTCAGCTGCAACAGTTCGTGCTGGTAGCGCTGGACCCGCAGCTGCGGCGCGTCGAGGGCGTAGAGCGGGTTCTCCTCGTTGTGCCGGCGGTAGATGGCGGCGACCATGCGGTTGGCCATGCCGGCCTCGTGCTCGAGGTTGTCGAGGTCGTGTTCCACCGCGCGGAAGAACGCCAGGATCGCCTGGTTGATGCCGACCGTGGTCAGGCTGCCGTTGAGGTTGCGCCGCACCTTCTGCAGGTGCTGTTCCATGCGCTCGCTGCGGATCGTCTCGCGCAGCGTCGCACCCTGGTGCTGCAACAGGCGCTGGTTGGTCTTCAGGTTGAGCAGGCGGCGGTGGTGGCGGCCGTGGTCGTCCTTGGTCTTCGCGGTCAGTTCGAACAGCAGCTGGCCGCTGTCGCGTTGCTTGTCGTCGAGCAGCGCGCGCTGTTCCTCGACCTTTTCCAGGCGCAGGCGCAGCAGGTGCTGGCTGTTGTGCAGCAGGCCGAGGACCTGGCCGAGCACGGCGTTCTCCAGCAGCGCCTCCTTCTGCGCGACGATGCGCTCGCAGAGCAGCGCTTCCAGGCGGTCCAGGCGGCTGCGCTCGAGCAGCGCCGGTTCGCCGCGGACCTTGGCCAGCAGCGCCTGCTTCGCCGACAGCGGCAGCACGTCGCCGCGCTGCAGGCCGAGCTGGCGGGCGGTGCCGTCCTGGATCAGGCGGATGGCGTTCTGTACGAAGCGCTCGCCGGAGAGATCGTCCCAGAGCACGTCGATCTTGTTCAGCACGGCGAACAGGCTGCTGTGGCCGTCCTCGCGCAGTGGCTGGATGTATTTCTGCCAGATTTCCATGTCCGAGGCGGTGACGCCGGCGTCGGCGGAGAGCAGGAACAGGATCGCCTGGGCGTTGGGCAGCATCGACAGGGTCAGCTCCGGCTCGCTGCCGAGGGCGTTCAGGCCAGGGGTGTCGAGGATCCGCAGGCCCTGGCGCAGCAGCGGGTGGTCGAAGTTGACCAGGGCGTGGCGCCAGGCCGGGACGCGCACCTGGTCGGGCTCGTCGGCGGCTTCCAGGGCGTCCGGATGGAAGCCGAGCTGGATCGCCTGTTCCACCGGCAGCGCCTTGGTCTTGGCGACCTGGGCGAAGGCCTGGGCCATGCCCTCCGGGTCGCTGGTGTCCAGCGGAATGTTCACCCAGTGCCGTGGCACGCGCTTGAACTGGGCGACGCTGGCGTCGGCCAGGCGCGTCTCGATCGGCAGCAGGCGGATATAGCTGCGCTCGGCGCGCGGATCGTGGAACAGCTCGGTCGGGCACATGGTGGTGCGCCCGGCGTGGGACGGCAGCATGCGCTGGCCGTAGCCGGCGAAGAACAGGCTGTTGATCAGTTCGGTCTTGCCACGCGAGAACTCACCGACGAAGGCCAGGGTGATGTGGTCCGCGCGCAACTGGCGCAAGGCGCGCTCGAGCTTGGCCTCGACCGCCGGGCTGTTCAGCCGGCTGCGCTCCAGCCAGCCGCGATAGCGGGTGATCTCCCGCATCAGCTCGCGCTTCCAGGCGACGTAGGCGTCGATTTGATGGCTGAGTCTTTCCATGCTCATCCAGGGGCTCCAGGGCGCGGGACCGGCGGGGGAAGGATGGCGTGGATTATGCGGGGGCGCGGAGGAGCGTCAATTGGCCTGCTTCACATTCCTGCACGTAAGGTCGGTCAAGCGGGTCGAGCGGCGATTCCCAGCTCCTCCGGCAGCCGGGTCGGGCGGCGGATGCGTACCCGTTTCTGCCGGTTCAGCTCGCCGCTCTCCAGACTGACCAGGCTCTTGGCCACGCCGAAGGCCTTGCCGAGGAAGGCCAGCAGATGGGCATTGGCCTTGCCTTCCACCGGCGGTGCGGTAAGGCGGATCTTCAGGCGTTCTCCATGCAGCCCGGCGAACTCGTCGCGGCTCGCCTTGGGCTGCAGGTGGCAATCGAGGAGCAGGTCCTCGCCGTCCCAGCGATAGAAGCTCAGAGGAAGATGCTCAGTTGCTGGGGCATGCCGGTCATGGCCGCCAGGTTGTTGATCACCAGCATGTCGATCAGCTTCAGCGCGAGGAACGCGAAGATCGGCGAGATATCCAGTCCGCCGAGGTTCGGCAGGAGCTTGCGGAACGGCATCAGCAACGGCTCGCAGATCTGGTTCACCAGTTGCGCGCCGGGGTTGTAGCTGCCCGGGGCGACCCAGGAAAGGATCACGCTGATGATCAGGGCGAAGAAGAACACCTTCAGGAACAGCGAGGTGACGGCGATGATCGACCAGATCAGCAGTTGCATGATGAAGCCGCCGACGCCGTAGCCCATCAGCATCAGGATCAGGATCATCAGCACCAGCTGGATCAGGATCGCCAGCACCAGCGAGGCCAGGTCGATCCCGCCGAAACCGGGGATGATCCGCCGCAGCGGGTTCAGCAGCGGCTTGGTGGCGCGCACGATGAACTGGCTGAGGGGGTTGTAGAAGTCCGCGCGGACCAGTTGCAGGATGAAGCGCAGCAGCACGATCAGCAGGTACAGGCTGCCGAGGGTCTGGAGGATATAGATAGCAGCGGTATTGAGGCCGATCATCGACTACTCCTTATTGGCCAAGCTGTTCGGCCAGCTCGGCGGAGCGCTGGCTGGCGGCGTTCAGGGCCTGCTCCACCAGTGCTTCGAAGCCGTTGGCCTGGAAGGATTTGATCGCCGCTTCGGTGGTGCCGTTCGGCGAAGTCACCCGGCGCCGCAGTTCGGCCGGCCCGGCGTCGCTGGACAGCGCCATCTGCGCCGCGCCGAGGGCGGTCTGCAGGGTCAGGCGCGAGGCCGTCTCGCGGGACAGGCCGAGCTTCTCGCCGGCGTCGGTCATGGCCTGCATCAGCAGGAAGAAATACGCCGGGCCGCTGCCCGACACCGCGGTCACCGCGTCGATCTGCGCTTCGTCGTCCAGCCACAGGGCGATGCCCACCGCGGACAGCAACTGCCCGGCCTGCTCGCGTTGCACGGCGCTGACCTGCGCGTTGGCGTACAGCCCGCTGGCGCCCTGGCGCAGCAGTGCCGGGGTGTTGGGCATGCAGCGGACCACCGGGCGCGGCTGGCCGAGCCAGGCTTCGAGGCTGGCGCAGGGGATGCCGGCGGCGATGGAGACGATCAGTTGTTCCGCCTGCAGCGCCGGCGCCAAGGCCTGGCACACGGCCTTCATGGCCTGGGGCTTGACCGCCAGGACCACGACGTCGGCGCCGGTCACCGCCTCGGCGTTGGACTCGACCACGTCGATGGCGAATTCGCCGGCGATCTTCGCACGCTGTTCGGCGCCCGGATCGCTGGCGCGGATGCGTTCCGCCGGCACGCCCTGGGCGCGCAGGCCGCCGATCAGGCTGGCGGCCATGTTGCCGGCGCCGATGAACGCTATGCGGGGTGTGCTCATAGAGGATTCCTTCAAGAAGTCGGCGCGCCGTAGTCGCGCGCGCCGAACAGGGCGGTACCGATGCGGACCCAGGTCGCGCCTTCGGCGATGGCCGCCTCGAGGTCGTCGCTCATGCCCATGGACAGGGTGTCCAGGCCAAGGTTCAGACCCAGCAGCAGCTCGCGCAGGCGGGCGAACGCGGCGTGTTGCGCGGCGCGTTCGACGGTGGGCTCGGGGATGGCCATCAGGCCACGCAGTCGGAGGTTGGGCAGGAGTTTCACGGCCTCGGCCAGGGCCGGCAGGTCCTCTGGGGCGCAGCCGGACTTGCTGGCTTCGCCGCTGACGTTGACCTGCAGGCAGATATTCAGGGGCGGCAGGCCGGCCGGGCGTTGCTCCGACAGGCGCTGCGCGATCTTCAACCGGTCCACCGAGTGCACCCACTGGAAATGCTCGGCGATGGGGCGGGTCTTGTTCGACTGGATGGGGCCGATGAAGTGCCAGTTCAAGGACAAGTCGGCCAGTTCGGCCTGCTTGCCGAGGGCCTCCTGCAGGTAGTTCTCGCCGAAGTCGCGGAGGCCGGCCGCGTGCGCCTCGCGCACCGCGGCGGCGGGCTTGGTCTTGCTCACCGCGAGCAGCCCGACCGTGGCCGGATCGCGCCCCGCAGCTTGCGCTGCCTCACGGATGCGCGCGGCAACCTTTGCAATATTCTCTGCTATCGTGGACATTACCTGCGCCCTATGGAAGTGCGGTCGGCGTCGGCTCGACGCCCTCGAGACCGCCGGCCCCGATGGCCATCTTCCTGTTCCAGTGTCGAGGTTTCGCCTCCGGCGCAGGACACCACGCGTGTCCTGGAAGCACCCTGGGTCATCCGGTGTTTTCCTTGTCCGAGACGGCGGCTTTGGCGGCATTCTACCTGCTTGCTTGTAATTGGGGAGTCCCATGGATATTACCGAGCTGCTCGCCTTCAGTGCCAAACAGGGCGCTTCGGACCTGCATCTCTCCGCCGGCCTGCCGCCCATGATCCGGGTGGATGGCGATGTGCGCCGGATCAACCTGCCGCCGCTGGAGCACAAGCAGGTGCACGCGCTGATCTACGACATCATGAACGACAAGCAGCGCAAGGATTTCGAGGAATTCCTCGAGACCGACTTCTCCTTCGAGGTGCCGGGCGTCGCGCGTTTCCGGGTCAACGCCTTCAACCAGAACCGGGGCGCCGGCGCGGTATTCCGGACCATTCCCTCCAAGGTACTGACCATGGAGGAGCTTGGCATGGGAGAAGTGTTCAAACGTGTTTCAGACGTGCCGCGCGGGCTGGTGCTGGTCACCGGGCCGACCGGCTCGGGCAAGTCCACCACCCTGGCGGCGATGCTCGACTACCTGAACAACACCAAGTACCACCATATCCTCACCATCGAGGACCCGATCGAATTCGTCCACGAGTCGAAGAAATGCCTGGTCAACCAGCGCGAGGTGCATCGCGACACCCTCGGCTTCAGCGAGGCGCTGCGCTCGGCGCTGCGGGAGGACCCGGACATCATCCTGGTCGGCGAGATGCGCGACCTGGAGACCATCCGCCTGGCCCTGACCGCGGCGGAGACCGGCCACCTGGTATTCGGCACCCTGCATACCACCTCGGCGGCGAAGACCATCGACCGGGTGGTCGACGTGTTCCCGGCCGAGGAAAAGGCCATGGTCCGCTCGATGCTCTCCGAGTCGCTGCAATCAGTGATCTCGCAGACCCTGATCAAGAAGATCGGCGGCGGCCGGGTGGCGGCCCACGAGATCATGATCGGCACCCCGGCGATCCGCAACCTGATCCGCGAGGACAAGGTCGCGCAGATGTATTCGGCGATCCAGACCGGCGGCTCGCTGGGCATGCAGACCCTCGACATGTGCCTCAAGGGCCTGGTCGCCAAGGGCCTGATCAGCCGCGAGAACGCCCGCGAGAAGGCGAAGATCCCGGAAAACTTCTGATCCCGGCGCCGTTCCGCCGCGCTTCGCCCGAATCCCGGAACTGCGTCTAGGATTCAAGGACGGGAGAACGGTACCGTAGCGCATTCCCAGCCAAATCCTTGCCGGCGAGCGCCTCCCCGAGGACGCCCGCCGGCATCCGGTTCGCCGTCGCGGCGCGCCCCTGAGTGAGCGAGAACATCATGGAATTCGAAAAGCTGCTGCGCCTGATGGTGGAGAAAGGCGGCTCCGACCTGTTCATCACCGCCGGCGTGCCGCCGTCGATGAAGGTCAACGGTCGGGTGATGCCGGTGACCAAGACCCCGCTGTCGCCGGAGCAGACCCGCGAGACCGTGCTCGGCGTGATGAACGAGCAGCAGCGCCGCGATTTCGCCGAGAACCACGAGTGCAACTTCGCCATCAGCGCCCGCGGCATCGGCCGCTTCCGGGTCAGCGCCTTTTACCAGCGCAACCTGGTGGGCATGGTGCTGCGCCGGATCGAGACCAACATTCCCACCCTGGACGAGCTGAAGCTCCCGGAAATCCTCAAGAAGCTGGCGCTGACCAAGCGCGGCCTGGTGATCTTCGTCGGCGCCACCGGCACCGGCAAGTCCACTTCGCTGGCGGCGATGATCGGCTACCGCAACAAGAACTCCACCGGGCACATCATCTCCATCGAGGACCCGATCGAATACATCCACCAGCACCAGGGCTGCATCGTCACCCAGCGCGAGGTGGGGCTGGATACCGACTCCTTCGAGGTGGCGCTGAAGAACACCCTGCGCCAGGCACCGGACGTGATCATGATCGGCGAGGTGCGCTCGCGGGAGACCATGGACCACGCCGTGGCCTTCGCCGAGACCGGCCACCTGTGCCTGGCGACGTTGCACGCGAACAACGCCAACCAGGCGCTGGAGCGGATCATCCACTTCTTCCCGGCCGACCGTCATGGCCAGGTGTGGATGGACCTGTCGCTGAACCTCAAGGCGATCGTCGCCCAGCAACTGGTGCCGACCCCCGACGGCAAGGGGCGGCGGGCGGTGATCGAGGTGCTGCTGAACACCCCGCTGGCCGCCGACCTGATCCGCAAGGGCGAGGTGCACGAGCTCAAGCCGCTGATGAAGCGCTCCACCGAGCAAGGCATGCAGACCTTCGACCAGGCGCTGTACCAGCTCTACACCCAGGGCGAGATCACCTACGAGGACGCCCTGGCCCACGCCGACTCGGCCAACGACCTGCGGCTGATGATCAAGCTCGGTTCGGAAAGCGACGCCGACCATCTGTCGAGCATGACCCAGGGCCTGAGCCTGGAGATCACCGACGACGACCCGGCCGGTCGGCGCTTCCGCTGAGCCGCGCTCAGTAGGCCAGTGGTTCCTCGGCCTGGGCGCAGGCCGAGGTTTCCAGTTGCAGGGTGCTGTGTTCGATCTCGTAGCGGTCGTGCAGCAGCGCCTTCACCGTTCCCAGCAGCGCCTCGGCGTCGACCTGGTTGGGATCGTAGACCAGGTGGCTGGTCAGGCTGATCTTGCCGCTGGTGATCGACCACACGTGGAGGTCGTGCAGCCCGGTCACGCCGGGAATCCCCAGCAGCGCCTCGCGCAGCTCGGCCAGTTGGATTTCCTTCGGCACCCCTTCGAGCAGCACGTGCAGGCTTTCACGCAGCAGAATCCAGGTGCGTGGCAGGACCCAGAAGCCGATCAGCACCGCCACCAGCGAGTCGACCCAGGCCCAGCCGGTGACGCGGATGACGATCGCCGCGACGATCACCCCCAGCGAGCCGAGCATGTCGCTCCAGACTTCCAGGTAGGCGCCCTTGACGTTCAGGCTGTTACCCTGGGCCGGTGCCAGCAGGCGCATGCTGGCCAGGTTCACCAGCAGGCCGAGGACGGCGATCACCAGCATGCCGACGGACTGGATCTCCGCCGGCTGGCTGAGCCGCTCGTAGGCCGCGTAGAGAATATAGAAGGCCACGCCGAACAGCAGGATCGCATTGAACGCCGCGGCGAGTATCTCGAAGCGGTGGTAGCCGTAGGTCAGGCGATCGTTGGTCGGGCGCTTGGCGATGTTGATCGCGGCCAGGGCGATGACCAGGGCCATGGCGTCGGTGAGCATGTGCGCGGCGTCGGAGATCAGCGCCAGGCTGCCGGTGAGGATGCCGCCGACGACCTCGGCGACGAGGAAGCTGCCGGTCAGCAAAAGGGCCCATTTCAGGCGGGTTTCGTTGGTCTGGGCGAAACTGTGCTCGTGTCCGGCGCTCATGGCGGCTCCTGGGGCGGTTGCGGCAGAACCAGCCTACAGGATAGGCAATTGCAAAACTGTCATGCGCCGGCACGCTCTGGCGCGGCGTCCGCCGCTCCGCTACCCTGCGGCTCAGACGCGGCCGCAGGCGCCGCATGGAACAAGGGGGACGCATGACGCAGCAGCACGACACCCACAGCAAGGCCATTGGCTACCTGCTGTGGATCTTCGGTTTCACCGGTTCGCACCGCTTCTATTACGGCAAGCCGATCACCGGGACCATCTGGTTCTTCACCTTCGGCCTGTTCTTCATCGGCTGGATCGTCGACCTGTTCCTCATTCCATCGATGGACCGCGAGGCCGACCGCCGTTTCCAGGGCGGTAACCTGGACTACAATGTGGCCTGGATCCTGCTCACCTTCCTCGGCGCACTGGGTGTGCACCGGATGTACATGGGCAAGTGGATCACCGGGATCATCTACCTGTTCACTGGCGGCCTGTTCTTCCTCGGCGTGCTCTACGATTTCTGGACCCTCAACGGACAGGTGTCCGAGCGCAACGGGCCGCAGCGCATCTGAGGTCCGTCGCCAGTCGCGAGAAAGCCCGCCATCCGGCGGGCTTTTTCATGGGCCTCGTGGCGGTCGGCGGGAATCCTTCCGGCGGCCGCAAGGAACCAAAGGTTCTAACGTTCTACCTGTAGGTTATTGGCGCCCGCGCGCGCCAGCCCCTATGGTCTGCAGGCCCCAGAACGGATAGGTGCAATGGCTCACGAGGCCGCGCACCGTATCGCTCCGTACGGAAACACCGATAGGAGAAGAGATGACTTCCGACTCACGCCCCGCCGTGCTCGACCTGATCGGCAATACCCCGCTGGTTCGCGTGACGCGCTTCGATACCGGCCCCTGCACCCTGTTCCTCAAGCTCGAATCGCAGAACCCCGGCGGCTCCATCAAGGACCGCATCGGCGTCGCCATGATCGAGGCCGCCGAACGCGACGGTCGCCTGCGGCCCGGTGGCACCATCGTCGAGGCCACCGCCGGCAACACCGGCCTCGGCCTGGCCCTGGTCGGCCGCGCCAAGGGCTACCGGGTGGTGCTGGTGGTGCCGGACAAGATGTCCACCGAGAAGGTCCTGCACCTGCGCGCCATGGGCGCCGAGGTGCACATCACCCGCTCGGACGTCGGCAAGGGCCATCCGGAGTACTACCAGGACGTTGCCGCGCGTCTGGCGCAGGACATTCCCGGCGCCTTCTTCGCCGACCAGTTCAACAACCCGGCCAACCCGCTGGCCCACGAGTGCGGCACCGGCCCGGAGCTCTGGGCGCAGACCGGCCACGACCTCGACGCCGTCGTCGTCGGCGTCGGCTCTTCCGGCACCCTGACCGGGCTGACGCGGTTCTTCCAGAAGGTCCAGCCGGATCTGGAGATGGTCCTCGCCGATCCGCAGGGCTCGATCATGGCCGAGTACTCGCGCTCCGGGACCTTGGGAACGCCCGGCTCCTGGGCGGTGGAAGGCATCGGTGAAGACTTCGTGCCGGCCATCGCCGATCTTTCCAGCGTGCGCCACGCCTATTCCATCGGTGACGAGGAAAGCTTCGCCATGGCCCGCGAGCTGCTGCGGGTCGAGGGCATCCCCGGCGGCTCCTCCACCGGCACCCTGCTGGCCGCGGCGCTGCGCTACTGCCGCGAGCAGACGGAGCCGAAGCGGGTGGTCAGCTTCGTCTGCGATACCGGTACCCGCTACCTGTCGAAGATCTACAACGACCAGTGGATGACCGATCAGGGCCTGCTCCAGCGCAAGCATTATGGCGACCTGCGCGACATCATCGCGCGGCGCTTCGAGGAGGGCCGGGTGATCAGCGTCGGCCCGGACGACACCTTGCTCACCGCCTTCCAGCGCATGCGCCTGGCCGACGTTTCGCAATTGCCGGTGCTGGACAACGGAAAACTGGTCGGCGTGATCGACGAGTCGGATATCCTGCTCGGCGTGCACGCCGATGCGCCGCGCTTCCGCGATGCGGTAAGCAGCGCGATGAACGCCGCGCCGGAGACCCTGGCTCCCGGCGCCAGCCTGGGCGAGTTGCAGGCGGTCCTCGACCGCGGTCTGGTGGCGATCGTCGCAGACGCCAGCGGCTTCCACGGCCTGATCACCCGTTTCGACCTGTTGAACCATTTGCGGAGAAAGCTCACATGAGCCAGCACGACCAGAACCCCGACGCCCCGGCCCAGGCCTTCGCGACCCGGGTCATCCACGCCGGGCAGGCCCCCGATCCCTCGACCGGCGCGATCATGCCGCCGATCTACGCCAATTCCACCTACATCCAGGAAAGCCCCGGGGTGCACAAGGGGCTCGACTATGGCCGCTCGCACAACCCGACGCGCTGGGCCCTGGAGCGCTGCGTCGCCGACCTCGAAGGCGGCGCCCAGGCGTTCGCCTTCGCCTCCGGCCTGGCGGCGATCTCCTCGGTGCTGGAACTGCTCGACGCCGGCTCCCACATCGTTTCCGGCAATGACCTCTACGGCGGTACCTTCCGCCTGTTCGAGCGGGTCCGCCGGCGCAGCGCCGGGCATCGCTTCAGCTTCGTCGATCCGACCGACCTGTCGGCCTTCGAGGCCGCGCTGACCCCGGAAACCCGCATGATCTGGGTGGAAACCCCGAGCAATCCGCTGCTGCGCCTCACCGACCTGCGCGCCATCGCCCAGCTCTGCCGCGCCCGCGGCATCATCAGCGTGGCCGACAACACCTTCGCCAGTCCCTATATCCAGCGTCCCCTGGAGCTGGGCTTCGACGTGGTGGTGCACTCCACCACCAAGTACCTGAACGGCCACTCCGATGTGATCGGCGGCATCGCCATCGTTGGCGACAACCCGGACCTGCGCGAACGCCTGGGCTTCCTGCAGAACTCGGTGGGCGCCATCTCCGGGCCGTTCGACGCCTTCCTCACCCTGCGCGGGGTGAAGACCCTGGCGCTGCGCATGGAGCGCCACTGCAGCAATGCCCTGGCCCTGGCCCAGTGGCTGGAGCGTCAGCCGCAGGTGGCGCGGGTGTACTATCCCGGGCTGGCTTCGCACCCGCAGCATGAGCTGGCGAAACGGCAGATGCGTGGTTTCGGCGGGATGATCTCCCTCGACCTGCGCTGCGACCTGGCCGGCGCCCGGCGGTTCCTGGAGAACGTACGGATCTTCTCCCTGGCGGAGAGCCTGGGCGGGGTGGAAAGCCTGATCGAGCATCCGGCGATCATGACCCACGCCAGCATCCCGGCGGAAACCCGTGCCGAACTGGGCATCGGTGACTCGCTGATCCGCCTGTCGGTGGGCGTCGAGGCGCTGGAGGACCTGCAGGCCGACCTGGCGCAGGCGCTGGCGAAGATCTGAGGCTCCGCAGGGAGCGGCGCCGACCGGCGCGGCTGCCGGCCATCGGGTGTTTCCGGCGAGCATGCCTCGGCGGATAACGCTCCGCGTTATTCGCCCTGCCGTTGAGGCGGGTTGGTGGCAGAGGCTTCCCGTCTCCCCTCCTTTCCGGGAGAGGCCGCCCGCCCCGGCAACGGATAGGCCCCCGCAATCGCGAACGCGAAGATGAAAAAGCCCGCCGGATGGCGGGCTTTTTCATGCTGGCAGGGATCAACCCTCGTGGGTCAGGTGTCCGTCCACCAGGGTGTAGCGCACCCGCCCCGGCAGGCAGTGACCGATGAACGGGCTGTTCTGTCCCTTCGAGTACCAGCTTTCGCCGGCCAGGGTCGAGCCCTGCGGGTCGAACAACACAAGGTCGGCCGTCTGGCCGACCGCCAGGCGCCCGGCGGGCAGGCGCAGCGCCTGGGCCGGGCCGTGGGCGAGGCGGGCGAGCAGGGTCGGCAGGTCGAGCAGGCCGTCCTGCACCAGCGTCAACGCCAGCGGCAGCAGCAGTTCGGCGCCGCTGATGCCCGGCTCGGTGGCGGCGAACGGCGCATTCTTGGCGTCCGCCTCGTGGGGCTGGTGGTGGCTGGCGATGGCTTGTACCACGCCGCTCTTCACCGCCTCGCGCAGGGCTTCGCGGTCGGCCCTGGTGCGCAGCGGCGGTTGCACGTGGTAGAGGCTGGAGAAACCCACCAGCGCTTCGTCGGTGAGGATCAACTGGTACAGCGCCACGTCGCAGGTCACCGGCAGGCCGCGGGCCTGGGCCTGGGCGACGAGCTCGATGCCGCGGGCGCTGGTCAGCTGGCTGAAGTGCGCGCGCACGCCGCTCTGTTCCACCAGCAGCAGGTTGCGGGCCAGGGCCACGGTCTCGGCGGTTTCCGGGATCCCGGCGAGGCCGAGGAAACTGGCGGTCGGACCTTCGTGGGCGAGCCCGCCTTCGGCGAGATCGGGATCCTGCGAGGTGAAGATCACCGTCAGGTCGAAGGTCGCCGCGTACTCCAGCGCGCGGCGCAGGATGCGGTTGCTGGCGAAGCCATGCAGGCCATTGGTGAAGGCCACGCAACCGGTGTCGCGCAGCGCCACCAGTTCCGACAGCTGCTCGCCGCCGAAGCCGCGGGTCAGTGCGCCGATGGGGTAGACCTTGGCGTTGCCGGCCTCGCGGGCGCGGTCGAGGATCAGTTCGGCCACCGCCGGGGTGTCCAGCACCGGCCGGGTGTAGGGCGGGCAGCACAGGCTGGTGGTGCCGCCGGCGGCGGCGGCGCGGGTCTCGCTTTCGACGTTGCCCTTGCGTCCGTAGCCCGGCTCGCGCAGGGCGACGCTGAGGTCGACCAGTCCAGGCGCAGCCACCAGGCCGGCGCCGTCGAGGGTCTTCTGGGCGCTGAAGCCGGCTGGCGCGGCGCCGATGGCGACGATCCTGCCGGCCTCGATGTGGAGATCGCCGACCTGGTCCAGGCCGCTGGCCGGGTCGATGACGCGGGCGCCTCGGATACTGATGGTCATTCGGCGTCCTCCTGTTCCAGCTGGCGTTGGGTGTTCTGGCCGCTCATGGCCATGGACAGCACCGCCATGCGGATGGCGATGCCATAGGTGACCTGGTTGAGGATCACCGACTGGGCCCCGTCGGCCACCGCCGATTCGATCTCCACGCCACGGTTGATCGGCCCCGGGTGCATGACGATGGCATCCGGCCTGGCCAGCTTCAGGCGCTTCTCGGTCAGGCCGTAGAGCCTGAAGAACTCGCCCTCGCTGGGCAGCAGGCCACCCTGCATGCGCTCGCGTTGCAGGCGCAGCATGATCACCACGTCGACGTCCTTCAGGCCTTCGTCGGCGTTGGTGAAGACGCGCACGCCGTACTGTTCTTCCAGGCCGACCGGCAGCAGGGTGCGCGGAGCGATCACGCGGATGTCCGGACAACCCAGGGTCTTGAGCGCCAGCATATTCGAGCGGGCCACACGTGAATGCAGGATATCGCCGACGATCGCCACCGATAGCTGCTCGAAGTTCCCTTTGTGCCGGCGGATGGTCAGCATGTCGAGCATCCCCTGGGTGGGGTGCGCGTGGCGGCCGTCGCCGCCGTTGATCACCGCCACGTTGGGGCTGACGTGCTCGGCGATGAAGTGCGCCGCGCCCGAGTCGCTGTGGCGCACCACGAACATGTCGGCGGCCATCGCCTCCAGGTTGCGCAGGGTGTCGGTGAGCGTCTCGCCCTTGCTGGTGGAGGAGGTCGATACGTTGAGGCTGATCACGTCGGCCGACAGCCGCTGGGCGGCCAGCTCGAAGGTGGTGCGGGTGCGCGTGGAGTTCTCGAAGAACACGTTGCAGACGGTCTTGCCGCGCAGCAGCGGGACCTTCTTCACCGCGCGGGCGCCGACTTCCAGGAAGGAGTCGGCGGTGTCGAGGATTTCGGTGAGCAGCTCGCGGGGCAAACCGTCGAGCGAGATGAAGTGGCGCAGCTGGCCCTGGTCGTTGAGCTGCAGCGGGCGCTTGGCGTCTGTCGGCATGGGGCAGGCCCTAGTGAAGAGGATCAGGAAGCGGGGGAGAGGACCTTGCGCTCGAGGGCGAGCGGTGCGGGACCGACCAATTTTACCCGTTCATCGCGGCCCAGGGACAGGGTCTGGCCGACCACGTCGGGGCGGATCGGCAGTTCGCGGGCATTCAGGTCGAGCAGGCAGACCAGGGTCACGCTGGCCGGGCGTCCGTAGTCGAACAGTTCGTTGAGCGCGGCGCGGATGGTCCGGCCGCTCATCAGCACGTCGTCCACCAGGACCAGGTGCTGGCCGTCGATCTCGAACGGCAGCGCCGACGGTCGGACCTGCGGGTGCAGGCCGTTCCGGGTGAAGTCGTCGCGGTAGAAGGAGACGTCGAGGGTGCCCAGCGGTTCTTCGTTGCCCAGCGCCTTCAGCAGGGCTTCGGCGACCCAGATACCGCCGGTGTGGATGCCGACGTAGCGTGGCCGCTCGATGCCACGCTCGGCGAGATGGGCGCGCAGGTCGCTGGCCATGCGCGGCAGCAGTTCGGCGGGGTTGGGTAGGCTCATGGTGGCTCCTCGCTGACATCGATGGGATGGCCGCCGGGGCGGAGGGCGCCCGCGGTGGCGCAAGCTTAGCGGCGGTCGGCGCGGCGCCGGCTGCCGTGGGTCAATTCGGGTGTTCGGCCAGCCAGCCTTCCAGCAGCAGGGCGGCGGCCAGGGCGTCGACCGGACGCTCGCGGTAGCCGTCGCGCTGGCCCTGGGCCAGGCGTTCGCCTTTGGCGGCGTAGGTGGTCAGGCGCTCGTCGTGGGTAAACACCGGCAGGTTGAAGCGGCCGTTGAGGCGGCGGCCGAACTTCTCGGCGCGCTCGCTCATTTCACTGGGGCTGCCGTCCATGTTCAGCGGCAGGCCGACGACGATGGCGTCCGGCTGCCATTCCTTGATCAGGGCTTCCACGCGGTTCCAGTCCGGTACCCCGTTCTGCGCCTTCAGCACGCACAGCTCGCGAGCCTGGCCGGTGACCGCCTGGCCGACGGCGACACCGATCTGCCGGGTGCCGTAGTCGAAGCCCAGCAGCAGGCGCAGCGGCTTGTCGGCGGCCATCAGGCGTGTCCGGCCTGGGCGGTGAGCAGGCTGAGGTTGACCCCCAGGCACGCGGCGGCGGCGCTGAGGCGTTCCTCGGCGGGCAGGTCGAAGAGGATCGCCGGGTCCGCCGGGCAGGTCAGCCAGGCGTTGTCGCTGAGTTCCGCCTCCAGCTGGCCGGCTTCCCAGCCGGCGTAGCCGAGGCTGATCAGGCTCTTCTCCGGGCCGGTGCCGGCGGCGATGGCGAACAGCACGTCCTGCGAGGTGGACATCGCCAGCTCACCCAGTTCCAGGGTCGACTGGTACGCCAGGCCGCTGGGGTGGAGGACGAACCCCCGGTCGGTCTGCACCGGGCCGCCGTTGTAGATCTCGATGTGCTGGCAGCGCGCCGGCGGCAGGACGTCCGGCTTGAGCTGCTCGAGGACTTCGGCCAGGTTGAGGCCGCTGGGGCGGTTGATCACCAGGCCCATGGCGCCCTGATCGTTGTGTTCGACCAGGTAGGTCACGGTCTGGGCGAAATTGGGGTCGGCCATGTGCGGCATGGCGATCAGGAAATGATGCTTGAGATAGGTTGGGCTGCTCTGTTTCATGGCCGCTAGTGTCCTGCTTCGGACGCGAGAAAGCCAGTCTTGCCCGCGCTACTTGCTGGACAGCCGGTCGCCGCGCTCGAAACGCCAGGTACGGATGATTTCCAGCCGGTCGATGTCGGCCAGGTCGCCGCTGAATGGCGCGTAGGGCGCGGCCAGGCGGACGATGCGCTGGGCGGCCTGGTCGAGGATCGGTTCGCCGGAGGACTCCAGCACCTGCACCTCGTAGATGGTCCCGTCGCGGTTGATCGACACCAGCAGCCGCAGGCTGCCGTAGAGCTTCTGCCGGCGCGCCTCGTCGGGGTAGTTGAGATTGCCGATGCGCTCGATCTTCTTGCGCCAGTCCTCCTTGTACCAGGCACCCTTGTCGCGCATGGTCGAGGCGGCGCTCAGGCGATGGATGCGCGGGCGCTTGGCATAGGCCTGCTGTTCCTTGGCCAGGTCGGCCTCGAGGCTGGCGATTTCCGCCGACAGCTGGGACGAGTCGAACTGCGGCGCCGGCTTGGCGACCTGCTCGGCCTTCTGTGCCTGGGTCTTGCTCGGGGCCTTCTGCTGGCGCTGGCGGGTGGTGGTCACCGCGGCCTTGGGCGCCTCTTCGCTCCTGGCCTGCTTCGGCGTGGCCGGCGGCGCCACCTTCTTCACCTGGTTGTCCTGGAACGGCGCGACCTCGGTGGTCTTCGGCGCGGCCTTGTGCTCCAGGGTGCCGCTGCCCTGCTGGTTCATCTGCGCGAGATAGTCGGCCTTCTCCGGCGTCTTGTCGCTCTTGAAGGTGGCCAGGGTGATCTCCAGGGTCTTGCTGATCTGGCTCGGCGCGGGCATGGAGAAGCCCACCCCGAGGATCAGGGCGACGTGCAGGATGGCGGCGATGAACAGGGTGAAGCCCAAACGGTCCGCCGGGCGGACGCCGGCAACGGCGGAGGGGGACTTGAGGACGGCGGCGTTCATTGCGGATCGTGGTGGCTGGCGTGGGGCGAAGTCTGCCGATGGGGGGCGCAAAAGTCTATGACGCACTCCGCGCCTTGGACACGCGGTCGCTCGCCGTGGCGCATCGAGCGGGCGGGCCGGGGCCCGCCCACCGGCTCAGCGGGCAGCCAGCTGGGCGGCGATGGCATCCATCAGCTTGTCGCCGATGCGGGTGTCGAAGGCCTGGTCGATTTCGCGGATGCAGGTCGGGCTGGTGACGTTGATTTCCGTCAGATAGTCGCCGATCACGTCGAGGCCGACGAACAGCAGGCCGCGCTCGCGCAGGTGCGGACCGACCTCGGCGGCGATCCAGCGGTCGCGCTCGCTCAGCGGCTGGGCCACGCCGCGGCCGCCGGCGGCGAGGTTGCCGCGGGTCTCGCCCTGGGCCGGGATGCGTGCCAGGCAGTAGGGCACCGCTTCGCCGTCGATCATCAGGATGCGCTTGTCGCCATCCTTGATTTCCGGCAGGTAGCGCTGCGCCATGATCTGCTGGCTGCCATGCCGGGTGAGGGTCTCGAGGATCACCGAGAGGTTCGGGTCGCCCTCGCGATGCCGAAATATCGACGAACCGCCCATTCCGTCCAGGGGTTTGAGAATGATGTCACGATGCTCCGCGGCAAACTCGCGCAGAATATCGGATCGACGGCTGACCATCGTCGGCGGGGTGCACTGGGTGAACTGCGTGGCGAAGAACTTCTCGTTGCAGTCGCGCAGGCTCTGCGGACGGTTCACCACCAGGGCGCCGGCGCGCTCGGCCTGCTCCAGCAGGTAGGTCGAATAGACGAATTCGTTATCGAAGGGCGGGTCCTTGCGCATCAGGATCACGTCCAGTTCGTGCAGCGGCTGGTCGCTTTCCGCTTCCAGTTCGAACCAGCGGGAGGCATCGTTGAAGACCTTCAGCGGGCGCATGCGGCCACGGGCGACACCGGCCTTCTGGTAGAGGTCCTGCTGTTCCATGTAGAACAGCGACCAGCCGCGGGCCTGGGCCGCCAGCAGCATGGCGAGCGAGCTGTCCTTCTTGAAGTTGATGCGCGCGATGGGGTCCATGACGATCCCGAGGCGTACGCTCATGGGGGTTCCTCCGAAAGGGGGTGAGTTGTCCGGTCGCGGCGGGGAGGCCGCGTGGCAAGCGGGTTTGACGCTCAGGTTGGCGCCCCGTTTGCGCTTGGTCAAGGAAAAAGCCGGCCTGTTCTGGGCATTATGGCTAGAGTTGCGTCGAGTGTGCTAAAAAGGCCCGCGATTGGGTCGCAGCCCGTCGGTGACAGGGCGTTAGCGCACTGAAGAAAACACAGAAGAATGATTCACCGAGTCGATATAGGGCGAACATGGAACAGCAATCCGACGGTTTGAAAGTGATGGTGATCGACGATTCGAAAACGATTCGTCGCACCGCCGAAACGCTGCTTAAGAAGGTCGGTTGCGACGTGATCACGGCGATCGACGGCTTCGATGCCCTGGCGAAGATCGCCGATACCCACCCGAACATCATCTTCGTCGACATCATGATGCCGCGCCTGGATGGCTACCAGACCTGCGCCCTGATCAAGAACAACAGTGCGTTCAAGTCCACCCCGGTGATCATGCTGTCCTCCAAGGACGGCCTGTTCGACAAGGCCAAGGGGCGCATCGTCGGCTCCGACCAGTACCTCACCAAGCCGTTCAGCAAGGAAGAACTGCTGGGCGCGATCAAGGCACACGTACCCAGCTTCACTCCGCTGGACGCCGCTTCCTGATATCCGGCCGCATGGCCGTTGATGCTTATTTCGTGATGGGGATCCCATGGCTCGTATTTTGATTGTTGATGACTCTCCGACCGAGATGTACAAGCTGACCGCCATGCTGGAAAAGCATGGCCACCAGGTACTCAAGGCCGAGAACGGCGGCGACGGCGTCGCCCTGGCGCGCCAGGAAAAGCCCGACGTGGTCCTGATGGATATCGTCATGCCCGGCCTCAACGGGTTCCAGGCGACCCGCCAGCTGACCAAGGACGCCGAGACCAGCGCCATCCCGGTGATCATCGTCACCACCAAGGACCAGGAGACCGACAAGGTCTGGGGCAAGCGCCAGGGCGCGCGCGACTACCTGACCAAGCCGGTGGACGAAGAGACGCTGCTGAAAACCATCAATGCGGTGCTGGCGGGCTGAGCCCGCCGCAGCGCATCGCTCATCCTGACCCGGAAAGACCAGGCCCCGCATGTCGGACGTTCAGACCCCCTTCCAACTCCTCGTCGACATCGACCAGCGCTGCCGACGCCTGGCCGCCGGCCTGCCGGCGCAGCAGGAGGCGGTGCAGAGCTGGAGCGGGATCGGCTTCCGCATGGGCGGCCGGTTCTTCGTCGCGCCGATGGGCGAGGTCGGCGAAGTCCTGCACGAGCCGCGCTACACCCAGCTGCCGGGCGTGAAGACCTGGGTCAGGGGAGTGGCCAACGTGCGTGGCCGCCTGTTGCCGATCATGGACCTCTGCGGGTTCCTCGGTACCGAACTGTCGCCCTTGCGCAAGCAGCGGCGGGTGCTGGTGGTGGAGCACCTGGACGTGTTCGCCGGCCTCATCGTCGATGAGGTGTTCGGCATGCAGCACTTCCCGGTGGACACCTTCAGTGAACAGCTGCCGCCGCTAGAAGCGGCACTGCAACCCTTCATTCATGGCGTCTTCCATCGAGAGCAGCCGTGGCTGGTGTTCAGCCCGCACGCGCTGGCGCAACACCAGGGCTTCCTCGACGTCGCCATATAAACAGCTTCACCGGTTGGGCCGGTTCTGCCGGCCCGTGTCGTGACATGGAAATCGTAATCGTGGTCGGTCCGGGCGGGGGCCAAATATGAAGAAAATCAACGCAGGCAATCTTTTCGCGGGCATGCGCAGCAGCTCGGTGATCGCGGGGCTGTTCATCGTCCTCATCGTCTCGATCGTGTTGCTGTTCGCCAACTTTGCCTACCTCAACACCCAGTCGAACCATGACAAGCAGTACATCGGCCATGCCGGCGAACTGCGCGTCCTGTCGCAGCGGATCGCGAAGAACGCCACCGAAGCGGCGGCGGGCAAGGGCGAGGCGTTCAAGCTCCTGAAGGACGCGCGCAACGACTTCGAGAAACGCTGGAACATCCTGGTCAACGGCGACGAGAGCACATCCCTGCCGCCCAGTCCGGAAGCGGTGAAGCCGCAGATGGACGTGGTGCAGCAGGACTGGGACGGCCTGCGCAAGAACGCCGACTCGATCCTCGCCAGCGAACAGACCGTACTGTCCCTGCACCAGGTGGCCTCGACCCTCGCCGAAACCATCCCGCAGCTGCAGGTGGAGTACGAGGAGGTGGTCGACATCCTGCTGGAGAACGGCGCCCCGGCCGACCAGGTCGCGGTCGCCCAGCGCCAGTCGCTGCTGGCCGAACGTATCCTCGGCTCGGTGAACAAGGTGCTGGCCGGCGACGAGAACTCGGTGCAGGCCGCCGACAGCTTCGGCCGTGACGCCAGCCTGTTCGGCCGCGTACTGAAGGGCATGCAGGAAGGCAATGCGGCGATGAGCATCTCCAAGGTGACCAACGCCGAGGCGGTGGACCGCCTGAACGAGATCGCCGAGCTGTTCGAGTTCGTCTCCGGCTCGGTGGACGAGATCCTCGAGACCTCGCCCGACCTGTTCCAGGTCCGGGAAGCGGCGAACCACATCTTCAGCGTTTCGCAGACCCTGCTGGACAAGGCCTCGCGACTGGCCGACGGCTTCGAGAACCTGGCCGGCGGACGCAGCATCAACCTGTTCGCCGGTTACGTGCTGGGTGCCCTGGCCCTGGCCTCGATCATCCTGATCGGTCTGGTGATGGTACGCGAGACCAACCGCCGGCTGGCCGAGACCGCCGAGAAGAACGACCGCAACCAGGCCGCGATCCTGCGTCTGCTCGATGAGATCGCCGACCTCGCCGATGGTGACCTGACCGTGGCCGCGACCGTGACCGAGGACTTCACCGGCGCCATCGCCGACTCGATCAACTACTCCATCGACCAGCTTCGCGAGCTGGTGGAAACCATCAACCAGACCGCCGTGCAGGTGGCCGCCGCGGCCCAGGAAACCCAGTCCACCGCGATGCACCTGGCCGAAGCTTCCGAGCACCAGGCGCAGGAAATCGCCGGCGCCTCGGCGGCGATCAACGAAATGGCGGTGTCGATCGACCAGGTATCGGCGAACGCCTCGGAATCCTCGGCGGTAGCGGAGCGTTCGGTAGCCATCGCCAACAAGGGCAACGAGGTGGTGCACAACACCATCACCGGGATGGACAACATCCGCGAGCAGATCCAGGACACCTCGAAGCGGATCAAGCGCCTCGGCGAATCGTCCCAGGAGATCGGCGACATCGTCAGCCTGATCAACGACATTGCCGACCAGACCAACATCCTCGCCCTGAACGCCGCGATCCAGGCGTCGATGGCGGGGGACGCGGGCCGCGGCTTCGCCGTGGTGGCGGACGAGGTACAGCGTCTGGCGGAACGTTCCTCGGCGGCGACCAAGCAGATCGAGGCGCTGGTGAAGACCATCCAGACCGACACCAACGAAGCGGTGATCTCGATGGAGCAGACCACCTCCGAGGTGGTCCGCGGCGCGCGCCTGGCCCAGGACGCCGGTGTGGCCCTGGAGGAGATCGAGAAGGTATCCAAGACCCTCGCGGCGCTGATCCAGAACATCTCCAACGCCGCCCGTCAGCAGGCATCGTCGGCCGGCCACATTTCCAACACCATGAACGTCATTCAGGAGATCACCTCGCAGACCTCCGCCGGTACCACCGCCACCGCGCGGAGCATCGGCAACCTGGCGAAGATGGCGAGCGAGATGCGCAACTCGGTATCCGGCTTCAAGCTGCCGGAGGGCGTGGAGCAGGCCTGAGCATAGGCGTGGCGGCCGCCTGGCGGGCGCCGCGTCGACACCTTGGACGAGGGACACGGCATGCAGGCGAACGGCGTCTGGTCACTGCAGCCGCTGGCCGACATGTCGGCAGCGGAGTTCCGCGACTGGCAGGTGCTGCTGGAGAACCGCACCGGCGTGGTGCTCAACGAGCAGCGCCGGACGTTCCTGCAGACCAGCCTGACCGCGCGCATGCGTGAACTGGGCATCGGCGACTACCACAGCTACTACCGCCAGGTGACCGACGGTCCGCGTGGCGCGGTGGAGTGGGCGATCCTGCTGGATCGCCTGACCGTCCAGGAAACCCGTTTCTTCCGCCATCCCCCGTCTTTCGAGCTGCTCGAGCGCTACCTGGGCGAGCGCCTGGGCCGCGAGGGCATGCCCAGGCCCTGGGCGTTGTGGAGCGTCGGCTGCTCCAGCGGCGAGGAACCTTACTCGATGGCGATGTGCGCGGCGCAGGCGCTGCGCGGGTGGCAACGGGGCGATTTTTTCGGCGTCACCGGGACGGATATCAGCCTGCATGCCCTGCAACGGGCGCGCGCGGCGAACTATCCGGCCCGCAAGCTGGAGCAACTGCCGGCGGAAATGGTCGAGCGCTATTGCGAACGCCAGGCCGATGGCAGCTTCAGCGTGAAAACGATACTGACCGGGCGCGTCTGCTGTGCCCGGTTGAATGTGCTGGACCTGGCGAAGGCGCCATGGTCCGGCATGGACGTGATTTTTTGTCAGAACCTGCTGATCTACTTCCGTCGCTGGCGACGGCGCGAGATCCTCAACCGCCTGGCCGAACGGCTGGCGCCGGGGGGCTTGCTGGTGATCGGGGTCGGCGAAGTGGTCGACTGGAGCCATCCGGAGCTCGAGCCGGTCGCCGACGAGCGGGTCCTGGCCTTTACCCGTAAGGGGTACTCAGGCACATGAATGGAGTGGCTATGGGTGACCGGCACGACTACGTCGCTCTGGAATGGGTGAAAGGCGAGATCGCCGAAACCCTGAAGCAGGCGCGCCAGGCGCTGGAAGCGTTCGTCGAGAACCCGCAGGACCCGACCCGCATGCGGTTCTGCCTGACCTACGTGCACCAGGGGCAGGGCACCCTGCAGATGGTCGAGTTCTATGGCGCGGCGCTGCTCGCCGAGGAAATGGAACAACTGGTCCAGGCGTTGCTGGACGGCCGCGTGCCGAACCAGGGCGAGGCCCTGGAAGTGCTGATGCAGGCGATCCTGCAACTGCCGGTCTACCTCGACCGGATCCAGACCGCCCGGCGCGACCTGCCGATGGTGGTCCTGCCGCTGCTCAACGACCTGCGCGCCGCGCGCGGCGAGAAGCTGCTCTCGGAAACCAGCCTGTTCGCGCCCGACCTGTCGCGGCGCCAGCCGCAACTGGACGGCGAGGCCATCGCGCAACTGCGCACCGACGAACTCGGCGGCCTGCTGCGCAAGCTGCGCCAGACCCAGCAGATGGCCCTGGTCGGCCTGCTGCGCAACCAGGACGTGGCTACCAGTCTCGGCTACCTGGCGCGCGTCTACGCGCGCCTCGAAGGACTGTGCCGCGAGGCGCCGCTGGGGCCGCTGTGGAGCATCGCCTCCGGCCTGGTCGAGGGCCTGGCCAACGGCAGCGTGGTCAACAGCGCCTCGGTGCGCACCCTGCTGCGCCAGCTCGACCGCGAACTCAAGCGCCTGGTCGAGCAGGGCGCCGACGGGCTGAACCAGGCCGCGCCGGACGAACTGATCAAGAACCTGCTGTTCTACGTGGCCAAGGCGCCGTCGCAGTCGCCGCGGATCCGTGCGCTGAAGGAGCAGTACCGCCTCGACGAGGCGCTGCCCGACCACGAGACGGTGGACGCCGAGCGCGCCCGCCTGGCCGGACCCGACCGCGACGCCATGCGGTCGGTGGTCGGCGCGCTGTGCGAGGAGCTGGTGCGGATCAAGGACAGCCTCGACCTGTTCGTGCGCAGCGACCGCGCCCATCCCGCCGAGCTGGACGCCCTGCTGGCGCCGCTCAAGCAGATCGCCGACACCCTGGCGGTGCTCGGCTTCGGCCAGCCGCGCAAGGTCATCCTCGACCAGCTCGACGTCGTCCATGCCCTGGCCCAGGGCCGCCGCGAGCCGAGCGACGCGACCCTGATGGACGTCGCCGGCGCACTGCTCTACGTCGAAGCGACCCTGGCCGGCATGGCCGGTCCCGGCGACGAGCGCAACAGCGAGGAAAGCCGGCTGCCGACCACCGACGTGGCGCAGATCCACCAGTTGGTCATCAAGGAAGCGCGCAATGGCCTGGAGCAGGCCAAGGACGCGATCATCGAGTTCATCGCCTCGCAGTGGAACCACGAACACCTGGCCCGCGTGCCCGAACTGCTGACCCAGGTCCGTGGCGGCCTGGCGATGATCCCGCTGGAGCGCGCCGCGAGCCTGCTGGAAACCTGCAACCGCTACATCCAGGAACAGCTTCTGGCGCGCAGGGCGGTGCCGGACTGGCAGAGCCTGGATACCCTGGCCGACGCCATCACCAGCGTCGAGTACTATCTCGAGCGTCTGAGCGAGGACCACGAGAGCCAGAGCGACCTGATCCTCGACGTTGCCGAGGACAGCCTGGCGAACCTCGGCTATACGCTGAAACCGCATTCGTCGGCCCCGGCCGAACCCAGCCTGTCCGAGCCCGGTGCCGTCGAGTCACCGATTGCCGAGCCGGAGATGCCGGAGGTGATTGCCGAGGCCGCCGAAGCGCCGCTACAGCCGCCCGCCGACACGGCTTCTGCCGAGGCGACGAGGGAAGATGCCCCGCAGCTGGCCAGCGACGACAACCGGACCCTGGGCGAAGTCGCGCCCGACGCCGGCGAGGCTTCCCTCGACCTGGCCCTGGACCTGTCGCTGGACGGCTCCAGCGACGTACCGCCGGCGTTGCCGGAGGTGGTCGAGGAGAGCGGCCAGTCGCAGTCGACCCCGGCGCCTGCCCGCAGCCTGGAAGACTTCAACCTCGACGAGATCGACCTCTCCGGCCTCGACCTGCCCGCCGATGCGGCCCCGGCCTCCGAGCCGGCGCCCTTGGCGGACTGGTCGCTGCCGGAGCAGTGGGGCCTCGGCGATGACCTGGCACAGCCGGCGCTGGTCTTCGACGCGCCGCTGGAAAGCCTGGAACCGTTGCCGGCGCCGGAGCCTTTCGACGGGCCCGCTGAACAGGAGCTGGCTCTCGATTCGTTCGATCCGTTGCCGCTGGATGTAGCCTTGCCGGAGGCAGAGGTCGAAGTGTCCGCCTGGGAAGGCTCGAGCCTGGAGGAGCTGGACCTTTCCGACCTCGATCTCCCCGAGGTGCAACTGCCCGAGGTCGAGACTCCGCCTGCTGCCGAGGCGCTCGCCAGCGAAGCGCCGGCGCTGTCGCTGGCCGAGGTGATGGCCGCGCCGGTGCAGCCGATCAACCCGCCGGCGCAGAACGTGCCGGTCAGCCTGCTGCCGCCGCCGGCCGACGAGGAACCGGTGGACGAGGAGCTGCGCGAGGTCTTCATCGAGGAGGCCGGCGAGGTCCTGGAGACCATCGGCCAGTACCTGCCGGCCTGGAAGGCCGACCAGGACGACCGCGAGGCGCTGACCGAAGTGCGCCGTGCCTTCCATACCCTCAAGGGCAGCGGACGGATGGTCCGCGCCCTGGTGATCGGCGAACTGGCCTGGTCGATCGAGAACCTGTTCAATCGCGTGCTCGACCGCAGCATCGCCGCCAGCGAGCCGGTGCGGAGCGTGGTCGACCAGGTGGTGGCGCTGTTGCCGGAGCTGGTCGAGGAGTTCGCCGCCAACGCCCAGCGCCAGCGCGACGACGTCGATCTGCTGGCGGCCACCGCGCATGCCCTGGCCAGGGGCGAGCCGCTGCCGGAACCGCCGGCGCCGGACGACCGTGGCGTACCGCCGGAAGTCGAGGCGCAGCAGCCGGTGGCCCCGGAGGATGGCGCCCCGGCACTGCCGTTGGCCGACGCGCCGCAGGCCGCCGCCGAGGCGGAGAGCGACGTCGAGCTGCTCGATCCGCAACTCCTGGAAATCTTCACCAACGAGGCGGAGACCCACCTGGAGGCCCTGGTCGGCTTCCTCGCCGACTGCGCCCGCGAACTGCCGCAGCCGGTCACCGACGCCTTGCAGCGCGCCCTGCATACCCTCAAGGGCAGCGCGCACATGGCCGGCATCCTGCCGATCGCCGAGATCGCCACGCCGCTGGAAAAACTGGTCAAGGAATACAAGTCCAACCTGCTCGCCTTCGACCTGCGCGAAGCCGAGCTGCTGCACGACGCCGAGCAGCTGTTCCGCATCGGCCTGGAGCAGGTCGGCGAGCGCCGTCCGCTGAATCCGATTCCCGGCAGCGTCGCGTTGCTGGAGCGGATCGAGGCGCTGCATCAGGAGCGCATCGCCTCGCTCGAGGCCGATCGCTACAGCGATGCCGGAGAGCGCCGCGATCCGCTGCTGATCGAAGCCTTCCTCGCCGAAGGCATGGACATCCTGCTGGACGCCGAGGACCTGCTCGAGCGCTGGCACGAGCATCCGCAGGAGCGCCAGGAACTGAGTGCGCTGCGCGAGGAACTCAGCGCCCTGGGCCGCGGCGCCCAGCACGCCGAGTTGCCGCAGGTGGAAGAACTCTGCCAGGCCTTGCTGACGCTGTATGAGGCCGTCGAGCAGGGCCGCCTGGCGGTCAGCCCGGCGTTCTTCGAGGAAGCCCGCCAGGCCCACGAAGCATTGATCGGGATGATGGACCAGGTCGCCGCCGGCCTGCAGGTGACGCCTCGTCCCGAGCGGGTCGCGGCCCTGCAGGAACTGCTGGAAACGCCCGCCGCCGAAACCGTTCCGTTCATCGATCCGGAGAGCCTCGACGCCGACGATTTCCCCCCGGAAGACCAAGAGTCGACCCTCCCCGGGGCGGTCTTCGAAGAGACCGGGGTGCCTGTCGAGGAGACCGTGTCGGCGGCGCCTGCGCCGGCTCCCGGCCGCGAGCTGGACGAGGAAATGGTGTCGATCTTCCTCGAAGAGGCGGTGGATATCCTCGAAAGCGCCGGCCAGGCCCTGGCCCAATGGCAAGCCGAGCCGGGCGCGCTGTCTTCGCTCAACGCCCTGCAGCGCGACCTGCACACCCTCAAGGGTGGCGCGCGGATGGCCCAGATCGCCGAGATCGGCGACCTCGCCCACGAACTGGAGTCTCTCTACGAGGGCCTGGTCGACCGCCGCTACCAGCATTCCCCGCGACTCTCCGAGCTGTTGCAGGCGTGTCACGACCGCCTGGCCGAGCAACTCGAGCAGTTGAGCGCCGGCCGGGCGCTGGCCGACCCGGAAGACCTGATCCTGGCGATCCGCCAATTCCGCCAGGGCCCGCTGGCCGAGGCGGCGCAGGGCGAGGCGCAGAGTCCCGCCGAGGAACCCGTCGCGCCTGCCGGCGAGGAGCCTGCCGAGACGCCGCAGCCCGCTGCGGAGGCTTTCGAGGAGCGCGATCCCGAGCTGGTGGAGATCTTCCTCGAAGAAGGCTTCGATATCCTCGACAGCGCCGCCGCCGCGCTGCAACGCTGGATCGACGACGTCGACAACACCATCGAGCTGGAAGCCCTGCAGCGCGACCTGCATACCCTCAAGGGCGGTGCGCGGATGGCCGAGATCGCTGAGATCGGCGACCTCGCCCACGAGCTCGAATTCCTCTACGAGGGTCTCTGCGGCGGACGCCTGCGCGCCAGCCCGCCCTTGTTCGGCCTGCTGCAGCGCTGCCACGACGAGCTGGCCGAGATGCTCGAGGCGGTACGTGGCCAGCGCGAGCTGCCCGACGGCCAGGCGCTGATCGCGGAGATCAGGCGCCTGCGCAGCGATCCCGAGGAGCAACTGAGCGTACCCACCAGCGTCAGCCTCAAGCCGCTGGCGGGGAAGGGCGCGGCGGCCGATGAGAGCGAGATCCTCGATATCTTCCTCGAGGAAGCCGACGACCTGCTGGAGAATCTCGAACTGGCGCTCGGCCGCTGGGACGGCGGCAGCGGCGACGCCCAGCCGCTGGACGACCTGCTGCGGATCCTGCACACCCTCAAGGGCGGCGCGCGACTGGCCGGCCAGACCGAGCTGGGCAACCTGGCCCACGACCTCGAGCAGCATCTTACCGACGCGCAGCAACAGGGCGCGCCGTGGCCGGACAGCCTGCTGCTGGATGCGCAGTCGGGACTGGAAGGCCTGCAGCGGCAGGTCGACCTGCTGCGCGAGCGGCTGGCCGAGGACGACGAGGCCGGTGAGCGCCCCGAGGCTGCCCAGGCGCCGGTCCAGGCCGACGATACCGATCGCGCGGTGGCCTCCGCGCTGGCCGAGCTGACCCGCCTGGCCCCGGCGGCCGGCGCGATCATGGCGGCCGAGGCGGCGCCTCCGGCTGCCCCGGCCACCACCCTGCCGTTCGTGCGCAAGGCCCGGGAAGCCGCCCAGGAAGCCGCTTCCCGGCGTGCCCCGCAGGAACTGGTGAAGGTGCCGGCGGAACTGCTGGAGAACCTGGTCAACCTGGCGGGCGAGACTTCGATTTTCCGCGGCCGGGTCGAGCAGCAGGTGAGCGACGTCGGCTTCACCCTCGGCGAGATGGAGTCCACCATCGAGCGGGTGCGCGACCAGTTGCGCCGCCTCGACACCGAGACCCAGGCGCAGATCCTCTCGCGCCACCAGGCCGACGCCGAACGCGCCGGCTACGAGGAATTCGACCCGCTGGAAATGGACCGCTATTCGCAGTTGCAGCAGCTCTCGCGCGCGCTGTTCGAATCGGCTTCCGACCTTCTCGACCTGAAGGAAACCCTGGCGGCGAAGAACCGCGACGCGGAGACCCTGCTGCTGCAACAGGCGCGGGTCAACACCGAACTCCAGGAAGGCCTGATGCGCACCCGCATGGTGCCGTTCGACCGCCTGGTGCCGCGCTTGCGGCGGATCGTCCGGCAGGTCGCCGGCGAGCTTGGCAAGCAGGTCGAGTTCGTGGTCGGCAACGCCGACGGCGAGATGGACCGTACCGTCCTCGAGCGCATCGTCGCGCCGCTGGAGCACATGCTGCGCAACGCCGTGGACCACGGCATCGAGTCCGGCGAGACGCGCCGCGCGGCCGGCAAGCCGGAGCACGGGACGATCCGCCTGAACATCGGCCGCGAGGGCGGCGACATCCTCCTCACCCTTTCCGACGACGGCGCCGGCATCCGCCTCGACGCGGTGCGGCGCAAGGCCATCGAGCGTGGCCTGATGAGCGCCGACAGCGACCTGAGCGATCATGAGGTGTTGCAGTTCGTGCTCGAGTCCGGCTTCTCCACCGCCGAGAAGGTCACCCAGATCTCCGGACGCGGCGTCGGCCTCGACGTGGCCAACTCCGAGGTCAAGCAGCTCGGCGGCTCGGTGAGCATCCAGACCGAGCCGGGCCAGGGCACCCGCTTCAACGTGCGGCTGCCGTTCACCGTGTCGGTGAACCGGGCGCTGATGGTGCTCTCCGGCGAGGATCTCTACGCGGTGCCGCTGAACACCATCGAGGGCATCGTGCGGGTTTCCCCCTACGAACTGGAGGCGCTCTACGAACAGCGCGGCGAGGCGGGGCTGGATACGCCCAGCTTCGAATACGCCGGGCAGTCCTACGAGCTGAAATACCTCGGCGAACTGCTGAACAACGGCCAGGAGCCCAAGCTGGTCGGCCAGTCGCTGCCGCTGCCGGTGATCCTGGTGCGCTCCTCGGAACACGCGGTGGCGGTGCAGGTCGACTCGCTGGCCGGTTCCCGCGAGATCGTGGTGAAGAGCCTCGGGCCGCAATTCGCCGGGGTTGCCGGGATTTCCGGGGCGACCCTGCTCGGCGATGGCCGGGTGGTGGTGATCCTCGACCTGCTGGCGACCATCCGTTCCCGACACGCGCTGCTCGGCCAGGAAAGCCGCCGCGAACGCCTGGCGTTGCGCCAGGAAACGGCGGCGAGCGAGAGCGAGCAGCAGCGGCCGCCACTGGTGATGGTGGTGGACGACTCGGTCACCGTGCGCAAGGTCACCACGCGCCTGCTGGAGCGCAACGGCATGAACGTGCTCACCGCGAAGGATGGCGTGGACGCCATCGCCCAGCTCCAGGAGCACCGTCCGGATATCCTCCTGCTGGACATCGAGATGCCGCGCATGGACGGTTTCGAGGTCGCCACCCTGGTGCGCCACGACGAGCGCCTGGGCAACCTGCCGATCATCATGATCACCTCGCGGACCGGCGAGAAGCACCGCGAGCGCGCGCTGGGCATCGGCGTCAACCAGTACCTCGGCAAGCCTTACCAGGAAACCGAGCTGCTGGAAGCCATCCAGTCCCTGGTCGGCCAGCATGACTGAGCGTGCCACGCCGCGGGTCGCGGTGATCGCCGACACCTCGCTGCAGCGCCACGTGCTGCAGCAGGCGCTGCTCGGCCATGGCTACGAGGTGGTGCTCAACGCCGACCCGGCCAGGGTCGACGACGCCGCGCTGGAGTGCGCGCCCGACCTGTGGCTGGTGGACCTGACCCAGCAGGACGACTCGCCGCTGCTGGACAGCCTGCTGGAGCAGGACCGCGCGCCGGTGCTGTTCGGCGAGGGCCACGCGCCGGAGCGGCATACCGAACATTACCCGCGCTGGGAGCGGCGGCTGATCGCCAAGCTGAAGCGCTTGATCGGCGACCCCAGCGATGGCGTTGGCGATAGCCTCGGCGCATTGCTCGACGAAGAGCGTCCAGCGCGCCTGGAGATTCCCGGCGATCTCGCGGCGATGCCGCTGCAGGCCGGTGAGCCGGCCCGCGAGGTATGGCTGCTGGCGGCCTCGCTCGGCGGGCCGGCGGCGGTCAAGGCGTTCCTCGACGCCCTGCCCGGCGGCCTGCCGATCGCCTTCCTCTATGCCCAGCACATCGATGCCAGCTTCGAGCAGAGCCTGCCGCAGGCCGTCGGCCGGCACAGCCAGTGGCACGTGAAGAACGTCCGCGATGGCGAAGCGCTGCGCTGCGGCGAAGTCCAGGTGGTGCCGGTGCTCCATGAGCTCGGTTTTCACCATGACGGGCGGCTGAAATGCAGCCAGCGTCCCTGGCCCGAGCCCTACACGCCGTCCATCGACCAGATGATGCTCAACCTGGCCCAGCAGTTCGGCCCGGACTGCGGGGTGATCGTGTTCAGCGGCATGGGGAGCGACGGCAGCGCCGCCGCCGCCTATGTGCGGCGCCAGGGCGGCGAGGTGTGGACCCAGCGCGCCGACAGTTGCGTCTGTTCGAGCATGCCGGACAGCTTGCGCGAGGCCGGTTACAGCAGTTTCAATGCCAGCCCACGCGAACTGGCCGAGGCATTGGTCAAGCATCTGGCCGCACGCTGCGCGCCGACAGGAGTCGAAACATGAACCAGGCCGTGATCGAGCAGGATGGCATGAGCCGCAAACCCCTCGCCGCCCCGACCCCGGACAGCCTCACCGGGCTGCTCCTGCCGCTGAGCGACCGCACCCTGCTGTTGCCCAACGTCGCCGTGGCCGAGCTGATCGCCTATCGCAACCCGCAGGTCGCCGCCGGCCTGCCGCAGTGGTACCTCGGCCAGGTCGCCTGGCGCGACCTGCGCCTGCCGCTGCTGTCCTTCGAAACGGCTTCCAGCGGCGAGCGGCAGCCGGTCCTCGGCAGCAGCGCGCGGGTGGTGGTGATCAACGCCCTCGGCGGTCGTCCCCATGTGAAATTCCTCGCCCTGCTGGTGCAGGGCATCCCCCGCTCGGTGCGGCTGGACGCCAATCTTGCGGCCACTGCCGCGCCGCTGGCGGCGCTGGAACTGGCGGCGGTGGACATCGGCGGCGAAACCGCGCGGATTCCGGACCTGGCCGGACTGGAAGAGAAGCTCGCCGACGCCGGCCTGATCTGAGCCGCCCATGGCCGGCCTGCAGCATGCGCGGATCGGCGCCTCCCTCGAGGTAGCCTGCGCCAGCCTGGCCGGGCATCGCTTCGAGAAGCACAGCCATGACGAGTTCGTCATCAGCGCCAACCTGTGCGGGCTGGAGGAGATCTGGCTGGACGGTCGCACCTTCCAGGCCGACAGCGGCGACCTGACCCTCTACAACCCGGGGCAGATCCAGGGCGGCGGCGTCCGCGACGGCCAGCCCTGGCGCTTCGCCAGCCTCTATCTGCCTGCCGCCGAGCTGGCGAACAGCCTGGATCTTTCCTCCGTCGAGTTCGACCGCCCGCTGCTGCGCAGTCCGGCGCTGGGCCGCGAGTTGGCCGCCAGCATCGAAGCCTTGCTGGCCAGCGACCGTTTCGCCCGCGAACGGGGCGAGGAGCGCCTGCTGGAATTCCTCGGTCGCCTGCTGGCGGCGAGCGGAACCCGCCTGCCACGCAGGGCCGACCCGGGGCGCCCGGCTGTCGTCCGTCTGCAGGCGCTGCTCGCCGAGCACCTGGCCGAACCGCCGGACCTGGATGGCATGGCGGAGCAGGTGGGCCTGTCGAAGTACCACCTGCTGCGGGCCTTCAAGAAGGCCACCGGGCTTAGCCCGCGACAGTGGAGCATGCAATTGCGCACCCGCCGCGCCCTCGGCCTGTTGCGCCGTGGCCTGGCGGTGGGCGAGGTGGCCCACGCCCTGGGCTTCGCCGACCAGAGCCACCTGACCCGTTACTTCAGCAGCGCCTACGGTATCTCGCCGGGCCGCTACCAGCGCGCCGTGCGCGGCTGACCTGCGCAATCCGGTTCAAGTTTCCAGCGCCGCCGACGGGGATAATCCGGCGACCCACCCGCGGAGACGCCGTTCCATGCTCGCCATCTTTCTCGCTGCCCTGCTGTTCGGTTTTGCCTTCAATATCTCCCCTGGAGCGGTGTTCAGCGAAACGCTGCGCCGCGGTTTGACCGGTGGCTTCCGCCCGGCGTTGCTGGTGCAGTTGGGCTCGTTGATCGGCGATGCGGTCTGGGCCCTGCTCGGCCTTACCGGACTGGCGCTGCTGCTGGGCTACGAGCAGGTGCGGATGCCCCTGACCCTGGTTTGCGCCGTCTACCTGGCCTGGCTCGGCGTGCAGGGCCTGCGCGACGCCTGGAATCCACCGCTGGCGGCGGAAAACGTCGGCGAGCAGGGACGCAACGCCTTCGGCGCCGGCGCGGCGATCTCCCTGTCCAACCCGAAGAACCTGGTCTATTGGGGGGCCCTCGGCAGCGCCCTGGCGGGGATCGTCGACGGCACGCCGAACCAGGCGCAGTCGCTGGTGTTCTTCGCCGGCTTCATGCTCTCGTCGCTGATCTGGTGCTTCTGCTGCGCAGCGCTGGTGGACTGGCTGCGGCGCAACACCTCGCTGTTCTGGCACCGCGTCAGCTACGCCGGCTGCGGCGTGCTCCTGCTCGGCCTGGCGGGATTGGCGCTGCGCGGCCTGTAGCGTCTCAGGCCAGCGCCGGGCGCCGCCGCAGCAGGCGCTGGCGCAGGCTTTCGAACGTGCCGAGGTCGACATGCCGGGCATGGTCGCCGACGACGATCCGCCCGTCGGGCAACTTCGCCCAGTGCTGTAGTCCGCCCTCCAGGTCCAGTTCGCCGTAGCGGATGCGCAGCGCCCGGCCGGATTCGGGGTGCCAGAGCTGGGCGAGGTCGCGCGAGCGATGCGGTTCCAGCCACGGCGCCAGGAGCAGCCAGCCTCCGTCCAGGGCCTGGAGCTTCAGGTAGGGTCCCTCGGCCAGGCCGTCCAGCGAGTGGCTGCGGATCTCGCCGCTGTCGAGCCGGCCTTCGCAGAGCGTCTCCCGCTCCAGCCAGACTATGCTCCCGGGCGCCACCGAGGTCGGTTGCGCCGGATCGGCGGGCAGATCCTTGCCGACGGGGAACGGCAGGGGCTGGATGCGTGCCTCGCGCCATTCGAAGAACTGCCCGCGGGAGAGCAGGCAGACGCGCTCGTCCGGAGTGGTGAAGACCGCCGGCGGATTCTCGATGGAGCGCCGCGCTTGCGGCACCTCGAAGAGCAACCGCGGTTCGCCGTTGCCCCGGGCGAAGCCGGGATAGAGGAAGACCAGGCCACGGTCGACCAGCAGCAGGTCCTCTCCGGCCAGGCCGATGGCAAGTTCCGGGGTGCGGCGTTGGCGCAACGATTGCGCCGGCGGCAGCGGCAAGGGCGGTAGTTCGGGCGTCAACGAGGCGAGATCGCGGGAGCGTTGCAGCCAGGCGTAGGGGCTTCCCGAACCGGTCATCCTGACCCAGGCGTGCAGGCCGTCCGCCGAACTGGCCCGGCAGAGCAGCGCGCCCCGGGTTTCCTCTGCACCATCGGGCAGGCGCCGTAGCCTGGGCCACTGGCGCAGGTCCAGCAGGTCGCTGCTGTCTTCACCCGGCAGGCGGCCGGTGGCCAGGCCGGGCGCCAGGTGCTCGGTGCGTTCGAGGCAGATGTAGGCCGAAGCCGCCGCCAGGCCGGCCGGCGTGGCGGCGGGGAGCGTCGCCGGGGCGCCTTCGGCGGCGTCTTCCTGGCGCAGCGTGCGGGCGTTGTGGCCCTGCGCTGCGAGCGCATCGAGGAGGCGCTGGCTGTGGGGGGCGCCGATCACGTACAGGTTCAGGCTGTCGTCTTCGTCCAGGCGTTCCACCAACGCCAGTCCCAGGGATTCCAGCTCCTGGCCGAGGGCCGGCAGGAAATCCTCGGGAAGGTCGTCGCGCAGGCGCTCCAGCAGCGTCTCCAGCGCGGCGGAGGCCAGTTGCGGGAAGCGTCCGGCATAGTCTCGGCGGAGTACGCCGAGCACATCGGGCAGGCGGATCTTCCAATCGAAGGTAACGGGCGTGTCCATGCGTGCGATCCGTTGCGAAGTGGGCTGCGCAACGGTATTCACTGGCTGCCGCCGTTGTAAAGCGGCGGGAGGGATATCAGGCGAAGTCGCCCCAGAGTTGCTGGGCCACCGCCAGCGCCACCACCGGCGCGGTCTCGGTACGCAGCACGCGCGGGCCGAGGCGCGCGGAGTGGAAGCCGGCCGCCTGCGCCTGCTCCACCTCGGCATCGCCCAGGCCGCCCTCGGGGCCGACCAGGAACGCCAGGCTGGCGGGGCGGGCATGGCTGGCCAGGGGCGCGGCGACCGGGTGCAGGACCAGGCGCAGTTCGTCGTCGCGTTGCCGCAGCCAGTCCTCCAGGGCCAGCGGCGGATGGATCCGCGGCAGGCTCGAACGGCCGCACTGCTCGCAGGCGCTGATCGCCACCTGGCGCCAGTGTTGCAGGCGCTTGTCGGCGCGCTCGTCCTTCAGGCGCACTTCGCAACGCTCGCTGACGATCGGAGTGATTTCCGCCACCCCCAGCTCGGTGGCCTTCTGGATCGCCCAGTCCATCCGCTCGCCGCGCGACAGGCCTTGCCCCAGGTGGATACGCAGGGGCGAGTCGGGCTGGCCGGCGAACTGCTCGCGGAGTTCGACGCGGACATTCTTCTTGCCGACCTCGATCAGCTCGCCGAGGTATTCCCGGCCGCTGCCGTCGAACAGCTGCACGGCGTCGCCCGTGGCGTGCCGCAGCACGCGACCGATGTAGTGGGCCTGGGCCTCGGGCAGGTCGTGCTGGCCGAGGGCGAGGGGCTGGTCGACGAAGAAGCGGGACAGGCGCATGGCGATTCGAGGGTAGTGGCGACAGGCGCGCAGTGTACTGCCTGCCGCGGGGCGCTGGAACCGGCCCCCTCGGGACGAAGGGGCGGCGACGTTCAGCCCGGGTCGCGGTGGTCCGGGTGAAAGTCGCTGACCGCCACGCTGACTGCGTCGCGGGTGGCGATGTCGATGCCTTCGCTGGCCACCTCGGCGAGGAAGTCGATCTGCTCCGGGGTGATCACGTAGGGCGGCAGGAAATACACCACGCTGCCCAGCGGGCGCAGCAGCGCGCCGCGCTCCAGGCCATGCTGGAAGACCTTCAGGCCGCGGCGCTCCTGCCAGGGGTAGGGTGTCCTGGATGCCTTGTCCTGGACCATTTCGATGGCCAGAACCATCCCGGTCTGGCGCACCTCGGCCACGTGCGGGTGGTCGGCCAGGTGCGCGGTGGCCCTGGCCATGCGGGTGGACAGCGCGCGGTTGGCCTCGATCACCTTGTCTTCCTCGAAGATGTCCAGGGTCGCCAGGGCGGCGGCGCAGGCCAGCGGGTTGCCGGTATAGGTGTGCGAGTGGAGGAAGGCGCGCAGGGTCTGGTAGTCGTCGTAGAAGCCCCGGTAGACGGTCTCGGTGGTCAGCACCGCGGACATCGGCAGGTAGCCGCCGGTGAGGGCCTTGGACAGGCAGAGGAAATCCGGGGCGATGCCGGCCTGCTCGCAGGCGAACATCGTCCCGGTGCGGCCGAAGCCCACCGCGATCTCGTCGTGGATCAGGTGCACGCCATAGCGGTCGCAGGCTTCGCGCAGCAGCTTGAGGTAGACCGGGTGGTACATGCGCATGCCGCCGGCGCCCTGGATCAGCGGTTCGACGATGACCGCGGCGATCTCGTCGTGCCCTTCGGCCAGGGTGCGCTCCATGTGGGCGAACATGTTCCGCGAGTGTTCTTCCCAGCACATGCCGTCCGGACGCAGGAAGCAGTCCGGGCTGGGCACCTTGATGGTGTCCAGCAGCAGCGACTTGTAGGTCTCGGTGAACAGCGCCACGTCGCCCACCGACATCGCCGCGATGGTTTCGCCGTGGTAGCTGTTGGTCAGGGTGACGAAGCGCTTCTTGCGCGGCCTGCCGCTATTGAGCCAGAAGTGGTAGCTCATCTTCAGCGCCACCTCGATGCCCGCCGAGCCGCTGTCGGCATAGAACACGCGGTCCAGCCCCGGCGGGGTGATCTTCACCAGCCGCTCCGACAGCTCGATCACCGGCTGGTGGCTGAAACCGGCGAGGATCACGTGCTCCAGCTGGTCGACCTGGTCCTTGATGCGCTGGTTGATCCGCGGGTTGGCGTGGCCGAAGACGTTGACCCACCAGGAGCTGACCGCGTCGATGTAGCGCTTGCCCTCGAAGTCTTCCAGCCAGACGCCTTCGCCACGGCGGATCGGGATCACCGGCAGGCGTTCGTGGTCTTTCATCTGGGTGCAGGGATGCCAGAGCACGTTCAGGTCGCGCTGCATCCAGTCGGCGTTAAGGCCCATGGGCTGTCTCCTCGGATCGGTCGGCAAAGCCTATGCAATGGGGGTGAGATGAACAACCCGGCAGGTTGGGACACATCCGACAGCAGTCGCCGACGGACTCCTATGGTGGCCCAAACGGCTCTGGCGTATGCTGCGCGCCGTTGTGTCTTCGCTTCTTTTCCTGGGGAGTCCGGTATGTCGTTAAGGTGGCTGCGCGCCGCGGCGTTTCTCGTGTTGGGGGTGTTCAGCGCGGTCGCGCTGGGCAAGGACAAACAACCGACGGCGATCGTCGTCGGAGCGGGCCTTGCGGGCCTGAGCGCGGCCTACGAACTGCAGAAGGACGGCTGGCAAGTCACTGTCCTCGAGGCACGGCCGCAAGTCGGCGGGCGTTCCGGGCTGGCCACCAGCGAATGGGTCGGCAACCAGAAGGTCCAGCCCAACCTCAACGGCTACCTGGACACCTTCAAGCTGAAATCGGTACCGGCGCCGGACTTCGTGCGGACCCCCAGCTACCTGATCGACGGCCTGTACTACAGCAGCAGCGACCTCGCCCTCAAGCAGCCGAACGTCGCCGCCGACCTCAAGCGCTTCGAGCAGACCCTCGACGACCTCTCGGCGTCGATCTCCGATCCGCTCAACCCGGCCTCGAACAACACCCTGTTCGCCCTCGACCAGATGAATGCCGCGCGTTGGCTGGACAAGCTGAACCTGTCGCCGACCGCGCGCCTGCTGGTCAACCAGCGCATCCGTTCGCGCTACGACGAACCGTCGCGCCTGTCGCTGCTCTACCTGGCCCAGCAGGGCCGCGCCTACCGCGGCGTCGACGACCGCGACCTGCGTGCGGCGCGCCTGCCCGGCGGCAGCCAGGTGCTGGCCGAGGCCTTCGTCAAGCAGCTCAAGACGATCAAGACCAAGGCCAAGGTATCGAGCATCGTCCAGGCCAGGGACGGCGTCACCGTCAAGGCCGGCAGCCAAACCTACAAGGCCGACTACGTGGTCCTCGCGGTGCCGCTGAAGGCGCTGGCGCAGATCCAGATGACCCCGGCCCTGAGCGGCACCCAGATGTCCGCCCTGAAAGGCACCAACTACGGCTGGCGCGACCAGATCCTGCTGAAGTTCAAGCGCCCGGTGTGGGACGACAAGTCGCGCCTCTCCGGCGAGATTTTCAGCGACCAGGGTCTGGGCATGATCTGGGTCGAGCCGGCGCTGAAGGGCGGCGCCAACGTGCTGATCAACCTGTCCGGCGACAACGCCCGCGTGCTGCAGGCTTTCGGCGACCGGCAGATGGTCGACCAGGTGCTGATCCGCATGAACAAGTTCTATCCGAAGATGCGTGGCGCCTTCGCCGGCTACGAGATCCGCCGCTATAGCGCCGATCCGGGCACCGGCGGGTCCTACCTGGCCTATGGTCCGGGCCAGGTCACGCGCTTCTGGCGGATCTGGGAACAGCCGCTGGCGCGGGTGGCCTTCGCCGGCGAGCATACCGACGCGCTGTATCCCGGTACCATCGAAGGCGCGCTGCGCAGCGGCAAGCGCGCCGCCAGCCAGGTGCGCGACCTGTACGCCGGCAAGACCCCGGTCATCGAAGGCGCGCCGATGGTGGCCAAGGCCGAGAAGGTCGCCGCGCCGAAGGCCGATGGCGAGAAGAAGAATCCGTTCGCCTGGTTCACCCGCCTGTTCGATTGATTCCCCTCGCGGGCGCCGGACCCTCCGGCGCCCTGCGCAGCCGCTGGCGCGGGCGTCCAGGGAATTTTCCTTAGCCTGCGAACCTATCTTGTGAGTCGATGTTTCAAAGCAGGATTTTCTTGCTTTAATTCGATCGGTTTGCCGCTAGTCTTGATGCTTCGCTTTTCAAGGAAGTTTTTTCATGCAGTGGCGCAATACCTCTTCTCGTTACGGCGTGTTCAGCCTGTTCCTGCACTGGGGCAGCGCGCTGGTGGTCTTCGGCCTGTTCGGCCTGGGCCTGTGGATGCGCGAGCTGAGCTATTACGACCCCTGGTACCACCCCGCTCCGGCGCTGCACAAGAGCATCGGCATTCTGCTGGCGATCGCCCTGCTGGTGCGGATCGTCTGGCGTTTCGTCAGCCCGCCGCCGCCGGCGCCGGCCAATCACGGCCCCGCCACCCGGGTGGCGAGCAAGCTCGGCCACCTGGCGCTGTACGCCCTGCTGGTCGCGGTGATCGTCGCCGGCTACCTGATTTCCACCGCCGACGGCGAGCCGATCAGCGTATTCGGCTGGTTCTCCGTGCCGGCCACCCTCAGCGGCCTGCCCGACCAGGCGGACGTCGCCGGGGAAATCCATCTCTACCTGGCCTGGGCGCTGGTGGTCTTCGCCGTCCTCCATGCCTTCGCCGCCCTCAAGCACCACTTCGTCGACCGCGATCCGACCCTAAAGCGCATGCTCGGTCGCTCGTCGAATGAACAACAACCACGTTAAGGAGAATGTCCATGCTGAAGAAGACCCTTGCCGCGCTGGCGCTCGGCTCCGCCCTGTTCACCGCCGGCCAGGCAATGGCCGCGGACTACAAGATCGACAAGGAAGGCCAGCACGCCTTCATCGAGTTCCGCATCAAGCACCTGGGCTATAGCTGGCTGTATGGCCGCTTCAACGACTTCGACGGCAGCTTCACCTTCGACGAGAAGAACCCGTCGGCCGACAAGGTCAAGGTGACCATCAACACCAACAGCGTGGACACCAACCATGCCGAGCGTGACAAGCACCTGCGCAGCGGCGATTTCCTCAACGTCGGCAAGAACCCGACCGCGACCTTCGAGTCCACCGAGGTGAAGGCCAATGGCGACAGCGCCGACATCACCGGCAACCTGACCCTGAACGGCGTGACCAAGCCGGTCACCATCAAGGCCAAGCTGCTTGGCCAGGGCAACGACCCGTGGGGCGGCTACCGCGCCGGCTTCGAAGGCAGCGCCACCCTGAAGCTGAAGGACTTCGGCATCAAGATGGACCTCGGCCCGGCATCCCAGGAAGTCGAGCTGCTGCTCTCCGTCGAAGGCATTCGCCAGTAAGCGGATACCTGAAAATGAAAAACGCCGGCGATCGCCGGCGTTTTTCATTGTGCTTCGAAAAGAATGTTCTTAAATATCCTCAAGCGGTTGCGCGGCCAGGCACTGGTCGAGGAGATGCACCAGGGTGGCCTGCTCCTCCGGGGTGAGCGGGGCAAACAACTCGTCATGCACGCATGACATGATGGCTTCCGCGTGACGGTGGATAGCCAGGCCCTCGTCGGTGAGGAACAACTGGAAGCTGCGCTGGTCGCTGGGGTTGCGTTCGCGGCGGACCAGGCTGCGGCCTTCCAGCTCGCGGATTTTCCGGGTGATCAGCGCCTTGTCGCGGCACATCTGCCGCCCCAGGTCCTGCAGGTTCAGCCCGCGCTGTTCGTCGATGAGCTTCAGGACATGGACGTCGGGCGGAGTGAGGTCGAGCCGCTGGCGATCGAGCTCGCTCTGGATGCGCGTCCGTACATGCTGGAAGACCGCCATCAGCGCGGGCATCAGGTCGGGGTTGACGGGGTAGTTCATTGGTCTGGCCGAGTAAACCTAATGTAAATGTGGTTGATCCAGTCAACCATTTTGCTTATTTTAGTTGACCTTATCAACCTTGTTTCAGGTTCTGAATATGGGCCATGGCGCCGGGTGGATAACCGGCCATCGAGCTAAAACGTTTCAGGTGTTTTCACGCGAGGCTTCCGGACGTTTACAAACACCTATGAATGTAAGTATTTTGCCTGCCTTCTTCGAGCCGGTGCAGCGCCTTCACGCTGCATCGGCCGCTTTCGCTCATGAGGACAACGCTATGCAACGAACGCCAGCCATGCGTGTACTGGTTCCGGCCCTGCTGGTCGCGATTTCGGCCCTTTCCGGGTGCGGAAAAAGCGAGGCGCCGCCGCCGGCGCAGACGCCGGAGGTCGGGATCGTGACCCTGGAAGCGCAGACGGTGACGCTGAATACCGAGCTGCCGGGCCGGACCAACGCGTTCCGCATCGCCGAGGTGCGTCCCCAGGTGAACGGCATCATCCTCAAGCGCCTGTTCAAGGAAGGCAGCGACGTCAAGGCCGGGCAGCAGCTCTACCAGATCGACCCCGCCACCTACGAGGCCGACTACCAGAGCGCCCAGGCCAACCTGGCCTCGACCCAGGAGCAGGCCCAGCGCTTCAAGCTGCTGGTCGCCGACCAGGCCGTGAGCAAGCAGCAGTACGCCGACGCCAACGCCGCCTACCTGCAGTCCAAGGCCGCGGTGGAGCAGGCGCGGATCAACCTGCGCTACACCAAGGTACTGTCGCCGATCTCCGGCCGCATCGGTCGTTCCGCGGTGACCGAAGGCGCCCTGGTGACCAACGGCCAGGCCAACGCGATGGCCACCGTGCAGCAGCTCGACCCGATCTACGTCGACGTCACCCAGCCGTCCACCGCCCTGCTGCGCCTGCGTCGCGAGCTGGCCAGCGGCCAGTTGGAACGCGCCGGCGACAACGCGGCGAAGGTTTCCCTGAAGCTGGAAGACGGTAGCCAATACCCGCTGGAAGGCCGTCTCGAGTTCTCCGAGGTCTCGGTCGACGAGGGCACCGGTTCGGTGACCATCCGCGCCGTGTTCCCCAACCCGAACAACGAGCTGCTGCCCGGCATGTTCGTCCATGCGCAGTTGCAGGAAGGCGTCAAGCAGAAGGCCATCCTCGCCCCGCAGCAGGGCGTGACCCGCGACCTCAAGGGCCAGGCCACCGCGCTGGTGGTGAACGCGCAGAACAAGGTCGAGCTGCGGGTGATCAAGGCCGACCGGGTGATCGGCGACAAGTGGCTGGTCACCGAAGGCCTGAACGCCGGCGACAAGATCATTACCGAAGGCCTGCAGTTCGTGCAGCCGGGTGTCGAGGTGAAGACCGTGCCGGCGAAGAATGTCGCGTCCGCGCAGAAGGCCGACGCCGCTCCGGCGAAAACCGACAGCAAGGGCTGATCAAGGGGATTCGTAATGTCGAAGTTTTTCATTGATAGGCCCATTTTCGCGTGGGTGATCGCCTTGGTGATCATGCTCGCGGGCGGCCTGTCGATCCTCAGTCTGCCGGTCAACCAGTACCCGGCCATCGCCCCGCCGGCCATCGCCGTGCAGGTGAGCTACCCGGGCGCCTCGGCCGAGACGGTGCAGGACACCGTGGTCCAGGTGATCGAGCAGCAGATGAACGGGATCGACAATCTGCGCTACATCTCCTCGGAGAGTAACTCCGACGGCAGCATGACCATCACCGTGACCTTCGAGCAGGGCACCGACCCCGACATCGCCCAGGTCCAGGTGCAGAACAAGCTGCAACTGGCGACCCCGCTGCTGCCGCAGGAAGTTCAGCGCCAAGGCATCCGGGTGACCAAGGCGGTGAAGAACTTCCTCATGGTGGTCGGTGTGGTTTCCACCGACGGCAGCATGACCAAGGAAGACCTGTCGAACTACATCGTCTCCAACATCCAGGACCCGCTGTCGCGGACCAAGGGCGTCGGTGACTTCCAGGTGTTCGGTTCGCAGTACTCGATGCGCATCTGGCTCGACCCGGCCAAGCTGAACAGCTACCAGCTGACCCCCGGCGACGTGAGTGCGGCGATCCAGGCGCAGAACGTGCAGATTTCCTCCGGCCAGCTCGGCGGCCTGCCGGCGGTCAAGGGCCAGCAGCTCAACGCCACCATCATCGGCAAGACCCGCCTGCAGACCGCGGAGCAGTTCGAGAAGATCCTGCTCAAGGTCAATCCCGACGGTTCCCAGGTGCGTCTGAAGGACGTCGCCGACGTCGGCCTGGGCGGCCAGGACTACAGCATCAACGCGCAGTTCAACGGCAGCCCGGCGTCCGGTATCGCGATCAAGCTGGCCACCGGCGCCAACGCGCTGGATACCGCCAAGGCGATCCGCCAGACCATCGCCAACCTGGAACCGTTCATGCCGCAGGGCATGAAGGTGGTCTACCCGTACGACACCACCCCGGTGGTCTCGGCCTCGATCCATGAGGTAGTGAAGACCCTCGGCGAGGCGATCCTCCTCGTGTTCCTGGTGATGTACCTGTTCCTGCAGAACTTCCGCGCCACGCTGATCCCGACCATCGCCGTGCCGGTGGTACTGCTGGGGACCTTCGGCGTGCTCGCCGCGTTCGGCTTCTCGATCAACACCCTGACCATGTTCGGCATGGTGCTGGCCATCGGCCTGCTGGTGGACGACGCCATCGTGGTGGTGGAGAACGTCGAGCGGGTGATGGCCGAGGAAGGCCTGTCGCCAAGGGAGGCGGCGCGCAAGTCCATGGGCCAGATCCAGGGCGCGCTGGTCGGCATCGCCATGGTGCTCTCGGCGGTATTCCTGCCGATGGCGTTCTTCGGCGGTTCCACCGGGGTGATCTACCGGCAGTTCTCCATCACCATCGTGTCGGCCATGGCCCTCTCGGTGATCGTGGCGCTGATCCTCACCCCGGCGCTGTGCGCGACCATGCTCAAGCCGATCGAGAAAGGCGATCACGGCGAGCACAAGGGCGGCTTCTTCGGCTGGTTCAACCGGATGTTCCTGTCCACCACCCACGGCTACGAGCGTGGCGTGGCGTCGATCCTCAAGCATCGCGCGCCGTACCTGCTGATCTACGTGGTGATCGTGGCCGGGATGATCTGGATGTTCACCCGCATTCCCACCGCGTTCCTCCCCGACGAAGACCAGGGCGTACTCTTCGCCCAGGTACAGACCCCGCCGGGCTCCACCGCCGAGCGTACCCAGGTGGTGGTGGACTCGATGCGCGAATACCTGCTGGAGAAGGAAAGCTCTTCGGTCAGCTCGGTGTTCACCGTCACCGGCTTCAACTTCGCCGGCCGCGGCCAGAGTTCGGGCATGGCCTTCATCATGCTCAAGCCCTGGGAAGAGCGTCCCGGTGGCGAGAACAGCGTGTTCGAACTGGCCAAGCGCGCGCAGATGCACTTCTTCAGCTTCAAGGACGCGATGGTGTTCGCCTTCGCTCCGCCGTCGGTACTGGAACTGGGTAACGCCACCGGTTTCGACCTGTTCCTCCAGGACCAGGCGGGCGTCGGCCACGAAGTCCTGCTCCAGGCGCGCAACAAGTTCCTCATGCTCGCCTCGCAGAACCCTGCGCTGCAGCGTGTGCGCCCCAACGGCATGAGCGACGAACCGCAATACAAGCTGGAGATCGACGACGAGAAGGCCAGCGCCCTCGGCGTGTCCCTGGCCGACATCAACAGCACGATATCGATCGCCTGGGGTTCCAGCTACGTCAACGACTTCATCGACCGTGGCCGGGTCAAGCGGGTCTACCTGCAGGGCAGGCCGGACGCGCGGATGAATCCGGACGACCTGAGCAAGTGGTACGTGCGCAACGACAAGGGCGAGATGGTGCCGTTCAACGCCTTCGCCACCGGCAAGTGGGAGTACGGCTCGCCGAAGCTGGAGCGCTACAACGGCGTGCCGGCCATGGAAATCCTCGGCGAGCCGGCGCCCGGCCTGAGTTCCGGTGACGCGATGGCGGCGGTCGAGGAGATCGTCAAGCAACTGCCGAAAGGCGTGGGCTACTCCTGGACCGGCCTGTCCTACGAGGAACGTCTGTCCGGCTCGCAGGCGCCGGCGCTGTACGCGCTGTCCCTGCTGGTGGTGTTCCTCTGCCTGGCGGCGCTCTATGAAAGCTGGTCGATTCCGTTCTCGGTGATGCTGGTGGTGCCGTTGGGCGTGATCGGCGCGCTGCTGGCGACCTCCATGCGCGGACTGTCCAACGACGTGTTCTTCCAGGTGGGCCTGTTGACGACCATCGGCCTGTCGGCGAAGAACGCCATCCTCATCGTGGAGTTCGCCAAGGAGCTGCACGAGCAGGGCAAGGGTATCGTCGAGGCGGCCATCGAGGCCTGCCGCATGCGTCTGCGGCCGATCGTGATGACCTCCCTGGCGTTCATCCTCGGCGTGGTGCCGCTGGCCATCTCCACCGGCGCCGGCTCCGGCAGCCAGCATGCGATCGGTACCGGCGTGATCGGCGGCATGGTCACCGCGACCGTCCTGGCGATCTTCTGGGTACCGCTGTTCTACGTGGCGGTCAGCACGCTGTTCAAGGACGAGGCGTCCAAGCAGCAGGCTGAGGCCGAAAAGGGGCAATGATATGAAAAGGTCCTTCCTTTCCCTGGCGGTAGCCGCTGTCGTTCTGTCCGGCTGCTCGCTGATTCCCGACTACCAGCGCCCCGAGGCGCCGGTAGCCGCGGCCTACCCGCAAGGGCAGGCCTACGGGCAGAACACCGGCGCGGCGGCCGTTCCGGCCGCCGACATCGGCTGGCGCGAGTTCTTCCGCGACCCGCAGTTGCAGCAGCTGATCGGCGTGGCGCTGGAAAACAACCGCGACCTGCGCGTCGCCGCGCTGAACGTCGAGGCCTTCCGCGCGCAGTACCGCATCCAGCGGGCCGACCTGTTCCCGCGGATCGGCGTGGATGGCAGCGGTACCCGCCAGCGCCTGCCCGGTGACCTGTCGACCACCGGCAACCCGGCGATCTCCAGCCAGTACGGGGTGACCCTGGGCACTACCGCCTGGGAGCTCGATCTCTTCGGCCGCCTGCGCAGCCTGCGCGACCAGGCCCTGGAGCAGTACCTGGCGACCGAACAGGCGCAGCGCAGCGCGCAGACCACCCTGGTGGCCAGCGTGGCGACCGCCTACCTGACGCTGAAAGCCGACCAGGCGCAGCTGCAACTGACCAGGGACACCCTGGGCACTTACCAGAAGAGTTTCGACCTGACCCAGCGCAGCTATGACGTCGGCGTCGCCTCCGCGCTCGACCTGCGCCAGGCGCAGACCGCCGTGGAAGGCGCCCGGGCGACCCTGGCGCAGTACACCCGCCTGGTGGCCCAGGACCAGAACGCGCTGGTCCTGCTGCTGGGTTCCGGGATCCCGGCGAACCTGCCGCAAGGCCTGGGCCTGGACCAGACCCTGCTGACCGAAGTGCCGGCGGGCCTGCCGTCTGACCTGCTGCAGCGGCGTCCGGACATCCTCGAGGCCGAGCACCAGCTCATGGCCGCCAACGCCAGCATCGGCGCCGCGCGCGCGGCGTTCTTCCCGAGCATCAGCCTGACCGCCAACGCCGGCACCATGAGCCGCCAGTTGTCCGGCCTGTTCGACGCCGGTTCGGGGTCCTGGCTGTTCCAGCCGTCGATCAACCTGCCGATCTTCACCGCCGGCAGCCTGCGCGCCAGCCTGGACTACGCGAAGATCCAGAAGGACATCAACGTCGCGCAGTACGAGAAGGCGATCCAGACGGCGTTCCAGGAAGTCGCCGACGGCCTGGCCGCGCGCGGCACCTTCACCGAGCAGTTGCAGGCACAGCGCGACCTGGTCAAGGCCAGCGACGAGTACTACCAGCTCGCCGACAAGCGCTATCGCACGGGTGTGGACAACTACCTGACCCTGCTCGACGCGCAACGCTCGCTGTTCACCGCGCAGCAGCAACTGATCACCGACCGCCTCAACCAGCTGACCAGCGAGGTCAACCTGTACAAGGCCCTCGGCGGCGGCTGGAACCAGCAGACCGTGACCCAGCAGCAGACCGCGAAGAAGGAAGATCCGCAGGCCTGATCCGCCTTCCGCGCCATGCAAGAACGCCGACCCTTGGGTCGGCGTTCTTTTATCCCTCGCGGAAGTTGGCGGGCCCAGGGGCCCGCCGTGCTTCAGCGGTTGCGGGTCAGCAGCGCGGGGCGCTCACCCTTGCGCCGTGGTTCCAGCTCGTCGAGCTGCTCGGCGGTGGGGAAGCGATCCATGCGCACCAGGTCGCGCTTGTTGATCACCACCGGCTGACGGCTCGGCTGCTTGCCGACGCCATACTCGGACGGCTCGCGCAGCGGCGCGTCGCTCATCCGCGAAGGATTGTCACGGCCCTGGCCGCGCGGCTTGCCGGCGCGCGGTTTCTTCGCCTTGCCCTGGCCGGCACCCTGGCCGCGAGCGCCGCCTTGAGCGCTGCCCTGGCTCTTGCCGCGCCCCTGGCCCTGGCCACGACCCTGCTGGCCAGCGCCGCCCTGCGACTTCTGCTGGCCGCCGCGGCGGCCGCGACCTTTGTTTTCCTGGCCCTGGTAAGGGCTGACGTAGTCGGCGCGGTTGCCGAAATTGTCGAAGTCGTCGTCGAGGAACTCTTCCGGATCGCGATTACCGTCGATTTCCGGCGGCCGATTGGGCTTGGCGGGACGCGCTTCACGGCTCTGCCGCGGTTGCTGCGCCTGGCCGGCCTCGCGGTTTTCCTTGTTCTTGCCGCCACGGCGGCGGCGCTTGCCGGCAGGCTTCTCGGCGCCGTCCTGGCCGGCGACGGCAGCGTTTTCCGCGGGCGCCTGGGCCTCTTTCGGCTTGCGCTCACGACTGCGCCGTTCCTTGTCGCGGCGCGGCTGCTTCTGCGGCGCCTCGCGGGGTTCCGGCTGGGCCACCTCGGGCAGCACGGCTTCCGGGTCGAAGCCCTGGGGATCACCGTCGGGAATGCGCTGCCTGGTCATCTTCTCGATGGCCTTGAGCAGTTTCTCCTCGTCCGGCGCCACCAGCGAGATCGCCTCGCCGCTGCGGCCGGCGCGGCCGGTACGGCCGATACGGTGGACGTAGTCTTCCTCGACGTTGGGCAGTTCGTAGTTGACCACATGGGGCAACTGGTCGATGTCCAGGCCGCGGGCGGCGATATCGGTCGCCACCAGGATCCGCACGTCGTTGGCCTTGAAGTCGGCCAGCGCCTTGGTCCGCGCATTCTGGCTCTTGTTGCCGTGGATCGCGGCGGCCGGCAGGCCGTGCTTGGTCAGGTACTCGGCGAGGCGGTTGGCGCCGTGCTTGGTACGGGTGAAGACCAGCACCTGTTCCCAGGCGCCGACGGTCACCAGGTGCGCCAGCAGGGCGCGCTTCTGCGGCGCCGGCAGGCGGAACACGCGCTGCTCGATGCGCTCGACCGTGGTGTTCGGCGGCGTCACCTCGATGCGCTCCGGGTTGTGCAGGAGCTTGTTGGCGAGGTCGACGATGTCCTTCGAGAAGGTCGCCGAGAACAGCAGGTTCTGGCGCTTGGGCGGCAGCTTGGCGAGGACCTTCTTCACATCGTGGATGAAGCCCATGTCGAGCATGCGGTCGGCTTCGTCGAGGACGAGGATTTCCACGTGGGACAGGTCGACCTTGTTCTGCCCGGCCAGGTCGAGCAGGCGGCCGGGGCAGGCGACGAGCACGTCGACGCCCTTGGCCAGGGCCTGGATCTGCGGGTTCATGCCAACCCCGCCGAAGATGCAGGTGCTGTTCAGCGGCAGGTCGCGGGCGTAGACCTTGAAGCTGTCATGCACCTGGGCGGCCAGCTCGCGGGTCGGGGTCAGTACCAGCACCCGCGCCTGGCGCGGGCCGTGGCGGTGTTCGCGGTCGGGATGACCGGCGGGGAACAGGCGCTCCAGTACCGGCAGGGCGAAACCACCGGTCTTGCCGGTGCCGGTCTGTGCCGCGACCATCAGGTCGCGACCTTGCAACACGGCGGGAATCGCCCGCTGTTGCACGGGAGTGGGCTGGCTGTAGCCCGCAGCCTCCACAGCGCGGGCAAGCGCCTCGGAGAGTCCGAGGGAAGAAAAGGACATGCGGGTTTTCCTATATGGGCCGGGGCGAGGCCGGCTGCTGTGAAATCACCAAGTTCTGCGAACTCCTGTCTACCTTCGGGCTCTGTCGGCCAGGGCGGAAGGTCTGGCCGCGGCGCTGCGTATGCGCTCGGAGGCCGGTGTCGAACGGGTGCCCTCGCGGGCATGGCCGCGCACCGGGTATGGGGCGCTGGCCGGTTCGCTCCCGGCCCTGGGTGGGGGGGCCGGGGGCAGCGTCAACGGAGGGCTGCGGTCAGAGCAGGTCACGCTGGCGCAAATGCTGGCGGATCTCGTTGGCCCGGGAGCCAAGGAGGTTGCGCAGCAAGCTGTGATTCAGCCAATCCTCGATTTGTTCCGCAATCGGTTCCCGCGGATAGCGTTCGATGGCATTGGTCGCGGCTTTCTCCCACCAGACGGGGCCGCAGGCCCGGTCGAACTCGTTACTGTATTCGTGGCAACCGTAGAGCAGCTCGATACTGAACTGGCGCATCGGTGCCGGCAACGGCAGGGTTCCCAGCTTGTACAGCAGACGCTTGGCACGCGGTGGGCGTGGCAGTCGATCGGTCACCTTCAGGGTGTCGTCGAGGGCTGCAGCGCTGAGAAGGGAGGAACCGTGCTTGCACAACCAGGCCTGGATCTTCGCGCGGAACAGCTGTTTCCGGCTCCAGTAATGGTGGATCAGGTCGGTACAACCCACCAGCTCCAGCCGCTTGTGGGCGGCGACGGCCAGGACGAATTCCTCAAGAGTATAGGCACCGTTGGCAATTGGATAGAGTTCATCCATTAATTCCAACGAACGGTCGAGTATTTTCGCCTCTTCCCGGGGCAGGCCGATGACGCCGGAGTTGAGCTGGTGCATCTCGTCGTCGGCCCAGCCGCGCTCGAACAGGTAGGCCGAGAGGTCGCGGTAGAGCGGGAAGTTGCGATGTTCGCCATAGCGCGCGCCGATCGCGTTGCACAGCAGGCGGCCGGGCTGGATGCGCTCGAACAGGCGCAGGGGCGAACTGTGGAAGAAGGTGTCGGTGTCGATCAGCAATGCCTGGTCGGCGTCCTCCAGGGCCTCGCGCAGGGCCACGTGCTTGGCGCGGAAGTGATAGCCGTGCGGTTGGCACCAGGCGACCAGTTCCTCGGCGGTCAGTGGGCGGACCTGCACCGGCAGGCCGGCGTAGGGGCTGGGGTCGTCGGTATAGACCCTGACGGTCAGGCCATGCGCCGGTTCGTCTCGCAGGTGAGCGAAGGCGCTGGCGATGCTGAACAGGGCTTCCTGGTGGTAGGTCTGTCGCCCGTAGACCAGGTAGATCAGATGCTTGCGTGAGTTGGCCATGGTGTCGTGGATCGCGTGAGAGGCTTCCCTGCCGATGTACGCTGCGGCGTCGATCCGGGTTTCCCCGGTATCAGCGCGGCAGCTGGAGATTCTTCCAGATCGCCAGGCTCGGATCGGCCTGGTTCAGAGTATAGAAATGCAGTCCCGGTGCGCCGCCTTGCAGCAGGCGTTCGCACATTTCGCTGATCACCTGCTCGCCGAAGGCCTGGATGCTGCGGCTGTCGTCGCCGTAGGCCTCCAGCTGCTTGCGGATCCAGCGCGGCAGCTCGGCGCCGCAGGCGTCGGAGAAGCGCGCCAGCTTGGAGTAGTTGGTGATCGGCATGATGCCGGGGACCACCGGGATGTCCACGCCCAGCTTGGCGACCCGCTCGACGAAGTAGAAATAGGCGTCGGCGTTGAAGAAGTACTGGGTGATGGCGCTGCTGGCGCCGGCCTTCACCTTGCGCACGAAGTTCGCCAGGTCGTCCTCGAAGCTGCGTGCCTGGGGATGGACTTCCGGATAGGCGGCGACCTCGATGTGGAAGTGGTCGCCGGTCTCGGCGCGGATGAACTCCACCAGCTCGTTGGCGTAGCGCAGCTCGCCGCTGGCCATGCCCATGCCCGACGGCAGGTCGCCGCGCAGGGCGACGATGCGGCGGATGCCGGCGGCACGGTACTGGCCGAGCAGCTCGCGCAGCTCGGCTTTCGAGTCGCCGACACAGGACAGGTGCGGCGCGGTCGGTACCTTCACCTCGCCGTCCAGTTGCAGCACGGTGTGCAGCGTGCGGTCGCGGGTGGAGCCGCCGGCGCCGTAGGTGCAGGAGAAGAAGTCGGGCTTGTAGCCCGCCAGGTTGCGGGCGGTGGCCAACAGCTTTTCATGGCCGGCCTCGGTCTTCGCCGGGAAGAACTCGAAGCTGAAACGGCGTTCGCTCTGACTCATGATCGGTTCCTTGGACGCGGCCGTGGCCGCGCCTCTTCTTGTTGATTCTGTCTAGCGCCGTACCTCAGTAGTACTGGCGGTAGTGCTCGATTTTTTCCCGCAGGCGCCGGGCCGTCGCGGCATGCGCATGGCCGAGGCGGGCGAGGATCAATCGCGACTCCTGGTGGTAGTCCGCGATCTTGTCCGGGTTCCAGGTCTGCGGTGGTGGCTGCAGGTTGGTGATGCGGTCGCACAGCTTGACCAGGGCATACTGCGCCGGTCCTTCGGCCAGAGCCTGGAAGTAGTCGTCGGGCGAGCGCTTCGGGCCGTCGCCGACGCGCTTGCTCAGGGCCAGCACGCCGTCGTGGACGAACTCACCGAACTGTTGCCGCAGCTCCTCGGGCGAGGTCGCCGTGTCTTCCAGGGTGTCGTGCAGGACCGCGATCTGCAGGGTTTCCGCCAGCCGTTCGACGGCGCCCTGGCGATCGGCGGCCAGCAGTTCGTTGGCGACCATGCCCAGGTGCACCAGGTAGGGCAGCGGCGAGCCGCTGAGGGTCTGGTTGCGGTGGGCGCGGGCGGCGAACAGCCAGGCCTGGTTGTAGCGATCGGCGAGGTGCGTGGACATCGAGGGGCGCTCATGCGAACGGGGCAGGCGCATGGTGCCTGCCCCGTGGTTCGCTTAGTAGCGGTAGGCGTCCGGCTTGAACGGGCCTTCCACGCTGACGCCGATGTACTCGGCCTGTTTGGGGGTCAGCTGGGTGACCACGCCGCCGAAGCCCTTGACCATCTCCAAGGCCACTTCCTCGTCGAGCTTCTTCGGCAGCACTTCGACGGTCAGGCGCTTGGCCTTCTCGGCGGCCGGCAGGTCGGCGTACTTCTGCTCGAACAGGTGGATCTGCGCCAGCACCTGGTTGGCGAAGGAACCGTCCATGATCCGGCTCGGGTGGCCGGTGGCGTTGCCCAGGTTGACCAGGCGGCCTTCGGCGAGAAGGATCAGGTAGTCGTCGTTGTGCGCGTCGAAACCGTCCTTGCCGGTGCGGTGGATCTTGTGCACCTGCGGCTTGACCTCTTCCCAGGCCCAGTTCTTGCGCATGAAGGCGGTGTCGATCTCGTTGTCGAAGTGGCCGATGTTGCAGACCACCGCGCGCTTCTTCAGCGCCTTGAGCATGTTGGCGTCGCAGACGTTGACGTTGCCGGTGGTGGTCACGATCAGGTCGATCTTGCCCAGCAGCGCGGCGTCGATGCTGGCCTCGGTGCCGTCGTTGATGCCGTTCTTGTACGGCGAGACGACTTCGAAGCCGTCCATGCAGGCCTGCATGGCACAGATCGGATCGACTTCGGAAACCTTGACGATCATGCCTTCCTGGCGCAGCGACTGCGAGGAGCCCTTGCCCACGTCGCCGTAGCCGATCACCAGGGCCTGCTTGCCCGACAGCAGGTGGTCGGTGCCGCGCTTGATGGCGTCGTTGAGGCTATGGCGGCAGCCGTACTTGTTGTCGTTCTTGCTCTTGGTCACCGAGTCGTTGACGTTGATCGCCGGGACTTTCAGGGTGCCGTTCTTGAGCATGTCGAGCAGGCGGTGGACCCCGGTGGTGGTCTCTTCGGTGATGCCGTGGATGCGCTCGAGCATCTGCGGGTATTTCTTGTGCAGGATCTCGGTCAGGTCACCGCCGTCGTCCAGCACCATGTTGGCGTCCCACGGCTGGCCGTCCTTGAGGATGGTCTGCTCGATGCACCATTCGTACTCTTCCTCGGTCTCGCCCTTCCAGGCGAACACCGGGATGCCGGCGGCGGCGATGGCGGCGGCGGCCTGGTCCTGGGTGGAGAAGATGTTGCAGCTCGACCAGCGGACTTCGGCGCCCAGCGCGACCAGGGTCTCGATCAGCACGCCGGTCTGGATGGTCATGTGGATGCAACCGAGGATCTTCGCGCCTTTCAGCGGCTGCTGGCCGGCATACTTGCGGCGCAGGCCCATCAGTGCGGGCATTTCCGATTCGGCGATGATCAGCTCGCGGCGGCCCCAGGCGGCCAGGGTGATGTCGGCGACCTTGTAGTCGGTGAAACCGGCGGGCGTCATGACAGCGCTCATGCGTAACTCTCCATTCGTTGTCTGCGAATGGGCGCCGTTGGTGCGTTGACAGACCGGCGAGGCCGGCCTGAGAGCGCGCTCCGTTCGAGCCTGACAGGCCTAGGCCTGCTGCAGCGCCCCTCGAACGGAAGGCGGGAGCGACCCGGAGGGCCGCCTGAGCGGGCGATTATAGCGGCGCCACATGAAACTCCCAAGTCACCCCTGCTACGCCGCTCGTCGCCGTGCGTGGCACCCTCGGCCTGCGGCGATGCACCGCAGCGCAGAAGCGCGAGGAATTTGCGGGTCAGGATGCTAGAGTGCGCGGTCATGAGAATCGCTCCCATCTCCCGCTCACCGCTGCTGCAGTGGCTGAGCTTCGCCCTCTGTGCCTGCGTGCTGGTCAACGCGCTGGCTTGCGGCGTCCTGCACCTGCAGGCGCTGGGAGTGGGCAGCGACAAGGGGCAGAAGGCCAGCGTCGGGCTGTTCTGCGTCGCCGGTGCCAGCCAATGGCTATCCCTGGATCCCGACGACGGGTCCGCCGGCGATCCGGTACCGGTCAATCCCCAGTTGCCGGTGAGCTGCCCGATGTGCAGCGCCCTGGTGCTGTTCGTCGCGCTCGGGGTGATCTGGTCCTGGCGCTTGCAACGGCAACGCCAGGCGCGTTTCCGCCCGCCCGCCACGCGCGAGCCGGTGCCGCCCCGGTACGTCTGGCCGCCGGCCAACCCGCGCGCTTCCCCCGCCTGATCCTGAACGCCCGCCGCGCCGGGCATTTGCATCCGTCGCCCGTCCTGCCTCGTCCGCGCAGCGCTCGCCGCTGTCCATCCGGGCGAGGCGGGCGTGCCCACCATGCCTTGCTTCAGGATCGCTCGATGAAAAAGCACTCCACGGCCCGCCGCGTCCTCGCGCTGGGTCTCAACCTCACCCTGGCCGGCGTTCCGGCCTTGCTCTGGGCCGATGAGGAACCCACCGAACTGCCCGCCCTCACCGTCAGCGCCGGCGCCGCCGGGGAAACCCCGCCGGCCCTCGATCTCGACGACAGCGCCGGCGGCGGCTCGCGCCTGGGCCTGAGCCTGCGCGAGACTCCCGGCTCGGTAAGCGTGGCCAACCGTGCCAGCTTCGAGCGGCGCGGCCTGCGCAGCACCCAGGACATCGCCAACAGCCTGCCCGGCGTGAACGCCTCGGCGCCGCCCGGCTTCGGCGGCTTCGTCACCTACCGCGGCTTCAGCTCGAACCAGGTCAACCAGTTGTTCAACGGCATTCCGGTGCAATACAGCAGCGCCATGCGTCCGCTGGACGACTGGATCGTCGACCGCGTCGAGCTGGTCGGCGGTCCGTCCTCCTTCCTCAACGGCGCCGGTGCCGTCGGCGGCTCGCTGGACTACATCAGCAAGCTCGCCGACCGCTACGGCGATTTCATGGAAGGCCGGGTGCGCTACGGCAGCTACGACGATTCGGAAGTCGCCTTCGGCTTCAACCAGGCCCTGGGCATCGGCCCCGAGCCGAAGCACTTCGTGCGCCTGGACGTCAGCCGCAGCGGCGGCAACGGCTACGTCGACCGCAATTCGCGCGAATCGTGGAACGTCGCTTTCTCCCTGCTCAGCGACCTGACCCCGGACCTTTCCCACACCCTGGCCCTGGAGTACCAGGACGAGCAGGAAGACAGCCCCTACTGGGGCACGCCGGTGCTCAATCCCTACGCCGGCGAGCTGAAGATCGACAAGAGCCGTCGCCGCGAGAACTACAACGTCGCCGATGGCCGCTACGAACAGCGCGTGCGCTGGCTGCGTTCGATCCTCGAGTACCGGGTCAGCGATAGCACGCGCTGGCGCAACACCTTCTACCACTACGACGCCGAGCGCGATTACCGCAACCTCGAGACCTATCGCTACAACGCCGACAACAGCGGGGTGGTGCGCTCCAACGCATTCCTCCAGCGCCACGACCAGCAGCTCGACGGCAACCGCTTCGAGCTGCAGCACAGCCAGCCGCTGTTCGGACTGGCCAGCGACTGGGCGCTGGGCTTCGACTACAGCATCAACAAGCAGACGCGCTTCCCGAGTACCGCCTCCGGGCCGTTCGGTACGGTCGATCCGGCCAGTTTCGAGCCGGGCCACTTCTACGACCTGCCGGGCATGCGTCCCGGCCACCGGAAGGACCGCAGCAACGAGGTGCGCACCAGCGCGTTGTTTGCCGAGAACCGCCTGGGCCTGACCGACGAGCTGTCGCTGGTCACCGGGCTGCGCTACGACCACCTCGACCTCGACGTGCGCAACCATCGGGTGCCCGACAAGGACAATCCCGCACACTTCGAACGGCGCTGGGACGTGCTCACCGGGCGCGCCGGGCTGGTCTACCAGTTCACTCCGCACGCCAACGTCTACCTGCAATACAGTACCGCCGCCGACCCGCCGGGCGGGGTGCTGACCAGCGCCAGCTTCGCCCAGGTCCGTGACTACGACCTGTCCACCGGCGACCAGTGGGAGCTGGGCAGCAAGTTCGATTTCCTCGACGGTCGCGGCAGCGCCACCCTGGCCGCCTACCGCATCGTCCGCCGGGATTTCTCGGTGGCCGACCCGAACGACCCCAACCTCAGCGTGCCGGTGGGCCAGCAGACCTCCAGGGGCATCGAGGCCGCCGCCTCCCTGCGGATCACTCCGAAGCTGCTGGTCGAGGGCAACTTCGCCTGGGTCGACGCGCAGTACGACGAGTTCACCGAGAACGTCGGCGGCGTCGCCGTCTCGCGCAAGGGCAAGACGCCGCCGAACGTGCCGGAGCGGGTCGGCAACCTGTGGCTGACCTACGACTTCGACCCGGCCTGGCAGGGCGGGGTGGACGCGCGCTACGTGTCCTCGGTGTACGCCAACAACGCCAACACCTGGCACGTGCCGTCCTATACGGTCTACGGGACTTTCCTCAGCTACCGGCTGGACGAGCGCACGCGCATCACCGGGCGCGTGCGCAACCTCACCGACGAGGTCTACGCACGTTTCGTGCAGAGCACGCCGCTGTACTACGTCGGCGACCCGCGGACCTTCGAACTGAGCGTGCAGACGCGTTTCTGAGGAGCCGCCGATGAAACGCTACTTGTACCTCTGGCACCGCTGGCTGGGCATCGGCTGCTGCCTGCTGATGGTGCTGTGGTTCGTCTCCGGGATGGTCATGCTCTACGTTGGCTATCCCAAGCTGACTCCGCTGGAGCGCCTGGCCCACCTGCCCGGGCTGGAAGGCTGCGAGGCCTGCATGCCGCTGCGGACGGCCCTCGCCGACGGCGCTGGAAAGGCCCCGCGAAGCATCCGGCTGGCCAGCGTAGGCGGCCTGCCGACCTACCTGCTGGATGACGCCGACGGACGCACGCGTGCGCTGGCGGCGCGCAACGGCCGGCCGCTGGCGGTGGACGCGGACAGGGTGCTGGCTTCGGCCCGTGCCTTCAGCGGCGAAGTACCGATGCAGTTGCAAGGGCGGATCGAGGAAGACGCCTGGACCCATACCCGCAACCTCGATCCGCACCGGCCGCTATGGCGGGTGCAGACCGCGGACGCGGAGGGCCGGCTGCTCTACCTGTCCTCGCAGACCGGCGAGGTGGTACGCGACGCCAGTCGCCGGGAGCGCGCCTGGAACTGGCTCGGCGCCTGGCTGCACTGGCTCTATCCGCTGCGCGGCGGCTGGTTCGACGGACAATGGGCGAACCTGGTGATCGGCCTGTCGCTGCTGGCGACCCTGGCGACCGTCCTCGGCATCCTCGTCGGCCTGCTCCGCTGGCGCTTCCGCAAGCCTTACCGCAGCGGTTCGCGCTCGCCCTATGCGGGCGGCTTCCAGCGCTGGCACCACCTCGCCGGCCTGCTCTTCGGCGCGCTGGTGCTGAGCTGGATCTTCAGCGGGCTGATGTCGATGAATCCGTGGAACCTGTTCGGTCGCGGCACGCCGCTCGACCTCGCGGCCTACCAGGGCGCAAGCTGGGACCAGGCGCTGCCCGCCGGCCTGGAAGCGGACGCCGCCCTGCGGCGTTTTCGCGGCGCCGGGCTGCGGGTGCGCGAACTGGAGTGGCGGATGCTCGGTGGCGCGCCCTATGTGGTCGGGCGCAGCGGCAGCGGCGCCAGCCTGCTGCTCACGGCGGACGGCGAAACCCTCCGCGAGTTGCCCGAGGAGCGCCTGCTGGCGTCGGCTCGCGCGCTGCTGCCGGGGGTGCCGATGCAGGCCGAACGCTTGGATCGCTACGACTTCCATTACTACCCGCGCGAAGAGCACAGCATGATGGGCTACCTGGAACGGCGCCTGCCGGTCTGGCGCCTGCGTTTCGACGATTCCCGGCATACCTGGGTGCACCTGGATCCCTACAGCGGCGCGGTGGTTGGCGTGCTCGACGACGCTCGGCGCGGCAGCCGCTGGCTGTTTTCCCTGCTGCACAGCTGGGATTGGCTGCCGCTGCTGACCCGGCGTCCGCTGTGGGACCTGTGGATGCTCGGTGGCAGCCTCGGCGGCCTGGTGGTCTGCGCCAGCGGCTGCTGGATCGGCTGGCGTCGCCTGCGCGGCCGCCGTCCGAAGCGCCGCTGAGAGGGCTACCTGGCAAGACTGGGCGTCGCCGCACGCCCGGATTTGCTGGTAGCCTTGGTTGAATTCGCAGTAATGGATCGCACATGGGCACACACAAGATCGAGATCCGCCGCCGCAACGTCGAGAAGATTCTCCTGGCCGCCGAAAAAGTCTTCGCCGAAAAAGGCTACGCCGGCACCTCCATGGGCAACATCGCCGAAGAAGCCGAACTGCCGCGCTCCAATCTGCACTACTACTTCAGCACCAAGGACGAGTTGTACCGCGACGTCCTCCTCGGCCTGCTCGAGGTCTGGAAGCAGGACGCCCTCTGCTTCGAGATGTTCGATGACCCAAGGGTGGTATTGACCAGCTATATCCGCGCGAAGATGAACCACTCGCGCACCCGTCCGCATGGCTCCAAGGTCTGGGCCAACGAAATCATGCATGGCGCGCCGCTGCTCGGCGCCACCCTCGACGACAGCCTCTACGAATGGGCCAAGATGAAGGAGGCGAAGATCCGCCAGTGGGTCGAGGAAAAGCGCATCCTGCCGATCGAACCGAGCAGCCTGCTCTACCTGATCTGGGCCTCCACCCAGCACTACGCCGACTTCGGCTACCAGGTCGAGGTGCTCAACGGCCACCAGCCGCTCAGCGACATGCAGTTCGAAAGGGCGGTACAGACGGTGACCAGCGTGGTCTTGCGCGGAATCGGCCTGGAGCCCTGAGCAATCGGAGCCTTCGCGCGAAGGCTCCGGCGAAGGCTCAGCTGGCGCGGGTGAAGTCCACCGCTTCCGCCTGTTCGAGGAACACCGTGGTCTGCGCCGGGAGCGTCTCGGCGAGCAGCCGTCCGCCGCGGATCGAGTAGCGCACCGGGACCTGCCGGCGTACCGCGTCGAAGCCGTCGCGGGCCGGCAGCACCAGCAGGTTGGCCGGATGGCCGACCTCGATGCCGTATTCCCGCAGGCCGAGGGTGCGGGCGCTGTTGCGGGTGATCAGGTCGAGGCCCCCGTCGATCTCGTCGTAGCCCATCATCTGCGTCACGTGCAGGCCCATGTGCAGCACCTGCAGCATGTTCGCGGTGCCCAGCGGGTACCAGGGGTCGAACACGTCGTCGTGGCCGAAGCAGGTGTTGATCCCGGCACCGAGCAGTTCCTTGACCCGGGTGATGCCGCGGCGTTTCGGATAGTCGTCGAAGCGCCCCTGCAGGTGGATGTTCACCAGCGGGTTGGCGACGAAGTTGATTCCCGACAGTTTCAGCAGGCGGAACAGCCGCGAGGTGTAGGCGCCGTTGTAGGAGTGCATCGCCGTGGTATGGCTGGCGGTGACCCGTGCGCCGAGGCCGTCGCGATGGGCGAGCATGGCCAGGGTCTCGAGGAAGCGCGACTGCTCGTCGTCGATCTCGTCGCAATGCACGTCCACCGGCAGGTCGTAGCGCCTGGCCAGGTCGATGGCCTTGTGCAGCGACTCGACGCCCAGCTCGCGGGTGAATTCGAAATGCGGGATCGCCCCCACCACGTCGGCGCCCAGGCGTAGCGACTCCTCCAGCAGTTCCAGGCCGTTGGGGTAGGAGAGGATGCCCTCCTGGGGGAAGGCGACGATCTGCAGGTCGACCCAGGGCGCTACTTCGCCGCGCACCTCGAGCATAGCCTTGAGCGCGGTGAGGGTCGGGTCGGAGACGTCGACGTGGCTGCGCACGTGCTGCACGCCGTTGGCGATCTGCCACTTCAGGGTCTGCCAGGCGCGCTGCTTGACGTCCTCGTGGCTGAGCAGCGCCTTGCGCTGGGCCCAGCGTTCGATGCCTTCGAACAGCGTGCCGGAGCGGTTCCACTCCGGCTGGCCGGCGGTCTGGGTGGTGTCGAGATGGATGTGCGGCTCGATGAACGGCGGCACGGCGAGACCGCCGGCGCCGTCCAGGCGCTCGCCGGCGTCGTCGGCGGCCTGTTCCATCGGCACCAGGGCGGCGATGCGGCCATCGGCGACGCGCAGCTGCCAGAGACCTTCGCGGCCGCGCAGGCGCAGGTTGTCAATCAGCATGGAGGACCTCTTCTGGTTTGTTCGGGCTGCGGCTCAGCAGGGGATTGAGCAGCAGGTAGGCGATGGCGGCGCCGAGCACCGCGTTGACCGGCACGATCCCCGGCAGCCAGTGGCCGGCGGCGGTGCCGCAGGCGACGGCGAGGATCGCCGCCCAGTTGATCGCCTGGATGTCCGCGCAGGGGTGCTGGCGGTAGCGCCGGCGGCGACTCAGGTAGTCGGCGATGATCACCCCGCCGATGGGCGGTATGGCGGCGGAGAGGAAAGTCAGCCAGCCGACGAAGTGGTTGTACAGCCAGAGCGCGGCGAGGGTGCCGAGGGCGCCGTTGAGCATCGCCAGGAAGCGGCTGGAGAGCCCGGTGATGTTGGCGAAGCCGAGGCCGGAGGCATACAGCGCGTTGTCGTTGGTGGTCCAGATGTTCAGGCCGAGGACCAGGATCGCCGGGATCAGCAGGCCCTGCGCGATCATCACGTCGGAGATATCCGACTTGCCCACCGCCGCCGCGCCGGCCGCGCCGAAGATGAACATCAGCGAGTTGCCGAGGAAGAACGCCACCAGGCACACCACCACGGCGGTGCGCGCGCTGCGACCGAAGCGGACGAAGTCGGCGGTGAGGGTGCCGGCGCTGACGAACGAGCCGACCACCAGGGCGATCGCCGCCGAGAGGCTCAGCGGCGCGCTCGGCGTCACCTGCTGCAAAGCCGCCAGGCCGCCGGCGTCGCGCACCGCGAGCCACACCGAGTAGCTGCCGAGGACGACGATCGCCGGTACCGCGATGGCCGACAGCAGCGTCAGCCCGGCGATGCCGAAGAACACCGTGAGGGTCATCAGCGCCCCGGAGACCAGGATCAGCAGGTTGACGTCGAGTCCGCTGGCCTTGGCCACCGGGATGGCGAACATCGCTACGCCGACGCCGAACCAGCCGACCTGGGTGCCGCCGAGCAGCGCCGAGGGCAGCCAGGAGCCCTTGCTGCCGAACGAGTAGTGCGCCAGCAGGTGGGTGGAAAGGCCGGTGCGCGCGCCGATGAAGCCGAGGATCGCGGTGTACAGGCCGAGCATCAGGTTGCCCAGCAGTACGGCGAGGAAGAAGTCGTCGTAGCTCAGGCCGGTGCCGAGGGTGCCGCCGGTCCACATGCTGGCGGAAAAGAAGGTCAGGCCGAGCATCACCACGCTCAGGGCCAGCGCGCTCTTGCGCGCCGCCAGCGGGACCGGTTGCTGGCTGTAGTTGCTGTCTGCGGACATGCGCGAGTCTCCATGGGGCGCCGGCCGTCCGGGAGCGTCGGCCGGGCCGCGGCGAATGGTAGTCGAAGGCGGGTCGATCCGACAGACGCCGTTGCGCGTCGCCGGACCGCAGCGGCACGCAGGAAGCGTGCCGGCGCGCGGCAGGGCGGCGTCCGCCGGGGATGCGGGCGCCGCCCTGCGTTCAGGAGGCTTCGCGGTAGGGGTTGCGCGGATCCTGGGTCCAGTTGAGATAGGGCTTGCCGGTATCCTGCGGCACCATTTCGATGCAGTTCTCCACCGGACAGGTGATCTGGCACAGGTTGCAGCCCACGCACTCGGCGTCGATCACTTCGTAGCGGTGCGTGCCGTCGGCCCGGGGCAGGCTGGCGATGGCCTGGTGCGAGGTGTCCTCGCAGGCGATATGGCAGCGGCCGCAACCGATGCAGGCGTCCTGGTCGATGCGGGCGATCACCTGGTAGTTGATGTCCAGGTACTTCCAGTCGGTGGTATTGCCCACCGCGGCGCCGCTGAAATCGGCCAGCCGCTGGTAGCCTTGGCTGTCCATCCAGCGCGCGAGACCGTCCTGCATGTCCTCGACGATACGGAAGCCGTGCAGCATCGCCGCCGTGCACACCTGCACCGCGCCGCAGCCGAGCGCGACGAATTCCGCTGCGTCGCGCCAGCTGCCGATCCCACCGATGCCGCAGATCGGCAGGCCGCGGGTCTGCGGGTCGCGGGCAATCTCGGCGACCATGTTCAGGGCGATCGGCTTCACCGCCGAGCCGCAGTAGCCGCCGTGGGTGCTCTGGGTGCCGACCACCGGCAGGGCGACCATGCGTTCCAGGTCGACGCTGGTGATCGAGTTGATGGTGTTGATCAGCGACACCGCGTCGGCGCCGCCGCGCTGGGCGGCGCGCGCCGACTGGCGGATGTCGGTGATGTTGGGGGTGAGCTTGACGATCACCGGCAGCGAGCAGTGGGTCTTGCACCAGCGGGTGACCATCTCCACGTACTCCGGCACCTGGCCGACCGCCGCGCCCATGCCGCGCTCGGGCATGCCGTGGGGGCAGCCGAAGTTCAGCTCGATGCCGTCGGCGCCGGTGGCTTCCACCAGCGGCAGGATGTATTTCCACGACTCCTCGACGCAGGGCACCATCAACGACACGATCAGCGCGCGGTCCGGCCAGTCCTTCTTCACCTGGGCGATCTCGCGCAGGTTGATCTCCAGCGAGCGGTCGGTGATCAGCTCGATGTTATTGATCCCCTGCACCTGGCGGTTCGGCCCGAAGTGCGCGGAATAGCGCGACGACACGTTGACCGCCGCCGGGTCTTCGCCGAGGGTCTTCCAGACCACCCCGCCCCAGCCCGCCTCATAGGCGCGGACCACGTTGTAGGCCTTGTCGGTGGGCGGCGCGGATGCCAGCCAGAAGGGGTTGGGCGACTTGATGCCGGCGAATTCGATAGACAGGTCGGCCATCACGCAGCCTCCACGTTGAGCATGAGTTGGGCGTGGATCGCTTCCGCCGCCAGTTTGCCGTGCTGCACCGCCTGCACCGTGAGGTCCTCGCCGAGCGCCACGCAGTCGCCGCCGGCGTAGATGCCCGGGATGCTGGTGCGCATCTGCCCGTCGACCTGGATGCGGCCGCCGTCGCGGCGCAGTTGCGCCGCCAGCGGATCGCCCAGGCTGGCGTCGTCGAAGGCCTGGCCGATGGCCTTGAAGATGGCGTCGGCGGCCAGCTCGAAATGGTCGCCGGTGTCGCCCAGGCGGCCGTTCTCCAGGCGGGTGCGGGCGAAGCGCATGCCGCGCACCCGGCCATGCTCGTCGAGCAGTACCCGTTCCGGTCGGGCCCAGGTCAGCAGGCGCACCTGGCTGGCCTTGGCGATCTCCTGCTCGTGGCCGGTGGCGCCCATTTCCTCGAAGCCGCGGCGATAGACCAGATTGACGTCGCGGGCGCCGAGCCGGCTCATCTGCACTGCCATGTCGATGGCGGTGTTGCCGGCGCCGATGACGATGCAACGGTCGGCGACGGGCAGGTCGAGCAGGTCGTCGCTCTGCCGCAGTTCGCGGATGTAGTCGGTAGCGGCGAGCAGGCCGGGGGCGTCTTCGTCTTCCAGGCCGAGGCGCTTGCTGGCGGCCAGGCCGATGCCGAGGAACACCGCGTCGTACTCTTCGTGCAGGGCGCCGAGCGCGAGGTTGTCGCCGAGGCGTTGGCCGTGGCGCAGTTCGATGCCGCCGATCTGCAGGAGGAATTCCACTTCGCGCCGGGCGAAGTCGTCCACCAGCTTGTAGCGGGCGATGCCGTACTCGTTGAGGCCGCCGGCCTTGGCGCGGGCCTCGAAGAGCACCACCTCGTGGCCGTGCATGGCCAGGCGGTGGGCACAGGACAGCCCGGCCGGCCCGGCGCCGACCACGGCGATGCGCTTGCCGGTGGCCGGCGAGCGCTTGAACGGATGCTCGCTGAAGCCGGCGTGGTCGAGGGCGTAGCGTTGCAGCTGGCCGATCAGCACCGGCGCGCACTCCTGCGCGTTGTTGCGCACGCAGGCCTGCTGGCAAAGGATCTCCGTGGGGCAGACGCGGGCGCAGCTGCCGCCGAGGATGTTCGCCGAGAGGATCTTCTGCGCCGCGCCCTGGACATTCTCCTGGGCGATGCTGCGGATGAACCCGGGGATGTCGATGCCGGTCGGGCAGGCGTTGACGCAGGGCGCGTCGTAGCAGTACAGGCAACGGGCGCTTTCGAGGTCGGCCTGGCGGGCGTTGAGCGGCGGCGCGAGGTCGGCGAAGCGCTCGGCGAGCGTGTCCGCGCCGGCGTCCGGACGGGGGAGGTGGTTCAGGGAATCGATCACGGTTGTAGCCTCTCTTCTGGTTTCTTCTCGGGGCAGTCAACGGCAATACGGCACCGTCCGGCCTCTACGGGCCGGTCCGGTATTGCGGGAAGGATCAGCGCTCGACGGCGACCGGGCGCTGGCGTTCGGCGCGGCGGCCGAGCACTTCGTACACCGACGGGTAGGCCGGGCGCTCCACGTAGCGTCCGGCGCCGGGTTCGGCGCGCAGGTCGCCGGCGGCCCAGAGCAGCTTGCCCTGGCTGATGGTGTGGCTGGGAACGCCGCGCACGGTGCGGCCTTCGAAAATGTTGAAATCGACCCGCTGGTGATGGGTGGCGGCCGAGAGGGTGCGGCTGCCCTGCGGGTCCCAGAGCACCAGGTCGGCATCCGCGCCGACGCGGATCGCGCCCTTGCGCGGGAACAGGTTGAAGATCTTCGCGGTGTTGGTGGAGGTCAGCGCGACGAACTCGTGCATCGACAGGCGCCCGCTGTTGACCCCGGCGTCCCAGAGCAGCGCCAGGCGGTCCTCGATACCGGCCGTGCCGTTGGGAATCTTGCTGAAGTCGTCGCGGCCCATGGCCTTCTGTTCGGCGCAGAAGCAGCAGTGGTCGGTGGCGGTGGTATGCAGGTTGCCGGACTGCAGGCCGCGCCACAGCGCTTCCTGGTGTTCGACGGGACGGAACGGCGGGCTCATCACGTAGCCGGCCGCGGTGGCCCAGTCCGGGTGGCGGTAGACGCTGTCGTCGAGCAGCAGGTGCCCGGCCAGGACCTCGCCGTAGACCGGCTGGCCCTTGGCGCGGGCATAGGCGATCTCGTCCAGTGCCTCGCGGCTGGAAATATGCACCAGGTACAGCGGCGTACCCAGCGTCTCGGCGATGCGGATGGCGCGGCTGGCGGCCTCGCCCTCGACCTGCGGCGGCCGCGACAGCGGGTGCGCCTCGGGGCCGGTGAGGCCCTGGGCGAGGAGTTTCCGCTGCAGGTGGAAGACCAGTTCGCCGTTCTCCGCGTGCACCGTCGGCACCGCGCCTAGCTCCAGGCAGCGCTCGAAGCTGGCCACCAGGGTATCGTCGGCGGCCATGATGGCGTTCTTGTAGGCCATGAAGTGCTTGAAGCTGTTCACCCCGTGCTGCGCCACCAGTTCGCCCATCTCCCGCGCCACCTCGTCGCTCCACCAGGTGATGGCGACGTGGAAGCCGTAGTCGGCGGCGGACTTCTGCGCCCAGCCGCGCCAGGTGTGGAAGGCCTCCAGCAGCGACTGCTGCGGATTGGGAATGACGAAGTCGATGATCGAGGTGGTGCCGCCGGCCAGCCCGGCCGCGGTGCCGCTGAAGAAGTCCTCGCTGGCCACCGTGCCCATGAAGGGCAACTGCATATGGGTATGGGGATCGATGCCGCCCGGCATCAGGTACTGGCCGCCGCCGTCGAGGACGTCACAGCCGGAGGGGGGGTCGAGGTTCTCGCCGATGGCCTGGATCAGGCCGTTGGCACAGAGCACGTCGGCTCGATAACTCTCTTCGTGAGTGACCACGGTGGCGCCACGGATCAACAGGGACATGCCGTCTTTCCTCGCAGGCTGACCGGTCGTTGCCGGTTCTTGAAATTGTTTTTTCGCCATGCGCCGAGGGTTTCGTTAATCCTGTCAGCGCTGACAGGATTCGAATCTAGATGCTGATCATGGATTGAGCAAGATTATTTTCAAATGGTTGTTTGAGTTTATAACTAATTGATTTTGAATGAATAAAAATAAATATCACCAAAATGGTGAGGGTTCTCACCATTTTGACGCGCTTGACAAGAACGCAAAAAGGTCGAGATTTCCCATGCAAAATCAGCCGCTTGAAAGCCGTGTTCGGGCGGTTGTGGGGAGATGAAAGAAGTTCGCCTGCACTCCTTTGGTTCCTGACCGGGACGACAGGCTCGCGCATTTCCCCCGACGACGCGCCGGACTGCCCGCCGGCATGTCGCCGTGATTGTCGATGAAGTGTTTCAGATCAGTCGGTTACCTCCAGTAGACCGGCCTGCCCAGTGACGTCGCGGGGTTTTCGGCACGCTTATTGAGTGCCGCCCGCGACGGCATTGTCCGGACCGGAGGTGCGGTACTGGTGGTGCGGTACTCCGGCCATCGCATTAGCCCGATGAGCGAATAACTAGAAGAATCCTGGAGAGGCCCATGCAACAGAGCAGATCGGAAGTGACCGAGCGCGACGGCTTGGTCGAGCTGTCCGCCGGCAGCGACGTACTCGACAGTCCCCGCTACAACCACGACATCGCCCCGACCCGGGTGGAACAGCGTACCTGGAACAAGTGGCACATCACCGCGCTGTGGATCGGCATGTCCATCTGCGTGCCCACCTACACCCTCGGCGGAGTACTTACCGCCTACTTCGGCCTCAGCGTCGGCGAAGCGCTGCTGGCGATCCTGCTGGCCAACCTGGTGGTGCTGATCCCGCTGACCCTCAATGCCTTCGCCGGCACCCGCTACGGCATTCCCTTCCCGGTGCTGCTGCGCGCCTCGTTCGGGATCATCGGCTCCAACGTGCCATGCCTGATCCGCGCCGTGGTCGCGTGCGGCTGGCTCGGCATCCAGACGCTGTTCGGCGGGCTGGCGATCCACCTCTTCCTCGGTTCGCTCTTTCCCGCCTGGAAGGCCCTCGGCGGCACCGGCGAGGTGATCGGTTTCCTCCTGTTCTGGGGCTTGAACCTTTGGGTGGTGCTGCGCGGCGCGGAGTCGATCAAGTGGCTGGAGACACTCTCGGCACCGCTGCTGGTGCTGGTCGGCCTCGGCCTGCTGGTGTGGGCGCTGCCGCACATCTCGGTCAGCGAACTGCTGGCGCAGCCGCCGAAGCGTCCGGAGGGCGCCAGCGTCACCGGCTACTTCATGGCCGGGCTGACCGCGATGGTCGGCTTCTGGGCCACGCTGTCGCTGAACATCCCCGACTTCAGCCGCTACGCGCGCAGCCAGAAGGATCAGATACTCGGACAGATCTTCGGCCTGCCGCTGACCATGTTCCTGTTCGCCGCCCTCGGCGTGGTGATGACCGCCGCCTCGGCCTCGCTGGTGGGCGAGACGGTTTCCGACCCGGTCAGCCTGATCGGCCACATCCCCAGCCCCGGCTGGGTAGCGGTGGCGATGGCGTTGATCATCGTCGCTACCCTCTCGACCAACACCGCGGCGAACATCGTCTCGCCGACCAATGACTTCCAGAACATCGCGCCGAAACTCATCGGCCGCACCCGCGCGGTCTGGCTCACCGGTTTCATCGGCCTGGCGCTGATGGCCCACGAGTTGCTGAAGAAGCTCGGCTGGATCGTTTCCGACCTCAGCCTGGAAAGCGTCTACTCCAACTGGCTGCTCGGCTACTCCAGCCTGCTCGGGCCGATCGCGGGGATCATGGTGGTGGACTACTTCCTGGTGCGCAGGCAACGCCTCGACCTCGCCGGACTCTACCGCGACGACGTCTACCCGGCCTGGAACTGGCCCGGCTTCGCCGCCTTCGCGGTGCCGGTGGCGCTGACCGTCATGGCCATCGGCAATCGCCAGTTCCACTGGTTCTACGACTACGGCTGGTTCACCGGCTCGCTGCTCGGCGGCGCGCTCTACTACGGCCTCTGCGGCCGCCGCGCGCGGAGCCCGGCGGCGCTGGCCAAACCGCTGCCCTGATGGGCGCACAGGCGGCCGGCGAGCCGCCGATACCCACTCCAAGCCTGAGGAGACGACAATGAGCACTGCCCGGAACGTCCTGCAATCCACCCAGCGGCACATCGATGGCCAGCGTCTCTGGCAATCGCTGATGGATCTCGCCCGCCTCGGCGCCACCGCCAAGGGCGGGGTCTGCCGCCTGGCCCTGACCGATCTCGACCGCCAGGCCCGCGATCTCTTCGTGCAATGGTGCGAAGCGGCCGGCTGCACGGTCAGCGTCGATCGGGTCGGCAACATCTTCGCCCGTCGTCCCGGGCGCAATCCGGAACTGCCGCCGGTGATGACCGGTAGCCACATCGACACCCAGCCCACCGGCGGCAAGTTCGACGGCTGCTTCGGGGTGATGGCCGGCCTCGAGGTGATCCGCACCCTCAACGACCTCGGCGTGGAAACCGAGGCGCCGCTGGAGGTGGTGGTGTGGACCAACGAGGAAGGCTCGCGTTTCGCGCCCTGCATGATGGGCTCGGGCGTATTCGCCGGGAAGTTCACCCTGGAGGAGACCCTGGCCAAGCGCGATGCCGACGGTGTCAGCGTAGGCGAGGCGCTGGACGCCATCGGCTATGCGGGGGCGCGCGATTGTCTCGGGCATCCGGTGGGTGCCTATTTCGAGGCGCACATCGAACAGGGGCCGATCCTCGAGGACGAGGAGAAGACCATCGGCGTGGTGCTCGGCGCGCTCGGCCAGAAGTGGTTCGACCTGTCCTTGCGCGGCGTCGAGGCACACGCCGGGCCGACGCCGATGCACCTGCGCAAGGACGCCCTGGTCGGCGCCGCCGCGGTGGTCGAGGCGGTCAATCGCGCGGCCCTCGGCCACCAGCCGCACGCCTGCGGCACGGTCGGCTGCCTGCACGCCTATCCCGGCTCGCGCAACGTGATACCTGGCGAAGTGAAGATGACCCTGGACTTCCGCCATCTGCAACCGGAGCGCCTGGACGCGATGATCGCCGAGGTCCGCCAGGTGATCGCCGCGACCTGCGAGAAGCATGGCTTGCAATACGAGCTGGTGCCGACCGCCGACTTCCCGCCGCTGTACTTCGACCAGGGGTGCGTCGGCGCGGTGCGCGAGGCGGCGCAGGCGCTGGGGATGCCGCACATGGACATCGTCAGCGGCGCCGGTCACGACGCGATCTTCCTTGCCGAACTCGGTCCGGCGGGGATGATCTTCGTGCCCTGCGAGAACGGCATCAGCCACAACGAGATCGAGAATGCCAGTCTGGACGACCTGGCCGCCGGCTGCGCGGTGCTGTTGCGAGCCATGCTCAAGGCTTCCGAGGCGATCGCCGGCGGCCGCCTGGCGGCCTGAGCGGCGCTTCCATCGAGGCGCGGGCATTGACCGCCTTCTACACGGGTTCGGTAGGGCGAATAACGCCAGGGGCGTTATCCGCCGATGCGCGGCTGGTCGGCGGATAACCGCGTTGCGGTCATGCGCCCTACGTGGCGGTGCTGCGCGGGGTACGGTGGGGCGTTATCCGCCGCTGCGTCGCTGGGGCGGCGCGCTGGGTTCAGATCACCTTGCCGTCGCGCAGTCTTTCCAGCGCGGCCGCGTCCAGGCCGAGGAGCGTCTCGAGGACATCGTCGGTGTGCTGGCCGAGGGTAGGCGGCGGGTTGCGGTATTCCACCGGCGTCTCGGACAGGCGGATCGGGCTGGCCACCTGCGGCACCGTGCCGCCCAGCGGGTGCGGCAGCTCCACGCGCAGGCCGCGGGCCTGCACCTGCGGGTCGGCGAACACCTGCGCCAGGTCGTTGATCGGCCCGCAGGGCACGCCGGCGCGCTCCAGGGAAAGAATCCACTCGGCGGTGCTGTGCAGCACCGTGGCCTGGCGGATCAGCGGGATCAGCACCTCGCGGTTGGCCACCCGCGCCTTGTTGGTGGCGAAGCGCGGGTCGTCGGCCCATTCCGGATGGTCTGCCAGCTCGGCGAACTTGCGGAACTGGCTGTCGTTGCCGACCGTGAGGATCATGTCGCCGTCGGCGGTGGGGAAGTCCTGGTACGGCACGATGTTCGGGTGCGCGTTGCCCAGGCGCCGCGGCGGCACGCCGGTGGTCAGGTAGTTGAGGGTCTGGTTGGCCAGGCAGGCGACCTGCACGTCGAGCAGGGCCATGTCGATGTGCTGGCCGATGCCGCTGACGTCGCGGTGGGCGAGGGCGGCGAGCACCGCGGTGGAGGAGTACAGTCCGGTGAGGATGTCGGTCAGCGCCACGCCGACCTTCACCGGACCGGCGCCTTCCTCGTTGTCGGCGCGCCCGGTGAGGCTCATCAGGCCGCCCAGGCCCTGGATCATGAAGTCATAGCCGGCGCGCTTGGCATAGGGGCCGGACTGGCCGAAGCCGGTGATCGAACAGTAGATCAGCTTCGGGTTGACCTGCTTCAGCGATTCGTAGTCGAGGCCATAGGCCTTGAGCCCGCCGACCTTGAAGTTCTCCAGCAGGATGTCGGCCTTGGCCGCCAGTTCGCGGACGATGCGCTGGCCTTCCGGCTGGGTGAAGTCCACCGTCACCGACTTCTTGTTGCGGTTGGCCGAGAGGTAGTAGGCCGCCTCGCCGGTGTCGTTGCCTTCGGCATCCTTGAGGAACGGCGGGCCCCAGGCGCGGGTGTCGTCGCCGCTGCCGGGGCGTTCGATCTTGATCACCTCGGCGCCGAGGTCGGCGAGGATCTGCCCGGCCCAGGGGCCGGCCAGGACACGGGACAGGTCGAGTACGCGGATATGGGAAAGGGCGCCGGGCATGACGGTTCTCGCTGCTGGGGGCTGGAAACGGAAATGGCCGGGAAGACGGGTTCCTTGCCCGTCTCCCCGGCGGCCGGCGCGCTACCGTGAAAAAGCGCGCCGGGGTGTTGCTCGGTGACTCAGAAGAACGCCTGGATGCCGGTCTGCGCGCGGCCGAGGATCAGCGCGTGGACATCGTGGGTACCCTCGTAGGTGTTCACCACCTCCAGGTTGACCAGGTGGCGGGCGATGCCGAACTCGTCGGAGATGCCGTTGCCGCCCAGCATGTCGCGGGCCAGGCGGGCGATGTCGAGGGCCTTGCCGCAGCTGTTGCGCTTCATGATCGAGGTGATTTCCACCGCCGCGGTGCCTTCGTCCTTCATCCGCCCCAGGCGCAGGCAGCCTTGCAGGGCCAGGGTGATCTCGGTCTGCATGTCGGCCAGCTTCTTCTGGATCAGTTGGTTGGCGGCCAGCGGGCGGCCGAACTGCTGGCGGTCGAGCACGTACTGGCGGGCGGTGTGCCAGCAGAACTCGGCGGCGCCCAGGGCGCCCCACGAAATGCCGTAGCGCGCCGAGTTCAGGCAGGTGAACGGACCGCGCAGGCCGCGTACTTCGGGGAAGGCGTTCTCTTCCGGAACGAACACGTTGTCCATCACGATCTCGCCGGTGATCGAGGCGCGCAGGCCGACCTTGCCGTGGATCGCCGGGGCGCTCAGGCCTTCCCAGCCCTTCTCGAGGACGAAGCCGCGGATCTGCCCTTCGTCGTCCTTGGCCCAGACCACGAAGACGTCGGCGATCGGGCTGTTGGTGATCCACATCTTGCTGCCGCTCAGGCGATAGCCGCCGTCGACCTTCTTCGCCCGGGTGACCATCGAGCCCGGGTCGGAACCGTGGTTCGGCTCGGTCAGGCCGAAGCAGCCGATGTACTCGCCGCTGGCCAGCTTGGGCAGGTACTTCTGCCGGGTGGCTTCGTTGCCGAATTCATGGATCGGCACCATCACCAGCGAGGACTGCACGCTCATCATCGAGCGATAGCCGGAGTCGACGCGCTCGACTTCGCGAGCGATCAGGCCATAGCAGACGTAGTTGAGGCCGCTGCCGCCATAGGCTTCGGGAATGGTCGCGCCGAGCAGGCCGGTCTCGCCCATCTCGCGGAAGATCTTCGGGTCGGTCTGTTCGTGGCGGAAGGCTTCGAGCACGCGCGGGGCCAGCTTGGCCTGGGCGAACTGCTGGGCGCTGTCGCGAACCATGCGCTCTTCTTCGGTGAGCTGCTGGTCCAGCAGCAGGGGATCTTCCCAGTTGAAGCTAGCTTTGGTGGCCATGCGTACATCCTCGTCGAGCGGTAGCGGAGGCTGGCGTGGGCCAGCCGGAATGGAAGCATCCTAAGAGCCTGGCGAGTGGGGCGGCAAACGAGGAATTCGCACTGATCTGTGCTATTTTCTCACTCCGAAAAATGAATGCCCGTATTTCATGCCCTTCGCGAGGCGCGAGGAAGCGTGACCAGGGCGTCATAGATGCGAAACCAGCACTCCGGAGTCTTCCGTGCGACGCAAGATCCCTTCCACCGCCGCGCTGGTCAGCTTCGAGTCCGCCGCGCGCCACGAGAGCTTCACCAAGGCGGCGGAAGAACTGTCCCTGACCCAGAGCGCGATCTGCCGGCAGATCGCCACGCTCGAGGAGTTCCTCGGTGTCGAGCTGTTCCGTCGCTCGCGGCGCGGGGTCAAGCTCACCGAGGCCGGGCTGTCCTATAGCCGGCGGGTGGCGGTACGCCTCGACGCGGTGGAGCGCGACACCCTGGCGGTGATGGGCCACCAGGGCGGCGGCGCGATCGAGCTGGCGGTGGTGCCGACCTTCGGTACCCAGTGGCTGTTGCCGCGGCTCAAGCGCTTCCAGCGTCTGCACCCGGAGGTCACGGTCAACCTGACCAACCGTACCCGTCCGTTCCTCTTCGCCGACACCGAGTTCGACGCCGCGCTGTACTTCGGCGATGCCGACTGGTCGGGTACCGTCTCGCATTTCCTGATGCGCGAGAATCCGGTGCCGGTGTGCAGCCCGGAGCTGCTGGGCGGGCGCCGAACGCTGAGCGCCGAGCAGATCGCCGGGCTGCCACTGATGCAGCAGAGCACCCGGCCCTACGGCTGGCGCCAGTGGTTCCATTCCCAGGGCCTGAACGTCGCCCACGACATGAGCGGGCCGCGCTACGAGCTGTTCTCGATGCTCGCCCAGGCGGCGATGCACGGCATGGGCGTGGCGCTGGTACCGCCGTTCCTGATCCAGGAGGAACTGGCCGACGGCCGGCTAATCGTGCCCATGCAACATGCCTATTTGAGCGAGAACGCGTATTACCTGATCATTCCCGAGCGCAGGGTCGAGTCGGCCATGCTCAACGCCTTCCGCGACTGGCTGGTGGAAGAGGCCAGGCAGTACCGCGAGGCCAACGGACTCGGCTGAACGCGCAGGAACACCGGGCGGCGCAGGCAGGACGCGCCGCTCCGGGACCGGGCTTGCCGGCCGGGTCCCGCGGAGCCGCGGCGGCGATCCCGCCGGGCATCCTCCACGACGGCCAGGACGGCGGCCGCGGAGCACCACACCAGGAGTTCACATGAATTTCCACACCCGCAAGTGGGTCAAGCCAGAAGATCTCAACCCCAACGGCACCCTGTTCGGTGGCAGCCTGCTGCGCTGGATCGACGAAGAGGCGGCGATCTACGCGATCATCCAGCTGGGCAACCAGCGCGTGGTCACCAAGTACGTTTCCGAGATCAACTTCGTCAGCTCGGCGCGCCAGGGCGACATCATCGAGTTGGGCATCACCGCCACCGACTTCGGCCGCACCTCGCTGACCATGACCTGCCACGTGCGCAACAAGATCACCCGCAAGAGCATCCTCACCATCGACAAGATGGTCTTCGTCAACCTCGGCCCGGACGGCTTGCCGGCGCCCCATGGCAAGACCGAGATCACCTACATCAAGGACCAGTTCAAGGAAGACGAAGTCCTGCCCTGAGCGGCGCGCCAGGCGGCCGGCAGCCGAGCCGGCCGCCGCGTTTCAGAACAGCCGGGTGAGCAGCCAGTAGAGCGAGGCCGAGAGCAGGATCGCCGCCGGCAGCGTCAGCACCCAGGCCATCAGCAGGTTGCGGATGGTCCTCCACTGCAACCCCGAACCGTTCGCCGCCATGGTCCCGGCCACCCCCGAGGAGAGCACGTGGGTGGTGGACACCGGCAAGCCGTACAGGTCCGCCGCGCCAATGGTCAACATCGCCACGGTTTCCGCCGAGGCGCCCTGGGCGTAGGTCAGGTGGGTCTTGCCGATCTTCTCGCCGACCGTCACCACGATGCGTTTCCAGCCGACCATGGTGCCCAGGCCGAGGGCGATGGCCACGGCGATCTTTACCCACAGCGGGATGAACTTGGTGGCGTCGTCGATCTTCTGCTTGAACGCCTGCAGCTTGCCGCGGGTGTCGGCGTCGAAGCGGCCGACGCCGTCCTGGTCCATCAGGCGGATCGCCTCGGAGGTCAGGTACATGTCGTTGCGCACGTTGCCCATGGCTTCCGCCGGTACCCGCGAGAACGCACCGTAGCCTTTCACTTCCCGGCCGATCGAGCCGGTCAGCGCGGCCAGCGCCGGGATCAGCTCAGGCGATGCCTGCTTGCTGCGCACGTACTCGGAGAGCACCTGGCGCGGATCGGCCGGCGCCGGTTGCGGCGCGCTCTTCACCAGCGCTTGCCGGGTGACCTCGGCGACCGCGGCGAACTGCACCGCCTGGTCCGCCGGCATGGTGCGGTTCAGCGCGTAGGCCATCGGCAGGGTGCCGACCAGGATCAGCATGATCAGGCCCATGCCTTTCTGCCCGTCGTTGGAGCCGTGGGCGAACGATACCCCGGTGCAGGTCAGGATCAGCAGGCCGCGGATCCACCAGGGCGGCGGCGCCTTGCCCTTCGGCGCCTTGTACAGTGCGCGGTTCTTCACCAGCAGGCGCAGCGCCAGGAGCAGCAGGGCGGCGCAGGCGAAGCCGATCAGCGGCGAAAGCAGCAGCGAGTAGCCGACCTTGCTCGCCTGGCCCCAGTCCACCCCGCTGGTGCCGTCGCGGCCGTGCATCAGCGCATTGGCCACGCCGACGCCGATGATCGAGCCGATCAGGGTGTGCGAGGACGACGCCGGCAGGCCCAGCCACCAGGTCCCGAGGTTCCACAGGATGGCGGCGATCAGCAGGGCGAAGACCATGGCGAAGCCGGCCGAGGAACCGACTTGCAGGATCAGTTCCACCGGCAGCAGGGCGATGATGCCGAAGGCCACCGCGCCGCTGGAGAGCAATACGCCGAGGAAGTTGAAGCAGCCCGACCAGACCACCGCGAAGTGCGGCGGCAGCGAGTGGGTGTAGATCACCGTGGCCACGGCGTTGGCGGTGTCGTGGAAGCCGTTGACGAATTCGAAGCCGAGGGCGATCAGCAGGGCCACGCCGAGCAGCAGGAAGGGCGTCCAGGTGGTGACCGCGCTGCCGACGTCGTCGATGTCCTGCACCAGGCTGTAGGCGCTGAACAGCAGGCCGATGGCGAGGGCGGCGAAGAAGACGATGGCGGCGAGGCGGCCGGGCTTGTGCTCGAGTTGCGGCTTGCCGGCGCTGGCGATGGCGTCGGCGGGAAGGACATCGGTGGTCATGGTGCAGGTCCGCGCTGGGGTGACCGGCACATCATGGGCAGGCGATTGTGACAAGTTGTGTCTTGCGCCTGTCGGCTTCGGCTGGCGAAGAAAAGGGCAGGGGCCGCGGGAGGCCGCTGGAAGCCGGATGGGGTCGGGCGCCAGGCGGCCTGCCCGCTGCGGGCGCGAAGGTTAATGAATTCCTGCGATGAGTGCCATCATTTCGTCGCTAGAAAGTTGGCATGTCGAGAGATTTGCCGAACCGGACACGCTCGGGAAGGCGAGAGGCGCTGGACTAGACTGAGAAGTGCGCGGCAGGACCGGTCGCTTGCCGGTCCGTCGCGCGGGACGAGCGTCTTCGTCCCGGGGTGGCCCGGCCGGGCGGCCGGGGAGGTCGATATGCGTATGCCGTGGCGGCTCGCGCTGGCGCTGTGGCTGTGCTTAGCCGGCCAGGCATGCCTGGCCGCCAGCGCAACGGTGCGGGTACTCTCCGTGGACGGCGCGATCGGCCCGGCCAGCGCCGATTACCTGGTGCGCGGCATCCAGCGTGCCGCCGAGGACGGCGCGCAACTGGTGGTGCTGGAAATGGACACGCCCGGCGGCCTGGACCCATCGATGCGGCGCATCGTCAAGGCGATCCTCGCCAGCCGGGTACCGGTCGCCGGCTTCGTCGCTCCCGCCGGCGCCCGGGCGGCCAGCGCCGGTACCTATATCCTCTACGCCTGCCATGTCGCGGCGATGGCGCCCGGTACCAATCTCGGCGCCGCCACGCCGGTGGCGCTGGGGGCGCCGGACGAAGCCGAAGGCAAACCCCCGGCGCGGGGCGCCGGCCCCATGGCGCGCAAGCAGGTCAACGATGCCGCCGCCTATATCCGCGGCCTCGCGCAACTGCGCGGGCGCAACGCCGAATGGGCCGAGCGCGCGGTGCGCGAGGCGGTCAGCCTGGCGGCGAGCGAGGCGGCGGCGCAGAAGGTGATCGACCTGCAGGCTCGCGATCTGCCCGACCTGCTGCGCCAGCTCGATGGCCGCAGCCTGCGCGTCGGCGAGCGCGCGTTGACCCTGGCCACCACCGGCGCCACGGTCGAGCGCCAGGCACCGGACTGGCGCGCGCGGCTGCTGGCGGTGCTCACCGACCCCAGCGTGGCGCTGATCCTGATGATGATCGGTATCTACGGGCTGATCTTCGAACTGGCCAATCCCGGCATGGCGCTGCCCGGCGTGCTTGGCGGCATCTGCCTGCTGCTCGGCCTGTACGCCCTGCAGATGCTGCCGGTCAACTACGCCGGTCTGGCGCTGATCGCGCTGGGCCTGGCGTTCATGGTGGGCGAGGCGTTCGTCGCCAGTTTCGGCGTGCTCGGCATCGGCGGGATCGTCTCGTTCGTGGCCGGCGCGCTGATCCTGATCGATACCGAGGTGCCCGGCTACGGCATTCCGCCAGGCCTGGTGGTGGCCCTGGCATTGCTCAGCGCGGCGCTGATCGTCGGTCTGCTGGGCATGGCCCTGCGCGCTCGCCGGCAGGCGGTGGTGAGTGGCACCGCCGGACTGGTCGGCAGTCTGGCGACTGTGGCGGCGGTGGATCCCGAACAACCCTGCGCAGGCTGGGTGCTGCTCCAGGGCGAGCGCTGGCGGGTGCTCGCCACGCGGCCGCTGGCGGTGGGCCAGCCGGTCTGGGTGCTGGCACGCAAGGGCCTGCTCCTGGAAGTCGCGCTGGCCGATGAAGGAGGTGGATGATGGGTATTTCCTATGGTTTGGCGATGTTGCTGGCGTTCCTCGCGCTGCTGCTGTTCAGCGCGCTGCGCATCCTCCGCGAGTACGAGCGCGGCGTGGTGTTCCAGCTCGGGCGCTTCTGGAAGGTCAAGGGGCCGGGGCTGGTGCTGGTGATCCCGGCGCTCCAGCAGATGGTGCGCATCGACCTGCGCACCATCGTTCTCGACGTGCCGCCGCAGGATGTGATTTCCCGCGACAACGTTTCGGTGAAGGTCAACGCGGTGGTGTACTTCCGCGTACTCGATCCGCAGAAGGCGATCATCCAGGTGGAGAACTACCTGGCCGCCACCAGCCAACTGGCGCAGACCACCCTGCGCGCGGTGCTGGGCAAGCATGAACTGGACGAGATGCTCGCCGAGCGCGAGCGCCTGAACCTGGATATCCAGCAGGTGCTCGACGCGCAGACCGATGCCTGGGGCATCAAGGTGGCGAATGTGGAAATCAAGCACGTCGATCTCAACGAATCGATGGTCCGCGCCATCGCCCGGCAGGCCGAGGCGGAACGTGAGCGCAGGGCCAAGGTGATCCACGCCGAGGGCGAGCTGCAAGCCTCGGAGAAACTCATGCAGGCGGCGCAGATGCTCGGCCGGCAGAGCGGTGCCATGCAGTTGCGCTACATGCAGACCCTCGGTGCGATCGCTGGCGACAAGAGTACGACCATCGTCTTCCCGATGCCGATCGAACTCTTCGGCGGCAAGTACCCAGGTGCCGCGCCGCGGAACGAAAAGGCTGCCGGAGAGGACCAGGAGAGGTGAAAGCGCCCGGTTTGTGATCGAAATATCATCGAGCCGCGACACGGGGACATGCGTGCCCGGGGTCGGGATGGCTATGCTGTGGCGATCCATCCCCGGGAACCGTCCTTCATGCTGCGATGCGCACTCCTGCTGCTGTCATTGCTTCTTTCCTGTGCTTCGCCCGCCGCCAACCTGCGCCTGGTCGGCGACGCCTGGCCGCCCTTCGTCGATGCGCGCCTGCCCGGCAACGGCCTGGCGGTCGAGCTGGTGACCACCGCGCTCAAGCGTGCCGGCTTCGACGCCAGCTTCCAGCAGGTGCCCTGGTCGCGGGCCCTGTACGGCGTGCGCAGCGGCGACTACGACATCGCCCTGAGCGCCTGGTACGAGCCTGCCCGCAGCCTCTATGGGCAGTTTTCCCGCGCCTACCTGACCAACCGCATCCGCCTGCTGCAACGCAAGGGCCGCGGCATCGAGTTCACCCGCCTGAGCGACCTGCGGCCCTACCGCATCGCGGTGGTGCGCGACTACGCCTACGCCCCCGAGTTCGACCGCGACAGCGGGCTGCAGAAGGTCAACGTGACCAGCTTCGCCAATGCCGCGCGGATGCTCGAGGCGGGGCGGGTCGACCTGGCGGTGGAGGATGAGCTGGCGCTGGGCTTCGCCCTCAACGGCGAACTGGCCTACCTGCGCGACAAGCTCGAGGTCCTGCCGACGCCGCTCGGCGAAAATGGCCTGCACCTGCTGGTGAGCCTGAGGAACCCGCGCCACGAGGAAATCGTCGACGGCTTCGACCTGGCCATCCGCGGCATGCGCGACGACGGCAGCTACCAGCGTCTGCTGCAGCGCTACGGCGCGCGCTAGGGCTGCCCGGGCAGCGGCTGCTCGCCGGCCAGTTCCTTCTTCAACAGGTGCGCGGCCAGGGTGCGCAGCGGCGCGAGCTGGCGGCAGATGTGCGCCAGCTGGGTCTGCACCAGGCGATGGCCGTCGTCCATTTCCTCGGGCATCTGTTCCAGTTCCTTGGCCAGCGCTTCCTCCTCCTCGCTGTAGATGGCGACCGGACGCTTCTGCTCCAGGCAGGCGGCGATCTCCTCCAGACTGGCGGAGAGGCGCTCGGCGGCGCGTTGCAGGAGGCCGTCGCTGGCGTCCTCGGGCAGGTTCTCGCGGTGCGCGCCGAGGCCGGACAGGTAGCTGAGCAGGGTGTGCGTGAGGACCAGGAAGCGGAAGCCGATCTCCGCGTCCTTCCTGAAGTGGCCGGGCTCCAGGAGCATGTTCGAGAGGGTGGTGGAGAGCGCCGCGTCGGCGTTGTGCGCGTTGCGCCGGGCGGTGCGGTAGTCGAGGTCGTCGCGCTTGCCGGTGGCGTACTGCTGCATGATCTGCCGCAGGTAGCGGCTGTTGCAGGCCAGGGTGTTGGCGAGCATGCGGTTGAGCCGGCGGCCCTGCCAGTCGGGCAGCACCAGGAACACCGCGAGGCCGGCGATCAGGCTGCCCAGCAGGGTGTCGAACAGGCGCGGCAGGATAAGTCCGTAGCCGTCGCCGACCTGGTTGAAGCAGAACAGCACCAGCAGGGTGATCGCCGCCGTCGCCAGGGTATAGCGGCTGCTGCGGGTGGCGAAGAAGGCCACCCCGGCGGCGACCGCGAACAGCGACTGCACCAGCGGGTTGGGGAACAGGTCGATCAGCGCCCAGCCGGCCACCAGGCCGACCAGGGTACCGAGGATCCGCTGCACCAGGCGCAGGCGGGTCGCACCGTAGTTGGGCTGGCAGACGAACACCGTGGTGAGCAGGATCCAGTAGCCCTGGGTCGGGTGGATCCAGTGCAGCACACCATAGCCGGCGGTCAGCGCCAGGGCCATGCGCAGGCCGTGGCGGAACAGCAGCGAGGTCGGGGTGAGCTGCTGGCGCAGGCGCTCGAAGGCGTCCTTCAGGCTGCGCGGCGAGCGATCGAGCAGGGCGCTGTCCTGTTCGTCGGCGATGGCGTCCGGATTGCTCGCCCCGGCCAGCTTGCGGTCCAGCGTGGCGAGGTTGGCGGCCAGGGCGCCGAGCGAGCGCAATAGGCCCTTCCAGGCCGGGTTGCTCTGCTGGCGCAGGTGTTCGAGCGATGCCTGCAGGTCCTCCAGGGCCTGCTCGCTGTCGTCGTAGTCGAACGGCTGGCGCAGGCGGATCGCCCGCGCCAGGGCCTGGCAGGCCTTGCCCTGCTGGTTGAGCAGGCGCTGGCAGCGGAACAGCACGTCGCTGTGGAAGAACGCTTCGGCCAGGCGGTTGTACGGGTAGTGCGAGGAACTGGCGCGCTCGTGGACATCCTGGGCGATGAAGTAGAGTTTCAGGTAGCGGCTCACCTTCGGCCCCGGGCGGCCGTGGCCGAGGCGGTTGAGGATGGTCTCCTTGGCCTGGTTCAGCGCCACCACCACCTTGCCGTTCTGCCGCGCCAGCGCCAGGCGCTGGCCTTCCACGTCGAGCTGGCGCAGGGGTTCGAACAGGCTCGACTTGATCCGCAGGTACTCGCCCAGTTCGAAGTACAGGCGCGCCAGGCTCTGCTGCACCGGCTGGTTGGAGAACAGCGCGTTCCACAGCACCGAGAGCAGCCCGTACCACGCCGCGCCGGCCACCAGCAGCAGCGGTTCGTGCCAGACGTCGGCGACCTCGCCGCCGCGCTGGTCGACGCCGATCATGGTGTAGATCGACAGGATCAGGGTCGCCGAGGCGATCGCCGCGTAGCGTTCGCCGAGAGCGCCGAGCAGGATCATGCCGAACGCCGACAGCGCCATCCCGGAAACGAACAGCCAGGGATAGGGAAACAGGAGTTCGACGGCGAAGGCGGCGACGCTGAAGCACAGCAGGGTCACCAGTAGCGCCTGCAGGCGGCCGAGCCAGTTGTCGTCGGTCTCCGCCAGGGCGCTGGCGATGATCCCGAGGAACAGCGGGATCAGCAGCTCGATGCGGCCCTGCCACCAGCACAGCAGCATGGCTCCGGCCAGGGCGAGGAAGACCCGCAGGCTATAGGCGAACTTGTCGAGGGCCCAGAGGCGGCGGAGCGTATGTGTCAGCGAAGTGGGCGGCATGGGGGCGGAGGGCTGTCCGAGGGTCCGTGATTCAGCCTATGTGGGCTGTCTGGCGAATTCAAATGGCTCGCACGGGTTGCTGTCCCGCCCGAGCCGGCCATTCGCGGATGCAGGCTTCGTGCCTTCGAGCGCTGAGACGCCGGCGCCGGCGCGGAAGCCACCCGCCGGCGCGGCTCGCGCCCTGACCGCGGCGCGCGGCGGTTGCCGCAGGGGGCCGTTACAGCAGGCGCACCTTGAACGAGCGGCCCTTGATCCTGCCTTCGCTCAGGCGCTTCAGGGCCTGGTGGGCGAGGCCGCGCTCGATGGCGACGAAGGCCTGGAAGTCGAAGATGGCGATCTTGCCCACCGCGCTGCCGGGCAGCCCGGCGTCGCCGGTGAGGGCGCCGAGCAGGTCGCCGGGACGTACCTTGTCCTTGCGACCGCCGGCGATGCACAGGGTGCTCATCGGCGGCAGCAGCGGTTCCGGGTTGGCCTTCAGCTGGCCGAGGGCGTACCAGGCCAGCGGCTGCTTCTGCAGATCCTCGATGGCCTGCGCGCGGCTGGCCTCGGCCGGTGCCACCAGCGACAGGGCCAGGCCCTTCTCGCCGGCGCGCCCGCTGCGGCCGATGCGATGGATGTGGACCTCCGGGTCGCGCGCCAGCTCGACGTTGATCACGGTTTCCAGGGCGGCGATGTCCAGCCCCCGGGCGGCCACGTCGGTGGCCACCAGCACGGTGCAGCTGCGGTTGGCGAATACCGTCAGGACCTGGTCGCGTTCGCGCTGCTCCAGGTCGCCGTGCAGGGCCAGGGCGGAGATCCTGTGCGCCTTCAGCGCGTCGGCCAGTTCCTGGCACTGCTGGCGGGTCTGGCAGAACGCCACGCAGGATTGCGGGCGGAAATGCTGGAGCAGGCGTACCACGGCGTCCATGCGCTGCTTCGGATCGATCTCGAAGAAGCGCTGCTCGATCTGGCTGTCGGTGTGCAGCGACTCGACCTTCACCTGCTGCGGATCGCGCATGAAGGCCTTGGCCAGTTTCTCGATGCCGTCCGGGTAGGTGGCGGAGAACAGCAGGGTCTGCCGGCGCTCGGGGAGCTGGCCGATGATCTCGGCGATGCTGTCGTAGAAGCCCATGTCGAGCATCCGGTCGGCTTCGTCGAGGACCAGGGTATTGAGCCCGTCGAGGACCAGGGTGCCCTTGCGCAGGTGCTCCTGGATGCGCCCGGGGGTGCCGACGACGACGTGCGCGCCATGCTCCAGCGAAGCCACCTGCGGGCCGTAGGGCACGCCGCCGCAGAGGGTCAGGACCTTGATGTTGTCGGCGGCGCGGGCCAGCCGGCGGATCTCCTTGGCGACCTGGTCGGCCAGCTCGCGGGTCGGGCACAGCACCAGCGCCTGGCAGCCGAAGTAGCGCGGGTTCAGCGGCGCGAGCAGGCCGAGGCCGAAGGCGGCGGTCTTGCCGCTGCCGGTCTTGGCCTGGGCGATCAGGTCGCGACCCTGGAGGATCAGCGGCAGGCTCTGCGCCTGGATCGGCGTCATCTCCCGGTAACCGAGGGAGTCGAGATTGGCCAGGAGGTCCGCGGAAAGCGGCAGCGAGGAGAAAACGGTGGAAGTCACGGGGAGGGCTCGGCAGGCGATTCGAGCGGGCTAGTCTAGCAGCCTGCGGCCGCTTGCCGCGTGCGAGCGCCGCCGAGGCAGCGGCGACAGGCAATGTATCTTTGGCCAGTACCATTCGTCAGAAAAACGAAAAAAGCGCGTTTCTGTATTTTTATACAGGTTCGCTTTCCTCAGTTTTTTGTCGTAGAGTGCTGACACTGTGTTTGCATGGGTCGCCGTCGATCGTGACCTGATGCGGTCGGAAATTCCAGCCCGTCCTGCTCGACTCCTTGTAACTCCTTGCAACTCAGTTACCGGCTACGATTTCGTGGCTAAATCAATACCCCTAGTTCCAAGGAGAACTTGCAATGTCCCGTCAGAACGGCACCGTTAAGTGGTTCAACGAAACCAAAGGCTACGGCTTCATCACCCCGGAAAGCGGCCCGGACGTTTTCGTTCACTTCCGTGCCATCGAAGGTAACGGCTTCAAGACCCTGGCCGAAGGCCAGAAGGTCAGCTTCGAAGTCGTGCAAGGCCAGAAAGGCATGCAGGCCGAGCGCGTTCAGGTGATCAACTAAGATCCCTGGGCCCCAGCCCGAAGAACCCGGATGGAAACATCCGGGTTTTTTATTGCCCGCAGAAACCCGTCACACTGTCTTCACCTGCCGTTCACCCAGTCTTGCGAGCACCCGGTCAGAGTGGCCCGGTCCCGTACGGAGTCGTTTCGATGAAGCCTGTGCAATCCCGTCGTCTGGCCTTCGCCGCACTGTTGTCGCTATCGTTCTCTTCCGCGTCCTGCCATGCCGCCGCCGAGCACTGGGGCTGGATCGAGCAGTCCTGGCTGATGCCCGAGCGCATGCAGGCCAAGGCCAAGCTGGATACCGGCGCGCTGACCTCGTCGCTGGACGCGAAGAACATCCATCGCTACAAGAAGGACGGCGAGCGCTGGGTGCGCTTCGAGGTGGTGCTGCCCACCGCCGGGAGCAAGGCGCCGGTCAGCGTGACCTTCGAGCGCAAGGTACTGCGGGTGATCAAGGTGCGCGGCGCCGGCGGCAGCGACAGCCGCCCGGTGGTGGCGATGGACATCTGCCTGGGCGACAAGCTGCTGCGCGAGCAGTTCTCCCTGCGCGACCGCGGCAACATGAACTATCCGGTGCTGCTCGGTCGCCGCACGCTCGATCACCTCGGCGCGGTCGACGTGTCCCGCACCTTCACTCGCAAACCCTCCTGCGGAGCGCTCGCCGCTCAGTAGAAGAACCAGCGCAGCAGGCCCGCGGCCAGCGCCAGCCAGAGCAGCACGATCAGCGCCGTCATCCACGGGTTGCGCGGGCGCGCCTCGACTTCGCGAGCCCGCGCCCGGCACTCGGCGAGCAACGCGGGTGGGGTGAGGCGGATCGCCAGCCAGATCCCCAGCGGCACCAGCAGCAGGTCGTCGAGGTAGCCGAGCAGCGGGATGAAGTCCGGGATCAGGTCGATCGGGCTCAGGGCATAGGCCACCACCAGCAGCGCCACCAGCCGGGCCGGCCAGGGCATGTGCGGATGGCGGCTGCACAGCCAGAGGGCGATGACCTCGGTCTTCAGCCCGCGAGCCCAGCGCCTGAGCGTGGCGAGCCAGGCCATCCTAGAGGTCCGGGTCCTTTTCCGGATCGACCCGGCGCGGGCTGGTGCGACCGTCCTCGCTGCCGAGCTGGAAGAAGATCGCCGCGGCCAGCATCGACATCAGGCCGACGCTGACATAGGTGGCGTGGAAGGCGCCGAGGACGGTGTCCTGCCCCGTATCCAGGTCGGTCTGGAACCCCCCCAGCAATGCCGCCGCGCAGGCCACGCCGAGGCTGATCGACAGTTGCACGACCACCGACATCAGGCTGTTGCCGCTGCTGGCGTTGCTGTCCTGCAGGTCGATCAGGGTGAGGGTGTTCATCGCCGTGAATTGCAGGGAGTTCACCGCGCCGAGCAGGCTCAGGTGCAGCAGCAGCCAGACGTAGGGGGTGTCCTGGTCGACCAGGCCGAAACCGGCGATCAGGCAGCCGAGGATCAGGGTGTTGCCGACCAGCAGCTTGCGGTAGCCGAAGAAATCCAGCAGCGGCTTGGCCAGCGGCTTGGCGACCATCGCGAACAGCGCCAGCGGGATCATGGTCATGCCGGCGGTGGAGGGCGGGTAGCCCAGGCCCACCTGTAGCAGCAGCGGGGTGAGGAAGGGCAGGGCGCCGCTGCCCAGGCGGGCGAACAGGTTGCCGAGGATGCCGACGGCGAAGGTCCGCGCCTGGAACAGGCTCGGCGGGAACAGCGGCTTGTCGATGCGCAGCGCGCGCAGCCAGTAGGCGGTGAGCAGGACCAGCCCGCCGACCAGCAGCAGGACCACGCGCAGGTGCGACAGGTGCAGCTCGCCAAGGCCTTCCAGGGCGATGGAGATCAGCACCATGGAGCCGCCGAAGAGCAGGAAGCCGATGCTGTCGAAGCGGCTCGGCAACGGGCTGCGCAGGTCCGGCATGAGTTTCATCGCCACCAGGCAGCCGAGCAGGCCGACCGGCAGGTTGATCAGGAAGATCCAGTGCCAGGAGGCGTATTCCACCAGCCAGCCCCCCAGCGTCGGCCCGGCCAGCGGGCCGAGCAGGCCAGGGATGGTGACGAAGCTGAGTACCCGCACCAGGTCCTGGCGCGGATAGACGCGCAGGATCACCAGCCGCCCCACCGGCATCATCAGCGCGCCGCCGACACCCTGCACGATACGCGCACCGACCAGCAGCTCGAGGCTCGGCGACAGCGCGCAGAGCAACGAGCCGAGGCTGAACAGCAGCACCGCGCCGAGAAACACCCGGCGCGTGCCGAAGCGGTCGGCGATCCAGCCCGAGGCCGGGATCAGCAGGGCCACGGTGAGCAGGTAGGCGATCACCACCGCCTGCATGCGCAGCGGGTTTTCGTTCAGCGAGGTGGCCATGCTCGGCAGCGCGGTGTTGAGGATGGTGCCGTCGAGGGCTTGCATGAAGAAGGCGACGGCGACCAGCCAGGGCAGTTGGCGGGCGATGCGGGGGGTGAGCTGGAACGGCTCGCTCATGAACGGGCTCCCTCGGGCGGACAGGCCTCAAGCATAGAGAACTTCTCGCGGCGATGGCATTGCCGGCGACCGGATCGGGACGATCCGCGGGGCATTCCTACGCAAGTCGCGATCCAGAGCGCTCGGCTTTCATTGTCCTGGATCAAGTCGAAGCGCTGGCGCTCGCCGGCCGCTGTGCTAGTACTCAAGAGTCACCCCGTCAGTGGCTGCGGATGCGACGCCGCCCGTGCCGTCATCGCACGGACATGTCCCGCGTTGCATGCTCGACGGCGCGTGCTTCACCGCCTTGTCGCGATGTTCTCCACGCACCGCTCGGCGCCCCCGGTCGCCGCCGCCGATGCTGAAGCCTTCTTCCGTGGAAACAGGAGCCCTCCCATGGCCCAGGAACTTTGCGCCATCTGCCACGAACGTCCCGCCGTCGCCCGCGTCAGCCTGGTGCAGAACGGCCAGCGCCGCGAACTCGCCCTGTGCGAACTGCATTACCGCCAGTTGATGCGCCAGCAGCGCATGCGTTCGCCGCTGGAGTCGCTGTTCGGCGGCGGCAGCCCGTTCGACGAGATCTTCTCCGGCTTCGGCGAGCAGAGCCCGGTCAGCCCGGTGCGCGCCCGCGAGCCGGAGGCGGTGGACATCGCCGAGTACTTCAGCAAGCAGACCACCGAGTACCTGCAACGCGCCGCCCAGGTCGCCGCCGAATTCGGCAAGCGCGAAGTGGACACCGAGCATCTGCTCTACGCCCTGGCCGATGCCGACGTGGTGCAGGCGGTGCTCAAGCAGTTCGGCCTGTCGCCGGCCGACCTCAAGCAGTACATCGAGGCCAACGCCGTGCGCGGCGCCGGCAAGGGCGAGGCGAGCGAGGACATGACCATCTCGCCGCGGGTGAAGAGCGCCTTGCAGCACGCCTTCGGCCTGTCCCGCGAGCTCGGCCACAGCTATGTCGGTCCCGAGCACCTGTTGCTCGGCCTGGCGGCGGTGCCGGACAGCTTCGCCGGGACGCTGCTGAAGAAGTACGGCCTGACCGAGCAGGCGCTGCGGCAGAAGGCGGTCAAGGTGGTCGGCAAGGGCGCCGAGGACGGCCGCGTCGACGGCCCGAGCAGCACCCCGCAACTGGACAAGTTCAGCCGCGACCTGACCAGGCTGGCCCGCGAAGGCAAGCTCGATCCGGTGATCGGCCGCTCGAAGGAAGTCGAGACCACCATCGAGGTGCTCGCCCGGCGCAAGAAGAACAACCCGGTGCTGATCGGCGAGCCCGGCGTCGGCAAGACCGCCATCGTCGAAGGCCTGGCCCAGCGCATGGTCCAGGGCGAGGTGCCGGAGGTGCTGCGCGACAAGCGCCTGGTCGAACTGAACATCAACGCCATGGTCGCCGGCGCCAAGTACCGCGGCGAGTTCGAGGAACGCCTCAAGCAGGTGATGGACGAGCTGCAGGCGGCGCAGAGCGAGATCATCCTGTTCATCGACGAGGTGCATACCATCGTCGGTGCCGGCCAGGGTGGCGGCGAAGGCGGGCTGGACGTGGCCAACGTGCTGAAGCCGGCGATGGCGCGCGGCGAGATGAACCTGATCGGCGCCACCACCCTCAACGAATACCAGAAGTACATCGAGAAGGACGCCGCGCTGGAGCGGCGCTTCCAGCCGGTGTTCGTCCCCGAGCCGACGGTGGAGCAGACCATCTCCATCCTCCGCGGCCTGCGCGACAAGCTCGAAGGCCATCACAAGGTGACCATCCGCGACGAGGCTTTCGTCGCCGCCGCCGAGCTGTCCGACCGCTACATCGGCAACCGCTTCCTGCCGGACAAGGCCATCGACCTGATCGATCAGGCCGCCGCCCGCGTGCGCATCGCCAGCACCTCGCGGCCGGCCGAGATCCAGGAACTGGAGGCCGAGCTGGCGCAGCTCAAGCGCGAGCAGGACTACGCCGCCAGCCGCAAGTGGTACGACGAGGCGAAGGTCTTCGAGAAACGCATCCAGGAGCGCAAGGAACATCTCGAGCAGATCACCGAGCGCTGGCAGCAGACCCAGGGGTCGAAGACCGAGGAGGTGCGCGTCGAGGACATCGCCGAGATCATCTCCAGGCTCACCGGCATCCCGGTCACCGAGCTGACCGCCGAGGAGCGCGAGAAGCTCCTGCGGATGGAAGAGCGTCTGCACCAGCGGGTGATCGGCCAGCAGGAGGCGATCACCGCGGTCAGCGACGCCGTGCGCCTGGCCCGCGCCGGGCTGCGCCAGGGCAGCCGGCCGATCGCCACCTTCCTGTTCCTCGGCCCGACCGGGGTGGGCAAGACCGAGCTGGCCAAGGCCCTGGCCGAGGTGGTGTTCGGCGACGAGGACGCGATGATCCGCATCGACATGAGCGAATACATGGAGCGCCACGCGGTGTCCCGGCTGATCGGTGCGCCGCCGGGCTACGTCGGCTACGAGGAGGGCGGCCAGCTCACCGAGCGGGTGCGCCGGCGGCCGTACAGCGTGATCCTGCTCGACGAGATCGAGAAGGCCCACGCCGACGTCAACAACATCCTCCTGCAGGTGTTCGACGACGGCCGCCTCACCGATGGCAAGGGGCGCGTGGTGGACTTCACCAACACCATCATCATCGCCACCAGCAACCTCGGCTCCGACCTGATCATGAAGAACGCCCAGGCCGGCGAATTCGCCCAGCCGCCGGAGAAGCTCAAGCGCGAGCTGATGAACACCCTGCGCGGGCACTTCCGCCCGGAGTTCCTCAATCGCCTCGACGAAGTGATCGTCTTCGAGTCGCTGAGCAAGGCGCAGATCGAGGACATCGTGCGCCTGCAACTGGAGCGGGTGAAGCGCGCCGCGCACGCCCAGGACATCCACCTGCACATCGACGACAGCCTGGTCGGCCACCTCGCCGAAGAGGCCTACCAGCCGGAGTTCGGCGCCCGCGAGCTGAAGCGGCAGATCCGCCAGCAACTGGAGACGCGCCTGGCCACGGCGATGCTCAAGGGCGATGTGAAGGAAGGCGAGACGATCACCTTCTTCCACGACGCCAGGGATGGCGTCGGCTACCGCAAGGGCGCCGCGCCGAAGCCGGCGGCGCGCAAGAAGGCCGGCGCCGGCGAGACGTCCAAGGGGCGGGCGACGGCGACGAGGAAGCCGGCGGCGAAGAAAGGCGCTGCCGCCAAGGGCAAGGCCGACAAGCCGAAGGCCAAGTGACCCGACCAAGGTTGGGGAACAAGGCACCGGCCTGCCGGTCGAAATCTCACCCCGGCCCGCGAATGCGGCCGGGGCGTTCGATATCTCATGAGGAATTGCCGATGCGCGTCACTACCCACGCTACCCTGGCCGCGGCCCTGCTGCTCAGCGCCGCCTCCGCGTTCGCCTTCAATCTCGGGGACGCCGCGAAGGCGGTCGCCGGGGCCTCCCAGGGCGACTCCGCCCAGGTAGCCACCACCCCGCAGACCAGCGGCCTGCTCGGCGCACTCACCGGCCAGCTCGGGGTCAGCCAGGAGCAGGCGGTCGGCGGTACCGGCGCCCTGCTCGGGCTGGCCAAGAACCAGCTGGCCGGCAACGATTATTCGCAACTGGTGAAGACCATCCCGGGCCTCGACAAGCTGTCCGGCAACAATGCCCTGGCCGGCCTCGGCGGGCTCGGCAATATGCTTGGCAAGAACGCCGGCGCCGACAAGGGCCTCGGTTCGCTGCTGGGCAACGCCGACAGCATGGGCGACGTCGACAAGGCCTTCAATACCCTGGGCATGGATAGCGGCATGACCGAGAAATTCGCCCAGGTGCTGGTCGACTATTTCGGCAAACAGGGCGCCAACAGCGAGCTGCTGGGCAGCCTGAGCAACCTCTGGGGAGTGAGCAAGGCGGGCGGCTCGTCGCTGCTCTGATCTGCCGCCACCGACGGGAAAGCCCGGGCATCCACCCGGGCTTTTTCATTTGCGCCGGGGGTCACCAGCGGATCGGCGGATAACCGCGTTGCGGTTACTCGCCCTACGAGGTGGGTGCGACGCCTGGATATTCGTTGCCCCGCACCGATAGGGCGAATAACGCCCCCGGCGTTATCCGCCGTGGCTCCGTAGAAACGGGGTCATTCCGGCGAGGCGTTCGGCCGGTACTTCAGCGCAGTTGCCGCAGGCGCGCGATGCGTTCGTCCTTTTCTTCCCACATGCGCGAGACCCATTCCTGCACGTACTGGCGGAACACCGGGTCGTTCTCGTAGTCGCCCTGCCAAAGGGCGGGATCGATCGGCCGGGTCTGGATGTCGACGATCACCTTCGGCACCCGTCCGCAGAGCAGGTCCCAGAAGCCCGGCACCTTGTCGCTCGGGTAGACCACGGTGACGTCGAGCAGGGCGTCCAGCTGCTCGCCCAGCGCGGCGAGGACGAAGGCCACCCCGCCGGCCTTGGGCTTGAGCAGGTGGCGATAGGGCGACTGTTGCCGGGCCTTCTTTTGCTCGCTGAAGCGCGTGCCTTCCAGGTAGTTCACCACGGTCACCGGGATGCGCTTGAACTTCTCGCAGGCGGCCTTGGTGATCTCCAGGTCCTTGCCCTTGAGTTCCGGGTGCTTCTCCAGGAAGGCCTTGGAATAGCGCTTCATGAACGGATACTCCAGCGCCCACCAGGCCAGGCCGAGGAAGGGCACCCAGATCAGCTCCTTCTTGAGGAAGAACTTGAAGTACGGGGTGCGCCGGTTGAACACCTGGATCAACGCGGGGATGTCCACCCACGACTGGTGGTTGCTCACCACCAGGTAGGAGGTGTCCTGGCGCAGGTCGCCGGCGCCGCGTACGTCCCAGACCGTCGGCGTGCAGGTGGCGAAGATCCACTTGTCGATCTCCGCCCAGGTCTCGGCGATCCACATCACGCCCCTGGAGCAGAGGTCCTTCAGGCGCTGGCCGGGGAGCACCAGCTTGAGCAGAGCGATCAGCATCATCGGGCCGATCAGGATCAGCGTGTTGAGAAGCAGCAGAAGGCTGCTGGTCAGGCCGGTCAACAGTTCCCGCATGGTTGGTTTCCCTGTCCTGGGTGTGGGTCGACGCGGCCCATCATACGCATCAGCGCCGTGCCGCCCAAGCCGCCGGCGTGGCGAACGAAACCGCACCGTGCTAGTCCTATGTGGACCTCGTATCACTTCAGGAGATGCCCGCGTGAAGCGTGTCCTTGCCTTGCTCTCGCTGTTCGCCCTGCCGGTCCTCGCCGCCGAACCCAACCTCTACGGCCGCTACGAATGGGTCTCGCTGCCGGAGCTGGATCGTACCCTGCAGGCGAAGATGGACACCGGCGCCTATACCTCCTCCCTGTCGGCAAAGGACATCGAGCTGTTCCAGCGCGACGGCGAGGAATGGGTGCGCTTCCGCCTGGCCACCAAGGAGGCCGACGGCTCGGTGTTCGAGCACAAGCTGGCGCGCATCGGCAAGATCAAGAACCGCGCCGACAACCGCAGCGGCGAGGACGAGGACGAGGACCGCCTGAGCGAGCGCCCGGTGATCGACCTGCAGGTCTGCCTGGGCGGCGAGATGAAGACCATCGAGGTCAACCTCACCGACCGCAGCGCCTTCAACTATCCGTTCCTGATGGGTACCAAGGGCCTGCGCAAGTTCCACGTGGCGGTCGATCCCGCCGAGCGCTTCGTCGCCGGCAAGCCCGCCTGCAAGTAAGCCTGCCCCGCGACCGGCGGCGCGATTGACGCGCACGCCGGCTTGCGGCACCGTTCCGGCATTCCCGTCAGCCGCCGTCACGCCATGCCGCATATCCTGATCGTCGAAGATGAAGCCGCGATTGCCGACACCCTGCTCTACGCCCTGCAGGCCGAGGGTTTCGCCACCACCTGGGTGCCTCTCGCCGGCGAGGCGCTGGCGTTGCAGGAGCGCCAGCCGGCGGACCTGCTGATCCTCGACGTCGGCCTGCCGGACATCAGCGGCTTCGAGGCCTGCAAGCGCCTGCGGCGGTTCTCCGAGGTACCGGTGATCTTCCTCACCGCCCGCGACGCCGAGATCGACCGGGTGGTGGGCCTGGAGATCGGCGCCGACGACTACGTGGTCAAGCCGTTCAGCCCGCGCGAGGTGGCGGCGCGGGTCAAGGCCATCCTCAAGCGCATGGCGCCGCGCCCGGCGCCGCTGGAAGAGGCTGCCTTGCACGGACCGTTCCAGGTCGACGCGGAGCGCGTGCGCATCCACTACCACGGCGCCCCGCTCAACCTCACCCGTCATGAGTTCCGCCTGCTGCAGACGCTGCTCGGGCAGCCCGAGCGGGTATTCAGCCGCGAGCAGTTGCTCGACGCCCTCGGCGTCGCCAGCGAGGCCGGCTACGAGCGCAACATCGACAGCCACATCAAGAGCCTGCGCGCCAAGCTGCGCCAGGTGAACGCGCGTGGCGAGGCGATCCAGACCCATCGCGGCCTGGGCTACAGCTACAGCCCGGACCACGCCTGATGCCGCTCGGCGTACGGATCTTCCTGGTCTACTTCCTGTTCGTCGGTCTCACCGGCTACTTCGTGCTGAGCACGGTGATGGACGAGGTGCGCCCCGGGGTGCGCCAGTCCACCGAGGAAACCCTGGTGGACACCGCCAACCTGCTCGCCGAGATCCTCCGCCAGGACGTGAAGAACGGCACCCTGGCACAGAGCGACCTGCCGGAGATGCTCGAGGACTACGGCAAGCGGGTGCCGCAGGCGGACATCTGGGGGTTGCGCAAGGAGGCGGTGAACCATCGCATCTATGTCACCGATGCCAGCGGCAAGGTGCTGCTGGATTCCACCGGGATCGCCGTCGGCCAGGACTACTCGCGCTGGAACGACGTCTACCGGACCCTGCGTGGCCAGTACGGCGCGCGCTCCAGTCGCGAAGACCCGGACGATCCGGACTCCTCGGTGATGTACGTGGCCGCGCCGATCAAGGATGCCGGGAAGATCATCGGGGTGGTTTCGGTGGCCAAGCCGAACAGCAGCCTGCAACCCTACATCGACCGTTCGCAGCGGCGCCTGGCCTGGCTCGGCGCCGGCCTGATCGCCCTCGGCCTGCTGGTCGGCGGCCTGCTCTCCTGGTGGCTCAGCGGCGCGCTGCGGCGCCTGACCCGCTACGCCCAGGCGATCAGCGAGGGGCGCCGCGCCGAACTGCCGCGCTATCGCGGTGGCGAGATGGCGCAGTTGGCGGGCGCGGTGGAACGCATGCGCACCCAACTGGAAGGCAAGGACTATGTCGAGCGCTACGTGCATACCCTGACCCACGAACTGAAGAGCCCGCTGGCGGCGATCCGCGGCGCCGCCGAGCTGCTCGACGGCGAGATGCCGGCCGAGCAGCGGGCGCGTTTCGTCGCCAATATCGCCGGCGAGAGCGAGCGCCTGCAGCAGTTGATCGAGCGCCTGCTGAGCCTGGCCCAGGTGGAACAGCGGCAGGGGCTGGAGGAGGTCGGCCCGGTCGACCTGAGGGAGGTCGCCGAGGCCTTGCTCGAAGGCCAGGCGGCGCGCATCCAGCGCCAGGGCCTGACGGTGGAGAAGCGCCTCGACGGTCCTTGCGCGATACGCGGCGAGCGGTTCCTGGTGCGCCAGGCGCTGGCCAACCTGCTCGACAACGCCCTCGACTTCACCCCGCCCGGCGGTCGCCTCCGCCTCAGCGCCGAGGTCGACGGCAAGGGTGTCGCCCTGCGCCTGTTCAACCAGGGCCCGGCGATTCCCGACTATGCCCTGGCGCGCCTCACCGAGCGCTTCTACTCGCTGCCGCGCCCGGCCAGCGGGCGCAAGAGCACCGGGCTGGGACTGAATTTCGTCGCCGAGGTGGCGCAACTGCATGGCGGCCGGCTGCAGGTCGGCAACCATGAGGACGGCGTCGAGGCGCTGCTCTGGCTGCCGCGCGGCTGAAGCGGCTCCACACAAACTCCATCGATTCTCCACACGACGCCCCGCGGCAACCCACGAGCGCGTCGCAGACTCTCCGCCATCACCCTGACGGAGAGTCCCCATGAACCGCACGCTGGCCTACAAGCTTGGCGCCATCGCCCTGCTCATCCTGCTGTTGCTGATCCCCCTGCTGATGATCGACGGCCTGATCCGCGATCGCCAGGAGGCCCGCGACGGCGTGCTGCAGGACATCGCCCGCAGCTCCAGCTACAGCCAGCGCCTCACCGGGCCGCTGCTGGTGGTGCCCTACCGCAGGACGGTGCGCGAATGGGTCACCGAGGAGAAGACCCAGAAGCGCGTCCTGCAGGAGCGCGAACAGCGTGGCGAGCTGTACTTCCTGCCCGATCGCTTCGCCCTCGACGGCCAGATGCGCACCGAGCTGCGCTACCGCGGGATCTACCAGGCGCGCCTGTACCACGTCGACAACAAGGTCGGCGGCTACTTCCAGGTGCCGGCGCACTACGGCATCGAGGAGGACCTGGAGGACTACCAGTTCGAGACGCCGTTCCTGGCGATGGGCATCAGCGACATCCGCGGCATCGAGAACGCCCTGCGGCTTTCCCTCAACGGCGCCGGCGTCGACTTCGAGCCGGGCAGCCGGGTCGGCCTGCTCGGCAGCGGCGTGCACGCACCGCTGCAAGGCGTCGACGGGCGCCAGGCGCAGCGCCTGGAGTACGCCTTCGACCTGACCCTGCTGGGCAGCGAGCGGCTGGACATCGTGCCGGTGGGGCGCGACAGCCAGGTCATCCTCAAGGCCGACTGGCCACACCCGAGCTTCGGCGGCGAATTCCTGCCCAGCGAGCGGGAGATCACCGCCGAGGGCTTCACCGCGCGCTGGCAGACCAGTTTCTTCGCCACCAACATGGAAGAGGCGCTGCGCAGTTGCGTGCAGGAGCAGCGCTGCGACGGCTTCCAGGCGCGCGCCTTCGGCGTCGGCCTGGTCGACCCGGTGGACCAGTACCTGAAGGCCGACCGGGCGATCAAGTATGCGTTGCTGTTCATCACCCTGACCTTCGCCGGCTTCTTCCTCTTCGAGGTGCTCAAGCGCCTGGCGGTGCACCCGATCCAGTACGCGCTGGTCGGCCTGGCGCTGGCGTTCTTCTACCTGCTGCTGCTATCGCTGGCCGAGCACGTCGGCTTCGAGCTGGCCTACCTGGCCTCCGCCGGGGCCTGCGTCGGCCTGATCGGCTTCTACCTGTGCTTCGTCCTGCGCAGCGTGACCCGTGGCCTGGGCTTCAGCGCCGGCCTGGCCGGGCTGTACGGGCTGCTCTACGGCCTGCTCAGCGCCGAGGACTACGCCTTGCTGATGGGCTCGCTGCTGCTGTTCGCGGTGCTCGCCGCGGTGATGGTGCTGACCCGCAGGCTGGACTGGTACGGCGTCGGTCGCAAGGACCTCCCGGCCGTACCCGCCAAGGCCTGACGACGAGGGCGGCGGCACCGGCCGCCGCCGATTTCCAAGGAGGAAAACCATGCGCCTGTTCTTCGAGTTCACCCTCTGCGCCGCCCTCGGCCTGCTGGTCAGCGGCGTGATCCTGATCTTCCTGCTGTTCTTCGGCAAGTTCGGCCTGATCGAGTACTGGATCGCCAGCGGCAAGCCCCTGGCCCACGCCATGCTGGTGCTGATGCCGGGCGGATTCTGGGAAGGCCTCAGCGGCATCGAGGACGCCGCCGGCAACCCCCATGTGCGCTCCTTCCTCGAACTCTGCATGGGACTGGGGCAGAGCGCTCTGCTGCTGGGCCTGCTGCTGTTCCGCCTGGTGTGCTGGAAATGAATGGCTATGTCGGCCTGCGCGACGACCGCCGCGACGGCGAGCGCCTGGCGGCGCGGATCGGCCTGCTGTTCCCCGGCCCCTCGGCGGCCTGGCTGCAACGCGCCGAGCGCCTGCGGCGGCAGCAGGCGTCGGCGGGCCCCGGGGTCAGGCGCGGGTCGCCTGCATCGACGGGCGCTGGCTGACCTCGGCGAACCAGGCGGCCAACTGCGGATAGTGGCCGCGCCAGTCCCACTCCGGCTGGCGCAGGTCGAGATAGCCCAGGGCGCAGGCGACGCCGATGGCGGCGATGTCGAAGCGCGCCCGCAGTTCGGCGATGCAGTCGCTCTCCAGCCAGGCCAGGGAACGCGCGATCTTTTCCCGTTGCGCGTCGAGCCAGGCGTCCCAGCGCTTTTCCTCGGGGCGGACGAAGGCTTCGTAGCGGACCAGCACCGCCGCGTCGAGGATGGCATCCGCCAGCGAGGCGATGGTCAGGCGCCGCCAGCGGGCGCTGCCTTCGCGGGGAATCAGCGGTTCGCCGACGTGCTGCTGGTCGAAGTAGTCGCAGATCACCCGGCTGTCGTGCAGCACCTGGCCGTCCGGCAGGCGCAGGGCGGGGATCTTGCCGGCCGGGTTGCTGGCGTTGAGCTGCCGGATGGGCGCGACCGGCGTCGGCATGGCTTCCTCGAGGACCACGCGCTCGCGTTGGCCGGTCTCGTGGAGCAGGACCAGGACCTTGCGCACGAAGGGCGAGGCGGCGGCGTAGAACAGCGTATGGGTGGCGTTCATGCGGGCTCCTTGGATGGATCAATCGCGGACGACGCGAAGACGATCGGTGGCGGGCTCGGCGCTCCAGGTCTCGCCGGGCCGCCCGCCGAGCAGGGCGTTGCCGGGCGCCGGCCGGTCGCTGGGCAGGACGCGGAATGTCGCCTGCTCGCTGTCGAAACGCAAGAGCGCGCCGCTGGCGGCGTCGTGCAGCCAGACCCGGTCCATGGCGTCGACCCGCAGGCTGTCCGGGCGGGCCTGGCTGTCCGGCAGCGGCCAGCTTTGCCACGAGGCATCGCTGGGATCGTAGCGGTACAGCCGGGCGCCGCCGCTGTCGCTGGCCCAGAGCCTGCCGATGGAGTCGGCGCCGAGGCCGCGAAGGGCCTTCGTGCCTTCAGGCGCGGGCAACCGCTCGGCGCTGCCGTCGAGCGGATCGACATGCACCAGCGCGTCGTCCTGTGCGTACCAGACCTCGCCGTCCGGGGTGACGCAGATGCCGCTCGCCGCCTTGCCCTGGGGCGCCGGCCAGACTTCCACCACGCGCCGCTGCGGATCCAGGCGGCCATGGAAACCACGGCTGCCGGTGAACCAGAGCCGTCCGTCGTCGTCGAACGCGGCGGCCTCCAGCCCGACCGGCGCGGCCTTGGCCGGCAGCGCGAAGCGCTCGCTGCCGAGGCGCTCGCCGCCGACGCGGAGGATGGCGTCGAGGCCGCTGTCGAGCACCCAGGCGTTGCCGCTCTCGTCGCTGACGATGGCTCGCGGCCGCGCGCCTTCGCCGAGCGGCACCTGCACGCTCGCGCCGCTGGTCGGATCGAGCCGGCCCAGTGCGTGCCCGCCGGCGGCGCCGAACCATACCGGTCCCTGGGCGGTGGGCGCGACCGCGTAGGGCGCGGAGCCCTTGTCCAGCGGGTAATACTGCTCGCCCGCCAGGGCGGCGCCATTCAGCGACAGGCCGACAAGCAGGCCCAGCAACGGGGATGACAGGCAACGCATGCAATTCTCCTCGAACGACGGGCGGGACGTGGAAAGGCCCTGTCTTGCTATTCTGGCAAGCCATTGAGCATAGGAGGAACTGCGAATGCCCACAGTGGAAATACTCGGGGCGGAATGCCGCGCGGGGGGCGCGGTGAACGACGATGCGCTGGGTTGCACGGCGCAGGCCGCCTGGGTGATCGACGGTGCCACCAGCATCGGCCGCAGCGTGCTGGGCGTGGAAAGCGACGCGCGCTGGCTGGCCCAGGCGGTGGACCGGCACCTGCGGTTGCTGCTGGAAGTCGAGCCCGAGCAATCCAGCGAGACCCTGCTGCGGCGCCTGCTCAACGATATCCAGGGCGACTTCCGCGCGCAGAGCGGCCGCGACTGGCACGACCTCGAAGACATGCCGGCGGCCTGCCTGAGCCTGCTGCGGATTCGCGGCGGCGAGGTCGAACTGCTCAACATCGGCGACAGCCGGATCCTCGTCGAAGGCGCCGACGGCCAGGTGCGCAGCTTCGGCGAATCGGCCCTGCACGAACTGGACCGGCAATCGCTGGCGCATTTCTGCCGGATGCGCGAGGAGCACCCGCAGTGGGACCACGCCGAACTGTTCAAGGCCAGCCGCCCGCGCGTGCGGCAGAACCGCCAGCTGATGAACAAGCCCGAGGGCTACTGGGCGCTGGACATAAGCGATCGCTGGCTCGGCCAGGTGCAGCGCGAGACCCTGCCGCTCGCCGCGTTGCGCTCTTTCGTGCTGATGACCGACGGCTTCGACCGGCTGGTCGAGCCTTTCCGCCGCTATACCGACGAGCAGTTGCTGCGGCGCCTCGAGGAAGTCGGGGTGAGCGCCCTGCTCGACGAGTTGCGCCAGATCGAACAGGGCGACGACCAGGCCCTGGCGTTCCCGCGTTTCAAGATCCACGACGACGCCAGCGCGCTGTGGGGGCGGATCGCGGGGTGAACGACGATATCCGGCGCCCAGAATATAGGTGCTTCCCTTTGCGGCGGCTCCCCTATCCCGGCCCTCTCCCACGGGCGGGAGGGGCATCCGGTGCCCGGCAGGCAGGTTCTGCGGCAGGGCGAGTAACCGCTAAGCGGTTATCCGCCGTTGCACACCCGTGACGCGTCGCTCACCACTTGTAGCTGACGCTGCCCACCACGCTGCGCTGATCGCCGTAGTAGCAGTAGTAGCCGTCGCAGGACGCCAGGTAATCCTTGTTGAACAGATTGTTGGCATTGACCGCCACGCTGACGCCTTTCAGGCTGCCGTTCAATTGGCCCAGGTCGTAGCGCACGGCGGCGTCGTACAGGGTGTACGAGCCGGCGTAGCCGTCGTAGGTGTTGGCCTGGTCGCCGTAGGTCGAGCCTACGTAGCGGGCGCCGGCACCTACGCTGAAACCGTTGAGCGCACCCTCGTGCCAGGTGTAGTCGGCCCATAGCGAGGCCTGGTTGCGCGGCGCCTGTTGCAGGCGGTTGCCTGCGTACTGGCCTTTTTTCACTTCGGTGTCGGTGTAGCTATAGGCGCCGATCATCTTCAGGTTTTCGGTGACGTTGCTGGTGGCTTCCAGCTCAATCCCGGAGACCTTAACCTCGCCAGCCTGCGAGGTAGTGGGTGTCCCATTGATGTTGTCGGTGACCCTCACGTTCTCCTGGCGTAGGTCGTAGACGGCTGCGGTGAACAGCGAATCGGAGCCTACGGGTTGATACTTGACGCCCAGTTCCCATTGTTTGCCTTCGGTGGGTTTGAACATCTTGTTGGAGCCTATATCGTCGGCGCCGGTGCTTGGCTGGAATGACTCCGCATAGGAAAGGTAGGGCGCCAGGCCGTTGTCGAAGATGTAGCTCAGAGCTGCGTTAGCGCTGAATTTCTTGTCGCGGCTGGTGTTGGTGGCATCGTTCTGATTGTAGAACGTGGCGCCGGCATGTACCCAGTCCTCGCGGCCACCGAGGGTCAGGCGCCAGTTGTCGAGGGCGATCTGATCTTGGAGGTAGAGCCCGGTCTGATAAGTCTTCTGTCGGTAGTCATAGAACGCACTAGAGCGCGATGGCTTGGGAATCGGCTGACCATAGATCGGGTTGTTGACGTTGGTCGGCGGCACACCGGTGAAGTTGTAGATCGAGGTGTAGTCGGTGCGGGTGCGGTTGTGATCGATACCCAGCAGGAGAGTATGGCGCAGCGCACCGGTCTCGAAATCAGCCTGGAAATTGTTATCTACCACGAACTGACTGACGTCCTCGTCCACCGAGGTAGTCATGCGCTGTAAGGTGCCGTCGGCGCTGGCCGCATCGATACTGCTGGTTGGCGTAAGCGTCTGGAACGACAGGTCGTTGCGCAGGTAGCGCAGGTTCTGGCGGAACTGCCAGACATCGTTGATGCGCCGTTCGAAGGAATAGCCCAACCAATAGTAGGTGCGGTCGTAGAAGTCCCAATCCGGATCGCCGAGGTTCTTGTGATGGGAAATCTTTCCGAACGGAGCGTCGTATTTGGTCCCGCGCAGCGGCAGGAATTGGCTGGTGGCGGCTGTATCGTCGCGGTTGAACTGGCCGAGGAAGGTCAGCCGGGTGTCGTCGTCGATGTTCCAGGTCAGGCTCGGGGCGATGTTGTAGCGCTTGTCGTCGATATGATCGACCTGGGTGTTGCTGTCGCGTACCACCCCGGAGAGGCGGTAGAGAAAGCGGCCCTCGTCGTCGAGCGGGCCGGTGCTGTCGAAGCTGACCTGCTTGTGGTTGTAGTTGCCGACCTCGGCCTTCACCTCGTGACTGGCGACGTTCTGCGGACGCAGGCTGACCATGTCGAGCATGCCGCCCGGCGGGGTCTGGCCGTAGACCGAGGAGGCCGGGCCGCGCAACAGGGCGACACGCTCCAGGTTCCAGGTTTCCAGCTTCGGGTTGTTGTAGACACCGACCGCCATCGGCAGGCCGTCGAGGAACTGGGTCGGCTTGAAGCCGCGTACCTTCAACCAGTCGGAGCGGGTGTCGCTGCCGAAGCTGCTGGCGACGACGCCGGGCATGTAGCGCACCGCGTCGTCGAGGTTGTGCACGGCGCGGTCGGCCATCTGCTGGCGGGTCGCCACCGAGATCGAGCGCGGGGTTTCGAGGATCGGCGTATCGGTCTTGGTCCCGGTCATGCTGCGCTTGGCCACGTAGCCGCTGGTCGGCCCCAGTGGGTCTTCCTCGGCACCGCTGACCGTCATCGCCTGCAACGACAGGGTGTCTTCCGGCACCTTGCGCAGGCTGTAGGTGCCGCCGGCGTTTTCCACCAGCTCCAGGCCGCTGCCCCTGAGCGCTTCGCGCAATGCGCCGGGCGCGTCGAAGCGACCTTGCACGGCGTGGGCGCTGCGTCCTTCGGCGAGCGCCGGGTCCAGGGTGAGGACCAGGCCGGCCTGGGCCGCGATGCGGTTCAGGGTGCCCGCCAGCGGCCCGGCGGCGATGCGGTAGTCGCGCACGCTGGCCTGTTCGGCCGGGGCGGCGTGGAGGAACGGTGCGGGAACGGCAAGGGCGATGGCGATGGCGATGGCGAGCAGGCCGGGACGGAACGTCGGGCGGGGCATGTGCGGGGCTCCTGGATGGAAACGAGTCTCAATGCCTCCTTGCCGGACGAGTCGGAAAAAGTGATAGGGCCGGCGGGAAAAATTTTTCGCGACCCGTTCGGTTCAGCGTGGCACCACTTCGAACCACCAGGCGTTGTGCCTCACGCTGCGTACCGGCAGGCTCGGCTCCAGAGCCTGGAGGGCGAGGCGGGTGTCCTTCAGCGGGAAACTGCCGGTGACGCGCAGGTCGGCGATGCTCGGGTCGACCCGCAGCAGTGCCGGCGAGTAGCGCCCCAGTTCCGCCACCAGGTCGGCCAGCCGGGCGTTCTCCACCACCAGCATGCCTTGCGCCCAGGCGCCGGCCAGGGCCGGAGCCGCTGCGCTGGCCTGCAGGCCTTGCGGCAGGATCAGCACCTGCTGGCCTTCCTTGATCACACGTTCTTCGCTGAGCGTTTCCGCGCGCGCGGCCACCGCCGACTGCAATACGGTGAGGCGCGTACCGGGCTCCTCGCGACGGACCAGGAAGCGCGTGCCGAGGGCGCGCATGTCGCCGTCGGCGCTGCTGACCACGAAGGGGCGCGGGTCGCCATGGGCGGTTTCCACCAGGATCTCGCCGGCCAGCAGCACGACCTGGCGGCGTTCGCCGTCGAAGCGGACATCGATGGCGCTGCGGCTGTTCAGGCGCACATGGGTGGCGTCGGGGAGGGTCAGCTCGCGCTGCTCGCCGGTGGCGCTGTAGGCGTCGGCCAGCAGGTAGCGGACCGGGACGTAGCGGTTGGCCACGCCGAGCCCGACGCCCAGCGCCAGCAGCAGTCCCAGGGCGCTGCCGCCGAGCCGGCGCAGGCGGCGCTTGAAGCGTGCGTTGCCGGACAGCAGGGCGTTGCGCGCCGGCCCGTTGGCGGCTCTCGCCAGGTGCCGGTCGAGGCCGCCGAGCTGTTCCCAGGCGCGTTCGTGTTCGGGATGCGCCGCATACCAGCGGTGGAAGGCGCGGTGGTCGTCGGGATGGGCCTCGCCGGAATCGAGCAGCAACTGCCAGGCGATGGCTTCGTCGAGCACCCGCGCGTGCACTGCTGTCTGGCGCTCGTCGGGGTTCATCGCGGTTCCCCGTAGAGGGCGATGTAGCACTGGCGCAGGCCCTGGGCCAGGTACTGGCGCACGCGCGGCACCGAGACCCCGAGACGCTCGGCGATCTCGGCGTGGGGCATGCCGTCCAGGCGGTTGTAGAGGAACGCGCTGCGCGCCTTCAGCGACAGCGTGCCGAGCAGGCGGTCGATCTCGCGCAGGTCCTCGAGGATCAGGTACCGCTCTTCGGCCGAAGGCTGCTCCGCTTCCGGAACCAGCGCCAGTTCGGCGAGATAGGCCTGCTCCAGGGCGGCGCGGCGGAAGTGGTCGATCAGCAGGCCGCGCGCCACCTTCGCCAGGAACGCACGCGGTTCGCGCAGGCCGGGCAGCTCCGGGCGGCCGAGGAGGCGGACGAAGGTGTCCTGGCTGAGGTCTTCGGCGCGCTGGCGGCAGCCGAGGTTGCGGTTCAGCCAGGCGAGCAGCCAGCCGCGGTGGTCCCGGTACAGGCTACCCACGAATTCGCTGTTGCTGACTTCACCCGCCGCCACGGACGCTCCCCATCCCGTAACGGGATCGAATGGAAAAACGAGAATTATTCGCAAATGATCGCAAAGTGCGACTATCCCTGCAATTGGCGTCCGTCGGGAAGCCACTTGAGTCGCCCCGGTGGTTTGCCGGAGGATCGGCGTTCCGATAACAAGAACAGGAGTCTCGTCGTGGCCGAACCTTTGCTGATCATCGGTTCCTATCTATCCCCCTATGTGCGCAAGGTACTGGTGCTGCTGGAGCTGAAAGGCGTCGCTTACCGCATCGACCCCATCGTGCCGTTCTTCGGCGACGAGGCCTTCGAGCGCCTCAGTCCGTTGCGGCAGATACCGGTGCTGGTGGACGGTGACTTCGTCCTCAACGATTCCAGCGTGATCTGCCAGTACCTGGAAGAGCGCTATCCGCAGCCGAGCCTGTATCCCGCCGATCTCGGCCAGCGCGCCCAGGCCCGCTGGCTGGAGGAGTACGCCGATTCGCGGCTGGGCCAGGTGATCATCTGGCAGTTGTTCCACCAGCAGGTGATCAATCGCGGGATCTGGAAGCGCGAGCCTGACCAGGCGGTCCTGCAGCGCACCTACGACGAGGACCTGCCCTCGGTCTGCGCCTACCTGGAAGGGCGGACGCCGGAACGGGGCTGGCTGCTCGGCGAACTGTCCATCGCCGATGTCGCCATCGCCTGCCTGTTCCGCAATGCCCAACTGGCGCGCTACCAGGTCGACGGCGAGCGCTGGCCGCGCCTGGCGCGCCTGCTGGCCGACGCCTTCGCCCTGCCGGTGTTCCAGCGCCTGGCGCGTTTCGAGAACGCCAGCGCGCAGACGCCGGTGGCCGAACAGCGCAAGGTGCTGGGCGAGGCCGGCGCGCCGTTGAGCGCCACCAGTCATGGGCGCGAGCAGCCGGTCCGCGGGCCGATGAGTCGCTGAAGCGGCCAGGGGCGCCTAGCGGCGCCCTCTTTATGCACGCCCATTCAGCGAGCGGATAAGACCCCGTACGGGGCTGGCGAGGATGTCGTCCGGGACTATCTTATCTAGACCAGTCTATATAAAAACCTGGGCGAGCCCGCCATGAACGTCCCCGAAGGATTCCAGCCATTGTTCCGCAGCAGCCCGTTGCTCGACCTGCTCGGCCCCTTCTTCTGCCGGCGCGATGCGCAGCGCCAACTGGTGGTGGCGCTGCGCATCGAAGAGAAGCACTGCAATCACGGCGGCAGCGCCCACGGCGGCCTGCTCTCGACCCTGGCCGACGTCGGCCTCGGCTACGCCATGGCGTTTTCCCGCGAGCCGCCGCAGCCGATGGTGACCGTCGGCCTGCGCCTGGACTTCTGCGGCGTCGCGCGGGTCGGCGATTGGCTGGAGGTGCATACCCGGGTCGACAAGCTCGGCCAGCGCATGGCCTTCGCCTCGGCCCGGCTGCACAGCGGCGAGCGCCTGGTGGCCAGCGCCAGCGGTGTGTTTCATCTACCCTGAGGCTCGGGCATGCTTGCCCGCTCGTCTGCCGTGAGTTGGAGAGTCAGGTTTGCCGAAGAAGTCCAATGCCGCCGAACGCATCGTCCATGCCACCGCCTCGCTGCTGGCCAGCCGCGGCTACTTCGGTACCGGGCTGAGCGACATCATCGCCCGCGCCGAGGCGCCGAAAGGTTCGCTCTATCACTACTTCCCCCAGGGCAAGCCGCAGATCGCCAGCGCGGCGATCGGCTTCGTCGGCGCCGAGGTCGAGACCTTCCTCGACCGTGCCGGCGCCACGGCGCCCCACGCGCGCAACGTCCTGCGCGAATTCACCGCGACCCTGCGCGGCTGGCTGGAGCGATCGGCTTTCGAGGAAGCCTGCCCGGTGTTTTCCACTACCTTGAGCATCGATGCCGAGCTGGCCCCGGTGCATGCCGAGTGCCGCCGCGCGCTGCGCGCATGGCACGCCGGCATCGAGCGCGCGTTGCGCGCCGACGGCATGGCGGAGAAGGCTGCCGGCTCGCGCGCCTGGTTGATTCTCGCGGCGCTGGAGGGCGCGGTCGGCGTGGCCCGCGCCGAGCGTTCGGTGGATGCCCTCGACGCGATCGAGGAGGAACTGCGGGCGTTGCTGCCGGCTTAGCTGTCCCGCGCCGGCCGGGCGCCCTTCAGTGCTGCACGCTGTCCACCGCGATCGCTTCGCCGGACACCTCGCGGTACGCCGCTCGGCGGTTGGCCAGGGCGTAGTGGATCAGACCCGCCAGGCCGGCGCCGAAGAACCAGGAGAACGGCGACAGTTCGGCGAACGCCGGCAGCAGCGCCAGCAGGGTGGAGATGATCGCCGCCGGGACGAAGGCGGCGATGGCTCGCGGATTCACCCCGCGCGCGTAGTGGTAGGCGCCGGCGCGGCTCTCGGTGTACAGCTCCGGCAGGTTCACCCGGCCTTTGCGCACCAGGTAGTAGTCGACCATGATGATCCCGTACAGCGGGCCGAGCAGCGCGCCGAGGCCGCCGAGGAAGTAGAGGATCACCCCGGGGCTGTTGTACAGGTGCCAGGGCAGGATCAGTACCGCGATGGTCGCGCTGATCAGCCCGGCGCGGCGGAAGTTCAGCAGGTTCGGCGCCAGGTTGGTGAGCACGTAGGCCGGGGCGACGAAGTTGGCCATGATGTTCACCGCCACGGTGACGATCAGCAGCGCCAGGCTGGCCAGTACCAGGAAGGCGGTGTCGGGGATCGCCGCGACGATGTCGGTGGGGCTCTGGATGAGCTGGCCGTCGATCCTGAACTGGGCGCCGGCGAGCACCACCGCGAACAGGCCGAACAGCAGGATGTTCACCGGCAGCCCCCAGAAGTTGCCGACGCTGATGGTGCGCTTGTCCGGGCAGCCGCGGGCGAAATCGCAGAAATTCAGGATCATGGTGCCGTAGAGGGTGACCCAGAACGCCGCGCCGCCGAAGATCTTCAGCCACATCTGCGAACCGCTCATGGGTTCGCCGCTGGACCAGGCGATGGAGGCGCCGGCGCGCAGGTACATCCAGGCGGCGAGGGCGGCGACGGTGAGCAGGATCACCGGTCCGGCGAAGGATTCGTAGCGACGCACCATCTCCATGCCGTAGGCGAAGATCAGCAGTTGCACGCACCAGATGGCGACGAAGGTCGCCCAGCCCAGGCTCGACAGGCCGAGGATCGCATCCTGGTCGTAGGCCGCGAGGCCCGGCCAGATCGCCGTCAGCAGGACGCGCAGGACGATCGAGGCGAGATAGGTCTGGATGCCGAACCAGGCGATGGCGATCACCGCGCGGATCAACGCGGGAAGCTGCGCGCCATGGATGCCGAAGGCGATCCGGCACATCACCGGGTAGGGCAGGCCGGTCTTCTGGCCCATGTAGCCGGACAGGTTCATCAGCCCGTAGACCATCAGCGCGCCCAGGGCCAGCGCGGCGAGGATCTGCGCGCCGCTCATGCCGAGGGCGAAGAGGCCGATGGCGAAGGAGTAGTTGGCGATGTTGTGCACGTCGTTGGTCCACAGCGCGAACAGGCTGTAGCGTCCCCAGCGACGCCCTTCGGCCTTGCTCGGGGCGAGGTCGGCGCTGTACAGGCGCGGGCTCAGCGGCGGCAGTTCGCTGCCGGCGTGATGGCTGGCGCGGGGCAGGCAATCGAGACTGGCGGGAGTGCCCAGGTCCAGGCGCGCCGCCGAGAACTCCGCTGCGCGCAGCCCGGCGCGGGGCAGGCAGTCGAGACTGGCCGGAGTGCCCAGGTCGAGCATCGCGGCGGAGAACTCGGCTGCGCTCTGGCCGGCCCGCGGCAGATGGTCGAGGCTTTCCAGGGTGCCGAGGTCGAGCAGCGAGGGGGAAAACTCGCGGGGCGCGGCGGGCGGCTTCGGGGTGCTGGACATGGCGGTCTCCTCCGGCAGTCGGAAGAACTCGGCGCGAGGTCGGGTTCGTCTGTTATTTTTGTATACAAGAATTTCGAATATTTAAGCCAGTTATGTGCCAACCGTTCCTCGACCGGATTTTCCGCGCTCTGTGGAAACCGGCCTTTCGGCGGCAAGCCCCTGAAACCGCTTGGGAAAAAGCTGTCGCTTCGATCAGGTAAGAATTTCTAACCGATTCATAGGTTTATGCTGAAGGATGAGAGGGAGGAGAAAAAACGGGGCGGCCAGGAGGCCGTATTGGGAAAATTGTGCACAATAATTGTGCCCAGTGTTACCGCGACGCCCGTCGACGGTGCGCGGCGTGAAGCTCAGCCTGTCCGGGAAATGTCCAGGCCCTTCAACTGCCCGATCATCCACGCATGGGCGTCACGCCCGGCATGCTGGACATGGCTGTAGAGCCGCAGCACGTAGGGCGGAATGTCGAACGGGGCGGGATACAGGGCGAGGCCGGCGGCTTCCGCCAGGGCCTGGGCGGCATGTCGGGGAGCGGTGAGCAGGAAATCGGTGGAGCCTGCCAGGAACAGCGCCGCGAGCACCGTCGGCAGTTGCACCGCCACTTCGCGACGCAGGCCGGAGCGGGCCAGCAGCCGGTCGATCACGCCGCTGTCCTCGTTCCACGGCGTCACCACCGCATGCCGCTCGGCCAGGTAGCCCTCCAGAGTCGGTGCCCCGGCGAGGCGCGGGTGGTCGCGGCGCGCCACCACCACGTAGCGGTCGGCGAACCAGTCATGGGCCTGGATCCCTTCTGGCAGGCGCTCGTGTTCCTCGTCGTAGCCAAGGGCGAAATCGATCCGCCCGCTGGCCAGGGCTTCCACCGACAGCTTGCGCTCGGCATTGACCAGGCGCAGGCGCACCCCGGGCGCGCTGTGCTGCAGGCGGTCCATCAGCGGCGGGAGCAGGGCGAAGGCGGTGTAGTCGGTGGTGGCAAAGACGAAAGTGCGCTGGCTCTGTCCCGGCACGAACGGCCGCCATTCCTCGAGTCCCTCGCCCAGGGCACGCAGGGCGGCGGCCACCGCGCCGGCCAGGTGCTCGGCGCGCTGGGTCGGCTGCATGCGGTTGCCCTGGCGCAGGAACAACTCGTCGTCCAGCCCCTGGCGCAGGCGCCCCAGCGCATGGCTGAAGGCCGAGGCGCTGATCGCCAGCTCGCCGGCGGCGGTACCGACGTTGCGGTGGCGATACAGGGAGTCGAACACCAGCAGCAGGTTGAGATCGAGACGGCGCAGCAGTGGATGCATGATATTCAGTTGCCGATGAGAAGAATGCACTTCATGCATCTTATCAGTCGCACTAGGATGGCCGGGTTTCTCATCGGAAGGTTGCCCATGACGCTCGAAATCCGTCCCGCCGTACCGGCCGACGCCGAACAGATCCTTGCCTTCATCATCGAACTGGCCGACTACGAGCGGGCCCGCCACGAGGTGGTCACCGATGTCGAAGGCATCCGCCGCAGCCTGTTCGCCGAAGGCTCGCCGACCCGCGCGCTGATGTGCCTGAGCGAGGGCCGGCCGATCGGCTATGCGGTGTACTTCTACAGCTACTCGACCTGGCTGGGACGCAACGGCATCTACCTCGAGGACCTCTACGTCACCCCGGAGTGCCGTGGCGTCGGCGCCGGTCGCCGGCTGCTCCGCGAACTGGCCCGCGAGGCCGTGGCCAACGACTGCGGACGCCTGGAGTGGAGCGTGCTGGACTGGAACCAGCCGGCCATCGACTTCTACCGCTCCATCGGCGCGCTGCCGCAGGACGAGTGGGTGCGTTACCGGCTGGATGGCGAGGCGTTGCGCAGGATGGCGCAGTAGCTGGCGGCAAGCCGCGTGCCTTGGGCGGGTGATGCCGGGGGAGAGCGTGGAGTAGGGCGAATATCGCCCTACGGTCTATATCGCTCGCGACTTCTAGCAGTTAACAACCGGGGAGGAAGTCGCTTGAAGCTTGAGCTGGCTTCAGGCTTCAAGCGACGTGCAGGCAGAACAAGCGATCCCTCGCGATATCCGCCGTATCAGCGACCCGTCCGCCATGAAAAAGCCGCCCCTCGGGGCGGCTTTTCGTTGCGCTGCGGTGAACGGCCTACAGCCCGTTCTTCGCCTTGAACTCGCGACGGCGGCGATGCAGGACCGGCTCGGTGTAGCCGTTCGGCTGCTTCGTGCCTTCCACCACCAGTTCCAGGGCTGCCTGGAACGCGACGTTGTCGTCGAAGTCCGGCGCCATCGGCCGGTAGGACGGGTCGCTGGCGTTCTGCCGGTCGACCACCACGGCCATGCGCTTGAGACTCTCGACCACCTGCTCCTGGCTGATCACGCCGTGGCGCAGCCAGTTGGCCAGCAACTGGCTGGAGATACGCAGGGTGGCGCGGTCTTCCATCAGGCCGACGTCGTTGATGTCCGGTACCTTGGAGCAGCCGACCCCCTGGTCGATCCAGCGCACTACATAGCCGAGGATGCCCTGGGCGTTGTTGTCCACCTCGTTCTTGATCTCTTCCGCGGTCCAGTTGGTGTTCGGTGCCAGCGGGATGGTCAGGATGTCGTCCACCGAGGCCGGGGTGCGCTTGGCCAGCTCGGCCTGGCGGGCGAACACGTCGACCTTGTGGTAGTGCAGGGCGTGCAGGGTGGCGGCGGTCGGCGACGGGACCCAGGCGGTGTTGGCGCCGGCCAGCGGGTGGCCGATCTTCTGCTCGAGCATGGCGGCCATCAGGTCGGGCATGGCCCACATGCCCTTGCCGATCTGCGCCTTGCCTTGCAGGCCGGTGGCCAGGCCGACATCGACGTTGTTGTTCTCGTAGGCGCCGATCCACTTCTCCGACTTCATGGCGCCCTTGCGCACCACGGCGCCGGCTTCCATGGAGGTGTGGATCTCGTCGCCGGTGCGGTCGAGGAAGCCGGTGTTGATGAACACCACGCGATCCTTGGCCGCCTTGATGCAGGCCTTCAGGTTCACGGTGGTGCGGCGTTCCTCGTCCATGATGCCGACTTTCAGCGTGTTGCGCGGCAGGCCGAGGACGTCCTCGACGCGGCCGAACAGCTCGTTGGTGAAGGCGGCCTCTTCCGGGCCGTGCATCTTCGGCTTGACGATGTACACGCTGCCGGTGCGGCTGTTCTTGCGGCTGGTGTTGCCGTTCAGGTTGTGGATGGCGATCAGGCTGGTGAACAGGCCGTCCTGGATGCCTTCCGGCACTTCGTTGCCGTGCTTGTCGAGGATCGCGTCGTTGGTCATCAGGTGGCCGACGTTGCGGACGAACAGCAGCGAACGGCCGTGCAGGGTCAGTTCGGAGCCGTCGGCCCCGGTGTAGACGCGGTCCGGGTTCATGGTGCGGGTGAAGGTCGTGCCGCCCTTGCTGACTTCCTCGGCCAGGTTGCCCTTCATCAGGCCCAGCCAGTTGCGGTAGATCACTACCTTGTCGTCGGCGTCGACCGCGGCGACCGAATCCTCGCAGTCCATGATGGTGGTGAGGGCGGCTTCCATCAGCACGTCCTTCACGCCGGCGGCGTCGGTCTGGCCGATCGGGCTGCTGGGGTCGATCTGGATTTCGAAGTGCAGGCCGTTGTGCTTGAGCAGCACGGCCTGCGGCTTGGCGGCATCGCCCTGGAAGGCAAGGAACTGGCCGGCGTTCTTCAGGCCGGTTTCGCTGCCGTTCTTCAGCGCCACGACCAGCGCGCCGTTCTTCACGCTGTAGGAAGTGGCGTCGACATGGGAGCCGGACTCCAGCGGCGCGGCCTCGTCGAGGAAGGCGCGAGCGAAGGCGATGACCTTGTCGCCGCGAACCTTGTTGTAGCCCTTGCCCTTCTCCGCGCCGCCTTCCTCGCTGATCACGTCGGTGCCGTAGAGCGCGTCGTACAGCGAACCCCAGCGGGCGTTGGAGGCGTTCAGGGCGAAGCGCGCATTCATCACCGGCACCACCAACTGCGGGCCGGCCATGCGGGCGATCTCGTCGTCGACGTTCTGGGTGCCGGCCTGGAAGTCCTCCGCCTCGGGCAGCAGGTAGCCGATTTCCTCGAGGAAGGCCTTGTAGGCCGCGGCGTCATGGGCCTGGCCGGCGCGAGCCTGGTGCCAGCCGTTGATCTTGGCCTGGAGGTCGTCGCGCTTGGCGAGCAGGGCTTTATTCTTCGGCGCGAGGTCGTTGATCACGGCCTCCGCACCGGTCCAGAACGAGTCGGCAGAGACGCCGGTTCCGGGGATGGCTTCGTTGTTCACGAAGTCGAACAGGACTTTGGCGACCTGCAGGCCACCGACTTGAACGCGTTCAGTCATTGTTTGCCTCACTCTGCTCTAGACCAGCTCTGGACCCGGGCCGCACGGCCTTGTAGTCCGAGCCGCGGCATACTACATGATGCCGCGGGAAAAATCAGTGGTTACGCGTCGCGTTACGACTGGATGACGCTTCACGGTCACGTTGGCCAGGCTCAATGTTCGCAAAAAAACTGTACTTTGTTCCAGATAAATCTAAAAACAGTACACGATTTCTTTCGAACCCAAGTGCGGCGCGGCGTCGCAGGATGTTTCAATGCGCCCCGAGCGCCTTGCCTATACTCCCGGAATCGCCCCAGGAGCCTCGCCATGCCCGTCCATGCAGCATCCCTCGCCGATCTCGCCGACCTGGTTCCGCTGTTTTCCGCCTACCTCGACTTCTACGAAGTGCCGGCGCCGGAAGAACAGGTCCGCGCATTCCTCGCCGAGCGCCTGCGCCAGGGCGACTCGACCCTGTTCCTGGCCAGGGACGCCGAGGCGCGGGCGCTGGGCTTCGTCCAACTCTATCCGCTGTTCGCCTCGCTGGCGCTACGACCTTCGTGGCTGCTCAGCGATCTCTTCGTTCGCCCGGAGGCGCGCCGCCAGGGCGTCGGCGAGGCCCTGATGAACCAGGCCCGGCGTTTCGCCGAAAGCATGGGCGCCTGCGGCCTGCAATTGGAGACGGCGAAGACCAACCATGCCGGGCAGTCGCTCTACGAGCGCCTCGGCTATGTCCGTGACGAACAGTTCTACACTTACTGGCTGCAGCTCTGAACTCCCATTCGTCCCAGCAGGAGGCAAGCTCATGGATCACCTGGTCCTGACCGTGATCGCCACCGACCATCCCGGCCTGGTCGAGCGCATCGCCCAATGCATTGCTTCCCACGGCGGCAACTGGCTGGAAAGCCGCATGTCGCGGATGGCCGGACAGTTCGCCGGGATCCTGCGGGTGGCCGTGCCGGCGGAAGGCTACGACGAACTGGTCGAGGGCCTGCAAGGCTTGTCCAAACATGGCATCCGTGTGCTGCTGGCGGAAAGCGGGATCGAGCCGGTGTGCAGCTGGAAACCGATCCGGCTTGACCTGGTGGGCAACGACCGGCCCGGTATCGTCCGCGACATCACCCGGCTGCTCGCCGAGCATGGGGTGAACCTGGAGAGCCTGGCCACCGAGGTGCGCCCCGCGCCAATGAGCAGCGAACCGCTGTTCCACGCCGAGGCGCTGCTGGCGGTGCCCCTGACCCTGCCGCTGGATACCCTGCGCGAGCGCCTGGAAGACCTGGCCGACGACCTGATGGTGGAGTTGGTGCTGGAAGCCTCCTGAAGTTGTTCAGGAAAGCCGGGGACGGGCCTGTGGAAAAACCTTGGGTGAAACCCTGAAGCCCAGGCGCCGCGAGGCTTTGGGGTCATAGCGCGTTTTTTGACCAGCGGCGTTGCGGTTATTCCCAAACCAGGTGGACCAGCCTGTGGGTATTCTGTGTGGATAAGCTTGAAGGCCTCTATCCATGGGCGATACAAGGGTTTGCTCGTTTTCTGAGCAGCCTCTCTTGTGCTTTTGCTTGTGGATTAACCTTCGCCGCTATCTTTGCCCCTGTGCACAAATAACGTGGAGCAGTCTGTGGGTAAGCCGGGGAAGAATCCATGCAGGCCTTTATCCATCGGTAGTCCAGGTGTCCGTACGTTTTTTGATCGATGGCTTTTCTGGTTCATCCACAGTTGCTCACAAAAGCCTTGGGCAGCTTTGTGGATAAGCCTTGTGTATATCGCTGTAACCATTGGTAAGACTGGCGAGCAGAGGTGTGCTCAAAGACTGATCAGGCGCTTTGCAGGGCCTCTTCCGAAGAGTTATCCACGTGCCTGCGGATAGGAGAAGCAGGTCTATGCACAAAGTGCGTGCATGATCCTGTGGAAAAGCCTGGGGTGGATCGCTGAACGTCAGTATTGGCGGGGGATAGGAAGGAGTGCGTGTTTTTTCGCCAGGCTTGCGGAGTTCCGCAAGCCTGGGGATAACGTCAGCCCGGCTGCGGCAGGCGGCGCAGGCTGCGCCAGGCGTCGAGGCTGTAGACGGCCAGGGCGAGCCAGATGAAGGCGAAGGCGGTCAGGCGGCTGGAATCCAGATGCTCGCCGAACAGCAGGATCGCCTGCAGCAGGACCAGCGTCGGCGCCAGGTATTGCAGGAAGCCCAGGGTGGCGTAGGGCAGGTGGCGCGCCGCGGCGTTGAAGCAGACCAGCGGAACCAGCGTCACCGGGCCCGCGGCAACCACCCACAAGGCTTCGGGGGTGCTCCAGAACGCCGCTTCGCTGGTCGGCCCGTCGGCGAACAACAGCAGCCAGACCAGCGCCAGCGGCAGCAGCAGCCAGGTTTCCACCACCAGTCCGGGCAGCGCGGCGACCGGCGCCTGCTTGCGGATCAGGCCGTAGAAGCCGAAGGTCAGCGCCAGTACCAGCGACACCCAGGGCAGGCTGCCGAGTTGCCAGACCTGCTGCGCCACGCCCAGCGAGGCCAGGGCCACCGCCAGCCATTGCAAGGGACGCAGGCGCTCCTTGAGCAGGAGCATGCCGAGCATCACGTTGATCAGCGGGTTGATGTAGTAGCCCAGGCTGGCCTCGAGCATGTGGCCGTTGTTCACCGCCCAGACGTAGGTCATCCAGTTGCTGGCGATCAGCAGCCCGCTGGCGGCCAGCACCACGAAGCGCCTCGGGTTCTGGCGCAACTCGCGCCACCAGCCCGGGTGCTTCCAGAACAGCAGCAGGACGGCGCCGAACAGGGCCGACCAGACCGCGCGCTGGACGATGATTTCCACCGCGGGGATGCGTTCGAGCAATTTGAAGTAGAGCGGGAACAGTCCCCAGATCACATAAGCCGTCAGGCCGAGGACATAGCCCCGACGGAGGTTGGCGGTCGCCATGGAGAATCCTTGAAACGTCAGGCAGGTAGGAGTGGCCGTGCATCGAATGCACGCGCGAGTGACCTGTGAATTCTAGTAGGGGGGCGGCGAGCTTGTCTGCGCACAGTTCCCGCGGAAAAGCACCGGCACACTTGCGGGAGCCGCCGAGGGGCTGTGGATAGAAACGGGCGAATGGCGCTGCGCGCCATTCGCCCTGTACGGAGAGCGCGCTCAGAACAGCCGCAGCGGTTCCTCGTCCAGCGCCGCCAGTTGTTCGCGCAGCACCAGCACCTGCTCGCCCCAGTAGCGCTCGCTGCCGAACCAGGGGAAGCTCGGCGGGAACGCCGGGTCGTCCCAGCGCCGCGCGAGCCAGGCGCTGTAGTGCATCAGGCGGAGGCTGCGCAGGCCTTCCAGCAGGGGCAACTGGCGTGGGTCGAAGTCGTGGAACTCGTTGTAGCCATCGACCAGTTCGGCGATCTGCGCCAGGCGCTCATGGCGTTCGCCGGCGAGCATCATCCACAGGTCCTGCAGCGCCGGGCCCATGCGACAGTCGTCGAGGTCGACCATGTGGTAGACCTCGTCGCGGCACAGCAGGTTGCCCGGATGGCAGTCGCCGTGCAGGCGGATCGGCTGGTAGGGCACTTCGGCGAACAGCGCGTCGACGCGCCTGAGCAGGTCGCGGGCCACCGACTCGTAGGCCGGCAGCAGGCTGCGGGGGATGAAGTCGCCTTCCAGCAAGGTGGCCAGCGAGGCGTGGCCGAAGTTATCCACGGTGAGCGCCTCACGGTGCTCGAACGGCCGGGTGGCCCCCACCGCGTGCAGGCGGCCGAGCAACTGGCCAAGGCGGTAGAGCTGGTCGAGATTGCCCGGCTCGGGCGCGCGACCGCCGCGCCGGGGAAACAGGGCGAAACGGAAGCCGGCAAAACCGAACAGGCTCTCGCCCTCGCGCGTCAGCGGCGCCACCACCGGCACCTCGCATTCCGCCAGCTCGGCGGAGAACGCGTGTTCCTCGCGGATCGCCGCGTCGCTCCAGCGGTCCGGCCGGTAGAACTTGGCGATCAGCGGCTCGTCGTCCTCGATACCGACCTGGTAGACCCGGTTTTCGTAGCTGTTGAGTGCCAGCACCCGGGCGTCGCTGAGATAGCCGAGGCTTTCCACGGCATCCAGGACCAGGTCGGGGGTCAGTGAGTCGAAGGGATGGGACATGACGGGGCATCCAGGGCTCGAAAGTCCCCTAGTGTACGCAAGCCGGCGCGCCCCGGCAGATTCACAGCGGCGTGCCGAGCAGGACCTGGGCCGGGTCGACGGAGACGACCACCTTCCGGCCCTTCTTCAGGCCCAGGCTGGCCAGGCGTTCGCCGGAAAGCAGCGCGCAGAGGGTCAGGCCGCTGCCCAGGCCGATGCGCACCTCGCTCGGGCCGGCCTTGGCCGCGAGGATTTCCTCCAGGGTGCCGTGCAACTGGTTCGGCTGGTCGTCGCGCGGCTCCAGGTCGACTTCCAGCCAGCCGGCCTTGATCAGCGCCAGCACCGGACGGCCGCGGCCGAGTTCGAGCTGCTCGGTGCTGGTGCGGGTGATCAGCGCCTCGATGCGTTGCTGGCCGGGCAGCTCGATGGCGATGCGGTCGTGGAAGCCTTCGCCATGGATCGACAGCACCCGCCCGTGCAACTGGTTGCGCGCGCTGGTGCGCAGCATCAGGCGGCCTATCAGGTTGAGGTCCTCGGCGTCCTCGGCGGCCTGCAGCACCTGTGCCTGCAAGGCTTCCAGGCGCCGGTAGAGGGCCAGCAGGCGCTCGCCCTCGGCGGTCAGCCGCGCGCCGCCGCCGCCCTTGCCGCCGACGCTGCGCTCGACCAGCGGGCGGTCGGCCAGGTTGTTCAGTTCGTCGATGGCGTCCCAGGCGCCCTTGTAGCTGATGCCCACGGCCTTCGCCGCACGGGTGATGGAGCCCAGTTCGGCGATCTGCGCGAGCAGGGCGATGCGTTGCGGGCGGCGGGTGACGTGCTGGGCGAGGGTGGAGAGTGCGGACATGGAGGCTTCGCTATGAGCGGACGTATACGGCGAAGGCTCCAACAGCCCACGGCAAAACGCAAGGGCGTCAGTCCGCGGCCCGGTAGAGGCTGTAGCCGGCGGCGGAACCGGCCACGTCCCAGGCCAGGTCCTTCCAGCTCCAGCCGCTGCCGGCGGCACGGCTGTCGTGGAGCTCCTTGCCGATGCCGAAGGCGAGCGAGAAGCTCAGGCCGAAGCGGGCCTGGCGACCACCGCGCAGGCCTCGTTCATGGGCCGCCTGCATGCCGGCCGCGGCGAGGGCGGCGGAGCTGGCGAAGTGCAGGGCTTTGTCCTGGCCCAGCCAGTCGTCTTCGGCGAAATGGCTGCAGCCGCCCAGCGACAGGCAGGCCGCGACCAGCAGTGCGCGCATGGATCCTCTCCCGTATCGGTTGCGCGGCAGTCTAGCCCAGATCAGCCGGGCTTCGGCGTGCGCGCCAGGCAATAGACGTCGACCCGCGCCGCGCCCGCCCGGCGCAACAGGCGGGCGAGGCATTCGGCGGTGGCGCCGGTGGTGAGCACGTCGTCGACCAGCGCCAGGTGCAGGCCGCGAACCTCCTTGCCGGGGGCCAGGGCGAAGGCGTGGCGCAGATTGCGCCGTCGCAGCGCGGCATCCAGGCCCTGCTGGGCAGGGGTGTCGAGCACACGCCGAAGCAGGTGCGGTGCGCAGCGCAGGCGTAGTTCGCCAGCCAGCCAGTCGGCGAGCAACCGCGCCTGGTTGAAGCCGCGGCGACGTTCGCGGCGTGGCGCCAGCGGGACCGGCAGCAGGCGTACGGGGCGCGGCAGGCCTTCGGCATAGCGTTGCCGCAGGTGCTCCGCCAGCAGTTCGCCGAGCAGCCGTCCCAGCGGCCAGGCCGCCTGGTGCTTGAAGCGGTTGATCAGGCTGTCCAGCGGGAAGGCGTAGCGCCAGGGCGCTATCACCTGCTCATAGGCCGGTGGGCGGCGCAGGCACTCGCCGCACAACTGTCCGTCCAGCGGCAGGGGCAGGGCGCAGCGCCGGCATTGCCGGCGCGACCAGGGCAGCTCGGTCGCGCAGGCTCGGCACAGCGGACGAGGCGGTTGGTCGCTGCGGGCGGCGCAGAGCAGGCAGGCCGGTGCCGGCGCGAGCCAGCGCGGCAGATACTGGAGCGGGAGCGACATGGCGGGACTTCCAGGCGGATGTCACGCCATGCAACGACAGGAACGCCCTGCAGACCAGCCGTCGGCAGCGGGTTCGGAATTCGCCTGTGGATTGCCGAAACGCTCCTTCGGCCTTTGCGGAAACAGCCGACGCGTCGATCAGTGGATAAGCCAGCTCATCACGATCAGGCCGAGCACCGTCCAGATGATCCCGCCAATGATCGAACGGCGCATGAAGGCGCGGATGCCGCTATAGAGCAGCAGTAGGCCGAGCACCAGGAAGACGAAGCTGAACAGCGACGCGTCCATGCCGATGGCCCTGGCCAGGCCGTGGAGGAAATCGTCCATGGCGCTCCAGATGCCGCCCAGCAGGCCGGAAAGCAGGTCCACCACGAAGCGGATGGCCCTGCCCAGCATCTCGCCCAGTCCGTCGAAAAAGCCTTCTGTACCCATGAGTGTCCTGTCCTGAGTGGTCCTTGGGTTGGATCAGAGATTAGCCGCCGGGTTCAGCGCCGGCTGCTGCTTTGTTGCGGGGCGAGGAACGACTGGCGGAAGTTCTCGCGCAAGGCGCGCATGCCGGCGCTTGGCTCGGCGTCGCGGCGCCAGGCCAGGCCGACGCTCATCGACGGCACCGGGTCGACCAGCGACAGGGTCTCGATGCGCTTGCCCTCCAGCGACCAGGGTCGGTACACCAGGTCGGAGAGGATCGCCACCCCCGAGCCGTTGGCGACCATGCTGCGCACCGCCTCCACCGAACTGGTGTGAAGGATCACCCGGGGCCGGTGGCCGCTGCGCTCCCAGTAACGCAGCGCGCTCTGTCCGGCTTCGTCGACGGTGAGCATGATGTACGGCTCGCCGGCCACGTCGGCCAGCCCGAGGTTGGCCTTCTCGCCCAGCGGATGGCGGCTCGGCAGCCAGAGGCGGCGTTCGGAGTTGAACAGGGTCTCGGCGGCGATCCCGGGATCGGTGAGGTTGCCGGTGAGCAGCACGGCGATGTCGTAGCGCCCGTCGAGCAGGCCGCGCTCGATGCTGGCGCGTTCGTCTTCGAACAGTTGCAAGCGCAGCTCCGGGTACCACTGCGCCAGGCGTTGCAGATGGTGGGGCAGGAAGTAGCCCATCACCGTGTAGCTGGCGGCGACCTTCAGGCTGCCGCCGACACGGGTGTCCGGCAGAGGGCTGGCCAGGGCGTCGTCGACGCTGCGCTGGATCGAGTACGCATGGTTGAGGAAGTGCCGGCCGCTGTCGGTCAGGTTCATGCCCTGCGCGGTGCGGGTGAACAGGGCGACGCCGAGCATGGCCTCCAGTTCCTGGATCGCGCTGGTCACCGCCGACTGCGAGATGTTCAGGTGGACGGCGGCCTGGGAAATCTGGCCGAACTCGGCGGTGGCGATGAAGTAGCGAACCTGGCGAAGGGTCAGGGCCATGGAATGGGCGTCCGTAGGAGGTATCGGTTTTTCAGAAACGAGTCTATCGAATAATAAATCTACCCAATACCTTCCGCGGCTTTTACCGTGGCCCCATCCCACAACAAGACAGATGAGGCCAGCCGGCAATGACTGAAGTCGACCTCAATTCCGACATGGGCGAAGGCTTCGGCCCATGGACCATCGGCGATGGCGTGGACGCGGCGATCATGCCGCTGATCAGCAGCGCCAACATCGCCACCGGCTTCCATGCCGGCGACCCGAGCAGCATGCGCCGCACCGTGGAGATGGCCGCCGAGCATGGCGTGGCCATCGGCGCCCATCCGGGCTTCCGCGACCTGGTCGGCTTCGGCCGCCGGCACATCCAGGCACCGGCCATCGAGCTGGTCAACGACATGCTCTACCAGCTCGGCGCACTGCGCGAGTTCGCCCGCCTGGAGGGCCTGGCGCTGCAACACGTCAAGCCCCACGGCGCGCTGTACATGCACCTGGCGCGCGACGAGGCGGCCGCCCGCCTGTTCGTCGAAACCCTGCAACGCCTGGAACCGGAACTGCTGCTCTATTGCATGCCGGGCTCGGCCACCTGGCGCATCGGCCGGGAACTGGGCCAGCCGCTGGTGCGTGAGTTCTACGCCGACCGCGACTACGACCGCAGCGGCTCGATCGTCTTCACCCGGCGGGTCGCCGCCCTCGATCCCCGGCAGGTCGCCGACAAGGTCCTGCGCGCCTGCCGCGAGGGCAAGGTACGCACCGTCGAGGGCGAGGACCTCGACATCGCCTTCGACTCGGTGTGCATCCACAGCGACACCCCCGGCGCCCTGGAACTGGTCGCCGGCACCCGCGCGCACCTGGAGGCGGCGGGCATCCGGATCAAGGCGCCGCGCTGAGCGCCCGTCCCGCGAACGGCTTTTTCTGCCATTTCCTACAACGTTCGAATAATGAGGATTCGTCATGGCCGAACATAACGTGCAGTCCCCCTTGCCCGGCACCTTCTATCGCAAGGCCAGCCCCGACGCGCCGCCCTACGCGGAAGTCGGGCAGGCGGTCGAGGCCGGCAGCGTGATCGGGCTGATCGAGGTGATGAAGCAGTTCTCCGAGGTGCAGGCCGGACAGGCTGGCGTGCTCCAGGCGTTCCGGGTGGCCGATGGCGAGGCCATCGAGCCGGGCCAGGTGCTGGCGGTAATCGCCAGCGCGGAATGAGGAGCCTGCCATGCACAAGCGACTGAACAAGCTGCTGGTGGCCAATCGTGGCGAGATCGCCGTGCGCATCGTCCGCGCCGCCCAGGCCCTGGGCATTCCCACGGTGGCGGTATGCAGCGAGGCGGATCGCGATTCGCTGGCCGCGCGGCTGGCCGACGAAGTACGCCTGATCGGCCCGGCGCGGGCCGACCAGAGTTACCTCGACAGCGAGGCGATTCTCGCGGCGGCGCGGGAGACCGGCGCCGACTCGATCCACCCCGGCTACGGCTTCCTGTCGGAAAACCCTGCCTTCGCCGAGGCGGTGCAGGCCGCCGGCCTGGTCTTCGTCGGCCCGGACGCGCAGACCATCCGTCGCATGGGCGACAAGGCCGAGGCGCGACGCACCGCGATGGCCGCCGGGGTGCCGGTGGTGCCGGGTTCGCCCGGCGAGCTGGACGACCTCGACGCGGCGCTGGCCTGCGCCGAAGAGGTCGGCTACCCGCTGTTGGTCAAGGCTTCCGCCGGCGGCGGCGGGCGTGGCATCCGCATCGCCCGCGACGCCGACGAACTGCGTCGGGAATTCCCCATCGCCCAGCGCGAGGCGCAGGCCGCCTTCGGTTCGCCGGCGGTGTACCTGGAGCGCTTCATCCGCCAGGCGCGGCACATCGAAGTGCAGATCCTCGGCGACGGCGAGCGCGTGGTGCATCTGTTCGAACGCGAATGCTCGCTGCAGCGGCGCCGCCAGAAGGTCTTCGAGGAGGCACCTTCGGCGGCGCTGGACGGGGCGCAGCGCCAGGCCCTCTGCGAGAGCGCCGTGCGCCTGGCGCAGAGTCTCGGCTATCGTGGCGCGGGCACCCTGGAATACCTGTTCGACGCGCACAGCGGCGAGTTCTTCTTCATCGAGATGAACACCCGTATCCAGGTCGAGCATCCGGTCAGCGAGATGGTCACCGGTATCGACCTGGTCCAGGCCATGCTGCGCATCGCCGCCGGCGAGGCGCTGCCCTGGCGCCAGGAAGAGATCCGCCTGAACGGCGCGGCGCTGGAGATGCGGATCAACGCCGAGGATCCGGCGCGCAATTTCTTCCCCAGCCCCGGCACCGTGGAGCGCCTGGCATGGCCGAAGGGCGAGGGCGTGCGGGTCGACAGCCACCTGTATCCCGGCTACCGGGTGCCGCCGTACTACGATTCGTTGCTGGCCAAGCTGATCGTCCACGGCCGCGACCGCAGCGAGGCGTTCACCCGCGCGCGCCAGGCGCTGGAGCGCACCGAACTGGCCGGCATGGCCACCACCCTGCCGCTGCATCGCTGGCTGCTCGCCGATGCGCGGGTGCAGGCCGCGCAGTTCGATACCGGCACCCTGGAAACCTGGCTCGCCGAGCGGGCCGTCGCCCTGGAGACCTGAGATGCACGCGAATATCCGCTACAGCTTCGGCGGCGACGAGCACCTGTTCGCCGAGGTCGCCGAGTCCATGTCGCTGGAAGCCTTCTTCCGCGGCATGGCGATCAGCCGCGCCATCGAGTCCCTGCAATTGCCCGGGGTGCTCGACGTATGCCTGGCCAACGCCTCGTTCCAGGTCCGCTTCGACCCCGACCGGCTGGCCCCGCAGGCGCTGCTGGAGACCGTGCGCGGACTGGAAGCGGAGGCGGTCGCCGCGCGCAGCATCGAGACGCGTATCGTCGAAGTGCCGGTGTTGTACAACGATCCCTGGACCCACGAGACCCTGATGCGTTTCCGCGACCGTCACCAGGACCCGACGTCCACCGACCTCGAGTACGCCGCGCGGATCAACGGCTATGCCGACGTCCAGGCGTTCATCCAGGCGCATAGCGGCACGCCCTGGTTCGTCTCGATGGTCGGTTTCGTCGCCGGCCTGCCGTTCATGTACCAGATGGTCGAGCGCGAGCGGCAGTTGCAGGTACCCAAGTACCTGCGGCCGCGCATCGACACGCCGAAGCTGACCCTCGGCCATGGTGGCTGCTTCGGTTGCATCTATTCGGTGCGCGGCGCCGGCGGCTACCAGATGTTCGGCGTGACTCCGGCGCCGATCTTCGATCCACGCCAGGGCCTGCCCTATCTCGCGGAGTCGATGGTGTTCTTCCGCGCTGGCGACATCGTCCAGTTCCGCCCCATCGAGCGGACCGAATACGAACGCATGGCGGCCGAAGTCGAAGCGGGCACATTCGACCTGCGCATCCGTCCGGTGAGTTTCGATCTCGACGCGTTCCTCGCCGATCCGCGAGGCTGCACGCAACGTCTGCAGGAGGTGCTGTATGTCGATTAAGGTGCTCAAGCCCGGCCTCGCCAGCTCGGTGCAGGACGCCGGCCGCGAAGGCTACTACCACCTGGGCATCCCGCCCTCCGGTGCGCTCGACCAGTACGCCCTGCGCGTGGCGAACCGGCTGGTGGGTAATTCCGCCGACGCGGCGGTGCTGGAGTTCGCCCTGATGGGCCCGCAACTGGAGTTCCAGCGCGACGCCCTGGTGGCGGTCAGCGGCGCGCGCATGCAGCCGCGTCTGGATGGCCAGGACATGCCGCTGGACACCTCGTTCCGCGTGCGTGCCGGGCAGGTCCTGGAGTTCGGCTATCCGACGGCGGGCGCGCGCGGCTATCTGGCGGTGGCGGGTGGCATCGACGTGCCGCTGGTACTTGGCAGTCGCTCCACCTATGGCTTGGGCGCCATCGGTGGCTACCTGGGGCGGCGGTTGCAAACCGACGACCTGCTGCCGCTGGGCGAGCCTCAGGCACAGGCGCGCGAGGGACTGGCACTGCCGCCCTCGCTGGGGCTGGCGCTGGAGAAAGAGGTGATCCTGCGGGTGGTTCCCGGCCTCTATTACCATCGACTGACCGCCGAGGCTGCCGAGCGCTTCTTCGCCGATACCTGGACGGTGGGCTCGGAGGCCGACCGTACCGGCTATCGCTACAAGGGCGGCCAGCCGCTGGCGTTCGAGCCCCGCGAGCAGCCGTTCGGCGCCGGTTCGGACCCCTCGAACATCGTCGACGCCTGCTATCCGATCGGCTCGATCCAGGTCCCGGGCGGGCTGGAGCCCATCGTCCTGCATCGCGACGCGGTGTCCGGCGGTGGCTACGCGATGATCGGCACGGTGATCAGCGCCGACCTCGACCTGATCGGCCAGTTGCAACCGAACAACCGGGCGCGTTTCGTTGCCGTTACCCTGGAACAGGCAATGCAAGCGCGGGCGCAATATCGGCAGCGGCTGAGGCGGCTGGAACTGATGGGGCAAGGCTAGGGCGAAAAGGCCCGGCGATGATGCCGGGCCTTCGCTGTTCAAATTGTGTTCATATGTCGACCTGTGACTTTACGAAGGTTGACAGCGACTCATGCTTACTTATCATGCCTCGAAAGCCTGAACAGCCGCGCCCGTGCCGTGGCGTCACCGAATAACGAGGCGCCACCAAGCGTCGAAGGAATCTCCCCATGAGCGCATCCGCAGCCGTCGCCACCCGCCACGATTGGTCCCTCGCCGAAGTCCGCGCGCTATTCGAACAGCCGTTCAACGACCTGCTGTTCCAGGCGCAGACGGTGCACCGCGCGTACTTCGACCCGAACCGCGTGCAGGTCTCGACGCTGCTCTCGATCAAGACCGGCGCCTGTCCCGAGGACTGCAAGTATTGCCCGCAGTCCGGCCACTACAACACCGGCCTGGACAAGGAAAAGCTGATGGAGGTGCAGAAGGTCCTGGAGGCGGCGGCCGAGGCCAAGGCCATCGGATCGACCCGCTTCTGCATGGGCGCGGCCTGGAAGCATCCTTCGGCCAAGGACATGCCCTATGTCCTGGAGATGGTCAAGGGCGTGAAGAGGCTCGGCCTGGAGACCTGCATGACCCTGGGCCGGCTGACCCAGGAACAGACCCAGGCGCTGGCCGACGCCGGCCTCGACTACTACAACCACAACCTGGACACCTCGCCGGAGTTCTACGGCAACATCATCACCACCCGTACCTACGGCGAGCGCCTGCAGACCCTGGCCTACGTGCGCGAGGCGGGGATGAAGATCTGCTCCGGCGGCATCCTCGGCATGGGCGAGTCGGTGGACGACCGCGCCGGCCTGCTGATCCAGCTGGCGAACCTGCCGGAGCACCCGGAGTCGGTGCCGATCAACATGCTGGTGAAGGTCAAGGGCACGCCCCTGGCGGAAGAGAAGGACGTCGATCCCTTCGACTTCATCCGCACCCTGGCGGTGGCCCGGATCATGATGCCGAAGTCCCACGTACGCCTGTCGGCCGGCCGCGAGCAGATGAACGAGCAGATGCAGGCGCTGGCCTTCATGGCCGGGGCCAACTCGATCTTCTACGGCGAGAAGCTGCTGACCACGAAGAACCCGCAGGCGGAGAAGGACATGCAGTTGTTCGCCCGGCTCGGCATCAAGCCGGAAGAGCGCGAAGAGCACGCCGACGAAGTGCACCAGGCGGCCATCGAGCAGGCGCTGGTGGAACAACGCGATTCGCAGCTGTTCTATAACGCCGCCTCCGCCTGACCATATTGGAAGGGAGGGCGCTGCCTTCCCTTCGTTGCAGCCGTTGATGTCGGCCCTGCGTGGACGGGCGCGCCCGCGTCCGTCCAGCAACACGAGCGACCTGCCATGTCCTTCGATCTCGCTTCCCGCCTTGCCGCCCGGCGCGCGGAAGACCTCTACCGCCAGCGACCGCTGCTGCAGTCGGCCCAGGGCCCGGACGTCGTGGTCGACGGCCAGCCGCTGCTGGCCTTCTGTTCCAACGACTACCTCGGCCTGGCCAGCCATCCCGAGGTGATCGCCGCGCTGCGCGCCGGCGCCGAGCGCTGGGGCGTCGGCGGTGGCGCCTCGCATCTGGTGGTCGGCCACAGCGGGCCGCACCACGAGCTGGAGCTGGCCCTCGCCGAATTCACCGGGCGGCCGCGCGCACTGCTGTTCTCCACCGGCTACATGGCCAACCTCGGCGCGGTCACCGCGCTGGTCGGCAAGGGCGACACGGTGCTGGAGGACCGCCTCAACCATGCTTCGCTGCTGGATGCCGGACTGCTTTCCGGGGCGCGCTTCTCGCGCTACCTGCATAACGACCCGGCGAGCCTCGCAGCGCGCCTGGACAAGGCCGAGGGCAATACCCTGGTGGTGACCGACGGGGTCTTCAGCATGGACGGCAATCTCGCCGACCTGCCGGCCCTGGCCGCCGTCGCGCAGGCCCGCGGCGCCTGGCTGATGGTCGACGACGCGCATGGCTTCGGCCCGCTGGGCGCCGCCGGCGGCGGCATCGTCGAACACTTCGGCCTCGGCCAGGAGCAGGTGCCGGTGCTGATCGGCACCCTCGGCAAAGGCTTCGGCACCGCCGGCGCCTTCGTCGCCGGCAGCGAGGAACTGATCGAGACCCTGGTCCAGTACGCACGGCCCTACATCTACACCACCAGCCAGCCTCCGGCGGTGGCCTGCGCCACCCTGAAGAGCCTGGAGCTGCTGCGCCGCGAAAGCTGGCGGCGGGAACACCTGGCGGCGCTGATCGCGCGTTTCCGCCGTGGCGCCGAAGCGCTCGGCCTGACCCTGATGGACAGCTTCACGCCGATCCAGCCGATCCTGGTCGGCGGCAGCCGCCAGGCCGTGGCCCTGGCCGACATGCTCCGCGCGCGCGGGATCATGGTCGGCGCGATCCGCCCGCCGACCGTGCCGGCCAACAGCGCGCGGCTGCGCGTCACGCTGTCCGCGGCGCATAGCGAGGCACAGGTCGACCGCTTGCTCGAAGCCCTCGGCGAAAGCTGGCGACAGCTGTCGTCTAGCCTTCTGGCAGAGATCGAAGCCGAGGAGGGAGACGATGCGTGACCACCTGATCCTGCTGCCGGGCTGGGGCCTGGGCAGCGCGCCGCTGGAACCGCTGCGCGACGCGCTGCACGAGCGCGAGCCACACCTGAACGTGCTGATCGAGCCGCTGCCGTCGCTGGCCGACGCCGCCGACTGGCTCGACGAACTCGACGACAACCTGCCGCGCGACAGCTGGCTGGCCGGTTGGTCGCTAGGTGGGATGCTCGCCAGCGAACTGGCGGCGCGGCGCGGCGATGACTGCCGGGGGCTGCTGACCCTGGCCAGCAACCCGTGCTTCCGTGTGCGCGAGGACTGGCCGAACGCGATGCCGGCGGAAACCTTCGAGGACTTCTTCGAGGCCTTCCTGCTCGAACCGCACCTGACCCGCAAGCGCTTCACCCTGCTGGTCAGCCAGGGCGCACGCGACCCGCGGACCCTGGCGCGGCAACTGCAGGTGGCGCTGCCGCAGCTGGAGCGCGAGGCGCTGGTCGCCGGCCTGCAGTTGCTCGGCCAACTGGATACCCGAGCCGCCCTGGAAAACTTCCGCGGGCCGCAATTGCACCTGTTCGCCGGGGCCGATGCGCTGGTGCCGGTGGCGGCCGCCGAGGCCCTGCTCGAGTGGCTGCCGGACGTCGAGGTCGCGACCCTGGCGGCCAGCCACGGCCTGCCGCTGGAATGCCCGGACGAGGTGGCCGGCGCGATCCTGAGATTCCTCCGCGAGGGTGACGATGCCTGACCTTTCCGCGCCGCTGCTGGCGCCCCATGGCGTTGCGGCGCTGCCCGACAAGCGCCAGGTCGCCGCGTCGTTTTCCCGCGCGGCGGCCAGCTACGACGCGGTGGCCGAACTCCAGCGCGGCGTTGGCGAGAGCCTGCTGGCTGCATTGCCGGAAGGCTTCGCGCCGCGCCGCTGGGTCGATCTCGGCTGCGGCACCGGCTACTTCAGCCGCGCCCTGGCGCAGCGCTTCGGCGGCGGCGAAGGCCTGGCCGTGGATATCGCCGAAGGCATGCTGCGACATGCCCGCGCGCGCGGCGGCGCCAGCCATTTCATCGGCGGCGACGCCGAGAGGCTGCCGTTGCGCGACGGCAGTTGCGACCTGCTGTTCTCCAGCCTGGCCATCCAGTGGTGCGCCGACCTCCCGGCGGTGCTCGCCGAGGCGCGACGGGTCCTGCGGCCGGGTGGCGTGCTGGCGTTCAGCAGCCTGTGCGTCGGGACCCTGGGCGAGTTGCGCGACAGCTGGCGGGTGGTGGACGGCTTCGTCCATGTCAATCGCTTCCGCGCCTTCGCCGACTATCTGCAACACGCCGCCGGCAGCGGCCTGCTACCGCTGGTCCTGCGCCATGAAGACCGCGTGCTGCATTTCCCCGACCTGCGCAGCCTGACCCACGAACTCAAGGCGCTGGGCGCGCACAACCTCAACCCCGGGCGCCCCGATGGCCTCACCGGGCGCCAGCGCATCCGCGCGCTGGTCGCCGCCTACGAGCGTTTCCGCCAGCCCGGAGGGCTGCCCGCCACCTACCGCGTCGTCTTCGGCGTGCTGCGCAAGGATTCCTGAACCATGCCGGCGTTTTTCGTCACCGGGACCGATACCGAGATCGGCAAGACCACCATTGCCGCCGGCCTGCTCCACGCGGCCCGGAGTGCCGGCCTGAGTACCGCCGCGGCGAAGCCGGTGGCGTCCGGCTGCGAAGCCACGGCGCAAGGCCTGCGCAATGGCGACGCGCTGGCGCTGCTCGGCGAGTGTTCGCTGGCGCTGGCCTACGAACAGGTCAATCCGCTGGCCTTCGAGCCGGCCATCGCCCCGCACCTGGCGGCGCGCGAGGCCGGCGTCGAGCTGAGCGCGGCGCGTCTGCACGACGCGGTGCGCGAGGTGCTGGCGCTGCGGGCCGATTTCACCCTGGTGGAAGGCGCCGGCGGCTGGCGGGTGCCGTTGCAGGGTCGCGAGAACCTGTCCGACCTGGCGCGCCTGCTGGGGCTGCCGGTGGTGCTGGTGGTCGGCGTGCGCCTGGGCTGCATCAACCATGCGCTGCTCAGCGCCGAGGCGATCCTTGGCGACGGCCTGGCGCTGGCCGGCTGGGTAGCGAACATCGTCGACCCGGCCACCTCGCGCCTGGAGGAGAACCTGGCGACCCTCGCCGAGCGCCTGCCGGCGCCCTGCCTGGGCCGCGTGCCGCGCCTGGCCGACGCCGGTCCGGCGGCGGTGGCCGCGCACCTCGACCTGCGCCCGCTGGGCATCGGGCTATAAACAGCCGGCCGCCCATAACCAACGGGCGGTACCCAGCGGCGGCCAAGTCTGCTTGAATAGAAGCCACTTGCTATCGCAGTGGCGCATGCGCGCCTCCAAGGAGTCGACGGTGGAAATCTCCGGCAACGCTTTCGTCAGTGGCCTGAACACGCTGCAGTCGGGTAGCGCCCGCGTCGCCCAGGCCGGCAGCGAGATCGCCCGCAATGCCGTCGAGGCCCGTTCGCCCCAGGCCGAGCAGATGCTCGAGCTGACCCGCGGCAAGCTCGAGGCGCAGAGTGGCGCGCGGGTCATCGAGGTGGCCGACGAGACCCTCGGTACGCTGATCGACACCCACGCCTGACCCTTCGCGGCCGACCGACGGCCGCGCCTACGCTTTTCCGACTGTCACCCGGCCGCTGCAGGCGCCTGCCGGGCGCTTTGCCATGGGCTTCACCGAACCAGGCGAAACCGCCCGGGATACCGGGGCGGCCAGCGATTTGCGGGCATGACCGGGCGGTCGGTTCGGATGCTTGACAAGGGATTGGCGTAAACGTATGTTTCAAACGCCTGTTTGAGAGTCGGGACGCATGAGTGCGTCCGGCAAAGGCGACCGGGAACGATCCCGTACTGCGACCGCAGACTCCTGGACATCCGTCCGGTCGCCGATTAACCAGAACCCTTCGTAGAGGTTGACTGCTATGCCTGATTACAAGGCCCCCTTGCGTGATATCCGTTTCGTTCGCGACGAGCTGCTGGGCTACGAAGCGCACTACCAGAGCCTGCCGGGCGCCGAAGACGCGACTCCCGACATGGTCAACGCCATCCTCGAGGAAGGTGCGAAGTTCTGCGAACAGGTGATCGCTCCGCTGAACCGCGTCGGCGACCTGGAGGGCTGCACCTGGAGCGCCGAGGGGGTGAAGACCCCGAGCGGCTTCAAGGAAGCCTACCAGCAGTTCGTCGAAGGCGGCTGGCCGAGCCTGGCCCATGACGTCGAGCACGGCGGCCAGGGCCTGCCGGAATCCCTCGGCCTGGCCATCAGCGAGATGGTCGGCCAGGCCAACTGGTCCTGGGGCATGTACCCGGGCCTGTCCCATGGCGCCATGAATACCCTGCACGCCCACGGCACCGCCGAGCAGCAGGCGACCTACCTGACCAAGCTGGTCTCCGGCGAGTGGACCGGCACCATGTGCCTGACCGAGCCGCACTGCGGCACCGACCTGGGCATGCTGCGCACCAAGGCCGAGCCGCAGGCCGACGGCAGCTACAAGGTCACCGGCACCAAGATCTTCATCTCCGCCGGTGAGCACGACATGGCCGACAACATCGTCCATATCGTCCTGGCCCGCCTGCCCGACGCTCCGCAGGGCACCAAGGGCATCTCGCTGTTCATCGTGCCGAAGTTCCTGCCCAACGCCGAAGGCAACGCCGGCGAGCGCAACGCGGTTTCCTGCGGCTCCATCGAGCACAAGATGGGCATCCACGGCAACGCCACCTGCGTGATGAACTTCGACGCCGCCACCGGCTTCCTGATCGGCCCGCCGAACAAGGGCCTGAACTGCATGTTCACCTTCATGAATACCGCTCGCCTGGGTACCGCGCTGCAAGGCCTGGCCCATGCCGAAGTCGGTTTCCAGGGCGGCATCGCCTATGCCCGCGAGCGTCTGCAGATGCGTTCGCTGACCGGGCCGAAGGCGCCCGAGAAGCCCGCCGACCCGATCATCGTGCATCCCGACGTGCGCCGCATGCTGCTGACCATGAAGGCCTTCGCCGAAGGCAACCGCGCGATGCTGTACTTCGCCGCCAAGCAGGTCGACATCGTCCAGCGCAGCCAGGACGAGGAGCAGAAGAAGGCCGCCGATTCGATGCTGGCCTTCCTCACCCCGATCGCCAAGGCGTTCATGACCGAAGTCGGCTTCGAGTCCGCCAACCACGGCGTGCAGATCTACGGCGGCCACGGGTTCATCGCCGAGCATGGCATGGAGCAGAACGTCCGCGACAGCCGCATCTCGATGCTGTACGAAGGCACCACCGGCGTTCAGGCCCTCGACCTGCTGGGGCGCAAGGTGCTGATGACCCAGGGCGAGGCACTGAAGGGCTTCACCAAGATCGTGCACAAGTTCTGCCAGGCCAACGAAGCCAACGAAGCCGTCAAGGAATTCGTCGCCCCGCTGGCGCAGCTGAACAAGGAGTGGGGCGACCTGACCATGAAGGTCGGCATGGCCGCCATGAAGGATCGCGAGGAAGTCGGCGCCGCTTCGGTGGACTACCTGATGTACTCCGGCTACGCCTGCCTGGCCTACTTCTGGGCCGACATGGCGCGCCTGGCCGCCGAGAAGCTGGCCGCCGGCACCGGCGAGGAAGCCTTCTACAAGGCCAAGCTGCAGACCGCGCGCTTCTACTTCCAGCGCATCCTGCCGCGTACCCGCGCCCACGTCGCCGCCATGCTGTCCGGCGCCAACAACCTGATGGAGATGGCCGAGGAAGATTTCGCCCTCGGTTACTGATGGCACGGGCCGCTGGCGGCCCGTTCCCCAGGCATGGAAGAGCCCGCCCTTCGGCGGGCTTTTTCATGCCCGCGTTCCGCTGCATCCTGGCTGCCCGACCTCGGGGTTATGGCGTTGCATTCAGCGTCCGCAGCGTGATTGTCGCCGCCTGCCCGGCGCAGTAGCTTCGAGGGATCCGCGCCTGCCGGGCGCCCCTGCCGAGGAGAACAGAGATGCCGGAATACAAGGCTCCGCTGCGCGATGTGCGCTTCCTGATCGATGACGTATTCGACTTCCATGGACACTACCAGGCGCTGGGCGCCAGCGATGCGACCCCGGACATGGTGGCGGCGATCCTCGAGGAGGGTTCGAAGTTCTGCGAGCAGGTGCTGGCGCCGCTGAACCGTTCCGGTGACGAAGAGGGCTGCCACTTCGACAACGGCGCGGTGACCACGCCCAAGGGTTTCAAGGAAGCCTATGCGCAGTACGTCGAGGGTGGCTGGAACGGTGTCGCCAGCGATCCCGCCTACGGCGGCCAGGGCCTGCCGCACTCGCTGGGACTGCTGCTCAGCGAGATGATCGGCGCCAGCAACGTCTCCTGGGGCATGTACCCGGGCCTGACCCGCGGTGCGATGTCGGCGATCCACGCCCACGGCAGCCAGGCGCAGAAGGACACCTACCTGCCGCGCATGACCGCCGGCACCTGGACCGGCACCATGTGCCTGACCGAGCCGCACTGTGGCACCGACCTGGGCATCATCAAGACCCGCGCGGTGCCGAACGCCGACGGCAGCCATTCGATCAGCGGGACGAAGATCTTCATCTCCGCCGGCGAGCACGACCTGAGCGAGAACATCGTCCACCTGGTGCTGGCCAAGCTGCCCGATGCGCCGGCCGGGACCAAGGGTATCTCGCTGTTCATCGTGCCGAAGTTCCTCCCCGACGCCGAAGGCAACGTGGGCGCGCGCAACGCGGTCTCCTGTGGCTCCATCGAGCACAAGATGGGGATCAAGGCCTCGGCCACCTGCGTGATGAACTTCGATGGCGCCACCGGTTACCTGATCGGCGAGCCGAACAAGGGCCTGCACTGCATGTTCACCATGATGAACCACGCCCGCCTGGGCACCGGCATGCAGGGCCTGTGCCTTGGCGAGACCAGCTACCAGGGCGCCGTGCGCTATGCCCGGGAGCGCTTGCAGATGCGCTCGCTGAGCGGGCCGAAGGCGCCGGACAAGCCGGCCGACCCGATCATCGTGCACCCCGACGTGCGGCGCATGCTGCTGACCATGAAGGCGTTCAACGAAGGCAACCGCGCGCTGGCCTACTTCACCGCCCAGTTGCTCGACACCGAGCACCTGTCGCAGGACGCCGCCGAGCGCGAGCGGGCCGCCGACCTGCTGGCCTTCCTGACGCCGATCTGCAAGGCCTTCATGACCGAGACCGGGCAAGAGGTGACCAACCTCGGCATGCAGGTCTACGGTGGTCACGGCTACATCCGCGAGTGGGGCATGGAGCAGTTGGTCCGCGATTGCCGCATCGCGCAGATCTACGAAGGCACCAACGGCATCCAGGCTCTGGACCTGCTCGGCCGCAAAGTACTGGGCAGCCAGGGCAAGCTGTTGCGCGGTTTCACCAAACTGGTCCACCAGTTGTGCCAGGCCCAGGCCGGGCACCCGCAACTGAAGGGACAGGTCGCGCAACTGGCGGCGCTGAACGCGCAGTGGGGCGAGCTGACCCAGCAGGTGGGTCTGGCGGCGATGAAGAATGCCGACGAAGTGGGCGCCGCCTCGGTGGACTACCTGATGTTCTCCGGCTACGTGACCCTTGCCTATTTCTGGCTGCGCATCGCCCTGGTGGCGCGCGAGAAGCTGGATGCCGGCAGCGGCGAGGCCGCGTTCCACGAAGCCAAGCTGGCCACCGCCGACTTCTACTTCAGTCGCCTGCTGCCGCGCACCGCGGCGCATGCCGCGGCGATCCAGGCCGGCGCGGCGGGCCTGATGAGCCTGTCGGCGGAGCAGTTTTCGCTCTAGCGGCTGCCGGGGCAGGGCGTGGCGCTGCTTGTCCCGGTTTTCCTGCCTTCATCGGGGCCGTCGTATTCCCGGTGAGCTCGCTCGAGCCCGCGAAAAGCGGGCTTTTTCATGCCTGTCGCATGGAAGACCGGCGTGGACTTATCGGTCACGACGTGACGCTACAAGTCCGAAATGTTGGTGGTGTAGACTCGGCCGCGGCACGTCTTTCGTGCCTCCATTTTGTTGCCGCTGGCCCCCGGCCGGCGATCGGTACGATCGAGGATTCCCCCACATGGCTGATTACAAAGCACCGCTGCGCGACATGCGCTTCGTCCTCAATGAGGTGTTCGAGGTTTCCCGGCTCTGGACGCAACTGCCGGCGCTGGCCGACGTGGTCGACGCCGAGACCGCCGCGGCGATCCTCGAAGAGGCCGGCAAGGTCACCGCCGGTACCATCGCCCCGCTGAACCGTCCGGGCGACGAGGAAGGCTGCCAGTGGAACGCGGGCGCGGTGAGCACCCCGGCCGGCTTCCCCGAGGCCTACCGGACCTACGCCGAAGGCGGCTGGGTCGGCGTCGGCGGCGATCCGGCCTACGGCGGCATGGGCATGCCCAAGGTGATCTCGGCGCAGGTCGAGGAACTGGTCAACTCGGCCAACCTGTCGTTCGGCCTGTACCCGATGCTGACCGCCGGCGCCTGCCTGGCGCTCAATGCCCATGCCAGCGACGAGCTGAAGGACAAGTACCTGCCGAACATGTACGCCGGCACCTGGGCCGGTTCCATGTGCCTGACCGAGCCGCATGCCGGCACCGACCTGGGCATCATCCGCACCAGGGCCGAGCCGCAGGCCGACGGCTCCTACAAGATCAGCGGGACCAAGATCTTCATCACCGGCGGCGAGCATGACCTGACCGAGAACATCATCCACCTGGTGCTGGCCAAGCTGCCCGACGCCCCGGCCGGGCCGAAGGGCATCTCGCTGTTCCTGGTGCCGAAGGTGCTGGTCAACGCCGACGGCTCGCTGGGCGAGAGGAACAGCCTGGGTTGCGGCTCCATCGAGCACAAGATGGGGATCAAGGCCTCGGCCACCTGCGTGATGAACTTCGACGGCGCCACCGGTTGGCTGGTGGGCGAGGTCAACAAGGGCCTGGCGGCGATGTTCACCATGATGAACTACGAGCGGCTGGGTGTCGGCATCCAGGGCCTGGCCACCGGCGAGCGCTCCTACCAGAGCGCCATCGAATATGCCCGCGAGCGTATCCAGAGCCGCGCGCCGACCGGCCCGGTGGCCAAGGACAAGGCCGCCGACCCGATCATCGTGCACCCCGACGTGCGCCGCATGCTGCTCACCATGAAGGCGCTGAACGAAGGCGGCCGCGCCTTCTCCAGCTACGTCGCGATGCAGCTGGACACCGCCAAGTACAGCGAAGACGCGGTCACCCGCAAGCGCGCGGAAGAACTGGTGGCGCTGCTGACCCCGGTGGCCAAGGCATTCCTCACCGACATGGGGCTGGAAACCACCCTCCATGGCCAGCAGATCTTCGGCGGCCACGGCTTCATCCGCGAATGGGGCCAGGAGCAACTGGTGCGCGACTGTCGCATCACCCAGATCTACGAAGGCACCAACGGCATCCAGGCGCTCGACCTGGTGGGACGCAAGGTGATCGGCAGCGGCGGCGCCTTCTCCCGTCACTTCACCGACGAGATCAAGGCCTTCGTCGCTTCCGCCGACGAGACCCTGGGCGAGTTCAGCAAGCCGCTGGCGGCCGCCGTGGAGAACCTGGAAGAGCTGACCGCCTGGCTGCTCGACCGCGCCAAGGGCAACCCCAACGAGATCGGCGCCGCGTCGGTCGAATACCTGCACGTGTTCGGCTATACGGCCTACGCCTACATGTGGGCGTTGATGGCGCGCACCGCGCTGGCCAAGCAGGGCGAGGACGACTTCTACGCCAGCAAGCTGGGTACCGCGCGCTTCTACTTCGCCCGCCTGCTGCCGCGCATCCATTCCCTGAGCGCCTCCGTGCGCGCCGGCAGCGAATCGCTGTACCTGCTGGACGCCGAGCAGTTCTGAGGCCTGGCGCCTGTGACGGAAAGCCCCGCGATGCGGGGCTTTTTTCTGGGCGCTGTGTGGTCGGCGGATAACGCCGTTGGCGTTATGCGCCCTACGGCTCCTCGCGCAGGGCGGATGGTAGGGCGAATAGCCGCTTGCGGTTATCCGCCATTCCCGTGGTTTTTCTCGTGCCGTGATGGGACAGGGTTGTCGCGGTTCGTCGCGGGGGAGGCGGAACCTCCGTGGATGGTGTCTCGCCCGCGCCTCAATGCGAGGTTCCCTCCGCATAGCCGATCTTGTTGCCGACGTTGTACTTGCCCGACGGCTTGTTCATCGGCAGTCGCTTCACTTCCTCCAGGCTGTGCGCGTCGTAGACCACCAGCGCGCCGTCGCGGTCCCAGACGCTGAGCAGGGCGTAGCGGCCGTCGCGGGTGAACTCGACGTGGCCGGCCACCTTGCCCGGGCTGGGGCGCAGGCGATGGGCGATTTCCAGGGTCTGCTTGTCGATCAGGAGGATCTCGTCGTGTTTCTTGCCAAGGAAGGTATCGGTCCAGGCGTAGGGCGAGTCGGCATGGCTGCGCATGAAGAAGCCGGGACCGTCGGTGGCGATTTCCTTCAACGGCTTCCAGTTTTGCAGGTCGATCACCGAGATCACCCCGCGGCTGATGTTCGGCGTGGCGAACACCCAGCGTCCGTCGCGCTTCCAGTAGATGCCCGAGCCGAGGTGCGGCATGCCCGACAGCGGGATCGAGGCGACCCGTGCGCCGCTGTCCAGCTCGATCACCTCGCCGCCCCTGGCCTGCCGCGAACTGCCCAGCAGGTAGCGGTAGTCGGGGCTGAAGGAGAAGTCGTCGAGGTAGTCGGCGACCGCCAGCCGTTTCGGCGCGACCGGCTTGCCGTTGGCATAGGGCAGCTCCCACAGCTCGTGGACGTCCTTCAGGGCGACCACGAAGCTGTGCCGTGGCGGTGCCGTGTATACCGCGCTGACCCGCGAGGGCTGGCCTTGCGCGTCGGCCGCCGGGAGTACTGCGACCAGCGACAGGTCGCGGGCGTCCAGCAGCACCAGGTTGCCGGGCAGGTAGTTGCCCACCAGCACCCAGCGCCCGTCGTCGCTGACCGCCAGGTTGCGCGTGTTGAGCCCGGCGCGGACCTCGGCGACCACCTCCAGGTTGTACAGGTCGTAGAGGGTCACCCAGCCGTCGCGCGAGGCGAAGTACACCAGGCGCCCGTCCGGGGAGAACTTTGGCCCGCCATGCAGGGCGTAGCGCGAGGGGAAGCGGGCGATGGGCGCGAAGCGATCGCCGTCGAGGATGCTCACGTGGTGGTCGCCGGATTCCACCACCACGAACAGGTTCAGCGGGTCGGCCTGGAAGCGCGGCGCGGCCGGCAGCGTGGCGAGGGGATGGGGTTGCACGCGGCTGGCGCGGATATCCTCCGCGCTCCAGCGCGGCGCGTGCGACGGCGCCTGGTAGAGATAGGCGACCAGGGCATCCGCACCGGTCTCGTCCAGCTGGCCGGCGAAACCGGCCATCTGGGTCGCCGGACGACCATGCAGGATCACCTCGCGGGCCTGCGCCGGCTTCAGGCGCGACAGGCTTTCCGGGAGCAGCGTCGGGCCGCTGCCGCCGAGCCGCTCGGCGCCGTGGCAGGCCTGGCAGTGCTGGCGGTAGAGCGCCTCTCCCCGGGGCTCGGCGGCCTGCGCCAGCGGGAGCAGGAGCAGGCCGAGGGCGAGGCCGGTCAGGCGCATGCGCTGGCCTCGCCGCTGCTCGCCGGGGCGGCGTTCAGGCACGACGGCCGCGGCATCTCGCGCTCGGCGAAAAGTCCGACCACCTGGCCGACGACGATCAGGGTCGGCGGTTGCAACTGGTAGCGCCGCGCCAGCGCCGGCAGTTCCGCGAGGGGGCCGCGGGTCACTTGCTGGCGCGCCTGGGTACCCTGGCTGACCAGCGCTGCCGGGTTGTCGCCGGGGAGGCCGTGCTCGACCAGGCGCGCGGCGATCTCGGCGAGGTTGCCCAGGCCCATGTAGAACACCAGGGTCTGCCTGCCGCGCGCCAGGCCGGTCCAGTCGAGGTCGAGGTGGCCATCGTTCTGCAGGTGGCCGGTGACGAAGGTGCAGGACTGGGCCAGGTCGCGGTGGGTCAGCGGGATGCCGGCGTAGGTACTGCAACCGGAGGCGGCGGTGACGCCGGGCACCACCTGGCAGTCGACGCCGGCTTCGAGCAGGCGCTCCAGCTCCTCGGCGCCGCGACCGAAGATGAACGGGTCGCCGCCCTTCAGGCGTACCACCCGGCGTTGCTGCCGGGCCAGGCGCACCAGCAGTTCGTTGATTTCTTCCTGCGGCAGGCTGTGGTGGCCGCAACGCTTGCCGACGTAGATGCGCTGGCAGCTTTCCGGCAGCAAGGCGACCAGCTCGCGGGCGACCAGGCGGTCGTAGACCACCACCTCGGCCTGTTGCAGCAGAGCCCAGGCGCGCAGGGTGAGCAGGCCCGGATCGCCGGGGCCGGCGCCGACCAGGGCGACGCTGCCGGCGGGGAAATCGACCTCGACGAGGGACGGAGGAATCACGGTAGTGTTCATGAGGCTTTCCTTAGACGGCATGCAGCGCGATGCGCTCGAGGCCGATTTCCTGATCGCTGAGGTAGCAGCCGGGGTCTTCGCCCCAGAGGTCGCCGCTGGCCCAGGCACGGGTGCGGGTGTTGCCGTTGCAGATGTCCAGCCAGCGGCACTGGGTGCAGCGCCCGCCCACCGGACGCGGATGCTGGCGCAGTTGCAGGAGCAGCGGGTCGGGGTGCTCGAACCAGAAGTCGGCGAAGCGCTGGCGGCGGATGTTGCCGACGCTGTGGTGCCACCAGTAGCTGTCCGGGTGCACCTCGCCGGTGTTGTCGATGTTGGCGATGCCCTCGCCCGAGGCGTTGCCGCCCCAGTCCAGCAGCAGCTCGCAGAGACGCGCCAGTCGCTGCGGGCGGCGGCGCCTGACCCAGTCGAGGAGAAGGATCGCGTCGGCGTCGTTGTTGCCGGTGACGAAGTCGCTGTCGCGACCTTGCCGGATGTCCTCGTCGGCCCGTTCGAAGAGCAGCGCGAGGGCCTCGCGGGTGCGCCGGTGATGGGCGTCGAGGGCGCGGCTGCGGCGGCCGCGGCCACTGTAGTTGAGGTGCGAGAGATAGAACTTCTGCACGTCGAGTTCGCGCATCAGGTCGAGCAGCGCCGGCAGTTGCGTGGCGTTCTCCTCGGTCAGGGTGGTGCGCATGCCGACGCGGATGTCCGCCTCGCGGCACAGGCGCATGGCCGCCAGCGCGGCGTCGAAGCTGCCCTGCTTCTGGCGGAAGCGGTCGTGGGTCTCGCGCAGGCCGTCGAGGCTGATGCCGACGTAGTCGAAGCGGGCCTCGGCGACGCGCTGGATGTTGCCCTCGTCGATCAGCGTGCCGTTGCTCGACAGCGCCACGAACATCCCGGCCTGGCGCGCATGGGCGGCGATCTCGAAGAGGTCCGGGTGCATCAGCGGTTCGCCGCCGGAGAGGATCAGCACGCGCACCCCGGCGGTGCGCAGGTCGTCGATGCCGCGAAGGATTTCCGCGGTCTCCAGCTCGCCACGGAAGTCGCTGTCGGCGGAGGTGGAATAACAGTGCTTGCAGGTCAGGTTGCAGCGCCGCAGCAGGTTCCAGATCACCACCGGGGCGCGCCTGCCGCCGGCGCGGCGCGGCGCCGGCGCGTCCCCGGCGAGGCTGCGCAGGTAATGGCTGATCCTCAGCATGGACGTTCCTCCTTCTGCGCCAGGCGCAGGCCGGTCTTCTTCAGGATGCGGCTGCTCACCAGCATCTCGTCGGCGCGACAGTCCTCGCCGAGGAGCAGGCGGATCTGCTGGCGGTAGCCTTCGATCTGCGCTTCGCTGCGGCCGTGAACCATGGCGAACAGGTTGTAGCGCCATTGCGGCAGACGACGCGGGCGGCGGTAGCAGTGGCTGACGAAGGACAGCCCGCCGACCAGCCGGCCGAGGCGTTCGATGCGCTCATCGGCGACGTCCCAGACGGTCATGCCGTTGTGCCGGTAGCCGAGGCGATAGTGGTTGGGCACCGCGGCGATGCGCCGGATCACCCCGGCGTCGCGCAGGCGCCTCAGCAGCGCCAGGGTCTCCGTCTCGCTCAGTTGCAGCTGCGCGGCGATCCACGCCCAGGGGTCGGCGACCAGCGGCAGGCCGGCCTGGGTCAGTTCGACCAGGCGGCGGGCGAGCAGGGCGTCAGAGGGGGAAATGCAGGCCGACATGGTAGGTCGCCTCCTTGGGTAGGTCGAGCACCGCCAGCCCGCTCTCGCGCTCCAGCCGCGCCAGGGTCTCGGCGACCTCCGCCGGGCTGTCGCAAGCGACCACGAACCACATGTTCAGGGCGTGCTCGCGGCGGTAGTTGTGGGCGACCTGCGGCCAGCCGGCGAGCAGCGCGGCGAGCTCTTCGAAACGCGCCTCCGGTACGCTCATGGCGGCCAGGGTGAAGGCGCCGCCGAGGGGCTCGATGTCGAACAGCGGACCGAAGCGGGTCAGGGTGCCGTCGTCGAGCAGGTCGTCGAGGCGGCGCAGGATGTCTTCCTCGCGGCAATCCAGTTCGCCGGCGAGCAGCGCATAGGGGTGCGGCTCCAGCGGCAGGCCGTGTTGCAGGCGGTTCAGCAGGCGCCGGTCGAACTCATCCATGGCGGCGCTCCAGGCCGGACGGCGGCGCGGTGTAGCGGCCGCCGCACTGCTTGTAGGCGCGCAGGCTGAACAGCCAGCGGTGCGGTGCCTGGCGCAGGTCGTGGCGCTCCAGCAGGGCCGCGATCTGGCGTTCCACTTCGCAGCGCTCGCGGCCGTGGATCATGCAGAACAGGTTGTATGGCCACATCGGCAGGCGACGCGGGCGGCGGTAGCAGAGCGAGACGATCGACTCGTGGGCGAGGGCGCGGCCGACGGCGTCGACCTCCGCGTCGGCGACATCGAGCACCAGCATGGCGTTGGCGGTATAGCCCAGGGCGCGGTGGTGGAGGATCACCCCGAAGCGGCGGAACAGGCCGTCTTCGTCCCAGCGGCGGACCTGTTCCAGCACTTCGTCTTCGCCGGCACCGATGCGTTCGGCGAGCACCCGATAGGGCCGGCTGGCCAGCGGCAGGCCCTGTTCCAGCAGGTAGCGCAGGTGTTGTCGCTGCGGCGCGGCGAGGGGTTCGACAGGTTTCATCGGCTGGCCTCCAGGGGAAACGCGAGGTCGATGCAGTAGGCTTCCTGCATCGGCAGGTCGAGAGGTTGCAGGCCGGTGTCGGCGGCGATCTCCGCCAGTACCCGGTCGAGTTGCGCGCGGTCGCCGGCGGTGAGCACGAACCACAGGTTGTAGTGGTGTTCGCGCTGGTAGTTGTGGTTCACCTCGGCGTATTGGCTGATGCGCTCGGCGACCCGTTGCAGACGTTCCTCGGGCACCGCCAGGGCAGCCAGGGTGCTGGCCCCGGCGCGCTGGTGGCGGAGCACCGGACCGACCCGTGACAGAGCGCCGTCGGCTTCCAGGCGACGCAGCCGTTCGAGCACCTCGGCTTCGCTGCAACCCAGGGTTTCGGCCATCCGCCGATAGGGTTCCGCGCAGATCGGCAGGCCTTTCTGGTAGCGGGCGAGGAGGCGGCGGGAGAGGTCGTCCATGGTGCCTCCTAGAGTCCGATGTGCTGGGCGCGGTGGCTGAAGAAGATGCCGCTCGGGCTGCGGGCCGGAAGGCTGCCGATGCGCTCCAGGCGGTACGGGTCCCAGACCTGCACCTGGTCGGCGTCGCGCACGGAGATCCAGACCTGGTCGCCGCGCCCGCTGAATTCCATGTGCAGTACGCCGGGGCCGGGGCGCAGGGTCTCGATCACCTCGTGGGTCTCGCTGTCGATGACCTGCACCTTGTCGTTGTCCGGGTAGGCGAAGTTGACCCAGATCTGCCGGTCGTCCGGGCGGGTCATGACGAACACCGGCTGGCCGGCGACATCGATGGCGTCGGTCTGCTTCCAGTCGCGCGCGTCGAGCACCAGCACCTGGTGATGGCCGACCGCCGGGACGAAGGCCTGGTCGCTGGCGATGGTCCAGCCCTCCAGGTGCGGCATCTTGTACACCGGCAGCTTGCGCTGGCCGCGGCCGTAGTCGCCGAGTACGCGCCTGACGCCGCGCTCCGGGTGCCAGAGGTCGAGCTGCGCCATGCCGTCCTCGCCGAACAGGCCGGCCATGTAGTAGCGCCCGTCGGGGCTGATGAGGGCGTCGTAGGGCTGCTTGCCGACATCGCGGAAGCGGGTCAGGCGCGGCGTGTCGCCCTGGCTGAAGTCGGCGATCCAGATCTCGCCGCTGTCGAACAGGCTGAACACGAAACGCTGCCCCGGCGCGTCGACCAGGCCGACCACCCGGGAGTTCCTGTCCTGGCCGGGGAGGCGGGTGGCGGGAATCTCGGCGACCAGCTCCAGGGTGCGGCTGTCGAACACCTTGACCCCGCCCGGCTCGTAGTTGGATACCGCGACCAGCCGACCGTCCTGGCTGATCGCTCCGCCGATGCTATTGCCGCCCTGGATCAGGCGCTTGTCGATGCGCTGGGCCAGCAGGTCGAGCCTGGTCAGGCCGCCGTCGCGACCGAACACGTAGGCGTAGCGCTGGTCGCGGGAGAACACCAAGGAGGCGTGGGACAGGTCGCCGAGGCCTTCGACCCGCGCCAGCGAGGTCTTCGCCGTGCCGTCGAGGATCTGCACGCTGCCGTCGGCGCGTTCGATCAGCACGCCGAGGTCGCCGCTGCCGCGCAAGGGCGGCTGCTGGCTACAGCCGGCGAGCAGGGCGAGGAAAAGCGGCGCGAGGGGACGCAGGTTCATGGGGCGATCTCTCCTTCGATCAGGCGGTCCACCAGCCAGCCGGCGTCGTCTTCGCTGAGCAGGCCGGCCCAGGGGGGCATCGGGGTTTGCGGGCGGCCCATGAGCACGGTGGCGACCAGCGGTTCGCGCGGCTTGCCGCGCAGGGCCTCGGGGGTCAGCGCCGGGCCGAGGCCGCCGGTCAGGCGCAGGCCGTGGCAGGAGCCGCAGTCCTGCAACAGCAGGTGACGCAACTGGGCCTGGCGACGGGCATCGGGATGCTCGTCGGCCAGGCCCGGAAGAGGACAGGCGAACGTCAGCGCGAGGGCCAGCCACAAAGCGTGGCTGGCGGCGCGCCGGAAGTCCGGAGGGGCGTTCATTTCTGCGACAGGACCCATTTCGCCAGGGTCTGCGCCTCGTCGTCGCTGACCGCGTTCGGCGGCATCGGGATCGGGCCCCAGACGCCCTGGCTGCCGTTCTTGATCCGCTGCGCGAGTTCCGCTTCGGCGCCGGCCTGGCCGGCGAACTTGGCGGCGACGTCCTTGTAGGCCGGGCCGACCATCTTGGTGTCGATCGCATGGCAGGCCACGCAGCCCTTGTTCTTGAACAGCACTTCGGGGGCTTCGGCCCAGGCGCCCTGGGCGAGCAGGGTGCCGGTGGCGAGCAGCGAAAGCAGTGCGTACGGTTTCATCACGGTTCCTCGTAGGGGGGAGCGTGCGGGGCGTGCCCCGCACGCGGGTCTCAGTACACGTCGTGCTGGGTGTTGTAGACGTTGAACTTGCCGGTCGGGGTGATCAGCCGCGGGTCCTTGACCACGGCCTTGAGCTTCAGGGTCTTGTCGTCCACCACCACCAGCGCGGAGCTGTCGTTCTTGCCGTTCCACACCGAGAACCAGACTTCGTCGCCGCGCTTGTTGTACTCGGGCTGCACCACCCGCTTGGCGCCTTCGCCGAGATCGGCCCATTCGGCGATCGGCAGCACCTGGTACTTGGCGTCGAGGTTCTTCAGGTCGAACACCGCGACGCTCTGGCTGATCCTGGCGTCGGGGTTGAAGGTGGTGTCGACGTAGAGGTGCGAGGACTTCGGATGGGTCTTGATGAACAGCGAGCCGCCGCCCTGGCCCTGTAGCTCGGCGACTTTCTTCCAGGCGTACTGCGGATGGTTCTTCGGATCGGTGCCGATCAGCGAGATGCTGCCGTCGCCCAGGTGGCTGGTGCTCCACACCGGGCCGTACTTGGGATGTACGAAGTTGGCGCCACGCCCCGGGTGCGGGGTCTTGCCGACGTCGACCAGGGCCGACAGGCGACGGTCCCTGGAGTCGATCACGGCAACCTTGTTGGAGTTGTTGGCGGCGGTCATGAAGTAGCGGTGGCTGCTGTCCCAGCCGCCGTCGTGGAGGAACGGCGCCGCGCCGATGCTGGTGATGGTGAGGTTGTCGATGTCCTTGTAGTTGACCAGCAGGACCTTGCCGGTCTCCTTCACGTTGACGATGAACTCGGGGTGCTCGTGGGAGGCGATGATCGCCGCCACGCGCGGTTCCGGGTGGTAGGTCTGGGTGTCCACGGTCATGCCGCGGGTGGAGACGATCTGCTTCGGTTCCAGGGTCTCGCCGTCCATGATCGCGAACTGTGGCGGCCAGTAGGCGCCGGCGATGGTGTAGCGGTCCTCGTAGCCCTTGAACTTGGAGCTTTCCACCGAGCGCGCCTCGATGCCGATCTTGATCTCGGCGACCTTGGTCGGCTCCTTGGCCCACAGGTCGATCATGTCGATCCGCGCGTCGCGGCCGATCACCAGCAGGTAGCGGCCGGAGGCGGACATCCGCGAGATGTGCACGGCATAGCCGGTATCGATGACCTTGACGATCTTCTTGCTGTCGCCGTCGACCAGGGCGATCTGCCCGGCGTCGCGCAGGGTCACCGAGAACAGGTTGGGCAGGTCGAGGTCGTTGAGCTGTTTCTTCGGCCGGTCCTCCGGCTTCACCAGCACCTTCCACGATTCGCGCATCTCCGGCATTCCCCACTCCGGCGGTTGCGGCGGGGTGTGCTGGATGTACTTGGCCATCAGGGTGATCTGTTCCTTGCTCAGCTCGCCGGAACTGCCCCAGTTCGGCATGCCCAGCGGGGTGCCGTAGGTGATCAGCGCTTCCAGGTATTGCTGGCCGCGTTGCTGGGTGATGTCCGGGGTCAGCGGCTTGCCGGTGGCGCCCTTGCGCAGGACGCCGTGGCAGCCGGCACAGCGTTGGAAGTAGATCTGCTTGGCCTCGTTGAACTCGCTTTCACTCATGTCGGGGGCACCGTTGGTGCGCACCACGTGAGCGGGATCGACGGCGGAAGCGGCACCCTGGTATTGCGCGGCTGCTTGCATGTCGTCCTTGGCGTGAGCGGTGGCCAGGCCCAGCAGCGTCAGCGAGGCGAGCAGGGTGCCCGCCAGTGGCTTGCCAAATGGCATGGTCTATCTCCTCAGGAGCCCTGCGAGGCGCTCCCTTAGCAGTGTTTTGGGGGTGGCTGCGTCGGGAACTCCCGGGAATTCATGGCGCGAAAGGATCATAGAAAGCAGGGTCTTTACCCTTGCTTGACCGGAATCAAGATTGCGGTGCTTTGCGCTTGTGGCACCTTCCAACTGTGAATAGCGTGCGGTCCTAATCCCTAGCGCAGGAGTAGGACATGCGGGACGCGATACCTTTCTACGAGGCCACCGGCCATGAGATCGACGTCTTCGAGCGCGCCTGGCGGCATGGCCTGCCGGTGCTGCTCAAGGGCCCCACCGGTTGCGGCAAGACCCGCTTCGTCCAGCACATGGCGCGGCGCCTGGAACTGCCGTTGTACAGCGTCGCCTGCCACGACGACCTGGGCGCCGCCGACCTGCTCGGGCGCCACCTGATCGGCGCCGACGGCACCTGGTGGCAGGACGGCCCGCTGACCCGCGCGGTGCGCGAAGGCGGTATCTGCTACCTGGACGAAGTGGTGGAGGCGCGCCAGGACACCACGGTCGCCATCCACCCGCTGGCCGACGACCGCCGCGAGCTGTACCTGGAGCGCACCGGCGAGACGTTGCAGGCGCCGCCTTCGTTCATGCTGGTGGTGTCCTACAACCCTGGCTACCAGAACCTGCTCAAGGGCCTGAAGCCCAGCACCCGGCAGCGCTTCGTCGCGTTGCGCTTCGACTACCCGGCGGCGCAGCAGGAGGCACGCATCCTGGTCGGCGAGAGCGGCTGCGCCGAGGTTCTGGCGCAGCGCCTGGTGCAGTTGGGCCAGGCGCTGCGGCGGCTGGAGCAGCACGACCTGGAGGAAGTCGCCTCGACCCGCCTGCTGATCTTCGCCGCGCGTCTCATCGGCGACGGCATGGACCCGCGCGAGGCGTGCCGGGTGGCGCTGGCCGAACCGCTCTCGGACGACCCGGCGACGGTGGCGGCGCTGATGGACATCGTCGATCTCCATGTCGGCTGATACCGTCGAGCGGCGCCTGCCCGGCGACCTGGCGATGTGGTTCTTCATCCTCGCCGAACTCAGCGTGTTCAGCCTGCTGCTGCTGGCCTTCGCCGGCGCCCAGGCCTGGCAGCCGGAGCTGTTCCGCGCCGGCCGGGGGCAACTGGACAGCCGCTGGGGCCTGATGCTGACCGTGGCCCTGCTCAGCTCCGGCTGGCTCGCCGCGCTGGCGGTGCACGCGGTGCGCCGCGGGCGGCCGCGCCAGGCGAGCGGCTGGTTGCTGGCGGCGCTGCTGCTGGCGCTGGTCTACGTCGGCCTGAAGCTGCACGAGTACGGGCGGCTCGCCGACCTCGGCCTGGACATCGAGCACGACACTTTCTTCACCCTCTACTGGTGCCTGACCGGCTTCCATTTCCTCCACGTCCTGCTCGGCCTGCTGATCCTCGGCTGGCTGGCGCAGGCCTGCTGGCGCCGGCGCCATACGCCGCAGGCCTGCTCGGGACTGGAATCGGGCGTGCTCTACTGGCACATGGTCGACCTGGTCTGGGTGCTGCTGTTCCCGCTGGTCTACGTCCTGCAATGAGGCGCCGATGCGAACCCTGACTCTCTGCTGGCTGGCGTTGCTGGCGCTGGCGGTGGCCGGCGTGCTGCTGGGCGGCGCCGGCGACTCTCCCTGGCTGCTGGCGGCGGTGCTGGCCTGCGCGGTGGCCAAGGGCTGGCTGATCGGCGAGCGCTTCATGGAACTGGCCCACGCCCCGGCGCTATGGCGCCGCCTGCTGCTGGCCTGGCCGCTGCTGATGGCCCTGGCGGTGGGCGCGGCGCTGTACCTGGCGCGGATGAATAACTGAGTAAATCGTTCGGGAATCTTGATTGCCATCAAGCGGGTTCGCCGCCGCCGCTTCCTAGAATCGCCGCACCACCCATTCCAGGAGGCCGCATGTCCGAGACCTTTACCAAAGGCATGGCCAGGAACATCTATTTCGGCGGGAGTGTGTTCTTCATCCTGTTGTTCCTGGCCCTGACCTACCACACCGAGAAGACCCTGCCCGAGCGCACCAACGAGGCCGCGATGAGCGAAGCGGTGGTGCGCGGCAAGCTGGTCTGGGAGCAGAACAACTGCGTCGGCTGCCACACCCTGCTCGGCGAGGGCGCCTACTTCGCGCCGGAGCTGGGCAACGTGGTCGGGCGGCGTGGCGGCGAGGAGGGCTTCAACACCTTCCTCCAGGCCTGGATGAAGATCCAGCCGCTGAACGTGCCGGGCCGCCGCGCCATGCCGCAGTTCCATCTCAGCGAAGGGCAGGTCGACGACCTGGCCGAGTTCCTCAAGTGGAGCTCGAAGATCGATACCAACCAATGGCCGCCGAACAAGGAGGGTTGATGATGTCGCCCAATGGCTCCCTGAAATTCGCCTCGCAGGCGGTCGCCAAACCCTACTTCGTGTTCGCCCTGGTCCTCTTCGTCGGGCAGATCCTGTTCGGCCTGATCATGGGCCTGCAGTACGTGGTCGGCGATTTCCTGTTCCCGGCGATCCCCTTCAACGTCGCGCGCATGGTGCACACCAACCTGCTGATCGTCTGGCTGCTGTTCGGCTTCATGGGCGCTGCCTACTACCTGGTGCCGGAGGAGAGCGACTGTGAGCTGTACAGCCCCAGGCTGGCCTGGATCCTGTTCTGGGTATTCGCCGCCGCCGGTGTGCTGACCGTCCTCGGCTACCTGCTGGTGCCCTATGCCGGCCTGGCCAGGCTCACCGGCAACGAACTGTGGCCGACCATGGGCCGCGAGTTCCTCGAACAGCCGACCATCAGCAAGGCGGGCATCGTGATCGTCGCCCTGGGCTTTCTGTTCAACGTCGGCATGACCGTGCTGCGCGGGCGCAAGACCGCCATCAGCATGGTCCTGATGACCGGCCTGATCGGCCTCGCCCTGCTGTTCCTGTTCTCCTTCTACAACCCGGAAAACCTCACCCGCGACAAGTTCTACTGGTGGTGGGTGGTGCACCTGTGGGTGGAAGGCGTGTGGGAGCTGATCATGGGTGCGATCCTCGCCTTCGTGCTGGTGAAGATCACCGGGGTCGACCGCGAGGTGATCGAGAAATGGCTCTACGTGATCATCGCCATGGCGCTGATCAGCGGCATCATCGGCACCGGCCACCACTACTTCTGGATCGGCGTGCCCGGCTACTGGCTGTGGCTCGGCTCGGTATTCTCGGCGCTGGAGCCGCTGCCGTTCTTCGCCATGGTGCTGTTCGCCTTCAACACCATCAACCGCCGCCGCCGCGACTATCCGAACCGCGCGGTCGCGCTGTGGGCCATGGGCACCACGGTGATGGCCTTCCTCGGCGCGGGAGTCTGGGGCTTCATGCACACCCTGGCGCCGGTGAACTACTACACCCACGGCACCCAGCTCACCGCCGCCCACGGCCACATGGCCTTCTATGGCGCCTACGCGATGATCGTGATGACCATCATCTCCTACGCCATGCCGCGCCTGCGCGGGATCGGCGAGGCGATGGACAACCGCTCGCAGGTCCTGGAGATGTGGGGCTTCTGGCTGATGACCGTGGCGATGGTGTTCATCACCCTGTTCCTATCCGCGGCCGGGGTGCTGCAGGTCTGGCTGCAACGGATGCCGGCGGACGGCGCGGCGATGACCTTCATGGCCACCCAGGACCAGCTGGCGATCTTCTACTGGCTGCGCGAAGGCGCCGGCGTGGTGTTCCTCATCGGCCTGGTCGCCTACCTGCTGAGCTTCCGGCGCGGCAAGGCGGCCGCCTGAGATGGCCTTCGCCGTCGAGCTGGAGGAATGGGTCGGCGCCCACTGGCACCGCTTCATCACCCGCCATGCCAGCGGCGAGTTCGAGGCGGCGCGGGTGACCCTGGAGAGCATGCGGCGTCCGCTCGGCATGCTCTTCCGGGCGCTCGGCGGCGCTCCGGGGGTAGCCCTCGAAGCGACCCCGGCGCGCCGCCTGCTGCTGCGCCGTACCTGGTTGCAGCGGGTCGCCGGGACCTGCGAGCAGGCCCCGGTGTCCTGGTTCAATGGCGACAGCCTGCGCCTGCCGGAGTCCTTGGCGGTATACCCGCAGGCCGAGCTCAACCGCGAACTGTATCGCTGGCTGGCGCTGCTGGCGGCCAGCGCCGGGCCGCTGCGGCACTGGGCGCAGGACAACCAGCGCTGGGCGCGGCAGTTGCTCGACGCCTATCCGGCGCTGCGCCCGCGCTATGCCCGGCTGGTCGCCGCGCATCTGCGCCAGCGCCCGTCGCTGGACGATTGCTCGGCGGCTGATGCCGAACTGGAAATCGCCCTGCGCCGCGCGCTTGCCGAGCCGGGCAGCGTCGAGCGCTTCCCGCGAGTCGAGCGGGCGCCCTGGCCGGTGCCGCTGTGGCTGTATCCCGGCGAGCGCTGGACGCCTTCCGCCAGCGCCGAGGACGGCGAGGAAGCGGCCGCCGGCGCCGGCAAGCGCCAGGTCGCCCGCAGCGGAGCGCGCAAGCGCGCCGAGCGCGTCGAGGAACGCGACAGCGAACGCAACCTGCTGCTGTTCCGCCTGGAAAGCCTGCTCAGTTGGTCGGAGCACCTGGCCCTGGACCGCTGTAGCGACGACGAGGACGACCCGGACGGCGCGCGCGTCGCCGAGGACCTCGACTACCTGTCGCTGTCGCGCCAGCGCACGCGGAAGGGCGGCGGCCTGCGCCTGGACCTCGACCTGCCGGCCGCCGACTACGATGACCTGCCGCTCGGCCCCGGGCTGAAGCTGCCCGAGTGGGACTATCGGCAGCAGCGCCTGCTGGCCGACCACGTGCTGCTGCAACCGCTGCGGCCGCGCGGCGCGGCCAGCGCCGGCCTGCCGGCGCATCTGGAGAAGACCGCGCTGCATCTGCGCCGTCAGTTCGCCTGCCTGCGCGACGGTCGCCAACGCCTGCGCCAGCGGCCACAGGGCGACGAGATCGACCTCGATGCCTGGCTCGACTTCCAGGTCGAGCGGCGGCGCGGAGGTTCCACCCAGCCAGGCCTGTTCCTCGAACAGCGGCCGCGCCGGCGCGACCTCGCCTGCCTGTTGCTGGCGGACCTGTCGATGTCCACCGAAGCCTACCTCGACGACCAGCGGCGGGTGATCGACAGCATCGTCGACAGCCTGCTGCTGTTCGGCGAGGCGTTGCAGGCGCTGGGCGACCCCTTCGCGCTGTACGGGTTTTCCTCGGTGCGCCGGCAGCAGGTGCGCTGGCAGGTGCTGAAGGATTTCGACGAAGGCTACGGCGGCGAGGTCCGCGGTCGCGTGCTGGCGCTTTCGCCGGGCTACTACACGCGGATGGGCGCGGCGATCCGCCGGGCCAGCCAGGTGCTCGGCGGGCAGCCGCAGAAGCGTCGCCTGCTGTTGCTGTTGAGCGACGGCAAGCCCAACGACCTGGACCGCTACGAGGGCCGCTACGGCATCGAGGACACCCGCCAGGCGGTGATCGAGGCGCGCAGCCAGGGGCTGGTGCCCTTCTGCATCACCATCGACAGGGAGGCGGCGGACTACCTGCCCTACCTGTTCGGCGCCGACGGCTTCGCGCTGGTCGGGCGCGCCGGGCAGTTGCCCGAGCGCCTGCTCCAGCTCTATCGGCGTCTGCGCCGCTGAGATGCTTCAGGGAACATCGCGCGGCAGCCAGAGCATCATGCCCAGGCAGAACAGCGCCAGCCCGGCGCAGAACCAGGCGAAGCGCCGCTGCCGGCGGCGCTGGAGCTGGCGCTGGGAAGCGCTGGGCAGCGGCATGCCGCACTGTTCGCAGGCGCTTTCCGCGCCTTCGGTTTCATGGAGGCAATACAGGCATTGGCGCATGGGCGTTCTCGCGGGCTCGACCCCTCCAGCTTGCCGGCCGACGGGCCGTTGCGCGCTTGATCGCGATCAAGCGGCGAGGCTGTTCACTCGAAGCACTCCAGGCGCTCGCGGTCGAGGATGCTGATCTCGCGGCCGTCGAGGCGGATGATGCCCTCGTCGCCGAGGCGGTGCATGATCCGCGAGAAGGTTTCCGGCTGGATCGATAGGTGCCCGGCCACCAGTTGCTTGGCCACCGGGATCTCCACCCGGCAGTTCTGCCCCGGCGCGTGGGCGGCGAGGGTCAGCAGGTAGCGCACCACGCGGTGGGTGGCGTTCTTCAGGGAAAGCGTCTCGATCTCGTCGATGCGCTGGTGCAGGCGGGTGCTGAGCTTGGCCAGCAGGGCCAGGGCCAGCGGTGTGTTGTCCTGCAACTGGCGCAGGTAGGCCTTGTTGGAGAAACGGAACAGCTGGCTGGGCACCACCGCCTGGGCGGTGGCCACGTAGTTCGGGGTGTCCATGAACATCATCGCCTCGGCGAAGGTGTTGCGCTCGCTGGTCACCTCGAGAATCTTCTCCTGGCCTTCCGGGGTCAGCCGGTAGATCTTCACGCAGCCGGAAATCAGGTAGTAGAAGGCGTGCGCCGGCTCGCCCTGGCGGAACACGTAGGCGCCCTTGTCCAGGTTGACCAGGTCGCTGCTGGCGAGCAACTCCTGGAGCTGGGCGGGTGAGAGCGGTTCGAACAGGTGGTGGCTCTGCAAGAGCTGCTGGTGGACGCGCTGGAATTCCATGCTGGGAAGGCTCGCGGTGATGAGGGGACTGCCCACTGTAGCGGGCGCGCTGCGGGTCATCTTGATGCACGGCAAGGCGGGGGCGACTGGCGCATGCCGTCGGTCCGGCGGGCGGAACTATTACAGCGTGTAAGCCAGGGCTTACAAACGCCGGTGGTTTTGGCTGCTTTCTCCTCCTCGCGGAGATGCGTAATCTTCAAACCGTCAGGACATTGCGCAGGAAGCGCCAAAGACAATACGGAAACTCAGGGAATCCACCACGGATGGTGGCGTAGCACGGATGTCAGGATAGAGGTCTGCAAAACCCCGCCCAAAAGGCGGGGTTTTTTATTGTCCCGGAAAAACCGCGCGCTCAGACCACCCCTTCCAGCAACGAGCGCAGCAGCTCGACGCTGGCGTGCTGGCGCTGCGCATCGCGGTAGACCAGGCCGACCTTCAGCGGGATGCGCGGTTCGCTCAGCGGCTTCCACAGCAGCCGCTGGTTCGAGTGCATCTGCCGCGCCTTGCCCGGCAGCACCGTGGCGAAGCGGGTCTGCGGCAGGCTGTCGAGGATCCCGCTCATGTGGTTGAGTTCCGCCTGCACCCGTGGCCGGCGGCCGATCGCGGCGAGCTGTTCCTGCCAGATCTGCCGGGCGCGAAATTCCTCGCCGAGCAGCAGCATCGGCAGTTCCGCAGCCTGGGCCAGGGAGACCTTGCGGAATTCCTTCAGGGGGTGTTCCTCGGGGATAACCAGCTGCAGTTCGTCCTCGTACAGCTCGACGCTGTGCAGGCCCGGCTGGCGCGGCGGCAGGAAGCCGATGCCGATGTCCAGGTTGCCGGTGAGCAGGCGCCGCTCGATGTCGATCCCCGACAGTTCGTAGATCTGCACCCGCAGGTGCGGCTGCGCGGCGTGCAGGCGTTCGACCATGTACGGCACCAGGCTGGCGTTGACCGTCTGCAGCACGCCGATCGCCAGGCTGCGCGGGGTCTGCCCGCGGAACACGCGCATCGCCTCGCGGGCCCGTTCCAGTCCTTCCAGCAGCGGTAGCGCATGGTTGTACAGGGTGTGCGCGGCGACGGTCGGCAGCAGGCGCTTGCCGCTGCGCTGGAACAGCGATACATCCAGGTTCTGCTCCAGTTGGCGGATCTGCTGGGAAAGCGCCGGCTGCGACAGGGCCAGGCGTTCGGCGGCGCGGCCGACGTGACCTTCCTCGTAGAGCGCGACGAAATAGCGGAGCTGGCGAAAATCCATAAGTGATTCTTATCGATGAAACTGGAAAATCGAAATGGAGTGGTTCCCGCGTGAGGCAATAGTCTAGCTGCATTGGCGGTACATCGGGTGGTCGCGGAGCAATGGAGCAGATAGTCGTAAACGGCGTTTTCATAGGTAAAGTCGAAGAAACCTGGGGCGGGTTGGTCAGCGCGATCGACAGGCTGCCGCTGGAGCGGGAATTCTGGCTGGGCCATGACGGCCTGCCCGGTGACGAACAGGCCGACATCCGCCATCACGGTGGCCTCGAGCGCGCGCTCCACCATTATCCCGCGGAGCACTACCGCTACTGGCGCAAACGTCATCCATTGCACAAATGGCAGCAGCCGGCGTTCGGCGAGAACATCTCCACCTACGGCGTCACCGAGGCCGAGGTCTGCATCGGCGACCAGTTCCACTGGGGCGACGCCCTGCTGGAGGTGAGCCAACCGCGTTCGCCCTGCTATCGCCAGGGCCAGCGCTGGAATCTCCCCGAATTGCCCGACGAACTGCAGAGCGGCGGTCGTTGTGGCTGGTTCTACCGGGTGCTGCGCAGCGGCATGGTGACCCCGCGGGACGAGCTGAAGCTGGTCCAGCGGCACTATCCGGAACTGACCGTCGCCCGCCTGTTGCAGTGCTATTTCGGCGATCCCCTGGAGCCACTCGGCCTGCGCCAGATGATGGCCTGCGATGCGCTTTCGCAGCGCTGGCGCAAGACCGCCGCGAAACGCCTGTCCAGCGGTCGGGTGGAAGACTGGGGGCCGCGCCTGCGCGGTCCGGCCTCTTGCCAGGAGCATGCGTCTTGAACGATTACCTGATCACCCTCAGCCAGGCCGGTCGGTTGCTGGCCCGCATGGAAGTCAGCGCCGCGCGCTTCGCCGAGGTGCGTGAACTGATGCGCCGGCGTTTTCCCAGCGAGGATGGCTTCGAACTGCGCTTCGAGACGCGCCGGGAAAGCCGCCGGGTACTGGAGCAGGGGCCGCGGGGCGTGCGCCTGCTGGCGGTGGAATATGCGACCGAGGAACTCATCGATGGCTGACGCGCTGGATAGCCTGCGCCTGATGCGCACCCAGGAACGCCCCGGGCAGGTGTTCGTCCGTGGCCAGGGTTCCTGGCTGTGGGACAGCGACGGGCGCGCCTTCCTCGACTTCACCCAGGGCCTGGCGGTGAACTGCCTGGGCCACAGTCCCAGCGTGCTGGTCCAGGCCCTGGCCCGGCAGGCGCGCGAACTGGTCAGCGCCGGTCCCGGGCTGCTCAACCAGCCGGTGCTGGCCCTGGCGCAGCGCCTGTGCCTGGCCACCGGCAGCGACCAGGCCTACTTCCTCACCAGCGGCGCCGAGGCCAACGAGGCGGCCATCGCCCTGGCGCGCAAGTGGGGCCGCCTGCACCGCGGTGGCGCGCAGCGCATCGTCACCACCACCAACGGTATCCATGGCCGCACCCTCGGTGCTCTCCCGGCCTCCGGCAAGCCTGCCTTGCAGGCGCCGCAGGAGCCCGGCCTGGCGGGTTTCGCCAGGGTGCCGTTCAACGACCTCGACGCCATGGCCGGCGCCATCGACGAGCAGACCGTGGCGGTGATGCTGGAGCCGGTGCAGGGCGACGCCGGGGTGATCCCGGCGACCCTCGACTACCTGCGCGGCATCGAACGCCTGTGCCGGCAGCGCGGCGTGCTGCTGATCCTCGACGAGGTGCAGACCGGCATCGGCCGCTGCGGCGCGTTGCTGGCGGAGGAACTGTACGGCGTGCGCGCCGACATCGTCACCCTCGGCAAGGGCCTTGGCGCCGGGGTGCCGCTGTCGGCCCTGCTGGCGCGCGGCAATGCCTGCTGTTTCGAGCCGGGCGACCAGCTCGGCACCCACCACGGCAACGCGCTGATGACCGCCGCGGGGCTGGCGGTGCTGAATACCGTGCTGGAGCCGGGCTTCCTGGAGCAGGTGCGCGAACAGGGGACCCACCTGCGCGACGGCCTGGCCCGCGTCGCCCGCCGCTACGGGCATGGCCCGCTGCGCGGCCAGGGCCTGTTCTGGGGCCTGCCGCTGATCGGCCAGCGCGCGCCGGCGGTGGTCCGCGCGGCGTTCGGCGAGGGGCTGCTGATCAATGCGCCGCAGCCGCACTGCCTGCGTTTCTCCCCGGCGCTGACCGTCAGCCGGGCCAACGTCGACGAGATGCTGCGGCGGCTGGAACGGGCCCTGGCCCGGGTCGCCAACCGCCACGAGGAGGTAGCCTGATGCGAGCCCTGGTCCTGCAACACGTTCCCTTCGAGGGCAGCGCGCGGATCGGCGACTGGATCGGTCGCCACTGCGCGCACGAACACGTCTGCTACCTCTACGCAGACGCCCGTCTGCCGGCGCTGGACAGCTTCGACCTGCTGGTGGTGATGGGGGGGGCCGATGAGCGTCCATGACGAAGCGGAGTACCCCTGGCTGGTAGCGGAGAAGCATTTGATCCGCGCGGCCCTGGACGCCGGCAAGAAGGTCCTCGGCATCTGCCTCGGCGCGCAGTTGCTGGCCCAGGCGCTGGGTGCCGCGGTACGCCCGGGACGCCAGGCGGAGATCGGCTGGTGGCCGTTGCACAGGTACAGCCAGGCACTAGGCTCGCCGCTGGGCGAGCGCCTGCCGGAACAGCTGATGGCGTTCCATTGGCATGGCGAGACCTTCGACCTGCCGGCCGGCAGCGTGCCGCTCTACGGCTCGGCGGCCTGTGCCAACCAGGGCTTCGTCTGGAACGAGCAGGCGATCGGCCTGCAATGCCACCTGGAAAGCACGCCGGAGAGCATCGAGGCGCTGCTCGAGGCCTGCCCGCAGGACCTGCTGCGGGAGGGGGCGGTACAGAGCGCCGGGAGGATCCGCCAGGGGGCCGCGCATTGTCGCGAGGTGGAGCCGGTGCTGTTCCAGTTGCTCGACTACCTGGCCGGTCGGCCGACGGAAAGCGCTCGCCGGACCTGACCGCCAGGAAGATTCCTCTGTCCTCGCATGCGCCTCCGGACGTCGTTTTGGTCCTGTGGGGCGCTTTTTTTATTCTAGGCGGCGTGCTTTCCCAGCCAGGGTTCCAACAGGGCCAGGTCCCGGCGCAGGCTTTCGGCGAACAGGTGCAGGCGGGTGGGGTTGTCCAGCTCGCCGGGCTGGATGCCGACGAAGGTGAAGGTTTCGTCGTGCTCGCGAGCGCTGACGTTGATACTGACGGTGCCGTCGTAGTGCATCCGGCACTGGCAGTCGTAGCCATCCAGCGCCTGGTTCAGGGTGCGCTGGATCTCGCCGAGATCGGGGTGCTTGTTCTTGCTCATCGCATCGCTCATGCAAGGGGATGGGGCTTTCTTCTCGTGCAGGGCGAGTCGGGGGAATGCGTCGACGACCTCGTCACCGAGGGGCGGCGTAGCCTCCCGGCCGGCGCGGCGTCTGGGCTTCCCGCCCGGACATTGCTTCCTGTATCGCCAGGGTAGGGGTGCCTCCGCTATCGTTTCGCGATGCAAATGCACTAGCGCGCCTAGTGCAATCGTCACGCGAGCGCGGCGCTGGCGGGCGGGCATCCTTTGCACCCCCGCAAAATCGCTCCAGCCAAGAGGAACAGCATGAACGACCAGGTACTGCGGACCCAGACCGACCGCCGCCAGTTGCAGCAGATCATCGCCGGCCTGACCGAGGGGGTGATCCTGGTCGAGCCCGACCAGCGCATCCTCTGGGCCAACGAGGCGGCCCTGGCGATGCATGGCGTCGATTCGCTGGCCGGGCTGGGCGCGGATATCGGCGAGTACCGCGAACGCTTCCGCCTGCGCTACCGCAACAACCATCCGTTGCAGGAAGGCCAGTACCCTGCCGAGCGCCTGGTGGCCGGCGAGTGCTTCAGCGACGTGGTGGTCGAGGTGTTTCCAGCCGACGCCGAGGACACCCGCTGGGTGCACCGCGTGCGTGGCCTGGTCCTGACCACCCCGGAGGACAAGCCCGACTGCCTGGTGCTGATCCTCCACGATGCCACCGAATGGGCCAGCGCCGAACAGCGCTTCGAGAAGACCTTCAACGCCAACCCGGCACCGGCGGTGATCTGCCGGCTGGGCGACTACCGCTACGTGAAGGTCAACGTCGGTTTCCTGGAAATGACCGGCTATGCCCGCGACCAGGTGATCGGCCGCTCGGTGTACGAACTGGACGTGCTCGACCAGGCCGAGCGCCGCGACCTGGCGGTGGAACGCCTGAGCGCCGGCGAGACGATCCCGCAGATGGAGGCGAGCCTGCGGGTGGCCGAAGGCGGGCGCAAGTGCGTGGTGGTCGCCGGACAGCCGATCGAGGTGGGCGAGGAGGCCTGCATGCTGTTCACCTTCACCGACCTCGAGCCGCGCAAGAAGGCCGAGGAGGCCCTGCGCAAGAGCGAGGAGCGCTTCGCCAAGGCGTTCCGCATGGCGCCGGTGCCGAGCCTGGTGCTGGGCGGCGACGACCTGCAGGCGCTGGACGTCAACCAGGCGTTCGGCGAGACCTTCGGCTACCCGGCCGAGGAGCTGCTCGGCGAGTCCACCATCGCCGGCGGCCTGTGGCTGGATGGCGGCGGCGAACGCCTGCGCGAGCTGCTCGGCCACAGCGGCAGCGTGCGCAACGTGCAGTTGCGTTTGCAGCACAAGGACCGCAATGGCCTCGACTGCCTGGTCTCGGCCGAGGCGGTAAGCCTCAACGAACAGGATTGCGTGCTGGTGGCGCTGCTCGACATCAGCGACCGCCGGCGTACCGAGATGGAACTGGTGCATGCCATCGAGACGGTGATGCAGGACACCTCGTGGTTCAGCCGCACCCTGATCGAGAAGCTGGCCAACGTGCGTCGCGCCAACGCCCCGGGTACCGGCGCCGAACTGGCCGACCTGACGGCGCGCGAGCGTGAGGTGTTCGACCTGATCTGCCAGGGCCTGGCGGACAAGGAAATCGCCAAGGAGCTGGGCCTGGCGCCGAACACCGTGCGCAACCACGTGGCGACCATCTACGCCAAGCTCGACGTGCACAGTCGCGGCGAGGCCATCGTCTGGGCCCGCGAGCGCGGCTTCGCGCCGGAGCCGCGCAACGGCAACGGGCGCAAGTGAAGAGGGTACGAATGCACCAGCGCGCCTGGTGCATTCGTACCTGTCGCCCGTCGCCGCCAGCGCCGAGACTGGCCGCGCACGCCCGGCATGCCCCCGCCCGTGGTCGTGCACCTTTTCTCCGCGGCGCGAGCCGCGCCGTCCGCACGTCTGTTCCCCTCGCCAGTTTCGCTCTGGCGGGGGCTTCCCGCCTCCTTTCGAATATTTGCCCCTCTGCCTTTGCTGGTGCGCGACGGCATTCTGCCGGCCGTTTGCGAATGCTCGGGACTGGTTTCGTGAAATTTTAAGTGTTATTTTTCATGAAAAATAACCAATATAATTTCACGGAGGTCGCCATGTTCCTGCAATCCCACGAGCACGTCGGCACTTATTACGCCGCCGCCAATCCCGAACTGATCCAGCCGCGCACGGCGCTGGAGGGCGACCTCGATTGCGAGGTGCTGGTGGTCGGCGCCGGCTTCAGCGGCCTGCACACCGCGCTGCGGCTGGTGGAAGGCGGGCGCAAGGTCTGTGTCATCGAGGCCAGCCGGGTCGCCTGGGCGGCTTCCGGGCGCAACGGCGGACAGGCGCTGCCAGGCTGGTCCAGCGACCTGCCGCCGCTGGAGGCCGACCTCGGCTATGAAGGCGCGCGGCGCCTCTGGGACGGCATGCTCTGGGCGGCCGGCGAGATGCGCGAGCTGCCGCGGCGGCACGGATTCGACTGTGACTATCGGGTTGGCCATCTGTGGACGGCGATCCTGCCGCGCCGGGTCGGCCTGCTCTATGACTGGCAGGCCGAGGCCAATCGCCGCTGGGGCTACGAAGGGCTGCGCTTTGTACCGAAGGCCGAGCTGCCCGAGTGGATCGCCAGCGAACGCTATCTCGCCGGCCTCTATGACCCGCACGCGGCGCACCTGAACCCGCTGAAGCTGGCGTTCGGCCTGGCCGCCGCCATCGAGCGCGCCGGCGGGCGCCTCCACGAGCGGACCCGGGCCCTGAGCTACCGCGAGGAGGGCGACGGCTACCGGGTCCGCACCGAGCGCGGCGAGATACGCTGCGCGGCGCTGGTGCTGGCCTGCAACGCTTATATCGACGGGCTGGATCGCGAGCTGTCGCAACGGATGCTGCCGGTGGGCACCTACCAGGTCGCCACCGCGCCGCTCGGCGAGGAACGGGCGAAGTCGCTGCTGCCGCGCAACTGTTGCGTGACCGACAACCAGTTCGTCCTCGACTACTTCCGCCTGACCCCGGACCACCGCCTGCTGTTCGGCGGCGGTTGCACCTACCTGGGCGGCATGCCCGACGACATCCGCGCCGCCACCCGGCCCTACCTCGAACGGGTGTTCCCGCAGTTGCGCGGGGTGGAGCTGGAATACGCCTGGGGCGGGCATATCGACTGCAGCATGCGGCGTACCCCGGACATCGGCCGACAGGGCAACCGCTACTGGTTGCAGGGCTATTCCGGGCATGGCGTGCTGCCGAGCCTGGCGGCGGCCAGGGCGGTCAGCGACGCGTTGCTCGGCGACGACGAGACCCTGGCGCTGTACCAGCGCCTGCGCAATCCGAAGTTTCCCGGCGGCCAGCGCTTCGCCGCGCCGCTGGAAGCCCTGGGCAAAGCGTATTACCGTTTGCGCGACCTGTTCTGAGAGGGGCCTGGAGCCGAAATGACCGAGGTAGCCGACGACCTGGCGCAGATCGCCAGCCTGGTGCGCGAACTGCGCAAGCGCAAGGGCATGACCCTGCAGGCGCTGGCCGACGGCATCCGCCGCTCGGTGGGCTTCGTTTCCCAGGTCGAGCGCGGCCTGTCGCGGCCGGCGGTGGACGATCTGGTAGCGATCAGCCAGGTGCTCGGGGTGCCGGCGACCTATTTCTTCTGCTCGCCGAAGACCCAGGCCTCGCCCTGGGTGACCCGTCCGGACGAGCGCCGGACCCTGGCCTACGCCCGCGGCGCCAGCGACAACCTGGTGTCGCCGCGCCTGGGCGGCGCCTTCTTCATGCTCGAGACCTGCCTGGAGCCAGGCGCCGACAGCGGCGAACGCGACCTGCTGGACAGCTCGGAGCAGGGCGGCTACGTGCTCGAGGGCGAGCTGACCCTGTGGCTGGAGGACGAGGAACTGCGTCTGCGCGCCGGCGACGGCTTCCAGCTTCCCAGCCGCATGCGCAGTCGCTATGCCAACCGCAGCCAGGCGCCGGTGCGGGTGTTGTGGGTGTACGCCTGAGGCCCGACGAGCTATCCGCTGTGTCCGTTCCCGCGGGCGGGAAGGGGCCGGGGAGAGCGCAGAGGCCTTTGCGCCGCGAACGGTTCCGCCGTCAGCGACAGGTCCGCCCCATGAAAAAAGCCCGGGACACGAGCCCCGGGCTTTCCTGTCACCAGCGCCCGGAAGCGCCGCCGCCGCCGCTGGAACCGCCACCGCCGCGGAAGATGCCGCCACCGCCACCGCCGCTGCCGCCGCTCCCACCGCCGCCGCCACGGCTGCTGAGGATGGCGCTGAGGATGGCCATCAGCACTTCGCCGGGAAGCAGGAACAGGGCGTAGATGAACAGGGTCGGTGCCAGCACGCCGAGACTGTCGTCCGCCGCGCGGTCTACGTTCTGCCACAGGCCCATGCTCAACAGCCAGGCCAGGCCGGCGACCGCTGCGCTGCAGAGCAGGAAGCGGCCGATGCTGCGCCGGCGCATCCACTGCAGTGGCAGCAGGCGGCCGAGCAGGGCCACGGCGAGCAGCACCGCCACATAGACGCCGAGATATACCGGGTTGTCCCAGAGCTGTCCGCTCAGGCCGCTCTTCTTCTTCGGCTGCGCCGGGGTGCTGTCATACATCGATCCTTCTTCGATCGGTTTCGGCAGCGCCCGCGGCGGCGTGGCCTCGGGAATCGCCGGCAAGGCGTCGAGGGGCGCGCTGGCAGCGCTATCCGGGTTCTTCTCGGCATCGATCAGTTGTACCAGGCTATCCACGCCGGCCTGGATGCCGCCATAGAAGTTGCCCTGGCGGAACTGCGGGGTGATCTGCTCGCTGATGATCCGTCCTGCCTGGACGTCGGTGATGGCACCTTCCAGGCCGTAGCCGACCTCGATGCGCAGGGCGCGGTCGTTCTTCGCCACCAGCAGCAGGACGCCGTCGTCGACCTTCTTCTGGCCCAGCTTCCATTTCTCGAAGGTGCGCACCGCGTACTCCTCGATGGACTCGTCGCCGGTGGTCGGGACCAGCAGCACCGCGACCTGCGCGCCGCTCTTGGTTTCCAGGGCGGCGAGCTGTTGCTCCAGGTGCTGGCGCTGATCGCCGGAAAGGGTCGCGGTGAGGTCGGTGACCCGCGCCGTCAGCGCGGGTATCGGCGGCACATCGGCCCAGGCGACCAGGCTGGCGAGCAGCAGCCCGGCAGCCAGTAGCAGCCGGCGCATGGCTTACTGCGCCGGTTGCGGATTGCCGAAGTCGACCTTCGGCGCGGTGGAGATCGCCGCTTCGTTTTCCACGCTGAAGTTCGCCTTGGGCTTGTAGCCGAACAGCTTGGCGGTGATCACGCCGGGGAACTGGCGCAGCAGCACGTTGTATTCCTGCACCGACTTGACGTAGCGGCCACGGGCCACGGTGATGCGGTTCTCGGTGCCTTCCAGCTGGGTCAGCAGGTCCTTGAACAGGCCGTCGGCCTTCAGCTGTGGGTAGTTCTCGGTGACCACCAGCAGACGCGAGAGCGCCGAGCTCAGTTCACCCTGGGCCTTCTGGAAGCGCTGCACGGCCTGTTCGTCGTCCAGCTGGTCGGCGTTCAGCTGCACGCTGCCGACCTTGGCCCGGGCCTCGGTGACCTGGGTCAGCACCGACGCCTCGTGGGAGGCATAGCCCTTCACCGTGCTGACCAGGTTGGGTACCAGGTCGGCGCGCCGCTGATACTGGTTCAGTACTTCCGACCAGGCGGCTTTCACCTGTTCGTCGCCGGCTTGCATGGCGTTGTAGCCGCAGCCGCTGAGCAGCAGGGCGAGGAAGGGGAGGAGGGCATTTCTGAGGAATCGAGGCATGGTGTTACTCATCCGGGTTGAGAAAGCTCGATTGTAGACCAGCCAATGGCCAGCACGTTCCTTGTGCCGGCACGGATATCGGCAGTGTCAGGCGGTGCGGCGGCCGAGCACCAGCTTGGCCGCCAGGGCCAGCAGGCAGAACACGAACAGCGCCAGCGACCAGACCGCCATCGACTGGCCGAGCAGGGTCCAGACCACCTCGCCGCACAGCCCCTCGGGCTGGAAGACCTGCGGCAGCCAGGTATCCAGCGGTATCCATTCGGGGAAGCCCATGAACATCTTGCAACTGCCCATACCCTGGGCGGCGAGTTTCTCTTCCGCGACCAGCGACCAGGCGTGATAGATCCCGCCCAGGCTGGCGGCGAACATGCCCAGCGCAGCGACGCCACCGGCGAACCGCGAGCGCGGGGCGAGGCTGCCGACGATCCCGGCGAACACCAGGCCGAGCACGTCCAGGCGAATGAAGATGCACAGCGAGCAGGGCGCGAAACCGCGCACATGCTGGAGATAGAGGACGAAGGCGAGGATCAGCAGGCCGCCGACGGCGACCGCGGGCCAGAACAAACGATTGTCGAAGGGCTTGAGAAGAGCGCTCAAGGCAGGGATTCCTGTGTCGTTGAAAGGGAGGCCGGGCCGGCACTGTGCGGCGCTGGCCGATGGTAGTCCATCAGGATTGTCCGAAGATTAAGCCGTTGGCCTGGCAATGTCTGCTGCGTGTTTCTCCGCTTTCCTAGGAGCTTTCAGGAAAAAACGCCGCAACGGGGCGAGCATTTAGAGGCGCCGGCGGGATAGACTGTTTTGGTCTATACCAATAAGGCCGATCATGCTCGCCACCAGCCTGGTGCTGTGCGCCGCCGTCCTCCACGCCACCTGGAACACCCTGGTCAAGTTCAGCAGCGATCGCCTGCTGGTGGTGGCCTGCATGGACGTGGTCGGGGTGCTCTGCGCCGTCCTCCTATTGCCCTTCGTCAGCCTGCCGCCGGCCGAGGTCTGGCCCTGGCTGCTCGGCGCCACCGTCCTGCAGTTGCTCTACCGGGTGCTGCTGATCGAGGCCTACAAGGTCGGCGACCTGGGCCTGGTCTATCCGCTGATGCGCGGGCTGTCGCCGCTGGTGGTGCTCGGCCTGACCCTGGCATTCGGCGGCGAGCAGCTCGGCGGCCGGCAGATCCTCGGCATCCTGCTGATCCCCTTCGGCATGCTCTGCCTGCTCTGGGGCGGCGGCGGCTCGCGCCTGCCCTGGCGGACCCTGCCGGTGGTGCTGCTGATCGGCCTGTGCATCGGCGGCTACACCTGGAGCGACGGCAATGCGCTGAAGCGCTGGCCGCTGGCGCTGGACTACCTGGTCTGGCTGACGCTGCTTTCCGGCCTGCCGTTCCCGCTGCTCGCCGCTGGCGCGCGAACCCGCGCCTTCGTGCGCTTCTGGGCGCTGGAATGGAAGCTCGGCCTGGCGGTCGGGGTCTGCGTGCTGGCCAGCTACGGCCTGGTGCTATGGGCCATGCAGCTGGGCTCGATCGCCGAGGCGGCGGCGCTGCGCGAGACCAGCGTGCTGCTGGCGGTGCTGTTCGGCATGCGCTTCCTCAAGGAGCCGTTCGGCCTGCCGCGCCTGCTGGCCTGCGGCCTGGTGCTGGCCGGAATGCTGCTGATGAAGCTGTGAGCCGGTCCTTTACAGAACCGGCGGCACCAGCTTGAGTTGCAGTTCCATTACGACAAGGAGCTACCATGACCATCGCCTTCTGGTGCGTGCTGATCGCGATCTTCCTGCCTTACGTCTGTACCTCCATCGCCAAGTTCGGCGGGGAGGGCTATGGCGCTCGGGCCAACGCCGATCCACGGGCGTTCCTAGGTTCGCTCGCAGGCTTTCGCCGGCGTGCCAACAATGCCCAGTTGAACGCTTTCGAGGTGACCCCGGCGTTCGCCGCGGCGGTGATCATCGCCCATCTGGTCGGCAACGCTTCGCAGGCGACCCTGGATAGCCTGGCCATTGCCTGGATCACCAGTCGCCTGCTCTATGTCATCTGCTACCTCGCCGACTGGGGGCCGCTGCGCTCGCTGGTCTGGTTCGCCGGCATGCTGCTCATCGCCGCCTTCTTCGTGGTTTCCGCCTGAGCAGCCCGCTGCGGCCTATGGCCGCAGTGCGGGCGTGCGGCTCTGGATCAATCGGCGGTCGCGGCGGATAATCCGCCGCTTCCGTGATCGACCCTGAAAAAAGAGCCTTGCCATGAAGCTGAAGTCCCTGCTCGTCGTGCTGCTGGCCGGCGTCGCCCTGAGCGGCTGTCACCGTATGGATCCCAATTCGCCCGAGGCCAAGCGCCAGGCGATCTTCAAGGAAATGCTACGGACCAGCGAGGACATGGGCGGGATGCTCCGCGGACGCCTGCCCTTCGACGCCGAGAAATTCCGCGCCGGTTCGGCGAAGCTGCACGAACTGGCCGACCAGCCCTGGCAGTACTTCCCCAGTCCCAAGGCCGGCGAGGAGGGTGAGGACACCCGCGCCAAGGACGAGGTCTGGCAGCGCCAGCAGGAATTCAAGGGTGCCACCCAGGTGTTCATCGACGCGATGAACCGCCTGCAGGACAACACCCGCCAGGCCACCCCAACCCCGGACGGGGTGCGCAAGGACTTCGCCGCGGTGGAAGACGCCTGCGAAGCCTGCCACAAGAAATTCCGCGCGCTCTGAGGCCGAACCGGTCATCGCCCGCGCGCAAGGGGCAATGCCCGGCGGATAACGCCGTGGGCGTTATCCGCCCTACGTGGAAGGGGCGAGGCGCAGGGCGGTGGGCGGCACCTGTGTCCTACTGCGCCTGGGCCTGTTCCAGGCCTTTCTTGGCCTCTTCCAGTTCGGCGCGGGCCTCGGCCAGCTTGGCCTTGCGCTTCTCGATCTTCTCCGGATCGCCCTTGCCCATGGCCTTGCGCAGGTCCTTCTCGCGTTCGCTGACCTCGCGCTCGCTGTCGATCACCTTCTGCTTGTTCTCGCGCAGCAGGCCGGCTTCGGTGCAATGCGCCTTGACCTCGGCGAGGGCCTTTTCCAGGCCGGCCACCTGGCCTTCGTTGGCGAACGAGCGGGCGGTTTCCAGCTTCGCCTCGATCGCGGCCTGCTTGGCGGCGCAGCCGGTGAGCGGGGCGCCGCCCTTGGCGCCCGGCTGGGCGGCGAACAGCGGCAGGGACACGGCGAGCAGCAGGCCGGCCAGCGGCAGTGAAGGACGAATGGACATGACGGGTCTCCTTGATCGAACGGCCGGCGCGACTGCCGGGCGGCGGCTCGGTCGGGCCTCCTGGCAGGCGCGGGGTGCGGATGGCAGCCGGCGCGGCAAAGGCGCAAGTGTGCCAGCAATCGGCATGGATGTGGTTGTCCGGGAGCAAAGTCCGGTGTCCCGGGGTCTCTGAAGAAGGACCGGATTCCGCGCGTTCGTCGGCAACCCGGCCTAATGTTGTCCGCAGAGGCCGAGAACGGAGAACCGCGATGCGCACGTTGATCCGCCTGGTTCGCACGCTGATCCTGCTGTTGGTCCTGGCACTGCTCGCCGGCGCCTGGTGGTGGCTGCAGGACGAGACCCTGCGCACTCCCGCGCTGGCCGGCTATAGCGAGGATTCGAGCCTGAAGGTCGCGGGTCTGCGCCGGCATTACTTGCTCTACGTGCCGCCGGGCGTGCCCGAAGGCGCGCCGTTGCTGGTGGTGCTGCATGGCTCCCGGGGCGATGGCGCGCAGATGCGCCGCATCAGCGGCTACGGCTTCGATCGACTGGCGGCGCAAGAAGGCTTCCTGGTGGCCTACCCGGACGGCTTCGAGGGCCACTGGAACGACTGCCGCAAGGCCGCCAGCTACTCGGCGCGGCTGCGTGACGTCGACGACGTGGCTTTCCTCCGCGCGCTGGTTGCGCGGCTGGCCCAGGAATACCGTGTCGATCCGCAGCGGGTATATGTGACCGGCTACTCCAATGGCGGCCAGATGGCTTTCCGCCTGGCCGCCGAAGCGCCGGGGTTGCCGGCGGCAATCGCAGCGGTGGCGGCGAGCCTGCCGACCATGGAGAACGATGCCTGCCGGCCGCTCGAGCGGCCGACCGCGGTGTTGCTGATCAACGGCACGCGCGATCCGATCAATCCCTATCTCGGCGGCAAGGTCAGCCTGTTCGGCTTCGGCGACCGTGGCGCGGTACGCTCGACCCTCGACTCGGCACGCTGGTGGGCCAGCCTGAACGGCCTCGCCGCGCAGCCTGACGTGGCGCCGCTGACCCGTCCCGGCCCGGTCTGGACCGAGCGCCAGCGCTGGCAGGAAGGTGGCCATCCGCCGGTGGAACTGCTCAGCGTGCATGGTGGCGGCCACGTGCTGGCGCAGCCGGACTATCGCTTCCCGCGGATCCTCGGCAAGAGCGACCCGGAACTGGACGCGCCAGCGGAAATCTGGCGCTTCTTCAGCCAGTTGCCGCGCTGAGGCTCAGACCTCGAAGACGAACTCCGGACGGAACCCGCCTTTCTCGTGGGGATAGCCGCCCGGATTGGCCAGCACCCGTGCCTCGCCGATGCGGTAGTCGAGGGCGTCATGGACGTGGCCGTGCAGCCAGTAGTCGGCCTGCGCCACCAGTTCGTCGAGGTTGGAAGCGAAGGCTGGCGACAGCGGACTGTCGACGAACTGCGGCGGAATCGACCGTGCACTGGGCGCGTGGTGGCTGACCACCAGGGTCGGGCCGGCGTGGGGTCGCGCCAGCTGTTCGGCGAGCCAGTCGCGCGAGGCGCGGTGCAGGGCGATGCTCTGTTCGGGGGTGAAGTCGCCGCCGAACCAGTCGATGCAACTGAAGTCCGGCATCGATTGCAGGGCCAGTTCATGGGCGGGCGCATAGCCGGCCGTGCCGTGGAGCTGGAAATCGGTCCACAGGGTGGCGCCGAGGAAGCGCGCCGGGCCGATCCGTACTTCGTCGTTTTCCAAGAAGTGGATCTCCAGCGCACGGGCGATATTGCGCATCGCCTGGGTCAGGTCGGTCATTTCCGAAGAGTAGAACTCATGGTTGCCGGCGACATAGACGATCTCACTGTGGGCGAAGGTCTCGCGGGCCCAGTGCAGGCCTTCCAGGTGGCTGTGGATATCGCCGGCCAGCACCACCACGTCCGCCTCCACCTCCGGCAACTGGCGACGGCCATCGAAATGTTCGTGATGCAGGTCGGACAGCAGGCGGATCTTCATGGCACGGCTCGGCGGTGGACGCGGCGGCCCAGCATAGCGCCGCCCCTCCCGGGGTTGAAGGCCGGCAACGATTGACGCAGGTCATTGCGCTGCGGGAAAGCTTCGCCGCTTACGTCAATTCCCTCACTAAGTTAAGGGACAATTAAGACTGGGCGCGCAGGGTTCAGGCCAGTGATTCGCGCGTTCTGTTCAGGAGTTGTGCCTATGAAACTGCTGTGGGGAGTCCTTGCCGCCGCGCTGGCGGCCTGGGGCCTGACGCTGGCCATCGATCCGCCGGCGAGCCTGGATATCTGGGTGGTGCGCAAGCAGGCGATCCTGCTTACCGGGGTAGCGTCCTTCGCCCTGATGTCGTTGATCATGCTGCTGGCGGTACGCCCGACCTGGCTGGAGAAGCCGCTGGACGGGCTCGACCGCATGTACCGCCTGCACAAGTGGGCGGGCATCCTGGCCATCGTCCTCGGCCTGTTGCATTACCTGCTGGAGCTGGGCGGTCCCTTGCTGGCGAGCATCGTCGCCAAGCCGGCCAAGGGGCCCCGGGTGGAAACCTTCCTCGATGTGTTCCGCGGTTCGGCCAAGGACCTCGGCGAATGGTCGGCGTGGATTCTCGGCGGGATGCTGCTGATCACCCTCTGGCAGCGTTTCCCGTACCACCTCTGGCGCCATGTGCACAAGGCATTGGCATTGGTCTACCTGGTGCTGGCCTTCCATTCCGTGGTGCTCGCTCCGGCCAGCTACTGGAGCCAGCCGGCCGGCTGGCTGGTGGCGGCGTGCGCCTTGCTCGGTTCGGCCTGTGCACTGCTGTCCTTGAGCGGACGGATCGGGCGCGCGCGCCGCCATGCGGGTGTGGTCACCGCCGTCGAGCGGCGTGGCGAAAGCCTGCTCGAGGTGACCTGCCGGCTGCAGGGCGACTGGTCGCACAGAGCCGGGCAGTTCGCCTTCCTCACCTGCGACCGCCTGGAGGGCGCCCATCCGTTCACCATCGCCAGCGCCGACCACGGTTGCGGCGAGGTGCGTTTCAGCATCAAGGCGTTGGGCGACTACACCCGGCGCCTGCAGGCCAACCTGGACGTCGGCGCCAGGGTCGAGGTGGAGGGGCCGTACGGCTGCTTCGACTTCCGCCGTGGCCTGGCCGGGCGGCAGGTCTGGGTCGCCGCCGGGATCGGCGTGACGCCGTTCATCGCCTGGCTGGAGTCGCTGCAGGCCGCGCCGGAAAGCGCGCCGTCGGTGGAACTGCACTATTGCGTGCGCAATTCCCAGGAGGCGCTGTTCGCCGGGCGCTTGCGCGAACTTTGCGAACGCCTGCCCAGCGTGGCCCTGCACATTCGCTACAGCGACGAGCAGGGCAAGCCGCAGGCGGCGCAGCTGGGCATGTTGAAGAACGCCGAAGGGCGCTGGCCGAGCGTCTGGTTCTGCGGCCCGCAGGGCCTGGCCGACAGTCTGCGCCGGGAATTGCGCCGGCAGGGCATGCCGCTGCGGCTGTTCCACCAGGAGGCCTTCCGCATGCGCTGAGCCTGCCGGAAACGAAAAAGCCCCGCCGAAGCGGGGCTTCTTTCATCGCGCGGTCGCTTACAGACCAGCGGCGTCGCGCAGGAGAGCGGCCTTGTCGGTCTTCTCCCAGGTGAACGCGGTGAAGGTATCGCCGTCCACGGTCAGCTCGAACGGATGACGGCCGAAGTGGCCGTAGGCCGCGGTCGGCTGGTACATCGGGTGGAGCAGGTCGAGCATCTTGGTGATCGCGTACGGGCGCAGGTCGAAGTGCTCGCGGACCAGTTGCACGATCTTCTCGTCGCTGACCTTGCCGGTGCCGAAGGTGTTGATCGAGATCGAGGTCGGCTGGGCCACGCCGATGGCGTAGGAAACCTGGATCTCGCAACGCTCGGCGAGGCCGGCGGCGACGATGTTCTTCGCCACGTAGCGGCCGGCGTAGGCGGCGGAGCGGTCGACCTTGGACGGGTCCTTGCCGGAGAACGCGCCGCCGCCGTGGCGGGCCATGCCGCCGTAGGAGTCGACGATGATCTTGCGCCCGGTCAGGCCGCAGTCGCCGACCGGGCCGCCGATCACGAAGTTGCCGGTCGGGTTGATGTGGAACTGGGTGTCCTTGTGCAGCAGCTCGGCCGGCAGCACCTGCTTGATGATCAGCTCCATCACGCCGTCGCGCAGGTCGTTATAGGAGACCTCCGGGTTGTGCTGGGTGGACAGCACCACCGCGTCGATGCCGACCACCTTGCCGCCTTCGTAGCGGCAGGTCACCTGGGACTTGGCATCCGGGCGCAGCCATGGCAGCAGGCCGGACTTGCGCGCCTCGGCCTGGCGCTCGACCAGGCGGTGGGAGAAGCAGATCGGCGCCGGCATCAGCACGTCGGTCTCGTTGCTGGCGTAGCCGAACATCAGGCCCTGGTCGCCGGCGCCCTGGTCTTCCGGCTTGGCCCGGTCGACGCCCTGGTTGATGTCCACCGACTGCTTGCCGATGATGTTCAGCACGCCGCAGGTGGCGCCATCGAAGCCGACGTCGGAGCTGTCGTAGCCGATGTCGATGATGACCTTGCGCACCAGCTCTTCCAGGTCGACCCAGGCGGAGGTGGTGACTTCACCGGCGATGATCGCCACGCCGGTCTTGACCAGGGTCTCGCATGCCACGCGAGCGTATTTGTCCTTGGCGATGATGGCGTCCAGCACCGCGTCGGAGATCTGGTCCGCGATCTTGTCCGGATGGCCTTCGGACACGGATTCGGAGGTGAAAACGGAATATTCGCTCATCAATCGGTTCCTACATTACCGGTGGGTGAGGCGGCTTTCGGATGCATCCCTGGCGAAATGCCGGACCTGGATCTGGAAGCCATTGCGTAAACCAATGTAAAGACTCTCGCCGGGCGTGAGCCCCGCGGCGTCGGCCCACTGGGCCAGGTCCTCCTGTTCGAAACCCAACCAGAGGTCGCCGCAGGCCTCCCTGGCCCAGCCCTGGTCGTGCCGGCACAAGTCCGTCACCAGCAGGCTGCCGCCCGGATGGACCAGGCGGGCCAACTGTTTCAGCGCCTCCGCCGGCGCGGCGAAGTGGTGCAGGACCATGTTCAGCACCACGCAATCGGCCGGTTCGGCGGAGTCCTGCAGGGCATCGGCCAATTCCAGGCGGACGTTGCCCAATCCTTCTTCCTTGCAGCGCTGGCGCGCCAGCTCCAGCATCGCCGCGCTGTTGTCCAGCGCCGTGACCTGGCGGAAACGCCTGGCGAGTTCCGGCAGGAACCCGCCGTCCCCCGGGCCGACCTCCAGCGCCGTGGCGCCGGGGGCGAAGGCCAGTGCGTCGAGCAAGGCCAACACGCTCTCACGGTATTGCGGCAGTCCTGCGATCAGGTCCTGCTGCGCCTGGAACTTGTCCGCCGCGCGGGCGAAGAAATCCTGGCTGACCGCCGCGCGCTGGGCGTGTACGGCATCGATGCGCGCCCGCACGTCGTCGGGTAGTACCCGTTCGTCCACTTCCTCCAGCAGCGCCGCATGCAGCGCGCCGCCGGTGCGTTCGACCAGCGGCAGCGAGCGCCGGTAGAAGATCGCGTTGCCCTCGCGGCGCGTCGCCACCAGCCCGGCCTGGGCCAGCACCTTGAGATGGTGGCTCATGCCCGACTGGCCGATGGCGAAGATCTGCGCCAGCTCCAGCACGCCGAACGAATCGTTGGCCAGGGCGCGCAGCACGTTCAGCCGCAGCGAGTCGCCAGCGGCCTTGCACAGCGCGGCGAGCGGGTCGTAGTCGTCTGGTCGTATCGAAGGCACGCGAAGGCTCATGGAGGCGCAGTCTAGTACCGGGTCCGGACCCCGGCAATGCCTGTATCAAAAATTTTTGATATTGATGACGGGTGGCCGTCGCGCAATTGCAATCGGCCTGCGCCAGGCTTCTGGCAAAACCGGTCGGCAGCGACATACTGTCCCCCTGCCGATCTGTCATTGCCCCCTGGGCCTTCGGTGGGCGAAAATGGCGCCCTTTTTTTCACTCCTGGTCCTCGACCAGCAACCCCCGTAGGAGAATTGCGATGCCCAGCCGTCGTGAGCGAGCCAATGCCATCCGTGCACTGAGCATGGATGCCGTGCAGAAAGCCAACAGCGGCCACCCGGGCGCCCCGATGGGCATGGCCGATATCGCCGAGGTCCTCTGGCGCGACTACATGCAGCACAACCCGAGCAACCCGCAGTGGGCCAACCGCGACCGCTTCGTGCTGTCCAACGGCCACGGCTCGATGCTGATCTACTCCCTGCTGCACCTCACCGGGTACGACCTCGGCATCGAGGACCTGAAGAACTTCCGCCAGCTCAACTCGCGCACCCCGGGTCACCCGGAATACGGCTACACCGCCGGCGTCGAGACCACCACCGGTCCGCTCGGCCAGGGCATCGCCAATGCGGTGGGCATGGCGCTGGCGGAGAAGGTCCTGGCCGCCCAGTTCAACCGCGACGGCCACGCGGTGGTCGACCACTACACCTACGCCTTCCTCGGCGACGGTTGCATGATGGAAGGCATTTCCCATGAGGTCGCCTCGCTGGCCGGCACCCTGCGCCTGAACAAGCTGATCGCCTTCTACGACGACAACGGCATCTCCATCGACGGCGAGGTCCACGGCTGGTTCACCGACGACACCCCGAAGCGCTTCGAGGCCTACGGCTGGCAGGTGATCCGCAATGTCGACGGGCATGACGCCGACGAGATCAAGACCGCCATCGATACCGCGCGCAAGAGCGACCAGCCGACCCTGATCTGCTGCAAGACCGTGATCGGCTTCGGCTCGCCGAACAAGCAGGGCAAGGAAGAGTGCCACGGCGCGCCGCTGGGCGCCGACGAGATCGCCGCGACCCGCGCCGCGCTGGGCTGGGAGCACGGTCCGTTCGAGATCCCGGCGCAGATCTACGCCGAGTGGGACGCCAGGGAAACCGGCGCCGCCCAGGAAGCCGAGTGGAACAAGCGTTTCGCCGCCTACCAGGCCGCCCATCCGGAACTGGCCGCCGAACTGCTGCGCCGCCTGAAGGGCGAGCTGCCGGCCGACTTCGCCGAGAAGGCCGCTGCCTACGTCGCCGATGTCGCCAACAAGGGCGAGACCATCGCCAGCCGCAAGGCCAGCCAGAACGCGCTGAACGCCTTCGGCCCGCTGCTGCCGGAGCTGCTCGGCGGTTCCGCCGACCTGGCCGGCTCCAACCTGACCCTGTGGAAGGGCTGTAAGGGCGTCAGCGCTGACGACGCCGCCGGCAACTACGTGTTCTACGGCGTGCGCGAGTTCGGCATGAGCGCGATCATGAACGGCGTCGCCCTGCACGGCGGTTTCATTCCCTACGGCGCGACCTTCCTGATCTTCATGGAGTACGCGCGCAACGCCGTGCGCATGTCCGCCCTGATGAAGCAGCGCGTGCTCTACGTGTTCACCCATGACTCCATCGGCCTCGGCGAGGACGGCCCGACCCACCAGCCGATCGAGCAACTGGCCAGCCTGCGCCTGACCCCGAACCTGGACACCTGGCGCCCGGCCGATGCGGTCGAGTCGGCGGTGGCCTGGAAGCATGCCATCGAGCGTGCCGACGGTCCGTCCGCGCTGATCTTCTCCCGCCAGAACCTGCCGCATCAGGCGCGCGACGTCGCCCAGGTGACCGACATCGCGCGCGGCGGCTACGTACTGAAGGACTGCGCCGGCGAGCCGGAACTGATCCTGATCGCCACCGGTTCGGAAGTCGGCCTGGCCGTGCAGGCCTACGACAAGCTCAGCGAGCAGGGCCGCAAGGTCCGCGTGGTGTCGATGCCGTGCACCAGCGTCTACGAGCAGCAGGACGAGTCCTACAAGCAGTCCGTGTTGCCGGTGGAAGTCGGCGCGCGCATCGCCATCGAGGCCGCCCATGCCGACTACTGGTACAAGTACGTCGGTCTCGACGGGCGCATCATCGGCATGACCAGCTTCGGCGAGTCGGCGCCGGCCCCGGCGCTGTTCGAGCACTTCGGCTTCACCCTGGACAACGTCCTGGCGGTGGCCGAGGAACTGCTGGAAGACTGATGCACAGGCTCTACTGGCGGGACCTCGAAAGCCCCGCCAATGGCGAATGGCTGGGCCTCGCGGTCCAGGTGGAGGGCGCCCATCGGGCGCCCTCTTGCGTTCACCTGCAATCCGGCGGCCAGGGCCGCATCCGCCTGGTGCGTGGCGATCAGCCGCTGCTCTGGGGCACCCAGTTGCCGTGCCACGACGGCATCTGGCTGGTGAAGAGCCTGGCCGTGGCGAGCCCGGAACAGGCCAGCGTGCCGCCCATCGACTCGCCAACCCTGGAATCGTTGCGCGGCCTGCGCGGCGAGGCCCGCTACAAGGCCTGGAGCCGGCATTTCGTCGAGGCCCTGCGCGCCAGCCCGGGCAGTTGCCTGGAGGCCGGGCGCTGGTTGCTGCGCCTGTCGCTCGCCGAGCAGGCGCCCGCCTGGCAGCCGTCGCAGAGCCACGATCCGCGCGAGCGGGTGCTGGAGCGCTGGCGCTACCGCAGTGTAGGGCGCGACGCACTGTTGCCGGACTGGCGCTTCCACAGCCTGGAGAAGGTTCTCGACGACGACTGGGTGCAGTGGCTCGACTGGTGGGGGCGCGACAACGACGCGCTGATCGCCCTGCGCCGGGTCGAGGACGACGAGGGACGGGTCAAGTGGTGGCGCAAGAAGGCCCGCGAAGGCGAGCTGCCGCCGGTGCTGGCGCTGCGCCTGAACTGCCTGGACGCCTGCGTGATCCTCGACGGCCACTGCCGGTTGCGCGCCGGCCTGCTGGAGAACGTCGCGCCGGAGATCCTGGTGCTCTGCGCCTACGACGAGCAGCCGATGCCGGTGGATACGGCGCAGCGCGAGCGGGTGCTGCAATCGCTGGCGCAGCGGGTCGACGCGCCGGTGCGCCGCGGCCGCCGGCCGCTGAGCGGCGAGCAACTGAACGAAGTGCTGCTGCGCCTGTTCGACGACCGTCCCTGGCCGCGCGTGCTGACCCATGCCCGCGCGGTGCTGAAGGAAGAGCAGTGGTGCGCGGAAGTGCGCGACTGGCTGGCCGCCCACGACCGCCTGGACGCGCTGGAGCCGATCATCCGTCGCGTCGAGTAGCGCGCCAGCGCCGCAGCCATTCCAGGCCCGCCGAGGTGTCGCCGCGCGGGCGGTACTCGCAGCCGATCCAGCCCCGGTAGCCGAGCCGGTCGAGCAGCTCGAACAGGTAGGGATAATTCACTTCGTTGTCGCCATCCGGCTCGTGGCGGTCGGGCACCCCGGCGATCTGGACATGGCCGACATTGCCGATGTCGCGGCGCAGGGTGGTGGCCAGGTCGCCCTCGACGATCTGGCAGTGGTAGCAGTCGAACTGCACTTTCAGGTTGTCCGCGCCGACCTCGCGGCAGATGGCCTGGGCGTCGTCCTGGCGGGTGAGGAAGAAGCCCGGCATGTCGCGGTTGTTGATCGGTTCGATGAGCACCGTCAGCCCGGCGCCGGCGGCCTCGCGGGCGGCATGGGCGAGGTTGTCGAGGTAGGTCTCGCGATGGCGGATACGCTCGGCGCCGGCCGGCAGCAGCCCGGCCATCACATGGATATGGCGATTGCCGAGGACCTGGGCGTAGTCGATGGCCTGGGCGATGGCGCGGCGGAATTCGGCTTCGCGCCCCGGCAGGCTGGCCAGGCCGCGCTCGCCCTTGTCCCAGTCGCCGGGCGCGGCATTGAACAGCACCTGGCGCAGGCCGTGGTGGTCCAGCCGGGCCTTCAGTTCGGCCGCAGGATAGGCATAGGGGAACAGGTACTCCACGCCCTCGAAGCCGTCCGCGGCAGCGGCGGCGAAGCGCTCGAGGAAGTCGTGCTGGGGATAGAGCATGCTGAGGTTGGCGGCGAAGCGAGGCATCTGGCGCTCCTGGCGGTCGGGGGTTGCGGCGAGCCTTGCACAGCGGAGCGCGGTGACGCCAGCCGTGCGTCGCATGAATCGTTTCAGCTGCCGGGCGGGGGGCCTCATCGCGGTGCAGCCCGCGCGGGACGGGATGCCGACGGTTCCCACGCGAGCCCATCCCCCGCATAATTGGCGCCTTTCCCTGGCCTCTTGCCGGAGCTACCCCTGCCGATGTCCACCCCGCCTTTCCGCGTCGCGCTCAATGGCTATGGCCGTATCGGCCGCTGCGTCCTGCGCGCGCTGCACGAGCGCCCGGAACAACTGGGCTTCGAGATCGTCGCGCTGAACGACCTGGCCGACCAGGCCAGCGTCGAGTACCTGACCCGCTTCGACTCCACCCACGGCCGTTTTCCCGGCGAGGTGAGGGTCGATGGCGACTGCCTGCACATCAACGGCGACTGCGTGAAGGTGTTACGCAGCCCCACCCCGGAAGCCATCGACTGGCAGGCGCTGCGGGTCGACCTGGTGCTGGAGTGTTCCGGCCAGTACACCAACCGCGCCCAGGCCGAGCGCTTCCTGCGCGCCGGCGCGCCGCGGGTGCTGTTCTCGCAGCCGATGGCGAGCGAGGCGGACATCGACGCCACCATCGTCTACGGGGTCAACCAGCAGGACCTCAGCGGCCGCGAGACGCTGGTCTCCAACGCCTCCTGCACGACCAATTGCGGGGTGCCGCTGCTCAAGCTGCTGAACGAGGCGATCGGCCTGGAATACGTGTCGATCACCACCATCCACTCGGCGATGAACGACCAGCCGGTGATCGATGCCTACCATCACGAGGACCTGCGCCGTACCCGTTCGGCGTTCCAGTCGGTGATCCCGGTGTCCACCGGTCTGGCGCGCGGCATCGAGCGTCTGTTGCCGGAACTTGCCGGCCGCATCCAGGCCAAAGCCATACGCGTGCCCACGGTGAATGTCTCGGCGCTGGACATCACCCTGCAGACTTCCCGCGACACCTCCGCCGCCGAGATCAACCGGGTGCTTCGCGAGGCTGCCGAAAGCGGCCCGCTGCGCGGCCTGCTGGCCTATACCGAGCTGCCGCACGCCAGTTGCGATTTCAACCACGACCCCCATTCGGCCATCGTCGATGGCAGCCAGACCCGCGTTTCCGGGCCCCGCCTGGTCAATCTGCTGGCCTGGTTCGACAACGAATGGGGATTCGCCAACCGTATGCTCGACGTCGCCGGACACTACCTGCGCGCCGCCGTGCCTGATCAACAAGTACCCAAGGACTGATTGTCATGACCGTGTTGAAGATGACTGACCTCGACCTCAAAGGTAAGCGCGTGCTGATCCGCGAGGACCTCAACGTTCCGGTGAAGGACGGCCAGGTGCAGAGCGATGCACGGATCAAGGCCGCCCTGCCGACCATCAGGCTGGCCCTGGAGAAGGGCGCGGCGGTGATGGTCTGCTCGCACCTGGGCCGTCCGAGCGAGGGCGAGTTCTCCGCCGAGAACAGCCTGAAGCCGGTGGCCGAGTATCTGTCCAAAGCCCTGGGCCGCGAAGTGCCGCTGCTGGCCGACTACCTCGACGGCGTCGAGGTCAAGGCGGGCGACCTGGTGCTGTTCGAGAATGTGCGCTTCAACAAGGGCGAGAAGAAGAACGCCGACGAGCTGGCGCAGAAGTACGCCGCGCTGTGCGACGTGTTCGTGATGGATGCCTTCGGCACCGCCCACCGTGCCGAGGGTTCCACCCACGGCGTGGCCAGGTTCGCCAAGGTCGCCGCCGCCGGCCCGCTGCTGGCCGCCGAGCTGGACGCGCTGGGCAAGGCCCTGGGCAACCCGGCGCGGCCGATGGCGGCGATCGTCGCCGGCTCCAAGGTGTCCACCAAGCTCGACGTGCTGAACAGCCTGGCCGGCATCTGCGACCAGTTGATCGTCGGCGGCGGCATCGCCAACACCTTCCTTGCCGCGGCCGGTCACAAGGTCGGCAAGTCGCTGTACGAGGCCGACCTGGTCGAGACCGCCAAGGCCATCGCCGCCAAGGTCAAGGTGCCGCTGCCGGTGGACGTGGTGGTGGCCAAGGAGTTCGCCGAGAGCGCCGTGGCGACCGTCAAGGCCATCGCCGAGGTCGCCGACGACGACATGATCCTCGACATCGGCCCGCAGACCGCCGCGCAGTTCGCCGACCTGCTGAAGACCTCGAAGACCATCCTGTGGAACGGTCCGGTCGGGGTGTTCGAGTTCGACCAGTTCGGCGAGGGCACCCGTACCCTGGCCAACGCCATCGCCGACAGTGCGGCATTCTCCATCGCCGGCGGCGGCGATACCCTGGCGGCGATCGACAAGTACGGCATCGCCGAGCGGATCTCCTATATTTCCACCGGTGGCGGCGCGTTCCTCGAGTTCGTCGAGGGCAAGGTCCTGCCGGCCGTGGAAATCCTGGAGCAGCGCGCCAAGGGCTGACGCAGACGGGGCAAACCATTCGCCGTCCTCGGGGGTCACACCCTTGAGGACGACGAAAAAAGGAGGTGCCCCATGCGAACCCTGACCCTGCCGCTCCTGCTGTTCTGCCTGGGCCTGGCCGCCTGTGGCGGCGATGGCGGCCGACGCCCGAGCACCTGCGAGGTGATCAGCCCGCCGGACGTGATGGTGCCGACCGAGGAGAATCGCCAGCGGGTCGAGCAGCAGAGCAGCGGCGACCCGACCGCCGGACAGAAGCCGGTGGAATGCCCGTAATCGTTTTCCGCCAGTTTCTACGGAAAGGGCTGGGGATTCGGCGGCGTACGCAGTAGCATTGCGCCTTTCCCGTGGCAGGCGAGGCCAGGCGGCCGCCGCGCGAGCCGCTTGCGGCCCGGCGAGGCGCGGCGGTGCCTTGCGCACGGATGGAGGATGCAACATGAACTACCCGCGTTTCGCCCTGTTCGGCGGCCTCGCCGCCGCGGCCCTGCTGGCCGGCTGCTCCGGCTCCTCCGGCAAGCCGGGCGGCAGGGACTGGACCCGCTGGACCTGCGACAGCAAGGCGGTGATCGAATGGCGCTATATCGACGGCAGCAAGAACATCGTCGACCTGCGCCTGAAGGACGAGGACGACGTGGTCCACCACCTGGAGCAGGAACCTGCGGCCGTCGGCGCTTTCTATAGCGACGGACGCCTGGGCTTCCACCTGGAGAACGACGAAGGCCTGGTGTACTGGGTCGAAACCGACGACCTCATCGGTCGCGGTTGCAAGGCGCGCTGAGTAGCGCCGGCAGGGGCGCGGCGCCGTGACCGCTCCTCGCAAGGAACTTGAACCGGGCCTGCCCCTGCGGCAGGCTTCTGAATCACTGAACGACCCCGCGATTGGGAGATACGAGAACCATGGCACTCATCAGCATGCGCCAGATGCTGGATCACGCCGCCGAATTCGGCTACGGCGTGCCGGCCTTCAACGTCAACAACCTCGAGCAGATGCGCGCCATCATGGAAGCGGCCGACAAGACCGATTCTCCCGTGATCGTCCAGGCTTCCGCCGGTGCTCGCAAATATGCCGGCGCACCCTTCCTGCGCCACCTGATCCTCGCCGCGATCGAAGAATTCCCGCACATCCCGGTGGTCATGCACCAGGACCACGGCACCAGTCCCGACGTCTGCCAGCGCTCCATCCAGCTGGGCTTCAGTTCGGTGATGATGGACGGCTCCCTGCGTGAAGACGGCAAGACCCCTGCCGACTACGACTACAACGTCCGCGTGACCCAGCAGACCGTGGCGTTCGCCCATGCCTGCGGCGTGTCCGTGGAAGGCGAGCTGGGCTGCCTGGGTTCCCTGGAAACCGGCATGGCCGGCGAGGAAGACGGCGTTGGCGCGGAAGGCGTGCTGGACCACAGCCAGTTGCTGACCGACCCGGAAGAAGCCGCCGACTTCGTGAAGAAGACCAAGGTCGACGCCCTGGCCATCGCCATCGGCACCAGCCACGGCGCCTACAAGTTCACCAAGCCGCCGACCGGGGACACCCTGTCGATCCAGCGCATCAAGGAAATCCACGCGCGCATCCCGGACACCCACCTGGTGATGCACGGCTCTTCCTCGGTACCGCAGGACTGGCTGGCGATCATCAACGAGTACGGCGGCGAGATCAAAGAGACCTACGGCGTGCCGGTCGAGGAAATCGTCGAGGGCATCAAGTACGGCGTGCGCAAGGTGAACATCGACACCGACCTGCGCCTGGCTTCCACCGGTGCCATCCGCCGCTTCCTGGCGCAGAACCCGAGCGAGTTCGACCCGCGCAAATACTTCGCCAAGACCGTCGAGGCCATGCGCGACATCTGCATCGCCCGCTACGAAGCCTTCGGCACCGCCGGCAACGCTTCCAGGATCAAGCCGATCTCCCTGGAAGGCATGTTCCAGCGCTACGCCCGCGGCGAGCTGGATCCGAAGGTCAACTAAGCGCCTTCGTTCGAACGGGAGCCCCGCTGGTCGGGGCTCTTGCACATCCGGCCGAAGGAAAATCACATGCGCCGCTGGATCCTGCTCCTGCCCTTCCTGCTGCTGGCCGGTTGCGCCGGCCTGCACGCGCCGTCCCGCGATGCCGTCGAAGCCCCGGCGCCGAGCGTGGCGCGCGATCCCGCCGATCCGCAGGACTGCCTGGCGCGCAGCGACTGCACGACCAAGACTTCGCGCACCCTGCTGTTCGTCTTCGACTATGCAGAGGCCGGCGGCGAACTGGTGGTGCGCGACGGTCGCCGGCTGGAAACCCCGCCGGCGCCGCCGCGCTCCACCTGGCCGGCGTTGCGCATCCAACTGGCCGAACCGGTCAACGGCCGCTTCGAATTCGCGAGCCCCTGCCTGCGCAGGAGCGGCAAGGGTTGCCGCTACAGCCAGGCTATGCTGCTGAAGGTCTACCGCAGCTACCTGGCCGGCAAGCCTTGCTCGCTGCTCAGCCCGCGCGCGGTGAAACGCTGCGTCGACCCGGCGGCGACCGCCACGCGGCGCTGAGTCAGGGCTGCAGGTCGAACAGCGCCTTGCCGTCCATGTCGAACGGCGCCGAGAAATGCTCGTGGACCACCCTCCACTGGCCATCCTGCTTGCGGTAGCCGGCGCTGACCCGCATCCACGAGGAGTGCGGCTGGCCGTCCGGGCCGGTGCCGCCGCAGTGGCAGAGGTAGTGGGCGAAGGCGACCTGCTGGTCGGCATGGATCTGCAGTTCGGCGATATCGAAGGTCATCGGCCCCTTGCACATCTCGGTGCAGGCCTGCCAGTGCTCGCGGTAGGCGTCGCGCCCCTTGAATTGCAGTTGCAGGATGGCGTCGAAGGCGACGATGTCCTCCGCGTAGTACGAGACGATGCGCGGCACGTCGCTGGCGCGCACGGCGGTTCGCCAGTCCTCGATCAGTTGGCGGATGGCGCTGACTTCGTTGTTCATGGCTGACTCCTTGTTATGACGGGGGGACACCGGCGCATGCCGGAAACGTTTCCCCCTGGTCGTCGGACGGGGCTCCGGATCGACAATAACCCCTGCCCGGCGATCCGCCCGAAGCCCCTGACCAATGGCTGCGAGCCACGCCGCTCAAGGCGTGTGGCCGTTCGTCGGATGCCTCGGGAAAAGTCCGCTGTGCTATACCCGGGCTTTCCCTGCCGCCCAGGAGGCCTGCCATGTCGTCCGTACATACCGCCGCCCAGCAAGGTTTCAGCGCCGAGGCCCGGCGTTACGCCGAGGGGCGGCCCGAGTACCCGGAAGCGCTCTCCGGCTGGCTGCGCGATGCCCTTGGCCTGCGTCCGCAAACCGTCGCGGTGGACCTCGGCGCCGGCACCGGCAAGTTCACCCGCCTGCTGGCCCATACCGGCGCGCGGGTGGTCGCGGTGGAGCCGGTGGATGCGATGCGCGCCCAGCTCGCCGAAGCCTTGCCGCAGGTCCGGGCGCTGGCCGGTAGCGCCCAGTCGATTCCGCTGGCCAACGGCTTCGCCGACGCCCTGGTGTGCGCGCAGGCCTTCCACTGGTTCGCCAGCGAAGAGGCGCTGGAGGAAATGCGCCGCGTGCTGACGGCGGAAGGCAGGCTGGGGCTGGTGTGGAACGTGCGTGACGAGTCGCTGGACTGGGTCGCCGAGATCACCCGCATCATCACCCCCTACGAAGGCGATGCGCCGCGCTTCTACAAGGGCGACTGGCGTCGGCCGTTCGAGCGCGCGCCCTTCGGACCGCTGCGACTGTCCACCTTCGTCCATGAGCATGTCGGCCCGCCGGAGCAGGTGATCGTCTCGCGCTTCCTTTCGGTGAGCTTCATCGCCGCCTTGGCGGAGACGGAAAAGAACGCCGTGGCGACGCAATTGCGCGAGCTGGTCGCCAGCCACCCGGCGCTCAAGGGGAAGGAGCAGGTAGCGCTGCCCTATCGCACCGAGGCCTATCTGGCCGAGGCGCGCTAGGCGTACTGCCCCGCCGCGTAGCCCGAAGCCCAGGCCCACTGGAAGTTGAAGCCACCGAGGTGGCCGCTGACGTCCAGTACTTCGCCGACGAAATACAGCCCCGGCGAGCGCTGCGACTCCATGGTCTTCGACGACACTTCGTCGGTGCTCACCCCGCCCAGGGTCACTTCGGCGGTGCGGTAGCCCTCGGTGCCCGAGGGCGTGACCCGCCAGGCCGAAAGCTGCCCGGCGATACTCGCCAGTTCGGCCGGGGTGTACTGCTTCATCGGCTTGGAGGCGAACCAGCGGTCGGCCAGCAGTCCGGCGAGCTTCTTGGTGAACAGCTCGGCGAGCAAAGTCTTCAGCTCGCTGTTGGGACGCTCGCGCTGTTGCTGCGCCAGCCATTCGCTGGCGTCGTGGTCTGGCAGCAGGTCGATCTCCAGGGTATCGCCCGGTTGCCAGTAGGAGGAAATCTGCAACATCGCCGGGCCGCTGAGGCCGCGGTGGGTGAACAGCAGGTTCTCGCGGAACACTTGGCCGTTGCAGCTCACCCGGCAATCCACCGAGGTGCCGGAAAGCTCGGCGCACAGCTCCTTCAACTGGTCGGTGATGGTGAACGGCACCAGCCCGGCGCGGGTCGGCAGCACCTCATGGCCGAACTGGCGCGCCACCTGGTAGCCGAAACCGCTGGCGCCGAGGGTCGGGATCGACAGGCCGCCGCTGGCGATCACCAGCGACTCGCAGCGCATCTCGCCGGCGCTGGTACGCAAGCGGTAGCCGGCGTCGTCGCGGGCGATCTCTTCGATCGAGGTGTCCAGCAGGATTTCCGCTCCGGCCTCGGCGCATTCGCGCAGCAGCATCTCGAGGATGTCGCTGGACTTGTTGTCGCAGAACAGCTGGCCGAGTTTCTTCTCGTGGTACGGCACCTGGTGCTTGGCCACCAGGCCGATGAAGTCCCACTGGGTGTAGCGGGCCAGCGCCGACTTGCAGAAGTGCGGGTTGCGCGAAAGGAAGTTGGCCGGCTCGGTGTACAGGTTGGTGAAATTGCAGCGCCCGCCACCGGACATGAGGATCTTCTTGCCGGCCTTGTTGGCGTGGTCGAGCACCCGCACGCGGCGCCCGCGTCCGGCCGCCGTCATCGCGCACATCAGCCCGGCCGCGCCGGCGCCAACGATCAGCACATCTGTACTTGCCACTGTCCCACCCCGCTCATCGGAAACGGCGCGCATCTTACCCGAAGCGGCGGCCGGCCGCCGGAGCTCCCGACGCGGTACACTGGGCGTTTTCCGCGAACCGCCGGACCCGCGCATGACCCCGCTCAAGTATCTCCAGGCCTACCCCGCGTCGCTGCAGGACCAGGTCCGCCAACTGATCGCCGAGAACCGCCTGGGCGAGTACCTCGAGCGGCGCTACCCGGGGCGTCACGATGTGCAGAGCGACAAGGCGCTGTACGCCTACACCATGAGTCTCAAGCAGGAACACCTGCGCAACGCGCCGGGCCTGGACAAGGTGCTCTACGACAACAAGCTCGACGTGGTCCAGCGTGCCCTCGGCCTGCACACCGCGATCTCGCGGGTGCAGGGCGGCAGGCTCAAGGCGAAGAAGGAAATCCGCGTGGCCTCGCTGTTCAAGGATGCCGCCCCGGAGTTCCTGCGGATGATCGTCGTCCACGAACTCGCCCACCTGAAGGAAAGCGAGCACAACAAGGCGTTCTACCAGCTCTGCCAGTACATGCTGCCGGACTATCACCAGTTGGAGTTCGACTTGCGGGTGTACCTGACCTGGAAGAGTCTCTGACGCCCGGTTACGGCGTTCCCAGCGCCACACGGCTCTCGCGGCGCAGGCGCGCCACGGTCTCCGGCAGTTCGCGCATGTGCTCGACGATGGCGATGGCGCCCAGCTCGCGCAGTACATCGGCGTGCCCGGCGGGAATGTGTCCGGCGCCGACGAAGCCGATCACCCGCATCCCCGCGGCGAGGGCGGCGCGGGTGCCGGTGCTGCTGTCTTCCACCACCAGGCAGCGCTCGGGCGCGACGCCGAGCAGGCTGGCGGCGTACAGGTAGACGTCCGGCGCCGGCTTGGGCAGGGCGACCATGTCGGCGCTGGCCAGGCGCTCGCCGATCAGTTCGCTGAGCCCGGCGCGCGCCAGCGAGCGCTCCAGGCTATGGCGGCGGCTGTTGGAAGCCACCGCGACGGGCAGGTCCAGGGCCAGCAGGGCGTCGCGGGCGCCGGGGATGGGCTGGACCTGGGCGACCATCTCCTCGCTGCGCTGGCGCACCTCGCGGTTGAAGCTGTCGGGGATGCGCAGGCCGAAGTGCTTCTCGACCCGATCGAGGATGTCGCGGCTGGTCAGGCCGAAGGTGCCTTCCAGCAGGCGCTGCAACTCGTCCAGCGGCGCGTAGGCGCTGAGCGCCTCGTACATCACGCGTTCGGCGATGACCTCGCTGTCGACCAGGACGCCGTCGCAATCGGAAATCAGTGCGTCGATGGGGTGGGGCATGGGCTACCTCGCTGCGGGCGTGGGCGCAGGGCGCCGGAGTGGGAGCGAGGCATTCTAACCCCGGGCAGGGGCGGGAAGGGAAACCGGGAAGGGAGAACGCCGGGCCGTGCGGCCCGGCGGGAAGGAATCAGGCGATGCCTTTCGGGTTCTGGCCGTACTGGTTCTGGCCGGCGTCGCTGTCCTTGGCCAGCAGGTAGATCAGGTACAGGCCGACGATCGGGATCAGCGCGATCAGCATCCACCAGCCGCTCTTGTTGATGTCGTGCAGGCGGCGGGCAGTCACGCCCAGGGCCGGCAGCAGCACGGCGAGCGAGTAGAGGTTGGCGATCGGCAGGAGTTTTTCACTGATCAGGCCGAGCACGACGCTCAGCGCGACGGAGATGATGATGTTCACCAGGGTGAACATCCAGTATTCCTTGCGACGGGCACGCCCGTTGAAGTCGAAGTAGTGTTCCTTCACGCATTTCAGAAACCATTCCATGTTTGCCTCCTGGGCGTACTGGTAAAGCGGGAGAGTGGGTGCCGCGACAAGTACCCCCGCGCCTCCTTGCCGGGAAAGCACAGTGTAGCCGTACTGTCAGTGAATTCGTACAGGATGTTGCGAAAATCATTCACATTGCATAGCAGCGGATCGCCGAAATGTGCGCCGGTAGCGCTTTCAGCGAGAAGCGTCGGCCTGGCGGCGGAAGCGGCCGGGCGATTCGCCGAAGGCCTGGCGGAAATTGCGGGAAAATGCCGCCTCCGACTGGTAGCCGGTCTCGGCGGCGATATCCAGCAGGCTCATCTGTGTCTGTCGCAGCAGGCCGCGGGCCTTTTCCATGCGGATCCGGGTCAGCAGGCTCCATGGCGAGGTGCCGGCCAGGGCGGAGAAGGCGCGGACGAAACTGGCCCGCGACATCGCCGCCTGTTGCGCCAGTCGTTCCACGGTCCAGGCTTGCTCCGGGCACTCCAGCATGACCTGCAGGGCCCTTCCCAGACGGGCATCGCCGAGCAGGCCGAACAGGCCGTCGCCGAGCGGCTGGCGATCCAGGTAGGCGCGCAGGGTCAGGGCGAACAGCGCGGTGGCCAGCGCGTCGATGATCGAGCGGGCGCCGCTGCGGGTGCTCTCGGCCTCCTGGCGCATCAGGGCGATCAGCGCGCGCAGGGGCTGCTGGGTCGATTCGTCCATGTGCACCAGCAGGCGCTCGGGAAGAGCGCCGAACAGGCTGGCACCGGCGTGATAGCGGTAGCTGCCGCAGAGCATGTCGAGGGCTTCGCCGGGGCCGTTCAACTGGTACAGCGGAATGCTGCCCTGGCGCTCGACCGTGGGTTCGCAGGGGGGCGCCGGGCTGTCGCTGCGCAGCAGGTGCGGGGTGCCGCGCGGCAACAGGATCAGGTCGCCGGGGTGCAGGTCGAGGCGACTGCCGTCGAGGAATTCGCAGTGGCAGGTGCCGGCCATGACGATATGGAAGGTCGCCTCGCCGGGCACCGCCTGCGGGTGCTCCAGCGCCCAGCTGCCTTGCAGCTGGCAGCGCTGGTCGAGACGGCCCTGCAGGTTGGCGAGCTGGATGAGCCGGTCGAGTGGGTCCATGGGATGAGCCGATCAGGTCGAAAGTAGAGACGCATGGGCAGGCGTCGCGGGCCAGACTGGTCGAGACTGGTAACCCGACGCGCCACTCCCGGCGCGAAAGCAACGGAGAATATCACCATGCTGAACAACTGGACCGAGTTCGTCCCCGCCGTGAAGAAAGCCTTCGGCGCCCTGGGCAAGCAGCACCCGAAGATGCTCGCCGCCTACGGCGCGCTGGAGGAAGCCAGCGCCGAGGGCGCCCTGGACGCCAAGACCCGCGAACTGATTTCCATCGCCGTGGCCATCACCACCCGTTGCGACGGTTGCATCGGCGTACACACCGAGGCCGCGCTGAAGGCCGGCGCCAGCGAGGCGGAAATCGCCCAGACCCTGGCCACCGCCATCTCCCTGAATGCTGGCGCCGCCTACGTCTATTCGCTGCGCGCGCTGGAAGCCTACGACCAGTTCAAAAAGTGAGACCGTACAGGCGCTGCAGGTAGAACAGCAGCGCCAGCCAGCCCGCCAGCGCCAGCCAGCCGAGCACCAGCAGGCCCCGGCGCAGCAACGCCGAGGGTCTGCGGTGGAGCAGGTCGATCAGGCCCAGCACGCCGCCGAGCAACAGCGTGCCGAGCAATGCCTGGGCGTATCGGGCGAAGCTCGGCGACAGGGCCTCGTCGCCGTGCGCCGCGTAGTTGTACAGGTTCCAGGCGCAGATCAGCGCCGTCGGCAGCAGGCTCAGCAGGGCGCCGAGCCAGCGCCCGCGCACATGCAGGAGAAAGCCGGCGAGCAGGCCCACCAGCCCGGTGCCCAGTGGCAGAAGGGCCAGGCCCTGGCTGAGGTAGACCAGGTCGGCACCGTCGGCCAGCGGCAGCGGCGTGACGAAACGGTAGCTGCCGCTGGCGCAGAGCAGCACCGAGAGCAGCAGCAGGGCGTAGCCCGGCAGGTACGGCCAGAAGGCGGGGCGCGGGGACAGGTCGGACATGAAGATTCCTTGCGGGACGACCGCTCGCATGAGCGTAGGCGCAAGCGTACTGCCGCGCGCGGCGAACGGCGAGTGCCGTTGCGGTTGAACCCTGCGCGATCGTCGGGAGTCAGTCATAGGGTGACGCGAAAGAACGCCGGCTCATACGCCGGATATCGTATCGATCCCTGGACCAAGGAGTTCCGTGCATGGACCTGATCCGCATCCTCATCGCCATCCTCCTGCCGCCGCTGGGCGTATTCCTGCAAGTCGGCTTCGGCGGCGCCTTCTGGCTGAACATCCTGCTCACCCTGCTCGGCTACATCCCGGGCATCGTTCACGCGGTGTACATCATCGCCAAGCGTTGAGGCTCCTGCTCAGGCGTAGTTCCATGGCTCCTTCGCGGTGAAGTCCCGCCACGGGTCTTCGCCGTGGAAGGGACCGACATAGAGCACCTCGCCGCCCCTGACGATCCATTCCATACCGTGTTCGCGATCCCATTCGCAGTTCAGCGACAGGTGGATCACCGGTTCGTCGCCGTGTTCCGGGTCGGGTACGATCAGCTCGCCCGGCTCGACCCGTGCCAGCACCGCGCGCGCCGGCGCGACTTCCTCCGCAGGCTCGCCCAGCCGCTCCAGGCGCGCGGCGCGGTAGCGCAGGCTGGCGGCACAAAGCCGCTCGACCACGGCGTCGTCCAGTTCGTCGAGGGCGCGGGCGCAGCGCCAGGCATAGGCGTCGTCGGCCTCGTTCTCGATGAACAGGCTGATATAGCGCCGGTACAGGCGCCAGTACACTTCGCCCATGTTCGCCTCGTCCAGGTTGCGGATCAGTTCCATGCGCGGTCTCCTGCTCAGCAGTGTTCGGTGAGGGCGATGGCGCGGCCGTCGCCGAAGCCGTCATGCACATGCAGCCACAGCGGGACCGGCCAGGCCCAGCCGCCGGCCTTCCACCAGCACTCGGCGAACCAGGTTTTCGCCGTATCGGCGAGCAGGTCGACGCCGCCGAAGCCGGCGGCGAAATAGGCCTCGTCGAAATCGGCAAGCGCTCCCAGGTCGAGCGCCAGGTCCAGCGCCTTGCCGGGAAACAGGCGCGGGTCGCTGGCATCCACCCGGTTGCTGGCGCCGCGCAGGTACAACCAAGCGTCCGGTGTGTCGCGGCCGTCCTCGCCGAGGAACAGCTGGACCTCGCCGTCGCGCACCCCTTCCTCGAGCGTTTGGCGGAGCAGTTCGCGCAGGCGCTGGATCACGCCCGGCGCGGCGCGCTGCAGGTCGCGACGGTAGCGCTCGCGGAATTGTTCGGGGCTGAGGCCGAAAGGAATCATGGGCGTTTCTCCGTCATTCGGGTAGACAGGGCCCGGCTTCCAGCCAGGCCGCCAGGCTGGGTGCCAGGGATTCGAAGCAGTCCGGCGTCAGCGCGCCCTGATCGACCAGGAACAGCGCCTGCCGGTGGTCGTCCAGCGCCATCATCACGGCGCGGCCGCCGCTGTCGTCGCCGATGGCCAGGTAGCCGGGGCAATAGAGATCGGTCTCGAAGGTCCGGTTGCGTTCCAGCAACTCGTCGGCGGCGTAGAGCAGCAGGCCCGGCTCGACGAGACGACCGCCGTGCTGCTCCAGCGCGGCGACGAAGGCAGCCGGCAACGGTCGTCCGAGCCAGGCTTCGAGGGCATCCAATTCAGGCTTCATCGGTTTCGTCCTGGGCGAACAATGCATGACGGCGGGCATGGGCCAGCAGGCGTTCGCCAAGCGCATCGGCCAGGGCGTAGAAGCGCGTGTCCAGCGCATCCAGGGCCGCTTCGCAGTTGCGGTCGGGTTCATCGGCCCAGGTCGGCATGCGCAACTGGCGTTCGGCCTGGGAGACTGGCACCGGAGCGTCGCCGAACAGCAGGGCGGCGGCTCGCTCCAGCAGGGCCAGGGCGTCCTCCGCCTCCAATTCGCGCAGGCCCGCGCGTGCCGCCTGGTAGTGGTCGCCGGAGGAGTTGCCGAAGTACTGGTCGAAGCCGCCGTTGTGCACTTCGCCGCTGAGCACGCTTACCGCGTAGTAGGTCCGCTCGGCCGGCGACAGCCCGGCGAATCCCTCGCGGCCGTCGTAGACGCGATTCACCAGTGCGCTCCAGCACAGCGTCTGCGGACTCGCCAGGTAGCGCCGTCGGTCCTCGTGGAAACGCTTGCCATCCTCGATGTTCTGCCGGTAGCCGCCCTTGCAAGGCATGCACAGTCCGTCGTTCCTCGCCGCCGTGGTCGGGAGGATGAGATGGCCGCAGGCGCGGCAGGGAAGGCGGTCGGTCATGAGCGGTCCTTGCTGGTGGAAGGGGCTCATTATTGCGCAGGTGGGTGGCAGGTAGGGCGGGAGTGGGATTTCGGCCTTGCATACCGGAAGCACGGCATTGCTCGCGGGCACGGCCGAACCCCTGTCCCTTCAGGGAGAAGGCGGCGCGAGGTCTGGCTCGGAGCCAGCGCCACCGCGCCGCGCCAGTCCCCCTTTATCTACGGCTCAGGGAAACGGCCACGCCGGCGACCCCTGGCTCATGTCCAGAAGCTTCACCGTGCTGTATTCGTTGGTCCGGTTGTTGGCATAGAAGAACGCCGGCTGCTCGGCGAAACCGTAGGCCGCCACCTGCGCCTGGGCCGTGGCCGAGGTGCGGATGCCCCACAGCGCGAAGGTCGGCCGCTGGTCGCGCTGGGTCAGCCAGGACAGGCCGATCAGCAGGTTGTCGTTGCCGTCGGTGCTGCTGGCATCGCCGCTGTTGCCCGGGCGCTGCGCATAGGTGCCGTAGCCGAGGGCGGCCTTGCTGGCGTCCCAGTTGGCCTTGTCCACCTGGCGCTGGTGCAGGTAGAGCAGGGTCCAGATATCCCAACCCTGCAGCGGATCGTTCTTCAGGTCGGCCCAGTAGTGCACCCACTGGGTATAGAAGGCCATTCGCTCGCCGTTCAGCGAGTAGGTACCCGGGTCGTTCCACAGGCGCTTGTACACGCCTTCCAGCGGGTCCGCCTCGGCGCGCCCGGCGACGATCAGGTTGTAGGCGTTGCGGTAGTTGACCCGGGTATCCTCCAGGTTCTGCCCGAACTCGCGGAGCACCCGCCAATCCTTGTGCAGCGGGAATATCTGGTTCGACACCTCGCCCGAGCGGCCGCCATAGACCTTCAACCGGTTCACCTGCAGGTTGTGCCCCAGTTCGTGGCTTTCGCCCCAGCCGCGCGGGTTCAGGCCCCAGGTCTGGTCGTAGGGGTTGCCGCTGCAACCGCCGCCGCACTGGGCGTACTGGTCGACGTTGATGTGCTGGGTGCCAGGCAGCTTGTGCAGGGCCTCGCTGTCGCAATCCCAGCCGCGCGCCGCGCATTCCTGCCGGATCGCCGGAGTCTTCGCCTGGTTGGGAATGGCGAAGCCGGCCAGGGTGTAGGCGTCGTCGATGAACACCTCGTTCAGCTCGCGGATGAAGCGCTGGATATCGCCGCCGTAGTCGTTGTCGATCGAGCCGCGGACCTTCTCCACCTTGGCGTGGACCTCCACCGAGCCGCTGCGGATCTCCAGCCAGTCGGCCTGGTCGGCATCCAGCGCCTGGATGAAGTCGGCGATGGCCTGGCTGTTGTCCTCGCCCGGCTTGATGTCGAGGAACGGCTGGCTGGCCGCGCCGGATACCTTGACGGTCACCGTCTGCCCCGGCGTGGCGCCGCTGTAGACCAGTTGCAGCAGGCCGCCATAGGGCGACACCAGGACCACCGGCTGGCTCGCCGGGAGCTTGATGTCCGGGCTCTTGAGGAAGCGCGGGCGGTCGTACTGGCGGCTGTTCCACAGTCGTGTGGAACCGGTGCGCTGGGTGTTCAGGCCGACCGCCAGGCTGGCCTGGCCGGCATCCTCGACGCGGATGCTCAGGCGCTTGCCCGGTGCCGCCATGCGTCCGATGGCGGTGGAACCCTGGGCCGACGGCAGGGTAAGGGTCAGGGTTTCTTCGCTGCTCGATACCGGCATCGACTGCTGGCGCTGGCCGGCGTAGCTGCCCAGCTCCTTCTGCGCCGCGCCGGCCTCGCGCACGTAGCCGACGATGGCGTCGGCGACGAAGGCTTCCTGGAAGCGCGCCGCGTCGGCAGCCTTGTCCATGGGGTAGCGGACGTTCTGCCGCACCGCGTCGGCCCACAGCAGCCAGAGCCGCAGCGAGGTGGTGCCGGGCACGGCGAAGAGGTTCTGGGCCTTCTGGTTGTAGGTGTCGAAGGCGCCTTTCAACACGTCCACGCGCTTGCTGAAGTCGTTCAGCCCCGGCACGTCGTCGCAGCTGGTACGGCCAACGAAGGTCGTGCACTTCGACCAGTCGTAGTCCGTGCGCCAGCTGCCGTCGACGATCTGCTGCAGCAGCGCCGGGTCCTGGCCGTAGGCGCTGGCCAGCTCAACCGAGCGTGCCCGGGTCCGGCTACCTGGCACCTTGTCATTGTCCCAGTAGTTGCCGCCGTAAGGGCCTTCCTGCAAGCCCAGTCCGGCGAGGATCTGCTGGCCGGTGGCGTTCTGGCCCCAGCCGCTGGTATGCACGAAGAGGATCGGCAGGCCGGCCTGCAGGCGTGCGCGCACCGTGCTGCTCAGGTTGCCGGCGCTGGCACCGTTGCCGAGCACCAGCAGCTTGCTGGAGCTGGCGCAGTTGGCATCGGTCAGCGCGTTGCAGGCGGCGTCCGCCGGTTGCAGGCCGGCGCTCTTCAGGCCGTTGAGGGTGGAGGTCTTGTCCACCCCGACCACGCTGATCTTGAAGTCCGGGGCCGTGGCCACGTCCGGATCGCCATTCACCAGCCACTGCACCGCCCGTTTCAGTAGCGGCGCATGGGCGGCATTGGTCCCGCCCAGTTGCGTGAGTACGTTGCTCCCGTAGGCCAGGCCGCGACCGCCTGCTTCCAGGCTCAGGCTGGCCAGCACGCGTCCCTTGTCGCCGACCAGGAAGGGCAGCGTGCTGTCCGGGTTGGCCGGCACGATCCACTGGCTGGAAGCACCGGGAGCGTAGGCCTGGCTGAGGTCCTGGTAGAGACCGTCGAGCAGTTGCGTGCGGCTCTGGCGAATGCCTTCGACCTGCCGTTGCAGGCGCAGGGCGACCAGGTGGCTGTCGGTCAATTGCGAGGAATCTCCGCTGACCAGCGCCGCGTCGAGGATCTCTTCCTGGGTGGCCGCCTGGGCAGACAGCGCGCCCGCCAGGCAGACGCCGGCCAGTAGCGCACGTTGGCGTGTCGTGGGTGAGCGACTCATGTTCTCTCCTTGCCGTGAGGGATATGCAGTGGTGGACAGGCTCACTTCTGGCGCTGTTGGCCCGCGAAAGGCGCGCGGATTGTTATGGGGCGCCGGGTATCACGTCGAACAGGGAATGCGCCTCGGGCAGTGCCGGGAATACGCGCGGACGACCCGTTGCGTCGAACGAGTCAAGGCGAGGGGAGCATGTTGGGAAAGGTGGAGAAACTATCTGTTCTAGTTGTTTTTGAACTGCGTCTGATTATTTGGATTTTATTTTTATCGATTGTTCGAAGCGCTCTGGAACAGGTGCTCCAGCGTTTCCTGTGACGAAACGATCCAGACTTTGGTTAGGGGCTTGGAAAATACCGAGGATGTATTCCAAAGCTGTCGGTAGAGTTGGAAGTTGCAGTTTCATGAAGGTTTAGGTACTTCGAAGTTACCGCGTTGGCGATGGAGTCGATATCGTCCGCACTTCGGAAGTTTCCTGATAAGCGCGCCTTCCTGACCTGGGCGACTATCGGGCTGTAATCCATTTTCTTCCTTGAGCCGAGCTGCTTGATGGAGAGGCGAGCAGGCGTGCCGAAATCCAGATGCCTGGCACTTAGCCGATAATGGCCAATTGCTTTCGAGTGCTCAAGGGGATCGCGACCATTGTCCTATAGCACGATGACGCATCAAGGGCTGATGAGCCCGGTGCAGGCGCTCAGCGTGCTATCTGGTAACGGGTGCTACGCCCTCCGCCGGGCAGTCGCTCGATGCAGCCCTTTTCCAGCAGGTCGCTCAAGTGACGGGTTGCGGTGGCTTTGGATACCTTGGCCACGGCTTGGTACTGCGCCGCGCTGATACCGTTCTCGAAACCCTTTTCGCCGCCATCGAGCAGGCGGTTCAGCACTTTGATCTGCTCAGTCGATAGGGTTTGGCTGCGGTGGGCCTGCCAGAAGCGCGCCTTGACCAGCACGCGGTCTATACGGGCAAGGGCTTGCTCCAGGCTCTTGAGCAAGGTTTCGAGAAACCACTGCAGCCACTTGGTGATATCCAGCCCGCCTTTCTGACTGGCTTCTAGGATGTGGTAATAGCCGGCGCGGTCGTCCAGGATGCTCGCAGACATGGCGTAGAAGCGAATGGCTTGCTGCTCGCCCTGAGCCAATGCCAGATCGGTGATAGCGCGGGTGAGGCGACCGTTGCCGTCGTCGAAGGGGTGCAGGGTCACGAACCAGAAATGGGCGATACCGGCGCGCAGAAACGGGTCGAGGCTGGCATCGCGGCGGCTGCTCTCGAACCAGGCGAGAAAGTCCGCCAGTTGCGCTTCCAACCCTGCGCGGGGAGGGGCTTCGAAATATACGGTAGGGCGGTCTATCCGACCCGAAACTACCTGCATGGGCTCTTCGCCGCGCAGTGCGCCGATGTGTAGTGGTCGAGCCAGAAGTTGGTCATCGGTGGGGAATAACCAACTGTGCCAGGTGAACAGTCGTTCTTCGTCTAGCGGCTCTTGATGTGCGTGGGTGGCGTCGAGCAGCAGTTCCGCCAGGCCTTCGGAGCGAGAGGTGGTTCGACCTTCTTCGTGCAATCCCAGTCGCCGTGCCAGTGATGAGCGCACCGAACCGACATTCAGTTGCTCTCCCTCAATGGCTGAAGAGGTGACGATGTTCTGCAGCATGGCATCCAGGCTGCTCTGCACTTCGGTGTCACTCCCCACGGCATCGAGCATTCCTAACAAACGACCCTGAGCCTGGCTACAGGAGCGCAGCAGTGGTGCAAGCGCTCCGGCTTGCCAATTGAACTGCGGCCAGTCGGGCTGCTGCCAGATCCAGAGTGGGTCGTTCATAAGGGATATTCATCTTGAGCCGATTAGAGAGCCTATTCGGCTCATTTTATGAGCCGATAATGCCAACTATTCGGCTCACTGTCTAATTCTCAAACGGGGTTGATAGCTTGATGAACATGCCTGTTCAGGGTGACTGAGTCAGCTAAAGCGCCTGTTTCAGCACTTCAGAAACCTTGTGGACAGAGGTCGGCCGTACCCCTTGGGCATCGATAAAATTTGGTGCAGGGACATGTAGCTCTCGGGCTACAAAATGGGGGCAGGTCACATGCGCTCGGAGCCGCAGTGCTGGATGTACACGCCGCGTACCATCTTGTCTTCGGTGCGGCGTGCCCAGTCTTCGGCGTCGCGCTTGGTGCGGAAGGTTTTTTCGTTGGTTGGCCAGCCCGTTTTGCGGACCACGGGAAGGGCCATCAGGTAAGGACTCCAAAGGCAGACTGGCGAACCAGTACTGTACCGATCTTGTACCTTTTGGCCATGGAGCCGTTTATGAGGCCACTACCCTAGAAAGCACAAAGCCGCGCAGTGCGCGGCTTTGAAGGTGGTGGGCCCACACGGACTCGAACCGTGGACCAAAGGATTATGAGCCCGAAATCAAGGCGCATCCCGTCGTGGAAAATGTAGGAATAACAGGTTCTTACGGGATATTTTCTGCCCATTTCCGGCAATGTTACCGGTGGCTGTGGACGTAATGTGGACACGCAGGAACTGTACCTGCTTCATTCCTTCACAATTCCTTTCACAGTGTGAAACGGCTCCTGGGCTCTCCAGGCCCAGCAGGGGCGCGTCCTGGGAGCCTGGTTTCATCTCACTCCGGGTTTCACGATTTCCACGACACACGGCTCGTCGGCGGGAGGGGGATAAGTGCGTTTTCACGAAGATTTTTTGGGGAAGATTGATTTTTCTGTAATATGCTTTATTGGCTTTAGCTTTGGGATGCATAAATAAGTTTTCAGCTTTTGAAGGTAGGAACATGCCTGTTTGTAATTTGTGCCTAAAGGAAAGTGAGCTTTCTCAGTCCCATATTATCCCTAGGGCTTTTTTAAAAAGGCTTAAGAAGAACTCGCCGCAGCTTATAAAAATTCGGGATGCTCCGGGGGTTAAGCCAGTAAAAGAAAATGCTGACTGGAAGGAAAGGCTGTTGTGTGGTGAGTGTGAAGTGTTTATTAATAAGAGTTATGAGCACGGGCAGATTTTGTTTCTTAGGGGAAGGGGTAATGTTTCTAAAAGTCATGATAAAATAACTTTTAGAAATTTTGACTTTGAAAAATTTTATCTATTTCTGCTTTCGATCCTCTGGCGTGCTTCGATCTCAAGTCATGAGGCGTTTGAGGTTGTAAAGCTTCCTCCGGAACTACAAAATGTCTTCCGACTAGCGCTGTTGAATAGAGAGGATAAGATAAATAATTCTGTAAGGATTTCGGATGTTTTAAAGATAGGGATTGTAAGAATAACAAATCGTCCTTATATGACGGAGGAAGAGACTAAGTCTATTATCTCTCACTTCAATTTGAGGCATTCGGAAGAGGGGCATATTTATTATTTTATGGTTGAAGGATTTTTGGTTTCATATTGCTGGCCAAAAACAAGTAAAAGTGAGTTTCCTAGAGATCTTGGAGTGTTCAAGGATAGCTTTTTTCTACGTATGCCAAAGATTCAGGTTGAGAAGTCTGCGGTATTAGCGGAAATGTATAATGGGATGATTTCGAAGGCGATAGAATTTTCTACAGAACTTTGGTGATGTGAGCCCGCCATCTAGTGGGCTTTTGCTATGCGGTGATCGGCTTCAGTTTCGCGGCCAGGTTGGCCGCCTGGGCCGCGTCGGCGGTGAAGTCGCCTGCGTTCGTGGGGGGCCCTGCAGGCGGGTGGACGTGCCCGGCCAGTTGGGTGTTCATCTGCTCCACCAGGTCGAGCAGGTCGCACAGCACTTGCAGGACGTTCACGCCCGCGGATCCGACCCAGGTCGTCGGCGCCTGCAGGCGCTGGGCGACGGCCGCCACGCTCCGGCGCATTCCCTGGATACGTTCGTCCATGTCGGCGCCGATGGTGGCGTTGTAGCTCTGGCCGGCGACCAGGTTGAGGTCGCGGCCGGTGCCCAGGTGCAGGTCGTCCACAGCGGCCAGGCTTGCGGATCCGCCGGATAACAGCTTGAGCGCACCCAGCGCCTCGATCCGCTTGACGCCGCCCACCTGCTCGGTCGCGTGGTCCTCGATCTCGACTCGGCTACCTTGGTAGCGCTCGACGTTCTCCAGGGCCTCTACCTCGCGCTCCATGGCCTGATCGCGGATCCGCCCGTCCGTCTGCCTCGTCCAGTTCCCCGCGCCGTCTACGCGCTGCAGCGCGGCTTCGCTGTGCTGCCACAGCTGATCCTCTTTCGGCAGCTTCGGCAGGCTCTGGCCGTGAGGCAGGATCTGCAAAATGAACGGCTTGTTCGGCATGCCGTAGGCGAAACCCAGCACCACCATGGTGCCTTCCTCGGGGAACGCCAGGAACCCGCGTTCGCCGCCGCCGTTGGGCAGGGGCAGCGGTACGCCAGGCATGGGCGGTAATGTCGGGTCGGGCTCGCCGTTGGCGTCCAGGACCTCCAGGTCTACGGCGTAGCGCGGGCGAAACTCGTCGCAGATCCCGTTTGCCGCCGGCGGATCCGCCACGGCGGTGACGCGGGCGAAGCGCGGCAGGTGGTAGCCGCCGGAGAGTTCGGGGAATTGACGCTCTACGATGCGGGTTACGGCTTCTTCCATTTGATGGCCATCTGAGTGCCGGTGAGCGTCACCGAGGTGATGCGCTCGCCCTGGTTGATCGTTGCCCCGGGACGGATCCCGGGGAGTGCTGCGATGACAGCGGACTGCCGCCCCTGGTAGCTGTCGAACAGCTCGGCTTCCAGCTGGATGGGCGCCCGGGCGCCCCAGTAGCTGTCCGTCCAGCTGCCGGCGTAGACCTCGCCGTTGCCCTGCTGATGCCAGACGAAATCCGGGATCTGGAACACCTGGGCCAGGCTGTCCATAGCCTGGTAGCCGGCGGCGAGCGAGTAGAAGTAAGGGGCCTTCGTCCTGGAGTAGTCGGCGTCGGGGACGCGGAACGAAAGCCCGGTCTGGCGGCACACGTCCTCCAGAACCTCGCGCAGATCCACATGGCGTAGCCCCATGGGCAGGGGCTGGGCCAACACGGCGGCCAGCTCGCGGCAGAACAGGACCTGTTCCGTCGCGTTCGCCGCGCTGCAGCGCTCGACGTAGCCCAGGAAGTGCCGCTGCAGCGGGCGGTCGTTGTAGCCAATGTCTAGGGCGACCAGGCCGCGTACCGGCTCCGCCGCCGGCGCCTTGATGGTGAACGACGCCCGCCCGGGCGTGCGCAGATCCAGGCGGACTTCGCTCTGGACCAGCGGCACGGCCTGGCCGTTGATGGTGAGTACCTGGTGAAGTTTCATCAGGCGCCCCCGATGGCATCGTCTACGCGCTGCAGGATCTTTTCGAACCCGGTCAGCTCTTGGCCTGACTTGCCGTCGCCGCCGGCGGCGGGATCCGCGACCGGCGCGCCGGCGCCGACCTGCTGCTGGACCGGTTTCCCGGGCCGGCGCGTCTCCACGCGCTCGGGGTTGGACAGCTGTTCGGTCAGGGTGAACTGGATCCGCCAGGCCCGCAGAATGTCATCTTCCCGGACACTGAGGTTGTCGCTGAACTGAACCTGGCGCACGCCGAACGCGGCCGCTGTCTGGTTCACCACCCGATAGGTGTGCAACTGGCCGCCGCCGGCGGTCGCCTCGGCCATCCGCACCAGCTCGACCAGGTGCACCTGGTCCACGTAGGGAATCATCAGGCTGACGGTCAGCCCCTTGGGCTTGAAGCCCTTGTGCGCCTTGGCCGTGTTGCTGGTCTGCCCGGACAGGTCAGCGCTTTCGATCCGCAGATTGGCCGTCACCTGCAGGCCCTTTCCATGGACCTGCTGGCCATCGAGGAGCAGCGTCATGGATCCAGCCCCACCAGCTCGCGCACGAACGCCAGGCCGGAGAGGGAGCCGACCAGTGCCAGGCCGGCGCACAGGACCCATTCGTGGCCCGGGGCCTCGCCCTGGAGCAGTTGCCGGCGCAGCTCGACGGCATTGCCCGGGCCGACCAGGCGGGCCTGCATCGTGCCGTCCGCCACGCCGTTGGCCAACTGCTCGCGCAGCGCCTGCAGTGCGTTGTCCTTGCTCGCCTGCAGTGCCTGCTTGCGCTGCGCCAGGGCGCCCAGCTCGGCCATGGGCGAACTGTCGGCGGTGTAGCCCTCCAGAACCGCCAACTGGCCGGACAGGCTCTGCTGGGCGGCGCGGGTGATGGTGCAGCGATCCAGCGGCAGGTCCTGCCAGCGCGGTCCGGGCGTGGTCCTGGGCATGATCCACTTTTCCAGTTCCAGGCGGGCCAGGCTCGCGGCGCGGCGCTCGGCGCGCTGCAGGTCAGGGACCGGCAGCAGGGCATTGAAGCGGGCCAGCGTCGCGGCCAACTGGTCGTAGCGGGTGCCGAGGAACAGCAGGACCAGGGCGTACTGTTCCTGGTCGTCGCGCTGCGGCTGCAGCAGCTTGTCGGCCAGTTGCTGCAGCAGGTTCGGCGCGGACAGGAATCGCTGGTTGCCCTGGCCTTGGCCGACGCCGGCGAGGAACGGCGTTACCGCGAGGCACGCCGGTACCTCGCCCAGTGTGCTGGCCATGGCGCTGCGCCCGGCTGTGATGGCCGCCTTGGCGGCGCCGGCGACCGGCCCCGGGTTGGTGGTGGCCAGGTCCTGGAGCCCGCGCAGGCGCTCGGCGGTGCCCGCCAGCTCGCCGCTGGCGAGCTGCTGGGCCGCGCCCAGGTCGTCCAGCCAGCGGGTCGTCTGTGCGGGCCAGCGCATGGTGACGGGTGCCCATGTCATGCCGGAATGCTCCAGGTGATCGCCTCCAGGCGTTCCAGATCCTGGGCGGCCAGGGCGGCGTCCAGTTCGTCCTGCAGGCGCTCGACCTGCTGCTGGCCAGCCTGGCGATGTTGCACCAGGTCCACGCCGACCTGGCGCAGTTGATTGGCCGTGTGGCGGCGCCACTCGCGGTTCTGCTCGCCGCCGGCGGCGCACGGATAGTCGGCGCTGATGCCCAGGGCGGCCAGGCTGGTGACGTTCATCTGATCGCTCAGGCTGCTTGCGTAGAAGTGCGGGTTGCCCAGGGCGCTGGAGTAGAAACCGCCGTCCAGGAACGCCTGGCCGGCGGCGCGGATCTCCAGGGTCTTCCGCTTGTGGGCGGCGGCGAGCAGGCCGGGCAGATCGTCTACCCAAGCGCCGTCCTTCCAGACCTGGTTCGGCCCGGGCTGCTGCAGGGTGTAGCCCTCGGGGAGCGGTTCCAGGCCCTGCAGCACCAGGGGCGAGCCGTCGCGGGTGCTGTAGGTGGTCACGCCGTCGAGCCAGTCCACCAGCTCCCAGTCGGATCCCGTCCAGCGTGCGCGCTTGCCCTTCGGCTCCTTCGGTGGGGCCAGTTGCACGCAACCGGCGGGAATCAGGAACACGCCGGGCTCCAGAGGCGATTCATCGGCGTCGGTGGGGCCGACGTACAGGCCCAGGGCGTTGGTTTGGTAAACGGTCAGGGTGGTCATGGGGGCGGGGGCCTCAGTACTTGATACAAATGAGGACGGAGACGTTACGCGGGCGGGCCTCGCTGCCGCCGCTGGACTCGACGTAGATCGTGTGGTTGTGGGTGCCTTCGAGTGCGGCGACACCAGTGACGGCGTGGGTGTGATCACCGGCAACGTCTGTCGTACTGTTGGACGCATTCCCTACCAGCGTTGCCAGGCGTGTGCCGCTAACCAGTGCGGTGGCGTTCACCGAAGCAATGCTGTGGCTGTGCGCGCCTGCTGCCGCAGCGGTCCCGGTTACGGTGTGCGTGTGGCCGCCATTGCCGCTACTGCTCGCGCCGTGGGTATGAGCCAGGTTCTGGCTCGACTGGAGAGTGCCCAATTGGCGCCCCAGGTCGAGTCCCCGACCGTCGTCCAGTGCGCGCAAAAATTCGCCGCGATAATCCGGCAGGTTGAACGTCGTCGATCCATCTCCCGCGCCGTAGTAGGTTCCGATAGTGGCGAACAGAGCGGCGTAAGCGGTACGGCTGACGGCGGCGCCGTTGGCCTTCAGGTAGCCCGCCGGTGGGCTGTACATGGCGAATGCCACGACGGCGCCGGCGGGTACGATGGCCTGGGGGTTCAGGTTGCCGCTATGCCAGATTTCCAGGAACGGGGCCCAGGTGTAATTGCCAGAGCGGAACATCAGTTTGTTTTCGGGGCTTTGCCCAAAAAACAGTTGCGACGCACGGGTTTCTCGCTCGCTGTAAGCGAACGTCGCGACGACGCCGTAGCTCATGCCGAAGATCTCGGGAACGTATTCGGTCGCCGGGGTGAACTTGGTAACGGATGATTCATAGATGTTCACTGAGGCGGCGACCGGACTGTCATTCGTTCCCCAGCCGAATGCGCCGACCTCGAGGAGGTCGCCGGCGTCGGTGCCGACGTCTCGCCGTGCGGCAGTCCCCAGGCTCTTGGCAAGGTCGTCCAGATCCTGGGCGGCCCGGAGCTGGACGGCCCGGGTCGCCTTCGTCGTGGCCAGCACGTCGCCGCGATCCAGGGCCGGGTCGTCGCTGATCGCGTTCGGGATCTTGTCCAGCCCGACGTCCGTCTTTGTCGTCGCCCGGGCGCGCAGCTTCGGATAATCGCCGACCTGGGCGGCCCAGTGATCCACCAGCGGTCCGGTGATGGGTTTCGGCAGGCGCCGGTCGGCCACCAGATTGCCGCCGGCGTCGAGATCCGCGAGCGGGACCAGGTAGTGACGGACGCCGGCGCTGTCGGTGTAGTCGGTCTGGTTGGTGCCCCAGGCGATGGACCAGGACGCCACGACGTCGGACTGGCTGCGCTGCAGGCGCACATCGAGCCAGGCCGTGTTCGGCAGCGACGGTGCGGCGATACTGACGTCCTCCGGCGCGTGAACGCGGATTCCCTCGACGTAGGCCAAGCCCGCCTTCAGGCGGTAGTTCGTGCTTGCCTTCTCCAGCAACAGACCGGTCGAAAAGAACGTACCCCGGCCGAACATATCGCGATTGGCCAGGCGCTCGCGCTCGTCGATCCCGGCCAGGCGGACGGTGAAATCGTGCTGCCAGGTGCTGGCATCGATCGTTATCCCGGTCAGTTCCTGGGCACCGTCGAACGCCACCAGGAAGTTGCGCGTCACGTTGTTGCCGATCTGCAGCGGCGGGCGGTTCTTGCGCTTCTGCTGGACAGGCACGTATGCGACCGCCAGCAGGACCTTTTCCGCCGTCTCCAGGCCGATCCAGTTCCAGTCGAAGTCGCCCACGTCCGAACCCATCATGAGGCTGTAAACCACCTGGTTGGGGTTGACGTAGCCGGCCTGGGTGACGGGCGCAGTGTGGACGATCTGCTGCGCCGGCGGCAGGGCCGCGTCGCGATCCACAGGGCTGGTGGGATCCAGCCCGGGGACCAGGGCGAGCACGAAGCGGCTGACCTCCAGAATCTTCTTTTCGCCCAGCTTCTGGGCAATCAAGCGTTCGCCGGCGGCGGTAATGCGTGCCATGTGTTCGGCTCCTAAAGGGTCGCGACCAGGGTCTGTTGGTCGTCGTTGAAATCGACGGCGACGACGTGCAGCGTCACCGGGGTGATGGTCTGGAAGTCGTAGCGGCGGCAGGTGCGCCCGTACTGTTGCACCAGGACGCGCAACAGCTCGGGATTCGCGGACAACTGCGAGTCGGTCAGCGTCAGCAGCACGACGTCCCAGTCCCGACCGGGCATGCGCTCCTCGATCTCGACATAGCCGACGCCGAGGCGCTGCAGGATCCGCTTCACGCCAGCGACGGAGCCGGCATCCACGGCGTTGACGAATGCGTGCTTCACGCGCAGCCGGTAGAGGGGTTCCGGCTCGCCGCGAAACCGGCTGATATCCCGCTGCCAGGCGAGCAGATCCAGGATCGTGAGGTGGCAGGTTTCCGCGTCGAGCTGCAGCAGCGGCCAGCGCAGCCAGCCCTCGGCCCGCTCCCACCAAGCCTGCGCGGCGCGGCGCAGCTTGGCCAGCTCGGGGCCGTCCAGCCAGAAGGGCAAGTGCAGCTTAATCATGGGCGACCACCTGCAGGCTCTGGAGCCGGGGGATATTCAGCTGCGACAGAATGTCGGTGTTGTCGAAGTGCAGGGACTCCAGGCGCGGGAACTGCTCGTGCAGCTCCTCGGCCAGGCGGCTGAAGCTGAAGCGCGACTGCGGGTAGGTCAGCGTCGGCTGGTAGTCGCTGGCCGTGCTTTCGCGGAAGGCGGCGCGGATGAACTGCTCCACCTGGGTTTTCAGCTCGGCGCGCTGCTCGATGCTGAGGTTAGCCCGGGGCCAGATCTCGACGCGCACCTGGTGCAGCGTCTCGGGCATGACGAACACCTGGAGATCGTCGCCGTGGCCGTGGTTGCCCTGGTCGCGGATGTAGGCGTTGATCTGCTGCAGGTACTCGTCCGCCGGCACGCCGGCGTCGAACAGCACGAACGCATTGGCTGAGCCGGGGCCGCGCGGGGCGCCGTGCTCGAAATAGACGCCATCCGGGCGCACGCCCTGGAACCCGGAAATCATCGCCCGATACACGGCGTCGGTGTGGTACTGGTTGACCGCTGAAAACTGGTTGCGCACGCGCAGGCGCAGCTGGCTGTCGGGCTCCGAGTCGGCCCCGGGCTGGGTCAGCCACCCATCCGGGTTGACGACTTGGACGATGCCGGGGACCGGCACGGGGAGAATGGCGTAGTAACCGGGCGCCAGGTTGAACCCGCTGCCCGGCTCGACGGCCTGGACGGGGATGGCCACCTGGGTCTGTCCATCGTTGAACAGCCCCGGCTGGGTTGTCTCCAGCTCGTAGACGTGGCCGTTGATCGCGGCGGATTGCACCCGCGTGCCGGCGGGCACTTCCAGCGTGCTGGCCGGCGCGGCGCGGGTGAACAGCAGCGAGCCCAGGGCGCGGGTCGCCGGCTTGCGCTCGACGTCCACTGCCCAGGCCAGCATGTCGAGCCAGGCGCCGCCGGCAGTCTGAACAAAGAAGTTCGGCAGCACGGTGCCGGCGACGAACTCCAGCAGGGCCAGGACCGGCTTCGTCACCAGCGCGGTGACGATGCGCCAGAACGGCGAATAGGCGCTGGTGTTGGACAACAGCGAGCCCTGGGCCTCGACTTCCTTTTCCCACGCCTTGCGCAGCTCGGCTTCGGTGGTGGGGATGCCGGCATCGCGCAGTGCGGCCTTGAAATCTACAGTCACAGCGTTACCTCGATTGCGCCGAATTCAACAGTGGTGGCCGTGACCAGGTAGCGGCCCGGCCCCTCTTCGATAATCCGTACTGTGCCCGGCACCAGGCGTTCGTCGGACTCCACCAGCAGTTCCAGCTGCTGGATACAGTCACGCTGCCTTAGCCGGCTGCGCTCGGCGACCAGCGTGACCAGCAGGCCGCTTTCGCGGATCAGGTGGGCGATGTCCTGAGCGATGCTGGCCCGGTCGTCGACCAGCCGCGGCTGGTGGGACGGGTCCAGGTCCAGGTCGTTGCCGACGATCAGGAGATCGATATAAAGGGCAGTCATCCGGCCATCTCCAGCAGCCCTTCCAGTTCGTGCGGTGTCAGCGGCTTGTCCGTGCGGATCTCGACTTTCTCGATGTGCGTCCCTCGGTCGGTGCGGTTGCTGTTCTGGATCGTCTGCAGCAGCCCGCCGCGCGGCACGCTTGCGGGCTGGCTGGGGCTCAGGCTCGGGATCGCTCGGTTGATCGCCTCGCGGGCGCGCTGGGCGGCGTCCATCCGTTCTGTGGCCACTGGCGCCGGCGGGACGGTGGCCTGGGGCAGCGCCTGCAGCGCTGGCACGTCCGGCAGCGGTGCGACCTGGGGCAGCAGGACCAGCGGCTGCGCGGGGATCCGTGGCGCGGTGGCGTGCTCGAGCACGGGCGCGACCGACTGCTGCAGCGCCGGCAGCTCGGCCGGCTGAGGTGCTGCCGGCAGATCGCCAAACTCCGCGTCGATGCTCACCCCGGGAATCAGGTTCAGCAGCTGGATCAGGCCGCGCAAGGCCTTGCCCAGCATGCCCAGCGGGGTCAGGTTGGCCAGCACCTTGAGCAGCCCGCCCCAGGCATCAGTGGCGCCGGCGGTGCTTTCGCTGAGCAGGCCCAGCGACTGGGCGAACTTCACGCCCATGTCCCACAGCTGGGCGAACTTGTCCCACAGCAGGCCGAGCAGCGCGCCGAGGATCCGGAACAGCAGCACCACCGGCGTGACCATGATGACGATGGCCTGGAACCAGCTGGTGTCGCCGAACGCCGCCCGCAGCTCGTCCCAGTAGACGATTGCGCCGACGACGGCGGCGGCCAGGGCGATGAACGCCAGCACCAGCAGCGCGACGGGGCTGACCAGGACGGAAAACAGGCTGAGCAGGCCGCCCAGCACGGTCAGCATGCCGGCGGCCGCGACCAGGCCGAGCACGCCGAGGGTGATATAGCCGAGCCAGCGAGCGATGTTCGGGAACATGACAAGCCAGCGCTGGAACGTGTTGCCAGCATCGCGCAGGCCTTCGATCAGTGGGTTGAGTACCGGGAGCAGGACCATCCCGAAGGAGATCCGGATATTCTCGATCACGCTGTCGAGCTGCTGCCAGGGATCGACCATCGCCCGCGCCATCTGCTCGGCGCGCTCCATCCCCTTCACTTTTCCCAGCTGGTCCAGGTTGTTGGCCAGGGCGCCGGTGTCCTTCAGCAGGGTGACGATCATCCGCGCCGCCTCGCCGCCAAACGCGCCGGTGATCGCGTCCAGGTCGCTCTGCTTGGTCAACTGGCCGAACTTCACCTGCAGCTTGTCCAGGATCTGCATGATGGGCAGCAGCCGGCCGCCGGCGTCGGTGAACTTCATGCCCAGCTTGTCCTGGGCGGCGCTGACGTTTTCGAAGAACGCTTTGTAGAGCCCGCCTGCCTCGCCGCCTTCCATGGTCTGGCTGAGCGTGCCCAGGACCGCCATCTGCTCCACCAGGTCGGCGCCGGCGGCCGAGGCGCCAATGCCCACGGCCTTGAATGCGTCGTTCATCTGCGCGCCGGACGTGCGGAACAACTGGACGGCGCGGGCGGTCTGCCCGGTCAGTTGCTCGACCCACTTTGCCCGGCCCATCGCATCGGCCTGGCCCTGGAACAGGCCGTACATGGTGCCGATGTAGGTCGTCATGGTGTCGGCGTCGGCCTTCGTGGCCTTGGCCAGCACGTTGGACGCGCTGGTGATGCTGGCCAGCTCGCTGCCCACCAGGCCCTTGATGGCGCCTTCTACCTGGTAGGCCGAGCGCACGAACGCCGAGGCGTGTTCGCCGTAGTTCGCGGCGAACTCCATCGACGCCTGGTTCAGCTCGTCCAGGGCGTCCTGGGCGACGCCCAGGGACTGGATCTCGCCCAGGGCGCCGGTCTGCTCAAGCGCCGGGGCGAGCGATTGCCGGAATGCCATCAGCGAGCCGACCACGCCGGCGATGCCGGCGCCCACCTGCATGAACCCCCGTTTGCCGACCTCGGCCACGTCCATCAGGCTTTTGCTGACCTTCGCGGCCGGGGCCGTCACCTGGTCGATCAGGCGTAGCACAAAGTCGAGTTTCGCGGTGCTCTTGGTGCTCATGTGGTGGTCCTAAATCAGCCTTTCAGGGCCTTGGCGATGCCGTTTGCCACGGCGATTTCCATCCGCCGCCAGTGCTCGTCCTCCAGCCACTTGGCCGTGCCCAGGTTGTCTGCCGTGGGCGCGGCGCCAGGTAGCCAGCGCTCGGCCAGGGCCATAAGTTGGCCAAGGCCGTCGTCGGTCAGTCGCTCGGCTCGGTCGAGCGCTTTTTTACGGTGACTTCAACGTCGGGGGCGTACTCCTCGAGGAGCGCGCCGGCGAGCTTCATGACCGTCATGGGGTTGGCCAGGTGCGGGCGCAGGGACGCCAGTTGCTCCTGCTTGACGGTGCTGCGCAGGAGGTTGTTCGACGGCGCGACCTTGTTGTTCTGGGTCACGGCGTTGAAATAGCGGGTCACGTCCGCCGGGGTCAGGGTGAACAGGAATTCGGTGTCCTGGATCTCCAGGGTGATTTCGGTGCGTTCGGTCATTGCGTGGATCCTTGGGGTTGGGTGGAAAAGGAGCGGGAGCAGCTGCGGGCATAGTCCTGCAGGGCCAGCACCATGCGGCGGGTCAGGGCGAGATCGTCGCGGAGGGCGTAATAATCCTGTCGAGCCGTTCTATCGAGTTCGGCGGCTCCTGCAGCAGCCAGGCCGGCGGCGCCGGCATCGGTGGGCACAGGGGCGGGGCAGGTGGCCTTGACGTGCAGCCGCTGACGGCCAGCGTCAACAGCAGCGCGCAGGCGCTCGTTCGCGTTGCGTTCATCGTTCAGTTCCTGGGTGTGCTTGAGGTCGAGGGCATCGCGGGCGGCCAGCAGCTCGCCGGCGACCTGCGCGGCCTGCTGCAGCCCGGCGACCTCGCGGCGGGCGTCCTGCAGGTCGCGGGATGCCCGGTCGTTGGTGCGCTGCAGACAGCCGCGCTCGATCAGCAGCGCGACAAGGCAGGCGACCAGGGCGAGTAGGACGCGGCTCATAGACCGATCTCGCACAGTTCGCGCTCTGCTGCGCGCCGGCGAACCAGGCCGCCGAGCTTCTTCCCGCCGGCGTAGACCCAGCGCGACAGCTCGGCGCAGGCGCCGCGCACGTCGCCGGCGTTGAGCTTGCGCAGCAGCGTCGAGCGGGCCAACTGGCCTTCGCCGACGTTGTAGACGAACGAGCCCAGGGCGGCGCGGCGGGTGTCGGGCAGCGGCACCAGGACCTGGCGGTCCACGGCATCGACGGCGCGCTGCAGCTCGCGTTCAAGCAGTGCATCGCACTCGGCCGGGGTCGCCCTGTCGCCCATGCGCACGCCGGCGGTGATGCCCTCGCAGATCGTCGGGATTCCCACTGGGTCCAGGTAGGCCACCAACGAACGCCCCTCGAACGGCGCAACCAGGGCGGCGGCCAGTGCCAGCACGCCGCCGCCGGCGGCCAGCTTGGGCGGCAGCTTCATGGCATCACCCCGCGCAGTAGGTGTGGTGCGACCATCTGGATAACGGCCCACAGCGCGCTGGCGACGCCCAGTGCCCAGGCGATCTTCCGGCCCAGGCCGTCTACGGTGACGGCCAGTTTCTGCTGGCCCTGGTTCAGTTCGTCGAGCTGGTCGGTGACGTGCTCGAACTGTTGTTCCAGGCGGGTCAGCCGGGGCGGTACGTCGCGGTTCAGGCGCTCGACGTCGGTCAGGCGGTGATCGATGACGGCCATGTCACGCTCCAGTTTGCCGAGGCGGCCGGCAGGCGTAGTGCGGTTGCCCATCAGCGGCCCCCTTTCTCGAAACGGGCCTGGCACGGCGTGCAGCGGATGATCCCGCCCAGGGCGCGGCGCGCCTCGGGGATCTGCTCGCCACATTCCTGGCAGTGGGTCAGGCTCGGCCCGCTGGGCCGGACGCGCACCTGGTGCGCCTGCAGGGCCAGTTCGCGGTCCTGCAGCTCGCGGGCCTGGGCGCGGTCGAAACAGTCGGCCATCAGCGCAGGTCCTCGGTTTCGCTGGCGTCCAGATACGGCACGCCGTTGATGCGGATGAAGTCGGGGCTGGTGACGTCGAAGGGCACCTTGTGGGTGGTCTTGCTGCCGCCCTTGGGGTCGATATCCAGCAGGCTGGAAACCTTCAGCTTGCAGCCGAAGGCCTCTACGCGGACTTCGCTGTCGCCCGCCTTGGCGTAAAAGAGGGAATCGACCGGCTCCAGCTTGCGGAAACTGCCGGCGCGCTTGGCCGCCTCGATCAGCAGGGCGAAGTTCGCGGCGTCCAACTCGTATTCGCCGCTGGCGGTCACGTCGCCGTCTACGAATCCATCCGGCACGCCACGGGTCTGGGCTACCGCGCTGTTGTCGGTGATATCCAGGGTCGCCTTCTCGACGTGGACCTGCAGGTCCCCCAGGGTGATATCGAAGTTCATTCCAGAGATGCGGGCCACGGCTTACTCCTCGTCGCCGCCGGACAGATCCAGCGCGATGTTTGCGGTCAGGGTTTTCGGGCAGTTGTAGGGGCGGACCCGGATGAACGCCTCGATCTCGGTGCGGCTCTTCCAGGTCAGCACTACGTCACCGTCCAGCGGCGGCTGGATCTCGCCGGGGAACACAAGGCCGGCAAAGGTGGTGCTGCGGCTCATCTCGCGTAGCGGGCGCATCAGCGCCGAGGCGGTGGCCGCCATGCTCGCGGGGGTGTTGTTCACGCGGCGATCCGCGACACGCTGAATCAGCAGGATCCGCACGCGGCGGGCGGCCTTGTCGGCGACGCGCAGGTTCTCCACGACGTTGAAGTCGCTGCCCGGGGCGTCGAGCATGTTGCCGTCACCCCAGAACACGCCCGGATAGTCGGGGTAGGTCTGCGGGACCGAGTAACGGGCCTTGTCCAGCTCGGCCAGGGTCGCCATGTCCAGCGGAACGCCGTCCTTGTCCTTGGGCGTCTCGCCCAGGGCGAGCACGGCGCCGGTGGGGACGCGCATGGGACTGTCCGCGATGCTGGCTTCGTCGGTGGCCAGGCGCCCGGCGAGGACGCCGAGGTTGTTGCCGTGCAGCTGCGGCACGCACAGCACGCGAGGCGCTGCCAGATCCGCGACCAGGGCGCGCGCCTGGCTCAGGTAGGTGGCCCAGTCCTGACCCTCGACCAGGCCGGCAACGGCGGCCATCACGAACACGCGGCGGCCGTAGCGGTTGCTCAGCTCCACAGCGGCGGCGTGCATCTCCTGCAGCTCGGCGGCGGTGGCCACCGGACGGGTGATGACCACCGCCTCGACCGACACGCCCTGCTGTTGCGCGGCGGCCAGGGCGTCCTGCCAGCGGCCGTCGGCGCCGATGGGCGCCGCCATGCACGCCCAGCGCGGGCCACCGTTGGCGCGTGCGGCCGCGATCTGGCGTTTCAGGTCCGCGTCCGGGATCCCCAACTGAACGTCCAGGTCGGACTGGGTGTTGAGGGCCAGGAATTTGCCGACGTTCTTCGACGCCGGGCCGATGAAAAGGAAATAGCGTTCGATAGCCGTCACTGGGCCTTGGCCGAGGTTGAGGTTATTGACGCTGACGCTGCCTAGAGCCATGTGGGGCCTCGTTATCGGGGTGAGTTCAGGATTTGTTCCAGGAGCTGGGCGACCAGACGCCCGGTTTCGTCCTGGGTGATGCCGAGAAACGTCCGCTTGGGCAGCGTGATTTCCCAGCTCTGTGGCCCGGGCTGCTCGTCGCGCAGGACGCGGATCAGCAGCCCGGCCTGGAGAAACCCGACGTGCTCCTGGATCCACGGCACGGACGGGCGCGACAGCCCGCGCTTGCCGGCCTGGCGCACGCGAAACCCCAGCCGGCGCAGGCGCTTGGCCTGTTTCTCAGTGCATGCTTGGTTCGGCTGGACGCGGTTCCAGCGGCGCATCTGCGCGGCGGTGCGGCGCTCGGTGTAGCCGTCCTGGTGCTGCCCGGCGATATGGCCCATCAGGCCGTTCCGCCAGCCCAGGACGCCCTGGTCGGCGTTCAGTTGGGTGACGTTCAGGTGCTTGGGCTTGACCAGGCCCGCAAGCATCTTGCGGCGGCCCTTGCGCTTTCGCGGTTCAAAGGGCGTACCGTCCGGGCTCTGCTGGCCGGAGACGTTGCGGCGGGCCTGGGCGCGTACGCGCTTTAGCGCGTTGTTCAGCAGACGCCGGCGCAGCTGCGGCGGCAGCGTCGCCAGCGCCAGCTGGGCACGCACGCCGAGCAGGCCGCGCAGGTCGAGATTCAGCGGCTCAGCCATGGCGCACCTCGCCATGTTCGGCAATCCACAGATCGAACGGCACGAACGCCCAGCGCCGGCCGAACGCCTCGATCTCGCCGGCGGAATCCTCTGCCAGGTGGACCGGCTCGACGAACTCCACGGCCAGCTCGACGTCGGCCAGGTCGCGGTCCATCTGCTCGACGTCGAACACCGGATCCGGCAGGCCGTCGCGGTCGGGGTCGTTGTTCTCAAGCCAACTGCCGACCAGCGCCATCAGGCGTGCGGGGTGGTCTGCCAGCCGCTCCAGGATGATGACGGCGCGATAGCGCATGTCGCCCAGGCGCAGGCCGCGTTCCTCGGGCTTCCAGACCAGAGCCAGGTTCACCTGCTCGGCGAACGAATCCAGCTGCTCGGCGGGGACCAGACGGCGTTCGATCAGGTACGCGGTCAGGGCGCGCAGCTTGTTCATATCAGATCAGCTCCGCCGTGATGCGCGACCGGCCCTGGATCAGGCGGACGGCCTGCTGGCTGTACGAAAGGAACAGCTCGCGGGTCTGTTCGGCTTCTTTCGCCAGGTTCTCGGCTTCGGGACGGCGGTTGACCGTTGCGAACTGGCCCAGCAGCTGAGCCTTGGCGCGGCAGTAGACGGCGCGCTTGTAGTGCGCCACGTACTCGGCGCGATCCGGCAGCACCTGCGGATCTGCGGTTTCCAGCCGAGTGACCCCGGCGGTCTGCCAGGCGCGCTTGCGCTTGGCCAGGTCCTGGTTCACCTCTGCCCGGGCGGTGGTCACGCCGTCCACCAGCAGATCCAGCAGGTATTCCGCCGGCATGCGGTACAGGCGCTGGAACTCGGCGACGTCCAGGTCCGGCCAGAAGCCGTCGTTGGGGATGGCCTGCTGGATCACGTGGGTGGGTTTGCCGGAAAAGCTCATGCGTGACACTCGAATAGGGCGGGGCTGACGCCTTCGGGTTGAGCGGACTACAGGTAGCCGTCTCGCCTGGGCGCGCCCCGCTGCGGGGGGTAGTCGGTTATGGGGTGGGCGGGGGCTCGTCGCCCTCGTCGCTCTGCTTTGCCGCCTCGGCCTTGGCCAGCGCCTTGGCGGCGGCAGCGCGGCGGGTGCCGACGCCGATTTCCGGATACAGCTCCACGGCTCGGTCCAGGTGCTCGATGGCCTGCGCCCATTCCTCGTTGTCCATCGCCAACTGGCCCAGGAGCTTGTGGTAGCGGGCGGGGATCCGCTCGAACAACTGCCACTGGCCGTCCACCAGCGGCAGCAGGTTCGAGACGTAGGGTTCCGGCGCGCGGCCGGCCTTGTACTCGGCTTCGGCCCAGTCGATCACCTCATCGGCGACGAACGTCTGGACGTCGCGGCGCTTGAACCGCTCGGGCATCTCCTGGCCATCCCCGATGGCGAACAGGGCCAGTTCCAGGCCGGCTTCGAACTGCACAGTGTCGAACAGCCAGACCAGCACCTGGACCAGGACCGGATTCGGGTAGACCAGGCCGGCGGCGCGGTAGCGCTGCACATAGTCCAGATACTTGGGCAGCAGCTCGTCGCGCTTCAGGCGCTGGCGTTCCTCGCGGCTGTTGATCGCGCTGATGCGCTCCAGGTCGCCATCCAGGGCGGTCAGCATCAGGGCCAGGTGCTTCTGCGCGTTCGCTGGGCTGTTCAGGGCCTCGCTCGGGTTGTAGGCCGGGACGGTGGCGGCACCAGCCGCCACGCCCTCGGCCAGAATCCGGCGCTTGTGGGCCAGGGCCAGGCTCACGGCGCAAGCTCCACGGAATCGGATTCCAGCGCAGCGAACTTGCCCAACTGCTCGATCACGTAACCTTCATTGCGACCGTTGTAGTCCTCGACGCGGGAGCGCTTGGGGTTCTCCAGCAGATGGCGCCGCCAGCTGGTGTCCTGGAAGTAGATCGACAGGTTGTCCCAGCTCGTGACCATGATTCCCTTGACCGGGAAGAACGGCACCAGGAAGGACGGCAGGCCGCCATAGGTGGCGATCACCTGGGCTTCCTCGATCCGCTCTTTCTCGGTCGGGGTCTGCCCCTGCGCGGCATACAGCTTGCCCTTGTCGTATGCCAGCAGGTCGGAACCGATGATCGCCACCAGGTCGCCTTCGTCACGGAACACAGGGTCGATCATCTGCTTGACGTCGTGCACAGCCGCGTCGAGGTTGGCATAGTCGCCACCCTTGCCAATAACGATTTTCTTGGCCGGGTCGGCAGATTTCAGCACCTGTTCCGGGATCAGCTCGCGGGCCAGTTGCAGCCAGCCTTTGTTCACGTCCTGGAGCATCGGGAATTGCTGAAGGTCGGTCTGCTTGGCCGCATGGGTGCCGTGGAAGCCGATCAGGATCCGGTCCAGGGCGATGCGGCGCTGAACCGCCGCCAGGTAGCGGTCGGCAAAGTCCGGGAACTTCGCCCAGCTGTCGATGGTGGCGAACTTCAGGGCCACGTCCGTTTCGGTGTGGAAGAGTTCGTATTCGTTGTTCTTCAGGTCCAGCAGGTCGCGGGGCTCGCGGTCCTTGGTGCTGGTGTCGGTGCGGCTCGACGCAGGTCCGTTCAGGCCCAGCAGAACCTTTTCGCCCTTGATCTCGCTGACCGGGACGACGTTGATGCGACCGAGGAAGTCGGCGCGCTCGGTGATCTGGTCGTTGAGTTCCTGGGCGTGGGTGGGCTCCACTGCGAAGGTGCGGGCGGTGTCGTGGACGTTATAGGCCTCGGCCATGTCCTCTTGGAGTTGCTGGTACTGCGCCTGGGCGCGTTCGCTGAGGGCTCCCATTAGCGCAGCCCCTTACCGCGAGCCTTGGCGGCGGCGCCAGTGGTGCGCGGGATCTTGCGCCCCTGGGCGGTGTTGAGCAGCTTGGCCATGGTGTCCTGCAGCTCATCCATGCGGGCGCTGAGTTCCTTGGTTTCCTTGCCTTCCTTGCCCTTCTTGCGCTTGAAGTCGCGTTCTTCGTCGGCCTGGTCCACCACGTCCTGGACGGCGGCGCCAACGGCATCGACTTGTTCCTGGGTGTCGCTGGTGTCCACGTCTTCGACGACGGGTTCGATCACTGCCTGGAGCCCGGCCAGGATGATAACCAGTTGATCGTAAAGGGCCTTGAGGGCCTTGGCGGTGGCTTCATCCATTGGTTCTACCTCGTCGGATGATGGGTTTTCGGTGGGGGTGTTGGGGACGCTGAAGAGCTTGAACACGCGGGTTAGCGAGGCGATCAGGCCGCGCACCTCGGGCGCGGTCGCGCCGTCGTCTTCGCGCAGGTTGCTGAGGGGGTGGGAATTGGTGAAGAAGCGGACGCCAGCGCCGTTGGGGCGGCGGCGGGAGAAATACAGTTCCTGGGTGCGGGTGCTTGCCGGCTCGTCGGTGACGGCCATCCCGGAGAGGTAGCAGCGGCCGGAATTGCGGAAGTTCGGCCAGATCTCGATGCTGGAGAACAGACCTTTGCCCTGGTCGTTCAGGGCCAGCAGGTCGTCGTTCGGGCGCAGGCGGGCTTCCAAGCTGACCTGGCCGGGCTCAAGTTCCGGGTCGTCCTTTGCTTCGACCAGGCGCACTTCGTAGACCGTGCCGTGGGCGCCCCTCCAGCGATCATGTTCGGCCCAGATCGTCGCCGTGTAGAAACTGCGGTCGTAGGTTTCCGCGCAGTCGCGCAGTTCCTGCTCGGTGATGACGCGCCCGTCTACGGTGTCGCCGCTGACGGCCACGCGCTTCCACGGTGAAACAAGGGAACGGGGCATTCGTGGTGCTCGGTTGGTGTCGTTGAGCGCCACGATAGGGAGCGGAGAAGGGCCAAGAAAGCGGATCCACTGCGCGTTCCTGCGATCTGATTTCGTTAGTAAAAACAGGCAGTTGCGGAGCGCGTTAGGGCGATTTTCGGCGCATAGACTGCGCCCCATGTCGTACTCAATCGAAGTGAAGGAAGCCGCCAAGCGGCTGTATCTCCGGCGGGCGAAGCCGAAGGAGATACAGGCCCAGCTGGGCCTGCCCAACGTCCGCATCGTCTATTACTGGATCGCCCGGGGCGGCTGGGACGAACTGCTGACAGATGAAGAACCCCTGGCCGCGATCAGCCGGCGGATCACGCTGATTGCGGAGAAGCCTGGGGCGTTGTCGAAAGCAGACCTGGACGAACTGGACCGACTGACCTCGATCCGCGAGCGCCTGCAGAAGCAGGCGGCCAGGCCTGCGCCGTCACCTGCAGGCGAGCCCGCACCGGAAGCCCGCGCCGAGCGCGGCCGGGAGCGCGGCGAGCGTCCGCCACGAGAGGGCAAACGCAAGCCCAAAAAGTTGAAGAATGACGTCTCCGGCGTGACCGAAATCGACTTCCTGGACAAGTTCACGTCGCGGATGTTCGGCTACCAGCTGGAGCTGTTCGCGGCGAAGAAGAATCCGCTTACGGCGCGGATCCGCCATATCCTGAAGTCGCGCCAGATCGGGCTGACTTACTACTTCGCCGCCGAAGCGTTCATGGACGCGGTGCTGACCGGGGACAACCAGATTTTCCTGTCCGCGAGCCGCGCCCAGTCCGAAGTGTTCCGCAGCTACATCGTCGCGTTCGCCGCGCAATGGTTCGATATCGAGCTGTCCGGCAATCCCATCATCTTGAGCAAAGACGGCAAGCCGTGGGCGGAACTGCGGTTTCTCTCGACGAACAGCAACACGGCGCAGAGCTACCACGGCCACGTCTACATCGACGAAGTGTTCTGGATCCCCAATTTCCAGAAGCTGCAGACGGTGGCCAGCGCGATGGCCTCGCATGCAAAGTGGCGCCTGACGTACTTCTCCACGCCCAGCGCAGTAACGCACCAGGCGTACCCGTACTGGACCGGCGAGGAGTTCCGCAACAGCAAGCGCGGAAAGAAGGCCGGGCCGTGGCCCAGCGAAGCGCAGATCCACGCCGGCGCGTTGTGCCCGGATGGGCAGTGGCGCAAGGTCATCACGATTCAAGACGCCATCGCCGGCGGCTGCAACCTGTTCGACCTGGAGCGCCTGCAACTGGAGTACGACGAAGAGCGCTTCGAACAGCTGTTCATGTGCAAGTTCATCGACAGCACCCAGGCTGCATTCGCCTTGGCCGACCTGGAGCGCTGCTATTCCGACTTGGGCCTATGGACCGACTACGACCCGGACAGCCCGCGGCCGTTCGACAACCGCCCGGTCTGGCTCGGGTATGACCCCAGTCGAACCCGCGACGACGCGACGTGCGTTGTCGTTGCTCCGCCCCTGGAGCCGGGCGGCAAGTTCCGGATCCTGGAGAAGCACAGCTGGCGGGGGACGTCGTTCACGCATCAGGCAAAGCAGATCGAGAAGCTGTGCGAGCGCTTCAACGTCCAGCACATCGGCATCGACATTACCGGCGTCGGTTACGGGGTGTTCGACCTGGTGAAAGACTTCTTCCCCCGGGCTACTCCGATTCACTACAGCCTGGAGGCGAAGAACGCCCTGGTGCTCAAGGCCCAGGACGTGATCCAGGGCAAGCGCATCGAATGGGATGCCGGTTGGACCGAGGTCGCGGCGGCGTTCCTGTCGATCAAGCGCGGCACCACGGCCAGCGGCCTGATTACCTACAGCGCGTCTAGGACTGAGGCAACCGGCCATGCCGACGTCGCATGGTCGATCATGCACGCGCTGGCTCATGAACCCCTGAACACCAACAAGCGGCGGCGCAGCCGCTATTCCCTCAGCAGCTCGACACAGGCGACCCATGGCAAAGCGAAAACCACGGCAGCAGGCACAACAGCGCAACGGCGCGCGCGCGTTCTCGTTCGGCGCACCGGAACAGGTGCTGACACAGAATATCGGCGAGTACCTGGGCGTCTTCGCCAGCGAGTGCGGGCGGATCTACCTGCCGCCCGTGTCGCGCCAGGGGCTGGCCAAGCTGCTGCGTGCAAACCCCCATCACGGCGCCATCGCACCGTTCAAGCGCAACCTGCTGTTGCGTGACTTTCTCCCGTCCCTTGGGCTCAGCGTGCAGACGATGCGCTGTGTAGGCCTGGACCATATGGTGTTCGGGGAATGCTTCCTGTACCTGCGCGAGAACATCGCCGGCCAGGTCCTGGAGCTGGAGCACCTGCCGGCGATCAACATGCGTTGCCGATTGGACGGCGGGTACACCATGTTACTGCCGCATGCTGAGGAACTGGAGTTTGACCAGGACGAAGTGCTGCACCTGAAAGAATACGACGTGGAGCAGAACATCTACGGGATACCCGACTACTTGGGCGGGCTCCAGTCGCTGCTGTTGAACGAAGCGGCGACACTGTTTCGCCGGCGCTACTACAGTAACGGCGCCCATGCCGGATATGTGTTCTATACGAACGACGAGAACTTGTCGGAAGAAGATGAAGAGAATCTGAAACAGCAGATTGCGGCAAGTAAGGGAGTCGGAAACTTTCGCTCTATGTTCGTCAACATCCCAGGCGGCTCTGAAAAGGCGATCCAGATAATCCCGGTCGGCGATTTCCAGGCGAAGGACGAACTGGAGAAGGTCAAGAACATAACTCGGAATGATGTTATCGCCGCGTGGCGAATGAACCCGGCGCTGGCGGGAATTATTCCGGAGAATAGCGCTGGATTCGGTGACATTGAGAAGATCGACCGGGTGTACATGAATAACGAGATTCGTCCGATCCAACAGCTGTTCCTTCAGGTGAATGAAGTGCTGCGGGAGGATCGCCGGATTGCGTTTAAGGAACCTGTATCGGGCTAGCTGTTATGGCAGAATGGGTTCCTATAACGGAACCATGGGGGCGAAATGCGAGTTTATTGCAAGGTGTGCGGAGAGAAGGCGCGGATTGCTACGCGAGAGGACATCACCCCGGAGTTCGCCAAACTCTATTGCCAGTGCCTGGACGCGAAGGGCTGCGGGCATAGGTTCGTCATGAACCTGTCTTTTTCGCATACCTTGGTTCCGGCGGCGGAGCCTCTGGACCGGCTGCTGTTTGACCGGCTCCGGGAGTTACCCCGCCACCTGCAGGTTGAGCTATTTAATCAGCTCGGGGCCTTGCGGTCCTGAACCAGGAGCGTGGACGCGGTATCGTTCATGCGTTGGTCTAGCCACTCCATGACGATCTGAGCGCCCAGCCGCTCTTCCACGCCTAACTGGCCATGGCAAACGGCAGCACCAATAAATTTCATGACATACCTACTATCGTCCAGGCCTTCGCGGATTGACGTTAGGTTGACTGTCTGAAATTCCATGAAAACAACTCCCTTACTGCGTGTTTTCCTAACTTTACTTTTATGAAAATTACATAGTCAAGTGTGAGGGAGATAAGCGGAAAAGTTAGAATTAATGTAGTATGTCTGATGATTTTTTCTTTAATATTTTCGCGTCAAGATTGGGGCTTTTATGGCGAATTTATTCGGTAATAGAGTGCCGTGAGGGCTGAAAGGTTCTAAGGGTTGGGGATGGTTTTTATTTTATGTTCGTGATTTTGGATTGCTATGTTTCATATTCTTGAGGTTAGCGGCTTCTGCTTATTTTGATCTCGAATACAACTATCACTATAGATAGGGGGTAATAGGAAAGGGCGCCGAGGCGCCCTTTTCTATTTGGCTACTGCTGTTCCCCCCATCCCTCTTGGTCGTCGAGTCCGTCAAAGCGCACAACGCCGAAGCGTCGAGCGCCGACAGGATCCTGCAGGCCCACCAGGAACTCGCCTTGCGGCAGGGGCACTTGGACCACGCCCAGGCCGGTAAAGTAGTTCAGGACGCCGGAGGCCTCGAAGATCACGAAGCTGGGCGGTAGGCCTAACTGGGCCTGGGCCTGGCGGTTACGCTCCGGGCTGACGTTGAATACCTGTCGCTCCTGGACGTGAACGGGGGCGCCGTTGCTCATGCTTTCTTCCTCCTGTGCTGGTCGCAGATCGCCGTCCTGGTGGTGACGAAACCGCCCCGGTCGCAGTGGTGGACGGCCAGTGTGGCCGCACCTGGACAAGCTGCTGCCGGGGCTTTCTCGGTGCGCAGGTAACAGCAGTTGCCGCACTCCGGGCGTTCGTTCACGTCCTGCCAGCGCAGCGCGTAGCGTTTCTGTTCTTCCAGAGTGCCGTGGCGGTCAGCTTTCATGCGGGGCCACCCTCTGCCATCAGCTCGGAACGGCGCAACTGGGCGCGGGCATTGAGCCAGGCGCGGCAGTCCCCCGGGGTGCTGCTGCAGAAAACTGGAGGCCGCCCGGGCTTGGTGAATTTCAGGTGCAGCCGCTTGGTCTGCTGGACGGCGTAACCCATTGCCCTGGCCAGCTTGCACAGCTGGCGGATCTCGTCGTTACGAACGCGCATCTGCGACCTCCCGGACGTGCCGTCCGCCTTTGAACAGAGTGCGCCGGCCGCAACAGTAGGGATGCGGCGCATCCTTCGTGATTAGCACCAGGTGTGTCTGTCCGCAGTCGGGGCAGAGGTGGCAAAAGTGGGTGAACTCGCCGGGCACCAGCTCGATTGTCTGGAAGATCCAGCGCTGGTCCAGATGCTCCCGCAGTTCCAAGGTCTTGGGGTCCATGCCCAGTTTCTCGGTCAGTCGCTCGGCGGCCCGGCAGGCGTTTTCGGTGCAACTGGCTGTCTGCTTATGGCCCTTCGCCCGGGCAACATAGGTGCCGGTCGAGAAGCGAACGCTGATGGTGAGCGTATTGGGCCGTGGGGTGGTAGTCTCAGCGGCGCCGCCGCCTTGGGTTGCTACTGTCATTGGTGTGTCCTCGGTTGGTGGTCGGCGTCGGGGAGCGGCAACTCCTCGACGCCTCTTCTTCATGCCGTCAGGCGTTCGGTTTGCGGGGCGCCCACATGCTGCTCAGCAGAGCCCAGACCAGGCGGCCGTCCGCGTCCTTTTCCACGCGCTGGCGGACGTTAAGCCGGCCTGCATGATCGACGGCGAGGATCTGCAGGCAGGCATCCAGTTGCACATGCTCCAGGCGGCGCAGATCGTTCAGGTTGAAGGGGTGTCCGGCTCCGTCGTCCAAAGCGAGCAGGAAGCGTCCGATCACGCTGCCCTTTTCGGTGTGACACAAGGCCGCTGGTACCAACTGTTTCAGCGCGGCGGTGGTGGCTCTCTCGATTAGAGCTGTCACCAGTACGGCTTCCAGGGTCTGGCGTGGCGTCTGTTCGTTCTGCATAGTGCTTCTCCTATCTCAGTTGCTTGGGGTTTCGCGGTGGTGGGCCAGCAGGCCGACCACCACCTGGAACACTTCATTTCCGAGTCTGCAGGCGGCCAATTGGCCGAACTCCAGACCCACTTCCTGACTGAGCCATGCCGACCGCTTGAAGCCGGCCAGGCTGAGCATGGTCAGCAGCAGTACCTGGCGGGACGTGTCCAAGGTCCGAAAGGCCTTGAGCAGTTGCGGTAGGTGCGCGTCCTCGATCACGGGTATTTCCCAATGCCTCGCCGGTGGTAGTTGCAGCAGCGGCAGGCCCAGCAACTTGGCGCCACGCCGCCAGCAGTGCAGAAAGTCCTGGTGCGCGGTGGTGCTTGCCAGGTCGAACGGGCCGCAAACGCGGGCCAATTCATGGGTGAGCGGTTGGCTTGCGTTCATTCCTGCGGATCTCCTTCTGTTGCTCGTTCAGTCGCTTGCGCATGTCTTCGCGGTATTCCTCCGAGTGCTTCGGATCGGCCAGCCATTCGGTGATCTCTTCGCGCCTCCAATGGCGCAGAACGTGGCGGGCCAGGCAGTCGCGGCGGTATGCGATATCGGCGGGCAGGCTCATGCGATCCCCCGTAAGAAGGTCTGCGGCGCGTACTCCCCCGGAACGTCTGGAAGGAGTGGAAGGCCGTGGCGGCGGCACCTCTGGAACCCGCGTGGTTGCTGGGCTGATTTTTTTGGGGCTCCTTCCACCTGGGGTGGAAGGTGGTGGAAGGTTGTTGCATGCCGGTAGGGCTGTAGGCCACGCGGCTCTAGGCCTCCAGCCGACTCTGCCGAAAAGCCCGAAAGTGGAAGGTTGATGGAAGGTAGTGGAAGGAAAAACCTTCCAGGGCCTTCCGCTGGTACGCGGCTTGCTTTATCGGTGTAACTGACTGTATTCATTGAACTATTCCTATTCCTTCCAGATATTCCAGATATTCAGGGTGAGTACACAGAAAGCCTTTCCACTCACCCACGAACCCATCCCGGAAACTCTCCAGGCCACGGAAGACTGGCTATCCAGCCCTTTTGAAGATCCAGCAGTTGATGGAGCGCTGTTCCAGGCGGGAATGGCACTTGCGAGTCTCGATGAAGGTGTGCGTGCGGCTTTGCCTCAGGTAGCGTTGGAGCAGGGCCGTAGGCAGCACCTCCTGGCCGGCAGCGCGGCAAGCCTGCTGGAAGTGGTTCAGGTTGACGGCGATCAATCCCTTTTCCGTGCTGTGGTTCAGCGTCTCGCGGATCTCGTGGTGGGTTTCGCCATCGCTGTCCGTCACGGTGACGGTCTGCTCGTTGAGGTAGTGGTAGATCTGCCAGAACTGGGCGGCGGTCTTGTTCTCTGCGGTGCAGCTCTGTTGCCGATCTAGGGCGCGGGCCTCCAGATGGCGTGCCAGGGATTCCAGATCACGATCGGTCCAGGCCGGGAACAGCGATTGAGTGGCCTTGGCCGCCGCCATGACCTGGGCGTGGCAAAGCACGATCCGGCTGTGACTGACGCCGCTCTGGGACATGAACCGCTGTTCGTAGTGAGGAAAGGCCTCGAAATAGCGCTGCAGCCAGGCGTTCTCTTGGCACAGAACAGCACGCAGGTAGCCCGCCAGTTGCTCGACCGGGATAGCTTTCAGGCGGTCGGCCAGGGGCTTGAGGTCGGGGCTATGGTGGTCCAGCGTCATGTGCAAATAGACGATCCTGGTCAGGATCGCTTCCGAGCCGTCCACCATGGTGTTCTGTGAGATACAGACCGCCCCCCGGAAAATCAGCGCCTCCGTATCGCTGTTGCCCGACTTCACGCCGGTGACACGCAGCTTGGCGTTATGGTCGAACAGCGGTTTGATTTCATCCCAGCTGTATTGCTCAGTCAGGGTGCGCCCCATGGCGTCGGTCTTTTCCCGGTCGGACTCTAGGAGCACCACGGGCATGTTAGAGACGGCAGACATGGCGCGGAGTAGACCGATGCCGGATGCGCCGTTGCCGCTGGGCTTGATGCCTTCCTCGTCCTTGCGGCCAATCAAGCGCCAGAGGAACCGAAGCAAGGTGGTCTTACCGGACCCGGCGACGCCGGTCAGTTCCAGGAAAGGCCAGGAGGACTGCGCGCTGCGGATCTGCTGGGCAAACAGGGTACCGGTCCACCAGGACAGCGCCGCCAGGCCGTTGAGGCTGAACACTGCGCGGAAGTCTGCGAACCAGGACGGGTCGAAGGCCTCGCCCTGGAAGACGGGGTAGCTACGCGCCGAGGTCTTCAAACCGTCGCCGCCAATGTCCAGAAAGCCATGGTCGTTGGTCATGATTTCCTTGCCTTTGTGGAAGCCGAAGGAGGGGTAGCAATAGGCGCCAGTGGCTTCGTCGTAGCCAATGAAGGGCAACGTGCGAACGGTGCTGGGGTTGCGTAGCCACTCGCTTTTGAGCATGGCCAGCACCCGTTCGCCGCCTTCGAACATGCCGCCTGGGGTGCGCTCCAGTAGAGCTTTCGTGAAGCCTCGCGGCTCGGTTATCGCGCTCGGCGGCAGCGGCTCTTTGCAGTTCAGGCGGGAGTTCGGGAAGTCGAACTGGAAGAAGTAGCGCTGCTCGCCGGTGATCGCATCGCGCTCGATGTATTCGAAGCGCGGGACACAGTTGGCCACCTGGCTGATGGTTGTGTGTTTGGCGAACTCGGGCTGGTGTCCGTCCACGTCGTCGCCATCCAGATCTTTCTGCAACTCGGTGAGGTTCACCCGGGCCGAGTACAGGCAGTTGTCGAACTCGACCAGGAAGAACGGGCGCGGTCGCTTGATGTACAGCAGATAAGCCTTCTTCATCGGCGACGTGGCGCAGAACAGCCGGCCCCGGTAGCACGCTTCCTGCAGGAATGCGTCGTCCAGCTGGCCGTCGCGGTACACGTCGTCCCAGTCGCGCTTCTTCCCGTCGGCCCGCTGCCCGGCTAGGGCTACCCAGCCGATTTCCCCTCGCTTGCGGATCCCTGCCAGGTACTTAGGAATCACTGCATGGGCAGCTGGGTCATCATCCAGGGCGATGATCCAGGTAATGAGTTTCCCTTTGTTCTCTTCGAGGATTCGCCACGGGAAGTTGTTGGCCGAGATCGAGGCGATCACCTTATAGCCGGCGAGCCACAGCGCGATGGCGTGGAAGATCCCTTCCACGATGTACACCCGGTCGTTCTTCTCGTAGGTCTGGCCAGTTGGCTCCCAGCCATCGCCCTTGTACGTCATCCCTTTGCGGATCCCGGCCTTGTCGCCTTCGTTCGCGGCCACGGCGCGGGCGTCGATGATCCGTTCCCAATAGCCATTGCAGAGCGGGAAACGCACTGTGTCCGCCCAGGATCCGTTCGCCATCGGCCGGCGGCCCTGGGTGTACCAGCCCGCGATCTTGGAAATGTCGAAGCCGCGGCTGCGCTGCAGGTAGGCGTCGGCGGTGGCGTTGGGGTTCTCCGGCGTCGAAGGGAAGCGCTCGCTCAGATTCTCGAAGAGGTGGCGGTAGCGTTCGCGGGTTTTCTCTTCGTAACCACACTGGTTCAACCGGTTGCATTTCAACTGGTAGGGCTTGCTCTTGCTGATGTACAGCGAGCGCTTGCCGCAGCCCGGACATTGCCCTTTGTTCAGGTACTCGTCCGAGGCTTCGTGCGGTTTGAAGTCCAGTTCTCTGTCGTTCTCCAGGGCCGGGATCACGTCCTGGCGGTAGATATCTTCGAACTGCTCTTGGGTGCTGCGTGCGGTCATTGCCGGCCCCTTACTGCTTACCGGCCTTGCCGTTCGCTTTTTTCTCGGCGCGTACCCGTTGCGCCTGCTCGGCGGCCTCCATGGCCAAGTCGATCATGTTGATGAAAACCGTTCCTTTGGCTTCGCCTGGCCACTTTGGGCGGATCAGGAATTCGCCGCGCTCGATCTTGTTTCGCACGGTGCGTTCGTTGAGGCCAGCACGCCTCGCAAACTCGTTTGGCGTCACATACGGCGTGTCGATGGTGATCTGCATTCTGCTAACCTCCGCAGGGATATTTTCGGAATAAGTTCCTTACGCGGAACCTATGTTGGTTCCTTAAGTGGAACCTGTCAAGAGAGGGGAAGAATGGATTTGCCAGCGAAGTTCAAGGCGATACGTGCCAAGGAAAAGCTCACTCAGGCGGAGTTCTGTGCCTTGGTGGAGATCAGCATCAGCAGTTGGAAGAAATACGAGGCATCCATAATCGACATGGGGGCCACTCCCCTCCTGAAAGTCACCAATCACCCCCGTTTCCTGAAGTACACGCTGTGGCTGATGACAGGGACCACGGCTCCAGCGTGCGGCCAGGTGAGCCCGGAGTGATCCCGTGACGATCAGGAAGCTGGACGATGGCCAGTGGCTTGTGGATTGCCGGCCCGAGGGGCGCTATGGCCCCAGGATCCGGAAGAAACTACGGACCAAGAACGAAGCACTGAACTTTCAGAACAGGATCATGGGCGACGGGGCCCGGGGCGAGTTCGAGAAACGCCCGGCCCGCGACGAACGCCGGTTGTCTGAGCTGGTGCGGCTGTGGTTCTCATTGCACGGCCAGAACCTGAAAACGGGGGCCGAGCGGCTGCGTCTGCTGGAAGCGATGGCCGAGCGCATGGGCGATCCGAAGGCCTACCGGTTCGATGCGGCGATGTTCGCGCAGTATCGCGCCGAGCGTGCCGAGGGCCAGCACGTTCGATCCAGCGTCGGCAGGGGCCGGCGCAAAGGGGCGGCGGGTAAGGGCGTCGGTGCAAACACTCTGAACCATGAACTGGCCTACCTCAGCGCCGTTTTCAGCGAGTTGAGCCGGCTTGGTGAGTGGCGGGGTGACAACCCGCTGGCCAGCGTGCGCCCGCTGAAGTTCGACGACGCGGAGATGGTGTGCTTGGAGCTTGACCAGGTTGATGCGCTCCTGGACGAACTCAACACCCGGGACTCAGCGGCGGGGCTGATCGCCGAAGTCTGCCTATCCACGGGGGCGCGCTGGGGTGAGGCCGAGTCCCTGCAGGTGCGCCAGGTGCATGGCGGCATGGTGCATTACAGCCGCACGAAGTCGAGTAAGAACCGCTCTGTCCCGATCTCCAAAGACCTAGAGCGCCGCCTGTTGGCCGCGCTGCCATTCCGGAGCGGTTACAACACGTTCCGCCGGGCTGTTGAGGCTGTTGGATTGGATCTGCCGGAAGGGCAGCTTACACACGTCCTGCGGCACACGTTCGCGAGCCACTACATGCGCAACGGTGGCGACATCATCACGTTGCAGCGGGTCCTGGGCCATGCCTCGCTACAGATGACCATGCGCTATGCCCATTTCAGTCCTGGCCACATGGCCGAGGTGGTCCACCTGCACCCGCTCGCTGGACGGTGTGGACCTTTTGTGGACCAAGGTGAGGAAATGAAATCGGAAGGAGGGGCTATTTCGGTGGGCCAGAAAGGCGAAAGCCGCGCAGTGCGCGGCTTTGAAGGTGGTGGGCCCACACGGACTCGAACCGTGGACCAAAGGATTATGAGTCCTCTGCTCTAACCGACTGAGCTATAGGCCCCCAGAAGGTCGGCGGATTATACCGGCGCTTCGCGGGGAGCGCCAATCGGCTGGCGCGGTTTGAGGAACTTGCTGGCGAACAGCTCGGCGGGCAGCGGCGGGCTGAGGACGAAGCCCTGGATCTGCTCGCAGCCTTCGTGGGTGAGGAAGCTCTGCTGGCCCTCGGTTTCCACCCCTTCGGCGATCACCGTGAGCTGCATGCTGCGGCCGAGGGCGATGATGGCGCGGGTGATGGCGGCGTCGTGGGGGTCGTCGGGAAGGCCGCGGATGAACGACTTGTCGATCTTCAGGATATCCAGCGGCAGGCGCTTGAGGTAGCTGAGCGAGGAGTAGCCGGTGCCGAAGTCGTCGATCGCCAGTTGTACGCCGAGATCCTTGAGGCCGCGGAGCACGCCGAGGGCTTCCTCGGTCTGGTTCATGATGAAGCTTTCGGTGATCTCCAGTTGCAGCCGCGAGGGCTCCAGGCCGGACTGTGCCAGCAACTGGCGGAGGCGCTCGATCAGTTGCGGCTGGCCGAGCTGGGCGCCGGCGAGGTTCACCGACAGCGGGCCGAACGGTGCGTGCAGCTTCTGCCAGTCGCCCATCTGCTGGCAGGCATGTTCCAGCACCCAGTCGCCGAGGGGCAGGATCAGTCCGCAATCCTCGGCGAGGGGGATGAAGCGTTCCGGGGAAATTTCCCCGAACAAGGGGTGGTGCCAGCGCACCAGCGCTTCGGCGCCGACCAGCAGGCCGCTTTCCAGGCTCAGCTTGGGCTGGTAGTAGAGCAGCAGTTCGTCGCGTTCGAGGGCGCGACGCAGTTCGGTTTCCAGGGCCATGCGTTCGGTGGCCAGGAAGGTCAGCTCGCGGGTGTAGTACTCGATGCGGCTGCGCCCGCGGGACTTGGCGCGGTACATGGCGGCGTCGGCGTTCTTCACCAGGGTCGGCGCGTCGTCGCCGTCCTTGGGGAACAGGGCGATGCCGATGCTGGCGCTGACGAAGAACTCATGGCCATCGGCCTGGAATGGCGCGGTGAAGGCGTTCAGCAGCTTGCGTGCGACATGCTCGGCATCGCTTTCCTGGTGCAGGCCGGGGAGCAGGATGATGAATTCGTCGCCGCCCAGCCGGGCTACGGTATCGACATCGCGCAACTGGTCGCGCAGGCGCTCGGCGATGGCCTTGAGCAGCAGGTCGCCGGTGGGGTGGCCGAGGCTGTCGTTGATGTGCTTGAAGCGGTCCAGATCGATGAACAGCACGGCGCCGGGACGGCTTTCCTCGCGCGCCTCGTCGAGGGCGTGGTCAAGGCGGTGCTCGAACAGCAGGCGGTTGGGCAGGCCGGTGAGCGGGTCGTGGTGGGCCTGGTAGTCGAGCCGCGCCTGGGCGTACTTGAGGGTGGAGATATCGGCGAAGACCCCGACGAAATGGGTGATCTCGCCCTGCGGATTGTGCACCGCGCTGATGGTCAGCCACTCGGGATACAGCTCGCCGGTCTTGCGCCGGTTCCAGATCTCGCCCTGCCAATGGCCCTCGCGTTCCAACTGGTTCCACATGGCCAGGTAGAAGGCACGGTCGTGCTGCCCGGAGGAGAGCAGGCGCGGCGACTGGCCGAGGGCTTCCTGCTCGCTGTAGCCGGTGATCTCGCTGAAGGCGCGGTTGACCGCGGTGATGCGCTGGCGGGTATCGGTGATCATCACCCCTTCGGCGGTGCTTTCGAAGACGGTGGCGGCCTGCTGCAACTTTTCCTCCATGAGCTGGCGCTCGGTGACGTCGCGGGCGATGGTCAGCACGCAGTCCTCGCCGCCGATGCTGATCTGGTGGGCGGACATTTCGCATTGGCGGATGCTGCCGTTGCGGATCAGTACGGGGGCGGTGAAACCCTGGGTCAGAGTATGGTGGCGCACCAGCGACATCAGGCGCTTGCGGTCCTCGGGGTCGACCCACAGGCCGAGTTCGAGGGTCGAGCGCGAAGTGACTTCGTCGCGGCGGTAGCCGGTGAGGCGGCTGAAGCCTTCGTTGACGTCGATCAGCGTGCCGTCCTCCAGGCGGCTGATCAGCAGACCGTCGGGCGAGGCGTGAAAGGCGTTGGCGAATTTTTCCTCGGAGATCCGTAGCAGCTCCTGGGTCTCCAGCAGGCGGGTGATGTCGCGGATCACCACCACCAGCGCCGGGCGCTGGTCGAGGGTCACGTGCTGGGCGCTGAGCAGGGCACTGAAGGTATCGCCGTCACGGCGCCGCAGCGGTACCTCGAGGTTGGCGAGGTTGCCCTGGGCGAGTTTTTCCAGTACCTGCGGGCCGAGCCCGGGGGCGCCCCAGATGCCCAGTTCGGTGGCGGTCTTGCCGAGAGCCTCCGTGGCGGCGATGCCGATCTGCTGCTCGAAGGTGCTGTTCACCGCGAGGAAGCGGCCATCGGCGCCGTTGGCCAGCACCACCATGTCCGGGCAGTGGTGGAACACCGAGGCGAATTTCTGCTCGGACAGGCGCAGGGCCTGTTCGGTGTGCTTGGTCTCGGTGATGTCGATCATCAGGCCGCGCAGGAGCAGCTCATGGCCCTGCCCGATCAGTGTGACCAGGTCGCGGATCCACACCACCCGGCCGTCGGCGGCGAGCATCCGGTAGTCGAAACTGTGGTCGCGGCCGGCCTGGCTTTCGCTCAGGCAGTAGTCGATGGCGTGTTCGGCGTCGTCGGGGTGCAGGGTGCGTTGCCAGAAGCCTGGCTCCAGCCACTCGGCCAGGGGATAGCCGAGCAGGCGCTCGGCATGTGGCGAGACATAGGTGAAGCGGTTTTCCGTCAGGCGCATCTCCCAGGCGATGGCGTTCAGGCTCTCCACCAGGCCGCGGTAGTGCTGCTCGCTGTCGCGCAGGTCCTGTTCCAGCTGGCGGCGCCGGCTTACCTCGCGGCGCAGGCGGCGGTTCATGGCCAGCAGCACGGCGACCGAAACCAGGATCAGCAGGGCGACAGGAATGCCGTAGCGGGCCAGCGCGCCCCAGGCCGGCCGCCGGTCGAGCAGGCCGCCGACCCAGGGCGCCTGGAGCCGATCGATTTCCTCGGCGCGGAGGTCGGCGAACACCTTGTCGATGATCCCGGCGAGGATCGGCTCGCCGCGCGGCACGGCCATCGCCAGTTGGTAGCGGTAGGGCGTCTCGCCGCTGATCTCCAGGCCGCTGAGCTTGAGCTGGCGCAGGTTCCACACGCTGGAGGCGAAGTCGCCGACGAACGCGTCGGCCTGGCCGGTGGCCAGCGCCTGCAGGGCGGCGGCGACCGACGGCAGCGGCAGCAGGGTGAGGTCCGGGTGTCGGGCGACCAGTAGCTCGTGGGGGGCGTAGTGATCCACCACCGCGACCTTGAGCCCGTAGAGCTCGTCGATCCGTTTCGGCAGCGGCCCGTTCTTGCGCGCCAGGATGATGATCGGGAAATCCAGGTAGGGACGGGGGAACGTCAGGTATTCCTGGCGTTCCGGAGTGGCCATGATGCCGGGCAGCAGGTCGAGCCGGCCGGCCCGGGCCTGCTCGAGGACCTGTGTCCGGCTCCTTGGCTCCACAGGCGTCATGCTGACCCGCAGGCGCTCTTGCAGCAGGGCGATGTAGTTGGCGGCCAGTCCTTGGTAATGGCCCTGGGCGTCGCGGAATTCGAAGGGCGGCCAGGAGGTGCCGATGCCCAGGCGGAGCTCCGGATGTTCGGCCAGCCAGGCCCGTTCCTCGGGCGAGAGCGTGAGGGCGGTGGCCAGCCCTGGCCAGCAGCAGGCCAGACACAGGAGGAGCACGGCCTGCAGACGCTGCATGAGGCGGTCTCGCGATGGAGGGGGGTATAAGCGGAAGTGTAGACGCCGAACGGCGAGACGAGCGGCAAAGAAAAACCCCCGGCTTTGCGGGCCGGGGGTTCGTTCGTCACTCGTCGAGGAAGGAGCGCAGGTGCTCGCTTCGCGAGGGGTGGCGCAGCTTGCGCAGCGCCTTGGCTTCGATCTGGCGGATCCGCTCGCGGGTCACATCGAACTGCTTGCCGACTTCCTCGAGGGTATGGTCGGTGTTCATGTCGATGCCGAAGCGCATGCGCAGCACCTTGGCTTCCCGGGCGGTGAGGCCGGCGAGCACTTCGCGGGTGGATTCCTTGAGGCTCTCGCTGGTCGCCATCTCGATCGGCGACTGCATGGTGGAGTCCTCGATGAAATCGCCCAGGTGCGAGTCTTCGTCGTCACCGATCGGGGTTTCCATGGAGATCGGCTCCTTGGCGATCTTCAGTACCTTGCGGATCTTGTCCTCAGGCATGTCCATGCGCTCGCCAAGCTCTTCCGGGGTGGGCTCGCGGCCCATTTCCTGAAGCATCTGGCGGGAGATGCGGTTGAGCTTGTTGATCGTCTCGATCATGTGCACCGGGATGCGGATGGTGCGTGCCTGGTCGGCGATCGAACGGGTGATCGCCTGGCGGATCCACCAGGTGGCGTAGGTGGAGAACTTGTAGCCGCGACGGTATTCGAACTTGTCCACCGCCTTCATCAGGCCGATGTTGCCTTCCTGGATCAGGTCGAGGAACTGCAGGCCGCGGTTGGTGTACTTCTTGGCGATGGAGATGACCAGGCGCAGGTTGGCCTCGACCATTTCCTTCTTCGCCCGGCGAGCCTTGGCTTCGCCGATCGACATCGCGCGGTTGATTTCCTTGATCTCGGCGACGGTCAGCTCGACTTCGCTTTCCAGGGCCGCCAGCTTCTGCTGGTTGCGCAGGATGTCGTCGCGCAGGCGCTCGATGGCCTCGGCGTACTTCGGCTTGCTCTTCAGAACGCTGTCGACCCACTTCTCGTCGGTCTCGTGGTTCGGGAACAGGCGCAGGAAGTCGGCTCGCGGCATGCGCGCGTCACGCACGCAGAGCTGCATGATGGCGCGTTCCTGGGCGCGAACGCCTTCCAGGGCGGAGCGCACGCGGGCGACCAGGGCGTCGAACTGCTTGGGCACCAGCTTGATCGGCATGAACAGCTCGGCCAGGCCGGTCAGCTCGGCGGTGGCCTGCTTGCTGCCGCGACCGTGCTTCTTCAGGGCCTTCTTGGCCTTGTCGAGCTGTTCGGAAACGGCGGTGAAACGCAGGCGGGCTTCTTCCGGGTCCGGACCGCCGTCACCTTCGTCGTCGCTATCGCTGTTGTCGTCGCTTTCCTCTTCCTCATCGTCCTTCTCTTTCGAGTCGGCGGAATCGTCCTTCAGGTTGACCGGCTCCACCTCTTCGGCGGGCAGGCTGCCATCATCGGGATCGATGTAGCCGCTGAGGACGTCGGACAGGCGTCCGCCCTCGGCGACGATGCGGTTGTAGTCGGCCAGGATGCTGTCCACCGTGCCCGGGAACTGGGCGATGGCGCTCATCACTTCGCGGATGCCTTCCTCGATGCGCTTGGCGATTTCGATCTCGCCTTCGCGGGTCAGCAGTTCCACGGTACCCATTTCGCGCATGTACATGCGCACCGGGTCGGTGGTGCGACCGATGTCGCTTTCCACCGCGGCCAGGGCCGCTGCGGCTTCTTCCGCTGCGGCTTCGTCGGTATCCGCCTCGGCCAGCAGCAGGGCATCCGCATCCGGGGCTGTCTCGAATACGTTGATCCCCATGTCGTTGATCATGCGGATGATGTCTTCCACCTGTTCCGGATCGGAAATATCCTCCGGCAGGTGGTCGTTGACCTCCGCGTAAGTCAGGTAACCCTGCTCACGACCGCGGGCGATCAACTCTTTCAGACGAGATTGCTGTTGCGCTTTTCCGGACATAACACCCTATCCACTGAAGGTCTTGGCGGGCAAAAAATAAGCAGAGGATTATACCTGATGCCTGGGCTGAGGCGCCAGTTCAGCTCTGGGAAGGCGATGAAGCGGCAAGACTGTAGTGCTCTCTGAGCAAGGCTTTCTCTTCATCGGTCAATTCACTGTAGCTCTTCTGCATGACGCTGCGTAAACGCTCCTCCCGTTCGCCGAACCGCTGGCTCTCGGAGAGTTTAGTAATGGTGTCGAAGAACTGCTTTTCAAGGTTCTCCTGGACGATCAGCCATTCCTTCTCGCCCAGGGCTTGCAGCAGGCGGCCCTGGGGCGTGCCGTGCCAGCGCGCGATGAGCTGCATCGAGCTCTGCCGCGGGTTCTTCTGCAGGGCCTCGAGCAGCGACACCAGCAACTGGGCATAGGTGTCCTGCTCCCTGGCCAGCGTGCCCGCGTCGTCGACCTTCAAGGCCAACTGCGGATGGTGCAGCAGGGTGCGCAGGGCGTTGAGGGTGGTCGACTCGACGCTCACCGGGGTTCGCTGCGGCGCCTTGAAGTCGCCGCGGCCGCCCTTGTCCCATTTCTTCCGGCCATCCCATTTCTTGCCGTCCCAGGGTTTCCTGTCCTTGTTCCAGGCCTTGCGCGGCTGCGCGTCGGCGTAGCCCGGCGCGCTCTCGAACGGTGCGTGGGAGGGCTCGTTCTCGTAGTAGGCGCTGGCGGCGAAATAGTCGTCGCCGTCGAAGGCGCCAGTCGTCCCGTGATCCATGGCGGGCGGCGGGCTCTGCTGCGCCAGTTGCCCGATATTTTCGCCAGAGAGGCCGGTAATTTCCGACAGCTTCTGACGCATAAGCTGTCGGAGGTTGTTGCCGGGGATCTTTTCCAGCAACGGCGCGGCAAGGGTCGCCAGATGCGCCTTGCCCTCCAGCGTGGCGGGGTCGGCTTCCGCCATCAGTTGCTGGAAGAAGTACTCGGCCAGCGGTTGGGCCTGCTGGGTGATGCGCGCGCGGAAGGCGTCCTCGCCCTCGGCGCGTACCAGGCTGTCCGGGTCCTCGCCTTCGGGGAGGAACAGGAAGCGCACGCGCTTGCCGTCCTGCAGGTTCGGCAGTACCGATTCCAGCGCGCGCCAGGCGGCCTTGCGGCCGGCCTGGTCGCCGTCGAAGCAGAACAGGATGCTCGGCACCAGGCGGAACAGGCGCTTGATATGCTCCTCGCTGGTCGCCGTGCCGAGCGTCGCCACCGCGTTGCGGATGCCTTGCTGGGCCAGGGCGATGACGTCCATGTAGCCCTCGACCACCATGATCTCGTCGAGGTCGCGGTTCTTCTGCCGGGCCTCGTAGAGCCCGTAGAGCTCCTGGCCCTTGTGGAAGACCGGGGTCTCCGGGGAGTTCAGGTACTTCGGCTTGTCGTCGCCGAGCACCCGGCCGCCGAAAGCGATGATTCGCCCGCGGCTGTCGCGGATCGGGAACATCACGCGGTCGCGGAAGCGGTCGTAGCGCTTGCCGCTGTCGCTGTTCTCCACCAGCAGGCCGGCATCGAGCATGGCCTTGAGCTGCAGATTGTCGCCGCCCAGGTGCTTGAGCAGGTTGTCCCAGCCGGGCGGGGCGAAGCCGAGGCCGAAGTCGCGGGCGATTTCGCCGGTCAGGCCGCGGCCCTTCAGGTAGTTCACCGCGGCCTTGCGCGCGGGATGGCTTTTCAGAGCCTGCTTGTAGAATTCGGCGGCGGCGGCGAGCAGCGGGTAGAGCGGCGAGTCGCTCGGCTGGCGCGGCGTGTGTCCGCGTCCGCCACGCTCCTCGCGTGGCACGTCCATGCCGGCGCGTTTGGCCAGTTCCTCGACCGCCTGGGGAAACTCCAGCTGGTCGTGGTCCATGACGAAGCCGAGCGCGTTGCCGCCGGCGCCGCAGCCGAAGCAGTAGTAGAACTGCTTGTCCGGGCTGACCGTGAACGAGGGGGTCTTTTCCTTGTGGAACGGGCAGCAGGCGCTGTAGTTCTTGCCGGTCTTCTTCAGCTGGATGCGCGAACTCACCACCTCGACGATGTCGGTGCGGTTCAGCAGGTCATCGATGAAGCTTTGCGGGATCAGGCCGGCCATGGTGTTCTCGAAAACGACGGCGCGTGGGCGCAGAGCGGCAGCATAGCAATTATCGCCGGGCCGATCAGGCCGGCGCGGTGGTTCAGGAGGAGAGGCGCGCCTTCAGGCGCTGGCTGACCTGCGCCATGTCGACCCGGCCCTGGACCTGCGGGCGCAGGAGGTTCATCGCCTTGCCCATGTCCTGCGGGCCCTGGGCGCCGCTGTCGACGATGCTGCGCTCGATCAGGGCGTCGATCTCATGGTCGTCCAGGGGCTTGGGCATGAAGTCCTGGAGCACGAGGATCTCGGCGGCCTCGACCTCGGCGAGATCCTGGCGGCCGGCGTCGCTGAACTGGCGCTGGGCGTCGCGGCGCTGCTTGATCATCCGGTCGAGGATCAGCAGGGCGCGGGCGTCATCCACCTCGATGCGTTCGTCGACCTCGACGCGCTTGATGTCCGCTAGGGCCAGGCGCAATGTGGTCAGACGCGGCTTGTCCTGGGCGCGCATGGCGACCTTGACGGCGTCGAGAAGGCGGGACTTGATTTCGCTCATATCGGAAAGCCGAAAGCCCGGCCGGGGCCGGGCTGGGCATGATCACTGACGCGCAGGCGTCGGTGGATCAGTACAGGCGCTCGCGACGGCGCTGTTCGCGCTGTACTTTCTTCGCGTGGCGCTTCACTGCGGCAGCGGCCTTGCGCTTGCGCTCGGCAGTGGGCTTCTCGTAGAACTCGCGGCTGCGAACTTCAGCCAGTACACCTGCTTTTTCGCAGGAGCGCTTGAAACGACGCAGGGCTACGTCGAAGGGTTCGTTCTCTTTTACTTTGACGGCTGGCATCCAGGTCGTACCTTCACTGATTACCGGGGGTTGAACGTACTCCGGCAAGTGGGCGCGGATACGTCGGTTTTCAAGGGTTGCGGATATTAACGGTTCGGCCGGAGGAATGCAAAGCCTCCGATCGAAAAACACTGGTCTGGCGCAAAGCCGCCGATTATCATGCGCGGCTTCGTATTTGCCAAGCTCTAAGGCTCAAGCCCATGCGCGTGCTGGGACTGGAAACGTCCTGCGACGAAACCGGCGTCGCCCTTTACGACAGCGAACGCGGCCTGCTGGCCGACGCGCTGTTCAGTCAGATCGACCTCCATCGCGTCTACGGCGGCGTCGTGCCCGAGCTGGCCTCGCGCGACCACGTCAAGCGCATGCTGCCGCTGATCCGCCAGGTGCTCGACGAGTCCGGCTGCAAGCCGGCGGACATCGACGCGATCGCCTACACCGCCGGCCCAGGCCTGGTCGGCGCGCTGCTGGTGGGCGCCTCCTGCGCCCAGGCGATGGCGTTCGCCTGGGGCGTGCCGGCGGTCGGCGTGCATCACATGGAAGGCCATCTGCTGGCGCCGATGCTGGAGGAGCAGCCGCCGCGCTTCCCGTTCGTCGCCTTGCTGGTGTCCGGCGGCCACACCCAACTGGTGCGGGTGGACGGCATCGGCCGCTACCAGTTGCTCGGCGAGTCGGTGGACGATGCCGCTGGCGAAGCCTTCGACAAGACCGCCAAGCTGATCGGCCTGGGTTACCCCGGCGGCCCCGAGATCGCCCGCCTGGCCGAGCGCGGCACGCCCGGCCGCTTCGTGTTCCCGCGGCCGATGACCGACCGGCCCGGCCTGGACTTCAGCTTCAGCGGGCTCAAGACCTTTTCCCTGAACACCTGGCAGCGCTGCGTGGAAGCCGGCGATGACAGCGAGCAGACTCGCTGCGATATCGCCCTGGCATTCCAGACCGCGGTGGTCGAGACCCTGGTGATCAAATGCCGGCGCGCATTGAAACAGACCGGCCTGAAGAACCTGGTGATCGCCGGCGGGGTCAGTGCCAACCAGGCGCTGCGCGGCGGCCTGGAGAAGATGCTCGGCGAGATGAAGGGGCAGGTGTTCTACGCCCGCCCGCGCTTCTGCACCGACAATGGCGCGATGATCGCCTATGCCGGCTGCCAGCGCCTGCTCGCCGGCCAGCACGACGGCCCGGCGATCGCCGTTCAGCCGCGCTGGCCGATGGAGTCGCTGCCGGCGGTCTGAGTGCCCGCCAGGTCGCAGCCAGGCAGGCGTCGGTGAAGCTCCTGGGCCAGACTGCGTGAAGTTTTTTCCTTTTTTGGATTAGAAATGCCGTTCGCGGCCGGCGAACAGATCGCGTAAGTTGGCCCGGTGCCGCCAGACGATCAGCGCGGTGAGCACGGTCATCGGCAGCAACGCTCCGGGTTGTTGCCAGGCCAGCAGTGGGAGGGTCAGCGGAGTGGCGACCAGCGAGGCGAGCGAACTGGTGCGCGACAGCTTGAAGGTCAGCAGCCAGGCGGCTGCGGCCAGCAGCACGGCCGGCGGGTAGAGGCCGAGGAGCATGCCGGCGGCGGTGGCGACGCCCTTGCCGCCGCGGAAGTTGAAGTACAGCGGGTACAGGTGGCCGATCACGGCGGCGATGCCGACCCAGGCCTCCTCCATCACGCCGAGCCCCAGCCAGCGGGCGACCAGCACCGGCAACAGGCCTTTGCCGACGTCGCCGAGCAGGGTCAGGATGGCGAGTTTCTTCCCGGCGACGCGCAGCATGTTGGTCGCGCCGGGGTTGCCGGAGCCGCTGGCGCGCGGGTCCTGGGTGCCGAACCAGCGGCTGAGCAGGACGGCGAAGGAGAGGGAACCGAGCAGGTAGGCGAGGATCGCCAGTAGCCAGACCATGGATTCCACCGAGGACGAGGATGTCCTCGATTCTAACGGGGCGGCGCACGCTTGTCGTGGCATCCCTTGGAGCGGGTAGCGAAGTGGACAGAGTTTTTATCGAAGGCTTGGAGGTCGACACCGTCATCGGCGTGTACGACTGGGAGCGCGGCATCCGTCAGTGCCTGCGCCTGGACCTGACGCTGGGCTGGGACAACCGTCCGGCGGCCGCCGGCGACGACATCGCCCTGGCGCTGGACTACGCGGCGTTGTCCGAGCGGGTCCTGCAGTTCGCCCGGGAGTCGCATTTCCAACTGGTGGAAACCTTTGCCGAGCGCCTCGCCGAGGTGCTGATGGACGAGCGCGGCATTCCCTGGCTGCGCATCCGCGTCACCAAGCCCGGCGCGGTGCCGGCGGCCCGCGGGGTTGGCGTGGAGATCGAACGCGGATGTCGCTGATCCCGGTCTACCTCGGCCTCGGCAGCAATGTCGAGCGCGAGCGCCATCTGCATGCCGGCCTCGACGCGCTGGCCGGCTTCCTCCATGACCTGCGTTGCTCGCCGGTGTTCGAGAGCGAGCCGGTGGGGATCAGGAGCGGCCCGTTCTTCAACCTGGTGGTATCTGCCCGCACCGATCTGCCGCTGGCCGAACTGAGCCTGCGGCTCAAGCACATCGAGGCCGACAATGGCCGCTATGCGCCGGAGCGCAAGGGGCTGCCGCTGGATATCGACGTGCTGCTGTACGGCGACCTGGTCGGCGACTTCGATGGCCTGGTGCTGCCGCGCGCCGAAGTGCTGAAGAACGCCTTCGTGCTCTGGCCGCTGGCCGAGCTGGCGCCGGAACTGGAGCATCCGCTCGCGCGCCGGGCGTTCGGAGAGCTCTGGCGGGAGTCGCGGATCCCGCAGAAACTCTGGCCGGCGCCCTTCGAATGGCGGGGCCGGGCTCTTACCCCCGAGGCGCTGCTTCAGGCCTTTCCGCGCTCTTCCTTGTAGGCCTTGAGCGCGGCGAGGCGCGCACGCTTCAGCGCCTCGCCCAATTCCGCGCCCTTCAAGCCCTTTTCCACCAGCGGTTTCACACTGACCGCCCGCGCGGCCTGCGCCGCGCCGAGCAGGTAGGCGGCCTGCGGGTAGTCCCGCTGCTCCAGGCCGTGGCGGCCGCGCGCGTCCATCTCGCTGGCGGCGACGAATTCCTCGAAGCGCTGCGGACGACGATAGACGTCGAAACTCTGCAATAGCTCCAGCAGGGTGGTCGGCCGCAGCTCCAGGGCGCGATGGGCGTGGGTATGGTACTCGCCGACCAGACGCGCCAGCTCCTGGCAGTCGCGCGGAACCCTGAAGCGCCGGTTGATCGCATCGATCAGCGGCAGGCCGCGTGTTTCGTGGGCGATGTGGCGTGGCCAGTCGGCTTCCCGGGTGAGCCCCTTGCCCAGGTCGTGGAGCAGGCAGGCCCAGCGCACGGTCAGCGGCTGGTGGTGGCGGGCGCATTGCTGCAGGACCGACAGGACATGGACGCCGGTATCGATTTCCGGGTGGTGCGCCGCCGGCTGCGGCACGCCGAACAGCGCCTCGACTTCCGGCATCAGTTCGGCCAGCGCGCCGCAATCGTGCAGGACCTGGACGAAGACCTCGGGGTTGGGTTCCATCAGGGCGCGGGAAATTTCCTTCCAGCTGCGCTCCGGGGTCAGCGCCTGCAATTCCCCGGACCCGGCCAGCTGGCGCATCAGCGCCAGGGTCTCGGCGGCGACACGGAAGCCCAGGCCGGCGTAGCGCGCGGCGAAGCGGGCGACGCGCAGGACGCGCAAGGGATCTTCGGCGAATGCCGGGGACACGTGGCGCAGCAGGCGCGCCTCAAGGTCGGCCTGGCCGCCGTAGGGGTCGATCACCCGACCCTGTTCGTCCTCGGCCATGGCGTTGATGGTCAGGTCGCGGCGGGTCAGGTCTTCTTCCAGGGTGACGTCGGGGCTGGCATGGAAGGTGAAGCCGCCGTAGCCGCGTCCGCTCTTGCGTTCGGTGCGCGCCAGGGCGTACTCCTCGCCGCTCTGCGGGTGGAGGAAGACCGGGAAGTCGGCGCCCACCGGGCGATAGCCGCGGGCGAGCATTTCCTCGCTGCTGGCGCCGACCACCACCCAGTCGATATCGGTGACCGGGCGGCCGAGAAGACGGTCGCGTACCGCGCCGCCGACCTTGTAAATCTGCATGGAAACCTCCGCGTGTTAGGCGGAAGTCTACCCCAGGGCGCTCTAGCGGGCGCGCGGAAGCTGCTGGAGCAGGGCGCCGACCGCTCGTTCGAGCTGTTCCGGATTGGCCCTCGCCGGGCTGAGACCGGTGCTGGCGGTGCCCTCCCAGAGAATGCGCTCTTCCAGGTCGACCAGGCGTACGCGCAGGGTGCCGGTTTCGTCGCGCAGGCGGTGGATCGCCAGGTAGGGCCCCATGCTGGACGTAGGCGGAAGGTCGGGGCGGAATTCCAGCGCTGCGTCGCGCAGCGCCAGCCAGTAGTAGACGCGGAACTGCGGGGTGGCGCTCTCGTGGTAGCCGTGGGCCGCCAGTCCCTGGCGCAGCTCTGCGTTGATCAGCGGATAGCGGCTGCGGTAGGGCAGGGCGTCGACCGCCCGCTCCGGCGGCATCAACTGGAAGCCTTGCAGGCCGGGCAGTTCGGCACTGGCCGGATGCGTCAGCCGGACGCCGGGAGGATGGTCGGCGCAGGCGCCGAGGGCAAGGCAGAGCAGGATGGTGGCGAACAGGCGCATGGCGGCTCCCTGGACGGCCGGCTTCTTGTTCTGGTGTGGGGCGGCCCCGACCGTGCCGGCATGCTGTCCGGCGGCCGGGGCGGGCGTCAACCGATCAAATGGGCGGGATGATCAGGTCCAGTCGCGGATAGCCTTCCTCGCCCTCGCTGACACCCTTGGGCGGCATGTGGTGGGTCTGGATCAGCTGGTCGCCCTGCAGGGTCTCCAGGTGGATGTCGAAGCCCCAAAGGCGATGCAGGTGCTTGAGCACGTCGGCGGTTGAGTCGCTCAGGGGCTGGCGGTCGAACTGCTGGTGACGCAGGGTCAGCGAGCGATCGCCGCGGCGGTCGACGTTCCAGATCTGGATGTTCGGCTCGCGGTTGCCGAGGTTGTACTGCGCTGCCAGGGTCTCGCGGATAGTGCGGTAGCCGGCCTCGTCGTGGATCGCGGCGACCAGCAGGTCATCCTTCTGGTCGTCGTCGAGGATGCTGAACAGCTTCAGGTCGCGGATCACCTTGGGCGAGAGGAACTGCAGGATGAAGCTCTCGTCCTTGAAGCTTTTCATGGCGAACTTGAGCGTGGCGAGCCAGTCGCTGCCGGCGATGTCCGGGAACCAGCGGCGGTCCTCCTCGGTGGGCTCCTCGCAGATGCGGCGGATGTCGCGGTACATGGCGAAGCCCAGGGCGTAGGGGTTGATGCCGCTGTAGTAGGGGCTGTCGAAGGATGGCTGGAAGACCACGCTGGTGTGGTACTGCAGGAACTCCATCATGAAGCCGTCGTTGACCAGGCCTTCGTCGTAGAGGTCGTTGAGCAGGGTGTAGTGCCAGAAGGTGGCCCAGCCTTCGTTCATCACCTGGGTCTGGCGCTGTGGATAGAAGTACTGGGCGATCTTGCGCACGATGCGGATCACCTCGCGCTGCCAGGGCTCCAGCAGCGGTGCGTTCTTCTCGATGAAGTAGAGGATGTTCTCCTGCGGTTCGCTCGGATAGCGCGCGGTGGATTGTTCCTTGTCCTTGCCGCCGGTGCGCGGGATGGTCCGCCAAAGGTCGTTGACCTGCCGCTGGATCAGTTCCTCGCGCTCCTTCTGCCGCTGCCGCTCTTCCTCGGCGGAGATCGGGTAGGGTCGCTTGTAGCGGTCGACGCCGTAGTTCATCAGGGCGTGGCAGGAGTCGAGCAGGTCTTCCACCGCGTCGATCCCGTAGCGTTCCTCGCATTGCATGATGTACTGCTTGGCGAACACCAGGTAATCGATGATCGAGCTGGCGTCGGTCCAGGTGCGGAACAGGTAGTTGCCCTTGAAGAAACTGTTGTGCCCGTAGCAGGCGTGGGCGATCACCAGCGCCTGCATGCACTGGGTGTTTTCCTCCATCAGGTAGGCGATGCACGGGTCGGAGTTGATCACGATCTCATAGGCCAGGCCCATCTGGCCGCGCTTGTAGTTCTTTTCCGTGCTGAGGAAGTGCTTGCCGTAGGACCAGTGGTTGTAGCCGATCGGCATGCCCACCGAGGCGTAGGCGTCCATCATCTGCTCGGCGGTGATCACCTCGATCTGGTTCGGGTAGGTATCCAGTGCGTAACGCTCGGCGATCCGGCTGATTTCCCGGTCGTACTGCTGGATCAGCTCGAAGGTCCATTCCGAGCCGGTGGCGATGGGCTGGCGCTTGCTCATGCGACGAGCCTCCTCTGGAACAGCTCGCGGAACACCGGGTAGATATCCGACGCCGACACGATCTGCTGCTGGGCGAAGCTGTCTTCGAAGGCTTCGCGCACGCGCTCGTACTCGAACCACAGGGCCTGGTGTTCGCGCGGGGTGATCTCGACGTAGGTGTAGTACTGGACGAACGGCATGATCTGCTTGAGCAGGATGTCCCGGCACACCGGCGAGTCGTCGTTCCAGTTGTCGCCGTCCGAGGCCTGGGCGGCGTAGATGTTCCACTCATGGGTCGGATAACGCTCGGCCATGATCTCCTGCATCATCTTCAGCGCGCTGGAGACGATGGTGCCGCCGGTCTCGCGGGAGTAGAAGAACTCCTCCTCGTCGACCTCGCGGGCGCTGGTGTGGTGGCGGATGAACACCACCTCGATCTTCTCGTAGTTCCGCTTGAGGAACAGGTAGAGCAGGATGAAGAAGCGCTTGGCGATGTCCTTGGTCGCCTGGGTCATCGAGCCGGAAACGTCCATCAGGCAGAACATCACTGCCTTGGAGGTGGGGTTGGGCTGCTTGACCAGCAGGTTGTACTTGAGATCGAAGGTATCGAGGAACGGCACCCGGTCGATGCGCGCGCGGAGTTTGGCGATTTCCAGCTCGAGTTCCTGGATATCGCCGAGGTTGTCCGGCTCTTCGCGCCTGATCCGCTCCAGTTCCTTCAGCGCCGCGCGCAGCTTGGCCCGGCTGCCGCCGGACAGCGCGATGCGCCGCGCATGGGCCGAGCGCAGGGTGCGGACGATATTGATGCGCGACGGGTTGCCGTCGTTGCTGATGCCGGCGCGGATGGTCTTGAAGGTATCGGTGCCGGTGATGTGGCGCTTGACCAGGTTGGGCAGTTCCAGGTCCTCGAACATGAAATCGAGGAATTCCTCCTGGGTGATCTGGAAGACGAAGTCGTCCATCCCCTCGCCGCTGTTGCTGGCCTTGCCGCCGCCGCGACCGCCGCCGCCGCCGGAGGGGCGGGCGATGTGTTCGCCGGCGGTGAATTCCTTGTTGCCCGGATGGACCACCGTCTGCCGCCCGCCGCGGCCATGGTGCAGCACCGGTTCGTCGATATCGCGCCCGGGAATGCTGATCTGCTCGCCGTGCTCCATGTCGGTGATGGAGCGTCGGCTGACGGCCTCCTCGACGGCCTTCTTGATATGCTCACGGTAGCGCCTCAGGAAGCGCTGGCGGTTCACCGTGCTCTTGTTCTTGCCGTTCAGACGCCGGTCGATGACGTAGCTCATGAATGCTCCTCAGGGCCTGTGGCTCCCCGCCGGAGCGGAGGCGCCGAGGTCCGAATGCGACGGCGACCGGTACGGCCGAAACGACCGTACCGATGGCAGACTACTGCGACTTGCGAACCCGCAGGTACCATTCCGACAGCAGGCGGACCTGCTTCTCGGTGTAGCCGCGCTCGACCATGCGTTTGACGAAGTCGTTGTGCTTCTGCTGGTCCTCCTTGCTGGCCTTGGCGTTGAAGCTGATGACCGGCAGCAGGTCTTCGGTGTTGGAGAACATCTTCTTCTCGATCACCACGCGCAGCTTCTCGTAGGACAGCCAGCTCGGGTTCTTGCCGTTGTTGCCGGCGCGGGCGCGCAGCACGAAGTTGACGATCTCGTTGCGGAAATCCTTCGGGTTGCTGATGCCGGCTGGTTTCTCGATCTTCTCCAGTTCCTCGTTGAGGGCGGCGCGGTTGAGGATCTCGCCGGTTTCCGGGTCGCGGTATTCCTGGTCCTGGATCCAGAAGTCGGCGTACAGCACGTAGCGGTCGAAGATGTTCTGACCGTATTCGCTGTAGGACTCCAGGTAGGCCGTCTGGATTTCCTTGCCGATGAACTCGACGTAGCGCGGCGCCAGGTATTCCTTGATGAAGCGCAGGTAGCGCTCGCGGGTTTCCGGCTGGAACTGTTCCTGCTCGATCTGCTGTTCGAGGACGTAGAGCAGGTGCACCGGGTTGGCCGCTACCTCGTGCGGGTCGAAGTTGAATACCTTGGAGAGGATCTTGAAGGCGAAGCGGGTGGAAAGCCCGGCCATGCCTTCGTCGACCCCGGCCGAGTCGCGGTATTCCTGGATCGACTTGGCCTTGGGATCGGTATCTTTCAGGTTTTCCCCGTCATATACCCGCATCTTCGAGTAGATGTTCGAGTTTTCCGGTTCCTTCAGTCGCGACAGGACGGAGAACTGCGAGAGCATCTTCAGGGTGTCCGGCGCACAGTGGGCGTGGGCCAGCGAGCTGTTGATCAGCAGCTTGTCGTAGATCTTGATCTCATCGGCGACGCGCAGGCAGTACGGCACTTTGACGATGTAGATGCGGTCGATGAACGCCTCGTTGTTCTTGTTGTTGCGGAAGCTGTGCCATTCCGACTCGTTGGAGTGAGCCAGGATGATGCCGCTGTAGGGCAGGGCGCCGAGGCCTTCGGTGCTGTTGTAGTTGCCTTCCTGGGTCGCGGTCAGCAGCGGGTGCAGGACCTTGATCGGGGCCTTGAACATCTCGACGAATTCCATCAGGCCCTGGTTGGCCCGGCAGAGCGCGCCGGAATAGCTGTAGGCGTCGGCGTCGTTCTGCGGGAATTCCTCCAGCTTGCGGATATCCACCTTGCCGACCAGTGCGGAGATGTCCTGGTTGTTCTCGTCGCCCGGTTCGGTCTTGGCGATGGCGACCTGGTTGAGGATCGAGGGGTACAGCTTGACCACGCGGAACTGGCTGATGTCGCCGCCGAACTCGTTGAGACGCTTGGTCGCCCAGGGCGACATGATCGAGCGCAGGTAGCGCCTTGGGATGCCGTAGTCCTCCTCGAGGATGGCGCCGTCTTCGTCCGGGTTGAACAGCCCCAGCGGCGATTCGAAGACCGGCGAGCCCTTGATCGCGTAGAAGGGCACCTTCTCCATGAGTTGCTTGAGTTTTTCCGCCAGGGAGGATTTACCGCCGCCGACCGGGCCGAGCAGGTAAAGGATCTGCTTCTTCTCTTCCAGGCCCTGGGCCGCATGGCGGAAGAACGCGACGATCTGGTCGATGCATTCCTCCATGCCATGGAAGTCGGCGAACGCGGGGTAGCGACGTATCACCTTGTTGGAAAAGATCCGCGACAGCCTGGAGTCCACCGAGGTGTCCAGCAGTTCCGGTTCGCCGATCGCCATCAGCAGGCGCTCGGCGGCGGAGGCGTAGGCTGTCTTGTCTTGCTTGCAGAGATCGAGATATTCCTTGAGGGAATACTCCTCTTGGCGGGTCGCTTCGAAGCGTTCCTGGAAGTGACTGAAAATGCTCATGACGTCTCCTCGCTCGATGCAATGAGCCGGCGCGGGATCGGTCGTGCGGGTGCGGGAGGGCCGCCAGCCAGGCCGGCGAGAATCCCCCAGACTCCGACGCTGCACGGTGCTTCCCTTTTCCGCCAGCGCTCCTAACGGTCACAGCCGATGGCCCGGAAGCCGGTGTGCCGGCTCTCCCCTGTTTTGGATGGCCTGAGGAAAAGAATAGTTCGTTCTGGGCGGAGTAAAGGAAGAAAGGCGAGAGAAGTTACAGTTTTTTTGGGGTAGCCCGCGGGGTGGCCTACTCCGCCTCGCCGGTGCTGGTATCCGCGGGATAGACGCTGCGCCACAGCTCGAAGCCGCCGTCGAGGCTGTAGACGTCGCTGAAGCCCTGCTGGATGAAATAGGCAGCGGCGCTCTGGCTGGAGTTGCCGTGGTAGCAGACCACCACCAGCGGCGCATCGAGGTCGGCGGCGGCGATGAAATCCACCACCGAGTGGTTGTCGATGTGCCGCGAGCCGCTGATATGGCCAAGGGCGTAGCTCTGCGGGTCGCGGATGTCGACCACCTGGGCGCCGTTTTCGCGGAGTTGACGGGCCTGTTCGGGGGCGATGCGCTGGAAGGTGTCGCTCATGACGGGATACCTGTGTGCAGGGCGTCCGGCGGACGCCGTGGGTTCATGCCGGTGGGCCGGCGGGCTTGGCCGAGGCCTGCTGTCCGGCGCAGTCGCAGCTCAGGCGTTCGCCGCTGTCTACGTTCAGCAGGGTCATCTTCGCGCCCCAGACGCAGCCGGTATCCAGGGCGAACAGCCCGGGCTCGTCGCACTGGCCTTCGAGGGCCGCCCAGTGGCCGAAGATGATCTTCTCGCCGCGGGTCTTGCGCGAGGCGAAGCTGAACCAGGGGGCGTAGCCGGGTGGCGCGGTGTCGAGGCCTTCCTTGCTCTTCAGGTCGAGCCGGCCGTCTTCGGTGCAGAAGCGCATGCGCGTGAAATAGTTGGTGATCACCCGCAGGCGCTCGATGCCATGCAGCTTCTTGTCCCATTTGGCCGGTTCGTTGCCGTACATGCCTTCGAGGAACAGCGGCAGGCGCTGGTCGTCGCGCAGCGCCTCCTCGACCTCGGCGGCGCGCAGGCGGGCTTTTTCCAGGCTCCACTGCGGCGGGATGCCGGCATGCACCAGGGTGACCTGGCGTTGTTCGTCGTAGTGCAGCAACGGCAGGCGTCGCAGCCAGTCGAGAAGTGCTTCGCGATCGGGCGCCTCGAGGATTTCCCGCAGCGTATCGGACTTCTTCAGGCGCTCGGACCTGTGCGCCACCGCCAGCAGGTGCAGGTCGTGGTTGCCCAGCACGCTGACCACCGCCTCGCGCATGGCATAGAGGAAACGCAGGGTCTCCAGCGACTGCGGTCCGCGATTGACCAGGTCGCCGACCAGCCACAGGCGGTCCTTGGCCGGGTCGAAGGCGACACGTTCGAGCAGGCATTTCAGGGGTTCCAGGCAACCCTGCAGGTCGCCGACCGCATAGACCGTCATCAGTGCAGCGCTCCCGGCACGGCCAGGCGGAACACCGGAATCGCGGCGTCGAAGGCGACACCGTCGCTGCCAAGCATCTGGTAGCTGCCGCGCATGCTGCCGACCCGGGTCGCCAGCACCGTGCCGCTGGTGTAGGTGTGTTGCGCGCCGGGGGCGATCAGCGGTTGCTCGCCGACCACGCCGGCGCCACGGACTTCCTGGGTGCGGCCGTCGCCGTCGGTGATGATCCAGTGACGCGACAGTAGCTGGGCCGAGACCTCGCCCCGGTTCTCGATGGTCACCGTGTAGGCGAAGGCGAAACGGTTCTGCTCCGGCGCGGACTGCTCGGGAAGATAGCGGGTGTCGACCCGGACGTTGACCTGGTGCTGGGTGTCGCTCATACGGCTTGCCTGATTCCTGTCGGGTGTTCTTTCAGACTAACGATTGCCTTGCAGCTCGGCCAGCCGGTTGGCCAGGCGGACGAACGCGGCCAGGTCGAGCTGCTCCGGGCGCAGGGTCGGATCGACCGCGGCGGCTTCGATGTCTTCGACGCTCAACAGGGGCTTGAGGGTGTTGCGCAGGGTCTTGCGGCGCTGGTTGAAGGCCTCGCGGACCACCCGCTCGAGCAGTTTCGGATCGCGTGCCGGATGCGGCGGCTCGGCGAAGGGGGTGAGGCGGACGATCGCCGAGTCGACCTTGGGCGGCGGGTTGAAGGCGCCGGGGCCGACGTTGAACAGGTGTTCCACCCGGCAATGGTACTGGACCATGATCGACAGCCGGCCCCAGTCGCCGCCGCCCGGCGTGGCCGCCAGGCGTTCCACCACCTCCTTCTGCAGCATGAAGTGCATGTCTTCGATCACCGGCGCGTGCTCGAGCAGGTGGAAGATCAGCGGCGTGGAGATGTTGTAGGGCAGGTTGCCGACCACTCGCAGCTTCTCGTCGCTCTCCACCAGCGAGGCGAAATCGAACTTGAGGGCGTCGCCCTGGTGCAGGCTGAAACGCGGCTCGAGGCCGAATTTCAGCTTCAACAGGGGGATCAGGTCCTGATCGAGCTCAATCACGTCCAGGCGCGCGCCGCTGCCCAGCAGGCCTTCGGTCAGGGCACCCTGGCCGGGGCCGATCTCCAGCAGGCGCTGCCCTTCGCGGGCGTGGATGGCACGGAGGATGCGGTGGATCACCCCGGCATCGTGCAGGAAGTTCTGGCCGAAGCGCTTGCGCGCGCGGTGTTGGTAAAGCTCGGACATCGGGAACGGTTCCAGGCTGCGGGCCCCAGGCCAAGGCGGGAGGCGCGGATGCGAAAGGGCGCCATTTTAGCAGCGATGCGCCGGGCCGGCAGGGCTAAACGATGGCCGACCGGCCTCAGGAGCGGCTGACGGCCATCTGGTAGGCGGTTTCCAGGGCCACCTGCAGGCTGCCGCTGTCGATGCGACCGCTGCCGGCGAGGTCGAGGGCGGTGCCGTGATCGACCGAGGTACGGATGATCGGCAGGCCCAGGGTCACGTTGACTGCGGCGCCGAAGCCCTTGTACTTGAGCACCGGCAGGCCCTGGTCGTGGTACATCGCCAGCACCGCGTCGCAGTGCTCCAGGTGCTTGGGGGTGAACAGGGTGTCGGCCGGCAGCGGGCCGACCAGGTCGAGACCTTCGTCGCGCAGGCGTTCGAGGCAGGGCTCGATCACCTCGATCTCTTCCCGGCCCAGGTGGCCGCCTTCGCCGGCGTGCGGGTTGAGGCCGCAGACCAGGATGCGCGGGCGGGCGATGCCGAACTTGTCGCGCAGGTCGGCGTGCAGGATGCGAGCGACCCGCTCCAGACGCTCGGTGGTGATGGCGTCGGCGACCTCGCGCAGCGGTAGGTGGGTGGTCGCCAGGGCCACGCGCAGGCCGCGGGTGGCCAGCATCATCACCACCTGGCGGGTGTGGGTGAGGTCGGCGAGGAACTCCGTATGCCCGGAGAAGGGAATCCCGGCTTCGTTGATCACGCCCTTGTGCACCGGGGCGGTGATCATCCCGGCGAAGTGACCGTCGAGGCAGCCCTGGCCTGCGCGGGTCAGGGTCTCCAGGACGTAGGCGGCGTTGGCCGGGGTCAGCTGGCCGGGGCGTGCTGGCGCGGCCAGCGGCGTATCCCAGACATAGAGTTGGCCGGCCTTGGCCGGGGCGCCGGGCCAGGCGGCGGGGGAGGCGTCGAGCAGGTCGATCGCCAGGCCGAGTTGGCCCGCGCGCTCCTGCAGGAGCGCGCGGCTGGCGATGGCGATCAGGGGGTGGGGCTGGGCGGAGCGGGCGAGCAGCAGGCACAGGTCGGGACCGATGCCGGCCGGCTCGCCGGGAGTCAGCGCGAAGCGCAGGCTCACTGCTTGATTTCCACGTAGGCCTCGTCGCGGATCTGCCGCAGCCAGGCTTGCAGTTCCTCGTCGTACTTACGGTTGCGCAGCACGCTCACCGCCTGCTGTTCGCGGAACTTCTCGCTGCTGTCGGTGGCGCGACGGCCGAGGACCTGCAGGATGTGCCAGCCGAACTGCGAGCGGAACGGCTTGGACAGCTCGCCCTGCGGGGTATCGTTCATCACCTGGCGGAACTCGGGCACCAGGGCTTCCGGATCGATCCAGTTCAGGTCACCGCCGTTGAGCGCGGAGCCCGGATCCTCGGAGAAGCTCTTCGCCAGTTCGCCGAAGTCCTCTCCGGACTGGATGCGTTCGTAAAGCTTCTGCGCCAGCTTCTCGGTCTCGGCGTCGCTACGAATCTCGCTGGGCTTGAGCAGGATATGGCGGACATGCACCTCGTCGCGGACCATCTTGCTGCCGCCGCGCTTCTCTTCCAGCTTGAGGATGATGAAGCCGCCCGGGGTGCGAACCGGCTCGGTGACGTCGCCGACGGCCAGCGAGCCGATCATGCTGTCGAAGGGCTGCGGCAACTGGGCGGCCTTGCGCCAGCCGATCTCGCCGCCTTCCAGGGCGTTGTCGCCGGCCGAGCGGGAAATCGCCAGTTGGCCGAAGTCGGCGCCCTGCTTGAGTTGCTGATAGAGCTCCTGGGCCTGGCGCGCGGCGGCCTGGATCACGTCGGAGGACGCGGCTTCGGGCACCGGGATCAGGATATTGGCCAGGCGGTACTCTTCGGAAAGCTGGATCTTGCCCATGTCCGAGGCGAGGAAGTTCTTCACTTCCTGCTCGCTGACCTGGATGCGTTCGGCCACCCGACGCTGGCGCACGCGACTGATCACCATCTCGCGGCGAACCTGGTCGCGGGCATCGGCGTAGGAAAGGCCGTCGCGAGTCAGCGCAGCCTGGAACTGCTCCAGGCTCATGCCGTTGCGTTGGGCGATGGTGGCCATCGCCTGGTTCAGCTCTTCGTCGCTGATGCGGATGCCGGAACGGTCGCCGATCTGCTGCTGGATGTTCTCGATGATCAGGCGCTCCAGCACCTGCTGGGTCAGCACGTGCTCGGGCGGCAGCGGCGCGCCACGCTTGAGCAGCGTCTGGTGCACTTCACGCAGGCGCTGGTCGAGCTGGCTCTGCATGATCACATCGTTGTCGACGATGGCGACGACCCGGTCCAGTGGTACCACTTCGGCATGCGCGAAGGAGCAAAGGAGTGCTGCGCCCAATGCAAGGGGGCGCAGCCGGTTACATAGCTTGGTCTTCACGTTGACGATAACCTTGGATGCCTTTGTCGAGGAACATTTCCGTCTTGTTGCCCACGATGCCGCCGAGGCCCTTCAGGACGATCTGCAGGAAGATGCCGCGGTCGGCCTTCTCGCTCTGCACGAGGAAGGCATCGTCGTCCACGTCCAGCCAGTAGCGGTTGATCAGACGCAGCTTCCAGCAGCAACTGTCGTATTCGAAGCCGCCGAAGGCCTCGAGGGTGCGGTTCTTGTTGTAGTCGTACTGCCAGCGGGCGAGCACCGACCACTGCGGCACCAGCGGCCAGATGACCGAGAAGTCGTGCTGCTTGATGATGTCGTCTTCGCGGCCGTACATGAAGCGACCTGTCGAACTGTTGAAGCGACGGGTGTCTTCGCGATAGCGATAACCCGCATTGACAATTTTGTTTGGGTTCGCTTCTGGTTGATAATGGAACATTGCGCTACCCGATTCGGTACGCTTGGTGCTGGGGTTCCAGTTGAAGTCGGAAGTAACGTTCCAATCTCGATTGAAGCGATACAAGCCTGCCAGCGCATATGGTGAGCGCCAACTGTCGTTGTCAGGCTCCTTGATATCCATATTTGGATTTTCTTGTTTTAAGCGAGCTAAATCTTTTTCTGTCAGGCCGGGCAATTGTACACGTCTGTCGCGGAAGTAATAAATTTGGCCGGCACTCAAAGTTGCTCGCTCGAAGCCATTAGGCTCGATGAAGCGGCTAGTTACACCCAGCGAAAGCTGATTGGCGTCACCAACACGATCTCGCCCAGCGAAGCGGTTTTCTCGCCACAAATAGTCATAACTAAAGGTATGTTCGCTGGTGTCAAAAACAGGAATGTTGTCCTGGTCCTTATAAGGAACATAGAGGTACATAGCCCTTGGTTCCAATGTTTGCCGGAACTTCGTTCCAGCAAAGGCTACGTCTCGATCAAAGTACAACCCGCCGTCAACTTTTACCAGAGGTAGTGAGCGATCCTGGCTACTGTTGAACTTTTCATCGTAAACCTTGAGACTAGTCTTGCCCTTGCTATCCAGATCGAGGTCGTACTTAGTGTAAAGATACTTCAGCGACGGAGTCAGATAGCCCCAGCTGCGTGTCATCGGCAAGCTCATGCTTGGCTCGAGGTGAATGCGGTCGCCAGTCGAACGGGCTAAGCCTTGAAGCGAAGCATCTGGGCGAAAACCCCGCACGGTGCCATCATCGTTAAAGTAGACATTTTCGTCTAGGTCACGATCAAAGCGGACAAACTCAGTACTGTAATTAAGTTTTAGACCGCCTGGACTGTAGGGTAGAAAACCGTCAAACGTAATTTGAGGAAGGCGATCATATGGGGTTACATCGGTTGTAGTCGCCAGTTGATAGGATTGAGCATTCAATCGGCCCGTGAAAGTATCGCCGCGGTAGGTCAAGGTTCCCCGCTGATTGAGATAGGTAGTGCTACCTACACCTAAATCACTATCCAGATCTTGGAAATAGTAAGGATCGCTGATGCGTGTGTAGTCGACCTCGGCCAGCCAGCGTGAATCGAGGCCGGTAGTATTCTTGATGCCGTACAGCCAGCGGTCCTTGCTGTAGTCCGGGAAGTTCTCGCGGTGATCGTCCTTGTCGTTCAGGTAGGCGGCGTTGATGGTGCCTTCGCTGCTGTGGGTCAGGTAGCGGAACTCGCCTTCCAGCATCATGCCGCGCTTGGCCATGTAGCGCGGGTACAACGTGGCGTCGTAGTTCGGCGCCAGGTTGAAGTAGTATGGGGTGACCAGGGTGAAACCAGTGTCGCTGGTGCTGCCGAAGCTCGGCGGCAGGAAGCCGGACTGGCGGCGGTTGTCGATCGGGAAGTAGATGTACGGGGTGTAGAACACCGGGAAATCTTTGACCCGCAAGGTCGCGTTGGTCGCGGTGCCGAAGCCGGTGGCCGGGTTCAGCTTGACGTTGTTGCCCTTCAGGGTCCAGGCGTTGCTGCTCGGTTCGCAGCGGGTGTAGGTGCCATCCTTGAGCATGATGATGGCGTTCTCGCTGCGCTTGGCGTACAGCGCGCTGCCGCGGGCATGGGCCTTGTGGATCACGTATTCGGCGTTGTCGACCTGGGCCTCGCCGTTGTCCAGCTGGACCTGGGCGTGGTCGCCCACCACCAGCATGCCCTTGTCGCGCAGCTTGACGTTGCCGATCAGTTCGCCGCGGTTTTCCAACTGGTGCAGGTTGGCCTCGTCGCCCTCCACCTGCATGCTGCCCTGGCGCAGGACCACGTCGCCGGCGAGGGTGGCGATCTGCTTGTCCTGCTCGTAGCGCGAGGCCTTGGCCGAAACATAGGTCGGGCTCTCGTCGTTCGGCGCGCCATCGTTCATGCCCGGACGGACCGGTTCGATGTAGGAACCGCCGCAATAGGGGCCGATTTCCGCCAACTGGGCGGCGGTCAGCTTCTCCCGCGGAATCCAGTCGAGGTGCGAGTAGTCGGCGCTGCGCGACTTCAGGGCACGGCCGCCGGACTCGGTGACCAGGCGTTGGGCCGGTTCGGCCTCGACCGTTTCGCCGCCGCCGGATACGCTGCCGCCCGCTGCGGCGGTGCTGACCGAAGTCGCGGTATGCGCGGGGCGTGGCGGCAGGTTGGCATTGGCGTTCTGCAGCGGGGAGCAATCCCAGCCGCCGGTGGCCGATACCTTGCAGTCGAACTGATCGGCGGCCTGTACAGTCAATGCTGCGACCGGCTGCAGAGCCAGCAGGCTGCCGGTGACCAGCAGGGGAAACTTTCTTCGAAACACGAGGGATTTCACTGCCATCTTGTTAATCCGGGCTTCCTGCGCGCCATCGGCCCGGTGGGCCGCACGCCTCTCGATGGGCTGAAAAAGATGCTGGATAATAAAGCATGACCTGCGCAACGGCTAGGGCCGTGGAGAACCCTGTAAATGTCTGATGATGCCCGTTTCCAGCAGCTGAATCGCTGGTTGGACTCTTGTTTGCCCGAGTTGTTCGTTGCCGAAGGTTGGGGGGAAGTGCCTCCCGCCGAACTGATTCCAGCCAGTAGCGACGCCAGCTTCCGCCGCTATTTCCGTTGGCAGGGGGGAGATCGCAGCCTGGTGGTGATGGATGCGCCACCACCCCAGGAAGACTGCCGACCCTTCGTCGAGGTCGCCGGCCTGCTCGCCGGCGCCGGCGTGCATGTGCCGAAGGTTCTCGCCCAGGACCTGGACAACGGTTTCCTCCTGCTCAGCGACCTTGGCTGTCAGACCTACCTCGACGTCCTGCATCCCGGCAACGCCGACGAATTGTTCGAACCGGCCCTGGATGCGCTGATCGCCTTCCAGAAGGTCGATGTCGCCGGCGTCCTGCCGCCCTACGACGAAGCGGTGCTGCGCCGCGAACTGCAACTGTTCCCCGACTGGTACCTGGCCCGCCACCTGGGCGTGGAACTGGAAGGCGAGGCCCTGGCGCGCTGGCGGCGCATCTGCGACCTGCTGGTGCGCAGCGCGCTGGAGCAGCCGCGGGTGTTCGTCCATCGCGACTATATGCCGCGCAACCTGATGCTCAGCGAGCCGAACCCGGGCGTCCTCGACTTCCAGGACGCCCTGCACGGCCCGGTCACCTATGACGTCACCTGCCTGTACAAGGACGCTTTCGTCAGCTGGCCGGAGCCGCGCGTGCACGCCGCGCTCAACCGCTACTGGAAGAAGGCGGTCTGGGCCGGCATCCCGCTGCCGCCGAGCTTCGAGGACTTCCTTCGCGCCAGCGACCTGATGGGCGTGCAGCGCCACCTGAAGGTGATCGGTATCTTCGCCCGGATCTGCCACCGCGACGGCAAGCCGCGTTACCTGGGCGACGTGCCACGCTTCTTCCGCTACCTGGAGACCGCCGTGGCGCGGCGTCCCGAACTGGCCGAACTGGGCGAGCTGCTGGCCTCGCTGCCGCAAGGGGCCGAGGCATGAAGGCGATGGTCCTGGCGGCCGGGCGTGGCGAGCGCATGCGGCCGACCACCCTGCATACGCCCAAGCCGCTGATCAAGGCTGCCGGCGTGCCGCTGATCGAGCGCCAGCTGCTGGCGCTGCGCCAGGCCGGGATCGATGACTGGGTGATCAACCATGCCTGGCTCGGCGAGCAGATCGAGGCCTACCTCGGCGACGGCTCGCGCCTGGGCGGGCGGATCGCCTATTCCGCCGAAGGCGAGCCGCTGGAAACCGGTGGCGGGATCTTCCGCGCTCTTCCGCTGCTCGGCGAGCAGCCCTTCCTCCTGCTCAACGGCGATGTCTGGAGCGACTTCGACTACACCCGCCTGCGCCTGGCCGACGGCGACCTGGCGCATCTGGTGCTGGTCGACAACCCGGCGCACCACCCCGCCGGCGACTTTCACCTGGACGCCGCCGGCCGGGTGGGCGAAGCCCGCGACGCGGGCGGCAACCTGACCTACAGCGGCATCGCCGTGCTGCACCCGGCGCTGTTCGACGGCTGCGCGCCGGGCGCCTTCAAGCTGGCGCCGTTGCTGCGCAAGGCGATCGCCGCGGGGCGGGTAAGCGGCGAGCACCATCGCGGGCATTGGGTCGACGTCGGTACCCACGAACGCCTGGCGGAAGTCGAGCGATTGCTGGCGGAGCACGCCTGAGATGCTCTGGCCCGCCACACTGATCGGCGCCGGGGCAGGCTGGGCCCTGGCCAGCATCCCCGGGGCCCTGCTCGGCGGGCTGCTGGGGCAACTGCTCGACCGTCGGTTGCGCCTGGAGTCCTGGCGCAGCCTGCTGGCGCGCCTGCGGGGCAGGGCGGTGAGCGACGAGGATGACTTGCTGTTCCAGCTGCTTGGCTACCTGGCCAAGAGCGGCGGGCGGGTCGATGAGGTGCATATCCAGCAGGCGCGCCAGGAAATGACCCTGCGCAGGCTCGACGCCCGTGCCCGGCACCGGGCCATTGCCTCCTTCGGCAAGGGCAAGGCGGGTGTCGCCCACCTGCAGGAGGAGGTGGCGCGGCTCAAGGGGGAGCGTGCCGAGGCGGTATTGCTTGCCTGCTGGCGGATGGCCTGGGCCGGCGGCGTGCTCAGCCAGTCGGCGCGGCAACTGGTGCTGCAGTGGGGGCGTTGGCTGGGCTGGTCGGCGGAACGCACCGAACGCCTGTCGGCGCGGGTCATGCCGCGGCGCGCGCGGCCAGTCGCCCAGGACAGCTATCGCGATGCACTGCTCCTGCTCGGTGTGGAGGCCGGAAGCGAACCGGTAGCGATCAAGCGCGCCTATCGCAAGCTGATCAGCCAGCACCACCCGGACAAGCTGGCGGGTGCCGGCGCCAGCGCCGAACGTGTGCGCGCTGCTACCGAGAAGACCCGCCAGTTGCAGGCGGCCTACGCCTTGATCCGAGAGCGCGAGGGCTTCCGCTGATCACTCCATGGGCTTCTGCGCAGCGGCTTGCAGGTGGAGGCCGAGCCAGCCGCGGATACGCCGGTAGAGCTGTTCCTGCTCGGCCTCGGGATCGGCCGGCAGGGCCTGCATCGCCACCTGGATGTAGGCCGGATGCTTCTGCCGCTTGCCGGCCTGCATGCGCAGCCTGGCGGCGTCCCGGTCGGCGCGGGTATCGCGGTAATAGAAGTCGCCGGTCGCCAGTTTCAGCTTCGGCACCATGTCTTCCAGTGGCGGGCGGAAGTCGCGCGGTAGCTCCGGCGCGACCAGCAGCAGGTTGTGGATTTCCGAAGGTTCCTTTTCCGCCAGGTAGCGTGCCGCCCAGTAGGCGCCGGTGCCGTGGCCGAGCAACACCACGCTCTTCGGTTCGTGCTGCAGGGCCAGGTCGATGGTTGCCTGCAGTCGCGCCATGACCCGCTCGGCATGCGCCTTGCGCTGTTCGACCGGATCGATGGCCGGTGGCGTGGGTCGCTCGTCGCTTTGCGCCGGCTCGCCGCTGCCGGCTTCGGCAGTGCTTTCCGCCGCCGGGGCGTTGCCACTTTCGCCTTTCACCTCGGTTTTGCTGGCGCTGTCGATGGCGCTGGCATCCTTGTCGGCACTGGCGCTGGCGGCGGAGCCCGCCGGGCGGGTGACCGGCGCGCTGCTCTGCGGGTCGGGCAGGGCCAGGCTCAGGGTCTGCCAGCCGGCGTCCGGCAGTTTGCGCCGCAGCGGCCCGATGACCTGGGGCCAGTCCGGACTTTCGCCATCGCCCGGGACCAGGATCACCACGCCCTCGGGTTCGGCGCTGTTGGCCGGCAGCCAGAGGGTGAGGAAACTCTCGTCGCCGGCCTTCAGGATCTGCTGGCTCTCTTCCGGCAACTGGCGTTCCAGGCCCCTGGCCTCGTCCTGGCTGCGTTCGCTGACCGCCGGGCGCTCCATTGCCGGCGGTTGCTCCTTGGCGCTTTCTTCCTCGGCATGGGCGGCGGCCGGCCACAGCAGCGAGGTGGCCAACAGCAGGGCGAAGGGCTTCGGCGGGTGACGGAGGACCGGCATCGGAGATTCCTGATAGCTTTTTCAGAAGGGCAGCCTAAACCCTGGCCTGTTCTTTGTCAGGCCGAGCCTTCGCATGGTTCGCCACCCGCGCTCGCGGTAAGGTATGCCCGCTTTCCCTTTCGAAGCGCCGTTTCCGCGGGGTGTCGTCGGCATGTTGCGTCGTTTTTGCGTGTTTTTCTGCTGCCTGCTGCTGAGCCTGTCCCCGCGCGCCGAGGAGGCGCCGCCGGGCCTGCCGCTGACGGCGGAGCTCCAGGCCTGGCTGGCGGGGCACCGCGAGTTGCGCGTGGGCGTCGTTACCGAAGTTCCCTACGCGCAGTACGACCGCCGCCTGCAGCGATACTCCGGAGCCAATGTGGAACTGATGGGCTGGCTGGCCGCGACCATGCAGGTGACTCTGCAATGGCAGGGGTATCCCGACCAGGCCGCGCTCGACGAGGCCCTGCGTGACGGCCGCGTGGATATCGCCCCCGGCCTCAGCCAGACACCGTCCGGCCTGCGTCTGTGGCTGTTTTCCGATCCCTACCTGCGCGTCTCGCGGCTGGTGGTGGGGCGACGCGAAGGCAGCGGCAGCGTCGAGCTGGAACAACTGGAGCGCGACACGCCGGTGGCCGTGCGCGGCCACGGCTCGGTTGCCGGCTACCTGAGCGGCACCTACAGCGGTCTGCGGCTGCTGCCGGCCGATTCCGAGCGCGAGGTGCTGCGCGCGGTGCTCGCCGGCCAGGCGCGCTACGCGGTGATCGACGAGGCGCAATTCAGCCGCCTGACCCGCGAACCGGAGTTCGCCGACCTCGCGGTGGTTGGCGACATCGGCTACCCGCAGCTGCTACGGGTGGCGACCCGGCGCGACTGGCCGGAACTGGCGATGGTGGTCGACCAGGCGCTGCGCGCATTGCCGCGCAAGTCCCTGGACCAGTTGCACGAGCGCTGGCTGCAACCCAGGTATCCGCGTCTCGGCGAGTCGCCGGGGTTCTGGCAGAACCTGTCGATCCTCCTCGGCCTGCTGCTGGCCGGCGCGCTGGCGGCGGTGTTCCTCCAGCGGCGCCAGCAGCAGGCCCTGGAAGCCCGGCTGTACGGCGCCCGCCGGGACCTGGAGTTGCGCCAGGCGGCCGAGGAAGCGCTGCGCCTGACCCAGTTCTCCGTCGACCACAGCACCCTGGGGATCCTCTGGGTCAACTGGGACAGCCGCGTGCGCTACGCCAACCGTGCCGCCGAACAGGTGCTCGGCTACGCCGACGGGCAACTGGTGGACCGCCCGCTGGTCGACTTCGAGCCCGGCCTGGACATGGACCGCTGGCTGACCCTGTGGCGCCGCGCGCGCAACAGCGAGGAAGGCCCGCTCAGCTTCGAGACCCGCTGCCTGCGCGCCGACGGCAGCTGGCTGCCGGCGGATGTCTCGCTGAGCTTCCTGCGCTTCGGCACGTCCGAGTACCTGGTAGTGTTCCTCAGCGACGTCACCGAGCGCCGCCGTGCCCGCGAGGCATTGCAGGAAAGCGAGGCGCGGATGAAGGGCATCGCCTCCAACGTGCCGGGCATGGTCTTCCGCCTGGAGCGGCCGCGGGCCGGCGCGTTTTCCGACTTCGCCTATATCAGCGAGGGCAGCGAGGCGCTGGTCGGCTACAGCGCCCGCGAGCTGATCGAAAGCGGCCGTGGCATCCGCGGCCTGGTCCATCCGGATGATCGCGATGGCTACTGGTCGAGCCAGATGGCGGCCCTCGAGGAGGATCGCGACTGGCATTGGCAGGGGCGCATCCTCACCCGCCGGGGCGAGCTGCGCTGGGCCGACATCAAGGCCTCCGCGCGCTGCTTCGAGGATGGCCGCGCGGTATGGGACGGGGTGGTCTGGGACATCACCGCGAACAAGCAGATCGAACTCGAGCTGGGCGAATCGCGTGCGCAGTTGCGCGAACTGTCGGCGCACCTGGAGTCGGTGCGGGAGGAGGAGAAGGCGCGCATCGCCCGCGAGGTACATGATGAACTCGGCCAGGTGCTGACGGTGCTGAAACTGGAAACCTCGATGTGCGAACTGGCCTACGCCGACGCCGAGGACGGCCTGCGCGAACGCCTGGGCAACATGAAGAAGCTGATCGCCCAGCTGTTCCAACTGGTGCGCGACGTGGCCACCGCGCTGCGCCCGCCGATCCTCGATGCCGGCATCGGTTCGGCGGTGGAGTGGCAGGCGCGGCGCTTCGAGGCGCGCACGCAGATTCCCTGCCTGGTGGAGGTGCCGGAGAATCCGCCGCAACTGGCCGACGCCAGGGCCATCGGCCTGTTCCGCATCCTCCAGGAAGCGTTGACCAATGTCATGCGGCATGCCGAAGCGCATACTGTACAACTGCGGCTGGTGCGCGAAGGCGAGGAGCTGTGCCTGAGCGTCAGCGACGACGGGCGCGGGTTCGATGTCGCCACGGTGGGGCGTGGCAGTTCCTTCGGCCTGGTCGGCATGCGCGAGCGGGTGCTGATGATGGGCGGCAGGCTGGACATCGACAGCGCACCGGGCGAGGGCACCACGCTCAGCGTGAGGATTCCGCTGGGCGTGTCGGGCCCGTCATAAGAACAACCGCCGGCAAGGCGGAACAGCGTGAGGCAGCGAAGAGTGGTGATCCGTGTCCTGGTCGCAGAAGACCACACCATCGTCAGGGAAGGCATCAAGCAACTGATCGGCATGGCCAAGGACCTGCAGGTGGTCGGGGAGGCCACCAATGGCGAGAAATTGCTGGAAACCCTGCGCGGCACGCCGTGCGAGGTGGTCCTGCTGGACATCTCCATGCCCGGCGTCAACGGTCTCGAGGCGATCCCGCGGATCCGCGCGTTGAGCGAGCCGCCGGCGATCCTGGTGCTGTCGATGCACGACGAGGCGCAGATGGCCGCCCGTGCGCTGAAGATCGGCGCCGCCGGCTATGCCACCAAGGACAGCGACCCGGCGCTGTTGCTCACCGCCATCCGGCGGGTCGCCGGCGGTGGCCGCTACATCGACCCGGACCTTGCCGACCGGATGGTCTTCGAGGTCGGCCTGACCGACTCGCGCCCGCCCCACGCACTGCTTTCCGAGCGTGAGTTCTCGGTGTTCGAGCGGCTGGTGCAGGGCGCCAACGTCAACGAGATCGCCCAGCAACTGGCGGTCAGCAACAAGACCGTCAGTACCCACAAGGCGCGCCTGATGCAGAAGCTCAACGCGCATTCGGTGGCCGACCTGGTGCGTTACGCGATGGAGCACCGGCTGCTCTGAGGCGGTCGGCGCTGCCGGTTTTGCCTGCGGCCTGTGCGCCAGGTCCGGTTTTCGCGATCTGCCCCCTACCTGGCGTCCGCGTGGCAGGGAATGATGCGTGCCGGCCAACACGATAAGGAGAAGAAACGATGTTGCCAGCCATGAGGACGGGCCTGCTCTGCGCCCTTCTCGGAGTCAGCGTGCCCGCCTGGGCCGAATACGTGACCGTGATTTCCTTCGGTGGCGCCAACAAGGAGGCCCAGGAAAGCGCATTCTACAAACCCTTCAAGAGCGCCACCGGCAACAGCGTGGTGCATGGTTCCTACAATGGCGACCTGGCCAAGCTCAAGCGCATGGTGGAGATCAGCCATGTGTCCTGGGACGTGGTCGAGGTCGAGGCGCCGGAGCTGGCGCGCGGCTGCGAGGAAGGGTTGTTCGAGAAGCTGGACATGGCGAAGGTCGGCGATCCCGCCGATTTCGTTCCCGGCGCGGTGCAGCCCTGCGGGGTCGGCATCTTCGTCTGGACCACGCTGCTCGCCTACAACCGCGACAAGGTCGCCGGCACGCCGCAAGGCTGGGCGGACTTCTGGGACGTGAAGAAGTTTCCCGGCAAGCGCGGCCTGCGTTGGGGCGCGAAGTACAGCCTGGAGTTCGCCCTGATGGCCGATGGCGTGGCGCCGAAGGACGTCTACCCGGTACTGGCGACGCCAGCGGGCGTCGAACGGGCGTTCCGCAAGCTCGACGAGCTGAAGCCCTATATCCACTGGTGGAAGTCCGGCCAGGACCCGGTGCGCGACCTGTCCGACGGTACGGTGGCGATGAGCTCCGCCTACAACGGCCGGATCGCCGCGGCCCAGGCCGAGAAGCGGCACCTGTCGATGGTCTGGAGTGGCGGTGTGTACGACTTCGATTTCTGGGCGTTGCCGGCCGGGGTGTGGAAGAAGCAACTGGCCGAGGATTTCATTCGCTTCGCCAGCCAGCCGGAGCAGCAGAAGGCCTTCGCCGAGAACATCGCCTACGGTCCGGCCAACCGCAAGGCGGTGGACTTGCTCGATCCCGGGGTCGCCGCCAACCTGCCGACCGCGGCGCAGAACATGAAGAACGCGGTGGGCATGAACGTGGCCTTCTGGGCGGAACATGGCGAGGCCCTGGAGCAGCGCTTCCAGAACTGGGTCAAGCGCTGAGGGAGCCTCCGCGCGTCGATCGGCGGTGGGGTGGCGCAAACCTTTGCGTCGCTTGAAAGCCTTGTTGCAGAGCGCCTCGAACCGTTTCGGGGCGTTTTTTATTCTGTAGGGCAATTCCTATAGATGGCTTTCCCTTCCCCTGATAGCAAACTCTCTCCCCGGCCGATTTGCGCCGCGCTCGGGGTTCTCTAGGCTGTCCGCACAGCATCCATAAAACGAACAAAGGTGCGGTTATGGCCGAGACTCAAGGCGGCGATGTGCTGGTCAGCTTCCGTGGCGTGCAGAAGAGCTACGACGGCGAGACCCTCATCGTGAAGGATCTCAACCTGGACATTCGCAAGGGCGAATTCCTCACCCTGCTCGGCCCCTCCGGGTCCGGCAAGACCACCAGCCTGATGATGCTGGCCGGTTTCGAAACCCCCACTGCCGGCGAGATCCTCCTGGCCGGTCGCTCGATCAACAATGTCCCTCCGCACAAGCGCGACATCGGCATGGTGTTCCAGAACTATGCGCTGTTCCCGCACATGACCGTGGCCGAGAACCTGGCCTTTCCCCTCAGCGTCCGCGGCATGGGCAAGACCGACGTGAAGGAACGGGTCAAGCGCGCGCTGTCGATGGTCCAGCTCGATGCCTTTGCCGGGCGCTACCCGGCGCAGCTCTCCGGTGGCCAGCAGCAGCGCGTGGCGCTGGCCCGCGCGCTGGTGTTCGAGCCGCAGCTGGTGCTGATGGACGAGCCGCTGGGTGCGCTGGACAAGCAACTGCGCGAGCACATGCAGATGGAGATCAAGCATCTGCACCAGCGCCTCGGCGTGACCGTGGTCTACGTCACCCACGACCAGGGCGAGGCGCTGACCATGTCCGACCGGGTGGCGGTATTCCACCAGGGCGAGATCCAGCAGATCGAGCCGCCGCGCAACCTCTACGAGCATCCGCGCAACACCTTCGTGGCCAATTTCATCGGCGAGAACAACCGCCTTTCCGGGCAACTCCTCAGTCGCGACGGCGAACGCTGCGTGGTGGGCTTGCCGCGCGGCGAGAAGATCGAGGCGCTGGCGATCAACGTCGGCCAGCCGGGCGAGCCGGTGACCCTGTCGATCCGCCCCGAGCGGGTGCGCCTGAACGGCGCCAGCGAGGCCTGCGCCAACCGTTTTTCCGGCCGCGTGGCCGAGTTCGTCTACCTGGGCGATCACGTGCGCGTGCGCCTGGAGGTCTGCGGCCGCGAGGACTTCTTCGTCAAGCAGCCGATCGCCGAGCTGGACCCGACGCTGAGCGTCGGCGATGTGGTTCCGCTGGGCTGGCAGGTCGAGCATGTGAGGGCGCTCGACCCCCTGCCGGCGGCGTGAGCGCCGGCCGTCCCGAACCGTACCGAAGCAACCCTGCACTGTGGAGAGAACAATAATGTCGAAATCCCTGAAAGCGGCCAGCCTCAAGTTCGCCACCCTGGCGGCGGGCCTGGCCTGCGCGGCCCAGGCCATGGCGGTGGACCTGACCGTGGTGTCCTTCGGCGGGGCCAACAAGAGCGCCCAGATCAAGGCGTTCTACGAGCCCTACCAGAAAGCCACCGGCAACAGGATCGTCGCCGGCGAATACAATGGCGAGATGGCCAAGGTGAAGGCCATGGTCGATACCAACAGCGTGTCCTGGGACCTGGTGGAAGTGGAGTCTCCGGAGCTGTCGCGCGGCTGCGACGAAGGCCTGTTCGAGGAACTCGACCCGGCGCAGTTCGGCAAGACCGAGGACTTCGTGCCCGGCGCCATCCAACCGTGCGGCGTGGGTTTCTTCGTCTGGTCCACGGTGCTCGCCTACAACGCCGACAAGCTGAAAAGCGCGCCGACCAGCTGGGCGGACTTCTGGGACATCAAGAAATTCCCCGGCAAGCGCGGCCTGCGCAAGGGCGCCAAGTACACCCTGGAATTCGCCCTGATGGCCGACGGCGTGGCGCCGAAGGACGTCTACAGCGTGCTTGCCACCAAGGAAGGCCAGGATCGCGCCTTCAAGAAGCTCGACGAGATCAAGTCGAGCATCCAGTGGTGGGAGGCGGGCGCACAGCCGCCGCAGTACCTGGCTTCCGGTGACGTGGTGATGAGCTCGGCCTACAACGGCCGGATCGCCGCGGTGCAGAAGGAAAGCAACCTGAAGGTGGTGTGGAACGGCGGCATCTACGACTTCGACGCCTGGGCCATCCCGAAAGGCGCGAAGAAGCAGGAAGAGACCCTGAAATTCATCGCCTTCTCGGTACAGCCGCAGCAGCAGAAGACCTACTCGGAGAACATCGCCTACGGCCCGGCCAACAAGCAGGCGGTGCCGCTGCTGGACAAGGCCCTGCTGAAGGACATGCCGACCACTCCGGAAAACATCCAGAACCAGGTGGCAATGGACGTGACCTTCTGGGCCGACTACGGCGAGCAACTGGAACAGCGCTTCAACGCCTGGGCGGCCAGGTAAGTCACGCCCATCCTCCCCGGAGGGCTGGAGGGTGCGCCGTCCGGCGCACCCTCCCATGGTTCCATCCTTTCCAGGGCCGCGCCCGACGGCCCGTTTTTTCCGGAGTTCGCTATGGCCACAGCTGTGCCCATGTCCCAGGCCGCCGGCAGCACCCTCAAGCAACGCCTGGCGCGCGCCGAGCGGATGAACCGCCTGAAGTCCCAGGCGCTGATCCTGCCCCTGGTGGCCTTCCTGGTCCTGACCTTCCTGGTGCCGATCGCTGCCCTGCTCTACAAGAGCGTGTCCAACCCTGAAGTGGTTCGCTCGTTGCCGCTGACGGTGGAGGCCATCTCCGCCTGGGACGGCAAGTCGCTGCCGGCCGACGCCGTCTACAAGGCGCTCAGCCAGGATCTCGCCGAGGCTCGTCGCAACCAGACCATCGGCGATCTCTCCAAGCGCCTGAACATGGAGCTGGCCGGCTATCGCAGCCTGCTGGCGAAGACCGCGCGCAAGCTGCCGTTCAAGGAGGAGCCCGCTTCCTACAAGGACGCCATGGAACAGCTCGACGAGCGCTGGGGTGACCCCGCCTATTGGCAGGTGATCCGCCGCAATGCCAGCAGCTATACCCCCTACTACCTGCTCGCGGCCCTCGACCACCGCATCGACGACCTTGGCGAAGTGGCCCGCGCCACCCCGGACCAGGCCATCTACCTGGACATCTTCGCCCGCACCTTCTGGATGGGCGCGGTGATCACTGTCGTCTGCCTGCTGCTCGCCTACCCGCTGGCCTACCTGCTGGCCAACCTGCCGACGCGCAAGAGCAACCTGCTGATGATCCTGGTCCTGCTGCCGTTCTGGACTTCGATCCTGGTCCGCGTCGCCGCCTGGATCGTGCTGCTGCAATCAGGCGGCCTGATCAACGGCGCGCTGCTCAAGCTCGGCCTGATCGACCAGCCGCTGCAACTGGTGTTCAACCGTACCGGGGTGTACATCGCGATGGTGCATATCATGCTGCCGTTCATGATCCTGCCGATCTACAGCGTGATGAAAGGCATCTCGCCGAGCTACATGCGCGCTGCGATTTCCCTGGGCTGCCATCCGTTCGCCAGCTTCTGGCGGGTGTACTTCCCGCAGACCGTCGCGGGCGTCGGCGCCGGTTGCCTGCTGGTGTTCATCCTGTCCATCGGCTACTACATCACCCCGGCGCTGCTGGGCAGCCCGAACGACCAGATGGTCAGCTACTTCGTCGCCTTCTATACCAACAGCACCATCAACTGGGGCATGGCCACCGCCCTCGGCGGCCTGCTGCTGCTCGCCACCCTGGTGCTCTACATCGTCTATAGCTGGCTGGTAGGCGCCAGCCGACTGCGCCTGGGATAAGGCGTCTTCGAGGAAGGCCCCTGCCCGGCCCTCAGGGCCGGGCAGGGGCCGCACGAAACACATTGGAGAGCGAGTCATGCTTAGTCCCTACATGTCCCCGGTCGAGCGCCTGTGGTTCTACTCCCTGCGCATCCTCTGCGGCCTGGTGCTGCTGTTCCTGGTATTGCCGGTGCTGGTCATCGTGCCGCTGTCGTTCAACTCCGGGACTTTCCTGGTCTACCCGTTGCAGGGCTTTTCCCTGCGCTGGTACGCCGACTTCTTCCAGTCCGCCGAGTGGATGCGCTCGCTGACCAACAGCCTGATCGTCGCCCCGGCGGCGACCCTGCTGGCGATGGTCTTCGGCACCCTCGCGGCGATCGGCCTGACCCGCGGCGAGTTCCGCGGCAAGGCACTGGTGATGAGCCTGATGATTTCGCCGATGGTGGTGCCGGTGGTGATCATCGGCGTCGCCAGCTACCTGTTCTTCGCCCCGCTCGGACTGGGCAACAGCTACCTGTCGCTGATCGTGGTGCATGCGGTGCTCGGCGTGCCGTTCGTGATCATTACCGTCTCGGCGACCCTGCAGGGTTTCAACCACAACCTGGTGCGCGCCGCCGCCAGCCTCGGCGCGCCGCCGCTGACCGCCTTCTTCCGGGTGACCCTGCCGCTGATCGCTCCCGGGGTGATTTCCGGCGCGCTGTTCGCCTTCGCTACCTCGTTCGACGAAGTGGTGGTGACCCTGTTCCTCGCCGGTCCCGAGCAGGCCACCCTGCCGCGGCAGATGTTCAGCGGCATCCGCGAGAACCTCAGCCCCACCATCGCTGCCGCGGCGACCCTGCTGATCGGCTTTTCCGTGCTGCTGTTGCTGACCCTGGAATGGCTGCGCGGACGCAGCGAGAAGATGCGCACCGCGCAACCCGGCGCCTGAGGCGCAGGCCGCGCCCGGCTTCGTCCGGGCGTCGGCTGCTGCGGCGAAAGGTCGTCATTTTCACCGCCAAAAACCGATAACGGCTACAATGCGCGCCTTCCGTGATCCCCTTTGAGGTGCGCCATGCAACCCTTCGCCATCGCTCCGTCGATCCTTTCCGCCGATTTCGCCCGCCTGGGCGAGGACGTGGACAAGGTGCTCGCCGCCGGTGCCGACATCGTTCACTTCGACGTGATGGACAACCACTACGTGCCGAACCTGACCATCGGTCCGATGGTCTGCTCGGCGCTGCGCAAGTACGGCGTGAGCGCGCCGATCGACGTGCACCTGATGGTCTCCCCGGTGGATCGCATCATCGGCGACTTCATCGAAGCTGGCGCCACCTACATCACCTTCCATCCGGAAGCCTCCCAGCACATCGACCGCTCCCTGCAACTGATCCGCGACGGCGGCTGCAAGGCCGGCCTGGTATTCAACCCGGCCACTCCGCTGGACGTGCTGAAGTACGTGATGGACAAGGTCGACATGGTCCTGCTGATGAGCGTCAATCCCGGCTTCGGCGGGCAGAAGTTCATCCCCGGTACCCTCGACAAGTTGCGTGAGGCACGCGCCCTGATCGATGCCTCCGGTCGCGAGATTCGCCTGGAGATCGATGGCGGCGTCAACGTCAAGAACATCCGTGAGATCGCCGCGGCGGGTGCCGATACCTTCGTCGCCGGCTCGGCCATCTTCAATGCCCCGGACTACGCCGAGGTCATCCGCGCCATGCATGCCGAACTGGCCCAGGCGCACCCGTAATGAGCGCCGCGGAGCCGTTCTTCGCCACGCGCCTGCCGCGTCTGGTGATGTTCGACCTGGATGGCACCCTGGTCGATTCCGTTCCCGACCTCACCGCCGCGGTCGACAGCATGCTCGCCAGCCTCGGGCGGCCGCCGGCGGGCATCGAGAAGGTCCGCCAGTGGATCGGTAACGGCGCGCGCGTGCTGGTGCGTCGCGCCCTGGCCGGAAGCATCGAGCACGACGGCATCGGCGAGGAGGAAACCGAAGCCGCGCTGGCGCTGTTCATGGAGGCCTATGCCGACAGTCATGCGCTCACCGAGGTCTATCCCGGCGTCGTCGATACCCTCAGGTGGCTCAAGCGCAACGGCGTGGAAATGGCGCTGATCACCAACAAGCCGGAGCGCTTCGTCGCGCCGCTGCTGGACGAGATGAAGCTGGGCCGCTATTTCCGCTGGATCATCGGCGGCGATACCCTGCCGCAGCAGAAGCCCGACCCGGCGGCGCTGCTGTTCGTGATGAAAATGGCCGGTGTCGAGCCGGAGGACGCGTTGTTCGTCGGCGACTCGCGTAACGACGTGCTCGCCGCCAAGGCCGCCGGCGTGCGCTGTGCGGCGTTGTCCTACGGCTACAACCACGGCCGGCCGATCGCCGAGGAAGCGCCCACCCTGGTCATCGACAACCTGCGCGACCTCCTGCCTTGCGCCGACCGGGCTGCTGCGATAGTGTTGCCGGACGACTCCCTTTCCCCCACCGACCAGCGAGATCAAGCCGTGGCGGTCAGCAAACTCTGGATGAAGGTCATCAAGGCCCTGGCGCGTTGGCGCTGGCGCGCCTGACATCATCCTCCGCCGGATAGCCGGCGCGCGTTTGCACCCTGTTGACCGTTCTCTCCTCCCACGAGGCTGATCATGAATCGCGAAGAATTCCTGCGGCTGGCCGCCGATGGCTACAACCGCATCCCGCTGTCCTTCGAGACCCTTGCCGACTTCGACACGCCGCTGTCGATCTACCTGAAGCTGGCCGACGCGCCCAACTCCTACCTGCTGGAGTCGGTGCAGGGCGGCGAGAAATGGGGGCGCTATTCGATCATCGGCCTGCCCTGCCGCACGGTGCTGCGGGTCTACGGCCACCAGGTCCGGATCAGCGTAGACGGGGCGGAGACCGAGCGCTTCGACTGTGCGGACCCGCTGGCCTTCGTCGAGGAGTTCAAGGCGCGCTACCAGGTCCCCACCGTGTCCGGCCTGCCGCGTTTCGATGGGGGCCTGGTCGGCTATTTCGGCTACGACTGCGTGCGCTACGTGGAAAAGCGCCTGGCCAGTTGCCCGAACCCCGACCCGCTGGGCAACCCGGACATCCTGCTGATGGTTTCCGACGCGGTGGTGGTGTTCGACAACCTGGCCGGTAAGATCCATGCCATCGCGCTGGCCGATCCCGCCGAGGAGAATGCCTACGAGCGTGGCCAGGCCCGCCTGGAGGAACTGCTGGAGCGTTTGCGCCAGCCGATCGTCCCGCGTCGCGGCCTCGACCTCGAGGCGGCCCGGGGCGGTGAGCCGGCGTTCCGCGCCAGCTTCACCCGCGAGGATTACGAGAGCGCGGTCGAGCGCATCAAGGACTACATCCTCGCCGGCGATTGCATGCAGGTGGTGCCGTCGCAGCGCATGTCCATCGCCTTCAGGGCCGCGCCGATCGACCTGTATCGCGCGCTGCGCTGCTTCAACCCGACGCCCTACATGTACTTCTTCAACTTCGGCGATTTCCATGTGGTGGGCAGTTCGCCGGAAGTACTGGTGCGGGTCGAGGACGGCCTGGTCACCGTGCGCCCCATCGCCGGCACCCGCCCGCGCGGGATCAACGAAGAGGCCGACCTGGCGCTGGAGCAGGACCTGCTTTCGGATGCCAAGGAGATCGCCGAGCACCTGATGCTCATCGACCTGGGTCGCAACGACGTGGGGCGGGTTTCCGATATCGGCGCGGTGAAGGTCACCGAGAAGATGGTGATCGAGCGTTATTCCAACGTCATGCACATCGTTTCCAACGTCACCGGCCACCTGCGCGAGGGGCTCGGTGCGATGGACGCGCTGCGGGCGATCCTGCCGGCGGGCACCCTGTCCGGCGCGCCGAAGATCCGCGCCATGGAGATCATCGACGAGCTGGAACCGGTCAAGCGCGGCGTCTATGGCGGCGCGGTCGGCTACCTGGCATGGAACGGCAACATGGATACCGCCATCGCCATCCGCACCGCGGTGATCAAGGATGGCGAACTGCATGTGCAGGCCGGCGGTGGCATCGTCGCCGATTCGGTTCCGGCCCTGGAATGGGAAGAAACCATCAACAAGCGCCGTGCGATGTTCCGCGCCGTGGCGCTGGCCGAACAGAGCGTCGAATAAGACGGCGCGAGGCGGAAGAACAGAAGGCGGATGGCGTTTGCGTCATCCGCCTTTTTTGTGCCCGGCTGGACCCACGCATGGGCTTCGCCTTACGCGGAGTCGCTTTCGTGGGGCGAATATCGCGGCGCGATATCCGCCAGAGGGCAGAACGCCGAACCCGCCTCGAGATGAAGTGATCGAGATGTCCGGTTGGCGGATAACGCCTTCGGCATTACTTGCCTATGCAGAAGGCGCCGGGCGGAGCATGGTGTCGCTCCCAAGATGGAGGCAACGGGGCAGGACGCTCAGGATGCGACGCTGTCCGTGCCTGGCTGCGCTCGGCGAGCGCTCCCGGCCTGGCTTGCGCGCTGGTCGACATAGGCGGCCAGGTGATCGAGGGCGACGAACTGCATGGCCTTGTGGCTATCGTCCAGGGTCGTCACCGGCAGGGCGATACGCCCGCAGGCCAGGGCCTTGCTGAAGTTTTCCTTGTTCAGGTTGCGGAACCAGCGTTCGCGGACCTGCTCCAGTGGCACCAGGACGTCGCCGAAGATGCGGTAGACCAGTTCCACGGTTTCCTGGCGCGGTACATGGGTGATGGGGGCGATGGATGGCTGCACGGTATTCCCTCCTGCGCGGCTATGCGTCGATGGAGAAAATATAGCCCAGGTTGTTTTCTGATTCAATAGCATAAGTTGTAACGGGCCGGCAGCGGCGCGTTCACCTGACCAGGGACGGGCCGCGCCGATGGCGTACGGTGGACCACCAGAAGACCCAGCCGATCATGCTGATCTGCCGGCTGCGCATATCTTCGGGCGAGTACTCCTCGTCGGGATATTCTTCGCGATTGAAGCTGCGCAGGCGGATGCCGCCGCCGGGCAGGCGATAGACGAATTTCACCCGCAGCATGCCGTCGTGCTCGAGGGCATAGATCTCGCCGTCGGTGATGTGGGTGGTGGCGGTGTCCACGCCGATGGTGGAGCCATCCATGATCAGCGGCTCCATGCTGTTGCCGGTCAGCTGGGCGCAGATCGCCGCCGACGGATCGACACCGGAGGCGCGCAGCGTGGCATACGAAAAGCGCAGCTTGCGCCCCTCTATCTCGCGGACCGCGGTGCGGCCGGCACCGGCCGACATTTCCACCTCCTTGTACAGCGGCAGTTCCACCTCGTCCTCGTCCAGAGGGGTCTCGCTGTCCCACGGATGCAGCGGTTCCAGCACCAGCGGACTGCCATCCGCCACCGGCACGGGGCTGCGCGCGGCGGGCGCGCCTTCACCGGTCTGCAGCCAGACCGGCGAGACGCCCAGGGCCGCGGCGATCTCGATCAGCTTGCGAGTGCTCTGGGCCTTGCCGGAGGTCAGCTTGTGGATGGTGTTCTGCGAAACCCCGGCCGCTTCGGCGAGGGTCTCCTGCTTGAGGTTGCGCATCGCCATGGCCTGCTTGAGGCGGGCGGCGAAGCTGTCGGGCGGGATCTGGGTGCTCTTGTCCATGCTCGGCAATCTACAGACCGATGGATTTTCTGTAAAGAGCCTAGGCGTTGACTATAAATAGCCTTGGTTGTAATTTCTCTTCCGTCAGAAAGCGGAAGGGGTGAGTTTCACAACTTCCCACCCGCCTTTCAGAGATTTCACATGGGTGCAGGGACGCACCCGGTTGTCGGCGGCCGACGATGCTGGCGCCGACTGCTTGGGTGCCGGGGCCATGGGAAAGCGCTCCGGCACCTGGAGGGCCGGAGCGCCGTCCATGCAGACGCTCCGTCCCGCTCATTCATTCTGTCGCCGGCCTGCTTCAGGTACGGCGGCGTCGTACAGGGAGTCATTGCCATGTCGCGAGATACGCACGCGCCATTTCCAGGCGGGGGAGCGCAGTCCGCCGAAGCGGAGTCGTCCATCCGCCATGTTCTATCCGTCCAGCCGCCCGGCGTCGGGCCCGCCAGGGAGGCTTTCCATGGCTGATCTCGCCGACCGCGCCAATGAACTGGTCCTGGCTCGCCTCGACGGCCTCCTGGCGGCGCGCCCTGCGCTGGTAATCCGTGAGTCCGCCGAGGAGTGCCAGGACTGTGGCGAGCCCATACCCCAGGCGCGCCGCCAGGCGGTGCCGGGCTGCAACCGTTGCATCGATTGCCAGGCACGCCACGAGCGCCGCTGAACCACATCATGCCGGCCCCTGCGGGCAGTGAAAGGAGACACGACCGTGATCAAAGCCATCGATGAAATGCTCAAGCTCTGGGCCGAGGAAATGCACACGCCGGGCAGCAACGGCGGCGGTTACGCCGGCGGCAACCTGATCGCCATGCTGATCGCCAGCAAGGGCGAGGTGGTCCGCGGCCACCGTGGCAGCCGGGTGATCCTCGACCGTGTGGCGGAGGTCGATCGCCTGGTCAATCGCCTACCCGAGGAACTGAAGAACGTGGTGGTGGAGCACTATCTCAATCGCGACAGCTTCCCTGAGCAGAAGTACCGTCACTGCGGTTGCAGCCGCAACACCTTCTATTTGCGCCTGCACGTGGCGCACCAGGGTATCCAGGACGGCCTGCTGCGGCGGGCGGCCTGAGCGCTTTCCTCCACACCTGTCCCCTGGTGTTTTCCAACCGGCCTTCGGGCCGGTTTTTTTATGCCTGTCGCCCGCGGAGGCGGCGAATCCAACGCACGGCAGCGGTCCTTGCACGACAGATGCGAAGTCTGGCCGGCGGAGCCGGCCTTTTCCTCAGTCGATGCCGGGCTTTTCCCTATCGGAAGTTGGTAGACGCTTACCCGGATGCCTGGCGAATGCTCCCAGGATGGTATATCACCCTCATATCGTGGTGCGTCTCCCTCCTATTGCAGTGGATTGTCGAGAAGGCATTGCCGGGCTGGGAATCGGGCGGTAAAAAGTAGTCATTCTTGTAAAGGTGCGTCCCCAGGGAGGCACTCGTGAAGCACCGGAACCCGGCCCTGGCGCCGGGTTTTTTATTGCCCGGGAAACGTTCGTGCGGAGGTTTCCGGCGCAGCCTGCCAAGGAGGGACCCATGGGCAACGAACCGCAGACACTGACGGAGATGCCGCTCTGGGTGCTGATCCTGCTCGCCGCGCTAGGCGGCGTCAGCGGCGAGATGTGGCGTGCCGACAAGGCCGGCCTCGGCGGCTGGGCCTTGCTCCGGCGCCTGGCGCTACGCTCCGGCGCATCGATCGTCTGTGGCGTGGCGGTGATGCTGCTGGCGCTGGCCTGCGGCGCCGCGCTGCTGTTCGCCGCGGCGCTGGGCAGCCTGACTGCCGCGGCCGGCGCGGAGATCGCCGTCGGTCTCTACGAACGCTGGGCCGCGCGGCGCCTGGGCGTATGCGAACTGCCGGAAGACGAGCCGCGCGAACGCGGCCCGTATTGAACCCGATCGAAGGAGTCAACCATGCCTGAACAGGCTGTAACGCTCGAGGCACTGTACGTGGCCATCGAGCAGGTCCTGCGCGAGCGCCTGCCGGAAGTCACGCTGATCGGCTTCTGGCCGGGCGTGCCCGAGCGCACCCCAGCGGTGGCCCTGGAGGTGGCCGAACTGTTGCCCGAGCGTGACCCCGGCACCGGCGAGAGCGCGCTCTCGTGCCGCCTGCAGGCTCGGGTACTGGTGCCGCTGGACGCCGACCGGCAAGCCGTGGCGCTAGCCGGCGAGATCGTCCGGGCACTGCGGGGCCAGACCTGGGGACTGGCGCTGGAGCCGGCGCGCTTGGTGCGCGCTACCGTCGATAGCAGCCGCGAGGAACTAAAGGGCCTGCGCGCCTGGTTGGTGGAGTGGACCCAGGCGCTGCGTCTCGGCGAGCCGGAGTGGGCCTGGGAAGACCAGCCGCCTGGCAGCCTGCTGCTGGGCCTGGATCCGTGGACCGGTCCCGGCCACGAAGCGGATTACTTCGCGCCGGAGGACTTGCCATGAGCTATGTCAGCGCGGAACACGATCGCATGCTCGCGGCGATGATACTGCCCTGCGTGGTGGTCGCCGTGGACCTGGCGGCGGCCCGCGTGCGGGTGCGTTGCGGCGACTGGACCAGTGGCTGGCTGCGCTGGCACGCCCAGGCCGCCGGCCAGGCGCGCCACTGGCGAGCGCCGAGCCTCGGCGAGCAGGGCGTGCTGCTCAGCCCGTCGGGGGCAGTGGCGATGGGGACCTTCATTCCCGGCCTGTACGGCGATGCCGGCGCGGCGCCGGACAGCAGCGCCAGTCGCGAGACCTGGCGGTTCGACGATGGCGCCTCGCTGAGCTACGACTGGTCCGCACACCGCTACCGCATCGAGGTGCCCAGCGGCACGGTCGAGGTGAAGGCCGGTGCCAGCCGGGTGCTGGTCAGCGATGCCGAGGTTCGCGCCGAGGCGGCGAAGATCAGCCTCCAGGGTGCGGTGGAGATCGCCGGGCCGCTGAAGGTCAGCGGCGACATCCTCGGTGGCGGCTCGATCATCGACACCTCCGGCAACAGTAACCACCACACCCACTGAGCACGGGGCGGGCGCTTCCGGGCGCACCGCCGTCCTTTCAATCCGGCCCGCGCGAGCGGGCCTTTTCATTTGCGGAGTTCGCCATGGGCAACATCCACCGCCGCGCCGGGCAAGGCACGGCGCGGCACGGCCGGAGCGGGAGGGCGGGGCGATGATCGGGATGGATCGCCGCAGCGGCCAGCCTTTGTCCGGCCTGGCCCATCTGAAACAGTCCATCGAGGACATCCTGACCACGCCCCTGGGCAGCCGGCGCATGCGCCCCGAGTACGGCAGCAAGCTGCGGCGGATGGTCGACCTGCCGCTGAGCGAGGGCTGGAAAAGCGCGGTGCAGGCCGAGGTGGCCCGCGCACTGGGGCGCTGGGAGCCGCGCATCGCCCTGTCCTCCGTGCGCGTCGTGGCGGTCGTCGAGGGGCGCGTGGGGCTGCTCCTGAGCGGCGTCTTCGAAGGAGAAGACATCAACATGGAGATATCGGCGTGATCATCGATCTTTCCCAACTGCCGGAACCCGAGGTCATCGAGAGCCTCGATTTCGAGGCGATCTACCAGGAGTTGCTCGGCGACTTCCGCGCAGCCATGGCCGGCGAGTGGACGGCGGAGCTGGAGTCCGATCCGGTACTGAAGCTCCTGCAACTGGCGGCCTATCGCGAACTGTTGCTGCGAGCGCGGATCAACGACGCGGCGCGGGCGGTGATGCTGGCCTATGCCAGCGGAGCGGATCTTGATCAACTGGCGGCCGGCTACAACGTTCATCGTCTGGTCGTGCAGAAGGCCGACCCGGACGCCGTTCCACCGAAGGAAAGCATGCTGGAGAGCGACGACTCGTTGCGTAATCGCACCCAGTTGGCTTTCGACCAACTCTCCGTAGCGGGTCCAAGAAACGCATACATCGCCTATGCGTTGGGCGCCGACGGAAACATCGCGGATGTCTCGGCGATCAGTCCGGCTCCTTGCGAGGCTTTGGTGTCAGTACTGTCCACGGAGGGCAACGGAGTGGCTGGCGAACCGCTGTTGGAAGCGGTGCGGCGGGCTCTGAACGACGAGGACGTACGCCCGGTGGGTGACCGCGTCACCGTTCAGTCAGCGCGAATCGTGGACTATCGGGTCGATGCAGTGCTCTATCTTTATCCTGGGCCGGAGGCAGAACTGATCCGCAAGGCAGCCGAGGCCTCGTTGCAGGGCTATATCGCCACCCAGCGGCGCCTGGGTCGTGATATCCGGCGTTCCGCACTGTTCGCAGCATTGCATGTGGAAGGCGTACAGCGTGTCGAATTGTCCGCACCTGGCCAGGACATGGTGCTGGACGAAACCCAGGCAGCCTATTGTACGGGCTACTCGATCCGCGTGGGGGGCTCCGATGAGTAGCCGCCTGTTGCCGAACAATTCCACCGTGCTGGAGCGTGCGCTGGCCAGCGTATTGCCGAGCGATCTGCCGGTGCCGTTACGCGAACTGATGAATCCGCAGCGCTGCCCGGTCGAATTGCTGCCTTACCTGGCCTGGGCATGGTCGGTGGATCGCTGGGATGAACGATGGAGCGAGGGAGTCAAGCGCAAGGCGATCGCCGCTGCATTCCACATCCACCAGCACAAGGGCACGATCGCGGCGTTGCGGCGAGTGATCGAGCCGCTGGGTTACCTGATCGAGGTACTCGAATGGTGGCAGAGCGACCCGCCGGGGCCGCCAGGAACCTTCCGCTTGCGCATCGGAGTGCTAGAGAGCGGTATCACCGATGTCATGTTCGAAGAGGTGGAGCGGTTGATCGACGATGCCAAGCCGCTTACCCGCCATCTGGTCGGCATGGATATCAGCCTTGAAACCCAGGGATGGATGCATATCGGCTCCGGCCACTATGACGGCGACATCCTCACCGTTTACTCCTATCTACCCGAGGTGATCGAGGTGGCGGGCCTCTATGGCTCGCCCGGGCACGATCACATCATCGACAGCATGAGCGTCTATCCATGGCCGTGACTTATTACGCAATCCTAACCAATATCGGTGCCGGGAAGTTGGCCAATGCCACTGCCCTGGGCACTACCCTGAAAATCTCCCACCTGGCGGTAGGCGACGGTGGCGGTAGCCTACCGACTCCGGACGCCTCGCGCACCGGGTTGGTCAATGAAGTTCGCCGAGCTCCGTTGAACAGTCTCAGCGTCGATCCAAAGAACGGCTCACAGATCATCGCTGAGCAGGTCATTCCGGAAGACGTCGGAGGCTGGTGGATCCGTGAAATGGGCTTGTACGACGACAGCGGCGCCCTGATCGCCTATGCCAACTGCGCGCCTTCGTACAAGCCGCAATTGTCCGAGGGTAGCGGTCGTACCCAGACGGTGCGAATGGTGCTGGTGGTCAGCAGCACTGGAGCGGTGGAGCTGAAGATCGATCCGAGCGTGGTGCTGGCGACGCGAGAGTATGTCGACTTGCGCATGAAATCCTATGCACCGCTGGACTCTCCGTTTTTTGTGGGTAACCCAAAGGCGCCAACTTTATCAGTGTCCGATAGGTCTTCCTCAATCGCAACCACCGAGTTTGTGAGAAGGGCGCAGGGAAGTTGCTCGGGAACTGCCTACTTTCTTGGTGATGCGATACTCGAGGCCGCTGATATCGGTAAAGTTATTGTCGCGGGTGCCAGCCCTGCTGCTTCGACCTGGACACCTCCCGATATGGATTCGTTGCCTGTCGGAAGTTCTTTCGAAGTCGTTAACTTCAGTGGCTTCCCAGTGAATCTGGTGCAGCGTCGTGATGGCGATGTCTATTTGAGTCCCGAGAATACGCAAGGGTCTGCGAAGAACTATCTGGTGGCGAATGGAACCTCGGTTAAAGTTACTAAATATCAAGAAAAAATGTGGGTGGTGAGCAGCGTCTCGCCGGCCTACCCGAAATCATTTTCTCCAGCCGGATATGTCAAGCAGCCGAGTGGTTTGATTATTCAGTGGATGGCGGTTGGTTTGGAGTCTCCGTACTCCGATTCAGAGGTATTGCTACCCATTGCCTTTCCGAATGCAGGTCTTTCTGTCGTGGCTAGCTATGTCTCCTCGCTGGGACGGTACGCTGGACGTTGTGGGGCCTCGTTTGTCGGCCTATCGAGACTGAAAGTGTCCAATGCAGTCCCGGAACTTACCGGAATACAGACTTTGAATATAATTGCTATAGGATATTGATAAATGCCTATATATTATAGTGACTCCTTGTCGGGATTTATTGACTCTGATTTGCAAAGCGTTCCTGTAGATGCTGTTCCTGTTGATCAAGAGACCCATAAAGCCCTTCTGTGTGGACAGTCTGGTGCTAATGAGATATCGATGTCTGCAGGTGGAGTCCTTTCTCTAAAGGAAAGGAGTCGAAGTCCTCTCGATCTTGCTGCTGGCGAAAGGGCATGGAGGGATGGAGAACTTTTGAAAACAGACTGCTTTACTATTCGGCATCGTGAAGAACTGGAGCTTGGGGTAAAAACCACCTTAACGAGTGTGGAGTTTCATGAGCTGCTTTCCTATCGCCAAAGGCTCCGTGAGTGGCCGGAGACTGAAGACTTTCCGATGGGCAGCGAGCGACCGCAAACACCATCATGCATTTCATCAGCCTTTGAAGAAACAGTCTGAATACCACATCAACCGCTGCGGCGGTTTTTTTATGTCTGGAGAAAATCAATGAGCTTCTTTCACGGCGTTACCGTGACCAACGTCGATATCGGTGCCCGCACCATTTCGCTGCCTTCTTCGTCAATCATCGGCCTGGTTGATACCTTCATTCCCTCCGCCGACCTAACTGCCATCCCCGATGTGCCAGCACTTATCACCAGCGAGCGCGAGGCGGCTGCGGCGTTCGGTGTCGGCTCGTCGATCTACAAGGCCTGCAAGGCCATCTATAGCCAAGCCTCGGCGGTGATCGTCGCGGTCGGAGTGCTCAAGGTCGAAGAGGCTAACGAGCAGGCGTCCGCTATCATTGGCAGTGTCACCGCCGCTGGCCAGCGCACCGGTCTTCAGGCCTTGCTGGATGGCAAGAGCCGTTTCAACGCTCAGCCCCGCCTGCTGGTCGCACCGAAGCATTCGGCGAGCCAGGCGGTGGCCAGCGCCATGGTCAGCCTGGCCGAGAAACTGCGTGCCGTGGCGATCGTAGATGGCCCGAACAGTACCGACGAAGCAGCAATCGCCTACGCCAAGAACTTCGGCAGCAAACGCCTCTACCTGGTCGACCCGGGCGTCCAGAGCTGGGATGTCCAAGCCAATGGCAGCGTCGATGCCCCCGCCTCGGCCTATGCCGCCGGCCTGTTCGCCTGGACCGACGCCGAGTACGGCTTCTGGTCCTCGCCGTCGAACAAGGAAATCAAGGGCATCACCGGCACCGCCCGCCCGGTGGAATTCCTCGACGGCGACGAGAGCTGCCGCGCCAACCTGCTGAACAACGCCAACATCGCCACCATCATCCGCGATGACGGCTACCGTCTGTGGGGCAACCGCACGTTGTCCAGCGACAGCAAGTGGGCCTTCGTCACCCGCGTGCGGACCATGGACCTGGTGATGGACGCGATCCTCGCCGGGCACAAGTGGGCGGTCGACCGCGGCATCACCAGGACCTACGTGAAGGACGTCACCGAAGGCCTGCGCGCTTTCATGCGCGACCTGAAGAACCAGGGGGCGCTGATCAACTTCGAGGTCTACGCCGACCCGGACCTGAACACTGCCAGCCAGCTGGCCCAGGGCAAGGTGTACTGGAACATCCGCTTCACCGATGTGCCGCCTGCCGAGAACCCCAATTTCCGTGTCGAGGTGACCGATCAGTGGCTCACCGAAGTTCTGGACGTCGCCTAAGGAGCGCCCGTGATGATTCCGCAAACCCTGACCAATACCAACCTGTTCGTCGACGGCGTGAGCTTCGCCGGTGACGTGCCGTCGCTGACCCTGCCCAAGCTGACCGTGAAGACCGAACAGTACCGTGCCGGTGGCATGGACGCGCCGGTCTCCATCGACATGGGGCTGGAGGCGCTGGAGGCTAAGTTCTCCACCAACGGCGCCCGCCGGGAGGCCCTGAATTTCTTCGGCCTGGCCGACCAGAGCGCCTTCAACGGCGTATTCCGCGGCTCCTTCAAGGGCCAGAAGGGCGCCAGCGTGCCGGTCGTGGCCACCTTGCGCGGCCTGCTCAAGGAAGTCGATCCGGGCGACTGGAAGGCCGGCGAGAAGGCCGAGTTCAAGTACGCCATCGCGGTCAGCTACTACAAGCTGGAAATCGATGGTCGCGAGGTCTACGAGATCGATCCGGTCAATGGCGTCCGCGCGATCAATGGCGTCGACCAGTTGGCCGGCATGCGCAACGACCTCGGCCTGTAAGAGGAGCTCCGGACATGACCCAAGAGAATCGACAGCCGGGTTGGCTGACGCTGGATGCCGATGCCGCCATCGTTCGTCTCTCGCGTCCGGCTCAGTGCAACGGGGTCAGCGTCGACACGCTGACCCTGCGTGCACCCACCGTGCGTGACATCCGCCTGGCCGGCAAGGTGGCCGGCGACGACGCCGAGGAACGCGAACTGCAGTTGTTCGCCTCGCTGGCGCAGGTCAGCCGCCAGGACCTGGAGGGGCTGAAGCTGAGCGACTACCAGCGGCTGCAGGGCGCCTACTTTCGCCTGGTGCAGGAAGACCCGGATGACGCCTTCGCGTATGCGCCAGCTGGCGAGGCGGCTGGCCACTGAGCTGGGCTTCCAGGCCAGCGAGCTGGAGCGCATGACCCTGGGCGACCTGCTCTGGTGGCTCGCCGAGGGCGAGGACTGAGTCGCTGGCGCCGCCTGCCCTGGCGAGCGGCATCAGCGCTTCTTCACGAGGCCCACGCAAGCGGGCATCGACAGACAGACGAGACGAATCGTCATGAGTAAAGACATTGACCTGGTGGTTTCCATCGGTGGCATCGTTGATCCGTCCCTGGGCAAGGCCTTCGATACCGTCAAGGCGCGGGTCGACAGCCTCCAGGAACGTTCCCGCCAGGCGGCCAGCCTGAGGGATCTCCTGGGCGACGCCATACGCCTGGAAAAAGAGCTGGTCGATATGCGCAAGGTTGGCGACCGAGGCGTGGCAGAGCATGACCGGCAGCTTCGCGAGCGCCAGGCGCAATTGAAGCGGCTCGGCATCGAAGCCAGGGAAGCGAGCGCCGCCTACGCCCAACTGGACGATATGCAGCGTGGCCTGGACATGCAGGTGCGTGGCCTGCAACGACTGGAGCAGGCCAATTGGGCGCTGCCGCTGGCTACGGCGTTTTCCGGGGTGGTCGTGGCCGCGAGCAAGGCGGCTGCCGGCTATCAGGCGCGGCTGCGCGATCTGGCGATCCGCAATGGCCTGGATGACATCCAGGAGAAGAAGCTCGCCAGCCGGGTGCAGGAGAGCGCAGGTAAAACCGGACTGGGGCGCGTGGCGGCGCTGAACCTGCTGGAAGACCTGAACGCGACCGGCATGGGTTTCGCTGCTGCGCAGCAGAATCTGGGGCTGGCCGGCCGCTTCGGTTTCGGGCAGAAGATCGCACCGGCGGTAACGGCGGGCCTGGTTCGCGCCTTGCAGCTGGCCCAGGGCTCGGACAGCCCGGAGCAACTGTCAGCGGCCCTCGATCGCCTGGTCACCCTGGGCAAGGGGCGGATCGGCAGCGAAGTGCTGGCGCAGCGTCTTCCGGCGCTGTTGCCGGCTTTGGCGCCAGCGGGGAAGGTCGAGTCCGGCGATATCGACGCCCTGGGTGCCTTGCTGGAAATCCAGGCCAAGAGCGCCACGCCGGACCAGGCGGACGCCCGGGCCAAGGCATGGCTGGAGTTCGTCCGTAGCGGCAGCCTGGAGCGCGCCTATGGCAAGGACTACGAGCAGGAGCTGGAAGCTCTGCGCAAGGATGGGGCGAGCTCGCTGGAGGCCAGCCTGGAGCTGGCTGCGCGTTATCGGGACCGGGGTGGCGAGCTCCGCGCCGGCTCGGCTTCTCCGGCACTCGAAGCCTATCGTGCGTCGCGTGGTGAATTCCAGGCACTGCTCGAGAACCAGACATCTTCCTCCGGCTCTTCGGAGCGGGATGCAGAGCGTCGCAAGGACTCGTCGGAGGAGTTGTGGAAGTCCTCCGACGAGCGTTGGGGGAGGGCGCAGACTGCATTGGGCAGCGCCCTGAATCCGTATCTCGACAGCGTGGCCAGGTGGAGTGCGAGGCTCGGAGATTCAACTGCCGGGCTGCTCGAGGCGCATCCACAGGAAGCGGCCGGCCTTACCGCCGGCGCGGGCGCGGCGTTGTCCGGTTACCTGCTCTACAAGGGCGGGCGCGGGGCCATCGATGTGCTGCGCGGCGGTCGGCTCGGACGCCACGCAGCAGGAGGCGTCGGCGACCTTCTCGGTCGGGCCGCCGGTAATGTGGGCGGTAGCGAGGCGCAGCGGGTGTTCGTGACCAACTGGCCGCTGTCGAGCATGGCTGGCGTCCAGCCGAAGCAGCCAGATTCCGCAGGTAAAAGACAGACGTCGCGGAAGCAAGGGCAGGCGCTTCGCCAAAGGAAAGGCAAGGGCGGCGGAATCAAGGCCCGCTCCACTCCTTCCTTCGGCTTCGCCGCCGAGCGGAGTGGGTACTCCTCGCTGGGGCGTTTGTCGCGCCTGCCGGTCCGCAACGCGCCGTTGCAGGTGGCGTCGTCGCTGCTCGATGTAGCGGATATCTATTCCAGCGATATGTCCGCCAGCGAGAAAACCGTCGCCTACAGCGAAACCGGCGGCTCCCTGGCCGGCTCCCTGGCTGGTGCCGCGCTGGGCGCGAGCATTGGCTCGGTGGTGCCGGTGGTGGGTACCCTGATCGGTGGTCTGGTTGGCGGCGCCATCGGAGCCTGGGGGGGCGGCGCACTGGGCGCTAGCCTGGGGCGCAGCCTGGCTGGCGAGCCGCCGGCGTCGCCGCTCGACAAGGCCGGGACGGGCAACGAAGCCCAGGTCGCTGTCGCGACGCAGCCAGCGCCTGCCGCGCCGATACCCAACTGGACCTTCGCCCCGCAGATCAACCTGACGGTGCAAGGCAACGTGCACGAACCGCGTCGCCTGGCCGAGGAACTGCTGCCCTACCTGCAACGAATGCTCGCCGACTTCGCCGGCGAACAGCAGCGACGCAGCCTCTACGACCCGGCGATGGTGGTGTAAGGAGTCCCCATGGCTTACCTGGAACAATTGCAGGCCGGCCTGAAGCACCTGGGCCGGGCCGGCGAGTCCGGACGCAAGAATCTGGACAAGGTGGTCGCCCCGGTGAATGGCGCGATCAGCGAAATCCGTGGCGCTGCCTCGGAACTGGAGAACCTGCCCGGCGTGTCGCCGGAGATGGCCGCCAGGCTACAGCGCGCCATGCGCGGCATCGGCCAGGCGCAGGGCAAGGTCAACCGGGTGGTTTCCACCTACAACCGGGCAAGCCGGGCGCTGCTGGGCGTCGATGAGCGTCTGGACGCGCTGAAGGTACAGGTGAACAGGGCGACCCAGGCGGTCGGCAAGGTCGCCGGTGCCGTCAGTCCGACCCTGGCCGGGGTGCTGCCGTCGTGGCTGCTCGCCCCGACCGCGACCCCGCCGAGCGAGAGCGTCGCACCCCTGCCGCACCTGCTGGTTCTGCAGCCGCTGACCGCCAATGGCCAGCCGTTCTACTTCAACCTGGATACCGCGGCTTTCGATACGTTGCAGCGCACCAGCGCCTACAACTGGAGCGCGCAGGCGCGCCTCGGGCGGCGGCCGGCGTTGCAGAGCGTCGGCCTGGGCGAGGAGAACATCCTGCTCAAGGGGGCGGTGTTCCCGCTGCGTCGGCAGGTGGGCGAGCAGAAGGTCGTCGGCCTGGAGCAGCTCGAGGCACTGCGCAAGCTGGCGGAGCGGCGTGAACCGCTGGTCCTCAGCAGCGGCTACGGCGAGGTCCGGATGGGCCTCTGGTGCCTGGTGCGGATCAGCGAGAGCCAGAGCGCCCTGCTGGGCAATGGCGCTCCCCGCAAGCAAACCTTCGACCTGGAGTTCAAGCGCTATGGCGACGATCTGCCGAACCGCTGACGGCGACCTGCTGGACAGTCTCTGCTACCACGTATACGGGCACCTGCCGGGTTGCGTCGAGGCGACCCTCGAGGCCAACCCCGGCCTGGCCGACGAGGTCCAGCCGCTGCGCGCCGGCCTGCTGATCCGCTTCCCCGACATGCCGCTGGTCAACTCCGCGCAGGTACGCCTGTGGGACTGACCGGACGGCCTCCCGCAACCCCGCCCGGGCGGGGTTTTTCTTTTCCGGAGAGACCAGGTGCAACCGAGTTTTCGTATCGTCGCCGACGGTACCGATATCACCGCGCGACTGAATGACCGCCTGCTCAGGCTGACCTTGCTGGACAAGCCTGGCATGGAGTCAGACACCCTGACCCTGAGGATCGACGACCGCGACGGCCTGGTGGCGTTGCCTCGGCGCGGCGCGGTGCTGGAGGTCTACCTGGGGTACGCCGGCGAAGCGCTGATGCGCATGGGCCGCTACACCGTGGATACCCTGCGGTGGTCCGGCCCGCCGGATACCCTGAACATCACCGCCAAGGCCGGCGACATGCGCGGCAGCGGCAAGAGCACGCGCAGCGGCGGCTGGGAGAACACCAGCCTGGCGCAGGTCTGTCGCGATGTCGGCGCGCGCAATGGCTGGCGGGTGGAGTGCCCGTTGCAGGTGGCGATCTCCCGGGTCGACCAGATCAACGAGTCCGACTACCACTTCGTCACCCGCCTGGCGCGGCAATACGACTGCACCGCCAAGCTGGCCGAGGGCATGCTGCTGGTGCTGCCGCGAGAGAGCGGACAGAGCGCCACGGGGCGGCTGATCGAGCCGCTGGTGCTGGGCCGGAGCGATGTCGGCAGCTTCGACGTCACCTATGACGACCGCAGCCTGATGAAGACGGTGAAGACTCGCTACCAGGTGCCCGGCAGCGGCGAGGTGCAGAGCGTCGAACTGAAGAACCCCAAGGCACCGGCCACGGCCAGGGGAGAACACGTCGAACGTCATCTCTACGCCAGCCGCGGCGAGGCCGAGCAGGCGGCCAGGGCGCGCCTGGCGGGCTTCAACCGCTCCAGTGCCGGCGTGCGTCTGGAACTGCCGGGGCGCGCCGATCTGTACGCCGAGCGGCGCATCGTGCTGCAGGGCTTCAAGGCCGGGATCGACGGCGAGTTCCTCGTCGACTCGGTGGAGCACACCTACGACGCCGGCGGCTGGACCATTACCGTGCAATGCAACGGCGGGCGCGGCGGCAAGGGTGACGGCTGAAACCATCGAGCGGCAGGAGAGCCTATGAAACTGACCGAGCAGCAGCTGCTGCGCATTCTTCCCAACGCCCGCCTTGTCGCGGGCGTTTTCGTTCCGGCGCTGCAGGCGGCCATGGCCGAGGCGCAGATCGACACCCCGGCGCGGGGCGCCGCCTTCATCGCCCAGGTCGGCCACGAGAGCGCCCAGCTGACCCGCCTGGTGGAAAACCTCAACTACAGCGCGCGGGGCCTGGCGGCGACCTGGCCGGGCCGTTATCGCGGCGCCGATGGCCAGCCCAACGCCCTGGCGCTGCGCCTGGCGCGCAACCCGCAGGCGATCGCCGATAACGCCTACGCCGCGCGCAACGGCAATGGCGACGAAGCCTCCGGCGACGGCTGGCGCTTCCGCGGGCGTGGCCTGCTGCAAGTCACCGGGCGCGCCAACTACCGGGTGGTCGGCGAGGCCCTCGGCGAGCCGCTGGAGGCCGAGCCCTGGCGCCTGGAGCAGCCCGTGCCGGCGGCCCGCAGCGCCGCCTGGTGGTGGGCCGGCCATGGCCTCAACGAACTGGCCGAGCGTGGCGAATTCGCCGCCATTACCCGGCGTATCAATGGCGGCCTGAATGGCCAGGCGGAGCGCCTGGCGTTGTGGCGGCGAGCCCGCGCGGTGCTGTCGTGAGCCGGCTTGGCCTGCGCCTGCTGGCGCTGTCTCTGGTGCTGCTGGTGGGCGCGTTGCTCGGTGGCGGCGTGACCGCCCGCCATTACCGCTCGCAACTGGACGAGGCGCAGCGCCAACTGGCTGCCACGCGTACCGCCAGTGACCAGTTGCAGATGCTGCTGGACGAGCAGCAGCGTACCCTGTCGGCGCTGCGGACGAGCGCCGAGGTGCGTGCGAAGGAGGCCACGCAGGCCCTCAACGACGCCCGGGCGCAGGCCGCGGAGCAATATGCCGCGGCGGTCCGCCTGCTGCAGGCGCGCGACGCGGGGGAAGACTGCCAGGCGGCGCGTGTGGCGATCGACCGGGAGCTGGGGCTATGAGCCGCCTTCTCCTGTGTCTTTGCCTGATCCTCGCCGGTTGCGCGGGCTCGCCGCCGGAGCCCCGCCCGCTGCGCGTCGAGATGCCGCTGGCGGTGCCCTGCCGGGTACCCGAGGTGCGTCCGCCGAGCTGGGCCGGCGCCACGCTGAAGGCCGGCGATTCGCTGCAGACCAAGGTCCGCGCGCTGCTCGCCGAACGCCGCCAGCGCCAGGGCTACGAACTCGAGTTGCAGGCGGCGCTGCGGGCCTGTCGCTGAGAGCGAGCATTCCGGATCGCTATGCATCGGCGTCGATTGTCGTGCGTCCGTCGCACATTGCCGCGTATTGCTCGCACCGCGTTGCCGCACCGGGAATCGGACGGTACAACGTAGTCATGCTTGTACAGGTGCGTCCCCGGGGACGTCGCCTGCCACCACCGAGCCCGGCCAGTGCCGGGCTCTTTCGTTTCCATCCGACAATGGCGCGGGACGCGGGGCATTTCGCCGGCCGCGTGTCGTGCCACGGCCGTCCATTCCGGACGGGGCCGGACGACCCGCCTCGTGCGGGTTTTTTTGTATCCATCAAGGAGAGTTTTCCATGTCCATTCTGACTCAAGGTACCCAGATCTATGCCCTGGTCCCGCCGGTATCCGGCAGCGGCGCCGCCACCGTCCTGGAGATCGAGGGCGTGACCTCGTTCAACCCGGGCGGCAACCCGGCCGACCAGATCGAGGATCCGTGCCTGAGCGATACCTCGCGCAAGTACAAGAAAGGCCTGCGCACCCCCGGCCAGGCGACCCTCGGCGTCAACGCCGACCCGCGCCTGGCCAGCCACGTGCGGCTGTTCCAGCTGTCCGAGCAGGACGGCGAGACCAGCGTCAAGTGGGCCATCGGCTGGTCCGACGGGATCGACGTGAAGCCGACCGTCAGCACCGAAGGCGACGATTTCGTGCTGCCGCCGGCGCGCACCTGGTTCACCTTCGAAGGCTATGTCAGCGACTTTCCCTTCGACTTCGCCAGTAACACCCTGGTCGCCACCCAGGCCACCATCCAGCGCTCCGGCGCCGGCAAGTGGACGCCCAAGGCGGCCTGAGGAGCGTGCAGATGAATCTCAACGATCTTCGCGCGGCGGGCGGCTTCATCGAGTCGACCCTGGTGCGCAAGGACATCACCTGGACCCGCGTCCCCGCCGGCAAGAAGCGGGCGGTCAGCGACACCTTCCAGGTGTACGTCCGACGCAACAGCTTCGGCGCGGTGGAGCGCCTGTTCTCCGCCGAGGGCGACCAACAGAGTCGCAATGCGCGCTACCTGGCCGAATGCATCCGCCTCGGCGAGTCCGGCGAGGAAAGCCTGACCTACGAGCAGGCCTACGACCTCGACCCGGCGCTGGGCTTCCTGCTGCTGCAGGCGGTCGGTGAGGTCAACCGGGTCGAGGACGCGGAAAAAAACTGACCCCCGCCGACGAGGTTTGGCACGAACTGGTGCTGAACGGCGTCGGCGGGTCGACCATTGCCGAGGCCAAGGAGCGGCTCAGCTACGTCGAGTACCGCGCCTGGGTCGCCTACCTGAACAAGCGCGGCTCGCTCCACCCGGGACACCGGCTGGAGCTTGCACTGGCTCGGATCGCCGCGTTGCTCGGGCATGCGCTGGGAGCGGACGCCGATCCCGACGCGTTCCGTCCGCATATGGCGCTCCAGCCCCTGTCCCTGCACCAGGCGATGGATCAATGGGCATGACAGGCCACCCCGCTGCGGCGGGGTCTTTTTCTGGAAGACATGAATCATGGCCACGAATAGCAATGGCAGCCTGACGCTCGACCTGGTCCTTCGCAGCGAAGGGTACAGGGCCGGGATGGACAAGGTTGGCAGGATCAACGATCAGAAAATGCGCGCCATGGAGGCGCGCGCGGAAAAGGCTGGCAAGGCTATCGGCAAAAGCCTGGACAGTTCGGCGCTGATTGCCAGCAGCGTGCTCGACCAGGCGCTGGACATGTTGGGCAAGACCACCCGGCAGGCGGAGCAGGCGAAGAAGCCTGCGCAGAAAGCCCAGGACAAGGTGCTGGCCGAGTGGAAGACCCGGCAGAAGGAGCTGGGCGAAGCCTGGAAGAGCTATCGCGAGCCACTCCAGGATCTGTCCAAGCTCAACGAAGCACTACTGAAGAACTCCTCCGACAAGCTCGACAAGGCGCTGCTCAATCTCAGCGAGACCGGCAAGCTGTCGCTTGCCAACGTGGGCAAGACCGCCTACGCCGATGCCGCGCGCCTCGCCTCGCGGCAGATGACGCTGATGCTGCTGGACGGGCTGTTTGGCTGGGTCGCCAGCGTCGGTACCGAGAAGCCCAAGGTCGACGACAAGGCGGGCAAGGGACTGGCGAAGGCCGGCGACGACGAGAAGGAACAGCCGTCGCTCCAGTCGCAGGTCTTCAAGCAGTGGCTGTTGCAGATGAACAGTGTCTGGGGCGCCTACCGCGTGCCCCTGCAGGATATCTCCGGGATGACCGACGAGCTGTTCAGGAACGCGTCGGAGAAGCTCGAGAAGTCGCTGTTCAATTTCGCCACTACCGGAAAGCTGTCCTTGAGCAATTTCGCCAAGACGGTGATCGACGATGTCGCCCGGATCGCCGCGCGGCAGCTTTCAATGCTCGCTCTGGATGGACTGTTCGGCTGGTTGAATGACAAGGCCGGCATCACCGAGGCGCAACTGGCCAGCCAGAAGCCCCATACCTCCCTACTGGAAAAGGCCCGTTCGGATGCGGGACAAGCGGCAGCGGGCGTTCCCGCAGCCCAGGGTGCCGCGCCAATACCGGCTGCGACTATGGATGTCGGTGCGATGGTGGCCACTGCTTCCGGGCAGACCGGGGATGGTTCCAAGGCATCGGGCGCGGATGCTTCGGTGAGCGCTGGCAAGCCGGTGGGCAGTTGGGTCGAACAGATGGACGCCTCCTGGGCGAGCCTGCGCGACCAGGCGCAGGACGTTTCGGGAATGATGGACACGCTGTTTACCAACGCCTTCACCAATATGGAGAACGCCCTGTTCACCTTTGCTACCACGGGCAAGCTGTCGTTCAAGGATTTCGCCGACTCGGTGATCCAGGATATGGCGCGGATCGCCGCGCGGCAGGCGACGCTGCAGATCATCGGCGGCATCGTCGGTACGGTCAGCGGGTTCTTCGGTAGCGGCGCAACGGCGGGCTCGCGGATTTCCGACTACACCGGCGCGGACATGGCCAACTGGGTCAGCAAGCAACGCGCCGGAGGCATGCCTGGGTTCGCCAGGGGCGGTGCCTTCAACGATGGCATCCAGAGCGCGCCGGCGCTGTTCAGCATGGCCGGCGGTCGTCCGGCGCTGATCGGCGAGCGTGGGCCGGAAGCCATCATGCCGCTGAGCCGCGGTTCCGATGGCGTGCTCGGCGTGCGCGCGCTCGGCGGCGGCGAGGGGGGCAATGTCTTCAATTTCTCCACCAGCGTCAGCCTGGGCGGCAGCCGTGAGGGTGCGGCGACGGCCAGCGGCGACGTCGGTACGGGACAGCAGCTGGCGGGAATGATCAACGATGCCGCGCGCAACGTGGTGGCGCAGGAGCTGCGCCCCGGCGGCCTGGTATGGAGGATGGTGAATGGCTGATCTGGAACGCTTTACCTGGGACATCTCGATCGATTCCGCCGGCCAGGCGAACCAACTGGTGCGCCAGGTGCAGTACGGCGGCGGCTACAGCCAGGCGCTCGGCGACGGGCTGAACAACCTCAGCGAGACCTGGCAGGTTTCGCGTACCGGCGATCTCGCGCTGATCGGCCCGATCCGCGACTTCCTCAAGCGCCACGGCGGCTACCGCTCGTTCCTCTGGACCTTGCCCACTGGCGAACCGGTACGGGTGCGCGCCCAGGGCTGGCAATTGCGGCCGCGCGGCAACGGCGTGTTCACCCTGAGCACCACCTTCCAGCAAGTCTTCAACCCGTGAGGTAAGCATGACCATCACAGCCGATGACCAGGCCCTCGAACCGGGGGCGCTGGTGCGTCTGTTCGACCTGGATTGCACCGGGTTCGGCGGCGAGATGCTGCGCTTCCACGGCCACCTGCAGCAGGGGCCGATCCACTGGCAGGGCAACGCCTACCAAGCTTGGCCACTGGAGGCGCGCGGCTTCGAGCAGCGCGGCGACGGCCGGGCCAGTTCGCCGACCCTTAGCGTGGGCAACATCGACGGCAGCATCAGCGCGCTCTGCCTGTTCTTCGATGGCCTGGTAGGCGCGCGCCTGACCGTGCGCGAGACCTATGCGCACTACCTGGATGAGGCCAACTTCGCCGAAGGCAACCCGCAGGCCGACCCCTCCCAGGAGCGCCTGAACATCTGGTTCCTCGAGCAGAAGACCGCCGAGAACAGCGTCCAGGTGACCTGGGAGCTGTCCGCTCCGCCGGACTTCCAGGGCCAGCAGATCCCGGCACGGCAGATCACCTCGCTGTGCCACTGGTGCATCACCAACGAGTACCGCGGGCAGGACTGCAACTACACCGGCACGGCGATGTTCGATGCCGACGGCAATCCGGTGGACGATCCGGCGCTGGACCGCTGCGGCGGCCGGGTCAGCGATTGCAAGCTGCGCTTCGGCGCGGACAACCCGCTTTCTCACGGCGGTTTCGCCGGCGCCGGCCTGGTCAGGATGTGAGCATGGAACTGAGCCGCAGTCTGCAGCGGGCCATCGCTGAGCACGCCGCCCGCGAGCATCCGCGCGAGTGCTGCGGGCTGATCGTTCGCGGTACGCGCCAGCGCCGCTACCTGGCCTGTCGCAACGCCGCGGGATCGCCCAGCGAGCACTTCGTGATCGATCACCAGGACTGGTGCGCCGCCGAGGACCAGGGCGAGGTCCTGGCCATCGTCCACAGCCACCCGGACGTTCCGGCCACGCCGAGCATGGCCGACCGCGTCAGCTGCGAACTGCACGGCCTGCCCTGGGTGATCCTGTCCTGGCCGGAAGGCGATGTCGCGCACCTGGCGCCGGAAGGCTACCAGGCGCCGCTGCTCGGCCGCGAGTTCGCCCACGGCGTGCTCGACTGCTGGAGCCTCTGTCGCGACTGGTACCGCCGCGAGGCCGGGCTGGAGCTTCCGGACTATCCGCGTCGCGATGGCTGGTGGGAAACCGGCGAGAGCCTCTACGAACAGCATTACGCGGCGGCCGGGTTCCGGCCGGTGCCGCTGGCCGAGATCCGCCGCGGCGACATGCTGGTGATGCAGGTCGGGAGGGCGTTGCACCCCAACCATGCGGGCATCTACCTGGGCAATGACTGGCGCCTGGACAGCGAGCCGGCCCAGGCGCTCGGCGGCGACGGGCCGTTCCTGCTGCACCACCTGTACGGACGGCTGTCGACCCGAGACGTGTTCGGCGGACCCTGGATCGAACGCACGCGCCTGGTCTTGCGGCACACGCGGATGCCGCAGTGAACGACATATTCAAGCGAGCCGTCGGAATCGGCTCTTCACGAGAGGAACAGGTCCATGAGTGACACCCTGAGTCAGGGCCTCACCACCATCCGTCTGTACGGGGTTCTGGGCAAGCGCTTCGGCCGCATGCACGGCCGGTTGTTGGAAAGCGGCACGGTACGCGAGGCGATGAGTGCCTTGAAGCACACCATGGAGGGATTCGAGACGTTCATGCGCGAGGCGGAGTCGAAAGGGCTGACCTTCGCCGTGTTCCGCGGGCGTACCAACCTGTCCGGCGAGCAACTGGACATGCGCGGACGCGAGGATATCCGCATCGTGCCGTTGGTGATCGGGAGCAAGCAGGCGGGGCTTTTCCAGACGATTCTGGGGGCTGCTTTGATTGTCGTGGGTGGATTCACGACGTTCTTCTCCGGTGGAACCAGTTCGTTCCTGGTAACCGTTGGAGTCAGCATGTTGGCGGGCGGCGTCATGCAGATGCTCAGTCCCCAACCCAAGGGCCTGAAAGGCCGCGAGGCCCCCGAGAACGCCCCCAGCTATGCCTTCGGCGGCCCGGTCAACACCATCGCCCAGGGCCATCCGGTCGGCGTGCTCTACGGCAAGCGTCGCATCGGCGGCGCGGTGATCAGCGCCGGCATCTATGCCGAGGACCGGCTGTAGCCGGCAACGCCGTAACAGGCCCGCCATGCGCGGGCGTTTTTTTGCCTGAAGGAACGTCATGAACAAGACCATCACGGGCCACAAGGGTGGCAGCAAGAAGCCGCGCCAGCCGGTGGAGATGCCGGACTCGGTGCGCTCGATCGCGCGGGCGAAGATTCTCCTGGCACTGGGCGAAGGCGAGTTCGACGGTGGCGTCGACGGCCGTTCGATCTACCTGGACGATACGCCGCTGCTGGCGGCGGACGGCTCGGTGAACTTCCCCGGAGTGACCTGGGAGTTCCGTCCGGGCTCGGTGGACCAGGAGCACATTGCCGGTGTGCCCGCCGTGGAAAACGAACTGGCGGTCGGCGTCGAGCTCAAGAGTGACGCGCCCTGGGTCCGCGCGGTGAGCAACACCCAGCTCTCGGCGGTGCGCCTGCGCCTGTCCTGGCCGGCTATCCAGCGCCAGCAGGAAAACGGTGACGTGGTCGGCTACCGAATCGACTATGCGATCGACATCGCCGTCGACGGCGGTGCCTGGCAGGAAGCGCTGAAGGCTTCGCTGGACGACAAGTCCACCAGCCGCTACGAGCGCTCCCACCGTGTCGATCTGCCGGAGGCGCGGAGCGGCTGGCAGGTGCGCGTGCGCCGCCTGACGCCGAACCAGAACAACAACCGCATCGCCGACACCATGCGGGTCGAGGCGATCACCGAGGTGATCGACGCCAAGCTGCGCTACCCGAACACCGCGCTGCTGTTCGTCGAGTTCGATGCCAGCCAGTTCCAGAGCATTCCGCAGATATCGGTGGAAGCGCGCGGCCGGCGGGTGCGGGTGCCGAGCAACTACGATCCGCAGACCCGTAGCTACAGCGGCACCTGGGACGGCTCGTTCAAGTCGGCCTGGACCAGCAACCCGGCCTGGCACTGGTACGACATCGTGTTGCACAAGCGCTTCGGCCTCGGTCGGCGGATCGACGCGAGCATGGTCGACAAGTGGTCGCTGTACCGCATCGCCCAGTACTGCGACCAGTCGGTACCCGACGGCAAGGGCGGCCAGGAGCCGCGCTTCAGCTGCAACCTGTACCTGCAGAGTCGCGCCGAAGCCTGGACCGTGCTGCGCGACCTGGCAGCGATCTTCCGCGGCATGTCCTACTGGTCCGGCGCGGAAATGGTGGCGGTGGCCGACATGCCGGAGGACGAGGCCTACACCTTCTCGCCGTCGAACACCGTGCGCGGCGACGACGGCAGCCACTTCAACTACAGCAGCAGCCGCCAGCGCGACCGTCACACCCTGGCCCTGGTCAACTACGACAATCCGGGCAACGGCTACCAGAGCCAGCCGGTGGCGGTGAACAATGACCGCGCGCAGCGCCGCTACGGCATCAGTCAATTGGAGATCACCGCGATCGGCTGCACCTCCGAGGGCGAGGCGCAGCGGCGTGGCCAGTGGGCGCTGCTGACCGAGGAGCTGGAGCAGGACGCGGTGACCTTCCGTACCGGCATGGATGGCCGCGGGCTGGCGCCGGGGAAGATCATCGCCGTAGCCGACCCGGTCAAGTCCGGTAAGCAGATTGGCGGACGCCTGAGCGCGGTGGATGGCCGCGCGCTGACCCTCGACCGCGACGTCGAGGCGCGGCCCGGCGATCGCCTGCTGGTCAACCTGCCGAACGGCAAGGCCGAGGCGCGCACCGTCCAGTCGGTGGTCGGCCGTGTGCTGAGCGTGACCGCCGCCTATTCGGAGACGCCTCGGCCCCAGGGGCAGTGGGCGCTGCAGAGCAACAGCCTGACCACCCAGCGCTTCCGCATCATGAGCATCACCCGGCCGGAGGACAATCTCTTCGAGATCACCGCGTTGCAGCACAACGCGAGCAAGTTCGACGCCATCGACAACGGTGCGCGCATCGAGGCACCGCCGGTCACCAGCATTCCGCCGGGTGTGCAGGCGCCGCCGCAGAACGTGCGGATCAAGGCTTTCACCAAGGTCGACCAGGGGTTGGCGGTGACCAGCCTGTCGGCTTCCTGGGACGCCGCGCCGAACGCGGTGGCCTACGAGGCCGAATGGCGCAAGGACTCGGGCAACTGGGTGCGGGTGCCGCGAACCTCGGCGCTCGGTTTCGACGTGCCGGGCATCTATGCCGGTCGCTACCTGGTGCGGGTGCGCGCGCTGAACGTGATGGAGGTCGGCTCGGTCTACGCCAGCAGCGTGGAAACCGCTCTCGAGGGCAAGACCACGCCGCCGCCGGCGCTGGCCTACCTGCGCTGCGTGGCCGGTCCCTGGCGCATCGGCCTGGAGTGGGGGTTCCCGGCCAGCGGCGCGGCGGACACCGCCTACACCGAGATCCAGCAGTCCGCCACGCCCGGCGGCAGTGAGGAGACCGCACGGGCGCTGGGCCTGTTCGCCTACCCAGGCAATACCCACCTGGTATCGCCGATACCGGCCGGCGAACGGCTGGCGTTCCGCGGTCGCTTGATCGACCGTAGCGGCAACGTCGGCGCCTGGTCGAACTGGGTCACCGGCACCAGCTCCAGTGACGCCAGCGAATACAACCAGTTGATCACCCAGGAGTACGTCGAGTCGGCGCTGGGCCAGCAGTTCTTCTCCGATATCGAGCGGATGCAGGTGGATATCGGCGGCTTGCAGAAGCAGGTCGGCGACCTCGCCGACGTTCTGCTGTACGACCCGGCCAAGGTCTACGCGAAGAACGACATGGTGCGACAGGGGCAGCGGCTGTACCAGGCCCTGAAGGCTGTGCCGGCGAAGACGGCGCCGCCGAACGCGGCCTACTGGTCCGATATCGGCCAGTCGCTGGAAACCGCCAACGGGCTGGCGCAGCAGGTGGCGAGCCATACCGCTGAAATCAGCGAACTCGACGGCAGCCTTACCGCCCAGGCATCGCGCCTTGGCGTATTGCAGGCGGCGACCCGTGACGACGCGGATGACGGCAATGGCGCCATGGCCGATGCCCTGCGCGGCTGGAAGACCGTTGCCCGGGCAGCCCAGGAGGAAACCGTACGGGCCACCGAAAACGAGGCCCAGGCCACTCGCACGACGCTACTGGAGGCGCGCACCGCCGATGCCGAAGGGCGAATCGCCACGGTGGAACGGGTCGCGACCAGCGATCGCCAGGCCACCGCGCAACGTCTGGACAAGCTCTCGGCCTCTATCGGTGGCACCGCAGCCAGTCTGCAGAGCGAACAGACCGCCCGCGCCAACGCCGACAGCGCCCTCGCACAGCGGATCGACACCGTGCAGGCGCGCACCGACACCAATAGCGCGGCGATCCAGACCACCTCCCAGGCGGTCGCCTCGCTGGATGGCAACGTCAAGGCGATGTACAGCGTGAAGCTCCAGGCGCATGCCAACGGGCAGAAGTATGCGGCGGGGTGGCAGCTGGGGTTCGACAGTGGAACCAGTGTGTCGACCATGGCGTTTCAGGCGGATCGGTTTATCTTTTTTGATAGTTCGAGTGGGGCTGTTGCTGCTCCGGTTTCGATCGTCGGTGGGAAGATATTCATCAATAGCGCGATCATCAAAGATGGCTCAATAACCAGCGCAAAAATAGAAGATTCGCTTCAGTCAGAAAACTATGAATCCGGCACTCGGGGGTGGCGTATTGATAAGTCTGGGAGCTTTGAGCTTAATGGTGAGGAAACTGGTCTCCGTAGAGTTTTACGCCCAAATTATGATCGATACTACGATACGCAGAGCGGAATCTTGGTAATTGAAATCGGAGAGCTGGCATGACTGTTGGGCTTCGCCTGAGGGACGCAAGAACTGGTACTTCGAAGCTGGATATAGGTGACTTTACCGTTAGTGTGGTGTACCAAGAGGAAATCATTGTTCAGTTGCCTGGGCGAGTTGAGGTTCCAGGCGTGAATCCTACTGAATATGGTGCTTTTTTCATTCCTCCCTCATATGGTTCATCAGTTTATAGGTATATGCCTTGGGTCAAGGTAGAGACTGGTAGTGTGGTGTGGACGCTCGCCAGTGATGGAGGAAAAGTGCCATGGCTTTTGATTGTCGTGAGGTATAGATGATGCCCGTTGGTTTTAGAGTTAGGGGGAGTGCAGGACAGATTCAAATTTCCGACGCTTCGTATAATTATATGGTCACGCGCCAGGGTGGTTTCGACTCAAGTAATTACGTGTTGGGTGATGATCACGTTGTGGCGTTTTCCAAGCCTATAAATAGTGTGGAGCCTCCTCTGATCTTTCTGCGTTTTAACTCTGCCTATGTAATGATGGGGGGGTTTTCCCTGACGGGAAGGCCTGGGGAATGGACCGGTTTTTCCATGTGGCTTGGCTGGGTCAACGAAAACGGCTCTGGTATTGCACCCATGCCATGCTCTGGTGATTGGTTTGCTGCTTCGACCAAAGTAGAGAAATCAAATGAGCTCGTAGGTATTCGTATTCGAAATGGAAAAAGTGGCGAGATCGTGTATGACAGCGGTTACCCTTTGGTCAAGTTTCTTTCGCAGGAGTCAAATTTTACTCCGGCAGGTAGAATACATCATACATGGTTAATATATAAAGTTGGTAGGCCGGCGCGGTCTTTTTTTTTGGCTAATACTCTCGCTGGATCTGTGGGGAGATTTGGTAAGTATGACGAGGTTTGGATGCAGGTAGGGCAGATAGCGAGCGAGCCGTCGACACTGTATCTTTATTTTTTGAGCAGGCTCTCATCTCCTCCATATCAATCTCATATGTGGACAGCTCTTTTTGCCTCGTATGATATGTAATGGTTATGAGGAGATAATATGCCTTGGTATTCCATTGGGCACGATCTCTTTTGTCCCAAACCGTGCCTGGATGATTGGAAGTGGTATGTTCAAGCTCGGCACCATGTCGAACTACAGCGCCTAGATCGCCAAGGTCGAAGCGGTCAAGGCGAGCCACTCATTGCCTGTGCGAGCGACTCCCGAAGCGCCATGATTCGGGGTAGAACCTGACCAAGCCCGCGGCTCGCGGGCTTTTTAATTATCTGGAGAATGTCATGCCTTGGTATTCCACAGGCACGGTTTCCGTCGTCCCCAATTCGGACACGGTGACCGGCAGCGGCACCGCCTTCAGCGCCAATGCGCGCGCCGGCGATGCCTTCAGGGGGCCGGATGGCCGCTGGTACGAGATCGGCAATGTCGCCAGCGCCACCGTGCTAACCATCAAGCCCGCCTATCAGGGGGCCAGTGCCACCGCCCAGGCTTATTCGATCACACCGGTGCAGGGTTACCCGAAGGCGCTGGCGGACCAGTTTCGCGATCTCAACAACCAGTGGGGTTCTCTTCTGGCGGCCGTAAAACCGTGGGCGATCGCGTCGACAGGTTCACAAGCGCAGGTCGACATGGGGATCACTGAAGTCGGTCGTGCCCTCAATGGCGCGTCTACCGCGGCTAACGCATTACGGTATCTGGGAGGCGTGACTTCGCAAATGGCGTTTACTCGTTCGTACGCCGACTCGAATGCGCTCCCCAACGAGTGCGGCTTTTTCGGGATTGGACTGGGACCGTGGTCCAACTTGCCGCCGGGTATCGACGCACTGAACCCGATCGGCTCCGCTATCTACCAGAACGTCTATGACGCCAGTACCGCCTACCAGCTGTTCATTCCCCGAACTTCGAACATTCTCTACTTCCGGCGGAAGGTCGCCGGCAATTGGCAAGCATGGGTCCGTATGCTCTCCGATGCGCAGTTGCTGGGTGCAGTGGCGCAGTCCAGTGGAGCGCCCATTGGGGCGATCATGGAGCGTGGAAGCAACGCGAACGGACAGTATGAGCGCTTCGCCAACGGGACGCAGGTATGCACCGTGAGCCTGCTCGGCGCGAATGATCGTGTGGCCGGACAGGGCTACACCTTGACGCTACCCGCGACGTTTACAGGCGATTGGGCAGTTGGGGTTTCGGTTAGCTGGGCTTCGCACTCATTCAACCCGGCGGCAAACAACGGCATCAGGGTTGCGTATGCCAACGGCAATGCGCTGACGTTCATCCTCTCAGAAAACCTGGGGACAAACCGTTTGCTCTTTTCGTGTGTGGGAAGGTGGTTCTGATGATCATTACATTGTCACCGTATGCTCCGCTGCCTGGTAGCGACGAGCACCTCTCGCTGGTTAGAGCTGGCGATACGCTCACTGTGAACGGGCAGTTATTCGATTTCACCCCGCTTCCAAATGGAGGTGAACTACCGTCCGAGGCGATCGAGTCGGAGTGGTTCGTCGGTTCTGTTATGCGCCGCGCCGGGCGCCTCGAATTGGCCCTACGCTTCCCGCTGGCTGAGAACGCCAGTTCAGCCGCCCGCTTTCCTGAACCGATGCTTATCGAGGCCGACGGCCCGGTGGAGTTGCCGCGATGATCGACTGGAGTAAAGTAATAACCGCCGAGCAGCAGGTGCAGCAGCGCCAGAAGGCCGAGCACGACGCAGTGATTGTTGCGAGAGCCTGTGCCTACCGGACAGAGAGTGACCCGCTCAAGACCGAGGCTGAATTCGATGCGATCAAGGCCGGCACCGAGCCGGACTACTCTGGCTGGATCGCCAAGGTAGAAGAGATCAAGGGGCGATATCCACTTCCTTGAACCCGCCCGTCATGCAAGCAGGCTTCAGCGCCACCCCGAAGCCTGTCTTGACAGTAGCATCCCCTGCGCCGGCCGCTCCGGCCGGCGCTCTTCTCGACATCCCGCTGTTGCACCTATCCTCCCCACTGGGCTATGTTCCCCAACATGGCTTCGTGAGACCGCTATCGTGATCCACCTCAGCAGCATCATCACCTCCCTCATCAAGGCATTCGCCCGTTGGCGCTGGCGCGCCTGACTTCTTCTTCGCCGGCCTGGCCGGTCACGTCTCCCTGCGTCCCCCGTTTTGCACAGGCATAATGCCGACGATCCACTCTCCCTTCCTGCGCGTGCGCGCCGGGAAACGGGTGTGGCGAAAGCCGGGTGATGCGATTCGCATAAGAATGAAATCAAGAGGTTACAGCCAGCATGCTGCTGATGATCGATAACTACGACTCCTTCACCTACAACCTGGTGCAGTACTTCGGCGAACTCAAGGCCGAGGTCAAGGTGGTGCGCAACGACGAACTGAGCGTGGAACAGATCGAGGCCCTGGCGCCCGAGCGCATCGTCCTTTCCCCCGGTCCCTGCACCCCCAACGAGGCCGGCGTCTCGCTGGCCGTGATCGAGCGGTTCGCCGGCAGGCTGCCGCTGCTCGGCGTCTGCCTTGGCCACCAGAGCATCGGCCAGGCTTTCGGTGGCGAAGTGGTGCGGGCGCGGCAGGTGATGCACGGCAAGACCAGCCCGATCCACCACAAGGACCTCGGCGTGTTCGCCGGCCTGGCCAATCCCCTGACGGTGACCCGCTACCACTCGCTGGTGGTGAAGCGAGAGAGCCTGCCGGAGTGCCTGGAGATCACCGCCTGGACCCAGCTCGACGACGGTTCGGTCGACGAGATCATGGGCGTGCGGCACAAGACCCTGAACGTCGAGGGCGTGCAATTCCATCCCGAATCCATCCTCACCGAGCAGGGCCACGAGTTGCTGGCCAACTTCCTCCGCCAGCGGGGCGGCGTGCGTGGGGAGGGCAACTGAGATGGATATCAAGGGAGCCCTCAATCGCATCGTCAACCAGCTCGACCTGACCACCGAGGAAATGCAGGCGGTCATGCGCCAGATCATGACCGGCCGGTGCACCGACGCGCAGATCGGCGCCTTCCTGATGGGCATGCGGATGAAGAGCGAAACCATCGACGAGATCGTCGGCGCGGTGGCGGTGATGCGCGAACTGGCCGACGGCGTGCAGTTGCCTACGCTGAAGCATGTGGTCGACGTGGTCGGCACCGGCGGCGATGGGGCGAACATCTTCAACGTATCCTCGGCGGCGTCCTTCGTGGTCGCCGCCGCTGGCGGCAAGGTCGCCAAGCACGGTAACCGCGCGGTTTCCGGCAAGAGCGGCAGCGCCGACCTGCTGGAAGCCGCCGGCATCTACCTGGAGCTGACCTCCGAACAGGTGGCGCGTTGCATCGACACCGTCGGCGTCGGGTTCATGTTCGCCCAGGTCCACCACAAGGCGATGAAGTACGCCGCCGGTCCGCGCCGCGAGCTGGGCTTGCGGACCCTGTTCAACATGCTTGGCCCGTTGACCAACCCGGCCGGAGTCAGGCACCAGGTGGTCGGGGTGTTCACCCAGGAGCTGTGCAAGCCGCTGGCGGAGGTGCTCAAGCGCCTTGGCAGCGAGCATGTGCTGGTGGTGCATTCGCGCGACGGGCTGGACGAGTTCAGTCTCGCCGCGGCGACCCACATCGCCGAGTTGAAGGACGGCGAGGTACGCGAGTACGAAGTACGCCCCGAGGACTTCGGGATCAAGAGCCAGACCCTGATGGGCCTGGAGGTCGACAGTCCGCAGGCGTCGCTGGAGCTGATCCGTGATGCCCTGGGCCGGCGCAAGACCGAGGCCGGGCAGAAGGCTGCCGAGCTGATCGTGATGAATGCCGGCCCGGCACTGTACGCTGCCGATCTGGCGACCAGCCTGCACGAGGGCATTCAACTGGCCCACGACGCCCTGCACACCGGGCTGGCGCGGGAGAAGATGGACGAGCTGGTGGCCTTCACCGCCGTTTACAGAGAGGAGAACGCACAGTGAGTGTGCCGACGGTTCTGCAGAAGATCCTTGCCCGCAAGGCCGAGGAAGTCGCCGAGCGCCGCGCGCGCGTCAATCTGGCCGAGGTCGAGCGCCTGGCGCGTAGCGCCGATGCGCCGCGCGGCTTCGCCAATGCCCTGCTGGAGCGGGCCAGGCGCAAGGAGCCGGCGGTGATCGCCGAGATCAAGAAGGCTTCGCCGAGCAAGGGCGTGTTGCGCGAGCACTTCGTTCCGGCGGAGATCGCCCGCAGCTATGAGGCGGGCGGCGCGGCCTGCCTGTCGGTACTCACCGATGTGGATTTCTTCCAGGGCGCCGATGCGTACCTGAAGGAAGCGCGCGCGGCCTGCGCGCTGCCGGTGATCCGCAAGGACTTCATGATCGATCCGTATCAGATCGTCGAGGCGCGGGCGATCGGCGCGGACTGCATCCTGCTAATCGTCTCGGCGCTGGACGACATGCTGATGGGCGAGCTGGCGGCGACCGCGAAATCGGTCGGCCTCGACGTGCTGGTCGAGGTGCATGACGGCGCCGAGCTGGAACGTGCGCTGAAGACCCTGGACACGCCGTTGGTAGGGATCAACAACCGCAACCTGCATACCTTCGAGGTGAGCCTGGAAACCACCCTCGACCTGCTGCCGGAGATTCCCCGCGACCGTCTGGTGGTGACCGAGAGCGGCATTCTCAACCGCGCCGATGTCGAGCTGATGGAAGTCAGCGAAGTCTATGCCTTCCTGGTCGGCGAGGCGTTCATGCGCGCCGACGATCCTGGCCTGGAGCTGAAGCGCCTGTTCTTCCAGGAGCGTGGCGGCGTGGTGCTGGGCGCCGATCCTGACTGATCCGCGCTGTCGAACCCCATGAGAAAGGCCGGTTGCGACCGGCCTTTTTCATGGGTGCTGTTCAGCGGGTGCCGAAGACCACCATGGTCTTGCCCTTCACGTGCACCAGGCCCTGTTCCTCCAGGCTCTTGAGCACGCGGCCGACCATCTCCCGCGAGCAGCCGACGATCCGGCCGATCTCCTGGCGGGTGATCTTGATCTGCATGCCGTCGGGGTGGGTCATGGCGTCCGGTTGCTGGCACAGGTCCAGCAGGGTGCGGGCGACACGACCGGTGACGTCGAGGAAGGCCAGGTCGCCGACCTTGCGGGTGGTCTTGCGCAGGCGGTCGGCCATCTGGCTGCCGAGGGTGTAGAGGATCTCGGAGTCCTGCTGCGAGAGTTCGCGGAACTTCGCGTAGCTGATCTCGGCGACTCGCATTCCACCTTGGCGCGAACCCAGGCGCTGCGCTCCTGTTCGCTGCCTTCCTTTTCGAACAAGCCCAGCTCGCCGAAGAAATCACCGCTGTTGAGGTAGCCGATGATCATTTCGCGGCCGTCGTCGTCCTCGATGAGGATGGTGACCGAACCCTTGATGATGAAGAACAGCGTTTCGCAGCGGTCGCCGGCATAGATGATGGTGCTCTTTGCGGTGTAGCGGCGGCGGTGACAGTGTGCGAGCAGCTTGTCGAGGTGTTTGAGTTTGGGTGTGTGGGTAATAGCTACCATGCCCGAGTCCCGAAAGAATAAAGAATATGCCTGACGTGCAAGGCAATGTTTTTTTGAGTTCTTATGAAGAGACCTGCCAGGGCCCGGGAGCTCAGCGGAGAGCTCCCCCCAACCGGGCAGATCGGAAAGTGTGCCAGTAAACCGGGTCCAGCTTAACAGACGGGCCATGAAGGTTGATGTGATTTTGCGACGCAGCTATCAGGACTGTGATCCCGTACTGTCCTTGGGCCCTGTGCTAAGCTGGCGCCCTTTGCCGGCGGGAGTCTGAACGATGAAAGCGCGTATCCAGTGGGCGGGCGAGGCGATGTTCCTCGGCGAGTCCGGTAGCGGCCACGTGGTGGTGATGGACGGTCCGCCGGATCACGGCGGACGCAACCTTGGCGTGCGGCCCATGGAGATGGTCCTGATCGGCCTCGGCGGTTGCACCAACTTCGATGTGGTCAGCATCCTGAAGAAGGCGCGCCAGCCGGTAGAAAGCTGCGAGGCCTTCCTCGAGGCCGAGCGGGCCGACGAAGAGCCCAAGGTGTTCACGAAGATCCACGTGCACTTCGTGGTCAAGGGTCGCGGCCTGAAGGAGGCCCAGGTCAAGCGCGCGGTGGAACTGTCGGCGGAGAAATACTGCTCGGCCTCGATCATGCTCGGCCGCGGCGGGGTGGAGATCACCCACGACTACGAGATCGTCGAACTCGGCTGAGACGACATCCGGTCATCATAAAAGGGGCGCAAACTCTGGCGGAGGCTCGATCGGCTCTGCATAATGCGCCCCTTTTTTCGTGCCGCGCAGTTTCGTCGGGCGGCCCTTCAGTTCGGAAGTTTCTTCCGGTCTGATAGACGTTTCCCGAGCCATCCCGGTCGGGCGACCAATGGCGCCAGCCGGCGCCCGTGCAACTCAACAAACCACAATCGCCATCGCGAAGAGGTGTTAACCGTCCTACGCAGGTGCGTCGTTCGCATCTGACGGGCATGCCCCAACCCTGCGGCAGAGCCGCACGCAACCGAGAGAGTTCCCCACGGTGAAAAGCAAACTCAAGCTCCACGGGTTCAACAACCTGACGAAGACCTTGAGCTTCAACATCTACGACATCTGCTACGCCGAGACGCCCGAAGACCTCCAGGCCTACGTGCAGTACATCGACGAAGAGTACGACGCGGAGCGTCTGACGCAGATTCTTACCGATGTTGTCGACATCATCGGCGCCAATATCCTGAACATCGCACGTCAGGACTACGACCCCCAGGGCGCCAGCGTGACCATCCTGATCTCCGAGCAGCCGGTCACCCCGACCGACAGCCAGATCGAAGAGTCCCCGGGCCCGCTGCCGGACACCATCCTGGCGCACCTGGATAAAAGCCACATCACCGTGCATACCTACCCGGAAATCCATCCGGTGGACGGCATCGCGACCTTCCGCGTGGACATCGACGTATCCACCTGTGGGGTGATCTCCCCGCTGAAGGCCCTCAACTACCTGATCCACCAGTTCGATTCGGACATCGTCACGGTCGACTACCGGGTCCGCGGCTTCACCCGCGACATCGAGGGGCGCAAGCACTTCATCGACCACGAGATCAACTCGATCCAGAACTATCTCTCCGACGACACCCGCGAGGCCTACCAGATGACCGACGTGAACGTGTACCAGGAGAACCTGTTCCACACCAAGATGCTGCTCAAGGACTTCGAACTGGAGAACTACCTGTTCGGCGACGCCACCCGCAACCTCTCGGCGGAGCAGCGCGAGCAGGTCACCGAGCGGCTCAGGCACGAGATGCTGGAGATCTTCTACGCGCGCAACATGCCGCACTGATCGCCCGCAGGACCCGCAAGATAAGAAAAAGCCCGCTTCGAGCGGGCTTTTTCATGGGGGCGATTCAGATGCGGTAGGTGCTCTTGGTCATCACCTTGGCCAGCAGGCTCATGCCCAGTTTCACCGGCGCCGGGAAGCGCAGGCCGCCGGCGGCCAGGGCGTTGCTCGAATGCTGTTCTTCGTCGACACGCATCTGCTCGAGGATGGCGCGGGACTTCCGATCTTCCTGGGGAATCTGCGCCAGGTGTTCGTCCAGGTGCTTGCATACCTGGTCCTCGGTGGCGGCGACGAAGCCCAGGCTGACGCGGTCGCTGACCAGGCCGGCGGCGGCGCCGACGCCGAACGACAGGCCGTAGAAGATCGGGTTGAGCACGCTGGGACGGCTGCCCAGCTGGCGGATGCGTTGCTCGCACCAGGCCAGGTGGTCGATCTCCTCCTCGGCGGCTTCTTCCATTGCCTCGCGGACCTCCGGCAGCCTGGCCGTCAGCGACTGGCCCTGGTACAGCGCCTGGGCGCAGACCTCGCCGGTATGGTTGATGCGCATCAGGCCGGCGATGTGGCGGGTGTCTTCCTCGCTCAGCTCGCCGTCGGGCTCCACGATGGCCGGCGACGGTCGTGCCGGCTGGCCGCTGAACGGCAGCAGGGTGCGCAGGGCGGAGTCGGCCTGCAGCAGGAAACGGTCGATGGGCGAATAGTGGCGGTCGGCGGACATGGCGCACCTCCGGAAACGAAAGATCGCACCAGTTTACCGGAAGTGCGCTGATAGCAGGATGTTGCGGACGGGCTGCGATGTCGCAGCGCCAGCAGGGATTCAGCCCGGCGGCCAATGCATCTGGCGTTGACCCAGCACGTGCATGTGGATGTGGTGCACGGTCTGCCCGCCAAGGTCGTTGCAGTTCATCACCACACGGAAGCCTTCCGCGCAGCCCTGCTCGCGCGCCAGGCGCTGGGCGGTGAAGAGGATATGGCCTGCCAGCGGCCGGTCGGCCTCGGTCAGGTGCTCGAGGGTGGGGATGTGCCTTTTCGGGATGACCAGGAAGTGCACCGGCGCCTGCGGGCCGATATCGTGAAACGCGACAACTTCCTCGTCTTCATAGAACTTGCGCGCGGGAACTTCCCCCGCCACGATCTTGCAGAACAGACAGTCCATGGGCGTTCCCTCCGATTTCGGTATTCCCCGAGTGTAGCGGCGCCCGTCGCGACCACCCAAGCGTGAGGAGACGCGGTGAAGAACGATATACACGACCTGGGCCTGGTGCTGGATTCCCGGGTCAAGCTGATCCTCATCGAGTCCTGGGACGAACCGAAGGTCATGGAGACCCTCACCGGTCTGGCGATCAAGCGCGGTCTCGGACTGTACACCTGGTCGGTGACCGAGGGCGTGCAGCGCCTGGGCTTCGGCGGCGAGCCGCTGGGTGACGAGGACAGCAGCGACCCGGTGGCGGCGTTGCGGCTGATCAGGCATGACCGGCAGGCGAATCTCTACGTGCTCTGCGACCTGCATCCGTTCCTCGGCGACAGCCCGATCCTGGTGCGCCTGCTCAAGGAGATCGCCATGGCCGAGGGCAACCATCGGCCGACGGTGGTGCTGGTGTCCCATGCGCTGAAGCTGCCGGCCGAGGTGCAACGCTTCGCCGCACGCTTCTCGCTGTCCCTGCCCAGCGAGGACGAGTTGCTCGGCATCGTCCGCGAGGAGGCTTCACGCTGGAGCGAGCGCAATCGCGGCGCGCGGGTACGCACCGACAACCGCACCCTGCAGCAGGTGGTGAAGAACCTGCGCGGGCTCAGCCACGCCGAGGCGCGCCTGCTGGCGCGCAACGTGATCTGCAACGACGGGGCGATCACCCAGGAAGACCTGCCCGAACTGAACCGCACCAAGTTCCAACTGCTCGACCTGGAAGGCGTGCTGAGCTTCGAATACGACACCGCGCGCTTCGCCGAGGTCGGCGGGCTGACGGCGCTCAAGCGCTGGCTCGGCGAGCGGCAGTCGGCATTTCTCGCCGGCAAGCCCGGCGACCAGCCCAAGGGCATCATGCTGGTGGGCGTGCAGGGCGCCGGCAAGAGCCTGGCGGCCAAGGCGGTGGCCGGCCTCTGGGGCCTGCCGCTGCTGCGCCTGGATTTCGCCTGCCTCTACAACAAGTACTTCGGCGAAACCGAACGCAACTTGCGCGAGGCGCTGCGGCTGGCGGAGCAGATGGCGCCCTGTGTGCTGTGGATGGACGAGGTGGAGAAAGGGCTTTCCGGCGGCGATCAGGACAACGGTGTCAGCCAGCGCGTGCTGGGCACCCTGCTGACCTGGATGGCCGAGCGCGAGGCGCCGGTGTTCCTGGTCGCCACGGCGAACGCCATCGACCGTCTGCCGCCGGAACTGGTGCGAAAGGGGCGCTTCGACGAGCTGTTCTTCGTCGACCTGCCGGCACCGGAGATTCGGGCCGAGATATTTCGCATCCATCTGCAGCGCCGCGAACTGGAGCCGGCGCAGTTCGACCTCGCCGCGCTGGCGGCCGCCAGCCAGGGATTCAGTGGCGCGGAGATCGAGCAGGCGGTGGTGGCGGCGCTGTATGCCGGGCAGGCGCGGCAGCAGGCGGTGGATCAGGAGTTGCTGCTGAAGGAACTGGCGCGGACCTCGCCGCTGTCGGTGCTGATGGCGGAAAGGCTCGCCACGCTGCGGGCCTGGGCCAACGGGCGGGCGGTACCGGCGGACTGAGCGGGTGCCGCTCAGGCCCGTGGCGCGGAGGGCAGCGTCGAAGCGTTGAGCCGCGCGGCGATCCTGCGCACCAGCCAGCGCGGCGCCAGGCGCGGGCTCAGGGCGAGCAGGCGATTGCGCCAGCCGGGAACGATCAGCGCGCGGTTCCTGTCCAGCCCGCGCAGGGCCAGCAGGGCGACTTCCTCGGGGGACATCATCAGCTTGCCCTGCTCGAGCTTGCCGAGGCGCATCCCGGCTTCGCGGAAGAACGCGGTCCGGGTCGGCCCGGGGCACAGGACCGAGACTTTCACAGCGCGGGCTTTCAACTCTTCCCGCAGGCCTTCGGAGAAATGCAGGACATAGGCCTTGCTCGCGTAGTAGTTGCTCATCCAGGCGCCGGGCTGGAAGGCCGCCACCGAGGCGACATTGAGGATCTGCCCACCGCCCTGTGCCGCCATGCGGGTGCCGAGGGCGTGGCAGAGGCGGGCCAGGGCGAGAATGTTGAGCTCGATCAGCTCCTGCTCGCGCGCCCACTCCTGGTCGACGAACGGACCGGCGCTGCCGATCCCGGCGTTGTTCACCAGCAGGTCGATCTGCCGTTCGCCCTGCTCCAGTTCGTGCAACAGCCCGGACAACTGCAGCGGTTCGGCAAGGTCGCAGGTACGGAACAGCACCTCCACCCCGAAACGCTGTGCCAGTTCGTAGGCGATGCTCTCCAGCGCGTCGCGCTGGCGCGCCACCAGGATCAGGGCGCGGCCGCGCCGGGCCAGGGCTTCGGCGAGGGCCAGGCCGATACCGCTGGACGCGCCGGTGATCAGGGCATAACGGGGCATTCGAGACTTCTCCGAAACGGACGGGGGATTGGACCCCGCCCGTCGCGAGGGGTTGCGTGGTTACTGTTGCTGGTCTTCTTCCAGGGTCTCCGCCGCTGCGGTGGCGGCTTCACTGGCCTCTGCCGCCGCGGCGGAAGCCTGTTCCTCCATCGTGTACGGTTCGCTGGCGCCGCCTTCATAGTTCGCGCGCTCCAGGTAACCCTCGTAGGAGGGCAGGGCGATGGCGGCGATGATAGCGACTATCGGCAACAGGACGATCAGGCTGGCTAGGACTTTCACTCCGGTGCTGTTGGCCGGCGGCGGCGGGCCGTAGCGGTTGGCGCCGTTGCTGCCGGGCAGGACCAGCATCAGGATGCCGAACACGCTGCCGACGAAGGGTACGAAGTTGAGCAGCCAGAGCCAGCCCGACCAGCCGAGGTCGTGCAGGCGCTGCACGCCGATCATCACCGCGATGACGATGAAGGCGATCGAGGCCAGGACGGTGACGGCCACGCCGACGGTTTCGCCGAGCAGGAAGCCCAGGCCCATGATGAGCATGAAGCACAGGGTCATCGCCATCGACCAGCCGAGATAGCGCAGGCGGCCGATCCGCCCGTTGGTGGTGAAGACGTTCAGCTCGCCGTACGCGGGAAGGGCGTCGCCGACCTGGGCGCTGGGCGGGGTATAGGGCGAGGCGGCCGCGGCGGTCGCCGCCGCAGGCGCGGTGTTTTCGCCGAGTTGCGCCTGGCGTGCCAGGTACTTCTCGATGATGATGCCGCAGGCCGCGCACTCCGGCGCGCTGGGCTGTTCATGGCCGCACTTGGGACAGGTCATCGGCGGCAGGTCCTGCGCCGGGGGCTCGTCCGCGGCCGGGGGGTTGTGCTCGGGCGTTTCCACCAGGCTCAGGCTGGCGGCCAGGTCGACCTCCTTGTGGGCGTTGGCGCCGGCCTGGTGCAGGGCGGCCAGGTAGCGATCGGCCTCGGCTTCCGGAAGCTCGCGTTTCAGCACCACCGGGCGACCGCCGAACAGGGCGTCGATCTTGCCCGGTTCGCTCTTGAACAGGCGGGCGAGATTGTCCTTCACGGCCTCGAGCTGTGCGTCGGGCATCAGCTCGCCGGAGAAGACGATCTTGAAGCGTTGGTCGGTCATGCAGGCATCCTTGTCAGCTGGGGTGAGAGAAATGCAGCCGACAGCCTAAATCGGCGGCCCTGGCGCTCACAAGCGCGAGATGAGAAATCCCGCACAAGCCGGACCGCCTGGCGGGGCGGTTTCAGCGCGGCCAGCGGGTCGCCAGGCGATTCGCCTTCTGCAGGGCGTCGCGGTATTCGTGATCGAGGCGGGCGATCAGTTGGTCGACGGCGGGTAGGTCGTCGATGTTGCCGGCGCCCTGGCCGGCGGACCATACGGTCTTCCAGGCCTTGGCTTCATCGTTCACCGGCTTGAGCTTCTCGCCGTAGTTCATGTCCGCCTTGTCGGTCAGGCGTTTCAGGTCGTAGCCGGCAGCCTCGAGGCTTTGCCGCATGAAGCTCGCCGGGACCCCGGAGACCGCCGGGGTGTGCACGATATCGGCGGCTCGCGCCTCGAGGATCATCTGCTTGTAGGCGTCGGAGGCATTGCTGTCGCGGGTGGCGATGAAGCGTGTGCCGAGGTACGCCAGGTCGGCGCCGAGCATCTGCGCGGCGAGGATCTCATGGCCATGGTTGAGGCAGCCGGCCAGCAGGAGGGTCTTGTCGAAGAACTGGCGGATCTCCGCGACCAGCGCGAACGGACTCCAGGTCCCGGCGTGGCCGCCAGCCCCGGCGGCTACCGCGATCAGCCCGTCGACACCGGCCTCGGCGGCCTTCTCGGCATGGCGGCGGGTGGTCACGTCGTGGAATACCAGGCCGCCGTAGCTGTGCACCGCGTCCACCACTTCGCGTACCGCGCCGAGGCTGGTGATGACGATCGGCACCCGCTGCTCGACGCAGATCCGCAGGTCGGCCTGCAGTCGCGGGTTGGTGTTGTGCACGATCAGGTTCACCGCGTAGGGCGCCGGGTTGTCCAACTCCGCCAGGCCGGCCTCGATCTCTTCCAGCCAGCCCTTGAAGCCGCTGCTATCGCGCTGGTTGAGCGCCGGGAAGCTGCCGACGATGCCGTTGCGGCAGCAGGCCAGCACCAGTTGCGGGTTGGAAACCAGGAACATCGGCGCGGCCACCATCGGCAGTCGCAGGCGTTGGTCGAGCAGGGCGGGCAAGGACATGTCAGGACTCCAGGGTCAGAAAGGTTTGAGCACCACCAGTAGGACGATCAGCAGCAGGAACAGTACAGGGACTTCGTTGAACCAGCGGTAGAACACATGGCTGCGGCCCGGCTCGCCGCGGGCGAAACGCTTGAGCATGGCGCCGCAGGCGTGGTGGTAGCCGACCAGCAGCAGCACCAGGGTCAGCTTGGCGTGCAGCCAGCCCTGGCTCAGCCAGCCGGGGGTTAGGTAGAGCATCCACAAGCCGAGGACCAGGGTCGCGAGCATGGACGGCATCATGATTCCCCGGTACAGCTTGCGCTCCATGACACAGAAACGCTCCCGGCTGGCCTGGTCCTCGCTCATGGCGTGGTAGACGAACAGGCGTGGTAGGTAGAACAGGCCGGCGAACCAGCAGACCACGGCGATGATATGGAAGGCTTTGAGCCACAGGTACATCAGGACATCCTCTTGATCACGGTGCCCCGATAGTAGAGGGATGGGTGGGAAGCGTCACCCTGGTGGCTTGTCGCTGTCTGATATGGCGGCTGATATGGCTGCATAGCAGGTAGGAGTATTCGGATAGGCCCCTGCGGCGATTTCTGTCCTCCTGCGCTGGGATAGACTCCCGCCCCGAAGGGCCGAACCGGTCGCAAAGCCGGATGCCCAGCGCTGTTCATGCCGGCGCTCGGCTCTTATCATTGACCTCTTTTGGCTAGCTTGCCTCAGCGCGCGGAGTGATGGACAGATGATCAAGGTCGGCATCGTTGGCGGTACGGGTTACACGGGCGTGGAACTGCTGCGCCTGCTGGCGCAGCATCCCCAGGCTCGGGTGGAGGTGATCACCTCGCGCTCCGAGGCGGGGGTGAAGGTCGTCGACATGTACCCGAACCTGCGAGGTCACTACGACGACCTGCAGTTCAGCGTGCCGGACACGCAGCGCCTGGGCGCCTGCGACGTGGTGTTCTTCGCCACGCCGCACGGGGTGGCGCACGCGCTGGCCGGCGAGTTGCTGGATGCCGGGACCCGGGTCATCGACCTGTCCGCCGACTTCCGCCTGGCGGACGCCGAGGAGTGGGCGCGCTGGTATGGCCAGCCGCACGGCGCCCCGGCGCTCCTCGAGGAAGCCGTTTACGGTCTTCCGGAAGTGAACCGCGAGAAGATCCGCCAGGCGCGCCTGATCGCCGTGCCGGGCTGCTACCCCACGGCCACCCAGCTGGGCCTCATCCCGCTGCTGGAGGCCGGTCTGGCCGATGCCTCGCGGCTGATCGCCGATTGTAAGTCCGGGGTCAGCGGCGCAGGTCGGGGTGCCAAGGTTGGCTCGCTGTTCTGCGAGGCGGGCGAAAGCATGATGGCCTATGCGGTCAAGGGCCATCGCCACCTGCCGGAGATCAGCCAGGGGCTGCGCCGGGCCTCGGGCGGCGAGGTCGGCCTGACCTTCGTGCCGCACCTGACGCCAATGATCCGCGGCATCCATGCAACCCTCTATGCGCATGTCGCGGATCGTTCGGTCGACCTCCAGGCGCTGTTCGAGAAGCGCTATGCCAACGAGCCTTTCGTCGACGTGATGCCGGCCGGGAGCCATCCCGAGACCCGCAGCGTACGCGGTGCCAACGTCTGCCGGATCGCCGTGCATCGTCCGCAGGGCGGCGACCTGGTGGTGGTGCTGTCGGTGATCGACAACCTGGTGAAGGGCGCCTCCGGGCAGGCGCTGCAGAACATGAACATCCTGTTCGGGCTGGATGAGCGTCTGGGTCTTTCGCATGCGGCCCTGCTCCCCTGATGTCCGGCTGGGAACTCCGCTTTCGTGATCCGAGACGGGCCTGGCTGGCCCGTCTCGGCATCGGTGCGCTGCTGCTCTCGGTTCCGTTGGCGTTTTTCGGCGGCCGCTGGTCGACGGGCGCGGACAACGCCCGCAGCGAGGCTGAGGCACAACGCCAGGAGGCCTTGATCGGCGAGCAGAAAACCGAACTGGAGCGCCTGCGTACCGAGGTCGAGGTGCTTCGCAGTGGCGAGCGCCTGGGGCAGCAGGCCATCGAGCAGAGCCGGCAGACGATCAAGCTGCTCGAGGAGCAGGTGTTCAAGCAGCAGCAGGACATCGCCTTCTACAAGGGCGTGGTCGCACCGGCGAGCAAGACCGATGCGCTGGAGATCCGCGCCTTTGAGGTACAAGGCACGGACAATCCGCTGCGCTTCCGCTATAAGGTGATGCTCAGCCGCCTGGGCAAGGACGAGCGCAAGCTCGACGGGCGGCTGAAAGTCCGCATCAGCGGCAAGCTGGCGCGCAAGGACACCAGTTACGACCTCGAACAGCTCTCGCCGGAACTGGGCAAGACAGGGCTGTCGATTTCCCTCCGGCATTTCCAGTCGATTCCCGAAGCGGGACGTTTCGCCGAACTGGAGTTGCCGAAGAACTTCATCCCGACGCTGATCGACGTACGCGCAGAGCTGAATGGCCAGTCCAAACCGCTACAGCGCCGTTTCGATTGGCCGAAGCAGTGAGTGACCATTATGTGGAGCAAGAACAAGGGCCGGGCTGACGTCCAGCGTTTCACCGGCCAGACCAGCCTGATCGCCAGCGGTGCCGAACTGGTTGGCGACATGAACCTGAAGGGGGCGGTACAGATCGACGGTGCCGTGCGCGGCGCCCTGCAGGCCCACGAAGGGCTGGTACGGGTCAGCGTCGGAGGCCGGGTGGACGGTGAGATCCGTGCGCCCCACGTGATCATCGATGGCCAGGTGGATGGCGACATCCATGCCATCGAGCGGCTGGAACTGGGGGCTCAGGCGAGGGTGAAGGGCAATCTGCACTATGGCTTGATCGAGACTGCCATGGGCGCCCAGATCGATGGTCGCCTGTGTCCGATGACCGAGGCCAGCCCGCGCCCGCTGGAGCTGCCGGCCAGCGTGGAAACTGTGGATTAGTTGACCATTTTTCTGGGACAAGAGGATAATGGGCGTAATGTTGTAACGCACGGCCTCAAGCCGGGAGATTCGGAAACATGAGCATCGAAACCTTCACCCCTACGCCCCTGCTCTTTACCCCAGGCGCAGCCAACAAGGTGAAGACGTTGATTGACGAAGAGGGTAACCCTCGCCTGAAGCTGCGGGTATTCGTCACCGGCGGCGGTTGTTCGGGCTTCCAGTACGGTTTCACCTTCGATGAAGACATCGCCGACGACGATACGGTGATCGAGCGCGATGGCGTCGGCCTGGTGGTGGATCCGATGAGCTTCCAGTATCTGGCCGGTTCCGAAGTGGACTACCAGGAAGGTCTGGAGGGCTCGCGGTTCGTGATCAAGAACCCGAACGCCGCGACGACCTGCGGTTGCGGGCAGTCGTTCTCGATCTGATCCGGCCGGAGGCCTGAAGAACGCCGCGCAACCGCGCGGCGTTTTCGTTTCAGGCGGGATAGAGCGCGCCGAGGACCCTCGGCCCCGCAGCGCCTGTGACGTCCGGGCAATTGCCGGGCAGGCGCTCGAGGAAGCGATGGGCGAGCCAGGCGAATGCCATGCCCTCCATCCAGGCGGGGGGAATGCCGTATGCGTCGGTACTGGCGATCCGTGCCGCGGGCATCAGCGCGGCGAGACGTGCCATCAGCGCCGCATTGAAGGCGCCACCGCCACATACCAGCACTTCCTCGCACTCCGGCTGGGCGTCCAGCAGCGACTCGCTGATGCTGCGGGCGCTTAGTTCCAGCAAGGTCGCCTGGACGTCCTCGGCGGGAAGGACGGGATGGCCGGCCAGACGTTCCTGCAGCCAGGCCAGATTGAAACGTTCCCGCCCGGTGCTCTTGGGCCCCCGGGTGGCGAAGAATTCGTCCGCCAGCAGGGATGCCAGCAGATCGTCGTTCACCCGCCCGCTGGCGGCCCAGGCGCCGTCGCGGTCGAAATGCTCGCCGCGCCGGCAGTGGATCCAGGCGTCCATGAGGACATTGCCCGGTCCGCAGTCGAAACCGCGCACCGGTTTTCCGGGAGCGAGCAGCGAAACGTTACTGAAGCCGCCGATGTTCAGGATCGCCCTGGCCTTGCCTGAATCCCCGAACAGCGCCTGGTGGAAGGCTGGCACCAGCGGCGCGCCCTGGCCTCCGGCGGCGACGTCGCGGCGGCGGAAGTCGGCGATGACATCGATGCCGGTCAGTTCCGCCAGCAGGGCGGGATTGCCGATCTGCACGGTGAAGTGTCGGGCGGGTTCATGGCGAATGGTCTGCCCGTGGCTGCCGATGGCGCGGACCGCGCCAGGAGCCAGTCGCTGCTGTCGCAGCAGTTCGCCGACACCTTGTGCCGCCAGGCCGACCCAGCGCCGCTCGACATCGGCGGCCCGGGCGATCTCGTCAGGACCCGGTGCGCAGAGCGCGAGGATGTCCTCGCGCAGGTCGGCGGGCATGGGCAGGTAGTGGGAAGCGAGCAAGGTGGTGCGATCACCTTGCTCGATCAGGACGATGTCCATCCCGTCCATGCTGGTGCCGGACATCAGCCCCAGGTAGCGAGGCATGATCAACGCTGCTTGTTCAGGGCCAGGAGGGTTTTCTTTTCCTGGTCCATGCGCGCGATCATTGGCTGGGTCTGCGCCATGAAGCGCTTGCGATCGGCGCCGCCGAGCGGGTCGGCCATGGGCAGCTTCGCGCTCAGCGGATCGACGTGGCGACCGTTGATCTGGAACTCGTAGTGCAGGTGCGGGCCGGTCGCCAGACCGGTCATGCCTACGTAGCCGATGATCTGCCCCTGTTTCACGCTGGTGCCGGAACGGATGCCCTTGGCGAAGCGGCTCATGTGCCCATAGATGGTGCGATAGCGCTGGCCATGCTGGATGACCACGGCGTTGCCGTATCCGCCCTTGCGTCCGGCCTGGAGGATCTTGCCGTCGCCGGTCGCCTTGATCGGCGTACCGATGGGCGCGGCGTAATCGACGCCCTTGTGGGCGCGGATCTTGTTCAGGATCGGATGCCGGCGGCCGAGGGAGAAGCGCGAGCTGATGCGAGCGAAATCCACCGGCGTGCGGATGAACGCCTTGCGCATGCTCGAGCCGTCGGCACGGTAGTAGCTGGTGTTGCCCTGCTTGTTGGTATAGCGCACCGCCGTGTAGGTCTTGCCGCGGTTGACGAAGCGGGCGGCGAGGATGTTGCCGGTGGCCACCTGCTTGCCATTGACCTTGTGCTGTTCGTAGATCACATCGAACTCGTCGCCTTCGCGCAGGTCGAGGGCGAAGTCGATGTCGTAGCCGAAGATGTTCGACAGCGAGGTGACCAGGTTGTAGGGGAGACCGGCGTTGCGCCCGGCTACGAACAGCGAGCTGGTGATGCGGCCATGGGCGTAGGCGGTGTGCAGGTCGATCTGGGCTTTCTCGCGCTTGAAGGCATAACCCTTGGCGGTCTTGTCCAGGCCGATGGTCTCCAGCTCGCTCTGCTTGACCCGCAGGGCTTGCAGCTCGCCGTTGGGGTCGAGCTTGAGCTTGACCTCCTGGCCGACCTTGAGATGGGTGAAGCGCTTGGCGTCCTTGCTGCTGGCGAGCATATCGTGCATGGCGCTGGTCGACAGGCCGGCCTTGGCGAATACGGTCGACAGGGTGTCGCCACTGGCGACGGTGACGGACTTCCACTCGGGGTCGACGGGTTTTGCGGCGGAGACCGGCGTGTCCGAGTTTTGCTCGGCGCCTTCCGCCTGGGCGAAAGGAGTGCCTTCGTCGCTGGAATTGGTGACCGATTGCGGCAGGAGATCGTCTTTCTCCTGAA
>NC_009656.1:810000-5570000 GCF_000017205.1 Pseudomonas paraeruginosa PA7
CCAGAAGTGCCGAGCATGGGAGACACACGGCGGGTGCTAACGTCCGTCGTGAAAAGGGAAACAACCCAGACCGCCAGCTAAGGTCCCAAAGTTGTGGTTAAGTGGTAAACGATGTGGGAAGGCTTAGACAGCTAGGAGGTTGGCTTAGAAGCAGCCATCCTTTAAAGAAAGCGTAATAGCTCACTAGTCGAGTCGGCCTGCGCGGAAGATGTAACGGGGCTCAAACCACACACCGAAGCTGCGGGTGTCACGTAAGTGACGCGGTAGAGGAGCGTTCTGTAAGCCTGTGAAGGTGAGTTGAGAAGCTTGCTGGAGGTATCAGAAGTGCGAATGCTGACATGAGTAACGACAATGGGTGTGAAAAACACCCACGCCGAAAGACCAAGGGTTCCTGCGCAACGTTAATCGACGCAGGGTTAGTCGGTTCCTAAGGCGAGGCTGAAAAGCGTAGTCGATGGGAAACAGGTTAATATTCCTGTACTTCTGGTTACTGCGATGGAGGGACGGAGAAGGCTAGGCCAGCTTGGCGTTGGTTGTCCAAGTTTAAGGTGGTAGGCTGAAATCTTAGGTAAATCCGGGGTTTCAAGGCCGAGAGCTGATGACGAGTCGTCTTTTAGATGACGAAGTGGTTGATGCCATGCTTCCAAGAAAAGCTTCTAAGCTTCAGGTAACCAGGAACCGTACCCCAAACCGACACAGGTGGTCGGGTAGAGAATACCAAGGCGCTTGAGAGAACTCGGGTGAAGGAACTAGGCAAAATGGCACCGTAACTTCGGGAGAAGGTGCGCCGGCTAGGGTGAAGGATTTACTCCGTAAGCTCTGGCTGGTCGAAGATACCAGGCCGCTGCGACTGTTTATTAAAAACACAGCACTCTGCAAACACGAAAGTGGACGTATAGGGTGTGACGCCTGCCCGGTGCCGGAAGGTTAATTGATGGGGTTAGCGCAAGCGAAGCTCTTGATCGAAGCCCCGGTAAACGGCGGCCGTAACTATAACGGTCCTAAGGTAGCGAAATTCCTTGTCGGGTAAGTTCCGACCTGCACGAATGGCGTAACGATGGCGGCGCTGTCTCCACCCGAGACTCAGTGAAATTGAAATCGCTGTGAAGATGCAGTGTATCCGCGGCTAGACGGAAAGACCCCGTGAACCTTTACTGTAGCTTTGCACTGGACTTTGAGCCTGCTTGTGTAGGATAGGTGGGAGGCTTTGAAGCGTGGACGCCAGTTCGCGTGGAGCCATCCTTGAAATACCACCCTGGCATGCTTGAGGTTCTAACTCTGGTCCGTGATCCGGATCGAGGACAGTGTATGGTGGGCAGTTTGACTGGGGCGGTCTCCTCCTAAAGAGTAACGGAGGAGTACGAAGGTGCGCTCAGACCGGTCGGAAATCGGTCGCAGAGTATAAAGGCAAAAGCGCGCTTGACTGCGAGACAGACACGTCGAGCAGGTACGAAAGTAGGTCTTAGTGATCCGGTGGTTCTGTATGGAAGGGCCATCGCTCAACGGATAAAAGGTACTCCGGGGATAACAGGCTGATACCGCCCAAGAGTTCATATCGACGGCGGTGTTTGGCACCTCGATGTCGGCTCATCACATCCTGGGGCTGAAGCCGGTCCCAAGGGTATGGCTGTTCGCCATTTAAAGTGGTACGCGAGCTGGGTTTAGAACGTCGTGAGACAGTTCGGTCCCTATCTGCCGTGGACGTTTGAGATTTGAGAGGGGCTGCTCCTAGTACGAGAGGACCGGAGTGGACGAACCTCTGGTGTTCCGGTTGTCACGCCAGTGGCATTGCCGGGTAGCTATGTTCGGAAAAGATAACCGCTGAAAGCATCTAAGCGGGAAACTTGCCTCAAGATGAGATCTCACTGGGAACTTGATTCCCCTGAAGGGCCGTCGAAGACTACGACGTTGATAGGCTGGGTGTGTAAGCGTTGTGAGGCGTTGAGCTAACCAGTACTAATTGCCCGTGAGGCTTGACCATATAACACCCAAACAATCTGATGATTGTGTGTTGTAGGGTGAAGTCGACGAACCGAAAGTTCGCATGAACCGCAAACACCTTGAAATCACATACCTGAATCCGGATAGACGTAAGCACAAGCAAACGGATATCCAACCGAATTGCTTGACGATCATAGAGCGTTGGAACCACCTGATCCCTTCCCGAACTCAGAAGTGAAACGACGCATCGCCGATGGTAGTGTGGGGTCTCCCCATGTGAGAGTAGGTCATCGTCAAGCTCCTATCCCAAAACCCCTGGCCAGCAATGGCCGGGGGTTTTGCTTTGGCGCGCGGAAAAGTCTGCCAGAATCCGTCCAAATGGCCGCGTTATAACAGGGCTTTTCGTAGGCAAAGCGCAAGTGCCTCTATATGATGCGTGCCTGGCTAGTGTGGGGCGTCTATGCAGACCTTGCTGAAAATACTTCAAGACGGGCGATTTCACTCCGGAGAGGAGCTGGGGGCCGTGCTGGGCATCAGCCGTAGCGCGGTCTGGAAACGCCTGCAGCATCTGGAGGCCGAACATGGCCTGCAGTTCCACAAGGTGCGTGGACGGGGCTACCGCCTGGCGAGCCCCATCAGCCTCCTGGATCCGCAACGAATCGAGGGGTTCTGGCCCGTCGAGATTCTTTCCGCCATCGACTCGACCAACAGCGAGGCCATGCGCAGGCTGGCGGCAGGTGCTTCGACGCCTTTCGTCCTCGTCGCCGAGCAGCAGACGGCCGGACGAGGGCGGCGTGGCCGCGTCTGGATCAGTCCCTATGGAGAGAACCTCTATTATTCTCTGGCCGTTACCGTCAGGGGTGGGGCCCGGGAGCTCGAAGGGCTGAGCCTGGTCGTCGGCCTGGCGGTGCTCAAGGTGCTGGATCTGCTGCAGGTCTCCAAGGCAGGTTTGAAGTGGCCGAACGACCTCCTGCAGGATGGTCGGAAAATCGCCGGAATACTGCTGGAACTCAGTGGGGATCCGGCGGACCTGTGCCAGGTCGTCATCGGCATCGGCATCAACGTCAATATGAAGGTTGCCACCGATATCGACCAGCCATGGACATCCTTGCGCGAGGCGCTGGGTGGGTTGGTGGATCGTTCGCACCTGCTTTCCGTGCTCAATCAGCAACTGGCGTGGTACCTGGACAGGCATTCGCGTGAGGGCTTCGCGGCGAGTCGCGAGGAATGGGAGGCGCGCAATCTCTGGCAAGGTGCCCTCGTCAGCCTGTCGACTTCCTCGACGTCCATCGAGGGTCGGGTGTTGGGCGTCGACGCTCGAGGTGCGTTGCGCCTCGAGGTGGGAGGAGTGGAGCAGAGCTTCAGTGGGGGAGAGCTAAGTTTGAGGTTGCGCAATGATTCTTGAGCTCGACTGTGGAAACTCGCTGATCAAGTGGCGGGTCATCGATGGGGGCGGCGGACGCTCGGTCGCGGGTGGGTTGGCGGACTCCGACGAAGCCCTCGTCGAACAGCTTTCCCTGCGCCGGGGCCTGCCGGTTCGTGCCTGTCGTCTGGTGAGCGTGCGCAGCGAGCAGGAAACCTCCCAGCTGATCGCTCGGCTGGAGCGGCTGTTTCCGGTTTCCGTCCTCGTTGCCGCGCCGGGACGGCAACTGGCCGGTGTGCGCAATGGTTATCTCGACTACCAGCGCCTGGGACTGGATCGCTGGCTCGCCCTGGTCGCCGGCCATCACCTGGCGCAGAAGGCCTGCCTGGTCATCGACCTGGGCACGGCGGTGACCTCCGACCTGGTCGCGGCGAATGGCACCCACCTGGGCGGCTATATATGCCCGGGCATGTCGCTGATGAGAAGCCAGCTACGTACCCATACGCGGCGGATTCGCTACGACGATACCGAGGCCCGCCGGGCGATGGGTAGCCTCCATCCCGGGCAGGCAACTGCCGAGGCGGTGGAGCGTGGCTGTCTGCTCATGCTCAGGGGGTTCGTTCGCGAGCAATACGCCATGGCCTGCGAGTTGCTAGGCGCGGACTGTGAAATCTTCCTGACGGGAGGCGATGCCGAGTTGGTTCGCGACGAGTTGGCTCGGGCCCGGATCATCCCCGACCTGGTGTTCGTGGGGCTGGCTCTTGCCTGTCCGATAGAATGAGGGATCTATGCGCTGGTTTTTCCTGTTTCTCCTGGCCCTGAACGTTTTCTATTACGTATGGCATCAACAGCAGTCTCCGCTTCGGGCCAAGGAAATCGCCCCGCTGGGGCTCTATAAGGACGGGCAGAAGAACATTCTGCTCCTGGCCGAAAGCGACCTTGCCGGCAAGGCGCACACGGAGCGGACGCAGGTGCCGACGATGCCTCCCGCGCAAGCTGAAACACCGGCTGGCTCCGAGTCAGCCTGCCTGTATCTGGGAGGCGGCGGGGCGGAGGCGGACGCTCGGCGACTCCAGCAGCGCCTGTTGGGGTTGGATATCGAGGCTGAGGTCGAGGCCCGCGGTGAAATGAGCGTCGATTATTGGGTCTATCTTCCTCCCCTGGCTTCGCGGGAGGCGGCTCTGCGGCAGTTGAAAGAACTCCAGGCGCGCAATATCGACAGCTATCTGATCGGTGAGGGCGCGCTGGCGAACGGCGTTTCCCTGGGAATGTTTTCCGCCCGGGACTCGGCCGAAAGCGCGCAGGCGCGGCTCAAGACAGCCGGCTACGAGGCGGAGCTGAAGGAGTTGCCGCGCGGGCAGCGCGATTTCTGGGTGCGGGTGGCGCCCGCCAGCCGCCGCCTGGTGGACGAGCAGTTGCTCCAGGAGCTGGCCCGGGACTTCAAGGGGCTGCAACATCAAATAATGTCGTGCAAAGGTGTTGCATCCCCCTGACGCATTGCATAGAATGGCGCCCGCTTCGCAGGGGGAAGGCTGAAAGACTCCGACTACGAAGTTGCTGTTGAAACCTAAGTTCAGGTTTTTTAAGAGAAAACTCTTGACAGCAAGGTGGCAGACGTAGAGAATGCCGCCCACCAGTTTGGAGGGATTCCCGAGTGGCCAAAGGGATCAGACTGTAAATCTGACGTCATAGACTTCGAAGGTTCGAATCCTTCTCCCTCCACCAGTTTAAAAGCGTGAGCTTCGGGCTCCGCGGGTATAGTTCAGTGGTAGAACCTCAGCCTTCCAAGCTGATGATGCGGGTTCGATTCCCGCTACCCGCTCCAGTCAAGTCGCTTGTGTTTTGCTCATGTAGCTCAGTTGGTAGAGCACACCCTTGGTAAGGGTGAGGTCAGCGGTTCAAATCCGCTCATGAGCTCCATTTATTCAAGGGCAGATATGAAAATATCTGCCCTTGTTCTAATGGTAGCGTGATCCGCTCAATTCCTTGAAGGGGATGGTCTCCATGGCTAAAGAAAAATTTGAACGGAACAAGCCGCACGTCAACGTCGGCACCATCGGTCACGTTGACCATGGCAAGACCACTCTGACCGCTGCACTGACCAAGGTCTGCTCCGACACCTGGGGTGGTTCCGCTCGTGCCTTCGATCAGATCGACAACGCGCCGGAAGAAAAGGCCCGCGGTATCACCATCAACACCTCGCACGTTGAGTACGATTCCGCTGTTCGTCACTACGCTCACGTTGACTGCCCCGGTCACGCCGACTACGTGAAGAACATGATCACCGGTGCTGCCCAGATGGACGGCGCGATCCTGGTTTGCTCGGCTGCCGACGGCCCCATGCCGCAGACTCGCGAGCACATCCTGCTGTCCCGCCAGGTAGGCGTTCCCTACATCGTCGTGTTCCTGAACAAGGCCGACATGGTTGACGACGCCGAGCTGCTGGAACTGGTCGAGATGGAAGTTCGCGACCTGCTGAACACCTACGACTTCCCGGGCGACGACACCCCGATCATCATCGGCTCCGCGCTGATGGCGCTGGAAGGCAAGGACGACAACGGTATCGGCGTAAGCGCCGTGCAGAAGCTGGTAGAGACCCTGGACTCCTACATTCCGGAGCCGGTTCGTGCCATCGACCAGCCGTTCCTGATGCCGATCGAAGACGTGTTCTCGATCTCCGGCCGCGGTACCGTGGTAACCGGTCGTGTGGAGCGCGGCATCATCAAGGTCCAGGAAGAAGTGGAAATCGTCGGCATCAAGGCGACCACCAAGACCACCTGCACCGGTGTCGAAATGTTCCGCAAGCTGCTCGACGAAGGTCGTGCTGGCGAGAACGTCGGTATCCTGCTGCGCGGCACCAAGCGTGAAGACGTAGAGCGTGGCCAGGTTCTGGCCAAGCCGGGCACCATCAAGCCGCACACCAAGTTCGAGTGCGAAGTGTACGTGCTGTCCAAGGAAGAAGGTGGTCGTCACACCCCGTTCTTCAAGGGCTACCGTCCGCAGTTCTACTTCCGTACCACTGACGTGACCGGTAACTGCGAACTGCCGGAAGGCGTAGAGATGGTAATGCCGGGCGACAACATCAAGATGGTTGTCACCCTGATCGCTCCGATCGCCATGGAAGATGGCCTGCGCTTCGCGATCCGCGAAGGCGGCCGTACCGTTGGCGCCGGCGTGGTTGCCAAGATCATCGAATAATATCGGTTGATCTTCCCTCCTCAGGCCGGCATAATGGCCGGCCTGATTTTGCTTCAGGCCAGTAGCTCAATTGGCAGAGCGGCGGTCTCCAAAACCGCAGGTTGGGGGTTCGATTCCCTCCTGGCCTGCCAGATTTCAAAAGTAAATCTGGCTTTTCTTCACGAGATTCCTAACAGATGAATGCCAAGGCAGAAGCCAAAGAATCACGTTTTGATCTCTTGAAATGGCTCTTGGTTGCCGTTCTGGTTGTGGTTGCCGTCGTAGGTAACCAGTACTTTTCGGCTCAACCAATCCTGTATCGCGTTCTCGGTATTCTCGTTCTAGCGGTGATCGCTGCTTTCCTGGCGTTGCAAACGGCCAAGGGGCAGGCCTTCTTTAGTCTTGCTAAGGAAGCGCGCGTCGAGATTCGCAAGGTCGTATGGCCGAGTCGTCAAGAAACAACTCAGACCACGCTGATCGTGGTCGCGGTAGTGCTGGTGATGGCGCTGCTGCTGTGGGGGCTCGATTCCCTGCTGGGTTGGTTGGTTTCCATGATTGTAGGTTAAGGGTGCGCCGTGGCTAAGCGTTGGTACGTTGTGCATGCATACTCGGGTTACGAGAAGCATGTCATGCGCTCGCTGATCGAGCGTGTCAAGCTTGCTGGCATGGAAGAAGAGTTCGGCGAGATTCTGGTTCCCACCGAAGAAGTGGTGGAGATGCGGAACGGCCAGAAGCGCAAGAGTGAGCGCAAATTCTTCCCTGGCTATGTGCTGGTTCAGATGGAGATGAACGAAGGCACCTGGCACCTGGTGAAGGACACTCCGCGTGTCATGGGCTTCATCGGTGGAACCGCCGACAAGCCTGCTCCGATCACCGATCGGGAGGCCGATGCCATTCTGCGTCGCGTCGCCGATAGCGGTGACAAGCCCAAGCCGAAGACCCTGTTCGAGCCGGGCGAGACCGTTCGTGTCATCGATGGTCCGTTCGCCGACTTCAATGGTGTCGTCGAAGAAGTCAACTACGAGAAGAGCCGGATCCAAGTGGCCGTGCTCATCTTTGGCCGCTCTACTCCGGTAGAGCTGGAGTTCAGTCAGGTCGAAAAGGTCTAGCTGAAAACGCATCCCTCACCCCGCAGCCCAAGGCTGCGGGGTTTTGTCGTCACTGGGATAAACGCGAAAGCAACCGGGGAGCCTTCAGGCGCTTGTACCCGAATTTGGAGTAGCAAATGGCTAAGAAAATCCAGGCTTATATCAAGCTGCAAGTAAAGGCCGGCCAGGCCAACCCGTCGCCGCCGGTCGGCCCTGCCCTGGGTCAGCACGGCGTGAACATCATGGAGTTCTGCAAGGCGTTCAACGCCAAGACCCAAGGCCAAGAGCCGGGTCTGCCGACTCCTGTGATCATCACCGTTTACAGCGACCGTAGCTTCACCTTCGAAACCAAGAGCACCCCGGCTGCCGTCCTGCTGAAAAAAGCAGCTGGCATCACCAGCGGCTCCGCTCGTCCGAACTCCCAGAAGGTCGGCACCGTTACCCGTGCCCAGCTGGAAGAGATCGCCAAGACCAAGCAGGCTGACCTGACCGCTGCTGATCTGGACGCTGCTGTACGTACCATCGCTGGCTCCGCGCGCAGCATGGGCCTGAACGTGGAGGGTGTGTAATGGCTAAGCTGACCAAGCGCCAGAAGGCGATTGCCGAGAAAGTAGTTGCCGGCAAGCAGTACAGCTTCGAAGAGGCCGCCAAGCTGCTGGCCGAGCTGTCCACCATCAAGTTCAAGGAGTCCGTGGACGTTGCCGTCAACCTCGGCGTCGATCCGCGTAAATCCGACCAGGTCGTTCGTGGTGCCACCGTTCTGCCGAACGGCACCGGCAAGAGCGTCCGCGTTGCCGTCTTCACCCAGGGTCCGGCCGCTGAAGCCGCTCTGGCTGCCGGCGCCGACAAGGTGGGCATGGACGAACTGGCTGCCGAAATGAAAGGCGGCGACCTGAACTACGACGTCGTCATCGCCTCCCCGGACGCAATGCGTGTCGTTGGTCAGCTGGGCCAGATCCTCGGCCCGCGCGGTCTGATGCCGAACCCGAAAGTCGGTACCGTGACCCCGGACGTCGCCACCGCGGTGAAGAATGCCAAGGCTGGTCAGGTACGTTTCCGTACCGACAAGAACGGCATCATCCACAGCTCCGTTGGCAAGGTCGATTTCGAGCCGGCCAAGCTGCAGCAGAACGTCGAAGCTCTGCTGGCGGACCTGAAGCGCCTGAAGCCGTCCTCGTCGAAAGGCGTGTACGTCAAGCGCGTGACCCTGAGCACCACCATGGGTCCGGGCCTGCAGATCGACCTGGCTTCCCTGGAAGCCTAAGTGACATCGTGCAGCGGGTTCTGCCCGCTGCACAGGTATTGGGGTCCCTGCCTGGCGGGGGCTATCCAAGACCGTAGGTGGCGCGAGCCTTAAACCACAAGCCTACGCAGATGGTGCTCCCGATTCGGTTACCGAATCAGACACCAAAACGACGTCCGGCCCCGGCTGGACGAAACGGTAACATCCAGGAGTAAACCCGTGGCAATTAAACTCGAAGACAAGAAGGCCATCGTCGCTGAAGTCAACGAGGCTGCCAAAGCTGCCCTGTCCGCTGTCGTGGCCGATGCCCGTGGCGTGACCGTAGGCGCCATGACCGGACTCCGTAAAGAGGCCCGCGAAGCTGGTGTGTACGTGAAAGTCGTACGTAACACCCTGCTCAAGCGCGCCGTTGAAGGCACCCAGTTCGACGTGCTCAACGACGTGTTCAAAGGCCCGACCCTGATCGCTTTCTCCAACGAACATCCGGGCGCTGCCGCTCGTATCTTCCGTGAGTTCGCCAAGGGTCAGGACAAGTTCGAGATCAAGGCGGCTGCCTTCGAGGGTCAGTTCCTCGCAGCCAATCAGATCGACGTACTGGCAAGCCTGCCGACCTACGACGAAGCCGTATCGCAGCTGATGAGCGTGATTCAGGGCGCTACCAGCAAGCTGGCTCGTACTCTGGCGGCCATTCGCGACCAGAAAGAAGCTGCTGCCGCCTGAGTCGGCTCGCAACCTCTTTCAATCTTATTTGTTTAATACGATGGCCGCAGGCCGTCCCCCAATACAGGAATTAGAGTCATGGCTCTGACCAACGAAGACATCATCAACGCCGTATCCGAAATGTCCGTCATGCAAGTGGTCGAACTGATCAAGGCGATGGAAGAGAAGTTCGGCGTTACCGCTGCTGCCGCTACCGTTGCCGCTGCTGGCCCGGCTGCTGCCGCTGCCGAAGAGCAGACCGAGTTCACCATCGTCCTGGCCGAAGCTGGCGACAAGAAAGTGAACGTGATCAAGGTCGTTCGCGAACTGACCGGTCTGGGTCTGAAAGAAGCCAAGGCTGTCGTAGACGGCGCTCCGGGCGTGGTGAAGGAAGGCGCTTCGAAAGAAGAAGCCGAAGCTGCCAAGAAAGCCCTGGAAGAAGCAGGCGCCAAAGTCGAGCTCAAGTAAGCGACGACCTTGCGTCTACAGCCCGAGCGTCAAGCGAAAGGCTGATGGCTGGTGGCTTTTGCCACCGGCCTTTTTCCGTTCTGGGTGGACTCGCCTCGGGCGTTCCACCCAAGACGTGAAAGTGCCCCGAGTGGGCAATGCAGGCCAAGGGGTCTGCAAGATTTTCCGGCTGCTCCCGTCGGAGACGCCAAACAAGCAGGTGACCAAGCTGGGGAACGCTGATGGCTTACTCATACACTGAGAAAAAACGTATCCGCAAGGACTTTAGCAAGTTGCCGGACGTCATGGATGTGCCGTATTTGCTGGCCATCCAGCTGGATTCCTATCGCGAATTCCTGCAGGCTGGCGCAACCAAGGAGCAGTTCCGCGATATCGGTCTGCACGCGGCCTTCAAGTCCGTTTTCCCGATTATCAGCTATTCCGGCAATGCTGCCCTGGAATACGTCGGCTACCGTCTGGGTGAGCCGGCATTCGATGTCAAGGAGTGCGTGCTGCGCGGCGTGACCTTCGCCGTACCGCTGCGCGTGAAAGTCCGCCTGATCATCTTCGACCGCGAGTCGTCGAACAAGGCGATCAAGGACATCAAGGAACAAGAAGTCTACATGGGGGAAATCCCCCTGATGACCGAGAACGGTACCTTCATCATCAACGGTACCGAGCGCGTCATCGTCTCCCAGCTGCACCGTTCCCCGGGTGTGTTCTTCGACCACGACCGTGGCAAGACCCACAGCTCCGGCAAGCTGCTGTACTCCGCGCGGATCATTCCTTACCGCGGCTCCTGGCTGGACTTCGAGTTCGACCCGAAGGACTGCGTGTTCGTCCGTATCGACCGTCGCCGCAAGCTGCCGGCCTCGGTACTGCTGCGCGCGCTCGGTTACAGCACCGAAGAGATCCTCAACGCCTTCTACGCGACCAACGTCTTCCACATCAAGGGCGAGACCCTGAACCTGGAGCTGGTCCCGCAGCGCCTGCGCGGTGAAGTCGCGAGCATCGACATCAAGGACGGCAGCGGCAAGGTCATCGTGGAGCAGGGTCGCCGTATCACCGCCCGCCACATCAACCAGCTGGAAAAGGCTGGCGTGACCCAGCTGGAAGTGCCGTTCGACTACCTGATCGGCCGTACCATCGCCAAGGCGATCGTGCATCCGGCCACCGGCGAGATCATCGCCGAATGCAACACCGAGCTGACCCTCGACCTCCTGGCCAAGGTGGCCAAGGCTCAGGTCGTGCGCATCGAGACGCTGTACACCAATGACATCGACTGCGGTCCGTTCATCTCCGATACCCTGAAGATCGACAACACCAGCAATCAGCTGGAAGCCCTGGTCGAGATCTACCGGATGATGCGTCCGGGCGAGCCGCCGACCAAGGAAGCCGCCGAGACCCTGTTCGGCAACCTGTTCTTCAGCGCCGAGCGTTACGACCTGTCGGCCGTGGGCCGGATGAAGTTCAACCGTCGTATCGGTCGTACCGAGATCGAAGGTCCGGGCGTCCTGAGCAAGGAAGACATCATCGATGTGCTCAAGACCCTGGTCGACATCCGTAACGGCAAGGGCATCGTCGATGACATCGACCACCTGGGCAACCGCCGTGTCCGTTGCGTCGGCGAGATGGCCGAGAACCAGTTCCGCGTGGGCCTGGTGCGTGTCGAGCGCGCGGTCAAGGAACGCCTGTCGATGGCTGAAAGCGAAGGCCTGATGCCGCAGGACCTGATCAACGCCAAGCCGGTGGCTGCCGCGATCAAGGAGTTCTTCGGTTCGAGCCAGCTGTCGCAGTTCATGGACCAGAACAACCCGCTCTCCGAGATCACCCACAAGCGCCGCGTCTCCGCGCTCGGCCCGGGCGGTCTGACCCGAGAGCGTGCGGGCTTCGAGGTTCGTGACGTACACCCGACCCACTACGGTCGCGTGTGCCCGATCGAAACCCCTGAAGGTCCGAACATCGGTCTGATCAACTCCCTGGCGACCTACGCCCGCACCAACAAGTACGGCTTCCTCGAGAGCCCGTACCGCGTGGTCAAGGACAGCCTGGTAACCGACGAGATCGTGTTCCTGTCGGCGATCGAAGAAGCCGATCACGTCATCGCCCAGGCTTCGGCGACCCTCAACGAGAAGGGCCAACTGGTGGACGAGCTGGTGGCCGTGCGTCACCTGAACGAATTCACCGTGAAGGCGCCGGAAGACGTGACCCTGATGGACGTTTCGCCGAAGCAGGTCGTTTCCGTCGCTGCCTCGCTGATTCCGTTCCTCGAGCACGACGACGCCAACCGCGCACTCATGGGCTCGAACATGCAGCGTCAGGCCGTGCCGACCCTGCGTGCCGACAAGCCGCTGGTGGGCACCGGCATGGAGCGCAACGTGGCGCGCGACTCCGGCGTCTGCGTCGTGGCTCGCCGTGGCGGGGTGATCGACTCGGTCGATGCCAGCCGTGTCGTGGTTCGCGTGGCGGATGACGAGGTCGAGACCGGCGAAGCGGGTGTCGACATCTACAACCTGACCAAGTACACCCGTTCCAACCAGAACACTTGCATCAACCAGCGTCCGCTGGTGAGCAAGGGTGACGTGGTCGCGCGCGGCGACATCCTGGCCGACGGTCCGTCCACCGACATGGGCGAACTGGCCCTGGGCCAGAACATGCGCGTAGCGTTCATGCCCTGGAACGGCTTCAACTTCGAAGACTCCATCTGCCTGTCCGAGCGTGTGGTCCAGGAAGATCGCTTCACCACGATCCACATCCAGGAGCTGACCTGCGTCGCTCGCGACACCAAGCTCGGCCCAGAGGAAATCACCGCGGACATCCCGAACGTGGGCGAGGCTGCGCTGAACAAGCTGGACGAGGCCGGTATCGTCTACGTCGGCGCCGAAGTGCAGGCCGGCGACATCCTGGTCGGCAAGGTCACTCCGAAAGGCGAGACCCAGCTGACTCCTGAAGAGAAGCTGCTGCGCGCGATCTTCGGTGAGAAGGCGTCCGACGTGAAGGATACTTCCCTGCGTGTGCCGACCGGCACCAAGGGCACCGTGATCGACGTACAGGTCTTCACCCGCGATGGCGTCGAGCGCGATTCCCGCGCGCTGTCCATCGAGAAGATGCAGCTCGACCAGATCCGCAAGGACCTGAACGAAGAGTTCCGCATCGTCGAAGGCGCGACCTTCGAGCGTCTGCGTGCCGCCCTGGTCGGTGCCAAGGCCGAAGGCGGCCCGGCGCTGAAGAAGGGCACGGAGATCACCGACGACTACCTGGACGGCCTCGAGCGCGGCCAGTGGTTCAAGCTGCGCATGGCCGACGATGCCCTTAACGAGCAGCTGGAGAAGGCCCAGGCCTACATCAGCGATCGTCGTCAGCTCCTGGACGACAAGTTCGAGGACAAGAAGCGCAAGCTGCAGCAGGGCGACGACCTGGCTCCGGGCGTGCTGAAGATCGTCAAGGTCTACCTGGCGATCAAGCGTCGCATCCAGCCGGGCGACAAGATGGCCGGCCGTCACGGTAACAAGGGTGTGGTCTCGGTGATCATGCCGGTGGAAGACATGCCGCACGATGCCAACGGCACCCCGGTCGACATCGTCCTCAACCCGCTGGGCGTACCGTCGCGTATGAACGTCGGCCAGATCCTCGAAACCCACCTGGGCCTCGCGGCCAAGGGGCTGGGCGAGAAGATCAACCGCATGCTCGAAGAGCAGCGCAAGGTCGCCGAGCTGCGCAAGTTCCTGCACGAGATCTACAACGAGATCGGCGGTCGCGAGGAAAACCTCGACGAGCTGGGCGACAACGAGATCCTCGCGCTGGCCAAGAACCTGCGCGGTGGCGTACCGATGGCGACCCCGGTGTTCGATGGCGCCAAGGAACGCGAGATCAAGGCCATGCTGAAGCTGGCCGACCTGCCGGAAAGCGGCCAGATGCGTCTGTTCGACGGTCGTACCGGCAACCAGTTCGAGCGTCCGACCACCGTCGGCTACATGTACATGCTCAAGCTGAACCACCTGGTGGACGACAAGATGCACGCCCGTTCCACCGGCTCGTACAGCCTGGTTACCCAGCAGCCGCTGGGTGGTAAGGCACAGTTCGGTGGTCAGCGCTTCGGTGAGATGGAGGTGTGGGCGCTGGAAGCCTATGGCGCGGCGTACACCCTGCAAGAAATGCTGACGGTCAAGTCGGACGACGTGAACGGCCGGACCAAGATGTACAAGAACATCGTGGACGGCGATCACCGCATGGAGGCCGGCATGCCCGAGTCCTTCAACGTTCTGATCAAAGAGATTCGTTCGCTCGGCATCGACATCGAACTGGAAACCGAATAACACGTGACGCTAGACGGTGCGGCTGGTCAAGGCCGGTCGCACCGGGTCCGTGAGGAGGAAAGGCCTTGAAAGACTTGCTTAATCTGTTGAAAAACCAGGGTCAAATCGAAGAGTTCGATGCCATCCGTATTGGCCTGGCTTCGCCCGAGATGATTCGTTCCTGGTCTTTCGGCGAAGTTAAAAAGCCGGAAACCATCAACTACCGTACCTTCAAGCCGGAGCGCGACGGCCTGTTCTGCGCCAAGATCTTCGGCCCGGTGAAGGACTACGAGTGCCTGTGCGGCAAGTACAAGCGCCTCAAGCACCGTGGTGTGATCTGCGAGAAGTGCGGCGTGGAAGTCGCCCTGGCCAAGGTGCGCCGCGAGCGCATGGGCCACATCGAGCTGGCTTCGCCGGTCGCCCACATCTGGTTCCTGAAGTCGCTGCCGTCCCGTATCGGCCTGCTGCTGGACATGACCCTGCGCGATATCGAGCGCGTGCTCTATTTCGAGAGCTACGTGGTGATCGATCCGGGCATGACCACCCTGGAAAAGGGCCAACTGCTGAACGACGAGCAATACTTCGAGGCTCTCGAGGAGTTCGGTGACGATTTCGATGCTCGCATGGGCGCCGAAGCCGTTCACGAACTGCTCAACGCCATCGACCTGGAGCACGAGATCGGCCGCCTGCGCGAAGAGATTCCGCAGACCAACTCGGAAACCAAGATCAAGAAGCTGTCCAAGCGCCTGAAGCTGATGGAAGCCTTCCAGGGCTCCGGCAACAAGCCCGAGTGGATGGTCCTGACCGTCCTGCCGGTGCTGCCGCCGGACCTGCGCCCGCTGGTTCCGCTGGACGGCGGTCGCTTCGCGACTTCCGACCTGAACGACCTATATCGTCGGGTGATTAACCGTAACAACCGCCTGAAGCGCCTGCTCGACCTGGCCGCTCCGGACATCATCGTGCGCAACGAAAAGCGCATGCTGCAGGAAGCCGTCGACGCCCTGCTCGACAACGGCCGTCGCGGCCGGGCCATCACCGGCTCGAACAAGCGTCCGCTGAAGTCGCTGGCCGACATGATCAAGGGCAAGCAAGGTCGCTTCCGTCAGAACCTGCTCGGCAAGCGCGTGGACTACTCCGGTCGTTCCGTGATCACCGTGGGCCCGACCCTGCGCCTGCACCAGTGCGGTCTGCCGAAGAAGATGGCCCTGGAGCTGTTCAAGCCGTTCATCTTCGGCAAGCTGGAAGGTCGTGGCATGGCCACCACCATCAAGGCCGCCAAGAAGATGGTCGAGCGCGAGCTGCCCGAGGTCTGGGACGTTCTCGCCGAGGTCATCCGCGAGCATCCGGTTCTCCTGAACCGTGCGCCGACCCTGCACCGTCTGGGCATCCAGGCGTTCGAGCCGGTCCTCATCGAAGGCAAGGCGATCCAGCTGCACCCGCTGGTCTGCGCCGCGTACAACGCCGACTTCGACGGTGACCAGATGGCCGTGCACGTTCCGCTGACCCTCGAGGCCCAGCTGGAAGCGCGCGCGCTGATGATGTCCACCAACAACATCCTGTCGCCCGCCAACGGCGAGCCGATCATCGTTCCGTCGCAGGACGTGGTAATGGGTCTGTACTACATGACCCGTGAAGCGATCAATGCGAAGGGCGAGGGTATGGCCTTCGCCGACCTGCAGGAAGTCGACCGCGCCTACCGCAGCGGCCAGGCGTCCCTGCACGCCCGGGTGAAGGTACGCATCAACGAGAAGGTCAAGGGCGAGGACGGTCAGCTGACCGCCAATACCCGCATCGTCGACACCACCGTCGGCCGCGCGCTGCTGTTCCAGGTCGTTCCGGCCGGTCTGCCGTTCGACGTGGTCAACCAGTCGATGAAGAAGAAGGCGATCTCCAAGCTGATCAACCACTGCTACCGCGTGGTGGGTCTGAAGGACACCGTCATCTTCGCCGACCAGCTGATGTACACCGGTTTCGCCTATTCGACCATTTCCGGCGTCTCCATCGGCGTCAACGACTTCGTCATCCCGGACGAGAAGGCGCGCATCATCAACGCCGCCACCGACGAAGTGAAGGAAATCGAGAGCCAGTACGCCTCCGGCCTGGTAACCCAGGGCGAGAAGTACAACAAGGTGATCGACCTGTGGTCGAAGGCCAACGACGAAGTGTCCAAGGCGATGATGGCCAACCTCTCGAAAGAGAAGGTCGTCGACCGCGAGGGCAAGGAAGTCGACCAGGAGTCCTTCAACTCCATGTACATGATGGCCGACTCCGGTGCGCGGGGTTCCGCGGCCCAGATCCGCCAGCTGGCGGGCATGCGCGGCCTGATGGCCAAGCCGGACGGCTCGATCATCGAGACCCCGATCACCGCTAACTTCCGTGAAGGTCTGAACGTACTCCAGTACTTCATCTCCACCCACGGTGCGCGTAAGGGTCTGGCGGATACCGCGCTGAAGACCGCGAACTCCGGTTACCTGACCCGTCGCCTGGTCGACGTGGCCCAGGACCTGGTGGTGACCGAGATCGATTGTGGCACCGAGCACGGCCTGCTGATGTCGCCGCACATCGAAGGCGGCGACGTGGTCGAGCCGCTCGGCGAGCGCGTGCTCGGCCGCGTGATCGCGCGTGACGTGTTCAAGCCGGGCAGCGACGAAGTCATCGTGCCGGCCGGTACCCTGATCGACGAGAAGTGGGTCGATTTCCTCGAGGTGATGAGCGTCGACGAAGTCGTCGTGCGTTCGCCGATCACCTGCGAAACCCGTCATGGCATCTGCGCCATGTGCTACGGTCGCGACCTGGCCCGTGGCCATCGCGTCAACATCGGTGAAGCGGTCGGCGTCATCGCCGCGCAGTCCATCGGTGAGCCGGGCACCCAGCTGACCATGCGTACCTTCCACATCGGTGGTGCGGCCAGCCGGACCTCGGCTGCCGACAACGTCCAGGTGAAGAACGGCGGCACCATCCGCCTGCACAACCTGAAGCATGTGGTGCGTGCCGACGGCGCGCTGGTCGCGGTATCGCGTTCCGGCGAGCTGGCGGTCGCCGACGACTTCGGTCGCGAGCGCGAGCGCTACAAGCTGCCGTACGGTGCGGTGATTTCGGTCAAGGAAGGTGACAAGGTCGACCCGGGCGCCATCGTCGCCAAGTGGGACCCGCACACCCACCCGATCGTCACCGAGGTGGACGGTACCGTGGCCTTCGTGGGCATGGAGGAGGGCATTACCGTCAAGCGTCAGACCGACGAACTGACCGGCCTGACCAACATCGAAGTGATGGATCCGAAAGACCGTCCGGCTGCCGGCAAGGACATCCGTCCGGCCGTGAAGCTGATCGATGCCGCGGGCAAGGACCTGCTGCTGCCGGGTACCGACGTACCGGCGCAGTACTTCCTGCCGGCCAACGCCCTGGTCAACCTGACCGACGGCGCCAAGGTGAGCATCGGTGACGTTGTCGCGCGTATTCCGCAGGAAACCTCGAAGACCCGCGACATCACCGGTGGTCTGCCGCGCGTTGCCGACCTGTTCGAGGCCCGTCGTCCGAAAGAGCCTTCGATCCTGGCGGAAATCAGCGGCACCATCTCCTTCGGCAAGGAGACCAAGGGCAAGCGCCGTCTGGTCATCACGCCGAACGATGGCAGCGATCCGTACGAGGAGCTGATTCCGAAGTGGCGTCACCTGAACGTGTTCGAAGGCGAACAGGTGAACCGCGGCGAAGTCATCTCCGACGGCCCGAGCAACCCGCACGACATCCTGCGCCTGCTGGGCGTGAGTTCGCTGGCGAAGTACATCGTCAACGAGATCCAGGACGTCTACCGCCTGCAGGGCGTGAAGATCAACGACAAGCACATCGAGACCATCCTGCGTCAGATGCTGCGCAAGGTCGAAGTCAGCGAGTCCGGTGATTCCAGCTTCATCAAAGGCGACCAGGTGGAACTCACCCAGGTGCTGGAAGAGAACGAACAGCTCGGTACCGAGGACAAGTTCCCGGCCAAGTACGAACGCGTTCTGCTGGGTATCACCAAGGCCTCCCTGTCGACCGAGTCGTTCATCTCCGCGGCGTCGTTCCAGGAGACCACCCGCGTCCTCACCGAAGCGGCGGTCACCGGCAAGCGCGACTTCCTGCGCGGCCTGAAGGAGAACGTGGTCGTGGGTCGCCTGATCCCGGCCGGTACCGGTCTGGCTTACCACAGCGAGCGCAAGCGTCAGCGCGACCTCGGCAAGCCGCAGCGTGTGAGTGCCAGCGAGGCGGAAGCCGCACTGACCGAAGCGCTGAACTCGAGCGGTAACTAAGCATCAACGACAAGCCCCGGCTATCCCGATAGCCGGGGCTTTGTCTTGACGGTGTACAAGAACCTCTTTACTATTTTGTACCCCGAAAATTGGCAGGGCGCACGCTCTGTCATTTCGTTTGTGTGTCGTAAGACAATCAGTGGAGCTATAGATGGCAACTATCAACCAGCTGGTGCGTAAGCCGCGCAAGCGCATGGTCGACAAGAGCGACGTGCCTGCGCTGCAGAACTGCCCGCAACGTCGTGGCGTATGCACCCGCGTATACACCACCACGCCGAAAAAGCCGAACTCGGCACTGCGTAAGGTATGCCGTGTACGTCTGACCAACGGTTTCGAGGTTTCCTCGTACATCGGTGGTGAAGGTCACAACCTGCAAGAGCACAGCGTAGTGCTGATCCGTGGCGGTCGTGTAAAGGACCTTCCGGGTGTGCGTTACCACACCGTGCGCGGTTCGCTGGACACCTCGGGTGTCAAGGATCGTAAGCAGGGTCGTTCGAAGTACGGCGCCAAGCGTCCGAAGTAATAGCGTTTTTATATTTATCTGAGTCGATAAGAGTAAGGTCGGGCGTAACTTGATTGTTATGGTCCCGGGCTAACCTGAAGACCGTTTGAGGGCTTATCAATGCCAAGACGTCGTGTAGCGGCCAAGCGTGAAGTGCTGGCTGATCCGAAATACGGAAGCCAGATCCTGGCCAAGTTCATGAACCACGTGATGGAAAGCGGCAAGAAAGCCGTTGCCGAGCGTATCGTTTACGGTGCGCTGGACAAGGTGAAGGAACGCGGCAAGGCCGATCCCCTGGAAACCTTCGAAAAAGCTCTCGATGCCATCGCTCCGCTGGTCGAAGTGAAGTCCCGCCGCGTAGGTGGTGCGACTTACCAGGTTCCGGTCGAAGTCCGTCCGTCCCGCCGTAATGCCCTGGCCATGCGTTGGCTGGTGGACTTCGCCCGCAAGCGTGGCGAGAAGTCCATGGCCCTGCGTCTGGCTGGCGAGCTGCTGGATGCCGCTGAAGGCAAGGGCGCAGCAGTCAAGAAGCGTGAAGACGTGCACCGTATGGCAGAGGCCAACAAGGCCTTCTCGCACTACCGGTTCTAATCGCGCTGCCCAACCCCCGAGGACCTTATTGTGGCCCGTACTACACCCATCAACCGCTACCGTAATATCGGTATCTGTGCCCACGTTGACGCGGGCAAGACCACCACCACGGAGCGGGTTCTGTTCTATACCGGCGTCAACCACAAGCTGGGCGAAGTGCATGACGGCGCTGCGACCACCGACTGGATGGTGCAGGAGCAGGAGCGCGGTATCACCATTACCTCCGCTGCCGTTACCACCTTCTGGAAGGGCTCGCGCGGTCAGTACGACAACTATCGCGTGAACGTCATCGACACCCCCGGTCACGTAGACTTCACCATCGAGGTGGAGCGTTCCCTGCGTGTACTGGACGGCGCTGTCGTGGTGTTCTGTGGCACCTCCGGCGTAGAGCCGCAGTCGGAAACCGTATGGCGTCAGGCCAACAAGTACGGCGTACCGCGCATCGTCTACGTCAACAAGATGGACCGCCAGGGTGCGAACTTCCTGCGCGTCGTCGAGCAGATCAAGAAGCGCCTGGGTCATACCCCGGTTCCGGTCCAGCTCGCCATCGGCGCCGAGGAGAACTTCGTCGGTCAGGTCGATCTGATCAAGATGAAGGCCATCTACTGGAACGATGACGACAAGGGCATGACCTACCGCGAGGAAGAGATTCCTGCGGAGCTCAAGGACCTTGCCGAAGAGTGGCGTTCCAGCATGGTCGAGGCCGCGGCCGAAGCCAACGAAGAGCTGATGAACAAGTACCTCGAAGAGGGCGAGCTCTCCGAAGCCGAGATCAAGGAAGGCCTGCGCCTGCGCACCCTGGCCTGCGAGATCGTTCCGGCCGTCTGCGGTTCCTCGTTCAAGAACAAGGGCGTTCCGCTGGTTCTCGATGCCGTCATCGATTACCTCCCGGCTCCGACCGAGATCCCGGCGATCAAGGGTGTCAGCCCGGACGACGAGACCGTCGAAGACGAGCGTCATGCCGACGACAACGAGCCGTTCTCCTCCCTGGCGTTCAAGATTGCCACCGACCCGTTCGTTGGTACTCTGACCTTCGCTCGCGTTTACTCCGGCGTCCTGAGCTCTGGCGACTCCGTCCTGAACTCGGTGAAGGGCAAGAAGGAGCGCGTTGGTCGGATGGTGCAGATGCACGCCAACCAGCGTGAAGAGATCAAGGAAGTACGCGCAGGCGACATCGCTGCCCTGATCGGCATGAAGGACGTCACCACCGGTGACACCCTGTGCTCGATCGACAAGCCGATCATCCTCGAGCGTATGGACTTCCCCGAGCCTGTGATTTCGGTTGCGGTAGAGCCGAAGACCAAGGCCGACCAGGAGAAGATGGGTATCGCCCTCGGCAAGCTGGCCCAGGAAGACCCGTCGTTCCGCGTCAAGACCGACGAAGAGTCCGGTCAGACCATCATCTCCGGTATGGGTGAGCTGCACCTGGACATCATCGTCGACCGCATGAAGCGCGAGTTCGGCGTCGAGGCCAACATCGGCAAGCCGCAGGTGGCTTACCGTGAGACCATCACCAAGGACAATGTGGAGATCGAAGGCAAGTTCGTTCGCCAGTCCGGTGGTCGCGGCCAGTTCGGTCACTGCTGGATCCGCTTCTCGGCCGCGGACGTGGACGAGAAGGGCAACATCACCGAAGGCCTGGTGTTCGAGAACGAAGTCGTGGGTGGTGTGGTTCCCAAGGAATACATCCCGGCGATCCAGAAGGGTATCGAGGAGCAGATGAAGAACGGCGTCGTCGCCGGCTATCCGCTCATCGGCCTGAAGGCTACCGTTTTCGATGGTTCCTACCACGACGTCGACTCCAACGAGATGGCGTTCAAGATCGCTGCTTCCATGGCGACCAAGCAACTGGCCCAGAAGGGTGGTGGCAAGGTGCTCGAGCCGATCATGAAGGTAGAGGTGGTGACTCCTGAGGACTACATGGGTGACGTGATGGGCGACCTGAACCGTCGTCGTGGTCTGATTCAGGGGATGGAGGACACGGTTTCCGGTAAGGTTATTCGTGCCGAGGTTCCGCTGGGTGAGATGTTCGGTTATGCGACCGACGTGCGTTCCATGTCCCAGGGTCGCGCGAGCTACTCCATGGAATTCTCCAAATACGCCGAAGCTCCGTCGAACATCGTCGAAGCGCTGGTTAAAAAACAAGGTTGATTCAGCCCTTTAAGTAAGAGGTTTACTGTCGTGGCTAAGGAAAAATTCGAACGTAACAAACCGCACGTCAACGTCGGCACCATCGGTCACGTTGACCATGGCAAGACCACTCTGACCGCTGCACTGACCAAGGTCTGCTCCGACACCTGGGGTGGTTCCGCTCGTGCCTTCGATCAGATCGACAATGCGCCGGAAGAAAAGGCCCGCGGTATCACCATCAACACCTCGCACGTTGAGTACGATTCCGCTGTTCGTCACTACGCTCACGTTGACTGCCCCGGTCACGCCGACTACGTGAAGAACATGATCACCGGTGCTGCCCAGATGGACGGCGCGATTCTGGTTTGCTCGGCTGCCGACGGCCCCATGCCGCAGACTCGCGAGCACATCCTGCTGTCCCGTCAGGTAGGCGTTCCCTACATCGTCGTGTTCCTGAACAAGGCCGACATGGTTGACGACGCCGAGCTGCTGGAACTGGTCGAGATGGAAGTTCGCGACCTGCTGAACACCTACGACTTCCCGGGCGACGACACCCCGATCATCATCGGCTCCGCGCTGATGGCGCTGGAAGGCAAGGACGACAACGGTATCGGCGTAAGCGCCGTGCAGAAGCTGGTAGAGACCCTGGACTCCTACATTCCGGAGCCGGTTCGTGCCATCGACCAGCCGTTCCTGATGCCGATCGAAGACGTGTTCTCGATCTCCGGCCGCGGTACCGTGGTAACTGGTCGTGTGGAGCGCGGCATCATCAAGGTCCAGGAAGAAGTGGAAATCGTCGGTATCAAGGCGACCACCAAGACCACCTGCACCGGTGTCGAGATGTTCCGCAAGCTGCTCGACGAAGGTCGTGCTGGCGAGAACGTCGGTATCCTGCTGCGCGGCACCAAGCGTGAAGACGTAGAGCGTGGCCAGGTTCTGGCCAAGCCGGGCACCATCAAGCCGCACACCAAGTTCGAGTGCGAAGTGTACGTGCTGTCCAAGGAAGAAGGTGGTCGTCACACCCCGTTCTTCAAGGGCTACCGTCCGCAGTTCTACTTCCGTACCACTGACGTGACCGGTAACTGCGAACTGCCGGAAGGCGTAGAGATGGTAATGCCGGGCGACAACATCAAGATGGTTGTCACCCTGATCGCTCCGATCGCCATGGAAGATGGCCTGCGCTTCGCGATCCGCGAAGGCGGCCGTACCGTTGGCGCCGGCGTGGTTGCCAAGATCATCGAGTAATCGCTGATCCTGCCATCAGAAAAAGGGGCCCTTCGGGGCCCCTTTTTTCGTTCGTTGGTTAAATATTGACACCCTGTGGGGGCATCCGTACAATTGCGCCTCCTTTTAACGGGCGTAGTCCGTCCGTTGGGAATGGTAAATTGGAGTCTGAGGTCAAATGCAAAACCAACAAATCCGGATTCGGTTGAAGGCTTTTGACCATCGCCTGATCGATCAATCAACCCAGGAAATCGTGGAAACCGCGAAACGTACTGGTGCTCAGGTGCGTGGTCCAATCCCTCTGCCGACCCGCAAGGAACGTTTCACCGTGCTGATCTCTCCGCACGTCAACAAAGATGCGCGTGATCAGTACGAAATTCGTACACATAAGCGTGTACTGGACATCGTCCAGCCGACGGATAAAACCGTCGATGCGCTGATGAAGCTCGATCTTGCTGCAGGCGTTGAAGTACAGATCAGCCTCGGCTAATGCCTTCGGCATTGGTCGTGTAACGCTCTGAAATGGGCGGCCATAGCGGGTGAAAGCCCCGTACACTCAAGAGGTTTACAACATGACAATTGGTGTTGTCGGTCGTAAATGCGGCATGACCCGCATTTTCACCGAGGAAGGTGTCTCTATTCCGGTTACGGTCATCGAGGTCGAGCCGAATCGCGTCACCCAGTTCAAGACTGAAGAAACCGATGGCTACCGTGCAGTGCAAGTCACCGCCGGCGAGCGTCGCGCTTCTCGCGTTACCAAAGCGCAAGCTGGTCACTTTGCCAAGGCGAATGTCGCCGCCGGTCGCGGCGTGTGGGAATTCCGTCTGGGCGAAGAGCAGTATGCCGCTGGTGACCAGATCACTGTCGATCTGTTCCAGGCAGGCCAGATGGTAGACGTTACCGGCGAGTCCAAGGGTAAGGGCTTCGCGGGCACCATCAAGCGCTGGAACTTCCGTGGTCAGGATAACACCCACGGTAACTCCGTTTCCCACCGCGTCCCGGGTTCCATCGGCCAGTGCCAGACTCCTGGTCGAGTGTTCAAGGGCAAGAAAATGTCCGGTCATCTGGGTGCGGAGCGGGTAACCGTTCAATCCCTGGAGATCGTGCGCGTCGATGCTGAACGCAATCTGCTGCTGGTCAAGGGTGCCGTTCCCGGCGCTACCGGCGGTGATGTGATCGTGCGTCCGGCAGCCAAGGCTCGCGGTTAAGGGGGAAGCTGAGATGCAATTGAATGTGAACGGCGCTCAGGCTATCGAAGTCTCCGAGCGTACCTTTGGTGGCGAATTCAACGAGACCCTGGTGCACCAGGCAGTCGTGGCCTACATGGCTGGCGGCCGTCAGGGCAGCAAGGCGCAGAAGACTCGCTCCGAAGTCTCTGGTGGTGGCAAGAAGCCGTGGCGTCAGAAGGGCACCGGCCGTGCTCGCGCTGGCACCATTCGTAGCCCCATCTGGCGTGGGGGCGGCACCACTTTCGCCGCTAAACCGCGTAGCCACGAACAGAAGCTGAACAAGAAGATGTACCGCGCAGCACTGCGCTCCATCCTTGCCGAGCTCGTTCGTCTGGACCGTCTGGTCGTCGTTGCCGACTTCGCTGTCGATGCACCGAAAACCAAGGGCCTGGTTGCCAAGCTGGACACCCTGGGTCTGAAAGACGTGCTGATCGTGACCGATGGTGTCGACGAGAACCTGTACCTCGCTGCGCGCAACCTGGCGCACGTCGATGTACGTGATGTCCAAGGTTCCGACCCCGTCAGCCTGATCGCCTACGACAAGGTGCTGGTCACCGTGTCCGCCGTGAAGAAGTTCGAGGAGCTGCTGGGATGAACCAGGAACGCGTATTCAAAGTGCTGCTTGGTCCGCACATCTCCGAGAAAGCCACGGGTCTCGCGGACGGCAAGAGCCAATTCGTTTTCAAGGTTGCCACCGATGCAACCAAGCTGGAAATCAAGAAGGCCGTAGAAAGCCTGTTCAGCGTGAAGGTACAGCGCGTCACTACCCTGAACGTCAAGGGTAAGACCAAGCGCACCGCTCGCGGTCTGGGCAAGCGTAACGACTGGAAGAAAGCGTACATCGCTCTCCAGCCGGGCCAAGATCTCGATTTCGCCACCAGCGCTGAGTAAAGGGGTGCATCATGGCAATCGTTAAGTGCAAACCGACTTCCGCTGGTCGTCGCTTTGTCGTCAAGGTGGTGAATCAGGAGCTGCACAAAGGCGCTCCCTACGCACCGCTGCTGGAAAAGAAATCCAAGTCTGGCGGCCGTAACAATAACGGTCGTATCACCACCCGTCATATCGGTGGTGGTCACAAGCAGCACTACCGTCTGGTCGACTTCCGTCGCAACAAGGATGGCATCCCTGCCATCGTTGAGCGCGTCGAATACGATCCGAACCGCACTGCACACATCGCTCTGCTGAAGTATGCAGACGGCGAGCGTCGCTACATCATCGCCCCCAAGGGCGTTGCTGCAGGTGACCAGCTGATCTCCGGTATCGGTGCGCCGATCAAGGCAGGCAACAGCATGCCTCTGCGCAACATCCCGGTGGGTAGCACTGTTCATGGTATCGAGCTGAAGCCGGGTAAAGGCGCTCAGATCGCTCGTTCCGCTGGTGCTTCCGCCCAGCTGGTCGCGCGTGAAGGTGCGTACGTAACCCTGCGTCTGCGCTCCGGTGAAATGCGTAAAGTCCTGGCTGAGTGCCGTGCGACCCTGGGCGAGGTCTCGAATTCCGAGCACAGCCTGCGTTCGCTGGGTAAAGCCGGTGCTACGCGCTGGCGTGGTGTTCGCCCGACCGTTCGCGGCGTGGCGATGAACCCGGTCGACCACCCGCATGGTGGTGGTGAAGGCCGTACCTCTGCTGGTCGTCATCCGGTATCGCCGTGGGGTCTTCAGACCAAGGGTAAGAAGACTCGCTCGAACAAGCGTACCGATAACATGATCGTCCGCCGCCGCAAGTAAATAGAGGGATACCACAGTGCCACGTTCACTGAAAAAAGGTCCGTTTATCGATCTTCACCTGTTGAAGAAGGTCGAAGTCGCGGTGGAAAAGAACGACCGCAAGCCGATCAAGACCTGGTCGCGTCGTTCGATGATTCTGCCGCATATGGTTGGTCTGACCATCGCCGTGCACAACGGCCGTCAACACGTACCGGTTCTCGTCAACGAGGACATGGTCGGCCACAAACTGGGCGAGTTCGCCGCTACCCGCACCTATCGCGGGCACGCTGCGGACAAGAAAGCCAAGCGTTAAGGGGTAAGGAAGATGGAAGTAGCCGCTAAGCTGTCGGGCGCTCGTATCTCCGCCCAGAAAGCCCGCTTGGTCGCCGACCAGATCCGCGGGAAGAAGGTGGGCGAAGCGCTCAACCTCCTGGCTTTCAGCAGTAAGAAAGCCGCCGAGATCATGAAGAAAGTGCTGGAGTCGGCCGTTGCCAACGCTGAGCACAACGAAGGCGCCGATGTGGATGACCTGAAGGTTTCCACCGTCTTCGTCAACGAAGGTCGTTCGCTCAAGCGCATCATGCCGCGTGCCAAAGGCCGTGCTGATCGCATCGTGAAGCGGTCTTGCCATATCACGGTCAAGGTTGCGGACAAGTAACGGAGTCGACAGATGGGTCAGAAAGTACATCCCAATGGCATTCGCCTGGGTATCGTCAAGGAGCACACCTCCGTTTGGTACGCAGACCGCAAGAACTATGCGGATTACCTGTTTGCCGACCTGAAGGTGCGTGAGTACCTCCAAGACAAACTAAAAAGCGCGTCCGTAAGCCGTATCGATATCCATCGTCCGGCTCAAACCGCACGTATCACCATCCACACCGCTCGTCCCGGCATCGTGATCGGCAAGAAAGGTGAAGATGTTGAGAAGCTGCGCCAGGACCTGACCAAGCAAATGGGTGTGCCCGTGCACATCAACATCGAGGAAATCCGCAAGCCGGAACTCGATGCCATGCTGGTTGCGCAGAGCGTAGCCCAGCAGCTGGAGCGTCGCGTAATGTTCCGTCGCGCCATGAAGCGCGCCGTACAGAACGCCATGCGCATTGGTGCCAAGGGCATCAAGATTCAGGTCAGCGGTCGTCTGGGTGGGGCTGAAATCGCCCGTACCGAATGGTATCGCGAAGGTCGTGTGCCCCTGCACACCCTGCGCGCCGATATCGACTATGCCACCTACGAAGCGCACACCACTTACGGTGTGATCGGTGTCAAGGTTTGGATCTTCAAGGGCGAGGTCATCGGTGGCCGCCAGGAAGAACTGAAGCCTGTTGCACCCGCTCCTCGTAAAAAAGCTGCTAGGTAAGGAGTACGCAAATGCTGCAACCCAAGCGTACGAAGTTCCGCAAACAAATGACCGGCCACAACCGTGGTCTGGCTCATCGCGGTAGTAAGGTCAGCTTCGGTGAGTACGCACTGAAGGCCACTGGTCGTGGCCGCCTTACTGCTCGTCAGATCGAGTCCGCGCGTCGCGCGCTGACCCGTCACGTGAAGCGTGGCGGCAAGATCTGGATCCGCGTATTCCCTGACAAGCCTGTCACCAAGAAGCCCCTCGAAGTTCGTATGGGTAAAGGTAAGGGCGGGGTCGAGTACTGGGTAGCCCAGATTCAACCGGGCAAGGTCCTGTACGAGATCGAGGGTGTTTCCGAAGAGCTGGCGCGTGAGGCTTTCGCCCTGGCTGCTGCAAAGCTGCCCCTCGCCACCTCCTTTGTTAAGCGGACGGTGATGTGATGAAAGCGAATGAACTTCGTGAAAAATCCGTTGAGCAGCTGAACGAGCAACTGCTCGGCCTGCTGCGCGACCAGTTCAATCTGCGCATGCAGAAAGCAACTGGCCAGTTGGGGCAGTCTCACCTGCTCTCGCAGGTTAAGCGCGACATCGCTCGCGTTAAAACTGTGCTCAATCAGCAAGCAGGTAAGTGATCATGGCTGAAGCTCAGAAAACCGTCCGTACGCTGACCGGCCGCGTCGTCAGCGACAAAATGGACAAGACCGTCACCGTTCTGATCGAGCGTCGCGTCAAGCACCCGATCTACGGCAAATACGTCAAGCGTTCGACCAAGCTGCACGCACACGACGAATCCAATCAGTGCCGCATTGGTGACCTGGTCACCATCCGCGAAACCCGTCCGCTGGCCAAGACCAAGGCCTGGACCCTGGTTGATATCGTTGAACGCGCGGTGGAAGTCTAAGGACTAGGGGTCGGAGAAATTATATGATTCAGACTCAATCCATGCTCGATGTCGCTGACAACAGCGGCGCGCGTCGTGTGATGTGCATCAAGGTGCTCGGCGGTTCCCACCGCCGTTACGCCGGCATCGGCGACATCATCAAGGTCACCGTCAAGGAAGCGATTCCGCGCGGCAAGGTGAAGAAGGGCCAGGTCATGACTGCCGTGGTCGTTCGCACCAAGCACGGCGTACGTCGTACCGACGGTTCCATCATCCGCTTCGACGGCAACGCCGCCGTCCTGCTGAACAGCAAGCAGGAGCCGATCGGCACCCGTATCTTTGGGCCAGTGACTCGTGAACTCCGTACCGAGAAGTTCATGAAGATCGTCTCGCTCGCCCCCGAAGTGCTGTAAGGAGTAGCCGTCATGCAAAAGATTCGTCGTGACGACGAAGTAATCGTCATTGCCGGCAAGGACAAGGGCAAGCGTGGCAAGGTGCTGAAGGTTCTCGCTGACGACCGTCTGGTCGTCGGCGGGGTGAATCTGATCAAGCGCCACACCAAGCCCAATCCGATGCTCGGCCAACAGGGCGGTATCGTCGAGAAGGAGGCGCCTCTGCACGTCTCCAACGTCGCCATCTTCAACACTGAGACCAGCAAGGCTGACCGCGTTGGCTTCAAGGTAGAAGACGGTAAGAAAATTCGTGTCTTCAAGTCGACCCAGAAACCGGTTCAGGCTTGAGGCTGCTAGGTAGATCACCATGGCACGATTGAAAGAAATTTATCGGAAGGAAATCGCGCCCAAGCTGAAAGAAGAGCTTCAGCTGGCGAACGTGATGGAAGTTCCGCGCGTTACCAAAATCACCCTGAACATGGGTCTTGGCGAGGCGGTCGGTGACAAGAAGATCATCGAGAACGCCGTAGCCGATCTGGAAAAGATCACCGGTCAGAAGCCGATCGTGACTTACGCTCGTAAGTCCATCGCCGGCTTCAAGATCCGTGAAGGCTGGCCGATCGGCGTCAAGGTCACCCTGCGTAGCGACCGGATGTACGAATTCCTGGATCGTCTGCTGTCCATCTCCCTGCCGCGCGTGCGTGACTTCCGCGGCCTGAATGCCAAGTCCTTCGACGGCCGCGGCAACTACAGCATGGGCGTGAAAGAGCAGATCATCTTCCCGGAAATCGATTACGACAAGATCGATGCGCTGCGTGGCCTGGACATCACCCTGACCACCACCGCTCGTACGGATGACGAAGGTCGCGCCCTGCTGCGTGCTTTCAAATTCCCGTTCCGTAACTGATTGGAGTAGGAACATGGCTAAAGAGAGCATGAAGAACCGCGAGCTGAAGCGTCAGCTGACGGTAGCCAAGTACGCCAAGAAGCGTGCCGAGCTGAAAGCGATCATCGCTAATCCGAACTCCTCTGCGGAAGAGCGTTGGAATGCCCAGGTCGCCCTGCAGAAGCAACCGCGTGACGCCAGCGCCAGCCGCCTGCGTAACCGTTGCCGCCTGACCGGCCGTCCGCACGGCTTCTACCGCAAGTTCGGCCTGAGCCGTAACAAGCTGCGCGAAGCCGCCATGCGCGGCGACGTACCGGGCCTGGTGAAAGCCAGCTGGTAATCGCAGCGAACGGTGCCGCCAGTCGGCGCCGTTGATCGCGACATCGAATCAAGCCCCTCATGGGGCTTGATTCGTTTTGGCGTGATCTCTAGAATACCCGGCTCCCCTGAGCCTGGGTTTGTTTCGCCTGGCGTTTATGGGCGAATTGAAGTTGAAGGCTTATTCTTTTGTATCAGGAGCGTTAAGCCCATGAGTATGCAGGACCCGTTAGCAGACATGCTAACTCGCATCCGTAATGCCCAGATGGCTGAAAAGACCGTCGTAAGCATGCCGTCCTCGAAACTGAAAGCGGCGGTAGCCAAAGTCCTGAAGGACGAAGGCTATATTGCGGATTTCCAGATCAGCTCGGAAGTAAAACCCCAGCTGTCCATCGAACTGAAGTACTTCGAAGGCAAGCCTGTCATCGAAGAGGTCAAGCGCATCAGCCGTCCTGGCCTGCGTCAGTACAAATCCGTTGAGCAACTGCCGAAAGTTCGTGGCGGCCTCGGTGTGTCGATCGTCTCCACCAACAAAGGTGTGATGACCGATCGTGCTGCCCGTGCTGCTGGTGTTGGCGGCGAAGTGCTCTGCACTGTGTTCTAAGGGGAATCAGCATGTCTCGCGTTGCTAAGAACCCCGTCAAGCTGCCCGCCGGCGTCGAAATCAAACTGGCTGGTCAGCAACTGTCCATCAAGGGCGCCAAAGGTGCTCTGGAGCTCAAGGTCCATCCTTCGGTCGAAGTGATCCAGGACAGCGGTGAGCTGCGTTTCGCTGCGCGTAACGGCGACCAGCAGACCCGCGCCATGGCTGGTACCACCCGTGCTCTGGTGAACAACATGGTAGTCGGCGTCAGCCAGGGCTTCGAGCGCAAGCTCCAGCTGGTCGGCGTTGGTTACAAAGCGCAGGCCAAGGGCCAAGTGCTGTCCCTGTCCCTCGGCTTCTCCCATCCGGTTGATTACGAACTGCCGGCCGGCATCGTCGCTGAGACCCCCAGCCAGACCGATATCCTGATCAAGGGCATCGACAAGCAACTGGTCGGTCAGGTTGCTGCCGAAATTCGCGACTTCCGTCCGCCGGAGCCTTACAAAGGCAAGGGCGTGCGTTACGCCGACGAAGTCGTCCGTCGTAAAGAAGCCAAGAAGAAGTAGGGCATAGCAAATGAGCGTCAAGAAAGAAACCCGTCTGCGTCGCGCTCGCAAGGCACGCCTGAAGATGCGCGAGCTGGAAACCGTACGCCTCTGCGTGTACCGCTCTTCCCAGCACATTTACGCCCAGGTCATTGCGGCCGACGGCGGCAAGGTCCTGGCCAGCGCCTCGACCCTGGACAAAGACCTGCGCGAAGGTGCCACCGGCAACATCGATGCAGCCAAGAAAGTTGGTCAACTGGTCGCCGAGCGCGCCAAAGCGGCCGGCGTCACCCAGGTGGCGTTCGATCGTTCTGGCTTCAAGTACCACGGCCGTGTGAAAGCGCTGGCTGATGCCGCTCGTGAAGGCGGACTGGAGTTCTAAGTTATGGCAAACAACGAGCAAAAGCGCGACGAAGGCTACATCGAGAAGCTGGTTCAGGTTAACCGCGTCGCCAAAACCGTAAAAGGTGGCCGTATCTTCGCTTTCACCGCACTGACCGTGGTGGGTGATGGCAAGGGCCGCGTTGGTTTCGGTCGTGGCAAGGCGCGTGAAGTGCCGGCCGCCATCCAGAAAGCAATGGAAGCCGCTCGCCGCAACATGATCCAAGTCGATCTGAACGGCACCACCCTGCAGTATCCGACCAAGTCCGCCCATGGCGCCTCCAAGGTGTACATGCAGCCGGCTTCGGAAGGTACCGGCATCATCGCCGGCGGCGCCATGCGTGCCGTTCTGGAAGTGGCTGGTGTGCAGAACGTCCTGGCCAAGTGCTATGGCTCCACCAATCCGGTGAACGTGGTGTACGCCACCTTCAAGGGCCTGAAGAACATGCAGGCTCCGGAAGCAGTAGCGGCCAAGCGTGGCAAGAGCGTCGAGGAGATTCTCTAACCATGGCAACTGTCAAAGTCACTCTGGTCAAGAGCCTGAACGGCCGTCTGGCCAACCACAAGGCTTGCGTCAAGGGTCTCGGCCTGCGTCGCATCAATCATACCGTCGAGGTTCAGGACACCCCTGAAAACCGCGGCATGATCAACAAGGCCTACTACCTGCTGCGTGTGGAGGGTTAATCCATGCAACTGAACGATCTGCGTTCCGCGCCGGGTGCCCGTCGCGAAAAGCACCGTCCGGGCCGTGGCATCGGTAGCGGTCTGGGCAAGACTGGTGGCCGTGGTCACAAAGGTCTGACCTCCCGCTCCGGTGGCAAGGTCGCCCCGGGCTTCGAGGGTGGTCAACAGCCCCTGCACCGTCGTCTGCCGAAGTTCGGCTTCGTCTCCCTGAAGGCCATGGACCGTGCCGAGGTTCGCACCTCCGAGCTGGCCAAGGTCGAAGGCGACGTCGTCAGCCTGCAGACCCTGAAGGATGCCAACCTGATCAACCAGCACGTACAGCGCGTCAAGGTCATGCTGTCCGGCGAAGTTGGTCGCGCGGTCACCCTGAAAGGTATCGCCGCCACCAAGGGTGCGCGTGCGGCTATCGAAGCAGCTGGCGGTAAATTCGAGGACTAAATGGCTAAGCAAGGTGCTCTCTCTGCGCTAAGCAACGGCGGTCTGTCCGAGCTCTGGGCACGTCTGCGTTTCCTGTTCCTGGCGATCATCGTCTATCGGATCGGCGCGCACATCCCAGTTCCGGGCATCAACCCCGATCGCTTGGCGGCACTGTTCCGGCAGAACGAGGGGACCATTCTTAGCCTCTTCAACATGTTTTCCGGCGGCGCGCTGGAGCGCATGAGCATTTTCGCACTGGGGATCATGCCGTACATCTCGGCCTCGATCATCATGCAGCTCATGACCGCTATCAGCCCGCAGCTGGAGCAGTTGAAGAAAGAGGGTGAGTCTGGGCGTCGCAAGATCAGCCAGTACACCCGCTACGGTACTGTAGTCCTGGCACTGGTCCAGGCCATCGGCATGTCCGTTGGCCTGGGCAGCCAGGGCGTAGCCTTCTCCAACGACTTCGGCTTCTACTTCGTGGCTGTCACCACCTTCGTGGCTGGTGCCATGTTCATGATGTGGCTGGGCGAGCAGATCACTGAGCGCGGTGTCGGCAACGGCATCTCGATGTTGATCTTCGCTGGTATCGTTGCAGGCCTGCCGCGCGCCATCGGTCAGTCTTTCGAGTCTGCCCGGCAAGGTGACATCAACATCTTCGCCCTGATCGGCGTCGGCCTCCTGGCCGTGGCGATCATCGCGTTCGTGGTGTTCATCGAGCGTGGCCAGCGTCGCATCGCGGTGCATTACGCCAAGCGCCAGCAAGGTCGCAAGGTGTTTGCCGCGCAGACCAGCCATCTGCCGTTGAAGGTGAACATGGCGGGCGTGATTCCCGCGATTTTCGCCAGCAGTATCCTGCTGTTCCCGGCGTCCCTGGGCTCCTGGTTCGGTCAGTCGGAAGGCTTGGGTTGGCTGCAGGACGTCGCGCAAGCGATCGCTCCGGGGCAGCCGCTGAACATCTTGCTGTTCACTGCAGGGATCGTTTTCTTCTGCTTCTTCTATACAGCGCTGATGTTCAACCCGAAGGACGTGGCGGAGAACCTCAAGAAGTCCGGTGCATTTATTCCGGGCATCCGTCCGGGCGAACAGTCCGCTCGCTACATCGATGGCGTGCTGACCCGTTTGACCATGTTCGGTGCTCTGTACATGACGGCTGTCTGCCTGCTGCCCCAGTTCCTGGTGGTTGCGGCGCACGTGCCGTTCTATCTTGGCGGGACCTCGCTGTTGATCGTGGTCGTGGTTGTCATGGACTTTATGGCCCAGGTGCAATCTCACCTCGTTTCTCACCAGTATGAATCCCTGATGAAGAAAGCCAACCTGAAGGGCTACGGCAGCGGCATGCTGCGCTGATAGACCCGTAAGGTTCGAGGAGTTGGTGATGAAAGTTCGTGCATCGGTCAAGAAGCTGTGCCGTAACTGCAAGATCATCCGTCGCGATGGCATCGTGCGGGTGATCTGCAGCGCGGAACCGCGTCACAAGCAGCGCCAAGGCTGAGTGTGATTCACGCGTGATAACCCGGCAGCTAGTGTGCTGCCGGGTTGATTATTTGCTATTACAGCGCTAATATCCGCGCCCTTTCTTGGCTTCCTGGGCGCAGGGTAGCTGTCAATTGGAGTTTTTCTGAATGGCCCGTATTGCAGGCGTCAACATTCCGGATAACAAGCACACTGTTATCTCGCTGACCTACATCTATGGTGTTGGTCGCACTACTGCTCAGAACATCTGCGCAGCTACCGGTGTAAATCCGGCTGCCAAGATCAAGGACCTGAGCGACGAGCAGATCGATCAGCTGCGTAACGAAGTCGCGAAGCACACCACCGAAGGTGACCTGCGTCGCGAAATCAACATGAACATCAAGCGTCTGATGGACCTCGGTTGCTACCGCGGTCTGCGTCATCGTCGCGGTCTGCCGGTTCGCGGTCAGCGTACCAAGACCAACGCGCGTACCCGCAAGGGCCCGCGTAAGCCGATCCGCAAGTAATCGCGTAGGAATCTAGTCATGGCAAAACCTGCTGCTCGTCCCCGTAAGAAAGTCAAAAAGACAGTGGTCGATGGGATCGCCCACATCCACGCGTCTTTCAACAACACCATCGTGACCATCACCGACCGTCAGGGCAACGCACTGTCCTGGGCGACCTCCGGTGGTTCCGGTTTCCGCGGCTCGCGTAAGAGCACTCCGTTCGCTGCCCAGGTAGCGGCCGAGCGTGCCGGCCAGGCTGCCCTGGAATACGGTCTGAAGAACCTGGACGTCAACGTCAAGGGCCCGGGCCCGGGCCGCGAGTCCGCTGTTCGCGCTCTGAATGCTTGCGGCTACAAGATCGCCAGCATCACCGACGTAACCCCGATCCCGCATAACGGCTGCCGTCCGCCGAAAAAGCGTCGCGTGTAATAGGAGACAGTGAGAAATGGCTCGTTACATTGGTCCCAAGTGCAAACTGTCTCGCCGTGAAGGCACCGACCTGTTCCTGAAGAGCGGCGCCCGCGCCCTCGACTCGAAGTGCAAGGCTGAAAACGTTCCCGGCCAGCATGGCCAGCGTCGTGGCCGTCTGTCCGACTACGGTCTGCAGCTGCGTGAGAAGCAGAAGGTCCGCCGCATCTACGGCGTACTGGAGCGTCAGTTCCGTGGCTACTACCAGGAAGCCTCCCGTCGCAAGGGTTCCACCGGTGAGAACCTGCTGCAACTGCTCGAGTGCCGTCTGGACAACGTCGTATACCGCATGGGCTTTGGTTCCACTCGCGCCGAATCGCGCCAGCTGGTGTCCCACAAGGCCATCACCGTCAACGGTCAGACCGTCAACATCCCTTCCTACCAAGTGAAGGCCGGTGACGTCGTAGCTATTCGCGAGAAGTCGAGGAATCAGCTGCGTATCGCTCAGGCTCTGGAACTCTGTGGCCAGCGCGGTCGTGTCGAGTGGGTCGAAGTCGACCTCGACAAGAAGACTGGTACCTTCAAGAGTGTTCCGGCTCGCAGCGACCTGTCCGCTGATATCAACGAAAACCTGATTGTCGAGCTCTACTCCAAGTAAGGGCTAGAAAATAGGTGCATCCATGCAGAGTTCGGTAAATGAGTTCCTGACCCCCCGCCACATCGATGTGCAGGTGGTCAGTCAAACCCGCGCCAAGATCACGCTCGAGCCTCTCGAGCGTGGTTTTGGTCACACCCTGGGCAACGCGCTGCGTCGCATCCTGTTGTCCTCCATGCCTGGCTGCGCAGTGGTCGAGGCCGAGATCGACGGCGTACTCCACGAGTACTCGGCGATCGAAGGTGTGCAGGAAGACGTAATCGAGATCCTGCTGAACCTGAAAGGTCTGGCCATCAAGCTGCACGGTCGTGATGAAGTGACGCTGACCCTGGCTAAGAAGGGCTCGGGTGTTGTGACTGCTGCCGATATTCAGCTGGATCACGATGTTGAGATCATCAACGGTGACCACGTTATCGCCAACCTGGCAGACAACGGCGCGCTGAACATGAAGCTGAAGGTAGCTCGTGGCCGTGGCTACGAGCCTGCCGACGCACGTCAGAGCGATGAGGACGAAAGCCGCAGCATCGGCCGTCTGCAGCTCGACGCATCGTTCAGCCCGGTCCGTCGTGTCTCCTACGTGGTGGAAAACGCCCGTGTCGAGCAGCGCACCAACCTGGACAAACTGGTCCTAGACCTGGAAACCAACGGCACCCTGGATCCCGAAGAGGCTATCCGTCGCGCCGCTACCATCCTGCAACAGCAGCTGGCAGCGTTCGTGGACCTCAAGGGCGACAGCGAACCCGTCGTTGAAGAGCAGGAAGACGAGATCGATCCGATCCTCCTGCGTCCGGTCGATGACCTGGAACTGACCGTACGTTCGGCCAACTGCCTGAAGGCGGAAAACATCTACTACATCGGTGACCTGATCCAGCGCACCGAAGTAGAGCTGTTGAAAACGCCGAACCTGGGCAAGAAGTCCCTGACCGAAATCAAGGACGTTCTGGCTTCCCGTGGTCTGTCCCTCGGTATGCGCCTCGACAACTGGCCGCCGGCAAGTCTTAAGAAAGACGACAAGGCCACTGCCTGATCGTCGTAACTACCGAACGTAAAGTTTGGAAAGGAATTGAACCATGCGCCATCGTAAAAGTGGTCGTCACCTGAGCCGCACCAGCGCGCACCGCAAGGCTATGTTCCAGAACATGGCGGTGTCGCTGTTCGAACACGAACTGATCAAAACCACCCTGCCCAAGGCCAAGGAGCTGCGTCGCGTTGCCGAGCCGCTGATCACCCTGGCCAAGGAAGACAGCGTCGCCAACCGTCGCCTGGCTTTCGACCGTACCCGTTCGAAAGCTGCCGTCGGTAAGCTGTTCAACGACCTGGGCAAGCGCTACGCCAACCGTCCGGGTGGCTACCTGCGCATCCTGAAGTGCGGTTTCCGCGCTGGCGACAACGCCCCCATGGCGTACGTCGAGCTGGTTGATCGTCCGGTCGGCGGTGAAGTCGTGGAAGCTGCCGAATAAGGTAGCTGCCGCATAAGAAACCGGGCCTAGGCCCGGTTTTTTATTGCCCTGTCTTAAAGTTTTTATCTATCGACTCGCTGCCTTTAATAAATTGGATTACTGGAGGGCTGTCATTCATCCTTAACCTGCTTTTACGAAAAGCTACGTTCGGGTAGGCGAGATCAATGCAGCGGGCGTTTGGCACAACCGAGAGGTTGTCCTGCGGCGATCCCTGGTCCACGCTGATGATTTCCGTGTAGCCGCTTCGCTTCATAGCACGTTAGCCGTTGAGGAGAGAGTAAATGGAAGAGAAAACCCGTTTGACCACCGCTGCCGGAGCTCCGGTGGTCGATAACCAGAACGTGCAGACCGCCGGCCCGCGCGGCCCGATGTTGCTGCAGGACGTGTGGTTCCTCGAGAAGCTCGCCCACTTCGACCGCGAAGTGATCCCCGAGCGCCGCATGCACGCGAAAGGCTCCGCGGCCTACGGCACCTTCACCGTCACCCACGACATCACCCCTTATACCCGCGCGAAGATCTTTTCCCAGGTGGGCAAGAAGACCGACATGTTCCTGCGCTTCTCCACGGTCGCCGGCGAGCGTGGCGCAGCGGATGCCGAACGCGACATCCGCGGTTTCTCCATGCGCTTCTATACCGAGGAAGGCAACTGGGACCTGGTCGGCAACAACACCCCGGTGTTCTACCTGCGCGACCCGCTCAAGTTCCCCGACCTCAACCACGTGGTGAAGCGCGATCCGCGCACCAACCTGCGCAACGCCACCTTCAAGTGGGATTTCTTCTCCCACCTGCCGGAATCGCTGCACCAGTTGACCATCGACTTCAGCGACCGCGGGCTGCCGAAGAGCTACCGGCACATCCACGGTTTCGGCAGCCACACCTTCAGCTTCATCAACGCCAGCAACGAGCGTTTCTGGGTCAAGTTCCACCTCAAGACCCAGCAGGGCATCGAGAACCTGACCAACGCCGAAGCCGCCGAAGTGATTGCCCAGGACCGAGAGAGTTCTCAGCGTGACCTCTACGAGAGCATCGAGAAAGGTGATTTCCCGCGCTGGAAGATGTACGTGCAGATCATGCCGGAGAAGGAAGCGGCGACCTACCGCTACAACCCGTTCGACCTGACCAAGGTCTGGCCGCATGGCGACTACCCGCTGATCGAGGTGGGCTTCTTCGAGCTGAATCGCAACCCGGACAACTACTTCGCCGAAGTCGAGCAGGCCGCCTTCACCCCGGCCAACGTGGTGCCCGGTATCGGTTTCTCGCCCGACAAGATGCTCCAGGGCCGCCTGTTCTCCTACGGCGATGCCCACCGCTATCGCCTGGGCGTCAATCACCACCAGATCCCGGTCAACGCCGCGCGTTGCCCGCACCAGGTCTACCACCGCGACGGCGGCATGCGGGTGGATGGCAATAACGCCCACCAGCGCGTCAGCTACGAGCCGAACAGCTTCAACCAGTGGCAGGAGCAGCCGGACTTCTCCGAGCCGCCGCTGAGCCTGGAGGGTGCCGCGGATCACTGGAACCACCGGGTCGACGACGACTACTTCAGCCAGCCGGCCGCGCTGTTCCGCCTGTTCACCGACGAGCAGAAGCAGCGCCTGTTCGACAACATCGCCGAAGACATCCGCGATGTGCCGGAACAGATCCAGCGTCGACAGATCGGCCTGTTCCACAAGATCGATCCGGCCTACGGCAAAGGCGTCGCCGACGCCCTTGGCCTGAAGCTGGACTGATGGCCTGATGAGGCCCGGCCCCCTTTCTTCGCAAAGGGGGCTTTTTTATGGCCGTTCGCTTGACCGGGGTCAGGCGAAGCCGGGAGCATATGCGGCTAGATTCTTTGTTTTCTCCAGGGAGAGCGCCGATGCAAGGCCATCCGGAAGTCATCGACTACCTCAACACGTTGCTGACCGGCGAACTCGCCGCGCGCGACCAGTACTTCATCCACTCGCGCATGTACGAGGACTGGGGCTTCAGCAAGCTCTACGAGCGCCTCAACCACGAGATGGAGGAAGAGACCCAGCACGCCGATGCCCTGCTGCGCCGCATCCTCCTGCTCGAGGGCACGCCGCGCATGCGTCCGGACGACATCCACCCCGGCACCACGGTGCCGGAGATGCTCGAGGCCGATCTCAAGCTCGAACGCCACGTCCGCGCCGCGCTGGCCAAGGGCATCGCCCTCTGCGAGCAACACAAGGATTTCGTCAGCCGTGACATCCTCAAGGCCCAGCTGGCCGACACCGAGGAAGACCATGCCTACTGGCTGGAGCAGCAACTCGGCCTGATCGCCAGGATGGGCCTGGAGAATTATCTGCAATCGCAGATCTGATCTCCCTGTGGATACGAAACGCCCCTGCGCCTCACGGTCGCAGGGGCTTTTTCATGGGCGTCCGCGGATCAGGCGCGATCCCGTTCCAGCAGCGGCTTGAGGAAGTGCCCGGTGTGCGACTGGGACATCTCGGCCACCTGCTCCGGCGTGCCGTTGGCGATGATCTGGCCGCCCTTGGAGCCGCCCTCGGGACCGAGATCGACCAGCCAGTCGGCGGTCTTGATCACGTCCAGGTTGTGCTCGATCACCACCACGGTGTTGCCGTGGTCGCGCAGACGGTGGAGCACGTCGAGCAGTTGCTGGATGTCGGCGAAATGCAGGCCGGTGGTCGGTTCGTCGAGGATGTACAGGGTCTTGCCGGTATCGCGCTTGGACAACTCGCGCGACAGCTTGACCCGCTGCGCCTCGCCTCCGGAGAGGGTGGTCGCGCTCTGCCCCAGCTTGATATAGGACAGGCCGACGTCCATCAGCGTCTGCAGCTTGCGCGCCAAGGCGGGGACGGCGTCGAAGAACTCGCGGGCTTCCTCGATGGTCATCTCCAGCACCTCGTGGATGCTCTTGCCCTTGTAGCGGATCTCCAGGGTCTCGCGGTTGTAGCGCTTGCCCTTGCAGACGTCGCAGGGCACGTAGATGTCCGGCAGGAAGTGCATTTCCACCTTGATCACGCCATCGCCCTGGCAGGCCTCGCAGCGGCCGCCCTTGACGTTGAACGAGAAACGGCCGGGACCGTAGCCGCGCGAGCGGGCCTCCGGCACGCCGGAGAACAGTTCGCGGATCGGCGTGAACAGGCCGGTATAGGTCGCCGGGTTGGAGCGCGGGGTACGGCCGATGGGGCTCTGGTCGATATCCACCACCTTGTCCAGGTGCTGCAGGCCGTCGAACGAATCGTACGGCGCCACTTCCAGGGTGGTCGCGCCGTTCAGCGCGGTGGCGGTGATCGGGAACAGGGTGTTGTTGATCAGCGTCGACTTGCCCGAGCCGGACACGCCGGTGATGCAGGTGAACAGGCCGACCGGGATCTCCAGGTTGACGTTCTGCAGGTTGTTGCCGCGCGCGCCCTTCAGCTTCAGCAGTTTCTTCTTGTCGCGCGGGGTGCGCTTGGCCGGTACCACGATCTTCTTGCGCCCGGAAAGGTACTTGCCGGTCAGCGAGTCGGGGTGGTTCATCACCTGGTCGGGCGTACCTTCCGCCACTACCTGGCCGCCGTGCACGCCGGCGCCGGGGCCGATGTCGACGACGTAGTCGGCGAGTCGGATCGCGTCCTCGTCGTGCTCGACCACGATCACCGTGTTGCCGAGGTTGCGCAGGTGGGTGAGGGTGCCGAGCAGGCGCTCGTTGTCGCGTTGGTGCAGGCCGATCGAGGGTTCATCGAGGATGTACATCACTCCCACCAGGCCGGCGCCGATCTGGCTGGCCAGGCGGATGCGCTGGGCTTCGCCGCCGGACAGGGTGTCGGCGCTGCGGTCGAGGGTCAGGTAGTCGAGGCCGACGTTGACCAGGAACTGCAGGCGGTCGCGGATTTCCTTGAGGATCTTCGCCGCGATCTCGCCACGGCGGCCGGTCAGGCTGAGTCCGGCGGCATACTCGCAGGCTTCGCCGACCGGCATCGCGGTGATCGCCGGCAGCGTCCGGTCGCCGACCCACACATGCCGCGCCTCGCGGCGCAGGCGGGTACCGTGGCAATCCGGGCAGGGCTGGGTGCTGAGGAACTTGGCCAGCTCCTCGCGGACCGTGGCCGACTCGGTCTCGCGGTAGCGCCGCTCGAGGTTCGGCAGGATGCCCTCGAACGGGTGCGAGCGCTTGACGATATCGCCGCGGTCGTTGAGATAGCGAAAGTCGACGTTCTCCCGGCCGGAGCCGTAGAGCACGACCTTCTGGTGCTCGGCGCCGAGCTCGTCGAAGGGCTCTTCCAGGCTGAAACCGTAGTGCTGGGCCAGCGAGCCGAGCATCTGGAAGTAATAGACGTTGCGCCGGTCCCAGCCGCGGATCGCGCCCTCGGCCAGGGTCAGCTCGCCATTGACCACCCGCCGCGCGTCGAAGAATTGCTTCACGCCGAGGCCGTCGCAGGTCGGGCAGGCGCCGGCCGGGTTGTTGAAGGAGAACAGCTTGGGTTCCAGCTCGCTGATCGAGTGGCCGCAGACCGGGCAGGCGAAGCGCGCCGAGAAGATGATCTCCTCGACCTCCTCGTCCTCATCCATCGGCGCCACCAGGGCGATGCCGTCGGCCAGGGCGAGGGCGGTCTCGAAGGACTCGGCCAGGCGTTGCTGGAGGTCGGCGCGGACCTTGAAGCGGTCCACCACCACGTCGATGCTGTGCTTCTTCTGCTTGTCCAGCTTAGGTACTTCGTCGAGCTCGTAGAGCTTGCCGTCGACCCGGGCGCGGACGAAACCCTGCGCGCGCATCTCGTCGAACACCGCCAGGTGCTCGCCCTTGCGCTCGCGGATCACCGGCGCCAGCAACATCAGCTTGCTGCCTTCGGGCAGGGCGAGGACCTGGTCGACCATCTGGCTGACGGTCTGCGCCTCCAGCGGGATGTCGTGGTCCGGGCAGCGCGGGGTGCCGACGCGGGCATAGAGCAGGCGGAGGTAGTCGTAGATCTCGGTGATCGTACCCACGGTGGAGCGCGGGTTGTGGGAAGTGGACTTCTGTTCGATGGAAATCGCCGGTGACAGGCCCTCGATGGTGTCCACGTCGGGCTTTTCCATCATCGACAGGAATTGCCGGGCATAGGCCGAGAGGGATTCCACGTAGCGCCGCTGGCCTTCGGCATAGAGCGTGTCGAAGGCCAGGGAAGACTTGCCGGAACCGGAAAGTCCGGTGATCACGATCAGTTTGTCGCGTGGCAGTGTGAGGTCGACGTTCTTCAGGTTGTGGGTACGCGCCCCACGAATCAGGATCTTATCCACAGCGGCCTCGCATGGCGGGCGAAAACCGCTGAGTATACGGCTGGCCGCTACCGCGCGGCAAAGTGGCGCGCCTGTGCCGCGAGGGGGCGGGCTGGTAGAATGCGCGGCATTTTTCCGGCGCGGGGATCGCCCCGGTCGCCCAGGAGCGGGCGGCGGCGCCATCGGCAGGGGCATGAGGCCTTGCCCAGCAGCGTTTTCTTCCATGAGGGTGTTATGCACGACTCACACACTGAGCGGATGAGCGGTACCGAAACGCGAGCGGCCGTCGGGCTGTCCCTGGTCTTCGCCTTTCGCATGCTCGGCATGTTCATGGTCCTGCCGGTGCTGGCCACCTATGGCCAGGACCTGGCCGGCGCGACGCCGGCGCTGATCGGCCTGGCCATCGGCGCCTACGGCCTGACCCAGGCGATCCTGCAGATTCCCTTCGGGACCATCTCCGACCGCATCGGCCGACGTCCGGTGATCGTCGTCGGGTTGCTGATCTTCGCCGCCGGCGCGGCCCTCGCGGCCAATGCCGACTCCATCTGGGGCGTGATCGCCGGCCGCGTCCTGCAAGGCGCCGGGGCGATCTCGGCGGCGGTGATGGCGTTGCTCTCCGACCTCACCCGCGAGCAGCACCGGACCAAGGCGATGGCGATGATCGGCATGAGCATCGGCGTGTCCTTCGCCGTGGCCATGGTGCTCGGTCCGGTGCTGACCCACCTGTTCGGCCTGCACGGGCTGTTCTGGTTCACCGCCGGGATGGCGCTGGTCGGCCTGCTGCTGATCCTGTTCTTCGTCCCGCAGCCGGACCACATGACCCAGCATCGCGAATCCAGCGTTGCGCGCCAGGCCCTGCTGCCGACCCTGAAGCACGGCGACCTGCTGCGCCTGGACGCCGGCATCCTGATTCTCCACGCCATCCTCATGGCCAGCTTCGTCGCCCTGCCGCTGGCGCTGGTGCACGAGGGCGGCCTGCCCAAAGAGCAGCACTGGTGGGTCTACCTGACCGCGCTGCTGGTCGGTTTCTTCGGCATGGTGCCGTTCATCATCTACGCCGAGAAGAAGCGCCGCATGAAGCGCGTGCTGACCGGCGCGGTGGCTACCCTGCTGGCCTGCGAACTGTTCTTCCTGGCCTTCGGTCACAGCCTGGCCATGCTGGTGGTCGGCACGGTGGTGTTCTTCACCGCCTTCAACCTGCTCGAAGCCTCGCTGCCGTCGCTGGTGAGCAAGGTCTCGCCGGCCGGCGGCAAGGGCACGGCGATGGGGGTGTACTCCACCAGCCAGTTCCTCGGCGCGGCGCTGGGCGGCATCCTCGGCGGCTGGATGTTCCAGCACGGTGGGCTGAGCATGGTGTTCATCGGATGCGCGGTGCTCGCTGCCCTCTGGCTGGCGATTGCTGGTACCATGCGCGAACCGCCTTATGTGACCAGCATCCGCCTGCCGCTCGCGCCCGCCGCGCTGCAGGACGCGGCGCTGGTCCAGCGATTCAGGGCGTTGCCCGGTGTGGCAGACGCCGTGGTGGTGGCCGAGGAGGCCGCCGCCTATGTCAAAGTGGATACCCAACAAGTGGATCGCACCGCCCTCGAGCGCCTGGCCCAGGCCGCGCCGGGCGGATGCTGAACCTTAGGAGAACGTCATGGCCCGTGGGGTTAACAAAGTCATTCTGGTTGGCAACGTCGGTGGTGACCCGGAAACCCGCTACATGCCCAATGGCAATGCGGTGACCAACATCACCCTCGCCACCAGCGAGAGCTGGAAGGACAAGCAGACCGGCCAGCAACAGGAGCGCACCGAATGGCACCGCGTGGTGTTCTTCGGCCGCCTGGCGGAGATCGCCGGCGAGTACCTGCGCAAGGGGTCCCAGGTCTACGTCGAAGGCAGCCTGCGCACCCGCAAGTGGCAGGGCCAGGACGGTCAGGATCGCTACACCACCGAGATCGTGGTCGACATCAACGGCAACATGCAGTTGCTCGGCGGCCGTCCCTCCGGCGACGACTCGCAGCGCGCCCCGCGCGAGCCCATGCAGCGCCCGCAGCAGGCCCCGCAGCAGCAGTCGCGTCCGGCCCCGCAGCAGCAACCTGCGCCGCAGCCGGCCCAGGACTACGACAGCTTCGACGACGACATTCCGTTCTAAGTCGCGACCTTGGCCGCGCGCGGTCCAGGCCGCGCCGCGGCGCTTCTTCGAAGCCCCCTGCACCCCGGGTCGCAGGGGGCTTCGTGTTTCAGGCGACGCCGCGTTGCAACGGTGCCTCGCCCAGGCCGCCGGCGGCGGACAGGGCGTCCTGCATGGCGCTGAGCTTAAGGCAGGTTTCGCGGTACTCGTGGGACGGTTCCGAATCGCCTACCAGGCCGCAGCCGGCGAACAGGTAGCCCTGGCCCGGAGTGAGCAGAGCCGAGCGCAGCGCCACCAGGAAGTCGCCGTTGCCTTCGCCGTCGAGCCAGCCCAGCGGCGCGGCGTACCAGCCACGGTCCATGCCTTCGTGCTGGCGGATGTGGTCCAGCGCCGCGCTGCGCGGGTAGCCGCCCACCGCGGGGGTCGGATGCAGTGCTTCGACCAGGCGCAGGATGCCCTGGCCATCGGCCAGGCGAGCCTGGATCGGCGTGTTCAGGTGCTGCACCCGGGCCAGTCGTTTCAGGGCGGGCGTCGCGGGGATCCGCAACGCTTCGCTGAAGGGCTCCAGGGCCGCGCGGATCGCTTCCACCACCAGTTGGTGCTCGTGTCTTTCCTTGGCGCTGTCGAGCAGCGCCTGGCCGAGCCGGGTGTCTTCCCCGGCGTCGCCGCCGCGGGCGGTGGTGCCGGCGAGGGCGTGGGTGCGCAGCGCGCCGTCGCGCACCTGCACCAGGCGTTCCGGCGAGGCGCCGAGGAAGCAGGCGTTGCCGCGCCGACAGGCGAACAACTGGGCCTCGGCGTGACGCAGGCGCAGTTGTTCGAGTACCTGCCAGGGCTCGACCTCGCCGAGCGGCTGGACCTGGGCGCGGGCCAGCACGACCTTGCCGAAGCGTCCCTGGCGCACGCCGTGAACCGCGTCGGCGACCTTGCCTTCCCACTGCCGGCGCTCCAGCGGCGAGGCGTCCTGCTGTTCGCCGGCGTTCGCCGGCAATGCCCGGCGCCGGGCCGGCTGGCGCAGGCGCAGCAGCGCCGAGCAGTGGTAGGCGGCCAGGGCCAGGGCATCTTCGCCGGGCTTGGCCAGGTGCTGGCAGAGCACCCGGTGGCGATCGCCCTCGCGCAGCACGGTGAGGCTGGCGAGCATCAGGCTGGCGTCGGCGAAGGCCTGCCAGTGTTCCTGGCGCGGGCCGCGCGGATCGAAGCGGAAGCCGCCGCACAGGCGCGGCGCCAGCGGACCCTCGACCACCGCCTCGGCGCAGAGCAGCCGCCAGCTGTCCTCGAGCCGGGCGAAGCGCTGTTCGCCGTGGCCTTGCAGCTCCAGGGCGCAGCCCCAGGCGAAGAACGCCAGCTCGGGCTGTTCCCAGTACAGGCAGGGCGTTTGCCGGTCGTCCCAGGCGCCGAACACCTGCAGTGGGTCCAGCGGGTCGATCTCGAACGAAGCCGCCACCAGGACTGGACGATCGAGCGCCTGCGCCTGGCCGATGGCGTGCTCGAAGGTGCCGCGCAAGGCGTGCAGGCACTGGCTCAGGGGGGCCAGGCAGCTCATGCGGCACCCCGGGTCTGGCGCCAGTACTTGATCTGCTCGGCGATGTACCAGTGGATGATCTGCGCGAACAGGCCCTCGACGAAGGGCGCGTCGAGGCCGTTCTCCTCCGCCCAGCGGGCGCGTTCCGGCAGCATCGCGGCGACCCGCTCGGGCGCCGGGATCGCCGCCTCGCTGGCCTTGAAGCGCGAGGCCGCCTTGACGTAGTCCATGCGCCGGCCGAGGGCCAGGACGATATCGTGGTCGATGCGGTCGATGGCTTCGCGGATATCCGCCAGGCCGGTGTAGTCTTCGGGCATTTTCATCATGCAACCTCTCGAGAACGGGTGTCGGGGTGTTCGAGGCGGCGCAGCAGGTGGTCGATCACCGCGTCGCGTCCCTCGCTCAGGTAGAAGTGCCCGCCGGGAAAGCGCCGCAGCCGCGCCGGGTGCCGGCTGGCGTCGCTCCAGGCCTGCGCCTCGGCGGGGCTGACTTCCTCGTCGCCGTCGCCGAGGAGCACGTCCAGCGGGCAGGCCAGGGCGATCGGCTGCGCCCGGCGGTAGGTCTCGATCGCCTGGTAGTCGGCGCGCAGGAGCGGCAGGAACAGCGCGCGCAGGTCGGCGTCCTCGAGCAACTCGCTGGCGCCACCCTGGCGGCGGACGTCCGCCAGCAGCGCCGTGTCTTCACCGCGGTGCAACACGCCGCCGCGCTGCCGGTGCGGCGCCGGATGGGCCGAGACGAACAGGTGGCGCAGAGGCGCGCCAGCGCTTTCCAGACGCAGCGCGGTCTCGTACGCCAGCGCCGCGCCGAGGCTGTGCCCGAACAGCGCCAGGGGCGCATCGGCGAATTCGCGCAGGGCGAGGGCGGCGCCGTCGGCGAGGTCTTCCAGGCGGGTCGCCGGGGCCTCGTTGAAGCGGTCCTCGCGGCCGGGATACTGCAGCGCCAGGAGGTCGACGTCGGCCGGCAGGCGTTCGCTCCAGCTGCGGAAGAAGCTGGCGCTGCCGCCGGCATGGGGGAAACAGGCCAGGCGCAGGCGCGGCATCGGCGTCAGGCGCAACGGACGGATCCAGGCGGCGTTCATGCGCGGGCCTCCAGCTCGCGGCGCAGGCGCTCGCGCAGGTCCTTCTTGCTGATCTTGCCGATCCCGGTCTGGGGGAAGGCCGCGACCAGCTCGATGCGGTCCGGCACCTTGAACGCGGCCAGTCCGCAGGCGTGCAGGTACTGCTTCAGCTTCAGCGCCGAGGGCGCCGGCTGGCGCGGGATGACGAAAGCGCAGGTGCGTTCGCCGAGCAGGCTGTCGGGCATCGCCACCACGGTGGCGTCGTGCACCTGCGGATGGGCGATCAGCAGGTTCTCCACTTCCTCCGCGGCGATCTTCTCGCCGCCGCGGTTGATCTGGTCCTTGTCGCGGCCTTCCACCACCAGGTAGCCGTCGGCGTCGCGGCTGACCCGGTCGCCGGTGCGGTAGAAACCGTCCGCGCTGAAGGCCTTGGCGTTGTGCTCGGGTAGCCGGTAGTAGCCGCGGATGGTGTAGGGGCCGCGCACGGTCAGCTCGCCGATCTCGCCGGGGCCGACCTCGCGGCCGTCAGCATCGACCACCCGCACCTCGTCGTCCGGCGACAGCGGCCGGCCCTGGGTGTGCAGGACGCGTTCGGGCGGATCGTCCAGGCGGGTATAGCAGATCAGCCCCTCGGCCATTCCCAGCACCTGTTGCAGCCGGCAGCCAAGCACCGGTTCGACGCGCCGCGCGGCACTGCTGCCGAGCTTCGAGCCGCCGACCTGGAGCAGGCGCAGGCTGGATAGATCGGCGCGGCGGCTTTCCTGGGCATCCAGCCAGAGCATCGCCAGCGGTGGCACCAGGGCGGTGTGGGTGACCCGTTCGCGGGCGATCAGCGGGAAGCAGTGCTCGGGATCGGCGCGCTGGCTGACCACCACGCGACCGCCGGCCAGCAGGGTGCCGATCACCCCGGGGCAGCAGAGGGTGAAATTGTGCGCCATCGGCAGGCCGGTAAGGTACACGGTGTGCTCGTCGAAGCCGCAGACCTCGGTGCTGGCGCGCACGTTGTAGAGGTATTCGCGGTGACGCCGGGGAATCAGCTTCGGCGTGCCGGTGGTGCCGCCGGACAGCTGGAAGCAGGCGACGTCCTCGGCGCGGGCGGCGCATTCCTCCAGCGCCGGCGCCTGGTACAGCGGTGCCAGCGTTTGCAGCGGAGCCTCGGCCTCGCCGTGGATCAGCGCCATGCGACAGGCGCCGCTGGCGAGCAGTTCGCCGGCCATCGGCCGCGGGTCGAAACCATCGATCCGCTCGGCGCCGATATAGGCCTTGGCCCCGGCGAAGCGGCAGAAGCCGCCGATCTCGTGCTGGCGGTGTGCGGGCAGGGCCAGTACCGGGCACACGCCGAGCTGGAACAGGGCGAAGCAGGTCTCGACGAAGGCGATTCCGTTGGGCAGGTGCAGCACCACCGTGTCGCCGCGCGCCAGACCGAGCTGGCGCAGGCCGGCAGCCAGGCGGCGACAGCGCAGCAGCAGCTCGGCGTAGCTGAGGCGCTGCTGGTCGGCGCACAGCGCGATCCGTTGCGGATGGCGCGCGGCGCTGGCGGCGAGGGCTTCGGCGAAGCTCTGCTGCTGCCAGTGGCCAGCGGCGATGTAGCGGCGAGCGAAGTCGGCGGGCCAGTCGGGGGCGTCGTCGACGGCCGTTCGAGGGACGGGCGAGGAAGTCATGCGATCTCCGTGGATGCGGTCGATTGCCAAGGCTGGGAAATGAGATTTATTATCATTGGCGGCTGGCAGGGACCGCGCAAGCCCGCGCCTTTCGATTGCGGGGCTTTTTCATTCGCTACAGGGACGGAGTGCCGGATGCTTTGTCCATCTCCGCTAAAAAGTCCCCCCTGTCTCCACGTTTCGAGGAAGGCGTCGCCGCGTCGGTGGCGCCCGGGCTACAGGAAAACCTGATGACCATCACCATCATCGCTCCACAGGCCGACGGTGCCGCGCCGGTGCCGGGCAACCGGCCCGGGGTGGCGCACATCGATCCGAACATGAAGCTGGTGACCGGGACCTTCTGCTCGGCCAGCGAGGACTGGTTCGAGGAACCGCTGGAGCGCGGCCTGCGCCTGATCCTGGTGCAGAGCGGCCAGTTGCGCTGCCGGATTCCCGGCCAGCCCGAGCACCTCATCGAGGGGCCGAGCCTGTGTACCATCGCCAACGACGGCGACTTCACCTCGGCGCAGATCTACGGCACCGACAAGCCGCTGCGCTACACCATCGTCCAGCTCGGCATCGAAGCCCTCGACAGTCGCCTCGGCTGGTTGCCCGAGCAACTGGTGCGGCGCCCCGGCGGGGATCCGCGGATCATGAGCTGCCCGGCGCCGCGGGCGATGCAGGCGCTGGCCTCGCAGATCGCCACCTGCCAGATGCTCGGTCCGACCCGCGACCTGTACCTGGGCGGCAAGGCCCTGGAACTGGCTGCGCTGAGCGCCCAGTTCCTTTCCGGCGAGGCGCGTCCGGCAGAGGAGCGGCGCATCACCTGCACCGAGGTCGAGCGCATCCACGCCGCCCGCGACCTGCTGGTGGGCGAGCTGCAGGAGCCGCCGTCGCTGGACGCCCTGGCCAGCCGCGTGGGGATGAACCCCCGCAAGCTCACCGCCGGCTTCCGCAAGGTGTTCGGCGCCAGCGTGTTCGGCTACTTGCAGGAGTACCGCCTGCGCGAAGCACACCGGATGCTCTGCGACGAAGAGGCCAACGTGTCCACGGTCGCCTATCGGGTCGGCTACAGTCCGGCGCATTTTTCCATCGCCTTCCGCAAGCGCTACGGCATTTCCCCCAGCGAAATCCGCTGAGCCGGAGCGACGCTGCCCCGACCCGGCCGCGGGAGGGGCGTCGTCGTTTCCGGTTGTCCCTGCATCTAACGAAACAGTCCGGCTGGCTAAAGCATTGCCGGCCTGCGTTCCTGCCCAGGTGAGATAAGGTCGCATTTGATAATGGTTGCCAGTAACTGGCGGCCGACCTCCGATGCTTGCCCTAGGGAGCCCCCATGGATCTGCCCCCCGATTCCCGTACCGCCCTGCGCGACTGGCTGGCCGAGCAGCTCGCCGAATTGCTTGGCGAACCGCTCGACGACGTGCGCGCCCTGGCCGACGACGACGATCTGCTGGGTTGCGGCCTCGATTCGATTCGCCTGATGTACCTGCAGGAGCGCGTGCGGGCACGCGGCTTGGCGGTGGATTTCGCCCAGTTGGCGCAGCGACCGAGCCTGGGCGCCTGGCTCGAGCTGCTGGCCGGCGCGGCGCCGCTCGGGGTTCCGCCCGCGGTGGCCGCGCCGCTGGCGCATGACCGGCCATTCGAATTGTCGTCCGTGCAGCAGGCCTACTGGCTGGGGCGCGGCGCCGACGAGGTGCTGGGCAACATCAGTTGCCACGCGTTCCTCGAATTCCGCGCTCGCGACCTCGACCCGCAGCGCCTGGCCGCGGCGGCGGAGTGCGTGCGCCAGCGACATCCGATGCTGCGCGCGCGCTTTTTCGACGGCCTGCAGCAGGTCCTCGCTGCGCCGCCGCTGCCGTGCTTCGACCTGCAGGACTGGCGCGCGCGGCAAACCGACGAAGCCGAGCACGACTGGCGGGCGCTGCGCGAGTGGCGCGCCCATGAATGCCTGGCGGTGGAGCGCGGCCAGGTGTTCCTGCTCGGGCTGGTGCGCATGCCGGGCGGCGAGGACCGCCTCTGGCTGAGCCTCGACCTGCTTGCCGCCGATGTCGAAAGCCTGCGCCTGCTGCTCGCCGAGCTGGGCGCCGCCTATGTCGCGCCGGAACGCCTGGCGGAACCGCCGGCGCTGCATTTCGCCGACTACCTGGCGTGCCGTGCGGCGCAACGCGCCGAGGCCTCGGCGCGGGCCCGCGATTACTGGCTGGAACGCCTGCCGCACCTGCCGGACGCGCCGGCCCTGCCGCTGGCCTGCGCGCCGCAAAGCATCCGCCAGCCGCGCACCCGGCGCCTCGCCTTCCAGCTTTCCGCCGGCGAGAGCCGGCGCCTGGAGCGTCTCGCGGCGCAGCATGGCGTGACCTTGTCCTGCGTGTTCGGCTGCGCCTTCGCGCTGGTCCTGGCGCGCTGGAGCGAAACCCCGGAGTTTCTCCTCAACGTACCGCTGTTCGATCGGCATGCCGACGACCCGCGTATCGGCGAAGTGATCGCCGACTTCACCACCCTGTTGCTGCTGGAGTGCCGGATGCAGGCCGGGGTGTCCTTCGCCGAGGCGGTGAAGGGCTTCCAGCGCACCCTCCACGGCGCCATCGACCATGCCGCCTTCCCCGCCCTCGAAGTGCTGCGCGAGGCACGCCGGCAGGGCCAGCCGCGTTCGGCGCCGGTGGTGTTCGCCAGCAACCTGGGCGAGGAAGGCTTCGTCCCGGCGGCGTTCCGCGAAGTCTTCGGCGATCTCCACGACATGCTCTCGCAGACCCCGCAGGTCTGGCTCGACCACCAGCTCTACCGGGTGGGCGACGGTATCCTGCTGGCCTGGGACAGCGTCGTCGGCGTGTTCCCCGAAGGCCTGCCGGAAACCATGTTCGAAGCCTACGTGGGATTGCTCCAGCGTCTCTGCGACAGCGCCTGGGAGCAGCCCGCCGAGCTGCCGCTGCCCTGGGCGCAGCAGGCGCGCCGGGCCGCGCTCAACGGCCAGCCGGCATGCGCCACGGCGCGCACCCTGCATCGAGACTTCTTCCTTCGTGCCGCCGAGGCGCCGGATGCCGACGCGCTGCTCTATCGCGACCGACGTGTCACTCGCGGCGAACTGGCCGAGCATGCGCTGCGCATCGCCGGCGGCCTGCGCGAGGCCGGGGTACGCCCTGGCGACGCGGTCGAGGTCAGCCTGCCGCGCGGGCCGCAGCAGGTCGCGGCGGTATTCGGCGTGCTCGCCGCCGGCGCCTGCTACGTGCCGCTGGACATCGACCAGCCGCCCGCACGGCGGCGCCTGATCGAAGAGGCCGCCGGGGTATGCCTGGCGATCACCGAGGAGGACGATCCGCAAGCCTTGCCGCCGCGCCTGGACCTCCAGCGCCTGCTGCGCGGCCCGGCGCTGGCCGCCCCCGTGCCGCTGGCGCCGCAGGCGAGCGCCTATGTGATCTACACCTCGGGTTCCACCGGGGTGCCGAAGGGCGTCGAGGTCAGCCACGCGGCGGCGATCAATACCATCGACGCGCTGCTCGACCTGCTGCGGGTGGACGCATCGGATCGCTTGCTGGCGGTCTCCGCGCTGGACTTCGATCTGTCGGTCTTCGACCTGTTCGGCGGCCTCGGCGCCGGTGCCAGCCTGGTCCTGCCGACCCAGGAACAGGCGCGCGACGCCGCCGCCTGGGCGGAGGCCATCCAGCGGCACGCGGTGAGCCTGTGGAACTCGGCGCCGGCCCTGCTGGAGATGGCCCTCAGCCTGCCGGCGAGCCAGGCCGACTACCGCAGTCTGCGGGCGGTGCTGCTGTCCGGCGACTGGGTGGCCCTGGACCTGCCCGCCCGGCTGCGCCCGCGCGGCTCCAGCGAGTGCCGCCTGCATGTGCTCGGCGGCGCCACCGAAGCGGGTATCTGGTCGAATCTGCAGAGCGTCGATACGGTGCCGCCGCACTGGCGTTCGATTCCCTACGGCCGGCCGTTGCCGGGACAGGCCTACCGGGTGGTCGACGCGCACGGGCGCGACGTGCCGGACCTGGTGGTCGGCGAACTGTGGATCGGCGGCGCCAGCCTGGCCCGTGGCTATCGCAACGACCCCGAGCTCAGCGCCCGGCGTTTCGTCCACGATGCCCAGGGCCGCTGGTATCGCACCGGCGATCGCGGGCGCTACTGGGGGGACGGCACCCTGGAATTCCTCGGCCGGGTCGACCAGCAGGTGAAAGTGCGCGGCCAGCGCATCGAGTTGGGCGAGGTGGAGGCCGCGCTGTGCGCCCAGGCCGGCGTGGAAAGCGCCTGCGCGGCGGTGCTCGGCGGTGGCGTGGCGAGCCTCGGCGCGGTGCTGGTAGCGCGCCTGGCGCCACGGGCCGAAGGCTCCATGGAGCTGCCGGCCGCACAGCCTTTCGCCGGCCTGGCAGAGGCCGAGGCGGTACTCACCCGGGAGATCCTCGGCGCGCTGCTGGAGGCGCCGCTGGAGCTCGACGACGGTTTGCGCCGGCGCTGGCTGGACTGGCTGGCGGACTCCGCCGCCAGCGCGCTGCCGCCGCTCGACGAGGCGTTGCGCCGGCTCGGCTGGCAGGCCGCGGGGCTGACCGCGATGGGCAACGCCTTGCGCGGCCTGCTCGCCGGCGAACAGGCGCCGGCCGCGCTGCTCCTCGATCCCTGGCTGGCGCCGCAGGCGGTGGCCGCGCGCTTGCCGGACGGCCGCGAGGCCCTGGCGCGCCTGCTCGAGGCGTTACCGACGCCGGCTGCCGGCGAACGCCTGCGGGTGGCGGTGCTGGACACCCGCGCCGGGCTCTGGCTCGACCAGGGCATGGCCTCGCTGCTTCGTCCGGGGCTGGAACTGACCCTCTTCGAACGCAGCCGCGTCCTCCTCGACGCCGCCGCCACCCGCCTGCCGGAGCGGATCGCGGTGCAGGCGCTGGACGACGGCCTGCTACCTGCCGAGCACCTCGGTCGCTACGACCGGGTGATCAGCTTCGCCGCGTTGCACGCCTACGACGCCAGCCGCGATGGCCTGGCGCTGGCCGCGGCGTTGCTGCGCCCGCAGGGCCGCCTGCTGCTGGTCGACCTGCTGCGCGAGTCGCCGCTGGCGTTGCTCGGTGCGGCCCTGCTCGACGACCGGCCGCTGCGCCTGGCGGAACTGCCGAGCCTGTTGGCCGATCTCGCCGCTGCGGGACTGGCGCCGCGTTGCCTGTGGCGCAGCGAACGGATCGCCCTGGTCGAGGCGCTGGCGCCGGGGCTCGGGCTCGACGCCGCCGCGCTCCAGGCCGGACTGGAGCAACGCCTGCCCCAGGCGATGCGGCCCGAACGCCTGTGGTGCCTGCCAAGCCTGCCGTTGAACGGCAATGGCAAGGTCGACCGTCGCCGCCTGGCCGGGAGCATGACCCGCGCGCTCGGCGAGTGTCGCGACGAGCCCTCGGCGGAGGAGCCGCTGGAAGCCCATGAGCAGGCGCTGGCCGACTGCTGGGAAGCGGTTCTCAAACGCCCGGTGCGTCGTCGCGAGGCGAGCTTCTTCAGCCTCGGCGGCGACAGCCTGCTGGCGACCCGCCTGCTGGCCGGCATACGCGAGCGTTTCGGCGTACGCCTGGGCATGGCCGATTTCTATCGCCAGCCGACCCTGGCCGGGCTCGCCCGCCACTTGCAGGCGCAGACCGACGAAATCGAGGAAACCCAACTGGAAGAGGGCGTGCTATGAGCCTCGGCGAACTGCTGGAAACCTGCCGCCGCCGGCGCATCGAACTCTGGAGCGAGGCGGGCCGCCTGCGCTATCGCGCCCCCCAGGGCGCCCTCGACGCCGGCCTCGCCGAGCGCCTGCGGGCCGAGCGCGAGGCCTTGCTGGAACACTTGGAAGGCGGCCCTGGCTGGCGCGCCGAGTCCGAGCTGGCCCACCAGCGTTTCCCGCTGACCCCGGTGCAGGCCGCCTACGTGCTGGGCCGCCAGGCGGCCTTCGACTACGGTGGCAACGCCTGCCAGCTGTACGCCGAGTACGACTGGCCGGCGGACACCGATCCGGCGCGCCTGGAGGCGGCCTGGAACGCCATGGTCGCGCGCCACCCGATGCTGCGCGCGGTGATCGAGGACAACGCCTGGCAGCGCGTCCTGCCCGAGGTGCCCTGGCAGCGGCTGACCGTGCATGCCTGCGCGGAGCTCGACGAAGCCGGTTTCCAGGCGCACCTGGAGCGGGTCCGCGAACGCCTCGACCACGCCTGCGCGGCGCTCGACCAGTGGCCGGTCCTGCGCCCCGAGCTGAGTATCGGCCGGGATGCCTGCGTACTGCACTGTGCGGTGGATTTCACCCTGGTCGACTACGCCAGCCTGCAACTGCTGCTTGGCGAATGGCGCCGCCGCTATCTCGATCCGCAATGGACGGCGGAACCGCTGGAGGCGACCTTCCGCGACTATGTCGGGGTCGAGCAGCGTCGACGCCAGTCGCCGGCCTGGCAGCGCGACCGCGACTGGTGGCTGGCACGCCTCGACGCGCTGCCGGGGCGTCCCGACCTGCCGCTGCGGGCGCAGCCGGACACGCGCTCCACGCGCTTCCGGCACTTCCACGCGCGCCTCGACGAGGCCGCCTGGCAGGCGCTCGGCGCGCGCGCCGGCGAACACGGCCTGAGCGCTGCCGGCGTGGCCCTGGCGGCCTTCGCCGAGACCATCGGTCGCTGGAGCCAGGCACCGGCGTTCTGTCTCAACCTGACGGTACTCAACCGGCCGCCGCTGCATCCGCAGCTGGCGCAGGTGCTCGGTGACTTCACCGCGCTCAGCCTGCTGGCGGTGGACAGCCGCCACGGCGAGAGTTTCGTCGAGCGCGCCCGGCGCATCGGCGAGCAGATGTTCGACGACCTCGACCACCCGAGCTTCAGCGGCGTCGACCTGCTGCGCGAACTGGCGCGCCGGCGCGGTCGCGGCGCCGACCTGATGCCGGTGGTGTTCACCAGCGGCATCGGCAGCGTGCAACGCCTGCTCGGCGATGGCGAGGCGCCGTGCGCGCCACGCTACATGATCAGCCAGACCCCGCAGGTCTGGCTGGACTGCCAGGTCACCGACCAGTTCGGCGGCCTGGAGATCGGCTGGGACGTACGCCTGGGGTTGTTCCCCGAGGGCCAGGCGGAGGCCATGTTCGACGACTTCGTCGGGCTGCTCCGGCGCCTGGCGCAGAGCCCGCGCGCCTGGACCGACGGCGATGCCACGGAACCCGTCGAGGCGCCGCCGCAGGCGTTGCCCGGCAGCGCCCGGAGCATCGCCGCCGGTTTCGCCGAGCGTGCCCTGCTGACCCCCGACGCCACGGTGATCCACGATGCCGCCGGCAGCTACAGCTACCGCCAGGTCGCCCAGCATGCCAGCGCCTTGCGCCGGGCCCTGGAAGCGCACGGCGCGGGCCGTGGCCGACGGGTCGCGGTGATGCTGCCGAAAAGCGCCGCGCAACTGGTCGCGGTGCTCGGCATCCTCCAGGCCGGCGCCGCCTATGTGCCGGTGGACATCCGCCAGCCGCCGCTGCGTCGCCAGGCGATCCTCGCCAGCGCCGAAGTGGTCGCGCTGGTCTGCCTGGAAAGCGATGTCCCGGACGCCGGCTGCGCCTGCGTGGCCATCGACCGGCTGGCCGCCGACAGCGACTGGCCGCCGCCGCCCGCGGCGGAGGTGGCGGCGGACGACCTCGCCTACGTGATCTACACCTCCGGCTCCACCGGCACGCCCAAGGGCGTGATGCTCAGCCATGCGGCGGTATGCAACACCCTGCTCGACATCAACCAGCGCTACGGCGTCGATGCCAACGACCGCCTCCTCGGCCTCGCCGAGCTGAGCTTCGACCTCTCGGTCTACGATTTCTTCGGCGCCACCGCGGCGGGGGCCCAGGTGATCCTGCCGGACCCGGCGCGCGGCAGCGATCCGTCGCACTGGGCGGACCTGCTGGAACGCCACGCCATCACCCTGTGGAACTCGGTGCCGGCCCAGGGGCAGATGCTCATCGATTACCTGGAGAGCGAGCCGCAACGCCACCTGCCGGGACCGCGCTGCGTGCTCTGGTCCGGCGACTGGATTCCGGTCAGCCTGCCGACCCGCTGGTGGCGGCGCTGGCCGGACAGCGCGCTGTTCAGCCTGGGCGGCGCCACCGAGGCGGCGATCTGGTCGATCGAGCAGCCGATCCGCCCGCAGCACACCGAGCTGGCCAGCATTCCTTATGGCCGTGCCCTGCGCGGGCAGAGCGTGGAAGTCCTGGATGCCCGCGGGCGACGCTGCCCGCCGGGCGTGCGCGGCGAGATCCACATCGGCGGGGTGGGCCTGGCGCTCGGCTACGCCGGCGATCCGCAGCGCACCGCCGAACGCTTCGTCCGTCATCCCGATGGGCGCCGCCTGTATCGCACCGGCGACCTCGGCCGCTACCTGGCCGACGGCAGCATCGAGTTCCTCGGCCGCGAGGACGACCAGGTGAAGATTCGCGGCCACCGCATCGAACTGGCCGAACTGGACGCCGCGCTGTGCGCCCATCCGCAGGTCAACCTGGCGGCCACCGTGGTGCTCGGCGAGACCCACGAGCGCAGCCTGGCCAGTTTCGTCACCCTGCATGCGTCGGCGGAGGCTGGCGAGGATCCGCGTACGGCGCTCGACGCGGTGCGCCAGCGGGCGGCCCAGGCGTTGCGCCGCGACTGGGGCAGCGAGGAGGACATCGCCGCGGCGGTGGCCGCCCTCGACCGCGCCTGCCTCGCCTCGTTGGCCGCCTGGCTGGCCGGCAGCGGGCTGTTCGCCAGCGCGACGCCGCTGGATTTCGCCACCCTCTGCCAGCGCCTGGGTATCGCCGAGAAGCGCCAGCGCCTGCTGCGCCACTGGTTGCGCCAGTTGGAGGAGGGCGGCTACCTGCGCGCCGGGGGTGACGGCTGGCTGGGCTGCGCCGAGCGTCCCGCGCAGAGTCCGGAGGACGCCTGGGCGGCGTTCGCCGGCTGCGCGCCGGAGGCGCTCTGGCCGGCCGAGCTGGTCGCCTACCTGCGCGATAGCGCGCAATCCCTCGGCGAGCAACTGGCCGGGCGGATCAGCCCCGCGGCTCTGATGTTCCCGCAGGGCTCGGCGCGCATCGCCGAGGCCATGTACAGCCAGGGCCTGCATGCCCAGGCGCTGCACGCGGCGATGGCCGAGGCCATTGCCGCGATCGTCGAGCGCCAGCCGCAACGGCGCTGGCGCCTGCTGGAGCTGGGCGCCGGTACCGCCGCCGCCAGCCGCGCGGTGATTGCCCGGTTGGCGCCGCTGGTGCAGCGAGGGGTGGAGGTGGACTACCTGTTCACCGACGTTTCCAGCTACTTCCTCGCCGCCGCCCGCGAGCGCTTCGCCGACCAGCCGTGGGTACGCTTCGGCCGCTTCGACATGAACGGCGATCTCCTCGACCAGGGCGTGGCGCCGCACTCGGTGGATATCCTGCTCAGCTCCGGGGCGCTGAACAACGCGCTGGACACCCCGGCGCTGCTGGCCGGTCTGCGCGAGTTGCTGGGCGCAGACGCCTGGCTGGTGATCCAGGAACTGACGCGCGAGCACAACGAGATCAGCGTCAGCCAGAGCCTGATGATGGAAAACCCGCGCGACCTCCGCGACGAGCGCCGGCAACTGTTCGTCCACACCGGGCAATGGCTGGAGTGGCTGGCGGGACAGAGCGGCGACCTGGCTTGCGGCGTGGTCCCGCCCGGCAGCGCTCTCGACCTGCTTGGCTACGATGTCCTGCTGGCCCGCTGCAAGACCGACCGCGCCCGCCTGGAGCCGGCCGAGCTGCTGGCCTTCGTCGAATCGCGGGTGCCGCGCTACATGCTCCCGGCGCAGTTGCGCGTGCTCGAACGCCTGCCGGTCACCGGCAACGGCAAGATCGACCGCAAGGCCCTGACCGGCTTTGCCCGCCAGCCCCAGGCGGACCTTCGGCGTGGCGTCGCGCAGGCGCCGGCCGACGAACTGGAGAATGCGCTGCTGGCGCTCTGGCGCGAGGTGCTGGACAACCCGTCGCTGGGTGTCGAGCAAGACTTCTTCGCCGCCGGCGGCGACTCGCTGTTGATCGCCCAGTTGATCGCCCGCTTGCGCGAACGCCTGGAAAACGCCCGCCGACATCCGTTCGATCGCCTGCTGCGCTGGGCGCTCAGCCAGCCGACCCCGCGCGGCCTGGCCGAGCGCCTGCGCGGCGCGCCGGAAGAGGGCCGCGGGCCAGCCCTGGCAGCGTCGCGCGGCGTCGCCCCGGTGCACGCCGGCCTGTCGCGCGCACCGCTCGCCGAGGGGGCGGTGGCGCTCGATCCGCTGGTGCGCCTGGTGCCCGGCGAGGGCGTGCCGCGGGTGCTGGTCCACGAAGGCCTCGGTACGCTGCTGCCGTACCGCCCGCTGCTTCGCGCCCTGGGTGAGGGGCGGCCGTTGCTGGGGCTGGCCGTGCATGACAGCGACGCCTACCTGGCGATCCCCGCCGAGCATCTCAACGCCTGCCTCGGCCGCCGCTACGCCGAGGCGCTCCACGGCGCCGGGCTGCGCGAGGTCGACCTGCTCGGCTACTGCTCCGGCGGGCTGGTCGCCCTGGAGACCGCCAAGTCCCTGGTCCAGCGCGGGGTGCGCGTACGCCAGCTGGATATCGTCTCCAGCTACCGGATTCCCTACCGGGTGGACGACGAGCGCCTGCTGTTGTTCAGCTTCGCCGCCACATTGGGCCTGGATACCGCGACGCTCGGCTTCCCCGCGCCGGAGCGTCTTGGCCAGGCGGTGCAGGCGGCGCTCGCGCAGACACCGGAACGTCTGGGCGCCGAGGCGCTGGCGGGGCTACCGGGCCTGGCCGATCTCGTCGCCCTGCGCGGCCGCGTGCTGCAGGCGGCCAGCGGTAGCGCCGACGCCGCCAGCGTCGAGCGCGACACCCTCTACCGCCTGTTCTGCCACTCGGTGCGTGCCAGCCAGGCCGAGGCGCCGGAGCCCTACGTCGGCGCCCTGCGGCTGTTCGTGCCGGACGCCGGCAACCCATTGGTGCCGCGCTATGCCGAGGCCCTGGCGAACCACTGGCGGACCGTCGCGCTCGGCGCGTGCGGCATCCACGAGGTGCCCGGCGGGCACTTCGACTGCCTGGGCGAGGCCCTGGCGCAATCCCTGTCCCAACCCATGCCAGAGGAGGCGAGTCGATGAGCGACGTCCGTTCCGTGGTGGTCGCCGGTTCCCGGTTCGGCCAGTTCTATGCCGCCGGCGTCGCCGCCGATCCACGCTTCGTCCTGCGCGGCATCCTTGGCCAGGGCAGCCGGCGTTCGCGGGCGCTGGCCGAGCGTCTCGGGGTGGAGTCCTGGCGCGAGGTCGAGGCGCTGCCGGACGATGTCCGCCTGGCCTGCGTCGCGGTCGGCGGCGCGGCGCGCGGCGAGCAGGGCCCGGCGCTGGCCGAGGCGCTGATGGCGCGTGGCATCGACGTGCTGATCGAGCATCCGTTGCTGCCGCGCGAATGGCAGGACCTGCTGCGCAGCGCCGAGCGCCTGGGCCGGCGCTGCCTGCTCAACACCTTCTATCCGCAGTTGCCGGCGGTGGCGCGTTTCATCGAACTGGGCCGCCAGTTGCACCGCCGGCGCGGCATCCGCCACCTGGACGCGGCCTGCGGGGTGCAGGTCGGTTTCGCCACCCTGGACATCCTCGCCGCGTTGCTGGAGGGCGTCGGCCCCTGGTCGCTGGAATCGCCATCGAGCGACCTGTCGGCGATGCGCGGATTATCCCTGGTGCTGGCGGAAGTGCCGTTGAGCCTGCACGTGCTCAACGAACTGGCGGCCGCCGACGACGGGCGCATGACCCTGTTGCAGCGCGTCAGCCTGACCACCGACCGTGGCACGTTGAGCCTGCTCAGCCCCCATGGCCCATTGTTGTGGACGCCTGCGGTGGCGGTACCGGCCGAGGATGACGACGGCCTGTTCGCGCTGTTCGACGAGATACCCGGTGAACCGCTGCCCAGCGCCCAGCTCTGGTATGCCGAACCGTGCAACTGGGCCCAGGTGCACCAGCGCCTGTGGCCGGCGGCGGCGGCCGAGGCGCTGGCGCTGCTCGCCGACGGCGACGCGGTGCGCCGGCGCAACCAGCGCAGCCTGGAGGTCGCCGCCCTGTGGCAGCGGATCGGCGAGCGCCTCGGTTTCCCCGGGGCGCCGCCGGCATCGCTGGCGCCGGCGAGCCTGGAACAGGTGCTGGAGCAAGCCTCGTGACCCCGGTGCTGTGGCGCCTGCTGCGCGCCTATCGCTGGCGGATGGTGGCGGCCATGGGTTTACAGGCCCTGGCCGGGCTCTGCTCGCTGTTGCCCTGGATGCTTCTCGCCTGGCTCGCCGAGCCGCTGGCGCGCGGTCAGGCGCAGCCGGCGCTGCTGGCCCTGGTGCTGCTGGCGGTGCTGGCCTGGCTGGGCTGCCAGGCGTTGGCCGCGCACCTGGCCCACCGGGTCGACGCGGATCTCTGCAACGACTTGCGCCTGCGCCTGCTGGCGCACCTGCAACGGCTGCCGCTGGACTGGTTCGGCCGCCAGGGCCCGGACGGCGTGGCGCGCCTGGTGGAGCAGGACGTGCGGGCCCTGCACCAACTGATCGCGCACGCTCCCAACGATCTCAGCAACCTGCTGGTGGTGCCGCTGGTCGCGCTGCTCTGGCTGGCCTGGCTGCAACCCTGGCTGTTGCTGTTCTGCCTGCTGCCGCTGGTACTGGCCGTCGCCGGCTTCCTGCTGCTGCGCTCGGCGCGCTACCGCGAGCAGGTGCTGCGGCGCAACGCGGCGCTGGAGGCGCTCTCGGCGGAATACGGCGAGTTCGCCCACAACCTGCTGCTCGCCCGGCAGTACCCCGGGGCCGGCGTGCAGCGGGGTGTCGAGGCCGCGGCGGCGGACTTCGGCGCGGCGTTCGGCGCCTGGGTGGCGCGGGTCGGGCATCTCGCCGCGCTGGTCTACGTGCAACTGTCGACGCCCTGGCTGCTGGCCTGGATCCTGCTCGGCGCGCTGGCCCTGGACGCCCTCGGCATGCCCCTGGCGCTCGGCCAGGCCTGCGCCTTCCTGCTCCTGTTGCGGGCGCTGGCGGCGCCGGTGCAGGCCCTCGGCCACGGCGGCGACGCCTTGATCAGCGCACGCGCCGCCGCCGAGCGCCTGCAACAGGTGTTCGACCAGCCGCCGCTGGAGGAGGGACGATGCGCCACCGAGCCTGCCGACGGTTCGGTCTCGCTGCGTGGCCTTGGCCACGCCTACGACGACCGCGAGGTCCTCGCCGACATCGAGCTGGAACTGGCCGACGGCAGCCTGGTGGCCTTGGTCGGCCCTTCGGGTTCCGGCAAGAGCACCCTGCTGCACCTGTTGGCGCGCCACATGGACGCGACACGCGGCGAACTGCGGGTCGGCGGCGTGGCGCTGCGGGACATGCCTTCGGCCATGCGCCACCGGCATCTCGCGCTGGTCGGCCAGCAGGCGGCGGCGCTGGAGATCTCCCTGGCCGACAACATCGCCCTGCTGCGTCCCGCTGCCGATCTTCAGGAGATTCGCCAGGCGGCCCGTGACGCCTGCCTCGACGAGCGCATCATGGCCCTGCCGCGCGGCTATGACAGCGTGCCGGGACGCGACCTGCAACTGTCCGGCGGCGAACTGCAACGCCTGGCCCTGGCCCGTGCGCTGCTATCGCCGGCGCGCCTGTTGCTGCTCGACGAGCCGACCTCGGCGCTGGATCCGCGGACCGCCCGGCAAGTGCTGCGCAACCTGCGCGAGCGCGGCGGCGGCCGGACCCGGGTGATCGTCGCCCATCGCCTGGCCGAAGTCAGCGATGCCGACCTGATCCTGGTGCTGGCCGACGGTCGTCTGGTCGAACGCGGCGAGCATGCGGCGCTGTTGGCGGCGGACGGTACCTATGCGCGCTTGTGGCGCGAACAGAGCGGCACGGAGGTGACGGCATGAACCTGTTCGAACGAATGCGCGCGCTGCCCGAGGAGTGCCGTGCCGCGTTGCGCCGGGCGAGCGCCTGGGCGGTCCTGGCGGCGCTGCTGGACGCCGCCTGCGGCGTATTGCTGGTGCCGCTGGTCGAGGCCTGGTTCGCCGAAGGCGCGTTGCCCTGGCGCTGGCTCGCCGCGTTGCTCGGCCTGAGCCTGGCGCAGGCGCTGGTGCAATACCTGGCCCTGCGTCGCGGTTTCGCCGCCGGCGGCTCGCTGGCGGCCGGGCTGGTGCGCAGCCTGGTGGCGCGCTTGCCGCGCCTGGCGCCGCCGGCGCTGCGCCGGGTCGCGCCGGCCGAAGGCCTGCTGCGCGGTCCGGTGCTGCAGGCGATGGGCATCCCGGCGCACCTGCTGGGGCCGCTGATCGCCGCGTTGGTGACGCCGCTCGGGGTGATCCTCGGGCTGTTCCTGATCGACCCGTCCATCGCCCTCGGCCTGCTCGTCGCCAGTGCCGCCCTCGCCGCGCTGCTGCGCTGGAGCGGGCGGCGCAACCTGGCGGCGGAGGATGCCCGGTTGGCCGCCGAGCGCGACGCCGCGCGGCAGTTGCAGGCGTTCGCCGAACGCCAGCCGCTGCTGCGCGCGGCGCAGCGCGAAAGTGTCGCCCGCCAGGGCCTGGAAGAGGCCTTGCGCAGTCTCCATCGCAGCACCCTGGAACTGTTGCGGCGCAGCCTGCCCAGTGGGCTCGGCTTCGCCCTGGCGGTGCAGGCGGCGTTCGCCTTCGCCCTGCTCGGCGGCGCCTGGGCGGTGGAGCGGCAATGGCTGGACGGCGCGCGACTGGTGGCGGTGCTGGTGCTGCTGGTGCGCTTCATCGAGCCGCTGGCCCAGCTCACCCATCTCGACCAGGCGTTGCGCGGCGCCTGGCAGGCGCTGGACAGCCTGCTGCGGGTGTTCGCCCTGGCTCCGCTGCGCAGCCCCGAGCCGGGCGAGCGGCCGCACGACGCCAGCCTGGCGGCCGAGGCCGTGGAATTGCGTCTGGAAGATGGCCGCGCCTTGCTTGAGGACATTTCCCTGAGGCTGGAGCCGGGTACGCTGAACGTCCTCGTCGGCCCCTCCGGGGCCGGCAAGAGCAGCCTGCTGGCGCTGCTCGGGCGGCTCCACGACGCCGACGGCGGGCGCGTCCTGCTGGGTGGCGTGGATGTCCGCCGGTTGAGCGAAACGGCCCTCGCCGCCAGTCGCAACCTGGTATTCCAGGACAACGGCCTGTTCCGCGGCAGCGTCGCCTGGAACCTGCGCATGGCGCGACCCGACGCCGATCTCCAGGCGCTCCGGGAGGTGGCGCGGGCGGTTGGCCTGCTGGAAGAGATCGAGGCCTGGCCGCAGGGCTGGGACAGCGATGTCGGCCCCGGCGGCGCGCTGCTTTCCGGCGGCCAGCGGCAGCGCCTGTGCCTGGCGCGCGGCCTGCTTTCGACGGCGCCGCTGCTGCTGCTCGACGAACCCACCGCGAGCCTCGATGCCGCCAGCGAGGCGCAGGTGCTGCGCAGCCTGCTCGGGTTGCGTGGCCGCCGCACCCTGCTGGTAGTGACCCATCGCCCGGCGCTGGCGCGCCTCGCCGACCAGGTGCTGGTGCTGGAGGAGGGCCGCCTGCGCGCGCGCGGCGAGCATGCCGGGCTGAGTGCCGGCGATGCCTGGTACGCCGCTTTCGCCGGCGCGGCGGCGGGGGAAAGTTCCACGTCCGCCGTGGATCGATAGAGAAAGGCCGGCAATCGAAAAAGCCCGGGGGATGAATTCTTCATAATGATAAGCATTATCAAATCGTATATCCCCCGAGGCTGTCGAACGATGAAGACGGAGACGAAGGTGAACAAGGGACGCCAGGGTATCGCCCCTACTCGGCATGCCCCGCTGTGCCTGGGCCTGCTGCTGGCGCTGAGCCCGCTGGCGATGGCCGTGGCCGACGCGCGCAAGGACGGCGAGACGGAGCTGCCGGACATGGTGATCAGCGGCGAAGGCACTTCCGCCAGCCAGCCGCCGGGGGTGACCACCCTGGGCAAGATGCCGCTCAAGCCACGGGAAATCCCGCAGTCGGCCAGCGTCATCGACCGCGAGCGCCTCGAGCAGCAGAACCTGTTCAGCCTCGACGAGGCCATGCAGCAGGCCACCGGGGTCACCGTGCAGCCGTTCCAGCTGCTGACCACCGCCTACTACGTGCGCGGCTTCAAGGTCGACTCCTTCGAACTGGACGGGGTGCCGGCGCTGCTCGGCAACACCGCCAGCTCGCCGCAGGACATGGCGATCTACGAGCGGGTGGAGATTCTCCGCGGCTCCAACGGCCTGCTGCACGGCACCGGCAACCCGGCGGCCACCGTCAACCTGGTGCGCAAGCGCCCGCAGCGCGAGTTCGCCGCCAGCACCACGCTCAGCGCCGGGCGCTGGGACCGCTATCGCGCCGAGGTCGATGTCGGCGGCCCGCTGAACGCCAGCGGCAACGTGCGCGGCCGCGCAGTGGCGGCCTACGAGGACCGCGACTATTTCTACGACGTGGCCGACCAGGGCACCCGCCTGCTCTACGGGGTGACCGAGTTCGACCTGAGTCCCGACACCCTGCTCACCGTTGGCGCGCAGTACCAGCACATCGACTCGATCACCAACATGGCCGGTGTGCCGATGGCCAAGGACGGTTCCAGCCTCGGGCTGTCCCGCGATACCTACCTGGACGTCGACTGGGACCGCTTCAAGTGGGATACCTACCGCGCCTTCGGCTCCCTGGAGCAGCAACTGGGCGGCGGCTGGAAGGGCAAGGTCAGCGCCGAATACCAGGAAGCCGACTCGCGCCTGCGCTACGCCGGCTCGTTCGGCGCCATCGACCCGCAGACCGGCGATGGCGGCCGGCTGATGGGCGCCGCCTACAAGTTCAAGAGCATCCAGCGCAGCCTCGACGCCAACCTCAACGGGCCGCTGCAACTGTTCGGCCTGACCCACGAACTGCTCGGCGGGATCACCTACGCCCAGGGCGAGACCCGCCAGGACACCGCGCAACTCCTCAACCTGGCGGACACCCCGGTCAACGTCTACCGCTGGGATCCGCACAGCGTGCCGCGTCCGCAGATCGGCGCATATCGCTCGCCTGGCACCACCACGACCACCCAGAAGGGCATCTATGCCCTGGGCCGGATCAAGCTGGCCGAGCCGCTGACCCTGGTGCTCGGCGGCCGCGAAAGCTGGTGGGACCAGGACACCCCGGCGACCCGCTTCAAGCCGGGCCGCCAGTTCACCCCCTACGGCGGCCTGATCTGGGACTTCGCCCGCGACTGGTCGTGGTACGCCAGCTATGCCGAGGTCTACCAGCCGCAGGACCGCCAGACCTGGAACAGCGAACCGTTGCGCCCGGTGGAAGGCAAGACCTACGAGACCGGGATCAAGGGCGAGCTGGCCGATGGCCGCCTGAACCTGTCGCTGGCGGCGTTCCGCATCGACCTGGAGAACAACCCGCAGGAGGATCCGGACCATCCCGGACCGCCGAACAACCCGTACTACATCAGTGGCGGCAAGGTCCGCAGCCAGGGCTTCGAACTCGAAGGCACCGGCTACCTGACGCCCTACTGGAGCCTGTCGGCGGGCTACACCTACACCAGCACCGAGTACCTCAAGGACAGCCAGGTCGATTCGGGTACGCGCTATTCCACCTTCACCCCGCGGCACCTGCTGCGCCTGTGGAGCAACTACGACCTGCCCTGGCAGGACCGGCGCTGGAGCGTCGGCGGCGGGGTCCAGGCGCAGAGCGACTACAGCGTCGACTATCGCGGCGTGGACATGCGCCAGGGCGGTTATGCGCTGGTCAACCTGCGCCTGGGCTACAGGGTCGACGAGCACTGGACGGCGGCGGTCAACGTCAACAACCTGTTCGACCGCACCTATTACCAGAGCCTGTCCAACCCCAACTGGAACAACCGCTACGGCGAGCCGCGCAGCTTCAACGTCAGCCTGCGGGGCACCTTCTGATGCCCCGGCGGTTCGCTGGCCGCCGCCCGCAGGCGCCCGCCATTCCTTCCCGCCTCCCCGGAGACCGCCATGCTTGAGCTGTATCGCCACCGTCGCCTGGTCATCACCCTGGCGTTGCTCTACCTGTCCCAGGGCATACCCATCGGCCTGGCGATGGACGCCCTGCCCACCCTCCTGCGCCAGGACGGCGCGCCGTTGCAGGCGCTGGCCTTCCTGCCGTTGGTTGGGCTGCCGTGGGTGGTCAAGTTCCTCTGGGCGCCCTGGGTCGACAACCACTGGTCGCGCCGGCTCGGCCGGCGGCGCAGCTGGATCCTGCCGATGCAGTGCCTCGTCCTCGCCTGCCTGCTCGGCCTGGCGGCGCTCGGTCTCGGCGTGGCCAGCGCCGGCTGGGCGGTCGGCCTGCTGGCGCTGGCTTCGCTGGCCAGCGCGACCCAGGACATCGCCACCGACGGCATGGCGGCCGAGCACTTCAGCGGCGAGCTGCTGGCCAAGGTCAACGCGGTGCAGATCGCCGGGGTGATGATCGGCTTCTTCGGCGGTGGCGCCGGCAGCCTGATCCTTGCCGGCCACTTCGGCCCGCGCGCAGCCTTCCTGGTCATGGCCTGCGTGCCGCTGGCAAGCCTGTGCTGCGTGCTCGCCCTGGGCCGTGGCGATCCCCACGAACTACCCCCGGCGCCGGCCGCCAAGGCCAGCCTGCTGCGCTTCCTGCGTCGGCCGCTGGCGCCTTCGCTGCTGGCGCTGGCGCTGCTGTCGGCGATGACCGCGGTATCCGGCTTCGGCCTCTCCAAGCTGTACCTCAGCGATGCCGGCTGGTCCTTGCAGGACATCGGCCGGCTGGGCATGAGCGGCGGCCTGGTCACGGTATTCCTCGGTTGCGGCGGCGGCGCCTGGCTGGTCCGGCGGATCGGCCTGTGGCGCGGTTTCGCCCTCGGCGTGGTGCTCGCCGGCTGCTCGGCGCTGCTCTGGTATCTGCAGGCCAGCCGCTGGTTGGCGCTGAGCGAAGGACTGGCCTGGGCCTGCGTGCTGATCGGCTCGCTGGCTACCGGCATCACCTCGGTGGCGATCCTCACCGCGGCGATGCGCTTCGCCGGCCAGGGCGATCAGGCCGGCACCGACGTCACCGCGGTGCAGAGCACCCGCGACCTCGGCGAGATGCTGGCATCTTCGTTCCTGGTCAGCCTCACCGCACAGATGGGCTACGCCGGCGGCTTCCTCAGCGGCAGCGCCCTGGCGGTGCTGGCCCTGCTGCTCGCCCTGCGACTGCAGGCCCGCGAAGGGCGCGGGGAGTGGAAGGGGCGGGCGGAAGAGGCCTGAGACGCTGCCGATAGGAGCGCTGCGCCCGGCACCGCACGGACGCCACCTCTCCCGCTCGCGGGAGAGCTGGGAGAGGGCAGGCGCGGCGGCCTGCCCGGCCTTGCTAGCGCGGCCGTTCCACCTGGTTGCGGTAGCTGCCGGTGATCGCCTCCAGCGCCGCGCTCTTCTCGGTTTTCGGCCGCGAGGCAGCGGCCCATTCCTCTTTTTCCCGTTCGCGGTTGGCCAGGATGATCTTGTTGGCCATCGGCCGCCGCGCCTCCTCGTATTCGCGCAGGGCTCCGGCCACGTCGGCGTTGCGCGCCAACGCGGCGGCCAGCTCGATGCCGTCGAGGATCGCCTGCGAGGCGCCGTTGGCGCCCATCGGATACATCAGGTGGGCAGCGTCGCCGAGCAGGGTGATGCGTCCCCGGCCCCAGTGCGGCAGCGGATCGCGGTCGACCATCGGGTACTGCAGGATCAACTGGTTGCGGGTCAGCAGGTCGCGGATGTCGAACCAGCCCAGGTCCCAGTCGGCGAAGAACGGCAGCACGTCTTCCAGGCGCCCGTCACGGTTCCAGTCGGCCTCGTTGTCGAGCTGGCCGACGGCGGCGCTCGGCACCATGCACACCCAGTTCACCAGCGACTTGCCTTCGGCCGCGTGGCGCGCCGAGATGGGGTAGGCGACCAGGCGCGACCAGTGCTCGTCGTTGGCGACGATCATGGTCTTGCCGTCGAGGAAGCGGTCGAACTCGGTGACGCCGCGCCACATGGTGATCCCACCATGGGACAGCGGCCCCTGGTCGGGATGCAGGTGCGCGCGCACCTTCGAATGGATGCCATCGGCGCCGACCAGCACATCGGCACCGAGCGCCTGGGGCTTGCCCTGTCCGTCGCGGGCACCGATCAGCACGCGGCCGTCGCGCTCCTTGATGCGCTCCACGCCGAGGCCGGTGCGTACCGCCTGTTGGCCGAGGCGTTCGCGCACCGCGGCGAGCAGGATCATCTGCAGTTCGCCGCGGTGAATGGAGTACTGCGGATAGGCGTTGCCGGCTTCCACCCCGCGCGGCTCGGACCACACCGTGGCGCCGCTCTGGTCGATGTAGCGCAACTCGTGGGTGGGGATGGCGGTTGCCGCCAGCGCCGGGCCGAGGCCCAGTTCGGCGAGGGCCTCGACCGCCGCCGGCTGGATATTGATGCCGACGCCGAGGGGGCGTATCTCGCTGCTGCTTTCCAGCAGCGTGACCTTGCCGATGCCGGCCTGGTGCAGGGCCAGGGCGCAACTGAGGCCGCCGATGCCGGCGCCGGCGATGAGGATATCGATGGGTTCGCTCATGGGTGCTTCCTTTTCTCGAGTGTTCGAATCGATGGATGTTCGGTTGCGACGGATGAGCGCTTGCGATCATCCGCCGTGAAACGCCGATGGCGGTATTCGCCCTACGGCCCGATTCCGAGACCGCGTGCGGTTAACCACCGTGAAACGGGTGGGCTCCGAGGCCGCGTGGGGCGAATAACCGCTTGCGGTTATCCGCCATGAAACGTCGGCGCAGCGGCGGATAACGCCGGTGGCGTTATTCGCCCTACGGCCGGATTCCGAGGCCACGTGCGGTTAACCACCGTGAAACGGGTGGGCTCCGAGGCCGCGTAGGGCGAATAACCGCGTGCGGTTATCCGCCATGAAACGCCGACGCTACGGCATCGTCACGGTTGCAGGTAGCGGTGCCTCCAGCCTCCCTCGTCGCGGTCGTAGCGCAGGCGTTCGTGCAGGCGCTCGGTGCCGTTGCCCCAGAACTCCACCGACTCCAGGCACAGCTCGAACAGGCAATAGCCCGGCGGGCGCGGCAGCGGGCCGGCGGTTTCGGCCAGGCGGCGGGCCTCGGCGCGCAGGGCGTGGATGTCGGCGAGGGTCTGGCTCTGCCGCGAGGCGATCGACATCGGGTGGGTCTGGTACGGGCGGCTCAGCCACTGGGCGTCGGCACGCTCGTCGGGCAGGCGTTCGGCGATGCCGTTGAGGATCACCTGCTGGCTGCTCTCGCGCCAGTACAGCACTCCCGAGGCCCAGGGGTTCTGCGCCAGTTCGCGGCCCTTCTGGCTGTCGGCGTGGGTGGCGAACACCACCCCGCGCTCGCCGAGTTCGGCGATCACCACGATCCGCGTCGATGGCCGGCCCTGCCCGTCGACCGTGGCCAGGGCCAGCGCCCGCGGCTCGCGCACGCCATAGCGGCGGGCGCGTTCCAGCCAGTTGCGCAGGACCTGCATGGGGTTCGCCGGCGGCGCCTCGAACTCCGGGAAGGCGGCTTCGATGGTCCCGGTGAGGGACTCGGAGATGTTCGGGTTCACGCCCATGGCGGCGCTCCTTTGCTCTGGGGGTTCACAGGTAGGCCCGGCCTTCGGCGAAGGCCGCGCCGTTGCCCGACACTTCCACCGCCGAGACCCGTTCGCCGGCACCCTCGGCGCGCGCGTACATGCGCGACGGCCGGCCGATCTCGACGCCCTGGAGGATCTCGATCTGCTGCCCGTAGGGGATCTGCCGGTGGCGCGCCAGGTGGATCGCCAGCGGCCCGGCGGCGGAGCCGGTGGCGGCGTCCTCGACCACGCCGTAGGCCGGCGAGAACATGCGGCTGCGCCAGTGCCGCCCGGCGCCGGCGAAGCAGTTCACCGCCAGGTCCGGGAAGTCGCACAGGGCGCGGTGGTCGGGGTGCAGCGCGGACAGCGCGGCGACGCTCTCCAGGCCGACGAAGACGTGGCGCGGACCGTTGCGGTAGACCTCGATGGGAAAGGTCGAGCCCTTCAGGCCGAGGGCGGCGAGCAGCTCGGCCGGGCGGCCGAAGTGCTCCCAGGTGGGGATCGGCTGCCGCATGCTGCAGGCCACCACCTTGCCGTCCTGGCGCTCCAGGGTGAAGGGCACGGTGCCCATCCTGGTCTCCAGGAACAGGCTGTCCTTGTCGGTCTCGGCGCCCAGGGCGATGGCGGTGCCCAGCAGCGGGTGGCCGGCGAACGGCAGTTCGTTGACCGGGGTGAAGATGCGGATGCGCGCGTCGCCGTCCTCTTGCGGGCGGAGCACGAAGGTGCTCTCCGACAGGTTCATCTCCCGCGCCATGCGCTGCATGCGCTCGCCGCTGAGGTCGTCGCAGTCGAAGAACACCGCCACCGGGTTGCCTTGCAGCGGTTCGCTGGCGAAGGCGTCTATCACGACATATCTGTGCATGGGGTCTCCTGGCTCAGGGCCGCCGCTCGACCAGCGCGTGGCGCAGCAGGTCGGCGATGATGCGCGGACCCTCGCGGGTCAGCACCGATTCGGGGTGGAATTGCATGGAGGCGAAGCGCGGCCCGCGCAGGGCATGGACCTCGCCGGTCTCGCGGTCGCGGCTGATCTCGATCGGGCCGACCTCGGGGATCTCGATGCGGTCCTGCAGGGCGCGCGCGGCGAAGGTGTTGTAGAAGCCGACGCGCTCGGCGGCGCCGAACAGGTCGATCTGTTTCTGCACGCCCTGGTTGGGCTCCTGCCGGCGTTGCAGGTCCAGGCCCAGGCACAGGCTCAGCACCTGGTGGCTCAGGCACACGGCGAGGAACGGCCGGCGCTCGCTGAGCAGCGAGCGGATGGCCAGGTGCAGGTGGCCGATCTTCGGCTGGCCGACCTCGGTGGGGTTGCCCGGGCCGGGGCCCATGATCACCAGGTCGTAGCCGTCGAACGAGTACGGCTCCTGGAAGCCGCGCACGCTCACCGCCAGGCCCAGCGACTTGAGCTGCTTGGCGATCATCGAGGTGAAGGTGTCCTCGGCGTCGACGATCAGCACCTCGCGTCCGGAGAGGTCGGCCTGCAACTGCTGGCGCTCGCTGGCGCCGCGCAGCCAGAAGTCGGCGATCGGCGCGTTGCGGCTGGCCAGCGCCGCCACCACGTGCGGATGCGAGCCCAGGCGCTGCGGTGCCTGGCTCTTCAGCGCGGCGATCAGCCCGGAGGCCTTGGCGCGGCTTTCCGCGGCCTCGCCGCGGGGATCGGAGTGGCGCACGATGGTCGAGCCGACGCCGATGCGCAGGCGACCGTCGGCCTCGATCTCGGCGGTGCGGATCAGGATCGCCGAGTCCAGCGTGCGCCCGCCCTGGCCGTCGCCGCCAATCAGCGCCGCGACCCCGCTGTAGTAGCCGCGCCCCTGCGGCTCGTAGCGGCGGATCACCCGGCAGGCGCTTTCCAGCGGGCTGCCGGTGACGGTCGGGGCGAACAGCGTCTCGCGCAGGATCTCGCGCACGTCGCGGTTGCTCTGGCCCTCGATGAAATACTCGGTGTGCGCCAGGTGCGCCATCTCCTTGAGGTAGGGACCGAGCACCCGGCCGCCGTCCTCGCAGATCCGCGCCATCATCTTCAGTTCCTCGTCGACCACCATGTACAGCTCGTCGGCTTCCTTGCGGTTGTCGAGGAATTCCATGACCTCGGCCAGGTCCGGCCCGCTCGGCGGATAGCGGTAGGTGCCGCTGATCGGGTTCATCACCGCCAGGCCGTCGCGCACGCTGATGTGCCGCTCGGGCGAGGCGCCGACCAGGGTGCGTTCGCCGGTGTGGATGATGAAGGTCCAGTAGGCGCCCTTCTCACGCAGCAGCAACTGGCGGAAGAAGCTCAGCGCGCTGGCCGTGGCGTAGCCGTCGATGCGCGCCTGGAAGCGCCGCTTGATCACGAAGTTGGCGCCTTCGCCGCGGCCGATCTCGTCGGCGATGACCCGCCGGACCACCTCGGCGTATTCCTCGTCGTCGAGGTCGAAGCCTTCCTCATCCAGGGCCAGTGCCTGGTTCGGCAGCAGCGCCAGGGCCTGTTCCAGCGGCAGCAGCTCCTGCTCCAGGACCTTCAGCGCCAGCAGCGGCGCGCCGTCGTCGAGCGCCTCGAAGCCGCGCTCGGCGATCTGCCGGTAGGGAATCAGCGCCAGCAGGTCGTGGCGCGGCAGGCCGGCGCCGGGCTCGTCCAGCGGCAGGTCGGCCAAGCTGCGCAGCTCGTGCGCCTCGCCACGGATCACGTCGAGCAGGCCCGGGCCATTGCTTTCCGGACGGTAGAGCAAGGCGAACGGCGCCGGCCGCTCGAGCAGGCGTTGCAGCAGCGATGGGGGCAGGCCGTTCATGCGAGCACCTCGTCGGTGGTGACCACCATCGCGCAGCGGCTGGCGGCGTATTCCAGGGCCATGCGGTGGTGCGCCTCGCTGAAGTCGGCGATGGCGTCGGCCACCAGGAACGGCTGGATGTCGTTGGAGTAGGCGTCGACCGTGGAGATCAGCACCCCGACGTGGGCATACACGCCGCACAGCACCAGTTGGTCGCGGCCGGCGGCGCGCATGCGCTGCAACAGGTCGGAGTGGAAGAAGGCGCTGTAGCGCCACTTGGTCAGCAGCCAGTCGTCCGGCCCCGGCGCCAGCTCCTCGACCACCTCGCGGTCGGCGGGGCTGGCGCGCATGCCCGGGCCCCAGAAGTCCTTGAGCAGGCCGCGCTGCTCCTCGGTCATGCTGCCCGGCTGGGCGGTGTAGGCGATCTGCACGCCCTGCCCGGCGCACCAGCGGCGCAGCCGCGCGGCGTTGGCCACCAGGTCGGCGCGCAGGCTCGCCGGCAGCGGGCGCAGGAAGTAGCGCTGCATGTCGTGCACCAGCAGCACCGCGCGCGCCGGCTCCAGGTTCCAGCGCGCCAGGTTGGCCGGCAGCTGGCCGGCGGTCGGCAAGGGATAGGCGAGGATTTCGGGAATGCCGCTCATGCCACGGTCTCCAGGGGGAAGGTTGCGCTCGGGATCGCCTGCGCGCCGGACCAGGCCATCACCGCGCTGAGCGCCTGCCAGGGGTTGAGCCGCGGATCGCAGAGGCTGGTGTAGTGCCGGCCGACCTGGTGCAGGCCGCTGGAATCGGCGACGCACTCGGTGACGTCGTCCGGGGTGGTCTCCAGGTGCAGCCCGGCGGCCACCCCGCCGGAGCCGGACACCGCCAGGCGGAACGCCGCCACCTCCTCGGCGATGCTGCGCACCAGGCGGGTCTTGTTGCCGCAGGGGGCGACGATGGTGTTGCCGTGCATCGGGTCGCTCAGCCAGATCACCGGGTGCCCGGCCGCGCGCACCGCCTCCACCAGCGGCGGCAGGCGCTCGCCGACCTTCTGCGCGCCCATCCGCGCGATCAGCGTCAGGCGCCCCGGCTCGCGGCGCGGATCGAGGCGCTCGCAGAGCGCCAGCAACTGCTCGCGGCCGATCTCCGGGCCGACCTTGCAGGCCACCGGGTTGAGCACCTCGGCCAGCAGCGCCACGTGGGCGCCGTCGACCTGGCGGGTGCGCTCGCCGATCCACGGCCAATGGGTCGAGCCGAGGTAGACCCGGCGCTGCTCGTCCTCGCGCAGCATCGCCAGCTCGTAGTCGAGCAGCAGCATCTCGTGGCTGGTCCACACCGGCGAGGCGTTCGCCTCCTGCCCGGAAGCGGCGTCCCAGCCCAGGTGGCGCATGACGTTGCGCGCCGCCGCGTAGCCCTTGAGGATCCGCTGCGGATCGGCCTGGCGCCGCTCGGCATGGGCCTCGCGGCCGTTGACCATGTCGCCGCGGTAGACCGGCAGGGTCTGCCCGTCGACCTGCTCGTGCGGCTTGGAACGCGGCTTGGCGTACTGCCCGGCGATGCGCCCGACGCGGATCACCGGACGCTTGCCGGCCAGGCGCAGGGCGCCGGCCAGTAGTTCCAGCACCGCCGCCTTGCGCGCCACGTTCTCGGCATGGTGGTCGTCCATGTCCTCGGCGCAGTCGCCGCACTGCACCACCAGCGCCTCGCCGCGCGCCACCCGCGCCAGGGTCGCGCGCAGGGCCAGGATGTCGCCGGCGCGGATCAGCGCCGGGCTGCCGCGCAGGTACGCCTGCACCTCGCGCAGCCGCGACGCATCGCCCCACTCGGGTTGCTGCAGCGCTTCGCAGCGCCGTACGCGTTGCAATAGATCGTCCATGCTGGGTCCCCCTTCGGCCGGAGATATCGATTCGATCAAGTGGGAATGCCTTCGCGTTTTATTTCCGGAACCGGAATGCTCAAGGCGCGCAGTTGCTGGAATACATTCATGAACTCGCGGTTGCGTTTTATCTTGCCGTCTTCGAGTTCGAAGGAATGCAGGAAGTGATTTTCGTAATAACCTTCGGGATAACCTGGAAAGAGAATCTTGCCGTGGCCATCGCATTCGACCCAGAAATGATTGGGGTCGTCGGTTCCGAATATCTTGATGTTGTACCACTCCCAGTCGGGAAAACATTTCAATGACCAGACGGCATGTTCTGCAAGTTTGTCCTTGCCGCGAATGACGATCGGTTCGCCGGTATCGGTGGTCCACAGGCCGCCGCAACCATCCTCGACGAAAAGTTCATGGCGGCGCAGGCGATCCTGGCCCTTGGTATTCATGTATTTTTCTACGGTGGCGCGATTCTTTTCGCGAAGTTGCTCGGTTTCGCTGTAGTTGGAAAGGCTGGTCGTGTCGGGCATCTTTGCTACTCCATGGCGGTCGATGACATTCGAACTGGGAAGGCCTTCACGTTTTATTGAAGGCACGGGAATTCCCAGGGCGCGGAACTTCTGCAACGGATTCATGAACTCGCGATTGCGTCTTATCCGGCCGCTCTCGAGTTCGAAGGAATGGATGTAGTGGTTCTCGCAATAGCCCTCCGGGTAGCCGGGCAGCAGCACCTTGCCGCGTCCGTCGCACTCCACCCAGAAGTGGTTCGGATCGTCGGTCTCGAAGATCCGCACGTTGTGCCACTGCCAGTCGGGAAAGCACTCCTCGAGCCAGCGCTCGAGCCGCGCCAGGCTCTCGTGGCCTTGGAAAACCAGGGGCTCGCCGCTGTCGGTGGTCCAGTTCCCGGCGCAGCCATCGGCGTGGAACAGGCGGTGCCGCTGCAGCCGCTCGGCGCCCTTCAGCGCCATGTAGCGCTCCACCGTGGCGCGATTCAGGCGCCGCATTCGCTGGATGTCGACCGGGGTATCGCTGTAGCGCTGGCCGCTCATGCCTGCCTCCGGGAGGTCTCTCGGGTATGCCGGGGGAAAACTTCTTCCATGCGGCAGTCGTCATTCGTCGAGGCGCGGGAGTTCGTCGCTCCGCAAAGGAGCGAGATTCGATGCGCACACTATTTACAGGGGCCTTGAAATCCCGCGTTACATGTCGTCGTTCGCGTTTTCGACTTTTCGAAAGGCAATAGAAATTCCCTGTCGGGTTTCCATTGGAAACCTTTTGGTAATGAGTTCGTAATGCTTTCGTTAAGTTGCGACGGACGAGGTCGCGGAGACTTTCAGCGTGATTCCGTGAAGTAGTTCAAATAGCCAGCATCCCTGTTCGCTGATGTGGATTGCATAAAACACAGAACGATCGTGCCGGCTCAACTACAAGATCTGGTAGGTGCCAGACAGGGTATCCGTAATTGCTAAGCTGGGCTTCCCCGCACCGTCGCTGGCTGTGGCGAAGTTGTCATTTCGTACTTTCGATAGACGGGGAATAGCTCTGGAACGGGCGCTTCGAATATTCCGGAGTTGTTGTTGCACCGAGATCCAGGTGGCGCTGGCCCCCAAGGGGTGGGCGCATTTTCTTCTCAATGATCCGAATGAACTTTTGCGTTCTGTGGTGTTTTTCGCCATGGCGGTGAAAAGTGCGAGTTAGAGCGCTCGGATAGTTCTCGGGTTACAGAAATGTGTAACGAGAGAGAATAAAACATGAACAACACGAATCTTGCTGCTGCGCGCGATTTGATACAAGTTGTTACGGGGGAATGGAAGTCGCGTTGCGTCTACGCCGCCACGCGGCTGGGGCTGGCCGACCTGATCGAAAGCGGGGTCGACACCGACGAAGCCCTGGCCGCCGCGGTCGGCTCCGATGCCGAACGCATCCACCGGCTGATGCGCCTGCTGGTGGGCTTCGAGATATTCCAGGGCGATGCCCGTGGCGGCTACACCAACACCCCCACCAGCCAGTTGCTGCGCGAAGCGCCCGGCTCCTTCCGCGACATGGTGCTGTTCTACGGCGAGGAGTTCCATGCCGCCTGGACCCACGCCTACGAAGCCCTGCTCGGCGGCACGCCGGGATTCGAGCTGGCCTTCGGCGAAAGTTTCTATGCCTACCTGCGTCGCTGTCCGGACGCCGGCCGGCGCTTCCTGCTGGCGATGAAGGCGAGCAACCTGGCCTTCCACCAGATCCCCGATCTCCTGGACTTCCGCGAGTGCTGCTTCGTCGACGTCGGTGGCGGTTCCGGCGAACTGACCAAGGTGATCCTGGAAGCCGAGCCCAGCGCACGCGGGGTGATGCTCGATCGCGAAGGTTCGCTCGCCGTGGCCCGCGACAACCTCGCCGGCCTGCTGGCGGGCGAGCGTGTCAGCCTGGTGGGCGGCGACATGTTGCGCGAGGTGCCGGCCAACGGCGACTTCTACCTGCTGTCGCGGATCATCGGCGACCTCGACGAGGCCGCCAGTCTCGTCCTGCTCGGCAACTGCCGCCAGGCGATGGCCGAGGACGGCCGGGTGGTGGTGATCGAGCGGACCATCTCGGCCAGCGAACCGTCGCCGATGTCGGTGCTCTGGGACGTGCACCTGTTCATGGCCTGCGACGGCCGCCACCGCACCACCGAGGAGGTCGTCGGGCTGCTGGGGCGTGGCGGCTTCGCGGTGGAGCGGATCGTCGACCTGCCGATGGAGACGCGCATGATCGTCGCCGCCAGGGCCTGAGCCGGCCGCCTCAGCGGCCTTCGCCGGCGGCCAGTTGGCGGACCTCCGGCAAACGACTGTCGGTGCCCCAGCCGAGTGCCTTGTAGAGGGCGATGACGTTGACGAACGAGGCGGTCTCCGCCTGTGCCAGCTCCTCGCGGATCTGATACAGCGCGCGCTGGTTCTCCAGCACCGCCAGGTAGCTGCCGGCGCCGGCGCGGTAGCGCTCGTTGGCGATCTCCAGGGCGTTGCCGGCGTGGCTCGCGGAGCGCACCAGGGCGACCAGCCGGCGCTGGTGCTCGGCCAACTGGTTGAGAGCGTTGCCGACATCCTCCTGGGCCAGCAGCAGGGTGCGCTGGTAGCGCGCCAGGGCGGCGTCGGACTGCGCCTCGGCGGCGCGCAGGCGCGCCCGCACGTTGCCCAGGCGGAACGCCGGCCAGCTGACCGCGGGCGCCAGTTCGAAGGCACGCGAAGCGCTGCCGAGGTCGCCGCTGCGCAAGGCGAAGAAGCCGATGAAGCCGCCCAGGTCGAGGCGCGGATACAGCTCGGCGGTGGCCGCGCCGACATCCTCGCTGCTCGCCGCCAGTTGCCGTTCGGCGCTGATGACGTCGGGGCGCTGGAGGATCAGGTAGTCGACGTCGCCCAGCGGCAGGTTCTTCGCCAATGGCGCGGCGCCGCCGTCGAGTACCGGGGCGCCGCTGCCCGGCGCCTCGCCGCGCAGCACGTCGAGGCGGTAGCGAGCGGCCTCCAGCGCGCTGGTCAGCGGCGGAACCGCCGCTTCGCTGCGCGACAGGTTGGCCTGGGCGTTCTCCACCTCTTCCGGCAGGCCGCTGCCCAACTGCAGGCTGCTGCGGGTCAGTTCCAGGGTGTCGCGCCAGCTGCGCACCTGGGCGCGGGCCACGTCCAGGCGGCGCTGGTAGCCCTGGACCTCGAAGTAGGCGCGGGCGGTGTCGGCGGCGATGCTCAGGCGCGCCAGCTCGAGGTCGGCACTGGCCGCTTCGGCACGCGCCAGGGCGGCATCGGAAAGATGCCCGAGGCGGCCGAACAGATCGATTTCCCATTGCGCGTCGAAGCCGGCGCGGTAGCTCTCCGAAAGTCTCCGGCGCGGCTCGCCGTCGTAGTCCGCCTGCTGCGCGAGGCTGCGGTTGTAGCCGGCCTGGCTGGTCACCTGGGGCAACTGGTCGAGCCAGCGCTCGTCGTACAGCGCGCGGGCGCTGCGCAGGTTGGCGCGGGCCTCGCGGATATCGTGGTTGCGCGCCAGCGCCTGGTCGACGAGGCGCACCAGTTGCGGGTCGTCGAAGAAGCTCCACCAGGGCGCCTGCCGCCGCTCGGCGGAGAACTCGCCGGCGTGCTGGCTGGCGATGCGTGTCGCCGGTGTCTGCGGGCGCTGGTAGTCGGGGCCGACGCTGCAGGCCGCCAGGCTCGCGGCGATGCCCAGGGCCAGCGCCAGGCGCGGGAAGTGCGGATGCTTCATGTCTTGTTCACCAGGAGGTCGGCCTCGGCCAGTTGGCGGTTGCGCGGGCTCTGGTCGACTTCCGCGTGGTTGCGCGCCAGCAGGGTGTAGACGGTGGGCAGCACGAACAGGGTGAAGAGGGTGCCGACCAGCATCCCGCAGACGATCACCACGCCCAGGCCGAAGCGGCTGGCGGCGCCTGCGCCGCTGGCGAAGAGCAGTGGCACCAGGCCGAAGACCATCGCCGCGGTGGTCATCAGCACCGGTCGCAGGCGGATCTGCGCGGCGCGCAGGATCGCTGCGCGGCGGTCGAGGCGCTCGTGGACCTGCAGTTCGTTGGCGAACTCGACCATGAGGATGCCGTGCTTGCTGATCAGGCCGATCAGGGTGACCAGGCCGATCTGCGTATAGATGTTCATCGTCGCGTAGCCCAGCGCCAGCGGCAGCAGGGCGCCGCAGATCGACAGCGGCACGGTGATCAGGATGATCAGCGGGTCGGCCAGGCTCTCGTACTGCGCGGCGAGCACCAGGTAGATCACCACCAGCGCGGCGAGGAAGGCGAAGGCCAGGGTATTGCCTTCCTGGGTGTACTGCCGCGAGTCGGATTGCCAGTCGTGGCTGAAGCCGGCCGGCAGGCCGCGCGCCACCTCGTCGAGGAAGGCCACCGCCTGGCCCATGGAGACGCCGGGCGCGGGAATCGCCTGGAGGGTCGCGGCGTTCTGCTGGTCGAACTGGATCAGCTTGTTCGGCTCGACCTTGAGTTCCACCCGTACCACCGTCGACAGCGGCACCAGATTGCCGTCCTGGGTGCGCACGAACTGCCGGGCCAGCGCCTGCGGGGTGAAGCGCTGGTCGCGCAGGCTCTGCGGGATCACGTCGTAGGAGCGGCCTTCCATGCCGAAGCGGTTGATGTAGTTCTCGCCCACCAGCACCGCCAGCGACTCGCCGATGTCCTGCATGCGGATGCCCAGGCTGTTGGCCTTGGCCCGGTCGATACGGATCTGCACCACCGGGTTGTTGTAGTCCAGGTCGCTGTCGACCACCACGAACAGGCCGCTCTGCCGGGCCTTCTGCTTGATCTCTTCCATGGTCCGGTAGAGCACCGGGTAGTCCTGCGGGCTGCGCAGCACCAGTTGTACCGGCAGGCCGCCGGTGGAGCCGGGCAGGGCGGCCAGCTGGAAGGCGAAGATACTGCTGCCCTCGACGTCGCCGACCTTGCCTTGCAGCTCGGACTGGATCGCCGAGGCGTCGCGCTCGCGCTTGTCCCAGGCCGCCAGGTTGATCCCGCCGAAGCTCGCCGCCGGTCCGTCGGTGCCGTTGATGATCCAGGTGCCCACGGTTTCCGGGATGCTGGTGTAGACCTGGTCGAGCTTGCGCGCGAACAGTTCGACGTAGTCGAGATTGGCGTGCTGCGGCGCCTTGATCGCGGTGAGCACCGCGGCCTGGTCCTCGGTCGGCGCCAGTTCGCGCTTGGGCATCGAATACAGCAGCGGCAGGCTGATGCACACCAGCAATGCCAGGCCGCCGGTCAGCCAGCGGTGGCCCAGGGAGAATTCCAGGACCTGCCCGTAGCGCCGCGTCAGGCCGCCGAAGAACCATTCGGCGGCGCGGCCCATGCGGCCCTCGTTCTGGTGGGCCTGGAGCAGCAGCGAACTCATCACCGGCGACAGGGTCAGCGCCACCACCCCGGAAACGATCACCGCGCCGGCCAGGGTCAGGGCGAACTCGCGGAACAGCGCGCCGGTGAGGCCGCCCATCAGGCCGATGGGGGTATATACGGCGGCCAGGGTGATGGTCATGGCGATCACCGGGCCGGCCACTTCGCGGGCGCCGATCAGCGCCGCCGCCACCGGCGACTTGCCTTCCTCGATGTGGCGGTGGACGTTCTCCACCACCACGATGGCGTCGTCCACCACCAGCCCGATGGCCAGCACCATCGCCAGCAGGGTCAGCAGGTTGACGCTGAAGCCGAAGGCCAGCATCAGCGCGGCGGCGCCGAGCATCGACAGGGGAATGGTCGCCACCGGGATCAGCACGCTGCGCAGCGAGCCGAGGCAGAGGTAGATCACCAGCACCACGATCACCAGGGCCTCGACCAGGGTCCGCACCACCTCGTCGATGGACGCCTGGATGAAGCGCGAGGTCTCGTAGGCGAGGTCGACGCGGACGTCCGGCGGCAGGGTCTTCTGGATCTCCGGCAGCAGCTTGCGGATGCCGTCGACGATCACCAGCGGGTTGCCGGTGGGCGTCGGGAACAGCCCCAGGTGCACCGCCGGTTCGCCGTCCATCAGCGCGCTGGTCTCGGTGGCCGCGGCGCCCAGCTCGACGGTGCCGACATCGCGCAGGCGGACCAGGCCGTTGCCATCGTTGCGGATGACCATCTCGCGGAAGTCGTCGACATTGGTCAGGTCGGTGTTGACCCGCACGTTGGACAGCACGTACTGACCCTTCACCATTCCCGGCGCGGCCTGGTAGTTGTTGCGGCGGATCGCCTCGGCCACGTCGGAGGCGGTCAGGCCGCGCCCGGCGAGGCGATCGGCGTCGAGCCAGAGGCGCATGGCCAGGCGCTGGCCGCCGAAGGTCTGGACCTTGGCCACGCCGTCGATGGAGGAGAACATCGGCTCGACCACCCGCGACAGGTAATCGGTCAGCGCCGGGATCGGCAGGGTCTTGCTGGAGAAGCCGACATAGGCCACCGCGGTGGTCTCGCCGGAAGAGCGCTCGATCACCGAGTCGTAGGCACGCTCGGGCAGCTTGTAGCGCACCGAGTTGACCTTGGCCATGGTCTCGGTCATCGCCTGGGTCGAGTCGCGGTTGAGCAGCATGCGGATGGTCACCACGCTGCGCCCCTGCACCGAGGTCGAGGACAGGTAGTCGATGCCTTCCACCGAGGACACCGCCTGGGCGATCGGCTGGGTGACGAAGCCCTGCATGAGGTCGGCGGAGGCGCCGGGATATTCGGTGGTGACGGTGATGGTCGAGCTTTCCAGCAGCGGATACTGGCGGATCGGCAGCTTGCCCAGGGAGAACAGGCCGAGCAGCAGGATCAGCGTGCTGACCACCAGCGCCAGCACCGGCCGGCGGACGAACAGGTCGGTAAAGGTCATCGCGGGTTTCCTTCAGCGGCCGGCGACCGGCACGGGGGGCACGGCGCTGCTCAGGGTGTCTTCCTTGACCGGTTCCACGGCCATGCCGTCGCTCAGGTTGATCTGCCCGGAGGTCACCACCCGGTCGCCCTCGGCGAGGCCCTGGAGGATTTCCACGCGACCGTCCCAGCGCTCGCCGACCCGCACCGAGACGCGCCTGGCGCTGAGCGGCTGGTCGCCCTCCTGGCGGGCGACGAACACGGTGTCGCCGTAGGCGGTGTAGGTGACCGCGGTTTCCGGCACGCTCAGCGACGGTGCGTCGGCCTTGCGCGAGACGCGGACGCTGGCGAACATCCCGGCGGCGAGCAGGCCCTCGGGGTTCTCCAGCACGGCCTGGACCTGCACCGTGCGCGACTTGCCGATCAGCGGGTCGATGGCGCTGATGCGCGCCGGGAAGCTGCGCCCCGGGTAGGCGTCGACCAGCACCTCGAGGGTCTGTCCGACCTTCAGCTCGGGGCTGGTGCTTTCGTCCAGGGAAAAGTTGCTCTTGAGGGTTCGCGCATCTACCAGGCTGGCCACCGGCTCGGCGATGCCGAGGTATTGGCCGAGGTGCACGCGGCGGATGCCGAGCCGGCCGGAGAAGGGCGCGCGGATCGCCTTCTGCTCGATCAGCGCCTGGGTCTGGCGCACCGCGCCGAGCGCCATGTCGCGGGCGGCGACGGCATTGTCCAGCTGCTCCTGCGAGGCGACGTTGCGCTCCACCAGCTTGCGCGCCCGGGCATGCAGGATCTCGGCGTTGCGCAACTGCGCCTTGAGACGGATCAGGTCGGCCTGTTCCACCGCGTCGTTGAGCTGCACCAGCAACTGGCCCCGCTCGACCTGCTGGCCGGACTCGAAGGCGATGCGGGTGATCCGTCCGGCCGCTTCGGCGGCCACCTGGACCTGGCGGCCCGCTTCCAGTTCGCCGACGCCGTCGAAGAGACGCGGCACCACCCGCCGCTCCACCGTGGCGAGGGCGACTTTCACCGGTGGGTAGCCGGCGAAGCCGCCGGTGTCTTTCTTCGCCGAACCGGTGGCGTACACGGCGATGCCGACGACGGCCGCGCAGAGCAGCGCGGCGCTGGCGATCAGGACGGGTTTCTGCATGATTGCCTCAGGCCTTCTGGTAGGTGGCGGCGACGGGCGTTTCCTGGCGCAGTCGCTGGCGCAGCGCGCTGGCGATCGCCGTGGCGATCAGGCCGCCGATCACCGCGATGTGCTCGAGGGCGAAGAACATCGCCAGCTTGGCTTCGACGCCGGTCTTGCTCCAGAAGGTATGGACGATGAGGATGGTCAGCAGCAGGAACACCGCCAGCGCCCCGGCGCCGAGCCAAAGCTTGCGGTCCAGCAGGACCAGCGCGGAGCCGGCCAGCAGGGTGATGGCGGTGGCGATGTTGAACAGCCAGGCCGGCTCCAGGCCGGCGGCGCGCATTTCCTCCAGGCTGGCCTGGTAGTCGAACAGCTTCGCCAGTCCCGAGGCGACGAACATCAGGGCCAGGCAGATCCGGGCGGTGAGCCAGAGCCAGTTGCTTTCGAGCGAGTTATCGATGAAGCGCTGCATGTGTCGTTCCTTGTGCTGGGCGCCATCCGGCGTCGCGAAGCGGCCGCCGGGGCTGTTCGTGGTCCTTGGGGAAACGGAGCGGTGCGACCGCTGCGGGGACTATAGAACCTCAACTTAAGTTGAGGTCAAGGGCGCCGCGGACAGGGCTGGAGGGCTTGGCGGGCGCGGGCTGCGGGCGGATTTGCGGGCGCCGTTGAGCTGTGGGAGGAGGGGGCTGGCGATTTGTCGCAGGGGGAGGGTGTCGCTCAAAGCTTGGGTGGGCGTCAGGCTGGGTGGTCTGGCTGCTTGCCGTGCCTGCCCCGACGTCCTGTTTCGCCTTCCCGGGCGAGTCACTTCTTTCAAGCGAAAGAACTAACCAGGAGCGTTCGCCCCGGCATCCGGCCCCAGCCGCTGCGCGACCGGGGTTCCAGCCTTCGGCTGTTACTGCGTTTCCCTCGCTCCACCGATTGGCGGGCAAGCATGGCTTCGTGCATGCCAGGCCGCCACAGGTCGAGCCGGGTTCCGTGGGGCGGATGACCGCTTGCGGTTATCCGCCGCTCATCCGGGGTTTCGGCGGATACCGCCTATGGCGGTATTCGCCCTACGGCTCTATATCGCTCGCGACTTGGCTGCCTGCATGGCAGTTAACAACTGAGGGAGGGTGTCGCTTAAAGCTTGAACGGGCTTCAGGCTGGGCGGCCTAGCTGCTTGCCGTGCCTGCCTCGGCGTCTTGTTTCGCCCTCCCGGGCGGCGTACCTGTCTCACCAGCGGGCCGAACGCGAACTCACGGCACCGCCACGAACCGCAAATCACTCGGCGAGCCCACCTCGACGCTCTGCAACGTCTTGCCCACCTGCCCGCTCTGCGGATCGCGAGCGAACACCCGTAGCTGGTTGCTGTTCTGGTTGGCCACGAGGACGAAGCGCCCGCCGGGCGCGAAGGCGAACTCGCGCGGTTCCGCGCCGTCCATCGAGCGCCGCTCGACGAAGCGCAGCTGGCCGCTGGCCGGATCGACGGCGAAGGTCACCAGGTGGTTGTCGTCGCCACGGTTGAGCACGCCGAGGAAGCGGCCGTCGGCGGACAGGTGCAGGGCGCCGGCGCCGACCTTGCCCTGGAAGCCGGCCGGGGCCAGGTCGTAGGTCTGCAACTGGCGCAGGCGACCAAGGCCTTCGTGGGCGAAGACCATCACCTGGCCGCTCAGCTCCAGGGTCAGGTAGGCGAAGCGTCCGTCGGCGCTGAAGACCAGGTGGCGCGGACCGCTGCCGGGAGGGGTGGGGACGAACGCCGGGTCGGCCACCTGCAGCGGGCGCTCGGCCTGCTCCGGGGCGTAGCGGTAGACGAACACCTTGTCGGCGCCGAGGTCGGGGGCGAACAGGTACTGGCCGTCGGGCGAGGACACCACCGAATGCACGTGGCCGGACGCCTGGCGCGGCTGCACCTTGCTGGCCTGGTGCGATTCCACCTGCACCGCCGGCGCCAGCGAGCCGTCCGCGCGCACCGGCAGTACCGCCACCGAGCCTTCCGGCTGCACCGAGTAGTTGGCGACGAACAGGTAGCGGCCGTCGTGGCTGAGGCTGCTGTAGGTCGGGTGGTCGCCGAGGGTCTGGACCTGGCTGATCTGCTGCAGGCGGCCGCTGATCGGGTCGAAATGGTAGGACGTGGCACGACCGATGGTATCGCCCTTGCCGCCACGGCCGTTCTCGTTGACGACGAACAGGGTGCGCTGGTCCGGGGCGAAGGTCAGGTACGAGGGATTGCTGGTGTGAGCCACGCGCAGCGGGCCTTTCACCGAGCCGTCGGCACCGTCGAAGCGGTACACCTGGATACCCTCGCTGGAGCCTTCGGTATAGGTCCCCACCAGCAGGTTGTAGAGGCTGGCGGCCTGGGCCTGGGGCGCTACGCCGGTGAGCGGCGCGAGGGCCAGCAGGCAGAGGGTGGGCAGTCTTCTCATGGGCAACTCCTTGGCTCGCTATTGTTCTGGTGGCTCGGGGTTGGACCGGAGCCGGGCCAGCGGGTTCGCCCTCGGCGCTCAGCCGCCGCTTTCACCCAGCAGGCCGCGCCAGCGTTCGAAGGCGGCGGTCGCGTAACCCTCGCGCCAGACCAGCCAGGTGTCCACCTCCGCGAGGGACAGGCTGCGCACCGGTGCCGCGCCGAGCAATTGCAGCACCGAGCGCGGCAGCACGCCGACACAGGCGCCGGCGGCGACGCAGGCGAGGATCGCATGGTAGGAGCCGACTTCCTGCACCGTCAGCGGTGCGCCGAGGCTGTCCTCGGCCAGTTGCCGGTAGGTACAGCCGCGGGCGAAGCCGGCCAGGGTGCGCAGGCGTACCTCGGCGACATCGTGGACCGGCGGGTGTTCGGCCGGCAGGATCATCAGCAGTTCCTCGCGGAACAGCGGCTCGCCGCGCAGGCCGCTGCCATCGAGCTCACCGGCCCAGCCCGGGCCGGCGGCCACCAGCGCGCAGTCCAGGCGCCGCGCCCGCACCCCGTCGAACAATGCGCGACTGGTACCGGTGGAGACTTCCAGGACGACCCGCGGACAGGCCTTGTGATAGGTCGCCAGCAGCGCCGGCAGGCGGCTGGCGGCGGTGCTTTCCATGCTGCCCAGGCGCAGGCGTCCGCCGGGCTCGGCGGGATGCATCGACTGCCGTGCCTCGTCGGCGAGAGCCAGCAGTTGCTCGGCGTAGGCGAGGAATTGGCTGCCGCGTTCGGTCAGGCTCATGCGCTTGCCGTCGCGCAGGAACAGTTCGACGCCCAGGTCCTCCTCGAGCTGGCGGATCCGCGTGGTGACGTTCGACTGCGCGCGCTGCAACCGCTGCGCGGCGCGGGTGACGCTGGCTTCGCCGGCGACCGCGCGGAAGATTTCGAGGGAGGAAAGGTCCACCTGTTTATCTCTTTTTGAGAATATCCTGTTAAAAATATTCTTTTATGAAGATATATTGGTCAAGCGTCGGCCGACGCGGTGTCGTCCGACCGGGAGAGGGAATCGCCATGACTGACCGCTTCACGCGCCTGCTCGGCATCCGGCAGCCGATCGTCCAGGCCCCCATGCTCGGCGTCTCCACGCCGGCGCTGGCCGCCGCCGTGTCGAATGCCGGCGGGCTCGGTTCGATCGCCATCACCGGTAGCGCCGCCGAGAAGGGCCGGGCGCTGATCCGCGAGGTGCGCGGGCTGACCGACAAGCCATTCAACGTAAACCTGTTCTGCCACCGCCCGGGGCGGGCCGACCCGTCCCGCGAGCGCGCCTGGCTGGACTACCTGAAGCCGCTGTTCGCCGAGTTCGGCGCCGAGCCGCCGGCGCGGCTGAAGAACATCTACCTGAGTTTCCTCGAAGACCCGACCCTGCTGCCGATGCTGCTGGAAGAGCGGCCGGCGGCGGTCAGCTTCCATTTCGGCGCGCCGCCCCGCGACCAGGTCCGCGCGTTGCAGGCGGCGGGCATCCGCGTACTGGTCAGTGCCACCACGCCGGAGGAAGCGGCCCTGGTGGAGGCTGCCGGCGCCGATGCGGTGGTCGCCCAGGGCATCGAGGCCGGTGGTCATCGCGGGGTGTTCGAGCCGGAGCGCGGCGACGCCGCCATCGGCACCCTGGCGCTGGTCCGCCTGCTGGCGGCGCGCGGTTCGCTGCCGGTGGTCGCCGCCGGCGGGATCATGGACGGACGCGGCATCCGCGCCGCCCTGGAGCTGGGCGCGAGCGCCGTACAGATGGGCACCGCCTTCGTCCTCTGCCCGGAGTCCTCGGCCAACGCCGCCTACCGCGAGGCGCTGAAAGGGCCGCGCGCGGCGCGCACCGCGCTGACCCTGAGCATGTCCGGGCGCAGCGCCCGCGGCCTGCCCAACCGGATGTTCTTCGACCCCGCCGCGCCTGGCGTGCCGCCGCTGCCGGACTATCCGTTCGTCTACGACGCGACCAAGGCGTTGCAGGCCGCGGCATTGGCTCATGGCAACCATGATTTCGCCGCCCAGTGGGCCGGCCAGGGCGCGGCGCTGGCGCGCGAGTTGCCGGCCGCCGAGCTGTTGCGCACGCTGGTCGAGGAGTTGCGCGGCTGAGCCTGACCGTTCGTTCCGCGCGGCGATGACTGTGTCTGTTCAGCCGCCCCTGTGTTGTGCTTTTCTGCCTCCAGCACTGGAACGACAGGTGGAACATGGGACAGGACAAGTTGAAGGTCGCCGTTCTCTTCGGCGGCAGCAGTGAGGAGCGGGACGTCTCCATCGCCAGCGGCGCGCAGGTGATCCAGGCGCTGCGCAGCGCCGGCCACGAGGTGCTGGCGGTGGATACCGCCAGCGGCCTGCTCGGCGCGGAGGAAGAGCGGCGCCTGCTGGCGAGCAAGGTGAAGGAGGTTCCGCCGGATTCCGACTCGCTGGCGATCATCCGCAGCGGCAAGCAGGGCCTGCTGAGCGCCGGCGAGCTGGCCGGGGTCGACGTGTTCTTCCTCGCCCTGCACGGCGGCACCGGCGAGGACGGCACCCTGCAGGCGCTGCTGGATGCCGGCGGCTTCGCCTATACCGGCAGCGGCCACCTGGCCAGCGCCATGGCGATGGACAAGGACGTGGCCAAGCGCCTGTTCCTCGCCGCCGGGGTGGAGACCGCCAGCTGGCTGATGGCGCCGGCCTCGGAAGAGGCGGTGCGCGAGCAACTGGGCTTCCCCCTGGTGGTCAAGCCGAACAGCCAGGGCTCCACCGTGGGGCTGTCCATCGTGCATTCCCAGGCCGAATTGCAGCCGGCCATCGAACTGGCCGGGCGCTATGGCGACGAGGTGATGCTGGAGCGCTTCGTCGCCGGCCGCGAGGTCACCGTCGGGGTGCTCGACGACCAGGCGCTGCCGGTGGGCGAGATTCTCCTCGGCGGCCAGGAAGTCTTCGACTACGAGCACAAGTACCAGGCCGGCGCGGTGCGCGAGGTGTTTCCCGCCGACCTGCCGCCGGCGGTCGCCGCCGAGGCCCAGCGCCTGGCGCTGAAGGTGCACCGGGCGCTGAAGCTGAGCGGCTACAGCCGCACCGACTTCCGCCTCGACGAACAGGGCCGGCTCTGGTGCCTGGAGGTCAATACCCTGCCGGGAATGACCGCCACCAGCCTGCTGCCGCAGGCCGCGGCGGCGGCCGGGATCGGTTTCGCCGAACTCTGCGAGCGGATCTGCCGGCTCGGCATCCAGCGTTGCAAGGGCGCGCGCAAGGCGCGTTGCTGATTCCCGCGGCCCGCCGCCGGGGCGGGCCGCGCCTTTCGCTCAGGCCTGGAGGTTCTCGACCCGCTCGACGGTGTCGTAGAGGCTGTAGCGCTCCTGTTCGTCGCGTCGCACCCGGCCCATGGCGACGCTCGGGTCATGGGTGAAGACCAGCCGGCCGTTGCGGGCGATCAGGCTGTCCAGCAGGCGTTCCTTCTCCTCGATCAGGCCTTCCGGGAAGCGGTCGTAGCCCATGGTCAGCGGCAGGTGCACCCAGGGCGCGCCGGGGATCAGGTCGCCGCTGAATACCACCGGGCCGTCGGGCATGGCGATCTCCGGGAGCATCTGGCCCGGGGTATGGCCTTCGCTGAAATGGAAACGCCAGCCTTCGCCCAGGTGCGCCGAGCGCTCGCCGTCGTCGAGCAGCTCCAGGCGCCCGCTGGCCTGCAGCAGGTCGAGCAGCTCCGGCACGAACGAGGCACGGTCGCGCGGGTGCGGCTGGCGCGCGCGTTGCCAGTGGCGGCGGCCGCTGACGAACTGCGCGTTGGGGAACAGCAGGCGCGCCGGCTGGCCTTCTTCCCAGGCGGCGAGCAGACCGCCGGCGTGGTCGAAGTGCAGGTGGGTGAGCAGTACCACGTCGATGTCGGCGTCGCCCAGGCCGGCCGCGGCGAGGCTGTCGAGCAATACGTGGCGCTCTTCCTGGACGCCATAGCGCTGGCGCAGGACGGGCGGGAAGAAGGCGCCGATACCGGTCTCCACCAGTACGTTGCGCTCGCCGTCGCGCACCAGCAGGGCACGGCAGCCGAGGTCGATGCGGTTCTCCGCGTCGGGCTGCATCCAGCGTGACCAGAGCGCGCGCGGGGCGTTGCCGAACATGGCGCCGCCGTCGAGTTTCTGGCTGTTGCCGAGGAGGGTGGTGAGGGTTCGCATGGATAGGTCCTTGTTCCTGGTCTAGCGAATAACCGACGGTTGCGTCGTTTTTCAGGAATACCTGGCCGGCTTCCCGGGAGTCGCAGGGCGAATAACCGCTTCGCGGTTATCCGCCGTTATCGCGGGCTGTCGGCGGACAACGCGCGACGGGCGTTTCAGAACTGCTCCGCCTCCAGGCCGTACAGGCTTTCGCTGCCGGCTTCGACGGCGGCGGCGAGGGAGTGCACGCGGGGCAGGATGCGGGCGAAGTAGAAGCGCGCGGTGGCCAGCTTGCCGTCGTGGAACGCCGGGTCGGCGTCGCGCTGGCGCAGCGCGGCGGCGGCCATGCGTGCCCAGAGGTAGGCGTAGGCGGTGTAGCCGAACAGGTGCAGGTATTCCACCGAGGCCGCGCCGATCTCGCGCGGGTCGTTGCCGGCGCGGGCGACGATGCCCTGGGTGAGGTTGTCCAGCAGGTCCAGGGCGGCCAGCAGCGGGGTGGTGAATTCCGCCAGCCCGGCGCCGGCCCCGGCGGCGAAGGCGCGCACCTCGCGGCTGAAGATGGAGAGGAACAGCCCGCCGTTGGCGACCACCTTGCGGCCCATCAGGTCGAGCGCCTGGATGCCATTGGTGCCTTCGTAGATCTGCGCGATGCGCACGTCGCGCACCAATTGTTCCTGGCCCCACTCGCGAATGTAGCCATGGCCGCCGAACACCTGCTGGCCGAGCACGCAGCTCTCCAGGCCGGTATCGGTGAAGAAGGCCTTGGCCACCGGGGTCAGCAGGGCCACCAGGGCTTCGGCCTGGCTGCGTTCCTCCTGGTCCTCGGCGTACTTGGCCAGGTCGAGCTGCTGGCCGACATAGGTGGAGAAGGCGCGGCCGCCTTCGGTCAGCGCCTTCATGGTGAGCAGCATGCGGCGCACGTCGGGGTGCACGATGATCGGGTCGGCGGCCTTGTCCTTCGCCACCGGGCCGGTCGGCGCGCGACTCTGTAGGCGTTCGCGGGCGTAGGCGACGGCGCCCTGGTAGGACATCTCGGCGCAGCCGATGCCCTGGATGCCGATGGACAGGCGCTCGTAGTTCATCATGGTGAACATCGCCGCCAGGCCCTTGTTGACTTCGCCGACCAGCCAGCCGCTGGCGCCGTCGAAGTTCATCACGCAGGTGGCCGAGGCCTTGATCCCCATCTTGTGCTCGATGGAGCCGCAATGCACCGGGTTGCGCGCGCCGAGCGCGCCGTCGTCGCCGACCAGGAACTTCGGCACCAGGAACAGCGAGATGCCGCGCGAACCGGCTGGGGCGTCGGGCAGCTTGGCCAGCACCAGGTGGATGATGTTCTCGGTGAGGTCCTGCTCGCCGCCGGTGATGAAGATCTTCGTCCCGCTGATCCGGTAGGAGCCGTCGGCCTGCGGTTCGGCCCTGGTGCGGATCATGCCCAGGTCGGTGCCGGCGTGCGGTTCGGTCAGGCACATGGAGCCGGCCCAGGTGCCGGCGTACATGTTCGGCAGGTACCTGTTCCTCAGCTCCTCGCTGCCGTGGGCATCGAGGGCCAGGCAGGCGCCGGCGGAGAGGGTCGAGTAGAGGCTGAAGCTGGCGTTGGCCGCGTACATCATTTCCTCGAACTGCACCGCCAGCATCTTCGGCATGCCCATGCCGCCATGGGCCGGATTGCCGGTAAGGCCGACCCAGCCGCCCTCGGCGTAGGTCGCGTAGGCCTCGCGAAAGCCGGCCGGGGTGCGCACCGCGCCGTCCTGCCACTGCGCGCCTTCCTCGTCGCCGCTGCGGTTGAGCGGCGCGAGCAGACCGCCGGTGACCTTGGCCGCTTCCTCGAGGATGGCGTCGGCGGTGTCGGCGTCGATCCGCTCGGCCAGTCGCGGCAGGCGCTGCCAGAGGGCGGGGGCGTCGAACACGTCGTTGAGCAGGAAGCGCATGTCGCGCAGCGGGGCGTTGTAGTCAGGCATTGCACACCTCGTCGGTGAGCGGCCGGCGGAGCGGCCGCAGGTACAGGTTCGTCCGTGCCCATCCTGCCTACGGCCGCCGTGGCACGGCCGCTGCACGGGCAATTCGGCGGGCGGCGCTCAGAGGGCGGCGGCCCACTCGCGCAGCACGTATTTCTGGATCTTGCCGGTGGAGGTCTTCGGCAGCTCGGAGAACACCACGGTACGCGGAATCTTGAACGCGGCCAGGTGTTCGCGACAGAACGCGACGATCTCGCTCTCGGCGATTCCCTGATGATCGCTCTTCAGGGTAATGAACGCACAGGGCGTTTCCCCCCACTTTTCGTCGGGACGCGCCACCACCGCCGCCTCCAGCACCGCCGGATGGCGGTAGAGCACGCCCTCCAGTTCGATGGTGGAGATGTTTTCGCCGCCGGAGATGATGATGTCCTTGAGCCGGTCGCGGATCTCGATGTAGCCGTCCGGATGGCAGACCGCCAGGTCGCCGGTATGGAACCAGCCGCCGGCGAAGGCTTCCTCGGTGGCGCTGGGATTCTTCAGGTAGCCCTTCATCACGGTGTTGCCGCGCATGAAGATCTCGCCGATCGACTGGCCGTCGCGCGGCACCGGCTCGAGGGTCTTCGGATCGGCCACCATCACTCCTTCGAGAGTCGGATAGCGTACGCCCTGGCGCGACTTGATCGCGGCGCGCCGCTCCAGCGGCAGTTCGTCCCATTCGCCGTGCCAGGCGCAGACCGTGACCGGCCCGTAGACCTCGGTGAGGCCGTAGACGTGTGTGACGCGAATGCCCATCTCCTCCACGGCGCCGATCACCTTGGCCGGCGGCGCGGCGCCGGCGACCATGGCGTGCACCGGATGGTCGATGGCGGCCTTGGCCGAGTCGGGCATGTTGATCAGCGCGTTGAGCACGATGGGCGCGCCGCACAGGTGGCTGACCTGGTGTTCGCGGATCAGGGTGAGGATCTTCTGCGGATCGACCCGCCGCAGGCAGACGTGGACGCCGGCCAGCGCGGTCACCGTCCACGGATAGCACCAGCCGTTGCAGTGGAACATCGGCAGGGTCCAGAGGTACACCGGGTGCTGGCCCATCGACCAGGTCATCTGGTTGCCCAGCGCGTTCAGGTAGGCGCCGCGGTGGTGGTAGACCACGCCCTTGGGGTTGCCGGTGGTGCCCGAGGTGTAGTTCAGCGAGATCGCCTGCCATTCGTCGCGCGGCCACTCCCAGGCGAACTGCGGGTCGCCCTCGGCGAGCAGCGCCTCGTAGTCCAGCTCGCCCACCGGGCGGCCTTCGCCGTATTCGGGATCGTTGACGTCGACCACCAGCGGCGGGTGGTCGAGCATGCCGATGGCGGCGTGGATCACCTCGTGGAACTCGTAGTCGGTGATCAGCACCTTGGCTTCGCCGTGCTGCAACATGAAGGCGATGGCTTCGGCGTCGAGGCGTACGTTGAGGGTGTTCAGCACCGCGCCGATCATCGGCACGCCATAGTGCGCCTCGAGCATCTCGGGGATGTTCGGCAGCATCACCGCTACCGTGTCGCCCTGGCCGATGCCGCGTCCGGCCAGGGCCGAGGCCAGGCGCCGGCAGCGTTGGTAGGTCTGCGCCCAGTCGCGGCGGATGTTGCCGTGGATCACCGCGGGGTAGTGCGGATAGACGCTGGCGGTGCGCTCGATGAAGCTCAGCGGCGTCAGGGCGATATGGTTGACGGAGGCGGGCGCGAGACCCTGTTCGAAGATCGACATGAAGAGTACCCCGTGGCTGATTGTTAGCTCTGTTCTGGGTAAGGGTCACGATTTGCTGGATGTCGGAAAAACCGCGTTGAAATCGCGTGTCTTTGCCTGGCTCGGCGGATCGTGAACAGCTTCCAGGGGTTTCCCTGGGTGGGTGCGATTTATAGCAACGATGAAAAATATATGGAAGTTAAACCATAAGCTTATAGTATAAATACCATATGCATTTGCAGAGTCCTCTTCCGTCCATGAGTCCGCTTCCCGCCTCACCGGCCCTCAACAGTCTCCTGCGCCTGCTGCGCGAGGGCGCGCCGCTGGCCGAGCGGGTCGGCGCGCTGCGCCGCCTGCTGCTCGAACATCCGGGCACGCGCCAGGCCTGGTACCTGGCCTGGCAGCCGCAGGCGCAGAGCTATACCCCGGTACCGCCGTCGCCGGCCCTGCCGCCGGGCGCCGGCGAGCCGAACCGGGCCAGCGACCTGGCGTTGCGCGAGCGCCTGGCGCGCGAGGGCCGGCTGACGCTGGACGAATTGCGGCGTTCGGCTTCCTGGCTCGGCGCGCGCCTGCGGCGCGCCGGCGTGGAGCATGGCATGGCCCTCGCCCTGGATTTGCAGGCTGGCGACGAAGGCCTGCTGCTGGTGGCCTGCGATACGCCGCAGAGCGCCGCGCTGGACTGGCTCGGCCTGCTTCTCGCTCCGTTGCTCGCCGCCGCCCGCGGCGTCACCCGCGCCGCGCCGTTCCTCGCTGCCGACCCGCAGCCGGCGCTGCTGCTCGACGGCCAGGCGCAGGCGGTGGAATTCAACCAGGCCTTCCTTGCCTTGCTTGGCGAGCGTCCGCGCGAAGCCTGGCGCGCTTTCCTCCCGGCCAACCATGGGCAACTGGTGCGCGCCAGCCTGGGCCAGGCGCGCGCCCTCGGCGAAGTGGAGGCGGAGTGCGACGGGCGCATCCTGCTCTGGCAGTTCATTCCCGACAGCGCCGAGGGCCGGGTGCTGGCGCGCTGCCGCGACGCCACCGCCAGCCTGCGTGGCGAGCGCGAGGCGGCGCGGGCCAGCCGGCTGTACCGGCTGATCACCGAGAACACCACCGACCTGATTTCCCGGCACACCCTCGACGGCGTCTTCCTCGACGCCTCGCCAGCCTCCTGGACCCTGCTCGGCTACTGGCCGGAGGAGCTGCGCGGGCGGCCGGCGCAGGCGCTGTTCCATCCCCGGGACCGCGGCCAGGTGGCGCTGCGCGCGCGCGAAGCGCTGGAGCAGGACGGCTACCTGACCATCACCTACCGCATCCGCCATCGCGACGGCCGCTACCGCTGGTTCGAGACTGCCAGCCGGGCGATCCGCGAGACCTACACGGGAGCGGTGGTGGAGGTGGTCAGCGTATCCCGCGACGTCACCCGGCGGGTCGAGGCGGAGGAGAATCGCCGGCGCCTGGCCGAGGTGGTCGAGGCGAACACCGATCTGGTGCTGTTCGTCGACGCCGGCGGCCGCCTCACCTACCTCAATCCCTCGGCGCGGACGGCCCTCGGCATCGCCGACGGCCTGGCGCCGCCGGCGCTGGAGCGCCTGCTGGCCGCCGACACGCTGGCGCGGCTGGCCGAGGAGGGCTGGCGGCAGGCTGGCGAGCGCGGCGTCTGGAGCCGCGAAGGGCGCCTGCAGCCGCAGGACGGGCGGCCGCCGCTGCCGGTTTCGCTGGTGCTGCTGGCCCACCGCGGCAGCGGCGCGGAGCGCTACTACTCGCTGGTGGCCCGCGACATGACCGAACGCGAACTGCGCGAGGCGCAGCAGCGCCGCCACCAGGACGAGCTGGCGCACACCGCGCGGCTGGTCACTCTCGGCGAGCTGGCCTCGGGCATCGCCCACGAGATCAACCAGCCGCTGGCCGCGGTGATGAACTACGCCGGCGCCAGCCAGCGCTACCTGGCCGGCCTCGGCAGCCAGCCGCAAGCCGCCGAGCGGGTCGCCGAGGGCCTGGCGCGGATCGCCGAGCACGCCGGTCACGCGGCGGAGGTGATCAGGCGCCTGCGCGCCTTCCTGCGCAAGGGCCAGCGGCGCCTGCAGGCGCTCGACGTGAACCAGGTGGCGCGCGAGGCCATCGGCCTCTGCGCCTGGGAAGCCAGCCACTGGCAGGTGGCGGTGGAGGAGGCGATGACCGACAATCCGCCGCCGCTGTACGCCGACCGCGTGCTGCTCGAACAGGTGTTCCTCAACCTGCTGCGCAACGCCATCGAGGCCAACCGCGAGGCACACCCGGGGGCGCCGTCGCGGGTCGTCATCGGCAGCCGCGTCGAGCCCGGCGGGCTGCTCTGCCTGTGGGTCCGCGATGAAGGCCCGGGGGTGCCGGCGGATCAACTGGAACACATTTTCACGCCGTTCCACACCAGCAAGGCGGAAGGGCTGGGCCTGGGCCTGTCGATGAGCCGCAGCATCGTCGAAGGCTTCGGCGGCACCCTCGAAGCCGGGCTGCCGGCGGATGGCGGATTGCTCATGAACTGCCGGCTGCCGTTCGCCGCCGGCGCCACCGGAGGAAAGGATGGCGATGCCTGACGAAGCGCTGGTCTACGTGGTCGACGACGACCAGGGCATGCTCGAATCGACGGTCTGGCTGCTGGAGTCGGTCGGCCTCAAGGCCCTGCCCTTCACCCAGGGCCGGGCCTTCCTCGACGCCTGCGAGGGCGGCCGCCACGCCTGCGTCCTGCTCGACGTGCGGATGCCAGGCATGGGCGGGCTGAACGTGCAGGACGAACTGCTGGCGCGCGGCATCGACCTGCCGGTGATCTTTGTCAGCGGCCACGCCGACGTGCCCATCGTGGTGCGCGCCTTCAAGGCCGGCGCGGTGGATTTCATCGAGAAACCCTACAACGAACAATTGCTGCTCGACAGCGTGCAGCAGGCCCTCGATCGCCACGCCCGTCGGCGCCGGCACCGCGATCTCGACGCCGGGTTGCGCGAACGCCTGGACAGCCTCACCCCGCGCGAGCGCGACGTGCTGCTGCCGCTGGTGCGCGGCTACACCAGCCGCGAGGTGGCCGAGCAACTGGAGGTCAGCGTGAAGACCGTCGACCTCTATCGCGCACGGGTGATGAGGCGCATGCAGGCGCAGACCCTGGCGGACCTGGTGGGCATGGCCATCGCCGCCGGGCTGGTGGATCCGCTGCGCCTGCGCGAGGGCTCCTGAGCGCGCGCTGGATCAGTTGCGCGTAAGCTCCCGGGACGGCGACCGCACCGGCTGGTAGGAACGCTCGCCGCCCAGCGCTTCCGGCGCCCGGCTGCTGCCTTGCAGGGCGGTGTCGAAGACCCCGGCGAAGCGCTGGCGGTCTTCCAGGCTGGTGGCCAGCGCATGTCCATACGAGACGATCGCCTGGTTCACCGGGAAGCGCTCGGCCTGGTAGCCGGCCAGGGCTTCCTCCAGCGCGCAGGCGTCGCGCAGGGCCAGGTCGAGGGCGTCGGCCAGGGCGCTGGCGTCCTCGATGGCCAGGTTCATGCCCTGGCCGGTGATCGGATGCACGTTGTGGATAGCGTCGCCGAGCATCGCCACGTTGCCCGCCCAGTAGCGGTCCAGGTTCAGGTAGCCGATGGGGATGCCCTTGAAGCGCGAGGTGCCGGTGACGGCGGCGATCGCCTCGGCGCTCTCGTCGCCGACGAACCGTTGCAGGCGCCGGCGCAGCGACTCGCCGCGGGTGTCGGCCATCAGCTCGCGCGACTCCTCCCTGGGAAAGCTCACCACCAGTCGCGCGCGGTCGAAACCGATCGGATAGAAGTAGGCCAGCCCGCCGCGCGAGTCCACGTACAGCCGGTTGCGCTCGGCCACGCAGGGCGCCAGGGCGAAGGTCCCGACCAGCATCGGCGACGGGTAGGGGTGGCGCTCCACCTCGATGTCCAGCAGCCGGCGGCGCACGTAGGAGGCGATACCATCGGCGCCCACCACCACCCGTGGACGCAGCACGCGGCCGTCGTTCAGGCGCACCTGGCCGACCGCATGGCGCTCGTCGCGCTGCACCGCCTCGATGCGGGTCTCGAACAGCATCTCGACGGTCGCTTCGCCGTCGATCTTTTCCAGTACCAGGCGGCGCAGCGACTCGCAGGGCATGAGGATGAAGTAGCCGCGCGGGTCGACGCTGGAATAGTTGAAATGGCGAAGCAGCTCGCCGTCGTGATAGACCTCCAGCTCATGGCGGACCCGTCCGCCGCGGCGGGTCACCTCGGCCAGCAACCCGGCCGCCTCGACCACCCGGATGCCGGCCGGCTTGAGCAGGTCGGCGCCGTTGATCGCGCGTTCCCGCCGTGCCTGCTCCACTACCACCACGCGGTGGCCCTGGCGGCCGAGCAGGTAGGCGAGCATCGCCCCGCCGATGCCGCAGCCGTTGATGAGTACATCGATATGGTTGTCCGTCATGGATGAGTCTCCGTGTCGTTCCTGGCGGAAAAGGGAAGGGTGGAGGCAGCAGCATAGCGACGGAACGTTATGCAGAATGGGTGTTGTCCTGCACCTGGTCGCCTGTTCGGCGAACCGGCGACACCGGTTTTCTGACTCGTCCTACATAACCGGAACGGCGCCATCGCTAGATTCCCCCGCGCCGGCATCGCCGGCATTTCAGCGAAGCGCGGCTGTCCGCCTGCCACGTCCGGCGTGGGGTGGCGTGGCCAGCGGCGACTGCCCGTGGGGGATGGATGACGACGAAAAACCTTTGTGTCCTGGCCTGCGCGCTGGGTCTGGCCGGCTGCCTGCAGGGCGCCGTGGTCGAGCGGCCCGACGCGCATGGGGAAACGCTGGCGCCGCCGCCGCTGGCGATCGACTACAACAGCTACCGGACCAGCGCCGCCTACAACAAGAGAGTGCGCTACCTGGTACTGCACTACACGGCGCTGGACTTCTCGCGTTCGGTGGAGATGCTCACCCGGGGGCCGGGCAGCGCCCACTACCTGGTGCCTTCGCCGGCCGACGCCAGCTACCGCCGGGCCGGCTTCAGCGGGCAGCGGATCTTCAACCTGGTCGACGAGAACGACCGCGCCTGGCATGCCGGGGTCAGCAGCTGGGGCGGACGCGAAGGGCTGAACGACAGTTCCATCGGCATCGAGATCGTCAACCTCGCCCGCGACGACGATGGCGTATTCACCTTCCCGGACTACGAACCGTCGCAGATCGAGGCGCTCAGGCAACTGGCGCGGAACATCCTGCAGCGCTACCCGGACATCTCACCCAAGCACGTCCTCGGGCATTCAGATATCGCCGTGGGGCGCAAGTCCGACCCCGGTCCGAAACTGCCCTGGAAGGAACTCCACGACGCCGGCATCGGCGCCTGGTACGACGACGCCACCCGCGATCGCTACCAGGCACGCTTCGAACGCGACGGGCTGCCGTCGCGCGCAGAGTGGCTGGAAGCCTTGCGCCGCTATGGCTACGCCGTGCCCGAAAGGGGCAATGACGAGGACTTCGCCAATCTGCTGCGGGCATTCCAGATGCATTTCCGCCCGGACAACCACGACGGCGTGGCGGATGCCGAGACGGCGGCGATCCTCTATGCGCTGAACGAGCGCTACTCCTGAGCCCGGATTCCGCGACAGCGCTGCTCCGGTGCTACTGCAAGCATCCGTCTTGCGCCTATCATGGGGCTTCGCCGAAGCGAAGGCCTGTCGAAACCAGCCAGGCATCGCTGCCTGTTTCGCTGTGCTTCGCTGGCGAACGAACCAGAAGAAAAACAAGAGGCCGCAAGCGATGCAAAGAAGGCGTTTCAGCGCCGCCCTGCAAGGGCAGAACCTCAGGTTCACCGGGGCCGGGGAGGGGGGCTCGGCACGGGCGCGGGTGGGCTTCCTGCTGCTCGAGCATTTTTCCCTGCCGGCCTTCACCCAGGCACTGGACTCCCTGGTGACCGCCAACCTGATCCGCGGCGAGTCCTTCGCGGTGAGCAATTTCAGCCTCGGCGGCGAGCCGGTGACCAGCGACCTCGGCCTGCTGATCTGCCCGGACCTGGCGCTCTCCGCGACGGCCGTGGAAGGGCTGGACCTGCTGGTGGTGTGCGGCGGGCTGCGCACGCCGCTGCGTTCCTCCGGCGTGCTGGGGGAGGCGTTGCGGGAGGCGGCGGCGCACGGCATCGCCCTGGCCGGGTTGTGGAACGGTGCCTGGTTCCTCGGCGACGCCGGCCTGCTGGATGGCTACCGCTGCTGCATCCATCCCGAGCACCGCGCCGCGCTCGCCGAGATCGCCCGCCACAGCCAGGTGACCAGCGACAGCTACATGGTCGACCGCGACCGGCTGACCGCGGCCAGCCCCACCGGCGCCTTCAACCTGGCGCTGGAGTGGATCGCCCGGCGCCACGGGCGCGACCTGGTGGAGGCGGTGGTGGACATCCTCGCCTTCGAAGAGTCGCGCTACCGACGGGTGCGTCCGGCGTTGCACGAGAAGATGAGCGAGCCGCTGCGCGAGGTGATCAACCTGATGGCGGCGAACATCGAGGAGCCGCTCAGCCAGGAACAGCTGTCCCAGTACGTGGGTCGCTCGCGGCGGCAGATCGAGCGGCTGTTCCAGCAGCAGCTCGGCACCACCCCGGTGCGCTATTACCTGGAGCTGCGCATCACCGAATGCCGGCGCCTGCTACAGCACTCCGACCTGACCATGCTCGAGGTGCTGGTCGCCTGCGGCTTCGTCTCGCCCAGCCATTTCAGCAAGTGCTACACCGCCTTCTATGGCTATCCGCCGTCGAAGGAAGTGCGCTACGGCAACGTCCGCTCGGCGAAATGAAGGCGTTTTACCTGCTGCCGGACGGCCGGTGGCGGAGTTCGTCCACCACCGGCCGCAGCCGGGCGAGACCGGCGGGACCTGAGCGAGGCCCTCAGGGACGTCCCGCGGTGACCCCGCCGTCGACCGGCAGCACGGTCCCGGTGATCCAGCCGGCGGCGTCCGAGGCGAGGAACAGGATGGCCGCGGCGACGTCGCCCGGCTGGCCGTTGCGCCCCAGGGGATGGAAGGCGTTGAAGCCGGGCAGCACCTCGCGGACCTGTTCGGGGTCCATGAAGGTGGCGTAGACCGGGGTCTCGACCACAGCCGGCGCCACGGTATTGATGCGGATATTGGCGCCGGCCAGTTCCAGGGCGAGGTTGCGGGTCAGCGCGTGGACCCCGGCGTTGGCCGCCGAGTAGGCGGCCGAGGGCGTCGCGCCGACGGCCTGGATCGCCCATAGCGAGCCGGTCTGCACGATGGCCCCGGCGCCGCGCCGGAGCATGGCGCGGGCGGCGGCCTGGGCCATGAAGTACTTGCCCTTGAGGATGGTATCGAGGAAATCGTCGTACTCCTCCGGGGTGACCTCGAGGAACGGCTTGGGACGGAAGATCCCGGCGTTGTTGACCAGGATGTCGACGCCGCCGAAGGTGGCGCTGGCCAGGTCCACCAGCGCCTGGGCGGTGGCCGGGTCGGCGATGTCGCCGGCGAGGGTGCGGACGCTGTCGCCGACGGGGTCGATGTCACGGGCGGCGCGCTCCAGCTTGGCCGCGTCGCGGCCGCCGATGACCACCCGTGCGCCGGCCTCGACCAGGCGCCGGGCGACCTCCTTGCCGATCCCCGAGCCGCCGCCGGTGACGATCGCGACCTTGTCAGAAAAACTATTCATGATGGACCTCCCCCAAGCGGGTTGGGCGAAACTGTTACGTTTGTGGGAAAGAGGCCACGTCTCTCCCGCAAAGCTGCTATTTTCGGCAAGAGGCGCGACCTGTGCGGAGCGGATTGTCGAACCGCGGGGATGTCGCCACAACGCATGAGTTCTTTCCTTGCGGAAAAGAAAAACTATCGATGAACGGTCCCGTGTATCTCAACGCCCTGCGCGCCTTCGAAGCCGCCGCGCGGCACCTGAGCTTCTCCGCCGCGGCGGCCGAGCTGAACGTCACTCCCGCCGCCGTTGGCCAACAGGTGCGCAATCTCGAGGCCTGGCTGGGCAGCGAATTGTTCATCCGCGCCGGCCACGGTGCCGCGCGCCTGACGCTGACCGAGGCCGCGCGCGCCGCGTTGCCGGATATCCGCGCCGGCTTCGAGCGCCTGGCCAGCGGCCTGGCCAGGCTGAAGGACAGCGGCCGCCAGGCGGGCCTGACGGTGACGGTCAGCCCGGCCTTCGCGGCGAAGTGGCTGCTGCCGCGCATCGAGCGTTTCCAGCAGGCTCACCCGCGCATCGACGTGTTGCTGGACACCAACTCGCGCTCGCTGGATTTCCATCACGAGCGCATCGACATTGGCGTGCGCTACGGCGCCGGTCGCTGGCCGGGCCTGGCCGCGATCCGCCTGCTGGACGAGGTGATGTTCCCGGTCTGCGCGCCCGGCTATCCGCCGTTGCGCAACGGCCGGCTGAGCCGCGCGGCGCTGGCGCGCTGCACCCTGATCCATGACCTGTCGATGGCCAGCGATCCCGACTATCCGACCTGGCGCACCTGGCTGGACGCGGCGGGACACGGCGATCTCGGCGCCGACCACGGCCTGGCGATCAACAACTCGGCGGCGGTGCTGCAGGCGGCGATGGACGGCCAGGGGCTGGCCCTGGCCCGCAGTGTGATGGTGCAGGACGACCTGGCGGCGGGCCGCCTGGTCCGCCCGCTGATCGGCCGCAACGGCACGGAGCGCGCGCTGGCCCAGGCCTACTACGTGGTCTACCGGCCCGAATGCGGGGCGCTGGAGAAGGTCCGCGCGTTCCGCGACTGGTTGCTGGGCGAGGCCGGCAGGCCGGCCGTGGGCTGAGGTGCGTTCAGCCGCGCCTTGCCCGCGCGCAGTCGCCCATGGCCGCGCCGAGCGCCTGCTCGCCGCGCGCCAGCAGCGCCTCGCTGGCGCCCTGGATGTCGCGGGCTTCCTTGTTCTGGCTGAGCTTGAACTTGCCGACCAGGCGGGTGATCTCGACCTCGATGCCGACGATCAGCCGGAGCATCTCGTCGATGTACTCGGCGGGGCCGTCGGTCATCTTCCAGGGCTGCGCCTGGGACGCCTCGTGGGTGCGCGTCAGGCGCGCCACCAGGCCGCGCACGTAGCGTTGGTCGTCGCGAATCCGCACCCGGCCGTGGGCGTGGACCACCCGGTAGTTCCAGGTCGGCACCTGGCGGTGGTGCTCCTGCTTGCTCGGGTACCACTGCGGCGAGATGTAGGCGTCGCCGGCGCGGAACACCACCAGCACCTCGTCGCCGTCGCGCAGCTCGCGCCACACCGGGTTGTTGCGCGCGACATGGGCTTCCAGGGTGCCTTGCGCGCCCTTTTCCGGGCTCAGCTCGAACGGCAGGTGGTTGGCGTCCAGGCCCGCTTCGCCGTGGGTCAGCAGCAGGCCCAGCGGGTATTCGCGGATCAGCGCGTGCAGCGCCTGCGGGTCGGGCTCTTCGAAATGCGAAGGCAGGTACATGTTCCGTTCTCCTCTCGGGGCAGCGCCTTTATACGCTTTCCGCGGGCGATGCCGCCACGGGCAACAGGCGCGCGTCGGCGCGCATGCCGGGCATCATCAGGCGCAGTTCGTCGAGCAGCAGGTCGCCCGCTTCGTACAGGGCTCGCAGCGGCATCTCCGGCAGGCTCTCGAGGATGAACCACATGCGCCGGGCACTGGCGTCCAGGCGGGTGCGCACGCCCTGGCGCCAGTTCCAGCGGCGGCAGGTGACGCCGAGGTCGTCGCGCCAGACCACCTCGCCGGCTTCCGGCGACTCGACCACCGCCTCGCCATTGCTCAGGGTGTCGAAGGTTTCGCTGCCGTCGGCGAGCACCAGGCGCGGCGTGCCGGCATAGGCGGCGAGGTTCTCGCCGCCTGCCGGAATGGCGAACTGCACGCTGATGGCGTTGTACAGGTCCACCACCGGGTCGATGCCCGGCAACCTGCCGTCGCGCAGCGCGCGCTTGCGCAGGGCCTCGGCGGAGCAGGGGGTGCGCTGCGGCTTGGCGCCGAAGCGGCGGAAGGTCTCGGCCCAGGCCGCCAGGTGCGCCTCGGCCCAGGCCGGTTCGCCTCGCGCCAGCGCCTGGCAGGCGCGTTCCATGGCGCGGCCGGCGATTTCCGGACGAACGATCGGCGCCGCTTCGACGGTGAGGCTCAGGGCGCGGAAGCCGGGGGCGAGGGCAGCCACCTCGGCGGCGATGACGGGGATGTTCGGGGCGTGGTCGGGCATGGGCGTCTTCTTGTTCGATGGGAGACAGGAGGGGAGCATTCAGGATGGCGGGCCCGGGAAGCGGCGGGTGGATTTCTACCATCCGGGCATCGGCCTCGCCATGAAATCAGCGAATGAATTATTAGCTGTGCTGATGATCGGGCAGGTGGCTTCAGCTGCGCTGATGATCGTTGGCGGCCGCCGCGTGCCGGCGAAGCCGACGCCAGAGCCTGCCGCCGGCCAGAAGGGCTGGACAGCGCGACGCCAGGGGCGCAGTGTTCGAGCGGTCAGAAATCGCCACCACCCGAGGTAATACGCAGATGGCCAAGGCAGCCGATGTGGTTGTGCAATGCCTGGAGAACGAGGGCGTGCAGTACGTCTTCGGCATTCCCGGCGAGGAAAATCTCGACCTGCTGGAATCCCTGCGCAAGTCGCAGATCCGCCTGGTGCTGACCCGCCACGAGCAGTCGGCCGGCTTCATGGCCGCCACCTACGGGCGCCTCACCGGCAAGACCGGGGTCAGCCTGTCGACCCTCGGCCCGGGCGCCACCAACCTGGTCACCGCCGGCGCCTACGCCTACCTGGGCGGCATGCCGATGCTGATGATCACCGGGCAGAAGCCGATCAAGAAGTCCAAGCAGGGGCGCTTCCAGATCCTCGACGTGGTCGGCATGATGCAGCCGCTGACCAAGTACACCCATCAACTGGCCTCCGCCGACATCATCCCCTCGCGGGTCCGCGAGGCGTTCCGCCTGGCCGAGGAGGAGAAGCCCGGCGCGGTGCATCTGGAGCTGCCGGAGGACATCGCCGCCGAGCAGACCGACAGCCTGCCGATCCCGCCGAGCCTGAGCCGCCGGCCGCTGGCGGAATACAAGGCGATCTGCGCCGCGGTGGAGAAGCTGCGCGCCGCGCGCAGTCCGATCCTGGTGATCGGCGCCGGGGCCAACCGCAAGATGACCGCCAAGGTCCTCAAGCAACTGATCGACAAGACCGGTATTCCCTTCGTCACCACCCAGATGGGCAAGGGCGTGGTCGACGAGCGCCACCCGCGCTTCCTCGGCAACGCCGCGCTGTCCGCCGGCGACTTCGTGCACCGCGCGGTGGAGGCGGCCGACCTGATCGTCAACATCGGCCACGACGTGATCGAGAAGCCGCCGTTCTTCATGGTTCGCGGCGGTACCGAGGTGATCCACGTGAACTTCCGTTCCGCCGAGGTGGACCCGGTGTATTTCCCGCAGATCGAGGTGGTGGGCGACATCGCCAACGCCGTCTGGCAGATCGGCGAGGCGTTGGACGATACCGCGCACTGGGACTTCAGCCGCCTGCTGGCGATCCGCGAGGCCAACGAGGCGCAGGTCGCCGAAGGCGCCGACGACCCGCGCTTCCCGCTCTATCCGCAGCGCCTGGTGGCCGATGTGCGCCGGGCGTTGCCGTCGCAGGGCATCGTTGCCCTGGACAACGGCATGTACAAGATCTGGTTCGCCCGCAACTACAAGGCGCACATGCCCAACACCGTGCTGCTGGACAACGCCCTCGCCACCATGGGCGCCGGCCTGCCCTCGGCGATGGCCGCGCACCTGGTCTACCCGGACCGGCCGATCGTCGCGGTGTGCGGCGATGGCGGCTTCATGATGAACAGCCAGGAACTGGAAACCGCGGTGCGGCTGAAGATGAACCTGACGGTGATCATCCTGCGCGACAACGGCTACGGGATGATCCGCTGGAAGCAATCGAACATGGGCTTCGTCGACTTCGGCCTGGACTACGGCAACCCGGACTTCGTGCGCTACGCCGAGGCCTACGGCGCCCACGGCCACCGGGTCGACAGCGCCGAGGGCTTCCTGCCGCTGCTGGAGCGCTGCCTGGGCACGCCCGGGGTGCATGTGATCGATTGCCCGGTGGATTACTCGGAGAACGACCGCATCCTCAACGTCGAGCTGCGCGAACGCGCCCTGGCGGTCTGAACCGCCGGGGCGTCGCGCCGGCGTGCGTTGCGGCGCGACGGCTCAGAACAGCGACAGGTTGTAGCTGGCGATCAGGCGCACCTCGTCCACGTCGCGCGCCGAGCGCTCGAAGTCGGTGCGGTAGGTGGCGTTGCGCAGGCGCAGGCTGAGGTCCTTGAAGCGGCCGCTCTGTACCACGTACTTGAGCTCGACGTCGCGCTCCCACTCCTTGCCCTCGTCGCCGTTGGCCAGGCGGATATGGTCGCCGTTGACGTAGCGGGTCATGAAGCTCAGGCCGGGCACGCCGACGCTGCGCAGGTCGAAGTCGTAGCGCAGTTGCCAGGAGCGTTCCTCGGGGTTGGCGAAGTCGTTCACCTGCAGGTAGTTGGCCAGGTACGGATTGCTGCCGTCGAGGTAGGGCATCGAGCTGGCGCCGTTCATCCGCTGCCAGCCGGCGCTGAGCGTGTGGCCGCCCTGGGCGTAGGCGAGCAGCAGGCTGAGGGCGCGGTTGTCGATCCTGCCGGCGCGGGCCGCGCCGGCGTCCTCGCTGTCGAACCAGCGCAGGTCGGCGCTCAGCTTGCCGGCGCCGAGCTGCCGCTTGCCCACCGCGCCGAGGTAGCGCTGGCGATAGACGTTGCGCAGGCCGCCCTGGGCGTATTGCAGCAGCAGGCCGTCGTTGACCTGGTAGTCGAGCTGGTAGGCGTCGAAGCGGCTGCCGGTGATGTCGCAGGCGTAGCGCTTGTTCTTGCAGTGCACGCGGATATCCTGGGCGTCGCTGGAGTCACGCGCGGTGTAGCGTTCCAGGCGGGTGGCGGAGAGCCTGAGCCCGGCGATCTCTTCGCTGGTCAGCTGCGCGCCGTGGAATAGGGTCGGTAGCAGGCGTCCGTCGTTGTATTTCAGCAACGGCATGTCCGGCAGCATCGCGCCGTACCTGAACTGTGTCTGCGAGAAGCGCATCTTGCCGGCGACGCCGGCCTTGGCGTACTGGTCGACCGAGCGACGCGGATCGTGGCCGCTGGAGGGCAGCAGGCCGCTGTTGCTGTCCGCGGGGCTGGAGTCGAGCTTGATCCCGAGCATCGCCAGGGTGTCCACGCCGAAGCCCAGCGCCCCTTCGGTATAGCCCGAGCGCAGGTCGAGGATGAAGCCCTGCGCGGCTTCCTCGCGCTTGGCGGCGCCCTGCGGGCTGGATGAGCTGCCGTCGCGGAAATCGCGGTTGAAGTAGACGGTGCGCGCCTCCAGGCGCGCGCTGCTGTCCTCGAGGAAGGCGGCGCTGGCCGGGGTGACGAAACCGCCACACAGGGCGAGGGCGCCCAGGCCGCGGAGCGTGCGGGACGAAGGAGGGGAAAACGGGGCAGACATGCGGTGACTCTCGACAGCGGGGGTAAAAAAAGCGCGCGAAGGTGTCACAGATGACCGGCGGGGTCTTTGCGACCTTGGTCTAGCCGAAGGTGGCGTCACGCTCCGCAGGCATCCCCGGCACCGTTGCAGTCTCGCACCCATCGTTCGGTCGGGGATTGATTACAAGAAAATCATTGATGTGAATCTGAATGTAATATTACAGTTGTTTGCATCGAATGATAAAAGAAGTCATGAAAATGTCCCCCGCTCCCCGCGACCTGATCCTCAAGTTCCTCCTGAGCGCCGACGACGGCCAGTTGACCGCGCGCGACGCGGTGGCCGCCTGCGCGCTGTTCGGCATCCGCGAGAACAGCGTCAGGGTCGCGCTGGTGCGCCTGGCCGCCGCCGGCATGATCGAGGCAGCCGAGCGCGGCGCCTATCGCCTGGGTGCCAATGCCAGCGACCTGGCGGAGGACGTGCGCGACTGGCGCAACGCCGAGTCGCGCGTGGGACCCTGGAGCGGTGCCTGGATCGTCGCGCATTGCGCCGGCCTGGGACGCACCGATCGCGCACAGCTGCGCCGGCGCGAACGAGCGCTGGAACTGCTGGGGTTCCGCGAGCTGGAGCGCGAGTTGTTCGTGCGTCCGGACAATCTGCTGGGCGGCGTGACGATGGTCAGGGAGCGCCTGCTCAAGCTCGGCCTCGAACCTTCGGCCTGTGTGTTCCTGGCGATGCAGTTCGACCCGACCCGCGAGGCGCGCGCGCGCGGCCTCTGGGATGGCAAGGGCCTCGATCGCGGCTACCGCAGGACCGCCGAGAAGCTCCGCGGCTGGATGGCGCGGGCCGATGCGATGGAACCCGAGGTGGCGGCGCGCGAGTCCTTCCTGCTCGGCAGCGCGGCGATCCGCCAGTTGGTCTACGACCCGCTGCTCCCCGAGCCGCTGGTTGATCCGCACGAGCGCCGCGCCTTCATCGAGGCCCTGTTGCGCTACGACGATGCCGGCCGAGCCATCTGGCGCAGCCTGCGAGCGCCGGCGCTTGCCGGGGCGCCGGCCGGCAGCGCCGCCGAACCTGTCCGCCACTGACCGTCACGAGGTTGCCATGCTCCAGGATGCCGCCGTTCGCCAGGAAAGTTCACCCGCCACGCGCCGCAAGCTCACGCAGTTGTTCAGCCGCGACGAAATCCGCATGCTGACCCGGCGCTCGGATCTCATGGGATTCGCCGCGGTCGGCTTCACCTGGGGCGTCATCGCCCTGGCGTTCGCCGCCATGGCCTGGGCCAGCGGGCAGGCGCCGGCGCTGGCGGTCCCGGTGTTCCTGCTCGCCATCGCACTGATCGCCGGGCGGCAACTGGCCCTGGCGATACTCATGCACGATGCCTCCCACGGCACCTTGTTCAGGCATCGCTGGCTCAACGAGGTCTTCGCCGACTGGGTGTGCGCCAGGCCGATCTGGAACGACCTGAAGAAATACCGCAGCCATCATCTCGCGCATCACGCCCGGACCGGCCAGGCGGACGATCCGGATCTCTCGCTGGTGGCGCCCTTCCCGACGACCCGGGCGTCGCTGGCGCGCAAGCTGCTGCGCGACCTCAGCGGCCTGACCGGGGTGAAGTTCTTCATCGGTCGCTTTCTCATGGATGCCGGCTACCTCAGGTGGACGGTGGCCAACGAGCGGGTCAGGCTGCCCGCCGACGGGCAGACGTTCGCCAGCCGTGGACTGCTGTTCCTGCGCAACGCGACGCCCACCCTCATCACCAACGCGCTGCTCTTCGGCCTGCTCTGGACCGCCGGACATGCCTGGCTGTACCTCGCCTGGGTGGTCGCCTACATGACACCCTTCGCCGCCTTCGTGCGTATCCGCTCCATGGCCGAGCATGCCTGTACCGAGAACGTCGCCGACAACTTCCTCAACACCCGCACCACCCGCGCCGGCTGGATCGCCAGGGCCACGGTGGCGCCCATCAACGTGAACTACCACATCGAACACCACGTGATGGCCTCGGTGCCGTACTTCCGCCTGCCGTTGATGCATCGGATGCTGCGCGAGCGCAACGCCACCGGCGCGCCGCCAGGCTACCTGGAAGTGCTGCGGATCGTGTCGTCGCGCCGGGCCGCCTGAAGCCTCCCGAGCGCCGGCTCGCGCAGGGCTTGCGGCCTAGCGCCTGACGCAGACGAACAGCGCGTTGCCGGAGTCGCCGTCCCAGGGAGTGATCCGCTGGTAGTCGTGCTCGAAGACCTGTACCTCGAAGTGCGGCCGCAGCAGTTCCAGCAGCTCGCCGAAGCCGAGGGCGACCATGGGGTGTTCATCCTGCCAGGCCTGGGTGGTTCCCGCCGTGGTCTTCTCGATGCCGAGGCGCAGCGTCTGTCGCTCGCCCTCGCCGCCGTAGTGCCAGCCGGAGCCGAAGGTGAAGCGACTGCCCTCGTGTTCCAGGGTGTGGCGGACGAACGAACGGTTGTCGATCCGGTGCTTGTCCACCGCGTTGAAGCAGAAGACCCCGCCGTCTCCAAGCGCCTCGTGGACGCTCGCCAGGCAGGCCCGCAGGGGGGCCAGGCCGGCGTTGTAGTGGATCGAGTAGAGGAAGCAGGTGATCAGGTCGAGCGTTTCCTCGACCTGGAAGTCGGCCATGTCCTGGCGACTGAAACGTGCCTCGGGGCAGCGCTGCCGGGCGAGGTCGAGCATCGGCTGGTTGATGTCCAGGCCGGCGCTGCGGTAGCCGAAGTCGAGGAAGTGGCGCACGTGCGGGCCGGTGCCGCAGGCCAGGTCCAGGTGGCGGCGCCCCTGGTTGCCGAACAGCTGGTGCAGGCGCCGCACGCAGTGGCTCTGCGCCTGGTAGTCGATGTCGGCGCACATCAGGTCGTAGTAGGCGGACAGGTCGGTGTACAGCGCGTTGGAGGACATGGACGGGAGGTCGACGGCGGTTTCGGCGCGGCATGGTACCCCAGTCCCGGGCGCTACCGGCTAAAAACCGCCCGCCGGCCGGCGGATCGCCACCGGGCGCTCAGTCGTGCCGTGGCCAGTCATCGGCGATCCGGTACCAGCAGGCCCGCGACGCCACCTGGACGTGCTTCTGCTTCTGCGTGGGGAGCGGCGTGTCCAGGCTGGCCGGGGCGTCCGTGGTTGTGCGAAGGGGGCCGAGTCAAGCAGGCCGTGTCGCGGTTGTCGAGCCTCCCCGCGGGCGCGGGTTGTCGGTGCCGGGCTGGATGTCTGCTAGGCTCTGCGCTTTCAACCGAGGAGTACCCCCCATGGCCCGAGCCACTGCCCGCCACATCCTGGTTTCCAGCGAAGCCAAGTGCAACGAACTGAAGACCGCCATCGAAGGCGGCGCCGACTTCGCCGAGATCGCCCGCCAGCATTCGACCTGTCCCTCCGGCCGCGACGGCGGCAACCTCGGGTCCTTCGGGCCCGGCCAGATGGTCCGCGAATTCGACCAGGTGGTCTTCAGCGCGCCGCTGAACGTGGTCCAGGGACCGGTTAAGACCCAGTTCGGCTACCACCTGCTGGAAGTCACCAGCCGCCAGGACTGAACAGACGGCGTGGATCGGCGCATGACGCCACCGGCGTCATGCGCCCTACGTGTCCCTGACCGACGAAAGAAACCGCATTTCCACGCGCCGATCCAGGCGTAGGGCGAATAACCGCCGCGCGGTTATCCGCCGGTGCGCGGGTTGCCGGCCCCGCGCGCTCGGTAGCCTGCCCGGTCTTCAGGGCGCGAAGTAGCGGGCGATCTGCGAGTAGACGCCGCTGAAGTCGGAGAAGTAATCGTTGCGCTTGGCGGTCGGTGCGCCGCAGTACGAGGGGCCGCCGTAGAGGCCGCCGCGCAGCTGGTAGGAACCGTCGCTGGCCTGGGTCAGCAGGCCCGAGCCGGACGAGCCACCCTCGACCACCGCCGACGGCCAGTCGACGCGGGTCAGGGCGGTATGCCCGTCGTAGGTGACGCCCACCGCCGTGACGTTGCCCTGCGAGTACTTCTTCGCGTCGCCGCGCGGATGGTGGATGTCATGGCCGAGCGCGCCGTTGGCGATCGGCGTGGCGCTCCAGCCCTGGTAGAACACGCCGGCTGGCGGGGTACGCTTGAGTTCCAGCAGCAGGGTGTCGCGCTTCTCGTCGCGGTGCAGGATGTTCGCCCCGCCGGTCAGCACGGTGACGCTCTGGTTGATGGTCGAGGCGTCGCCGTAGCACTGGGTGGTGTTGTAGAACCAGATGGTCTGCAGCGTCGCGGCGGTAGCCTGGTCCTCGATGCAGTGCGCGGCCGACCAGAACAGCTGGCGCTTGGGCGAGTTGCCGTTGTTCAGCAGGGTGCCGGTGCAGATGTAGCTGCCGCCGTCGGCCGAGTTGGTGAAGACCATCTTCGCCACCGCGGCGGTGGCGTTGTCGTAGGCCGGCGTGCCGCTCTGGGTCGCGCAGACCGCATCCACCTCGCAGCTGCCGCTGGCACCGAAGCCGTCGCGGTAGCCGGCCTTGTACAGCGAGTCGGCGAAATACGATACCTGGGGTACCGACAGGCGCAGGTCCCCCGGTTGCAGGCTGGCCGGCAGGACCAGCTCCACGGTCAGGGTGTCGCCCTCGATCACCGGGCTCCAGTAGGGGCGGTTGGGCGACAGATCCTTGCCGCTGGCCTCGAAGATCTCCTTGCCGGCACCGGCGAAGTGCAGCACGACGTCGTCGGGCAGCGAGCCGCTGCGGGTTTCCAGGCGAATCGCGGCGCGCAGGCTGGCGGCCCCCGCGGCGCTGATCGGGAAGCGCGCGGTATGGCGGCCGTCCGGGGTGTCGATCCACTCGAGGGTGGCCAGGTCGATTTCCGGCGTCGCCGTCTTCAGACCCACGCCCACTTGCAGCGGCGTACCCGGTTTCGGCGCCAGCGGCGCGGCGCGTGCCACGCGGCGGGCGGGGGGCGCGGCGAAGTGGATACCGGCCGCCGAGGTCGCTGCGTTGGGGTTGGCGAAGCGGGCGTGACCGGTGCTCGCCGGAGAAGCCTGGAGCACGGCGACGTCGCCAGCCATTTCGTTCGCACCGGGCGCCGCCGAGGCCTGGTTCGCGCCGACAGTCAGCGCGAGAACCAGGCATGCATTCAGGTATGTAAGCTTATGCATGAATCGACTCCTTGAGTGTGGGGGAGGGCAACTTCCTTAATCATTCGCGTGGCGAAAGATATGCAGGGGTGACGGAGTCGTTCAAATATTTTTTATGTTCGTTTCTGTTAGCTATTAATTCTGCGCAAGTGTGGCTGGTTAGCAAAAGGAATAGCTATTAGTGCGGGCTGGATGAATATTTTGAAGTTCGTCGGAATCCAACGGAAGTTCGGGTTGCAGGCGCTCTGCAATGCGCACTTGTTAGGTTCATGCCTAGAGCTTTGCCGAGCGATGGCGCACTTTCCTGGTGCGCTATGGATTGTGACGGAGTTAACGAATATGAACTTGGAGTATTCGGACTTTTCCGCCGGGCGGCGCTTTGATTGGTTGGTTTGTTTTCGGTTGGAATTTATATGTCTTATTTCTTTTGATGCATCTTGATTTGATGCTTTCTTATAATTGCCGGATATATACCGCTCAGCGAGCGGATGGCGCCGTGCCTGATACTGGGGCCGGCAAGGCGGTACGAGATTACTCATGTTCCGCTGAGGTCAGGACCGTTTGGCACAGGGGACCATCACGCTGTCGATGAAGGGCGCCTTGCCGGCGAGGTACTCGCCGATGCCGCCGGTATTTTCCGCCTCCAGGGCCAGCTTGAGGTCCTGGTAGCGTTGGCGCAGGAGCGAATCCTTGCGCAGCAGGTCGCGGAAACGCAGCATCCTGTCGATCTGTGCATGACCCTCGGTGCAGACATGAATCTTGTGAGTGCGCACGCCGTCGACGTCGCGCCGATGGAAATGGTGCCCCGCCGACAGGTCGCTGCCGCGCACATAACCGAGGTCGCGCAACGCCTCGTCGCGGCGGACCTCGTCACGCTGTGCCGAAACCACCACCAGCAGGTCGATCTCCGGCTTGGCCGCGAGCCCCGGTACGGCGGTGCTGCCGACATGATGGATGGCCAGCAGCTCGTCGCCGAAGGCACCAGCGATCTGTGCGCGGGCGACCTGGAAGCGTATGGGCCAGCGCTCGTCGTAGAGGGTGATGGTGCTGGTCAGGACCATGGGGTGGCGCCTCGCGAGGGGACGGTGGGACGTTTCGGTCGGGCGATGCTACTACCCCGCCGCCTGCCCTGGCGAGCCTGTCCTGGCAGGCTCGGCGGAGCGCCGTCGAACCAGGAACGATAAGTGGCCGATGAAGGCTGCCGGCGCTTACCGTTCCTGCGTCGTCCGGCGTGGCGCCGCGACACGGTCAGGGTCGGCGCAGGCTTACCCAGGCCGGCGCGTGGTCGCTGGCGTGCTCCTCGCCGCGCACCCAGCGATCCACCCCGGCGTCTTCCAGGTGGTCCGCCAGGCTGGCGCTGAGCAGCAGGTGGTCGATGCGCAGCCCGGCGTCGCGTTGCCAGTGCTGGCGGAAGTAGTCCCAGAAGGTATAGAGGCGCCGGTCGGGGAAACGCTGGCGCAGCGCGTCCACCCAGCCCTGCCGCAGGAGGCGCTCGAAGCACTCGCGGGACTCCGGCTGGAGCAGGGCGTCCTTTTTCCAGGAGCGGGTGTCGTAGATATCGAAGTTGCTGGGCACCACGTTGAAGTCGCCGGCCAGCACCACCGGGTGGCCGCTCTTCATCAGCTCGGCGGCGTGTCGGATGAGGTGCTCGAACCAGGCCAGCTTGTAGTCGAACTTCGGTCCCGGCTGGGGATTGCCATTGGGCAGGTACAGGCTGGCCACCAGCAGGCCGTCGACGGCCGCTTCGAGGTAGCGGCTGTGGGGATCGCTGGCGTTGCCCGGCAGGCCGCGGCGTACCTCCAGCGGCTGGCTGTCGCGGGCGAGGATGGCGACGCCGTTCCACGCCGACTGGCCCTGCCAGATCGCGCCGTATCCGGCCTTCTCCAGCGCCGCGGCGGGGAAGCGCGCGTCGGGCGTTTTCAGTTCCTGCAGGCAGACGATGTCCGGCGCTTCCCGCTCCAGCCAGGCCAGCAGCGCGGCCAGCCGGGTCTGGATGCCGTTGACGTTGAAGGTGGCGATCTTCAGGGTGCCCACCGATTGTCTCCACGAGCGACGATCAGGCCGCCGCCCGCAGGGCCTCGCCGATGGCCTGGTTGAACGCCTGCAGGTCGCCCGGGTTGCGCGAGGTGATCAGGGTCCAGCCGTTCGCCGGACAGGTCTTCACCTGGGCGTCGACCCAGTCGGCACCGGCATTGCTCAGGTCGATGCGCACGCTGGAATAGGAGGTCAGGGTCTTGCCGCTGGCCACGCCCGCATCGATCAGCAGCCACGGGCCGTGGCAGATGGCGGCGACCGTCTTGCCCGCTTCGCTGAACTCCTTGACCAGGCGCCGGGCCTCGCTGTCCTGGCGCAGGGTGTCGGCGTTCACCGTGCCGCCGGGCACCAGCAGCAGGTCGTAGTCCTCGGCGCGCTGGCCTTGCAGCCGGGCGTCGGAGTCGACGATCAGGTCTTTCTCGCGGTCATGTACCCAGGTCTGCGCCTCGCCGCCTTCGATGGTCGCATGGGTGACCGCGGCGCCCTGTCGCTTCAGGGCTTTCAGCGGTTCGAGCAACTCGTCGCGCTCGATCCCGGCATTGGCGGTGATGACCAGTACCTTCTTGCCTTGCAGGTTCGTGCTCATGGTTTTCTCCTTTGTCGGGGCGCCCGTGACGGGCGCCGTGGCGTGACATGCAGGAGAGTGGAAAGCTGGAGCGCCGGGGAGTTCGAAAGATTTGCCGGGCGGTGGGCCGCTCCTTGGCCGCCGGCTCCGCCGTCAGCGGAACAGCAGGGAATGATGGACCGCGCCACCGGTGCGCGCGCCGTCGCCCACTGCGATGGCGACGTTGCCGGCCGCCAGCGCCGCGTCGCCGCAGGCGAAGACGCCGGGAACGCTGGTTTCGCGCATGCCGTCGGTCCTGATGAACGGCCCGCTCGGTCCATCCTCGAACTCGCAGCCGAGCAATGCCGCCAGCGGGCTGGCCCATGCGCGTACGTGGCTGGGTGAACAACCCCGCGAGCGGAATCGTGCGTCCGCTGGCCAGGATCACGTCGGCGCGCACGCCGCCCAGAGCGACCACGGCTTCGCGCTCGATCGCCACGCCGCGCCGGTCCAGCCTGGACATTTGCTCGGCATCAGGTTCGAAGACGCCGTTGAGGAAGAAGGTGGTCGTTCCCCAGTCGGGCAACATCAGGGCGTGGTGGATGGCCAGCGGCGAGGCCGCCAGTACGCCAATCGGCCCACCGTCCAGTTCGTAGCCGTGGCAATACGGGCAATGGAACACGTGCCGGCCCCAGCGCTCCGCAAGACCGGGGATCTCCGGCAGGTCGTCGGCTACCCCGCTGGCGAGGATCAGCCGGCGTGCGGTGAAGCGTTCTCCGTTGGCGGCCTTCACCACGAAACCGTCAGCCTCCTTCTTCGCCGCGACGGCGGCTTCGGACAGCCACTCGACGCTGGGATAGGCCAGCAACTGTGCGCGGGCGTCATCGGCGATGGCCGCCGGATCGCGGCCGTCCTGGCCGAGAAAGCCATGGGAGGCCCGGGCGAAGCGGTTGCGTCGCAGGCCCGTATCCATCACCAGCACCCTGCGCCGCGCCCGCGCCAGTTGCATGCCCGCGGAGATGCCGGCATAGCTGCCGCCCACGATGATCACGTCGAAAGTCATGGCGTATCTCCCATTCGGATAGTCATGAAACAACATAAGTTTCATGATATGGGCTTGTCAACGCTCTCGTAACTTTTTCTGTAGCGAGAGATACTCATGGCCTTTCCGTCTCCACGAGCCCGCCGTCCATGAGAAACGACACCCGCCTCTCGCGCATGCTCCATGTGCTGATCCATATGGCCCGCCACGAAGGGCCGGCGACCTCCGAAGCCATCGCGCATATGCTCGGCACCAACCCGGTGGTGGTGCGGCGGACCATGGCGCTGTTGAAGAACGAAGGCTACGTGAGTTCGGAGAAGGGTCATCGCGGCGGTTGGAGGCTGGCCAAGCCGCTGGCGGACATCACTTTGCTGGATATCCACCAGGCACTGGGAGCGTCCTCGATCTTCGCCATCGGCCTGTCTACCGACCATCCGGAATGCCTGGTCGAGCAGGCGGTCAACGAAGCGCTCGGCGAAGCGTTCGAGGCGGCGCAGGCGCTGCTCCTGGAGCGCCTGGGTAGCGTTACGCTGGAGCAGTTGGCGAGCGAGTTCGAGCGCCGCTACCGGCCCTGCTGAGGCGGCTGGAAGGGGTGTTCGAACAGCGCCGCCGCGCCTGTGGAGGCTCGGCGGCGGTCCGAGCCCGGAGCGTGTACTTCACCGTGGACATCAGGTTGCGCGGCTCGCCGTAGTTGAGGTTGCCGAAGTCGATGCCGCTGTAACGGTACTTGTCGCACAGGCTGCCCCGGCCGCCATGGCCGTCGAGGCGAAGCCGATGAACTGCGTTCTGCCAGAGGCTGGCGATTTCCGCTGGAGACCTCCAGTGAAGGCCTCCTTGATTCGTGACTCCAGCGCAAATGAATTTGCTCCATTCTCGTCTTAATCGAAGAGTTGCAAGCCGCCACACTGCGCTTCATTCGAGCCATCCCGCCCACGGAGCGCAACCATGTCTTCCACCGTCCACTCTTTCCCGTCCTTCGGCCTCGGCACCTTCCGCCTGACCGGCCAGGCCGTCATCGACTCGGTGCGCAGCGCCCTCGAACTGGGCTACCGCGCCATCGACACCGCGCAGATCTACGGCAATGAAGCGGACATCGGCCAGGCCATCGCCGAGAGCGGCGTAGCCCGTTCCGAGCTGTTCCTGACCACCAAAATCTGGGTCGATCACTACGCCAGGGGCAGGCTGGTCGCCAGCCTGCGCGAGAGCCTGGAAAGGCTTCGCACCGACCAGGTCGACCTGACCCTGATCCACTGGCCGGCGCCGGGCAACGGCGTTGAGCTACCGGAATACATGGCGGCGCTGGCCGAAGCCAAGGCCCTGGGCCTGACCCGCCGGATCGGTGTCTCCAACTTCAATATCGAGCTGACCCGCCAGGCCATCGCCGCGGTCGGTGCGGGCGAGATATCCACCAACCAGATCGAGCTCAGCCCCTACCTGCAGAATCGCGCGCTGACCGCCTTCCTCGAGGAGCAGGGCATCGCGGTCACCTCCTACATGACCCTGGCCTACGGCAAGGTCCTGAAGGACCCGCTGCTGGCCGGCATCGCCGCCAAGCACCAGGCCACCGTGGCCCAGGTTGCGCTGGCCTGGGCGATGCAACTGGGCTACGCGGTGATCCCGTCCTCGACCCGCCGCGAGAACCTTGCCAGCAACCTGCTGGCCCGCGACCTGCGCCTGGACGACGAGGACATGGCGCGCATCGCCGGTCTCGAGCGCAACGGCCGAGAGGTCAGTCCGCAGGGCCTGGCGCCGGCCTGGGACTGAGCCGGCCTTCCCATCCTCCCGGCGCGCCGCAGCGGTGCGCCGTCGACCCCAATGCCTTCCACCCGACGCCGGGCGAGGACGCTCCGCGTCCCCCCGCCGGTCTCGACGAACACAGGAGAATCACCATGAAAACCTTCGCCATGCTCGCCCTGGCCGCCGCGCTGCCGTTCGCCGCACAATCCGCCGCGGCCGCCGACTGGTACCCTTCCGCCTACGGCGCGAAGGACGAAATCGGCGCCGCCAACCTGCTCACCCCGGAAGTGGTGAAACAGGCGGTCGGCCTGGTCAGGACCGGCAAGACCTACCCGCTGGCGGTGCCGGTGGACAAGAACCTTCCGGCCTTCCGCCACCGCAGCTTCCGCCTCTACAACATCCAGCCGGGCGAACAGGCCGGGCAGTCCCTCGGCCCGAACAGGTTCACCTTCAACGACGAACTGGTGAACGCCTGGACCGGTGTCGGCACCCAGCTCAACGGCATCGGCCACATCGGTATCGACAACCGCTACTACAACGGCAACCAGGCCGCCGACTTCGTCACCGTCGAAGGCGTGAAGAAACTCGGCATCGAGAAGGTCCCGCCGTTCGTGACCCGCGGCGTGGTGCTGGACATGACCGCCCACTATGGCAAGGACATCGTCCCCGGCGGCACCGAGTTCAGCGTCGCCGACATCCAGGCGGTGCTGAAGAAGCAAGGCCTGGCCCTGCGCAAGGGCGACGTGGTGCTGTTCAACACCGGCTGGCTGGAACTGATCGGCAGGGACAACAAGCAGTTCCTCGAAGTCGAGCCGGGCATCGGCATGGAGGCCGCGAAGTGGCTGGCCGACCAGGGCATCGTGGCCTTCGGCGGCGACACCTGGGCCTCCGAGGTGTATCCCAACCCGCACGGCAAGGACGAATTCCCGGTCAACCAGTACATGCTGGCCAAGCGCGGCATCTACAACCTGGAGCTGATCGACAGTCGCGCGCTGGTTCGCGACCAGGCCTGGGAGTTCCTCTTCGTCCTCGGCCAGCCGCTGTACGTCGGCTCGACCCAGGTCAACATCAACCCGGTGGCCATCCGATGAACCGTTCCACCCAGGCGGTGCGCCCGGCACCTTCCTTCATCGAATCGGCGGGGCGCATGCCCCGGGAGCCATCGTGATGGCCAAGGCCCGTGCATCCATCGATCTACGCAACGACGCCGAACAGGTCTGGCGCCTGGTCGGCGGTTTCGACGCGCTGCCTGACTGGCTGCCGTTCATCCTGCAGAGCGTGCCCAGCGAGGGCGGCCGGGTCCGAACGCTGGAGAGCGTCGAGGGCGGCACCAGCGTCGAACGCCTGCTCGACTTCAGCGAGGCTGGGCGCAACCATACCCACGCCATCCTCCAGGACCCGGCCCCGGTGCGCGACTGCCAGGCGACCCTGCGCGTCCTGCCGCTCGCCGACGGCCGTCGACCATTGCCCTGCGACCTTCCGCGGTGCGCATTGGTCGGAACGGCCGGGGCCGAGGCTGGCGCAGACGAAGAGTCGAGGCACCGAGAACTACCTTGGACGGAAGAACAAGGCCGGGAGGCGGGGGCCTCCCGGCCAGAGGGTCACTCGCGTACCAGCGGCGGCGTGCGCGGCGGCACGATGCGCCGCGCGCCGGTCGACTCGAAGGCCGCGGCGAAGCGCAGCAGCGCCGAGTCGTCGTAGGCGCGGCCGGCGAAGGTCAGGCCCACCGGCATGCCGATGTCGGCCATCACCCCCATCGGCACGGTGACGGTGGGCACGCCGAGGTGGCGGATGGCGAGGTTGCCGTTGGCGACCCAGACGCCGTTGCTCCAGGCGATGTCGGCCGAGGCCGGGTTGACGTCGGCGTCCGCCGGGCCGACGTCGGCGACGGTGGGGAACAGCACTGCGTCCAGGCGCAGGCCCTGCATCCACTCCTCGAGGTCGATCCGCCGGGTTTCCTCGAGGCCGCGCAGGCCATCGGGCAGGGTCGCGATCCGATCCCAGGGCTTGATGCCGCGCTCGGCCATCCGCACGTATTCGTCCATGCCGGCGGCCAGGTCGCCCTCGCGGTTGGGCAGGGTGCCGGGGTCGTGGGGGAAGATCTGCGGGCCGTCGACATCCGCCAGGCGGTTCAGCTTCGGATCGCCATTGGCGCGCAGGAAGTCGTCGAAGCCCCAGGCCGAGAGTTCCCACAACTCGTCGTGGAGGAATTCCTTCGACACCAGGCCTCGGTTGAACACGGTGGGCGCGCCGGGGCGGTCGCCCTCGCAGTTCGAGACCAGCGGGAAGTCCACCTCGATCACCTCCGCGCCGGCGGCTTCCAGGGCCTTGCGCGCCTGTTCCCAGAGGGCGATGACCGAGGGCCGGGTCTGGATGCGCTGGCCGGTCGGGCCGCCGATCCCGGGGGATTCGCTGGTGCCCGCATCGGGGTCGGCGTTGATGAACATGCGCGGCACGCCAAAGCGCTTGCCGGCCAGGGCCTCGGCGCCTGCCGCCAGGGCCGGGTAGCTCGCCGGGCGCACCTCGGAGGCCTTGGGGATCGGCACCCAGGGCTGCATGCGCCAGAGGTCGCCGCGGGTATCGGGATCGTCGGCGACCACCACGTCGAGGATCTCCAGGAGGTCGGCCATGTTCCGTGCGTAAGGCACCACCACGTCCATGGTTGGCGTCAGCGGCCAGTTGCCACGCACCGAGATCACCCCGCGCGACGGCGTGTAGGCGCACAGCCCGTTGTTCGACGCCGGGCCGCGCCCGCTCGACCAGGTTTCCTCGGCCAGGCCGAAGGCGGCGAAGCTGGCCGCGGTGGCGGTGCCGGCGCCGTTGGAGGAACCCGAGGCGAAGGGCGCGGTGAGGTAGGCGGCGTTGTAAGGACTCTCCGCGCGGCCGTAGACGCCGCGCTGCATGCCGCCGTTGGCCATGGGCGGCATGTTGGTCTTGCCCAGGCAGATCGCCCCGGCGGCACGCAGGCGCTCGACGGTGAAGGCATCGCGCTGGGCCACCAGGTCCTTGAACGCAGGGCTGCCGGAGGCCGCAGTGAGGCCCTTGACCAGGTAGCTGTCCTTGGCGGTGTAGGGAATGCCGTCCAGCGGGCCGAGGGTCTCGCCACGCGCCCGGCGGGCGTCGGAGGCCTGCGCTTCGGCCAGCGCGTCGGGATTGCGCACCACCACCGCGTTCAGCGCGGTGGGCGTGCCGGGCGCATCGTAGGCGTCGATCCGCGCCAGATAGGCCCGGACCAGTTCGACCGCCGTGGTACGGCCGGAGTCGAGCGCGTCACGCAGCTCGGCGATGGAAACCTCGGTGACCTCGATCATGCTGTCACCGCCTGGCGTATGGATGCGGGGATACCGTTAGCGACGCTCATCATCGTTCCTCTTGTTCACTGCTTGCTGCGACGGGGGCGAGCCCGCGCCCGGTTGCCCGGCCCTTCGCCCGGCGCCGGATCGTCGCCGGAAGCGCCAGTGTACCAACTTGGCCGGTGGCGGCGCTGTCCGGCCGGCGTGTCGCGACCGTCCCTGGCCAGGCCTGGCCTCAGGGCAGCCGGGGAGGATTGGTGGTGCTGAAGATGTAGCGGGCGAAGCGCCATTGGCCGTCGTTTTCGCGGTGCAGGAGGAACACCTCCTGGTTGGCCTCGGCGTCTGCGGGAGCGTCGACGCCCAGCACTTTCAGCGTACCGTTGGAGCGGGTCCGGGCGAAGGCCCAGTCCGGGCCCAGCGGGCGGATCTCGTCGATGCTGAAGTCGATGTCCAGGCGGATCTTCGCGAACACCTGCCGGTAGGCCGCGCGTACCGCCTCGCGGCCCACCGCGGGCAGGCTGTGTTGCGGCATGAACACCGGGTCGCGGGCATAGAGTCTCATCACCGCGTCGACGTCGGAGGCGTTCAGCGCCTCTTCATAGCGTTCCAGCTGCCGGGTGACGGCGGCCTCGATGGTGGGGTCCGCTGCGGCGGCGTGCGCCGCGAATGGTGAGAGGGTGGTGCACAGGAACGGGAGCGCCAGTCGGGCAAGGGGAATATGAAGCATGGTCGGCTCTCCTCTAGACGCGGACCACGAACTTGCCGAAGGCGCGATTGGCCTCCATGAGGCTGTGGGCGCGGGGCAGGTCGTCGAAATCGAAGGTGGCGGACAGCAGCGAGGGCAGGCGGCCGCTGGCCAGTTCCTGCACCACCCAGCCCAACGGCGAATCGCCCAGGTCCAGGTACGCGCCGCCGAGCAGGTCGCTGGGGAAGAAGCTCAGGCGGGCCGCGCCGGGCAGGTCCTGCATCAGTTGGAACCGTTCGAGCGATGGCGGGCCACCGAGCAGGCCGATCACGCATACCGAGCCGAACGGGCGCAGGCTGCGGACGCTGTCGCGCAGGGTTGGCGCGCCGACCACCTCCAGCGCGGCGTCCACGCCCTCCGGCAGCGCTGCGAGGATCGACGCGGAGAGCTCGCCGTTGTCGACGAATACCAGGTCGGCTCCCAACTGCCGCAGGCGCTCCGTGTTTTCCGCGCTGCGGGTGCTGGCCAGCACCCGCAGGCCGCGTGCCTTGGCGTAGGTCAGGGCGGCCAGGCCGACCGAGGAGGTGGCGCCGCGTACCAGCAGGGTCTGCCCGGGTTGGATCGCCAGGCTGCGATCCAACGCGCCCCAGATGGTCAGGTAGGCTTGCGGCAGTGCTGCCAGCTCCTCCCAGGACAGATAGGTGTCGGGCAGGGCGAGCACATTGCTGCGCAGGACCGTGACCTCTTCCGCGTAGCTGCCGTTGCGGCTGAACTGCAGGCCACCCATCGCGGTGGCGACCCGCTGGCCGACCCGGAAGCGCCCGGACGGGTCCAGCAGGACCTCGCCGACCGCTTCGATGCCGGGAACTACCGGCCCGGTGATCGGACCCATCTTGCCGGCGCGCCGATAGAGCTCGGCGCGGTTGAGGCCGAAGGCGCGCACGCGGATCCGCACTTCGTTGGCGTTCGGTTCCGGCGAGGCGATGTCGCGCAGGCGCAGGACTTCCGGACCGCCGGCTTGTTCGATGACATAGGCTTTCATGGCGGTGGTTCCTCAGGCGCGCGACTGGTTGGTGGCGAAGAGATAACGGTGGATCTTCCAGTGACCCTGTTCGCGCCGGAACACGAACAGCTCGTTGTTGCCCTCGGCGATTTCCACGCCGTCGGCCAGCAGACGGGTGCGCCCGGCCGAACTGGTGCGGGCCCAGGCCCAGTCGCCGGCGACCTCGTGGATGTCGAAGCGGACCTGCAGGCTGATGCTGGCGAACACCTGCCGGTAGCCGGCGCGCACCGCTTCGCGGCCGACCAGGGCCGGGGCATGCTGCGGCATGAACACCGGCGCGTCGCCGTAGAGTTCGAGGATGGTGTCGATGTCGTTCGCGTTGAGTGCGGTCTCGTAGGATCGCAGGATGGACTGGATGCTCATGGACGGAATCTCCCGTGGTGGACGGTCGTTACCTTCCTCCTTCCGCATTCGATAAAAAATGCACAAGATAGAGAAGATGGTTTCCATCAATGAGAGGTAGGCATGGACCTGAACGCGCTTCGCATGTTCGTTGGCGTAGTCCAGGCGGGTAGCCTGTCGGCCGCCGCCGGTCGCCTCGGGATTCCCCTGCCGACGCTCAGCCGGCGGGTCCGCGACCTGGAGCGCCAGCTCGCTGTGCAGTTGCTTGAGCGTTCGGTGCGCGGGACGCGGTTGACCGAGGCGGGCATGCGGCTCTACGAGAATGCCTCTCGCGGTGTCGAGATGCTGCACGAGGCGGAGCAGGCCCTGGTCTCGGACCAGGCGCGGCTCAAGGGTCGCCTGCGGCTGTCACTGCCGCCCGGTTTCGAACCCTGGTGGGAGTTGCTCGGGCTGTTCCAGCGGCGCTATCCGGAGATCCGCGTGCAGGTGTTCACCACCGAACGGCGCATCGACCTGATCGAGGATGGCGTCGACGTGGCCCTTCGGGTCGGCGCGGTCGCTCATGAGACGATGGTGGCGCGTCGCCTGCTGGCCTACCGACATGTACTGGTGGCCAGTCCGCGCCTGCTCGAGCGCGAGGGCCTGGCGGAGACGCTCGATGACCTGCGCCGGTTCCCGGCCGGCATGTGGTCCCCCGGCGGCAGCGGCGAGGGTGCCTGGTCGCTGGGCGGGCAGCCGGTCAAGCCGCGGGTGGTGCTGGCGACCAACGACTACGCGCATCTGCGCGCCCGTGCCCTGGCCGCCGAACTGGTCGCCGAGTTACCGCCGTTCATGGCCGCCGCCGCGGTACGGGCCGGGGAACTGGTCGAGCTGCTGCCGCGGTCGCCGTTGCCGGAGCAGGAAATCCACCTGCTCTATCCGTCGCACCGACATCCCTCGACCCTCGTCAGGACCTACCTGGATTTCTGCCAGCAGCACCTGGACCTGTTGCGCGAGGCCTGCGGGCTGGACGAGCCGCCGCCCGCCGAGGGCTGACAGGGCGCCGCCCGGCTCGCGATGTCACTCGGTCTCGGCGAGCGGCCCGGCCGGGAGCTCGGTTTGCCATGTGTGCGGGCTGCCATGGCAAGCTGCCCGCGGCGCTGTCGGAGGCGGTTTGCCGCTGGCGCGGAAATCCGAGGATGATTCCGAGGATCGATCCGCAGGGGCCTCGCTTCCGCATCGCATCGGGCCTGCGTGAACGGCGAAATTTTATTGTTACAACCATCCATCCATTCCTGCGGAAACGAGTGAACTCAATCCCACCGGACGCTGTCTGTCAGCCGTCGGCCCAACCGGGCCGGGCGCATGGCCCTTGGCCATGCGGTAGCCCCGTCCCGGTCGCGCGCTTGTCCATAACAATTCGACTGGCCGGCTTTTTCGCTCCCCTTTGCGGGTTTCGTTCTCTCGCCATGTGAAGATTGCCATGTCCCTATCCCGTCGCTTCCCCGCCGCTCTTTCCCCGTTCCAGAACCGCGTCATCGGAGCCTGCCTGCTCGGCGGCCTGCTGGCGGCCGGCGCTCCGGCGCAGGCCGAGGAGGCGACCGGCAACGCGCGCTGGGTGAGCGACAGCCTGACCACTTTCGTGCGCAGCGGCCCCACCGATGGCTATCGCATCGTCGGCACCCTCACTTCCGGGCAGAAGGTCGAGTTGCTCGGCACCCAGGGCAACTACAGCCAGGTGCGTGGGGAGAACGGCAGCACCGTGTGGATCCCCAGCCGCGACCTGCAGGAGGTCCCCGGCCAGGCCGAACGCCTGCCGCAGCTGGAACAGAAGGTGGCGGCGCTGACCGCCGAGCTGGACGGCATCAACGACACCTGGAAGACCCGCGTGCAGGGCATGCAGGAAACCCTCGACACGCGCAAGAAGCTGATCGACGAATTGCAGGCGGCGCGCAGCAACCTGGACGCCGAGCTCGGCAAGGCCCGCTCCGACCTGCGTGCGGTGCAGGCGCAACTGGGCGACGAGAACAAGCAGGTGCTGATGCGCTACATGGTCTACGGCGGCAGCATCGCCGGCGCCGGCCTGTTCGCCGGGCTGATCCTGCCGTCGCTGCTGAGGGTGCGGCGCAAGCGCAACGACAAGTGGTTCTGAGCCTCCGCCCGCGTCTCTGCGTTTCGTAAAGCAAGCCCCGCCGGCCGCGGGGCTGCGTCGCAAGCGCGACAAGGGCTGAAGCGTCAGCCGCCCGGCGAGACGATGATCTTCACGTTGTGCTCCTTGTTGTTCACCAACTCTTCGAAGCCGCGTTCGACGATTTCCTCCAGGCCGATCCGACCGGTCACCAGCGGCGCGATGTCGAGGCGGCCGTCGGCGATGAAGGCGATCACGTCGGCGAACTCGCCGTTGTAGGCGAGTGCGCCGAGCACCTGCTTCTCGGTGGAAACCAGCTCGAAGAAATTGAATTCGCTGGGCTCCTCGAAGATTCCCACCAGCACGCACTTGCCGGCCTTGCGGATGGCGTCGATGGCCAGCCTGGCGGTGTGCTTGTTGCCGATGCACTCGAAGCTGACGTCGGCGCCAAGCCCGCCGGTGAGGGCGCGGATTTCGCCGAGGGCGTCGCACCGCGAGGGGTCCAGCACCTGGCTGGCGCCGACCTCCAGGGCCTTGGCCTTGCGCGCCGAGGACATCTCCAGGGCGATCACCTGCGCCGCGCCGGCGGCGCGCGCGCACATGATGGTGCACAGGCCGATGGTGCCGGCGCCGACCACCACCACGTTCTGCCCGAGCAGGCTGCCGGCCTTCTTCACCGCATGCATGCCCACCGCCAGCGGCTCGATCAGCGCGCCGGCCTCGCTGGGAAATCCGGCCGGCAGGGCATAGAGCAGGTTGGCCGGGACGTTGACGTACTCGGCGAAGGCGCCGTTGTTCATCAGCCCGGTGAAGGCCAGGTTCTCGCAGATGTTGTACAGCCCGTGGCGGCAGTAGTAGCAGGTGCCGCAGTGCTGGCAGGCATCTGCGGCTACCACCTGGCCGACGGCGAAGCCGGCCACGCCGTCGCCGAGGCGGACGATCTCGCCGCTGAACTCGTGGCCGAGGATGCACTGGCCCTTGAGGCCGGTGAGCGGGTGCGGCGTCTCCACCGGGATGAACACCGGGCCGGCCAGGTATTCGTGCAGGTCGGAACCGCAGATGCCGCACCAGTGCACGCGGATCTGCACCCAGCCGGGCGGCGGTTCGCCCGGGAGCGGCACGTCTTCCACGCGGATGTCGTGGCGACCGTGCCAGACGGCGGCGCGCATCGCCGCGTTGGCTTGCGGGAAACTGTTCATGGCGGTCGTCTCCTCAGTGCTGGCGGAGGAAGTCGAGCAGCAGGCGGTTGACCTGCTCGGCGGCTTCCATCTGCACCATGTGCGCCTGTCCGGGAATGATCTCTACCTGGGCCGACAGGCCCTCGGCATGCCGCGCCGGGATGATCGCGTCATCGCCGCCCCAGATCGCCAGGACCGGCTGGCGGCCCTCGCTCGCCACGGCACGCAGGTCGTTGCGCTGGCGACCGTCGGCGAACAGGTTGTCCAGCAACTGGCGCAGGGCCGCATCGACGCCCTCCAGGCGCTTGTAGCGGAGCATGTCCTCGAGCATCTGCCGGGTGACCAGCGCCGGGTCGGAGAACAACTGCACCAGTTGTGGCTTCAGCGCGTTGCGGTTGGCCGCCTCGACGAAGCCGCGCAGGTAGTCGCCGTTGATCTCCTCGCCGAGGCCGGCGCTGCCGATCAGGCTCAGCGACAGCACCCGCTGCGGCGCCAGGCGCGCGCAGTTCAGCGCCACCGCGCCGCCCATGGAGTGGCCGGCCAGGTGCGCGTGTTCCAGTTCGAGGTGATCGAGCAGGGCCAGCACGCTGGCGCTGAGTTCGTCGAGGTCGCCGCGCGCCAGGAGCTTGCCGGACTCGCCGTGGCCCGGCAGGTCCAGGGCGATCACCCGACGCTCGGCGGCCAGCGCCTCGTGGTTGAACAGCCAGTTGTTCAGGTCGCCGGCGAAACCGTGGATCAGCAGTAGCGGCGCATCTCCCTCGCCACGGTCGAAGTAGCGCAGGACGCGGCCATCCAGCTCGACCTTGCGGGGGGCCGGTCCGCTGTCCGCGGCGTCCTGGTGGCCGGGGACGAACTCGGCCTGGAAGCGTTGCACCACGGCGTCGATCTCCTCCTCGCTGGCCTCGCCCTCGACCACCACGCCGAGCAGCGCGCCGACCGCCAGGGTCTCGTCCGCGCGCGCCACCTGGCGCCGCAGCACGCCGGAGAAGGGCGCCTCGACGCTGCTGGAGATCTTGTCGGTCTCCACGTCGAGCACCTCGTCGCCTTTCTCGATGTGCGCGCCTTCTTCCTTGAGCCAGGCATCCACCCGGCCCTCGCTCATCGACAGGCCCCACTTGGGCATGGTCAGCGTATGGATCCGGCTCATGCCGCGTCCCTCCCTTCCAGGGCCTGGCGCACGGCCGCCTCGATCTTCGCCGCGTCGGGGATGTAGAGGTCTTCCAGGGCGTCGGAGAAAGGCACCGGCGTGTGCGGCGCGGTGACCCGGCGGATCGGCGCGCGCAGCGCGGAGAAGGCCCGTTCGGCGACCAGCGCGGCGATGTCGGTGGCCATCGAGCAGCGTGGGTTGGCTTCGTCGATCACCACCAGGCGGCCGGTCTTTTCCACGCTTTCGAGAATGCTGTCCTCGTCCAGCGGGCTGGTGCTGCGCAGGTCCAGTACCTCGCAGGAAATGCCCTGGCGTGCCAGGCTGGCGGCGGCGTCCATGGCCAGGTGGACCATGCGGCCGTAGGTCACCAGGGTGACGTCGTCGCCGTCGCGGAGGAAATTGGCCTCGCCGAAGGGCACCGTGTACAGCTCCTCGGGTACCTCCCCCTGCATCGAGTAGAGCAGCTTGTGTTCGCAGAAGATCACCGGGTCGTTGTCGCGGATCGCCTGGATCAGCAGGCCCTTGGCATCGTAGGGCGACGACGGGCAGACCACCTTGAGGCCGGGGATGTGGGTCCATAGCGAGGTGAGCATCTGCGAATGCTGGGCGGCGGCGCGCAGGCCGGCGCCGACCATGGTGCGGATCACCAGCGGGGTGACCGCCTTGCCGCCGAACATGTAGCGGAACTTGGCGGCCTGGTTGAGGATCTGGTCCAGGCAGCAGCCGGCGAAGTCGACGAACATCAGTTCGCACACCGGGCGCATGCCGCGGGTGGCGGCGCCGACCGCGGCGCCGACGTAGCCGATCTCCGACAGCGGGGTGTCCAGCACGCGGCCGGGGAACTGGTGGTAGAGGCCCTTGGTGACCCCCAGCACGCCGCCCCAGGCGTCGTCCTCGCCGGGCGCGCCGGCGCCGCCGGCATTGTCCTCGCCCATGATGAAGACGCTCGGGTCGCGGCGCATTTCCTGGGCCAGCGCCTCGTTGATGGCCTGCTGGTAGCTGATCTTTCTCGCCATGATGGTTCTCCTCGTTCTTGTTGTCGGGCGGCTCAGGGATAGGACACGTAGACGTCGCGCAGCAGGTCGGCCGGCTCCGGCTTGGGATCGTTCTTGGCGCGCTGTACGGCATCCTCGATATGCGCTTGGACCTCGGCGTCGATGGCGTCCAGGTCGCCGATGGAGAGCAGGCCGGCATGGCTGGTGCGTTCGCGGAACTGCTCGAGGCAGTCGCGGGTTTCCCGGTAGTGCTTCACTTCGCCGGGGTCGCGGTAGGTCTGCGCGTCGCCCTCGAAGTGACCGTAGTAGCGGGTCAGCTTGACTTCGATCAGCGACGGCCCCTCGCCGGCGCGGGCGCGCTCGATGGCGGCACCGGCGGCTTCGTGGACGGCGAAGAAGTCGAAGCCGTCGACGGTCACCCCGGGCATACCGAAGCCGGCGGCGCGGTCGGCGATGTGGTCGCAGGCCACCGACCAGTTGGCCGCGGTGGCCTCGGCATAGCCGTTGTTCTCGGCGACGAACAGGCACGGCAGGTTCCACACCGCGGCCAGGTTCATCGCTTCGAACACCGCGCCTTCGTTGGAGCCGCCGTCGCCGAAGAAGGCCACCGCCACCGCATCGCTGCCTTTCAGCCTGGCCGCCAGCGCGGCGCCGGCGGCCAGCGGCGCGCCGGCGCCGACGATGCCGTTGGCGCCGAGCATGCCCTTCTCCAGGTCGGCGATATGCATGGAGCCGCCCTTGCCCTGGCAGACGCCGGTCTTCTTGCCGTAGATCTCCGCCATCATGCCGTGCACGTCGACGCCCTTGGCGATGCAGTGGCCGTGGCCGCGGTGGGTGGAGGCGATGCAGTCGTCGTCGCGCAGGTGCGCCATCACGCCGGCGGCGGAGGCTTCCTCGCCGGCGTAGAGGTGGACGAAGCCGGGTATCTCGCCCGTGGCGAACTCGACGTGCAGGCGTTCCTCGAAGGCGCGGATGGTGCGCATCACGCGGTAGGCATGGAGCAGTTGGTCGGTGCTCAGAGTGGACATCTTGTTGTTCTCCAGGTTGTCTTCACGGGGTCATCGGGGTTCGCTGGCCGGCCAGCAGGCGATGGCGGGCGGCGTAGGCGAGGGTGGCCGGCACATCGACGCTGAACGGGCCGGAAGGGTCGAGGGTGATGCTCGGGCGGTCGGTGGCGCTGAACTCGATCTCGCGCTCGCCGTCCAGCGCCAGGGTCCCGCTGGACAGGCTCGGCGCGTGGGCCACGCCCGGTTGCAGGTAGCCGGCGGCAGAGACCCCGCAGTCCACCAGCAGGCCCGGCGCCAGCGGCACCAGCAGGCTCTCGCGGGCGTCCGGATGCAGGCGCATCCAGGCGCCGTGGGGCTCCTCGCGGCTCACCGGCGACCATAGTCCGCAAAGCGCCGAGAGGCCGATGGCGTGGGGTTCGGCGAAGCTGACGAAGACTTCGGCGAGGTCTTCGGCGCGACTGATGGCGCGGGCGCCGATGAACGGCTGCGGCGACACCGCGACGTCCACCAGCGCCCACTCGCAGAGCCCGCGGCGCGCCTCGCGCACCAGCAGGCGCTTGTTGCGTCGCAGGCCGATCTCCGGCGGCACCCGGCCGCTGGCGCAGAGGCCGCCGGCGAGCCCCGCGCCAGTGGCTTCGCGTAGCTCCGGGAAGGCGTTGTTGGTCCCGGTGGACAGCGCCAGCAGGGGGATGTCGCCGACCTCGGCGGCCACCGCCTTGTGCGTGCCGTCGCCGCCGAGCACGGCGATCAGCGCCACGCCGCGCTCGACCATGCGCCGCGCCGCCAGGCGGGTATCCTCGACGCTCTGGCGCAGCGGCATGTCGAGGAACTCCAGGAACGGCCAGTGGCCGTCGCGGGCCTGGCGGGTCTGGCTGGCCCGGAGCACGGCGGCGGCGATGCCGGTCATGTCCGGCGGCAGCAACGCGTGGCGGATGCCGGTGGCGCCGAAGGCGGCGAGCAGGCGTTGCACCACCGATGCCTTGTCGGTGCTGGAATGCAGCCCGGCATGCGCGGTGAGGCGACGCAGGTCGCGCCCGGAGGCCGGGTTGGCGATGATGCCGATGAGCGGCGAGGTCGGCTTCATAGCGAGAAGCCGCCGTCGACGGCGATGCCCCGGCCGATGCCGCGCCCGGCGCCGGTCACCAGGGTGACCCGGGAGTGCAGGGAAAAATCGTCGGACGACGTAGCGTGCATGCTTCACCTCTGATTGTTCTTGTGGGTGGTATGCGGCGGGGCGTTGGGAGGAGCGGACAGTCCGCCCTGCCGTCGCCGTGGCTGGAGCAAGGCCGATGCCAGGTTGCGGCGTGGCGGCCGGAAGGCCCGTCGTAGAGCGCCGGCATGGGAAGGCCGGCGACCGCCGGGGCGACGTCCGGCGAGACAACCCATGTCATCGCGCACGGGTTCCCGGCGAGACGCTGAGACGCTTCGTCTCAGTCGTCGGCCGGGGTCGCCCGGCGCTTGTCGAGGGGCATCGATGGGCGCTTAATGGGCGGCACAACAACAAGATGCCGAGCAACGGAGGCCCCATGCTTTCCGCACACTCGAAGGACCATGTGGACTGTGTCAGCCGTGTCCTGAGGAACGCCGCGCGCCTGCCGCAGGCGCCGGTGCCGACGCCGATCCTCGACTCCTGGCGGCGCTCCATGGAGCAGCACCACCTCGACCCCGGTTCCCTGCAAGGACCGCGGATCCTCTCGCAGACCCTCCTCGACGAATGCCGCGAGCGTTCCGAACTGTTCCTGCGCATCGCCAGCGAAGAGGTGGCGCGACTGCATGGACGGGTGCGCGATGCCGACTATTGCGTACTGCTCACCGATGCCCAGGGGCGGACCATCGACTACCGTGTCGAGTCGACCATCCGCAACGACTGCCGCAAGGCCGGGCTGTACCTCGGCACCTGCTGGTCGGAAGGCGAGGAGGGCACCTGCGGGGTGGCCGCCGTGCTCACCGACCGGGCGCCGGTGACGGTGCACAAGCGCGACCACTTCCGCGCCGCCTTCATCGACCTGACCTGTTCCGCGGCGCCGGTCTTCGATCCGCAGGGCGAGTTGCTCGGTGTGCTCGACGTTTCCGCCGTGCAATCGCCGGACGACCGCCGCAGCCAGCACCTGATCCGGCAGATGGTGGCGCAGAGCGCGCGGGAGATCGAGAACGCCTTCTTCATGCACAGCGCCCAGGGCCATTGGGTGCTGCGCGCGCACCGCGCGCCGGGCTATGTCGACAGCCAGCCGGACTACCTGTTCGCCTGGGACGCCGACGGGCGCCTGCTGGCGCTGAACCCGGCGGCGCGGCACTTCCTGCGGCAGCGCCTGGGGCGGTTGCCGGGCCACATCGGCGAAGTGTTCGACCTCGATGCCCTGCATGCCGCCGCCGACCAGGCGCCGTGTCTGCTGCGCGGCCAGGCCGGCGAACTGCACGTGCGCCTCAGCGCGCCGCGGGTGAAGGCGCGGCGGCTGGAGCGCGAAGTGGCCGCTGACACAGCGCTCGATCCGCGCATCGCCGAGAGCCTGCGCCTGGCGGTGCGGGTCAAGGACCGCAACCTGCCGGTGCTGATCCAGGGCGAGACCGGCGCCGGCAAGGAGGTCTTCGCCCGCCAGTTGCACCAGGCCAGCGCCCGCCGCGACAAACCCTTCGTCGCGCTGAACTGCGCGGCGATTCCCGAAAGCCTGATCGAGAGCGAGCTGTTCGGTTATGTCGCCGGGGCTTTCACCGGCGCGGCGGCGAAAGGCATGCGCGGCCTGCTGCAACAGGCCGACGGCGGCACCCTGTTCCTCGACGAGATCGGCGACATGCCGCTGGGCCTGCAGACCCGCCTGCTGCGCGTGCTCGCCGAGGGCGAGGTGGCGCCGCTGGGGGCGGCGCGCCGGCAGGCTGTGGATATCCAGGTGATCTGCGCCACCCACCGCGACCTGGCGGCGCTGGTGGCGGCCGGCGGCTTCCGCGAGGACCTGTACTTCCGCCTCGGCGGCGCGCGCTTCGAGCTGCCGCCGCTGCGCGAACGCAGCGACCGGCTGGCGCTGATCCGGCGCATTCTCGACGAGGAAACCGCGCACTGCGGCGTGCGCATCGAACTCGGCGAGGCGGCGCTGGAGTGCCTGCTCGGCTACCGTTGGCCAGGCAACGTCCGCCAGCTGCGCCATGTGCTGCGCTACGCCTGCGCGCTGTGTGGCGGACCCACCCTGCAACTCGCCGACCTGCCGGCGGAGCTGCGCGGCGCCGGCCAGGCTCCGGTCAATCCAGTGGAGAGCGGCGGTGGCCCGGAACGCGACGCGTTGCTCGACGCCCTCGTGCGGCATCGCTGGAAACCCCTGGCCGCAGCCCGTGAGCTGGGCATCTCGCGCGCGACCCTGTATCGGCGGGTGCGCCGGCATGGCATCCGCATGCCGGGCCAGGCGGGCGACTGACACGCACCTGCGGATGGCGCGGTCGTCAAGCACGGAAAATCAAAACCAGCCTTGAGTCCTGCCCCGTTAAAGCTCGGGGGCTTTCCCTGTAGCGTTCCGGGCAGCGGCGCGCCCCGTTCGGGCGCGCCCCGCCAGGAGCCTACGGAGGAACCCCGATGCCCGCCCCGCACCAGCCAGCCCGCAACCCGACCGGGGAGTTCGACCCATGCCGCTAGCCCTGCTGCTCGCCATGGGCGCGTTCTCCCTGGGCATGTCCATCTCTCCCGGCCCGGTGAACCTGACCATCGTCGCCTCCGGCGCCAACCATGGCTTTCGCCGGACCCTGCCGTTCGTTTCCGGGGCCACCCTCGGCTTCGTCCTGCTGCTGGCGTTCGTCGGCTTCTGGTTCGTCCGCCTGATCGCGGCCTACCCGCGCTTCTTCGACTATCTGGGCGTCGCCGGAGCGGCGTTCATCGCCTATGTCGGCTACCGCATCGCCACCGCGGATCCACGCCTGGCCCTCGAGGAAAACGGGGTCCCCGGGTTCTTCCAGGGCGTGTTCCTGCAATGGCTCAATCCCAAGGCCTGGATCGCCTGCGCTTCCGGCGTGGCAATGTTCGCCAGCCCGGGCACGCACGCGCCGCTGCTGGTCTTCATGGCCATCTACCTGGTGGTCTGCTACCTCTCGCTAGCCGCCTGGGCGCTGCTCGGCGACCGCGTGGCGCTGCTGCTCGACAGCCCCCGGCGGGTGCGCCTGTTCAACCGGGCGATGGGCGCGACGCTGGTGTTCACCGCCGGCTACATGCTTTACCTGCAGTTCGCCGCTAGCCCGGGTTGAACGCGTCGTGCAGGTGCTTGATGAGGCGGTAGGCGATGCCGCTGGCGGGAACGTTCGGCGGCCACACCGCATACACCTTCAACGGCGCCAGGCGCCATTCCGGCAGCACCGCGCGCAACTCGCCGCGGCGTATCGGTTCGTCGCCCAGGTAGGTCGGCGGCGCGGCCAGGCCGACGCCGAGGCGCGCCAGGCGACAGGAGGCCTCGACACTGTCGACGCGTATCCGCGGGGTGTAGCGGACCTGCGCTTGCTCGCCGCTGGCGGCGTGCTCGAACACGCGGCTGTCGGGGCGCATGTCGAGGCCGATCCATTCCAGGCGTTCGAGGTCGCGCGGATGTTCCGGCGGCGCCTGGCGGGCGAGGAACGCCGGGCTAGCCACCACCTGGCGCGGCAGCAGGAACAGGTGGCGGGCCTTCAGCGAGCTGTCCGGCAGGTCGCCGATGCGGAAGGCGATGTCGATGCCGTCGGCGATGATGTCGTGGCGGCTGTCGTCGCAGGCGACGCTGAGATCGAGGTCCGGATGTTCCTCGATGAAGCTCGCCAGGTGACGGGTGAAGTCGCCATTGATGAACACCGCGGGCATCGAGATGCGCAGGCTGTTGCGGGTCGAGACGGCGCGCTGGCGGAACTCGATGAAGCCCTTTTCGTAGAGTTCCAGCATGGATCGCGCGGTTTCCAGCAGGCGGCTGCCATCCTGGGTCAGGGACAGCTTGCGGCTGTTGCGGTAGAGCAGCGCGCAGCCGAGGTTCCTTTCCAGCCTGGACAGGTGCAGGCTGGCGGTCGCCGCGCTCAGGCCGAGCGCCTCGGCGCCGGCGGAAATGGAACCGCTCTCGGCGATGCGGGCGAATACGATCAGGTAGCGGATATCGTCGATCATGCGGGCTCTCGTCGCGGTGGCTGGGTGCATCCTGCGCGAAGGCGGCCAGCCGGACAAGCGCGAGAGATAGCGGGCGGCGGCGAACTCCGGGCGTTTCAGCGCAGGCTCCAGAAGCCCAGGCGACCCAGGCTCGCCGCCAGCCGCAGGCGCGAAGTCTGCCAGTTGCCGAGGGCGCGGATGTGTTGGTCCTCGGCGCTGGCGTAGGCGGTCAGGGCGTTGAGCAGTTCGATCATGCTGCCGACCCCTGAGCGGTAGCGGCCCTGCACCACCTCCAGGCTTTGCCGCGATTGTTCGACCAGTTCGCGGGTGCGCGCCAGGCTGCGGGTCTCGACGCTGAGCGACTGGTAGTTATTCCACACCTCCAGCGAAACCTGCTGCTCGGTGTCGGCCAGCTCCGCTTCGCTGGCTTCGCGCCGGGCCAGCGCGTTGCGGACCTGGTAGGTACGTTCGAAGCCTTCGAACAACGGGATGTTCAGTTGCAGGCCGATGCTACGGTCGCGCCCGCGGGTATCGCCCCCGGCCGCCAGCGACTGGTCGGTGTAGCTGCGTGCCAGGTTGGCGCTCAGCGCCAGGCTCGGCCGGCCGGCGGCGCGGCTTTCCTCCACCGAGGCGGCGGCGGCCTTCAGCCGCGCCTGGGCGGCGAGCATGGCCGGATGCTCGCGGCGGGCCTCGGCGAGCATCGCGTCGATGGCCTTGACGAAGCCGGTGTCGGGCTGTGCTTCCAGTTCGCCGGAGAGATGCAGCGGGGTGTCCGGCGCCAGGCCCATGCGCAGGGCGATGACGCCCAGGGCGTTGCTCAGGGCGCCCTCGTCGCGGACCTGGGCGAGGCTCGCCTGGGACAGCGCGGTCTGCGCCTGCAGGCGGTCGGAGAGGGCGGCGGCGCCGGCCTTGTACTTGGCGTCGGCGGCCTCCAGGTTCTGCGCCGCCAGTTCCGCCACCTGTCGCGAGGCGGCCAGGCTGCGCTGGGCGGCGAGGGCGTCGTAGTAGGCCTGGGCGGCGAGGGCGAAGGTGTTCTGCAGCGTCGCGTCCTGGCTGGCGTTGGCCGCCAGCAGCAACTGCTGGGCGTTGCGCAGGGCGGCGCTGCGGCGGCCGAAATCGAACAGTACCCAGCTCAGCCCGACGCTGGCGCCCCGTTGGCGGCGATGGCTGTCGGTGGACGGGTAGGGTGCTTCGCGGTAGTCCAGGTCGCTGTCGCTACGGCTGGCGTCGAGGCGGCCGTCCAGGCGTGGCAGGTAGGCGGCCTTGCCGAGCCCGACCTGGGCCGCCTGGGCCTTGGCGTTGGCCCAGGCGAGGCGGGTCTGCGGGTCGTGGCAGAGAATCCGCTCGATGGCTTCCTCCAGGCTCAGCTCGGCCGGCGGTGGCCCGCCACGACACGGCAGGCCGCTGCCGCCGAGGTCGTAGACCGCCTGGCCGGCGACCTGGCCGGCGGTGCCGAACACGTCCGGTTCGTAGGCCGCGGCGCCGGGAACCAGGCCGAGCAGCCCGCACAACAGGCCGGCGAGCGCGCCACGCATCAGGCCTGCTCCCGCGCCGCGGCGGCCTGGCGTTCGGCCAGGCGCGCGGTGCTTTCGTCGAGCGTCACCTTGCCCTGGCCGAGGACCACCACGCGATCCGCCGAGGCGATGGTCTCGGGACGGTGGGCGACCATGATGCGGGTGATGCGCAGCGCGCGGATGGCGGCGTTGACCCGCTGTTCGCAATGCACGTCGAGGTGGCTGGTGGCTTCGTCGAGGAACAGGATGCGCGGCTTCTTGTACAGCGCCCGGGCCAGCATCACCCGCTGCTTCTGGCCGCCGGAGAGCACCGTGCCCATGTCGCCGACCAAGGTGTTGTAGCCCATCGGCATGGCCTGGATGTCGTCGTGGATCGCGGCCATCTGCGCGCACTGCAGCAGCCAGGGCAGGTCCGGCTGCGGGTCGAAGAAACTGATGTTGTCGCTGAGCGAGCCGGCGAACAGCACGTCGTCCTGCAGCACCGTGCCGACCAGTTCGCGCAGGCCGTCCAGGCCCAGCTGGGAAAGCTCCAGGCCGGCCATGCGGATCTGTCCCTCCACCGGCGGGAGGATGCCCAGCAGGACGTTGAACAGGGTGCTCTTGCCGCAGCCCGAGGGGCCGACGATGGCCACCGACTCGCCGCCGCCGATGCGCAGGTCGAGGCCGTCGAGGACCCAGGGCTCCTGGTCCGAGTAGCGGTAGCGCAGGCCCTGGATCTCGATGCTCGCCTCGCGCTCGCGGAGGTTGTCCGGGAGGGTGTCGCCGTGGTTGGCCTCCGGGGCCTGGAGGACGATGTCGGCCAGGCGCTCGCCCTGCAACTGGAGCATGCGCAGCTCGAAGAACTTGTCGATCAGGCTGCCGACGCGGCCGTCGAACTGCGACTTGTAGGCGTTGAAAGCCATCAGGATACCGACGCTGAACTGGCCGTCCATCACCATGGTCGCGCCGAGCCAGATCACCAGCAGGTTTTCCACGCCGAACAGCAGGCCGTTGAGCTGCTGGTAGAACAGTTGCAGCTTCTGCGTGCGCAGGCCGGCGTTGATCTGTTCCACCAGCAGGCCGAGCCACACCGAGCGGCGCTCGTCCTGGCGCTGGAACAGCTTCAGCGGACGGATGCCGCGCACCGTCTCGAGGAAATGGCTCTGCTGGCGCGCGGCGTGGACGATCTGTTCCTCGGTGGCGTTGCGCAGCGGGCGGTACCAGATCCACCGGCCGAGGGCGTAGAGGCTCATGGCGGTGATGGCGATGGCCGCCAGCGGCGGGCTGTAGAGCAGCATCATGGCGAGGGTGGCGAGGGTCATCAGGCCGTCCAGCACCGCCGAGAGGAAGGCCGCGGTGAGGGTCTGCTGGATGCTGTTCACCGCGCCGAAGCGCGACACCACGTCGCCCAGGTGGCGCTTCTCGAAGTACTGCGCGGGCAGGCGCAGCAGATGGCTGAAGACGTTGGCCTGCCACTGCACGCCGAGCAGGGTGCTCATGTGCATCATCACCCAGGCGCGCACCCCGCTGACTGCCTGCTGCATCAGCAGCAACAGGCCGAAGCCGATGGCCAGGGTACTGAGCAGATCGCGGTCCTCGCTGACGATGACGTTGTCGATGGTCCATTGCAGGAAGAACGGACTGACCAGCGAGAACACTTCCAGCGCGCCGGCCAGCAGCAGGACCTGGGCCAGCGAGCGGTACAGCCCGGTGACCTTGCCGAGCATGCCCAGCAGCCTGATCCGCGGCGGCGCCTCCTGTTTCTCGAAGCCGCTCTCCGGCCACAGTTCCAGGGCCACTCCGGTGAAGCTCCGCGACACCTCATCCAGGCCCAGCCGGCGCAGGCCGTGCGCGGGGTCGTGGAGCACCACGCCACGGCCATCGACGGCCTTGAGCACGACGAAGTGATTGAAGTTCCAGTGCAGCACGCAGGGCAGCTTGAGCTTGCCCAGGTCGGCTAGCTCGAGCTTCACTGCGCGGCTGCCCAGGCCGAGGCGGTGGGCGGTGTGGATCAACTGCTTGAGGGAGATGCCCTTGAGCGATACCGAGAAGCGCCGGCGCAGTTCCATCAGACCGGTGTGGTGGCCGTGGTAGCCGGCGATCATCGCCAGGCAGGCCAGGCCGCATTCGGTGGCTTCGGTCTGCAGTACCAGCGGTAGGCGCCGGCCCAGGCGCAGGGCGAGGGTGTCGAGAAAGGCCATGGCTCGTTCCTAGAGTTTGCCGGTCAGGCTGTAGAGCGGTTCCAGCACCCACTCGTAGAGGCGCCGGGTGTCCTGGAGGATGTCGGCCTCGAGCAGCATGCCGCTCTGCAGCGGGCGCGGCTGGCCGTAGGCGGTCACCGCCTGGTCGTCGAGGGTTACCCGCAGTCGGTACAGCTGCTCGCCATCCTGGCCGAGTCCCGGTACGCCGCCGACCATGCTGGAAAGCTCGGCGTAGGAGACGCTGGCGCGGGAGATCGACCGCACCTTGCCGTGGTACTGGCCGAACTTCTGGTACGGATAGGCCTGGTAGCGGATCAGCACCGCGTCGCCCGGCCGGATGAAGCCGATGGACTTGCTCGGCGCATAGAGTTCGGCCTGCAACGGGGTGTCGGCGGGAACGATGCTCAGCAGCGGACGCGAGCTGTCGACGGTCTGCCCGGCCTCGGCGAGCACGGCGGTGGCGATGCCGCTCTCCGGCGCGGTGACCAGCAGGGTGCGCTTGGCTTCGCTTTCGGCCAGGTCCTGCTGCACCGCGCTGAGCTGGCGGCGGGTTTCCGCGAGCTGGTTGGCCTGTCGCGCGGAAAGCCCGGCGAGTTCGTTGCGGCGCTCGGTCAGTTGCTGTTCCAGCGACGTGCGCTCGCGGGCCAGTCCCTGCAGGGTCTGGCGCTGGCCGAGAAGCTCGGCCTGGCGCTGCTGCAACTGGTCCATGGAGATGTAGCCCTTGTCCATCAGCCCCTGGTAGCGCGCGGCGGCGTCGCTGGCCAGTGCCAGCAGGCGCTGCTGGCTGTCGGTCTGGGCGGCGAGGGTGGCCAGCTCGCGCTGCAGGCTGGCGACCTTGCTGGCCAGGCTGGCGCGCTCGTCGTCTTGCAGGCGGCGAAGCTTTTCCAGTTCGTCGCGCAGGGAGTCGCGGCGCTGTTCCAGCTGGCGGCTGATGCCGGCCTGCACCGGTCCGGCGTCGCTGCCGTAGCGTTCGCTGGAGAGCACCATCAGACGCTCGCCGCGCCGTACCGCCTGGCCTTCCTCGACGAACTTGCGCAGCACGATGCCAGCCTGTGGCGCGTGCACCTTGACCTGGCCGCGGGCGGGAACCAGCTGGCCGCTGACGGTGCTGCGCTTGGTGTAGCTGCCGAACAGGAAGAAGCCGACCACCAGTAGCGCCATCGCCGCGGCCAGCAGGGTGAGAAAAGTGAAGGAGACCGGGCGGATCAGCACGATCCGGCCGAGGCTGCCGGCGTGCTGGGCGTCCAGGGCTTCCTGGCGGAACAAGGGGGGACTGCTCATCGAGGGGACATACCTCTGGCTGGAAAGGCGGCAGGCGGGTGCGGGAGGCCACGCTCTGATGATTCATGGCGCCTTCGAAGGGCGCGGAAGGAGCCCGCTCCGGAGATACCGGCTGGCGAGGGTGCCGATATTCCGGAGCCGCGACGGAACCGGTCACTATTGTTCGGAGCGGTTTCCGACCTTTCCTGAAAGTTCAGGAAACAGCCCGTTTCACAAGTTGCAACTGGAACTTCTCGTGCGTGTTGCATTGCACTCGAGGTGTGCGGGAAGTTCGGCGTTCAACTTGCTCTTTCAATATTGAAACTGAATCAGCAGGGCCGCGGACGGCACGGCGGAGGCGGACATACCGGCGGCATCACCGGCCGGCAGTTCCACCAGGGCCAGAAGCCCCTGGCCAGGCGGGTTCCGTCGAAGCCCGGATCGATCTCGCCTAACCCGCGCGCCTTGGCGCCGGGGAAGGAGGGGACCGGCGTTCCCCACACATCGCCGCCCGCTACGTTTTCCATCTCGCTTTCATTCAAGAGTTCCATGATTACCTCACTGGTTGATAGTAACTTTCCTTTGCGAATGAGACGCTGTCTGCATTCGGCGAGGATAATCGCTGGGAATTTGCCGGGCATGAAATAGTAGGGCTCTGAATTTTCCGGATTCCGCTTTATCAAGTTGGTTATCGGGTGTCGCACAGGAAACTGTTTATCCGAATGAATGATTCGATTCGCCACCCGGCTAATTACCGGGGTGGCGAACCGCTCAGATGCCTCCGACCTTCCTCAGGGCATCAGCCGTTCGAGCAACGGTGAACTGAACAAGCGGTGCGGATCGGCTTCGTTGAGCTGGCGCACGGCGCTGTCCCAGTCGTCGCCGGCGACCAGTCCCTGGCGCAGCGACTGCGCGACCAACTGGTCGACCACCGCCGGTTCGTCCCAGGCGGCCGCGGGGCTGTAGCCCCAGCCCTTGCTCCATTCCACCCGCAGCGAGGCGTAGTCGCCGCTGAAGTGGCTGAACAGCCAGGTCTCGAACTCATGGTAGAAAGCGTTGGCCTGCGGGGTTCCGGGCAGGCTGAGGATGTCCAGCCAGATCGCCGTGTCCCATTCCGGCTGGTCCGGGCGCGGGCGGATCGCCGACAGGCTGGGAGCCTGGGCGCCGGGGACGATCGATTCGCCCGGCTGGTCGAGCCCGGTGACGCGGATCTCCACCGGCCCGTTCATCGGGTAGTGGCCGTTGGCGCGGTAGCGGTCGACCATCGCCTGGTACTGCTGGTAGAAGTCGTTGATCACCCGCTGCACGTCGCGTCGCCGGGTCAGCACCGCGTAGCCGTTGGCGGTGACGCGCAGGGTGCTGGGCTTGATGTACAGCAGCAGGTCCTTGCTCCAGCCCCACAGGTCGTAGCCCAGGGTCAGCGCCATGCCGCTCACCACCAGGTCGTACTGCAGCTTGCCGAGCAGCGGGGTGAGTTCCGGGTGGCCGGTGTTGATCGAGGCGAGCAGGTCGGAGACGACCTTGGGGATGTTGTCGGAGAACGGGTAGTTGAACGGTCCGTTCACCGCGCGGGCGCCCAGCGGGCAGCGCGGGGTCGGGGTCCAGACCTTCAGCCACGGCTTGTCGGTGAAGGGGAACCAGATGGCCTCGGCGCGTCCGCTCTTCTGCAGGAAGCTGTCGAAGGTCCGTCCGCCGCTGCCGGCGGGAGCGAACATCTCGCGGGCGGGGATGTTCACGTAGCTCTGGCAGCGCATGCGCTTGTTGACCCCGGCCTGCAGGGTCGCCTCGACGATGAAGGCGCGGCCGAGGTGGGTGAGGAACGGCGCGCAGGCCGGATCGTCGCGGCGGAAGGTCTTCAGTGCGTATTGCCCGGCGGCGCCGTCCCAGACCACCGCGGTCAGCGCCACGATGCTGTTGCTCAGGGAGCCGTAGCTCTGTCCCGGCAGGCGCGTCTCGCCCCGGGCCGGGATGCCGGTGCCGTGGCCGTCGATGGCGAGTACCCCGCCGAGGGTCAGGTCGCCGGGCGCCGGGGTGGCGACGAAGCCGAGCCTGACTCGCTCCAGCTGCTTCAGCAGTGCCTCCATGGTCACTCCGGCCTGGGCGGTGAACAGGCCGAACTCGCCCTGGGCGTCGATCTGCACGCGGGTCAGGTAGCGGCTGGTTTCCACCAGCACGATGCGGCTCTCGCAGTTCTCGCCGCCTTGCAGGAGCAGGGGGGACCAGTTGTGGCCCATGCCGCGGGGGCGCACCTTGAAACCGTTTTGCCAGGCCCAGTTGACCACCGCGAGGACTTCCTGGTTGTTGCGCGGGGCGCAGCTCCAGAGGTCGTCGGCGGCGATTTCGCCCGACCAGTTGCGGAACGCCCTGCGATACAGCTCGAGGCCGGCCGGGAAGCCCGCCGGCGCCGGGCAGCTGCTGGCGGCGGCTTCGGCCGGCTGGATGACGAAGGCCGGCGTCCAGCCGGCGAGCAGGCCGACCGCGCCGAGCGTGGCGCTCTTGCCGAGGAAGTCGCGCCGCGACAGGCCGGCGGCGTCGGCAGCGGGCGAGGCGGGGGTGGTTTGCTGGATGGGGTCGTGCATGGAGGTTCTCCTGACGGGGCGTTCATCCGCCCCTTCCCGTCGTCGGGTCCTTGGCCGTCGCCGTGGCGTTCGGGCCGCTGGCTGGGGGAAAGCCCGCCCCGAAAGGGAGCGGGCGGGGGCCCGGGATCAGGTCCACTCGGTGTCGTAGTGGTAGTCGATGCGGCTGGTGTCGCCGCCGAGCAGGCCGCCGATCGCGGCGACGCCCTTGAACACGCCGTAGCCGAGGGTGTCGGCCAGTTGATGGATGGGCGTCAGGCCGATGGCATTGAAGACCTTGCCGACCGAAGAGATGACCGAGGTATTGAGTACGTCGTTGGACACCTTGACCACATCGACGATGGCATCGCCGACGAAGCTGAAGAGTCCGGCGCCCGATACCTGGTCGATTTCATCGAGATTCAGTTCCTGAAGCGTGGCGAGTTGCATGGCGCTATTCCTTCATCAATCAAGTTTTGAGCGATAGCCGGCCATCTCGCGTAAATCGAAAGTTTGCGCGAAGGGGAGTTGGCTATCGGTTGCCAGCCGCTCTGGAGAGGCACTTTGCCGGCTGGTCATTAAAAATTACTGAGACGCTGGTGACGGTGTCAATGCGGGGGATTGATAGGATGAAAGTTCGATATTGGAATGGCGCCGATATTTTGTCGCTGGGGTGGAAGATATTTTTTCGAAGGCTGCCGATAAGGTATCCGCAGGTGGTTGTTTTAGATTTTCCGGGTGTTCGGTTCAACTCGGTCTGTATTTTTACGATGCGTCGCGACAATGGCTTGCTTATGTCGGGATTTGGTTTTTCAGAAAATTTCAAGTTCCTTGCTGATAGGTTTCGCATCGTAGTAATAGCAAATTAGAGGCCTATTCAAAGTTGGGTTTTCGAAGTTGGCGAAGTGGCGTCAGAAAACCGTGTGGAGAATATTTTTCGAGCTTCTTTGCCTGGCTTCGACCTCCGCGGGGGATAATCGGCGAAGCGCCTTTGCGGCTTGACAGCACGGCGCGGGCGGGTAGAGTGCCCCGCATGAAACGCGCAGCCTTTTCCTTCGATCGTTATTACGCCTATCTGCTCCCTCATTGAGGCGGTAGGTGCGTCGCTGCATTCCCGAACCGCCCGAGGCGGCGGTCCGGTGAACCCACTCCCAACCAGTCTCCTCGGGCACCCACCGTGCCAAAGGAGATATCCGTGTCCGCCCCGACCCATCAGCAAGACCTGATCGCCCTGCTCGAAGAGCGTGGCTTCGTCCACCAGTGCACCGACCGCGAAGGCCTGGCCGCGCACCTGGCCGCCGGCCCGGTGACCGCCTACCTGGGCTTCGACGCCACCGCCGACAGCCTGCACGTCGGCCACCTGCAGGGCCTGATGCTGATGCGCTGGCTACAGAAGGCCGGGCACCGCCCGTTGCTGCTGATCGGCGGCGCCACCACCCGGATCGGCGATCCGAGCTTCCGCGATTCGAGCCGGCCGATCCTCGGCGAGGCGCAGATCCAGGCCAACATCGACGGCATCGTCCGGGTCTTCTCGCGCTACGTCGCGCTGGACGAGGGCAGCCTGGTGAACAACGCCGAGTGGCTTGACGGCGTCGGCTACCTGGAATTCCTCGACCAGGTCGGCCGGCATTTCTCGATCAACCGCCTGCTCACCTTCGACGCCATCAGGCAGCGCCTGGACCGCGAGCATTCGCTGTCGTTCCTCGAGTTCGGCTACACCCTGCTGCAGGCCTACGACTTCGTCGAACTGTCGCGCCGGCGCGGCTGCACCCTGCAACTCGGCGGCGCCGACCAGTGGGCGAACATCATCAACGGCGTGGAGCTGTCGCGGCGCCAGGGCGGCGCCCAGCTGTTCGGCCTGACCATGCCGCTGCTGGCCACCCGTGACGGACGCAAGATGGGCAAGTCGGCGCAGGGCGCGGTCTGGCTCAACGCCGAGCGGCTGGCGCCGTTCGACTTCTGGCAGTTCTGGCGCAACTGCGACGATCGCGATGTCGCTCGCTTCCTCGCCCTGTTCAGCGAATTGCCGATGGACGAGGTGCGCCGCCTGGGCGCCTTGCAGGGCGCCGAGCTGAACGAAGCGAAGGTGGTCCTGGCCAATGCCGCCACCGCCCTGGCCCACGGCGCGGACGCCGCGCGGGCCGCGGCCGATGCCGCACGCGGAGTGTTCGCCGATGGCGCGCGGGACGCCGGGCTGCCGCTCGTCAGGATCTCCCGCGAGCGCCTGGCGCAGGGCCTGTCGCTGACCGAGCTGCTGGTGGACAACGCCCTGCAAGCCTCCCGTGGCGCGGTCCGTCGTCTCGCCGCCGGCGGCGGCCTGCGCCTGGACGGCATGCCGGTCGCCGACCCGGACGCGCCGCTGACGGGTGAGGTGGATGGCCGGCGCCTGAGCCTGGGCAAGAAGCAGCACCTGCAGTTGCGCCTCGATGACTGAGGAACTCGCGGCCCCGGGCGGGCCGCGTTTCACCAGAGCTTCAGGGTGTAGTTGACGATCAGGCGGTTCTCGTCCAGGTCCGTGCCGTAGCGACTGCGGTAGGTGACGTTGCGCCATTTCAGCGCGACGCTCTTCAGCGGCCCGCTCTGGATCACATAGGACAGGTCGCTGTTGCGCTCCCACTCGCTGTCGTCGGCGCGGCCGGCGCCGCGCTCGATGTCACGGCCCTGCACATAGCGGGTCATGAAGTTCAGGCCGGGCAGGCCGAGGCCGGCGAAGTCGTAGTCGTAGCGCAGCTGCCAGGATTTCTCCTGCGGCCGGGTGAAGGTCTGGTAGGTCATCAGGTTGGCCACGTAGGGTGGGGTGTAGCCGTTGAGCACCGGGAAGGCGTCGTTGCCGATCATCTTCTGCAAGCCGACGCCGAAGGCATGGGCGCCGGCGCGCAGGGTGAACATGCCGTTGAGATTGCGGTTGTCCACCGGCCCGGAGATCGCCGCGCCGTCCGCGTCGCTGTCGAAGAAGCGCAGGTCGCTGCGCAGCGAGAGGCCTTCGCCCAGCGGCAGGCTGTGCAGCAGGCCGAGGTAATGCTGCTGGTAGATGTCCTTCAGCTGACCGTAGTAGTAGCTGGCGCTGAGCCGCGGGGTGAGGGCATAGGTCGCCCCGGCGAGGTTGAACTCGTCGCTGGCGTGGGCCTTGTCGCGGCCCATGATGTACATGTCGTCGCTGCCGGCCGATTCGCGGGTGCGCGATTTCCACAACTGGCCGGCGCTGAGGGTCAGGCCGTCGAACTCGCTGGAGGTCAGCAGCGCGCCGTCGAAGGTCTGCGGCAGCAGGCGCATGTCGTCGCGGAACACCACCGGCAGTTGCGGCATGAGGATGCCGACCTGCAGCAGGGTCTTCGAGTGACGCAGCTTGGCGGTCAGGCCGAGGTGGCTGTAATCGTCCACCGGTTGCTTCGAGTTCGGTCCGAACGGCAGCGTGCCGTCGTTGCTGCGTCCGCGTCCCGAGTCGAGCTTGACGCCGAGCAGCCCGGTGGCGTCCAGGCCGACGCCCAGCGGTCCCTCGCTGAAGCCCGATTGCAGGCGCAGGACGAAGCCCTGCGACCAGTTGCCGGCCTGCGCCTGGGGCGCGGCGTGCTGGCGGTAGTCGCGCAACTGGTAGAAGTTGCGCAGGTCGAGGTGGGCGCTGCTGTCCGCGAGGAATTCCGCCTGCGCGGCGAGGGGCAGGAGGCCGAGGCCGAGCGCGTAGCCGCGCCAGGCGTGCGGCCGGGGGCTTGCCGTGATCATCGATTCTTCCCTTGGTTGTTGTTCTTGTAGGTCTGGGTGACGCCGATTGCACGGCGAGTTCTATCATATTGTTAACTTGTTAATGAAGTGCTGGCGATCCTGCCCGGAAGCGGTGGTCGGGACGAGGTTGGAAAAAAGCGTTTCCTCGTGGGCTTCCGCTGCCGGCATGCAAGGGGCGCCGTCTCTTGCCGCCGCCAGGACGCGCGGATCGTGGCCAGCATGGTTTTCGTTGTTTCGTTAACCTGTTAACGTTGTGCCGCCGGCGCGGTCGAAGGCGAACGACGTCGCGCCACCGGGATTTCCCGGGCGCCGGCATTGAATCCCTGTGCGCGCGGGTATTGCCTGGAGGCAACGGCCATGGGCCGGGACAGCGAAGAAGAAAGGAGCGAGGGCATGCCGGCGAGTGCAGCGAAGAACCATCCCGGGGGCGCCGGACGCCACCTGTTGCCGCTGTTGTCGGCGCTGGTGGCGTTCGGCCCCTTGTCGATCGACATGTACCTGCCGAGCCTGCCGGCGATCGCCGCCGACCTCGGCGCCAGCGATGCGCAGGTGCAGCGGAGCATCAGCGGTTTCCTGGTCGGCTTCTGCGTCGGCATGCTGTTCTACGGGCCGTTGTCCGACCGTTTCGGCCGGCGCCCGGTGCTGCTCGCCGGGATCGCCCTGTACCTGGCCAGCAGCCTGGCCTGCGCCCTGGCCGGCAGCGCCGGGCAACTGCTGTCGCTGCGGGTGCTCCAGGCTCTCGGCGGAGGTGCCGCCTCGGTACTGGCGCGAGCCATGGTGCGCGACCTCTATCCGCTGGACGAGGCCGCGCGGATGCTGGCGCTGATGCATCTGGTGACCATGCTGGCGCCGCTGGCCGCGCCGCTGCTCGGCGGCTACCTGATGCTCTGGGCCGGCTGGCGCGCGCTGTTCGTGGCCCTCGCGCTGTTCGCCGGGCTCTGCCTGCTGGCGGTCTGGCGGGTCGCCGAAAGCCATCCGCCGGAGCGCCGCGGCGGCAGCCTTGCCCAGGCCTTCCTTGCCTACGGGCGGCTGCTCGGCGACCGTCGCGCGCTGGGCTACGTGTTGTGCATGGGCCTGGCGTTCGCCGGAATGTTCGCCTACATCAGCGCCGCGCCCTTTGTGTTCATCGAGCACTTCGGCGTGCCGGCGGAGCGCTTCGGCTGGTTCTTCGGCCTGAACATCCTCGGCGTGATGCTCGCCACCTGGAGCAGCGCGCGCCTGGTGCGTCGCCTCGGCCCGCGACCGCTGCTGCTGGCCGGCAGTCTGCTGGCGTGCGTCTCCGGCCTGTTCCTGCTGGCCCATGCCGCGCTCGGCGAGCCGGGCGGATTGTGGGCGCTGGTGCCGGGACTACTGTGCTTCGTCAGCGTCACCGGCCTGCTCGGGGCCAACTGCATCGCCAGCCTGCTGGCGTTGTATCCCGGGCAGGCCGGGGCGGCGTCGGCGGTGGCGGTGTCCGGCCAGTTCGGCCTCGGCTGCCTGGCCAGCCTGGCGGTCGGCTGGCTGGCGTTGCCGGGCGTGCTGCCGATGGCGCTGGTGATGGCCATCTGCGGCATCGGCAGCCTGCTGGCGCTGGGCCTTGCGCTATTGCACGGAGGCCGTTGATTTCCTGCTGCATGCCCGCATGCAGCCTGTGTTTTTTCCGCTACTCTTCTGCACTTTCGAAACCAGCCATCCAAGCTCGGACCCTATGTCGACGCCAAGACCCTCCCTGACCCTGACCCTGTTGCAGGCTCGCGAAGCCGCGATGAGTTTCTTCCGCCCCTCCCTCAACCAGCATGGCCTTACCGAGCAGCAGTGGCGGGTGATCCGCATCCTGCGCCAGCAAGGCGAGATGGAGAGCTACCAGCTGGCCAACCAGGCCTGCATCCTGCGCCCGAGCATGACCGGCGTGCTGGCGCGCCTGGAGCGCGACGGCATCGTGCGGCGCTGGAAGGCGCCCAAGGACCAGCGGCGGGTCTACGTGAACCTGACCGAGAAGGGCCAGCAGTGCTTCGTCTCGATGAGCGGTGACATGGAGAAGAACTACCAGCGCATCCAGGAGCGCTTCGGCGAGGACAAGCTCGCGCAGCTACTCGATCTGCTCAACGAGCTGAAGAAGATCAAGCCCTGAGGCGACTGGCCGGCGTCATGCCGGCCAGTCCTTGTCCCAGTGCCGGCAATCGCCCTGGCAGCGACCGGGGCAGCCGCAGCCGGTGCGGCTCCTGCCGGTTTCCCGCTCGACCCGGCGGGCCACTTCCTCGTCGTCGGCGAACGGCAGCATGCTCGCCTGGTCCAGGGTCTTGGCGTGGCGCAGGCTCCAGTGCACGCCGAAGAACAGCACGGCGACCGCCAGCAGCTCCGGCAGGAGCTCGCTCCAACTGAATTCCATGATGATTCTCCTCGTCGGTTGACGAACCTTGCCCGCAGCGTGGCGGGCGAGGACCGGGGAGGGAAGGGAGGCGCCGTCGCGACTCAGGCCATGCGGGCCGCCGCGAGGACTCCTTCCGGGCGCGCCTGGCGCACCGTGCGCCAGGTGTTGTAGCTCATCAGCAGCATGCCGGTGAGGAAGAACCCGCCGCCGACCAGGCGCACGATGAAGCCCGGGTGGCTGGCCACCAGGGATTCGACGAACGAGTAGGTCAGCGTGCCGTCCTCGTTGACCGCGCGCCACATCAGGCCCTGGGTGATGCCGTTGACCCACAGCGAGGCGATGTACAGCACGGTGCCGATGGTGGCCAGCCAGAAGTGCGCGTTGATCAGGCCGACGCTGTGCATCTTCTCCACCCCGTAGACCTTGGGAATCAGGTGGTAGAGCGAGCCGATGGTGATCATCGCCACCCAGCCGAGGGCGCCGGCATGGACGTGGCCGATGGTCCAGTCGGTGTAGTGGGAGAGGGCGTTGACGGTCTTGATCGCCATCATCGGGCCTTCGAAGGTGGACATGCCATAGAAGGCCAGGGAGACCACCAGGAAGCGCAGGATCGGGTCGTCGCGCAGCTTATGCCAGGCGCCGGAGAGGGTCATCATGCCGTTGATCATGCCGCCCCAGCTCGGCGCCAGGAGGATCAGCGACATCACCATGCCCAGCGACTGCGCCCAGTCCGGCAGCGCGGTGTAGTGCAGGTGGTGCGGGCCGGCCCAGATGTACAGGGTGATCAGCGCCCAGAAGTGGACGATGGACAGCCGGTAGGAGTAGACCGGGCGCCCGGCCTGCTTGGGCACGAAGTAGTACATCATGCCGAGGAAGCCGGTGGTCAGGAAGAAGCCCACCGCGTTGTGCCCGTACCACCACTGGACCATGGCGTCGGTGGCGCCGGAGTACATCGAGTAGGACTTGAACCAGCTCACCGGCAGCGACATGTGGTTGACGATGTGCAGCATCGCGGTGGTCAGGATGAACGAGCCGAAGAACCAGTTGCCGACATAGATGTGCCTGACCTTGCGCTTGAGCAGGGTGCCGAAGAACACCACCGCGTAGGCGACCCAGACGATCGCCAGCCAGACCGCGCCGGTGAACTCGATCTCGGCGTATTCCTTGGTGGTGGTATTGCCCAGCGGCAGGCTGATCAGCAGGATCACCGCCACCGCCTGCCAGCCCCAGAAGGTGAAGGCCGCCAGGGTATCGGAGAACAGTCGTACCTGGCAGGTGCGCTGCACCGTGTAGTAGCTGGTGGCGAACAGCGCGCAGCCACCGAAGGCGAAGATCACCAGGTTGGTGTGCAGCGGCCGCAGGCGGCCGAAGCTGGTCCAGGGCAGGTCGAAGTTCATCTGGGGCCAGACCAGCTGCGAGGCGATGAGTACGCCCAACCCCATGCCGATCACGCCCCATACCACGGTCATGATGGCGAACTGGCGAACCACCTTGTAGTTGTAGGCAGGTTCCGTCGTTGCTTTGTTCATCTGTACAGTCCCGAAAGAAAGGAACAGCCGGCGACCGCCGTCGAGGGGGGAGACGGGGCGCCGGCCGGAGCCTGCAATCTAAGGGCTGGGGCGGGGGTAAAACAGCTTCAGGTCGATATGGAATTTGGGTATCAGATGCGGCAGGAGAATGCGTTTGCGCAGGGCGGCGGCGCATACCGGGATGGGGGGACGCGAGCCGATCAGGGCGGATAACCGCGTGCGGTTATCCGCCCTACACCGGGGTGGCTTTCCGTCTGCGGGGCGTCATCCCGCCAGCGACTGGGCGATCCGCCCGAGGGTTTCCATCGCCTTCTCCTGCCGCGCGCTCCACGGATGCCCGTAGTTGAGCCGGGCGCAGTGGGCGAAACGGCGGGTGGCGGAGAAGATCGGCCCTGGGGCGAGGCTGATGCCCTGGGCCAGGGCCAGTTGGAACAGGCGCAGCGAATCGACCGCCTCGGGCAGTTCCAACCAGAGGAAATAGCCGCCGCTCGGGCGGCTGACCCGGGTCTGCTCGGGGAAGTAGCGCGCCACCGCCGCGAGCATGGCGTTCTGCTGGGTTTCCAGGGCGTAGCGCAGCTTGCGCAGGTGGCGATCATAGCCGCCGTGCTGGAGATAGTCGGCGATGGCCGCCTGGGCCGGGATCGACGCCGACAGGCTGGTCATCAGCTTCAGCCGCTCGATCTGCTCGGCATAGCGCCCGCCGGCCACCCAGCCGACCCGGTAGCCCGGCGCCAGGCTCTTGGAGAAGGAGCTGCAGTGCATCACCAGGCCTTCCTGGTCGTAGGCCTTGACCGGCTTCGGCGCCTGCTGGCCGAAGTACAGCTCGGCGTAGACGTCGTCCTCGATCATCGGCACCTGGTGGCGCGCCAGCAGTTCGGCGAGGGCGCGTTTCTTCTCGTCGTCCATGCTCGCGCCCATCGGGTTCTGGAAGTTGCTCATGAACCAGCAGGCCTTGATCGGCAGGCGCTGCAGGCTGTCGGCGAGCACCTCCAGGTCGATGCCCTCGCGCGGGTGCACGGGGATCTCCACCGCCTTCAGCTTCAGCCGTTCCAGCACCTGCAGGGTGGCATAGAACGCCGGCGCCTCGATGGCCACCAGGTCGCCGGGACGGGTGACCACCTGCAGGCAGAGGTTGAGCGCTTCCAGCGCGCCATTGCTGATCACCAGTTCTTCCACCGGCAGCAGCAGGCCGCCGACCATGTAGCGCAGCGCGATCTGCCGGCGCAGGCCGTGGTTGCCGGGGGTCATGTCGGCGACCACCGACTGCGGGTCCATGTCGCGCACCGCGTGGGCCATGGAGCGCGCCAGGCGCGGCAGGGGGAACAGCTGGGGGCTGGGGAAGGCCGAACCGAAGGGCACGGTGTCCGGGTCCTTGATCGAGCTGAGCACGGAGAACACCAGCTCGCTGACGTCGACCTCGGTGGCGTCGGCCTGGCGCGGGCTGATCTCCGGTTCCGGCAGCGGCCGTTGCACGTGCTGGCAGACGAAGTAGCCGGAGCGCGCGCGGGCCATGATCAGCCCGCGGCTTTCCAGCAGGTAGTAGGCCTGGAACACGGTGGACGCGCTGACCCCATAGGTGCGGCTGGCGTGCCGCACCGAAGGCACCTTTTGCCCGGGGGCGAGGACGCCGGTACGGATCAGCTCGGCAATCTCGTCGGCGAATTTCTCGTAGCGCTTCATCTTGTCCTGGCCGCTGTCCTGGCTGGCCGTGGGCACGGCCGCTGGCGCCCACTCTATGCGCGCCGGGACCGTGTTGTCATGCCTCATCGCGGCCTCCTCAGCGCGCCGGCGAAACGAAGGTGCTGGTGCTGCCGACCGCCAGGCCCGGGTCGTCGATGCCGCGCAGGCTGAACGCCAGCGGTTGCGAGCCGGCCCTGGCGCGTTCGGCGGTGGAGGCCACCGACACCGGGAAGTCGAGGATCTCGCCGGGCTTCAGGCTCAGGATGTGCTCGCCCTGCAGGCGGAACTCCGGCGCGTCGTCGAGTTGCAGGCGGTAGCGCTGTGGCTGCTGGGTCTTGTTGATGACCTTGAGGGTGTAGATGTTCTCGATCTGCCCGGCGGCGTTCTCGCGGAACAGCCCACGGTCGCGGGTCACGTCCAGCGAGGCCAGCGGGCGGGCATCCAGGGCGACGACGAAGGCGCCGATCATCGCCAGCATCACCGCCGCGTAGCCGACCAGGCGCGGACGCAGGAAGCGGGTCCTGCCACCTTCCAGGGCGCGTTCCGAGGTGTAGCGCACCAAGCCGCGTTCGTAGCCCATCTTGTCCATGATCGAGTCGCAGGCGTCGACGCAGGCGGCGCAGCCGATGCAGGCGATCTGCAGGCCGTCGCGGATGTCGATGCCGGTCGGACAGACCTGCACGCATTGCTGGCAGTCGATGCAGTCGCCGAGCCCCTGGGCGCGCGGATCGCTGCCTTTCTTGCGGGCGCCGCGCGATTCGCCGCGGGCGGCGTCGTAGGAAACGATCAGGGTGTCCTTGTCGAACATCACGCTCTGGAAGCGCGAGTAGGGGCACATGTGGATGCACACCTGCTCGCGCAGCCAGCCGGCGTTGACATAGGTGGCGGCGGTGAAGAACAGCACCCAGAACAGGCTTTCCAGGTCCAGCTGGAAGCTGAACAGGTCGGCCACCAGCGGCCGTACCGGGGTGAAGTAGCCGATGAAGGTGATCGCGGTGACCAGGCTGACCCCCAGCCACAGCGCGTGCTTGGCGGTCTTGCGCAGAAGCTTGGCGGCGCTCGCCGGGCCCTGGTCGAGCTTGATCCGCGCGTTGCGGTCGCCCTCGGTGACCTTCTCGCACCGCATGAACACCCAGGTCCATACGCTCTGCGGGCAGGTGTAGCCGCACCAGACGCGGCCGGCGAACACGGTGATGAAGAACAGGCCGAAGGCGGCGATGATCAGCAGCGCCGAGAGCAGGATGAAGTCCTGCGGCCAGAAGGTCGCGCCGAAGATGTAGAACTTGCGCTCGGGCAGGTCCCAGAGCACCGCCTGGCGGCCGTTCCAGTTCAGCCACAGGGTGCCGAAGAACAGCAGGAACAGCAGGCCGCCGCCGAGCCGGCGGAAATTGCGGAACAGACCGGTGAAGCTGCGGGTGTAGATCGGGCCGTTCACCGCCGACGGCAGTTTGCCGGGCGCGGGCGGCTGTTTCGACGGAGCGGCCGGTGCGGCGGGCTCGACCTGGATCGCGGGAATTCTTTCGCTCATTTTTCGTAGGCCCATCAGGCTGGAGAGGCGGTTGCGACTATAGGAACCGGCTGATGGGCGAAACAGCGGCAGATCGAGCGGGAAAAACCGTATCAGATGCCTCCGCAAAGCGCCGGCCCAGCGTTGCCGCGGGTTGCCGGGCGACTTCGGGCAGTACAGATATGCGCCCCGTGGCAACCGGTCGCAGGCGGCGCGAATTCGCCGCCGTCGGCCATCTGATGTGTTTTTTTCGGCGGAATCTGCCGCTGTTTCGCTGTCTGTACGCAGGCGATAGTGGACGCCAGTGAACACCGGCCCATCCTGTCGCCAGAAACAGGGGCGCAGCCGGTCCCCGGTTTCTTCGCCCGCACCCTGCCCGTCCTCGGTGGAGAAACCCTGTCGATGAGGGCTTTGCGATGTACCAGTACGACGAATACGACCAGGCGCTGGTGAGCGAGCGGGTGGCGCAGTTCCGCGACCAGATCGCCCGCCGCCTTGGCGGCGAACTGAGCGAGGAGGAGTTCCTCCCGCTGCGCCTGCAGAACGGCCTGTACCTGCAGAAGCATGCCTACATGCTGCGCGTGGCGATTCCCTACGGCACCCTGTCGGCGCCGCAGTTGCGCGCCCTGGCGTATGTCGCCCGGCGGTACGATCGCGGCTACGGCCACTTCACCACGCGGCAGAACATCCAGTTCAACTGGATCGAACTGGAGCAGGTCGGCGACATCCTCGAACATCTCGCCGGCGCGCAGATGCACGCGATCCAGACCTCCGGCAACTGCGTGCGCAACATCACCACCGAAGCCTTCGCCGGGGTCGCCGCGGACGAGTGGACCGACCCGCGGCCGCTGGCCGAGATCCTGCGCCAGTGGTCGACGGTGAACCCGGAGTTCCTGTTCCTGCCGCGCAAGTTCAAGATCGCCCTCAGCTCGGCGGTGGAGGACCGCGCCGCGGTGCAGATGCACGACATCGGCCTGTACCTCTACCGCCACGCCGAGGACGGCGAGCTGCGCCTGAGGGTGCTGGTCGGCGGCGGCCTGGGACGCACGCCGATGCTCGGCCAGGTGATCCGCGACGACCTGCCCTGGCAGCACCTGCTGTCCTACGTCGAGGCGATCCTGCGGGTCTACAACCGCCACGGCCGGCGTGACAACAAGTACAAGGCGCGGATCAAGATCCTGGTCAAGGCGCTGGGCATCGAGGCCTTCGCCCGCGAGGTGGAGGAAGAGTGGCAGCACCTGCGCGACGGCCCGGCGCAACTGACCGCCGAGGAGTGCCAGCGGGTCGCCGAGCGTTTCGTATTGCCGCGCTACCTGGCCCCGGCCGGCGGCGAGCTGGCCTACGGCAGCGCCCGCGCGGCCGATCCGGCGTTCGCCCGCTGGGCCTCGCGCAACGTCCAGGCGCACAAGGTGCCGGGCTATGCCTCGGTGGTGCTGTCGACCAAACCCGGCGCCAGCGCGCCGCCCGGCGACGTCACCGCGGAACAGATGGAGCGGGTCGCCGACTGGGCCGAGCGCTACGGCTTCGGCGAGATCCGCGTGGCCCACGAACAGAACCTGGTGCTGCCCGACGTGCGCCTGGAGCACCTCCACGCGCTCTGGCTCGAAGCCTGCGCCGCGGGCCTCGGCACGCCGAACCAGGGTCTGCTCAGCGACATCATCGCCTGCCCCGGCGGCGACTACTGCGCGCTGGCCAACGCCAAGTCGATCCCCATCGCCCAGGGCATCCAGCAGCGCTTCGAGGACCTCGACCACCTGCACGACATCGGCGAGCTGAGCCTGAACATCTCCGGCTGCATGAACGCCTGCGGCCACCACCATATCGGCAACATCGGCATCCTCGGCGTCGACAAGAACGGCAGCGAGTGGTACCAGGTCACCCTCGGCGGCGCCCAGGGCAAGGACAGCGCGCTGGGCAAGGTGATCGGCCCGTCGTTCAGCGCCGCCGAGGTGCCGGCGGTGATCGAGCGGATCGTCGAGACCTTCATCGACCTGCGGGTCGGCCCGGAGCGCTTCATCGACACCTTCAACCGGGTCGGCCTGGAGCCGTTCAAGGTCCGGGTCTACGCCAGGACGGAGGAACCGGCATGAACAACCTGATCCGTTTGCGCGATGGCGTCGCCGAGGTCTGCCGCGAGGATCCCTGGCAACTCCTGCGCGAGGTGCCCGAGGCGCTGCCGCCGGGGCCGCTGCTGTTGCCGCTGGCGGCGTGGCTGGAGCGCCGTGGCGAGGGCGGATCCGTGGCGCCCTGGCTGGCGCCGGACGACGAGGTGGAGGTGCTGTTGCCGTACTTCGCCGAGCTGCCGCTGATCGCCGTCGACTTTCCCAGCTTCCGCGATGGCCGTGGCTACAGCCTGGCCTACCTGCTGCGCGTGCGCCTGGGCTGGAGCGGCGAATTGCGCGCGGTGGGCGACGTGTTGCGCGACCAGCTCAGCCACATGCGCCAGTGTGGCTTCGATGCCTTCGCGGTGCGCGAGGACAAGAACGTCGAGGACGCGCTCAAGGGGCTGGCCGGGCTGAGCGTGCTCTATGGCCGCTCGGCGATCGAGCCGCGACCGTTGTTCCGCCGGCGCTAGGCACAGGCTTTGCGGACTGGGCCGCTGCCTGGCCGCAATCTCGGTCGTCCCCTCTCCCGCAAGCGGGAGAGGGGATAGGGCGCGGTCTTCAGCCGTAGACCGAGGAAGCGGCGGACGGCGCGCCGCCCTTGAAACGCCCGGCCAGTTCGCGCAGCGAACGCATCAGCAGGCTGGTGTCCACGCCCACCGCGACGAACGCGCAGCCCAGCTCCAGGTAGCGCCGCGCCAGCGCCTCGTCGGCGGAGAGGATGCCGGCGGCCTTGCCGGCCGCGCGGATGCGGCGGATGGCGTCCTCGATCGCCGCCTGCACCTCGGGGTGGCCGGGATTGCCGCGATGACCCATGGCTGCGCTGAGGTCGGCCGGACCGATGAACACGCCGTCGACGCCATCGACGGCGGCGATCGCGTCGAGGTTGGCCAGGCCCTCCAGGTTTTCCACCTGGACCAGCAGGCACATCTGCTCGTCGGCGTGGTCGAGGTACTCCGCCACGCTGTTCCAGCGCGAGGCCCGGGCCAGCGCGCTGCCGACCCCGCGCACGCCCGCTGGCGGATAGCGCACGGCGCGCACCAGCCCTTCGGCCTGGGCGGCGCTGTCCACCATCGGCACCAGCAGGGTCTGCACGCCGATGTCGAGCAGTTGCTTGATCAGCGCGGTGTCGCCCTGCACCGGGCGGATCACCGGCTGGCCGGGGTAGGGGGCCAGCGCCTGCAACTGGCCGAGCAGGCTGCGCAGATCGTTGGGCGCGTGCTCGCCGTCCAGCAGCAGCCAGTCGAAGCCGGCGTTGGCGGCCAGTTCCGCGCAGTAGGGATCGGCCAGGCCGAGCCACAGTCCGATCTGCGCCTCGCCGCCGCGCAGGCGTTGCTTGAAGCGATTGACGGGCAGGTCCATGGAAATGCCTCCTCAGACGAAACGGCAGGAGATGCTGCCGAGCAAGTCGTAGTCGACGTGGAAGGTGTCCCCCGGCGCGGCCGCCACCGGGCGGGTGAAGGAGCCGCCGAGGATCACCTGGCCGGCCTCCAGGCAGACGCCGTGGGGCGCCAGCTTGTTGGCCAGCCAGGCGACGCCCTTGGCCGGGTGGTTGAGCACCGCGGCGGAGACCCCGGACTCTTCGATCACGCCGTTGCGGTAGAGGATCGCCGGCACCCGCCGCAGGTCGATCTCGCCCGGTCGCACGGCGCGGCCGCCCATCACCACGCCGGCGTTGGCGGCGTTGTCGGAGATGGTGTCGAAGACCTTGCGCGTGACTTTCGTCTGCGGATCGACCTGCTGGATGCGCGCATCGATGATCTCCAGCGCCGGGATCACCCACTCGGTGGCCTCGAGCACGTCGAACAGGGTGCAGCCCGGTCCCTTCAGCGGCTTGCCGAGGATGAACGCCAGCTCCACCTCGACCCGCGGCACGATGAAGCGCTGGAAGGGGATATCGCTGCCCTCCTCGAAGAACATGTCGTCGAGCAGGGCGCCATAGTCCGGTTCGCTGATATTCGACGAGACCTGCATGGCGCGCGAGGTCAGGCCGATCTTGTGGCCCTTGAGCACGCGCCCGTCGGCGATCTTGCGCTCGACCCAGGCGCGCTGGATGGCGTAGGCGTCCTCGATGGCGATGTCCGGGTAGTCGAGGGAGAACTGCCTTACCTGCTGGCGCGAGCGCTCGGCGGCGTCGAGGCGGTTGGCGGCGTCCTGGATCAGGCGGGGATCGAGCATGGTCGGGGTCTCTCGGTTCAGCGTGGGTTGACCACGGCGGCGGGGGTCCGCAGGACCAGGCCGGCGCCGAGGGCGATGAGGATGGCCAGCAGGTACAGGGCCAGGCTGGCGCTCTGGGTGGTGTCGCGCATCCAGCCGATCAGGTAGGGCGCGAGGAAGGCGGCGATGCTGCCGAAGGAGCTGATCAGGGCGATTCCCGCGGCGAGGGTGGCGCTGGAAAGGAAGGCCGGCGGCAATTGCCAGAACATCGGCAGGGCGGCGCTGGCACCCATCCCGGCGATCACCAGGCCGGCCATCACCAGCCAGGCGCTGGTCGGCGCCAGGGCTGCCAGGCTGAGACCGGCGGCGGCCATCAGCAACGGGATGCCGAGGTGCCAGCGGCGCTCGCGCAGGCGGTCGGAGGAGCGGCCGATGAAGATCATGAAGGCGCAGCCGGCGAGATAGGGCACCGCGCTGAGCATGCCGATGCGGCTGTCCCGGGCGATGCCGGCGCCATGGATCAGGCTCGGCATCCAGAACGCGATGGTGTTCACCGCCAGCATCACCGCGAAATAGATCGCCACCAGCAGCCACACCTGGGGATTGCTGAAGATCCCGGAAAAGGAGGTGATGGTCTTGCGCTGCTCCTCGCCGGCCAGTTCTTCGCGCAGCACGCGCTTCTGCTCGTCGCCGAGCCAGGCCACCCGTTCGAAGCTTTCCGGCAGCGCGCACCAGACCACCACGCCGAGCAGCACTACCGGCAGGCCTTCGATCAGGAACATCCATTGCCAGCCGCGCAGGCCGAGGGCGTCGTGGAAACCCTCGAGGATCCAGCCCGACAGCGGTCCGCCGATCACCCCGGCCATGGGCACGGCGATGGCGAACAGGGCGGTGACCTGCCCGCGTCGACGCGCCGGGAACCAGCGGTTCAGGTAGACCAGGATACCGGGGAAGAAGCCGGCCTCGGCGACCCCCAGGAGCAGGCGCAGCAGGTAGAAGCCGCGCGCGCTCTCCACCAGCAGCATGGCGGTGGAGAGACAGCCCCAAACCACCATGAGGCAGGCGATCCAGCGGCGCGGGCCGATCCGTTCCAGCATCAGGTTGCTGGGCAGGCCGAACAGCGCGTAGGCGATGAAGAACAGCCCGGCGCCGAGACCGTAGACGGTGTCGCTGAAGTGCAGGTCGGCGCTCATCTGCAACTTGGCGAAACCGATGTTGATGCGGTCCAGATGGGCGAACACGTAGCACACCAGCAACAGCGGCATCAGCCGCCAGGTGACGCGGCCGTGGGTGCTGTCGCTGAGAGGCGGGGTGGTGCTGTTCAGGGTGCTGGCTGTGCTCATGATCTTGTACTTTTTGTGAGCGCCCGGACGTCCTGGCGACCTGTCGGTGGCCGGGAGGCGAGCTGGGTGAGTGCAGCGTTATGGCGGGCCGGTCAGCCCGCCGGGTTGTTCAGGAATTCATGCACGTTGTTGCGCTTGTAGTTCAGCTCCGCGTCCAGTTCGCTGAGTTCGAAGGACAGCGCCAGCAGGCGTCGCGCCTGGAGCTCGGCGAAGTGCGCGGTGATCACCTCGAAAAGTGCCTCGGCGACTTGCCGGCGAGTCTCCAGGTCGCGACCGGCGCCGACTTTCAGGGTCATGTGGACGAAGGCGTAGTCGTGCCTGCCGTCGGCCATGCGCCAGGTGTCCAGGCGTACGCCGCGGCTGCGGATGCCGCCGAGCGGGAACACGCCGCTGGCGCCGAGGCAGGCGTGGACCTTCTCGAACAGGCCGGGCAGGTCGGCCTCGGCTTCGATGTTGTCGGTGTATTCGGCGATGAAGTGCGGCATGGCGGCGTCCTCAGAGGCGACTGGCGCAGCTGGCGCCGGCCGGGTTGCCGGCCTGGGCGGCGGGGATCGCCGCGCCGTCCTGGGCGGTGACCGGGAAGACCGCGTTGATCTGCCCGGTGCCGGAGGAGCCGAAGTAGGGCGTCACCACCTCCGCCTTGCCGTCGTAGTCCGACCAGCCGAGGGCACCGAGGAGCATCGCGGTGTCGTGCATGAAACCTTCGCCATGGCCCTTGGAGGCGTACTCCGGGAGCATCCCGCAGAACTCGGCCCAGCGGCCCTCCTGCCACATCTGCACGACTTCATGGTCGAGGACCTCGAGGAACGGGCTCCAGATGCGGTCGGAGAAGTCCGGCGCCTGGCCGTTCTGGGCGAAGCGGTGGGACAGCGAGCCGCTGGCGAGGAACGCCACCGTGCCGTCGTAGTGTTCCTCCACCGCCTTGCGCATGGCCCAGCCCAGGCGCGCGCTGTCGTTCAGGTAATGCACGGTGCACAGGGCGGAGACCGAGACCACCTTGAAGTGGCGGTCCTGGTTCATGTAGCGCATCGGTACCAGGGTGCCGTACTCCGGGCCGAGGGTGGTGGCGTCGTGGGCCAGGGTCTCCACGCCGAGTGCGTTGCAGCCCTCGGCGAGGATGCGGCCCAGCTCCGGGTTGCCGGGGAAACCGTACTCCATGTTGGCGATGAAGTGCGGCAGCTCGTTGCTGGTGTAGAGCCCCTCGAAGTGCGGCGCGCAGTTGATGTGGTAGCCGGCGTTGACCAGCCAGTGGGTGTCGAACACCACGATGGTGTCGACCCCCAGTTCGCGGCAGCGCCGGCCGATCTCGCGGTGCCCGTCGATCGCCGGCTGGCGGCAGCCGTGGCGCGGGCCGGGCAGCTCGGACAGGTACAGCGAGGGTACGTGGGTGATCTTGGCAGCCAGAGCGACTTTGCCCATGACGATTCTCCTGGTGGCCCGTTGGGCCTGGCAGCGGGCGCGGCCGTTGGCGGCTGGCCCGGATTCTTCTGATTGTGTCTGCACGCCGGCGCTGCTGGCGGCCTCGGGCGGCCGCTCTGCACGAGCGCGCCCTACACGCCCCAGCGGGGGATGTGATGGCTGCCCATGGATATACACACGTTCTTGATCTCGGCGAATACCTCGAAGCTGTATTCGCCGCCTTCGCGTCCGGTGCCCGAGGCCTTCACCCCGCCGAACGGCTGGCGCAGGTCGCGCACGTTCTGGCTGTTGATGAAGACCATCCCGGCCTCGATGCCACGCGCCAGGCGATGGGCCTTGCCGATGTCCTGGGTCCAGATGTAGGAGGCCAGGCCGTATTCCACGTCGTTGGCCAGGCGCAGCGCCTCGGCCTCGTCCTTGAACGGGATCAGGCAGGCCACCGGGCCGAATATCTCTTCCTGGGCGATGCGCATGCGGTTGTCCACGTCGGCGAACACCGTGGGCTGGATGAATTGCCCCTTGCCCAGGTGCGCCGGCAGCCCGGCCGGACGCTCCAGGCCGCCGGCCACCAGCCTGGCGCCTTCCTCGAGACCGATGCGGATGTAGCCGGTGACCTTGTCGTAGTGGGCCTGGGTGATCATCGAGCCGACCTGGGTCTTCGGGTCCTGCGGGTCGCCGACGACCAGGCGCTTGGCGCGCGCGGCGAATTCGGCGACGAACCGCGGGTAGACGCTTTCCTGGACGAAGATGCGGCTGCCGGCGGTGCAGCGCTCGCCGTTCAGCGAGAAGATGGTGAACAGCGCGGCGTCCAGCGCGCGCTCGAGGTCGGCGTCCTCGAAGACCAGCACCGGCGACTTGCCGCCCAGCTCCATCGAGTACTTCTTGATCCCGGCTGCCTCCATGATTCGTCGCCCGGTGGCGGTGCCGCCGGTGAAGGACACCGCGCGCACGTCGCGGTGGCGGACCAGCGCGTCGCCGGCGCTGGCGCCGTAGCCCTGGACCACGTTGAACACCCCCGGCGGGATGCCCGCCTCGTGCACCAGGCGGCCCAGCTCGTTGGCGGTCAGCGGCGACAGCTCGGACATCTTCAGCACCGCCGTATTGCCCAGCGCCAGGCACGGCGCGGTCTTCCAGGTGGCGGTCATGAACGGTACGTTCCACGGCGAGACCAGCCCGCAGACGCCGACCGGCTGGTACAGGGTGTAGTTGAGCATCTGGTCGTCGACCGGATAGCTGTGCCCGTTCATTCGCGTGCAGACCTCGGCGAAGAACTCGAAGTTGTGCGAGGCGCGCGGGATCAGCACGTTCTTCGTCTGGTGGATCGGCAGGCCGGTATCGAGGGTTTCCAGCTCCGCCAGGTGCGGCACGTTCCGGTCGATCAGCTCGCCGAGGCGGCGCATCAGGCGCGCGCGCTCCTTGGCCGGGGTATTGGCCCATTTCGGGAAGGCTTCCCGGGCCGCCGCCACCGCCGCGTCGATTTCCGCCGCGCCGCCGCTGGCGACCTCGCCGATCAGCTCGCCGGTGGCCGGGTTGTAGTTCTCGAAGACGTCCTTGCTTTCGACCTCGCGGCCATCGATCCAGTGTTTGATCATTCTGCGTGCTCCTGTGCGCGGGCGCGGAAGAACTCGGCCTCGCTGACGATTCGGTTGACCAGGCGACCGACGCCTTCCACTTCCACCACCACTTCGTCGCCGGGGACCACGTCGGACAGGCCTTCCGGGGTGCCGGTGGCGATCATGTCGCCCGGCTGCAGGGTCATGAAGCTGGAGAAGTATTCGATCAGGTAGGGGATGTCGAAGATCATGTCCGCGGTGCTGCCTTCCTGGCGCAGCTCGCCGTTGACCCAGGTGCGCAGGGCCAGCCGGTTCGGTTCCGGCACGTCGGCCGCGTCGACGATCCACGGTCCCACCGGGGTGGTGGCGTCGCGGTTCTTCACCCGCAGGTTGGGCCGGTAGTAGTTCTCCAGGTAGTCGCGGATCGCGTAGTCGTTACACACCGTGTAGCCGGCCAGGTAGCCGAGGGCGTCCTCGCGGCGGACGTTGCGCGCCGGCTTGCCGATCACCGCCACCAGTTCGCACTCGTAGTGCATGTAGTCGACGTTGTCCGGGCGCCAGCTGACCTGGCGGTGGCCGGTGTAGGTGCCCGGCGACTTGATGAACGCCAGCGGTTCGCTGGGCGCCTTGAACGACAGTTCGGCGGCGTGGTCGGCGTAGTTCAGGCCGAGGGCGAACATGCTCCCGGTGGCCGGCGGCAGCCACTCCACCCGGTCCTCGGCGAGCAGGGTGCCGTCGGCCAGGCGCACGGCGTTGGACTCTTCCACCGTCACCTGGTGGACCTGGCCCTGGTAGCGGATGCGTGCGTGTTTCATGGTCGGTTCCTCATTCCGCGACGATGCTGTTGGCGAGGCGGCCGAGGCCGTCGACCTCGACCTCGACGCGGTCGCCGGGATGCACGTCGACACGGCCCTCGGGGGTGCCGGTGATCAGCACGTCGCCGGCATGCAGGGTCATGAACTCGCTGATCTCGGCGATCAGCTGGGGAATGCCGCGCACCAGGTTGGCGGTGCTGTTGCGCTGGCGCAGTTCACCGTTGACGTACAGCTTCAGCTCCAGCGCATGGGGGTCGACGATCTCTTGCGCCGGCACCAGTTGCGGACCGAGCGGGCAGAAGCCGTCGCGGCACTTGGCTTTCACCGCCGGGCGGTAGTAGCTGTCTTCCGGCAGGCTGAACTCGTTGACGATCACGTAGCCGGCGACATGCGCCATGGCTTCCCCGGCTTTCACCCGGCTGGCGTCGCGACCGATCACCACGCCCAGCGCCGGGCCCGGTTGCAGGCGCTCGACGCCGCGCGGGAAGACCACCGCGGCGCCATGGCCATTGCGGGTGTTCGGTGTCTTGATGAACAGCACCGGCTTCACCGGCGGCTTCTGGTACGGCGGCTGGCGGAACTCCGGCAGGCGGCTGTCGAGCAGGCCCTTGTAGTTCAGCGCGACGCCGAACAGGGTGCCGGCGGCGACGTCATTCAGTGCGCGGCTCATTGTGGTTGGTGTCTCCTGGCGCGATGGGCGGACGGCCAAGCGGCTGTCCTGGCGAAAACTCGTTAATGTGTTAACGTTATATTTAACATGTTAATGATCGTCAAGCCCGAACGCCCCGCCATTCGTCCCGGCCAGGTGGCAAGAGGCGCCGCCTGCGGTATACGGATGCCCGCGACGGCTTGCGCACGCAGCCGCAAGAACAACAAGAGAAGATTGCCATGCCAGAGCGCCAGCCGATCCCCAACATCAACATCGGGCAGGTCTACGACCAGCGCTACAGCGATGCCGAGGTGCACTACGACGCGCTCGGCAACCTCGCCGGCTTCTTCGGCCGCAACATGCCGGCGCACCGCCACGACCGGTTCTTCCAGGTGCACTACGTGAAGCGCGGCACGGTGCGGGTGTTCCTCGACGACCGGCGGTACCTGGAGTCCGGGCCGATGTTCTTCCTCACCCCGCCGACCGTGCCGCATGCCTTCGTCACCGAGGCGGACGCCGACGGTCATGTGCTGACCGTGCGCCAGCAACTGGTCTGGAGCCTCCTCGAGGCCGAACCATGCCTGGCGCCCGGTCCGCAGGTGGCGCCGGCCTGCGTGGCCCTGGGCGGCCTGGAGGGAGCGGCGGCCGAGGAGGGCGCACGCCTGGCGCTGCTCTTCGATCAGTTGCGCAGCGAATCGATGGCCAGCCGGCCCGGTCGCCAGCAGACGCTGCTGGCGCTGACCCGCCTGGTGATGATCAGCCTGCTGCGCCTTTCGACCAATCCGGTGGCGGCCCGGCCGATGCGTCACGAAGACCTGCAGATCTTCCAGCGCTTCAATGCGCTGATCGAGGAGCGCTACGCCGAGCACTGGCCGCTGTCACGCTACGCCAGCCGGATCGGTGTCACCGAGGCGCGCCTCAACGATGTCTGCCGGCGCATCGCCGACCTGCCGTCGAAGCGCCTGGTCTACGAGCGGCTGATGCAGGAGTCCAAGCGCCTGCTGCTGTTCACCGGCGGGTCGGTGAACGAGATCTGCTACCAGCTGGGCTTCAAGGACCCGGCCTATTTCAGCCGCTTCTTCGTCCGCTACGCCGGCATGACTCCCAGCGCCTACCGGCAGCGGCAGGTCGACGGAACGGCCGGTCGCTGAGTGGGAGCGCGGGTATACTCGCGCTCCCACTCGAAAGGAAAGCTCTTCCATGCATGACGCAGCCGCCTCCCTACCGCCCCAGGCGCCCGCCGCCTGGGCCGATTATCTTTCCGGCTACCGCTGGCAGGCACAGCGCGAAGGCTGCTCAGCGGCCGCTGTCCATCGTCTCGATGCGGCCCGGCGGCCGACCCTGTTCGTCAAGCACGAGGCGCTCTCCGAGCAGGCCGAACTGCCCGACGAGATCGCTCGCCTGCGCTGGCTGCACGGTGCCGGCATCGACTGCCCGCAGGTACTGAACGAAACCCAGGGTGGTGGTCGGCAGTGGTTGCTGATGAGCGCCGTAGCGGGAGACACGCTCTCCGCGCTGGCGCAGCGCGGCGAGCTGGAGCCGGAGCGCCTGGTGCGTCTGGTGGCCGCCGCCCTGCGCCGGCTGCACGACCTCGACCCGGCCGCCTGCCCCTTCGACCACCGCCTCGAGCGGCGCCTGGAAAGCGTGCGCCGGCGGGTCGAGGCCGGGCTGGTGGAGGAGACGGACTTCGACGACGAGCATCGCGGGCGCAGCGCCGTGGAGCTGTACCGCCTGCTGCTCGACCGGCGCCCGGCGGTCGAGGACCTGGTAGTCACCCATGGCGACGCCTGCCTGCCCAACCTGCTGGCCGAGGGCCGACGCTTCAGTGGCTTCATCGATTGCGGCCGCCTCGGCGTCGCCGACCGCCACCAGGACCTGGCACTGGCCGCGCGGGACATCGAGACCGACCTCGGCGCGCCCTGGGCCGAGGCCTTCCTGGAGGCGTACGGCGGCGATATCGACGGCGAACGACTGGCGTACTTCAGGCTGCTGGACGAGTTCTTCTAGTCGGGCCGGTTCGGATCCGGCCTGCCGTTGCGCGCAAACGGAGGTACAACGGCACCAGCCACCGTCGCGAACGGCAGCGCGCCTTCTCTCGCCTGTTCCGTGGAATCGCCGGCTCAGTTCAGCCGGTATTGCGCCAGTTCCTTCGCCGAGAGCACGCGCATCCGCTTCGGATCGGTGCTTTGCATGGCCTGTACCAGGCTGCTCGGGACATCCATTTCGCGGAAGTAGGCCGCGGAGTCGTAGCGCATGCCGTTGGCCGAGCGCGAGTGCAGCGAGTCGCCGTGGGCGTAGTAGGGACGGTGCAGGCCGACGTAGCCGCGCACGGTCTTGCGCTTGCCGGCCGCCAGCAGGTAGACGCAGGTGCCCTGGCAGACGCTGCTCGACGGCACCAGCGCGTCGAAGCCGGTCTCGCGCAGCAGGCGGCCCATGCGGATCGCCTCGGGCACGCTGCCGCCGATGCTATCGAGCAACAGCAGCTTGCGCGAGAAGGTACCCGGATTGTTGCGCAGGCCCTTGAGCAGGGTCTCGTAGTCGCCCGGCGCTATTTCCTCGGAGACCCGTACCGTCAGCACCCGGCCCATGCTCTTGTGCTGCAGGGAGTGCACCTCGACCTTGGCCAGTGCGGGGGCCGAGCAGAGCGCGGCGAGGCAGGCGAGGGCGGTGCGGAGGCGGAGACGGCGCATGGAGCGGAACGATCCTGTCAGACGGTGATGGCTGCCGAAGATACCTGCAAGCGTTGCATTCCGCACGGTCCTCGTCGTCAGGACGAGGATCCCGCCGCCTCCCGGCTCGCCGGCAGACGCAGGCAGAAGCTGATGACGTCGTCCTGGCAGTCCACCTCGATGCGCCCCCGGTGGGCCTGGGCGATGGCCTGGGAAATGTACAGGCCGATGCCCAGGCCGTTGCGATTGCGCTGGTTGTCCGCCGATTCGCGCTTGAACGGCTCGAACAGGTTGGCCAGCTGCGCCTTGGACAGGCCGCTGGTTTCGTTGAGCACGCTCAGGCAGACCTCGTCGCCCTGGCGGGTCAGCGTCACCAGTACCGGCCGTCCGGGCAGGCCGTGATGCCGGGCGTTGCTCAGCAGGTTGGCGGCGACCTGGGCGTAGCGGTCCGGGTCGACCACGGCGCGGACCTGTGGGTCGATGGCGACTTCGATCACCAGGCCGGGATAGGCGACGTCGGTCTCGCAGACGATCTGCCGTACCAGCTGCGAAACGTCGGTGTCCACCGGCGCCACGGTGAGGCCGATGCCCGACTGCAGGCGGCTCATGTCGAGGATCTGGCTGACCAGCCGCTCCATGCGGCTGCTGGAGGCGGAAATGTGCTGGCGCAGCTCGGTGGTGCGGGTATCGCTGGAGGAGAGCAGGGCGGCGGCCATCGAGATCGACTGCAGCGGGTTGCGCAGGTCGTGGCCGAGCACCGCGATCAGGCGCTGGCGCATGCGGTCGATCTCGGCCGCATGGTTGAGGCACAGTTCCATCAGGTCCAGGCGCAGCTTCTCGGCGATCGCCAGGTCGGTTTCGCTCCACGGCGTGGAGTGGCCGCGGACCACTTCCTCCCAGGCCTCGAACGAGCCGCGCGGGGTCAGGCGCGGGCCGGAGGGACCGATGCTCAGCAGCTTCTCCGGCTTGCCGCCCCAACGGATACGGTGCACCTCCTCGTGGCGGAACCAGAAGATCCAGCCGGATTCCTGGCGGTGGAAACGGATCGCCAGCACCCCGCAGCAGTCGCCGCCGTCCGGTGAGTCGGCGCTGGGTTGCGGCCAGTTGTCGGTGTGGTAGATGTCCTGCTCGGGGTCGCGCTGCAGGCGCTGCAGGACGTTGCCGGCCTGGCGCTCGAAGTCGCCGCGGATGCTCAGAGTGCGTCCGCCGAGCATGACCAGCGCACCGTCGCAGGGAATCAGCCCGGCGATGCCGTCGTCCGGGTGGGCCAGGGCGCCGAACAGGTCGTCGGCGTCCCGCGCGCGTCGCACCAGGGCAAGCCGGCGCTCGGTGGAAACGCGCAGCAGTTCGGCGATGCGCCCCTGCTCGAGGCGGTCGACGATGGCGCTGCAGACCTGCGAGAAGATCTGGAACGACATGCGCACCGGGTAGGGAATCAGCTTGGGCGACATGTGGTGGCAGGAGAACAGGCCCCAGAGCTTGCCGCCGACCACGATGGATATGCTCATCGAGGCGCGCACGCCCATGTTGGTCAGGTACTCGCAGTGGATCGGCGAAACGCTGCGCAGCACGCTGTAGCTCAGGTCGAAGGACCCGCCGCTTTCCGGATTGAGTGTCGGAAGCACGCGCATCGGGATGTAGGCCACGTCGGCGATCAGCCGGATCGGGTTCTGGATGTACAGGCGGCGCGCCTGTGCCGGGATATCCGAGGCCGGGTAACGCTGGCCGAGGTAGCTTTCCAGGTCGTCGCGACGGCTTTCGGCGACCACCTCGCCGGAATCGTCATGGCGGAAGCGGTAGGCCATCACCCGGTCGTAGCCGGTCATCCGGCGCAGCTCCTCGGTGACGCTGCTGAGCAGGGTCGCGGTGTCGTTGTGCAGCTGCACCTGGGCGATGATGCGCTGGGCGTTGAGGGTGAAGGACGTGATCGACAGGGTATCCGTGGTGCGGACCTCGAACTCCAGGTAGAACACGTCCTTGTAGCTGTGCCCGATCACATCGAACAGGTGCTCGCCGATCCGCGTCTCCACGCTGTTCGCCCAGGGGCCGCCGCCGAGCAGTCCGTCCTCGAGCATGCGCAGGACCTCGGCGCCCACCTGCTGTTCCTGCAGGTAGCTGCCCGGCGCGGCGACGAAACCGAGCAGCGCCTGGATGTTCTCGCTCGCGGCGAGCACCATGCCATCCGCGCGCAGGGCGAGCAGCGCGCCGTGCGGCTGGATCGCGCCGGGCACGTGGATGGGTTCGTCCTCGCAGTTCGCCAGGGTTACCGGGGTGATGCTCGTCATCTGTCGTCCAGCCTGGAGCCCAGGCGATCAGGCTTCGTCGATGACCCACCGACGAAACGAAACAAAGGTAGCCCGTGCCGCGTCCTGCGCCAGGCCAATGGATTCGGGGCTGACGACCTGGCGGGCGAGCTGCTCGAGAAAGTCCTGCCAGCGCGGCCCGGTGGCCTGGCCGTAGCCTTGCAGCCACTGTAGCGGCAGACCTGGCAGGCGGGGAGCTAGTCGTTTGTAGAGAAACGCGCCGCCCAGCGTCGCACCCTCCATCACGTAGGCCACGCCGAAGGCCTGCGCGGCGCGTGTCGCGACGGGCAGGTCGGCGCAGCGCGGCAGCGCCTGCACCTCGGCATGGCTCAGGCCGCCGGCCAGCAGGTCGCTTTCCAGCCAGGCGCTTTTCACCAGCCGCGCCTCGGCTCCCAGGGTCGCCGGCCAGCCGCCGCGGTTGTCACGAAACGCGCGTTCCAGGGGTTCCAGCCAGCCCAGGATGCGCCCGGCATGTTCGAGATAGTCCCGCTGGTCGAGATCCTCGGCGCCCAAGGGCGAACGGCGGTCCAGCTCGGCGTGCAGGTCACGGGTGGCGTCGCGTAGTGCGGCGAGGGCTGGCGAAGGACGTGGGGACATGGTGTCAGGGCCAGCGTTTCGGGGGGTGAGCGCAGAGAGTAGCAGGAAGCCGGGGAGCTGGCTGCAAATAAAAAAGCCTCCCCGCGCCGGGGCGCAGGGAAGCCGCGCGGGAGGACTCAGGCGGCCTCGGTCTGCACGACGCGGTAGCAGGGCACATAGGCCGCGCCACCGGGCAGCTTCATCCGGTGCTGCTTGACGAACGCCTGCAACAGGCGGTCCAGCGGCAGCATCACCGCCGGATCGCCGTGGATCTCGTAGGGCCCGTACTGTTCGATCATGCGGATGCCGTTGTCCTTGACGTTGCCGGCGACGATCCCGGAGAACGCCCGCCGCAGGTTGGCCGCCAGTTCATGCGGAGGCAGGCTGCGGCTGAGCTGGAGGCTGGCCATGTTCTCGTGGGTCGGCTCGAACGGGCGCTGGAAGCTTTCGTCGATCTTCAGCAGCCAGTTGAAGTGGAAGGCGTCGTTGCGCTCGCGGCGGAACTGCTTGACCTCCTTCAGACCCTGGGCCATCTGCTTGGCCACCTCGGCCGGGTCGTCGACGATGATCCGGTAGTGGCGCTGCGCCGCGTTGCCGAGGGTGGCGCCGACGAACTCGTGGAGCTGCTGCAGGTAGGCCTCGGCGCTGCGCGGGCCGGTGAGGATGACCGGGAAGGGCACCTCCTGGTTGTCCGGATGCATGAGAATGCCCAGCAGGTAGAGGAATTCCTCCGCGGTGCCGGCGCCGCCGGGGAAGATGATGATGCCATGTCCTACGCGGACGAAGGCTTCCAGGCGCTTCTCGATGTCCGGCAGGATCACCAGCTCGTTGACGATCGGGTTCGGCGCCTCGGCGGCGATGATCCCTGGCTCGGTCAGGCCCAGGTAGCGGCCACCGACGATGCGCTGCTTGGCGTGGCTGATGGTGGCGCCCTTCATCGGCCCTTTCATCACTCCCGGCCCGCAGCCGGTGCAGACGTCCAGGCTGCGCAGGCCGAGCTCGTGGCCGACCTTCTTGGTGTACTTGTACTCCTCGCTGCTGATCGAGTGGCCGCCCCAGCAGACGACGATCTTAGGCTCGACGCCGGGGCGCAGGGTACGGGCGTTGCGCAGCAGCTGGAAGACGTAGTCGGTGAGGCCCTGGGAACTGTCCAGGTCGACGTGCTGGCTGTCCAGCCCGCTCTGCGTGTAGACGATGTCGCGCAGGGCGCTGAAGAGCATCTCGCGGGTACTGGCGATCATCTCGCCATCGACGAAGGCATCGGCCGGCGCGTTGATCAGTTCCAGGCGCACGCCACGGTCCTGCTGGTGGATGCGCACCTCGAAGTCCTTGTAGGCGTCGAGGATGGTCTTGGCGTTGTCGCTGTGGGCGCCGGTGTTGAGGATCGCCAGGGCGCACTGGCGGAACAGTTGGTAGGTCTTGCCGTTGGCGGTTTCGCTGAGTTGCTGCACTTCGCGTTGGGAGAGGGTTTCCAGGGTGCCTTTGGGGCTGACCGAGGCATTGATCACAGGACGATGGGACATGTGCGATTCCATGCAGGGGAGGCGGGGGCGGTGGGCGCCGCCGCGTCCGGGTAAGGGAGCGCCGGGCGGGTTGCGTGCCGGGAGAGAGGGCGATCAGCCGTCGGAGTGGGGCGACGAGGCAACCGTGCGCTGGGGCTTGGCTCCAGGGGTCATGATTGAACGTAATAGCGAGAACCTGACTGATCTGACAAGGAAAATCTCGAATTTATCTGTCGATGGCCTGGCCGCGGGATAATCCTGTCGTCGACCGCGGGCGAAAAAGTCCGCCATCGGCCGGGATAATCTGCCCTTCTCCTGATATCGTTGCGCTTCCGCCGGATGCTCGGCCAGTCGAAGGGAGGAACGAACCATGACGTATGAACAGTCCAGCAGCGTACGTAGCGACTTTCTTTCCTCCTTTTTCCAAGAGCCTGTCATCCATGATCGAACTCAGAACCATCACCCGCGACGACTGGGAAACCTGCATTGACCTGAAGGTCGCCCGCCACCAGGCGCACTTCGTCGCTTCCAACCTCTATTCGCTGGCCCAGAGCCGCTTCCTGCCGGGGTTCCGCGCGGTCGGCATCCACCACGGCGGGCGCATGGTCGGCTTCGCCCTCTACGGTCCCGACGCCGACGACGGCCACTATTGGCTCTATCGCCTGATGATCGATCGTCGCCACCAGGGCAAGGGGCACGGCCGCGCCGCCCTGCAACGGATCATCGCCAGCGTGCGCCGGACGAGGCGGCGCAGCGACCGGCTGATGGTCGCCTACGCCGTCGACAACGATGTGGCCCGCCAGCTTTATCGGGACGCCGGCTTCGTCGAGCAGGGCCTGGCGCCCTGGGGCGAGACGATGGCCTGCCTGATGCTGCCGGAGCCGTCCTATCGGTCCGGGACGCCGGGCGTGCGTGCAGCGAGCGGCTTCCCGGCGTAGAATCGGGACATTCGGCAGCTCCCCCCTATACCTACAACGACTACCCAACGCGCAACGCCGCCCCGGACTCCTCCGTCCGGGGCGGTTTCCGTCGTGCGCGACCTGGGCGCGGGGCCTGCCCGTCCGTCCCCTGCTCCGGAACCGAATACCCCATGCACAGCACCTCCGAAACCCGCAGCGGCAGCTGGCTGAGCGTGATCGCCCTGGCCCTGGCCGCCTTCATCTTCAATACCACCGAGTTCGTCCCGGTCGGTCTGCTCAGCGACATCGGGCACAGCTTCGACATGCCCACCTCGCAGGTCGGCCTGATGCTGACCATCTACGCCTGGGTGGTGTCGCTGGCTTCCTTGCCGATGATGCTGCTGACCCGCAATATCGAGCGGCGCAAGCTGCTGGTCGGGGTGTTCCTGCTGTTCATCGCCAGCCATGTGCTGTCCGGGCTGGCCTGGAACTTCCCGGTGCTGATGCTCAGCCGGATCGGCATCGCCTTCGCCCATGCGGTGTTCTGGGCCATCACCGCCTCGCTGGCGGTGCGCGTGGCGCCGCCCGGCCAGCAGGCCAAGGCGCTCGGCCTGCTGGCTACCGGCACCACCCTGGCGATGGTCCTCGGCATCCCGCTGGGGCGGGTGGTCGGCGAGGCGCTGGGCTGGCGCACCACCTTCATGGCCATCGCCGGGCTCTCGGTGCTGACCCTGCTCTACCTGGTGCGCTCCCTGCCGCCGCTGCCGAGCCAGAACTCCGGCTCCCTGCGCAGCCTGCCGATGCTGTTCCGGCGACCCGCGCTGGTCTGCCTGTACATCCTGACCGTGGTGGTGATCAGCGCCCAGTTCACCGCCTACAGCTACATCGAGCCCTTCGCCAGGCAGGTGGCGCAGATGGGCGGCGAAGCCACCACCCTGCTGCTGTTGCTGTTCGGCGGCGCCGGGATCTTCGGCTCGCTCCTCTTCAGCCGCTACAGCGAGGCCTTCCCGCGCGGTTTCCTGCTCGCCGCGATCCTAGCCCTGGGCACCAGCCTGGCGCTTCTGCTGCCGTTTTCCGCGCAGCCGACCTGGCTGATGGCGCTCAGCGTGCTCTGGGGCATGTCGATCATGTGTTTCGGCCTGGCCCAGCAGTCCCGTGTGCTGCGCCTGGCCTCGGACGCCACCGACGTGGCCATGGCGCTGTTTTCCGGCCTGTACAACGTCGGCATCGGTGCCGGCGCCCTGCTCGGCAGCGTGGTCAGCGAACGCCTGGGGCTGGCCGCGATCGGCTACGTCGGCGCCGCGCTGGCGCTGGCCGGCCTGCTGCTGGCGCTGTTCACCGCGCTGCGCTACGCAGGGGCGTTGAAAACGACCTCGTTGTAAGAGCCCATTCACTGGCCCGGATCACTCGGCGGTGGAATCCGCCTGCTTGATCTAGTCTTCTGGAACCAAGGCGCAGGGACCGCAGGGCTGACCGGCGCTGCACTGGCAGGGATGGACGAACCGGGTGAACGTACGACAGAGCAAGTTCAAATTGAGCCGCTGGGCCGGCGCGACGCTGCTGCTCGGCCTGCTGCTGTCCGGGCTGGGCGCCTGGGGCCTGGCGCTGGTCAACCAGCAGCAGGCGCGGGCGGCGCTGGAGCGTGAGGCTGAACTGGTGGCCGAGGCGGTGACGCGGCGCATCGAGCTTTACCAGTATGGCCTGCGTGGCGTGCGCGGGGCATTGCTGACCGCCGGCGAGGCGCACATCGACCGCGAGCTGTTCCGTCGCTACAGCCTGACCCGCGACATCGACCGCGAGTTTCCCGGCGCCCGCGGCTTCGGTTTCATCCGCCGGGTGGCGGCCGCCGACGAGGCCGGGTTCCTGGGCCAGGCGCGGGCCGATGGCCAGCCGGAGTTTCGTATCCAGCAACTGACTCCGCACGATGGCGAGCGCTACGTCATCCAGTACATCGAGCCGCTGGCGCGCAACGACCAGGCTCTGGGCCTGGACATCGCCTCGGAAACCAATCGTCGCGAGGCCGCCCGCGCCGCCCTGGAAAGCGGGCAGGTGCGCCTGACCGGGCCGATCACCCTGGTCCAGGCCAGCGGCCTGCGCCAGCAGTCGTTCCTCATCCTGATGCCGATCTACCGTAGCGGCACCACCCCGCCCGCCGGCGCCCAGCGCGAACTCGAAGGCTTCGGCTGGAGCTACGCGCCGCTGCTGACCAGCGAGGTGCTGGCCGGGCTGCCCATCGACAACGCCGCGATCCACCTGGAGCTCAGCGACGTCACCGGCGATGGCGCCGCCGTGCCGTTCTTCGTCAACGGCGCCGCGGCCCCGGGCCAGCGCCTGTTCGGCCAGGAGTTGCAGCGGGAGATATACGGCCGCCACTGGCAGATGCAGTTCAGCGCCCTGCCGTTGTTCGTCCAGCGCCTGCACCAGCCGTCCCCGCGTATCCTGTTCCTGGCCGGCGGCCTGGTCAGCCTGCTGCTGGCGGCGCTGGTCAACGCCGGAGCCCTCGGCCGCCAGCGCCGGCGGCGCGAGGCGGCGACCCAGGCGCGGCTGGCGGCGATCGTCGGCAATTCGGCGGACGGCATCATCGGCGCCGCGCTCGACGGCACCATCACCGACTGGAATCGCGGCGCCGAGGCATTGTTCGGCTACCGCGAGGAGGAGGCGGTCGGGCGGCGGGTGGTGGACCTGCTGGTGCCGCCATCGAAGGAGAGCGAGGAACTCGACATCCTCGCCCGCATCGCCCGCAACGAACAGGTGGTCAGCTTCGACACCGTGCGCCGGCACCAGGACGGCCACCTGCTCGACGTGGCGGTGACCGTCTCGCCGATCCTCGATGGGGAAGGCAGGGTGGTCGGCGCGTCGAAGACGGTGCGCGACATTTCCGCGAAGAAGGCCGCCGAGGCGCGCATCCGCGAACTCAACGCCGGTCTGGAACACCAGGTCGCCGAGCGTACCGCCGAACTGCGCCGGCTCAACGTGCTGCTCGGCAGCGTGCTGCAGGCGGCCTCCGAGGTTTCGATCATCACCCTCGACCGCGACGGCATCATCAGCGGTTTCAACCTCGGTGCCGAGCGGATGCTCGGCTACCGCGCCGAGGAAGTGGTCGGCAAGGTCTCGCCGACTCTCCTGCACAGCGAGCGGGAACTGCTCGCCCGTGGCCGCGAACTGGGCGAGCAGGGTTTCCGCGTGCTGGTGGCGCGCGCGGAGCGGGAAGGCGCCGAGACCCGCGAATGGACGTACCTGCGCAAGGACGGTTCGCCACTGAGCGTGACCCTCTCGGTCACCGTCCTGCGCGACGAGGCCGGGGCGATCAACGGCTACCTGGGTATCGCCGTCGACGTCACCGAGTGGCGCAACGCCGAGCGCGAGATGGCCGCGGCGCGCGACCAGCTGCAGATGGCCGCCGACGTGGCGCGCCTGGGCATCTGGCGCTGGACCCTGGCCGACGACAGCCTGCAGTGGAACGAGCGCATGTGCGAACTGTATGGCCAGCCGCTGGCGCTGCGCGAAGGCGGGCTGGTCTACGAGCACTGGCGCAGCCGCCTGCATCCGGAAGACCTCGAGCGCACCGAGGCCAGCCTGCGCGCGGCGGTGGAAGGGCGCGGCAACTACGACGTGATCTTCCGCGTGCTGCTGCCCGACGGCGGCATCCGCTTCATCCAGGCCGGCGCCCAGGTCGAGCGCGACGCCGACGGCACGCCGCTGCAGGTCACCGGGATCAACATCGATATCACCAGCGACCAGCAGTTGCAGGCGCGCCTGCGCGAGGCCAAGGAGCAGGCGGACGCCGCCAGCGCGGCGAAGTCTTCGTTCCTGGCCAACATGAGCCACGAGATCCGCACGCCGATGAACGCCGTGCTGGGCATGTTGCAGCTGGCCCGGCAGACCGACCTCAACGAACGCCAGCGCGATTACCTGGACAAGGCCAGCTCGGCGGCGACCTCATTGCTCGGCCTGCTCAACGACATCCTCGACTACTCGAAGATCGAGGCCGGCAAGCTGCTCCTGGAAATGCACCCGTTCGAGCTGGAGCCGCTGATGCAGGACCTCGCCGTGGTGCTCTCCGGCAACCAGGGCGACAAGGACGTGGAGGTGATCTTCGACATCGATCCCGAACTCCCCAGCGCGGTGGTCGGCGACCGCCTGCGGCTGCAGCAGATCCTCATCAACCTGGCCGGCAACGCGCTGAAGTTCACCGCCCACGGTCATGTGCTGGTCAGCCTGCGGCGGCTGGCGCACGACGCGCATCGGGTAGGCCTGCGCGTCCTGGTGGCGGATACCGGCATCGGCATCAGTGCCGAGCAGCAGCAGCGTATCTTCGAAGGGTTCACCCAGGCCGAGGCGTCCACCTCGCGGCGTTTCGGCGGCACCGGCCTCGGCCTGTTCATCTGCAAGCGCCTGGTCGACCTGATGGGCGGCCGGTTGCAGGTGGAAAGCTCGCCGGGAAGCGGCAGCCGGTTCTGGTTCGACCTGGACCTCGACGTGGCTCGCGGCGAACCGCTGCGCGCGGCCTGCCCTGGAGTCGGCGAACCTCTGCGGCTGCTGGTGGCCGACGATAACCTGATCGCCGGCGAGCTGCTCGAGCGCACGGTGGGAGCCCTCGGCTGGCGCGCCGACTGTGTCGGCAGCGGCAGCGAGGCGGTGGCGCGGGTACAGGCGGCGATGGCCGAGGGTCGTCGTTACGACGTGGTACTGATGGACTGGCGCATGCCCGACCTCGACGGCCTGAGCGCGGCGCAACTGATCCGCCAGTTGCAGGGCGACCTGCCGCCCCCGATGGTGATCATGATCACCGCCTATGGCCGCGAGGTGCTCGCCGACGCCCGCGACCACAGCGCGCCGCCCTTCGTCGACTTCCTGACCAAGCCGGTCACCCCCAAGCAACTGGCCGACTCGGTGCTGCACGCGCTGCACGGCGAACAGGGCGCCCCGGCCAATCCGCCGCCGCGCCCGCAGGAGCGCCCGCAACGCCTGCGGGGCGTACGCCTGCTGGTGGTGGAGGACAACGCGCTGAACCGTCAGGTCGCCGCCGAGCTGTTGAGCAGCGAGGGCGCCCGGGTATCCCTCGCCGATGGCGGGCTGGCGGGCGTGCAGCAGGTGCTGGAGGCCGGCGTGCCGTTCGACGCGGTGCTGATGGACATGCAGATGCCGGATATCGACGGCCTCGAGGCGACCCGGCGGATCCGCGCCGACGGCCGCTTCGCCGGGCTGCCGATCCTGGCCATGACCGCCAACGCCTCGCTGTCCGACCGCGAGGCCTGCCTGGCGGCGGGGATGGACGATCATGTGGCCAAGCCCATCGACAAGGAGCGTCTGGTGCTCTGCCTGCTCGGTCATCTCGGCCGGTCCGTCGACACGGCTGCGGTGCCGGCGCCGGCGGCGGAGACGACCGAACTGGTCGAGGCGCGTGGCGACATCGTCGGCCGCTTCGGCGGCAGCCTCGAGCTGATCGTCCAGGTGCTGCGACGCTTCGTGCCGGACATGCAGGAACTCCTCGGCCAGCTCGAACGCCAGTTGGGCGAGGGAGATATCCAGGGCTGCGCGGCGACCCTGCACACCATCAAGGGCAGTGCCGCCACCGTCGGCGCCAGCGCCCTGGCCGGTCGCGCCGGCGAGCTGGAACTGGCGCTGCGTCGCGTCGATCCGCTGGACGGCGCGGAGTGCCTGGCCGGCATCCGCCTCGACGAGCTGCGCGCCCTGCGCGATACCTGCCTGCAGCGCCTGCAGGGAATGTTCGGCGACGTGCAGGCGGAATCGGCGAGCTGAACGCCGGCGGGACCAGGCGCGGCCCCGTCGGAACGCCAGCAGCAAACGCCTCTGCGAATAGCGTCCTAAGGGTCAGCCGGGACCGTTGCAGCGACAGCGTTCGCGATTTTGGGGTTGCCTGTACGGCAGTGAATCGAGGTTTCCTGCTTTTCCCGGATCGCTGGTACTTTTCTTCGCTGCCTGCACGGCAGTGACACAGGGGGAGGATGCAGCTTCAAGCCTGAGTGTGCTTCAGGCTGGGTGATCTGGCTGCTTGTCGTGCCTGCCTCGACTTCCTGTTTCGCCCCCCCGGGCGAGTTCCTTTTGCAAGCGTCCAAAAGGAACCGAAAGACTCGCCCCAGCCGCTAGGCGACTGGCGTGCCCTCGCTCCACCGCCGCGCCGGGGGCCCGCCGCCACGGTCCGTCCTGGACCAAGGCGGCTTTCGCGGCATCACCGTCGCTCAACCCCCTCCACGACGACTCCGCTCGGCCTCCTGACGGGGCGGGTTCGCCGCCTCCACACTCCGATGTCGGGTTCGTAGGGTGAATAACCGCTTGCGGTTAACCGCCGCTTATCCGGGGTATCGGTGGATAACGCCCACGGCGTTGTTCGCCCTACATGCCCTGGAAACGCCGGACAACTCCCCCGGACATTTCCCCAGCCTCTCTCGGACGCCCAGGAATTGGAGAAAAACCCAGTAGGAGGATGATGGAGGGGTCGCCAAGACCATCTTCCAAGATGCGTTCCAGCGCCCGAAACGACACGGGCCGCAGGTGCTTGCAACACCCACGACCCGCTAACCACAACCCAGCTTAATAGGAGCTGACCCATGGCTAAGCCGAATGATACGTCCACCCCTTCCGTCACAGAACGTCCCTCCGCTTCATCCCGCTGCTGCCCGCCTCGCAGGCCAACTGGTTCCCACGCAACGCCACGCTGTACCTGGACGCCCAGGCGCCACGCGGCCAGTTGTTCGAGAGCGCGAAAGCGCGCCTGCAATCGGCGCTCAGCATCCTCGCCCCGACCCGCCTGCTCGACGAGAACGAGGAGCCCAACTAGGAAACGCCCGGCATGACGTCGCCGTGGGTGCGGCCGGGTTCACCGCCATAGCGACAACCAGGAAATCCATAGGGCTGCATCGGTGCAATGGCCCGGATCCGCTGCCGTGCCGTTCAGGCGTCGCGCAGCAGGTCGTGGGCGTTGAGCAGGGCGTAGGCGATTTCCGGGCGTTTCTCCAGGCCACGGCGGATGGCGGCGGGAATCGCCTGGCGGGTCTTGCGGCAGAGCCCCGGCTGTTCCTCGAAATGCATGCGGATGCCGCGCATGCTACGCACTTCGCCGAACGCCGGGGCGATCCGCAGGCGGATGCCCAACTGGTCTTCCATGCGCCGCAGCAGGTGCTGCAGGTCATCCAGGCTGCGCAGGACCTCCAGGCGCGCCAGCAGGCGCTGTTCTTCCTGGCGGGTCAGGAGGAGGATGCGGCGGTCCGAGCCGGGTGCCTCCAGGCGCTCGCGTTCGCAGACGCAGGCGCCGGGCGGGCAGGGCTGGCGGAGGGGCGGGGAGAGGGTCATGGCTCCATCATAGCCATGACCGGCGCTCCGTGCCGCAACGCGCCATCGTCGCGCGAGAGGGCTCAGCGCACCAGCGGTACCTTGGCCTGCTGTTCCAGGCCGCTGAGGATGGCGTAGGCGATCTTCACCCGCTCGGCATTGGGGTAGTTGCGATTGGCCAGGATCACCAGGCCGACGTCGCGTCCCGGGATGAACGCCAGGTAGGCGCCGAAACCGTTGGTGGAGCCGGTCTTGTTCAGCAGGCGCTGGCCGTCCAGGGCTTGCGGCGCCGGCAACCTGGCGACCTTGTGCGCCTGCAGCGCCATCGGCGCCGAGTTGCCCGCCTGCAGGCGCTTCAGGTCGATCGGCCAGTCGTAGGCTTCCCAGCCCAGGCCCTGGGTCATGTCGCCCACCTTGTAGTAGCCGCGATGGGTGGCGTCGAGGGCCTGCGCCCAGGGCTTCTCCAGGCGCTCGGGGTGCAGGTTGGCCTCGACGAAGCGCAGCAGGTCCGCAGCGCTGGACTTCAGCCCGTAGGCCTCGGCGTCCAGCGGACCGGGTCCGACCCGCAGCGGGCGGTCGTCCTTGCCGTAGCCCTGGGCGTACAGCCCCTGCTGCGCGGCGGGCACCCGGATAAAGGTGTGCTCCAGGCCGAGCGCCGGGAACAGCTGCCGTTCCATGCTGCGCTCGAATGGCTGGCCCAGGCTGCGCGCGGCGAGATAGCCGAACAGACCGATGCTCGGGTTGGAGTACTGGCGGTGGCTGCCCGGGGCGTAGGTCGGTTGCCACTGGCGGTAGTAGTCGCGGATCTGCGCCGGATCCTTCTGCACCGCATCGGGGAACTGTAGCGGCAGGCCGCCAGCGCTGTAGGTGCCGAGGTCGAGCAGGCTGATACCGTCGAAGCGGCTGCCCTGCAGGGCGGGCCAGTGCCGGCTGGCGCGGTCGTCGAGGCGCATCTTGTCCTGGGCCAGGGCGTAGCCGGCGAGGGTGGCGGTGAAGGTCTTGCTCACCGAGCCGATCTCGAACAGGGTCTCGGGGGTCACCTTGCGGGCGTCCTCCTTCGAGGCCACCCCATAACTGAAGTAATGCGGTTCGCCCTTGAGAGTGATGGCGACGGCCAGTCCCGGGATATCATTGGCCTTCATGACCGGTTGCACGGCGGCGTCCACCAGAGCCTTCAGGCGCTCCGCCGGCGCCTCCGTGGCGAAGGCCGATGTTGTCGCGAAGAACAGGGTGGAAGCGGCGAGGCCGCACAGGTTGAGGATTGTCGCATGGCGCATGGGGATTGGCGTCCTATGTCGTTGGCTGCAGGGAAAACCGCCCCGGGAGCGCTCCTTCGTCGGCGGGCGAGGAAAATCTAGGCTTGCGCGGCTCGTTGGGCAAACGATGAATACTCGCAGTAGCCATTAGAAAAATTTGGAGCAGACATGGTTCGACCGCACTTGCCGCTGAACGCCCTGCGGGCCTTCGAGGCTTCCGCCCGGCACCTGAGCTTCACCCGCGCGGCCATCGAGCTGTGCGTGACCCAGGCGGCGGTCAGCCACCAGGTGAAGAGTCTCGAGGAGCGTCTCGGCGTGACCCTGTTCAAGCGTCTGCCGCGCGGGCTGATGCTGACCCATGAAGGCGAAAGCCTGCTGCCGGTGCTGTGCGACTCCTTCGACCGCATCGCCGGGCTGCTGGAGCGTTTCGAGGGCGGCCACTATCGCGACGTGCTCACCGTCGGCGCGGTCGGCACCTTCACCGTCGGCTGGCTGTTGCCGCGTCTCGCGGACTTCCAGGCGCGCCATCCATTCATCGACCTGCGCCTGTCGACCCACAACAACCGTGTCGATATCGCCGCCGAGGGCCTCGACTACGCGATCCGTTTCGGCGGCGGTGCCTGGCACGGCACCGAGGCGCTGGCCCTGTTCGAGGCGCCGCTGACGGTGCTCTGCTGCGCCGAGCTGGCGACCCGGTTGCGCAGCCCCGCCGACCTGCTGCAACACACCCTGCTGCGCTCCTACCGCGCCGACGAATGGCCGCTGTGGTTCCAGGCCGCCGGCCTGCCGGCGCATGTGCCGCTGACCCGCAGCATGGTCTTCGACACCTCCCTGGCCATGCTCGAGGCGGCGCGGCAGGGTGTCGGGGTGGCCCTGGCGCCGGCGGCGATGTTCGTCCGGCAACTGGCCAGCGAAAGCATCCGGCGGCCGTTCGCCACCGAGGTGAGCACCGGCAGCTACTGGCTGACGCGCTTGCAGTCGCGGGGGGAGACCGGGGCCATGCTGGCGTTCAGGGAGTGGTTGCTGGAACAGGCTTCTGCCGAAGTCGGTAAGAGATAGCGCTTAACCAGCGTTTGGAATAGTAAGGAAGAAGCGATCTTCCTGTTCGGACTCTTTTTTGTACGCGATGGCATTTCCGAGATTGATACGGTTCCTGGCGTCGGGGTTGTGATTGGAGTCGCTGACAGCATGGCGGATATGGCGTGGCTCGTCAGCGTTGCTGGTCGGTCCGTCAAGCGTCAGCCCCAGGCTGGCGGTATACGCCCGGCGTGCCGCAACGATCTCGCTCTCCAGCATGCCTTCTTTCCCTGCCGCGGCAACGACGGCAAGTTCGCATAGGCGGCCAGCCTTCCTCGGGGAAAGCCTCAGATCGGCGCCTGCGGACCGCAGGGCAAGCAGCGCTTTGGATTGAGCACAGCCATTTTTGCTGTGCTCTTCGATGGTCTTCAGGAGCGGGCTCATATGGCCTCTTGAAGATTGTCGGCGGATCGCCAGCAGTATTGACGATGGCGCGCTTGAAGCAATCGGGAGCAGGCGATGGCTGCGGCGAAACGGCGGATAACGCTTCGCGTTATGCGTCCTACGGGAGCGGCGTCCCGGCGTCGCCGGCGGAAGGCGTCTACGGTTTCCCCGTTCCCGTGTCGAAATACGATCCGCCGCTGCCGGGCAGCCCCGTCCACAACTCATCGAGATTGCGGAAGTTCCACGCCTCCGCCGGCTCGAAACCGACGATCCGGTCGGTCTGCCCGGCCTGACCGAGGTCCACCACCTGTTGTGGGATCGGCACCTTCGAGCGGGCCGAGAAGAATACCCTGACCCGTGGCGTCAGCAGCGAGCGACCGTGTTGTTCGAGGACCACGCCGAGGCGCCCGCTTTCCAGCCGGACCAGTACGCCGACCGGGTAGATGCCCACCGCCTTGACGAAGGCGCGGAACACCTGCGGGTCGAAGTGCCCGTTCCATTCGGCCATGCGCCGGATCGCCTCGGCGGCGTTCCAGCCCTTCTTGTAGGGGCGGTCGGAGGTGAGCGCGTCGTAGACGTCGCAGACCGCGCCCATTCGCGCCAGCAGGCTGATCTGCTCTTCGGCCAGGCCGAAGGGGTAGCCGGTGCCGTCGACGCGTTCATGGTGGTGCAGGCAGACATCCACCACCAGGGCGCTGACCTGGCGGCAATCGAGCAGCATCCGCGCGCCGTTCTGCGGATGCCGGCGGACCAGGCCGAACTCCTGTTCGGTGAGCTTGCCGGGTTTGCTCAGGATCGGTTCCGGCACCGCCATCTTGCCGATGTCGTGGAGCAACCCGGCGAGCCCCGCTTCGCGCACCAGCGGCTCGGCCAGGTCGAGCTGGCGGGCGAGGGCGATCATGAGGGCGCAGACCGCCACCGAGTGCATGTAGGTGTACTCGTCCGAAGTCTTCAGCCGCACCAGGCTGACCAGGGCGTTGGGGTGGCGCAGCACCGAGGCGGAGATGTCGTCCACCAGCGCGGCGGCATGCGCGGTGTCGATGGCCTGGCCCATGCGCGCGTCGCGGAACATGCTGACCACCGCGCGCTTGGCCTTGCCACAGAGCAGGGCGGCCTGGCGGATTTCTTCCTCCAGGGCGACCCGCGCCGGCGCTGGCGCGGCCGGCATGGTCACCGGCAGCACGGCCGCCGCCGCGGCGGCTTCGGTGGGCAGGTCGAGGCCCTTGCCGACATCGATCCAGACCTCTTTCACCGCGCTTTCGCGCAGGCGTTGCAGGTCGGCCTGGTTATCGAGCAGGAAGCTGCCTCTTTTCCAGAACGGATGGTCCAGCCAGGAGCCGCACAGGCTCTGGATGAACATGCCGGGGCGAAGCTGGGTGACCGGAATGCGTTTCAGCACGATGGAGGTGATCTCGTGGCAGGCCCAGGGGGCTGTCTCCATACGGTAGCCGAGTTGCTCCGGCGGAAACGAGCGTTATCCGCCACTTCCCGGCATGGCGAGACGGCCGGTCGCGGCGTTCGCCGCGTATCGCTCTGTATCTGCGCCCAGCGCCGATACGAGCGGGGTACAAATCGATGCGCCGGGCGATACATCGCCGATACATCTTCCAGGCGAAATGGGCCCGTCCGAACCGGGACGGGCGAGTCGGCCAGACAAGGTCCCGCCGCCCGGTTCGAACCGGCGCCGAAGGCGGCGCCGCGCCTGCGGCCCGGCCGCGTTCACTGTGGAGAAGAAGCATGTCCGTTTTCGATTCGCGTCAAAAGACTTCCGCCAGCCTGCTCGGCGCCGTGCTGGTGGGGGGAATGCTGCTCGGTGGTTCGGCGTTCGCCGTCGAGCCGCTCGGGCAGGGCCTGCAACTGGCGGCGGCCAGCGCCGGCGAAGGCAAGTGTGGCGAGGGCAAGTGCGGCAGCGGCGGGGCGCAGGCCTCGGCCAAGGCTGGCGCCGAAGGCAAGTGCGGAGAGGGCAAGTGCGGTGACGCCTCGTTCGCCCGTACCGATACCGACCACGATGGCAAGGTTTCGCGCGCCGAGTTTCTCGCGGTGGCCAAGGAGCGTGCCGGCGAGTTCGACAGCATCGACACCGACCACGATGGCTTCATTTCCGAAGCCGAGGCCTACGAGCACCTGCGCAAGACCTACGAGGCCAACGGCAAGCCGATGCCCGCAGGGCTGTTCAGCAGGCTGGAACAAGGCCGGCACTGAACCTTCCCTCACCCTGGCGGCGCCCTCTCTTTCCTCCGGGAAAGCGGGGGCGTCGCCGTTTCCGGAGCGATCCCATGACCCTGATCGACAATGCCGCCGGCCTCGGCCTGAGGCGCGGCCTGCTGCCCCAACTGTTGGCGATGGAGGCTGGCGCGGTGGACTTCCTCGAATGCGCGCCGGACAACTGGATCGGCGTCGGCGGTGCCTTCGGCGCCGACCTGGAGCGCCTGGTGGAGCGCTTTCCGCTGACCTGCCACGGCCTGTCGTTGTCCCTCGGCGGTCCCGCGCCGCTGGACGGCGCCTTCCTCGGACAGACCCGGCGCTTCCTCGACCGCCACCGGGTAGCGTTGTACAGCGAGCACCTCAGCTACTGTTCCGACGATGGCCATCTCTACGACCTGTTGCCGCTGCCGTTCACCGAGGCTGCGGTGCGCCATGTCGCCGCGCGCATTCGCGAGGCGCAGGAACGGCTGGAGCGGCGCATCGCGGTGGAGAACATTTCCTACTATGCCGCGCCGTACCGGGAGATCAGCGAGATCGAGTTCGTCAACGCGGTACTCGACGAGGCCGACTGCGACCTGCTGCTGGACGTCAACAACCTGTTCGTCAACGCCTGCAACCATGGCTACGACGCCTTCGAGTTCCTCGCCCGGCTGCCGCCCGGGCGGGTCGCCGCCTACCATGTGGCGGGGCACTACGACGAGGCGCCGGACCTGAAGATCGACACTCACGGCGCCGCCGTGAAGCCCGGCGTCTGGTCCCTGCTCGGCGCCGCCTACCGGCGCTTCGGCGTGCGCCCGACCCTGCTCGAGCGGGACTTCAACTATCCGCCACTGGGCGAACTGCTGCGGGAAGTGGAGCAGATCCGCCAATGGCAACGCGAAGAGGGGCGCCGTCATGGATGAGCGCCTGCGCCAACAGCAGTTCAGCCTCGCCAGGCACCTGCGCGACCCGCTTGGCAACGCGCCGCCGCCGGGTCTCGAAGAGCGGTGCCTGCGGGTCTACCGCGAGCTGTTCTACAACGCCATCGAAGGGGTTCTCGCCAGCGGCTTCCCGCGTTTGCGCGGACTGCTTGGCGACCCGGACTGGCATGGCCGGGTGCGTGAGTTCTATCGCGAGGAGAGAAGCCATACCCCACTGTTCACCCGCATCGCAGGGGTGTTCGTCGACTACTTGCAGGCGAACGTCGGGGCCGACCAGGCCTGGCAGGCGGAGCTGGCCCATTTCGAGTGGAGCGAGACGCGCCTCTATCTGGCCGAGCCGGACGACCCGCCGCACCGGCCTGATGGCGAGCTGCTGGACGAGGTGCCGCTGTTGTCGAGCCTGGCGTTGCCGCTCGGCTATCGCTGGGCGGTGCATGACCTCGACGCGGATCCTGGCGAACCGGCAGCGGCACCGACTCTGCTGCTGATGCGTCGCGACTCCTCGCATCGCGTGCACACCGCGCGCCTGACCCCGCTGGCCTATCGCCTGCTGGTGTCACTGGCGAGCCGGCGCCTGAGCGGGCGCGAGCATCTGGCGGCGCTGGCGCTCGAAGCGGGGCGCGCGCCCGGAACCTTCGACGCGGCGGGGCTGGCGTTGCTGGAAGAGTTGCGGACCCAGGGTATCGTGCTCGGAACCCTGGATCGCGATCCGGCGGGCGAATGACGACGCTGCCCTGGCGCAGGGCGTATGTCCGCCTGCGGTTATCCGCCGTGGCGGGTCCGGTGCATCGGCGGATAGCGCCGTCGGCGCTATTCGCCCTACGCGGTGCGCGGGTTGGCCCTGGCTGGCTGTCCCGACGAAGAAAAACCCCGGAGGCGATCGCCTTCCGGGGTTTTTCGTGGCTGGCCGATTCCTAGCGGGACAGGCCCAGGCGTCGCCCGAGCCAATGGTCGAGGCTCAGCTTCCCCGCTCCCGCCAACAGCAGCGGCAGCAGTGCCGCCAGGTAGATCGCCGGGAGCTTGAAATTGCCGAAGCCGTGGTCGGTGATCGAGTAACCGCGGGCCAGTTCCGCCAGGCTCGACCACTCGGCCGGCCAGTGTACGGCGGCGGTCGCCACCAGGGTGACGACGATCAGCACCAGGGCGCTCAGGCGGGTACCGAGGCCGAGCAGGAGCAACAGCGCGCCGAGCAGTTCGGCCCACATCGACAGTTCCCAGTTGAGGACGGCGGGCAGGCGGTCGAAGGGGAACGGGAAGGCCGACTGGATGTCGCCGAACCAGTTCTCGCCGTTCCACTTTTCCCAGCCGGACTCGAAGAACTCCCAGGCCAGGAACAATCGCAGGGACAGGTCGGCGCACCAGCCGCCGCAGCGGTCGAGCAGGACGAAGGGGAGGCGCCAGGCGCGCAGGTCGGATGCTTGCATGATCGATGTCTCGTAGAAGGGGCTGGATGGGTCAGGCAGGCTGGGCGTCGCGACGACGCAGGCGCACGGCGAGCTTGGCGGTGAGCTTGAGGACGATGGCGGAGAAGATCGTGGCGAATGCCAGCGCGTACCAGCCGCCCATGGGGATGCGCTTGAAGAACGACAGGCAGAAGATCCCCGCCAGCACCCAGGTGCCGGTCGAGTGCAGGGCTTTCCAGGCGCGTGGGCCGAGCAGGCGGGCCGGGGCGCGGAAGGAGGTGAGGGTGAGCAGGAGGATGAACAGGTAGCCGATCGAGCCGGGGATGTTCGCTGTCACCGAACGGCCATTCCAGAAGGTATCCGGGTACAGTTTCCAGTAGGCCAGGATCAGCAGCGCATGGACCGCGTGGGAAAAGGCAAAGGCCAGGCCCAGGTAGCGACGTTCGCGAAGCAGCGCGCGGGTACCCGGTCCGGGCACCAGGATCGCCAGCGAAGACGCGAGGAAGGCGGCGAGAAACAGCGCGAAGGAACTGCGCGCGGTGGCGCGGATGGCGCTGCGCAGGCCTTCCACCGCCTGCGGCTGGAGGGCCAGGACGAGGGCGGTCATGGCGAGCACGGCGATAGCGAGGACGGCGAACAGGCGCCAGCCGTGCCAGGGGGATTGCAGGGATCGGGTGGTCATGGTGGGGCTCCTGGTGGCGGGAGCGGCTCGGCGATGTGCCGCCGCTTCCCGTGGCCAGGAGTGTTGCAAGCGGGTTTATCCGCAGTGTGTCCGCCGCGGGCGGTTATGTATCGCTCTGTACCAGCGTCTCAGGCGTCCAGTTCGATGCGCGCGCAGAGCCCTCCAGCAGGGCGGTTGGCCAGGCTCAGGCGAGCGCCGATGGCCAGGGTCAGTTGCTGGGCGATGGCCAGGCCGAGACCGGTGCCGCCGGTGTCGCGGTTGCGCGAGTTCTCCACCCGGTAGAAGGGCTTGAGCACCTCGTCGAGTTCCCCGGGGGGAATCCCGGGGCCATTGTCCAGCACCTGGATTCGCGTGCCGCCATCGGCGCGGCGCTCCACTTCCAGGCGCGCGGCGCCGGCGAACTTCAGCGCGTTGTCGATCAGGTTCACCAGCACCCGGCGCAGGGCGTGCGGACGGGTGTCGATCACCGCTGCGGTGCGACCGTCGAGCTGCACCTGCTTGCCGCTGTCCTGGTAATCGAACACCAGGCTGTCGAGGAAGGCATCGAGATCGACCCGGCAACTGGCCTCGGCGCTGCCATGCATGCTGCGGGCGTAGGCCACGCCTTCGCGGACCAGGTGCTGCATTTCTTCGAGATCGTTCCAGAGCTTGTCCCTGTCGCTGGAAGCGTCCATGAACTCGACGCGCAGCTTCATCCGTGTGATCGGCGTCTGCAGGTCGTGGGAAATCGCCGCCAGCAGTTGCATGCGTTCCTTGAGGTGTTCGGCGATGCGCACCTGCATGGCGTTGAAAGCCGCCGCAGCGTGCGCCACTTCGCGTGGGCCGGTTTCCGCGAGCGGTTGTGCGGGACGATTCGGATCGAGGTGTTCCACGGCCTTCACCAGCCGGGTCAGCGGGCCGATGGCGGTGCGCACCGCGAGTCCGGTGCAGAGCAGCAGGAGGGCCAGTTGCACCAGCAGCACCAGCGGCAGCCAGCCGGACAGCGGTACCGGCGCCGGCGTGACATCGATGGTCAGCGGGCTGCCGTCGCGCAGGCTCAGGCGGACCTGGAAGTGCGGTCGGCTGTCGGTCACCGTCTGCAGGGCCAGGGGGTATTGCCCGTCGAGGGCGCGCTCGATGGAGTGCGCGGCGACCGGCGCGTCGGCCAGTGCCAGCGGCTGGCCGGGCTCGCCGGCGTCGAGGCGGTAGCGGTAGGTGCGTCGCTCCAGGCGCGGCAGCCAGGCCTGGCGCTCGGCGGGCGTCAGGCGGTCGAGCATGGCCACCGAGATCGCCACGTCCTGTTCGAGGCTGTCGAGCATCATGTGCTTCGCGGTCTGGTAGCGCTCGTAGAACTGCGAGGCGAAGGACAGTCCGTAGGCCAGCACCAGCCCGGCGAAGAGAATGAGCGCCAGGCGCGCGGCGAGGCTGCGCGGACGCGGCACGGCAAGCTTCATGGATGGGCCTCGAGCAGTCGTACCGGTAGCGAGAACACATAGCCTTCGCTGCGCACGGTCTTGATGTACTCCGGCTCGCGGGCGTCGTCGCCGAGTCGTTGGCGCAGACGGCTGACCAGCAGGTCGATGGAGCGATCGAAGATGTCCGCCTCGCGGCCCTGGGTCAGGTTGAGCAACTGGTCGCGGCTGAGCACCCGCTGCGGGTGGTCGAGGAATACCCGCAGCAGACGGTACTCGGCGCCGCTGAGGGCGACCACGGTGCCCGCGCCGTCGAGCAGGTGGCGCGCGCTGGTATCCAGCTGCCACTGGCCGAAGCCGATCAGGCGGCTGCTTTCGGTCACGGTCAGGTTCGGCGGCAGCATCCGCGTGCGCCGCAGCACGGCGTTGATCCGCGCGAGCAGCTCGCGGGCGGAGAAGGGCTTGGTCAGGTAGTCGTCGGCACCCATCTCCAGGCCGATGATGCGGTCGGTCTCGTCGTTGCGCGCGGTGAGCATCAGCACCGGCGTGGCCTTGTGCTTGCCGACGCGCAGCTCGCGACAGAGCAGCAGGCCGTCGTCGCCGGGCATCATGATGTCGAGGACGATCAGGTCCACCGTGTTGGCTTCGAGGAACGCGCGCATCTGCCGGCCATCGGCGACGATGGTGGTGCGCAGGCCGTTCTTCTTCAGGTAATTGCCTACCAGCTCGCGAATCTCGCGGTCATCGTCGACGATCAGGACGTGATCGACATGCTCCATTGCCCGGCTCCCGTGGCGGTTGGTGTGATTGCAAGCAGTGTATCCGCGCTCGCGGCGCTTGCCTGCCGGGGTTTGTATTGCACTGTATCCGGTACCGGGGCGAATACCGGGGCGTGCAAAAAAACCGGCTGTCACTGCCGCGAGCGGGACGCTGGCAGCTGGCGGTGCGCGTGTTCGTCGCGTGGCCGTGGGCGTGGCGAATGTACGTGCGTGTATCGGTCGGCGGCGGCGATACAGCGACTGACGAACCGGGCGTTCCGGTGACACATGCGGGACAACTCCCTGGCCTGGAATAGGCATCGACGAAGGCACGTCGCCTTCCACCGATGCGGACCTGCCGCCAGGAGAACCACCATGACTCGCACCCTGCTCGCCACCACCCTGTTCGCCGCCCTGGCGGCTCCCGCGTTCGCCGCCCAGCCCGCCGCGCCGGTGGCGACCGAAAGCTACCACTACGGCATGCCGCTGGATGTGCGCAAGGTCGTGGCGACCCAGGAACAGGCGTCGACCACCTGCGAGATCGTCGATGCGCGGATGGACTACCTCGATTCCTCCGGCAAGCTGCACTCGCTGGCCTACCGCAAGTACGCCAGTGCCTGCAGCCAGGGCGGCTAGCCAGGCGTGGGACGGCGGCTGGAACATCGGCTTGCGCCGGTCGAACCAGGGGGCGGCCTGGCCGGGGACGACCAGCGCATCGCCGCCGATGGGGCGGGGCGCCCGCTAGGCGTCGGCGAGTGCCTCCCGGAGCGCTTGTCCTGTGGCGCGCGCCGCCGGCGCCGGCTTGCCGAGGATCAGGTCGGCGGCCTTCTCGCCGATCATGATCGCCGGGGCGTTGGTGTTGCCGGTGATCAGCGTCGGCATGATCGACGCATCGGCCACCCGCAGGCCCTCCAGGCCGTGCACGCGCAACTGGTCGTCGACCACGGCGAGCTCGTCGTGGCCCATCTTGCAGGTGCCCACCGGATGGAACACGGTGCCGAGGCTGGCGCGGATCCAGGCCTCGATCTGGCCGCGGCTGGAGACCTGCGGGCCCGGCACCAGTTCGCCCTTGAGGTGGCGGGCGAAGCTGCGGCTGGCGGCCAGCCTGCGGATCAGCTGGAAGCCCTGGACCAGGGTGTCGAGGTCGGCCGGATGGCTGAGGAAGTTGGCCTCGACCAGCGGCCGGTCGTGCGGGTCCGGCGAGTTCAGGCGGATCCTCCCGCGACTCTGCGGATGCATCACCGCCACATGCAGGCTGACCCCATGGCCGAAGGGGACCAGCCGCCGCGGCTGGTTCTTCAGTGCCGGGGCGACGATCAGGCCGAGCTCCGGGGTCGGTGCCTGCGGGTCGAGGCGGAGGAAGCCGCCGGACTCGACGGTATTCGAGGTCAGCGCCCCGCGCCGGCCGAACAGGTACTGCCAGGGCGAGCGCAGCAGCGGCAGCCAGCCCCTCGGCGAGAGGCCGAGGCCATAGCCGAGGTCGGCCTCGGTGCGGTACATCAGCACGATGTCCTGGTGGTCCTGCAGGTTTTCGCCGACCCCCGGCAGCTCGTGGCGCTGGACGATGCCGTGGCGCGCCAGTTCCGCCGCCGGGCCGATGCCCGAGAGCAGCAGGAGCTGCGGCGAGTTGATCGAGCCGGCGCTGAGGATCACCTCGCGGCGCGCCTGCAATCGCACGACTTCGCCAGCCTGGCTGATCTCCACGCCGCTGGCGCGGGTGCCTTCCAGCAGCACGCGCAGGGTCAGCGCCGGACTGAGCACGGTGAGGTTGGGCCGCGCCAGGGCCGGGTGCAGGAAGGCACGCGCCGCGCTGCAACGCTCGCCGTTGACCTGGGTGACGTGGAACGGTCCGACGCCTTCCTGTCGTTCGCCGTTGAAGTCGGCGTTGTAGGGCCAGCCCATTTCCTCGGCGGCCTGGAAGAACACCTGGTTGATCGGGCTCGGGCTACGCTGTTCGGCGACGTTCAGCTCGCCGCCGCGGCCGTGCCAGGGGGATTCGCCCGGCTCGAAATGTTCCGAGCGGCGGAAATAGGGCAGCAGTTCGTCGTAGCTCCAGCCGCGGTTGCCCAACGCCGCCCAGCGGTCGTAGTCGTGGCGGTCGCCGCGGATGTAGATCATTCCGTTGATCGCGCTGGAACCGCCCCAGACCTTGCCGCGCGGGCAGGCGATCGGCTGCCCGGCGGTGCCGGGCTGGGCGGCGAAACGGTGCATCCAGTTCCATTTCGGATTGGCGATCAGGCGGATGATCCCGGCCGGCGTGCGGATGTAGGCGGCGGGCAGCGGCGTGCGGTCGCTCGGTCCGGCCTCGACCAGGCAGACGGAAACGGCGGGGTCGGCGGACAGCCGGTTGGCCAGGACGCAGCCGGCGGAACCGGCGCCGACCACGATGTAGTCGAACGCGCGGCGGGCAGTGGAAGTCATGTCGGCACCTTTCTGGGTGTGCTGCCGGGCCTCGCCCGGCGTTCTTTTCGTCCGCGCCCATGGGCGCGACGCTACTCCATTGGACGGGGAAGCGCGCCCGGCCGCTTGTCCCAGCCTGCCGGCGGGATTGACCGAGGCTGCCAGGCGGCGCGCTAAAGCCCCAGCAGCGAGCCCATGTCGACCATCAGTTGCAGGCCGACGACGAAACCGTCGCCGCTCAGTTCGCGGGCGCCGGGGTTGTAGTAGTTGTCCGGGTTGAAGATGTACTGCACCGAGGGTTCCAGGGCGATGTGCGGGGTCAGGGCGATGTGCGCATTGGTTTCCAGGGCGTACACGTCGCGCTGGCCCAGGCGCGGATCGCCGCCGGCGGCGACTCGCGCCTGGCGCTGGAATTCCAGCTGGTGGTCGTTCAGGCGCAGGTAGCTGGCCTTGAGGTTGAGCTTGTCCAGCGGCCGGTCGAAGGGCGCGTAGTAGGTCAGGCCCAGCTCGGCGAAGTGGCGGAACGGCTGCTTGGCGTCGGCCGACACCGAGAGCGAGCCGAACATCCCCAGCGCCCGTGGCGAGTCGAGGCGGCCGCCGTCGGCGCGCCAGAACAGCTGCTGGAACTTGAAGAACCCGCCGGCACTGCCGTGGTCGCGGGCGCCGGTGAGCGGGTCGACCTGGCTGGCGGTGTTCAGGTAGGCGTTGAGTTCGTAGTGCGAGCGGTAGGGATCGAGGCTTTCCTCGCGCTTGTCGCCGATCCCCAGCAGCAGGCTGGTGCCGCTGGCGTCGTCGGTGCTGAAGTCGAGGCCGTGGCGCTTCTTCAGGTAATCCACCGGGTTGGACTCGAAGGCCCCGGCGTGCAGGTACAGCGCCGGGGTCGCCTGGTATTTCAGGTAGCCGCCCCAGGCGCCGTAGGGTGGCGGCAGGATACCGGTGGAGGCGTCGATGACCGGGTCGTTGCAGGTGACCACGGTCTCGCAGTTGTAGACCAGGAAGTAGCGCCGCGCATTGGTCCGTCCGAGGTGGCTGGCGAGGCGTCCGTCCAGCCATTTCTGCTGCCAGGTGAGCAGGCTCAGCTGGTTGGCGCCGATGTCGTTGTGCAGCGGCGCGCCGCCGAAATAGCTGCCCACCGCGCCCTGCCAGCTCGGCCCGGTGGGCTGGCCGGTGCCACGGTCGAGGATGAACACGGTCTCCTCGACATGCAGCGAGGCGCCGTCGATGCCGGCAAGGGTCGCGAGGTCGAGATCGGCGCCGAGGAACAGGTCGCCGCTGTTGCCGAAGCTGTGCGGGCGCGGACCGGTGTCGAGGTTCTTCAGCGACAGGCTCCAGAACTGCGCGTGGGTCTTCACGCCATGCCGTTCGAGCTGTGCGCCGAGACCGGCCAGCGGACCGCCGCGGGGACTTTCGGCGGCCTGCGCGGACAGGCCGAGGAGACCGGCGCAGAACAGCGCCGGCAGGGTACGGAGGGTTTTCATGGCAAGGCACTCGTCTTGTTGTTGTTCTGTCGTGCGAATCGCTGTCCGCTCCAAGCGGACGGGTACATCCGGAGCGAAGGCGGCTCAGGCGCAGAGGTAGCCGCCGTCCACCGCCAGCACGGCGCCGGTGACGAAGCTGGCGCCGGGACCGCAGAGGAAGGCCGCGGCGCTGGCCACCTCGGCCGCTGCGCCCCAGCGCGCCAGCGGCGTGCGCTGCATGATCCGCCGGGTGGCTTCGGCGTCGGCCTTGAGCCCGGCGCCCAGCGGCGTGTCGATCCAGCCGGGGGCGATGGCGTTGACCCGGATGCGCTGGCCGGCGTACTCGCAGGCCAGCGATCTGGTCAGTTGGACGATCGCGCCCTTGCTGGCGCTGTAGGCCGGGCGGTCGGCGGAGCCGAAGGTGCTGTACATCGAGGCGATGTTGAGGATGCTGCCACCGCGCTGCGCAAGCAGCGGCCGGGCCAGCTGGCTGGCGAGCATGGCGGCGCTCAGGTTGAGGCGCAGCACCCGTTCGAAGGTAGCCAGGTCGTATTCCTCGCGGTCGCGGCTGATGCCGGCGTTGTTCACCAGCACATCCAGGCGCGGTAGCTCTTCGAACAGCCGTTGCAGGCGCTGGCTGTCGGTGATGTCCAGTTCTTCCCGGCGAATCCGCGGGTGGCGCGGGGCGTGCACGCCGTCGGCATCCAGGCCGAGGGCGACGACTTCGGCGCCGAGTTCGGCGAACTGCATGGCGATGGCCGCGCCGATGCCGGAGCTGCCGCCGGTGACCAGCACCTGCTGGCCGGCGTAGAGATCTTTCTGGAAAACCATGGGCGGATGCTCCTTCAGGCGTCGGCCAGGGCCGGGTTGGGATTGACCAGTACCTTGACCTGCGACTTGTCCCGCAGCAGCGCTTCGAAACCGTGCTCCACCGCCTGCTCCAGGGACACGCTGCGGGTCACCACGCGGGCCAGGTCGAGGCGACCCTCGGCGAGCAGCGCGATCAGCTCCGGATAGGCGTGGCGGTAACCGACGCTGCCGAGCAGGCGCAGTTCGCGGTTGACCAGGTCGAAGGCGTCCAGCCGGACCTCGCCCATCAGGCTCACCAGCACCAGCTCGCCACCCTTGCGCAGGCTGGCCAGGGCCGCGTCGAGGCTGGCCTGGCTGCCGGCTGCCTCGAACGCGCAATCGAGCGCGCCGCCCTCGCTCAGGCGCGTCGCCACCCCGTCGTCGCGGGCGTCGAGTACCCGGCTGGCGCCGAACCCGCTGGCCAGGGCCAGGCGTTCGGGACTGACGTCGACCGCCGCGATGTCCGTTATCCCGCGCAGGCGGGCGAGCATCACCAGCAGCAGACCGATCGGCCCGAGGCCGAACACCGCGCAGCGCTGTCCCGCCTCCAGGCTGCTCTGGCGCAGGGCATGCAGGGCCACGGCGGCCGGTTCGAGCACGGCGGCCTGGCGGAAGCTGACCGTGTCCGGCAGGCGATGCAGCATGTAGGCCGGCACCCGCGCGCGCTCGGCGAAGCCGCCGTCGCCCATCAGGCCGATGAAACCCATCGACTCGCAGAGGTTGTAGCGGCCTTCGCGGCAATAGCGGCATTCGCCGCAGCGGTATTCCGGCTCGACCGCGACCCGCTCGCCGAGCGCCAGTCCCTCGACTCCGGGACCGAGGCCGACGACCACGCCGCAGAATTCGTGGCCGAGGGTCAGCGGCGCGCGGCAGCCGGACAGGGGATGGGGAGCGGCGTGGGGGATCGAGTGCGGGCCGTCCTGGTATTCATGCAGGTCGCTGCCGCAGATGCCGCAGTAGGCGACTTCCAGTTCGACTTCGCCGGGCCGCGGCGCCTGGCGTTCCAGCTCGCTCAGGCGAAGGTCGCGGGCGGCGTGCCAGCGCAGTGCGTTCATGGTTGGTTTCCTTGCAGGATGGAAGCGTTCGGCGTGCCGCGGCGGGCCAGCGCGGCCGGCGCGGTTTCGCGCAGGAACAGCGAGAGGACGGCGGCGAGCAGGGCGCCGCCGCAGGACATCCACATGACCACGGAAAGGCCGAAGCGGTCGGCGGCGAAACCGGCGACGGTGGGCGCGACGAAGCCGCCGATCAGTTCGCCCAGGCCCATGATCAGGCCGAGGGCGGTGGCGATGGCGGTACGCGAGACGGTTTCCGCCGGGATGGTGGCCATGAACAGGGTGAAGCAGCCGAGCCCGGTGTAGGTCAGCAGCAACAGCAGGCCGAGGCTGGTCGCGGTCGGCGCGTAGAGCAGCGCCAGCGGGCAGCAGGCGGCGAGCAGCGAGAACGCCACCAGGGTCGGCCGGCGGCCGAGGCGGTCGGAGATCGCCGGCACGGCGAAACCCCAGATCACCCAGGCGACGCCCAGGCAACTCATCAGCCTGCCCATGGTCGCCGGGCTGAAGCCGCGGGCATTGACCAGAAAGGTCGGGGTAAAGGAAATCAGCACGATGAACCAGGTGACGAATACGCAGCTGATCAGGGTGCAGAGCAGGATGTTGCGGCTCTTCAGCAGTGCCAGGCGGCTGCCTTTCGCGGCGTGCGCGTGAATTGCCGGGACCCGTTCGCGGGGTGGATCGGGGCGCACGTGGCGCCAGATCAGCCAGGCGATCAGCAGCCCCGGCAACAGCGAGACGATGAAGGCGTGGCGCCAGCCGAAGGCTTCGGCCAGGGCCACCAGCAGCGGCGGGCCGAGCACCGCGCCGAGCAGGCCGGCGGCCGAGCCCTGCAGCAGGCCCATGTTGAGGCCGCGGCGATGCGCCGAGGAGGCCTCGACCATCAGCGATTGCGAGAGCGGCAGGATCGGCCCCTCGGCCAGCCCCATGATGCCGCGGAACAGCAGCAGGCCGAGGAAGCCGCCGACCAGCCCGGACAACGCCGAGCACAGCGAGAACAGGATCACCGCGACGATCAGCAGCGGCTTGCGCTGGCCGCGGCGGTCGGACCAGGCGCCGACCAGCGCGCCGGATACCGCCCAGGCCAGGGCCAGCACCGAGGAAAGCATGCCCAGGTGGCTGTTGCTCAGTTGCAGCTCCTGTTCCATGAAGGGAAACAGGAAGGACAGCGCCAGGCGGTCGAAGAAGACGAAGCCGAAGGTCAGGAACAGCACGCAGAGCAGGACGTTTTCGTAACTGGCGGAATTGTTGTTATGCGCCATGTCGGTCTCCAGGCCGGGCGGGCCGGCCGGCGGGGAGGCGCGCGTCCGCATGGGCGGCGCGCGCCCGGGGTCAGCGGAACAGGGAGTCGATGTAGGCGGCGCCGACGCCGATCTTGTCGTAGTGGGCGCGGCACATCGCGATGTAGTCGTGGACGTCGAAGATGCCGTCCGCGTTGCCCTTCTCGTCGAGCCAGACCAGCGGGCCCTTGACGATGAAGAACGCGCGCATCGGCTGCTCGTGCTCGTAGGCCACCAGGGTATGGCCCTCGCCGGGCGTCTCGTAGACGAAGTCGCCGGCGGTGGCGGTCCAGTCGTGCTCCAGGTAGCCCCACTTGCCGCTGATGGTGTAGGCGAACACCTCGTGCGGGTGGTAGTGGCGGTTGACCAGGCCGGCGCTCGTCGCCATCAGGATGTCGCACCAGCGGTTCTCGCTTGGCGAGATCCACAGCGGGCGCGACTTCACGGTCTCGGTGAAGGGCACGTAGAGGCGCTCGTCCTCGGTCGGCGCGTTGCGCAGGTAGACCTCGGGCTTGGCGTCCGGCTTGAAGCAGTCGGGAATCGGTTGCAGGTCTTTCCAGAATTCACGGGTGGCGAGTTCGGGCATGGGGCGGCCTCTGTCATTGTTGTCGTCGGGCCGACTCTAGCCAGGCATGGGCGTGCGGGTTTGACCCTGGCGGCCGGGATGCTTGCGCTTTTCGGACATCGCCTGGCGCGCCCGTCGCCGCTGCGCCAACCTGGCCAGCCCGCCGTCGGCGAGGGCCGGCGGGCGATTGACGGGGGCGAGGATTCAGATGTTAATGAAGGAGCGCCGCCACTGTCCGACCGCCCGAGGTTGGCCGGGCACCGCGGCGCCTGGCCCCGGATGCCTTGCCTGAGCCCCGGGTGGTCCACGCAGCGTTCGACGAGAAGAATAAAAATGCCCGCACATGCCTTGCTCGAAACCCGGCGGGCCAGCACCCAGGACATCCCCCTGGAGCAGCGGCTGGCGTTCTGGGAGGACTACAACGCTTCCATCCTGGTCGGCCTGAAATGTTCCTCGTACTCCCAGGCCGGCTTCGCCGCTACCCAGGACAACCTCTGCCTCGAACGCCTGCGGATGGCCCGCATCGGCGGCACCGAGCACGTGGTGGAACGCGACCGCTCGATGATCCGCGCGGTGCCCAAGGAGTCGATCTTCGTTTCCCTGGTGCTCGGCAGCCAGTCGTTCTTCTACCAGGACAATGGCTGCAACCTGCTGCAGCCGGGCGAGCTGATGATCTACCGGACCGACAAGCCCTACCTGTTCGGTTTCTCCGGACCGATGCGGCAGTTCATCTTCGACATGCCCCAGGACGACTTCGCCGAGCGCTGCCTGCGCGATTTCAAGGGACCGCTGAAGATCGGCGCGGAAAGCCCGGTGCAGCGCCTGCTGGTGCGTACCCTGGGGACGCGCGCCCAGGGCTTCTTCGACCGTCCCGACGGCGCTGGCGCGGCCCGTTTCCAGGAGGAGGCCTACGACCTGCTGGCGAGCATCATCAGCGACCATGCCGGCGAGCACCGCGCCAGCGCGTTGAGCGCCTCCTACCTGCTGGCGGCCAAGCAGTACATCCAGCAGCACCTCGACGATCCGGCCCTGAGCTGCGAGCGGGTGGCCGCCGCCACCGGTGTCTCCAGCCGGCACCTGGCGCGGCTGTTCGCCCAGGAAGGCAGCTCGCCCGGCCGCTACCTGCAGGAGCGGCGGCTGGAGCGCGCCCGCCAGTTGCTCGCTTCGCCCCAGGGCCGGCGCCTGGATGTCGCCGAGGTCGCCTATCGCCACGGCTTCTCCAGCCAGGCGCATTTCGCCCGGGCCTTCAAGGCGCGCTACGGAGTGACGCCGAGCGAGGCGCGTGGCCGCTAGATCCGATTGCCGTATCCTTCCTCCTACTGCCAAGGACAGTTCCGTGACCGACAAGAAAGAGCAGATAGCCCGTTTCATCCAGCACGAATTTCCCCAGACCCGGGTCGTGGTCGAAGCCGTCGGCGAGCGTAGCGCCACGGTCTGGCAGGCGGTCGACGCCAGCGACCTGCGCCCCGGCGGCACGGTTTCCGGGCCGACCCTGATGGCCATCGCCGATGTCGCGCTGTACGTGGCGGTGCTCGGCGAGATCGGCATCGTTCCGCTGGCGGTGACCACCAGCCTGACCATCAACTTCCTGCGTCGCCCGGCGGCGGACCGGCGGATCGTCGCCGACTGCCGGCTGATGAAGGTCGGCAAGACCCTGGCGATGGGCGAGGTGGCGTTGTTCTCCGAGGGCGACGCGGAGCCGGTGGCGCATGTGGTCGGCACCTACTCGATCCCGCCGGCGCATCGGCGCTGAGCGGGAGGCGGCGTGGCGGCGCGGCCTGCGTGTTCAGGCCGCGCGGCGGTCCCGTTGCAGGCGGTGGAAGCCACGGCTGAAGTAGACCAGCCCGTCGCCCTGCTCGAGCACCTGGATATCCTCCAGTTCCAGCAGCAGTACCGAGTGGGTGCCGATTTCCTGGACCTCGGCGATGCGTCCCTGCAGGTTGGCCAGGGCGCCGTGCAGCAGCGGCAGGCCATGGATGCCGTCGCGCCAGTCGTGCAGGGCGAAGCGCCGCTCCATCGCCACCCCGGTCATGCCGGCGAAATGGCGCGCCACTTCCTCGTGCTCGCCGCTGAGGACGTTCACGCAGAGCCGGCCATTGGCCTTGAACACGGGGTTCATCTCGCTGTTGCGGTTGATGCAGACCATCAGCGTCGGCGGGCTGTCGGTGACCGAGCAGACCGCGGTGGCGGTGATCCCGCAGCGTCCGGCGGGGCCGTTGCTGGTGATCACGTTGACTGCCGCCGAGAGATGCGCCATGGCGTTGCGGAAGGCTTGCTGCCTGGGTTCGAGCTGGGTCATGGGAAAAACCTCCGGACGCGACGCGGGCGTCATTGGCGGATGCGATCGAGCACGTTGATGTCGTCCGGGTTGTGCAGGTGCGGCACGGTCCAGCCGTTCTCGTCGTAGTCACCCATGCACTGCTCGACCATGCCGAGCATGCCCTTCATCGCGCCGCTGCCGAGCGCCTGGCGCAGGGCCTGCATGCGGATCTCGTCCTGGCTGCCGGCGTAGTTGATCTCGTACAGCTCGTGGCGGCCGCCGAACTCGCTGCCGATGGCGTCCCAGAGCAGCTTGAGGATCTTGATCCGCTCGCGGTGCCCCATTCCGCCGGAGCCGCGGCAATAGGTGGAGAGGTACTTGTCGAGCTGCGGGTTGTGCAGGTCGCGGACGCCGGAAGGCAGGTAGATCAGGCCGCTGGCGACCACCTGCTCGATGGTCTTCTTGATTTCCGGATAGGCCTGCGGCGCGAGCACCCGGTAGGCCTGCAAGGCCTCGGCGCTGGGCAGGAAGGCGCCGCCGTGCCACTCGCTGGCATTGCCGTGCATGGCGTCGGTCAGCGACCAGAACAGGTTGCGCCAGGCCACCACCTCGCCGACCTGCGCCTGCACCCCGCGGAACTCCAGGGAACCGGTGCACTGCAGGGCCTTGTAGAGGGCGCCGGTGATGAAGTCGAGCTTGACCGCCAGACGGGTGCAGCCCTGCATCGGGAACAGCCGGCCGAAGCCGCCCTGGGGGAACCACTGCTTGCAGCGCTCGAAGTCGCGGTAGATCAGTACGTTCTCCCAGGGGATGAACACCTTGTCCATCACCAGGATCGCGTCGTTCTCGTCGAAACGGCTGGACAGCGGGTAGTCGAACGGCGATCCGGCGATACCCGCCACCAGTTCGTAGGAGGGGCGGCAGATCAGCTTCATGCCGGGGGTGTTCATCGGTGCGATGAACATCAGGGCGAAGTCGGTGTTGTCGCCGAGCAGCTGCGCCGAGCCCTGGCCGACGAAGTTGTAGTGGGTCAGCGCGGAGTTGGTGGCGACCACCTTGGCGCCGCTGACGATGATGCCTCCGTCGACCTCCTCGTCCACCGAGATGAACACGTCCTTGACCTGGTCCACCGGCTTGTCGCGGTCGATCGGCGGGTTGACGATGGCGTGGTTGAGATACAGGCAGGCTTCCTGGATGCGTTTGTACCAGGTCCTCGCGTTGTCCTCGAACTTGCCGTAGAAGCCCGGGTTGGCGCCCAGCGCGCTGCCGAAGGCGGCCTTGTAGTCGGGGGTGCGGCCCATCCAGCCGTAGGTCAGGCGCGACCACTCGGCGATGGCGTCGCGCTGCTGGCGCAGTTCGTCGGCGCTGCGCGCGTAGCGGAAGAACTTGTGGGTATAGCCGCCGTTGCCGGTGTCGGTCTCCCAGCAGAGCCTGTCCTTGCTCTGCGGATCGTGCAGGGCGTCGTAGAGCCGGGCCATGGAGGCGGCCGCGTTGCGGAAGGCGGGGTGGCTGGTGACGTCCTTGACGCGGTCGCCGTAGATGTAGATCTCACGGTCGTCGCGCAGGCTGGCGAGGTATTCCTCGCCGGTGAACGGACGGGTGGCAGAGGCACGGAAATCTTCGGGTTTCATCATCGACTCCAGTCATTGTTGTTATCTGCGCGAGAGCGCCTGGAGACGATGATGGGACGCGGGGAGAGCGAGCTGAATGGCTTTTCCGGGGAATGAATTGCACTTTTCATGGTGGCCATGACGCCGGTCGCCAGGGGGCGGCCGGGTGGCCAGGCGCTCAACTGTCGGCGGCTTGCCAGCTGATTTCCAGGCTTTCGCTGCTGGCCATGCGCTGCAGGTGGTCGGCGACCACGTTCTGCATGTGCGCGAGGCTGTCCTCGTCGGGGCTGTTGAGAACCAGCAGTACATGGTCGGGATGGGCCAGCAGCTCGCAGTTGGAGTCGCCGAAGTCGATGAAGCCGCGCTCGGCGCTCAGCTCGACCTCGAACTTGTGCCCCCAGTGCTTGCACAGGCGGTTGATGTAGCGGGCGGCCGATTCGGTACGGACATGGGACATGGAGCGGAACATGAAGCGAATCCTCTCGGTTGGGATTTCCGATACTAACCCGCTGAGAGTCGTTCTTATTCATCCATTTTGCAGGGGCTTTCGATAATCGCCCGGCAAATTGGCGGTCCTCGCCCGCGCGGCAGGGCGAGGGCGCTTGCCGCATGCACCCCACGGTCCCCTCCAGGGAGAGGGCGGGGGACGGCAGGCCTGGCGGATAACCGCGAGCGGTCATTCGCCCTGCCGGAGCCGCGGCGGGCGGAGGTGCTTGCCGCGTGCGCCGAACGGCTCCTCTCCCTTCAGGGAGAAGGCGGGGGAGAGGGCGAGCCAGGCCGACGAGCGCCAGAGGTGGGTGGGCGCTCAGGCCAGTCCGCCATTCTCCGGTAGCAGCGCGCCGCCATCCACCACCAGCGTCTGTCCGGTGATGTAGCTCGCCTCGTCGGACGCGAGGAACAGCATGGCGTGGGCGATATCCCGTGGCTGGCCGACGCGGCCGAGAGGGATGTGCGCCGCGAGACGGCCGGCGTCGCCGAGGTTGCCCAGCGCCGGGGTGGCGATGAGGCCGGGTTCGACGCCGTTGACGGTGATCCCGTCGCCGGCCAGTTCCAGCGCGGCGGCGCGGATGAAACCGTTGACCCCGGCCTTGCTCGCTGCATAGTGGGCGAGTCCGGCGATCGCCGTGCGCGGACCGGTCACCGAGGATGTCACCAGTACCCGCCCCGCCAGGCTGCGCCGCAGGGCGGGAAGGGCGGCCTGGGTCAGCCAGAAGCAGCTTTTCAGGTTCACCGCGAGGGTTTGCTCCAGCGTCTCGTCGCCCAGGTCGGCGAGAGTGCACTGGGCGAAGGCCGCGGCATTGTGGAGGAGGATGTCCAACTGGCCGAAGCGCTCCAGGGTGGCGAGCACCGCGCGCTCGGCGGCGTCGCGGCTGCCCAGGTCGACGGCCAGCAGTTCGGCTTCGCCCCCCGCCGCGCGGATCGCCGCCAGGGTGGCCTGGCCGCTGCTGGCGGTGCGAGTCGCCAGCAGCACCCTGGCGCCTTGCGCGGCGAAGTGCTCGGCGATGGCGCGGCCGATGCCCTGGCCAGCGCCGGTGACCAGCGCGACGCGACTTTCCAGGCGCCTCATGCGTCATCCTCCAGCAGTTCGCCCAGGCAGTCGCGCAGCAGGCGGTTGTGCAGGTCAACATCTTCTGTCCGGGTCGCCGGGCAGACCAGCGCCATGTTGTGGAAGGGCGTCAGCAGCACCCCGCGGTTCAGCAGGTAGAGATGCAGGTATGCCTCGATCAGCCCGTGCCGCGCATGATGGGCTTCGCCACCGTTGCGCGGGGCATGGGTCATGAACAGGTATTCGACGCGCGCGCCGATGCGTGTCACGTGCCAGGGCAGGCGCATGTCCTCGAGTATCGCCCGGACACCCTCTTCGAGCCGGGCGGCGAGTTCGAACATGTGCCGGTAGGCGACTTCGGTCATCACCTCGGCGAAGGTCGCGCGCATTGCCGCCAGTTGCAGGGCATTGCCGGCCAGCGTGCCGCCGAAGCCGAAGTGGTTGATCGCCTGTCCCGGGCGAAAATGCGGGAGCACCACCCAGATGCGCTCCGCCAGCGCCTGGCTGCAACCCCAGACCGCGCTGGGAATGCCGCCGGCGATGCATTTGCCGAGGACCAGGAAGTCCGGCTCCAGGCCATGTGCGCCGCTGTAGCCGGAAGAGCCGCAGGAGATGGTGTGGGTTTCGTCGATGACCAGGGACACGCCGTGGCGGCGAGTCAGTTCGCGCAGGCCGGCGTGGAAACCCTCGGCTGGCGGGACCATGCCGACATTGGTCATGAACGGCTCGGTCAGCACTGCGGCGACGTCGCCATGGGCGAGGGCGGCTTCCAGCGCGCCGAGGTCATTGAACTCCACCAGGCGGGTGGTGGCGTCGTGGCGCACGCCGTTGGGATGCACGCCGTCGCGCGGGACCATCCGGCCCTCGCCGTCGAACTCCACCTGCGATTCGTCGACGCTCCCGTGGTAGTTGCAGTTGAAAACCACCACCTTGTCGCGGCCGCTGAGCATCCGGCACAGGCGCAGGACGAAGCGGTTGGCATCGGTCGCCGAGGTGGTCACCTGCCAGTAAGGCAGGCCGAAGCGGCGCGCCAGTTCGGCGCCCACCCACAGGCTGTCCTCGCTCGGCAGCATCAGGGTCGAACCGTGCCGCGCCTGCCGGGCGATGACCTCGGCCACCGCCGGTTGGGCGTGGCCGAACATGGCGCCGGTGTCGCCGAGGGCGAAGTCGACATAGTGGTGTCCGTCGATATCGGTGACTCGCGCGCCCCAGGCGTCCTTGACCACCAGCGGGCAATTGCCCGGCCATTGCTGCATCCAGTGCAGCGGGGCGCCGTACAGCCAGTGACGGAGATTCTCCCGGTATGCCGCCATGGAACGCGGATGCAACGCGTCGAAGCACCGCAGTTCGCGCTGGAACAGGGTTTCGACACGAGCCAGGTCGAGGCCGAGGATGTTGTTTTCCATGCTGGCCTCACTGTTCGTGGCGGGTCTGGCCGAGTACCCGGGCGAGGGCGCCGACCGGGAAGTTCACCGGGGTGGCGAAGTCGTCGCCCTGGTAGCCGAAGATCTTGCCGTCGGTACGCCCGGCTTCGAGGTCGATGAGCAGCACGCCGAGGGTCGGCACGATCTTTTCGCGCCAGACGAAGAGGTACAGACGCTCGGCCAGTCGGTAGTGGTGGCAGCGGTCGGTGTCGGCCAGGCCCTGCTCGGCGCCGCGCAGGCAATGCCAGGTATAGAAGCGCGGATTCAGGTAGATGTGCTCGTAGGCCTCGCTGGCGCTGTAGACGTACTGGTTGCGCAGGCCGAGCAGTTCTTCGCTGGGCGCGTGCGGGCAGGCGCCGGGCTGCCAGGGACGCCCGAGGCTGCCGTGCAGGAACCCGGCCTCGACGCCGGTCGGTTCCTGGCCGCTGAGCGCACGGCTGAACAGGCCCTGCTCGCAGGTGGCGCGGGTTGGCAACCGGCCGAGTACCGCGGTGAATGCCAGGTGGTGGAAATCCAGCACCAGGCTGACCGACACCGTCCGGCCGTCTTCCTGCTTGAGGAAGTCCACCAGGTAGATGTTTTCCCGCAGCGAACTGGCGCGATAGGCCGACTCGCCGCTGACGCTGCCGTCCGCCAGGCGCCAGCGCAGGCGTTGCCGGCCGAAGGCGTGCTGGATGATCCAGCCGTTGGCGAAGTGCAGGACCAGCTCGCGTCCGTCGAGGTCGAGGCTGGCGGGCAGGACGTGGCTGTCCGGGGCGAAGCTATCGGCCAGGGCGCCGACGGTGATCCATTCGGGGTGGGGGGAGGCGGGCATGGCGAGTCTCCGGTCGTTGGGAAAGCGCCATGCTGGCGTGTCGCGACGTCGCACGGTATCGACCGGATGGTTGAGGTGCCGATGCGGTCTACGGACATTTCCTTGAATAACGTGAAAGTTTGCGTAGGAAAATACTTTTGGTAGTTCGAATGATTGGTCTGATATTGAAAATTTAATGTTTTTCTGTTGCGAATCTTGATGTGGAAGTGCTTTAAGCATTGCTCTCGGAAAAGGACTACATATATTTTCGTATGTTTATTATTTTTATGATTTTCCTTTCTTTCTAACATCTTTCTTCGCGCTTCGAGCGATGTTCTCCAACTGCCCCGCAGTCATGGTCGCTCGCAGTGGCTGTTCCTTATTTGCACGAAAAGACTTGGCTCGCCCCATTCGATCCGAACTTGCAGCGGATCTCGACGGTGTTGTCAGGATGTTCCATCCACTTGAAAGGAAATCAGATGAACATGTTCAAGCGTAGCGTTCTCGCTCCCCTCGCCGTTTCCGGCGCTCTCCTGGCCATGGGATCTCCCGCGTTCGCCGCCGATGGCGTGGTCAACTTCATGGGCAGCATCTCCGACGTGACCTGTGACATCAACGGCCAGGCGCCGGGTATCGGCAACGTCACCCATGTCGACCTGGGTACCGTAGCTCCCGGCGTATTCACCGCGGTCGGCACCGCATCCCCCTTCAAGAACTTCGACCTGGTCCTGTCCGGCGCCGGCTGCACCGATGGCAAGAAGGCTTCCATCGCCTTCGACGCCGTGACCAACGTGGACCAGTCCACCGGCAACCTGAAGCTGACCAGCAACTCCCCGGCTGGCGGCGTGCAGATCCAGATCTACAACAACGCCGGCAACAATTCCAAGATCCCGCTGGGCTCGGCCGAGGCTTCGCCGCAACAGGCCGAGATCAAGAACAACACCGCGACCCTGAAATACAAGGCGTCCTATGTCTCCACCGCCGCCACCGTCACTCCGGGCAGCGGCGTGTCCCATATCCGCTACGTGCTGGCGTACCAGTAAGCAGCTCGGACACAGGGGCGCGACCATGGCTTCGCCAATGCACAATGTTCTCCTCTCTTGGGTTGCGGCGAGCGCCGTGGTCTTCGCCCTGGGCGTCTCCCCGGCCGAGGCCGGGTTGGTCGCCCAGGGTACCCGGGTCGTGTTTCCTGGCAATGAGCGCGAAGTCACCCTGCGGGTCAACAATACCTCCAGCGTGCCGGTGCTGGCGCAGGCCTGGATCGACGATGGACGCGAGGATGTGCCGCCCGAGCAACTGAACATGCCGTTCAGCATCACCCCCGCGGTCGCCCGGGTGGAGCCCAACGGGGGCCTGGTCCTGCGCGTCGCCTACCTCGGCACGGCATTGCCGAAGGACCGCGAGTCGGTGTTCTGGCTGAATATCCTGGAAGTGCCGCCACGGGACGAGAGCGACGAGAATGCCTTGCAGTTCTCTTTCCGTTCTCGCCTCAAGTTGTTCTTCCGTCCCAGCCAGTTGAAAAGTGCCGAATCCGCACCTGAAAAGCTCCGCTGGAAGTTGGTTGGAAGTGCGGGACGAAGTCCAGTCGTTCGAGTCGATAATCCCACGCCGTATTTCGTTTCTTTCTCCGACGTCGAGGTGCTTGTCGATGGACGCGCCGTCTCGATCGGCAATGGCATGGTTTCCCCGTTCTCCCGGAAGGACTTCGGCGCAAAGAAGAACATGCCGCTCGATAGCCGGAACGCTTCCGTCCGCTTCGAGGTGATCAACGATTACGGCGGCCGTTCCACGCTCGAGCGAGCGCTCGGCGAGTAAAGCGGTTTCCCGCGGTTTCTCTCTCTGGTTCGACATATGGGTGGCGATTATCCATCGCCGCAGGGATTACATATGCCTAAAGTTTTTCGTCATGGGGGGCGGTCGGCTCGTGGCTCGGGCCGGGGGCAGCTTCTCCCGTCGCGCATGGCGGAACAAGGATGTTTCTCCATGCGCACCCGGTGCCTTGTTCTTGTGCTCATGTCGTTGCCTTCCCTTTCCTGGACCGGCAGCGCCAGTGCCGGGCCGCGTGAAGGAGCGCCACGGCAGGCCGAGCCCGTGGCTGCGAACGGCCCCGTGTTGCCGGCGACGCCTGCCGCCAGGGGCGCGCCGCCGCGCCGGATCGTCTTCGATGCGCAGATGCTGTCGCTGGGAGCGGGGGGCCGCGCCATCGACACTTCGCGCTTCGAGCGCGGCAACGTCATCGAGCCGGGGCGCTATCGTCTCGACCTGCTGGTCAACAACCAGTGGCGGGGTGTCGAGGACGTCGAGTTGCGCCGCGAGCCGGGCCAGGACAGCGCGGTGCTCTGCTACGACCGGCGCCTGCTGGAGCGGGCCGGTATCGACCTGGCCAGGAGCGCGCGCGGGCAGGACGGCGTTTCCGGCGGCGTCCCGCTGCCCGAGGGACTGGCCTGCGAGCCACTGGCGCGCCACGTGCCGGGCGCCACAACCAGGCTGGACATCGCCGAGCAGGCCATCTATCTCTCGGTGCCCGAGTTTTACCTGAGCCTGGCCTCCTCGAAGACCTACGTCGATCCGTCGAGCTGGGACAACGGCATTTCCGCCGCGCTGCTCAACTACAACGCCAGCCTCTACAACACCGATACCCGCGGCAGGAGCGACACCAGCGGTTATGCCGGGCTGAACGCCGGCCTGAATCTGGGCCGGCTGCGCCTGCGCCACAACGGCACGGCCACCTGGTCGCGGCGCAACGGCAGCCACTACCAGCGCAGCGCCACCTACGGCCAGACCGATCTTCCGGCCTGGCGCTCGCAACTGCTGGTGGGGGAAAGTTCGACCAGCAGCGAGTTCTTCGACCCGGTGTCGTTCCGTGGCGCGCGGCTTTCCAGCGACGACCGGATGCTGCCCGACTCGCTGCGCTATTACGCGCCGGTGGTGCGCGGAACGGCCAACACCAATGCGCGGGTCTCGGTCTACCAGCGCGGCTACCTGATCTACGAGACCACCGTGGCCCCCGGCGCCTTCGCCCTCGACGAACTGCAGGCCGCAAGCTTCGGCGGCGACCTGGAAGTGCGAGTGGCCGAGGCCAGTGGCGAGGTGCGCACCTTCATCGTGCCGTTCGCCACCACGGTACAACTGCTGCGTCCCGGCACCACGCGCTACAGCCTGACCGCCGGGCAGGTCAACGATCCCAGCCTGGAGCGGCGACCGAACCTGGTGCAAGGCGTCTACCAGCGCGGCCTGGGCAACGACCTGACCGCCTATGGGGGCGGGGCCTTCACCGGCAGCTACATGTCGGCGCTGCTGGGCCTGGCCCTGAACACGCCGATCGGCGGCTTCGCCGGGGACGTGACGCTGGCGCGAACCGACGTGCCCGGCGGTGGCGGCCAGTTGAACGGTTCGAGCTACCGGCTTTCCTACAGCAAGAACCTGCCGAACACCGGCACCAACTTCTCGCTGCTCGCCTACCGCTATTCCACCAGTGGCTACCTGGGGCTGCGCGACGCGGTGTTCATGCAGGACCGGGTGGACAGGGGCGAGCCGCTGGAGTCGTTCTCGCGCCTGCGCAATCGCGTGGATGCCAACATCAGCCAGCAGCTCGGCGCCGGCGGGGGCCACCTGTACCTCAACGGTTCCGCGCAGCGCTACTGGAGCCATGGTGGCCGGGCCGTGAACTTCTCGGTCGGCTACAGCAACCAGTGGCGCGACGTCAGCTATACCCTCTCCGCGCAACGTCTGCGCAGCCAGTACGAGGGCTTCTCCGACCGTGAGCGCGGCGGCGCCAGCAGTACCCTGTTCAGCCTGAGCGTTTCCATTCCGCTGGGCGGTCCCGGCCGTGGCTCGCCGACCCTGAGCAGCTACCTCACCCATGACAGCGCCAGCGGCACGCAGCTCACCAGTGGGGTGTCCGGCCTGCTGGGCAGGCGCGATGAGCTTTCCTACGCGCTGTCGGCCTCCCACGATCGCGAGCGCGGAGAGACCTCGAAGAACGCCAGCCTCGACTACCGCCTGCCGCAGGTGGAACTGGGTTCGAGCCTGTCGCAGGGCCCGGGTTATCGCCAGGTGTCGCTCAAGGCGTCCGGCGGCCTGGTCGCCCATGCCGGCGGGCTCACCGCCACCCAGATGCTGGGCGAGACCATTGCCCTGGTGCATGCCGCCGATGCCCTGGGCGCACGCGCCGGCTATGCCGGCAACAGGGTCGACCGCAGTGGCTACGCGGTGGTCCCCAACCTGATTCCCTACCAGTCGAACAGTATCGACCTCGATCCCCTCGGGATGCCCGAGGCGGTGGAACTGAAGGCCAGCTCGCGCAACGTGGCGCCCACCGCCGGGGCGGTGGTGCGCCTGGAGTATCCGACGCGGATCGCCCGCCCGCTGCTGGTCGACAGCCGGATGCCCAGCGGCGAGCCGCTGCCCTTCGCCGCGGAAGTCGTCGATGCGCAGAGCGGAGAGAACGTCGGTGCCGTCGGCCAGGGCAGCCGCCTGGTGCTGCGCGTCGAACGGGAACGCGGCACGTTGCGCGTGCGCTGGGGCGACGCGCCCGACCAGCAGTGCCTGCTGGACTATGCGTTGCCGGCGCGCGCGCAGACCTCGACGGTCCTGAAGCTGGCGTGCCGGCCGGTGGCCGGAGGACTGCGCTCGTGATCCGCCGATGCCTGCATCGCTGCGGCTTGGCGCTCGGCCTTTCTCTCGCGCTGCCGGCGAGCGTCGACGCGGCGCTGAACGTGGTCGGTAGCCGCTTCATCTATCCGGCGCAGAGCGACGCCCTGAGCATCCGTATCGGCAATGGCGGCCAGCGGCCGATCCTGGTCCAGGCCTGGCTGGATCGCGGCGATGGCTCCGCCGACCCGAGCACCGTCCAGGTGCCCTTCGTCCTGTCTCGGCCATTGTCGCGTGTCGAGCCGCAGGAAAAGTACGCGTTGCAGCTGCGCTACACCGGCGAGCCGCTGCCGGACGACCGTGAATCGCTGTTCTGGCTGAACCTGCTCGAGGTGCCATCGCGGGACGAGGGCCGCGACAACCTGCTGCTGCTGAGCTACCGCCTGCGGATGAAGGTCCTGTTTCGCCCGCGGGGATTGCCCGGCGATCCACGGGCGGCCGCCGGACAGGTGGCCTGGCGCCTGTTGCCGGCCGCGTCGCCGGGGAAGCTGGCGGTGCTCGAGGCCGACAACCGTTCCCCCTATCACGTTTCCCTGACCCGCCTGGAACTGCGCGAGGGGGACGTGGCGATCGCCCTTGGCAACCCGACCCTGCCGCCATTCAGCCGTACCCCGCTGCCACTGCCCAAGCCGGCGCGCGCGGGCGCGCGGGTTCACTACGAGGTCGTGGATGACCAGGGCCGGATCGAGGTCGGCGTGGCGTCGACCGGCCCGCCCGTGGCGGAACACCCCTAGGAGTTCGGCAGGGCCCGGGGAGATGGGGCGCTGCCGCAGCATGGCCCTGCAAATAGGTTGCGGGGCTTCATTGGAGAGGAAGTAGACAGATGAACAAATGCTATGCACTGGTCTGGAACGCATCCCAGGGCTGCTGGAACGTCGCCAGCGAAGGTAGCCGTCGGCGTGGCAAGACCGCTGGCGTACGGGCGGTGGCGGCCTCGCTCCTCGCCCTGATGGGCGCGGGCGCCCTGGCTCCGGCCTATGCACTGCCGACCGACCCCAAGGTGGTGGCCGGCAGCGGAGACATCCAGTTGGTCGGCGCCAAGAGCATGTCGATCAACCAGCACACCGAGAAGCTGATCACCAACTGGGATTCCTTCAGCGTCGGCGCCGGCGAGCGAGTAACCTTCAACCAGCCAACCTCGGCTTCGATTGCCCTGAACCGGGTGCTCGGCACCAGGGCCAGCGATATCCAGGGCAATATCGACGCCAACGGCAAGGTATTCCTGGTCAACCCCAACGGCGTGCTCTTCGGCCGTAATGCCCAGGTCAACGTCGGTGGCCTGGTGGTTTCGACGCAGGACATCAAGGACGCCGATTTCCTGGCCAGCAAGTTCCAGTTCTCCGGCTCGTCGACCAGCGAAGTGCTCAACATGGGGCGCCTGAGCGCGGCGGAAGGGGGATCCATCGCCTTGCTGGGCGCCCGGGTCGACAACCAGGGGACGATCCTGGCGCAGATGGGCACCGCCGCTCTCGGCGCAGGTGGCGATTTCACCCTGAACTTCGATGGCAACCGGCTGCTCGATATCCAGGTCAACGGCGCCGTCGTCGGTGCGCTGGCGAAGAACGGCGGCCTGCTGAAGGCCGATGGCGGCCAGGTGCTGATGACCGCCAGGGCAACCACCACGGTCCTCGGCTCGGTGGTGAACAACCAGGGCGCCATCGAGGCCAGGAGTCTGCGCGGCCAGTCCGGCAAGATCATCCTCGATGGCGGTTCGGGCAAGGTGCTCGTGGCCGGCGCGCTGTCCGCCAACGCGCTGAACGAGCCGGGCCACGGTGGCACGGTGGAGATGAAAGCGGCCGAGGTCGAGGTCAACCTGGCGACCCAGGTGAACACCCTGGCCAGCAACGGCAACAATGGCATCTGGAAGATCAGCGCCGACAAGGTCGACGTCCATCGCACGGCGCTGGCCAGCGGCGGCACCGTGCATGTCGATACCCTGTCGCGCAACCTGGCGACCACCAATATCGAACTGAACTCGACCAAGGGCGACCTGAACCTGAATGGTCCGGTGGCCTGGGCCTCGGGCAACCGGCTGGCGCTGAACTCCGCCGGCGACCTGAACCTGAACGGCAAGCTGACCGCTACCGGCGTCAATGCCAGGCTGGGTCTGCAGGCCAAGGGCGGGATCGAGATCAACGACAAGATCGTGATCAGCGGCGCCTCCAGCGGCATGAGCCTGGAGGCCGGCAACGGACATCGGGTGAACGGCAATGCGTCGGTCACGCTGTCCGGCGCCAATGCGAGCTATGTCTCGGGCGGTTATTACTACACGGTGGTCCAGACCCTGGCGCAACTGCAGGCGATCAACACCAACCTGGACGGCCTCTACGTCCTCGGCAACAACATCCTGGGCAGCTACTACTGCACGGCATTGCAGTCCATTGGCGGTCCCGCCGGCGTCTTCACCGGAACCCTGGATGGTCTGGGCAACACCATCGGCAACCTCTCGATCACCAACACCGGGGCCAACGTCGGCCTGTTCGCCCGCTCTTCCGGCACCCTGTCCAACCTGAAGCTGGACAACCTGCGGGTCTCCGACAGCAACTACGGCGCCGGGCCGTCCTCCCTCGGCGCGCTGGTGGGTATCAACAACGGCCTGGTTTCCAATGTCACCGCCACCCGGATCAGCGTCAATGGCAGCAGTTCGCGCTCCAACGCCGTGGGCGGCCTGGTCGGCCGCAACAACGGCGGGCGGATTCGCGCCGCCAGCGTCAGCGGCACGGTCAGCGGCTACGCGCCCACCACCGCGATCGGCGGTTTGGTCGGCGAGAACGCTTCCAATGGTCGGCAGGCGCTGATCGAGGACAGTAATTCCAGCGTGCAGATCGCCGCCAGGTCCACCGAGCGCAACAGCCTGGGCGGCGTCGGCGGCCTGGTCGGGTTGAATTCGCGCGGCGTGATCAACAACTCCCATAGCCAGGGCCGGGTCGATGCCTCCAGGGCCGGCCTCAACGTGGGTGGCCTGGTCGGTTTCAACCTGATGGGCGAGATATTCCGCAGCAGCGCCAGCGGCCAGGTGGTGGCGGGCAGCGCCGGCTATACTGGCGGCCTGATCGGCTTGAACAGCAACGGTGTGATTTCGCAGTCCCAGGCCAGCGGCATGGTTTTCAGCAGCAGCGGCCTGGCGACCGGCGGGTTGGTGGGCAGGAACGAGGGCGACAGCGAGCTGAGGAACGTCAAGGCCAGCGGCAATGTCACGGACAGCTACGGTACGGACATCGGCGGCCTGATCGGAGTCAATACCGCCGCGCGGGTGGATACCGCCGAGGCGACCGGCAAGGTCACCGGGGGCGCCAACAGCCGGGTCGGCGGTCTGGTCGGCAGCAACATCAGCGCCTCGCTCGATCATGTGATCGCCCGCGGCGCCGTGTTCGGCGGCATCAACAGCCAGGTCGGCGGAATCGCCGGCAGCAACAGCGGCGAGATCTCCAGCGCGGATACCCGCGGCATCGTCTCCGCTGGCTCGAACAGTTCGCTCGGCGGCCTGGTAGGGACCAACTTCGGCAGCATCATGGCATCCAGCAGCAAGAACGACGTGCGGGGCGGGAGCCGCAGCCGCATCGGCGGTCTGGTGGGCGAGAACCAGATCCAGGGACGAATCAGCTCTTCCAGCTCGGAGAGCACCGTCAGCGGCGACTACTACACCACCATGGGCGGTATTGCCGGAGTCAACCTGGGGCGGATCGAGTACTCCGGCGTCAGCGGCAGGATCAACTTCAGGCCGCAATCCAACTATGGGCAGATCTACGGCTCCCTGGTGGGCGAGAACCGTGGCGTCCTCGTCGGCAACTACGTGACCGGCGAGGCGGCGGTCCTGCCGCCTGCCGGCGTCGACTACGGGCAAATCTGGTAAGGCAGGCGGGGAGCCTCCCCGGCAGGGGGGCTCCCTTTCCGCGTCGACGGCGGCCTTCCGGATTCCTGCGGCGGCCGCCTTTTCCACAAGAACATCCTGGAGAATCCCATGAGCGCGAGGTCTTTTCCCTTCGGCCATATCCCCGCCGGACGTGCCTGCCGGCCGCTGCTTCTGTGCTCCCTGCTCGCCGGGCTGTCCCTGCAGCCGGCCTCGGCGCTGGACGAGATCGCGCGCGACTGCACCTTCCGCAACGGCCTGGGAGGCCCCTGGCGCGCAGTCAACGACCTGACCAGCAACACGCCCAAGGGCACCGTGTTGTTCATCAGGCCGGTCAACCTGTTTATCGACTACAAGGTGTCGTACTCCGCGGAGCCGCATGAGTTGATCCTGGGGGGAAACTGGAGCGGGGTCGGCTATCCGGAATCCTTCGGGACGGTACAGACCAACATCCACGGGATCGGCTACCGGATCTCCATGGATGCCCAGGATGGCGTCAAGCGACCGATCCCCATCGATAACATTCCTCACGCCCTCGATCGACGCGCGACCGTCAATGCCGGCGGCGCGGTCAACGACTACCTGCAGGAACTGGTGCTGACGGTCGATCCCAGGGACCTCCCCAGTGGCGAACTGCTGGTCACCCGCGTTTCCGGCAGTGCGATGCTGAACCTCTGGGCGGTGGACATGCTCAAGGGCGAAACGTCCTTGGGGGGGCGCTTCGACATTCCCACCAGCAACACGCCGGTTGGTGTATGCCGGACGCCTTATCGGCTGGTCGGGCCGGAGGCGATCAATATCGGCGGCGGACCGCCGCCGCTGATTCCTAACAAGTGCAAGGTCGAGGTCGGGCAGACCATCCCGGTCGAGCTGGGCAGCGTCGCGCTGAAGGATTTTCCGCAGATCAACGATACCTCCAGGGCGCGCCACTTCAGCATCACCCTGAGCGAATGCGCGGCGGCGGCGAAGCCGCAGGTGGCCTTCCAGGACAAGTACGCCTCCGTGGCCCCGGCCGATCCGACGATCCTCAGCCTGAAGAACGGCGGTGCCAAGGGTTTCGGCATCGTCGTCGAGAACGGCCTGGACAGCGGCAGGCGCATCCGCTTCGACGGCACGCCTTACCCGATGCGCCGCGTCGGCGACACCGCCGACATTCCCCTGAGCGCCGCCTACATCCGTACCGGCACCGCGGCCGAGCTCAAGGCCGGGGTGGCCGACGGCGCGGCCGAGTTCAGCTTCACCTTCCCCTGAGCGGAGCGGGCGAGGGATTCATGGGGGAGATCACGCCATAGGTCTGCTCCGGTTCCAGAATCGCGGGCTCCACCCCAAGCACAGGTCTAGGGGCGGCGAGCCATCCAGCGAATCCTCGGTACAAGCCCTGGAGAGCGCGCTGCAGCTTGCCATCAGGCGCACTTCGCCGACCATGTGCGCCATGCCTTGCAGGCGATGGAGGATACCGCCCAGGGCCGCGATGTCGCCTGGCATGGCCAGCCCGCGCAGGTTCGCCGGAAGGGCACGGGGTTCGCCACTTGAGGCTGGCACCTCGGCGCCCAGGCGATCCTTGAGCAACGAGGCGATGTCGGCGCTCAGCCGGTCATGGCCGCCGTCGCGGTAGACGATGGCCAGCGGCGGGAAGTCGCGGGTGGTGGTGCCGAGACTGGGTGCGCTTGCGCGGCAGCCAGGCCCGGTTCGTCTTGTCCTGCTGCACGCCCGACCTTAAACGGCAAGTTGATATCGCAACGACCGCCAGTCCGCTGGCTCCAGGCGGATCAGTGCTTCTGTCCCAGGCAATAATGCATGAAGTCGCGGCCGCTCATGGGCGGGGCGAGGGCGACCCCCTGGCCGAGCGCCACGCCCAGTTCGCCGAGCAACAGGCGCTGCTCGGCGCTTTCCACGCCGGTGGCCACCAGTTGCACGCCGAGGCTCCTGGCCAGTAGCACGGTGGCGTGGATGATGGCCTGGCAATCGGGGTTTCCCAGCAGGTGGTGGGTGAAGGGAATGGCCAGCTTTATCTGGGTGAATGGCAGGTCGAGCAGGCGTTCCAGAGAGGAATGGCCCGAGCCGAAGTCATCCATGGCCAATCCGCAACCGAGCATGCGCAGGCGTGTCAGGTTCTCCAGCAGCAGGGTGGGCGAGTCCGCGAAGGGTTCTTCGGTGAGTTCGAAAAGGACATGTTCGGCGCAGGCGCGATGGCGCCGCAGGGTCTGCGCGAGGAACTCCATCAGGCCGGGCGAGATCGCCTGGGCCGGCGCCAGGTTGAAAGCCAGCTCCACCGGTTTTCCGTACGCGTAGCGGCGCAATTGTCGTTGCCACTCCAGCCCCTGGCCGAGCAGGCGGCCCAGCAGATCGTCGGCGAGTCCCGCTGCCTGCAGCACTTCCAGGAAGGATCCCGGGGTCAGCAGGCCCAGGCGAGGATGGTTCCAGCGGGCGAGTATTTCCGCGCCCTGTATCTGGTTGCCCCGTAACAGGAGCTTGGGCTGGTAATAGGCTTCGAACTCGTTGCAGGCCAGGCCGCGACGGACGTCCGCCGGCGACGGCGTGGGTCTTTGCGGCAAGGCGGGAAGAGCGGGCGGGAGCGGCCTGGGCATGTTCCTGAAGACGGACAGCGCATCGAGCACGGCCCGAGTATCGAAGGATTTGCCGAGGTCGCCGATGAAATCCAGCCCGAGGCGCTGGATCAGGCTGGTGGCCGCCGTCCGCAGCGGGCTCTCCACCGAGGAACTCAGGGCGACGGCCCGCACCAGGCCGACTTCGCTCACCGCCCGGATGAAAGCCAGGCCATCCATTTCCGGCATCTGCAGGTCGCAGATGGCGATATCCACCCCACCGCGTTGCTTGAGCAGGGCCAGGGCCTCGCTGCCGTTCTGCGCTTCGTGGATGTCGACGAGACCCGCCCGGCGCAGGGCGGTGACCGCTGCCAAGCGTAGGAACGGATGATCTTCCAGAACCAGGACGCTGATCTGCCGCATGAGTTACAGGCTTTTTAAATGTTTTTTAATCTTTATGGTGGAGCGATTGTTGGGTAAATAGTCGGTTTCCGTATTTTTTGTAGAAATTTTCCTATTGGATTTCGGTTTTTTTAATTGCTTGGATTTTTTGTTTGGAAAGTGCCTGGAGGTTTCTTCTGTTGGGTGGTTTTTCGGTTTTTATATATCTTCAGGTTATGTGGGTAAGCGGTTTCCAGAGGCTTTTCAAGTGTCTTTGTTGTTAGTTTTCCAAATGGAAAAATAGTAGTTTTACTATGTAAAGCGTGGCGGGGTTTACTAGAGAATACACTCGTTCACTTGGGGTCGGGACATGTGCTGTACGGGCTCCCGGTCCGTGCTTCCTTGCCTGCGGATCGGCACGCCGTTCCCGCGCTGCGCGGATGGTGCCTCGCCGGAGCATGGACAGCGCGGGTCGAGCTTCCCCGTTCCCTGGCGATGCTGTTCCCCGGCCATGCCGTGTGTAGTTTAAGGAGAAGCAAGGATGTCCGTACATAGCATTCGTGTCATGGTTGCGGATGATCATCCCGCCATCTCGCTAGGTATTTCCTACGAACTGAGTCGGAATGATTCGCTGGAAGTACTTGGACAAGTTTCGAATTCTACCGAACTGATCGCGCAACTCAATGAACATGTCTGTGACGTGGCTATCGTGGATTATACGATGCCCGGCGGAAAGTATGGTGATGGGCTGACGTTATTGTCATTGCTGCGGCGGCGTTATCCTCGCCTGCAATTGGTGGTTTTCACCATGTTGAATAATCCGGGACTTATCCGGGCCATTCTCAAGCAGGGAATCAACTGCATCCTGAGCAAGTCCGACTCGACCAGTCATCTGCTGATGGCGGTGAGTGCGGCCTATTCGCGAAACCAGTATTTCTCCCCGTCCATCAGGGACATCTTCGTCAACCAGGTTCTCTCTTCCCACACCGAGCGCCTGACCGCGCGCGAGGCGGAGATCGTCCGGCTGTTCGGTTCCGGACTGACCATCACCGAGATCGCCGAGCAGTCGCACCGTAGCGTGCAGACCATCAGCACGCAGAAGGTCAGCGCGATGAAGAAGCTGGGGATCAAGCGCGACGCCGACCTGATCCGCTACGCGGCGGAAGGCGACAGTCGCGTTCGCTGAAGCGCCGGATGGCGCGGCTTCACCACGGCAGCGGCTGGTTCCGGTAGTCGACGAAGCGGCAGGCATTCGCGCCCGCGGCATCCTCCACCGCGGCGACCAGTCCGGCGGAGCTTTCCTCGACGCTCAGCGGCGCGCTCTCGCCGCCCATTTCGGTACGTACCCAGCCGGGATGCAGGAGCAGCAGGCTGAACGGCAGTTCTCCCAACTCCGCCTGCCAGCTGCGCACCAGGCTGTTCAGCGTAGCCTTGCTGGCTCCGTAGAGGGGCATCGTGGCCGAGAGGCCCAGCCCAAGGCTGGCCATCTGCGAACTCATGAAGGCCACCACGCCGCCTTCGCGCACCTTCCCGGACAGGGCCCTGGCCAGGCGCAGCGGGGCGATGGCGTTGGTGAGGAAGAGCTGGGCGATCTGGGCGCCGTCGATCGTCGTCACATCCTGGTCCGCCGGACCATAGACACCGGCATTCACCACCAGCCGATCGAGCCGCTCCTCCGCCAGTGCGTGCAGGATGGCGCCGGCGCACTGCGCGTCGTCGAGGTTGCCGGTCACCAGTTGCAGGCGATCACCGCTGGCGTGCCGCAAGGCCTGCAGGCCCGCGGAGTCTTCCGGCCGGCGGGCCACGGCGTAGACCCGGGCGCCGCTGTCGAGGTAGCGTGCCACCAGGCCCAGGCCAATGCCGCGCGAGGCGCCGACGATCAGGACGTTGTGCATGGGGTTCTCCCGTCGAAAAGAACCCAGCATACCCAAGCGCGCCGCGCGGCGGTAAGCATGCCGCGCCCGCCGCGGCGATCGACCGCGACGGACGGCTTCAGCGGGTAGCGGCGGCGCCGGTCAGGCTGGCGAGATAGAGGTCGAGCAGGCGGGCGTCGAACTCCGGCTCGCGTATGCCGCTGCCGCGCAGATGCTCCTCGACGTTGGCGCAGTCCCACAGGTAGGTGTCCTGGTACAGTTCGACGGTGCTGCGGCCGGCATACATGTTGTCGCGGAACATGCTCAGCAGGGGATGGAGCGGAGCGTCGCGATTCTCCTCCCAGAGGCTGACCCAGTCGTGGAAGGGCATAGGGCGCAGCGGCTGGCCGGCGCGTTCGCCGAGGCGGGCGAAGAACTCCTCCAGGGTCAGGCAGCGAGGGATGCTCGGCACCAGGTTGAATTTCTTGCCCAGCGCCGTCGGCTGGCGGGCGATGGCGCTGATCGCGCCGACCATGTAGTCCACCGTGGTGAGGCCCTCGCGCAGTTCGCGCAGCAGCGGCACCGCCCGGTATTCCAGGCAGGTCCGCGCCAGCCGGCTCCACCACTGGTAGTCGGCATGGGCACCGCTGCGGCTGTGGCAGGTGGCGTAGCCGAGGCGGAAGGTCATCAGCGCCAGGCCCCGTTCGGCGGCGAGGTCGGCGATCTTCTCCATCACCCATTTGCTGCGCACGTAGCCCATGTCGGTGAGCACCGCCGGCAGGTTCTGGTCGAGATCGTCGTCCTCGCGCATCAGGCGCTTGCCGGTGTGCAGGTGCCCCCAGCTGTACACCGAGATGCTCGACAGCAACATCAGCGGCTTGGCCTGGCCGCAGGCGCAGAAGCGCAGGACCTGTTCGAGTCCCTGGACGTTGTCGCGCTTCATGTAGCTGTACGGCTGGATGAAGTTCACCGCGCTGGCGGAGTGGAATACCTGGTCGACGCTGCCGGCCAGTTCGCGGTAGGTCTCCACCGGTAGACCGAAGCCTGGTTCGGCGAGGTCGGCGGCGTAGGCCCTGACCCTTCGCCAGTCCGTCTCGGCGAGTTCGATGCGGTATTGGCGCGTGGCCTGGCGCAGGCGCTCGAGGGCGTGCGCGTCGCTCTGCGCGCGTACCGGGCAGTGCAGCTCGGCATCGCGGCTGGCCAGCAGTTCGGCGAGCAGGTGCGCGCCGATCAGGCCGGTGGCCCCGGTCAGCAGGAGGTGCCGTGGCGTCTGCAACTGCTCGGGGTGTGGGGAGCGGCCGAAGTCGAGGCCTTCCGGCAGGCGCACGTCCTGCCGCAGCTCCTGGGCCGGCTCGCTGTCCAGTTCCGCCGGCGCCTGTCCGGCGCGTCGAGCCAGGCTGGCGGCCTGCTGCCGCACGCTGGGCGTGCGATAGACGTCGTGGATATAGGCGCGGCTGCCGAAGCGCCGGCTCAGCTCGCGGACCAGCGCCGCGGCCAGCAGGGAGTGCCCGCCGACATCGAAGAAGCTGTCGTCGAGGCCGAAGTCGTTATGCCCCAGCACTTCCTGCCAGGCCAGGGCCGCCTGCAGTTGGTCCGGCGTCTCGCAGCGCTGGGTGTCGAGCCGCTCATGCCGGTGTTCCGCGAGGCTCCGCCGCAGGGCCTGGCGATCGGTCTTGCCGTTGGCCGTGGTCGGCAGCCGCTCCAGCAGCAGGTAGCGGCTGGGCAGCATGTAGTCGGGCAACTCCTGGCGCAATCCCGACTTCAGGGCGGCGAGCAGGGCCGCGGGGGCGACGGCGCGCTCGCGGGGGACGACGAAGGCGCTCAACTGCTGGCTGCCGGAGCTGTCGTCGGCGTGCGCCAGCACCACCGCGCCATGGATCGCCGGCTGGCGCAGCAGTGCGGCTTCGACGTCGCCGAGCTCGACACGGTTGCCGCGGATCTTCACCTGGTCGTCCAGGCGGCCGAGGAATTGCAGGCTGCCATCGGCCAGCCAGCGGGCGCGGTCGCCGGTGCGGTAGAGGCGACGCCGGAGGTGCGGGGCGTGATGGAAACGACGCTCGGTCATCACCGGGTCGTTCAGGTAGCCGCGCGCCAGGCAGATCCCGGCCAGATTGAGCTCGCCGGGTGTGTCGCCGCGACATGGGCGGTCCTCGGCATCGAGGATGAATGCCTCGCAGCCGCCGATCGGCAAGCCGATCGACGCAGGTCGCCGGTAGGCCTCGGCGTCGACGACGCGGCAGGTGGCGAAGACCGTGGCTTCGGTCGGTCCGTAGTAATCCACGAGGGTATAGGGCAGGCTGCCGGTGGCCACCGGTGGCAGCTTTTCCCCGGCGCAGAACAGGTAGTGCAGCGCCAGCGAGGCCGGGACGGGGCGCTCCACCAGCGCGGGGACCATCACGGTAGGGGCGAAGGCGTGGCTGATCCGCTGTTCGGCGAAGAACGCCAGCAGCGCCGCGGGATCGGGGCGGACGTCCTCGGGCACCAGGTGCAGGCAGGCGCCGGCGCACAGGGTGGACCATATTTCCCACTGGGATACGTCGAAGCCGACGCCGGCCATCAGGGTGGTGCGGCTCTGCCCGGACATTTCGAAGCGCCGGTTGTGCCAGCGCACCAGGTTGGCCAGGGAGCGGCTCTCGACCACCACGCCCTTGGGTTCGCCGGTGGTGCCCGAGGTGAAGATCACATAGAGCGCGTCGCTGCCGCCAGGCTCCGGACCCGCCGGGCTTGCCCGGGTGGCCTGGTCGAGGAGCTCCGCGATGGTCTCGACGGCGTGCCCCGGCAGCTCCCCGGCCTGGGTGGCAAGGACCAGCGGCGCCCGGCATTGCCGGAGGATCTCCTGCTTGCGCTTGTCCGGCTGCCGCCGGTCTACCGGGACATAGGCCGCCGCGCACTTGGCCGCCGCGAGGATGGCGATGACCAGCTCGGGCGAACGTTCGGCCAGCAGGGGCAGCAGGGCGCCCTTGCCGACGCCGCGCCCGGCGAGCCGGGCGGCAAGCCGGTCGCTGAGCCGGTCCAGTTCGCGATAGGTGAGCGAGCGCGCGTGGTCGACGATGGCCAGGCGCTCGGGATGGCTCTTCGCTTGCTGGCTGAACAAGCCCAGAACAGAATCTTTCGACATGGCTGGCGCTCCAGGTTGAAAGGACGTTATTCCGTGGTTTTTCAGCGTATCGAGCGGGGACCAGGCGATGGCTGGCGATAGGCCTGACCCTCAACCTAGCAGTGGCGGGAAATACGGCAACTGCCATTTGCGACAGGGGGCTCGCTTCGGCCGTGGCGGGTGGGGCGCGCCAAGCCGTCTCCCTGCCTGGCGCGCAAGCGTGGCGGGGTGTCAGTCGGGGTGCTGTTCCCGGTCGTCGAATATCGCTTCTATCGCCAGTCCGAAGACCCGGGCGAACCTGAAGGCCAGCGGCAGGCTGGGGTCGTAGCGGCCGGTCTCGATGGCGTTCACCGTCTGCCGCGATACCTCCAGCTTCGCCGCCAGGTCGGCCTGCGACCAGCCATGCTCCGCGCGCAGCTCGCGGACCCGGTTCCTCATGCGTAGCGCCTCAGCGCCAGGACGCAACCGATAGCCCAGGTCGCGCCCATCAGCGGCCAGACGAAGAACATCGAGAGCTTCGGAAAACCGATGGTTTCGAGGAATCCGTAGGCGAAGGTGAGCAGGGCGGTGCAGACGAAGGCCAGCGCGAGCGCTTCGAGGTGGATACGCCGGCCCATCTCGTCGAGTCGCCGTAACTGGCGGATCACCACCAGGGCCATGGCGATCATCGGCGGCACCGGCAGCAGGGCGAGGAGCACGCGGCCGGCGCCCGCCTCCAGTCCGGCGAGGAACCGGCCGGAGAGGAGAACGGCGGCGGCGTAGGCCGCCAGCGCGAGAAGCAGTTCGAGGAAAAAGCGCTTGCAGGTCATTGCGGGATCATCCGTGTAAAGTGAGCTTTACATTGGTCCGGATTGATCAGCTTTGTCAAGCGTGCTTTACATCGCGCTCCAGGCCTGGCTCGCTGAACGGCCCGGCGAAGGTAGCGGGCGGTCTCGCGAGGAGGTGCGCAAGGCCTCGGTGGCGCCTGCCGCTTTGCCGAGGCCTAGAGGAACAACTGCCGCACCAGCTCCGTACGGTTGTGCGCTCCGGTCTTGCGGAACAGATTGAGCAGGTGGGTCTTCACCGTCGGCAGGCCGAGGCCGAGTTGCCGGGCCAGGCACTTGTTGCTGACTCCGTCGCGCAGCAGCAGGGCGATCTGCCGTTCCCGCGGCGTCAGGCCGTGCAGGCGGTCGCCGTGCGCCGGTTCGTCCACCCAGGCCTGCGCGGCCAGTTCCATCAGGCCATGCAGGGCCTGTAACTGCTGCAGGTCATGGCCGGAAAAGGCGCCGAGTTCGGTACCGCGCAGCAGCGACAGGGCGGCCACCGGGCGATCCTGCGCGCGGGCCAGCACCTCGACCACATCGCAGACCCCGTGGCGGCGCAGGAAACCCTGGTACAGCGCGGTGTGTCGCGCATCCTGACGGGCCATGCCCTGGCGCAATGGCACCACCGGCGAGGCGCTGGCCAGACAGTGGCGCGGTAGCAGCGGGTCGTAGTCGCGGTAGTGGCGCAGGTAGTCGCGGTGCATGGAGGCCGGCATTCGCAGCAGCTGGAAGTCGTGCGCGCGGTATTCCCGGTCGATGCGGTAGAACACGCACAGGCTGGCCGGCACCACCTGGGTGAAGGCCTGCATGCAGCGTTGGCCGAGGTCGGGCGAGAGGGTCGAAGGCATGGCGCGGGCTCCCGTGGGGCGAGGCGGCGGGATGGTCACTGTCCCGCCTGCGGGACAGCTTGTCCAGGCTTCGGCATGGCGTCTTGTTTGCGCCTGCCGGAGTTGGCAGGCAACGGCAAGAAACCCGGCAGGCTGGGTCAAGCGGGCGTGGCGTGGGCGGGTCCAGAGTATTCCCCGGGTAGTAGGCGCCTGCACGATGCAGCGCCGTCGCACAGCCGAGGAGCACTCATGAGTATTGCCATCGACCCGTCCGTCACCGCGTTCCTGCGTAGCCACCATGGGCTGCTGATCGACGGTGAGTCCAGGCCGGCGCGCTCCGGCGCCGACATGCCGCTGTACGACCCCGCCAGCGGCGCCGAGCTGGCCCGGGTGGCGCGCGCCGCTGCCGACGACGTCGACCTGGCGGTCGCCGCGGCGCGGCGTGCCTTCGAGGGCAGCTGGGCGCAACAGCGCCCGGCCGATCGCGAGCGCCTGCTGTTGTGCCTGGCCGAGCGGCTGGAGGCGCATGGCGAGCAACTGGCGCAGCTGGAGACCCTGAACAACGGCAAGTCGATCAACCTGTCGCGGGCGCTGGAGGTCGGCGCCTCGGTCGAATTCATCCGCTACATGGCCGGTTGGGCGACCAAGATCGAGGGCCGCAGTCTCGACCTGTCGATCGCCGCGGTTCCCGGCGCGCGCTACCGGGCCTACACGGTGCCGGAGCCGGTGGGGGTGGTGGGGGCGATCGTGCCGTGGAATTTTCCCCTGCTGATGGCGGTCTGGAAGATCGTCCCGGCCCTGGCCTGCGGCTGCACCGTGGTCCTCAAGCCGGCCGACGAGACGCCGCTGACCGCCCTGCGCCTCGGCCAGTTGTGCCTGGAGGCGGGGATTCCGCCAGGGGTGGTGAACATCGTCACCGGCACGGGCGCCGAGGCCGGCGCGGCGCTGGCGGCGCACCCGGGCATCGACAAGCTGGCATTCACCGGCTCGACCCCGGTGGGCAAGCTGATCGGGCATGCCGCGGTGGAGAACATGACGCGTTTTTCCCTCGAACTCGGCGGCAAATCCCCGGTGATCATCCTCGATGACACCAGCCTGGACATGGCTGCCGCCGGTTCCGCCGCCGCGATCTTCTTCAACCAGGGGCAAGTCTGTACCGCCGGCTCGCGTCTCTATGTACAGCGCAAGCGCTTCGAGCAGGTGCTCGAGCGCCTGGCGAGCATCGCCGCCGACCTGAACATCGGCCCCGGTCTGGACCCCGCGGCGCAGATCAATCCGCTGGTATCGGCCAGGCAGCAGGGCCGTGTGCTGGGAATGATCGAGGGCGGCGTGGCGGAGGGTGCCCGCGTGGTCTGCGGCGGAGCGCGGGCGGGCGAGACGGGTTTCTACGTACAGCCGACGGTCCTCGCCGACGTCACCCCGCGGATGCAGGTGGTGCGCGAGGAAATCTTCGGCCCGGTCCTGGTGGCGACGCCCTTCGATGACCTGGACGAGGCCGTGCGCCTGGCCAACGACAGCATCTATGGACTGGGCGCGAGCATCTGGTCCAACGACCTGCGCCAGGTAATGGACCTGCTGCCGCGGATCAAGGCCGGCACGGTATGGGTGAACACCCACAACATGCTCGATCCGTCGATGCCCTTCGGCGGCTTCAAGCAATCCGGCATCGGCCGCGAGATGGGCCATGCGGCGATCGAGGCGTACACCGAGAACAAGTCGGTGTGCATCGCCTACTGAGGGAGACGATAGGGAGGAGCCGATGCGCTCGGCTCTTTCGCTGCCCTGCCGGGGCAGCCGTTCATTCGATGCGCCGTGCCACGCCAGGCGCGGCGCGCGGGGCGCCGACACGCCGCGCAGGGAGCCGCCGCTCCCGCCAGGAGCCTGACGCAAGAACAACAACGCCAACCCTGCCGTCGAGGATATGTCGATGTCGAACTCCAGACTCACCCAGCACCTGCTCCGGGGACGGGTCGGTTTTCCCACCGCCCTGGCCAGTTCGGTCGGGCTGATCATGGCCAGCCCGGTGATCCTCACCGCCACCACCGGCTTCGGCCTGGGGGGCGGGACCTTCGCGGCGGCGATGCTGGTGGCGCTGCTGCTCATGCTGGCGCAGTCCACCACCTTCGCCGAGGCCGCCTGTCTGCTGCCCACCCGCGGCTCGGTCTACGACTACCTGTCGTGCGGCCTCGGGCGTTTCTTCGCGATCACCGGCACGCTCTCGGCCTACCTGATCGTCCATGTGTTCGCCGGCACCGCCGAAACCATGCTCAGCGGGACCATGGCGCTGGTCAACTTCGAATCGCTGAACACCCTCACCGAACCCGGGGGCGGCGCCTGGCTGGTGGGTGTCGGCATGGTGCTCGGCTTCGGCCTGCTCAATGCGGTGGGGGTCACCGCCTTCAGCCGCGCCGAGGTGATCCTCACCTTCGGCATGTGGAGCACCCTGATGATCTTCGCCGTGGGCGGTCTGCTGCGCCTACCCGTGGTGGAGTCGCAAGGCTGGTTCGGCGCATCGATGGTCGGCAGCGACCTGCCGACCCTGCTGTCGCTGGTGGGCATGGCGATGTTCATGTTCGTCGGTTGCGAATTCGTCACTCCGCTGGCGCCGGAGGTACGCCACGCTTCGCGGACCTTGCCGCGGGCGATGGCGCTGGGGCTGGTCGGGGTGGCCAGTTGCATGTTCCTGTATGGCGCGGCGATGCGCCGGCAGGTGGAGAACCTCGACCTTGGCGGCGGCGTGCACCTGCTGGAGACGCCGATGGCGATCCCGCGATTCGCCGAGCAGGTGATGGGGCCGTTCGGCCGCGTCTGGCTGGGCGTCGGCCTGCTGTTCGCCGGGGCCGCCACCATCAACACGCTGATGGCCGGACTGCCACGGATCCTCTACGGGATGGCGCTGGATGGCGCCTTGCCGAAGGCCTTCACCTACCTGCATCCACGCTTCAAGACGCCGCTGCTGTGCATCGCCGTGGCGGCTGCGATCCCCTGCCTGCATGCCTGGTGGTTGGGCGGCGACAGCGAAGGGATCATCCACCTGGTGCTGGCGGCGGTCTGCGCCTGGGGTACCGCCTATCTGCTGGTGACCCTCTCGGTGGTGCTGCTGCGCATCCGCCGACCGGATCTGCCGCGCGCCTATCGCTCGCCGCTGTTCCCTTTGCCGCAGCTGTTCTCCAGCGCCGGAATCCTGCTTGGAATGTGCTACATCACGCCGCCGGGGATGGACCCCGCCGACATCTACCTGCCGTTCGCCCTGATGCTCGGGCTGGCAGCCGCCTATGCGCTGTTCTGGACCCTGTGCGTACAGCGGGTCAACCCGTTCCGCCCGCTGTCGGTGGAGGAGGTGCTGGAGAAGGAGTTCGCCGTGGAAGAACTGCAACAGCAGCGGGAGAGGGCGAATGTCCGCCTGGGCGCGCTGGTATGAGCGCTACTGGCGCGAGTGGTTGCCCTCGGCCTATCGACCGGGCGCGACCCTGGCGCTGGTGCGTCGAAACCTGGCGGGTATCGACTGCGTGGAGCAGGATGGCAGGCTGTTGCTGCATACGAAGGATCTGAGTATCGAGGTCCGCGAGCGGGTCCAGGCGCACCTGCTGATGCATATCGTCACCACCGAGTTCCGCCTGTTCGTCCCGGCTCCGGGATATCCGCCGGTCAGCCTGGAGCTGCGCCATGACGGCTGGCTGCGCCGCCGCGGGATCGTCTGCGTGGTGCGTCGTGGCGGTGTTCCCGGGCCGTTGCCGGCGATCCTGGAGGAGGACCGGGCCTTGCGGGAGCAGCTCATGCCCCTGGATTTCCGCAGCCTGCGCCTGCGCCGCGACAGCCTGGGCTGGAACCTGAGCCTGGAGCACCTGGGGGCCTGCGAAGTGGTCAACCGGATGCCCGCCTACCGCCGCTACATTCCCCTGGTCGGCGAGCAGCGCCAGGCGCTGCTGGGGACCTTCGTGCAATTGCAGCGCCTGCTTTCTTCCTCCTGAGCCCACCACCCCGGTACGCTTCCGAGCGTCCATTCCGGTAGCTTGTCGGCATATCGATAACATGTTAATCATGTCGCTAAAGCGGCGTGGCCACATCTCCTGCCGCCCATACAACAATAACGATGGCCATTGCCGTCAGGAGGTGCCCGGTGCATACCCTGTCTTCCGCACCCAACAGCTTCGAGGCCTGGGACCGGGCATTGCGCCAGGTCTGCGGTCGCTTCGAGTCGCAGCCCGCGCTGAACCGGACGCTGTTCATCGGCGATATATCGCGGCAGGATCTCGGCGGCCTGGAGCTTGCGCAGATCCGCACCAACGCCGGGCGCATCGCTCGCCAGACCACCCATGCCGACCATGACGACGACCGCCACTGCTTCCTGGTCGTCCAGCGCAGCGGCCATGCGCAACTGCGCCAGGGTGGGGACAGCATGGAGCTGGCGCCAGGGGAGATGGCGCTGATGGACTCCGCGGGCGGCTGCGAGATCATTCCCCACGGCCTCATCGAACACACCTCGTTCCATCTCTCCCGCGAGCAGGTATGCCGACAGCTGCCACCCAGCCAGCGGGCCTTTGGCAAACTCTCGCCGAACTGCGCCAGCGGTCGTCTCCTGCTCCTGCTGGTGCAGCAGGTGTGCGCCGGCGAACTGCAGCCGTGGGCGCTGGCGGGTGAGGGCGGGGCGTTGCAGGAGGCGCTGATCGCCCTGCTCGGGCCGGCCCTGCAGCACGCCGGCGAGGCGCAGGATGGGGCACTGGCCGGGCTCTACGGCTACAGCCTGCGGCGTCATGCGGAGCGGCTCATCGAGCAGTCGTTGCAGGAGCCGCGCCTGAGCCCGGATATGCTCGCCGCGCGCCTGCGCATTTCGGTGCGCCAGCTGTACCGGTTGTTCGAGGACCAGGGTGACAGCGTCTGTCGCTACATCCTCCGCCAGCGCCTGGGGCGCAGCGCCGCCGATCTCGGCAACCCGGCGCTGCGCGGCGAGTCGATCACCTCCATCGCGTTCAAGTGGGGCTTCAGCGACTCGGCGCACTTCAGCCGGGCGTTCAAGAAGCAGTTCGAGGTTTCGCCGAAAGACTATCGGGCCGCCGCACTACCGGCCTGATTCCTCCACGCGCTGCCATTCGTCACGCTGATCCGCGCCGCTGGCGGAGCTGGCCCGGTGAATGCTTGACGCTGTACCGAAGGCACAGCAAGAATGCGGCGTGTCAGGTTGCATGAAAATAACGGCGGCGCTGCCCGGGATACTTGCCGCGATAAAGCAGCACCCGATGCCCGACCCTTTCATGTCGCCAGCGAGGCGCAGGACGTCACTGCCTTGGGGCGTGCGCCGCGTCGCCAACCACTATCAGATTTCGAGTGCCCCCCTACACCATGCGAATGCGCCTGATGCTTTTGGGCGGCGGTAATGCCCTTGGACAGGCGCTGATCCGCCTCGGGGCGGAGGAAGACATCGGTTTCCTCGCGCCCAGACCACCCGAGCAGGGCTGGGATGCCGCCAGCCTCACCACCCTGCTGGACGAAACGCGTCCCGATGCGGTGATCAACCTCGCCTTCTACCATGACTGGTTCCAGGCCGAGCAGGTCGAAGCGGCGCGTCTGAATGCCCAGGAGCGCGCGGTCGAGCGCCTCGCCGAGCTCTGCCAGCACTACGAGATCCTACTGATCCAGCCGTCCAGCTACCGGGTTTTCGATGGCGCCCGGGCCACCGCCTACAGCGAGAAGGACGAGACCCTGCCGCTAGGCCTGCGCGGCCAGGCGCTCTGGCGCATGGAGCAGAGCGTGCGGGCGGCCTGTCCGCGGCATGTGCTGATCCGCTTCGGCTGGCTGCTCGACGAAAGCCCGAACGGCCTGCTGGGGCGCTTCCTCAGTCGCGCCGAGCAGCCGCAGCCGCTGTACCTCGCCGACGACCGGCGCGGCAACCCGACTCCGGTGGACGACGCCGCGCGGGTGGTGCTCTCGGTACTCAAGCAGTTGGATTGCCAGGCACCGCTGTGGGGCACCTATCACTACGGCGGTCTGGAGGCGACCACCACCCTGGCCCTGGGCCAGGTGATCCTCAACGAGGCGCGCAGCTACCGCTCCAACCTCATCCAGGAGCCGTCGGCGGAAGCCCACGCCGCTCGTCCCGATGCCGCGGACGAACCGCAGCACGCAGTGATGGTCTGCAAGAAAATCCTCCACACCTTCGGCATCAAGCCGCGCGCCTGGCGTGCGGGCTTGCCCCCGTTACTGGACAGGTACTACAGGCATGTCTGAACGACCGATCCTGATCACCGGCGGCGCCGGTTTCATTGGCTCCCACCTGACCGACGCGCTGCTCGCGCGCGGCCACCGCGTGCGGGTGCTGGACAACCTGTCCACCGGCAAGCGCGACAACCTGCCCCTGGACGACGGGCGGGTCGAGCTGATCGAAGGCGACGCCGCCGACGCGGCGACCCTGGCGGCGGCCCTGAAGGGCTGCGCGGCGGTCGCCCACCTGGCGGCGGTGGCCTCGGTGCAGGCCTCGGTGGACGATCCGGTCGCCACCCACCAGAGCAATTTCATCGCCACCTTGAACCTCTGCGAAGCGATGCGCGAGCAGGGCGTCAGGCGCGTGGTGTTCGCCTCGAGCGCAGCGGTCTACGGGCAGAATGGCGAAGGCAGCGCGATCGACGAGGACACCCCGAAATCCCCGCTGACGCCTTACGCCTCGGACAAGCTGGCCAGCGAGTATTACCTGGATTTCTATCGTCGCCAGCATGGCCTGGAGCCGGCGATCTTCCGCTTCTTCAACGTCTACGGGCCGCGCCAGGACCCGTCCTCGCCCTATTCCGGAGTGATCAGCATCTTCACCGAGCGCGCGCTCAAGGGAACCCCGATCACCGTGTTCGGCGATGGCGAGCAGACCCGTGATTTCATCTACGTCGCCGACCTGGTCGACTTCCTCGTCCAGGCGCTGGAGGCACAGGCGGTGGAGTCCGGCGCGGTGAACGTCGGCCTGAACCGCGCCACCAGCCTGAAGCAACTGCTGGCCGAGATCGGCCAGGTGCTCGGCGGCCTGCCGCCGGTGAGCCACGCCGAGGCGCGGGCCGGCGATATCAAGCATTCGCGGGCGAACAACGACCGCTTGCTGCAGCGCTTCCGCTTCGATCAGCCGACGCCGATGAGCGTGGGCCTGGCGCGCCTGCTCGGGCGTTGATCACCACCAGGGCTTGTTCAGCGCCAGGTAGAAGATCCCGCCCAGCAGGGCGAGACTGAGGGCGCTGAGCAGGCCCTTGCCGATCCCCCGGGCCATGCGCAGGGCGAACGCCGCGCAGACGATATAGCCCAGCAACAGGCCCAGCTTCGCCTGCAGCCACAGCGGCAGCGGCCAGGGCATCGCCAGGTGCACCAGGCCCAGCGCGCTGAGCAGCAGCAGGGTATCCACCAGGTGCGGTCCCCAGCGGCGGATGCCGCTGTTCTTGCGCCCCGACCAGTTCCAGGCCAGGCGCCAGGCGAACAGGGCGGCGCTGCTGAGGGCGAAGGTGATGTGCAGGGTCTTCAGCCAGAGGTACATGGGGTCCGTTTCCGCAGGATGAAAAAAGGCGCCCGAAGGCGCCTTTTCCCGTTGGGGGCGCAAGCCCCGCGACAGTCTACGACTCAGAACTTGTAGCCGAAACCGATCATGTAGACCCACGGATCGACGTCCACGTCGACCTTGGTCTTGCTCACGCCCAGCGCGCTCGGGCCGTTGATGCTGGCCTTGGTGTCGATGTCCATGTACCAGACGGCCATGTTGAACAGCGCGTGCTCGTTGAGCATGTAGTCGAAGCCCAGTTCGCCGGCCAGGCCCCAGGAGTCCTGCAGCTTCATGCTGCTGAAACCCTGCGCCTTGCGGTTGCTGGCGAGGTCTTCGTCGAAGAAGGTGGTGTAGTTCACGCCCAGGCCGCCGTAGGGCTGGAAGGCGCTGTTGGTGCCGCCCATGGGGTAGTACTGGAGCAGCAGGGTCGGCGGCAGTTGCTTGATGTCGGCCAGCTTGCCGTCCAGGCCCGGGCCGAGGCCCTTGACGTCGACCTGGTGGTTGAACGGGGTGGCGGCGACCAGTTCCACGCCCCACTTGTCGGCGAACATGTAGGTGAAGGTCAGACCGAGCTGGGTATCGCTGTCGACAGTCGCCTTGGTACCGCGCTGCTTGGCGCCGTCCAGCTTGATGTCGGAACTGCTGTCGTCGGGATCGACGGTGGCGAAGCCGCCGCGGATGATGAAGTCACCGGCCTTGTGTCCTTGAATATCCGCAGCGGCGAACGGGGAGGCGACGGTGAGGGCCAGCAGGGAAGCGGTAAGCCAGGACTTACGCATGATGAGCTCCATTCCTTGTATTAGAAGAGTGTTGGTGCTGCTAATGGTCAGCCAGCTAACAGTTGCCTTCCTTGACACAGCTCAATCAATCCTAGGGGCAAATGTGACCGCCGCAACCTAATGCGCGCGGCGGATTGTCGCATGCCGTTCAGCCATCTTCGTATTCATAGGGTGTCACCTTGCTCGCCTGCATGCGGTAGCCGGCCGCCGCCAGTTCGCTGCTGGCGTTTTCCACCTTGAAGGTGCCCTCGACCCAGAACGGCTGGTACAGCTCGTCCATCTGCACGCCCTTGGCGGTCTTCACGTAGACGATCTGGTTCGACGGCGGCGGTGGCACGTGGATGCAGGCGCCGTAGTAGGGCACCAGGAGGAACTCGGTGACCAGCCCGGCCTCGCTGATTTCCAGCGGCACGATGTAGCCCGGCAGCTTGGCCTCGATACCGTCCAGTGCCTTCACCACCGGGGCGTTGGGGCTCTGCTGGCTGGCCGCCGGGCCGGCTTCGCTGAGGGCGTTGGCCAGGTCGTGGATCGGCAGTGGCGCCGGGGCCGGCGGGGCGCCGGCCGGGATCAGTTGCGACCAGGTCAGTTCGCGCGGCGCGGCGCGCGCCACGGCACTGCCCAGGAGCAGGGCGAAAGCCAGCAGGAGGACGGTCAGGGAGCGCAGCATCGGGGAATATCTCCGGGTCATAGGCGGATCGACAGGCCATCGGCCAGGGACTGGCGGTAGGCGCGCCAGGCCGGCACGCAGCCGATCAGCACGGCGGCCGCCAGGATAGCCCCGAGCAGGCTCCACTCATAGTCGCTCGGCCAGGCCAGCGGCAGGTAGATGCCGTAGCTGGCCTGGACGTAGCCCTGGCTGGCGGCGAGGCCCAGGTAGAGCAGGCCGAGGCCGAGGCCGACGCCGGCCAGCGCCAGGCTGAAGGCCTCGGCCAGCAGCAGGCCGAAGATGTGCCAGGGACGCGCGCCCACCGAGCGCAGGATGGCCATCTCGCGGCGGCGCTCGTTGAGGCTGGTGAGGATCGCCGTGAGCATGCCGATCAGGCCGGTCAGGACGACGAACAGCGAGACCACGAACAGCGCCTTCTCCGCGGTGCCCATCAGGCCCCACAGTTCCTGCAGGGCGACACCGGGGAGGATCGCCATCAGCGGTTCGCCGGGATAGTCGTTGACCGTGCGCTGCAGGGCGAAGGTCGCCACCTTGCTCTTCAGGCCGACCAGGAACGCGGTGATCGCCTGCGGCTGCAGCTCCATGTGCCGTGCCTGCTCGGCGCTGACGCGCCCGGCGCCCAGCGCCGGCACGCCGTTGCGCCAGTCGACGTGCAGCGCCTCCATGCCGGCGAGGGAGATGTGCAGGGTGCGGTCCACCGGCGTGCCGGTGCGCTGGAGGATGCCGACCACGGTGAACGGCTTGTCGTCGTGCTTCACCAGGCTCACCGTGCTCACCCCGTGGGCCAGCACGATCCTCTCGCCGAGCTTGTAGTGCAGGGCCTCGGCCACCTCGGCGCCGAGCACCACGTCGAACAGGTCCTGGCCGAAGGCGCGGCCCTCGGCCAGTTGCAGTGCCTGGCCGCGCCCGTAGCGGTAATGCTCGAAATAGCCGGCGTCGGTGCCCATCACCCGGTAGCCGCGGTGCGAGTCGCCCAGGGAGATGGGGATCGCCCACTTCACCCGCGGGTTGTCGGCGAAGTGCCGGTAGCTGTCCCAGCGGATGTTGTTGGTCGCGTTGCCGATGCGGAACACCGAGTAGAGCAGCAGGTTCACCGAGCCGGAGCGCGCGCCGACGATCAGGTCGGTACCGGAGATGGTACTGGCGAAGCTGGCCTTGGCCTCGCTGCGGACTCGCTCCACCGCCAGCAGCAGGCAGGCGGAGAGGGCGATGGCGAAGATCGTCAGCAGGGCGGTGAAGCGGCGGTTGGCCAGGCTGGCCAGAGCCAGTCGGAAGAGATACATGCTCAGAGTCCTACCGGCCGGGCGGCGCGGTTGAGATCGGAAAGGGACAGGCTGCGGTCGAACAGCCCGGCCAGGCTCTGGTCGTGGCTGACGAACAGCAGGCTGGCGCCGGCCTCGCGGCATTCGGCGAAGAGCAGTTGGAGAAACGCCTCGCGGCTGTCGGCGTCGAGCGCCGAGGTCGGCTCGTCGGCGATCACCAGTTCCGGCTGGCCGATCAGCGCACGGGCGGCGGCGACCCGCTGCTGCTGGCCGATGGACAGGCTGTCGGCGCGGCGTTCGTGCAGTTCGCCGCCGAGGCCGAGCTGGCCGAGCAGGTGGCTGGCGGCCTGCGCCGGGCTGCCGTGGCGTTCGCGGGCGCGCTGGCGGCGCAAGGTGGAAAAGTGGCAGGGCAGTTCGACGTTCTCGCGCACCGAAAGGAACGGCAGCAGGTTGAACTGCTGGAAGATGTAGCCGGTGTGGTCGACGCGGAAATGGTCGCGGCGCGCGGCGGACAGCTTTTCCAGGTCCTCGCCGAGCAGGCGGATGCTGCCGCGGCCGGGCTTCTGCACGCCGCCAAGGAGGCCGAGCAGGGTGGTCTTGCCGCTGCCGGAAGGCCCCTTGAGGAACAGGCTCTCGCCGCGTTCGAGATGGAAGCTGGGGATGTCCAGCAACTCCGCCTGGCCGGGCCAGGCGAAGCCGAGGTTGCTCAGGGTGATCAGTGCGCTCATGGGGATAGGGGCGGAACGCTCCGCCGGAGCCTCGAGAATGGATGGAGGGGCGCCGCGCCGAATCCCTCGCGGCGCCTCCGGAACGATCCTACAGCTTCAGCTCGGCGCTGGCCGGAGCCAGGTCGGCGCCTTTCTGGCCGTCGGGACCGATCAGTTGTACCTGAATTTTCTGGGTGGCGGGGAAGCGCTTGAAGAACTCGGCGAGGGTCAGCAGCTTGAGCAGCTCGGGCTTCTCGCAGCTGAGCCGGTAATGGGCGTGGATATCGGCATGGCCGTGTTCGTGCTCGTGGCCTGCCTCCTCCTTGTGCGCGTGGGCCGCCGCCTTGTCGCCGAACAGCGGGCTCCGCAGCTCCTGGCTGGCCACCGAGCAGCCGGCGGTGACCGGCAGGGCGAACAGCTCCAGCGGTTTTTCCAGCTGTGCGCGGGCCTTGGCCACGGCGGCCTTGTCCGCTTCGCTGCTGGCGGCATGCTCGAAGCCGACCAGGTTCATCGCCGGGCTGTCCAGCTCCAGTTCGAGGCTCTTGCCGTCCAGCGCCACGTTCAACTGGGCTACGCCGTGCTCGTGCTTGCCGAGGCTGCCATGGGCGTGGTCATGGTCATGATCGTCATGGGCCTGGACGGCGAACGGCAGCAAGGCGAGGGCTAACAGCAGTGGGCGCATGGACGGGACTCCGGCAAGGATGGGAAATGATTCGTTACGTTATAACGAATTTTTCCGCCTGCCTAGCCTGGATGATTTGGTCCATTCGCGCCGACGTGGGAGCATGGCGCGATTCGCTTGTGGAGAAACGAGATGGTGCGGATTCGCGGAAGCATCGGCGATTGGCCGGTGGACCTGACCCTGGAGCTGGACGCCGAGGATTGGCGCCAGCTGGCGCAACACTTGCCCCCGCCGCCGCAGGCCGTGGCGGCCAGGACGCCGGTGGCGGAAGCGCCGCAGGATCGCCTGTGGCAGGCTGCCATCGACCTGCTGCGCGGCAGTGGACGGATCGAGGGACCGCAACTGCTCGCGGAACTGCAGGCCTTCGCCGGCAACGCCGGGGCCGCCAAGCATCTGCTGGTGCGCCTGCGGCACAACGCGCGGGTCAGGGTCGAGGTGGTCGACGGTACCCAGGTATTCGTCTGGCAGGAAGAGTGAGCCCCGCGGACGGGGCCCGGACCACTCAGTAGAGCGCCTGGTAGAGCTTGCGGCGATAGGTGGTGACCAGCGGGTGGTCGTTGCCGAGCAGGTCGAACACCTGTACCAGGGTCTTGCGCGGCAGGTCGTCCTGGTAGCCGCGGTTGCGCAGGAACAGCTTGAGCAGGCCATCCAGCGCCGCTTCGTACTGCTGCCGGGCGAGCTGCTGGATGGCCAGCTGGTAGGCGGCCTCGTCGTCGCCGGCGTCGTTCGCCAGGCGACTCTTCAGCTCGGCGGCGTCGGGCAGGTCGGCGGCCTGGCGCAGGAAGGTCAGCTGCGCGCGGGCGCCGGCCAGGGCCTGCTTGTGCTCGTCGCTCTTCACCGCGTCGAGGATGGCCTGCGCCTCTTCCAGTTCGCCGCGCTCGGCCAGGCAGCGGGCGTAGAGGATCAGCGCAGCGGGGTTGTCGTTGTGCTCCGCCAGCAGGGCCTTCAGGGTCGCTTCGGCGTCGCCGATGCGACCTTCGGCGAACAGCGCCTGGGCCACTTCCAGCGGGTCTTCGTCGGGCAGCGCCGGGGCTTTCACATGGGGTTCCAGCAGGGCGCGGATCTGCGACTCGGGCTGGGCGCCGGCGAAGCCGTCGACCGGCTGGCCATCCTTGAACAGCACCACGGTCGGCAGGCTGCGGATGCCGAAGCGCATCACGATGTCCTGCTCGACGTCGCAGTTGACCTTGGCCAGCAGCAATTCGCCCTGGTAGGACTCGGCGATCTGCGCCAGCAGCGGCATCAGCGCCTTGCACGGGGCGCACCAGTCGGCCCAGAAGTCCACCAGGACCGGCTTGTGGAACGAGTTCTCGATGACCAGCTGCTCGAAGTTGGCGCCGGTGACGTCGAAGATGTAGGGCGTATCGCTCATGTCGATTCTCGGAAACGCAAGGTGGTGACCACTATAAGTGGGGGCGCGCCGCGCGCAAACAAGCCCGTGCCTCAGGCTTGCCCGCGTTCGGCGTGATACAGGCTGACCAGGCGGAATTCGGCGGGCTCGGCGAGGTCCGGCCAGGTACAGGCGTCGAGCACGTCCAGGCGCCGGTACAGCGGATGACGGAAGTCACGCACCCGCGAGTCGGCGACCAGCGCCTGGCGGCCGCGACTGAGGAACTGGTCGAGCAGCGGCAGGTTGGCGCGGTCATAGAGCACGTCGGCGACCAGGATCAGGTCGAAGCGATCGTCTTCGGCGAAGAAGTCCGCCGAATAATTCAGCGCCACTCCGTTCAGTTCGGCGTTCGCCCGGCTCGCCGCCAGCGCCAGGGGATCCAGGTCGCAGGCCACCACCTCGGCGGCGCCGGCGCGGGCCGCGGCGATCGCCGCCACCCCGGAGCCGCTGCCGAAGTCCAGCACGCGCTTGCCGCGGACCCACTGCGGGCGCTCCGCCAACCAGCGCGCCAGGACCAGCCCGCTGGCCCAGCAGAAGCACCAGTACGGCGGCTCCTCGAGGATGCGGCGGGTTTCCTCCGGACTGAACTGGCGGTCCATGTTCCGCGCGTCGATCAGCCACAGGCGCAGGTCGGTGCCGGGCAGCGCGGTGGCGCTGAGCCGGGCGTCGCCGAGCAGTTCGCCCAGCGCCTGGGTCAGGGCTTGCGGTGCCGTCACGGTGCGCGTACCAGGCGCAGTTCGCCGAGGGCCTGGGTGGTCGGCTGGGCGATCCGCAACGGGTGCAGGCGCCAGGCCAACTGGCCGGACTGGATCACCCGGGCGTGCAGTTCGACGCGCAGCGCGCCGCCGGCCGGCGGGAAGGATTCGGGGTTGAAAGGCAGGCGGAAGGGCATGAGTTCGCCGGAGGCCAGCACCGTCTCGCTGGCCAGCAGTCGCTGCGGGCGGTCGCGCTCGTCGATCACCAGCAGCGCCATCTGCACCTCGCTGCCGCGCGGCAGGCTGCCCTGGACGCTGCTCAGGGTTCCGCTCAGCTCGCGCAGGTGGGCCGGCAGCACCGGCTCGACCATGCTCACGCTGCGCGGGGCTGGCGGTGTCGGCGCGGGCTTCGGCTTGTCGCTGGAACAAGCGGCGAGGAGAAGGAAAGCCAGCAGGGCGATCGGGCGCAGGGTCATGGGCTGCTCCATGGCGGTGGAATCCGGGGCGGCGCTTGTATAGCGCAAAGTGTGATTCTTGTCGCGCTTCGCGTGGGCCGCAACGTCCGATTCCTCCCGCCTTTCCCATCGCGCCGGCGCCGGTCGATTCTGCGGGTGCTCGGCCGGGCGCGGATGCGCTACCATGCGGCTTCCTTCAGCTACGCCTGTACCTGCACCATGCATTGTCCCTTCTGCGGTGCCCATGACACCAAAGTGATTGACTCGCGACTGGTCGCCGAGGGCGATCAGGTGCGCCGGCGCCGCGAGTGCCTGGCCTGCGGTGAACGCTTCACCACCTTCGAGACCGCCGAGCTGGTCATGCCGCGTCTGATCAAGCAGGACGGCAGCCGCCAGCCGTTCGACGAGGACAAGCTGCGCGCCGGCATGCAGCGTGCCCTGGAGAAGCGTCCGGTCAGCGTCGAACGCCTGGAAGCGGCCATCGGCCACATCAAGCACCAGTTGCGCGCCACCGGCGAGCGCGAGATCAAGTCGCGGGTGCTGGGCGAACTGGTGATGGCCGAGCTGCAGAAGCTCGACGAAGTCGCCTACATCCGCTTCGCCTCGGTCTACCGGCGCTTCCAGGACCTCAACGAATTCCGCGAGGAGATCGAACGCCTCGCCCGCGAGCCGGCCAAGGAATGAACGCCGCCGACCCGCTGTACATGGCCCGCGCCCTGGAGCTGGCGCGCCAAGGGCTGTACTCCACCCATCCGAATCCGCGCGTCGGCTGCGTGCTGGTCAGGGACGGCCAGGTGGTCGGCGAGGGCTGGCACGTCCGCGCCGGCGAGCCGCACGCCGAGGTCCATGCCCTGCGCCAGGCCGGCGAGAAGGCACGCGGCGCCACCGCCTACGTGACCCTCGAGCCCTGCAGCCACTTCGGCCGCACCCCGCCGTGCGCCGATGCGCTGGTGGGCGCCGGGGTGGCGCGGGTGGTCGCGGCGATGCAGGATCCAAACCCCGAGGTTGCCGGTCGCGGCCTGCTGCGTCTGATGCAGGCAGGCATCGCGGTGCACAGCGGGGTCCTCGAGGCCGAGGCGCGGGAACTCAACATCGGTTTCATCAAGCGCATGGAACATGGCCTGCCGTTCGTCCGGGTCAAGCTGGCGATGAGCCTGGACGGGCGCACCGCCATGGCCAGCGGGGAAAGCCAGTGGATCACCGGCCCCGCCGCGCGTTCGGCGGTGCAGCGCTTGCGCGCTCGCTCAAGCGTGGTGTTGTCCGGCGCCGATACGCTGCTGGCGGACGATGCGCGGCTCAACGTACGCCCCGACGAACTGGGCCTGGACGCCGAGCTTACCGCGCTCGCCGCGGCTCGCCAGCCGTTGCGGGTGCTGGTCGACGGGCGCCTGCGGGTGCCGCTGGAGTCGGCGTTCTACCAGGCCGGCCCGGCGCTGGTGGCGACCTGCGCCGCCGCCTCCGCGCGCGAACGCTTCCAGGACGCCGGCCACGAACTGCTGGCGCTGCCCTCCGCCGAGGGCCACGTCGATTTGCACAAGCTGCTCCTGGAACTGGCGGCGCGCGGTGCCAATGAAGTGCTGGTGGAGGCCGGCCCGCGCCTGGCCGGCGCCTTCGCCCGGCTGGGGCTGGTGGATGAGTACCGGCTGTTCGTCGCACCGAAGTTCCTCGGCTCCAGCGCCCGTCCTTTGCTCGACTGGCCGCTGGCGCGGATGGCCGATGCGGCGGAGCTGGAGATCGACGACATCCGCGCGGTGGGCGACGACTGGCTGGTCACCGCGCGGCCCCGTCCGCAGGACGCCTGAACTTCGCTGCGCGGCGACGCGCAGGACGATGCACAAGCGGCGCAACTGTGGTAAAACGCCACACGGCCATCTCGGTGGCCGTAACGTTCTCAGGGCGGGGTGAAAGTCCCCACCGGCGGTAATGGCGCGCAACGCGCCTAGCCCGCGAGCGCTTGCCGGACCGGCCACCGCCGGACGACAAGGTCAGCAGATCCGGTGCGATTCCGGGGCCGACGGTCATAGTCCGGATAAAGAGAGAACGGGATTGCCTGCCTGGGCGTACCGCGTGCGCCCGCAAGATCCCCTTCGATCCAAAAAGCCCTGTTTTTCACGAAACAGGAGTTCGTCATATGTCTTCATCTTGGAATACCCGCGCTATGGCATGCAGGCCGCTCGGCGTCGCGCCGGCCGGGCTGCGCGCCTGTGCGGCGGAAAAACGGGAGGTCGCATGTTCACCGGCATAATCGAGTCGATCGGCAGTATCCGCGCGATGACGCCCAAGGGCGGCGACCTGCGGGTCTACATCGCCACCGGCAAGCTCGACCTGGGCGATGTCAAGCTCGGCGACAGCATCGCGGTCAACGGCGTCTGCCTCACCGCGGTGGAACTGCCCGGCGATGGCTTCTGGGCCGACGTCAGCCGCGAGAGCCTGGCGCGCACCGCCTTCCAGCACCTGAAGGTGGGTAGCCGGGTGAACCTGGAAAAGGCCCTGACGCCGACCACCCGCCTCGGCGGGCACCTGGTCAGCGGCCACGTCGACGGCGTTGGCGAGGTGCTCAAGCGCGAGGAGAATGCCCGCGCCATCCAGTTCACCGTACGCGCCCCGCGCGAACTGGCCAGGTACATCGCGCACAAGGGCTCGATCACCGTCGACGGCACCAGCCTCACGGTGAACGCGGTGAACGGCGCGGAGTTCGAGCTGACCATCGTCCCGCATACGCTCAGCGAAACCATCATGGCCGAGTACCAGCCCGGACGCCGGGTCAACCTCGAGGTCGACCTGCTGGCCCGTTACCTGGAGCGCCTGCTGCTTGGCGACAAGGCCGCCGAGCCCAGCGCCTCCGGCATCAGCGAAGCGTTTCTCGCCGAGAACGGTTTTCTCAAGTAACCCACGAATTGCACAAGGGGGTGCCCATGGCACTCAACACGATCGACGAACTGATCGAAGACATCCGCCAAGGCAAGATGGTCATCCTGATGGATGACGAGGACCGCGAGAACGAAGGCGACGTGATCATGGCCGCCGAATGCGTCCGCACCGAAGACATCAACTTCATGGTCAAGCATGCCCGCGGCCTGGTCTGCATGCCGATGACCCGCGAGCGTTGCGAGCGCCTCGGCCTGCCGCTGATGGTGCAGCGCAACGGCTCCGGCTTCGGCACCAAGTTCACTGTCTCCATCGAGGCCGCCGAGGGCGTCACCACCGGCATCTCCGCCGCGGACCGCGCCCGCACCGTGCAGGCTGCGGCGGCGAAGAACGCGGTGGCCGCCGACATCGTCAGCCCCGGCCACATCTTCCCGCTGATGGCCCAGCCGGGCGGTACCCTGGCTCGCGCCGGGCACACCGAAGCGGCCTGCGACCTGGCGCGGATGGCCGGGTTCGAGCCGTCCGGGGTGATCTGCGAGGTGATGAACGACGACGGCAGCATGGCCCGCCGGCCCGAGCTGGAGGCGTTCGCCGCCGAGCACGGGATCAAGATCGGCACCATCGCCGACCTGATCCACTATCGGCTGATCCACGAGCGCACCGTGGAGCGCATCGCCGAGCAGCCGCTGGACAGCGAACTGGGGCACTTCAACCTGATCACCTACCGCGACTCGGTGGAGGGCGACGTGCACCTGGCGCTGACCCTCGGCAAGGTCTGCGCGGAAGAGCCGACCCTGGTCCGCGTGCACAACATGGACCCGCTGCGCGACCTGCTGCAGGTCAACCAGCCGGGCCGCTGGAGCCTGCGCGCGGCGATGAGCAAGGTCGCCGAGGCGGGCAGCGGCGTGGTGCTGCTGCTCGGCCACCAGATCGGCGGCGACGACCTGCTCGCGCACGTCCGCGAGATCGCTTCGGCGCCGGCCCCGGCGCCCAAGGCCACCACCACCTACAGCACCGTGGGTGCCGGCTCGCAGATCCTGCGCGACCTCGGCGTGCGCAAGATGCGCCTGCTGAGCGCGCCGATGCGCTTCAATGCGATATCCGGTTTCGACCTGGAAGTTGTAGAATACCTGCCCGCCGAATAAGGCCTGTCCCGCCCGCCGCGTGCAAGATCGCGGCGGGCGCTATGCTGGACGGACCTTTCGACCCTTTTCGCTCGGGGCGCAACGGCGCCCCGGCTCTTTAACAGATGAGACCTGCTCATGACCCTGAAGACCATCGAAGGTACCTTCATTGCTCCCAAAGGCCGCTACGCCCTGGTGGTCGGCCGCTTCAACAGCTTCGTCGTGGAAAGCCTGGTCAGCGGCGCCGTCGACGCCCTGGTCCGCCACGGCGTGGCTGAAAGCGAGATCACCATCATCCGCGCCCCGGGCGCCTTCGAGATCCCGCTGGTGACCCAGAAGGTCGCCCAGCAGGGCGGCTTCGACGCCATCATCGCCCTCGGCGCGGTGATCCGTGGCGGCACCCCGCACTTCGAATACGTGGCCGGCGAGTGCACCAAGGGCCTGGCCCAGGTGTCCCTACAGTTCGGCATCCCGGTCGCCTTCGGCGTCCTCACCGTCGACTCCATCGAGCAGGCCATCGAGCGCTCCGGCACCAAGGCCGGCAACAAGGGCGCGGAAGCAGCGCTGTCGGCCCTGGAAATGGTCAGCCTGCTGGCGCAGTTGGAGGCCAAGTGAGCAATCAAGACAGCGGCAGCCCGGCAGCCAAGCCGCCCAAAGGCAAGACCGCCGCTCGCCGCAAGGCCCGCAGCCTGGCCGTCCAGGCCCTGTATTCCTGGCAGATCGCCGGCCAGCCCCTGCACGAGATCGAGGCGCAGTTCCGTACCGACAACGACTTCTCCGAGGTCGACGGCGCCTACTTCCACGAGATCCTGCACGGCGTGCCGCGGCAGAAGAGCGAGCTGGACTCCACCTTCGAGCCCTGCCTGGACCGCCCGCTGGCCGAGATCGACCCGGTCGAGCTGGCCATCCTGCGGCTGTCCACCTACGAGCTGCGCAACCGCATCGACGTGCCCTACAAGGTGGTGATCAACGAGGGTATCGAGTTGGCCAAGACCTTCGGCGCCACCGACGGCCACAAGTTCGTCAACGGCGTGCTCGACAAGCTGGCGCCGCGCCTGCGCGCCGCCGAGCTGCGCGGCGGCAAGCGCTGATCCCGCGCCGGCGGCGTCATGGGTGAGTTCGAGCTGATCCGCCGCTTCTTCGCCGCGGCCGCCTGCGCGGCGCAGGCGGAGGGTGTGGCCCTCGGCATCGGCGACGACTGCGCCCTGCTGGCGCCGCCAGCCGGCGAACAGCTGGCGGTCTCCACCGATACCCTGGTGGAAGGCGTGCATTTCCCCGCCGGTTGCGACCCTTTCCTTCTTGCCCAGCGCGCCCTGGCGGTGTCCGCCAGCGACCTGGCAGCGATGGGCGCCGCGCCCCTGGCCTTCACCCTGGCCCTGACCCTGCCGCAGGCCGACGCCGAGTGGCTGCAGGGCTTCGCCCGCGGCCTCGACGCCATGGCCCGGCAATGTGGCCTGGTCCTGGTCGGCGGCGACACCACGCGCGGCCCGCTGAGCATGACCCTGACCGTGTTCGGCAGGGTGCCGGCCGGCCAGGCGCTGACCCGCGCCGGTGCGCGCCCGGGCGACCTGCTCTGCGTCGGTGGCCCGCTCGGCGAGGCTGGAGCGGCGCTGGAACTGGTGCTGGAGCGAAGATCGGCGCCCGCCGAGGTGGCCGAGCCCCTGCTGGCGCGCTACTGGACGCCGGCCCCGCAATTCGAGCTGGGCCTCGCCCTGCGCGGCAAGGCCAGCGCCGCCCTGGACATCTCCGACGGGCTGCTCGCCGACTGCGGACATATCGCCCGCGCTTCCGGCGTCGCCCTGCTGGTCGAATGCCAGCGCTTGCCGGCGAGCGCCGCGTTGAGCGGCCTGCTCGCCGGCGAGGAAGCCTTGCGCCAGCAACTGGCCGCCGGCGACGACTATGTGCTGGCCTTCACCCTGCCGCCCGCGCACCTCGACGAGATTCGCGCCGCCTGGCCGGCCATGGCGGTCATCGGCCGGGTCGAGGTGGGGCAGGGGGTGCACCTGCTCGACGCCAGCGGAAAGGAACTCACGCCGGCCGCGGCCGGCTACCAACATTTCGGAACCCAACGTGACTGAGCATCCTGATCAGGCGCCGGCGCAGCCGGTGCCGCCGTCGGTCTGGCGCAATCCCTGGCATTTCCTCGCCTTCGGCTTCGGCTCCGGTACCCTGCCCAAGGCGCCGGGTACCTGGGGTTCGCTGGTGGCCATCCCGTTCATCCCGCTGTGGCAGATGCTGCCGGACTGGGGCTACTGGCTGATGCTGGGAGTCACCATGCTGTTCGGCTTCTGGCTGTGCGGCAAGGTCGCCGACGACCTGCGCGTGCATGACCACGAGGGCATCGTCTGGGACGAGATGGTCGGCATGTGGATAACCCTCTGGCTGGTTCCGGAGGGCTGGTGGTGGCTGCTGGTCGGCTTCGTCGTGTTCCGCATCGTCGATATCCTCAAGCCCTGGCCGATCAGCTGGGTTGACCGCAACGTGCACGGTGGCGTCGGCATCATGCTCGACGACGTCCTGGCCGGGGTATTCGCCTGGCTGGTCATGCAGGGTCTAGTCTGGGGATGGGTACACTGGCTGGTCTGAGGCCTCCCATGCGTCTGCTCGTCCTGTTCTGCTGCCTGTGGCTGTTGTCCGCTGTCGCGTCTGCCGCGTCCGCTCCCGGCGAGATCCGCGTGGTCAGCGAAACCTGGACGCGCTACACCCAGGAGGATGGTCGCGGGGTCGCCTGGGACTTGCTGCGCGCGGTCTACGAGCCGGCCGGGGTGCGCCTGCGCATCGCCAACGAGCCCTATACACGGGCGGTCGGCCTGGTCCTGCGTGGCGAGGCCGACGCCTGGGTCGGCGCCTACCGCGGGGAAGTCGACGAAGCGCTCTACCCTCGCTGGCCCTATGACGTCGATCCGATCGCCGTGCTTTCCCTGAGGGACAACCCACCGCCGCCACTCGAAGGCCTGAGCCGGTTCCGCCTGGCCTGGATGCGCGGCTACGCCTTCGCCCGCTATATCCCACTGGCCCCGCACAGCGAGGTGCAGCGCCGCACCTCGGTGCTGCCGATGCTGCTCAACCACCGGGTCGACTACTTCATCGATTCACGTCCGGAACTGGAAGAAATGCTCGCCGGAGCCGGAGCGCTGGCGGCTGAGTACCGCATCACCGACGTCACCCGGCTGCCGTTGTATCTTGGCTTCTCCGATACCCCCAGGGGCCGCGAGCTGCTGGCGCTGTTCGACCGGCGCATGCGGCGGCTGCACGCCAGCGGCGAGCTGGAACGCATCTTCGCCCGCTGGAACTGGCCCTACGCGCCGTTGCAGGCGATCCTGCCACCCAAGGAGTGATTCCATGCCGCGCCTGTGCGTCGCCCTGTTTTCCAGCATTCTCGCGCTGCCCTCGCTGGCTGCGCCCCAGGTGTTCGTGGTCGGCCTGTTTCCTGGCGCTGCGGTGCTCAACGTCGACGGCCAGCGCAAGCTGGTCAGGGTCGGCCAGACCGGCCCGCAGGGCGTCCAGGTGGTCAGCGCCGACAGTCGCAAGGCGGTGCTGCGGGTCGATGGCGTCGAACGCACCTACGAGTTGAGCCGCGAGTACAACGAGGCCGGCTACTCGACGCCGCAGCGGCAGGCCTTCAGCATCGCCCGAGGTACCGGCGGGCACTACTGGGTGGCGGGGTCGGTGAACGGGCAGAACATGCAGTTCCTGGTGGATACCGGCGCCACCAGCATTGCCATGAACGAGAACGAGGCGCGCCGCCTGGGCATCGACTACCGGGTGGCCGGCAAGCCGATGGTCGCCTCCACCGCCAGTGGCACCTCGCGCGGCTGGCGGGTGACCCTGGACCGGGTGAAGATCGGCGGCATCGAAGTGCTGGGCGTCGAGGCGGCGGTGATCGAAGGCGATCATCCGACCGAAGCCCTGCTCGGCATGAGCTTCCTCAACCGGGTGCGTTGGCGTGAGGAGCAGGGGATGCTGCTTATCGAGGCCAAGCATTGAACGCCGGTCGTTCATAACCCGGGGTTCTATCCATCGTCCATCTCGATAGGTATTTGCGGCATTTCGAACTGACCGGGCGCCGGACGCTGCTGGTACAATGGCGGACTTCCGTTTCCCTAGGAGTTCCCCGGTGTCCGTCGTGTTCGTCGCCGCCTCCAAACTGCCGACTCCCTTCGGCGAATTCACCATGCACGGCTTCCTCGACGAGGAGAGTGGCAAGGAGCATGTGGCCCTGACCATGGGCGACATCGCCGATGGCGCGCCGGTGCTCGGCCGCCTGCATTCCGAATGCCTGACCGGCGACGCGCTGTTCAGCCTGCGCTGCGATTGCGGTTTCCAGCTGGAAGGCGCGCTCGCCGCGATCGCCGAGGAAGGCCGCGGCGTGCTCCTCTACCTGCGCCAGGAAGGCCGCGGCATCGGCCTGCTGAACAAGATCCGCGCCTACGAGTTGCAGGATGGCGGCGCCGACACCGTCGAGGCGAACCTGCAACTGGGCTTCGGCGCCGACCAGCGCGACTACGCCATGTGCCAGCCGATGCTCGCGCACCTGGGCGTTTCCTCCCTGCGCCTGATGACCAACAATCCGCGCAAGGTCAAGGCGCTGGAAAGCTATGCCGTCACCGTGGCCGAGCGCGTGCCGCTGCAGAAGGGCCTGAACAAGCACAACAGGCGCTACCTGGCGACCAAGGCCGGCAAGCTCGGCCACATGCTCGGCAGCCTGCACCAGGGCGAGGCGGAAACCACGTGAGTCGCCAGCAAGCCCGCGGCGCGCTGGGACGCGCCTGGTGGTCGCAGCTGGCGTTGGCGCTGTTGCCGCTGATCCTGGTCGAGTTCTTCCTCGGCGCACTGCAACCCCTTCCCCATGGCCTGGCGATGCCGTTGTTCATCGCCGCGCTGCTGTCGATGTTCGTCAACCTGCCGCTGTTCGGTGCCTACAAGCGTGGCCTCATCGCCACCCAGAAAGCGCTGGATACGCCGGAGGAAGCCGCCGCCTGGAGCAGCCTGGCCCAGGTGCGCCGCAAGGCCCTGCTGGGCGCCAGCCTGCCGGCCTGGGTCGCCGTGCCGGGCATGTTCGCCGGGCTCAACGGCGTTGCGCTGATCCTGCTCGGGATCACCAGCCTGGTGCTGTTCTGGCTCTACCGTATTCCGCGTCAACTGGGCTGATGCGTTCGTTCTGGCTGCTCGCCTGCCTGCTCCTCAGCCTTTCCGCCGGGGCGGCGCAGCGGGTGGTCAGCCTGGCGCCTTCGTTGACCGATAGCGTGCTCGAACTCGGCGCCGCGGGCCGCCTGGTCGGCGTGCTGGACGGCGGCGAACGGCCGGCGGCGATCCGGGACCTGCCTTCCGTCGGCCGCTACGGCCAGGTCAACCTCGAACGCCTGCTCGAACTGCAACCCGATCTGATCCTGGTCTGGCCGGGCAGCGTGCCCGAGGCGCAGTTGCAGCGCCTGCGCGATTTCGGCATCTCCCTCTTCATCGCCGAACCGCACAACCTCGACGAACTGGCTCGGCAACTGGCTTCGCTGGGCGAGGCATTGGGCGAGGCCGAGGCCGGCCAGCGGTTGTCGGCCAGGTTCCGCGAAGGCATGCGGCGCCTGGCCGAGCGCTACCGGCGGGACAAGCCGCTGAAGGTGTTCTACCAGGTCTGGGACCGGCCGCTGTACACCATCGGCGGACGCCAGGTGATCAGCGATGCGCTGCGCGTCTGCGGCGCCGAGAACCTGTTCGACGATCTGCCGCAACCGGCGCCGCAGGTCAGCATCGAAGCGGTGCTGGCGCGCGATCCAGCGGTCATCGTCGCCGGCAGCCACGCCCAGCTGGAACTCTGGCGTCAGTGGCCGGCGCTGGCGGCGACGCGGCGCGGACAGCTGTACCGGATCGAAGACAAGAACCTCGAACGGCCGAGCTTCGCCATGCTGGCGGCGACCGAGAAGCTCTGCCGCTCGCTCGCCGGGGCGCGCTGAGTGCTGCCGGTATCGCGCTGTACCGGCGGATGACGCCGGTGGCGTTGTCGCTGCCACGCGGTGCGTGTCGGCATGGCGGTGTATCGGCGGATAACGCCGGTGGCGTTATTCGCCCTACGGGCAATTGGGGGGAGGGCGAATAACCGCAACGCGGTTATCCGCCGTTGTCGCTGGGTTTGGCGCTACTGCCGGTCGAGGCGCTGGCGCACGGCTTTTTCGATGCCGGCGGCATCCAGGCCGCACTCGGCGAGCATCTCGCTGGGCTTGGCGTGCTCGACGTAGTAATCGGGCAGGCCCAGTTGCAGCAGCGGGACTTCGAGGCCCTCGCGGGCGAGGAACTCGCCGACCGCCGAGCCGGCGCCGCCCATCACCGCGTTTTCCTCGATGCTCACCAGCAGTTCGTGGCTGCCCGCCAGTTCGCGCACCAGGGCTTCGTCGAGGGGTTTGACGAAACGCATGTCGGCGACCGTGGCGTCGAGCCCTTCGGCGACCTTCATCGCCTCCGCCAGTTGCACGCCGAAGACTAGCAGGGCGACCTTGCCGCCACGGCGGCGGACCACGCCCTTGCCGATCTCCACCGGCTGCAGGTCGGGATCGATCGGGTGGTTGGGGCCGCTGCCGCGCGGATAGCGCACCGCGGCCGGGCCGTCGAACAGGTAGCCGGTGGTGAGCAGCTTGCGCAGCTCGTCCTCGTCGCTGGGGGTCATCACCAGCATGCCGGGGATGCAGCGCAGGTAGGAGATGTCGAAGCTGCCGGCGTGGGTCGGTCCGTCCTCGCCGACCAGGCCGGCGCGGTCGATGGCGAAGAGCACGTCGAGGTGCTGCACGGCGACGTCATGGATCAGTTGGTCGTAGGCGCGCTGGAGGAAGGTCGAGTAGATCGCCACCACCGGCTTCATGCCCTCGCAGGCCATGCCGGCGGCCAGGGTCACGGCGTGCTGCTCGGCGATGGCGACGTCGAAGTAGCGTTCCGGGTAGCGTTCGCTGAAGGCCACCAGGTCGGAGCCTTCCTTCATCGCCGGGGTGATGCCGAGCAGGCGCGCGTCCTGGGCGGCCATGTCGCACAGCCACTGGCCGAAGACGCTGGAGTACTTCGGGCCACCGGTCTTCTTCGGCGCGCTGCCGGGGGCTTCCAGCTTGGTGATCGCGTGGTAGCCGATGGGGTCCAGCTCGGCCGGGGCGAAGCCCTTGCCTTTCTTGGTCACCACGTGAAGGAACTGCGGACCCTTCATGTCGCGCATGTTGCGCAGGGTGGCGACCAGGGTCGGCAGGTCGTGGCCGTCGATCGGGCCGATGTAGTTCCAGCCGAGTTCCTCGAACAGGGTGCCGGGGACCAGCATGCCCTTGGCGTATTCCTCGGTGCGGCGGGCGATCTCCCAGGCCCCGGGCAGGCGCGAGAGGACCTTCTTGCTGCCCTCGCGCATGCTGCTGTAGGTGCGGCTGGAGAGGATCTTCGCCAGGTAGTTGGAGAGTCCGCCGACATTGTGCGAGATCGACATGTCGTTGTCGTTGAGGATCACCAGCATGTCGGCGTCGACTTCCGAGGCATGGTTGAGCGCCTCGAAGGCCATGCCGGCGGTCAGCGCGCCGTCGCCGATCACCGCCACCGACTTGCGCTCCTTGCCCTGCAGGCGGGCGGCGATGGCCATGCCGAGGGCGGCGCTGATGGAGGTGCTGGAATGACCGACGCCGAAGGTGTCGTATTCGCTCTCGGCGCGACGCGGGAAGGCGGCCAGGCCGTCCTTCTGGCGCAGGGTGCCCATCAGCTCGCGGCGCTCGGTGAGGATCTTGTGCGGATAGGCCTGGTGGCCGACGTCCCAGACCAGGCGGTCGTCCGGAGTGTCGAAGACGTAGTGCAGGGCGATGGTCAGTTCGACCACGCCGAGGCCGGCGCCGAAGTGACCGCCGGTCTGGCCGACGGTATACAGCAGGTACTGGCGCAGCTCGTCGGCCAGGGTTTCCAGGTCCGCCTCGCCCAGCCGGCGCAGCTCGGCCGGCGAAGAGGCGCGGTCGAGCAGGGGCGTGGCGGGGCGCTCGCGGGGAATCTCATGGAGCGTCTTGGGCATCAGGCTGTCGTTATGCAATCCGGAGAGGGCAGCAGTTTACCTGATGCACCGGCCACGCCCAAGCAAGGCAACCCCTACCTTTGCCGGGGTCTTGCGACGACCCGTCGGTCAGTTGCGCCGCTCGACGATATAGCGGGCCAGCTGGCGCAGCGGGTCGGCGCTCGCCGGGAAGCCTTCGAGGGCCGCCAGGGCCTGGTCGCGCAGCTCCAGGGCATAGGCCTTGGCGGCCTCCAGGCCGAGCAGGGCGGGGTAGGTGGGCTTGTTGTGCGCCTGGTCCTTGCCCTGGGTCTTGCCGAGGGTCGCGGTGTCGCTTTCCACGTCGAGGATGTCGTCCTGTACCTGGAAGGCCAGGCCGATCGCCTGGGCGTAGCGCTCCAGGGCGGCCAGGGTGGCGGCCTCGGCGCGGCCGCTGGCGAGGGCGCCGAGGCGCACGCTGGCTTCGATCAGAGCGCCGGTCTTGTGCCGGTGCATGACCTCCAGGGCCGCCTGGTCGAGCGCCACGCCGACCGAGCCGAGGTCGATCGCCTGGCCTCCGACCATGCCGGCGGAACCGGCGGCGCGGGCCAGGTGGGTGAGCATTTCCAGACAGACGGTAGGTTCCTGCGGATTGCGCCGGCCGTCGGCGAGCACTTCGAAGGCCAGCGCCTGCAGCCCGTCGGCGGCGAGGATCGCGGTGGCTTCGTCGAAGGCCCGGTGGGTGGTCGGCTGGCCGCGGCGCAGGTCGTCGTCATCCATCGCCGGCAGGTCGTCGTGGACCAGCGAGTAGGCATGGATCAGCTCCACCGCGCAGGCCGCGGCGTCGGCACGCTGGGCCTCGCCTTGAAGGGCTTCGCAGGCGGCGTAGGCGAGCAGCGGGCGGACCCGCTTGCCGCCGTTCATGACGCTGTAGCGCATCGCCTGGTAGAGGCGATGCAGCTCTTCGCGAGGGGCGACGAACAGGGCGTCCAGGGCGCCGTCGACGCGCGCCTGGCAGCGCGCCTGGTACGCCGCGATCATGCCTCGTCGCCTTCCGTGTCGAACGGCGCTTCGCTGAGTTCGCCGTCGCGCTCGAGAAGGATCTGCACCTTCTGCTCGGCCTGGCTCAGCGAGGCCTGGCATTCGCGGGTCAGGCGGATACCCTGCTCGAAGGCGCCCAGCGACTCTTCCAGCGACAGCTCGCCGCTTTCCAGGCGTTCCACCAGGGTTTGCAGCTCGGTGAGGGACTGTTCGAAATCGAGGGTTTTCTTGCGGGCCATCGGGGGAGTCTCGGCGAGGTGTTCAAAACCCCGCGACACTAGCAGAGGGGCGGGGGCCGGGCAAATCGGCGGAAGGTCGGGACAGCCGGTCGGGCGACCGTCGCGGCGAGCTTGGCTAAGGTGAAGGAGGGCGGATCGAGGAGGAACCGGCCAGCGATGCGAATCCAGGAAATCCACGAACGCAGCATTCCGCTATCCCGCTACGCCGGGGTGGCCGCCGCCGCGGGCGGGCTGAGCACCAGCCTGGTGGCGGTGCGCACCGATGTCGTGCGCGACGGCCGGCGAGTCGTCGGCTACGGCCACGCTTCGGTAGGGCGCTACGCCCAGGGCGGACTGATCCGCGAGCGTTTCGCCCCGCGCCTGCTGGCGGCCCCGGCAGACAACCTGCTCGGCGACGACGGCGGTATCGATCCGTTCCGCGCCTGGAGCGTGATGATGCGCGACGAGAAACCCGGCGGGCATGGCGAGCGCTGCGTGGCGGTGGGCGCCCTGGACATGGCGTTATGGGATGCCGCGGCCAAGGCCGCCGGGCTGCCGCTGCATCGCTTCCTGGCGCGACGCCTGGGGCTGGCGCAGGACTATCCGCGGTGCGTACCGGTCTACGCCAGCGGCGGCTACCCCTATCCGCACGACGACCTGGCGCGCCTGGAGGAGGAGCTGCGGCGCTTCGTCGATCTCGGCTACACCCACGCCAAGATCAAGATCGGCGCGGCCGGGCTGGACCGGGACCTGCGCCGTATCGACACGGCGTTGCGGGTTCTCGGCGACGCTTCGCGGCTGGCGGTCGACGCGATGAACCGCTACGACGCGGGGGGCGCCGTCGACGCAGCGAAAGCCCTGGCGCCGCTGGGGTTGTGGTGGTTCGAGGACATCTGCGATCCCCACGACTTTCCCACCCAGGCCGCGGTGGCGGCTTTCTACCCGGGGCCCATCGCTGCTGGCGAGGCCCTGTTCTCCCTGGCCGAGGCGCGCCTGCTCGATGCCTACGGCGGCCTGCGGCGGGAGCGTGACGTGCTGCTGTTCGACCCCGTGCATTGCTACGGTCTGCCGGGTTACCTGGCGATACTCGACGCGCTCTGCGTCCGTGGCTGGCCGCGCTCGGCCTTCCGTCCGCACGCCGGGCAACTGTTCAGCCTGCATCTGGTGGCGGCCCTGCGCCTGGGCTGGGCGGAGGCCAATCCGCTGGCTTTCCAGCCGCTCGACGGTCTCGCCGCCGCACAGCCGCTTGCCTCGGGGCTGGTCGAAGTGTCCGAGGCGCCGGGGATCGGTTTCGAACTCCAGCCCGCGCTCGGCGGGCTGTTCCGCGAACTGCTGGAGGCCTAGCCAGGAGTATCCAGCAGCCGGCGCGGGGGGCGTTCGATATCGTCGTGTCGTTCCGCTGGATCCTTCGGACGAGGTCCGGGGGCAGGGCTCGTGTTTCGACGAGCCCGCCAGGAGCCAGTGGGGAGCCGGACAAAGGCCGTTCACCGTTTTACCTCCCTTGACCAGAGGCACTGCGCCGGGATGCTCCGACAGCGCTGATGCATGGTGCAGGAAATCGGCGAAAAGATGGTTCTTTTGGTCACCCATGCGCTCGGCGACGATGGAGGTCAGCGATGGCTTTTCCGACTTCCTGGGGGTACAGACGTATGAAGGTTGCCTTGCTCGTTGCGTTGATGGAGTTCTTCAGCCTGTGGATAACACCTCCCGTGCTTGCAGAGAATGGGACGGAGCGGAGCGTGGACAAGCTGCACGAGCGGATGCGGGATTCCTCCCGGTCAGCCTGAGGTACGGCAGCCGGCTGCCAAGGACAGAGGCGGACCGTCGGTTTCCTTCCGCCGGCCGGCCGTTCCGATCAGGACGCTTCGCCGTCCTTTTCGATGAGCTGGCGCAATCTTCCGCAGAGCGGTTCGAGCTCGTTGCGGTCTATGTTCGAAACGCCCAGAAGCAGGCCGCTCCGGACCTCCTGTTTCAGGGAGCAGCACCACATGGAAAGGGGCGAAGGGGCGAGCCCCTGCGAATACGCCTGGCGAGCGATCTTCTGGTCGCTGGAGGAGGGCGGCAGCTTCAGGAGCAGGGCCAGCCCGGCCAGCTTCGTCGTCAGGCCAAGCCTTCCCAGTTCTGCCCGTAGCGCGTCGGCCCGCTGCGTATACAGGCGCTTCGTGCGGCGCAGGTGCCTCATGTAATGCCCTTCGCTCATGAAACGGGAGATCGTCATCTGCACTACCGGGTCGGGGGCGGGAGCCAGGCAGTTCGCGGCAATGGCGAAGCGTTCCAGAAGCGTGAGGGGGGCGACGATGAAGCCCAGCCGCAAGGTCGGGCCGATGGTCTTGCTGAACGAGCCGATATGGATGACGCGTCCCGAGCGATCCAGGGAGGCCAGGGCCGGAGCGGCACGGCGTTTCAGCTGCAATTCTCCCAGGTAGTCGTCCTCGATTATCCAGGCCCCAACCTGTTCCGCCCATTCCAGCAAGCCCATGCGCCGATCCAGCGACAGCGTCGCCCCGGTGGGGGCCTGTTGGCTGGGGGTGGTGAGCACGAGGGTGGCGTCCGGCGCCTGACGGATGCCCTGCTCGACATCCAGTCCGTGGTCATCCACGGGGACCGGTATCAGGTTGAATCCCGAGAGCGTCAGCGCTTTCCGGCTGGGAGGAAAGCCGGGGTCTTCCACCCAGGCCTCGCGTTTCTCCAGCCGAAGCGTCTGGAGCGCCAGGCCTAGTGCCCCGCTGAAGCCTGTGGTGACGATGATCTGCTCCGGAAGGCACTCTATCCCTCGTGCAAGCGCCAGGTGAACGGCGATTTCGCGGCGCAGGTCGGATTCTCCCAGGGCGGAAGGATAGAGTGCCGGTTCCCGTGCCTTGGCCCTGGCCGCCTTGGCTTGCAGGCGAGCCAGCAACGCGGTCGGCAGGCAATCCATGCCGGGCACGCCCATGCGGAAGACGATCGGGCAGGAGGGGCTTGCATCGAAGGCCGGGTACATCAGGGAATGCCTGCCTGCGCCGTCGAACGACGGGTTCCTGGCCTGCCGGCAGGGTTGCGAGGCGACCCGGGTTCCTCCGGCTCCCAGCGGTACGACCAGTTGGGCGTCGGTCAGCCGGTCATAGGCGGCCTTGACGGTTCCCCTGGAGACGCCTAGCTGAGTGGCGAGGTCTATCCAGGAGGGCAGTCGCATGCCGGGGGTCAGCACGCCGTTGCGGATGGCAGCTGCGATTCCGGCGCGAATCTGTTCGCTCAGAGGGGTTCGATTGGAGCGGTCCAGGTGAAGCTTCAGTGCCATGGTGGCTCTTCTGTCAGGTGGAGACGAGAGAGTGTCCGGCGAGCGTAACGCTCCTGGCGCAGGGGTTCGACCGTCGATGGCCGCCGGGGATGGAGGACCTGCCGGCGCCACCGTCGGCAGGCGAGACGTGGCGGATCAATCCTGCGGAATGTCCCTGGCCAGTTTTGGCAGGCTGTCGGGTGTGAGCAGTTGCGGCAGGATCTCGGTCCTCCCGTCGGCGTGCTGCCAGAGATAGAAGGGAACTCCGGAATGCCCGTGGACGGTGATGAAACGGCTGATCTGCGGATCGCCGTCGGTCCAGTCGCCGATCATCGTCACCACCCCGGCTTTGCTGAAGGCTTGCCGGGTGTCCTGGCGGTCGATCGCTACGCGTTCGTTGACCTTGCAGGTCAGGCACCAGTCCGCGGTGAAGTAGAGGAACACCGGTCGGCCTTCGGCTTGCAGGGCTGCCAGGCGCGCCTGGTCGAATGGCTCTCCGGCCAATTTGGCAGAGCGCTCGGTTTTTTCCATGTTGGACGGCAACAGGCCGATACACCCCAGGGCCAGCAGCATGGCCAGGAGAGCCGGCCACCAGCGCAGGCGCAGCAGGGTCTGTTGGCGCAGGCCGGTGAACCACAGGCCCAGGCCCAGCAGTAGCGCCGCGGCGATGCCCAGGACAGCGCCATCGACACCTGTCTGGCGTCCCAGCACCCAGACCAGCCAAACCGCGCTGGCGAACAGCAGGATCGCGAGAACTCTTCGCAGCGTTTGCATCCAGGCGCCCGGCCGGGGTAGCCAGCCTTGCAGAACCGGAGCGAAGCTCAGGAGCAGAAACGGTAACGCCAGGCCGAATCCCAGGCCGGCGAATACCAGGAGACCGGCCAATGGCGGAAGGACCAGGGCGGCCCCCAGGGCACCGGCCATGAACGGCCCGGAGCAGGGAGTGCCGACGAAGGCGGCCAGCCCGCCGGTCCAGAATGCGCCCGCCGGACCATCCTGGCCCGCCAGCCTGGAGCCCGCGGATAGCGAACCCAGTTCGAAGAGCCCGGCCAGGTTAAGGCCCATGGCGCTGGTCAGCAGAATCAGCAGCAGGATCACCGCAGGATTCTGCAATTGGAAGGCCCAGCCAATCTCGCTTCCCAGCGCTCTCAGCGCCATCAGCACGGCGCCCAGCGCGAGGCAGACCAGTACCGCTCCGGCGGTGTAGGCCAGTGCTTCGTTGCGCGCTCCGTAGGCATCCGGATTGGCCTTGGCCAGACTGAGGACCTTCAGGCTGAGGATCGGGAACACACAAGGCATCACGTTGAGCAGCAGGCCGCCGAGTATCGCTCCCAGCAGGGCCAGGAGCGTCGTGCGCAGCTGCGGAGCGCTGTCGCCCACCGCCAGCCCCTGGCCCGCGGCAGGTACGCTACCTGGCCGGGCCTGTATCGCCAGCCCTGCGCCATTGCCGAGGCCGAGCACGCCGGAGAAGGCCGGCAGCTCGGTCACGTCATTGCCGGCCATTTCGACCACCAGCGTGTCGCCGTTGCGGGAGAAACGTTGTGCCGCGGCGTAGCCGAAGGCAGTGTCCGATAGCGGAAAGACATGGGGACTGGTGAGCTCGACTGTCGCCGGCAGCGGTATGCCGAGGCGAAACCGGCCGTTCCTGAATTCATACCGGGCCTCTGCGCGCAGCGGCCGTGGCAGGGCTCGACGCCAGCCATCGAAGCGGGCCTGTCGAGCAGGGTCGGGGGTGGCGGCGTCGCCGGGTGTGACGATGGTCTCGACGTCGGCACTTTCTGGAACGCAACTGCGCTCGGTACAGACCAGATAGCGCAGCCTGGCGCTGATCGGCAGAGGCTCTCCGGGCCTGGCATCGGCCGGTATCCGCAATGTCGCCAGCAGGGCGTAGGGACCTTCGTAGACATGGTTCATCAGACCCTGCATCAGCAGGGGCCGGGGAACGGGATACTGCAACTCGCCGATACTGGCGGCTTTCGGCAGCCGCCATTGCACGTCGTTGGGAAAGCCCGCATCGCCCGGCGTTTTCCAATAGCCATGCCAGCCTCGCTCGGGCTCCATCAGCAACGCCAGCGTCGTTCGCGTGCCTGGAGCCGGAGCAGCGTTCTCCAGCTCCAGCGTGACTTTCATGTGCCGTTCGCCGATAGGTGTGACAGGCGGCTCCGGTCGGCCCTGCGCTGCCAGCGAGCTGCCCTGGGCAAGTAAAACGAGCAGCGCGGCCAGGCCCAGGAAAAGCCTTCTATGTTGTCTCATCGAGCGGAAAGCTCCTCGATCGCCTGTTCCAGGTCGTTGTCGTCGGGACCCACGACGCGTTGCAGACGGCCCTGCGCATCGATCAGGGCGACCGCTGGGAAGCGATGGATGCCGAACAGGCGGAAGGCCTTGCCTTCGCTGTCTATGACGAAAGGCTGCTGCTGCCGGGTCTGCTGCCGGTAGTCCGCCAATGCCTGGGGGGATGTCCACAGGTGGGTCACGACGCCGCTCCAGCGAACGGCGCTGTTCGCCGACAGCCGGTCGAAGTCCTGGCGCAGACGCGCGCAACTGGCCGAGGTCCCGGGCTCCATTTCCTTCAGGTAATCCTCGCACCAGGTGGCGGTGAACAGGATGGCGTGTGGTTTGCCGGTGCCGTCGGCGCCCAAGGTGGAGGACGAACCGTCCGGCAGCGTAACGCTGATCTCGGGAATCTGCTCTCCTGGCTTCAGCGGCGCCAGCTGTCGCATCGGGTTGGTCTGTACCGGGCCGTTGGCGGTCGGACTGTCGAGTGCCTGCTGCAATGCGGAGTCCAGTTCCGCGCCGTCGCCCTGGCCGGAGAAAATCACCCGACCGTCACGTCCGATCACCAGGTGCACGGGCGTGCCCTGCATTTTCAGCCAGGCACTCAGGCTGCCGTCGTCGATCGCGATCGGCGTACGCAGATGGGTCCTGGCGGCAAATCCCGTGATCTTGCGCGCGTCGTCGCCGATGCCCGCATTCACGGCGACGATCTCCATGCGATCTCCCATCGCCTCGTAGATCTTGTCGAGCTTGGGCATCTGCGCGCGGCAGGGGATGCAGTAGGAGGCCCACATCTTCAGGTATACGGGTTTCTTTCCATAGATGTCGGCCAGGTCCACCGAGCCTCCTGTCAGAGACTGCAAGGTAATGGCCGGTGCGGGCTGGCCGATCAGGCGCTTGAGCTGCGGGTCTTCTTCCACTTCCGTGGCCGCGGCCTGTTCGGAACTGGGTTCGACGGTTGCGGCGGAGCTTCCACCTCTTTTGGTGGCGTCATCGGCATTGTCCTGGCAGGCGCACAACAGGAGGGCCAGCGAGAGGATTGGCAGGTACTTGGCAAGCATAGGGATGCGGTCCTGATAAAGGTGATGGGGAGGCGTCTTATCGATCCCCTCATGCGCGGCTGGTACGGCCTGGTTAACCTGCCCGGGTGATGGCTTGAAGAAAAGAACCAACTTTCTCGGTTTTTCCTGTACCAAGGAAACGAATGGATGCACGTCTTCATTACCGACGTTCGGAGCCGGCGGCAGGCGACGATGATGGATATCGTCGATGAAGGGGAGTGGGAACGACCTGCCAGGCCATGGCCGGAGGGGGGAAGCGAGCGAGGGTCCACCGGGAGAAGGCCGGGACAGAGGCATTAAAAAAGCCGGCTTGTGGCCGGCTTTTCTGGGGTGGGGTTGGCTTACTTCTGATAAGCCGCGCCTGCCTTAGGAATTCTGCATCGACGAGCCCGTGGCCCGTGGAGGAGGCGGTACTCTAGCAAACTCGGCGGGCCCTGCCCAGCGCGCTATTGCGCCGGGCATCGACCGGCGGCTGGCGGGGACGTTCAGCATTTGGGCGGCGAAGGCTTCGCCGGCTTGCGCTTCTTCACCGGCGACGCCTTGGGTGGGCTGGGCGCGGGGGCGGTGTCCGGCGCCAGGCCTTCGACCCGGTAGCGCCAGCCCTGGAGGGCGGCCACCTGGCCCTCGGCGAAGCCCTTGCTCTCGGACAGTTGCAGCCAGTACTGGCGGTCCAGCTCGAAGAGCTGGCCCTGCAGGACGCCACCGGCGAAGCTTTTCAGGGTGAAGGTGAGCAGCGGCTTCTGTCGCGTTTCGGCGGCCGGCGCGACATCCACCAGGGTGAGCGCGCTGAACAGCCGCGCGGCCTGTTCCGCTTCCGCCTCGTCCATCAGCCGCGGCCTGGAGGGAAACTGCTGCAGACGGATGCCGGCGTCCTGCTCGCTGCTGCGGGAGATGCTCAGCCGCATGCCGTTGCTGTAGGACAACGTCAGTTCACGCAGTTGCTCGAAGGGCAAGGCGGTGAGCTTTCGATCGAGCAGTGCCAGGTCGCCAAGGGGCAGGCCCACCGTGCGGTCGATCAGCCAGGCACGGGCGTCTTCGCCCTGCCTGACCAGTTGCCCGCCCTGCGGAGTGGGCTTGCCCAGCAACAGCACCAGGGGAGCGGCGTCGCCGCGCTCCAGGGTGATACGGCTGGCCTGGCCCTTGCCTTCGTCGGCGAGCCCCATGCGCTCGCGGTTTTCCGCAGAGGCGCTCTTTTCTTCCAGCAGGCGGGCGTCCGCCAGGGTCCGTAGCAGTTGCCGGATCGCCACGCCGGAAGCGGGATAGTCGGCACGGCTGGCGAGCTTCCAGACCTTGCCGTCGCGCCTGAGGCGAATCGGCGGCTTGCCGGGGGTGGCAATGCACAGTGCGGTTACCTGGTGCGGTTTCAGCTCCGGTAGCCAGGCGCGGCTGGCGGGCGCTTGCGCCGGAGGCTGCTGGCGCTCGTGCAACCAGCTGAAGGCGGCGGCGAGCAGGACGAGGGCGAGGGAAAGGCCCGCTACGGTTCGCAGGCGCATGTCAGGCGCTCCTTCGGCGCAGTCTGCGCCAGGTCCAGTGCAGCAGGAGAAGGAATGTGAGCAGCGCCGGCACCAGGACCGTGTTGACCAGTTTCACCTGCTCCGCCAGGCGGTCGATGTCGGCGTTCAGCTGGAACTGCAGCTGGCGCAGTTGCTGGCGGATGCGCAGCTTGTCGTCGACGAAACGCCGCAGGGTCGCTTCCATTTCCGGGGTGACGTCCTGTTCGGCGCCGTCCATCGACTGTTGCAGCTCCTGCAGGTTCTTCTCGGTATCGTTCAGGCTTTGCTGCAGGACGTTGAGCTGTTCCTGGACGCGCATCCCGGCTTCGCGACGCAACTCCTCCACGCGAGTGAAGGGACGGTTCGTATGGCCGCGCGAGCGCAGGTCGATCAACGCGTCCGATCCGGAGAGATAGTCGAGGGCGTTGCCGACGAACAGGTCGTTGTCCGCCCACACCCGCGGGCCGCCAGGCCCCGCCTGTTCCTGCAGCCAGAGTGGATCGCTCAGCAGGTCGCTGTCGGCGACCAGCAGGACATGGATGTTGGCACTCTCCGCCGGGCCGTCGGCCGGCTTTCCCGGCTCCGGCGCGAAGGCGCTCTTCGCCGGGCCTTCGAGCTTGGCGGCAAGCACGTAGCGCTCGCCGGTTGGGGCCAGGGCGGCGTTGAGTTCGTCGGTGGTGGACCGCTGGAAGCGCTCCAGCGACAGCGGCATGCTGCGCTCCGAGCTGTACATCAGCGGGATGAAGCGGGTGGACGCTTCGGCAAGGGGTTCGAGCAGGCCGGCGGTGGCGAGGTTGAGTCCTTCCAGCCCGGTGGTCAGGACGTTGTTCTGGGGGAACGAATGCCCGGGAAGGTGCAGCCAGGTCGGGTTGCGTTCCGGCCGCCGCTCGGCGTTCGGCCTGATCATGGCGAACGCGGCATCCGCCAGCAGGGTGTCCGGTCGCAGTTGGACGCCCCAGGCGCGCAGCAGGGGGGAGAGGTCGGAGCCCTTGTCGGCGGAAGGGTCGGCCAGGCTCAACGGATCGACGAAAGCCAGGAGCTTGCCGCCGCGCAGGACGAAGCGGTCGATGGCGCGCAGGGTCGGTTCGGACAACTGCCTGGGATGGACCAGCATCAATACCGAAATCTCGGCGGGAATTTCCGTGGTGGCCAGCCCCAGGGTACGGATGTCGAACTGCTGGTGGAGCTTGTCCATCATCGCCCACGGCCGGCTGCCCGGCTGGCTGTCGGTGGCGGCCTGGCCGTTCATGGGCAGGCTGCTCATCAGCCCCACGACGGTGCGTTCCCTCTCGGCGAGAGCCTGCACCAGGCGGCTCAGGTCATATTCGAGCAGCGGTTCCTCCTCCGGCGAGAAGAACGGAATCACCTGGATGCCGTCGGTGGCGTTGGTAGCCGCCAGGCCGAAGTAGATGCCTTCTTCGTTCGGGCCGAGGGGCAGGGCCTGCAGACCGAAGCGCGAGGCGCGGTCCTCGTCGTCGGAGAACGGCAGGGGATCGATCACGAACAGGCGGATCTTGCCGTGGCTGCGCTGTACATACAGGTCCAGCACTTCCTCGACACGGCGGGCGTAGTTGCGCAGGGCGACCAGGTCACCGGCGCGGCTTTTCGAAAAGAACAGGTAGAGGTTCAGCGGTTCGTCGAGCTGGTCGAGGATCTCCCGGGTGCCGTCGCTGAAGGTGTAGAGCTTCTGCTGCGTGAGGTCGACCTGCAGGTTGCGCAGCAGCAGGCCGGACAGGAGATTGAAGACGAGGAACAGCAGGCCGACCAGCAACAGGCCGGCGCCCGAGTACAGGGTTCGTTTCATGGTTGCTTCCTAGGCCGCCTTTTTCAGGTCGATGATGATGGTGGTGGCGGCCAGCCAGGCGACGATCAGGCTGAGGAAATAGGCCAGGTCGCGCAGGTCGAGCACGCCCCGGCCAAGCGCCTCGAAACGCACCAGCACGCTCAGCGAGGCAATTCCGTCGAGTAGCCATTGCGGCAGCCAGCCGGCGAGTGCCTGTTGCACATCGGCAGCGCCGCTGCCGACGAACAGCAGGCAGGTCAGGACGGTCAGGGCGAAGGCGATGATCTGGTTCTTCGCCAGTGCCGACATGCAGGAGCCGATGGCCAGGTAGCCGCCGGCCAGCAGCCAGCCGGCCAGGTAGCCGGCGACGATCGCGCCGTTGTCCGGGGAACCCAGGTAGTTGACCGTCAGCGGCATCGGGAAGGTCAGCAGCAAGGCCAGGCCGGAGAAGAACCAGGCCGCCAGGAACTTGCCGGCCACCACCGTGGCACCGGAGACCGGCAGGGTCATCAGCATCTCGATGGAGCCCGACTTGCGCTCCTCCGCCCACAGGCGCATGGACAGGGCGGGGATCAGCAACAGGTATAGCCACGGCAGGATCGAGAAGAACGGCACCAGGTCGGCCTGGCCGCGTTCGAAGAACTCCCCCTGGTAGAACGTCGTGAGGCCGGCGAGGACCAGGAAGATCAGGGTGAACACATAGGCGAGCGGCGTCGCGAAGTAGCTGCCCAGCTCGCGTCTGAAAATGGTGCCGATGGCGGTCATGCGAGGTTTTCCCGGGTCAGTTGGCGGAACACTTCTTCCAGTTGGCCGTGCTCGGTACGCAGGCCCGAGACCCGCCAGCCCTTGCCGTGGATCAGGTGGTTGAGTCCGGGCAGTATCTGCGTGCCGGGGCGGGCCAGGATGGTCAGGGTGCCGGCCCGGTCGGGCCGCCCTTCGATTCCGGCGACACCGGGGAGCATCGCGATCGCCAGGGGATCCACCGGTGCTTCGATGGTCAGGCTGACGGCATGGTGGTAGCGGCTGCGGGTCTTCAGTTCGCCCGGGGTGTTGTCGGCCAGCAGGCGGCCGCCGCTGATCACCAGGGCACGGCTGCACATGAAGGAGACTTCCTCGAGGATGTGAGTGGAAATCACCACGATCTTGCTTTCCGAGAGATTCTTCACCAGTTGCCGCACCTGGTGCTTCTGATTCGGGTCGAGGCCGTCGGTGGGTTCGTCGAGCAACAGCAGTTCGGGATCGTGGAGGATCGCCTGGGCCAGCCCTACGCGGCGCTTGAAGCCCTTGGACAGGGTCTCGATGACGCTCCGGCGCTCGCCATGCAGTTCCATGCACTGCATGGCGTGGTCGAGGCGGCGCCGTTTTTCCCGGCCGCTGTAGTTGCGGATGGAGGCGACGAAGGCGAGGAAGCCTTCGACGGTCATTTCGCCGTAGCTGGGGGCGTTTTCCGGGAGGTAGCCGATCAGCTTCTGCGCCTGGCGCGCCCTGTCCTGCATGTCGAAGCCGAAGATGCGAACGCTGCCGGCGCTCGGCGGGAGGAAGCCGGAAAGCATCTTCAGGGTGGTCGACTTGCCGGCTCCGTTGGGGCCGAGGAGGCCGACGATCTCCCCCCGGCCAATGCGGAAGCTCAGATCGTTCACTACCGTCCGGCCAGAAAAACGTTTGGTCAGTCTGTCTATGTCGATCATGGTTTCACTGCAGTGGTTGAACCGTTTGCCTTTTATGCGGAGGGGATCGCGTGAGCGCGGTAGATTACCGGGAGTTGCCGGTTAATTTTTTAGGCCCGCTCTTTTTGGGATTAGTTACTTGTACGCTTGGGAAACTTCCTACGAACTTTGCCCATGCATGAAAGTTGTTCCGGAGTTCGGCAGATAAAGCGGGTTAAACGTCGAATTCAATATCGCCGGATACCGTAGGCATGAAGGCATTCGAGTTGAGCGTCGAAGGCAGGCAAGGAGGGGCCTTGCCTGCCTGCAGCGGCATCGCACGGCGCGGCAATGGCTGGGCGGATGTCGCTCATGGTCCGCCAGGGGGCGAGTCAGCCTTCGCTTTTCAGCAGCGGCAGGCGAATCTCGAACGTGGTGCCTTGGCCGACCTGGCTTTCGCAGGTGATCCTGCCGCCGTGGCGGTCTATCACCGTCTTCACCATGGCCAGGCCCAGGCCCAGGCCGGCGCTGCCTTCGGCGGAGGCGAAGCGCTGGTACTGGCCGAACAGGCGCGGCAATTCCTCGGCGGCGATGCCCCGGCCCTGGTCGGCGATCCGGCAGGACAGCCAGTCGCCATCGAGGTGGATGCCAAGGCTGACGCGACTACCCGCCGGGCTGTACTTGACGGCGTTTTCCAGCAGGTTGAACAGCGCGCGGGTGAGCAGGCCGGGGTCGGCCCAGACCATCGGTTCCTGCTCGTCGTCCCAATCGCGGTGCAGCTCGATGTCCTTCTGCTGCGCCAGTGGCCAGAGCTGGTCGGCGGCGTCCATCGCCAGCATGGTGAACATGCACGCTTCGAAGCGGTAGGCGTCGGACTCGGCCTTGGCCAGTTGCACGAAGGCGTCGGTCAGGCCCAGGGCGCGGCGGACCTGCTGCTCGATCTGCCGGTAGACCCTCTGGCCCGCTTCGTCCTCGGCGCGGCGCACGTCGAGCAGGGCGAGGATCGCCGAGTGCGGCGCGCGCAGGTCGTGGGAGAGGAAGCGCAGCAGGGTGGCGCGCTGGCGCTCGGCGTCACGCTCGGCGCTCAGGTCGATCAGGCTGACCAGCCAGCCGATGGCGGTTTCGCTTTGCACCGGCAGCAGGCGCGCCAGTTCGACGCGCAGGTCGCGTTCGTGGCGGTCATGGAACTCCACCGCTTCGAGGCTCCCCAGTGGCGGAGGGTTGTCGCCGGCGAGACTCGGATGGCCGAGCTCGGCCAGGCGCTGGCGCAATTCGTCGCCGCGCAGGTCCCGGCCGAACAGTTCCCGGGCCTTGCGATTGGCCAGCAGGATCCCGCCTTCCGGATCGCAGATCAGCGTTGCCACCGGCAGCCCTTCCAGGCCATCGGCCATGAAGCGTCGGCTGTCGCGGGTGCGGCTGACCGCCTGTTCCAGGGCGGCGATGCGGTTCTGCAGGGGATCGTTGCCGGCGGCGGGCGCGCGGCTCCGTTCGGGAAGCACCTTGGGCTCCTGGTCGAGGCGCGCCAGCTCCCAGCCGAAATAGGCGAGCACCGCGTTCAGCCGGCGCCAGCTCCAGATCAGGTAGGCCAGCAGCAGGCCGACCAGGCTGGCCAGCGGCGACCACCACCAGCCGTTCAAAAGCAGGACCCAGGACAGGCCGAGGGCCAGCGCCGCGCAGGTCAGGGTGAGGAGCAAGGCGTGGCGCGAGCGGAACAGCATCAGGCCGAGCAGCAGGGCGACGCTGGCGGCGGAGAGCAGCGCGGCGAGCCAGGGTTGCAGGTCGACGCTGCTGCGCTGCTGCAGCAGGCCGTTGAGGATGTTCGCCTGGATTTCCACCCCCGGCGTGGTACCGAGGCTGGCCGAGAGCGGGGTGACGTAGCGATCGCCGAGGCCTGGCGCAGTGGCGCCGACCAGGACCAGGCGGTCGCGCAGCAGGGTGTCCGGCACTTCGCCGCGCAGCACGCTGACGTAGGGTACGCTGGGGAAGCCCGCGGCGGCGCTGATGAAGGGAATGCGGATCGCGTGGTCACGCTGCCAGCCGGGCAGGTTGCGCTTCGTGTCGAGCCCGGGCATCGGCGTTTCGCCGAGGCTGGCGAAGACCTGCCAGGCGAGCAGCGGGCGTGGCTGGCCGAGCGGCCCCTCGCGCAGGTAGACGCTGCGCACCGTGCCATCGCTGTCGGCCTCCACGTTGATATGGCCGATGCCGGCGGCGCAGCTCGCCAGCTGCGCCGCCGGCGGTATCTCCCGGGGCGGTTCGCCGTAGCGCGGGACGCTTTCGCGCAGCAGCGGCAGCAGCACGTTGCCGGCCCGGCACAGCGACTGCGCCAGTTGGCGGTCGTTGTCCGGATCGGCGGAGGGTTCGCTGAAGATCACGTCGAGCAGCACGCTGCGCGCGCCGGCGGCGCTCAGGCGCTCCAGCAGTTCGGCGTGGACGCTGCGTGGCCAGGGCCAGCGGCCGAGGCTTTCCAGGCTGCGATCGTCGATGGCGACGATGAGGATGCGCGGGTCGACCGCCAGGGGCGTGAGGTTGCGCAGGCGATCATAGAGCAGGTTGTTCAGTGGCAGCCCGGCGCTCAGCGAAAGCAGCGCGGTGAGCGGCAGGAGCACCAGGCTGACCAGCAGCCATTCGCGTACCAGGCCGCGGAACAACCGCTGCGCCTGGCTGGATTCGTCCCGCCGGGAAGGCGCAATCACCGCCGGGGCCCCGGCGCCTTACCGGGCACTGCCGCCCCGGGGGTAATAGAGGATGTCGTAGACGCTGGTTTCGCCTTCCAGGCCGTCGTTGTCGAAGGCCGAGAGGCGGACGTGGTAGAAGGCCGCCTTCAGGCCGCTGAAGGCGACCTCCGGGGTGCTCGAGAAGCGTTCCTGCTGGATGCGCAGGAAGTCCGGGTCGCTGGCCACCTGGGCGCGGTAGCGCTTGGCGCCCTGCAGCGGCGCGAGGTACAGCTTCCACACCGGCGAGTCGCCATGCTCGCCGCCCTGGCCGCGCAGTTGCGGAGCGGGCAGCAGGTCGACCGGGGTCAGCTTGCCCTGCGGCCTGACCTTCAACCCGCGGCGCGCATCGACCAGCACGTCCTCGTCGGGGACGGTCCGCGCCTGCGGCGACTTGCGGGCGGGGCGCCCGCCGTTGAGCGGCAGGTCGTCGCTGGTCAGCTCGCGGTTCACCGCGACGCGTCCGTCGAGCACTTCGGTCAGCGTCTGGCCGTCCTCGGTGCGGGCGCGGAAATGGGTACCGCGCACGCCCAGCACGCCGACCGGGGTCAGCACCTGGAAGCGGTCGTGATCGCTCTTTCTCTTCAGGACATACGACTCGACCTGCCCCGCGCGCAGGGCGATCTGCGGAATGCCGGTGTCCTCGTCCAGGTGCAGGGTGACTTCCGAGCTGGAGGGCAGGACGATGCGGCTGCCGTCGCCGAGCAGCAGGCTGACGAAGGCGGTCGGGGAGGTTTTCACACCTTCCAGGTCGTCGATGTCCATGCCTTCTTCCAGGGGCGTCTGGTTGCCCTTGGCATCGAGCTTCCACGCGTCGCCGGCGAGATAGAGCACGCTGGCGGGGAGTGGCTGGGGCAGGCAGGTTTCGCCCTGCTCGATGAACGGCGGCCGTTTCGCCTTGGCCGGCACGGCCGCGACGGGGTTGGCGAGCAGCGCCAACAGACCGCCCAGCGCCAGGGCGGCGCAGGCCGGAAGGAAGGTACGGGGTGTAGGGGCGAGGGCTGTCATAGGCTTCACTGGCGGCGGGTAAGGTATCGCTGGCGGTCCGGTCAGGCTGCAATCTGCCTGATCGGGCGGCGGTTTCGCAATCCTTGCAACGACATCGGGAGCCCGCAGGCTCCCGTGACGTTTCCTCGGCCGCAGCGCCTGGCGAGCGGGCCAGGCGCTTCGGTTCAGTCGTTCTTGTCGCCGATCAGGCGATAGGCCAGGGCGCCGAGTACCGCGCCGAGGATCGGCGCGACCCAGAACAGCCACAGCTGGGATACCGCCCAGTCGCCGACGTACAGGGCGACCGCGGTGCTGCGCGCGGGGTTCACCGAGGTATTGGTGACCGGGATGCTGATCAGGTGGATCAGGGTCAGGGTCAGGCCGATGGCGATCGGCGCGAAACCCTGGGGCGCGCGCTTGGAGGTGGCGCCGAGAATGATCAGCAGGAACATGCCGGTGAGCACCACTTCGCTGACCAGCGCGGCCTGCAGCGAATAGCCGCCCGGTGAATGCTCGCCGTAGCCGTTGGAGGCGAAGCCGGCGGCCAGGTCGAAGCCGGCCTTGCCGCTGGCGATCAGGTACAGCACGCCGCCGGCGGCCAGGCCGCCGAGCACCTGGGCGACGATGTAGGGCAGCAACTGGCTGGCCGGAAAGCGCCCGCCGACCCACAGGCCGATGGATACCGCCGGGTTCAGGTGGGCGCCGGAGATCGGTCCGATGGCATAGGCCATGGTCAGCACGCTGAGGCCGAACGCCAGGGCCACGCCGAGGTAGCCGATTCCCAGTTCCGGTACGCCGGCGGCGAGCACGGCGCTGCCGCAACCGCCCAGTACCAGCCAGAAGGTGCCGAAGAACTCTGCTCCGTATCGTTTCATGATGAGGTCCTTTTCAGATCCAGGGTGGGACGCGGAACGAGGCGTCCGGATGTCGGGAGGGGATGATTCGGATAAGGAAGGGGAGATGACACATCCGTGTGTCGAAGCCAGCCCTGGGGGGATTGGCTCGGTCGCCTGGGGCGGTCGTCCGTTACCGGCCCCCGACTGTGGTTCGAGTGATCTCGTCCCACGGCCCGCCGAGGCGGGTTTACACGTCCCTGTGTCGGAGCAATCCATTTGCTCCTTGGCCTACTCAGCGGTTGGAAATCTACCAAGCGGCTTTCGCCTGCTGCGGGATTTGCCATATTTCTTCAGATTCTTTCGCGAAATTTCAGATTCACAGGATTCAAAAAACCCAGCGCGTCTCGTCCCGCACGCTGACTGCGCCGGACAGGCCGACGTTCCACAGTTCCACGCCTGCCCGCGCGCTGTTGTCGAGGCCGAGCGGAGCGGCGAAGGAAGGGCTGCTGGTGCCCTGGTTGAACACCGGGGCGAGGGTAGTGGTGGACGGCGGGCCGACCGATTCGAGGCCGAGGATCAGGGCCAGGCAGGAAAACTTGCCGAAGGCCTGCAGGTTGATGTCACGCAAACGTTGGCGAACTGGCCGGAAACCCATGGCTACGACTCCTTGATAGTCAGGCTGGCACTGGCGCGCGGGTTCTCTGTCCCGCTTAATGGCTATTTGGAATCAGGCTATCAAGGGCTGGTCGCCACCAGAGAGATTCGTCACAATTCTTCAGATTTGTACGTAATCAACCGTTCCTGGAGCGAAAAAAGGGCGATAGCCCGATTGAACAGGACCAGCTTTCTATGCGTGTCGCAATACTGGACGACGAGTCGGCCGAACTGGACCGGGTCGAGCAGACCCTCCAGCAGATACCCGCGCAGGGCGAACAGGCCTGGGTGGTGCACCGTTTCTCCCGGGGCGAGGACCTGCTCAAGCAACTCAAGCGGGAAACCTTCGACCTGCTGATCCTCGACTGGCAGCTGCCGGACCTCAGCGGCCTGCAGTTGCTGCGCTGGAGCCGCGAGCATCTCGACGCGCCGCCGCCGGCGATCATGCTGACCAGCCGCGACGCCGAGCAGGACATCGTGCAGGCGCTGAACAGCGGCGCCGATGACTACGTCAGCAAGCCGTTCCGCCCCAACGAACTGAAGGCGCGGGTCGCCGCCGTGCTGCGTCGCCACGCGGCGACGCGGCCGGCGCAGCACGAGATGCAGACCTTCAATGACCTCAGCTTCGACGACGCCGAACTGACCGTGACCCGCGCCGGCGCGCCGATCAGCCTGACCGAGCGCGAATACCGCCTGGCTCGCTGCCTGTTCGCCAACCTGGGGCGGCCGCTGTCGCGGGAATATCTCTACGAGCGCTTCTGGCCTCACGAGGAGGTGCTTTCCTCGCGACCGCTGGACACCCACATCTACCGTCTGCGCAACAAGCTCGGCCTGACCGCCGAGCGTGGCTGGCAACTGCTGACCATCTATGGCTACGGCTACCGCCTGGAGAGCGTGGCGGCCGGGGAATGACCCGTCGCGCCGGCGGAAATGAAAAAGCCCCGCGGGTGCGGGGCTTTTCCTGGCTGGGCGGCGCTTACTTCTGGAACGCGGCCACGGCCTTGGTGATTTCGGCGCGGGCGGCGTCGGCGTTGCCCCAGCCTTCGACCTTGACCCACTTGCCCTTCTCCAGATCCTTGTAGTTCTCGAAGAAGTGCTTGATCTGCTCCAGCAGCAGGGCCGGCAGGTCGGTGTATTCCTTCACGTCCTTGTACAGGACGCTCAGCTTGTCGTGCGGCACCGCGATCAGCTTGGCGTCGCCACCGGCTTCGTCGGTCATGTGCAGGACGCCGACCGGACGGGCGCGGATCACCGAACCCGGCGCCACCGGATAGGGGGTCACCACCAGCACGTCCAGCGGGTCACCGTCGTCGGCCAGGGTGTTGGGGATGAAGCCGTAGTTGGCCGGGTAGAACATCGGGGTGGCCATGAAGCGGTCGACGAACAGGCAATCGGTGTCCTTGTCGATCTCGTACTTGATCGGCGCATGGTTGGCCGGAATCTCGATAGCGACGTAGATGTCGTTCGGCAGGTCCTTGCCGGCCGGGATCTTGCTGTAGCTCATGGGTTGACTCCAGAGGTTTCTGGCCAAAAAAGAGGCCGCGATTATAGGCATATTCGCCTGGCGATGCCATGTACCGGCGTTCAGCCGTTAGTCGTGCCGCCCGCCGCCTCGCGGTAGTCCGGGTGCTCGGCCTGCAGGCGCCGCAGGCGTCGCAGCGGATCCTGGCGGTAGAACAGCTGGAGCTGCTGGTAGACCGCCGGGTAGGCCTCGTGGAGAAGGTCCGGGGCGCTGAAGAAGTACTCGCTGGTGACCGCGAAGAATTCCGCCGGGTCTTCCGCCGCGTAGGGATCGATGGCGGTCTGCGCATCGGGGTCGTGGTCGAGCAGCGCGTTCATCTCGTCGTAGGCGGCCTGCATGGCGCTCGCCCAGTCGCCGATGCGCATGCCGGCATGCAGCGGCGGCAGGCCGTTGGCGTCGCCGTTGAGCATGTCCAGCTTGTGCGCCAGCTCGTGGATCACCAGGTTGTAGGCGTCCCAGCCGCCCCCGCCGACGACGCCGGGCCAGGCCAGGACCACCGGCCCTTGCAGGGACGTCTCGCCGCTGCGTTCGTCGTCGAACTCATGGACCACGCCGCTGGCGTCGCGGTGTTTCTGCGGACTGACGAAGTCGTCGGGATACAGCACCAGTTCATGGAAGCCCTGGTACCAGTTCAGGTCCGGCAGGTGCAGCAGTGGCAGTTGCGCCTGCGCCGCCAGCAGCAGGCGGCCGAAGTCATCGAGATCGACGCCGGAGAGTGCGGTCAGGTGCTTGTCGGCGAGAAACAGCACGGCCCGCTCGCGCAGGCGGCGGTCCTCGTCGGCGTCCAGGCCGTCGAGGATCGGCAGGTGCCGGCGCACCTGCCGCCAGAGTTCGTCCGCCACCGGGTGGCGCGCCAGCAGGCGTCGGCGCCGCCAGGCGCGGAACGACCACATGTTCAGTCGCTCTGGGCCTTGGCCTGCTTGGCGGCGCTGGCCTGCAGGCGATGGCGGATGAAGCCGAGGATCATCGGCAGCAGCGACAGCAGGATGATGCCGATCACCAGCAGCGACAGGTTCTTCTTGATGAAGGGCACGTTGCCGAAGAAGTAGCCCAGGGTCACCAGGCCACCGACCCAGGCCACGGTGCCGGCCACGCTGAACATGACGAAGCGCGGGTAATGCATCTTCGCCATGCCGGCGACGAAGGGCGCGAAGGTCCGCACGATCGGCAGGAAGCGCGCCAGGGTCACGGTCTTGCCGCCGTGGCGGGCGTAGAACTCGTGGGTGCGGTCGAGGTAGTCGCGGCGGAACACCTTGGAGTCGGGGTTGCTGAACAGCCGCTTGCCGAGGGTCCTGCCTATCACATAGTTGGTGCTGTCGCCGGTGATCGCCGCGATCATCAGCAGGCCGCCGAGCAGCCAGGGATCCATGCCGCCGGTGGCGCAGATGGCGCCGGCGATGAACAGCAGCGAGTCGCCGGGAAGGAACGGGGTCACCACCAGGCCGGTTTCACAGAAGATCACCAGGAACAGGATGGCGTAGATCCAGACGCCATAATTGCTGACCAGCATGGCCAGGTAGGTGTCCAGGTGAAGGATCAGATCGATTGGGTTGAAGTCCATTGAGCAACCTGCGGAGACAACGCGTTGAGCGGCAGAGGGCCGCCATTATAGGGGGGCGTCCGGACGGGTGGGGGGTTGTTTGTCGCGATCCCGGCAAAACCACTGATTGCAGGATGTTTCGGTAATTTTTCCGAAATTGGTCGGCATAAAGTCTGCAAGAACAGGAGAAATTTCTAGCAGGGAAGGACCCGCCATGACATTCCAGCCTGATGCCCGGCCAGCGCTCAGCTTCACGCTGGGTACCGGGCGCGACCTCGCCGGGCAGGCCGCGCGGGCCCGCGCCGAGTGGCTCGTGGCGCGCCCCGGGCGGGCGCCGGCGTTTCTCCTGGCGCTGCTCTGGGGACATGGCTGCGCCAACGTGGTGCAGGCGCTCGAAGGACATCTCGACGGCCTGTTCGCCGACTACGCCTGCACTCCCGAGGGCTGGCCGGAAGCGCAGGCGGTACGCCAGGTGCTCGCCTCGCTGAACATGCAACTGTACCGCCGACGCCGGGAGGGCGAGCCGGGGGTGCTGGAACTGGCGGCGGGGTTGCTGCTGGTCCACGGCGGCGGCGTGCACTTCTTCCAGTGCGGCGCGGTCGGCCTGCTGCGCTATTGCCGGGGCAGCCTGCAGCGCCTGGGCGGCAGTGGCCAGGCGCTGGGCAGCAGCGCGGAACTGGCGCTGGTCCAGCACAACCTGGCCCAGGTGACAGGCGAGCCGCTGTTGCTGGCGCCGCAGCCGTTGCTCGAGGTGGCCGACCTGCGCGCCCTTGGTGAGCGCTGCGCGGGGCTGGCCGAGGAACGCCTGGACGAGGTACTGCAACCTTTGCTGCAGGCGCCGGGAGCGGTGGCGCTGGTCCTGCCGGGGGCCATGGGGGCGGCGCCCCCGGCGCCACGGCACGCCGGCTGGCCGGCGCTGCGCAGCGCGCGGCCGGGCGAGTGCCTGGACGGCTGGACCTTGCAGGCGGCCTGTGCATTCGGTCCGTCCGGGCGACTGTTCCGCGCCCGCGACGAGGTGGGTCGCGAGGCCTGGCTGCTGCTCGCGATGACGGACGCCGACGAAGCGTTCTGGCAGCGTGAGTGGGCGTTGCGCCGTTGCCGGGTGGAAAGCCTGCCACGGGTGCTGTCGTCGCAACGGCCGCGCCGGCATGCTTACCAGTTGTTCGCCCCGCCGAAGTGGCCGGTGCGTAGCCTGCAAGACTGGGCGCCGGCGCACCTGCCGCTGGATCCCGAATGCGCGCTGGTCCTGCTGGAACAACTGATCGAGGCCGTTCGCGCCCTGCAGCGGCGCGGTGTGCAGGGGCTGTGGCTGGCGCCGCGGCAGATCCTGCTGGACGAGGGCGGACGCCTGCTGTTCCTCCCCGAGGCCGCGGCGATTCTGCCGGGCGTGGCACGCCAGGCCATGCCGGCCGGGATCGTGCCACTGGCACCGGAACTGCGCGGTGGCGAGGCGGCCGACGGCCGTGCCGACCAGTTCGCCCTGGCGGCGCTGCTCTATTGGCTGCTCAGTGGGCGCTGGCCGCCGGTCGCCACCACGGAGGGCGCCGCCGGCAGCCGCTACGAGCCGCTGGGCGAGCGTCACGCGGGCCTGCCGGTGGGCTGGGACGGCGTCCTGGCGCGGGCGCTGGCGCCGCGGCCGGAGGCGCGCTTCGAGGCGTTGTCGGAATTCTGGCTGGCCTTGCAGAGGCCGCTAGCGCATCCCCAGCGAGCCCAGCCGCCACGCCGGCCGGGCCTGGGCGGGGTGCTGCTGGTCCTGCTCCTGGTCGGGCTGGCGCTGCTGGTCGGCCTGGCCGGTTAGCGGATCGATCGCCAGCGTGCGGGTCTGTCCGCTGCGTTCCAGGTGCGCTTCGGCGATGAGTTGCTCCAGCCGGCCGCTGCGGCGCATCAGGCGCAGGTTGCGATCGAGGCTGGCGGCCAGGGCCGCGCCGCGGCCGAGTTTCTTCGGCACCAGCACATAGAGCGGCTTGACCTCCAGTGGTGGCTCGATGAACACCAGGCGGTCCTTCAACGCCGGCACGTTGCGCGCCAGCAGATGGTAGCCGGTGTAGCGATCGACCACGGCCAGGTCGATACGCCCGCGCAGGAGCTTCTCGAGGTTCTGCCAGTCGTTGGTCACCGTGTCTCTGGTCAGGCTGCGGTCGGCGTCGAAGTCCTGCCGGTTGACGTAGCCGCGGACCACGCCGATGCGGTACGGACGCAGGCTTTCCAGGTGCGCCGGATCGACCGGCAGGAGGCGTTCGCGCTGGCGGAAGAAGCCCAGCTGCGAATCGAGCAGGGGAATGGTGGCATGGAACAGTTCGCCTCGCTCGGGCGACAGGTAGGCCGGCATCAGGGCGTCGAAGCGGCCCTCGGCGGTCTCCTTCAGGGCGCGCTGCCAGGGCAGGAAGACCAGCTCCGCGCGATGCCCGTCGAGCGCCAGGGCTTCGGCCAGGATGCGGCTGGCGAGGCCGTTCCCCGGCAGGTCGGGGCCGACGTAGGGCGCCCAGTCGAGGGTTGCCACACGCAGGGTGTCGGCCTGCGCGCCGGCCACGGCCAGGAGCAGGCCGAGCAGGACTGCGGGCCAGTGCGACGAAGGGCGCGAACCCATGGTTGCCTCTGCGCTACGCGATCGGGTAGTGGAAGAACCTCTGCCTTCAGCTTAGTTCGTCGCTGATCGGCAGGGTGTAGTTCTTGAACTCGTGGTCCTCGCGGAAACCGATCGACTCGTAGACCTTCTGCGCCACCTCGTTGTCGACGCTGGTGGACACCCGCATGCGCACCGCATGGGTGTCCCGGGCCATCTGCTTGGCGTGCTGCAGCAGGTGGTCGGCGACCAGTTGCCGGCGCGCTTCCTCGGCGACGTAGATGTCGTTGAGAATCCATACGCGCTTGAGCGACAGCGAGGAAAAGCTCGGATAGAGCTGGCAGAAACCGAGCAGCCGGTCTTCTTCGTCGGCCAGTGCCAGGTAGATCACCGACTCCTTGCGGCGCAGGCGTTTCTCGAGGAATTTGCGCGACGACTCGGGGTAGGACAGCATGCCGTAGAACTCGCGGTACCTGACGAACAGCGGCGCCAGCAGGTCGAGGTGTTCGAGGGTGGCTTGCACGATTCGCATGACGGACCTCGCGGTGCGGGAAGGGGCTGTCGGAACGATGCAGGCTGCATGCCAGCAATGTCCCGATGCTGCCCAATCTCCCTGCAAAGCGCAATCCAGGCGAGCGGCCGGATGGTGCGAAGAGCGGGCGGCTGGCGCCCGCCCGTCCTTCGGCCGGGGCTCAGTCCCTTGCCAGGAGGAAGTTGCCGGTGCGCGGAGCGTCGCCTTCCAGCGACTGGACCTCGGCTTCATCCTTCAGGTTGACCCCGGAAAGCTGCCGCCGGCAGGCCTCGCGCATGAGGTACAGCAGGCGGTGCGCGGCCATGCCGTAGCTGAGGCCTTCCAGGCGGACGTTGGAGATGCAGTTGCGGTAGGCATCGGTGAGACCGACCCGTGGCGCCCAGGTGAAGTACAGGCCGAGGCTGTCCGGCGAGCTGAGGCCGGGACGCTCGCCGATCAGGATCACGCTCATCCTGGCCCGCAGCAATTCGCCGATCTCGTCGGCCACCGCCACCCGTCCCTGTTCCACCAGGACCACCGGGGACAGTGACCAGCCTTCGGCCAGCGCCTGTTCCTCCAGGCGTTCGAGGAAGGGCAGGGTGTGACGCTGCACGGCCAGCGCGGAGAGGCCGTCGGCGACCACGATGGCCAGGTCGATCTGCCCGTCGTAGCCGGCGGCGTGCTCGCGCAGGCGGCGCACCGAGGCTTCGTCGAGGCGCCGGCCGAGGTCCGGGCGTTGCAGGTAGACGTGGCGGTCGGCTGCGGCGCTGTGCAGCAGCAGGCTGTCGCGGCCGCGCTGGCGCAGGCCGTCGCCGATGGACGCATGGTCGAAGGGCAGGTGCACGGCGTCGCGCGCCTGGGCGTGGGCGTACTGGAAGTCCAGTTGCGGGCGGGTCGGCAGGCTGGTGCCGGTGCGGCCCAGGGCGATCCGCGCGGGGGTCAGCTGGCGCAGCGGCAGCCAGGGGTTCTCGGCGCTGGCGTCGGGCAGGTGCTTGTCGTTCATCGGCGTCTCCTCAGGCCAGTTGCGCCAGGGCCTGGCGGAACGCCGGCGGTAGTTCCTCACCGAAGCGGATACGCCCGTCGGCCTGGGTGAAGATGCCCATCCGCTGCAACCAGTCCTCGAATTCCGGCGCCGGCTTCAGGCCCAGCGTCTGGCGCGCGTAGAGGGCGTCGTGGAAGGAAGTGGTCTGGTAGTTGAGCATCACGTCGTCGGAGCCGGGTATGCCCATGATGAAGTTGATCCCGGCGACGCCCAGCAGGGTCAGGAGCATGTCCATGTCGTCCTGGTCGGCCTCGGCGTGGTTGGTGTAGCAGATGTCGCAGCCCATCGGCACGCCGAGCAGCTTGCCGCAGAAGTGGTCTTCCAGGCCGGCGCGGATGATCTGCTTGCCGTTGTACAGGTACTCGGGTCCGATGAAGCCGACCACGGTGTTCACCAGGAACGGCTTGAAGTGGCGCGCCACCGCGTAGGCTCGGGTCTCGCAGGTCTGCTGATCGACGCCATGGTGGGCGTTGGCCGAGAGCGCGCTGCCCTGGCCGGTCTCGAAGTACATCAGGTTGTTGCCGAGGGTGCCGCGCTTCTGGCTGAGCCCGGCCTCGTAGCCTTCCTGGAGGATCTTCAGGCTGATGCCGAAGCTGGCGTTGGCCGCCTCGGTGCCGGCGATCGACTGGAACACCAGGTCCAGCGGCACGCCGCGATTGATCGCCTCGATGGAGCTGGTGACGTGGGTCAGCACGCAGGCCTGGGTGGGAATCTCGTAGCGCTGGATGATCGCGTCGAGCATCTCCAGCAGGGCGCAGATCGAGGCCATGCTGTCGGTGGCCGGGTTGATCCCGAGCATGGCGTCGCCATTGCCGAACAGCAGACCGTCGAGGATGCTCGCGGCGATCCCGGCCGGGTCGTCGGTCGGGTGGTTCGGCTGCAGGCGGGTGGAGAGCCGGCCGCGCAGGCCGAGGGTGTTGCGGAAGCGGGTGACCACGCGGATCTTCTGCGCCACCAGGACCAGGTCCTGGACGCGCATGATCTTCGACACCGCCGCCGCCATCTCCGGCGTCAGGCCCGGAGCCAGGGCGCGCAGGCTGGCCTCGTCGGCGGCGTCGCCAAGCAGCCAGTCGCGGAAGCCGCCGACGGTGAGGTGGGACACCGGGGCGAAGGCGTCGCGCTGGTGGGTGTCGATGATCAGGCGGGTGACCTCGTCGTCCTCGTAGGGGATCAGCGCTTCGTCGAGGAAGTGTTTGAGCGGGATGTCGGCCAGGGCCATCTGCGCGGCGACCCGCTCGCCGTCGTTGCTCGCCGCGACGCCGGCGAGGAAATCGCCGGAGCGCGCGGGGCTGGCCTTGGCCATCACGTCCTTGAGGCTGTCGAAACGGTAGGTCTCGCCGCCGACGCTATGGGTGAATCGTGCCATGTGTATCTCCAGCGCCCGGCCTCGCCGTGCGGCGGGCCGGGCTTTGCTTGTCGTTGTCGCTCAGCGCAGGTCCTGTTCCGCCGCCTGGATCGCGGCGAACTCCTCTTCCGGGGTGCCGGACACCAGGTGATGCCGACTGTACAGGGCGAAGTAGCCGATCAGTACAGCGTAGATCGCCACCGCGCCGACCACGACCCGCGGATCGACCAGGAAGCCGGCGACCACCGCGACGCAGGCCAGCGCCAGGGCCACGCCGGAGGTGAGGACGCCACCAGGGGTGCGGTAGGGGCGCTGCATGTCCGGACGGCGCACGCGCAGGGTGATGTGTGCGGCCATCATCAGCACGTAGGAGATGGTCGCGCCGAACACCGCGACCAGGATCAGCAGGTCGCCCTGGCCGGTCAGCGACAGGCCGAAGCCGATCACCCCCGGCACCACCAAGGCCAGCACCGGCGCCTTCTTGCGGTTGGTCAGCGAGAGGCTGCGCGGCAGGTAGCCGGCGCGGGAGAGGGCGAAGATCTGCCGCGAGTAGGCATAGATGATCGAGAAGAAGCTGGCGATCAGCCCGGCCAGGCCGACCAGGTTGACGAACTGGCTCATCCAGGTCGAACCCTTGTAGGCCGACTCCAGCGCCTCCACCAGCGGATTTCCCGAGCCCATCAGCTCCTTGGCCCCGGCGGCGCCCGGCCCGACGACCAGAATCAGTGCGGCGAAGGCGAGAAGCACCAGCATGGCGCCGATCAGGCCGCGCGGCAGGTCGCGCTTGGGGTTCTCGGTCTCCTCGGCGGCCAGCGGTACCCCTTCGACGGCGAGGAAGAACCAGATGGCGTAGGGGATCGCCGCCCACACCCCGACATAGCCGAACGGCAGGAAGCTGCTGGCGCCGGTCGCCGTGGTCTGCGGGATGTTGAACAGGTTGGCCGGGTCGAAGTGCGGAACCATCGCGACGATGAACACGCCGAGGGCTATGGCCGCTACCGCGGTGATGATGAACATCAGCTTCAGCGCCTCGCCGGCGCCGAGAATGTGGATGCCGATGAACACCATGTAGAACACCAGGTAGATCAGCCAGCCGCCGACGCCGAACAGCGATTCGCAGTAGGCGCCGATGAAGCAGGCGATGGCCGCCGGGGCGATGGCGTATTCGATGAGGATCGCGGTGCCGGTGAGGAAGCCGCCCCAGGGACCGAAGGCGCTGCGGGCGAAACCGTAGCCGCCGCCGGCGGTGGGGATCATCGAGGACAGTTCGGCCAGCGAGAAGCACATGCACAGGTACATGGTGGCCATCAGCAGGGTGGCGAGGAACATCCCGCCCCAGCCACCCTGGGCCAGGCCGAAGTTCCAGCCGGCATAGTCGCCGGAGATCACGTAGGCGACGCCGAGGCCGACCAGCAGGACCCAGCCGGCGGCGCCTTTCTTCAGTTGACGGTGTTGGAAGTAGTCGGCGTCGACGCTTTCGAAGTCGACCCCGGAGGTTGCGGGCGCATGGCCGGTTTGTTCGAGGGACATGGGTTTTCACCTCATCTTGTTGTTATCGACCCCGGGTTTTCCCGGTGGTGTGCTGTACGTGGTGAACGCAGGCAATAGCTGTGCCAGCCGCTCTGCAATCGGCCTGGCGAGGAGGTGGAAGGGGCGCCGCCGTCAGCCTCGGCGGCGAGTTTCACGAGCCACCGCGACCGCTCCGGGAAAGAGCGGTCGCGGCCGATCCGAGGTCTTAGAAGAAGCCCAGCGGATTGATGTCGTAGCTCACCAGCAGGTTCTTGGTCTGCTGGTAATGGTCGAGCATCATCTTGTGCGTCTCGCGGCCGACGCCGGACTTCTTGTAGCCGCCGAACGCGGCGTGGGCCGGGTACAGGTGGTAGCAGTTGGTCCACACGCGGCCGGCCTTGATCCCCCGGCCCATGCGGTAGGCGCGGTTGATGTCGCGGGTCCAGAGGCCGGCGCCGAGGCCGTACTCGGTGTCGTTGGCGATGGCCAGGGCTTCCGCCTCGTCCTTGAAGGTGGTGACGCCGACCACCGGGCCGAAGATTTCCTCCTGGAACACGCGCATGCCGTTGTGGCCCTTGAGCAGGGTCGGCTGGATGTAGTAGCCGCTGGCCAGGTTGCCTTCGAGCTTCTCGGCGCTGCCGCCGGTGAGCACTTCGGCGCCTTCCTGCTGGGCGATGTCGAGGTAGGAGAGGATCTTCTCGTACTGCTGCTGCGAGGCCTGGGCGCCGACCATGGTCTCGGTGTCCAGCGGGTCGCCGCGCTTGATCGCCCTGACCTTCTTCAGCACTTCTTCCATGAACGCCGGGTAGATCGACTCCTGGACCAGTGCGCGGGACGGGCAGGTACACACCTCGCCCTGGTTGAAGAAGGCCAGCACCAGGCCCTCGGCGGCCTTCTCGATGAACGCCGGCTCGGCCTGCATGATGTCTTCGAAGTAGATGTTCGGGCTCTTGCCGCCCAGCTCGACGGTGGAGGGAATGATGTTCTCCGCCGCGCACTTGAGGATGTGCGAGCCGACCGGGGTGGAACCGGTGAAGGCGATCTTGGCGATGCGCTTGCTGGTGGCCAGGGCCTCGCCGGCCTCCCTGCCGAAGCCCTGGACGACGTTGAGCACGCCCGGCGGCAGCAGGTCGCCGACCAGTTCCAGCAGCACGCAGATGCCCAGCGGGGTCTGCTCGGCCGGCTTGAGCACCACGCAGTTGCCGGCGGCCAGCGCCGGGGCCAGCTTCCAGGCGGCCATCAGCAGCGGGAAGTTCCACGGGATGATCTGCCCGACCACGCCCAGCGGCTCGTGGATGTGGTAGGCCACGGTGCTGTCGTTGATCTCGGCGGCGGAGCCTTCCTGGGCGCGGATGCAGCCGGCGAAGTAGCGGAAGTGGTCGGCGGCCAGGGGGATGTCGGCGTTGAGGGTCTCGCGCACGGCCTTGCCGTTGTCCCAGGTCTCGGTGACGGCGAGCAGTTCCAGGTTCTGTTCGATGCGGTCGGCGATCTTCAGCAGGATGTTCGAGCGCTCCTGCACCGAGGTGCGGCCCCAAGCGTCGGCGGCGGCGTGGGCGGCGTCGAGGGCCTTGTCGATGTCCTCGGCGGTGGAACGGGGGAACTCGGCGATCGGCTGGCCGTTCACCGGCGAGGTGTTGGTGAAGTACTGGCCCTTGACCGGAGGCACGAATTCGCCACCGATGTAGTTGCCGTAGCGGGCCTTGAAGGAAACGATGGCGCCTTCGCTACCGGGATGGGCATAACGCATGGTGGTATCTCCTGGCTCTTGTGTTTATTAGGGGAGGATGCGCTGTCGCGCTTGTCGAGAGCATGCAGCAAGGGCCGGGCCAGAGTTGCGAAAGGCCCGTGGCAGAGCGGCTGGGGCTTTCCTGCGGGGTGTCGGCGAGGGGGCTGTGTCACGCGGGTGAGACGTCCGGGGGTGACAATTCGTACCGTTTCCGGCGCAGCGCATGACTCATCGGTCAGTCCGTCGTTGCATTGCGCCCCGCCCTGTTGGATGCTGCACGTCTAGCCGTCCGGATAGACGCGGACCGATCCACCGCGCCCAGGCAAGAGACGGCCCATCCCTCGCGGAGACCATAACAATGCCTGCCAGCTCCATGAGCCGCCACGCGCGGCAAGTGCTGACCGTCGCCCAGGGCAAGATCCCGCCGGGCGGCCCGGCCACCGACCCGTCCATCGCCCGTTCCTGGCTGCGTTGCCTGGAGCAGCACCATCTCGATCCGGGCCAGCCGATGGCGCCGATGGTGCTCGAGCACGCGCGCATGCTCGAACGCCGCGAGCGCCTGCAACAGGTGCTGGAAATCGCCGACGGCGAGATGCACAGCCTCTACCAGCAGCTTTCCGGCAGCGATCACGCGGTGCTGCTCACCGACGCCCGCGGGGTCATCCTCAACTGCGTCAACGCCGACGCTCAGCGCCAGACCTTCGAGCACGCCGGCCTCTGGCTCGGCGCCGACTGGAGCGAACCCTGCGAAGGGACCAACGGCATCGGCACCTGCGTGGTCGAGCGGCAGGCCCTGACCATCCAGCAGGAAGAGCACTTCCGCAGCCGCCACACCGGCCTGACCTGCTCGGCGAGCCCGGTGTTCGACCCACAGGGCGAACTGATGGCGGTGCTCGACGTATCCTCGGCGCGCCAGGAGGTGTCGCGGCAGAGCCAGTTCCACACCATGGCGCTGGTCAACCTGTCGGCGAAGATCATCGAAGGCTGCTACTTCCTCCGTCGCTTCGAGGGTTCCTGGCTGCTGCGCTTCCATGTCCAGGGCGACTATGTCGGCCTGTTCAGCGAGGGTCTGCTGGCCTTCGAGGAGGACGGGCGGATCCGCGCGGTGAACCAGAGCGCGCTGAACCTGCTCGGCTGTCCGCGCCAGCGCCTGCTCGGCCAGCCGGTGGAAGCCTTCTTCGATTGCCGCCTCGACGACCTGCTCGGCCGTGCCTCGCCGCAACCCGCCGCCAGCTGGCCGCTGCGCACCCGCGAGGGACGGACCCTGTACGCCATGTTGCGGGGCGCGCCGCGGGCGATCCCGCAGGCCCTGGTGGTGCCGTCCGTACCCGCGCCACTGTCGGCGCCAGGCCTGTGCCTGGGCGACGCCGAGCTGGCCGCCGACTTCCGCCGGGCGCTGAAGGTCTATGCGCGTGACGTGCCGCTGCTGCTCAACGGCGAGACCGGCTCCGGCAAGGAAGCCTTCGCCAAGGCCGTGCACCTGGCCGGACCGCGCGCGCGCCAGGCGTTCGTCGCGCTGAACTGCGCGGCGATCCCGGAAACCCTGATCGAGAGCGAACTGTTCGGCTACCGCGGCGGCAGCTTCACCGGCGCGCGCAAGGAGGGCATGCGCGGCAAGCTGCAGCAGGCCGACGGCGGCACCCTGTTCCTCGACGAGATCGGCGACATGCCGCTGGCCCTGCAGACCCGCCTGCTGAGGGTGCTGGAAGAGCGCCGGGTGGTGCCGCTGGGCGGCGAGCCGCAGGATGTCGATGTGCGCCTGATCAGCGCCACCCACCGCGATCTTGCCGGCCTGGTCGCCGATGGGCGCTTCCGCGAGGACCTCTACTATCGCCTCAACGGCATGGTCCTCAGCCTGCCGCCGTTGCGCGAGCGCAGCGACCGCGAGGAACTGCTCGACTACCTGCTGGCCGAGGAGGCCAGGGGCCAGGCCATCCAGCTCGATGCCGAGGTTCGCCGGGGTCTGCTGGCCTATCGCTGGCCGGGCAACGTCCGGCAGATGCGCACGGTGCTGCGGACCCTGGTGGCGCTCTGCGAGGACGGCCGGGTCGGCCTGCGCGACCTGCCGGCCGATATCCGCCAGGCCCTGGCGGCGCTGCCGACGGCCGAGGCGGCGCCGGTCGCCGCCAACAGCCTGGAGGACGCCGAGCGCGTCGCCCTGCTGGCGGCGCTGGACGGCCAGCGCTGGCATATGAGCCGGGTCGCCGAGCAACTCGGGATCAGCCGCAACACGCTGTACCGCAAGCTGCGCCGCCACGGCCTGGTGCGCGGCCGGGCCTGAGTGCGCGGACGCGCTTCCCGCTCTGCCGGGAACCGCGTCCGCGCCGCGTCGTCTGATGCCGCGACGCCGGGCGGCCGGCACCTCCGCTGTGCTAATCTGCCGCCCATTCACAGCGCCTTCGACGGCTTGATCTGCAGGAGTCTGCATGCACATCCACGTACTCGGCATCTGCGGGACCTTCATGGGCTCGCTGGCCGTGCTGGCCAAGGAACTGGGCCACCGGGTGACCGGTTCCGACGCCAACGTCTATCCCCCCATGAGCACCCAGCTGCAGGCCCAGGGCATCGAACTGATGCAGGGCTACGACCCGGCCCACCTGGAGCCGGCGCCGGACCTGGTGGTGATCGGCAACGCCCTGTCGCGCGGCAATCCGGCGGTGGAGCATGTCCTGAACAAGGGCCTGCCCTACGTCTCCGGCCCGCAATGGCTGGCCGACCACGTGCTGCAAGGGCGCTGGGTGCTGGCGGTGGCCGGTACCCACGGCAAGACCACCACCACCAGCATGCTCGCCTGGGTCCTGGAGCACGCCGGCATGAGCCCGGGCTTCCTGATCGGCGGCGTGCCGCAGAACTTCGGGGTCTCGGCGCGCCTGGGCGGCACGCCGTTCTTCGTGGTCGAGGCCGACGAGTACGACAGCGCGTTTTTCGACAAGCGCTCGAAGTTCGTCCACTACCGTCCGCGCACGGCGATCCTGAACAACCTGGAGTTCGATCACGCGGACATCTTCCCCGACCTCGCGGCCATCGAGCGGCAGTTCCACCATCTGGTGCGCACCGTGCCGGGCGAGGGCCTGATCATCCGCCCGAGCGCCGAGGAAGCGCTCGAACGCGTGCTGGAGATGGGCTGCTGGACCCCGGTGCAGACCACCGGCGAAGGCGGCCAATGGCAGGCGCGCCTGCTCGCCGAGGATGGTTCGCGCTTCGAGGTGCTGTTCGACGGCGTGCTCCAGGGTGAGGTGAACTGGCCTCTGAGCGGCCTGCACAACGTTGCCAACGCCCTCGCCAGCCTGGCGGCTGCGCGCCATGTCGGCGTGCTGCCGGACCAGGGCGCCGCGGCGCTCAGCGCGTTCCGCAACGTCAAGCGGCGCATGGAGAAGGTCGCGGAAGTCGATGGCGTGACCATTTTCGACGACTTCGCCCACCATCCGACCGCCATCGCCACCACCCTCGACGGCCTGCGCAAGCGGGTTGGCGCGGACACCCAGGTGATCGCCATCGTCGAGCCGCGCTCCAACTCGATGAAGCTCGGCGCCCATCGCGACGGCCTGCCGGACAGCGTGCGCCAGGCCGACCAGGTGCTCTGGTACGCGCCGCCGAACCTGGGCTGGGACCTGGCCGCCACCGCCGCGCAGTGCGCGGTGCCGTCGCAGGTCTGCGACTCCCTGGAGGCGATCATCGTCCAGGTGCGCCACCTGGCGAAGCCTGGCGCCCAGGTGGTGATCATGAGCAACGGCGGCTTCGGCGGCTTGCATGGCAAGCTGGCCGCGGACCTGGCCGAACGAGGGGCGCGATGAGCGGTCCGGAACGCATTACCCTGGCGATGACCGGCGCTTCCGGCGCCCAGTACGGCCTGCGTTTGCTCGACTGCCTGGTGCAGGAAGAGCGCGAGGTGCATTTCCTGATCTCCAAGGCCGCGCAACTGGTGATGGCCACCGAGACCGACGTCGCCCTGCCGGCCAAGCCGCGGGCGATGCAGGCCTTCCTCACCGAATACTGCGGCGCCGCCGCCGGACAGATCCGCGTGTTCGGCCAGCACGACTGGATGGCGCCACCGGCGTCGGGCTCCAGCGCGCCCAATGCGATGGTGATCTGCCCGTGCTCCACCGGCACCCTGTCGGCGGTCGCCGCCGGCGCCTGCAACAACCTCATCGAGCGCGCCGCCGATGTCGCCCTGAAGGAGCGCCGGCCACTGGTGCTGGTGCCGCGCGAGGCGCCGTTCTCCAGCATCCACCTGGAGAACATGCTCAAGCTGTCCAACCTTGGCGCGGTGATCCTGCCGGCGGCGCCGGGTTTCTACTACCAGCCACAGTCGGTGGAAGACCTGGTCGATTTCGTCGTGGCGCGGATCCTCAATACCCTGGGGATTCCCCAGGACATGCTGCCGCGCTGGGGGGAACAGCACCTTGTCAGCGACGAGTAGGGCGCTGCTGCTGATCCTGGCGCTACAACTGGCCGGCTGCGCTACCGTGCGCACGTTGGACGCGGCCAAGCCCGGCGCGCCGGTGATCTATGCCGGCACCCGGCTGGACTGGTACAGCCTGCACGGCGGCTGCTGCCCGATGGAGCGCTTCGGCGCCGAGGCACCGGCTCATCCGGGTCTCGACCTGCCGGGCAGCGCGCTGCTGGACACCCTGTTGCTGCCGTTCTCGCTGGCCACCGCCATCGGCCTCAACCTCGGCGTCAGCGGCGGCATGTAGGGCGGGACCCGCCCGAGGCTCATTTCCCCAGCTTGCGCAACTCGTCGGACTCGACGAAGCGCACGCCCTTGCCTTCTTCCAGCGCCAGGCGCCAGAGCGCGCGAGCCAGGTCGCAGGCCTCGATGCCGTGGTACTTGCCGGGAAGGATCCGGGCGATCGGCGCGGCGAGGATCTCGGCGAGGCGGAATTCCTCGCGCGGGCCGAACAGCAGCGATGGCCGGGCGATGGTCAGTTGTGGCCAGCCCTGCTCCTGCAGGGCCTGTTCCAGTTCGCCCTTGACCCGGTTGTAGAAGATCGACGACTTGGCGTCGGCGCCCAGGGCGCTGACCACCAGGTAATGCCGGGCGCCCATTTCCAGCGCGCGCTTGCCGACCGCGAGCGGCAGGTCGAAATCGACCGAGCGGAAGGCTTCCTCCGAGCCGGCTTCCTTGATCGTGGTGCCGAGGCAGCAGAAGGCGATGTCGATGCTCCCGCTCAGTTGCGGCAGCAGTTCGGCCAGTGGGCCGACCGGGTTGTCCAGCCGCGGATGCTCGGCCAGCGCCTTGCGGGCGGGCGCGATGACCTTGGCGAGGGTCGGCTCGCTCAATATCCGGTCCAGCAGGTGTTCGCCGGTAAGACCGGTCGCGCCGGCGAGCAGAACGCGCTTGGGCGTCGAGTGCATGTGTGTATCTCCCCTTCCACACCAATGAGCGTAGTGCGCGGCGAATCTATTTGCCCGCCGTGCCCTCGCCGGTTGTTTCCTCCCGGGACGCGAGCGCACCCGCGGCATGCTGCCCCCGCAGCGTCCGCCAGTGCGCGAGCACGCGTTCCGGTAGCCAGGCTTGGGGTTCCGAGGCTTCGAAACCCTCTTCCTTCTCTCTTTGACGCACTTCCTCCTTCGCCAGTTCGAAGGCCCTGGCGAGGTCATCGGTGCGGTGCAGCGCATTGGCCAGCAAGGCGCGGCCGAAGTAGGTGAAATCGGCGTCGTCGGAACAGCCGAACGAGACCCGGTCGGCACGCGCCGCGGTCAGGACCAGGGTACGTTCGTCCTTCAGCGGCGGGATGAACCCTCCGCTGTAGCAGGCCGATACCACCAGCACCTTGTCGCGCTTGCGCAGTGGCGCGAGCAGTTCGGCCAGTTCCGCGGCCGGCAGGTCGCCGAGGTTCAGGCCGGGCATGTCCAGGGCCAACTGGTGGTCGCTGGAGCCGTGGCTGGTCAGGTAGATGAAGACCAGGTCTTCCGGCCCGCTGCGTTCGGCCAGGGTGCGCACGGCGCGGGACAGGCTTTCCCGGGTGGCCAGCGGGCGGTCGCCGAAGTGGTCGCGATGGTTGACCAGGCGGATCACGCCACGAGCGGCGAAACGCTGGCCGAGCAGGTCGCCGGCGTAATCGGCCTCGCGCAGGAACACGCCCTGGCGACCGTCGCCGCCCAGGCTCAGGGCATAGAGCTCGCTGGCCGGCGTCGAGGCCGGAATCTTGTCCAGTTCTTCGTCGAGCAGGCGACCCTGGGCCAGCAGGCCGACCTCGAGGGTGTCGGGCAGGGCCTTGCCGGCGGCGTCGCGGATGCGCTTGCCGTCGGCCCAGAGTCCCTGCTCGCGGCTACCGTCGGCGCGACTCAGGCTGCCTTGTCCGGCATAGGCGCCGGCGGCGAAGCCGCCTTCGTAGCGGCTGCCGTCCAGTTGTTCGAGCAGGCCCTGGCCATGGAAGCGCCAGAACTGGAAGCCGCCGCGATAGCGGCTGCCATCGGCGCCGAGGAACTCTCCGGGGCCGTTCAGCGCGCCTTCGCTGAAGCGGCCGCTCCAGACATCGCCGCTGGCGCTTTCGTAGCGACCCTGGCCATGGAACTGGTTGTCCTTGAACTGCCCGTCGTAGCGGTCGCCATCGGGGCCGTTCCAGCGCCCCTTGCCGTTCAGCATGCCGTCGCGAAAGGTGCCGGCGTACTGGTTGCCCTGGCTATCGGTGAAAAGGCCTTCACCTTCCAGCCGGCCCCGGCGGAAGCTGCCCTGGTAGCGGCTGCCGTCGCTGCCCTCCAGGCTGCCCTGGCCGCTGTACAGGCCCTTGCGGAAGCCGCCGCGGTAGCGATCGCCCTGCTGCTCCAGAGCGCCTTCGCCATCGAACAGACCCTGGCGAAATCCACCCTGGTAGACGCTGCCGTCGGCCAGCGCCAGGCGGCCCTGGCCGTCGAACAGGCCGGCGGCGAAGCCGCCGCTGTAGCGGCTGCCGTCGGCGCCCTGCCAGGTGCCATGGCCGTGCAGCAGGCCATGCTCGAAGCGGCCGGCGTACCAGGCGCCGTTGTCGTAGTCCAGCCGGCCCTGGCCTTCCAGGCGCCCGTCCACCAGTTCGCCGCGATAGCGCGCGCCGTCCGGCAGGCGTGCGTCGGCCGGCAGCAGCGGTTCGCCCTCGCCGCAGGCGGCGAGCAGGATGACCAGGGCGGAGCAGAGCGAGATAGACCTGGCGGGGCGAAGCATGCGGCGTTCCCGATGAGTGGTTCGGTCCGAGGGTGAAGGGGAGACAGTGTGGCGGAAAAATCGTTGCCTGGCAGTAGAGTATTTCCCCGCCGGCGCAGGACGCCCCCGCGAGCGGGGGCGATCGGCTCCCTCTCCTTTCAGGGAAAGGGGAGAGCGGCGCAACGGCGCCTGGCCGTCAAGCGAACGGCAGCGCTCGCTGGGGCGGGCTCAGACGAAGCAGAGGCTGAGGGTCTCGGCGATGTAGGCGGGTTTCTCCTGGCCTTCGATCTCCAGGGTGGCGCGGGCCTTGATCAGCCACTGGCCGGGGTTCTTCTCGTTGACGTCGAGCAGGGTCAGGCCCAGACGGACCCGCGAGCCGACCCGCACCGGCTGGATGAAGCGGACCGTGTCGAGGCCGTAGTTGACCGCCATCTTCAGCCCTTCGGGCAGTACCAGCAGACCTTCCATCAGTTTCGGGATCAGCGATAGGGACAGGAAGCCGTGGGCGATGGTGCCGCCGAAGGGCGTCTTCGCCGCTTTCTCCGGGTCGACGTGGATGAACTGGTGGTCGCCGGTGCATTCGGCGAACTGGTCGACCCGCTCCTGGTCGATGGTGAGCCATTCGGAATGGCCGAGATCCTTGCCGACATAGTCCTTGAGCGTTGCTACGGGTACGAATGGCATAAGTCCTCCGGGAGGATGGCTGTTGTTCTCGAGGTGCAGGAAGATCAGCACGCGTCGGCGAGCGGGTCAAGAAACCATCGGCCTGGCGAATACCCGGTCATGCGGCGCCGCGACTACGACCGATGGCCAGGCGAAGAGCGTGCCAATGTCCGGGCGGGCTGGGCATAATGGTCGGCCCTGGCTGGAGGTGCCCATGTTGCTTCGTGGTCTGACCTGGCTGGTGCTGTTCCAGTTGCTCGGCACCGGTCTGAACGTTCTGTTGTTGCCTATGCTGCCCGGGCCGATCATCGGCCTGGTACTGCTGTTCGGCTATTTCCTGCTGCGTGGCGAGGTCGGCAAGCCGCTCAACGAGGCGGCCGGCGCGCTGCTGCGCTACCTGCCGCTGCTGCTGGTGCCGGCGGCGGTCGGGGTGATGGCCTACGCGCGGGAGATCGCCGCCGACTTCTGGGCCATCGTCGGCGCGCTCGTGCTGTCGCTGGTGGTCTCGTTCCTGTTCGCCGGCTGGATGATGCAGAAGCTGATCGACCGCCAGCAACGTCGCCGGGAGGAACCCTGATGGCCTGGCAGGCCGCCCTCGCGGCGGTGATCCACCATCCGTTGTTCGGCGTCGGCGTGACGCTCGGCGCCTACCAACTGGCCCTGGCCGCCTACGAACGGACCCGCTGGGTATTCCTGCAGCCGGTGCTGGTGTCGATGCTGGTGGTGATCGGCGTGCTGCTGCTCTGCGGCATCGACTACGAGGAATACAGCGCCAGCGCCAAGGTCCTGACCATCCTCCTCGGTCCCGCCACGGTAGCCCTGGCGGTGCCGCTGTTCCTCAACCTGCGGCGTATCCGCCAATTGTTCTGGCCGACCCTGCTGACCCTGGTCGTCGCCGGTACGCTGGCGACGGTGCTGGGCATCGCATTCGGCTGGCTGTTCGGCGCCGAACCGCGGATGCTGATGAGCATGGCGCCGAAGTCGGTGACCTCCCCGATCGCCATGCTGGTGGCCAGTCAGATCGGCGGCGTGGCGGCGCTGGCCGCCGTGTTCGTCCTGATCACCGGGGTCCTCGGGGCGATCCTCGGCCCGGAGCTGTTGCGCGCCATCGGTGTCCGCCATCCCGCCGCGCAGGGCATGGCGCTGGGCATGACCGCCCATGCGGTGGGCACTTCGCGGGCCTTGCAGGAGGGCGAGGAGTGCGGCGCCTTCGCCGCCCTGGCGATGAGCCTGATGGGCGTCGCCACCGCAGTGCTGCTAACGTTGGCGGTAGCGCTGGTCGCCTGACGATGCCCGAGGAGTCGCGATGAAGTTGCCGCTGTTCCCCCTCAACGCCGTGCTGTTCCCCGGTTGCCGCCTGGACCTGCAGATCTTCGAGGCGCGCTACCTGGACATGCTCAGCCGCTGCATGAAGCAGGGCACCGGTTTCGGCGTGGTGACCATCGGTGAAGGGCGGGAGGTCGGCGAAGCGCCGAGCCGCCTGGCGATGGTCGGCTGCGAGGCGTCGATCCGCGACTGGCAGCAGCGCCCGAACGGCCTGCTGGGGATCCGCGTGGAAGGCGGCCGGCGTTTCCAGGTGCTGTCGGTGGAGGTCCAGGCCGACCAGCTCAGCGTCGGTGAGGTCGAGTGGTTCGACGACCCGCCGGAGCAGCCCCTGACCCACGAGCACAACGATCTCGCCGCGCTGCTCGGCGTACTGGCCGAGCATCCGATGGTGGCGGCGTTGGAGATGGGCGGCGAGCCCGCCGGCCAGCAGGACCTGGCGAACCAGTTGGCCTACCTGCTGCCGTTCAACACCGAGCGCAAGCTGGAGCTGCTCGCTTTGCCCGACGCGCAGACGCAACTGGCGCGGATCCAGGTGCTGCTGGAGCACCTGCAGGGCGAACTGGGCAGCGACTGAACCGCCGCCGTCACAGTGGCCGGTAGCGCGCGATGGCCTCCGGCAGGGCCCAGCCGGCGGCGATCGCCAGGGTTGCCACGCAGACCGGCAACAGCAGCCACCAGACCCGTTGCGGCAGCGCCGGCAGCGACTCGCGGCGCTGGCTCAGCCACAGGCTGGCGGCGCATACCGTGGTGGCGAGCAGGGCACCGGCGATGATGTCCGACGGCCAGTGCACGCCGAGGTAGACCCGCGACAGGGCGATGCTCAGCGACGGGATCACCGCCAGCAGTACCCAGGTCAGGCGCCAGCGTGGCGGCTGCTGGCGGCTGGCGAGCACGCCCAGGGTAAGGAAGAAGGCGAAGGACGCCGAGCTGTGCCCGCTGGGGAAGCTGAAGCTGCTCAGCGGCTCGGCCAGCACTTCCGGGCGGGCGCGGGCGAACAGGGTCTTCAGCGCCTGGTTGGCCAGGGCGGTGCCGACCAGGGTACCGATGGCGAACGCGGCCGGACGCCATTGCCGGGTCAGCAGGAGGATGCCGCCGAGCAGGGCGCCGGCGATGAACTGGGTGCGGAAGTCGCCGAGCCGGGTGACCACCACCATCACCGGGTTCAGCTCGGCGTTGCGGTGTTCCTGGACCAGCGTCATCAGGCCCTGGTCGAGGTCCTGCAGGTACGGCCAGGCGACGGTCATCGCCAGCAGCAGGACCAGGCTCAGCGCGGCCGCTACCGCGGTGGCCCAGCGCTTGCGCCGCAGGCTGGCCTGTACCACCACGCCGACCAATACCGCCAGGCAGGCGGCCACCACCCCGGCCTCGCTCCAGAAGCCTTCCGGCAACGGCAGGCGCAGCGCCGCGCCGGTGGCCCAGCCGGGCAGCAGGTAGGCCACGGCCCAGCCGGCGGCGGCGATCAGCGAGACGCCGAGGAAGCGGCCGAACGGCATGTCGAGCATGCCGGCGACCATCGGCAGCATCGGCCGCAGGGCGCCGATGAAGCGGCCGACCAGGAGGCTGGCGATGCCGTAGCGCTCGAAGTACACCTCGGCGGCGGTGATCCACTGCGGATGGCTGCGCAGGCCGGGCAGGCGGCGGATGTTCTGGTGGAAGCGGCGGCCGATCCAGTACGAGCTGAGATCGCCGAGCACCCCGCCGGTGTAGGCCAGCAGCAGGGTCTCGCCGAGGCCCAGGGCACCGCTGCCGGCGATCACCGCGACGCCGAACAGCAGCACCACGCCGGGCAGGACGATGCCGACGATGGCCGCGCATTCGAGGAAGGCGACGAGGAAGATGGCCAGGCCCAGCCATTCTGGGTTGGCGGCCATCCAGGCGTTGAAGGCGTCGAGGCTCATTGCAGGTGCGGGTCCTGGGGTCCGAGTAGTTGGTAGTCGCGCCCGGCGAGCTGGCCGCGGCGCAGCGGGTTGCGGGTGCAGAAGGCGGCGAAGGCGGCATCGACGAAACGGTACGGCAGGTGCTCGTCGCGCCCCTTCGGAATGCCCAGCCGAGCGGCCTGGACCACCTGGCTGGGGCGTTCGCCGACATCGTCGACGAACAGCCGCTGCGGATCGAAGCGCTGTGCGTCCCAGTCCGGCACCTTCAGGCCCATGGCCTTGCACAGCAGGGTCTGGCCGGCGCACAGGCGGCCGATCTCGCGGGGACGGCCCTGGCTGTCCGGGTTGAGGCTCTGCATCCGCTCCAGCGCCGCGTGGTCGCTGACGCGATCCAGCCAGGGGTGGCCGGACTTGATCAGCACCGCGTTGCCCGGCCCGCCGGCGCTGAAGTTCAGCGAGTCGCCGCCGCGCGCGTAGTACATATAGATGTGCCCGCCATCGAGGAACAGCGCCTTGCGCTTCTCGGTGTAGCCGAGCGAGGCGTGGCTGCCTTTCTCGTCGAGGTAATAGGCCTCGGTCTCGATGATCCGCGCCGCCAGCCAGAGGTTTCCATGGCGATGACGGATCACCTTGCCCAGCAGTTCGCGGGCGACCAGCAGTGCATCGCGGTCGAAGAAGGCGTCGGGGAGTGGCCGGGCGTCCGGCCAGGGCAAACTAAGGATGGGATCGCGGGACATGGGATTGTCGCTGGGACCATGGCAGTCATAGGCTGGCGAATGATAACAACAAGAGCCTGAATCATGGTTGAACGAGAGCGTGTCGACAGTGCCCACATCACGCCCAGCGCCCATTACACCGGGTATGTCTGGTTCCGCCACCGGCTCGCCGAACCGGCCTTCGCCACCGCTTTCGGCCGCTGGGTGCACGGCTTCGTCGCGCCGATCAACTGGGGCGCGCAGCTCGGTTTCGGGCTGAACATCGAGGATTTCCTGTTACAAAGACACCTGCTGATCGACGCGCGCCTGTCCCAGGCCGTCGAGCGCGAGGGGGTGGTCCAGGTGGTGGAAATGGCCTGCGGACTGTCGCCGCGCGGGCGACGCTTTCGGCAGCGCTATCCACAGCTGCGCTACCTGGAGGCCGACCTGCCGCCGATGGCCGCGCGCAAGGCGGCGCTGCTCCGCGAGCAGGGCTGGCTGGGCCCGGAGCACGCGGTGGCGGCCGTGGATATCCTCGCCGAGGACGGCGAACGCAGCCTCGCCGCGCTATTCGCCGGGCTCGACCGCCAGCGTCCGCTGGTGGTGATCACCGAGGGCCTGGTGAACTATTTCCAGCGCCCGGTGATCGAGGCCTTCTGGAGTCGCCTGGCGACCGAACTGAAACGCTTCCCCCAGGGCACTTACCTGACCGACCTCTATCCGGACCTGCGCGAACACCCGCGCTACCGGCAGATCCGCTGGGGCGTGGGGATCATCGGGCGGCTGACGCGGGGAAGCTATCCGTTGCACTACCGCAATGCCGCGGAGATCGAGGCGGCATTCGCCCGCTGTGGCTTCGCCTCGACCCTGGTGCTCGACCCCCAGCGCGACGGCGCCGCCCTGGGCTTGCCGCAGGGACGCCTGCCGAGCCTGGTGCGGGTGATCGAAAGCCGCACGGCGTAGTCGTTTCTCAGGCGACCCGCGCCCGCTGCCAGGCGGCGAGGAGGGCGGCCAGTCCGGCGCTGGCCGCCGGGTCGGAGTGCGGGAAGATGAAGGCGAAGCCGCCGGCGGTCGGACGCAGGGGCAGGATGTCCAGGTCCGCCAGGCCGTCGATGCGCAACCGCCAGCCGCGTTGCGGGCGGGATTCGGGCAGGTCGGCGTGCAGCCGCCCGCCGAAATAGCCGAGCTCCAGCAGCTCCGCCGAGCGCTCGCCGAGTTGCGGATGGTCCAGTCGTGCGTGTCCCTGGGCTGGCCGATGGCGGACCTCGAAGCGTCGCTCCAGGCTGAGCAGGCGCGTGCGTGGAATCCGCGTGCTGCCCTCGGCCCGTTCCGGCAAAGCCTCGCCGCGCAGGAACGGGCCGTAGAGCCGGGCACAGGCCTCGCGCCGTTCGAACTGGGCTAGATGGTCGGCGTCGTGGATCAGGGCGAACTCGGCGTTCCCGCAGGCATGGGCGAACACCGCATGTTCCCAGGGCTGGGTGAAATGGTCGTACTCGCCGGCGAGCACCAGGGTCGGGCAGGTCGGGTGCCGCTCGAAGCCGCCGAAGGCCAGCAGGCGCCGGCTGTTCTGCCGGTAGCGTTCGATCTCCGCCGCGGTCAGGCGTTGCAACTGGCGCAGCATGGCCTTGCGAAACAGCGGGGAGACGCCGGTACGCTCCAGCTGTAGCGGGTTGATCAGGCCGGTCAGTACGCCGTGGGCGAAGGCGCTCTGGTCGCCCTCGTCGAGCCGGGCCAGGGCTTCCACCAGCAGCAGCCGGGCGCCGGGACGGCCGAACGCGGTGATGCCGGCCAGCAGCAGGCGCGCGCAGCGGCGCGGATGGCGGGCGGCGAACAGCGCGGCCAGGGCCGAGCCGTAGGACAGGCCGATGGGCATCAACGGCGGCAGGTCGAGCCGTTCGGCGAAGGCCGCGATCAGGTCGGCGAGGTCTTCCAGGCTCAGTTCGGCCGCCAGTTGCAGGTTGCCGCCCTGGCTCGGCAGGTCGAGGAGGATCACTGGGTGCTCGGCGAGCAGTTCGCTGACCTCGCCGGCGAACGAGCGGAAGCTCTGGAAGGCGCCGCCCAGCAGGAGCACCGGCGGGCGCGGGTCGTCGACGCGGGCGGCGAAGGCCTGGTAGCGCAGTTGCCAGCCGTCGAGGAGGAGGAGATTCGGTTCGCTGCTCAGCGACTGCGCGCTGTAGTCGGTCCGGTAGCGCATGGCGAGGCCCCGCGGTGTGTGCGTCGTTATTGTTGTTCTGCCGGGCGGCTGCCGGTGGGTGGCAGTGGCCAGGCGCATCTCGAAGGTAAACAGAGGTAGCAATTTTGTTTACCTATCCTTCGGCCGGCGCCTTTGCCCGGGTGTCACCGTCTCGCGCACAGGCCCAGGCGCAGCGGGGCCGCCGCGTTACCGCCGGGGGCGGCGGAACGCGCTGTCTACCGACCGGCTGTTGCGGCTGGGCGCGCCGGGGTAGGCTCGCTATAATCGCGCATTTCCCTGACGCCAGATGCCGAGACCATGACCGAGTCCGTCCTCGACTATATGAGCCGCCTTGGCCGCGACGCCCGCGCCGCCTCGCGGCTGCTCGCGCGCGCCGCCACCGCGCAGAAGAACCGCGCCCTGCTGGCCGCGGCCGATGCGCTGGACGCCGCTCGCGCGGAGTTGTCCCACGCCAACGAGCAGGACCTCGCCGCCGGCCGCGCCAACGGCCTGGAGCCGGCGATGCTGGACCGCCTGGCGCTGACCCCGGCGCGCATCGACGACATGATCGAGGGCCTGCGCCAGGTCGCCACGTTGCCCGACCCGATCGGCGAGATCCGCGACATGCGCTACGTGCCCTCGGGCATCCAGATCGGCAAGATGCGCGTGCCGCTGGGCGTGGTCGGGATCATCTACGAGTCGCGGCCGAACGTGACCATCGATGCCGCCAGCCTGTGCCTGAAGTCCGGCAACGCGACCATCCTGCGTGGCGGCTCCGAGGCGATCCACTCCAACCAGGCGATCGCCCGCTGCATCCAGCAGGGCCTGGCCGAGGCCGGGCTGCCCGCCGCCGCCGTGCAGGTGGTGGAAACCACCGACCGCGCCGCGGTCGGCGCGCTGATCAGCATGCCCGAGTACGTCGACGTGATCGTCCCGCGCGGCGGCAAGGGCCTGATCGAGCGCATCAGCCGCGAGGCCAGGGTGCCGGTGATCAAGCACCTGGACGGCATCTGCCACGTCTACATCGACGTCGCCGCCGACCTGGACAAGGCGATCCGCGTCGCCGACAACGCCAAGACCCAGCGTTACGCGCCGTGCAACACCATGGAGACACTGCTGGTGCACGCCGGCATCGCCGAACGGGTGCTGCCGCCCCTGGCCGCGATCTACCGCGAGAAGGGCGTGGAACTGCGCGGCGACGCCGCGACCCGCGCGCTGCTCGGCGCAGACGTGCTGGAGGCTACCGAGGAGGACTGGCGTACCGAGTACAACGCGCCGATCCTGTCGATCCGCATCGTCGACGGCCTCGGCGCGGCGATCGAGCACATCAACACCTACGGCTCGCAGCACACCGACGCGATCATCACCGAGAACTTCAGCGATGCGCGGCGTTTCCTCGCCGAAGTGGATTCCGCTTCGGTGATGGTCAACGCCTCGACCCGCTTCGCCGATGGCTTCGAGTACGGCCTCGGCGCCGAGATCGGGATTTCCACCGACAAGCTGCACGCCCGCGGCCCGGTCGGCCTGGAAGGCCTGACCAGCGAGAAGTACGTCGTCTTCGGCGACGGTCACGTGCGCACCTGATGGGCAAACGTATCGGCCTGTTCGGCGGCACTTTCGACCCCGTGCATATCGGACATATGCGCAGCGCCGTGGAAATGGCCGAGCAGTTCGCCCTCGACGAACTGCGCCTGCTGCCCAATGCTCGGCCGCCGCACCGGGACGCCCCGCAGGTGTCGGCCGCGCAGCGGTTGGCGATGGTCGAGCGGGCGGTGGCGGGGGTCGAGCGGCTGACGGTCGACGCCCGCGAACTGCTGCGCGACAAGCCGTCCTACACCATCGACACCCTGGAGTCGGTGCGGGCGGAGCTGGCGGCTGACGACCAGTTGTTCATGCTGATCGGCTGGGATGCCTTCTGCGGCCTGCCGACCTGGCACCGCTGGGAGGCGTTGCTGGAGCACTGCCACATTATCGTGCTGCAGCGTCCGGATGCCGACAGCGAGCCGCCGGAAGCGCTGCGCGACCTGCTGGCGGCGCGGAGCGTGGCCGACCCGCGGGCCCTGAAAGGACCGGGCGGGCAGATCACCTTCGTCTGGCAGACGCCGCTGGCGGTGTCCGCCACCCAGATCCGCGCGTTGCTGGGGAACGGGCGTTCCGTGCGTTTCCTGGTGCCGGACGCGGTATTGAACTACATCGAGGCGCACCACCTGTATCGTGCGCCACACTGATAAAGAAACAGAGACCGACTCAATGCAAACCGAACAACTCGTCCAGCTGGCCATCGATGCCCTGGAAGACCTCAAGGCCCAGGACATCGTGACCCTCGATGTGCGGGACAAGACCAGCGTCACCGACTACATGGTGATCGCCTGCGGCAGTTCCAGCCGCCAGGTCAAGTCGCTGGCCGACAACGTCCTGACCAAGGCCAAGGAAAACGGCGTCAAGCCCCTGGGCAGCGAAGGCCTGGAGTCCGGCGAATGGGCGCTGCTCGACCTGGGCGACGTGGTGGTCCACGTGATGCTCCCGGCGACCCGCCAGTTCTACGACCTGGAGCGCCTCTGGCAGGGCGCCGAGCAGAGCCGCGCCCAGCACCAGCCGGAAGAGTGACGCCGGCATGCGGTTGCGCCTGATCGCGGTTGGCTCGCGCATGCCTCGCTGGGTCGAGGAAGGCTGGCAGGAGTACGTCAAGCGCCTGCCGGCCGAGCTGTCCCTCGAACTGGTGGAGATCCCGCTCAACACCCGCGGCAAGAACGCCGACGTGGCGCGCCTGATCCGTCAGGAAGGCGAGGCCATGCTGGCGCGCGTGCAGCCGGGGGAACGGGTGGTGACCCTGGAGGTCGAAGGGCGGCCCTGGAGCACCGAGCAACTGGCCCGCGAGCTGGACCGCTGGCGCCTCGATGCGCGTACCGTGAACCTCATGGTCGGCGGCCCGGAAGGGCTGGCGCCGGAGGTCTGCGCGCGCAGCGAGCAGCGCTGGTCGCTGTCGCCGTTGACGCTGCCGCACCCGCTGGTGCGGATCCTGGTCGGCGAGCAGATCTACCGGGCCTGGACCGTATTGTCCGGGCACCCCTACCACAAATAGTCCCCAGTCCCGATGCCGCAGCCGATCCACCTGAAAGACCACGAGAAAGACGCCCGCCTGGTGCGTCGGCGTGTCATCGTCGGGGCGGTGGCGGTGGTCCTGCTGACCCTGGTGCTGGTGGCGCGCATGTACCACCTGCAGGTGACCCAGTACGAGTACCACTCGACGCTGTCGGAGAACAACCGGGTCCACGTGCAGCCGATCCCGCCGACCCGCGGGATCATCTTCGATCGCAACGGGGTGATCATCGCCGACAACCGGCCGAGCTTCAGCCTGACCATCACCCGCGAGCGCACCGAGGACCTGCAGAAGACCCTCGACACGCTGGTGGAGATCCTCGGCCTGAGCGAGGACGACCGGGCCATCTTCGAGAAGCGCATGAAACAGGGGCGGCGTCCGTTCGAGCCGGTTCCCATCATGTTCGAGCTCAACGAGGAGCAGATCGCCCGCATCGCGGTGAACCAGTTCCGCCTGCCGGGCGTCGACGTGGCGACCCAGTTCGTCCGCCATTACCCGCTCAAGGAGCACTTCGCCCATTCGGTCGGCTACGTCGGGCGGATCAACGAGCAGGAACTGAAGAACCTCGACCCGATCAACTACAGCGGCACCCACCATATCGGCAAGACCGGCATCGAGCGCTTCTACGAGAGCGAGCTGCACGGCACCGTCGGCTACGAGGAGGTCGAGACCAACGCCCGCGGGCGGGTGCTGCGGGTACTCAAGCGCACCGATCCGATTCCCGGCAAGGACATCGTCCTGAGCATCGACAGCCGCCTGCAGGAGGCTGCCGAGAACGCCCTGGCCGGCCGTCGCGGGGCCATCGTGGCGATCCAGCCGTCCACCGGCGACGTGCTGGCGATGGTCAGCCAGCCGAGCTACGACCCCAACCTGTTCGTCACCGGCATCAGCTTCAAGGCCTACGCCGAGCTGCGCGACTCCATCGACCGGCCGCTGTACAACCGCGTCCTGCGCGGGCTCTATCCGCCGGGCTCGACGGTGAAGCCGGCGGTGGCGCTGGCCGGCCTCGACGCCGGCGTGGTCACGCCGACTTCGCGGGTGTTCGACCCCGGCTATTACCAGTTGCCCAACTACGACCACAAGTACCGTAACTGGAACCGCTACGGCGATGGCTGGGTGAGCCTGGAGTCGGCGATCTACCGGTCCAACGACACCTACTTCTACGACCTCGCGCACAAACTGGGGATCGACCGTCTGCATGCCTTCATGAGCCGTTTCGGCTTCGGCCAGAAGGTCGCCCTGGACATGTTCGGCGAGGCCGACGGGCTGATGCCCTCGCGCGAATGGAAGCGCAAGACCCGGCGCCAGGCCTGGTACCCGGGCGAGACCCTGATCCTCGGCATCGGCCAGGGCTACATGCAGGCGACGCCGATCCAGCTGGCGCAGATGACCGCGCTGCTGGCCAACAAGGGCCACTGGATCCGCCCGCACCTGGCCAAGACCATCGACGGCCAGCCGCCGCTCGACCCCAACCCGATGCCCGACATCGTGCTGCGCGACCCGGCCAACTGGGACCGCGTCGACTACGGCATGCAGCAGGTGGTGCATGGCGCCCGCGGCACGGCGCGCAAGGTCGGCGCCACCTCGGTCTATCCGATCGCCGGCAAGAGCGGTACCGCCCAGGTGGTGGCGATCAAGCAGAACGAGCGCTACGACCGCTCCAAGCTGCTCGAGCGACATCGCGACCATGCCCTGTTCGTCGGCTTCGCGCCGGCCAACAACCCGCAGATCGCGGTGGCGGTGATGGTGGAGAACGGCGAGTCCGGCTCCGGCGTCGCCGCCCCGGTGGTCAAGCAGGTGATGGACGCCTGGCTGCTCGACGAGCACGGCAAGCTCAAGGCCGAATACGCCGAACCCGTGGCGCCGCTCGCGGCGGCGGTGGCCAGGCCCGAACCCACGGCAGCCGAGCCGGAGGCGCCCGCCCTTGAACAGTAACTTCGACCGTACCCTGTCCAACGAAGACGTGATGCGCCGGCGCGCCAGCCTGCTGCAGCGCCTGCACATCGACGGCATCCTCCTGCTGCTGTTGCTGATCCTCGGCGCCACCGGCCTGTTCGTCCTCTATTCGGCGAGCGGCAAGAGCTGGGACATGCTGATGAAGCAGGCCACCTCGTTCGGCCTGGGCCTGGGCATGATGGTGATCATCGCCCAGATCGAACCGCGCTTCATGGCCCGCTGGGTGCCGCTGGGCTACCTGGTGGGGGTCGCGCTGCTGGTGGTGGTCGACGTGATCGGCCACGACGCCAAGGGCGCGACGCGCTGGATCAACATCCCCGGGGTGATCCGCTTCCAGCCCTCGGAATTCATGAAGCTGCTGATGCCGATGACGGTGGCCTGGTACCTGTCCAAGCGCAACCTGCCGCCGGGACTCAAGCACATGGTGATCAGCCTGGCGATCATCATCACCCCGTTCGTGCTGATCCTGAAGCAGCCCGACCTCGGCACCGCCATGCTGATCCTCGCTTCCGGCGGCTTCGTTCTGTTCGTTGGCGGCCTGCGCTGGCGCTGGATCGTCGGCGCGGTGTCGGCGGCGGTGCCGATCGCGGTGGCGATGTGGTTCTTCATCATGCACGACTACCAGAAACAGCGGGTGCTGACCTTCCTCGACCCGGAAAGCGACCCGCTGGGTACCGGCTGGAACATCATCCAGTCGAAGGCGGCCATCGGTTCCGGCGGGGTATTCGGCAAGGGCTGGCTGCTGGGCACCCAGTCGCACCTGGATTTTTTGCCGGAAAGCCATACCGACTTTATCATTGCGGTCCTCGGCGAGGAGTTCGGCCTGGTCGGCGTCTGCCTGCTGCTGGTGCTCTACCTGCTGCTGATCAGTCGCGGCCTGGTCATCACCGCCCAGGCGCAGACGCTCTACGGCAAACTGCTGGCCGGGGGCATCACCATGACGTTTTTCGTTTATGTCTTCGTGAATATCGGTATGGTGAGCGGGTTGTTGCCGGTGGTGGGGGTACCGCTGCCTTTCATTAGTTATGGCGGAACTTCGCTGGTTACCCTGTTGTCAGGGTTCGGGGTTCTGATGTCGATCCATACCCATCGGAAATGGATCGCCCAGGTTTGAGACCAAGAGTGAAGAACGCAATGCACGTACTGCGTACATGGGCGGCCAGGGGCGTCCAATGGGTCGGCGTGGCCGGCTTCGTTGGCCTGTCCGGGGCGGCCCAGGCGGGGGACTACGACGGCTCGCCGCAAGTGGCCGAGTTCGTCAGCGAGATGACCCGCGACTATGGCTTCGCCGGAGAGCAGCTGATGGGGCTGTTCCGCGACGTGAACCGCAAGCAGTCGATCCTCGATGCGATCTCGCGCCCGGCCGAGCGGGTCAAGCAGTGGAAGGAATACCGGCCGATCTTCATCAGCGACGCACGCATCAGTCGGGGCGTCGACTTCTGGAACAAGCATGCCGAGGACCTGGCGCTGGCGGAGAAGGAATACGGCGTACCGGCCGAGATCATCGTCTCGATCATCGGCGTGGAAACCTTCTTCGGCCGCAACACCGGCAGCTACCGGGTGATGGATGCGCTGTCCACCCTCGGCTTCGACTATCCGCCGCGGGCCGACTTCTTCCGCAAGGAATTGCGCGAGTTCCTCCTGCTCGCCCGCGAACAGCAGGTCGACCCGCTCAGCCTGACCGGCTCCTACGCTGGCGCCATGGGCCTGCCGCAATTCATGCCAAGCAGCTTCCGCGCCTACGCGGTGGACTTCGACGGCGACGGCCATATCAACATCTGGAGCGACCCGACCGACGCCATCGGCAGCGTCGCCAGCTATTTCAAGCAGCACGGCTGGGTCACCGGCGAGCCGGTGGTCTCGATGGCCGAGATCAACGACGAGAGCGCCGAGAGCGCGGTGACCAGGGGCGTCGACCCGACCATGAGCCTGGGCGAGCTGCGCGCCCGCGGCTGGCGCACCCACGATGCGCTGCGCGACGAGCAGAAGGTCACGGCGATGCGTTTCGTCGGCGACAAGGGCATCGAGTATTGGGTCGGTTTGCCGAACTTCTACGTGATCACCCGCTATAATCGCAGCGCCATGTATGCCATGGCGGTTTATCAGCTGGCGGGCGAGATTGCCCGCGCGCGAGGTGCCCATTGAGCAAGCGTGTCCGCTCCTCCCTGATCCTGCCCGCCGTCTGCGGCCTCGGGCTGGCGACCGTGCTGTTGAGCAGTTGCTCCAGCAAGGCGCCCCAGCAGCCGGCCAGGCAGGCGGGCATTTCCGGGCCGGGCGACTATTCCCGTCCGCATCGCGACGGCGCCCCCTGGTGGGACGTCGACGTGTCGCGGATCCCCGATGCGGTGCCGATGCCGCACAACGGTTCGGTGAAGGCCAACCCCTATACCGTGCTGGGCAAGACCTACTACCCGATGAACGACGCGCGGGCCTACCGGATGGTCGGCACCGCCTCCTGGTACGGCACCAAGTTCCACGGCCAGGCCACCGCCAACGGCGAGACCTACGACCTGTACGGCATGACCGCCGCGCACAAGACCCTGCCGCTGCCGAGTTACGTGCGGGTGACCAACCTGGACAACGGCAAGAGCGTGATCGTCCGCGTCAACGACCGCGGACCGTTCTATTCCGACCGGGTCATCGACCTGTCCTTCGCCGCGGCGAAGAAGCTCGGCTATGCCGAGTCCGGCACCGCGCGGGTCAAGGTCGAAGGCATCGACCCGGTGCAATGGTGGGCCCAGCGCGGCCGGCCGGCGCCGATGGTCCTGGCGCAGCCCAGGCAGGCGGTGGCCCAGGCCGCTCCTGGCGCGGCGCAGCCGCAGGCGGTGGCAATGGCGCAGCCGATCGAGACCTATACCCCGCCGCCGACGCAGCACGCCGCAGCCGTGCTGCCGGTGCAGATCGACTCAAAAAAAAACGCTTCATTACCAGCCGATGGCCTGTATCTCCAGGTGGGCGCCTTCGCCAACCCGGATGCGGCGGAGCTGCTGAAGGCCAAGCTGAGCAGCGTGACGGCTGCGCCGGTGTTTATCAGCTCGGTCGTGCGCAACCAGCAGATCCTGCACCGGGTGCGGCTGGGACCGATCGGTTCGGCGGACGAGGCTAGCCGGACCCAGGACAGCATCCGCGTGGCCAATCTTGGCCAGCCGACGCTGGTACGCCCCGACTGAGCGCCTACTCACGCAGGGAATTCCCGCAAGGGATTGTTTGACCATTGGTAGAACCAGAGAGACGGATGAACATCACCACTATCGCGAAACGCTTGTCACTGCTTGTCCTGTTCATCGCCCCTACGGCTGGCTGGGCTGCTGAATCCATGGTTCCGGCGCCGCCGCAACTGGCCGCCAAGTCGTACGTCCTGATGGACGGCGAGAGCGGTCAGGTACTGGTCGAGAACAACGGCGACCAGCGCCTGCCGCCGGCCAGCCTGACCAAGCTGATGACCGCCTACATCGCCACCAAGGAGATCGAGGCCGGCCGCATCGGCGAGAACGACCTGGTCACCGTCAGCGAACATGCCTGGCGCACCGGCGGTTCGCGGATGTTCATCAAGGTCGGCAGCCAGGTCTCGGTGAGCGACCTGCTGCATGGCATCATCATCCAGTCCGGCAACGACGCCAGCGTCGCCCTGGCCGAGCATATCGCCGGTAGCGAAGACGCCTTCGCCGACATGATGAACACCACTGCGCAGAAGCTGGGCCTGACCAACTCGCACTTCATGGACGCCACCGGCCTGCCCAACCCGGACCATTATTCCTCGGCCCGCGACATGGCGGTGCTGGCCCGCGCGATCATCTACGGCGAGCCGAGCCACTATGCGATCTACGCGCAGAAGGAATTCCTCTGGAACAACATCAAGCAGCCGAACCGCAACCTGCTGCTGTGGCGCGACAAGACCGTCGACGGCCTGAAGACCGGTCATACCGACGAAGCCGGGTACTGCCTGGTGGCTTCCGCTGTGCGTGACGGCCAGCGCATGATCGCCGTGGTGTTCGGCACCAACAGCGAGCAGGCCCGCGCCGCCGAGACCCAGAAGCTGCTGACCTATGGCTTCCGCTTCTTCGAAAGCCGCAACTTCTACAAGAAGGGCACCGAGCTGACCAAGGGCCTGGTCTGGAAAGGTTCCGAGCATGAAGTGAAGGCCGGCCTCGCCGAGGACCTGACCATGACCCTGCCGCGCGGCCAGATGCAGAAACTGCAGGCCAGCATGGTCCTGGAGCCGCAGCTGATGGCGCCGATCCAGCAGGGCCAGGTGATCGGCAAGGTCGAGGTGAAGCTGGACGACAAGGTCATCCGCACCGCCGACCTGGTCGCCCTCAACGCCGTCGAGGAGGGTGGTTTCTTCCGCCGCCTGTGGGATAGCATCCGCCTGTTCTTCTACGGTTTGTTCAACTGACCGACCGGCGCCCGCCCGCTCACGAGGCCAGCGGGCGCCCGTCCCAGCGGACCACGGGTCCGCCGCCGCCATGACCGATACCCCTGACGTTCAACCCCCGAAAATCGAATTCCCCTGCGAGCGCTACCCGATCAAGGTGATCGGCGACGCCGGCGAAGGTTTCTCCGACCTGGTCGTGGAAATCATCCGGCGCCATGCGCCAGACCTCGACGCCGAGACCCTGGTGGTCCGCGACAGCAGCAAGGGGCGCTTCCTCTCGGTGCAGGTGCTGATCACCGCCACCGATGTCGACCAACTGCAAGCCATCCATAACGACCTGCGCGCGACCGGACGCGTGCACATGGTGCTCTGATGGGTCTCGAGCTGGGCTTCCGTGAGCTCGGCGAGGTTCCCTACGAACCGACCTGGCATGCCATGCAGCGCTTCGTTGCCGAACGCGACAAATCGGTGATGGACGAAGCCTGGCTGTTGCAGCACCCTGCGGTCTTCACCCAGGGCCAGGCCGGCAAGGCGGAGCATGTGCTGTTCCCCGGCGACATCCCGGTGATCCAGGTGGATCGCGGCGGCCAGGTGACCTACCACGGCCCCGGCCAGTTGGTCACCTACCTGCTGCTCGACGTCCGCCGCCTGGGCCTGGGCGTGCGCGAGCTGGTCAGCCGGATCGAGCAGAGCCTGATCGGCCTGCTGGCATCCTATGACGTGCAGGCCGTGGCCAAGCCGGACGCGCCGGGTGTCTACGTCGACGGGGCGAAGATCGCCTCGCTCGGCCTGCGCATCCGCAACGGCTGCTCGTTCCATGGCCTGGCGCTGAACCTGGACATGGACCTGCGTCCGTTCCAACGAATCAATCCCTGCGGCTACGCCGGGATGCCCATGACCCAACTGCGCGACCTGGTTGGGCCGGTGGATTTTGCCGAGGTGTGTACCCGATTGCGCGCTGAGCTCGTCTCACGCCTTGGCTACGCTGAACAGAAGACCCTTACGGGCGGGATCGAACTGACATGAGCACTGTTGTGGAGAAGTCCGGAGAAGCCAAGCCGGGCAAGGTGGAAGTCGGCGTGAAGCTGCGCGGCGCGGAAAAGGTCGCGCGGATTCCGGTGAAGATCATTCCCACCGAGGAACTGCCGAAGAAACCCGACTGGATCCGCGTGCGCATCCCGGTTTCCCCCGAGGTCGACCGCATCAAGCAACTGCTGCGCAAGCACAAGCTGCACAGCGTCTGCGAAGAAGCGTCCTGCCCGAACCTGGGCGAGTGCTTCTCCGGCGGCACCGCGACCTTCATGATCATGGGCGACATCTGCACCCGCCGCTGCCCGTTCTGCGACGTCGGCCACGGCCGGCCGAAGCCGCTGGACGTCGACGAGCCGACCAACCTGGCGATCGCCATCGCCGACCTGCGCCTGAAGTACGTGGTGATCACCTCGGTGGACCGCGATGACCTGCGCGACGGCGGTGCCCAGCACTTCGCCGACTGCCTGCGCGAGATCCGCAAGCTGTCGCCGGGCATCCAGCTCGAGACCCTGGTTCCCGACTACCGCGGGCGCATGGACATCGCCCTGGAGATCACTGCCAACGAGCCGCCGGACGTGTTCAACCACAACCTGGAGACGGTACCGCGGCTGTACCGCTCCTCGCGGCCGGGCTCGGACTTCGAGTGGTCGCTGGACCTGCTGCAGAAGTTCAAGCAGATGGTCCCGCACGTACCGACCAAGTCCGGCCTGATGCTCGGCCTGGGCGAGACCGACGAAGAGGTCATCGAGGTCATGCAGCGGATGCGCGAGCACGACATCGACATGCTGACCCTCGGCCAGTACCTGCAGCCGTCACGCAACCACCTGCCGGTGCAGCGCTTCGTGCATCCGGACACCTTCGCCTGGTTCGCCGAGGAAGGCGAGAGGATGGGCTTCAAGAACGTCGCCTCCGGTCCGCTGGTGCGCTCGTCCTACCACGCCGACCAGCAGGCGCACGGCAACAAGATCGGCTGATCGTCACCGCGCCAATACCCTCCGACGCCGCGTCCCTGCGCAGGGACGCGGCGTTTTTCATTGGGCCGCCACGAAGCCTCTTCAGGCGCAGGGCGAACAACCGCTTGCGGTTATCCGCCGGCGCCGAGGCACGGGGCATCGGCGGATAACGCCGGGGTCGTTACCCGCCCTGCGCGGGGGCGGCTCATTCCTGCGTGGCCGAGGCAGCAGGTGGAGCGCCGTTTGCGCTCACCCCCGTGCAGCGACGAAGCGATTGCGCTGGCCGAGTTGCCGTACCGCTTCCACCAGCGCCTCGGCCGCCAGGCTGGGCTGGCGCGAGAAGGCGTAGAAACGCGCCTCCGGCAGATCCAGAAAGCCCTGCTCCGGCCCCACTTCTCGCAAACCCTCGCGCATCTGGCTGCGTGCGACCACCGTCACGGCGAAACCGGCCAGCGCGGCGGACAGGCAGCCGGCCATGCTGGCGCTCTCGAACACCAGTCGCCAGGGGCGCGCAGCGGCGCCCAGGGCGGTGATCGCTGCCTCGCGGTAGACGCAAGGCTCGGGGAACAACGCCAGCGGCATCGGTTCACCCGGGGATAGCTCGACCGCGCTCGCGGCGGCCCAGACCAGCGGTTCCTCCCAGAGCAGTTCGCCGTCGTCCTCGACTCGCCGGCATTGCTTGCCGAACACCACGTCGGTGCGGCCCTGGGCCTGCTGGCGGAGCAGGTCGCTGGTGATGCCCACCTTGAGTTCGATGGAGGCTTCCGGGTGCCAGCGGCGGAAGCGCTGCAGGACCCTGGGCAGCCAGGCGCTGGCGAAATCCTCCGAGGCGCCGATGCGCAAACGCTCGCGGATCGGCGTGCCGTGCAGCCTGGCGCGTGCCTCGCGCTCCAGTTCGACGATGTTGCGGGCATAGCCGTAGAGCGTCTCGCCTGCCTGGGTCAGCTCCAGGCGGCGGGTGGTGCGGCTCAGCAGGCCAACCCCGGCGCTTTGCTCCAGGCGCTTGATGTGCCCGCTGACCGCGGAGGGGGTGAGCGCCAGGTTGTCCGCGGCGAGGGCGAACCCTCCGCTGTCGACCACTTCGAGAAAGGTGCGCAGCAATACGATGTCCAGCGATTGGGAGACGGGGACGGCAAGCTCCATGAAGTCATCCATTCATTTCGTTTCATGAAGAGTAGACGCTAACTATTCATGAATCACGCGTGGAGATCGTTCCAGGATGGCGGTTCATCCTCCCGGAGGTGTCCGATGAGCCGCTATGCCTTCGCTTCCACCGACGACCTGGAAATCGCCTACCTGGAGTGGAGTCCCCAGGGCGAACGCAACGCCGTCCTGCTCCACGGCTGGCCGGACAGCCCGCATGGCTGGAAGGCCGTGGCGGAAACCCTGGCGAGCGCCGGCTACCGGGTACTGGCGCCGGCCCGCTTCAGGCATGCCGCGACGCCGCGCAGCGGGCAACTGGCGGCGCTGGGTTGTGACCTGCTGGGGCTCATCGACAGCCTGGCGCTACGCCGTCCTCTGCTGGTGGGCATGACTGGGGCGCTCGCGCGGTGGCCAATGCTCGCGGCCTGCGCGAGGGCGTTGGCTCACCGGGAGGCACAGCTGCTGCCGCGCCACGCCTGGCTGTGCCTGCACGGCGGCGCGGACGCCTGTACCCATCCTGACGGCTCCCGCGGCCGCGAACAGTATTTCAGCGGACGCTACCGGCGCCTGCTGCTGGATGGCGTCGGCCACTTCCCGCCGCGCGAGGCGGCCCTGCGAGGCGCTGCGGAAGCGCTCGCCGGTAGGGCGAATAACCGCATCGCGGTTATCCGCCGATGCGGGGCGGGGCGGTGGATAATGCCCGTGGCGTTATACGAACCGGTATGCCGCGAGCGGTCGTGCAGGACGTGGGTCCATAAGCTCCGCCGGCGGCCCTATGGCGTGCGCAGGCGATCGAGCAGCGCCGGGGTCGGATAGCCGTCCGCCGGCCAGCCGAACTCCTGCTGGCAGGCGCGGATCGCCTTGCGCGTATTGGCGCCGATAATGCCATCCACCGCGCCCGGATCGTGTCCGCGTGCGGCCAACTGCTGTTGCAGTTCGATACGTTGCGAACGGCTCAGCGGCACATCCTCCAGCGGCCAGGCGGCGACGATCCGGCCGCCGCCCTTGAAGCTGTCGGCGAGCAGGCCGACCGCCAGGGCATAGGCGCTGGAGTTGTTGTACTTGAGGATCGCACGGAAGTTGTGCAGCACCAGGAACGCCGGGCCGCGATGGCCGGCGGGCAGCAGCAGGGAAGCCTGTTCGCCGGCGAGGTGTGCGGGCAGGCCGGCGCCAGCCACGCCTTGTACACCCAGTCCTTGCCACTCGCTCAGGGGCTTGCGGATGGTGAGCTCAGCCTGGGAGTAGTCGAAGCCCGCGGGCAGGCGGACTTCGAAGCCCCAGGGCTGACCGGCGATCCAGCCGGAAGCCTTCAGGTAATTGGCGGTCGAGGCCAGGGCGTCGCCGGGGGAACCCCAGATATCGCGCCTGCCGTCGCCGTCGAAATCCACTGCGTACTGGTTGTAGGTGGTCGGGATGAACTGGGTCTGGCCCATGGCGCCGGCCCAGGAGCCGATCATGAAGGAGGCCGGAACGTCACCGTGCTGGAGGATCTTCAGGGAGGCGAGCAACTGGGCGTGGGCGAACTCCGGCCGGCGTCCCTCGTAGGCCAGGGTGGCCAGGGAGCGGATCACGTTCTTGTTGCCCATGTGCGAGCCGTAGTTGCTTTCCATGCCCCAGATCGCCACCACCGCGTTCGCGTCCACGGCGTAGCGTGCGTCGACCTGCTCGAGGATCCGCGCGTGTCGCGCCAGGCGTGCCTGGCCCTGGCGGACCCGCAAGGGATCGAGGGCGCCTTCCAGATACTTCCACACCGGACGGGTGAATTCCGGCTGGCTGCGGTCGGCTTCGACCACGGCGGGATCGGGTTGCACGTCGGCGAAGGCACGATCGAAGGTCTGCGCGTCGATGCCATCGGCCAGGGCCTGCTGGCGGAAGGCTTCGCGCCACTGCTCGAAGCTCTGTGCGGGCTGTGCGGCATCCGCCGTAACGCTGGAGTAACCCGGGACGGTCGGGCGCGCGCCAGTGGATGACTTGGCCGGCAGGGGGGCGGCAGGCTGGTTGTATTCGAGCGCCGGATTCTTTTGCGCGCAGGCGCTGGAGAGGCCAAGCCCCATGGCGATCACGGTGCTGCCCAGCAGCCCGCTCACCTTCAGCAGGGCGGATCGTTCGGGGTTACGCATTGCTCTCCTCAGCAGGGTCCTCGGGACGGGCCACCTTAGCACGCCGGCCTGGACGCGTCTGCCGTCGTTGGACGCGCCGGCAGGGCTCGGGTTCGCCAATGCGGTGCCATCGGCGCGGTGGATATCTTTCGCCATATGTTCGGTCACTGTCAGGCGGCCAATGGTTTCGTCCGTATCGCTGCGCCGCCTGTCGACGCCTCTCGGCACCCCGGTCCGGAATCGGCGGCGGGGCGCACGGCACGTTCGAGGCATTCGACTTCCTATTCCCGGCCTTCGTTCTGCGCGACATCGCTGTCCGCTTCGGCGCCGGCATCGAATACCCGAGCCTGGCTCTCGCGCCGCAATGGCCAGGGAACTGCCAGTCGGCCGCGCGGGATGTCCAGGCTGCGAATCTTGATGGAGGAACCACCGGCTTTTCGCCCAACCCGATGGGACCATGTCCGGCACGCTGGCGATGGTGTGCCCATGGGCGACCTGGTGGCGGTGAGCTTGGTCTTGTCGAAGGGCTTCGGGGGGATGGCGGGGGAGTGTGGGAGAGGCAGGTCGTTGCGGGAGGAATGGGCCAGCGGTTGTTTCAGGCCGCCATAACGAAAGAAGCCTCCCAGTTACGGGAGGCTTCGCGGCGGTAGCTGCCTTTGCCTTTCTTCGCCTGTTCCTGACGGCTGCGGAACAGGGGCTGGGCGATCAGGGATTTGGCCTTGTTCGGCCGCTTGCTTTTCTTTGCCATGGCAGAGGTCCTCGAAGGTGATCGGGCTGGCGCTCGCCAGCGCGCGCATCATCTGCCTGTCGCCGCGGATTGTCCAGTGCCGGTTGCGCCTTCAGGCTGCCGGCAGGCCGAGACGCTGGCCTGCGAGGGTCAGGGTGAGAAGCGAGAGGCCGCTCCAGGGGCTGCCGGGCGCCTGGCCCTTGATCTGCGCGTCGATCAACTGGGCGTCGCGCAGCATCTGGTTCCAGCGGCTGCTCGAGTGGCGCTGCAGGGCGCGGGTCAGCAGCGGCCGGCGCTTGTCCCAGACCGGCGGGCGTGCCTGGGCGAAGGCCTTTTCCAGGGGAATGCCCTGCCCGTATTGCTGGGCCAGGCCAGCCAGCAGGCGGATCTCCCGGGCCAGACCCCAGAGGATCACCGGTGGTTCGATGCCCTCGCCACGCAGCCCTTCGAGGATGCGCAGGGCATGGGCGGCTTCGCCGCCCAGGGCCGCGTCGATCAGGCCGAAGATATCGAAGCGTGCGCTGTCGGCGACCGCGGCCTGGACGGTGGCGGCGTCGATCTGGTTGCCCTCGGCGAGCAGCTTGAGCTTTTCGATTTCCTGGGCGGCGGCGAGGAGGTTGCCTTCTACCCGCGCGGCGATCAGCTCCAGGGCTTCGGGGCTGGCGGACAGCCCGGCCTGGGACAGGCGCTGGCGAATCCACTGCGGCAACTGATGGACGTCGACCGGCCAGACCTGGATGAACTGCGCGGCGCCGCCATCGATCAGGGCCTTGGCCCACTTGGTTTTCTGCGTACTGCCGTCGAGCTTGGGCAGGCTCAGCAGCAACACGGTGTCTTCCGGTGGCCGCTGCAGGTATTCCTGGATAATCGCCGCGCCCTTGTCGCCGGGCTTGCCGGAGGGCAGGCGCAGTTCGATCAGGCGCTTCTCGGCGAACAGCGACAGGCTGGCGCCAGCTTCCAGCAGCAGGCCCCAGTCGAAGTTGGCTTCCGCATTGAACACCTGGCGCTCGCCGAAGTCGCGTTCGCGGCAGGCCTGGCGAATGGCGTCGCAGGCTTCCTGGCATAGCAGCGGTTCGTCGCCACTGACGACATAGACCGCTGCCAGTGGGCCCTGGAGGTGTTTGGCGAGTTGCGCGGGAGTCAGTTTCATAGGGAAGGGCGGGGCCGGCAGGGCCGGCCCCGGGGTATCACGGGGTGGGGAACTCGATCGGCGACTGCTGCGGCTCGGCGGCGCGGCGCTGGCGTTCGGCCTCGTCGGCGGCGCGCAGGGCGTCGGCTTCCGCCTTGGCCTTGGCTTCGGCCTGGCGCTGGGCCTCGTCGAGTTGCGCCGGAGTCAGCGTCTGCAAGCGCATGGAGAGCTGCTGGATCAGGTCGCGGCGCATTTCGCTGCGCAGTTGCGCGGCTTCCTGGTCGGAACCGATCAGGTTGTTCTCGTCGTGCACGTAGACCTTCTGCACCTGCACCTGGTTGCTCATCAGGACCAGGTCGTTGGCGCCGACGATCTCGTAGTTGATCGTGTTGGTCAGCTCGAACTCCGCGCCGCGCGCCGAACCGGTGTAGCTGACGGTGCGCTGCTGGCTGTCCTCGCGGACCAGCACCAGGTGGTAGGGAGCGCTGCTGGTGACCTTCACGCCGCTGTTTTCCAGATTTTCCTTCAGCTCACGCACGGTCGGACCGTAGGCATTGCGCGCGCTGACGTCAAGTTCCTTGAGCGCGAACTGCGCATCGCCCAGGCCGCGCAGTTGGAAGCCGCAGGCAGCCAGCAGGGTGGTCATACCGATCAGCGCGGCGCTGGTCAGGATACGTTTCATCAAGCTTCCCTCACTCCTGTTGATCAGCGCCCCCGGCTCTCCGGGGGCGTCGAATGTAGTCGCGCGTCAGTTGGCGACGATGTTGACCAGCTTGCCCGGAACCACGATGACCTTGCGGATGCTCAGTCCCTCGGTGAAGCGCAGCACGTTCTCGTTGGCCCGCGCCGCCGCCTCGACGTCCTCGCGGCTGGCGCTGGCGGCCACGTCGATGTGCCCGCGCAGCTTGCCGTTGACCTGCACCACCAGTTGCAGGGTGTCCTGCACCAGGGCGCTTTCGTCGACGACCGGCCAGCGTGCGTCGATCACCGCCTCGGCGTGGCCGAGCTGCTCCCACAGCACGTGGCAGATATGCGGGGTGATCGGCGCGAGCAGCAGGACCACGGTTTCCAGGCCCTCCTGGAGCAGCGCGCGATCCTGGGCGTCCTGGCTCGGTGCTTTCTCCAGCACGTTCATCAGGGTCATCACCGCGGCGATGGCGGTGTTGAACTTGTGGTGCTGGCCGACATCCTGGCTGGCCTGCCTGATCGCCAGGTGGATGGCGCGACGCACCTGCTTCTGCGCATCGCTCAGGCTGGCGCCGTCCAGCGCGCCGGGGAGACCGGCGCTGACGTGCGCGTGGGCCAGGCGCCAGACGCGGCGGAGGAAGCGGTTGGCGCCTTCGACGCCGGCGTCCGACCACTCCAGGCTCATGTCCGGCGGCGAGGCGAACATCATGAACAGGCGGCAGGTATCGGCGCCATACTGGTCGATCATCGATTGCGGGTCGACGCCGTTGTTCTTCGACTTCGACATCTTCTCGGTGCCGCCGATCTCCACCGGCTGGCCGTCGCTCTTCAGGCGCGCGCCGACCACCTTGGCCTTGGCGTCGCGCTCGACCTCGACGTCGGCCGGGTTGAACCAGTCCTTGCCGCCATTGGCGGTGGTCCGGTAATAGGTGTCGGCAACCACCATGCCCTGGGTCAGCAGGTTCCTGAACGGCTCGTCGCTGCCGACCAGCCCCTCGTCGCGCATCAGCTTGTGGAAGAAGCGCGCGTAGAGCAGGTGCAGGATGGCGTGCTCGATGCCACCGATGTACTGGTCGACCGGCAGCCAGTAGTCGGCGGCCTTCTTGTCCAGCATGCCGCCTTCGAACTGCGGGCAGGCGTAGCGGGCGAAGTACCAGGACGACTCGACGAAGGTGTCCATGGTGTCGGTTTCGCGCTTGGCCGGCTGGCCGCACTTCGGGCAGCTGCACTCGTAGAACTCCGGCATCTTCGCCAGCGGCGAGCCGGCGCCGTCCGGCACCACGTCCTCCGGCAGGACCACCGGCAACTGCTCGGCCGGCACCGGGACGTCGCCGCAAGCGTCGCAATGGATGATCGGGATCGGACAGCCCCAGTAGCGCTGGCGGCTGATGCCCCAGTCGCGCAGGCGGAACTGAGTGCGCGCCTGGCCCAGGCCCTTGGCCTCGAGGTCGGCGCCAATGGCGTCGAAGGCGGCCTGGTAGCCGAGGTCGTCGTACTTGCCGGAGTTGACGGTGCGCACGGACTCGTCCTTGGCGCCGTACCATTCCTTCCATACGGTGGGCTCGAAGTCGTTCTCGCCTTCGACCCTGGCGATCACCTGGCGGATCGGCAGGCCGTACTTGTTGGCGAATTCGAAGTCGCGTTCGTCATGGCCGGGCACCGCCATCACCGCGCCTTCGCCGTAGTTCATCAGCACGTAGTTGGCGACCCACACCGGCAGCTTGTCGCCGGTCAACGGGTGTTCGACGAACAGGGAAGTGGCCAGGCCTTTCTTTTCCTGGGTGGCGATGTCGGCCTCGGCGACGCCGCCGCGCTTGCACTCGTCGATGAATGCCTGCAACTGCGGATCGTTCTGCGCGGCCTGGGTGGCCAGCGGATGCTCGGCGGCGACGGCCACGTAGGTGGCGCCCATCAGCGTGTCCGGGCGGGTGGTGAAGACCTTCAACTGGCCGGCGTGGCCGATCGAGGCCTGGTCGTAGGGGAAGGCGATCTCCATCCCGCGCGACTTGCCGATCCAGTTGCGCTGCATGGTCTTCACCTGCTCCGGCCAGCCGGGCAGGTTGTCGAGGCTTTCCAGCAGTTCCTCGGCGTAGGCGGTGATCTTGAAGTAGTACATCGGGATCTCGCGCTTCTCGATCAGCGCGCCGGAGCGCCAGCCGCGCCCGTCGATCACCTGCTCGTTGGCGAGTACGGTCTGGTCGACCGGGTCCCAGTTCACGGTGCCGTTCTTGCGGTAGATCACGCCTTTCTCGAACAGGCGGGTGAACAACCACTGCTCCCAGCGGTAGTAATCCGGTTTGCAGGTGGTGACTTCGCGGGTCCAGTCGATGGCCAGGCCGAGGCTGTCCAGCTGCGACTTCATGTAGGCGATGTTGTCGTAGGTCCAGGCCGCCGGCGCTACGTTGTTCTTCATCGCGGCGTTTTCCGCCGGCATGCCGAACGCGTCCCAGCCCATCGGCTGCAGCACGTTGCGGCCCTGCATGCGGTGGTAGCGGCTGATCACGTCGCCGATGGTGTAGTTGCGCACGTGGCCCATGTGCAGCTTGCCGCTCGGATACGGGAACATCGACAGGCAGTAGAACTTCTCTTTGTCGGGTAGCTCCCTGACGAGGAAGGACTGGTGTTCTTTCCAGTAGTTCTGGGCCTGGGTTTCGATCTCGAGTGGCTGATATTGCTCGTGCATGGCGCTACTTAGACGTGACTGTTCGAAAGCCTCGTAGCATACATGACCCCCACCGCCGTCGATAGCCCGCGCCGTTTGTCGCCGGGAGCGGTTCGGCCGGACGGGAACGCTAAGCTTGCCCTATGGACGGTCGATGGCTGGCCGTCCAGTGGTACCTTCAGAGGTGTTCGATGGCTGAGCTGCAACGTGCGAGTGTGACGGGAGGTGGGCTGTACGAGAGGCTGCTGCAGCGTCTCGCCCTGGCTCTGGATGAAGCGGATACGGCCGAGCGCCTGCGCGACGAGCGCCCCACGGAACTCGAGTTGCGCGGCCTCAGCGAAGCAGAGATGGGGCTGATACGCGCCTATCTCGACCAGGACCTGCACTGGTTGCGCGGCTGGCACGCGGCCGCGGAGGAACTGGCGCTGCTCGAGCGCCAGCCCGGCAGGACGGCGCGGCCGCCACGGCCGCAAACGACACCGTTGCGCCGGCATGTCTCGCTCAAGCAGCGACAATTGCTCTGCGCGCTCTGCGGCGCCCCGGTGCAGTGGAGCAAGGGCCATGGCGTGCTGCCGTGCGGCCACTGCGGTTCGCAACTGTTCCGCTCGGGCAACGGTCGCTAGAGGCTTACTGCCGAAGTTTCGCCACGCGTCGCACAATCCTTTAGATTGCCTCCTTCCGACAGGGAGGGGACGATGCCGATCCGTTATTTCTTCAAGCAACTGCTGCTGCCGCCCGGCGGTCTGCTGGTATTGCTGTTCCTGGCGTTCTGGTGGCGTGACAGGCGGCCGCGGCTGGCGCGCCTGTGCGGCGTCTGCGGATTCTTCGGGTTGTGGCTGATGAGCATGCCGCTGAGCGTGGAATGGATGGGCCGCTGGATCGAGAGCGAACCCGCGCTGCGGGCGGAAGACTGGCCGGGCCTGGCGCAGCGCGCCGACGCCATCGTCATCCTCGGTGCCGGGCGGCAGACCAGCGATCCGGCCTGGGGCGACGACGCCCCCAGCCTGCTGGCGGCCGAGCGGCTGCGCTACGCCGCGCGGCTGGCCAGGGCGTCGTCCCTGCCGGTGCTGACCAGCGGCGGCCTGCACTATGGCCGGCCGCCCAGCGAGGCGGCGCTGATGGCCAACGCGCTGCTGGAGGATTTCGGCGTGCCGGCCCGCTGGCAGGAAGGCCTCAGTCGCACGACCTGGGAGAACGCCACCCTCAGCGCCCCGCAGCTACGCGAGGCCGGCGTGCGCCGGGTGGTGCTGGTGACCCAGGCCTGGCACATGCAGCGGGCGCGCTGGAGTTTCGAGCGCCAGGGCTTCGAGGTGATCCCGGCGCCGGTCGGTTTCCTCGGTGGGGCCAACCTGCGCCCGTTCGGCGGCTGGCTGCCGGAGGCGCAGGCGTTCTGGCAGAGCGGCATGCTGCTGAACGAGGCCGTCGGCCTGCTCGGCTATCGCCTGTTCTACCGCTGAAACGCGGTCGGCGCCGCTGCGGCGCCGGTCGTCGAGCGAGCGCTGGCCTCAGCCGAACAGCCGGCGCTCCTGCGGGCGCAACCGGCGACCGAGCAGGGCCCATAGCAGCAGCACGCCGGCCAGGCCGGCCAGCGGCCAGACACGGTACTGCAGGTAGGGCGTGAGGCCCTGCATCGGTATCACCTCGCCACGCAGGATGCCCTGCTGGAACTGCGGGATCTGCTTGACGATCCGGCCGTAGGGATCGATCAACCCGGTGACGCCATTGTTGGTCGCGCGGATCATCCAGCGGCCGCTCTCCAGGGCGCGCATCTGCGCCATCTGCAGGTGCTGCAGCGGGCCGATGGAGGTGCCGAACCAGGTATCGTTGCTCACCGTCAGCAGGACCTGGCTCTGCGCCGCGAGGGCGGCGGCGAACTCCGGATAGACCACTTCATAGCAGATGTACGGGGCGATCTCGTAGCCCTTGGCCTTGAGCAGCGCCTGGTCGGCCGGACCGCGGGCGAAGTCGGACATGGGCAGGTCGAAGAAGGCGATCAGGCCGCGCAGCAGGTCCTGCAGCGGCACGTATTCGCCGAACGGCACCAGCTTCTGCTTGAGGTAGGTGCCCGCGCCTTCGCCGACCACGGTGATGCCGTTGAAGTAGCGGCTGTTTCCGTCGGCGAGGCGCTCGCGCACCGGTACTCCGGTGATCAGCGCGGCCTTCTTGTCGGCGGCGACCTGGCCCATGGCGCCGAGGTAGCCGCTGGCCATGTCCTTGAGAATCGGCACCGCGGTTTCCGGCCAGACGATCAGGTCGACGTCCTGCTGCGGCAGGCTCAGGTCGCGGTAGAGGTCGAGTTGCGCGCGGACCTGCGTCGGGTCCCACTTCAGCTCCTGGGCGATGTTGCCCTGGATCGCCACTACCTTCAGCGGTTCGCCGGCCGAATGGGTCCAGGCGTGGCCCTTGAGATAGAGGCCGGCCGCCCACGGGCCGAGCAGCAGGACCAGCGCCAGCAGCAGGCTGGCACCGTGCGGGAAGAGGCGCGGCAGGTTCACCAGCAGGGCCGCACTGAGAGCGATGACGAAGGACGACAGCCACACGCCGCCCACCGGGACCAGCCCGGCCAGTGGGCCCTGCAGTTGGCTGTAGCCGGCATAGAGCCAGGGGAAGCCGGTGAGGAACCAGCTGCGGAACAGTTCCAGCGCCAGCCACAGCGCGGCGAACGCCAGGGCGTCGCCCAGCGGCGCGTTGTCGCGGCGCAGGCAGCGCGCCCACAGCCAGGCCGGCAGGGCGAAGAAGAAGGCGACGCCGGCGGTGAAGCCGAGCATCAGGAAGCTCGCCAGCGGCACCGAGGCGGCGCCATAGTCGTGGATGCTGACGTAGATCCAGCTGGTGCCGGCGCCGAACGCGCCGAAGCCGTACCACCAGCCGCGCCATAGCGCGGCGCGGGCGGGCAGGCCGCGCAGGCCGAGATAGAGCAGGGCGATCGAGAGGATCGCCAGCGGCCAGTAGTCGAAGGGCGCCAGGGCCAGTGGGGTGAGCGCGCCCGCGGCCAGCGCCAGCAGGTGCCCGGGCCAGCCGGGACGAGAAATCCAACGCATCGAATGTCCTTAGAACCTGTTCAATGTCCGACTGCGCAGACACGGGCCGCTTTCCGGGGCCGACGCAAGCCGCCCGCGGCGTCACCGGCGGACGTGCCGGTCTGGCGCAAGGCGCAAGAGTAAAGGAGGGGCTGGCGAGACGCCAGAAGGACGACGAGGGAAGATGCCCCCCGCACCGTGGCGCAGGGGGAGCAGGCTCAGTTCTGCAGTGGAGACAGGCGCAGCAGGTGCACGCGGCGGCTGTCGGCGTTGAGCACGCGGAAGCGGAACTCGCCGAGTTCTACCACCTCGTTGCGCTTGGGCAGATGGCCGAAGGCACTCATCACCAGGCCGCCGACGGTGTCGAATTCCTCGTCGGAAAACTCCGAGCCGAAGAAGTCGTTGAAGGCATCCACCGGAGTCAGCGCCTTGACGATGAAATCGCCGCTGGGCAGCGGCTTGATGTAGCTGTCTTCCTCGACGTCATGCTCGTCCTCGATGTCGCCGACGATCTGCTCCAGCACGTCCTCGATGGTCACCAGGCCGGCCACGCCGCCGTATTCGTCGATGACGATGGCCATGTGGTTGCGGTTGGCGCGGAATTCGCGGAGCAGGACGTTGAGGCGCTTGGATTCGGGAACGAAGGTGGCCGGGCGCAGCAGTTCCTTGATGTCGAACGGACGCTCGTCGTTGTGCAGGATCAGTGGCAGCAGGTCCTTGGCCAGCAGCACGCCCATGATGTCGTCGAGGCTTTCGCCGATCACCGGATAGCGCGAGTGGGCGGCCTCGATGATGGCGGGGAGGAATTCCTTCGGCGTCTGGGTCGAGCGGATGCTCATCATCTGCGAACGCGGCACCATGATGTCGCGAACCTGCAGGTCGGCGACCTGGATCGCCCCCTCGACGATGGACAGCGCCTCGCTGTCCAGCAGCTTGTTGTCGTGGGCATCGCGCAGCAGCTCGAGGAGCTCCTGGCGGTTTCTCGGCTCGTGGGCAAAAGCCTGGGTGATCTTGTCCAGCCAGGACTTGTGCCCGTTGCTCGATCGGTCTTCGCTCATTTTTCCTTGCTCGGTGGCTCTTCGTCGTCGCAGGCGTATGGGTCGGGATGGCCCAGTTCCGCCAGCAATTCACGTTCCAGTGTTTCCATTTCTTCCGCTTCGGCGTCGTCGATATGGTCGTAGCCGAGCAGGTGCAGGCAGCCGTGGATCACCAGGTGCGCCCAGTGGGCCTGCAGGGGCTTGTGCTGTTCGCGCGCCTCGCGGGCGACCACCGGGGCGCAGATGACCAGGTCGCCGAGCAGCGGGATATCGAGGAACTCCTCCGGCACGTCGGCGGGAAAGGACAGCACGTTGGTCGCGTAGTCCTTGTGCCGGTAGGTGCTGTTCAGCTCCAGGCCCTCGGCCTCGTCCACCAGGCGGATGGTCAGTTCCGACTCCGCCCGCTGGCGCAGGGCCAGTTCGCACCAGGCGCGGAACTGCGCCTCGCTGGGCAGGTCGGCGGCGTCACTGGCGACCTGCAGGTCGAGCTCAAGCGGCATCGTGACCGCCCTTGCCGCTCCCATCGACCGGTCGCACCTGGCCCTGCTGGCGACTTTCGTGGCGTTCGTAGGCTTCGACGATACGCTGCACCAGCGGGTGGCGCACCACGTCCTTGGGCTTGAAGTGGGTGAAACTGATGCCGGGGACGTCCTGCAGCACCTCGATCACGTGCCTGAGGCCGGAGCGGGTGCCGCGCGGCAGGTCGACCTGGGTGACGTCGCCGGTGATCACCGCGGTGGAGCCGAAGCCGATCCGGGTGAGGAACATCTTCATTTGCTCGACGGTGGTGTTCTGGCTCTCGTCGAGGATGATGAAGCTGTTGTTCAGCGTGCGCCCGCGCATGTAGGCCAGCGGCGCGACCTCGATGACGTTGCGCTCGATCAGCTTGGCCACGTGCTCGAAACCGAGCATCTCGTAGAGGGCGTCGTACAGTGGGCGCAGGTAGGGGTCGATCTTCTGCGACAGGTCGCCGGGCAGGAAGCCGAGCTTCTCGCCGGCCTCGACCGCCGGGCGCACCAGCAGGATGCGGCGGATCTGCTCGCGCTCCAGGGCGTCCACCGCGCAGGCCACGGCGAGGTAGGTCTTGCCGGTGCCGGCCGGGCCGATGCCGAAGTTGATGTCGTGGTCGAGGATCGCCTTGACGTAGCGCTGCTGGTTGGCGCCGCGCGGGCGGATGTGCGCCTTGCGCGACTTCAGGGTGATCTGCGGCGCGCTCTGCAGCTCCTCGAGGTCTTCCAGGCCGGACTCCTGGAGGAACAGGTGCACGGTGTCGGGGCTGAGATCGGTACCGTTCTGCGCTTCGCGGTAGAGGCGCTGCAGCAGGCGTTCGGCGACCTTGGTCCGGCGCGGTTCGCCGGCCAGCTCGAACTGGTTGCCGCGGTTGCGGATCTCGATATCGAGACGTTTCTCGATCTGGTGGAGATGTTCGTCGAACTGCCCGCAAAGTGTCGCGAAGCTGCGGGCGTCGAACGGCTCGAGGATGAATCGATGAAGTTCCTGGGGGGCGTTCAAGGTGTTCTGTCGTACTCGCCAGTGGCTGGTTGATAGGGAAGAGGATAACCGCTGGATACCCTCGCGCAAAGTTGCCGCATCGCGGTGGCGCTCCCGGCGCGCCTGCTGAATCGTTGGTTCAGCGGCACGGCGGGAAGGTTCAGCGGCGCCGCCGTACGGTCGTGCCGGCTCAGTGCAGGGTGCCCTCGATCAGCGTGCCACGCAGCGAGTGCGGCAGCGCGTCGTCGATGTGCACCTGGGCGAACTGGCCGATCAGGCGTGGATTGTCGCAGCGGAAGTTGACGATCCGGTTGTTCTCGGTGCGCCCCTGGAGCATGCCGGGGTCCTTCTTCGAGAAGTCGGTGACCAGGATCCGCTGGGTGCTGCCGACCATCCGCCGGCTGATCTCGTAGCCCTGCTGGTGGATGCGGCCCTGGAGGATCTGCAGGCGCCGTTTCTTCACTTCTTCCGGCAGGTCGTCGGCGAGATCGGCGGCGGGCGTGCCGGGACGCGCGCTGTAGATGAAGGAGAAGGAAAAGTCGAAGCCGACCTCTTCCACCAGTTTCATGGTCTGCTCGAAGTCCTTTTCGGTTTCCCCGGGGAAGCCGACGATGAAGTCGGAGCTGATGCAGATGTCCGGGACCGCGGCCTTCAGCTTGCGAATCCGCGACTTGTACTCCAGCACCGTGTGGTTGCGCTTCATCGCCGCCAGCACGCGATCCGAGCCCGACTGCACCGGCAGGTGGATGAACTTCACCAGTTCCGGCACCTCGGCGTGGGCCTGGATCAGCGCGTCGGAGAACTCCAGCGGGTGCGAGGTGGTGTAGCGGATCCGCTCGATTCCGTCGACGGCGGCGACCACCCGCAGCAACTCGGCGAAGTCGGCGAGACGGCCGTCGTGGGTCTGGCCGCGGAAGCCATTGACGTTCTGCCCGAGCAGGGTGACTTCGCGGACGCCATTCTCGGCCAGGTGGATGACCTCGGCGATGACGTCGTCGAACGGCCGGCTGACTTCCTCGCCGCGGGTATAGGGCACCACGCAGAAGCTGCAATACTTGCTGCAGCCTTCCATCACCGAGACGAAGGCCGTGGGACCGTCGACCCGCGGCTCCGGCAGGCGGTCGAACTTCTCGATCTCCGGGAAGGACACGTCGACCTGCGGCTTGCGCGTGCTGCGCGCGGCATCGATCATTTCCGGCAGGCGGTGCAGTGTCTGCGGGCCGAAGACCACGTCGACATAGGGCGCGCGCTCACGGATCGCGGCGCCTTCCTGGCTGGCCACGCAGCCGCCGACGCCGATCACCAGGTCGGGATTCTGCTGTTTCAGGTCGCGCCACATGCCCAGCTTGGAAAACACCTTTTCCTGGGCCTTCTCGCGAATCGAGCAGGTATTGAGCAGGATGACGTCGGCCTCGGCGGCGTTTTCGGTCACCTCGAGGGCTTGGTGTTCACCGAGCAGGTCCGCCATTCGCGAGGAGTCGTACTCGTTCATCTGGCAGCCGTGGGTTTCGATGAAAAGCTTCTTGGCCATGCGCTTCGTCGGACAGTTCGAAAGGACCGGGCATTATAGAGGGAGGGGGGCCGGCTTCCTAGCGTTGCTGGCCGAAAGGCTGTGCTATGATTCGCGCCCTTCTTTTTCCGGCATTGCTTTCCCCGCCATGAACAAGCGCGAAAACCCCATCTACAAGGTGATTTTCCTCAACCAGGGCCAGGTCTTCGAGATGTACGCCAAGCAGATCTACCAGAGCGATCTGTGGGGCTTCCTGGAAATCGAGGAGTTCGTCTTCGGCGAGCGTACCCAGGTGGTGGTGGATCCCAGCGAGGAGAAGCTCAAGGCGCAGTTCGAAGGCGTGCTGCGCAGCTTCGTGCCGATGCATGCGATCGTCCGTATCGACGAGGTCGAGCGCCTCGGCACGCCGAAGATCAGCGAGGCCAAGGGTGCCGGCAACGTCATGCCGTTCCCCATGCCGATGCCCGGCAAGAGCGACTGATCCACTTGGGCGCGAGGGTCAGGGCAGCGGCGCGAAGGGCGTGACGCCGCCGGCGGTCTGCAACTCGATCAGATAGTTGCGGAAGATCTGGCCGAGAACCCGGGTGGCGATGTCCAGCTCGTCGCGGTTCATCTGCTCGGCCACCAGGTCGGCGCTGTCCAGCGCGTCCTCGGCGCCGTTCACCGCGGCCATCTTCAGCACGATGTAGGCCTGTACGTTGTTCGCCGGTACCCCTTCGCCGCGGAAAAACATGGTGCCCAGGTGGTACTGGGCCAGGGCATGGCCCTGCAGCGAAGCTTTCTCGAACCAGTTGAGGGCGGCCTGGAGGTCGCGCGGGATGCGCTGGCCGTCGTAGAAGAACTCGCCCAGTTCGTATTGCGCCTCGGCGTCGCCGTCGTTGGCGACCTTCTGGCAGGTGGCGAGGGCTTGCTGCAATTCTTCGGGAACGGTGTTCAGCGCGCAGCGGCCGGTCGCTGGAATCAGCAACGAGTTGCCTCCCGCCTGCGCGAGCAGCGGCTGGAGGAGCAACAGGCAACCCAGGGCGAGGGTGCGGCCGGTACGGAACATGAGGGGAAGACACCTCCTGGATCGGGGCGGGCAAGGGCTGCCCGGCCAACGAAATGCGCTGACCCTCACATTATGAAATAAGCCGACGCCTCCTTACAAAGTCTTTACTGTCTTTTCGGGAACTTTGTCGGTGTGCCTATGCGTTTCGGGTAGGAATGTCCTGCGCCAGGGGCGGGCGGCGCCCGGAAGGGCGCCGTAAGGGAGGTCACTTCAGCGCGGCGAAGGCTTTCTCTGCGGCGTTCAGCGTGATTTCCAGTTCCCTGTCGCCATGGGCGATCGAGGTGAAACCGGCTTCGAAGGCGCTCGGCGCCAGGTACACGCCGCCGTCGAGCATCAGGTGGAAGAAGCGCTTGAAACGCTCCACATCGCTGGTCATCACGTCCTCGAAGGTGACGATGGCCTCGGCGTCAGTGAAATACAGGCCGAACATGCCGCCGGCCTGGGTGGTGACGAAGGGGATGCCGGCGGCGTCGGCGCGCTGCTGCAGGCCCTCGAGCATGCGCGTGGTGTAGGCGCCCAGCTCGTCATGGAAGCCGGGGCGGCTGATCAGGCGCAGGGTGGTCAGGCCGGCGGCCATCGCCAGCGGGTTGCCCGACAGGGTGCCGGCCTGGTAGACCGGGCCCAGCGGGGATATCTGCTGCATGATCTCGCGCTTGCCGCCGAAGGCACCCACCGGCATGCCGCCGCCGATGATCTTGCCGAAAGTCGACAGGTCCGGGGTGACCCCGTAGTAGGCCTGGGCGCCGCCGAGGGCAACGCGGAAGCCGGTCATCACCTCGTCGAAGATCAACACCACGCCATGCTCGTCGCAAGCCTCGCGCAGGCCTTCGAGGAAGCCCGGCGCCGGCGGCACGCAGTTCATGTTGCCGGCGACCGGCTCGACGATGATGCAGGCGACGTCCGTGCCGACCTCGGCGAGGGTCTCGCGCACCGCCTCGATGTCGTTGAAAGGCAGCGTCAGGGTGTGCTTGGCGAAGGCCGCCGGCACGCCCGGGGAATTCGGCACGCCGAAGGTCAGGGCGCCGGAGCCGGCCTTCACCAGCAGGCTGTCGGAGTGGCCGTGGTAGCAGCCTTCGAACTTGATGATGCTGTCGCGTCCGGTATAGCCCCGGGCCAGGCGGATCGCGCTCATGGTCGCCTCGGTGCCGGAGCTGACCATGCGCACCATTTCCATCGACGGCACCATGGCGCAGACCAGGTCGGCCATTTCCACTTCCAGCGCGGTCGGCGCGCCGTAGGACAGGCCGTGGTCGAGCTGCCGGCGCACCGCGTCGAGCACGTCCGGGTGGCTGTGGCCGAGGATCATCGGGCCCCAGGAGCCGACGTAGTCCACGTAGCGCTTGTCGTCTTCGTCCAGCACATAGGCGCCTTCGGCATGCTTGAAGAACAGCGGGGTGCCGCCGACGCTCTTGAAGGCGCGCACCGGGGAGTTGACCCCGCCGGGGATGTGTTTCTGGGCGTTGCTGAACAGCGTTTCGGAACGGGACATGGCTAGCTCTCTATCTCTTCGGGCGAGGCGCGGAGGCGTCAGGCGGTTTCGAACAGGGCGCTGAAGGCGCGGGCGCGGCGTTCCACCTCGGCGGCGGATGCGGCGGCGAACAGCGCATGGATCACGGCGATCAGGTCGACGCCGCGGGCGATCAGGCCGGGCGCGGTGTCCAGGCTGATGCCGCCGATGGCGGTGATCGGCAGGTGCAGGCGCGGCCGTGCCTGGTCGAGCAGTTCGACGCTGGCGGCGGGAGCGCCGGGTTTGGTGCTGGAGTTGAAGAAGCGGCCGAAGGCGACATAACTGGCGCCGTCGGCCACCGCCTGCTCGGCCAGTTCCAGGCTGGCATGGCAGGTGGCGCCGACGAGCGCCTGGCGGCCGAGCAGGGCGCGCGCCGCGGACAGCGAACCGTCGGTCTGGCCGAGGTGCACGCCGACGCCCAGGCGCGCAGCGAGTTCGGCGTCGTCGTTGACGATGAGCTGCGCGCCATGCCGCTCGCAGAGTTCGCGCAGGCTTGCCGCCTCGCGCAGGCGCCGCGCCTGGTCGCAGGACTTGTCGCGGTACTGCAGCAGGCGCGCGCCGCCGCGCAGCGCCGCTTCGACGTAGGGCAGCAGGCGACCGTCGTCCAGTAGCTGGCTATCGGTGATGGCGTACAGGCCGCGCAGCTTCATCTCGTGGCTCTCAGTGGCAGAAGTCGGTGGGCAGGCGGCGCGGCACGTACTGGCCGTGGCCCGGGCTCTCGGCGTCGCGCAGGGTGCGCCAGGTGTAGTCGAGGGCGCTCTGCACGGCGCCGTGCAGCGCTTCGCCGAGGGCGATGCGGCCGGCCAGGGTGCTGGCCAGGGTGCAGCCGGAGCCATGGTAGCTGCCGGGCAGGCGCTGGCAGGTGAAGGTGTGGCGGCTGCCGTCGCGGCTGTACAGGCGGTTGTGCACTTCGCTTTCATCGCCGTGGCCGCCGGTGATCAGCAGGTGCTGGCAATGCTCCAGCAGGCGCTCGGCGCACTGGTCGGCGCTGCCTTCCGGCAGGTCGGCGAGCAGGCGCGCTTCCGGCAGGTTGGGGGTGGCGATGGTGGCGCGCGGCAGCAGCCGCTCGCGCATGGCGAAACCGACGTCGCCCTTGCCCAGCGCGCCGCCGCCGCCGGCGCGCAGCACCGGGTCGCAGACCACCGGCAGGTGCGGGTGGGTGGCGAGGAGTTCGATCACCGTGTCGACCATCTCCAGCGAACCGAGCATGCCCAGCTTGACCGCGGCGACGGGCAGGTCGGCGAGCACGGCGTTGGCCTGGGCCAGCACCCATTCACGGTCGAGGACGCGGAAGTCGCTGACGTTGACGGTGTCCTGCACGGTCAGCGCGGTGACCGCCGGGGCGGCATGGCAACCCTGGGCGAGCAGGGCTTCGATGTCGGCCTGCAGGCCGGCACCGCCACTGGGGTCGTGGCCGGACAGGCAAAGCACTACGGGGCGGGAGGTCGGTGTTTTCATGGCGCGGGAGCTTACCACTAAAAGCGTCGTGCGGCGGAGGCGCGGGCGACCTTCGGCCGCATCGGCCGGCCAGCCTGTGACGCTCGCCAGGCCGGATGTGGCGCGGCGTGTGCTAAAGTTCGGCGATATTCAAACAACGCCCGCCAAGGGCGGACCATATCGAGGGAGGTGGGGCTCCCGGTCCGCTCGAGGGGCATTGCGGGGCATCATGCGGCACTGGCTGATTCTCTTTCTTCTTGCGTTGCCCTGCCTGGCGGGCGCGGTGAGCTTCGACGAACGGGTCGAGCGCCTGCCGCTGGGGCAGTCCATCGACGTCTTCGAGGACGTGCGTGGCAGCGCCGACATCAACGACATCACCTCCCGAGCCATCGATGGCAGCTTTCGCCGCCATGACAAGGAGGTATTGAACGCCGGCTATTCGCGCTCGGTGTTCTGGCTGCGCCTGGACCTCGACTATCGTCCGCTGGCCACGGGCGTTCCGCGCACCTGGCTGCTGGAGCTGGCCTATCCGCCGCTGGACAAGCTCGACCTGTACCTGCCCGACGGCCAGGGCGGCTACCGCCTGGCCCAGCGCACCGGCGACACCCTGCCGTTCGCCAGCCGGCCGATCCGGCAGAACAACTACCTCTTCGAGCTGCCGCTGGAGCCGAACAAGCCGCAACGCGTCTACCTGCGGCTGGAAAGCCAGGGGTCGATCCAGGCGCCGCTGACCCTCTGGTCGCCCAAGGCCTACCTGGAAGAGCAGCCCGGGCGCATCTACGTGCTCGGCATCATCTACGGCGTGCTGCTGGTGATGCTGATCTACAACCTGTTCATCTTCCTCAGCGTCCGCGACACCAGCTATCTCTACTACATCCTCTACATCGCCTCGTTCGGTCTCTACCAGGTGTCGGTGAACGGTGCCGGCATCGAATACTTCTGGCCCGATAACCCCTGGTGGGCGAACGCCGCCACGCCGTTCCTGATCGGCTCGGCGGCATTGTTCGGCTGCCAGTTCGCCCGCAGTTTCCTGCACACCCGCGACCACAGCGTGTGGGTCGATCGCGGCCTGCTGGCGCTGATGGCGGTCGGTGCGCTGGTGATGCTGCTGGCGCTGACCATGAGCTACGCCGTGGCCCTGCGCCTGGCCACCTACCTGGCGCTGGCCTTCACCGGCCTGATCTTCGCCGCCGGCATCCTCGCCTGGCTGCGCGGCATGCGGGTGGCGCGCTATTTCATCATCGCCTGGACCGCCTTCCTCCTCGGCGGCATCGTCAACACCCTGATGGTGCTGGGCTACCTGCCGAACATGTTCCTCACCATGTATGCCAGCCAGATCGGTTCGGCGCTGGAGGTGGGTCTGCTGTCGCTGGCGCTGGCCGACCGGATCAACGCGATGAAGGAGGAGCGCGCGCGAATCCTCCAGGAGTCCAGCCGCAAGCTGGAGGCACTGAACCAGGAACTGGCCAACAGCAACCGCCTGAAGGACGAGTTCCTCGCCACCGTCACTCACGAGTTGCGCACGCCGATGAGCGGGGTGATCGGTTCGCTGGAACTGATGCAGACGGTGCCGATGGACGTCGAACTCGCCGAGTACCAGCGCACCGCCGCCGGCTCGGCGCGGGACATGATGCGGATGGTCAACGACATCCTCGCCCTCATCGAGCTGCAGGCCGGCAAGCTCTACCCGCGGCGCGAGCCGTTCAGCCTGCGCGGGCTGTTCGACAGCCTGCGCGCGCAATACGCGCCGCGCGCCGAGGAGAAGGGCCTGCGCTTCGTCCTGCAACTGGACGACAGCCTGCCGGATACCCTCGAAGGCGATGCCGGCAAGCTGGCCCAGGCGCTGGGCTACCTGATCGACAACGCGATCAAGTTCACCGCCAGGGGCAGCGTGACCCTGCGCGTCGCCGCCGGGCGTACCCATGACGGCGTGGCGTTGCGGGTGGAGGTGATCGACACCGGCATCGGTTTCGACATGGCCGCCGGCAGCGACCTCTACCAGCGCTTCGTCCAGGCCGACAGCTCGCTGACCCGGGGCTATGGTGGGCTTGGCATCGGCCTGGCGTTGTGCCGCAAGCTGGTGGAGCTGCTTGGCGGCGAGCTGAGCCATGAGTCCCGGCCGGGACAGGGCAGCCGCTTCCTCCTGCGCCTGCAACTGACCCAGCCGGCCCAGGGCCTGGCGCCGCCGCCGCGGCGCGCCGGCGGGCAGGCGGTGCGGCGTCCCGAGGAGTGCACGGTGCTGGTGGTGGAGGACAATGCCATCAACCAGTTGGTGACTCGCGGCATGCTGCTCAAGCTCGGCTACCGGGTGCGCACCGCCGACAACGGCAGCGAGGCGCTGGAGTCGCTGGCGCGCGAGCGGCCGGACGGCGTCCTGCTCGACTGCCAGATGCCGGTGATGGACGGCTTCGCCACCTGTCGGGCGATCCGCGCGCTGCCCGGCTGCGCGGAACTGCCGGTGCTGGCGTTGACCGCCCACAGCCACAGCGGCGATCGCGAGCGCTGCCTGGCGGCAGGCATGAGCGACTACATGGCCAAGCCGGTCAAGTTCGAAGAGTTGCAGACCCTGCTGCACGATTGGCTGCTGTGCCAGCCGATCGTCACCAAGTCCGCCTGAAGCCTTTCCTCGGCTGGCTGAAATGCCGGCCTGCGCGACCTGTATGTCTCTTTAGGCAAAGCCTGAAGCGTGATTCACTGGGAAAAAGTGAATCCGGATTCAGTCATGGTCTATCGTGTCACCGAACGCCGCCTGCAACGCGATTCCGCGCTGCGCGAGCGTATCCTCCAGCTGGGCCTGCGGCGTGTCGCGGAGGGCGGTTTCGCCGCGCTGACCATGCAGGCCCTGGCCGACGACGCGGGGATCGCCACCGGCAGCCTGTACCGCCATTTCCGTGGCAAGGGCGAGCTGGCGGCGGAAATCTTCCGCCGCGCCAGCCAGCGTGAGGTCGATGCCCTGGCCGTCGTCCTGCGCGGTCCCGGCGCGCCCGCCTGGCGCCTGGCCGAGGGCTTGCGGCGCTTCGCCGCGCGCGCCTGGAGCAGCCAGCGGCTGGCCTTCGCCCTGATCGCCGAGCCGGTGGACCCGGAAGTCGACGAGCAGCGCCTGCGCTATCGCGAGGCCTACGCCGCGCTGTTCGTCGAACTGCTCGAGGAAGGCCGGCGCAGCGGCGCATTCCGGCTTTCCCTGGTGCCGCTTGCCGCGGCCTGCCTGGTCGGGGCCATCGCCGAGGCGCTGGTCGGCCCCTTGTCTCCCCCGGCGCGCGCCGCTCGCGACAGCGGCCAGCCGGAACCGAGTCTGGAGCCGGTGAGTACGGCTCTGGTGAACTTCTGCCTGCGCGCGGTGGGCGCGCCTGTCTGCGAGGAACCCTCATGAACCTGCACCAGTACGCCGAAACCCACGAAGTGACCAACCAGGTACCGTCGCTGGATGGCGCCAACCTCTACCGCCTCGACCTGCCTCTCCAGGAGTGGGTGCGTCGCTACCAGGGCGGCTGGGCCGAGGAGCGCCTTCAGCGCTACGGCGAGCTGGCCGGCGGCCCGCTGATGGCGGCCGGCTTCCTGGCCAACCAGCACAAACCGGAATTCCACAGCCACGACCGCTACGGCAACCGCGTCGACCTGGTGGAGTTCCATCCCGCCTACCACGAGCTGATGCGCGCCGCCATCGAGCACGAACTGCCCTCGCTGCCCTGGACCGACCCGCGACCCGGCGCCCAGGTGGCGCGGGCCGGGCTGTCCTACCTGCACAGCCAGGCGGAGGCCGGCACCGGTTGCCCGCTGACCATGACCTACGCCAGCGTGCCGGCGATCCGCCTGCAGGCGGACCTGGCCGAGAAATGGCTGCCGAAGATCCTCTCCCGCGAGTACGACCCGCGCAACGTGGCGATGGAGCAGAAGGCGGGCGTCACCATCGGCATGGCAATGACCGAGAAGCAGGGCGGCACAGACGTCCGTGCCAACACCACGCGGGCCTACCCGGTGGGGATTCCCGGGCCGGGCCAGGCCTACGAACTGGTCGGGCACAAGTGGTTCTGCTCGGCGCCGATGTGCGACGCCTTCCTCACCCTGGCCTATACCGACAAGGGCCTGACCTGCTTCCTGCTGCCGCGCCACCGGCCGGACGGTAGCCGCAACCAGTTCTACATCCAGCGCCTGAAGGACAAGCTGGGCAACTGGTCGAACGCCTCCAGCGAGATCGAGTACCGCGGCGCCCTGGCCTGGATGGTCGGCGAGGAGGGCCGTGGCGTGCCGACCATCATCGAGATGGTCGCCATGACCCGCTTCGACTGCATGATCGGTTCCAGCGCGCTGATGCGCCAGGCGTTGACCCAGGCCGCGCACCACTGCGCCTACCGCAAGGTCGGCGGGCGGGTGCTGGCCGAGCAGCCGCTGATGCAGAACGTGCTCGCCGACCTGGCGCTGGAAAGCGAGGCGGCCCTGGCCCTGACCCTGCGTATGGGGCATGCCCTGGACCGTGCCCACGACGAGCAGGAGGAGAAGTTCGCCCGCCTGGTCACCGCGGTGGGCAAGTACTGGATCTGCAAGCGTGCGCCGGCGATGATCAACGAAGCCTCCGAATGCATGGGCGGTGCCGGCTACGTCGAGGAAACCATCCTCCCGCGGCTGTACCGCGAGGCGCCGGTGAACTCGATCTGGGAAGGTTCCGGCAACGTCCAGTGCCTGGACGTGCTGCGTGCCCTGTCGAAGGAGCCGGGCGTGCTCGACGCGCTGTTCGCCGAACTTGGCGACGGCCATGGCGATGCCCGTCTCGCCGCGCACATCGGCAACCTCAAGGCAGCTTTCGCCGACACCGCCGACATCCAGTACCGCGCCCGTCAGCTCACCGAGGACGTGGCGGTCGCCCTGCAGGCCAAGCTGTTGCTGGAAGCCGGCAACTCCGTGGTGTCCGATGCCTTCATCGGCAGTCGCCTGGGCGACGGCGGGCGGGTCTACGGCACCCTGCCGCGTGGCGCCGAGGTCGAGGCGCTGTTGGCTCGCGCCACCCCGCACCTGGCCTGAGGCGCGCCGCGATGCAGGCGCATCCGCGCTACCGGGAGCTGGTCGAGCAGGGCTTCGCCGCGGCCAGTTTCGTCGGCGACCTCGGCATCCGTCCGCTGGACTGCGGGCCGGGTTGGGTCGAAGCGGGGCTGGACATCCTGCCCCGCCACGCCCAGCAGAACGGCTTCATCCATGCCGGGGTCCAGGCGACCCTGGCCGACCATGCCGCCGGGGCCGCCGCCGCGACCCTGGTGGCGGAGGGGCAGACGGTGCTGACCCTCGAGTTCAAGCTCAACCTGTTGCGCCCGGCGCGCTGCCAGCGCCTGTTGTGTCGCGCCGAGGTGCTCAAGGCCGGGCGCCAGGTGACGGTGGTCGAGGCCGAGGTGTTCGCCGAGGAGGGCGGCCGGCGATGCCTGTTCAGCAAGGCCACCGTGACCATGGCGGTAGTGGCGTTGCCCGAATGAGGCAACGGGAGAAAAGCGCTGTGTTTTCCTGTCGGTACAGGCAAGATGTTTCCCATGCGAACCGACAGGAAATCCACCATGAGTATCGATTCCGACGACGGGTTCGTCGTCGCCCGCACGGCCGAGGAGGCCGTCGACCGCCTCGCCGCGCTGCATCGCGAGGCTACTTCGGCGCTGAGCCAGGCGCTCAAGCGCTACATCAAGGAGCGCGTCGAGCCGAGCGAGGCCGAGCGGCAGAACTTCCACTACCCGCAACTGCGCATCGGCTACCGCTGCCAGGGCGAGGTGCCGTCCTCTACCCGCGCCTACGCCAAGGTCCAGGTGCCGGGCGACTATAGTGTCACCGTCACCCACCCCGACGCCTTCCGCAAGTACCTGCTGGAACAGTTGCGTCCGCTGATGGACGATTTCACCGTGCAGGTGCAGGTCGGCCCGAGCCAACAGGACATTCCCTATCCCTACGTGGTCGAGCAGGGCGACGAGCTGGCCGGCTCCGGGGTGACCGCCGCCGAGCTGGCGCGGGTGTTCCCCAGCACCGACCTGTCCGCCGCCTCCGACGACATCGCCGATGGGCTCTACGAATGGGAGCGCGCCGACCAGTTGCCGTTGGCGCTGTTCGACGCCGCGCGGGTGGACTTCTCCCTGCGCCGCCTGGTGCACTACACCGGCAGCGACTGGCGCCACGTTCAGCCGTGGATCCTGCTGACCAACTACCACCGCTACGTCGACCAGTTCATCCGCCTCGGCCTGACCCGCCTGCGCGAGGACCCGCGCTTCGTGCGCATGGTCCTGCCGGGCAACGTGATCATCGAGCGCGGGATGGACGAGGGCGAGGCCAACGCCATCGTCGCCGGGGTGGTCTGGCACCGCTACCAGATGCCGGCCTACCACCTGATCGCCGCCGACGGCGACGGCATCACCCTGGTCAACATCGGGGTCGGCCCGTCCAACGCGAAGAACATCACCGACCACCTGGCCGTGCTGCGTCCGCATTGCTGGCTGATGATCGGCCACTGCGGCGGCCTGCGGCAGTCGCAGACCATCGGCGACTACGTGCTGGCCCATGCCTACATGCGCCGCGACGGCATTCTCGACCGCGCCCTGCCGCCGCATATCCCGATCCCGGCGCTGGCCGAGGTCCAGGTGGCCCTGCAGGAGGCCGCCGCCGACGTCACCGGCGAGCGTGGCGAAGCCCTCAAGCGGCGCCTGCGCACCGGCACCGTGCTGACCTACGACGACCGCAACTGGGAACTGCGCTGGGCCCAGGAGCGGCCGCTGATCAACCTGGCGCGGGCCATCGCGGTGGACATGGAGAGCGGTACGATCGCCGCCCAGGGCTATCGCCTGCGGGTGCCCTACGGCACGCTGCTGTGCGTCTCGGACAAGCCGCTGCACAGCGAGATCAAGCTGCCCGGCTCGGCCAACGCCTTCTACGAGCGCGCGGTGAACCAGCACCTGCGGATCGGCATCGCTGCCCTCGACCTGCTGCGCAGCCAGCTCAACTCGCTGCACTCGCGCAAGTTGCGCAGTTTCGACGAGCCGCCGTTCCGTTGAGCCGTCGCCTCCCGCCTTCCTCGTGAAAACCGGGGGCGCCCCGCTACGCCGCGCGACGTCGAGGGCTTACAATGATGGCCCTTCGCTCCGCGCGGAACCGCGGCGCCTCCTGCCGGTCGGAACGACCATGCCTGCCCATCGATGTGAACCCCATGCCGTTCAGTGCCCCGCCCCATCTCAGCAACCCGCTGCGTCGTTTCGCCCGCCGCCTGGTGCCGGACGGCACGCCGGAAGTGGCATCGCCCCTGCCGATGCCGGAAAGCCTGGCTGGCGAGCCGTGGTTCTCGGTCGGGCGGGCGGTGGACAGCCTCGGTGGTGAGCGGGTCGACGGCTGGATCCTCGAAGAATGGCGCGGCCTGGCCTTGCGCGCGCGGTTCGGTGCCTGCTGGCGCGATCCGCGCGGCAACCTGTGGAACGTCCTGCCGCAGGCGCAAGCCATCGCCTTCCTGGCCGATCCGCAACGGCGCTACGAAGGCGTGCCGCTGGCCGACCAGTACCAGGCGCTGAGTCGCGACGTGCTGCTGGAGGACTACCTCGGCCTGCAGCGCCGGTTGTCCCGCGCCGGACTCGACGAGGAAGCCCGCGAGCGCCTGGCCGGCATGTCCGGGCGCCTGGAAAGCTGGCTGGCGCTCGGCGGTCGCGCTGACCAGGCCTGCCCCTGTGGCAGCGGCAAGCGCTACCGCAATTGCTGCACGCGCCTGGTGTCCTCGACCTCCTGAACCTGCTCGGCGCGCGGCGCGACGCGCCACTGTTCGCCCGGCTTCGGCGCCCGGAAGCTGGTGGCGTCCACGCCCTGGGCGAGCAGCGCCGCCCGGAGCGCCCGGGGCGGGTCGTCCTGCTCTTCGTCGGTGAGATTGAAGGTGCCGAAGTGGATGGCCATGCTGGTTTGCGCCTGCAGCGTGCGATGGGCCTGCACCGCGTCCTCGGGGTTCATGTGGTGGTTGCGCATGAACCAGCGCGGCGCGTAGGCGCCGATCGGCAGGGCGGCGAAGCGCAGCGGCCCGAAGCGCCGGCGGATCAGCTCGAACTCCGGGCCTAGCCCGGTATCGCCGGGGAACAGCAACGGGCCGTCCGGCGAGTCGATGACGAAGCCGAGCCAGAGCGTGCGGTTGGTGTCGCTGCGGGTGCGCGACGACCAGTGCTGCACCGGTACGCCGTGGAGGGTCATGCCCTCGCCCAGCGCCAGCTCCTGCCACCAGTCGATTTCCTCGACATCGACGAAGCCGGTCCGGCGGATCAGCCCGGCGTTGCCCAGGCCGCTGACCACCTTGGCCGCCGGCCAGCGCCGGTGGAGCTGGCGCAGGCTTTCCAGGTCGAGGTGATCGTAGTGGTTGTGGCTGACCAGGATCAGGTCGATCGGCGGCAACTGGTCGAGGGTCAGTCCGGGTGGGTGGTGGCGCTTCGGGCCGATGAAGGGGAGCGGGCTGACTCGCTGCGACCAGACCGGGTCGGTGAGGATGTTCAGGCCACGGTGCTGGATCAGCAGGGTGGCGTGGTTGATGTAGGTGACCCGCAATTCGTCGCCGTGTGCGCGTTCGTCCACCCTGGCCGGGGTTTCCGTGGGCGGCAGGGCGATCCAGGGGCGCTGCGGCGGACGGTTCCATTGCCACTTGAGCAGGTCGCGCAGGCTCTTCTGCTCGGTGGGCTGGATGTTGCGGAAACGCTCGCCGTCGAAATGATCCGAGGGCGGGCCCTGGTAGGCGCTGCCGGTGCAGCCGGCCAGGGTCAGCAGGCTGATCAGCCAGGTGGGACGCAGGGAAGGCATGAGGGGATGCTCTTGCGGTCAGGCTCGCCGACAACCTAGCATGCCGCCCGGTATCCCGATCAAGCCAACTCGTTTCCAGTCATGTCCCGTCCCCCGCGTTCTTCCCAGCGTCCTCCCGCCCGGTCCGCGCCGCGTCGCGTGCCCAAGGCGCCACCGAGCGAGCCGAGGCTGCTGCTGTTCAACAAGCCGTTCGACGTACTGACCCAGTTCAACGACGAGCGAGGTCGGTCGACCCTCAAGGACTTCATCCCGGTGCCGGGCGTGTATCCGGCCGGGCGCCTGGACCGCGACAGCGAGGGTCTGCTGCTGCTGACCAACGATGGGCGCCTGCAGGCGCGCATCGCCGACCCCCGGCACAAGCTGCCGAAGACCTACTGGGTACAGGTCGAAGGCACGCCGGAGGAGGATCAATTGCGGCGTCTGCGCGAGGGGGTGACGCTCAACGACGGCCCGAGCCTGCCCGCCGAGGCGCGTCTGCTGGACGAGCCGGCCTTGTGGGAGCGGGTGCCGCCGGTGCGTTTTCGCAAGTCGGTGCCGACCCACTGGCTGGAGCTGGTGATCCGCGAGGGGCGCAATCGCCAGGTGCGGCGGATGACGGCGGCGGTGGGCTTGCCGACGCTGCGGCTGGTGCGGGTGCGGATCGGTCCCTGGAGCCTGGACGGCCTGGGCCTGGGGGAGTGGCGGGAAGTGCCGGCGCGGCTGGACTGACGAGAGGGGCGTCGTCCAGCGGGCGCGGACCGATCAGTAGTACGACTTGATCACGGCGATGCCGCGACCCATCACGTCGCGCCAGGCGTCGCGGGTCTCGGCGTCGCAGTCGCGGTCGTGCTCGGCGACCGCCATCAGCAGGGCGTCGAGCCACAGGTCGTAGAGTTCCGGACGGATATCCAGCGCGGCGCGCGAATGACTGGCGCCGAGGGCGCGCAGCTTGCTGTCGGACATGCCGCGAGCGTACATCACCAGGTTCATGATCCCGGCGCGCAGCAGGTGTTTCTGCGCGGTCATGTCGGTGGTGGCGAACTTGCCGCGAATCTGCGGGGAACTGGCAAGGAAATGCCGGTAGAAATCATCGAAGAATCCGGTGCTGGCACAGCAGCGTCCATAACTCTGCATGACGCGGTCGGCGGCGTTCATGGCGACTCCCTTGTTCTAGGCAATGGCAAGGCGAGCCGGCCCCGTTGGGTGGGCCGGCGGATGGATAACGAGTAGTTGGATGACGCGCGCGGCGGCGGGGTTACATACCCGCGCCTTCGAGGCTGCCGATGACCAGGCCCTTGATGATGAAGCCCAGCACGCCCAGGCCGAGGGCGAAGAACAGGATCAGGGTGCCGAACTTGCCGGCCTTGGATTTCTTCGCCAGGTCCCAGACGATGAAAGCCATGAACAGGATCAGGACGGTCACCAGACCGGTCATCATCCACTCTTCGAACAGTTCGGGATCCATTGGCAACCTCCGGATTTTCAAGCAAACGAAGTCCGGCTCGCGGTCGGACGGAGCGTGCCATGGGGGGCGGGCAAGGCGTTTATCGTTCTACGAGCGGGAGCTCTTTATGTGCGGGGGCCACGCGGGCATGACAACTGAAACAGGCTGCCGATTATACGGCATGCCGCCTGTTCCGTGTCATGTCCCAAGTCTCGCTCCGATCAATCGCGCAGGTGCTCCAGCGGCAGTTCGGTACTCGCCAGTACCTGGTTCAGGACGAAACTGGAGCGCACGCTGGAGACCCCTTCGATGCGCGTGAGGGTACCGAGCAGGAGCTTCTGGTAATGGTCCATGTCCGGCACCACGACCTTCAGCTGGTAGTCCGCGTCCATTCCGGTGACCAGGCTGCACTCCAGCACTTCCGGGCATTTGCCGATGACTTCCTGGAAGTGCTCGAAGCGTTCCGGGGTGTGCCGGTCCATGCCGATGAGGACGAAGGCGGTGAGGCTCAGGCCGAGCTTCTTGCGGTCCAGCAGGGCCACCTGGCGGACGATGTAGCCGTCGTCCTCGAGCTGCTTGACCCGTCGCGAACAGGGCGATGGCGACAGGCCTATCCGTTCTGCCAGTTCCTGGTTGGAGATGCGTGCGTCGCGCTGGAGCTCTTCGAGAATACGCAGGTCGTAGCGGTCGAGTTTGTTCATGGCGAGGGATTCTTTCGGGTTGATTGCCGTTGGCAAGGTGTATTTGAGTGATTTATTGCGCAATAAGTCTTATGGTGAGCAATATTAGCAATCATTGGTCGCGCCTGGCGACGTATTCTTTTACCCAGATTCACGGCCCGGACATCTCGTCCATCACGGCACGCCCAATCAGGCCTGCCGTGGCCGCCGACCCTACAGGGTTGCGCCGGCCTCCGGGTTGCACACCGCCCAGAAGGTGGAGTGAGGTGAGCCGCCGCCAACAGCGCCGAGCCAGGACAGTTACTCCGGAAGGGAGGTCGACGGACCTCCCTTTTTCTTTGCCCGCGATTCGCTACGAGTGCCAGCGCTGGGCGGTGGGCCAAAGCGGCTTCGACCCGGCGGCGGCCTACGCGCCGGCCGCCGGGTCGCCAACGGCTACCGGCGGGCCAGGGCGGCTTGCCTGAGCGGGCGTGGCTACAGCGTCAACTGATGGTTTCCCTGCCGACCACTTCCTGCGGGTCGGCGTGGACCAGCACCTCGGCCTTCGGGTATTCGCGCCTGATCGCCAGCACCGCCTGGTCGGTCAGCGCGTGGGCGGTGGAGAGGCTCAACTCGCCGGGCAACTCGAGGTGCAACTGGACGAACCAGTGGTTGCCGGAGATGCGCGTGCGCACGTCGTGCGCGCCGAGCACGCCCGGCACGCTGCAGGCCAGTTCCCGCATGCGCTCGCTGATATCGGTCGGCAGCTCGCGGTCCATCAGGATCGACACCGACTCGCGGGCGATCTGCAGTGCGCTCCAGAGGATGTACAGGGCGATGCCGAGGCCGAACAGGCCGTCGCTCTGCGGCCAGCCGTAACGGGTCAGCAGCAGCGCCACGAGGATGCTGGCGTTGAGCAGCAGGTCCGAGCGGTAGTGCAGCGAGTCGGCGCGGATCGCGGTGGAGCCGGTGCGGCGGATGACATGGGTCTGGAAGGCCAGGAGCAGGGCGGTCAGCAGCAGCGACAGGAGCATCACCGCGATGCCCCAGTCGGCCGAGCCGAGGGGCTGCGGATCGCGCAGTTGCTCGAGCGCCTGGATCCCCACCAGCACTGCGCTGGCGCCGATGAACATGGCCTGGGCCAGGCCGGCCAGCGCTTCCGCCTTGCCGTGGCCGTAGCGGTGGTCGTCGTCCGCCGGGCGCAGCGAATAATGCACCGCCAGCAGGTTGAGCAGCGAGGCGGCGCTGTCCAGCAGGGAGTCGGTGAGGCCGGCGAGCAGGCTCACCGAACCGCTCAGCCACCAGGCGATGGCCTTGCCGATGACCAGGGTGACGGCGACGCCGAGCGAGGCCAGGGTGGCCAGGCGCAGCAGGCGGGCATGGGGGGAATCGGGACTCATGGGGCGCTTCTGCGAGGAGACTGGCGCCACTGTAAACCAACCGGGTGGCGACCGGGCACTGCTGCACGGTCGCGCCGCGACGACGGATCAGGCGGCCGGCTTCAGGCCATAGGCCGCCAGTTGCTCGAGGTTGCCGCTGTGGCGGATCAGGCGCGGGTCGTCGAGCGGCAGCTCGCGGCCGATCTCGCGCTCGAGGATCGCCTTGAGCTTGCGGTTGTCGACCTTGCCGTCCGCGCCGACGGCATCCTTGAGCACTTCCGGGGCGACCGAGTACTTGGCGTCGGGCAGGTAGATGGCGCCGGTGGCGAAGTCGACGCCGAAGGCGATCAGGCCGGGGATGATATAGAACAGCAGGCCGATGGCGTCGAAGGCGACGATGGCCGGGTCGATGCGGCCGTCGATCTGGCCGCGCCGCTCGGGGTAGAACAGCGTACCGCAGGCCGACAGCTGGCTCAGCAGGGCGGCGCTGAGAACGGCACAGGAAACGCGGGTGGCAAGGCGCATGGAGGACCTCCGGGTGGACATGACGGCGAACTATAGCAATCGGCCAGGGTTCGGCAATCTTCTGGCCTGGACATGACGATAAGACCGTCGAAGGCGCTCGCCGGTTCGCCGGTATACTGCGTCGGACTGTCCGGAGCCACCATGATTTCCCTACCCATCGATGCCGTTCTTCCCGCCTTGCGCCAAGCCCTTGGCGAACACCACCAGGCCGTGCTCGAAGCCCCGCCGGGCGCCGGCAAGACCACCCGGGTGCCGCTGGCCCTGCTCGGCGAGCCCTGGCTCGCCGGCCAGCGCATCCTCATGCTCGAACCGCGCCGGCTGGCGGCGCGCGCGGCGGCCGAGCGGCTGGCCGCCGAGCTGGGGGAGCGGGTCGGCGAGACCGTCGGCTATCGCATCCGCCTGGAGAACAAGGTCGGTCCGCGGACCCGCATCGAAGTGGTCACCGAGGGCATACTCGCCCGCCGCCTGCAGGACGATCCGGCGCTGGAAGGCGTCGGCCTGGTGATCTTCGACGAATTCCACGAGCGCAGCCTGGATGCCGACCTGGCCCTGGCGTTGACCCTCAATGGCCGCGAACTGTTGCGCGACGAGCCGCCGCTGAAAGTGCTGGTGATGTCGGCGACCCTGGAGGGCGAGCGCCTTGCGGCGCTGCTCGGCGAGGCGCCGGTGGTGCGCAGCGAAGGACGCATGTTCCCGGTGGATATCCGCTGGGGGCGGCCGGCGCAACCCGGCGAGTTCATCGAGCCGCGGGTGCAGCAGGCGGTGCTCCAGGCGCTGGCGGAGGAAAGCGGCAGCGTGCTGGTCTTTCTTCCCGGACAGGCCGAGATCCGCCGCGTACACGACGGCCTGCGCGAGGCTCTCGAGGGACGCGACGCGGTGCTGCTCTGCCCGCTGCATGGCGAACTCGATCTCGCCGCCCAGCGCGCCGCTATCGAGCCGGCGCCGGCCGGGGTGCGCAAGGTGGTGCTGGCGACCAACATCGCCGAGACCAGCCTGACCATCGATGGCGTGCGAGTGGTGATCGACGCCGGCCTGGCGCGGGTGCCGCGCTTCGATCCGGGCAGCGGCATGACCCGCCTGGAGACCCAGCGCATCTCCCGCGCCTCCGCCACCCAGCGTGCCGGTCGCGCCGGGCGCCTGGAGCCGGGGGTGTGCTACCGGCTGTGGTCGGAGACCCAGCACGAACAGTTGCCGGCCTATGGCAGCGCGGAAATCCTCCAGGCCGATCTCGCCGGGCTGGCCCTGCAACTGGCGCGCTGGGGCGTGGCGCCGGAGGAGCTGGCCTGGCTCGACGCGCCGCCCGCGGCGGCCTATGCCCAGGCCCGCGACCTGCTCGGGCGGCTGGGTGCGCTGAACGCCAGCGGCGCGCTGAGCGCCCATGGCCAGGCGATGGCCGAGTTGCCGACCCACCCGCGCATTGCCCACCTGCTGCTGCGCGGCCAGGCCCTCGGCCTTGGCGAACTGGCTTGCAACGTAGCGGCGCTGCTCGGCGAACGCGATATACAGCGTGGCGGCGGTGCCGACCTGCACAGTCGTCTCGCCCTGCTCGCCGGCGAAGCCCGCGCTGGCGCCTCGCGAAGCGCGGTACAGCGCGCCCGGCAACTGGCCCGGCAGTTCCGCGGCTACCTGCGCGGGCCGGTCGCCGAGGCGGTGGTCGATCCCGGGCATCCGCGCTGGCTCGGCTGCCTGCTGGCCTTCGCCTATCCCGACCGCGTCGCCCGCCAGCGCCGCGCCGGCGGCGGCGACTACCGGCTGGCCAACGGTCGCGCCGCGCAGTTCGGCGAGCCGGACAGCCTGATGAAACAGCCCTGGCTGGTGATCGCCGACCTCGGCAGTCGCCAGGGCCAGCGCGAGGAGCGCATCTACCTGGCGGCCGAACTCGACCCGGCGCTGTTCGACACGGTCCTGGTGGAACAGGTCGGCCTGCACGACGAACTGGAGTGGGACGAGCGCGAGGGCGTGCTGCGCGCCGAGCGTCAGCGCAAGGTCGGCGAGCTGGTGCTGTCCAGCGAGGCGCTGCCCGGCCTCGACGAGGCGGCGCGCAGCCGGGCGCTGATCGGACTGGTCCGGCGCAAGGGACTGGAGTTGTTGCCCTGGACCCCGGAGCTACGCCAGTGGCAGGCGCGCATCAGCCTGTTGCGTCGGCTCGACCTCGAACGGGGCGATACCAGCGACTGGCCCGACCTCGGCGACGCGGCCCTGCTGGCGCGCCTGGAGGATTGGCTGCAACCCTACCTCGGCAAGGTCACCCGCCAGGCCCATTTCGCCAATCTCGACCTCGCCTCGATGCTCGCCGGCCTGCTGCCCTGGCCGCTGCCGCAGCGCCTCGACGAATGGGCGCCGAAAACCCTGGAAGTACCCTCCGGTTCGCGGATCCGCCTGGACTACAGCGAAACCCCGCCGATCCTCGCGGTGCGCCTGCAGGAGCTGTTCGGCCTGGGCGACACCCCGCGCATCGCCCAGGGCCGCCTGGCGGTGAAGCTGCACCTGCTGTCTCCCGCGCAGCGCCCGGTGCAGGTGACCCAGGACCTGGCGAATTTCTGGCGCAGCACCTACGCGGAGGTGAAGAAGGACCTCAAGGGGCGCTATCCCAAGCACTACTGGCCGGACGACCCGCTGATCGCCGAGGCCACCGCGCGGGCCAGGCCGCGCAAGTAGCCGGCGACGCTCAGAGCACCCGGGTCAGGTCGTCGTCGAGGAAGTGACGGAAGCTCAGGCGCTGGCCGTCGGCGAAGTCGAAATGGCTGTCCAGGGTCGGCCCGTTGAGGACGAACCCCAGGTCCAGCAGGCGCACGCCGACCAGCCCGCGCTGCTGGCCGAGGTCGTGCAGGCGATATTCGCCGGGTCCCTCGTCGCGCTCGCAGGGGCGCGGCGCCTCGCCGCTGCGCCAGAACACCGTCTCACCCTCGAAGTAGAGGCGGTACCAGCGCTGCCCGAACTGCAGGTAGACCACGTTCACCGGGTCCGCCGGGCGCCCCTCCCACCACCATTCCTGGATCAGCAGCGACTGGCAGACCTGGCCGAGCAGGGCGGGCTGTTCACCGTTTATCGTGCAGCAGGGAATCGCGGTGTGCATCGGGCTCCTCCTCCGGGGGCGGGGGTCACAGCAGGGACAGGTCGGCGCCGTTCCTGCGCAACTGGTCGTAGGCCTGGTCCAGGCGGTCGCGCAGCGCCTCGGCGCCGGGCACGTGGCGCGAAACGATCATCCGCAGCGGCAGGCGCTGCAGTTCCTGGCTGGCCAGGGGCTGGTGGCTCGCCGCCTCCACTGGCGCCTGGTAATCCAGCAGGTAGTCGCCGCGCCCCAGTTCGAGCATGCGCAAGGCGGCCTGGTGGCTACCGGTACGGTACAGCCGCAGGCGCAGGGCGGGGTCATGGATGAAGTCGGTGGCCGGCTTCCAGTAGCTGTAGCCGCTGATCAGGATCAGCCGGCGCCCGGCCAGGTCCTGGGGAATGCGCGGGGCCGGCTGTCGCGCCGGGTAGTACAGGTTCAGGCTGACATGGCCGAGCACGCGCCGTGCCTGCAGGGTGTCGGCGGCCAGATCTGGCTTGGCGGCGCCGGCCCAGAGCGCCACGCTGCCGTCGCGCAGCCCGAGGTACAGGCGGGCGCTGGGCAGGGCGCGGAAATTCGCTCGGTAGCCGGCCTGCCCCAGCAGCAGGCGTACCAGGCGCGCGCCAGGACCGACGGCCCGACCGTTCGCGGCGGTATGGATATAAGGCGGGAATTCGTAATAGCCGACGTTCAGCGCGGGCCGGGCATCCTGCGCGCGGAGCGGCGGTGCGACCAGCAGGACGAGCGCCAGCAGCGCTAACAGCGGCGTGGAAGGGCGTAGGGGCATGCGATGCGGCCTTGCCGTTTTCTTGTTGTTATCGATTGGGGGCGAAGCATGCGGCGCGCCGGGCCGCTTGTCCAGCCCGGCGCGCGGTCGTTCAGTGGGGCAGGAGGAAGCGCGCGCTGAGTGGCAGGTGATTGGAAATCTGCAGCGTATCGCTGCGTCGTACCCGTGCCTCGAGGCGGGTCAGCGAGGGGCTGTGGAACAGGTAATCGAGTGTCCGGTCCGGCCCGTGGACCCGCGGATCGTTGGGGAAGTGCGTGTACCAGCGCATCTGGTCGACGCCGCCGGCTTCCTCCAGCGAGGGCACCATCGGGTAACGCCCGCTGAGGAGCGCCAGTTCGCTGTCCGCGCGATAAGGCGCGCGCAGCGGCTCCAGAAGGTAGGCGTACTGGCCGGGCGGCAGCAGGTTGAGGTCGCCGCCGAGCAACCAGGGCGTGCGTCGGGCCTGGAGTTCATCGAGCAGCGCGCGGGTCATTTCGACCTGGCGCTGCAAGGTGTCGTCCTGTTCCCGCGGGCGGTCGAAGCGGGCGTTGAGCACCGCCAGTGCGCCGCCGCCGTCGATCGGCAGGTGGCTGACCAGGATCGCCGGGCGCGGCCCGAACAGGCGGTCGAACAGCCCGCCGTCGCGCTGTGGCAACTGGCGGCGTTCGGCGCTGTCGATGCGGTAGCGGCTCAGGGTGGCCTGCTTGCGGCCGACGCTACCGAAGATGTGCGGGGTCGGCACGAAGGCCGACTTCCATTCGTAGGCCTGGGTGCTGCAGGGATAGAGGTCGTTGATGCGTTCCTGGATCAGTACCAGCTGGTCCTGGTCGTCGGTGGCGCTGGAGCCGTCGTCGATTTCCTGCAGCAGGACTAGGTCCGGTTGCTCGTCGCGGATGACCCGGACCACTTCATCGAGGGTGAACGCGAGGTCCTCGGCGGTCGGCCGCTGGTCGGGGCCGGTGGCGTCGGGCAGGTCGTCCCAGAAGATGTAGCGCTTGCCGGCCAGGTACTGGATGTTCCAGGTCATCACCTTCAGCGCCTGGCCTGGCTTCAGCGTTGGCGTGGAGCCCTGGCAGTGCAGGGGCGCGGCTTCGCGCTCGGCCGGTTGCCAGCTCAGCAGGTAGCTGGCGAGCAGGGCGCCGCCGACCAGCAGGAGCAGGCCGATGAACAGCAGGTTGCGTAGACGGGGCAGGGACATCGCGATCGAGACTGGGCCGGAAAGGACCAGAGCATAGAGCTTGCCGCCGCGTATTTCATCCTTGCCGCATGAATTGAGGCAGGGTTCGCGTTTTTTCGAGCGGGAGCAACGAGCCGGCCGCGCAGGGGCTCCCGCGGCCAGGCGTATCGTCACGAGGCGCTGCGTCCGCCGGGCTCGGGCTGCCGCCCCGCGTGGCGATCAGTGGGTGTGGTCGTGGCTATCGAAACCCTGGCCCGGGTCCCAATAGGAGGCCTCCACCTTGTGCCCGTCGGGATCGCGGATGAAGCACCCGTAGTAGGGCTCGCCGTACTCCGGGCGGGGGCCGGGCGCGCCGTCGTCGCGGGCGCCGGCGGCGAGGGCGGCGGCGTGGAAAGCGTCGACCTGGGCCTTGCTGTTGGCGAGGAAGCCGACATGGCTGCCGTTGCCGGTACTGGCCGGACGCCCATCGATAGGCGCCTGCACCCAGAATTCCGGATAGAGCCTGCCATAGGCCACTGCCCCGGGATGCTCGAGGATCACCTTGCAGCCCAGGGTGGCCAGCACCGCGTCGTAGAAGGCCCTGGCCCGGGGCAAGTCGTTGGTGCCGATGGACAGGTGGGAGATGCAGCTGGGGTTGGCCGATTCGTCGCTCATGGCGTATTCCTCGCGGGTCGGGCCTCCAAGGATAGGCTACCGGCGTGGATCGGCGCGTGACCGCGTTCAGCTCAGCTCGCGGGGCGCCGGACCGAGACTGTAGATGCGGAAGGCGACGATGGTCAGCAGCAGCTGGAAGAACCCGCTCAGGGTATGCAGGCCGACCTTCAATATCACGGCTTCGCCGGCCGAGTCGGCGAGCCAGGCTTCCAGGCTCCAGACCGGCAGCAGGATCACCAGCGAGCAAGCGAGGATGACGAAGAACCGCCCGCGGGTGAACTCGAAACTTTCCCGCAGCGCCTGCAGCGGGCTGCGCCCGCGCAGGACCAGGCAGAACTCGGCGAACGCCAGCTTCACCATGACGAAGATCCCCGGCAGGATCAGCAGCGACAGGCCGAGCACGATCAGCAGCGAGGTCAGCGCCGCGAGCAGGGCGAAACCCGGCCACAGGCGCAGGGCGGCGCTCCACAACTGGCCGATGCGGGGCCGCTCGTCGCGGCCGCGGGCGTCCATGAACAGGATCAGCGCGGCGGTGTAGAGCGGGTAGAAGAGCAGTCCGGCGACCAGGCTCCAGGCGCCCATCTGCTGGGGGCCGACTGCCTCGTCGATCTGTTGCTGGACCAGGCTCTCGAGGAAGATCCAGGGCAGGCAGAGCGGCACCAGGGTGGTCAGGTGGCGGGTGAAGAAAAACCAGGCGTCACGCAGCGGCAGCAGAGGATTCATCGCGGGTCGGCAGATCGGGGTCGAGCCCGCGACTCTACCGCAGCCGGCCCGCCGAGGCCAACGCCCGGCGGCCGGCTGCGGGTTTTCAGGCGGCTTCGCGGGCCCGAGCCTGCTCCAATTCGCGAACCAGCGGCAGCACGTGCTTGCCGAAATACTCGACTTCTTCGTGGAAATGCAGGAAAGCCGAAAGCACCAGGTCGACGCCGGCGGCCTTCAGCGCGACGATTCGCTCGGCGACCTGCCGCGGGGTGCCGATCAGGTTGGTCTTGAAACCGTCGTTGTATTGCACCAGGTCCTCGAAAGTCGATTTGGCCCAGTTGCCTTCACCCTCAGGCGAGGCCTTGCCGGCCTGCTTCACCGCGTCGCCGAAGGCATTCACCGCCTCGTAGTCGGCCTTGGCGATGATCTCGTCGAGCACAGCCCGCGCCTCTTCTTCGCTGTCGCGGGCGATGATGAAGGCGTTTACCCCGACCTTCACCGAATGGCCGTTGGCCGCCGCCTTGGCACGGACATCCTCGACCTGGGCGCGGATGCCCTCGACGCTGTTGCCGTTGGTGAAGTACCAGTCGGACACGCGCGAGGCCATGTCCCGCGCCGCCCGCGAACTGCCGCCCTGGAAGATTTCCGGGTGCGGCTGCTGGATCGGCTTGGGTTTCAGGCTGTAGTCGTGGAAGCGATAGAAGTCGCCCCTGAACGTGAAGTTCTCCTCGGTCCAGATGCCTTTCAGCACGCGGATGAACTCCTCGGAGCGACGGTAGCGTTCGTCGTGTTCCAGCCAGGGTTCGCCGATGCCGGTGAACTCGCCCTTGAACCAGCCGCTGACGATGTTCACCGCGACCCGGCCGTTGGTCAGCTGGTCGATGGTCGCCAACTGCTTGGCCACCACCGCCGGATGCCAAGGACCGGGCAGGATCGCCGCGATCACTTTGAGCTTTTCGGTGGCCGCCAGCAGGGCGTGGCTGATGGCCACCGACTCGTGCTGGTACTCGGCGCCGTAGCCAGCGGTGAAGCGGATCTGCGAGAGGGCGTAGTCGAAACCGTTGCGCTCGGCCAGTCGGGCCAGTTTGCGGTTGTAGTCGATGTCCCAGCTGGTGCGCTGCTCGATCCTGCTCACCACCAGGCCGCCGCTGACGTTGGGGACCCAGTAGGCGAAGCGGATCGGCTGTTGCTCTTGGCTCATCGGGGTTATCTCCGGGTAGGGGCGTGGTCCGGTGTCTATGAAGGAACTGTGCCATCCCGGATTCATGTTTTCGAATCAATGGCTTATGGGTGATAGGGCGGAACCGGCCTGTCTTCTGCCGGACAGCCCTGTTGTCCCGCTGTTGCCCGGCAGACAGTCAGGCTGGCAAGCGCTGCAACAGTTCGGCGGTGCGCAGTACCACGGCGTACTCGCCGTGCAGGTTGGCCAGCGCCATGGCGTGCACATCGTCGGCGCTACGCGGAATGCCGTGGAAGTCGGTCTTGGCGAAGGTGAAGCAGGCGTCCGCCACCACCCAGGTGTGGAAGCCGAGGTTGCCGGCGCTACGCGCGCTGGCTTCCACCGAGTTTTCCGTGGCCACGCCGGCGATCGCCAGGTGGCGGATGTCGCGGGCGTGTAGCCAGCGTTGCAGGCCGCTGTTGACGAAGGCGTCGGGGACGTTCTTCTCGAACACCGTCTCGTCGTCGCGTGGCGCCAGCGCCGGCTGGAACTCCACGCCCGGCTGGCCTGGAGCGAACGGCGAGGCAGGCTGCCGGGAAATGTGCCGGATGTGCACCACCGGCCAGCCGATGGCGCGCCAGGAGGCGAGCAGCTCGGCGATGCGCGCCTCGGCGCCGGGGTTGTTGCGTGGCGGCAGGTCGCTGCGCTGCATGCCACGTTGCAGGTCGACGACCAGCAGGGCGATCGGCGGCTGCGGGGAAGGCGGGGTGGCGTCATTCATCGGGATTTCACCGGAGGAACTTGAGATCGTGCAGGGTGCTCCAATATTTCCCTTTCGTGCAATCCATCCTTCCTTCTCGAAATGCAGTCGAGGCGTGCGATGAAATCCGATGAGAAAACCCTGATCGATGGTCTGTTCAGCCGTCTGCGCGAGGCCGAGGGGCAGTCCGCTCCGCGTGACGCCGAGGCCGAGGCGCAGATCAACCAGCACCTGGTGCGGCAGCCAGCGGCGCCGTACTACATGGCGCAGGTGGTGTTGATCCAGGAAGCCGCGCTGAAGCGCCTCGACCAACGGGTGAAGGAGCTCGAGGCGCAGGTCGCCCAGTCGCAGCAGAGCCGTCCGAGCAGCGGCGGCTTCCTCTCCGGCCTGTTCGGCGGCGGCGCGCGCGACGAGCCGGCGCCGAGCCAGCCGGGGCGCCCGGTGGGCTGGGGCGAGACGCGGTTCTCCAGCCCAGCGGCTGGGACCGGCGACATGCGTCCGGGGATGGCGCCAGCTGCGGCGGCCGCGCCTTCGCGCGCCAGCGGTTTCCTTGGCGGCGCGCTGCAGACCGCGGCCGGCGTCGCCGGCGGGATGCTGGTAGCCGACCTGCTCACCGGCATGTTCCGCCACAGCCAGCCGCAGGAGATCGTCGAGGTGATCCAGGACGTCCCGGTGGATAACCTGGACGCCAGCCAGTTTGCCGACCCCGAGCCGGCGTCCGGGCGTTTCGCCGATGGCGACCATTCCGCCGACGCTGGTTTCGCCGATGGCGATTTCAGCGACAGCGACTTCAACGACGACTCCAGCTTCCTAGGCGACGACGATTTGTTCACCTGATCGTTAGGGTTGCGGGCCGTGGGCTGCGATAATGGTGGCCCACGGCCGTCGTTCCGGAGTTCCCCTTGAGTCATCCCGAGTCGCCCGCGGCGAAGAAGATCGCTGTCTTCGCCGATGTGCAGAACCTCTACTACACCGTGCGCCAGGCATACGGCTGTCACCTCAACTACGCCGCCCTGTGGGCCGACATCGCCCGTCGCGGACGGATCGTCGAGGCCTACGCCTATGCCATCGATCGGGGCGACCCGCGCCAGCAGCAGTTCCAGCGGATCCTGCGCAACCTCGGTTTCACGGTGAAGCTCAAGCCGTACATCCAGCGCGCCGATGGCTCGGCCAAGGGCGACTGGGACGTCGGCATCACCATCGACGTGCTGGACGCCGCACCGCGGGTGGACGAGGTGGTGCTGCTCTCCGGTGACGGCGACTTCGACCTGCTGCTGGAAAAGGTCATCCGTGCCCACGGCGTCGAGGCGAGCGCCTATGGCGTGCCCGGGCTGACCGCCAACGCGTTGATCCGCGCGGCGTCGCGCTACGTGCCGATCGAGGGCGGGTTGCTGCTCAAGGGCTGAACGAGCTCGCCGCAACGAGTCAGGCGGGCGGCGAATCCGTTAGAATGCGCTCCGTTTCACTCTTTCCCGAGCCTGTCATGACGTTCGCCTCCCTCGGTCTGCTCGACCCCCTGCTCAAGGCCCTCGAAGGGCTCGGCCTGCACACGCCCACGCCGATCCAGGCCCAGGCCATTCCGCCGGCGCTCAAGGGCCGCGACCTGCTCGCAGCGGCCCAGACCGGCACCGGCAAGACCGCCGCTTTCGCCCTGCCGCTGCTGCAGCGGCTGACCCTGGAGGGGCCGCAGGTCGCAGCCAACTCGGTGCGCGCACTGGTACTGGTTCCGACCCGCGAACTGGCCGAGCAGGTCCACGGCAGTATTCGCGACTACGGCCAGCACCTGCCGCTGCGTACCGCGGTGGCCTATGGCGGGGTCAGCATCAATCCGCAGATGATGAAGCTGCGCAAGGGCGTGGACGTCCTCGTCGCCACCCCGGGCCGCCTGCTCGACCTGTACCGGCAGAACGCGGTGCAGTTCGCCCGGCTCCAGGCGCTGGTGCTGGACGAGGCCGATCGCATGCTCGACCTCGGTTTCGCCCGCGAGCTGGACGAGCTGTTCGCCGCGCTGCCGCGCAAGCGCCAGACCCTGCTGTTCTCCGCGACCTTCTCCGACGCCATCCGCACGTTGGCCGGCGAACTGCTGCGCGACCCGCTGTCCATCGAGGTCAGTCCGCGCAATACCGCGGCGAAGAGCGTCAGGCAATGGCTGGTGCCGGTGGACAAGAAGCGCAAGGCCGAGCTCTTCTGTCACCTGTTGCAGGCCAATCGCTGGCGCCAGGCGCTGGTCTTCGCCAAGACCCGGAAGAGTGTCGAGGAACTGGTCGGATTGCTGCAGCGGCAGGGTATCGCCGCCGACTCGATCCATGGCGACAAGCCGCAGCCGGCGCGATTGCGCGCGCTACAGCGATTCAAGGCCGGCGAGGTCGACCTGCTGGTGGCCACCGACGTCGCCGCGCGAGGCCTGGACATCGAGGAAATGCCGCTGGTGGTCAACTTCGACCTGCCGATCGTCGCCGAGGACTACGTGCACCGGATCGGCCGCACCGGCCGCGCCGGCGCTACCGGCCAGGCGCTGTCGCTGGTCTGCGCCGACGAGGTGGAACTGCTGGCGGCGATCGAGACGCTGATCGGCCAGACCCTGCAGCGCCGCGAAGAGCCCGACTTCGAGCCGGAGCACCGGGTGCCGCAGACCGCGCCGGGTGGGGTGGTGCTGAAGAAACCGAAGAAGCCGAAGAAAACCAAGGCCGCCGAGGCCACCGGCAAGCCCGGCCAGATCCACCTGGGCACCTGGTTCGACAGCAGCGCGCCGAAGGTCAGGGCGGTACGCAAGGCGCCGGGCTTCGGCGCGGCGGGCAAGCCGAAGAAGCGGCCGTCCGGGAAGTAGCGAGACGGACAGGTTCGCGGCGGCTCCGGAGCCTAGCGCCTGCCGCGCAACCACTCCAGCGCGCCCAGCCCCGCCACGCGCCCGCTGGCGAAGCAGGCGGTCAGCAGGTAGCCGCCGGTGGGCGCCTCCCAGTCGAGCATTTCGCCGGCGCAGAACACCCCGGGCAGGACCTTGAGCATCAGCTTGCGATCGAGCGCCTCGAAGCGCACGCCGCCGGCGCTGCTGATCGCCTCGTCCAGCGGACGCGGACGCAGCAGCCGCAATGGCAGGCGCTTGATCGCCGCCGCCAGGCGGGCCGGATCGGCGTAGGTGTCGGCGGGCGAGAGTTCGCGCAGCAGGCCGGCGCGTACCCCGTCGATACCCAGCTGGCTGCGCAGGTGGTTGGCCATCGAACGGGAACCGCGCGGTCGGGACAGGGCCTTCTCGATCTGCTCGTGGCTCCGGTTCGGCAGCAGGTCGAGCAGTACGTCGGCCGCCCCCTGCGTTTCGATCCGAGCGCGGATCGCGGCGGACAGCGCATAGACCAGGCTGCCCTCGATGCCGTTGCCGGTGACGACGAACTCGCCCTGGCGCGGCGTGTCGCCCGGCAAGCCCATGGCCACCGGCTTGACCGGCGCGCCGGCGAACCTGTCGCGGAACAGCTCGCTCCAGCCGACGCACTCGAAACCACAATTGCTCGGGCGCAGGGCCTCGACCTCGATCCCGCGCGCCTGCAACAGGGGCACCCAGGCGCCATCGGAGCCCAGGCGGCGCCAACTGCCGCCGCCGAGGGCGAGGATCATGGCATCGACCCGCAGCGTCTGGCGTTCGCTGCCGCTCTGGATGTCCAGCGCGCCATCCGGGTGCCAACCCAGCCAGCGGCTGCGGGTATGGATGAGCACGCCCTGCTCGCGCAGGCGCTTGAGCCAGGCGCGGAGCAGGGGGGCGGCCTTCATGTCCGTGGGGAAGACCCGGCCGGAGCTGCCGACGAAGGTGTCGATGCCCAGGTCATGGATCCAGGCGCGCAGGGCTTCCGCATCGAAATCTCCGAGCAATCCGGAAATTTCTTCCCGGCGCTTTCCATAGCGGCTGAGAAATTGCGCCTTGGCTTCCGCATGGGTGATGTTCATGCCGCCGACGCCCGCGAGGAGAAACTTGCGGCCGACCGAAGGCATGGCATCGAACACTTCCGTACGCACGCCCTCCCTGCTCAGGACTTCCGCGGCCATCAGGCCAGCGGGGCCGCCGCCGATGATGGCGACTCGGGGGGAGGGGCGATGGGGTTGGCTGGGCATGTGGATGACGCGCGTGACTGGAGGAAACAGGCGCGCAGTGTACCCGAGGCGAAGAGCGGCTCCGAGCCCCGGGAACCACGAAGCCTCCCGGCGCGGCGTCTGGTCGGGAAATGATCGATTCTCGCGGAGCCAGCGGTGGCGCGGTGCGCAAGCCGTTTTTCGCATCTTGTCCACAGCTGGCTCCACATGCTTTGTGGACATTTCTGCCCTCTCGCCGGGAGGGCGGCGCGGCAACCAACCGGGCGCCGCTCGCCGGCGGAAGGCGTGAAGCCCGGTCTCAGCTGATCAGCGAGTTGCGCTTGGCGAATTCCGCGAGGTCGACCAGCGAGCCCAGGCCAAGCTTCTGCAGCAGGCGGGTCTTGTAGGTGCTGACGGTCTTGTTGCTGAGGAACAGCTTCTCGCCGATGGCCTTGTTCGAATATCCCATGGCGAGATGCTGCAGGACGATCATCTCGCGGTCCGAGAGCAGGCCGATGAGTTCGCTTTCGGAAATCCGCTCCGGCGGGGTGCCGAGGGTATCGAAGGTCAGCGAGGGGAAGAAGGTATAGCCCGCGGTGACGGCGTTCAGGGCGTTGATCAGGTTGCCCAGGTCTTCTTCCTTGTTGACGAAGCCCCGGGCGCCCACCTGGATGCAGCGCTTGCAGAAGGCTTCCGCGGATTGCGAGGTGAGAACCAGCACCTGGCTGCGCAATTCCAGCGATTTGATCCGCGAGATCACGGTCAGGCCGTCGAGCTTGGGAATGCCGATGTCGAGAATCACCACGTCCGGCTCGTGCTCCCGGACCAGTTGGATGGCGTCCACGCCATTGTCCGTCTCGGCCACCACCTGCAAGCCATGCTTTTCCAGCAGGACGCGCACGGCGAGGCGGATGACGGGATGGTCGTCGACGATCAGGACGGTATGCATAAGTTCGATTTACCTTGAGGGACCGGTGTTGCTCCGGGCTTCGACTTCCCGAGCGCTTCCACCGCTGGTCATCCATGTTGGGGCGCTAAGCCGATATCGCTGCCCAGAATAGCCTGTTACGGCAGGGCGATCCGCTTTTTCATGTGTACTCATGCTAATCCAACGGGGCCTTCAAATCAGTAGGAAAATTCCCACAAAACATGGGGACTTGTCCCATAGGTCTAGTAAGGGAAAAACAGCAGTATATCGCCGGTATTTTCTGGAATCCCTGCGTGAGCCGCGATGAATGATTTGAATGTGCTGGTGCTGGAAGATGAGCCATTCCAGCGTCTGGTGGCTGTCACCGCCCTGAAGAAGGTTGTGCCCGGATCGATCCTCGAAGCGGCGGATGGCAAGGAGGCCGTTGCGATTCTGGAGTCCTGCGGGCATGTGGACATCGCCATCTGCGACCTGCAGATGAGCGGCATGGATGGCCTGGCCTTCCTTCGTCATGCGAGCCTGAGCGGCAAGGTCCATTCGGTGATCCTCAGCAGCGAGGTCGATCCTATCCTGCGCCAGGCCACCATTTCCATGATCGAATGCCTGGGCCTGAACTTTCTCGGCGACCTCGGCAAACCATTCAGCCTGGAGCGTATCACCGCCCTGCTGACCCGCTACAACGCCCATCGCCAGGACCAGCCGCGGCAGGTCGAGGTGGCCGAGCTGCCCTCGGTGGCGGACGTCGTGCGCGGCCTGGACAACGGCGAATTCGAAGCCTACTACCAGCCGAAGGTGGCCCTCGACGGCGGCGGGCTGATCGGCGCGGAGGTCCTGGCGCGCTGGAACCACCCGCACCTGGGCGTGCTGCCGCCCTCGCATTTCCTGTATGTGATGGAGAGCTACAACCTGATCGACAAACTGTTCTGGCAACTGTTCAGCCAGGGGCTGTCGATGCGCAGGAAGCTGGCGCAGCTCGGGCAGCCGATCAATCTAGCGTTCAACGTCCATCCTTCGCAACTGGGGTCCCGGGCGCTGGCCGAAAACATCTCGGCGTTGCTGACCGAGTTCCACCTCCCGCCCAGTTCCGTGATGTTCGAGATCACCGAAACCGGCCTCATCAGCGCGCCGGCGAGCAGCCTGGAGAACCTGGTGCGCCTGCGGATCATGGGCTGCGGCCTGGCGATGGACGACTTCGGCGCCGGCTACTCCTCCCTCGACCGGCTATGCGAGTTCCCGTTCAGCCAGATCAAGCTCGACCGGACCTTCGTGCACAAGATGAAAAGCCAGCCGAGAAGCTGTGCCGTCATCAGCAGCGTGGTGGCTCTGGCGCAGGCGCTGGGGATTTCCCTGGTGGTCGAAGGGGTGGAGAGCGACGAGCAGCGGGTGCGCCTGATCGAACTCGGTTGCTCGATAGCCCAGGGCTACCTGTTCGCCCGACCGATGCCGGAGCAGCATTTCCTCGACTACTGCTCCGGTTCCTGAGGCCGTGGCGTCGGCAGCGGGTCGCCTCGCGCCGGACCGCTGGCCGAACGCCTGACGCATCGCGTCAGCCATTTTCCCTGGCCGTGCCTGGCCTCGTTCAGACGCCGGCCTTCCACTTCACGACCCGACTCCCATGCGATCGAAACTACTCCTGCTGTTCATTTGCCTGTTGCTGCCGGCGGTACCGCTGGCCGCCACCCAGGCGGGTGCTTCCATGACCCTGTTCAGCCAGATGCACGTCGAGCACGAGGACATGGTGATCGGCGAGGACGACTGGGCCTGGGTGCGCCACAAGGGAACCCTGCGGGTCGGCGTGGCCCTCGACGAAACGGCGCCGTTCAACGTGCGCCTCGACGACGAGAACTACGAAGGCATCACCGCCGATGTCACCGCGCTGGTCGGGCAATTGCTCGGCATGCGCATCAAGCTGGTGGCGTACGCCACCCATGCGGCGGCGATCGAGGCGCTCGGCGCCGGGCAGATCGACCTGCTGGGCAGTCACTACAGCGCGCTGGAGCAGCCCGCGCTGGTTTCCAGCCGTCCCTACGCCCGGGATCGGCTGGCCGTGTTCAAGCGGGTCGGCGAGCCGCGCAATTCATCGGCGGACCTCGCCGGTCTGCGCGTGGCCGTGGCCAGGGAGCACGACGAGGAACTGCGCCAGCGCTTCCCGCGTGCCCGCTTCGTGGTGTCCGACAATCACGACGAAGCGATCGCGGCGGTAGCCTTCGGCCACACCGACCTTTATATCGACGACGTGCTCAGCGCCTACCAGCGGATCAATCGTTCCTTCTACGGCTACGTGAAGTTCGAGCGTTTCGCCGATACCCGCAGCGACGGAGGGTACGGCTACCTCCTGCGCAGCGACGAGACGCGCCTGTTGCGGGTGGTCAACGCCGCCATCGGCGCCATCGACCAGGATCGCCTGGAGTACATCGCCCGGCGCTGGGTCGGCGGCGGCTCCCTGCCGACCGGCGAGCGTATCGCGCTGACGCCCGAGGAACGTCGCTGGGTCGCCCGGCATCCGGTGGTACGCCTGGTGATAAACGACGACCTGGCGCCGCTGGCCTTCTTCAACTCCAACGACGTGTTTTCCGGGATCACCTCCGACCTGCTGGAAATGATCTCCCGGCGCACCGGCCTGCATTTCCAGGTTTCCTCCCGCAGTGGCGGCTTTCCGGAACAGATCGCCGCATTGCAGAAAGGCCAGGCCGACCTGGCGATCATGAGCCGCAGCAGCCGGCGCGAGGAGACGCTGCGCTTCACCCGCTCCTTCCTGTCGACCTCCTTCGTGCTGATCGCCCGGGCCGACGAGAAGGGCCGGGCGGAAAGGGTGGGGAACCTGGATGGCAAGCGCCTGGCGATTCCCTCGGGCCACGTGGGAATCCAGGGGGTGCGCGATCGTTATCCGCAGGCTGCCGTCGTCGAGGTCGAGACCACCCTCGACGCGATGAACCTGGTCTACGAAGGGCGTGCCGAAGCGGCGGTGGTGCCGCTGGTTTCCGCCCGTTACTACATCGTCCGCCTGTTCCACGAGAGACTGGCGGTGGCCGACCAGGTTGCCCTCGGCCCGGCGACCGCCAACTTTGCCGTGCGCCGTGGCGACACGGAGTTGCAGACCATCCTCGACAAGGCCCTGTTGAGCATTTCCCCCGGCGACCTGAGCGATGTCGTCAACCGCTGGCGCTCGCCGCCAGGCATGAGTGGGCAGACCTGGGTCGACTATACCCGGCTGATCGCGGAAATCGTCGCGGCGGCGGCGGGCCTGCTGCTGCTGAGCCTGGGCTGGGTCACCTACCAGCGTCGGCAGATTCGCGACCGGCTGCGCGTCGAGCAGGCGCTCAGCGACCAGTTGCAGTTCGTCGAGGCCCTCACCGATTCCATGCCGCCCCCGCTCTACGTGCGTGACGCCAATGGGCGGATGCTCTCCTGCAACCGCAGCTACCTGAGCAGCGTTGGCCTCGTTGCCGAACAGGTGCTGAACCGGACGGTGCTCGAACTGCCCATGGAAAACTTCGAGACCGGCCCCCAGTTCCATCGCAATTACCTCGAGGCCATGCGTGACGGCCGGACCATCGAGTCGGTGCACGAGGTGGTCCTGGGTGGCAGGAAATGCTGGATCGACCACTGGATCCAGCCGTTCCGCGACGCCAACGGTACCGTGCGGGGCGTCATCTGCGGCTGGCTGGACATTTCCGAACACCGCAAGCTGGTCGCTGAACTCAAGGAAGCGAAGAACCTGGCGGACGAGGCGAGCCGGGCCAAGACCACCTTCCTGGCGACCATGAGCCACGAGATCCGCACGCCGATGAATGCGGTGATCGGCATTCTCGAGCTGGCGCTCAAGCGCGCCGATACCGGCCGGGTGGACCGCTCCAGCATCGAGATCGCCTATGCCTCGGCGAAGAGCCTGCTGGAACTGATCGGCGATATCCTCGACATCGCCCGCATCGAGTCCGGACGTCTCGGCCTGTCGCCGAAGCGGGCCAACCTGCGCGAACTGGTGGAGTCGGTGGCGCGGGTGTTCGAAGGGCTGGCCCGGCAGAAGCGCCTGAGCCTGATCCTCGACATCGACGCGAGCATCAATGGCGACGTGCTGCTCGACGCCATGCGTTTCAAGCAGATCCTGTCCAACCTGGTCAGCAACGCGATCAAGTTCACCGACGAAGGCTCGATCAGCATCCGCATCGACGGTCACCTGGTGGAGCCCTCGCTGCTGCAGGTCAACCTCTGCGTGGAGGATACCGGCATCGGCATTTCCCTGGGCGACCAGCAGCAACTGTTCCGTCCGTTCGCCCAGGTCGAGCGCAATGTGCAGAACACCGAAGGAACCGGACTGGGTCTGGTGATCTGCCGTTCGCTGTGCGAGATGATGGGCGGGCGCCTGGTCATGAGCAGCGCGCTCGGACAGGGTACGCGGGTCGACGTCGAGCTGCGCCTGCAAGTGCTCGAACCGGTCAGCGTCAGCGAGCGCCCGGTCCAGGTCGGCACCCGCCAGGCGCGGCGCCTGCAGGTGCTGGTGGTGGACGACCATGCGGTCAACCGGCAGATCCTCCACCAGCAACTGAGCTTCCTCGGCCATGACGTGCAGGAGGCGGAAAACGGCCTGGCTGCCCTCAATCTGTGGCACGAGCAGCCGTTCGACATGGTCATCACCGACTGCCACATGCCGTTGATGAACGGTTCCGACCTGGCCCGCTCGATTCGCCAGGAGGAGTGCGAGAACAACGAGGAGCCGGTGGTCATCCTCGGCCTCACCGCGGATGCCCAGCCGGAAGAGATCGAACGGTGCATCCAGGCCGGGATGAACGAGTGCCTGATCAAGCCGATCGGTCTCGACGTGCTGGAGGAGCGTCTGCTGGCCCTCGGCTTCGCCGAGGAGCAGGAGGAGACCTCGCCGGTGTCCCTCGATGCCGAGCCCGTCGCGGCGCCGCCGTTACCGCTTCTGTACGACCTGGAGTCGCTGCATGCGCTGACGGGCGGCGAGCCGAGCATGCTTCGTCGCCTGCTCGACGAGTTGCTCACCAGCAACCGCAAGGATCTGGAAGCCCTCGAAATTCTGGTGCAACGCCAGGAGACCGGTGAACTGGCCGAACTGGCGCACCGGATCAAGGGCGCGGCGCGGGTGGTGCGCGGCGAGCAACTGGTGGACAGTTGCCGGCGCCTGGAAGAGGCCTGCCTCAACCCCAACGCCGCGTTTTCCCGGGTGGAGGAGTGCGCCGTCGGCGTGAAGCTGGCGCTCCTCGCCCTGGACGAGGGCCTGCTCGGGGAACTGGCCGAATGACCCGCGGCTCTTTTTCTTGCATGCCGGTCGCCTGGGTGCCGCAACCGCCGGCGCGGTAAAGCGATCGTCATCGCTTTGCCCGAGGATCGGACATGTCCAGGCGCGGAAAAGACTACACTCCGGTTGGGTAGCCTTTTCCGCGGAGCCTGACCAAAGATCGGAATGTCGTCCTCGCGGGCACCCCAACCGATTCCCGCGGTCAGACATTCCTTCTGGAGTGTGTCGAACGAAAGGAACCAAGCGATGGCCGACCTGACCAGCCTGAGTATCGAGCATCTGCGCTCGCCACGGCTGTACACCCACCGTCTGATCCTGCGGCCCTGGCTGGTGCAGGACCGAGCCAGGTTCGCCGAGCTGAACGCCGATCCGCGGGTGATGGAGTTCTTTCCGTCTTGCCTGGATCGTGCCCAGAGCGACGCGTTGCTGCGCCGCATCGACGCGCATTTCGCCGAGCACGGTTTTGGCTGGTGGGCGCTGCAGGTCAAGGGTGGCGATCCTTTCATCGGCTACGTGGGGCTGGAGGTCGTGGACTTCGATGCGCCCTTCGTCCCCGCGGTGGCCATCGGCTGGCGCCTTGCCGCCGAGCATTGGGCGGAGGGCTTCGCCCACGAGGCGGCCGAGGCGGCGTTGAGCTACGCCTTCGATACCCTTGGCCTGGACCAGGTGGTGGCTTTCACCGTACCGGCCAACGGCAACTCCCTGAGACTGATGGAGCGTCTGGGGATGCAGCGCGACCCCGCCGACGACTTCGAGCATCCCGACCTGCCTCCCGGCCACCGCTTGCGGCATCATGTGCTGTACCGGTTGACGCGCGAGGACTGGCTTCGCAGATGAGTCGGCCGTTTCCGAAAAGGCCTTCTATGAACGCGATCCCTTCTCCTTCCGCCATTGCCCAACTGCATGGCCCGCGCCTGCTGCTGCGCGCCTGGCGCGACAGCGACCGCGAGGCGTTCGCCGAGATGTGCGCCGACCCGCGGGTGATGGAATTCTTCCCAAGCGTGCTGGACCGGGCGCAGAGCGACGCCCTGGTCGATCGTGTCCAGGCGCATTTTGCCGAGCGTGGCTGGGGGCCCTGGCCCTGGAATTGCCTGGCGAGGCGGCGTTCATCGGGTTCACCGGCCTGTTCGAGGTGACCATGGATGTGCACTTCGCGCCGACCGTGGAGATCGGCTGGCGGCTGGCGCCCGCCCATTGGGGGCGGGGACTCGCCCGCGAAGCAGCGGAAACCGCATTGGACTTCGCCTTCGAGCGGCTGCGCCTGCCGGAGGTGGTGGCCTTCACCACGCCGCCCAACCGTAGCTCCTGGGGCTTGATGGAGCGCCTGGGCATGCGTCGCGATCCGGCCGAGGATTTCGACCACCCGCTCCTGGCGGCAGACCACCCGATGCGCCGGCATATCCTCTATCGCACCGATGCGGCTCGCTGGGCGGAGCGACGGCGATGAGCGATACCGCCGCCGAGGTGCTGTCCTACCATCGCCTCAGCATGCATCACCCGGAGCGCTATGCGCCCGGCCCCGGCGGGCTGGACTGGGCGACCCAGCCGGCACCGTTCCGCCAGTACCGGGGCTGCCGGCAAATCGAACTGCTGCATCGGCCGCTGGAGGAGTCTCACCCCTACGACGTCATCTTCTCCGGGCCGGCGGCGACGCCCGCCCGGCTCGACCGCGCGAGCCTCTCGCAACTGCTCTACGACAGCCTGGCGCTGTCGGCCTGGAAGGAAGCCGGTGGCAATCGCTGGGCGCTGCGGGTCAACCCGTCGAGCGGCAACCTGCATCCCACCGAGGCCTACCTGCTGCTTCCCGGCGGTGCGCTGGAGGCGGCGCCGTTGCTCGCCCACTACCGTCCCGACAAGCATGCCCTGGAAGTGCGCGGCGAACTGCCGGCACCGCTGGCTTCGCTGCTGGATGAATGCTTGCCGCCCGGCGGCTGTCTCCTGGCGTTGGCCAGCGTGCCCTGGCGCGAAGCCTGGAAGTACGGTGAGCGGGCCTATCGCTACTGCCAGCACGACCTTGGCCATGCGCTGGCCTGTCTCTCCATCGCCGCGGCGATCCAGGGCTGGGAGATGCGCCTGATGCGCGGCGTCGCCGAAAGCGCACTGGACGGCCTGTTCGGGCTTGACCGGGACGGCTTCGCCGAGCGTGAGAGTGTCGACGCACTGTTCTGGATCGGTCCGGCACTCACCGAGGAGCCGTCCCTTTCGCCGCGCCTGTGCGAGGCATTGGCGGTCCTGCCGTTGGCCGGCGCGCCGAACCGGCTGTCGCGCGAGTACCGCGACTGGCCGGAGTTGCAGCGGATCCATGGACTGTGCCGTGCGCCGCGCCTGCCGGCACGCCCCTGGAGGGTCGCGCCGGGCGAGCCCGGCAATGACAACCCCGGCCTGCCGTTGCGCCCGCTGCTGCATCGGCGGCGCAGCGCGCAGCGCATGGACGGGCGCACCGGGATCGACGTCGACCTGCTACGGGCCTGGCTGCGCCGGCTGCTGCCGGAGCGCTCGCCGGTGCCTTTCGCGGTCACGGGCGAGGCCGTGCGGGTCGACCTGCTGCTGTTCGTCCATCGTGTCCGGGGCCTGGCGCCGGGCTTGTACTGGCTGGAGCGCAGTGGCCTGCGGCGGCCGCCGATGCGCGACGATTTCCTCTGGCAACGCGTCGATCCGGAGTTGCCGCTGTACCTGCTGCAGGAAGGCGATGCGCGCGCGCTGTCGGCGTTTCTCTCCTGCCAGCAGGACATCGCCGGCGATGGCTGCCTCGCCGTCGCCATGCTCGCCCACCTCGGCGCGGCGCTCGAAGAAGGCCCCTGGTGCTATCCGCGGCTGTACTGGGAATGCGGCCAGATCGGCCAGTTGCTCTACCTCGAGGCGGAGGCTGCCGGGCTGTCTGGAACGGGCATCGGCTGCTACTACGACCCCCTGGTGCAGGAGCTGCTTGGACTAACGGACGAGTCCCTGGCCAGTCTCTACCATTTCACCCTCGGCCGCGCGGTGTGGGACACTCGTCTTTCCAACATGCCCGCGTACCCGGCCTTGCGCCGCGACTAGCCCGTCGACAGCCCGAATTCGAGGAAACACCCCATGACCCAGATACTCGACAACCTGGTGGCTTTGCTGAGCCTGGAACCCATCGAGGAGAACCTGTTCCGGGGCATGAGCCAGGATCTCGGCTTCCGCCAGCTCTATGGCGGCCAGGTCCTGGGCCAGGCACTGTCGGCGGCCAGCCAGACGGTGGAGGACGATCGCCACGTACACTCCATGCACGGCTACTTCCTGCGTCCCGGCGACGCCGGCATGCCGGTAGTCTACCAGGTCGACCGGGTGCGCGACGGCGGCAGCTTCAGCACCCGCCGGGTCACCGCGATCCAGAAAGGCCAGCCGATCTTCACCCTGAGCAGCTCCTTTCAGTACGACGAGGAAGGCTTCCACCACCAGATCGAGATGCCCGAGGTGGTCGGCCCGGACAACCTGCCGTCGGAGCTGGAACTGACCCGCCTGCGCGCCGAGCGGATTCCCGAGCGCATCCGCGACAAGCTGCTGTATCCGAAGCCGATCGAGATCCGCCCGGTCACCCAGCACGACCCCTACGACCCGCAGCCGGACGAGCCGGTGAAATACCTCTGGTTCCGCGCCGACGGCAAGCTGCCGGACGTCCCGGCGCTGCACAAGTACCTGCTGGCCTACGCCTCGGACTTCGGCTTCCTCACCACCTCGATGCAACCCCACGCCGTGTCGGTGTGGCAGAAGACCATGCAGGTCGCCAGCCTCGACCACGCCCTGTGGTTCCACCGCGACTTGCGCGCGGACGAGTGGCTGCTCTATGCCATCGACAGCCCCTGGGCCGGCAACGCACGCGGTTTCGTGCGCGGCAGCATCTTCAACCAGAGCGGCCAGCTGGTCGCCTCGTCGAGCCAGGAAGGCCTGATCCGCAAGCGCGAGGACTGGGCGTGAGGCTGGCCGACATCCATCACTGGGTATTCGACATGGACGGCACCCTGACCCGGGCGGTGCACGACTTCCCGGCGATCCGCCGGGCGCTGGACATTCCCGAGCAGGACGACATCCTGCTGCACCTCGCCGCCCTGCCCGAAGCCGAGGCCGCGGCCAAGCACGCCTGGCTGCTGGAGCACGAGCGCGAGCTGGCCGAGGCCGCGCGGCCGGCGCCGGGCGCGCCGGAACTGGTGCGCGAGTTGCAGCGACGCGGCATGCGCCTGGGCATCCTGACCCGCAACGACCACCAGTTGGCGCTGATTACCCTCGAAGCGATCGGCCTGGGCGGCTGCTTCCCCACCGAGCACATCCTCGGGCGTGGCGAGGCGCGGCCCAAGCCGGACCCGGACGGCCTGCTGCGCATCGCCAGGCGTTGGAACGTGACGCCGGCGGAGCTGGTGATGGTCGGCGACTACCGTTTCGACCTCGACTGCGGACGCGCCGCGGGTAGTCGCACGGTGCTGGTCAACCTGCCGGAAAACCCCTGGCCGGAGCTGGCCGACTGGCACGCTGCCGACTGCCATGCGTTGCTCGAGCAACTGCAAGCGCCGTAGGAATATCCGGCGGAAGATCCCCAGGGCGAGAGCGCCAGCGCCCCGCTGAAAACGAAAAAAGCGCAGGAGGCCAGGCTCCTGCGCTTTTTTGGGATGCGGTGGCCGTTATCAGCCGTTGATCGCGTCGGTCAGGGCCTTGGCCGGAACGAACTTGGCTACACGCTTGGCAGCGATCTCGATCGCCTTGCCGGTCTGCGGGTTGCGGCCGGTGCGGGCGGGACGCTCGGAGACCTTCAGCTTGCCGATGCCCGGCAGGGTGATTTCGCCATCGTTCTCCAGGGCGTCCTTGACGATGTCGGTGAGCTGGTCGAGCGCGCTGCGAACGGTGGTCTTCGGCGCGTCGATGGCTTCGGCGATGTCCTGGATCAGTTGGTCTTTGGTCAGTGCCATGGTGGTGTAGCTCCTTGGTGAAAGACTGCGCGAGGGGCCTCGCGCAGAAACGGGCGTGATTTTAAACAGCTTGGCGCGAATAAGGTTCCCTTTTCTCCGCTTATTTGTTTCCTCGCACGACGCGCATGACAGAGCCGTTACAGAGGTTTTCGCGGCTGTCGGGAATGATGCCGGCGTCGGTTGTCCGACGCACCCTCATGGTTCTGCCAGGAGCGCGCGCGTCCGGTTCCTGGTCAAGGATGATTGGTTATTTATGTGCGGGACACTCATCGATCAGGGTTATAAGCAGGACCTCCCGTTCCCTTCGCATCCTTTCCCGGAGCCTGCTGGGTAGTCCGGAGCGGCAGTGCCGCCTGTGCCGACAGGCCCTGGAAGCCCGCCTGCTGGGCGCCGCCCTGTAGAGGCGAGCGCGCATGGGACAAGGGGGAGGGTGCCTCGCGCTCATAAACTAATTTCCAAATATTATTTATATTGAGTTTTTTATAGCTGTAATCTACATCGCACCGGACCACCGGACTCGCTGTCGCCACCCATTGCCCGTCCCTGGTCCGTTCTCCTCCGGAGCGCGGCACCGTTGCCTCCGAGGTTCGCCCGATGAAACGCCCGAATTCCCTGCACCGCCTGGTGGCAGCCCTGGCCCTTGCCAGCCTTTCCGTCGCCGCCCAGGCCGCCGACATCACGGTCGGCTACCAGACCGGCATCGACCCGACCAAGGTGCCCCAGGCCGATGGCCTGTACGAGAAAGCCATCGGCGAGAAGATCGACTGGCGCCGCTTCAACAGCGGTCCGGAAGTGATCGCCGCGCTCGCCTCCGGCGACCTGCAACTCGGCAACATCGGGTCCAGCCCGCTGGCAGCGGCGACCTCGCGCAAGCTGCCGATCGTCTCCTTCATCGTTTCCGCGCAGATCAACGCCGCCGAGGCGCTGGTGGTGCGCAATGGAAGCGGGATCGAGAAACCCGAGGACCTGGCCGGCAAGATCATCGCTACCCCGTTCGTTTCAACCTCCCACTACAGCCTGCTCGGCGCCCTCAAGCACTGGCGGATCGATCCGTCCAAGGTGAAGATCGTCAACCTCAACCCGGCCGAGATCGCTGCCGCCTGGCGTCGCGGCGACATCGACGGGGCCTTCGTCTGGTCGCCGGCACTGGGCGAGATCAAGAAAAGCGGCAAGGTCCTCACCGACGCCGCCGAAGTCGGCCGGTGGGGTGCGCCGACCTTCGAGGTGTGGGTGGCGCGCAAGGACTTCGCCGAGAAGCATCCTGAAATCGTCGCCCGCTTCGCCCGCGTCAGCCTCGACTCCTTCGCCGACTACAACGCACACAAGGCCGAATGGACCGCCGACTCCGAGCCGGTGAAGAAGATCGCCCGGCTGACCGGCGCCGATCCCAGGGACGTCCCCGAACTGCTGGCCGGCTCGACCTTCCCGGAAAGCCAGGCGCAACTGTCCGCAGACCTGCTCGGCGGCGGCACCGCCAAGGCTATTGCCGGCACTGCCGAATTCCTCAAGGAACAGAAGCGCGTGCCGGCCGTCCTCGGCGACTACTCGCCCTACGTCAGCGCCGACTTCGTGCGCCAGGCGGAGCAGGTCCAGGTCGGCCAGCGCTGAATGCCGCGACTCCGCTCCGGCCTGTCGGAGCGGAGGCTTTCTTACCCTACGGAGGGCAGAACACATGAGCCGTCTGACGGCCGAGGCGATCAGCCTCTCATTCGAACAGCGCGGCCAGCGCCGCGCTATCCTCCGCGATCTCAGCCTGGGCCTGGCCAAGGGCGAGTCGCTGGTGGTGCTGGGTCCTTCGGGCTGCGGCAAGTCGACACTGCTGAACATCCTCGCCGGTTTCCAGAAGCCGGACCAGGGACGCGTGCAGATCGACGGCCGGACACTCGAAGGGCCCGGCGGCGAGCGCGGCGTGGTGTTTCAGGACGACGCCCTGATGCCCTGGCTCAACGCCCTCGACAACGTCGCCCTGGGCCTGCGCATCCGTGGCCTGGGCAAGGCCGAGCGCACCGCGCGGGCGCGCCAGGTCCTGCAACTGGTGGGACTCCAGGAGTACGCCGGGCAGTCCGTCGCCCAGCTCTCCGGCGGCCAGCGCCAGCGCCTCGGGCTGGCACGCGCGCTGGCGGTCGAACCGGACTTCCTGCTGCTCGACGAGCCGTTCGGCGCGCTCGACGCGCTGACCCGCGAGCGCATGCAGGTGCTTGTGCTGGACCTGTGGAAGCAGACCGGCAAGGGCCTCTTCCTGATCACCCACAGCGTCGACGAAGCGCTGTTCCTGGCCACCGACCTGGTGGTGATGGACGGCCCGCCGGCGCGCATCGTCAAGCGCCTGCCGATGGACTTCGCGCGGCGTTACGCCGCCGGCGAAACGGTGCGTTCGATCAAGTCCGATCCCGAGTTCGGCCGTTTGCGCCAGGCGTTGCTGGACGAATTCCTCGATGTCGCGGAGGCCGAACATGCCCACTGATACCCTCGGACTCGCCGTCGCCAAGCCTGTCCCGCGCAAGCGGAGCCTGCCCGGCGACCGTCGGCGCTGGGCGGCCGGTGCCAGCGTGCTGGCCCTGGCCCTGCTGTGGTGGGCGGCGACCCATTTCGGCTGGGTCGACGTGCTGTTCCTGCCAGCGCCCGAACAGCTCTTCGAAGCCCTGCAACGGCTATGGCAGGAGGGTTACCTCGATGCCAGCCTGCTGCAACACGTCGGCACCAGCCTGCTGCGGGTGCTCCTGGCGCTCGGCGCGGCGGTGCTGACGGCGATCCCGCTGGGCGTGCTGATGGGCCTCAACCCCTTGGCCGGAGCGGCCCTCGATCCGCTGGTGGAGTTCTACCGGCCGATCCCGCCGTTGGCCTACCTGCCGCTGATCGTCATCTGGTTCGGCATCGGCGAGCTGAGCAAGGTGCTGCTGATCTACCTGGCGCTGTTCGCGCCGCTGCTGATCGCTACCGCTGCCGGCGTGCGTCGCGTCGACCGATCGCGGGTGCAGGCGGTGCGCTGCCTGGGGGCCAGCCGCTGGCAGGTGGTGCGCTACGTGATCCTGCCGAGCGCCTTGCCGGAGGTCCTCACCGGCCTGCGCATCGCCCTCGGCGTCGGCTGGTCGACCCTGGTCGCCGCCGAGCTGATCGCGGCCAACCGCGGCCTCGGCTTCATGGTCCAGTCCGCCGCGCAATTCCTCGCCACCGATGTGGTGGTGGTCGGCATCCTGCTGATCGCCGCCGTCGCCCTGGCCTTCGAACTGGGGCTGCGCTGGGTCCAGCGGCGCTTCGCCGCCTGGGGTTGAGCGCGAGAGTCCCGAGTCATCATTCCCGAACCGGCCTTCACCCTTGCGGCGAAGGCCGGAGCGAGGGCGCGCAGGGCGCGCCCGCAACCTGCCCGACGAGTAGCACGACATGAGCCTGACCATCCAACCCATCAGCCCGGCCCTGGGCGCCATCGTTTCCGGCATCGACCTCGCCGCGCCGCTCGACGACGGCGGCCAGCGGGCCATCGAGCAGGCCCTGCTCGACCACCAGGTGCTGTTCTTCCGCGACCAATCTCTGGAGCCGAAGAGCCAGGCGCGCTTCGCCGCCCACTTCGGCGATCTGCACATCCACCCGATCTACCCCAGCGTGGCGGAGCAACCGGAGGTCATCGTCCTCGATACCGCGGTCACCGACGTGCGCGACAATGCCATCTGGCACACCGACGTGACCTTCCTCGAGACCCCGGCGCTGGGGGCCGTGCTCGTCGCCAAGCAATTGCCGCCGTACGGCGGCGACACCCTCTGGGCGAGCAGCACGGCGGCCTACGAGGCGCTGTCGGCGCCGCTGCGGCGTCTGCTGGACGGCCTCACGGCGACCCACGACATCGGCAAGTCCTTCCCCCGCGAGCGCTTCGGCGTCACCGAGGCCGACCTGGCGCGCCTGGAGGAGGCCCGCCTGAAGAATCCGCCGCGCTCGCATCCGGTGGTGCGCACCCATCCGGTCACCGGGCGCAAGGGCCTGTTCGTCAGCGATGGCTTCACCACCCGCATCAACGAACTGGAGCCGGCCGAGAGCGATGCGCTGCTGAAGTTCCTCTTCGCCCATGCCACGCGACCCGAATTCACCGTGCGCTGGCGCTGGCAGGAAAACGACGTGGCGTTCTGGGACAACCGTGTGACCCAGCATTACGCCGTGGACGATTACCGGCCGCAGCGGCGGGTGATGCACCGCGCCACCATTCTCGGCGACAGGCCGTTCTGATCCGCGCCGGGCGCGGATCCGTGCTGCAACTGTCCGTTCCGCCAGCTTTCCCTCTCGAAAAGGTCGCCTCTGCGACATTCGCTGTCGTGTCCCCGCGCGTCGCACTCGCCTAAGCTTGGCGGGTCCAATTGTTTCGAGAGTTTTCATCCATGCAAGAACGCATCCCGGATGAGCTGACCCTGCCGGAGCTCACCCTGCGAGGCCTGATCCTCGGTGCGCTGATCACCGTGGTCTTCACCGCTTCCAACGTCTACCTCGGGCTGAAGGTCGGCCTGACCTTCGCCTCGTCGATCCCGGCGGCGGTGATCTCGATGGCGGTGCTGCGCTACTTCACCGGCGCCAACATCCTCGAGAACAACATGGTGCAGACCCAGGCCTCGGCGGCCGGCACCCTGTCCTCGATCATCTTCATCCTTCCCGGCCTGCTGATGATCGGCTACTGGAGTGGCTTCCCGTTCTGGCAGACCGCGGCGATCTGCTCCATCGGCGGCATCCTCGGGGTGCTCTACACCATTCCGTTGCGCCGGGTGATGGTGGTGCAGAGCGAACTGCCCTATCCGGAAGGCGTGGCGGCGGCGGAAATCCTCCGCGTCGGCAGTGATGGCGGCGAGCCGGAGGAGGGCGCCGCCGCGCCTCGCGACGACGGCCGCGCGCCCGGCCTGCGCGACATCCTCGGCGGCGGCCTGGTGGCGGCGCTGTTCAGCCTGTGCAGCAGCGGCTTCAAGGTCTTCGCCGAAGGCTTCAGCGTCTGGCTGAGCGCCGGGCAGGCAGCATTCCGCCTGTCCACCGGTTTCTCCCTGGCGCTGGTCGGCGCCGGCTACCTGATGGGCATCACCGCTGGCATCGCGATTCTCGTCGGCGTGGTGATCTCCTGGGGCGTCGCGGTACCGCTGCTGACCGTCAACAGCCTGCCGGCCGACGGCCAGAGCCTGGCGGACCTGGCTTCCCAGCTATGGAGTTCGCAGGTGCGTTTCCTCGGCGCCGGGACCATCGGCGTGGCCGCGCTGTGGACCCTGGCGACCCTGTTCAAGCCCATGGTCCGTGGCGTCTGGGCGTCCCTCGGGGCGGTACGCGGCAACGCCCGGGCGAGCGGCCAGCGCACCGAGCTGGACATGCCGGCCAGGTGGATCCTGCTGATCGTCGGCGCATTGCTGGTGTCGCTGACCGCGGTCTTCGGGTATTTCCTCGGCGAGGCCGCGCCGGACATGGCGCGGCCGGCGTTCTGGAGCCTGGTCGCGGTGTGCGTGGTGTTCGCCTTCTTCTTCGGCTTCCTGATCGCCGCCGCCTGTGGCTACATGGCCGGCCTGGTCGGCTCGTCGAGCAGTCCGATCTCCGGGATCGGGATCATCGCGGTGATCCTGGTGTCGCTGCTGATCCTTGCCTTCGGCAGCGTCGAGGGCGACCTGCTGCAGCGCCAGGGCGGCAAGCTGGCGATCGCCCTGGCGCTGTTCACCACCTCGGTGGTGCTGGCCATCGCGGCGATTTCCAACGACAACCTGCAGGACCTCAAGACCGGCTACCTGGTCGGCGCCACTCCCTGGCGCCAGCAGGTCGCGCTGATCGTCGGCTGCATCGTCGGCGCGCTGGTGATCCCGCCGGTGCTGGAACTGCTCTATGGCGCCTATGGTTTCACCGGCACCCTGCCGCGTGACGGCATGGATCCGAACCAGGCGCTGGCGGCGCCGCAGGCGACCTTGCTGACGGCGATCGCCAGCGGGATTTTCCACGATGCGCTGAACTGGAACATGATCCTGATCGGCGTCGTGCTCGGTATCGCCCTGATCCTCGTCGACCTGCTCCTGCGCCGCACCGGCAAGGCCTGCCTGCCGGTGCTGGCGGTGGGCCTGGGGATCTACCTGCCGCCGACCATCGGCATGACCCTGGTGGTCGGCGCGCTGCTTTCCTGGCTGCTGGAAAACGCCCTGAAGAAGCGCGCGGCGGCGGCCGGGACCGACCCGGAAAGCTACGCCGAAGTGCCGAAGCGGCGCGGCGTGCTGCTGGCCTCGGGACTCATCGTCGGCGAGAGCCTGATGGGCATCCTTCTCGCCGGGGTGATCGGCACCACCGGCGAGGACGCGCCGCTGGCGCTGGTCGACGCCGGCTTCGCCGGCACCGCCCAGTGGCTGGGGCTGGCGGTATTCGTCGCGGTCTGCGTGCTGTTCTACCGGCGCGTGCTGGCGCGCTGAGGGATTCGCGGCTGCAAGCAGAGGGGAGGCCGCTAGCGTCATTGCCCGCGCTCAGGCCGGCTGCCCCTCCCTTCAGGGACAGGGCTGGGAGAGGAGGCGGCACGACCTGCGCGCCCCCTTTGCGTACGCTCAACGCACCAGGTGAAGGAATTGCAGGTGCCGCTCGTACTGGTCGAGCATGTCGTTGATGATCTGCTCCCTGGTGTAGCCCATCAGGTCGTAGTCCTGGCTGCCCTCGGCGAGGTGCACCTCGGCGCGGAAGTAACGGCGGTTCTTCAGGTGCAGGCCGCCCATGCCGGCGCGGGCGAAGGATGGGGTGAAGTAGCCGCGCATCAGCACCTGGTAGAGGAAGCGGTGCTGTTCACCATGGCCGATCTCCAGGCTCAGCGAGGCGTTGCCCGGGTCGAGCTGGGCGTCCACCGCCAGGCCCTTCTCGCGGAACACTTCGGAGACTTCGCTGATCGCCGGGCGTACCACGTCGTTCATGAAGCGATACACCTCGTCCCGCGAGGGGAAGTGCACCGCCTGCGAAAGGCGCCGCTTCCAGCCGCCGGAGCGCTTGCCGTTGCCGCTCATCAGCGGCGCCAGGGAGTGGGTTCGCGCGCGTTGCCGCTGCGATTCCAGGTAGAAGGCCTTGTGCAGGCCCCACATCATCAGCAGCAGGATCAGCGAGAAGGGCAGCGAGGTCAGCACCACCGCCGACTTCAGCGCGTCGATGCTGCCGGCGAACAGCAGCCCGCCGGTGACCAGCGCGGTGACCGAGCCCCAGAACACCCGTAGCCACTTCGGCCCGTCGTCGTCGGCGTTGCCGCCGTGGGCGGAGAGGGTGGACAGGACCACGGTCCCGGAATCCGCCGAGGTGACGAAGAAGACGAAGCTGACCAGTACCGTGACGGTGATCACCGTGCGGCTCCAGGGATAGTTCTGGAGCATCTGGTAGAGCGCCATCGACGGTTGCTCGATGGCCACCCGACCGAGCTCGCTGGCGCCGCCGAGGGCCTGGTCGAGGGCGCTGTTGCCGAAGATCGACATCCACGCCAGGGTGAAGCCGAGCGGGATGAACAGCACGCCGAAGACGAATTCGCGGATCGTCCGGCCGCGCGAGATGCGCGCGATGAACAGGCCGACGAAGGGCGCCCAGGCGATCCACCAGGCCCAGTAGAACACCGTCCACGAGCCCAGCCAGTCGCTCGGGCCGCCGTAGGCGTAGAGGTCGAAGCTCTTGCCCGGCAGGTGGCCGAGATAGTCGCCGACGTTCTGCACCAGGGTGTTGAGCAGGTGCTGGGTCGGCCCGGCGAACAGCACGAACAGCAGCAGGCTGCAGGCCAGCAGCATGTTGATATCGGAGAGGATGCGGATGCCTTTGTCGACCCCGGAGATCGCCACCGAGATCGCCGCGCCCATCATCAGCGCGATGAGCACCATCTGCACCGGGTGGGTGTGCGGGATGGCGTAGAGGTAGTCCAGTCCTGAGTTGAGCTGGAGTACGCCGAAGCCCATGTCGGCGCCGAGGCCGAACACCGTGGCGATGATGCCGAAGCAGTCCACGGTGTAGCCGATCGGCCCGTTGATCCGCTTGCCGATCAGCGGGTAGAGCGCCGAGCGCAGGGCCAGCGGCAGGTTGTGGCGATAGGCGAAATAGGCCAGGGCCATCGCCACCAGGGCGAACACCCCCCAGCCGTGCAGGCCCCAGTGCAGGAACAGCAGTTCCATGGCCTGCCGCGCGGCTTCCTGGGTACCGGCCTCGCCTTGCGGCGGTTGGAGGAAGTGGGTCAGCGGCTCGGACACGCAGAAGAAGAACAGGGTGATGCTGATGCCGGCCGCGAACAACATGCCGGCCCAGGACAGGTAGCTGAATTCCGGTTCGTCGTGGTCGGCGCCGAGCTTGATCTTGCCGTAGCCGGAGAGCGCGGTGACGACCACGAAGATCAGGTACAGGGTCATCGCCAGCAGGTAGTACCAGCCGACGGTCTGCGAGGCCCAGGTCTGCGCGGCCAGCAGCCATTCGCCGGCGCGCTGGGGAAAGCCTATGACCACCGTGGCGAACAGCAGGATCAGGACCGCCGCGCCGTAGAACACCGGTGGGTTCATGCGGATCGGCGGGGGCGTGGCGGGGGTAGTGGAGGGCGATTGTGCGTCAGTCAAAACAGGCTGGTCTCCTCGTCCTTAATTTGATCAAGCGTTCAATATAAACACGATCAAGGGCCGCGGAGCCAATCCTTCGGACGTATGGATCCCCTCGGCGGGGCGCTTTTTCCCGCACGTTCGCCGAAGGTTTTCCTCAGTTCGCCACCAGTCCAAGGCGCAGCCTGGCGGCCTGCGCATCCCCTCCGGCCTGCTCGGTAGCCAACTGCAGGAGCAGGGCCTGGACCTGCTCCAGGGACGGCGCACCTGGCTGGCCGAGCAGGCGCCTTACACCAGCCAGAGAAGGGTCTGGCGTCGCGCCGCCAAAATTCAGATGTTGCGGTAGGATTTCATCCCGTCCGCTGACCAGCAGGGCGAAGTGGACGACGTTTTCCAGTTCGCGGATGTTGCCGGGCCAGGGATAGCGCTCGAGGACCTCCTGGGTCTCCACGCCGATCACCGGCACCGGGAGTTCCAGGCGCTGGGCATAGACGCCGACGAAGTATTCCGCCAGCGGCAGGATGTCGCCGGGCCGCTCGCGCAGCGGCGGCAGGCTCAGGCGGCCGTCGTGCAGGTATTGCCGCAGGCCTTCGAGGAACTTGCCGGCACGCACCGCCTGGTTCAGGTCGACGCTGGTGGCGGTGACCAGGCGCACGTCGTGGGGCAGCGGCTGCTGCGCGCCGACCCGCAGCACCTCGCGTTCCTCCAGCGTTTGCAGCAGCTTGGCCTGCAGGGCCAGCGGCAGGTCGGCGATCTCGTCCAGGTACAGGGTGCCGCCGTTGGCCGAACCGAACCAGCCGGCGCGGCTGCCGACCGGGCCGTTATGGGCGCCGGGGGCGTAGCCGAACAGCTCGGCTTCGGCGTGGTTGCTACTGAGGGCGCTGCAACTGACCGCGACGAACAGCCCGGCGCGTTCGCTGTGGCGGTGGATCTGCCGGGCGAGCAGTTCCTTGCCGGTGCCGGTCTCGCCTTCGATCAGCACCGGCTGGCTCTGCGGCGCTAGGCGCTCGAGTTCTTCGCGGACCCGGTGCGAGCGCGGGTCGAAGAACACCAGGGCCTTGGCGCGGATGCTCAGCGGACTGCGATCGGCGTCGGGGAAGGTCAGGGGCGCGGGGTGTGGTTTCTCGCTCATGGGTAACTCCTTGACGGCACGGGGCGCCTCCAGCGCCTGCGCCGCGACGACGACCGGGACGGCTGCGGGCGGGGACCGTTCCGGAAAAAGAAACGCCGGTGCAAGTCATGCGACACCGGCGTGAACAAGGGGCGCTGCAACGGCGCCCAGCGTGGGAGTCGAGGTAGGATCAGAAGGCCGGAACCACCGCGCCGTCATATTTCTTCTCGATGAAGGCTTTCACTTCCGGGCTGGTCAGCGCGGCGGAAAGCTTCTTCAGGGCGTCGCTGTCCTTGTTGTCGGGGCGCGCCACCAGGTAGTTGACGTAGGGTGAGTCGCGGTCCTCGAGGATCAGTGCGTCCTTCGCCGGGTTGAGCTTGGCTTCCAGTGCATAGTTGGTATTGATCAGATCCAGGTCGACCTGGTCCAGCACGCGCGGCAGCAGGGCCGATTCGAGCTCCTTGAACTTCAGGTTCTTCGGGTTCTCGGCGATGTCCCTGGGCGTGGCCAGGGCGTTGTTCGGGTCCTTCAGCTTGAGCAGGCCGGCTTTCTGCAACAGCAGCAGGGCGCGCCCGCTGTTGCTGCCTTCGTTAGGGATGGCGACGGTGGCGCCTTCGGGCAGGTCGGCCAGTGACTTGTATTTCCTCGAATAGCCGCCGAAGGGCTCGACGTGCACGCCGACCACGGTGACCAGGTTGGTGCCCTTGCCTTTGTTGAAGTTCTCCAGGTACGGCAGGGTCTGGAAGTAGTTGGCGTCCAGGCGTTTCTCGGCGACCTGCACGTTGGGCTGCACGTAGTCGGTGAACACCTTGATCTGCAGGTCGACGCCTTCCTTGGCCAGGGTCGGCTTGATCAGCTCGAGGATTTCCGCGTGGGGGACCGGAGTGGCGGCGACGATGAGCTTTTCCGCGGCGCTGGCGGACACGCTGATGACGGAGGCCAGGGCGGTCAGCAGAAGCAATTTTTTCATTCCTAGATCCTTGTAGGGCTGTTTCCGCTGCGGTGCGCAAGGCGGGAGTCGAGTTGCCGGGGCCGGAAGGGCGGGTCTGGAGGGAGATTAGCGATTCTTTTTATTCCATAAAAATATTATTTGTTTATTTTTATATTCATTATTTGAATAATGAGCGGCTGAGGCAATTTGTCTCGCGACAACCGACCACAGCGGGACGGTCTAGGCTAACGGGTAAGATTTTCGTACCGGATTGCTCTGCATCAAGGCGGGCAGGCCGGGAATCTGCTTGCGACCCTTCCCGCACTCCTGCCGGCCAGGGCTGCGGTCGCTTTCCAATGACAAGAACGATAGCTGAAGGATGTGTTCCAAAGCCTTGCGCGAACGGCGCGCGAGGAAGCACGGCCGAATCCGCACGTAAGCCGGAAGGGCCGAGAACCTGAAGAGGAGTTGCCATGTTCGGATTGGAGGCTATCGACCTTGCCCGCATCCAGTTCGCCTTCACCGTGTCCTTCCACATCATCTTCCCGGCGATCACCATCGGGTTGGCCAGCTACCTGGCGGTGCTGGAAGGGCTCTGGCTGAAAACGAACGAAGAGGTCTACCGCGACCTCTATCACTTCTGGTCGAAGATCTTCGCGGTCAACTTCGGAATGGGCGTGGTGTCCGGCCTGGTCATGGCCTACCAGTTCGGCACCAACTGGAGCCATTTCTCCGATTTCGCCGGATCCATCACCGGGCCGCTGCTGACCTACGAGGTGCTCACCGCGTTCTTCCTCGAGGCCGGCTTTCTTGGCGTCATGCTGTTCGGCTGGAACCGCGTCGGGCCGGGGCTGCACTATTTCGCCACGGTGATGGTGGCGATCGGCACGCTGATTTCGACCTTCTGGATCCTTGCCTCCAACAGCTGGATGCAGACCCCGCAGGGCTTCGAGATCGTCGACGGCCGGGTGATCCCGGTGGACTGGCTGGCGGTGATCTTCAACCCATCGTTCCCCTATCGCCTGCTGCACATGTCGGTCGCCGCGTTCCTCGCCACCGCCTTCTTCGTCGGCGCCTCGGCGGCCTGGCACCTGCTGCGCGGGCGCGACAACCCGGCGATCCGCAAGATGCTCTCGATGGCCATGTGGATGGCGCTGATCGTCGCCCCGGTGCAGGCGGTGATCGGCGACGCCCATGGTCTCAACACCCTGGAGCACCAGCCGGCGAAGATCGCCGCGATGGAAGGCCACTGGGACAACAGCAGCGGCGAACCGACCCCGCTGATCCTGTTCGGCTGGCCGGACATGCAGCGCGAGGAGACCCGCTTCAAGGTGGAGATCCCGGTGCTCGGCAGCCTGATCCTCAAGCACAGCCTGACCGAACCGATCCCGGCGCTGAAGGATTTCCCGCCGGAAGACCGGCCGAACTCCACCGTGGTGTTCTGGTCGTTCCGGATCATGGCCGGCCTCGGCATGCTGATGATCCTGGTCGGTGTCTGGAGCCTGTGGCTGCGCTGGCGCGGCCAGGACCGCCTGTTCAACTCGAAGGCCTTCCTGCGCCTGACCCTGCTGATGGGCCCTTCCGGACTGATCGCGATCCTCGCCGGCTGGTTCACCACCGAGATGGGTCGCCAGCCCTGGGTGGTCTACGGGCTGATGCGCACCGCCGATGCCTCCTCGGCGCAGAGCGTGACGCAGATGAGCCTGACCCTGCTGACCTTCGTGGTGGTGTACTTCTCGCTGTTCGGCGTCGGCATCGGCTACATGATGCGCCTGGTGCGCAAGGGCCCGGTCACCCACGAGGGACGCGAGACCAACCCCGGCGGCGCCGGGCAGAAGCGCACCCCGGCACGGCCGCTGTCGGCCGCCGGTGAAGGCTTCGACGAAGAACACGACGGCCACGACCAGGACAAGAGGAACTGAGACATGGGTATCGATCTTCCCCTCATCTGGGCGGTCATCATCATCTTCGGCATCATGATGTACGTGGTGATGGACGGTTTCGACCTCGGCATCGGCATGCTCTACCCGTTCTTCAAGGACAGCGGTGACCGCGATGTGATGATGAACACCGTGGCGCCGGTCTGGGACGGCAACGAGACCTGGCTGGTGCTGGGCGGTGCGGCGCTGTTCGGGGCCTTCCCGCTGGCCTACGCGGTGGTCCTGTCGGCGCTTTACCTGCCGTTGATCTTCATGCTCGTCGGGCTGATCTTCCGTGGCGTGGCCTTCGAGTTCCGCTTCAAGGCCAAGCCGGCCAAGCAGCACATCTGGGACAAGGCGTTCATCGGCGGTTCGCTGGTGGCGACCTTCTTCCAGGGCGTGGCGCTGGGTGCCTTCATCGAAGGCATCCCGGTGGAGAACCGCAGCTTCGCCGGCGGCTCGCTGGACTGGATCGCACCGTTCCCGCTGTTCTGCGGCCTGGCGCTGATCGTCGCCTACACCCTGCTTGGCTGCACCTGGCTGATCATGAAGACCGAGGGCCGCCTGCAGGAGCGCATGCACGACCTGGCGCGTCCGCTGGCGCTGGTGCTGCTGGCGATCATCGGGGTAGTCAGCCTGTGGACGCCGCTGGCCCACGCCGAGATCGCCGCGCGCTGGTTCAGCTTGCCGAACCTGTTCTGGTTCCTGCCGGTGCCGATCCTGGTCCTGGTGACCTTCTATGCGCTGCTGCGCTCGGTGGCCAACAACGACCATGTGAAGCCGTTCGTGCTTACCCTGGTGTTGATCTTCCTCGGCTACAGCGGCCTGGGCATCAGCCTGTGGCCGAACATCATCCCGCCGGCGGTGAGCATCTGGGAGGCCTCGGCGCCGCCGCAGAGCCAGGGCTTCATGCTGGTCGGCGCGCTGTTCATCATTCCCTTCATCCTCGGCTACACCGCCTGGAGCTACTACGTGTTCCGCGGCAAGGTGAAGCACGGCGATGGTTATCACTGAGGAGGCGCCGCACATGGTCCGTACGCCGAGTCATCCCGAACGAGACACCGCGGCCAAGCCGCCGCTTTGGCGGCGCCTGGCCTGGCTGGCGGGCATCTGGACCGCCAGCGTGCTGGCCCTGGGCGTCGCCGCCTGGCTGATGCGCCTGTTCATGAGCGCGGCGGGGCTGGGGGTTCCGCACTGATCGAGGATCCCATCCGGGGCGCTGCGGCGCCCTTTTCCGAGAGCCCTCCGCCGGAGGGCTTCTTTTTATCCGCTGTGTATCGCCCCAGCGATTAAGCGGAATCGTCGTGTAGGGCGGATAACGCCACAGGCGTTATCCGCCGATCCGCCATTGCCTCGGGTTGCGCCGAGGGGCATCAGTCCTCGCGGCCTCTGACCCGTGCCAGTTGCTCCAGTCGCCCCAGGTAGTCGCGCGGGGTCTCGCCGAGCAAGCGGCGGAACATGCTGCTGAAGGCCCGCGTACTGCCGTAGCCGAGGTCGCGGGCGACCACCTGCACGCTGTCGCCGGCCAGCAGGCGCGGCAGGGCTTCGGTCAGGCGCAGTTGCTGGCGCCACTCATGGAAGCTCATCTGCAGTTCCTGGGCGAACAGCCGCGCCAGGGTGCGCGAGCTGGCGCCGACCCGCAGGCCCCAGTCATCGAGGGTCAGCCCCAGCTCCGGCTGTTTCAGCAATGCCTGGCAGATCGCCTGCAGGCGGCGGTCGCGGGGCATCGGCAGGTACAGCGGCATCCGTTCGAGGTTGGCGATCTCGCTGAGGATCAGCCCCTGCAGGCGCTGGCGGAAGTCGTCCAGGCGCGGCTGGCTCTCGAGGTGGATGGCGCGCAGGATCATTTCCCGCAGCAGCGGCGTCACCGCCAGTACGCAACAGTCGCTTAGCGGTGTCGGTGTTTCGGGTTGCTCGATGAACAGGGTGCGCATGTGCACCTCGCCGGACATGAATATCTCGTGCTCCACCCGGGGCGGAATCCATACCGCGCGGGTCGGCGGGATCACCCAGGCGCCGTGGTGGGTGGCCAGGCGCATCAGGCCGCGAGCGGCGTAGAGGAACTGCGCCTGCGGGTGGAAATGCCGCCCCAGCTGGTGGCCGTCGGGGAAGTCGAGGGAGATGGCGGCCAGCAGGCCGTCCGGGCGGTGCTCGATCAGCATGTCCGTTTCGATGACCTCGCTGTCCTATCTGCGCTTTTCGGTCAACCTATCATGCCCGGGTCATGACGCCCATTCCCCACCGACCATTCAGGCCGCACGCCATGAACCGACCTCGAACCGTTATCCGCTTCATCAACGCCGCGCATGTCATCGACCACATGTTCATGCTGATCTTCCCCGCCGCCGTGCTCGGCATGGCCGGCAGCTTCGACCTCGACTACGCCGGGCTGATCGGCCTGGCGCTGGGCGGCTTCATCGCCTTCGGCGCCTGTTCGCTGCCGGCCGGCTGGCTGGGCGACACCTGGAGCCGGCGCAGCATGATGCTGCTGTTCTTCTTCGGCATCGGCGCCGCCGCGGTGCTCACCGGGCTGGCCGGCAGCGTACCGATGCTGGTGACCGGGCTGACCCTGATCGGGGTATTCGCCGCGATCTACCACCCGGTCGGCACCGCGATGCTGGTGGCTCACGCCGAGAACCGCGGCCGCGAGATCGGCATCAACGGCATGTGGGGCAACCTCGGGGTGGCCTTCGCCGCGCTGCTTACCGGTTTTCTCACCGCGCACTTCGGCTGGCGCGCGGCGTTCATCCTGCCCGGCGGGGTGGCCATCCTGCTCGGCATCGGCTTTTTCCTCTGCGTGCGCGAGGAGCCATCGCCGCACCTGTCGGCCAAGGCCGCGGCGCGTGGCGAGGACAGCGAGGGCCTGTCGATGCGCCGGGTGTTCGGCGTGCTGGCGCTGGTCACCGCCACCGGCGGGGTGGTGTTCAACGCCAGCACCGTGACCTACCCGAAGCTGTTCCAGGAGCGCCTGAGCGACCTGCTGGCGTCGCCGCAGACCCTCGGCGTGGTGGTCAGCCTGGCCTATGCCTTCGGCGCGGTGGCGCAACTGATCATGGGCCGCCTGATCGATCGGCTGAACCTGAAGTTGCCGTTCGTCTTCCTCACCTTCTGCCAGGTGCCGCTGCTGTTGGCCCTGGCCTACGGCCACGGCAGCGCGGTGGTGCTGTTCGGCGCGCTGTTCATGTTCGCGGTGTTCGGCCAGGTGACGGTGAACGACGCGATGGTCGCCCACTTCGTCGCGCCGCAGTGGCAGGCGCGGGTCTTCGCCCTGCGCTATTTCCTGTCGTTCGGCGCCAGTGCGGCGGCGATCCCGATGATCGCCTTCCTCGAACCGCGGCAGGGACTGGTGGGGTTGTACCTGGTGCTGGCAGGCTTCGCCGCGCTGACCTTCGCCGCGGCGCTGGTGTTTCCGCGCCCGGCGCGTAGCGCCGCGGTGGGTGCCTGAGGAAGAGGGCGCCCGGACCGCGCGATCCGGCCGGGCGCCGATGGCTCAACGCCGCGTCAGAGCAGTTCGACCGCCACCGCGGTGGCTTCGCCGCCGCCGATGCACAGCGAGGCGACGCCGCGCTTGCCGCCTTTCTGGCGCAGTGCGTTGATCAGGGTGAGGATGATCCGCGAGCCGGTGGAGCCGACCGGGTGGCCTTGGGCGCAGGCGCCGCCATAGACATTGACCTTGGCATGATCGAGGCCGTGTTCGCGCATGGCGAGCATGGTGACCATGGCGAAGGCTTCGTTGATCTCGAACAGGTCGACGTCGTCCTTGCTCCAGCCGGTCCTGGCGAACAGATTGGTCATCGCGCCGATCGGCGCCAGGGTGAACTCGCTCGGGTCCTGGCTCTGGGTGGCATGGCCGACGATTCGCGCCAGCGGCTTCAGGCCACGGCGCCGGGCTTCCTCGGCGGTCATCAGGACCAGCGCGGAGGCGCCGTCGGAGATCGAACTGGCATTCGCGGCGGTGATGGTGCCGTCCTTGCGGAACGCCGGCTTGAGGCTCGGGATCTTCTCCAGGTTGGCGGTCAGCGGTTGCTCGTCGTCCTTCACCACGGTCTCGCCCTTGCGGCTGGTGACGGTGACCGGGACGATTTCCGCCGCCAGCGAGCCATCGGCGATGGCGGCCTGGGCGCGCCTGAGCGATTCGATGGCATAGGCGTCCATCTCCTCGCGGGTCACGCCGTACTTGTCGGCGGTCTCCTGGGCGAACGAACCCATCAAACGGCCAGTGCGGGCGTCCTCGAGGCCGTCGAGGAACATGTGGTCCTTGATCTCGCCGTGGCCCATGCGCAGGCCGGTGCGGGCTTTCGGCAGCACGTAGGGCGCGTTGGACATGCTTTCCATGCCGCCGGCGACCATCACCTGGTTGGTGCCGGCCTTGAGCAGGTCGTGGGCCAGCATCACCGCCTTCATCCCCGAGCCGCACAGCTTGTTGATGGTGGTGCAGCCGGTGGCGGCGGGCAGCCCGGCCTCCAGCGCGGCCTGGCGGGCCGGCCCCTGCTTCAGGCCGGCGGGCAGGACGCAGCCCATGATCACTTCCTGCACGTCGTCGGCGGCGATGCCGGCGCGCTGCACCGCCTCGCGGATCGCGACGGCGCCGAGTTCGACCGCGGAAACCCCGGCCAGGCTGCCCTGGAAGCCGCCCATGGGAGTGCGGGCGCCGGCGACGATGACGATATCGGACATGGAACGTTACCTCTTGTTCTGGATAGGGTCTGAACGATTCAGTGAGCGGATTCTATCTTGTGACCGAGAGGGTCCGAAAGGTCACGGGGCAAATCACTCTTTTGACTGATGAACAAAGCCCGCCGACGGCTCTAGAGTCGGCCTCATCCTGACAACGAACCCGCTCCCAGGTGTACGCCCCATGCTGAAGACCCGTCTCATCCCGGCCGCCGCCGGCGCTTATCAGTATCCGTTGCTGATCAAGAGCCTGATGCTTTCCGGCAGTCGTTACGAAAAGAGTCATGAAATCGTCTACCGCGACCAGGTGCGCTACAGCTACGCCACCTTCAACGAGCGTGTCGCGCGACTGGCCAACGTGCTCAGCGAAGCCGGGGTAAGAGCCGGCGACACGGTGGCGGTGATGGACTGGGACAGCCATCGCTACCTGGAATGCATGTTCGCCATCCCGATGATCGGGGCGGTGCTGCATACCATCAACATCCGTCTCTCCCCGGAACAGATCCTCTACACCATGAATCACGCCGAGGATCGTTTCGTGCTGGTCAACAGCGAGTTCGTCCCGCTCTACCAGGCAGTGGCGGGGCAGCTGGCCACGGTGGAGCGGACCATCCTGCTCAGCGATGGCGCGGAAAAGAGCGCCGAACTGCCCGGGCTGGTCGGCGAATACGAGTCGCTGCTGGCCGCGGCCAGCCCGCGCTACGACTTTCCCGATTTCGACGAGAACTCCATAGCCACCACCTTCTACACCACCGGCACCACCGGCAATCCGAAAGGGGTGTATTTCAGCCACCGGCAACTGGTCCTGCACACCCTGGCGATGGCCTCGACCATCGGCAGCCTGGACAGCATCCGCCTGCTCGGCACCAGCGATGTGTACATGCCGATCACCCCGATGTTCCACGTCCACGCCTGGGGCACTCCGTACGTGGCGACCATGCTCGGGGTCAAGCAGGTCTACCCCGGGCGTTACGATCCGGAACTGCTGGTCGAACTGTGGAAGCGCGAGAAGGTCACCTTCTCCCACTGCGTGCCGACCATCCTGCAGATGGTGATGAACGCCAGGGCCGCCCAGGGCGTGGATTTCAAGGGCTGGAAGGTGATCATCGGCGGCAGCGCACTGAACCGCTCGCTCTACGAGGCCGCCAAGGCGCGCGGTATCCAGCTGACCGCCGCCTACGGCATGTCGGAGACCTGCCCGCTGATCTCCTGCGCCTACCTCAACGACGAACTGCTGGCCGGAAGCGAGGACGAGCGCACCACCTACCGGATCAAGGCCGGCGTGCCGGTACCACTGGTGGATGCGGCGATCATGGACGAGCAGGGCCGCTTCCTGCCGGCCGATGGCGAGTCCCAGGGCGAGCTGGTGTTGCGCTCGCCATGGCTGACCCAGGGGTATTTCCGCGAACCCGAGCGCGGCGAGGAACTCTGGCGTGGCGGCTGGATGCACACCGGTGACGTGGCGACCCTGGACGGCATGGGCTTCATCGAGATCCGCGACCGCATCAAGGATGTGATCAAGACCGGCGGCGAGTGGCTGTCCTCCCTGGAGCTGGAAGACCTGATCAGCCGCCATCCGGCGGTGCGCGAGGTGGCGGTGGTCGGCGTGCCCGACCCGCAGTGGGGCGAGCGACCGTTCGCCCTGCTGGTGGTGCGCGAGGGTCAGGAACTCGACGCGCGCGGGCTGAAGGAGCACCTCAAGCCTTTCGTCGAGCAGGGCAACATCAACAAGTGGGCGATTCCCTCGCAGATCGCGGTTGTTACCGATATTCCCAAGACCAGCGTCGGCAAGCTGGACAAGAAGCGCATCCGCATCGAGATCGCCCAGTGGCAGGAAGCCGGCAGCGCCTTCCTGTCGACCGTCTGACAGGGCTTTCCTACACCGCTGAAACGCCCGGAGGCCAAGCAAACGCTTGGTCTCCACGTTTTGCGACCGTCCGGTCACGGCAGGCCCGCCGCAAAGGCGCGAGCCAGAGTGGTCGCGCCGCGCAAATCACACTTTCGAGGGATCAAGCGGCAGGCACCGCTGGCTATAGTCCACGCACTCATAACAAAAAACACACATGGAGTAGCGTCGATGACAACCCGTAATCCGTTCTCGCGCCGGGCCCGGTTGCCGTTGGCCGTCAGCCTGGCTTCCTCGCTGGCGGCTCCGGCCTTTGGGGTGACCTTCAACATCGGGGAAATCGAAGGTTCCTTCGACTCGGCGTTGTCGGTCGGGGCCAGCTGGTCGACCGCCAAGCCGAACAAGAACCTGATCGGTGTGAACAACGGCGGCAAGGGACTTTCCCAGACCTCCGACGACAGCCACTTGAACTTCAAGCGTGGGGAGACGTTCTCGAAGGTCTTCAAAGGCATCCATGACCTCGAACTGAAGTACGGCGATACCGGTGTGTTCCTGCGCGGCAAGTACTGGTACGACTTCGAACTGAAGGACGAGCACCGCGAGTTCAAGGACATCGACGACAGCGGCCGCAAGACCCTGGCCAAGTCCTCCGGCGCCGAACTGCTCGACGCCTTCATCTACCACAACTACGCCATCGGCGACCTGCCGGGCAGCGTGCGCCTGGGCAAGCAGGTGGTGAACTGGGGCGAGAGCACCTTCATCCAGAACGGCATCAGTGCGGTCAACCCCATCGACGTCACCGCCTTCCGCCGGCCCGGTTCGGAGATCAAGGAAGGCCTGATCCCGGTGAACATGTTCTACCTGTCGCAGAACCTCACCGACAACCTGTCCGCCGAAGGCTTCTACCAGATCGAGTGGGACCAGACCGTGGTGGACAACTGCGGCACCTTCTTCTCCCAGCCGGACGTGGTGGCCGACGGCTGCGACCAGAACCTGGCGGTGCTGACCAACAACAAGGCGTCCATCAACCTGCTCAACAACGTGCTCGCCGGCGCCGGCCTGAGCGTTACCCCATCGCCCTGGGACGAAGGCATCCTGGTGCGCCGCGGACCGGACCGCGACGCTCGCGACAGCGGCCAGTACGGCTTCGCTCTGCGCTACTTCGCCGACGAACTGAACACCGAGTTCGGCGCCTACTACATGAACTACCACAGCCGCCTGCCGATCTTCAGCGGCCAGGGCGCCTCGGCCAGCACCATGGCAAAAATCAACGAACTGACCACCCGCCTCGCTGCGCTCAACCCGGCGCTGGCCGCCCAGGCCGCGGCGGCAGCCACCGCCGGCAACTCCAGCTACTTCATCGAATACCCCGAAGACATCCGCATGTTCGGCCTGAGCTTCTCCACCACGCTGCCCAACGGCACCGCGTGGAGCGGCGAGGTCAGCTACCGGCCGAACGCGCCGGTACAACTGAACACCACCGACATTCTCTTCGCCGGCCTCGACCCGGTGAACATCGGTGGCAACCGCCCCTACGACAATGCCTCGGTGCTGAACGGCCAGGCCGGGCAGGACCTGCACGGCTACCGGCGCAAGGAGATCACCCAGCTGCAGACCACCCTGACGCACTTCTTCGACCAGGTCATGGGCGCCGAGCGCCTGACCCTGGTCGGCGAGGTCGGCTGGACCCACGTCGGCGGCCTGGAAAGCACCTCCAAGGCGCGCTACGGGCGTGACCCGGTGTTCGGCCCGGGGCCGCTGCCGGGGACCATCTCCGGCCTGGCCAGCTGCCAGGCGCTGAACGTCAGCACCCTCGGCACCGCAGCGGCGAACAACGTCAGCCGCTACTGCGAGAACGACGGCTATACCACCTCCGATGCCTGGGGCTACCGCGCCCGTGCGATCTGGGACTACAACGACGTGTTCATGGGGGTGAACCTCAAGCCCAGCGTGGCCTGGTCGCATGACGTCGACGGCTATTCGCCCGGTCCGGGCGCCAACTTCGAGGAAGGCCGCAAGGCGGTCAGCCTGGGGGTGGACGCGGAGTACCAGAACACCTACACCGCGAGCCTCTCCTACACCAACTTCTTCGACGGCAAGTACACCACCGTGGACGATCGCGACTTCGTCGCGCTCAGCTTCGGCATGAACTTCTGATGTACGCCGGCCCGGCGTGCGCCGGGCCGGCGAGCGGGACTTAACGAGGACGACGAGCGAATGAAAACAACCAAGATTCTCCTGCATTCCGGTGTGCTGGCCCTGAGCCTGCTGGCCACCCAGGTGATGGCGGCGGTGTCCGCCGACGAGGCGGCCAAGCTCGGCGCCAGCCTGACCCCGCTGGGCGCGGAAAAGGCCGGCAACGCCGACGGCAGCATCCCGGCCTGGGACGGTGGCCTGGCGACCAACGCCGGCAGTGTCGACGGCCGTGGCTTCCTCTCCAACCCCTACGCCAGCGAGCAGCCGCTGTTCACCATCACCGCGCAGAACGTCGACCAGTACAAGGACAAGCTGACCCCCGGCCAGTTGGCCCTGTTCAAGCGCTATCCGGACACCTACAAGATCCCGGTGTACAAGACCCATCGCAGCGCCACCGTCCCGGCGGCGGTGCAGGAGGCGGCCAAGCGCAACGCCACCACCACCAAGCTGGTGGAGGGCGGCAACGGCCTGGAGAACTTCGATACCGCCAACCCGTTCCCGATCCCGCAGAACGGCCTGGAGGTGATCTGGAACCACATCACCCGCTACCGTGGCGGCAGCGTGCGGCGCCTGGTGACCCAGGCCACTCCGCAGGTCAACGGCTCCTACCAGCTGGTCTATTTCCAGGACGCCTTCACCTTCCGCACCAACCTGAAGGACTACAACCCGAACAAGCCGAGCAACGTGCTGTTCTACTTCAAGCAGCGGGTCACCGCGCCGTCGCGGCTGGCCGGCAACGTGCTGCTGGTCCACGAGACCCTCAACCAGGTCAAGGAACCGCGCCTGGCCTGGCTCTACAACGCCGGCCAGCGCCGTGTGCGGCGCGCGCCGCAGGTGTCCTACGACGGCCCCGGCACCGCCGCCGACGGCCTGCGCACCTCGGACAACTTCGACATGTACAACGGTGCGCCCGACCGCTACGACTGGAAGCTGGTGGGCAAGAAGGAAATCTACATTCCCTACAACAGCTACAAGCTCGACGATCCGAAGATCAAGTACAGCGATATCGTCAAGGCCGGGCACATCAACCAGGACCTGACCCGCTACGAGCTGCACCGCGTCTGGCACGTGGTCGCGACCCTGAAGCCGGGCGAGCGGCACATCTACGCCAAGCGTGACTTCTATATCGACGAGGACACCTGGCAGGCCGCCGAGATCGATCACTACGACGGTCGCGGCACCCTGTGGCGCGTGGCCGAGGCGCATGCCGAGCAGTACTACGACAAGCAGGTGCCCTGGTATGCGGTGGAGACCCTCTACGACCTGCTCTCCGGCCGCTACCTGGCGCTGGGCATGAAGAACGAGGAGAAACAGGCCTACGACTTCAACTACAGCGCTTCGGAAAGCGACTACACCCCGGCGGCGCTGCGCCAGGAAGGGGTGCGCTGAGGAAGGACGCCGCTTGCCACGAAGAAACCGGCCTTGTGCCGGTTTCTTCGTTTTCGCGCCCGGCTGCCGGTCCTGGCCGCCAATTCATTACAAAGTGTTTACCCGCCTCGCCCGCGGATTCCGCCGCCGTCGTCCTCCCGGCAGGCGCCCGCACGGCCGGGAAACGTTTGCCGCGCCTGGACCGCGGCGGGAAAGCGGTCTTTTCTTGAGTGTCGAGCTGAAGCGCCGGGGCGCTATTTGGTCCGAGCCGATGGATAGTGCTTCAAATAGCCATCACTTGTGGTTAGTCTCCGGAGCGTTCACGCCCCATACATAAACCAAGAAACCGGGTGATGACTGACTTCTCGCGCACCTTTCCGGGCACCGCCGCCGCCGTCCTGCCGACGGCCAACCGCTTTTTCCGCCCGCCGTTGCCGACGGCCCACGTGGCACGCCCGCGTCTTTGCCAGCGGCTGCGCGAGGGGCTCGACGGGCGCCTGCTGCTGATCGCCGCGCCCGCCGGGTTCGGCAAGAGTTCCCTGGCCATCGAGTTCTGCGAAAGCCTCGACCCGCGCTGGCAGAGCCTCTGGCTGGGACTGAGCAGCCGCGAGAGCGATCCCGGGCGTTTCCTCGAACGTCTGCTCGATGGCTTGCGACAGTACCACCCGACCCTCGGCGAAGAGGCCCTGGGCCTGCTGAAGATGCGCCAGCGCCACCAGCCGTTCGCCTTCGAGACCTGGCTCGACGATCTGCTCGACGAACTGGCGCCCTGCCTGGACCCGCAACGCCCGCTGCTGCTGGTGCTGGACGACTACCATCTGGCCCAGGGCGCGGTTCTCGATCGCTGCCTGCAGTTCCTTCTCAACCACCTGCCCGAGGGGCTGGTGCTGCTGGTCACCAGCCGGCAGCGGCCGGACTGGCACCTGGCGCGCCTTAGGCTGTCGCGGCAGTTGCTCGAACTCAGCGAACAGGACCTGCGCCTGACCGCCGAGGAAAGCGCGGCGCTGATGGCCGCCAGCGGCCTGGCGCTGGACGAGGAGGCGCTGGACAGCCTGCTCGAACGCAGCGAGGGCTGGGTCGCCGGGTTGCGCCTGTGGCTGCTGGCGCGCGGCGACCGGGCGGAACAGGTCAGCCCCGGGGTGCACGGCGCCGACGAGCTGATCCGCGACTACCTGCTGGAGGAAGTGATCGAGCGGCAGCCGCCCGAGGTCCAGGTCTTCCTCGCCCAGACCGCGCGCTTCGAGCGCTTCTGCGCCGAACTCTGCGACACCGTGCGCGAGGCCGGCGACAGCGCCGCGATCCTCGAGCACCTGCAGCAGCACCAGGTATTCCTCGTGCCGCTGGACGAAAACGGCCAGTGGTTCCGCTACCACCATCTGTTCTCCGACCTGCTGCTGGCGCGCCCCTTGCCCGACTTCGGGCCCTCCGCCGGCGCCCTGCACCTGCGCGCCTGCGGCTGGTTCAGCCGCCACGGCCTGCTCGACCAGGCGGTCGAGCAGGCCCTGCGCGCCGGCCAGCCGGACGTGGCGGCGAGCCTGGTGCAGAACCTGTCGGAAGAGCAACTGTTGGCGGAGCAGAACATCGCCACCCTGCTGCGCTGGAAGATGGACCTGCCGGACAGCCTGCTGGCCAGCACGCCGCGGCTGATCCTGCTGTACGGCTGGGCCCTGGCCCTGGCCTGCCAGCTGGATGCGGCGCAAGAGCTGGCCGGCCAGCTGGCGCGCTTCCTGCCGGCGCCGGACGCCACCGCGCAACGCGACCTGCTGGCCCAGTGGCAGGCCCTGAGCGGGGTGATCGCGCGTGGCCGCGGCGATATCGACAAGGCCGAGGCGCACTGCCGCGAGGCCTTGCAGGACCTGGCCGGGGAGCGCTACGGCACCCGCCTGCAATGCCTGTCGACGCTGAGCAACCTGGCGGTGACCCGTGGCGACTTCTGGCAGGCGCGCAACTACAACCGCGACGCCCTCGAATTCGCCCAGCGCTACGGCAACCCGCTGTTCGAGGCGCTGGTCCATTACGACCGCGCCCGGGTCCTGCAGGCGCGCGGCGAAGTGGCGCGCGCCGAGGAGGAGGTGCGCCAGGGCCTGGAACGCCTCCAGCACCTGCCGGCGCAACGCCGCTACGCGGTGCGCGGGCGGCTGCTGCTGTACCGCGGCTACCTGCGCAGCCTGGCGCTGCAGCCGGACGAGGCGCGCAAATGGATCAAGCAGGGGATCGAGGAAACCCGCAGTTGCCGGGACGTCAGCCTGGTGATCGGCTATTGCGTCCTGGCCAGCCTGGAAGGGCGCCTGGGCAACTACGCGGCGGCGTTCTCCCGGCTCGGCGACGTCGAACGGCTGATGCATGCCTGGGACATCCCGCCGATCTACTACCTGGCGGCGATCACCCTGATCAAGTGCGAACTCTGGCTGGCCCAGGGCCAGACCGAGCTGGCCGGCGTCTGGCTACAGCGCCTGGGCGGCACCTATGGCGGGCAGGCGGCCACGCCGCCGGAATGCAGCCCGCTGCTGCCGCTGCATGTCGAATTGCTCCAGGCCGGCCTGGAGCGCCGCGAGGGGCGCTCGCAGGAAGCCGCCCAGCGGCTGGCGCGGCTGGCCCGCTCGACGCGGGAGAACGGCGCGCTGCTGCCGGCGCGCCTGGCCCTCGGCCAGTTGGCCGCGCTGTACCTGGAGCAGGGCCGCGAGCGCGATGCCCTGGCGACCCTGCAGCAGGCGATGGAGGGCGCGGTCGGTGGTGCCTTGCTGCCACTCCACGAATTACTGGTGCAGCAGCCGGAATGGCTGCGCGAGCAGTTGCAGCGCTTCCCCGCCTGCCCCGGTGCCCGGCGCTTGCGCGCGTTGCTGCCGGAGCCGCCGGCGGAACCGGCCGCCGTCGCCGGCGAAGTGCTCAGCGGGCGCGAACTGGCGGTGCTGGAACTGATCGCCCAGGGCCTGTCCAACCAGGAGATCAGCGAGCGGCTGTTCATCTCGCTGCATACGGTGAAGAGCCACGCCCGCCACATCAACGACAAGCTCGGCGTCGAGCGGCGCACCCAGGCGGTGGCGCGGGCCAAGCACATGGGGTTGTTGCGCTAGGCGCGCCACCCCAAGTGCCTGGCGTGCTGGTTCAGGGCTTCCAGCGCCGCAGGAGCAGGGCGTTGCCGACTACGCTGACGCTGGAGAAGGCCATCGCCGCGCCCGCCACCATCGGGTTGAGCAGGCCGAAGGCGGCCAGCGGAATGCCGATCACGTTATAGATGAAGGCCCAGAACAGGTTCTGCCGGATCTTCGCGTAGGTCCGCCGCGAGATGTCCAGCGCCGCCGGCACCAGGCGCGGGTCGCCGCGCATCAGGGTAATGCCGGCGGCGTGCATGGCCACGTCGGTGCCGCCACCCATGGCGATGCCGACATCGGCGGCGGCCAGGGCCGGGGCGTCGTTGATGCCGTCGCCGACCATCGCCACCACCCGGCCCCGGCCTTTCAGCTCGGCGACCGTGGCGGCCTTGTCCGCCGGGAGCACCTCGGCGTGCACGTCGTCGATACCCAGGGTCTTGGCCACCACCGCCGCGCTGCCGCGGTTGTCGCCAGTGATCAGATGGCTGTGGATATCCCGTTCGCGCAGGGCGGCCACCGCCTCCGCCGCGCCTTCCTTGAGGCTGTCGCCGAAGGCGAACAGGCCGAGCACGCGTTTTTCCGGAGCCAGCTCGAGCAGCCAGGACAGGGTCCGCCCCTCGGCCTCCCAGTCCGCGGCCGAGGATGCCAGCGCGCCGGGCTTGAGTTCCTGTTCGTCGAGCAGGCGACGGTTGCCCAGGGCCAGCCGGCGACCCTCGACCTCGCCCTGGATGCCGCGCCCGCTGAGGGCCTGGCTGGCGCTTACCGATGGAGTTTCCAGGCCGCGCTCGGCGCAGCCTTCGAGCACCGCCTTGGCCAGCGGGTGTTCGCTGCCGCGTTGCAGGGCGCCGGCGAGCCTGAGCAGCTCGTCGTGGTCGTCGCCGCCGAGGTGGATGATCTGCGGTCGGCCCGAGGTCAGGGTGCCGGTCTTGTCGAAGGCCACGCTGGTGACCGCGTGGGCGACCTCCAGGGACTCGGCGTCCTTGATCAGGATGCCGTGGCGCGCGGCGACCCCGGTGCCGGCCATGATCGCGGTCGGGGTGGCCAGGCCGAGGGCGCAGGGACAGGCGATCACCAGCACCGCCACGGCGTTCACCAGTGCCTGTTCGAGGCCGACCCCGGCCACCAGCCAGGCGCCCAGGGTGACCAGCGCGATGAGGATCACCACCGGCACGAAGACCTGGCTGACCCGGTCCACCAGCTTCTGGATCGGCGCCTTGGCGGCCTGGGCGTCTTCCACCAGGCGGATGATCTTCGCCAGCACCGTTTCCCCGCCGAGGGCGGTGGTGCGCAGCAGCAGCCGGCCTTCGCCGTTGATCGCGCCGCCGGTGACCTTGTCGCCCGGCGCCTTCGGCACCGGCAGGCTCTCGCCGGTGATCAGCGCCTCGTCGGCGTGGCTGCTGCCGTCGAGCACCTCGCCGTCGACCGGGAAGCGCTCGCCGGGGCGCACCACCACCTCGTCGCCGAGGCGCAGTTCGGCGATCGCCACTTCCTCCTCGCGGCCGTCGCGCAGGCGCACCGCGCGTTCCGGGCGCAATGCCTCGAGGGCGCGGATGGCGCTGGCGGTCTGGCGCTTGGCGCGGCTTTCCAGGTACTTGCCGAGGAGGATCAGGGCGATCACCACGGTCGAGGCTTCGAAGTACAGGTGCGGCATGTGTCCGGGCGGGGCGGTCAGCCAGAGGTAGACGCTGAGCCCGTAGCCGGCGCTGGTGCCGAGGGCGACCAGCAGGTCCATGTTGCCGGCGCCGGCCTTCACCGCGCGCCAGGCGGACACGTAGAAACGCGCGCCGATGATGAACTGCACCGGGGTGGCCAGGACGAACTGCGCCCAGGGCGGCAGCATCCAGTGCAGGCCGGCCCATTCCACCAGCATCGGCAGCACCAGCGGCAGCGCCAGCAGCAGGGCGGCGATCACCCACCAGCGCTCGCGGCGCAGGCGACGTTCGGCGTCGTCCTGCTGCGGCTGTCCGGCGTCGAGCAGGCGCGCCTTGTAGCCGGCCTGCTCGACCGCCTGCAGCAGCGCCTGGCTGTCCACCGCGCCGAGCAAATCGAGGTGGGCGCGCTCGCTGGCCAGGTTGACGCTGACCTCGCGCACCCCGGGCACCTTCTTCAGCGCGCGTTCGACACGGCCGACGCAACTGGCGCAGGTCATGCCCTCGACGGCCAGCTCCAGGCTCTGCGCCGGTACCTGGTAGCCGGCCTGCTCGACCGCTGCCACCAGGGCCGGCAGGCTGTCAGCCGGGGCTTGCACGCGGGCCTGTTCGCTGGCCAGGTTGACCGAGGCGGCCGTGACCCCGGGCACTTTCTTCAGGGCTCGCTCGACACGTCCGGCGCAGGACGCGCAGGTCATGCCGCTGACCGGCAGATCGAGCTCGGTGAGCGTGGCGCTGTTCATGGAACCTCCTTGGAATCGCGGAATTGGCACCGGTGGGGCCGCAAGGGGCTTCGGTGAAGTCTGGGCGACAGCTTCAGCCTTGACATCGTGTCAAGGTCAAGCCCCGGATTCATACAGGAGAAACGCACGGGCGCGCGGCGGATTTGCCGTGCGCAGAGGGGGATGGGGAAGGGCGGGCGGAACCCCGGCGCGGCAAGGGGCGCCAGGTTTTCCCATGGGTGGGACCGATAACACTAGCCCTCGATACAGGCCTAGCCAAGGTATTTCGTCGCTTGCGGAAAAAAAACCTGCTGATGACGAAAAGTACTTTTTACCGTCATATTTTTTGCGGTATTTGTGGAACCGTAGACCGCCGAACCCTGCAGCACAGGTGGCGGCCCCGGCCCTCACCTCTGCTGTCAGGCTCTCCCCACCGGAAGAGAGAAGGCGGCTCGCCCCCCGGCGGAGCGCCGACCCGGCATTCCGTCGCCAGGCCCTTAGCAGAAGGTGATCGCGTATGGATGACCACGGACGTTCCCGCCCCACCCAGCCCACCCTGTACGTCCTCGATACCAATGTCCTGATCCACGATCCGAATGCCTTGTTGAACTTCCAGGAACACCGCGTCGCGATCCCGATGACGGTGCTCGAAGAGCTGGACAAGCTGAAGACCGGCAAGCACACCATCGCCGCCGAATGCCGCCAGGCCATCCGCCTGATCGATCAGGTTCTGGGCGAGGCCACGCCCGAGCAGGTGGAGGGCGGGGTGCCGATCCAGCGTGGCAAGAACGGCCCCAGCGGCAGCCTGTCGATCCTCATGAGCAAGCGCGCCGAACCCATCACCTGGCTGCCCGAGCATCTCAACGACAACAAGATCATCAACCAACTGGTCGAGCTGAAGAGCCGCCACAGCGGCGTGCGCGTGGTGCTGGTGACCAAGGACATCAACATGCGCCTGAAGGCGCGCGCCTGCGGGGTGGACGCGGAGGACTACCACACCGACCAACTGATCGACGACGTAGCCCTGCTGCCGCGTGGCTACCACTCCCTCGCCGGCTCGTTCTGGGACCGCGTGAGCAAGGTCGAGACCCGCCAGGACCATGGTCGCACCTGGCACCGCGTGCAGCTCACCGACAACCTGCCGGCGGTGCATATCAACGAGTTCATCGTCGACGAACAGGGCTTCGTCGGCTGGATAAAGGGCATCCATCAGGACGAACTGACCATCCTCGACCTGCACCAGGAACCGCTCCTGCACCAGGAAGCCTGGGGCCTGCGGCCACGCGACGTGTACCAGTCGCTGGCGTTGTACGCCCTGCTCGATCCGGATATCCACCTGGTCAACCTGTCCGGCGCCGCCGGTTCCGGCAAGACCATCCTGGCGCTCGCCGCGGCCATCGAGCAGACCATGGTCAGCAAGCGCTACCGGCGCATCATCGCCACCCGCAGCGTGCAGGGCCTGGACGAGGACATCGGCTTCCTGCCCGGCACCGAGGCGGAGAAGATGGAGCCCTGGCTCGGCGCCATCACCGACAACCTCGAGGCGCTGCACATGGACGACGAATGCACCCACGGCAGCGTCGACTACATCCTCAGCAAGGTGCCGTTGCAGTTCAAGTCGCTGAACTACATCCGTGGCCGCAGCTTCCAGCAGAGCCTGATCCTCATCGACGAGTGCCAGAACCTCACGCCGCACCAGATGAAGACCATCATCACCCGTGCCGGCAGCGGCTCGAAGGTGATCTGCCTGGGCAACCTGGCGCAGATCGACACGCCCTACCTATCAGCCACCAGTTCCGGCCTGACCTACCTGACCGAACGCTTCAAGGACTTCCCCCACGGCGTGCACGTGACCCTGCAGGGCGTGCCGCGCTCGGTACTGGCGGAGTACGCCGAGGCGCACATGTGAGGTAGCCGGCGGCAAACGCCGGCCGATATCCCGCCCGGTTGCAAACCAGGCGGGATATACATCCTGCCAGGCCCTGTCCGGGGGCCGAGCCCGCATCGTTGCGGGCGCCCGGCGCAGGATGCCTTGGGCCGGCGCTTTCTCCGCGCCGGCCCGGCCTACCTCTTTATGTATACAATCATCCCCCTTGCGAACCTTCCCCAGGCATGGCGTCATGCCCTCCAGGGCTTACAATGACTGGCCAGTAGCCTCTTCCAGGAGCACCCACGTGCTGACCCATCTCGATTCCCAGGGCCGTGCCAACATGGTCGACGTCACGGAAAAGGCCGTGACCTCCCGTGAGGCCACGGCCGAGGCCGTGGTGCGCATGCGCCCGGAAACCCTGCAACTGATCCAGGACGGCGGCCATCCCAAGGGCGACGTCTTCGCCGTGGCGCGGATCGCCGGCATCCAGGCGGCCAAGCGCACCCACGAACTGATCCCGCTGTGCCATCCGCTGCTGCTCACCAGCGTCAAGGTCGAGTTGCAGGCCGAGGCGCCCGACGCGGTGCGTATCCGCGCGCGCTGCCGGCTGGCCGGGCAGACCGGGGTGGAGATGGAGGCGCTGACCGCCGCCAGCGTCGCCGCCCTGACCATCTACGACATGTGCAAGGCGGTGGATCGCGGCATGCTCATCGAGCAGGTCCAGCTGCTGGAGAAGCTCGGCGGCAAGAGCGGCCACTACCGCAAAGAGGAGGAAGGGCAGGCATGATCCGCGTGCAGTATTTCGCCCGTTACCGCGAGGCCCTGGGCATCGACGGCGAACAGTTGAACTGGGAGGCCGGGCTGGCCACCCTCGGCGCCTTGCGCCAGCTCCTGGTGGAGCGCGGCGGCGCCTGGGAACGCACCCTCGGCGAGCAGAACCTGATGTGCGCGCGCAACCAGGAACTGTGTGGCCTCGACGAGCCGCTGCAGGACGGCGACGAAGTCGCCTTCTTCCCCACCGTCACCGGAGGTTGAGCCCATGGCCATCCGCGTCCAGCAGGCCGCCTTCGACCCGGGGCGGGAACTCAACGCCCTGCACGCGCAGAACGTCGGCATCGGCGCGGTGGTCGGCTTCGTCGGCTACGTGCGCGATTTCAACGACGGCCGCGAGGTCGGCGGGATGTTCCTCGAACACTATCCGGGAATGACCGAGAAGGCCCTCGGCAGGATCGCCGACGAGGCCCGGCAACGCTGGCCGCTGCTGCGCCTGGAGATCCTCCACCGCATCGGCCGCCTGGAGCCGGGCGAGCCGATCGTCTTCGTCGGCTGCGCCAGCGCTCACCGGCAGGCGGCGTTCGACGCCTGCAACTTCGTCATGGACTACCTGAAGACCCGCGCGCCGTTCTGGAAGAAGGAAGACACCGCCGAAGGCCCGCGCTGGGTCGAAGGCCGCTGCAGCGACCAGGCCGCCGCGCAGCGCTGGGAGGAGTGACGGCTACCTCCTCGCGCCGCCGGCTTACCTCTTCGGAGGAATAGCCAGCCGGGGGTCCCGGGTTCAGGCTGAGGCATCGCCCGTTCCGAGGACCCCCTTCCATGAGCCACCTGGCCACCTCCGCCTTCCAGCCGCTGAACATCGCCATCCTCACCGTCAGCGACACCCGTACCCTGGAAACCGATACTTCCGGCCAGACCCTCGCCGACGCGCTGCTGGCCGCCGGTCATCGCCTGCACCAGCGGAGCCTGAAGACCGATGACATCTACCAGATCCGCGCGGTGGTCTCGGCCTGGATCGCCGACCCCGAGGTACAGGTCGGCCTGATTACCGGCGGCACCGGCTTCACCGTGCGGGACAACACCCCGCAGGCGGTGAAGCCGCTGTTCGAACGCGATGTCGAGGGCTTCGGCGAACTGTTCCGCCAGGTCTCGCAGCGCGAGATCGGCACCTCCACCATCCAATCGCGGGCGCTGGCCGGGCTCAGCAACGGCACCCTGGTCTGCTGCCTGCCTGGCTCGCCGGGCGCCTGCCGCACCGCCTGGAACGAAATCCTCCTGGCGCAGCTGGACAGCCGCACCCGGCCGTGCAATTTCGTCCCGCACCTGAAGACCCCGCCGGCCACGGCGCCGGTGACCGGCTGCGGGTGTCGTTCATGAGCGGTTGCGGCTGCGACGGCGGACAACTGCGTCCGCTGGACGAGGCGCTGGCCGAGCTACTGGCGCGCGCCCCATGCCCGCCGGCCTGCGAAACCCTGCCCCTGGAGCGGGCGCTGGGGCGGGTGCTCGGCGACGACCTGCCGGCGCCGATGGACCTGCCGCCCTGGGACAACAGCGCGATGGACGGCTACGCCCTGTGCTCCGCCGACCTTCCGCGCAGCGGCGGCAGCCTGACGGTCGGCGCGCGGATCGCCGCCGGCGATACCCGTGGCATGAGCCTGCCGCTGGGCCAGGCGGCGCGGATCTTCACCGGCGCGCCGCTGCCGACCGGCGCCGATTGCGTGGTGCCGCAGGAACTCTGCACGGTCGACGGCGAGCGCGTGCAGTTGCCGCCGGTGAGCGCCGGCCAGCACGTGCGTCGGCGCGGCGAGGAGTTGCGGCGTGGCGCGCCGGTGCTGCGCGCCGGGCAGCGATTGCGCCCGCAGGAACTCGGCCTGCTGGCGAGTCTCGGCGTCGCCACGGTGTCGGTGCGCCGGCGCCTGCGCATCGGCCTGCTGAGCAGCGGCGACGAATTGCGCGAGCCTGGCCAGCCGCTGTTGGCCGGGCAGATCTACAACGCCAACCGTTACTGCATCGGCGCGCTGCTGCGCGGCCTCGGCTTCGAGGTGCACGACGAGGAAGTGCTCGCCGACGAGCTGGTGGCCAGCCGCGACGCCCTCAGCCTGGCGGCCTCCGAATGGGATGCGCTGGTCACCAGCGGCGGCGTCTCGGTGGGCGAGGAAGACCATCTCAAGCGTGCCATCGCCGAACTCGGCGAGGTCAACCTGTGGCGCCTGGCGATCCAGCCGGGCAAGCCGTTCGCCTTCGGTACGGTGGCCGGCAAACCCTGGCTGGGCCTGCCGGGCAATCCGGCGGCGGCGCTGGTCACCGCGCTGCTGCTGGCGCGGCCGTTCCTGCTGCGCCAGCAGGGGCTGCTCGAGGTGCTGCCACGGCCGCTGGCGCTGCCGGCGGCGTTCGACTGGGCGCAGCCGCGGACGCGCCGCCAGTACCTACGGGCGCGGCTCGACGAACGGGGGCGGGTGGCGATCCACCCGCAGCAGGGCTCGGCGATGCTGCTCGCCGCCAGTTGGGCGGACGGGCTGGCGGTGATCGAGCGCGGCGCGACCCTGGCGGCGGGTGACAGGATCGACTTTCTGCCGTTCTCCGCGCTGCTGGCCTGAGGCCTTCTTGATCCCGGTCAAGCGCCGACCGGGAGCGTCTTTCTAGAGTGTGGCGCCTGTGCCCCGGGGTTGCCCACTGCCGCGGAGCGCGTTTTTCGCCAGAGGAGCAACCCCATGCAACTGGTCTGTCCGGCGGGCAGCCTGCCCGCCCTGAAGTCGGCCCTGCGCCAGGGCGCCGACGCCATCTACGTCGGCTTCCGCGACGACACCAACGCCCGCCATTTCGCCGGCCTCAACCTCGACGAACGCCAGCTCCAGGAAGGCCTGCGGCGCGTCCACGAGGCCGGGCGACAGCTCTACGTCGCGGTCAATACCTACTCCAGCGCCCAGGGCTGGGAGCGCTGGCAGCGCGCGGTCGACCAGGCCGCCGACCTCGGCGTCGACGCGCTGATCGCCGCCGACGTGGCGGTGCTCGGCTATGCCGCCAAGCGTCATCCGCGGCTCAACCTGCATCTGTCGGTGCAGGGCTCGGCGACCAATGCCGCGGCCCTGGCCCTCTACCACGAACGCTACGGCATCCGCCGCGCGGTGCTGCCGCGCGTGCTGTCGCTGGCGCAGGTACGCCAGGTGGCGGCCGGCAGCCCGGTGCCGGTGGAGGTATTCGCCTTCGGCAGCCTGTGCATCATGGCCGAGGGCCGCTGCCACCTGTCGTCCTACGTCACCGGCGAGTCGCCGAACCTCTGCGGGGTCTGTTCGCCGGCCAGGGCGGTGCGCTGGAGCGAGGAGCCGGAGGGGCTGACCTCGCGCCTCAACGAAGTGCTCATCGACCGCTACGCCGCCGGCGAGGCGGCCGGCTACCCGACCCTCTGCAAGGGCCGCTTCCTGGTCAATGGCCAGCGCTTCCATGCGCTGGAGGAACCGACCAGCCTGAACACCCTGGACCTGGTCCCGCAACTGGCGGAAATCGGCGTGGCGGCGGTGAAGATCGAAGGCCGCCAGCGCAGCCCGGCCTACGTCGAGCAGGTCACCCGGGTCTGGCGCCAGGCGCTGGACAGCTACGCCAGCGCACCGGGCGCCTACAGCGTGCAGCCGCAATGGCAGCGCGCGCTGGCCGGACTTTCCGAAGGGCACCAGACCACCCTGGGCGCCTACCACCGTTCCTGGCAGTGAGGAGCGCCGCGATGAAACTGAGCCTGGGACCGCTGCTGTTCTACTGGGACAAGCGGCAGATCTTCGATTTCTACGCCGAGATGGCCAGCCAGCCGCTCGACGTCATCTACCTCGGCGAGACCGTCTGCGCCAAGCGCCGGGCGCTGTCGCTGAACGACTGGCAGGCGCTGGCCCGCGAACTGGCGCAGGCGACCCGCGCCGAGCTGGTGCTCTCCGGGCTGGCGCTGATCGAGGCCGCCTCGGAGCTGTCCAGCCTGCGCCGGCTCTGCGAGAACGGCGAATTGCGGGTCGAGGCCAACGACATGGCCGCCGTCTACTACCTCAGCCAGCGCGGCGTGCCCTTCGTCGGCGGTCCGGCGCTGAACCTCTACAACGGCCATGCCCTGGCCGAACTGTATTCCTGGGGCATGCGCCGCTGGGTTCCGCCGGTGGAAGTCTCCGGCAAGCTGCTGCGCGGGGTGCTCGACCAGGCTGCGCGGCTGGGCCTCGACCAATTGCAGACCGAGGTCTTCGCCTACGGCCACCTGCCGCTGGCCTATTCGGCACGCTGCTTCACCGCGCGGGCGGAGAACCGGCCCAAGGACGACTGCCAGTTCTGTTGCCAGCAGTATCCCGAAGGCATCCCGCTGCTCAGCCAGGAGGGCGAGGCGCTGTTCACCCTCAATGGCATCCAGACCCTGTCCGGCAAGGTCAGCAACCTGCTGGCCGACTACCGCTCGCTGGAACATAGCGGCGCCGACCTGCTACGCCTGAGCCCCCGGGCGCAGGGCATGGCCGAGGTGATCGCGGCCTTCGACCGGGTACGCAAGGGTGCCGCTCCGCCGCTCGCCGTGGAAGGCTGCAACGGCTACTGGCACGGCCGGCCGGGGATGCTGCGGGCAGAGGAGGCAGGGCTATGCTGAACCGCCAACGCCTGCTCCTCGGCGTCGCCGGACGCCTGTTGCCGCTGGCGGCGAAGGTTCCGCGCGGGCTCCAGCACCTGGTCCTGCAACGGGTCGCCAACCGGCTGTTCGCCCAGCCGCTGGAGGAGGGCGCCTTCGACCTGCTGGAAGGTCGCTGGCTGCGCCTGGAAGTGAGGGACCTCGGCGTCGGCTGGTGCGTCACCCGGGTACCCGGCGGCCTGCGCCTGGTCGAACGGCCACGGGCCAGCGTGACCATCCGCGGCGACTGGCGCGACTTTCTGCTGCTGGCCAGCCGCCAGGAGGACCCGGACACGCTGTTCTTCCGCCGTCGCCTGGTGATCGAGGGCGACACCGAGTTGGGCCTGGCGGTGAAGAACCTGCTCGACAGCCTCGATCCCGAGCACCTGCCGCCCTGGCTGTGGAACGCCGTGGAGAGCGCCGGACGGGCGGTGCAGGAGGAGCGTGGCGAGGTGGTACAAGGTGCGCAGGGCGCTTGAGGTCGGTGCAGGAGAGCCGCAGAGATAGCCGACGTTAGGAACGCCCAGGTCTGCTGCAGCGACAGCGTTCTGCCGGTATGGGACGGCGCAGAGCGCGTCGGCGATTTACACCGCAGTGCACAACAGAGATACCGTCGCTTAGAGCCTGAGCGGGCTTCAGGCTTGGTGGTCCAGCTCCTTGCCGTGTCTGCCTCGACTTCTTGTTTCGCCTTCCCAGGCGAGTCCCTTTTGCACGCGTCCAAAAGGAACCAAAAGACTCGCCCCTGCATCCGGCCCCAGCCGCTGCGCGACTGGGGTTCCCTCGCTGCATCGTTGCTCCGGGGCCCGCCGCCCCGGTCCTTCGTGGACCGGGGCGGCTTTCGCGGCTTCCTGCCGCTCGGCCTCCTGACGGGGCGGGTTCGCCGCCCCACCGATTGGTGAACAAGCATGGCTTCGTGCATGCCCGGCCTTCACACGCTGATGCCTGATTCGTAGGGCGAATAACCGCCTGCGGTTATCCGCCGCTTATCCGGAGTATCGGCGGATACCGCCCATGGCGGTATTCGCCCTACACGCCCTGGAAACGCCGGACAGCTTCGCCGAACATTTCCCAGCCTCTTTCGGACGCCCAGGAATTGGATAAAAACCCAGTAGGAGGATGATGGAGGGGTCGCCAAGACGATCTTCCCAGATACGTCCCAGCGGCAGAAAAAGACGCGGGCCGCAGGTGCGACCAACACCTACGACCCGCTAACCACAACCCAGCTTTTCAAGGAGCTGACCCATGGCTAAGCCGAATGATACGTCCAAGCCCCCGGTAACAGAACCGTCCCCCCGCTTCATCCCCCTGTTGCCCACCTCGCAGGCCAACCGCTTCCCGCACAACGCCACGCTGTACCTCGACACTCAGGCACCGCCCGGCCAGTTGTTCGAGAGCGCGAAAGCGCGCCTGAAGTCGGCGATCAACGTCCTCGCCCTGACCTGCCTGCTCGACGAGAACGAAGAACCCGGCGACACCCTCGCCTACATCAACGGCGCCTTGCTGAAGCTGGTCAGCGACGCCCTCTCCGAGATCGACGCGGCCCACCCACGCCAGTAGCGCCCGTCCCAGGCGCGACGCCCCCGGCCTGGCCGGGGGCTTTGAGAGGTGATCCCTTCGAGGCCCATTCGCGCGCAAACGGCGAGGTCCGCCGCCCGTCCCGATCATCGCGAAATGGCCTCCAATTGCCCGAAGCTTGCGACCCTTTTTTGGGACGGTTTCTTACGCCCTTGAAAATCAAAGACTTACAAAGCCTCGTAAAAAGAGGGTTTCAAACTGGGAAAACCCTGTATTTCTTTTTCCTTCAAATGGTTATAGGTTTTCGCGGCTAGTTCACTGCCGTATAGGCAGCTAAGAAAACGACGACGGCCAGCAACAGCGTCACCCTCGGGTTCACTGCCGTATAGGCAGCTAAGAAAAGCGGCAACATCACCACCAGCGCGGACATCAGGTTCACTGCCGTATAGGCAGCTAAGAAAATGCGTTCAGAAGTCTTCATGCCGCAGTCCTCGTTCACTGCCGTATAGGCAGCTAAGAAAACGGTGTCGCCGCAGCTTTACGCCCTGGCGTTGTTCACTGCCGTATAGGCAGCTAAGAAAATCGTGATCAATGCCCGCCATGATTTCGCCGGGTTCACTGCCGTATAGGCAGCTAAGAAATCGCGAGCGATATAAATCCATAGGGCACCGGCCTGCGGAGGTCTGGCAGGCACGAAGTCATGCTTGGCCTCCAGACGGTAGGGCGGCGAACCCGCCCCGTCAGGAGGCCGAGCGGAATCGTTGCGTAGGGGGACGAGCGGCAGGAGGCCGCGAGAGCCGCCCCGGTCCACGAAGGACCGTGGCGGCGGGCCCCCGGAGCGACGATGTAGCGAGGGAACCCCAGTCGCGTAGCGGCTGGGGCCGGATGCAGGGGCAAGCGCTTTGGTTACTTTCTCGCGACTGAGAAAGTGACTCGCCTGGGAAGGCGAAACAAGAGGTCGAGGCAGGCACGACAAGCAGCTAGACCGCCCAGCCAGAAGCCCGCTCAAGCTTTAAGCGACATCCTTCCCCAGCTGTTAACTGCCGTGTAGGCAGCTAAGAAAACGGTCCCTTGCTCGCGCCGACCAGACGTCCCGTTCACTGCCGCATAGGCAGCCTGACTTCCCTCGGACTCGCAAATGGACGCTGGAAGGCAAGAGACGATCACCGTGGAACGAGTGGCAGACACTGCCGCCCACACCCGGCATTCCCCTGACGAAACGAATAGCCTGTCCGTTCCCGTAACGCCCCTGTCAACTTGCCCCGGTAAACCGGACCTTCGTGAAGCCTGCGGAGAACTCCGGAATGAGTGCAATGGACCTCAAGCGCCGCCGCGTCGTGCAAGGCCTGGGCGCTGGGCTGCTGTTGCCGGCGCTGGGCGCGCCGGCGGTGATCGCCGCGCCGAATGCGCGGCCGAAGCTGACCGATGGCGTGCAGTCCGGTGACGTGCACGGCGACCGCGCGCTGGTCTGGAGCCGCACCGACCGTCCGGCACGGATGATCGTCGAGTGGGACACCCGCAGCGTCTTCAGCGAGCCGCGCCGGCTGGTCTCGCCGATCACCGACGAGCGTCTCGACTACACCGCGCGCATCGACCTGCGCGGTCTGCCGGCCGACCAGTCGATCTTCTACCGGGTGCGCTTCGAGGATGCCCGCGACGGCAGCCTGAGCCGGCCCTGGTTCGGCCACCTGCGCAGTGCGCCGGGCGAGGCGCGCAACATCCGCTTCGTCTGGAGCGGCGACACCTGCGGGCAGGGCTTCGGAATCAATCCGAATATCGGCGGCATGCGCATCTACGAAGCCATGCGCCGGCGCCAGCCGGACTTCTTCCTGCACAGCGGCGACACCATCTATGCCGACGGGCCGATTCCCGAGCGCATCGAGACCGAGGGCGGGCGCATCTGGCGCAACCGGGTGACCGAGGCCAAGAGCAAGGTCGCCGAGACCCTCGACGAATTCCGCGGCAACTACCGCTACAACCTGCTCGACGACAACCTGCGCCGCTTCAACGCCGAGGTGCCGCAGATCTGGCAGTGGGACGACCACGAGACCACCAACAACTGGTCCTCCAGCAAGCAGCTCGACGAGCGCTACCGGGTGAAGGACATCGACCTGCTGGCGGCCCGCGCGCGCCAGGCGTTCCTCGAATACGCGCCGTTGCGCTTCCAGCGCCAGGGGCGCGACGGGCGGATCTACCGCAAGGTCGCCTACGGTCCGTTGCTCGATGTGTTCGTCCTCGACATGCGCAGCTACCGCGGCGGCAACAGCGCCAACCTGCAGGCCCGGCGCAGCGGCGCCACCGACTTTCTCGGTCGCGAGCAACTGCAATGGCTCAAGCGCGAGCTGCGTGGTTCGCGCGCGCAGTGGAAGGTGATCGCCGCCGACATGCCGATCGGCCTCTGCGTGCCCGACGGCAAGGACGAGCACGGTCGCGAGCGCTGGGAGGCCATCGCCAACGGCAACGACGGCAAGGCCCTGGGCCGCGAGCTGGAGATCGCCGACCTGCTGCGCTTCATCCAGCGCGCCGGGGTGCGCAACACCGTCTGGCTGACCGCCGACGTGCATTACTGCGCGGCCCACCACTACAGCCCGGAGCGCGCCGCGTTCAAGGACTTCGCGGCGTTCTGGGAGTTCGTCGCCGGGCCTCTCAATGCCGGTAGTTTCGGCCCCAACGCGCTGGATGGCACCTTTGGCCCGCAGGTGATGTTCCAGAAGGCCCCGCTGGTCCAGAACAGTTCCCCCTTCGCCGGCTACCAGTTCTTCGGCGAGGTGGAGATCGATGCGCAGACCCGCGCGCTCACCGTCACCCTGCGCGACCTCGACGGCGAGTCGGTGTTTTCCCAGGAGCTGCAGCCCGACGGCGCCTGAGCCGCGGCGATTCCCTTCCGATAAAGGAGTATCCCGATGCACCCCTTGCGTAACGCCGCCCTGCTGGGCGGCCTGGCCCTGCTGGGCCTGCCGGTGGCGAACGCCGCCGAGCTGATCATCTCCGAGTACGTCGAAGGCAGCGGCAACAACAAGGCGCTGGAGTTCTACAACAGCGGCAGCCAGGTCCTCGATCTCTCCGCCTACCGCGTCGAGTTCTACTTCAACGGCGCCAGCGCGGCGGGCCGCAGCATCGAGCTGAGCGGCAGCCTGGCGCCGGGCAGGACCTTCGTCCTCGCCAACGGCGTGGCCGATCCGGCGCTGCTGGCCCTGGCCAGCCAGCGCGTGGAAGGCAGCTGGTTCAACGGCAACGACGCGGTGCTGCTGCGCCGACGCGATGGCGAAGTCCTCGACAGCCTCGGCCAGGTCGGCGTCAATCCCGGCACCGCCTGGGGCGGCGGTGACGTCCAGACCCTCGACCGGACCCTGGTGCGCAAGACCGATATCCGCGACGGCGACAGCGATCCCGGCGATGCCTTCGATCCGGCGGCGCAATGGCTGGGCTACCCGCGCGACACCTTCGCCCATCTCGGCCAGCACGGTGATGGCCAGCCGGGTGGCGGCGAGGAGGCCGGCCTGCGACCGATCCACGAGGTGCAGGGCGCCGGCGCCGAAAGTCCGCTGGTGAACCAGCGGGTCGCCATCGAGGGCGTGGTGGTCGGCGACTTCCAGAACGCCAGCGAGTTGAAGGGCTTCTACGTGCAGCAGGAAGACGCCACGGTGGACGGCGATCCGGCCACCTCCGAAGGCCTCTTCGTCTACGACGGCGGCAACGGCAGCGACGTCAAGCTCGGCGACCGCGTCCGGGTGAGCGGCCAGGTCCGCGAGTTCAACGGCCTCACCGAGCTGGTCGGACCGCTGCAGGTCAGCGTCCTGGCGAGCGGCGTGGCCCTGCCGTCGCCGGCCGGCATCAGCCTGCCGCTGGCCAGCGCCGACGCGCTGGAACGCTATGAGGGCATGCGCGTGCAGATCCGCCAGGCGCTCACCGTCAACGAGGTCTACAACCTCGGGCGCTACGGCGAGGTCCTGCTGTCCTCAGGCGGTCGCCGGATGACTCCGACCAACGTGGTGGCGCCCGGTGAACAGGCCAGGGCCATGCAGGCACGCAACGACCTGGACCGGATCATCCTCGACGACGGCCGCAGCGGGCAGAATCCCGACCCGATCCGCTATCCGGCGCCCGGGCTGAGCGCCTACAACAGCCTGCGCGTGGGCGACCGCACCAGCGCCATCGACGGCGTGCTCGACTACTCGGCCGGCAGCTACCGCATCCAGCCGCTGCAAACCCCGGTATTCGAGGCGGCCAACCCGCGCCCGGCCCAGCCGGTGGTGGAAGGACGCCTGCGGGTGGCCAGCTTCAACGTGCTCAACTACTTCAACGGCGACGGCAAGGGCGGCGGCTTCCCCACCTCGCGCGGGGCCAGCACGGCGGAAGAGTTCCAGCGGCAGAAGGCGAAGATCGTCGCCGCGATCCTCGCCTCGAAGGCGGACATCGTCGGCCTGATGGAGATCGAGAACGACGGCTACGGCGAGTTCGCCGCCATCGCCGACCTGGTCGATGGCCTCAACGCCGGCCTGCCCCAGGGGCAGCGCTACGCCTTCGTCAATCCGAACCGGACTAAGCTGGGCAGCGACGAGATCGCCGTCGGCCTGATCTACCGCAGCGACAGGGTACGCACCTACGGTGCCGCGGCAGTGCTCGATCGCACGGTGAACCCGGAGTTCGATGACAGCAAGAACCGCCCGACCCTGGCCCAGACCTTCCAGGAGATCACCGGCGGCGAGCGCCTGACCATCGCGGTCAATCACCTGAAGTCGAAGGGCTCGGCCTGCGACGGCGACCCGGACACCGGCGATGGCCAGGGCAACTGCAACCTGACCCGTGCGCGCGCCGCCCAGGCCCTGGTGGACTGGCTGGCGAGCGATCCGACCGCGGCGAAGGACCCGGACTACCTGATCATCGGCGACCTCAACTCCTATGCCAAGGAAGACCCGGTGAACGTCATCCGCGCCGCCGGCTACACCGACCTGGTGGCGCGTCAGGCCGGGGCCGGGAAGGGCTACTCCTACGTGTTCTCCGGGCAGTCCGGCTATCTCGACCATGCCTTGGCCAATGCCAGCCTGGCGCGCCAGGTGCGCGGCGCGGTGGAGTGGCACATCAACGCCGACGAGCCGCGGGTGCTGGACTACAACCTGGAGTTCAAGACGCCGCGGCAGCAGGACAGCCTGTACAGCGCCGAGCCGTATCGTGCGTCGGACCACGACCCGGTGGTGATCGGCATCGACCTGCGGCGGGTGGCGATGAAGCGCCACCGGCGCTGAGTCGCGCTTGAAAAGGCGGGCGTTGTCCTGATGCCAGTCCGTTGAGAAAAAACGGCGCTTCCTCACGCGAGGGAAGCGCCGTTTCGCTTGGGTCTTCTCATCGCCTCGAGCGAGAAGCCGCTCGCGACTGGCATTCGCCGGTTGGCTTGCCTTTTTCGCCTGTCGCGATCAGTGATGCTCGCGTGTCGCGCGGAAGCGGATATCCGGCCAGCGCTCTTCCATCAGGCTCAGGTTGACGCGGGTCGGCGCCAGGTAGGTGAGGTGGCCGCCGCCGTCCACGGAAAGATTCTCGAAGGCCTTGTCCTGGAACTCCTTGAGCTTCTTCTCGTCGTCGCACTCGATCCAGCGCGCCGACCAGACGTTGATCGCCTCGTAGGCGCACTCGACCTTGTATTCCTCCTTCAGGCGGCTGGCGACCACGTCGAACTGCAGCACGCCGACCGCGCCGAGGATGATGTCGTTGTTGCGCTCGGGGAAGAACACCTGGGTGGCGCCTTCCTCGGCCAGCTCCTGCAGGCCCTGGCGCAACTGCTTGGACTTCAGCGGGTCCTTCAGGCGCACGCGGCGGAACAGCTCCGGGGCGAAGTGCGGAATGCCGGTGAAGCCGAAGTTCTCGCCTTCGCTGAAGGTGTCGCCGATCTGGATGGTGCCGTGGTTGTGCAGGCCGATGATGTCGCCGGCATAGGCTTCCTCCAGCTGCTCGCGCTCGGAAGAGAAGAAGGTCAGCGCATCGGCGATCTTCACATCCTTGCCCAGGCGCACGTGGCGCATCTTCATGCCCTTCTCGTACTTGCCCGAGCAGATGCGCATGAAGGCGATGCGGTCGCGGTGCTTGGGATCCATGTTCGCCTGGATCTTGAACACGAAGCCGGAGAACTTCTCCTCGGTCGGCTCCACGTTGCGTTCGTGGGTGGCGCGCGACAGCGGTTGCGGCGCCCAGTCGACGATGCAGTCGAGGACCTGGTCGACGCCGAAGTTGCCCAGCGCGGTGCCGAAGAACACCGGGGTCATCTCGCCCTTGAGGAAGGCGTCCTTGTCGAACGTGTGGCACGCGCCCTGGACCAGTTCCAGCTGCTCGACGAAGTTGTCGTAGAGATCGCCCAGGTGGGCGCGGGCCTCGTCGGAGTCGAGCTTGTCGATGATCTTCGTCTCGATACGCTCGTGGCCATGGCCCGGGACGTAGACGATGATCTTGTCGTCGGCCAGGTGGTAGACGCCCTTGAAGTCCTTGTAGCAGCCGATCGGCCAGGTGATCGGCGCGGCCTTGATCTTCAGCACCGCCTCGATCTCGTCGAGCAGCTCGATGGGATCGCGGATGTCGCGGTCGAGCTTGTTGATGAAGCTGACGATGGGCGTGTCGCGCAGCCGGCAGACTTCCATCAGGGCGATGGTCCGCGGTTCGACGCCCTTGCCGCCGTCGAGCACCATCAGCGCCGAGTCCACCGCGGTCAGGGTGCGGTAGGTGTCTTCGGAGAAGTCCTCGTGGCCGGGAGTGTCGAGCAGGTTGATCATGTGCTCGCGGTAGGGGAACTGCATCACCGAGGTGGTGATGGAGATGCCGCGCTGCTTTTCCATTTCCATCCAGTCGGAGGTGGCGTGGCGGTCGGACTTGCGCGACTTCACGGTACCGGCGACGGCGATCGCCTTGCCCATCAGCAGCAGCTTCTCGGTGATGGTGGTCTTACCGGCGTCGGGGTGGGAGATGATCGCGAAGGTACGGCGCTTCGCGACTTCGGCGGCCTGAGTGGTCATGGATGCGTGCCTGCTGGAATCCGTTGGCGTGGGCGCGGGGCGGCCCGGAAAAACGCGGGATTATAGCGGTAAAACGTGGCGTTCCGGGATGCCTGTCATCCGGCAATCCAGGGATTTGTCGGTCGCCGGCGAACTTGTCGGGCCCGTGCCGCTCCAAGCAGCCATTGGCGGGGACACTGCCCGGCAGGCCGGCCAACCTTTTCATCTGATCGAAGGAAATCGCCATGAACGGAATATCCAGACTGCTCTCGCTGGCCCTGCTCGGCGCCTCGCTGCATGCGGTGGCAGTCCAGGCCGAGGAGCAGCCGCGGCTGTTCGAGCTGCTCGGCCAGCCTGGCTACAAGGCCACCTGGCACGCCATGTTCAAGGGCGAGAACGAGGTACCGAAGTGGGTTTCCGAGGCCAGCGGCCCGAGTTCTCCGTCCACCAGCCTGAGCCTGGACGGCCAGCCCTACGTGCTGGCCGACAGCTGCAAGCCGCATGATTGCGGCAACAACCGCCTGCTGGTCGCCTTCCGCGGCGACAAGAGCGCCGCCTATGGCTTGCAGGTCAATCTTCCGGACGAGCCCGCCGAGGTCATGGAGAAACCCAGCGCGTATGCCACCTACCGCTGGTACGGCAAGCCGTCCAAGCCGGTCCGCGAGCTGCTGATGAAGCAGCTGGAGAGCGATCCGAACTGGAAGTGACGCGGGGCCTGACCGTCGCCCCGGCCCGGCGACGGATGGCGCCTTGCGCCATTCGCCCTGCCGGTGGAGGGGCGGATGGTCGCTTGCGCTCTTGCGCCTCGGATTCCCGCTCCGGCGTGCCTCAGAAGCCTACCGACGCCTGCACGTACAGGGTGCGCGGCTGGCCGACGTAGAGTCCCTTGTTGTTGTCGTCGAACGAGCGGGTGTAGTAGCGGCGATCGAACAGGTTCTTCACCCCCAGGCCGAGCTTCAGGTCGTTCAGTTGCGGGCCGAAGTCGTAGCTGCCGCGCGCGCTCCAGACCATCCAGCCGGCGATCCGCCCGGTGCTGCCGTCGGCGCTTTCGCTCTCGGTGTTGGCGTTGTCGGCGTACTGGCTGGTCTGGAAGCTGCCGTCGAGGTTGTAGCTCCAGGCGCCGGTGCGGTAGTTGGCGCCAAGGGTGCCCTTGTGCTTCGAGGAGAACGGCACCTGGTTGCCCTTGTTCGGTCCGTCCTCGCGGATGCTCGCGTCGACATAGGCGTAGCTGGCGTAGACGTCGAAGCCGGAGAGCAGCGGATCGAGATCGGCCAGGTCGTAGGCGAGCGCCGCCTCGATGCCCTTGTGCCGGGTCTTGCCCCGGGCGGTGACGCTGTCGGTCTGCTGGTTGCTCTCGTACTGGTTGTCGAAGTTGATCAGGAAGGCGCCCAGTTCGGCGCGCAGGATGCCGTCGTCGTAGCGGCTGCCCAGTTCCCAGGTGCGTGCCTTCTCCGGCTCGATGTCGCCGCTGCGCACCGCCTTGCCCATCTGGCTGTACTGCACGGTGCCGAACGAGCCTTCGGTGTTGGCGTAGAGATTCCAGCTCGGGGTGAGGTGGTAGATCACGTTGAGCGCCGGCAGCGAGGCGTTGTAGCGACCGCTGTCCTTGCTGCCCTTCAACAGGTTCTTCTGTTGCGAGTCGATCTTCTCGTAGCGGATGCCAGGGGTGATGGTCCAGTTGCCGATGTCGATGCGATCGTCGATGTAGAACGCGTTGGCCTCGGTGCCGCCGCGGGTGTCGCGATCGTTGCGGCTGCCGGTGCTGGGCAGTTGGCCGCTGTCGGCGCGGGTCCAGTAGCGCAGCTCGTGGCTGGCTTCGTTGACGTAGCGATGGCCGATGCCCACTTCGTGGCGACTTTCGCCCAGCTCGAAGCCCTGGCTGAAACGGGTTTCCAGGCCTCGCACCCAGTATTCGCGCGGCGACAGGGTGAGGTTGCGGCCCTGGTCGAGGTAGCCGCTGCGCAGGGTCTTGGTGAAGAAGCCGGTGACGTTGAGCTTCTGGCTGGCGTTGGGGGTGTATTCGTAGCTGGCGCTGGCCAGGGTACGGCGGCCCCAGAACTTGTCGTAGGGACGGCTCGACTGGTACGGATCGTCGCGGTAGGCCGCGGCGCTGAGGCCGCCGGGCATGTCGGCCTCGCCGTCGTAGTACTGGGTCAGCGCCGAGAAGGCGTGTTCGTCGCTGGGCTGGAAGCGGCCCTTGAGGATCAGGTCGTCGATCCGCGTATCGCTGTGCTCGCGCCAATCGCCGCCGCGGGTGCCGGAGTAGAGCAGGGCGCCGCCGAGACCGTTGGCACCGGTGCCGCCGATCAGCACGTTGTGGGTGGTCTTCAGGCCGTCCTGGCTGGAACTGGGGCTGAGTTCGCTGTGCACGTCGAGCCTGGTGGCGAAGTCCTCGGGGATCGCCCGGGTCACGAAGTTGACGATGCCGCCGACGTTCTGCGGGCCGTAGCGCACCGCGCCGCCGCCACGCACCACGTCCACCGCGTCCATGTTGCCGATGGACACCGGCGCCAGCGACAACTGTGGCTGGCCATAGGGCGCGAAGGGTACCGGGATGCCATCCATCAGCACCGTCGAGCGCGACGCCAGGCGCGGGTTGAGGCCGCGGATGCCGAAGTTCAGCGCCAGGTCATGGCTGCCGGTGCCATTGTTCAGCGGCGCGCTGACCCCTGGAATGCGCTCCAGCACTTCGCGGGTGCTGGCCGCGCCTTGGGCCTGGAACTGCTCGCGGCGGACCACGTCGCGCGCGCCGGGATGCTCGAAGACGTCGGCGGCGCTGGCGTCGGCCAGCCAGTCGCCGACCACGGTGACCGCCTGTAGGCTGGCCGGGTCTTCCACCGGCAGCGTTTCCAGGATGTAGGCGCCGCCGCCCTGGGCGCGTGCCTCCAGGCCGGAGCTGGCGAGCAGGGCGGCCAGTGCCTCGTCCAGGGTGTACTCGCCGTCCAGCGGTTGGCTGCGGCGCGCGGCGGTCTGCTCGGGGCTGAAGGCGATCAGTACGCCGGCCTGGCGGCCGAGGTGGTTCAACGCCTGTTCCAGTGGCTCGGCGGGCAACCGGTAGTACTGGCGGGCATCGGCGCGGATCTCGGCGGCGCCGGCGGCCTCGGCGGTAACCAGGGCGGGACCGCCGAGGCAGGCGAGGAGCAGGGCGCGGCTGAGCGGTGACAGGACGCGTGACGGGGACATGAGGGACACTCCAGTGAATCTTCGAGGTTGGCTTTCCTCCTCTGTCACGCGAGGTGGGGAAAAAGGCTCAGGGGCGCGGAAAGTTTTTCCCGCTCATTCGCGCGGGTGCACGCCGACCCAGTAGCGGGTGACCCGCCGCACCTCCACCGGCAGTACCGTCGGCAGGGTGGCGAGGATCCGCTCGCTGTCGTCCAGCGGATAGCTGCCGGAAATCCGCAGGCCGCCGATGCGCGGGTCGCAGCCCAGCCGTCCGGGGCGATAGCGCGAGACTTCGGCGAGGAACTCGTCCAGGCGCATGCCGGCGGCCACCAGCATGCCGTCGGTCCAGGCGCCGCTGCCGACCGGCAACGGCTGCGGGGCGCCGAGTCGCTCGCGGTCGAAATCCAGTTGCCGGCCGCTGGGCAACAGCAGGCCCTGGCCGCCGCGGTTCTCCACCTGCACCGCGCCCTCGTGGACGGCGACGCGGGTGCGTCCGGCGAACTGGCGCACGTCGAACCGGGTGCCCACCGGTCGCAGCCGGCCTTCCGCGCTGTACACGTGCAGCGGGCGCGGGTCGTGGCCGGTGCTGAGCTGGATTTCCCCGCGCAGCAGGAGCAGGCGCCGTTCGCCGGCATCGAAGCGGACATCCACCGCCGTGTCGCTGTTCAGCTCGACGCGACTGCCGTCGGCCAGGGCCAGGCGCCGGCGTTCGCCGACGCTGGTGGCATAGTCGGCGCTCCAGCGCTGCAGGCTGCCGTTCTCGCGCAGGCCCCAGGCGCCGCCACCGGCGGCCAGCATGACCAGCAGGGTCTTCAGCGCGCGCCGGCGCTGTGCCGAGCGCGGCGCGTTGACGACGGCCAGGGCCAGCGGCGTGCCGATCCCGGCCAGGCGCTGGTTGACCGCTTCGATGTGACGCCAGGCCTGCTCGTGTTCCGGCGCCGCCTGGCGCCAGCGCTGCCAGGCCTGGCGCAGGCGTTCGTCGTCGGCGCCGCCCTGCAACTCGACCAGCCAGCGCACCGCCTGCTCGGCCACCTGCGGCGGCACCTTGGGCGCGGCGGGCAGGCTCATGGCAGATCGAAGAAATAGCAGCGCTGCGCGGCCTTGAGCATGTAGCGCTTGACGCTGCTCAGGGAGATCCCCAACTGCGTGGCGATCTCGGCATAGCCGAGGCCGTCGAGCCGGGCCAGCAGGAAGGTTTCCTTGGCCAGCGGCGGCAGGCCGTCGAGCAGGTGGTCCAGCTCGACCAGGGTTTCCAGGACGATGGCGCGCGTCTCTTCGCTGGGCAGCTCGCACTCGGGCAGGCTGGCCAGGGCTTCCAGGTAGGCGCGCTCGACGTCCTGGCGGCGGTAGTGGTTGCACAGCACGCGGCGGGCGATGGTGGTGAGGAAGGCGCGCGGTTCGTCGATGCGCGTGGCCTGGCGCGAGACCAGGACCTTGACGAAGGTGTCCTGGGCCAGGTCGGCGGCGTTCTGCGGGCAGCCGAGGCGGCGCCGCAGCCAGCCCGTGAGCCAGTGGTGGTGGTCGCTGTAGAGGGTATGCAACGCGGCCGCATGGGCGAGATCGGCGCTCGACACCTGGACATTCCCGGAGCAGAAGGGTTAACGAATGATAATAGTTATCATTTTATGCTGCGAGAGTGCCTGCCTACAACCGCAGGCCGTCGGCGCCAGGCTTTCAGGAGGCTTTCAGGGCGGTGCGGTATTGTCCCGGGGTGGCACCGTGGGCTTCGCGGAAGCGCCGGATGAAATGGCTCTGGCTGGCGAAGCCGCAGGCCAGCGAGACCTCCTGCAGCGATTGCGCGGAGTACGCCAGCAGTTCGCGGGCCCGCGCCAGGCGCCGCTCCAGCACGTAGCGGTGCGGCGGCAGGCCGAAGGAGACGCGGAACATGCGGGCGAAGTGGTACTCGGAGAGCGCCGCCAGTTCCGCCAGCGACCCCAGTTCCAGCGGCTGCTCCAGGTGGCTTTCGATGTACTCGGCCAGGCGTCGCCGCACGTGCGCGGCCAGCCCGCCCTGCCAGCGCACGCCGGTGCGCCTGCCGCAACCGGTGAGCAGCAGGTGGTCCACCGCCTGGTGGGCGAGGCTGGTGCACAGCAGGCGCTCGGCGGGTTCGTTCCAGTCCTGCCGTTCCAGGGTCCGGCACAGCGCGGCCAGCGGGGCGTCCTGGATGTAGGTACGCTCCTCCAGTTGCAGGCTGCGCGGTTCGCAGTCGAGGGTACGCACCGCCGCGCCGGCCAGGCGTTGCGGGCTGATGTACAGGTGCATGAAGCCCAGGCCGCGAGTCACCGCCCAGTCGGAGTGGTGTTCGGCCGGCATCACGCAGAAGCGGTCGGGACCGCCGTAGAGGCCCGGGCGGTCGCGGCGGAAGGTCTGCCAGCCGCCCTGCAGGTAGAGCGACAGGGTGTGGTGGCCGGGATCGCTGTAGCCGAGGATCTCCGCTTCGTCGCGGTACCAATGGGCGAGCGCCAGGCCGTCGCTGAGCGTGCTGCTGCGCAGCAGGCGCGCATTGGAGGTCCGGTCGAGGGTGCGGAATACCTGGAAATCGCTGGGTTGGTGCATGTCCTCCATGCTACCCGCGCGTGTCCGGGGCGGCGAGGGGCGGCGGATGAAAAGCGCAAGAATGGACAATCGTCCCACCCGGACTCGCCCGCAGACTGGCGGCATCCTGTCGTTGCGGAGCCGCCATGAACCTTTCGCTGTACCTGCTCACCGTGCTCATCTGGGGCACCACCTGGATCGCCATCAAGCTGCAGATGGGCCCGGTGGCGATCACCCTGTCCATCGCCTACCGCTTCGCCCTGGCGGCGCTGGTGCTGTTCGCCATGCTGCTGCTGGGTCGCCGCCTGCAACGGCTGGATGCGCGTGGCCAACGCCTGTGCATGGCCCAGGGCGTATGCCTGTTCTGCCTGAATTTCATCTGCTTCTATACCGCCAGCCAGTGGATTCCCAGCGGCCTGGTGGCCGTGGTGTTCTCCACCGCGACCCTGTGGAATGCGCTGAACGCCCGGCTGTGGTTCGGCCAGCGCATCGCGTCGAACGTGATGGCCGGTGGCGGTCTCGGCCTGCTCGGCCTGGGGCTGCTGTTCTGGCCGGAACTGGTGGGTCACCAGGCCACCCCGGAAACCTTCTACGGCCTCGGCCTGGCCCTGCTCGGCACGCTGTGCTTCTCCACCGGCAACATGCTTTCCAGCCTGCAACAGAGGGCCGGCATCCGCCCGCTCACCGGCAACGCCTGGAGCATGCTCTACGGCACCCTGATCCTCCTGGCGCTGTGCCTGGTCCAGGGCGTGCCGCTGAATTTCGACTGGAGCGCGCGCTACGTCGGCTCGCTGCTGTACCTGGCGATCCCCGGCTCGGTGATCGGTTTCACCGCCTACCTGACCCTGGTCGGGCGCATGGGCCCGGATCGCGCCGCTTACTGCACCGTGCTGTTCCCGGTGGTGGCGCTGAACATCTCGGCCTTCGTCGAGGGCTACCGCTGGACCGCGCCGGCGCTGGCCGGGCTGGCCCTGGTGATGCTCGGCAACGTGCTGGTGTTCCGCAAGCCGAAGGCGCCCGCGCTGGCGGCGCCGGCGCGTTCGGCATAGCGCGGAAGAGGGGGTGCGCTCAGGCGCGCGACCAGGTCTGCGGGTTGACCAGGTCCAGCGGTCGCTCGCCGCGCAGCGCCGCCTCGAAGTTGTCCAGCGCGCGCTCGGCCATGGCCCGGCGCGTCTCGTGGGTGGCCGAGCCGATGTGCGGCAGGGTCACCACGTTGTCCAGGGCGAACAGTGGCGACTCGGCCAGCGGTTCCTTCGCGTAGACGTCCAGGCCGGCGCCGAGGATGCGTTTCTCCCGCAGGGCGTCGACCAGCGCGGCCTCGTCGACCACCTGGCCGCGGGCGACATTGACCAGGATCGCCGAGGGCTTCATCAGGCCCAGTTCGCGCGCGCCGATCAACTGGCGGGTCTGCGGCCCCAGCGGCACCACCACGCAGACGAAGTCGGCCTGGCCGAGCAGTTCGTCGAAACCGAGGAAGCGCGCGCCGAGTTCCCGCTCCAGCTCCGGCTTGCGGCTGTTGCCGTGATAGAGCACCTGCATGCCGAAGCCGAAACGGCCGCGCCGGGCGATGGCCGCGCCGATCCGGCCGAGGCCGAGGATGCCGAGTTTCTTGCCATGCACATCGGTGCCGAACTGCGGGGTGTCGACGGTACGCTTCCAGTTCCCGGCCTTGACCCAGGCATCCAGTTCGGCGACCCGGCGCGCGGCGCTGATCAGCAGGGCGAAGCCGAGATCGGCGGTGGTCTCGGTGAGCACGTCGGGGGTATTGGTCAGGGCGATGCCACGCTGGTTGAGGTAGTCGAGATCGTAGTTGTCGTAGCCGACCGAGACGCTGGAAATCACTTCCAGTTGCCGCGCCTGTTCCAGTTGCCTGGCGCCGAGCGGCCGGCCGACGCCGATCATGCCGTGGGTGTCGGGCAGGGCGGCGGCATACTGGGCGTCGATATCGCCCAGCTTCGGTTCGAGCAGGCGGACGTTGAACTGCCGCCGCAGGCGCTCGAGGTGCTCGGGGGCGAGGCGGCTGAAGACGAAGACGTTCTTTTTCATGGCGGTACTCTGCAAGCGGGAGCGAAGGCGCCGACCTTACCACCGCCGCCTCGGCGGCGGGCGGCGGCTCGCCACGTGGCGGGCGATTATCGGCTCAGGAAGACTTCCTGAGTTCCAGGCACAACTCGACCAGCGTGGCCTCGTCGCGTTGCAGCAGGCCGGGCAGGCTTTCCTTGAGATACTCCACCCAGGTCTTGATCTTGGCGTCGAGATACTGCCGCGAGGGATACAGCGCGTAGACGTTCAACTGTTGCAGGCGATGCTGCGGCAGTACCCGCACCAGGGTGCCCTTGCCGAGGTCGTCGATGGCCGAGTAGACCGGCAGGATGCCGATGCCCAGGCCGGAGCGGATCGCCTCGGTCATGGCGTCGCCGACATTGACCTGGAACGGCGAGGCACCGATGGAGACCATTTCCTGGCCGTTGGGACCGTCGAACAGCCAGCGGTCCAGCGGCACCACCGGGCTGACCAGGCGCAGGCAGTCGTGGTTGGCCAGCTCCGCGGGTTCGCTCGGCGTGCCGTTGCGGCGCAGGTATTCCGGCGAGGCGCAGAGAATGCTGTAGGTCTCGCCGATGCGCTGGGAGATGAAACCGGAGTCGGGTAGCTCGGAAGCGACCACGATGGCCACGTCGAACCCCTCGTCGAGCAGGTCCGGCACGCGGTTGGCCATGGTCAGGTCGAAGGTCACGTCGCGGTACTGCTGGCGGTAGCCGGCGATGGCGCGGATCACGTAGTGCTGGCCGATGCCGGTCATCGAATGCAGCTTCAGCCTGCCGGCCGGCCGGGCATGCGCGTCGCTGGCTTCGGCCTCGGCTTCCTCGACGTAGGCGAGAATCTGCTCGCAGCGCAGCAGGTAGCGCTGGCCAGCCTCGGTGAGGGCGATGCGACGAGTGGTACGGTTGAGCAGGCGGGTGCGCAGGTGCGTCTCGAGGTTGGCCACCGCCCGCGAGACGTAGGCGGTGGTGGTGTTGAGCTGCTGGGATGCCGCGGTGAAACTGCCGGTTTCCGCCACGCAGACGAAGGCTCGCATGTTTTGCAGGGTGTCCATCGACGGGGCCTCCTAGGCACGCGCAGAAGTGTGTCAGATTGTTGCGGGGAGGGATTATTTCACATTACGCAATAAACAATCGCACTTGAGCCAGCTTATCAGCCGCCGCCAGCCTCTTAAAATCCACAAGCCCCCGAGCGCATGGACGCTCGAGCGGGTTGAGCGGCGCCCGTACCGCTCAAATTCCGTGCTTTGCCCCTCCCAGGATCAGACAACGTGCCGCGTGTTCTCAGGAAGGAGCTGACCTTGGTCGGTTCTTTCGTCGGTTTTCTCGTCGTTTTCTCCGCAATATCCGGTTGTGTCAGTACAGGCGATATCGCCCCCCAGGCCGCTACCCTCGATGCCAACGCACTGGCCACCGACCCTGCGATCCGGGCTGCCGCCCGCGAAGCCGGCTGGCCGCAGGCTCAGTGGTGGAAGGCATATGCCGATCCACAGCTGGACGCCTGGATCGACAAGGCCCTGGACGGCAATCCGAGCCTGGCGGTGGCCCATGCGCGGGTACGCCAGGCGAAGTCCATGGCCGGGCTGGTGGAGTCCATCGAGTCGCCGCAGATCCAGGGCAAGGGCTCGCTGGTCCGCCACCGCTGGCCGGACGACTACTTCTACGGCCCCGGCGACCTGGCGCGGACCACCTCCTGGAACAATTCCACCGAGATCGGCCTGAACTACAAGCTCGATCTCTGGGGACGCGACCGCAGCGACAGCGAACGCGCCGTCGACCTGGCCCACATGGCCGCCGCCGAGGCGCGCCAGGCGCAGCTCGAACTGGAGGGCAACATCGTCCGCGCCTACGTCCAGCTGTCGTTGCAGTACGCCGAGATGGACATCGCCAAGGCCATGCTGCAGCAGCAGCGCGACATCCTCGCCCTGGCCCAGCGCCGCCTGCGCGGCGGCCTCGGCACGCATTTCGAGGTCAGCCAGGCGGAAGTGCCGCTGCCCGAGACCGAGCGCCGCATCGAGGTGATCGACGAAGAGATCCAGCTCAGCCGCAACCTGCTCGCCGCCCTGGCCGGCAAAGGCCCGGGCGAGGGCCGCACGATCCGCCGGCCGCGCCTGGACCTGGCGGCGCAGCCGAGCCTGCCCAGCGTCCTGCCGGCCGAGTTGCTCGGTCGCCGCCCGGACGTGGTCGCCCGCCGCTGGCAGGTCGCCGCCCTGGCCAAGGGCGTGGACGTGGCGCGCGCCGACTTCTATCCCAATGTCGACCTGATGGCCTCGGTCGGTTTCAGCGCGGTCGGTGGCGGCATGCTCGAGTTCTTCCGCAGCGCCAAGTACACCTACAGCGCCGGCCCGGCGGTGACCCTGCCGATCTTCGATGGCGGTCGCCTGCGTTCGCAACTGGGCGAAGCGGCGGCTGGCTACGATGCGGCTGTGGAGCAGTACAACCAGACCCTGGTGGATGCGCTGAAGAACATTTCCGACCAGTTGATCCGCCTGCATTCGGTGGACGTGCAGAAGGACTTCGCCGCACAGTCGGTGGCTTCCGCGCAGAAGACCTACGATATCGCCACCCTGGCCTACCAGCGCGGCCTCACCGATTACCTCAACGTGCTCAACGCGCAGACCCGGCTGTTCCAGCAGCAACTGGTCCAGGAACAGGTGCGGGCCGCCCGGCTGGCCGCCCACGCCAGCCTGGTCACCGCTCTCGGTGGCGGCGTCGGCGCTGGCACGGATACCCCGGCGCAGCCGAAGCTGGCGCCGGAAAGCGTCCCGGTCAGAGCGGTGTCCTCGCGATGAGCGGGCGCCCCGGCAGCCTCGCCCTGCCCAGCCGCGACGAGTGGCGGCGCGCCCTGGCCGAGTGGGCGCGCAGCGACGGGGCGACCTGGATCTATGTGTTCAAGGTGCTCTGCGCGGCCTTCCTGACCCTCTGGCTGGCGATGCGCCTGGAGTTGCCGCAGCCGAGCACGGCGACCATCACCGTGTTCATCGTCATGCAACCGCAGAGCGGTCAGGTATTCGCCAAGAGCTTCTACCGCATCCTCGGCACCCTGGTCGGGCTCAGCGTGATGGTCACCCTGATCGCCCTGTTCGCCCAGGAGCGGGTGCTGTTCCTGCTCAGCTCGGCGATCTGGATCGGTCTCTGCACCGCCGGTGCCGCGCGCTACCGTGACTTCCGTTCGTACGCCTGCGTGCTCGCCGGCTACACCGCGACGCTGATCGGCATCCCCGCCACCAGTCACCCGGAAGGCGCGTTCATGCAGGCGATCTGGCGGGTGCTGGAGATCAGCCTGGCGATCCTCTGCTCGGGCGTGGTCAGCGCGGTGATCATGCCGCAGACCACCAGCGCGGCGATGCGCAACGCGCTGTACGTGCGCTTCGGCCTGTTCGCCGCGTTCGTCCTCGACAGCCTGCGCGGGGTCGGCGGGCGCGAGCGCTTCGAGAGCAGCAACGTGGCCTTCGCCGCCCAGGCCGTGGGCCTGGAGACGATGCGCGCGGCGAGCGCCTTCGAGGATCCGCACATGCGCCTGCGCAATGGCCGGTTGATTCGCCTGAGCGGCGAGTTCATGGCCATGAATACCCGTTTCCACGCCCTCCACCAGTTGCTCGAACGCCTGCGTGCGCAAGGCTCCAAGCCAGTGCTGGAAGCGTTCGAGCCGTGCCTGGAGGAAATCACCGGGTTGCTTGAGGAAATCCGTGGCCGCGCCGTCACCGACCATGACGCCGAACGCTTCGCCGGGCGCCTCGCCGACTGCCGCGAACGCCTGATGGCGCGCATCCGCCAGGCGCGCGGCGAACTGCTGGCGCGGGAGCCCGGGGAAGAGGCGCGGCTGGACTTCAACACCGCCGCCGAGCTGCTCTATCGCTTCGCCGAGGAAATGCACGACTACGCCCTGACCCACGCCTCGCTGGCCGCCCACCGCCACGAGCGCGAGCAGTGGAAGGACGCCTTCACCGCCAAGGCCAACGCGGTGGCGGCGGCGGTGGCGGGGGTGCGCACCGGGCTGATGATCCTGCTGTTCGGCTGCTTCTGGATCTACAGCACCTGGCCCAGCGGCGGCACCTTCGCCCTCAACGCGGTGGCGGTCTCGGCGCTGGCCTCGGCGGCGCCGAATCCGAAGAAGATCGCCATGCAGATGGCTATCGGCACCATGGGCGCGGCGGTACTGGGTTTCAGCGAGATGTTCTTCGTCTACCCGCACATCGACGGTTTCCCGCTGCTGTGCCTGGTGCTGGCGCCGGTATTCGCCCTCGGCGCGTTCATTTCCTCGCGGCCGCAGTGGGCCGGCTACGGCCTCGGCCTGCTGGTGTTCTTCTGCTTCGGTTCGGTGCCGGCGAACCTGACCGTCTACGACCCGGCCCACGTGATCAACGAGTACATCGCCCTGATCCTCTCGATGCTGCTCTCGGCCGCCGCCGCCGCGGTGATCCTGCCGCCCAACAGCGCCTGGCTGTGGAAGCGCCTGGAGCGCGACCTGCGGATGCGCGTGGTGTTCGCCATCAGCGGCAAGAGCCGGGGTCTCGGCTCGGCGTTCGAAAGCGGCACCCGCGACCTGCTGAACCAGGCCTACGGGGTCGCCGCCGGGCGCCCGGACGTGCAGCGTGGCCTGCTGCGCTGGATGTTCCTGGTGCTGGAGGTCGGCCACGCGATCATCGAACTGCGTCGCGAGCAGGAGCGTCTGCCGGACGAGCCCTGCTACGCCGAGTCCATGCCCTGGCGCCAGGCGATCCGTGCCATGGGCCGCGCGCTGATCCGGCTGTTCGTGCGCCCCGGCGAGGAGAACCTGGAACGCGCCCTGGCGGCCGTCGACCAGGCGATCCACGCGGCAAGGCACACCGACGAACCCTGTGCGCCGCACTTCGACAGCTCGCCGCTGCGGCGGGTGCGCAGCTACTTGCACTTCATCCGTTCTTCCTTGCTCGCGCCGACCTCGCCGCTGACCGAACTGGCCGGCCGGACGAGTGGCCAGGGGACTGTCCATGCCGCGTGAAATCGCCATCCATGGGGTCTACATGCCGACCCTGACGCTGTTGTTCGTGATCGCCGCGGCGCTCACCTGGGGCCTCGACCGGATCTTCGCCTCGGTCGGCCTGTATCGCTTCACCTGGCACCCGGCGTTGTTCCGGGTCAGCCTGTTCGCCTGCCTGTACGGCGGCCTTTCACTGACCATCTACCGCTGAGGCGGTAGCGCACTCTTCGTTATCGTGAGCCGACCATGACCTTGAAATCCGTAATCAGCCTGCTGGCCACCCTGCTGATCCTGCTGGTCGCCGTGTTCATCGGGCGGACCCTGTGGGTCAACTACATGGACACCCCCTGGACCCGCGACGGCCGCGTGCGCGCCGACGTGATCAACGTCGCCGCCGATGTCTCGGGGATCGTCGTCGACGTCCCGGTGCGCGACAACCAGTTGGTGAAGAAAGGCGACCTGCTGATGCAGATCGACCCCGACCACTACCGCATCGCGGTTAAGCAGGCCGAGTCGCTGGTCGCCTCGCGCAAGGCGACCCTGGAGATGCGCCAGCTGAACGCCCGCCGCCGTGCGGAAATGGACGAGATGGTGGTCTCCCGGGAAAGCCGCGACGACGCCCACAACACCGCCGCCGCGGCGATGGCCGACTACGAGCAGGCCAAGGCCCAGCTCGACGCCGCGCGCCTGAACCTGGCGCGTACCCGGGTGGTGGCGCAGGTCGACGGCTACGTCACCAACCTCAACGTGCACCGTGGCGACTACGCGCGGGTCGGCGAGGCGAAGATGGCGGTGATCGACAGGAACTCCTACTGGGTCTACGGCTACTTCGAGGAGACCAAGCTGCCGTACATCCGCGAAGGCGACCCGGTGGACATGCAACTGATGAGCGGAGAGCACCTCAAGGGCCATGTGGAAAGCATCGCCCGCGGCATCTACGACCGCGACAACCCGGAAAGCCGCGAGCTGACCGCCGACGTCAACCCGACCTTCAACTGGGTGCGCCTGGCCCAGCGCGTGCCGGTGCGGGTGCACATCGACGAAGTGCCGGATGGCGTGCTGCTCTCGGCGGGGATCACCTGCACGGTGATCGTCAAGCCGCAAGGGCGCGACGACCAGACCTCGGCGGCGCAGGCGCCGGGGCGGGCCGGTTGAGCGAAAGAGGCATGGAGAAGCCCGGCGGATGCCGGGCTTTTTCGTTTCGGCGGGGCGGAAGCGCTACTCGCCCGGAGTACGCTCCGGTTGGCGCCTGCGAGCGCTGAATATCCACCCGGCGGCCTAGGCCCCGACCTGCTCCGCCGGCGACACGATCACCCCCTTGCCGCCGCGCGAGCGACCGGAGCTGAGGTAGTCGGCGATGGACTCCTGGGTGACCTCGCCGAGGAACTGCTGGTCGGGGTCGAGCACCGGCAGCCAGGAGCTGTTGAACTCGTACATCCGCGACAGCAGGATGCGCAGGTGCTCGTCGTGGCTGGCGGTGACCCGGAACGGGGTGATGAACGGTTCGCAGGTGCCCTCCTGGCGGCGCAGGTCCTTGCGTCGCACGTAGCCCAGGCCCCTGCCCTGGTCATCCAGCACGATCAGGTAGCGCCGGTCGTTCTCGTCCATCAGTTCCAGCGCCTCGGCCACCGGGGTCTGCGGCCGGGCGGTGACCAGGCTGCTGTCGGCGGCGTCCTCGGCGCGCACCAGGAGCAGGCGCTTGAGGGTGCTGTCCTGGCCGGTGAAGGCGCTGACGAACTCGTCCGCCGGGTGCGCCAGCAGGGTGTCCGGGTGGTCGTACTGGAGCAGCCGGCCGCTCTTGAACACCGCCACCTTGTCACCCAGCTTGATGGCTTCGTCGATGTCGTGGCTGACCATGATCACGGTCATGCCGAGCTTGCGCTGCATCTCGAAGAACTCGTTCTGGATCGACTCGCGGTTGATCGGATCGACCGCGCCGAACGGCTCGTCCATCAGCAGCAGCGGCGCGTCCGCCGCCAGCGCGCGGATCACCCCGACGCGCTGCTGCTGGCCGCCGGAGAGTTCGCGCGGGTAGCGTTGCAGGTACTGCTTGGGCTCCAGCTTGACCATGCCCATCAGTTCGCGGGCCTTCTCCTTGCAGCGCGCCTTGTCCCAGCCGAGCAGGCGCGGCACGACCATGATGTTTTCCTCTATGGTCATGTTCGGGAACAGGCCGATCTGCTGGATCACGTAGCCGATGTGGCGGCGCAGGGTGACCTCGTCTAGCTCGGCGGTGTCCTGGCCGTCGATCAATACGCGGCCGGAGGTCGGCGGGATGATCCGGTTGATCATCTTCAGGGTGGTGGTCTTGCCGCACCCGGAAGGGCCGAGGAAGACGCAGATCTCGCCTTTCTCCACGGTCAGGCTGACGGCATCGACGGCGCGGAATTCCTTGCCGTTCTTCTGGGTGAAGGTCTTGCTGAGCTTGTCCAGTTCGATCATGTGCGGCTCCTGTCAGTGCGCGCCGGCGCGCAGTCCCTTGGGGGTGAGGATGCGTTGCAGCCATTGCAGCAGCAGGTCGGCGACGATGGCCAGGAGGCTGACCAGCACCGCGCCGACGACCAGCATCGGCATGTTGCTCTGGCTGATGGAAGTGAGGATCAGCACGCCCAGGCCGCCGGCGCCGATCACCGCGGCGATGGTCATCACGCCGATGTTCATCACCACGGCGGTGCGCACGCCGGCGAGGATCACCGGCACCGCGAGGGGAATGTCGACCATCCGCAGGCGCTGCCAGAAGGTCATGCCGATGCCCTTGCCGGCTTCGCGGATGCCCGGCTCCACGCCGGTCAGGGCGAGGTAGGTGTTGCGCAGGATCGGCAGCAGCGAATAGAGGAACACCGCGGTGATCGCCGGCAGCGGCCCGAGGCCCTGGCCGAACACCGAGTAGATCGGCATCAGCAGGCCGAACAGGGCGATCGAGGGGATCGTCAGCATCACCGTGGCGGCGCCCTGCAGCGGGCCGGCCAGCCACTTGAAACGGGTCATCAGCACACCCAGCGGCACGCCGACGAGGATCGCCAGGCCCACGGCGACCAGCACCAGCAGCAGGTGCTGGAGGGTGAGCTGGCCGACCTGGGTCCAGTCGAGATGGGAAAGCACGCTGAAGAAATCCATTACTGGCTACCTCCCTGGCCGGCCTTGCCGCCATCGAGCAGGTGGTGTTCGCGGAGGAAATCGGCGGCGACCTTCTGTGGCGTCTGCTGCTGGACGTCGACCCGCGCGTTGAGCGCCTGCATGGTGGCGTCGTCGAGCCGCTCGATGATCGGATCGAACAGCGTGGCGAACTCCGGATGGCGTTGCATGACGTCCTTACGCACCACCGGGGCGGCGTTGTAGAAGGGGAAGTACTGCCTGTCGTCCTTCAGCACGCGCAGCTTGAAGTCCTTCAGGCGACCGTCGGTGGTGTAGACGAGGCCGAGGAACACCTGCCGGTTCTTCAGCGCGGTGTAGACCAGCCCGGCGTCCATCTGGCGGATGTCGTCGCGGGTGAAGTGCAGGCCGTACAGCTCGCTCATGGGGCCGAGGCCGTCGGGGCGGCCGGCGAACTCCGGGTCCATGGCGAACAGGTGGCTGCTCCCGGGCTCGGCCTTCCGCTGTTCGGCGAGCACCCGCGCGAGGTCGCTGACGCTGTGGATGCCCAGGCGCTCGGCTTCTTCCTCGGGCATGGCCAGGGCATAGGTGTTGTTGAAGCGGGTCGGCTTCAGCCAGACCAGGCCCTGGGCCTCGTCAAGTTGCTTGACCCGGCGGTAGGAGGCCGCGGCGTCGAGCTTCTCGTCGATGTGGTTGTAGACGATCAGCGACGAGCCGGTGTACTCCCAGACGATATCCAGCTGGCCGCTTTCCTGGGCGGCGCGCGCCAGGGTGCTGCCCAGGCCGGTGGTGACGCTCACGTCGTAGCCGCGCTTCTGCAGGAACTGCGCGGTGATGGCGGTGAGGATGCGCTGTTCGGTGAAGGTCTTGCCGCCGATGCGCAGGGTTTCCGCCTGCGCCAGGCCGGCGGCGAGGAGCCCGGCGCAAGCCAGGCAGAGGGATCGGAGCAGTCGGTTCATCAGGCCTCCCTGGCGGCCAGGCCGCGTTCCAGGAACGTGCGGCTGAACAGCACCACCAGGGCGTCCAGCAGCAGGGCGAGGAGCGCGGTGCAGGCGGCACCGAGCAGCAGTTGCTGGTGGTTGTTCAGGTAGATGCCGGGGAAGATCAGGCTGCCCAGGCTGTTGGCGCCGATCAGGAACGCCAGCGGCGCGGAGCCGACGTTCAGCGCCAGGGCCACGCGCACCCCGCCGACGATGATCGGCATCGCGTTCGGCAGCTCCACCCGCAGCAGCACCTGGTTGGGCGTCATGCCGATGCCGGTGGCGGCTTCCTTCAGCGCCGGCGAGACATTGCGCAGGCCCTCGTAGGTGTTGCGCACGATCGGCAGCAGCGAGGCGAGGAACAGGGCGAGGATCGCCGGGGCGTTGCCGATGCCGATGATCGCCAGGGCGATGGCCAGTACCGCCAGCGGCGGGATGGTGTTGCCGACGTTGAACAGCTGCATCAGGCGTTCGGCACGGGCCTGCATGCCGGGACGGCTGAGCAGGATGCCAGCCGGCACGCCGACCAGCAGGGCGGCCGCCATCGAACTGAAGACCAGCACCAGGTGGGCCTGGAAGTAGAACAGCAGGTCCTCGCGGTAGTGGAGGATGGTCGCGGGGGTGATCCAGTGGATCAGCAAGGCCAGTACGGCGGCTGCGGCGCAGAGGCCGAGCAGGGCCTTGCCACAGGTTTTCACCATGGTCGGGACTCCCTTCGGAATGAGCGTTGGCTACGCTGTCGGGCGCTTCGTCGAAACGCGGAAACAGGCCGGAAATCAAAGGCTTCGGATGGGCACCGAATTCCCGGCCCTGAAAAGGTTGACCGTTCGTCGTTCGCGGAGGTTCAACGCAACGGCCATGCTTGTGCCATGACCAGGCCTGGGGAAACGGCCGCAGCCGCCGCCTCGCCTGGGCTGGCGGCGAACGAAGAAATTTTCCCGTGGGAGCGGGCGAGAAGGACGTCGCCGCGACGGCGGCATTCCATGCACCGTATCGGTGCGCTGGACGCCCAGGGCTTTTCTGCGGTTATGATGCCGGTTCCGAAATTTTCTCGGGCTTTTCCAGACATTCGCACCCCACGGTTCACGGATCGGCCTTTTGGGGTAGGTGTTTTACCTTCTGCTAAGGGAGTACCCGCGTCATGCTCGATCTCGTCGCGGCATTCATTGCCTTGACCACCCTGCTCACCTACGTGAACTACCGTTTCATCCGCCTGCCGCCGACCATCGGCGTGATGGCCACGGCGCTGGTGTTCTCGCTGGTCGTGCAGGGCCTGTCGGAGCTGGGCTATCCGATCCTCGAGGTGGAGATGCAGGAAATCATCCGCCGCATCGATTTCTCCGAAGTGCTGATGACCTGGTTCCTCCCCGCGCTGCTGTTCGCCGGCGCGCTGCACGTCGACCTCTCCGACCTGCGCAGCTACAAGTGGCCGATCGGCCTGCTGGCCACCGCCGGGGTACTGATCGCCACCTTCGTCATCGGCGGCCTGGCCTACTACACCTTCCCGCTGTTCGGCTGGCAGGTGGATTTCATCTACTGCCTGCTGTTCGGCGCGCTGATCTCGCCGACCGACCCCATCGCCGTGCTCGGTATCCTCAAGTCCGCCGGCGCGCCGAAGCCGCTGGCGACCACCATCGTCGGCGAGTCGCTGTTCAACGATGGCACCGCGGTGGTGGTGTTCGCCATCATCCTCGGCATCCTCCAGCTCGGCGAGGCGCCCACGGTCGGCGCCACGGCGATCCTCTTCGTCCAGGAAGCCATCGGCGGCGTGCTCTTCGGCGCGCTGCTCGGCTACGGCGTGTTCCTGATGATGCGCGGTATCGACCAGTACCAGGTGGAGGTCATGCTGACCCTCGCCCTGGTCATCGGCGGCGCCGCGCTGGCCGCGCGCCTGCACGTATCGGCGCCGATCGCGATGGTGGTGGCCGGGCTGATCATCGGCAACCACGGACGCCACTACGCGATGTCGGACGAGACCCGGCGCTACGTGGACAAGTTCTGGGAGCTGATCGACGAGATCCTCAATGCCCTGCTGTTCGCCCTGATCGGCCTGGAGCTGCTGCTGTTGCCGTTCTCCTGGCTGCACGTGGCGGCGGCCTTCGCCCTCGGCGGCGCGGTGCTGGTCTCGCGGCTGCTCACGGTGGGTCCGGCGATCCTGGTCCTGCGCCGCTTCCGTGGCGCCAACCGGCAGGTGCCGGCGGGCACCATCCGTATCCTGGTCTGGGGCGGGCTGCGTGGCGGCGTCTCGGTGGCGCTGGCGCTGTCCCTGCCGCTGGGGCCGGAGCGCGACCTGATCCTCAGCCTGACCTACATCGTGGTGCTGGTGTCGATCCTGCTCCAGGGGCTGTCCATCGGCCCGCTGGTGCGGCGCATCTATGCCGGCCAGCCGCTGGAGAAGAACGAGGGCGCGCACTGAGCGCAGCCTGGCAAGGCGAGCGCCCGCCGTCATGGCGGGCGTTTTCGTTGGCGGGCCTCAGGCGGGGTCCCGGGGCGCTTCGTTGCGGTGGGTGCCGCGCAGGTTCATCGCCGCCAGGCAGACCTGCAGCAGGATCAGCGCATAGGCCTGGGCGTACAGGCCCCAGGCGATCCACAGCAGGTTGCTGGCGAGGAACACCCAGAAGCCGACCTTGCGCCGCCGCCGGTGCGCCGACGCCACCAGCCAGGCGGCCACCACCGTGACCAGCATGGCGGGCCATTGCAGGTAGTCCAGCCAGTGCATGCGCGCATCCTTCTTCCGACCTTTGAGGGTCAGACCAGCCCTGGCGCGGCAAAGTGCGGTCGGATCGGATAGCCGTGCAGCAGCGACCTGACCCGCTCCTCGTCGAGCGCGCCGTTGAACTCGGCGCCGAGTGCCTCGCGGTGGATGCCGGTGGCGCCCAGCCAGAGGGTGTCGATGCGCGCGGCGAGGGCGCCGGGGACATCGGTCACCAGCGAGTCACCGACGAACAGGATGTGCCGCGCGCCGCGCGCCTCCAGTTGTCGCTGGGCGACGCGGAAGGCTGCCGGATCGGGCTTGCCGTACCAGCTGACCTGGCCGCCTTCCTCGCTGAACAACTCGGCGAGCATGCCCGCGCCGTACACCGTGCGCCCGCCGGAGACCACCACGCGGTCCGGATTGGCGCAGAGGAACGGCAGGTCGGTGGCGCCGCGCAGAGGCGCGAAGCGCTGTTCCAGTTCTTCCTGGGGAAAGCTGCCGACGCCGACGATCAGCGCCGCCCGGGCGATGTCGTCGACGAAGCGCTCGCGGATTTCCCCCGGCCAGGTCTGCTGGGCCAGGCCGACGCCGGCCAGGTAGATACCGCCGCGCTGGTATTCCGGAACCTGCAGCAGGGCGTCGATGGTCAGTTGCCCGGAGGTGGTGATGCCGGCGAACCATTCCCGGCGCACGCCCAGGCGTTCCAGGCCGGCGCTCATTTCCACCACGCTGCTGGAGGAGTTGCTGAGGAACCATACCGGGCGGTCTTCGGCATGCCGCCGGGCGAGCCAGGCGAGGGCGCCGGGGAAGGCTTCGGCGCCGTCCATCACCACGCCCCAGAGATCGAGGAGGAAACCGTCGTAGTCGGCGCAGAGCGTGTCCAGTTGCGCGTGGTCGAGCAGGCGGGTGCTGGTGGCGGCGCTGAAGCGCGGGGAGGTCGGGGCATCGCTCATGGGGAGTCTCGTCGCGGCTGTCGAAGGGGCGCCGCGTGCGGCGGCGAGTCCCAAGGGTGCCAAACTTGCGTGACGGGACCAAGCCTTTCGGCCGGGCGCGCGGTTAAGAACGGTCGAGCGCCTGGGCCATCCACTCGCGCACATGGCAGACGGCGAAGCGCGACGGGCTGCATTCGCCGCTGGCCATCGCCAGTCGCAGGCCGTCGACGTCGGCCTCGCGCACATAGGCGCTGGCGTCCTCCATGTCGTCCTCGTCGCCGAAGCCGCCGCGCTGCATTTCCTCCAGCGCGGCCTGCTTGTCCCAGCCCTGCACGACGATGCGGTACATGGCGGCGAACAGCCCGGTGCGGTTATTGCCGTGCTTGCAGTGCATCAGCACCGGGCCTTCGCGCTCGGCGGCCTGCAACTGGCGGAGGACGCTGAGCACCTCGGTGTCGTCGACCCGGTCGGCGTGGGTCGGCAGGCTGACTATCCGTATCGGCGCCTGGCCCAGCCAGGCGCGGTCGTCGTCCTTGATGAAGCTGACCACCGTCTTCACCTGCAGGCGCTCCAGCAACGCCACGCTCTGCGCGTTGGGCAGCGCGCTGCGGTAGAGCGTGGGGCTCATGCGGTAGAGGTTGATCGAAGGGTCGACCGGTTGCGCCCAGGCCGGCGGACGCCCGGCGGGCGCCGCGGCGGCGTGCAGCGGGCCGCCGAGCAGGAAGGCGCCGAGGGCGGCGGCGAGCAGCAGGCGGAGCCAGGTGAGCGGTGAGCGGGACATGTCGGCCTCGTGCGTTGGGTGGCCAACACTAGGCGACGATGGGTCAAGGCGACCTGAAGAGAATGTGAAGATTTCGTTGGGGGAATTTCACTTTCTAGCGTAGGAAAAATCCGTAAACCCTGCCGGAGAAGAACACCAGCAACAGCGCCGGGTAGCACAGGTAGTGCAGCACCACGATCAGCAGCGCCGCCGGGCTGGGATCGCCCTTCAGCGAGGCGAGACCGACCAGCAGCAGGTAGAGCACGCCGAGTACCCCGCCGTAGAGGCTGACCAGGCGCAAGCGCTCGCCCCAGGTCGGCCAGCGCCGCTGCGCGCGGGCGAACCACCAGGCCAGGCCGCCGGCGATGACGGCGGCGATCAGCAGGCTGGCCGGCAGTCCGCCGAAACGGACCACCCCGCGCAGCAGCACGTTGAGCAGGATCGCCGCGGCGATGCCGGCCAGGGCGTAATAGCGGATGCGGACGGGAAGAGCGGCGTCCATGGCGGTTCCCCTATAGGCGCGTGTCGAGGCCGAAGCGCTTCTTCAGTACCCGTTCCAGCAGACCGCGCGGCAGCCAGCGGGCCAGCGCCGGCAAGGCCCGGCTGCCGTTGCCGATGCGCACCAGCGCGGGACGCGGTCGGCGCTGCACGGCGGCGAGCAACTGGCGGGCGAAATCAGCAGCGGGCGTGGGATTGTCCTGGGACGCCGCGGAGCGCGCCTGGATCTGCCGACGCAATGGCCACCAGGGCGAGCGTTCGTCGACCACGCTGTCCATCTCGCGGCTGGCGCTGGCGCCGAAGTTCGAGGCGATGGCGCCCGGCTGCACTTCCAGCACCTCGACGCCGAACGGCGCCAGCTCCAGGCGCAGGGCATCGCTCAGCGCGTGCACCGCGGCCTTGGAGGCGCAGTAGGCGCCGGCGAAGGGCGTGACCAGCACGCCGGAGACGCTGCCGACGTTGACCACCAGGCCGGACTTGCGCCTCAGCAGCGGGAACAGCGCGCGGGTCACGCCGACCACGGCGAACACATTGGTCTCGAACTGCCGGCGCATGGCCTCGACGCCGCCGTCCAGCAGCGGACCCATGGCGCCGTAGCCGGCGTTGTTGACCAGTACGTCGAGGCCGGCGGCCTCGACTTCCAGCTCCCCGGCCAGCCGGGCCAGCGCGGCGGCGTCGTTGACATCCAGCTGTACCGCCTGGAAGCCGGCCTCGGCCAGGGCGCGCACGTCGTCTTCCTTGCGCGCGCTGGCCCAGACCCGGTAGCCGGCGGCCTGGAACGCCTCGGCCAGGGCGCGGCCGATGCCGCTGGAGCAGCCGGTGATGAGGGCGACGGGTTGGCTCATGGACGGCTTCCTTTGGGAGAGGACGGCCTACCGTACTGGATTCGGCGCTCGCGGAAAACCTCCGACGGCGTTCAATCGTTCTTGCGGGCGATACGCAGCATCAGCGGCATGCGCACCCGGCGCGCCGTCCTCGGATCGCCCCACTGCGCGGCGACCCGCTGCAGGGCCTGGCGCACGAAGGCGTTGCCCTGCGCCTCGCGGCACAGCCGGCTGGCCGACCAGGTGGCCATGTAGTCGAACAACTGGGCCAGGGTCCACTGCTGCTCGATGACGAAGGCCGGGGCCGGGAGTTCCTCCAGTGGCAGCTCGAGATCCCGGTAGGCGTTCCACAGCAGGCGATTCTGCCCGGCCCAGTACGGGCGGATCGGCCGCAGGTATTCCTCGTCGATGGCGGCGTCGATCCCGGCCTCGATGCTGAACCAGCTGTAGCCCCAGGCGGCGAACACCCCGCCGGGGCGCAGTACGCGCAGTAACTCGCGGTTGAAGCGCGGATGATCGAACCAGTGCCAGGCCTGGGCCACGCAGGCCAGGTCGAAGGCGGCGGCGGGATAGTCGGTGGCTTCGGCGTCCTGCACGCTGTAGCGGATGCCCGGATGTAGCGTGGCGTGTTCGATCTGCTGCGTGCTGGTGTCGCTGGCGAGGACTTCGCCGAAGTACTGTGCCAGGCCGAGCGCGGCCTGGCCGGTACCGCAGGCGCAGTCCCAGGCGCGCCGGCGCTGGCCGCAGAGTCCGGCAAGATGGCGGTAGAGCGCGTCGGGATAATGCGGGCGGGCGCTGGCGTAGGCAGCGGAGCCCTGGTCGAACAGGTGGCGGGTTTCCATCGGGTCCTCCCCTCGGTCAATCGCCGAAACGCCCGTCCAGGCGTTCGGCGCGGAATTCCAGGGTGCTGGCGCGATAGCCTGGCCGCAGCGGTGGCAGCGGCAGGCAGTCGTGCCAGCTGTCGCCGCCGAGCAGGGCGCTCGGCGCCCGGTAGCGCGGGCTGTCGAAGCTGGTGTCGGCCAGGTTGACGCTGTCGCCGGGCCGGTAGGCGGCAATCCTCCAGCGTAGTTCCAGCAACGGACGGTCGCTGCCGTTCTTCAGCTCGACCGCCAGCGGGCGGTCCACCGGGCAGCGTTCCGGCGCATAGCTCAGGCGCAGTTCCTGGCGTTGCAGGTGGCGGCTTTCGTCGTTGTCCTGCCAGACCACCCAGGCCGCCACCAGGCCGAGCCCGGCGAGGGCCGCCAGGGAGACCGGCAGGGCCTTGGCCGGGTAACGGACCAGGAGGATGACCCAGGTGAGGATCAGCAGCGCACCGATCAGCATGCAAATGTCCTTTCTTCGAAGCCGAAAGGACATCCTAGCGTAGTGGCGTGCCGCGGGCGTGGCGCGGGGGCGGGCAACTGGCGGATGAGCCTTGCAAGCCGACGGGCGCGGGGCCGTGCTCCGCAGGGCGGGCAAGGATGCCGGCGATCATTCGCAACGCCGTGCGCCGCCCTGCGCCAGCAGTCGCTCCAGTTCGACGAACAGGCGCTCGGCGTCCCCTGTCTCGCAGTCCTCGCCGTAGCGTTTCTTCAGGCCGTGCTCGCTGAGGGTCAGGTGCAGGGTCGGCGTGACCTCATGGCGCGCCAGGCAGCCTTTCACGCAGTGCAGGGGACAACCGTCGAGGGCCAGGATCGGCCGGCCGGAGCGGGCCCGGCGAACCAGCAGCGGGACGTCGCCGCCGACCCCGGCGATGCAGGACATCTCCGCCAGCCGGGCGCGGTCCAGGCGCAGCGCGAGGTCGTTGGCCAGTTGCGCCACGTTGGAGCAGCCGGAGCAGGCGTAGACCAGGGGAAGGGGATCGTCGGGACTGCGCTCGAACATCATGACGGACGCCTCGTGGAAGGAAGCCTCCAGTATCGACGCAGCGCGGCGCCGGGCTTCTTGACCGGAATCAAGCGGCGGTCCGGCTCACACCAGGTCGTTCTCCACCGCCCACACCGCGGCCTCGACCCGCGAGCGCATGCCCAGCTTGTGCAGCACCCGCTTCACATGGACCTTCACCGTGCCTTCGGTGATGTCCAGCTTTCGCGCGATCATCTTGTTGCTGTAGCCGTGGGCGATCTGGCGGAGGATCTGCCGTTCGCGCTCGGTCAGCTCGTCGAGGCTCTTCGAGCGGTCGTCGCCACGCAGGGCCTGGGCGAGGATCTGGGTCAGCTGCGGGCTCAGGGTCATCTGCCCGGTGGCGGCCTGGCGGATGTGCTCGAGCAGGCGCTCCGGCTCCATGTCCTTGAGCAGGTAGCCGTCGGCGCCGGCGCGCAGGACGTTGACCACGTCGCCCTTGTCGTCGGACACGGTGAACACCACGATGCGCGCGTCGACTCCGGCCTCGCGCAACGCGCGCAGGGTGTCCAGGCCGTTCATGCCCTTCATGTTCAGGTCCAGCAGGATCATGTCCGGGTCCAGCGCGGCGGCCAGGCGCAGGGCCTCCTCGCCGCTGCCGGCCTCGCCGACCACGCTGAGGTCGTCTTCCAGCTCGAGCAGCTGGGCGACGCCCTTGCGCATCATCGGGTGGTCGTCCACCAGCAGCAGGCGAACCGGTTCGTCGGCGGTGGCTGGCATGTCCGTCATGGGGTCTGCTCCTTGGCAGGGGAGGGTTGCAGGGCGCTCGGCACGAAGCTGAAGAGCACTCGCGTACCGTGCGGCGCGCGCGGTTCGAAGCGTAGCTGGCTGCCGAGGGTCTGGCCGCGCTCCTGCATGATGGTAAGCCCATAGTGGCCGCTGCGGTTCTGCTGCGGATCAAAGCCGACGCCATCGTCCTCGACGGCGATGCTCACCTGGCCGTCGGCCTGGCTGCTCAGGCGCACCCAGGCCCGCCGCGCCTGCGAATGGCGAACCACGTTGGACAGCGCCTCGCGGACGATCTGCAGGACGTGGATTTCCTCGTTGGGGCTCAGCGGCACGTGTTGCAGGCGGTTGTCCAGCTCGATGGCCACCTCGCCGCGCTCGCCGAACTCGGCCACGGCGTTCCCCAGCGCGGCTTCCAGGCTCGGCTCGTCGAGGCTGAGGCGGAAGGTGGTGAGCAGTTCGCGCAGTTGCCGGTAGGCGCCGTTGAGGCCTTCGCGCAGTTCCTCGAGGGTGTCCTCGATCTTCTGCGCCGGCGCCTCGCGCTTGAGCAGGGTGCCCAGGCGGCTGACCTGGATCTTCAGGTAGGACAGCGACTGCGCCAGCGAGTCGTGCAGTTCGCGGGCGATGGTGCCGCGCTCGGCGAACAGGGCCAGGCGGCTTTCCTGTTCCTGTTGCAGGGACAGGGCGAAGGTGCGGGCGATGTTGTCGCAGAAGGTCTCGATCAGTTGCTGCTGCCAGTTCTCCAGGCGAGCGCCGCGGCTCTCGATGAACAGCTCGCCGAAGCGGTGCCCGGCGATCGACAGCGGCTGCATCAGCAGCGGCTGGGCCAGGGTCGAGGGCTGGTCGCAGGCGCTGGCCTGCTCGCGGCAGCTACCGCAGTCGCCCTGCAGGCAGAAGTCCGCCGGGCGCTCGGTGGTGGTCAGCGAACTGTAGGCGCGCTCGACCCCGTCCTTGTTCAGGCAGAGGGTCACGCGGCCGGCGTCGAGCACTTTCTCCAACTGGTTCAGCAGCGGTTGCAGGGTGCGATTGTCGTAGGGGTTCTCGCCCAGCCGGCGGGCGCTGGCGTAGAGCAGTTCGAGGCGCTGGTGGCTCTGCGAGAGGGCGCGGGTCTTGTCCTCCACGCGCTCTTCCAGGTCGCCGTAGATGCTCTTCAGCTCGCCGGCCATCTGGTTGAAGCGCTCGCCCAGCTGCGCCAGTTCGTCCTCGCCGCTGTAGGTGACCCGCGCGTCCAGCTCGCCGCGGCCCAGGCGGCGGGCGGTGCTGGTGAGTTCGCGCAGCGGGCCGATGACGTGGTAACTGAGGTCGTAGAGGGTGACGAACACCACCAGCAGGCTGAGGAACAGGCACAGGCCCTGCACCGTGCTGAGCAGTTGCGAGCGGCGCTCGGCCTTGGCCTGGAGGATGCCGACGAAACGGTCGATGTCGCCGACGTAGGCGTCCAGCACGTCGCGTCCGGGCAGCGCGCGCGGGTCCAGGCGCGCCAGGCCCTCGCGCAGTTCCTGGTGCAGCTGGCGGATCGGGTCGTCGGCGTCCTGGCGTTGCAGCAGGCGGCGGATGTCGCCGCTGTCGAGGCGCTCGCCGAGGGTCCCGAGCAGCGCCTGGCGGCCTTCCAGGCTGGGCTCCAGGGCGACCCGGTAGGTGAGCATGCGCAACGAGCCGGCGTGGTTGATCACCGCGGCGTCCTGGTGCGTGTAGTCGGCGAAGAGCAGGGCGCTGAACATCCCGATCAGCGCCAGCGATACCAGCAGGGTGAGGTAGCAGCCGAAGCGGACTACCAGGGAGCGGCGCAGGATCGGCTTTCCGGCCCTGTCACTACCTCCAAAGAATCTGTCCCGCTGGTCAGCGTCCGACGCGGTCGCCTTGTTCATGGAAAAAACCTTTTAAAACAGTAAGTTGCGCAATAATTTCAGCCATACCTCTTTCGAGGTAGGGGCGCGCATCTAGGCACGGAACGGCCGGTATTTCATTGATTCCTATCAAATTTGCATAGGAACGCCTTCCCTAGGCTCTCGCTGAACGCTGTCCGTGCAGAGAGTTTAGCCATGGCTTCCCTACGTCAGAAACAGTACTCCGTCCTCGGCATGAGTACCTTGTCCTTCGCGGTGAATTTCGCCGTGTGGACGATGTTTTCGATCATCGGCATCCGCATCAAGGACGAGCTCGGCCTGAGCGAATCCCAGTTCGGCCTGATGGTCGCCCTGCCGATCCTCACCGGCTCCCTGGTGCGCCTGCCGCTGGGCCTGATCACCGACCGCTTCGGCGGCCGCATCGTGTTCTTCATCCACATGCTGCTGGTGGCCATCCCCATCTACGGCCTGGCCTTCGCCAGCCAGTACTGGCACTACCTGGTGCTCGGCCTGTTCGTCGGCCTGGCCGGCGGCTCCTTCGCGGTCGGCATCGCCTATACCTCGGCCTGGTTCGAGAAGGAGCGCCAGGGCACCGCGATGGGCATCTTCGGTGCCGGCAATGCCGGCGCGGCGATCACCAACCTGGTGGCGCCGATGATCGTGGTCGCCTTCGGCTGGCGCATGGTGCCGCAGGTCTACTCGGTGGCCATGCTGGTCACCGCCGTGCTGTTCTGGCTGTTCACCTGGACCGACCCGGCGCACCTCAAGGGGGCCGCCGAGGCCAGCCAGCGGCCGACCCTGGCCAGGCAACTGGCGCCGCTCGGCGAGCTGCGCGTGTGGCGCTTCGGCCTGTACTACTTCTTCGTCTTCGGCGGTTTCGTCGCCCTGGCCCTGTGGCTGCCGAAGTACTACATCGCCGAGTACGGCCTGGACCTGAAGACCGCGTCCTTCATCACCATGCTGTTCACCCTGCCGTCCGGCCTGATCCGCGCCCTCGGCGGCTGGTTCAGCGACCACTACGGCGCGCGCTCGGTGAACTGGGGCGTGTTCTGGGTCTGCCTGGTGTGCCTGTTCTTCCTCTCCTACCCGCAGACCACCATGACCATCCACGGCATCCAGGGCGACCTCAGCCTGGGCATCGGCTTGAACGTCTGGCTGTTCACCTTCCTGGTGTTCGTCGTCGGCATCGCCCAGGGCTTCGGCAAGGCCAGCGTGTACCGGATCATCCACGACTACTACCCGAGCAACATGGGCACCGTCGGCGGCATGGTCGGGGTGATCGGCGGCCTCGGCGGCTTCTGCCTGCCGATCCTGTTCGGCTACGCCGCCGACCACATCGGCGTGCGCTCCTCCTGCTTCATGCTGCTGTTCGGCCTGACCGTGGTCTGCATGGTCTGGATGCACTACGCGATCAAGCAGCAACGCCGCATCGACGGCCAGGCCGCCTCGGCCGACGTCGACCTTCCTCCCACCCTTCCCACCCACTCCTGAGGTAATGCCGTCATGGGCATGATCGCCAATACCCAACTGAAAGCCGCGCGGGGGCCGCTGCTGCTCGACTGGCGCCCCGAGGACCCCGAGTTCTGGGCGCGCAGCGGCAAGCGCATCGCCAGCCGCAACCTGTGGATCTCGATTCCCGCGCTGCTGCTCGCCTTCGCCGTGTGGATGATCTGGAGCACGGTGACCGTGCGCCTGAACAGCGCCGGCTTCGCCTTCAGCAACGACCAGCTGTTCCTGCTCGCGGCGCTGCCGTCGATCTCCGGCGCCACCCTGCGGGTGTTCTATTCGTTCATGGTGCCGATCTTCGGCGGCCGTCGCTGGACCGCCCTGAGCACCGCCTCGATGCTGATCCCGTGCATCTGGCTGGGCTTCGCCGTGCAGGACCCGAGCACCCCGTACTGGGTGTTCGCCCTGATCGCGCTGCTCTGCGGCTTCGGCGGCGGCAACTTCGCCTCGAGCATGTCCAACATCAGCTTCTTCTATCCGAAGAGCCAGCAGGGCACCGCCCTCGGCCTGAACGCCGGGCTCGGCAACCTCGGCGTCTCGGTGATGCAGTTCGCCGTGCCGCTGGCGGTGGCCGGCGGCCTGTTCGGCGCCTTCGGCGGCGAGCCGCAGCAGCTCGGCGACGGCGGCCGCCTGTGGCTGCAGAACGCCGGCTGGATCTGGGTGCCGTTCATCGCCGTGGTATCGGTCGCGGCCTGGTTCGGGATGAACGACATCGCCGACGCCAAGGCCTCGTTCCGCGACCAGGCGGTGATCTTCAAGCGCAAGCACAACTGGCTGATGTGCTGGCTGTACGTGGCCACCTTCGGCTCCTTCATCGGCTTCTCGGCCGGCTTCGCGATGCTCAGCAAGACCCAGTTCCCCGACGTCAACCCGCTGCAATACGCCTTCCTCGGTCCGCTGGTGGGCGCCCTCAGCCGGCCCCTGGGCGGCTGGCTGGCGGACAAGTTCGGCGGCGCGCGGATCACCCTGTGGAACTACGCGCTGATGATCGGCGGGGTGTTCGCGGTGATCGCCTTCCTGCCGGGCGACGGCGGCCAGGGCAACTTCTTCGGCTTCCTTGGCGCCTTCATCCTGCTGTTCTTCTTCGCCGGCATCGGCAACGGCTCCACCTTCCGCATGATCCCGGTGATCTTCCGCAACGAGTGGGCCCGGCGGGTGCGCGACGGCCAGGCCGACGAAGCCGGCGCGGCGCGCAACGCGAGCATGGAGTCGGCCGCGGTGATCGGCTTCTCCGCCGCCATCGGCGCCTTCGGCGGGTTCTTCATCCCGAAGGCGTTCGGCACCTCGCTGCACATGACCGGCAGCGCCGAGGGCGCCCTCTACGTGTTCATCGCCTACTACCTGAGCTGCATCGTCGCCACCTGGTGGTGGTACGCGCGCAAGGGTGCGGAGAGTCCCTGTTGAGACCGTCGGCAGCAGCCCGCGGCAACCCCTGATTAGCGTTGTAACGCCCGGCACAGACCGGGTGAGGAGATCAAGATGAGTCACCTGCTCGACCGCCTGCAGTTCTTCAAGAAGAAGCAGGGCGAATTCGCCGATGGCCACGGCGAGACCAGCAACGAGAGCCGCGCCTGGGAAGGCGCCTACCGGCAGCGCTGGCAGCACGACAAGATCGTGCGCTCCACCCACGGGGTGAACTGCACCGGTTCCTGCTCCTGGAAGATCTACGTGAAGAACGGCCTGATCACCTGGGAAACCCAGCAGACCGACTACCCGCGCACCCGTCCGGACCTGCCCAACCACGAGCCGCGCGGCTGCCCGCGCGGGGCCAGCTACTCCTGGTACATCTACAGCGCCAACCGCCTGAAGTACCCGAAGGTGCGCAAGCCGCTGCTCAAGCTCTGGCGCGAGGCGCGGGCACGGCACGGCGACCCGGTGGACGCCTGGGCCAGCATCGTCGAGGACGCCGCCAAGGCGAAGAGCTACAAGAGCCAGCGCGGCCTGGGCGGCTTCGTCCGCTCCAGCTGGGACGAAGTCACCGAGATCATCGCCGCGGCCAACGTCTACACCGCCAAGACCTACGGTCCGGACCGGGTGATCGGCTTCTCGCCGATCCCGGCCATGTCGATGGTCAGCTACGCCGCCGGCGCCCGCTACCTGTCGCTGATCGGCGGGGTCTGCCTGAGCTTCTACGACTGGTACTGCGACCTGCCGCCGGCCAGCCCGCAGATCTGGGGCGAGCAGACCGACGTGCCGGAGTCGGCCGACTGGTACAACTCCAGCTACATCATCGCCTGGGGCTCCAACGTGCCGCAGACGCGGACCCCGGACGCGCACTTCTTCACCGAGGTGCGCTACAAGGGCACCAAGACCGTCTCCATCACCCCGGACTATTCCGAGGTGGCCAAGCTCACCGACCTCTGGCTCAACCCCAAGCAGGGCACCGACGCCGCGCTGGGCATGGCCTTCGGTCACGTGATCCTGAAGGAGTTCCACCTCGACCGGCCGAGCGCCTATTTCGTCGACTACTGCCGCCAGTACACCGACATGCCGATGCTGGTGTTGCTGGAGGAACACGCCGGCGGCGCGTTCAAGCCGACCCGCTACCTGCGCGCCGCCGACCTGGCGGACAACCTCGGCCAGGACAACAACCCCGAGTGGAAGACCATCGCCTACGACGAGCGCAGCGGCGGGCTGGTCTCGCCCACCGGCGCCATCGGCTACCGCTGGGGCGAGTCGGGCAAGTGGAACATCGCCGAGCTGGACGGCAGGAGCGGTGACCAGACGCGCCTGCAACTGTCGCTGCTCGATGGCCCGGAACATGCCTGCGAGGTGGCCTTCCCGTATTTCGCCGGGCAGGAGCACCCGCACTTCAAGGGCGTCGCCAACGACGAGGTACTGCTGCGCCGGGTGCCGTTCCGCGAGATCGTCGCGGCGGACGGCAAGCGCCTGCGGGTGGCCACCGTCTACGACCTGCAGATGGCCAACTACAGCATCGACCGCGGCCTGGGCGGCGACAACGTGGCGACCTCCTACGAGGACGCCGACACGCCCTATACCCCGGCCTGGCAGGAGCGCATCACCGGCGTTCCGGCGGCGCGCGCGACGCAGGTCGCCCGCGAGTTCGCCGACAGCGCCGACAAGACCCGCGGCAAGGCGATGGTGATCATCGGTGCGGCGATGAACCACTGGTACCACATGGACATGAACTACCGCGCAGTCATCAACATGCTGATGATGTGCGGCTGCATCGGCCAGAGCGGCGGCGGCTGGGCGCACTATGTCGGCCAGGAGAAGCTGCGCCCGCAGACCGGCTGGGCGCCGCTGGCCTTCGGCCTGGACTGGAGCCGGCCGCCGCGGCAGATGAACGGCACCAGCTTCTTCTACCTGCACAGCTCGCAATGGCGCCACGAGAAGCTGTCGATGCACGAGGTGCTGTCGCCGCTGGCCGACGCCAGCCGCTTCGCCGAACACGCCCTGGACTACAACATCCAGGCCGAACGCCTCGGCTGGCTGCCGTCGGCGCCGCAACTGAACCGCAACCCGCTGCGCATCGCCGCCGAGGCCGAGGCCGCCGGCCTGCCGGTCGCTGACTATGTGGTGCGCGAACTGAAGAGCGGCGGCCTGCGCTTCGCCAGCGAATCGCCGGACGATCCGCAGAACTTCCCGCGCAACATGTTCATCTGGCGCTCCAACCTGCTGGGCTCCTCCGGCAAGGGCCACGAGTACATGCTCAAGTACCTGCTCGGGGCGAAGAACGGGGTGATGAACGATGACCTCGGCAAGGCCGGCGGTCCGCGTCCCACCGAGGTCGACTGGGTCGACGACGGTGCCGAGGGCAAGCTCGACCTGGTCACCACCCTGGACTTCCGCATGTCCTCCACCTGCATGTACTCGGACATCGTCCTGCCGACCGCTACCTGGTACGAGAAGGACGACCTCAACACCTCCGACATGCACCCCTTCATCCATCCGCTGTCGGCGGCCACCGATCCGGCCTGGGAAGCCAGGAGCGACTGGGAGATCTACAAGGCCATCGCGAAGAAGTTCTCCGCCGTCGCCGAAGGCCACCTCGGCGTGGAGCAGGACCTGGTCACGGTGCCGCTGCTGCACGACACCCCCACCGAGCTGGCGCAGCCGTTCGGCGGCGACGGCCATGACTGGAAGAAGGGCGAGTGCGAGCCGATGCCGGGACGCAACCTGCCGACGCTGCACCTGGTCGAGCGCGACTACCCGAACGTCTACCGCAAGTTCACCTCGCTCGGTCCGCTGCTGGACAAGCTGGGCAACGGCGGCAAGGGCATCGGCTGGAACACCGAGAAGGAAGTGAAGCTGGTCGGCGACCTCAACCATCGCGTCGTCGAGAGCGGCGTCAGCCAGGGCCGCCCGCGCATCGACAGCGCCATCGACGCCGCCGAGGTGGTCCTCGCCCTGGCTCCGGAAACCAACGGCCAGGTCGCGGTCAAGGCCTGGGAAGCGCTGTCGAAGATCACCGGCCGCGAGCATGCCCACCTGGCGCTGCCCAAGGAAGACGAGAAGATCCGCTTCCGCGACATCCAGGTGCAGCCGCGCAAGATCATCTCCAGCCCGACCTGGTCCGGCCTCGAGGACGAGCACGTCAGCTACAACGCCGGCTACACCAACGTCCACGAGCTGATCCCGTGGCGCACCATCACCGGTCGCCAGCAGTTCTACCAGGACCACCCGTGGATGCAGGCGTTCGGCGAAGGCTTCGTCAGCTACCGGCCGCCGGTCAACACCCGGACCACCGAGAAGCTGTTGAACAGGAAGCCCAACGGCAACCCGGAGATCACCCTGAACTGGATCACCCCGCACCAGAAGTGGGGCATCCACTCCACCTACAGCGACAACCTGCTGATGCTCACCCTGTCGCGCGGCGGTCCGATCATCTGGCTCAGCGAGCACGACGCGGCCAGGGCCGGGATCGTCGATAACGACTGGGTCGAGGTGTTCAACGCCAACGGCGCGGCGACCTGCCGCGCGGTGGTCAGCCAGCGGGTCAAGGACGGCATGGTGATGATGTACCACGCCCAGGAACGCATCGTGAACGTACCCGGCAGCGAGACCACCGGCACCCGTGGCGGCCACCACAACTCGGTGACCCGCGTGGTGCTCAAGCCCACCCACATGATCGGCGGCTACGCCCAGCAGGCCTGGGGCTTCAACTACTACGGCACGGTCGGCTGCAACCGCGACGAGTTCGTCGTGGTGCGCAAGATGAGCAAGGTCGACTGGCTGGACGAACCCCGCCACGGCGGACTCGGCGGCGACGCCCTGCCGCAACCGCTGCCCCAGGACATTTGAGGAGAGACGCCATGAAAATTCGTTCGCAAGTCGGCATGGTGCTGAACCTCGACAAATGCATCGGTTGCCACACCTGCTCGATCACCTGCAAGAACGTCTGGACCAGCCGCGAAGGCATGGAGTACGCCTGGTTCAACAACGTCGAGACCAAGCCCGGAATCGGCTACCCGAAGGAATGGGAAAACCAGGAGAAGTGGAAGGGCGGCTGGGTGCGCGCGGCGGACGGTTCGATCCGCCCGCGCATCGGCGGCAAGTTCCGCGTGCTGGCGAACATCTTCGCCAACCCGGACCTGCCCGAGATCGACGACTACTACGAACCGTTCGACTTCGACTACCAGCACCTGCATACCGCGCCCAAGGCTGAACACCAGCCGGTGGCGCGCCCGCGCTCGCTGGTCTCCGGGCAGCGCATGGAGAAGATCGAGTGGGGCCCGAACTGGGAGGAGATCCTCGGCACCGAGTTCGCCAAGCGGCGCAAGGACAAGAACTTCGACCAGGTCCAGGCGGACATCTACGGTGAGTACGAGAACACCTTCATGATGTACCTGCCGCGCCTCTGCGAGCACTGCCTGAACCCGGCGTGCGTGGCGTCCTGCCCGAGCGGGGCGATCTACAAGCGCGAGGAGGACGGCATCGTCCTGATCGACCAGGACAAGTGCCGCGGCTGGCGGATGTGCATCTCCGGCTGCCCGTACAAGAAGATCTATTTCAACTGGAAGAGCGGCAAGTCCGAGAAGTGCATCTTCTGCTACCCGCGCATCGAGGCCGGCCAGCCCACCGTCTGCTCGGAGACCTGCGTCGGGCGCATCCGCTACCTCGGCGTGCTGCTCTACGACGCCGACCGCATCCACGAAGTGGCCAGTTGCGAGAACGAGCGCGAGCTGTACGAGAAGCAGCTGGAGATCTTCCTCGATCCGTTCGACCCGGCGGTGATCGCCCAGGCGCGCAAGGACGGGGTGGCCGACAGCGTCATCGAGGCGGCGCAGAAGTCGCCGGTGTACAAGCTGGCGATGGACTGGAAGCTGGCCCTGCCGCTGCACCCGGAATACCGCACGCTGCCGATGGTCTGGTACGTGCCGCCGCTGTCGCCGATCCAGAACGCCGCCGCCGAGGGGCACATCGGCAGCGACGGGGTGATCCCGGACGTCGAGTCGCTGCGCATTCCCGTGCAGTACCTGGCCAACCTGCTCACCGCCGGCGACACCGCGCCGGTGCTGCTGGCGCTCAAGCGCCTGCTGGCGATGCGCGCCTACAAGCGCGCCGAGCACGTCGAAGGCCGCCAGGACCTGGAGGTGCTGGCCAAGGTCGGGTTGAGCGTGGAGCAGGTGGAGGAGATGTACCGCTACCTGGCCATCGCCAACTACGAGGATCGCTTCGTGATCCCCAGCGCGCACCGCGAGGAAGCGCTTTCCGATGCCTTCGCCGAGCGTTCCGGCTGCGGCTTCAGCTTCGGCAACGGCTGTTCCGGCGGCAGCAACTCCGCCGTCAACCTGTTCGGCGGCAAGCCGACCAACCGCCGCGACGTGATCCAGGTCGTGCAGATCCAGGAGTGAGCGCCATGAACGATCACAGCCAACTGTTCCGCCTGCTCGCCCTGCTGCTCGACTACCCGCGCGCCGAGCTGCGCGAGGAGAGCCTCGGCCTGCATGCGCTGATCCGCACCTGCGAACTGCCCGAAGCGCTGCGCGACGGCCTCGCGGCGCTGCTCAACGAGCTCGGCCAGGGCGACCTGCTGGACGTCCAGGCGCGCTACGACGGTCTCTTCGAACGCGGCCGCTCGGTCTCGCTGCTGCTCTTCGAGCACGTCCACGGCGAGAGCCGCGACCGTGGCCAGGCGATGGTCGACCTGCTCGACCGCTACACCCGGGCCGGCCTGCAGATCGACGTACCGGAGCTGCCGGACTACCTGCCGCTGTACCTCGAATACCTGTCGCTGCTGCCGTTCGCGGCGGCCAGCGAGGGGCTCGCCGAAGTGGCGCACATCCTCGGCCTGCTGGCGCTGCGCCTGGAGGAGCGCGGCAGCGCCTACGCGGCGATCTTCGAGGCGCTGCTGGAACTCGGCGGCGAACGCCCGGACCTCGGCACGTTGCGTCGCGACCAGGCCCAGGAACAGCGCGACGACAGCCTGGAAGCCATCGACCGGGCCTGGGAGGAAACCCCGGTGAGTTTCACCGATCCTGCCGGCGGTTGCCCGTCGAGCAGCGGCCGCCGTCCGACGGCGTCCACCGAACAACCATTGCAATGGGTCGCCCAGCCGGTACCGCAGATGCAGTACCGCGCGGCCCGCGAAGGAGTCTGAGCATGTCGACCAATCTTCTGTTCTTCGGGATCTATCCCTATGTCGCGCTGCTGATCTGCCTGGTCGGCAGCTGGGCGCGCTTCGACCTCTCGCAGTACACCTGGAAGGCCGGTTCCAGCCAGATGCTCAGCAAGAAGGGCATGCGGGTATACAGCAACCTGTTCCACGTCGGCGTGCTGTTCATCCTCGCCGGCCACTTCGTCGGCCTGCTGACCCCGGCCTCGGTCTACCACCACCTGATCAGCACCGAGAACAAGCAACTGCTGGCGATGGTCTCCGGCGGCTTCTTCGGCGTGCTCTGCTTCATCGGCCTGAGCGGACTGATCCTGCGCCGCCTGACCGACGCGCGGGTGCGCGCCACCGGCAACGCCTCCGACCTGATGATCCTGCTGGTGCTCTACGCCCAGCTGATCCTCGGCCTCTCCACCATCGTCGCCTCGACCCATCACATGGACGGCTCGGTGATGGTGATGCTCGCCGACTGGGCCCAGGCCATCGTCACCCTGCGTCCGCTGGCGGCGGCCGAGGCCATCGCGCCGGTGGGCCTGGTCTACAAGCTGCACGTCGGCCTGGGCCTGACCCTGTTCGTGCTGTTCCCCTTCACCCGCCTGGTGCACATCGTCAGCGTGCCGGTGTGGTACCTGGGCCGGCGCTACCAGATCGTGCGCCAGAAACGTCCTGCCTGAACCCTGGGCGGCCGGCGCATCCGGCGCCGGCCCGCCGAACCGAGGTGATCGATCATGAGTTGCTCCCACTACGAAGAACGCGTCGAGAAGGTCGAACTGCCGCAACTGAAGGTCAACGGCGTGGCCATCGGCGAAGACCTGCTGGCCCGCGAGCTGCAATACCACCCGGCGGACAGCTACGCGCTGGCGTTGGAGGCCGCCTGCCGTGCGCTGATCGTCCGCCAGTTGCTCCTGCAACGGGCCGACGCGCTGGGCATCGAGGCCCGTTGCGAAGACGGCGAGACGCCGGAGGAGGCGCGTATCCGCCAATTGCTGGAGGAAGAGGTGCAGGTCCCGGAAGCCGACGAAGACGCCTGCCGGACTTGGTACGCGGCCAATCCGGGGCGCCTGCTCGGTCCCTGGCGCCTGCAATTGCGCCATGTGCTGCTGGCCTGCGCGCCGGACGACCTGGAAGGCCGCGAGACGGCGCGCAAGCAGGCCGCGGAGCTGCTCGACGAGCTGCGTGGGCATCCCGAGCGCTTCGTCGACCTGGCCCGGCGTTTCTCCGCCTGCCCGTCGAAGGAGGAGGGTGGCGACCTCGGCTGGATCGTGCCGGGGCAGACCGTCCCCGAATTCGAGAAGCGCCTGCTGCGTCGCGCGCCCGGGCTGCTGGAGCATCCGCTGGAAAGCCGCTATGGCCTGCATGTGGTGGAGCTGCTGGCGCGCGAGGGCGGCGAACCGCTCGGCTTCGACGCGGCCCGCGCGCAGATCGCCACGCACCTGCAGGCGCAGGTGTTGCAGCGAGCGGTGGGGCAGTACATCGGCGTGCTGGCGGGAGACGCCCGCATCGAGGGCTTCGCCTTCGAGGGCGCGGATGGGGCGCTGGTGCAATAGGTTTCGCCGCCGTTGTTTCCCTCTTCCTCCCGAACATCAACCGGAGTACCCAGGACATGACCGACTGGATCGATGGCCAAGGCCGACAGATCGACTACCTGCGCCTGTCGGTCACCGACCGTTGCGACTTCCGCTGTGTCTACTGCATGGCCGAAGACATGCGCTTCCTGCCGCGCCAGCAGGTGCTGACCCTGGAGGAGATCGAGCGGGTCGCCCGGCTGTTCGTCGCCGGCGGCGTGCGCAAGCTGCGCCTGACCGGCGGCGAGCCGCTGGTGCGGCCCGGCATCGTCGGCCTGTGCGAGCGCCTGGCGGCGCTGCCGGGATTGCGCGAACTGTGCATGACCAGCAACGGCTCGCAACTGGTGCGCTACGCCCGGCCGTTGTACGACGCTGGCCTGGCGCGTCTGAACATCAGCCTCGACACCCTCGATCCGGCGCGTTTCCGGGCGATCACCCGCAACGGCGAGCTGGACAAGGTGCTGGCCGGCATCGACGCCGCCCAGGCCGCCGGTTTCCGCCGGATCAAGCTGAACGCGGTGGTGATGAAGGGGCGCAATGCCGATGAAGTGCCGGCGCTGGTGGACTTCGCCATCGCCCGCGGCCTGGACATCAGCTTCATCGAGGAGATGCCGCTGGGCCAGGTCGGCCGCGAACGTGGCGAGAGCTTCTGCTCCAGCGACGAAGTACGCGCGCTGATCGCCCAGCGCCACGCCTTGCTCGACAGCGCCGAGCAGAGCGGCGGGCCGGCGCGCTACGTGCGCCTGGTCGAGCATCCGCAGACACGCATCGGCTTCATCTCGCCGCACTCGCACAACTTCTGCGCCACCTGCAACCGCCTGCGCCTGACCGTCGAGGGCCGCCTGCTGCTGTGCCTCGGCCACGAGCATTCGCTCGACCTGCGCGCGCTGCTGCGCCGCCACCCACTGCACGACGGACCGTTGCTGGAAGCGATCGGCGAGGCGCTCCAGCGCAAGCCGGCGCGCCATGAATTCAGCGCCGCCGGCGAGGTGCAGGTGCTGCGCTTCATGAACATGAGCGGCGGCTGAGGCGACTCGGGGCGCCTCCAGCGGGCCTTCGCCAGCGGCCAGGGCGAGGCCGCTCTTCTGGTAGGTCACCAGGGTCTCGTCGCCGGTCTCGCTGCTGTACAGCTCGCCCCCGGAAAACATCACGGCATAACCGTCGCAGGAACTGCGTGCGATCACCAAGCTGCGCCGCGCGTCCGGGTGGCCGGGCATGTCCAGACCGACCTGGTCCCGCACGTCTCTCAGGCGCCCTTCGGTACTCGCGCTCGGCGCCGACCTGGGCGCGCTAGCTGGCGGAGCGCGGCTTGCGACGGGTAGCGAAGCCTTTCAAGGGCGTTGACGAAACGAAAAAATCCCCGCGGCATGAGCGTGACGCGGGGATCCAGGCGTAAATGGAGCCTTAACCGTGATAGCTGAAATGGAGCAGGGGTGTTGTCTGCTTGGCGGGACACCTCGCGGGGTGGCTGTGTATGGCTCAAGCCTAAGGCTCTCGGGCCGGCGGGCCTATTCCTCGAAGGAGGTAAGGAAGGGTGGCGGAGGAGGGACGGCGATTGACGATGTGTACTTTTTGGTCCAGATTGGACGAAAAGTATAAAGACGGATCACCGTCTCTCCCCGCCCCGGTTCGAGGGCGGACCTTCGCCACCCCTGGAGTCGTCCATGATCAAGTCGCTGAACACCAAGAACCTGCTGGGAGGCCTGCTGCTCGGCGTGCTCGCCAGCGGATCCGCCGTCGCCGCCGATGGCAACCTGCGGATCGGCATCGAGGCCGCCTACCCGCCGTTTTCCTTCAAGACCCCCGAAGGCGAGCTGGCCGGCTTCGACTACGACATCGGCAATGCGCTGTGCGCGCAGATGCAGGTGAAGTGCCAGTGGATCGAGCAGGAGTACGACGGCCTGATCCCCTCGCTGAAAGTCCGCAAGATCGACGCCGCGCTGTCTTCCATCACCATCACCGAGGAACGCCGGCGCTCGGTGGACTTCACCCGCAAGTACTACTTCACCCCGGGCCGCCTGGTGATGAAAGAGGGCGCCCAGCTCGACGACAGCTTCAGCCAGCTGGCCGGCAAGCGTATCGGCGTGCAGCGCGGCGCCACCGCCGACCGCTTCGCCAGCGCGGTGCTGGCCAAGGCCGGCGCCGAAGTGGTGCGCTACACCAGCCAGGACGAGATCTACCTGGACCTGGTGGCCGGCCGCCTGGACGCCACCTTCGCCGATTCCATCCCGCTGCAGACCGGCTTCCTCGACACCCCGCGCGGCAAGGGCTACGCCTTCGTCGGGCCGGAGTTCAAGGACCCGAAACACTTCGGCGAGGGCGCCGGGATCGCGGTGCGCAAGGGCGATGCCGAACTGCTCGGCAAGCTCAACGCGGCGATCGACGCGATCCGTGCCGACGGCACCTACAAGCGCATCGAGAGCAAGTACTTCAAGACCGACATCTACGGCGACTGACCGCTCGCCGGCGGCGGCTGCTTTCAGTCGCCGCCTTCCTTCAGCTCCTTGAGGTGCTTGTAGACCGTCGCCCGGCCCATGTTCAGCACGTTGGCCACATAGTTGGCCGCGCTCTTGCCCTTGAACGCGCCCTCGGCGTGCAGGGCCAGCACCAGCTCGCGCTTGTGCTCGCGGGTCAGCAGGTTGAGGCCGAGCTGGCGCTGGCGCAGCCAGCCGTGCAGGAAGGTGTTGATGCGCTCCTGCCAGTCGTCGCGGAACAGCGCATCCGGTTGCGGAATCAGCTTGCTCGGCGAGAGGAACAGGTCGAGCGCCGCCTTGGCGCTCTCGAACAGGCTGATGTTCAAGTTGATGCACAGCACCGCCAGCGGCTGGTCGGCGCCGTCGCGCAGAACGGTGCTGACCGAGCGGATCTTCTGCCCGTCCCAGTTGAGCTTCTCGTAAGGGCCGATGTTGCGCTCGTGGCTGCCGCCTTCGAGCATGTCTTCCAGCGCCGAATCGTCGCCGATCTCGCGCTTGGACAGGTTGTTGGCGATGTAGTCGACCCGCTGGCTGCGCAGATCGTGCAGGACCACTTCGGCGTGGGGGAAGAACAGGGTGGCGATGCCGTCGGCGATCGCCCGGTAGTTCTCCAGGCTGGGGTCTTGGCTCGGCTTCATGCGCAGGGGCTCTCGTGGGGCGGCGGGCGGGGCGAGTGTGCCGCAAACCCGCCGCCGGGTCATCAGGAACGCAGGCGCCGCGGCGACAGCATCGACTCGTCCAGGCCGTGCTCGCGCAGGTCTGCCGGCAGCGGCTGGTGGCGTACCAGCGCGGCGCTGGCCCGGCCCATCGCCGGCGAGGTCTGGATGCCGTAGCCGCCCTGGGCGGCGACCCAGAAGAAGCCTTCCGCGTCGTCGGCGTAGCCGGCCACCAGGTCGCCGTCGGCGACGAACGAGCGCAGTCCGGCCCAGGTGTGTTCCGGGCGGCGGATGGCGAGGCTGGTGGCTTCCTCGATCAGGTACATGCCGGTGGCGATGTCCAGTTGCTCGGGTTGCACGTCATGGGCCTCCACCAGGTCGGCGTTGGCTGGCGAGCCGAGCAGCATGCCGGCGTCCGGCTTGAAATAGAAGGATTCGTCGAGGCTGACCAGCATCGGCCAGTCGTGGCAGTCGATGTCCGGCGGCGGAGCGAAGATGAACGCCGAGCGGCGCTTGGGTTGCAGCCCCAGCGGGCGCACCCCGGCCAGCCCGGCGACGGCGTCGCACCAGGCGCCGGCGGCGTTGACCAGCACCGCTGCGCGGTAGCTGCCGGTGGCGCAACGGACTTCCCAGGCGCCGTCGACCCGGCGGATCTCCAGCGCCTCGTGGTTGCACAGGACCTGCCCCCGGTTGCGACGGATGCCGCGCAGGTAGCCCTGGTGCAGGGCGTCGGTGTCGATGTCGGCGCCGGTGGGGTCGTAGGTGGCGCCGAACACCTTGTCGCGGCGCAGCACCGGCACGATCGAGCAGGCCTGTTCCGCGTCGAGCAGGCGCATCTGCGGCACCAGCGCCTTGCCGCTTTCGTATTGACGGCGGAGTTCGTCCGGGTCGTTGGTGAAGTCGACCACCATTTCCGGCCGTGGGCTGAGCAGCGGATGCTCGCAGAAGCCGGTCGGCGGGTTGTCGAAGAAGGCCCGGCTGGCGGCGGTGAGCGCGCGCACCTGGGGCGTGCCGTAGGCCACCGTGTAGTGCGCGGCGGAGCGTCCGGTGGAGTGGTAGCCCGGATGCGCCTCGCGCTCCAGCAGCACGACACTGCCATGGGCCGACAACCAGTAGCCGGTGGATGCGCCGGCGATGCCGGCGCCGATGACGAGGAAGTCCGCTTCGATCATGCTGCTCTCCTGCATTGCGATCAGCCGGCCTGGCGCAGGCGGTAGAGGGCGTTGGCCAGGGCGACGTCTTCCAGGCCCAGGCCGATCGAGCGGAAGAACGCCGGGCGTCGGTAGTTCGGGCGCGGCGCCTGGCCGCTGAGCAGCTCGGCGAGGTCGCCGCGGATCGCCTCGGGGCTCCAGCCATGCTGTTCGGCGGCGATCAGCATCTCGCCGGCGGAGCCGGGGGTGGTGTGCCGGTAGTCGCAGTAGACGTCCATGGCCGCCAGGCTTTCCGCCGGCACCTCGTGGGCACGGGGCGCGTTGGTGCTGATCGAGGTGACCAGCGCCGGACGCTTGAGTTGGCGCGGGTCGATCACCGCACGGGCCGAGGAGGTGCAGAGCAGGATCACCTCGGCCTCGTCCAGCGCTTCCTCCAGGCTGCCGGCGGCTTCGGCGCGCGAATCGATGGCGCGCAGGCTGTGCAGGCGGCGCTCGTCCAGGCACGGCGAGTGGACCCGCACGCTCTGCCAGTCGCGCAGGCCTTTCACGTATTGCAGGTGAGCGTGGGCCACCGGTCCGCTGCCGATCAGCGCCAGGCGGCCGGCTTCGGCCGGAGCCAGGGCATCCACCGCCACGGCGGTGGTGGCGGCGGTGCGCGCGGTGGTCAGCCGGGCGGCATCGCAGAGCAGCAAGGGCTGGCCGGTCTGCATCGACATCAGCAGGGTCCAGGCGGTGACCAATGGGCCCTGTTCGCGGACGATGTAGGGCGAAGTCTTGACCCCGTAGACCTGTTCCTGGGCGAGCACGCCGAGGTAGTTGATGAAGTCGCCGCGACCGGCGGGGAACTCCACCAGTTGCTGGGCCGGCTGGAGCGCCTGGCCGGCGGCCAGGTCGAGGAACAGCTGGCGCATGGCCTGGAGCACGTCGATACGGGCGAGCAGTTGCTCGGCTTCGGCCTGCTGGACGATCAGGGGAGTGGCGGCGCTCATGCGATCTCCGGAATGGATGTAAACAATTTGTCCATTCTGGACTTTAAGGTATTGCCGGGCAAGCGCCGACCTGCCTCGATGACCGACGGCGGCACCTGCGTGTCGCAGAAACGAAAAAGGCGAAGCCGGATGGCTTCGCCTTTTTTCTTCGCGCCTGTGTTCAGTGCTTGCGCGGTACCGGCTTGAGCAACTCGGCCGGCGGCATCTCGCAGGTGATCTTGCGGCCCAGCAGTTCTTCGATCGGCGGCAGGGCGAAGGCGTCGTCCTCGCCGGCGAAGCTGATCGAGGTGCCCGAGGCGCCGGCGCGGCCGGTACGGCCGATGCGGTGCACGTAGTCGTCCGGATCTTCCGGCAGGGTGAAGTTGATCACGTGGCTGATGCCGTCGATGTGGATGCCGCGGCCGGCCACGTCGGTGGCCACCAGTACGCGGATCTTGCCTTCGCGGAAGCCTTCCAGGGTGCGGATGCGCTTGTGCTGCGGCACGTCGCCGGACATCTGGGCGGCGCTGATGCCGTCCTTGGTCAGGCGTTCCTCGATGCGGCGGACTTCGTCCTTGCGGTTGGCGAAGACCATCACCCGTTCCCAGTTGTTCTGCGCCACCAGGTTGTACAGCAGCTTGTACTTGTCGCTGCCGGCCACCGCATAGACGTGCTGCTCGACGGTGTCGCTGGCGACATTCTCCGGTTCGATCTCGACGATCGCCGGATCGACGGTCCACTGCTTGGCGAGGTTCATCACGTCGTCGGTGAAGGTCGCCGAGAACAGCAGGGTCTGGCGCTCGCCCTTGTGCGGGGTCTGCCGGATGATCTGCCGGACCTGCGGGATGAAGCCCATGTCGAGCATGCGGTCGGCTTCGTCGAGGACCATCACCTCGACCATGTCCAGGTGCACCTCGCCGCGCTGGTTGAAGTCCAGCAGGCGGCCGGGAGTAGCGACCAGGATGTCGCAGAAGCGCGCCTCCAGTTGCTTGAGCTGCTTGTCGAAGTCCATGCCGCCGACGAAGGTCATCACGTTCAGCCCGGTGTACTTGGTCAGCGCCGCGGCGTCCTTGGCGATCTGCACCACCAGTTCGCGGGTCGGGGCGATGATCAGTGCGCGCGGCTCGCCCATGTAGCGCTCTTTCGGCGGCGGGGTCTGCAGCAACTGGGTGATGATCGAGATGAGGAACGCGGCGGTCTTGCCGGTACCGGTCTGGGCGCGGCCGATGGCGTCCTGGCCGCGCAGGGTGAAGCCCAGTACCTGCGCCTGGATCGGCGTGCAGTAGGGGAAACCGAGGTCATGGATGGCGTGCATCAGGCTCGGCGCGAGGTTGAAGTCGTGGAAGCGGGTCTTGCCTTCCTGCGGCTCGACCACGAAGTCTTCCAGCTTCCAGTTGTCCACCGGCTTCGGCTTGGCCGTGCGTTCGCGGCGCGGCTTGTCGCCGCGAGGCTTGCCGTCGCGGCCTTCTTTGGCGGCTGGCTTGGCGGGTTTCTCGCCTTTCTCGGCCCTGTCGGCCTTGTCGCCATGGCGCGGGCCGCCGGACTCGTTGTCGGCGCGCGGGGCGCGCGGCTTGCGTGGGCGTTTCTCGGACGGCTTGTCGCCGGTGGGGGCGGCGGTACCTTTCGCGGTAGCGCCGGCAGGGCCTTGCGGGACCGGGGAGGAACCGCTCTGCGGCTGGGTTCCGTCGGCCTTGCCGAAGATTTTCTTGAGTGCTTTGAGCACGGCGATCTCGTAGTGGTTAAGGAATGAACGGGCGCCAGTGTAAAGCATGTTGCCAGCGGGGAGAAATCCATGCTTGGCCGATACCCTCCAGGCCTGGCGCCACGGGCCCCGGAGGGGCGTGCCGGGGTCCCCGGGATGGCGCCCGGCGGGCCCGGGGCGGCCACTCGGCGGCGCGCTACAAAAAGACAACGGTAGGCGACTGGCGAGGGTGGCATCTTCGGGGACGGTGCCGGAGCGATCCGGCGAGTGTCCGCTCACTCACCCACGGAAGAACAAGAAAACCATGAATCCGTCCCAACCGATCGCCGGGCTGCGCGATATCGAAGCCCTGGAACGCGTGCCGCTGGAGCAGCGCGACCTGCCGTCCAGCACCTACGAACTGCTGCGACGCTCGGCCCAGCGCCATGGCCAGCGCATCGCGCTGAGCTGCCTGCTGCACGGCAGCGCCGCCGAGGAGCCGCTGCGGATCAGCTACGCCGAGCTGTTCGCCCGCGTCACCCAGACCGCCAACGCCCTGCACCGGCTGGGCCTGGAGAGCGACCAGGCGGTGTCCTTCCTGCTGCCGAACCTGCCGCAGACCCACTACGTGATCTGGGGCGGCGAGGCGGCCGGGATCGTCAACGCGATCAACCCGCTGCTGGAGCCGGAGCACATCGCCGAGTTGGTCCGCGCCTCCAACACCCGGGTGCTGGTGACCCTGGCGCCGTTCCCCGGCAGCGACCTGTGGCAGAAGGTCGCCGGCCTGCGCGCGCAGTTGCCGGAGTTGTACGCGATCGTCGTGGTCGATCCGGCCAACCTGTTGCCGGCGCCGCAGCGCGAGGCGCTCAAGGCCCAGCGCGGGCCGCTGCCGGAGGGCGTGCTGGATTTCGATGCGCTGATTGCCGATTGCCCGGCAGACCGCCTGGAAAGCGGGCGGGTGATCCATCCGGACGACGTCGCCTCCTATTTCCACACCGGCGGTACCACCGGTACCCCGAAGCTGGCCCCGCACAGCCACTTCAACGAGGTGGCGATGGCCGAGATCATGGGCCTGAACGCCGACTACGGGGTGGACGACGTGCTGCTCTGCGGCCTGCCGCTGTTCCATGTCAACGGCGTGATGGTCACCGGCCTGGCGCCGTTCCATCGCGGCGCCCAGGTGCTCCTGGCCGGACCTCAGGGCTACCGCAATCCGACCCTGATCCAGGACTTCTGGAAGCTGGTGGAGCGCTACCGGGTCACCAGTTTCAGCGGCGTGCCGACCATCTACGCCGCACTGCTACAGGTGCCCAGCGACGGTCGCGACCTGTCCAGCCTGCGCTTCGCCCTGTGCGGCGCGGCACCGATGCCGGTGGAGCTGATCCGCCAGTTCGAGGCGCGCACCGGGCTCAAGGTGATCGAAGGTTATGGACTCACCGAAGGCACCTGCGGCACCAGCTGCAACCCGCGCGGCGGTGAGCGCCGGCCGGGCTCGATCGGCCTGCGCCTGCCGTACTGCCAGGTGAAGGTCGCCGTGCTCGACGGCGACGGCCGTTACCTGCGCGATGCCGCGCCGAACGAGGCGGGCAACCTCTGCCTGAAGGGCCCGACGGTGTTCAAGGGCTACCTGCAGCAGGAGAAGAACCGCGACATCTGGGTCGACGGTGACTGGTTCAACACCGGCGATCTCGGCCGCATCGACGAGGACGGCTATATCTGGCTCACCGGGCGCAGCAAGGACCTGATCATCCGTGGCGGCCACAACATCGACCCGCAGATGATCGAAGAGGCGCTGCACAAGCACCCGGCCGTGGCCCTGGCGGCGGCGGTGGGCAAGCCGGATGCGAGGGCCGGCGAGCTGCCGGTGGTATACGTCCAGCTCAAGCCTGGCGCCCGTGCCAGCGAGGAGGAACTGCTGGAACATGCCGGCCGCCATGTGCCGGAACGGGCGGCGGTGCCCAAGGATGTCTGGCTGATCGAGAGCATCCCGCTCACCGCGGTGGGCAAGACCTTCAAGCCGGCGCTGCGCCTGGACGCGATCCGCCGGGTGCTGGAGGAAGAGGGGCGGAAGATCGCGGCGGACATTCGCGTGGACGTCGTCACCGACGAGCGCCACGGCCAGCTTGCCCACCTGCACGTTCCCGGCCTCGACGAGACACGCCGGGCGGCGCTGCAGGAGATGCTCGGCGGCTACGCGCTGGCCTACCGGCTGCACGCCGGCTGAGAGACGCTGCGGGCGTCAGAGGCGCTTGCGCAGCCAGGCGCCGATATCGTGGACTTCCTCCAGGGACACCTCGTGCCCCATCGGGTAGTCGTGCCAGCCCACCTCCACGCCCTGCGCCTGCAAAGCGTCATGGGCAGCGCGGCCGAGCGCCGGGGCGACCACGTCGTCCTGGCTGCCGTGCAGGTGCAGGACCGGAGTCCGCCTGAGGTCGTCGTCCAGCGCCAGGTCGTCGAAAGTCGGCGCATAGGTGGACAGCGCCAGGACCCCGCCGAGCGGCTTGTCGTAGCGACGGAAGGCGGTGTGCAGGACCACCGCGCCGCCCTGGGAGAAACCGGCGAGGATGATCCGCTCGGCGGCGATGCCCTTGGCGCGCTGTTCGTCGAGCAGGGCGATGACCTGGTCGGCGGAGGCGTTCAACTGGTCCTCGTCGATCGCCCGCGCCGGGCTGAAGGCGAGGATGTCGTACCAGCTCGGCATCACCCAGCCGCCGTTGACCGTGACCGCCTGGCTCGGCGCTTGCGGAAGGATGAATCGGGTGCTCGGCAGGACCACCTGCAGGGCTTCGGCCACCGGCTTGAAGTCGGTGCGGTCGGCGCCCAGGCCGTGCAGCCAGATGATGCAGGCGTCGGCATTGGGGGCATCGAGGATCAGGGGTTCGCTCATAACGGCTCCAGATGGGGGCGAGTGGGCTATTTTGCCCAACGGGCAAATGCCGAGAGTGCGGCATGTCATATGGGGTGCTGCTGCGCGTTGCGTCGGGGCATGTCCGGTCCTTCGCAAACAGCGACAGGAGGACTTCAGGCGATCCTGCATCGGTCCGCTGGTTTCTTCAGCGCTCCCGTGGCGGCGCGTCATCCAGATCGCTGGCGTGCGCGGCGGCTCGTCGCTTCGACGGCAGCGTATGCTCGGCGTCCGATGCTGCCAAGAGATCGCTGGATTGCCAAGCCGCCGGCGGCGAACCCGGCGCGCCCTCGCTGGAAAGCGCCTCGTCGATGTCTCGATCGGCTGGGTGTGCGCAGAAGTGGCTGCTGCTGCGCTGCCGCGAGGGCGAGGCGGGGAGCGGCAGGCGAGGGCGCCGATCGAGGGCAATGCGATCCGCGAACCGGCTTTTCCGGAAGGATCGCTGGAGCCTTTTTTCATCCGGAGAATACTGGCGCTGGTGTGCAACCTTTTGGTGGATAACTTCGGGAAAAGCTGTGCATGGAGTGCTGTGAGCCTTGTCTTTTGTGGCTTGGAAGCGACTGTGCAACTTCTTGCATAGCAGTGTGCAAGAAGTTGCACAATTTTTGCTGTTTTCGCGCCAATAAGCGCCCCCCTGGCTTGAGGGGTTTCACCCAAGTTACTGATTCAAAAGGGTTCTACTGAAGATGGCACGTTCCTTGTCTAGGAATCGGCGCCCAGGACATGTCGTCCCGGCTCCACATGACAAGGAATGCATCCATGGCAACACCCGCCTATATGTCCATCACCGGCACCAAGCAGGGCCTGATCACTGCCGGCGCCTTCACCGAGGACTCGGTCGGCAACACCTACCAGGAGGGCCATGAGGACCAGGTGATGGTCCAGGGCTTCAACCACGAGGTGATCATCCCTCGTGACCCGCAGTCCGGCCAGCCGACCGGCCAGCGCGTGCACAAGCCGGTGGTCATCACCAAGGTCTTCGACAAGGCCTCGCCGCTGCTGCTCGCCGCGCTGACCTCGGGCGAGCGCCTGACCAAGGTCGAGATCCAGTGGTTCCGCACCTCCGCCGCCGGCACCCAGGAACACTACTACACCACCGTCCTGGAAGACGCGATCATCGTCGACATCAAGGACTACATGCACAACTGCCAGGACCCGGGCAACGCCCATTTCACCCACCTGGAGGACGTGCATTTCACCTACCGCAAGATCACCTGGACCCACGAAGTCTCCGGCACCTCCGGTTCCGACGATTGGCGCTCGCCGGTCGCCGGCTGAGGGTCCGGGGAGCCGGCCGCGCGTGCGGCTCCCCGCCACCCGGAAGCGTCCGCGCTTCGCAGAATCGACCCGGACCGGGAGACATCCGGAGGTCGACCGGGCAACAGTAGTAGCATGGGCCGGCCCTCCCGACGGAACGGGAAGGGCCCGCCACTGGAACAGGGAACGATCCATGCGTCAAAGGGACCTGAAGTTCACCTTCGTCGTCGGCGAAGGCAAGCTCGCGTTCGACGTCGTCGAGTTCGAGCTGGAGGAAGCGCTCTGCGAGCCTTTCCGCCTGCACCTGAAGCTGGCCAGCGACAGGCGCGCCGTCGATTTCAAGCAGGTGCTCGACCAGCCGGGCACCTTCACCCTGTGGCAGGACGGCCGACCCGTCCGCTACGTCCATGGCCTCGTCAGCCGCTTCACCCAGGGGGCCTCGGGCTTTCGCCGGACCCGCTACGAACTGCTGCTGGAGCCGCAGCTGGCGCGCCTGGAGCTGAGTTCCAACTGGCGCATCTTCCAGAACAAGAGCGTTCCGGAGATCCTCCAGGCGTTGCTGCAAGAGCACCAGGTGCTCGACCACGAGCAGCGCATCTACCACGAGCACCTGCCGCGCGAATACTGCGTGCAGGCCGGCGACAGCGATCGCTACCTGCACGACCGGCTGGCCTTCGAGGAGGGTCTGGTCTACTACTTCCGCTTCGACGAGCAGCGCCACACCCTGGTCTGCTGCGACCGGCTCTATGTCCAGGAGCGCATCGCCGGCGGCCCGGTGCTGTTCAGCGCCCAGCCGGAGGGCGACAACCCGCGGCCGGTGCTGCATGCCTTGCGCTACAGCGAAAACGTCCGCACGGCGCGGCAGACCCAGCGCGACTACAGCTTCAAGCGGCCGACCTTCGACCAGGAACAGCACCTGCATGGCGAGGCGCTCGAGCACCAGGGCTCGACCTACGAGCGCTACGACTACCCCGGGCGCTACAAGCAGAGTGCCGCGGGCCGGCCCTTCAGCGAAAACCGCCTGCGCGGGCACCGGCGCGACGCGCGGGTGGCCTGCGTCAGCGGCGACGACCCGCGGCTGATCCCGGGCCACGCGTTCGAGCTGAGCGGTCATCCGCGCGCCGACTTCAACGCCTGGTGGCGGCCGGTGCGGGTGGTCCATCGCGGCACCCAGTATGCCGGCCAGGAGGAAGAGTCCGCCGACGCTCCCCTGGGGGTGAGCTACGACCTGCACGCCGAACTGGTGCCCGAGGACGCCGAATGGCGTCCCGAGCCGCTGCCCCGGCCGCGCATCGACGGTCCGCAGATCGCCACGGTGGTCGGCCCGGCAGGGGAAGAGATCCATTGCGACGAGTGGGGACGGGTGAAGGTGCGGTTCCCCTGGGATCGCGAGGGCCGTCCGGACGAATTCAGCACCTGCTGGATCCGCGTCGCGCAGAACTGGGCGGGCGCCGACTGGGGGCACATGGCGATCCCGCGGATCGGCCAGGAGGTGATCGTCGACTACCTGGACGGAGACTGCGACCAGCCGATCATCACCGGGCGCACCTACCGGGCGACCAACCGGCCGCCCTACGCGCTGCCTGACCACAAGATCCTCAGCACCATCAAGAGCAAGGAGTACAAGGGCAGCCGGGCCAACGAGCTGCGCATCGACGACACCACGGCGCAGATCAGTGCGGCGCTGATGAGCGACCACGGCGCCAGCGCGCTGCACCTGGGCTACCTGACCCATCCTCGGCCCGAAGGCGGCCAGCCGCGCGGCGAGGGCTTCGAACTGCGCACAGACGAACATGGCGCGGTGCGTGCGGCCAGGGGCCTGCTGCTGAGCGCCGAGGAACAGCTCAGGGCCGGTGCCGGCCATCTCGAGCGTGGCGTGGTGGTGCAGGTGCTGGAAGCGGCGCTGGAACTGGCCCGCGAGCTGGGCGACTACGCCGGGGAGCACCAGGGCGTGGGGCACGATGCGGCGCCGCAGCAGAGCCTCCAGGAAGCCGTGCGCGACCTCGGCCTTGGCGCCAACGACGAACCCGGGCAGGGCGTCGGCGGCAAGCCGGCGATCGCCCTGAGCGGCCCGGCGGGGATCGCCGCGGCGACGCCGGCGAGCCTGACCCTGGCCGCCGGCGAGCACGTCGACAGCGTGGCCCGGCAGAACCAGCAGGTGACCGCCGGGCAGAAGGTGGTGGTCAACGCCGGCAGCGACATCGGCCTGTTCGCCCAGGGCGGCGAACTGCGCCAGATCGCCCACCAGGGGCCGATGCTGCTGCAGGCGCAGAAGAACGATATCCGCCTGGAGGCCGAGCAGAGCGTGGAGGTCAGCGCCAGCCAGCAGCACGTGCTGGTCACGGCGAAGGAGCACATCACCCTGATGTGCGGCGGCGCCTACCTGACCCTCAAGGGCGGCAACATCGAGCTGGGCATGCCCGGCAACTTCGTGGTCAAGGCGGCGAAGCACAGTCATGTCGGTGCGGCCAGCCTGGAAGCCGAGCTGCCGCAGTTCGAGGTGGGCGAGACGCAGCGGCGGTTCGTCCTCAAGCAACTGGACGGGCAGACGGCCATGCCCAACGTGCCTTATACCATCACCATGGCCAACGGCGAGGTCATCGAGGGCGTCACCGACGCCGAAGGCGCCACCCGGTTGCTGCAGAAGGATGCGATGAACATCGCCAAGGTCGATATGAAACACGCGAAATCGCCCGCCTCCGCAGTTGCCGGGATAACGGCGGCGGTTGGCGCGGCGGTTGCCCTCGGCAAGCTCCTGGGTGGCCCCGACGCCGAGGCCGGACGTGCTCTCAGCGAAGGGGAAATCAGCCTGGCGAAAGGCGTATTCGGCGATTCCATCGACTATTCCACGGTCCGCCTGCGCGACGAGGACTATGTCCCCTGGCAGGGCAAGGACTACGTGATGGCGCCGAACGGCCACATCTACTTCGGCGAGGAGTTGCGCGGCGTGGCGGACTGGAGCCTGGAGAGCCTGCAGCGCCAGGGCCTGTTCATCCACGAAATGACCCATGTCTGGCAGCACCAGCATGGCGTCAACGTCCTTATGGTGGGGGCCTACCAGCAAGCCAGGCAGTTTCTCCTGGGCGACCAGTACGCCTACCGGTTGGAGCCGGGAAAGACGTTGAAGGACTACAACATCGAACAGCAGGGAGACATCGTTCGAGATTATTTCCTCGAGAAGAACGAGTTCGGGGAAGCCTCTGCGAACAGCAGGTTCGCTGGCGTACTGAAAAACTTCCCAACGGGATACTGACCGATGAAATGCAAGACCTTGCTCATTGTCTGTCTGCTCGGCCTGGAAAGCGTCCAGGCCCTGGCCGTTTCCAAACTGCCGCCGCAGATCCCGGTGTACGCCGGCTCCGGGCGCGTGACACTGGATCTACGCCCCTTGCTGGCGGAAACCAACGACGTCGAGATCACCCGTGTTTCGGTATGTCGGCGGGTCGGCAGCCGTTGCCAGGAAACGCTGTGGCGGATCGAACTGCCTCCGGGGTGGCGTGCCGGGGAGATCGAGGTATTCGGCGACTATCCCGGCTCCAGCGCGCTCCTGCGCCGGCCGGAGCGCTTGCAGCCCGGAGGGAGCTACAACGCGTTCATTCATTTCAACGAGCGCAGCCGTCGGCACCGGCAAACGGTTTCCAGCATCGCCGTCGAATTCTGCCTGGCCGGCGAACCTGGCAACTGGTTGCTGCTCGATGACGCGACCTGCCTGGCAAGACGCAACGCCGAGGAGCGGCAAGGAGAGAAACCATGAACGTTAGGGTTCGGTCGAGGACGATCGTCTCTGCCCAGTCCATCACCCTGCCCAAGGGCGGCGACGTGCACCTGGTGCCGCCTCCGCCCAAGCCTTGCGTGACCATCGTGGTGCATGGCGTCAACGATCTCGCCGGCTGCTACGAGCGGATCGAGCGCGGGCTCTGCCAGGGTCTCAACGAGCGCCTGGACATGCCGCCGACCTTGCCCGGCGGGCAGGCCAATCCCGGCTACCTGACGCCGGCGGGCTACAGCCTGCCGGCGGACGACGAAGGCAAGGCGGAGAACCCCGACGCCGTCTACTACCGGCGCAAGTTCGCCAGTGGCGCCGGCGGGGCCGCCGTACGCAGCGTGCTCGTACCTTTCTACTGGGGCTTCCGCGAGGAAGAGCAATACATCAACAAGACCGCGGCCCACGGCGAATGGCTGGACCGCAACGGCAACCGGCTGGACAAGTCCGGCACCAAGGAAGGCGGGCAGTTCGTCAATGCCACCACCAACCTGCCGGACATGTGGGGCCAGGGCTTCAACGGCAAGCTGTTCGGTTTCGTGTCGCTGGACTGGTTCGGCGGCACCATGACCCATCCGCTGTTTTCGGCGGCGGGGCGCAAGTACATGGTCCTGGCGGCCATGCGCCTGGCCATGCTGATCAAGATCATCCGCAAGCGTTACCCCGACGACACCATCAATGTCGTCGGGCACAGCCAGGGCACCCTGTTGACCCTGCTGGCACATGCCTTCCTCAAGGACGACGGCGTGGCGCCGGCGGACGGGGTGATCATGCTCAACTCCCCCTACGGCCTGTTCGAACCCCTCAACGAGAAGTTCCAGAACTGGAACGGCCAGCAGACTCGCGAGGCGCGGCTGGCCACGCTCAAGGGCATCCTCGAGTTCATCTGCGGCCGACGCCATCCGGTCCCCGCGCTGAGCAGCGTCGCGTTGCGCAACTGCCAAGGCTATGGCGCGATAGGCGGCCCCGGCTGGGTGGGTGGCCAGGGCTGCCAGACGAGCATCGACGGGGAACGGCTCAGCTTCGACGAGCGCGACAATCGCGGCAGCGTCTACCTGTACTTCACGCCCCAGGACCAGACGGTGGGACTTGCCAACGTCCAGGGTATCGGCTGGCGCGGCATTGCTGAGCAGGTCAACGGGCTCCCGGGAAGGACCGGGCTGCCGCAGGGTTTTCACCAGCGCATCTTCACCGTACGCAAGCGCAATGGCGAGAAGGAAAAGATCGGCGGGCACGCCCCTCCCCATGCCTACCCTCTTCTGCTGGCCGGCGAGAAGACCTGGGAAGACACCGGGCTGGGCGGCAAGGACAGATTCGGCCGGGCGAACTTCGACCAGGGCGACAGCGTGCTGCTGACCGCGCCGCGTCTGCCGTTGCCGACGGAAGCGCGATTCGATTTCGACGGAACCGTCACGGCGCCGGGAGAGAACTCCGCCAGCGGCGTCTATCAGGTGCGCGATACCCTCGATCCGATCGACGCCGCCATCGGCGTAAGCAACGGCGGCTGGAAGGAGAAGGACAGCGGGCACGCCGTCGCGCAACAGGTGGACGCCGCGCTGGCGTACCGCTACGGGCGCGACGCGCGCAGCGTGGAAAGGGCGTTGAACGAAGGCAAGGAACTGGCCCAGCAGACCCATGTGTTTTCCGCTCGTGAACTGGGTACCGGCATGGTTCTGGTCACCCGCGCGGAAACTCCCTACGAGGCCCGGCTGCGCCTGCAGACGGCGGAGGGCCATCTGGAGCCCTTGTCGTTCCACTCGGCCATACCCAACAACCCGGAGCACAGCCGGCGGGTACTGGCCTATGACCTGGCCATCGGGGCCGGGGACAGCGTGGATGATGTGGTTTTCTATCAGTATCTGTGTCGGGTGGCGGATTGGCGGTTGGATTGGAGAGCCCCGCGAGGAGGAATAAATGAGCAAGCGGACTCTGAAGTTGATCTTCCCGATGAAGAGCTTTACGCACTATATCGTGCCGAAGAATATGAAAATAGAGAGTTGATTGACTCTGCAGTGATTTACCGAAAATCTGGAAACTTCCCTTCAATAGTAGGCAATAGCCTACCCACTTTGGTGGCGACGCAAACCATCCTGGACCGCTATCACGAACAACCGGTACGTTTTGGAGGGCCGATCTAATGCGCTTGATGCTCTTCGTTCTCTCTTTTGTCGGTGTCCTTTTGAATTGCACTGTGGGGCAGACGGCTGAGTCGCCACTGTCCTTGATGCGCTGCTTCGCCAGTCCGGCGACGTCCGTTACTGCCTACGCCTCGGCCAAGGAGGCCACCATGTCCGCTGATGCTTATCACGCACCGACAACTTCGCCGCGCCTGGAAACCCTGGACGTGCTCAGCATAGGCATGAGCCTGGATGTGTTTCGCCAGGGGCAGGTGTGGAAGGCCTTGCAGAAGCAAAATGCCATACAGGCCGAGGCCTTGCATGTCGGTAGCATTCTGCCGATGGACCCGAAGAAGTATCCGATTTCTGCGTCTGACAAGGATATGGCTTATTCGAAACGCGAGGCTGATGCACTGGAGTTAGGACTGAAGAATTTTTTGGAAAAATGGCCTATCCCAACAATGACGGTGGTGCGTGGTTGGAACCCGAGTACTCCTAACCTACGTTTTACCCCAGAGGAAACGCAGGAAAGCTTATCGGTCATGGTTAATGACATACGTGTTCCTGCGGGACTGCATTGGCATCGCATTGCGAATCTGCAAGATGGCATCGTCTGTAATGACACACCTGAGGGAGTACTGGAGGCAGTGTTTCGCCTTTTCGAGCGTCATCCAGACCTTCCAGCAGTTTTGATATATGCCAATGATGGAATAAATATGGCCGGCTCTTTATCAAGCCGAGATATAACTTTGAAATCTTTGGGGGGCGGTTCTGGCCCTCGCGTACCGGGAACCTTGACAGACACCATGGTCGCCCTGATCGTCGGCCGCCCCGAGCGGGTCGACTGGCTACGCCAGTTCGCCCCCTACACCAAGGTCAACGAAAACAGGATCGACCCCGAGTTCCGTGGCTGGGGCTGGCGCAAGCCGCCGGTGGAGTTCCGCCCCACGCGGTTCATTCCTCAGCCCTGGACCGCGCGCGCCCTGGAGCAGTGGGATGCGTTGCCGGTGCTGGCCAGGCTGCATCGGCCGGTGAGTGTGCCGCTGACCCGCCCGGATACCGGCGAACGGCTCAAGCGCGAAGCCCTCACCGCACAACTGGCCGCCGCCTGGAAGACGGCCAGCGCCACACTGACATCGGCGCCTGCCCGGCTGTTCTACGACGGTGGGCTGAATGCCACGCCGCTGGCCGAACTCACCCCGGCGCTGGGCGCCGCGCAGAGTTCGTTGGACCTGCTGGACTCGCGGGAAAGCTACGACCTGACCCAGCGCCTGGGCGACACCGGCGCTGCCTCGCCCTTTGTCGGTATCGCCCTGGCGACCATGGCCAGCTACCTCAACGGTGACAGCAGCATGGTGATGCCGTTGCGGCGCAAGGACCAGGCGACCCTGATCGGCATCAGTTCGCCGACGCCTGGGAAGAAGCCCGCTCACGACCCGTTCGGCGTCGACCTGCTGCCGCAGACCGCCAGTCGACTAACGACCCGGTTGCCGCCCGGCGAAGACTATGCCCTGGAAGAGTTCTGAGCAGCCTCAAGCCTAGGAGCGACTGGCTGGACGATTTGTAGATCGATGGTTTCCCGCCTCGGATGGAGTTTTCGTCAGATGACAAGGACAGGATGTTCGGAATATGCATGGGGCTTCTGTATTGCGCTGTTCAGCCAGCTTTGCTGGGCCGATTCTTCATTCGACCTGGGGGAATTCAGTGCGCAGGCTACCCTGGGAACGACATTCGTTCCGCCCTTATTGACGACGATGGGGTCCGGCTATGTGAGCGATACCCGGCCGTTCGAAGGAATGTTCGTATTCAAGAAATACGCGTATGCCCGCGAGGACGCCGCCGCCTTCGTGGCTTCGGCGGGTGTTATCGACGGCGCGCAGTTGGAGCGTGCCTGGCGCGACTATCTTGCCGGTGTCCCTGGACCCAGGCTGGAACGGAAAGCTTTCGCGGCGGGCGTGCTGGCCTGGAGCGCAGCGGAGTGAGGTGGGCAGAGTGCTCCTCCCAGCGGAGGGCGCGATGCGCAGCCAGGTCGGGGAACCGGCTGACCGGGTGGGTCGACCAGATGGAGAGTGAGGAGGACAACGATGGATATCGTCCGGCTCGGTGATAGCACCGACCACGGTGGCACGGTTATAGAAGCGTTCGGCCAGACCGATCTCAACGGTAAGCCGATGGCCGGGGTTGGCCACCAGGTGGTTTGCCCCTTGTGCAAAGGGACCTTCCCCATTATCGAAGGCAGCGCACTGCTGGATGTGGACGGGGTGCCGGTGGCCCTGCACGGGATGAAGACGGCCTGCGGTGCCAGCCTGATCGCCAGCGGGCCGTTGGGAGCGGCGGAGAACTGAGGGATGCAGGGGAGCCAGCCTACCCGGCGGAGTGACGTTGCGTCGCATGCCGCTGCCGTCGCCCTGGACTCGGGCAAGTTCCGGGAACTCCTGCTGCGGTATGAATTGCAATGCCTGGACGATGAATGGAAAGGCTGGTCGCGCAAGTACCGCTTCCGTTGCCGGCAAGGCCATGTCTTCGACAGGAGCGCCGATGCGCTTGCCCGCGCCAGGACCGACGCCTGCCCGACCTGTGCGGCGGAGCTGCGCAACCGGCGCCTGTCCGATGCCACCCGTGCGGCGGGAGTAACCTGCCTGGAAGCGGGTTGGCTTGGAAGCAAGGCGGGCCATCGCTGTCGATGCCCGGCCGGGCACCATTGGTTGCGGACGGGCGAGCAGTTGCTTCGGCGGGCGCAATGCCCCCATTGTCATCGCCAGTCCACGCAGGACCACAGGTTGCAGCAGCTCGAGGCACAGGCTGCCCGCCACGGCGGGGAGTGCCTGGTCGACAGGTTCGCCGGGCTGAACTGGCGCTATTCGTTCCGCTGTCGCCAGGGCCATGAATGGAAAGCCATGGGCGCGGCGGTGTTGCGCGGGTCCTGGTGCCCGGTGTGCGCCAGGGAGCAGCGGCTGCTGAAGGCGAGTGGGACGCGGAAGAGGAAAGCGTCCTCCGCATAACGCCGCGCCACCGTCTTTCGCCGATGCCGCCCCGCCGCCAACTCGGCGCGGCGGGTTGCCGGAGTCCGGACATTCGCCAATTCCCCACGGATGCGCTTTGCTAAGGGAAGTGCGCCGGGCACACCGTTCGTCGCCCGTCGTCGCCTCGTGGCGGGCAGCCCCTGCCGGTGCCGCGGCGGTTGCGGTTACAGTTCGGTGACGGGCCGGGTACGCAGCTTACGGGACGAGGGGCGAAGGGAGTGGCGAACAGATGACGATAATGAAAGGTACCTGGCTGTTGCTGGCCGCCCTTTGCCTCGGCGCCAGCGCCACGGCCCAGGCCGGGGCGACGCTGGATGCGGTGAAGCGCAAGGGCTACCTGCAGTGCGGCGTCAGCGATGGCCTGGCGGGGTTCTCCTACGCCGACGCCAAGGGCCGCTACCAGGGCCTCGACGTCGATTTCTGCCGGGCGCTGGCCGCCGCGCTGTTCGGCGACGCCGGGAAGGTGCGCTTCACCCCGCTGTCCACCACCGAACGCTTTTCCGCGTTGCAGTCCGGCACGGTCGACCTGCTGTCGCGCAACACGTCCTGGACCAGCGCGCGGGACACCGCGCTGGGCATCCACTTCACCGGCGTCACCTATTTCGACGGCCAGGGCTTCCTGGTCAACCGCCGGCTCGGCGTGTCCAGCGCCCGCGAGCTGAAGGACGCGACGGTGTGCATCCAGTCCGGCACCACCAACGAGCTGAACGTGGCGGATTATTTCCGCGCCCACGGCATCCGCTACAAGGCGGTCCTCGACGACAGCTACGAGAAGAGCGCCCGCGCCCTGGAGGCGGGGCAGTGCGACGTGCTCAGCTCCGACCAGTCGCAGCTCTACGCCCAGCGCCTGAAGCTGGCCAAGCCGGAGCAGTACGTGGTGCTGCCGGAAGTGATCTCCAAGGAGCCGCTCGGCCCAGCCGTGCGCCAGGGCGACGAGGCCTGGTTCAACATCGTCCGCTGGACCCTGTACGGCCTGCTCAATGCCGAGGAACTGGGCGTCACCTCGAGTAACGTCGAGCGCCAGGCCAGGGACAGCCGCAACCCGGACGTCGCCCGCCTGCTCGGCAGCGAGGGTGACGTCGGCAAGGACCTGCAGCTGCCGCGCGACTGGGTGGTGCAGATGGTGCGCCAGGTCGGCAACTACGGCGAGATCTTCGCCCGCAACGTCGGTGACGGCAGCCCGCTGAAGATGCCGCGCGGGCTCAACGCGCAATGGAATCTCGGCGGCCTGCACTATGCGCCGCCGATCCGCTGACCGGCGGGGGCTGGCTGAACTCTCGCCAGCACCGACAATCCGATAACAGACAGACGCACCGGTGCCGGTGCACTATAGAGCGACGTGTCATGCCGAACACCGAACAAGAGAAATGCCCGTGAACCTATCGATGACTCCCATCAACAAAGCCAAGGCCTGGGGCGTCCACGCCGTCACCGCCAGCGGCGTGATCCTGGCCCTGCTGGCCCTGCTCGCGCTGGTCGACAACAAACCCCAGGCCTGCCTGCTCTGGCTCGGCGTGGCGCTGCTGGTGGACGGCCTCGACGGCACCCTGGCGCGCAAGTACGAAGTCAAGGAGATGCTGCCGCACTTCGACGGCTCGGTACTCGACCTGGTGATCGACTACCTGACCTACGTGTTCATCCCGGCGATCTTCATCTACCGCTACATTCCCCTGCCGGAGCACTTCGAGCTGCTGGCGGTGGGGGTGATCCTGGTCTCGTCGCTGTTCTGCTTCTGCAACGTCAACATGAAGAGCACCGACAACTACTTCGTCGGCTTCCCGGCCGCCTGGAACGTGGTGGCGGTGTACTTCTACGTGCTCGACCTGCACCCCTGGGTCAACCTCGCCACCGTGCTGGTGCTGGCTGCCCTGACCCTGACCCGGATGAAGTTCCTCCACCCGTTCCGCGTGCGCCAGTTCATGCCGCTGAACATCGCGGTGACCTTCGTCTGGCTGATCAGTAGCGGCCTGCTGATCGTCCAGCAGCCGGCCGACCTGCCGCTCCTGCTCGGCCTGTGGTTCGCCGCCTCGGCCTATTTCGTCGGCATCTGCCTGTGGCGCAGCGCCCGCGAGTGGTTCGGCTGAACCGGCCTGGGCGGCAACGGCGTTCCCGTGCGGGGACGCCGGATGAACTTCCACTCTCCGCAAGGGAGCCCCCATGGACCATCCCAACGCCGAACTGATCGTGCGCTTCTACCAGGCCTTCCAGCGCCTCGACGGCGAGGCCATGGCGGCTTGCTACGCGCCGCAGGCGACCTTCCACGACCCGGCCTTCGGCGAGCTGCGCGGGCGCGAGGTAGGCGACATGTGGCGCCTGCTGGCCAGCCGGGCCCGGGATTTCCGCCTGGACTACGCGGACGTCCGCGCCGACGGGAACGAGGGGCGTGCGCAATGGGTGGCCCACTACCTGTTCACCCAGACCGGGCGCAGGGTAGAGAACCGCATCGAAGCCCGCTTCCGTTTCGCCGATGGCTTGATCGTCGAGCATCGCGACCATTTCGACCTGTGGCGCTGGAGCCGCCAGGCGCTCGGCCTCACGGGCCTGCTGCTGGGCTGGACGCCGCCGCTGCAGCGGGCGATCCGCCAGCAGGCGCGCAAGGGCCTGGCCGCCTACCAGGCAGCCCATCCGGCGGCCGGCTGAGGCTGGCGGTGGCCGAAGCGCGGATAATCTCCTAAGCTCGCCGCGGACAACCCGCAGGACGCCGCGATGATCACGCTCTTCCAGTTCCCCGCCGCATTCAACGTTCCCAATGCCAGTCCCTACTGCCTGAAGCTGGAAACCTGGTTGCGCCTGGCCGGCCTGGAGTACCAGGTGAAGGTCGTCCGCGATCCGCGCAAGGCACCCAAGGGCAAGCTGCCCTACGTGCGTATCGACGGCGAGGCGATCGGCGATAGCGAAATCATCATCCGTACCCTCGACGAGCGTTACGGGGTCACCCTCGACGCCGGCCTGGACGCCCGCGGCAAGGGCTGGGCACGGGCGATCACGCGTCTGTGCGACGAACACCTGTACTACCTGATGCTGTATTTCCGCTGGTTCGACGAGGACAGCTGGCGGGTGCTCAAGCCGGTGTTCTTCGGCGCGCTGCCGTTCGGCGTGCGCGACGCGGTGGCGGCGCTGATGCGCCGCAGGGTGGGCCATACCCTCAAGGCCCAGGGCCTCGGCGCCCACAGCCGGGACGAACTGCTGGCCTTCGCCCGCGACGACCTCGATGCGCTGGATGGCCTGCTCGGCCAGGTCCCGTACTACGGCGGCGAACATCCGTGCAGCGCCGATGCCGCCGCTTACGGTATCCTCGCCAACCTCATCGAGGCGACCCTGGATACCCCGCTCAGCCATGTGGCGCGCGGCTATCCGCGCCTGGTGGCATATTGCGAGCGGATGCGGGAGCGGGTCTGGAGTGAGTGAGGCGACGGCCGCCACGGTGGCGCTCGGGAAGAGCTGGTCGGTGTACCTGGTAAGGGCGGCAAACGGCGCGCTGTATTGCGGCATCAGCGACGATCCGCTGCGTCGCTTCGATACCCACTGCAGCGGCAAGGGCGCTCGCTTCTTCCATTCCAGCCCGGCACGCGCGCTGGTCTACGTCGAGGCCTGCGCCAGCAAGGGCGATGCCCTGCGCCGCGAGCGGGCGATCAAGGCCCTGAGCAAGCGCGCCAAGGAGCGCCTGTTGGTCGGTGTACCGGTGTTGCGCGAGGTCGGCGAGCCGGCAATCTAGGACGTTCATCTGCGGTCATGGGGTATTCGTGGGTTACCTGAAGAATCATTGGTGGAAACGCTGGATCCGCCGCCGCGGCTGCAAGCTCGCCGGCGGCCCGGCCAGTGTCGGCAAGCGCACCACGCTGGTGCTCGAGGAGCGCGTCGAACTCGGCCACCTGCGCATCGTCCCGCCGAGGCTGGAGATCGGCGCCTACAGCTATGTGCGCAGCGGCACCGACCTGTCTCTGGTGGCGTCCATCGGACGTTTCTGCTCGATCGGCTCGGACTGCTTCATCGGCCAGGAAAAACACACCCATCCCAGCGACTGGGTGAGCAGCCATCCGTTCCAGCACACCGGCACCGCGCTGCGCTACGAGCCGGCGCCGAGCTACGCGGAGATCGGCCACGACGTCTGGATCGGACACAGCGCGATGGTGATGGAGGGGGTCAAGGTCGGCACCGGGGCGATCATCGCCACGCGTGCCGTGGTGACGCGCGACGTGCCGCCCTACGCCATCGTCGCCGGCACGCCGGCGCAGGTGATCCGCTACCGGCATCCGCCGGAAATCGTCGAGCGCCTGCTCGCCTCGCGCTGGTGGGAGCTGGATACTTCCTTCCTCACCGGCTTGCCGCTGGACCGACCGCAGGATTTCCTCGCCGCCCTGGAGGCGCGCGCGGCGCCGCGCGCGACGTACCGGCGGATGACCATCACCCGCCAGGGCTGCCGGCTGGACTGAGCGGATCCGCCGCGGGGGCGTCATCGCCCTCCGCGATGGGTTGCGCTTCATGTCCCGGATTGTCATAGGCGCGTTTTCCCCGCCGCGCTAAGCTGGTGTTTCACATCCGCCTGGAGGCGCCCATGTCAGAGCTGATCCTGCATCACTATCCCACTTCGCCCTTCGCCGAGAAGGCGCGCCTGCTGCTCGGTTTCAAGCAACTGTCCTGGCGCTCGGTGATGATTCCGCCGGTGATGCCCAAGCCGGACCTGGTGGCGCTGACCGGTGGCTACCGGAAGACCCCGGTGCTGCAGGTCGGCGCCGACGTGTATTGCGATACCGCGTTGATCGCCCGTCGCCTGGAGCAGGAAAAGGCGGTGCCGGCGCTGTTTCCCGAAGGCCGGGAGATGACCGCCGCGAGCTTCGCCCAATGGGCCGATGCGGTGCTGTTCCAGCACGCGGTGAGCCTGGTGTTCGCTCCGGAATCCATCGCCGTGCGCTTCGGCAAGCTGCCGCCGGAATTCCTCAAGGCCTTCATGGCCGACCGCAGCCAGCTGTTCAGCGGCGGCAGCGCCAGCCGCCTGTCGCTGGAGCAGGCGCGCCACCAGTGGCCGGGCTTCATGGCGCGGCTGGAACGCCAGCTGGCGCGCGAGGAGGGCGACTTCCTGTTCGGCGAGCCATCCGTCGCCGACTTCGCCGTGGCACACTGCCTGTGGTTCCTCAAGGGCACGCCGGTCACCGCGCCGCTGGTGGATGACTATCCGCAGGTGCAGGCCTGGTTGGGCCGGGTGCTCGGCTTCGGCCACGGCGCGCCGGCCGAGATGAGCGCGGAGGAAGCCCTGGAGGTGGCCCGCGGCAGCCAGCCCGCGGCATTGCCGGACGAATCCTTCAACGATCCCAACGGCTTCCTGCCCGGCCAGGCGGTGGCCATCGCCGCCACCGACTACGGCGTCGACGCGGTACAGGGCGAGCTGCTCTTCGCCGGCAGCGAAGAACTCATCCTGCGCCGCGAGGATCCGCGCGCCGGCACGGTGCATGTGCACTTCCCGCGCCTGGGCTTCCGCATCGAGGCGCGCTGAGGCATGTCGGCGGGGCCCCCCTGCCGCGGCCGGACGCCGATCCGTCGCAGTGCGCGTTGCCCGGGGCGAGGCCGGACCGCGACGCCGGCACCAAGCTGTGCGCCGCAGTGCTCGGCGCCAACGACGGCCTGGTGTCGAACCTGTGCCTGGTAATGGGCGTGGCGGGGGCGAGCATGGCGCATTCGTCCATCGTCCTCACCGGGCGGGCCGGACTGGTGTCCGGCGCCTGCTCGATGGCGCTCGGCGTGGGCCTGGGCTGAAAACCCTTCGCCTGCGGCGCGTGCCGCCTTACACTGCGGAGCCCGGCCGGCGTGGCCGGGAACAGGAAAAACCGACCAGGGAGTGGCCATGAACGCCTACGACATCGAAATCGTCAACGACGCCGCGCACGCCGGCGAAGCCAACCACGGCTGGTGCTTCGGCCTGCCGCCGGGCATCCGTCCGGAGCAGTGGCCGCTGGATCCGGACACCGGCTATCCGCTGATGCACGGCTTCACCCTGCTGCTGCCGGAGGACTACCGGGTGCATGGCCCGGAGATCGTCGCGCTGAGCTTCTTCGCCCTCGCCCCGGACCAGAACGACGGTGGACCGACCAGCGTCGACGGCATTCGCGAGATGCTCATCGATCCGCCCGCGCAACCGCCGGCCGAAGCGGAACTGCGGCCGTTCTGGGAGGCCGGGCGCAATAGCCATCCGCGTTTGCATCGGATGGAGGACATCCTCGGCGGCGCCTATGCGGTGATCCTGCTCGACGCCGCTGAATTCAGCGGCGCGCCCTGCCAGCCGCCGGCGCTGCCGGCGGGCAACCAGCTGTTGGCGCAGACCGAGCCGCCGCAGTGGCTGGAGGCTGGTTCGGCGGCCAGCTTCGTGCCGGACTGGGCGGAGGACGACTACTACCTGCTGCGTGCCCTCGGTGGCCGCCCGGCGGCCGGCCACCAGCAGCGCTACCCGCTGCGCTGGACGGCGCGGGTGCAGGATCCCAACGCCGGGGTGGTGCCCAGCGAATACGGCGACGGCGGCTACCAACTGCCGCACTATTGGCTGGACGGCAAGATCGAGCGCGACAACTACCGCGAGCATCCCTGGGTGGAAGGGCACCTGCCGAACCATATCGGCGGCACCATGCGTCCGGTGCAGGGCGTGCCGGAGATGAGCCCGTTCTACGTGGAGTTCGAGGAATACCTGGGCGGCTACAACTTCGGCGGCGGCAACGCCCAGCTCGATTTCCGCGACATGCGCTTCGACTGGGCCTGCGGCTGAGGAGGGAAGGGGAGCGCCGGCGGCGCTCCCGGGCGGCGCGGCTCAGTCCTTGCGCCGCTTGAGCTGGTCCTTCAACTGGGTCGGCAACTGGCGGATGATGAGCATGTCGCGCTCTTCGTCGTACTCCACCTTTGAGCCCAGCAGGTGCGCCTCGAAGCTGATCGACAGGCCTTCGGCGCGGCCGGTGAAGCGACGGAACTGGTTGAGGGTGCGCTTGTCCGCCGGGATTTCCGGCGACAGGCCGTAGTCCTTGTTGCGGATGTAGTCGTAGAACGCCCGTGGTTGCTGGTCGTCCATCAGTTCGGAGAGCGCGTCGAGGGTCATCGGCTCGCCGATGCGCGCCTGCGAGGTGGCGTAGTCGACCAGCGTCTCGGTTTTCTCGCGGGCCTGTTCCTCGGCCATGTCCTCGCTTTCGACGAAGTCGCTGAAGGCCTTCAGCAGGGTACGCGTCTCGCTCGGCGAATCGACCCCTTCCTGGCAGCCGATGAAGTCGCGGAAGTAATCGGAGACCTTCTTCCCGCCCTTGCCCTTGATGAACGAGATGTACTGCTTCGACTGCTTGTTGTTGCGCCATTCGGAAATGTTGATCCGCGCGGCCAGGTGCAACTGGCCGAGGTCCAGGTGGCGCGACGGGGTGACTTCCAGCGATTCGTTCACCGCCACGCCTTCGCTGTGGTGCAGCAGGGCGATCGCCAGGTAGTCGGTCATGCCCTGCTGGTAGTGGGCGAACAGGACGTGGCCGCCGGTGGAGAGATTGGACTCCTCCATCAGCTTCTGCAGGTGCTCGACCGCTTCGCGGCTGAAGCCGACGAAGTCGCGGTCACCCTCCAGGTACTCGCCGAGCCAGCCGCTGAACGGGTAGGCCCCGGACTCGCCCTGGAAGAAGCCCCAGGCCTTGTTCTTGGCGTTGTAGCTTTCGTTGAGGTCGGCCAGCAGGTTCTCGATGGCCTGGGAGTCGCCCAGCTCGGCGTCGCGCGCGTGGAGCACGGCCGGGGTGCCGTCGGGCTTTTTCTCGATCAGGTGGACGATGGCGTGATGGATCGGCATGTCAGGTTCGACCTTTCAGGTAATCGGCGGCGCCGCGCAGGTTTCCGCGACGCTGCGGGACACGCCGCTGGCGCGCCCGCGGATCGGCCAGTTTACCCGAGGTTGCCGGCTTCTGCCTGCGTCGCCTGGCGTTCCTGCAGGCCGTGCAGGCGCCTGATCACGAAGTTCAGGTGCAGGTGCAGCTCGTACAGCTCGTGGTAGTAGGAGAGCGGCACCTCCACGGTGTTCAGCTCGCTCTCCAGCTTCTCCAGCCGTTCGATCTCGCTCCTCAGCTGCTCGGCGTCGGTGCCGCTGTCGAGCTTGCGGTCGATGTCGCGGATGTAGCGGTACCAGCGGTAGATGCGTGCGCGGATGCGCCAGCGGTACAGCGGGCCGATGGACTTCATCAGCGGAATGAGGATGGCGATGAACGGAATCAGCAGGATGATGTAGCGGTCCGCCAGGGAGGCGATGCGGAACGGCAGGTAGCGCTGCAGCAGCGGCAGGCCGCTCTTGTAGTAGCGTTCGGCGTCTTCGTGCAGGCGCAGGGTGCGCGGCTCGGCGCTGGGGAAGGCACCGGGCTTGTCGAGCAGCGTGCCGTCCTTCATCACCTCGCGCGCGGCCTCCAGCACCAGCGGGACCAGTGCCGGGTGGAAGCGCTCGTTGATCACCAGGGTGGCCACCGGCGACAGGGTGCTGATGTTGCGTTCCGGCACGTTGCGCGGCAGGTTGAGCAGGCCCTCGCCGACCTCGACCCGCTTGAGGAACGGCAGGCGCGCCTCGTAGGCGGCGCTGCGGCGGAAATTGGCCAGGCGCAGCTGGTCGCTGTCGGCGAGCTTCTGGATCGCCGGGTTCTCCGCCGGCCCGACGAGGAACGCGGCGTCCAGCTTGCCGGCCAGCAGATCGTCTGCCACCGCGTTGCCGCCGCGCGCTTCCCAGGTGATCGGATAATGCCCGGGGGCGATATCGTTGGCCTGCAGGATCGCCTCGGTGGCGGCGCGGGTGCCGCTGCCATCGCTGCCGATGGCCAGGCGCAGGTGCAGCAGGTCGCTGATCCGGTCGATGTGCACGTTGCTGCGGTGGAACAGCCAGAGCGGTTCCTGGTAGACCGCGCCGAGGGTCTGCAACCGGCGCACCTGCCTGGCGTCGAGCTGGCGTTCCTGGCCGCTCTGCACCAGGGCGATGTCGACCTCGCCGTCGCCGAGCAGGCGTTCCAGGTTGTCGCGCGAGCCGGCGCTGGGCACCAGCTTCAGTTCGAAGCCCTGCTCCCTGAGCTTCTCCCGGAGCTTGCCGGCGAACACGGCATAGCCGCCGCCCTCGGCGCCGGTAGCCATGGTCGCGCTCATCGGCGGTGGCGGGGCGACGAAATAGAACACCGCGGCGACCAGGGCGGCGATCACCGGGATCAGCCAGAGGTTGGCGCGGATCAGGATGGCGAGGTCCTTGAGCAGGTGCTTGATGCGATTCATGAGCGGTCCTTGTGCTGCTCTCCAGAAGGGCGTGGGGGACGCGGCCAGGCGTCCTCCACAGCGTAGTCGAGGGTCACCGCGGGGCGGCGCGGAACTGCCGGCCGAGCACCCGGTGGCGGTGACGGAAGATGCGGGTGAGGAACCAGCGTACCAGCCCGGCGGCGAACAGCGGGCGCACGGTCAGTTGATCGACCAGCAGGCATTCTCCCGCGCCACCGGGGCTCGGCAGGATGCGTCGCTCGTGGCGCCAGAGACGCATGCCGGTCATCGGCGACTGTTCGATGAAGCCCTGGCCGGGCGTCAGCTCCAGCAGGGTCAGTTGCGAGGTGCCCAGCGGCAGCACGCCGAACAGGCGCATGCGGCTGCGAAACAGCGGTCGCCGCGGCTCCACTTCGAGGTCCGCGAGGCTGCGGACACCGGGCGGTACGCTCATGCTCAACAGCGGGCGCATCTCGCGGAGAATCCCGTCCACCGAGGTGATCCATCGCCAGAGCTGTTCCGGGCTGGCCTGCAGGCGCGATTCGAAATGCAGGCTGATGTTCATTGCGGGCTCCTGCTAGGGTTGAGGGAGGGCGCGCTGTCCATGGCGTCCGTGCCGTGCAAGCCTAAGTCAGACGAACCGAGACGTCGAACCGAAGGAGGACGCCATGCTGATCCGCGCCGCAACCTCGACCCTGCTGCTGGTCGACATCCAGGAACGCCTGCTGCCGGCCATCGACCACGGCCCGGCGCTGGTCGAGTACAGCCAGTGGCTGTTGCGCGTGGCCCGCGCGCTGGACGTGCCGGTGCTGGCCAGCGAGCAGTACAGCAAGGGCCTGGGGCCGACGGTGGCGGCCCTGCGCGACGAACTGGACGCCACGCAGATCCTCGAGAAGCTGGACTTTTCGGCCGCCGCCGACGGCGCCCTGCTGCGCGCGCCCGGCGGCGACCGCCGGCAGTTCGTGGTCTGCGGCAGCGAGGCGCACGTCTGCGTGCTGCAGACCGTGCTCGACCTGCTTGGCCGCGGGCGCGAGGTGTTCGTCGTGGAGGAGGCGATCGGCTCGCGGCGGCCGGGCGACAAGGCGCTGGCCGTGGAGCGGATGCGCCAGGCCGGAGCGATGATCGTGTCGCGGGAGATGGTCGCCTTCGAATGGATGGAACGCGCCGGCAGCGAGCGCTTCCGCGAGATCAGCCGCAACTTCATTCGCTGAGCGGCGGCTGCTCGGCCTGGTAGCGCCGGGCCTCCTCGCGCAGCCAGTCGGCGAAGGCCTGGTGACGCTCGCTCGGCGCCTCGCGCTGCGGCCAGACCAGCCAGTAGGGATAGGGGTAGGGCACGCGGATCTCGCCCAGTTGCACCAGGCGGCCCTCGGCGAGGGCGCCGGCGACCAGGCTGCGCCGCTCCAGGGCGATGCCCTGGCCCAGGCGCACGGCCTCCAGCAACAGGTTCGAATCGTTGATCAGCAGCCCGTGCTGCGGTTCCGCCACGCCGGCGCGCTGGCACCAGAGCGCCCAGGATTCGGTGGAGCGCAGGGTCGGGCAGGCGACGATCTCGCTCGGCGTGCGTGGCAGGCGGCCGCCGTTGAAAGCGGGCGCGGCGACCATCAGCAGTTCGTCGTCGAACAGCCGTTCGCAGCCGACCCCTTCCCAATCACCCTTGCCGATCCGCACCCCAAGGTCCGCCAGGCCCTGGCGCAGGTTCTGCACGTCGAGGCTGGCGATCAGTCGCACCCGGCACTGCGGATGGCGCTGGCGGAAACGCGGCAGGCGCGGCAGCAGCCAGTTCAGGCCGAAGGACGGCATTACCGTGACCACCAGCTCACCCTCCCGCGGACGCGCCCGCACCACCCGCGTGGCGTCGGCGATCTCGCCCAGCGAGGCGCGTACCTGCAGGGCGTAGAACCGGCCGTTCTCGCTCAGGCGCAGGCCGCGCCCCTCGCGGACGAACAGGGCCAGGCCGAGGAGGTTTTCCAGCAGCTTGATCTGCTGGCTGATCGCCGAGTGAGTGACGTGCAGCTCGCTGGCGGCCTGGCTGATGCTGCCGAGCCGGGCGACCGCTTCGAAGCTGCGCAGCGCAGTGAGGGGAGGAAGGTCGCTCATGTAAGTTTTTCTAAAGGATTCGCTGAATTTATCTCGATATTTTTCGCGCTGTGCAACGACTAGAGTGATTTTTCCAGGCGCTGCCCTCTTAGCGGCGCTTAATCATCGACAAAGGATGCCGCGATGCAACTGATCGGTATGCTGGATTCGCCTTTCGTCCGCCGGGTCGCCATCGCCCTGCGCCTGCTGGACCTGCCCTACGAACATCGGCCGCTGTCGGTATTTCGCAATTTCGAGGCGTTCAGCCTGTTCAACCCGATGGTCAAGGCGCCCAGTCTGGTGCTCGACGACGGCACCGTGCTGATGGATTCCAGCCTGATCCTCGATTACCTGGAGTGCCTGGCCGGCCCGGAACGCAGCCTGCTGCCGCAACGGCCGGAGGTCCGTGCACAAGCGCTGAGCCTGATCGGCGCGGCGCTGGTGGCCTGCGAGAAATCGGTGCAGATCTACTACGAACTGAACCTGCGCCCCGAGGAGCGCCGCCACGGCCCCTGGCTGGAGCGGGTGGAAGGGCAGTTGCTGGCGGCCTTCGACTGGCTGGAGGCGGCGCTGCGCCAGGAACCGCTGGCGCGCGACGGCGGCCTCGACCTGGTCGGGGTGACCGTCGCGGTGGCCTGGCGCTTCAGCCAACTGGTGGTCGCCGAGCGGGTCGTCGCCGGCGAATACCCGGAACTGGCGGGCTATTCGGATTATGCGGAGGGGTTGCCGGTGTTCCTGGAGACGCCGCCGGTCTGAACCACCGGGCGTGAAGGGCGGCAACTGGTGTCGATACATGAGCTGGTCGACATGGTCGATGCGCTGTTGCGGTTGTCCGCGGCAGAGTTCGTGCGGGGCTGGCTCCGCCGACGATTGGCTATGGGCGTTTTCGAGATGTGGAGAGGCATCAGTCGCCGGACCATTTTTCCAGGAGAATCGAAACGAACTTTTCCGCGGCGGGCGAGAGCGAAGCACCACGGCGGTAGACCATCCCGAGGGTGCGTGTGACCTGCGGTTCGATCAGCGGGATGCTGACCAGGGTCGGGTGGTCATCCGCTGGCATGGCCAGGCTGGGCATCGCCGAGACGCCCAACCCAGCTTCGACCATGCCCAGTGAGGTGGACAGGTGCTGGACCTCGTAGAACCATTTGGGGCGCCAACTGAGGCCGGAGAGCGCGTGGTCGAGCAGCATGCGATTGCCGCTGAGCCGGCCTACGCCGATCAGGCGATAGTCGGCCAGTTCGGTCCAGGTCACCGAGGCGCGCCCGGCCAGCTCGTGGTCCCGTCGGCAGGCCAGCACGAAGTGTTCCTGGACCAGGGGGACGAATTCGATGTCAGGGTGCTGGCCGCTCATCATGTTGATGCCGAAGTCGGCCTCGCCGCGCAATACGGACTCGAGTCCATCGTTGGCGCTCAGATCCAGCAGGCGGATGCGGATTTTCGGGTATTGCTCGTTGTAGAGGCGGATCACGGACGGCAGGAAGTAGAAGGCCGCCGTGGGGATGCAGGCAAGGGTGACCTGCCCCGTCTGGCGCTCCGCGAGTTCACGAATGCTGAGGATCGAGTCTTCGAAGTCGTCGAGCAGGCGGCGAGCCTTGGGCAGAAAGTCACGGCCGACGCTGGTCAGACTGACGCGCCGGGTAGTGCGATCGAGGAGAGGCGTGCCTAGCCCTTCTTCGAGTTTCTTCATCCTCCGACTCAGGGCTGGTTGGGACAGGTGAAGCGCGTCGGCAGCTTCATGAAAGCTGCCGAGTTCTGCGATTTTCACGAAAGATTTAAGATCTTGCAGCTCATATTCCATGATTCTTCTGTCGATCCCCAGATAATTATTGATTTGTTAAACGCAATAATCTGGCTGATATTTGCATTGGATTGATTTATACGCCTCTGTCACTCTTGTTTCAAACACATCAATCATGCCAATTGATCAACAAGAGTCAGTGGAAATGCAACGAATCCCTTGTGTCCTGATGCGCGGCGGTACTTCCAAAGGCCCGTTCTTCCATGCCCGGGACCTGCCTGCCAATATCGCTGAGCGTGACGAGTTGTTGATCGACCTGATGGGCTCGGGCCACGAACTGGAAATCGACGGAATCGGTGGTGGCAGTCCGCAAACCAGCAAGGTAGCCATCGTCAGCCCGTCGCCGCACCCCGAGGCCGATGTCGATTACCTGTTCGTCCAGGTGATGGTCGGCCAGCGCCGGGTCGACACCGCGCCCAACTGCGGCAACATGCTTTGCGCCGTGGGGCCGTTCGCCATCGAGCAAGGCCTGGTCGAGGCCCAGGCTGGCAAGACGCTGGTGCGTATCCGTAATCTCAATACCAACACCTTCGTCGATGCGCTGGTCGAGACCCCTGGAGGGGTGGTTCGCTACGAAGGCCGCACGGCGATCGATGGCGTGCCAGGCACGGCCGCCCCTGTGCTGCTGACCTTCCTTGATGCGGTAGGCAGCAAGACGGGCAGGCTGTTCCCCACCGGCAGCGCGCTGGACGTGATCGACGGGGTGGCGATCACGTGCATCGACATGGCTATGCCGATGATGATCGTCGAGGCTCGCCAGTTGGGCGTCTCAGGCTCGGAAACCCCGGCCTGGCTGGATGCCGACACCCGCCTGTTGCAGCGCCTGGAGGCACTGCGCCTGCGGGCGGGCAGGGCAATGGGGCTAGGCGATGTCAGTGGCATGGTCATTCCCAAGCCGGTGCTGATTTCCCCTCCGCAGCACGGCGGTACCCTCCAGGTGCGCTACTTCATGCCGCACAACTGTCATCGTGCGTTGGCCATTACCGGGGCCATCGGCCTGGCGAGCGCCTGCGTCAGCCCGGGAAGCGTGGCCATGCGCATGATCGGCGATAGGGCCTGGGACCTGACAGAGGTTCGCCTGGAACATCCCTGTGGCGTGATCGACGTGGCACTTTCACGCAGCGGCACGGAAGGACAGACGATCCAGGCTTCGGTCGTGCGTACCGCGCGGCGCCTTTTCTCGGGCTTCGTCTATGTATCGAGCCAGCGCAAGCTGGCTGGCTGAAGCACAGGCTGTGTAATCCCCAAAGCGCATCCGAACAATTTCAACAATGGGTGATGCCTCATGAAACTCGTCAAGTCGTTGTACTTCCAGATTCTCTGCGCCGTTGTGCTGGGTGTGCTGATCGGTCATGTATGGGCGGACCAGGCGGTCGCGTTGAAGCCGCTGGGCGACGCCTTCATCAAGCTGGTCAAGATGATGATCGCGCCCGTGGTGTTCTGCACCATCGTCACCGGCATCGCCGGCATGACCGACAAACGCTCCCTGGGATGCCTGATGGGCAAGACGCTGCTGCTGTTCCTGGTGCTGACCGTGATCAGCCTGGCGATCGGTCTGGCGGCGGTCTCCCTGTTCCGTCCAGGGGACGGCATGAATATCGACCCTTCCACCCTCAGTACCGAGGGACTTGGCCAGTACGCGGCCTCGGCGGCCAGGCTGAGCGTGGTCGACTTTTTCATGCACATCATTCCCGCGACCTTTGTCGGTGCGTTCGACAAGGGCGAGGTGCTGCCGGTGCTGTTCATCGCGGCGCTGTCGGGATTCGCCCTGTCGTCGCTGGGCGAAAGGGGGCGGCCGCTGCTGGTGGTAATCGAGTCTGCTTCGCAGATGGTTTTCCGTATCTTCGGCTACCTGATGCGTTTCGCCCCGGTCGGCGCCTTCGGCGCCCTGGCCTTTACCGTCGGCCAGTACGGCATCAGCTCGCTGGGAGCGCTGGCCAAGCTGATCGGTACCCTGTACATCGCCTGCGCCTTCTTCGTGCTGGTGGTGCTGGGCGGTATCTGCCGGGCCCACGGCTTCAGCCTGTGGAAGCTGCTGCGCTACCTGCGCGAGGAATTCCTGGTGGTGCTGGGCACATCCTCCACCGAGCCGGTGTTGCCACGAATGCTGGAAAAACTCGAGGCGCTGGGCTGCAGGAAGGGCGTCGTAGGGTTGGTGCTGCCTACGGGTTATTCCTTCAACCTCGACGGCACGGCCATCTACCTGTCGCTGGCCGCCGTCTTCATCGCCCAGGCCTGCGACATCGACCTGACGCTGGGTCAGACCATCACCATGCTCGCCATCATGCTGCTCTCGTCCAAGGGGGCGGCCGGAGTGACCGGCAGCGGTTTCGTCGCCCTGGCTTCGACCTTGACGGTCATCCACGACATTCCGCTGGCGGGGCTGGCGCTGCTGATCGGCATCGATCGCTTCATGTCCGAAGCCCGGGCTCTGACCAGCCTGGCGAGCAACGCGGTAGCCACCGTGGTGATTTCCCTGTCGGAAAATGCCTGCGAACGGGAAACCCTGGTGCGCGTCCTGGATGGTTCTGCACCGATGGTGTCGAACCGCCTCGAGGCAGACTGGTCGAGCGAACCTCAGCGCAACGCCTGAGCACGTTCCCAGCCTATCCATAGTCGACTTACGATCCCGCCCGCTGCCTTTTCGAGCCCGGTCGGGGCTGGGGGCCGTCTGCCCGGCGGGCGGCCACAGGAACAATAAGAACAAGAGATGCAAACCATGCTCGCACTTCTGGGCCTGCTCATGGTGGTGACCTTCACCTGCCTGATCATGAGCAAACGCTTGTCGCCGATCGTTGCCCTGACCTTGGTGCCGATCGTCTTCGCCGTGATCGGCGGCTTCGCCCCCGACCTCGGCAAGTTGATGCTCGATGGGCTGAAAATGGTCGCCCCGTCGGCCGCGCTGTTGCTGTTCGCCATCCTGTTCTTCGGCCTGATGATCGACGCCGGCCTGTTCGACCCGTTGATCCGCAAGATACTCAGGCGCGTCAACGGCGATCCCATGAAGATCGCCGTCGGCACCGCGTTGTTGTCCTTGCTGGTGGCGCTCGACGGAGACGGTACCACCACCTACATGATCACCTGCGCCGCCATGCTGCCGCTGTACAGGCGCATCGGCATGGACCCGATGATCCTGGCCACGCTGTCGATGCTGTCGCTGAGCATCATGAGCGGACTCAGCCCCTGGGGCGGGCCTGCGACCCGCGCCATCGCCGCCCTTGGCCTGGATGCCTCGGAATACTTCATACCCATGCTGCCGACCATGGTCGGCGGCGCCGCCTGGGTTGTATTCAGCGCGTTCCTGCTTGGCCGCTCCGAACGCAGGCGCATCGGCAACGTCAGGCTCGAATCCGGTGGTGGCGATTGCTACATCGAGGCGATCCTGGAGGCCACTCCACACAAGCGTCCGCGCCTGGCCTACATGAACCTGGCGTTGGTCATCGCGGTGATGGCCGCGCTGGTCCTGGGGGCGATGCACGCCGCGATCCTGTTCATGATCGGTTTCGTCGCCGCGCTGATGATCAACTACCCGGCGCTGGAGCAACAGAAGCAGCGCATCCAGGCTCACTCCGGCAACGCCATGACGGTGGTGTTGCTGGTATTCGCCGCCGGCATCTTCGCCGGCATCTTTTCCGGCACCCGGATGGTCGATGCACTGGCCCAGGCGCTGGTCGGCTGGATTCCCGACGCCTGGGGACACTGGTTCCCGCTGGTGGTGGCGCTGACCAGCATGCCGCTGACCTTCGTGCTCTCCAACGATGCCTACTACTTCGGCGTGGTGCCGATCCTGGCCAACGCGGCCGCCGCCTATGGCATCGACCCGGTGGAAATCGCCCGCGCCTCGGTGCTGGGCCAGCCGGTACACCTGATGAGTCCGCTGGTGGCCTCGACCTTGCTGCTGATGGGGATGGTCGATCGTGACATCGGCGATTTCCAGCGAGCGACGGTCAAGTGGGCGGTGCTGACCTCGCTGGTCATCACCGCGCTGGCTCTGGCCACCGGCGCGCTGTCCTTTTTCGTCTGAGCGAAGCCCGGCGCCGATAACCGAAAGAGGGTACTTTGCATGTCGTCACTCATACTGCGCGGGGCCGCCTGCGGCCTGCTGTGCGCCTGGCTGTCCGCTGCCGGCGCAGCCGGGTTCATCGAAGAGAGCAGGCTCAGGCTGCAACTGCGCAATGTCTATTTCAACGAGAACTTCCGTGACGAACACGGCATGAGCCCGCGCGCCGCCGCCAATGCCAGGAGCGAGCGTGTCGAGTGGGCGCAGGGGCTGCTGTTCGACTACCAGTCCGGCTACACCGAAGGTTCGCTGGGACTGGGGATCGACACCCTGGGCCTGCTGGGCGTGCACCTCGATTCCGGCCGGGGCCGCGCCGGCACCGGCTTGTTGCCGGTACACGACGATGGTCGTGCGGCGGACGAGTTCGGCAGTCTCGGCGCGACCCTCAAGGCACGACTCGGGCAGACGGTGCTCAGGCACGGCACCCTGTTGCCGAAGAATCCCCTGCTGATCTACAACGATGCGCGCCTGCTGCCCCAGACGTATCGGGGTACCCAACTGACCAGCAGCCCCATCGATGGCCTCAGTCTGGACGTGGGCTATCTGGACCGTTTCAAACTGCGCGATTCCACCGATAGCACCGGCTTGTATGCCGACGCTCATGCAGGCCGGGGATTCGGTGGCTTCGCTTACGCCGGTATGGAGCGCTCCGTCGGCGAACGCCTGCGCTTGAGCTACTTCCATGGCCAACTGGAGCATTTCTACCGGCAGGATTTCGTCGGCATGCAGCACGACCTGGCATTGGCTGGCGGCCTGCTGACCACGGACCTGCGTTATTTCCGCAGCCATGACATGGGTGCGGCCCATGCCGGGGGTATCGACAACGACATGTTCAGCGGGCAACTGGGCTTCAGGCACTCCGGGCACGTCTTCGGCGCGGGATACCAGTGGCTCGATGGTGAGGCGGGGTTGCCCTATGTCAGCGGAGCTACGGTGTATTCGTTCAGCAATGTCGGCATCGGCAAGTTCATCGGAGAGGAAGAGAAGACCTGGATGGCCAGATATTCCTATGATTTCGTGGCTGCGGCTGTGCCGGGGCTGACCTTCATGGTGCGCTATCTGGGCGGTAGCAACGGCCGTTCCGGCGAGCGCGGAGAGAAAGAGTGGGAACGTGATGCGGAGTTGGCCTACGTGGTGCAGTCGGGGCCTGTGAAAGGACTGGGGGTGAAACTACGCAATTATGTCTACCGTTCGGATTTTTCCCGAGGGCGCGACAGCAACCGGATCTACCTGACCTACGATATCGCCCTCTGGTAGCGCAACCACAGTCGTTGTGGGGACGCCTTCAATCTCCTGGAAGAAGGCCTGGCTGGCCACGACGCCGGCTATCACTCCACCGCACTGAGCCGGTTGTCGTCAGGCGCTTCGGGTAGGGCACGATATCCTCCGCGTTCGGCGGGTCCGGAATCGAGACGTTCGTTTCTGCTTTCGTCGCGCTCCGCAGGCGGGAACAATGGGAGCGGGGAGCGTCGTACCAGTTATTCGCCCAGCGGTACGGCTGCGCTCCAGCGCTCCCTGCGCCAGGCCCGGCGCTGCTTCTTGTCGAGGTAGGTCCAGGCGACGAAGCGGCTCTGCTTCTGCCCCTGGGCCATGTCCACCACGCGGATATCGCTGGCGCCCAGTGTTTTCAGGCGCTCCTGGAGGTTCGGCAGGTTGCTCGCCTTGGACACCAGGGTGGTGAACCAGAACACTTGCGTGGCGAACGCCCGGCTTTCCCCGGCCATGCTGGCGAGGAAGGCCGCTTCGCCGCCCTCGCAGTGCAGTTCGGCGCCCTGGCCGCCGAAATTCAGCAGCGGCAGGGTGCGGCCCGGGTCGAGCTTGCCGAGGTTCTTCCACTTGCGCCGGCTGCCGCGCGTGGCCTCGTCCAGCGAGGCGTGAAAGGGTGGGTTGCAGAGGGTCATGTCGAAGCGCTCGGCGGAATCGACCAGCCCTTCGAAGATGTGCCGGCGATCCGGCTGGCGGCGCAGCTCGATGGCGGCGGCGAAACGCGGGTTGGCGGCAAGGATCGCCGCGGCCGAGGCCAGCGATTGCGGGTCGATGTCGGCGCCGACGAAGCGCCAGCCGTACTCGTGGTGGCCGAGCAGCGGGTAGATGCAGTTGGCTCCGGTTCCGACGTCCAGCGCGCGCAGGCCGGTGCCGCGCGGGATCACGCCGTCGTGGCTGGCACCGAGCAGGTCGGCCAGGTAGTGCAGGTAGTCGGCGCGACCGGGGATGGGCGGGCACAGGTAGCCCTCGGGAATGTTCCACTCGCGCACGTCGTAGAACTGTTGCAGCAGCGCGCGGTTGAAGGCCTTCACCGCCAGCGGGTCGGCGAAGTCGATGCTCGGCTTGCCGTACGGGTTGACGATGACGAAGCGTTCCAGCTCCGGATTGCCGGCGATCAGGCCCGGAAAGTCGTAGCGTCCCAGATGGCGATTGCGTGGGTGTAGCGGGCTGGCGCTCTTGCGCTCGGCGTCGGGGCGTGGACTGGACGGACGGGGCATGATCTCGGTTTCCATTACGGCGAGGCGGGCATTATTCACATCCGCCGGAGGCTGGCCAGTGTTTCTGCCGGGCGGCGCGACCCTGGTCCGGTCACAACGGGAACAGCCACGGGATCACCAGCACGCAGACGAACATCACCAGCAGGGTGAACGGCACGCCGATCCTGACGAAGTCGCCGAAACGGTACTGGCCGGGGCCCAGCACCAGGGTGTTCACCGGCGAGGAGATCGGCGTCATGAAGGCCGCCGAGGCCGCCACCGCCACCACCATGGCGAAGGGGTAGGGCGAGGCGCCGATCTGGTTGGCGGTGGCGATGGCGATCGGCGCCATCAGCACCGCGGTGGCGGTGTTGGAGATGAACAGGCCGATCGCCGCGGTGAGCAGGAACAGGCTGGCCAGCAGCACGCGCGGGCCGGCGTCGCCGAGGGCGTCGACCAGCAGCGAGACCGCCAGGTCGATGCCGCCGGTCTTCTGCAGGGCCAGGGCGAAGGGCAGCATGCCGACGATCAGGATCAGGCTCTGCCAGTGGATCGCACGGTAGGCGCCGTCCATGTCGATGCAGCGGAACAGGCCCATCAGCAGGCAGCCGACCAGCGCCGCGACCACGTTGGGCACCACCCCGCTGACCATCAGCGCCACCATCACGGCCAGGCTCAGCAGCGCATGCGGAGCCTTGCTCAGGGCTGGCGCCACCTCGTCGATCTCCGCCGGCAGGCTGAGCACCAGGAAGTCGCGGCCGCGTCCCTGCAACTGGCGGATCGCCTTCCAGGCGCCGATCACCAGCAGGGTATCGCCAAGGCGCAGCTTCTCTTCCAGCATGCCGTCGGTGAGGGCTTCGTGGTCGCGGCGCAGGCCGACCACGTTGAGCCCGTACTGTGAACGGAAGCCCAGCTCCAGGACGCTCTTGCCGAGCAGGGTGGAGTCCGGCGGCAGAGTCACCTCGGCCATGCCGACCTCCCGCGACTGGTCGATGAAGTAGCTGGCGCGGAACGGCAGGCGCACCAGGTTCAGCTCGGCGCAGCGCCGGTCCATGTCCTGCGGCGGCGCGAAGACGTCCAGCAGGAGCACGTCGCCGGCCTTCAGCTCGGTGCTGCCGCCGACCTTGACCACCTCGCTGTGGAACTTGCGCACCCGCTCCAGGCCGACCACGTTGGCGCCCAGGCGGGTGCGCAGTTGCAGTTCCTCCAGGGTGCTGCCGATCAGCGGCGAGCCGAGCTGTACCTGCAGGCGCCGTTCGCGGCCGGCCAGGCGGTAGTCGCGGATCAGGTCGCGCAGGGTCCGCCGCGCCTTCGGCGCGCCGACTTCCGCCGGGCTGGCGGCGTTCAGCCAGTTGCGCGTGAGCAACATGTAGGCCACGCCGATGGCGAGCACCATCAGGCCTATCGGGGTGAAGGCGAAGAAGCCGAAGCCGGCATGCCCCTCGCGCGCCAGCTCGCTGTTCACCACCATGTTCGGCGGCGTGGCGACCAGGGTCATCATGCCGCTGATCAGCCCTGCGAAGGCCAGCGGCATCATCAGCCGGCCCGGCGGGATCTTCAGCTTGGCGGCGATGCTCAGGACCACCGGGATGAAGATCGCCACCACCCCGGTGGAACTCATCACCGAGCCCAGCCCGGCCACCGCCAGCATCAGCAGCACCAGCAGGCGCGCTTCGCTGCTGCCGGCGCGGGCGATCAGCCAGTCGCCGACCTGGTAGGCCACCCCGGTGCGCACCAGGCCTTCGCCGATCACGAACAGCGCGGCGATCAGCACCACGCTCGGATCGCTGAAGCCGGCCAGGGCCTCGTTGAGGGTCAGGGTTCCGCTGACGCTGAAGGCCATGATCACCAGCAGGGCGATCACGTCCAGGCGCAGGCGGTTGTGGATGAAGAGGGCGACGGTGGTGGCGAGCAGGCCGACCACCCAGAGCAGTTCGAGGTTCATGCGGGCATCCGGGCGGGAGGATGCCTGCGAGTGTGGCAGACGGACGCGGGGCGTGCCTTGATCTGTTGCAGGTCGCCGGCGCCTCCCCGGCTCGGGGCGAAGAGGCGCCGGGTGGGCTCAGCCGAGCAGCAGGGCGTCGTCGGCGAGCTTCTCGCCGCGCACCTTCTCGAACATCGCCAGCAGATCCGGCACGTCGAGGCCCTTGCGTTCATCCCCGGAGACGTCAAGCACCACCTGGCCCTGGTGCAGCATCACCGTGCGTTCGCCGACGTCCAGCGCCTGGCGCATGCTGTGGGTGACCATCATGGTGGTGAGTTTCTTCTCGGCGACGATCCGTGCGGTGAGATGCAGGACGAAGTCGGCGGTGCGCGGGTCGAGCGCCGCGGTGTGTTCGTCGAGCAGCAGGATACGCGAGGGTTGCAGCGCCGCCATCAGCAGGCTGACGGCCTGGCGCTGGCCGCCGGAGAGCAGGCCGATGCGGTCGCCGAGGCGGTTCTCCAGGCCGAGGCCGAGGGTCGCCAGGCTTTCCCGGAAACCGTCGCGCATCGACGCCTGCACCGCCCGGCCGAGGCCGCGGCCGGCCCCGCGACGCTGCGCCAGGGCCATGTTCTCCTCGATGGTGAGGTCCTCGCAAGTACCCGCCATGGGGTCCTGGAAAACCCGCGCGACGCGGTTGGCACGGGCCCAGACCGGCTTGCGGGTGACGTCTTCGTCGTCGATCAGGATCTGCCCGCTGTCGATCGGCAGGTCGCCGGAGACCGCGTTGAGGAAGGTCGACTTGCCGGCGCCGTTGGAGCCGATCACGGTGACGAACTGGCCGGCCGGGATGTCCAGCGACAGGCCGCGCAGGGCGCGGGTCTCGATGGGAGTGCCGGGGTTGAAGGTGATCTTCAGGTTCTTCGCGCTGAGCATGGTCAGGCCCCCTTCTTGCCGAGCAGGCGTTTCTTCATCATCGGGATCACCAGGGCGACGGTGACCAGCACCGCGGTGACCAGGTTCAGGTCCTGGGCCTGCAGGCCGATGAAGTCGCTGTTCAGCGCCAGGGCGATGAAGAAGCGGTAGACGATGGCGCCGAGGATCACCGCGAGGGTCGCCAGGATCAGCCGGCGCGAGGGCAGGATGCTCTCGCCGACGATCACCGCGGCCAGGCCGATGACGATGGTGCCGATGCCCATGGAAATGTCGGCGCCGCCCTGGGTCTGCGCGAACAGTGCGCCGGCCAGCGCCACCAGTGCGTTGGAAATGGCCATGCCGAGCAGGATCATGCCGCCGGTATTGACCCCCTGGGCACGGGCCATCCGCGGGTTGGAGCCGGTGGCGCGGATCGCCAGGCCCTTCTGGGTGGTGAAGAACCAGTCCAGCAGCAGCTTCGCGGCGATTACGATGAATACCAGCAACAGCGGGCGGAACACATAGTCGCTGAGCCATTCCGGCTGCAGCAGGGTGAACAGGGTCGGCTCGGCGATCAGCGGCACGTTGGGCTTGCCCATGATGCGCAGGTTGATCGAGTAGAGCGCGATCATCATCAGGATGCTGGCGAGCAGGTCCATGATCTTCAGCTTGACGTTGAGCAGGCCGGTGGCCAGCCCGGCCAGCGCGCCGGCGGCGGTGGCCACCAGGGTCGCGCTGTAGGGGTCCCAGCCGAGGGCGATGAGGGTCGCGCAGACCGCGCCGCCGAGCGGGAAGCTGCCGTCCACCGTGAGGTCGGGGAAGCGCAGCAGGCGGAAGGAGATGAACACGCCGAGTGCCACCAGGCTGAAGATCAGGCCGATCTCCAGGGCACCGAACAGGGAAAACAGAGACATGACTTGGTAACCGAGTGCGTGAAGGCAGGATTATCGTGCCGTCCGGCCACGGGCGAGAAACCCGCGGCCGGCGGCCGCTTTTTTACTGGATGACTTCCGCGGCCGACTTGACCAGCTCGTCGGACAGGGTCACGCCTTGCTTCTGCGCGGCCCCCGGGTTGACGAAGAGTTGCAGCTTGTCGCTGGTCTCCGGCTTGATCTCGCCCGGCTTCTCGCCCTTGAGGATGCGCACCACCATGCGGCCGGTCTGCTTGCCCATCTCCTTGTAGTTGATGCCGAGGGCGGCGATCGCGCCGCGCTTGACGCTGTCGGTGTCGGAGGCGATCAGCGGGATCTTCGCGTCGTTGCCGACCTTGACCAGCGCCTCGTAGGCGGACACCACGTTGTTGTCGGTGTTGGTGTAGATCGCGTCGACCTTGCCGACCAGGCTGCGCGCCGCCGAACTGACGTCCACCGAACGCGGGGCCGAGGCCTCGACCAGGCTCAGGCCCATCTTCGGCAGCAGTTCCTTGAGTTCCTTGACCACCACCACGGAGTTGGCTTCGCCGGGGTTGTAGACCATGCCGATGCGCTTGGCGCCCGGCACCACTTTCTTGATCAGCTCGATCTGCTTGTCCAGCGCGAGCATGTCGGAAACCCCGGTGACGTTGGTGCCGGAGGCTTCCCAGCTCGGCGTCAGGTGCGCGCCGACCGGGTCGGTGACGGTGCTGAAGACGATCGGAATGCTCTTGGTCGCGGCCACCAGCGCCTGGGCCGAGGGGGTGGCGATACCGACGATCACGTCGGGCTTGTCGCCGATGAACTTGCGGGCGATCTGCGCGGCGGTGCCGGTGTTGCCCTGGGCGCTCTGGTACTGCCACTTGAGGTTCTTGCCGTCTTCGTAGCCGGCCTCCTGGAGGGCTTCCTTGACCCCGTCGCGGGCGGCATCCAGCGCCGGGTGCTCGACGATGGCGGTCACGGCGACCGACTTCTGCTCGTCGGCGTTGGCGCCGAAGGACAGGGCCATGCCAAGGGCCAGGGCACTGAGGGGCAACCATTTATTCTTATAGGCCTGCATCATGCGGCGATCTCCTGATTGTATTGGCGCGCTGTAGCGAATTGTTCTGATTGGGCGGTGCGGGTACAGCGTGGCCGAAACATCGCATTTTTCGCGCAAGTCGTCAGCAGGTTTGATGTTTTTTCTTGCGGTGGGATTACCGCTCGGGGTGATCCGGGTAAGGTGTCGGCGTCGGACCGTGACCGAAAGGAGGCGACATGCTCACGACCATCGGCCGTTTTTCCCATCCCCTGGAAGCGCAGATCGCTCGCGCCCGCCTGGAGGCCGCTGGAATTCCGGCGTTCGTCGCCGACGAGCACACCATCAACATGCAATGGCTGTACTCCAACGCCCTGGGCGGCGTGCGCCTGCAAGTGCCCACGGTCTGTCGCGAAGAGGCGCTGGCGCTGTTGGCCACCGATGAAAGCGAGGCGCTGCGGGCCGAGCAGGGCAGCAGCGAGTTCCAGTGCTTGCGTTGCGGCAGCGACCAGGTGGCCTGGAAGGTGGACGGCCGCCGCCAGGCTTTCCTTGGCATCCTGCTGCTCAACGTACCGCTGTGGCCGATCCGGCGTCGGTTAGTGTGCGAGGCCTGCGGTCTCCGCAGCGAAGTACCGTTGCCTCTATGCGAGTGAAAGAAAAACGCCCGCCTCTGGGAGGCGGGCGCTGGAGTTAGAGCGCGGCGATCTTCTGCCGTTGCTCGGCCAGCTTGGCCAGGGCCTGTTCGGCTTCGGCGAGCTTGGCGCGCTCCTTCTCGATCACGTCGGCCGGGGCCTTGGCGACGAAGCCTTCGTTGGACAACTTGCCGCCGACGCGCTTGACCTCGCCTTCCAGGCGCTGGATCTCCTTGTCCAGGCGTCCCAGTTCGGCGCCCTTGTCGATCAGGCCGGCCATCGGCACCAATACTTCCATGTCGCCGACCAGGGCGGTGGCGGACATCGGTGCTTCCTCGCCGGCTTCCAGCACGCGGATGCTTTCCAGCTTGGCCAGTTTCATCAGCAGCGGCTCGTTGTCGGCCAGGCGGCGCTGGTCGCTGGGCGAGGCGTTCTTGAGGATGATGCCGATGCGCTTGGCCATGGAGATGTTCATCTCGCCGCGGATCTGCCGCACGCCGAGCATCAGCGCCTTGACCCACTCGATGTCGCCTTCGGCGGCGGCGTCGATCCGGCCTTCGTCGGCCACCGGCCAGGGTTGCAGCATCAGGGTCGGGCCTTGCTTGCCGGCCTGGCCCTTGATGCGCTGCCAGATTTCCTCGGTGATGAACGGCATGAACGGGTGCGCCAGGCGCAGGGCCGTCTCCAGCACGCGGATCAGGGTGCGACGAGTGCCGCGCTGGCGCTCGATGGGGGCGTTCTCGTCCCACAGCACCGGCTTGACCAGCTCCAGGTACCAGGCGCAGTACTCGTCCCAGATGAACTCATAGAGGGCCTGGGCGGCCAGGTCGAAGCGGAAGGCGTCGAGCTGGCGGGTGACTTCCTGCTCGGTGCGCTGCAACTGGGAGATGATCCAGCGGTCGACCGAGGACAGCTCGACCGGCTCGCCGTTGACCCCGGTGTCCTGGCCATCGGTGTTCTCGATGACGAAGTTGGCGGCGTTCCAGATCTTGTTGCAGAAGTTGCGGAAGCCTTCGACGCGGCCCATGTCGAACTTGATGTCGCGGCCGGTGGAGGCCAGCGAGCAGAAGGTGAAGCGCAGGGCGTCGGTGCCGTAGCTGGCGATGCCTTCGGGGAATTCGGCGCGGGTCTGCTTGGCGATCTTCTCCGCCAGCTTCGGCTGCATCATGCCGCTGGTGCGCTTTTGCAGCAGGGTATCGAGGTCGATGCCGTCGACGATGTCCAGCGGGTCGAGCACGTTGCCCTTGGACTTGGACATCTTCTGGCCCTGGCCGTCGCGCACCAGGCCATGGACGTAGACGGTCTTGAACGGGATCTGCGGGGTGCCGTCGGGATTCTTCACCAGGTGCATGGTGAGCATGATCATCCGCGCGACCCAGAAGAAGATGATGTCGAAGCCGGTGACCAGCACGTCGGTGGGGTGGAAGGTCTTGAGGAACTCGGTCTGCTGCGGCCAGCCGAGGGTGGAGAAGGTCCACAGGCCGGAACTGAACCAGGTGTCGAGAACGTCTTCGTCCTGACGCAACTCGACGTCATTGCCGAGCTGGTGCTTGCTGCGCACCTCGACCTCGTCGCGGCCGACGTAGACGTTGCCGGCCTCGTCGTACCAGGCCGGGATGCGGTGGCCCCACCAGAGCTGGCGGCTGATGCACCAGTCCTGGATGTCGCGCATCCAGGAGAAGTACATGTTCTCGTACTGCTTGGGCACGAACTGGATGCGGCCGTCTTCCACGGCGGCGATGGCGTCCTCGGCCAACGGCTTGGTGCTGACGTACCACTGGTCGGTCAGCCAGGGTTCGATGACGGTGCCAGAACGGTCGCCCTTCGGCACTTTCAGCGCGTGGTCGTCGATCTTCTCCAGCAGGCCCATGGCCTCGAACTCGGCGACGATGGCCTTGCGCGCCTCGAAGCGGTCCATGCCGGCGTAGCTCTGCGGCAGGCTGGGGTCGAGGTTCGGGTTGACGCTGCCGTCGAGGTGGAACACCTGGGCCTGGGCCAGCACCGCGGCGTTCTTGTCGAAGATGTTGATCAGCGGCAGGTCGTGGCGCTTGCCGACCTCATAGTCGTTGAAGTCATGGGCCGGGGTGATCTTCACGCAGCCGGTGCCGAACTCGCGATCGACGTACTCGTCGGCGATGATCGGGATGTGCCGGCCGACGATCGGCAGTTCGGCGAACTGGCCGATCAGCTTGGCGTAGCGCTCGTCTTCCGGGTGCACCGCGACCGCGGCGTCGCCCAGCAGGGTTTCCGGACGGGTGGTGGCGACCACCAGGTAATCCAGGCCTTCGCTGGTCTTCGCGCCGTTTACCAGCGGGTAGCGCAGGTGCCAGAGGTGGCCCTTTTCGTCGTGGTTTTCCACTTCCAGGTCGGAAATCGCGGTGTGCAGCTTGGTGTCCCAGTTCACCAGGCGCTTGCCGCGGTAGATCAGGCCGTCTTCATGCAGGCGCACGAAGGCTTCCTTGACCGCTTCGGAGAGGCCGTCGTCCATGGTGAAGCGCTCGCGCGACCAGTCCACCGAGGAGCCCAGGCGACGAATCTGCCGGGTGATGTTGCCGCCGGACTGTTCCTTCCATTCCCAGACCTTCTCCAGGAACTTCTCCCGGCCGAGGTCGTGGCGGCTCACGCCCTGGGCGCCGAGCTGGCGCTCGACCACCATCTGGGTGGCGATGCCGGCGTGGTCGGTGCCCGGTTGCCACAGGGTGTTGCGGCCCTGCATGCGGCGGTAGCGGATCAGCGCGTCCATGATCGCGTTGTTGAAGCCATGGCCCATGTGCAGGCTGCCGGTCACGTTCGGCGGCGGGATCATGATGGTGTAGGGCTGGCCTTCGCCGCTCGGAGCGAAGTAGTCGTTGGACTCCCAGGTCTCGTACCAGGAAGTCTCGATGGCGTGCGGCTGGTAAGTCTTGTCCATGCGAAAGGGGACCAAAGCTGAATATGGCTGGGGAAAATGCGAAGAAAGTCCGGGAGTATAGCGGGGATGGCGGCCCGGGGGTAAGGCCGCGGGCCGCGCCGGGCGCGCGCGGCGCCCGGCTCAGTCGTTGCGCTGGCCGAGCAGGCGCCCGAGGCGGGCCTGCAGGCGGCGGCGCAGCTCGGCTTCGATCTGCGGGGCGAAGTCGTCGATGACCTCTTGCAGGATCAGCTCGGCGGAGGCGCGCAGCTCGTCGTCCAGGCGCTCCTGCTCGGCGGGCGCCAGGCCCGTCGGCGCGGGCGCTTTGGCCACCGGCTCGGAGGCGCGCGGGGCGGTGCCGGGGGAGACGACGTCGGAGAGCAGGGGAATGTTGTCCGGCTCGAAGGATTCGGTCAGCAAGGGCGGCTCGTTGCTTTCGTAGAGCAGGTCGTGGATCGACTCCAGGTCATCGAGCAAGCGCTCCGGGGGTTGTGTCGGTTTGTGGCTGTCCATGGTCGTGCACTTCAGATACGCGGCAGGCGATGGTCCTGTAGAGGATAGCCCTGCTCCCGGTAGAAGCGGAATTTATCCCGTGCCGCCTGGCGGATCGCCGGCTCCTCGACCACCAGTTCGGCCACCCGCGAAAAGTTCGGGACGAAGCCGGGGGCCTCGAGGGTCAGGTTGATCAGCAGGTCGCGATGGTTCCCCGGGGGCTCGCCCAGGCCCAGGGCGACGGGCGCCTCGGCGTCTTCCTCGGCCAGGCTGTGAGGAATGAAGGCCTCGCCGCGGAAGCTCCACAGGCGGCCGTCCAACTCGCTGCGCTGCGCCTCGTCGGCGCAATGCAGGTAGACCCGCATGCCTTGCCGCCAGGCCTTCTCGGCCAGGCGGCAGGCGACCTGCAGGCGCGCCGACGGATCGGCGCTGGGGATCACGTAGAAGTCGACCCGGGTCACTTGGCCCGTTCCAGCAGGTACTGGGTCAGCAGCGGTACCGGGCGGCCGGTGGCGCCTTTGTCCTTGCCGCCGCTGATCCAGGCGGTGCCGGCGATGTCCAGGTGCGCCCAGTGGTATTTCTTGGCGAAGCGCGAGAGGAAGCAGCCGGCGGTGATGGTGCCGGCCTTCGGCCCGCCGATGTTGGCGATGTCGGCGAACGGGCTGTCCAGCTGTTCCTGGTATTCGTCGAACAGCGGCAATTGCCAGGCGCGGTCGTCGGCGAACTCGCCGGCCTTGAGCAGTTGCCTGACCAGCGCCTCGTTGTTGCCCATCAGGCCCGAGGTGTTGCTGCCCAGGGCGACGATGCAGGCGCCGGTGAGGGTGGCGATGTCGACCACCGACTGCGGCTTGAAGCGCTCGGCATAGGTCAGTGCGTCGCACAGCACCAGGCGCCCTTCGGCGTCGGTGTTGAGGATCTCGACGGTCTGCCCGCTCATGGTGGTGACGATGTCGCCCGGACGGGTGGCTCCGCCGCTGGGCATGTTCTCGGCGCAGGCGAGCAGGCCGACCAGGTTGATCGGCAGCTGCAGCTCGAGCACCGCGCGGAAGGTGCCGAAGACGCTGGCGGCGCCGCACATGTCGAACTTCATCTCGTCCATGCCCAGACCCGGCTTGAGGCTGATGCCGCCGGTGTCGAAGGTGATGCCCTTGCCGACCAGCACGTGCGGCGCCTGGTCCTTCTTCGCGCCGTTGTATTGCAGGACGATCAGCCGCGGCGGCTGTTCGCTGCCCTGGGCGACGGCGAGGAACGAGCCCATGCCCAGTTCGCGCAGCTTCTGCTCGTCGTGGACTTCGACCTTCAGGCCCTTGAATTCCTTGGCCAGGGCCTTGGCCTGCTCGCCGAGGAAGGTCGGGTGGCAGACGTTCGGCGGCAGGTTGCCGAGGTCGCGGGTCAGGGCCATGCCGTTGGCGATGGCCTGGGCTTCCTTGCTGCCTTGCTCGACGGCGGCGCTGTCGGCCTTGTCGGCGAGCAGGGTCAGCTTCTTCAGTTTCAGCGGCTCAGCTTTCTGGCTCTTGTAGCGATCGAACACGTACAGGCCATCGGCCAGGGTTTCCACCAGCAGGCGCGCCTTGGCGTGGGCGTCGCGACCTTTCACCGCGAGATCGCCGAGGGCCAGCACGGCATCGGCGCCGGCCAGGCCCTTGAGGGTCGACAGCACGGCGGAGGCCAGCTTGCGGTACTGGCGGTCGCCCAGTTCGCGCTCCTTGCCGGCGCCGACCAGCAGCACGCGCTCGGCCTTGAGATTGGGCAGGTTCTGCAGGAGCAGGGTCTGGCCGACCTTGCCGGCCAGGTCGCCGCGCTTGAGCACGGCGCCGATCGCGCCGCCGGTGGCGTCGTCGACCGCCTTGGCGCTGGCGCCGAGCTTGCGGCCTTCGCCCACGGCGAGCACCAGGGTGGCGGTTTTCAGGGTTTCCGGGCGTACGCTTTTAACAAGGAATTCCATGGAAGAGGTCCCCAATACAGACAGTCGGGATGGCGCAAGGGCGGCATCCATTACCGATGAGCGATCGTTCCGGCAGGCTCCGTTGCGTGGCTCGCGTCATCGCCGGAGCGACGCGGGGGCCGGTCGAGTGCCGGTATTCACGGCGCCGGAACCGCTCGAGCGACGCCTGCGGCAACCGCCCTCCGGCCGTTGCCGCACATGGTCGCACAAGTCCGGCGTCTCTGGCACGACCGTGTGCGTCCGGCCGACGCTAGCTATCCACCACCTTTTCGTCCGGCGTCCGGGGCGGGCGGCGAGCCGGTCGGCGGCGACGGCAAATAAATTGGAACGCGCTGAACGAGCGTTCCCCGCGACGGTCTATCGGGCTCTTGGTTCGGCCTGCGCAGTGACAGGCTCGCCGAATCGCAGGATAATGCCGGCTATTTTCTCCGCGCCATGTCGCCATGGCCGGAAACGCGTGATGACGGGGCCGCGAGGTCCTGTCAGAGCCTGGCAACCCAGGAGTGTCCGGATTGATCGTTTTCCGCTATTTGTCCCGTGAAGTGCTGGTCACCATGAGCGCCGTCAGCGCCGTGCTGCTGGTGATCATCATGAGTGGCCGTTTCATCAAGTACCTGGCGCAGGCGGCCCAGGGGCTGCTCGACCCCGGCTCGCTGTTCCTGATCATGGCGTTCCGGATTCCCGGTTTCTTGCAGTTGATCCTGCCGCTGGGCCTGTTCCTCGGCATCCTGCTGGCCTATGGCCGGCTCTACCTGGAAAGCGAGATGACGGTGCTCTCGGCGACCGGCATGAGCCAGAAGCGCCTGCTCGGCTACACCATGGCGCCGGCGCTGCTGGTGGCGATCCTGGTAGCCTGGCTGAGCCTGTTCCTGGCGCCCCAGGGCATCAACCAGTTCGCCCTGCTGCTGAACAAGCAGGATACCCTGACCGAGTTCGACACCCTGGTCCCAGGTCGCTTCCAGGCGATGCGCGACGGCACCCGGGTGACCTACACCGAGGAACTGTCGAAGGACCGCGGCGAGCTGGCCGGCATCTTCATCTCGCAGAAAGACCTCAACAGCAGCAACCAGGAACGCGGCATCTCGATCCTGGTGGCGGAGAAGGGCACCCAGAACATCCAGGCGGACGGCAGCCGCTATCTGATCCTGCACAACGGCTACCGCTACGATGGCAACCCCGGGCAGGCCAACTACCGTGCCATCAAGTACGACACCTATGGCGTGATGCTGCCCAAGCCGGAAGCCAGCAGCGAGGTCAGCGAGCGCGACGCGGTGCCCACCGTCGACCTCTTCGGCAGCGACAACCCGCGCTACCAGGCGGAATTGCAATGGCGCCTGTCGACCCCGCTGCTGGTGTTCGTGGTGACCCTGCTGGCGGTGCCGCTGTCGCGGGTCAACCCGCGCCAGGGGCGCTTCCTCAAGCTGCTGCCGGCGATCCTCCTCTACATGGCCTACCTGGCCCTGCTGATCGCCGTGCGCGGCCAGCTGGACAAAGGCAAGATCCCCATGGCCGTGGGCCTGTGGTGGGTACACGGGCTGTTCCTGGCGATCGGCCTCATCCTGTTCTACTGGGAACCCTTGCGCCTGAAGCTGGCGTCCTCCCGTGCCGGTCGCGAGGTGGCGCATGGTTAAGCTCGATCGTTACATCGGTGTCACCGTCTTCGTCGCGATCCTCGCGGTGCTCGGCGTGATTCTCGGCCTGGCGTTGCTGTTCGCCTTCATCGACGAACTGAACGATATCAGCGCCAGCTACGGCATCGGCGAGGCCCTGCGCTTCATCGCACTGACCGCGCCGCGCCGCGCCTACGACATGCTGCCGATGGCGGCGCTGATCGGCTGCCTGGTTGGCCTCGGCACCCTGGCCAGCAACAGCGAACTGACCATCATGCGCGCCGCCGGGGTGTCGCTGTCGCGGATCGTCTGGGCGGTGATGAAGCCGATGCTGGTACTGATGCTGGCTGGCATCCTGGTCGGCGAGTACGTCGCGCCCTGGACCGAGAATATCGCCCAGAGCGGCCGCGCCCTGGCCCAGGGCGGTGGCGACTCGCAAAGTTCCAAGCGCGGCCTGTGGCATCGCCAGGGACGCGAATACATCCACATCAACGCGGTGCAGCCCAATGGCGTGCTGTATGGCGTTACCCGCTACCGCTTCGACGAGCAGCGCGGGTTGCAATCGGCCAGCTTCGCCAAGCGCGCGCGTTTCGAGACCGACCATTGGCAACTGGAAGACGTCACCACCACACTGCTGCACCCACAGGAGAAACGCTCCGAGGTGGTCAAGCTGCCGACCGAACGCTGGGATGCCCAGCTCAGTCCGCAACTGTTGAATACCGTGGTTATGGAGCCCGAGGCGCTGTCGATCAGCGGCCTCTGGCAGTACATCCACTACCTGGCCGACCAGGGCCTGAACAACAACCGCTACTGGCTGGCGTTCTGGACCAAGGTGCTGCAGCCGCTGGTGACCGCCGCCCTGGTGCTGATGGCGATTTCGTTCATCTTCGGCCCGCTGCGTTCGGTGACCCTGGGCCAGCGGATCTTCACCGGCGTGCTGGTGGGCTTCGTCTTCCGCATCGCCCAGGATCTGCTTGGGCCGTCGAGCCTGGTGTTCGATTTCCCGCCGCTGCTGGCGGTGGTGATCCCTGCCTCGGCCTGCGCCCTGGCGGGCCTCTGGCTGCTACGCCGGGCGGGCTGACGGGCTCGGTCTGCGAGAACGCAAAAAGGCCACCTTCGGGTGGCCTTTCCGTTTCCGTGCCGTGCGTGCAGCAGACGGATAACCGTCGCTGTTCCGGATTATCGGCGCACGGCGCCGGGGGGCTAGCAGTCCGTGGATTGCCGGCAGGGGGTGCCGGCCGGACCGTGGTTTCCGCTCACTTCTTGTGGATGTTCTTCGGCAATCTGACTACCTGGCTCTCCGAATAACGGTCGTGCCAGGTGCGTTTGTCGCTGTCCCAGAGCATCCACAGGAAGCCGAGGCCGAGGCACAGCCAGGAGGCGATGGCGATCATGAAGCGCAGCAACGCCTGCAGCAGGCTGATGGCGCTGCCGTCGCGGTTCTGCACGCGCAGACCCCAGACCTGCATGCCCAGGGTCTGGCCGCTATGGGTCCAGAACTTGGCGAAGAAGCCGAACAACGCGAACACCAGCAGGGTCGAGAGCAGTGGGTCGCCGATCAGCGCGCCGCGGTCGGCCAGCTCGCGCAGGTGGTCGCTGCCGTAGACCAGGCGCAGGATACCCTGCTGGTAGGCCAGCGTGACCACCATCATCAGCGCCACGCAGAGCAGGAAGTCGTAGAACATCGCCGCCAGGCGGCGGACCAGTCCTGCGGGGGCATAGTCGCCCTTGGGGGAGAGCATGTGTTTCGGCATCGGCGTGTTCCGCGGCATCGGCAAAAGCGGCGATTATACGTGCATCCGTCGCCGGCGCCGTCCACCCGGGGCACGCTTTTTCCCGGTTGTTCTAGGCTTCTGGCAGTTCCCAATCATTTCGAGTCTTTTCCATGCCGATTCCGGTGAGGCGAGCCCGGCGCAAGGCGCTGCGGCTGTTGTTGTCCGTCCTGGTCGGGATGCTGCCGATCCTTCTCGGCCTGCTGATCCTCTATTGGCAGGCCGGGCGCAGCCTCCAGCTGACCTCCGAGCAGGCTGCCGGGAACGCGGTGCGGCAATTCGAGCGGATGCTCGACAACGCCGCGCTGGCCGCGCGCAACGTCATGCCGGTGGCGGGGCGCCCGTGCCCCGAGGCCGAGCTGGCGTTGCGCGAGCAGGTGGCGACCATGCCGTTCGTTCGCTCGGTAAACCTGACGCGCGACCGCACCATCTATTGCACCTCGCTGTTCGGTGGCTTCGACGAGCCGGTACGGATCGACAGCTACGTCGACGGACGCCTTCGGCTGATGCCCGGCAACCAGGTGACGCCGGACTCGGCGCTGCTGGTGCTGCGCGATTCGGACGGCCGTCGCGGCGTGCTGTCGGCGATCGACGGGCGCTATCTGAGCTACGTGCTTGACCTGGTCGATCGGCGCAGTCGCCAGGTCCTGGTGGTCGGGCCCCACTGGCTGGACGCCGAGGGCCGCACGCACCGCGATGCGCCGCCGCTCTATGCGGTGGCCGCCCAGGATCTCGCCTCGCAGCGCTACCCGTTCCGGGTCCTGTCGGGCTTCCCGGAGGGCGAGCAGTGGCGCTCGATCCGCTCGCAGAACCCGGCGATGTTCGGCCTGCTGCTGTTCTTCGGCGCCCTGGCCGGTACCCTCTGCTACTGGCTGTCGCGGCGCGTCGCCTCGCCCAGCGGCGAGTTGCGCCGGGCTCTCGACGCCAACGAGTTCATTCCCTACTACCAGCCGTTGAGTCCCGGCCAGGGCGGCGCCTGGATCGGTGTCGAGGTCCTGATGCGCTGGCGCCATCCGCGCGAGGGCCTGATCCGGCCGGACCTGTTCATCCCCTTCGCCGAGCGTTCGGGGCTGATCGTACCGATGACGCGCGCGCTGATGCGCCAGGTCGCGGAAGACCTGGGCGGGCATGCCGGGAAGCTGGAGCCGGGCTTCCACATCGGTTTCAACATCAGCGCCACCCATTGCCACGAACTGGCGTTGGTGGACGACTGTCGCGAATTGTTGGCGGCGTTTCCGCCCGGACACATCACCCTGGTCCTGGAGCTGACCGAGCGCGAGCTGATCGAGTCGAGCGCGGTTACCGATCGGCTGTTCGCCGAACTGCACGAACTGGGGGTGAAGATCGCCATCGACGACTTCGGCACCGGCCATTCCAGCCTGGCCTACCTGCGCAAGTTCCAGGTGGACTGCCTGAAGATCGACCAGAGCTTCGTCGCCCGCATCGGCATCGATACCCTCTCCGGACACATCCTCGACAGCATCGTCGAACTCTCCGCCAAGCTCGACCTGGATATCGTCGCCGAAGGCGTGGAGACTCCCGAGCAGCGTGACTACCTGGCCGCCCGCGGGGTGGATTACCTGCAAGGCTACCTGATCGGCCGGCCGATGCCGCTGGAGAGTTTTCTTGCCAGCCTGAGTGCACAAGCTGACCAGCCAGCGTTCGTGGCCGGACACTAACTGTTCCTGCGGCGCTGGAGCGCGCACGGCGGAGCGGGGGAGCAGCAGCGATGCGGGATTCCCGGCTGGCAGGGGGCGATGTGAGTGAATATCGAAAGTCGTTCGGCTCGGTTGGCGGTGGTGAAACTCTCCCTTAAGAAGAATTTAAGCGGCGGTGCCTTAGAACCATGAGCGCCATAGAACCCAAGAGAGAGACATTCGATGAAATCGAAGAAGAGCATCATTGCTGGCGCCGTGTTCACCATCGTCCTTCAGGGGTGCGCGGTAAAGAACGACAGGACCGAACTGGGCTTCATCGGACTGAGCTACCACGCGGACATAAAGGAAGTCGCGGACGGTCTCTATCGGGCCGAGGTCGAAGCCTCTCCCGGGCGTGGACGTATACGGGGTGCCAAAGCTGCTGCCTACGAGGATGCGGTGAAGTACTGCGAAGCGCAGAGCAAGGCCGCGCGGGTGGTCAAGGAGCGGACGGAATCGCATGTGTTGATCAATGGCGTTGCGCGGTTGGACTTTTCCTGCGCGTGAGATGACTTCGAAAGCGCTTGCAATATCCGCTGCGCTACGACGGCATATGCCTTCTCCCCGTATGCTCCGCCGAGGCCGCTCCTGCCGGGCTTGCGGAGCTGCGGCGCTGCACGTTTCCGGGAGGTGGTGGCTCGGCCGGTGTTCCAGCCGGACCACTGCGCAAGCTCGTGATGGCGTTCAGGCTGCCGCGCAGTTATGAGTTTGCCTGGATTGGATGAAGGAAATGCAGGCAACAAAAAACCGGCGCTAAGGCCGGTTTCTCTGCTGTCCTGGGTTCCCTCGGGAAGGCATGGGAATCCAGGATGGTGCCTCGGGAGAGACTCGAACTCTCACTCTGTCGCCAGAAACGGATTTTGAATCCGCCGCGTCTACCGATTCCGCCACCGAGGCAATGGCGGCGCAGTATAGGGAGGCGCCTACCGTTGGTCAATCGGGTTCATGGCGGGGGAAACACATTTCCGGTAAGCTACGCGGCCTTTCGAGAGTCTCCCCATGCGTGTCGCCGATTTCCATTTCGACTTGCCCGAGGCCCTGATCGCTCGCCATCCCCTGCCTGAACGCCGCGCAAGCCGCCTGCTGGCGCTGGATGGCCCGACGGGAAGCCTTGCCCATAAACAGTTCGCCGATCTCCTGGACTACCTGCGTCCGGGCGACCTGATGGTGTTCAACAATACCCGGGTGATCCCGGCGCGCCTGTTCGGCCAGAAGGAGTCCGGTGGCAAGCTGGAGGTCCTCGTCGAGCGGGTCCTCGACCAGCACCGGGTGCTCGCCCACGTGCGCGCCAGCAAGGCGCCCAAGCCCGGTACGCGGATCCTCGTCGAGGGCGGTGGCAGCGCGGAGATGCTGCAACGCCACGACGCCCTGTTCGAACTCGCTTTCGCCGAGCCCGTGCTGCCGCTGCTGGAGCGGGTCGGGCACATGCCGTTACCGCCCTATATCGACCGCCCCGACGACGCGGCCGACCGCGAGCGCTACCAGACCGTCTACGCCCAGCGCGCCGGGGCGGTGGCGGCGCCGACCGCCGGCCTGCACTTCGACGAGGCGCTGCTCGAGGCGATCCGCGCCAAGGGCGTGGATACCGCGTTCGTCACCTTGCACGTCGGCGCCGGTACCTTCCAGCCGGTGCGTGTCGAGCGTATCGAGGACCATGTGATGCACCGCGAATGGCTGGAGGTCGGCCAGGACGTGGTGGACGCCGTCGCCGCCTGCCGGGCGCGCGGTGGCCGGGTGGTCGCGGTGGGCACCACCAGCGTGCGCTCGCTGGAAAGCGCGGCGCGCGACGGTGAGCTGAAGCCGTTCAGCGGCGACACCGACATCTTCATCTATCCGGGCCGGCCGTTCCACGTGGTCGATGCCCTGGTGACCAACTTCCACCTGCCCGAATCGACCCTGCTGATGCTGGTCTCGGCCTTCGCCGGCTATCCGGAGACCATGGCCGCCTATGCCGCGGCGGTGGAGCAGGGCTATCGCTTCTTCAGTTACGGTGATGCCATGTTCATCACCCGCAATCCCGCGCCCCGCGGACCCGAGGACTGATCCATGAGCTTCATGAACTTCGAGCTGCTGGCGACCGACGGCAAGGCCCGTCGCGGCCGCCTGACCTTTCCCCGCGGCGTGGTCGAGACCCCGGCCTTCATGCCGGTGGGGACCTACGGCACGGTGAAGGGCATGCTCCCGCGCGATATCGAGGACATCGGCGCGCAGATCATCCTCGGCAACACCTTCCATCTCTGGTTGCGCCCGGGCACCGAGGTCATCCAGCGCCACGGCGACCTGCACGACTTCATGCAATGGAAGGGACCGATACTTACCGACTCCGGTGGTTTCCAGGTGTTCAGCCTGGGCGCCATGCGCAAGATCAAGGAGGAGGGTGTGACCTTCGCTTCGCCGGTGGACGGCGCCAAGGTCTTCATGGGGCCGGAGGAATCCATGGCGGTGCAGCGCGCCCTGGGCTCGGACATCGTGATGATCTTCGACGAGTGCACGCCGTACCCGGCCGACCATGACGTCGCCAAGCGCTCCATGGAGCTGTCGCTGCGCTGGGCCAGGCGCTCGAAGATCGCCCATGGCGATAGCCCGTCGGCGCTGTTCGGCATCGTCCAGGGCGGCATGCACGAGGACCTGCGCCTGCGCTCGCTGGATGGCCTGCAGGAGATCGGCTTCGACGGCCTGGCCATCGGCGGCCTGTCGGTGGGCGAGCCGAAGGAAGAGATGATCCGCGTGCTCGATTTCCTGCCGCCGCAGATGCCGGCCGACAAGCCGCGCTACCTGATGGGCGTGGGCAAGCCGGAAGACCTGGTGGAAGGCGTGCGCCGCGGCGTGGACATGTTCGACTGCGTGATGCCGACCCGCAATGCGCGCAACGGCCACCTGTTCGTCGATACCGGGGTGATCAAGATCCGCAACTCGGTGCACAAGCACGACGACTCCGCGCTCGACCCGACCTGCGACTGTTACACCTGCAAACATTTTTCCCGCGCCTATCTGCACCACCTGGACAAGTGCGGGGAAATGCTCGGTAGCATGCTCAATACCATCCACAACTTGCGGCATTATCAGCGGGTTATGGCTGGTTTGCGCGAGGCAATCCAACAGGGTACATTGGCCGCCTTTGTCGATGCCTTCTATGCCAAGCGCGGCCTTCCCACGCCGCCGCTGGATGCCTGACTTTCCTTTATCCAACTCTATTGCTTTGTGACAGGAGTGCTACATGAGCTTTCTAATTCCCGCTGCCTACGCCGACGCAGCCGCTCCGGCAGCCGCTGGCCCGGCCGGCACCGGTTTCGAGTGGGTCTTCCTGGTCGGTTTCCTGGTCATCTTCTACCTGATGATCTGGCGCCCCCAGGCCAAGCGCGCGAAGGAACACAAGAACCTGCTGGGCAACCTGCAGAAAGGTGATGAAGTCGTCACTTCCGGCGGGATCGCCGGCAAGGTGACCAAGGTCGCCGACGATTTCGTCGTGGTCGAGGTTTCCGACAACGTCGAGCTGAAGTTCCAGAAGGCCGCGATTGCCGCCACCCTGCCGAAAGGCACCCTGAAAGCGATCTGATTTTCACCTAAACACATGACGGGGCGCGCAAGGCGCCCCGCGTCATAACGGGCGGTGTCATGCTCAACAAGTATCCTCTGTGGAAATATCTGCTGATCCTGGCGGTCCTCGCCGTCGGGTTCATCTATTCCGCACCCAACCTCTACCCGGACGACCCGGCGGTGCAGATCAGCGGTGCCAGCACGGCGCTGCAGGTCACCCAGGCCGATGTCGACCGCGCCGCCAAGGCGCTGAGCGACGCCGGTATCGCGGTGAAGGCCGACAGCCTGTCGAAGAAGGGCGGCCTGATCCGCCTGGTCAAGCAGGACGACCAGCTCCCCGCCAAGGAAGTGGTGCGCCGGACCCTGGGCGACGACTACGTGGTCGCGCTGAACCTGGCCCAGACCACTCCCGAGTGGCTGCGCAAGCTGGGCGGCAGCCCGATGAAGCTCGGCCTGGACCTGTCCGGCGGCGTGCACTTCCTGTTGGAAGTGGACATGGACAAGGCGGTCGATGCGCGCCTGAAGGTCTACGAGAGCGAAGTGAAGAGCCTGCTGCGCAAGGAGCGCGTGCGCTACCGCAGCCTGCCGATCCAGGATCGCGCGATCCAGCTCGGCTTCACCGACAGCGAGTCCCTGGACAAGGCGCGCAGCCTGATCGCCAAGGACTTCCGCGATTTCGAGGTCGTGCCCGAAGAGCGCAACGGCCTGCAGGTCCTGCGTGTCGCCCTGACCCAGGCCAAGCTGGCGGAAATCCGTGAATACTCCATCAAGCAGAACCTCACCACCGTCCGCAACCGGGTCAACGAGCTGGGCGTGTCCGAGCCGCTGGTGCAGCGCCAGGGCGCCAACCGCATCGTGGTCGAGCTGCCGGGCGTGCAGGACACCGCCGAAGCCAAGCGGATCCTCGGCAAGACCGCCAACCTCGAATTCCGCCTGGCCGCCGAGCCGGATGCGCTGAAGTCCGCCACCGAGACCTTCGAGTTCCGCGAGCCGCGCCGTCCGCCGGTGCCGCTGGAGCGCGGGGTGATCATCACCGGTGACCAGGTCACCGACGCCAGCGCCAGCTTCGACGAGAACGGCCGTCCGCAGGTGAACATCCGTCTGGATGGCCATGGCGGCGAGCTGATGAACCGGGCGACCCGCAACAACGTCGGCCGCAGCATGGCGGTGGTATTCATCGAGCAGAAGCCGGTGACCCGCTATACCAAGCAGATGGTCGATGGCGTCGAGAAGGAAGTGGCGGTCCCGGCGTTCAAGGAAGAGAAGCAGATCATCAGCCTGGCGACCATCCAGTCGCCGCTGGGCAACCAGTTCCGCATCACCGGCCTCGACGGTCCGGGCGAGTCCTCCGAACTGGCCCTGCTGCTGCGCGCCGGCGGCCTTGCCGCGCCGATGTACTTCGCCGAGGAGCGTACCATCGGCCCGAGCCTGGGCGCGGACAACATCGCCAAGGGTATCGACGCGTCGCTGTGGGGCATGGTCTTCGTGTCGCTGTTCATCATCGTCATCTACCGCTTCTTCGGCGTGATCGCCACCGTTGCGCTGGCTTTCAACATGGTCATGCTGGTGGCGCTCATGTCGATCCTCGGCGCGACCCTGACCCTGCCTGGCATCGCCGGTATCGTGCTGACCATGGGCATGGCGGTGGACGCCAACGTGCTGATCTTCTCGCGGATACGCGAGGAGCTGGCCAATGGCATGTCGGTCCAGCGGGCGATCCACGAAGGCTTCAACCGCGCCTTCACCGCGATCCTCGACGCCAACCTGACCTCGCTGCTGGTCGGCGGCATCCTCTACGCCATGGGCACCGGCCCGGTGAAAGGTTTCGCCGTGACCATGTCGCTCGGCATCATCACCTCGATGTTCACGGCCATCCTGGTCACCCGCGCAATGGTCAACCTGATCTTCGGCGGGCGTGACTTCAAGAAGCTGTGGATCTAAGGGGGCTGAGATGAATATCAAGATCGGTACCATCAACTTCATGGGCATTCGCAACGTTGCGTTTGCCGTCACCCTGATCCTCACCGTCATCGCCCTGGGCAGCTGGTTCACCAAGGGCATCAACTTCGGCCTCGACTTCACCGGCGGTACGCTGATCGAGCTGACCTACGAGCAACCGGCCGATCTCGGCAAGGTGCGTGGGCAACTGGTCGGCGCCGGCTACGAGGACGCCGTGGTGCAGAGCTTCGGCGATGCCCGCGACGTGCTGGTGCGCATGCCCAGCGAGGATCCCGAGCTGGGCAAGAAGGTCGCCGCTGCGCTGCAACAGGCCGATACCGGCAACCCGGCGAGCCTGAAGCGGGTCGAGTACGTCGGCCCGCAGGTGGGTGAGGAACTGCGCGACCAGGGCGGCCTCGGCATGCTCCTGGCGCTGGGCGGGATCCTGCTGTACGTCGGCTTCCGCTTCCAGTGGAAGTTCGCCCTCGGCGCGATCCTCTCGCTGGTGCATGACGCCATCATCGTGATGGGCGTGCTGTCGTTCTTCCAGGTGACCTTCGACCTGACCGTGCTCGCCGCGGTGCTGGCGGTGGTCGGCTATTCGCTGAACGACACCATCGTGATCTTCGACCGGGTGCGGGAAAACTTCCGCGTGCTGCGCAAGGCCAGCCTGATCGAGAACCTGAACATCTCCACCAGCCAGACCCTGTTGCGCACCATCGCCACCTCGGTGTCCACGCTGCTGGCGATCGCCGCGCTGCTGTTCTTCGGCGGCGACAACCTGTTCGGTTTCTCCATCGCCCTGTTCGTCGGGGTTCTGGCGGGAACCTACTCGTCGATCTACATCGCCAACGTGGTGCTGATCTGGCTGAACCTGACCAGCGAGGACCTGATCCCGCCGCAGGCCAAGGACACCGTCGACGATCGCCCCTGAGGCGCTCTGGTTCGGTGCTCCGGCGCCTGCCGGTCACTCGAGGACTCCCGCTTTTTGCGGGAGTTTTCGTAGCTGTGCCACTGAAGCGTTTGTCGGAAACCAGGAACTTGCTCGCTTTTGGCCAGTCCTAGGCAAGGCAAAGGGCGAAGATAGCCCGCATTGGATGAAAGCCAGGAGGTACATGTGAACAAGTCGATGCTCGTCGGGGCCGTTCTGGGTGCCGTAGGCGTGACCGCGGGTGGCGCAGTGGCCACCTATAGCCTGGTGGATCGCGGTCCCGACTACGCCGAGGTCGTCGCTGTCCAGCCGGTCAAGGAAACCATCAAGACGCCGCGCCAGGTCTGCAAGGACGTGGCCGTGACCCGCCAGCGCCCGGTCAAGGACCAGCACCAGATCGCCGGTACCGCCATCGGCGCGGTGGTCGGCGGCCTGCTGGGCAACCAGATCGGCGGCGGCACCGGCAAGAAGATTGCCACCGTGGCCGGCGCCGTCGGTGGCGGCTACGCCGGCAACAAGGTGCAGGAAGGCATGCAGGAGCGTGATACCTACACCACCACCGAGACGCGCTGCAGCACCGTGCATGACCGCAGCGAGAAGGTCGTCGGCTACGACGTGAAGTACATGCTCGACGGCAAGGCCGGGCAGATCCGCATGGATCGCGACCCGGGCAGCCAGATTCCGGTCGACAAGAACGGCCGACTGGTCCTCAGCCAGGGCGAAGTGCTGCGCTGAGCAGAGGTTCCCGGTAATGCGAAAGGGCGTCGGAAGACGCCCTTTCGCATTTTCCAGGCGATAAAAAACCCGGCGCCTGGCCGGGTTCTTCATGGCGCCTGGTCAGCGCTTCAGCGCTGGCGGCAGGTGCGGCTGGATGGTGGTCAGCAGTGCCTTGAAGCACTTGGTGTTGCCGGCGACGATGTGGCCCTTCTCGAGGAACTCGTGGCTGCCGGTGAAATCGCTCACCAGGCCGCCGGCTTCCTGTACCAGCAGTGCGCCGGCAGCCATGTCCCACTCGGACAGGCCGAACTCCCAGAAGGCATCGAAGCGGCCGGCGGCGACATAGGCCAGGTCCAGGCTGGCGGCGCCGGCGCGACGGATGCCGGCGGTCTGGCCGACCAGGCTGCGGAACATGTTCAGGTAGTTGTCGAGGTGGTCGATCTGACTGTCGCGGAACGGGAAGCCGGTGCCGAGCAGGGCGCCCTCCAGGCTCTTGCGCCCGCTGACGCGCAGGCGACGACCGTTGAGGGCGGCGCCGCGGCCACGGCTGGCGGTGAATTCTTCCTGGCGGACCGGGTCGAGGACCACGGCGTGCTCCAGGCGGCCCTTGTACTTGCAGGCGATGCTCACGGCGAAGTGCGGCACGCCATGGATGAAGTTGGTGGTGCCATCCAGCGGGTCGATCACCCAGAGGTAGTCGGCGCCTTCGCCGCTGCCTTCGATGAAACCGCCTTCCTCGCCCATGATGGAGTGGGTCGGATAGGCCTTGCGCAGGGCGGCGACGATGGTCTGCTCGGCGGCGCGGTCGACCTCGGTCACGTAGTCCTTGGCATCCTTCTCGTTGACCGAGATGACATCCAGGCGTTCGATGGAGCGGAAAATCAGTTCACCGGCGCTGCGAGCGGCGCGCAGGGCGATATTCAGCATAGGCTGCATGGAGAGGTCACCTGGGTCGTTAAAGAAAGCCGGCCATTCTAGCAGAAACCGATGGCGTTTGAAGGGCGGCCTGTCGGTCTCGTGGCATAAAGCTGACCTCTGCTGTAGGATTTCACACCCTTTTGCAACTTGGCGTTGGAGAGCATCGGCGTTGCTCGACCGAATTCGTGTGGTGTTGGTCAACACCAGCCATCCCGGCAACATCGGCGGGGCGGCCCGTGCCATGAAGAACATGGGCCTGTCGCAGCTGGTGCTGGTACAGCCGGAAAGCTTCCCCCATGGCGACGCGGTGGCGCGGGCCTCCGGTGCCACCGACATCCTCGATGCCGCGCGGGTGGTCGACAGCCTGGAAGAGGCGCTGGTCGGCTGCAGCGTGGTGCTCGGCACCAGCGCGCGCGACCGGCGCATTCCCTGGCCGCTGCTCGACCCGCGCGAGTGCGCGGCGACCTGCCTGGAGCACCTGGAGGCCAATGGCGAGGCGGCCCTGGTGTTCGGTCGCGAATACGCGGGCCTGACCAACGAGGAATTGCAACGCTGCCAGTTCCATGTGCACATCCCGTCCGATCCGGAGTTCGGTTCGCTGAATCTCGCGGCCGCGGTCCAGGTGCTCACCTACGAGGTGCGCATGGCCTGGCTGGCGGCCCAGGGCAAGCCGACCAAGATGGAAAAGTTCGAGTCCACCTCGATGCTCAACACCGAACTGGTAACGGCCGACGAGTTGGAGCTTTACTACGCGCACCTGGAGAAGACGCTGATCGATATCGGCTTCCTCGACCCGGAGAAGCCGCGCCACCTGATGTCGCGTCTGCGGCGCCTGTATGGGCGCAGCGCGATCAGCAAGCTGGAAATGAATATCCTGCGCGGGATCCTGACCGAAACCCAGAAGGTGGCCCGAGGCCTGACCTACAAGCGGAGTGACGACTGATGTTCGAACGTGTGCGTGAAGATATCCAAAGCGTATTCCACCGTGATCCGGCGGCTCGCAACGCACTCGAGGTTCTCACCTGTTACCCGGGGCTGCATGCCGTCTGGCTGCACCGGCTGGCCCACGGCCTGTGGGCGTCGGGCTGGAAGTGGCTGGCGCGCCTGGTGTCCAACTTCGGTCGCTGGATGACCGGCATCGAGATCCACCCGGGGGCGAAGATCGGTCGGCGCTTCTTCATCGATCACGGGATGGGCATCGTCATCGGCGAGACTGCCGAGATCGGCGACGACGTTACCCTCTACCAAGGTGTCACCCTGGGCGGCACCACCTGGAACAAGGGCAAGCGTCACCCGACCCTGGGCAACAACGTGGTGGTCGGCGCCGGCGCCAAGGTGCTCGGTCCGTTCACCGTCGGCGAGGGCGCCAAGGTCGGTTCCAACGCCGTGGTGACCAAGGAAGTGCCGCCGGGCGCGACGGTAGTCGGCATTCCCGGGCGCATCATCATGCGCGAGGACTCCGAGCAGCAGGCCAAGCGCCAGGCCATGGCGGAGAAGCTCGGCTTCGACGCTTACGGGGTCAGCCAGGACATGCCGGACCCGGTGGCGCGTGCCATTGGTCAGTTGCTCGATCACCTGCAGGCGGTCGACGGGCGCCTCGAGGGCATGTGCCAGGCGCTCACCGCGCTGGGCAGCGACTACAGCGCCAAGGATCTGCCCGTCCTGCGCGAAGAGGATTTCGCCGGGGTCAAGGACGAGGAAGACAAGCCGGCCGTGTAATGCGCGGTCGGCGGCTTTCTGCTACCATGTGGCGCCCTGAATTCGCTTATTCCCGAGTAATTTGATCGGTCTTATAGTTGACCTAATTACTCGGGTAAGGGCATAATTCGTGTCAACCGAATGATCCCGATGGGAATAGCCCATGCGTCTGACCACCAAAGGCCGCTACGCCGTAACCGCCATGCTCGACCTGGCGCTGCATGCTCAGCAAGGTCCGGTCTCGCTGGCCGATATCTCCGAACGCCAAGGTATTTCCCTGTCCTACCTCGAACAGCTGTTCGCCAAGTTGCGCCGTGGCAACCTGGTGACCAGCGTGCGCGGCCCCGGTGGCGGCTACCAGCTGTCCCGGCACATGTCGGGCATCCATGTCGCGCAGGTGATCGACGCGGTCAACGAATCCGTCGACGCCACCCGCTGCCAGGGGCAGGGCGATTGCCATTCCGGTGATACCTGCCTCACCCACCACCTGTGGTGCGACCTCAGTTTGCAGATCCATGAGTTCCTCAGTGGCATCAGCCTGGCCGATCTGGTCAGCCGCCAGGAGGTCCAGGAAGTCGCACTGCGCCAGGACGAACGCCGTTGCTCAGGCAAGACGCCTCGTCTCGACAAGATTGAAGCGTCCGCCATCGACTGAGCAGGGCGCCAGCCTGTAGGAGTTACCTGATGAAATTGCCGATCTACCTCGATTACTCCGCGACCACCCCCGTCGATCCCCGCGTCGCCCAGAAGATGAGCGAATGCCTGCTGATGGACGGCAACTTCGGCAACCCGGCATCGCGTTCCCACGTGTTCGGCTGGAAGGCCGAGGAAGCCGTGGAAAACGCCCGTCGCCAGGTGGCCGAGCTGGTCAACGCCGACCCCCGCGAGATCGTCTGGACCTCCGGCGCGACCGAGTCCGACAACCTGGCGATCAAGGGCGTCGCGCACTTCTACTCGGGCAAGGGCAAGCACATCATCACCTCGAAGATCGAGCACAAGGCAGTCCTGGATACCTGCCGCCAGCTGGAGCGCGAGGGTTTCGAGGTGACCTACCTGGAGCCGGGCGAAGACGGCCTGATCACTCCGGCGATGGTCGAGGCGGCGCTGCGTGACGACACCATCCTGGTCTCGGTCATGCATGTGAACAACGAGATCGGCACTATCAACGACATCGCCGCCATCGGCGAGCTGACCCGCTCCCGCGGCGTGCTGTTCCACGTCGACGCCGCGCAGTCGACCGGCAAGGTCGAGATCGACCTGGACAAGCTCAAGGTCGACCTGATGTCCTTCTCCGCGCACAAGACCTACGGCCCGAAAGGCATCGGCGCGCTCTACGTGCGCCGCAAGCCGCGCGTCCGCATCGAGGGGCAGATGCACGGAGGCGGCCACGAGCGCGGCATGCGTTCCGGGACCCTGGCCACCCACCAGATCGTCGGCATGGGCGAAGCCTTCCGCATCGCCCGGGAAGAAATGGCCCAGGAGAGCGCCCACGTGCTGGCGCTCCGCGACCGCTTCTTCGCCCAGATCGACGGCCTGGAAGAACTCTACATCAACGGCAGCATGACCTCCCGCGTCCCGCACAACCTCAACGTCAGCTTCAACTACGTCGAGGGCGAGTCGCTGATCATGGCGCTCAAGGACCTCGCGGTCTCCTCCGGCTCGGCCTGCACCTCGGCGTCCCTGGAACCGTCCTACGTGCTGCGCGCCCTGGGCCGCAACGACGAGCTGGCGCATAGCTCCATCCGCTTCACCTTCGGTCGCTTCACCACCGAGGAAGAGATCGACTATGCCGCGCAGAAGGTGGTCGAGGCCGTTTCCAAGCTGCGCGAACTGTCGCCGCTGTGGGATATGTACAAAGAGGGCGTCGACCTGTCGCAGGTCGAATGGCAGGCGCACTGAGCGCCTCGTGCCCCGGAAAAACGTGAGGATTAGCCATGGCATATAGCGAAAAGGTCATCGACCACTACGAAAACCCGCGCAACGTCGGCAAGCTCGACGCCGCCGATCCCAACGTCGGCACCGGCATGGTCGGCGCTCCGGCCTGCGGCGACGTGATGCGCCTGCAGATCAAGGTCAACGAGCAGGGCGTGATCGAAGACGCCAAGTTCAAGACCTACGGCTGCGGTTCCGCCATCGCCTCCAGTTCCCTCGCCACCGAGTGGATGAAGGGCAAGACCCTGGACGAGGCGGAAACCATCAAGAACACCACCATCGCCGAAGAGCTGGCCCTGCCACCGGTGAAGATCCACTGCTCGGTACTCGCCGAAGACGCCATCAAGGCCGCCGTCCGCGACTACAAGCAGAAGAAGGGTTTGCTCTAAGCCGCTCGTGACGAGTAAGGAGTTGCAATGGCCATCAGCATGACCGAAGCCGCCGCCAAGCATGTGCAGCGCTCCCTGGAGGGGCGCGGCAAGGGCGAGGGTATCCGTCTTGGCGTGCGCACCACCGGTTGTTCCGGGCTGGCCTACGTCCTCGAGTTCGTCGATGAACTGGCGGCCGAGGACCTGGTCTTCGAAAGCCATGGCGTGAAGGTCATCATCGACCCGAAAAGCCTGGTCTATCTCGACGGCACCGAGCTGGACTTCACTCGCGAAGGGCTCAACGAAGGCTTCAAGTTCAACAACCCGAACGTTCGTGGCGAATGCGGCTGCGGCGAAAGCTTCAACGTCTGAGGCTGGCGTGGGTAAACCCTGTCATTTCGCCCAGTTCGACCTGCAACCGACTTTCCTGGTCGATCTCGATGAGCTCGGCCGGCGTTACCGAGAGTTGGTGCGCAGTGTCCACCCCGACCGTTTCGCCGACGCTCCCGAGCGTGAGCAGCGCCTCGCCCTGGAGCGCGCGGCGCAGCTGAACGATGCCTACCAGACCCTGAAGAGCGCTCCGCGCCGGGCCCTGTACCTGCTGACCCTGAATGGTCGCGAGTTGCCGCTGGAAGCGACGGTGCAGGATCCGGAGTTCCTCTTGCAGCAGATGCAGCTGCGCGAGGAGCTCGAGGAGCTGCAGGACAGCGCCGACCTGGCCGGCGTGGCGACCTTCAAACGCCAGCTGAAGGCCGCACAGGCCGAGCTGGAGGGTGAGTTCGCCGCGTGCTGGGACGATGCGCGGCGCCGCGAAGAGGCCGAGCGCCTGGTCCGCCGCATGCAGTTCCTCGACAAGCTGGCGCAGGAAGTGCGACAGCTGGAAGAGCGACTCGACGATTAATCCCTGCGGCCGTGGCCGCACCCCATAGTTAAGACAGAGCATGGCCCTACTGCAGATCGCCGAGCCCGGTCAGAGCCCCAAGCCCCATGAGCGTCGCCTGGCGGTTGGGATCGACCTGGGTACCACCAATTCGCTGGTCGCCGCGGTGCGCAGCGGCGTCGCCGAGCCTTTGCCGGATGCCCGCGGGCGTCTGATCCTGCCTTCCGCGGTGCGCTACCACGCCGACCGTGCGGAAGTGGGCGAGGGTGCCCGCGCGGCCGCCGCGCAGGACCCGCTGAATACCATCATTTCAGTCAAGCGCCTGATGGGGCGCGGCCTGGAGGACGTCAAGCAGCTGGGCGAGCAGTTGCCCTACCGCTTCCGCCAGGGCGAGTCGCACATGCCTTTCATCGAGACCGTGCAGGGCCTGAAGAGCCCGGTGGAAGTCTCGGCGGACATCCTCCGGGAACTGCGTCAGCGCGCCGAGACCACTCTCGGTGGCGAACTGGTAGGCGCGGTGATCACCGTGCCGGCCTATTTCGACGACGCCCAGCGCCAGGCGACCAAGGACGCCGCGCGGCTGGCGGGGCTGAATGTCCTGCGCCTGCTCAACGAGCCGACCGCCGCCGCCGTGGCCTATGGCCTGGACAAGGGCGCGGAAGGCCTGGTTGCCATCTACGACCTGGGTGGCGGCACCTTCGACATTTCCATCCTGCGCCTGACCCGGGGCGTCTTCGAGGTGCTGGCCACCGGTGGCGACACCGCCCTGGGCGGCGACGACTTCGACCATGCCGTCGCCGGCTGGGTGATCGAGCAGGCGGGGTTGTCCGCCGACCTCGATCCGGGCCGCCAGCGCGAATTGCTGCAGATCGCCTGTGCAGCGAAGGAGCGCCTGACCGACGCGACCTCGGTGAGCGTCAGCTACGGCGATTGGCGCGGAGAGCTGAGCCGGGCGAAGCTCGACGAGCTGATCGAGCCGTTCATCGCCCGCAGCCTCAGGTCCTGCCGGCGCGCGGTGCGCGACTCGGGCATCGACCTGGAGGAGATCCGCTCGGTGGTGATGGTCGGCGGCTCGACCCGCGTGCCCCGGGTGCGCTCGGCGGTCGGCGAGTTGTTCGGCTGCGAGCCGCTGACCGACATCGACCCGGACCAGGTGGTTGCCATCGGCGCGGCCATCCAGGCCGACGCCCTGGCCGGCAACAAGCGTGGCGAGGAGTTGCTGTTGCTGGACGTGATCCCGCTGTCGCTCGGCCTGGAGACCATGGGTGGGCTGATGGAGAAGGTGATCCCGCGCAACACCACGATCCCGGTGGCGCGCGCCCAGGAGTTCACTACCTACAAGGATGGCCAGACGGCCATGATGATCCATGTGCTGCAGGGCGAGCGCGAGCTGGTGAAGGATTGTCGTTCGCTGGCGCGCTTCGAACTGCGTGGCATCCCGCCGATGGTGGCGGGCGCGGCGAAGATCCGCGTGACCTTCCAGGTCGACGCCGATGGCCTGCTCGGCGTTTCCGCGCGCGAACTCAGCTCCGGCGTCGAGGCCAGCATCCAGGTCAAGCCCTCCTATGGACTGACCGATGGCGAGATCGCACGGATGCTCAAGGACTCCTTCGACTATGCCGGCGACGACAAGGCGGCGCGCGCGTTGCGCGAGCAGCAGGTCGAGGCGCAACGGCTGCTGGAGGCCGTGCAGTCGGCGCTGGACGCCGACGGCGAGCGCCTCCTGGACGAAGAGGAGCACCTGGCCATCGCGGCGCAGATGGACAGCTTGCGTGAACTGGCCGGCGGTAGCGATACAGCGGCCATCGAGAACCAGATCAAGCGCCTGTCCCAGGTAACCGATGCTTTCGCCGCGCGGCGGATGGATGCGACCGTGAAGGCCGCTCTCTCCGGACGCCGGCTCAACGAAATCGAGGAATGAGCGAGATGCCGCAGATCGTGATTCTGCCCCACGCCGAGCACTGCCCCGAAGGTGCGGTATTCGAGGCCCAGCCCGGCGAAACCATCCTGGATGCCGCGCTGCGCAATGGCATCGAGATCGAGCATGCCTGCGAGAAGTCCTGCGCCTGCACCACCTGCCACGTGATCGTCCGCGAGGGCTTCAATTCCATGGAGCCCTCCGACGAACTCGAGGACGACATGCTCGACAAGGCCTGGGGCCTGGAGCCCGACTCGCGCCTGTCCTGCCAGGCGGTCGTGGCGGAGAAGGACCTGGTGGTCGAGATCCCCAGGTACACCATCAACCAGGTGTCCGAAGGCCACTGAGCCTGATGGAAGGAAGGAGCGCGCGATGAGCCTGAAATGGACCGATGTGCTGGAGATCGCCATCCAGCTCGACGAAAGCAAGCCGGATGTCGACCCGCGCTACGTGAACTTCGTCGATCTGCGGCGCTGGGTAGTGGAACTGCCGGAGTTTTCCGACGATCCACAGCGTAGCGGGGAGAAGGTCCTGGAGGCGATCCAGGCCGCCTGGATCGAGGAGCGGGACTAGCCATAGGCCTGCCCTACGCATTTGCCGGGAACCCGCGTATAATTCGCGGGTTTTATTTTAGGTAAGGCCTGAAATCGCCCGCGAGCGCGTTCCAGGCCTGGCATGTCTGGCCTGGGGCCAGGCACAGCCACGCTGACTCCGGCCCTTTCGGGCCGTTTTCGTCAGCGTCCTGAACGAATCACGGCGTCCCGCCCCGCTGGCGGGGCCGCCCAAGCTAGACAACCTTGTTTCGGAGTTTTTCCAATGGCACTGCAACGCACCCTGTCCATCATCAAGCCGGACGCCGTCTCCAAGAACGTGATCGGCGAAATCCTGACCCGCTTCGAAAAAGCCGGCCTGCGCGTCGTCGCGGCGAAGATGGTTCAGCTGTCCGAGCGCGAAGCCGGTGGTTTCTACGCCGAGCACAAAGAGCGTCCGTTCTTCAAGGACCTGGTTTCCTTCATGACTTCCGGTCCGGTTGTAGTCCAGGTCCTGGAAGGTGAGGACGCCATCGCCAAGAACCGCGAGCTGATGGGCGCCACCGATCCGAAGAAGGCCGACGCCGGCACCATCCGCGCCGACTTCGCCGTTTCCATCGACGAGAACGCGGTCCACGGTTCCGACTCCGAGGCTTCCGCCGCTCGCGAAATCGCCTACTTCTTCGCGGCTACCGAAGTCTGCGAGCGCATTCGCTGATCGACCGCAGGTGAGGGTGAAGCCATGACGACCGCCACCGGCAAAGTGAACCTGCTGGGCCTGACCCAGCCGCAACTGGAACAGTTCTTCGAGTCCATCGGCGAGAAGCGCTTCCGTGCCGGTCAGGTCATGAAGTGGATTCACCACTTTGGCGTCGATGACTTCGACGCCATGACCAACGTCGGCAAGGCCTTGCGCGAAAAGCTCAAGGCCTTCGCCGAGATCCGCGGTCCCGAGATCGTCAGCCAGGACATCTCCGCCGACGGCACCCGCAAGTGGGTGGTCCGGGTAGCGTCCGGCAGCTGTGTCGAGACCGTGTACATTCCCCAGGGCGGACGCGGCACGCTGTGCGTTTCCTCCCAGGCGGGCTGCGCCCTGGACTGCAGTTTCTGCTCCACCGGCAAGCAGGGCTTCAACAGCGACCTGAGCGCCGCCGAGGTGATCGGCCAGGTGTGGATCGCCAACAAGTCGTTCGGCACCGTCCCGGCCAAGATCGATCGTGCCATCACCAACGTGGTGATGATGGGCATGGGCGAGCCGCTGCTGAACTTCGACAACGTGGTCGCCGCCATGAACATCATGATGGACGACCTCGGCTATGGCATTTCCAAGCGCAAGGTGACCCTGTCCACCTCCGGCGTGGTGCCGATGATCGACAAGCTCGGCGAGGTGATCGACGTTTCCCTTGCGCTGTCGCTGCACGCGCCGAACGACGAGCTGCGCAACAGGCTGGTGCCGATCAACAAGAAGTATCCGCTGACGATGCTGCTGGACGCTTGCCGCCGCTATATTTCCCGTCTCGGCGAGAAGCGCGTGCTGACCGTCGAGTACACCCTGCTCAAGGATGTGAACGATCAGCCCGAGCATGCTGAGCAGATGATCGCATTGCTGAAAGACACGCCTTGCAAGATCAACCTGATTCCGTTTAATCCATTCCCGCACTCCGGCTACGAGCGTCCGAGCAACAATGCCATCCGGCGTTTCCAGGACCTGCTGCACAAGGGCGGCTTCAACGTGACCGTCCGTACCACCCGTGGCGACGACATCGACGCGGCCTGCGGCCAGTTGGTCGGCCAGGTCATGGACCGCACCCGCCGGAGCGAGCGTTACATTGCCGTCCGCCAGTTGGCCGAGTCCGAGTCGGCGGCGAATCGAAATTGATTGAGAGGAGGGTTCCGATGACTGTACGCGCCGCGCTGGTGTTCCTGTTGGCAATCGGGCTGACGGGCTGCGTGACGAGCGGAGATCAGAATCCCCTGAAGACCGACAAGGGCCGTGACGAGGCGCGCGACGCCTACATCCAGCTCGGCCTGGGCTATCTGCAGCGCGGCAGTACCGAGCAGGCCAAGGTGCCGCTGCGCAAGGCCCTGGAGATCGACCCCTCCAGCGTCGATGCGCACGCCGCGCTGGCGGTGGTGTTCCAGACCGAGATGGAACCCCGGCTGGCCGACGAGGAATACCGCAAGGCGCTCGCCGGCGACAGCCGCAACGCCCGCATCCTGAACAACTACGGTGGTTTCCTCTACGAGCAGAAACGCTACGAGGAGGCCTACCGGCGCTTCGTCGAGGCCAGCCAGGACAACCTGTATCCCGAACGCTCGCGTGTGTTCGAGAACCTCGGCCTGGTTTCCCTGCAACTGAAGAGGCCGGCACAGGCCAAGGAGTACTTCGAGAAGTCCCTGCGCCTGAACCGCAACCAGCCCCGCGTCGCGCTGGAAATGGCCGACCTGCTCTACAGGGAGCGCGAGTACGTGCCGGCTCGCCAGTACTATGATCTCTTTGCCCAGGGCGGCGGGCAGAATGCCCGTAGCCTGCTGCTGGGTATCCGTCTCGCGAAGGTCTTCGAGGATCGCGACACGGCAGCCAGTTACGGCCTGCAATTGAAACGCCTGTACCCAGGCTCTCCCGAATACAAGGAATTCCAGGCGGAAAAATGATGAAAGCGCCGCAGCCCGAAGTCGTAGCCACCGCTTCCCGTCAGAATCCCGGGGAAACCTTGCGCCAGGCGCGCGAGCAGAAGGGCCTGTCGCTGTCGCAGGTGGCCGGGCAGCTGAACCTGACCGAGAATTCGTTGCGCCAGTTGGAGAACGGGGCGTTCGACAAGTTGCCGGGACACACCTTCTCGCGAGGCTACATCCGTGCCTACGCCAAGCTCATGGGCCTCGACCAGGCCGAACTGGTCAACAGCTTCGATCATTTCACCGGCACCAACGCCAGCGGCAGCACCGTACAGAGCCTGGGCCGGGTCGCCGAACCGGTGCGCCTGTCGCGCAACGTGCTGCGCATCGTCAGCCTGCTGCTGCTCGCGCTGCTGATCGGCTTCGGTTACTTCTGGTGGCAGGAGCACTCCGCGCGCAACCCGGAAACCGCCGGCCTCAGCCTCGAGCATGTCGAGGTGGAGAGTGCCGACGGCACCACCGAGATCCATACCCTGGACGAGCCTGAAGACCAGGCGGTGGCCGAGGCGCAGAAGGAGGGCGGGCAGCCGCCCGTCGAGGTCTCCCCGGAAATCGCCGCGCAGGCCGAAGGTACGCCGCCGGCCGCGACCGAGGGTGGCCAGGTTCCCGCCGCCCCGGCCCAGCAGGGTTCCGTCGCCGCGCCGCAGCAACCTGCCACCGCGCCTGCCGCTCCAGCCGCCAGCGCTCCCGGTGCAGCACCCGGCGCCCCGCTCACGGCCAGCCCGGCGGCGCCCGCCGCGCCGGGCGAGCCCGCCGTGGCTCCGTTGGTGGCCGGTGAAGGCCAGGGCGTGGTCAAGGTACAGTTCGTCGCCGACTGCTGGACCCAGGTCACCGACGCCAATGGCAAGGTCCTGGTCAGCGCGCTGAAGCGCAAGGGCGACAGCCTGGAGCTGGCTGGCAAGGCTCCGCTGGAGCTGCGTCTCGGCTTCGCCCGTGGCGCGCAGGTCAGCTACAACGGTCAGCCGGTGGACGTGACGCCCTTCGTCCGCGGCGAGACGGCCCGTCTGAAGGTAGGACAATGAGCATTCATAGCGCTTCTCCGATCACTCGTCGCAAGTCCCGGAAAATCTGGGTCGGCAATGTCCCGGTGGGCGGCGACGCGCCGATCGCCGTGCAGAGCATGACCAACACCGAGACCTGCGACGTCGCCGCCACCGTGGCGCAGATCCGTCGCCTGGAAGATGCCGGCGCGGACATCGTGCGGGTCTCGGTGCCGGACATGGACGCTGCCGAGGCGTTCGGCAAGATCAAGCAGCAGGTCAACGTGCCGCTGGTGGCGGACATCCACTTCGACTACCGCATCGCCCTGCGCGTTGCGGAGCTGGGCGTGGACTGCCTGCGCATCAACCCGGGCAATATCGGTCGCGAGGACCGGGTCAAGGCGGTGGTCGACGCCGCGCGCGAACGCAACATCCCGATCCGTATCGGCGTCAACGCCGGGTCGCTGGAAAAGGACCTGCAGAAGAAATACGGCGAACCCACGCCGGAAGCCCTGCTCGAATCGGCCATGCGCCATGTCGATCATCTCGACAAGCTGGATTTCCAGAACTTCAAGGTCAGCGTCAAGGCCTCCGACGTGTTCATGGCCGTCGCCGCCTATCGCCTGCTGGCCAGGCAGATCGAGCAACCCCTGCACCTGGGTATCACCGAGGCCGGCGGCCTGCGTTCCGGCACCGTGAAGTCCGCGGTGGGCCTGGGCATGCTGTTGGCCGAAGGGATCGGCGACACCATCCGGATTTCCCTGGCGGCCGACCCGGTGGAGGAGATCAAGGTCGGTTTCGACATCCTCAAGTCCCTTCACCTGCGCTCCCGTGGCATCAATTTCATCGCCTGCCCGAGCTGCTCACGACAGAACTTCGACGTGGTGAAGACCATGAACGAGCTGGAGGGGCGCCTGGAAGACCTGCTGGTACCGATGGACGTGGCCGTGATCGGTTGCGTCGTCAATGGTCCGGGCGAGGCCAAGGAGGCCCACGTCGGCCTCACCGGCGGCACCCCGAACCTGGTGTACATCGACGGCAAGCCGTCGCAGAAACTGACCAACGACAACCTGGTGGACGAGCTGGAACGGCTGATCCGCCAGAAGGCGGCCGAGAAGGCCGAGGCCGATGCGAGCCTGATCGCCCGCGGCTGACCAGCGTTTAAGGACCCTACGTGAGCAAGTCCCTGCAAGCCATCCGTGGCATGAACGACATCCTGCCGGAGCAGACTCCGGCCTGGCGCTATCTGGAACGCACCTTCGCCGGCCTGCTGGACGGTTACGGCTACAGCGAGATCCGCCTGCCCATCCTCGAATTCACCGAGCTCTTCGCCCGCGGTATCGGCGAAGGCACCGACGTGGTCGACAAGGAGATGTATACCTTCCTCGACCGCAACGGCGAATCCCTGACCATGCGCCCCGAAGGCACCGCCGGTTGCGTGCGCGCCGTGCTCGAACACGGCCTGAGTGGCGGTGGCCAGGTACAGAAGCTGTGGTACACCGGGCCCATGTTCCGCTACGAGAAGCCGCAGAAAGGCCGCTACCGGCAGTTCCACCAGATTGGCGTGGAAGTCTTCAACCTGCCCGGCCCGGACATCGACGCCGAACTGATCATCCTCACCTGGCGCCTGTGGCAGAAGCTCGGCATGGCCGACGCGGTGACCCTGCAACTCAACACCCTGGGTTCCAGCGAGGCACGCGCACGTTATCGCGAGGCCCTGGTGGCCTACCTGCAGGAGCGCTTCGAGCAGCTCGACGAGGACAGCCAGCGGCGCATGACCACCAACCCGCTGCGGATCCTCGACAGCAAGGTGGAGAGCACCCAGGCTCTGCTGGTCGGTGCGCCGACCCTGCACGACTACCTCGACGAAGAGTCGATCGCCCACTTCGAGGGTCTCAAGGCCCGCCTGGATGCGGTCGGCCTGCGCTACGAGATCAACCAGAAGCTGGTGCGCGGCCTCGACTACTACTGCCGCACGGCGTTCGAGTGGGTCACCGACAAGCTCGGTGCCCAGGGCACCGTTTGTGGCGGCGGCCGCTACGACGGGCTGGTCAGCCAATTCGGCGGCAAGCCGACCCCGGGCGTCGGTTTCGCCATGGGTGTGGAGCGCCTGGTGCTGCTGCTGGAGACCCTCGACGTGATCCCGGCGGAACTGAACCGTCCGGCCGACCTGTACGTCTGTGCCTTCGGCGAACCGGCGGAACTGGCCGCCCTGGCCCTGGCCGAACAGCTGCGCAGCTCGATTCCCGGCATACGCCTGCTGGTCAACGCCGGCGCCGGCAGCTTCAAGAGCCAGTTCAAGAAGGCCGACAAGAGCGGCGCGCGCTACGCCCTGATCCTCGGGGAGGACGAGGTGGCCAATCGCGTGGTAGGTTTCAAGCCCCTGCGTGACGAGGGCGAGCAACAAAGCATTGCCTGGGACGCTCTGCCCGAGCACCTGGCAGCCTGTCTGGCACAGGCTTGAGAACATAAAGAATAGGAGTGATTGGGGTGACATCGCGTACCGAAGACGAAGACCTGGCGCAGATCAAGGACTGGTGGCAGCGCAACGGCAAGCCGCTGGTCACCGGCGGCATCCTCGCGCTGGCAGTGGTATTCGGCTGGCAGGCCTGGCAGAAGTACCAGACCAACCAGGCGCAGGGCGCCTCGATCGTCTACCAGCAACTGATCGAAACCGCGCTGAACCCGGCTGGCCAGCCGGACACCGCGAAAGTGGCGGAACTGGCCGGCAAGCTGAAGAGCGAGTTCGGCGGTACCCACTACGCCCAGTACGGCAGCCTGTTCGTGGCCAAGGTCGCGGTCGACAGCGGCAAGCTGGATGACGCCGTTGCCGAGCTGAAGGCGGTCATGGACAAGCCGGCCGACGCCACCCTCGGCGAACTGGCGCGGCAGCGCCTGGCCCGGGTTCTGGCGGCCCAGGGCAAGGTCGAGGAAGGCCTGAAGCTGCTCGAAGGCGATGCCGACAAGGCCTACGTCTCCACCCGTGAGGAGCTCAAGGGCGACCTGCTGGTGCAGCTCAAGCGCACCGACGAGGCGCGCGCGGCCTACGAGAAAGCCAAGCAGTCGCTGCCCGAAGACGGTGCCGGCGACGCCCTGCAGATCAAGCTCGACGACCTGTCCAAGGGAGAGGCCTGAGATGGTGCAATGGAAACACGCGGCGCTGCTCGCCCTGGCCCTTGCGGTCGTGGGTTGCAGCAGCAACAGCAAGAAGGAACTCCCGCCCGCCGAGCTGACCGACTTCAAAGAGGAAGTCGTTCTGAGCAAGCAGTGGAGCCGCTCGGTCGGTGACGGCCAGGGTGACCTCTACAACCTGCTCGAGCCGGCGGTGGACGGTTCCACCATCTACGCCGCTTCCGCCGAAGGGCGGGTGATGGCGATCCAGCGCGAGACCGGCGATGTGCTCTGGAAGAAGGACCTCGAGCGTCCGGTTTCCGGCGGTGTCGGCGTCGGCTACGGCCTGGTGCTGGTGGGTACCCTGCGCGGCGACGTGATCGCCCTCGACGAGGCCACCGGCAAGAAGAAGTGGACCAAGCGGGTCAACAGCGAAGTGCTGTCCGCGCCGGCCACCAACGGCGACGTGGTGGTGGTGCAGACCCAGGACGACAAGCTGATCGGCCTCGACGCCGCCAGCGGCGACCAGCGCTGGATCTACGAAAGCAGCGTGCCGGTGCTGACCCTGCGCGGCACCGGCGCGCCGCTGATTGCCGGCAACATGGCCCTGGCTGGCCTGGCCAGCGGCAAGGTGGTGGCGGTCGACGTACAGCGTGGCTTGCCGATCTGGGAGCAGCGCGTGGCGATCCCCCAGGGCCGTTCCGAACTGGATCGCGTGGTGGACATCGACGGCGGCCTCCTGCTGTCCGGCGACACCCTCTACGTGGTCAGCTACCAGGGCCGCGCCGCGGCGCTGGACGTGAACAGCGGCCGCCTGCTCTGGCAACGCGAGGCGTCCAGCTACGTCGGCGTCGCCGAGGGCTTCGGCAACATCTACGTGAGCCAGGCCAGCGGTTCGGTGGAAGGCCTGGATGCGCGCGGCGCCTCCTCGCTGTGGAACAACGACGCCCTGGCGCGTCGGCAACTGTCGGCTCCGGCGGTATTCTCCAGCAACGTGGTGGTCGGCGATCTGGAAGGCTACGTGCATCTGCTGAGCCAGGTGGACGGTCGCTTCGTCGGTCGCGAGCGGGTCGACAGCGACGGCGTGCGGGTTCGCCCGCTGGTGGTCGGTAGCTGGATGTACGTGTTCGGCAACGGTGGCAAGCTCGTCGCCTACACCATCCGCTAGACTGGGTTTCAAGTGTCCGGCCGCTGCCGTCCGACGTCAGCGGCCTTTGTGTTTTCTGAATTCTCGTGGAGAGCCGCATGGTTCCCGTTATTGCCCTGGTGGGTCGTCCGAACGTCGGCAAGTCCACTCTGTTCAACCGCCTGACCAAGTCGCGCGACGCCATCGTGGCGGAGTACGCCGGCCTGACCCGCGACCGCCAGTACGGCGAGGCGCGCTGGCAGGGCCGCACCTACATTGTCATCGATACCGGGGGTATCTCCGGCGATGAGGAAGGCATCGATGCGAAAATGGCCGAGCAATCGTTGCAGGCCATCGAGGAGGCGGATGCCGTCCTGTTCCTGGTCGATTCGCGCGCCGGCATGACCGCCGCCGACCAGATGATCGCCGAGCACCTGCGCAAGCGGAACAAGCGCAGTTTCCTGATCGCCAACAAGGTCGACACCATCGATCCCGATCTCGCTCGCGCCGAGTTCAGCCCGCTGGGCCTGGGCGATGCGCTGCCGATCGCCGCCGCCCACGGTCGCGGCATCAACCATATGCTGCAGGAAGCCCTGGGGATCTTCCCCAAGGACAACGCGGAGGAAGAAGGCGAGGGCGAGCCGGCGAGCGAAGAGGTCGCCGAAGGCGAGGAACCGACCCGGATTCCCGGTCCCAGCGAGAAGGACGGGATCAAGATCGCCATCATCGGCCGGCCCAACGTGGGCAAGTCGACCCTGGTCAACCGCATGCTCGGCGAGGAGCGGGTGATCGTCTACGACCAGGCCGGCACCACCCGCGACAGCATCTACATCCCGTTCGAGCGCAACGAGGAGAAGTACACCCTGATCGATACCGCCGGCGTGCGTCGCCGCGGCAAGATCTTCGAGGCGGTGGAAAAATTCTCGGTGGTGAAGACCCTCCAGGCGATCCAGGATGCCAACGTGGTGATCTTCGTCATGGACGCCCGCGAAGGGGTGGTCGAGCACGACCTCAACCTGCTCGGCTTCGTCCTCGAGACCGGCCGCGCCCTGGTGATCGCCCTGAACAAGTGGGACGGCATGGAGGCGGCCGAGCGCGACTACGTGAAGACCGAGCTGGAGCGACGCCTGCTGTTCGTCGACTTCGCCGACATCCACTTCATCTCGGCGCTGCACGGTACCGGCGTCGGCCACCTCTACAAGTCGGTGCAGGAGTCCTTCCGCTCGGCGGTGACCCGCTGGCCGACCAGCCGCCTGACCAGCATCCTCGAGGACGCCGTGCAGGTACACCAGCCGCCGATGGTCAACGGTCGTCGGATCAAGCTGCGCTACGCCCACCTGGGCGGCGCCAACCCGCCGCTGATCGTGATCCATGGCAACCAGGTGGATGCGGTGCCCAAGGCCTATACGCGCTACCTGGAGAAGACCTACCGGCGGGTATTGAAGTTGGTCGGTACGCCGATCCGTATCGAATACAAGGGCGGCGAGAACCCCTACGAGGGCAAGAAGAACTCGCTGACCGCGCGCCAGGTCAACAAGAAGCGCCGGCTGATGTCGCACCACAAGAAGGCCGAGAAGAAGAAGAAGGACAAGCGCCGCTGAGCGCGATGCGCCGTTCGCTGAAGAAGAGCCCGATGGATATCCCGTCGGGCTTTTTCCATTGGCGCTGGCAGCGCTCCGTAGGGCGGATAGCGCTGCCGGTGTTCCCCGCCGGTACCCTGGCGTGACGGCGGATTATCGCGAGGCGGCTGTTCGTCCTGCGCCATGGCCCGGCGCATATTCCCCGTGACCTGCGGCGGGCGCGCTTTTTTCCAAGCCGTGCCCCTGCAGCGTCGCTCCCGGATCGGCTATCCTGCCCTGCCACCCGTCTGGCCGGGCTATCGTCCGGCGAGTCCCAGCAGGAAGTCCCGATGATTCAGAGCAAGCTGCCGAATGTCGGCACCACCATCTTCACCCGCATGTCGCAACTGGCCGCCGAGTGCGGCGCGATCAACCTCTCCCAGGGCTTTCCCGATTTCGACGGTCCGCCGGAGTTGCGCGAGGCGGTAGGCCGGCATATCGCCGCCGGGCACAACCAGTACGCGCCGATGGCCGGCCTGCCGGCGCTGCGCGAGCAGGTGGCGAAGAAGATCGAGCAGCTCTATGGGCGTCGGGTGAGTGCCGACAGCGAGGTGACCATCACGCCGGGCGCGACCGAGGCGATCTTCAGCGCGATCCAGGCGCTGGTCCATCCGGGTGACGAAGTGGTGGTGCTCGACCCGTCCTACGACAGCTACGAACCGTCGGTGCAGCTCGCCGGTGGGCGTTGCGTGCACGTGCCGCTGGCGCTGCCGGACTTCTCCATCGACTGGCAGCGCATGGCCGAGGCCATCGGGCCGCGTACCCGGCTGGTCATCATCAATACCCCGCATAACCCCAGCGGTGCGCTGATCAGCCGCGAGGAACTGGACCGCCTGGCGGCGCTGATCCGCGACCGGGATATCTACCTGATCAGCGACGAGGTCTACGAGCACCTGGTGTTCGACGGCGTCGCCCATACCAGCGTGCTGTCCCACGACGAGTTGTATCCGCGTTCCTTCGTGGTCAGCTCGTTCGGCAAGACCTACCACGTCACCGGCTGGAAGACCGGCTACGTGGTCGCGCCGCCGGCGCTCGGCGCGGAGCTGCGCAAGGTCCACCAGTACGTCAACTTCTGCGGGGTCACGCCGTTGCAGTGGGCGCTGGCCGACTACATGGCCGCCCATCCCGAGCACCTGGGGCAGTTGCCAGGCTTCTACCAGGCCAAGCGCGACCTGTTCTGCGACCTCCTGCAGGGCTCGCGTTTCCGTTTCAGCCGTGCGCCGGGCACCTATTTCCAGTGCGTGGACTATTCGGCGATCCGCCCGGACCTGGACGACGTCGCCATGGCCGAATGGCTGACCCGTGAACACGGAGTGGCGGCGATCCCGGTTTCGGTGTTTTATGAAAAGGCGCCGGACGCCCTGCGCCTGGTCCGCTTCTGTTACGCCAAACGCGAGGAGACGCTGCGTCAGGCAGCGGAAAAGCTATGCGCGATCTGACGGTGCTGCCGGACCTGGACGTCGCCCTGGTCCAATCCTCCCTGGCCTGGCACGATGCCCAGGCCAACCGCGAGCATTTCACCGCCCTGCTGGAAAGCGCCGCCGGCGCCGACCTGGTGATTCTCCCGGAAATGTTCACCACCGGTTTCAGCATGGCTTCGGCAGAGCAGGCCGAGCCTGAGCAGGGGCCGACCCACGCCTGGCTGCGGGAGCAGGCCCGCCGCCTCGGCGCGGTGGTCACCGGCAGCCTGATCGTCCAGCTCGCCGATGGCAGCCACCGCAACCGTCTGCTCTGGGCGCGTCCGGACGGCGAGGTGCTGCACTACGACAAGCGCCATCTGTTCCGCATGGCCGGCGAGCATGAGCACTACAGTCCCGGCGAGCGCCAGGAGCTGTTCGAACTCAAGGGCTGGCGGGTGCGCCCGCTGATCTGCTACGACCTGCGCTTCCCGGTATGGAGCCGCGACCCGCACGACACCGACCTGTTGCTCTACACCGCCAACTGGCCCGCGCCTCGTCGACTGCACTGGAACCGCCTGCTGCCGGCGCGGGCGATCGAGAACCTCTGCTACGTGGTGGCGGTGAATCGTATCGGCGAAGACGGCAACGCCTTGCGCTACGCTGGAGATAGCCAGGCCCTGGATTTCCAGGGCGACAGCCTGTTCAACGCGGCGGACGCCGACGGCGTGTTCCGCGTCCGGCTGGACGCGGCGGCGTTGGCGGCCTATCGCCAGCGCTTCCCGGCCTACATGGATGCGGATCGCTTCGAAATCCACCCTTGAATGCCGGAACGTCCTGTTCCGCTCGATGTCCGAGGCCATGACCCGGCGCCGTGCATGATGGCGCGTCGCCGGGCCTGGAGTTACCCGTATCCCGCGGCGATACGCCGTGGGCATCAGATCAGGAGGAAGACCAAATGGGACTGCTCGATTCGATTCTCGGTTCGGCGCTGGGTGGCTCTGAAGGACAGGGAGGTGCACGCGATCCGAAAGTGGCCCTGTTGATCGGGCTGGTGACCATGCTGATGTCACGCCAGGGCGGTGCGGCACAGGGCGGTGGCGATGGCGGTGGTCTGCTCGGTTCGCTGGGCAGCATCCTTGGCGGCGCCGGCGGCGGTGCTGCGAGCGGTGGACTGGGCGGCGTCCTCGGCGATCTGCTCGGTGGTGCCGCGGGCGGTGCCGGGCAGGCGCCGGGGGTGGAGGCCGGCTCCCTGGGCGGACTCGGCGGGTTGTTCCAGATGCTCCAGAACGCAGGCCTGGGCGATGCCCTGAATTCCTGGATCGGCGGTGGGCCGAACCAGGCGGTGTCGGCGGCGGACATTTCCCGCGCCTTCGGCGACGGCCAGCTGCAACAACTGGCGGACTCCGCCGGGGTCAGCCAGGGCGAAGCGGCCGAGCACCTGAGCAGCCTGCTGCCGGAACTGGTCAACAAGCTGACGCCGGATGGCCAGGCGCCGCAGGGCGACCTGGACATCGGCTCGGTGCTGGCGCGCTTCAGCTGAGACCACGCGGCCGTCATTCGAGGGTTCCGGCGGATAACCGCGCTGCGGTTATCCGCCTGTGCGACACCTCGACGCCGTGCTCCGTCAATAGGCGCTGGCGCTGTCCAGGCGGTGGATCGCCTGCTCGTCGAGCCGCAGGCGGGTGGCGGCGATCAGGTCGTCCAGCTGTTCCAGGCTGGTGGCGCTGGCAATCGGCGCGGTGACGGTGGGGCGGGCGATCAGCCAGGCCAGGGCGACCTGGGTCGGATTGGCGTTGTACTGCTCGGCCACTTCATCGAGCGCCGCGAGGATCGCCACGCCGCGCTCGTTCAGGTAACCCCTGACTTTCTCGCCGCGGGCACGACCCGCGGTGTCGGCTTCGCTGCGGTACTTGCCACTGAGGAAACCGCTGGCCAGCGAGTAGTAGCTGATCACGCCAAGGCCGAGTTCTTCCACTGTCGGCTCCAGGTTGGTTTCGTAGTCGGCGCGGTCGTACAGGTTGTACTCGGGCTGCAGGCTCTGGTAGCTGGGCAGGTTCAGCCGGGCGCTGACCTGGCGTGCCTGGATCAGGCGCCGGGCGTCGTGGTTGGAGGCGCCGATGACCCGAACCTTGCCTTTCTTGATCAGCTCGCCGTAGGTGGAGAGGGTTTCCTCCAGTTCGGTGTGTGGATCGTCGGCATGCGACTGGTAGAGGTCCAGGTAGTCGGTCTGCAGGCGCCGCAGGGAAGCCTCCAGGGCCTGTTCGATATAGGCCGCGGAGAGGCCCTTGTGGCCGTTGCCCATGTCCATCCCGACCTTGCTCGCGATCACTACCCGGTCGCGCTTGCCGGTGCGTTTCAGCCATTTGCCGATGATGCTCTCCGATTCGCCACCCTGGTGTCCGGGAACCCAGCGCGAATACACGTCGGCGGTATCGATGCAGTTCAGCCCGGCATCGAGCAGGGCGTCCAGCAGCCTGAAGGAGGTGCTTTCGTCGGCGGTCCAGCCGAAGACGTTGCCGCCGAATACCAGGGCCGGGATTTCCAGCCCGGAGTTGCCGAGTTTGCGTGTGCTCATGCGTCATCCCTCCTGTGTGCGGTCCTGTGTGGGCGCTTTCGTTCGCACGTCTTGCTGTGACTGCCGGCGGGCGCGGAATGTTCAGCTGGCGCGCAGCGTCCTATAGACTCTGCCGGTCGCCGGGATTTTCCAATGCCGGCCCTGGTAAAGCTTCAGTAAAGATCCGCAGGGAGCACACGCATATGAGCAGCGATACCGAGAACCCGTTCCGTCCGCCGGAAGCCCGCCTGGACGAGCCGGGCGCAACCCAGGGCGAGCCGCTGTACAGGCTTTCCGCCATCGGCCTGGGCACTTTCATCGGCACCCCCCTGGCTGGCGCCTTCCTGACCGCGGTGAACCTGAGGCGCCTCGGCCGTGGGCAGGAGGTCGGACGCGCCTGGCTGGTCGCCGTCGGCCTGTTCGTCCTGCTGCTGGTACTGGGCGCGATATTGCCGGAGAACATCCCCTCCACCGGCTTCGCGGTGGCGCAGATCATCGGCATGGTCTACTACGCCAGGTCGGCCTTCGGCCCGGCGCTGGAGAGCCACAAGGCCGCCGGCGGCAGCTTCATTTCCAACTGGAGGGCGGCCGGCATCGCCCTGCTGTTCATGCTGGCGGTCCTGCTGGTGATGGTGCCGGTGGTGATGCTGGTGGCCTGAGGTACCGCCGCTTTGCCGTATCATGGCTTCTTTTCAGCGATGACTGACCATGACCACAGAACGTTACCTGCTCGATGAACTGGAAGCCGCCGACATGCTCGAGATCGACGGCCTGCATGCCTGGCGCTTCGAACTCAACGAGGCGCTGCTGGACCAGGCGGACCTGGCCGCGGAGGCCGACCAGGCGTTCGCCAGCGAGGAGTGGGTGCTGGCGGTGGAAAGCCTGGATGGACGCACTCGTCGCGACTGGCGTTTTTCCTACAACGCCGTGATGGAAGCCGAGCCGCAGGCCGATGGTGACACCTGGCGCATCGCGGGCACCGGGGGCGCGCATCTGCTCAGGTGCCTGGGAGCGGTCAGCGCCAGCGGCGACGACGAATGACGTCGCATCCATGAAAAAAGGGAGCCATTGGCTCCCTTTTTTCATTCCCATCCCTGGCTCAGGCCGCCTTGGCCTCGGCCTGGGTCACCGCGCGGTTCAGTGCGCTGAACAGGGCGCGGAAGCTGGCGGTGGTGATGTTCTCGTCGATGCCGATGCCGTGCAGCGGGCGCTGGCCTTCGAGACGGATCTCGATGTAGGCCGCGGCCCTGGCGTTGGCGCCGGCGCCGATGGCGTGCTCGTGGTAGTCCATGATCTCCGCCTTGACCGGCAGGGCGGCGACCAGGGCTTCCAGCGGGCCCTTGCCGATCCCACGCCAGTGCTGCTTCTCGCCGTCGAAGGTGACTTCCAGGTCGACGGCGCTGGTGCCGTTCTCTTCCTGCAGGCGATGGCTGGCCAGGGCATAGGGCGAGGTCGCCTTCAGGTACTCGTTCTCCAGCAGGGAGTAGATCTGCTGGGCGGTCATCTCCAGGCCGAGACGGTCGGTCTCGCCCTGTACCACCTGGCTGAACTCGATCTGCATGCGGCGCGGCAGGCTGATGCCGTATTCCTGCTCGAGCAGGAAGGTGATGCCGCCCTTGCCGGACTGGCTGTTGACCCGGATCACCGCCTCGTAGTCGCGGCCGATGTCGGCCGGGTCGATCGGCAGGTAGGGCACCTCCCAGATCGCGTCTTCCTTCTGCTGGGCGAAGCCCTTGCGGATGGCGTCCTGGTGCGAGCCGGAGAAGGCGGTGTGGACCAGGTCGCCGACGTACGGGTGGCGCGGGTGGACCGGCAGCTGGTTGCATTCCTCGACCACCTTGCGCACGGCGTCGATGTCGGAGAAGTCCAGTTGCGGGTGCAGGCCCTGGGTATACATGTTCAGCGCCAGGGTCACCAGGTCGACGTTGCCGGTGCGCTCGCCGTTGCCGAACAGGCAGCCTTCGACGCGGTCGGCGCCGGCCATCAGGCCCAGCTCGGTGGCGGCCACGCCGGTGCCGCGGTCGTTGTGGGTGTGCAGGCTGATGATCACGCTGTCACGCCGGTTGACGTGGCGGCCGAACCACTCGATCTGGTCGGCGTAGACGTTCGGCGTGGCGCACTCCACGGTGGCCGGCAGGTTGAGGATGATCTTGTGCTCCGGGGTCGGCTGCCAGACGTCGATCACCGCGTTGCAGACCTCGACCGAGAACTCCAGCTCGGTGGAGCTGAAGATTTCCGGCGAGTACTGGAACGACCACTGGGTGTCCGGTTGCTCGGCGGCCAGCTTCCTGATCAGCTTGGCGGCGTTGGTGGCGATGTCGACGACGCCCTGCTTGTCCTGGTTGAAAACGATGCGGCGGAACGATGGCGCGGTGGCGTTGTAGACGTGGACGATGGCCTTCTTCGCCCCGCGCAGGGATTCGAAGGTGCGGGTGATCAGGTCCTCGCGGGCCTGGGTCAGCACCTGGATGGTGACGTCGTCGGGGATGTGGTTGCCTTCGATCAGCTCGCGGACGAAGTTGAAGTCGGTGTCCGAGGCCGACGGGAAGGCCACTTCGATCTGCTTCAGGCCGACCTGCACCAGGGTCTTGAAGAAGCGCATCTTCTTCGCCGCGTCCATCGGCTCGATCAGCGACTGGTTGCCGTCGCGCAGGTCGGAGCTGCACCAGATCGGCACTTCGGTGATGGTCTTCGACGGCCAGGTGCGGTCGGGCAGATTGATGGCCGGGAACGGACGGTATTTCTGCGAAGGGTCTTTCAACATGCTCATGGGGCTAATCCTTTGGAATCGATACCCGGGCGGCGTGGCCAGGCGAACGCAATGACGAGGGGAGGGGAAGCGTCGCTCAGCCACGCAGTCGCGGGCTGACCAGGCACAGGCAGGCGTGTTGGCGGAGCAGAATGAGGGTGTGCGGCGTTTTCATGCGTACCACACTAGTGAGCCTGCATTTGAATGGCAAGCATTAAAGGAAAATTAGTAGAATTTCCTATTTGTAGTGCTTTTGTAGCTTTTTATTCTTCGTCGTAAGTGAAAGCTTTGTCCCGATTGCGCCGCCAGCCTGTGTTCCGCAAGCGAGAATTCTGCGGCCCCATGCCGCAGCAGGACGGGCCGACCTTGTGCGATCATTTCGCTCCCTGTGCCGGGAGCGTATAACGGCAGGCACATACTTCTCTTTTCGGACACGACCTAGCGCGAGCGGCCGCCCGGCCGGATACGCTGCGGGCCTCATTCAAGACGGCGGGAGTCGCGGGTGGCGACCACTCTGAAACGACAAGGCATCGGTGCATGGCTGGGGTTGTTCGCCATGCTGATGATCTTCGTCGGCCCGCTGATCTCCCAGTCGATGCCGATGGACCATCCGATGCCGATGGGCGCGGCGATGGGCCACGAAGGCATGTCCCACGAGGGCATGGACGGCGCTGGCGGGGAGCATTGTTCCGACGTCCAGCGTTCCGCCGCCCTTCACGCAGGCATGCCGGGGATGGGCGACGGCAATCGCCTGGCCAGCGACGTGCTCTGGGAGAAGTGCGGTTATTGCAGCCTGCTGTTCCACAGCCCGCCGCTCACCGAAGACGCCAGCCTGGCGCTGTTCTGCGTGCCCTTCGCGGCGGCGCCCGTCGTCACCCTCCTCAGCGAGGCGTTCGTCGCCTCGCCGGTGTTTCCCGGCGCCCGCACCCGCGCGCCGCCGTTCCTGATCGCCTGACCTCTTTCAATCCGATAGCCGCCGTTCCTGGGGGCACTGGCGCGTCTTCGCCGCGCCGGTGACGCGAGCCTGGCCGCGTGCCTGTTCGCCGTGGGGCGGGGCGGAAGTCACACAGATCATGGAAAACCGTATGTCTACTCAACAACGAGCGGCCGGCAACGCCTGCCCGACCGCCGCTTTCAGCTTCGACCCTGCCCGTCTCGCACAACGCCGCCGCTGGGCGGGAGCCTTCGCCGCACTGTGCGGCCTGGCCCTGTCTCCGTCGGCGGTCCTGGCCGAGGAGCACTCCCAGCACCAGGATCGCGCCGTGGAGCTGGCGCCCAGCGTAGTCACCGGAGTCGCCCAGAGTTCGCCGCTGACCATCGTCACCAACCCCAAGGAACCGCGTCAGCCGGTGCCGGCCAGCGATGGGGCCGATTACCTGAAGACCATTCCCGGTTTCGCCGTGATCCGCAACGGCGGCAGCAACGGCGACCCGGTACTGCGCGGTATGTTCGGCTCGCGCCTGAACATCCTCACCAACGGCGGCATGATGCTCGGCGCCTGTCCGAACCGGATGGACGCGCCGACCTCCTACATCTCGCCGGAAACCTACGACAAGCTCACCGTGATCAAGGGCCCGCAGACGGTGCTCTGGGGGCCGGGCGCGTCGGCCGGGACGATCCTCTTCGAGCGTGAGCCGGAGCGCTTCGGCGAACTCGGCTCGCGGGTCAACGCCAGCCTGCTGGCCGGTTCCAACGGCCGCTTCGACAAGGTGCTGGACGCCGCCGCCGGCAACCGGCTCGGCTACCTGCGCTTCACCGGCAACCACGCGCAGGCCGACGATTACGAGGACGGCGCAGGAAATACCGTGCCGTCGCGCTGGAAGAAGTGGAACGGCGACGTCGCGGTCGGCTGGACTCCCGACGAGGACACCCTGATCGAGCTCACCGCCGGCAAGGGCGACGGCGAGGCACGCTACGCCGGGCGCGGCATGGACGGTTCGCAGTTCAAGCGCGAGAGCCTGGGCCTGCGCTTCGTCAAGTCGAACATCAGCGATGTGCTGGAGAAGGTCGAGGCGCAGGTCTACTACAACTACGCCGACCACATCATGGACAACTTCCGCCTGCGCACTCCCGACCCGTCCGGCATGATGCCGATGCCGATGGCGTCCCAGGTGGACCGGCGCACCCTCGGCGGTCGCCTGGCGGCCACCTGGCGCTGGGACGATTTCAAGCTGGTCGGCGGGGTCGACGCCATGCGCAACGAACATCGCGCGCGCGGCTCCAGTTACGACATGATGACCGACTACTACACCGACACCGACCAGTTCCCCTGGAGCAAGGACGCGGTGTTCCACAACTACGGGGCCTTCGGCGAACTGACCTGGTTCGCCGCCGAGCGCGACCGGCTGATCGGCGGGCTGCGCCTGGACCGCGCCTCGGTCAAGGACTACCGGCAGACCCTCAAGTCCGGACACATGGGCCACGCCATGGCCAACCCGACGGCCGGCGACACCCGCGCCGATACCCTGCCCAGCGGCTTCGTGCGCTACGAGCACGACCTCGCCGACTCGCCGACCACCCTCTACGCCGGCCTCGGCCATGCCGAGCGCTTCCCCGACTACTGGGAGCTGTTCTCGCCCAAGCGCGGGCCGAACGGCTCGGTCAACGCCTTCGACAAGATCAAGCCGGAAAAGACCACCCAGCTCGACTTCGGCCTCCAGTACAACGGCGACAAGTTGCAGGCCTGGGCCTCCGGCTACGTCGGGGTGGTCCAGGACTTCATCCTGTTCAGCTATCGCGAGGGCATGATGGGCTCCTCGACCCAGGCGACCAACGTCGACGCGCGGATCATGGGCGGCGAACTCGGTGCGTCCTATCAGTTGACCGGCAACTGGAAGACCGACGCCAGCCTGGCCTATGCCTGGGGCAAGAACAGTTCGGACGGGCGCGCCCTGCCGCAGATCCCGCCGCTGGAGGCGCGCTTCGGCCTGACCTACGAGGAAGGCGACTGGAGTGCCGGCAGCCTGTGGCGGGTGGTCGCGCCGCAGAATCGTATCGCCAGGGACCAGGGCAACGTGGTCGGCAAGGACTTCGACAAGAGCGCCGGCTTCGGCGTCTTCTCGCTCAACGGCGCCTACCGGGTGACTCGCAACGTCAAGCTGAGCGCCGGTGTCGATAACCTGTTCGACAAGGATTACACCGAGCACCTGAACAAGGCCGGCGACGCCGGCTTCGGTTTCTCCGCCAACGAAACGGTTCCCGAGCCGGGCCGGACCTTCTGGACCAAGGTCGACTTCAGCTTCTGAACCTTGAACGAGGCCCCGCCCAGCGGGGCCCGCCTTGCCTGTGTGCGCTCCGATGAGGTGATCCATGCAACCCAACGAAAAGAACGGCCGTGACTTCTACGCGCTGGCCTGGCGCTGGCATTTCTACGCCGGCCTGTTCGTCGCGCCTTTCATGATCCTGCTGGCGCTGACCGGAATCGTCTACCTGTTCAAGCCGCAGCTGGATGCGCTGCTCTACCCGCAATTGCTGCGCGTCGAGGCCGGCGCGCAGATGCGCAGCGCCGACCAGTTGCTCGCCGGGGTGCGCCAGGCGCACCCGCAGGCCGTCGTCAGCCAGTACCTGCCGCCGAGCGAGGCGGGGCGCAGCGCGCAATTCGTGATCGGCGAAGAGGGCAGGCAGTGGAACCTGTTCGTCGACCCCTACAGTGGACGCGAGCTCGGCCGCCAGGATGCGCAACTGAATCTCCAGGCGGTGGCCCGGGCGCTGCACGGCGAGCTGATGGTCGGGACCGTCGGCGACCGGCTGATCGAGCTGGCCGCCGGCTGGGGCATCGTCCTGGTGGTCTCCGGTCTCTACCTGTGGTGGCCGCGCGGCCGGGCGGCGAGTGCGCTGCTCTGGCCGCGCCTGCACCTGCGCGGACGACCGCTGTGGCGCGAGCTGCATGTGGTCGCCGGTTTCTGGGGCAGCCTGCTGTTGCTGTTCATGCTGCTCAGCGGGATGACCTGGACCGGCTACTGGGGCAAGCAGTTCGCCGATGTCTGGAACCGCTTCCCGGCGGCGATGTGGAACGATGTGCCGACCTCCGACATGCAGGCCGGTAGCCTCAACAGCGCGTCGCGCCAGCAGGTGCCCTGGCCGCTGGAGAACACTCCGCTGCCGCGCTCGCAGCCGCCGGCGGTCGACGCCCATGCCGAGCATCGCGGGCATTCCGCCCAGGCCGGGCACGCGATGCCGATGGACATGCCGATGCCGGCGGGCATCCCTCTGCAAAGGGTGGTGGATATCGCCCGCGAGCGCGGCGTGGCGGCGGGCTACGGGATCGCCCTGCCGAGCGGGACGGAAGGGGTCTATACGATCTCCGTGTTCCCCGATGATCCGCGCCACGACGCCACCCTGCACATCGACCAGTACAGCGGCAAGGTTCTCGCCGACGTGCGTTGGCAGGACTACAACGCGGTGGCGAGGAGCGTGCAGATGGGCGTGGTGCTGCACGAAGGCAAGTTCTTCGGCCTGGGCAACCAGTTGCTGATGCTCGCGGTCTGCCTGGCGATCCTGCTCAGCTCGGCGAGCGGCCTGTGGATCTGGTGGAAGCGCAAGCCGGCCGGACGCCTTGGCGTGCCGCCGCTGCGCCACGAGCTGCCGCGCTGGAAGACCGGCATCGCCATCATGCTGGCGCTGGGCGTGGCCTTCCCGCTGGTGGGGGCCTCGCTCCTGCTGGTCTGGGCGCTGGACTGGCTGGTGCTGTCGCGGCTGCCGGCGGTTCGCCGGGTCCTGGCCTGAGGCCTGCTGCGCGGCGCTCAGTCGAGGTCGAGCTGGCGGGTCTTCCACAGCGCCGCCAGCAACAGCACGCAGAGCACCGCCTCGGCGGCCAGCCAGAAGAAGGTGGCCAGCGCCGGCGAGGCATCGATCAGCACCCCGTAGAGGCGCGCCGCGCCGCTGCTGGCGATCACCGCCAGGGCGGCGAGCAGGCCGAGCACCAGGTATTTCGGGCGTAGCGCGGCATAGCCGAGCAGCAGGCCGACGCCGAGGCTGGTGCCGCCGTAGCTGGCGCGCAGGTCGGTGAGGGCGGCGGGGGTGAGCGGTTCGCCGCTGGTGAGCAGGGAGGCGAGCGGGCCGGGGAAGAAGACGAAGCCCAGGCCGAGGACCACGAACAGTGCCGAGCACAGCCAGAGCAGGCGAAGCGGGTGAGTCATGCGGTGTCTCCCTTGGTCATGAAAGGAGCGCATCGACGCGCCCCCTGTTCCTTCCGACCTCAGTCGGCGCCGCGTTGCTCAACGCTCAGGGCTGGAAGGCGCCGATGAAGATCGCCGGGTCGACCCGCACGTCGTTCAGGCTGACGTTCCAGTGCATGTGCGGCCCGGTCGCCCGCCCGGTGGCGCCGACCTTGCCGACGACGCCGCCGCGCGGCACCTGCTGGCCGAGCTTCACGTCGATCTTCGACAGGTGGCAGAACATGCTGATGAAGCCCTGGCCGTGGTCGACGAAGACCGTCTTGCCGTTGAAGAAGTAGTCGCCGATGAGGATCACCTTGCCGGCCGCCGGCGCTTTGATCGGCGTACCGGCCGGTACCGCGAAGTCTAGTCCGGAATGCGGGTTGCGCTCTTCGCCGTTGAAGAAGCGGCGCAGGCCGAAGGGGCTGGAGAGCGGACCGTCGACCGGCCTGTCGAGCATCAGGTTGCTGGGCAGGCCGGGACTGAAGCGGCGGTAGGCGGCGGTCTGTTCAGCGAGCTCGCGCTCGATGCGCTTGAGGTCTTCCGGCAGCGGGTTGACCTGGCGCTTGTTCTTCAGGGTGATGCGCTGCTCGCGGTAGTGCTTGCTGCCGACGCTGAAGCTTTCCTCGTGGTTGCCGGTCGCCGCCCGCACTTCCAGCTTCTGCGGGCCGGGCTTGGCGGTCAGCGGGATGCCGACCACGGCGATCCAGCGCCGGCCTTCCTCGCGCACCACCAGCACCGGCTTGCCCTGGTAGAACGCCCGCGGCGGCGGGCCTTCCTCGCCGAGGTCGAGCACCGCCACCCCGCCGGGCACCGGCTTGTTCAGCAGGCGCATGATGAAGCTGTCGGCCTGGGCGGGCAGGGCGCAGAAGGCGGCGAGCAACAGCGTGGAAACGAAGGCTAGGGTGCGGGGCATCGGCTTCTCGACTCGTCGGGCGGCAAAGCCGTCTATGCTGGCGGAAGAGCGCGGCGGGGGAAAGCCCGCAAGGGTTGCAAACGTTTTCACCTGCGGCACTCTGTCGCGCCCGGCGTTTTTACTTTTGCCCCGCGCTCAGGCATAAAGGGCCCATTCTCCGGAGAACCGACGATGCCCCTGTCACGGCGCCCCGTGGCCTGGCTGGCCAGCCTGGCCGTGCTGATGAACCTGTTCGTGGTGCCGCTTTCGCAGGCGCTGACGACGCAGGAGCGCGCCTCGTTGCTGCTCGGCGGCTTCTGCAGCACCTCGTCCGACTCGCTGCTGCGCCTGAAGCTGAGCGCCGCGCTCAAGGACATCGATCTTCCCGACGACCACGAAAGCCTGGCCCCGCATCTCTGCTGCTGCGCCGGCGCCGCCGGCACGCCCGGACTGGTCGCCTCCTGGCCGGCTTTGCCGCTGGCGCCGCTGGCCAGCCCGGCCCGTATCGCCTTCTCCGCCACCGACCTGCCACCCCAGCGCTACTGGCGCCTCGCCAATCCGCGCGCCTCTCCCGTCGCCTGATGCCCAGGCCCATGCACCCGGCAACCTGAACCTGGAGGCCGGGGTGCGTCGCGGCGTCCTGTTCCAACATCCCTACATGGAATCGCCGGTCCGACGGAAAAGGACCGGCCATACGCTACTGGAGAGTCCCCATGCGCACATCCTTCTTCGCAGCCGTCGCCCTGCTGGCCGTTTCCGCCGTCGCCCAGGCCCACGAATACAATGCTGGCCAGCTGCACATCGAACACCCCTGGGCGCTGGCCCTGCCGCCGACCTCGCCGAACGGCGCGGCGTATTTCGTGGTGCAGAACCACGGCAAGGAAAACGACACCCTGGTCGGCGCCGATACCCCGCGCGCGGCGTCCGCCGAGGTGCACGAGCATGTGCACAGGAACGGCATGATGAGCATGCAGAAAGTCGACAGCGTCGACGTCGCGCCAGGCAAGGACCTGCGCTTCGCCCCCGGCGGCTACCACCTGATGCTGATGGGCCTGAAGCAGCCACTGGTGGCCGGCGAGCGCTTCCCGCTGACGCTGCATTTCCGCAAGGCCGGCGAGGTGCCGGTGGAAATCGTCGTCGAGTCCAAGGCGCCGGCCGAACAGGGCGGGTACGAGCAGCACGGCCACTGAGCGCCGTGTCGAGCAGGGGCGCCTGGCGCCCCGCCTTTGCGTGCGAGGTTCAGAGCATGAACAGCAACAGATCTCCCTTGCCGGTACAGACCGGCCTGGTGGTGGCCCCCGGCCTGCCGCCGAAGCATTCCACGCTGCGTCCGGACCAGCTCAACAAGCGCCTGAGCAGCGCCTGGCACCACCTCTACGATCTCTGCCCGGAACTGCTGAAGATCGATCCGCCGGATGGCCTGACCATCCTGCGCGGCTTCCTGCAATGGGCGGCCGAGCAGAAGGCCGCCTGGAACTGGGCGATGCATCTGCGCCTGTACTGCTGGCTGTTGCAGTCGCCGTTCGGCGCCAAGGTGACCGACGAGCACCTGGAGGTGCTGATGGACGCCTCCGCCGCGCGCTGGACGGTGGACGACACCAGCGCCAACCGCGGCATCCTACTGGCCAGCCAGGGCGGTGCGCACATCACCCAGGACTGGAAGGCGCCGCAGGCCGGCGCCGGCACGCGCGTGCCGCTGGAGCGCCTGGACCTGCCGGCGCCGAACTGGACATTCGCCTATTGCGCGGTGCCTGACCCGCGGCTGCGCGAGTTCCCGGGCTGGAAGCCGTTGCCGGCACGCGGCTCGCTGGTCGGTTGAGCGCTCGCCGCCCCGCGTGCGGGGCGGCGCCGTTTCAGCGGTTGGCCAGGGCCCGCTGGTTGGAGTCGTAGATGTTGTCGCGTTCCGGAACGTGCCGGCCGGCGAGGCTTTCCAGCCATTCCTCGGTGCTGAGCACGGCGGCGAAGGACGACTGCAGGACGATGCCGAAGATTCGGTGGATCTCTTCCGCGCTGGCCTGGCCGGCGCGGTTGCGGTAGGGCACCGAGCCGCTGGCGTCGTGCAGGTATTCCACCTGCCAGCCTTCGTGGATCGCCTGGCGGATGGTCGAGTCGTCGCAGTGCTGGGTCATGTAGCCGACCACGGCGAGGGTGTCGATGTCGCGTTCGCGCAGCCAGTCGCCCAGCCCGGTGCCGACGAAGGAACTGGCCAGTTCCTTCTCCACCTTGTGCTGGTAGGGCCGCGAGGCGACCACTTCATGCAGCTCGGCCTGCTCGCTGCCGCGGGCGAACAGCGGCGAATCCGCCGGCGCCAGGTGTTGCACCACGACGATCGGGATGCCCGCCGCGTGGGCGCCGTCCATGGCGGCGCCGATGCGTTGCAGCGACGACTGGATCGCGGGGTATTCGATGCGCAGGTTGCCGCTGACGTATTCGTTCTGCACGTCGATGACCAGCAGGGCGCGTTTGGGTTGTGGTGCGGACATGGGGTTTCCTCCTGGGTGGGTTAGGAAGATTCTCGTCCCGGCGCGGCGTGCCGGGTGAGTGGCCTGGGAGACAACTTTCGCTAGAATCGGGCCAACCCGCTCATACCCACCGAGGTGCGCATGTCCCGCCAGTCCGTGGCCGTGGTGGCCTTCGACCGCATCAGTCCGTTCCACCTGTCGGTGCCCTGCCTGGTGTTCGGCCAGGAGTGCTACGACCCCTGCGCGCAGGCCTTCGACCTGCGTGTCTGCGCCGCCGAGCCGGGCCGGCTGCGAACCACGGTGGGGTTCACCATCGAAGCCGAGGCCGGGCTGGAAGCGCTGGCCGAGGCGCAGACCGTGATCGTGCCGAGCTGGCGCGATCCACACGAGCGTCCGCCACAAGCGCTGCTCGAGGCGCTGAACGCGGCCCGTGCACGCGGCGCGCAACTGGTGGGCCTGTGCCTGGGGGCCTTCGTGCTGGCCGAGGCCGGTTTGCTCGACGGTCGCCGGGCCACCACCCACTGGATGTGGGCGGAGGATTTCGCCGGGCGCTTTCCCGCGGTACGGGTGGAGCCCGACGTGCTGTACATCGAGGACGACGGCCTGCTGACCTCGGCGGGTACCGTCGCCGGCATCGACTGCTGCCTGCACCTGGTGCGCCAGCGCCTCGGCGCGCAGACCACCAACCACCTGGCCCGGCGCCTGGTGGTGGCGCCGCATCGGCAGGGCGGCCAGGCCCAGTTCATCGAGCAGCCGCTGCCGGACAGCGCCCAGGACGGCCGTCTCGGCGACCTGCTGGTGTGGCTGCGGCAGAACCTCGACCAGCCGCACAGCCTGGACAGCCTGGCGCGGCGGGTGCTGATGAGCCGGCGGACCTTCACCCGGCACTTCCGCCAGCTCACCGGCACCACCGTCAGCCAGTGGCTCCAGGCCGAGCGCCTGGCCCTGGCCCAGCGCCTGCTGGAGACCACGGAGCATTCGGTGCAGGCGATCGCCGAGCTGGCCGGCTTCGGTTCGGCGGTATCGTTGCGCCAGCGGTTTTCCGCTGCGTTCGGCGTGCCGCCGCTGGGTTATCGGCGCGCCTTCGCTTCCTAGTCCGCGGGAGGGCGCTTCTGCAACTGCTGGCGCCAGAGCGCGTCCATCGCCTGCAACTGCGCGGGGCCGAACAGCGCCTGCGCCGCGCCGGTGTGCCAGGCCCAGAGCTGGTCGCCGTAATCGTAGTGCCACCATTCGCTGGGCAGATTGCTGAAACCAGCGTCGAGCATCGCGTGGTAGAGCAGGCGACGGTGATCGCGGACGCGTCGCTGGCGCGCGTCGGGCTGCGCGATCTGCTCGAAGTAGGCGCTGTAGGACGCCGGTACCGCCTCGTCGAAGGCGCTGCCCATGTCCAGCCAGCGGCCCTGGGCGTCGCACAGGGTGACGTCCACCGCGCCGCCGGTGAGATGCGGGCTGGGCGCTTCGCGGCGGCTGCTCGGCGGCGAGACGAACTGGCGGGTGAGCCGTTCCAGCTCTGCCTCGCCGGCCTCCGGGTAGTGCGCGGAGAGGGCGCTGGACAGACTGTCGTAGAGATACTGCTGCACGGCGAACGGGCGCCAGGCGTCCAGCACCACCAGGCGCACGCCATCGGGGAGGCCGGCGGCGACCCGCAGGAGACGCTCGAAGACCTCGCCGCGAGCGTGGCATTCCGGGATCGCGTGAGGAATGCCGAGCTTGTGGTAGGCCGGCCAGACGCTGAAGTCGCGGCTCAGCCCGAGCGCTTCCAGCGGCGTGCCGGCATCGACGATGGGGATGCCGGCCACGGCGTGCCAGTCGGGCTCCGGGAGAACGGGGATGGCTTGGGTGAAGTCGGTCATGGTGTCAGTTGAGCAGGCGTGGCAGCCACAGGGTCAGGGACGGGAACAGGATCAGCAGCGACAGCACCCCCAGGGCGACCAGGATGAACGGCCAGATACCCTTGAACATTTCCAGGATATCGAGGCGGCTGATGGTCGCCACGATGAACAGGCAGGCCCCCATCGGCGGGGTGATCAGGGCGATGGTGATGTTCAGGGTGAAGATCAGCCCGAGGTGTACCGGATCGACGCCGGCGGCCAGCGCCACCGGGGCGACGATCGGCGTCAGCAGCATCAGCACCGAGACCTCTTCCATGAGCATGCCGCAGATGAAGATGACCGCGCTGATGATGAACAGCATCAGGGTCGGCGAGTGGCCGAACGGCTCCAGCAACCGGGCGAACTCGCTGGCGACCTGGGCGTAGTTGAGCAGCCAGTTGACCACCGAGGCGGCGGCGATGATCACGTAGATGGCGGTGGTCAGGCGTACCGTCTCGCGCAGCGAGTTCCACAGCCCGGCCAGGCTCAGCTGGCGCTGGAGCAGGCCGACCAGCGCCACGTAGAGAGCGATCAGGGCGCCCGACTCGGTGGGCGTGACCAGGCCGAGGACGATCCCGGCGACGATGATCACCGGCGCGATGAGCGCGGTCAGGGCACCGGACAGCGCCGCCAGGATCTCGCCCCAGGCCGGCGCCGCGTGGCGTGCCTGCAGCCCGTTGCGGTAGGCGTACAGCGCGTTCAGCAGCATGAAGGCGGCGGCCAGCAGCAGGCCGGGAATCACCCCGGCGAGGAACAGCTCGCCCACCGAGGTGTTGGTCAGCGAGGAATAGAGGATCATGAAGATGCTTGGCGGGATGATCGGGCCGATCAGCGAGCTGCCGGCGGTCAGCCCGGCGGCGAAGCGCCGCGAGTAGCCCTCCTTCTCCATCGCCGGCACCAGCAGGGTGCTGAGCGCCGAGGCGTCGGCCGCGGCGGAGCCGTTGACCCCGGCGAAGAACACCCCGGCGACCACGTTGACGTGGCCGAGGCCGCCACGGAAGTGGCCGACCAGGGCGTTGGCCAGGCGCATCAGGCGCGGGGTCATGCCGGAATGGTTCATCAGGTTGCCGGCCAGCACGAACAGCGGGATCGCCATCAGCGAGAAGATGTCCATGCCGCCGAAGAAGCGTTGCGGCAAGGTGTTGGCGAACAGCGCCGGGTCGACGAAGAGGAACCCCACCAGCGCGGTGAGCAGCAGGCAGAGGAACAGCGGCAGGCCGAGCAGGAGGTTGACCACGAAGGCCGCGATCATGGCGATGGCCATCATGCCTGCGACCCTCCCTCGACGGTGGTGCTGGCCGGCTGCCGCGGCCAGGGGCCCTGGAGCAACAGCATGAGGGTCAGCAGGCCGAAGCCGAGCGGCAGGCTGAGCAACGGCCAGGTGCGGCTGACGCCCAGACCGAGGCTGCGGAAGCGCCCGGCGTTCAGCGCGTAGCGGGTGCTGACCCAGGCGGCGAAGGCGAAGAAGGCCAGCGCCAGCAGCCACTGGTAGAGCCTGAGGACCTGCGCCAGACGCGGCGGCAGATGCTGTTCCAGCAGGTTGACGCGCATGTGTCCGCCTTCCATCCACACCGCGCCGAGCGCCAGCATCACGGCGCCGATGATGAGGTAGCGGGCCAGTTCGTCCATCCAGATCGGCGAACTGCCGAGCAGGTAGCGGGCGAACACCCCGTAGATGAGCAGGGCGAGGTCGAGCAGCAACAGCAGCGTGGCGAGGTTCAGCAACGCGGCGCGCATGCCCTTGAGCAATGACGGCATGGGAGGTACTCCGGAAAGTCGGACAGGCGCGCCCGGCCGACGGCGACGGCCGTCGGGGGCAACGCGCGAAGGTCAGGGGGCGGTGGCGAGACCGGCGTCGCGGAAGGCCATCTCGGTCCAGCGTGGCTCGATGTCCTGGGTCTTCAGCCAGGCCAGGTAGGACGGCTGGCCTTTCGCGCGGAAGGCGGCGAGGTCATCGGCGGACGGCTGGATGATCTGCATGCCCTTTTCCTTGAGGAACGCCAGGTCGCGTTCCTGCTGGGCGGCGACCGCCTCGCGGTTCAGCCGGGTGGCTTCGGCAGCGGCGTCGAGCAGGGCCTGGCGGTCCTTGGCGGGGAGGCTGGCGAGCAGATCGCCGTTGGCCACCAGGAACTGGTCGGAGTACTGGATGTTGGCCAGGGTCAGGTACTTCTGCACCTGGTAGAGGCTGCCGAGGATGATGTAGGAGGTCGGGTTCATCTGGCCGTCGGCGACGCCGGTGCGCAGGCCCATGTACAGCTCGGTCCAGGGGATCGGCGTGCCGGAGGCGCCGAAGGCTTCGTAGAGCGCCACCTGGCTGGGGTCCATGGCGCGGAAGCGCAGGCCCTGGAAGTCCGCCGGGCCGTGGATCGGCTTCTTGCCGTTGGTGAAGTTGAGGAAGCCGCCTTCCTCGACCACCGCCAGCAGTTCGGTGCCGGTGCGCTCGCGGAAGGCCTCGCGGGCGGCCTGCCAGTAGCTGCCGCGGTCGAAGAAGGCGTGGGCCGCGGCGGCGTCCTTGAACATGAAGGGCGTGGCGCTGACGTAGATCTCCGGGAACAGCGGGGCGATCCCGGCGAAGGAGGCGATGTTCAGCCCGGGGCCGGTCATCACCTGTTCCATGCGCTGCTCCTCTTCGCCGAGCATGCTGTTGGGGTAGAGCTTGAACTGCAGGTCGCCACCGCTCTTTTCCTCGGCCAGGCGCTTGAGGTTGCTGGCGAACAGGTGCACCAGGTTCTTCTCGCTGTCGGCGGCGCCGTTATAGCTCAGGTTGAGGGTAGTGGCGGCCTGGGCGAGGCTGCCGCCCAGGCCCAGGGCGGCGGCCAGCAGTCCGGCGGCGAAGCGGCGGGCGAGGCCGCGGCGCGGATTCGTGTGCATGTTGTTTTCCTTATGGCAGTCCGAACGGTCGAGGGATCGGCGGCACTTCTTGTCGGGGCGCGGGGCCGGGTGCTCGCACGAAAGCGAAGCAACGCTAGCCGTTGTCTCGTTGACTATTCAAGTCCGGACGTGATGCGAAAAAGACAACGCCTCAGCGCTGCGCGAGGCCGGGCGCGTCGCCACTGAAGAAGCGCATGCCCCGGCGCAGGTGCTCCAGGCAGGCGATCGCCGCCACGGTCAGCTCGCGGCCCTTGTGGCTGACGATCCGCGCGCGGGCGTCGCGCAGCGCCGGATGGGCCAGCGGCAGGCAACGGATGTGCCCGGCCTCGATCTCGTGGCTGACCGTCAGTTCCGGCATGAAGGCCACGCCGATGCCGGACTTGACGAAATTGGTCAGCACCGCCACCGAGTTGGTACGCAGCTTCGGCCTTAGCTCGATGCGCTCCAGTTGCGCGGCGATCACCGCCAGTTGGCCCATGCCGGTGCTGTTGTGGATCAACGCCAGCGACTCGTTGCGCAGCGCGCGCATCGGCACCGCGCCGCGGTGTCCGGCGAGGGCATGGTTGGCGGGGATGATCAGGTCGAGGGGCTGGCGGGTGTCGACGTGCACGTCCAGCTCGCCGTCCTCGACCGGGGCGTAGACCAGCGCCAGGTCGACGGCGTCTTCCTTGACCAGCGCCACGCCTTCGTTGGCCCCGGCCATGCGCACTTCCAGCTCGATGCCGGGGTAGCGCAGGATGAAACTCTGCAATGGCTGGGAGATCAGGTCGGCGATGAAACCTTCGCCGACCGCCAGGCGCACCTTGCCCTGGCGCAGCCCCTGCAGGGCCGACAGACGCGACAGCACGCCCTCTTCGTTGGCCCGTTGCTGGCGGTAGTGCGCCACCAGCAGCTCGCCGGCCTCGGTAGGCGCCACGCCCTGCGGCGTGCGTTGCAGGAGGCGCACGCCGAGATGTTCCTCCAGGCTGGCGAGCTGCCGGCTGATGGCCGAGGGGTCGATGTTCAGGTGCTGGGCGGCGCGGCGTAGAGAGCCGTGGTGGATCACCTCGTTGAGGTAGGCCAGGGCCCGTTGGCTGAGGCGGATCATCGCGGCTCAGTCCAGCAGAGACAGGGTGACCGGGGTCCGGTGGTTGTCCTCGACCCGCACCTCCAGTTCGCCTTCCGCCAGGCGCGCCTTCAGGCGCTGTCCCGGCTGGGCCTGGCCGGCATCGCGGATCGCCCGGCCACGCTCGTCGAGGAGGATGCTGTAGCCGCGGCCCAGGGTCGCCAGCGGGCTGACCACGTTGAGCGTCTGCGCCAGTCCTTCGAGGCGCCGGCGACGATCCTTCAGTACCTCGTGGGCGGCGCGCGGCAGGCGCGCGGCGAGGCTGTCGAGCTTCTGCCGGAGCAGCGCCAGGGTGCGGCCCGGATGCTGCGCGGCGAGGCGCGTCTCCAGGCGGACCAGGCGTTCGTGGCGGACCGCCAGCTGGCGCTCGAAGGCACGGCGCAGGCGCATGTCCAGGTCGTCCAGGCGCTGCGCCTGCTGGCGCAGGCGTTCGCCGGGATGGCGCAGGCGGCGGGCGACGCCTTCCAGGCGCAGGCGTTCGCGCAGCAACTGGTCGCGCATGCGCAGCACCAGGCGCCGGCGCAGGCCATCGAGACGCTGCTGCAGGTCGCCGGCGTTGGGCGCCAGCAGTTCGGCGGCGGCCGAGGGAGTCGGTGCGCGCACGTCGGCGACGAAGTCGCTGATCGATACGTCGGTCTCGTGGCCGACCGCGCTGACGATCGGCGTGGCGCAGGCTGCCACGGCGCGCGCCACCGCTTCTTCGTTGAAGCACCAGAGGTCTTCCAGGGAACCGCCGCCACGGGCCAGGATCAGCGCGTCGAAGCCTTGCCGGTCGGCCAGTTGCAGGGCGCGGACGATCTGCGCGACGGCCTCGCGGCCCTGCACGGCGGTGGGCACCAGGGTCAGCTCGACCTGCGGCGCGCGGCGACGGAACACGCTGATGATGTCGCGGATCACCGCCCCGCTGGGCGAACTGACGATACCGATGCGACGCGGATGGGCGGGCAGCGGACGCTTGCGTTCGCTGGCGAACAGGCCTTCGCCGGCGAGTTTTTCCTTCAATGCCTCGAAGGCCAGGCGCAGGGCGCCGTCGCCGGCCGGCTCGACGGTATCGGCGATCAACTGGTAGTCGCCGCGTCCCTCGAACAGCGAGATCTTTCCGCGCACCTTGACCGCTAGGCCGTCGCGCAAGGCCTGGCGTACGCGCTGGGCGTTCTGCCGGAACAGCGCGCAGCGAATCTGCGCGTTGCTGTCCTTGAGGGTGAAGTAGACATGTCCGGAGGCCGGTCGGGCGAGGTTGGACAGTTCGCCCTCGACCCACACCTGCGGGAACACGTCTTCCAGCAGCAGGCGGGCGCGCTGGTTCAGTTGGCTGACGGTCAGCACCTCGCGATCGAGGCCGAGCCGTTGGAAGGGATCGTTACGCATGGGCGGCATGATAAGGCGGCGCACCGCGATGTGCGATCAATCCTTGGCTTCGTTCGGCAGATTCTCCAGGAAATATTCGACGAAGCCTTCCACCAGGGGGCTATCGTCGCGTCGCCAGGCCAGCGCCACCTCGCTGTATGCCTCGGCCTCGGCCAGGGGCAGGAAGCGCACGGCGGGCGGAGCGATGGCGCGCATCGAGGCGGGCACCAGGGCGACGCCGAAGCCGGCCTCGATCAGTTGCAACTGGCTGGTCTTGCGCGACAGCGCGCGCGCCGGGCGTGGGTAGAAACCGGCGCCGAGGCAGAGTTCGGCGGCGCGATAGCTGAGGCCACCGCGTTGCAGGTGGGGAATGGAGACGAAGGTTTCTCCGGCCAGGGCGGCCAGGGCCACGGGGGTTTCACGGCGGGCCAGCGGATGGTCGGCGGCGAGAGCCAGGAGCAACGGCTCGCGGTACAGGGCGCGCAGGTGCAGCCGGGGATGCTGGCGCAGCACCGGCAGGCGCAGCAGGCCGACGTCCAGGCGGCCTTCGGCGAGATCGGCGAGCTGCTGCTCGGAGGATTGCTGGGTCAGTTCCAGGCGGACGCCGCTCTGCGCCGCGAGGTAGCCGCGCAGCGCCGCTTGCAGACCGTCTACCAGCGGCACCGAGCTGGAATGCCCCAGGCGCAGCAGGCCATGGCCGCCTTCGCCGACCTCGCGGGCCAGGCGCCGGGCGGCTTCCAGGTCGCCGAGCAGGCGCTGCGCGCGGGGCAGGAAGGCGCGGCCGGCCGGGGTCAGCTCGACCTGGCGCGGACCGCGGCGCAGCAGTGGGGTGCCGATGCTGTCCTCCAGTTCACGCACCTGCCGGCTGAGCGCCGACTGGGCGACGAACAGGCGTTCGGCGGCACGGCTGAAGCCGCCGGACTCGACGATTTCGACGAAATAATGGAGTTGCCGCAAAGAGATCATCGGAAGATTCCCCATGCCTTTTCGAGATGGCTACAGGGCTCGGATTGTATTGGCTGGCGCGCCGTTGCGCTCGCTAGAGTGCGCGGGTCGTCGTTCCGGGAGCCGCCATGTCCTCGCTCGATCCGTCAGTCCTGTTCGCCGCCCTGCCGTTCAACCTGTGGCAATGGCTGCTGGTCGAACTGGCCATCGTCCTCGCCTATGTGGTGTTCGGCATCGCCGGCTTCGGCACCGCGCTGGTTGCCGGCCCGTTGCTGGCCGGAGTGCTGCCGCTGTCGCAGATCATTCCGCTGCTGGTCCTGCTGGATTTCAGCGCATCGTTCGGCAACTGGCTGCCGGCGCGGCGGCAGGTCGCCGTCACTGAGCTCAAGCGTCTGCTGCCCTGCATGCTGCTGGGCTGCGCGCTGGGGGCATACGGACTTCTGGCGCTACGCGCGGAGCTGCTGATGCTGGCTCTCGGCGTGTTCGTCAGTCTCCATGCGCTTTACGCGCTGTTCCTCCAGCCACGCGGCCAGCCGCGCTGGCGGGCGACCTGGGCGTTGCCCTTCGGTGTCTTCGGCGGGCTGTTCGGCGCGTTGTTCGGCAGCGGCGGCTTCCTTTATTCGCTGTACCTGAACGGACGCCTGGCGAGCAAGGAGCAGATGCGCGCCACCCAGAGCGCGCTGATCGGTTGTAGCACCTTCGTCCGCCTGGGGCTGTTCCTGCTCGCCGGGCTGTATGCCGCGCGCGAGTCCTGGCTGCTCGCCGCCTGCCTGCTGCCGGGCATGGCGCTGGGCCTGTGGATCGGTCGCCGGGTGACCCTGCGTCTGTCGCGTGAAGCCTTCGTCCGCCTGGTCACCTGGCTGGTGCTGTGCAGCGGCCTGGCGCTGGTCGGGCGCTACCTGGCCGCTTGAAGCGGCTGCGCCGGGCACAGGCCGAACTGTGCGGCCAGCTCTTCGAGGCGCTGGCGCTGGAAGTCGCGGAACGCCGCGTTGGGCTGCTGCAACTCGATGAAGTCGCGCAGCGGGTCGCGCACCGCGCTGCGCACGCCGCTGAGTTCTTCGATCACCGCCAGCCCGCAGAACGGCACGTAGGCTTCCGAGTAGCCGCCTTCGTGGACCACCACCAGGCGTCCGCCTGCATGCCGCTCGGCCGCGTCGCGGACCATCGCGGTCAGCGCCCGGAAGCTGTCGCTGTGCAATTGCATGCGCGCTAGCGGGTCCACCGCGTTGGCGTCGAAGCCACTGGCGACCACGATCAATTGCGGGCGGAAGCGCTCCAGCGCCGGCAACACGATGCGTTGCATGGCCTGCATGTAGGCATCGTGTCCGCCGCCGGGAAGCAGCGGAACGTTGAGGTTGAAGCCGCGACCGCGATCCTCGCCGATGTCTTCGGCGCCGCTGTAGCCAGGCGGGAAGCAGCCGTCCTGGTGCAGGGAAATGCTCAACACGTCGTCGCGCCGGTAGTAGATCGCCTGGGTGCCGTTGCCGTGGTGCACGTCCCAGTCCAGTACCGCGACCCGCTCGACGCCGTGGCGAGCCTTGGCCGCCTCGATGGCCACGGCGATGTTGGCGAAGAAGCAGAAGCCCATCGCCTGGTCCGGCAGGCAGTGGTGACCTGGCGGACGCGACAGCGCATAGGCGTTGTCCGCTTCGCCGGCGAGCACCGCATCCAGCGCGGCGATGGCCAGGCCGGCGGAGAGTCGGGCGATCTCGTAGCTGCCCGGGCCGATCGGCGCGTCCTGGCCGAGGCTGCCGCCGCCGGCGTCGCTCAACGCCTTGAAACGTTCCAGATAGTGCGCCGGATGCACGCGCAGCAGGTCCTCGTCGCTCGCCGGCGGCGCGCTGCGCAGTTGCAGGCGGGCGGTCAGGCCGGACACGTCGAGCAGGCTTTTCAGCCGGCGCTTGGTTTCCGGTGATTCGGCGTGTCCGGCGGCGGCGGGCGGTTGCACCCAGCCGCCGACCGGCAGGGTCAGCGCGTGCGGGCCGGCGGCGTGCCAGAGGCAGAGTTCGTCGAAGAAGAAAGCGGTACGTCGGCTCATGGTGGATATCCGTGGTTCGGGAGAGGGTTTCAGCGTGGCCGGCAGGCCAGGGCCAGCAGCAACGAGAGGCCGGCCAGGCCGGCGGCGATCGGCAGCAGCGGGAGGAAACCGCCGCTGCTTTCGATGAGTCGTCCGGCCAGCGCCGGGCCGATGGCCAGCCCGCCGCCGATGACCAGGTTGGAGGCGTTCATCAGGCGGCCGGAGCGGTCCAGGTCGGCGAGGCAGGCGAGGATGAACGGCAGGGCGAAGGTCCAGGTGAACTTGAACAGCAGCGCGGCCAGGGCGAAGCGCGCCAGCGGCGGCTGGCCGATCAGCAGGAGGATCGCCGCGGCCATCGCCAGGTAGCCGCCGAGCAGCATCAGGTCGCGCGGCAGGCGGTTGCCGATGAAGGAGGCGCAGGCCGCCCCGGCGATGCCCATCAGAGTGGCGACGGCGAGTACCTCGCCGCTGGCGCCGGCTCCGATCCCCGCGCCTTCGGCGATGGCGCCGATGAAGGTCCAGACACCGCTGAGGCTGATATAGAAGGTGAGCACGGCGAGGATGCCCAGCCCGACCCGCAGTCGCGAGTGAGTCGCGCCGGCACTGGTGCGGGCTTCCGCCGGTGGGCTGCCACTGGGGAAGGCCCGCGACAACGGCAGGGCGAGGCCCATCAGGCCAGCCAGCAACAGGTAGCAGGCGGCCAGGCCGAAGCGTTCGAACAGCGCCGGCAGCAGCGCCAGGCCGACGGCGCCGACCACCAGTTGGCCCATCACCCAGAGCCCGTAGACCCGGCTCGGGGTGGCGGTGCTGGCGGCGCTGGACAGGCAGAGGATCATCAGCGAGCCGCCGGCGAGGGCGCTGCAGAAACGCAGGGCGAGCAGCAGCGGGTAGCTGCCGGCCAGCGCCGAGGCCAGGTTGGCGGCGATGAACAGCAGGCCGGCGAGCAGCGCCGCGTGGCGCCAATCGACGCGTTGCAGCCAATGGAAGGCCGGCAGCGTCGCCAGGCTCATGGCGCCCAGCTCCACCGAAAACAGGTCGCCGACCCGCGCCGGGCTCAGTTGCCACTGGGCCGCCAGTTGCGCGGCGACGGCGGGGGCGGTCATCAGGATGGTCGGGGTTATCGCGGCGAACACCACGATGGCCGCGAGCAGCGCGAGGTTGCCGGACACCGGAGAGGCGCTGGCGAGGGTCTTGTCGGAAGCGTTCATGGCTGCGCCTCCTCAGAACACATGGACCAGGCGCAACAGGGCCTGGCTGCCATGGAAAGCATTGTCGGTGGCGACGTTGCGCGAGAGACCGAACATCAGGCCGTTGCGCCGGTCCAGCCAGTGGCCGAGCTCGAAGCCGAGCTGGGTGTAGCGCTGGTGGGTGTCGTCGAGGGTATGACCTTGCAGCTTCAGTTCGCCGCCATCGGCGTGCACCAGCTTGAGGGCGCCGTAGGTGCTCTGGCTGAAGTCGTAGGAGGCGAAGGCTTGCAGGCGATAGAGCGGTTCCTGTTCCAGGTCGCTGCCGAAGTAGTCGTCGTTCTTCGCGTAGAACTGCGCTTCCAGGTTGGCTTCCAGCACCCAGTCGCGGCCGATGCCCCGGGTGTAGTTGTAGACGAAGGTGGCGCCCCAGCGGTTGGCGCCGGGCGAGACATCGGGGTTCTTCGCGTGGTACTCGCCCAGCGGCAGGGTGATCAGGGTCAGCAGGCCGCTGTAGCGGCGCCGTTCCGGGTCGTTGACGAAAAACAGGGTGCCGCCGACCTGGGGATCGCCGAAACCGGTCTCGCCGGCATGCCCGGCGGTGCCGGGCAGGCGCGCATCGATGTCGACGAAGGGAATGATGAACTGCGGCGTGCAGAGGGGGCCGCAGAGGTCGCTGAAGAACACCTGGCGGTAGGCCACCGCGTTGGTCTTCAGTTCGGCCTTGCCGTTGCGATCGGCCGGCCCGTGGAACTCATGGGCGCGGGTCGCCGGCAGGTAGAGCACGCCGAGCGTGGTGCCCGCCGGGGCGCCGAAGAAATCGCGGGCGTTGAGGTCGGCGGCGCCGGCCTCGGCGCCCAGCAGGAGCTGGATGCCGAGCAGCGCGAGGGCGCTGGCGGGCGGTGCGGCCATCGAGGCGGTGCGGTGGGTCATGTGTCGGTCTCCCCGGTCGTTGTCTGCCCAGCGTTCGTCGCGCCGGTGGTGGTTGCGCCTCTTCGCAGGCGAAAGGGCGCCCAAGCCGCCCTTGGCGGGGCGGTCGAAGCGGTGATGGCAGGGTGGAGGGCTGTCAGCCAGGCGGGAACTGGTGCAGCAGGTGAGCGATGCTCGCCTTGTCGTTGACGCCGAGCTTGGAATAGATGGTGCGTATGTGATGGCGCACGGTGTTCGGTGCCAGGCCGAGGTCGCGGGCGATCTGCTTGTAGGTCTTGCCTTCGCTGAACAACAGGGCGACGTCGCCTTCGCGATTGCTCAACTGTTCGATCGCGCTCGGTTGCCGCGCGGTGAGCAGGTAGAGGTCGCCGACCGGCAGCGATTCGATTACCAGCCGCCCGTCGCGGTAGCCTTGCGGGCTGGTCGGCTCCGGCATCTGCGGGCCGGTCCAGCCCGGCCAGGCGCCGAGCAGCAGGTCGACGAAGCCGCGTTCGGCACAATGCAGCACGCCGTAGCGGTCGCATACCGCCATGGCCAGTGCCTGGCGTTCGAGGGATTCGCGCAGGGCCACCAGGGTGCGGATCTGGTTGGCCGAGACGGCCGCGGCCAGGTGCGCCGAGAGTTGCCCGAGGAGCAGTTTCTCCTGTTCCGCGAAGGGCGGGCCGCCGGGCGTGCGATAGAGGGCGACATGGTCGCTGAGGCGGGTGATCGGATCGACGTGGATCACGCAGAGCAATTCACCGATGTGGTGACGCGCGCCAAGCCAGCGTAGTCCGGCGGTGGCCTGCATGTCGACGGCCACGGCGGTGCCCGGCCGGGCGTGCACCAGGCCGACGGTGATGTCGTCGTGGCTGATCGACTTCCAGTCCTCGATATAGTGCTTTTCGAGGTTGAACAGGTGCGCGCTGTGCTCCACCGGCACGCCATCGAGCAGCGCCGCGCGGCCCCACCAGGCGCGCTGGAACGGCACCAGTCGCTGTAGACGTTCCAACGCGGTGCGGTGGAAGCGCTCCAGGGTCTTGTCGCGCGCCAGTCGGTTGATGTCCAGCACGGCGGCGCTGAATGCCGCGAGCAAGGCTGCGGATGACGAATGCGGGTCAGTGCTCCCTTTCATTCTCTCCCCGTCCCACTTTTTATAGTTCTTGGAACCGGCGTCCCGTCGGATCGGCGGTCGCAGGGTGACATCCGCAGTATCCGGTCATCCGCCGCCGCGCCGCCATCCTGCAGATGCGGGATAGGACAGGCGCGGCGCGGCCCCGGGTTGGCCTTGCAAGATATTTGCCCATCCGCCGTTTTCGGCGATCAACTGCGTTGAGCGCAAGCCCGTGGCTGGGTATAATGTCGCGCTTCCATTTTTCCCGTCTGGGAGCGCCCGCCATGCTGCGAATCAGTCAAGAAGCCCTGACTTTCGACGACGTCCTTCTGATCCCCGGTTATTCCGAAGTCCTGCCCAAGGACGTGAGTTTGAAAACTCGCCTGACCCGCGGCATCGAACTGAACATCCCGCTGGTATCCGCCGCGATGGATACCGTGACCGAAGCCCGCCTGGCCATCGCCATGGCCCAGGAAGGCGGCATCGGCATCATCCACAAGAACATGGGCATCGAGCAGCAGGCCGCGGAAGTCCGCAAGGTCAAGAAGCACGAGACCGCCATCGTCCGCGACCCGGTCACCGTCACCCCTTCCACCAAGATCATCGAACTGCTGCAGATGGCCCGCGAGTACGGCTTCTCCGGCTTCCCGGTGGTGGAGCAGGGCGAACTGGTCGGTATCGTCACCGGTCGCGACCTGCGGGTGAAGCCGAACGCCGGCGATACCGTCGCTGCGATCATGACCCCGAAGGACAAGCTGGTCACCGCCCGCGAAGGCACCCCGCTGGAAGAAATGAAGGCCAAGCTCTACGAGAACCGCATCGAGAAGATGCTGGTGGTCGACGAGAACTTCTACCTGCGTGGCCTGGTGACCTTCCGTGACATCGAGAAGGCCAAGACCTACCCGCTGGCGTCCAAGGACGAGCAGGGCCGCCTGCGCGTCGGCGCCGCCGTCGGTACCGGCGCCGATACCGGCGAGCGCGTCGCCGCGCTGGTCGCCGCCGGGGTCGACGTGGTGGTGGTGGACACCGCCCACGGTCACTCCAAGGGCGTGATCGAGCGCGTGCGCTGGGTCAAGCAGACCTTCCCGGACGTCCAGGTGATCGGCGGCAACATCGCCACCGCCGAGGCCGCCAAGGCTCTCGCCGAGGCCGGTGCCGACGCGGTCAAGGTCGGCATCGGCCCGGGCTCGATCTGCACCACCCGCATCGTCGCCGGTGTCGGCGTGCCGCAGATCTCCGCCATCGCCAACGTCGCCGCCGCCCTCGAAGGCACCGGCGTACCGCTGATCGCCGACGGTGGCATCCGCTTCTCCGGCGACCTGGCCAAGGCCATGGTCGCCGGCGCCTACTGCGTGATGATGGGTTCGATGTTCGCCGGTACCGAGGAAGCGCCGGGCGAGATCGAGCTGTTCCAGGGCCGTTCCTACAAGTCCTACCGCGGCATGGGTTCGCTGGGCGCCATGTCCGGCTCCCAGGGCTCGTCCGACCGCTACTTCCAGGATGCCTCCGCCGGCGCCGAGAAGCTGGTGCCGGAAGGCATCGAGGGCCGCGTGCCGTACAAGGGCGCCCTGTCCGCCATCGTCCACCAGTTGATGGGCGGCCTGCGCGCCGCCATGGGCTACACCGGCAGCGCCGACATCCAGCAGATGCGCACGCAGCCGCAGTTCGTCCGGATCACCGGCGCGGGCATGGCCGAATCCCATGTCCACGACGTCCAGATCACCAAGGAAGCCCCCAACTACCGGGTTGGTTGAGGCTGATTGAAATGAGTGCTGCACGGGGCTGTTCGATTCAGCCCCGTGTCGTTTTCGAATTCCGTAGCGAGAGATGGCCATGTCCCAAGACATTCACGCCCACCGTATCCTGATCCTCGATTTCGGCTCCCAGTACACCCAGCTGATCGCCCGCCGCGTGCGCGAGATCGGCGTGTACTGCGAAATCCATCCCTTCGACATGAGCGACGAGGCGATCATCGCCTTCGCCCCGCGCGGCATCATCCTCGCCGGCGGTCCCGAGTCGGTGCACGAAGCCGACAGCCCGCGCGCGCCGCAGGCGGTGTTCGACCTGAAGGTGCCGCTGTTCGGCATCTGCTACGGCATGCAGACCATGGCCGAGCAGATGGGCGGCAAGGTGCAGGGCTCCGACCTGCGCGAGTTCGGCTACGCCCGCGTCGACGTGGTCGGCAAGGCGCGCCTGCTGGACGGTATCGAGGACCACGTGGACGACGACGGCGTGCTCGGCCTCGACGTGTGGATGAGTCACGGCGACAAGGTCACCGAGATGCCGGCCGGCTTCCACATCCTGGCCAGCACCCCGAGCTGCCCGATCGCCGCCATGGCCGACGATGCCCGCGCCTACTACGGCGTGCAGTTCCATCCGGAAGTCACCCACACCAAGCAGGGCCTGCGCATTCTCTCGCGCTTCGTCCTCGACATCTGCGGCTGCGCCGCGCTGTGGACCCCATCGAACATCGTCGAGGACGCCATCGCCACCGTGCGCGCCCAGGTCGGTTCGTCCAAGGTCCTGCTCGGCCTCTCCGGCGGCGTGGACTCCTCGGTGGTCGCCGCGCTGCTGCACAAGGCCATCGGCGACCAGCTGACCTGCGTGTTCGTCGACAACGGCCTGCTGCGCCTGCACGAAGGCGACCAGGTGATGGCCATGTTCGCCGAGAACATGGGCGTGAAGGTGATCCGCGCCAACGCCGAGGACAAGTTCCTCGGTCGCCTGGCCGGCGTCGCCGACCCGGAAGAGAAGCGCAAGATCATCGGCCGCACCTTCATCGAAGTCTTCGACGAAGAAGCCACCAAGCTGCAGGACGTGAAGTTCCTCGCCCAGGGCACCATCTACCCCGACGTGATCGAGTCGGCTGGCGCCAAGACCGGCAAGGCCCACGTGATCAAGTCGCACCACAACGTCGGCGGCCTGCCGGAGGACATGCAGTTCGAACTGGTCGAGCCGCTGCGCGAGCTGTTCAAGGACGAAGTGCGCAAGATCGGCCTGGAGCTGGGCCTGCCCTACGACATGGTCTACCGCCACCCGTTCCCCGGCCCGGGCCTGGGCGTGCGCATCCTCGGCGAAGTGAAGAAGGAATACGCCGACCTGCTGCGCCAGGCCGACCACATCTTCATCGAGGAACTGCGTGCCTTCGACTGGTACCACAAGACCAGCCAGGCATTCGTGGTGTTCCAGCCGGTGAAATCGGTCGGCGTGGTCGGCGACGGCCGCCGCTATGCCTGGGTCGTCGCCCTGCGCGCGGTGGAAACCATCGACTTCATGACCGCGCGCTGGGCGCACCTGCCCTACGAGCTGCTGGAAAAGGTCTCGAACCGCATCATCAACGAGATCGCCGGCATCTCCCGGGTCACCTACGACGTGTCGAGCAAGCCGCCGGCGACTATCGAGTGGGAATGATCGGATCGCGCCGATGACAGAGGAAAGGGCAGCTTCGGCTGCCCTTTTCGTTTGCTCCGGATCAGCAAAGCGGCAGTTGCACGGAGCGATGGCTCGCCTTGTCGGCTGGGAAATGAGAAAATCTATCATTTCCCAGCCGCAGTACCCGCGAAGGTGAAGGCTCCATGACATTTACCCGTAGACAAGTGCTCGGCGGCCTCGCCGGGCTGGCGGTGGTCGGCCTCGGCGCCGGCGGCGCGCGCCTCTGGCTGGCGCGTCCGCAGGTGGCGCAGGAATACGACTACGAACTGATCGCCGCGCCGTTGGACCTGGAGATCGTCCCCGGCTTCACCAGCCCGGCGCTGGCCTACGGCGGCCAGTGCCCCGGCGTCGAGCTGCGGGCGAAGCAGGGCGAGTGGCTGCGGGTACGCTTCACCAACAGGCTGGACGAGCCGACCACCATCCACTGGCACGGCATCCGCCTGCCGATCGAGATGGACGGCGTGCCGTACATTTCCCAACCGCCGGTGCAGCCGGGCGAGAGTTTCATCTACCAGTTCAGGACCCCGGACGCCGGCAGCTACTGGTACCACCCGCACCTGATGAGCAGCGAGCAGCTCGGCCGCGGGCTGGTCGGCCCGCTGATCATCGAGGAGCGCGAACCCACCGAGTTCCGCCACGAGAAGATTCTCTGCCTGAAGACCTGGCACGTGGACGAGCAGGGCGCCTTCACCCCCTTCAGCGTGCCGCGCCAGGCCGCGCGCGAAGGCACCCGCGGGCGCTATTCGACGATCAACGGCAAGCATGTGCCGACCATCGACCTGCCGGCCGGGCAGATCGTCCGGGTGCGCCTGCTGAACGTCGACAATACCGTCACCTACCGTCTCAACCTGCCCAACGGCGAGGCGAGGATCTACGCCATCGATGGCCATCCGGTGGAGCCGCGCGGGTTCGAGGGGCAGTACTGGATCGGCCCCGGCATGCGCCTGGAACTGGCGCTGAAGGTGCCGGAGGCGGGCACCGAGCTGTCCCTGCGCGACGGGCCGGTACGCCTGGCGACGATCCGCAGCGTGGCCAGCGCCGAGGCTCCCGCCGGCGACTGGCCGAAGCCGTTGCCGAAGAATCCGGTGAGCGAGCCGGACCTGGCCAATGCCGAGAAGATCGGTTTCCGTTTCGAGTGGGTCGGGGCGATGTCCGATACCAGCGGCAAGAATCCCTATCCGTCGTTCTGGCAGATCAACGGCAAGGCCTGGGAAGGCGGCGAGGAGCACAAGCACAACGCGCCGCCGCTGGCCAAGCTCAAGGAAGGCCAGAGCTACATCTTCGAGCTGCGCAACATGGCGCAGTACCAGCACCCGATCCACCTGCATGGAATGGCCTTCAAGGTGCTGGATTCGGACCGTCGGGAGATCGTCCCGTACTTCACCGACACCTACCTGCTGGGCAAGAACGAGACCGCCCGCGTCGCGCTGGTGGCGGACAATCCGGGCCTGTGGATGTTCCACTGCCACGTCATCGACCATATGGAGACCGGCCTGATGGGGACCATCGCGGTCGGCGAGGCCTGGTGCGGGTGACTAAGCTGATCAGCAACGGCAAGGGCTACCCGACGGTAAAAGGCGTGCGTCCGATCATCGATCGCAGCCGGGACCCGCATTTCATGCGCGAGGCCCTGGCAGAGGCGGAAAAGGCCGCGGCCCTCGGCGAGGTGCCAGTGGGCGCGGTGCTGGTGCGCGAGGGCGAGATCATCGGTCGCGGCTTCAACCAGCCGATCAGCAGCCACGATCCCAGCGCCCACGCCGAAATGGTGGCGATCCGCATGGCCGCGGCCGAGGCGGGCAACTACCGGCTGCCGGGCAGCACCCTCTATGTGACGCTCGAGCCGTGCGGCATGTGTTCCGGGCTGCTGGTCCATGCGCGCATCCAGCGCCTGGTTTACGGCACGCTCGAACCCAAGTCGGGCGCAGTGGAAAGTCGTGGGCGATTCTTCGAGCAGGAGCATCTCAACCACAGGGTCATGGTCGAGGGCGGCGTGCTGGCCGAGGAGTGCAGCCAGGCGCTTTCGGCGTTCTTCCGCGCGCGGCGCGAAGCGGCGAAGAAGCCTCGCGAAGACTGACGGATGTTTCTCTTTTCGAACGCTCCGGCTGAAACGTTAAAGCACGTCCTTGCCCCTTCCTCTCCTTCAAAAGCCATCTGCATCAATTATTTATCCGGATATTTCGGACGATCGGCATAGGCGTAAAGTCGTAGTCGCCGCGCGCTTCCTCTGTCGAATTGTGTGATATTTTGCACGGCCGCTTGAGCAAGCGGCCCGCAGGCAATGGCTTCAGGTGAGAGCGAGCCCGCCTGCGGATACCCCCGCCGGACCGCGCAGTCGAAAAAGCGCGGCCGGTCCGGAGGCGTCCGCGATTCCCGGTCCTGCATTGTCCTCGAAGAAGGCCATCGGTACGGCGGTCCTGGCCGCCTCCCGCACAATGCCAATTCGAAATGCAGGGAGTTTTGTCATGAGTGATACCCGGGTCCAGTCGTATCAGGATCACGCCGGGGCGCAAGCCGTCGATTCCTCGGGGCTGGAGGTCAAGCGCCTGACCTTCCTCGAGGCGGTGGCGATGATCGTCGGAACCAACATCGGCGCAGGCGTGCTGTCCATGGCCTACGCCAGCCGCAAGGCCGGCTTCATGCCGTTGCTGCTGTGGCTGGCGGTGGCCGGCCTGTTCACCACCATTTCCATGCTCTACGTCTCGGAAACCGCGCTGCGCACGCGCACCCACAACCAGTTGAGCGGCCTCGCCCAACGTTATGTCGGTTCCTTGGGCGCCTGGGCGATCTTCCTGTCGGTGGCGGTCAATAGCATCGGCGCGCTGATCGCCTACATGAGCGGCAGCGGCAAGATTCTCAGCGCCTTCTTCGGCATCAGCCCGGCCCTGGGCAGCGTGCTGTTCTTCATTCCGGCCGCCGGCGTGCTGTACCTGGGCCTGAGCGCCATCGGCAAGGGCGAGAAGTTCATCAGCATCGGCATGGTCAGCATGATCCTGATCCTGGTGGCGGCCACCCTGCTCAACGACAACACCGAGTTCGCCCGCCTGCTCGACGGCGACTGGATCTACATGGTGCCGGTATTCAACATCGCGGTGTTCTGCTTCTCCGCCCAGTACATTGTCCCGGAGATGGCCCGCGGCTTCAGCCATGCCCCGGAGCGCCTGCCGAAGGCGGTGGTCACCGGGATGCTGAGCACCTTCGTCCTGCTCAGCGTCGTACCGCTCTCGGTGATCGCCCTCACCGGCCTGGAGAACCAGTCCGAAGTCGCCACCCTGGCCTGGGGCAAGGCGCTCGGCGAATGGGCCTTCTTCACCGCCAACACCTTCGCCCTGTGCGCCATGCTCACTTCCTACTGGGGCCTGGGTGGCAGCTTCCTGACCAATATCTTCGACAAGTTCCACAAGCTTGGCCCGGAGAGCCGGCCGAAGACCCGCCTGCTGGTGCTGGCGATCGTCGCGCTGCCGCCCTTCGTCCTGGCCTACAGCGGGCTGGTCGGTTTCGTCAACGCGCTGTACTTCGCCGGCGCCTTCAGTGGGGTGATCCTGTCGATCATGCCGATCCTGATGCTGCGCTCGGCGCGCCGGAGCGGAGACTTCGAGCCGGCCTGGAAATGCGGCTGGATCGCCCACCCGGCGATCCAGGTGGTGATCGTGATGATCTACCTGGCCAGCGCGGCCTACGCCATCTGCAGCGCCATGAACCTGCTGCCGGCCGGCTGGTAGGTCATCGCTGCCGGAAGAGGCCGCCATTGGGCGGCCTTTTTCATGGGATTAATTTTATCCGGATAATATTGTCGTTCTATTTATATCCGGGTATTATTCGGGCATTCCATCCATGGGAGCCTGTCATGGCCAATGATCCACGCATCCAAACCTTCACCTGCTTCGACGGCACCCGCCGGCTGCTGACGGCGGCGCTGTCGGAGGTCGCGCTGGCCTTGAAGCAAGCGGTCGCCGGCGGTGCTGCCGGGCCGCTGCTGGTGTTCGACAATGCCACCGGCCGTTCCGTCGATCTCGATATCCGTGGTTCCAGCGAGGACCTGCTGGCGCGCCTGGTCGTCGCAGGCGAGCGGCAACCGGCGGAGGAGGCTCCGCCGCGCGGGCGCGGGCGGCCGAAGCTGGGCGTGGTGGCGCGCGAGGTGACCTTGCTGCCGCGCCACTGGGAATGGCTCGCCGCACAACCCGGGGGCGCCTCGGTGGCGCTGCGCAAGCTGGTCGAGGAGGCGCGCCGCAGCCAGTCCGGGCGGGCACGGCAGGCGCAGGAGCGCGCCTATCATTTCATGAGCGCGATGGCCGGCGACCTGCCGGGCTTCGAGGAAGCGACGCGGGCCTTGTTCGCCGGCGATCGCCAAGGCTTTCTCGAACGGATCGGCGGCTGGCCGACCGACGTGCGCGAGCACGCCGCCTGGCTGGCGGGCGAAGAACAGGCGTATTGAGGAAGGGGGCGGCGGAAGCTACAGCTTGCCGTCGCCTTCGTCGTCGTCCGGGCGGGTCTTGTTCACGCCGGGCAGGTGCAACCCGCTCTCGGCGATCTGGCTGCCTTCCATCTGCGGCTGGGTCACCCAGGTGAGGATGTCGTAGTAGCGCCGCACGTTCTGCACGAAGTGCACGGTTTCGCCGCCACGGGCATAGCCGTAGCGGGTCTTGGCGTACCAGCGCTTCTGCGCCAGGCGCGGCAGCATCTTCTTCACGTCCAGCCACTTGTTCGGGTTGAGGCCTTCCTTCTCGGCCATCTTGCGCGCGTCTTCCAGGTGTGCGCCGCCGATGTTGTAGGCGGCCAGGGCGAACCAGCTGCGGTCCGGCTCCCTGATGCTCTCGGGCAGTTCGCTGCGGATCTGCACGAAATACTTGCTGCCGCCCTGGATGCTCTGCTTCGGGTCGAGCCGGTTGGACACCCCCATCGCCTGGGCGGTGCGGTTGGTCAGCATCATCAGGCCGCGCACGCCGGTCTTCGAGGTGGCGCTGGGCTGCCACAGCGACTCCTGGTAGCCGATGGCGGCGAGCAGGCGCCAGTCGGTGTCCAGTTGCTTGCCGCTCTGCTTGAAATGGCTTTCGTAGCGCGGCAGGCGTTGCTGCAGGTGCTGGGCGAAGGTGTAGGCACCGACGTAGCCGAGCACGTCGACGTGCCCGTAATAGCGGTCCTTGAGGCGCTGCAGCAGGCCTTCCTTCTTGGCCTGGTCGAGGAACGCGTTGACTTCGTTCATCAGGCTGTCGTCGTCGCCGCCCGGCAGGGCCCAGGCCAGGCCGCGGGCTTCGCCGAAGTCGAAGGCGACCCGGACGTTGGGGAAATACACCTGGTTCATCGCCAGTTCGTTGGAGTCGACCAGGGTCAGGTCGATGTCGCCGACGTCGACCATGCGCAGCAGGTCGACCACCTCGACGGCATCGGACTCGTCGTACTTCAATTCGGGATACTGCTTCTTCAGCTCGGCGAGCTGTGCCGCGTGGCTGCTGCCCTTGAGCACCATGATGCGCTTGCCGACCAGGTCTTCGGGACGGGTCGGGCGCTGCTGGCCGTTGCGGTAGATGACCTGGGGAGTGACGTCGAGGTAGGTGTGCGAGTAGCGCACGCTGGCGTCGTCCTGGCGGCCCGGGGTCAGGCCGGCGGCGGCGAGGGCCGGGCCGCCTGCGCGGGAGAGCTGGGCGTAGAGGTCGTCGAGGTTGTCGGCGGTCTCGATCTTCAGCTCGACGCCCAGGCGCTCGGCGAAGCGCTTGGCCAGTTCGTACTCGAAGCCGGTTTCGCCGTTGCGGTCCTGGAAGTAGGTGGCCGGGCTGTTGCGGGTGACCACGCGCAGCACCCCCTCCTTCTGCACGCGCTCCAGGGCGGTAGGGGCTTTCGCCTCGCTACAGCCCGCAAGCAGCAGAAAGATGCCGGTCGCCAACAGCCAGGCGGCGCAACGTAAGCGGTACGCGGTCAGGGCAAACATCGGCGCAGTATACGCAAAGGCGAGACGGCGCCATATCTCGACAGCCGGAACCTTCTCTGCTAACGCCGGGATACCGTTCGTCCGCCGCTTCGCAGGCCCCGTCGCGGAACGCTGCGGTGTCGCTCTCGAAGTGTTTCGAAGCGGGCCGCCACGGATCCGATGGAGCGCCGCGCGATAGCCGTCGGCGCGGGTGCCGCCGACGGCGCTTTACGGTAGAATGCACGGCCTCTGCGGGCCGGCCCGGCCGGCCCCCACACCTTCCCGTCTCCAGAGGCTGTTCCGACAATGCTGATCCTGCGCGGCGCTCCCGCCCTTTCCGCTTTCCGCCACGGCAAACTGCTCGAGCAACTGACCCAGCATGTGCCCGCCGTCACCGGGCTGTACGCTGAGTTCGCGCATTTCGCCGACGTCACCGGCGCGCTCACCGCCGACGAGGAGCAGGTGCTGGCGCGGCTGCTGGAATACGGCCCGAGCGTACCGGTGCAGGAACCCTCCGGCCGGCTGTTCCTGGTGGTGCCGCGCTTCGGCACCATCTCGCCGTGGTCGAGCAAGGCCTCCGACATCGCCCGCAACTGCGGCCTGGCGAAGATCGAGCGACTGGAGCGGGGCATTGCCTATTATGTGCAGGGCGAACTCTCCGAGAGCGACGTCCAGGCGGTCGCCGCACGCCTGCACGACCGCATGACCCAACTGGTGCTGGAGCGCCTGGAAGGCGCCGCCGAGCTGTTCAGCCATGCCCAGCCGCGCCCGCTGACCGCCATCGACGTGCTGGGCGGCGGCCGCGCCGCGCTGGAGAAGGCCAACGTCGAACTGGGCCTGGCGCTGGCCGAGGACGAGATCGACTACCTGCTCAAGAGCTTCGCCGACCTGGGCCGCAATCCCCACGACGTCGAACTGATGATGTTCGCCCAGGCCAACTCCGAGCACTGCCGCCACAAGATCTTCAACGCCAGTTGGGACATCGACGGCCAGGCCCAGGACAAGAGCCTGTTCGGCATGATCAAGAACACCTACGAGATGAACCGCGAAGGCGTGCTGTCCGCGTACAAGGACAACGCCGCGGTCATCGTCGGGCATGTCGCCGGACGCTTCTTCCCCGATCCCGCGACCCGCGAATACGCCGCCAACCGCGAGCCGGTGCAGATCCTGATGAAGGTGGAGACGCACAACCACCCGACCGCCATCGCGCCGTTCCCCGGCGCCTCCACCGGCTCCGGCGGCGAGATCCGCGACGAGGGCGCGACCGGCCGCGGCGCCAAGCCGAAGGCCGGCCTGACCGGCTTCACCGTATCCAACCTGCAGATCCCCGGTTTCGAACAGCCCTGGGAAGTTCCCTACGGCAAGCCCGAGCGCATCGTCACCGCTCTGGACATCATGATCGAAGGCCCGCTGGGCGGCGCGGCGTTCAACAACGAATTCGGCCGTCCGGCGCTGACCGGCTACTTCCGTACCTTCGAGCAGAAGATCGAGACCCCGCGTGGCGAGGAAGTGCGCGGCTATCACAAGCCGATCATGCTCGCCGGCGGCATGGGCAACATCCGCGACGAGCATGTGCAGAAGGGCGAGATCAGCGTCGGCGCCAAGCTCATCGTCCTCGGTGGCCCGGCCATGCTGATCGGCCTGGGCGGTGGCGCCGCCTCGTCGATGGCCACCGGCGCCAGCTCCGCCGACCTCGACTTCGCCTCGGTGCAGCGCGACAACCCGGAAATGGAGCGGCGCTGCCAGGAAGTGATCGACCGCTGCTGGCAGCTCGGCGAGCGCAACCCGATCAGCTTCATCCACGACGTTGGCGCCGGTGGCCTGTCCAACGCCCTGCCGGAACTGATCAACGACGGTGGTCGTGGCGGCCGCTTCGAACTGCGCGCGGTGCCCAACGACGAGCCGGGCATGAGCCCGCTGGAAATCTGGTGCAACGAATCGCAGGAGCGCTACGTGCTGTCGGTGGACGCCGCCGACTTCGAGACCTTCAAGGCCATCTGCGAGCGCGAGCGTTGCCCGTTCGCGGTGGTCGGCGAGGCCATCGAGCAGCGCCAGCTGACCGTCGCCGACAGCCATTTCGGCAACAAGCCGGTGGACATGCCGCTGGAAGTCCTGCTCGGCAAGGCGCCGCGCATGCACCGCGCGGTGACCCGCGAGGCCGAACTGGGCGACGACTTCGACGCCGCCGGGCTGGAACTGCAGGACAGCGTCGAACGCGTCCTGCGCCATCCCGCCGTGGCCAGCAAGAGCTTCCTGATCACCATCGGCGATCGCACCATCACCGGCCTGGTGGCCCGCGACCAGATGGTCGGCCCCTGGCAGGTGCCGGTGGCCGACTGCGCCGTCACCGCGACCAGCTTCGACGTCTATACCGGCGAGGCCATGGCGATGGGCGAGCGCACCCCGCTGGCGCTGCTCGACGCCCCGGCTTCCGGGCGCATGGCCATCGGCGAGACGGTCACCAACCTGGCCGCCGCGCGCATCGCCAAGCTGTCCGACATCAAGCTGTCCGCCAACTGGATGGCCGCCGCCGGCCACCCCGGCGAGGACGCGCGCCTGTACGACACGGTCAAGGCGGTGGGCATGGAACTGTGCCCGGAGCTGGGCATCACCATCCCGGTGGGCAAGGACTCGATGTCCATGAAGACCCGCTGGCAGGAGGGCGCCGAAGACAAGAGCGTCACCTCGCCGGTGTCGCTGATCGTCACCGGTTTCGCCCCGGTCGCCGACGTGCGCCAGAGCCTGACTCCGCAACTGCGCCTGGACAAGGGCGAGACCGACCTGATCCTGATCGACCTGGGCCGCGGCAAGAACCGTCTCGGCGGCTCGATCCTGGCCCAGGTCCACGGCAAGCTCGGCCGCGCCGTGCCGGACGTCGACGACGCCGAGGACCTGAAAGCCTTCTTCGCGGTGATCCAGGGCCTGAATGCCGACGGCCACATCCTCGCCTACCACGACCGTTCCGACGGCGGCCTGGTCACCAGCGTGCTGGAGATGGCCTTCGCCGGTCACTGCGGCGTCGAGCTGAACCTCGATGCCCTGGCCGATAGCCGCGAGGAATTGGCGGCCGTGCTGTTCAACGAGGAGCTGGGCGCGGTGATCCAGGTCCGCGAAGGTGCCACCCCGGAAGTCCTCGCGCAGTTCAGCGCCGCCGGCCTCGACGACTGCGTGGCGGTGATCGGCCAGCCGGTGAACGGCTACGAGATCAACCTGAACTACAACGGCGAGACCGTCTACAGCGCCCAGCGCCGCATCCTGCAGCGCATCTGGAGCGAAACCAGCTACCAGATCCAGCGCCTGCGCGACAATGCCGACTGCGCCGAGCAGGAATTCGATGCCTTGCTGGACGAAGACAACCCTGGCCTGTCGACCAAGCTCAGCTTCGACGTCAACCAGGACATCGCCGCGCCCTACATCAGGAAGGGCGTGCGGCCGCAGGTGGCGATCCTTCGCGAGCAGGGCGTCAACGGCCAGGTGGAGATGGCCGCAGCCTTCGATCGCGCCGGCTTCGCCGCGATCGACGTGCACATGAGCGACATCCTCGCCGGCCGGGTCGACCTGAAGGCTTTCAAGGGCCTGGTGGCCTGCGGTGGCTTCTCCTATGGCGACGTGCTCGGCGCCGGCGAGGGCTGGGCCAAGTCGATCCTGTTCAACACCCGCGCCCGCGATGGCTTCCAGGCCTTCTTCGAGCGCAAGGACAGCTTCGCCCTTGGCGTCTGCAACGGCTGCCAGATGATGTCCAACCTGCACGAGCTGATTCCCGGCACCGAGTTCTGGCCGCACTTCGTGCGCAACCGCTCCGAGCAGTTCGAGGCGCGGGTGGCGATGGTCCAGGTACAGGAATCGTCGTCGATCTTCCTGCAGGGCATGGCCGGGTCGCGCCTGCCGATCGCCATCGCCCATGGCGAGGGCCATGCGGAGTTCGAGTCGGAAGAGGCGCTGCTGGAGGCCGACCTGTCCGGCTGCGTGTCGCTGCGCTTCGTCGACAACCACGGCAAGGTCACCGAAGCCTACCCGGCCAACCCCAACGGCTCGCCGCGCGGCATCACCGGCCTGAGCAGCCGCGACGGCCGGGTCACCATCATGATGCCGCACCCCGAGCGGGTGTTCCGCGCCGTGCAGAACTCCTGGCGTCCGGACGACTGGCAGGAAGACGGCGGCTGGCTGCGCATGTTCCGCAACGCCCGGGTCTGGGTGGACTGATCCGGCATGGCGGGCGATGACGCATCCGACTCGTCGCCCGAGCTTCTTCCCGAGGTTCGCCGGGTCTCCCCCGGCGACACCTTGCGGCTCTGTACCTGCGGGGCTTCGCCTTCGCTTCCCGATTGTCCCGCCGATTGCCGCAACGGCCTGACGCTCCACGCGACTCGCGAGCGCCTGCTGCTGTTGTGCCGTTGCGGGCGCTCCGCCGACCTGCCGTATTGCGACGGCAGCCACGCGCCGTCCGCCAGTGGGCTGAAGGGCAAATGGCGGCGGTTCCGCGGCTGAACGCAAATCTGTGATAGCGCGCACGAAGGTGTTGTGACGGGCGAACAAATGTTGCGCTTATCTGTCGTAAAGGCAGCGTCAAATATTCACCATGACAAGGCAGAATGCCATCATTTGGCGCCGGTAGTCGCGCAACCACCGACCGCCCTCGTGCAGCATTCGATTCGTGCGGAGAAAACGATGTACAAGCTGTGTTTCTATGTGCCTGAGAGCCATCTGGATGTCGTCAAGCAAGCGGTGTTCGCCGCGGGTGGCGGGCGCATCGGGGCGTACGACAGTTGCTGCTGGCAGTCCCTTGGCCAGGGCCAGTTCCGCCCCTTGGACGGTAGCCGTCCCTACCTGGGCCAGGTCGGTCAGGTCGAGCACGTGGCGGAGTGGAAGGTGGAGCTGGTGGTGGCCGACGAACTGATCCACGCCAGCGTCAAGGCGCTGAAGGCGGCGCATCCGTACGAGACCCCGGCCTACGAGGTCTGGCGCCTGACCGACATGGTCTTCTGAGCTTTCCTCGGACAAGCAAGAAGGGCGGCCAGTGGCCGCCCTTTTCGTTATCCGCCTCACGGGGAGAGCCCGACCTGGGGCTGTGGCGTGGCGCGAATAACCGCCTAGCGGTTATCCGCCGATTGACCGAGGTTCATCCCTCCTGCCGTCAGCGCCGCAGCAGCGGTTGCAGGGCCTGGCTCAGGGCCGCGGCGCGCGGGCCCACCAGGATATGGCAGATACCGCCGGCGAGCGAGCTGATGCCCTGGCCACCTAGGGTCCGCAACTGTTCGCTGGCCAGCTTGCGCTCGTCCGCCACGCTGACCCGCAGGCGGGTCAGGGCGATGCTCTGCACTTCTCGCAGGTTGTCGGCACCGCCCAGGGCGCCGAGCCAGGCCTGGGCTTCCGTGGCGTCGACGGCGGCCTGCGGCGGGGTCTCCTCGGTCGCGCCGGGGTTGTCCCGCGCCTGTTGCACTTCGCCCGGCTGGGTGGCGAACGGCAGGACGCGGCGGATCTCGTCGGCGATGCTGTCGGCCTGCGGGCCCACCACCACCTGCAGGCTGCCGGCCTTGCCCGGGCGCACCACGGCCATCGCACCGAGGGCCTTGAGCTGGGCGTCCGAGGCCTTGTCGCGATCCACCAGGCGCAGGCGCAGGCGGGTGGTGCAGGCGTCCACCACTTCGAGGTTGGCCGCGCCACCCAGGGCGCGGATGAACGCCGGGGCGCGCTCGGCCTCGGCGTTGTCGCTCGCCTCGCCGCTCGCGTCATCCTCGCGGCCCGGCGTCTTCAGGTTGAAGCGGCGGATGCAGAAGTCGAACACCAGGTAATAGATGCCGGCGTAGAGCAGGCCCAGCGGCCAGAGCATCCAGCCGTGGGTCGAGCGGCCCCAGCCCAGCGCCAGGTCGATGGCGCCGCCGGAGAAGGTGAAGCCGAGGCGGATATCGAGCAGGTCGGTAAGGGCCATGGACAGGCCGGTGAGCAGCGCGTGCAGCAGGTAGAGCAGCGGCGCGAGGAACATGAAGGCGAACTCCACCGGTTCGGTGACGCCGGTGAGGAAGGCGGTCAGGGCCATCGACAGGAGCAGCCCGCCGATCAGCTTGCGCCGCTCCGGGCGGGCGTTGCGGTACATCGCCAGGCAGGCGGCGGGCAGGCCGAACATCATCACCGGGAACATCCCGGCCATGAACTGGCCGCCCTTCGGATCGCCGGCGAAGTAGCGCGCCAGGTCGCCGGTGACGACGCGCCCGGTTTCCGGGTCGGTGAAGCTGCCGAAGACGAACCACACCAGGTTATTGAGGATGTGGTGCAGGCCGGTGACGATCAGCAGGCGGTTCAGCACGCCGAAGGCAAAGGCGCCAAGGCTGCCGCTCTCCAGCATCAGCTGGCCGAGGCCATTGATGCCCTGTTGCAGGGGGGGCCAGACCACCCCGAACAGCAGGCCCAGGCACACCGCGCTGATCCCCGTGGCGATCGGCACGAAGCGGCGCCCGCCGAAGAACGCCAGGTATTCGGGCAGCTTCACGTCCTTGAAGCGGTTGTACAGGGCGCCAGCCACCAGGCCGCTGATGATCCCGGAAAGCACACCCATTTCGATGCCCGGATCGATCACCTTGAGCACCGAGATCATCACCAGGTAGCCGATGGCCCCGGCGAGGCCGGCGGTGCCGTTGTTGTCGCGGGCGAAGCCGACCGCGATGCCGATGGCGAAGATCAGCGCCAGGTTGGCGAAGATCGCCTTGCCGGCGTCATGCACCAGTGGAATGTCGAGCAGGTCGACATCGCCCAGGCGCAGCAGCAGGCCGGCGATCGGCAGGATCGCGATCGGCAGCATCAGGGCGCGGCCCAGGCGTTGCAGGCTTTCGATCAGGAACGGGGGCATGGCGGGGTCTCCGGTTGTTCTTGTCAGGCCAGCGGCCAGTGTTGCAGGCAGGCTTCGCGCACCGCCCGGGCGCTGCCCAGCTCCAGCAGCGAGCGGGCCTTGTGCCGGCAGTCGGAGGCGTCGAGCTGGCGCACCCGCGCCTTGATCTCGCCGACCAGGCCCGGCCCCACGGAAAGCTCCTCGACGCCGAGGCCGACCAGTACCGGCGTCGCCAGCGGGTCCGAGGCCAGCGCCCCGCAGACGCCGACCCAGCGTCCGTGACGGGCGGCGCCGGCGCAGGCCTGGTCGATCAGTCGGAGCAGCGCCGGGTGCAGGGCGTCGATGCGGTCGGCGAGGCCGGCATGGCAGCGATCCATGGCCAGGGCGTACTGCGACAGGTCGTTGGTGCCGATCGAGAGGAAGTCGGCGTGCTCGGCCAACTGGTCGGCGAGCAGGGCGGCGGAAGGCACCTCGATCATCACGCCGAGTTCGGGCAGGCGCGCGATGCCCAGTTGCGCGGCCAGTTCGCCGAGGCGCTGGCGGATGGCGAGCAGTTCGTCGACCTCGCTGACCATCGGCAGCAGGATCCGGCAGCGCTGCAGCGGTTCGACCCGCAGCAGCGCGCGCAGCTGCTGGTCGAGCAGTTCCGGGCGCGCCTGGCCCAGGCGGATGCCGCGCAGGCCCAGCGCCGGGTTTTCCTCGGCGGGCAGCGGCAGGTAGTCGAGCTGCTTGTCGCCGCCGACATCGATGGTGCGGATGATCGCCTTGCGCTCGCCCATGGCGTCCAGGACCTCCTGGTAGGCGCAGCGCTGCTCCTCTTCGTCGGGCGCGGCGCGGCGCTCGAGGAAGAGGAACTCGGTGCGTAGCAGGCCGACCCCGTCGGCACCGTTGGCGAAGGCTTCGGCGGCCTCCTGCGGCGAGGCGACGTTGGCGCCGACTTCGATGCGCCGGCCGTCGCGGGTCAGCGCCTGGCGCTGGGCCTCGGCCTGCTGGCGCTGGCGTTGCTGCGCGCGGCGCCGGACCTCGGCGGCGACCTGCTGCAGTCGTTCGGGCGTGGGCGCCAGTTCCAGGCGGGCCTGCTCGCCGTCGAGCACGACCGGCCGGCCTTCCTCCAGTCCCAGCAGTGACGGGCCGAGCGCCACCAGGCAGGGCAGGCCCTTGCTGCGGGCGAGGATGGCCACGTGGGAGGTGGCGCCGCCTTCGACCATGCACAGGCCGGCGGCGCCGGCCTCGACCAGCGGGCCGAGGTCGGAGGGGGTGAACTCGTGGGCGACGACGATGGCGCCGGCCGGCACCTGCAGTTGCGCGGCGTCGCCGAGGAGCACGCGCAGCGCGCGTTTCTCCAGGTCGCGCAGGTCGTTGGCGCGTTCGGCGAGAAACGGGTTGCCCAGTGCCTGGAGAATCTCGCACTGCGCCTGGATCGCCCGGTGCCAGGCATGGGCGGCGCCGACCCCCTGGTCGATCAGCATGTCGGCGGCATCCAGCAGCCCCGGGTCCTCCAGCAGCGCCAGATGGGCGGAGAAGATCGCCGCTTCGTTTTCGTCGCCGCGCAGCCTGGCCTGCTGCAGGTTGCCCTGGACGTCGTCGCGCACCCGCTGCAGGGCCTGGTCCAGGGCGATGTGCTGCTCCTCGGGCCGATGCGGGCCGCCGTCGGCGGGCAGGTTGACGGCGCCGAGCCGGGCCAGGGGTCCGCTGGCCAGGCCGGGCGCGGCGCAGACCCCGGCCAGGGTACCGGCGGCCGCGGCCTCGGCTGGCGTGGCTGGTGGCGCATGGCGTGGCGAAGCGTCGGACGCTGTGGCCGGGGCGCCACTGGCGAGCGCCGCGAGCAGCGCGTCGAGTGCCGCCTGGCTGTCGTCGCCGCGGCAGATCACTTCCACTTCGTCCTGTTCGGCGACTCCCAGGCCCATGATCCCGACCAGGCTGTCGACGCTGGCCACCTGGCCGGCGAAATGCAGTTCGGCCTGGCTGGAAAAACCTTGCGCGGTCTTGCGCAACAGCGCCGCCGGCCGCGCATGCAGGCCGCCGTGGTGGGCGACCCGCGCAAGGCCCCGGGCCTGGGGCGTTTCGCCCGTGGCGGCGGATGCCGCGGCGGGACGCGCTTCGCTCTTTTCCGGACTCAATTGCAGCAACGGCGCGCCGACCTCCACCGGGTTGGTGGTCAGCGGGCGCACCTGGAAACCTTCGCCGTTGCTCAGGATCATCACCGTGATCAGGCTGCGGCTGCCGCGGGCGACACGGTCCAAGTCGAAGCGCAGCAGGGGCTGGCCCTCGATCACCCGCGCGCCTTCCTCGACCAGTGGCTGGAAGCCTTCGCCCTGCAGTTGCACGGTGTCCAGGCCGACGTGCAGCAGCAGCTCGGCGCCGTTGTCGGCGCGCAGGCTGAGGGCGTGGCGGGTCCGCGCGAGGTGGCTGACCACCCCGGCGCAAGGCGCGTGCAGGCAATCGTTCAGTGGGTCGATGGCGATGCCTTCGCCCAGCGTGCCGCTGGAAAACACCGGATCGGGGACTCGGCTGAGCGGCATCACGGGTCCGCTCAGGGGTGCTTTGAGGGCCAGGTTCTTGTTGTTCATGGGCGGGCGCTCGGGTTCAGTGGGTTCGGGTGACTTTGCTCAGGTGTCGTGGCTGGTCGGGGTCCATGCCGCGGGCTTCGGCCAGGCTGGCGGCCATGACGTAGAAGCTCTGGATCGCGAGGATCGGGTCGAGCGCCGGGTGCGCGGCGCGCAGTAGCGGCAGGTCGCGTCCGGCGACGTCGTCGGGGGCCGCGAGCAGGACCCGCGCGCCGCGCTGGCGCATGTCCTCGGCGAGCGCCAGCAGGCCGTCCTGTTCCGGGCCACGGGGGGCGAACAGCAGCAGCGGATAGCGCTCCTCGACCAGCGCCATCGGCCCATGGCGGACCTCGGCGCTGCTGAAGGCTTCGGCCTGGATCGCCGAGGTTTCCTTGAATTTCAGCGCAGCCTCCTGGGCGATGGCGTAGCCGGCGCCGCGACCGATCACCATCAGTCGCTGGCAGTCGCGCAGGACCTCGATGGCGGGCGACCAGTCGAGCCTGGCGGCCTGCTCCAGGCCGGTCGCCAGTGCCTGGCCGGCGTCCAGCAGGGCGGCATCGCGCTGCCAGTGGGCGAGCAGGCGGGCGCTGGCGGCGAGGGTGGCGATGAAGCTCTTGGTCGCGGCGACGCTGCGTTCCACGCCTGCGCCGAGCGGCACGACGAATTCACTGGCGGCTTCCAGCGGCGAGTCCTCGGCGTTCACCAGGGCGACGCTGAGCGCGCCGCGTTCACGGAGGGTGCGCAGGCTGTCCACCAGGTCGGGGCTCTGCCCGGATTGCGAGAAGGCGAAGGCGACCTGCCCGGCGACCCGCAGCGGCGAGCGGTTGAGGGTCACCACCGACATCGGCAGCGAGGCCACCGGCAGCCCGGCGTGCTGCATGGCCAGGTAGGCGAAGTAGCTGGCCGCGTGGTCGGAGCTGCCGCGCGCGACGGTCAGCGCCAGGTTCGGGTCCACTTCCCGCAGGCGCTGGCCAAGCGCCGGCAGGCGGGCATCGAGCACGGCCAGTTGGCGGCTCGCCACCGCGGCGGCGGAGAGCGCTTCCTCGAGCATCAGCGAAGTCATTCGAGTTCTCCTTCCACCATCACGGCGTCGAGCTCCAGGGAGCGGTCCAGGCGCACCACGTCGGCCCAGGCGCCGGGCGCCAGGCGGCCACGCTCGGCGAGGCCGAGGTAGTCGGCGGGGAACTGCGCGAGGCGTTGCGAGGCTTCCGCCAGCGGCAGGCCGATCTTCACCAGGTTGCGCAGCGCCTGGTCCATGGTCAGGGTGCTGCCGGCCAGGGTGCCGTCGGGCAGCCGCACGCCGCCCAGGCACTTGGTCACGGTGTGGCTGCCGAGCTTGTACTGGCCGTCGGGCATGCCGGCGGCGGCGGTGGAGTCGGTCACGCAGTACAGGCAGGGGATCGAGCGCAGGGCCACCTTGATCGCGCCGGGGTGCACGTGCAGCAGGTCGGGAATCAGCTCGGCGTAGCGCGCATGGGCCAGGGCCGCGCCGACGATGCCCGGTTCGCGGTGATGCAGGCCGGTCATCGCGTTGTAGAGGTGGGTGAAGCTGCTGGCGCCGGCTTCCAGGGCGGCCACGCCGTCCTCGTAGCTGCCCAGGGTATGGCCGACCTGCAGGCGCACGCCGCGTTCGGCGAGGGCGCGGATCAGTGGCTGGTGGCCGGCGATCTCCGGGGCGATGGTGATCACCCGGATCGGCGCGCGGCGCAGGTAGTCATCGACCTCCTCGAGCACCGCGGCGTGGGCGAAGTTGGGTTGCGCGCCGAGTTTTCCGGAGTTGATGTAGGGGCCTTCCAGGTGCACGCCGAGCACTCGTGAACCACCGGCCAGCGGCTTCCGGCAATACTCGCCGAGCTGGCTGAGGATGCCGGCGATTTCCTCGTGCGGGGCGGTCATGGTAGTGGCCAGCAGCGAGGTGGTGCCGAAACGCCGGTGGGTACGGGCGATGGTGGCGAAGGCGTCGCCGCCTTCCATGATGTCGCGGCCGCCGCCGCCATGCACGTGCAGGTCGATGAAGCCCGGCAGCAGATAGGGCAGGGAGTTGCCGGCTGGATCGACGGGATCGCCGTCGATCCGCTGGATGCGACCGTCCTGTATGTGCAGGCGGCCGAGGACCCAGCCTTGAGGGGTGAGGATGTTGCCTTCGAGCATGGCGGCTCCGTATCGGTCAGCGTCGCAGTTCGGCGACGAAGTCGTAGTAGTCGTTGCGGCAGTAGGTGTCGGTCAGCTCGATCGGGGTGTTGTCCTCGAGGTAGCCGATCCGCGTCATCAGCAGCATCGCGGTGCCCGGCTCGATGCCGACCAGCGCGGCATCGGCGGGCGAGGCGTTGATCGCGCGCACGTGCTGCAGGGCGCGGACCACCGGGCGGCCGATGCTGTCCAGGTATTCGTAGAGGGAGTCGCCGATCGCCGTCGGGTCGCTGAGCAGGCGTGCCGGCAGGGTGCTGTGCTCGATCGCCATCACCGTGCCGTCGGCCTTGCGCAGGCGTTTCAGGCGCGCGACCTTCTCGGTGGGCGACAGGCCGAGGCGGATCAGTTCGTCGTGGGTGGGCAGGGCGATGCCGCGCTCCAGCCAGGTGGAGCCGGGAGTGAAGCCTTTCAGGCGGAGCATCTCGCTGAAGCTGGAGAGGCGCGACAGCGGTTGTTCCAGGCGCGGGGTGATGAAGGTACCCGAGCCCTGGTTGCGACGGATCAGGCCCTGCTCGAAGAGGATTTCGAGAGCCTTGCGCGCGGTGACGCGGGAAATGTTCAGGGTTTCGCTGAGGCTGCGTTCGGAGGGCAGCGCTTCCTCGGCCTTCCACTGTCCGGCATGGATCGCGCTTTCGAGATTGCGCGCCAGTTGCAGATAGAGCGGAGTGGGCTGCGCCTCGTCGGGACGCAGGGCCAGGAGCAGGTCGTGGGCTGTCTTCATGGAAAGGTTCCAGTGCGGATTGCGTTGTTGTCGCCCGGTAATGGCGGAAAAATTAATACCACTTGAATACCACGTCAATGCCAGTTGCACGGAGCGCGCGCGTCAGCCTGCCGTCTCCTCGAGCGAGACGGCCTGGGTACGGGATGCAAGGGCTTGACGGAAAAAAGAAAACGCCGCCGGAAAGGTTCGCGGCGGCGTTCGTGGCGTGGCTGACGGCTGACGAGTGGTATCAGCCTGGTTCTGTCAGGGGCGGATCTCGATCAGCGTGCCGTCCTTCACGACGCTCCAGACTTCGCGCATGTCGGTGTTGTTCATGGCGATGCAGCCATTGGTCCAGTCCAGGGTGGAGAAGTACCACTCCGGGTATTCGTCATCCAGCGGGGTGCCGTGGATCATGATCATGCCGCCGGCCGGCAGGCCCTTTTCCCGGGCCTTGGCCACGTCGCGGGCGTTGGGGTAGGAAATGTGCATGGACAGGTTGTAGTTGTTGCTGGTCTTGCGCCAGTCGATCCAGTAGAAGCCTTCCGGCGTGCGGTTGTCGCCTTCGGCCAGCTTCGGCCCGGTGGGGCGCTTGCCCAGCGAGACGCGATAGCTCTTGAGGACGTTGCCTTTGTTGAGGAGCAGCAGTTTTCGCTCGGACTTGAGCACCAGGACCTTGTCCACCTTGCCGTCCAGCGTCGGCGCGGCATTGGCCTGGATCAGACTGGCGAAGGTCAAGCACAGCACAGCAAGCAACCAGCGCATGGAAGTGAGATCCCCGATGTTCCCTTGAGCCGCAACGGCGGCGGTGTTCGAGTGTTTGGCGGTCAGTCTTTCTTATGGGAAGCCAGCATAGGCGTGATGGCTTCGTTGCGCACCGGGAAGCATCCTTCGCGGCGATCGCTGAAGTAGCATTCTAAGGTACGGCCGATGGTCGGAAAAGCCAGCTCCGACCAGGGAATCTCCGCTTCGTCGAAAAGCCGCACTTCCAGGCTCTCGTCGCCCGCGGAGAAATCCAGGTCGAGCAGCTCGGCGCGGAAGAACAGGTAGACCTGGCTGATGTGCGGCAGGTCGAACAGGGTGTAGAGCTGCAGGTCGCCGATCCGCGCGTTGGCTTCTTCCTCTGTCTCGCGGACCGCCGCCTGGGCGAGGGTCTCTCCGTTCTCCATGAAGCCGGCCGGGAGCGTCCAGTAGCCCAGGCGCGGCGCGATGGCGCGACGGCAGAGCAGGACCCGGCCGTCCCGCACCGGCAGGCTGCCGGCGACGATCCGCGGATTCTGGTAGTGCACGGTATGGCAGGCGTCGCAGACGTAGCGCAGGCGGTTGTCGCCGTCCGGGATGCGCTCGACCACCGTGGCGCCGCACTGGCTGCAGAATTTCATGCGGGCTTCTTCTTCGGGAAAAGGCCTATCTTGCTCGGCCGGCCCGGGGGCGACAAGGGGCCTGTACGGAAGGGGTGGGCTGCCCGTGGCTTTCGTGCCATGATCTCGGGGAAACGACAAGACCTCGGAAACCCCGGCAGTATGAACTGCACGCTCGACGAGCTGCGCCAACGCATCGAGGCGCACCGCCCCCGCCAACTGGATACCGACCAGCGCTTCCCCGAAGCGGCCGTGCTGGTGCCCATCACCCGCAGCGACGACCCGGAGCTTGTGCTGACCCTGCGCGCCGCCGGCCTGTCCACCCATGGTGGCGAAGTCGCCTTCCCGGGCGGCCGACGCGACCCGGAAGACGCCGACCTGGTGCGCACCGCCCTGCGCGAGGCGGAGGAGGAGATCGCCCTGCCACCGGGCCTGGTGGAAGTGGTCGGGCCGCTGAGTACCCTGGTCTCCCGGCATGGGATCAAGGTCACACCCTATGTCGCCTTCATTCCCGACTTCGTCGAGTACCAGCCCAACGATGGCGAGATCGCCGCGGTGTTCAACGTGCCGCTGAGTTTCTTTCGCGACGATCCGCGCGAGGTCACCCACCGCATCGATTACTTCGGTCGCAGCTGGTACGTGCCCAGCTATCGTTTCGGCGAGTTCAAGATCTGGGGCCTGACCGCCATCATGGTGGTGGAACTGGTCAACCTGCTTTTCGACGACCCGATCGACCTGCACACGCCACCGGCTTCCTTCATCAAACTGAGTTGACCGACGGGGCGCAGACCCCGGCCACGAGGAGATCGCGATGAAATACCGCCTGGGCGACGCCCGCGTCGAAACCCATCCCGACAGCTGGATCGCCCCCACCGCCGCGGTGATCGGCAAGGTTCGCCTGGACGCCGGCGCCAGCGTCTGGTTCGGCGCGGTGCTGCGCGGCGATAACGAACTGATCCATATCGGCGAGCACAGCAACGTCCAGGACGGCGCGGTGATGCACACCGACATGGGGTATCCGCTGAGCCTCGGCAAGGGCGTCACCGTCGGCCACAACGCCATGCTGCACGGCTGCACGGTGGGCGACTACAGCCTGGTGGGGATCAACGCGGTGATCCTCAACGGGGCGAAGATCGGCAAGTACTGCATCATCGGCGCCAACGCGCTGATTCCCGAGGGCAGGGAAATACCCGACGGCTCGCTGGTGATGGGCTCGCCAGGCAAGGTCGTGCGCGAGCTGAGCGAACCGCAGAGGAAGATGCTCGAGGCCAGCGCCGCCCACTATGTGCACAACGCCCGCCGCTACGCCCGCGACCTCGCCGAGGACCTGGGGTGAACGAGCGGCCGGTGGCTTCGCCCTGCGTCCACGTCTGTGCGCTGGACGAGCAGGATATCTGCATCGGCTGCCAGCGCACGGCGTCCGAGATCACCCGCTGGGGCCTGATGAGCGACGACGAGCGCCGCGAGGTGCTTGGCCGCTGCGTCGCACGCGCCAAGGCGCAAGGCCTGCTCAGCGGTTCCGCCTGAGGTGGAACCCGTTTTCCTTCATTTCCGAGGTTCGTCCATGACCCGTATCGGTACCCCCCTGTCGCCGAGCGCGACCCGCGTCCTCCTCTGTGGCTCCGGCGAGCTGGGCAAGGAGGTCGCCATCGAGCTGCAACGCCTGGGTTGCGAGGTGATCGCCGTCGATCGCTACGACAACGCCCCGGCCATGCAGGTGGCGCATCGCAGCCACGTGATCAGCATGCTCGACGGCGCCGCCCTGCGCGCGGTGATCGAGCAGGAGAAGCCACACTACATAGTCCCGGAGATCGAGGCCATCGCCACCGCCACCCTGGTCGAGCTGGAGGCCGAAGGCTACACCGTGGTGCCCACCGCCCGCGCCGCGCAACTGACCATGAACCGCGAAGGCATCCGTCGGTTGGCTGCCGAGGAACTCGGCCTGCCGACCTCGCCCTATCACTTCGCCGATACCTTCGAGGACTACCGCCTGGGCGTCGAGCGCGTCGGCTACCCCTGCGTGGTGAAGCCGATCATGAGCTCGTCGGGCAAGGGCCAGAGTGTCCTGAAAGGCCCCGACGACCTGCAGGCGGCCTGGGACTACGCCCAGGAAGGTGGGCGCGCCGGCAAGGGCCGGGTGATCGTCGAGGGCTTCATCGATTTCGACTACGAGATCACCCTGCTCACCGTGCGCCATGTCGGCGGTACCACTTTCTGCGCGCCGATCGGTCACCGCCAGGTCAAGGGCGACTACCACGAGTCCTGGCAGCCGCAGGCGATGAGCGCGCAGGCCCTGGCCGAGTCCGAGCGGGTCGCCCGGGCGGTGACCGAGGCCCTCGGCGGACGCGGGCTGTTCGGCGTCGAACTGTTCGTCAAGGGCGACCAGGTGTGGTTCAGCGAGGTGTCGCCGCGCCCGCACGATACCGGCCTGGTGACCCTGATTTCCCAGGATCTTTCCGAGTTCGCCCTGCACGCACGGGCGATCCTCGGCCTGCCGATCCCGCTGATCCGCCAGTTCGGCCCGTCGGCCTCGGCGGTGATCCTGGTGGAAGGCAAGTCCGACCGGGTCGCCTTCGCCAACCTCGGCGCCGCCCTGGGTGAGGCGGATACCGCGCTGCGCCTGTTCGGCAAGCCGGAAGTGGATGGCCAGCGGCGGATGGGGGTGGCCCTGGCGCGCGACGAGTCCATCGATGCCGCGCGGGCCAAGGCGACCCGTGCCGCCCAGGCGGTTCGCGTCGAACTCTGAGATGCGCCGGCTGGCATCGCTGGCCTGGTGGGCGGCGGCTCTGCCGTTGCTCCCACTGGTGGTGCCGCTGGCTATCCGTACCCGCCGCCGGGCCTTGCGCCTGGCGCCCGCGGCGGGACCTCGCGAAGGGCTGGCCGGAGAGCCCGGCAGCGGAGAGCCGCTGCGCTTGCTGTTGTTCGGTGAGTCGACGGTAGCCGGGGTTGGCGCCAGTTGCCTGGACTACGCCCTCGCCGGCCGCCTGGCCGCGGCGCTGGGCGAGCGTCTGCGGCGCCCGGTGGCCTGGCTGGCGCTGGGCGAGAACGGCATCACCAGCGGCGAGGCGCGCGAACGCCTGCTACCGCAGGTGGAAGGACGTTTCTTCGACCGGGTGATCCTGGTCTTCGGCGTCAACGACACCACCGGCCTGCGCTCCCTCGAACGCTGGCGAACCGATTGCGCTGCCCTTATCGGAGCCTTCCAGGCGGCCGGCGCGCAGGTGATCTGCACCGCGGTGCCGCCGCTGCGGCATTTCTCCGCCCTGCCCGGTTTGCTGCGGGCCCTGCTGGGGTGGCGCGGGCGGCTGCTCGACGAGGCGTTGCGCGATCTCGCTGGCGCGGCCGGCGCCGGCTACTGCCCGATCTCGCTGGACCTGCTTCCGGGCTACCTGGCCATCGACGGCTTTCATCCGTCGCAACTGGGCTACCAGGTCTGGGCCTCCTCCCTCGCCGACTGGCTGGCGGCGAGGGAAGAGGGTGGCGCCGCGGACCCCTGAGCGGGATTCAGGGTGCTGCGCCGAGGTCGTTGTCGCGGGTCTCCTTCAGGCACAGTACCGCCAGCAGGCTGAGCAGCGCCGCCGCCGAGACGTAGCCGCCGACCCAGCCCAGGCCGCCGATGCCGACCAGCTTCTGGGCGATGTAGGGCGCCACCGATGCGCCAAGGATGCCGCCCAGGTTGTAGGCCGCCGACGCGCCGGTGTAGCGCACGTGGGTGGGGAAGATTTCCGGCAGCAGCGCGCCCATCGGGGCGAAGGTGACGCCCATCAGGAACAATTCGATGCAGAGGAACAGGGCGACGCTGAATGCCGAGCCCTGGCTCAGCAGCGGCTCCATGGCGAACCCGGAGGCGAGCGCCGCCAGGCTGCCGAGCAGCAGTACCGGCTTGCGCCCGAAGCGGTCGCTGAGCCAGGCCGAGAGTGGCGTGGCGGCGGCCATGAAGAGCACGGCGAGGCACAGCAGACCGAGGAACTCCTCGCGGCTGAAGCCCAGGCTGGCGACTCCGTAGCTCAGCGAGAACACCGTGGAGATATAGAACAGCGCATAGCACACCACCATCGCCAGGGCGCCGAGCAGGGTCGGCCGCCAGTGCTGGGCGAACAGCTCGGCGATCGGCAGGCGGACCCTCTCGTGCCTGGCCATGGCCTTGGCGAACACCGGGGTCTCCGCCAGCTTCAGGCGCACATAGAGGCCGACGATCACCAGCGCCGCGCTGAGCAGGAACGGGATCCGCCAGCCCCACTCACGGAATTGCTCCTCGCTGAGCAGCATCGCCAGGGCCAGGAACAGGCCGTTGGCGGCGAGGAAGCCGATCGACGGGCCGAGCTGGGGAAACATGCCGAACCAGGCGCGTTTGCCGGCCGGCGCGTTCTCCGTAGCCAGCAGTGCGGCGCCGCCCCATTCGCCGCCGAGGCCGAGGCCCTGGCCGAAGCGCAGCAGGCAGAGTAGCAACGGAGCCCAGTAGCCGATGCTGTCGTAGCCGGGGAGGACGCCGATCAGGGTGGTGGAGACCCCCATCAGCAGCAGCGAGGCGACCAGGGTCGACTTGCGCCCGATGCGGTCGCCGAAGTGGCCGAACAGCGCCGAGCCCAGCGGACGGGCGAGAAAGGCGATGCCGAAGGTGAGGAAGGCGCTGAGCATCTGCGCGGTGCCGGATGTCTGCGGGAAGAATACCGGGCCGATCACCAGGGCGGCGGCGGTGGCGTAGACGTAGAAATCGTAGAACTCGATGGCGGTGCCGATGAAGCTGGCGACGGCGACCCGGGTGGTCGAGTTGGCCGCTTCCGGAGTGGGGGCGGCGGCGAGGGTGGCGGCGGTCATGGTGGGGAGGTCCCTGGCAGTCAGGGCAGGACGGAGTGCTTCCGTGCGGCCGGATGGTTATGCCAGCGCGCCGATGCGGCGGCGCGGCGCCCGGGTGGGGCGGACGAGGTCGGTCGCGCAGGGAGGGTGAGCCTGCGCGCCGTGCGCCGGCTGGACCGTCGGCGGTGGGCCGGACGGGCAGGCGGGACTGGCGGGTGACTGGCCGGGGCTCGGGCTGCGGGTAGCGGCGGAGCCGGCGGCAGGGCTGGATAAGCTGGGTCGATTATAGAGCGCCGCGGGGCGGGTTCGGCAATCCCGGATCAGGCCCCGGTGTCGCTCTCCAGCAGTGGGGCCAGGGCGCGGGGATGCCAGGCGCGCACGCTCTTCACGCGGTTTTCCGCCGACTGCTGGATCTCCAGGCAGTAGGGGCCGATACGCAGGCACACCGCGCAGTCGGGAATCTGCTCCAGTGCCTCGGTGACCAGGCCGTTGAGGGTCTTCGGCCCGTCGCAGGGCAATTGCCAGCCGAGCGACTTGTTCAGCTCGCGCAGGTTGGCGCTGCCGTCGATGACGAAGCTGCCGTCTTCCTGGGCCTGGATGTCCGGGTTGTCGAGGCTGTCGAGGTCGTTGAAGTCGCCGACGATCTCTTCGAGGATGTCCTCCAGGGTGACGATGCCGATCACCTCGCCGTATTCGTCCACCACCACGCCGATGCGGCGCTTTTCCTTCTGGAAGTTCACCAGTTGGGTCGACAGCGGCGTGCTTTCCGGCACGAAGTACGGCTCGACGCAAGCCTGGCGGAGGTTGTCCTTGGTCAGCCGGCCCTGGGTCAGCAGGCGCGCGATCTGCCGCATGTGGACGATGCCTTCGATCTGGTTGACGTCGTCGCGGTACACCGGCAGGCGCGTGTGGCTGGTGGTGCGCAACTGCTCGACGATGTCCTCGAGCGGGTCGTCGAGGTCGATGCCTTCGACTTCGTTGCGCGGGATCATCAGGTCGTTGACCGTGACCCGTTCCAGGTCCAGCAGGCCGAGCAGCATGTCCTGGCGGCTGACCTCGGTCGCCTGCGGGTTATCGGCGGGGCGCAGGGCTTCCTCGTCGCGACTGCGGCCCTCGTCGCGCTCCGCCGCGGCGACGCCGAGCAGGCGCAGCAGGGCGTTGCTGAGGGCGGTCAGCAGCCACAGCAGCGGCCAGCACAGGCGTTGCAGCAGGAGCAGCGGCAGGCTCGCCGGCAGCGCCACGTGCTCGGCGCGCAGGGCGCCGTAGCGACGCGGCAGCAGCGCGCCGAACAGCAGCAGGAGCAGGGTCAGGCCGGGGATCGCGACGGCCAGGCCGATGACGCCCCAGTGGCGCACCGCGGCCCAGCTGGCCAGGGCGGCGGCGCTGACATTGACCAGGGTGCGGCCGATCAGCAGGGTGCCGCGCAGGCGGTCGTCGTGCAGCAGCAGCCAACTGCTGCGCCGGGCCCCGCGCAGCCCTTGCTTGGCCTGCAGGCGCAGGCGGTAACGGTCGAGGTTGAGCAGGGCGGTCTCGACGCAGGAGAAGAACGCCGAGCAGGCGACCAGGAGAACCAGCAGGCCGACCAGGTACCCGGGGTGCAGCTCATCCATGAAGGAGGCCCATCAGATGTGCAGGATGAATTCCCGCACCAGCTTGCTGCCGAAATACGCCAACATCAACAGGCAGAAACCGGCCAGGGTCCAGCGGATCGCCTTGTGGCCGCGCCAGCCGAGCTGGTGGCGGCCCCACAGGAGCACGGCGAAGACCACCCAGGCGAAGCAGGAGAGGATGGTCTTGTGCGCCAGGTGCTGGGCGAACAGGTTGTCGACGAACAGCCAGCCGGACAGCAGGGACAGCGAGAGCAGCGACCAGCCACCCCAGAGAAAGCCGAACAGCAGGCTTTCCATGGTCTGCAGCGGTGGGAAGTTGCGGATCAGCCCGGACGGGTGCTTGTGCTTGAGGCGATAGTCCTGGAGCAGCAGCAACAGCGCCTGGAACACCGCGATGGTGAGCAGGCCATAGGCCAGGATCGACAGCAGGATATGGGCGAGGATGCCCGGCTGCTCGTTGATCGGCTCGACGGTGCCGTGGGGGATGAATACCGCCAGCAGGGTGGTGAGGGCGCCCAGCGGGAATAAAAGAAGGAGCAGGTTCTCCACCGGTATCCGCAGGGTCGCCAGCAGGGTCAGGAGGATCACCGCGGCGGCGATCAGGCTGGCGGCGTTGAAGAAGTCCAGCACCAGTCCGGCCGGGGTCAGCAATTGCTGGTAGAGGCTGAAGGCGTGGGCGGCCAGCGCGAGGATGCCGAACCCGAGCAGCAGGGGTTTGCCCGGCGTGGTGCGCCTGGCCAGGCAGGCGCCGTGGTAGGCGGTGGTGCCGAGGTAGAGAACAGCAGCGATGAGGCTGGGCAGCAGGGGATGCATAAGTCCTTGTAATCGCGGGCCCGAAAGGGAGGGAGTTTGGCATAGAACGAGCGTCGCGAGAAAGCCGTTGCGAACAGTTCTCTCGTGCCTGTGGCCGGGTTGGCGGACCGCCTGCCGCGGGCGCCGCGACCTCCTGGCCGGGCAGTCGTCCCGGCAAAGACGGAACGCGTCGGCAAATCAAGGACTTGAGGCTGGCCCCCGGTCGTCGCCGGACACACACTCCGTCTTTCATCGCGTGTCCCGCGACGCGCTCTTGGTTATAATCCGCCGCTTGCCGCAACCCCCGTGGAAGGATCGCGCATGTTCGAAAACCTTACAGACCGCCTCTCGCAGACGCTTCGCCATGTCACCGGCAAGGCCAAGCTGACCGAGGACAACATCAAGGACACTCTGCGCGAAGTGCGCATGGCCCTGCTCGAGGCCGACGTGGCCCTGCCGGTGGTCAAGGACTTCGTCAACAAGGTCAAGGAGCGCGCCGTCGGTACCGAGGTCTCGAAGAGCCTGACCCCGGGACAGGCGTTCGTGAAGATCGTCCGCGCCGAGCTCGAGGAGCTGATGGGCGCGGCCAACGAGGACCTGGCGCTGAGCGTCGCGCCGCCGGCGGTGATCCTGATGGCCGGCCTGCAGGGTGCGGGCAAGACCACCACCGCGGGCAAGCTGGCGCGCTTCCTTAAGGAACGCAAGAAGAAGTCGGTGATGGTGGTTTCCGCCGACGTCTACCGACCCGCCGCGATCAAGCAGCTGGAAACCCTGGCGAGCGAGGTCGGCGTAACCTTCTTCCCTTCCGACGTCAGCCAGAAGCCGGTGGCCATCGCCGAGGCGGCGATCCGCGAGGCGAGGCTGAAGTTCATCGACGTGGTGATCGTCGATACCGCCGGTCGCCTGCACATAGACGCCGACATGATGGACGAGATCAGGCAGGTGCACGCGGCGATCAAGCCGGTGGAGACCCTGTTCGTGGTCGACGCCATGACCGGCCAGGACGCCGCCAATACCGCCAAGGCCTTCAATGACGCCTTGCCGCTGACCGGCGTGGTCCTGACCAAGGTCGACGGCGACGCGCGTGGCGGTGCCGCGCTCTCGGTGCGGGCCATCACCGGCAAGCCGATCAAGTTCCTCGGCATGGGCGAGAAGAGCGAGGCGCTCGATCCGTTCCATCCCGACCGCGTGGCCTCGCGCATCCTCGGCATGGGCGACGTGCTCAGCCTGATCGAGCAGGCCGAGCAGAACCTCGACCGCGACAAGGCCGAGAAGCTGGCGAAGAAGATCAAGAAGGGCAAGGGCTTCGACCTGGAGGACTTCCGCGACCAGCTGCAACAGATGAAGAACATGGGCGGCCTCGGCGGGCTCATGGACAAGCTGCCGATGCTCGGCGGGGTCAACCTGGCGCAGATGGGCAACGCCCAAGGCGCGGCGGAGAAGCAGTTCAAGCAGATGGAGGCGATCATCAACTCGATGACCCCCGGCGAACGGCGCGACCCGGAAATGATCAGCGGCTCGCGCAAGCGCCGCATCGCCCTCGGCTCCGGCACCCAGGTGCAGGACGTCGGCCGGCTGATCAAGCAGCACAAGCAGATGCAGAAGATGATGAAGAAGGTCACCGCCAAGGGCGGCATGGCCAGGATGATGCGAGGCATGGGCAGCATGTTCCCGGGGGGCATGCCCAAGCTTTGATCGGACGCGCGGCCGCTGGCCACGCCGGCGGGTCCGCTCCGTCGGCCGGCGGGCGGACCGCGCGCTTCTCGCGCTCTCCGCGCCGGCCGATGGGTGGCCGAAAAAGAGATTTGCAAATTCCCCGATAATCCTTAGAATATGCGGCCTTTCGGGCCGTGGGCCCAGCGTGCATTCATTTTGTAAGCACCGACTACAGGAACGAAGTTCACATGGTAACCATCCGTCTTGCTCGTGGCGGCTCCAAAAAGCGCCCCTTCTACCACCTGACCGTGACCAACAGCCGCAATGCGCGCGATGGTCGCTTCGTCGAGCGCATCGGTTTCTTCAACCCGGTTGCGACTGGTGGCGAAGTGCGTCTGTCCGTCGACCAGGAGCGTGCCACCTACTGGCTCGGCCAGGGTGCACAGCCGTCTGAGCGCGTCGCTCAGCTGCTCAAGGACGCTGCCAAGGCCAACGCCTAAGCCGTCATGAGTGAAATGCCGACACCCGCCGACGACCTGGTCGTGATCGGCAAGATCGTTTCGGTGTACGGCATCCGCGGTGAGGTGAAGGTGTATTCCTTTACCGACCCGTTGGACAACCTGCTGGACTATCGCCGCTGGACGCTCCGGCGCGACGGCGAGACCCGGCAGGCCGAGCTGGTCAGGGGGCGCCTGCATGGCAAGGTCCTGGCCGCCAAGCTCAAGGGGCTCGACGATCGCGAAGAGGCCCGCACCTTCACCGGTTACGAGATCTGCATCCCGCGTAGCGAGTTGCCCTCTCTCGAGGAAGGTGAGTACTACTGGTACCAGCTGGAAGGCCTGAAGGTGATCGACCAGGGCGGGCAGTTGCTCGGCGTGATCGACCATCTGCTGGAAACCGGTGCCAACGATGTCATGGTGGTCAAGCCCTGCGCGGGCAGCCTGGACGACCGCGAGCGCCTGTTGCCCTATACCGGGCAGTGCGTGCTGTCGATCGACCTGGCCGCTGGCGAGATGCGGGTGGACTGGGACGCGGACTTCTGATCATCCATGGACAAGCGTTTGTGGGTGGGCGTCGTCAGCATCTTTCCGGAGATGTTCCGCGCGATCAGTGACTATGGCATCACCAGCCGTGCGGTAAAGCAGGGGTTGCTCACGCTGACCTGCTGGAATCCACGGGACTACACCGAGGACCGCCACCAGACGGTGGACGACCGGCCCTTCGGCGGTGGCCCGGGCATGGTGATGAAGATCAAGCCTCTGGAGGGCGCGCTGGCGGATGCCAGGCAAGCCGCCGGGGGCAGGAAGGCGAAGGTGATCTACCTTTCGCCGCAAGGCCGCCAGCTGACGCAGGCGGGCGTACGCGAACTGGCCGAAGAGGAAGCGTTGATCCTCATCGCCGGGCGCTACGAAGGCATCGACGAGCGCTTCATCGAAGAGCACGTCGATGAAGAATGGTCGATCGGCGATTATGTCCTGTCCGGCGGTGAATTGCCGGCCATGGTGCTGGTCGATGCAGTGACGCGGTTGCTGCCCGGTGCATTGGGTCATGCAGATTCCGCCGAGGAGGACTCCTTCACGGATGGCCTGCTCGACTGCCCGCACTACACCCGACCCGAGGTGTACGCGGACAAACGTGTTCCTGAAGTGTTGCTCAGTGGCAACCATGAACACATCCGGCGTTGGCGTTTGCAGCAGGCCCTTGGGCGGACCTGGGAACGACGCGCCGATCTTCTGGATAGCCGCTCGCTTTCTGGAGAAGAGCAGAAGCTGCTGGCGGAATATATCCGTCAGCGGGACGATAGTTAACGTATCGATGGCTGGCCGATTGCCGGTCTTAGGAGCACAGCATGACCAACAAGATCATTCAGCAGATCGAAGCTGAACAGATGAACAAAGAGATCCCGGCGTTCGCCCCCGGCGACACCGTGATCGTCCAGGTCAAGGTGAAGGAAGGCGACCGTCAGCGTCTGCAGGCCTTCGAAGGCGTCGTCATCGCCAAGCGCAACCGTGGCCTGAACAGCGCCTTCACCGTGCGCAAGATCTCCAATGGCGTAGGCGTAGAGCGTACCTTCCAGACCTACAGCCCGATCGTCGACAGCCTGAGCGTCAAGCGTCGCGGCGACGTGCGCAAGGCCAAGCTGTACTACCTCCGCGCCCTGTCCGGCAAGGCCGCGCGCATCAAGGAAAAACTGGTCTAATCCGGTTCTTCTCCGAGAAAAGCAGCCCGAGGGCTGCTTTTTTCATGCCTGGCGTTCGCCTTTCCGGCGGCGCTTCCTACTGCCCACGGCAGCGCATAACCAGTACAACATCCGCAGCACCCGGGCAGCCACTCCATCCGGTATTCGTGGCATGACCCCCAGAGAGCAAGAAATCCTGCGTCGCACCGAGCTTTCCGAAACCCGTGTGACCAAGGCGGTATTCCCGCCCACCACCAACCACCACAACACCCTGTTCGGCGGTACCGCGCTGGCCTGGATGGACGAGGTCTCGTTCATCACCGCCACGCGTTTCTGCCGCCTGCCGCTGGTGACCGTTTCCACCGATCGCATCGACTTCAACCATCCGATTCCGGCGGGCTCGATCGTCGAACTGGTCGGCCGGGTGGTCAAGGTCGGCAACACCAGCCTCAAGGTGGAGGTCGAGGTGTACCTGGAAAGCATGTACGCCGACGGCCGCGAGAAGGCCATACACGGCCTGTTCAGCTTCGTCGCCATCGACGATGAAAAACGTCCGGTTCCGGTCCTGCCGGGATTCCCGGCCAGCCAGGCGGCTTGAGCCAGGCAACGAAAAGGCACCTTCGGGTGCCTTTTTTCATGGTCCTGGACGACCAGCCTCGGGCGTTGGATTCAGGGCCGCAGGCTGATCTTCAGGGAGGCCTGGGACAGATCGATCTGCTGCAGGCTCACGCTGCCGAAGGTCTGCTCGCGCGGCGCGCCGGCGATGCGGATGTTGTCGAAACGCACCTCGCCGATACTGCTTGGCAGGCGCAGGTTGACCGAGCCGTCGGGGTTGAGCGTGCTCTGCGTCTTGCCGGTGTCGTAGCGCACGTCGCTCATCGAGGTTTCCGCTTCCAGGCTGTCGAGCACCGGCATCACCAGCTTCGCCAGTTGCTTCACCGCGGCCAGGCCGTCGCCGCCCTCGGCCTTCAGGAACAGGCCCTCGAGGCTTTCATTGAGGCCTTGGGCGTTGACGTTGCTCATCTCGACGTCGGTCAGCGGACGCAGGCTCTTCGGCAGTTCCTGGCGGCCCATGGCCGCTGGCGGCTGCATACGCTGGATGTCGGCGCTGGCCATCTGGAACGGGCTGAGCAGGGCGGCGACCAAGGTCGCGGCAAGGCGCAGGCTGGTCTGCTTCTTCAGTGCCTTCCTCAGTTGCCGTTCGCTCAGCAGGCCCTGTTCGATCAGGGTTTCGCCCAGGCGCTTGCGGTTGGTCAACTGTGCCTGGATCGCGGCGTCCAGTTGGGCGGCGCTGATCAGCCCCTTGTTGATCAGGATCTGGCCCAGACGGGAATGTTGTTGATTGGACATGGTGGTGGCCTGATGAAAAAAGAGGATGATGGCTAGATGCAATCATCCTCTTCGTGTGCTTCGTTTGTCACCCAACCTTGGATAGGGTGACGGCCCTCTTTCGTCGACTCGTTGAAGTCTAGTCGGCGATTTCCGTGGCCTGCGACTTGCTGACTGACGGTTCCGCCTCGATCAGCGAGAGCAGCGTCCAGCCTGTGCCGGGCGTGAGCGTGGTCTGCGGGGTGGCGACGTGCATCCGGCCGTTCGGGTCGCGGGCGAACAGCAGGACCGCCGACTCGCCGTGCAGCGCCTGGTACTCGTTCCAGCCGAAATTGTCAGTCAGCAGGGTGGTGCGCATTTCCGCGCCGCGCGACAGCAGGCTGGCGAACTGCGCGTAGGTCAGCGGCCGCTGGCCAAGCGGGCGGCCACGGTGCTCGTCGCTGGAGCGGTGCTTGTCGGTGCGCTTGGCTTCCTGGCTGGTCGGCAGGCCGAACAACTGGCGGTGGCCGAACTCGTGGCGGAAACGCATCGCCGCCAGGGTGTTCAGCTCGCCGGCCGGGGACACGCCCAGCAGGTGGCCGATACCGACCAGGTCGAGGTGGGCTTCGGCATGCTGCGAGGTGGGATTGCCGAAATAGGTGGGCAGGTTGTCCATCCGCGCGGCGCGGATGTTTTCCCAGCTCGAATCAGTCAGCAGCACGCGGCTGCCGAGGCTCTTCAGGGCCTTGCCGATGGCGCGCCCGACCGGATTGGCGCCGACGATCAGGTAGCCGCTGGGCGAGGGCTCGGCGACCTTCAGCAGGCGGGCCAGGGGGCGCGCGGTGGCGCTTTGCAGGACCACCGTGCCGATGATCACCAGGAAGGTCAGCGGCACCAGCAGCGCCGCCTGGGCATGGCCTTCGGCGCCCAGGCGGATGGCGAAGATCGCCGAGACCGCCGCGGCGACGATCCCGCGCGGGGCGATCCAGCTGAGCAGGGCGCGTTCGCGCCAGCTCAGCGGCGACCCCCAGGTCGACAGCGCCACGTTCAGCGGACGGGCGACGAACTGGATCAGCAGCAGCACCAGCAGCGCCGCCGGGCCCAGGCCGAGCAGGGCATTGATGTCCAGGCGCGCGGCGAGGAGGATGAACAGGCCGGAAATCAGCAGGACGCTGAGGTTCTCCTTGAAGTGCAGGATCTGCCGTACGTCGACGCCCTTCATGTTGGCCAGGCCCATGCCCATCAGGGTCACGGCGAGCAGCCCGGATTCGTGCATCACCCGGTTCGAGGCGATGAACACGCCCAGCACCGCGGCCAGCGTCGCCAGGTTGTGCAGATAGTCCGGCAGCCAGTGGCGACGCAGGACGACGCCCAGCGCCCAGCCACCGAGGATGCCGAACAGACTGCCGCAGAGGATCACCCCGCCGAAGGTCTGCAGGCTGTGCAGCCAGCCGTCGCCTTCGCCGCTGGAGATGATGAAGCTGTACACCACGACCGCCAGCAGCGCACCGATGGGATCGATGACGATGCCTTCCCAGCGCAGGATGTTCGCCACCGCGGCCTTGGGCCGGACCACCCGCAGCATCGGGACTATCACCGTGGGCCCGGTGACCAGGGTCAGGGTGCCGAACAGCAGGGCCATTTCCCAGCTGAAGTCGAGCAGGTAGTGGGCGGCCAGGGCGATCACGCCCCAGGTCGAGAGCGCGCCGATGGTCACCATCCGGTGCACCACGGTGCCGATTTCCTTCCATTCGCTGAAATGCAGGGTCAGGCTGCCCTCGAAGAGGATCAGCGCCACCGCCAGGGATACCAGCGGGAACAGCAGGGGGCCGAACATCTCGTCCGGATCGAGCCAGCCGAGCAGGGGGCCGGCGACGATCCCGGACAGCAGCAGGAAAAGAATGGCTGGCAGGCGCAGGCGCCAGGCCAGCCATTGACTGAGCAGGGCGGCGGCACCGATGCCGCCCAGGGCGAGCAGGATAGCGTTCTGGTCCATCGAGGATTCCTTGTCAGCGTCGCCCCGCTCGTCCTGAGCCGGGGCGAACCATCGAGCCACATGGCTCCGCTTTTTCCCGCGGGCACGGGAAGCCGGCCGACCTCCTGTCGACCGGCCTGACTAACCATTACGTGGCGATGACGGCCAACGCTCGCGATAGCGCCCAGGCTATGAAAGACTAGCCGCGCTTTCATTTGGTTCGCAGCCTTCATCCATGAGTACCCTCGAACATCCCCTGATCGACCGTTTCCTCGACGCCCTGTGGCTGGAAAAAGGCCTCGCCGACAACACCCGCGAGGCTTATCGCAACGACCTCGAGCAGTTCAATGCCTGGCTCGACGGCCACGGTCTGCGCCTGGAAGGGGTGGGCCGCGACGCCATCCTCGACCATCTGGCCTGGCGCCTGGAGCAGGGCTACAAGGCCCGCTCGACGGCGCGCTTCCTTTCCGGCCTGCGCGGTTTCTACCGCTATTGCCTGCGCGACGGCCTGATCGCCGAGGATCCCACCTTGCAGGTGGACCTGCCGCAGTTGGGCAAACCGCTGCCCAAGTCACTGTCGGAAGCGGACGTCGAAGCCCTGCTGGCCGCGCCGGAAGTCGACGATCCGCTCGGCCTGCGCGACCGCACCATGCTCGAGGTGCTGTATGCCTGCGGGCTGCGGGTCAGCGAACTGGTCGGCCTGACCCTCGAGCAGGTCAACCTGCGCCAGGGCGTGGTCAAGGTCTTCGGCAAGGGCAGCAAGGAGCGCCTGGTGCCGCTCGGCGAGGAAGCCATCGGCTGGCTCGAACGCTACCTGCGCGAGGCGCGCGCCGACCTGCTCGGCGGACGCCCCAGCGATGTGCTGTTCCCCAGCCTGCGTGGCGAGCAGATGACCCGCCAGACCTTCTGGCATCGCATCAAGCGCCATGCGCAGGTGGCGGCGATCGGCAAGTCGATCTCGCCGCACACCCTGCGCCATGCCTTCGCCACCCACCTGCTCAACCATGGCGCCGACCTGCGGGTGGTGCAGATGCTGCTCGGCCACAGCGACCTGTCGACCACCCAGATCTACACCCATATCGCCCGGGCCCGCTTGCAGGACCTGCACGCCCGCCATCATCCGCGCGGCTGACGCTTTGTCCGAAAAGTCCGGACCTATCCGAAAAGAGGCGCTTTCGTAGCGTTCTGCGACAAGCGTCGGACCCGTCGGGCCGGCGGTCTATGGTAGGCTTCGCCGACCGCACGACAGGAGTGACACATGCGCGTGACCCGTTTTCTGGCTGCTGCCGCCCTCGGCCTGATCAGTACCCTGGCCCTGGCAGACAATGCCGATCAGAACATCCGCAAGACCCTGCAGGCCCTGCAGCCGGATCTGCCCATCGATTCCATCGCCAGCAGTCCGCTGCCGGGGCTCTACCAGGTGCAGCTGGAGGGCGGCCGGGTGCTCTATGCCAGCGCCGACGGCCAGTTCGTCATGCAGGGCTACCTGTACCAGGTGAAGGACGGCAAGCCGGTCAACCTGACCGAGAAGGCCGAGAGCCAGGCGATCGCCAAGGCGATCAACGGCGTGCCCGCCAGCGAGATGGTGGTCTATCCGGCCAAGGGCCAGGCCAAGGCGCACATCACCGTGTTCACCGACACCACCTGCCCGTACTGCCAGAAGCTGCACGCCGAAGTGCCGGACCTGACCGAACAGGGCATCGAGGTGCGCTACATGGCGTTCCCGCGGCAGGGCCCGCAATCGGCCGGCGACAAGCAATTGCAGGCGGTCTGGTGTGCGAAGGAGCCGACCAAGGCGATGGACGCCATGATGAACGGCAAGGAGGTCAAGTCTTCCGAGTGCAAGAACCCGGTGGACAAGCAGTTCCAGATGGGCCAGATGGTCGGGGTGCAGGGTACGCCGGCGATCGTCCTGGCCAACGGCCAGTTGCTCCCCGGCTACCAGCCGGCCAAGCAGTTGGCCAAGCTGGCGCTGGAGGCCAAGTAGCGCCGGGCCTGCCGAACAATTGACTAATAAAGAGCCGCTTCGTAATGTGCGGCTCTTTTGTTTTCATCATTGGCGATCCCGGCCGCCCTCGGCGGCGGAATCCATCGCCAGGATGCTTCGTGGCCCTTACAGTGGTCGCGTCAAACCTCGATTCGATCGGGGAACCATAGCAGGCCGGCGCGTCCGGCCGTCGTAGGTGAGATGGGGAGTTCCAGCGTGAATCCGGTCAAAGTAGGCATCTGTGGGTTGGGGACCGTCGGTGGCGGTACCTTCAATGTGCTCAAACGCAACGCCGAGGAGATTGCCCGCCGTGCCGGGCGCGGCATTGAGGTTGCGCAGATCGCCGCCCGCCGGCCGAACCCGAAGTGCGACACCGGCGCGACCCCCATCACCGCCGATATCTTCGAGGTGGCCTGCAATCCCGAGATCGATGTGGTCGTCGAGCTGATCGGCGGCTACACCCTGGCCCATGAGCTGGTGCTCAAGGCCATCGAGAACGGCAAGCACGTGGTCACCGCGAACAAGGCGCTGATCGCCGTGCATGGCAACGAGATCTTCGCCAAGGCCCGCGAGAAGGGCGTGATCGTCGCCTTCGAGGCCGCGGTCGCCGGCGGCATCCCGGTGATCAAGGCGATCCGCGAGGGCCTCTCGGCCAACCGTATCAACTGGCTGGCCGGAATCATCAATGGCACCGGCAACTTCATCCTCAGCGAGATGCGCGAGAAGGGCCGGACCTTCGCCGACGTCCTCGCCGAGGCCCAGGCCCTGGGCTACGCCGAGGCCGACCCGACCTTCGACGTGGAAGGCATCGACGCCGCGCACAAGCTGACCATCCTCGCCTCGATCGCCTTCGGCATCCCGCTGCAGTTCGACAAGGCCTACACCGAAGGCATCTCGAAGCTGACCAGCGCCGACGTCAACTACGCCGACGCCCTCGGCTACCGGATCAAGCACCTGGGCGTGGCGCGCCGCACCGAGAGCGGCTTCGAGCTGCGCGTGCACCCGACCCTGATTCCCTCGGACCGCCTGATCGCCAACGTCAACGGCGTGATGAACGCGGTGATGGTCAACGGCGACGCCGTCGGTTCCACCCTCTATTACGGCGCCGGCGCCGGCATGGAGCCGACTGCCTCGTCGGTGGTCGCCGACCTGGTCGACGTGGTCCGCGCCATGACTTCCGATCCGGAGAACCGCGTGCCGCACCTGGCATTCCAGCCGGACGCGCTATCCGATCACCCGATCCTGCCGATCGAGGCCTGCGAAAGCGCCTACTACCTGCGCATCCAGGCCAAGGACCATCCGGGCGTACTGGCCCAGGTGGCCACCATCCTGTCCGAGCGCGGCATCAACATCGAATCGATCATGCAGAAGGAGGCCGAGGAACAGGACGGCCTGGTGCCGATGATCCTGGTTACCCACCGGGTCATCGAACAACGCATCAACGATGCCATCGCCGCCCTGGAAGCGCTGGAAGGCGTGTCCGGGCCGGTGGTGCGCATCCGTGTCGAACAACTGAATTGATCGAGCGCGGGCGCCGTTCGCGGTCCCGCGACCACAGCGAAGGTTTTGAACATGCGTTACATCAGTACCCGCGGCCAAGCGCCCGCCCTGAACTTCGAAGACGTCCTCCTCGCCGGCCTGGCCAGCGACGGCGGTCTCTACGTCCCGGAAAACCTGCCGCGCTTCACCCTCGAGGAGATCGCTTCCTGGGCCGGCCTGCCGTACCACGAGCTGGCCTTCCGGGTGATGCGCCCGTTCGTCGCCGGCAGCATCGCCGACGCCGATTTCAAGAAGATCCTCGAGGAAACCTACGGCGTCTTCGCCCATGACGCGGTGGCGCCGCTGCGCCAGCTGAACGGCAACGAGTGGGTGCTCGAGCTGTTCCATGGCCCGACCCTGGCGTTCAAGGACTTCGCCCTGCAACTGCTCGGCCGCCTGCTCGACCATGTGCTGGCCAAGCGCGGCGAGCGCGTGGTGATCATGGGCGCCACTTCCGGCGATACCGGCTCCGCGGCCATCGAAGGCTGCCGTCGCTGCGACAACGTCGACATCTTCATCATGCACCCGTACAACCGCGTGTCCGAGGTGCAGCGCCGGCAGATGACCACCATCCTCGGCGACAACATCCACAACATCGCCATCGAAGGCAACTTCGACGACTGCCAGGAGATGGTCAAGGCCAGCTTCGCCGACCAGGGCTTCCTCAAGGGTACCCGCCTGGTGGCGGTGAACTCGATCAACTGGGCGCGGATCATGGCCCAGATCGTCTACTACTTCCACGCCGCGCTGCAGCTCGGCGCGCCGCACCGCTCGGTGGCGTTCTCGGTGCCGACCGGCAACTTCGGCGACATCTTCGCCGGCTACCTGGCGCGCAACATGGGTCTGCCGGTCAGCCAACTGATCGTCGCGACCAACCGCAACGACATCCTGCACCGCTTCATGAGCGGCAACCGCTACGACAAGGACACCCTGCACCCGTCGCTGTCGCCGTCGATGGACATCATGGTCTCCTCCAACTTCGAACGCCTGCTGTTCGACCTGCACGGCCGCAACGGCAAGGCCGTCGCCGAGCTGCTGGACGCCTTCAAGGCCAGCGGCAGGCTGTCGGTGGAGGACGAGCGCTGGACCGAGGCGCGCAAGCTGTTCGATTCCCTGGCGGTCAGCGACGAGCAGACCTGCGAGACCATCGCCGAGGTTTACCGCTCCTGTGGCGAGCTGCTCGACCCGCACACCGCCATCGGCGTGCGCGCCGCCCGCGAATGCCGGCGCAGCCTGGGCGTGCCGATGGTGATCCTGGGCACCGCGCACCCGGTCAAGTTCCCCGAGGCGGTGGAGAAGGCCGGTATCGGCCAGGCGCCGGCGCTGCCGGCGCACCTCGCCGATCTGTTCGAGCGCGAGGAGCGCTGCACCGTATTGCCGAACGAGTTGGCCAAGGTACAGGCTTTCGTCAGCCAGCACGGCAATCGCGGCAAGCCGCTCTGAGTCTGTCGTGAAAGGAAGGAGCCCGCCTTGATGGCGGGCTTTTTCATGCCTTCTCTAAGGGCGGCGGGCGTATGCCGCCGCGAGGAGGAAGGCGCGCCAGGCGCCACGCAGGGAGCGATGGCAGACATGAGATCCTCGCTGCTCGATGCGCTGGCGGGAAGGCTCGTTGTCACTACCTGGCGGGCGAGCCCGATATTGCCATTTCAGGTGGGTGAGGGCGTTGCGCGCAGGCGGGATGGTTGGCGCTTTTCGCCGGCATTTCCCTTATGTGCTGGTTCATGGCCTTTTGCCGAATTCTGCCGTTAGTCCGGTAAATTCCTGGTTGGACGAACCCAATTCGCGTTTTTTCGGTCTTTGACGAGTCTTATCGTCGAAACAGGAGACCCGACTTGGACAGCCTGAAGCAACGACTGGCCGATGCCTTCGCTCCCCATCCCTTCACCCTCAGCCAGCCCCGGCCCGATGGCGGGCGGGTGGTGACATTGGTCGACCCACAGGGAGAAACCCTGTTGCAGCGGGTCATCGCCAAGGTGCAGTTGAACGACGAAAGCTATCTCGAGGATGCCGTGCAGACCATTCGCCGCGAATTGCAGGTGCTGGTCGGGCGGATGGAGGAAGACGTGCTGGCAACCTTCCGCGAGCGGGATCACGTGTTGCTGTATTCGTCGCGCTAGCGCCGTCTCGTTCGAGAGGCGCGTTTCGCTTCGGGCCGTCAGGCCGCAGGAGCGCGCCGGTGCAGCGGCTCTTTCCGGATGGCGCCATGGCCGTGGAAATGTGCGGATACCCCCCCCTCTCCCTGGATGGACAGGTGGGGGAGAGGCGCCTGCCGCTGGGCACCGGTAGGGGCTCGCGTATCGTTCAGATAGCGCCTTCCCGGCGCAGGGCGGCGATGCGCTCGGTGTCGTAGCCCAGGCCGGCGAGCAGGGCATCGGTATGCTCGCCCAGTTCCGGCCCTACCCAATCCGCCGAGCCTGGCGTGGCAGACAGCTTGGGTACGATGCCAGGCATGCGGAACGGCTTGCCATCCGGCAAGCGTGCCGAGAGGAACATCTCGCGAGCGAGGAATTGCGGATCGCTGAACATGTCTTCGGCGGAGTAGATTCGGCTGGCCGGCACTTCGGCCCGCGCCAGCACCGCCAGTACCTCGTCCAGTGGCAGCGAGGCGACCCAGCGATCGATCACCCCGTAGAGTTCGTCGCGGCGCGCGTCGCGGCCATCGTTGCTCGCCAGTTGCGGATCTTCGGCCAGGTCGTCGCGGCCGATGGCCTGCATGAAGCGGCGGAAGATCGCGTCGCCGTTGGCGCCGATCTGCACATGGCGGCCGTCGGCGCTGGTATGGATGGAGGAGGGCGTGATGCCGGGCATGATGTTGCCGGTGCGCTCGCGGATGAAGCCGAACACGTCGAACTCCGGGACCATGCTTTCCATCATGGCGAAGATCGCCTCGTAGAGCGCGACGTCGACCACCTGTCCCTGACCGCCGTTGACCTCCCGGTGGCGCAGGGCCATCAGCGCGCCGATGACGCCCCAGAGGGCGGCGATCGAGTCGCCGATGGAGATTCCGGTGCGCACTGGCGGGCGATCCTCGAAGCCGGTGATGTAGCGCAGCCCGCCCATCGACTCACCGACCGCGCCGAAGCCTGGCTGGTCCTTGTAGGGCCCGGTCTGGCCGAAGCCCGACAGGCGCACCATCACCAGGCGCGGGTTCAGCGCGTGGAGGACGTCCCAGCCCAGGCCGAGTTTCTCCAGCACGCCGGGGCGGAAGTTCTCGATCAGGATGTCGGCCTCGCCGAGCAGGCGCTTGAGGATCGCCAGACCTTCGGCGTGCTTGAGATTGAGGGTCAGCGACTGCTTGTTGCGTGCCTGGACGAACCACCACAGCGAGGTGCCTTCGTAGAGCTTGCGCCATTTGCGCAGCGGGTCGCCGCCATCGGGCGATTCGATCTTGATCACCTCGGCGCCGAACTCGGCGCAGATTCGCGAGGCGAAGGGACCGGCGATCAGGGTGCCGAGCTCGACCACCTTCAGGCCGGCCAGCGGTTTGCGCGAATGTTCCATGGAGTGTCCGTCGGGCTGCTGTGTGCGCATAGCCTAGAGCATTTCCCGAAGGGCTGGGCAGGCGTCCCGGTGAAGGTGAGACGTTTCCCATTTTTCCTTCATGCGCTCGGCGGTCCTTCAATTCTTTTTGCATAGAGGGTTTAATGCAGGCGTCGATACAGGATGTAGCGCGCCAACAGTGAGCCAGGGAGGCCCCCATGTCGTTCCGTTCCCCCTTTCCCCTTCAGTTCTCCGACGCTCCGGCAGGTCCGGGGCGTGGTCGTGCGCGTGTTCGAATTTCTTACATGTGAGCTATTGAAGTCTTACATGTAATTTCGTAGTGTGAATCCATGGAACGGAAATCGTCAGCCCATTATCAGCGTGTCTTTCGCCAGCGCCTGCGCGAGCAGGGCCTGGTGAAGAAGGAAGTCTGGATCTTGCCGGAGAACGCCGTGGCGCTCGCCGGCATCGAGCGGATGCTGCGTCGCCCCGCTGCCGGAGCGGCTCATTTGGAGAAGGAGAAAGACATGACGGAAGCCCGGGTATGGAACGCTCGCTCGCTGGCCGAGGCCCTGAGCGGCACCGAGCTGTTCAGCAGCGGCGAGGCCCAGATCGAGCTGATCGAGGGGGCGGAGGCGAGCCTCTACGTGATCATGCGCGAATACGGCGACCTGCCGGTGTTCGTCGCCCCGCAGGGCGAGCAGATCATCGTCGAGGCGCTGCTCTGGCCGGAAAGCGACGTTACCGATGCGGCCGCCTTCAATGAAGAGGTCCTGCTCAGCCGGCAACTGTTCCCGCTGTCGAGCATCGGCCTGCTCAACCTGCCGGGCGAGGAGCGCTGCTACAGCATGTTCGGCGCGTTGAGCACGACTTCGTCGCTGGCCAGCGTGCTGCACGAGATCGAAACCCTGGCCGGCAACGTGATCCGCGCCACGGAAGTCTACGCCGGCTACCTGAAAGCCCGGGCCTGAGGGAGGACACCATCATGACGGTATGGAGCAAGCTGCTGAGCGCACTGCGCGGCGGAGCCAACGAAGTCGGCGAGGCGATCGTCGACAGCCAGGCGCTGCGCATCCTCGACCAGGAAATCCGCGACGCCGATGTCGAGCTGCGCAAGTCGCGGGAGGCGTTGGCCTCGATCATGGCCCGCCACCGCCTGGCCCAGGAGCGGGTCGAGAAGGCTGCGGCCCAGGTCGCCGAATACGAGCAGTACGCGCTCAAGGCACTCGAGGCCGGCAACGAGGAACTGGCCCGCGAAGTGGCGGAGAAGATCGCCACCCTGGAGAGCCAGCTCGAAGGGGAGCGCGCCCAGGTCGCCGAATTCGCCGCCAGCGTGGCGCAGTTGCGCAAGGCGGTGACCCAGGCCGAGGGCAACATCCGCCAGCTCAAGCAGCAGGTGGATACGGTCAAGGCCACCGAAAGCGTGCAGAAGGCACAGATGGCCGTGGCCCAGCGCTACGGCAACTCGAAGAGCAAGCTGCAGACCGCGGTGGACTCCCTGGAACGCATCAAGCAGCGCCAGGCCGAGCGCGCCGCGACCATGGACGCCGCTGCCGAGCTGGCCAGCGCGGCGGCGCCGGACGATGCGCTGGACGCCAAGCTGCGCGCGGCCGGGATCAAGGCTTCGGGCAACAGCGTGGATGGCGTGCTGGCGCGCCTGAAGGAAAAGGGCAAGGCCTGATCGGCCGTCGGCCCGGCGAAGGCGTCCGGGCCTGTTTTTCAGGGATAGAGCGACAATGGAAGGTTTCCTGCAGACGGCGCTGTCGTTCCCGACCGTGCTGTTCAGCTTTCTTCTGATCCTCGCGATCATCTACTGGGGCATCGTCGCCCTGGGCATGGTCGAGATCGACGTGCTCGATCTCGACGCCGAATCGGTCGTCGATGGCGCCGGCCAGGCCGAAGGCCTCGCCGCGCTGCTGGCGAAGCTGAAACTCAACGGCGTACCGGTCACCCTGGTGCTGACCCTGCTGTCCTTCTTCGCCTGGTTCCTCTGCTACTTCGTCCAGCTGTGGCTGCTCAGCGCATTGCCGCTCGGCTGGCTGCGCTACCCGTTGGGTGCCGTGGTGGCGGTGGGCGCGCTGTTCCTGGCGGCGCCGCTGGCCGCCACGCTGTGCCGGCCGTTGCGGCCGCTGTTCCGCAAGCTGGAAAGCACCAGCAGCAAGACGGTTCTGGGGCAGGTCGCGGTGGTGCGCAGCGGGCGGGTGACCCTGCAACATGGCGAGGCGTTGCTGGAAGACGGTGGCGCCGGGCTGATCCTGAAAGTCCGTGCGGAAGAGAACAAAGGCTTCAAGCGCGGCGATCGCGTCGTGCTGCTGGAGTACCTGGAGGCGGAGCACGCCTACCGGGTCGTTACCGAGGAAGAGTTCCGCGGTATCTGACCCGGGCTCGGTGAGAAACAAGGAGAACTGCTGCTATGGATATGACGTCGCTGATGCCCCTCCTGCTGGGAGTAGGCCTGGTCGTTCTGCTGGTCATGGGCCTGCTGGCCCTGTTCAAGGCCTTCTACATCAAGGTCCCGCAAGGCACCGCGCTGATCGTCAACGACATGTCGTCGACGCCCAAGGTGCATTTCACCGGTGCGCTGGTCTATCCGGTGATCCACCTCAAGGAGTTCATGCGCATCTCGCTGATCACCCTGGAGGTGGACCGGCGCGGCAAGGACGGACTGATCTGCCGCGACAACATGCGCGCGGACATCACCGTGGCCTTCTACCTGCGGGTCAACGAGACCCAGGACGACGTGCTCAAGGTGGCCAAGGCCATCGGCGTCGACCGTGCTTCCGACCGTTCGGCGGTGAACGAGCTGTTCAACGCCAAGTTCTCCGAGGCGCTGAAGACCGTCGGCAAGCAATTCGACTTCGTCCAGCTGTTCGAGAATCGCCAGGACTTCCGCGACCGCATCATCGAGGTGATCGGCAACGACCTGAACGGCTATGTCCTGGAAGACGTCGCCATCGACTACCTGGAGCAGACCGCGAAGAACTCGCTGGACCCGAGCAACATCCTCGATGCCGAGGGTATCCGCAAGATCACCGAGCTGACCGCCACCCAGAACGTCATCACCAACGAACTGGAGCGCAACGAAGAGCTGGCGATCAAGAAGAAGAACGTCGAGACCCGCGAGGCGGCCCTGGCCCTGGAGCGCCAGCAGGCGGACGCCGAGGCCCGGCAGAAGCGCGAGATCGAGACCATCCGCGCCCGCGAGGAAGCGGAAACCGCGCGGGTCAAGGAAGAGGAGCGGCTGAAGGCCGAACAGGCGCGGATCCAGGCGCAGCAGGAAATCGACGTGCGCACCGAGAATCACCAGCGCGAGGTCGAGGTGGCGCAGCAGAACCGTCAGCGCGCGGTGGTCATCGAGGTGGAGAAGGTCACCCGCGCCAAGGACCTGGAGATCGTCGCCCGCGAGCGTGAGGTCGAGCTGCAGAAGATCGAGAAGGAAAAGGCGCTGGAAGAGCAGCGCAAGAACATCGCCAATGTGATTCGCGAACGCGTCGCGGTAGAGAAGACCGTGGCCCAGGAAGAGGAGCGGATCAAGGAAGTTCGTGAGGTTTCCGAGGCCGAGCGGGTCAAGCAGGTGATCCTGCTGCAAGCCCAGGCGGAAGCCGAGCAGGAACTGGTGCGCCAGGTCAAGCAGGCGGAAGCCGACGAGGCCCGCTCCAAGCACAAGGCGGTGGAAATCAACACCATGGCCCAGGCCGAGCTGGAGGCCGCGTCGAAGCAGGCCGAGGCGAAGAAGCGCCTGGCCGAGGGGATCGAGGCCGAGCGCGCGGCGCCGGGGCTGGCCGATGCGCGGGTGCTGGAAGTCACCGCCGCGGCGAAGGAAAAGGACGGCCTGGCGGCGGCGCGGGTACGCGCCGAACAGCTGGTCGCCGAAGCCCGCGGCGACGAGGAGCGCGGCCTGGCCGACGCCCGGGTGCTCGAGGCGCAGGCGGCGGCCAAGGAGAAGGACGGCCTGGCTGAAGCCAAGGTGCTGGCCGAGAAGCTCGGCGCCCAGGCGCGTGGCGAGGAACAACTCGGCGCGGCCAAGGCCAAGGCGACCAAGGACCAGGGCAGCGCGGAAGCGGAGATCCTGCTGCAGCGCCTGAATGCCGAGGCCGAGGGCCTGGCGAAGAAGTTCGGCGCACTGGATGCTCTCAGCGACAGCGCCCGCCAGCACGAAGAGTTCCGCATGCAGCTGGAGAAGAGCTTCGAGGAAGCCATGGCGGCCATTGCCGCGAACAAGGACATCGCCAAGGAACAGGCCGAGGTGCTCGCCACCGCGCTGGGCAAGGCGAACATCGAGATCGTCGGCGGCGAGGGCGACTTCTTCAATTCCTTCGCCAAGTCGCTGTCGGTGGGCAAGGCCATCGAGGGCGTGGTCGGCAAGAGTCCGGTGGTGCAGGACGTTCTCGCCCGCCTGCTCAACGGTCGCGGCGCGCCCTCGGTCTCCGTTCCGGAGCGCAAGAGCGGCCACGAAAGCGAGCCGGCGGCGGAAGTCTGAATTGCCGCCCAGCCTCCGCCCTATGCGGCGGAGGCGCTTTGCCCATGCCCTGAACGGCGCCGGCGCGGGCGTCGCCCGCCGGCTGCGCCCGGCACCGGGCGCCCGGGCCGTGTTCCCTCGATGACCGCCGCAGACCCAGGAAGACCAGGATGTCGGACACTCAAGCCGCAACCCCCGCACAGGACATATTGGACAAGGCCGTCGCCGAGGGCGGCGCCTACGAGGTGCTGCACAAGCGCCTGCTGGAGCAGGGGCAGCGCCTGCGGCAGACCGCCGAACGGCTGAACGCCAGTCGCCTGGAGGAGTTCGGCGACAGCCAGATGGACGTGATCGGCCGGGTCCGCATCCGTACCGAGAACAACTGCATCGCCCGCGACATCGTCCAGGTCGGCGACTGCCTGCTGTTCGGCTACAACGTGTTCATCGGCCTGCGCAAGGAAACCGGCGTGGCCGACGTGTTCTCCCTCTATCGCCTGGTGGAGGGCAGCGAGGGCTACGAGGCCGAGCCGGTGCCGCTGGAGGGCAGCTTTCTCGCCGCGCCGGGCTTCGTCAACGATTTCAACGAGCTCTACACCTATTACAAGAACACCCGCCTGCTGCAATTGGCGATCCGCGACGGCAAGCTGCTGGCGAGCTTCCAGATCGGCGAGCGGATCACCGACATCCGCGTGTTCCGCTGGTCGATCTCCAGCGACGGCAGCGAAGTCCGCTACATCGACAACCGCGGCGAGCGCGACATCGCCCTGCCGGCACCGTTCGACTTCGAATGGCAGCGGGCGACCCGCGAGATGGTGGTGGAGGGGCGCTTCCCGCACCTGAATATCCTCGACACCCTGTTCGTCGAGACCATCGGCGGCGACCTGACCATCAAGGTCGAGAACAACACCGAGGTCGGCCTGGGCATCTATCGCGAAGAGGTGATGGACAAGACCCAGTCGCTGGATGACGCGCAGGTCGAGTTCGCCCGCCTCGGCAGCCTGCTGCTGCTCAAGGTCCTGCCCTATCGCGAAGAGCAGTGGCGCTACCTGGTGTTCAACAGCCTGACCGGCAAGGTCGAGCGCATCGACGCCATCGGCCTGGCCTGCATCCAGTTGCCGGAGGACCACGGGATCATCTTCCCCGGCGGCTACTACCTGCAGAACGGCGAGTACCGTACCTTCGAGCAGTCCATGGAGGGCATGCGCTTCAAGCGCTCGGTGCGTTCGCCCAATGGCGAGGACGTGCAGTACATCTTCTACCACCCCGAGCAGGGGCGGAACGTGCTGCTCACCTACAACCTGATCAACCGCCAGTTGCAGAACCCTCTCTTCGGCCACGGCTACGCGCGCCTGGAAGACGGGCGCATGGTGATCTTCGCCGCCGAAGGCGAGGAGCCGACTCGCATCCATCCGATGCAGGTCTGGCAGACGCCGTTCTGCAGCGAGGAGTACGCGGCCCGCCAACCGGCGCGCAGCGGCTTCCTCGGGCGGATCGGCAACGCCGAGCTGGTGCGCGGCGTCTCCGACCTCTACGACCTGTGTCGGGAGATCGAGACCCCGGCGGTTTCGCTCCAGCGTTACTCGCTGCTGTGCCAGAACACCCGGCGCCTGTTCGACGTCTACCACTGGCTCGGCAGCGACCAGCTGGACGGATTGGCGCCGCTGTTGCGCGAAGTGGCGGCGACCGCCGAACTGGTGCTCGACGAATACGAGAAGGTCGAAAGCATCCGCCGCCAGTCGGCCCAGGCGATGGTCGACGCGGAGGAGCGGCACAAGGCCTTGTTGTCCGGACTGCTGCCGGACGGCTGGGACCGGGTGCAGCAGTTCGTCGACGGACTCAACGGCATCACCGCCCAGCGCGGCTTGCTGCTGACCATCCGCGAGTACCGCTACATCGACGTGGCGCGGCTCGACGCCATGGAGGCCGAGCTGCTTGCGGCCCACGAGCGGGTGGCCGCTGCCACCGCGACCTTCCTCGCCAGCGAACAGGCCCTGCAGCCGCTGCTGGAGCGCCTGCAGGCCCTCGACGGCGAGGCGCAGAAGGCCGAGACCGTGGCCCAGCTCGGCGAGCCGCTGGCGGCGCTGGAGGCGATGGCCGGCGACCTCGACATGCTGTCCTCGCTGATGGCTTCGCTGCGCATCGACGACGCTACCCAGCGGACCCGGATCATCGAGTCGATCTCGGAGATCTACGCCCGCCTGAACCAGGCCAAGGCGCGCGCCGAGCAGCGGCGCAAGGGGCTCGGTTCGAGCGAGACCGTGGCCCAGTTCGGCGCCCGGTTCAAACTCTTCGGCCAGGGCATCACCAACGCCCTGGCCCAGGCCCAGGACCCCGAGCGCTGCGACGAGCAACTGTCGCGCCTGCTGGTGCAACTGGAGGAACTGGAAAGCCAGTTCGGCGACCACGAGCAGTTCCTCGGCGACATCCTGGCCAAGCGCGAGGAACTGCTGGAAACCTTCGAGGCGCACAAGCAGACCCTGCTCGACGAGCGCCAGCGCAAGGCCCAGGGCCTGCTCGACGCCGCCCGGCGAATCCTCGACAGCCTGCAACGACGTACCGCGCGCTTCACCGAGGCGGACGAGCTGAATGCGTTCTTCGCCGCCGACCCGCTGATCCTCAAGCTGCGCGAACTGGCCGAACGCCTTCGCGAATTGAAGGACAGCGTCAAGGCCGACGACGTCGAGGCACGCCTGAAGGCCGCGCGCGACCAGGCGGTGCGCGCCCTGCGCGACAAGAGCGAACTGTTCGAGGAGGGCGGCGACGTCATCCGCCTCGGTCCGCGCCATCGCTTCAGTGTGAATACCCAGGACCTCGACCTGACCCTGATGCCGCGCGGCGACGCGCTGTACCTGCACCTGACCGGCACCGACTTCCTCGAACCGCTTCAGGACGCCCGGCTCGACGAGCTGCGCGGGTTCTGGCAGGTCAACCTGGAGTCCGAGTCGGAGACGCTGTACCGCGCCGAATATCTCGCCGGCGAAGTGCTCGCCGCCGCCGACGCGGGACGTGATGGCTTCAGCCTGGAGCGCCTGCAGGCGCTGCTGGCGCAGCCGGACGAGCTGGCGCGGGCGATCCGCGATTTCGCCGCGCCGCGCTACAAGGAGGGCTACGAGAAAGGCATTCACGACCATGATGCGGCGGCGATCCTGGTGCGCCTGCTGCCGTTGCGCGAGAGCGCCGGACTGCTGCGTTACGCGCCCTCGGCGCGGGCCTTCGCCAGCCTGTTCTGGAGCCGCCAGCGCGAGGGACGGGAAATCGCCGGCTGGCCCGAGCGGGCACGCGGCAGCCGCAGCATCCAGCAGATGTTCGGCCGCGACGACGGCCTGCTCGCCCTTCGCGGCGAAGTGGCCGCGGCGATGCGCGCGCTGCTCGCCGAACAACCCATCGCGCTGGACCCGCAGCATATCGACGAGGCGGCCGAGTACCTGGTCTGGGAGTTGTCCGCCGAGCGTCCCGAGTTCACCTTCAGCAAATATGCCCGGCAACTGCAGGAAGGACTCAAGCTGCGCCTGCAAGGCGCGCGTCTGTGGGACGACTACCAGCAGACCCTGGAGCGCCTCGGCGAGCGGCCCGCGGCCCAGTGGGAACTGGCCGGCAACTGGCTGCGCGGGCTCTGCGGAGACGCCGAGTTCCAGCCATTGGCGGCCTACCTGGACGAGGCGGTGGCGCTCTCGTTGCTGGACGAGGAGATGCCACGACGGATCACCGAGGTCGACCTGCGCTTCCAGGTCGACGGCCTGATGGGCGAGCATCCGCGCATCGTCGAACGCGGCCTGGCGCTGGCGGTGGACGATTTCTTCGGCCGCCTGCGCCGCCATCGCCAGCAGTTCCTGCCGGGGCTGCGGCGCTACCAGGCGCTGCGCCAGGAAATCGTCGAACGCGAGCGCGAGGCGCTGCGCCTGGCCGAGTTCAAGCCGCGTCCGCTGTCCTCGTTCGTTCGCAACAAGCTGATCAACGACGTCTACCTGGGTGTCATCGGCGACAACCTGGCCAAGCAGATGGGCACGGTAGGCGAAAACAAGCGCACCGACCTGATGGGCCTGCTGATGCTGATCTCGCCGCCCGGCTACGGCAAGACCACGCTGATGGAGTACGTGGCGCACCGCCTGGGTCTGATCTTCATGAAGATCAACGGCCCGGCGCTGGGCCACGAGGTGCGCTCGCTGGATCCCGGCCAGGCGCCGGACGCGACTTCGCGGCAGGAGCTGGAGAAGCTCAACCTGGCGCTGGAAATGGGCAACAACGTGATGCTCTACGTCGATGACATCCAGCACACCCATCCGGAGTTCCTGCAGAAATTCATTTCCCTCTGCGACGGCACGCGCCGGGTGGAAGGGGTATGGAAGGGACGGACCAGGACCTACGACATGCGCGGGCGGAAATTCTGCGTGGTGATGGCGGGCAATCCCTACACCGAGTCCGGCGAGGTCTTCCGTATTCCCGACATGCTCGCCAACCGCGCCGACATCTACAATCTCGGCGACACCCTCAGCGGCATGCAGGAGGCGTTCTCCCTCAGCTACATCGAGAACGCCCTGACCTCCAACCCGGTTCTCGCGCCGCTGGCCACCCGCGACATGGCCGACGTCTATCGCTTCGTCGCCAAGGCCGAGGGCAAGCCGTTCTCCAGCAACGAGCTGGCCCATGGCTACAGCGGTGCCGAGATCAACGAGATCAGCAGCACCCTGCAACGCCTGATGCAGGTGCGCGACGTGGTGCTCAAGGTCAACCAGCAGTACATCGCCAGCGCCGCCCAGGCCGACCAGTACCGCAGCGAGCCGCCGTTCAAGCTGCAGGGCAGCTACCGCAACATGAACAAGATGGCGGAGAAGATCTCCGCGGTGATGAACGACGCCGAGCTGCTGCAACTGATCGCCGACCACTACCAGGGCGAGTCGCAACTGCTGACCACCGGCGCCGAGGAAAACCTGCTGAAGCTCGCCGAGTTGCGCGGCAACCAGACCCCCGCGCAGGCCGAGCGCTGGGCGCAGATCAAGCGCGACTTCCTGCGCAACAAGGCCATGGGCGGCAGCGACGCCGATGTCGGCGGACGCCTGGTGGCGCAGCTCAACGACCTGGTGGAGAGCGTGCGCGGCCTGGCCCGTGAACCCCAGCCGGTACAACCGGCGCCCTGGGACGAGTTGCTGGCGGGGCTGCGCCAGCTCGGCCAGGGTGCGCCGGCGTTGAACGTCGAGGTCACGGCACCGGCGCAGCCGGGCGTCCAGCAGGTGCTGGAGAGTCTCGCCGAATGCTTGCAGGACAGCTTCCTGCCGCTGATCAAGGTGATGGACCGCAAGATCGACGTCGACCTGCGCACCCATAGCCGTATCAACGAAATATCCAGCCGCCTCGACGAACTGGGCCGGCTGCTGGGCGGCGAGCAGCGACCGCTGGAGAACGGTCAACCCTGAGATGCGAGGAGCGGAAATGGACTTCGACGGATTGGACCGCCAACTGCGTGACAGCCTGGCGGACCTGAAGCTGAGCAATGAGGAACGTGACGAACTGCGCCAGTTGGGCAGCGAGCTGGCGCCCGACCAGGTGCGTTTCCTGCGTAACCGCGCCTTCGACCTGGTGCGCGAGTTGGTTCTCGTCGAGGAGCGGGACGAGCGCATGGCCGCCCTGAAATGGCTGGAGCAGGTGGTGCGCACCCTGGAGGTCACCGCGGCGGCGCCGCGCAGCCGCGCCAGCGCCCACTTCAGCCCCGGCGAGCAGTGTCGGCGGAAGATCCGCGAGCTGTGCCGCCAGGCCCGGCAAAGCCTGGATATCTGCGTGTTCACCATTTCCGACGACCAGCTCAGCGCGGAGATCCTCGCCTGCCACCAGCGCGGCGTGCCGGTGCGGATCGTCAGCGACGACGACAAGCGGTTCGACGAGGGCAGCGATATCCATGCGCTGCGCGAGGCCGGCGTACCGGTGCGGATCGACGACAGTCCCTTCCACATGCACCACAAGTTCGCTCTGGTGGACGGCGCCTGGCTGCTCAACGGCAGCTTCAACTGGACCCGCAGCGCCAGCGTCAACAACGAGGAGAACCTGCTGGTGACCGACGACGCCGTGCTGATCGGCGCCTATCGGCGCGAGTTCGAGGAACTCTGGGGGCGCTACGCGCCGCGTTGATCGGCAAGGATGGGAAAAAGGCCGGGCAGGCGGTCGGCCGGCGGGCCGCACGCCGCCGGGTTTCGGGTTAGACTTGCGCCCTTTCGCTTCCCACGCCGGTATTCCCATGGCCCTGCAATCCACGCCCTACAAAGCCGATATCTCCCTGACCGACCTGGACCGCGGGGTCTACGAGACGTTGCGCCTGACCGTCGCCCGCCACCCCTCCGAGACCGAGGAGCGCCTGGCGGTACGCCTGCTGGCCTATGTGCTGTGGTATGGCGAGCAGATCGCCTTCGGACGCGGCCTGTCGGACGTGGACGAGCCGGCGCTCTGGGAAAAGAGCCTGGACGGCCGGGTCCTGCACTGGATCGAGGTCGGCCAGCCGGACGCCGAGCGCATCACCTGGTGCTCGCGCCGCTGCGAGCGTTTCAGCCTGCTCGCCTACGGCAACCTGCGGGTCTGGCAGACCAAGGTGCTGGACAACGTACGCAGCCTGAAGAACATCAACGTCGCGGCAGTGCCCCAGGAAGCCCTGGAGAACCTCTCCCGCGACCTGCCACGCTCGATCAACTGGACCGTGATGATCAGCGAGGGCACGATCTTCGTCACCGACGAGAACGGCCAGCACGAACTGCAGCTGGAGTGGCTGCAGGGCGAGCGTTGAGCGCCGCCGCTTCCTTCCGTCGAATCGAACGAGTGATCTGATGCGCATCGAACCCCGTCCCCTCCCCGAAACCCTGCCCGATCTCGGCGACCTGCCGCCGTTGCTGGCGCGCCTGTACGCGGCGCGTGGCGTGCGTTGCGCCGAGGAGCTGGACAAGGGCCTGGCGCGGCTGATTCCCTACCAGCGGCTGAAAGGCATCGAGGAGGGCGTGGCGCTGCTGGTGGAGGCCCTGGAGGGCGGCCAGCGGATTCTCATCGTCGGCGACTTCGACGCCGACGGCGCCACTGCCAGCAGCGTCGGCGTGCTGGCCCTGCGCATGCTCGGCGCGAGCTGGGTCGACTACCTGGTGCCGAATCGTTTCGAGTATGGCTATGGCCTGACCCCGGAGATCGTCGGGGTGGCCCTGGAGAAGCGTCCCGACCTGCTGGTGACGGTCGACAACGGCATCTCCAGCGTCGACGGCGTGCAGGCGGCGAAGGCTGCCGGCCTCAAGGTGCTGGTCACCGATCACCACCTGCCCGGCCCGGAACTGCCGGCGGCGGATGCGATCATCAACCCCAACCAGCCGGGCTGCGAGTTTCCCAGCAAGGCGATGGCGGGGGTCGGGGTGATCTTCTACGTGATGCTGGCGTTGCGCGCGCGCCTGCGCGAACTGGGCTGGTTCGATCGGCGTGGCCTGAAGGAGCCGAACCTGGCCGAGCTGCTCGACCTGGTGGCGCTGGGCAGCGTCGCCGACGTGGTGCCGCTGGACGCCAACAACCGCATCCTGGTCCACCAGGGCCTCGCGCGGATCCGCGCCGGCCGTGCCCGGCCCGGGCTGCGCGCGCTGCTGGAGGTCGCCGGACGGCCGCCGGCGCGGATCACCTCCACCGACCTGGGCTTCATCCTCGGCCCGCGGCTGAACGCGGCGGGGCGTCTCGACGACATGTCCCTCGGCATCGAGTGCCTGCTCTGCGAGGACGAGGCGCTGGCCCGCGACATGGCGGTACAGCTCGACCAGTTGAACCAGGACCGCAAGGCCATCGAGCAGGGCATGCAGCGCGAAGCGCTGGCGCAGCTCAAGGACCTGAGCCTGGAACAGCTACCCTTCGGCCTGTGCCTGTTCGACGCCGACTGGCACCAGGGCGTGATCGGGATCCTCGCCTCACGCCTGAAGGAGCGTTACCACCGGCCGACCATCGCCTTCGCCGATGCCGGCGACGGTAGCCTGAAGGGCTCCGCGCGCTCGATTCCCGGCTTCCATATCCGTGACGCGCTGGACGCGGTGGCGGCCCGCCATCCGGGGCTGATCAGCAAGTTCGGTGGCCACGCCATGGCCGCCGGGCTGTCGTTGCCGCAGGAGAACTTCGGTGCCTTTTCCGCAGCCTTCGATGCCGAGGTGCGTCGCCAGCTGGCCGAGGAAGACCTGGCCGGGCGCCTGCTCTCCGATGGCCAGCTGAGCATCCAGGAGTTCCACCTGGAACTGGCCCGCGCGTTGCGCCAGGCCGGACCCTGGGGCCAGCACTTTCCCGAGCCGATGTTCCACGGGGTGTTCCAGCTGGTCCAGCAGCGCATCGTCGGCGAGCGCCATCTGAAGCTGGCGCTGAAGAGCGAGTGCGGCTCGCTGCAACTGGACGGCATCGCCTTCAACGTCGACCGCGAGCAATGGCCGAATCCCACCGTGCGCTGGGCCGAGCTGGCCTATCGGCTCGACGTCAACGAGTTCCGTGGCCAGGAAAGCGTGCAGCTGATGGTCGTCCACCTGGCGCCCCGCTGAAGGCCTGGGGCGGCAGCTGGCCAGCCTAGCTGCTGCTTGCTTTTCTGCTAGCTATTCCCGCGAAAACATACAGATTTGCGGCGAAATCAAGGTCACCTGCCAGTTCTGGCAGGTTTGGCCGCGGGTTCTTTTTGGTACACGAAAGCACCGTCGAACGGGACCGAGCCAGGGGAGTGCAGTTCCTTCCACCCGAAGGACTGATACGGCTGTTCCGATCAGCCCACAAGGCGGCGGTAAGCGTCGGCCGAGTACTTCGGCCTGAAAAAACCAGGAGAACTGAACAAGATGAAGAAGGTTTCCACGCTTGACCTGTTGTTCGTTGCGATCATGGGTGTTTCGCCGGCCGCTTTCGCCGCCGACCTGATCGACGTGTCCAAACTCCCCGACAAGACTGCCCAGGGCGCGCCCGCGCCGGCCACCTTGCAAGCCGCGGTCGGCGCCGGCGGGGCGGATGAGCTGAAGGCTGTACGCAGCACCATCCTGCCCAGCGGCAAGCGGGTCACCCGCTACGAACAGTTCCACAATGGCGTGCGGGTGGTCGGCGAGGCCATCACCGAAGTCAAGTCGCCAGGCAAGAGCGTGGCGGCGCAGCGCAGCGGCCATTTCGTCGCCAACATCGCCGCCGACCTGCCAGGCAACACCACCCCGGCGGTCTCCGCCGAGCAGGTGCTGGCCCAGGCCAAGAGCCTCAAGGCCCAGGGCCGCAAGACCGAGAACGAGAAGGTCGAACTGGTGATCCGCCTGGGCGAGAACAACCTCGCGCAACTGGTCTACAACGTTTCCTACCTGATCCCCGGCGAGGGGCTGTCGCGCCCGCACTTCGTCATCGACGCCAAGACCGGCGAGGTGCTCGAGCAGTGGGAGGGCCTGGCCCACGCCCAGGCCGGCGGACCCGGCGGCAACCAGAAGATCGGCAAGTACAACTACGGCACCGACTACGGTCCGCTGATCGTCAACGACCGCTGCGAGATGGACGATGGCAACGTCATCACCGTCGACATGAACAGCAGCACCGACGACAGCAAGTCCACGCCGTTCCGCTTCGCCTGCCCGACCAATACCTACAAGCAGATCAATGGCGCCTACTCGCCGCTGAACGACGCGCATTTCTTCGGCGGTGTGGTGTTCAAGCTGTACAAGGACTGGTTCGGCGCCAGCCCGCTGACCCACAAGCTGTACATGAAGGTGCACTACGGGCGCAGTGTGGAGAACGCTTACTGGGACGGTACGGCGATGCTGTTCGGCGACGGCGCCACCATGTTCTATCCGCTGGTGTCGCTGGACGTGGCGGCCCACGAGGTCAGCCACGGCTTCACCGAGCAGAACTCCGGCCTGGTCTACCGTGGCCAGTCCGGCGGGATGAACGAGGCGTTCTCCGACATGGCCGGCGAGGCGGCCGAATTCTACATGCGCGGCAAGAACGACTTCCTGATCGGCTACGACATCAAGAAGGGCAGCGGTGCGCTGCGCTACATGGACCAGCCCAGCCGTGACGGGCGTTCCATCGACAACGCCGGGCAGTACTACAACGGTATCGACGTGCACCATTCCAGCGGCGTGTACAACCGCGCCTTCTACCTGCTGGCCAACTCGCCGGGCTGGGATACCCGCAAGGCCTTCGAGGTGTTCGTCGACGCCAACCGCTACTACTGGACCGCGACCAGCACCTTCAACAGCGGCGCCTGCGGGGTGATCCGCTCGGCACAGAACCGCAACTACCCGGCGGCTGACGTCACTCGTGCCTTCAGCACCGTCGGCGTGACCTGTCCGAGCGCGCTCTAAGCGCCCGCGCCGCCCGTCGGCATGCCTCGCGGCGTGCTGGCGGGCGTCCCGCGCCGAGCTTTCCTGCCTGCTGTATGTCGCTTTGCGCGCTGACCTGCGCGATCCCGGTCTAGAGTTCAGAAGTGAGCCTCCATTCCAAGACCGACCGGGAGCCCTGCCATGAGCCTGCTGTTCGAGCCTCTCACCCTCCGTCAGATCACCCTGCCCAACCGTATCGCCGTCTCTCCCATGTGCCAGTATTCGGCACAGGAAGGCCTGGCCAACGACTGGCATCTGGTGCACCTGGGCAGCCGCGCCGTGGGTGGTGCCGGCCTGGTGATCGTCGAGGCCACCGCGGTGCTGCCCGAGGGGCGCATCACCGCCGACGACCTCGGGATCTGGAGCGACGCGCATGTCGAGCCGTTGCACCGCATCACCCGCTTCATCGAGTCCCAGGGCGCCGTCGCCGGGGTCCAGCTGGCCCATGCCGGGCGCAAGGCTAGTACCTGGCGGCCCTGGCTGGGCAAGCACGGCAGCGTGCCGATCGCTGACGGCGGCTGGGTACCGGTGGCGCCCTCGGCGATCCCGTTCGACCCCCAGCACGCGACCCCCGAGGCCTTGAGCGAGGCGCAGATCGAGGCGCTGGTGCAGGCCTTCGTGCGCGCCGCCGAGCGTTCCCTGGCGGCTGGCTTCAAGGTCGCCGAGGTGCATGCGGCGCACGGCTACCTGTTGCACCAGTTCCTCTCGCCGCTGTCCAACCAGCGCCGCGATCAGTACGGCGGCTGCTTCGAGAACCGCATCCGTCTGCTCCTGCAGGTCGCCGCGGCGGTGCGCAAGGCCTGGCCGGAGGCGTTGCCGCTGTTCGTCCGGCTCTCGGCCACCGACTGGGTGGAGGATGGCTGGAATCCCGATGAGACCGTGGAGCTGGCCCGGCGCCTGAAGGAGCTGGGCGTGGACCTGATCGACGTGTCCTCCGGCGGCACCGCGGCGAACGCGGAAATCCCGGTGGGACCGGGCTACCAGACCGAGTTCGCCGAGCGGGTGAGGAAGGAAGCCGGCATCGCCAGCGGCACGGTGGGCATGATCACCGAGCCGGTGCAGGCCGAGCACATCCTGCGCACCGGCCAGGCCGACCTGATCCTGCTGGCCCGCGAGCTGCTGCGTGACCCGTACTGGCCGCTGCATGCCGCCGACGAACTGCGCAACGAGCAGATGCCCTGGCCGCCGCAATACCTGCGTGCCGCCCATCGCAGCACGCCGCCGCGCAAATCCCTGGAAATGCAGTGAGCCGTCGGGCCGTCGGCGCGGCGAGGCGCCGGCGGCCTACCTGATGGAAACCTTTGTCGCCCTGGGCGGTCTGCCTGGAATCAGGAAATCAACCTGAGCGTTTCGCGGGTGATATTGCGTAATGGCAATATGATGTTATTCTCCCGCGACGTTCGCTCCGGACCGCACTTCGAGAAAGGATGCTCGCATGCACGCTACCGCCGGTTCCTCCCACGCTTCCCTGCCTGACAGCGATGTCGCCCTGCTGGCCAACATACTGGTCCTGGCGACGCGCAACATGAACAACATGACGACCATGCTGGCGCACCTTTCGGTGGAACTCAGCCAGAGCGAGGAACCACGCCTGCAGCGGGTCGGCCACCGGGTCCTGAACGAACTCTCGGAACTGGGCGCCGCCCTGGAAACCCAGTGGGACCTGATCGGTGTCCTGTCGCGTTTCTCGCCCCTGCTCGAACGCACGCTGCCGCGCCAGGAGCCGCTGGTCACCGAGATCCACCTCACCGAGCTGCCGGCCCAGGCGTCATCGCCACCGGCCTGACCGCCGGACGCTTCGCTCAGCCCGCGACGGGCCTGCGCGCCCCATGCTCCAGGTAGCAGGCGATGATGTCCACCGAGAGCGCCAGGCGGGTTTCCAGCAGCGCCATCGTCGGCTGGAAGTCGGCCACGCTGAGGGCCTTGAGGAACAGGTCGGCCTTGAGCATCTCGAGAAACTGGCACGCCACCGCATACAGGGTTTCCTCGGCCACCTCGCCGGCCACCGCGGCCAGGCGCCCGGTCAACAGCAGGTAGCTCTGCTGCGGCCCCTGTTCGTAGAAAGTCTTGCCGATCGCGGGAAAACGCGGGGACTCCGCCACCACCAGGCGATACAGGCTCTGGCAGCGCGGGTCGAGCAGGCTGGTGAGGAAACGCCGGCCGAAATGCTCGAGGGTGGCGCGCACCGTGGCGGCGGGGCGGGGCTGGTCGGCGCTGTCGTCGAAGATTTCCTCGATCATGTGGGCGATCACCGCGGCGAACAGTCCTTCCTTGCCGCCGAACGAGCTGTACAGGGTTCCCCGCGAGCCGCCGGCTCGTTCTATCACCATGTCCAGCGTGGTGCCTTCGAAGCCGTGTTCGAGAAACGCCTGGGTGGCGGCGTCGAGCATGGCGCGGCGGCGTTGCCGGCCGCGTTCGGTCAGGCGGGGGGAAGCTTCGTTCATGGGCGGTATCGGGCCTCGCGGGGTGGCGTGCGGGAGGTGCGCATGGTGGGGCGTAGGGACCGCCCGTTCAAGTCTCCCGGCAATTTGCTGAGAACGTTTCTCGTCATGGTTGACGCTGGTCATTTCAGAACTGTATCGTACAGTACTGTTTTGGCAAGTCCTTTCGCCCCCAACCTTGCTTCCACCGCAGGAGTCCGCCCCCATGAATGCCGCCATTCAAAGCCTGTTGGATATCGATGCCTTCCCCCTGGTCCAGGTCCGCGACATGCCGCGCGACCTGCCGGCAGTCGAGCGCTGGCTGGAGGAGGTCGAGGCGGTGCTTGCCGTCGAGCGCGACTTCGCCCTGGTCTATCCACCGTTCCCCGCAGGGGAGGGGGAAGGCGATCAGCGCGCGCGCAAACGCCTGGTCCTGTGGCTCAAGGAAAACCGCCAGCGTTTCGTCGAGCACTGCCGGGGCATCCTGCTCAGCGCCAACGGCCAACCGGACAATCTCGCCGACCTGCAACAGCTGGCCCCGGTGCTACAGGCGGTCTATGGTCCGCCGGTGAGCGTGGCGCCGGACCTCGCGTCCGCCCGCGGCATGGCGAAGGCTCTGCTGAGCGAAGCGGCGAAGGGAATGAACTGGTGAGGTCGGCATGCGCTTGAACACTCCACACAGCAAGCCGGCGCGGGAGGATGGCGACGCCACCACCAGCGCCGTTCCGCGTCCCGCCGGCGGTCGGCGGGGCTGTACCGAGCGCCTGCGCCGCATGGCCCGGCGCAATGCCTGGGACCTGTACGCCGAGCACTTCTACTGATCCGTCTTGGCGGGCCCGCCACTGGTTCGCTCCAGGGAACGCACCGTTCGATTCCTAGGGGCTTTACCTCAAGTTAAGTTGAGCTATCAGAATCCGGGCAACGCGCCTGGCGATCGTGCCGGGCGTCACTCCCTGCCCGGAGGCAACGACGATGGATAGCCCGTCCACTCCCGCACGTCCGCGTACCCAGGCCATGGCGGTCGCCAATCTGATCTTCGCCGGTATCGCCGCGGCTTTGCATGTCGGCAAGGCGTCCATCGCCCTGCCGTCGCTGCAGCAGGACTTCGGCGGCGATCTCGCCGCGCTCGGCTGGATCATGTCTGCCTTTCCCTTCGTCGGCGTGTTCGGTGGCATCGCCGCCGGCATCCTCGTGCGCCGTTGGGGCGATCGCCGGCTGCTTGCCATCGGTTTGGCGATCCTGGGGGGCGCCAGCCTGCTCGGCGCGTCGATGACAGACTTCGCCTGGCTGCTCGGCACCCGTTTCGTCGAGGGACTGGGGTTCCTCATCGTGGTGGTGGCGGCTCCCGCCGTGCTCCACCGGATCACCGCCGAGTCGCGGCGTAGCCTGGTGTTCGGCCTGTGGAGCACCTTCATGGCGGGCGGGATCGCCCTTTCGATGCTGGTCGGGCCGCTGCTCGCCGACTGGCGCGCGGACTGGCTGGCGAGCGCGTTGCCGGTGCTGCTCGCCGCGGCGCTGCTGTTCGTCACGGTGCCCGCCGCGGCTGGCGGGACGGCGGGCGGCCAGCGAGGCGGGCTGGGCGTGCTGCTGCGAAATCCCGCCATCAGCCTGCTGGCGCTGAGTTTCAGCGTCTACAACCTGCAGTTCTTCGCCCTGATGACTTTCCTTCCGGTGTTCCTCATGCAGCGCCTGGGAGTTCCCCTGGAAACCGCCGGGCTCGTCGGGGCGGCCATCGTCGCGGCGAACGCCCTCGGCAATCTCGCGGCGGGCGTCGTCCTGTCCCGCGGGGTCCGTCCCGGAGTCTTGCTGGCGCTGACCGCCGTCCTGATGGGTGTCACCGGGGCGGCCTTCTTCCATGCCGCCACCCCGGCATCGCTGGCGGTCGGGCTGGGCTTCGTCTTCTCGGCGGTCGCCGGCATGCTTCCCACCACGACCCTGGCCAGCGCCCCGCTGGCATCGCCCACGCCCGCGCTGACGCCACTGGCCATCGGCTGGGTGATGCAGGGCAACTACCTGGGACAGGTGGTCGGCCCGCTGCTGATCGGCCTGATCGTCAGCCGCTTCGACTGGTCGGGGGCGATAGGACTGATGCTGGGGGCGGGGGTGGCGGGTGCCGCCCTGGGGGTCTGCCTGCTGCGTACGCTGGGCAATCTGCCAACGGTCGCTTCCACGGATTTCGCGGCTCGTCCCTCGGGCTAGAAGAGCCCCTTGCCTCGTGGAGGCGGTCGAAGGTCGGCGTCGACGTCCGGCTCAGTCGTCGCGGGTCAGTACTTCCAGCAATTCGATCTCGAACAGCAGGTCGGAGTGCGGCTTGATGTGCGCACCGACCTGCCGCTCGCCATAGGCCAGGTGGGCGGGGACGAACAGCCGGCGCTTGCCGCCGACCCTCATGCCCATCAGGCCCTGGTCCCAGCCCTTGATCACCCTGCCGGTGCCGATCACGCACTGGAACGGCCGGCCGCGCTGGTAGGAGGAGTCGAACACCGTGCCATCCTCCAGGGTGCCCTGGTACTGGGTGGTGATCAGGGCGCCCTTGACCACCTCCTTGCCATCGCCCAGCCGGAGGTCTTCGATCCGCAGTTCGTCGTTCATGGGAGCTGTCTGCGCCGCTTGTGGAAAGCCGCGATTCTGCCAGCAACCGCGCCGCCTGTCGCCACGCGGAGCGGGCAGGCGGTGCGCGGGCATTGCCAGGCAAGGCATGGCACGGGCATCATGCCCGCGCCTTTCCACGGAGAAAGGCTCGCCGCCTCTCGCGATCGACGCGTGTCGCGGCAGGACATTCATCTCAGGGATCATTCGAGAACCTATCCGTATGCAAAGACTGTCGCGTATCGGCCGCAACACCCTGGCCGTCTCCGTTTCCACCCTGCTCCTCAGTGCCTGCAACCAGGGCGACGATGCGCCCAGCCCGACGGCAGCCGCGCCGCAACCGGCCGCGCCGAGCATGGCCGCCTTGAGCATTCCGCTGTGCCTGAACGGCCAGTGCGCAGTGATCGACCAGGACGCGAAGCTGCTCATTCCCTTCGACAACGACTACGACAACCTCGTCGCCAGTTCCTTCCAGGGCACCCTGATGGCCGCCCGCGACGAGCGCTGGAACCTGATCCAGGCGAAGGACGGCAAGGTGCTGCGCGACGACATCGGCGAAGCCCTGTCGTTGCTCACCCCCGGCCTCTACGGGTTCGTCCGCGACGACAAGTACGGCGTGGTCGACGGCCAGGGCAAGGAAGTCCAGGCGCCGCGTTTCGACGACATCTACCCCAACAGCGCCAACGAATTCATCATCTACGAGATCGATGGCAAGCGCGGCATCCTCGACGCCAAGGGCAGGCAACTGACCGAGGCGCTCTACGATACCACCCTGGTCAACGGCAGCGTCGCCGAGTACGGCGGCCTGATCAGCGCCGAGCGTGGCGAGGAGAAGTGGATCATCAACCTCGCCAGCGGCGAGCAGAAGTCGGTGGCCTACGACAGCCTGGGCGACCTTCACGATGGCGTGATGACCGCCAGCGTCATAGGCAAGGGCTACCAGCTGGTGGACGCCAAGGGCGACGCGCTCGGCGACGGCAAGAGCTACGACTACCTGGGCACTCCGGCCAATGGCCTGGTGGCGTTCCGCGAGAAGTTCGACAGCCCCTGCGGCTACCTCGACTACCAGGGCAAGGTGGCGATCGCCGCGCAATTCGCCGGCTGCGGCGCCTTCGGCAAGCAGGGCGGGCTGGCCCAGCAACGCCTGGAGGACGGTTCGTCGGGCAAGTACGGCCTGATCGATCGCAGCGGCGCCTGGAAGGTGCAACCGCAGTACGATTCGGCCGACAGCGCCGGACTCACCGCGCTCGGCTACACCACCGAGGTGCCTGGGCTGGCCGCGGTCGGCGTGAGCACCGGCCTGTTCAGCGCCGACTTCGGCATCTTCAACCTCGACGAAGGCAGCGAGTGGGTGAAGCCGGGTTATCCGCAGATCGGCGCGCTGGGCAACGACCTGTTCGTCGTGGCGAAGAAGGGCGGCGCGCAGAAGACGGTCAGCTTCATGGGCTCGGAAAGCCAGGTGCCGGTGGTCGGCCTGATGGACCGCAGCGGCAAGATGCTGCTGGAGCCGGGCGAACTGATCAGTATCCAGTCGGCGCATGATGGCCGCTACCTGGAGGGTATCGACGGGATGGACAATCATGCCCATACCGTCCTGCTCGACCGCCAGGGCCGCACGCTGGTGCCGGCGCTCTGGCAGAAGCTGGAGGTGAACCTGGAGCAGGGCTACGTGCTTGGCTACGAAGTCAGCGGCAGCGGCGACGAAGCCACGGAAACCCTGCGCGCGCTGTACGACCTGAACGGCAAGCCGCGCTTCAGCGTGACCACCACCGAGTGCGGCGCCGAGCAGTTGCTCGATGGCAACGGCAAGGCGATCTGGCCGCAGGATCCGACGCCTTACTGCCACTCGGACGACGACGGGCAGGACGAAGAGAGCGAGCCGGCGCCTACCGAAGAGGACGGGGAAACCAGCGAGGGCTGAGTTCCTCGCGCGCGTCCGTCCCTCATGACGGGCGCGCTGTTTCGCCGTGGCTCGCGGCCACGGCCTTCCTTCATGGGCGATGCCAGAAGTCCGAGTACTCCTCGAGCGGGTAGCGCCGGCCATCGTAGCGTAGCGTGCGCTTCACCGTGCGCAACGGCTTGCCGTCCTCCGTCTCGCCATCGCCGACCCGCGAGGTGACGATCAGGTCGGCGAAGCCGTTGGTGCGCCCCGGGCCGAGCGCCAGGGTCAACTGCGAGACTTCCTGCTCGAAGCCGGGCTCGGCGGAGCAGACCGAACCCTTCAGCGTCCGCCACTGGTCCAGGTAGGTGCTCAGCACCGGGCGCAGCTTGCCGTCGCCGGCCGGTACCACCAGGGTCAGCAGGTTGTCGAAGCCGGCGTCCGGACAACTGGCGCCGCGCGCCACGCTGTGGAAGACCACGCCGAAGGCGCGCACCGTCGGGCTCAGGCGGTAGCGCGCGGTGTCCAGCCAGAGACTATCGCTGCCGACGGCGACGGCGGCGTCCTCCTCGAACTCGCTGTCATGGCGTTCGAGCAGCTTGCCGCTGCGGCTGTCGACCTTGGCCAGCAACAGATGCGGATGGCGTTCGCCTTCCACGGCGGTGTCGCCGGGATCCAGGTAGGCCATGGCGATCACCGTTTGTCCGCGATCGTCCGGCCAGGGCTTGCAGGCCACGGCGGGGAACGGACCGGGGACGTCGTACGTCGGCTCGACCCAGCCGCTGTGGCCGAGCTGCCTGGCCACGGCATCGAGCAGATGGGGCGCGCAGGGTTGCGCTTCTCGGGCCTGCGCCTGGCTGGCAAGCCCCAGCAGCAGGCAACAGGTCCAGGCGCAGAGACGGCGGTCACGGTCCATGTCGAAGGCATCCTTGGTGAGGGCGGGCACGGAGGTGGCCGGCGCTGCGGGACATTCTAGCGCCTGCGCCGGTGCCGCAACGAGCGGCGGCGCGCGTTCAGCGGAGCTCCACCGCCAGGCGCGCCCTGGCCAGCGCATCCGGGCTCACCTCCAGGTCCAGGCTGGTGACTTCCACGCCGCTGCGGCCGAGCGATTCGAACCAGCCGAGCAGGTCGGCGAGCTGGCCCTCCAGGGCCAGGTTCATCCGTCCGCTGCCTTCGCTGTCCATGCGCTCCACGTTCAGCCGCGCTTGCGCGCTGCTGCGCGCCAGCAGGCCGGGCAGCGCCGTGGCGTCGATGCGCGGGCCGCCGCCCGTGTCGCCGGGCAGACGCTGCAGATCGGCGTGCAGACGCAGTTCGTCCTGGTAGTGCCGTTCGGCATCCAGCAAGGCCTGGCGTTGCGGTTGCCAGAGCAGGACCCAGGCCAGGGACAGGCCGAGGAACGCCGCCAGGCCGAGCAGCGCCCGGCGTTCGCGAGTGGGCAGGCGCAGCCAGCGGGCGTGCAGGGCGGAAGGGATGCGGGGCATGGCTCAGTCCTTTATCTGCAGGCGGGCGCTGACGCCATCGTGGCCGCGCACCGCGGAGTCGGCCTGGACGTCCAGGCCCTGGCGCGCCAGGCCTTCGCGCAGGCGCTCGAGATCGGCGAAGGCCGGCGCGCCGACCTCCAGGCTCCAGCCCTCGCCGGCCTGGTAGTCGAGCCGGCGGACCGTGGCGGTGGCGCCGCCACCGGCGCTCCAGGTGTCGGCCAGGCGATCCAGGCGTCGGGCCAGGTCGACCGGCGACTGGCCATCCTGGCGCAGGCGCGCCTGCACCTGGCGGGTCAGGTCGACGACCCGGCCCTCGCTGGGGAAGCGTTGCTGCCAGAGCGCCAGGTTGTCCTGCCGCAGCTCCGCGCTGCGCTGTTCCAGCAGCAGGCGATGGCCGATGTCCTGTCCCATTTGCGCCGCGCCGGCAAGTACCGCGAGCAGCGCCAGCAGGGGCCAGCGAATCCGTTTCGCGGTGTGCGCGGCGAACTCCCCCTGGCGCAGGTCGATGGCCAGTCGCGCGCCTTCGGCGAGCAATGGCCAGGGAGGGGCCTCGCTGCGCCGCAAACCGGGGGGAAGCACCGGGCCGAGGTCCTCCAGGCCGGCGTCGTCCAGCGCCAGCCGCTGCGCGCTGCCGGCGGACACCAGCCAGCGGCCGGCGCAGCGCAGGGCCAGCGGCGGATCGCCCGGCAGGCAGTCGACGTCGACATGGATGTGCTTCGGTCGCAGGTGCCGGGCCGCCAGGCGCGCGAGGCGCTCGCGTAGCCAGTCGCGGCGCACCGCGAACAGCCGGCAGAAACGAGCGTCGCGCAGGCCGCCGCGCGCCAGGTGCAGTTCTTCGAGGTCTTCCAGCAGGCGTTCCTCCAGCGCCGAGTCGAGCGCCTGGCGCAGCCAGCGACCGCTGCGGGCCGGTACTTCGATTTCATGGTGGCTGGTGGCCTCGGCCGGCAGCAGCAGGGTTAGCTCGGCACCGGCCAGGTCAGCGGCGGCCTGCCCGAGGTCGCCGTGGCGGACGTCATGGTCGGCGCGCCACCAGCACAGCGGTGCGTCGTCGGCGGTGGAAGTGAGGTAGAGCCAGGCTTGCACGGTGGTTACTCCGGGAAGGGAAGGTCGGGCGCCGCGAGCCGTCGGCGCAGGACCTGCACCTGGCCGTCGCTGCGGGTGCGCAGGTCGCTGAGCAGGCGTAACCGGTGTTCGCCGAGCTGGACGTCGAGCACGGCGCGGAAGCGCTCGCTGGCCACGGCGAGGCCGTACTGCTCGACCTTGCGCCCGGAAAGCAGCGGCTGCTCGATGAAGGCCTGCACACTGGGATAGCCGTCGGCCGGACGGGCCTGTACCAGGGCCTGGGCGATGCCCGGGTCGAGTCCTTCGAGGCAGGCCAGCTGCTCGGCCGGCGCGGTGTTCAGGTTCAGGCCGGCATCGCGCGTCGCCGCTACCCAGGGACGCAGGCGACGCATGCCGGCGGCGTCCAGCGCTTCGAGGCGCCAGAGTTCGCTGGCGTCGGCGAATGGCAACGGCTTGCCGTCGTGACCGAGCGGTGCCGGGAGCCGGGCCGGGTCGTGCGGGGCCAGGCCGAGCAGGGCCACCAGGCGCTGGTAGCGGGCGCGGCTGATGTGGTCGCGGCCATCGCGCAGGCGGTCGAGGTTGAAGCGTGCGCCGAGGTCTTGCAGCTGGATGCGGATATGGCCGCCCTCGATCTCGAACTCCTGCGCGCCGCTGGCCCAGCGCTGTCCCAGGTGGACGCGAGCGAGGCCGTCGGCATCGCCGAGGTCGGCGAGCAATTGCTGGCGCGCCCAGGCCTCGCCGCTCAGCGCCAGTTGCCAGAGCTGTAGCTGGGCGGACTGGTTGGCGCCGCTGGCCAGGTTCAGGCGCTGGCGGGCGAGCATGTCGCTGATGACCAGGGTGACCAGGGCGGTGATCAGCAGCACGCTGATCAGGGCCACGCCGCGCTGCCCGTGCGTGTCACTCATCGTCGCGCTCCTGGCCGCCGGGCAGCAGGACGACCCGGCGCAGGCCGGGATAGCCGGGCGCGTCGAACTCGATGTCGATCGCCTGTGGCAGGCTCAGCGGCGCGCCGTGGGCGGGCCAGGCGGGGTGCGTGCGGCCGTGGGCGTCGACATAGCCCAGGCGCCTCAGGGCCACCCCCTCGAGCAGCCGCTGGCTGTGGCCGGCGGGCACGTCCTGGTCGCGCTCCGGCGGGCTGCGGTACTCGCGGATCCAGGCGTCGTCCTGCCAGCGGTAGCTCACTTCCAGCACCTCGCTGCGCCTCTGCGCCAGCGGATTGCTCCAGCCGCCGCGCACCAGACGCAGGCCGTCGGCGCGGCCGATCAGCGCCTGGCGGCGGCTCGGGTCGTCGCTCAGCGGCTGGCCGATGGCCTGGCTCAGGTCGCGCTCGAAGATGCCCAGCGCGCGTTGCAGCTGGCGCAGTTGCCGGTCGTGCTGGTCGATGCGCCGCTCGCTGTGCAGGACCCGCTCGAGCAACTGGTAGCAGGCCAGGCCGAGCAGGCTGAACAGGGCCATGGCGATCAGTACCTCGAGCAGGGTGAAGCCGCGCTGTTTCATCGCCGCACCCCGACGAACCCGACCAGCAGCGCGCGTCGCACGGGGCGCGGCCCGGCGAGCGAAACCTCGACGCTGACCCTGCGCAGGCGCGGGTCCGGCGCGGCCTCGACGTCGCTGGCCAGCAGCCAGTCGCGGCCACCGAAGGCGACCTGTTCCTGGCGCCGGCCATCGCCGAGCGGACGCATGCCGGCGCGCAGCTCGCCGAGTCGGTTGTCGGCCAGCCACTGGGCGAGGCTGCGCTCGGTCAGCCCCGCGCTGTTGCCGGCGATGTGCTGGGCGGCGCTGTAGAGCGCGACCGAGAGGACGGCGAAGATAGCCAGGGCGACCATCACCTCGAGCAGGGTGAAGCCCCGTTGCCGCCGGTTTTCACAGCGCTTCAACGCGGACCTCCGCGAGACCGTCGCTGGACAGCGCGTACAGCGGCTGGCCGCGGTACTCCAGGCGCAGGCTGAAGGGCGTGATCTCGTCGCTGGACAGCACCAGCAACTGGGGGGCGCGGCTACGCCGCGAGCGTCCCGGCGTCGGTGCGTCCGCGCCGGCCTCCAGGTTCAGGCGCAGGCTCTCCGGCAATGTCTGCGGCCGGTAGCCGGGCGCCGGACGCCACTCGCCGTCGAGATCGAGTACCTGCACCGAGTAACCCCGGCGCTCGATGCGCAGGCCGTAGTCACGCTGGCTGAGCAGGGCGTCCTGGCGCAACAGGCCGAACAGGCTGCGCAGGCGTTCGGTCTCGCGCCGCGCCTGCTGGCCGCCGCTGTCGACCTGGGCCAGGCCGGCCAGGCCGGCGAGCAGGCCGACCAGCAGGACCACCACCAGCACTTCCAGCAGGGTGAAGCCGCGCTGGCCGGGCTGTCGCAGCATGCCGCGCACAGGCATGTCAGAGGTTCCAGCTGCCGATGTCGGCGTTCAGCCCCTCGCCGCCGCTGCGGCCGTCGGCGCCGTAGGAGAACAGGTCGTAGGCGTTGCCCTGGCTGCCGGGCACGATGTACTGGTAGGGATTGCCCCAGGGGTCGATCGGCAGGCGCTTGAGGTAGCCGTCGGGATTCCAGTTGCGCGCCGGCGGGCTTCCCGACGGCTTGCTCACCAGCGCCTCGAGGCCCTGCTGGGTGCTCGGGTAGCCATGGTTGTCGAGCTTGTAGATGTCCAGGGCCATGGCGATGGCCTTGATGTCGCTCTGTGCGGCGGTGACCTTGGCCTGGTCCGGACGGCTCATGATCTGCGGGACCACCAGCGCGGCGAGCACGCCGAGGATGACCACGACCACCATGATTTCGATCAGGGTGAAACCCCGTTGCTTGAAGTGCGTGCGCATGCGCGCTCCTGTCTTTCAGGTGATGAGTTGGTTGAGGCTGAGGATGGGCATCAGGATCGCCAGCACGATGAGCAGTACGCTGGCGCCCATGAACACCAGCATCGCCGGCTCGAACAGGCCGACCAGCATGGCGATGCGGTTCGCCAGCTGGGCTTCCTGCTGGCGCGCGGCGCGGTCGAGCATGGCGTCCAGCTCGCCGGAGCGTTCGCCGCTGGCGATCATGTAGAGCATCATCGGCGGGAAATGCCCGCTCCGTTCCAGCGCCCGGGTCAGGCCGCCACCTTCGCGCACGGAGCGGGCGACGTCTTTCAGACCGGTCCGAATCTGCTGGTTGGCGACCACCTCGGCGGCGATCTCCAGCGCGTCCACCAGCGGCACGCCGCTGCGCCCGAGGATCGCCAGGGTGCTGACGAAGCGGGTGCAGTTGCTGGCGCGGATCACCCGTCCGAGCAATGGCAGGCGCAACTGGAGACGGTGCCAGCGCAGGCGCGCGGCGGGCTTGCGCAGGGCCATTCGGGCGGCCCCGGAGAGGCCGCCGCCGATCACCAGCAGGAGCATCCCGTAGTCGCGCAGCAGGTTGCTCAGGGCGATCAGCCCGCGGGTCAGGACCGGCAGCTCCTGGCCGCTGTCGATGAACACCTTGACCACGTCCGGTACCACGAAACCGAGCAGGAAGCCGACGATGCCGAAGGCCGCCAGCAGGAGGATGCCCGGGTACAGCATCGCCAGCTGGATCTGCTGGCGCGCGGCCTGGCGCGCCTCGGTGTAGTCGGCCAGTTGCATGAGCACCTGGCCGAGGTGGCCGGCGCGTTCGCCGGCGGCCACGGTGGCCCGGTACAGCGCCGGGAAGGCGCGGGGGAACTCGCCCATGGCGCGGGCCAGGCCGTGTCCTTCGAGGACCCGCGAGCGGATCGCCAGGAGCATGCCCTGCCGGCTGCGCTTCTCGCATTGCGCGGCGACCGCCGAGAGGACTTCCTCCAGGGGCAGGGCGGCCTGTACCAGGGTGGCCAGCTGGCGGGTAAGCAGGGCCAGCTCGGCGGCGCCGAGGGCGCGGCTGGAGGGTGCTCCCGCGGCCTGGTCCGGAGCCCGGCTGCCCCGCGCCGGCCTGACCTGCAGGGGGACCAGGTTGCGTTCGCGCAGCAGCTGGCGCGCCTGGCGCAGGCTGTCGGCTTCCTGCACGCCGCGGCTGCGGCGTCCGGCGTTGCACATGGCGAGGTATTCATAGGCAGCCATGGCGTTCAGTCCTCCTGGGTCACGCGCAGCAGTTCCTCGACGCTGGTGATGCCCTGCAGCACCTTTTCGCGACCGTCGGCGAACAGGCTGTGGCCGTGCAGGCGGGCGTAGCGGGCCAGCTCGGCCTCGCCGGCGCCTGCGTGGACCCGCTGGCGCAGGCCCTCGTCGAACAGGACCAGTTCGTAGATACCCTGGCGGCCCCGGTAGCCGCTGTGCTGGCAGGCCGGGCAGCCCTGTGGGTGGAACAGCGTCGGTGGCGCCAGCGGGTCGAGGCCGAGGCGCTCGCAGGCGCCGCCATCGGCCGGCGCCGGTCGCTTGCACTGCGGGCAGAGCACGCGCACCAGACGCTGGGCGAGCACGCCGAGCAGCGAGGTACAGAGCAGGAACGGCTCGACGCCCATGTCCACCAGGCGGGTGACCGCGCCCACCGCGCTGTTGGTGTGCAGGGTGGAAAGCACCAGGTGGCCGGTCAGGGACGCCTGCACGGCGATCTCGGCGGTCTCGCGGTCACGGATCTCGCCGACCATCACCACGTCCGGATCCTGCCGGAGGATCGCGCGCAGGCCACGGGCGAAGGACATGTCGACCTTGGTGTTGACCTGGGTCTGGCCGATCCCGGGGAGGTGGTATTCCACCGGGTCCTCGATGGTGAGGATGTTGCGGGTCTGGCTGTTGAGGCTGGCCAGCCCGGCGTACAGGGTGGTGGTCTTGCCGGAGCCGGTGGGACCGGTGACCAGGAGGATGCCGTGGGGCCGGCGCAGGGCGCCTTCCAGGCGTCCGCGGGTGGCCTCGGCCATGCCCAGGCGCCCCAGGTCCAGGCGTCCGGCCTGCTTGTCGAGCAGGCGCATCACCACGCGCTCGCCGTGGGCCGAGGGCAGGGTCGAGACGCGCACGTCGACCTCGTGGCCGGCGATGCGCAGGGCGATGCGACCGTCCTGGGGGATGCGCTTCTCGGCGATGTCCAGCCTGGCCATCACCTTGATCCGCGAGACCAGCAGGCCGGCCAGTTCGCGGCGCGGACGAAGCACTTCGCGCAGCAGCCCGTCGACCCGCAGGCGCACCGACAGGTGTTGCTCGAAGGTCTCCAAGTGGATGTCCGAGGCCTTGGCCTTGACCGCCTCGCCGAGGATGGCGTTGATCAGGCGGATGATCGGCGCGTCGTCTTCCTGGTCGAGCAGGTCGGTGGTCCGTGGCAGTTGCTCGGCGAGGCTGGCCAGGTCGTCCTGCTCGGCGATCTGCTCGCCCAGGCCCTCGGCGACCTGCATGGCGTCGTCGCGCCCGTCGCGGTAGAGCTCGGCCAGGCGTCGGGCGAAGTCCTCCGCGCCGAGCACCTGGCAGCGCGGCGCGCCGGCATGGCGGCGGCGCACTTCGGCGAGGATCGCCAGCGCGGTGTCGGCGCGGCAGTACAGTCGCTCGGCGTCCAGCAGCACGCCGTGACGACGCGCGTAGCTGAACGGCAGACGGTCCACGGCGCTCACCGACGGGCTCCCTTGCGCATGTCGACCACCTTGTCCCCGGCGCCGTCGAACAGCCGGCGCGGATCCTCGGGCAGCAACAGGCCGTTGGCGCCGCCGGCGGCCGGGCGCAGCTGGCGCAGGCCGTCATACTTGCGCTGGCTGAGGCTGTCGGCGTTGGCGGTATTGCGCAGCAGGGTCGGACGCAGGAAGACCATCAGGTTGGTCTTCTCGTTGACGTCCTTGGTGCTGCGGAACAGCCGGCCGAGCAGCGGGATGCTGCCGAGCAGCGGGACCTTGCTGACCTGGGTCTTGACGTTGTCCTTGATCAGGCCGCCGATGACGATGATCTGCCCGTCGTCGGCGAGGATGGTGCTCTTCACCGAACGTTTGTTGGTGATCACGTCGCTGGTGGAGATGCCGGCCGGAGCGCTGGCCAGCTCGGAGCTCTCCTGTTCCACCTTCAGGCGCAGGGTGTCGCCCTCGTTGATGTGCGGGGTCACCTTGAGGGTGATGCCGACGTCCTTGCGCTCCACGGTGGTGAACGGGTTGCTGGCGCCGGCGCTGTCGGTGGTGTAGGAGCCGGTCTGGAACGGTACGTTCTGGCCGACCAGGATCTCCGCGGCCTCGTTGTCCAGCGTCAGCAGGCTCGGGGTCGACAGCAGGTTGTTGTTGGAGTCGCTGGACAGCGCCGTGACCAGCGCGCCGAAATTGCGACTGCCGATGCCGATGATCGCGCCGTCGGGCAGGTTCGGGCGCTTGCCGGCTTCCTGGTTGAGCAGGCTGCCGATGGTCAGGCCGCCGTTGCCGAAGCTGGTGCCGCCGGCGACGTCGCCGGCGCGGGCGGCCCACTGCACGCCGAGGGCTTCGTTGATGTCGCCGCTGACTTCGACGATCGCCGCCTCCACCAGCACCTGGGCGCGTGGCCGGTCGAGCTGGGCGATGACGTTGTCGAGCATCGCCAGTTGCGCCGGCTCGGCCATCAGCACCAGGGCGTTCTGGCTGGTATCGGCGCTGATCATGATCGGACTGCCCTGGGCGCCGCCGTCCTTGCCGCCGCGGGCGCCGTTCTCCATGCGCTTGCCGATGCCATTGAGCAGTTCTTCCAGTTGCTTGGCATCGCTATGGTGCAGACGCACCACGCGGGTGCTGGCGTTGGCGTCGCCGGGCACGTCGAGCGCGCGCGCCAGGCGTGCCATCTGCTCGCGCAGCGACGTCGGCCCGACCAGGATCAGCCGGTTGCTGCGGGCGTCGCCGATGGCCTTCGCGGCGTTGGGGCCGCCGCCGTTCTGGCTCACGCTTTCCGTGAGGGTCCTGGCCACTTCGGTGGCCCAGGCGTGCTCGAGCTTCAGCGTGGTGAAGGACTTGTGCCCGGCGCCGTCGAGTTCGCGCACCACCTGGCGGATGCGCTCGACATTGTTGGCGCTGTCGGTCACCACCAGGGCGTTGGAGCTGGCCGACGGTGCGACGTAGGCGTCGTTGGCCACCAGCGGGCGGACCACCGCGGACACCTCGCTGGCGGTGGCGTTGTCCAGTGCCAGGACCTCGGTGACGAAGGCCTCGCTGGCGTTGTCGCGGTGCCGGCTGGCCTTGGTCTTGGCCTCGGCGACCGGCACGATCAGCACCCGGTCGCCCTGGTCTAGGGCGGCGAAGCCCTGGCTGCGCAGGACGCTGAGGAACAGCGAGTAGATGCCTTCCTGGTCCATGGCGGAGGTCGACTGCACCGTCACCTTGCCGCTCAGGCGCGGGTCCAGGACCATGGTCTTGCCGGTGATTTCACCGACCTCGCTGACCAGGTCGCGCAGCTCCGCGTCCTTCATGTTGAGGGTCCACAGGCGGCCGTCCGGGTCGTTGGCCTGGGACGCCAGGGGGAAAGACAGGGTGCCGAGCATCAGCAGCGCCCGGGTGAGGCGGGTCAGTTTCATGGTGTGTTCTCTGCCTGGGCGAGGGGCGCGCCGGGGCTGGCGGACAGTGGCGCCAGCAGGCGGGTGGCGTGGCTGGGGAAGGTCAGGGTCTGTTCGCGTCCGCCCAGCAGGATCAGTACGCGATCGGTGGCGATCGCCTTGAGGATGGCGCCGCCCGGCAGGCGTGCGCCGAGACCATAGAACGCCGCGCCCTCGGGCGACTGGATCAGGGCGCGGGAACGTTCCGCGCGGGTGTCGGCGAGGCTGGCGAGCAGGCTCAGCGGCACCGCCTGCTGCCGTTCCGCCGGCATGGCGCCGAACAGCCGGGCGACGCCGCGGGTGTCCAGCGGCGCCGGGGCGGGGCGTGACGGCGCCGCGGGTGGCGTCGGCGCGCTGTCCGGAGCGGCAAGGGCGCGGCTGTATTGCCAGCTGTCCAGGGCGAGCCAGGCCATCCAGGCGCACAAGGCGACGCCGGTGGCGGGCAGGAGCAGGCGTTGCAGGAACGGCAGGGCGGGTATCCGGCTCGGCATCGCGGCGCTCAGGGCAGCATGCGGCGCAGCACCGGTTGGCCGCGCAGGTGATGGAAGGCGACCGCCGCGACGTGCCCGACCACCAGCAGGGCCAGGACCACGCAACTGTAGCGGTGGGCGCGGTTGAAGAATCCGGTCAGCAACGGTTCGTGCAGTGGCTGGGGGAACACCAGCAGGCCGAAGAAGTCGATGGGCCGCTCCATCATCAGCACTCCGGTCAGCAGGACCAGGCCGATCAGCACATAGAGCGCCAGGTGCCCGGCCTTGGCCAACAGTCGCAGCGCCTCGCCCTGTTGCCCGGGCTCCTCCGCCGCGGGGTGGGCCAGGGCGTAGTACACGCGCGCGCCCAGCAACGGGATCAGCAGGGTGGTCAGGGACACGTTGACGAACGCGATGGCGTCCGGAATCGGCGCGGGCAGCTCGAACAGCGCGTTGACGAAACCGCTGAGGCTGGCCCAGATGATGATGGCGGCGAAGCACCAGTGCAGCAGCCTGCGCGGCCGCGTGTATTTGTCGAAGGTCATGGCGGGGTTCCTGAAACGGGGGAACGTGGCGCCGGAGCGCCACGTCCGGTATTGCCGGGCGCTGGATTACCGGCGAATCCAGGCGTCCTTCCAGCTGGAGCCGACGCCGGGCTCGAACTGGTTGGAACCGGCGTTCCACTGCTTGCAGAAGCCGCTGTACGGGAACGGCTTGCACGCATAGGTATTGCCGTCCTTCGCCAGTACGGTGGTACCGGCGGTGTACCTGGACAGGCCGTCCGGGAACACGAAGTCGTACTTGCCGTTGCCGCCGTTGTCCTCGGCCTTCAGGCTGAAACGCTGGGTTTCCTGCAGCAGTTCGCCTTTCTCCGGCTTGGCTACCACGACCAGGTCATAGTCACCGGCGCTGGCATTGCGCAGCGGGATGCTGAAGTGCGGCGCGTTGTTGCCGGCTTCGGCCTGCTGGTGGGCGATGCTCTCGCCCTTGCCGTTGAACACGGTGGCGCCGATGGTGTAGGTGCCACCCTGGGCGATGGCGGTGAAGTGCAGGTCGGCGGCGCCGTCCTTCAGCGTGTAGCTCGGTTGCAGGCCGGACAGGCTCAGCTCGCCGGGAACGGTCGGCTGGTCCTTCTGGATCTCCACGCGGACGACATCGCTGCCGGCCTTGGTGTAGATGCTGTTGGCGCCATAGTTCGGGACTACCTCGCCGTCAGCGTTGAGCACGCCCATCCGGTAGCCGGCGTTGGCCTGGTTGGCCTTCTGCGCGAGCAGGAACGGCCAGGTGTTGGCCTGGGCTTCGGTGGCGCTGCCGATGTCCAGAACGGTCTGGCGGTTGGCCTGCTCGCCGGCATTGGTGAAGACCCGGGTCATCACCTTGTCGCCGATCTGCAGCGGTTCGGGCTGGACGGTGCCGATGCTGGTCCATTCGCTCGGCGGCACGGCGTTGTTGTCGATGTTCACGTCGATGGCCTGGTAGAAGGTCGCGGAAGTGTTGGCGATCCTCCAGGTGGCCAGGATCACGTGGTAGCCGCTGCGATCGCCGGGAATATTCACGTTGAAGGACTTGCTCGAGCCGGACTGCGGAGTCTCGCCGCCCGCATCCTGGTTCAGCAGCGGCTTGAGCTCGAACGAATCGCGGGTCAGCGGCTGGTTCGGGTTCCAGTCCTTCTTGGTGATGTAGAACTGGTAATAGGCCGAGGCGTGGCCGGCGGTGAAGCGCCAGCGGAATTCGTTCAGGCCCGGCTTGAGGGTGGTCTTCTGCCAGCGGGTGGCGGTCTGCTCGTTCAGCGGGGCGAAGTTGTTGAGGCCGCCGGCGGGAATGGTGCCATCGGCCGGGCCGCACTGGGTGAAGTCGCCGGGGCAGTAGGTGCTCGGGTAGTGATGGTTGGCGCCCTCCGCGTATTCGATGCTTTGTGGCTCGTAGGTGACCGCGCCGCAGTTCGCGTTCAGGTTGCCACCCTTGGCATTGCACATGTAGGCGCGGGACTTCGGGCTTTCCACGTAGCCGTGGGAAAACGCCTGCTGGGAGGACAGGGCGGCCAGGCCGATGGCCAGGGCGAGGGGAAGCTTGCTCATGCTGCGCGAGCGGTGGGAGTGGATCATCGTTCTACCTTGTTGTGAATGATTCATCGGGTCGCCTCGCGGCAGCCGGCCGAGCGGTTGTCGATGCCTGTCGGGAGGCCGCGGCGAAGCGGGGGAGAGGATGCCGTCGGTAGAACGGGGCTCACATTGGACGAGTCCGAATGTGGCTAGGAGTCTGTAGGAAAGGGCCTGGAGGTTTTGTCAGTCAGGCGAAGGCGTACCGTCCAACTGCCGTTCGACATCCGCCAGCAGGTCGCCGATGACCGCCAGCAGCTGCGCCTGTTGCCGTTGCAGGGCCGCCTCGCCGTGCTGGACGGCGCCTTCCAGGTTCAGGCAGGCGCGGATCAGGCCGGGAGCATCGATGGTACAGGCGAGCCCGCTGAGGCGATGGACCAATTGGTCCACCGCGGTGGCGGCCACGGGCTGGCGCAGGCTGCGCTGTTCCTCGCGCAGGTTGCCGCGCAGTTCGACCAGCAGGCGGTTGAGCAGGTCCGGGTCGGCGCCGGCCAGGTCTTGCACGTGGCCCAGATCGAAACCAGCGCCGGGAGCCTCGCGGCTCGCCTCGACGGCGCGTGCCGGCTGCACGCCGGCGAGCACTTCGCGCAGGCGGCCCAGCGTGACGGGCTTGATCATCAGTTCGTCCATCCCGGCGTCGCGACAACGCTCGGCCTCGCCGGCCAGGGCGCTGGCGCTGTAGCCGATCACCAGGCGACGCGGCAGGCCGCGTTGCCTGTCACGCTCGCGGATGCAGCGGGTCAGGTCGTAGCCGTCCATGCCGGGCATGTTGCAGTCACTGATGAGAAGGTCGTAGCGCTCGCGTTCCCAAGCGTCCAGGGCGTCTTCGCCGCTGCAGACGAAGGTGGCGTCGTGGCCGAGTTTCGCCAGTTGCTGGCGCAATACCAGGCCATTGGTGGAGACGTCGTCGACGATCAGCACCTTCAACGCCCCCGTCGCCTCGCTGCCGGCTGGTGCGGCGCTGAGCGGGGCGTCGCTGGCGACCAGCCACTCCAGCGACAGCTCGAAGCCGGCTGCGCAGCCCTGGCCAGGTTCGCTGTCGAGCCAGAGGCGTGCGCCCATCAGCTGTACCAGCTGGCTGCAGATGCTCAGGCCGAGGCCGGAGCCGCCATAGCGCAGGGCGGTGTCGGCATGCGCCTGGCGGTAGGGCTCCAGCAGGCGTGGCTGGAGTTCGCGGGGAATACCGATGCCGGTGTCGCTGACGCGGAACGCCAGCAGGCTGCGGCCGTCCTCCTGCGGACGCTCTGCCACGCTCAGGCGTACCCGGCCGGCCTCGGTGAACTTCAGGGCGTTGCTCAGCAGGTTGTACAGCACCTGGCGCAGGCGCAGCGGGTCGACCCGGTAGCGGCGCTGCGCCGGCAGCGAGCAGTCCAGCACCAGCGCCAGGTTGCGCTGGCGGGCCTGGGCGACGAACAGTTCGAGGCTGTCCGACAGCAGCGAACCCAGGTCGGTCGGTTGGGGCGCCAGTTGCATCTGGCCGGATTCGATCTTGTCCAGGTCGAGGATATTGCCGATCAGGTCGATCATCGAACTGGCCGAGCGCTGGGCGATGCGCAGGTTTTCCGAGGGCGCGCGCTGGCCTTCCAGTTCCAGCAGCCCGACCAGGGCATTGAGCGGCGTGCGCAGCTCATGGCTCATGCTGGCGAGGAACTGGCCCTTGGCGGCGCTGGCGGCCATGGCGGCCTGGCGCGCGTCGCGCAGCTGGGTTTCCAGATGCTTGCGTTCGCTGATATCGATCCAGCCGCCCAGCAGCCCCTGCAGCTTGCCGCGCGCGTTGTAGAAGGGCACCAGCCACTGGTAGATCTGGTGCGCCTCGCCAGCCACTTCGATGCAGCAGTCGAGGTAGCGCGGCTGGCGATGTTGCAGCAGTTCGCCATATTCGAACTCCAGGGTCCGCGCCAGGCTCGGCGGGCAGATGCCCTGTTCGGAGGGCGTGGTGCCGCGCATTTCTTCCAGCGAGCTGGCGAAGAACTGTTCGTAGGCGCGGTTGCAGGTGCTCAGGCGGCCTTCCAGGTCGCGCACGTACAGCGGCGTGGGCAGTCCGTTGAGCAGGGAGAACTGGAACGCCAGCTGGTCGCGCAACTGGTTCTGGGCGATCCGCCGCTGCTGCACCTGTTTCTTCAGCCGCCAGTTCCACAGCAGCGACAGCAGGATGATCACCGCTGCCAGCAGCAGGGCGTGCCAGAAGCCTTCGGGCAGGTGCTGCCAGAGGTTGTCGTCCTGCGCGCCGCTGGCCATCAGGCGCAGCCCGGAGCCGGCGTCGCCGTCCTGGGCCAGGTTGCCGAGCAGCTTGTCGAGGATCCCGAGCAGCTCGCCGTGGCCCGGGGCGAGGGCGAAGACCTGCGGCGTGGGCGTGGCCTCGATATGCTCGCCCTGGCGCAGGCCGTGCTCCTGGAGCCAGCGGGGATTGTTGTGGATGCTCTGCAGCGTGGCGTCCACTTCGCCACTTTCGACCAGGGAAAAGGATTCGTGGCCGCTGGCGGTGAGGACCAGGTCGATCCGCGGGTAGCGATTTTCCAGGTAGTCGCGCAGGGGATGGTTGCCGGCGATGGCCAGTCGACGCCCGGCCATGGCCTCCAGCGAACTAGGCGAACTGGCGTGGCGGCGGATGACGAAGGCCCAGTCCTGGACCCCGAACGGCATGCTGAAGGCCAGCCGGCGGCGGCGCTCCGGGGTGGGCGGAATGCTGCTGGCGAGCAGCGCCTCGCCCCGCTCCAGGCGCCGCTGGTCCTGCGCCGGCGACTGGGCGTCGAGGATTTCCAGCGGCAGCTCGTAGGCATCGGACAGGTAGCGCAGCACGTCCAGGCCGAGCCCGTCCCACTGGCCGTGGCTGTTGCGGAAGAAATAGGGCGGCGCCGACTGGGCGATCAGGCGCAGGGGCTGCTTTTTCTTCAACCATTCGCGCTCGCCGTGGCTGAGGGCGAAGGCGTCGGCGGGCGCGAACAGCTGGCGCGACGGTGTCCAGCGTTGCAGGAACTCGTGCTTGCGAGTGTCCGGGGTGGTTTCCAGGACATGGTCGACGAGGGTGACCAGGTCTCGGCGCGAGGCCAGGGCGGCGAAGGCGAAGCCCTCGCTGGGCAGGTTGGCGGCGAATTTGTTCTGCAGCTTGAGGTCGGGGCGCTGGAGCATGTAGCGGTTGGCCCGGGTCTTGTCGCCGAGGAAGGCGTCGGCCCCGCCTTCGGCTAGGCGCTGCAGACCGGCGGCGGTGCCCCGGACGCTTTCCAGGATGGCCCCGGGATAGGCCTGGCGGACCGTGTCCGGATGCAGGTAGTGGTTGAGCAGCAGCACGCGCTTGCCCTGAAGGTCGGGGGGCAGGCTCTGGTCGTCGCTGCGGCCGATGATGATCGGTGTGCTGTTCAGGTACGGATGGCTGAAGATCAGCCCCGGCAGGTGCCGCTCGAAGTCGCTGGCGCGTGGCAGCAGGTCGACCTCGCCGTTGCGCAGTCCGGCGAAGGAAGCCTCCACCGAAGGGTAGGTGATGCGCTCCAGCGGCAGGGCGAGGAAATCACCGATGAGCTGCAGGTAGTCGTCGCTGATGCCGTTGAGTATCCGGCTGCCGTTGCTTTCCTGCTGTCCGGGCGGATGAGCCACCTGGGCGACGCGCAGGGGGCGTTCTGGCAGGTTCTGGCGCATCCGCAGCAACTGCGCCAGGCTGGCCGGTTGCGCCTGCGCGGCAGCGCTGGCCTGCGGCGCCTGCCAGGGCAGCGATGCCAGGATGCACAGCGCCAGGCGGGCGAGAAGGCGAACGCCGCGACGCGCGCCTGGCAGGAGACGAGTGCCGTTCAAGCCAGCCCGTGCTCCTGGATGTACAGGTAGAGCCCGGCATTGGTATCCAGGCCGAGCTTGCGCATGGCGCTGCTCTTCTGCGCGCTGATGGTCTGCTTGCTGCGGCACAGGCGCAGGGCGATCTCGCCGATGGCCAGGCCGCTGCCATACAGGCGCAGGACCTCCACCTCGCGCGGGGTGAGCTCCTCCAGGCTGGCCAGCGGCTTGCCATGCTCGGCCGCGCCGACGTCCAGCAGGTGCCCGATGGAGTGCGAGAGGAACGGCCGGCGGCCGCCGTGGCGGATGGCCTTGGGCAGGTCGTTGAGCACCCCGCGCTTGCTCACCAGACCACGGATGCCGAGCTTGAGCAGGGACGAGATCAGCGCCGGGTTGTTGAGCATGGTGACGACGATGATCTGCAACTGCGGATAGCGCCGGCGGACCTTCTGCACCAGGCGCAGGCCATCGGCCTGCTGGCTGTCGGGCATCATCAGGTCGGTGATCAGCAGGTCGCAGGGATGGGTATCCAACTGCGTCAGCAGGCCGTCGGCATCCTGGGCCTGGCCGACGATCTGCAGGTCGTCGAAGGCACCCAGCAGGCAGCGCATGCCGATCAGCGTGAGCGCATGGTCATCGACGAGGAGGACACGTGTTTTCATGAAGTCGAACCCGAGTGAAGTGGAGTTTCCGCAGCTCCGGACCTGTACCGACGTCTGGCTGGTTCTCTGACGGGAATCTGCTCTGGACGGGCTCGAATTCTATAGATCGGTTCTGTCAGTTTAATCAGGACTTTTCCGATTGGAGGTAGGAAATTTCCTATGATTTTTCCGAGGTGAGCGCCTTGGGTTTGGCGTGAATAGTGGCTTCTGGCCATGTTGCGGCGCGGAACCTTGGAGTTCCGTTGGGTGCGGGACTGTCAGGGTTCCGCTGTCAGAGCTTTGCCGAGAGAGGATCGGGCGACAGCGCAGCCACGCTGTCGCCCCGGGTTCAGCCCAGCTCGCGTACCGCCCGCACCGCCTGGTCGATGGCGGCATGGGCGTAGGCGTCCCAGGCCGCGTCCGAATTGGCGATGGTGACGTTGCCGACCTTGCGCCGCGCCAGTTCCATCAGCGCTTCGCTTTGCGCCTCGTCGTCGTAGAGCGTGTTCATGAAGTACGAGTAGCCGTGCGACCAGCGGTTCACGGTGATGCCGGTGATGTCGCGGCGATGGTCGAAGCCGGCCGGGCCGAGCATGGCCTGGAGCTGGTCGCGGACATCCTTCTCCAGTTGCTCGAAGCTCATGGCGTAGAGTTTGCTGCGGCCGACGCGGGCCTGGGTGCGGGCGTCCATGCCGGCATTCGGAGTGGTCGGAACGTAGACCATGTGCACGCCGATCGGCTGCCGCGGGTCGCGCGGGTGCTCATAGCCGCCGAGGTCGACCGGGAAGTCCAGCTTGATCCGCGAGTAGGGCAGGGTCGGCGCGTAGATCTCGTGGATGCCGAGGGTCTTCCAGGCCAGCCAGTCGCGCAGCATGACCTTGGTGTACACCAGCGGGAACTTGACGTTCTGGCTCAGGGCGTGGGCCTGTTCCTCGGAGAGGTCGCGCAGCAGGTAGGGCACCATCATGTTGTAGCAGGCCATCACGCAGTGCCTGCCGCGCACCCGGTGCAGGCGCCCGGCGCGGCTGTAGCCGACGTCGACGCCGCCGGCGCGGTTGCGCACGCTGACCGCGGTGCTGTTCAGGCGCAGGCGCACCGGTTGCCCGGCGAGGTCCAGCTTGGCGTAGTCGAAGCGGGCCATGACGATGTCCTCCATGCCCCGGCCCGGCGCCACCGCGGGGATCAGGTCGCGCACCATGAGCCGCGCCAGCGAGGCGTTGCCGTCGGGGAAGTGGTAGATGTACGGCTCGTCCATTTCCGCCTGGGCCTCCTCGCTGGGTTGCGGCAGGCCGAGGGCGTCGAAGCCGGGGAAGCCGGCGGCGTATGCATCGGCCGCCGGCAGGGCGTCGGCGCCGAGGGCGGAGAAGTCGTTGCTGCGGCCCTGGAAGTACTTCACCGAGTTTTCCGAAAGGCCGACATCCTTGAGCAGGTAGTCGCGGTAGCTGGTCTTCGCCAGGTGGGTTTCCTTCTCCTCCAGGCTCTTGCCGGCCAGGTAGTCGCGAGGCGATTCGTACAGCGCGATGAGCGCCTCGCGGTCATCGCGGGGCAGCGGGAAGTCGCCGATGAAGGCGCGCCAGGAGCGGGCGTTGAGGCGGTCGCGAGGAACCTCGTCGGCCACCATCGGCGTCGGGTCGCCGCTGACCAGCTTGTCCACGCCGAAGCTGGCCTTGTCGAAGAACACTGCGCGGGACAGGCCCAGGCCGGGGTAGAAATCGGTGTCGAAGGCCGTCTCGAAGCGCTTCAGTTCGACGCCCAGGCGTTTCAGCAGGTACCTGGCGTCGTCGCTGTAGAGGGCGTTAGGCGATTGCAGCGACTCGCTGCCGCCGTAGCCGAGGATGGTCCGTCCGCCGGCCTGGAATTCGTTGCGCTTGGCGTGGCCGCCGAAGTCGTCGTGGTTCTCGACGACGAGGATGCGCGCCGCGGGGTGCCGCTCGCGATAGAACCAGGCGGCGGCGAGGCCGCTGATGCCGCCGCCGACCACCACCAGGTCGTATTCTTCCTCGATCGGCAGGTGTTCGACGTCGAAGGACTTCTTCTCCCAGCCCATCTGGTGCGCGACTTCGAAGGCGCCCGGATGGCTACCGCGCAGGCCGGTGAGCGCGGGCGGATAGTAGCGGCCGCCGGGCGCGGCGCGGAGGATCTCGGCGGGGGTCAGGCCTGCGGCGATGGTCAGGGCTACGCCGTTCAGGAAGTCGCGGCGGGAGATGGTCATGGGAAGTCCTTTGCGAGGCAGTGGGTGGCTCGGGCGAGCCATGTTCACAGATTGCTGTTGCGAATGCGCGCGGAGCGGCTGGCGTCGGTCGCCGGCCCGCTGTCGCGGGCGGGCGCGGAGTTTAGAGGTCCGTGCCGGTGCATCGAAGGGCTTTCTGCTGGCATTAGGCCTCTATCTGGAGAACTGTGACATGGATCGCGCTTTTCCAGGGCGTCCAGGGCGATCCGCAATATCTCGAAGCAAACTCCCGGCGGGCAGCGCGGATGCGAAGGGCTAGAGTCGGTCGAATCCGGTTGTCACCGAAACGTCCCTGGAGGTACCTCATGAATACCCGTGGTTTGCTCGACCAGTTGCTCAAGTCCGGGCAGGAAATGCTGCAGAACAAGACGGGCGGCAAGCCTGGCGCCAGTGGCGGCGGCCAGCTCGGCAGCCTGCTCTCCGGTGCCGGAGGCGGAGCCCTGGCGGCGGGCGCCATCGGCCTGCTGCTGGGCAACAAGAAGGCGCGCAAGTTCGGTGGCAAGGCGATCACCTACGGCGGTCTCGCCGCGCTCGGGGTGATCGCCTACAAGGCCTACAGCAACTGGCAGCAACAGCAGAATGGCGCCGTGCCGCAGGCGCAGCCGCAGACCGTCGACCGCCTGCCGGAGGCCCAGGCCGAAGTGCACAGCCACGCGATCCTCCAGGCCATCGTCGGCGCGGCCAAGGCCGATGGCCACATCGACGAGCGCGAGCGGCAGATGATCGAGGGCGAGGTGGCCAAGCTGACCAGCGACCGCGAGGTGCAGGGCTGGCTGGAGCGCGAGCTGAACAAGCCGCTGGACCCGGCCGAGATCGCCCGCGCCGCGAGCACCCCGGAAATCGCCGCGGAGATGTACCTGGCCAGCCTGCTGATGGTCGACGAGGAAAGCTTCATGGAGCGCTCCTACCTCGAGGAACTGGCGCGCCAGCTGCGCCTGGAGCCCTCGTTCAAGCTGGAGCTGGAGAACCAGGCCAGGCAGGCGTTGCAGCGCCTGGCCTGAGGTATCCTCCCCGGTCCGGCGGATAACGCCCCTGGCGGTATCCGCCGTTACAGCGGCGGCGCCGCCGATGCGCCCAGCAGGACCTCCCGCTCGCGCTGGCACAGCTCCAGCAGGAAGTCCCAGACCACCCGCAAGCGCACCGAGCGGTGCAGTTCCCGACGGGTGCTCATCCAGTACTCGCGCTGGATGCTTTCCTCCGGCAGCACCGGCACCAGCAGCGGATCGCGGCTGCCCATGAAGTGCGGCAGGATCGCCAGGCCGATGCCGGCCTGCGCCGCCTGCTGCTGGGCGACCACGCTGGTGCTGCGGAACACCACCTGCGGGTGGCGGCAGAAACTATGGTGGAACATCAGTTCCTGGCTGAACAGCAGGTCGTCCACGTAGCCGATCCACTGGTGCCGGCCCAGGTCGTCGCGGTCGCGCAGCGGCGGCGCCTGTTCCAGGTAGGCGGGGCTGGCGAACAGGGCCAGGCGGTAGCGGGTCAGCAGGCGGGTGATCACCAGGTCGGCCCCCGGCCGGTCGAGGGAGATGGCGATGTCCGCCTCGCGGTTGGTGATGCTGACGAAGCGCGGCACCGAGACCAGCTCGACCTCCAGGCCCGGGTATTGGCGCATCAGCTGCGCCAGGCGCGGAGCGAGGAACACGCTGCCGAGGCCTTCGGTGACGCCGATGCGGATCTGCCCCAGCGGCGAGATGCTCTGGCTCATCTCCTCCTGGGCGAGGAGCGCGGTGTTCTCCATCGCCTCGGCGTGCTTGAGCAGCGCCTGGCCGGCCGGGGTCAGCTGGTAGCCGCCGGTGTGCTGGGCGAACAGCTGGGTGCCGAGGTCGCGTTCGATGTTTTCGATGTGCCGGGCCACCGTGGCGTGGGTGGTGCCGAGGCGCTTGGCGGCGGTCAGCAAGCGCCCGCTGCGCTGCAACTCGAGGAAGAAACGCAGGTCATTCCAGTCGAACATGAGGAGGCGCCTTCTGCCGGGCCGAGGGGCGTTGTTAGAAAACGAACAATAGCTGCCCCGAAACGTTTGTTTTTTTATCGCGAATGAACGACTAGCCTCAAGCCGTTCGAGACTTGCCGGTCATCCGCAGGTCCGACGGCCCACGACAAGAACGACAAGACGAGGCTCGCCATGCCCGAGGTACTGGATACCTACGACTACCTCATCGTCGGCGCCGGCCCCGCCGGCTGCCTGCTGGCCAACCGGCTTTCCGCCGACCCGGCCAACCGCGTGCTGCTGCTGGAGGCCGGCGGCCCGGACAACTACCCCTGGATCCACATTCCCGTCGGCTACCTCTACTGCATCGGCAACCCGCGCACCGACTGGTGCTTCGACACCGACGCGGTGCCCGGTCTGGACGGCCGCTCCCTGAAATACCCGCGTGGCAAGGTGCTCGGCGGCTGCTCCTCGATCAACGGCATGATCTACATGCGTGGCCAGGCCCGCGACTACGACCAGTGGACGGCCGAAGGCAACCCCGGCTGGAGCTGGAAGGACCTGCTGCCGCTGTTCCGCAGGATGGAGGATCATTTCGCCGGCACCAGCGAGTTGCACGGCGCCGGCGGCGAATGGCGGGTGGAGCGCCAGCGCCTGTCCTGGACGCTGCTCGACGCCTTCCAGCGGGCGGCGGCACAGACCGGCATCGCCAGCGTCGAGGATTTCAACGGCGGCGACAACGAAGGCTGCGGCTACTTCCAGGTCAACCAGCGCGGCGGGGTGCGCTGGAATGCCGCGAAAGGCTTCCTGCGCGGCATCGCCCAGCGCGCCAACCTCACCGTCCTGACCCACGCCGAGGTGCAGCGGGTAGTGCTCGAGGACGGTCGCGCCAAGGCCCTGCTGGTCCGCTGGGAAGGCCGCGAGCGACGCTTCGAGGCGCGGCGCGAGATTGTCCTGAGCGCCGGCGCGATCGGCTCGCCCTGCCTGCTGCAACGATCCGGCATCGGCCCGCGCGAGCTGCTGGAGCGGCTTGGCGCCGGCGTCGTCCACGAACTGCCGGGCGTCGGCGGCAACCTCCAGGACCACCTGCAACTGCGCCTGATCTACAAGGTCGAGGGCGTCCCGACCCTCAACCAGATCGCCGGCAGCGCCTGGGGCAAGCTGGGCATGGGCCTGCGCTACCTGCTCAACCGCAGCGGCCCGCTGTCGATGGCACCGAGCCAGCTGGGCGCCTTCGCCCGTTCCGACCCGCAACAGCCGTCGGCCAACCTCGAATACCACGTCCAGCCGCTTTCGCTGGACCGCTTCGGCGAGCCGCTGCACGCCTTCCCGGCGTTCACCGCGTCGGTCTGCGACCTGCGCCCGCACAGCCGCGGGACGGTGCGCATCCGCTCGCTGGAAGCGGACGCGGCGCCGTCGATCCAGCCCAACTATTTGAGCGATCCGCGTGACCTCGAGGTCGCCGCCGACGCGATCCGCCTGACCCGCCGGATCGTCGCCGCTCCGGCCCTGGCCGCCTTCCGCCCGGAGGAGTACAAGCCTGGCCCGGAGTACCGCAGCGAAGAAGACCTGCGACGCGCCGCGGCCCAGATCGGCACCACCATCTTCCATCCGGCCGGCACCTGCCGCATGGGACAGGGGCCGCTGGCGGTGGTCGACGCGCAGTTGCGCGTGCACGGGATTCCCGGCCTGCGCATCGCCGACGCCTCGATCATGCCCAGCCTGACCTCGGGCAACACTTGTTCGCCGGTGCTGGTGATCGCCGAGAAGGCGGCGCAGATGATCCTCGCCGAGCGTCGTCGCGACGCCGCGCCGCAGGTCGTCGAGAGCGCCATGGCGGCCGGCGGCAAGGAAGCGGTGGAGGCCTGAGGATCGCTACACCCCGTATCGCGTGGCGCCCGGCGCCGCAGCGGTCGACGCTGAAAACGGAAATGGCAGACAACAATAAGAGCCCCCACAAGGGGCGGGAGAGCCGCAATGACCGAGTACGCAACGACCCCTTCCTACACAGTGCCTGCGACCACGCCCCAGGAGGAGCGCAAGGTGATCTTCGCCTCCTCGCTTGGCACGGTCTTCGAGTGGTACGACTTCTTCCTCTACGGTGCCCTGGCGGCGGTGATCAGCAAGCAGTTCTTCGCCGGCGTCAACGACACCACGGCCTTCATCTTCGCCCTGATGGCCTTCGCCGCCGGCTTCCTGGTGCGGCCCTTCGGCGCCCTGGTGTTCGGCCGCCTGGGCGACATGATCGGGCGCAAGTACACCTTCCTGGTGACCATCCTGCTGATGGGGCTGTCGACCTTCGCCGTCGGCCTGTTGCCCACCTATGCCTCGATCGGGGTCGCCGCGCCGATCATCCTGGTCACCCTGCGCATGCTCCAGGGCCTGGCCCTGGGCGGCGAGTACGGCGGCGCGGCGATCTACGTCGCCGAGCACGCCCCGGCGAACAAGCGCGGCAGCTACACCAGCTGGATCCAGTCCACCGCGACCCTCGGCCTGCTGCTCTCGCTGCTGGTGATCCTGGCCTGCCGCCAGTTGACCGGCGACGAGTTCGAGACCTGGGGCTGGCGCCTGCCATTCCTGCTGTCCATCGTCCTGCTGGGCATCTCCACCTGGATCCGCCTGTCGATGCGCGAGTCGCCGGCATTCCTCAAGATGAAGGCCGAGGGCAAGGTCAGCAAGGCGCCGTTGCGCGAGTCCTTCACCAACTGGGGCAACCTCAAGGTGGTGCTGACCGCGTTGTTCAGCATCAACGCGGGGCAGGCGGTGACCTTCTACACCGCACAGTTCTACGTGCTGTTCTTCCTCACCCAGGTGCTCAAGGTCGATGGCGGCACCGCCAACGGCCTGCTGATCGTCGCCCTGGTGCTGGGCGCGCCATTCTTCATCGTCGCCGGCTGGCTGTCCGACCGCATCGGCCGCAAGCCGGTGCTGCTGGCCGGGCTGCTGCTCGCCACGCTGTTCTATTTCCCTCTGTTCAAGGCCCTGACGCACTACGCCAACCCGGCCATCGACCAGGCCAGCCGGCAATCGCCGATCAGCGTGATGGCCGACCCGGCGACCTGTACCTTCCAGTTCGACCCGGTGGGCAAGGCGACCTTCGACAGTCCCTGCGACAAGGTCAAGACCTTTCTGGTCAAGAGCGGCCTACCGTATTCCACCTCGGCCGCGCCCGCCGGCAGCGAGGTGCGGGTGAGGATCGGCAGTACCGAGATCGCCGGCTTCGACGCGACGGCCATGGCCGCCGCGGTGAAGGCCGCGGGCTATCCGCAGCAGGCCGACAGCAGCCAGGTCGACAAGCCGATGGTGGTCGCCATCATCTTCGCCCTGGTGCTGATCTCGACCCTCTGCTACGGCCCGCTGGCGGCGCTGATGGTCGAACTGTTCCCGACCCGCATCCGCTACTCCTCGCTGTCCCTGCCGTACCACATCGGCAACGGCTGGTTCGGCGGTTTCCTGCCCACGGTCTCGTTCGCCCTGGTGGTGTACACCGGCGACATCTTCTACGGCCTCTGGTACCCGGTGCTGATCACCGGCGGCAGCCTGGTCTGCGCCCTGCTGTTCCTCCGCGAGACCCGCCACGCCGACATCCACCGCTGAAAACCCGCCCCGTTCCCGGGCAGGGAGCGGGGCACGCGTTCCATCCGGGATGTGCCTGCCTTCTCAGAAAAGTCTGGCTTGCCAGTTTTCTTTCTTTCTCTTTCTGCCACACTTCTGGCGTCAAAAAACGCCTTTCCAGCGCCTACAATTGCTTGAAAACCCTATGGCGCTGCTTGCCGGTGCCGGGGACGGCCTATACAGTCCGCGCGATTGACGGGCCGTTGTGGCAGAGCGATTCCGGACTCGAGTCTTGGGGAAAAATGTGAAGAACTGGACTGTTCGCCAGCGAATCCTGGCAAGTTTCGCCGTGATCATCGCCATCATGCTGCTGATGGCCGCTACTTCGTACGTGAAGATGCTGACGGTGGAGAAGGGCGCCTACCGCGTCCAGGACGACGCCATGCCGGGCATGTACTTCATCACGCTGGTACGCAGCTCGTGGACCGACAATTACCTGCAGACCCAGGAGCTGTTCGGCATCACCGACGACCACGCACTGAGCAAGGCCGAGGCCGACAGCATCCTCGCCAGCGAGGAGCGGCTCGACCAGCAGATCGCCTCCTACCAGAAGACCATGAACCCGGACGAAGCCCGCGACCACGAACTGCTCGCCGGCTTCCTGGGCGTGCGCAAGGCCTACCTGGAGCAGCACGACAAGGTCCTGGAACTGTATCGCGAGAAGCGCTTCGAAGAGGCCGGCAAGCTCCTCGCCGGCCCGCTGACCCAGCACTGGCGCGACGGACGCAAGTACCTCAACGAGATGATCGAGCTGAACAAGGACATCGCCGACCGCGCCTCGGACAACATCGTCAACGCGGTCGACGATGCCGAGTTGAGCATGCTGATCACCCTGCTGCTGGCGGTGGCGGTGGCCGGCGTCTGCGGCTTCCTGCTGCTGCGCGCGATCACCCAGCCGATCCAGAAGATCGTCCGCAGCCTCGACCTGATGGCCGGCGGTGATCTCACCGCGCGCCTGGACCTTGGCCGTCGCGACGAGTTCGGCGCCATCGAGACCGGTTTCAACGGCATGGCCGAGGAGCTCAAGGGCCTGGTGTCGCAGGCGCAGCGCTCGTCGGTGCAGGTGACCACCTCGGTCACCGAGATCGCCGCGACCTCCAAGCAGCAGCAGGCCACCGCCACCGAAACCGCCGCCACCACCACCGAGATCGGCGCTACCTCCCGGGAGATTGCCGCCACGTCGCGCGACCTGGTGCGGACCATGAGCGAGGTTTCCGGCGCCGCCGAGCAGACCTCGACCCTGGCCGGCTCCGGCCAGTTGGGCCTGGCGCGCATGGAGGAGACCATGCACCACGTGATGGGCGCGGCCGACCTGGTCAACGCCAAGCTGGCGATCCTCAACGAGAAGGCCGGCAACATCAACCAGGTGGTGACCACCATCGTCAAGGTCGCCGACCAGACCAACCTGCTCTCGCTGAACGCCGCCATCGAGGCGGAGAAGGCCGGCGAGTATGGCCGCGGCTTCGCCGTGGTGGCCACCGAGGTGCGCCGGCTGGCGGACCAGACGGCGGTCGCCACCTACGACATCGAGCAGATGGTGCGCGAGATCCAGTCCGCCGTATCGGCTGGGGTGATGGGCATGGACAAGTTCTCCGAGGAGGTTCGCCGCGGCATCGCCGAGGTCGGCCAGGTCGGCGAGCAGCTGTCGCAGATCATCCAGCAGGTCCAGGCGCTCGCGCCGCGGGTGCAGATGGTCAACGAGGGCATGCAGGCGCAGGCCACCGGCGCCGAGCAGATCAACCAGGCGCTGGTGCAACTGGGCGAGGCCACCGGACAGACCGTGGAATCGCTGCGCCAGGCCAGTTTCGCCATCGACGAGCTGAACCTGGTGGCGAACGGGCTGCGCAACGGCGTATCCCGCTTCAAAGTCTGAGGCCGTGACCGTGTCCCACTCGACCGGCGACCCCCGGCGCACCAGCAAGCTGTTCCTGCTGTTCCGCATGGAGGGTGACCGCTATGCGCTGGATGCCCGCGAGGTGGTCGAGGTATTGCCGCTGCTGCGCCTGAAACGTATTCCGGAGGCGCCGGAATGGGTCGCCGGGGTGTTTTCCCATCGCGGCGCGCTGGTGCCGGTGCTCGATCTCTGCGCGATGGCCTTCGGCCGTCCGGCCCTGGCACGCACCAGTACGCGGATCGTGCTGGTCGAGTACCGCGCCCGGGCGGAGGCGGAGGCGGTCTGGCTCGGGCTGATTCTCGAACAGGCCACCGACACGCTGCGCTGTGAACCCTCGGCGTTCCGCGAATACGGCCTGGACAACGGTGCCGCCCGCTACCTCGGCCCGGTCTACGAGGGGCCGCAGGGGCTGGTGCAGTGGGTGCGGGTCGAGGCGTTGCTGCCCGAAGCGGTGCGCAGCCTGCTGTTCCCGCCGGCGGCCGGCGAGGGGGTTGCATGAACGAGCGCTTCGAGCGCCTGCTCAAGAGCAGGATCGGCCTGGACGCCAGTTCGGTGGGCAGCGCGGTGATCGAGCGCGCGGTGCGCCAGCGCATGAGCAGCAACGCGCTGCACGACGAGGACGAATACTGGATGCGCCTGAACGGCTCGCCCGGCGAGGTGCAGGCGCTGATCGAGGCGGTGGTGGTGCCGGAGACCTGGTTCTTCCGCTACCCGGAATCCTTCACCACCCTCGCCAGGCTGGCCTTCGAGCGCCTGCCGAGCCTGGGCGGCGGACGCGCGCTGCGGATCCTCAGCCTGCCCTGCTCGACGGGCGAGGAACCCTATTCCATCGTCATGGCGCTGCTCGATGCCGGCCTTTCCGAGTACCTGTTCGAGGTCGACGCGCTGGACGTCAGCGCCCGGGTGATCGAGCGCGCCAGACTCGGCGTGTACGGCAGGAACTCGTTCCGCGGCGACCAACTGGGTTTCCGCGACCGCCATTTCAGCGAGGTCGCCGACGGCTATCAGTTGGCCGAGCAGGTCCGGCGCAAGGTGCGCTTCCGTTGCGGCAACCTGCTCGAGCCCGGTCTGCTGGCGGGCGAGGCGCCCTACGATTTCGTGTTCTGCCGCAACCTGTTGATCTATTTCGACCGACCCACCCAGAGCGAGGTGGTCGAGGTGCTCAAGCGCCTGTTGCGGCCGGACGGGGCGATGTTCATCGGGCCCGCCGAAGCCAGCCTGCTCAGCCAGCACGGCATGCAGGCGATCGGCGTGCCGCTGTCCTTCGTCTTCCGCCGGGCCGCCGAGGCGCCTCGCGGCGCCCGGCCCAAGCCGGTGGCCACGGCGCCACGCGCCGCCGCGCCCGTCGTCGCCGCGGAGCGGACGGGTAGCCGCCCGTCGCCGCCGGCGAAACCGCGCCAGCGCCTGTCCAGCCTGGTTCCGCCCGCCAGTGGCCAGCCGGCCGCTGGCGCTGGCGGCGAGTTCGACGAGATAGCCCGCCTGGCCGATGCCGGCCGGCACGACGAGGCGCGCGTCGCCTGCGAACGCCAACTGGCCGCGCACGGTCCCTCGGCCGCGGCGTTCTACTGGCTCGGCTTGCTCAGCGACGTCGCCGGGCAGGTTCGCGAAGCCCAGGATTTCTATCGCAAGGCCCTGTATCTGCAGCCGCAGCACGCCGAGGCCCTGGCGCAACTGGCGGCGCTGCTTGCCGCCAGCGGCGACCACGCCGGCGCCCGGCGCCTGCAGCAGCGCGCGGCCCGTGGAGTGAACAAAGATGGTTGAGGCGAGCCTGACCTTGCTCGATACCCAACAGGTGGACGACTGCTGGAACCGGATCGGCGTGCATGGCGATAAGTCCTGCGAGCGCCTGCACGGTCATATCCACTGCCGCAACTGCGAAGTCTATGCCGCCGCGGCGACCCACCTGCTCGACCGCATCGCCTTGCGCCAGGACCAGCTCGACAGCGCGGAGGCGCTGGGCGGCCAGTCCGAAGAGGCGGACCTGGGCGAGACGCGCTCGGTTCTGGTGTTCCGCCTGGGCGAGGAGTGGTTCGGCCTGGCCACCGGCAGCCTGGTGGAGGTGGCGCCGATGAATCCCATCCACTCCCTGCCGCATCAGCGTTCGCGCGCCCTGCAGGGGGTGACCAACGTGCGCGGCGCATTGGTCGCCTGCCTGTCGCTGAGCGAGCTGCTCGACCTGGAGCCTGGCACCGCCACGGTTGGCGAGCGCCGGGTGGTGCCGCGCATGCTGATCATTTCCGCCGTCGGCGGGCCGGTGGTGGCGCCGGTGGAGGAAGTCGACGGCATCCATGCGCTGCCGCTGGCGCGGGTGCTGCCGCCCAACCACGCCGACGGCCAGGCCTCGCGCCGGCACGTGGCCGGGGTGCTGCAATGGCGTGAACGGAGCATCACCCTGCTCGACGAAGGCCCTCTCCTGCAAGCCGTCGCGCGGAGCCTGGCATGACTCCGGACCAGATGAGGGACGCATCGCTGCTCGAGCTGTTCCGGCTCGAGGCGGAGGCCCAGACCCAGGTGCTCAATGCCGGCCTGATGGCGCTGGAACGCAGCCCGACCCAGGCCGACCAGCTGGAAGCCTGCATGCGCGCGGCGCATTCGCTGAAGGGGGCGGCGCGGATCGTCGGGCTGGACGCCGGCGTGCGCGTGGCGCATGTCATGGAGGACTGCCTGGTGGAGGCGCAGGATGGACGCCTGCTGCTGCAATCGGAACATATCGACGCGCTGTTGCAGGGCTGCGACCTGCTGCTGCGCATCGGCACGCCGCCCGCCGGCGACGCCGGCTGGGCCGACGGGGCCGGCCGGGAAGAGATCGATGGCCTGGTGGAGCGCCTGGAGACCCTGGTGCGCAGCGGCCTGCCGCTGGCCCGCGCGGAACTGCCGGTGGCGAACCCCGTGCTGCCCGAGGTGGACGCCGAAGCGCCGTCGGCCGTCCCCGCGCCCGCCAGCGAAGAGAGCGACGACGAGCCGGCGAGCCAGGCCGACGAGCGCCGCAGCCGCGTGCTGCGGGTCACCGCCGAACGCCTGGACCGGCTGCTGGACATTTCCAGCAAGTCGCTGGTGGAGTTCCAGCGCATCAAGCCGCTGGCCGACTCCCTGCAGCGCCTGCGTCGCCTGCAGTCCAGCGCCAGCCGGGCGCTCGACGTGGTGCGCGAGACGGTCCAGGAAACCAGTCTCGACCCGCAGGCCCAGGCCATGCTCAGCGAGGCGCGGCAACTGATCGGCGAGTGCCAGCAGATGCTGGTGCAGCACATCGCCGACCTCGACGAGTTCGCCTGGCAAGGGGGGCAGCGCGCCCAGGTGCTCTACGACGCGGCCCTGGCCTCGCGGATGCGGCCGTTCGCCGATGTGCTCAGCGGGCAGGCACGGATGGTCCGCGACCTCGGGCGCTCGCTGGGCAAGCAGGTGCGCCTGCTGGTCGAGGGGGAAACCACCCAGGTCGATCGCGATGTCCTGGAGAAACTCGAGGCGCCGCTCACCCATCTGCTGCGCAACGCGGTCGACCACGGTATCGAGGCGGCGGAAACCCGCCTCGCCGCCGGCAAGCCGGCCGAGGGACGGATCACCATCCGTGCCCGTCATCACGCCGGCATGCTGGTGCTGGAACTGAGCGACGACGGCGGCGGCATCGACCTGGAGCGCTTGCGCGAGACCGTGCTCAACCGCCAGTTCGCCACCGCCGAGACCGCGGCGCAACTCAGCGAGGAGGAACTCCTGGCGTTCCTGTTCCTGCCCGGCTTCAGCATGCGCGAGCAGGTCACCGAGGTCTCGGGGCGCGGCGTCGGCCTGGATGCCGTGCAACACATGGTCCGCCAGTTGCGTGGTGGGGTGCGTATGGAGCAGCGCCAGGGGCGGGGCACGCTGTTCCATATCGAGGTGCCGCTGACCCTGTCGGTGGTGCGCAGCCTGGTGGTGGAGATCGGCGAGGAGGCCTACGCCTTCCCGCTGGCGCACATCGAGCGGATGTGCGAGTTGCAGGCCGAGGAGATCGTCCAGCTCGAGGGCCGCCAGCATTTCTGGTACGAGGGCCGCCACGTCGGCCTGGTGTCCGCCGCGCAACTGCTGCAGCGCCCGGAAGGCGGCCGTGGCGAGGGGGCGATCCCGGTGGTGGTGGTGCGCGACCGCGACGCGGTCTACGGCATCGCCGTGGAGCGTTTCGTCGGTGAGCGCACGCTGGTGGTGATGCCGCTCGACCCACGCCTGGGCAAGGTTCGTGACGTCTCCGCCGGAGCCTTGCTGGACGACGGTTCGCCGGTGCTGATCCTGGATGTGGAGGACCTCCTGCATTCGGTCGGCAAGCTGCTCAGCAGCGGCCGCCTGGAGCGCATCGATCGCAGCCGCCGGCAAGCCGGCGGGGCGCAGCGCAAGCGGATCCTGGTGGTCGACGACTCGCTCACCGTGCGCGAACTGGAGCGCAAGCTGCTGCTCGGTCGCGGCTACGACGTGGCGGTGGCGGTGGATGGCATGGACGGCTGGAACGCCTTGCGCTCGGAGCATTTCGACCTGCTCATCACCGACATCGACATGCCGCGCATGGATGGCATCGAGCTGGTCACTCTGGTGCGCCGCGACAGCCGCCTGCAATCGCTGCCGGTGATGGTGGTGTCCTACAAGGATCGTGAGGAAGACCGTCGGCGCGGCCTCGACGCCGGCGCCGACTATTATCTGGCGAAGGCCAGTTTCCACGATGAGGCCTTGCTGGATGCCGTCGTCGTCCTGATCGGAGAGGCACAGGGGTGAGGATCGGAATCGTCAATGACATGCCGCTGGCCGTGGAGGCCCTGCGTCGCGCCCTGGCCTTCGAGCCGGAGCATCAGATCGTCTGGGTCGCCGCCAATGGCGCCGAGGCGGTGACCCAATGCGCCGCCGATACCCCCGACGTGGTGCTGATGGACCTGCTGATGCCGGTGATGGACGGGGTCGAGGCAACTCGTCGGATCATGGCGGAAAGTCCTTGCGCGATCGTGATAGTCACCGTCGATATCGAGCAGAATGTGCATCGAGTCTTCGAAGCGATGGGGTATGGTGCGCTCGATGCGGTGAACACGCCGGCGCTGGGCATCGGCAATCCGCAGACGGCAGCGGCGCCGCTGCTGCGCAAGATCCAGAACGTCGGCTGGCTGATCGGCCAGCGCGACAGCCGCGGCAAGGTCCAGGTGGTTCCGCCGAAGAGCGGCGGGGCGCGCCAGCGCCTGGTGGCGATCGGCGCCTCGGCCGGCGGCCCGGCGTCGCTCGCGGTATTGCTCAAGCAACTGCCGGCCAGTTTCAATGCCGCCGTGGTGCTGGTGCAGCATGTCGACGAGGTGTTCGCCGCCGGCATGGCCGAATGGCTGGCCAGCGAATCGAAGCTGCCGGTTCGCCTGGCGCGCGATGGCGAGCCGCCGATGCCGGGGCAGATCCTGCTGGCGGGTACCAACAACCACATCCGCCTGTTGCGCAACGGTTCGCTGGTGTACACCGCCGAACCGCGTTCTTTCGTCTACCGGCCGTCCATCGACGTGTTTTTCGAGAGCGTGGCGAACTTCTGGCGTGGCGACGCCGTGGGCGTTCTGCTCACCGGCATGGGCCGCGATGGCGCCCAGGGGCTCAAGCAGATGCGCGAGCGCGGCTTCCTCACCATCGCCCAGGACCAGGCCAGTTGCGCGGTCTACGGGATGCCGAAGGCCGCGGCGGCGATCGATGCCGCGGTGCAGATCCTGTCCCTGGAGAAGATCGCCCCGCGCCTGGCCGAGGTATTCGACTAGCCGGGCGCGAGCCCGGCCAGGCGCCAGGATAGGCGCCGGCACCCGTCCGCGCGGTGGGTGGAACAGCATTCAATTTGATACGAGGGGCCCCGGTCCCGGAGAGAAACATGCACAACCCTCATGAGAGCAAGACAGACCTGAGCGCCCCCGTGGATGGCGCGGTCATGGTATTGCTTGTCGATGATCAGGCCATGATCGGAGAGGCTGTGCGTCGCTCGCTGGCGAGCGAGGCGGGCATCGATTTCCATTTCTGTTCCGATCCGCAGCAGGCGGTGGCGGTGGCCAACCAGATCAAGCCGACGGTGATCCTCCAGGACCTGGTGATGCCCGGCGTCGACGGCCTGACGCTGCTCGCCGCCTACCGTGGCAACCCGGCTACCCGGGACATCCCGATCATCGTCCTGTCGACCAAGGAGGAACCGACGGTGAAGAGCGCGGCGTTCGCCGCCGGCGCCAACGACTATCTGGTCAAGCTGCCGGATGCCATCGAACTGGTGGCACGGATCCGCTACCACTCGCGCTCGTACATCGCCCTGCAGCAGCGCGACGAGGCCTACCGGGCGCTGCGCGAGAGCCAGCAGCAACTGCTGGAGACCAACCTGGTGCTGCAGCGGCTGATGAACTCCGACGGCCTGACCGGACTGTCCAATCACCGCCACTTCGACGAATACTTGGAGATGGAGTGGCGCCGCTCGCTGCGCGAGCAGTCGCAGCTGTCGCTGCTGATGATCGACGTGGACTATTTCAAGAGCTACAACGACACCTTCGGCCACGTCGCCGGCGACGAGGCTCTGCGCCAGGTCGCCGGGGCCATCCGCGAAGGCTGCAGCCGTTCGTCGGACCTGGCGGCGCGCTATGGCGGCGAGGAGTTCGCCATGGTTCTGCCGGGCACCTCGCCAGGCGGTGCGCGATTGCTCGCGGAGAAGGTCCGGCGCACGGTGGAGAGCCTGCAGATCAGCCACGACCAGCCGCGCCCCGGCTCGCACCTGACCGTCAGCATCGGCGTCAGCACCCTGGTGCCGGGCGGTGGCGGGCAGACCTTCCGGGTCCTCATCGAGATGGCCGACCAGGCGCTCTACCAGGCCAAGAACAACGGCCGCAACCAGGTCGGCCTGCTGGAGCAACCGACGCCGCCGGCGGCCGGCTGAGCGACGGCCATGCGTCGCCGGTAGCGTTAAATCGCGCTCGGCGTACTGCCTGCGCGGCGCAAGTGCAGTATACTTCGCAGCTTTTCGACGTTTTCCCCGCGAGTGACCGCCAGCCATGGAAATCAACCCGATCCTCAACAGCATCAAGGACCTCTCCGAGCGCACCCAGACCATTCGGGGGTATCTTTGACTACGATCAGAAGCATGATCGCCTGGTCGAAGTAAACCGCGAGCTCGAAGACCCCAACGTCTGGAACAACCCCGAATACGCCCAGAACCTCGGCCGTGAGCGCGCCCAGCTGGCGCAGGTGGTGGAAACCCTGGACGACCTGACCAGCGGCCTGGCCGATTCCCGCGACCTGCTGGACATGGCCGTCGAGGAAGGCGACGAGGGCGCCGTCGGCGACGTCGCCGGCGAAGTCGAGCGCCTGCGCGAGATCCTCGAGAAGCTGGAGTTCCGCCGCATGTTCAGCGGCGAGATGGACCCGAACAACGCCTACCTGGACATCCAGGCCGGTTCCGGCGGCACCGAGGCCCAGGACTGGGCCAACATGCTGCTGCGCATGTACCTGCGCTGGGCCGACAAGCACGGCTTCGACGCCACCATCATCGAGCTGTCCGAGGGCGAGGTCGCCGGTATCAAGGGCGCCACCGTGCACGTCAAGGGCGAGTACGCCTTCGGCTGGCTGCGCACCGAGATCGGCGTGCACCGCCTGGTGCGCAAGAGCCCGTTCGATTCCGGCAACCGTCGCCATACCTCGTTCACCGCGGTGTTCGTGTCGCCCGAGATCGACGACAACATCGAGATCGAGATCAACCCGGCCGACCTGCGCATCGACACCTACCGCTCCTCCGGCGCGGGCGGTCAGCACGTGAACACCACCGATTCGGCGGTGCGGATCACCCACGTGCCGACCAACACCGTGGTGGCGTGCCAGAACGAACGCTCCCAGCACGCCAACAAGGACACCGCGATGAAGATGCTGCGGGCCAAGTTGTACGAGCAGGAGATGCAGAAGCGCACCGCCGCCTCGCAGGCGCTGGAGGACACCAAGTCGGACATCGGCTGGGGTCACCAGATCCGCTCTTACGTGCTCGACCAGTCGCGGATCAAGGACCTGCGCACCGGCATCGAGCGCAGCGACTGCGACAAGGTGCTCGACGGCGACCTAGACGAATACCTCGAAGCCAGCCTCAAACAGGGGCTGTAAAGCCGCTGCGCTTGGCCATGCCGCGTTGGAAAATGGCTCGGACCGCGCGTTTACCGGCGTAAACTCCGCGTCCTCGCCATTTTCCGCCTTGCCAGGCCCCGCGCTCGCCCCCTGTTGCGCAATCCGTTTCCACAGGCAAGAGAGCCTAACCAGGAACCACCAAGACCATGAGCGACCAACAACTCGACCAGCACGAACTGCAACAGGAAGAAAACAAGCTGATCGCCCAGCGCAAGGAAAAGCTTGCCGCCGTGCGCGAAGCGCGGGCCATCGCCTTCCCCAACGACTTCCGCCGCGACGCCTATTTCGCGGACCTGCAGAAACAGTACGCGGACAAGACCAAGGAAGAGCTGGAAGCCGCAGCCATCCCGGTCAAGGTCGCCGGTCGGATCATGCTCAACCGCGGTTCCTTCATCGTCCTCCAGGACAGCAGCGAGCGCCTGCAGGTCTACGTCAACCGCAAGACCCTGCCGGAAGAGACCCTGGCCGAGATCAAGACCTGGGACCTGGGCGACATCATCGGCGCCGAAGGCGTGCTGGCGCGCTCGGGCAAGGGCGACCTGTACGTCGACATGACCAGCGTGCGCCTGCTGACCAAGTCGCTGCGCCCGCTACCGGACAAGCACCATGGCCTGACCGACACCGAGCAGCGCTACCGCCAGCGCTACGTCGACCTGATGGTCAACGAGGAAACCCGCCACACCTTCCGCGTGCGCTCCCAGGTCATCGCCCACATCCGCCGCTTCCTCAGCGAGCGCGGTTTCCTCGAAGTGGAGACCCCGATGCTGCAGACCATCCCCGGCGGCGCCGCGGCCAAGCCGTTCGAGACCCATCACAATGCGCTGGACATGGCCATGTTCCTGCGCATCGCCCCGGAGCTGTACCTCAAGCGCCTGGTGGTCGGCGGTTTCGAGAAGGTCTTCGAGATCAACCGCAACTTCCGCAACGAAGGCGTCTCGACCCGGCACAACCCCGAGTTCACCATGCTCGAGTTCTACCAGGCCTACGCCGACTACGAAGACAACATGGACCTGACCGAGGAACTGTTCCGAGAGCTGGCCCAGGCGGTTCTCGGCAGCACCGACGTGCCGTACGGCGACAAGGTCTTCCACTTCGGCGAGCCGTTCGTGCGCCTGTCGGTGTACGACTCGATCCTCAAGTACAACCCGCAGATCACCCCCGCCGACCTCAACGACGTCGAGAAGGCCCGGGCCATCGCCAGGAAGGCCGGCGCCAAGGTCCTCGGCCACGAAGGCCTGGGCAAGCTGCAGGTGATGATTTTCGAAGAGCTGGTGGAGCACAAGCTGGAGCAGCCGCACTTCATCACCCGCTACCCCTTCGAGGTTTCGCCGCTGGCCCGCCGTAACGACGAGGACCCGAGCGTCACCGACCGCTTCGAGCTGTTCATCGGCGGCCGCGAGATCGCCAACGCCTATTCCGAGCTGAACGATGCCGAGGACCAGGCCGAGCGCTTCATGTTGCAGGTCAAGGAGAAGGACGCCGGCGACGACGAGGCGATGCACTACGACGCCGACTTCATCAACGCCCTGGAATACGGCATGCCGCCGACCGCCGGCGAAGGCATCGGCATCGACCGCCTGGTGATGCTGCTGACCAACTCGCCGTCGATCCGCGACGTGATCCTGTTCCCGCACATGCGCCCGCAGGCCTGAGCGCCGCAACAGTCCATGGAAAAGCCGCCTTCGGGCGGTTTTTTCATGGCCGCGCGGTATCCCGGCTGCCTGGCCTGGGGCCTATAGCCGCCGATCCGCCGGCTGACCACGGGAGGTGCGGGCGGGATCGGAGATCCCGATAGCGGCCGATTGATTCCACGCGAAAAAGCCCGAACAATGCCCCATCGTCCGCGAGCGGAGGAAACACCGTGCCCCGAGTAGCTCCCAGAGACAGCGCCGCCCAGGCCGCCAGCGCGGTGGCCGAGAGCGTCAGGTACCAGGGCCGCAAGGCCAGCCGCCAGGGCAGCGAGCAGCGCCGCCAGGCGATCCTCGACGCCGCCATGCGCCTGATCGTCCGCGATGGCGTGCGCGCCGTGCGCCACCGCGCGGTGGCCGCCGAGGCCCAGGTGCCGTTGTCGGCCACCACCTACTATTTCAAGGACATCGACGACCTCATCACCGACACCTTCACCCTCTTCGTCGAGCGCAACGCCGAGGCGCTGTCGGCATTCTGGCGCAGTGTGGAGGGCGACCTCCAGGAGATGGCCGCGGTCCTGGCCGGCGACCCCGGCGCCCGTGGCTCGCTGGTGGAGCAGATCGTCGAGCTGGCCGTGCAGTACGTCCAGGTCCAGCTCACCGAGCGCCGCGAACACCTGTTGGCCGAGCAGGCCTTTCGCCAGGAGGTGCTGCTCAACCCGCGCCTGCGCGAACTGGCCGACGCCCACCAGCGGATCCTCTCCCTCGGCGCGGTGCATTTTTTCCAGGTGCTCGGCTCCAGCGAGCCCGAACAGGACGCCAAGGTGTTGACGTCGATTATTCTGCAGATGGAATATCAGGGCCTCGTGGATGGGGTGGAGCAACTGGCCGTGGACGAAATGCGCGCCATACTCAGACGGTACCTGAACCTGGTCATGGGCCTCTGACCCGAGCGTCCAACCCCGCCATGGCGGGGTTTTTCATAGCCGAACCTTGCCTCGGCCAACGGGTCGCAGGGGCTGGAGGGTTCCTAAGGAGCGTGTGATGAAAGCCTGGCGTTGCCTGGTGGTCCTGAGTTTCCTGCTGCTGGGCGGATGCCTGGTCACCTTCAAGGAGCCGATTCCGCCGCGGGAGGCGGCGCCCAGCCACCTGCTCGGCACCTGGAGCCGGGAAAACGAGTGGAAGGAGGAACAGTTCCTCGAGATCACCCGTTCCGGCAGCAATGTTTACCGCGCGGTCAGCTACGTGGACAGCAAGGACAATACCGAGAGCCTGGAGGACTATGGCTTCACCGTGTCCCACCAGGGCAAGCGCTGGTACCTGTCGGCCGGCCTGCCGAAGAGCCTGGGCGGCAACTTCGCGATCGCCGGCTTCGAGATCACCGACGGCGACGAACTGGTGATCTACAACCTCGATGTCGAGCGCATCGTCGAGGACCTCGGCAAAGGCCAGCTCGACGGCGAGACCGTCGACAGCGAGCAGGGCAAGGGCGCGCTGGTGCGCAGCCCGCTGGAAAAGGTCTTCGCCTACCTGAACGATCCCGCCAATTCCGACGTGTTCGTCGAGGCCGCCCGCTTCCAGCGGGTCACCCAATGAGATTGCCGATGAGCCAGCGCAAGGCGCAGAACGACTACCAGAAGATCATCCGCTCCCTGTCCGACCGCATCGTCGAGGCGCAGACGCCGATCCGCGTGCTGGACGCGATCAAGTGGGACGACGGGATCCGCCAGGACTTCCTCAAGGGCCGTGGAAAGCACGCGCCGAAGGTCGATCGCGGCTACTACGACAGCCGCCCGCTGGCCTTCGACGCCAGCGCCAAGAAGCAGGAATTCCAGAACATCGAGCGCGACATCACCCGCCAGCTCGGCCAGTTCAACCCGGTCGGGCAGATCATGCGGCGGATGTGCAAGGAATACCGGATGGTCATCCGCATGCTCGAGGCGCGCGGCACCCCGGACCTCGGGCTGATCTCCCAGGAACTCTACGGCTCGGCCTCGGATGCCTTCCACGCCGGCGATCCGACCCTGGCCGACCTCGGCCTGATGCTCTCCGACTACCTGAACAACATCGCCGACCGCGGCGACCTCAAGGACGAACCCAAGACCCTGACCGCCAAGGAGGTCGTGCCGATCCTGCAGGCGCGGCTGAACACCGTGTTCGGCGAGGAGGAGGGCACCATCCGCGTCTTCGAGTCCGACGGCATCGTCGCCGACGCGGCGGCCGGCGCCGACTACATCAAGGTGCGCGCCGATGCCCTGTTCAACGAGCGCGACGTGCGCGCGCTGGAGGTCCACGAAGGTCTGGTGCATGTCGGCACCACCCTCAACGGCCTGAACCAGCCGATCTGCACCTTCCTCGCCAAGGGCCCGCCGTCCTCCACGGTGACCCAGGAAGGCCTGGCGATCCTGATGGAGGTGATCGCCTTCGCCTCCTACCCGACCCGCCTGCGCAAGCTGACCAACCGCACCCGGGCGATCCACATGGCCGAGGAGGGCGCCGACTTCCTCGACGTGTTCCATTTCTACCGCGAGCAGGGCTACAGCCTGGAAGACAGCTACCAGAACGCCAGCCGGGTGTTCCGCGGCTCGACACCGGACGGCCTGCCGTTCACCAAGGACCTGTCGTACCTGAAGGGCTTCATCCTCATCTACAACTACATCCAGCTGGCGGTGCGCAAGGGCAAGCTCGAGCAGATTCCCCTGCTGTTCTGCGGCAAGACCACCCTGGAAGACATGCGTACCCTGCGCCAACTGGTCGACGAGGGCCTGGTGGCGCCGCCGAAGTACCTGCCGCCGCAGTTCCGCGACCTCAACGCGCTGTCGGCCTGGATGTGTTTCTCGAACTTCCTCAATCACCTCAGCCTGGACCGCATCGAAGCGGACTACGCGAACATCCTCTGACCGTTCCCGCCGTACCGGTCCTTCCCGGTGCGCGCGCGGGCGGTCGGCCGGCAAGCAAGGAGAACGGCGATGGCCAGCCACGAACTCGACTACCGCATCCTCGGCGAGTCCATGCAGACCGTGGAGATCGAACTCGACCCCGGGGAAACCGTGATCGCCGAGGCGGGGGCGATGAACTACATGACCGGCGACATCCGCTTCACCGCGCGGATGGGCGACGGCTCCGACGGCAGCCTGCTGGGCAAGCTGTGGAGCGCCGGCAAGCGCAAGCTCGGCGGCGAATCGGTGTTCATGACCCACTTCACCAACGAGGGCCAGGGCAAGCAGCACGTGGCCTTCGCCGCGCCCTATCCGGGCAGCGTGCTGCCGGTGGACCTGGACGATGTCGGCGGGCGCCTGTTCTGCCAGAAGGACTCCTTCCTCTGCGCGGCCTACGGCACCAGGGTCGGCATCGCCTTCGCCAAGCGCCTGGGCGCGGGCTTCTTCGGTGGCGAAGGCTTCATCCTGCAGAAGCTCGAGGGCGATGGCCTGGTCTTCGTGCATGCCGGCGGCACGCTGATCCGCCGCCAGTTGCACGACGAGACGCTGCGGGTCGACACCGGTTGCCTGGTGGCCTTCACCGACGGCATCGACTATGACGTGCAACTGGCCGGCGGTCTGAAGAGCATGCTGTTCGGCGGCGAAGGATTGCTGCTGACCACCCTAAAGGGCAGCGGCACCGTCTGGCTGCAGAGCCTGCCATTCTCGCGCCTGGCCGGACGCATCTACGACGCCACCTTTCGTGCTCGCGAAGAGGTGAGGACCAACAACGGATGAAGCGCCTGCTGATCCCCCTGCTGGCGCTGGCCGGCCTGCTGCTGGGCGGCTGCAGCTCGCTGCTGTTCTATCCCGAGCCGGTGGTGCAGATCACTCCGGCGCGCGCCGGCCTGGAGTATCGCGACGTCAGCCTGACCACCGCCGACGGCGTGCGCCTGCGCGCCTGGTGGCTGCCGGCGAAGAAAGGCGTGCCGGTGAAAGGCACAGTGCTCTACCTGCATGGCAACGGTGGCAACCTCTCCTGGCACCTCGGCGGCACCTGGTGGCTGCCCGCCGAGGGCTACCAGGTGCTGATGCTCGACTACCGCGGCTATGGCCAGTCGGAGGGCGAGCCGGGACTGCCGGAGGTCTACCGCGACATCGACGCGGCCTTCGCCTGGCTCGACCAGGCGCCGGAGGTGAAAGGCACCGAGCGCGTGCTGCTCGGGCAGAGCCTCGGCGGCGCGCTGGCGATCCACTACCTGGCCGGGCATCCCGAACGCCAGGCGCAGTTCAAGGCGCTGGTGTTCGACGGCGTGCCGGCGAGCTACCGCGGCATCGCCCGGCACATGCTGGACGGCGCCTGGCTGACCTGGCCGCTGCAGGTGCCGTTGTCCTGGCTGGTGCCCGACGGCGACAGCGCGATCCATTCGGTGGCGCGGCTTTCTGGCGCACCCATGCTGTTCTTTCACAGCATCGACGATACCATTGTGCCCCTCGAGAACGGCATCGCCCTGTATCGCCAGGCGCGGCCGCCGAAGGTCCTGCAACTGACCCGTGGTGGCCACGTGCAGACCTTCGCCGAAGCGACCTGGCAGGAAGTGATGCTGCGCTTTCTCGACGACCCCCATGGCTTCACCGGCCTGCGCCGGCTGGCCGAAATCCCGAACCGCGAATCCGCGCAACCCGAAGGCAATCCATGAGCGAGCGTAACGTACTCCCCTGCATCCTGACCGGCATCGGTACCATCTTCGTCACCGTCGGCGTGCTCTGGTACTACGGCTACCTGCATTTCGCCAAGCCGCAGGACGCCCTGTTGCTGGCCGACTTCACCATGCTCAAGAGCCTCCCCGGCGAGGATGTGAAGCTGTCCCTGCAGCCGGCCAAGCAGGTCGCGCAGTGCATCGACGGCGTGCTGGTGCTGTTCGACACCGAGCAGAAAGGCCTTTCCGGCGTGCTGGTGGACAACCGGAAGCACGCCGTGCGCTGCGCCGGACAGGAAGTCCCGCAGGAAGTGAAATGACCGAGGTCCGCGTCTGGCAGGGGGACATCACCCGTCTTGCGGTGGATGCCATCGTCAACGCGGCGAATTCCTCGCTGCTCGGTGGCGGCGGGGTCGACGGCGCGATCCACCGCGCCGCCGGTCCCGAGCTGGCGGCAGCGTGCCGCCTGCTGCACGGTTGCAAGACCGGCGCGGCGAAGATCACCCCTGGTTTCCGCCTGTCGGCGGCGCATGTGATCCATACCGTCGGCCCGGTCTGGCGCGGTGGCGACAACGGCGAGGCGGAACTGCTCGCCAGTTGCTATCGACACAGCCTGGCCCTGGCCGAACAGGCCGAGGCGGCCAGCGTCGCCTTTCCCGCGATCAGTTGCGGCATCTACGGCTATCCGTTGGAACTGGCCGCGACGATCGCCATCGAGGAAGTCTGCCGGCCACGCCCGGAGGGCGGAAGCCTGGAGGAGATCGTCCTGGTCGCCTTCGATGCGTCGATGGCCGAGCGCTACCGGCGTTTGCTGGACGAACGGCGCGGCCCCCGCTGAGGCGCTTCGCGGGTGCCAATGCAAAAGCCCCGCCGGGCGGCGGGGCTTTTGCGTATCGCGACGGTGGTCAGCCGCTGACGGAAGAGCGCGGCGCGACCGGCTTGGCGTCGTTGGAGATGGTCACTTCCACGCGACGGTTCATGGCGCGGCCGGAGCTGGTGCCGTTGCTGGCGACCGGATACTCCTTGCCGTAGCCACGGGTGGCCACGCGTTCCGGGCTGATGCCGCGGCTGAGCAGGGCCATGCGCACGGAGTCGGCGCGGCGCTCGGACAGGCGCTGGTTGTAGTTGGCCGAACCGGTGCTGTCGGTGTAGCCCTCGACGATCACCTGGCGCTCGGGGTTCTGCTGGAGGAACTCGGCCAGCTGCTGGATGTTGCGCATGGCGCCGGGCTTGAGGTCGGACTTGTCGAGGTCGAACAGCACGTCGCCGAAGGTCACCATGGTGCCGCGCGAGGTCTGCTTGGCGTTCAGCTGGCTGCGCAGCTTGTCCAGTTGCGCGGTGCGCGCGTCGAGGCGGGCCTGGGCGCGCTGGGCGGAAGCGTTCTGCAGTTGCGACTCGGCATTGCGCAGGACGATGGTCTGCTTGGCCAGTTCGATGCGCTGGTTGGTGAGGTAGGCCAGCTGGTCGACGTCGCGCTGGTCTTCGCCATCCTGGTAGGCCTTGTCGGCCTTGGCCAGCCAGTCGCCGGCATCTTTGGTTTCCAGGGCCGCGACCTTGGTCGCGTCGGGCTGCGACTGCAGCGCGGAGAAGTTGCTGCGGGCCTGTTCCAGGTTGGCATTCGGTGGCGTCGAGCAGGCGGCCAACGCCAGGGCCAGCAGGGAAACGGCGGGGAGGGCAATGTACTTACGCATAGGAGTCATCCTTAATCACGAATCGACGAAAGAAGGGCGGGGACGGGCTTAAGGCTGCGTATCGCGCATGCCTTCCTCGCGCAGTTCCATGACGCCCTGCTGGGCATCCTTCACGGCTTTCTGCGCCTTGGCGGCCTGGGTCTTGCGCTCGGCGACCCGGGCATCCCACTCGGCCTGCTGGGCCAGGCGCTTGGCCTGGTCGTATTCCTTGTCGTTCATGGCGATGCGCGCCTGGCTCAGCTTGTCCTGGGCGGACTTCATCTCGACCGGGGCGTATTCCGGGCCGCCGGCGCTCACCGCGTTGTTCACCGCGGACTCGGTCACGGCGAACTGCTCGGTCGGCGGGTTGCCGGCGCAGCCGGCCAGGACCAGGCTGCTGCCTACGGCCAGCAGGGCCAGCTTGAGGCCACGCAGGGAACCGGTGTGTTGCTTGCTCATCGCTTTTTGCTCCATGGGAAATTTCCTCTGACAGGGATGCTGATTCCTTGGCTTTTTCACTTCTGGCCATTGCCGGGGACCCGTTTCCGAATTTCCCTGGCGATTTTTCCTGCTCACTGAGCAAGCCTGCGCGAACCCCTGATCAGGGGGTTGGCGATTGGCCATGTACGTTTAGTGACTCCCCCGTTTGTTCAGGGGTTCAAAAAAAAATCTGAATTTTTCTGACCGAACGGTCGGCTCCCGAGGTGGTCGCGGCAGCTCATTCGCAACGACGGCGGCCCGCTGCACGTGGGTTGCGGCGGCAGCGCAGCGCAGAGCCCCGGGTTCCCACGGACAGAAAAAAGCCCCACCGGAGTGGGGCTCGTCGAAGCGCAGGCGGCTGTCAGAAACGCTTGCGCAACAGGCGCAGGCCGTTGAACACCACCAGCAGGCTAGCGCCCATGTCGGCGAACACCGCCATCCACAGGGTGCCTTCGCCGGCCAGGGTGAGGGCGAGGAACACCGCCTTGATACCCAGGGCGAGGCTGATGTTCTGGATCAGGATCGCGTGGGTGGTACGCGACAGGCGGATGAACTGCGGCAGCTTGCGCAGGTCGTCGTCCATCAGCGCCACGCCGGCGGTCTCGATGGCGGTGTCGGTGCCCGCCGCGCCCATGGCGAAGCCGATGTCGGCGCGCGCCAGCGCGGGTGCGTCGTTGATCCCGTCGCCGACCATGCCGACCCGCGAACCGTCGGCCTGGCGCGCTTCCACTTCGCGCAGCTTGTCTTCCGGCAGCAGGTTGCCGCGCGCCGCGTCGATACCCACCTGGCTGGCGATGGCGGCGGCGGTGTGCGGGTTGTCGCCGGTCAGCATCAGGGTCTTCACATCCAGTTGGTGCAGCTCGCGGATCGCCTCGCGGCTGCTGTCCTTGACCCCGTCGGCGACCGCGAACAGGGCCCGCACCCGCTGCGGGTCGCACAGCGCGATGACGGTCTTGCCCTGGCGCTCCAGGGCGTCCAGGCGCTCTTCCAGGGCTGGCGAGCAGAGCCCCAGTTCTTCCACCAGGCGATGGTTGCCGAGGTGGTAGAGCACGCCATCGATGCGTCCGCTGACACCGCGTCCCGGCAGCGCGGTGAGGTCCTCGACCACGCCCAGGGCGAGGCCGTCCTCTTCCGCTGCGTTGGCCACGGCGCGCGATACCGGGTGGTCGGAACGCGCGGCCAGGCTGGCGGCGAGCAGGCGCGCATCCGTCCCTTCATCTTCCGCGATCGGCAGGTAATCGGTCTGCTGCGGCTTGCCGTGGGTGATGGTGCCGGTCTTGTCGAGGGCGACCCAGGACAGCTTGCGGCCGAGTTCGAGGAACACCCCGCCCTTGATCAGGATGCCCAGGCGCGCCGCGGCGGACAGGCCGCTGACGATGGTCACCGGGGTCGAGATCACCAGGGCGCAGGGACAGGCGATCACCAGCAGCACCAGCGCCCGGTAGATCCAGTCCAGCCAGGCGCCGCCGAGCAGCAATGGCGGCAGCACCGCGGTGGCCAGGGCGATGAGGAACACCACCGGGGTGTAGACGCGGGCGAAGCTGTCGACGAAGCGCTGGGTCGGCGCGCGGGAGCCCTGGGCTTCCTCCACCGCGTGGATGATCCGTGCCAGGGTGCTGTCGTCGGCGCGGCGGGTGACGCGGTATTCCAGCGCGCCCTCGCCGTTGATGCTGCCGGCGAACAGCGGCTCGCCGACCTCCTTCTCCACCGGCAGGCTTTCGCCGGTGATCGGCGCCTGGTTGACGCTGGAGCGGCCGCTGATCACCTCGCCATCGAGGGCGATGCGTTCGCCGGGCTTCACGCGCACGGTGGCTTCCAGCTCCACTTGCTTGGCCGGCAACTCCTTCCATTCGCCGCCGACCAGCACCGTGGCCTGTTCCGGAGCCAGTTGCAGCAGACCGCGGATGGCGTTGCGCGCGCGATCCAGGGACTTCGCCTCGATCAGTTCGGCGATGGCGAACAGCACGCTGACCATCGCCGCTTCCGGCCACTGGCCGATCAGCACGGCACCGGTCACGGCGATGCTCATCAGCGCGTTGATGTTCAGGTTGCGGTTCTTCAGGGCAATCCAGCCCTTGCGGTAGGTCGGCAGGCCGGCGCCGAGGATCGCCAGCAGGGCGAGGCCCGCGACCACCCAGTCCGGCGCCAGGCCGAACCAGTGGACGACTTCCGAGGCCAGCGCCATGACGCCGGCCAGGGCCAATGGCCACCAGGGTTTCGTCGGCGCTTCCGAGGGCCCGTCGAGCCCTTCGCCAGCGTCCAGCGGCACCGCCTGCATGCCGAGGCCGGCGATCAGCTTCTGCAGCGGCTCGACGCTGTCGAAGCGATGCTGGACCCGCAGCAGGCGCTGCATCAGGTTGAACTCCAGCGACTCCACCGCCGGCTGGCGGCCGAGGGCATCGCGGATCAGGCGCTCTTCGGTGGGGCAGTCCATCGCTTCGATGCGCAGGTCGCTCCAGCGCAGCTCGGCGTTGCCGGCCAGGGTTCCGATGGCAGCCAGCGCGGGACGGGGCGCGTGGCGATGCCCATGATCATGTCCGTGACCGTGACCGTGACCGTGACCGTGACCGTGACCGTGACAGCAGGTGTCGGCGTGTTCGTGGCTCATGGAAACAATTCCCGTTTGACGTGTTGGATGCGATTGCACACCCTGTAGCAACTACAGAGTCAAGCGGTACTGGCAATTCCCATAGCCGGAGGCTGGCCGCGGCGAGGAGGGACGATGAAGATCGGTGAACTGGCGAAACGCACCGGCTGCCCGGTGGAAACCATCCGCTACTACGAGCGCGAGGGACTGTTGCCCGAGCCGGGGCGCAGCGAAGGCAACTACCGGCAGTACACGCTGGCGCACGTCGAACGCCTGTCGTTCATCCGCCATTGCCGTTCGCTGGACATGACCCAGGAGGAAATCCGCACCCTGCTGGCCTTGCGCGACCGCCCCGAGGCGGACTGCGGTACCGCCAACCGGCTGATCGACGAGCACCTGCACCATGTCGAGGTGCGCATCGCCGAACTCCAGGCGCTGCGCGAGCAACTGCAGGACCTCGGCTCGCGCTGCACGGTCGCCGGCAACAGCGAGGCCTGCGGCATCCTCCGCGAACTGGAGCAGCCGGCGCCGCTATCGCCGATCGCCGATGACTGCGCCGGCGCCGGACACCTGCACGTGCCCGGGGTGCACAAGCGCCACGGCTGAGGCAGGCGCCTCAGTGGCTGGAAGTGTCCTGCTGGGCGGTGAGTTCCTGCAGGTACTTGCGCGACAGCGAGAGGAAACGCGGGGTCGGGCCGACGTCCTCGTAGAGCGGGTCGCCCTGTTCGTCGGTGGCCACCACCTGATTTCCCTTCACATAGGGGAAGCTCGCCTCGAGTTCCTCGAGGGCGGCGCCGACCAGTTCGCCGAGCAGTTCCTCGACGCTGCGCCTGGGGTACATCTCGTGCAGGGCGGCGAGGCGCGCGGCGCTCTCGACATCCAGCGGTACGCTGTAGCGGCTGCGGGCCATGCGGCCCCTGGCGGTGTGTTCCCAATGGCGGACAAGCTCACGGATCTTCATGCTGACCTCTTCTGCCCGGTCGTGGCGGGCGCGGCGGGTATGCCCTCGTGGGGCCGTGCCTCGGTGCGGGCACTTCCTACAGGTTAGTCCTCCGGCGTTCCGTTCGCCGCCCGGTGGGGCGTGCTGGCACGCTGCGGGCTTGTAAGCGCGGGGGCGCCTGAGCCAAGCTGGCTTTCCCACCCGCAGTGGAGACAGGTCATGCCGGAAATCGACGCGCGCCTGCGCGAGGACGTCCACCAGCTGGGCGAACTGCTTGGCGATACCATCCGCGAACAATACGGACCCGCGTTCCTCGACAAGATCGAACGCATCCGCAAGGGCGCCAAGGCCGCCCGCCGCGGTTCCGCGGAGGGCGCCCAGCAGCTCACCGCGACCCTCGACGGCCTCGAGGAAAGCGAACTGCTGCCGGTGGCGCGGGCCTTCAACCAGTTCCTCAACCTGGCCAACATCGCCGAGCAGTACCATCGCATCCGCCGGCGCCGGCCGAACGAGCCGGAACCGTTCGAGAACCTGGCGCTGGAAGAACTGCTGGGGCGTCTCAAGGACGCCGGGCATGCCCCGGGGCAACTGGCCCGCCAGCTCGCCGGGCTGGAGATCGAACTGGTGCTCACCGCCCATCCCACCGAGGTGGCGCGGCGCACGTTGATCCAGAAGTACGACGCGATCACCGCGCAACTGGCGACCAAGGACCATGCCGATCTGCTGCCGGAGGAGCGCAGCCGCATCCAGCGGCGCTTGCAGCGGCTGGTGGCCGAGGTCTGGCACACCGACGAGATCCGCAAGGTCCGGCCGACCCCGGTGGACGAGGCGAAATGGGGCTTCGCGGTGATCGAGCATTCCCTCTGGGAGGCCTTGCCGAATGTCCTCCGGCATGTCGACGAGGTGCTCCTGCGCAGCACCGGCGAGCGCCTGCCGCTGAGCGCCGCGCCGCTGCGCTTCGCCTCCTGGATGGGCGGCGACCGCGACGGCAATCCCAACGTCACCGCCGGCGTGACCCGTGAGGTCCTGCTGCTGGCGCGCTGGATGGCCGCCGACCTCTACCTGCGCGATATCGACCGGCTGGCCGCCGAGCTGTCCATGCAGGAGGCTTCGCCGGCACTGCTGGCGCGGGTCGGCGATAGCGCCGAACCCTACCGCGCGCTGCTCAAGCAATTGCGCGAACGCCTGCGGCTGACCCGTAGCTGGACCCACCAGGCCCTGGCTGGCGAAGTGCCGGCCGCGGAGGGTGTCCTGGAGCACAACCGCGACCTGGTCGAGCCGCTGCAACTGTGCCACGAGTCGCTGCACGCCTGCGGCATGGGCGTGATCGCCGATGGCGCGCTGCTCGACTGCCTGCGCCGCGCCGCCACTTTCGGCCTGTTCCTGGTGCGCCTGGACGTGCGCCAGGACGCCGGCCGGCACGCCGCCGCGCTCAGCGAGATCACCGAGTACCTGGAGCTGGGCAGCTACGCCGAGTGGGACGAAAAGACCCGCCTGGAATTCCTCCTCGAGGAACTGAACAGCCGCCGCCCCCTCCTGCCGGCGCACTACCAGCCCTCGGCGGAGACTGCCGAGGTGCTCGCCACCTGCCGGGCGATCGCCGCCGCGCCGCCGGCCTCGCTGGGCTCCTACGTGATCTCGATGGCCGGCCAGCCTTCCGATGTGCTGGCGGTGCAGTTGCTTCTGAAGGAGAGCGGCGTCGACTGGCCGATGCGCGTGGTACCGCTGTTCGAGACCCTCGACGATCTCGATAACGCCGGCCCCTGCATGGAGCGCCTGCTGACCCTGCCGGGCTATCGCTCGCGGCTTTCCGGGGTGCAGGAAGTGATGATCGGCTACTCCGACTCGGCCAAGGATGCCGGCACCCTGACGGCCGCCTGGGCGCAGTACCGGGCGCAGGAAAAACTGGTGGAGATCTGCCGCCACCACGAGGTCGAGCTGCTGCTCTTCCACGGTCGCGGCGGCACCGTCGGCCGCGGCGGCGGGCCGGCCCACGCGGCGATCCTGTCGCAGCCGCCGGGCTCGGTGGCCGGGCGTTTCCGGGTCACCGAGCAGGGCGAGATGATCCGCTTCAAGTTCGGCCTGCCGGACATCGCCGAACAGAACCTCAACCTCTACCTGGCCGCGGTGCTGGAGGCGACCCTGATGCCGCCGCCGGCGCCCGAGCCGGCCTGGCGCGCGCAGATGGACCGCCTGGCGAAGGATGCGCTGCACGCCTATCGCCGGGTGGTGCGCGACGATCCGCAGTTCGTCGAGTATTTCCGCCTGGCCACGCCCGAGCAGGAACTGGGCCGCCTGCCGCTGGGCAGCCGCCCGGCCAAGCGCCGCGAGGGCGGGGTGGAGAGCCTGCGGGCGATTCCGTGGATCTTCGCCTGGACCCAGACGCGCCTGATGCTGCCGGCCTGGCTCGGCTGGGAGACCGCCCTGCTGAACGCCATCGAGCGCGGCGAGGGCGCGCTGCTCGGGCAGATGCGCGAGCGATGGCCGTTCTTCACCACCCGTATCGACATGCTGGAGATGGTCCTGGCCAAGGCCGACGCGGATATCGCGCGGCTCTACGACGAACGTCTAGTGCCGCTCGAACTGCGTCCGCTGGGGCGCCGTTTACGCGACCTATTGTCGCAGGCGGTGCGCGTGGTGCTGGGCCTCACCGGGCAGTCGCTGCTGCTCGCCCATGCCAGCGAGACCCGCGAGTCGATCAGCGTGCGCAACAGCTATCTAGACCCGCTGCACCTGCTCCAGGCCGAGCTTCTGGCCCGCTCGCGGCGCTGCCGGGGCGATGCCTGCGGCGGCCTGGAGCAGGCGCTGCTGGTGACGGTGGCGGGGATCGCCGCCGGGCTGCGCAACACCGGATGAGGGAGGGTGGGGGCCAACTTTCGGTGTCTTGTGCGGTGGGGGGGCGCTGTGTATCTTGGACAGCCTTTTCGGCGCCATACAGTGCCGTTTCCCGCAAATACGAGATTGGCCCCACGAGGCGGATCCAGACTTTCGCTTACCAATTCTAAGGAGCATATCGATGCGTGTGATTCTGCTCGGGGCACCCGGTGCCGGCAAAGGCACCCAGGCACGGTTCATCACCGAGAAGTTCGGCATTCCGCAGATCTCCACCGGCGACATGCTGCGCGCCGCGGTCAAGGCCGGCAGCCCGCTGGGCCAGCAGGTGAAAGGCGTGATGGACAGCGGCGGCCTGGTTTCCGACGACATCATCATCGCCCTGATCAAGGAACGCATCACCGAGGCCGATTGCGCCAAGGGCTTCCTGTTCGACGGCTTCCCGCGCACCATCCCGCAGGCCGAAGCGCTGAAGGACGCCGGCGTGACCATCGACCACGTGGTCGAGATCGCCGTCGACGACGAGGAGATCGTTTCGCGCATCGCCGGTCGGCGCGTGCATCCGGCTTCCGGTCGCGTGTATCACACCGAACACAACCCGCCGAAGGTCGCCGGCAAGGACGACGTCACCGGCGAGGACCTGATCCAGCGCGAGGACGACAAGGAAGAGACCGTGCGTCACCGCCTGTCGGTCTACCATTCGCAGACCAAGCCGCTGGTCGACTTCTACCAGAAGCTCTCGGCCGCCGAAGGCACCCCGAAATACCACAGCATCGCCGGCGTCGGCTCGGTCGAGCAGATCACCGCGAAAGTGCTCTCGGCCCTGAGCTGATCCGCAGCGCTGTAGCACCGACGGCCCGCTAGCGGGCCGTCGGCGTTTGCGGGGCGGCGAAGGCTGGTACAATCGGCGTCCTTTTCACCATGCGGAATCGTCGATGTCCACTCTGTTGGCCCTGGATACCTCCACCGAAGCCTGCTCCGTCGCCCTGCTCCACGAGGGGCGGGTGCTCAGTCACTACGAGGTGATCCCGCGCCTGCACGCCCAGCGCCTGCTACCGATGGTCCGCGACCTGCTCGACGAGGCCGGCGTCGCCCTTTCCGCGGTGGACGCCATCGCCTTCGGGCGCGGCCCGGGCGCCTTCACCGGCGTGCGCATCGCCATCGGCGTGGTCCAGGGCCTGGCCTTCGCCCTGCAGCGCCCGGTGCTGGCGGTTTCCGACCTGGCGATCCTGGCCCAGCGCGCTCATCGCGAGCAGGGCGTGGAACGGGTCGCGGCGGCCATCGACGCGCGCATGGACGAGGTCTACTGGGGTTGCTACCGGTTGCAGCAGGGCGAGATGCGCCTGGCCGGCGTCGAGGCGGTATTGCCGCCGGAGCAGGTTGCCTTGCCAGGGGAGGCCGCCGACGCGGACTGGTTCGGCGCCGGCACCGGCTGGGGCTACGCCGGGCGCATGCCGGTGCAGCCGGCCGCGTTCGACGCCAGCCTGCTGCCGCACGCCGAGGACCTGCTGGGCCTGGCCGGTTTCGCCTGGGCGCGCGGCGAGGGCGTCGACGCCGAGCAGGCCCTGCCGGTGTACCTGCGCGATAACGTGGCGACGCCGAAAAAGGCGCCCTGAAACGGCGCGCAGCGGTAATTGCCAAGCCTTTCGGGGCTGGCTAGAGTGTGATGACTTCCCCGGGTTTTGATCATGCGTATCGACGGACTTTCTTCCTCATCGTTGCCGCTGGAGCGCAGCGCCCGACCGGGCTCCGCGGTCACGCCGTATCGCGACGTGCAGCGCGAGGTCGAGGCGCGTCGCGAGCAGCCGGCGCCGGTTTCCGGCAGCCAGGGCTTCGAGCAGGCGCCGCAGGCGCGCAAGGTCCAGGCCGGTTCGGCCAGCGGCGACAGCCTGCCGGTGAGCGCCCGCGACGTGCTGGCGTTCCAGCGTCCGGTGAGCAGCCACGCGGCGATGGCCCTGGCCAGCTACAACGCCACCGCCAGCCTGAACATCGACGCCGGCGCCGAGGACGTCCTCGGCCTCGACCTCTACGCCTGAGCGGCTCAGCGCGTTCCTCGTGGTTTCCCTTCCTTATTACCTCGGCTGCCCTTCCTGGAACGAGGCGGCCTGGCGCGGCAGCTTCTATCCCCGCGAACTGCGTTCCGCGGACTACCTCGCACACTACGGCGGCATCTTCAACGCGGTCGAGGGCAACACCACCTTCTATGCCCGGCCGTCGGCGGAAACCGTGCAGCGCTGGGCCGAGACGATGCCGCCGGGGTTCCGCTTCTGCGCCAAGTTTCCCCGCGACATCAGCCACGAAGGCGACCTGCGCGAACGGCTCGACGCCGCCGGTGACTTCCTCGAACTGCTGGCGCCGCTTGGCGAAAGGGTCAGCCCGGCGTGGCTGCAACTGTCCGCGGCATTCACCCCGCAGCGCCTGGGCGAACTGCTGTATTTCCTCGATGAGCTGAGTCCGCGGCGGATCGCCGTGGAAGTGCGCCACCCGGCGTTCTTCGACAAGGGCGAGGACGAGCGGCTGCTCAACCGCCACCTGCGCGAGCGTGGCGTGGAGCGTATCTGCCTGGATTCGCGGGCATTGTTCAGTTGCCGTTCGGACGATCCGGCGGTCCTCCACGCCCAGTCGAAGAAGCCGCGCCTGCCGGTTCGTCCGGCAGCCTTCGGCGATTCGCCGCAGGTGCGTTTCATCGGCGGTCCCGACCTGCCGGCCAACGAGGTGTTCCTCCTGCCCTGGGTGGACAAGGTGGTCGACTGGATCGAGGCTGGCCTGACTCCCTACGTGTTCCTGCATACCCCTGACAATCATCTGGCGGCCCAGCAGGCCCAGCGTTTCCACGCGCTGCTCGGCGAGCGCCTGCCGGGCTTGCCGGCGCTGCCCGAGCCGATTCCGGCCCCCGAAGTGGAGCAGCTGGGCCTGCTCTGAACGCTGCCTCGCTCGACGCTCCGCCGACATGCGCCTACGCTGGGAAATCCTTTGCCTGCCACGGAGCCCGCCATGACCAGCCAACGCCAGCGCGCCGAACGTTTCCGCGACCTGCACCAGGGGCCCGGCCTGCTGGTGCTGCCCAACCCCTGGGATGCCGGTTCGGCGAAAATGCTCGCCAGCCTCGGCTTCGACGCCCTTGCCACCACCAGCGCCGGCCTGGCGTTCTCCCTGGGCCGGCGCGATGGGGAAGGCGCGGTGAGCCGGGCCGAGGCGTTGGAGAACGCCCGGGCGATCGTCGCCGCCACCGATCTGCCGGTCGCCGCCGACCTGGAAAACGGTTATGGCGATGCTCCGCAAGACTGCGCCACGACCATCCGCCTGGCCGCCGAGGCCGGCCTGGTCGGTGGTTCCATCGAGGATGCCAGCGGGCGTGCCGGACAGCCCATCTATGAGTTTTCCGCCGCGCTGGAGCGGGTCGAGGCGGCGGTCGAGGCGGCCCGTGCGCTGCCATTCCCGTTCACCCTCTGCGCCCGCGCGGAGAACTTCCTGCACGGCCGCGAGGATCTCGACGACACCCTGCGGCGCCTGCGCGCCTACGCCGAGGCCGGCGCCGATGTGCTCTACGCGCCCGGGTTGAGCCGCCGCGAACAGATCGTCGCGGTGCTCGAGGCGGTGGCGCCGAAGCCGGTCAACGTGCTGGTCGGCTCGCCGCGCCTGGAACTGTCGCTGGACGAACTGGAGGCCCTCGGCGTCAAGCGCGTGAGCCTGGGCTCGAACCTTGCCCGGGTGGCCTTCGGCGCATTCCACGACGCCGCGCAGGCGCTGGCGCGGCGCGACCTGGATGCGACCCGTGCGGCGATGCCGTTCGACCGCATCAACGACCTGTTCCGCTGAACCCGTGCGCCGGCTGGCCTGGTTGCTGCCATTCCTGCTGCTGGCGGCGTTCGGCGCCGCGCTGCGCTACCAGTGGCTCGGCCTGCCGGCGCGCTGGAATCCCTGGCTGCCGCTGGACGTGCGCGAACCGCCGAACCTGCTGACCCGCTACAAACTGTGGCGGCTGGCCGACGACCGGGCTCTTTGCGACGCCGCCCTGGCCACCTCGCAACTGCGCTACCAGCGGGTCGCCGACGACCCGCCAGCGGCTACCTGCCCCTTGAGCAACAGCCTGCGCGTGCGAGGGGCGGCGCTCGAGTTGAGCAGCAGCTTCCTCGCCAGTTGTCCGCTGGCGGTGAGCTATGCGCTGTTCGAGCGACACGTGCTGCGGCCGGCAGCCGTGGACATCTATGGCCAGCCGCTGGCGCGGGTCGAGCATGTCGGCAGCTTCGCCTGCCGCAACGTCTACAACCGCGAGAGTGGCCGGCGCAGCCAGCATGCTTCGGCCAATGCCCTGGACATCAGTGGCTTCCGCCTGGCCGACGGCAGGCGAATCCGCCTGGCCACGGACTGGGCCGACGACGGTGCCGACGGACGCTTCCTGCGCCGCGTGCGGGATGGCGCCTGCGCCAGTTTCAATGCGGTGCTGGGGCCTGACTACAACGCCGCCCACCGCGATCACTTCCACCTCGACATGGGTCTGTGGAAGGTCTGCCGCTGAGCGCACGCCGACCAACTCTGGCAAAATCGGCGTTTTCTCCGACGATTGCCCGACCCATGACCGATTCCGCCGCTCCCCGCCTGCATGTCCAAGCCCTTTCCGCCGACTGGGCCGAGGCCGCGCGGCACTGGGCGGAACGGCTCGGCCTGCCGCTGGCGGCGGACGACCAGGCGGATTTCGCCGTGCAGGTCGGCGAGCAGGGCCTGCAGGTCCTGCAACTGGGGCCGGATTCGCCCGGTCCGGTGCGGGTCGACTTCGTCGAGGGCGCCAGCGCTCACCGGCGCAAGTTCGGCGGCGGCAGCGGGCAGATGATCGCCAAGGCGGTCGGCATCCAGCCGGGCGTTCGCCCGCGCGTCCTCGATGCCACCGCCGGCCTGGGCCGGGATGGGTTCGTCCTCGCCAGCCTGGGCTGCGAGGTGACCCTGGTCGAGCGCCAGCCGCTGATCGCAGCCCTCCTCGAGGATGGCCTGGAGCGCGCCCGGCGCGATCCCGACGTGGCGCCGATTGCCGCGCGGATGCGCCTGCTCGGCGGCAACGCGGCGGACCTGATGCGCGCCTGGGAGGGCGAGGCGCCGCAGGTGGTCTACCTCGACCCGATGTTTCCCCATCGCGACAAGAGCGCATTGGTGAAGAAGGAAATGCGCCTGTTCCGGCCGCTGGTGGGCGACGATCTCGACGCCCCGGCGCTGCTGGAGGCGGCCCTGGCCCTGGCCAGCCATCGGGTGGTGGTGAAGCGCCCGCGCAAGGCGCCGGTCATCGACGGCGCCAAGCCCGGCTACAGCCTGGACGGCAAGTCCAGCCGCTACGACATCTATCCGAAGAAGGCCCTGAACAAGGCCTGAGTCTCGACCCGCAGGGAGGCGGCGAGCATGCAGCAGAGCAGCGATTGTCCGATCCGCCGGCGCCTGGCCCATCTGCCCTGGGCCAACGATGGTCGAGCCGGCGCCCGCCACTGGCTGGAGATGCAACGCGATCCGCTGGCCTGGTTGCAGAAGATGCACGTCGCGCAGCCGGACGTCGCGGTCGCCCGCATGGGGCCGCAGCGCCTCTGGTGCCTGTTCCATCCGCAGGCGGTGCAGGAATTGATGGTCGACCGCCGCGACGACCTGCAACGCTGGCAGCCGGCGCTGTGCATGCTGAAACAGTGGAACGGGCGCAGCTTCATGATGCGCGAGGGCGCTCCGGCCCAGGCCCGGCGCAAGGAGGTACGACCGCATCTGGCGCCGCCGCCGGCCAGCGAGGTGCGCCGCCTGGCTGCGCAGTGGGGCGAGCGGGTGGAGGAGGGGCGCGAATACGACCTTGACCTGGAAATGGCTGCGTTCAGCGTCACCCTCAGCGGCCACGCGCTGTTCGACGTCGACCTGCAACCTTCGGCCTATCGGATCGCCAAGGCGGTGCGCCTGCTGTCGCGGGTGGCGTTGCTGGAGATGAGCACCGGCCTGCCGCTGGGCCACTGGTTCCCGAGCAAACTGTGCCCGCGCAAGCGCTGGGCGCTGGGCCAGTTGCGCGAGGCGGTGGGCGAGGTGGCGGAGCGCTCGCCGCGGCCGCTGGCGGACCTGCGCGATGAACTCTGCACCCTGCTCATGGCGTCCCACCAGTCCACCGGCGTGACCCTGACCTGGAGCCTGCTGCTGCTGGCCCAGCGTCCCGAGTTGCTCGCGCGGCTACGCGCCGAGCTGGCGGGAGTGGATTGGACGGCGATCCGCTCGGTCGCCGATCTGCGCGATTGCGCGCTGCTCCGGGCGGTGCTGCAGGAGTGCCTGCGCCTGTACCCGCCAGCCTACGGCCTGGCGCCGAGGCAGGTGACGGCAGACATCGAGGTGTTCGGCCAGCGGCTGAAGCGCGGCGACGTGACCATGGTCTCGAGCTGGATCACCCAGCGCGATCCCCGTTGGTTCGAGGCGCCGCTGGAGTTCCGGCCCGAACGCTTCCTCGAACCGGCGCGCTGGCCACGTGGGGCCTACTTCCCGTTCGGCCTCGGCGACCGTGCCTGTCCCGGCACCGCGATGGCGATGATCGACCTGGCGGCGGCGCTGGCCTACTGGGTCGAGCACTGGGACATCGTCCACGACGGCGACCTGGCGCCGCGCGGCTGGTTCTCCCTGCGCCCGCGACGGGCGCGGGCGCGTTTGTTCCGTCGCGCCTGAGCCGCGTCAGTCGCGCACGGCGAAGGCGCGCAGGAACAGCGCCACCACCTCTTCCACGTGCCGCTCGCCTTCGGCCTCGTCCAGCGGCTCGGCGCAGCCGATCAACAGGCGGTAATTGGCGCAGCCCTTGACCAGCATGAAAAAGTGCTCGGCGGCGTGGCGCGGGTCGGGAAAAGCCAGTTGGCCTCTGTTCCGCGCTTGCTCGAGGAGACGCTCCATCTCGTCTAGCACCTGCTTCGGCCCGGCCTCGAAGAACAGCTCGGACAGCTTCGGGTTCTGCCCGGCCTGGGCCGCCATCAGGCGGGTCAGGGCGATCGCCTCGTGGCTGTTGATCAGCCGGTGGAAGCCGCGGGCGATGTTCAGCAGCACGGCCTGCAGCGGCGCGCCTTCGGCCAGCTGGAAGTACAGGGCGGGCAACTGCTCGGCGCACTTGGCCTTCACCGCTTCGCTGAACAGGGTTTCCTTGTCGGTGAAGTGGCTGTAGACGGTGAGCTTGGAAACGCCGGCTTCCGAGGCGATGGCTTCCATGCTGCTGCCGTCGTAGCCGTTGCAGAGGAACAGGCGCTTGGCCGCTTCGAGAATGGCTTCCCGCTTGGCCGGGTCCTTGGGCCGGCCGGGACCGACGGAGGAGGTGGGTTCTGACATGCGCTTATACAATTGAAATACTGGACTGATGGGTTCTGTATTTTTACTATACCGCCCAGTATAAGAACTCGAACGCAGTTTGCGGAAGGTGTCACATGTACCGCCATATCCCGCTCGTCGCCGTCTCCCTGTTTTCCTCCCTGTTCCTCCTCGCCTGCGGCAATGGCACGCCGCCGCCCGCGGCGGCGCGTCCGGCGATCGTCGTCCAGCCCCAGCCGGCGGGGGAGGTGAGCCAGGCCTTTCCCGGCGAGATCCGCGCCCGCCACGAGCCGGAGCTGGCCTTCCGCATCGGCGGCAAGGTCATCCGCCGGCTGGTGGAAGTCGGCGAGCGGGTAAAGAAGGACCAGCCCCTGGCCGAACTCGATCCCCAGGACGTGCGCCTGCAACTGGAGGCGGCGCGGGCCCAGGTCAGTGCCGCCGAGGCCAACTTGCAGACCGTGCGCGCCGAGTACCGGCGCTACCGCACCTTGCTCGACCGCAACCTGGTCAGCCATTCCCAGTTCGAGAACATCCAGAACAGCTACCGCGCCGGCGAGGCGCGGCTGAAGCAGATCCGCGCCGAATTCAACGTCGCCGACAACCAGGCCGGCTACGCCGTGCTGCGCTCGCCCCAGGATGGCGTGATCGCCAGCCGGCGCGTCGAGGTGGGCCAGGTGGTGGCGGCCGGACAGACGGTCTTCAGCCTGGCCGCCGACGGCGAACGCGAGGTGCTGATCGGCCTGCCGGAACACAGCTTCGAACGTTTCCGCATCGGCCAGCCGGTGTCGGTCGAACTCTGGTCGCAACGCGACAGACGCTTCGCCGGGCATATCCGCGAGCTCTCGCCCGCGGCCGATCCGCAATCGCGTACCTTCGCCGCCCGGGTGGCCTTCGACGACCGCGCGACTCCGGCCGAACTGGGCCAGAGCGCGCGGGTCTACGTCGCCGCCGCCGAGGCGGTGCCGTTATCGGTTCCCTTGTCGGCGCTGACCGCAGAGGCCGGCCAGGCGTTCGTCTGGGTGGTCGAGCCGGGCAGCTCGACCCTGCGCCGGCAGGCGGTGCGCACCGGTCCCTATGCCGAGGACCGGGTGCCGGTGCTCGAAGGCCTGCGGGCCGGCGATTGGGTGGTAGCCAGCGGGGTCCAGGTGCTCCGCGAAGGGCAGCAGGTGCGTCCGATCGACCGGGCCAACCGCACGGTGAAACTGGCGGCCAAGGAGTAGTCGCATGTCCTTCAATCTTTCCGCCTGGGCTTTGCAGAACCGCCAGATCGTCCTGTACCTGATGATCCTGCTCGGCGCGGTCGGCGCGCTGTCCTACAGCAAGCTGGGGCAGAGCGAAGACCCGCCGTTCACCTTCAAGGCCATGGTGGTGCAGACCAACTGGCCGGGCGCCAGCGCCGAGGAGGTGGCGCGGCAGGTCACCGAGCGCATCGAAAAGAAGCTGATGGAAACCGGCGACTACGATCGCATCGTGTCCTTCTCACGCCCCGGCGTCTCGCAGGTGACCTTCATGGCCCGCGAGGACATCCATTCCAGCGAGATCCCCGAGCTCTGGTACCAGATCCGCAAGAAGATCGGCGACATTCGCGCCACCTTGCCGCAGAGCATCCAGGGCCCGTTCTTCAACGACGAGTTCGGCACCACCTACGGCAACATCTATGCGCTCACCGGCAAGGGCTTCGACTACGCGGTGATGAAGGACTACGCCGACCGCCTGCAACTGCAATTGCAGCGGATCAGGAACGTCGGCAAGGTCGAGCTGATCGGCCTGCAGGACGAGAAGATCTGGATCGACCTGTCCAACACCAAGCTGGCCACCCTCGGCCTGCCCCTGGCGGCGGTGCAGAAGGCGCTGGAGGAGCAGAATGCGGTGGCCTCCTCGGGGTTCTTCGAAACCGCCAGCGACCGCGTGCAGTTGCGCGTTTCCGGGCGTTTCGATTCGGTGGAGGAGATCCGCGACTTCCCCATCCGCGTCGGCGACCGCACCTTCCGCATCGGCGACGTGGCCGAGGTGCGCCGCGGCTTCAACGATCCGCCGGCGCCGCGCATGCGCTTCATGGGCGAGGACGCCATCGGCCTGGCGGTGTCGATGAAGCCGGGCGGCGACATCCTGGTGCTGGGCAAGGCCCTGGAAGCCGAGTTCGCCCGCCTGCAGCAGTCGCTGCCGGCCGGACTGGAACTGCGCAAGGTATCCGACCAGCCGGCGGCGGTGCGCACCGGGGTCGGCGAATTCATCCGGGTGCTGGCCGAGGCGCTGGTGATCGTCCTGCTGGTGAGCTTCTTCTCCCTCGGCCTGCGCACCGGCCTGGTGGTGGCGCTGTCGATCCCGCTGGTGCTGGCGATGACCTTCGCCGCCATGCATTACTTCGGCATCGGCCTGCACAAGATCTCCCTCGGCGCCCTGGTTCTGGCGCTGGGGTTGCTGGTGGACGACGCGATCATCGCGGTGGAGATGATGGCGGTGAAGATGGAGCAGGGCTACGACCGTCTCAAGGCGGCCAGCTTCGCCTGGACCAGCACAGCCTTCCCGATGCTCACCGGCACCCTGATCACCGCCGCCGGCTTCCTGCCGATCGCCACCGCGCAGTCCGGTACCGGCGAATACACCCGCTCGCTGTTCCAGGTGGTGACCATCGCGCTGGTGGTCTCCTGGTTCGCCGCAGTGGTCTTCGTTCCCTACCTGGGGGCCAAGCTGCTGCCGGACCTGGCCAGGCTGCATGCGCAGAAGCACGGCGGCAGCGCCGACGGCTACGATCCCTACGCAACGGCCTTCTACCAGCGCTTCCGGCGCCTGGTGGAATGGTGCGTACGCTACCGCAAGACGGTGATCGTCCTGACCCTCGCCGCTTTCGTCGGCGCGTTGCTGCTGTTCCGTCTGGTGCCGCAGCAGTTCTTCCCGCCCTCGGCGCGCCTGGAACTGCTGCTGGACATCAAGCTGGCCGAGGGCGCCTCGCTGCGTGCCACCACCGAGGAAGTGCAGCGCCTGGAAAAGATGCTGCAAGGCCATGACGGCATCGACAACTACGTGGCCTATGTCGGCACCGGTTCGCCGCGCTTCTACCTGCCGCTGGATCAGCAATTGCCGGCGGCCAGCTTCGCCCAGGTGGTGGTGCTGGCCAAGGACCTGGAGAGCCGCGAGACGCTGCGCAAGTGGCTGATCGAGCGGATGAACGAGGACTTCCCGCACCTGCGCAGCCGCATCAGTCGCCTGGAGAACGGCCCTCCGGTGGGCTATCCGGTGCAGTTCCGGGTTTCCGGCGAGGATATTCCGCAGGTCCGCGAACTGGCGCGCAAGGTCGCCGACAGGATGCGCGAGAACCCGCACGTGGTGAACGTGCACCTGGATTGGGAAGAGCCGAGCAAGGTGGTCTACCTGAGCATCGACCAGGAGCGCGCCCGCGCCCTGGGAGTGAGCACCGCCAGCCTGTCGCAGTTCCTGCAGAGCGCGCTGACCGGTTCGCACGTCAGCTTCTACCGCGAGGACAACGAACTGATCGAGATCCTCCTGCGCGGCACCGAGCGCGAGCGCCGCGACCTGTCGCTGCTGCCGAGCCTGGCGGTGCCGACCGGGAATGGCCGCAGCGTGGCGCTGTCGCAGATCGCCACGCTCGAATACGGCTTCGAAGAGGGCATCATCTGGCACCGCAACCGCCTGCCGACGGTCACGGTACGCGCCGACATCTACGACGATTCGCTGCCGGCGACCCTGGTCGCGCAGATCGCCCCGACCCTGGAGCCGATCCGCGCCGAGCTACCGGACGGCTACCTGCTGGAGGTGGGCGGTACGGTGGAGGACGCGGCGAAGGGCCAGAGTTCGGTGAACGCCGGCGTGCCGCTGTTCATCGTGGTGGTGTTGAGCCTGCTGATGCTGCAGTTGCGCAGCTTCTCGCGGATGGCGATGGTATTCCTCACCGCACCGCTGGGCCTGATCGGCGTGACCCTGTTCCTGCTGCTGTTCCGCCAGCCGTTCGGCTTCGTGGCGATGCTCGGGACCATCGCCCTGGCCGGCATGATCATGCGCAACTCGGTGATCCTGGTGGACCAGATCGAACAGGACATCAGCCACGGACTGGATCGCTGGCACGCGATCATCGAGGCTACCGTGCGGCGTTTCCGGCCCATCGTGCTGACCGCGCTGGCGGCGGTGCTGGCGATGATCCCGCTGTCGCGCAGCGTGTTCTTCGGGCCGATGGCGGTGGCGATCATGGGCGGGCTGATCGTCGCCACCGTGCTCACCCTGCTGTTCCTGCCGGCGCTCTATGCCGCCTGGTTCCGCGTGAGGAAGGACGAGGCGCGGGCCTGACGGAAGAAGGGGACGGGGCGATCGCGCCCCGTCCGCCGGCTCACTTCGCCGCGCCGAAGACCTTCTTGGCCAGGCCGGTGGCGGCCGCCGCCGGGTTCTGGCGGATGCTCTTCTCCTGTCTGGCGATCATCTCGAAGAGCCCGTCGAGGGCCTGTTCGGTGACATAACCCTCGACGTTGGCGCTCTTCGCATCGACCACCCCAAGGGTCGCCGCCTGGCTGGCGAAGGCGTTGTACTGCTTGACCAGGCCGACCTCGTCGGTGGCCTGCTTGACGATCGGCAGGAACTTCGCGCGCAGCTGTTCGCGGCTGGACTTGTCCAGGTATTCGGTGGCGGCGTCGTCGCCGCCCTTGAGGATGCCCTTGGCGTCGGCCACCGTCATCTTCTTCACCGCCTCCACCAGCAGGCCCTGGGCCTGCGGCACGGCGGCCTCGGCGGCGCGGTTCATGCTCGCCTCGAGCTGGTCGACCTGGGCGCCCATGCCGAACTGCTTCATCAGCTTCGCCGCCTTGCCCAGCTTGCCGGGCAGTTCGATGCGCACGTCCGGGTTGTTGTTGAAGCCGCCCGGCTGGCCAAGCTGGCGGACGGCGATCTGCGCGCCCTGGGTCAGGGCGTCCTTCAGGCCGCTGGAGGCGTCGCCCTGCGAGAGGTCGGCGAGGGACAGGGCGAAGGCGTTGGCCGAGAGCAGCAGGCCGGCGCAGAGGGCAGTGAGTCGGAACATGACAGCGTCCTTGAAGTGGAACGTACGGGGTATCCGGTCGCTCGTCGTGAGGTGGATCGGCAACCGGTAGCGAATAGGAGGTGGAGTGTACTGGAGGGAGCCGCCGGTTCGCACCGGCGGGTTGCCGCGGCGGGCTTCAGCGGGCCGACTCGACCTGCACGCGATACGGCTGCGGGTCGCTGCCGTCGAGTTTCACCGAGTGGCGGGTGGTGTTGATGAAAAGCAACCGGCCGTTCAGTTCGATTCGCGCGCTGACCGCGTAGCTGTGACCCGGCTTGACCTGCTTCGGATCGTATTCGAGGTGGAACGCCAGCGGCACCTGGCTGGTGATCTCGCGGGTCTGGCTGGCCAGTTGCACCGATGGGGCGTCGGCCAGGGATACGTCTTCCAGGCTCACGCTCAGGCGCGCCGAGGGCGGCAGGGCGATGCGCTCACGGTAGAAGACCTCGCCATCGAAGCTGGCGTTCGATGTCGATTGCTGGGTGCCGCAGCCGGCAAGGATGCTGGCTGCGAGCAGCAATGGCAGTTTTTTCATGGGAGCCTCCTTTCAGACAGAACAGAAAACGTGCGGGCCTCTGACCCGGGGAACCAGCATAGGTTGCCGGTCCGTAACCGGGAAAGGTCGCAGGAATATTCCAGCGCAGCGGCGCCCGTCCCTGACGGGGCGGGCGCCGGGCATCAGTTGGTCGCCGCGTCGTTGCTCTCGGCGGCGGCTTCCTCGGCAGGGCGCTCCAGGGCCACCTGGCGGATCGACAGGCGGATCTCCGCCGGCAGCACGCGCTTGGCGGCGCCTTCGGCAAGCTCGCCGAGCAGTTCGTGGTAGCTCAGCTTGCCGGTCTCGTCCTTGCGCAGCACGCGCAGGTCGAGGAGGGTCTGGATGAAGTGGCGGAACAGGCTCTTGTCGAAGAACTCCGGGGCGTTCAGGCCGTGCAGGATCGACAGGCGCTGGGCCATCACGGTGCAGAGGTTCTCCAGTTCCTCGGCGGTCAGGGCGTTCTGCCCGGCGTTTAGCAGCAGGGCGATGGCCATGTAGAAGCGCTGCAGGGTCTGGGTCACCGAACGAGCGAGGAGAATCAGCAGGACGTACTGCCGCGAGCTAGGCGCCGGGCGGATGAAGGTGTCGTTCTCCTGGCGCAGCAGGCCCTGTTCCACCAGGGCCGCCAGCCACTGGTCGATCACCGCGTCGAGTTCGTCCAGGCTCCAGCGGATGAACAGTTCCGCCTGCAGGTAGGGATAGAGCGCGCGGGCGAAACGCAGCAGCTGTTCGCGGCTGATCCGCGAGTTGCTCTGGAAGAAGCTGGCGATCAGCGCCGGCAGGGCGAAAACATGCAGGACGTTGTTGCGGTAGTAGGTCGCCAGCACCGCGTTCTGTTCGTCGAGGTAGAGGATGCGGCCCAGCGCGTCCTTCTGCTCGGCCAGGAGGTTCATGCTCTTCACGTACTCGATCAGGGCCTGGCCGTCGCCATCCGGCAGGGTCGCGCTGGGCGAGTAGGGCACCTGGCGCAGCAGCGCCAGGTAGAGGTCGAGGATCCGCGCCAGGGCGCTTTCGTCGAGGGCCTGGCGGCTGGTGGAGAGCAGAGCCAGGGCGACCAGGTTGACCGGATTGATCGCCGCCGCGTCGTTGAGGTGGCGGGCGACGTCCTTGGCCAGCAGGTTGGTGGTCTGCGGCAACCAGTCGGGGCGGTATTCCGGGCCGAGGTCCTGGTCCTGCCAGTCGGGCTGGTGGCGGTCGAGGAACTGGTCGAGATGGATCGGCTCGCCGAAGTTCACCCAGACCTGGCCGAAACGCTGCTTCAGCGCGCCGACCACCTTGAACAGGTCGAAGATCGACTCCTTCTTCTTGGTCGCGCCGCGCAGTTCGCCGAGGTAGGTGCGGCCTTCCAGCACGCGCTCGTAGCCGATGTAGACCGGCACGAAGACGATCGGTCGGCGCGAGTCACGGAGGAAGCTGCGCAGGGTGATGGCGAGCATGCCGGTGCGTGGGTGGAGCATGCGCCCGGTGCGCGAACGGCCGCCCTCGACGAAGTACTCGGTGGAGAAGCCGCGGGAGAACAGGGTGTGCAGGTATTCGTTGAATACCGCGGTGTAGAGCTGGTTGCCCTTGAAGCTGCGGCGCATGAAGAAGGCCCCGCCGCGGCGCAGGATCGAGCCGATCACCGGCATGTTGAGGTTGATCCCGGCGGCGATGTGCGGCGGGGTCAGGCCGTTGCGGAACAGCAGGTAGGACAGCAGCAGGTAGTCGATGTGGCTGCGGTGGCAGGGCACGTAGACGATCTCGTTGCCCTGGGCCACGTCCTGCACCCGCTCGATGTGGTTGACCTTGACCCCCTCGTACAGCTTGTTCCAGAACCAGCTGAGGATGACCTCGAGGAAGCGGATCACCGGATAGGAGAAGTCCGAGGCGATTTCATTGGCGTAGCGTAGCGCGATGCCTTCGGCCTTTTCCTGGGAGATCCGTTCGCTCTCGCATTCCTCGCTGATCGCCTGGCGTACCAGCGGCGCGCGCAGCAGGCCCTTGACCAGGTTGCGGCGGTGCGACAGGTCGGGGCCGATCACCGCGGTCTTCAGGTTGCGGAAGTGCACCCGAAGGATACGGTTGACCATGCGCAGCGTGCGTTCGTGGCCCTTGCCCTGCTCCACCAGTTCGCGCAGGTGGATCGGCGCGGAGAACTGCACACGGGTCTTGCGTCCGAGGATGAGGATGCGCGCCAGCTTGCGCAGGCGCCCGGTGACCGCCCAGTTGTCGGCGAACAGCAGCTTCCAGGGGCTCGACTCGCTGTCCGGCGACTGTCCCCAGAATACGCTGACCGGAATGATCTGCGCGTCGTCGAGACCGTTCTGGCCGACCGCGGCGAGCATGCGCACCAGGGTCGGCGAGGCGCCGCGCTTGTCCTGGCGGCCCAGCCAGTCGGGTTCGGGCGTCAGGTAGAAGAACGCCGCCGGCTCGATGGCGTCGCCCACCGCCACCGGCATCACCGGGCGCGGCAGCCCTGCCTTGCGACACTCGGTATCCACCACCGCGAGATCGCTGACCGAAGGCTGTTGCAGTACGTAGAGCACCGGCTTGCTGCGGTCGATCTTCAGGGTGAAGGCCGACTGGTTGATGGTTTCCGAGCGTACCCAGAGGTACAGCAGGCGGCGCAGGGCGCCAAAACCAAAGCGGCGGAACGGGTAGCGGGGCATACGGTGTCTACTGGCAGTTGATCGGGACCCGGCGTGACGGGCGCGGCTAGTTTGCCGCAATCCCCGGAGGGCCGCAAAAGAACGCAGCGCGTCCTCCGGCGAACGGCGGCGAACGGGCGGCGAATATAGAGCTTCGACGGCAGTCCGGGTTCTGTCACGTTTTGCCAAGGTTCTCTGACGCAGGCGTATTGCCAGGCGGCGGGGCGCTTCGGCTATAGTCCCTGCGCGTTTTTCGCGGCCTGGCCGGACGTGGCGGTGGCCGCCGGAACAGGTAGGGGACCATGATCGAAACAACGAACCTCGGCAAACGCTTCGGCGCGCGGACGGTGGTGGATGACCTGTCCTTCCGGGTGGCGCCCGGAGAGGTGCTGGGCTTCCTCGGCCCGAACGGCGCCGGCAAGTCCACCACCATGAAGATGCTTACCGGCTTCCTCGCGCCCAGCGCCGGCACGGCGCGCATCTTCGGCCTCGACATCCGTAGCCGCACGCTGCAGGCGCAGCGCCTCATCGGCTATCTTCCGGAAGGTTCGCCCTGCTATGCGGAAATGACCGTGCAGGGGTTCCTCGATTTCATCGCCGAGATCCGCGGCTACCGTGGTGCCGGCAAGCGCGAGCGGGTCGGACGGGTGCTCGGCCTGCTGGAGCTGGGCGAGGTGCGCCGGCAGACCATCGAGACCCTGTCCAAGGGCTTCCGCCGGCGCGTCGGCCTGGCCCAGGCGATCCTCCACGAGCCGCCCGCGCTGATTCTCGACGAGCCCACCGACGGCCTCGATCCGAACCAGAAGCACCAGGTCCGCGAGTTGATCCGAGGGTTGGCGCGGGATCGCATCGTGATCATCTCCACCCATATCCTCGAGGAGGTCACGGCGCTCTGCAGCCGCGCCCTGGTGATCGGCGGCGGGCGCCTGCTGGCGGACAGCACGCCGCTGGAGCTGGCCAGCCGCTCGCGCTACCACCAGGCGGTGACCCTGTTCAGCGACGACCCGCTCGATCGCCTGGCGCTGACGGTGCTGCCGGGCGTGGCGGGTATCGAGGAAAACCCCGCCGAAGGCAGCCTGACCGTCCTGGCGCGTCCTGGCGCGGTGATCTTCCCGCAGGTCAGCGGGCTGGTCGCCGAGCGCGGCTGGCGGATCCGTGAGCTGGATGTCGAGCGTGGCCGGCTCGACGAGGTATTCCGCAGCCTGACTCGGGGGGAAAGCGCATGAGGCAGTTGCCGGTGGTCTTCAGGCGCGAGCTGGCGAGCTACTTCGCCACGCCGCTGGCCTACGTGTTCCTGGTGATCTTCCTGGTGCTCTCCGGGGTATTCACCTTCTACCTGGGGCATTTCTACGAACGCAACCAGGCCGACCTGGCGCCGTTCTTCAGCTTCCACCCCTGGCTCTACCTGATCCTCGTTCCGGCCCTGGCCATGCGCCTGTGGGCGGAGGAGCGCAAGTCCGGCTCGATCGAGCTGCTGATGACCCTGCCGCTGAGCCGCTTCGACGCGGTGGCCGGCAAGTTCCTCGCCGCCTGGGCGTTCGCCGGGCTCGCCCTGCTGCTGACCTTCCCCATGGTGCTGACGGTGAACTACCTGGGCGAGCCCGACAACGGCGCGATCCTCGCCGGCTACCTGGGCAGCTGGTTGCTGGCGGGCGGCTACCTGGCCATCGGTTCGTGCATGTCGGCGCTGGCGAAGAACCAGGTGATCGCCTTCATCCTCGCCGTGGCCGCCTGCTTCCTGTTCATGCTCAGTGGCTTTCCGCTGGTGCTCGATGCGTTCAGCCAGTGGGCGCCGCAGTGGCTGCTCGACGCGGTGGCCTCGCTGAGCCTGCTGACCCGCTTCGATGCCATCAGCAAGGGCGTGGTCGACCTGCGCGACCTGCTGTACTTCGCCAGCCTGATCGTCGCCTGGCTGGCCGCCACGGCGGTGGCGATCGACCTGAAGAAAGCCGAGTGAGGTGCCGCCGATGAAACGCCTGCTGTATTCCGGCGCCGGCTTGTTGCTGATCGCGCTGTCGTTCCTGGCCTTCAACATGGTCTCCAGCCTGCTGTTCAGCGGCGCGCGCCTGGACCTGACCGAGCAGAAGCTCTACACCATCAGCCCCGGAACCAAGCGGATCCTGGCCGGCCTCCAGGAACCGATCAACCTGTATTTCTTCTATTCCGACAGCGGCGCCCGGGAGCTGGTGCCGCTGCGCAACTACGCCAGGCGCGTGGAGGAACTGCTGCGCGCCTACGAACGCGAGGCGAACGGCAGGATTCGCCTGCAGGTGATCGACCCGCAGCCGTTCTCCGAGAACGAGGACAAGGCCGCCGAGTTCGGCCTGCAAGGCATCCCCCTGCAGCAGGGCGGCGACAACCTGTACTTCGGCCTGGCCGGCAGCAACGCCCTGGATGGGGTGCAGGTCATCCCGTTCTTCCCCCTCGACCAGGAGGAGTTCCTCGAATACGACATCAGCCGCCTGGTGCAGACCCTGGCCCAGCCGCAGCGGCCGGTGATCGGCCTGATGTCGTCGCTGCCGCTCAACGGCGGCTTCGACATCGCCAGCCGGCAGCCGACCTCGCCGTGGATGGTGATGGAGGAGATCCGCCAGCAATTCGACCTGCGCAGCCTCGAGAGCGATGCCACGGAGATCCCGCCGGAGGTCTCGGTGCTGCTGCTGGTGCACCCCAAGCAGTTGCCCGAACGGACGCTATACGCCATCGACCAGTTCGTCCTGCGCGGCGGCAAGCTGCTGGCGTTCGTCGATCCCTTCAGCGAGGCCGACAGCGGCAGCGATTTCACCGGTACGCTGGATGGTGACAAGTCCTCCGACCTCGCGCCGCTGTTCAAGGCCTGGGGGCTGCGCCTGCTGCCGGGCAAGGTGCTTGGCGACGGCGCCTACGCGATGTCCATCAGCCTTGGCCAGGGCCAGCGTCCGGCCCGGCATCCGGCCTGGCTCAGCCTGCCGCGCGAGGCGCTGGCGCAGGACGATATCGCCACTGCCGGACTGGAAAGCCTGACCCTGGCGACGCCCGGAATCCTCGAAGGCCTCCCCGGAGCGGGCACCGTCTTCACGCCGTTGCTGCAAAGCTCTACCCAGTCGATGCCGTTCGACGCCGCGCGCTTCGGCCTGCTCCGCGATCCTGCCGAGCTGATGCGCGAACTGCGCCCGGGCGGCCAGCGGCATACCCTCGCCGCGCGTATCCAGGGGCCGGCGAAGAGCGCGTTCGCGGAGGGCATCGAGGGCCATCGCGAAGGCCTGAAGGAGGCGCGCAACATCAATGTCATCGTCGTCGCCGATACCGACCTGCTCAGCGATCGCATGTGGGTCCAGGCGCAGGACTTCTTCGGCCAGCGCGTGCCGCAGCCCTGGGCCGACAACGGCGCGCTGGTGATCAACGCGCTGGACAACCTGTCGGGCAGCGATGCGCTGATCAGCGTGCGTTCCCGCGGGCGCTTCAGTCGCCCGTTCGTGGTGGTCGACCAATTGCAGCGCGAGGCCGAGGCGAGCTTCCGGCAGAAGGAGGACCAGCTCAAGCGGCGCCTGGCCGATACCGAGCAGCAACTCGCCGCCCTCCAGCAGGGCGCCGACCCGGCGAAGGCGGTCGAACCGACCCCCGAACAGCAGGCCACGGTGCGCCAGTACATGCAGGAGAAGCTGCGCATCCGCAAGGAACTGCGCGAGGTGCAGTACCAGTTGAACGCCGACATCGATGCACTTGGGCGGCGCCTGAAGCTGGCCAACATCGCCTTACTCCCCGCGCTGCTCACCGTCGCCGCGTTGCTCGGCTGGCTCTGGCGGCGGCGCCAGGCGCGGGGAGGGCACTGAAGGTGCGCCGTAGCACCCTGTTCGCCCTTCTGCTGTTTCTCGCGGCGCTGGCGGCAACCTTCGCCTGGCTCCAGCGCGAGCGCGCGGCCGAGGCGCCTGCGCCGGCAGCGGACCCGCGCTGGCTGCCCGGCCTGGAGCGTTCGGCGCCGAGCGCCGTGCTGCTGCAGTTTCCCGACGGAACGCCGGAGATCCGCCTCGAGCGGCGCGAGTCTGCCTGGGTGCTGCCGGCCAAGGCCGGTTATCCGGCCGATCCGCGGCAAATGGCCGCCCTTTTGCGGGCCCTGGGCGAGGCGCGCAAGGTCGAGGCGAAGAGTGCCGATCCGCAGAACCAGGCCCTGCTCGGCCTGGCGGAGCGCGGCGAGGGCCAGGCGGTGCGCCTGAGCCTGCTGCGGCAGGCCGGCGAGCCCCTGGTCCTGCTGGTCGGCAAGCCTGCCCGGCGCGGCGGCAGCTTTGTCCGGCAACTGGGTGATGATCAGGCCTGGTTGATCGACAGGGTCCTGCCGCTGCCGCGCAATGAGCTCGAATGGCTCGACCGGCGGATCGCCACGCTGCCTTTCGCCGAGGTGCGCGAACTGCAATTGCGTTATCCGAACGGCGAGCGCCTGGACCTGAATCGCGAACGCGCCGGGCAAGCCAACCTGCTGGTCCGGCAATTGCCCAGGGGGCGCAAGCTGGCCTACGAGGCGGTGGCCAACGGCGCGGCGGCGCTGTTCGCCGACCTGCGCTTCGTCGACGCCGCGCCGCTGGCGCAGGTCGGGTTCCGGCAGGCGCCGTTGCAGTTGGCATTCAGCTTGCGGACGTTTTCCGGGGCGCGCCTGGATGGCGAGATTCGGCGCCAGGGCGGGCAATACTGGCTGTTGCCGAAGAAGATCGAGGGCTTCGCCGCCGGCGAGGTCGGCGCGCATCCGGACTGGGCCTATCGGATCGAGGACGAGCAGTACCGTGTCCTGGCCAGGCACCTGCCGGAACTGCTCGGGCGCTGAGCGGAACTCAGCCGCCAGCCTGCGCGACCAGTTCGCGCATGCGCTGCAGCACGGCGTTGAGGCCGTTGCTGCGCGAGGGCGAGAGCTGTCGGGAGAGGCCCAGGCAGGTGAACCAGTCGTTGAGGTCCAGGCGTGCCAGCTCAGCGGTCTCGATGCCGTCGACTCGTGCCAGCAGCACCGCCAGCAGGCCGCGGATCAGCCGCGCATCGCTGTCGGCGCGGAAGCGCCAGTGTCCGTCGCGCTGCTCGCCGAGCAGCCAGACCAGGCTCTCGCAGCCATGCACGCGGTGTTCTTCCTGGCGTTCGTGTTCCGCCAGCGGCGCCAGGCGTTCGCCCCACTGCAGCAGCAGGCGCGCGCGCTGTTCCCAACTGGCGGTATGGCCGAAGGCATCCAGCGCTTCCTGGGCCTGTTCGGGGAGGACCGGATTCATCGCAGCAGCTCCAGGGATCGGTCGAGGGCCAGGAAGAACCGCTCCAGGTCGTCGGCGTCGTTGTACAAGCCCAGCGACACGCGCAGGGCACCGGGTACCTCGAGACGTTGCAGCAGTGGCATCGCGCAGTGGTGGCCGGCACGCACGGCGATGCCCTGTTCGCCGAGCAGGTGGGCGAGGTCGGCGACATGCGCATCCTCGACGCAGAAACTGGCCAGCGCCGCCTGCGGCTCGCCGAGCAGCCTGAGGCCGTCGCGCGCACGCAGGCCGGCGAGCAGGCGGGCGTGAAGGGCACCTTCATGGGCGGCGACTTCGGCTTCGTCGAGGGTCGCCAGCCAGTCGATGGCCGCACCGAGACCGAGCACCGCCGAAACCGCCGGGGTTCCTGCCTCGAAACCGAGCGGCGCGGCATGGAAGCTGGCGTGCTGGAAGTCGGTATGGCGCACCATCTCGCCGCCGAACTGCCAGTGCGCCAGTTGTTCCAGCGCTTGAGGGTGGCCCCAGAGCACACCGACGCCGTCGGGGCCGTAGAGCTTGTGGCTGGAGAACGCATAGAAGTCGCAGCCCAGGCCCGGCAGGTCGTGGCGGCCATGGACGCTGCCCTGGGCACCATCGACCAGGGTCCAGGCGCCCTGTTCGCGGGCCAGTTGGATCAGCTCCACCACTGGCTGCCAGGTGCCGAGGACGTTGGAAAGCTGGCTGACCGCCAGCAGGCGGGTACGCGCGCCGATGAGCCGCCGGGCCTGCTCCAGGTCGATCACCCCGCGGTCGTCCAGCGGCAGCACGCGTAGCACCAGGCCGCGGCGCAATGCCAGCTGTTGCCAGGGGAGCAGGTTGGCGTGGTGTTCCAGGGCGCTGACCAGCAGTTCGTCGCCCGCTCGGAAATGCCGCTCCAGACCATAGGCCACCAGGTTGATCGCCTCGGTGGTGCCGCGGGTGAACAGGACTTCCGCCGGGTTGCTGGCGTGCAGCCAGTGCGCGACCCGGCTGCGAGCGGCCTCGAAGGCGCGGGTGGCGCGTTCGCCGGGGACGTGCTGGGCGCGGTGGACATTGGCGGCGCCGCCGAGGTAGTAGCCGTTCAGGGCATCGAGGACGGCCTGCGGCTTCTGGGCGGTGGCGGCGCTGTCGAGGTAGGTCAGGCCTTCCGCGGCGAGGGCGGACAGGGCCGGGAAGTCGGCGCGCCAGGGGGACGGCAGGGACATGGCGGACACTGTGCGAGAACGGTTTCAGGAGAAAGGGTAGCCCACCCGAGGGCGCTGGCGAGCGCCATCGGGCGAGCGGGGAGGCAAGCTGGACTCAGTTGTGCGCGTGCAGCGCTTCGTTCAGCTCGATGGCGGTCTTGTTGGTCTTGCATTCCACCGCGCCGTTCTGCGAGTTGCGGCGGAACAGCAGGTCGGGCTGGCCGGCCAGGTCACGGGCCTTGACCACTTTCACCAGGGTGTTCTGCTCGTCGAGCAGGGCGACCTTGGTGCCGGCGGTGATGTACAGGCCGGCCTCGACGATGTTGCGGTCGCCCAGCGGGATGCCGATACCGGCGTTGGCTCCGATCAGGCAGCCTTCGCCGACGCTGATGACGATGTTGCCGCCGCCGGAGAGGGTACCCATGGTCGAGCAGCCGCCGCCCAGGTCCGAGCCTTTGCCGACGAACACGCCGGCGGACACGCGGCCTTCGATCATGCCCGGGCCTTCGGTGCCGGCGTTGAAGTTGACGAAGCCTTCGTGCATCACCGTGGTGCCTTCACCGATGTAGGCGCCCAGGCGCACGCGGGCGGTGTCGGCGATGCGCACGCCGGCCGGGACCACGTAGTCGGTCATCTTCGGGAACTTGTCAACGGAGAAGACTTCCAGCAGCTTGCCCTTCAGCCGTGCTTCCAGTTGCAGTTCGGCCAGTTCGGCCAGGTCCACCGCGCCGATGTTGGTCCAGGCCACGTTCGGCAGGAGCGGGAAGATACCGCTCAGGTTCACTCCGTGCGGCTTGACCAGGCGGTGGGAGAGCAGGTGCAGCTTGAGGTAGGCCTCGGGGGTGGAGGACGGCGCCGCGTCTTCGGCCAGCAGGGTGGCGACCAGCGGCTTCTGGCTCTCCGCCAGGCGCGAGAGCAGGGCCGACTGGGCGGCGTCGATGCCCTTCAGGGCGTCGGCCAGCTGGTAGGCCTGCTGCGAGGTGAAGGCCAGCGCCTGGTTGCCGGAGCTGTAACCGAGGATCGGTGCCACGGCGGCGACGATCTCGGCCGAGGGGTTGAGCAGCGGCAGGGCGTAGAACACTTCCAGCCAGGCGTCCTGGCGGTTCTGGGTGCCTACGCCGAAGGCCAGGCTGAACAGGGATTGCGACATGTGGGGTTCCTCGAAACGGAGTGGAGCGGTCAGGCCGGACGGCGGCTGAGCAGCAGGCCCAGCCCCGCGCTGCCGAGCAGCGCGGCGCAACCGCGGTTGAACAGGCGCCGGGCGCGCTGGCCGGCGAGCAGCCGGCCGAGATGCAGCCCGGCATAGGAATAAAGGGCGATGGCCAGCCATTCGAGCAGCAGGAATGCCGCGCCGAGCTGGGCGAACTGGGCGCCCAGCGGTTGGCCGGGATCGACGAACTGCGGCAGGAAGGCGGTGAAGATCAGGATCGCCTTCGGGTTGCCCGCCGCCACCAGGAACTCCTGGCGCCCCAGGCGCCAGAGGCTGGGACGCGTCGGGCTGGCTTCGCTCGCCAGTGGCTGCGCATCGGCCCGCCACAATTGCACCGCCAGCCACAGCAGGTAGGCGGCGCCGAGCAGCTTGATCGCCAGGAACAGCCAGGCCGAGGTGTGCAGCACCAGCGCCAACCCGGACGCGGCCAGGGCGAGCATGCCAGCGAAGGCCAGCAGGCGCCCGCCGCCAGCCAGCGAGGCGCGGGCGAAACCGTACCGCGCGGCGTTGTTCAGCGACAGCAGGTTGTTCGGCCCCGGCGCCAGGTTGAGGGCGAAGCAGGCGGGGACGAACAGGGCCCAGGCGATGCTCATGGCGCTCTCCGGGTCAGGCCAGTGCGGCGGCGTAGGCGTCGGGCTTGAAGCCGACCAGTGTCCTGCCGCCCAGTTCCAGCACCGGGCGCTTGATCATCGACGGCTGGGCCAGCATCAGCTCGATCGCCTTGGCTTCGTCGAGATCGGCCTTCTGTGCTTCGTCGAGCTTGCGGAAGGTGGTGCCGGCGCGGTTGAGGACGGTCTGCCAGCCGTGCTCCGCGCACCAGCGGCGCAGGTGCTCGCGGTCGATGCCGACGGCCTTGTAGTCGTGGAAGTCGTAGGCGACCTTGTGCTCGTCGAGCCAGGTCCGCGCCTTCTTCATGGTGTCGCAGGCTTTGATGCCGTAGAGAACGTAGGTCATTGCTTTTCCCCGGGCCCGGGTCGTCCCGGCCCCTGCTGATAGGTCGCCAAAGGTGATCGGCGGATTATGCCACGTCGTATCGTCGAGTGCCGCGCTTGTCCGGCGAGGGAAGCTTGCCTGGTTTCCTGGTGCGTCCGCGAGGCGCACGGGCACACCGCGGCAGGAAGAAGAATTACCTTGGCGGGCGCGGCGTTTCGCTGCGCCTGGGAGGCGAACCGCCCGGGTCTTTCGGAATGTACGGATGGGCGCTGTACAATCCTTCCCCCTGTCGAGGAGAGAGCCACATGAGTTGCATCGGTCGCCAGATAGACCAGTTGCGCCTGCAGATACCGGGCTTCGCCTGCAAGCCCGGTTGCCACGATTGCTGCGGGCCGGTCACCGCGTCGTCGGAAGAGATGGCGCGGTTGCCGGTGAAGAGCGAGGCCGAGCACGATGCGGCATTGGCCGCCTGGAACTGTGTCCACCTCGGTCCGGATGGCTGCGAGGCCTATGACGAGCGCCCGCTGATCTGCCGCCTGTTCGGCACCACGCCGAACCTGCCCTGTCCGGAAGGCAGGGGGCCCGAGGTGCCGGTGGAAGCCCATGTGGAACGCCAGGTGCATGCGTTGATCGCCAGCACCCGCCAGGTGCTGGTCTAGGTTTCCACGGGGCGCGCGGCGAGGGCCGGCGATTCCGTGGCAGGCCGCGTCTCGTCTGGCGAAAGATTCCGGAGGACAGCGGCGATCCGCTCGATGCTCTCTTCCAGTTCCAGCACTCGGTTGACCATGTACAGAATCATTTCCGGCGAACTCAGGTGCGCCAGGCGCATCGTTGCCTGCAGATCGTCGTGACGGTTTTCCCGGTCGGCCACCAGTCGTTCCGCCAGGTTCTTGAGCAGCAGTATCTCGGCGCGCGTCACGGACCGTCGCTCCGCGTTCCCATGGCAGGGAGAAAAAGCTCGTTCCATCTCGCGATCTACCCGAAACGGCTATATCCAAAGGTGTAATGCTACATTGGCATCACTTCGCGGGTTGGACAATAGCTGCGTTCCAGACGCTTCCCGCAAGATAGGCGCGGCTGCGAAAGACCTCCGTTCGGATGGCCGCCGGCGGACGGCCGACCCCGCTCCCCGGTGGCACGCGGAGACGAATCATGCGGACCAAAAAAAGCCCCGCCGGGAAGGCGAGGCTCAGGGGGAGAACAGCGTGCGGGGGCTCGCTGTCCGGGATGAATCGTCGTGGTGCGCTTAGCCGCAGGGCTGCTGCGGACCGCCGGTCATGCTCTCGACGCTGTCCAGCACGGCATGGCCCTTGCCGACCTTCTGCACGTCGTCGACGTCGCGCATGATGCTGCCGCCGTCGCTCATCTGGTTGCGGGTCTTGATCAGGCTGGTGGTGATGTCCAGCAGGCTGCGTCCGGTGGCGATCAGGTCATTGGTGGCGCTGGGGGTGCAAGGGGCGTTGGCGGAGGCGACCTGGGCCTGGCCGGGTTGTCCGGGCTGGGTGGTGCGGTAGCCCTGGGTCAGTGCGTTCTGCTGGAGGCAGCCGGAGGTGGCGGCGAACATCGAGGCGAGCAGCAGTGCGGAGGCAAGTCCCTTGCTTGTCATGGCGGCATTCCTTTGTCTGGGTGGGTGCTGCGCCCCGTACTCCTTCGGGGCGTCGTCCTGGCCGGCGCAGCGGCGGGCCTGGATTGAAGGCGAGTGTAGGAGCGTCTTGCGGCACAATGAAATAGCTCGGATGTACTAATGCGGGAACCTTGGCCGGGCGCTCCGGTCGTCGCCCTGGAAGGGGCGGAAGCGCGGGGTAGAGCGGCAGGGCTAGGAAAGACCGTACGGATTGTGCGAATGTCGGATAGCTGCCTACCGATCGCGATGGTGCAATCGGCGCAGTCGCATCGTCCTGGGACGAAGCCGGAGATTCCCGCCCCCATGCAAACCGTGTACACCGTTCTGACCCTGCTGCTGGTCGTCGGCGCCACCCGCCTGGCCGCCCAGTTGCTGCCGTTGCCGCTGCCGCTGATCCAGATCGCCGCCGGCGCCCTGCTGGCCTTGCCTTCCCTGGGACTGCACATCGCCCTGGACCCGGAGCTGTTTCTCTTCCTGTTCATTCCGCCGCTGCTGTTCGTCGACGGTTGGCGCATTCCCAAGCGGGAAGTCTGGCGGATGCGCTGGCCGATCCTGATGATGGCCTTCGGCCTGGTGTTCTTCACCGTGGTCGGCGCCGGTTATTTCATCCACCTGCTGATTCCTGAAATTCCCCTGGCGGCGTCCTTCGCCCTCGCCGCCGTGCTTTCGCCCACCGACGCCCTGGCGGTCTCGGCGATCACCCAGGGGCGCCTGCCCAAGCGCCTGATGCACCTGCTCGAAGGCGAGGCGCTGATGAACGACGCCTCCGGCCTGGTGGCGTTCAAGTTCGCCATCGCCGCGGCCATGACCGGGGTGTTCTCGCTGGTGGACGCCAGCTTCGACTTCCTCATGGTTGCGATCGGCGGCCTGGCCATCGGGGTGTTCCTCAGCTGGTCGCTGGGCCGCATCCGCGCCTGGATGATTTCCCGTGGCTGGGACGACCCGGCAACCCACGTGGTACTGATGCTGTTGCTGCCGTTCGCCTCCTACATGGTGGCGGAGCACCTCGGCGTCTCCGGGATTCTCTCTGCGGTGGCGGCCGGCATGATGCAGAGCTGGGTCGACCTGCTGCCGCGGCAGACTTCCACGCGCCTGCTCAATCGCAGCGTCTGGTCGATGCTGGAGTTCGCCTTCAACGGCGTGGTGTTCCTGCTGCTCGGCTTGCAGTTGCCGGACATCATGAAGTCGGTGGCCAACCACCACGGCGACCTGCTCTGGCGTTCCTCGCTGCTGCTGGCCTACGTGGCGGCGATCACCGCCGTGCTGATGCTGATCCGCTACGGCTGGGTCTACGGCTACTGGAAGCTGTCGCTGCGCATCGATCGCTGGCGCGGCAAGAGCCCGCCCGGGCTGAGCGGCATCTCCCTGCGCCGCCTCTCCGCCCTCAGTGCATTGAGCGGCGTGCGCGGTGCGGTGACCCTGGCGGCGGTGCTGTCGGTACCGATGAGCCTGATGGACGGCAGCGCCTTCCCGCAGCGCGACCTGATCATCTTCATCGCCACCAGCGTGATCCTGATTTCCCTGCTCGGCGCGACCATCGGCCTGCCACTGCTGCTGCGTGGGCTGCCGGCGAGCAACAATGGCGCCCACGAGCGCGAGCGGCGCGAGGCCTGGCGCAAGACCGCGGAGGCGGCGATCCGCGCCCTGGAGAACGAGGAACTGCCACTGGTGGAAGGCAACGATGCGGCGAACACTTCGCGGGTCGCCGAGGCGCGTGCGCAGATCATGGCCGAATACCGCCAGTCGCTGGATGCCGCGCCGACCACCGACGAGGCGCGCGACCAGGCCCAGGCCCTGGAGGTCGCCGACAAGGCCCTGCGCCTGAAGGCGTTGCGCGCGCAACGCCTGGAACTGTACCGGCAGCGGCGCAACAACGAGATCGACGACGAGACCCTGGGCGATATCCTGCGCGAGCTGGACCAGCAGGAAAGCTGGCTGACCAATCGCTTCGCCCGCTGGGTGTGAACGAAAAAGGGATCGCCACGGCGATCCCTTTTTCGTTTGTCCGCGCAGGCTTCAGCGCGCCCGCAGGTAGTCGCGGATGCGCTCGGCGGCCTCGACGCACTCGGCCAGCGGAGCCACCAGGGCCATGCGCACGCGGTTGGCGCCGGGGTTCTCGCCGTCCACCTCGCGAGACAGGTAGGAACCCGGCACCACCGTCACGTGCTGCCGCTCGAACAGCTCGCGGGTGAAGACGGTGTCGTCCACCGGGGTGCGCGCCCACAGGTAGAAACTGCCGTCCGGGCGCTGTACGTCGAGCACACCGTCGAGGATCGCCAGCACGGCGTCGAACTTCTCGCGGTACAGGCTGCGGTTGGCGCGCACATGGACCTCGTCGTTCCAGGCGGCGATGCTCGCCAGTTGGGTCTGCACCGGCATGGCGCAGCCGTGGTAGGTGCGGTAGAGGAGGAATTTCTTCAGGATTTCCGCGTCGCCGGCGACGAAGCCCGAGCGCAGGCCGGGCAGGTTGGAGCGCTTGGACAGGCTGTGGAACACCACGCAGCGGCTGAAATCCGTGCGGCCCAGTTCGGCACAGGCGTTGAGCAGGCCGGGCGGCGGGGCGTTTTCGTCGAAGTAGAGTTCGCTGTAGCACTCGTCGGCGGCGATCACGAAGTCGTAGCGATCGGCCAGGGCGATCAGCTTCTTCAGGGTCTCCAGCGGCACCAGGGCGCCGGTGGGGTTGCCGGGCGAGCAGAGGAAGAGAATCTGGCAGCGCTGCCAGGTCGCCTCGTCGACTGCGTCGAAGTCAGGATTGAAGCCGTTTTCCTCGCGGCACGGCAGGTAGTGCGGTTCGGCCCCGGCGAGCAGCGCCGCGCCTTCGTAGATCTGGTAGAACGGGTTCGGGCTGACCACCAGGCCGGGGGCCTCGCCGGGCTCGCTGCGGCGGACCACGGTCTGGGTGAAGGCGAACAGCGCCTCGCGGGTGCCGTTCACCGGCAGCACATGGCGCGCCGCATCCAGCCAGCCGGCCGGCACCGAGAAACGCCGCTCGCACCAGTGCGCGATGGCTTCGCGCAGGGCCGGCAGGCCGAGGGAGGTCGGGTAGACCGCAAGCTGGTCCAGGTTCTCCGCCAGGGTCTCGGCGACGAAGCTCGGCGAGCGGTGCTTGGGCTCGCCGATGGACAGTGCGATCGGCTTCAGCGTCGCCGGCGGCTGGGTGCCGCCGAGCAGGGCGCGGAGTTTCTCGAAGGGGTAGGGCTGCAGGTTGTCGAGTGTGGTATTCATGGCGTTGGCAAGGCTTCTCAGAAGTTTATCCGGGTGGGCAGGGTGTCCCGTCCGTTGTCCTGTGACAGTTGTTCGACCAGCGCGGCCTGCAGGCGCTTGCACAGGTCGGGGTCGGCGAGCGGCTGGTTGCGCGCGTCGGTGATGTAGAAGACGTCTTCCACGCGTTCGCCGAGGGTGGCGATCTTGGCGTTCTGCACCGACAGGTCGAAGTCGAGGAATATGCCGCCGATCCGCGCCAGCAGGCCGGGACGGTCGGGAGCGATGACCTCGAGCACCGAGACCTGGCGCAGTGCGTCGGTGGAGATGGTCACCTGCGGGGCGAAGGCGAAGTGCTTGAGTTGGCGCGGCACCCGACGCTGGATGATGGTGGGGTAGTCGTCGGGGTTCTTCAGCGCGTCGATCAGCCCTTCGCGGATCTCGGCGATGCGCTCCGGGTTGTTGCCGATGGAGTCGCCGTCGGCGTCCAGCACGATGTAGGTATCGAGGGTGAACTGGCTGGTGGAGGTGATGATCCGGGCGTCCTGGATGCTCAGGTTGAGCTGGTCCATGGCGGCCACGGTCACCGCGAAGAAGTCGTGCTGGTCGGCGGCGTAGATGAAGATCTGCGAGCCGCTTTCGAATTCGCGCTGGGTGGTTTCCTTGATCAGCACCAGCGGCGTGCCGTCGTCCGGGTGCTGGAGGATCGCCTCGGTGTGCCAGGCCACGTCGCCGGCGGTGTGGCGCAGGAAGTAGTCGTCGCCGAGCTGACTCCAGAGCTGCTCGGCGTCGTCCTGGTCGATGCCGTTGCGCACCAGTTGGTCGAGGGCCGCGGTCTGCGTCTGGCGGATCTGCTCCTCGCGGTCCACCGGGTTCTCCAGGCCGCGGCGCAGGGCGCGCTTGGTCTCGGTGTAGAGCTGCCGCAGCAGGCTGGCGCGCCAGGAGTTCCAGAGCGTCGGGTTGGTGGCGTTGATGTCGGCCACGGTGAGCACGTACAGGTAGTCGAGGTGGGTCTGGTCGCCGACCAGTTGGGCGAAATCGAAGATCACCTGCGGGTCGGAGAGGTCCTTGCGTTGTGCGGTGGTCGACATCACCAGGTGGTTCTGCACCAGCCAGGACACCAGCTGGGTGTCCCAGAGCGGCAACTGGTGGCTCTGGCAGAAGGCCTCGGCGTCCACCGCACCGAGTTCCGAGTGGTCGCCGCCACGGCCCTTGGCGATGTCGTGGTAGAGGCCAGCGATGTAGATCAGTTCCGGCTTGGGCAGACGATCGATGATCTTGCTCGCCAGCGGATATTTCTCGGCCATCTCCGGCCGATTCAGCTTGCGCAGGTGCTTGATCAGGTTGAGGGTGTGGGCGTCCACCGTATAGATATGGAACAGGTCGTGCTGCATCTGCCCGATGATATGGCCGAACTCCGGCAGGTAGCGGCCGAGGATGCCGTAGCGGTTCATCCGCCGCAGGTTGCGGTGGATACCCTGGCTGCTCTTGAACAGCTCGATGAACAGGCTGGTGTTGCGGATGTCGTGGCGGAACTCGTCGTCGATCAGGTGTCGGCTGTCGCGCAGCAGGCGAATGGTGTCGGCGCGCACGCCCTTGATTTCCGGGTGCTGGGCCATCAGCACGAAGATTTCCAGGAGGGCGAACGGGGTGCGCTTGAAGACGTTCGGGTGCGTCACCTCGATGTAGCCGTCGCGCAACTGGAAGCGACTGTTCAGCGGCTGGATCTGCACCGGCTGCTCGCAGGGCAGGATGACTTCCTCGAAGTGCTGGACGATCAGGTCGTTCAGCTCGGAGATCGCCATCACCACCCGGTAGTACTTCTGCATGAAACGTTCGACCGCCAGCTTGACGTCGTTGTCCTCGTAGCCGAAAAGGCGGGCGATGCTGCGCTGGTGGTCGAACAGCAGGCGGTCCTCGGCGCGCCCGGCGAGCATGTGCAGGGCATAGCGGACCCGCCAGAGGAACTCCTGGCTGGAGGCGAGCATGCTGCATTCGCTTTCCACCAGGAAGCCTTCGCGCACCAGGGCATGCAGGTTGAGGCTGCCGAACTGGCGGCGGGCCATCCAGAGGATGGTCTGGATATCGCGCAGGCCGCCGGGCGAGCCCTTGACGTTGGGTTCCAGGTTGTACTCGGTGTCGTTGTACTTGGCGTGGCGGCGCTGTTGCTCATGGCGCTTGGCCAGGAAGAATTCCTTGCTCGGCCACATGCGCGTGCTGCCGGTCACTTCCAGCATGCGCTGGCGCAGGCTGTCCGGGCCGCAGATGGTACGGCACTCCATCAGGGTGGTGATCACCGTCAGGTCGGCGCGCGCTTCCTCGGCGCATTGCCGTACCGAGCGCACGCTCTGGCCGACCTCCAGGCCGATGTCCCAGAGCAGGGTGAGAAAGCCTTCGATCGGTTCGCGGAAGCTCTCCTGGTCCTCGCTGTCGAGGAGGATCAGCAGGTCGACGTCGGAGTAGGGGTGCAGTTCGCCGCGGCCGTAGCCGCCCACGGCGATCAGGGCGATGTCGGCGTCGTCTCCCCAGTCGAAGCGCTGCCAGGCCTGTTGCAGGACCTGGTCGACGCACCAGGCGCGATCTTCGATCAGGCGGCGGATATCGCGGCCGCTGTTGAAGCGGTTGTCGAGCACTTCGCGGAATTGCCGGATGGCCTTCTTGAAGGCGGCGATCGGGCTGGACTTCAAGGCCAGTTCCGCCTGGAACTGCCCGCGATCGAACAATTCGGGATCCACCTGCGGCATGCGGCCTTCCTTTATCTGCTAGCGATTGGGTTCGATACGCGAACGCCCCGTCCTGGTGCTGGTGTGCGCTATCCTGGTGCGGGTTGCGCGCCAGATCGGGGCGTCGGCCCCGCCGGAATGGGGCGGGACATCGAGGCGCACGGCTGGCAGCAAAAGCCGGGCCGGATCAGGCTGCCGAGGTGCGCGGGAAGGTTTCGTCGTTGCGCAGGGTGAGGATCTCGTAGCCATCGGCGGTGACCAGCACGGTGTGCTCCCACTGGGCGGACAGCTTGCGGTCCTTGGTGATGGCGGTCCAGCCGTCGCCGAGCAGGCGGGTCTCCGGGCGGCCCTGGTTGATCATCGGCTCGATGGTGAAGATCATGCCTTCCTTCAGCTCGATGCCGGTACCCGCACGACCGTAGTGGAGGACCTGCGGCTCCTCGTGGAACACCGTGCCGATACCGTGGCCACAGTATTCGCGGACCACCGAGAAGCCGTTCTTTTCCGCGTGCTTCTGGATGATTTCGCCGATATCGCCCAGGTGCGCGCCCGGACGCACCACGGAAATGCCCTTGTACATGCATTCCTGGGTGATCTGGCAGAGGCGGTCGGCCCATTCCGCGGTCTTGCCGACCAGGAACATCTTGCTGGTGTCGCCGTGGTAGCCGTCCTTGATGACGGTGATGTCGACGTTGAGGATGTCGCCTTCCTTCAACGGCTTCTCGTTGGGGATGCCGTGGCAGACCACATGGTTGATCGAGGTGCAGATCGACTTGGGGAAGCCCTTGTAGTTCAGCGGGGCGGGGATCGCCTTCTGTTCGTTGACGATGTAGTCGTGGCAGATGCGGTCCAGCTCTTCGGTGGTCACGCCGGGCTTGATGTGCTCGCCGATCATCTCCAGCACTTCGGCGGCCAGGCGGCCGGCGATGCGCATCTTCTCGATATCATCAGGCGTCTTGATGGTGACGGTCATGCGAATTCTCTTGGGGCGTGCAAGCACGCATGAATAATAAGGAATACGCGATTCTAGCAGACCTGACCGACCGATCTACTCCCGCCCGGCCATCCGTCGCGGGTTTCACTGCGTTCGCGGTTATGGTATAAAGCGCCCCGCTCCGAGGCTGTGGCCTTTTTCCGGAGCACAAACCCACACATGCATCGACACGATGACCTGGGTGCCCGCAAGGGTTGGTCATTGGGATGCGTGGAGGCCTAACCCGACTTATCGAGGAACTATCATGTCCCAAGTCAACATGCGCGATATGCTGAAGGCCGGTGTGCACTTCGGCCACCAGACCCGTTACTGGAACCCGAAAATGGGCAAGTTCATTTTCGGCGCGCGCAACAAGATCCACATCATCAACCTCGAAAAGACCCTGCCGATGTTCAACGAGGCCCTGACCTTCGTTGAGCGCCTGGCAGCCGGCAAGAACAAGATCCTGTTCGTCGGCACCAAGCGTTCCGCCGGCAAGATCGTTCGCGAGGAAGCCGCCCGTTGCGGCATGCCGTACGTCGACCACCGCTGGCTGGGCGGCATGCTCACCAACTACAAGACCATCCGTCAGTCGATCAAGCGCCTGCGCGACCTGGAAACCCAGGCCCAGGACGGTACCTTCGACAAGCTGACCAAGAAAGAAGCGCTGATGCGCAGCCGCGACCTCGAGAAGCTCGAGCGCAGCCTGGGCGGCATCAAGGACATGGGCGGCCTGCCGGATGCCCTGTTCGTGATCGACGTCGACCACGAGCGCATCGCCATCACCGAAGCCAACAAGCTGGGCATCCCGGTCATCGGCGTCGTCGATACCAACAGCAGCCCGGAAGGCGTCGACTATGTAATTCCCGGTAACGATGATGCCATCCGCGCCGTGCAACTCTATCTGAACTCGATGGCCGAAGCGGTAATCCGCGGCAAGCAGGGCGCTGCCACCAGCGCCGACGAGTTCGTCGAGGAAGCGCCGGCCGAATCCGCCGAAGGCTGATTCCGGGGCGTGCAGACGTCCTACGGTGCGCAGGAAGGGGGCTAGGCCCCCTTTTTGCCACCTTCGAGTTTCTGCCCGGCCCGGCCGGGCGCAAAGGTTTTTTGAGAGCTACCACTCAAGAGGATTTCGAAATGGCAGAAATTACTGCAGCCATGGTTAAAGAACTGCGCGAGCGTACCGGCTTGGGCATGATGGAATGCAAGAAGGCGCTGACCGCCGCCGGTGGCGACATCGAGAAGGCCATCGACGACATGCGCGCTGCCGGTGCGATCAAGGCTGCCAAGAAGGCCGGCAACATCGCCGCCGAAGGCTCGATCGCAGTCAAGATCGCTGCCGACAACAAAGCCGCCGTGATCATCGAAGTCAACTCCCAGACCGACTTCCTGGCCCTGCAGGACGACTTCAAGGGCTTCGTCGCCGAGAGCCTGGAAAAGGCCTTCAACGAGAAGCTGACCGACGCCGCTCCGCTGGTCGAAGCGCGCGAGGAAGCTCGCCTGGCCCTGGTTGCCAAGACCGGCGAGAACGTCAACATCCGTCGCCTGACCCGGGTCGAGGGTGACGTGGTCGGCGCCTACCTGCACGGCCACCGCATCGGTGTCGTGGTCAACCTGAAGGGCGGCAACCCGGAACTGGCCAAGGACATCGCCATGCATGTCGCCGCCAGCAACCCGCAGTTCCTGAGCGCTTCGGAAGTGTCCGAAGAAGCGATCGCGAAAGAGAAGGAAATCTTCCTGGCGCTGAACGCCGACAAGATCGCCGGCAAGCCGGAGAACATCGTCGAGAACATGGTCAAGGGCCGCATCAGCAAGTTCCTCGCCGAAGCCAGCCTGGTCGAACAGCCGTTCGTGAAGAACCCGGAAGTGAAGGTCGGCGACCTGGCCAAGCAGGCCGGCGCCGAGATCGTCTCCTTCGTGCGCTACGAAGTGGGCGAGGGCATCGAGAAGGCCGAAGTCGACTTCGCTGCCGAAGTAGCTGCCCAGGTAGCCGCCACCAAGCAGTAACAAAGACGGTTCCGACTGTCGCCCCGGAAGAGGCTGCCCGCTGATGCGTGCGGCCTCTTCGTCAAAATGGGGAAGCGTCAGGGGCAGCTTCCGCGTTGCCGGCCCGCTCGGCGGGCTTGCACGCAACGCAGGCGCGAAGGCGTCTCCGCCCAGGACGGCACCGCCGTCACGAATTTTTATCGCCGCAGGAGAAAAAGGTCATGGCTCAGCAAGTGAGCGCTCGTCAACCTCGCTATAAACGCATTCTTCTAAAATTGAGCGGCGAAGCCCTGATGGGCTCGGAGGAGTTCGGCATCGATCCCAAGGTGCTGGACCGCATGGCGCTGGAGATCGGCCAACTGGTCGGGATCGGCGTACAGGTCGGCCTGGTCATCGGCGGCGGCAACCTGTTCCGTGGCGCGGCGCTGTCCGCGGCCGGCATGGACCGCGTGACCGGCGACCACATGGGCATGCTCGCCACCGTGATGAACGGCCTGGCGATGCGCGACGCACTGGAGCGTTCGAACATCCCCGCGCTGGTGATGTCGGCGATCTCCATGGTCGGCGTGACCGACCATTACGACCGCCGCAAGGCCATGCGCCACCTGAACGGCGGCGAGGTGGTGATCTTCTCCGCCGGCACCGGCAACCCGTTCTTCACCACCGACTCGGCGGCCTGCCTGCGCGCCATCGAGATCGACGCCGACGTGGTCCTTAAGGCTACCAAGGTCGATGGCGTGTACACTGCCGACCCGTTCAAGGACCCGAATGCCGAGAAGTTCGAGCGCCTGACCTATGATGAAGTGCTCGACCGCAAGCTCGGCGTGATGGACCTGACCGCCATCTGCCTGTGCCGTGACCAGAACATGCCGCTGCGGGTGTTCAACATGAACAAGCCGGGCGCATTGCTGAATATTGTTGTGGGTGGTGCCGAAGGCACCCTGATCGAGGAGGGTTGAGAATGATCAACGAGATCAAGAAGGAAGCGCAGGAGCGTATGGGCAAGACCCTGGAAGCGCTGGGCCACGCCTTCGCCAAGATTCGCACCGGGCGTGCGCATCCGAGCATCCTGGATAGCGTCATGGTGTCCTACTACGGAGCCGACACGCCGCTGCGCCAGGTCGCCAACGTCACCGTCGAGGATTCCCGCACCCTGGCCCTGGCCGTGTTCGACAAGAGCATGATCCAGGCGGTCGAGAAGGCCATCATGACTTCCGACCTGGGCCTCAACCCGGCTACCGCCGGCACCACCATCCGCGTGCCGATGCCGGCCCTGACCGAGGAAACCCGCAAGGGCTACACCAAGCAGGCGCGCGCCGAGGCCGAGCAGGCGCGGGTGTCCGTGCGCAACATCCGCCGCGATGCGCTGGCCCAGCTGAAGGACCTGCAGAAGGAAAAGGAAATCAGCGAGGACGACGAGCGCCGTGCCGGCGACGACGTGCAGAAGCTGACCGACAAGTTCATCGGTGAGATCGAAAAGGCACTGGAAGCCAAAGAAGCGGACCTCATGGCTGTCTGAGGCCGGGCTGACGTCATGGAAAAGACCCGGAAGGATGTGTGCGTGCCACGCCATGTGGCCATTATCATGGACGGTAACAACCGCTGGGCGAAGAAGCGTCTTCTGCCCGGCGTCGCCGGCCACAAGGCCGGTGTCGATGCCGTCAGGGCGGTGATCGAGGTCTGCGCCGAGGCGGGGGTCGAGGTCCTCACCCTGTTCGCCTTTTCCAGCGAGAACTGGCAGCGTCCGGCCGACGAGGTCAGCGCGCTGATGGAGCTGTTCCTCGTGGCCCTGCGCCGCGAGGTGCGCAAGCTCGACGAGAACGGCATCCGCCTGCGCATCATCGGCGATCGCACGCGTTTCCATCCGGAGCTGCAGGCGGCCATGCGCGAAGCGGAAGCCGCCACCGCGGGCAACACCCGTTTCCTCCTGCAGGTCGCCGCCAACTACGGTGGCCAGTGGGATATCGTCCAGGCCGCCCAGCGCCTGGCGCGCGAGGTCCAGGGCGGGCACCTTGCGGCGGACGATATCTCCGCCGAGCTGCTCCAGGGTTGCCTGGTGACTGGCGACCAGCCGCTGCCCGACCTGTGCATCCGCACCGGCGGCGAGCATCGCATCAGCAATTTCCTTCTCTGGCAGCTGGCCTATGCCGAGCTGTATTTCTCCGACCTGTTCTGGCCCGACTTCAAGCACGCGGCGATGCGGGCTGCCCTGGCGGATTTCTCCAAGCGCCAGCGCCGCTTCGGCAAGACCAGCGAGCAAGTCGAGGCCGAGGCCCGTCCGTCATGCTGAAACAACGGATCATCACGGCGCTGGTGCTGCTGCCCATCGCGCTGGGTGGTTTTTTCCTTCTCGAAGGGGCGTCCTTCGCCCTGTTCATCGGCGTGGTGGTCAGCCTGGGGGCCTGGGAATGGGCGCGCCTGGCCGGCTATGAGCGGCAGTTCGCCCGCGTCGCCTATGCCGCGCTGGTGGCCCTGCTGATGGTCGCGCTCTACCACCTGCCGCAACTGGCGGGCGCCGTGCTCCTGCTGGCGCTGGTCTGGTGGACCCTGGCCACGGTGCTGGTGCTCACCTACCCGGAAAGCGTCGGCTACTGGGGCGGCCGCTGGCGACGCCTGGGAATGGGCCTGCTGATCCTGTTGCCGGCCTGGCAGGGCCTGGTCCTGCTCAAGCAGTGGCCGCTTGCCAACGGCCTGATCATCGCGGTGATGGTGCTGGTCTGGGGCGCGGATATCGGTGCCTATTTCTCCGGCAAGGCCTTCGGCAAGCGCAAGCTGGCGCCGCGGGTCAGCCCCGGCAAGAGCTGGGAAGGCGTATACGGCGGCCTGGCGGCAAGCCTGGCGATCACCCTGGTGGTCGGCCTCTATCGCGGCTGGTCCTTCGGCGCGCTGCTGCTGGCCCTGCTCGGCGCAGCCCTGGTGGTGTTCGTCTCCATCGTCGGCGACCTCACCGAAAGCATGTTCAAGCGCCAGTCCGGGATCAAGGACAGCAGCAGCCTGCTGCCCGGCCACGGTGGCGTGCTGGACCGCATCGACAGCCTGACGGCCGCCATCCCGGTATTCGCGGCGCTGCTCTGGGCCGCCGGCTGGGGCGCGCCATGAGCCGGCCGCAGCGGATCAGCGTGCTCGGCGCGACCGGTTCCATCGGCCTGAGCACCCTGGATGTCGTCCAGCGCCATCCCGATCGTTACGAGGCCTTCGCCCTGACCGGCTTCAGCCGCCTCGCCGAACTCGAGGCGCTGTGCCTCAGGCACCGCCCGGTCTATGCGGTGGTGCCGGAGCAGGCCGCGGCGATCGCCTTGCAGGGCTCGCTCGCCGCGGCGGGCATCCGCACCCGGGTGCTGTTCGGCGAGCAGGCGTTGTGCGAAGTGGCCAGCGCGCCCGAAGTGGACATGGTGATGGCGGCCATCGTCGGCGCCGCCGGCCTGCCGTCGACCCTGGCCGCCGTCGAGGCCGGCAAGCGCGTACTGCTGGCCAACAAGGAAGCGCTGGTGATGTCCGGCGCGCTGTTCATGCAGGCGGTCAAGCGCAGCGGCGCGGTGCTCCTGCCGATCGACAGCGAGCACAACGCGATCTTCCAGTCGCTGCCGCGCAATTATGCGGATGGCCTGGAGCGGGTCGGCGTGCGCCGGATCCTCTTGACCGCCTCCGGCGGCCCGTTCCGCGAGACTCCGCTGGAGCAGCTCGCTTCGGTGACGCCGGAACAGGCTTGCGCGCACCCGAACTGGTCGATGGGGCGGAAGATCTCCGTCGACTCCGCCAGCATGATGAACAAGGGCCTGGAGCTGATCGAGGCGTGCTGGCTGTTCGACGCCCAGCCGAGCCAGGTCGAGGTGGTGATCCATCCGCAGAGCGTGATCCATTCGATGGTGGACTATGTCGACGGCTCGGTGATCGCCCAGCTCGGCAATCCGGACATGCGCACGCCGATATCCTATGCGATGGCCTGGCCGGAACGGATCGAGTCGGGGGTTGCGCCGCTGGACATGTTCGCCGTCGGTCGCCTGGATTTCCAGCGTCCCGACGAACAGCGCTTCCCCTGCCTGCGCCTGGCGCGCCAGGCCGCGGAAACCGGCGGCAGCGCTCCGGCCATGCTGAACGCCGCGAACGAGGTGGCCGTGGCCGCGTTTCTCGAGCGGCACATCCGTTTCAGCGACATCGCGGTTATCATCGAGGACGTGCTGAACCGCGAAGCGGTGACCGCAGTCGAATCGCTCGACCAGGTACTGGCCGCCGACCGCCGCGCGCGTTCGGTCGCCGGGCAGTGGTTGACCCGGTACGCCGGCTAGTCCTCGGGCGGCCTGGAGGTAGGAGATGAGTGCGCTTTACATGATCGTCGGCACCCTGGTGGCCCTGGGCGTGCTGGTGACGTTCCACGAGTTCGGCCACTTCTGGGTCGCGCGACGCTGCGGGGTCAAGGTCCTGCGCTTCTCCGTCGGCTTCGGCACGCCGCTGCTGCGCTGGCACGACCGGCACGGCACCGAGTTCGTGGTGGCGGCCATTCCGCTGGGCGGCTACGTCAAGATGCTCGACGAACGCGAGGCGGAAGTACCGGCCCATCTGCTCGAACAGTCCTTCAATCGCAAGACGGTGCGTCAGCGGATCGCCATCGTCGCGGCCGGTCCCATCGCCAATTTCCTACTGGCGATTCTGTTCTTCTGGGTCGTCGCCCTGCTCGGCAGCCAGCAGGTACGCCCGGTTATCGGTTCCGTGGCGCCGGAGAGCCTGGCCGCCCAGGCCGGCCTGGAGGCCGGACAGGAGCTGTTGGCGGTGGATGGCGAGCCCGTCACCGGCTGGAACGGGGTCAACCTGCAGCTGGTTCGCCGTCTCGGCGAGAGCGGTACGCTGGAAGTGCGGGTGCAGGAAAAAGGCTCGAATGTCGATTCCACCCACCAGGTGCGTCTGGATGGCTGGCTGAAGGGCGAGGACAATCCCGATCCCATCGCCTCGCTGGGTATCCAGCCCTGGCGGCCGGCCTTGCCGCCGGTGCTGGCCGAGCTTGACCCCAAGGGGCCGGCGCAGGCCGCCGGGCTGAAGGTCGGCGACCGCTTGCAGGGCATCGATGGCGTCGCCGTCGACGACTGGCAGCAGGTGGTGGACAGCGTCCGAGCCCGCCCCGGGCAGCGCGTCCAGCTCAAGGTTCTGCGCGACGGCGAAGTGCTGGATATTGCCCTGGATCTGGCCTCGCGCGGCGAGGGCAAGGCCCGGACCGGCTACATGGGCGCGGGGGTTTCGGGCGGCGAATGGCCGGCGGAAATGCTCCGCGAAGTGAGCTACGGACCGCTGGAGGCGGTGGGTCAGGCGCTTTCGCGAACCTGGACCATGAGCCTGCTAACGCTCGACTCCATAAAGAAAATGTTGCTCGGCGAGCTCTCGGTAAAAAACTTGAGCGGGCCGATAACCATTGCTAAAGTGGCGGGCGCTTCAGCCCAGTCTGGCGTGGGGGATTTTCTCAATTTCCTGGCCTATCTGAGCATTAGCTTGGGGGTTCTCAACCTGCTGCCGATCCCTGTCCTCGATGGCGGGCATCTGTTGTTCTATCTGGTTGAGTGGGTGCGCGGGCGCCCATTATCCGAACGGGTACAGGCTTGGGGGATGCAGATCGGCATCAGTCTGGTCGTTGGCGTGATGTTGCTCGCTCTGGTCAACGATCTGAGTCGTCTGTAGTCATGTTGAATTCGAATCTGCCGCCCTTTGCGGCAGATTCTCTATTTGTCAGTTGGAAAAAAAGGACTCCATGAAACGCTTTCTGCTACCCGCGCTGCTGTCAGCGCTGATGATCGCCGAGGTTCACGCCGAGTCCTTCACTGTTTCCGATATCCGGGTCAATGGTTTGCAGCGGGTGTCCGCCGGCAGCGTGTTCGCCGCCCTGCCGCTGAACGTCGGCGAGACCGTCGACGACCAGTCCCTCGTCCAGGCCACCCGTTCCCTGTTCAAGACCGGTTTCTTCCAGGACATCCAGCTCGGCCGCGATGGCAACGTGCTGGTAGTCACTGTAGTAGAGCGCCCGTCGATCTCCAGCATCGAGATCGAGGGCAACAAGGCGATTTCCAAGGAAGACCTGCTCAAGGGCCTGAAACAGTCCGGCCTGGCCGAGGGCGAGATCTTCCAACGCGCCACCCTCGAAGGCGTGCGCAACGAGCTGCAACGCCAGTACGTGGCCCAGGGCCGCTACTCGGCCGAGATCAACGCGGAAGTGATCCCGCAGCCGCGCAACCGCGTCGCGCTGAAGATCAACATCAACGAAGGCACGGTCGCTGCGATTTCCCACATCAACGTGGTGGGCAACACCGTCTTCTCCGAAGAAGACCTGACCGACCTGTTCGAACTGAAGACCACCAACTGGCTGTCGTTCTTCAAGAACGACGACAAGTACGCCCGCGAGAAGCTCTCCGGCGACCTCGAGCGCCTGCGTTCCTACTACCTGGACCGCGGCTACATCAACATGGATATCGCCTCCACCCAGGTATCCATCACCCCGGACAAGAAGCACGTCTACATCACCGTCAACATCAACGAGGGTGAGAAGTACACCATCCGCGACGTGAAGCTGACCGGCGACCTGAAGGTGCCGGAAGAGGAAGTGAAGCGCCTGCTGCTGGTGCAGAAGGGCCAGGTGTTCTCGCGCAAGGTGATGACCACCACCTCCGACCTGATCACCCGTCGCCTGGGCAACGAGGGCTACACCTTCGCCAACGTCAACGGCGTGCCGGAAGCCCACGACGATGACAAGACCGTCTCGGTGACCTTCGTCGTCGACCCGGGCAAGCGCGCCTACGTCAACCGCATCAACTTCCGCGGCAACACCAAGACCGAAGACGAAGTGCTGCGCCGCGAAATGCGCCAGATGGAAGGCGGCTGGGCCTCCACCTACCTGATCGACCAGTCCAAGGCCCGCCTGGAGCGCCTCGGCTACTTCAAGGAAGTCAACGTCGAGACCCCGGCGGTTCCCGGCACCGACGATCAGGTCGACGTCAACTACAGCGTCGAAGAGCAACCGTCCGGCTCGATCACCGCCAGCGTCGGCTTCGCCCAGAGCGCCGGCCTGATCCTCGGCGGCTCGATCAGCCAGAACAACTTCCTGGGTACCGGCAACAAGGTCAGCATCGGCCTGACCCGCAGTGAATACCAGACCCGCTACAACTTCGGCTTCGTCGACCCCTACTGGACCGTCGACGGCGTCAGCCTCGGCTACAACGCCTTCTACCGCAAGACCGACTACGACGAGCTCGACGTCGACGTCGCCAGCTACTCGGTGAACAGCCTGGGCGCCGGTATGAGCATCGGCTACCCGATCAGCGAGACCTCGCGCCTGACCTATGGCCTGAGCGTGCAGCGCGACCAGATCGACACCGGCCGCTATACCGTGGACGAGATCTACGACTTCCTCGACAAGGAAGGCGACAACTTCACCAACTTCAAGGCTTCCATCGGCTGGTCCGAATCGACCCTGAACAAGGGCGTGCTGGCCACCCGTGGACACTCGCAGAGCCTGACCCTGGAAACCACCCTGCCGGGCAGCGACCTGTCGTTCTACAAGATCGACTACCGCGGGCAGGTCTTCGCCCCGCTGACCGACAACTACACCATGCGCTTCCACACCGAGCTGGGCTATGGCGACGGCTACGGATCCACCGAGCGCCTGCCGTTCTACGAGAACTACTACGCCGGCGGCTTCAACTCGGTGCGGGGCTTCAAGGACAGTACGCTGGGGCCGCGCAGTACTCCGTCAGTCGCTCGCGATGCCAATGGCAATCGCCTGCCCGACGGAGTACCGGATTCAAAAGGTCGCTATACCGACCCGGACCAGGATCCCGAAGCCTTCGGTGGTAACATCCTGATCACCGGCGGCGCCGAGCTGCTGTTCCCGATGCCGTTCGTCAAGGACCAGCGCCAGCTGCGTACCGTGCTGTTCTGGGACGTGGGTAGCACCTTCGATACCGACTGCCCGACCAAGACCACCACCAACTGCGACGGCATCAAGACCGACAACATCGCCAGTTCGGTGGGTGTCGGCCTGACCTGGATCACCGCGCTGGGCCCGCTGAGCTTCAGCCTGGCGACCCCGATCAAGAAGCCGGACAACGCGGAAACCCAGGTCTTCCAGTTCTCCCTGGGCCAGACCTTCTGATTTGTACGTAGTACCGAGTAACGAAACCATGCTTTGTGCAGGAGTGCATCGTGCGTAAGTTCACCCAGTTCGTCCTGATCACCGCGGCCATCATGGCGGCTCCTTCGGCGTTCGCTGAAATGAAGATCGCGGTGCTCAACTACCAGATGGCGCTGCTCGAGTCCGATGCCGCCAAGCAATACGCCGTGGATGCCGAGAAGAAGTTCGGCCCCCAGTTGAACAAGCTGAAGAACCTCGAGCGCGACGCCAAGGCACTGCAGGACAAGCTGGTTTCCAACGGCAGCAAGATGTCCCAGGGCGACCGCGAGAAGGCCGAGCTGGATTTCAAGCAGAAGGCCCGTGACTTCCAGTTCCAGTCCAAGGAGCTGAACGAGTCGAAGGCCGCCGCCGACCGCGACATGCTGAAGAAGCTCAAGCCGAAGCTGGACCGGGCCGTCGAGGAAACCATCAAGAAAGGCGGCTACGACATGGTCATCGAGCGTGGCGCCGTGGTCGACGTCAAGCCGCAGTACGACATCACCCGCCAGGTGATCGAGCGGATGAACCAGCTGCGTTGATGATGAGTACCTTGTCCTACACCCTGGGCCAGCTGGCCGCACATGTCGGCGCGCAAGTCCGTGGCGACGCGGACCTGCCGATCCAGGGCCTGGCGACCTTGCAGGAAGCCGGACCGGCCCATCTGAGCTTCCTGGCCAATCCGCAGTATCGCAAGTACCTGCCCGAAAGCCGTGCTGGCGCCGTCCTGCTGACGGCTGCCGACGCCGACGGGTTCGCCGGTACCGCACTGGTGGTGGCCAACCCCTACCTGGCCTATGCCAGCCTGTCGCACCTGTTCGACCGCAAACCCAGGGCTGCTGCCGGCATCCATCCGACCGCCATCGTCGCGGCGGACGCCGAGGTCGATCCGAGCGCCAGCGTCGGCGCTTATGCGGTGATCGAGAGCGGCGCGCGCATCGGCGCCGGCGTCAGCATCGGCGCGCACTGCGTGATCGGCGCCCGCAGCGTGATCGGCGAAGGCGGCTGGCTGGCGCCGCGGGTCACGCTCTACCACGACGTCAACATCGGCGCGCGGGTGAGCATCCAGTCCGGCGCGGTGATCGGCGGCGAAGGCTTCGGCTTCGCCAACGAGAAGGGCGTCTGGCAGAAGATCGCCCAGATCGGCGGGGTGACCATTGGCGACGACGTCGAGATCGGCGCGAACACCACCATCGACCGTGGAGCACTGTCCGATACGCTGATCGGCAACGGTGTGAAGCTGGACAACCAGATCATGATCGCGCACAACGTGCAGATCGGCGATCATACCGCCATGGCCGCTTGCGTCGGCATTTCCGGCAGCGCCAAGATCGGCAGGCACTGCATGCTCGCCGGCGGTGTCGGCCTGGTCGGGCATATCGAGATCTGCGACAACGTTTTCGTGACCGGCATGACCATGGTGACCCGCTCGATCACCGAGCCGGGATCGTATTCCTCCGGTACCGCCATGCAACCGGCGGCCGAATGGAAAAAAAGCGCCGCGCGCATTCGTCAACTGGACGACATGGCGCGTCGACTTCAGCAGCTGGAAAAACGCCTGGCTGCCGTGACCTCAAGCGGTGACGCTTCATCTGATGCGTAATTGACGTTTTTTGCGTCACCCTTTTCTGAACAGGCTCCCCCTAACATGATGGACATCAACGAGATTCGCGAATACCTGCCTCATCGCTACCCTTTCCTGCTGGTGGATCGGGTGGTAGAGCTGGACATCGAGGGCAAGCGCATTCGCGCCTACAAGAATGTCAGTATCAATGAGCCGTTCTTCAACGGACATTTCCCGGAACATCCGATCATGCCGGGCGTGCTGATCATCGAGGCGATGGCCCAGGCGGCCGGTATCCTCGGTTTCAAGATGCTCGACGTGAAGCCGGCCGACGGTACCCTGTACTACTTCGTCGGTTCGGACAAGCTGCGCTTCCGCCAGCCGGTCCTGCCGGGCGACCAGCTGCAGTTGCACGCCAAGTTCATCAGCGTCAAGCGCAGCATCTGGAAGTTCGACTGCCACGCTACCGTCGACGACAAGCCGGTATGCTCGGCCGAAATCATCTGTGCGGAACGCAAACTATGAGTTTGATCGATCCTCGCGCCATCATCGATCCGAGCGCCAGACTGGCGGCTGACGTCCAGGTGGGCCCGTGGTCCATCGTCGGGGCGGAAGTGGAGATCGGTGAAGGGACGGTGATCGGTCCGCACGTGGTGCTCAAGGGGCCCACGAAGATCGGCAAGCACAACCGCATCTACCAGTTTTCCAGCGTCGGCGAGGACACTCCCGACCTGAAATACAAGGGCGAGCCGACGCGCCTGGTGATCGGTGACCACAACGTGATCCGCGAGGGGGTGACCATCCATCGCGGAACCGTCCAGGATCGCGCGGAAACCACCATTGGCGACCACAACCTGATCATGGCCTACGCGCATATCGGCCATGACAGCGTGATCGGCAACCATTGCATCCTGGTGAACAACACAGCGCTGGCCGGGCATGTCCACGTGGACGACTGGGCGATCCTCTCCGGCTACACCCTGGTGCACCAGTACTGCCGGATCGGCGCGCACAGCTTTTCCGGCATGGGCAGCGCCATCGGCAAGGACGTCCCGGCCTACGTGACGGTCTTCGGCAACCCGGCCGAGGCGCGTAGCATGAACTTCGAAGGCATGCGCCGGCGCGGCTTCAGCAGCGAGGCGATCCATGCCCTGCGGCGTGCCTACAAGGTGGTCTATCGCCAGGGGCATACCGTCGAGGAGGCCCTGGCCGAACTGGCCGAAAGCGCGGCGCAGTTCCCCGAGGTCGCGGTGTTCCGCGACTCGATCCAGAGCGCCACCCGCGGCATCACCCGCTGACCCATGGCTGGCAGATTGCGTGTAGCCCTGGTCGCCGGCGAGGCGTCCGGGGATATCCTCGGTTCCGGCCTGATGCAGGCGCTGCGGGCGCGGCATCCTGAGATCGAGTTCATCGGCGTCGGCGGTCCGCGCATGGAGGCCGAAGGGCTGTCCAGCTATTTCCCCATGGAGCGCCTGTCGGTGATGGGCCTGGTCGAAGTGCTGGGGCGCCTGCCGGAGCTGCTGCGGCGGCGCAAGCGCCTGATCCGTACGCTGATCGACGCCCGCCCGGACGTGATGATCGGCATCGACGCTCCCGACTTCACCCTCGGCGTCGAGCACCGGTTGCGCCAGGCCGGCCTGCGTACCGTGCACTACGTCAGTCCTTCGGTGTGGGCCTGGCGGCAGAAGCGGGTGCTGAAGATCCGCGAGGCCTGTGACCTGATGCTCGCGCTATTTCCCTTCGAGGCGCGTTTCTACGAGGAGCATGGCGTTCCCGTGCGTTTCGTCGGCCATCCGCTGGCCAACACCATTCCCCTGCAGGCGGATCGCGTGGCGGCTCGCGAGCGGCTCGGGCTGCCGCTGGACGGACAGGTCGTGGCGCTGATGCCGGGCAGTCGTGGCGGAGAGGTCGGCAAGCTTGGCGAACTGTTCCTCGACACCGCCCAGCGCCTGCTCGGCGAGCGGCCGGGCCTGCGTTTCGTGCTGCCCTGCGCCAGTGCCGCGCGGCGCGAACAGATCGAGCGGATGCTCCAGGGCCGCGAGCCTCTGCCATTGACGCTACTCGACGGCGCTTCCCACGAAGCGCTGGCCGCCTGCGATGCGGTGCTGATCGCCTCCGGCACCGCGACCCTCGAGGCGCTGCTCTACAAGCGGCCGATGGTGGTCGCCTATCGGGTCGCCGGGTTGACCTACCGGATCCTCAAGCGCCTGGTGAAAAGCCCCTACATCTCTCTACCCAACCTGCTGGCCGGGCGCCTGCTGGTGCCGGAGCTGATCCAGGACGCCGCGACCCCGCGAGCGCTGGCCACGACCCTCTCGCCGCTGCTGGACGACGGTTCGCAGCAGGTCGAATTCTTCGACGCCATCCACCGCGCCCTGCGCCAGGATGCGTCGGCACAGGCGGCGGAAGCCGTCCTGCAACTGGTGGAGCGCCGCTGATGCAACTGGGCCTGGATTTCAACCTGGTCGAGGACCTGGTCGCCGGTGTCGACGAGGTCGGTCGCGGCCCCTTGTGCGGGCCGGTGGTGACCGCCGCGGTGATCCTCGATCCGAGCCGGCCGATCCTCGGCCTGAACGATTCGAAGAAGCTCAGCGAGGCGCGCCGCGAGGCGCTGTTCGAGGAAATCCGCGAGAAGGCCCTGGCCTGGTGCGTCGCCCGCGCCGAGGTCGAGGAAATCGACCGCCTGAATATCCTCCATGCCACCATGCTCGCCATGCAGCGCGCGGTCGAGGGCCTGAGCGTGACCCCGCGCCTGGCCCTGATCGACGGTAACCGTTGTCCCCGGCTGGCGGTGCCCAGCGCACCGGTGGTCAAGGGGGACAGCCAGGTGCCGGCGATCGCCGCGGCATCGATCCTGGCCAAGGTCAGTCGCGACCGGGAAATGGTCGAGCTCGACCGGCTCTACCCGGGCTACGGCATGGCCGGGCACAAGGGCTACCCGACCGCGGTCCATCTCGAGGCGCTTTCCCGCCTGGGTCCCACGCCGATCCACCGGCGTTCCTTTGCGCCGGTTCGCGAATTGCTGGATGCCTCTGTCGAGTAATTGATCGGATAATCGATCGCATGTCGCGTGGATGATCGTATCCGTCGCCTGGTGGCAAGCGGTGGGCCGTGTCAATAGCGGAAAGTCCTGCCCCTTCCTGCCAAGTGCCAATCACAGCGAAATTTCGTTCGGCTCGCACGTCATACCGTATGTGTCCGAAACACGCGGCCTTCTGCCCGGAGGGTCGGCTGACAACAATCCGCCACAAGCGGAACAGGGGAGTTATCCATGCAAGAATTCGCCACTCAGGTCGTCGACCTGCTCAACGGCCTTATCTGGGGCAAGATCCTCATCTGGCTGCTGGTCGGTTGCGGCCTGTACTTCACCGTGCGCCTGGGCCTGATCCAGTTCCGCCACTTCGGCCACACCTTCAGCGTGCTCAAGGGCAGCCGGCAGTCCGACGACTCGGGTATCTCCTCCTTCCAGGCGCTGTGCACCTCGCTGGCGGCGCGGGTCGGCACCGGCAACGTGGCCGGCGTGGCGGTGGCGATCACTCTCGGCGGGCCCGGCGCGGTGTTCTGGATGTGGGCGATCGCCCTGGTGGGCATGGCCACCGGCTTCGTCGAGGCGACCCTCGCCCAGTTGTTCAAGATCCGCGACGACAAGGGCCAGTTCCGCGGCGGCCCGGCCTACTACATGGAGAAAGGCCTGGGTGCGCGCTGGATGGGCATCCTGTTCTCGATCTTCCTGATCATCGCCTTCGGCTTCGTCTTCAACTCGGTGCAGGCCAACACCATCACCGGCGCCATGCAGGGCGCCTTCGGCGTGCCGACCTGGATCAGCGGCATCGCCGTGGTGATCCTCACCGCGCTGATCATCTTCGGCGGCCTGCGCTCCATCGCGCGCTTCTCCGAGCTGGCGGTACCCTTCATGGCGGTGGCCTACCTGCTGCTGGCGGTCGGCATCATCCTGTTCAACCTCAGCGAGCTGCCGGGCGTCCTGGCGATGGTGGTGAAGAGCGCCTTCGGCTGGCACGAGGCCGCCGCCGGCGGCCTCGGCGCGGCGATCCTCAATGGCTTCAAGCGCGGCCTGTTCTCCAACGAGGCGGGCATGGGTTCGGCGCCCAACGCCGCCGCCTCGGCCACCCCCTATCCGCCGCACCCGGCGTCCCAGGGCTACGTGCAGATGGCCGGCGTGTTCATCGACACCCTGCTGATCTGCACCGCCTCGGCGGCCATCATCCTGCTGGCCGGACCGCAGGAAGGCGAGGGCATCATGCTGGTGCAGAATGCCCTGACCAGCCAGGTCGGCGACTGGGGCCGCTACTTCCTGGCGGTGATCATCCTGTTCTTCGCCTTCACCTCCATCGTCGCCAACTATTTCTATGCCGAGAACTGCCTGGTCTTCCTCGAGCACAACCACCTGGCTGGCCTGCTGATCTTCCGCCTGATCGTGCTGGCCATGGTGATGTTCGGTGCGATGGCTTCGCTGCCGTTCGTCTGGAACCTCGCCGACGTGTCGATGGGGCTGATGGCGATCACCAACCTGATCGCGATCCTGCTGCTGTCCAACCTGGCGATCAAGCTGGCCAGGGACTACAACGCCCAGCGCAAGGCCGGCAAGCTGCCGACCTTCGATGCCAGCCAGTTCCCGGAAGTCCAGCGGAAGCTCGAGCCGGGCATCTGGGACGACCGCCGCGCCTGAGCGCGTGGGCGGGCGACGTCGCGTGACGAACCCCACGCGCATCGCCCGCTCTTGAACCTGTAGCTTTGCCACCAGGCCCGGTACAATCCGGGCCTTGTCGTTTTTGCGTTATTTCTGCTCCGGGGCCTTCATGACCGTATCCTTCGTTCACCTGCGTCTGCATACCGAATTCTCCCTGGTCGACGGCCTGGTCCGGGTCAAGCCCCTGGCCAAGGCGGTGGCGGGACTGGGCATGCCGGCGGTGGCGGTCACCGACCAGAGCAACATGTGCTCGCTGGTGAAGTTCTACAAGACCGCCATGGGTGCCGGCATCAAGCCGATCTGCGGGGCCGACATCTGGCTCGCCAGCCGCGAGGAAGACGGTCCGCTCAGCCGCCTGAGCCTGCTGGCGATGAACGCCAGGGGCTACCGCAATCTCACCGAGCTGATTTCCCGCGGCTGGAGCGAAGGCCAGCGCAACGGCGAGATCATCATCGAGCGCGACTGGGTCAAGGCGGCGGCGGAGGGCCTGATCGCGCTGTCCGCGGCCAAGGAAGGCGAGATCGGCCACGCGCTGCTCGACGGCGAGGAGGCCAAGGCCGAGGCGCTGTTGCGCGAGTGGATGGAGGTGTTCCCCGAGCGCTTCTACGTCGAAGTGCAACGTACCAGCCGGGTCAACGACGAGGAGCACCTCCACGCGGCGGTGGCTTTGGCGTCACGCTGCAACGCGCCGCTGGTGGCGACCAACGACGTGCGCTTCATCAGGCAGGAAGACTTCGAGGCCCACGAGACCCGCGTCTGCATCGGCGAGGGGCGGACCCTCGACGATCCGCGGCGGCCGCGCACCTATTCGGACCAGCAGTACCTGAAGTCGCCGGCGGAAATGGCCGAGCTGTTCAGCGACCTCCCCGAGGCACTGGAGAACACCGTCGAGATCGCCAAGCGCTGCAACATCGAGGTGCAGCTGGGCAAGTACTTCCTGCCGGACTTTCCCACGCCCAATGGCATGGGTATCGACGACTACCTGCGGCACGCTTCCTTCGAAGGCCTCGAGGAGCGCCTGGAGGTGCTGCTGCCGAAGGATACCCCGGACTACGAGGCCAGGCGCCAGGTCTACGTCGACCGTCTGAACTTCGAGCTCGACATCATCATCCAGATGGGCTTCCCCGGTTACTTCCTCATCGTGATGGACTTCATCAAGTGGGCGAAGAACAACGGCGTGCCGGTAGGCCCCGGGCGGGGCTCGGGCGCCGGCTCGCTGGTGGCCTACGTGCTGAAGATCACCGACCTCGACCCGCTGGCCTACGACCTGCTGTTCGAACGTTTCCTCAACCCGGAACGGATCTCCATGCCCGACTTCGACGTCGACTTCTGCATGGAAGGCCGCGACCGGGTGATCGACTACGTGGCCGATGCCTACGGGCGCAACGCGGTCAGCCAGATCATCACCTTCGGCACCATGGCGGCGAAGGCTGTGGTGCGCGACGTGGCCCGGGTCCAGGGCAAGTCCTACGGCCTCGCCGACCGGCTGTCGAAGATGATCCCGTTCGAAGTCGGCATGACCCTGGAAAAAGCCTACGAGCAGGAAGAAATGCTCCGCGACTTCCTCAAGAGCGACGAGGAAGCCGCCGAAATCTGGGAGATGGCCCTCAAGCTGGAAGGCATCACCCGTGGTACCGGCAAGCACGCCGGTGGCGTGGTGATCGCGCCGACCAAGCTGACCGACTTCTCGCCGATCGCCTGCGACGAGGAAGGCGGCGGCCTGGTGACCCAGTTCGACAAGGACGATGTGGAGGCGGCCGGCCTGGTGAAGTTCGACTTCCTCGGCCTGCGGACCCTGACCATCATCAAGTGGGCGATGGAGATCATCAACCGCGAACAGGCCAAGAAGGGCCTGGAACCGGTGAACATCGACTTCATCCCGCTGGACGACAAGCCGACCTACGCGCTGTTGCAGAAAGCCGAGACCACCGCGGTGTTCCAGCTCGAATCGCGCGGCATGAAGGAGCTGATCAAGAAGCTCAAGCCGGACTGCCTGGAAGACCTCATCGCCCTGGTGGCGCTGTTCCGCCCGGGCCCGTTGCAGTCGGGCATGGTGGACGACTTCATCAACCGCAAGCACGGCCGCGCCGAGCTGTCCTATCCGCATCCCGACTACCAGTACGCCGGCCTGGAGCCGGTGCTCAAGCCTACCTACGGCATCATCCTGTACCAGGAACAGGTGATGCAGATCGCCCAGGTCATGGCCGGCTACACCCTCGGCGGCGCGGACATGCTGCGCCGGGCCATGGGCAAGAAGAAGCCGGAGGAAATGGCCAAGCAGCGCGGTGGCTTCATCGAGGGCTGCAAGAACAACGGCATCGATGCCGACCTGGCGGGCAACATCTTCGACCTGGTGGAAAAGTTCGCCGGCTACGGCTTCAACAAGTCGCACTCGGCCGCCTACGGCCTGGTCTCCTACCAGACCGCCTGGCTGAAGACCCACTTCCCGGCGCCGTTCATGGCCGCGGTGCTCACCGCGGATATGCAGAACACCGACAAGGTGGTGACGCTGATCGAAGAATGCCGGCACATGAAGCTGCGTATCGTCGCGCCGGACGTGAACAACTCCGAGTTCCGCTTCACCGTCGACGACGACGGCCGCATCGTCTACGGCCTGGGTGCGATCAAGGGCGTCGGCGAAGGGCCGGTGGAGGCGATCACCGAGTGCCGCGCCGAAGGCGGGCCGTTCAACACCCTGTTCGACTTCTGCGACCGCGTCGACCTCAAGCGCATCAACAAGCGCACCCTGGAAGCGCTGATCCGCGCCGGCGCGCTGGATCGCCTCGGGCCGCACTACCACGACGAGCTCAAGGCCTACCAGGCCACCGTCGACCTCAATCGCGCGGTGCTGCTGGCAGCGATGGAGGAAGCGATCCAGGCCGCGGAGCAGACCGCGCGCAGCCACGACAGCGGGCACATGGACCTGTTCGGCGGGGTCTTCGCCGAGCCGGAGGCGGATGTCTACGCCAACCACCGCAAGGTCAAGGAGCTGACCCTCAAGGAACGCCTGAAGGGCGAGAAGGACACCCTCGGCCTGTACCTGACCGGCCACCCGATCGACGAATACGAAGGCGAGGTGCGGCGCTTCGCCCGCCAGCGCATCGTCGAGCTGAAGCCGGCGCGCGATACCCAGACGGTGGCAGGGCTGATCGTCAACCTGCGGGTGATGAAGAACAAGAAGGGCGACAAGATGGGCTTCGTCACCCTCGACGACCGCTCCGGGCGGATCGAGGCCTCGCTGTTCTCCGAAGCCTTCGCCGCGGCCCAGTCGCTGCTGCAGACCGACGCGCTGGTAGTGGTCGAGGGCGAGGTCAGCCAGGATGACTTCTCCGGCGGCCTGCGCCTGCGCGCCAAGCGCGTGATGAGCCTGGAGGAGGCGCGCACCGGGCTGGCGGAGAGCCTGCGGATGAAACTGCACGCCGACCTGTTGAAGGGCGACCGCCTGCGCTGGCTGGGCGAACTGTTCAACCGCCATCGCGGTTCCTGTCCGATCACCCTGGACTACACCAGCGCCGACGCCAAGGCCCTGCTGCAGTTCGGCGAGAGCTGGCGGGTGGATCCGGCGGACGATCTGATCCAGGCATTGCGTGACCAGTTCGGGCGCGACAACGTCTTCCTCAATTATCGTTAATCGCGATGGGCGATAACGCCGTTGTTCCGCGCTCTGCGGCGGGAAAACGCGGATCGCCCTTGCTCCCGGCTCGACCCCTGGCGCCCGATCCCGTAAGGTAGGGCGCCAAACGGAAACGGCCCACTAGAATCTGCGCACGACGGAAGCCTATGAACCCGAACTTTCTTGATTTCGAACAGCCGATCGCCGACCTGCAAGCCAAGATCGAAGAGCTGCGCCTGGTGGGCAACGACAATGCGCTGAACATCAGCGACGAAATCTCGCGTCTGCAGGACAAGAGCAAGGCGCTCACCGAAAACATCTTCGGCAATCTGTCCAGCTGGCAGATCGCCCAGCTCGCGCGCCATCCCAAGCGTCCCTATACCCTCGATTACATCGGCTACCTGTTCAGCGATTTCGAGGAGCTGCACGGCGACCGGCATTTCGCCGACGACCCGGCGATCGTCGGCGGCGTTGCCCGTCTCGACGGTTCCCCGGTGATGGTCATCGGCCACCAGAAAGGCCGCGAGGTGCGCGAGAAGGTGCGGCGCAACTTCGGCATGCCGCGTCCGGAAGGCTATCGCAAGGCCTGCCGCCTGATGGAAATGGCCGAGCGCTTCAAGATGCCGATCCTGACCTTCATCGACACGCCCGGCGCCTACCCGGGCATCGATGCCGAGGAACGCGGCCAGAGCGAGGCGATCGCCTGGAACCTGCGGGTGATGGCACGGCTGAAGACGCCGATCATCGCCACCGTGATCGGCGAGGGCGGTTCCGGCGGCGCGCTGGCCATCGGCGTCTGCGACCAACTGAACATGCTGCAATACTCCACCTACTCGGTGATCTCGCCGGAAGGCTGCGCGTCCATCCTCTGGAAAACCGCCGAGAAGGCGCCGGAAGCCGCCGAGGCCATGGGCATCACCGCCGAGCGCCTGAAAGGCCTGGGTATCGTCGACAAGGTCATCGACGAACCGCTGGGCGGCGCCCATCGCGATCCGGCGAGCATGGCCGAATCGATCCGTGGCGAACTGCTGGCGCAACTGAAGATGCTCCAGGGCCTGGAAATGGGTGAGTTGCTGGAGCGTCGTTACGACCGCCTGATGAGCTACGGCGCGCCGTAAGCCGTCCGGCGCACTGGTACGATCGACAAGCCCGGCATTCGCCGGGCTTGTCGCATGAGGAGCGCAAGCATGCCGGCAGTGCCGCTCGAATCCCGTCTGTTACAGGCCCTGGCGCCCTGGCGCGAAGCGAGGGGCTGGTGCGTGGCTTTTTCCGGCGGGCTGGATTCCACGGTGTTGCTGCACCTCCTGGCCCGCCTGGCCCGGAGCGAAGCCCTGCCGGCGCTGTCGGCGCTGCATGTCCATCATGGCTTGCAGACTGCGGCGGACGCCTGGCCGGCGCACTGCCAGGCGGTCTGCCGGTCGCTGGGCATCCCGCTGCGGGTCGAGCGGGTGCAGGTCGCCGTTACCGGCAGCATCGAGCAGGCGGCGCGCGCTGCCCGTTATCGCGCATTCCAGGCGAGCCTGGGCGAAGGGCAGGTGCTGCTCACCGCGCAGCATCTCGACGACCAGGCCGAGACCCTGCTGTTCCGCCTGTTGCGTGGTGCCGGCCTGCGCGGCCTGGCGGCGATGCCGGCGAGCCGGCCGCTGGGCGGTGGCCGCCTGTGCCGGCCCTTGCTCGGGGTTTCCCGCGCCGAACTGGAAGCCTATGCGCAGACGCACCGGCTGGACTGGGTGGAGGATCCTTCCAACCAGGACCCGCGCTTCGCGCGCAACTACCTGCGCCAGGAGGTCATGCCGCGTCTCGCCTCCCACTGGCCGCAGGCCGCCGCCGGCATGGCGCGCTGTGCGGCGCACCTGCGCGAGGCCGAAGAGCTGCTGGGTGAGCTGGCGGCCATCGACCTCCGAGCCTGCCGCGCACCCTCGGATCCGGACTGGCTGGACCTGCCCCGGATCGCCCTGGAACCTTTGCGCCGCCTCGGCGCCGCGCGCCAGCGCAACCTGCTGCGGGCGTGGCTGGCACCGCTGACGCGCTTGCCGGACAGCGACCACTGGGCCGGCTGGGAATCGCTGCGCGACGCCGGCGAAGATGCCGACCCGATCTGGCGCCTGGAGAGCGGCGAGCTGCGCCGCGGCGCGGGGTGCCTCTGGTGGCTGCCGGCGGCCTGGCGCGCGGCGGCGGGACCGTTCGTCTGGGAACATCCCGCCCATCCGCTGGCGCTGCCCGGCAACGGTCGACTGGCATTGCTCGGCGAACTTCCGCCCGGTCCGCTGCGCGTCGACTACCGGCGGGGTGGGGAAGTACTGGCCCTGGCCGGGCGCGGTCGCCGCGACCTCAAGCGTTTGCTCAACGAGGCGGGCGTACCGAGCTTCCTGCGCGGTCGTTTGCCGCTACTCTTCCGCGCCGACGAACTGCTCGCGGTGGCCAACATTCCTGGCCTGGACGGTCCCCGCGAGGGAGGCTGGCGGTTGTCCTGGAGCCCGCCGACGAACGACCCGGGTTTGAGCTAGTAAGCCGTTTCCAGTAGACTACGCTCCCGTCTTGTACTGCTCCCGCCGATTCCCTCCGGAATCAGCAGGAGTTTGCTTTGCCCACGGATTTGTCCGTGGCGGGAGCTGGCCTCCCTTCTCCGAATCCCCGGCGGCTGATCCCGCCTAAACGCTGACTTCTAGGGTTTTTCATGACGCGCTACATCTTCGTCACGGGTGGTGTTGTTTCTTCATTGGGGAAAGGCATCGCTTCGGCTTCTCTGGCTGCGATCTTGGAAGCGCGTGGCCTGAAGATCACGATGCTCAAGCTGGACCCTTACATCAACGTGGACCCGGGCACCATGAGCCCGTTCCAGCACGGTGAGGTCTTCGTGACCCAGGACGGCGCCGAGACCGACCTGGACCTGGGCCATTACGAGCGCTTCGTTCGTACCACCATGACCCAGAACAACAACTTCACCACCGGCCGCGTCTACATGGACGTGCTGCGCAAGGAGCGCCGCGGCGACTACCTGGGCGCCACCGTGCAGGTGATCCCGCACATCACCGACGAGATCAAGCGGCGCATCATCAAGGGCGCCGGCGATGCCGACGTGGCCCTGGTGGAGATCGGCGGCACCGTCGGCGACATCGAGTCGCAGCCGTTCCTCGAGGCGATCCGCCAGCTGCGCGTCGAGATCGGCGCCAAGCGCGCGATGCTGATGCACCTGACCCTGGTCCCGTACATCGCCACCGCCGGCGAAACCAAGACCAAGCCGACCCAGCACTCGGTCAAGGAGCTGCGCTCCATCGGCCTGCAGCCGGACGTGCTGGTCTGCCGTTCCGACCACCCGATCGACGTCTCCTCGCGGCGCAAGATCGCGCTCTTCACCAACGTGGAAGAGCGCGCGGTGATCGCCCTGGAAGACGTCGACACCATCTACCGCATCCCGTCGGTGCTGCACGCCCAGGGCCTGGACGACATCGTCGTCGAGCGCTTCGGCCTGGAATGCGGCCAGGCCGACCTGTCCGAGTGGGACCGGGTGGTCGATGCCAAGCTCAACCCCGAGCGTGAAGTCACCATCGCCATGGTCGGCAAGTACATGGAACTGCTCGACGCGTACAAGTCGCTGATCGAGGCGATGACCCACGCCGGCATCCAGAGCCGCACCAAGGTCAACCTGCGCTACATCGACTCCGAGGACATCGAGCAGCAGGGCACCAGCCTGCTGGAAGGCGTCGACGCCATCCTGGTCCCGGGCGGCTTCGGCCTGCGCGGCGTGGAAGGCAAGATCAGCACCGTGCAGTACGCCCGCGAGAACAAGATCCCCTACCTGGGCATCTGCCTGGGCATGCAGGTCGCGGTCATCGAATACGCGCGCAACGTGCTCGGCTGGAGCGATGCCAACTCCACCGAGTTCGACAAGTCCAGCGGCCATCCAGTGGTCGGCCTGATCACCGAATGGCAGGACGCGACCGGCGCCACCGAGATCCGCACCGAAGCTTCCGACCTGGGCGGTACCATGCGCCTGGGCGCCCAGGAATGCCAGTTGCAGACCGGCACCCTGGTGCACGACTGCTATGCCAAGGACGTGATCGTCGAGCGCCATCGCCATCGCTACGAAGTGAACAACAACCTGCTGCCGCAACTGGAGCAGGCTGGCCTGAAGATTTCCGGCCGTTCCGGCGACGGCGCCCTGGTGGAAGTGGTCGAGGCCCCGGAACATCCGTGGTTCGTCGCCTGCCAATTCCACCCGGAGTTCACCTCCACACCGCGTGATGGCCACCCGCTGTTCAGCGGTTTCGTCAACGCCGCGCTGAAATATTCCGGGAAGGCCTGAGCATGGCACAGAAGATCGTTCGCGTCGGCGATATCCAGATCGGCAACGACCTGCCGTTCGTGCTGTTCGGCGGCATGAACGTGCTGGAGTCGCGCGACCTGGCCATGCAGGTCTGCGAAGAATACGTACGGGTTACCGAGAAACTCGGTATCCCCTATGTGTTCAAGGCCAGCTTCGACAAGGCCAACCGCTCCTCGATCCACTCGTTCCGTGGCCCGGGCCTGGAGGAGGGGATGAAGATCTTCGAAGAGATCAAGAAAACCTTCAAGGTGCCGGTCATCACCGACGTCCACGAGCCGCACCAGGCCCAGCCGGTGGCCGAGGTCTGCGACATCATCCAGCTGCCGGCCTTCCTCTCGCGGCAGACCGACCTGGTGGTGGCGATGGCCAGGACCAACGCGGTGATCAATATCAAGAAGGCCCAGTTCCTCGCGCCCCAGGAGATGAAGCACATCCTGACCAAGTGCGAGGAAGCCGGCAACGACCGTTTGATCCTCTGCGAGCGCGGCTCCTCCTTCGGCTACAACAACCTGGTGGTCGACATGCTCGGCTTCGGCATCATGAAGCAGTTCGAGTACCCGGTGTTCTTCGACGTCACCCACGCCCTGCAGATGCCCGGCGGTCGCGCGGATTCCGCCGGCGGCCGGCGCGCCCAGGTCACCGACCTGGCCAAGGCCGGGCTCAGCCAGAAGCTCGCCGGGCTGTTCCTCGAGGCCCATCCGGACCCCGAGCACGCCAAGTGCGACGGTCCGTGCGCGCTGCGCCTGAACAAACTCGAAGCCTTCCTGTCCCAGCTCAAGCAACTGGACGAGCTGATCAAGAGCTTTCCTGCAATCGAGACTGCCTAGTCTCCTCAGACCGCCCCGTTCATTCACTCCGGAGTGTTAACAAGAATGGCAAAGATCGTCGACATCAAGGGCCGTGAGGTCCTGGACTCCCGCGGCAACCCGACCGTTGAAGCGGACGTGATCCTGGACAACGGCATCGTCGGCAGCGCCTGCGCGCCTTCCGGTGCTTCCACCGGTTCCCGCGAGGCCCTCGAGCTGCGCGATGGCGACAAGAGCCGTTACCTGGGCAAGGGCGTGCTGAAAGCCGTGGCCAACATCAACGGCCCGATCCGCGACCTGCTGCTGGGCAAGGACGCGGCCGACCAGAAAGCCCTCGACCACGCGATGATCGAGCTGGATGGCACCGAGAACAAGGCCAAGCTGGGCGCCAACGCGATCCTCGCGGTGTCCCTGGCCGCCGCCAAGGCCGCCGCCCAGGCCAAGGGCGTGCCGCTGTACGCGCACATCGCCGACCTCAACGGCACCCCCGGCCAGTACTCCATGCCGGTGCCGATGATGAACATCATCAACGGCGGCGAGCATGCCGACAACAACGTCGATATCCAGGAGTTCATGGTCCAGCCGGTCGGCGCGAAGAACTTCGCCGAGGCGCTGCGCATGGGCGCCGAGATCTTCCATCACCTGAAGGCGGTGCTGAAGGCCCGTGGCCTGAACACCGCGGTCGGTGACGAGGGCGGCTTCGCGCCGAACCTGTCGTCCAACGAAGACGCCCTGGCCGCCATCGCCGAGGCCGTCGAGAAGGCTGGCTACAAGCTGGGCGACGACGTGACCCTGGCCCTGGACTGCGCCTCCAGCGAGTTCTTCAAGGACGGCAAGTACGACCTCGAAGGCGAAGGCAAGGTATTCGACGCCGCCGGTTTCGCCGACTACCTGGCCGGCCTGACCCAGCGTTACCCGATCATCTCCATCGAGGACGGCATGGACGAGTCCGACTGGGCCGGCTGGAAGGGCCTGACCGACAAGATTGGCGCCAAGGTCCAGCTGGTCGGCGACGACCTGTTCGTGACCAACACCAAGATCCTCAAGGAAGGCATCGAGAAGGGCATCGGCAATTCGATCCTGATCAAGTTCAACCAGATCGGTTCGCTGACCGAGACCCTGGAAGCCATCCAGATGGCCAAGGCCGCCGGCTATACCGCGGTGATCTCGCACCGTTCCGGTGAAACCGAGGACTCGACCATCGCCGACCTGGCCGTGGGCACCGCCGCCGGTCAGATCAAGACCGGTTCGCTGTGCCGCTCCGACCGCGTGTCCAAGTACAACCAGTTGCTGCGCATCGAAGAGCAGCTGGGCGCCAAGGCGCCGTACCGTGGTCGCGCGGAATTCCGCGGCTGAGCCTGGTCTGGTACGGTGAAGGGGTGGCAAGAGCCACCCCTTTTCTTCTCAAGGAGTTCGAGGCTTGAGGTTACGTAGCCCCTACTGGCTGTTCGTGGTGCTGATCCTGGCGCTGGCGGGCCTGCAGTATCGCCTCTGGGTTGGCGATGGCAGCCTGGCGCAGGTACGCGACCTGCAGAAGCAGATCGCCGACCAGCATGGCGAGAACGAGCGCCTGCTGGAGCGCAACCGGATTCTCGAAGCCGAAGTCGCCGAGCTGAAGAAAGGCACCGAGACCGTCGAGGAGCGTGCGCGACACGAACTCGGCATGGTCAAGGACGGCGAAACCCTCTACCAGCTCGCCAAGTGAGCTGACGACCCTTTTCCCGATGACGACTTCCGACCTTCCCGCCTTCTGGACGGTGATCCCCGCCGCCGGCGTGGGTTCGCGCATGCGCGCCGACCGCCCGAAGCAATACCTCGATCTTGCCGGTCGCACCGTGATCGAACGCACCCTCGACTGTTTCCTCGAGCATCCTATGCTCAGGGGGCTGGTGGTCTGTCTGGCCGAGGACGATCCCTACTGGCCCGGGCTGGATTGCGCCGCCAGCCGGCACGTGCAGCGAGCGGCCGGCGGCGTCGAACGGGCCGACTCGGTGCTCAGCGGCTTGCTGCGTCTGCTGGAACTGGGCGCCCGGGCCGACGACTGGGTGCTGGTGCACGATGCGGCCCGGCCGAACCTGACACGCGGCGACCTCGACCGCCTGCTCGAAGAACTCGCCGAGGATCCGGTCGGTGGCCTGCTGGCGGTACCGGCGCGGGACACTCTCAAGCGCTCCGACCGCGACGGCCGGGTCAGCGAAACCATCGACCGCTCGGTGGTCTGGTTGGCCTACACGCCGCAGATGTTCCGCCTCGGCGCCCTGCATCGGGCGCTGGCCGATGCGCTGGTGGCCGGCGTGGCGATCACCGATGAGGCTTCGGCGATGGAATGGGCCGGCTATGCACCGAAGCTGGTGGAAGGGCGCGCCGACAACCTGAAGATAACCACCCCGGAAGACCTACTGCGCCTGCAGCGAAGTTTTCCGCACTGACGGTATGCACGTGCAGTAAAAAAGCCGACCCTGGGGTCGGCTTTTCCGTATCTGCGCGATCGCCGCTCAGCCTTCCAGCGGCACCTCTATGAGGAAGCGGAACAGCGCGCCGTGCTGCTCCACCGCCAGGCATTTGTAGCCCTGTCGCTGGGTGTCTTCGGGAATGCCGTGGACCGACTGCGAGCAGTCGGTGACCACTTCCAGGCGTTCGCCCGGCTGCATGGTGGCCAGGGTTTCCAGGGTGGCGATGGCGTTGTACGGGCAATGTTCGCCGCGCAGGTCAAGCGACAGGGTCGGTTTGTCGGGCTGGCTCATGGTTCGGTTTCCGCGGTCGGGTGAATCGGGAGGCGTTCAGTTGTACCAGCAGCAGGCACAGGGCGAGGCCGGCGAAGGTCAGCAGCAGGCCGTTGCCGGGGCCGAAGCTTTCCAGCAGGTCGATCTTGGGATAGGGCAGGGCGAGGCGGGTACCCAACTGGTCCCAGAACACCGCCACCAGGGTGCCGCCGATGACGTTGCCGATGCCGACCACCCAGAAGTGCACCTGGCCCTCCATCGAACGGTACATCCAGCCGGTCTCGCAACCGCCGGCGAGGACGATGCCGATGCCGAAGAGGATGCCGCCGATGATCGCGTTCGGTCCCATCCAGAAGATCTTCGGCGCGACGCCCAGGCGGATCGCGGCGAAGGTGCCGATGCAGGCGGCCGCCATGCCGAGCAGGATGCCGAAGGCGGCGCGGGTCCGGCCGGTGGTCCAGAGGTCACGCGCGGCGCTGGTGAAGCAGATCTGCGCACGCTCGATCAGGCCGCCGAACAGCAGGCCGAACAGGCAGGCCATGCCCAGCACCAGCGATGCTTCGAAGCGCCAGGCGGCGAACAGCGCGGCGAACGCCAGTACCGCCAGGCCCAGGCGGGCCTGCAGGCGTGCGCGCCGGGCCAGGCTTTCGGCGCTGGGCAGCGCGCTGGCGCCGGCGCCGACCTTCAGCGGCGTGCGCAGGAACGGCAGCAGGCTGATCTTCACGCCGATCCAGGCGCCGCCGACGGTGGCGAACATGAAGGCCCAGGCGTGCACGGAGAACATCGGGATGCCAGTGAAGAACGCCGCCAGGTTGCAGCCCATCGCCAGGCGCGCGCCGAAGCCGGCGATGATCCCGCCGACCAGGCCCTGCAACAGGCGCCGCTTGCTGGTCGGCCAGCGCAGGCTGACATTGCCGGCCCACAGCGCGCAGCACAGGGCGCCGAGGAGCATGCCGATGATCATCACCCCGTCGACCCGGTCCAGCGGCGTGCCTTGCAGGCCGATCAGCCGGAAATAGCTCCAGTCCTGTGTCTGGTAGCCGAACCAGGACAGCACGTGGCCGCCCCAGCGGGTGAATTCGCCGGTCACCGCCCAGAAGGTGCCGGTGATGGCGAAGTAGTAGGCAGAGACGACGCCGAGGGCGACCAGCGCCGGCAGCGGCGACCAGAACCTCACCAGGTAGCGTTGGCGAAACGCGTTGAAGGCAGACATGCGACTTCCTTGAATCGATGGCGGGTGGAACGGGAAACCGCCAAGTCTATCGCAGCGTGGATTTTCCTTACTGCTTCAGCGCAGGTTTTTCTCCTCGGCGAGCCCCGGGTGGGACCGCGCCAGGCCTTCCTTGAGATAGTCCACCAGTTGCCTGACTTTCGGTGACAGGTGCCGCTGCTGCGGGTACAGCGCCCACACCGCGGTGTTCGGTGGCTGGTGACCTTGCAGCAGGGAGACCAGCCGGCCGCTGCGCAGGTGGTCGATCACATAGTAGTCGGGCAACTGGCATAGACCGAAGCCACGCAGCGCGGCGTCGAGTACCGCCTGGCCGCTGTTGCAGCGCCAGTTGCCCTGGACCCGGTGCTGGGTTTCCCGGCCGTCCTCGAGAAAGCTCCACAGGTCGCTGCTGCCGATCAGGCAGTTGAACTGGCCGAGTTCCGCCGGTGACTGCGGAGTGCCGTGGCGGCGCAGGTATTCCGGGGTGGCGCAGAGGTACATGACGCGCGGCGCCAGGCGCGTGGCGACCAGACGCGAATCGCTCAGGCGGCCGAGGCGGATGGCCAGGTCGAAGCCCTCGTGGAGCAGGTCCAACTGGCGGTTGGAGAGTTCGATGTCGACCCGCAGTTGCGGATAGTCGGCCATGAAGGCATTCACCAGCGGCACGATGAAACGTTCGCCGTAGGCCACCGCACAGGTCATGCGCAGCAGGCCCTTGGGTTCCGCGGAGAGATCGCTGACCGCGCGCAGGGCCTCGTCGCGGGCGTCCTGCAGGCGCTGGCAGTGTTGCAGGAAGGTCTGCCCGGCCTCGCTCAACGATACCCGCCGGGTGCTGCGGTAGAGCAGGCGGGTCTGCAGGCGTTCCTCCAGGCGGGCGACCTGGCGGCTGATGTGCGAAGAGGAGACGCCCATGCGTTCGGCCGCGGCGGTGAACTGCCCGGTTTCGGCGACGGCGACGAATTCGTCCAGTCCTTCCCAGCGATTCATCTGGATTGTCCCTGCATGGCAATAATGTTTTGATTATTGCCTGATTATTCCTTGAAACGGGGTTTTCTACACTTTCCGTTTTGGCGGGTCGCGTCGTGGCCTGCCGGCTTCCATCGTTCAGGAGTTCCGAGATGATCAAGTCCCGTGCCGCCGTCGCCTTCGCCCCCAACCAGCCGTTGGAAATCGTCGAAGTGGATGTGGCGCCGCCGCAGAAGGGCGAGGTACTGGTGCGCATCGTCGCCACCGGCGTCTGCCATACCGACGCGTACACCCTGTCCGGCCAGGATTCCGAAGGGGTGTTCCCATGCATCCTGGGTCATGAAGGGGGCGGTATCGTCGAAGCGGTGGGCGAGGGCGTGACCTCCCTCCAGGTGGGCGACCACGTCATCCCGCTGTACACCGCCGAATGCGGCAAGTGCAAGTTCTGCCTGTCCGGCAAGACCAACCTCTGCCAGGCGGTGCGCGCCACCCAGGGCAAGGGCCTGATGCCCGACGGCACCAGTCGCTTCTCCTACAAGGGTGAGCCGGTCTACCACTACATGGGCTGCTCGACCTTCTCCGAGTACACCGTGCTGCCGGAAATCTCCCTGGCGAAGATTCCCAAGGACGCCCCGCTGGAAAAGGTCTGTCTGCTCGGCTGCGGCGTCACCACCGGGATCGGCGCGGTGCTCAATACCGCCAAGGTGGAAGAGGGCGCCACCGTCGCCATCTTCGGCCTGGGTGGCATCGGCCTGGCGGCGATCATCGGGGCGAAGATGGCCAAGGCCTCGCGCATCATCGCGGTCGACATCAACCCGGCCAAGTTCGACATCGCCAGGGAACTGGGCGCCACCGACTTCATCAATCCGAAGGAACATGACAGGCCGATCCAGGACGTCATCGTCGAACTGACCGATGGCGGCGTCGACTATTCCTTCGAGTGCGTCGGCAATGTGCAACTGATGCGCGCCGCCCTGGAGTGCTGCCACAAGGGCTGGGGCGAGTCGGTGATCATCGGTGTCGCCGGTGCCGGCCAGGAAATCAGCACCCGGCCCTTCCAGCTGGTCACCGGGCGCGTCTGGCGCGGTTCGGCGTTCGGCGGCGTGCGCGGACGCAGCGAGCTGCCGAGCTATGTCGAGAAGGCGCAGCAGGGCGAGATCCCGCTGGATACCTTCATCACCCACACCATGGGGCTGGAGGAGATCAACGAGGCCTTCGAGCTGATGCACGAAGGCAAGAGCATCCGCACCGTCATTCATTACTGACAAGCCATCGTGGCGGACCCTGCGGTTCGCCACGACCGTTTCACGGAGGTCACGTGAAGGATTCCCTCGAACTGATCGGCAGCCAGAAGAGCTTCGGCGGCTGGCACCAGCGCTACCGGCATTTTTCCCGGACCCTGAACTGCGAGATGGTCTTCGCCATCTACCTGCCGCCCCAGGCCGAGCCGGAGGCTGCGCTGCCGGCGCTGTACTGGCTGTCCGGTCTGACTTGCAACGACGAGAACTTCATGCAGAAGGCCGGCGCCCAGCGCGTCGCCGCCGAACTCGGCCTGGTGCTGGTGGCGCCGGATACCAGCCCGCGCGGCAGCGGCGTGCCCGGCGATCCCGACGGCGCCTGGGATTTCGGCCTGGGCGCAGGCTTCTACCTGAACGCCACGCAGGAGCCCTGGTCCGCGCACTATCGCATGCACGACTATGTGGTCCACGAACTGCCGGCACTGATCGAGGCGCATTTCCCGGTGTCGCAGCGGCGCGGCATCAGCGGCCACTCGATGGGCGGGCATGGCGCGCTGGTCTGTGCCCTGCGCAACCCGGGACGCTATCTGTCGCTGTCGGCGTTCGCCCCGATCTGCAATCCGAGCGATTGTCCCTGGGGGCAGAAGGCGTTCTCCCGTTATCTCGGCGAGGAACCGGCGGCCTGGCGTGAGTGGGATGCCTGCGCGTTGCTCGAAACTGCCTCCGAACGCCTGCCGATCCTGGTCGACCAGGGCGAGCGCGACGACTTCCTCGCCGTCCAGCTCAAGCCGGAAGCGCTGCGCCGCGCCGCGCGGGAGGCCGGTCATCCGCTGGAGCTGCGTTTGCAGCCGGGCTATGACCACAGCTACTACTTCATCGCCAGCTTCATCGAGGATCACCTGCGACACCATGCCCGGGTTCTCGACGGTTGATCCGCGATACCTGAAGCCTGTCCCGATCCGGGGTAGAATCACGCCCTGATTCCAACCAGGGCGTTTTTTCATGCGAATTGGCCATGGCTACGACGTGCATCGCTTCGGCGAGGGCGACTACATCACCCTCGGTGGCGTGCGCATTCCCCACAAACACGGGCTGGTCGCCCACTCCGACGGCGACGTGCTGTTGCACGCCTTGTCCGACGCGCTGCTGGGCGCGGCGGCGCTGGGCGACATCGGCAAGCATTTCCCGGACACCGACCCGCGCTTCAAGGGCGCCGACAGTCGCGCGTTGCTGCGACATGTGGTCGCCATCGTCGCCGAGAAGGGCTGGAAGGTCGGCAACGTCGACGCCACCATCGTCGCCCAGGCGCCGAAGATGGCGCCGCACATCGAGACCATGCGCGGGTTGATCGCCGAGGATCTCGGTGTCGCGCTCGACCAGGTCAACGTCAAGGCCACCACTACCGAACGGCTTGGTTTCACCGGACGCGAAGAGGGCATTGCTGTACATGCGGTCGCTTTGCTGATGGCCCGATGAGCGTTCTCGGCGAGCTCGACCTGCTCGGACCGCGCGCCCACGGCGCGGCCTGCGGCGAGGCGGTCTTGAAGGCGGTGGCCGAGGATTTCCAGGTCGACGAGGTGCTGGACATTCCCCTCAGCGGTGAAGGCGAGCACCTCTGGCTTTGGGTGGAAAAGCGCGGGCTGAACACCGAGGAGGCGGCCCGACGCCTGGGCCGCGCCGCCGGTGTGCAGCAGAAGCATGTCAGCTATGCCGGGCTGAAGGACCGCCAGGCCCTGACCCGGCAATGGTTCAGCCTGCACCTGCCGGGCAAGGCCGACCCCGATCTGGGCGCAGCCGAGGGCGAAGACCTGCGGATCCTTCGCCGCACCCGTCACTCGCGCAAGTTGCAGCGGGGCGCGCATGCCGCCAACGGCTTCACCCTGCGCCTGACCGCTCTTCGGGCGGAGCGCGTCCTTCTCGACGCGCGACTCGAACGTATCGCCGCGGTCGGCGTGCCCAACTATTTCGGCCTGCAGCGCTTCGGCCATGGCGGCGGCAACCTGGTCGACGCGCGCAGTTGCGCGGAGCAGGACCTGCTGCCGGCGAATCGCAACCTGCGTTCGCGCTTCCTTTCCGCCGGGCGCAGCTACCTGTTCAATCGCCTGCTCGCCGAGCGGGTCGCGGAGGGTAGCTGGAACCGGGCAGCGGTCGGCGACCTGCTGGCCTTCACCGACAGCCGCAGCTTTTTCCTCGCTGGCGAGGAAGAATGCCGCGATGCCCGTCTGGCCGCCCTCGACCTGCACCCCACCGGCCCGCTCTGGGGCGAGGGCGATCCGCCGAGCGGCGCCGGCGTTCTCGAACGCGAGCTGGCCCTGGCCGGGAGCGAGCCGGCGCTCTGCCGATGGCTGGCGAAGGCGGGCATGGCGCACGAACGGCGCATCCTGCGGCTCCCCATCCAGGGGCTGGCGTGGCATTATCCCGAACCTGATGTTCTGCAACTGGAATTCGTCCTGCCGGCCGGTTGTTTCGCCACCGTAGTGGTGCGTGAAATCCTCGACCTGGTACCGACAGGGCAGACGGAAAACCCATGCGCATACTGATTGCCAACGACGACGGGGTGACCGCACCCGGTATCGCCGCGCTTTACGACGCGCTGGCGGATCATGCCGATTGCGTAGTGATCGCCCCCGACCAGGACAAGAGCGGCGCCAGCAGTTCCCTGACGCTGGACCGCCCGCTGCACCCGCAGCGCCTGGACAACGGATTCATCAGCCTCAACGGCACGCCGACCGACTGCGTGCATCTGGGCCTGAACGGCTTGCTGGAGGAATTGCCGGACATGGTGGTCTCGGGTATCAACCTGGGCGCCAACCTCGGCGATGACGTCCTCTATTCCGGTACCGTGGCGGCGGCCATCGAAGGGCGCTTCCTGAAGGGGCCGGCCTTCGCCTTCTCGCTGGTCTCGCGGTTGACGGATAACCTGCCCACCGCCATGCACTTTGCCCGCCTGCTGGTCGCCGCCCACGAGCGGCTGGCCGTGCCGCCGCGCACCGTGCTCAACGTCAACGTCCCCAACCTGCCGCTGGAGCGTGTGCGTGGCATCCAGCTGACCCGCCTCGGCCATCGCGCCCGCGCCGCCGCGCCGGTGAAGGTGGTCAATCCGCGCGGCAAGGAAGGCTACTGGATCTCCGCCGCCGGCGACGCCGAGGACGGCGGCCCCGGAACCGACTTCCACGCCGTGATGCAGGGCTACGTGTCGATCACCCCGCTGCAACTGGACCGCACCTTCCATGAAGCCTTCGGTGGTCTCGACGAGTGGCTGGGAGGGCTGAAGTGATGTCCGAAGACCTGCACCGCCGCGGTATCGGCATGACTTCCCAGCGTACCCGCGAACGCCTGATCCAGCGGTTGTACGAGGAAGGCCTGTCGAATGCCCGCGTGCTCGAGGTGATCCGCCGTACGCCGCGGCATCTTTTCGTCGACGAGGCGCTCGCGCATCGCGCCTACGAAGACACCGCCCTGCCGATCGGCCACAACCAGACCATTTCCCAGCCGTTCATGGTGGCGCGGATGACCGAGTTGCTGCTGGCCGCCGGCCCGCTGGACAAGGTCATGGAGATCGGCACCGGTTCCGGCTACCAGACCGCGGTGCTGGCGCAACTGGTCGAGCGGGTGTTCTCCGTCGAGCGGATCCAGGCACTGCAGGACAAGGCGAAGGAACGTCTTGCGGAGCTAAACCTGCGCAATGTTGTCTTTCGCTGGGGCGACGGCTGGGAGGGCTGGTCGGCGCTGGCTCCCTACAATGGAATCATTGTCACCGCGGCGGCTTCGGAAGTCCCACAGTCGCTGCTGGACCAGCTCGCGCCGGGCGGCCGCCTGGTGATCCCGGTGGGTGGCGGGGAAGTCCAGCAACTGATGCTGATCGTGCGTACCGAGGACGGCTTCAGTCGGCAGGTGCTCGACTCGGTGCGTTTCGTCCCGCTGCTCAACGGCCCGATCGCCTGAGCCTGTGGCTGGTGGATGCCGGCCCAATCGACCGAAAGCGAACAGATGGATAAGGGGGAAGGATTGAGGCTAGCAGCGACCCTGCGGCAATGGACTCGGGTCTACGGTGGTGGCCACCTGGTGCTTGGCGCCGTCGTCTGTTCCCTTCTCGCCGCCTGTTCGTCGTCCCCCCCCGGTGGGGTCAAGGTCGTCGACCGCAACGGCTCTGCATCCGCTGCGGCGCGCCGTGCGCCTGTCACCAGCGGGCAGTACATCGTCCGTCGCGGCGACACCCTGTATTCCATCGCCTTCCGCTTTGGCTGGGACTGGAAGGCGCTGGCCGCACGCAATGGCATCGCGCCGCCCTATACCATCCATGTCGGTCAAGCTATCCAATTTGGTGGGCGGGCGCCGAGCCAGCCGTCCGTCGCGAAAAACACGCCGGCCGTCGCTCCGCCGGTGGCGACCAGACCGGCCCCGGTTCCCCCCGCTGTTAGTACGTCGGTACCTGCCAAACCTGCGCCGGCTCCGGCCGCGACCACCACCCCACCCAGCAGCGGCGCGACTCCCGTCGTCGCGGGGGCTGCGGCAGGCGGTTGGGCATGGCCGGCAAGCGGTACGCTGATAGGTCGTTTTGCCTCAAACGGAAGTTTGAATAAAGGGATTGATATAGCTGGTCAATTGGGCCAGCCTGTCCTGGCTGCGTCTGGTGGGACCGTTGTATACGCCGGTAGTGGTTTGCGGGGCTACGGCGAGTTGGTCATCATCAAACACAACGAGACCTACGTGAGTGCCTACGGTCACAACCGCAGGCTGCTGGTGCGGGAAGGGCAACAGGTCAAGGTAGGGCAATCGATTGCCGAGATGGGCTCCACAGGAACCGATCGGGTGAAGCTGCACTTCGAGATTCGCCGCCAGGGTAAACCTGTCGATCCACTGCAATACTTGCCACGTCGCTGACCGGAGTTCGCCCGCCCACATGTAGGTGAGCGGGTCCGGGCGTTCCCAGCGGAAAAGGAGTCGTCCGGGCTTGAGTCGAACTCATGCAAGGGATAACGACATGGCACTCAAAAAAGAAGGGCCGGAGTTTGACCACGATGACGAAGTGCTCCTCCTGGAGCCCGGCATCATGCTGGACGAGCTGTCTGCCGACGAGCAGCCTTCTCTCCGGGCAACTCCAAAAGCCACCACCTCCTTCTCTTCCAAGCAACACAAGCACATCGACTACACGCGTGCGTTGGACGCAACGCAGCTGTATCTCAACGAAATCGGTTTCTCGCCCCTGCTGACGCCCGAAGAGGAAGTCCACTTCGCCCGTCTGGCGCAGAAGGGCGATCCCGCTGGTCGGAAGCGGATGATCGAGAGCAACCTGCGACTGGTGGTGAAGATCGCCCGGCGCTATGTCAATCGCGGACTGTCCCTGCTCGACCTGATCGAGGAAGGCAACCTCGGCCTTATCCGCGCCGTGGAGAAGTTCGATCCGGAGCGCGGATTCCGGTTCTCGACCTACGCCACCTGGTGGATCCGCCAGACCATCGAACGGGCCATCATGAACCAGACCCGGACCATCCGTTTGCCGATCCATGTGGTCAAGGAGCTGAACGTCTACCTGCGTGCGGCGCGGGAGCTGACCCACAAGCTCGACCACGAACCGTCCCCCGAGGAAATCGCCAACCTGCTGGAAAAACCGGTCGCCGAGGTCAAGCGCATGCTCGGCCTGAACGAGCGGGTCACTTCGGTGGACGTTTCCCTTGGCCCGGACTCCGACAAGACCCTGCTCGACACCCTGACCGATGATCGCCCCACCGACCCGTGCGAGTTGCTGCAGGACGACGACCTCAGCGAAAGCATCGACCAGTGGCTGTCGGAACTCACCGACAAGCAGCGTGAAGTGGTGATTCGCCGCTTCGGCCTGCGCGGGCATGAAAGCAGCACGCTGGAGGAGGTCGGCCAGGAAATCGGCCTGACCCGCGAGCGGGTCCGCCAGATCCAGGTGGAGGCACTCAAGCGTCTGCGCGAGATATTGGAGAAGAACGGCCTGTCGAGCGACGCACTGTTCCAGTGACAGGAATCCTTCGACCCACACAAGACCCGGCGTTCGCCGGGTTTTTTGTGTCTGCTCTTGTAAGCATTAACTTACACGGCGTGTGAGCCTAAGTAGATAAAACCCCGGGAAGATGGTGAAGAACTCTCGTGTATAAATATAACTTATTGAAAATAAAAGGTTTATTTTACAAGGAGTGCTCGCTGACAAAGCCTCGCTGCGGTTTCTGCCAGGTTGCGGGCTCCTGGGGAATCGCTAATATCACTCCTGCGTACAGGGAACACGCAGCCCCGAAGGATCGGGGAAGGGACATCGCCAGGGAGGCGATTCATCAGGATGATGACGAGGGACTGAAGAGTGGGCGGGGGAATACCCCGCCCCTTTTTTTTACCTGCCGTTTTACCCATCGCCAAATAAAAGGCCCGCTGTTTGCGGGCCTTGGCGTATCAGCGCTCCAGGTGCTGGAGCTTGCCGGCGACGCCGTCCCATTCCTCGGCGTCGGGCAGGGCATCCTTCTTCTCGGTGATGTTCGGCCAGACTTCCGCCAGCTCGCTGTTCAGTTCGATGAACTCCTGCATGTTCTCCGGCACTTCGTCTTCGGAGAAAATCGCCTGGGCCGGACATTCGGGCTCGCACAGGGCGCAGTCGATGCACTCGTCCGGGTGGATGACCAGGAAATTGGGTCCTTCGTAGAAGCAGTCTACCGGGCAGACTTCCACGCAGTCGGTGTATTTGCACTTGATGCAGTTGTCGGTGACGACGAAGGTCATTTTCTAATTCTCTCCTCAGGCGGGCGGCTAAGCGCGCGCGATTCTAGCAGCTTGTGCGGTGGTCCGTCAGACCCGCATCTTCCATGCATATAACAGATCGAGAGCTTGCCGCGGGCTGATATCGTCGGGATTGATCCTCGACAATTCATCGATCACCGGGTGCGGCAGGCTGGCGAACAGGTCGCTCTGCATCGGCGAAGCGGGCTTGCCACTCTGCTGGCTTGGCACCTCGTGCGGCAGGCTGGTGGTCTCCAGGCGCTTGAGGTGCTCGCGGGCGCGCTGGATCACCGGGCTCGGTACGCCGGCCAACTGGGCCACCGCCAGGCCGTAGCTCTGGCTCGCCGGTCCCGGCAGGACGTGGTGGAGGAACACGATGCGCTCGTTGTGCTCGGTCGCGTTCAGGTGCACGTTGGCTACCGCCGGCTGGCTTTCCGGCAGCACGGTCAGCTCGAAGTAGTGGGTGGCGAACAGGGTGAAGGCGCGGGTCCGCGCCAGGTCCTCGGCCGCCGCCCAGGCCAGCGACAGGCCGTCGAAGGTGCTGGTGCCGCGGCCGACCTCGTCCATCAGCACCAGGCTCTTGTCGGTGGCGTTGTGCAGGATGTTGGCGGTTTCGCTCATCTCCACCATGAAGGTCGAGCGGCCGCCGGCAAGGTCGTCGGACGAGCCGATGCGGGTGAAGATGCGGTCCACCAGGGACAGCTCGCAGCGTGCGGCGGGAACGAAGCTGCCGATGTGAGCGAGTAGCACGATCAGCGCGGTTTGCCGCATGTAGGTGGATTTACCGCCCATGTTCGGGCCGGTTATCACCAGCATGCGGGTGTCGGCGTCCAGCGCCAGGTCGTTGGCCACGAACGGCGTCTCCAGCACCTGCTCGACCACCGGATGGCGGCCCTGCTCGATGTGCAGGCAGGTATGTTCGACGAACCGCGGGCGATTCAGGTCGAGGTTCAGCGCGCGTTCGGCGAGATTCGCCAGCACGTCCAGCTCCGCCAGCGCCGAGGCGCTGTCCTGGAGCGGGGCGAGATGGCCGATCAGGCGTTCCAGCAGCTCTTCGTAGAGCGCTTTCTCGCGTGCCAGGGCGCGGCTCTGGGCCGACAGCGCCTTGTCCTCGAAGGCCTTCAGTTCCGGCGTGATGAAGCGCTCGGCGCCCTTCAGGGTCTGGCGGCGGATGTAGTCGGCCGGGGCCTGCTCGGCCTGTACCCGCGGCAGCTCGATGAAGTAGCCGTGGATGCGGTTGTAGCCGACCTTCAGGTTGGGCAGCCCGGTGCGGGCTTTCTCGCGGGCCTCCAGGTCCATCAGGAACTGTCCGGCGTTCTCGCTCAGTGCCTGCAGCTCGTCCAGTTCGGCGTCATAGCCGGTCTTGATCACGCCGCCATCGCGGATCACCGCCGGCGGGTTGTCGATGATCGCCTTGGCCAGCAGTTCGGCGAGTTCGGGATAGGTGCCGATGGTGGTGGCCAGCGCCTGCAGGTGCGGCGCCTCCAGTTCGGTCATGGCGTTCTGCAGGTCCGGCAACGCGGCCAGCGCGTCGCGCAGGCGCGCCAGGTCGCGAGGGCGGGCATTGCGCAGGCCGATGCGGGCGAGGATACGTTCGAGGTCGCCGATTTCCTTGAGCTGCGGTTGCAGGTTCTCGAAGCGGTAGCGTTCGAGCAGGCAGGCGATGGACTCCTGGCGGGCCTCCAGCACCGCGCGGTCACGCAGCGGACGGTTCAGCCAGCGGCTCATCAGGCGGCTGGCCATGGCGGTCTGGCAACGGTCGACCACCGATTGCAGGGTGTTCTCGCGACCACCGCTGAGGTTGATATCCAGCTCCAGGTTGCGGCGGCTGGCGCCGTCGAGGATCACCGTGTCATCGAGACGATCATGACGCAGGCTGCGCAGGTGCGGCAGGGCGGTACGCTGGGTTTCCTTGGCATAGGCGAGCAGACAGCCGGCGGCGCCGATGGCCAGGGTCAGGTTCTGGCAGCCGAAGCCTTTCAGGTCCTGGGTGCCGAATTGCTGGCAGAGGCTCTTGTGTGCCGAGTCGCGATCGAAGTCCCACGGCGCGCGGCGGCGCACGCCGCGACGCTTCTCCGCCGGCAGGCCCTGTGGCCAGTCGTCGGGAATCAGCAGCTCGGCCGGGTTGAGGCGTTCCAGTTCGGCCAGCAGGGTTTCCCAGCCTTTTATCTCCTGGACGCTGAAGCGGCCGCTGGTGATGTCCAGTACGGCGAGGCCGAACAGGCGCTCGTCGCCGAGGATCGCCGCCAGCAGGTTGTCGCGGCGTTCGTCGAGCAGTGCCTCGTCGCTCACCGTGCCGGGGGTGATGATCCGCACCACCTGGCGCTCCACCGGTCCCTTGCTGGTGGCCGGGTCGCCGATCTGCTCGCAGATCGCCACCGACTCGCCGAGCTTGACCAGCTTGGCCAGGTAGCCCTCCGCCGAATGGAAGGGAATGCCTGCCATCGGGATCGCCTTGCCGCCAGACTGGCCGCGCGCGGTCAGGGTGATGTCGAGCAGCTTGGCGGCCTTCTTCGCGTCCTCGTAGAACAGCTCGTAGAAGTCGCCCATGCGATAGAACATCAATTGGTCGGGGTGCTGATGCTTCAGTTTGAAGTACTGCTGCATCATCGGCGTGTGTTGGGAGAGGTCGGTCATACGGGCCTTCGGAAGCGGGCTTTGGACGGTGCAAAAGAGGGCAATGTTAACCCGATTCGTCGGCCTGTGTCGGGTCCGTTCGGAACCGGCGCGGACCATCAGGTCCGCGCCTGTGCGGGCCGCTTTCAGCGCGCCGCGGTATAGCTGGCACCGAGCTTCTGCCGGCCGTCGGGCAGGTTGATCTGCGCCGGGTCGAGCCGCCAGACGCGCGCCGCGGCGATGTCGCCGAGGAGCAGGCTGTAGGTCGGGTCGAACGAGGTACTGGAGAAGACCAGATAGTCCTCGTTCACCGGAGCTGCATCGGAATTGTCGCCCTGGCAATGGTTGAGCGGCAGTATCGCCGGGGTGCCGGGCGGGCTGTTGGGAACGACCATGGCCAACTGGTCGTTGCCGGCCGGCTGGGTGCGCGAGAGGAAGTAGGCGGTGTAGTCGCGTACCACCGGATAATAGTCGCGGCCCCCCGCAGCCGGGGTGGCGAGTGCGCTGACCTGGCCGTTCTCCAGGTTCCTGCGCACCACCCGCAGGCTGTCGCCGGCTCCTGTCGCGTAGACCACGTACTTGCCTGAGGGGGTGAGGAACGGCATCGATTCCTCGGTGGTCCAGCCGTCGCTGGTCACGGCTTTCCAGGTGCTCACGCCGACGCTGCCATCGCCATTGAAGACCAGGGTGGCGAGGCGGATGTCGCCTTCGTGCTTGAGCACGACCTGGCGACCGTCGAAGGAGAACTTCGGATCCTCGTTGCGGCCGCCGATGGCCGCGGTGAGGTTGCTCGGCGCCTGGGTGCCGCCGATGGCCCAGGCGAACACGTGCCAGGCGCCATTCTGGCGGCCCATGAAGGTCAGGTGACGGCCGTCCGGGGAGAAGTGCGCATTCATCGGGTCCTCGATGTTCCAGCCGGGCTGGTTGAGCTGACGGGTGCTCTTGCTCTTGAAATCATGCAGGTAGAGGTTCGAGGAGCCGTCCCCGTACTCCATATAACTGTGGTAGACCAGGCGTCCGCCAAGCGCGGGCAGGCTGCTGGCCGGTTGCAGGGCCAGGTTGGCGGTACAGGCCGCGTGGGCTGGAAGGTTGGCGACGGGAGAAAGGAGCAGGGCGAGGGAGAGCAGGGAAGTCTTGGACGAAGCTGCGTTCATGGGGGCCGTTCCTTGGGCGATGTAGGAGCCTGCATGTTCGCGCATTCGACGCCGCCTTGCGCTCGCGCTTGTCCGAAAGCTGCTTCTGAATGGAAAAGCCGATGGTGTAGGGTAGTCCCTTTCCGTTTCTTTTCTGGAGAGCAGCGATGACCGTCACGGACTCCGACCTGACCGCACTGGCCACCCGACTGGGCGAAAGCCTGCGCCATCTGGGCGAGCAAGTCAGCACCGCGGAATCCTGCACCGGTGGCGGCATCGCCGAGGCGATCACCCGCATGCCGGGGAGTTCGGCCTGGTTCGAGGCCGGCTACGTGACCTACTCGAACCGGCAGAAGACCCTCCAGTTGGACGTGGCGGAATCGCTGTTCGCGGCGGTCGGCGCGGTCAGCCGGGAAGTTGTCGAGGCGATGGCGCGAGGCGCCCAGCGGCACAGCGGATCGCGCTTCGCGGTGGCGGTCAGCGGGATCGCCGGGCCCGATGGCGGTTCGCCGGAAAAGCCCGTGGGCACCGTCTGGCTGGCATGGGCCGACGGCGAGCGGCTGGTCAGCGAGCGCTGCCAGTTCAACGGCGACCGCGACGCCGTGCGCCGGCAGACGGTGGCGACCGCGCTGACCGGGCTGCTGCGCATGAGCAACGGCGAAAACCCAGGCTAGCCGCGCCTGCGGGCAACCGTTCGGAACATTCTTCCCCGCGGGGGTAGGCGAGCGACTTGCCCTGTGGAATAATACTGTCTACTTATACAGTTGTTCGTGGCCGTCCGGCCGCCCTGACTTCGCGAGGACTTCAATGGACGAGAACAAGAAGCGCGCCCTGGCCGCGGCCCTGGGACAGATCGAACGCCAATTCGGCAAGGGCGCGGTCATGCGCATGGGCGACCATGAGCGCCAGGCGATCCCCGCCATCTCCACCGGCTCCCTGGGCCTGGACATCGCCCTCGGCATCGGCGGCCTGCCCAAGGGCCGGATCGTCGAGATCTACGGTCCGGAATCCTCGGGCAAGACCACCCTGACCCTCTCGGTGATCGCCGAGGCCCAGAAACAGGGCGCCACCTGTGCCTTCGTCGACGCCGAGCACGCGCTCGATCCCGACTATGCCGGCAAGCTGGGCGTCAACGTCGACGACCTGCTGGTCTCCCAGCCGGACACCGGCGAGCAGGCCCTGGAAATCACCGACATGCTGGTGCGCTCCAACGCGGTCGACGTGATCATCGTCGACTCCGTGGCCGCGCTGGTACCCAAGGCCGAGATCGAAGGCGAGATGGGCGACGCCCACGTCGGCCTGCAGGCACGCCTGATGTCCCAGGCGCTGCGCAAGATCACCGGCAACATCAAGAACGCCAACTGCCTGGTCATCTTCATCAACCAGATCCGCATGAAGATCGGCGTGATGTTCGGCAACCCGGAAACCACCACCGGCGGTAACGCGCTGAAGTTCTACGCCTCGGTCCGCCTGGACATCCGTCGTACCGGCGCGGTGAAGGAAGGCGACGAGGTGGTGGGTAGCGAAACCCGCGTCAAGGTGGTGAAGAACAAGGTTTCGCCGCCGTTCCGCCAGGCCGAGTTCCAGATCCTCTACGGCAAGGGCATCTACCGCACCGGCGAGATCATCGACCTGGGCGTGCAACTGGGCCTGGTCGAGAAGTCCGGCGCCTGGTACAGCTACCAGGGCAGCAAGATCGGCCAGGGCAAGGCGAACGCCGCCAAGTACCTGGAAGACAATCCGGAAATCGGTTCGGTGCTGGAGAAGACCATCCGCGACCAACTGCTGGCCAAGAGCGGTCCGGTGAAGGCCGACGCCGAAGAAGTGGCTGACGCCGAAGCCGATTGAGGCCAATGGCGACCGTGCTCGATACGCCCGTCGCCGTACGGCGGGCGGCCATGGATCTGCTGGCGCGCCGTGAGCACGGGCGCGCCGAGCTTTCCCGCAAGTTGCGCCAGCGTGGCGCATCCCCCGAGTTGATCGATCCCGCCCTCGACCGTCTGGCCGAGGAAGGTCTGCTCGACGAATCCCGCTATCTCGAAAGCTTCATCGCCAGTCGCGCCCGCGGCGGCCATGGGCCGTTGCGCATCCGTGAAGAACTGGCGCAACGCGGCCTGCCGCGCGCCGATATCGAAAGGGCGCTGAATGCTTGCGACATCGACTGGAGCGCGCAGTTGCGCGAGGTCTGGCGACGCAAGTTCGCCCGCCTGCCGCTGGACGCCAGGGAAAAGGCCCAGCAGGGCCGCTTCCTGGCGTACCGGGGTTACTCCATGGAGTCGATCAGCCGCCTGTTGAGCGGCCGCAGCGACGATTGAACGCATGCCGGAGCGGCAGCTTCAGTCCCAGTTTTCCGGCAGGTTGATGTAGTCCAGCAACTCCCGCAGACGCCCCTGGTCGCGCCCGTTGAAGACGAAGGCGAGGCGGGTCAGGTTGCGGAACTCCGGTTCGTCCTGCTCCTGCTCGCTGTAGGCCTGCTGCTGGAAGCCACCGCTCAGGCAGAGGCTGGCGAACTCCTCGTGCAGGTGCGCCAGCGCGGCATCGTTCAGCGCATGGTTGAGGCGGATCACGAAGGTGCCTTTCAGCCAGCGGCTGGAGTGGAAGTTGCGGTAGAACCGGGCGATTTCCTTCACCGCGTCTTCCGCCGAATGCACCAGGCGCATCAGGCGCATGTCGGCCGGCAGGATGTAGTGGTTCTCCAGCAGCTGTTCCTGCATGAACTCCAGGGCATGTTCCCAGTAGCGGCCGCCCGGCTGGTCGAGCAGCACGATCGGCACCAGCGGACTCTTGCCGGTCTGCACCAGGGTCAGCACTTCCAGGGCCTCGTCGAGGGTGCCGAAGCCGCCTGGGCAGAGCACCAGGGCGTCGGCTTCCTTGACGAAGAACAGCTTGCGCAGGAAGAAGAAGTGGAACGACAGCAGGTTGCCGCTGCCGTCCACCGTATGGTTGGCGTGCTGCTCGAAGGGCAGGGTGATGTTGAAGCCCAGGCTGTTCTCCAGCCCGGCGCCTTCGTGGGCGGCGGCCATGATGCCGCCGCCGGCGCCGGTGATCACCATCAGGTCGTAGCGCGCCAGTTCTTCGCCCAGCTTGCGCGCCAGGGCGTATACCGGATGCTCGACCGGGGTACGCGCGGAACCGAACACGGTGACCTTGCGCCGCCGCTTGAACTGCTCGAGGACGCTGAAGGCGTGTTCCATCTCGCGCAGGGTCTGCAGCATGATCTTCGCGTCCCAGCGGTTGCGGTCGGCCTGGGCCATGCGCGTCACGGTGAAGAGCATCTCGCGGTACAGCGCGAGGTTGGGGCTTTCGCCGGGAGCGGCGAGGGCGGCCAGTTCGTCGACCTTCTGTGCCAGGTCGGTGCCGCTGGTCTGGAAGTGCCGGGAAAGGTAGTCATCGGCTTCGTAGGGCATACGCATACTCCTTGTCCAACCACCTTCGGGAGGTGGTTTCCGCATACTGCCACGGACCGCGTGACAGTGGCGGAAAGGCGGTTCAGATCTCGATGCGCTCGCCTGACCTGGGAATTTCGGCATCCCAGTCGAGCCGCTGGCGGATCGCCCCCTGCAATGCCTCCATCTTTTCCCGTTCGCCATGGATCAGGTACAGCGCGGGACGGTGGGCGAAGTGGCCGACCCAGTCGAGCAACTGCGATTGCCCGGCGTGGGCGGAGAAGCCGCCGAGGGTATGGATCTGCGCCTTCACCGCGATGCGTTGGTGGAACACGCGCACGGCACTGGCGCCGTCGACGATGTTGCGGCCCAGGGTGCCGCGTGCCTGGAAGCCGGGGAAGACGATATGGCACTCCGGGCGCCAGAGGTTGTGCTTGAAGTGGTGGACGATGCGTCCGCCAGTGCACATGCCACTGCCGGCGATGATGATCGCGCCGCTCTTGATCCGGTTGATCGCCATCGACTCGTCGGCGCTGCGGGTGACGCGCAGCACCGGTAGCCACTCCTCCAGGCGGGTGGTGCCGGTGCCGCGGATGTATTCGCGGTCGCGGTCGTCGAACTCGTTGCTGTGGCGCAGGTAGATGCCGTTGGCGCGGGCGGCCATCGGGCTGTCGAGGAATACCGCCTGTTGTGGCAGGCGGCCTTCCTGGTAGAAGCGACCGAGGTAGTAGAGCAGGTCCTGGGTGCGACCGACGGCGAACGACGGGATCAGCACGTTGCCGCCGTCGCGGTGCGCCTGGTCGAGGATCGCCGCCAGCTCCTCCAGGGTTTCGTTGCTGTCGCGGTGATCGCGATCGCCGTAGGTGGACTCGAGCATCACCACGTCGGCCCGGCTCAGCGGCGAGGGCGCGCGCATCAGGGGCGAGCAGGTGTTGCCGAGGTCGCCGGAAAACACCAGGCGGCGCGGTTGCACCTGGTCGTGGAACTGCACTTCGACGATCGACGAGCCGAGGATGTGCCCGGCGTTGTGGAAGGTCACCCGCACGCCACGAGCGACCGCCACGGTACTGCCGAGACTGATCGGCCGGCGCAGCTTGAGCGCGCGTTCGGTGTCGGCCTGGGTATACAGTGGCTTGATGCTCGGCTTGCCGATCCGGTTGCGCCAGCGGTTCTCCCACTCGGCGTCCTTTTCCTGGATGTGCGCGGAGTCCAGCAGCATGAGTTCCAGCAGTTCGCAGGTGGCTTCGGTGGCGAAGATCGGACCCTTGAAACCCTCGGCCGCCAGGCGCGGCAGCAGGCCGCTGTGGTCGAGGTGGGCGTGGGAGATGACCACCGCGTCGATGCTCGCGGGATCGAAGGGGAAGGGCGCGCGATTGCCCTCGTCGGCCTCGCGGCGGCCCTGGCGCATGCCGCATTCGAGCAGGACTCTCGCCCCGTCGAGGGTTTCCAGCAGATAACAGGAACCGGTGACCTCCTGGGCGGCGCCTAGAAACGTCAGTGATGCCATCGAGCCTCCTCCGTCAGAGCTCTGTCGATACCGATACCATTCGGGATCGTGGAAAGCCATGGAACCATCGTACAAGGCCAGGGTGAACGAATCGGGGGCGGGGAGCTTGATGCAGGTCAGCGCCCTTTGCCGTGTGCTGCCTAGACTGCAAGGCACCACTAGGGAGGCCTACCCACCATGAGTCAGATTCTGCCCAGTCAGGACGAGCTGCTTGCCCATGCGGCGGCCGAGCCGGCGTTTGCCGCGTGGCTGCAAGGCCATGGTCCGCTCCAGCATAGCGCAGAGACCCGCGCCGCCGTGTTCCGCACCGCTCATCAATTGGTCCAGGCTGGGCTGCAGCCGGACCTGGCCAGCGTCTACCATCTGTTCCGCGCCCTCGACCGGCTGACCGCCAGCGCCCTGCGCATCGTCGCGCACATGACCTACGCCCGGCGCATCCGCCTGGATGGCGAGCCATTGCAGGCCGACGATTTCAAGCGGCAGCCCGAGGGGCATACCGGCGGTGCCCTGAACATGGTGCCGGCCTACGCCGGCTACCTGGCACTGAACGCCCTGACCGGCAGGACCCGCGGCTGGCTGATGGGCCAGGGCCACTGCGTGGCCGCCATCGATGCGCTCAACGTGCTTACCGGCAACCTGCATCCGGAGCAGGAGCGCGCCTATGCCGGCGGCGAGGAAGGGCTGAACCGCCTGCTGCAGGACTTCTATGGCTACGCCCAGGCGCCCAACGGCGCGCCTGCCGCGCCGCTCGGCAGCCATGTCAACCCGCATACGGCCGGCGGTATCGCCGAAGGCGGCTACCTGGGCTTCGCCGAATTGCAGTACGCGCACATGCCATTGCCCGGCGAGACCCTGGTGGCGTTCCTCTCCGATGGCGCCGCCGAGGAACAACGCGGCAGCGACTGGATCCCGCGCTGGTGGCGGGCCGAGGACTGCGGGGCGGCGCTGCCGGTGATGATCGCCAATGGCCGGCGCATCGAGCAGCGCACCGAGCTGGGCACCCACGAGGGCCTGGAGGGCTTCAAGCTGCACCTGCGCCGTTGCGGCTTCGACCCGATCAGCTTCGATGGGCGCGATCCGGCCGCCTTCGTCTGTACGCTCTGGGAAATGGAGCAGCGCCTGGAGCGGCGGGTGCAGGAGAAGAACAGCGGGATCCTCCGCTACCCCCTGCCGATTCCCTACGGTATCGCCGAGACGGTCAAGGGCTTCGGTTTCCATGGCGCCGGCAGCAACGCCGCGCACAACCTGCCGCTGCCGGGCAACCCGCGCGACGACGAGCATGCCCGGCAGTTGTTCAACCAGCATGCCCGGGAACTGTGGGTCGAGCCGGAAGCCCTCGAACTGGCGCGCCGGCTGTTCATCGAACTGCGCGGCGAGCGTCCGCTGGAGCGGGACAACCCGTTGGCCATGCGCCACCCCATCGAGCCGATCATCCCGCCGTTGCGCTATCGCGACGACGCCTGTTCGCCGATGGCCGCGCTGGACCGTTTCTACACCGAACTGGTGGAGGCCAACCCCGACCTGCGCGCTCGCGTCGGCAATCCCGACGAACTCGCCAGCAACCGCCTCGGCGGCGTGCTCAAGGCGCTAAGGCATCGGGTCAGCGAACCGGAGAGCGAACTGGAATCGGTGAGCGGGAAGGTCATCACCGCGCTCAACGAGGAGGCGGTGGTGTCCGCCTGCCTGGCCAACCAGGGCGGGCTCAACCTGGTCGCCAGCTACGAGGCGTTCTGCGTGAAGATGCTCGGCGCGGTACGTCAGACCCTGATCTTCGCCCGCCAGCAGAAGGAGGTCGGGCGCCCGGCCGGCTGGCTGGGCTGGCCGCTGGTCGCTACTTCGCATACCTGGGAGAACGGCAAGAACCAGCAGTCGCACCAGGACACCACCTTCTGCGAAGCCCTGCTTGGCGAAATGAGCGACATGGTCCGGGTGCTCTTCCCGGCCGACCATAACAGCGCCCTGGCGCTGCTGCCGACGATCTACCGCAGCCGGGGGCAACTGGCCTGCCTGGTGATTCCCAAGCGCGACCGACCTATGGTGTTCGACGCCGACCAGGCCGAGCGCCTGGCCCGCGACGGCGCCATCCTGGTCGAGGAGCGCTGCGGCTCCGACCCGTTGCTGCTGATCGCCAACGGCAGCTACCAGCTCGAACAGATGCGCCGCGCGGCGCAGCGCCTGGCCGAGGCCGGGCAGGCCTACCGGCTGGTCTACCTGCAGGAGCCGGGACGCTTCCGCGCGCCGCGCGATCGCTGGGAGGTCGAGGCGGTGGCCGACGAGGCGCTGGTGGCGCGGCTGTTCCCCGATAGCCATGAGCGCCGGGTGCTGCTCACCCATATGCGTGCGGAAGTGGCGCGCGGACATCTCTGGCCGATCCTGCCGGATGCGCGGCGCACATCGGTGCTCGGCTACCGCAACCGGGGCGGGACCCTTGACGAAGCGGGCATGCAGTTCGCCAACCGAGCCTGCTGGGGCAACGTGCTGGCGGCTTGTGCCCGGCTGATGGAGGTGCCGCGCACCGCGCTGCTGACCCCGGAGGAAGCGGCGGCGGTGGCTGGCAAGGGCGACCCGGCGTTGTTGCGTTGAGTTCGGCAGGGCGAATAACGCCTGTGGCGCTATTCGCCCTGCCGAACGGGAGTGGGTGCCTGGCGAAGGCAGGGGGGCGGGGGATCGGCGGATAACGTCGGCGACGTCATTCGCCTACGGAGCGGGGGGCCGAAGCGGCTTGAGCAGCCCGTCCAGCCCGTCGATCTTCAGTTCCAGGGTCAGTTGCATCAGCCGCCCGAGTTCACCGGGCGGGAAGCCCTTCTTGTAGAACCACAGCAGGTACTCCTCCGGCAGGTCGACCAGCATCCGTCCCTGGTACTTGCCGAACGGCATCGGCGTCCGGGCGATCTTCAGCAGATGCTGCTTGTCCAACATGGCGGCCGCGCGGCGCGCTTACTTCTTGCCCTGGATGCGGCAGCTGCCGGCATCGAAGCGTTCGGTGGCGACCGGCTGGTTGGTCTTGTACTCGGTGAAGCTGTAGGTGAGGATCGCGCCACGGGCGAGCAGTTGGCGATAGCCGGTGTTGCTGCAGACGCTGTCGCCGAGCTGGCTGCGCACGCTGTCCGGGTTGGAGCGCATGCGTTCGGCGTGGCTGGCGCGCACGCTGAGGTGGTTGATCAGTTGGTTGCCTTCGACGGTATAGCCCTGGTCGAGGATGTCTTCGTTGATGGCGCGGGGAGTGCCTACGCTGCTTTCCTTGGCCACTTTCTCCAGCATCTTGCTCAGTTCGAAATCCTTGAGCGAGGCGGCATGGGCGGCGGTGGGCAGGACGAAACAAAGGGCAAGGGCCATGAAGCGCGACATGAAGGTCTCCTGGGGCAATAAGCGGATTCGACCGACGCAGGGGCCGAATTGTTTCCGTCGGCCCTTTCCCGGGACGGACGGTGGCGAATGGGCGCCATGTTACCGCGTTCGGGGTGGGGCACGGAAACGCAAAAGGGCGACCGAGGGTCGCCCTTTCGTCGATGGCGGCGCGGATCAGCGCAGCTTGATCTCGGTCCAGAGCCTGTTCAGGGCGCGTCGCTGGCGCGAGTTCAGGTCCTTCAGCGGCTCCAGCCTGGCCTGGGTGGCGGCGTCCGGGAAGAGGGCGGCGAGCGTCCTGATCTCCGGCCTGATGAAGGGCTGGGCGGCGGCGTTGGGCGTGCCGGTGCCGATCTGGTTGGTCAGTTCGGAAGCGTTCCGACCGTCGAGCATGAAGTCGATGAAGCGGTAGGCCAGGTCGGGGTTCCTCGAGCCCTTGTGGATCACCATGCTGTCGATGGCCAGCACTGCACCCTGGCGGGGCAGGGCGAAGTCGACCTTGAAGGCGCGGCCGGCAGCCTCCGCGTCGGCCCTGGCCTGGTACATGTCGCTGGAGTAGCCATGGGCGACCCAGATGTTGCCCAGGGTCAGCTCCTTGATATAGCTCGACGAGTTGAACGCGGCCCAGTACGGCTTGGCGGCGAGGATCAGCGCCTGGGCTTCCTTCCAGTGCTGCGGGTCGGTGTCGTTGGCGGAGTGGCCGAGGTACTTCAGGGCGGCGCCGAACAGTTCCTGCGGGTCGTCCATCACCGTGACCCTGCCCTTGATCTTCTCCAGGACCGCCGGGTCGAAGATCACCGACCAGTCGGCCGGGTCGATGCCCAGCTTGTCCAGTTCGGTCTTGTTGTAGCCGACCAGGGTGGTGGTGAAGGCGTAGGGCACGGAGTAGCGGTTGCCCTTGTCGAAGTCCTTGTCCAGGTAGCCCGCGTCCTCGTTCTTCAGGTTCGCCAGGCGGTTCTTGTCCAGTTCCACCAGGTCGCCCTTGCGGACCAGAGCCTCGACCGCGTTCTGGGTCGGGATGATCACGTCGTAGCCGCTGGCCCCGGCGGCCAGCTTGGCCATCATCTCCTCGGTGCCGGAATAGAACTCCTGCACCAGCTCGCAGCCACATTGCTGCTCGAAGCGTTTCACCGTGTCCTCGGCGATGTAGTCGTTCCAGTTGAACAGATACAGCTTCTCGGCGGCGGTGGCCTGGGCGGCTCCTGCCATGAGGGTTGCGACGAGCAACAGCTTTTTCATCATGGTTCCTTGTTACGGGGTGGCAGGGCTCCGGAAACCGGAGCAGGGCGAGGCCGTGGGCCTCTGCGCGAGGCCCGCGGGTTTCGGCGGATCAATGGCCCTTGATGGCGCTGGGGGAGAGTTTCGAGGCGATCACGATCAGCGCCAGGGTGAGCAGCATCAGCAGGGTGGAGACGGCGTTCACTTCGGGCGTCACGGCGATCTTGATCATGGTGTAGATCTGCGTCGGCAGGGTGGCGAAGCCGCCGCCGGCGGTGAAGAAGGTGATCACGAAGTCGTCGATGGACAGGGTGAAGGCCATCAGCGCGCCGGCGACCATGCCCGGCATGATCAGCGGCAGGGTCACCAGGCGGAAGCTCTGCCAGGGCGTGGCGCCGAGGTCGCGGGCCGCCTCGGTGAGGCTTTCGTCCATGCCCGACATGCGCGCCTGCACCACCAGGGCGACGAAGCCGACCGAGAAGGTGATGTGCGCGAGGGTCACCGAAAGCATGCCCAGGCTCATGTTCAGGCCGATGAAGAAGATCACCAGCGAGACCCCCATCAGGAGTTCCGGAATGGCGATCGGGGTCAGTACCAGCAGGGGCAGCACGCGCAGCTTGAAGCGATGCAGGGCGACCCCGGCGAGGGTGCCGAGCAGGGTCGCCACGCTGGCCGAAACCAGCGCGATGACCAGCGAGTTGGCGGCGGCCTGGAGCATGTCGCGGTTGCCGAACAGCTTGCGGTACCAGTCCAGGGTGAAGCCGACCCACTCGGCGTTCAGCCGCGAGTCGTTGAAGGAGTACAGCACCACGATCACCAGCGGTACGTAGAGGAACAGGTACACCAGCGCGGTGGCGCTCCAGAGCAGGTAGGGCCTACGCATGGGCGCCTCCCTTGCGGGCGCGCGCGGCGCCCATGCCGAGGGCGACCAGCAGCAGGATGCAGCCGGTCAGGGCGATCGACAGCGCGCTGCCGAACGGCCAGTCGCGGGAATCGAGGAACTGGCTCTTGATCAGGTTGCCGATCATGATGCCGTCGGTGCCGCCGACCAGGTCGGGGATCGCGAACATCCCCAGCACCGGGATGAACACCAGTGCCGCGCCGGCGGCCACCCCCGGCAGCGAGAGCGGGAAGGTCACCCGCCAGAAGCGTTGCCAACGACCGGCGCCGAGGTCCTGGGCGGCGTGGAGCAGGGCCGGGTCGTGTTTCTCCAGGTTGGCGTAGAGCGGCAGGATCATGAACGGCAGGTGCACGTAGACCATGCACAGGACCACCGCGAACGGAGTGAACATCAGGCTGATCGGCTGCGCGCCGAACAGGTCCAGCGTGGCGTTGATCCCGCGGGTCAGGGCACCGGACGGCGAGAGGATGATCATCCAGGCGTAGACGCGTACCAGCAGGTTGCTCCAGAACGGCAGGATCACCAGCAGGATCAGCAGGTTGCGCCACTTCGCCGGGGCCCGGGCGAGGGTGGTCGCCACCGGGTAGGCGAGCAGCAGGCAGGCCAGGGTGGTGACCAGGGCGTAGCCGAAGGACTTGCCGAACAGTTGCAGGTACACCCAGCTCTCGGTGAGCCGGGTGTAGTTCTCCACGCTGAGGTCGTAGACGGTCCGCCCGTCCTCGCGGTACATCCAGGGCGCCAGGCCGCCGTAGTCGCCGGGAAAGCGGAACGAGGCGAACAGCATGATCAGCGCCGGGACCAGGAAGAAGAACAGCAGATACGCTTGCGGTGGCCAGACCAGCAGCCACTTGCCGAGGTTCTTTCTCATCGTGTCAGGCCCTGACCAGGTGGCCGGCATCGAAGCGCCAGGCGGCTTCCACCGCGTCGCCCACCTCGAAGAACCTGGCCCGGCCAGGGGTGGCGTTGGGCAGCAGGGTTTCCAGGCGCTCGCCGTTCTCCAGTTCGACGATGTACAGGGTCACGTCGCCCAGGTAGAGCAGTTCGGCGACGCGGCCGCGGAAATGCACCTCGTCGCTGTCGGCGGTGACGCTCTGCGCCAGGCGGATCTTCTCCGGCCGCAGGGTCAGCACGCAGGGCTCGCCGGGCTGGGCGTCGAAGGACTTCAGCGCCTGGACCTCGCCCAGACCCCGGAGGTCGATGCGCACGCGCTCGCCGTCGACCGCCTTGACCGTGGCGTCGAGCAGGTTGCACTGGCCGATGAAGTCGGCGACGAAACGACTGCGTGGGAAGCTGTAGATGGTTTCCGGGGCGTCCAGCTGTTCCACCCGGCCCTGGTTCATCACCGCGATGCGGTGCGACAGCGCCAGGGCCTCGCCCTGGTCATGGGTGACATAGACGAAGGTGATGCCGACCTCCTTCTGCAGGTTGATCAGCTCGATCTGCATTTCTTCGCGCAGCTTGGCGTCCAGTGCCGACAGCGGTTCGTCGAGCAGCAGCAGGCGCGGCCGGTTGATCAGCGCGCGGGCGATCGCCACGCGCTGGCGCTGGCCGCCGGAAAGCTGGGTCGGCATGCGCCCGCCCTTGTCCGCCAGGCGTACATCCTTCAACGCCTGCTCGACGCGGGCGTCGATCTCGCTCCTGGCCACGCCGGCCATCTTCAGCGGGAAGGCGATGTTCTGCGCCACGCTCATGTGCGGGAACAGCGCATAGCTCTGGAACACCGTATGCACCGGGCGCCTCTCCGGCTCGACGGCGGCGAGGTCCTGGCCGTCCAGGCGGATCTCGCCGCTGTCCGGCTGATCGAAGCCGGCGAGCATGCGCAGGAGGGTGGTCTTGCCGCAGCCGGAGGGGCCGAGGAGGGTGAAGAATTCGCCGGTGTTGATCGTCAGGCTGACATTGTCGACGGCGGTGAAGTCGCCGAAGCGGCGGGTCACGTTGCGGATCTCGAGCAAGGGGGCGTCACTGGTCTGGAGAAGCGGTAAGGTCAGCGGGCGGGGCCGGCTGCCCGGTGTCGAAAAGGGGGCGGATTATAGGGATCGCATACCGCTCTAACTAGACGTGGAAGGCCCCTGCAAAGAATTTTTTTCCGGGGGCGCGAAAGTTGTCCGACAAAGCAGGAACCACGCGGGCTCTGGTAGAATTTCGCAATCGCTTTCCAGCCCCGTTTCCCCGAGTCTTCGATGTTCCTTCGCCCGTCCTGCCCGCATCGGGAGTCCGTCCGATGAGCCATGCCGTTTCCCGCCTGCGCCAGGAGCGCCTGGCGCGCAGCCTGAAACCCTTCGTCGCGCGCGGTTCGCGGATGCCGCGCTGCGAACGCTGCCGACTGCTGCCGAGCTACTGCATGTGTGCCTGGCGGCCGCGGGTCGAGGCGCGCGCCGGCATGTGCCTGATCATGCACGACATCGAGGCGCTGAAGCCGACCAACACCGGCTGGCTGATCGCCGATAGCGTGGCCGACACCTTCGCCTTCGGCTGGTCGCGCACCGAGGTCGATCCGTGCCTGCTGGCGCTGCTGGACGACCCGCAGTGGCAGCCGTACCTGGTGTTCCCCGGCGAATACGTGGCGGCGGAGCGGGTGGTGAACGCGGTCGGCCCGCCGGCGGAAGGCAAGCGGCCGCTGTTCATCCTGCTCGACGCGACCTGGACCGAGGCGCGCAAGATGTTCCGCAAGAGCCCTTACCTGGAGCGTTTCCCGGTGCTCAGCCTGCTGCCCGAGCAACTCTCGCGCTACCGCCTGCGCCGCTCGACCCGCGGCGAGCACCTGTGCACCGCCGAGGTGGCGGCGCTGTGCCTGGAACTGGCCGGCGACGTGGCGGCGGGCGAGGCGCTGGGTGCCTACCTGGAGGTGTTCAGCGAACGCTACCTGGGCGCCAAGCGGCACATTCCGCTGGACGAGGACAGCCCGGCGCACCGTGCCCTGGCGCCGTTCCGCGGCTGAGCGCGATCAGGCCGGGCGCGCTTCGGCGGCGAGCCCGCGTGGCCACAACTGCGCCACCAGCATGCCCGCCAGCATCAGGGCGCAGCCGAAATAGCCGCGCAGGTGCAGGGTCTCGCTGAGGAACAGGGCACCGGCGATGGCGGCGAACACCGCCTCGAGGGACAGGATGATCGCCGCGTGGGAGGCGATGGCGTGTTTCTGCGCCACTACCTGCAGGGTGAAGCCGGTACCGACGCCGAGCAGGCCGCCGTACAGCAGGGCGGGACCGGCCTGGACGATGGCGTCCCAGTGGATTTCCTCGAAGACCAGCGCTAGCAGCAGGCTCACCACCGCGCAGGTGGCGAACTGCAGGAAGGCCAGGCGGATCGGGTCGTAGCGGCTGGCGAACAGGCCCACCAGCAGCACATGGGCGCCCCAGACCAGCGCGCCGGTGAGTTGCAGCCAGTCGCCGGAGGCGACCTGGAAGCCGGGGCCGATGCTCAGCAGGGCCATGCCGACCACCGCCAGCGACGCGCCCAGCCAGGTGCCCAGGCCGGCGCGCTGGCCGAACAGCAGGCCGAGCAGCGGCACGACGATCACGTAGAGGCCGGTGATGAAGCCGGAGTTGGTCACGCTGGTGAACAGCAGGCCGACCTGCTGCAGGTTGATCCCGGTGGTCAGGGCGACGCCGAGGATGATCCCGGCGAGCAACTGCCCGCGATTGAAGGGTTGCGCGCCTTCGCGTCGCGAGCGCAGCATCAGCAGTGGCACCAGCACCAGGGCACCGAGGACGAAGCGCAGGCCGGTATAGAGGAACGGTCCGATGGCATCCATCCCCAGGCGCTGGGCGACGAACGACACCCCCCAGATCATGGCGGTGATCAGCATCAGGATATCGGCACGCAGGGCTTGGCTTCGCATGGCTCGCTCGACGGGGCGGAGAGGGTTCGCCACTCTGCCAGCAAGCCGGGGTGTTTGAAAAGACGAACGCGGCGTACGAGGTTTCCCTCATTCGGCTTGACCGGTCCGCCCTCGGTCGGCATCCTGAGCGCCGCCTCGGCTGGGCCGAATAACCTAGGACATGTCATGGCTTCTTACGAGATCCTGATCGCCGACGATCACCCCCTGTTCCGCAGCGCTTTGCACCAGGCCCTCACCCTGGGCCTGGGCCCCGACGTACGCCTGGTGGAAGCCGCCAGCATCGCCGAACTGGAAGCGCGCCTGAACGAGAAGGCCGATTGGGATCTGGTCCTGCTGGACCTCAACATGCCGGGGGCCTACGGCTTCTCCGGCCTGGTGCTGCTGCGCGGACAATACCCGCAGGTGCCGGTGGTGATGATCTCCGCCCAGGAGGAGGCCGCCGTGGTGCAGCGCTCCCGCGAGTTCGGCGCCAGCGGCTTCATTCCCAAGTCCAGTCCGCTGGAAACCCTGCAGCAGGCGGTGCGCGCGGTGCTCGACGGGGACACCTGGTGGCCGCCGCAGGACGCCGCCGCCGAAGCCCTCAGCGAGGAGGCCAAGGCCGCCAGCGCCGGACTCGCCAGCCTCACCCCGCAACAGTTCCGGGTCCTGACCATGGTCTGCGAAGGGTTGCTGAACAAGCAGATCGCCTACGACCTGAACGTTTCCGAGGCGACGGTGAAGGCCCACGTCACGGCGATCTTCCGCAAGCTCAACGTGCGTACCCGGACCCAGGCGGCGCTGCTGTTGCAACAAATGGAGACGGTTCCGGCTTCTCATTGAGAAACGGCTTAACGCTTTTTTGACCAGCCGGTGGCTAGACTGCCGGCCTTCCGAATCGATGAGACCCCGACGTGTCGCCTTCTCCCTTCAAAGGCCAGACCGGCCTCAAGCGTATCCTCAACGCCACCGGCTACTCCCTCGCCGGCTTCCTCGCCGCCTTCCGCGGCGAAGCGGCCTTCCGTCAACTGGTGCTGCTCAACGTGGTGCTGATCCCGGTGGCCTTCCTGCTCGACGTCAGCCGCGGCGAGCGCGCCCTGATGATCGCGGTGTGCCTGTTGGCACTGATCGTCGAATTGCTCAACTCGGCGATCGAGGCCACCGTGGACCGTGTCTCGCTGGAACGCCACCCGCTGTCGAAGAACGCCAAGGACATGGGCAGCGCCGCGCAGTTCGTGGCCCTGACCGTGATCACCGTGACCTGGGCGACCATCCTGCTGGGCTGATCTTCCCGGACATGAAAAAGCCGGAGGCATCGCTGCCTCCGGCTTTTTTTTGCGTGTGGGGCGGCGGTTCAGGCCGCCGCGTCGAAGCTGTCGGCTCGCGCCATGTTCCACATGCGCTCGTAGAACTCGCCTTCGATCTTGCCGGAGAGCAGTTCGCCGGGCTTGAGGAAGTAATGCAACTGCGAGAACAGGCGGATCTCGGTATCGGTGATGCGGCGCACCAGGTGCTTGGCTTCGAGCTGCGAGGGGTGCTCCAGGCCCGCCGCGGCGAGCATCTCGGCCAGGCCCTTGAGGGTGTTGCGGTGGAAGTTGCGCACCCGCTCGGCCTTGTCCGGCACCACCAGCGCGCGTTGGCGCAACGGGTCCTGGGTGGCGACGCCGGTCGGGCACTTGTTGGTATGGCAGCTCTGCGACTGGATGCAGCCGATGGCGAACATGAAGCCGCGCGCCGAGTTGGCCCAATCCGCGCCGGTGGCCAGCACGCTGGCGATGTCGAAGGCGCTGACGATCTTGCCGCTGGCGCCGACCTTGATCTTGTCGCGCAGGTTGAGGCCGACCAGGGTGTTGTGGACGAACAGCAGGCCCTCGCGCAGCGGCACGCCGATATGGTCGGTGAACTCCAGCGGCGCCGCGCCGGTGCCGCCTTCCTTGCCGTCGACGACGATGAAGTCGGGGAGGATGCCGGTCTCCAGCATGGCCTTGGCGATGCCCATGAACTCCCATGGATGGCCCAGGCAGAACTTGAAGCCGACCGGCTTGCCGCCGGACAGCTCGCGCAACTGGGCGATGAACTGCATCAGCTCGATAGGCGTGGAGAAGGCGCTGTGGCGCGACGGCGAAACGCAGTCCTCGCCCATCGGCACGCCACGGGTGGCGGCGATCTCGGGAGTGACCTTGTGCTTGGGCAGGATACCGCCGTGGCCCGGCTTGGCGCCCTGGCTGAGCTTGATCTCGATCATCTTCACCTGCGGGTCGAGGGCCTGCGCGGCGAAGCGTTCAGGGTCGAACTTGCCGTCGCGGGTGCGGCAGCCGAAGTAGCCGCTGCCCAGTTCCCAGACCAGATCGCCGCCGTTCTCGCGGTGATAGGGGCTGATGCTGCCCTCGCCGGTGTCGTGGTAGAAGTTGCCCATCTGCGCGCCACGGTTCAGCGAACGGATGGCGTTGGCGCTGAGGGCGCCGAAACTCATCGCCGAGACGTTGAACAGCGAGGCGGAGTAAGGCTTGCTGCATTGCGGACCGCCGATGTCGACGCGGAACTCGCAGGGATCGCTGAGCGGCGCCGGGCGCATCGAGTGGCTGATGAACTCGTAGCCGGCGGTGTACACGTCGATCAGTGTGCCGAAGGGTTTTTCCGAGCTTTCGTTCTTCGCCCGCGAGTAGACTAGCGAGCGCTGGGCGCGGGAGAAGGGCAGGGCGTCGCCATCGGCCTCCAGCAGGTACTGGCGGATCTCCGGGCGGATGCCTTCGACCAGATAGCGGATGTTGCCCAGGATCGGATAGTTGCGGCGCACCGCATGGGGCGTCTGCATCAGGTCGAACAGGCCGAGCAGGCTCAGCGCCACGCCCAGCAGGGTGAATGGCCAGAGCCACTCGAAGCTGCCGAGGAACGGCAGGCTGAGCAGGGTGAGCAGGACGATACAGGCGAAAAACGCATAGCGACTGAGTAGCGACAGATTCATCACGTCTCCGATCTTCAGGCTTCGGTTCAAATGGGTAGTCACCTTCTTCGAGGCGTCTACGACGGGTCCCCCCGCGCTAACCAAGCGCTGATTATGGGAAACAAACGGGGATAGAAAGCAAGCTAATTATTGTGTCTGGATGATCGGTCGGCCGAATGGTCGAAGGAAACTTCCTACGGAGTTGCGAATTATTCTTATCGGAGTAATATGTAACTATATAACATTGTATAGGAGGCTATCCCATGAAACCCGGCATCCATCCCGATTACCGCCCGGTGCTGTTCCACGACACCTCGGCCGACGTGTTCTTCCTGATCGGCTCCACCGCGGAGACCGACAAGACCCACACCCACACCGACGGCAAGACCTATCCCTACGTGACCCTGGACGTTTCCAGCGCCTCGCACCCGGTCTACACCGGCGAACAGCGCAAGACCAAGAGCGAAGGTCGCGTGGCCGGGTTCAACAAGCGTTTCGCCGGCTTCGTCGGCGGCAAGGGGGCCTGATGAAAGTCCTCGCCTCGCTGAAACAGGCCAAGCTGCGCCACCGCGATTGCCAGGTGGTGAAGCGTCGCGGCCGGCTCTACGTGATCTGCAAGTCGAACCCGCGCTTCAAGTGCGTGCAGGGCCGGCCGAAGCCGAAGATCAAGCGCCGCTGAGCAGCGACGGGGCGGACCACCGTCCCGTCAGCCCTGGGCCTGGAGGAACAGGCCGAACAGCTCGGACTGCGACTTGATGCCGAGCTTGCCGTACATGTGCTTGCGGTGGACCTTCACGGTTTCCGCCGAGATCGCCAGCTTGCGGGCGATCTCCTTGCTCGAGCAGCCGCTGAGCATCAGCCGGCCGACTTCCAGTTCGCGCGCGGTCAATGGCGTACCCATCTGTTCCGCGACTTTCTCCAGCGAGCCCTGCCAGCCCGGCTCCGGCGGCGCCGGGCTGTTCAGCACCTCGTCCTCGAAGGCCAGGCGCTGGCGCATCAGCCCGGCCACCCAGGGCCGCACCAGGCCGAGCACGGCGAGCTGTTCCGGCGTGAAGCGCTGCCGCGAGCCGAGCGACAGGCAGAGGGTGCGTTCGCCGGCCAGTTGCACGTTGACCTGGATTTCATCGGCCACCACGTTGAGGCGGAAGTAGCGCTGGTAGTAATCGGTCTGCTCGAAGCACTCCGGGGCCACGTCGGCCAGGCGGAACAGGCCGCTCCCCGGATTCTCGCGGCTGGCGATGTAGAACGGGTCGAGCAGGTAGAGACCGCGCAGGTAGTCCTGGAACAGCGGGTCCGGCCCGCCGTCGGCCCCCGGGCACTCGGCGAACACCTGGGGGCGGCCCTGGCTGAAAAGCAGGGCCACCCAGCTGTCGAAGGGCACATACTGGTCGAGCAGGCGCACCAGGCGGATCCAGAAGTCCGGTGCGTCCAGCGCTTCGACCAGTTGTCCGACGGAGCGGTGCCAGGCGATATCCTGCAAGGTGAAACTCATCATCTACCCCTGTTGGGTTAACCCTCGGACGTAATTATCGGCGCGGGGAACGCCAAGCATACTGTGCCGACCCCTGCATTCGAACAGCGCGCGTGCCGAACAGCGCCGAGAACAACAAGGAATTCCGATGAAAGTCGAACTCGTCCAGATCGCCGGTCGCGATGGCGACACCGCGCATAACCTGGAACGCGCCCTGGCGGCCATCGCCGGCTGCGCGGCGGACACCGAGCTGGTGGTGTTCCCGGAAACCCACCTGACCGGCTTCCCCAGCGAAGACAATATCGCCGCCCTCGCCGAGCCGCTCGACGGCCCGACGGTCCGCGCGGTGCAGCGCGCCGCCCGTGAACGCAACGTCTCGGTGGCGATCGGCATCGCCGAGGCGGATGCCGGCCGCTATTACAACACCACCGTGCTGATCGCTCCCGACGGCATCGCCCTGAAATACCGCAAGACCCACCTGTGGGCCTCCGACCGCGGCATCTTCACCCCCGGCGACCGCTACGCCACCACCCTGTGGAACGGCATCCGGGTCGGCCTGCTGGTGTGCTTCGACATCGAGTTCCCGGAAAGCGCGCGGGCCCTCGGCCAACTGGGTGCGGAACTGATCATCGTGACCAACGGCAACATGGACCCCTACGGCCCGACCCACCGCACCGCGATCATGGCCCGCGCCATGGAGAACCAGGCCTACGCGGTGATGGTCAACCGCGTCGGGCATGGCGACGGCGGGCTGGTCTTCGCCGGCGGCAGCGCGGTGGTCGATCCCTACGGCCAGTTGCTCTGCGAGGCCGGGCGCGAAGAATGCCGGCAGATCGTCGAACTGGACCTCGGCCGGTTGCAGGGCGCGCGTCGGGACTACCGCTACCTGGAAGAACGGCGCCTGGTCCTGCCCGGCGAGCGGCGCGAGTACCCGGACGGCCTGCGCGAGCTGCTGATTCCCTGATTCACCACGGCGCGACAGGAGCGTCGCGTCGTCCGCCGTCCGCCGGCGAGCGGGCGAGGATCGGCCCGGAAAGCCGTAGCACAACGATGGGCGCCCGAGCGTCCGCCGGTCTCCCGGGTGAGGGGAGGCCCCTGCGCCCCGCGGCCTGGCCGGCTGCGGGCCACTGCCATAACAAACGATAATTCCGGAGTAAGCAGTAATGGCCAGACTCAAGCGCACCCTGTCGCTGGGTTCCGTGGTGCTGTTCGGCATCGCCTACATGACCCCCATCATTGTCCTCGGCACCTTCGGCATCCTCGCCGAGACCACCCAAGGGCACGTTCCCGCCGCCTACCTCGCCGCGTCACTGGCGATGCTCTTCACCGCCCTCAGCTACGGACGGATGGCGGCCGCCTTCCCGGTCGCCGGCTCGGCCTACACCTATGTGCGCAAGGCGATCAGTCCCGCGCTCGGCTTCATCGCCGGCTGGGCGGTGCTGCTCGACTACCTGTTCCTGCCCATGGCGATCTGGCTGATCGGCGCCGCCTACCTGCACTCGGCGTTCCCCGCGGTGCCCAACGCGGTCTGGGTGCTGGCGTTCATCGGCGTGACCACGGCGATCAATATCGTCGGCCTGCGCCTGGCGAAGAACGTCAACGGCTTGCTGATGCTGGTGCAGTTCCTGGTGCTCGCCGCCTTCGTCGCGCTCTGCGTGCACTACGTGCTGGGCGATCCGGGCAAGCCGCTGTGGTCGCTGCAACCGTTGCTCGGCGGCGACCTGCAGGTGCCGCTGGTGATGGGCGGAGCGGCGATCGCCTGCTACTCGTTCCTCGGCTTCGACGCGGTCAGCACGCTGACCGAGGAAACCCGCGATCCGCGGCGCAACATCCCGCGCGCGATCCTGCTGATCACCCTGCTGGGCGGGTTGATCTTCATCGTCACCTCGTACTTCGTGCAGCTGGCGCACCCGTCGTTCGCCTTCGACAGCGCGGACTCGGCGGCCTACGAGATCGCCCGCAACATCGGTGGCGACCTGTTCGTCAGCTTCTTCCTGGTCGGCCTGATCGTCGGCCAGTTCACCTCCGGGCTGTCGGCCCAGGCCAGCGCTTCGCGCCTGCTGTTCGCCATGGGGCGCGACGGCGTGCTGCCGCGGCCGTTCTTCGGCCGCCTGGGCAAGCGCTTCGAGACGCCGGTGAACAGCATCGTCCTGTGCGGCGTGGTAGCCCTGCTGGCGTTGCAGATGGACGTGACCACCTCGACCTCGTTCATCAACTTCGGCGCCTTCCTTGCTTTCAGCCTGGTCAATCTGTCGGTGATCTTCCATTACTATCTCGGCGCCGAACGCCGCGGTGCGCGGGAAACCCTGCTGTTCCTGGTGTTCCCGGCGATCGGCCTGCTCGCCGACCTGTGGCTGATGGCCAGCCTCGATCATCTGGCGATCGTCCTCGGACTTTGCTGGTTGGCGTTGGGCGCCGTCTACCTGGCGGCGATCACCCGGGGCTTCCGCGAGCCGCCGCCGGAGATGAGCTTCGAGGAAGGCTGAGGCGGAATCGACGCCCGATTCGCGGCGGCAAGAGCCCGACACCTGGCCTAGAGTGGCTATCCATCGCTTCCCAGGTTCCGGAGTCGGCCATGCATACCGCGCCGCTGTTCTCGCCCCTACCCGACGATGACACCCTGTACGCCGCGCTGCTGGCGCGCGATCCCGCCTACGACGGCTTCGCCTTCGTCGGGGTGAAGAGCACCGGGGTGTTCTGCCGCCTGACCTGCCCGGCACGCAAGCCCAGGCGCGAGAACACGCAGTTCTTCGATTCGATCAAGGGCTGCGTCGAGGCCGGTTTCCGGCCCTGCCTGCGCTGCCGGCCGCTGGAGCGGGTCGGCGCGCAGGAGCCGCTGGTCAGCGACCTGCTCCAGCGCCTCGGCCGGCAGCCGCAGCGGCGCTGGTTCGAAAATGACCTCGCGGCGCTGGGCTACGACCCGTCCACCGTCCGCCGCGCCTTCAAGCGCCAGTTCGGCGTGACCTTCCTGGAAATGGCTCGCCTGCGCCGCCTCGGCCAGGGCGCCGAACGGCTGTCCTCGGGCGCGCGGGTGATCGACGCGCAACTGGATGCCAGCTTCGACTCGGACAGCGGCTTCCGTAGCGCCTTCGCCCGCCTGCTCGGCGAGCCGCCGTCGCAGTTGCGCGGACGCGAGTTGCTCAAGGCCGACTGGTTGCAGACGCCGCTTGGCGCCATGCTCGCGGTGGCCGACGCGCAAGCGCTGCATCTGCTGGAGTTCTTCGACCGCCCCGCCCTGGGGGGCGAGCTGAAGCGCCTGCAGGCGCGCAGCGGCTCGCGCATCGGCTTCGGTCGCTTCGCCCCGATCGACCGCATCGAGGTGGAGCTCGCCGACTACTTCGGCGGCATACGGACGCATTTCCGGACTCCTCTGGCGCTGCACGCCTCGGCTTTCACGCGGACGGTCTGGCAGGCCTTGCGCGAAGTGCCATGCGGGACCACCCGGAGCTATGCCGGGCTGGCCCGCTCGATCGGCTCGCCTTCGGCGGTGCGCGCCGTAGCCCGGGCCAACGGCGCCAACCAGATCGCCATCGTGATTCCCTGCCATCGGGTGATCGGCGCGGACGGTTCCCTGACCGGCTACGGTGGCGGCCTGTGGCGCAAGCGCTGGTTGCTCGAGCATGAGCGGCGGATGGCAGGCGAACCCTAGCCGGGGTTGCCGCCGAGCAACCGGGCCGGCGTGCGCAGCGCCGCTTCGCGGCCGGGAGTCACGGGGCGGTGCGGCAGCTCCTCGGCGTCGGCGCGTTCGGCGGTTGACAGCTCGCCGGCGTGGAAGCCGGTGATCCGCAGCAGGGCCAGGGTGCAGGCCAGCGAGACCAGCGCGTAGCAGGCCGAGGCCAGGGCCACGCCGAGGATGCTGCCGGTGCCGTTGAGGATCCACTGGGCCAGCACCGGCGTGCCGCCGCCGACCAGCAGCGAGCAGAGCTGGTAGGCCAGCGACAGGCCGGTGTAGCGCACCCGCGCCGGGAAGGCGCGGGCGAGGATGCCGCCCACCGCGCCGTAGAACATCGCGTGCGGCACCGTGGCCAGGCACATGCCGACGGCGGCGATCCAGTAGATCCTGGTTTCCACGGCGAAGAACATCGCCGGCATCAGGATGAACTCCGGCAGCACCATCAGGCACACCGCCTTGCGCATGTCGATGCGCGAGGTGAGCAGCGCGCCGAGGGGCTGGCTGACGAACTGCACCACCAGGGCGATGACGATGATGCCGAGGAAGGCGCCCTGGCTGTAGCCAAGGGTCTTGGTCGCCCAGGACAGGGCGAAGGTGCTCTTGAAGTAGGTGACATGGATGATCGGCAGCACGCCGGCGCCGAGCAGGACGATCTTCCAGTGCCTGCCCAGCACCTCGGCGAGCGGCAGCTTCACCGTGCGCTTCTGCGCCAGCACGCGTTTCATGTCTTCCGACTCCTCCAGCTTCAGGCGGATCAGCATGCCGACGATGACCAGCGCCGCCGAGAGCAGGAACGGCGCGCGCCAGCCCCAGAGCAGGAAGTCCGGGGCGGGCAGGGCGCTGAGGGCGAAGAACACCAGGGTCGCCAGGAGGTTGCCGGTGGGCGAGCCCTGCTGGGCGAAGGCGGCGTAGAGGATGCCCTTGCCCCTGGGCGCGCTTTCGCTGGCGATCAGGATCGCGCCACCCCATTCGCCGCCGACCGCGATGCCCTGGACGATACGCAGCGCCACCAGGGAGATCGGCGCCCAGACGCCGATCTGCGCATAGACCGGCAGCAGGCCGATGCAGGTGGTGGCGATGCCCATCATGACCAGGGTGATCACCAGGGTGGTCTTGCGCCCGATGCGGTCGCCGAGGTGGCCGAAGATGATCCCGCCGAGCGGGCGAGCGATGAAGCCCGACCAGAGGGTGACGAAGGACAGCAGGGTGGCCAGGCCGGGGTCCATGTCGGCGGGGAAGAACACCCTGCCGAACACCAGGGCGGCGGCCAGGCCGTAGATGTAGAAGTCGTACCATTCGATGGTGGTGCCGATGAACGAGGCGATACCGGCCCTGCGGGCCTTGGTGTGCAGGGCGGCGTCTTCGGGAGAGGGCGTGCGCGGCATGGGTCGAGTCCTGTTTATTGTTGTTCTCGCCGACACGCCGCTCCCTGCCGCCCCTCGGGAGGGGCGGGGCGGAAACGTCGGTTTCCGTCGTCGGGGAAGGTGTCGGTGTTGACCCGGGTGCCTCGGAGTCTAGGTGGCGCCCCCGCGAATCAATAGTCTTTTAATCTTATGGCTCGATAAGGGATTCCATATCGACGTTTTCCGTCAGCGCTCGCTCAGGCATCGTCCAGACCGTTCTTCAGCGTCGCCAGGAACGCCTGCGCCGCCCGGGAGGGTTCGCTGGCCGGAAGGATCGCGTGGATCTCCGAGCGCGCGCCGGCCGGCTCGATCTCCAGGTAGCGCACCTCGTTCCTCCAGGCCAGGCAGAGGGTCTCCGGGATCAGCGCGACGCCCATGCCGAGACCGACCATGGCGGCGACGGTCTGCCACAGGCGCGCCTCGTGGCGGATGCGCGGGCTGAAGCCGGCGTCCACGCAACGGGCGATGATCAGGTCGTGGTAGTGCGGGGAGACGTGGCGCGGGAAGAGGATGAAGTCTTCGTCGCGCAGCTCGGCGAGGTCCAGGCGCGCCTGGCCTGCCAGGCGGTGTCCGGCGGGCAGGCAGCAGAGGAACGGGTCGCTGATCAAGGGTTCGGAGACGATTTCCGCCGGCAGCCTGCCCCAGTGCACGAAGCCCAGGTCGATCTGCCCGCGCAGCAAGGCCTGGGCCTGCTCCGCGCTGTTCATTTCGCCGAGTACCACCGCCATGTTCGGATGCTCCCGTTCGAAGCGGGACATGGCCCTGGGCAGGCCGCGGTAGAGCATGGAGTTGACGAAGCCGACGCGCAACTGGCCGACGTCGCCCTCGGCGGACAGCTGGGTCAGGCGTTTCACCTTCTCTGCCTGCAGCAGCAGGTTGCGTGCCTCCACCAGCAGGACCTGGCCGGCACCGGTGAGCTTCACCGACTTGTTGTTGCGCAGCAGCAGTTGGATGCCCAGCTGTTCTTCCAGCTTCTTGATATCGAAGCTCAGCGCCGGCTGGGAGATGAACAGGCGCGTGGCGGCGCGGCCGAAATGCAGCTCTTCGGCGACGGCGATGAAATAGCGAAGCTGTCTGAGATCCATGGCAGGCACCGGTTCTACGATCTGTTTTTCTTATCGTGGAGGATTTTTTTTGTATTGGCCGCTTATCGAAGCACTCCCCTAGTCTCGGCGCAAGACCAGCAGGAGCCGCGCCATGACCGCCATGCCCGAAGTACTCGCCGAAGACACCCTGAACATCCCCGACAGCCGCGGGCTGAATCTCTACACTTGCGATCCGGCCCTGGAGCGGCTGCTGGAGGTGTACCTGCCGCCGGCCCTGCTCGCCGAATGGCGGCCGGTCTTCGAACGCCTCGGCGCCCGCGCCGGCGGCGAGCTCGACGTGCTGGCGCTGGCGGCGGACAAGAACCCGCCAGTGCTGGCACCGCGTACCCGGCGTGGCGAGGACCGGCAGAGCGTCCGCAAGCATCCGGACTACATCGCTCTCGAGCGGATCGCCTATGCCGAACTCGGCCTCGCCGCCATGAGCCATCGCCCGGACGGTCCGCCGCCGCTGGTGAAATACACGCTCACCCACCTGTTCGTGCAGGCCGAGTTCGGCCTCTGCTGCCCGGTCAGCATGACCGACTCGCTGACCCGTACCCTGCGCCGGTTCGGCGCCCCGGAACTGGTCGAACGCTACCTGCCGTCCCTGGCTTCGCGGGATTTCGACGAGCTGTTCCAGGGCGCCATGTTCATGACCGAGCAGGCCGCCGGCTCCGACGTCGCGCGAACCTGCAGCGTGGCGCGGGAGGAGGGCGGCGAGTGGAAGCTGTATGGCGACAAGTGGTTCTGCTCCAACCCGGACGCCGACCTGGCGATGGTCCTCGCCCGCCCCGAGGGCGCGCCGGAAGGCATGAAGGGCGTGACCCTGTTCCTCCTGCCGAAGCTTCGCGAGGACGGTTCGCGCAATGCCTACCGCATCGTCCGCCTGAAGGACAAGCTGGGCAGCCGCTCCATGGCCAGCGGCGAGGTCCGCCTGGAAGGCGCCAGTGCCTACCTGATCGGCGAGATCGGCCGCGGCTTCCAGCAGATGGCCGACATGGTCAACATGTCGCGCCTGTCCAATGGCGTGCGCGCCGCCGGCCTGATGCGCCGGGCGCTGAACGAGGCGCTGTTCGTCGCCCGCCACCGCCGCGCCTTCGGCAGGTACCTGGTGGAGATGCCGCTGATGCAGAAGCAATTGCTCAAGCTGATGCTGCCCACCGAGCAGGCGCGCTCGATGTTCATGCAGATCGCCACCCTGCTGCCGCGCGCCGACGGCGGTGACGGCGAGGCGCAGAAGTGCGTGCGCATCCTCACCCCGCTGATCAAGTTCCGCGCCTGTCGCGATGCGCGGCGGGTCACCGGGGACGCCATGGAAGTGCGCGGCGGGGTCGGCTACATCGAGGAGTGGAGCGACGCGCGGCTGGTGCGCGACGCCCACCTCGGCTCGATCTGGGAAGGTACCAGCAACATCGTGGCGCTGGACATCGCCCGCGCGGTCAGCCGTGAACAGGCGCTGGAACCCTTGCGCCGCCACCTGCGCGGCCTGCTCGATGCCAGCGGGTTGCCAAAGGCCGCCCGCGACCTGTTCGACGGCCTGCTCGAGCGCGTCGTCGAGACCATGGCCGGGGTCGCCGCGCAGCGCCTGGACGAACAGGTGCGCCAGGCCGGCAGCGCCCTCTACCACCTGTGCACGGCGATCTTCATGGCCTGGGAGGCCAGCCGCCAGGCGCCCGACCAGCGTCGCCTGGCCCTGGCCCTGCTGGTCGCCCGGCACAGGCTGCTGCCGCGCGACCCGCTGCGCCTGGAGGATTGGTCCAGCCAGGCCGAACTGCTGGGCAGGCTGGTCGGCGAAACGCCGTTGAGCCAGGCCGAGGCCATGCAACTGCTGCCGGCCTGACTGCCGGCAATCCCCGCCCATAACAACCAGAGAGTCGTCATGACCAACCCCGTCGGCGCCCTGCGTGGCCTGAAAATCATCGATCTCAGCCGGGTCCTGGGTGGACCCTACTGTTCCCAGGCGCTGGCCGACCACGGCGCCGAAGTGATCAAGCTGGAACCCCTGGGCGGCGACGAGACCCGCGCTTGGGGGCCGCCCTTCGAGGGCGACATGGCGTCCTACTTCAAGGGCGTGAACCGCAACAAGAAGGGTATCGCCGTCGACCTGGCGCAGCCGCAGGGCATCGAACTGCTGCTACGACTGCTGGAGGACGCCGACGTGCTGCTGGAGAACTTCAAGCCCGGGACCCTGGCGCGCTGGGGTTTGGGTTACCAGGAGGTGTTGCGCGAGCGCTTCCCGCGGCTGATCCATTGCGCGGTGTCCGGTTTCGGCGCCGACGGCCCGCTCGGCGGGCTGCCCGGCTACGACGCGGCGATCCAGGCGATGGCAGGACTGATGAGCGTGAACGGCGAGGCCGGCGGCGACGCCCTGCGCATCGGCCTGCCGATCGTCGACATGGTCACCGGGCTGAACGCCGTGGCCGGCATCCTCCTCGCCCTCCACGAGCGCCAGGCGAGCGGGCGCGGGCAGTCGGTGGACATCGCCCTGTACGACTGCGGTCTGTCCCTGCTGCACCCACACCTGCCGAACTACTTCGCCTCGGGCCGCACGCCCCGGCGCACCGGCAACGCCCACCCGAACATCGCGCCCTACGACAGCTACCGCAGCGGCACCGAGCCGATCTTCCTGGCGGTCGGCAACGACCGCCAGTTCGCCCGCCTGTGCGAATACCTGGGCGCCGAGGAGTTGCCGGCCGACCCGCGCTTCGCCGACAACGGCAAGCGTTCGGTGAACCGCGAGGCGTTGAAGCGGGCGCTGGAGGAGCGCCTCGCGGCCCATGACGGGCGCGAGCTGGCCGAACGGCTGATCCGCCTCGGCGTGCCCTGTGGTGCCATCGCCACGGTGGAGCGGGTGGTGGAGCACCCGCACACCCGGCATCGCGGCATGCTGGTGGAACTCGATGGCTACCGTGGCATCGCCTCGCCGGTGAAGCTTTCGCGCACACCCGCCAGCTATCGCAGCGCGCCGCCGGCGCTCGGCGAGAACAGCCGGGAGGTCCTCGGCGGACTGGGGCTGTCCGCCGAGGTCATCGACTCGCTGATCCAGCGCGGCATCGTCCGCGGCTGAGTCGCCCGCCACGGCGCCGCGCAATCCATTACTCGAGCAATTGGAGATCGCCATGGATTCCTTCCAGGGGGACGCGTGCCCCGAACTCGTGCTGCTGGAGCGGCCGGAGCAGGGCGTGGCCCTGTTGCGGCTGAACCGTCCGGCGCGGCTCAACGCCCTGAACATGCGCCTGCGCGAGACGCTGGCCGCGCATGTCGAGCGTCTCGACGCCTGCGCCGAAACCCGGGTCGTGGTACTCACCGGAACCGCCACGGTGTTCGCCGCCGGCGCCGACCTGGGCGAGTTGGTCGCCGCCTCCGCGCTGGAGATCCAGCAGCGCCGGCTGGAGCGCCACTGGCAGGTGCTCGCCAGCTGCCGCAAGCCGCTGATCGCCGCCGTCGAGGGCTACGCGCTGGGCGGCGGTTGCGAGCTGGCGATGCACTGTGACCTGATCGTCGCCGGCGCCACGGCGCGCTTCGCCCAGCCGGAGATCCGCGTCGGCGTGATGCCCGGCGCCGGCGGTACCCAGCGCCTGGTCCGGGCTGTGGGCAAGTTCCAGGCGCTGCGCATGCTCCTCACCGGCTGCATGGTGCCGGCGCCGCAGGCCCTGGCCATGGGCCTGGTCAGCGAGGTGGTGGAAGAGGGGCGGGCGCTGGCCCGCGCCCTGGAGCTGGCCGGGCAGGTCGCCGCGCTGCCGCCGCTGGCGCTGGCACAGATCAAGGAAGTGGTTGCGGCCGGCGCCGACCTGCCGCTGGAGCAGGCCCTGGCGCTGGAGCGCAAGGCCTTCCAGCTGCTGTTCGACAGCCACGACCAGAAGGAAGGCATGCGCGCCTTCCTGGAAAAGCGCACCGCGGAGTACCTGGGAAAATGAACGAACAACCGCTAACCCGTATCGGCATCGTCGGCACCGGCGCCATGGGCCAGGGCATCGCCCAGCTCGCCGCCTGCGCCGGCCTCTCGGTGCTGCTCTTCGACAGCCGCCAGGGCGCGGCGGCGCAAGCGCGCGACGCTATCGCCCGAACGCTTGCCAGGCAGGTGGAAAAAGGCCGGCTGACCCAGGAAGCGAGCGCGCGCGCCCTGAACAACCTGCGGGTGGTCGAGGACCTGCGGATCCTCTGCGCCTGCCAGCTGGTGGTCGAGGCGATCATCGAGGACCTGGGCGCCAAGCAGGCGCTGTTCCGCCAGTTGGAAGAGGTGCTCGACGACGAGGCGATTCTCGCCAGCAACACCTCGTCGTTGTCGATCACCGCCATCGCCTCGGCCTGCCGTGATCCCGGACGGGTCGCCGGCCTGCATTTCTTCAACCCGGTGCCGTTGATGCGCCTGGTCGAGGTGATCGACGGCCTTGCCACCCGCGCCGGGGTCGCCGAGCGGCTGTGCGCGCTGGTGGCGACCCTGGGCCACCAGGCGGTGCGCGCCAGCGATAGCCCCGGTTTCATCGTCAACCATGCCGGAAGGGCCTTCGGCACCGAGGCGCTGCGCATGCTCGGCGAAAACGTGGCGCCCGTGGCGGCGATCGACGAAGTCCTGCGCGAGGGCGCCGGGTTCCGCATGGGGCCGTTCGAGCTGTTCGACCTGGTCGGTCTCGACGTCAGCCTGCCGGTGATGGAGTCGATCTACCGGCAGTACTACGAGGAGCCGCGCTACCGCCCGCATCCGGTGTTGCGCCAGATGCTCGCCGCCGGCCGCCTGGGCCGCAAGAGCGGACGTGGCTTCCATTGCCATGCCGGAACAGCGCCGTCGCCTGCCGTCGCGCCGGCCGTCGCCGGCGGCGCGGCGTTGCCGCCGGTATGGCTGGGGGTCGATGACGAGGACGACCGCGCGCCGCTGCTGGCGCTGTTACAGCGCCTGGGCGCCGAGGTGGAGAACGGCGAGCGTCCCTCCGCCGCCGCACTCTGCCTGCTCGCACCGCTCGGCGATGACACCAGTACCGCGGCGCGCCGCTTCGAGGTCGATCCGACGCGCAGCCTGGCCATCGATGTGCTGTCGGACCTGGAGCGGCGCCGTTGCCTGATGCTCAACCCGGTCACCCGGCCCGACCTGCGGGACGCCGCCCACGCCCTGTTCGCCTGGGACGGCGCGGGGGTGACGGTGATCCGCGACAGCGCCGGCTTCATCGTCCAGCGCAGCCTGGCGGCGATCGTCAACCTGGCCTGCGACATCGCCCAGCAGGGCATCGCCTCGGTGGAGCACATCGACCTGGCGGTGCGTCTCGGCCTCGGCTATCCGCTGGGACCGCTGGAGTGGGGCGATCGCCTCGGCGCCGGGCGCGTGCTGCGCATCCTCGAGCGTCTCCACGCACTCAGCGGCGACCCGCGTTATCGCCCCAGCCCCTGGCTGCGCCGGCGCGCCGAGCTGGGCCTTCCCCTGCGCCAGCCGGACAGCCCGTTGGCCGCCTGACCCCTTCGTGGAGCGACACACCATGCTCGATGCCTATATCTATGCCGGCCTGCGCACGCCCTTCGGCCGGCACGCCGGGGCGCTCGCCTCGGTGCGTCCGGACGATCTGGCCGGCGCGTTGCTGGCGCGCCTGGCGGAAACCTGCGGGTTCGCCGTCGACGACCTGGAGGATGTGATCCTCGGCTGCACCAACCAGGCCGGCGAGGACAGCCGCAACCTGGCGCGCAACGCGCTGCTCGCCGCCGGCCTGCCGGCGCGCCTGCCCGGGCAGACGATCAACCGGCTGTGCGCCAGCGGGCTGTCGGCGGTGATCGACGCGGCTCGCGCGATCAGTTGCGGCGAAGGCCGGCTGTACCTGGCCGGTGGTGCCGAAAGCATGTCCCGCGCGCCCTTCGTCATGGGCAAGGCGGAAAGCGCCTTCAGCCGCGCGCTGAACGTCTTCGACAGCACCATCGGCGCGCGTTTCGCCAACCCCCGGCTGGTCGAGCGCCATGGCAACGACAGCATGCCGGAGACCGGCGACAACGTGGCGCGCGCCTTCGGCATCGAACGCGAGGAGGCCGACCGTTTCGCTGCCGGCTCGCAGGCACGCTACCAGGCGGCGCTGGCATCCGGTTTCTTCGCCGGGGAGATTCTTCCCGTGGCGGTGCGCGGCGCAAGCCGGGACGAGACACTGTGGGTCGAGCACGACGAGCATCCGCGCCCGCGGGTCGACCTGGCCGCCCTGGCGCGCTTGCCGCCCCTGTTCGCCGGCGGCGTGGTCACCGCCGGCAACGCCACCGGGATCAACGATGGCGCGGCGGTGCTGCTGCTGGGCGACCGCGCCATCGGCGAACGCGAGGGCGTTGCCCCGCTGGCGCGAATCCTCGCTTCCGCCAGCGTCGGAGTCGAGCCACGGCTGATGGGCATCGGCCCGCACCTGGCGATCCTCCGTGCGTTGCAGCGCGCCGGCATCGGCCTCGACGAGGTCGGCCTGATCGAGATCAACGAGGCCTTCGCGCCGCAGGTCCTGGCCTGCCTGAAGCTGCTCGGCCTGGACTACGACGACCCACGGGTCAATCCCCATGGCGGCGCCATCGCCCTCGGCCACCCGCTCGGCGCCTCCGGCGCGCGCCTGGCGCTCACCGCCGCGCGTGGCCTGCAGCGCCTGGAGCGGCGCTACGCGGTGGTCAGTCTGTGCGTCGGGGTCGGCCAGGGGGTGGCCATGGTGCTCGAGCGTTGCTGATGTCTACCTGAAAAAGAGGCGCCCAGGCGCTCGTTCGGAGTGCGTATGAACAACAACAAGAAATGCGCGTTTGCCCTTTTCGCCAGCCTTGCCTGCGACGGCGCTCCGGCGCTGGCCGACGGCTTCGTCGAGGACGCCCGGGCCAGCCTGGCCCTGCGTAACTTCTACATGAACCGCGACTTTCGCGATGGCGCGGGGCGTGCGAAAAGCGAGGAGTGGGCCCAGGGCTTCCTCTTCGACTACCGCTCGGCCTATACCGCCGGCACCCTGGGCATCGGTGTCGATCTGCTCGGCAAGCTGGGCATTCGTTTCGACTCCGGAGCCGGGCGCAGCGGTACCGGCCTGCTGCCGGTCCGCGAGGGTGGCGGCGCGGCGGGTGACTACGCGCGGCTCGAACCGACTGCCAGGCTGCGCCTGTCACGCAGCGAACTGAGGGTCGGCGGCCTGCTGCCGAAGTTACCGACCGTCCAGCCCAACTACGGACGACTGTTTCCCCAGGTGTTCCAGGGCATGCTGCTGACCTCCGGCGAACTGTCCGGGCTGAGCCTGCATCTCGGGCGGCTGACCGAGGTCAGCCAGCGCAACGAGGCGGGTACCGGCGACCTGGCGCTATTCAACCGCAACCGGCGTTTCGCCGGAGCGGCGCAGGCGGACCGTTTCGACCTTGCCGGCCTGGACTACCGCATCGCCCCGGACTGGACCGCCAGCTACCACCATGGCGAACTGGAGCAGGTCTACGTCCAGCATTTCCTCGGTCTCAAAGGACGCATCGGCGTTGCCGCGGACAGCCTGGAAAGCGACTTGCGCCTGGCGCTCAGCCGCGACGCTGGCGGCGCTCGCGGCGGCCGCATCGACAACCGCTCCTTCAGCGGGTCGCTCACCTACCGCCTGCGTAACGGCCAGGCCTTCGCCCTGGGCTACCAGCGGATGGGCGGCGATCACGGCTTCCCCTACCTGGAGGGGAGCGATCCGTACCTGGTCAACTTCGGCCAGTACAACGACTTCGCCGAGGCCGGCGAGTCCTCCTGGCAACTGCGCTACGACTGCGACTTCGCGCCACTCGGATGGCCCGGCCTGAGCCTGATGACGCGCTATTTCAGCGGCCACGGCGCGCAGCCGAAGGGCGCCGATGGCAGCCGCGAATGGGAGCGCGACAGCGACCTGCGCTACGTGTTGCAGGGCGGCGCGCTGAAGGGCCTGGGGCTGGTCTGGCGCAACGCGACCTATCGCTCGGGCTTCGCCCGCGACATCGACGAGAACCGCCTGTACCTGACCTACGAGCTGTCGCTGTTCTGAGCCGCTCAGCCCTTGGCGGCGCTGACCCCTTCGAGGGTGGCGAAGGAAGTGTCCTTGGCGGTGAGCAGGAAGTCGCGCATGAACGGCGCGTCGAGCATGTCCGCGCGGATCGCGGCGAAGAGCGTGCAGTACAGGCCCTTCTCCCCGAGGCGGCGGGCGGTCACGTAGCCGCGCGAGCTGTACTCGTGCAGCGCCCAGTTGGGCAGGCAGCAGACGCCGCGTCCGGAAGCCACCAGTTGCATCATCATCACCGTCAGTTCGGCGGTGCGCACCTGGGCCGGCTCGATGTCGGCGGGGTCGAGGAAGCGGGTGAAGATGTCCAGGCGGTCGCGCTCCACCGGGTAGGTGATCAGGGTTTCCCGCTCCAGGTCTTCCGCGACGATGCATGGCCGGCTGGCCAGGACATGCTGGTTGGCCACCGCCAGCAGGGCCTCGTAGGTGAACAGCGGCACGTAGGTGATGCCGGGCAACTCGACCGGGTCGGCCGTCACCACCAGGTCGAGGTCGCCGCGGGCCAGGGCCGGTAGCGGCGCGAAGGAGAAACCCGAGGCCAGGTCCAGCTCGACCTCCGGCCAGGCGTCGCGGAACTGGTCGATGGTCGGCATCAGCCACTGGAAGCAACTGTGGCATTCGATCGCCATGTGCAGGCGTCCGGCGGTGCCGCCGGCGAGCCGCGCCAGGTCGCGCTCGGCGGTGCGCAGCTGGGGCAGCAGCGAGTCGGCCAGTTGCAGCAGGCGCAGTCCGGCGCTGGTGAAGCGCACCGGCTTGGTCTTGCGCACGAACAACTGCATGCCCAGGCGCTCCTCGAGTTCCTTGAACTGGTGCGACAACGCCGATTGGGTCAGGTGCAGGCGCTCGGCGGCTTCGACCAGACTGTCGGCTTCGCGCAAGGCGTGCAGGGTCTTGAGATGGCGAAGTTCGAGCATGGCGCGCCTCTGTATGAGCAAAACTTGATGACAAAGCGAATTTATTGAGTTTGTCTCATGCGCCTGGCGCTGTCGACAATTCCTCCATCAATTTGCATGGAGATTTCGGCATGGCGCTCGCCCACACCCTCGGTTTTCCCCGCATCGGCCGCGACCGTGAACTGAAGAAGGCGCTGGAAGCCTACTGGAAGGGCGAACTCGACCAGCCCGGCCTGCTCCAGGTCGGCCGCGAGTTGCGCCGGCAGCACTGGCAACTGCAGAAGGACGCCGGCATCGAACTGCTGCCGGTGGGCGACTTCGCCTGGTACGACCAGGTCCTGGCGCACTCGCTGGCCTTCGGGGTGATCCCCGAGCGCTTCCGTCCGGCCGACGGCCAGCCGACCCTGGATACCCTGTTCGCCATGGCCCGCGGCGTCGCCCAGGGCTGTTGCGGCGGCGCGCATGCCCAGGAAATGACCAAGTGGTTCGACACCAACTACCACTACCTGGTCCCGGAGTTCACCGTCGACCAGGCGTTCAGCCTGAGCTGGACGCAGCTGTTCGAAGAGGTCGACGAGGCGCTGGCCCTCGGTCACGCGGTGAAGCCGGTGCTGATCGGCCCGCTGAGCTACCTGTGGCTGGGCAAGGCCAAGGGCGGCGAGTTCGACAGGCTCGAGCTGCTCGAGCGGCTGCTGCCGGTCTACGGGGAGATCTTCCAGGGCCTGGCGGCACGTGGCGTCGAATGGGTGCAGATCGATGAGCCGATCCTCGTCCTCGACCTGCCGCAGGCATGGAAGAACGCCTTCGAGCGCGCCTACAACCTGATCCAGCGCGAACCGTTGAAGAAGCTGGTCGCCACCTATTTCGGCGGGCTGGAGGACAACCTCGGGCTGGCCGCCGGCCTGCCGGTGGATGGCCTGCACATCGACCTGGTGCGAGCCCCCGGGCAGTACCCGACCATTCTCGATCGCCTGCCGGCCTACAAGGTACTTTCGCTGGGGCTGGTCAATGGCCGCAACGTCTGGCGCTGCGACCTGGAGAAGGCCCTGGAGGTGCTCGCCCACGCCCATGAGCGGCTCGGCGAGCGGCTCTGGGTGGCGCCGTCCTGCTCCCTGCTGCACAGTCCGGTGGACCTGTGCCGTGAGGACCAGTTGGACGAGGAACTGCAGAGCTGGCTGGCGTTCGCCGTGCAGAAGTGCGAGGAAGTGGCGATCCTGGCGCGCGCGCTGGTCGAGCCGGAAGCGCCCGAGGTGCGCCAGGCCTTCGAGGTCAGCCGTCGGGTAGAGGCCAGTCGTCGCCGCTCGACGCGCATCCACAAGCGCGAGGTGCAGGCGCGCCTGGCCGCGGTGCGGCCACAGGACAGCCGGCGCGCCTCGGCCTTCGCCGAGCGCGCCGTGCAGCAGCGGGCGCGGCTGGAGCTGCCGGCGTTCCCCACCACCACCATCGGTTCCTTCCCGCAGACCTCGGCGATCCGCCTGGCGCGGCAGTCCTGGAAGCAGGGCAGGCTCAGCCAGGCCGAGTACACCGAGGCCATGCACAGCGAGATCCGTCACGCCGTGCAAGTGCAGGAGCGCCTGGGCCTGGATGTGCTGGTGCATGGCGAGGCCGAGCGCAACGACATGGTGGAATACTTCGCCGAGCAACTGGACGGCTACGCCTTCACCCGCTTCGGCTGGGTGCAGAGCTACGGTTCGCGCTGCGTGAAGCCGGCGGTGATCTACGGCGACCTGAGTCGGCCGCGGCCGATGACGGTGGAGTGGATCCGCTACGCGCAGAGCCTGACCGGCAAGGTCATGAAGGGCATGCTGACCGGTCCGGTGACCATGCTCATGTGGTCGTTCCCGCGCGAAGACGTGTCCCGCGAGGTGCAGGCACGGCAACTGGCGCTGGCGCTGCGCGACGAGGTCAGCGACCTGGAGCAGGCCGGCATCCGTATCGTCCAGATCGACGAGGCGGCGTTCCGCGAAGGCCTGCCGCTGCGTCGCGCCGACTGGCCGCACTATCTGGAGTGGGCGACCGAAGCCTTCCGCCTGTGCGCTTCCGGGGTACGCGACGAGACGCAGATCCACACCCACATGTGCTACAGCGAGTTCAACGATGTGATCGAGTCCATCGCGGCGATGGACGCCGACGTGATCACCATCGAGACCTCGCGTTCGGACATGGAGTTGCTCGAGGCGTTCGAGGCCTTCGCCTATCCCAACGAGATCGGCCCGGGAGTCTACGATATCCATTCGCCGCGAGTGCCGGCGGTGGAGGACATGGTCAAGCTGCTGAGCAAGGCCGCCGAACGGATACCGGCCGCGCGCCTGTGGGTCAACCCCGACTGCGGCCTGAAGACCCGCGCCTGGGCCGAGACCGAGGCGGCCCTGGCCAATATGGTGGCGGCCGCCCGCCAGCTGCGCCAGGCGAACCTCGCCTGAACGAGCCGCCGGGCGACCGCCCGGCGGCATTCATCAAACTGTCACGGTTTCGTGGCAGCACGCTGGACGAGATTTAATCAGAATCGCGTTCCACTGGGGTCTTGCGTTCTGGATTTTCCTTCATGCGTGCTTTCATCTTCCTGGCTGCCCTGCTGTGCAGCCTTTCTTCCTTCGCGGCGGCGCGTTGCGATGCGCGGGTAGCGACCGAGACCGTCGAACTGGGCGACGTGCGCCTGGCCTACCAGAGCATCGGCCGCGACAGCGATCCGGCCCTGCTGCTGGTGATGGGCCTGGGCGGGCAACTGATCCACTGGCCGGACGAGGTGGTCAGCGCCCTGTGCGAGCAAGGCTTCCGGGTGATCCGCTACGACAACCGCGACGTCGGCCTGTCGGCCTGGAACGTGCCGGTGCCCAGCTCGCGGCTGACCTACGAAGTGGTGCGCTATCGCCTCGGCCTGCCGGTCAGCGCGCCCTATACCCTCACCGACATGGCCGGCGATGCCCTGCATCTGCTCGACGCGCTGGATATCCCCCAGGCCCATGTGCTCGGCGCCAGCATGGGCGGGATGATCGCCCAGCACATCGCCGACATGGCGCCGCAGCGCCTGCTCAGCCTGACCCTGGTGATGACCAGCTCCGGCGCCGAAGGCCTGCCGGCGCCCAGCGAGTCGCTGCTGCGCCTGCTGGCGCGACGCGAGGCGGCCAGCCGTGAACAGGCGGTCGAGCAGCAGGCCGACCTGCTGGCGGCGCTGGGCAGCCCGGAGGTGCGCGACGATCGTCAGCAGCTTCTGCAGCAGGCCGCGCGGTCCTACGACCGTGCGTTCAATCCCGAGGGCGTGCAGCGGCAACTGCTGGCGATCCTCGCCGAGCCGAGCCGGGTGCCGCTGCTCAATCGCCTGCAGGTGCCGACCCTGGTCATCCACGGCACCGCCGACCCGCTGTTGCCGGTGATGCATGGCGTGCACGTGGCGGCGCACATCCGCGGCTCGGAGCTGAAGCTGATCCCCGGCCTCGCCCATCGCTTCCAGGAAGCCTTCAAGGAGCCGTTGCTGGCGGCGGTGGTGCCTTACCTGAAGGCCCATCGCCAGGCCAGCGTCGTCCAGCTCTGAAGCCGCGCTCGCGGTCTCAGGCGTGCAGGCGTACCCAGAGGCCCACCAGCACGCTTGCCGCCACCAGCCAGGCCAGCGCCGCCAGGGCCAGAGAGGTCTCCAGGCGGAAGCGCTCGACCAGCAGGTAGAGCGCGGCGAGATAGACGAAGTAGGGGATGATCGACCACATGCCGAAGACGATGGTGGTCTTCAGGTCGTCCAGCGAACGGCCCTTGCCGACGATGTAGTGAGCGATCAGGGCGAAGGTGGGGAACAGCGGCACCAGGCCGGCGATGTAGTAGTTGCGGGTCTTCGACAGGACGGCGAGGAGCACGACCACGGCGGCGCCGATCAGCGCCTTGAACATCAGGTCCACGGGATTCTCGACTGCGGCGGCGCCACCGGCTTGGTGGCGTCGCACATTATGCCCGGATCGTCCCGTGCCGTTCCATAACGAGCGAGGCCCGCAATGCGGGCCTCGTCGTTTCTGGCTGGCGATCAGGCCGCGCGGACCCGCGGGCGATGCGGATGCTCGCTCTGCAGGTACTGGCCGAGGCGCACCTGCTGGCTCGGCGAGAGGAACAGGCCGAGCTTGCTGCGGCGCCAGAGGATGTCCTCGGCGTCCTGGGCCCACTCGTGCTCGCACAGGTAGTCCACTTCGCGGGCATACAGGCCGCCGCCCAGGTGCTCGCCGAGATCGGCTTCGCCGTTGACCCCGTCCAGCAGGCGCCAAACGCGGGTGCCATAGCTGCGCGCCCAGCGCAGGGCCAGATCGCGGTCGAGCCAGGCGTAGCGGTTGGCCAGTTGCTCGGTGAGCGCCTCGACGCTCTGCATCTGCTCGCCGCCCGGCAGCGGCGCCTTGGCGGTCCAGGCCGGGCCGAGGTTGGCGAAGAACGGCTGAAGCTGCGCCAGCGCCGATTCGGCCAGCTTGCGGTAGGTGGTCAGCTTACCGCCGAACACCGAGAGCAGTGGCGGCTCGCCGTTGCCGGCGGAGAGCGACAGGGTGTAGTCGCGGGTGATCGCCGAAGGCTCGTCGGACTCGTCGTCGCACAGCGGACGCACGCCGGCGAAGCTGTGCAGGATGTCGCTGGCCGCCAGCTGCTGCTTGAAGTGGGCGTTGACCACTTGCAGCAGGTAGGCGGTTTCCTCTTCGCTGATCGCTACCTTGGCCGGATCGCCCTGGTACTCGCGATCGGTGGTGCCGATCATGGTGAAGCGATCCAGATAGGGAATGGCGAAGACGATGCGGCGGTCCTCGTTCTGCAGGATGTAGGCGTGATCGCCTTCATACAGCTTCGGCACGATGATGTGGCTGCCCTGGATCAGGCGGATGCCGTAGGGCGACTTCTGTTTCAGGTCGTCCTGGATGAAGCGCGCCACCCAGGGGCCGGCGGCGTTCACCAGGGCGCGGGCGCGGATCGAATACAGGCTACCGTCGCTGCGCTCCAGGTGCAGGTGCCAGAGGCCCTTGCTGCGGCGGGCGCTGACGCAGCGGGTGCGGGTATGGACGTGGGCGCCGTGCTCGCGGGCGGAGATCGCGTTGAGCACCACCAGGCGCGCGTCGTCCACCGCGCAGTCGGAATATTCGAAGCCACGGCGGATCTCGGCCTTCAGCGGGCTGCTGCCGGTGAAGCGCAGGCCACGCGAGGCGGGCAGCTTCTCACGCTTGCCGAGGTGGTCGTAGAGGAACAGGCCGGCGCGGATCATCCAGGCCGGGCGCAGGTGCGGCCGGTGCGGCAGGACGAAGCGCAGCGGCTTGACGATGTGCGGCGCCTTGGCCAGCAGGACCTCGCGCTCGGCCAGGGCTTCGCGGACCAGGCGGAATTCGTAGTGTTCGAGGTAGCGCAGGCCGCCGTGAATCAGCTTGCTGCTGGCCGAGGAGGTGTGCCGGGCCAGGTCGTGCTGTTCGCAAAGGAACACCGACAGGCCGCGCCCGGCTGCGTCGGCGGCGATCCCTACACCGTTGATGCCACCGCCGACCACGGCGACATCGTAGACTTCGGCGAGTGGAGCGGAGGGGGTGTGCGCTTGACTCATGTGAAAGGCCCTGAAGTCGAAAGTGAACGTCGTTTTGTTCGAATTCGAAAATAGCTTAGTCGATTGCGCAGTTATTGACCAGCCCGATTCAGCAGGCTTTTTCAATTTCGAAGGGTTGTCCGGGCGCTACGCGTTCGCCCTTCCGCGCAGGAACAGCCCTCTCCGCATGCGCGAAGCGGCCGCCGATGGTCGCGGCGCATGGTCAGGCGTCGGCAGGTGGTTTTTCTGAAACGAACATTCACGGCGCCGAACGGCGCCGTGGGAGGGAAAATGCCTCAGACCAGGTCCAGGTGGACCTTGTGCTGCGCCATCAGGCGGGCGATGGCGGCGGGCGGCGGGCTGTCGCTGATGACCCGGTTGACCAGCGAGATCGGCCCCAGGCGGACCACCGCGTTACGGCCGAACTTGCTCGAGTCGGCGGCCAGGAACACCTGCCGGGCGTTGTCGATGATCGCCTGGGATACGCGCACTTCCTGGTAGTCGAAGTCGAGCAGGCTGCCGTCCTCGTCGATGCCGCTGATGCCGACCAGGGCGAAGTCGACGCGGAACTGCTGGATGAAGTCCACCGCCGCCTGGCCGACGATGCCGCCGTCGCTGCGCACGGTGCCGCCGGCGACCAGCACTTCGAAGTCTTCCTTGGCGCTGAGGGTGGCGGCCACGTGAAGGTTGTTGGTGATGATCTTCAGGTTGCGGTGGTTGAGCAGGGCGCGGGCGATGGCCTCGGTGGTGGTGCCGATGTTGATGAACAGCGAGGCGTTGTCCGGTACCAGGCTGGCCACGGCTTCGGCGATGCGCTGCTTCTCGTCGCGCATCTGGTCGGCGCGCATGGTGTAGGCGGTGTTCTCGATGCTCGAGTCGTAGGCCGCGCCGCCATGGTAGCGGCGCAACAGCCCCTGTTCGGCGAGCTGGTTGATGTCGCGGCGGATGGTCTGCGGGGTGACCGCGAACATCTGCGCCATCTCCTCGATGCTCAGGTAACCGCGCTCGCGGACCTCCTCGATGATGCTTTGCTGTCGGGGGGGCAGGTTCATTGGTTGTTCTCGTGCTGCCGGGCCGGAACCCTGGAAAGTCGCCAAGGATGCCGCACGAGGGGCCCCGTTGTCAGCCGCGCATGAAGCACGGAGGGTGGCGCGGCGGTCGCCGCAAACGTTGCCCAGGGCAGGCCAGAGCGGCGCGGGGAAAAGCGCCATCCGCTGCGTAACGGCGAATGGCGCCGGGCGCTCACCGCTCGCCGTCGTCCCAGTCGCGGGTGCGCTCCACGGCTTTCTTCCAGCCGGCATAGAGCTTTTCGCGCCGGGGTTCGTCGCACTCCGGCTCGAACACCCGTTCGATCACCGCCTTGCTCTTCAGCTCGTCGAGGCTGCTCCAGAAGCCGCAGGCCAGGCCGGCCAGGTAGGCGGCGCCGAGGGCGGTGGTCTCGCGCATCACCGGACGTTCCACGCGGGTGCCGAGGATGTCGGCCTGGAACTGCATGAGGAAGTTGTTGGCCACCGCCCCGCCGTCCACGCGCAGGGCGCGCAGGCGCTCGCCGGCGTCCTGCTGCATGGCGTCGAGCACGTCGCGGGTCTGGTAGGCGATCGACTCCAGGGTGGCGCGGATCAGGTGGTCGGCCTTGACCCCGCGGGTCAGGCCGAACACCGCGCCGCGCGCATAGGGATCCCAATAGGGCGCGCCGAGGCCGGTGAAGGCCGGCACCAGGTAGACGCCGTTGCTGTCCTTGACCTTGGTGGCGAAGTACTCGGAATCGAAGGAGTCGTTGATCACCTTCAGTTCGTCGCGCAGCCATTGCACCGTGGAGCCGCCGTTGAACACCGCGCCCTCCAGTGCATAGCCGACCTCGCCGCGCGGGCCGCAGGCGATGGTGGTGAGCAGGCCGTGGGTGGATTTCACCGCCTTGTCGCCGGTGTGCATCAGCAGGAAGCAGCCGGTGCCATAGGTGTTCTTCGCCTGCCCCGGCTCCACGCACATCTGGCCGAACAGGGCGGCCTGCTGGTCGCCGGCGATCCCGGCGATCGGCAGCTCGCCGCCGCCGACCCCGCCGATCCGGGCGTTGCCGTAGACCTCCGAAGAGTTGCGCACCTCGGGCAGCATCGAGCGCGGGATGTCGAGCACCTCGAGCATCCGCGCGTCCCAGTCGAGGCTATGGATGTTGAACAGCATCGTCCGCGAGGCATTGGTGTAGTCGGTGACGTGGACCTTGCCTTCGGTGAGCTTCCAGATCAGCCAGGTGTCGATGGTGCCGAACAGCAGGTCGCCATTGCGCGCGCGTTCGCGGGCGCCTTCGACGTTGTCGAGGATCCACTTCAGCTTGGTCCCGGAGAAGTACGGGTCGGTGACCAGCCCGGTGGTCTCGCGGATATAGTCTTCCAGGCCGTCGCGCTTGAGCTGCGCGCAGATCGCCGCGCTGCGTCGGCACTGCCAGACGATCGCGTTGTGGATCGGCCGGCCGCTGTGGCGGTCCCAGACCACCGTGGTCTCGCGCTGGTTGGTGATGCCGATGGCGGCCACCTGGTCGTGCTCGATGCTGGCCTGGGCCAGGGCCTCGACCAGGGTCGAGCTCTGCGTGGCCCAGATTTCCATCGGATCGTGCTCGACCCAGCCGGCCTGCGGGTAGAACTGGGCGAACTCGCGCTGGGCCTGGCTGACCACGTTGGCGTCGCGGTCGAAGACGATGGCGCGGGAACTGGTGGTGCCCTGGTCCAGGGCGACGACGTATTTCTTGTTGTGCTTGTCGGTCATGGCTGTGGCCTTGTGGCTATGGCGGGATGGAGCGGGCGGTCAGGAAGCGCGAACCTTCTCCGGCTCGGCGTCGGCCGGCGCCGCGGCGCTCGGCAGATGGCGCGCGATCAGTACACGATAGCCGCCGGCACCGAGGCAGGCACCGAGGATCGGCGCGAAGATCGGCACCAGGAAGTAGGGAATCTCGCGGCCGCCGGTGAAGGCGATGGGCCCCCAGCCGGCCAGGTAGGTCATCAGCTTGGGCCCGAAGTCGCGCGCCGGGTTCATCGCGAAGCCGGTCAGCGGGCCCATGGCGCTGCCGATCACGGCGATCAGCAGGCCGATCAGCAGCGGCGCCAGCGGGCCGCGCGGCAGGCCGTTGCCGTCGTCGGTAAGGGCCATGATCACCGCCATCAGGATCGCGGTAATCACCATCTCGACGAGGAACGCCTGGCCGACCGACAGCGCCGGGTGTGGGTAGGTGGAGAATACCGAGGCCAGGGCCAGGCTGTCCTGGCTGCCGCGGACGATGTGCTGCGCCTGCTCGAATTCGACGAACAGGCTGCTGTAGAGGGTGTAGACCAGCGCCGCCGCACAGAACGCGCCGGCCACCTGGGCGGCCATGTAGAACGGCAGCTTGCGCCCCTCGAAGCCGGCGAACAGCCATAGCGCGATGCTCACCGCCGGGTTCAGGTGCGCGCCGGAGACGCCGGCGCTGAGGTAGATGCCCAGGCTGACACCGACTCCCCAGATGATGCTGATCTCCCACAGGCCGAAGCTTGCGCCGGCGACCTTGAGGGCGGCGACACAACCGGTGCCGAAGAAAATGAGGAGGGCGGTGCCGAGGAACTCGGCCAGGCATTGGCCGAACAGGGACGGGGTCGGGGCGGCAGTGGTCATGGGGCCTCTCTTGTCTGTTCTTGTAATTATGGCGGGCAGCCGTGAAAATTGTTCAGTTTCGAAAAAATATATTCACAAAGGAATGCTGTCAAAGCGCGAAGATGAACGTTTGTCCGAAAACCGACCCTCTGGTTTCGTTTTCGCGGCCAACCGAACATCCTGCCCGAGGCACGCCAGCCGCGGCATCGAGGCCCGTGCAGGGTTGCCGGGGATGGCTTAAGGTAGGCGCCGGTTTTCAGCCCACGTTCTTCTCCGGGAGTACCCATGACCCCTGCCATCGACCTGCTGAAAAAGGCTCGCGCCGAACACAAGGTGCTCAGCTACAGCCATGACCCCAAGGCGCCGTCCTACGGGCTGGAAGCCGCGGAAAAACTCGGCCTGGATCCGCAGCGGGTATTCAAGACGCTGCTCGCTGCCACGGAGAAGGGCGAATTGCTGGTGGCGGTGGTACCGGTGATCGGCAGCCTCGACCTGAAGGCCCTGGCCCACGCGGCGGGGGCGAAGAAGGCCGACATGGCCGATCCGCAGGCGGCGCAGCGGGCCACCGGTTACCTGGTGGGCGGGATCAGCCCGCTGGGGCAGAAGAAGCGCCTGCGCACCTTCATCGATGAAAGCGCGCGGCAGTACCCGAGCATCCATGTCAGCGCAGGACGGCGCGGGCTGGAGGTGGAGCTGGCGGCCGAGGTGCTGGCCCGGCTGACCCAGGGCTCGTTCGCCGCCATCGGCCGCGAATGAGCCGCTAACCCCGTCGGTCGAGCGACCGGCATTCGTCTTACTTTTCAATCTGTCAGGTTTTCCATGTCCCACTACCTCCTTGCCATCGACCAGGGCACCACCAGCTCCCGCGCCATCGTGTTCAGTGCCCAGGGCTTGCCGGTGGCGAGCTGCCAGCAGGAATTCAAGCAGTACTTCCCGAAGGACGGCTGGGTGGAGCACGACGGCGAGGAAATCTGGCTGACCACCCTTCAGGTCTGCCGCGACGCGCTTGCGCGCAAGGGCCTGAACGCGGCGGACATCGCCGCCATCGGTATCACCAACCAGCGCGAGACCACGCTGGTCTGGGACGCCGCCAGCGGCGACCTGGTCCACCCGGCCATCGTCTGGCAGGACCGCCGTACCGCCGACTACTGCGCCGAACTCAAGGCCGCCGGCCACGAGGCGAACGTCAGTGCGCGCACCGGGCTGCTGATCGATCCTTATTTCTCCGCCACCAAGCTGCGCTGGATCCTCGACAACGTGCCCGGTGCCCGCCAGCGCGCCGAACGCGGCGAGTTGCGCTTCGGCACCGTCGACTGCTTCCTGCTCTGGCGCCTGACCGGTGGCCGCTCCCATCGCACCGACGCGACCAATGCCTCGCGCACCCTGCTGTTCAACATCCACAACCAGGACTGGGACGAGGAGCTGCTGGCGCTGTTCGGGATCCCGCGCAGCCTGCTACCGGAGGTGCTCGACTGCGCGGCGGAGTTCGGCGTCACCGAGCCGTCGCTGCTTGGCGCGGCGATCCCGGTGCTGGGCATGGCCGGCGACCAGCAGGCCGCGCTGATCGGCCAGGCCTGCTTCCAGCCGGGCATGGTGAAGAGTACCTACGGCACCGGCTGCTTCATGATCCAGAACACCGGCGAGCAGCCGGTGACCTCGAAGAACCGCCTGCTCACCACGGTCGGCTACCGCCTGGACGGCAAGGTCAGCTACGCCGTGGAAGGCAGCATCTTCGTCGCCGGCGCCGCGGTGCAGTGGCTGCGCGACGGCATCAAGCTGATCGACCACGCCCACGAGAGCGAAGCCCTGGCGATCCAGGCCGGCGACTCCAACGGCGTCTACCTGGTGCCGGCCTTCACCGGCCTCGGCGCGCCCTACTGGGACCCGAAGGCGCGCGGCGCGATCTTCGGCCTGACCCGCGACACCGGGATCAAGGAGATCGTCACCGCCGGCCTGCAATCGGTCTGCTACCAGACCCGCGACCTGCTCGAGGCGATGCGCCAGGACGGCACGCCGCCCAGCGCGCTGCGGGTGGACGGCGGGATGGTGGTGAACAACTGGGTGATGCAGTTCCTCACCGACATCCTCGGCGTCACCGTGGAGCGCCCGGAAGTCACCGAGACCACCGCCCTCGGCGTGGCCTACATGGCTGGCCTGAAGGCCGGTTTCTATCGCGACCTGGACGACATCGCCAGCCACTGGCACCTGCAGCGCCGCTTCGACGCGCACATGGCCGAGGAGCGTCGCGGCGAGCTCTACGCCGGTTGGCAGAACGCGGTGCGGCGGGTGCGCAGCGAGACCTGAGCGGCTTTCCCGGCCGCGAAGGCGGACGGCGCAGAACTCGTTCGCCGACCCTGCGAGTCCGGTGCGGAACGCGGTGTTCTTGCCGATGGCTTCACAACGCCGGCAGGTCGCCGCAAACGCCCGCTCGGGCAATGGGTCGAAGGCAGGGCGAAGTCCCACTGTTACGATCGGAAAAGATCGTACTGTGTCGCCCATCCCGGAGCCGCTGGTGGCATGCCGGGGCGATCGTCCCCAGGAGGTGTGCCATGCAGCTCGAGTTCCATCAGGTCGACGCGTTTTCCTCCCGTCCGTTCAGCGGCAATCCCGCCATGGTCTATCGCCTCGACGCCTGGCTGGCCGATGAGCTGATGCAGATGATCGCGGCCGAGCACAACCTGTCCGAGACTGCCTTTGTCGTTCGCGAGGGCGAGGCCTGGCGGATCCGCTGGTTCACCCCGAGCGTCGAGGTGGTGCTCTGTGGTCACGCCACCCTGGCGGCGGCCCATGTACTGTTCGAGGTCCATGACGAACCAGGCGAGCGCCTGGAATTCATCTCTCGCTCCGGTGCGCTGCGGGTCGCCCGCGAGGACTCGCGCCTGGCCCTGGATTTCCCCGCGCAGTACCCGAGCGAGGTCGGCAGCACCATCGAACTGGAGCAGGCCCTCGGCCTGCCGCCGGTGGACGTGCTGGGCTCCACCGACAAGCTGCTGGTACTGCTCGAGTCCGAGGACGCGGTGCGTGCCTGCCGTCCGGACTTCGCGGCGCTGGCGCGGCTGCCCTGGCGCGGCGTGATCATTACCGCGCGAGGGCAGTTGAAGGATTTCGTCTCGCGTTTCTTCGCCCCGGTGATGGGCGTCGACGAGGATCCGGTGACCGGCTCCGCGCATTGCAGCCTGATTCCCTACTGGGCCCGGCGCTTGAACAAACTGTCGCTGACCGCCCAGCAGTGCTCGGCGCGCGGCGGCGAGCTGTGGTGCCGGTTGGAGGGCGAGCGGGTGAGTATCGCCGGGCATGCGGTGCTGGTGGCGAGCGGAAGGATTCGATTGGGCTGAGGGGCGCTTCAGGATCGGGTTCCTGGCATGCACGAAGTGAGGCTTGCCCTCCGAGTGGTGGGGCGGCAAACCCGCCCCGTCAGGAGGCCGAGCGGAATCGTTGCGGAGGGGGACGAGTGGCCGGATGCCGGGGCGAGTCTTTTGGTTCCTTTTGGACGCTTGCAAAAGGAACTCGCCTGGGAAGGCGAAACAAGAGGCCAAGGCAGGCACGACAAGCAGCTTGACCAGCAAACACGAAGCCTGCTCGAACGTCCCGTAGGGCGGATACCGCCACAGGCGGTATCCGCCGATGCCCTGGAGAGCCGGCGGATAACCGCAAGCGGTTATTCGCCCTACGGATCGGGCTCCTGGCATGCCCTTCGAGGGGCAGGGCTAGTCTTTTGGACGCTTGCAGAAGGAGCTTGCCTGGAAAGACCGAAACAAGAGGCCAAGGCAAGCACGACAAGCAGATTGACCGGCAACCACGACGCCCGCTCAAGCGCTAAGCAACAGCTTCCCCCCTTACTGCCGTGCAGGCAGCGACGGGAGCTGGGGGCCAGTGCACGCATTCACGGCCCGCCAGGCAGTCCCCGTGCACCCGGTGCCGAAACGCCACCTTCGTGCTCTGAGTCATGGCGAATGCCCCACGGCAAGTCGCTACCCCTCAGTACCCATCCGCCACCGGCGCCAGGTAGAGCCCGCCGGCACCGAGGGTAATGCGCAGGTTGCGGATTTCCCCGGCGCGCAGGGTCAGGGTCTGCCCGGCGAGGATGGTCATGCCGTTGCGGCAGGCGTCGCCCGGGCCGTTCGGCGCTAGCCGCAGGTTGACCGCGCCGGGTTGCAGGTTCAGCGCCAGGCTGGCGCCGGGCTGCAGGTTGCCGACCAGTTCGTCGTGGACATACAGGCCGACGTCGCAGGCGGTGCCGGACTCGACCCGCTCGCGGGAAACGTTGAGCACCGCGTAGCCGATCGGCGCCGGGTCCGGTTGCGCCCAGGCGCCGCCCGCCGGTTGTGGCTCCGTGGCGCCCACCGGAAGGGCGCAGGCGAGGGCGAGGATGTACAGCGAAAAGGGAAGCATACGGGACATGACGGGCCTCGACGGCGGGGGCGTGCGGAAAAGCTTGGCCGAAGCCGGGGGCCGCGACAAGTCGGGACGGGCAACCGCGCGCCCGTCCGTCGCCGGGATCAGGCGCCGCGCTGTGGCAGCATGGCGCGCAGTACATCGTCCTTCTGCACGCGGTGGTGCCAGATGGCCGCGACGGCGTGGCCGAGGATCAGCGCGAAAAGCAGGTACTGGAGGGTGACGTGGGTGCCGCCGGCGAACGCCTTGAAGGCTTCCGGCAAGTCGAACGGGCCGACCTGCACCAGCCAGAACAGGTCCAGCGGACGCTTGCCGGCGAGCATGCCGGAGAGCGGCATGACGATCAGCACCGCATACAGCAGCGCATGCCCGGACTTGGCCGCGAAGCGCTGCCAGCCGGGACAGGCGGCCAGGGTATCCGGGGTGCCCTGGGTGCGGCGCAGCACCAGGCGCGCCAGGGTCAGTAGCAGGACCGCCACGCCTAGCGACTTGTGCAGGGTGAACACGTTGCCCTTGCCGCCGAGCGGGCCGGCGAAAAGGTCGGCGCCGTAGGGCAGGGCGATGATCAGCAGCACCGCGATGGCGCTGAGCCAGTGCAGGGCGATCTGGGACGGGGAATAGCGGCGGATGGACATGGTTCTACCTCATGAAAATCAAGGTGAACATGTTAACCATGAGCTTTGTGTGGTTTAAGCCTCTTTACCGCGCCTTTACCCGTTCTTGACGCTTCGTCGGTTACCGGATGTTTCAGCTTGACCTTGACATCATGGGAAGGTTGACACTCGCGGCATCGATGACCACCAGAGAGGCAATACCATGCAAGTCTTCAAGGTTCAGGGCATGACCTGCGGCCACTGCGTACGGGCGATCACCCAGGCGGTGCAGGCGAAGGATTCGGCGGCGGACGTCCAGGTCGACCTCGGTGCCGGCGAGGTGCGGGTCGCCAGCCGGCTCGACAGCGGCCAGGTGCTCGAGGCGATCCGCGAGGAAGGCTACGGCGCCGAGCTGGCCTGACCCCAGTCGCGGACCAGCCCGCGGAACATCGGCTCCAGCAGGTGTTCCGCGTCGGTGGCCGGGTCGAACAGGCGCGGATCGCGCAACCAGTCGTTGAACAGCCCGAGGATCAGCGCGTGCAAGGCGCGTGAGGCGATCCGCGGGGTCAGTCCCGGATGCAGGCGGACGCGGCATTCCTCGCGGGCGAACAGTTGCTCGCAGAGCTCGATGAACATCTGCACGAAGGCGTTGTTGCGCTCCTGCGCCTCGCGCAGTTCATCGGTGAACTCGCAGCGCTGCATCAGGATGGTCAGGATGCGCCGCTTCTTTTCCTGGGTCAGCAGCGATTGCACGGCCTCCAGGCACAGGTCGTAGAGCGAGCGCAGCGGATCGCTGCCGTCGCAGCCGGACAGGCGCTCGGTGAGTTGCTCCGGTGGCAGGCGTACCTGGTTGAGCATCTCGTTGAACAGGTGGGCCTTGTTCTGGAAGTGCCAGTAGACGGCGCCACGGGTCACCCCGGCGGCCCTGGCGATCTGTTCCAGGCTGGTATGGGACACGCCCTTTTCCAGGAACAGTTCCTCGGCGGCCAGGAGGATGGCCGTACGGGTTTTCTCGGAGTCTTCCTTTGTGCGTCGCATGCTGTGCTGGGTAGTCGGGAGTCGGTCTCGGCAACGGGGCGGGGAGTGTACCGATTTTAGTCGCGCTCGGGCGGACTCGAAGTATTTCGACACCACCTTTGTCTAGTGCCGCTCATTCGTGAACCGTCGTTTTCCTGGAGGCTGCCCGGTGGGCCATGATCGTCGGGGCCTTCGGTGGTATGCTGCGCGCTACTTTTCCCGGCGACTCCCCGGCGTCCGCTCCATCTTCCGCCCGTACCGGCCCGCGGGCCCGGAGTCGCCCGTCTTCACATTCCGATTCAATGACAGCGTCGTCGTCCCGCTGGCCGGGAGTTGCGCGGGGAGATGCCCCGCCTGGTGCCGACGCTCCGTGCCGAGCGATCCATGAACCTGCGCATCCTGCTGATACTGGGAGCCTTGAGCGCCTTCGGGCCACTGGCCATCGACTTCTACCTGCCGAGCTTCCCGACCCTGGCCAAGGCCTTCGCCACCGACGTCGAGCACGTCCAACTGAGCCTGGCCGCCTACTTCGCCGGCCTGTCCATCGGCCAACTGCTCTATGGCCCGGTGGCCGACCGCTATGGCCGGCGCCTGCCGCTGCTGGTGGGAGTGAGCATCTTCACCCTGGCCTCGGCCGCCTGCGCCCTGGCGCCGAGCCTGGAATGGCTGATCGCCGCGCGTTTCGTCCAGGCCCTCGGCGGCTGCGCCGGGATGGTCATCTCGCGGGCGGTGGTGCGCGACCTGTGCGACCCGATCGGCGCCGCCAAGGCGTTTTCCCAGTTGATGCTGGTGATGGGCCTGGCGCCGATCCTCGCGCCGGTGGCCGGCGGCCTGCTGCTCGACTGGCACGGCTGGCAGTCGATCTTCGTCTGCCTGACCCTGTTCGCCGCCCTGGCCGGCCTCGGCGTGGCGCTGTGGCTGCCGGAAACCATCCCCGCCGACGGCGAGCGTCCACCGCTGTCCGGCGCGCTGGGGCAGTACCGGCGGCTGTTCGCCGACCGCCTGTTCCTCGCCTACGGTCTCTCCGGTGGAGTGGCGATGGCCGGGATGTTCGCCTACATCGCCGGTTCGCCCTACGTATTCATCCAGCTCTACGGGGTTCCCGCCGAGCATTATGGCTGGCTGTTCGGCAGCAACGCCGCGGGCTTCATCGTCATGGCGCAGGTCAACGCGCGGCTGCTGCGCTATCGCGGGCCGGCGTTCTGGCTGCGGCGGATCATCTGGGGCTACCTGGCGTGCGGCCTGGCGCTGCTGGGCATCGCCTCGCTGCAACCGGCTACGCTGTGGCCGCTGCTGGTTCCGCTGTTCGGGTGCGTGGCCAGCCTCGGTTGTATCATTCCCAACGCCTCCGCCTGCGCGATGGCCGGGCAGGGACAGCACGCCGGCAGCGCCTCGGCGCTGATGGGCAGTCTGCAGTTCAGCGTGGCGGCGGGCGCTTCGGCGCTGGTCGGCGTGCTCCACGACGGCACGGCGATCCCCATGACTCTGGTGATCGCCGTCTGCGGCGCGGTCGCCACCCTGCTCGCCTGGCAGTCCGGGCGCCTGGAGCGCCAGGCCGCCTGAGCGCGGATCAGGCCGTTCGCTGCTTCAGTTCGGGCAGCACGTGGGGCGCGCGCAGGCGCGCCTCGAGGCGGTCGACGAAACGCCGGGCCTCGCTTTCGCTACGGAAGTTGACGGCCTGCTGGTCGAGGCAGACTTGCCAGCATTGGCCTTTCGGGGTTTGCGACGGGCGGACGAGGATGTTCATGGCGATTCATCCATCGGGGCTGGAAAGGGAGCTTCAGTCTAGTCCTGTCGGCCCGGAAAACACTGACCGGGATCAGTTTGCCGACAACCGGTTGCCGCTTCGTTTCGAACCCCGGCGCAGGGCTTTCAGGCGCCGCCCTGGCCCTGCCTTACCCGCTGCCGATAGGCGCTTGGCGACAGGCCCATGACCTTGCTGAACAGGCGCGAGAAGTAGTAGCTGTCGTCATAGCCGACGGCCTGGCCGACCCGGGCCACGCTCTGGTCGCTGCCGTCGAGCAACTGGCAGGCGTACTCGATCTTCAGGTGCAGGAAGTGCTGGATCGGCGTACGCCCGGTGATCGCCTTGTAGCGACTGACGAAATGGAACTTCGAGAGGTTGCAGAAGGCCGCCAGGCGTTCCAGTTCGAGGCGCGCATGCAGGTGTTCGCGCATGTAGGCGTGCAGTCCGTCGAGGTCCAGGCTGCCCTCGCGCAGCGGGCGCAGCAGCGGGAGCTGGCAGAGCAGGCTGCGCAGGCGGCTGGCGGCGAGCAGGAAGTGCTGGAAGCGGTAGCCGCTGTGGCGCACTTCCAGCAGTTGCTCGAAGCCGCCGAGCAGGGCGTGTTGCAGGCCCCAATGGCGCAGCGGGGTGTCGCGGTAGCCGGCGCTGTGTTGCAGCCAGGTGGCGCTGTCGCCGCGCAGGTGGGTCCAAAAGATGGTCCAGGGTTGGCGGTCGTCGGCGGCGTAGTCGTGGGCCATGCCCGGCGGCAGCCAGAGCAGGTCGCCGCTGCCGACCCGGTATTCGCGCCAGGCCTCGGCCTCGCGCACGCGCAACAGGCCCTGGCCTTCGCTGCAGTAGATCAGCAGGTGCTCGTCATGCCGCTCGCGGCTCATGCGGTGGTCGCGGGCGCGCCGGTAGTGGCCCAGGGAGGTGGGGTAGAGGTCGCGGCTGAGCGGGTGGACCGCGAGTTTCTCCAGCAGCGCCGGCGGGATCGGCAAGCGCAGGCTGTCGGCCGGCAGGGGCCAGTCGGAGGTGTGCGACATGTCGGTAGCCGGCTCCGCAATATAGTCCATGAACAACACAATTTAGTCGATCTCGCGACCTTCCGCCCAGTGATAGCTTCTTGGCCAAAGCGAGGTCCGAATCGGCCTCGTCCCAGTCCGCCACAACAATAAAAGCCGGCCTGGCCGGTGCAGGAGGGTTCATGTCAGTCCCAGTCCGCCACCTCATCGCGGGAGCCTTCGTCGAAGGTCTCGGCGCCCAGCGCATCCCGGTCAGCAATCCCCTCGACAACAGCACCCTGGCGGAGATCGCCTGCGCCAGCGCGGAGCAGGTCGAGCAGGCGGTGGCCAGCGCCCGCGAAACCTTCGCCAGCTGGAAGGAAACCCCGGTTTCCGAGCGCGCGCGGGTGATGCTGCGTTACCAGGCGCTGCTCAAGGAGCACCACGACGAACTGGCGAAGATCGTCTCCAGCGAGCTGGGCAAGACTTTCGAGGACGCCAGGGGCGACGTCTGGCGCGGCATCGAGGTGGTCGAGCACGCCTGCAACGTGCCCTCGCTGCTGATGGGCGAGACGGTGGAGAACGTCGCCCGCAACATCGACACCTACAGCATCACCCAGCCGCTGGGCGTGTGCGTCGGCATCACCCCGTTCAACTTCCCGGCGATGATCCCGCTGTGGATGTTCCCGCTGGCCATCGCCTGCGGCAACGCCTTCATCCTCAAGCCTTCCGAGCAGGTGCCGCTGACCAGCGTGCGTCTCGCCGAGCTGTTCCTCGAGGCCGGTGCGCCGAAGGGCGTGCTGCAGGTGGTGCATGGCGGCAAGGAACAGGTCGACCAGTTGCTCAAGCACCCGCAGGTGAAGGCGGTGTCCTTCGTCGGCTCGGTCGCGGTCGGCCAGTACGTCTACCACACCGGCACCGCGCACAATAAGCGCGTGCAGAGCTTCGCCGGGGCGAAGAACCACATGGTGATCATGCCCGACGCGGACAAGGCGCAGGTCATCAGCAACCTGGTCGGTGCCTCGGTGGGCGCGGCCGGGCAGCGCTGCATGGCGATCTCGGTGGCGGTGCTGGTGGGGGCCGCCCGCGAGTGGATCCCGGACATCCGCGACGCGCTGGCCAAGGTCCGCCCCGGCCCATGGGACGACAGCGGCGCCAGCTACGGCCCGGTGATCAACCCGCAGGCCAAGGCGCGCATCGAGCGCCTGATCGGCCAGGGCGTGGAGGAGGGCGCGCAGCTGCTGCTGGATGGCCGCGACTACGAGGTCGAGGGATACCCGAACGGCAACTGGGTCGGCCCGACGCTGTTCGCCGGGGTGCGCCCGGACATGGCTATCTATCGCGAAGAGGTGTTCGGCCCGGTGCTCTGCCTGGCCGAGGTCGACAACCTGGAGCAGGCGATCCGCCTGATCAACGAAAGCCCCTACGGCAACGGCACCTCGATCTTCACCAGTTCCGGCGCCGCGGCGCGGACCTTCCAGCACCACATCGAGGTCGGCCAGGTCGGCATCAACATCCCGATCCCGGTACCGCTGCCGTTCTTCTCCTTCACCGGTTGGAAGGGCTCGTTCTACGGCGACCTGCACGCCTACGGCAAGCAGGGCGTGCGCTTCTACACCGAGACCAAGACCGTGACCGCGCGCTGGTTCGACAGCGACAGCGTGGCCGGGACCAACTTCTCGATCCAGATGCGCTGAGACGGAGATACACAGATGGCCAACATCGCATTTCTCGGCCTGGGCAACATGGGCGCGCCGATGGCCGCCAACCTGCTCAAGGCCGGCCACCGGGTGAATGTCTTCGATCTGCAGCCCAAGGCCGTGCTGGGCCTGGTCGAGCAGGGCGCGCAGGGAGCCGACAGCGCCTTGCAGTGCTGCGAAGGCGCCGAAGTGGTGATCAGCATGCTGCCGGCCGGGCAGCACGTGGAAAGCCTGTATCTCGGCGACGACGGCCTGCTCGCCCGGCTCGCCGGCAAGCCGCTGCTGATCGACTGCTCGACCATCGCCCCGGAGACCGCGCGCAAGGTCGCCGAGGCGGCCGCGGCGAAGGGCCTGACCCTGCTCGACGCGCCGGTCTCCGGTGGCGTCGGTGGCGCCCGCGCCGGCACCCTGAGCTTCATCGTCGGCGGTCCCGCCGAAGGCTTCGCGCGGGCCCGGCCGATCCTCGAGAACATGGGCCGGAACATCTTCCACGCCGGCGACCACGGCGCCGGCCAGGTGGCGAAGATCTGCAACAACATGCTCCTCGGCATCCTCATGGCCGGCACTGCCGAGGCGCTGGCGCTGGGGGTGAGGAACGGCCTCGATCCGGCGGTGCTGTCCGAGGTGATGAAGCAGAGTTCCGGCGGCAACTGGGCGCTGAACGTCTACAACCCCTGGCCGGGGGTGATGCCGCAGGCGCCGGCGAGCAACGACTATGCCGGCGGCTTCCAGGTACGCCTGATGAACAAGGACCTCGGCCTGGCCCTGGCCAATGCCCAGGCGGTGCAGGCCTCGACGCCGCTCGGCGCGCTGGCGCGCAACCTGTTCAACCTGCACGCCCAGGCCGATGCGGAGCATGCCGGGCTGGACTTCTCCAGTATCCAGAAGCTCTATCGCGGCAAGGACTGAGACCTACGACCAAAGGTTGATGGCGGGCGGGGTCCACCCGCCCATACTGCGGAACTCTGTAGGAAAAACGGATAAGTGTTTTCCTACAGGGTTTCCACTCGCGCAACGCTTCAAGCCGAACTCACTGCTTCATCCCTAATAAGAACAATCAGAGGGCTGGAACATGACGTACCTGCAGCAGCATGCCCGCTCGATCGCCGAGCCGGCCGCGTTCTGGGCCGAGCAGGCCCGCTCCGTCGCCTGGTACCAGGCGCCCGCGAACATCCTCGAAAGCCTGTCCGACGGCACCCACCGCTGGTTCGCCGACGGCCGCCTGAACAGCGCCTACCTGGCCCTCGACCGGCAGATCGAGGAGGGGCGCGGCGAACAGACCGCGCTGATCTACGACTCGCCGGTGACCGGCACCCAGGACCGCTACAGCTACCTGCGGCTGCGCGACGAAGTGGCGCGCCTGGCCGGCGCCCTGCGCGCCCTCGGGGTCGGCAAGGGCGACCGGGTGATCATCTACATGCCGATGGTGCCGCAGGCGGCCATGGCGATGCTCGCCTGCGCGCGCCTGGGCGCGGTGCATTCGGTGGTGTTCGGTGGCTTCGCTCCCTACGAGCTGGCCCTGCGCATCGACGACGCCACGCCGAAGCTGGTGCTCAGCGCTTCCTGCGGGCTGGAGTTCGATCGGGTGATCGAATACAAGCCGCTGGTGGACAAGGCCCTCGAACTGGCGATCCACCAGCCCGACCACGTCATGGTCTGGCAGCGCCCGCAGGCCCTCGCGCGCCTGCACCCGGGCCGCGACCTGGACTGGCAGGACTGCCTCGCCGCCGCCGAGCCGGCCGATCCGCTGCCGGTGGCCAGCGGCGATCCGCTGTACATCATGTACACCTCGGGCACCACCGGCAAACCCAAGGGCATCGTCCGCGACAACGGCGGCCACGCGGTGGCGCTGCGCTACGCGGTGCGCAACATCTACGGGATGCAGGCCGGCGACGTCTGGTGGGGAATCTCCGACGTCGGCTGGGTGGTCGGCCACTCGCTGATCGTCTACGGCCCGCTGATGTGCGGCTGCACCACGGTGTTCTACGAAGGCAAGCCGGTGCGCACGCCGGACGCCGGCGCCTACTGGCGGGTGATCGAAGAGCACAAGGTGAACAGCCTGTTCTGCGCGCCGACGGCGATCCGCGCGATCCGCAAGGAAGACCCGCATGGCGAACGGGTGAGGCGCTACGACCTGGGTTCGCTGCGCCATCTGTTCCTGGCCGGCGAGAAGCTCGACAGCAGTACCCAGCACTGGCTGGAGGAGCATACCGGGCGGCCGGTCCACGACCACTGGTGGCAGACCGAGACCGGCTGGCCGGTGACCGCGCCGTGCACCGGGATCGCCGGCCACGACCTGCGGGCCGGTTCGACCAACCGCGCGGTGCCCGGCTACCACGTGCAGGTGCTGGACGACGAAGGCCGGCCGCTGGGAGCGAACCGCCAGGGCGCGATCGTCATCGCCCTGCCGTTGCCGCCGGGCTGCGCGCAGACCCTCTGGGACGACCACCCGCGCTACCTGCAGGCCTACCTGGGCAACTATCCCGGCTACTACCACACCGGCGACGGCGGTTATCTCGACGAGGACGGCTTCGTCTACATCATGGGGCGCACCGACGACGTGATAAACGTTTCCGGGCATCGCCTCTCCACCGGCGAGATGGAGGAACGCGTGGCGCAGCACCAGGCGGTTGCCGAGTGCGCGGTGATCGGCGTGCGGGACGAACTCAAGGGCCACGTGCCGCTGGGCCTGGTGGTGCTCAAGGACGATGCCGGGATCGCCGCCGAGCAACTGCAGCGCGAGCTGGTGGCGCTGGTCCGCGAACAGATCGGCGCGCTGGCCTGCTTCCAGCGGGTGGTGGTGGTCAAGCGGCTGCCGAAGACCCGCTCCGGGAAGATCCTCCGCGCGGTGCTGCGCAAGATCGCCGATGGCGAGGACTACGCGGCGCCATCGACCATCGACGACCCGACGATCCTTGGCGAGATCGAGACTGCGCTGAGGGTGCGCAAGGCGGGATAGCAAAGGCCAGGGGCACGGCGGTAGGGTGGAAAACGCCGCGCCCCGTGGTCCTGCCGCTCAGAACCCTTCGAGAACGATCTTGCCCTTGGCCCGGCCGCTCTCCAGCAGCGCGTGGGCGCGGCGCAGGTTGGCCGCGTCGATGCGGCCGAAATGCTCGCCGACGGTGGTCTTCAACACGCCTTCGTCGATCAGCCCGGCGACCCGCTCCAGCAGCCGGTGCTGCTCGATCATGTCGTCGGTCTGGAACATCGACCGGGTGTACATGAACTCCCAGTGCAGCGACAGGCTCTTCTGCTTCAGCTTGCCGATGTCCAGCGACGCCGGATCGTCGATCAGCGCCAGGCGGCCTTGCGGGCGCAGGGCGGCGACGATCTGTTCGAGGTGCTGGTCGGTGTGGGTCAGGCTGGCGACATGGCTGACCTCGTCGATGCCGATCCGCTTCAGCTCTTCGGTCAGCGGCTTGCCGTGGTCGATCACATGGTGCGCGCCGAGGTCGCGGACCCAGGCCTGGGTCTCTGCGCGCGAAGCGGTGCCGATCACGTTCAGGCCGGTCAGTTGCCGGGCCAGTTGGAGCAGGATCGAACCGACCCCGCCGGCGGCACCGACCACCAGCAGGCTCTGGCCCTGGTCGGCCTTGCCTTCGGCGATCTGCAAGCGCTCGAAGAGCAGTTCCCAGGCAGTGATGGTGGTCAGCGGCAGGGCCGCGGCCTGGGCGAAGTCGAGGCTTTTCGGCAGGTGCCCGGCAATGCGCTCGTCGACCCGATGCAGCTCGCTGTTGCTACCGGGGCGGGTGATGTCCCCGGCGTACCAGACCCGATCGCCAGGACGGAACAGGCTGACCTCGCTGCCGACCGCGCGCACCACGCCCGCCGCGTCCCAGCCCAGCACCTTGGCCTGGCCGGCTTCCGGCTGGGCGCGCTGGCGGACCTTGGTATCCACTGGGTTGACCGAGATGGCGCGGACCTCCACCAGCAGGTCGCGCGGGCCCGGCGTGGGCTCGGGCAGTTCGAGGTCGAGCAGGGCGTCGGGATGGTCGATGGGCAGGGATTGGTAGTAACCGACAGCTTTCATGGGAACTCCGGGAAACGGGCCTCAGGCGAGGCGATAGAGTTGGTCGATCTTCACGTTCTGCAGCAGGGCTTCGTTGCCGCGGCTGAAGCGCAGGAAGTGTTCGGTGTTCTGGTGCCGCTCCAGGGCGGCGTCGTCGCGCCACTGCTCGATCATGTAGAACAGGTGGGAGTCGTGGCGGTCCTGATGCAGGTCGTACTGCAGGCAACCAGCCTCGGCGCGCGACGGGGCGACCAGGGCGCGCAGCTCGCGCTCCAGGGCCTCGGCATGGCCGGGGGCGGCGGTGATGGTGGCGATCAGGGTAAGGGGTGTGCTCATGGTGGGTTCCTTCGATGGGGCGGAGTCAGGATGGGCTATTTCAAATCGCTGAAAAACAGGCTATCAGGGAAGACTCTTTCAAAGGAATCTTGAAAATGCTGCGCTACGACGACCTCCAGGTGTTCGTCCACACCAGCGACAGCGGCTCGTTGTCCGCCGCCGCGCGCCAGTTGGAGATTTCCCCGGCGGTGGCCAGCGCGGCGCTGAAGCGCCTGGAAAGCGAGCTGGAGGTGCGCCTGTTCGCCCGCTCCACCCGCAGCCTGCGCCTGACCCCCGAGGGCGACGCGTTCCTCCTGCATGCCCGCGCCTCGTTGCGCAGCCTGGAGGAGGGGCGCCGGTTGCTGCAGGGCGGCAAGGACCAGATCGCCGGGGTACTGCAGCTTTCCGCGCCCTCCGACTTCGGCCGCAACCTGCTGCTGCCCTGGCTCGACGAGTTCCAGGCGCGCTATCCGCGACTGAGCCTGCGCCTGCTGCTCGGCGACCGGGTGACCGATCTCTACCGGCAACCGGTGGACGTGGCGATCCGCTACGGCGCACCGGCCGACTCCAGCCTGGTCGCCCTGCCGTTGGCGCCGGACAACCGGCGAGTGCTCTGCGCCGCGCCGGGCTACCTGGCGGAGCGCGGCGAGCCGCGCCAGCCGGACGACCTGCGCGAGCACAATTGCCTGCTCTACCAACTCGGCGGCCGGGTACACGACCGCTGGGCGTTCCAGCGGGGCCGCCGCAGCCTGACCCTGACGGTCGCCGGCGACCGCGTCTGCGACGATGCCGATGTGGTGCGGCGCTGGGCCCTGGCCGGCAAGGGACTGGTCTACAAGTCCTGGCTCGACGTGGCCGAGGACGTGCGCGCCGGACGCCTGCGCCTGCTGCTGCCGGAGTGGCAGGGCGAGGCGACGCCGCTGAATCTGCTGTGCACCCATCGTGTCCAGCTGACCCGCCCGGTGACGCTGTTGCGCGGCTTCGTGCGCGAGCGTTGCGACGCATTGCTGGCGGAGGCGCCATGGACGAGGAACTGAACCGGGCGGCGAGCCTGGCCATCGAGCTGGCGGACGTGGACAGCGTTGCGCGGTTGCACGAGCGCCTGCGCCAGGCCCTGGCGCTGCCGCCATGGTACGGATGCAACTGGGATGCCTTCTGGGACGCCATCAGCGGGCTGGTGCCGATGCCCCGGCAATTGCGTCTGCAAGGCTGGAGCGACTTCGCCCGGCGCCTGCCGGAGGAAGCGGCGCAGCTATCGGCCTGCCTGGAAGCGTTGCGCGAAGCGTACCCGCATCTGGCGCCGGAAGTCCTGCGCGACGCTTGATCAGTCCCAGCCGAACAGCTCGGCGGCGTTGCGGCTGCTGCTCGCCGCCAGTTCCTCGGCGTCGACCCCGCGCAGCTCGGCGAGGGCGCGGCAGATGTCCGGCAGGTGCTCCGGACTGTTGCGCTGGCCGGGATGCATCGCCGGCGCCATGTCCGGCGCATCGGTTTCCAGCACGATGGCCTCGGCCGGCAGCTCCGCCGCCACCTTGCGCAGGCGGTTGGCCTGCGGCCAGGTCGGCGCGCCGCCGAGGCCGAGGCGGAAGCCGAGCTTGAGGTATTCGCGGGCTTCCTCGCGGCTGCCGGCGAAGGCATGGATGATGCCGCGGCGCTCCAGGTGGATGCGCTTGAGGGTGGCGATGGTCGCCGCGTGGGCGCGGCGCACGTGGATCAGCGCCGGCAGCCCGAACTCGGCGGCCAGCCGCAGCTGGGCCTCGAACAGCGCCTGCTGGGCGTCGCGGTCGAGGTGTTCCAGGTAGTAGTCCAGGCCGATCTCGCCGACCGCGCAGAGCTTCGTCTCGCCGCGCAGGCGTTGCAGCCACTGGCGCAGTTCGTCCAGATGCTCCGGGCGGTGCCGCGCCAGGTAGATCGGATGCAGGCCGAGCGCCGCGTACAGGCCGTCCTCGGCCTGCGCCAGGTCCCAGACCCGTTGCCAGTTCTCGCGATAGACGCCGAGCACCACCTGGCGCTCGACCCCCAGCGCGCGGCTGCGTTGCAGCAGCGCGGCGCGGTCGGCGTCGAAGTCCGGGAAGTCGAGGTGGTTGTGGGTGTCGACCAGGCGCATGGCGGTCGGCTCAGCTGCGCAGCTTGAGTTGCCGGGGGACGGCGTGCAGGCCCGGCCGGTAGTCGTTTTCCTCGACCGCGCGGAGCGCCAGTTCGAGGGCGTTGGCGGCGATCAGCGCGTGCTGCTGGTAGATCGAGTTGACCTTCAGCGGCACGAAGTCGAGCAGCTGGGTGTCGCCGAAGGTCGCCACCCGCAAGCGCTCGGGCCAGCCGTCGGCGCGCGCCTGGAACACGTCGAAGACCCCTTCGAGAAGCACGTAGGCGGTGGTCACCAGGGCGTCGGGCAGGTAGCCCAGGCGCTCCAGCAATTGTTCCATCAGGCGCCGTCCACACTCGCGGCTGAACACCTCGGCATGCTCGACGATGACTTCGCCGCGGAAGTCCTCCAGTGCCTGGCGGAAGCCGGCGGCGCGGTCATGGCTGATGATCAGGTCCGCCCGCGCGCCGAGCAGGGCGATATGGCGCGGCGCCGGTCGCAGCAGGGTTTCGGTGAGGCGGCGCGCGGCGTCCTGGTCGTCGCTGATCACCGAGGCGAATTGCCGCGGCTCGAGCTGGCGGTCGATGGCCACCACCGGCAGGCCTTCGGCGAGCAGCCGGGCATGGGTATCATCCCCGGCCGGCAGGCAACTGGCGACGATCAGCGCGTCGCAGCGGCGCGCGCGGAACAGGTTGACGACCTGGCGCTCGGTCTCCGGCTCGTCGTCGGAGCAGGCGATCAGCAACTGGTAGCCGCGTGCCCGGGCGCCTTGTTCGAGTTGCTTGGCGAGGCGGGCGTAGCTGGGGTTTTCCAGGTCCGGGAGGATGAAGCCGAGGGTGCGGGTCTGCCCGCGGCGCAGGCCGGCGGCCTGCTGGTCCGGCTGGTAGCCGTGTTCCTCGACCACGGCAAGCACGCGTTCGACGGTGGCGGCGCTGATGCGCCGCTGGGCGGCCTTGCCATTGATGACATAGCTGGCGGTGGTCACCGAGACCCCGGCCAGGCGGGCGATATCACTGAGTTTCAAACCGATCTCTACTGGGAGCGACGACAAGTTGGGCTTCAAGGATCAATCATTATCGGGTAACGTGCCAATTTAATTAAGTGAATCGATTCAGCAAAAAATTCCGGCGAAGCCGGCGCCACCTGCCCCAGGCTGCCTCGCGCAGCCCGAACGACGCGCCGCCCACGCCATGGCTGATCGATGACAACAAGCGGATCACCGCCCCAGGCTGTACGGAAGGCTCCCGCGAGCCGCTTTCCGCTACCGCCGGCACATCCTGCGCTCGCGCCCCGGCGCGGCGGGACGATCCGGACGTGAGACGGGGAGCCGTTCGCTCCTGAGGAGGTTTCCATGCTCGAACTCGATACCCGGCAGATCCGCATGCGCCAGCGCGCCGCGGACAAGGCCGAAGCCCTGCGCCTGCTCGGCGAGGCGCTGGTCGCCGACGGCCTGGCCGCGCCCGGCTACGCCGAAGGACTGAAGGCGCGCGAGGCGCAAGGCTCCACCTATCTCGGCCAGGGCATCGCCATCCCCCACGGGACCCCGGACACCCGCGAGCTGGTCTTCAGCACCGGCGTGCGCCTGTTGCAGTTTCCCGAGGGGGTGGACTGGGGCGATGGCCAGCGGGTCTACCTGGCCATCGGCATCGCGGCGAAGTCCGACGAACACCTGCACCTGCTGCAACTGCTCACCCGCGCCCTCGGCGAGGCCGACCTGGGACCGGCGCTGAGCGCGGCCGCCAGCGCCGAGGAAGTCCTCCGCCTGTTGCAGGGCGCGCCGCAGGAGCTGGCGCTGGACGCGCAGTTGGTCGGCCTCGGGCAGAATGCCGAGGACTTCGACGAACTGGCCTGGCTCGGCGCGCGCCTGCTGAAGAAGGCCGGCTGCGTGGACAACGGCTTCGCCGCCGTGCTGCAACAGGCAGAACCGCTGCCGCTGGGCGAGGGGCTGTGCTGGTTGCACAGCGAACAATTGGTCAAGCGCCCCGGGCTGGCCTTCGTCACTCCGGCGCAACCGTTGCAGCACCAGGGGCAACTGGTCACCGGGCTGTTCTGCCTGGCCAGCCTGGGCGAAGCGCACCAGGCGCTGCTCGAACGCCTGTGCGACCTGTTGCTGGAAGGGCGTGGCGCCGAGCTGGTGGGCGCCACCAGCAGCCGCAGCGTACTCGCCGCGCTCGGCGGCGAGCTGCCGCCGGACTGGCCCAGCGCGCGGGTGGTCCTGGCCAACCCGCATGGCCTGCATGCCCGCCCGGCGCAGGCGCTGGCGCAACTGGCCAAGGGCTTCGCCGGGGAGATCCGCGTACGCCTGGCCGATAGCGACGCGCTTCCCGTTTCGGCGAAGAGTCTGAGCAGGCTGCTCGCCCTCGGCGCGCGGCGCGGCCAGGCGCTGGAGTTCAGCGCCGAGCCGGCGATCGCCGAGAACGCGCTGCCGGCCTTGCTGGCCGCGGTGCGCGAGGGCCTGGGCGAGGAGGTCGAGGCGCTGGCGGAGGAGGTCTTTCCCGCGTCCCTCGCCGAGGCGGAAGAGAACGACCGGCCGGCGCCGCTGTGCGCCGGCGACCGGCTGCCGGCGATCGCCGCGTCGCCGGGCATCGCCAGCGGTCCGGCGCATGTGCAGGTGGCGCAGCGTTTCGAGTTCCAGCCGCGCGGCGAGTCGCCGGCCCATGAACGCGAGCGCCTGCTGCGGGCCAGGCGGGCGGTGGACGAGGAGATCGTCGGCCTGGTCGAACGCAGCACGGTGAAGGCGATCCGCGAGATTTTCGTCACCCACCGGGAGATGCTCGACGATCCGGAACTGGCCGAGCAGGTGCAACTGCGCCTGAATCGCGGCGAAAGCGCCGAGGCGGCCTGGAGCGGGGTGGTGGAGGAACTCGCGACGCAGCAGGAGGCACTGCGCGACGCGCTGCTCGCCGAACGCGCCGCTGACCTGCGCGACCTCGGCCGGCGGGTGCTGGCCAGGCTCTGCGGGGTGGAGGCGCCGCGCGAGCCGGAGCAGCCGTACATCCTGGTGATGGACGAGGTCGGCCCCTCCGATGTCGCCCGCCTCGACCCACAGCGGGTCGCCGGCATCCTCACGGCGCGCGGCGGCGCCACCTCGCACAGCGCGATCATCGCCCGCGCCCTCGGCATCCCGGCACTGGTCGGCGCCGGCGCGGCGGTGCTCGGCCTGGAGCCGGGTACGGCGCTGCTGCTGGATGGCGTGCACGGCTGGTTGCAGGTGGCGCCGAGCGTCGAACAGTTGCGCCAGGCCGCCGCCGAGCGCGATGCCCGCCAGCAGCGCCAGGCCCGCGCCGACGCGCAGCGCCTGGAGCCGGCGCGGACCCGCGACGGCCACGCCGTGGAAGTCTGCGCCAACCTTGGCGACACCTCCGGCGCGGCGCGCGCGGTGGAACTGGGCGCCGAGGGCGTCGGCCTGCTGCGCACCGAATTCGTCTTCATGAACCATCCCCAGGCACCCGACCTGGCGACCCAGGAGGCCGAGTACCGCCGCGTGTTCGACGCCCTCGACGGGCGCCCGCTGGTGGCGCGGACCCTGGATGTCGGCGGGGACAAGCCGCTGGCGTACTGGCCGATCCCCCACGAGGAGAACCCCTACCTGGGCTTGCGCGGCATTCGTCTGGCCCTGCGGCGCCCGCAGATCCTCGAGACCCAGCTGCGCGCGCTGTTCCGCGCCGCCGGGGAGCGGCCGCTGCGGGTGATGTTCCCGATGGTCGGCAGCCTCGATGAATGGCGCCGGGCGCGCGACCTGGCGCTGCGCCTGCGCGAGGAGATCGCGCTGGCCGACCTGCAACTGGGGATCATGGTCGAGGTGCCCTCGGCGGCGTTGCTGGCGCCGGTGCTGGCCCGCGAGGTGGACTTCTTCAGCATCGGCACCAACGACCTGACCCAGTACACCCTGGCCATCGATCGCGGACACCCGAGCCTTTCGGCCCAGGCCGACGGCCTGCATCCGGCGGTGCTGCAACTGATCGACATGACCGTCCGCGCCGCCCACGCCGAGGGCAAGTGGGTCGGCGTCTGCGGCGAACTGGCGGCCGACCCGCTGGCGTTGCCGCTGCTGGTCGGCCTGGGAGTCGACGAGCTGAGTGTCTCGGCGCGCAGCATCGCCCTGGTCAAGGCCGGCGTGCGCGAACTGGAGCTGGTCGCCGCGCGCGGCCTGGCCGGCAAAGCCCTGGGCCTGGCGAGCGCCGCCGAAGTCCGGGCCCTGGTGGAAGCGGAGGTGCAATGATGGCGCGGATCCTGACGATTACCCTGAACCCGGCGCTGGACCTTACCGTGCGCCTGCGCCAGCTGGAACTGGGGGCGGTCAACCGCAGCGAGGCGGTGCTGACTCAGGCTGCCGGCAAGGGCCTGAACGTCGCCCAGGTGCTCGCCGACCTCGGCCACCGGTTGACGGTCAGCGGCTTCCTCGGCGAAGACAACCAGCCGCCGTTCACCGCCATGTTCCAGCGTCGTGGCTTCGCCGATGCGTTCGTCCGGGTGCCGGGCGAAACCCGCAGCAACATCAAGCTGGCCGAGCGCGGCGGGCGCGTCAGCGACCTCAACGGGCCGGGCCCGGAGGCCGACGAGCGAGCCCAGGCGGCGTTGCTCGAACGCCTCGACCGGCTTGCCGGAGAGCACGAGCTGGCGGTGGTCGCCGGCAGCCTGCCGCGCGGGGTCGCGCCGGAATGGCTGGGCGAACTGCTGCGGCGCTTGCGGCGCCTCGGCCTGAAGGTCGCCTTCGACAGCAGCGGCGCGGCCCTGCGCGAAGGTGTGAAGGCTGCGCCGTGGATGATCAAGCCGAACGTCGAGGAACTGGCCGACCTCTGCTCGGCGCCGATGGATGACCTGGTCGCACAGCGCCAGGCGGCCGAACGCCTGCGCCATGACGGGGTAGGCCAGGTGGTGATTTCCCAGGGCGCCGCGGGGGTCAACTGGTTCGCCGCCGAGGGTGCCTGGCAGGCGCGGCCGCCGGCGGTGGAAGTGGCCAGCACGGTGGGCGCCGGCGATTCCCTGCTGGCCGGCATGGTCCACGGCCTGGCCAGCGGCTGGCCGGCCGAACGGGTGCTGCGCCAGGCCACCGCCATCGCCAGCCTGGCGGTGACCCAGTTCGAGTTCGGCATCGGCGATCCGCAGCGCCTGGCGCGGATCGAAGCGGGCGTCGTGGTACAGCCATTGGTCGAGGAGGCCTGAGATGAAACTAGCGATCGTCACCGCCTGCCCTGGCGGACAGGTCACCAGCGTGCTCGCCGCGCGCCTGCTGCAGGGCGCCGCCGAGCGCCTGGGCTGGGCAACCTGCGTCGAGGCGAATGCCGGGCCGAGGCCCGAGGGCGGACTGAGCGCCGAACAGATCGCCGAAGCCGACTGGGTCCTGCTGGTCGGCGTCGAGCCGCTGCCGGCGGCGCGCTTCGTCGGCAAACCGGTGTTTCGCGCGCGTCCCGCCGAGGCGCTGGCCGATCCGCGCGGCTTCCTCCAGCGGGCCGCCGCCTCGGCGAGCGTGGAGATCGCCGGGGACGAGGCCGGCCTGGTGGCGCCGAAGGCCGGAGCGGCACCGCGGATCGTCGCGGTGACCGCCTGTCCGACCGGCGTGGCGCACACTTTCATGGCCGCCGAGGCGTTGCAGGTCGCAGCGGGGCAACTGGGCTACGCGTTGCAGGTCGAGACCCAGGGCTCGGTCGGCGCGCGCAACCCGCTCGACCCGGCGGACATCGCCGCCGCCGACGTGGTCCTGCTGGCCGCCGACATCGACGTGGACACGGCCCGTTTCGCCGGCAGGAAGATCTACCGTTGCGGCACCGGCGTGGCCCTCAAGCAGGCCCGCGCGACGCTCGAGCGGGCGCTGGCGGAAGGGCAGGTCGAGAGCGCGGGCGCAGCCAGCGCGGTGGTCGCCAGGGACGAGAAGCGCGGGGTGTACAAGCACCTGCTGACCGGGGTGTCGTTCATGTTGCCGATGGTGGTCGCGGGCGGCCTGCTGATCGCCCTGTCGCTGGCCTTCGGCATCGATGCCTACAAGCAGCCGGGCAGCCTGGCGGCGGTGCTGAGGACGGTCGGCGACACGGCGTTCGTCCTGATGGTGCCGATGCTCGCCGGCTACATCGCCTATTCCATCGCCGACCGCCCGGGCCTGGCGCCGGGCATGCTCGGCGGCCTGCTCGCCGGGACCCTCGGCGCCGGGTTCATCGGCGGCATAGTCGCCGGCTTCATCGCCGGCTATGCGGCGCGGGCCATCAGCCGCGGGCTGAGGCTGCCGGCGAGCCTGGAAGCGCTGAAACCGATCCTGGTCATCCCGCTGCTGGCCAGCCTGGCCACCGGCCTGCTGATGCTCTACGTGGTCGGCAAGCCGGTGGCCGGCATGCTCGCGGCGCTGACCGGGTTCCTCGATGGCATGGGCACCTCCAACGCCATCCTGCTCGGCCTGCTGCTCGGCGGAATGATGTGCGTCGACCTCGGCGGACCGGTGAACAAGGCCGCCTACGCCTTCTCCGTCGGCCTGCTCTCGTCGCACAGCTACGCGCCGATGGCGGCGGTGATGGCGGCGGGCATGGTGCCGCCGATCGGCATGGGCCTGGCGACCCTGCTGGCGCGGCGCAAGTTCGCCGAGAGCGAGCGGCAGGCCGGCAAGGCGGCCTCGGTGCTGGGGCTGTGCTTCATCTCCGAAGGCGCCATCCCGTTCGCCGCCAAGGACCCGCTGCGGGTGATCCCGGCGAGCATCGCCGGCGGCGCGCTGACCGGCGCCCTGTCGATGTATTTCGGCTGCAAGTTGCAGGCGCCGCACGGCGGGCTGTTCGTCATGCTGGTGCCCAACGCGATCAACCACGCCCTGGCGTACCTGCTGGCGATCGTCGCCGGCAGCCTGCTTACCGGGCTGCTCTACGCCGCGCTCAAGCGCGGTGCCGAGCCGGAACTGGCGCTGGGGGCCTCGCCCTCGCGGGAACCAGCGGCTGGCGGATAACCGCGAGGCGATCATGCGCCCTACACCACCTGAGCGACGTGGCAGGGGGGAGGGCGAATAACGCCACGGGCGTTATCCGCCGATACTCCGGCGAACCGGCGAATAACCGCAGCGGTTATTCGCCCCAGCGGTCGATCCGACCTGGGGCGGCCTCAGGCCTGGCGCAACAGGCGCAAGCCATCCTCCTGTGCGAGGCTGGCCTCGTTGATCGGCAGCGAGCAGGACTGCCCGCGCCCCATCGGGTAGTAGTGGAAGCCGTGGCGGGCCATGCGCTCAGGGTCGTAGAGGTTGCGCCCGTCGAAGATCACCGGGGCCTTCAGGCGTTCCTTGAGCAGTTCGAAATCCGGCGCCTTGAATTGCTGCCACTCGGTGCAGATGACCAGCGCGTCGGCGCCTCCCAGGGTTGCCTCGGGAGTGCCCATCAGGCTCAGGCGTTCGTCGTGGCCGTAGAGCCGCTGGGTTTCCCGCATGGCTTCGGGATCGTAGGCGCGCACCTGCGCGCCGTGGCGCCAGAGCGCTTCCATCAGTTCGCGGCTGGGCGCGTCGCGCATGTCGTCGGTGTTCGGCTTGAAGGCCAGGCCCCAGAGGGCGAAGGTCTTGCCGCGCAGGTCGCCGTCGTAGAACACCCGGATGCGTTCGAACAGCTTGTGCTTCTGCCGCTGGTTGATCGCCTCCACTGCCTGCAACAGGTCGCTGGAGCAATGCGCCTGCTCGGCGCTGTGGATCAGCGCGCGCATGTCCTTGGGGAAACAGGAGCCGCCGTAGCCGCAGCCGGGGTAGATGAAGTGGTAGCCGATCCGCGGGTCGGCGCCGATGCCCTGGCGTACCGCCTCGATGTCGGCGCCGAGGTGTTCGGCCAGTTCGGCGATCTGGTTGATGAAGCTGATCTTGGTCGCCAGCATGCCGTTCGCCGCGTACTTGGTCAGCTCGGCGCTGCGCAGGCCCATGAACAGCATGCGCTCGTGGTTGCGGTTGAACGGCTCGTAGAGTTCGCGCATCACCTGGCGCACCTCTTCGTTGTCGCAGCCGACCACGATGCGGTCGGGGCGTCGGCAGTCGGCGACGGCGGAGCCTTCCTTGAGGAATTCCGGATTGGAGACGATCTCGAATTCCAGTTCGCGGCCGTCGGCTTCCAGGCGCCGCTCGATGTGCGCGCGCAGGCGGTCGCCGGTGCCCACCGGCACGGTGGACTTTTCCACCACGATCACCGGCTTGCGGCGGTGCTCGGCGATGGCATCGGCCACCGCGAACACCGCGCCGAGGTCGGCGGCGCCGTCCGCGCCGGGCGGCGTGCCGACGGCGATGAACTGCACCCGGCCATGTTCCACGGCGAGGCGCGCATCGCTGGTGAAGCGCAGGCGGCCACTGTCCAGGCCGTCGCGCAGCAAGGCGTCGAGCCCGGGTTCGTAGATGCTGGCGAGGCCTGCGGCGAGGCGTTCGACCTTGTTCCGGTCGATGTCCATGCACAACACATCGTGGCCCACCTCGGCGAGGACGGCGGCCTGCACCAGTCCCACATAGCCACTGCCGAATACGCTGATCTTCATAGTGCTTTCCTCGACGGATGATGCGCGGGCGCGGCAGCGGTGCGGCGGGCGTTGACGGTCAACACGCCGAGCACCACCAGGCCCACGCCCAGGGTCTTGCCGGTAGTGAAGGTTTCCTCGAACGCCGGCAGGCTCGCCGCCAGCAGGTAGACCAGCGCGTAGCTGGCGCTCAACAGGCTGTAGGCGCGGCCCAGCGGCAGGTGGCGCAGGGCGGCCAGCCAGCACAGCAGGGAGGCGGCATAGGCCGCCACCGCCAGGGCCACCGCGAGCAGCGCGGCGTGCTCCGGCGTTTGCCCGGCCCAGGCTTCCGGCAGCGGCAGGCGGCTCATGCCCCAGCGCATGCCGAGCTGGGCGGCGCTGACCAGCAGCACGCTGCCCAGGGCCGCCAGCCAGCCGCGCGGCACGTTCATGCCTGCCTTCCGAGCAGGGCCACGCCGGCGACGATCAGCAGCAGGCCGGCGAGGTGGCGGCGATCCACCGGCTCATCGAAGACGAAGCGTGCCACCAGGGTGACCAGGACGAAGTTCAGCGCCAGCATCGGATAGGCGCTGCCGACTTCCACCCGTTGCAGGAGCAGCAGCCAGCAGGCCAGTCCGAGTCCGAGGGCGAGCAGCGCCAGCCACGGCCACGGACTGCGCAGGCGCGCCGCCCAGCCGTCGGCGGCGACCAGGCGCCAGTGCTCCACGGTGAGCTTCTGCGCAACCTGGCCGAGGCCGGTCATGAGCAGGGTGGCGAGCAGCAGCGCGGCGCTCATGGGCGCACCTGCGGCAGGACCGCCAGGACCAGGTTGCCGTTCCGGTAGCGTTCGCCGTCGCCCGGCAACAGCGCCAGTTGGTAGCGGTCGCTAGCGCTGTTGATCCGCAGCAGCACGGCAACCGAGCCGTCCTGGCGTGCCCGCCAGAGCCACTGGCGGATGTCTGCCAAGGGCACGCTGCGCTGGCTGTGCTCGGGGTAGGAGAGGCCGTACTTCAGCTCGCCGCGCGTGTCGTAGAGCGTCACGTCGCCACGGCGCAGGCGCCAGGCGAGGGCCGAGGCGGCGCCGAGGTCGTTGCTCAGCAGATGGCGGGCGCCGGTCAGTTCGTCGAGGTGTTCGGCGACGAACAGGTCGGGGGTCTTGTTCTGCACCACCTGGTTGGGCATCGCCGCCGGCAGCAGCGCGATCAGTACCCAGCTCGCCAGCAGCGGCGCGGCCCAGGCGCGTAGCGGGTAGCGCCACTGGGCGAGGCCGGCGGCGGCCCAGGCGCCGATCACCAGCAGGACCAGGAACAGCTCGAAGGGTTCTTCCTGGTACACCGGCTTGCGCAGTTGCAGGTAGGCCAGGGCCGCCAGCGCGAGGAGCGCCAGGCCCAGGTTGAGCAGCCCGTTGCCGCGCAGCGCGAGGCTGTCCGCCTGGCGCAGCCGCTGCACCAGGGCGTGGCCCATGAGCAGCGCCAGCGGCAGCAGGCAGGGCATGATGTAGGTCGGCAGCTTGCCCCGGCTCAGGCTGAAGAACGCCAGCGGCAACAGCAGCCATAGCGCGAGGAACGCCACCGGCGGCTGGTGCCGCTCGTGCCAGGCCTGGCGCAGCGCGCTCGGCAGCAGGCCGCTCCAGGGCAGGCAGGCGACCGCCAGCAGCGGCAGGTAGAACCACCACGGGCGAGAGTGCTGGGCATCTTCGCCGGCGAAGCGGCGGATGTGTTCGTGCCAGAAGAAGAATCGCCAGTAGTCCGCTTCCCGCGCATGCACGGCGAGCGCCCAGGGCAGGCAGACGAGTAGCGCCACTAGCACCGCCAGCGCGCCGTAGCCGAGCAGCTCGCGCCAGCGCCGCTGCCAGAGCATGTAGGGCAGGGCGACCAGCACCGGCAGCAGCCAGGCGAGGAAGCCCTTGGTCAGGAAGCCCATGCCGCAGGCGAGGCCGAGCAGGGTCCAGCCGAGGAGGCGCGCGCGGCGGCTCCCCGCGTCGAGGGCGTACCACAGCGCCACCAGGCTCAGGTTGACCCAGAAGGTGAATTGAGGGTCGAGGTTGGCGTAGCCGGACTGCCCGGCGATCAACCCGAAGCTGGCGTAGAGCAGCGCGCACGCCAGGCTGGTGCGCGGGTCCCGCCACAGGCGGCGGGCCAGCAGGTAGGCGAGCAGGACGCTGAGGGCGGTGGCGACGACCGAGGCGATGCGCACGCCGAACAGGTTTTCGCCGAAGACCGCCTGACCGAGGGCGATCATCCAGTAGCCGGCGACCGGCTTCTCGAAGTAGCGCAGGCCGAGGAAGTGCGGCGACACCCAGTCGCCGCCCAGCAGCATCGCCTGGCTGATCTGCGCGTAGCGGGTCTCGTCGGGAATCCACAGGCCATGGTTGCTCAGCGGAACCAGGTAGAACAGGCCGAAGGCGATCAGCAGCAGTGACCAGGTCTGGCGGCGGTTCATGGCTGGCGCACTCCCAGCCAGCCCTCGCGACCGGCCAGACGGCCGCGCACCAGTTCGGCCAGCGGCAGGCTGCGTGGATCGTCCGGCAGCAGTTCGCCCAACGGGCGGAAGCGGATGCCACGCCGTTCGGCGCGCCGCAGCAGTTCGCGGAATGCCGGGGCGAGGAGCAGCCCCTCGACCTCGGCGTGGATGGTGTAGACGTTGTCGCGCCCAGCGGCGAAGCGTTCCAGGATGAAGTCGTTGTAGGCCTCGCGCGGCAGGCCGGGACCGACCACCTCGTCGAAGGTCGGCAGGTTCACCGGCACCTGCGGGATGCCGGGGCTGCCGTCGGCCAGGCGCGGGCGGAACGCGCCGCGTCCGCGGCAGTCGCTGTTGTAGCGGAAACCGAAGGGCTGCTTGGCCTCGACCACCCGGCCGTCGGCGCGCCAGCCGGCGGCGGCGGAACAGCGCACCGGCTGGCCGAGGATGTCCGCCAGGCAATCGCTGCCGCGGCGGATCTGCTCGCCGAGCTGCTGCGCGCTCCAGACGCCGGCGTGGGTCTGCCAGGCATGGTGGTCCCAGGCATGCAGGCCGACCTCGTGGCCGGCGGCCTGGGTCCGCCGCATCAGCGGGCCGAGTTCGCGGCCGATCGGCTTGCCCGGCCAGGCGGTGCCGGCCAGCAGGATGTCCCAGCCATACAGGCTGGCGGCGCGCGAGCGGAGCATCTTCCAGAGGAACGCCGGGCGCGCCAGGCGCCAGAGGTGGCGGCCCATGTTGTCCGGGCCGACGCTGAAGAAGAAGGTCGCCTTCAGCCCGGCTTCGTCGAGCAGGTCGAGCAGCCGCGGCACCCCGTCGCGGGTGCCGCGGAAGGTGTCGACGTCGATGCGCAGGCCGGCCTGGATCACGCCTGAGCCTCGCGCTCGCGGAGCGCTTCGTGGAGGAAGAAGTCGAGGGTCTTGCCGATGGTCTCGCGCAGTTCGATGGCGGGCTGCCAGTCGAGCAGGCGCCGGGCGTTTTCGATGCTCGGCTTGCGGTGGGCCACGTCCTGGTAGCCGTCGCCGTAGAAGCTGCGGCTCTCCACCTCGCGAAAGCCGGCGAAGGGCGGGAACTGCGCGCGCAGCGGGTGGGCCTCGAACTGGCGCAGCAGTTCCTCGCCGAGCTGGCGGATGCTCGCCTCGTTGTCCGGGTTGCCGATGTTGACGATCTGCCCGTCGCAGCGGCCGTCGCGGTTGTCGATGATCCGCGCGAGGGCCTCGATGCCGTCGTCGACGTCGGTGAAGCAGCGCTTCTGCGCGCCGCCGTCGACCAGGCGGATCGGCGTGCCTTCGACCAGGTGCAGGATGAGCTGGGTGATCGCCCGCGAGCTGCCGATCCGCGCCGACTCCAGGCGGTCCAGGCGCGGGCCCATCCAGTTGAACGGACGGAACAGGGTGAAGCGCAGGCCCTGCTGGCCGTAGGCCCAGATCACCCGGTCGAGCAACTGCTTGGACACCGAGTAGATCCAGCGCTGCTTGTTGATCGGCCCGACCACCAGGTTCGAGCGGTCTTCGTCGAAGTCCGGGTCCTGGCACATGCCGTAGACCTCGGAGGTGGAAGGGAACACCACGCGTTTGCCGTATTTCACGCAGTAGCGGACGATCCGCAGGTTTTCCTCGAAGTCCAGTTCGAACACCCGCAGCGGGTTGCGCGTGTACTCGATGGGCGTGGCGATGGCTACCAGTGGCAGGATCACGTCGCATTTCTTCACATGGTATTCGAGCCACTCCGAATGGATGCCGATGTCGCCTTCGACGAAGTGGAAATGCGGGTCGGCCTTGAGCCTTTCGATGGCGTCGGAGCCGATGTCCATGCCGTGGACCTCGTAGCGACCGTCGCGCAGCAGGCGTTCGGACAGGTGGTTGCCGATGAAACCGTTGACCCCGAGGATCAGCACCCGCGTGCGGCGCTGCGGGCCGGACGCCGGGCCGCGCAGGCGCGCGCCCTCGACCAGGCCCAGCTCGGTGGCCAGTTGCGTGCCGGCCAGGTACAGGCCGCGCTCGCCGCGCTGGCCGAAGCGCAGCACCAGCGAGTCCTCGCCGCAGGCGATCCGCAGCGGGTCGCAGGACAGTACGCTGCCCGGCTCGCGGCCGTGGTTGCCGGCGACCACCTCGGCGCTCCAGACGATCAGCTTCTGCTCGCCGACCTGGCAGAAGGCGCCGGGGTAGGGCTGGGTCACCGCGCGTACCAGGTCGTACAGCTGCCGTGCCGGCCTGTGCCAGTCGAGCAGGCCGTCCGCCGCGGTGCGCCGGCCGAAGTGGCTGGCCTGGCTCTCGTCCTGCTCGACTTCCGGCAGCACGCCGAGGGCGAGCAGCGGCAGGCTGTCGCGCAGCAGGGCGCCGGCGGCCTTGCGCAGCTTGCCGTGCAGGCTCAGGGCGGTGTCCTCGGGGTCGATGGCGACGGCCTGCTGGGCGAGGATCGGCCCGGCGTCGGCGCGCTCGACCATGCGATGCAGGGTCACCCCGGTCTGCGTTTCGCCGTTGACCAGTACCCAGTTCGCCGGTGCGCGTCCGCGGTAGCGCGGCAGCAGCGAACCGTGCAGGTTGTAGGCGCCGCGTGCGGCGCAGGCGAGCAGCTCGGCGCCGAGCAGGCGGCGGTAGTAGAAGGAGAACAGGAAGTCCGGGCGCAGTTGGCGGATACGCTCCAGCCACAGCGGATGGTTCACGTCCTCGGGCGCGTGCAGCGCAATGCCGCGCTCGGCGCAGAGGCGTGCGACCGAGGCGTAGAAGGTGTTTTCCCGTGGGTCGTCGGCATGGGTGAAGACGGCGGCGATCTCGTAGCCGGCATTGAGCAGGGCTTCGATACCGGTGCAACCGATGTCGTGGTAGGCGAAGACGACGGCTTTCGAGGTCATGGCGTGGAAGGCTCGCTGGATGAAGAGGTGAAACCGGCCCGCTGCAGGGCCGAGGGAAGCGCGGAAGGTGCGGCGCGGACCACGCGCTCGATGAAGAAGCGCGGCCGTGCGCGAACGTCGCTGTACATGCGCCCGAGGTACTCGCCGAGCAGGCCCATGCCGAGCAACTGCACGCCGCTGAACATGAACAGCACGGCGAACAGCACGAACAGGCCGTTACCGGCCCAGGCGGCGCCGAAGGCCAGGCGCAGCACGAGGAGGAACAGGGCGAAGAGGAAGCCGGCCAGGGCCATGCCGCCGCCGACCAGGCTGAGCAGGCGCAGCGGCGTGGTGGTCATGCAGGTGACCAGGTCGAACATCAGGTTGAGCAGGCGCATCGCGCTGTATTTCGATTCGCCGTGGGCGCGCTCGGCGTGGGCGACGCGGATCTCGCAGGTATGCCGGGCGAAGCCGTTTGCGAGGATCGGAATGAAGGTGCTGCGTTCGCGGCAGGCCAGCATCGCTTCGACGATGCTGCGCCGGTAGGCGCGCAGCATGCAGCCGTAGTCGTGCATGGCAACCCCGGTGGAGCGCTGCACCGCCAGGTTCACCAGGCGCGACGGCCAGCGCCGCCAGGCGGAATCGCGGCGATTGTCGCGGATGCTGCCGACCACGTCGTAGCCCTGCGCGGCGCGTTCCACCAGGCGCGGGATTTCCTCAGGCGGGTTCTGCAGGTCGGCGTCGAGGGTGATCACCAAGTCGCCGCGCGACTGCTCGAAGCCGGCGAGGATCGCCGCGTGCTGGCCGTAGTTGCGGTTGAGGATCACCGCCACCACGGCGCAGCCGTCGCGTTCGGCGGCGGCCTGCAAGAGTTCCGCGGAGCGGTCGCGACTGCCGTCGTCGACCAGCACGATCTCGAAGGCGCGGCCCAGCGAGCGACAGGCAGCCTCGGTGCGGCGCAGCAGTTCGGGCAGGCTGGCTTCCTCGTTGTAGACCGGGATGACCACCGAGACCAGGTCGATCGGATAGGGCTTCATCGACGTTTCTCCAGGATGTCCTCGATGGCGCGGGCGACGCGCTCGATGTCGTCGTCGCGCATGTCGGGGAACAGCGGGATGGAGCACAGGCGGGCCGAGTTCCACTCGCTGTTGGGCAGGCTCAGGCGCGGCTGGCGCTGGCGGTAGTAGTGGTGCAGGTGACTGGCGATGAAATGGATGCCGCTACCGATGCCGCGCGCCTTCAGGGCTTCCATGAAGGCGTCGCGGCCCAGGCCGCAGGCCTCGGCGTCGATGCGCAGGATGAACAGGTGCCAGGCGTGGCGCTGCGCGTGCGCGGGCAGGCCGAGCGGCGCCAGCGGCAGGCCGGCGAGGCGTTCCAGGTAGCGTTCGGCGAGGGCCTGGCGGCGCGCGTTGAGCGCGTCCAGGCGCTTGAGCTGGACCAGCGCGAGGGCGGCGTTGAGGTCGGCCAGGTTGTATTTGAAACCGGGCTCGATCACTTCCGCCTGCGGCTTGCGTCCATGGCTCAGGCGGTCGTAGGCATCGACCCCGAGGCCGTGGAACTTGAGGCGGCGGACCCGTTCGGCGAGGGCACTGTCGTCGCTGACGAACATCGCGCCTTCGGCGCAGGTCAGGTTCTTGATCGCGTGGAAGGAAAAGATCGCCGTGCCGCGGGCGCCTACCGGGCGCCCGCGGTATTCGCTGCCGACCGCGTGGGCGGCGTCCTCGACCAGGGCGATGCCGTGGCGCCCGGCGACCGTGCGCAGGCCTTCGAGATCCAGGGTGGAGCCGGCGTAGTGAACCGGCACGATGGCGCGGGTGCGCGGGCCGATGGCGGCTTCCACTGCCTGCGCCGAACACATCAGGGTGTCGCGGTCGACGTCGACGAACACCGGGGTGGCGCCGAGCAGGGTGATGACGTTGGCGGTGGAGACCCAGGTCAGCGACGGCGTGATCACTTCGTCGCCGGGGCCGATGCCCAGCGCCAGCAGGGTGACGTGCAGGGCGCCGGTGGCCGAGGATAGCGCCACCGCGTGGCGGCAGCCGAGGCGTTCGGCGAAGCGCTGTTCGAGCTCCTGGTTCTGCGGCCCGGTGGTGATCCAGCCGGAACGCAGGACCTGCTCCACGGCGGCGATTTCGTCCTCGCCGATGCTTGGCCGGGAGAATGGCAGAAAGTCCAGTGACATGTAATGAAGCCTCGGTACTGGGAGGGCGGTACGAAGAGGTTATTTATATGTCGCTGAATGCTGCCTGAACGTTTGTTAAGACTGGCTTAACGTCGCCTGAATGAATGCTGAATGAAGTTGGATAATCTGTAGGAATTGCTTGGAGCTAAAGAAATAGCGGGCTTCAGCTGTTTATTCAGGCATTTTTGATGTTTGCGGGAATGGCTCTTTGAATTTCCAGGGGGATTATCTTGCAGACTCTTTTAAATAATTAGAGGCAGGTGCCGGAAACAGAGCCGTATATCGAAAGGGAGCCGGCAGGAAAAGAAAAACCCCCGCCGGATCGCTCCGTCGGGGGTTGCCGGAAAAGCCGCTTCAGCGGCTGCCGGCGACCACTTGCAGGGCCGGTTCGGCGGTGCGCCCGTAGACGTCCTCCAGGCGCTCGATATCGTCCTCGCCGAGGTAGCTGCCGGACTGCACCTCGATGATCTCCAGCGGGATCTTGCCGGGGTTGGCCAGGCGGTGCACGGAGGCGATCGGGATGTAGGTCGACTGGTTCTCGGTGAGCAGGAAGGTCTTGTCATCGCAGGTCACCTGGGCGGTGCCGGAAACCACGATCCAGTGCTCGGCGCGGTGGTGGTGCATCTGCAGCGAGAGGCGCGCGCCGGGTTTCACGGTGATGTGCTTGACCTGGAAGCGGCCGCCCATGTCCACCGAGTCGTAGGAGCCCCACGGACGGTAGACCTCGCAGTGGTTCTGGGTCTCGCTGCGGCCCTGGGCGTCGAGGTCCTTGACCACGTGCTTGACGTCCTGCACCCGGTCCTTGTGGGCGATCATCATGGCATCCTTGGTTTCCACCACCACGATGTCCTCCAGGCCGATCACCGAGACCAGCTTGCCGTTGCCGTGCACCAGGCAGTTGTGGCTGTCGTGGACCAGCACGTCGCCCTTGGTGACGTTGCCGTTGGCGTCCTTGGCGTGCACGTCCCAGATCGACGACCAGCTGCCGACGTCGTTCCAGCCGGCGGACAGCGGCACCACGCAGGCGCGCGAGGTCTTCTCCATCACCGCGTAGTCGATGGAATTGTCCGGGCAGCACTCGAAGGTGGCGGCGTCGATGTTCACCAGGTCGCCGTCGTGCTGGCTGCGCTCCAGGGCCAGCAGGCAGGTGTCATAGATGTCGGCGTCGTGCTTCTTCAGTTCTTCCAGGTAGCGGCTGGCGCGGAACAGGAACATGCCGCTGTTCCAGTAGTAGCCGCCGGCGGCGACGAACTCGCGGGCGTGGGCTTCATCGGGTTTCTCGACGAAGCTCTGCACCCGGCTGACGCCTTCCGGCAGTTGCGTATCGGCGCTCGCCCGGATGTAGCCGTAGCCGGTCTCGGGGCGGCTGGCGGGAATGCCGAAGAGCACCATCTCGCCCTTTTCGGCGGCGTTGGTGGCCAGCGCCAGGGCCTGCTGGAAGGCGCGCTGGTCCTCGATCACGTGGTCGGCGGGAAGGATCAGCAGCAGTTCGTCGCGGCCTTCGGCGACCAGTTTCATCGCGGCGATGGCCACCGCCGGCGCGGTGTTGCGGCCGAAGGGTTCGAGCAGGATCGCCTGGCTCGCCAGGTTTTGCGCCTCCAGCTGTTCCTGGACGATGAAGCGGTGCTCCTTGTTGCACACCAGCAGCGGCGCCTGCATGCCGTCGAAGGCCAGGCGCTTGATGGTCTGCTGGAACAGGGTGTCGTCGCCGGTAAGGGCGAGGAACTGCTTGGGGTACTGCTTGCGGGAAAGAGGCCAGAGTCGCGAGCCGCTGCCACCGGAAAGGATTACTGGGATCATGTTGTTTCTCCTTGAAGCGATGCGTCTGTCTAGGGATCCCGCCGCGCGGCGGGATATCTCGTTACCGGGCTCCACGGAGCCCCGGGTGACCTCTCCAGTGCGCTCCTTCTGCGGGAGCGCTGACGGTTGGTGCGCCGGTGTCGGGCCGGTCTTGTTGTGTGGAATGCCGGGAGGGGCGAGCCCCTCCCGGTCGCTCTCAATCCGCCTTCACCGGGCGCTTGACCCAGACCGGCGAGAGCTTGCCGCCGCTGCCGGTGACGTACAGGCAGACCACCTCGCCGCGGGCCAGGGTGACCGGCTTCAGGTCGCTGACCTTCCTGCTGCCGTCGAACAGCGCCAGGTTCACCTTCACCGGGTTGATCTCGCGGTCGCCGTGGCTTTGCGGGCCGACGTCCTTGACCACGTCGGTCTTGCCGTCGGCGGTCTTCAGGGTCAGCTTCGAACCGCTGAGGTTCTGCACCCGCACCAGCGCCTTCTGCTTGTTCTTGAACGGCGGCTCGGCCACCAGCTGCGGCTTGCCGCCGGGCTGGCTGACCAGGGTGTAGTAGCTGTCCGGGTCGAGTTTGACCGGCAGGCTCTGCTGGCCGACCTGGGCGGTGTAGCTGCCGGGGGGGAGGAACTTGAAGTCGCTGGAGCCGAGCGGCGCGACGTCGTTCAGGCTGGTGCTGCCGACCGACACGTCGAGCTCGCTGTTGCCGGCGTTGTAGGCGCGGACGAAGGCCGAGCCCTTGGGTGCCTGGGGCCCGTACAGGGCGCCTTCGTCGGCCTGCGCGGCGAACGCGGCGACGCCGAGGGAAAGGGCGCAGGCCAGGCGGGTCCAGGTGTGGCGGCGGGTCATCGGGTTCATGGGTATTCCTCCGTTGCTTCTTCTTCAGCGGGGCGTTCGGCCCCGGGTAAACAGCCTTGGCTGTGTTCGTTCAATCGTTGCGGCTGGCGGCCAGGCGCTCGTCGCGGCCGCCGCTGGCCTTCAGCTGGGCGACCCAGTCGGCGTCGAACTGGCTGAGGTCGCTGGCCATCGGCAGGTAGCGCTCGGGGAACTCCCAGACCAGCAGCTGCGGCGGGTCCTTGCGAAAACCTTCGTCCTGCAGCAGCTCCAGCATCGGTTCGAGCGGGCCCTTGCCCTCCTTCGCGTAATTGATCAGGTCGGCGGACAGCGCCTGTTTCAGCGCGCCCTCGAAGTTCCAGCTGGGATTGGCGCTGTAGCTGGTGCCGACCAGTGCCAGGCGCGGTTGCTGGCTATCGCCGAAGAGGTCGGCGTCCGCGCCGGACTGCTCGCCGCCCGGCAGTGCCGGCGCGGCTTCGGTGGTGCGTTGCTGCAACCGCTCCGGACGCGGCAGCAGTTCGTCGAACAGCGGGTCGAGCGGCAGGAAGCTGAGCAGGTCGCCCTTGTGCGTGCGTTCCTCGCCGACGCGGGTGACGAAGTTCTGCGCCGGTACGTCCAGCAGGTGTGCCTCGCGGATCTCCGCGCCGAGGCGCTGGGCCACGGTTTCCGCGCCGAGCGGCGACCAGTGGGTATCGGTGCGCAGGAACACCGCGCCGTTGTCCTTGGCCTGGCGCAGGCTGCCGAGCAGGTCGGGACTGTCGATGCCGGCGGCACGGGCGCGGGCCAGGAAGTCCTGGTAGAGGCTGTCGTGCAGCGCGGCCGGCTGCTCGCGACCGATGTGCTCGGGATACAGGCGGGCCTTGGCCGGGATCACCGCCAGCACCAGCCTGACGCCGCGTCGCTCCAGTTCCTGGCGTACGCCGCGGACCAGCGCCCAGTTGTCTTCCAGTTGCCGGGCGGTGGGCGCCGGCTTGAATTCCTCGTCGGTGAACAGCCAGCCGTCCTTGCCGATCACCACGCCGGGGCGGCCCTCGTGGAACAGCGTGTAGTCGAGCGCGGCCCAGAGGTTGGTGCCCAGGCGCTTGATCGGGAATTCCTTGTCGTAGTGGGCTTCGAAGGCATGCGCCAGCTTGCCGTTGAGCAGTGGCGTATCGGCCGCGGCGGAGAAGCCCGGGACGCTCTTCAGCGACCATCCGGCGAGCCCCAGCAGCAGCCCGCCGAAGGCGGCGATGTAGGCATATTGCAGGGGGCGGGAAATGCTCTGTGTCATGGCGTGGGCCTCGCTCAGAACTGGAAGTAGAGGAAGGGCGAGTAGCTCTGCGCGGAGAGCTTCAGCACCGAGGCGGCGAACAGCAGGAGCAGCGCCAGGCGGGTCGCCAGCACGGGTAACTGGCTGAGCCAGCCCGGCTGGTAGACCAGCGCGCCGCTCGGCGAGTAGGCGATCGCCGCCGGGTCGCCGACGGCCTCGCGCGGGGCGCGCGGCTGGGCGCTGGCCGGGCCGTCGGCGGCGACTTCGTCGGTCTTCGCCGCGGCCTTGGGCGCCTTGCTCTGCAATGGCTGGTTGTAGAACTGGCGCAGGCCGAAGAACGCCAGCACCAGGTAGGCCAGGACCAGGGTGCCGACCTGCAGGCCGGTGAGGCTGGCGCGATTCAGTTCGGAAAGCTGCCAGGTGCCGAAGCTGAACATGGCGTCGTACATGCGCCAGGCGACCTGCAGGTTCTCGGCGCGGAAGATCACCCAGCCGATCACCACCAGGAGGAAGGTGAACGCCCACTTCAACGGGTTGAGCACGCGCGGCGCGGCGTTCACCCCGAGGGCCCGCTCGATCGCCAGCCACATGCCGTGCCAGGCGCCCCAGATGATGTAGGTGAAGTTGGCGCCGTGCCACAGGCCGCCCAGGAGCATGGTCAGGAACAGGTTGCGGTAGGTCTGGAAGGTGCTGCCGCGGTTGCCGCCCAGGCTGATGTAGAGGTAGTCGCGCAGCCAGGTCGACAGGCTGATGTGCCAGCGCCGCCAGAACTCGGTGATCGACTGGCTGATGTAGGGCTGGTTGAAGTTTTCCATGAAGCGGAAGCCCATCATCAGGCCGAGGCCGATGGCCATGTCGCTGTAGCCGGAGAAGTCGAAGTAGAGCTGCGCGGTGTAGGCCAGGGCGCCGAGCCAGGCGTCGCCGGTGGTCGGGTCCTGCAAGGCGAAGCAGTGGTCGGCGACGGCGGCCAGGGTGTCGGCGATGAACACCTTCTTGACGAAGCCCTGCATGAAGCGCGTGCAGCCTTCGGCGAACTTGTCGACGGTGTGGGTACGGTGGTTGAACTGGTCGACCAGATCCTTGAAGCGCAGCACCGGGCCGGCGATCAGGTGCGGGAAGATCGCCACGAAGGCGGCGAAGTCGATCAGGTTGTGGGTCGCCGGGGTATCGCCGCGGTAGACGTCGATGATGTAGCTGATCGATTCGAAGGTGTAGAACGAGATGCCGATCGGCAGCAGGATGTGGGTCAGCACGAACGGCTGCATGCCGAACGAGGTGATGATGTCGTTGAGGCTGTCGACGCCGAAGTTGGCGTACTTGAAGTAGCCGAGCACGCAGAGGTCGACCACCACGCCGAGGATCAGCCAGCGTTGCGCGGCCCTGGTACGTACGCCGGCGGCGCCGATGCGCAGGCCGATCCAGTAGTTGAAGACGGTGACCCCGGCGAACAGCAGGAGGAAGTCCACCCGCCACCAGGCGTAGAACACGTAGCTGGCGATCAGCAGCAGCAGGTTCCGGTAACGTTCGCCGCTCAGGTAGTACAGGCCGAGAAAGACCGGCAGGAACAGGAACAGGAACACGTTTGAAGAAAAGACCATGCCGTCTCTCTCTCTAGAGCGTCAACCATTCAGGTCGGCCCTGCCTTTCCGCGCCCTGGAGCGCCCGAGGAAAGGCGGGACGACCCGCCGTTTTCCTCCCCGTGGTGTTGCCTAAGGTGTTGCGCCCGCCCGCGTCTGTCGTGCATGGGTCGGGGTGGTGCCTGGAGGGACGCCTGGTCAGCGAGCGGGGCATGGGGACACGTGGCCCTCCGGCCTCCGTGCCCGCTTCCCGCCACGCCTCAACTTCCCCCTTCGCGGCTGAACACCCGCGTCACTTCGCCGCCGAGGCGGAAGCTGTTGAACGGCTCGCGGTCCTTCTTCGCCTCGAGCATCTTCGGCGCGCAGCGGTAGAGGGCGCAGTAGGGCTCCAGCCAGGCGTACTTGTTGTCGACCTTGAGGTCGGTCATGTCCTGGTCTTCGCCGGTCTTCTCCTCGAAGGTTTCCTCGTCGTCGACCCCGTTCATCACCCGCTCGGCCAGGCGCTGCAGGGCGCCGTGGTTCTCCTGGCGCAGGTCGACGCCGTTGACCTGGGCGAACGCGGCGATCATCGCCAGCGGCGGCAATGCGTAGTTGTGGTAGGCGAGGGCGCGCTGGCGGCGCTTGAGTTCGTTGGGCAGGAAGCCCTGCTCGTCGACCTGGTTGGCGGCGACCTTGAATTCGCTCACCGCCCAGTCGAAGAGGTCGCGGCGGTTGGTCACCACCGCGGTGGACATCACCGACCAGGCCGCCCAGTAGGAATGGTTGTTGATCTTCTTCAGCGGCAGGTTGCTCCAGTCGCGGACCACCTGGGTGCCGAGCCGGGCGAACCAGTCCTCGATCTCCCGGCTCTGCCCGGCATGGGCCGAGAGCGGACGCGAACTGGAGAACTTCAGGCGCATGTAGGCGCCGGAGAGGCTGCCCAGCGCCCATTTGCGCATGGACTTGCCGGTGTGGTTGAAATCATCGCTCTGCAGGGCGCCGGCGCGGGCCCAGGCGCTCATCCAGTTCAGCGCGCAGACCAGGTCGCCGTCGCGGCCGCTGCGCATGTACTGGGTGACCAGCTTGGTGGCGCCGCGCTCCATGTCGGTGATGTCCTTGATCTGCGAGCGGAACGCCTTCTCCGCCTTGGCGTTGAGGGTCGCCCGCGCCGAATCGGAGCCTTCGTACTTGCTGGTGAAGACCAAGCTGCCGGTGTACGGCGGCGGCACCGACGGACAACTGCCGGCGCTGCCCTTGCGCTCGCCGACCGCCGCGTAGTAGCCGGGCGGGGGCACCAGGTCGGCGGCCTGGCTGACCTGGCTGGCGAGCAATGCCGCGGCGAGAGCGCCGGGCAGGGTGATACGGATCAGGTGGGACGTTTTCATCGATTACCTCCCGGCCACCGACTGGCTGGCCTTGGCGGGCGCCGCCTGGCAGATGCTGGCCTGGACCTCCAGGCCCTGGGGCATGTCCTCCGGCGCTTCGATTTCCAGGGAAAGGAACTGCTGGTCGGCCCAGTCGCTGTCGTTGCGCAGTTGGAAGACGTAGCGGCCGCCGGTGTCGACGGCTTTCGACTGCTCGATCTTCAGCTGCTCGCGGCGGCCGTTCATGTACCAGATGGTGTTCTTCAACTCGTGTACCGACGGGTCGCTGTAGGTCACGTCGGCGACGTAGCTGCCGCTGCGGATCGGCAGCGCGGCACTGTTCAGCAGCACCTCGTTGCGGCCCTGGCGCAGCTTGACCTTGCGGCTGAGCATGGTCTTCCGGCCGGAGCAGCCGTTGTCCACCAGCGGCATGGCCTGGCGGTAGAAGCTCTTCTGCGCCATGTCGTAGTGGGTGGCGAATTCCCAGATGAGGATCTTTGGCGGGTTCTTGTGGAATTCCTCGCTGGTCATGTACGCCAGCAGCGAACTGTCGAAGCCGCCGCCGGACACCGCGTTGTTGAGGATGTCGGCGCCGCTGAACTCTTCCAGGAAGCCGGCGAAGTTGTAGGCCGGGCCGCTGTTGGAGGTGCCGACCAGGGCGATCTGCGGGTTGCCGCCGTCGCCGAACAGGTCGCCGCTGTCGCTGGCGCCCACCGGCTCGGTCTCGAAACGGTCGACGTACTGGGTGGCGTAGCTGTTGCCGCAGAGCTGCGCGGCGGCCTTGTGGAAGGTGCCGAGCTTGGACAGCAGGCCGACGCGCTTGCTTTCGAACTGTTTCTTGGGGATTTCCTCGAAGCCGGGCACCTGCTTCAGCGTCTCGGCCACGATCTTCGCGCTGCGCCGGGCGCCATGGGGAGTCCAGTGGTGATCGCCCTTGAAGTAGTAGGCGTGCTCCTCCTTCTCGTCGAACAGCGGCGAGAAGTCCGGGGTCCAGATGCCGGCCTGGCGGAAGCGGGCGATGGTCGCCAGGTAGTTCTTCTTCGCCAGTTCGTAGTCGAAGCCGGCCTTTTCCGCCGGGCTGAGCTTATCGCGGTTCACCAGGCCGCGGGTCGGCTGGTAGACCACCACCAGTTCGATGCCCTTGCGCTTGAGTTCGTCGCGCAGTGCGCGCAGTTCGCGCCAGCCTTCGGCGCTGGTGCCGAAGTCGGTACGCAGGTCGTAGGTGGTGCGGAACAGCCAGTCGTCCTGGGCTTGCACCAGGTGGGTGAAGAAGCCCAGGTACTTGGTGTCGTAGCGCGAGTCGTCGGCGGCGGCCGGGCATAGATTGCCGGCCGGCAGCGCCTGGTAGCTCGGCGCCGTGCCGGGCTCTGCGGCGAGGGCGGCCTGGGCCAGGCAGAGGCCGGCGGCCAGGGCGCTCAGGCGGAACAGTCGGGAAGTGCGGGTTTTCATGCGTCTGGGTCCTCAGTCCTGGAGTTCGGCCTGGCTTTCCACGGGATCGATCAGCACTGCCTTGTCCTGGCGCACCAGCAGGTCGAGGATCTGGTCCTGCTTCTCGCCGAGCACGCCGGGCAGGCTGATGCCGGAGGATTTGGTCGGGGCGAGCATCGCCACCCGGTACAGTTCGAGGCTCAGCGGCGAATCCACCGAGAGCGGGCCGGAACCGTTGCCGGCGAGCTTGCCGCCGACCACGATCAGCGAGACCTTGGTGTCGAACGGGTCGAGGGCGATGTTGCGGTCGGTGTTGGTGAGGTCCTTGATGTGGCCGTACACGCCGATCAGCTGGTTGCCCGCCGCGAGGTTCTCGTAGAGGCGGATGTTCACGCTGTTGCGCACGCGGATGCCGTGGCGGCGGTTGGCCAGGACCTGGTTGCCCCAGAGCAGGTTGTCGCCGCTCTCGTAGAGGGTGATGCCGTCGGAATGGTTGCGGTAGACCTCGTTGTAGGCCACCAGGTTGCCCTCGCTGTTACGGTCGAGGACGATCCCGGATAGCTTGTTCTCGTAGCTGCGGTTGTTGAAGATGAAGCTGTCGTTGACCTCCCGCGAAACGATGATGCCGTGCTTCTTCTTCGTCCCGTGGACGGTGTTGTCGGCGATGATCAGGCGATGCGAACGGTCGTGCGGGTCGATGCCGTAGACGATGTTGTCGCGGTAGGTGTTGCCCTTCACCACCAGGTCGTCGGCCTCGTAGCAGTAGAAGCCGTACCAGCTGTCGACGATGGTCGAGTCGATCACCCAGCCCTTGGGCCGCGGGCGCTTCATCTGCTTGTCCATGCCCGGGCTGTACTGCGAGATGGAGATGCCGTAGGCCTTCGAGGCGTTGTAGCCGAAGCTGGTGAAGGTGCTGTTGCTCAGGTACACCTCGGCACCGCCCCAGGAGATCAGGAACGGCCGGAACTCGTCGGGGGTCCTGAACCAGGCCGGCTCCTTCTTCGATTCGCTCCAGCCGGTGACCTTGCTGTCGCGGACGAACAGCATGCCGTCGTTGACCAGGAACGCGCCGCGCTCCTGGGACAGGCGCAGTTCCCTGACCTGCTTGTCGATGTCGAGGGTCGCGCCCTGGCTGACCACGATCGGCAGGCGGGCGACGAACACCCCCGGCTCGACCTGTTCCAGCGCGCTGGCGGGAAGCTTGCCGGCGAGCTGGGCGAGGTTCACGTAGCCGCCTTCGATGAAGATCGCCTGGGGCATCTGGCGCTGGCGCTTGACCCACTCGGCGAGGCGGTTGCTGCCACCGGTGAACTCCTTCAGCGGCTGCTGCTGGACCATGCGCTGCACGCTGGCGCGGCCACCCGGCTTGCGCACGATCCTGGCTTCCACCGCGGCGGCGGTGTAGCCGGAGAGGTCGGGCAGCTTCGGCGGATCCAGGTGCAGCGGCTCGGCTGGCGCGGCGGTCACCGTGTAGTTGCCGGTTTCCTTCAGGCCCTGGGTCAGGCCCGGCTCGTTGCCGGCCTGCGCCGGGGCCGGTTGCGGTTTCTCCAGCGGCTGCGCCGCCCACGCCTGGCCGTGCAGCAGCAACGCGCCGAGCACTGCCGCGGCCAGCGGCCGCAGCCGGCGATGGGAGGTCGAAAGGGGAGTGGGCATGTCCGGTTTCCTCGCGGGGCTCAGAAGCGCCAGATGAAGTCGACGAAGGCGCGGTGCATGGTCGAGTCGGTGCCCGGCCCGTAGGCGTCGCCCGGCTTGAACAGGCCGCCGCGGAAGCGGATCAGCGCCGAGGGCTCGTCGACGTACTGGCTCATCGAGGCCGGCAGCAGGCCCTGCTTGAAGTACTTGGTCACCACCAGGTCGAGTTCCTGGCCGATGTCCTTCTCGCCCGGTTGCAGGGCGGCGTTGATGCCGCTGGTGCCGATGTCTGAGTCGTCGTCGACGCGCCAGAACCTGTGGTAGACCAGGCTCGCGTCGTAGTCCTCGCGCAGTTGCCAGGAGCCGAACAGGGTGGCTGCCTGGAGGTTGCTCAGTTCGCCGCGGAAGGCTTCGCCGAAGCGGTGCACGCGCGAGCGGGTGCCGGTGAAGTTGGAGCGGTTGCTCTCCAGCCCGGTCTGCTGGAACTGGTCTTCGCCGTCCTTGCCGCCGCCGCTGCCGCGGGCGTAGCCGACGCCGGCCTTCCACTGCTCGTCGATGTTCCAGCGCAGGCCCAGGTCGACGCCGAAGGCATTGACGTCGCCGCTCTGCTTGCCGGTGGCGATGCGCCGGTCGTCGACCGTGGTGGTGGTCAGGTTGTCGCGGTCGCCGGTCAGCCAGGTGGCGCTGGCCCAGTAGTTCAGCGGCATGCTCGAGCGATAGTTGTAGGCGTCGCCGGTAGCCTCGATGCCGAGCCAGGTGAGCTGGCCGGTATAGGTCTTGTCGAGGTTGTCGACTTCCTCGCCGGGGCGGCGCAGGTGGCCGCTGTCGTCGGCGTGGTGGATGCGCACGCCGATGCGGTGGTGCGGCGCCCACTGGGTGGAGATGTCGCCGAACACGTGGGTGCGGTCCTTGTCCTCCGGAGCCAGCTCGTCGAGGTCGGTGCGGTATTCGCTGAAACGCTGGGCGACCCCGGCATGGGCGTTGAGCAGGGTGGTCTCGAAGCTCCAGTTCAGCGCCTCGATGTTGGTGTCCTGCCACTGGCCGCTGTCTTCCCGCAGGCGCTGGCGACCGAAGCGCAGGTGCTCGCCGGGGTAGGCGGTGAGGCCGGCGTAGTCGACCCAGAATTCTCGTGCGGCGAGGTAGCTCTTGTCCGGCTCGCGACCGTCGTTGCGGCTGTTGTTGCCGTCGTCGGTGTCCGATTGCAGGGTGTCGGTCTCGATGGTGTCGGTGGCGGCCACCGCCTGGCCCATGAAGTAGGCGCTCCAGTCGCCCCACTGGCCGAAGGCCCAGGGCCGCAGGTCGATACCGATATCGTTGAGGGTGCCGCCGGGAGCGGTACCGAGGTCGCGATCGTTTTCCGATTCGCCGGTGATCTTCACGTCCAGGCCGAAGTTCTTCGGCGCCTCGCCGCTGCCGGCGGCGAACGCCGGCGCGCCGAGCAGCAGGGCGATGGCCAGGGACAGGGCGCGCGGCGCGAAGGACGGCCGCGGGTTGACGGAACGGGAGCTGTTCATAGGCTTTCTGGCTCTTCTTCGTTGATCGGCGAGTCCTGGCTCTGCAGCAGGCTGACGGTGGCCTGCCAGTTGTTGCCGCGGCTCTGTTGTTCGCGCTTGAGCAATTGCTGCGCCTGGCTGCGTTCGGCCGGCTGCAGTTGCGCTTCGATCTGCCCGAGCAGGTCGCCGGCCTGCGGCACCTGCTGCTGCACGGCGAGCTGGCCGAAGACGTAGGCGTTGACCCGGTTCGGCTGGATGCCGCGGCCTTGCGACCAGAGCTGGGCCAGGGCCATGTCGGCGCTGGCCTGGCCGGCGCGGGCGGCGAGGATCAGGTGGTCGACGGCCTTCTGCGGATAGACTTTGCCGAGGAAGCCGCGGCGGTAGATCTGTCCCAGGTAGTAGTTGGCCTGGGGTTCGCTGGCGGCGGCCTTGAGCAGGTGCCGCTCGGCCGTGCGCGGGTCCTGCGGCGCCCACTTGCCGTCGTAGTAGAGGCGCCCGAGGAGCAGTTCGGCGCGTGGCTGGGCGGCGTCCTGGGCGTTCTTCAGGTAGCCGAGCATCTTTTCCAGGTCGCCCTGGTCGGGGTAGTCGTAGAGCAGCTTGGCCAGGCTGACCCAGGCTGCGGGGTAGCTCGGCGCGATCTCTTCCAGCAGCGCCTGGGCGGTCTGCGGGTCGGGCTGGCCGAGTTCGCCGTCGGCGAGCACCCCGGCCACCGAGTCGACCCGCTCGCCGGGTACCCGGCCGGCCTTGTAGGCGGCGCGCAGCTGTTCGAGCAGGGCCTTCTGCTTTTCCGCGTTGCCCTGTATCTGGTAGACCGTGGCCAGTTCGTACCAGCACACGTCCATGCGTCGCAGCCAGCGCTGGCAGACCTGCTCGATCTCGCCCAGGTGCTGGGCGTAGGTGCCCTGGGTGCGGTAGAGGATGATTTGCGCCAGGTCCGCCTGCGGCAGTCCGCGCGCGCGCCACTGGTCGATGCGCTGCTGCGGGTCGATCTCCGGCCAGGACTGCGGATATTGCAGGTAGAGCACGATGAGCGGCACCAGGGCGCTGTCCTCGCCCTGTTCGAAGGCCTGGCTGAGCAGGCGCTCGGCCTCGCGGTGCTCGGCGTCGCTGGCGCCGGGCTTGGCCGCCAGCCACTTGCCCAGGCGCGCGCGGGCCCGCGGCGAGGTCTGCGCGGCCTCGCGGTAGAGCCTTTCGGCCTTGGCCTGCTGGGCGCTGTCGCCGCTGGCGACCTGCATGTCGGCGAGGCCGACCTGGGCATCGGCGTAACCCATCGCGGCCAGGGCCTGGTAGTTGCTCTGGGCGGTGGCGAGGTCGCCGCGCGCCGCCGCTTCCTGGGCCAAGCGCTGGTCGGGCAGCCCGGCGCAGCCGGCGGCCAGGGCGATGGCCGAGGCCAGCAGCAGGTGCCGGGAGGCCAGGGGCAGGGGAGGGAGGATGGGCATCTTCATGGTCGGGTACCGGTCAGCGAGCGGTGGCCAGGGTCACGGCCTTGTCCAGCAGGGTGCGGCCGGGCAGGCCGCCGATGCTGACCTCGGCCGGCCGGCCGGCATACTGGGCGTCGAGCGGTTGGTCGGGCTGGATCTGTACGCGGATCTCCGAGGACAGGTCGCCATCCACCGGCGCGGTGTTGACGATGCGACCGCTGCGGTTGACGCCGTCGCCGGCGACCTGGAAGTTCACCCGGGTGCCCGGCGCCAGCTCGGCGGCGTTGCGGTAGGGGAAGCGCGCCTCGATGCTGGCCACGCTGTCGCGCGGGGCGAGGGTGAAGATCACCTGGCCCTTGTTGGCGTACTGCCCGTCGGCCACCAGTTGCTGGACCACGCGACAGTCGCAGGGGCTGGTCAGGGTGCCCTTCATCTGGTGGCCGAAGAGCTTCTCGATGTTGCCCGGGTTGAGCTGCTCCTCGGTCAGGTTGCCCTTGAGCATGTCCAGCAGGTTGGCCGAGAAGGTGGCGATCGGCGCGCCCTTGGCCACTTCCGCGTTGGGCCCGAGGAGGCTCTGCACGGTGCCCTCGCGGGGCATGGTGATCTGCTGGTTGGGAACGCTGACCACGCCGGAGTCGGCGTGGGTGACGAAGTACAGGTTGTACATCTGGTTGAGGATGAAGGCGAAGGCGCCGACCCCGACGACGAAGATCGCGGTGCTCAGGGTCACCGCCCGGACCCGGCCGAAGAAGCCCATGCCGCCGTTGCCGCCGCCCTGCTTGCGGGCCTTGGTGAAGTTCTCGCGCTGCAGGGTGTTGAGCATGTCGCCGACACCGATCACCTCGCCGGCCAGGTAGGAGGTGATCAGGTAGCGCAGGGCCGCCACCTCGCGCGGCTTGAGGTTCTGGAACTCGCAGCCGACGCGGCGGCTGGCGGGGTCCACCGAGCGCACCTGGAACTCCACTTCGAGGGAGAAGCTGATGCTGTCGACCTGGAACAGCAGCTTGCCCTTGTACAGGTCGCCGGGCTGGATCGGCGCGCCGCTCGCGGTGAAGGCGAAGCCGCCGGCGGAGAGATCGAGCAGGCGCGCGTCGACGCCTTCGCGGTTGGCGCCGATGTAGCGGATGCGTGCCGGCAGCTTGACCCGGGCGAACTGGCGCTGGGCTTCGGATTCGTGCACGACGTTGACGTTGACGGCTGTATTCATGGTGTCGGGTCCTGTTCGGTCCAATCTGGGTCGATTCACGCGCGGGCCGCGGCCCTGGCGTTGTCCGTAGTCGATTCGGTGGTCATACGATGGTCAGCAGCACGGCGACGAAGATGCTGGCGGCAGAGAAGGTCATGGCCCGCGACGACCAGGCGTTGAACCAGCGCTGGAAGCTGGCCAGGCCGCGTTCCAGCTTGGTCGGCTGGCGGGTCCAGGACTGCCGGTCGAGGCGGAAGAACACGTAGATCTTCACCAGCGCGCCGACGATCTGGTTGTAATAGAGGATCAGCGGGTAGGCCGGGCCGATGCGGTGCCCGGACAGCGAGAGGAGCAGGGTCAGCACCAGGCGGGTGAGGCCGATCCAGAGCAGGTACACCAGCAGGAAGGCGATGCTGTATTTGAGGCTGGCGAGGATCGCCACCACCAGGCCGAGCAGGCTGGTCCACATCGAGACGCGCTGGTCGAACAGCACCACCATGGTGAACCAGCCCAGGCGCCGCGCGCCGAGCTTGAGTGCGCGCGAGTTCTGCCGCAGGTTGTTGCCGTACCAGCGGTACATCAGCTTGCGGCTGGCCTTGATGAAGCTCTTCTCCGGCGGATGCTCGACCGTGTTGATCGCCGCGTCGGGCACGTAGAAGGTGTCGTAGCCCAGGCGCATCAGGCTGAACCAGCTGGACTTGTCGTCGCCGGTGAGGAACTTGAAGCGGCCCAGGCGCCAGTGTTCCAGGTGGTCGTTCTCGACGTCGGTGATGAACTCGGGGTTGGTCACCACCCGGGCGCGGAACACCGACATCCGTCCGGTCATGGTCAGCACGCGCTTGGACAGGGCCATCGAGCACATGTTGATGTGGCGCTGGGCGAAGCGCAGCTTGTGCCACTCGCTCATCACGTAGCCGCCCTGCACCTCGCAGAATTCGTTGGTGGTGAGGCCGCCGACGTTGGGGAAGAGCTTGAACCAGGGCACGGTCTTCTTCACCACGCCGTGGTCGAGCACGGTGTCGCCGTCGATTACCGCGACCACGGCGTCGTCGTCCGGCAGGTGCCGGGAAATCGCGCGGAAGCCATAGGCCAGGCCGTCGCGCTTGCCGGTGCCGGGAATTCGCACGAAGTCGAGACTGACCCGGTCCGGCGGGTTCATCTTTTCCCATAGCGACCTGACCAGGACCTCGTCGGACATCTCGACGATGGAGCAGACCACGGTGGTCGGGTAGCCGCTGTCGATGGCTTCGCGGATCACCGAGCGATAGACCATGGCGGTGGTCAGGGCGTCGATGCGGAAACTGGTGACCATCAGGAACACGTGCGACGGATCGGCCGCGCTGCCCAGCTGGCGCACGCGCCGGCGGTAGTACGGGTAGACCGCGTGGAGGAACAGCATGCCGCGCAGGAAGTGCACGCCGCCCATGGAGTAGCGCCAGATGCCGACGGCGCCGATGAGCAGGATGAAATCCTTGGAGTCGGCGTCGAACACGGTCTTCGGCACTGCCAGCGCGAGCAGCATCAGCAGGCTGAGGAACACCAGCCAGCCGGTGGCTTCGGCAAGGCCGCGTTTGTAAGTTTCCATCATCAGTTCCATCGGGCTGGGGACCTCGGCCTCGACGCCGGCGTGCGCTTGTTGTTGTTATGGCGCACGCCGCGGAGACGGCCTTCGGTCCGAGGGCGATAAAGAGGTCTTTACCGGCTCACGGGGCCAGGGGGCGGCCCGTTACCAGCAGATGCCCTCGGCCTGGGCGGTGGTGGTGTGCGGCATGAAGCCCACCAGGTCGACCAGCTTCTTGCCGCTCGGGGTCTTGTTCACCAGGTCGACGAACAGCTCGTCGCCATTGCCCAGCACCAGCACGTCGGAACTCGCCACCACTTCGTCGAGGTCGGAGACCAGCAGCGAGGAAACGTGCGGGATCTTCGACTCGATGTACTCCTTGTTCGCCCCGTGGACGCGGGCGTACTCGACGTTGCGGTCGAAGATGCGCAGCTCGTAGCCCTTGCCAATGAGCATCTCGGCCAGTTCCACCAGCGGGCTCTCGCGCAGGTCGTCGGTACCGGCCTTGAACGACAGGCCGAGCAGGCCGACCTTGCGGGTGTCGTGGCTGGTGATGATGTCGAAGGCCTTCTGCACCTGGTTGGAGTTGCTGCGCATCAGCGAGCCGAGCATCGGATGTTCGACGTCCAGCTGGCTGGCGCGGTAGGTGAGGGCGCGCACATCCTTGGGCAGGCAGGAGCCACCGAAGGCGAAGCCGGGACGCATGTAGTAGCGCGACAGGTTGAGCTTGTGGTCCTGGCAGATCACGTCCATCACCTCGCGGCCGTCGACGCCGACCGCCTTGGCGATGTTGCCGATCTCGTTGGCGAAGGTGACCTTGGCCGCGTGCCAGACGTTGCAGGTGTACTTGATCATCTCGGCGACCTCGACGGTCTTGCGGATGATCGGCGCGTCCAGCTCGCGGTAGATTTCCTCGAGAAGGTCGCCGGTCTGCTTGTCCAGCTCGCCGATCACCGTCATCGGCGGGAAGTCGTAATCCTTGATCGCGGTGCTCTCGCGGAGGAACTCGGGGTTGGTGCCGACGCCGAAGTCGACCCCGGCCTTCTTGCCCGAGCAGTCCTCGATCAGCGGGATCACCACATTGTTGACGGTGCCCGGCAGCACGGTGCTGCGCACCACCACGGTGTGGCGCTCGGACTTCTCGCGGATGGCGAAGCCGATCTCGCGGCAGACGGTCTCGATGTAGCCCAGGTCCAGGTCGCCGTTCTTCTTGCTCGGCGTGCCGACGCAGATGAACGACACGTCGGAATCCAGCACGGCCTTCTTGAAGTCGGTGGTACCGGACAGCCGGCCGGTCTGCCGACCCTGTTGCAACAACGCCTCCAGGCCCGGTTCGACGATGGGCGACTTGCCCTGGTTGATCAGGTCGATCTTGGTGCTGGAGACATCCACACCAATGACCTCATGACCGCGTGCCGACAGGCAGCCAGCACATACCGCACCGACATAGCCCAAACCAAAGATGCTGATTCGCATCGCATTCACCTCGATTGTTTGTCGCGCCGTTAATAAGGTGGCCGGATGGCCACATCCCTATCTGGCGAGCCGTTACTACGAGCCCCGATCCAGAGCCCTTGATCCGCCTTCAGGCAGTTTCGAATAGAGTGCTTAGTTGTTTGGCACTCTAATGGGGCAAGTTATGAGTTTTTGCCCTTTAATGTTTCAGGTGGGTTTCAATAACAGTGCGTAACCCGACCTTGGATGCTTCGTTTTAGTTCGGGCCATAGAATTCAAGTTTCTAAAGGCCTTTATTTTCAATGGGTTGAGTTTGTCCCTCGGAACGAATTCCGATTGTTCGAGACGGTTTCAAGTTGCGCTTCCCATAACTATCGATGGGCATTGCGCTGATAGGATGTTTTCTCGGTGAGGGAAGTTCCGGCCGTTTGTCCCGCTCGCGAAATATTTGGAAATATCCGTTTGATATCACTTGATACCAACTTGATGGCGTTTCCGATAAATGCCTGCCAATGGCCATTAGTTGCAGAATGCATGGCGGCTGAAAGTTCCACGTCATTGGAGTGAAACAGAGGCCGCTTTTACCGCCTTAAGCAAACCTTAAGGTTTCCTTAATCTTCGTCCCATGCACTTTGCAATCGTAATTTGCATGTGATGGCGGGAGGCTGGTAATGGCCAATGGATTACGCCGGAGATGGCATTTCCGCCTCGAACTGGGGAAAAGCGTGATGGCTGGGCGTGAAAAAATGTGATGCAGTTCCGCATGACTTGCAGACGAACGGTTGAGTAGGCCTATTCGCCACGAGGGCTTTTCCAGGCAGGAAGACGTCGCGGAGGTGTTCGCAGGAGGGAAGAACGCTGGAAGCGTCGGCGCGCCGAATGAGGGTGGGCCCGCCATGGTGGCGGGCCGGAGAGATCAGTCCTGCGGGGCGTCCCTGAGGAACACCAGTTGCTCCGGGCCGGACTGCTCGGCGCTGAAGTAATAGCCGTGGGCGTTGAAGTCCTTGAGCCCGGCGGGGTCGCGCAGGCGTTCGCGGACCACGTAGCGGGCCATCATGCCGCGGGCCTTCTTGGCGTAGAAGCTGATGATCTTGTACTGGCCGTTCTTCAGGTCCTTGAACTCGGTATCGATGATCCGCGCCTGCAGCGCCTTGCGCTTCACCGCGCCGAAGTATTCGTTGGAGGCCAGGTTGAGCAGCACGTCGTCGCCCTGGGCGGCCAGCGCTTCGTTGAGCCACTGGCTGATGCGTTCGCCCCAGAAGGCGTAGAGATCCTTGCCGCGGGCATTGGCCAGGCGCGTGCCCATTTCCAGGCGGTAGGGCTGCATCAGGTCGAGCGGGCGCAGCACGCCGTAGAGTCCGGAGAGCATGCGCAGGTGCTCCTGGGCGAAGGCGAAGTCGTCTTCGCTGAATGACTCGGCGTCGAGGCCGGTATAGACGTCGCCCTTGAAGGCGAGCAGCGCCTGCTTGGCGTTCTGCGGGGTGAAGTCGGGGTGCCAGCTGGCGTAGCGCGCGGCGTTGAGGCCGGCGAGCTTGTCCGACAGCTTCATCAGCTCGCTGATCTGCAGTGGCGTGAGCTGGCGCAGTTGCTGGATCAGTTCCTGGGAATGGTCCAGGTATTGCGGCTGGGTGAAGCGTTGGGTGACCGGCGGGGTCTCGTAGTCCAGGGTCTTGGCGGGGGAAATCACCATCAGCATCGTTCAGGCTCCTCGAATCGTCGGGCGATTGTAGGGGCTGGAGACGCTCGGCTCCACCTATGCCCTCGATAGAGGAGGGCGGCGCCGGCGAACGGCGCCGAGGTTTCAGGCCGGGAGCGGCGCGCGATGCGCGGCGACGCTGCCCTGGGCGGCGAACACCACCAGGTGGTCGGCGGCGACACGGATGCCGACAACGTCGCCCGGCTGATGGTCGGCGTGGCTGGGGAAGAGCGATTCCAGCTGGGTGCCGGTGGGCAATTGCAGACGATAGAGGGTGGCGGCGCCGAGGAAGGTCTTGCCGACGATCCGCGCCTTCAGCTCGCCCTGGGGGGCATGCACCAGGTCGTCCGGACGTAGCAATACGTCCACCGCGCTGCCGGAAGGCAGGCTATAGGCGCGATTGCCGCGGATCACGCCGAGTTCGGTCTGCACCGTATCGGGGCTGAGCAACTGGCCACGAATGAAGTAGCCCTGGCCGACGAAGCTGGCGACGAAGGGCGTCAGCGGCTCGTGGTAGAGGTTGTAGGGGGTGTCCCACTGCTCCAGGTGGCCTTCCTTGAACACGCCGATATGGTCGCAGACGGCGAAGGCTTCCTCCTGGTCGTGAGTCACCAGGATCGCGCTGGTGCCGCGTGCCTTGAGGATCTCGCGAACCTCCTGGCTGAGGCTGCGGCGCAGTTCCACGTCGAGGTTGGAGAAGGGTTCGTCGAGCAGCAGCAACAGTGGTTCGGGCGCCAGCGCGCGGGCCAGGGCCACGCGCTGCTGCTGGCCGCCGGAGAGTTCATGGGGGTGGCGTGCGGCGAGGTGGTCGAGCTTGACCAGCTCCAGCAATTCGCGAACCAGGCGTTCGCGCTGCGGATGCTTGCGGATGCCGAAGCCGACGTTGTCGGCCACGCTCAGGTGCGGGAACAGCGCATAGTCCTGGAACACCATGCCGATCCGGCGCTTCTCCGGCGCCAGGGTGAAGCCGGGCCGCGAGATGACCTCGCCACCCAGCTCGATCTGCCCGGACAGCACCGGTTCGAAACCGGCGATGGCGCGCAGGGTGGTGGTCTTGCCGCATCCCGAAGGACCCAGCAGGCAGCCGATGTCGCCGGCGTTGAGGTGCAGGTCGAGGTCCTGCACCACTTTCTGCGCGGCGTAGCCGCAGGCGAGATCTTTCAGGTTCAGCAGCAGGTCGTGGCTCATGGGTCAGGCGTAGTGGGCGTGTTCGATCAGCAGTTCGAGGAGGGCCTTCTGCGCGTGCAGACGGTTCTCTGCCTGGTCCCAGGCCACCGAGCGCGGGTCGTCCAGCAGCTCCTCGCTGATCTCCTCGCCGCGGTGGGCCGGCAGGCAGTGCATGAATAGTACATCGTCGGCGGCCCCATCGAGCAGCGCGGCGTTCACCTGGTAGGGACGGAACAGGGCGATGCGCGCGGCGGCCTCGTCTTCCTGGCCCATCGAGGCCCAGACGTCGGTGCTCACCAGATGCGCGCCGGCCACCGCCTCGCGGGGATCGCGGACGATGCGCAGGCGCTCGCCGGCGAGGGCGACGAACTCGGCCTTCGGCTCGTAGCCTTCGGGACAGGCCACGCGCAACTGGAAGTCGAACTTCAGCGCCGCTTCTATATAGCTGTTGCACATGTTGTTGCCGTCGCCGATCCAGGCCACGGTCTTGCCCTGGATGCTGCCACGGTGTTCGTGGAAGGTCTGCATGTCGGCGAGCAACTGGCAGGGGTGCAGGTCGTCGGACAGGCCGTTGATCACCGGTACCCGCGAATGCGCGGCGAACTCGGTCAGGGTGCTGTGGGCGAAGGTGCGGATCATCACCCCGTCGAGCATCCGCGACATGACCCGGGCGCTGTCGCCGATCGGCTCGCCGCGGCCGAGCTGGGTGTCGCGCGGCGAGAGGAAGATCGCCTGGCCGCCGAGCTGGATCATCCCGGCTTCGAAGGACAGGCGGGTACGGGTCGAGGCCTTCTCGAAGACCATGCCCAGTACCCGGCTCTTCAGCGGCTCGTAGAGCACGCCTCGGTTGCGCAGGTCCTTCAGCTCGCTGCCGCGGCGGATCAGACCGATCAGCTCTTCGGGGCTGTAATCCATAAACGAGAGAAAGTGCCGTACGCTCATCGCTGACTACCTTTTATTTTTACTGCTGGCCGAGGCACTGGCCGGCTTTCGCGAGAGAAAACGGGACTGGACCTGCGGCGGGACCGCAACGTGCGGGAAAATAGGGGAAGGCGCGATCTTATAAGGAAATGTCGCGGAAACACAAGGAGGGGCTTGGAAGGCGCGGGTTACGGGGTTTTTCCCGGGGCTTCGTGGTTATCCCGCCCCCGGGTCGCGCTTCGTCGATCTATCGGTTGGCCGGTGCGACACTCTATGCTGTGCGCGCACGAACGCCTTCATGGAGGAGGCGGGCCTGGGACCAGGGAGGTCGGACATGCACACTGGAGAAACACTCGCCGCCGCGCCGCCGGCACGGCCATTGCGGCAATCGCGGCTGGGCGGCCTGTCGCTGTGCCTCGCCCTGGCCGGGGCGGCCATCGCTCTGGCGCTGATGGCGCTGGCGCTCGGCGAGCGGATCGACCTCAGCGACGAGAATCATCTGCTCGGCCTGTTCGCCGCCTTGCTGGCGGTCTTCGCAATATCGACCTGTGGCCTGGTGCTGGGCCTGGCCGGCCTGCTCAGGCGCAGCCGCAAGCGCCACCTGGCCCTGGCCGGGATCGTCCTCAACCTGTCGTGCCTGCTCTGGGGCTGGCATGCGCTGAGCACGGCGGCGGCCGCGACCCTGATGGTCCTGGGGCAGACCGGGCTGTCGTTCCTGAGCGCCCTGGCGGTGTTGTTCGGCATGATCTTCTTCCGCCAGGCCTGACCCGTTCGGCGACGTGCGCAGGCGCTCGCCGTTCGGCCGCGCGTTCATCGGATTGTCGCATCGCGGGCATTCGTAGGCCTTGTCGAAAATGCACTGCTTGGCGGCCATCCGTCGCGGATCTGCAGGGGCTGGGGCTCAGTCGGGGAGGGAGGGCGCGAGAGGAGAAAAAGGTGAGCCCCGGAGGTGCGGATCTCCGGGGCTCGTGCGGCACGGTGGTGCGGGCACCGGGCCGCGATCAGCGCTGGAAGGGATAGTACAGCGCTGGATGGACAGTATAGCGCTATGCATTTCGCATGAATCCTTTAGTTAGGTCTTTTTCTCATATTTGCAGCGGTTTCGTGACCGAGGGCAATGAAGTCGCATTTCCCCCTTGCCGCCCGCCGGAACCCAACCAACGGGCGGCATGCCCTCGATACCCGCTCAGAAGCGCCAGTCGACCGTCAGGCCGATGCCGTGGTCCTTCTCGCGGCTGCCGAGCAGGCCGTTGTAACCCAGCCTCACGCTCACCTCGCGGTTCACCGCGAGGCTGGCATCGACGCCGAGCAGCGCGGCATCGCGCGACAGGGCCACGCTTTCCACGCTGAACGGCTGGCCGCCGCTGGCGAAGGCCAGGTGGCGTTGCGGGGTTGTGTCGCTGAGGTTGTGGCGCCAGCCGAGGGTACCGGAGAGCGCCAGGCGGCGTTCGGCATCCAGCTCGAAATGCCGCTTCGCACGCAGGCCCAGGGTGGTGAAGGCGGCATCGAGGTTGTCGTCGCCGCCCTTCAGCGCCGCGGCGCTACCGCGTTCGTGGAAGCCGTCGCTGGCGACGTTCACATAGGCCAGCCCGGCGAAGGGTTCCAGCTCCAGCGTGCGCCAGCCCAGCGCGTAGGCGGCCTCGGCGAACAGCTGGTTGCTCTGTGCGTCGAGCTTGGCCTTCTGCTTGCCGGCCACGGCGCCGTATTGCAGGTCGCGCTTGACCTCGGCGCGGTGCCAGGCGTGCGCCGCGCCCAGGCTCAGGCGCCATTGCTGCAATTGCCGGCCGAGATAGGCGCCGAGGTGGTAGCTGTCGATGCTGGCGGAGGATTGCAGGCTGCTGTCCATGTTCAGCGAGCTGTTGCTGTAGCCGGCCACCAGGCCGAGGCGCGTGTCGCTGGCGACCTGGCTGTCGACGCCGAGCAGGAAGCCGCCGACCGAGTGGCGGTAGCCTTCGCTGCCATGGCTGCCGTCGGCGCTCTTGCCCCAGGAGCCGAGCGCCTTGAACCAGCCTTCGGGGCGCTCGCCGTCGGGCGCGTCGCTGGCCTGGCGCAGGCGTTCGCCGACGCTGTCGCGCAGATAGCGGCTGTCGTTGAGCAGCAGGCCGGCGAGCGCCGGATAGATTTCCCCGGACAATTGCTGGAAGGCCCGTTGGGCGCTTGCGGCGTTTTCCGACAGAAGCAGACTTTCATAGACCGGGTTGCCTGCACCGAGCGCCTCGATGGCGCCGGCGACCGCCGCCTGGTTGGGCGTCTGCGCGACGCTGGCGAGGGCGGTGCCGTTGCGTCCGATATCCAGGCGGATGGCGTTGGCCGTGTAGTCCAGGGTGCCGCCGAGGAACAGGTAGTTCGGCAACACCGCGGCGAAGCGCCCGTCGATGCCGCCGGCGGCGTCGAGGATGTCGTAGCGGCGGCCGACCAGGCTCTCGACCTGGGCCTGGCTGAGCAGATCGGGACTGTTCTCCATGGCCAGGGTGACATCGCCGCCTGCGATGCTCGCCTTGCCGCTGGCGACGATGCGGTCGCTGGCGCTGTCCGACAGTTCCACCGCGTAGGTCGAGCCCGGCTCGAAGCGCAGGTCGCCGGCGACCTCCAGGGTGCCGATGGAGTTGCCCGGCGCCACCGTGCCGGCGGAGCGCGCCAGCAGGCCGCCGATCCTGCCGTTGCCGCCGAGGGTGCCGCCGGCATCGACCTCGACGGCGGACAGCAGCGAACCCTCGACGCTGAGCGAACCGCCGTCGACCAGGGTCGGCCCGCGATAGGTGTTTTCGCCGCTGAGGACCAGGCTGCCTGCACCGGACTTGACCAGGCTGCCCTGGTACTGGCGCTGGGCGGCGGCCCGGTCGCGAGCCATGCCGATGGCGTAGTCGGTACGCTCCTGCTGGCTGGCATTTGCCGGCAGGCCGTTTTCCCAGCCCTTGTCCTTCAGGGTTCGCTGCCAGGCCGCGCGCTCGGCGGCGTCCTCGGCCTGGCGCTGGAGCAGGGCGCTATCGGAAATCGAATTGCTCCATTCGTCGCGCAGGCCCGCCGGGAGGTTGGCCTCGAAGCGGCCGAGCAATTGTCCAGGCCCATGCATCGCCCGGCCGAGATCCGGCACGCCCCAGCCGACGGTGTCGGTGGGCGCGCGGGTCGGCGTGCCGTCGAGCTGGGTGGCGGTGGTCAGCAGGACCTGCAGCGCCTGCTCGTTGCTCAGGTACGGATAGCGCTGCATGACCAGGGCCAGCGCGCCGGTGGCGTGGGGCGCGGCCATCGAGGTACCGGACTTGTTGGCGTAGCCGCCGCCGGGCATGGTGCTGTTGATCAGCCGCCCGGGCGTGGTGACGCACCAGTACTTGGCGATGCCGCAGCGGTTGTAGCGCTGGCCGTTCTGCTGGTCGAGGCCGGACACGGCCAGCCAGTGGCCTTCCAGGTCCGGCTGGAAGTAGGGCAGGGCGGAGCGCACGCTGGCGTTGGCGTAGCCGCTGTTGCCGGCGCTGAAGACGTTGATCACGCCCTGGCGGGAGACGCCGGCGGCGGCGTCCAGCCAGGTGCTCCGGCCGTAGTGCTGGGCATAGGCGGCGTGCAGGCCGTCGAGGGTCTCGTAGCTGACATCCTTGGGCTGGCTACCCCAGCTGTTGTTGATCGCCCGCACCCCGGCGTCGGCCAGCGCCTGGTAGGCGGCCTCGAAATAGTTCGGGTCGGGCGTCGGGCCGAACAGGAAGCTGTCGTTCTGGTTGGTGTTGGCGACGAACACCTGCGCCGCGTAGGCCACCCCATGCATGCCGACGCCGTCGCGCGAGGCGCCGAGGGTGCCGCCGACATGGGTGCCGTGGGAGTCGTTGTTGCCGTTCATCACGCCGCTGACGCTGAACGGCGTGCCGTCGACATAGGTGCCGCTGGCCGTCACCGGCTGGTAGCGCGAGGCGGGGGTATCCGGATGGCTCGGGTCGAAGCCGGAGTCCATCTCGCCGATCTTCACGCCCTGGCCGTCGATACCGGCGGCGTAGGCCTGCTCGGCCCGCATCCGTTCCAGGCCCCAATCCTGCTGGTATTCGGCGGAGCGCCAGCTGGCCGGGTCGCCGGGCCGGCCGGTTTCGACATAGGCGGCCGTGGCCGGCTGGGCGATCCAGGCGCCCAGCAGCAGTGCGGTGGACAACGGGGTGAGGCGAGGGCGGTTGTCGGTCATGCGGTCTCCACTCTTTTATTGGTCTTGTCGGACAGGGATGCGGACTCGAAGAGACAAGGTGTAGCACCGGCTTCCGCCGCACCGGAATTCCCAGGTGGATAGTTGACAACCCGGCGGTCGGCAGGCTTTTCCTCCAGCGTGCCCATCGGCGAGCCTGATGCCGGGCGATTCATCCGGCTGACGCTGCTGGCGCTTCGGTGGCGGGCGCCGCATAGTTCCGCTTCGACGACTAGACCGGTCGTCTGGACGCCGCCGGCGTCGACCTGCCGCGACCGGCAGAACAAGAAACGAAGAGGCGAGCCATGAGCAAGACCCTCCACTACCGTGCGTGCCATCTCTGCGAGGCCATCTGCGGTCTTGCCATCGAGACCGAGAGCGACGAGGGCGGCGTGCCGCGCATCCGCTCGATCAAGGGCGACCCGCAGGACAGCTTCAGCCGTGGCCATGTCTGTCCCAAGGCGGTGGCCCTGCAGGACATCCAGGACGATCCCGATCGCTTGCGCCAGCCGCTGCGCCGGGTCGGCAGCGAATGGCAGCCGATCGGCTGGGACGAGGCCTTCGCGCTGGTCGCCAGTCGTCTCGGCGAGATCCGCGAGCGCCATGGCAACGACGCGGTGGCGGTCTACCAGGGCAATCCGAGCGTGCACAACTACGGCCTGATGACCCATAGCAACTACTTCCTCGGCCTGCTGAAGACACGCAACCGCTTCTCCGCGACCTCCGTCGACCAGTTGCCGCATCACCTGGTCAGCCAGCAGATGTATGGCCATGGCCTGTTGATCCCGATCCCCGACATCGACCACACCGACTTCATGCTGGTGCTCGGTGGCAACCCGCTGGCGTCCAACGGCAGCATCATGACCGTGCCGGACGTGGAGAAGCGCCTGAAGGCGCTGAAGGCCCGCGGCGGCCGCCTGGTGGTGGTCGATCCACGGCGCAGCGAGACCGCGGCGATCGCCGACCAGCACCTGTTCGTTCGTCCCGGCCAGGACGCGGCGCTGCTGCTCGGGGTGCTCAACACCCTGTTCGCGGAGAACCTCGGTCGCCCGACGCCATTGCCGGTCGACGGGCTGGAACGGGTACGCGAGGCGGTCGCCGTCTTCGACGCCGAGTCCATGAGTGCGCGCTGTGGCGTGCCGGCCGAAAGCATTCGCCAGCTGGCGCGGGATTTCGCCGCCGCCGAGCGGGCGGTCTGCTACGGGCGGATGGGCGTTTCCACCCAGGCCTTCGGCACGCTCTGCCAGTGGCTGGTGCAACTGATCAACCTGGTCAGCGGCAACCTCGACCAGGTCGGCGGCGCGCTCTGCACCTCGCCAGCGCTGGACCTGGTGGCGAGCACCTCGGGTGGTCACTTCGACCGTTGGCGCAGCCGCGTCTCCGGCCTGCCTGAGTATGGCGGCGAGTTGCCGGTGGCGGCATTGGCGGAAGAAATCCTCGGCGACGGCGAGGGGCAGGTGCGCGCGCTGGTCACGGTGGCCGGCAACCCGGTGCTCTCCACGCCCAACGGGAGGCGGCTCGAACAGGCCCTGGACGGCCTGGAGTTCATGCTCAGCATCGACCTCTACATCAACGAGACGACCCGCTACGCCGATCTCATCCTGCCGCCCACCGCGCCGCTGGAGCACGATCACTACGACACCACCTTCAACGTCTTCGCCGTGCGCAACGTGACCCGTTTCAACGAGGCGGTACTGCCACGGCCCACCGGCGCGCTGCACGACTGGGAGATCTTCGTCGGCCTGGCGCGGGCCTTCGCCGCACGCAACGGCCTGGAGCTGAAACCGACCCTGGAGCCGCAGCGGATGATCGACATGGGCCTGCGCGCGGGGGCCTATGGCGACCGTTCCGAGCACAGGCTGAGCCTGGCCACTCTGCGCGAACATCCCCACGGCATCGACCTCGGGCCGCTGCGACCGAACCTGGCGCCGCGCCTGAAGACCGCCGACCAGCGCATCCAGGCCGCGCCGCCGCTGTTCGTCGATGACCTGCAGCGCTTCGCCGCGCAGCCGATGCCGGCGTCCGACCAGTTGCTGCTGATCGGCCGGCGCCACGTGCGCAGCAACAATTCCTGGATGCACAACTACCACCGCCTGGTGAAGGGCAAGCCGCGCCACCAGTTGCTGATGCACCCGCGGGACCTGGAGGGTCGCGGCCTGGTCGACGGGCAACGGGTGCGGGTGCGTTCGCGGGTCGGCAGCGTCGAGGTGGAGGTGGCAGCGAGCAGCGAGATGATGCCCGGGGTGGTCAGCCTGCCGCACGGCTGGGGACACGCACGGCCGGGCGTGCAACTGACGATCGCCAGCCAGCAGGCGGGCGTCAGCGCCAATGACCTGACCGACGAGCGTCATCTCGACCTGCTGTCGGGTAACGCCGCGCTCAACGGCCTGCCGGTGGAGGTGGAAGCGGCCTGAGCGGGTCGACGGAACGCGAGAGTAAAGCCGAGCGTCGCGCTAGGCTTTCCGATACAATACCGGTCATTATTCGCCGAGTTACCGTGTCGAAACGTTCCTGTTGAGGTAAGCCATGGACATCATCGAAACCATTAAAGAGCAGATCGCCAACAACCCCATCCTGCTGTACATGAAGGGTTCGCCGAACGCCCCGCAGTGCGGTTTCTCCTCGCGCGCGGCCCAGGTGCTGATGGCCTGTGGCGAGAAGTTCGCCTACGTCGACATCCTGCAGAACCCGGAAATCCGCGCCAACCTGCCGAAGTACGCGAACTGGCCGACCTTCCCGCAGCTGTGGGTCAACGGTGAACTGGTCGGCGGCAGCGACATCCTCGCCGAGATGTTCGAGAAGGGCGAACTGCAAACACTGGTCAAGGACGCGGCGGCCAAAGCCAACGCCTGAGCCGCGCATCCGCCGAAGAGCCCCGCCTTGTGCGGGGTTTCTTTTTTGTCCGGAGAAACCAGCAAGGAAACCGGGAGCCTCCATGACGGAAGTCAATCCTCGCCAGGGCCGCCTGGCCTGCATCTATTTCTTCGCCATGGCCGGGCTGGTCATCGGCAACCTGATGGGACGCATCCCGGCGCTCAAGGAGCAGGCCCAGCTGGACGAACGCGCGCTCGGCCAGGCCCTGCTCGGGGTCGGGGTCGGCGCGCTCACGGCGTTCCCGTTGAGCGGTTTCCTGGTCCAGCGCATCGGCAGCCGCAGCGTAGTGATCGGCGGTTGCCTGATCATGCTGCTGGTGTTTCCGCTGCTCGGCCTGAGCCAGGGCTGGTGGCCACTGGCGCTGGCCTTCTACGTGCTGGGCGTGAGCTTCGCCGGGATGGACGTGGCGATGAACATCCAGGCGGTGGACGTCGAGCGCCTGCTCGGCAAGCCCTGCATGTCCATGCTGCATGGCATGTACAGCCTCGGCTGCCTGGTCGGTGCGCTGGGCGCGGCGGCCCTGGCCGGGCTCGCGCCGTTCTGGCATTTCCTCATTCTCACCGCCCTTGGCCTGCTGAGCCTGCCGTTCTTCGCCCGCTCGTTGCTGCCACCGGACCCGCGCAAGGCCGGCGAGCGCACGGGCAGCGGCTTCACCCTGCCGCCGCGGGCGCTGCTTGGCCTGGGCCTGCTGATCCTCTGCGCGTTCGTCTCCGAGGGCGGCGTGGCCGACTGGAGCGCGCTGTTCCTGCACAGCGTCCTCGAGGCATCGGAGCGAGTGGCGGCGCTGGGCTTCGCGGCATTCTCCGCGGCGATGGTGGTGGGGCGCCTGTTCGGCGACCGCCTGCGCGGACGCATCGACGACGCGCCGCTGCTGCGCGGGCTCGGTTCGCTGGCCACGCTGGGCATGCTGGTGGCGTTGTTCAGCCCGTGGCCGGCGCTGAGCATCTTCGGCTTCGGAGTGGTCGGCCTGGGCCTGTCGGTGATGGTGCCGATCGTCATCAGCGCCGCCGGCAACCAGCCGGGCATCGACCCGGTGATCGGCGTCGCCGCGGTGTCCACCGTGGGCTATGGCGGGTTGCTGATGGGACCGCCGCTGATCGGCCTGCTGGCCCATGAGATCGGCCTGCGCTGGGCGCTGCTGGTGCTGGTCGGGTTGTGCCTGCTGCTGGCGCTGCGCGCCGACCTGGTGCGACGCCGGCCGCGCGCCGCCTGAGGTTCCAGCGGGCGAAAAAAAGCGCCGGCGGGGCAGGCCACCGGCGCTTCGTGTCGTTTCCCGCTCAGTCGTCTTCGTGCATGTGCGACTGCAGGTAGTTCTCCAGGCCGACTTTCTGGATCAGGCCCAGCTGGGTTTCCAGGTAGTCGATGTGCTCTTCTTCCGATTCCAGGATGTCCTTCAGCAGGTCGCGGCTGACGTAGTCGTGCACCTGCTCGCAATGCACGATGGCCTCGCGCAGGTCCTTGGTCGCCTTCAGCTCCAGGTTCAGGTCGCACTGCAGCATTTCCTGGGTGTTCTCGCCGATCAGAAGCTTGCCGAGGTCCTGCAGGTTGGGCAGGCCTTCGAGGAAGAGGATGCGTTCGATGAGCTTGTCGGCATGCTTCATCTCGTCGATCGACTCGTGGTACTCGTGGGCGCCGAGGCGCTTCAGGCCCCAGTCGTTCCACATGCGCGAGTGGAGGAAGTACTGGTTGATCGCGATCAGCTCGTTGCCGAGGATCTTGTTGAGGTGCTGGATGACTTTCTTGTCGCCTTTCATGCCGAATCCTGCCGTCGTAGTGGGTGTGATCCGCCAAGTTTGGCCGCGACGAAGCAGAGTGTCAAACCTAAGTTATTGAAATATAAGGGAAAAAGAATATGAATACGAATGTTTTCTTTCCGCGTTCTGCCGCTAAGTCATTGAATTGAAGGCATAAAAAAACCGGGCGCCAGGCCCGGTTCTTCTGAAAGAGGGATAAAAATATTTTTCAGGCAGCGACGAATGCCGTAGTCCCGAACGCCGGTACCGGCTGGGCACTCTGCAGGTCGTTGAGGGTTTCGCGTACCACCTGCTTGGCCAGGCATGCGCACTTGCCGCACTGGGTGCCGACGCCGGTGGCCTCACGGACTTCACGATAGCTGCAGCAGCCTTCGTAGATGGCATCGCGGATCTGGTTGTCGGTAACACCTTGGCAGAGGCAGACGTACATGGCGTTCTGGCTACTGGGGCAGTTGAGTTGGAAAAGATACTAATAATAATGAGAATGATTGTCAAAGTTCCTCGGAGCGTTTTACTCGGGTTTTTTTCGTGCCCCGACAAATGGCTTTGTCGGACAAAGACTTAGCGCTGGCCGGGGCGGGGTGTATGATGGTTCGCTCCCAGGGAGCGGCGCCCCTGCTATCGGGGTTTCACGAGAGTCCGGCAGGCTGCGGCGTCGTCCTTCAACTTTCATTTCAAGGAGACATGGAATGAGCGTACTCGTAGGTAAGAAAGCACCTGACTTCAACGTTGCCGCGGTGCTGGGCAATGGCGAGATCGTCGAGAGCTTCACCCTGTCCGAAGCCATCAAGGGCAAGTACGGCCTGGTGTTCTTCTACCCGCTGGACTTCACCTTCGTCTGCCCCTCCGAGCTGATCGCCCTGGACCACCGGATTCCCGAGTTCCAGGCGCGCAACGTCGAGGTGATCGGCGTTTCCATCGACTCCCATTTCACCCACAACGCCTGGCGCAACACCCCGGTGGACAAGGGCGGCATCGGCGCCGTCAAGTACACCCTGGCGGCCGACACCAAGCACGAGATCGCCAAGGCCTATGACGTCGAGTCCGACGGCGGCGTGGCCTTCCGTGGCGCGTTCCTGATCGACAAGGAAGGCGTGGTGCGCTCGCAGATCGTCAACGACCTGCCGCTGGGCCGCAACATGGACGAACTGCTGCGCCTGGTCGATGCCCTGCAGTTCCACGAAGAGCACGGCGAAGTCTGCCCGGCCAACTGGAAGAAGGGCGACAAGGGCATGACCGCATCGCCCGAAGGCGTGGCCAAGTACCTGGCCGAGAACGCCAGCAAGCTGTAAGAAGAGCCTGCTTCGCGCGTTGAACAAAGCCCCGCTTCTGCGGGGCTTTTTCATGGGGTCGCGGGGGCGGCAGCCAGTCCCTGATTACGCCGAAGAAGGGGCATCGCCTGACCGATCGCATAGGGCGGATAACTGGCGTTATCCGCCGAAGTGGGCCGAGGCTCAGTCGTCGTCATCCATCCAGCCGCCCATTTCCTTCCAGCGGTTGACGATGCCGCAGAACAGCTCGGCGGTCTTCTCGGTGTCGTAGCGCGCCGAGTGCGCCTCGCGGTTGTCGAACTCCATGCCGGCGGCCTGGCAGGCCTTGGCCAGGACCGTCTGGCCGTAGGCGAGGCCGGCCAGGGTGGCGGTGTCGAAGCTGGAGAACGGGTGGAACGGGTTGCGCTTGATCCCGGTACGGGCCACGGCGGCGTTGAGGAAGCCGAGGTCGAAGCTGCTGTTGTGGCCGACCAGGATCGCCCGCTTGCAGCCATTGGCCTTCAGTGCCTTGCGGATGCCGCGGAAGATTTCGGTCAGCGCCTGTTCTTCCTGCACCGCCATGCGCAGCGGGTGGTCGAGCTTGATGCCGGTGAACTCCAGGGCCGCCGGCTCGATGTTGGCGCCTTCGAAGGGCTCGATGCGGAAGAAGTAGGTGTGCTCCGGGAACAGGAAGCCCTTCTCGTCCATGCCGACGGTGGTCGCGGCGATCTCCAGCAACGCGTCGGTGGCCGAGTTGAAGCCGCCGGTCTCGACGTCCACCACCACCGGCAGGTAGCCGCGGAAGCGGCGCGCCATCGGATGGCGCGGGCCGCTGGGGAGGGTGCCGTCGAATTCCTCGTCGAAGTTGTCTTCGCTCATGCCTCGGCCTCCAGCAGTTTCCAGCGCAGTGTCTCGCCGGCGCGCAGCGGTACCACGTCGAAATCGCCGAAGGGCAGGCTGGCGGGTGCCTGCCATTGTTCACGGACCAGGGTGATCCGGTCGGTATTGCGCGGCAGGCCATAGAAGTCCGGGCCATGCAGGCTGGCGAAGCCTTCCAGCTTGTCCAGCGCGTTGCGCTGTTCGAAGGCCTCGGCGTACAGCTCGATGGCGGCGTAGGCGGTGTAGCAGCCGGCGCAGCCGCAGGCGGCTTCCTTGGCGTGGCGGGCGTGCGGCGCCGAGTCGGTGCCGAGGAAGAATTTCGGGTTGCCGCTCACCGCGGCGTCCAGCAGGGCTTCCTGGTGGGTGTTGCGCTTGAGGATCGGCAGGCAATAGAAGTGCGGGCGAATCCCGCCGACCAGCATGTGGTTGCGGTTGTACAGCAGGTGATGGGCGGTGATGGTCGCGCCGACGTTGGCTGGTGCTTCGCGGACGAACTGGGCGGCGTCGCCGGTGGTGATGTGTTCGAAGACCACCTTCAGGGTCGGGAAGCGTTCGACCACCCGGCGCAGGTGCTCGTCGATGAACTGCTTCTCGCGATCGAACACATCGACCTCGGCGCGGGTCACCTCGCCATGCACCAGCAACGGCATGCCGACCTCGGCCATGGCCTCGAGCGCCGCGAAGACGTTGTCGATGCGGGTCACGCCGGAGTCCGAGTTGGTGGTGGCGCCGGCCGGATAGAGCTTGGCGGCGTGCACGAAGCCGCTGGCCTTGGCGGTGCGGATTTCCTCGGCGCTGGTACGGTCGGTGAGATACAGCACCATCAGCGGCTCGAAGCGGCTGGCGGCGGGACGGGCGGCGAGGATGCGCTGGCGATAGGCGTCGGCTTCGGCGGCGTTGCGCACCGGCGGCACCAGGTTCGGCATGACGATGGCGCGGCCGAAGGTGCGCGCGGCATCGCCGACGGTATTGGCCAGCGCGGCACCGTCACGCAGGTGAATGTGCCAGTCGTCGGGGCGCAGGAGGGTGAGGCGGTCGGACATGGGGCTTCCAGGACGGGATTTCGTGGGGGGAAATGCTACCGGAAAAGGGGGGGCGGGGCACTCGCTATCAAGTTTTGTCCGGGCCGTCCGATACATCCTTCGTATTTGGACGCTTTCCCGGAGCCCGCCGTCGTGCAGCCGCGCCTTCTTCTATTGCCTTTCCTGCTCAGCAGCCTGCCGGCGCTGGCGGTGACCTTCCAGACGCGCCTGGACAGCGTCGAATGGAAGGTCGAGGGCGACCAGTTCGAATGCCGCCTGTCGCAGCCGGTGGCGAACTTCGGCGTCGGCGAGTTCGTGCGTCGCGCTGGCGAGCAAGCCACCTTCCGCCTGAAACCGGACGCCCAGTGGCTGGGACGCGGTTCGGCGACCCTGCTCGCCGCCGCTCCGCCGTGGCGGCCGGGGCAGGGCGACATCAACCTCGGCCAGGTCAGCGTCGGCAGCGGCGAGGTGCCGTTCAACAGCAGCCAGCAACAGGCCGGCCGCCTGCTGACCGGCCTGCTCGAAGGACGCAGCCCGCTGGTCCGCCATCGCACCTGGCAGGGCGACCGCCTGGAGGTGCGTCTGCTGCCGGCGCGTTTCGCCGGCGTCTACAACCAGTACCTGGCGTGCACCGCCAAGCTGCTGCCGGTGAACTTCGACCAGGTCAAGCTGGCCCAGGTCGGCTTCCCCGACGGCGGCACCGCGCTGAACGACGTGGCGCGGGCCAAGCTGGACATCATCCTGCAACTGCTCAAGGCCGATCCGAGCATCAACCGCATCGAGCTGGACGGCCACTCCGACAACAGCGGCAACCGCCTGACCAACCGCGACCTGTCGCGCCGCCGCGCGCTGGCGGTGCAGGAGTACCTGAAGGGCAACGGCGTGCCGGAGAGCCAGATCAACGTGCGCTTCTACGGCGAACGCTATCCGCTGGTAGCCAATAACAGCGCCGCCAACCGTGCGCGCAACCGTCGGGTGACCGTGCATCTGGCGCGCGAGGCGGTGGTCGAGCCGGCGCCGGAAACGCCCAGGGCCGAGGACAAGCCGCCGGTGCCGGCGGCAGAACCTGCCGCGCCGAAGGCTCCGGCCGCCTCGCTCCAGGGAAAACCCACGGTTTGAGTCGCGCAGACGATAGAATCTGTCGCTTTTGCGTCTAAAGCTGTCGCCCCTCTGTAATTTCCCCGGCGCCCTGCGTAGAATTGTCGCTTTTCGTGACGACCCCCGTGGAGTGATGGCATGGCGGATGTGAAGAAGGTAGTCCTGGCGTATTCCGGCGGCCTGGATACCTCGGTAATTCTGAAGTGGTTGCAAGATACCTATAACTGCGAAGTGGTGACCTTCACCGCCGACCTCGGCCAGGGCGAGGAAGTCGAACCGGCTCGCGCCAAGGCCCGCGCGATGGGCGTCCGGGAAATCTACATCGACGACCTGCGCGAAGAGTTCGTCCGCGACTTCGTCTACCCGATGTTCCGCGCCAACACCGTCTACGAGGGCGAGTACCTGCTGGGTACTTCCATCGCCCGTCCGCTGATCGCCAAGCGCCTGATCGAGATCGCCAACGAGACCGGCGCCGACGCCATCTCCCACGGCGCCACCGGCAAGGGCAACGACCAGGTCCGCTTCGAGCTGGGCGCCTACGCGCTGAAGCCCGGCGTCAAGGTGATCGCGCCCTGGCGCGAGTGGGACCTGCTGTCCCGCGAGAAGCTGATGGACTATGCCGAGAAGCACGGCATCCCGATCGAGCGCCATGGCAAGAAGAAGTCGCCGTACTCGATGGACGCCAACCTCCTGCATATCTCCTACGAAGGCGGCGTGCTGGAAGATACCTGGACCGAGCACGAAGAAGACATGTGGAAGTGGACCGCTTCCCCGGAAAGCGCGCCGGATGCCCCGACCTACATCGAACTGACCTACCGCAAGGGCGACATCGTCGCCATCGACGGCAAGGAGATGACTCCGGCCCAGGTGCTCACCGAGCTGAACCGGGTCGGCGGGATCAACGGCATCGGCCGCCTGGACATCGTCGAGAACCGTTACGTCGGCATGAAGTCGCGCGGCTGCTACGAGACCCCCGGCGGCACCATCATGCTCAAGGCCCACCGTGCCATCGAGTCGATCACCCTGGACCGCGAAGTGGCCCACCTGAAAGACGAGCTGATGCCCAAGTACGCCAGCCTGATCTACACCGGCTACTGGTGGAGCCCGGAACGCCTGATGCTGCAGCAGATGATCGACGCCTCGCAGGTCAACGTGAACGGCGTAGTGCGCCTGAAGCTGTACAAGGGCAACGTCGTGGTGGTCGGCCGCAAGTCCGACGACTCGCTGTTCGACGCCAACATCGCGACCTTCGAGGAAGACGGCGGCGCCTACAACCAGGCCGATGCCGCGGGCTTCATCAAGCTCAACGCGCTGCGCATGCGTATCGCCGCGAACAAGGGGCGCTCGCTGTCCTGACCGACGCGCGTCGCCTGCGACCGAACGAAGAACCCCGGCCACGAGCCGGGGTTTTTTCATTCCGGACTGCTGAAAGCGATAGCCGGGGTCTTCGCCTGGGTGGCGACGGCGAGGCCCGGGGAGTGGTCAGGAAGACTTCTGGATCAGCTCGATCTTGTAGCCGTCCGGGTCGGTGACGAAGGCGATGACCGTGGTGCCGTGCTTCATCGGCCCGGCTTCGCGGGTGACTTGGCCGCCGTTGTTGCGGATGTCGTCACAGGCCTGGTAGGCATCGTCGACCTCGATGGCGATATGGCCGTAGCCGCTGCCGATCTCGTAAGCATCGACGCCCCAGTTGTGGGTGAGTTCGAGCACCGCCGAATCCGCCTCGCTGCCGTAGCCGACGAAGGCGAGGGTGAACTGGCCGTCGGGGTAGTCGTTTTTCCTGAGCAGGGTCATGCCGAGCACCCGGGTGTAGAAGTCGATCGAGCGATCGATGTTTCCGACCCGGATCATGGTATGGAGAATGCGCATGTTCATTGCCTCGAGCTTCACGGTCAAAGGCTGATTTTACCATGTGGCCGCCAGCCGCAGCCGTCCTCGGGCCGCCTGGCAACCGGACTTCCCAGGCTGGGATGCGATCCTTCCCCCTGCTCACGCGCCCACCTGGCGCCCCCTCTGCACGCCTCTCCTTCCACTCCGCAGCTTGCGGAACGGCCGCGCCGCGGTGTCGAGAAAAGAGGGCTTGACCTTGCCAAGGTGTCAAGGTCGATAACCGGCCACGGAAGCTGTTTCGTCCAGCCAGGCCATGTTGATCCAGACCAGGAAGGCACAACAATGAATGTCAGACACATACCCCTGATCGGCGCGACGCTCGGCGTCGCGCTCGCTCTCGCCGGCTGCGGGGAGTCGGCACCCGGCGCTTCGTCGAGCGCCCCGCCGAGCGTTCCCGTCGCCGAGGTGGTGGTTCGGCCGGTGACACCCTACGTCGAGTTCACCGGCTCGCTGACCGCTGTCGAGCAGGTGGAACTGCGGCCGCGCGTCTCCGGCTACATCCAGGACGTCAGCGTGCCGGAAGGCCGCCTGGTAGAGAAGGGCCAGCAACTGTTCTTCATCGACCCGCGCGTGTTCAAGGCCGCGCAGGACGCCGCCAGGGCGCGCCTGCGCGAGGCCGAGGCCGCGGCGTTGCTGGCGCGCACCGAGCACGAGCGGGCCGAGCTGCTGTTCGCGAGGAAGGTCGTCGCCCGTGAACGCCTCGACAATGCCATCGCCACGCGCAACGCCAGCAAGGCGCAGGTCGATGCGGCCCGGGCCGCGCTCGACGCGGCGCAGCTGGACCTCGGCTTCACCCGGGTCACCGCGCCGATCAGCGGGCGCGTCGGGCATATCCAGGTCACCGAGGGCAACTACGTCACCAATGGCGTGACCGCGCTGACCACCATCGTCTCGGTCGACCCGCTCTACGTGTACTTCGACGTCGACGAGCGCACCTACCTGCAGGCGCTGGCTCCTACCCGCGGCAAGGACGGCGGCGAGGCGCCGAAGGTCGACGTGGCGCTGCTGACCGATAGCGGCTATGCGCGACGCAGCCGCCTCGACTTTCTCTCCAACATCGCCGATCGCGGCACCGGCACGGTCAGGGTGCGCGCCGTGGTGGACAACCAGGACGGGCAACTGACTCCGGGGCTGTTCGCCAAGGTCAGGCTGGAGACCGGAAAGCCCCGCGAACAGGTGCTGGTCGCCGACCATTCGATCGGCACCGACCAGGGCCGGCGCTACGTGCTGGTGGTCGGCGAGGGCGACCGCACCCAGTACCGCCCCGTCGAACTGGGGCCGCTGGTCGACGGCCTGCGTGTCGTGCGCCAGGGCCTGCAGCCGGGCGAGCGGATCGTCGTCAAGGGCCTGGTGCGCCCGGACATGCAGATCACCCCGCGCCTGGCGGAAATCGATGGCACGCCGGTGGAGTTGGCGCCGACCGTGGGGGCTGCGCAATGAACTTCCCACGCTTCTTCATCGATCGGCCGATCTTCGCCATCGTGCTCTCGGTATTGATGATGATCGGCGGCATCGTCTCGTTCTTCCAACTGCCGCTGAGCGAGTACCCGGCGGTGACGCCGCCCACCGTGCAGGTGACCACCGCCTACCCGGGGGCCAACCCCGAGGTCATCGCGGAAACCGTGGCGACCCCGCTGGAGCAGGCGATCACCGGCGTCGAGGGGATGCTCTACATGTCCTCGCAGTCGGCGACCGATGGGCGGCTGATCCTGACCATCACCTTCGACCAGCACGTGGATCCCGACATGGCCCAGATCCAGGTGCAGAACCGCGTCTCGCGGGTGCTCTCGCGCCTGCCCGAGGAGGTGCAGCGGCAGGGGGTGGTGACCCAGAAGACGTCGCCGGACATCCTGATGGTGGTGCACCTGCTGTCGCCGGAAAAGCGCTACGACCCGCTGTACATCTCCAACTATGCCTACCTCCAGGTGCGCGACGAACTGCTGCGCCTGCCGGGCATCAGCGATGTGGTGGTGTGGGGCGCCGGCGAGTACAGCATGCGCCTGTGGCTCGACCCCGACCTGATCGCCGCCCGCGGGTTGACCGCGGGCGAGGTGATCGCCGCGGTGCGCGAGCAGAACGTCCAGGTGGCGGCCGGCTCGGTCGGCCAGGCGCCGGACTCCACCGCGGCCTTCCAGGTGACGGTCAACACCCTCGGGCGTTTGACCGACGAGGAGCAGTTCGGCGACATCATCGTCCGCACCGGCGCCGACGGCCAGGTCACGCGCCTGCGCGAAGTCGCGCGGATCGAGATGGGGGGCGACGCCTACGCGCTGCGCAGCCTGCTCGATGGCGAGCCGGCGGTCGCCTTGCAGATCATCCAGAGCCCGGGGGCCAACGCGCTGGACGTGGCCGAAGCGGTGCGCGGCACCGTGGCGCGGCTCGAAGGCAACTTCCCGGCCGGGATCAGCGCGCGGATCGCCTACGACCCGACGGTATTCGTCCGGGCCTCCCTGCAGACGGTGGCCACCACCCTGCTGGAGGCGATCCTGCTGGTGGTGATCGTGGTGGTGGTGTTCCTGCGCAGCTGGCGGGCCTCGCTGATTCCCCTGCTGGCGGTGCCGGTGTCGCTGGTCGGTACCTTCGCCGTCATGCACCTGATGGGCTTCTCGCTGAATACCCTGTCGCTGTTCGGGCTGGTGCTGTCGATCGGTATCGTCGTCGACGACGCGATCGTCGTGGTGGAGAACGTCGAGCGCCATATCGAGAACGGCGAGCCGCCGCTGCAGGCTGCGCGGCGCGCGATGGAAGAGGTGACCGGGCCGATCGTGGCGATCACCTCGGTGCTGGCGGCGGTGTTCATCCCCACCGCCTTCCTCAGTGGTCTGCAGGGCGAGTTCTACCGGCAGTTCGCCCTGACCATCGCCATCTCGACCATTCTCTCGGCGATCAACTCGCTGACCCTCAGCCCGGCGCTGGCCGGCCTGCTGCTGCGTCCGCGCCAGGGTGGGCATGCGGCGTCGCGCCCGGGCCGGCTCGGGGGCTGGCTCCAGGCCCTCGGCCGACCGTTGCGCAACGCGCCCGACGCCTATGGCAATGCGGTGCGCCGGGTGGTGCGGGTCAGCGGCCTGGCGCTGCTGGTCTACGGCGGCCTGCTCGGCCTGACCTGGTTCGGTTTCCAGGCGGTGCCGCCGGGCTTCGTGCCGATGCAGGACAAGTACTACCTGGTCGGCATCGCCCAATTGCCGAACGGAGCGGCGCTGGACCGCACCGATGCGGTGGTCAGGCAGATGTCGCGGATCGGCCTGGACGAGCCGGGGGTCGAGAGCGTGGTGGCCTTCCCGGGCCTGTCGGTCAATGGCTTCGTCAACGTGCCGAACGCCGCGGTGATGTTCTTCATGCTCGACCCGTTCGAGGCGCGCACCTCCGACGAACTCAGCGCGGTGGCCATCGCCGGGCGCCTGCAGGCGAAGTTCGCCAGCATTCCCGACGGTTTCCTCGGCGTGTTCCCGCCGCCTCCGGTCCCGGGCCTGGGGACCATCGGCGGCTTCAAGATGCAGGTCGAGGATCGCGCTGGCGCCGGCCTGGAAGCCCTGGCCAGGCACACGCAGGTGCTCATGATGAAGGCCACCGAGTCCGGACAGCTCGGTGGCCTGATGAGCAGCTTCGACATCAACGCCCCGCAGCTCGAGGTGGCGATCGACCGCACCAAGGTGAAGAGCCAGGGTGTGCAGCTGGCCGACGTGTTCGAGGCGCTGCAGGTCTACCTCGGCTCGCTGTACATCAACGACTTCAACCGCTTCGGCCGCACCTACAAGGTCACCGCCCAGGCCGATGCGCCGCACCGCATGCAGGCCGAGGCGATCGGCCGGCTACAGGTGCGCAACGCGGCCGGGGCGATGCTGCCGCTTTCCTCGTTCGTTACCGTCACGCCGGGCTCCGGCCCGGACCGGGTGATCCACTACAACGGTTATCCGTCGGCAGACATCAGTGGCGGCGCGCTCCCGGGCGTCAGTTCCGGACAGGCGGTGGCGCTGATGGAGCGCCTGGCCGGCGAGGTGTTGCCGGAGGGCATGACCTTCGAATGGACCGACCTGACCTACCAGCAGAAGCTGGCGGGCAATAGCGCGCTGTTCATCTTCCCGCTCTGTGTACTGCTGGCCTATCTGATCCTCGCCGCGCAGTACAACAGCTGGCTGTTGCCCCTGGCGGTGCTGCTGATCGTGCCGATGTGCCTGCTCAGCGCGATCGCCGGGGTCTGGCTGGTGGGCGGCGACAACAACGTGTTCGTCCAGATCGGGCTGGTGGTGCTGGTCGGCCTGGCGGCCAAGAACGCCATCCTCATCGTCGAGTTCGCCCGCGCGCTGGAAGCCCGGGGCGCCGCCACGCTGGAGGCGGTGGTCGAGGCGTGTCGCCTGCGCCTGCGGCCGATCCTGATGACCTCGCTGGCCTTCATCGCCGGCGTGGTGCCGCTGGTGATGGCCAGCGGCGCCGGGGCGGAGATGCGCCAGGCGATGGGGGTGGCGGTGTTCGCCGGAATGCTCGGGGTGACGCTGTTCGGCCTGTTCCTGACCCCGGTGTTCTACGTCCTGGTCCGTGCGCTGGCGCTACGCCTGGAGCGGCGTCGCGGCTCCGGCCAGGCTCATCTGCAGGAGAGCGCGTCATGAGCCGGCACTTCCGTCATCCATTGGCGTCCCTGGGCGCTTTTCTCCTGCTGGCCGGGTGCGCCGCGGTGGGGCCCGACTATTCGCCGCCCGCCAGGGCCGTTCCGGCCAGCTTCGGCGCCAGCGTCGCCGGCCTCGACGGCGCTGGCGTGGAGGTCGCCTGGTGGCGCGGGCTCGATGAGCCGGCGCTGGTAGAGCTGATCCAGCGCGCGCTGGCGGCGAACCACGACATCGCCCTGGCCGCCGCGCGCCTGGACGAGGCGAAGGCGTTGCTGCGCGAGAGCCGCCAGGAGTTCCTGCCGCGCGGCGGACCGGCGTTCGACTACCAGAACCGGCGCCGTGGCGAGGTGGAGACGCCGAGCGGAGAGCCGCGCGACATCGAGACCTATCGTGGCGCGCTGGATGCCGCCTGGGAGATCGACCTGTTCGGCCGCGTGCGGCGTTCGGTGGAGGCCGCCGAGGCCCAGGCGGGATCCCGCCAGGCGTTGCTGCGCAACGTGCAGGCGAGTGTCGCCGCCGCCGTGGCCGCGACCTGGTTCGAATTGCGTGGGCTCGAGGCGGAGCTGGCGGTGGTCGAGGACATCCGCCACAACCAGCGCGACAGCCTGGAGATGGTCGAGCGCCTGGTCGGCGCCGGCGCCGCCCACGAGTTCGACCGGCTGCGCGCCGAGGCGCTGCTGCGCAATGTCGAGGCGGCGTTGCCCGACCTCGAACGGCGCCGTGCCGCCAGCCGCAATGCGCTGGCCATTCTGCTCGCCGAGACGCCACAGACCTTCGTCCCGCCACCTGCCGGCGCCTCTCGCGAGACGCTGGCACTGCGCAGCATCGGCGTGGGCGATCCGGCGGGACTGCTGGCCCGCCGCGCCGACATCGCCGCGGCCGAGCGCGACCTGGCGGCCGCGACCGCGCGCATCGGCGTCGAGACCGCCGGGTTGTACCCGCAGGTCCAGGTGCAGGGTTCGATCGGGCTGGTGGCCGGCGATCTCGACGCCCTGGACGAGAGCGGCGCGACCTTCAGCCTGCTCAACCCGGTGATCCGCTGGGCGCTGCTCGACCGTGGCCGCGTGCGCGCGCGGATCGCCGCCAGCGAAGCGCGCGCCAGGGAGGCGCTGATCCGTTACGACCAGACGGTGCTGCGCGCCCTGCAGGAAACCGACGACGCCTTCAAGGGCTATGGCGCGGCCGGCGATACGCTGCGCCTGCGCCTGCTCGAGTCGGCAGCCAATCGCGAGGCGGCGCGGCTGGCCCGGGAGCGCTTCGTCCAGGGCGACGGCGAGTACCTGGACGTGCTCGAGGCGGAGCGCTCCGACTATCTCAGCCGGCGTGCGCTGAGCATCGCGCGGACCCGCCAGCGCCTCGCCATCGTCGACATCTACAAGGCGCTGGGCGGCGGCTGGGAAGTCTGCGCGGACCCGCAGCAGCCCTGCCGCGTGGCCGCCGACGGCGTCTCCCCGGAGCGGGAGGGCGCGCAGGCGTCCCGCTCCTGAGTCGTTACCGGGAGAGGCTCCTCTCCCGGTTCTTCAGGAGTGGCGAAGCGGCGGTTTGCCGTGCCGATAGTCTTTCATGTTTCCTTCTTCCCGAGCCGCAAGTTCGGAACTTCTTCCACAGTTTCCAAGGTCTTGGAAAGTTCAAGTAGCGAAGTCCGGGGTGTCCGGGGAATGAGTTTGATCGAGAGCGGCGATGTTGCTCTTCTGTTGGATGTACGGCGTCGTTGAATTATCCCGCTGGATGTGGCTGGGCTGTTTATCCTTTCCCCTTTCTTCATGTCTTCAGGTTTCATCTGGCTGCCTTGCAATTATATGCGTCGAGTAGGGCCTTCAGGCGCTCTCGCATATTGTTTGGCTGCTTTGGAATGTATTTGTCTTTTTCGTTTTCGCTCCGCTCATTTATAGGATGGAGAACTATCCATATAACTCTTTTTAAATATGCGTGACCTGAGAATTTTATGAGTTGACCTTGTCACCGTGGCAAGTTTCATAGTGTCCGGGAGTTGTTAATCCAATCGGAGGTAGCGATGTTTTCCCTGCATATTCCCAATATGTCCTGTGGCGGCTGCGCCAGATCCGTCACCCAGGTCCTGCTCAGCGTCGACCCGCAGGCGCGCGTCGAAACCGATCCACCCCGGCGCGAGGCCAGGGTCGAAAGCACGCTGGACAAGCGCGCCTTCCTGGCGGCGCTGAGCGAGGCCGGCTATCCGGAGGGGCATCAGGAAGGTCGGGGCTAGCATCGCCGTGGCAGCCCATGGTGGCGGTTGTTCCGTTTGGGTTGTGGTGAAAATGATTTTCATTAAATACCTGCCCGTTATATGCCATCAATGGCGAAAAGCTATTGCGAAAGGCACACTTCGGCCTTTGTAAACAAATATTTCAGAATGCTCGAAGGTGACATTTATGTGAATGCAGAAAAGCGCTGATCGAGAATCCGGAAAGATATGCGCAAGCGCGCCGAGAGGCCTTTGTTCCGGGGTTTCGGGCAGTGTGGAGAGTATTGCGAAGAGGCTCTTTCGGTGAACCGGATCGGTCACCGGAAAGGGCTTTTTCGTTGCTTGACCTTGCCACCGTGGCAAGCTTTACGGTCGCCCCGCACAACAACAAAAACAAGGGTGATCCATATGACTTCCAAGTCGTCACAGCAATGCTGCAGTTCATCTTCCGATATCGCTGCCCGCACCGCGCGGACACTGTCGGATCCCGCCCGCAATGCATCGGCCCTGCTCGCCGAGGCATTGAAACCCGAAGCTTCCCTGGACCAGGTCACGCTCGCGCTGGAGGCTATCCTCGCGGTCACGGCCAAGGGCCTGGATGGCGACGCGGCCGCCTACGCGCAGTACCAGTCCCTGCTCCTGGAACTGCACGTCGCCGGTGATCCACGCACGGAGCCGACCCGCCGCTGGATGGCGAGTCAGGTCTATCGGGTCGAGGATCGCTTCGCGCCCGAGCCGGCCGGTTTCGCCGCCGTCCCGGTGGAGGAGTTCCGCAAGAAGGTCGATGCCGAGATCGAGGCGCGCAGCCGGGTGCGGCATCCCATGTCGGTCCACCTGTTCCAGGGCACGCCGCCGGTCGAGGACGTGCGCTTCTTCCTCGAACACCACTGGACCCGTTCCTACAACTTCTACAGCCTCCTCGCGGAGCTGGCTTTCCGCTTCGAGGATATCGAAGACGCCTCGGTGTTCTATCGCAACCTCTATGGCGAGGCCGGGGCGGAAAACCCGGAGCGTTCGCACCCCGCGCTGCTGTCCCACCTGATGACCTACTTCGACATCCCGCTGCGCATCGACTTCCCGGCGCTGCACCCGTTGGAGAAGGCCTACCTCAACAACCGCATCCGCTGCGTGCGTCACACCGATGTCGCCTGGGGCCTCGCGCTGCTGTACGCGGTCGAGTCGGTGAGCTGCGTCAACCACCGGCGCATCTATGAACTCCTGCAGCGCCTCGGCGTGCCCGAGCAACCCAGCGAGTTCCACCGCCTGCATGGTACCCAGGACGAGATCGACACCGAGGAGATGTGGGCGCTGATCGCCAAGTTCGCGCCGAGCGAAGACTTCCAGCGCAAGTTCATGCAGTCGCTGGCACGTCACTTCGAGATCAACCGCGCGTACTTCGATCTGCTCTGGGAACAGATGCAGGCGCATTCCCTGTCGATGGCCTGAGGCCGGTCCGGAAACAAGAACAAGGAATACAGGATGACTACTCGCAATTTTTCCCTGCATCAATTGCAGAACCTGCACCTCGATGAAGCGCGCATCGTCGCCGATGCGCTGGCGGCCAGCGCCACCGCGCGCCAGATCGAAAGCGCGGCGAGCGCGCTCGCCGCGCTGACCGAAAAGGCGCTCCAGGGCGACCGCCAGGCCTACGCCGCCTACCAGCAACTGCTCTACATTCTCTCGCTGAGCGACGACGTGCCTACCGCGCTGACCCGGCGCTGGCTGGCCAACGCCATCTATCGCGTGGAAGAGCGCTTCATGCCCGCCGCCGACCTGTCCACGGCGTTGTCCGAGGCGGATTTCCAGCAGCGCCTCGAACAGGAGATCGCCGCCCAGTCCCGCGAGCGGCACCCGATGTCGCAGTACGTGTTCTCCGGCTCGGCCTCCCGCGCGCAGCTCCAGGTATTCCTGCGCCATCAGTGGTTCCGCACCTTCCGCCTGTACCGGGACGCGGCCGACCTGCTGGTCAACCTGACCGACGTCGACGAGGCCGCGGCGCTTGCCCGCTATCTCTACGGCGAACTGGGCGAGGAGGACGAGAAAGGCTCGCACCCGCGCCTGCTGGCCAAGCTGCTCGAGGCCATCGGCCTGGAGGCGGACTTCCAGGCCGTCTCGACGATGCCCGAGGAGATCGCCTACCTGAACAACCGTGCCCGTTCCTTCCGACATCCGGAGGCCGGCTGGGGCCTGGCGGTGTTCTACATCACCGAGCTGGTGGTGCCGGGGAACCACGAGAAGCTCTATCGGGCCCTGCTCCAGGCCGGCCTGAGCGAAGACGCGGCGGAGTACTACAAGATCCATATCAGTCTCGTACCGCCGCGGGCCAAGCGCGAGTGGCAGCTCATCGCCAGGCGGATTCCCGACGTGGCGTTCCAGAATGCGTTCCTGACCTCGCTGGCGCAGCACTTCCGGGTGGAAAGGGCCTACTACGACGCGATCTGGGAAGAAATGCAGCGCGTGAAGTGACCTCCCCGGGACAAAGCGAGCACTGAAAAATGCCGAGTCATATTACGGAATCCCGTATACACGGGGGCGCCTACTCGTCCCCGGCATTCGCCGCGATCTTCTCCGACGCCAACCAGGTGCAGAAGTGGCTGGATGTCGAGCGGGCCCTGGCGGCGACCCAGGCCGAGCTGGGCCTCATACCCCACGAGGCGGCGCAGGAAATCGCCCGGGTCGCCCGGGTGGAGCGCTTCGACCTGGCGGCACTGGGTCGCGAAAGCCTGGAGACCGGGCACCTGCTGGTGCCCACGATCCGGGCGCTGGCCAGGGCCTGCGAGGGTGGCCGGGGGGAGTACGTGCACTATGGCGTGACCACCCAGGACATCCTCGATACCGGCCTGATCCTGCAGGTCAAGGAAGCCTGGGGCCATGCGCTGGGCCTGCTGCATTCGATCCGTGGCCATCTGCTGGCGCTCGCCCTGCGCCACAGGCACACCCCGATGGTGGCGCGGACCCATGGGCAGCAGGCGCTGCCCACGACGTTCGGCTACAAGGTCGCGGTCTGGGTCGATGAGATCGACCGACACCTGGCGCGCTTCGACGAGGCGCGCGAGCGGGTGCTGGTCGGCAACCTCACCGGCGCCGTGGGTACCCTGGCCGCGTTCGGCGCGCAGGGCTTCGAGATCCAGCGGCGGACCCTCGCCAGGCTCGGCCTCGGCGCGCCGCTGACCAGTTGGCACAGCGCCCGCGACCGGGTGCTGGAAGCCGCCTGGTTGCTGGTTCAGGTGTCGCTGACGCTGGGCCGGGTGGCTACCGAGGTCTACCACCTGCAGCGCAGCGAGATCGACGAACTGCGCGAGCCTGCCCGGCCGGGGCAGGTGGGCAGCAGCACCATGCCACACAAGCAGAACCCGTCGACGGTCGACCTGATCAGCGCGCTGTCGCGCCTGGTGCGCTCGCAGATGGTCGCGCTCACCGACGCCGCGTTCCAGTTGCACGAGCGCGACGGCACGACCTGGCGCATCGAATGGGCGGCGTTGCCGGAGCTGTTCGTCTACGCCGGTGCCTTGCTGACGCGCATGGAGGCGCTGCTGGCCGAAGGGCTGGAGGTCCGCGAGGAACGCATGCGCGCCAACCTCGACCTGCTCGGCGGCCTGATCCTGTCGGAGCGGGTCATGCTCGCCCTGGCCGGACAGTTCGGCAAGCAGAGCGCCCATGAGCTGCTCCACGAGGTGTCCCTGGCGTCCGCGCGACAGGGCGTCCCGTTTCGCGAAGCGCTGCTCGCGCACCCGCGCCTGCGCGGTTGCTTCCCGGCGCAGACGCTCGAAGCGCTGCTCGATCCGCTCGGTTATGTCGGCCTCGCGGCGGACATGGTCGACCTGGTCGCCGGCAAACCTCACGCCAACGCCTCGGGCGAAGGCCCTGTAGGCATGGCGGATTCCCAAGGAAATCCCAATCAGTCCCTGTACGTGATGGAGGATAGGTGATGGATGCTGAAACCCTGGAAATGCTTGCCCGTTCCTCGTGCACCGCGCATCCGCAAGGCTTCGGCGACACGCCGGAGGAGGGCGGTTGCCAGCACGAGCACAGCCACATCGTGGACTCGAAGACCCATGGCGGAGGCTACGCCGGCCCGGTGAGCCGGCGCATCTTCTGCAGTCACTGCCGCCTGCAGCGCTGGCTCGACGTGGAAGCCGCGCTGGCGCTGGCGCAGGCCGACGTCGGCATCATTCCCCGCGAGGCGGCGCTGGAGATCGCCCGCGCCGCCCGGCTGTCGGCGGTCGACCTGCGGCAGATCGCCGAGGGCGTGGCGACCACCGGGCATTCGCTGATGCCGCTGCTTGGCGCCCTGCAGAAGAACTGCGGCGCCAGCGCCCGCGAGTACGTGCACTTCGGCGCCACCACCCAGGACATCCAGGACACCGCCCAGTCCCTGGAGATGCGCGATGTGCTGGATGAGACCGAGCGCGCCCTGGACCGCCTGCTGGAGCGGCTCGCGACGCTGGCCAGCGGCAAGCGCGATGCCCTTATGGTCGCCAGGACCCACTCGATCCCGGCCCTGCCGACCACCTTCGGCCTGAAGGTGGCCGGCTGGATCGACGAGCTGTTGCGCCACCGCGAGCGCCTGGGCGAGGCGCGCAAGCGGATCCTCGTGGTGCAGCTGTTCGGCGGCGTCGGCACCATGGCCGCCTTCGGCGCCGAGGCCATGGCGCTGCTGGAGCGCTTCGCCAGCCGGTTGGCGCTGGATGTGCCGCTCGCCGGCTGGCACGTGTCGCGCGACCGGGTCACCGAGTTCGTCAGTACGCTGGCGATGGTCACCGCCTCCCTGGCGCGGATCGCGGACGAGATCCGCACCCTCAACCGCTGGGAGATCGGCGAGTTGGAGGTGGGCTGGACGCAGCAGCAGATCGGCAGCAGCACCATGCCGCACAAGCGCAATCCGGAAGGCTGCGAGCAGGTCGTGGTGCTCGCGCGGCTGGCCAAGGCCCAGGTCATGCTTGCGCTGGACGCGATGATCCTCGAGCACGAGCGGGACTACCGCGGCACGCGCCTGGAGTGGTGCGCGGTCGCCGACGTGTCGCACTACGCGCTGATGGCGATGTCGCTGCTGGACGACACCATCGGCGGGCTCACCGTCCACGACGAGGCCATGGCGCGCACGGCCGACGCCTATAGCGATGCGATCTGCACCGAGGCGTTCGTGTTCGAGATGGCCAAGCAGCTGGGCAAGAGCAGCGCCTACGAAATCATCTTCGAGATCACCCAGGCCTGCCAGCGCAAGCGCATCCCGATGCGCCAGGCGCTCGAGTCCGACCCGCGGGTGAGCGCGGTCATGCCGAAGGAAACCCTGGCCAGGCTGTTCGAACCCCGGACCCATCTGGGCATGGCCGGGACGATCGTCGACAACGTGCTGGACCGGGTCGCCAGCCATCACTGAAAAAGCCGCCGCCAGCGGCGGCGGACCTGCACGACAACGGAGAACAAGAATGACGAAGGCTAACGAAATCGAAACCGCGAAGGTCAAGCAGTTTTCCGCGCGGATAATGGAAGACTACGGCAACACCCTGCGCGGCGCGATGCTCTACATCGGCGACCGCCTGGGGCTGTTCAAGACGCTCGCCCATGGCCAGTGGGTGACCCTGGAGGAACTGGCGCAGCAGACCGGCTACACCCCCCGCTACCTGCGCGAATGGCTGGGCAGCATGGTCACCGGCAACTACCTGGCCTACGACCCGCAGACGCGGCGCTACCAGTTGCCGGCCGAGTTCGTCCCGGTGCTCGCCGACGAGGACTCGCCGTACTTCGCCGGCGGGATCATCCAGCTCAGCGTGCCGTTCGTGAGCATGGCGCCGAAGATCATCGAGGCCTTCCGCTGTGGCGGCGGCTGCCCCGAGGAGTCCTTCCCGCTGGAAACCTGGGAAGGCATGGAGCGCATGACCATGCCCTGGTACAAGCACTTCCTGGTGGAACACTGGATTCCCTCGCTGGATGGGGTCAAGGAAAAGCTCCAGGCCGGCGGCAGCGTGCTCGACTTCGGCTGCGGCAGCGGCCTGGCGGCGATCATGATGGCCAAGGCGTTCCCCGAGGCCCAGGTCTACGGCTGCGACTTCCACGGGCCATCCATCGAGCGCGCGCGAGCCAACGCCGAGGCCGCCGGGGTCGGTGACCGGGTGCGCTTCGAAGTCGCCGATTCGGACGCGCTGGCGGGCAAGAAGTTCGACTTCGTCACCACCTTCGTGGTGATCCACGACGCCACCGATCCGCAGCAGATGATGAAGGACCTGCGCGACTCCACCGCCGAGGACGGTACCTACCTGATGGTGGAGCTCAACCTGTCGCAGGAGCTGCACGAGAACATGAACCTGTTCGGCCGCGTGATGTACCCGCAGAGCACGCTGTATTGCATGACCTGCTCGCTGTCGCACGGTGGCGAAGGACTCGGCGCCTTCATGGGCGAGGACCGCGCCCGGCAGATGGCCGAGGCCGCCGGTTTCAGCCGCTTCCGCAAGGTGCCTTCGGAGTGGCCGCCGCTGCCGGCGCTGTTCGAACTGCGACCCTGAGGTCGGATCCCGGGACCGCGCCGGGCGCGTTCCCGGGAGCTTCCTGGGGCAAAGCCTCGCTCCGGCGGCGTTTTCGAACTGGCAGAAAAAACGAAGCCCCGCCAGTTGCGGGGCTTGCTTGCGTGCCGGCGGCAGGGCTCAGAGGTCGAAATCGTAGTCCGACAGCTGGCGCTGCAGGCGGCGCTCTTCCAGCAGGTTGTCGATGATGCGACGCTTGGTCAGGTTGGTCTTGGCCACCTCGACCCCGGTCTCCTCGCCGTCATCCTCTTCAACGCCGGCGTCGTCGTCGATCTCGAGTTCTTCTTTGGCTTTTGCCATGACATTCACTCCAACTTATGGGGTGGTAATGGCGCACCTTATAGCGACAAAGCCGTGACTGGTAAAAAAGATTTTTTCAATCGTAAAGATAAGATTCCGAATAGTTGATCAATCGTCGGAAGTCTTGTGCCTGTATTCGCACAGGTCCTCGATCCGGCAGCTTCCGCACTGTGGCTTGCGAGCCTTGCAGACGTAGCGGCCATGCAGGATCAACCAGTGGTGGGCGTCGAGCAGGTAGTCGCGCGGCACGAACTTCAGCAGTTTCTTTTCCACTTCCAGCACATTCTTTCCCGGCGCTATACCGGTGCGGTTGGCGACCCGGAAGATATGCGTGTCGACCGCCATGGTCGGTTGCCGGAAGGCAGTGTTGAGCACCACGTTGGCGGTCTTGCGCCCGACGCCAGGCAGGGCCTCGAGGTCCTCGCGGTTGTCCGGGACCTGGCTGCCGTGCTTCTCGATGAGGATCCTGCAGGTTTCGATGACGTTCTTCGCCTTGCTGTTGAACAGGCCGATGGTCTTGATGTATTCCGACAGCCCCTCGACGCCGAGGGCGTATATCGCTTCCGGGGTATTGGCCACCGGGTAGAGGCGCGCGGTGGCCTTGTTCACCCCGACGTCGGTGGCCTGGGCGGAGAGGATCACCGCGATGAGCAGTTCGAAGGGCGTGGTGTAGGCCAGTTCGGTCCTGGGTTCTGGGTTGTCTTCGTGCAGTCGGCGGAAGATCTCCGCGCGCTTGGCGGCATTCATTCAATCACTCCGGTGACGCGGACGCGCTGGCGCTGGGGGCTGGCGGGTACGTCGCCCGCCTGCGCCCTGGCGCGTTCCGCCAGGCTTTCATCGATACGGTTCTTCAGGGCGATCAGCAGGCCGAGCATGATGAACGCGCCCGGCGGCAGGATCGCCAGCAGGAAGCCCTGGTAGTGCGGGAATATCTGGATCTTCCAGGTCTCCGCGGCCGGGCCGAACAGCAGTTGCATGTCGGCCAGCAGGGTACCCTGGCCGAGCAGTTCGCGCAGGCCGCCCAGGACCAGCAGCACCAGGGCGAAGCCGAGGCCGGTCAGCAGCCCGTCGAAGCTGGCGCGCAGCACGCCGTTCTTCGCCGCGAAGGCTTCGGCGCGGCCGAGGATCACGCAGTTGGTGGTGATCAGCGGGATGAAGATGCCGAGGATCTGGTACAGCTCGTAGGTCCAGGCCTGCATCAGCAGTTCGATGCAGGTGGTCAGCGCGGCGATGATCATGACGAATGCCGGCAGGCGGATCGCCTCGCTGACCGCGCCGCGCACCAGCGACACGGCGGCGTTGGAGCAGACCAGCACGAGCAGGGTGGCCAGGCCCAGGCCGAGGGCGTTGACCGTCGAGTTGCTGGTGCCTAGCAGCGGGCACAGGCCGAGCAACTGGACCAGGCCCGGGTTGTTGCGCCACAGGCCGTCGCGGGCGATCTCGCGCAAGCCTTGCTCACTCATGTCCGGCGGCCTCCTCGGGGGCGAGCAGGCGCTCGCGGTTGGCGTCGAAGTACTGCAGGGCCCGATGCACGGCGCGGACCACGGCGCGTGGGGTGACGGTGGCGCCGGCGAACTGGTCGAACGCGCCGCCGTCCTTCTTCACCGCCCAGCCGGACGGCCCCGGGTCGTCCAGGCTCCGACCGTCGAAACCGTGCACCCAGGGGCTCCTGGCCAGTTCGATGCGGTCGCCGAGCCCAGGGGTTTCCTTGTGCGCCACCACGCGCACGCCGAGCAGCCGGCCCTGGGCGCCGACCCCGACCAGCAACCGGATGGCGCCGCTGTAGCCGTCCGGTGCGCTGGCCTGGAGGATCACCGCGCTGGCCGCGCCGCGCAGGCGGGCGACGTAGGCCGGGTGCGGGGTGTCCAGGCCGAGCAGCGCTGGCGCGAAGGTCTCCACCTGGCTGTCCAGCGGATGGTTGTCGTAGCTGCCCGGCGGCAGCAGCTCCAGCAGGGCGCGTCCGCGCGCCTCGCGCTGGGACTCGGCGATACGCTGCGCGGTGACCTGGTGGACCAGCGCCACCAGGCCCACCGTGACCAGCGCGAACATCCCCAGCAGGAGGGCGTTCTTCGCCATCGAGCGCATGGCGGCATCCATCAGTCACCCCTCCGGAAGCCGCGCTCGGCCTTGCGGTGGCCGTAGGTGCGCGGCCGGGTGTAGTAGTCGATGGTCGGCGCCGCCAGGTTCATCAGCAGCACGGCGAACGCCACGCCGTCCGGGTAGCCGCCCCAGGCGCGGATAAGGTAGGTGAGCACGCCGACGCCGAGACCGAAGAGCAGCCGGCCGCGATTGCTGGTGGCGCCGGACACCGGGTCGGTGACGATGAAGAAGGCGCCGAGCATGGTCGCCCCGCTGAACAGGTGGAACAGCGGCGAACCATGGGAATCGGAGCCGGAACCGTTCCAGAACAGCAGGCTCATGGCGAACAGGCCGGCGAGCATGCCCAGCGGCGCGTGCCAGGTGAACAGCCGGCGCCAGAGCAGGAACAGGCCGCCGAGGAGGAATGCCAGGTTGACCCACTCGCCGCCGGCGCCGCCGAGGTGGCCGAAGGCCGGATCGGCGGCGAACAGCTCGTCGACGGTCAGGCTGCGGTCGGTCTTCAGCACGTCGAGGGCGGTGGCGTGAGCCCAGGCGTCCGGCTGCACAGCCAGGCCGAGGAAGGCGTGGAGGCTGTCGGCCAGGCCGGGTGCGCTGCCCGGGGAGGGCCAGCGGGTCATTTCCAGGGGGAACGAGACCAGCGCCACGACGTAGCCGAGCATCGCCGGGTTGAACGGGTTCTGCCCGAGGCCGCCGTACAGGTGCTTGCCGAATATCAGGGCGAAACCGGTCGCCACCAGGGTCAGCAACCAGGGCGCGCAGGGCGGCAGGGCGACGGCCAGGAGCAGGGCGGTGACCAGCGCGCTGCCGTCCTTGAGGAACATCCCCGGCGGACGTTTGCGCAGGGCCAGCATGGCGGCTTCGCAGGCCAGCGCGACGAGGCCGGCCCAGGCCAGGTTGAGCAGGGTGCCCGCGCCGTACAACCAGGTCAGCGTGAACAGGCCGGGCACGCAGGCGCCGAGCACCAGGCGCATGATCGCCGGGGTGCGCAGGGGGCCGCGGATATGGGGCGAGGTGGGGCGGGGCAGGGTCATGGTCTCTCCGTGCCGTGTTCGGCCAGTGCCCGCTCGGCGGCGTCCAGGCGTGCGCGGGCGGCGTCGAGGACGGCGGGATCGGCGTTCGCCAGGCGTTCGAGCTTCTTCAGGCCGGCGCGGGCATAGGCCAGTTCGGTCTTCAGCTCGCGGGTGCGCGGGTCGACCGCGCGCTTGTCGATCCGTACCAGGTCGGGCGCCGGCCTGCCGCAGGCATCCTCGGCGGCGTGCAGGTCGCGCTCGGCGGCTTGCAGCTCGCCGCGCAGGCGTTCCAGCTCGCTGTCCATCACGCCGGCCTGTTCGGCTTTCTGCAGCGCCGCACGCTTGCCGACCAGGGCGATCTTCGCCCGCTTCAGCGCGGCCTGGCCGTCGTCGCGGGGCTCGATGGGCCTGGGAGAACTGCGTTCGAGGCGGGCGAGAGCGTCTTCGCAGCGCTCGACCTCGGCGCGCAGCGTGGCCAGGATCGCCTGCTGTTCGGCGCTGGGCGTATCGCCGAAAGCCTTCTCCGAGCGCTTGAGCTGGGCCCGGGCCATGGCGGCCTGGACCTTGGCCTGCTTCAACGCGGCCTCGTCGTCGAACGTGGCAGCCGGCGCGGCGGGCTCGTCGCGCGGCGGGCTGGCCTGGGCATCGGCCAGGGCCCTGTCGGCGGCCTCGGCGGCGGCGCGCAGCTCGGCGACCAGGCCGTGCTGTTCCGGGGTGTCGTGGCTGAGCAGCTGTTTCTCGGCCTTCTTCAGGGCCACCCGGGCCATGCTCGCTTCGATCTTCAGTCGCTTCAGCCGCTCGCTGCCGCTACCGGCCTGATTGCGCGCCCTGGCCCGCTCGATCGCCGCCTGGACCGGGTCGGCCGCCGCGACGGGTGTGGCTGCCTCGCGTTCGGCCTGGGCGGCGCGTACCCGCGCGGCTTTTTCCGCCCGCTCGGCCCGTTCGGCCGCCCGGTGCTCCTCGTCGCGCGTCAGGCGCGCCTGGCGCTGCTCGAAGCGTTCGCGGGACTGCTCGGCCTTGCGCAGTTTCTGCCGCTGCTCGCGGATCTGCGCCTTGGACGCGCGGTAGTACTGCACCAGCGGGATGTCCGACGGGCAGATGTAGGCGCAGGCGCCGCACTCGATGCAGTCGAACAGGTGGTGGGCCAGCAGTTGTTCGTGCTCGCCGCCCAGGGCGAAGAAATGCAACTGTTGCGGCAACAGGCTCGCCGGGCAGACCTGCGCACAGTCGCCGCAGCGGATGCACGGCATGGCCGGCGGCGACGGCGGCAGTTCGCTGGCATCGCCGGCGAGCAGGCAGTTGCAGGTCTTGACCAGCGGCACCGAGAGATCGGGCAGGGCGAAGCCCATCATCGGCCCGCCCATCAGCACGCGCTGCAGGCGCTCCGCGGCGAGGCCGGCGAAGGCCAGCAGCTCGTTGACCGGGGTGCCGATCAACGCCTCGACATTCATCGGCCGCGCCAGGGCCTTGCCGGTGAGGGTGACGATCCGCGAGATCAGCGGGCGGCCGAGGAACACCGCGTCATGCACGGCGGCCAGGGTGCCGACGTTCTGGCAGAGGATGCCGATGTCCGCCGGCAGGCCGTCGGCCGGGACTTCCTGGCCGGTAAGCAGCTGGATCAGCTGGCGCTCGCCGCCGGAGGGATAGCGGCTCGGCAGGACGACGATGCGGTAGGGCCGTTCGCCGAGCGCGGCGCCGAGGGCGGCGATGGCTTCCGGTTTGTCGTCCTCGACGCCGATCAGCACTTCTTCGGGCTCCAGGATCCGCGCCAGGATGTCGATGCCGCCCAGCACACGTGTGGCGCGCTCGCGCATCAGCAGGTCGTCGGCGCTGATGTAGGGTTCGCATTCGGCGCCGTTCACCACCAGCGTATGAATCCTTTCCGCCGGGCGCGCAGCCAGCTTGGCCGCGGTGGGGAAACCGGCGCCGCCGAGGCCGCCGATGCCGGCGGCGCGGATGCGTTCGAGCAGCGCCGGCGGGCTTTCGAGGCGGAAGTCGGGGCACGGCTGCAACTCGGTCCAGCGGTCCTCGCCGTCACTGTCGATGACGATGGCCGGCGCCGGCAGGCCGGAGGCGTGCGGGTAGGGCTGTTCGCCGATGGCGACCACGCGGCCCGAGGTCGGCGCATGCAGCGCCGCGCTGAGGCTGCCGTCGGCCAGGGCGATGGTCTCGCCCTTGAGCACCGCCTGGCCGACTTCCACGCAGGGCCGCGCCGGCGCGCCCATGTGCTGGGCGAGTGGCACGACGTAGCGCTGCGCCAGCGGCGCCTGCTGGATCGGCAGGGCGGTGGACTGGCGCTTGTTGGCCGGCAGCCGGAGGCCGCCGGGGAAATCGTGCAGGGCATTCATGCGGCCCGCTCCCGGTCGCTGGCGATCAGTCGCGGCGACGGCGGCGGCCACTTCCAGTGGCGCACGTCGGGAGCGATTTCGCGCATCTCGATGCAGTCCACCGGGCAGGGTTCCAGGCACAGGTCGCAACCGGTGCATTCGTCGGCGATCACCGTGTGCATCAGCCGCGCCGCGCCGACGATGGCATCCACCGGGCAAGCCTGGATGCACTTGGTGCAGCCGATGCATTCGGCCTCGCGGATGTAGGCCACCCGCGGCGGGGTTTCCTCGGCGGCGTCGAGCGGCTCGGGCTCGAGGTCGAGCAGGTCGGCGAGGGCCTGGATGGTCGCCTCGCCGCCCGGCGGGCACTTGTTGATCCTGTCGCCGGCGGCGATCGCCTCGGCGTAGGGCTTGCAGCCGGGGTAGCCGCACTGGCCGCACTGCGTCTGCGGCAGCAGGGCGTTGACCCGCTCGGCCACCGGGTCGCCCTGCACGCGCAAGCGCACCGCGGCATAGCCGAGCAGCGCGCCGCTGGCCAGGCAGATCGGCAGGAGCACGCCGATCGCCAGGAGTACGCCGTTCATGGCCGGATCAGCCCGCTGAAGCCCATGAACGCCAGGGACATCAGGCCGGCGGTGATCATGCCGATGGCCGCTCCGCGAAACGGCGCCGGCACGTCGGCGATGGCGATGCGCTCGCGCAGGGCGGCGAACAGCACCAGCACCAGGGAGAAGCCCAGGCCGGCGCCGAAGCCTTGGGTGGTGGCCTCGAGGAATCCGTACTCGGCCCTGTTGGCGTTGAGCAGGGCGACGCCGAGGACGATGCAGTTGGTGGTGATCAGCGGCAGGAAGATACCGAGCACCCGGTACAGCAACGGGCTGGTCTTCTTCACCAGCATCTCGGTGAACTGCACGACCACCGCGATCACCAGGATGAAACCGATGGTGCGCAGGAATTCCAGGTCCAGCGGGCGCAGCACGTAGCGCTGCAGGATGTAGCTGCAGATCGCCGCGAGAGTCAGGACGAAGGTGGTGGCCAGGGACAGCCCGATGGCCGTCTCGATCTTCCGCGACACGCCCATGAACGGGCACAGGCCGAGGAACTGTACCAGGACAAAGTTGTTGACCAGGATGGCACTGACCAGGATCAGGGCGAGTTCAGTCATACGCGGGGCATTCGTTGCAGGGCTGGGCCGGGAAAATCGCCTATTATCGGGCCGGATTGCCCTGCAAGGCTAGCGCAAACGCGTAGGAAAGAGGGGAGACAGGCCGTCGCGCCATCTCCCTCCGCCGATCATTGCAGCCTGGCCCGCTCCAGCAGCGCCCAGGCCAGGGCGAAGGCCGGCTCGCCATCCTCGCTCTGTTCGCTGGCGCTGACCACGATCCACTGGCCGCCAGCCGGCTTGGCCGCCCACAGGTGGTATTCGCTGCCGGCCGAGCCGCCGGCGTCTTCCTCGATCGCATAGCGCGCTTCGCCGCTGTCCAGGCGTCTGCTCGCCAGGCCGGCGCGCGGCGCCGTGTCCTCGCGGCCGAGCTCCAGCCGCCGCGGATTGCGCAGGTCGCCGCCTTCATCGAAGCGGAAACCGTCGGCGGTCCGTCGCGCGTCGAAACCGACCGGGCGCTCCACCACCAGGCCGTTCGGGTGGACCAGGGGCTTGTCGAACTCGATCCCGGACTCCACGGTGCAGGCCGGCAGGACGAGGCTGGCGATCAACAGGGCGAGTGTCTTCATGGGAACCTCATTGCGGGGTCGAGGAAGGTGGCGTAGGCATCGTCGACGAACATCGGCCAGCCCGGCGACAGGTTGTCGTCCCAGGGCCGCGAAGTGTATTCCGAGGCCAGCGCGCGGATATTGTCCCGTGGCCAGTTGCGCGGATTGCCGGCGTAGGCGCGCAGATCGATGGTGGGAAACGCGCTCCGGGTCTTTGGCAGCCTGCGCAGGTCCTGCTGCGCCGCCAGGTTGGCGACGTAGCGGATGTAGCGGGCGGTGGCGAAGATGTTGAACTCGTCGGAAGCCAGCAGGGTGGCGATCGCCTTGCGCGACAGGCCGCGGCGCACCGGCTGGGCGAGCAGGTCGGTGAACAGCTCGTACTTGATCGCGGTGGAGACCACCACCTGGCCGAGGCCGATGGAGGTGTTGGCGCCCTTGAGGCTGACCGCCGCCTGATAGTCCTTGGCGTCTTCGTCGCGGGTCTGGTCGCGTTGCTCGGCGAGGATGATCGCGCCGATCAGTTGCGGTGTCAGGTCGTACTTGCGCGCGGCGGCGGACATGACCTTGGCCCGCGACGGCGGGTTGCCCGGATAGGCGTCGGGGAACAGCGTGCTGATCGGCTGGCCGACCAGCGTCTGTGCCTGGTTCAGCTTGTCTTGCGGCGACAGCTGGCTCAGGTAGGCGCCCAGGTCGCGGAGCGGGTTGCTGTACTTGGTGACGGTCGCCGGGTCCTTGTTGAGCAGCTTGAACTGGTCGCCGAGGGCGATGGACGGCAGGTCGGTCGGATTGACGCCGGTGGCGCCGACCCCGCTGAACGGACCCTGGATCGCCTGGCTGGCCACCCCGGTGGCGCCGGCCGCGGCGAAGCCCAGGCGGCCGGCGGCGTCGGCGAGGTCGGCGCAGATGTCGAAGAAGGTGATGGTGGGGAAGTAGATCCAGTTGTCGGTCTGGGTACCCAGGGGATTGTTGATCAGGCTGCGGAGCAAGGCATTGCGTGCCTGGTAGCGCTGCAGGGTGGTGCGCCCGGCGATGCTGGCGATCAGCGAGCGCGCCAGTTCCGGCGGGCCCACCCGCTGGAACAGCTTGATCAGTGAGCCGCTCTTGTCGAGTGCGGCGATGGTCGCATCGGGCACGTTGTCGTTGCGGATCGCGGCGATCACCCGGCGGGCTTCCTGGCGGGTCACCTGCCAGTCGTCCCAGCTATAGGAAATCAGTGACTCGATCAGGTCGCTGGTGGCGGTCATCGGTCTTCCTCCTTGTGAGTTGCCAGGTCCGTCAGGCGGTCCTGGGCGAAAGAGCGGACCCTCCCGGTCCGCCCGTATGCCTGGGCTCAGCGCGCCTCGTTCTTGCCAGGCCGCCGCAGCCAGCGCCACAGGCCGCGCAGCAACAGGCCCAGCGGCAGCAGCACGACGAGGAACGGCAGGCTGTAGGCGAAGAACTTCATCGCGGCGATGGTGCCATCGACAAGGTCGTCGAGCAGTTGCCCGGCGGCCGTGGCGAGCTGGCCGAGGCGGCTGTCCGGCTGCGCTTCGCTGCTGAAGCTCAGGGTCAGCAGGTTGGTGGCGATGCGTCGCTGCTGCTGGGCGCCGGCCTGGGCGTTGTCGGCCAGTTGGGCCTCCACCGCGGCGATTTCCTTGGCCAGCGCCAGCAGGTCGGCGACGTTCATGTCCTTGCGTCCCTGGTATTGCTGCAGGGTCTGGTACTCGCGCTCCAGGCGCTCGCGCTGCTGGCGGGTGTCGGCGACCGCCTGGGCCAGGTCCTCGGCACGGGTCTGCCGGCTTTCCAGTGCGCCGCCCTCGGCGGCCGCGGCCACCAGCTTCTCGACGCCGTCCGGGACGATGCGCACGGTGAGTTCGGCGTAAGGGCCGATACCGCCGCGCTGCTCGATGGCGAGCACGTCGCACTGGCCGAAGCGCTCGCTGTTGCAGGCATCGCGGCTGGCGGCGAGTTGCGCGTCGATACGCGCGGCGGGCAGGCGGATGCCGACGCGGTGTTCGTAGGCGAGGGCAGTGCCGGGCTTGCCCGTCTCGCCCTGGAACCCGGCGTTGCCGGAAATGCGTTCGGCGTGTTCGCCGGAGCATCCGTAGAGCGCCGCCAGCAGGACGCCGGCGGCAAGCTTCCATGCGTTCATTCTATCGAGCCCTCCATGGCTTCGTGGTCTGCGTTACTTGACGCGCTGGCCCGGCTTGGCGCCGCTGTCCGGGCTCAACAGGTAGATTTCCTCGCCACCCGGACCGGCGGCCAGGACCATGCCCTCGGACACCCCGAACTTCATCTTGCGCGGCGCCAGGTTGGCCACATAGAGCGTCAGGCGGCCCTCCAGGGCGCTCGGATCGGGATACGCGCTCTTGATCCCGGAGAACACGTTACGCTTCGCGTCGCCGATGTCCAGCGACAGGCGCAGCAGCTTGTCGGCGCCTTCGACGAATTCGCATTTCTCGATCAGGGCGATGCGCAGGTCGACCGCGGCGAAAGCGTCGAAGTCGATCTCCGCAGCGATGGGTTCCTTGACCAGCTCGCCGTTGCCGGCGGGTTGGGATGCTGCGGCGGCGGCGAGGTCTTCCTTGGAGGCTTCGATCATGGCTTCTACTTTCGCGGGTTCGATACGGGTCATCAGGGGCTGGAACGGGTTCAGCTGGTGGTTGGCCAGCAGGGTCTGGTGGTCGGCCCAGGTCAGCGGGGCGACGTTGAGGAAGGCTTCGGCGGCGGCGGCCAGCTTCGGCAGCACCGGCTTGAGGAAGATCACCAGCTGGCGGAACAGGTTGATGCCCAGGCCGCAGACGGCCTGGACCTTGTCCTGCTGGCCTTCCTGCTTGGCCAGCGCCCAGGGCGCCTGTTCGGCGATCCAGGCGTTGGCGCGGTCGGCGAGGGCCATGATCTCGCGCATGGCGCGGTTGAAGTCGCGGGCCTCATAGGCCTCGGCGATCCCCGGGGCGGCCTCGCGGAAGGCGGCGAGCAGCTCCGGCGCCGGATCGGCGCCGACCAGCACGCCGGCGTTGCCCTTGTGGATGAAGCCGGCGCAGCGGCTGGCGATGTTGACGACCTTGCCGACCAGGTCGGAGTTGACCTTCTGCACGAAGTCCTCGAGGTTCAGGTCGAGATCCTCCACGCCGCGGCCGAGCTTGGACGCGTAGTAGTAGCGCAGGTATTCCGGGTCCAGGTGGTCGAGGTAGGTGCGCGCCTTGACGAAGGTGCCGCGCGACTTGGACATCTTCTGTCCGTTCACGGTCAGGTAGCCGTGCACGTTCAGCGCGGTCGGCTTGCGGTAGCCGGCGCCTTCGAGCATGGCCGGCCAGAACAGCGCGTGGAAGTTGACGATGTCCTTGCCGATGAAGTGATACAGCTCGGCGCCGGAGTCCTTGCCCCAGAACGCGTCGAAGTCCAGCTCGGGACGCCGCGCGCAGAGGTTCCTGAAACTGGCCATGTAGCCGATCGGCGCGTCCAGCCAGACGTAGAAGTACTTGCCGGGAGCGTCGGGAATCTCGAAGCCGAAGTACGGCGCGTCGCGCGAGATGTCCCACTGCTGGAGGCCGCTGTCCAGCCATTCGGCGAGCTTGTTGGCCACCGACTCCTGCAGGGCGCCGCTGCGGGTCCACTGCTTGAGCATGGCCTCGAAGTCCGGCAGCTTGAAGAAATAGTGCAGCGACTCCTTGAGCACCGGGGTGGCGCCGGAGATCGCCGATTTCGGGTCCTTCAGCTCGGTCGGGGCGTAGGTCGCGCCGCAGGCCTCGCAGTTGTCGCCGTACTGGTCGGCGGTGCCGCACTTCGGGCAGGTGCCCTTGATGAAGCGGTCGGCGAGGAACATCTGCTTGTCCGGATCGAAGTACTGGGTCACCGGGCGGGTGTCGATGTGCCCGGCTTCGCGCAGCTTCAGGTAGATCGCGCTGGACAGCTCGCGGTTCTCTTCCGAGTGGGTCGAGTGGTAGTTGTCGAAGTCCACCAGGAAGTCGGCGAAATCGCCCATGTGCTCGGCGCGCACGGCGTCGATCAGTTGCTCGGAGGTAATGCCCTCACGCTCGGCGCGGAGCATGATCGCCGAACCGTGGGCGTCGTCGGCGCAGACGTAGATGGCCTGGTTGCCACGCATCTTCTGGAAGCGCACCCACATGTCCGTCTGGATGTACTCCAGCATGTGTCCCAGGTGAATGGAACCGTTGGCATAGGGGAGGGCGCTGGTAACGAGGATCTTGCGTGGTTCGGACATGGGTTCGGCTTATCGGCTGAGAGCTAAACGGATCGGTCACTATAAAGAAGCGGCGGTTTTTTTTCATCCGCGTGCCACTCGGGTAGGATGACCGGCATCGATTCCCCGCTTAACCCTCAGGAAATCCCCCATGTCCGCTATCACTCGCCAAACGGTGGAAGCCACCCTCCGCCAGTACCAGGACCCCTATCTGAACCAGGACCCCGTCAGCGCCGGCTGCCTGCGCGAGGTGGAGATCCACGGCGACCGCGTGCGGGTGCGCCTGGAGCTGGGCTACGCCGCCGGGCTGTTCAGGAACGGCTGGGCGCAGACCCTGCAGATGGCCCTGGAGGCGCTCGACGGCGTGGGCCGCGCCGAGGTGCAGGTCGACTGCGTGATCCAGTCGCACAAGGCGCAGCCGCAGGTCGAGGTGATGGGCAACGTGAAGAACATCGTCGCGGTGGCGTCCGGCAAGGGCGGCGTCGGCAAGTCCACCACCGCCGCCAACCTGGCCCTGGCGCTGGCCCGCGAGGGTGCGCGGGTGGGTATCCTCGACGCGGATATCTACGGTCCCAGCCAGGGCATCATGTTCGGCCTGCCGGAAGGCACCCGGCCGAAGGTCCGCGAGCAGAAGTGGTTCGAGCCGCTGCAGGCGCATGGGGTACAGGTCATGTCGATGGCCTTCCTCACCGACGACAGCACGCCGGTGGTCTGGCGCGGGCCGATGGTCTCCGGCGCGCTGATCCAGCTGATCACCCAGACTGCCTGGGACAACCTCGACTACCTGGTGGTGGACATGCCGCCGGGCACCGGCGACATCCAGCTGACCCTGGCGCAGAAGGTGCCGGTGGCCGGCGCGGTGATCGTCACCACGCCGCAGGACCTGGCGCTGCTCGACGCGAAGAAGGGCGTGGAGATGTTCCGCAAGGTGAACATCCCGGTGCTCGGCGTGGTGGAGAACATGGCGGTGCATATCTGTTCCAACTGCGGCCACGCCGAGCACCTGTTCGGCGAGGGCGGTGGCGAGAAGCTGGCGGCGCAGTTCGGCGTCGAGCTGCTGGCCTCGATGCCGCTGTCGATCGCCATCCGCACCCAGGCCGATAGCGGCCGGCCGACGGTGATCGCCGACCCGGAAAGCCAGCTGGCGATGCTCTACCAGGAGATCGCCCGCCACGTCGGTGCGCGCATCGTCCTCAGCGAGCGGGCCAGCGTCGGCCTGCCGGACATCAGTATCAGCGACGACTGAGGCCGCCGGGCAGTCGTCGACGACGGCTGCCTTTGCCCTGCGGCGACGGCCCCGGTAAGATTCGCGATCATTTTTCGCAGCTTTCGACAGGACACCCTCCATGACCATCAAATCGGACAAGTGGATTCGCCGCATGGCTCAGGAGCACGGCATGATCGAGCCGTTCGTCGAGCGCCAGGTGCGCGGCGCGGACGACAGCCGGGTGATTTCCTACGGGGTGTCCAGCTACGGCTACGACGTGCGCTGCGCCGCCGAATTCAAGGTGTTCACCAACATCCATTCGGCGGTGGTCGATCCGAAGAACTTCGACGAGAAGAGCTTCGTCGACATCAACAGCGACGTCTGCATCATCCCGCCGAACTCCTTCGCCCTGGCGCGCACCGTCGAGTACTTCCGCATCCCCCGCGACGTCCTGACCATCTGCCTGGGCAAGAGCACCTACGCGCGCTGCGGCATCATCGTCAACGTCACCCCCCTGGAGCCGGAGTGGGAGGGCCACGTGACCCTGGAGTTCTCCAATACCACCAACCTGCCGGCGAAGATCTACGCCAACGAGGGCGTGGCGCAGATGCTCTTCCTGCAGTCCGATGAGGCCTGCGAGGTGTCCTACAAGGATCGCGGCGGCAAGTATCAGGGGCAGCGTGGCGTGACCCTGCCAAAAGCCTGACGCCAGAGCGCTTCGTCAACGAAAACCGGGCCTCGTGCCCGGTTTTTCTTTGGCTTTTTTCCTCACCCCCGTTCCTGCCCGCCAGCCGCTCTGGCCCGCCCTTATGGCGGGTGGACAGGGGCTTAGACGATGGCGGGCGTTCGTCCTGTGAAATCTGGCAGTTACCGTTAGCTTTCGAATTGGCTAAAAAGTGTTCATCGGCCTGGCGTGAACAGGGACGCCAATCGTTTGCGCAGGCCGATCTGCAAGATCCATACAAGCCCCTCCCCTGAAGGGGTATGCACCCGCTGTGGCTGATTGGCGCGGGTGGCCGCTGAGTTACTTGTCTGCCGTTCGAACAACAAGAACGAACTCTACGTAATGCCGGGATACCCGTGGCAGCGATAGCTGTTTGCCTGTTCGAAAACTTTTTGGGAGGTGTGAGATGCGGCGCGAAAGTCTGTTGGTAACGGTATGCAAGGGCCTGCGGGTACATGTCGAGCGCGTGGGGCAGGATCCCGGGCGCGACACGGTGATGCTGGTCAACGGCGCGATGGCGACCACCGCCTCGTTCGCCCGGACCTGCAAGTGCCTGGCCGAACATTTCAACGTGGTGCTGTTCGACCTGCCCTTCGCCGGGCAGTCGCGGCAGCACAATCCGCAGCGCGGGTTGATCACCAAGGACGACGAGGTGGAGATTCTCCTGGCGCTGATCGAGCGCTTCGCTGTCAACCACCTGGTCTCGGCCTCCTGGGGCGGCATCTCCACGCTGCTGGCGCTGTCGCGCAACCCGCGCGGGGTCCGCAGCTCGGTGGTGATGGCGTTCGCGCCGGGGCTGAACCAGGCGATGCTCGATTATGTCGGGCGGGCCCAGGAACTGATCGAACTGGACGACAAGTCGGCGATCGGCCACCTGCTCAACGAGACCGTCGGCAAGTACCTGCCGCCGCGGCTGAAGGCCAGCAACCATCAGCACATGGCCTCCCTGGCCACTGGCGAGTACGAGCAGGCGCGTTTCCACATCGACCAGGTGCTGGCGCTCAATGACCGTGGCTACCTGAGCTGCCTGGGGCAGATCCAGAGTCACGTGCATTTCATCAACGGCAGCTGGGACGAGTACACCACCGCCGAGGACGCCCGCCAGTTCCGCGATTACCTGCCGCATTGCAGTTTTTCGCGGGTGGAAGGCACCGGGCACTTCCTCGACCTGGAGTCCAAGCTGGCGGCGGCGCGTGTGCACCGGGCGTTGCTCGAGCACCTGCTGGCGCAACCGGAACCGTGGCGCTCCGAGCAGGCGGCGGGATTCCACGAGATGGCCATCGGCTACGCCTGACCCGTCGGGATCTGCGAAGGCCCGGCATGGCCGGGCCTTGCCGTTGCACAACGCAAGGAGTAGCCCCATGCACGCCATTCTCATCGCCATCGGTTCGGCCGGCGACGTGTTCCCCTTCATCGGCCTGGCCCGCACCCTGAAGTTGCGCGGCCACCGCGTCAGCCTGTGCACCATTCCGGTGTTTCGCGCCGCGGTGGAGCAGCACGGCATCGAGTTCGTCCCGCTCAGCGACGAACTGACCTACCGCCGGACCATGGGCGACCCGCGCCTGTGGGATCCGAAGACCTCGTTCGGAGTGCTCTGGCAGGCCATCGCCGGGATGATCGAGCCGGTCTACGAGTACGTCTGCGCACAGCGCCACGACGACATCGTGGTGGTCGGTTCGCTGTGGGCCCTGGGCGCGCGGATCGCCCATGAGAAATACGGGATTCCCTACCTGTCGGTGCAGGTCTCGCCGTCGACCCTGCTGTCGGCGCACCTGCCGCCGGTCCACCCCAGGTTCAACGTGCCCGAGCAGGTCCCGCTGGCGATGCGCAAGTTGCTCTGGCGCTGCATCGAACGCTTCAAGCTGGACCGCACCTGCGCCCCGGAGATCAACGCGGTGCGCCGCAAGGTCGGCCTGGTCGGCCCGGCGAAGCGCATCTTCACCCAGTGGATGCATTCGCCACAGGGAGTGCTCTGCCTGTTCCCGGCCTGGTTCGCACCGCCCCAGCAGGACTGGCCGCAACCGCTGCACATGACCGGCTTCCCGCTGTTCGACGGCAGCGTCCCGGGGACCCGCCTCGACGACGAGTTGCAGCGCTTCCTCGAGCAGGGCAGTCGGCCGCTGGTGTTCACCCAGGGTTCGACCGAGCACCTGCAGGGAGACTTCTATGCCATGGCCTTGCGCGCGCTGGAGCGTCTCGGCGCCCGCGGCATCTTCCTCACCGGCGCCGGCCAGGAGCCGCTGCGTGGCTTGCCGAGCCACGTGCTGCAACGCTCGTACGTGCCGTTGGGGGCCTTGCTGCCGGCGTGCGCCGGGCTGGTCCACCCGGCCGGCATCGGCGCCATGAGCCTGGCGCTGGCGGCGGGGGTGCCGCAGGTGCTGCTGCCTTGCGCCCACGACCAGTTCGACAACGCCGAACGCCTGGTCCGCCTCGGCTGCGGTATCCGCCTGGGCCTGCCGCTACGCGAGCAGGCGCTGCGCGAGTCGCTCTGGCGGCTGCTCGAGGACCCGGCGCTGGCGGCGGCCTGTCGGCGTTTCATGGAATTGTCACAACCGCACAGTATCGCTTGCGGTAAAGCGGCCCAAGTGGTCGAACGTTGTCATAGGGAGGGGGATGTGCGATGGCTGAAAGCCGCGTCCTGAGCCGTGCTGGCATAACAGATAGGATTGCCATGGTTTTGCCGTGTCGGCAAGGGAGCACGCTTGACAGCGCCATACCCCGGGCCAATTCTGCTGCGATGCATTTTATCGATCAGGGCTTACTGCAATGAGGAACGACGGAGGCTTTTTGCTGTGGTGGGACGGTTTGCGGAGCGAGATGCAACCGATCCACGACAGCCAGGGCGTGTTTGCCGTCCTGGAAAAGGAAGTGCGTCGCCTGGGCTTCGATTATTACGCCTATGGGGTGCGCCACACGATTCCCTTCACCCGGCCGAAGACCGAGGTGCACGGTACCTATCCCAAGGCCTGGCTGGAACGCTACCAGATGCAGAACTACGGGGCGGTCGACCCGGCGATCCTCAATGGCCTGCGCTCCTCGGAAATGGTGGTCTGGAGCGACAGCCTGTTCGACCAGAGCCGGATGCTCTGGAACGAGGCCCGCGACTGGGGCCTGTGCGTCGGCGCGACCTTGCCGATCCGTGCGCCGAACAACCTGCTCAGCGTGCTTTCGGTGGCGCGCGACCAGCAGAACATCTCCAGCTTCGAGCGCGAGGAAATCCGCCTGCGGCTGCGCTGCATGATCGAGCTGCTGACCCAGAAGCTGACCGACCTGGAGCATCCGATGCTGATGTCCAACCCGGTCTGCCTCAGCCACCGCGAGCGCGAGATCCTGCAATGGACCGCCGACGGCAAGAGCTCGGGAGAAATCGCGATCATCCTGAGCATTTCCGAGAGCACGGTGAACTTCCACCACAAGAACATCCAGAAGAAGTTCGACGCGCCGAACAAGACCCTGGCCGCAGCCTACGCCGCCGCGCTGGGGCTTATCTGAACGGAGGGCGCGCCAGTCGGCGCGCCCTACCAGATCTGGCAGGTTGCCTGCCGTTCATCCTCCTTTAGTCTTCCCCCTCATGTGTGTGCTGGTATGTCCTCCGACTGAGAGGGCCCAGGAGTACAGGGGTAGGGATGCCGCCTTTTTTTCTCGGCCGGCACGACACGGGGACTGGTCATGATCGAATTGCTCTCGGAATCGCTGGAAGGGCTTTCCGCCAGCATGATCGCCGAGCTGGGACGCTACCGGCACGAGGTCTTCATCGAGAAGCTGGGTTGGGACGTGGAGTCCACCTCCAGGACCCGCGGCCAGGAGTTCGACCAGTTCGACCATCCGCAAACCCGCTACATCATCGCCAGGAGCCCGCGCGAAGGCATCTGCGGCTGCGCCCGCCTGCTGCCGACCACCGAGGCCTACCTGCTCAAGGACGTCTTCGCCTACCTGTGCAGCGAGACCCCGCCGAGCGATCCGTCGGTCTGGGAGCTCTCGCGCTACGCCGCCGGCGCCGCGGACGACCCGCAACTGGCGATGAAGGTGTTCTGGTCCAGCCTGCAATGCGCCTGGTACCTGGGCGCCAGCTCGGTGGTGGCGGTGACCACCACGGCCATGGAGCGCTATTTCATCCGCAACGGGGTGGTCCTCGAGCGCCTCGGTCCGCCGCAGAAGAGCAAGGGCGAGTCGCTGGTCGCGATCAGCTTCCCGGCCTACCAGGAACGCGGCCTGGAGATGCTGCTGCGCTACCATCCCGAGTGGCTGCGGGGCGTGCCGCTGTCGATGGCGGTGTGAACGGATTTTCCCCGGGCCGCTGAGCGACTCCAGGTCCTCCCGGGATTTGGCCGCGGCCGCCGACTTGCGTAGTCTCTCTGCGGTCCGCCATCCCGAGGAGCCGCCATGCCGAAATCCATCCGCCATCTCATCCAGGCCCTGGCCTGTCTCGTACTGCTGGCCAGCGCCAGCCTGCAGGCGCAGGAAAGCCGTCTCGATCGCATACTCGACAGCGGTGTGCTGCGCGTGGGCAGCACCGGTGACTACAAGCCGTTCAGCTACCGCACGGAGCAGGGCGGCTACGTCGGTTTCGACGTGGACATGGCGCAGCGCCTGGCCGAGAGCCTGGGCGCCAGGCTGGTACTGGTGCCGACCAGTTGGCCGAGCCTGATGCGCGATCTCGCCGACGACCGCTTCGACATCGCCATGAGCGGCATCTCGATCAACCTGGAGCGCCAGCGCCAGGCCTACTTCTCCATGCCCTACCTGCGCGACGGCAAGACGCCGATCACCCTGTGCGCCAACCAGGCGCGCTTCCAGACCCTGGAGCAGATCGACCGGCCGGGCGTGACCGCCATCGTCAATCCCGGCGGCACCAATGAGAAGTTCGCCCGCGCGCACCTGAAGCAGGCGCGGATCCTCGTACACCCGGACAACGTGACGATCTTCCAGCAGATCGTCGACGGCAAGGCCGACCTGATGATGACCGATGCCATCGAGACCCGCCTGCAATCCAGGCTGCACCCGGAATTGTGCGCCGTGCATCCGGAGCGGCCCTTCGACTTCGCCGAGAAGGCCTACCTGCTGCCGCGCGACGAGGCCTTCAAGCGCTACGTCGACCAGTGGCTGCACATCGCCGAGCAGACCGGCCAGCTGCGCCAGCGCATGCAGCACTGGCTCGAATACCGCTGGCCGACCGCGCACGGCAGATAGCGCGGAAGCGGCGAGGTTCGCCGCGGGCCCGCGCGGCCTTCCGTGGCGGCGGCAAAAACGTTATGGTCGGCGCCCCATCCTGGTGCCTGGTCCATGCGTTATCTACTGTTCGTCACCGTCCTCTGGGCGTTTTCCTTCAACCTGATCGGCGAGTACCTCGCCGGCCAGGTCGACAGCTACTTCGCCGTGCTCACCCGGGTCCTCCTCGCCGGCCTGGTGTTCCTTCCGCTGACCCGCTGGCGCGGGGTGGCGCCGCGCTTCATCGGCGGGGTGATGCTGGTCGGCGCGCTGCAGTTCGGCATCACCTATGTCTGCCTGTACCTCAGCTTCAACGTGCTGACGGTGCCCGAGGTACTGCTGTTCACCGTGCTGACCCCGGTCCACGTGGCCCTGCTCGACGACCTGTTGAACCGCCGCTTCAATGCCTGGGCCCTGGCCGCCGCGCTGGTGGCGGTGGCGGGTGCGGCGATCATCCGCTACGACGGAATCACCGGCGAGTTCCTCCAGGGCTTCCTGCTGCTGCAACTGGCCAACGCCACCTTCGCCGCCGGGCAGGTGCTGTACAAGCGCCTGGTGCGTCGATATCCGTCGCAACTGCCGCAGCGCCAGCGCTTCGGCTACTTCTTCCTCGGCGCGCTGCTGGTCGCCCTGCCGGCCTGGCTGCTGTTCGGCGATCCGCAGCGCCTGCCGGCCGGCGAACTGCAATGGGGCGTACTGGTGTGGATGGGCCTGCTGGCCACCGCGCTCGGCCAGTTCTGGTGGAACAAGGGCGCCACCGAGGTCGACGCCGGCAGCCTGGCGGTGATGAACAACCTGCATGTGCCGGTGGGGCTGCTGCTCAATCTGCTGATCTGGAACCAGCACGCCGACCTGCCGCGCCTGGCGCTGGGCGGCGCGATCATCGTCGCCTCGTTGTGGGTCAACCGGCTCGGCCGCCGCGAGGTGCGCGCATGAGGATCTCCGGACAGGGAGTGCTGTTGTCGCTGGCCGCCTCGCTGCTGTTCGTCACCCTGCCGGGCTACGTCCACCTGCTGGAACCGCTGGACAGCCTGCAGGTGCTGGCGCACCGGGTACTCTGGTCGATCCCGATGGTGCTCCTGCTGGTTGTCGCCACCCGCCAGTGGCCGACCCTGCGCGCCGCCTGGCGCCGGCTGTTCGCCGAGCCCTGGCTGCTGGCCTGCTTCCCGCTGACCGCGGCGATGATGCTGCTGCAATGGGGCATCTTCATCTGGGCACCGCTGGCCGGGAAGACCCTGGAGCTTTCGCTGGGCTATTTCCTCCTGCCGCTGGCGATGGTCCTGGTCGGCCGGGTGTTCTACGGCGAGCGCCTGACGCCGCTGCAGGGCATTGCCGTGGCCTGCGCGCTGGCCGGGGTACTGCACGAGTTCTGGCTGACCCGGGCGTTCTCCTGGGTCTCGTTGGTCACCGCCCTGGGCTACCCGCCGTACTTCATGCTGCGCAGGAAGATGGGGGTGGACGCGCTGTCAGGGTTCGTCTTCGAGATGCTCTTCCTGCTGCCGGTGGCGTTGTTCGCGCTGTACTGGCTGGGCGATGAAAGCCAGGCGTTCCGCGAGGCGCCGCGGCTGTGGCTGCTGCTGCCGATGCTGGGGCTGATCAGCGCGCTGGCCTTCGGCGCGATGATGGCCTCCAGCCGGCTGTTGCCGATGGGGCTGTTCGGCATCCTCAGCTACGTCGAACCGGTGCTGCTGTTCCTGGTGGCGGTACTGTTCCTCGGCGAGGCATTCCGCGTCGAGCAGCTGTGGACCTACGCGCCGATCTGGCTGGCGGTGCTGCTGACCGGCTGGGACAGCGCGCGCCTGCTGAGGAAACAGGCGCGTCGGGGCATCTGAGCGAGCCGCTGGCGCCGGAGTCAGCGTTTGCGGGTGCTCTCGACCTGGGCGAGGGTGGCCGGCAGGATACGCTTGCCGGCCAGGTAGTGGCGCTTCCAGTAGCTGCTGTTGAGGTCGGAGACGCGGACCTTCTTGCCGCGCCGCGGCGCATGCACGAAGCGATCGTTGCCGACGTAGATGCCGACGTGGTCGACGCTGCGGCTGCGGATCCGGAAGAACACCAGGTCGCCCGGCTGCAATTTGCCGCGGGAAACCTTGTTGTTGTCCATGTTGTAGATGGCGCGGGCGGTGCGCGGCAGGTCGACGTCGTCGACATCCTGGAATACGTAGTTGACCAGGCCGCTGCAATCGAAGCCCTTCTTCGGCGTGGTGCCGCCCCAGCGGTAGGGGGTGCCGATCATGCTGAAGGCGCGGTCGGTGACTTCGGAAGCGGCGGCCGCGACCACCGAGCGGTTGGTGGACTGGCGGGTGCTGACGACCCGGCTGGGCGACAGGGTGGAATTCTTCGACGGCTTGAAGGTATGGGTAACCTGGTTGGAAGCCAGGCTGGGCATCGAGAGGGCGGCCAGAAGGGCCGCGAAGCCTACAGACAGGCATGTCAAAAAGGGTGAACGCATTTCGGCATGTCTTCGCGTGCGTGAATAACGGTCCAGGCTTCCGCTGGTTCGTGGTTACTCTCTGTTCATCGGAGTGTCTTCTGGGTGACCGGAACGAGCCCTCCTGACTCTTCCGACCAGGCCGTCAAGCGAAACGGCCAACTGCCACCGGGCCTGGATGCATTCAGGTTGTCCCGGGGATAACCGGCTTCACGAAGGAAAATCCGGGACTCATGGAGGTTCCCAGCGTATTCCCCTACGAAAGCGGCGGCTATTGTGACCTATTTTGACGCCGGCCTTCTGACCATTCGTCGAATGATCGGTTCCGGATGTGACGCGCCGGTTTCAGCGTGCAAGTGACGACAGCTGCGGGGCCGGCAACGTCCTGTTGTTCGCCATGGCCTTGGAAAGCCTCTGCGCCGGGGGTATGTTCGTGGTCCCCGTACCCGAGTGAAGCCCGTAGAAGCGAGTCCAGATATGACCGAAACAGCCAAGCGCCCCTTGTACGTTCCCCATGCCGGCCCGTCGCTGCTGGAGATGCCGCTGCTGAACAAAGGCAGCGCGTTCAGTACCCAGGAACGCATCGATTTCAACCTGCAAGGCCTGCTGCCGCACAACATCGAGACCATCGAGGAGCAGACCGAGCGCGCCTACAGCCAGTACAACCTGTGCAACACCGATCTGGACCGCCACATCTTCCTGCGCTCGATCCAGGACAACAACGAGACCCTGTTCTTCCGCCTGCTCGAGGAGCACCTGGAAGAAATGCTGCCGATCATCTACACCCCCACGGTCGGCCAGGCCTGCCAGGAGTTCTCGAAGATCTACCGCACCCATCGCGGGCTGTTCATTTCCTACCCGGACCGCGAGCGGATCGACGACATCCTGCGCAGCGCCACCAAGAACAACGTGAAGATCGTGGTGGTCACCGACAGCGAACGGATCCTCGGCCTCGGCGACCAGGGCATCGGCGGCATGGGCATTCCGATCGGCAAGTTGTCGCTGTACACCGCCTGCGGCGGCATCAGCCCGGCCTATACCCTGCCGGTGGTGCTGGACGTCGGCACCAACAACCCCGACCTGCTCAACGACCCGATGTACATGGGCTGGCGCCACGAGCGGGTGAGCGGGGCGCAGTATGAGGAATTCGTCGACCTGTTCATCCAGGCGATCAAGCGGCGCTGGCCGAACGTCCTGCTGCAGTTCGAGGATTTCGCCCAGACCAACGCGATGCCGTTGCTGGAGCGCTACAAGGACGAGCTGTGCTGCTTCAACGACGACATCCAGGGTACCGCCGCGGTGGCCGTGGGCACCCTCCTGGCGGCCTGCAAGGCCAAGGGCGAGAAGCTCAGCGAGCAGACCGTGACCTTCGTCGGCGCCGGTTCCGCCGGTTGCGGCATCGCCGAGCAGGTCATCGCCGCCATGCGGCTGGAAGGACTGGACGAGGCCCAGGCGCGCCGGCGCATCTTCATGGTCGACCGCTGGGGCCTGCTCACCGACGACATGAGCAACCTGCTCGACTTCCAGCAGCGCCTGGCGCAGAAACGTGCCGATCTCGGCGCCTGGGGCGGCCAGCAGGGCGACGACCTGGCGCTTCTGGAGGTGATCCGCAACGCCCGGCCGACGGTGCTGATCGGCGTCTCCGGGCAGCGCGGGCTGTTCTCCGAGGAGGTCATCCGCGAGCTGCACAGGCATTGCCCGCAGCCGCTGGTGATGCCGCTGTCGAACCCGACTTCGCGGGTCGAGGCGACCCCGCAGGAAATCCTCAACTGGACCGACGGCCAGGCGCTGGTCGCTACCGGCAGCCCGTTCCAGCCGGTACAGGTGGGTGACAGGCGGATGCCCATCGCCCAGTGCAACAACGCCTATATCTTCCCTGGCATCGGCCTCGGGGTGATCGCCGCGCGGGCCACCCGCGTCACCGACGGCATGCTGATGGCGGCGGCCAACGCCCTGGCCAACTGCTCGCCGATCGTCACCCGGGGCGAGGGCGCGGTGCTGCCGGCGCTGGGCGATATCCGCGAGGTCAGCAAGCGCATCGCAGTCGCCGTGGCCAAGCAGGCCCAGGCCGAGGGCAAGGCCCTGCAGACCAGCGACGAGGTGCTGAACGAGGCGATCGAGGCGAACTTCTGGTTCCCGCGCTACCGCGCCTACCGCCGGACCTCGTTCTGAGCCGGAGGAAGACCGCCGGAAGGGCGTGGCAATCGTCCGCCGATCCCATGGGCGTGGTGGTTGTCAGCCCTGTGCCGCCGTTCGCGCGCGAGTGTAGGAAGGCCACCCCAGGGTGGCCTTTTTCGTTGAGAAAGGCCTGGTCCTGGTTCCGTAAGGCGGATAACGCCACAGGCGTTATCCGTCGATATCCCGCGCATCGGCGGATAACCGCGGGGCGGTTATGCGGCCTACGTCGTGGTTCGGCGCAGGGGCGTGAAAGGGCATCCTCCGGGTGGCCTTGCTCGTGGGGAGGGGAGATTGCGCTCAGCGCACGTGGCCGGGGCGGGTACGCTGTTCCGTCGGCGCTTGCGCTCGCTCTGCCGCGCGTCGGGCCAGGGCCGGCAGGACATGGTCGCGCAGCAGTGGCGCGAGGTTGTCCGGTTGCGGCTGGCCGGGCAGCAGCCAGGCCAGCTCTTCCAGCTCGGCCTGAGCGCAGACCGCATGGGGCAGGCGGGCGACGTAGATATCGGCATCGACCCGGGTGTTCGCCTCGTTGGCCGCCGGCGCCTGGAAGTTGCCGAGGTGCTCGAAGGTCGATGCGCCCATCGGCAGGCGCAACTCCTCCAGCAGTTCGCGTTGCAGCGCGGCCAGCGGCGTCTCGCCCGGTTCGCGCTTGCCGCCGGGAAGCATGAAGGCCTGGGTGCCGCGCTTGCGCACCAGCAGCAGGTTGCCCTGGTCGTCGAACAGGCAGGCGGCGGAAATGCTCAGCAGGGTATCGGTCATTCCTGATCGTCCTCGGTGATCACCTGGTAGCGCATCTGCACGATGCCGCTGTGGTAGCTGTGTTGTTCCAGCAGTCGCAGGCGCCGCTCGCGGCCGCCGGCGAACAGCGGGATGCCGGCGCCGAGCAGTTGCGGAACGACACTGACGATCACCTCGTCGAGCAGCCCGGCGCCCAGGCAACTGCCGGCCAGGCTGCCGCCGCCGGCCAGCCAGACCCGCCGGCAGCCCTGTTCGCCAAGGCGCGACAGGCCGTCCTGGGGCGTGGCATGGCGCAGTTCGAACCCCTCCAGCCCGCTCACCCGAGGATTGCGGGTGAGTACCTGGCAGGGCTTGCCCGGATAGGGCCAGTCGCCGAAGCCACGCACGACATCGTAGCTGCCGCGCCCCATCAGCAACCCGTCGATGCCCTGGTAGAAGGCGGCGTAGCCATGGTCGCTGCCGCCGCCGGCGAAACGGTCGAGCCAGTCGACGCTGCCGTCGGGGCGGGCGATGAAGCCGTCCAGGCTGGTGGCGACGTAGTAGATCAACTGTGGCTTCATGGCTGGCCCGCCTTTTTTCGGTCAATCAAACGGTGGCTTCGTCGCTGCGGCTCGGCGAAGCCAGCGCCTCGAACGAACGCGTCGCCGGTTCACGTCCGTCGAGCATGCCCTGCAGGCCCTGGCGCAGGTCCTGGCCGCTGGGCTGCTGGTAGGCGCCGAGGCCGAACTCCGGCATCACCGCCAGCAGGTAATCGAACACGTCGCCCTGGATGCGCTCGTAGTCGATCCAGCCGGTGGTGCGGGTGAAGCAGTATATCTCCAGCGGGATGCCCTGGGCGGTCGGCTGCATCTGGCGGACCATGCAGGTCATGCCCTGGTGGATGTCCGGGTGGTTCTGCAGGTAGGCCAGGGCATAGGCGCGGAAGGTGCCGATGTTGGTCAGCCGGCGGCGGTTGGCGGCCAGCGGCGCGACCCCGCCGTTGGCGGCGTTCCATTCCTGCAACTCGGTCTGCTTGCGCGCCATGTACTCGGTGAGCAGGCGCACCTGGCCCAGGCGTTGCTCTTCCTTCTCGTCGAGGAAACGCACCTGGCTGGAGTCGACGTAGATCGCGCGCTTGATCCGCCGTCCGCCGGACTGTTGCATGCCGCGCCAGTTCTTGAACGACTCGGACATCAGGCGCCAGGTCGGCACCGAGACGATGGTCTTGTCGAAGTTCTGCACCTTCACGGTGTACAGGGTGATGTCCACCACGTCGCCGTCGGCGCCGACCTGCGGCATCTCGATCCAGTCGCCGACCCGCAGCATGTCGTTGCTGGTCAGCTGCACGCTGGCGACGAAGGACATCAGGGTGTCCTTGTAGACCAGCAGGAGGACCGCCGACATCGCGCCGAGGCCCGATAGCAGCAGGAGCGGCGAGCGGTCGATGATGATCGAGACGATGATGATCGCGCCGAACACGAACACGGCGATCTTCGCCAGTTGTACGTAGCCCTTGATCGAACGGGTGCGGGCGTGCTCGGTGCGCGCGTAGATGTCCAGCAGGGCGTTGAGCAGCGCGGTGAGGGCGAGGATCAGGAACAGCACGGTGAAGGCCAGCGCCAGGTTACCGAGGAAATGCGCGGCCTTGTCCGGCATCTCGGGAATCCATGGCAGGCCGAACTGCACCAGCAGCGACGGGGTGGTCTGCGCCAGGCGTTGGAACACCTTGTTGCGGATCAGGTCGCCGAACCAGTGCAGCGCCGGCTGGCGGGCCAGCAGGTTGACCGCGTAGAGAACGACGTAGCGGGCGATCCGGCCGAGGATCAGGGCGCCCACCAGCAGCAGGCCGAAGGCCAGGCTGGCGTGGAGGATAGGGTGCTGGTCGAGCGCCGACCAGTATCCGGAGAGCTGATCGAGAAGGGATGTGGAGTCCATGGACAGGCGACTTCCTTTGTTGCGGGCGGGGGCGGGCGAGCCGCTTCCCACGGTTTAACGAACATCCCGACCCGTGGGCCGGGAGCGCACAAAGGGATCAAGAGTGCCTCATCGGGCCCCGCTTCGCACCTAGGATGTGTCTGAAAAGGTTTCCCGCCGACGTGTGGAGTCAGCCGGCGAGCTCCTCCAGGGTGCGCCCGCGGGTCTCGATGCCGAAGCCCCAGACCACCAGGGCGGCGAGGCCGAAACACAGCGCGCCGAGGGTGAACACCCCGCCCTGGCCGGTGAGCGGCAGGATCAGCCCGGTGACCAGCGGGCCGAGCAGCGAGCCGATCCGCCCGACCGCCGAGGCGAAGCCCGAGCCGGTGGCCCGCGCGGAGGTCGGATAGAGCTCCGGGGTATAGGTGTAGAGCACCGCCCACATGCCGAACAGGAAGAACTGCATGGCCAGGCCGAAGCCGACCAGCAGCGCCAGGCTGCCGCCGAACACCGCGGTCTGGCCGTAGGCGTAGGCCATCGCGCCGCCGCCGAGGAGCATCAGCACGCAGCTCGGCTTGCGCCCCCAGCTTTCCACCAGCCAGGCCGCGCAGAGGAAGCCGGGTATCCCGGCCAGCGAGATCAGCACGGTGTAATACACCGACTGGGTGACGGCGAAGCCGGATTGCTGGAGCAGCGCGCTGAGCCAGGAGGTCAGGCCGTAGAAGCCGAGCAGGGCGAAGAACCACAGGCCCCAGACGGTCAGCGTGCGGCGCCGGTAGGTCGGCGACCAGAGTTCGGCGAAGGCGCCGAAGAAGCCCGGCCGCGAAGGTTCCGGCTGCGCCAGGCGCTGCGGCGGCGGCAGCTCGGCGAGGCGCAGCGAACGCATCACCCGTGCCTCGATGCCGCGCAGCACGCGCTCGGCCTGTTCGCGCCGGCCGGCCTGCTCCAGCCAGCGTGGCGACTCGGGCACCAGGAAGCGGATGACCAGGACGAAGACCGCCGGCAGCGCCAGCACCAGAAAGATCGCGCGCCAGCCGGTCAGCGGCAGGAGGATGTAGGACAGGCAGCCGGCGGCGACGAAGCCCAGCGGCCAGAAGCCGTCCATCAGGGCGATGTACTTGCCGCGGCGGCTGGCCGGGATCATTTCCGAGAGCAGCGACTGGGCGATGGGGAACTCCATGCCCATGCCGATCCCCAGCAGCACCCGGTAGAGGGTCAGGCTGCCGAGGTCGCCGGCGGTGGAGCAGAGGTAGCTGGCCAGGCCCCAGAGCACGATGCTCCACTGGAACACCGGCTTGCGCCCGAAGCGGTCGGCGAGCATGCCCGACAGCGCCGCGCCGATCACCATGCCGAAGAAGCTGGAGCTGGCCAGCAGGCCGGCCTGGGCCGAGTCGAGGCCGAACTCGGCTTTGATCGAGCCGAGCAGGAAGGTCATCATCGCCAGGTCCATCGAGTCGAAGAAGAACGCCAGGGCGATGATCACGAAGATCAGCCGGTGGTAGGGGCTCAGCGGCAGTCGTTCCAGACGTTCGGCGGCGGAGGGCGGCGCGGTGGGCATGACGGGAGTCCTCTGGACGGCGGGCATCGGGCCAGTCTGCGAGCGCCGCCCGCGCCGCGCTTGCCTGGCGGCGACCCGCCGCCGGGCCGATTGCGACCCGCGCGCTGGCCGTCGCGTCGTGCGAATAAAGCCTGCGCGGCGGCGCGGCAACCGTTAGGCTATGCACCTGTCCATTTTCACCTGCAATGCCGAGGTTTCCCTTGTTCAGCCAATTCCCCCTCCACGAACGCCTGCTGAAGGCACTGGATAGCCTGTCCTTCAGCGAGCCGACGCCGGTCCAGGCCGCGGCCATTCCCCAGGCGCTGGAGGGACGCGACCTGCGGGTCACGGCGCAGACCGGCAGCGGCAAGACCGCGGCCTTCCTGCTGCCGTTGCTGAACCGTCTGCTGGCCGAGGAGAAGCCGCGCTCCCTGGCGCGCGCGCTGATCCTCCTGCCGACCCGCGAGCTGGCCCAGCAGACCCTCAAGGAAGTCGAGCGCTTCGCCCAGTTCACCTTCATCAAGGCCTGCCTGATCACTGGCGGCGAGGACTTCAAGGTGCAGGGCGCGCGCCTGCGCAAGAACCCGGAGATCGTCATCGGCACCCCCGGCCGCCTGCTCGAGCAGCGCAACGCCGGCAACCTGCCGCTGCAGGATATCGAGGTACTGGTGCTCGACGAGGCCGACCGCATGCTCGACATGGGCTTCGCCGACGACGTGCTGGCCCTGGCCAACGCCTGCCCGGCCGAGCGCCAGACCCTGCTGTTCTCCGCCACCCACAGCGGCGCCGGGCTGAACAAGGTGATCGCCGAGGTGCTGCGCGAGCCGCAAGTGCTGCGCCTGAACCAGGTCGGCGAGCTGAACGAGAACGTCCGCCAGCAGGTCATCACCGCCGACGACGTGGCGCACAAGGAACAGTTGCTGCAATGGCTGCTGGGCAACGAGACCTACACCAAGGCCATCGTCTTCACCAACACCCGGGTCTCCGCCGATCGCCTGACCGGGCGGCTGATCGCCAACCAGCACAAAGTCTTCGTCCTGCATGGCGAGAAGGACCAGAAGGACCGCAAGCTGGCCATCGAGCGCCTGAAGCAGGGCGCGGTGAAGATCCTCGTCGCCACCGACGTCGCCGCCCGCGGCCTGGACGTCGAGGGCCTGGACCTGGTGATCAACTTCGACATGCCGCGTAGCGGCGACGAGTACGTGCACCGCATCGGCCGCACCGGCCGCGCAGGCGCCGAGGGCCTGGCGATCTCGCTGATCTGCCACAACGACTGGAACCTGATGTCGAGCGTCGAGCGCTACCTCAAGCAGCATTTCGAACGGCGCAACATCAAGGAACTGAAGGCCGCCTACCAGGGGCCGAAGAAGCTCAAGGCCTCGGGCAAGGCCGCCGGCAGCAAGAAGAAAAAACAGGATCGGAAGGGCGCCGCTGCCAAGCCCGCGGCCAGGCGCAAGCCCGCCGCGCGGCCGAAGGCCGGCCCGTCGGCGGTGGTCAGCGCCGACGGCATGGCGCCGCTCAGGCGCAAGAAACCGGCGGCGGAGTGAGCGCGCGCCACCGACGGCCTCGTAGGGCGGACAACCGCTTGCGGTTACCCGCCGTGCCGACGCTCGATGGCGGATAACGCCGCTGGCGTCATCCGCCCTACGGGTTTGCCAGGCATCCTTCTCAACTCCCCGCCGTCGTGCCCGCCTCGTCGTTGGCTGGCGGCGGCGCGGCGCTCTTCACCAGCGGCGTGTCGTAGCTGCTGGCCTCGTAGCTCACGCAATGGCGGATCTGCGGCGGACCGTCGCCGGCATGCAGGGCGGTGACGTTGTCGATGACGATCTTGTCGGCCAGGGTCATGCGGTCGAGCATGCGCAGGTGCTGGATCCAGTTGTCCACCAGGAACAGTTCCTGCCAGACCTCCGGGTTGCTCACGTCGCGGAACAGCGACCAGCGCTCCGCGCCGTTGCGCAGGCGCAGGCGGCGCAACGGCTGGGCGGCGCGGACGAAGTCGCGGGTGCGCTCGGCGGGAATCCGGTACTCGATGGAGACCAGCACCATGCCGCGCCGTGTGTTGAAGACGAAGCTCGGCTGCCCGGGCATGCTCGCCGGCGCGCGGGAGATGCTGGCGGCGTCCATTTCCGGCAGGCGCGAGTTGTACAGCAGGATCACCGAGGCCAGCAGCAGGCAGCCGGCGGCCAGCAGCGCGCCGTGCACGGTCATGGTTTCGGCGAGATGGCCCCAGAGGAACGAGCCCAGCGCCAGGCCGCCGTACAGCGCGGTCTGGTACAGCGCCAGGGCGCGCGCCTTGATCCAGTCGGGAACGAGGATCTGCACCGCCGAGTTGTAGGTGGCGAGGGCGCCGATCCAGCAGCCGCCGCCGAGGATCAGCACCGGGAACAGTACCCAGAGGTTGTCCACCAGGCCGAGGGTCAGCAGGATCAGGGCCAGGGTGAAGCCGGCCAGGCTGATCAGCCGGCTGCTGCCGATCCGCTGGCGCAGGCGCGAGACCTGGGTGCTGCCGAGGATCGCGCCGAGGCCGAGGGCGCCGAGCATGTAACCGTAGATCGCCGCGTCGCCGTCCGGGTTGCGGTGCGCCAGCAGCGGCAGCAGGGCCCAGACCGCACTGGCGGAGAGGCCGAAGGCGAAGGAGCGCATCATCACCAGGCGGGTGACGGTGGAGTACTGGGTGAAGCGCAGCGCCGCGATGACCCCTTCGAGGATGCCTTCCGGCGGCAGGCTGCGCTTGGGCACGTCGCGCCGCCATTGCCAGATCGCCCAGATCAGCGCCATGTAGCAGAAGCTGTTGAACAGGAACACCCAGGCCGGCCCCACCGCGCTCAGCAGCAGGCCGCCGAGGGCCGGGCCGGCGGCACGGGCGACGTTGTAGTTGACGCTGTTGAGCAGCACCGCGTCGCTGACCATGCGCGCCGGCACCTGCTCGTTGACCGCCGCCTGCCAGGCCGGGATGGTCACCGAGCCGCCGAGGGAGATCCAGAGGATGGAGATGATCAGCAGCACCGGGTCGAGGTAGCCGAGGAAGGCCAGGAGGGTGGCGAACATCGCCCCGGTCATCTCGAAGCTGAGGCCCCAGAGCATGATCTTGCGCCGGTCGTGGTTGTCGGCGATGACCCCGGAGAGGATCGACAGCAGCACCAGCGGCAGCGCTGCAGCGACCTGGATCATCGCCACCATCAGCGGGCTGGCGTGGGCGTCGGTGACCACCCAGGCGGCGGCCACCGATTGCGCCCAGGTGCCGAGGTTGGCGAACAGGTTGCAGATCCAGATGATGCGGAAGGCCTGGATCGAGAACGGCGCCCAGGTGCCGGTGCGTTCGGGCTTGGCCGCTTGGCCTTCGGGTTTGAGGGGCAGGTCGTGCTTGGGCGAAACGGACTGGAGCATCAGATGGGTGCCTTGTATCAGCGTGCCTGATGTCGGGAAAGTCTAGCCGCCTGGGGCCTGGGCGCCATTGATGGCGGTCATGGGGCCGGCCCGGCGTGGATAGACATTGGTCCGATGGCGCTATCGGAGAGTTCCGATGGCGGGGCTGGACAGTGCCCTGCCGCGCCCGGGGTTGGTAGGCTTGCCGGCACCGGACGAAGACAAGAGCGAAAAGCCGATGAAGTTGCTGCTGCGTTGCCTGCTGCTGGGGTTGTACACGGTCTCGCCAAGCCTCTGGGCCTGGTCCAACCATACGGTGGGCAGCTACCTGGCGCTGCGCGAGGTAGCGGCGATCCGCGAGGCGCCGGAGGTCGTGGTGGAGCCGCTGGAGGCCTTCCTCGCCGCCGAGCGCGGCGGCCTGGCCGCGCTGCTGGACGAGCAGGAAGCCTACGCCCGCGCGCATATCGGCAACTACCCGGCACGCCCGGACGCCCTGCGCTTCACCGCCGAGGGCGAGGCCGGCGACCTGCGCCAGGCGTTCCTCGCGGCGCTGCGGGTCAACCCGGAGATCCGCCTGGCGCTGGCGATCCAGCCGCTACCCGGGCAGGACCCGCCGCAGCGCCCGCACCTCAAGGCCCGGGAGGTGCTGGTGTTCCAGAACCTCTCGCCCTGGACCGCCTGGCGTTTCATCCGCCTGCAACCGGGCGAGCGGGTCGCGCCCCTGGCGGTGCTGGCCACCGCCGCCGACGAACCGGACTACGGCCACGACATCAACCTGTTCAGCGACAATCCCGGCGAGGCCGGCCAGCGCTACGGCTTCGGCCCGCAGCCGTTCGGCGACCCACGCTTCGAGTTCAGCTCCCAGGCGCCGTTCCACATGGGCTTCTACCACGAGTCGGCGGTGATCTACAGCGGTGCGCCGTTCCTCGCCCGTGCCTGGCCGGAATGGCGCGCCTACCAGTACTTCGGACTGTCGCGCTTCGCCTTCGCCAGTGGCCATCCCTACTGGGGCTACCGCTTCCTCGGCTGGGGCATGCACTACATCCAGGACCTCACCCAGCCCTACCACTCCACGCCGCTGCCCGGTGCCAGCCTGGCGGCGATGCTGCAGATGGAGGGCAAGGCGCTGCTCGGCTACCCGGAGGAAAAGCAGGCGGCCATCGAGCGCGTGGCGAACCGCCATACCGCGGTGGAGAAATACCAGTTCGACTGGCTGCGCCAACTGCTGCGCGACGGCCGTCCGCAGCCGATGCTCGACGCCTACGCCGACACCCGCCGCGACAGTGCCTATCCGGGTTATTCGCCGACCTACTTGCGCGAGGTGGTGGCCGCCGAGTCGAACGCCCACGCCGCGGCCTTCGACGCCGCCATCGGCGAATGGCTGGCCGCACGCCCGGCCGCCGCCGCGCAGGACTTCAGCGAGAGCAACCAGCCGCGCCCCGAGGCCCACGACAATGCGGCGCTGAACGCGCAACTGATCGAACTGATCGGGCATTTCGGCGCGCATAGCCGGAATATCGCCAGGGCGGCGTTGGAGACGGAGGAGGGAGGGGGGAAGGAGTGAGGGGGAGGGCGGATAAGCGGCGGATAACCGCGAGCGGTTATGCGGGGGAGCTGTCCGGCATTTCCGGGGTGTGCTGGGCGGCGAACCCGTCCCGCCAGGCGGGTCGATACCGCGACTCAGTCGCGCAACAGCTCCGCAGGCACCTCGCTGCGCAACATCAACTGGCACTGCTGGCTCTCCGGGTCGAACAGGATCACCGCCTCGCCCCGCCGCAAGGCATGGCGGGCGCGTTCCACGCGCACGTCCAGCGGGGTCTCGTCGCCGTTGTCGGTGCCTTCGCGGGTGACGAAGTCCTCCAGCAGGTTGTTCAGGGTGTCGGCTTCGAGCAGGTCGTGGGGGATCAGCATGGCGGTACTCCGGTATGGCGGCGAATGCTAGCGCGGCGCGTCCTCGGCTGTCATGCCTGGCGCGAGGGCTGGCCGAGCAGGCGTTCGAGGGTGGCGTAGAGTTCCGTCCGGTCCACCGGCTTGCCGAGGTAGGCGTCCATGCCGGCCTCGATCCCGGCCTGGCGGTGCTCGTCGAGTATGTGCGCGGTCAGGGCGACGATCGGTACCCGTGGCCAGTCCCGGGCGCGCTCTTCCCGACGGATCAGGCGGGTCGCCTCGAAACCGTCCATTTCCGGCATCTCGCCATCCATCAGGATCAGCTGGATACCGTTCGGGTCGCGCAGGTACTCGTCCAGCGCCAGCCGGCCGTTGCCGGCCAGGCGCACCGCATAGCCGCGCTTGGCGAGGAAGCCGCGTACCACCAGCTGGTTCACCGGGTTGTCCTCGGCCACCAGGATGCATGGGGTGTCCCGCTCTGGTTCCCGGGGCGCCTCGCTGTTGCCTCGTAGCTGCCGGCGGCGTTCCCGGTACAGCTCCAGCAGCGCTGCGCGCAGGGCATTCACCGTCACTGGCTGGGCCAGCGCCAGCAGGCGCAGGCCCTCGTGCGGCGGCAGGTCGTGGCAGTGCTGCGGCGGACACAGCAGGAGGATGCGCTGGCCTTGTTCCAGCTGTGCGTAGAGGGAGTCCAGCCAGATCGACGGCGGACCCGGCCAGGGCGCCGCCAGCACCAGCAGGGGGGGCGCACTGAAGTCCTCGAGATAGGCGTTCAGCCGCCGTGGCTGGAGACAGCGCTCGACTCGCAGCCCCCAGCGCTCCAGCGTTGCCTGCAGACAGTCCAGGGTCAGGTTGTCCTCGCTGGCCAGCAGGACCGGGCGACCTTGCAGCAGGTGCACCAGTTCATCCGCATCGCCGCTGTCGAGGGCGGGGCTGAGCGGCAGGTCGACGCTGAACCGGGTGCCTTTGCCGGGTTCGCTGCTCACCTCGATGCGCCCGCCCATCATCTGCACCAGTTCGCGGCTGATCGCCAGCCCCAGGCCGCTGCCGCCGTAGCGGCGGGTGGTGCTGGAGTCGGCCTGGGAAAAGGACTCGAACAGGGTCGCCTGCGCCTGGGCGGAAATCCCGATGCCGCTGTCGCTGACGCTGTAGAGCAGGCGCTCGCGCCCGGCCTCGTCGAAGCGCCGCTGCACGCGCAGGGCGACATGGCCTTCGGCGGTGAACTTGAGGGCGTTGCCGAGCAGGTTCGTCAGTACCTGGCGCAGCCGCGTCGGGTCGCCGTTGAGGCGGCGCGGCACGCCCCTGTCCAGGCCCAGGTGCAGGCGCAGGCGTTTCTCCCGGGCCTGGGCGCCGAACAGGGCGAGGGTGTCGGAGAGCAGTTCCTCCAGGTCGAAGTCGATGCGTTCCAACTGCAGCTTGCCGGACTCGATGCGGGCGTAGTCGAGGATATCGTTGATCACCGACATCAGTGCGTTGCCGGAGCTGGCGATGGTCTCCACGCAGGCCGCCTGGCCGCGGTCCAGCGGGGTGTCGCGGAGCAGTTGCAGCATGCCCAGCACGCCGTTCAGCGGGGTGCGGATCTCATGGCTCATCTTCGCCAGGAAGCGGCTCTTCGCCTCGTTCTCCACTCGTGCCTGCTCGGCCGCCTGGCGCGAGCGGAAGCCTTCCTCCTTGAGCGCGTTGATGCGGTCGGCGAGGCCGATGGATAGGGTCACCAGCTCCACGGTCATGCCGACCTTGACCACGCCGCTGCCGAACAGGCCGAACAGCTCGAAGCCCAGCGAGGCGGCGGTGGTGACCAGGAACGACAGCAGCAGCGCGCCCCAGGCCAGGATGTAGTAGAGGCCGTAGCGCAGGCCCTGGCGCCAGACGTGGCCGCCGGCCAGCAGCAGGCTGAGGGATACCAGCATCACCGTCAGGCTGGCGAGGACGTTCCAGGCGCGCAGCCCCACCAGCGGCTCGCTGGCCAGCAGTACCACGCAGGCCAGCAGCAGGCCGCGGAGGACGCGGTCGAGGTGCGGGAAGTCGCGGCGGGTGTAGAGGTAGCCGCGGCTGAACTGGATCGACACCAGGCAACTGAGGTACATCAGCAGGTAGATGCCGGCCGACTCCAGCGCCACGTATCCGGGCAGCAGCCTGAACAGCAGGCCGTCGAAGCTGGCGGAGAACAGGCCGAGGCTGAGGTTGTAGAGCAGGTACCAGGCATAGGTCGCCTCGCGCAGCGAGACGAACAGGAACAGGTTGTAGCAGAACAGCCCGAACAGCACGCCGTAGAAGGCCCCGTTGAAGCCCATCAGGATCTCCTGGCTGGCCGCGCTGGCGGAGTAGGTGGCGAAGTACAGCGGAACGTAGACGGTGCTGGTGGTCTGCACGCGCAGCAGCAGGGTGCTCTCGCCGGGCGGCAGTCGCAGCGGGAACCAGAAGTTGCGCACCTGCACCGGGCGCTGGGAAAAGGCGAACAGGTCGCCGCTCTCCTGCTGCTCGATGCGCCCGTCGGCGGTCAGCAGGTAGACCTTGAGGTCGTCCAGCAGCGGGTAGTTGACTTCCAGGAAGCCAGCCAGGTCGGCGCCGTTGCGGTTGTCCAGGCGCACCCTGAACCACCAGGCCGCGGCGTTCTTGCCGAAGTTCGCGTGGTCGCCATGCAGGGATGCGAAGGCCTGGGCCGGCAAGGCGAGGATGTCATCCAGGCGCGCCTTGCCGCCGGTGTCGCGGTAGTACTCGGCGTACTCGCCCAGGGACAGGCGCAGGTCCTCTCCGTCCAGCGGCGCCGGCGGCTGCGCCCGGACCGGCAGCGCGCAGCAGAGCAACAGCAGGACCAGGCAGAGTCGGGACATGCAACTACTCCATGGACACGAGTCGGCACGCATGATGCTACGGAGGAAATGAGACAGGCGAGGGAACCTGCCATCAGCCTAGCAGTTGGCTGGAGAGGAGAGTGGCCTCCCCGGGGAGGCCGGCATGGATTCAGTCCTTGTCGCTGTTGTTGCTGCTGTCGAGCACCTCGTCCACTGGCGGGACGTGGGTGCAGCTTTCCATGTGCACCGGATGCTCGAGCTGTTTGTTGAAGCGCTCCAGCGAGGCGTCCCGCGGCTTGGCGTCGCTGGCGAAGACCGGCGGGCTGAGCATGTAGGCGGTGAGCAGGCGGCTCAGCGCGGCGAGGCTGTCGATGTGCGTGCGCTCGTAGCCGTGGGTGGCGTCGCAGCCGAACGCCAGCAGCGCGGCGCGGGTGTCGTGGCCGGCGGCGATCGCCGACTGCGCGTCGCTGTGGTAGTAGCGGAACAGGTCGCGGCGCAGGGCGATGTCATGGCGCTCGCCGAGCCGCAGCAGGTGCCGCGACAGATGGAAATCGTACGGTCCGCCGGAGTCCTGCATGGCCACGCTGACGCTGTGCTCGTTGGAGTTCTGGCCCTCGGCCACCGGGGCGATGTCGATCCCGACGAACTCGCTGACGTCCCAGGGCAGGGCGCCGGCGGCGCCGGAGCCGACTTCCTCGGTGATGGTGAACAGCGGGTGGCAGTCGATCGGCGGCTCCTGGCCGCTTTCCTTGACCGCCTTCAGCGCCGCCAGCAGCGCCGCGACCCCAGCCTTGTCATCGAGGTGGCGGGCACTGATGTGGCCGCTCTCGGTGAACTCCGGCAACGGATCGAAGGCCACGTAGTCGCCTACCGAGACGCCCAGGCTCTCGCTGTCAGCGCGGCTGGCGGTATAGGCGTCGAGGCGCAGCTCGATGTTGTCCCAACTGATCTTCAGGTTGTCCACCTCGGTATTGAACGCGTGACCGGAGGCCAGCAGCGGCAGCACGCTGCCGCGGAACACGCCCTGTTCGGTGAACACCGTGACCCGGCTGCCCTCGGCGAAGCGGCTCGACCAGCAGCCTACCGGGGCCAGGCCCAGGCGGCCGTTGGGCTTGATCTCGCGGACCAGCGCGCCGATCGTGTCGAGATGCGCGGAAACCGCCCGGTCCGGGGTGTTCAGGCGGCCCTGGAGGGTCGCGCGGATGGTTCCCCGGCGAGTCATCTCGAAGGGCACGCCGAGTTCGTCGAGCTGTTCGGCGACATAGCGCACGATGGTGTCGGTGAAGCCGGTGGGGCTGGGGATGGCGAGCATTTCCAGCAGTACCCGTTGCAGGTAGTTGAGGTCCGGTTGTGGCAGAGGGGTCATGAAGGCACCTCGCGGCTGAGGGGGAAGAGAAGGTCGACGAAGCGTTCGGCGGTCGGCTGCGGCTCGTGGTTGGCCAGGCCGGCGCGCTCGTTGGCTTCGATGATCACGTAGTCGGGCTGGTCGGCGGCCTCGACCAGGAAGTCCAGGCCCACTACCGGGATCTCCAGGGCGCGCGCGGCCTGGATCGCGGCCTCGCGGAGGGCCGGGTGGAGGGCGTCGGTGACATCCTCGAGGATGCCGCCGGTGTGCAGGTTGGCGGTGCGCCGCACGGCCAGGTGCTCGCCGCTGGGCAGCACGTCGTCGTAGCCGTAGCCGGCTGCCTGCAGGGTGCGCTCGGTCTCGTGGTCGAGCGGGATGCGGCTTTCCCCGCCGGTGGCGGCCTGGCGTCGGCGGCTCTGGGCCTCGATCAGCTCGCGGATGCTGTGCCGGCCGTCGCCGATCACCGCGGCGGGGCGGCGGATGGCGGCGGCCACCACCTCGTAGCCGATCACCAGCACGCGCAGGTCGTGACCGGCGTGGTAGCTCTCCAGCAGCACGCGCGAATCGAAATGGCGGGCGGCCTCGATGGCCTCCTCGACCTCTTGCGCGGTGTGCAGGTCGACCGCCACGCCCTGGCCCTGCTCGCCGTCCACCGGCTTGACCACCAGCGAAGCGTGCTCGGCGAGGAACGCGGCGTTTTCCTCGGCGCTGCCGGCCAGGCGCTGCTGCGGCTGGCGCAGGCCGGCGCGGTGCAGGGCGCGATGGGTGAGGACCTTGTCCTGGCAGAGGGTCATGCTTACCGCCGTGGTCAGGTCGGAGAGCGATTCGCGGCAACGGATCTGCCGGCCGCCCTGGGTCAGGGTGAACAGGCCACCCTCGGCGTCGTCGACGCGTACCTCGATGCCGCGCCGGTGGGCCTCGTCGACGATGATCCGGGCGTAGGGGTTGAGGTCTTCCTCCGGGCCGGGACCGAGGAACAGCGACTGGTTGATGCCGTTCTTGCGCTTGATGGTGAAGGTCGCCAGCTCGCGGAAGCCGAGCTTGCGGTAGAGCGCCTTGGCCTGCTGGTTGTTGTGCAGCACCGAGAGATCGAGGTAGGCCAGTTCGCGGCTCATGAAGTGCTCGACCAGGTGCCGCACCAGCGCCTCGCCGACCCCCGGCCGGCTGCATTGCGGGTCCACCGCCAGGCACCAGAGGCTGGAGCCGCCCTCCGGATCCTGGAATGCCTTGGCGTGGTTCAGGCCCATCACCGTGCCTACCGCGACGCCAGTGTCGGCGTCCTCGGCCAGCCAATAGATCGGCCCGCCCTGGTGGCGCGGGCTGAGGCGTTCGGTCTGCACCGGAAGCATGCCGCGCGCCAGGTACAGGCGGTTGATCGCCGCCCAGTCTTCCCCGGTATGCACCCGGCGGATACGGAAACCGCGTGGCGGACGGCGCGCCGGGCGGTAGTCGGTGAACCACAGGCGCAGGGTATCCGAGGGGTCGAGGAACAGTTGCTGCGGGGCGTGCGCCAGGACCTGCTGCGGCGCCGCCACGTAGAGCGCGATGTCGCGTTCTCCGGGGGCTTCCTGGAGCAGGTCGCGAGCCAGCTCCTCGGCGTCCGGATAGGTCTGTCCGATCAGCAGGCGACCCCAGCCGCAGTGGATGCTCAGCGGTTTCTCGGTCGGCTCGCTGTGATCTTCGGCAAGACGCGCCTGCAGGCGTTCGTAGGTGGGCGCCTGGATGCGTTGCAGGCGCTGGTTGTGCGGATGAGGCAGATGCAAGTGGCCTTTCATGATCGCTCCTGGTTCGGGCCCCTGCGTCGGGGGCCCGTTTTCAAAGTCCCTGTTCGCTGAGCCAGAGGTTCAGCGCGGCCAGCTGCCACAGCTTGGAGCCGCGCAGCGGGGTGAGGTCGCCGTCCGGTTCGCTCAGCAGGCGATCGAAGATCGCCGGCTGGAACAGGCCGCGGTCCTGGCTCGGGTCGAGCAGCAGTTCGCGTACCCACTCGCGGGTGCGACCCTGCAGGTGCTTGAGGCCGGGCACCGGGAAGTAGCCCTTGGGCCGGTCGATGACTTCGCTGGGAATCACCTTGCGCGCGGCGCCCTTGAGCACCTGCTTGCCGCCATCGCCGAGCTTGAAGCGGGCGGGAATGCGCGCCGACAGTTCGGCCAGGCGGTAGTCGAGGAATGGCACGCGGGCCTCCAGGCCCCAGGCCATGGTCATGTTGTCGACCCGCTTGACCGGGTCGTCGACCAGCATGATCGTGCTGTCCAGGCGCAGCGCCTTGTCCACCGCGGCCTCGGCGCCGGGGCTGGCGAAGTGGTCGCGGACGAAGCGCCCGGCGACGTCCTCGACGCGGAAGCGCTCGCCGACCGTGGCCAGGTATTCCTCGTGGTCGCGGTCGAAGAACGCCGCGCGGTAGGCGGCGAAGGCGTCGGCGGCGCCATCCACCTTCGGGTACCAGTGGTAGCCGGCGAACAGCTCGTCGGCGCCCTGGCCGCTCTGCACCACCTTGCAGTGCCTGGAGACTTCCCGCGCGAGCAGGTAGAAGGCGATGCAGTCATGGCTGACCATCGGTTCGCTCATGGCGCGGAACGCCGCCGGCAACTGCTCGATCACCTCGTGCTCGCCGATGCGCAGGCGATGGTGGCGGGTGTGGTAGCGCTCGGCGATCAGGTCGGAATACTGGAACTCGTCGCCGCGCTCGCCGCCGGCATCCTCGAAGCCGATGGAGAAGGTCAGCAGGTTGTCCACCCCGGCTTCATGCAGCAGGCCCACCAGCAGGCTCGAGTCGACCCCGCCGGAGAGCAGCACGCCGACTTCGCGGGCGGCGCGCTGGCGGATCGCCACCGCCTCGCGCAGGCCGTCGAGCACACGCTCCTGCCAGTCGTCGAGGGTCAGCTCGCGCTCGTCCGGTTGCGGGCCGTAGTCCAGGCTCCACCAGGTGCGCTGTTCGCTGCTGCCGTCGAGGTCGACGCTCATCCAGGTCGCCGGCGGCAGTTTCTTCACGCCGGCGAGCAGGGTGTGCGGCGCCGGGACCACGGCGTGGAAGTTGAGGTAGAAGTTCAGCGCCTGCGGATCGAGGTCGCTGCCGATGTCGCCGCCCTTGAGCAGGGCCGGCAGGCTCGAGGCGAAGCGCAGGCGCGAGCGCTCGAGGCTGTAATAGAGAGGCTTGATGCCGAGGCGGTCGCGGGCCAGGAACAACCGCTGGCGATCGCGCTCCCAGACGGCGAAGGCGAACATCCCATTGAGCCGGGGCAATAAATCGGCGCCCCAGGCGTGATACCCCTTCAAGAGAACTTCGGTGTCGCCGCCGGAGAAGAACCGATAGCCAAGGCTTTCCAGTTCGCCACGCAGTTCGGGGTAGTTGTAGATGGCGCCATTGAACACCATGGCCAGGCCGAGGTCGGGATCGATCATCGGTTGGCCGGAAGCTTCCGCCAGGTCCATGATCTTCAGCCGTCGATGTCCGAGGGCGATCGGGCCCTGGGCGTGGAAGCCCCAGGCGTCGGGGCCGCGAGGGGCCAGGTGGTGGGTGATGCGTTCGACCGCTGCGAGGTCGGCTGCCTGGTTGTCGAAACGAAACTCTCCTGATATGCCGCACATATTCCTTACCGGTTCTCCGTTGGGGAAGTGGGTTTTGTGTACTCCTTCCGGGTACATGACTTACCTAACAGAGGACCGTTACAGTTGGAAGGAGTTCTATACGAATTTGCCGGGCCTATCAGGACCCTTAACGAAGAATTTATTATGGTTGAAAGTAATAAGACCGCTGCCGATACCTATTCGCTCGCTATTTTCCGCGCCATCCGCCGTCTCCAGCAGGCCGCCGAAATCCACTCCAAGCGGCTCAGCCGCTATGGCGGCCTGACCCCGCTGCAATTGCTGATCCTGCACGTCCTGGCGGTGGAGGGAGAGCTGACCGCGACGCAACTGGCCAAGCTGGTCAGCCTGTCCCAGGCATCGCTCTCCGGCGTGCTCGATCGCCTCGAAGGACGCGGCCTGCTCTACCGCCGGCGCGACGAGCAGGACCGGCGCAAGTCCTGGCTGCACCTCGACCCGGCCGGTCACCAGGCCCTGGCCGAGGCGCCGCCGCTGTTGCCGGAGTACGTCATCGAGCGCTTCGCCGCGTTGCCCGAGTGGGAGCGCCACGGCCTGCTGGCCGCGTTGCTGCGCGCGGCCGACCTGTTCGGCCTGCCGGAAGAGGATGTCGAGGAAGAGTGAGGGATTCAGGTTCGCTACGAAAGACAGTCGCGTCGGCGGTCTTTACCTGGCGAACCTGCCGGTGCAGGCTGGCGGACAACCGCGTTGCGGTTAACCGCCTACGCCATGGCGTGACCTCCGCGTAGGGCGGATAACGCCGTCGGCGTTATCCGCCGACCCAGCGATATCCGCCCGACGGCATGGCATGACCGTCGAGCAGGGCGAATAACGCCGCTTCCCCGGTGCCCCGGCCGCCGAGGAAAACTACCCGCCGTACAGCTTCTGCGCCGCCAGGGAGAAGCTCACCGCCACCAGCATCAGCGCGAACAGGCGTTGCAGGGTCGGGCCGCCGAGGCGCTGTGCCAGCAGGTTGCCGCCGAGCACGCCGACCGCGCCGCCGGCGGCGAGGCCGCCGAGCAGCGGCAGCGGCGGGTGGGCGCCGGTCAGGTAGATGAGGAAGCCGCCGCCGGAGACCAGCGCGATCACCGCCATCGAGGTGGCGGTGGCGGCCATCATCGACAGTGGGGTGAACCAGAGCAGCCCCGGCACCACCAGAAAGCCGCCGCCCACTCCCATCAATCCCGACAGCAAGCCGACCGCCAGGCCGATGCCGAGCAGCGGCAGGTTCCGTGCTTGGTCGCTGGCCTCGCGTTTCATTCCGGCGCCGCGCCACATGCGCCAGGCCGACCAGAGCACCAGCAGGCAGAAGGCGACGATCAGCACGCCTTCCGGGACGAAGCGGCCGAGCCATTGGCCGACGGCGTTGCTCGGCAGGCCGGCCAGCGCCAGGATCAGCACCGGCCGCCAGGCTACCTGGCCCTGGCGCGCTCGCGGGATGGCGCCGATCAGCGCCGACAGGGCGACCGCGCCGAGGCTCACGCCGATGGCGTCGCGCAGCGGCAGGTGCAGGCTGAGCAGCAGGGGCAGGGCGACCAGCGAGCCGCCGGCGCCGGTGAGGCCGAGCAGCAGGCCGAGAACGGCGCCGATGCCCAGGGATTCGAAGAGCAGTACATCCATCGTCGATCAACTATTTCCGCGGGTGAGCCAGCCGGTGGTCCGGTATGGCCTGCGCGTGCGGCAGGCCCGAAGGGTAGCGCAAATCGGTGCGCCCGGGGCTTCAGCCGCGCTGCCCGCGCACCAGGTCGCGCAGCAGGAAGCGGTTCGGGTGGCAGGCCTCGCCCACCGCGCGCGGCAGCGGCAGCGGCTCGCCGCAGATCCACGCCGCCAGCAGTTCGCCGGACAGCGGCGCGCTGATCAGCCCGCGCGAGCCGTGGCCGCTGTTCAGGTACAGGCCTGGCAGCCAGGGGCAGGCACGCTCCGGCACCTGGCGGGCGTCGCGGGCGAGCACCGCGTAGGCCTCGTCGAAGGCCGCGCGCTCGGCCAGCGGGCCTACCAGGGGCAGGTAGTCGGGGCTGGTGCAGCGGAATGCCGCGCGGCCTTCCAGGCGCTCCAGCGGCAGGTCGTCGGCGCCCAGGCGCTGCAACAGGTCGGGGGATATTTCCCGCAGCAGTTCGAGGTTGCCCTGGTGTTCGGCGAGGGTCGGCGCCAGGTCTTCGCTCTTGAAGTCGAAGCTGGCGCCGAGGGTGTGTTCGTCGCCACGCGGTGGAGCGACATAGCCCTCGGCGCAGACCACGGTGCGCAGCGCCCGGCTCTGCGCGGTGGCCGGCAGGCGGGTGACCTGTCCGCGGATGCGCTTCAGCGGTAGCTCGGCGGCGGGCGGGAAGTCGCGGATGTCGGCGGCGGTGGCGAGGATCGCGAGTGGCGCGCGGGCCAGGCATTCGTCGCCGGCGTAGGCGCACCAGTCGTCTCCCTCGCGGCGCAAGCGTACCGCCCGGCCGCTCAGCAGGGTGATCCCGGGCGTGGTGGCCAGGGCCTGGCAGAGGGCGGGCGGATGGACCCAGCCGGCCTCGGGATAGAACAGGCCGCCGGCGGGCAGGGCGACACCGGCGAGGCGCTCGGCCTGCTCGCGGTCCAGGCCGTGCAGGAGGTCGGCGGGGAAGGCTGCGGCCAGTTGCGCCTGGCGTTGTGCTTCCTTGGCGTCGAAGGCCAGTTGCAGTACGCCGCAGGCGTCCCAGTCGTGGCCGCGCCGCAGGCGTTCGAGCAGCCGGCGGGTATGGCCGAAGCCGCTGAGTACCAGGCGCGACAGCGGCGTGCCATGGGCCGAGAGTTTCAGGTAGAGCACGCCCTGGGGGTTGCCCGAGGCCTCCCGGGCGAGGCCGGGATGGCGCTCGATCAGGGTCACCTGCCAGCCGCGCGCGGCGAGGCTGGCGGCGCTGGCGCAGCCGGCCAGGCCGCCGCCGACCACCAGGGCCGCGCGACGTCCGGCATGGGGCGCGGGGCGTGCGTACCAGGGCTTGCCGGCACTCGCCGGCGGCCCTTGGTAGGTGCCGCCGAGCATCTCGCGCTTCTGCCCGTAGCCCGGTACCCGTTGCATGGCGAAGCCGGCCTCGATCAGCCCGCGGCGGACGAAACCGGCGCTGGTGAAGGTGCCCAGGGTCGCCTGCGGCGCCGACAGCCGCGCCAGTTCGGCGAACAGCGCGGGCGACCACATGTCCGGGTTCTTCGCCGGGGCGAAGCCGTCGAGGAACCAGGCGTCGATCCGCGCGTCAAGCTGCGGCAGGCATTCCAGGGCATCGCCCAGCAGCAGGGTCAGGCCGACCCGGCCGCCGGCGAACGCCAGGCGCTGAAAGCCCGGGTGCAGGGCGAGATACTGACCCAGCAGGGGCTCGCTCCAGGGCGCCAGTTCCGGCCACAGGGCCAGGGCGCGGCGCAGGTCGGCGGCGGCGAGGGGGAATTTCTCCACGCTGACGAACTCCAGGCGCGCGCCGGGCGGTGCCACCCGCTCGAACAGTTGCCAGGCGCAAAGGAAGTTCAGCCCGGTGCCGAAGCCGGTCTCGCCGATGCACAGCGCCTCGCCATCGCCCAGCGCGGCGAAGCGCTCGGCGAGGCGGTTGGTGGCGAGGAACACGTGGCGTGTCTCGTCGAGTCCCGAATGCCGGGAGAAATACACGTCGCCGAAGACGCGGGACAGCGGCTGGCCGTTTTCGTCCCAGTCGAGCTGGGCATGCTGGAAGTCGGACATGGAGGAACCTGGAAAAGCGGATGGCGCATTTTACGGGGCTTTGCCCGCCGGCGGCGAGGCGCTGCGCGAAGATGCCGCGCCGCGCGCAGACAGCCGCACGCCGATCCGCTACCTTGAAGGACTCAGGATAAGGGAGACCTTCATGTTCGAATCCGCGGAAGTTGGCCACAGCATCGACAAGGACACCTACGAAAAGGCCGTCATCGAGTTGCGCGAAGCGCTGCTCGAGGCTCAGTTCGAACTCAAGCAGCAGGCGCGCTTCCCGGTGATCGTCCTGATCAACGGCATCGAGGGCGCCGGCAAGGGCGAGACGGTCAAGCTGCTCAACGAGTGGATGGACCCGCGCCTGATCCAGGTGCAGAGCTTCCTCCGTCCCTCCGACGAGGAGCTCGAGCGGCCGCCGCAGTGGCGCTTCTGGCGGCGCCTGCCGCCGAAGGGGCGGATCGGCATCTTCTTCGGCAACTGGTACAGCCAGATGCTCTACGCGCGGGTCGAGGGTCACATCAAGGAGTCCAAGCTGGACCTGGCCATCGACGCCGCCGAGCGCTTCGAGCGGATGCTCTGCGACGAAGGCGCGCTGCTCTTCAAGTTCTGGTTCCACCTCTCCAAGAAGCAGCTCAAGGAACGTCTCAAGGCCCTGGAGAAAGATCCGCTGCACAGCTGGAAACTGAGTCCGCTGGACTGGAAGCAGAGCGAGGTCTACGACAGATTCGTGCACTACGGCGAGCGCGTGCTGCGCCGCACCAGCCGCGACTACGCGCCCTGGTACGTGGTGGAGGGCGCGGACGAGCGCTACCGCGCGCTGACCGTCGGCCGCATCATCCTCGAAGGACTGCAGGCCGCGCTGGCCACCAAGGAGCGCGCCAAGCGCCAGCCGCACGCCGCGCCGCTGGTGTCGAGCCTGGACAACCGCGGCCTGCTGGACTCGCTGGACCTGGGCCAGTACCTGGACAAGGACGACTACAAGGAACAGCTCGCCACCGAGCAGGCGCGCCTGGCCGGGCTGATCCGCGACAAGCGCTTCCGCCAGCATTCGCTGGTGGCGGTGTTCGAGGGCAACGACGCGGCCGGCAAGGGGGGCGCCATTCGCCGCGTCACCGATGCGCTGGACCCGCGCCAGTACCATATCGTGCCGATCGCCGCGCCGACCGAGGAGGAGTGCGCGCAGCCCTATCTCTGGCGCTTCTGGCGGCACATCCCGGCGCGCCGCCAGTTCACCATCTTCGACCGTTCCTGGTACGGCCGCGTGCTGGTGGAGCGCATCGAGGGCTTCTGCACCCCGGCCGACTGGCTGCGCGCCTATGGCGAGATCAACGACTTCGAGGAGCAGCTCAGCGAGTACGGGATCATCGTGGTGAAGTTCTGGCTGGCGATCGACAAGCAAACCCAGATGGAGCGCTTCAAGGAACGCGAGAAGACCCCCTACAAGCGCTACAAGATCACCGAGGAAGACTGGCGCAACCGCGACAAGTGGGACCAGTACGTCGACGCGGTGGGCGACATGGTCGACCGCACCAGCACCGAGATCGCGCCCTGGACCCTGGTCGAGGCCAACGACAAGCGCTTCGCCCGGGTCAAGGTGCTGCGCACCATCAACGATGCCATCGAGGCGGCGTACAAGAAGGACAAGTGAGGTCCGTCCGGGATGCGCCGCCGTCCTCCCCGGGGATGGCGACGCATACGCCGGATGAATGATCGGTGCCTTGCGCGATTGCCTCGTCTTATTCTCGCCTGATCCGGCCACTGCCCCGGCGGCCGTCCAACAACAACAGCGAGGGTTCTTCCATGCGTGAAGTGGTGATCGTCGACAGCGTCCGGACCGGCCTGGCCAAGTCCTTCCGCGGCAAGTTCAACCTGACCCGGCCGGACGACATGGCCGCCCATTGCGTCGACGCGCTGCTGGCGCGCAACGACCTCGACCCGCTGCTGGTGGACGACTGCGTCGTCGGCGCCGGTTCCAACGAAGGCGCCCAGGGCCACAACATCGGACGCAACGTGGCGGTGCTCTCCGGCCTCGGCATCCAGGTGCCGGGTATGACCCTCAACCGCTATTGCTCATCCGGCCTGCAGGCGATCGCCATCGCCGCCAACCAGATCGCCTCGGGCTGCAGCGACGTGATCGTCGCCGGCGGCGTCGAGTCGATCAGCCTGACCCTGAAGAGCGTCAACACCGATCACCTGGTGAACCCGCTGCTGCAAAGGGAGGTGCCGGGCATCTACTACCCGATGGGGCAGACCGCAGAAGTCGTCGCCCGCCGCTACGGCGTCACCCGCGAGGCGCAGGACGCCTACGCCCTGCAGAGCCAGCAGCGGATGGCGCGGGCCCAGGCCGCGGGGCTGTTCGCCGACGAGATCGTGCCGATGACCACCCGCTACGCCGTGGAGGACAAGGCCACGGGCGAGAAACAGCTGCTCGACGGAGTGGTCGACCGCGACGACTGCAACCGCCCGGACACCACCCTAGAAGGCCTGGCTTCGCTGAAACCGGCGTTCGCCGAAGACGGTTCGGTCACCGCCGGCAACGCCTCGCAGCTCTCCGACGGCGCCTCGATGACCCTGCTGATGAGCCTGGACAAGGCGCTGGAGCTAGGGCTCGAACCCAAGGCCTTGTTCCGCGGCTTCACCGTGGCCGGCTGCGAGCCGGACGAGATGGGCATCGGCCCGGTGTTCTCGGTGCCCAAGCTGCTCAAGGCGAAGGGCCTGAAGATCGCCGACATCGACCTCTGGGAGCTCAACGAGGCCTTCGCCTCGCAGTGCCTGTACTGCCGCGACCGGCTGGAGATCGACAACGAGAAGTACAACGTCAACGGCGGCTCCATCGCCATCGGCCACCCGTTCGGCATGACCGGCTCGCGCCAGGTCGGCCACCTGGTCCGTGAACTGCGTCGGCGCAATCTGCGCTACGGCGTGGTGACCATGTGCGTGGGCGGCGGCATGGGCGCCAGCGGGCTGTTCGAAGCGCTGCGCTGATCCGCCACCGGCGGCGCGCCCGCGGCGCGCTGCCCGCCTTTGGTTTTTTCTTACGCAACGCGCCGTGCCATCGCGGGCGACTCGCGCTAGGCTAGTCGCCTTTTCCTTGCATAGGGATGTAGCGATGACCACCGAGCCCAACTCGCCGTTCGTCGATGACCCGCTGAGCGCCGTCGATGCGCGGATTCTTGGCAGCCTGGTCGAGAAGCAGGCGACCACTCCGGAAACCTATCCGCTGACCCTCAACGCGCTGGTCCTGGCCTGCAACCAGAAGACCAGCCGCGAGCCGGTGATGAACCTCACCCCCGGCCAGGTCGGCCAGAGCCTGCGCCAGCTCGAGGGGCGCGGCCTGGTGAAACTGGTGATGGGCAGCCGCGCCGACCGTTGGGAGCACACCCTGGGCAAGGGCCTGGAGCTGGTGGCGCCACAGGTGGCGCTGCTCGGCCTGCTGTTCCTGCGCGGTCCGCAGACCCTCAACGAGCTGCTCACCCGCAGCAACCGCCTGCACGACTTCGACGATGTCGAGCAGATCCGCCACCACCTCGAGCGCCTTGCCGGTCGCGGCCTGGCCGTGCACCTGGAGCGTCGCGCCGGGCAACGCGAGGACCGCTACATGCACCTGCTCGGCAGCCAGGCCGACCTCGAGGCCGCCGTGGCGGCGATGGGCAGCGACCCGGAACGCGCCGCGCCGGCCGCTCTGTCGGCCGATGCGGAGGCGCGGATCGCCGAGCTGGAGACGCGTCTGGCGGCGCTGGAGGAGCGCCTGACCAGGCTCGAAGGAGGGGTGTGACATCGCGGGCGCGGCTAATCGATCCCTCTCTCCCCCAGCCAAGGCAGGACGAGTAGCGCCAGCGGCGTTATCCGCCGACGCGCCGCCCCGCAAGGCGAACGCCAACCAAAAAAGCCCGGCTATTGCCGGGCTTTTTCATGCGCGCGCGTCGGTGGCTGATCAGGCCTCCGGCTGCACCGGCACGTGGATCAGTTGCAGGCGCTCGCTGCTCCAGGCACGGGTGCTGTTGGTCAGCTCGATGTCGTTGTTCAGCTTGCGCCCGTAAGACGGCACGATTTCCTTCAGGCGCGCCTGCCACTCGGGGGTGGCGACCTTGTCCTTGAAGGCCTTTTCCAGCACCGAGAGCATGATCGGCGCGGCGGTCGAGGCACCCGGCGAGGCGCCGAGCAGGGCAGCGACGGAGCCGTCGGCGGCGGTCACCACCTCGGTACCGAACTGCAGCACGCCGCCTTTCTCGGCGTCCTTCTTGATGATCTGCACGCGCTGGCCGGCCTGGATCAGCTTCCAGTCTTCGTCGCGGGCTTCCGGGAAGTACTCGCGCAGCGAGGCCATGCGGTCGTCCTGGCTGAGCATCAGCTGGCCGATCAGGTACTGGCTGAGGTCGAGGTTGTCGATGCCGGCGTTGAACATCGGGCCGATGTTGCCGCTGGTCACCGAGCCCGGCAGGTCCCACAGCGAGCCGTTCTTCAGGAACTTGGTGGAGAAGGTGGCGAACGGACCGAACAGCAGCACCGGCTTGCCGTCGATCATGCGGGTGTCGAGGTGCGGCACCGACATCGGCGGCGAACCCACCGAGGCCTTGCCATAGACCTTGGCCAGGTGGCGCTTGACCACGTCCGGGTTGGTGGTGGCGAGGAACGAGCCGCCCACCGGGAAGCCGGCGTAGCCTTCGGCCTCGGGGATGCCGGACATCTGCAGCAGCTTCAGCGCGCCGCCGCCGGCGCCGATGAAGACGAACTTCGCCTTGACGCTGGTTTCCTTGTCGCCATTGGCCAGGTCGGCCATGGTCACGGTCCAGGTATTGTCGTCGTTGCGCTTGATGTCGCGCACCTCATGCTGCAGGCGCAGCGTGAAGGTGTCCTTCGCCGTCAGCGAGCCCACCAGCTGGCGGGTGATTTCGCCGAAGTTGACGTCGGTGCCGATCGACATGCGCGTGGCGGCGATCTTCTGCCCCGGCTCGCGGCCTTCCATCACCAGCGGCACCCACTGCTTGATCTGCTCGGGGTCTTCCGAGTACTCCATGCCGCGGAACAGCGAGCTGTGCTGCAGGGCGGCGTGGCGCTTCTTGAGGAAGGCGACGTTGTCGTCGCCCCAGACGAAGCTCATGTGCGGGACGTTGTTGATGAACGACTTCGGCTCGTTCAATACCTTGCGGTCGACCTGGTAGGCCCAGAACTGCTTGGAGATCTCGAAATTCTCGTTGATCGCCACCGCCTTGCTGATGTCCATCGAGCCGTCCGCGGCCTCGCTGGTGTAGTTCAGTTCGCAGAACGCCGAGTGACCGGTGCCCGCGTTGTTCCAGCCGTTGGAGCTTTCCTCGGCGACCTTGTCCAGGCGCTCGACCATCTCGATGGTCCAGCCCGGTTCCAGTTCGTTCAGGTAGGTACCCAGAGTGGCGCTCATGATGCCGCCACCGATCAGGAGCACGTCGACCGGTTTTTCCGATTCGACGCTGTTTTTGGAGCAACCCAGCACGCTGACGCACAGAAGCATCAATAAGATTTTTTTCATGGATTTACCGCTAGAAAACGTGGAGAAGCGTGGATACGCACGACGTGGCAGGTATTCACCGGGTGAATGATACTGGAACTCACCCCCGATGTGAGTGCGTTCACATGCGGTGACATTTGCCTCGGCGTTCCGCCGAGAATACCTGCCTTCCCTTTCTTGAACGTTTCAGCGGCCGGGAAATGAAACCGCCGCCTGTATCGTTTCAGCCCGTGCCCTTTGCCTGGATCTCGCTGGACTGGCGCATCCGGCGGATATAGGCGTCGATCTCCCGCTCGGCGTCATAGCGGGTGAAGTAGGGTCCTTCGAGGGTGCCCTCGCGGGTGGAGAAGAAGTACTGGCCATTCACCGAACTTATGCGTTCGCTGCGGAAGTAGGTGGCCGGGGCGGGGTCGGTGGCGCGTTTTCCCAACATGGCGGCGGCTCCGAAATAGCGGTTCAGGATGATTCCAGTGTAGGCACGGTGTGGCGGGGGAAGGTGGCGACGGACGAAAGGCGCGGGATTTCCAGGCGAAGGATTGGTTCTGTTTTTTGGTTATAAGAAAATCAAAATATATTCTTTTTAATGCATGGATACCTTGGGCATAGTGGTCTCCAACACGAACAAGGAGTGACCCCATGAGCCTAAGACTCGGCGACATCGCCCCCGATTTCGAACAGGACTCCAGCGAAGGGCGCATTCGCCTCCACGAGTGGCTGGGCGACAGCTGGGGCGTGCTGTTCTCCCACCCGGCCGACTTCACCCCGGTGTGCACCACCGAGCTGGGTTTCACCGCCAAGCTCAAGGACCAGTTCGCCCAGCGAGGAGTCAAGGTCCTGGCGCTGTCGGTGGATCCGGTGGCATCGCACCTGAAGTGGATCGACGATATCAACGAGACCCAGGACACCCGGGTCAATTTCCCGATCATCGCCGACGCCGACCGTAAGGTCTCCGAACTCTACGATCTGATCCACCCGAACGCCAACGACACGCTGACCGTGCGTTCGCTGTTCATCATCGACCCGAACAAGAAGGTGCGCCTGATCATCACCTACCCGGCGAGCACCGGTCGCAATTTCAACGAGATCCTCCGGGTGATCGATTCGCTGCAACTGACCGACAACCACAAGGTCGCCACGCCGGCCAACTGGGAGGACGGCGACGAGGTGGTGATCGTGCCCTCGCTGAAGGACGAAGAAGAGATCAAGCGGCGTTTCCCCAAAGGCTACCGCGCGGTGAAGCCCTACCTGCGCCTGACGCCCCAGCCCAACCGCTGAGGCCGGATTCGTCCCGCCTGCATGGGCAGGCACGGCAGGCGGGACCTTTTATTCGACGGTGCGTGCCGTCTTGCAACGCTGTTTAGCCACGAGCAGGGTTTTTGGCCGGTTTCGACCGGCCCTCTTTTTTGTTTACGCCATCGCGTCGCCGCGACGCTTTTTATCCGCCAACCGTTTCCGAAACCGGCTCTGACTTGCCCGCCAGACGGGGAGAAGGCTCGCTCATCCACCTCCTTCCAGGAGCTGACGCATGATCGCCGCTCTCCGTCGCTGCCGGGCCTGGCTGGCCCTGCTGGCCGTTCTTCCGCTGTTTGCCACGGCCGAGGCCGCCGACGTCCCCGCTGAAATCCGTCTCGACTATGCCTACTACGCCCCCACCAGCCTGGCGCTCAGGAAGTTCGGCTGGCTGGAGAAAAGCCTCGACGGCAGCGGCACCCGGGTGCGCTGGGTGTTCAGCCAGGGCAGCAACCGTTCCCTGGAGTACCTCAACGCCGGCAGCGTCGATTTCGCCTCGACCGCCGGCCTCGCCGCGGTGCTCGCGCGGGCCAACGGCAGCCCGGTACGTACCGTATACGTCGCCAGCCGCCCGGAGTGGACCGCGCTGCTGGTGCGCAAGGATTCGCCGATCCGCAGCCTCGCCGAACTCAAGGGGCGCAAGGTGGCTGCCACCAAGGGCACCGATCCCTACCTGTTCCTGCTCCGCAGCCTGCACAGCGTGGGCCTGGACAAGAACGACCTGCGTGTCGTCCACCTGCAGCATCCCGACGGCCGGGTAGCCCTGGAGAAGGGCCAGGTCGACGCCTGGGCCGGGCTCGATCCGCACATGGCGGCCAGCGAGTTGCAGGCCGGCTCGCGGCTGCTCTACCGCAACCTCGGCTTCAACAGCTATGGCGTGCTCAACGTCCGCGAGGATTTCGCCGAACGCCATCCGCAACTGATCCGTCAGGTGCTGGCGGCCTACGAGCAGGCGCGCCACTGGCTGATCGGGCATCCCGACGAGGCCGCGCAACTGCTTGCCGAGGAAGCCGGCCTGCCGCTGGAAGTGGCTCGCCTGCAACTGTCGCGCACCGATTTCAGCCAGCCGCTGCCGGGCGCCGAACAGGTCGCCGCGCTCAAGGCCGCGGCGCCGATCCTGGCGGACGAGCGCCTGGTGCGGCCGGGCGTGGACGTGCAGAAGGTGGTCGACGAACTGATCGCGCCACAGTGGGCCGCCGAGGTCATCGGCGGCGCCCCGTTGGCGCGCACGGAGCCCTGAGCCATGGTCAGCCAGAGCCTGCGACTGGCCCGGCGAGTCTCGCGCCGAGCGTGGCGACTGCGCGTGCCGGGCGCCTGGCGGGCCTGGGCCTTGCCGCTGCTGGCACTATCGTCGTGGGAAGCGCTGGTGCGCCTGGGCTGGCTGCCGGCCTACCAGATGCCGGCGCCGAGCGGCATCCTGCTGACCCTGGTGGAACTGGCTCGCGGCGAGCTGTGGGGGCATGTCGGCGCGAGTCTGGCGCGGGTCGCCGCCGGCTTCGCGATCGGCAGCGGCCTGGCCCTGGCGGTCGGAACCTGGGTCGGCCTCAGTCGTCGCGCCGAAGCCTACCTTGAGCCGAGCTTCCAGGCCCTGCGGGCGATCCCCAGCCTGGCCTGGGTGCCCTTGCTGCTGCTCTGGTTCGGCATCGACGAGACGCCGAAGATCGTCCTCATCGTCCTCGGCGCCTTCTTCCCGGTCTACCTTGCGCTGGTCGCCGGGGTACGCGGGGTCGATCGCAAGTGGGTGGAACTGGGGCGGCTCTACCGTTTGTCGCGCTTCGCCCTGGTCCGCCGCATCCTCCTTCCGGCGGCGCTGCCGAACCTGTTCACCGGCCTGCGCGGGGCGCTCAGCCTGAGCTGGATGTTCCTCGTCGCGGCGGAGCTGATCGCCGCCACCCAGGGCCTCGGCTACCTGCTCAGCGACGGTCGGGAAACCTCGCGTCCGGACCTGGTGATCGCCGCGATCCTGGTCCTGGCGACCCTCGGCAAGCTCAGCGATGGCCTGCTCCGCTCGCTGGAGCGCCGGGCCCTGCGCTGGCGCGACAGCTTCGACGGGGAGGGCGGCGCATGAGCGGCCTGCTCGACCTGCTGGAGATTCGCAAGGCTTATGGCGATACGCGGGTGCTGGAGGGCGTGGCGCTGTCGCTGGCGCCCGGCGAGGTGGTCAGCCTGCTCGGCCCCAGCGGTTGCGGCAAGAGCACCCTGCTGCGGATCGCCGCCGGACTGGACGACGACTTCCAGGGCACTGTCGAACGCAACCCGATCCTCGGCTTCGGCCCGGACGGCGAGAACGGCCGCAGCGGCGGCATCGGCGTGGTGTTCCAGGAGCCGCGCCTGTTGCCCTGGCTGACGGTGGCGCAGAACGTCGGTTTCGCCGACGGCTGGCTGGAGGACGAGCACTGGGTCGAGCGCCTGCTCGCCGATGTCGGACTGGCCGGCTGCGGAGGATTGCTGCCCAAGCAACTGTCCGGCGGCATGGCGCAGCGCGCGGCGATCGCCCGTGGTCTCTACGGACGGCCGCAGGTGCTGCTGCTCGACGAGCCGTTCAGCGCGGTCGACGCCTTCACCCGCATGCGCCTCCAGGACCTGCTGCAGGAGGTGGTGCAGAACTACGAGATCAGCGTCCTGCTGGTCACCCACGATCTCGACGAGGCGTTCTATCTCGCCGACCGCGTGCTGCTGATGGGCGGCCGTCCCGGGCACATCCGCCGCGAGTTCCACGTACCGCTGGCGCGTCCCCGCGACCGCCGGGCGGTGGAGCTGGCCTACTTGCGCGGCGAGGCCCTGACCGAAATGCAGCTAGCGCACGTGTTCTGAGGGCAAGACCCTGAATCGGGTTTCTTATGTTCTTTACGGAATAAATAAATGAATAAAAAACATTTATTGGAATATGAAGCGGCCTGTTAAGGTCTATGCAACTTGGTTAGCAAGCCAAGCGAATATCCTGTTTTTCGGTTATAAGGAATCCCCCATGCTCGTCGTTTCCATCGCCGGAAGTCCCAGCGTACGCTCCCGCTCCGGGGTGTTGCTGGAGCGTGCCAGGGACTGGCTGAGCCGTCGCGGCGTCGAGGTGGCCAGCCACCAGGTGCTGGATTTTCCTGCCGAGGACCTGCTGCGTGCCCGCCTCGACAGTCCGCCGGTACTGGCGCTGGCCGAGCGGATCAGCCGCTCCGACGGCCTGCTGGTCGCTACCCCGGTGTACAAGGCCTCGTTTTCCGGCGCGCTGAAGGTCCTTCTCGACCTGTTGCCTGAGCGCGCCCTGGAACACAAGGTGGTGCTGCCGTTCGCCACCGGCGGCAGCAGCGCGCACATGCTCGCCGTCGACTACGCGCTGAAACCGGTGCTCGCCGCGCTCAAGGCCCAGGAGGTGCTGCACGGCGTGTTCGCGGTGGACAAGCAGATCGCCTATGCCACCGAGACCGAGCCGGCACGCCTGGAACCGGTCCTCGAGCAGCGCCTGGAAAACGCCCTGGAAACCTTCCACCTGGCCCTGTCGCGACGGCCGCAGCCGATCGACCCGCAGGTGCTCAACGAGCGCCTGGTGAATGCCCGCTGGAGCATCTGATCTTCCTTCCGCCAGCGCACGTGCGCCGCGGCCCGATTGCACAATGCACACACGACGACCTCACTGACCCGCCAACGGCGCAGCAGGCTCGGCACCCACAACGACAAAGGAGAGCGCCATGCGCACCATCGCTTTGCGTCGTGGACTGGCGGCCTTGCTGGTGGCGGCCCTGTCCTACGGCGTCCAGGCCGACGAGAAGTCAGCCAATACCCTGCGGATCGGTTACCAGAAATACGGCACCCTGGTCCTGCTCAAGGCCCGCGGCACCCTGGAGAAGCGCCTCGCCGAGGATGGCGTGAAGGTGCAATGGACCGAGTTTCCCGGCGGCCCGCAACTGCTCGAGGGGCTAAATGTCGGCAGCATCGACTTCGGCGTGACCGGGGAAACCCCGCCGGTATTCGCCCAGGCCGCCGGCGCCGACCTGCTCTACGTGGCCTACGAACCGCCGGCGCCGACCAGCGAGGCGATCCTCCTGCCGAAGGACTCGCCGATTCGTTCGGTGGCCGAGCTGAAGGGCAGGAAAGTCGCCCTGAACAAGGGCTCCAACGTGCATTACCTGTTGGTCCGCGCCCTCGAGCAGGCCGGCCTGAAGTACAGCGACATCCAACCCGTTTACCTGCCGCCGGCCGACGCCCGCGCCGCCTTCGAGCGTCACAGCGTCGACGCCTGGGTGATCTGGGACCCCTACCAGGCCGCCGCTGAGAAGCAGTTGTCCGCGCGGGTCCTGGTGGATGGTCGCGAGCTGGTCGACAACCACCAGTTCTACCTCGCCACCCGGACTTACGCGCAACGGCATCCGCAGGTGCTCGACACGCTGGTGGACGAGATCCGCCAGGTCGGCGACTGGTCGCGGGCCAACCCGCAGCAGGTGACCGAGCAGGTCGCGCCGCTGCTCGGGCTGCCCGCCGAGATCACCCTTACCGCGGTGAAGCGCCAGGGCTACGGCGCGCAGTTGATCACCCCGGCGGTGGTCGAGGCGCAGCAGAAGATCGCCGACACCTTCACCCAGCTGAAGCTGATTCCCAAACCGCTGAGCATCAAGGACGTGATCTGGACGCCGCCGGCCGGCAAGGTCGCCAGCGCACCCTGAGCCCGTACCGCCCACATACCGACACGATCATCGCGCGGCTACGCCACGCCGGCGCGCTCACCCTGGAGTCAATTGCGATGAGCCTCGAGATTTTCTGGTTCCTTCCCACCCACGGCGACGGCCACTACCTGGGCACCACCCAGGGCGCCCGTGCCGTCGACCACGGCTACCTGCAGCAGATCGCCCAGGCCGCCGACCGCCTGGGCTTCGGCGGTGTACTGATCCCCACCGGACGTTCCTGCGAGGACTCCTGGCTGGTCGCCGCCTCGCTGATCCCGGTAACCCAGCGCCTGAAGTTCCTCGTCGCGCTGCGCCCCGGGATCATTTCGCCGACTGTCGCCGCGCGCCAGGCGGCGACCCTGGACCGGCTGTCCAACGGTCGCGCGCTGTTCAATCTGGTCACCGGCGGCGATCCCGATGAACTGGCTGGCGACGGCCTGCACCTGAGCCACGCCGAACGCTACGAGGCGTCGGTCGAATTCACCCGCATCTGGCGTCGCGTGCTGGAGGGCGAGACTGTCGACTACGCCGGCAAGCACATCCAGGTGAAGGGCGCCAAGCTGCTCTATCCGCCGTTGCAGCAGCCGCGTCCGCCGCTGTACTTCGGCGGCTCCTCGGAGGCTGCCCAGGATCTCGCCGCCGAGCAGGTCGAGCTGTACCTGACCTGGGGCGAGCCGCCGGCGGCGGTTGCCGAGAAGATCGCCCAGGTACGCGAGAAGGCCGCCCGCCAGGGCCGCCAGGTGCGCTTCGGGATCCGCCTGCACGTGATCGTCCGCGAGACCAGCGAGGAGGCCTGGCAGGCCGCCGATCGCCTGATCGCGCATCTCGACGACGACACCATCGCCCGCGCCCAGGCCTCCCTGGCGCGCTTCGACTCGGTCGGCCAGCAACGCATGGCCGCGCTGCACGGCGGTTCACGCGACAACCTGGAAGTCAGCCCCAATCTCTGGGCCGGCGTCGGCCTGGTGCGCGGCGGCGCCGGCACCGCGCTGGTCGGCGATGGACCGACGGTGGCGGCGCGGGTCAGGGAGTACGCCGAGCTGGGCATCGACACCTTCATCTTCTCCGGCTATCCGCACCTGGAAGAGTCCTACCGGGTCGCCGAGCTCCTGTTCCCGCACCTCGACGTGCAGCGCCCGGCGCAGCCCGAGGGACGCGGCTATGTCAGCCCGTTCGGCGAGATGGTGGCCAACGACATCCTGCCCCGGCAGGCCGCGCAGAGTTGAGAGCGGTCGGAGCGAACGACATGAGCATTTCCAAACGACTGGCCGAGCGCCTGGCGCCCTGGGCCCTGCCGCTGGTCCTGCTGGCGGTGTGGCAGGCGGCGGTGGCGTTCGGCTGGCTGTCCAGCCGCATCCTCCCTGCGCCCAGCGCCGTACTCGAGGCCGGCTGGGCGCTGCTGCGCAGCGGCGAGATCTGGCAGCACCTGGCGATCAGCGGCTGGCGCGCGGCGATCGGCTTTCTCATCGGCGGCGCCATCGGCCTGGTGCTGGGCTTCGTCACCGGCCTGTCGAAGTGGGGCGAACGCTTCCTCGACAGTTCGGTGCAGATGATCCGCAACGTGCCGCACCTGGCGCTGATCCCGCTGGTGATCCTGTGGTTCGGCATCGACGAGTCGGCGAAGATCTTCCTGGTCGCCCTCGGCACGCTGTTCCCGATCTACCTGAATACCTACCACGGCATCCGCGGCATCGACCCCGGCCTGCTGGAGATGGCGCGCAGCTACGGGCTGTCCGGCTTCGCCCTGTTCCGCCAGGTGATCCTGCCCGGCGCGCTGCCGTCGATCCTGGTCGGGGTGCGCTTCGCCCTCGGCTTCATGTGGCTGACCCTGATCGTCGCCGAGACCATTTCCGCCGGCTCGGGCATCGGCTACCTGGCGATGAACGCCCGCGAATTCCTGCAGACCGATGTGGTGGTCCTGGCGATCCTGCTCTACGCCGTCCTCGGCAAGCTCGCCGACCTCGCCGCCCGCGGCCTGGAGCGAGTCTGGCTGCGCTGGCACCCGGCCTACCAGGTCAAGGGAGGTGGCGCATGAATGCCCACAACGCCGCCCTTGGCGGCACTCCGCAGCGCCTCAAGCGCGGTATTCCGCTGGCCCTGCGCGGAGTGGCGCGGCGCTTCGGCGAGCGCGAGGTGCTCAAGGACATCGACCTGCTGGTCCCGGCCGGGCAGTTCGTCGCCATCGTTGGCCGCAGCGGCTGTGGTAAGAGCACCTTGCTGCGCCTGCTGGCCGGCCTCGACCAGCCCAGCCGCGGCGAGTTGCTGGCCGGCTCGGCGGCGCTGGCCGAGGCCCGCGAGGACACCCGGCTGATGTTCCAGGATTCGCGCCTGCTGCCGTGGAAGCGGGTGATCGACAACGTCGGCCTCGGCCTGCGCGGCGACTGGCGGGCGAAGGCCCTGCAGGCGCTGCGGGCGGTCGGCCTGGCCGAGCGTGCCAACGAGTGGCCGGCGGCCCTGTCCGGCGGGCAGAAGCAGCGTGTCGCGCTGGCTCGCGCGCTGATCCACGAGCCGCGCCTGCTGTTGCTCGACGAGCCGCTCGGCGCGCTCGATGCGCTGACCCGGATCGAGATGCAGCAACTGATCGAAGGACTTTGGCGCGAACACGGTTTCACCGTCCTGCTGGTCACCCACGACGTCAGCGAGGCGGTGGCGGTGGCCGACCGGGTGATCCTCATCGAGGACGGCGAGATCGGCCTCGACCTGCCGGTGGAACTGCCCCGGCCGCGCTCGCGCGGTTCGGCGCGACTGGCCGCGCTGGAAGCCGAAGTGCTCAACCGGGTGCTGGCGCAGCCGGAGCTGCCGCCGCAACCCGAGCCCGTTTCACCCCTGCCCACGCAACTGCGCTGGGCGCTCTAACCAACCATGCCTCGTTCCGAATCCCCCCAGGAGAAACGCCATGACCATCAAAGCCATCAACGTTCGTAACCAGTTCAAGGGCACCGTGAAGGAAATCATCGAAGGGCCGGTGCTGTCCGAGATCGACGTGCAGACCGCCGCCGGCATCGTCACTTCGGTGATCACCACGCGTTCGGTGAAGGAGCTGGAGCTGGCCATCGGCAGCGAAGTGATCGCCTTCGTCAAATCCACCGAGGTGTCCATCGCCAAGCTGTGAGGCTGGCTGCGCCGCGGTTGCGGCGGAGAGAAGGGCGGGGACTCCGATGGAGCCCCGCCTTTTTTCGTCGGCGTATCGGCAAGGCCGGGTGCCGGCCCTCTCCCCCAACCTCTCCCGCACGCGGGAGAGGGGGCCGACCGGTGGCGACGTGTGGCTTGGGTCGCTATGGAGCGGTCGGTAGGGCGAATAACCGCTCGCGGTTATCCGCAGAGGAGGCGACCGGGACTTCTCAGCCCCGGCGCGATAGCGGCTGGCGCTCGAAATGCACGCCGGCCAGGCCGGTCTGTTGCAGGGCGCGGATGTTGGCGTGGTCATCGCCTTCCGGGTTTTCGCGTACCGCGCGGTAGTGCTCACCGAAGGCCAGCAGGGTTTCCTCGAGGCTCAGGCCTTCGAGGATGGCGAAGCCCAGGGTCTTGCAGGAACCTTCGTTCTGCCCGGCCGGGTTGCTCACGCTGCCGTTGTCGAAGGCGCTCGGCGTGTAGCTGTAGTGCTCGGCGATGAACGCCAGGGTATCGGTGAACAGGTGCTGCTCGCTGCGCAGGCGCGCGCGGAAATCGGTCAGGGTCATCGAAACAGGCTCATGGTGTTGGGGCAGGGTTGGCAAGGGGCGCGGGCCTCAGGCCTTGCCCTGGCTCTTGGCGAAGGCGGCCTGTTGTTCCGGGCTCGCTTCTTTCTGGTACTTGGCTTTCCATTCGGCATAGGGCATGCCGTAGATTTCCTCGCGGGCCTGGTCGTTGCTGACCTCCACGCCGAGGTCGTCGGCCGCCGCCTTGTACCACTTGGACAGGCAGTTGCGGCAGAAACCGGCGAGGTTCATCAGGTCGATGTTCTGCACATCCTTGCGGGTCTGCAAATGATGGACCAGGGTGCGGAAGGCGGCGGCTTCGAGCTCCAGGCGTTGCTGTTCGGTGAGGTTGGCTGCGGTCATGGCGGTGATTCTCGACGATGGCTCGGGGCAGGGTGCAGGCACAGGGCCAGGTCCGGCGATGATAAGAGTTGCCGCGTGCGCGGGGCAACGCTTGTGCGCGTGGTCACGCGGTTCGCCCGTCGCCCGCCTCAGCGATGGCCGGCGAGGGTGATCGACACCGATTCGGCGAAGCGCAGCGCGTGCGGCTTGTCCACTTCGACCTCGGCATAGCGCACCGCCGGGTTCTCCATCACCAGGTCGAGGATTTCCTGGGTCATCCGTTCGAGCAGGGCGAAGCGGTTCTCCTCGACGTGGCGGATGATCGCCTTGGTGATGGTGCGGTAGTTCAGGGCGTGCTCGATGTCGTTGACCTCCACGGCGTCGGTGGCCGGGTAGAGGATGGTCAGGTTGATCAGCACGTCCTGCTTGTTGAGGATCTCCTCCTCCTTGATCCCGATGAAGGTGCGCAGGCGCAGGTCCTTGACTCGGATACGCGCCATTCCCGGTTCCAGTCGCGGCATGTCACTTGCTCCTTCCGATCAGTTGCAGAAATTCCTGGCGGGTGGTGTTCGACTCGCGGAACGCGCCGAGCATCACCGAGGTGAACATCTGCGAGTTCTGCTTCTCCACCCCGCGCATCATCATGCACATGTGCTGGGCCTCGATCACTACCGCCACGCCGGCGGCGCTGGTCACCTGGCGGACCGCCTCGGCGATCTGCCGGGTGAGGTTCTCCTGGATCTGCAGGCGGCGGGCGAACATGTCGACGATCCGCGCCACCTTCGACAGGCCGAGCACCTTGCCGGTGGGAATGTACGCCACGTGGGCCTTGCCGATGAAGGGCAGGAGATGGTGTTCGCACAGGGAGTACAGCTCGATGTCGCGGACGATGACCATCTCGTCGTTGTCCGAGGCGAACAGCGCGCCGTTGACGATTTCCTCCAGGGTCTGGCCGTAGCCGTGGCAGAGGTACTGCATGGCCTTGGCCGCGCGCTTGGGGGTATCGAGCAGGCCTTCGCGCTGCGGGTCTTCGCCGAGACCGACGAGGATCTCCCGGTAGTGCTGGGAAAGTGCTGGGTTCATAAGGGGTCCTCGGCGCCTCACTTGACGTGGCGGCCGCCGTTCACGGTCAGGGTGGTCCCGGTGACGTAGGGATTGTCCAACAGGTAGCGAAGGCTCTGGTAGATGACTTCCGGCCCCGGCTCGATGCCGAGGGCGGATTTCGCCAGGGTGCGCGCGCGGTATTCGGCGTCGTCCCCGTCGTTGAACATCACCAGCGCCGGTGAAATGGCGTTGACCTTGATCTTCGGCGCCAGGCGCGCGGCGAACGACAGGGTCAGGTTGTCCAGCCCGGCCTTGCTCGCGCAATAGGCGATGCGCCGGGCGCTGCCCTTGCGCGCCACGTCGTCGGTGAGGTGGACGATGTCGGCGGGCTGCGAGCGTTCCAGCAGCTCGGCGCAGTGCAGGTTGATCAGGTAGGGCGCGAGCATGTGCACGCTGAACAATTGCTGGAACGCCTCGGCCTCATGGCCGGGCGTCTCGGCGATCCAGTCCGAGGCGTTGTGGACGATCGCCCGCAGGCTGTCGGTGCGCTGCCGGAGCGTCTCGATGAAGGCGAGGATGCCGGCCTCGCTGGCGAAGTCGGCGTGCAGGACCAGCGCGCCGGCCTGGCGCAGCTCGTTCAGCGCCGGGCGTTCGCGGCGGTAGCTGACGATCACCGACTCGCCGTCGGCCAGCAGTCGTCGCGCGCAATGCAGGCCGACACGCTGGCTGGCGCCGGTGATCAGGATGGGGGCTGTCGCCATGGGACTCTCACAGCGGGCGAAAGGAATCGGATGGATGCAGGGTACCCGACTACGTCAGTCGGGCAAAGCCTTGCGCGGCGGTCGCCCTGCGGGCGGCGGGAGGCTGTCCGCGTTGGGCGCGCGATTCGCTGCATCCCGCTCGGCGGGCGCATGCGGCATAATGCCCGGCTTATCCCTGTTGGCTTACGGAGTGTTCATGAAAGTCGCCATCCTCTCCGGCTCGGTCTACGGCACCGCCGAAGAAGTCGCCCGGCACGCCCAGAAGTTGCTGGCCGCGGCCGGCCTCGACGCCACTCACCTGCCGCGCGCCAGCCTCGACGAACTCAAGGCCTTCGCTCCCGAGGCGTTCCTGGTGGTGACCTCGACCACCGGCATGGGCGAGCTGCCGGACAACCTGCAACCGCTGTACTACGCGATCCGCGACCAACTGCCGGCCTGGCATGGCCTGCCTGGCGGGGTGATCGGCCTGGGCGACTCGAGCTACGGCGACACCTTCTGCGGCGGTGGCGAGCAGGTTCGCGAGCTGTTCGGCGAGCTGGGCGTGCGCGAAGTGCTGCCGATGCTGCGCCTGGATGCCAGCGAAACCGTTACCCCCGAGACCGACGCCGAACCCTGGCTGGCCGAGTTCGTCGCCGCCCTCGAGGGCTGATCCCGGGCTTGCCCCGCCGAAACGCCTGCCGAGGTGACGGATAACCGCATGGCGGTTATCCGTCCTGCGCCGGGCTTTGTTCCAGCGGCCGCTCGCGCAGCAGCTCCAGCCAGGCCTGCGCCGCCCGCGACAGGTAGCCACCACGGCGCCAGATGAAGGCGATGTCCCAGCGCAGGTCCGGCTCCCTGAGCAGGACCCGCACCACTCCCGGGCGTTCGATCTCGCGCGCGATCACCCGTGGCAGCAGGACCACCCCCTGGTTGGCCGCCACCAGCGCGCCGAGGAAGTCGGCCTGGCCGCTGCGGCCGCCCTCGCGCGGGCTGAACCCTGCCTCCAGGCAGGCGCGCAGCAGGCGGTCGTTGAGGGTGAAGCTCTGCTGGTAGAGCAGGAACGGGCTGTCCGCCAGTTCGCCGAGGGCTACGCTGGCGGCCGAGGCCTTGGGATGCCCGGCCGGCAGCAGCACGTCCAGCGGTTCGTTGCAGAACGGCTGGTAGTCGAAGCCGTCGTCCGCCGGGGTGAGGCTGCCGGCCAGTTCCAGCTCGCCGGCCAGCACCGCCTGCTCCATGGTCTTGCTGCCGCCTTCCACCAGGTGCACGGCGATGTTCGGATAGCGCCGCCGGTATTCGGCGAAGCGTTGGGCGAACAGCGCGTCGGCACCGAGCAACGGCAGGCCCAGGCGCAGTTCGCCGCGGTTGAGTTGGCTGAGGTCGTCCAGTTCGCTGAGCAGGTCGCGGCGCAGCCGCAGCATCTCCTCGGCGCGGCGAAACACCACGGCGCCGGCGTCGGTCAGGCGCACGTGCGGGCCGTTGCGCTCCAGTACCTGCACGCCGAGGCTCTGCTCCAGCTGGGCGACCTGCTTGCTGATGGTCGACTGGCTGGCGTGGCGGACCTGCGCAGCCTGGGTGAAGCTGCCCTGGCGGACCACTTCGACGAAGCTGCGGAGTTGACGGAATTCCATTCTGGAATGGCTCTCATGCGGACAATTCGCTTTGGGGATGATAGGCCGGGCCTTATCCTTTCTCCATCCCCGATTTCCCAGCCAAGGCCTTTCCCATGTTGCCCCCGCTCGTCCGCCGTCTGTCCCGCCTTGCCGCCGAACTGGCGGTGCTCATCGCCTTCTGGTGGTCCGGCGGCTGGCTGGCGAAGGCCATCGGCCTGCCGCTGCCAGGCGGTGTGGTCGGCCTGGCGGCGCTGTTGCTGCTGTTCGCCAGCGGCCTGCTGCGTCCGGCCTGGCTGCAGGCCGGCTCCGGCCTGTTGCTGGCGGAGATGCTGCTGTTCTTCATCCCCGCGCTGATGAGCCTGCTCGACTATGGCGCGCTGCTGCGCAGCGAGGGCTGGCGGATCCTGCTGGTGATCATGCTCAGCACCCTGCTGGTGATGCTGGTCACCGCGGTGTCGGTGGAATGGATGTGTCGCTGGAGGACGCGCCATGAGTCTCGATAAGCAGGCCCTGTTCTGGCTGCTGGCGACCGTCGGCGGCTATCTGCTCAGCCGCCAGCTGTACCGCCGGGTGAAATGGTACTGGCTGTCGCCGATCGTGTTCGTCCCGCTGCTGCTCTACGCCCTGGCCATCCCCACCCATACCCGCTACGCCGACTACGCCCGTGACACCGACTGGCTGGTGGCGCTGCTCGGCCCGGCGACCGTGGCTTTCGCCATCCCGATCTGGCAGCAGCGCGCCCTGCTGGTGCGCCACTGGCCGGCGCTGCTGGCCGGCATGCTCGCCGGCACCACGGTGGCCATCGGCAGTTCCTGGGCCCTGGCCCAGGCACTGGCGCTGGACGGCCAGGTCACCCTGTCGCTGCTGCCGCGCTCGATCACCACGCCGTTCGCCATGGAGATGTCGCACAACCTCGGCGGCGTACCGGAGCTGACCGCGGCCTTCGTGATGATCACCGGGGTGTTCGGCGCGGTGATCGGCGGCACCCTGTTGCGCGTGCTGCGCCTGCGCACGCCGCTGGCGCGGGGCGCGCTGTTCGGCGTTGGCGCGCACGGCGCCGGCACCAGCCGGGCCTACGAGTTCGGCGGCGAGGAGGGCTCGGCGGCGGGCCTGCTGATGGTCATGACCGGGCTGTTCAACCTGCTGGTCGCGCCGCTGGTCGCCCACTGCCTGTAGGCGTCGCGCATAGGCTGGCTGAATCCCCCGTCATTCAGCGGGTGCGCGAGTGTAAGCCCGGCGACAGTCGGCGGAGGAGGGCGGGGCTAGACTCCGGGCATCCGACAACGACAAAAGAGGATGCCGCCGTGACTGCCGTTCACTCCCTGCCCACCGATGTGCAAGCCCAGGTGTCCGCCGCCGAATGGCAGGCCCGCGTCGATCTCGCCGCCTGCTACCGGCTGGTCGCCCTGCACGGTTGGGACGACCTGATCTTCACCCACATTTCCGCCAAGGTGCCCGGCACCGAGGATTTCCTGATCAACCCGTTCGGCCTGATGTTCCACGAGATCACCGCTTCCAGCCTGGTGAAGGTGGACGCCAGCGGCAAGAAGCTGATGGACAGCCCCTACGAGATCAATCCGGCCGGCTACACCATCCACAGTGCGGTGCACGAGGTTCGCCACGACGTCGAGTGCGTGCTGCACATCCATACCGCGGCGGGGATCGCCGTGTCCTGCCAGAAGCAGGGCCTCTTGCCGCTGTCGCAGCAATCGTTGTTCGTGCTCTCCAGCCTGTCCTACCATGCCTACGAGGGCGTCGCCCTGAACCATGAGGAAAAGGCCCGGCTGCAGGCCGACCTGGGGGCCAGCAACTTCCTGATCCTGCCCAACCACGGCCTGCTCACCTGTGGCGGCTCGATCGCCGACACCTTCCTGATGATGTTCACCCTGCAGCGCGCCTGCGAGGTGCAGGTGATGGCGCAGGGCGGCGGCGTGGAGCTGATCCACATTCCCGGGCAGATTCTCGCCGGCGCGCGCGACATGATCGCCGGGGTGATGCGCAGCAAGACCGGCATGGGCGGCCAACTGGCCTGGCCGGCGCTGCTGCGCAAGCTCGACCAGCAGAACCCGGGCTACCGCCAGTGAGCGCGGCGCTGCCGGGCATCCCCCTGGAGGCCTGGCGCGCGCAGGGCCGCAGCGTGGACTTCAAGGGCTTCCCGATCCGCTACTGGGAGGCCGGGCAGGGCAAGCCGCTGCTGCTGATCCACGGCTTCCCCAGCGCCGCCTGGGACTGGCACTACCTCTGGGAACCGCTGGCGCGGCGCTACCGCGTGCTGGCCTGCGACATGCTCGGCTTCGGCGACTCGGCCAAGCCGCGCGGGCATCGCTACAGCCTGCTGGAACAGGCCGACCTGCAACAGGCGCTGCTCGGCCGCCTGGGAATCGACCAGCCGCTGCACGTGCTGGCCCACGACTACGGCGACAGCGTCGCCCAGGAACTGCTCGCCCGCCATCACGAAGGTCGGTTGCGACTCGCCTCCTGCGTGTTCCTCAACGGCGGGCTGTTCCCGGAAACGCATCGGCCGGTGCTCAGCCAGAAGCTATTGCTGAGCCCGCTGGGCGGGCTGTTCGCCCGGCTGTTCGACCGCCGCGCCCTGGCGCGCAACTTCGCCAGGGTCTTCGGCCCACGCAGCCAACCCGGCGAGGCGGAGCTGGACGCCTTCTGGAGCCTGATCGAAAGCAACCAGGGGCAGCGGGTGATGCATCGCCTGATCCGCTACATCGTCGACCGCCGCGAGCAGCGCGAGCGCTGGGTGGCGGCGTTGCAGCACGGCGGGGTGCCGCTGCGGGTGATCGACGGCGCCGTCGACCCGATTTCCGGGGCGCACATGGTCGAGCGCTATCGGCAACTGGTGCGCGATGCCGATTGCGTGCTGCTCGATGGCATCGGCCACTATCCGCAGATCGAGGCGCCGGGGGCGGTGCTCGAACATTACCTGGCGTTTCGCGCCCGAGTGGATGATTCAGAGTTTTCTTAACAGAGTTTGAGATTGCAGCAAGTGTCTTCGCGACGGGATCGGGGCTAGGGTGCTGGCGCCTCGCAGGACGAGGCCGTTCCATCAGCCCGTGGAGGTTCCATGCACGATCCCGTTTCTCCCCTGCGTGTATTCGACGAGGGTTCCTGGCTGTTCCGCCAACTGGTGCTGGCCCAGCCGTTCATCCGCCAATCCGGGCTGATCCTCGCCGAACTCGGCCTGCTGCTGGCGCTGGGACTCGCCTACCTGTGCTGGCACCAGGGCAACCGCTGGTACGCCGCGGGAGCGGTCCTGGCGCTGCTCGGCAGCGTGTTGCTGGTGGTGGCCCGGCGCAACTACGACTGGTGGCTGTTCAAGCTCGGTCCGCGCGGCCGGCTGTACATCCCGTTCGACTGAGGGCGAACATCCCCATCCTTTATCGGACGCCATTCATGGCGGCGCGAAGCCTTGTCCCTGCCGGCGGGCTGGCCGACACTCGGGCGATCCTTCCTACTGCCCTGGAGTCCCGAACATGAGCGATGCCCTGCGTTTCGACGACCAAGTCGTGATCGTCACCGGAGCCGGTGGCGGCCTCGGCCGCGCCCACGCCCTGCTGTTCGCCAAGCACGGCGCCAGGGTGGTGGTCAACGACCTCGGCGGCAGCACCCATGGCGAAGGCGCCAGTGCCTCGGCGGCGGACAGGGTGGTGGCGGAAATCCGCGCCGCCGGCGGCACCGCGGTGGCCAACCACGACTCGGTCACGGACGGCGGCAGGATAGTGGAGAACGCGCTGGATGCCTTCGGTCGCGTCGACGTGGTGGTCAACAATGCCGGCATCCTCCGTGACAAGACCTTCCACAAGATGGAGGACGCCGACTGGGACCTGGTCTACCAGGTGCATGTCGAAGGCGCCTACAAGGTCACTCGCGCCGCCTGGCCACACCTGCGCGAGCAGGCCTACGGGCGGGTGGTGTTCACCTCCTCGACCTCGGGCATCTACGGCAACTTCGGCCAGAGCAACTACGGCATGGCCAAGCTCGGCCTCTACGGCCTGACCCGCACCCTGGCCCTGGAGGGACGCAAGAACAATATCCTGGTCAATGCCATCGCCCCCACCGGCGGCACGCGGATGACCGAGGGGCTGATCCCGCCGCAGGTCTTCGAGCAGCTCAAGCCGGAGCTGGTCAGCCCGCTGGTGGTCTATCTCGGCAGCTCGGCCTGCGAGGATACCTCGGGCCTCTACGAGGTCGGCGGTGGCTGGATCGGCAAGGTGCGCTGGGAGCGCAGCCTGGGCTTCGGCTTCGATCCGAAGGCCGGCTTCGACGCGGAGGACGTGGCCGCGCACTGGCAGCAGATCTGCGACTTCGAGAACGCCGCGCACCCGGCGGACAACGTCGAGGCGCTCCGCGAAATGATGGCCAACCTGCAGAGACACGCGCTCTGAGGCGCCCGGCGGAGGCGGCGCGGCGGCGCGAAAAGGACTAAGGTGAAGACCGGCTGACGCCGGTCTTCGTCCATCCGCCCGGTGTCTTTTTTCGCGTTTCCCGCAGGGAGTCTGCCATGAGTGTCATCGTCGAACGCAACGGCCCGGTCACCACCCTGGTCATCGCTCGCCCGGAGCGGCGCAATGCGGTGGACCGGCCGACCGCCCAGGCCCTGGCCGACGCCCTGCGCGAATTCGAAGCGGACGATACGGCTCGGGTCGCGGTACTCACCGGCAGCGGCGGCAATTTCTGCGCCGGCGCCGACCTGGCGGCGGTGGCCGAGGATGGCGAGCGGCGCAATCGCCTGGAGGCGGAGGGCGACGGGCCGATGGGACCGAGCCGCATGCAGCTCGGCAAGCCGCTGATCGCCGCCATCGAAGGCTATGCGGTGGCCGGTGGGCTGGAGCTGGCGCTGCTCGCCGACCTGCGGGTGATGGCCGAGGACGCCATCTGCGGAGTGTTCTGCCGGCGCTTCGGCGTGCCGCTGATCGATGGCGGCAGCGTGCGCCTGCCGCGGATCGTCGGGCAGGGCCGGGCGCTCGACCTGATCCTCACCGGGCGGCCGGTGAAGGCCGACGAAGCGTTGCAGATCGGCCTGGCCAACCGGGTGGTGCCGAGCGGTTCGGCGCGAGCCGAGGCCGAGGAACTGGCGGCGGAACTCGCCGCCTTCCCGCAGACCTGCATGCTCGCCGACCGCGCCAGCGTATACGCGCAGTGGGAACTGTCCTTCGACGTGGCCCTGGCCAACGAATTCCAGGGCGGGCTGGCGGTCATCGAGAGCGGCGAGACCCTGGAGGGCGCGCAGCGTTTCAGGGACGGCGAGGGGCGCCACGGGCGCTTCGAGTGACGCCGTCGCGCCGCGCGGGCTAGCGGTGGATGATCACGTAGCTCTTGCGCACGGTTTCCTCCACGTCCCACACGCCGAGACTGTTCTCCGGCAGCAGCAGGGCGTCGCCGGCCTCGATGCGGATGGTCTCGCCGCCGTCCGGGGTGAAGCTGCAGCGGCCTTGCAGGAAGTGACAGAACTCCTGTTCGACGATCTGCCGCCGCCAGCGCCCGGGCGTGCATTCCCAGATGCCGGTTTCCACCTGGTCGGCGCGCTCCACTGCATAGGCGCGGGTCTGCGCGACCGGCTCGCCGAGGGGCACCGCGACCGGGCTGGCGGCGCCAAGATCGGCGCCGGCGGTATTTTTCAGAAGGGTGAGGGCCATGTGGGTTTCTCTGTGGGAGGTGGAGGGGATTCTCAGCGCATCAGGCTTTCCATGCCGGCCGCGAGGCTTTGCGCCAGGCTGCGTCGCCAGGGCGCGCTGTGCGGGTCGGCAAGGACCCGGTCCTCATGGACGAAGCTGCGGATGATCGCGTTGTAGCCGAGCCAGCGGCAGGGCTCCGGTTCCCAGCGGGCCAGGCTGCCCAGCGCACGTTCGCGCACTACCCAGGGTTGGCGCACCAGCTCGTTGTCCTCGCCGAGGATCAGCGCGGCCAGGGTGCGGCCGCCGAGGTTGCTGGCGCCGACTCCTTCGCCGCCATAGCCGCCGGAAAGGGCGATGCCACTGGCGCGGTCGACCAGCATGTGCGGGTGGAAACGCCGCGCCATGCCCAGGTTGCCGCCCCAGGTATGAGTGATCTTCACATCCCGCAGCAGTGGGAAGAGTTCGCCGAACAGCTGGCGGCGCAGGCCGACTTCCTCGTCGTCGAGGCTGAAGTCGCTGCGCAGCCTGCCGCCGAAGCGGTAGCCGCCCCGCGCGCCGAAGGCCAGGCGATCGTCGGCGGTGCGCTGGCCGTAAGTGACCTGGCGGCTGAATTCGCTGAAGGCCTGGCCGCGTTCCAGGCCGATCTCCGCCCAGACCGACGACGGCAGCGGCTCGGTGGCGACCAGCAGGCTCTGCACCGGCAGTTGGTGGTTGCCCAGCGGCGGCAGGCTGGCGGCATAGCCTTCCACCGCCGGCACGATCCATTCGGCGCGCAGTTCGCCGCGCTCGGTGCGCAGCAGGCCGCGTTGCCAGTGGCGCACCCGGCTCTTCTCGAACAGCCGCACGCCCAGGCGCTCCACCGCGCGGGCCAGGCCGCGCGCGAGCCTGGCCGGCTGGATGGTGGCGCAGTGCGGCGAATGGATCGCCCCGTAGCTGCCGGGAATGCGCAACTGCTGGTCGAGCTCCTGCGGCGTCAGCCAGCGGTAGTCGCTTTCGTCCAGGCCTTCGGCATACAGATCGTGCAGATAGGCGCGCAGGCGGCGTTCCTGTTCCGGGTAGCGTGCCGCGCAATAGAGCACGCCGCCCTTGCGGTAGTCGCAGTCGATGCCTTCCTCCTGCAGCACCCGCGCGACTTCGTCGGGAATCCCGTGCAGCAGGTCGTAGCCGGTCCGGCGGCGCTCGGCGGGTAGCGCGGAGAGCAGGCGGTCCTCGCCGAGCAGGTTGCCCATCAGCCAGCCGCCGTTGCGCCCCGAGGCGCCGAAGCCGGCGGTCTCGGCCTCGACGATGGCGACGCGCAACTGCGGCGCCTGGGTCTTCAGGTAATAGGCGGTCCACAGGCCGGTATAGCCGGCGCCGACGATGGCCACGTCGACCTCGAGGGAGACTTCCAGGGACGGGCGCGCGGCAAGCGGTTCGTCCAGTTGATTCATCCACAGGCTCAGATGGCGCCAGGCCGACATAGAAGGCTCCGTAGCAAGAGGGAAGGAGGATGCGGCGAGAGTAGGAAGCGGCCGCGCGCTTGTCGTGCGCGCGGGTCCGCTGGGAAATCTCAGCGGCGCGGCGACAGGCGCTTCAGGTATTCGCGCGGTGACTGGCCGGTGTGCTGGCGGAAACAGCGGTAGAAGGCCGACAGCGAATTGAAGCCGGCGGCGAAGGCCAGTTCGTCGACCCGTCCGGGCAGCTCGCCGGAGAGCTGGCCAAGCAGGTGCTGCAGGCGGGTCTGGTTGACGTACTGGTAGAAGCTCAGGCCGAGCACCTGGTTGAGCAGGTAGGAAATCTGGTTGCGGGTGTAGCCGGTGGCGTTGGCCACCTGGGTCAGGTCCAGGTCCGGGTCGAGATAGGGCTGGGCCTGCTGGAAGTAGTGCTCCAGGTCGCGCGCCAGCAGGCTCAGCTGCTTGGCCGAAAGCCCCAGGCGGCTGGCCGGCGGCCGGCCGTCGCCGCCGGCCTGGGCTCCGCCGCCGCTTTCGTGGACCAGCGAGGCGTATTCGTTGATGCGCCAGATCAGGCCGTCGCGCACGCTGATCGCCTCGCTGGCGCGGAACGAAGCCAGGCGGCCGCTTAGGGTCACGCGCAGGCGGTACTGGATGAACGCGGTATCGCCGTCGAAGCGGATACGGTCGGTGTGCTCCAGCGACTCGTCGGGGCCCTTGGGCATGGTCGCCTCGACGTACTCGCGGAGATCGGCCAGGCGCATCCGGCGGTTCTGGAAGAAGTCGTTGTATTCGACCTCGGGATGATAGAGCGCCATCACCGCGTCGATGTCGCGGTGCTTCCAGCTGAGGTGGTAACGCATCACGGTCTCGCGGGTGGCGTCGGCGAGGTCGCGGTCGTCGGCAATGGCTTGTTCGGGCTGCATGGGATGAAGGATGCCATCGCCGTCGTCGGCGGAACAGTGCCGCGACTTCATCCACGTACTGGATGATGGCGTATCCATCCTGCATATGGCACCGGCAGAGGCGCGTTCCAGGGCACCCGTTCACTCTTTCGGGCGACGCTCGGAATACCTCCTTGGTGCGCTTACCGGCGTGCCGGGCGCTGGGTAGGGTGTAGCCACCTCGACCCTGTCAGGAGAGCCGCATGACAACAACAAAAAGGCGCGGAATCTTCCCCCTGCACGCACTCGCTGCGGCCACAGCCCTGGGTTGCGCCACCCAGGCCTCGGCCGTGTCATTCAACATCGGCGAGATCGAAGGGCAATTCGACTCGTCGCTGTCGGTGGGGGCCAGCTGGTCCATGCGTTCCGCCGACAAGGACTACATCGGTACCCGCAACGGCGGTCACGCCTCGTCGCAGACCTCCGACGACGGCCGGCTGAACTTCAAGAAGGGCGAGACCTTCTCGAAGATCTTCAAGGGCATCCACGATCTCGAACTCAAGTACGGCGACACCGGCGCGTTCTTCCGTGGCAAGTACTGGTACGACTTCGAGCTGAAGGACGAACACCGCCTGCTCTACGACATCGACGACCACAACCGCAAGGAGGGCGCCAAGTCCTCCGGGGCGCAGCTGCTCGATGCCTTCCTCTACCACAACTACACCATCGGCGACCTGCCCGGCAGCGTGCGGGTCGGCAAGCAGGTGGTGAGCTGGGGCGAGAGCACCTTCATCCAGAACTCGATCAACAGCATCAACCCGATGGACGTCGCCGCGTTCCGCCGGCCCGGCGCGGAGATCAAGGAAGGCCTGATCCCGGTGAACATGCTCTACCTGTCCCAGGGTATCAGCGATGCCGTGACCGTCGAAGGTTTCTATCAGCTGGAATGGGACCAGACGGTGATCGACAACTGCGGCACCTTCTTCTCCACCACCGACGTGGTCGCCGATGGCTGCGAGCGGATGGTCTACGCCGGCAGCGATTTCGACCCGAATCCGGCCAACGGCTACCGCTACCTGCCGCGCGCCGGCGATCGCGATGCCCGCGACAGCGGCCAGTGGGGCCTGGCCCTGCGCTGGTACGCGGCGGAGCTGAACGACACCGAGTTCGGCCTGTACGCGATGAACTACCACAGTCGCAACCCGTACTACAGCGTGATCGCCGGCAACGGCCTGGCCACCTCCGACCCGGTCACCGGCCGCTCCACCGGCTATTACTTCATCGACTATCCCGAGGACATCCGCCTCTACGGCCTGAGCTTCCAGACCAACATCGGCAGCACCTCGGTGGCTGGCGAGCTGAGCTACCGGCCGAACATGCCGCTGCAGATCAACAGCACCGACATGTCGATCGCCGCGATCTACCCGTCCACCATGTTCGGCAACCCGATCTACGACAGCGGTTTCGCCACCCCGCGCGCCGGCGAGGTGATCAACGGCTACGTGCGCAAGCCGGTGACCCAGGCACAGGTCACCGTCACCCAGTTCTTCGACCGGGTGCTGGCGGCCGACCGCCTGACCGTGGTCGGCGAGGTCGGCTACAACCACCTCAGCGGGGTCGACGGCGACGACCTGCGCTACGGCCGCGACGCCATCTACGGCATCGGCGAACTGCCGAACAACGCCTTGTGCACCGGTGCGCTCAACGTGGCCAACCCGCAGGAGTGCAACAGCCACGGCTTCTACACGCGCAATTCGTGGGGCTACCGTCTGCGCGGGATCCTCGAATATCCCAACGTGTTCGCCGGGGTCAACCTGAAGCCGAACCTGGCCTGGTCGCACGACGTCGAAGGCTACGGGCCGAACTTCAGCGAGGGCGCCAAGGCCGTCAGCGTCGGCCTCGATGCCGACTACCAGAACACCTATACCGCCAGCATCAGCTACACCGACTTCTTCGGTGGCGACTACAACCCGATCAACGACCGCGACTTCCTCGCGGTGAGCTTCGGGGTGAACTTCTGAGGTCCGCCGCCCTTCGGGGCGGCCGCTTTCGCGGATACGAACAAGGATAACGACGCATGAAAACAGCACGACTCCTGTCCTCCGGGGCGCTGGCCCTCAGCCTGCTGGCCGGTTCGGTGACGGCGGCGGTTTCGCCCGACGAGGCCGCCAAACTCGGCAGCAGCCTGACCCCCATCGGCGCGCAGAAGGAAGGCAATGCCGACGGCAGCATCCCGGCCTGGACCGGCGGCCTCGCGGCCAGCGCCGGCAAGGTCGACGGCAAGGGCTTCCTTTCCGATCCCTTTGCCGACGAGAAGCCGCTGTTCACCATCACCGCGCAGAACGTCGAGCAATACAAGGACAAGCTCTCCGACGGCCAGTTGGCGATGTTCAAGCGCTACCCCGAGACCTACCGGATCCCGGTGTACAAGACCCATCGCACGGTGGCCCTGCCGGCCGAGATCGACGAGGCGGCCAAGCAGAGCGCACTGAACGTGCAGCCGATCAACGACGGCAACGGCCTGTCGAATTTCGAGAAGAGCCGCTACTACGCCTTCCCGATCCCGAAGAACGGCGTGGAAGTGCTCTGGAACCACATCACCCGCTACCGCGGCGGCAACCTCAAGCGCACCATCGTCCAGGCCACTCCGCAGACCAACGGCAGCTTCACGCCGATCCGCTTCGAGGAGTCGGTGGCATTCCCGCAGAACATGCCTGACCTCGACCAGGGCAAGGCGGCCAACATCCTCACCTTCTTCAAGCAGCAGGTGACCGCGCCGGCGCGCCTGGCGGGCAACGTGCTGCTGGTCCACGAGACCCTCGACCAGGTCAAGGAGCCGCGCCTGGCCTGGGTCTACAACGCCGGCCAGCGCCGCGTGCGGCGCGCCCCGCAGGTGGCCTACGATGGCCCGGGCACCGCCGCCGACGGCCTGCGCACCTCGGATAACTTCGACATGTTCTCCGGCGCCCCGGACCGCTACGACTGGAAGCTGGTCGGCAAGCGCGAGATGTACATCCCCTACAACGCCTACAAGCTCAACGACCCGACCCTGAAGTACGCCGACATCATCAAGGCCGGGCACATCAACCAGGACCTGACCCGCTACGAGCTGCACCGGGTGTGGGAAGTGGTCGGCACGGTGAAGCCGGGCGAGCGGCACATCTACGCCAAGCGCCACATGTACATCGACGAGGACAGCTGGCAGATCGCCCTGGTCGACCACTACGACGGTCGCGGCCAGCTCTGGCGGGTCGGCGAGGGCCACGCGCAGTACCACTACGACCAGAAGGTCGCCGGCTACACCCTGGAGGCGCTCTACGACGTGATCGCCGGTCGCTACCTGGCGCTGGGCATGAACAACGAGGAGAAGCGCGGCTACGTGTTCGGCTTCAAGGCCTCGTCCGCCGACTACACCCCGGCCGCCCTGCGCAACGCAGGGGTACGCTGAGTCCCGGCCAGTCGCGACGAGCGCGTCGGCTTGTGCCGACGCGCTCGTTCGTTATGACGGCCCATCACCCGGCGCAATCATCGTTCAGCCGCGTGGCGGGCTCGGTCTAGGCTCCCGGCAAGGCGCTTCGACAGAACAAGAGCACTGCCATGACCGAGCCGACCGAGCTGCCCGCCGCCTTGCCGCGGCTGCCGCCGCAGCACCTGCCGCGGCCCCGTTTGCACCAGCCGCTGCTGCGCGGCGAATGCCGCCTGCGCCTGCTCTGCGCGCCCGCCGGCAGCGGCAAGACCGTGCTCCTGGGGGAGTGCGCGCGGCAGGCGCCGCCTGGCGTGCAGGTGGCCTGGCTGGCGCTGGGCGGGGAGGCGCTGGACCCCGCGACCTTCCGCCGCCGCCTGGCCGGCGCCCTCGGTCTGCCCGAGGACGGCGACGAGGCGCAACTGTGCCGACGGCTGCGCAACGCATCCGCGCTGTGGCTGCTGCTCGACGATTACCCACGCTGTCCCGATCCGGCGCTGGACGCCTGTCTCGATCGCCTGCTGAGCGCGGCTTCCCCTCGGGTCAGCTGGTGGCTGGCGAGCCGGCGACGGCCGCAATGCAACCTGACCCGCCTGCTGCTGGAAGGCGAGCTGCGCGAGGTCGATGCCGGCCAGCTGGCCTTCGACCTCACGGAAGTCGTCGACCTGCTGCGCCTGCATGGACGTCGCGCTGACGCCGACGCGGCCGTTGCGCTGCTCGAGCGCAGCGGCGGCTGGTGCGCCGCGCTGCGTCTGGGGCTGCTGGTCGGCGAGGAACAGGCTGGCCCGTTGTTGCAGGAATACCTGCAACACGAACTTCTCGACGACCTGTCGCTGCCGCTGGCCGACGCGGCACGGGCCCTGGCCTGGCTGCCGCATGTCGGTAGCGGACTGTTCCGCCGCCTGTTCGAGTCCCTGCCGCAGGGGCTGGACGAGCTGCTTGCGCGGGGGTTCCCGTTGCAGACCGACGGCCTCCAGCGCTATCGCCTGCCGGCGGCGATCCGCGAGGTCTGGCGCACATCGCCGCACCGGCCGCAGGCGGCGTTCCACCGCTGCGCCTGCCACTGGTTCGCCGAGCATGGCGAAACCCGCGAGGCGGTCGACCAGGCCCTGGCCGCCGACGAGCCGGAGACTGCCGCCGCGCTGTTGCAGAAGCTCACCGAGGAGCAACTGCTGCACGGCCACAACATCGGCCTGGTCCTGGCCCTGCGCGACGAGCTTCCGGCGGCGCTGCTGGCCAGCACGCCGCGCCTGCTGATCCTGAATGCCTGGGCGCTGCTGTATGCCGGGCGCCTGGCCGAGGCCGAGGCTTGCATCGGGCAACTGGCGCGCTTCCAGCCGATGCCTTCGGCCGCCCGCCAGAGGTCGCTGCTGGCGCAATGGCAGGGGCTGTACGGGATCCTCCTGCACTGCCGGGGCGAGCGTGGCGCCGCCGGGCAGCTGCGCGAGGCCCTGGAACACCTGCCGGAAGACGCCTGGTCGCAGGGGCTGATCTGCCATTCGGCGCTGATGCAGCTGGCGATGATCGAGGGACGGATGGACCAGGCGCGGCTGGTCGGTCGCGACGCCCTGCGCCTGGCACGCGAGCACGATAGCCTGATCTTCGAGGCGCTGATCGAGCTGGATCGCGCGCAGTGGCTGGAATCGCGTGGCGAACTGGTGCGCGCGGAGAGCGTTCTCGACCGCGCCCAGCGCTACCTCGAGGACCTCGGCCAGCAGGGCAGCCCGATGCTCGGCCGGATCACCCTGCGTCGCGCGCGCCTGTGCCTGCAACAGGGGCGCGACGGCGAAGCAGGGCAGTGGTACCGGCAGGGGCTGGAGCAGGCACGGGCCAACCGTGATCCCTGGGTGCTCTACGGCTATCTCGGGCTGGCCTTGCTGGAGGCGGGCCAGGGCGACCTGGACGCGGCGTTCAACCGCCTGCTGGAGGTCGAACGGTTGATGCAGCAGCGTCACGTGCCCGACTCGCTGTACCGCGGCGCCCTGCTGCTGGTCAGCGCCGCGCTGACCTTGCAGCAGGGCCGTCCGCACCAGGCGCGGGAGATCCTTCTGCGGGTGCGTGCCTACTTCCAGCCGGGGCGCGCGCGCCTGTCGCCGCCTTCGGAGCCGGAGCTGGAGGCGCGGGTGGAACACCAGCTGGCGCTGGCCGAACTCTATGGCGGCGACAGCGCCGCCGCCGAGGCGCGCCTGCGCGGATTGCTCGCGGTACTCGAGGCACAGGGCCGGCAGACGCTGCTCTGCGAGGTGCGCATGGCCATCGCCGAGTGCCAGTTCCTCGCCGGCCAGCTGACCCAGGCCCAGCAATCGCTGCGCAGCGGCCTGGAACTGGCCGGGCGGCTTGGCCTGCAGTTGCCGCAACGGCGCCTGCGGCAACGCCAGCCGCAGCTGTTCGCCGCCCTGCCGGGCGAGGACGAGGAAGGGCTCAGCCCGCTCAGTTGCCGGGAGCTGGCGGTTCTCGGACTGATCGCCCAGGGCTGCTCCAACCAGGAGATCGGCGAGCAGCTGTTCATTTCCCTGCACACGGTGAAGACCCACGCCCGGCGCATCAACGGCAAGCTCGGCGTGGCCCGGCGGACCCAGGCGGTGGCGCGGGCCAAGGCCCTCGGCCTGCTCGCCTGAAACCGTTCAGTGCAGGGCGCGGCCGGGCGGCGGGGCGAGTTCGCCGAGCCGCTGGCCCAGGCGCAGTTGCTCGGTGGGGTCTTCGCTGAGCAGCAGGGCGCGCTCCAGGTCATAGCGTTCCGCCTGCGGGCAGTCCAGTTGCCGGTACAGCGCGGCGCGCGCCTCGTGGTCGGCGGCACCCACCGGCCCCAGCTCGATCACCCGCTGGGCGTCCTTCAGCGCCGCCAGCGGTTCGCCGGCGGCGGCGTGCAGCTGGCGGAGGTTGCGCGACAGGCGCTGGAGGACTTCCCCGGCGCTGGCCTGCTTCAGGTAGGCGGCCTGCAGTTCGCTCTTCGGTCCGTGCAGGCGCAGCAACAGTTCGCGGCAGTCGGGAGTGTACAGGCGGCGCCCGGTCGCCGGGTCGAGCAGGTGATCGGCCTGGGGCACGCGGAGCAGGAAGCGGCCCGGGAAGTTCACCCCCACCAGCGGAATCTCCAGCCGGCGCGCCAGTTCCATGGCCACCAGCGCCAGCGACAGCGGCTGCCCCTGGCGGCGTTGCAGCACCAGCGGGAGCAGGGCCGAGCGTGGCTGCAGGGGGAAGTCGTCGTCCTCGCAGAAACCCTGTTCGCTCATGCGCCGCAGCAGCCCCTGCGCCCGTTCGCTGGCCGAGGCGCGGTCGTCGAGGCTGGCGCCGATCTGCCGGGCTAGCTCGTCGAGCGTGCGCTGCGACTGGCCGGGCGGATACGCGGGAAGGTGCTCGGCGGCGATCCACAGGGCCGCCTCGAACAGCGCGGGCGGCTCCTGGGCGAGGCAATCGAGGCAGGCTTGACGCGGCTCCATGGCTTTCTCCTGGCGCGCCGGGATCGCGTGAGATTCGGCCCTGCGGGACGGGCAGGGCCGGTTTCGATCGGGCGGACCCCCATGGTTGTAACCGCCCGCCGGGGCTTCGTCCAGTACCCGCCGTTGCCGCGCCGGGCGTTTCGCCGGGGCCTGCCTATACTGAGGAGGCCGGCCGGCAACGGCGCGGCCCGGATAACAAGCATCAAGCAGGGGAGCCCCAGCATGTTCGACATGATGGACGCGGCCCGGCTCGAGGGTCTTCACCTCGCCCAAGACCCGGCCACGGGACTCAAGGCCATTATCGCCATCCACAGCACGCGACTCGGCCCGGCGCTGGGTGGCTGTCGCTATCTGCCCTATCCCAGCGACGAAGCCGCCATCGGCGACGCCATCCGCCTGGCCCAGGGCATGAGCTACAAGGCGGCGCTGGCCGGACTCGAGCAGGGCGGCGGCAAGGCGGTGATCATCCGTCCGCCGCACCTGGACAATCGCGGCGCGCTGTTCGAGGCGTTCGGGCGCTTCATCGAAAGCCTCGGCGGGCGCTACATCACCGCGGTGGACAGCGGTACCTCGAGCGCCGACATGGATTGCATCGCCCAGCACTCCCGCCACGTCACCAGCACCACCCTGGCCGGCGACCCGTCGCCGCACACCGCCCTCGGGATCTTCGCCGGGATCCGCGCCAGCGCCCAGGCGCGCCTCGGCAGCGACGACCTGGAGGGCCTGCGGGTCGCGGTACAGGGGCTCGGCCACGTGGGCTACGCGCTGGCCGAGCAGTTGGCGGCGGTCGGCGCCGAGCTGCTGGTCTGCGATCTCGATCCCGGGCGGGTGCAACTGGCGGTCGAGCAGCTCGGCGCCCACCCGCTGGCGCCGCAGGCGCTGCTCTCCACGCCCTGCGACATCTTCGCGCCGTGCGGGCTGGGCGGCGTGCTCACCAGCCACAGCGTCAGCCAGTTGCGCTGCGCGGCGGTGGCCGGGGCGGCGAACAACCAGCTGGAGCGGCCGGAGGTCGCCGACGAGCTGGAGGCGCGCGGGATCCTCTATGCCCCGGACTACGTGATCAACTCCGGCGGCCTGATCTACGTAGCCCTCAAGCATCGCGGCGCCGATGCGCAGAGCATCACCGCGCACCTGGCGCGGATCCCCGCGCGACTCACCGAGATCTACGCCCACGCCCAGGCCGACCACCAGTCGCCGGCGCGGATCGCCGATCGCCTGGCGGAGCGGATTCTCTACGGCCCGCACTGACGGGCCGGCTTTTCCGGCGAGGCCGCCAGCGCGCCTCGCCAGCGGCAGTGCGGGCCACCCCCGCCGCGCCGCGCGTGCACGCCGCCACCCGCGGCGCGACCCCGAGCGGCACGCCTATCCGGCGTGCGGAGGAGGCTTGCGATGGTTCACAACCGGGTCGACCCGCCTTTCACCCGCTATCTCGACAGCCACGGCCAGCCCCTCGGCGAGCTGCCCGCCTGGGCCGCCGATGGCGACGTGCTGGTCCGTCTCTACCGGCAGATGCTCCTGACCCGCCTGTTCGACCAGAAGGCGGTGGCCCTCCAGCGTACCGGGCGGATCGGCACCTATGCGCCGACCCTCGGCCAGGAAGCGATAGGCGTGGCGATCGGCAGCCAGATGCGCGCCGAGGACGTGCTGGTGCCCTATTACCGCGATACCGCCGTGCAACTCATGCGCGGCGTGCGCATGGAGGACATCCTCCTCTACTGGGGCGGCGACGAGCGCGGCAGCGACTACGCCGAACCACTGGCGGCGCAGGACTTTCCCATCTGCGTGCCGATCGCGACCCAGGCGCTGCATGCCTGCGGGGTCGCCTCGGCGTTCCGCATCCGCGGCGAGCACCGGGTGGCGGTGACCACCTGCGGCGATGGCGCCACCAGCAAGGGCGATTTCCTCGAGGCGCTGAACGTGGCGGGCGCCTGGCAGTTGCCGGTGCTCTTCGTGGTCAACAACAACCAGTGGGCGATCTCGGTGCCGCGGCGCATCCAGTGCGGCGCGCCGACCCTGGCGGAGAAGGCGGTGGGTGCCGGCTGCCCCGGCGAACAGGTGGACGGCAACGACGTGCTGGCGGTCGCCGAGCGGGTCCGCGCGGCGCTCGAGCGGGCGCGCCAGGGCAAGGGCCCGAGCCTGCTGGAGTGCATCAGCTACCGCCTCTGCGACCACACCACCGCCGACGACGCCAGCCGCTACCGCTCCGCCGAGGAGGTCAGCCAGGCCTGGCGCGAGGAGCCGATCAGGCGCCTGCGCGCCTTCCTCGCCGGTCGTGGCCAGTGGGACGAGGAGCGCGAGCAGGCGCTGCTGGGCGAGTGCCAGGCGCGGGTGCAGGAGGCGGTGGAGCGTTTCGAGACGTACGGCACGCAGGCGCCGCAGGCGCTGTTCGAGCATGTCTACGCGCGCTGGCCGGCGGTCCTGGAGGAGCAGCGCGAGCAGGTGCTGGAGCGCGCCGCGCGGCGGCAGGGAGGGGCCGAGCATGAATGAGCGCGACGGCGAAGCGAAACGCCTGACCCTGCTGGAGGCGGTCAACCTGGCGCTGCACCGGGCGATGGCCGAGGACGAGACGGTGGTGGTGCTGGGCGAGGACGTCGGGGTCAATGGCGGGGTGTTCCGCGCCACTCTTGGCCTGCGCGAGCGCTTTGGCTTCAAGCGGGTGCTGGATACGCCGCTGGCGGAGAACATGATCGCCGGGCTGTCCATCGGCATGGCCGCCCAGGGCCTGAAACCGGTGATGGAGATCCAGTTCATGGGCTTCATCTACGCCGCCATGGAGCAACTGGTGTCCCATGCCAGCCGCCTGCGCAATCGCACCCGCGGCCGCCTGGCCTGCCCGCTGGTGCTGCGCACGCCGATGGGCGCGGGAATCCGCGCGCCGGAGCACCACAGCGAGGCGACCGAGGCGATGTTCGCGCACATCCCCGGCGTCCGCGTGCTGGTGCCGTCGTCGCCAGCGCGGGCCTACGGCCTGCTCCTGGCGGCGATCGACGATCCCGACCCGGTGATCTTCCTCGAACCGACCCGGCTCTACCGGATGAACCCGCAGCCGCTGGCGGACGACGCCCGGCGCCTGCCGCTGGACAGTTGCTTCACCCTCCGCGAAGGCGGCGACCTGACCCTGGTCAGCTGGGGTGCCAGCGTCCACGAGACCCTGCAGGCTGCCGAGCGCCTGGCGCAGCGCGGCATCGAGGCCGAAGTGATCGACGTCGCCTGCCTCAAGCCGCTCGACCTCGACACCCTGGAAGCCTCGGTGCGCAAGACCGGTCGCTGCGTGATCGTCCACGAGGCGCCAAGGAGCGGCGGCCTCGGCGGGGAAATCGCCGCGAGCCTCTACGAGCGCGTCCTGTTCGACCTGCGGGCGCCGATCCAGCGGGTCGCGGCGGCTGACATCCCACCGCCGCTGTACCGCCTGGAATCGCTGTACATGCCCGCCGTGGAGGACATCCTGGCGGCCTGCGACACCGTGCTCGGCTACGCCTGAGCCAAGGGGAGACGACCATGAAGCACTTCAAGCTGCCCGACCTGGGCGAGGGCCTGCAGGAAGCGGAAATCGTCGAATGGCACGTCAAGTCCGGCGACAGCGTGCGCGCCGACCAGCGCCTGGTGTCGGTGGAAACCGCCAAGGCGCTGGTGGAAATCCCCGCGCCCTACGACGGAGTGGTGGGCAAGCTGTTCGGCGCCGAGGGCGACATCCTCCACGTCGGCGAACCGCTGGTGGGCTTCGAGGGCGAGGAGGCGGACGCCGGTACCGTGGTGGGGCGCCTGGAGGGCGGCGGTAGCGCCCCGGAGGACCGTTTCTTCATCGGCGCCGCGCCGTCCACCCGCGAGCACCTGGCGCCGCGCGCGACCCCGGCGGTGCGCCAGTTCGCCCGCCAGCAGGGCGTCGAGCTGGCTGGCCTGAGCGGCTCCGGCCCGGATGGCCTGATCACTCGCGCCGACGTCGAGGCCGCCGCCCAGGGCGCCCGCGAACGCTTCGGCGGCGAGCGCTTGCGCGGCGTACGGCGGAGCATGGCGCTGAACATGGCGCGCTCGCATGCCGAGGTGGTGCCGGTGACGATCTACGGCGACGCCGACCTGCACCGCTGGAAGACCGCCCGCGACCCGCTGATCCGCCTGGCCCAGGCGCTGGCCGAGGCCTGTCGCGCCGAGCCGACCCTCAACGCCTGGTTCGATGGCGCCTCGTTGTCGCTGAAGCTGCATGAGCGGCTCGACCTGGGGATCGCCGTGGACACCCCGGAGGGCCTGTTCGTGCCGGTGCTGCGCGATGTCGGCGCGCGTTCGGCGGAGGACCTGCGCGCCGGTATGCGGCGCCTGCGCGAGGATGTCCAGGCGCGCTCGATCCCGCCGGCGGAAATGCTCGGCGCGACCTTGACCCTATCCAACTTCGGCACCCTGTTCGGCCGCTACGCCAACCCCGTGGTGGTGCCGCCGCAGGTGGCAATCCTCGGTGCCGGCGGCATCCGCGACGAAGTCGTGGCCTGGCGCGGCGAGATGGCCATCCACCCGATCCTGCCGCTGTCGCTGACCTTCGACCACCGCGCCGCCACCGGTGGCGAGGCGGCGCGTTTCCTCAAGGTCCTGGTGAATGCCCTGGAGCAGCCCGACGGCTGATCAGCGCCGGCGTTCCAGCCACCACACCAGCAGCGCGCCGAGGGCATAGGCGAGGATATCGAGCCAGTCGGCGGTGCTGCCGAAAACGATACGCAGCACGGGGCTGGAGAACTGCCAGTGCAGTTGCATCGCCAGGTACTGGCCCAGTTCCAGCAGCGCGCCGACGGCGAAGGCGGCCGTCGCCAGCCGGCCGGCGGGCGCCCTGAGCGCGCCGTTCAGCAGGTAGTAGAGCCAGGCCACCGCCAGCAGGTCGCCGCCGAAGCCGCGTACCCAGCCCCAGTGCCGGCCCAGGGTGGCGAGCGCCACCAGCAGGCCGAACAGCAGCAGTGCCAGCAGCAGGCTGCGCCGGTCCAGGCGCCAGCGTCGCGTGCGGGTGGGGGGGGCGGGGAGAGCGGGCATGGGACTTCGTGGTCGATGAGGCTGCCGGGCGTTGTACGGCAACCAACGGTTTCCGGCAAGGCGGGCGTGGGCCGGACAAGCGCCTTGCGGCTAGCGGCCGGTTCGTGGAGAGCGGCGGCTAACGCCCGTATCGTTCGCCGCCCGACAAGAGCCGTGTCGTTCGCCGCGCGGACTCAGTGGCGTCGCAGGCTGGCGAGCAATTGCTCGACGAAGGCGTCGCTGCCGGAGCTGTCGAGGTAGTGCACCTGGGGCCCGTCGAGCAGGTAGAGCGCATGGTAGGGCTTGCCGGCCTGGCTGCCGCGCAGGCGATAGACCTCGGTACCGGCCACGCGGTAACGGCTGGCACTGGCGCGCCGGTCGCACAGGCCGAGGGCCTGGCGCTGCGCCTGGAGACGTTCGCGCCGGGCGCCGGGCAGGCCGTCCAGGGGCAGGGCGCCGAACAGCAGGCGGACCTGGCGCGGCAGGTCGAGCCGCTCGCCGTCGGCGGCGCCCAGTTCCTGCTGGCGGAGCAGGCGATGGGCGAGGTAGTGGCCATCGGCGTAGCGGGCGATCAGCAGGTCTCCGCTGTGCAGCAGGGTGGCGGGCGCCTGCTGCAGGTCGAGCCGCAGCTTGCCGGGGCCGCCCAGGGCCAGGATCTGCGCGGCGCCGGCAGAGGCTGCCGGTGTCTCGGCGTCCGTGGCCTGGAACGGGCAGGCGAGTGCAGGGGCGCCGGCGAGGCCGAGGAGGGCGCACAGCAGGCCGGCAAGTTGTCGCGGCATGTTTCGGCTCCTTGCGCTTTGCTTGCAGCGGCGGCTCATTCGTCCGCGGCGGTTTCCTCGAACAGTTCGTTGAGGGCGTCCGGCTGGTTCTTGAAGGCGCGGGCGAAGGCATCGCGGTTCTTCGCCATGAAGATGCCCAGCTCTTCCACCTGCTCCTCCTTCAGCGACGGCACCGCCTTCTGCAGCACTTCGGCCAGCGTTTCCGCCAGTTCCAGCATCTTGTCGTAACGATCGGCTTCAGCCTTGTCCATGAACAAACGCTCCTGATCCCGGCTGCTGCGGTACACCACTTCGACGGCCATTCATCACCTCTGTGCCTTCTGAGTCGCAAGGTTGCTTTGACTGGTTATCCATACAGTATATGGCGTCCTGCCGCATCTGGATAGCACCAGGATTGCCGGCGCATTGCCACGATGGTCTTCGTCTGACAGAAATGTCATGCCGGGCTCATGGGCCTGACAGTCTCCGCAGCGTAGTTTCGGGCTGAACGTTCTACCAAGGAGACATCCTCATGAGAGTGATCCCGTTGGCACTTGTCGCGCTGCTCGGCCTGGCGCCGCTGGCCCAGGCGCAGCAACAGCCCTATGGACCCAACCCGGATTCGAAGTCCCTCCGCCAGCACTACGTGGACGGCCGCCTGGACATCGCCCGGGTGATCTACAAGACCGACCTGTGGAATGCCTGCGGCATCGTCCCGGCACGACTGGTCTACGAGGATTCGCAGGGCGAGCGGCATACCGTCGAATACAAGGCCTGGGGCAACGGTTGCAGCGGCAACTGAGCGAGCCCGGTGCGGTCGGCGCCGTACCGGGTTTTCCCCATCTACCCGGGTTCTGCTAAGGTTGCGCGCCTGGCCGCCGCGCCTGCGGCACGTCCTTCCCGCCCGCACGGATGCCCGGCATGCACGAACTCGGTTTCGCCCTCCTGCTCATCGCCTATGTCTGGTCCGTGGCCAGCGGCGGGCGTCGCTCGATCCCCTGCGCCTTGCTCTGCCTGCTGCTGTTTCCGCTGGCGCAACTGGCCTTCGCCATCAACGACGCACCGATGCGCGCGCCGCTGGCACTGGCGGTCTTCGGCGCGGGGCTGGCCTACCTCAGCGGCGGGTCGGTGTTCGGCTGAACCCCGGACATCCAACAATACGATTGAAAATCATTATCATAAAAAATATGCTGCTGGCCTTCTGGAAGGACGTGGGTGGATGCGCCGTTGGCGGAGCAGGATCTCAAGGCACTGTTTCTCAGGCATGCCCGGAAGTTGCAGGCGTATCTGTTGCGCAAGACCCGCGATCCGCACCTGGCCGCGGACCTCGCGCAGGAGAGCTTCCTGCGCCTGGCCGAGCAGCGGCACAAGGAGCCGATCGAGCATGTCGATGCCTACCTCTACCGCACCGCGCACAACCTCGCCATCGACCATTACCGGCAGGAACGGCGGCGCCGCACCGAGACCCGGCCGGGCGACGACTTCGCCGGGTTCGTCGCCGACCAGCCCGGCCCCGAGGAGTCCGCGGTGGATGCCGATGCGCTTGCCCGCCTGCGCGAGACAGTCGCCGAACTGCCGCCGCGCACCCGTGAGATCTTTCGACTCAACCGCCTGGAAGGGCTGACCCATGCCGAGGTGGCGAGGCGCCTGGAAATCTCCGATAGCTCGGTGCAGAAGCACCTGGCCCGCGCCCTGGCCCATGTGATGCAGGCACTCGAGGATTCCCGCTGAATGGATTACCGAGTCTTGCCGGTTCGCGCGTCTGAACCTCTATAACGACCAACGAGAGCCGCACGTGAACAGCCCCCAGGAACAACAGCAGATCCGCCAGCAGGCCGCCGAATGGGCGGTCCGCCTGGACGGCGGCGACCTCGACCGGGCCCGGCGCGAAGCGCTGGACGGCTGGCTGGCGGCCGATCCCCGGCATCCGCCCGCGCTGGCGCTGGCGCAACAGACCTGGAGACAGCTGGGGTTGCTGGCCGAACCGGTGGCGACCGCTCCGGCGCTGTCGGTTGCCAAAGCGCCGCGGCGTCGCTGGGGACGGCGCAAGGGCTGGCGGCGCGGGGCGGTGGCGGCGGTGCTGCTGCTGGCCCTGGGTGGCGCCTGGAACGAGCGCGACGGCGGGGTGGTCTGGCTGGCCGACCACGCCACCGGCAAGGGCGAGGTGCGCACCCTGCGCCTGGCCGACGGCAGCGTGGTCGAACTGGACGCACAGAGCGCCATCGACGTCGCCTACGACAGCCGCGAGCGGCGGGTGCGCCTGATCGAGGGCGGCGCGATCTTCCGCGCCGCGCCGCGCGACGCTTGGGAACCGCGGCCGTTCGTGGTGGAGAGCGCCGGCGGCAACATCCGCGCGCTGGGTACGCGCTTCCTGGTCAGCCGCAACGCCGACGGCAGCGTCCAGGTCGGCGTGCTCGAACACCGCGTCGCGGTGGCCCTGGAGCATCCGCGCACGGGGACCGTCGGGCGCCGCGAACTGGGCGAAGGCGAGAGCCTGCGCTACAGCGCGGAGGGCGGCGTCGAGGCACCGCTGGACGGTCGCCTCGACGACCTGACCAGCTGGCGGCGCGGCCTGCTGGTCTTCGACGACCAGCCGCTGGGCGAAGTGGTGGCGCGACTCAACCGCTACCGGCCGGGGCATTTGCTGGTGGCTCCCGGTGCGTTGGCGCAGCGGCGGGTCAGCGGGGTCTTCCGGGTCGCCGATCTGGAGGCGTCGTTGCAGTCGATCAGCGACGAGCTGGGAGTGCGCAGCCTGAGCCTGGCGGGAGTGACGCTGTTGTATTGAGCGGTGCGATCGCTTCCGAGAGCGTCGACCACGGTCCGGGCATTCGTCCCCTGCGCTGGTTCCTTCAGGTGCTGGAAAGCGCAATCCTCGAGCCGCCGATCCCGCGGGCGAAAAATTTTCTCGATTTCCGTTACTGACTTTCCCTGCCTCCATCGTTCTCTTAACGAGACTGATTCTTATTACATAAACGATGGAGTGTAGGCGCTGTCATGAAGCATCGTGGATGGAGTGCCGTGCGAGGCGGTCGCAGGGGGGCGCAACTGGCCCTGGGACTGGGTCTGGCCCTGCTGGGAACCGCCGCGCTACCCCTGCATGCGCAAGACGGGGCGGATGCGGCTAGCCAACAGCAGACCGCGCTGCGCCGGGTCCGGCTGGACATCCCGGCACAAGCGCTGAACCGCGCCCTGCTGCAATTCGCCGAGCAGGCCGGGGTCCAGGTGTTCTTCGACAGCCAGCGTTTCGCCGGTCTCGGCAGCGCGGCGGTGCACGGCGAATACGTGCTGGCCGACGGCCTGAGCCAGATGCTCCAGGGCAGCCCGGTGGAATACCGCTTTTCCGGCAAGGACCAATTGAGCCTGATCCGCGTCAGCCAGGACGACCTGGTGCGGATGTCGCCCTCGGTGATCTCCGCCGCGCGTCCGGATGACTGGGTCTACCAGACGCCGCACTCGGTGGGCGTGATCGGCCGCGAGCAGATCGAGCGCAACCCGCCGCGGCATGCCGCCGACATGCTCGAGGAAACCCCCGGGGTGTACTCCTCGGTGAGCCAGCAGGACCCCGGCCTGTCGGTGAACATCCGTGGCATCCAGGACTACGGGCGGGTCAACATGTCGGTCGACGGCATGCGCCAGAACTACCAGCAGAGCGGCCACCAGCAGCGCAACGGGACGCTCTACGTCGATCCCGAACTGCTCAGCGAGGTGGTCATCGACAAGGGCGCCAGCTCGGCCATGGGTGGCGCCGGGGTGATCGGCGGGATCGCCAATTTCCGCACCCTGGAAGCCCGCGACCTGGTCAAGCCGGGCAAGCAGGTCGGTGGGCGGATACGTGTCACCAGCGGCCTGGGCGGCGATGCCAACGGCACCCACTTCATCGGCAGCGCGGCCTTCGCCATCGGTACCGACGCCTGGGACATGCTGGTCGCCGCCAGCGAACGCCACCTGGGCGACTACGACCCGGGAACCAAGGGCAGCATCGGCGAACTGCGCACCGGCGCCTGGTTCAATCCCGAGGCCGGGCAGCGGGTCAAGCATACGCCGGTGGCCTACTCCGGCTACGTGATGCGCTCGCGACTGGCCAAGCTCGGCGTCGCCCTGCCGCAGGACCAGCGCCTGCAGTTCAGCTACCTGACCACCCAGGTGTCCTATGACGACGCCAACATGCTCGACACCGGGAACCAGGCGCTCTGGGAAAAGCTCGGCAGCAGCGATGTGCGCGCGCAGAATTTCGCCATCGACTACAGCTACGCGCCGGACAACCCGCTGGTGGACTTCAGGGCCAAGCTCTACTACGTCGACAATCGCAACCGGCAGCAGACCCTGCAACGCGGTATCACCCCCGGCTACTCGATCACCTACCAGACCGACACCTACGGCGTGCAGGCGCAGAACACCTCGAGCTTCGCCCTCGGCGATCTCTCCACGCTGCGCGCCAACTACGGCCTGGAATTCTTCTACGACAAGGTGCGGCCGGACTCCAGCCAGCCGCGGGCGAGCAGCTCGGCGGTCGGCTTTCCCGCGGCCGAAGGCATGACCCCAAAGGGCGACCGCGCCCTCGGCAGCCTGTTCGCCCGTCTCGACTACGACTACGACGACTGGCTCAACCTCAACGCCGGGCTGCGTTACGACCGCTACCGCCTGCGCGGCGACACCGGCTTCAACGCGCGCACCTTCATCCTCGGCACCACCCGGCAGACCGACATGCCGCTGCAATACGCCGTCGACCGCGAGGAGGGGCGCTTCTCGCCGACCTTCGGCCTGTCGGTCAGGCCCGGTGTCGACTGGTTGCAGCTGTTCGCCACCTACGGCAAGGGCTGGCGCCCGCCGGCGGTGACCGAGAGCCTGATCACCGGCCGCCCCCATGGCGGCGGCGCGGAAAACATGTATCCCAACCCGTTCCTCGGTCCGGAGCGCTCGAAGGCCTGGGAAGTCGGCTTCAACGTGCTGAAGGAAAACCTCTGGTTCAGCGACGACCGCCTGGGCCTGAAGGTCGCCTACTTCGACACCCGGGTCGACGACTTCATCTTCATGGGCATGGGCATGCAGCCGCCGGGCTACGGCATGGCCGGGATCGGCAACAGCGCCTACGTCAACAACCTCGACACCACGCGCTTCCGTGGCGTCGAGTACCAGCTCGACTACGACGCCGGGCTGGCCTACGGGCAGTTCTCCTACACGCACATGATCGGCAGCAACGACTTCTGCTCGAAGACCGCCTGGCTCGGCGGTGTCACCCAGACGGTGAAAGGCAGCGGTCGCCGCGCGCCGGTGATCGACATGCGTCCGGACGAGCAGGCCAACGCCGCCACCCATTGCAGCGCGGTGCTCGGTTCCGCCGAACACATGCCGATGGACCGCGGCTCGCTGACCCTGGGCATGCGCTTCTTCGACCGCAGGCTGGATGTCGGCGCACGGGCCCGCTACAGCGAGGGCTATTCGGTTTCCGGCGGTGGCGCGCCGACGGTCTCGCAGACCGGCGTGTACCCGGCCGACTGGAAGGAATACACCGTCTACGACCTGTACGGCAGCTACCGGGTGAGCGACGAGCTGACCCTGCGCCTGGCCATGGAGAACGTCACCGACCGCGCCTACCTGGTGCCGCTGGGCGACGTGCTGGCCTTCACCCTCGGCCGCGGGCGGACCCTGCAAGGCACCCTCGAATACCAGTTCTGACCCCGTTTTGCCCAGTGAAGGGCAAAACCGGAGCGGACATCCGTGCGCTCCGGCATTCATCACTCGTTGAATTGGAGTTTTGGCATGAGCATTTCGATTTCCTACAGCACCACCTACAGCGGCTGGACCGTGGCGGACTACCTGGCGGACTGGTCGGCCTACTTCGGCGACGTCAACCATCGTCCCGGCCAGGTGGTGGACGGCGCCAATACCGGCGGCTTCAACCCCGGTCCGTTCGACGGCAGCCAGTACGCGCTGAAGAGCACCGCCAGCGACGCGGCCTTCATCGCCGGCGGCGACCTCCACTACACCCTGTTCAGCAACCCCAGCCACACCCTGTGGGGCAAGCTGGACAGCATCGCCCTCGGCGACACCCTGACCGGCGGCGCTTCCAGCGGTGGCTACGCCCTGGACAGCCAGGAGGTGAGCTTCGGCAACCTGGGCCTGGATTCACCGATCGCCCAGGGCCGCGACGGCACTGTGCACAAGGTGGTCTACGGCCTGATGAGCGGCGACAGCAGCGCCCTGCAGGGGCAGATCGACGCGCTGCTGAAGGCGGTCGACCCGAGCCTGTCGATCAACTCCACCTTCGACCAGTTGGCCGCGGCCGGTGTCGCCCATGCCACCCCGGCGGCTGCCGCGGCGGACGTCGGCCTGGTCGGTGTGCAGGAGCTGCCGCAGGACCTGGCCCTGGCGGCCTGAGGAAGCGTCCGCGACTCGCTCGTGGACAGGTTCCGAGAAAGGCCGGAGAGGAGTTGGCGCTCCTCTCCGGCGCAGGATGCCGCCGTCGCCTCGCTTCGAACCCGTGGCGACGGCGGACCAGGATTGTTCCTCCGCCGGCCGCCGACGGCAAGCGGAGACTGCCGCAACGTCCTCCGGGCGCGCTCGCGATCCGGACAGCCACAGGACCCGAACCCGATGAAGCTCCGGCCGGCCTCGCCGCGCAATGAAATCCTCGCCACCCTCGGCCGCTTCCGCCCGGCGCTGCGCAGCGTCGCGCTGTTCACCGCGGTGATCAACCTGCTGATGCTGGCGCCCTCGCTGTACATGCTGCAGGTCTACGACCGGGTGCTTGGCTCCGGCAACGAGATGACCCTGCTGATGCTGACCCTCATGGTGCTCGGCCTCTATCTGCTGCTCGGCGCCCTGGAGTGGGTGCGCAGCCTGGTGGTGATCCGCCTCGGCGGCCAGCTCGACATGCAACTCAACCAGCGTATCTACGACGCTTCCTTCCGCGCCAGCCTGGAGCGCGGCGAACAGGCCGCCGGGCAGGCGCTGAACGACCTGACCAACCTGCGCCAGTTCCTCACCGGCAATGCCCTGTTCGCCTTCTTCGACGCGCCCTGGTTCCCGCTCTACCTGCTGGTGATCTTCCTCTTCAGCCCCTGGCTCGGCCTGCTCGCCCTGGCCGGGGCGCTGTCGCTGGTGCTGCTCGCCTGGATCAACGAAAGCCGCTCGCGCGAACCGCTGGCCGAGGCCGGGCAACTGTCGATCCTCGCCACCCAGCAGGCCGCGGCCAACCTGCGCCAGGCGGAAACCCTGGCGGCACTGGGCATGTTGCCGGCCATGCGCGCGCGCTGGTTCGCCCAGCACCAGGCCTTCCTTGCCCGGCAGAACCTCGGCAGCGAGCGCAGCGCGGCGATCGGCGCGACCTCCAAGGGCGTGCGCCTGGCCTTGCAGTCGCTGGTGCTCGGTCTCGGCGCCTGGCTGGCGGTGGAAGGCCTGATCACCCCGGGGATGATGATCGCCGGCTCGATCCTGATGGGGCGCGTGCTCAGCCCCATCGACCAGCTGATCGCCGTCTGGCGCCAATGGAGCGGCGCGCGCCAGGCCTACGAGCGTCTGGCGCGGCTGCTCGAAGAGAATCCGCCGGCCGCCGCGGGCATGCCGCTGCCGGCGCCGCGCGGCGCGTTGCGCGTCGAACGGCTCTGCGCGGCCGCGCCGGGACGCGAGCAGGCACTGCTGCAGGACCTCGATTTCACCCTGGAACCCGGCGAAGCGCTTGGCGTGATCGGTCCGTCCGGTTCCGGCAAGTCGACCCTGGCGCGCCTGCTGGTGGGCGCCTGGCAGCCGTTGTCCGGCGCGGTGCGCCTGGACGGCGCCGACCTGCGGCAGTGGAGCGCGGCGGCGCTGGGGCCGCACATCGGCTACCTGGCCCAGGACGTGCAGCTGTTCGCCGGCAGCATCGCCGAGAACATCGCGCGCTTCGCCGAGGTGGACGCCGAGAAGGTGGTGGCGGCGGCGCGCCTGGCCGGCGTGCACGATCTGGTGCTGCGCCTGCCGCAGGGCTACGACACGCGCCTGGGCGACGGCGGCGCCGGTCTCTCCGGCGGCCAGCGCCAGCGCATCGGCCTGGCCCGCGCGCTGTACGGGCGGCCGGCGCTGATCGTGCTCGACGAACCCAACGCCAGCCTCGACGAGGCGGGGGAGGCGGCCCTGGCCGAGGCCATCGTGGCGATGCGCCGACAGGGCAGCAGTCTGGTGCTGGTGACCCACAAGCCGGCGGTGCTGGCGCTGACCGACAAGCTGTTGCTGCTGCACGCCGGGCGTCTGCAGCGCTTCGGCGCGACGGCCGAGGTGCTCGCCAGCGCCTCGCCGCCGTCGGCCGCTGCGGCACCGGCACGGCCGACGCCGGCGTTCGGTTTCGGCTACCGGCCGGGACCGGGCATGCCGGTCGGCGGTGTGCCGGGAGGAGCGACGCGATGAACGGGCGGGCGCGGTTGCGCGAAGTCGGCACAGGCGGCCTGGCGCCGGAGCTGGACGAAAAGCGTTTTTCCCGGCTTGGCTGGGGGCTGGTGCTGCTCGGCTTCGTCGGCTTCCTCCTGTGGGCCGGGTTGGCGCCGCTGGACAAGGGCGTCGGGGTCTCCGGCAAGGTCATGGTGGCCGGTAGCCGCAAGGCCGTGCAGCATCCCACTGGTGGCCTGGTCAGGCATATCCGCGTGCACGAAGGCGAACGGGTGGAGGCGGGGCAGGTACTGCTGGAAATGGACGCTACCCAGGCCCGGGCCCAGGCCGATGGCCTGTTCGCCCAGTACCTGGCGGCGCTGGCGAGCCTGGCGCGGTTGAGCGCCGAGCGTGATGAAAAGGCGCGGATCGAGTTTCCCGCCGAGCTGCTGGCGGTGGACGACCCGCGCCTGCCGACCCTGCTGGAACAGCAGCGGCAGTTGCGCGACAGCCGTCGGCGGGCGTTGCGCCTGGAACTCGATGGCCTCGCCGAGACGGTCGCCGGCAGCCAGGCGCAACTGGACGGCCTGCAAGCCGCGCTGCGCAGCAAGGAACAGCAGCGCGCCGCTCTCGAGGAGCAATTGCGCGGCCTGCGCCAGCTGGCCAGCGAAGGCTACGTGCCGCGCAACCGCCTGCTCGACAGCGAACGCCTGCTGGCCCAGGTCAACGGCGAAATCGCCGGCGACCTCGGCAGCCTCGGCAGTACCCGCCGGCAGATCCTCGAACTGCGCCTGCGCATGGCCCAGCGGCGGGAGAAGTTCCAGGAAGAGGTGCGCGCCAGCCTGGCCGACGCCCAGGTGCGCGCCGAGGAGTTGCGCAACCGCCTGGCCAGCGCGCGCTTCGACCTGGCCAACAGCGAGGTACGGGCGCCGGTCGCCGGCCTAGTGGTCGGCCAGGAAGTGTTCACCGAGGGCGGCGTGATCGCGCCCGGCCAGCAACTGATGGAAATCCTTCCGGAACGCCAGCCGCTGCTGGTGGACGCCCGGCTGCCGGTGGAAATGGTCGACAAGGTCCGCGTCGGCCTGCCGGTGGAACTGATGTTCAGCGCCTTCAACCAGAGCACTACGCCGCGGGTGGCGGGCGAAGTGACCCTGGTTTCGGCCGACCGGCTGGTGGACGAGCGAACCGAGGCGCCGTACTACCGGATGCGCATCCGCGTCGGTGAAGAAGGCGTGCGCCGCCTGGCCGGTCTGGAGATCCGTCCGGGCATGCCGGTGGAGGCCTTCGTCCGCAGCGGCGAGCGCTCGCTGTTGAACTACCTGTTCAAGCCGTTGACCGACCGCACCCACCTGGCGCTGGGGGAAGAATGACTCGTCTGCGAGCCTGCCTGCTGCTGTCCGCCCTGCTTTCGGCCTCCTCGGCCCAGGCGTTGGGCCTGCTGGACGCCTATCAACTGGCGGTGCGCCACGACCCGACCTTCCAGGCGGCGCTCCACGAGCGCCGCGCCGGCGGCGAGAACCGCGCCATCGGTCGCGCCGGCCTGTTGCCGAGCCTGCGCTACGACTACAACAAGGCGCGCAACGATTCCACCGTCAGCCAGGGCGACGCCCGCGTCGAGCGCGACTATCGCAGCTACGCCTCGACCCTCAGCCTGGAACAGCCGCTGTTCGACTACGAGGCCTACGCGCGCTACCGCCAGGGCGAGGCCCAGGCGCTGTTCGCCGACGAACAGTTCCGCGGGCGCAGCCAGGAACTGGCGGTGCGCCTGTTCGCCGCCTATAGCGAAACCCTGTTCGCCCGCGAGCAGGTGGCCCTGGCCGAGGCCCAGCGGCGCGCCCTGGAAAACCAGCTGGCGTACAACCAGCGGGCCTTCGAGGAAGGCGAGGGCACCCGCACCGACCTGCTGGAGACCCGCGCCCGGTTGAGCCTGACCCGCGCCGAGGAGATCGCCGCCGGCGACCGCGCCGCCGCCGCCCGGCGCACGCTGGAAGCGATGCTCGACCAGGCGCTGGAAAACGACGAACTGGCCGCGCCGCGCGAGCGCTTTCCGGCGCTGCGCCTGCAACCGGCGACCTTCGAGGCCTGGCGCGAGGTCGCCCTGCAGCGCAACGCCGAACTGGGCGCCCAGCGCCATGCGCTGGAGGCGGCGGCCCACGAGGTGGAGCGCAACCGCGCCGGCCACCTGCCCAGGCTCAGCCTCTACGCCAGCAGCAGCAAGACGCACTCGGCCTCGGAAAGCACCTACGATCAGAAATATGACACCGACAGCATCGGCCTGCGCCTGAGCCTGCCGCTGTTCGAGGGCGGTCGAGTATCGGCGGCGACCCGCCAGGCCGGCGACAAGTACGCCCAGGCCCAGGCCGAGCTGGATGCCCAGGTGGCCAGCGTGATCAATGACCTGCACAGCCAGTTCGACCTGACCGCCAGCAGCCTGGCCAAGGTGCGCGCCTACGAGATGGCGGTGGCGGCGGCGCGCGAGCAGGTCACGGCGACGCGGCGCAGCGTCGCCGGCGGGGAGCGGGTCAATCGCGATGTGCTGGACGCCGAACAGCAGTTCTACGGCGCCCGCCGCGACCTGGCGGAAGCGCGCTACGCCTACCTCAACGCCTGGCTGCGCCTGCGCCAGCTGGCGGGAGTGCTGGAAGACCGCGACCTGGCGGTGCTGGCCGCCTACTTCGGCGCCGGCGACGAACGCGCGCGGGTCGCCGCTGCCATCAGATAGCTATCGGCCAGCGTGCCTTGCCTTGGGTCATCGACTGCAACAGTTGCGGCGCGCTGGTGCCGTTTTCGATGGCGATGCCGAAGCGGATGCTCTCGATCATCCGCTGCAATTGCTCCATGTCGTGCAGTTGCGCCGGGCGGATCAGGCGCTTGGCGGCGACCCCGCGCTCGTTGGAGAGGGTGAGGACGATGCTGCCGTCCGGCCGCTCCAGGCTGAGGTTGACCCGGTACTCGGCCTGGAAGGCCGCGGTGAGGAGCTGGAAAGGGCTGCTGTCGGTCATGGCGGACCACCTGAATGCTGTCGTGCTGGTTGGGACTGGGTGCCGCCCGGAAAGTTCTTTGTCACCGCCGGGCTGTACCCTGCGCCGACGTGCGGACGTCTATCTGCGCACGTGCCTTGGCCTGGGCCTTGCACGCTTCGGGCCAGGTGGCCGTCGTCTTCGTCGGGAGTCGCTATGAAACAGAATTGGGCCGAGCGCCTGCGCGCACGCATGCACCACCAGGCGGAGAGCCTGGGCAACCTGCTGGTGGAGGCCTTTCACTACCTGGCACTGTTCGCCATCGGCGCCACGGTGTTCTGGGCGGCGGGCGCGGCGTTCCTGGGGATGCTGGACAAGGGGCATGCGTCGATCGACGACATCCTCCTGCTGTTCATCTACCTCGAGTTGGGCGCGATGGTCGGCATCTACTTCAAGACCAACCACATGCCGGTGCGCTTCCTGATCTACGTGGCGATGACCGCGCTGACCCGTCTGATGATCGCCGACATCCAGCACAACCACACGCCGGACGACGGCATCATCCTGGTCTCGGTGGCGCTGCTCCTGCTCGCCCTGGCGATCCTGGTGGTGCGCTACGCCTCGGCGCGCTTCCCCTCGGCGAAGGCCGAAGGGGCCGCGCCGCGGCGGGTGGCGAGCGAGGATCCTGAAGGCGAATCCTGATTTTCCATGCCGCCGGTCCCCGCCCCCGGCGGGACCCGGCAGGCGCCGGGTTTCCTCCGCCGCACCGGCCAGCGCAACGGCCCGGCAATGTACTACCATCGCCCGGTCGTATTCAGGAAGCCTGCCCCATGAAGGGATGGAAACTCTTTACCCCGCTGCTGATCCTCGCGATCGTCGCCATCACCCTTTACCTGCGGCTGCACAACCCGCCCCTGCTGCTGCAGGGCGAGGCGGACGCCACCAACGTCATCGTGTCCTCCAAGGCCAAGGGCCGTGTGCAGGTCCTGCATGTGCGGCGTGGTGACGACGTGAAGCGCGGCGACCTGCTGGTCAGTCTCGACAGCCCCGAGCTGGAAGCCCAGCTCGATGCCCTGCACGCGGCGCGCAACCAGGCCCAGGCGCAGCTCGACGAGTCGCTCCACGGCACCCGCGAAGAGAGCATCCGCGCGCTCAGGGCCAGCCTGGCCCAGGCCGAGGCCGAGCTGCGCAACGCCGAGGCGGACTTCCAGCGCAACCAGCAGATGGTCGAGCGCGGCTTTCTCTCGCGCACCCAGTTCGACCTGGCGCGCCGCGAGCGCGACGTCGCCCGCGATCGCGTCGCCGAGGCCCGGGCCAACCTCGACGAAGGCCTCAAGGGCGATCGCGAGGAGCGCCGCCAGGCGTTGCAGGCCGCGGTGCGCCGGGCCGACGCGCAGATCGCCGAGCTGCAGGCGCAGACCGATGACCTGCAGGTGCGCGCGCCGGTGGACGGCGAGGTCGGGCCGATCCCCGCCGAGCAGGGCGAGCTGATCAACGCCTACAGTCCACTGCTGACCCTGGTGCGGCTGGACGACAGCTACTTCGTCTTCAACCTGCGCGAGGACATCCTGGCCAAGGTCCGCAAGGGCGACCACATCGTCATGCAGGTGCCCGGCCTGGGTGGCGCAGAGGTCGAGACCGAACTGCGCTACATCGCTCCGCTGGGCGATTTCTCGACCAGGCGCGCGACCCGCGCCACCGGCGACTTCGACCTGAAGACCTTCGAGACCCGCTTCTATCCGCTGCGGCCCACCCCCGGCCTGCGCCCGGGCATGAGCGCGCTGTGGCGCTGGACCCATTGAGCGATGGGCTGGGCCGCGCTGAAGCGCAACGCCGGGCGTTTCGTCCAGGCGTTCAACACCGAGACGCGGATCGCCTGCCGCAGCTGGACCATCCACTGGCTCGGCTGGTGCTGGCCGCTGCTGCTGTTCGGCGTGATCAGCGGCGTCTACCAGGCCGGCACCCTGCTGGACATGCCGGTGGCGGTGGTCGACAAGGACCATAGCGAGCTGTCGCGCAAGCTGGTCCGCGAGCTCGACGCGACCTCCCACGCCCAGGTGCTGCTGGTTCCCGACGGCGTCCCGGAGGGACTCGACGCGATCCGCCGGGCCGACGCCTATGCCCTGCTCTATATCCCGCCGGACTTCGAGGCCGACGTGCTCGGCGGGCGCGCGCCGAAGGCCGAGCTGTACTACAACGCGCTGCTGTATTCGGCTGGCTACGCCGCCACCCAGGATTTCTCGGCGCTGGTCGCCAGTCTCAACGGCGAGCTGCGCCCGCGCCTGGCGGCCGGGATGCCGGCGGCGCTGCCGCACCTGGCGAGCATCAGCGTGTCCTACGACAGCCTGTTCAACGCCAGCGGCAACTACATCTACTACCAGCAGTTCGCCGCCATCGTGCACCTGCTGCAGTTGTTCGTGATCGTCGCCATGGTCCACGTGCTGGCCCGCGAGGCGCCGGAGCTGCGCGCCTCCTCGCCGCATATCCTGCGGGCCAAGGCCCTCGGCGTGCGCCTGCTGGGCAAACTGGCGCCGTACACGCTGCTGTTCACCGCGCTGCTGATGCTGGAGATCTTCCTACTGGTGGCGTTCTCCGGCGCGCGGATCAACGGCAGCCCGCTGGCGATGCTGATGATCACGCTGTTCTACGTGATCGCCGCGCAGAGCGTCGGACTGATCCTGTTCGTCTTCACCGCCAACCGCTTCACCGCCTATTCCCTGGTGGGCATGCTGATCGGCATCGCCCAGACCTACTCCGGGGTGCTGATCCCGGAACTGGCGATGCCGACCCTGGCGCGGGTGATCGCCGAGGCCGAGCCGCTGACCCATACCCTGCACGGCCTGTTCGACCAGTTCCTGCGCCAGGCGCCGCCCAGCTCGGCACTCTACACCTGCGCCAAACTGGCGCTGTACCCGCTGATCGCCTACATGATCGCCAAGATGCGCCTGCGCAGCCGCCTGGACCTGAGCCCGACATGAAGAACTACCTGCAGATCCTCCGGGAAACCCTCAAGGCCATGCTGGCCAAGCCGATGTGGCTGATGGTGGTGGCCTCGGTGTGCATCACCTCGCTGCCGTACCTGAACCACACCGCCCTCGACCTGCCGGTGGCGGTGGTCGACGAGGACCACAGCAGCGTGTCGCGCGAACTGACCCGCCTGCTCGATGCGGCGCCGAAGGTCGCGGTAGTCGGCTACGACAGCCTGCCGCAGGCCCGCCGCGACCTGGCCTGGCGCGAACTGTACGCGATCATCGTGATTCCGGTGGATTTCGAGAAGCGCCTGCTGCGTGGCGAGGCGCTGGTGATCCCGTACTTCGGCGACGCCACCAACCGCATGGCCAATGGGCAGATCCAGCAGGACATCTCGGCGGTCTACAGCACGCTGACCAACCGCTACAACGCCGCGCTGCTGGAGCGCGAAGGCTTCACCGCGACCCAGGCGCAAGTGCTGCTGAGCCCGCTGGTGGGGCAACTGACCGACCTGTTCAACCCCGGCACCAGCTTCGCCGCCATCGTCCTGCCCGGGCTGCTGTCGCTGATGCTGCAACACAGCCTGCTGCTCGGCTGCACCCGCGGCAACATCATGCTGCGCGGCGGCACCCCGCGCTACATGCGCCAGCCGCTGTCGACCCGCTTCGGCCGCTACAGCGCGCAACTGCTGATCTGGACCGTGCTGGCGATGCTCTTCTACGTGATCTGGCCGCACCTGCTGGGCTATCGCCAGTCGGCCTCGTTCTTCATGCTGCTGGGGATCGTCCTGCCGTTCCTGATCGCGGTGATCGCCCTCAGCGAGTTCATCGCCGAGCTGCTGCCCACCGAGGAATCGGTGTACCTGACCATGACCTTCATCACCCTGCCGCTGTTCTACATGGCCGGCTACAGCTGGCCGGAACAGGCCATGCCGGACTGGGTACGCTGGCTGGCCGACGCGATCCCCTCGACCTGGGCGATCCGCGCCATCGCCGAGATGAACCAGATGGACCTGCCGCTGCGCGAGGTCAGCGACCATGTCCTGGTGCTGCTGGGCATGGCCGCCACCTACGCGCTGCTCGGCACGCTGCTGTACCAGTACCGCAACTGGCGCTGGGACAACGTCAAGGGTTGGTGAAGCGGCGCGAGGCCGGCCATACTCGGCCGGCGTTCGCAGAGGGAGATGAAGGAATGTTTCGTTCGGGGCTTTCTTTGCTGGTGCTTCTGGGGGGCGCCGCGCTCGGCGGCTGCGGTTCGGTCAACACGCTGGCGCGCGGTGACGCCAGCGCCGCGCATGACCTGCGCCTGCAGAACACTGCCTGCAGCAGCCTGCCGCGGGTATACAGCGGGGTCAGCTACACCTTCTGCCGGCTCAACGTGAAGACCGGGTCGCCGGTGGCGCCGGCGCAAGCCGACGGCATCCTCGAGGTGCTGGCCCTCGACTTCGCGCTGTCCGGGGTGATCGGCACCCTCGTGCTGCCCTATACCTCGTACCGCCAGTACCGCGACGGCAACCTGTCCCTGGCCGACTGAGTCAGGGAATCAGCGGCAGCACGATCTCGTCGCTGCGGCTGACCCCGGCGGTCTCGCTGCGGCACAGGTCGAGGAACTCGCGCATGGTCGCGGTCTGGTACTTCTGCTTGTGCCAGATGAAGTAGAACTGCCGGCGCAGGTCCAGGCCGGGCGTCTCCACTGGCACCAGGCTGCCGCGGCGGAAGGCGTCGCGCAGGGCCAGCCGGGAAATGCAGCCGATGCCCAGGCCGGACTCCACGGCACGCTTGATCGCCTCGGTGTGCTCCAGCTCCAGGCGGATGTTCAGCGGCCGCGGCTGATGACGCATGGCCTGGTCGAAGGTCAGGCGGGTGCCGGAGCCCTGCTCGCGGAGGATCCAGGCCTCCCGCGTCAGCCGTTCCAGGTCGGCGCCGTCGCGGCGCGCCAGCGGATGCTGCGGGGCGCAGAACACCACCAGTTCGTCCTCCATCCAGGGTTGCACCTCGATGTCCGGGTGCCGGCAGTCGCCCTCGATCAGGCCCAGGTCCAGCTCGTAGTGGGCGACCTGCTGCACCACCTGGGCGGTGTTGTGCACGTGCAGGCGTACCCGGCAGTCCGGCTGGCGCTGCATGAAGGCGCCGATCAGCAGCGTGGCCAGGTAGTTGCCGATGGTCAGGGTGGCGCCGAGGTCGAGGGAGCCGAAGGCGGTCTTGCCGTTGAGCAGGTTCTCGATTTCCTCGCCGCGATCGAGCAGCGCCACCGCCTGCGGCAGCAACTGGCGGCCGAGGGCATTGAGGGTCAGGCGCTTGCCGGCGCGGTCGAACAACTTGCAGTCGAACTGCCGCTCCAGCTCGCCGAGCGAGGTGCTGGTCGCCGACTGCGACAGCGACAGCCCCTCGGCGGCGCGGGAGACGCTCTCCTGCTGGGCCACGGCGACGAACACCTCGAGCTGGCGGAGGGTGAATTTCATCCAGGCTTCCTCGTCTAGAGCGAAAGGCCCCGCGACATTTTGCCGTTCCGCCGGCGGGGTTGGCTCGGTTATCCTTGCGCCCCGTCCGCGGGAGCGATGGGAGCCCTCGGCGGCCGGCGGCCGACCGATATCGTGTTATCCCATATCCATATTCTGGATAAGCATTATCCAGACAATTCATTTTGCGGATATTTTGGCAACCGATAAAATGCCGCGCAACTGCGTCACGTCTGCTGCTGTTGGTGTGGGCCCGCGTTTTCCTAGGAGTCTTTGATGAGCAATCTGTACACCGAGCGCGTTCTCAGCGTGCACCACTGGAACGACACCCTGTTCAGCTTCAAGACCACCCGCAACCCGGGTTTGCGCTTCAAGACCGGCCAGTTCGTGATGATCGGCCTGGAAGTCGAGGGTCGCCCGCTGATGCGCGCCTACAGCATTGCCAGCCCGAATTACGAAGAGCACCTGGAGTTCTTCAGCATCAAGGTCCCGGACGGCCCGCTGACCTCGCGCCTGCAGCACCTGAAGGAAGGCGACGAGCTGATGGTCAGCCGCAAGCCGACCGGCACCCTGGTGCATGACGACCTGCTGCCCGGCAAGCACCTCTACCTGCTCAGCACCGGCACCGGCATGGCGCCGTTCCTCAGCGTGATCCAGGACCCGGAAACCTACGAGCGCTACGAGAAGGTGATCCTGGTCCACGGCGTGCGCTGGGTCAGCGAACTGGCCTACGCCGACTTCATCACCAAGGTCCTGCCGGAACACGAGTACTTCGGCGACCAGGTGAAAGAGAAACTGATCTACTACCCGCTGGTGACCCGCGAGCCGTTCCGCAACCAGGGCCGCCAGACCGACCTGATGCGCAGCGGCAAGCTGTTCGAGGACATCGGCCTGCCGCCGATGAACCCGCAGGACGACCGTGCGATGATCTGCGGCAGCCCGAGCATGCTGGAAGAGACCAGCGCCGTGCTCGATAGCTTCGGCCTGAAGATCTCGCCGCGCATGGGCGAGCCGGGCGACTACCTGATCGAGCGCGCCTTCGTCGAGAAGTAGGCCTCCGCCGCGCCTCGTCGCGCCAGGCGAAGAAAGCCCCTGCCGTATCCGCGGCAGGGGCTTTCTGCTTTCCGGCCCCCGCTCAGTGCGCCGGGTGCTGGTGCGGATGGTCGCCGCCCACGCCTTGCAGCACCGCCTGGCCGATCTCGGCGAAGCGCAGCACCCGACCGCCTTCCTCGGCCGCCAGGCGCGTCGCGGCCTCTTCGTCGGCGAACGAGGCGAGGGTGGCGCCCATGCCGCCCGGCCGCTGGATGCCGACCACGTAGTAGGCGCGGGTGGCGTCGATCAGGCGGGCGTCGTCGGGGTGCCGCCAGTCGGCCTGGCTCATATCGTGGACATACAGGCGCGCCTGGCCCTGGCGGTTTTCCGGTTGCAGCCACCAGCCGAACAGTTCGGCGGTGGAGCAGAACTTGCGCACCGCGCCGGGAAGCACCGCCTCGCCCTTGGGACCGGGCATTTCCTCGATGAGCATGCCGCAGACGTGGCATTCGTCGCCGCTGGCGATCGGCACCGGGCCGAGCGCCGTGGCGTCGTCCCGCGACGCGTCGCAGCCGGCCAGCAGCAGGCCGAGCAGGAGCGTGCCGAGCAGAGGGCGCAGGGGGAGGGTATGACGTTGCATGGCGGAACCTCGCGAGTCAGATGGGGCGGCGGCGGAACAGGCCGTGGGCCAGCGCCAGGGCAGCGCCAGCCCACAGGGCCAGGGCCAGCCAGAGGGCGCTGGCGGACACCGGCAGGTCGCTGGCCAGGGGAACCACCCCGCCGGCGGCGGCCGCGTCGAAGCCGGACAGGTTGATCAGCCGGTAGAGGTCGGTCGGGTTGAGCAGCAACAGCCAGGGCAGCAGCCGCGGGCTCAGGTGGCCCTGGCTGAGGACCAGGATCGCCAGCAGGGCCAGGTCGAACAGCAGGACGAAGAAGAACCACAGGCCGAGCGCCTGCCCGGCGGCGCTGGATTTCTCGCCGGCGCGGCTGCTCAGGGCGTAGGCCAGGGCGAGGAACACGCAGCCGAGCAGCAGCGAGGAACCCATGAAGCGGCCGAAGGCGCCCAGCAGGATGGCCGCCTCGACTTCCGGCACCAGCGCGAGGATCGCCAGCGCCGCGCTGCCGAAGCCGATCAGGGTGGCCAGGGCGAGGATCAGGCCGTGGCCGAGGAACTTGCCGAGCAGCAACTGGCCGCGCCCCAGCGGGTAGGTCAGGAGCAGCAGCAGGGTGCCGCCTTCTTCCTCGCCGACGATGGCGTCGTAGGCCAGCAGCAGGGCGATCAGCGGCATCAGGAAGGTGGCCAGGCTGGTCAGGCTGGCGACCGTCGCCGGCACCGAGGTGAAGCCGACCTGGCCGGCCGCGGCGGCGCCGAACCAGGCGATGCCCACCGAGAGCAGGGCGAACAGCAGGCTGATCGCCAGCAGCCAGCGATTGCGCAGGCCGTCGGCCAGTTCCTTGCGGGCGATAGTCCAGACTACGGGCATGGCGTGGCTCCGGCGGGGGCGGCGGACATGTGGTGGCGATAGAGGTCTTCCAGCGACGGTGGGAGGATCTCCAGGTCGAACTCGCGCGCGGCCAGCAGCGCTTCGAGCACGCCGTCGCGTTCGGCATCGTCCAGCAGTACCTCGATGCGCTGGCCGTCCAGTCTCCGCGCCGTCAGGCCGGCCCGGCGCCAGCGTTCGAGCCACTGCGGATTGCGTGGGCTGGCCAGGCGCACGCGGGTCGGCAGGGCCGCCTTGCGGCGCAGTTCGGCGAGACTGCCGGCCACCTGCAGGCGGCCGCCGGCGAGAATCGCGGCGCGGTCGATGTGCGTCTCGACGCCGGGCAGCACATGGGAGCAGAGGACGATCCCGGTGCCCTGGCCGCGCAGGCGGTCGAGCAATTGGTAGAGCTCGACGGTGGCCAGCGGGTCGAGGCCCACCGTCGGTTCGTCGAGCAGCAACAGGCGTGGTTCGCCGAGCAGCGCCTGGGCCAGGCCGAGGCGCTGGCGCATGCCCTTCGAGTAGGTCTTCAGGCGCCGCCTGGCGGCATGGCCGAGGCCGACCTGTTCCAGCAGGCGCGTGGCTTCGGCCGGCGCCACGCCCTTGAGGCGGGCGAAGTGGCGCAGGGTTTCCGCGCCGCTGAGCTGCGGGTAGAAGGTCACGTTCTCCGGCAGGTAGCCGAGCTGGCGGCGCGCCTCCAGGCTCCTCGCATCGTGGCCGAGGACCCGCACGCGGCCTTCGCTGGGGGCCAGCAGGCCGAGGACCAGCTTGATGGTGGTGGTCTTGCCGGCGCCGTTGTGGCCGAGCAGGCCGAGCACCTCGCCCGGCTCCAGGCGCAGGTCGAGCCCGCTCAGGGCGGTGAGGGCGCCGTAGCGCAGGGTCGCGCCGTCGATCTCGACCAGGCTCATGGCCTCGGCTCCGCGGCGGGCATCCGCATCAGCGGATGGCTGTCGCGCACGCCGGGCGAGCGCACCACCGGGAAGGCGCGCTGGACCCAGCGCAGCAGCTCGATGCTCGGGCTGTTCAACAGCAGGCGTACCTGCGGGTACAGCCAGATCAGCCGGTCGACGTTGTCGTTGGGCTCGTAGGCGACGTCGCCGAGACCGTCGTCGTCGCGGTCCCAGCCCAGGTAGTCGCTCCAGTAGTTGCCGCGGCCGTCGGCGGACCACTCCTGCTCGCGGCTGGCGACGTACTTGACCTGCTGGCGGTTGCCTATGAAGGCGTTGCCGGCGATGCGATTGTCCTCCGAGCCGGCGGTGAGGTGGATGCCCAGGGCGCTGTCGGCGAAGCTGTTGCCTTCGATGCGGTTGAACAGCGAGTTGTAGATGAACAGCGCCTTGCCCTCGGCGCCGGAGATCATCGCGTCGCCGGTGCTGCCGCTGCGCACGCCTTCGACGCGGTTGCCGGCCAGGGTCGAGTAGGTGATGTAGTTCATCAGGATGCCGTAGTTCTCGTCGTCGATGGAGCGGTTGCCGGTCACGGTCAGCTTGCGGCTCTGCATCAGTGCGTAGCCGGTACGGGTGCGCCGGGTCAGGTTGTCGGTCACCCGGCTGTTGTGGGTGAACATGTAGTGCACGCCGTAGCGCAGGTCCTCGAAGCGGTTGGCTTCGATGCTGCTGTCGTTGGAGGTGTCGATGTAGACCCCGTCGCGGGTATGGCTGACCCGGTTGCCGCGGACCAGGGCGTCCTTCACCGCATAGAGGTGGATGCCGTTGCCGCGATCCTGGGAGCGCACGCTTTGGTCGCCCTCGATGCGGTTGTCGAGCACCTGCGCGCCCACCGTGGCGTCGAGCCAGACGCCGAAGCCCGCGCCGCGCAGGTCGTTGCCGCGAATCACGGCGCCGCTGGCGGCCTTGCCGACGAAGATCGCGGCGTCGAGTTCGGTCAGGTTGCGCCCCCAGTTGCGCAGCCGGCAGCCCTCGACGGTGATCCCGGGGCTGGTCAGGGTCAGCAGGCTGCCGTGGCCGCCGCCGTCCAGTTCGGCGCCGGCCTCGCAGCGTAGGTGCAGCGGTCGGTCGATGACGAAGTTGCCGGCGTAGCGGCCCGCCGCCAGGCTCCAGCGGCCATCGCCGTCGGCCCGCAGCGGCAGGCCGTCGACCGGCTCCGCGCGGGCCGTGGCGACGCCGAGCAGGAGCAGGGCGAGGAGCGGCCCCGCCCGGCGCCCGGCCATCGACCGCGCGGCGTGGCTCAAGCCTTTTCCACCAGCATCCGCCCGCACATTTCCATGTGCAGGGCGTGGCAGAACCAGCTGCAGTAGTACCAGTGCACCCCGGGCTTGTCGGCAACGAAGGTGATCGACGAGGTCTGTTGCGGGCTGATCTCCATGCAGACGCCGTGGTTGACCATGACGAAGCCGTGGGTCACGTCCTCGATCTCGTCGAGGTTGGTGATGGTCACGGTGACTTCGTCGCCCTGCTTCACCTTGAACTCGGTGAGGCCGAAGGAGGGCGCCATCGAGACCATGTAGACGCGGACCTTGTTGCCGTCGCGGATGACCTTGTTGTCCTTCATCAGGTCGATGCCGTCCTGTTCCGCGCGCTTGACCGTCTCGGCGAAGAACGGGTCCTTGCGGTCCCAGATCTTGCGGGTCTTGATCTGGTCGCGGCGGGCGAGGATGCAATCGTGCGGTTCGGCGAAGGTCGGGCCGTCGTGGACCAGTTTCATCTCCTCGCCGGAAATGTCGATCAACTGGTCGTTCTCCGGGTGCAGCGGACCGGTGGGCAGGAAGCGGTCCTTGGAGAACTTGCTGAGCACCACGATCCACTTGCCGTCGGCTTCGCTGGTCTCGCACAGGGTGGCGTGGTTGTGCCCCGGCTGGTACTGCACGTCGAGTTTCTGGCGGATGTAGTCGACCTTCTCGCCCTTGTAGGCGCGCACTGCGTCGGCCAGGTTCCACTTCACCAGCTGGCTGTCGATGAACAGCGTGGTGTAGGCGTTGCCTCGGCCATCGAAGGTGGTGTGCAGTGGGCCGAGGCCCAGTTCCGGCTCGCCCACCACCACGTCGCGCGGGTCGGCCAGCTTGCCGGCGAACAGGTCGGCGAGGCGCTCGATGGCGATCATGGTGCAGGTCGGCGAGAGCTTGCCGTTGGCGATGAAGTACTTGCCGTCCGGCGAGGTGTTCAGCCCGTGGGGGTTCTTCGGTACCGGGATGTAGCGGGTCACCGGGCTGTCCTTGCCGTCCTTGCGCCGGCCGTCGACCACCGGCACCTTCGAGTCGCCGAGGGTGACGAAGCGCCCGGCCTTGATCTCGGCCTCGATGCGCGGGATGTCGAACACCACCACCCAGTCGCGCTCGTTGCGCATCATGCCGCCGAGGTCGACGGCCTTCTCCGAGTTGTAGCAGGTGGAGGCGGCGAACCTGCCGCTGTAGTCCATGTCGGTGTTGTCGAGGTTGCCGTCGACGATCACCTGCCAGGCCACCTCCATGGTCTCGGCGTCGATGGCGTTGTACAGGGTGAAGGCGTTGTCGCCGGACAGGTCGAAGGTCGAGCCGTCGTTGGGATGGGGAATGATGAACTCGGCGTTGCAGAACACGTAGCGGGTGTGCGGCACCTTCTGCAGGCGCAGGCCGTGGATCGCCTGGACGTTGGGGATGGTGACGATGCGGTCGCATTTCATGACGTCCAGGCGGATGCGCGCGACCCGGCTGTTGGCCTTGTCGTTGATGAACAGGTACTTGCCGTCGTACTTGCCGTCGGTCATCGAGATGTGCGGATGGTGGCAGTCGCCGTTGAGGAAGCGCGCGCCGTCGCCGAGCACCCGCTTGCTCTCGTTGGTCAGGCCCCAGCCGGTGGCCGAGTCGACGTTGAACACCGGGATGCGCATCAGCTCGCGCATCGACGGCACGCCGAGCACGCGTACTTCGCCGGAATGCCCGCCGCTCCAGAACCCGTAGTACTCATCGAGTTCTCCGGGGGCCACCTCGGCCTTGCTGCGCTCGCCCTTGCCGGCGGCCCGGGCCTCGCGGCCGACCACCGCGCTGCCCAGGGCGCCGGCGCCGACCAGGGCGGCGGCTCCGGTCAGCGCCGAGGCGCCGAGGAAGCCGCGGCGGTTCAGGCCGTGGGTTTCTTCGTGGGGGCTTTTCGTGTCGTCGCTCATCTCGTGTCGTCCTCAAGGGCAGTCAGGGGAAAGGGAGCCAGGTCAGAGGTTCTCCGCGGGTATCCGCGCGTTGTCCGCCGGCGCGCTCTTCGCGCGCTTCTTGCGCTTGTTCACCAGCGGCGGGCACTTGTCCTGGTCGTGGTAGGTCATCTGGCAGTCGAGGCAGTAGTGGCATTCGTTGGCCTCGATGCGGCCGTCGGGATGGATCGCCTGGATCTCGCATTCGCGGGCACAGAGCTGGCAGGGCTTGCCGCATTCCGCGCGGCGCTTGAGCCAGTCGAACAGGCGCGCCTTGGCCGGTATCGCCAGGGCCGCGCCCAGCGGGCAGAGGTAGCGGCAATAGACCTTGCGGGTGAACAGGTTGACCGCCAGCAGCGCGACGGCGTAGGCGACGAACCACCACTGGCGGTCGAAGCCGAGGGTGATGGCGGTCTTGAACGGCTCCACTTCCGCCGCCTGCTCGGCCAGCGCCAGGGATTCCAGGGACAGGCCGAAGAGCACCAGCAGGATGATGTACTTGATCGCCCAGAGCCGCTCGTGCACGGCGAACGGCACCTGGAACTGCGGCACGTGGAGCTTGCGCGCGAGTTCGTTGAGCAGTTCCTGCAGCGCGCCGAACGGGCACAGCCAGCCGCAGAACACGCCGCGGCCCCAGAGCAGCAGGCTGGCCGCGGTGAAGGTCCAGAGGATGAACAGCAGCGGGTCGCTGAGGAACAGCTCCCAGCGGAAGCCTTCGAACAGCGCGTGGACGAAGGTCAGCACGTTGACCACCGACAGCTGGCCGAGGCTGTACCAGCCCAGGTAGACCAGGGTGAACGCCAGGTAGACGGTACGCAGTCGTTGCATCAGGCGCGGCCGTCGCACCAGGCGGTCCTGGAGGAAGAGGATCGCCAGGAGCAGGACGAGGGCGGTACAGAGGACCCCGACCTGGAAACTCTTCTGGTACCAGACCCGCAGCCACAGCGGCCGGGCGGCCTCTTCCAGGGCGGCCAGCTCCTCCGCCGTTGGCTGCGGCCGTTCCAGGTATTGCTCGGGCGTCTGGCAGGCCAGCTCGAAGCTGGTGAATACCCCCGCCACCGGGCCGGTCTGGCGCCGCACGAGCAACTCCAGGGTCCAGGGCGAGCCCGGATCGAAACGTTGGCTGGCGCGGGCGACGAAGATCGCCATCTCGCGGAACTCCGGCATGCCTTCGGCGTAGACGTCCGACAGGCGCTGGTAGTCGAGGTCGCGGAAGCTGATGATGTCGCCGAACTGGCGCAGTTGGACCCGATCGAAGATGCCGCCGCGCACGTAGCCGGAACCCTTGAAGGAATACTCGCCATCGCCGAGCACGACGAAGGCGTATTCGCCTGGCTTCAGCGACGCCATCAGTTCGCGGTACTGGTTGTCGCCGAGCAGGCTGCGGCCCACCGCGGGAGGGTTGAGCAGGGCGCTGTAGAGATCGATGAACGGCTCGTCGCGGTGCGCCGCGTCGGCTTCGCCGATGCCTTCGGCCTCGCTGCCCTTGAAGGCGTCGTCGATCTGCCCGCGACTCAACTGAAGGCGACGGATCGCGCCGTTGCCGAGCAATTCGCTCCAGCTCGCCGTCGCTGCCGGTTGCTGGCGCACCTGCGCCGGCTTGGGCCGCACATTGCCGCGGTCCTCGAGCAGGCCGAGGGAAACCGCCACCGTATGCGCGGCGCGCATGACGATCTCGTTGACCACCATCACCGTCACCGTGGCGCCGCTCACCGCGTCGACGGTCACCGCCTGCGGGTCGCTGGAGCGGCCGACCACCACCCGCTGGTCGGCGTGCACGCCGGCGTACCTGGCGCTGAAGGCGTGCAGCTTCTCTTCCGGGATGCCGATCAGCAGGATCGGTTCGTGGTGTTCGAGGACGTAGGCGTCGCGGATCACCGCCTGAGGATCGAGGATCACCTGCAGGTTGATCGGCTTGCCGGAATAGGCCGGGATGTCGGTGACGCGGAGGGTCTGGAAGGCGTAGCCGAGGGTTTCCTCGCCCTTGCTCAGGCGGCGTACGCCGTAGTCGCCTTCGGGATCGCCGATCCGCTCGACCGCGGGGAATACCTGGGCGATGCGCAGACGCTCCAGCTCGCCGAGTTCGGCAGCCTGGGCGGCGAGGCCGGCCAGCAGGAGCATCCAGGCGAAGACACACCGCCACGATCCGGCGGAAAAACGAAGGGCGCGCATAGGTTCCATCTACTACTGGCTACCGGCGAAAAAAGGGACGCCGCGCTGCGGTGGGGTCTGCGCCTGGCGGTGGAATCGCTTCCGTTGCCGGATGCTAGGAGGGGCGGGTGCGGAACGCGCTTGATGAAAGTCAAGAAGTGCGGATGAGGAGCAAGCGAGGTCGCTGGCAGTGCGTCTCCCCTCTCCCTTCAGGGAGAGGGGGAAAGGGCTGCCCGAGGCTCAGGCCAGGCGTTGCCCGGATACCGCTGGATGGTACAGCGGCTGCACCTTGTTGCCCGCCGGGTCGAGCAGGTGGAAGCTGCGCGCGCCGTCGCCATGGTCGAAGGGTTGGTCGAGCAGGGTCACGCCCAGCGCCTTCAGGTAACGGTACCAGGCCTCCAGTTCCTCCACGCTGTCGACGACGAAGCCGTAGTGGTCCATGGTCTGCAGGCCGTTGCTGGCGGCGTGGGCGCGGCCGAGGGACAGGTTGTCGTTGCCGCAGGTGAGATACACCAGGTCTTCGTTGGCGTGGTTCAGCACTTCCATGCCCAGCACGTCGACATAGAAGCGCTCGCATTCTTCCAGGTTGGGCACCAGCAGGGCGAGGTGACGCAGGCCGTTGAGGCGGGAGGGGCGGGCAGGGCGGTCGGACATGGGCTTGCTTCCTTTTTTGTATACAATAATTTTGTAAATCTAAAACAAAAGGAAGTTTCCGTGTACTGCATCTTTATCAAGACCCGCCTCCGGCCCGGCTGTGCCGAGGCCTTCATCGATGCCATCCAGGTCAACGCCGCCGCTTCCGTGTCCACCGAGCCCGGCTGCCTGGTGTTCGACGTTTCCCGCGACCGACAGGACCCTGACCTGGTCTATCTGTACGAGATCTATCGCGATGACGCGGCCTACGAGGCGCACACCCGCACCGCGCATTTCCGCGACAGCCGGCCGTTGGTCGAGCCGCTGATCCTCGAGCAGGAAGTCTTCGAAAGCGATGCGCTGGCGCTCAATCCGCTGCGCTGAAAAGGCTCAGCTGCCGCGGGCGACGTCGAGCACGCGGATCAGGTCCGGACGCGGGTAGTGCCAATGCACGTCGAGGTCCCACAGGCGCACCCCGTAGCGGCGCCCGGGCTCCGGCTTCTGGTAGGCCGGACGCGGATCCTGGGCCAGGCATTGCTCGATCAGCTCGGCCACCGGCTGCTCCAGGCGCTGGCCGTGCTCGTGGGCCTGGCGCCGCGCCTGGTCGCTCCATTCCACGGCGATGCCCGGTGGCGGCGCGGCGGCGATGCCGTTGCGGGCATCGGCCACGGCGTCGGCGTAGGGGACGTAGGGCTTGATGTCGAGCACCGGGGTGCCGTCGAGCAGGTCGATCCCGGACAGCCACAGGCGCCCCGGCTCGAAGCGTTCCAGGCGTACCACCGACTGACCGATGCCGTTCGGCCGGTGGGTGGCGCGGGTGGCGAAGACCCCCAGCGAGCGGTTGCCGCCCAGGCGCGGTGGGCGCACCTTCAGCCGCGGCTTGTCTTCCAGGGCCTGGTGGAAGAGGAACAGCAGCCAGACGTGGCTGACCTGCTCCAGGCCTTCCAGCGCTTCCGCCTGGTCGAACGGCGGCAGCAGTTCCAGCGTCCCCCGCGCCGCCGGCGCGAGCAGGGGCTGGCGCGGGATGGCGAACTTCTCCATGAAGCAGGAACGGATGTGGCCGATGGGGGAGACGCTGTGGGTCATGGCGATGGGCGCAGAACGGTAGGGGACCGCCATATTACCCGGCGCGCCGCCGACGCCGCAGCAGGTACAGGTAGACGACCAGGTTGAGCAGCAGCACGATGCCGCCGAGCATCCACTGCAGTGCCGGGGTCAGGCCGGCGGGGTAGATCAGCGGCAGCAGGTAATGCTCGACGAAGCCGCCGTCGTAGCCGGCGTCCCCGGCGGCATGGCGCAGGCGGTTTTCCCAGGGGGTCAGCGGGCACAGCAGGCCGAGGAACTCCACCGCGCAGCCCCAGGCCACCGCCGGCAGGTGCAGCCAGGCCAGGCGTGGCCAGCGCAACAGCAGCAGGCCGCCGAACAGAACGAAGAGGATGAAGCCCAGGTGCAGCCAGACCAGGGCGTCGGCGGCCAGGCGATAGCTCATTCGGCTCTCCAGGGGGCGGACCCCGCGCGCTCCCGCGTGGCGTAGAAGCGGTATCCGCCGCGGCTACAGGGTCGGCGGATAACCGTTCTGCGATTGTTCGCCTAGATCATGGTCTGGCCATATATAAAGAAAAAGCCGGCGAATGCCGGCCATTTCGAGCGAGACGCGTGGGCTTCGGCGCTCAGGCCTGGGCCAGTTCCGCATCGTGTGCGATCAGGGCGACCAGCGCGTTCTGCTGACGGTGGGTCAACTGGCGGAAACGCTGCAGCAGCTCGCGCTCGTGCAGGCTGAGTTCCGGGCTGTCCAGGCGAACACCGAGATTGTCTTGCAGCGCCCCTTCTTGGAGCAGGCTCTGCTCGAGTCGGGCGATGATCTCGGAGTTCATGCTGCGGTGATGGCTGCGAGCGACTTCTGCGATCTGCTCACGCATGCCTTCAGGCAGACGAACGACGAATTTGTCAGCGGTACGGCTGGAGTAGGTAGGAGTTGCCTGTTTCAGTGGGCGCATACATTGAACCTGTAGAGTCAGGGAAAAGCGGTGCCGAGGAAGCGTTCATTGTTCTCGGGCCTATGACCACGATTTCCGCTAGCCGTTCAGTCTGTCATTTCGGAAACAACAATTAGTTGACGTCAATTGTGCGTTGCGTGACGGCGTTTTGCCAGTACCAGCTATCCGAAATGCGAGCAACTCAGCAAAAACCCAGTTTGTTACTGGGTTACCGGGATGGCCTTCCCATCACCGCCCGTTCAACGGATTGTCACCCGACTGTCATCGCCGCTTCACTGGCCTGACACAGACTCCTCCTATCTTGGTCTACACCAGATGGCGTCGCTGGCGCCTTCGTGCAACCTATCGAGAGGGGAGAGCGATGAGCGCGGTGATCCGTGTCGATAACCTGAACAAGACCTTCGCCCGCAAGCAGGCGCTGTTCAACCTGAAGCTGGACATCCGCAAGGGCGAGATGGTCGCGTTGATCGGTGCGTCCGGCTCCGGCAAGTCCACCCTGCTGCGCCACGTCGCCGGTCTGGCCCGCTGCGACCGCGACAACGGCGGCAGCATCGAGGTGCTCGGTCGCCGTCTGCAGGAGTCCGGCCGCCTGAGCGGCGAGGTCCGCCGCCTGCGCGCCGACATCGGCTATATCTTCCAGCAGTTCAACCTGGTCAACCGCCTCAGCGTGCTGGACAACGTCCTGCTCGGTTTTCTCGGCCGCATGCCGCGCTGGCGCGGTTCGCTGGGCCTGTTCAGCGCCGAGCAGAAGCGCCAGGCCCTGGAAGCGCTGGCGCGGGTCGGGCTGGCCGATTTCGCCGGGCAGCGCGCCTCGACCCTCTCCGGTGGCCAGCAGCAGCGCGTGGCCATCGCCCGCGCCCTGACCCAGAAGGCCGAGGTGATCCTCGCCGACGAACCGATCGCCTCGCTCGATCCGGAGTCGGCGCGCAAGGTGATGGACATCCTCGCCGACATCAACCGCCACGATGGCAAGACCGTGGTGGTGACCCTGCATCAGGTCGACTACGCGCTGCGCTATTGCCCGCGCGCGGTGGCCCTGAAGGGCGGACGGATGCTCTTCGACGGCAGCAGCGAGCAGCTCTCGGAAAGCTTCCTCAACGAACTCTACGGCGCCGAAGGCGACACCCCGCTGCTGTTTTCCGACCGCGCCCGGCGCGGTGCGGCGAGCCAGGCGGAGCTGAGCCTCGCGCACGCCTGACGTCATTCGGAACGCATAGAAACCCGCCAAACCCTGCCCAGGAGTTCTCTCCATGTTGAAACGCTTCAGTCGTGTGCTCGCGGCTTCCGCCCTGCTCGCCGGCTCCCTCGCCGGGATGGCGCACGCCGACCAGCCGGTGATCAATTTCGGGATCATCTCCACCGAATCGTCGCAGAACCTCAAGAGCATCTGGGAACCCTTCCTCAAGGACATGAGCCAGCAGACCGGCTACCAGGTGAAGGCCTTCTTCGCCCCCGACTACGCCGGGATCATCCAGGGCATGCGTTTCGACAAGGTCGACATTGCCTGGTACGGCAACAAGGCCGCCATGGAAGCGGTGGATCGCGCCCACGGCGAGATCTTCGCCCAGACCGTCGCCGCCAGCGGCGCGCCGGGCTACTGGAGCCTGCTGATCGCCAACAAGGACAGCAAGATCGACAGCGTCGAGGACATGCTGGCGAACGCCAAGAGCCTGACCTTCGGCAACGGCGATCCGAACTCCACGTCCGGCTACCTGGTGCCCGGCTACTACGTGTTCGCCAAGAACAACGTCGATCCGGTCAAGGCCTTCAAGCGCACCCTCAATTCCAGTCATGAGGTCAACGCCCTGGCGGTGGCCAACAAGCAGGTCGACGTCGCCACCTTCAACACCGAGGGCATGGAGCGCCTGGAGCTGACCCAGCCGGAGAAGGCGAAGCAGCTCAAGGTGATCTGGAAGTCGCCGCTGATCCCGGGCGACCCGCTGGTATGGCGCAACAACCTCTCCGACGAGCAGAAGAACAAGCTGCGCGACTTCTTCTTCAAGTACGGCGCCAACGCCGAGCAGAAGAAGGTCCTCGCCGACCTGCAGTGGTCGAAGTTCCAGGCCTCCGACGACGACCAGCTGCTGCCGATTCGTCAGCTTGAGCTGTTCAAGCAGCGCACCGACGTGGCGAACAACGCCAACCTCGGCACCGAGGAGAAGGCCGCCAGGCTGAAGGCCCTCGACGAGGAGCTGGCCAAGCTGGAGAAACGCATGGCCGAGCGCGAGCAGAAGACCGCTGCCAACGCCGGCTGAGCCACCCCGGGCGCGGCCGGCGCCGCGCCCCACCCGATTCGCCAATACCGCTGTCGAGATTCCCGATATGAGCACTCTGAGCACCGCCGCCGCTGCGGCCGCCACCGGCAAGCCATCCTGGGGGCGCCTGTTCGGCTGGGGCCTGTTCCTCGCCATCCTCGCCTGGTCCTGGAAGGGCGCTGAAATGAACCCGGCCGTGCTGTTCCGCGACGCCGGCAACATGGCGACCTTCGCCGCCGACTTCTTCCCGCCGGACTTCGGCAACTGGAAGCTCTACCTCAGCGAGATGCTGGTCACCGTGCAGATCGCCTTGTGGGGCACGGTGCTGGCCATCGTCTGCGCCATCCCGCTGTCGATCCTGGCATCCGAGAACATCGTGCCCTGGTGGGTCTACCAGCCGGTGCGGCGGGTGATGGATGCCTGCCGTTCGATCAACGAGATGGTCTTCGCCATGCTCTTCGTGGTCGCTGTCGGCCTGGGCCCGTTCGCCGGCGTGCTGGCGCTGTTCATCAGCACCACCGGGGTGCTCGCCAAGCTCTTCGCCGAGGCGGTCGAGGCCATCGACCCCGGCCCGGTCGAGGGTGTCCGCGCCACCGGTGCCAGCGCCCTGCAGGAGGTCATCTTCGGGGTCATCCCGCAGGTCCTGCCGCTGTGGATCTCCTATTCGCTGTACCGCTTCGAGTCCAACGTGCGTTCCGCCACCGTGGTCGGGATGGTCGGCGCCGGCGGCATCGGCGTGATCCTCTGGGAAGCCATCCGCGGCTTCCAGTTCGGCCAGACCTGCGCCGTGCTGATCGTGATCATCGTGGTGGTGAGCCTGATCGACGTTCTGTCACAACGCCTGCGCAAGCTGTTCATCTGACGACGCGAGGAGGGCGCCTGGTGCGCCCTTTCCAAACCATGCACTTGTCTAGACAAAGCGAACCGCTGTACCGCGAACTGGCCGAACGGCTGCGCCAGGAGCTGCTGGCCTACCGCCCCGGCGACTACCTGCCCGGCGAGATCCAACTGGCCCAGCGCTTCGCGGTGAACCGCCATACCCTGCGCCGGGCGCTCGACGAACTGGTGCTCGAAGGCCGCGTGCTGCGCCGCCAGGGCAAGGGCACCCAGGTCCTGGAGGCGCCGACGATCTACCCGATGGGCGCGGCCAATGCCTACACCGAGTCGCTCTCGGCCCAGGGCCACCGGGTCGAGGCCCGGCTGCTGGAGGCGCGCCAGCGTCCGGCCGGCGTCATCGAGGCCACCCACCTGGGGCTCGGCGAGGGCGGGCGGGTACTCGAACTGACCACCCTGCGCCATCTCGACGGCCAGCCGGTGAGCCTGATCCGCCATTGCTACGCCGTTTCCCGCAGTGAGCTGCTCGCCGACTACCAGGGCGGTTCGCTGCGTCGCTACCTGGCCGATCGAGGCCTGCCGCTGACCCGCACCTACAGCCTGATCGGTGCGCGCCTGCCCAATCGCGAGGAGGCGGCGCGCCTGCTGATGCCCCGGCACGCGCCCCTGCTCACCGTCCTCACCCTGTCCCGCGACCGCGCCGGCCAACCGGTGGAACTGGCCCAGTCGATCAGCCGCGCCGATCGCTTCCAGTACCAGGTCGCCCCCTAGGAGAAGCCCATGACCGCCTTGCATTCCGATCCCACCATCGCCGCGCGACAGCGCTGGATGGGCGTGCTCGCCCGCGCCCGTCGCGAGGAGCTGGACGCCCATGCGGACGCCCTGCGCGATGCCGACTACCACCTGCTGCGCGCCGCCGAGACCGGCATGACCCTGGTGCGCGGGCGCATGGGCGGCACCGGCAGCCCGTTCAACCTCGGCGAGATGACCGTGACCCGCTGCGTGGTCCGCCTCGGCGACGGACGCACCGGCTACAGCTACATCGCCGGGCGCGACAAGCGCCACGCCGAACTGGCCGCCCTGGCCGATGCGCACCTGCAGGGCGCCGACGCGGCGAGCTGGCAGGCGCGCCTGATCGAACCGCTGGCCCGTACCCAGGCCGAGCGCCGTGCCGCCCTGGAGGCGGAAGTCGCCACCACCAAGGTGGAGTTCTTCACCCTGGTCCGAGGAGAAGATTGATGACCAGCGCTTCGCTTCCCAGCCCGGCGGATACCGCCGCGCTATTGCAACCGGCGTTCCAGGATCCGGTCCTGGACGCCCAGCGGAGCTTCCGCGCGGCGCTCAAGGCGCTCGCCGAACCAGGCCTGGTGCGCAACCTGGACCGCGCCCCGGCGCTGGCCGCGTTGCAGCCGGCCAGCTACGCGCTGTGCCTGAGCTTCCTCGACTCCGACACCCCGCTGTGGCTGGCGCCTGGCCTCGACAGCCCGGCGCTGCGCGCCAACCTGGCGTTCCACTGCGGCTGCCCGTTCGTCGCCGAGCGCGAGCAGGCGCTGTTCGCCCTGCTCGACGAAGGCGAGCTGGACGACCTGAGCGGTTTCGACAGCGGCAGCGATCGCTATCCGGACCAGTCCTGCACCTTGCTGATCCAGCTGGCGGGCCTCGACGGCGGCGCCCCGCTGGAATGGCGCGGGCCGGGCATCGCCGAGGTACGCCAGGTGGCGTTGCCGGTGGGCCCCGGTTTCTGGCGACAGCGCGCCGGGCGCAACGAATTCCCCAGGGGCCTGGATGCCTTCTTCGCCGCCGGCGAGCGCATCCTCGGCCTGCCACGCAGTACCCGGGTCAGCGGACCCGTCGAGGAGGTGGCCTGATGTACGTAGCCGTCAAGGGTGGCGAGAAGGCCATCGACAACGCCCATCGCCTGCTGGCGCGCAAGCGGCGCGGCGACCGCGCACTGCCGGAGTTGTCGGTGGAGCAGATCCGCCAGCAGATGCCGCTGGCGGTGGCGCGGGTGATGACCGAAGGTTCGCTGTACGACGAACAACTGGCGGCGCTGGCGATCAAGCAGGCGGCCGGCGACCTGATGGAAGCGATCTTCCTCCTGCGTGCCTACCGCACCACGCTGCCGCGCTTCGCCGCCAGCCTGCCGCTGGATACCGCCGGGATGCGCCTGCAACGGCGGATCTCGGCGACCTACAAGGACCTGCCCGGCGGGCAGCTGCTCGGTCCGACCTTCGACTACACCCATCGCCTGCTCGACTTCAGCCTGCTCGCCGAGGGCGAGCATCCCGGCCCCGAGGTGGAACCCGGCGCGACCCTGGAGCCCTGTCCGCGGGTGCTCGACCTGCTCGGCCGGGAAGGCCTGATGACCCCGGAGCAGGAACTGCCCGGCGCGGTGCCGGACATCACCCGCGAGCCGCTCGAGTTCCCCAGCAGACGCGCCCAGCGCCTGCAGGCCCTGGCCCGCGGCGACGAGGGCTTCCTTCTCGCCCTGGGCTATTCGACCCAGCGCGGCTACGGGCGCAACCATCCGTTCGCCGGGGAGATCCGCATCGGCGCCTGCGAGGTCTGGCTGGAGCCCGAGGAACTCGGCTTCGCGGTGCCGGTGGGCGAGATCGAGGTCACCGAGTGCGAGATGGTCAACCAGTTCGTCGGTTCCCGCGAGGAGCTGCCGCAGTTCACCCGTGGCTACGGCCTGGCCTTCGGCTACGCCGAGCGCAAGGCGATGGGCATGGCCCTGGTCGACCGCGCGCTGCGTGCCGGTGAATACGGCGAGGAGGTGGTGTCGCCGGCGCAGCAGGAGGAGTTCGTCCTGATGCACTGCGACAACGTCGAAGCCGGCGGCTTCGTCTCGCACCTCAAGCTGCCGCACTACGTCGACTTCCAGTCCGAGCTGGAGCTGATCCGCAAGTTGCGCCGCCCCGGCGCCGCCGATCCCGCCCAACCCACCGTCCAGGAGACGCGCGCATGAGCCTTTCCGCGCAAGCCGGCGTCGCGCCGGAACAGGGCTACAACTTCGCCTACCTCGACGAGCAGACCAAGCGCATGATCCGCCGCGGCCTGCTCAAGGCGGTGGCGATCCCCGGCTACCAGGTGCCCTTCGGTGGCCGCGAGATGCCGCTGCCCTATGGCTGGGGCACCGGCGGCATGCAGGTGACCGCGGCCATCCTCGGTACCGACGACGTGCTCAAGGTGATCGACCAGGGCGCCGACGACACCACCAACGCGGTGTCGATCCGGCGATTCTTCGCCCGCACCGCCGGGGTCGCCACCACCGAACGGACCCCGGAGGCGACGGTGATCCAGACCCGCCACCGGATCCCGGAGACCGCCCTGAGCGGCGAGCAGATCATGGTCTACCAGGTGCCGATTCCCGAGCCGCTGCGCTTCATCGAGCCGTCCGAGGCGGAGACCCGGACCATGCATGCGCTCGACGACTACGGGGTGATGCACGTGAAGCTCTACGAGGACATCGCCACCTTCGGCCATATCGCCACCAGCTATGCCTACCCGGTGACGGTGGACGAGCGCTACGTGATGGATCCCTCGCCGATTCCCAAGTTCGACAACCCCAAGCTGGACATGAGCCCGGCGCTGATGCTGTTCGGCGCCGGCCGCGAGAAGCGCCTGTACGCGGTGCCGCCGTTCACCCGGGTGGCGAGCCTGGACTTCGAGGACCACCCCTTCGAGGTCCAGCGCTGGGAGGAAAGCTGCGCCTTCTGCGGCAGCCACGAATCCTACCTGGATGAACTGATCGTCGACGACCGTGGCGGCAAGCGCTTCGTCTGTTCCGACACCGATTACTGCACGCAGCGGCGTGCCCGCCGGGAAGGGGAGGACGCGCAATGAACGCGCTTTGCGAATCCATCGATGCGAGCCTCGACGCGCGTGACCGGCCGCTGCTCTCGGTGCGCGGCCTGAGCCGCCTGTACGGGCCGGAGAAGGGCTGCCAGGACGTCGACTTCGATCTCTATCCCGGCGAGGTGCTGGGCATCGTCGGCGAGTCCGGCTCGGGCAAGTCGACCCTGCTCTCGCTGCTCTCCGGGCGCTGCCCGCCGGATGCCGGCGCGGTCGCCTACCGCGACGCTGGCGGCCGCTGGCTCGACCTCTACGCCGCCAGCGAGGCCGAGCGGCGCACCCTGCTGCGCACCGAGTGGGGCTTCGTCGAGCAGAACCCGCGCGACGGCCTGCGCATGGGCGTTTCCGCCGGCGCCAACATCGGCGAGCGGCTGATGGCCCAGGGCGTGCGCCACTATGGCCGGCTGCGCCAGGCCGGGCTGGACTGGCTGGCGCAGGTGGAGATAGACCCGCTGCGCATCGACGACCTGCCGCGGACCTTTTCCGGCGGCATGCAGCAGCGCCTGCAGATCGCCCGCAACCTGGTTTCCTCGCCGCGCCTGGTGTTCATGGACGAGCCCACCGGTGGCCTCGACGTGTCGGTGCAGGCGCGCCTGCTCGACCTGCTGCGCGGGCTGGTGCGCGAGCTGGACCTGGCGGTGGTGATCGTCACCCACGACCTGGCGGTGGCGCGCCTGCTCGCCGACCGCCTGATGGTCATGCGCCGCTCGCGGGTGGTGGAAGCCGGCCTCACCGACCAGATTCTCGACGATCCGCAGCATCCGTACTCGCAGTTGCTGGTGTCGTCGGTCCTGCAACCCTGAGCCGAAGCGTCGGCGCCGGTCCATGCGGCGGGCGCCCGGAGAAGTAGCGATGAACAACCTGATCGAGGTCCGCGACCTCAGCAAGACCTTCACCCTGCACCAGCAACAGGGCGTGGTGCTCAATGTGCTGCGCGGGCTCAACTTCAATGTCGCCGGCGGCGAATGCCTGGTGCTCCACGGTCGCTCCGGCGCCGGCAAGAGCACCCTGCTGCGCACGCTGTACGGCAATTACCTGCCGGCCGGCGGCAGCATCCGCTTGCAGCATGCCGGCGACTGGCTGGAGCTGGTCGGCGCTGAGCCTCGCGAGGTGCTCGCCGTGCGCCGCCAGACGCTCGGCTACGTCAGCCAGTTCCTGCGGGTGATCCCGCGGGTGGCGACCCTCGACGTGGTCATGGAGCCGGCCCTGGCCCGTGGCTGGAGCCGCGACAGCGCCGAGCTGCGCGCGCGCGGCCTGCTGGCCCGGCTGAACATACCCGAGCGCCTCTGGCAACTGGCGCCGGGCACCTTTTCCGGCGGCGAGCAGCAACGCGTCAATATTGCCCGCGGCTTCATGGTCGAGTGGCCGATCCTGCTGCTCGACGAGCCGACCGCCTCCCTCGACGAAGCCAACCGCCAGGTGGTGCTGGAACTGATCGGCGAAGCCAAGGCCGCCGGCGCCGCGTTGATCGGTATCTTCCACGACCGCGCCGCCCGCGAGGCGGTGGCCAGCCGCTACCTGGACATGAGCCAGGAGCTTTCCCGCCAGGAGCAAGCCCATGTCGTCTGAACGCGTTCTCAGCAATGCCCGGGTAGTCGGCGCCGACCGGGTCTTCGTCGGCAGCGTGCTGCTGCGCGACGGCCTGATCGCCGCGGTCGACGAAGGCCGCAGCCAGCTGGCCGGGGCCGAGGACCTGGGGGGCGACTACCTGCTGCCCGGCCTGGTCGAGCTGCACACCGACAACCTGGAGAAGCACATGACCCCGCGTCCCGGGGTCGACTGGCCGTCGGCCTCGGCGGTGCTGGCGCACGATGCGCAGATCGTCGCCGCGGGGATCACCACGGTGTTCGACGCGCTGTCCATCGGCGACGTCAACCCCAAGGGCAAGCGCATGCAGCAGTTGCCGAAGATGCTCGAGGCCATCGGCGAGGCCGCCGCCAGCGGCGACGCGCGCGCCGACCATCGCCTGCACCTGCGTTGCGAGGTCAGCCATCCGCAGACGCTGGAAGTATTCCGCGAACTGGTGGAGCACCCGCTGGTGCAACTGGTCTCGGTGATGGACCACGCTCCCGGCCAGCGCCAGTTCGCCAGGCTGGAGAAGTACCGCGAGTACTACCAGGGCAAGTACCACCTCAGCGATGCCGAGATGGACGCCTTCATCGTCGAGCAGGTAGCCAACTCCGGGCGCTACAGCGCCGCCGCCCGTGCGGCCATCGTCGATGTCTGCCAGGGGCGCGGCCTGTCGGTGGCCAGCCACGACGACGCGACCCTCGCGCATGTCCGCGAGTCGGCCGGCTACGGCATGGCCATCGCCGAGTTCCCGACCACCGTAGAGGCCGCCAGGGCCAGCCACGAGCATGGCCTGCAGGTGCTGATGGGCGCGCCCAACGTGGTCCGCGGCGGCTCCCACTCGGGTAACGTGGCGGCGGCGCAACTGGCGGGAATCGGTGTGCTGGATATCCTTTCCAGCGACTACTATCCGGCCAGCCTGCTGCACGCGGCCTTGCTGCTCGCCGGCGAGCACAGCGAGTATGATGCGATCCGCTACGACCTGCCGCGCGCGGTGGCGATGGTCAGCCGTACCCCGGCGCTGGCCGCCGGGCTGACCGATCGTGGCGAAATCCGCGTCGGCCTGCGCGCCGATCTGCTGCAGGCGCGGGCGCTCGGCAACAACCAGCCGGTGGTGCGCCAGGTCTGGCGCGGCGGGCAGAGAGTGTTCTGATGACAGGCAGACTGATTTATCTGATGGGGCCTTCCGGCTCGGGCAAGGACAGCCTGTTGCAGGCCGCGCGCGAGCCCCTGGCGCTACGCGGCTGCCGTATCGTGCGGCGGGTGATCACGCGCTCCGCGGAAGCGGTGGGGGAGGACGCCCAGGCGGTGACCCCGGCGCAGTTCGATACCCTCGAGCGGGCCTCGGCGTTCGCCATGAGCTGGCGCGCCAACGGCCTTTGCTATGGCATCCCGGTGCAGATCGACGAGTGGCTGGCGCAGGGCTACGACGTGCTGGTGAACGGCTCGCGCGGCTACCTGGCGCAGGCCCGCCGGCGCTATCCGGATCTGCTCGCGGTGCTGCTCGGGGTGCAGCCCGAGGTGCTGCGCCAGCGCCTGCTGGCGCGTGGCCGGGAAAGCCCCGAGGAAATCGAGGCGCGCCTGGCGCGCAACGCCGAGTTCGCCGCTGGCCTGGAGGGACCGCTGTTCCAACTGGACAACTCCGGCGAGCTCGACGACACGGTGCGCGCGCTCCTGGCGTGGCTCGGCGGCGACCGGGCATGCGCCTGACCCTGCTCGGCACCGGCGACGCCCGTCAGGTGCCGGTCTACGGCTGCGACTGCCCGGCCTGTGGCAGGGCCCGCATCGACGAGCGCCTGCGCCGCCGTCCATGCAGCGCGCTGCTGGAGCATGCCGGCCAGCGCTGGCTGATCGACAGCGGCCTGGCCGATCTCTGCGAGCGCTTCCCGCCCCATAGCCTCGACGGCATCCTCCAGACCCATTATCACGCCGACCACGCCCAGGGCCTGCTGCACCTGCGCTGGGGCCAGGGCCTGGTGATCCCGGTGCACGGCCCGGCCGACCCGGAGGGCCTCGCCGACCTCTACAAGCATCCTGGCATCCTCGATTTCAGCCAGCCCTTCAGCGCCTTCGAGCGGCGCCAGTGGGGGCCGCTGGCGGCGACCGCGCTGCCGCTGGTCCACTCGAAGCCGACATTCGGCTACTTGCTGGAGGGAGCTTCCGAGGAGGGGGCGCCGCGGCGTCTGGCCTACCTCACCGATACCGTGGGTTTGCCGGCGGACAGCGCCTCGCGACTGCTCGCGGCGCCGCTGGACCTGCTGGTGCTGGACTGTTCGATGCCGCCGCAGGAGCGGCCGCCGCGCAACCACAACGACCTGACGCGGGCGCTGGAGTGCATCGAATCGCTGCGCCCCCGTCGGGCCGTGTTGACTCACGTCGGACATGCGCTGGACGCCTGGCTGCTGGAGCACCCCGCTGCCTTGCCCGAGGGGGTGGAACTGGCGCGCGACGGCATGTGCCTGCCGCTGTGAGCGACGCCGTGTCGCCCGGCAAACGCCGTGGGTGAGATCAGTCCAGGCTGGGATCGAAGCGAATTCGCCGACCTACCACCAGCGCAAGCAGCAGCCAGGCGCCGGATAAGCCCAGCAGTCCCCAGGCGCACCAGGCGAGGAGGGTGGCGTCGGGCGGCAGGCTCAGGGCCAGGATGGCGCTGGCGATCACCACGAACAGAAGAATGACGGCGGATCGTGACATGGTTTTCACTCCCGGAGCCCTCTCCGTCGGGCTCGCTGTTCCTTGTGCCGGCTCAGTGGCGCCGAGCTTCCGTGACGTCCTCGCCGCTCAGCGGAACCCTCGCTGGATATTCTTCCCCTCCGCGCTCCATCAGCCAGAGCAGCCCATAGACGCCGACCGAGAGGGCCAGGGCGGTCAGCGGCAAAGCCAGGATCCACATGTTTCTTCTCCCTTCCGCCCGCCAGCATCCCGGGGACCTGTGCGGCGGTGCAGCGTCGATGGATGCCGGTTTCCCGGCGCGTACCTCGTCAGAATGTCCAGGCCTGTTCGTCGGCGCTGGTCACCAGGGCCGTGCCGCGCTCGTCCTCGCCGACCGTGACGATCCGCGGCGCTTCGTCGGGCGCCTGGATCACCAGTCGCTGCGCGGCGGGTGCCCATTGCGGCGTCGCGTTGCTGTCCAGCACCACCGTTTCGTCGTGTTGCTCCCGGGGGCGATCCTCGTCGCCCAGTGCGCTGTTCTGGAAGACCACGAGAGCCAGCAGGGAAAGAAGTCCGGTGCCGACCAGGTTGCGTGAGCTGCTCATGTTCACCTCCATTTTCGTGGCTCTGCCGGGCAGATGGCCAAGGTTTGATCCTGAGGGTCATATAGCAGCGGTTGTGCCAACTTTTTTCTATTATAAATCCTTGCTAATCAATAAGTTATAGATTCGCCTCAAGGACCTTCGAATGCACTTTGCACGGTCTGGCATTTTGCTGGTTGCAAAATGCATGATGCTCAGTCCAGGTGCAGCGCCAGGCTTACCCCGTGGGAGGTGAATCCCAGCGTGGCGTAGAAGCGCTGTGCCGTTTCCCGGTCCTGGTGGCTGGACAGCGCCAGCTTGTAGCAGCCCCAGCTGCGTGCCCGCTCCACCGCCCGGCCGATCAGTTCGCGGCCCACGCCCTGGCCGCGGGCGTGCTGGTCGACCACCATGTCCTCGAGAATCGCCGAACGGGCGAAGTCGTGCGCCAGGTGCTCGATCAGGTGCAGGGTGCAGGTGCCGAGCAGGCGTTCGCCGCGCTCGGCCACCAGGGTCACCCGGTCGCTGCGCGGGCGCTGCAACTGCACCGCCAGCAACGCCGGGTCGGGACCCGGATCGGCGCTGCCGAGCTGCTGCAGCAGCAGCGACAGGCGCGGCGCATCGTGCTCGCTGGCGATCCGCACGTCGAAGCGGGCGAAGGGGGAGTCCGGTATCCGCGTCCGCTGCGGGGCGTTCGGCGGGTCCTGAGCGGCGGGAATGGCGGCGTTCGGGTTCATGCTGCACCTCCGGGGTTGCGGAAAATTATGCGCAACCTTGGTGGCAGTGGCATGACAAACGCTTTCTCTGCCGTTAACATGCCGCCCGGACGCGGTGCACCGCTCGCCACGTCCGGCGTGTCCCGGTAGCTCAATTGGATAGAGCATCCCCCTCCTAAGGGGAAGGTTGGAGGTTCGACCCCTCTCCGGGACGCCATTCATTCTCTGCTCCAGCTTCCCTCGCCGCTGCGTCAGCCCGCTTCCCGTCACTTTCTCCGATAGCTTTTCTTGCCGCCCGGCGTCAGGCAGTAGACCCCTCCGCGCGGTCCCGTGCAGAACGTCCCGCTGCCACAGGCACAGCCGTCCGGCGTGCCGCGCAGGCGCTGTACGGCGGGTTGCTCGGCAGCTCCGCCGGCGTTGCCGAAGTAGGCCGCGCAACTGCGCTTCGAGGCGCTGATGGAGCCGTCGTTGCAGAGGAAGATATCGCCGTCGCAACCGGCGATACCGCCTTTCTTTCCCGAGCAGGGGCTATTGGCGGCCAGCGCCGGAAGTGCGCAGGCCGACAGGAGGAAGAGGGCGATCGAGGCGAAAGGTCCGAGTTTCATTGGCGAAGCTTCCGTGCGAATGATGGCTGCATGCTATCTCAGGCTCTTACCACGCGCTTTCGCGATCGCGCCGATTACATGACGTTACACGAACCTTGACAGCCCGTTCCGGCGGGGCTTATATGTTCCGCCATCAGGTCATGCGCATCAGCGTCGATGTCGCCGGACCGAACCTAACGCATACACACAGAGCAAATGGGCTCTCCCGGGGTTACCCGGGAGGGCCTTTTTTCGTCCCGAAAAAATAACAACAAGAGGTGATAGCCATGCGTCACGGCGATATTTCCAGCAGCAACGACACCGTCGGAGTGGCGGTGGTCAACTATAAGATGCCGCGCCTGCACACCGCGGCGGAGGTACTGGACAACGCGCGAAGGATCGCCGACATGATCGTCGGCATGAAGCAGGGCCTGCCCGGCATGGATCTGGTGGTGTTCCCCGAGTACAGCCTGCAGGGCATCATGTACGATCCGGCGGAGATGATGGAAACCGCGGTGGCCATCCCCGGCGAGGAAACCGAGATATTCTCCCGCGCCTGCCGCAAGGCCAACGTCTGGGGCGTGTTCTCGCTCACCGGCGAACGGCACGAGGAGCATCCGCGCAAGGCGCCGTACAACACCCTGGTGCTGATCGACAATAACGGCGAGATCGTCCAGAAGTACCGCAAGATCATCCCCTGGTGCCCCATCGAGGGCTGGTACCCCGGTGGCCAGACCTACGTCAGCGACGGGCCGAAGGGCATGAAGATCAGCCTGATCATCTGCGACGACGGCAACTACCCGGAGATCTGGCGCGATTGCGCGATGAAGGGCGCCGAGCTGATCGTGCGCTGCCAGGGCTACATGTACCCGGCCAAGGACCAGCAGGTGATGATGGCCAAGGCCATGGCCTGGGCCAACAACTGCTACGTGGCGGTGGCCAACGCCGCCGGCTTCGACGGCGTGTACTCCTACTTCGGCCACTCGGCGATCATCGGCTTCGACGGTCGCACCCTCGGTGAGTGCGGCGAGGAGGAAATGGGTATCCAGTACGCCCAGCTGTCGCTTTCGCAGATCCGCGATGCGCGCGCCAACGACCAGTCGCAGAACCACCTGTTCAAGATCCTTCATCGCGGCTACAGCGGCCTGCAGGCCTCCGGCGACGGCGACCGGGGGCTGGCGGAGTGTCCGTTCGAGTTCTACCGCACCTGGGTCACCGATGCCGAGAAGGCCCGCGAGAACGTCGAGCGGCTGACCCGCTCGACCACCGGCGTGGCGCAGTGCCCGGTGGGGCGGCTGCCCTACGAGGGACTGGAAAAAGAGGCCTGACGGCAGACGCCGCCAGCCCGGCGTGCCGCTGACGGCACGCCGTTTCCATTGTTTCCCCTTGTGGCAGAAGGAGCTTCATCCATGCCTTTTCTGAGCGACATGCTCGACCAGTCCCGCCGGCAGAAGGACGAGGAACAGGCCCTGGCGCGGGAAAACCTTGCCGAGGCCAGCCTGGTCCAGGCCCACTCGAGCCACCGCAGCGCGCTGCACAGCCGCTTCCGTTTCGACCCGGCGGCGGTGATGGACTGCCTGCGCGCCGAGGTGCTCGGCCAGGAGCCGGCGCTACAGGCCGTCGAGGACATGCTCAAGGTGGTTCGCGCGGACATCGCCGACCCGCGCCGCCCGCTGTTCAGCGCGCTATTCCTCGGCCCCACCGGGGTCGGCAAGACCGAGATCGTCCGCGCCCTGGCCAGGGCCCTGCACGGCGACGCCGAGGGATTCTGCCGGGTGGACATGAACACCCTGTCCCAGGAGCACTATGCCGCCGCCCTCACCGGCGCGCCGCCGGGCTACGTCGGGGCGAAGGAGGGCACCACCCTGCTCGAGCAGGACAAGCTGGACGGCAGTCCCGGCCGCCCCGGCATCGTTCTCTTCGACGAACTGGAGAAGGCCAGCCCGGAAGTGGTCCATGCGCTGCTCAACGTGCTCGACAACGGCCTGCTGCGGGTCGCTTCCGGCGAACGCACCTACCATTTCCGCAACACCCTGGTGTTCATGACCAGCAACCTCTGCGCCCACCAGATCCAGCGCTACGACGAGCGTCACCAGCGCCTGCCCTGGCGCCTCCTGCCGGTCGGCCCCGAGCGGCGCCGGCGCGATATCGACGACATGGTTCAGGCCCGGCTGCTCAAGACCTTTTCACCGGAGTTCGTGAACCGCCTCGACAGCATCGTCACCTTCAACTGGATCGAGCGGAACGTCGTCGAACGGTTGGTCGAGCTGGAAGTACGGCGCCTCAACCGCCGCCTGGAGAAGCATCGCTGCCACCTGGAAGCGGCGCCGGAGGTGCTGGCGAAGATCGCCCGCGCCGGCTTCGACCGGCAGTTCGGCGCCCGTGCGCTGCGCCGCAGCGTCCGTCATCATCTGGAAGTACCGCTGGCCGAGTACCTGCTCGAGCGGCACCAGCCGGGCGACGGGGCATTCACCACCTACCTGGCGCGCCTGGAGCATGGACGGATCCGCTTCGTGCCACGCTGAACCACAGTCACGGGAGAAAGATCGGATGGGATTGCACCAGGGGCGGCCGCTCATCGGCCTGCTGTTCTCCGAAACCGGCGTCACCGCCGACATCGAACGCTCGCAGCGCTACGGCGCGCTGCTGGCGGTCGAGCAACTGAACCGCGAGGGCGGGTTCGACGGGCGACCGATCGAGACCCTGTCGCAGGATCCCGGCGGCGATCCGGACCGCTACCGGCTGAGCGCCGAGGACTTCATTCGCAACCAGGGAGTGCGGTTCCTCGTGGGCTGCTACATGTCGCATACGCGCAAGGCGGTGATGCCGGTGGTCGAGCGCGCCGACGCGCTGCTCTGCTACCCGACTCCCTACGAGGGCTTCGAGTATTCGCCGAACATCGTCTACGGCGGTCCGGCGCCGAACCAGAACAGCGCGCCGCTGGCGGCGTACCTGATCCGTCACTACGGCGAGCGGGTAGTGTTCATCGGCTCGGACTACATCTATCCGCGGGAAAGCAACCATGTGATGCGCCACCTGTACCGCCAGCACGGCGGCGCGGTGCTCGAGGAAATCTACATTCCGCTGTACCCCTCCGACGACGACCTGCAGCGCGCCGTCGAGCGCATCCACCAGGCGCGCGCCGACGTGGTGTTCTCCACCGTGGTCGGCACCGGTACCGCCGAGCTGTATCGCGCCATCGCCCGTCGCTACGGCGACGGCGGACGGCCGCCGATCGCCAGCCTGACCACCAGCGAGGCGGAGGTGGCGAAGATGGAGCGCGACGTGGCGGAAGGGCAGGTGGTGGTCGCGCCGTATTTCTCCAGCGTCGACACGCCGGCCAGCCGCGCCTTCGTCCAGGCCTGCCACGGTTTCTTCCCGGAAAGCGCGACCATCACCGCCTGGGCCGAGGCGGCCTACTGGCAGACCCTGCTGCTCGGCCGCGCCGCGCGGGCCGCAGGCAGCTGGCGGGTGGAAGAAGTGCAGCGGCACCTGTACGACATCGACATCGACGCCCCCCAGGGGCCGGTGCGGGTGGAGCGGCAGAACAACCACAGCCGCCTGACGTCGCGCATCGCCGAGATCGATGCGCGCGGGGTGTTCCAGGTGCGCTGGCAGTCGCCCGAACCGATCCGTCCGGATCCCTACGTGGTGGTGCACAACCTGGACGACTGGTCCGCCAGCATGGGCGGGGGGGCACTGCCATGAGCGCCAGCTCGCTGCTCGGCAGCCTGCGCGAACTGCAGGTGCTGGTGCTCCATCCGCCGGGAGAGGTGAGCGACGCCCTGGTCCTGCAACTGATCCGCATCGGCTGCTCGGTGCGCCAGTGCTGGCCGCCGCCGGAGGCGTTCGAAGTGCCGGTGGACGTGGTCTTCAGCGGGATCTTCCAGAACCGCCACCATGAGCAGCTCGCCGCGCTGCTCGCCGCCGGCGACCCGCGCATCACGCTGGTGGCGCTGGTGGAGTACGAAAGCCCGGCGGTGCTCTCGCAGATCATCGAGCTGGAGTGCCACGGGGTGATCACCCAGCCGCTCGATGCGCACCGGGTGCTGCCGGTACTGGTCTCGGCACGGCGGGTCAGCGAGGCGCTGGCGCGGCTGCAACAGAAGAACGCCCAGTTGCAGGAGCGCATCGCCGGCCAGGCGCGGATCGGCCAGGCCAAGGCGCTGCTGATGCAACGCCATGGCTGGGGCGAGCGCGAGGCGCACCTGTACCTGTCGCGGGAGGCCATGAAGCGGCGCGAGCCGATCCTGAAGATCGCCCAGGAGTTGCTGGGAAACGAGCCGTCCGCCTGAGCGATACCGGCCTGTTTTCTGGCAACAGGCCGGGGAATATCCATGTCGGAACGTTCGTCGAAGCGTCTTCCTTGGGTGCGGGCATCCTCTCCAAGTTCTTCGATTCTGTTTGGGAGTGGATCGTTTACCGCAGGCGCTCGGGTAGAATTCGAATTCCGTTTTTGCAACTTCTGCCTATAGTCTGAGCGACTCGGTCTCGAGTGAGCGTTTTCCACTGTCCGGCGATATTCCTTTCCCTGTTCGAGGCTCTTCATGAAACGACTTCGAGTTGCCGTTTCCTGCGCGCTGCTAGCGGCGCTGGTGGGTTGTTCCAATGGTCAGGTCAAGCCGGAAAACTACTCGGGCTTCATCGGTGACTATTCGACGCTGGCGCCTGCCACCGCGCCTTCCGGAGCGCCGCTCCTGCGCTGGGTAGACCCGCAGGCGGACGTGCGGCGCTACCAGCGGATCTACATCGAGCCCAGCAGGTTCTATCCGGTCCCGAAACCGAACGACAAGGTTTCCGCGAAGACGCTTGCGGACATCACGACCTACTACGATCAGGCTTTGCGCCGTGAGCTGGGCAAGAGCCTGCCGCTGGCCAGCGCCCCTGGCCCTGGCATCCTGGTGCTGAAACCGGCGATCACCGCAGTTTCCAGCCATACCCAGGGCCTACGGCCCTACGAGGTCATTCCTATCGCGCTGATCGCTGCCGGGATGAGCACGGCGGTCGGGATTCGCGACCAGGATACCCAGATCGCCACCGAGGCCATGCTGCTCGACGGTGGAGACGACAAAGTATTGGCGAAGATGGTGCGCCAGGGCACCGGCAAGGCGCTGGACGACTCCGATCAGCCGATCACGGGTGACGATGTCAAGGCGGTGCTGGATGGTTGGGCGGCAGACATGCGCATGTCGTACGAGAAGACTCTCGGTTCTCGTCGATGACGGTCGGCGGGGAACTGGCGAAGCGTCCCCGCCGCCTTTTTCCGACGCTAGCCGAGCGGCCAGTTGATCACCACGACGGCGTCGTTGTAATCATTGTCGGTGCTGTCTTCCGAACCCACCAGGGCAACGTTCAGCTCGTTGGCCAGGATGACCTGCGCCGAAACCAGATCCGAAGAGCGGCCATTGACGCTGACCTGGATCTGCACTTTGCCGCCGCCGCCCGAGTTGAGCACCTGGCTGCCGATGACGGCGTTGTTGGTGCTCTGTCCTGTGAAGGTTGCGGCCGTCTCGTTGTTGACCAGTACTTTCACCGTCTGGGTTGCGGACGAGTTGGCGAAGGCAGTGACGCCGAAACGGGTGTTGGCGGGTAGGGTGAACACTCCTTGTGTTGCCATGATGTCTCTCCACTGAATACCTGACCTGCCTTTTCAGGCAGCCGTCTGGCGCGCGGTATGGCGTGTACGGGAGATCCGCAGTCCTTGGCGGCAGGCGGTGCGCAGGCAGGAAGGACGCACCGTTCGGCCAATCTACGCCGACTGTTCCGGCCAGCTACTGCCAGACTTCGCAGGGGCGTGACGGGACTGGGCTGGCACTGCCGATGCATGACCTGGATGGTGGTAGCCGGCCGCCTCCAATTGCCTTGACCGTTACGCTATGCGCAACGATCTGTTGCCGATGGCGGCAGGCGAGGGGAGATTGTTCCGAAATATACTGCGTCACCCGGTCGCCGTAGCAGCGAAGGCCACCCACTGGCCGTCGTCCGGGCCGCCGGTTCCATCCCGGTAGCGGCAACCCCCGCATTCAGGCCCCGCTGCGGCGACTGCATTCCTGCTGGATTCGAGGCTCGTATCCTATGACTCCCGATCAACGATTTGCCCGTTGGGTTCAAGTCGCTATCGCGGTATTCGTGTTGCTGTTCGTCTACTTCCTGGTCGCCGACCTGTGGATGCCGCTCACCCCCCAGGCCCAGCTGACCCGGCCGGTGGTGCGCGTCGCGCCGCGGGTCAGCGGGCAGGTCGCCGAGGTGCAGGTGGCCAACAACGGCCACGTGCAGCCCGGCGAGGTGCTGTTCCGCCTCGATCCCGAACCCTTCCAACTGGCGGTACGCCAGGCCGAACTGGCGCTGGAGGAGGCCGGGCGCACCAACCGCGAGCTGGACGCTGCCATCGCCTCGGCCAGGGCCGACCTGCTGGCCGCGCGCAGCAGTGCCGGCGAACTGGGCAGCGAGGCGCGCCGTACCGCCCAACTGGTGCAGCGCCACCACGTTTCGCAGCAGCTGCACGAGCAGGTCAGCGCCCAGGCCCAGGCCGCCCGTGCCCGGGTCGCCGCGGCCCAGGCGCGGATCGGCGAGCTGACCGCGCGACGCGGCACGGCCGGCGAGGACAACCTGCGCCTGCGCCAGGCGCGCAACGCCCTGGCCCAGGCCCGCCTGCAACTGCAATACAGCAGCGTCCGCGCCGACCGCGCCGGAACCCTGAGCAACCTGCAACTGACCCCCGGCACCTATGTTCCGGCCGGCACGCCGGTGGCGGCGCTGGTGGATGATCGCATCGACATCGTCGCCGACTTCCGCGAGAAATCGCTGCGCTACGTGCGCCCGGGCGATCGCGCGGCGGTGGTGTTCGACGCGCGTCCCGGCGAAGTGTTCGGCGCGCGGGTGGCGGCCATCGACGCTGGGGTCAAGGAGGGCCAGCTGGACGCCAACGGCGACCTCGCCGCGCCGGTCACTTCCGACCGCTGGGTCCGCGACGCCCAGCGCCAGCGCCTGCACGTGGTGCTCGACGAACTGCCCGAAGGCCTGTTGCCCACCGGCGCCAAGGCCACCGTGCAGCTGTATCCCGGCGACGGCCTGAGCCAGTTGCTCGGTCGCGCGCAGATCGTCGCCATCAGCCTGCTGCACTACGTCTACTGACGTCATGCCGGCCAAGCTCGCGATGTCCGCCAACGACCTGCGCCAATGCCTGCGCATCGCCGGCGGCGGCACCCTGGGATTCTTCGTCTGCAAACTGATGAACTGGGACTACGGCTCGTTCTTCGGCGTCTACCCGATGCTGCTGCTCGGCCTGACGCCGGTGCTCAACCCGCACATCGTCCGCCAGTTCCTCGCCAACTCGCTGGTGATCAGCGTCGAGGTACTGGTGCTGTACGGGTTGTTCGGCGACCGTCCGCTGCTGATGACGCCGATCGTCTTCGGCCTCTTCGTCTATCGCTTCGCCCTGATGGCGCGCGGCCCGCTGTTCTTCTTCGGCGCACTGAGCTCGGTATTCCTCTCGATGCTGCTGCACTTTGCCAGCTATCCGGAGGTCGATCTGTTCGACATGCTCGCCAGCAACATGGTCGCCACCTGGCTGACGGTGGCCATCGCGGTGCTGATGTTCCACCTGTTCCCCGACGTCGAGCCGCGGCCGCCGCGCCAGGCGCCGGCCAAGGACGCGCCCAGCCGTCGCCACGAGGCGCTGCTCGGGGCGACGGTGGCGACCCTGTCCTTCGTGGTGTTCCAGACCTTCGACCTGAAGGATTCGCTGTCGGCGCAGATCGCCTCGATCCTGGTGCTGTTCCCCATGCACTGGAAGGGCGTGCACTTCGCCGGGCGCATCCGCGCCCTCGGCACGCTGCTCGGCTGCGCGCTGGCGGTGGGGTTGCAGGTGCTGCTCTACGACCACTACGACATCCTGCCCTTCGTCGCCCTGCTGCTGTGGATCTCGGCGATGTTCTGCGCGCGCATCCACATGCTGGAGAACGGCGTGCCGGGCATCGGCTTCGGCGCGCTGACCACCCTGGCGATCGTCCTCGGCCAGTACCTGACGCCGACCCACGACATGATGTACAGCGTGCTCTACCGCTTCACTTCGGTGTGCTTCGCGGTGCTGGCCACGCTGATGACGGTGCTGGTGATCCACCTGTTCCTCAACCGCTTCGCCGCCACCCGGCACTACAGCCACTGAGACGTCAGGCGCGCCGGCCCGGCCAGTTGACCAGGGCGACGCCGAGCATCACCAGCAGCATGCCGCCGATCGCCGTCGGCGCCAGGCGCTCGTCGAACAGCAGCCAGGAGGCCAGCGCGGTCACCGGCGGCACCAGGTAGAACAGGCTCGCCACCTTCGACGCGGCGCCATGCCGGATCAGCGTGTAGAGCAGGCCGACGGCGCCGAACGAGAGGCCCAGCACCAGCCAGCCGAGAGTCAGCAGGAACGGTGTGGTCCATTGCACTTCGCGGCCTTCGAAAAGCAGCGCGGCGAGGCCGAGCAGGGCGCCGCTGGCCAGGTACTGGACCACGCCGCCGGTCCGCAGGTCCATGCCCGCGCAGAAGCGCTTCTGGTACAGCGTGCCGCAGGTGATCGCCGCCAGCGCCACCAGCACCGCGCCCCAGGCCAGGCCATCGGCGCCACCGTGGAGGCGGCCGAGCACCACCAGGGCTACGCCAGCCAGGCCGAGCGCCAGTCCCAGCCATTGCCGGCGGCTGACCCGCTCGCCGAGCCAGATGCCGGCCAGGGCCGCGGTGGCCAGCGGTTGCAGGCCGACCAACAGGGAGGTCAGGCCGGCCGACATGCCGTGCTCGATGGCGAGGAATACCCCGCCCAGGTACAGGCCATGGACCAGCAGGCCGGCGACCGCGACATGCCCGGCCAGCCGTGCCGAGCCCGGCCAGGGCGCACCGCTGAGGAGGGCGAAGACGGCCAGCAGGGCGGCCGCGAGGAGCAGGCGGATGGCCAGGAAGGTGAAGGGCTCGGCGTACGGCAGGCCGAACTTGGCACCGAGGAATCCGGTGCTCCAGAGCAGCACGAAGAGCAGCGGCATGCCGCTGCCGAACCAGGCGGGTGTGCGCATGCAAGATCCTCGGCGGGAGGTGGCGGGACGGTCGTGGCGTCCCGCTCATGCTCGGTTTCAGTCCAGCAGCGCGCGGCCGCGCTCCAGGTAGGCGTGCATTTCCGCTTCGGGCACCATGCCGCCGCCGGTGGCCCAGACCAGGTGGGTGGCATTGGCCAGGCGCGCCGAGGTCAGCCCCATGCGTTCGCGATAGCCCTGCGGCTCGCGGGTGACCCGCGCGATGCCCGGCGCGCCGGCCAGCGCCGAGGGTTCCAGGCGGATGCCCTGGCTGCGCTCGAGCAATGCGAGCAGGCGGAACAGCTCGTCGTCGTCCACCGTGTAGTAGCCGTCGAGCAGGCGCTGCATGGCGCGACCGACGAAGCCCGACGGACGGCCCACCGCCAGGCCATCGGCGGCGGTGCGGTTGTCGATGCCGAAGTCCTGCACCGAGACCTGCTCGTGGCGGCCGGTATAGACGCCGAGGAACATGCATGGCGAGTGGGTCGGCTCGGCGAACAGGCAGTGCACCGCGTCGCCGAATGCCAGCTTGAGGCCGAAGGCCACCCCGCCGGGTCCGCCGCCGACCCCGCAGGGCAGGTGGACGAACAGCGGGTGTTCGCTGTCGACGCGGATGCCGGCGGCGTCCAACTGGCCGCGCAGTCGCTCGGCGGCGACGGCGTAGCCGAGGAACAGGTCGCGGGAATTCTCGTCGTCGACGAAATGGGTATAGGGATCGCCGGCCGCTTCGCGGCGGCCCTGTTCCACCGCGACACTGTAGTCGGAGGCGTACTCCACCACCGTCACGCCGTGCGCGCGCAGCTTGTCCTTCTTCCACTGGCGGGCGTCGGCGGACATGTGCACGCTGGCCTGGAAGCCCAGCGCGGCGCCGATGATGCCGATGGAAAGGCCGAGGTTGCCGGTGGAGCCCACCGCTATCCGGTGGCCGGCGAAGAACGCCCGGCAGTCCGGCTCGGCCAGCCGCGAGTAGTCGTCGTCGAGGCCGACCAGGCCGTTCTCCAGGGCCAGGCGCTCGGCATGGGCGAGCACTTCATAGATGCCGCCGCGGGCCTTGATCGAGCCGGAGATCGGCAGGTGGCTGTCGCGTTTCAGCCAGAGTCGGCCGGGCAGTTCGGCGGCGTAGTGCTGGCGCAGGGCGTCGTGGAAGTCCGCCACCTCGACCAGGTCGGACTCGATGATGCCGCCGCTGCCGGCGGTTTCCGGAAACAGCCGGGCGATCAGCGGGGCGAAGCGCTGCAGGCGGGCGCTGGCATCGGCCACGTCGGCGGCGCCGAGGCCGACGTCGGCCAGGGCTTCGGCGCTCGGCGCGATGGCCGGGTTGAACCACTCGCTCGGGCGCAGGGCGATCAGGTCGGCCAGGCGCGGGAATTCGGCGAGCCAGTCGGCCTTGGGGGTTCCGAGAATCAACGGCTGTACTCCTGTGGCGGGTAGGGCGGCGAAGGCACAGAGGATATACGCCTGGCCGGCGTTTTTCCTCGTACCCGGCGGGCAAGGCAGAACGCCTCTGCGGCGAAAGGCTTTGCACGCGCGAGAATGTGCCGCATGCTTGATATCTTGAACAAGCGATGCGTATTTTGTACGCGGCCGCCGTCCCGGTGCGGCATCCGCGATACCAACAAGGATAAGAAGTCATGACTATCGAAGGCCAAGGCTCACTCGCCGAACGGCTGGCTGGAGTTGAAGAGATCGAATGCGTCACCCCCGACCTGAACGGGGTGCCGCGCGGCAAGGTGATGACCGGCGAGGGCTTCCTCAGCGGCCGGCGCCTGCAGCTCGCCCGTGGCGTGCTGCTGCAATGCATCATGGGCGGCTACCCGCCGGCGCGCTTCTATGGCAGCGACGACGGCGACCTGGCGCTGGTCGCCGAGCCGACCCAGGTCCATCGCCTGCCCTGGAGCAACACGCCGCGCGCCTTCGCCATCTGCGACGCGCAGGAACTGGATGGCACGCCGTCCGGACTGTCCACCCGCGGCCTGCTCAAGCAGGTGGTGGCGCGCTACGCCGCCCACGGCTGGCAGCCGGTGGTGGCGACCGAACTGGAATTCTTCGTCTTCGCCCCGAACACCGATCCCAACGAGCCGTTCCAGGCCCCGCTGGGTCCGGATGGCCGGCGCGAGCTGGGCTATTCGGCCTTCAGCGTGTCTTCCAACAACGGCCTGCGGCCGTTCTTCGAGGACGTCTATCGCTGCATGGATGCGCTGGGCCTGGTGCGCGACACCTTCATGCACGAGATGGGCACCAGCCAGTTCGAGATCAACTTCCTGCATGGCGACCCGGTCCTGCTGGCCGACCAGACCTTCCTGTTCAAGCACCTGCTCAAGGAGGTCGCGCTCAAGCACGGCCTGATCGTGGTGTGCATGGCCAAGCCGCTGGCGAAGACGCCGGGCAGTTCGATGCACATCCACCAGAGCATCGTCGAGCTGGACGGCGGGCGGAACATCTTCAGCGAAGCCGACGGCGAGGCTTCCGCCGCGTTCCGCCACTTCATCGGCGGCCAGCAGGCCTGCCTGGCGGACTTCACGCCGTTCTTCGCGCCGCACGTGAACTCCTTCCAGCGTCTCTGCCATCCCTACGCCTCGCCGAACAACGCCTGCTGGTCGCACGACAACCGCGCCGCCGGCCTGCGCATCCCGGCCAGCGGTCCGTCCGCGCGACGGGTCGAGAACCGCCTGCCGGGCGCCGATGCCAACCCCTACCTGGCCATCGCCGCCAGCCTGGCCGCCGGTCTCTACGGCCTGGAGCACGAACTGGAACCGAGCCCGGCGATCCAGGGCGAGTTCGAGGTGCCGGAGGAGCTGACCCTGCCCTGCACCATGTACGACGCCCTGCGCCGCCTGAAGGGCAGCGCGCTGGCGCGTGAACTGTTCGGTACGGAGTTCGTCGAAGGCTACGTGGCGACCAAGAGCATGGAGCTGACCAGCTTCTTCGACGAGATCAGCCCCTGGGAGCGTCGCGTTCTGGCAGCCCAGGCCTGATCCACCGTGGTACCTTCCTAGCCCTGTGTCACCCCCGCCGCCCACGGGCGGCGGGATCGTGGTTCGGGTGCCGGCTTCGGCAGCCCGCGTCCTGTCCCGGGGCGTCCCCGGGACTCCAACGCTGTGCGAGCCGGGCAGTCCGCGAGCGGCGCCGGCTCTCCTTGTACGGGACCGGAGGTCCGATGCGGCGGATTTTCTTCTCTTTTCGCGCTCTCTATTTCGCCACCCTGCTCATGCTCACCGGCTCCGGCCTGCTCAGCACCTACCTGGCGCTGCGCCTGGCGGCGGAGAAGGTCGACGGCCTGTGGGTCGGCGCGCTGATGGCGGCCAACTACTTCGGCCTGGTGCTGGGCGGCAAGGTCGGCCACCGGCTGATCGCCCGGGTCGGCCATATCCGCGCCTACGTCGCCTGCGCCGGGGTGGTCACCGCCGCGGTCCTCGGCCATGGCCTGCTGCCCTGGCTGCCGGCCTGGATCGCGTTGCGCATGGTGATGGGCCTGGGCCTGATGTGCCAGTACATGGTGATCGAGAGCTGGCTCAACGAGCAGGCCGACGCCAGCCAGCGCGGCGCGGTGTTCGGTGGCTACATGGCGGCTTCCTACCTGGGCCTGGTGCTCGGCCAGATGATTCTGGTGGCCCACCCGCAGCTGGGACCGGAGCTGCTGATGCTGGTGGCCTTCTGCTTCGCCCTGTGCCTGGTGCCGCTGGCGCTGACCCACAAGATCCACCCCGCGGCGCTGCGCCCGGCGCCGCTGGAGCCGCGCTTCTTCATCCGTCGGGTGCCGCAGTCGCTGACCACGGTGCTGGTATCGGGACTGGTGGTCGGTTCCTTCTACGGCCTCGCGCCGCTCTACGCCAACCAGCTGGGCCTGCCCAACGAGCAGGTCGGCCTGTACATGGGCGCCTGCATCTTCGCCGGGTTGCTGGTGCAGTGGCCGCTCGGCTGGCTGTCCGACCGCCGCGACCGCGCCTGGCTGATCCGCGCCTGCGCCATCCTGCTGTGCCTGTTCGCCCTGCCGCTGGCGTTGCTGCAGCAGATGCCGCTGGCGTTGCTGCTGGCCCTGGGCATCGCCGCGAGCATGTTGCAGTTCACCCTCTATCCGCTGGCCGTGGCCTTTTCCAATGACCACGTGGAGACCGAGCGGCGGGTCTCGCTGACCGCCATGCTGCTGGTGACCTTCGGCGTCGGCGCCTGCATCGGGCCGCTGGCGGCGGGCGCGCTGATGCGCCTGTTTGGCGCTAACATGCTATATGCGTTCGTCAGCGCCTGCGCCCTGATCCTGGTCTGGCGGGTGCATCCGGAGAAGGTCAGCGGCCTGCACCGGGTCGACGACGCGCCGCTGCACCACGTGCCGACTCCGGACAACATGACCAGCTCGCCGCTGGTCGCGGCACTGGACCCGCGGGTCGACGAGCAGGCCGTGCAGGAGCAGATGGTCGACGAGGACAGCGCGGCGCCCGCCGAGGAGGCTGCGGCGCGCAGTTGAGCCCGCGCCGTCCGTTGCGAGGAACGACCTGTTTGCTGGAGAGGTTGCGATGAGTCCGACGCTTTCCCTTCACCTGATGGTCCGCAACCTGCCGCCCGGACAGCGGCGGCCGAGAATCGCCCAGGCCATCGGCGAGGAAAGCGCCTGGCGGCTGCAACGGGTCCTGCTCGAGCGCGCCCTGCGCCTCCCCGATCGCGGCTTCAGCGCGCGTATCCTGTGGTTCGACGAGGACCTGGACAGCGATCTCCAGGCGCTGGCCGTCGCGCTCGGCTGGAGCCTGATGAGCCAGCCGGCCGGCGATCCCGGTGAGCGCATGCGGCGGATCGCGGCGCTGGGCCTGGCGGAAAGCGAAGCGGTGCTGCTGATCCGCCACGATTGCCCGGAGCTGGACGGCGCCTACCTGGAGGCGGCCTGCGCCGCCCTGGAGGGGCGCCAGGCGGTGCTCGGGCCGGTGGAGCGGGGCGGCTATGCGTTGCTCGGCCTGACCCGGGTCGACCCCCTGCTGTTCGAGTCGATGCCCTGGGGCGGCGAGCGCCTGCTGGCGCTGACCTGCGAGCGCCTCCGGCAACTGGGCTGGGAGCATCACCTGTTGCCGGCGCTATGGGACGTCGACCGTCCCGAGGACCTGCCGCGCCTGGCGGCGCTGGGCGTGGTCCTGTGAGCCTAGAAAAGCGCGTCCTTCTCGAAGCGCCGTGCTTCGCGCTGCAACTGGTAGACGAAACGGTCCACCTGGCGCTGGGCGGGCCCGCTCATCTCGCTGAAGCGCACGCCGGCGAAGGTCGCGTCGAGCTTTTCGTCGAAGCGCACATGGCGCAGTTCGATCGCGCTGCCGATCGCGCCCTGCGGTAGCTGGGCGCTGAACGCCTCGTAGATCTCTCCGGGATGCAGGCGTTCGGCGACATTGCCGGCGAAGCGCAGCTTGGCGCCAGTGGCGGAGATGTCCAGCAACTGCCCGGTGAGTGGCACGCGGAGTTTTTCCCCGGCGATTTCCGCGATGATCGGCTGGCTCTGCTTGATGCCGGCGCGATAGGCGTTGCGCCGCTGGTGATAATGCACCTCGGCGGGAAGGGTGGCCCAGTAGCAGGGAACCCCGTCGTGTTCGCCGAACTGTACGGGACGCTCGCAATCCCAGGCGATGCGCACGCCTTCATGGAAGGCCTCGACGCGAAAAGCCTCGCCATTCTGCAGGAAACGTTCGCCGGTATTGGGGACCAGTTCGTCCAGGGCGAGCAGGCCGCGATCACGGTCGATATCCACCAGGAAGCTCTGGAAGCGCTGGTTGCGCTCATGAAAGGTGATCAGCAGCGAGTCGCGGCCGTCCTGCAGCAGGCGCAGGCTGGCCTGGATTTCCACCGGTGCCTTGAGCACCTTCGGGGGTTGCGGCCCCGCTTCTTCGGCGAACGGGTTGGGCACCTTCAATGCTCTCCTGGGGCACGAATGCCTCAATGATAGCATTGTGCCTTGATGCTTGCGCTGGTGGTCGTCAGGCCTGGCTGAGCGGACGTTGCCTGGCGCTCGAGGCGGTACTGCCGCGACTGTCGTAGAGGCCGGGAGCGTCCTGGCCGCGGAGAATGTTCAGCAGGCTGCCGGTGGAGGCCTGGTTGGCGCGGATGATCCGGCCATTGCGCAGGTTGGCCTGCTGGCAGCGCTCCAGCAGTTCGCCCAGCTCGTCACCCCGGGCCAGTAGCTCGGCGCCGTCGGCGTGCTCGCGGGCGTAGCGGGCCAGGCCTTCGCGGTCGAGGGAAACGCCGGCGGCATGGAGGATCTCCGCGCGCGCCCGGCCGTTGCGTTCCAGCTGCTGCATCAGCGGCTGCTTGGCGCCGAGAAGCTGTTGCAGGGCCGCCAGGTCGCGTTGTTCCAGGGCCTGGAATTCTTCATCGACCAGCTTCAGGAGCTGGCTGGCATGGCCGATATCCTCGGCGAACAGGTCAAGCAGGGTAGGGGAGTCTGGCATCTCGGGCTCGGGAGTTCATTCGGCGTCCAATGGCCCCCAGCGCTTCCTTCGAGTTCAGCGCTGGGATTCGAAGTCGAGCAGCTTGCTGGCAACGCGCTCGCTGTCGACCTGATAGGTGCCATCGGCGATCGCTTGCTTGATCCGGGCAACCTTCTCGTTGTCGACCACCGGCAGGGTCTGCAGCTTGTCCGTGACTTTCTGCATGTTCTGGGCGGTTTCGCTGATCTGCACCGACTCGCCGCTCTGCTTCGCGGGACTCGCGGACTGGCCTGCCTTGTCGGCGCCAGCGGCGTCGGGACGGCCGGCGGCGGTGTTGCCGGTACGGCCGGTGGTGGCTGGCGTGGTGCCGGGATTCAGCCGGTTGAAGTCGATGACCATGATTGTAAACCTCGAAGGTATTGGACGCTTGCCTAGCTTTTCGGCGAAGGCTTGAAAAACTTTAGGACTTATTTTCGTGCGTCGTTTCCCAGTTTAGAGAAACCCGCAGGGGTAGCGCCAGCGCTACCGGCCACGGCTTTCCCTCTACATATTCACCTCGACCGTGCCGGGCTCCAGCACGCGGGCCTTGATCACCCGCTGCGAGCGCAGGTTGCGCACGCGGATCTGCTGCCCCGGCGCACCATCGGCCAACGCTTCGCCGGGCATCTTCACATTGATGGTGGCGGTACGCGCGAGGATCACCACCTGATCGCCCTTGCGCACGGCCTCGGCTTGCTCGAGGAACGCCGGCGCCAGCACCTGGTCGTTGATCACCGGCCGCCGCAGCTTCTGCCCGACGACGCGGGCCGGATCGGTCAGGTAGCCCTGGGTCAGCAGGCCGACGTCGCGCTCGACCAGGGCGATGTCGGCGTCGTCCAGCACGTGCTCGCGCTTGAGCGGCTGCACCGCGACGACCACCTGGCGGAACAGCTTCACCTGGGCCGGCATGAAGATGGTCCAGGGCGAACCGCCTTCGCAGCGGACCCGCACTGTCACCCGGCCAACCGGCTGTGCCGGACTTTCCTGGCTGAGCGTCAAGTCCCTGTCGCACTCGGCGAGGCGCAGGCGCGGGTCGACCCGGTTGACCTGGACCTCGTAGCGCGCGTCGAGTCCGCTATTCTGCAGATATTCTTCTACCTTGAACTCAAGAAACCCCTGGGTGGAGCCGATAAGCACTTCGGGAGCGGTAAAACCCTGGGCCTGGCCGTGATTCGGCGCGCACAGGTAGCCGAGCCCGAGCAAAACGGGTACAAACCGTAAAGAGACATGGCTACGTGCCATCATTCGTCGAAAAACTGTCGTTGCCTGTTTCATGCAACGGGTCAAGCAATGGTCGTGCCGGAGTCCGTCACGATCGTCTGAGGGGAGCGCCAATGGCCGGTGTTTTGGATTCAGTCAACCAGCGCACGCAGTTGGTCGGACAGAACCGTCTGGAGCTGCTTCTGTTCCGCCTGGACGGCAATCAGCTCTACGGCATCAACGTGTTCAAGGTGAAAGAGGTGTTGCAGTGCCCGCGCCTGACGGTGATGCCCAAGTCCAGTCCGGTGGTGCGCGGGGTGGCGAACATCCGCGGAGGCACCATTCCGATCCTCGACCTGGCGCTGGCCACCGGCCGCCGCGGGTTGCAGGACCTGACCAACAGCTTCGCGATCATCACCGAGTACAACACCAAGGTGCAGGGCTTCCTGGTACGCTCGGTGGAGCGCATCGTCAACATGAACTGGGAAGAGATCCATCCGCCACCCAAGGGCGCCGGCCGCGAGCACTACCTGACCGCGGTGACCCGGGTGGACAAGCAACTGGTGGAAATCATCGACGTGGAGAAGGTGCTCGCCGAGGTCGCCCCGACGTCCGAGGAAGTCTCCCACGGCGTGATCGACGCCGAGACCCAGAGTCGCGCGGTGACCAAGCGGGTGCTGGTGGTGGACGATTCGTCGGTGGCGCGCAAGCAGGTGATCCGTTGCCTGGAGGCGGTCGGCGTGGAAATAACCGCGCTGAACGACGGGCGCCAGGCCCTGGAGTACCTGCAGAACATGCTCGCCGAAGGACGACGCCCGGAAGACGAGCTGCTGATGCTGATCTCCGACATCGAGATGCCGGAAATGGACGGCTATACCCTGACGGCGGAAATCCGTAGCGATCCCCGCCTGCAGAAACTGCACATTCTCTTGCATACTTCGTTGTCCGGGGTCTTCAACCAGGCGATGGTGAAGAAGGTCGGTGCGGACGACTTCCTCGCCAAGTTCCGTCCGGACGACCTGGCGGCGCGGGTGGTGGAGCGGGTCAAGGCAGTGGACGAGGGCTGAGCGATCGGCTCCCTACGACAAATGTGAATACGGGCGACCGGCTGCGTTCCGGTCGCCCAGGGCGAAGAGGCTTATGCGTGTCGGCAGCTAATGCGGATTTCGAGTTGTTCAGGGTCTTCCTCGAGAAGACCTGCGGCATTGTGCTGGGCAGCAACAAGCAGTACCTGGTCTCGAGCCGGCTGAACAAACTGATGGAGCAACAGGGCATCAAGAGCCTGGGGGAGCTGGTGCAACGCATCCAGACCCAGCGTGGCGGCTTGCGCGAAATGGTGGTGGACGCCATGACCACCAACGAGACCCTGTGGTTTCGCGATACCTATCCGTTCGAGGTGCTCAAGCAGCGGGTTCTTCCCGAACTGATCAAGGCCAACGGCGGGCAGCGTCTGCGGATCTGGTCGGCGGCCTGTTCCTCCGGCCAGGAGCCCTACTCGCTGTCGATGGCCATCGACGAGTTCGAGAAGACCAACCTGGGGCAACTGAAGGCGGGGGTGCAGATCGTCGCCACCGACCTGTCCGGCTCGATGCTCACCGCCGCCAAGGCCGGCGAGTACGACAGCCTGGCCATGGGACGCGGCCTGTCGCCGGAGCGTCTGCAGCGCTATTTCGACGCCAGGGGGCCGGGGCGCTGGGCGGTCAAGCCGGCGATCCGCAGCCGCATCGAGTTCCGCGCCCTGAACCTGCTGGACAGCTACGCCAGCCTCGGCAAGTTCGACATGGTGTTCTGCCGCAACGTGCTGATCTATTTCTCCGCCGAGGTGAAGCGCGACATCCTGCTGCGCATCCACGGCACGCTGAAACCGGGTGGCTACCTGTTCCTCGGCGCCTCCGAGGCGCTGAACAACCTGCCCGATCACTACCAGATGGTGCAGTGCAATCCGGGCATCATCTATCGGGCCAAGTAGAACCTGAGGAAAGCGGGCCCGCGCCGAACTGCGCGGGGGTGACCTGACAATTCGGCGCGGGTCCGCTTGGGACGGGCAGGTGGGTCGGAAGCATTCGCCCACTGCCCTGGCTCCGAGTGCCGCGCGCGGCGGCGCCGTCGCAGCCCGCTCAGCACAGGACGGCTTGCTCGGAGCGGGGCAGTCTAGGGCAGCGCGATGTGCTTGTATTGACAGATATTTCTGATAGTTGGAAAGCCTGGCAAGTTGCCGCTTTGCCGGGGAACTGCTTACATGATTCGAGCGTTCCCCGATTCGACACGCCTACCAGGAGAGTTTCATGGCCATCACTGCGCTGCCCTCGGCCGACGGCCAAGAGCTGACCATCCAGATCCAGGGACGCTTCGACTTCGGGGCCCATCAGGACTTCCGCGACGCCTACGAGCGGGTCGCGATCACCCCGCGGCGCTATGTCGTCGATCTGCGCAACGCCACCTACCTGGACAGCTCGGCACTGGGCATGCTCCTGCTGTTGCGCGACCACGCCGGCGGCGAAAGCGCGCAGATCAGCCTGGCCAACTGCAGCCCGGAAGTGCGCAAGATCCTCGCCATTTCCAACTTCGAGCAGCTGTTCAAGATCACCTGAGATGAACCCTGCGGCGGCGCGGATCGAGAGCCTGACGATTCTCATCGCCGAGGATAACGCGGCCGATCGCTTGCTGCTGTCGACCATCGTCAGCCGCCAGGGACATCGCGTGCTGACCGCCGGCAATGGCCTGGAGGCGGTGGCGCTGTTCGAGGCCGAGCGCCCGCAACTGGTCCTGATGGACGTGATGATGCCGGTGATGGACGGTTTCGAGGCGGCGCGGCGGATCAAGCAGCAGGCCGGCGAGGAACTGGTGCCGATCATCTTCCTCACCTCCCTCAGCGAGACCGAGGCACTGGTGCAGAGCCTGGAGGCCGGCGGCGACGACTTCCTCTCCAAGCCCTACAACCGGGTGATCCTCGAAGCCAAGATCAACGCCATGGGCCGCCTGCACCTGCTGCAGCGCACGGTACTGGAGCAGCGCGACCTGATCGCCCGGCACAACGAGCACCTGCTCAACGAGCAGCGGGTGGCCAAGGCGGTGTTCGACAAGGTCGCCCACTCCGGCTGCCTGAACGCGAGCAACGTGCGCTACCTGCAATCGCCGCTGGCGTTGTTCAATGGCGACCTGCTGCTGGCTGCCTACAAGCCGTCCGGCGGCATGCACGTGCTGCTCGGCGACTTCACCGGCCACGGCCTGCCGGCGGCGATCGGCGCGATGCCGCTGGCCGAGGTGTTCTACGGGATGACCGCCAAGGGCTACCCGATGGCCGACATCCTCCGCGAGATGAACGCCAAGCTGAAACGCATCCTGCCGGTCGGCGTGTTCTGCTGCGCCACGCTGCTCAACCTGAGCTTTCAGCGCGAACTGGTGGAGGTCTGGAACGGCGGCCTGCCGGACGGCTACCTGGTGCGCGCCGCCGGCGGCGAGCGGGTCGCCCTGGTGTCCCGCCACCTGCCGCTGGGCATCCTCGATCCGATGGCCTTCAGCGACCGCTGCGAAACCTACCCGCTGGGGCCGGAGGACCGGATCTTCCTGTTTTCCGATGGCGTTCTCGAAGCCAGCAACAAGGTCGGCGAGATGTTCGGCGAGGCGCGGCTGCTCGAGTTGTTCGAGCGCAATCGCCAGCCTTCGGCGCTGTTCGACGAGATCCAGCGCAGCCTGGCGCAGTTCCGTGGCGTGGTGCAGGACGACGTGAGCATGCTCGAGGTGCGCCTGGAGCCGGACCCGGACCTGCAATGCCCGCCGCTGGCGTTTTCCGACAGTGGCGTCAGCAGTCCGCTGGACTGGTCGGTGAGCTTCGAATTCCGCGCCGAGACCCTCAAGCATTTCAATCCGCTGCCCCATGTGCTGCAACTGCTGCTCGAGGTCCACGATCTGCGCGCGCGTGGCGGCGCCCTCTACACGGTACTTGCCGAACTGTATTCGAATGCCCTGGAACATGGGGTCATCGGCCTGGACTCGGCGATGAAGAGCGACGCGGCGGGTTTCGCCCGCTACTACCAGGAGCGCGTCAGTCGCCTGCAGGCGCTGCGCGACGGCTACGTGCGGCTGCACCTGGACCTGGCGCCGCATGGCGAAGGCGGGCGGCTGCTGGTACGGGTCGAGGACAGTGGCGAGGGGTTCGACGTCGAGCGCGCGCTGGATGCCGTGGAACGCCGGGAGCGACTCTGCGGCAGGGGGTTGCGGCTGATCCGCGAGCTGTCCGACCGCTGCCAGTGGTCGGCCGACGGCAAGGTGGTCTCCGTGGAGTTTTTCTGGTCGCCTCAGGCATAATCGCGCTTTCGTCGCGGTGCTCCCAATGGGTGGGGCATCGGAAGTCGACTTCAGGGAGCGATCGAATGTCCGCGCCGCATCTCGATGACCGTGTGCTGGCCTCGCTGCAGGAGGTGATGGAGGACGAGTATCCGGTCCTGCTGGATACCTTCGTGCTCGACTCCGAGGAGCGCCTGCGCAGCCTGCATGCCGCCGTCCAGGCCGGCGACGCCCAGGCCCTGCGGCATACCGCGCACAGTTTCAAGGGGGGCAGCAGCAACATGGGCGCGGTGCTCCTCGCCGGCTACTGCAAGGAGCTGGAGGAAAGCGCCAGGCGCGGCGACCTGCAACGGGCGCCGGCGCTGATCGAACAGATGGAGCGCGAATTCGCTATCGTGCGCATCCTTTTCAAACAGGAGCGTCAGCGCTATCGCTGAGGCTTTCGTCCTCATCCGGCGACAAGGGAACGGCCCGTTCGAGCATCCCTGGCGTATAATGCGCCGCTCGATTTGGAGTCCCTCATGCGCGAGCAAGCCCTACGCATCCTCAAAGACGTTTTCGGTTACGACGCCTTCCGCGGCAACCAGGCGCGGATCATCGAGCGGGTGGCCGACGGTGGCGATGCGCTGGTACTGATGCCCACCGGCGGTGGCAAGTCCCTGTGTTTCCAGGTCCCGGCGCTGTTGCGCGACGGCCTGACGGTGGTGGTGTCGCCGCTGATCGCGCTGATGGAGGACCAGGTCGCCACCCTCGACGAGCTCGGCGTGCCGGCGGTGGCGCTGAACTCCACCCTCAACCCCGAGCAGCAGCGGGAGATCGCCGAGCGCCTGCAGCGCGGCGAGATCAAGCTGCTCTACCTGGCGCCGGAACGGCTGGTCCAGCCGCGCATGCTGGCCTTCCTGCAACGACTGCCGGTCGGCCTGTTCGCCATCGACGAAGCGCACTGCGTGTCGCAATGGGGCCATGACTTCCGCCCCGAATACCTGCAACTCGGCCAGCTCGCCGAACTGTTCCCGCAGGTGCCGCGGATCGCCCTGACCGCCACCGCGGACATGCGCACCCGCGAGGAGATGATCCAGCGCCTGCACCTGCAGAACGCCGAGCAGTTCCTCTCCAGCTTCGACCGGCCGAACATCTTCTACCGCATCGTGCCCAAGGAGCAGCCGCGCAAGCAACTGCTCGGCTTCCTCGCCGAGCGACGCGGCGATGCCGGCATCGTCTACTGCCTGTCGCGGAAGAAGGTCGAGGAGGTCGCGGAATTCCTCGGCAACCAGGGCTTCCCCGCGCTGCCGTATCACGCCGGACTGTCCAACGAACTGCGTGCCCACCACCAGAAGCGCTTCCTCAACGAGGAGGGGCTGATCATGGTGGCGACCATCGCCTTCGGCATGGGCATCGACAAGCCCAACGTGCGTTTCGTCGCCCACCTCGATCTGCCGAAGAGCCTCGAGGCCTATTACCAGGAAACCGGCCGCGCCGGGCGCGACGGGCTGCCGGCCGACGCCTGGATGGCCTACGGCCTGCAGGACGTCCTGCTGCTGCGGCAGATGATGCAGAGTTCCGAGGGCGACGAGCGGCACAAGCGCGTCGAGCGGCACAAGCTGGAAGCCATGCTGGCGCTCTGCGAGGAAACCCGCTGCCGGCGCCAGGCGCTGCTGGCCTATTTCGACGAGGAGATGCCGCAGCCCTGCGGGCATTGCGACAACTGCGTGGACGGCGTGGAGACCTGGGATGCCACCGAGTCGGCGCGCCAGGCGCTGTCGGCGATCTACCGCAGCGGCCAGCGCTACGGCGTCGGCCATCTGGTGGATATCCTGCTCGGCCGCGAGACCGAGAAGATCCGTGGTCTTGGTCACCAGCACCTGGCAGTGTTCGGTATCGGCAAGGGACGCGGCGAGGACGAGTGGCGCACCCTGTTCCGCCAACTGGTCGCGCGCGGCCTGGCCGATGTCGACCTGGACGGATTCGGCGGCCTGCGCCTGACCGAGGCCTGTCGTCCGCTGTTGCGCGGCGAGGTGCGGCTGGAACTGCGTCGCGACCTCAAGCCGCAGCGCGCCAAGGGGTCCTCCGGCGGCGCCAGCGCCGCCAGCCAACTGGTGCGCGGCGAGGAGCGGGAGATGTGGGAGGCGCTGCGCATGCTGCGGCGCAAGCTTGCCGAGGAGCACTCGGTGCCGCCCTACGTGATCTTCCCCGATGCCACCCTGCTGGAAATGCTCCGCAGCCAGCCGCGTTCGCTGTCCGACATGGCCCAGGTCAGCGGCGTCGGCGCGCGCAAGCTGGAGCGCTACGGCCAGGCCTTCCTCGATGTCCTCACCGATTCGCCGGCGGCGCCCGCCGCGCCGCCGCAGGACCTGCGCCACGAACTGGTCAGCCTGGCCTGTGCCGGGATGACCCCGGCGCAGATCGCCCGCCAGCTCAACTGCAGCGAGAAGAACGTCTATGCCATGCTCGCCGAAGCCATCGCCGGCCAGCAGGTGAGCCTGGAGCAGGCGCTCGACCTGCCGGAGGAGCTGCTCGGCGAGATCCAGGACGCCTTCCTCGAGGAGGATGGCGAACTGCCGCCGGTGGCGGCGCTCGAAGAGCGCTTCGGCGAGCGCGTGCCGAGTGGCGTTCTGCACTGCGTGCGCGCCGCCCTGCAGCTGGAACTGGAGTCCTGATATGGCCATTTGCCGGTATTTTCCGGCGCCAATCTTGTGACGTCCTGCGCAAGCGTCTACTGTGACGCCAAGCCCTCCAAGAGAAGAGGTGTGCGTGACACAGAAGGACAGGTTGGACGACGTGCGTTCCAATCTCTATTCCGAGCAACTGAGCCGCGGGTTCCGCGGGCTGCGTTTCCTTCCCGAACTGGAACGTGACTACCGGCGCTACATGCTGGAGGACAGCTTCGCGCTGAAGCGCATCGCCCTCAGCGTCGGCATGCTCGTCTGGCTGGCGTTCATCGGCATCGACCTGCTGATCCTCGCCGGCCCACCGCTGTGGGGCGTGCTGGCGGTACGCCTCGGCGTGCTGGTCCTGCTGCTGGTCTGCGGCTGGCTGATCATGTTGCGCCGACACATCCATCTGATGGTGCCGCTGAGCATCGCCTGCGTCCTCGCCCTCGGCGTCGGCGCGGCGGCGGTGGTCGGCCTGGCGCACCGGGCCGATCCCGACTACCCCTACGAAGGCCTGCTGCTGGTCAGCTTCGCCGCCTACTTCCTCGCCGGCCTGCGCCTGGCCCAGGCGCTGAGCTGTGCGCTGATCGTGCTGCTCGCCTACCTGGGCTGCGAAGTCTGGGCGGGCACCCACGAGCCGTTGGGCAACAACCTGCTGTTCCTGCTGTTCGGCAACCTGATCGGCGCGGTCGGCTGCTACCTGCTGGAATACAAGTCGCGCGAGCACTTCCTGATCAGCCGCCTGCTGCGGTTGATGGCCGACCACGACAGCCTGACCGGCCTGCACAACCGGCGCAGCTTCAACCAGCACCTGGACCGCCTCTGGCGCCAGGCCCAGCGCGAGCAGCAGACTCTCGCGCTGCTGCTCTGCGATGTCGATCATTTCAAGGCCTATAACGATCGCTATGGCCACCAGGCCGGCGATACGGTGCTGCAGCGTATCGGCGGGGTGCTCGAGGCGAACGCCCGGCGCCCGCTGGACATGGCCGTGCGCCTGGGCGGCGAGGAGTTCGCCCTGCTGTTGTACGGCGCCAACGAGCACGAGGCCAGGCTGCGCGCGGAAGCGCTGCGCGAGCAGGTCCAGGCGTTGCGCATGGAGCACGAGGGCTCGCAGACGGCGCGGGAGGTGACCCTGTCGATCGGCGTGTCGTGCCTGTGGCCGGCTCCCGGCAACGACCTGAAGCGCCTCTATGACCTTTATGAGCATGCCGACCGGGCGTTGTACGAAGCCAAGGCGTTCGGTCGCAACCAGGTGGTGGCCTGAGAGCGGGGCGGCGGCGTGGCCGATTTTGTCCCTGCGCCTGGCGTCAGCGGTGACTGCGGGAGGGCGCGGCGGATGCTAGGTTCTGCAGGAAAATGGCAGGCGCAGCCACAGGGCTGCCGTTCCCGCCGCGAAACGATAGCCGGATGAAACCCATGCAGCGCTTGATCCAGGCCAACGGCCAACCGCACTACGGCATCTTCCCGAATGCCCCGCAGCACATCAATTACCGCGACTTCGACTTCCGTTCGCCGATGGGGCGGCGCCTGGGCGCGCTGAGCAAGTGGCGCCGCTTCCATCAGTTCCAGTACTTCGGCCTGATCAGCCCGCAGCTGATCGGCGGCTGCGCCCTGGCCCAGCTGAGCCTGCTCGGCGTCGGCTTCGTCTATCTCTACCAACCTTCCAGCGGACGCATGCTGGAGCGGCGCTTCAAGCTGCCACTGGGGTTCGGTACGCGGTTTTCCCAGTCCCCGGACGACGGTGTCTGCGAACTGCGCCAGGGACGCAACCTGCTGCGCCTGGAGAACCACCCGGCGCCGCGGGAAAAGCGCCTGCTGGTGGAGCTCGACGACGGCACCCGCATCGATGCGCGCTTCAGTGAGGACGCGCCGCCGTTCCAGCCGATGTGCCTGTGCACGCCGACCGCGGTGAACGGCTGGGTCTACGCGCAGAAGGTGGCTGGCGTGCGTTGCCGCGGCGAAGTCCGCAGCGCCCTCGGCGAGCACGACCTGCAGGCCCTGGACGCCTTCGCCCATCACGACTGGTCGGCCGGCTACATGCGCCCGGAGACTTTCTGGAACTGGGCTTGCCTGTCCGGCGAGGCGGGTGGGCTGCGGGTCGGCCTGAACCTGTCGTGCGGAGTCAACGAGACCAGCTTCACCGAGAACTGCTACTGGCTGGACGGCCAACTGGTGAAGGTCGACAGCGTGCGCTTCGAGTTCGACCGCGACCAACCGTTGCGCCCCTGGACCATCCGTTCCTGCGACGGCCAGGTGGAATTGCGTTTCGAGGCCCATGGCATGCACCAGGAGCGCCTCGATCTCGGCCTGCTGGCGAGCAATTTCAAGCAGATCTTCGGCTGCTTCAGCGGCGTGTTGCGGCCGGCCGGGCGAGCCGAGGTGAGGATCGAACGGCTCTGGGGCTTCGTCGAGGACCAGTACGCCAAGTGGTAGGCGGGGGCTGCGCACATCGTGCGACAATTTGTCATTGTACGGCGGAAAATTGGACGGGCATTATTAGCCGACTAATAATTAGTCAAATGATATATCGGACCTCCATTTCCCCATGGCTCAGACAGACAAGCACTACTTCGGCACCTTGCTAGCCCAGACTTCCCGTGCCTGGCGCGCTGAACTCGACCGCCGCCTCAGCCACCTCGGCCTGTCCCAGGCGCGCTGGCTGGTGTTGCTGCACCTGGCGCGTCACCGCGACTCGCCGACCCAGCGCGAACTGGCCCAGTCGGTCGGGGTCGAGGGCCCGACCCTGGCGCGCCTGCTCGATGGCCTGGAGTCCCAGGGCCTGGTGCGGCGCCTGGCGGTAGCCGAGGACCGGCGGGCCAAGCATATCGTGCTGACACCCAAGGCCGACGTGCTGATCGCGGACATCGAGGCCATCGCCGCCAGCGTGCGCAACGACGTCCTGGCCGGGATCGACGAAAGCGAACAGGCGCTGTGCCAGCAGGTGCTCCTGCGCATCCTGGCGAACCTGGAAAAACGCTGAGCATTGCGTCACGCAATTCCGCGAGAGTCGCCATTTTTATGGCAGCACCCCCCGGGCTTTCATGCGAAAGCCCAGTAACAAGGTTTTCGTCGGTTTTCTGGCGAAAAGTCTTGACCGCCTCCACGGCTTTCCTCTATTCAGTGATGGCAAAAAGCCATGTCCTGCGCCATTCGGTGCGCTCAGCCCCGTAGAGGGCGAAATCCGGGCTAGTGTGAAATAGATGTAGCAGTGCGCCGAGGGCGGCTGTGTGCTCGACGTGCGGAGAAAGAACGGAAATGCCCGGTAAAGCCTTGCGTGTATTGCTGTGTGCCTGCGCCTGCCTGATGGCGGCGCGAGCGAGCGCCCTGGGAGTAGGGGACATCACCCTGCATTCGGCGCTCAACCAGCCACTGGATGCGGAAATCGAACTGCTCGACGTCGGTGATCTCGACGCGGAAGAGATCAAGGTCGGTCTGGCGGGCGCCGACGCCTTCGCCGCGGCCGGTGTGGAGCGCCTGCAGTTTCTCCAGGAGCTGCGCTTCAGGCCGGTGCTCCAGGGCCGGGCCGGCAACCGCATCCAGGTCTCCTCGAGCCGGCCGGTGCAGGAGCCCTATCTGAATTTCCTGGTGGAGGTGGCTCGACCCAACGGCCGCATCGTCCGCGAGTTTACCGTGCTGCTCGATCCGCTCGGCTATGCTCCGCGTCCGGCGCCCGCGCGCGCGGCGTCCACGACGCAGTGGGCGCCTTCCGCAGCGCAGCCTCGCCGCCGTGCTCCCGTGGCGCTGAGCCCGGCGCTGTTGCGGCCCGGCGAGGAATACCTGATCCGCCCCAGCGACAGCCTATGGGCCATCAGCGGACGCCTGCGCGGCGGCAACGCCGACCGCGCGCAGTTGATGGAAGCCTTGTACCAGCTCAATCCGCAGGCCTTCGTCGGCGCCGACCGGCATCGTCTCAAGGCCGGCCAGCGCCTGCGCCTGCCGGCCGGCTACCAGGCGCCGCAAGAGGCGCCGGTCGTGGCCCCGGACGCTGTGCTGGAACTCTTGCCGCCGGCCGCTGCCGCCCTGGCGGAGGATACGCCGGCCACGCTGGCCGAGGCGCAGCGCCAGGCGGACGCCGAAGCCGAGCTGCTGGCCCGCCAGCGCGCCGAGCTGAGTCAGCGGATGGACGACCTGCAGCGCCAGCTCCAGGCCTTGCAGGAACAGTTGCAACAGCGCGACCGCCAGGTCAGCGAGCTGCAGCAGCAACTGGCCCGACGCCAGGCGGCGAAACCCGCCGCCCCGCCCGTCGCGGTCGCTGCGCCGACGCCAACCGGCGAGAGTGCGGCGGACTCGGAGCACTGGCGCTGGCTGATCATCCTGCTGCTGGTCCTGGCCTTGTTCGGCTTGCTGCTGTGGCGGCGGCGGCGTGAGGCGCCAGTGGTTGCCGGCGATCAACCGAAGCGGCGCATGCCGCTGGCCTTGCCGCTCCGTCGGGCACCACCTGTGCCAGCGGCCGAAGCGCGGGCGGCCACGCCGCCACCGCTCGCGCGCCAGCCCGCGACGGCATCCGCCGTACCGTTCGGGCCGCCCGTTGCGCCTGTCCCGGCACCCGCGCCGGGCGCCGCTCCGCGGGGCGCAACGACGCCGGCGGACAAGCTGGATGGCGCCGACATCTATATCGCCTACGGACGCTACGGGCAGGCCCGCGACCTGCTGCGCCAGGTGCTCGCCGAACAGCCGCAGCGCCTGAGCGCACGCATGAAGCTGTTGCTGGTGCTGGCGGAGCTGGGCGATGCGACGGGCTTCGATGCGCTGGCCGCGGAAACCCTGGCCAATGGCGGTAGCGCCGCGGCCATCGACGAATTGCGTGGGCGCTACCCGGCACTGCTACGAATGCCGGCGACCGAGGCGCCGGCGGCAACGATGAACGACGATGACTGGAGCGACCTGCCGCTGGTCGAGCCGCCCGCCGCGCAGCAGCCGGATGCGTCCTCGGGCGCCGACGGCTTCGGCGACCTCAACCTCGATCTCGATCTCGATTGGGGCGCCCTGGAGAATCCCCTGGACAACCCCGATCTGCCGCGCCGCGCCACTGTCGGCAGGGCGGAACCGCCGGAGGAGGAGGCATTGGCGTTCGAGAGCAATCTCCATGAGCTGCCGGATGTCGCCGAGTACGAACATCTTCAACTCGACGAGCCGGAGCCGGCCGCGACGCCGGCGGAAGAGGCCTCGGCCAGCCTGGACCGGGCCCGCGCCTGCATCGACAGCGGCGACCTCGACCAGGCCAGCCGGATCCTGCGCCTGGTGGCGGCGCATGGCGATCCGTGGCAGAAGGCCGAGGCCCGCGAGTTGCTGGCGCTGATCGCCTGAGCCCCGCTCAGAAGTTCTGCCCGAGGTTCAGGTAGAACGCCTTGAAGTTCTCGTCGTTGATCCCGTAGCTGAAGGTCAGCGGCCCCAGCGGTGTATCGAAGCCGAACATCAGGCTGGCGGCGTTGATGTAGCCGCTGTCGTATTGGTTGTCGTTGTTCCAGATGCGTCCGCGCTCGATGCTGCCGCCCAGGTACAGCGGGAAGTCCAGCGGCAGGAAGGAACGCTCGGTCAGGCGCCGGTAGTAGACGATCCGCCCGAGGCTGTAGTTCTGTCCGGACAGCGCGTCGCGGCGGAAGCCCGACAGCTCGCGGGCGCCGCCGAGAGTGAAGCTGGAAGCGACCACCTCGGCGTCGTCCAGGGTGCGCCCGTAGCCGCCGCCGAATACCCAGGTGTCGGCGCCGAAGCTGAGCGCCTTGTTCAACCGCAGGTCCCACTGCCGGTAGCTGTCGTCCGAGCCCAGGGACTTGTCGTAGCGGCGCATGGTCAGGCCGATTTCCTCGCCTTCGTGGGGGAAGTTGACGTCGTCGACGGTGTCGAAGGAATACTTCAGTTCGTAGTAGCCCTCGGTGAAGTCGATGTCCGGCAGCCCCGGGTCGCCGATGCGCACGTCGGCCTTGCCGTAGGCCTGCACCGCGCCCAGGCGGATCTCGCCGTTGTTGGCGATCTGCCTGCCGATGTTGAGGCCGTAGCCGTAGCGTTCCAGGCGGTAGCGCAGCAGCGGGTCGTTGTCCTCGGTGACGTCGACGTTCTGCGCCTCGTGGAAGAGGAACGGCGCGACGAAGTAGCGCGAGCCGACGTCCAGCGGCTGGTAGAACTCGCTGTAGAACTCCTGGCGATCGCCCAGCTGGACGCGGGTCAGCCACTCCGCGCCGAGCCGGTTGAGGCCGTTCATGCGGTAGCTGCCGCCGAGGTTGAAGGTGCTTTCGCCGCGCATGTCGTCGGACAGGTTGAGGCCCAGGCGCAGGAAGTCGGTGCCACCTTTCTTGCCGGTGGCATGGATCACCAGGGTATTGAGCTTCTTCTCCTTGACCACCCGGTACTGCACCTGGTCGAAGTAGTCGAGGCCGTAGAGCGTGCTCATGTCGTCTTGCAGGCGGCCGAGGTCCAGGCGCGCGCCGAGCGGCTGGCGGATATAGTGGCGAATCACCTCGTCGCTGACCTTCGAGTTGTTCTCCACCCGGATCGCGTCGATCACCGGCTTGCGCTGGTTCGGCGTGCGCGCCACGGCGAGCGCCTCGCTGTTGCGGTCCTGCGGCTTGCGCAGTTCCGCCAGGCGCGCGGCGAGCAGGGTGGTGGCCCGGTAGCCGGCGTCGATCAGTTGCGGCACGCGGCCGAAGTCGGTGGTGCCGAAGCCGGACAGCGGCGGCTGGATCAGTACGTCGCCGGGTTTCAGGGTGGCCAGCTGGGCTTCGGAGTTCTTCCGGGTCATCAGGGTGATCGACTGGTTCATCACGTCGAGCACGGTTGCCAGGTCCTTGCGGTCGCGCAGCGGGTTGCCGATGTCGACCACGATCACCACGTCCACGCCCATCTCGCGCGCCACGTCCACCGGGACGTTGTCGACCATGCCGCCATCCACCAGCAGCCTGCCGTCGATCTCCACCGGGGCGAACACCGCCGGGATCGACATGCTGGCGCGGATCGCCTGGGGCAGGTGGCCCTTGCGGAACACCACCTTCTCGCCGGTGGCGATGTCGGTGGAGACGGCGCGGAAGGGAATCGCCAGCCTGTCGAAGTCGCGGGTGTCGCTGGTGTGCACCAGCAGGCTTTCCAGGACCATCGCCAGGTTCTGGCCCTGGATCACGCCCAGCGGCAGGCCGAGGGAGCCGTCGTCGCGGAAGCTGATCTTCTGCTTGACCAGGAAGTCGCGGTCGTCCTGCTTGCGCCGGAACGGCACGTCCTTGCGCGGCGAGGCGTCGGAAAGCGCCTGCTTCCAGTCCATCTCCAGGGCGATGCGCTCCAGCTCCGCCGGGGTGTAGCCGGAGGCGTACAGGCCGCCGATCACCGCGCCCATGCTGGTGCCGGCGATGGCGTCGACCTGGATTCCCTGTTCGTCCAGGGCCTTGAGCACGCCGACGTGGGCCAGGCCGCGGGCGGCGCCGCCGGAAAGGACCAGGCCGATCTTCGGCCGGGTTTCCGCGGCGAGGCAGAAGAAGGGGAGCAGAAGCAGCGGTAAGAGCAGCAGGCGGCGCATGAGAACGATCCGGAGCCGGGTGAAAAGGCGGCTATTATAGGCGCGACCGTTTCCCCTGAGCCGCCGACATGTCCACCACGAAAGCCGAAATCGTCATCACCTATTGCACCCAGTGCCAGTGGCTGCTGCGTGCCGCCTGGCTGGCCCAGGAACTGCTCAGCACCTTCGCCGACGATCTCGGAAAAGTCTCTCTCGAACCTGGCACCGGCGGGGTCTTCCGGATCACCTGCGACGGCGTGCAGATCTGGGAGCGCAAGGCCGACGGCGGCTTCCCCGAGGCCAAGGCGCTCAAGCAGCGGGTCCGCGACCGCATCGATCCGCAGCGCGATCTCGGCCACAACGACCGCCCTTCGCGCTGAACCGGCGTCCTTCGCCGCCGGGCTTGTTGCAGGTCAACGGGCGAGCGGGCGCGGAGGAATAGCCTGGGGGGCATTCATCCTGTCGAAGGGAGTGCCCATGAGCATCATCGTCACCGGCGCCGCCGGCTTCATCGGCAGCAATCTGCTGCAGGCGCTGAACCAGCGCGGCGAGACCGACATCATCGCGGTGGACGATCTCACCGACGGCGAGCAGTTCCGCAACCTGGCGGACGCCGATATCGCCGACTACCTGGACCAGAACGACTTCATCGAACGCTACGCCCGTGGCGACTTCGGTCCTGTGCGCGCGCTGTTCCACCAGGGGGCCTGCGCCAGCACCCTGGAAAGCAACGGGCGCTACATGATGGAGAACAACTACCGCTACAGCTGTCGCCTGCTGGAGGCCAGCCTGGAACTCGGCGTGCCGTTCCTCTACGCCTCGTCGGCGGCGGTCTACGGCGCCGGCCGGACTTTCCGCGAGGCGCGCCGGTACGAGCGGCCGCTGAACGTCTACGGCTACTCCAAGTTCCTCTTCGACCAGCGCGTGCGCCGGGCGCTGCCGCAGGCGCGCAGCCAGGTGGTCGGCCTGCGCTACTTCAACGTCTACGGTCCGCGCGAGGGGCACAAGGGGCGGATGGCCTCGGTGGCCTACCACTGCTACCAGCAGCTGCGCCGCGACGGGCGGGTGGTGCTGTTCGGCGAACATGATGGCTTCCCGGCCGGCGGCCATCTGCGCGACTTCGTCGCGGTGGAGGACGTGGCGCGGGTCAACCTGCATTTCCTCGACCACCCGCAGCGCTCGGGCATCTTCAACCTCGGCAGCGGCCGCGCGCGCAGCTTCAACGAAGTCGCCCTGGCGGTGATCAACAGCGTTCGTGCCAGCGCCGACCAGCCGCCGCTGGTGCTGGCGCAGGCGCTGGAGAGCGGCCTGCTCGGCTACCGCGAATTCCCCGAGGCGTTGCGCGCGCGCTACCAGAGCCATACCTGCGCCGACCTGGAACTGCTTCGCGAGGCGGGTTACCGCGACGATTTCCTCAGTCTGGAGGAGGGCGTCGGCGGGTACTGCCGCTGGCTGGCGCGCAGCGCCTGAGTGCCCGTCGGGCGGCGCGCTCCCCGCGCCGCCTGTCAATTCTGGTAGGGGGCCGCATGCCACACGGAGCGCTGGACGGGGATATGCTCACAGGCTTCCGGCGTTTCGTTTGCCGCACCGGGCCCGCTTAACGGCGGTTCCGGTCGAGACACACGGAGGCGCGTCGCCATGGTGGCCGGCCGAGCGAACCGGCCGGGCGGATCTTTCGACATTACCAGGAGGGTGGGCATGAGGACCGACGAGAAAGACCGGGAAGGCGCCGAGCCGGGCGGCGCCATCGGCGCCAGGCTGATGGAGTTCGCGCTCAAGGCCAGGAAGGTGTTCGTCATCGGCGAGGTCAACGAAAAGCTGGCCAGGGACGTGGTGCAGCAGTTGCACATCCTCGCCTCGATCAGCGACGAACCGATCCATATGTTCGTCAATTCGCCGGGTGGCCACGTCGAGTCCGGCGACATGATCTTCGATGCGATCCGCTTCATCACACCGAAGGTCATCATGATCGGCTCGGGCAGCGTGGCCAGCGCCGGCGCGCTGATCTACGCCGCGGCGGACAAGGAAAACCGCTATTCGCTGCCGAACACCCGCTTCCTCCTGCACCAGCCGTCCGGCGGTATCCAGGGGCCGGCGAGCAACATCGAGATCTACCGCCGCGAGATCGTGCGCATGAAAGAGCGCCTGGACCGGATCTTCGCCGAAGCCACCGGGCAGACGGCGGAAAAGATCAGCGCGGACACCGAGCGCGATTTCTGGCTGAACGCCGAGGAGGCGCAGGCCTACGGCCTGGTCAACCGGATCATCGTCTCCGAACGTGAGATCGTCCTGCCGCGCGACTGATCCCGGCGACGCCCGGCGCGGTGCCGGGCGCCGCCACTTTTCAGGCGCTCGCCGCGCGCCGCGCCGCCGGTGAGCTGGCCAGGTACTCCAGGGCTTCCTGAGTGTTCGCCTCGTGCTCGGGATGGTACCAGGGGTTGAAGTAGCGGCCGACGTCGCGGAAGGTGTGCACCAGGTTCGGCAGCAATCCCCGCTTGCCGAGACGCCACCAGATGCGCAGGAAGCCCTGGCGCTTGCCGTCGCGCAGGCTCGGATCCTGGGCGAGGAGGGTGCGCGTGCCGGCGTCGAACAGGTACATCAGCAGGACGATCACCAGGATCATGCTCAACTGGCGGGTGACGAAGCTGCCACCCAGGTGCACGTGCAGGTCATGGGCGACGCTGCGATGCTCGACTTCCTCGGCGCCGTGCCAGCGCAGCAGGTCGAGCATCACCGGGTCGCTGCCGCGGCGGTCCAGTTCCTTCGCTTCCAGCACCCATTTGCCGAGCACGCAGGTGAAATGCTCCACCGCGGCGATGATCGCGCAGCGCTGGCGCAGCCACCAGCCGTCGAGGGCGCGGGTCAGGCGGTTGCGGCCCAGCGGGTAGTCGCAGAGCAGGCGCTCGAAAAGGAAGTCCATCCTGGCGGTGAACGGCTTCGAATCGATGTCGAACCTGCCCAGGTAGCGCTGGATCGCGCCGTCGTGGGCCCGCGAGTGCATCGCCTCCTGGCGGATGAAGCCCTGCACGTCGTCGCGCAGGTGTTCATCGCTCACCAGTGGCAGGGCCCTGTTGTAGAGGCGGCAGAACCACAACTCGCCGGCCGGCAGGAGCATGTGCAGGACGTTCATCACATGGGACGCTTCCGCTTCGCCGGGTACCCAGTGCAGGGGGGTATCGGTGAAGTCGAAGCGGACCTTGCGCTGTACCAGCCTGTGCTGGAATTCGCTCATGGCGGGACCTCAGGACGTCAGGTCGAAACGCGCGAGAAGCCGCGTGGCCCAGGGCGCGAAGCGCCATTGCAGGGCGCCGAGATGGACCTCGCTGCCCACCGAGACCACCGCCTTGTTGCGCTCCACGGCACGCACCAGCTTTTCCCCGACGGTGTCCGGGCTCAGCCGGCGACGCTTGTAGAAACGCTGGATCTTGGCCTGGCGCCGCGCCTGGCGCTCAGCATCCATTCCGGCTAAGCGGGTGGCCTGGACGATACCGGTGTCGACGAAGCCCGGACACACCGCTGTGACCCCGATCGAGCGTCCGGCCAGTTCCGCCCGCAGGCATTCGCTGAGCATCAGCACCGCGGCCTTGCTGGTGGCATAGGCCGGATAGTTGCGCGACGGCGCGAAGGCCACCCCGGAGGCGACGTTGACCAGGTGCCCCGGCTTGTTCGCCGCGACCATCTGCCGGCCGAACAGGCGGCAGCCGTCGATCACGCTCCACAGGTTGACCCGCAGCAGGCGCTCCCATTCAGCCGGCGAGGTGTCGAGCATCGGCCCGGCCATGCCGATGCCGGCATTGCTGACCACCACATCCGGGACTCCGAGATTGCCGCGGACCCACTCGGCGAAGATCTCCATGGCCTGGGTGTCGCCGACGTCGACCTGGTAGGCATGGGCCGTGGCGCCCAGCGCGCGGGCCAGTTCGGCGCTGCGTTCGGCGGCTTCCAGGTCGAGGTCGGCGGCGAGCAGGCTGGCGCCGCGCTCGGCGAAGCTGAGCAGGGTCGAACGGCCGATGCCGCCGCCGGCGCCGGTGACCACCACCAGCTTGCCACTCATCGAGCGCGCGTCGGGCCTGACCTGGGCGCGTTGCAGGGCGGGCGTGGGCGCGCCGGTTTCCTGGGCGTCGATGAACTCGCCGAGCCAGCCGGCCAGTTGCTCCGGTTCGGCCAGCAGTTGCCAATGGCCGACGCTCGCCTCGCGCCGCCACAGGCGCGGCGCCCACAGGCTCAGATGCTGGAACAGTTGGGCGCCGACGTAGCGATCGCGGGTCGGCACGATCAGTTGCACCGGCACCTCGGTGTGGCGCTTGCGCGGACGGAACAGGCAGCGGATGAAGTTGCCGCGGTACAGCTTGACGCCGTGCCGGCCGTCGCTGGCCTGGGTCGGGTTGACCGGCGGATGGCGCACGCCCTCGGCGCGCTTCAGGAACTGCGGCCAGAGCCGGGCCAGGCCCATGCTCCAGAGCAGCTCCGGGACGATGGGGGTGTGGAAGAAGGCGATGTACCAGGAATGGAGCAACTGGCTGGCCACCTGTTTCAGGGCCTTCGGGCTGCGCTGCCTGAGATGTTCGCGCATCCAGAAGCCGACGTGATCCAGGCAGGGCCCGGAGATCGAGGTGTAGGAGGCGATCAGCGCGCGGCACTGCGGATCGGTGACGCTTTCCCAGGTCTGGATCGAGCCCCAGTCATGCGCTACCAGATGCACCGGGCGCTCCGGGCTGGTGGCGCGGATCACCGCCTGCAGGTCCTCGCTGAGCAGCCTCAGGTGATAGTCGCGGCTCCAGCGTGGCTTGTCCGAGGCGCCGGCGCCGCGCACGTCGTAGGCGACGATCCGGTAGCGCCCGGCCAGTTGGCGGATCAGCGGCAACCAGGTCTCGTGGTTGTCCGGATAGCCGTGCACCAGCAGCAGGGTCGGCTTGTCCGCCGCGCCCCAACAGTAGACCGCCAGGCGTACGTCGCCGGATTGCACGAACAGGCGTTCCGGCTGCAGGTCGGGAAGGGCGAGGAGCGCGTTCATGCGGCCTCCCGTGCTTGCGGCAGCAGTCCGCGCGCCTGCCAGCGGCGGACGTGCGGCAGGTCGTCGTCGAGCCAGTAGGCGTCGTCCTCGGTGACTACCAGCAGTTCCTCGAACTTGGCGCCCACCCCGCGTAGCCCCAGGTGCGGTTCCACCGCCCAGAGACCGGGCGTTGGCGGGTGCTCGGAGCGCTTGCCGCCGGACCACAGCGGCGACCAGCCCTCGCGCCTGCCGGTGACCAGCGCGTTGCGCGTCAGGGTGTACAGGTTGCGCACGCCGAAGCGCGCCACCGAGGGGCCACGGCGATGACCGAGCTTTTCCACGCGATGGGCGAGCACCTCGAAGGGATAGGCCTTGTGCCGTGGCTGGGTACCCTGGATCACGCACAGGCGGTCCACCGCCTGGCTGACCTCGGCCAGGGTACGGCGCTCGCGGACCAGGTCGAGGATGGTGCGGCGATGGACCAGCAGGTCGTCCATCAGCCGCTCCTGCATCAGGTTGTGGCCCAGCGCCCCGGAGTAGCCGACGTCGGCGGTATAGGCACCGAGGGTCGGCGCGCAGTCGAGGATGAACGGCATGCCGTCCTCCAGGCGCTGCTTGCCGGGGTAGAAGGCCAGGTTGAAGCCGCCGAGATGGCGCAGGCCATCGAAGCCCTTGAACGAGGTGCGGCTGCCGAACCAGGCGAAGGGCTGGTGGAACCAGTCGTCGACGCCGTGATCCAGCAACCAGGTTTTCATCAGTGCCGCGGCTTCCTTCTCGCTGATGCCGGGGCGCAGTTCGGCATGGATGGTTTCGCAGCAGGTATAGGCCAGTCTCTGGACCTGGCGGAAGTGTTCGAGATCGTCGGCAGTGGGTACCCAGGCGCCTTGGGGCATGGCTCTCTCCAGGCTGGCTTGTCGTTATTGTGACATTGAATGATGTCATGGTTGATGCTGGCCCATGGGCGGACATTGCGCCAGCCCTGGGAAGTCTCTTCACGCCGGTGTTACGGCACTTGCTACCAGCGCTGGAAGGCCCGTCGCAGAAGGCGCGCGGCGTTTCAACCGGGTTTTGGCGGTAGCGCCGAAAGGTGGGGAGACCGACGAGTCCAGTCTTTGGTTGGCGCCCACGCTACCCGTCACCGGCGAAGGAGCGTTCCGCCCTCGGTGGTTGTGGCCGTTCGGCGCGCCTGGCTATGATCCGCTTCCATGAGCACACCCCTGACCCTCCTGCAGCGCCTGTTGCAACGTGGCGACCAACCCTCCGCCGACACCCGCGAATACAGCGTCGACGAACTGGCCCGCGCGGCCGGCAGCAGCGTGCGCAACGTGCGCGCCTACCAGGACCGCGGCCTGTTGCCGCCGCCGGAGCGGCGCGGTCGGGTCGGCGTGTACTTCGACAGCCACCTGAAGCGCCTGCGCCTGATCAACCAGTTGCTCGAACGCGGCTACTCCAGCGCCAACATCAAGGAACTGCTGGAAGCCTGGGAGCAAGGCCGCGACCTTGACCACGTGCTCGGCCTGGACCAGGCGATCATCGGCGAATGGAACCTGGAGACGCCCGGCAGCATCGGCTTCGACGAACTGCAGGCGATCTTCGGCGACGAACTGAACGACCGGGTGATCGACAAGGCCCAGGCGCTGGGCCTGCTGCTGTTCGACGGCGAGCGGATGAAGATCCCCAGCCCGCGGCTGTTCCAGGCCGGCCTGGAGCTGTACCGCAGCGGCATACCGCTGGAGGCGCTGCTCGATCACCTCGGCGAACTGCGCAGCGATACCGAGCACCTGGCGGCGGGAATCGTCCGCCTGATCGTTACCCACCTGGTGGATGGCCGCGGCACCGACCTGCTGCCGGGGGCGCCGGACCTGCAGGAGCTGGCCAAGGTGTTCCTGCGCCTGCGGCCCCTGGCGGAACACGTGGTACAGGTGGAACTGGCGCGCGGCCTCAAGCTGTCGGCCAACGAAATGCTCGGCGAGCGTGTCGGCGAGATGCTGCGCAAGCTGGAAAAGCCTTCCTGATCGGTCTTCAGATCTTCCGCGCCGCCGCCTGGATCTGCTCCCTTAGCCAGGCGCCGGCTGCTTCGCGCTCGGCGTCGCCGCGCCAGATCTGCACGTAGTCGAAGCGCGGGATCGCCAGCGGCGGCTCGCAGACCGCCAGTTCCTCGGGCAGGCGCAGGCGTTCGAGAATGCGCTCGGCGATGGTCAGTACCAGGTCGGTGCCGGCCAGCAGCGCCGGGGCCACGGTGAAGTGCGGCAGGGTCAGCGCCACCTGCCGGCGCAGGCCGCGTTTCTCCAGGGCGCTGTCGACTTCCTCGGCCGGATTGTCCTGCAGCGAGACGCGCACGTGGCGGGCCGCCAGGTAGGCGTCGAGGGACAGGCCGCCGGTGTGGTCGAACAGGCTGCGGCGGCAGACGCAGACGAAGCGCTCCTCGAACAGGCGCCTGGCACGCACGCCCTCCGGAAGCAGGGGGAAGACTCCCAGCGCGCAATCCAGTTGACCCTCGGCGACCTGCCGGGCGGTTTCCAGGCGCGGCTCCTGGATGATCCCGAAGCTCACCCCGGGCGCGAGCGCCTGTTGCTGGCGCAGCAGCGCCGGCAGCACCACCCAGGCGCCATAGTCGGACATACCGAGGCGGAAGTGCCGCCGGCTGCGCGCCGGCTCGAAGGCCGGTCCGCCGATCACCCCGCGCACCTGATCGAGGCTGGCCTGCAGTTTCGGCGCCAGTTCCAGGGCCAGGCTGGTCAACTGCATGCGGCTTTTCACCCGCACCAGCAACGGGTCGCCGAACAGTTCGCGGAGGCGCCCGAGGGCATGGCTGACCGCCGGCTGCGACATTGCCAGGCGCTGCGCCGCTCGGGACACATGGCGTTCGCTGAGGAGCGCGTCGAGCACCACCAGCAGGTTGAGGTCGATACGGCGAAGATCATGAATCTGCTGCATGCCAGGTGTACTAACTATCGATTTCCATTCGTGAAGTGGATAGCAAAAACTTCTCGCCAGAGGCAATGGCCGGACCAGGAGAAACTGCATGCCCAATTATCTGATGGTACTGATGGCCGTTTCGGTGGGCGGCATGGTGGTGCTGCAGGCCGGCAGCAACGCCTTGCTCGGAAGGCTGCTCGGCCACCCGCTGAGCGCCAGCCTGACCTCGCTCGGGGTCAGTCTCGGGGTGGTCAGCCTTGGCCTGCTGCTGGTGCGGGTGCCGCTGCCGGCTGCCGCCAGCCTCGGCGCCGCACCCTGGTGGAGTTGGCTCGGCGGGCTGTTCGGCGCGGCCTACCTGACGGTGGCGATCCTGGTCGCGCCGCGCCTGGGCGGCGCCACTTTCATCGCTTGCGTGGTGGCCGGGCAGATGCTGGTCTCGGCGCTCTGCGACCAGTTCGGCTGGGCCGGCTTCCCGGTGCGGCGGTTGTCCTGGGAGGGGCATCTCGGCCTGGCGCTGGTGGTGGCGGGAGTACTGCTCCTGCAATGGCGGGGAAGGCTGTAGGAATGGCATCGCCAGGGCTGTCAAGGGGAATCTGGCCTAGACCAAAATCTTCATCTGAAACTGTGACAAGGTTGGCATGAATAGTTGTTGCAAAGCGTGTTGAAACCAAAGCTTCTTTTTCCCTCACTAGCGTCGTCGGGGTTCGAACAGCTTGCTGCCGAGTGAGCCTGCGGGCGTCACGGATGCGCTCGGCAGCCCTGTGTCACACCCAGACCTGGTGAGTCCCCGATGATTTCGAAAAGCAGAAGAAGCTTCATCCGCCTGGCCGCCGGCACGGTCGGCGCCACCGTCGCCAGCAGCATGCTGCCGCCAAGCATCCAGGCGGCCCTGGCGATTCCCGCGCAGCGCCGGCATGGCAATCTCAAGGACGTCGAGCACGTAGTGATCCTGATGCAGGAAAACCGGTCCTTCGACCATTACTTCGGCACCCTCAAGGGCGTCCGCGGCTTCGGCGACCGCATGCCGATCCCGCTGCCCGACGGCCAGCGGGTCTGGCACCAGAAGGGCAGCAAGGGCGAGATCCTGCCCTACCACTTCGACACCAGCACCACCAGCGCCCAGCGCGTCGACGGCACCCCGCACACCTGGCCGGATGCCCAGCAGGCCTGGAACGAAGGGCGCATGGACAAGTGGCTGCCGGCCAAGACCGAGCGCTCCCTGGGCTACTACAAGGAACAGGACATCGCCTTCCAGTTCGCGATGGCCAACGCCTTCACCATCTGCGACGCCTATCACTGCTCGTTCCAGGGCGGCACCAACCCCAACCGCCTGTTCCTCTGGACCGGCACCAACGACCCGCTCGGCCAGCACGGCGGCCCGGTGACCACCAACGACCACGACAGCAACGGCCCGGTGGAGCAGGGCTACACCTGGACCACCTATCCCGAGCGCCTGCAGGCCGCCGGCATCAGCTGGCGGGTCTACCAGGACATGGCCGACAACTTCTCCGACAACCCGCTGATCGGCTTCCGCCAGTACCGCGGCGCGGCGCCCGACTCGCCGCTGATCGTCAACGGCCTGAGCACCTGGAAGCTCGACGCGCTGAAACGCGACGTGCTGGCCAACGCCCTGCCGCAGGTGTCCTGGATCGTCGCCCCGGCCAAGTACTCCGAGCATCCCGGCCCGTCCAGCCCGATCTGGGGCGCCGAGTACACCTCCTGGGTACTCGACGCGCTGACCGCCAACCCGGAGGTCTGGAGCAAGACCGCGCTGCTGGTGATGTTCGACGAGAACGACGGCTTTTTCGACCACGTCGCACCGCCGGCCGCGCCGAGCCTGAACAAGGACGGCACGCTGCGCGGCAAGACCACCGCCGACGCCACCCTCGAATGGCACACCAAGGGCGATATCCGTTATCGCAACCAGCCCTACGGCCTCGGCCCGCGGGTGCCGATGTACGTGATCTCGCCGTGGAGCAAGGGCGGCTGGGTCAACTCCCAGGTGTTCGACCATACCTCGGTGATCCGCTTCCTGGAGCAGCGCTTCGGGGTCATGGAGCCGAACATCAGTCCCTGGCGTCGTGCCGTCTGCGGCGACCTGACCTCGGCGTTCAACTTCGCCAACCCGAACGACGAGCCGTTCCCCGAACTGCCCGACACCAGCCAGGCCGACGCCATCGTCGCCAGCCAGATCAAGCTGCCGAAGCCGAAGCCGCCGGCGGTGGCCGCCATGCCCAGGCAGGAAATGGGCATCCGCCCGGCGCGCGCCTTGCCCTACGAACTCGGCGTGCACGCGCGCTACCGCAGCGGCGGAGACGCGCTGAGCCTGACCTTCGCCAACACCGGCAAGGCCGGCGCGGTGTTCCAGGTGTTCGACCTGCTCGATAGCGAGAGCCCGCCGAAACGCTACACCGTCGGCGCGCGCAAGCGCCTGCACGACAGCTTCCAGGGTGACGCCAGCGGCGACTACCACCTCGAGGTGCACGGTCCGAACGGTTTCCTCCGGGTCTTCCGCGGCAACCTGCGGCGCGACCTGGCGGAGCGCAAGGCGCCGCTGCCGGAGGTGCGGATCGACTACGAGCCGTTGTTCGGCAACCTGCGCGTGCAACTGATCAACCGTGGCCGCCATCCGGTCAAGCTGACGATCAAGGACAACGTCTATCGCCAGGGCGAGCGGCGTACCGTCAACGTGCCGCCGGGACAGCGCCGGGAAGTCCGCTATTCGCTGCGCAGCAGCGGCAACTGGTACGACTTCAGCGTCAGCGCGCAAGGTACGGAAAGCTTCCTCCGGCGCTTCAGCGGGCGCATGGAGGATGGGCGTTCCGGCTTCAGCGACCCGGGCATGGGGCTGGGCACGCTGACCTTCTGAAGCCGCGCGGGCCCGCCATGGCGGCGGGCCCTTGCGCTCAGTCGCGATAGCGCGGCGGCGGCGCGTAGCCGGGGCTGTCCTGGCGGTCGGCGGGAAATGCCTGCGGACCGTCGGCCGGCGCCTCGCGGCCGCTGGCCGGGGCGTCCAGCTCGAACAGGGCCACGCCGATCACGCCGAGGTTGCGGCTGTCGCCGGCGGCACTGTTGCTGGCGTAGGCATCCTCGGGATTGGCGAAGCGGAACGCCGCGACTTCCCGCGTGCTCTTGCGGAAGCCCTCGATCACCAGGCTGGCGCCCGGTTCCAGCACATAGCCACGGTTCTTCAGGCTGCCCGGCTGGCCGTTGAGCACGTCCAGGCCGTCCACCGTGGAGACCACTTCGTAGGTCGCGCTGCCGAGGTTGTTCAACCACAGACGGTAGCGCTGGCCGTCGCGGCCCTGCAATTGCAGGGTGCTGCGGTGCTGCACCAGGTCGAACTTGCCACCGTCTTCGTCGAGCACCGCGAAACCCACCCGGCCCTTGGCCAGGGGCAATTCCTTGAGGGCCCGGCCGTCGAAGCGACGCGCGCTGTAGAACACCTGGCGGCGATCGACCGGCTGCTCCGAGACACGCCGCAGGGCCACCGAAGTGACCGGGGAGGCGACGCCTTCGCCCCACTGGGTGCCGAGTCGCTGGTTGGCCGGCGCCCCGGCCTGCTGCTGCGGCAGGCTGCAACCGCCGAGGGCCAGCAGGCCCAGCAGTAATACGGATGACAGTGTTTTGCGCATTGGCTTTTTCCTCTCCCTGGACAAGTGGAGGCGGGGCGCCTCCGTGATGGCTCTGACCACCACCGAGGATGGATCTTCGACGCGAGCCGAAAAAATTTCCCCGGCGCCGCTGGCTACTGGCTGACCCAGCGCTGCCGAGCCCAGGCGCTCAGGCTGTCGACCCCGAGCACCAGCACCAGCATGGCCAGGATCACCGTGGCGGCCTGGGCCTGCTGGAACAGGCTCAGGCTGAAATAGAGCATCTGCCCGAGCCCGCCGGCGCCGACGAAACCGAGCACGCTGGCCATGCGGATATTGTTCTCCCAGCGGTACAGGGTATAGGCCACCAGTTGCGGCCAGACGCCCGGCAGGGTGCCATAGAGGAATGCCGCGACGCGTCCGCTGCCGGCCAGGCGCAGGGCCTCGGCGGGTTGCGCCGGGGTGTTTTCCAGGGCTTCGGCGAACAGTCGGCCGAGCACGCCGCCGGTGTGCAGCGCCAGGGCCAGGGTTCCGGCGTTCGGCCCGAGCCCGGCCGCCAGCACCATCAGTGCTCCCCAGACCAGTTCCGGCACCGCGCGCAGCGCGTTGAGCAGCAATCGCGCCAGGCTCTGCGCCGGCACGCCGAAGCGTCCCGCCGCCGGCAGCGCGAACAGCAGGCCGAGAAGTGCCGCCAGCAGGGTGCCGATGGCCGACATGGCCAGGGTTTCCAGCAGGCCCCGGCCGATCGCCGCGAGGTGCGGGGCGGACAGGTCGGGCGGGAAGAATTCGCTGGCGTAGCCGGCCATCTGGCCCAGCCCCTTGGCGCTGAACAGGCCGCCGGCATCCACCTCCAGGTAGGCGAACGAGGCGCCCACCGCGACCAGGAGCAGCAGTGGCCAGAACAGCAGGCGCCAGGCCCGGCTCATGCCAGCCTCCCGCGCAGGAAGCGGCTCAGCAGGTCGGCCAGGAGCACCAGCAGGAGGAAGGTCAGCAGGATGCTGGCGACCTCGCCGCCGGCGAACATCCGCAGCGACAGGTCGATCTGCTGGCCGAGGCCGCCGGCACCGACGAAGCCCATCACCACCGAGGCGCGGACCGCGCATTCCCAGCGATAGACGGTGTAGGAAATCATTTCCCCGGCGGCGTTCGGCAGCACCCCGTAGGCGAACGCTGCCAGCCGCGATCCGCCGCCCAGCAGCAGGGCGCGGGTCGGGCGTGGGTCCACCGACTCGAAGATTTCCGCATAGACCTTGCCGAGCATGCCGGCATAGGTAATGGCGATGGCCAGCACCCCGGCGGTCGGACCCAGGCCCACGGCGCGGACGAACAGCAGTGCCCAGACGATTTCCGGCACGCTGCGCAGGAGGATCAGCAGGCCACGCACCGGCCAGCGCAGCGCCCGTGCCCACCAGGCCGGCAGGCCGCCGCGCGGCAGGGCCGAAAGCGACAGCGCGCGGGTCGCCAGCAGCGCGGCGGGAAACGCCAGGAGCCAGGCCAGGGCCATGCCGGCGGTGGCGATGGCCAGGGTTTCCAGGGTGGCGCGGCCGAGCAGGGCGAGGAACTCGGGATCGTGTGCCGGCGGCCAGAAGCCGGCGAGGAAGTTACCCATGGTGCGCGCATTGTCGCCGTTGAACAGGCCGGGAATGTCCAGTTCGCTGAGGCGCAGGCCAGGCCAGAGCAGCAGCACGGCGACCAGGGTCAGCAGCAGGCGCGGCAGGGCGGCGGGGTCGCGCGGCGGAGAAGCGCTGTTCAGCATCGCGGGATGTGCACCACGGCGGGTTCGCTGGCCGGGCTGGCGCGCTCGGCCTGTAGCTGTTCGTTGGCGTAGAGGGCGTCCAGCGCGGCGCGGTCGACCTCGGTGGCGGGCAGGTCGAAGGCGATGCGCCCGGCGCGGATGCCGATCACCCGGGGGAAGTGCGCCAGCGCCAGGTCCACCGCGTGCAGGCTGGCCAGCAGGGTGCTGCCGCGCGCGGCGGCTTCGCGATTGAGCAGGGCCAGGGTATGCCCGGCGAGCACCGGGTCCATGGCCGATACCGGTTCGTCGGCGAGGATCAGCTCGGCGCGCTGGTAGAGCACGCGGGCGATGCCGACCCGCTGCAACTGCCCGCCGGAAAGCTGGTCGCAGCGCTGGAACAGCTTGTCGCCGAGATCCAGGCGTTGCAGGGCGTCGTGGGCGCCGCCGCGGTCCAGCGGATAGACCAGGCTGGCCAGGCTCTTCCACAGCGGCCACTGGCCGAGGCGCCCGGCCAGCACCGCGCTGACCACCCGCTGCCGTGGCGGCAGCGGCGGCGCCTGGTGGACTAGGCCGATGCGTGCGCGCAGTCGCTGGCGGGCGCCGGCGGACAGCGACCAGGGGTTCTCGCCGAGCAGCTCGACGCGGCCGGCGCTGGGCCGCCACTGGCTGGCGAGCACCCGCAGCAGGCTGGTCTTGCCGGCGCCGGAAGGACCGATCAGGGCTACCCGCTCGCCGGGCGCCAGGCGCAGGCGGATGTCGGCGAGGGCGCGCTGGCCGTCGGCGTGGACCAGGCCCACGCCGTCGAGACTCAGGCTCACTTCAGCAGGCCGGCGGCGCGTGCGGATTCCTCGATGCCTTTGTAGTTGTCCGGGTTGGTCTCGATGAAGCGGCTGGCGGCCTGCAGGTCGAGAATCTCCTTGTCGGCCGGTTTCGCCGGATCGAGGGCGAGGAAGGCCTGCTCGATCTTCTCGGCCAGGGCCGGCTCAAGGTTGCCGCGCACGGTCCAGTTGTAGTCGTAGTAGGTCGGGGTGGTGGCGAAGACCTTGACCTTGGTGGTATCGACCTTGCCGCTGTCGACCAGCTTCTGCCAGACCGAGGCGTTCAGCACGCCGGCGTCGACCTTGCCGGCCTGGACCCAGGCCACGGTGGCGTCGTGGGCGCCGGAGTAGGCGACGCGGGAGAAGAACTGCTCGGGGACGATGCCGTCCTTCTGCATGAAGTAGCGCGGCATCAGGCTGCCCGAGGTGGAGGAGACCGAGCCGAAGGCGAAGGTCTTGCCCTTCAGGTCCTGCAGGGACTTCACCCGGGGATCGGCGGTGATGAATTTGCTGGTGAACTGCTGGTCCTGCTCGCGCTGCACCAGGGGAATGGCGTTGCCGGTCTTCAGCCGCGCCTGGACGAAGGTGAAGCCGCCCAGCCAGGCCATGTCCAGGCGGTCGGCGGCCAGCGCCTCGACCACCCCGGCGTAGTCGGCCACCGGGACGAACTTCACCGGCATGCCCAGCTGCTGCTCCAGGTAGGCGCCGAGCGGCTTGAACTTGCGCAGCAGTTCGGTGGGCGCCTCGTCGGGGATCGCCGAGACCTTCAGTTCCTTCAGGGTTTCGGCGTGGGCGAGCGCGGCGGACAGGGACAGGGCGATGCCGGCGGCGAGCGCCAGGGAGCGTTTCAGCATGGGAGAGTTCTCCGGTTCAATGGCGGAAAAAACCCGGGGATTATAGTGGCGCGCGGTCCGCTTGGGCAGCCGTCGCGGCGTTGCTCGACGGCGCCGCGGGGGTAAGATGGCGCTCCCCGTGCCCATTCGCTGCGTATTGGAGTCCGCCATGTCCGCTTCCCTGCCTTCCCTTGCCTTCGCCGGTCTCGGCCTGATGGGCGTGCCCATGTGCCGCCGGCTGCTGGCCGCCGGCTATCCGCTGGCGGTCTGGAACCGTTCGCCGGGCAAACGCGAGCTGCTGGCGGCCGAGGGGGCGAAAGCCGTCGAAGTCCCGGCCGACCTGGCCGCCGACGCGGAGATCCTGATGCTTTGCCTGGCCGATACGGCGGCGGTGCGCGAAGTGGTGTTCGGCAGCGGCGGCATCGTCGAGAAAGGCAGGCCCGGACAGTTGCTGGTGGATTTCTCCAGCGCCGAGCCGGCCGCCACCCGCGCGATGGCCGCCGAACTGGAGGCGCACTGCGGCATGCGCTGGGTCGACGCGCCGGTCTCCGGCGGTACGCCGGGTGCGGAAAGCGGCAGCCTGGCGATCATGGCCGGCGGTCGCGAAGCGGACATCGGGCGCCTGCGGCCGGTCCTCGCGCACCTCGGCCAGCGCCTGACGCGCATGGGCGAGGTCGGCGCCGGGCAGGTGACCAAGGTCTGCAACCAGATGATCGTCGCCTGCAACGCCCTGGTGATCGCCGAGGTGGTGGCGCTGGCGGAGAACGCCGGGGTCGATGCCAGCCTGATCGCGCCGGCGCTGGCCGGCGGCTTCGCCGACTCGAAGCCGTTGCAGATCCTCGCCCCGCAGATGGCCGAGAGCCGCTACGAGCCGGTCAGGTGGCACGTGCGGACCCTGCTCAAGGATCTCGATACGGCGGTGAAGCTGTCCCGCGAGCAAGGCGCGGCCACGCCGATGAGCGGACTGGCCGCGCAACTGATGCGCCTGCACGGCAGCCGGGGCTACCTCGAGCGCGACCCGGCGACCCTGGTCGAACAGTACCGTGCCGGCGACCAATGAGCCTCAGGCCTGGTCCAGGCTGCACAGCGGCGGGGTGGTGTCGAGCCGGTAGGCGCGGAGGAATTCCTCCAGCGCGGCCAGCGGCAGCGGCCGGCTGAACAGGTAGCCCTGCACCAGCTCGCAATGGTTTTCCCGCAGGAACGCCAGCTGCTGTGGGGTTTCCACGCCTTCGGCGACGACCTTCAGGTGCAGTTTCTGGGCCATCGCGATGATCGCCTGGGCGATCTCCATGTCGCGCTGCGAGGCGGGGATGTCCATGATGAACGAGCGGTCGACCTTCAGCGCGTCCAGCGGCAGGCGGCGCAGGTAGGCGAGCGACGAATAGCCGGTGCCGAAGTCGTCGATCGACAGGCTGACGCCCAATTCGCGCAGGCGCTCCAGCAGCGGGATGGTCTGGTCGATGTTGTACATCAGCGCGTCCTCGGTCACCTCCAGCTCGAGGAAATGCGCGGCCAGATCGGCCTGCTCAAGGGCATGGCGGACTTCATCGACCAGGCTGGCGCGGCCGAGGTTGCTGGCGCAGCAGTTGACCGCCACGCGCAGCCGCGCATGGCCCGCCAGGTGCAGGCCACGCAGGTCGCGGCAGGCGCGCCGCAGGACCCAGTCGTCGAGCTGGTCGATCATGCCGTTGGCTTCGGCCAGGCCGATGAAGCGGTCCGGGCCGAGCAGCCCCTGGCTCGGGTGGCGCCAGCGCACCAGGGCTTCCAGCTGGTGCACCTCGCCGTCGGCGAGGGCGAGGATCGGCTGGTAATGCAGCTCCAGCTGGTCGTCGCACAGGGCCTGGCGCAGTTCTTCCTCCATCTGCAGTTCCTGGGTCGCCCGCAGCAGCAATTGGCGGCTGAAGAACTGTGCATTGTTGCGCCCGCAGGACTTGGACTGATGCAGGGCGAGTCCGGCGTTCTTCAGCAGTTCCTCGCACTGTTCGCCATCGTTGGGGTAGAGGCTGACGCCGATGCTGGCGGTCATCACCAGGGTGCGGCCGTCGAGGGCGATCGGCTCCTTCATCTTCTGCAGCAGGCGCTGCGAGAGAATGTGCGCCTCATGGTCCTGGGCGAGGTCGGCGAGCACGCAGAACTCGTCGCCGGCGAAGCGCGCCACCACATCGGTATCGCGCAGCACGCTACGGATGCGTTCGGAGACGATCTTCAGCAGTTCGTCGCCGGAGTCGTGGCCGAGCGAATCGTTGATCCGCTTGAAGTGATCCAGGTCGAGGAACATCACTGCCAGGCCTTTGCCCCGCAGCTGGCAGTTCTGCAGGTGCTGGGCGAACACTTCGTTGAAGGCCGTGCGGTTCTGCAGGCCGGTCAGGGCGTCATAGCGGGCCAGCTGGCGCAGCGAGGCGTGGGCGTGGTCGAGCTGGTTGAGCAGGGCGTTGACCCGGCTGTTTTCGCTGAGCTGGCGTTCCCGCTGTTTCTCCGACCAAGCGGCCGAGATGCCGCAGGCGGCGATGGCGCTGGCGAGCAGTCCGGTGAGCCAGCCCAGACGCAGCGAGTCGGCGCTGGCCTGCAGTTCCAGTGGCGTGCCGGCGGGTACGCTGAGCACCAGCGCGGCCATCCCGGTGAAATGCATGGCGGCGATGGCGCCGGCCAGCAGCAGGCTGGCGACCAGCTTCATGTAGCGGTAGCGCGCGCTGCGCCGGCCGCGCAGGTAGGGGACCGCGGCGAGGGCGGTGAAGGCGGCGCCGATGGCGATCAGCACCGAAAGGGTGAACAGCGATGGCTGGTAGTACTGGGTGGCCACCGAGCGCATCGCCGCCATCCCGGTGTAGTGCATGGCGGCGATCCCCAGGCCGATGCAGCAGGCGGCGAGCAGGCAGGGCAGCAGGCCGAAGCGCGGGCGGGCGGTCATGTACATCGCCAGGTAGGAGGCGGCGATGGCGATCAGCAGCGACAGGCCGGTGACCGGCAGGTCGTAGCGCAGGGCGACCGGTGCGTGGAACGCCAGCATGGCGACGAAATGCGTGGCCCAGATGCCGCTGCCCAGGCAGAACGCCCCGATCCATTGCCAGCGGCGTGGGTGGCGCAGGCTGTTGCCGACCCGTTCGACCATGTCCAGCGCGGTGTAGCCGGCCAGGCAGGCGACCAGGAAGGCCAGCGCCACCAGCGAGGGAGCATAGGTGCAGTTCTGCAGGACATAGCCATCGACGGGAGACTCTCCGATGAAGCGCAGGCCTTGCCAATCCATAGCGGTGTCTCCCGGGACACGTGGGGCCCGCGCACGGCGCGGGCTTGGGGGTGGCATTGTGCTTCCAGTATAGATAGCGCGCGCCGCCTGCAAGGGCCGGCTGCAACGAAGTCGACGGCCGCCGACATACGGGCTGCTTTCAGTATTTTCCTAGGGGCTAAAGGGATAGCTGCCATTGTTCGGGGCTCACCGCCACGGGCATGATCGCAGCGCCTCCAGGGGTTAGCGGGGCTTCACGAAATTTTGACCAGGCGCCCGATAGAGTTCGGGCGCCCCGCCACGGGGGTGGCGTGGTTCGTTCTGTTCAGGAGTTGCTTCAATGGGTGGGGGTCTCAAGCGTTTCTTGCCGGTCATCGGTTCGACCCGGCTGGTGATGTTGTTCGCGCTGGTTCTGGTGGTGTTCTACAACGCGGCGACCTGGAAGGCCCTGCATGGCCTGGTGCCGCTGCAGGGCCTGAAGGGCTTCGCCTTCTTCGCTTCGTTCGCGGTGTTCCTGTGGGCGGCCTTCACCCTGCTGCTCACCCTGGTTTCGTTCCGCCCGTTGCTCAAGCCGGTCCTGACCCTGGTCGCCCTGTGCTCGGCCGGGGCGACCTACTTCATGGGCAGCTACGGCATCAGCATCGACACGGTGATGGTGCAGAACGTCTTCGAGACCAACGCCACCGAGGCCGGCGACCTGGTCAACCCGACCCTGCTCGGCTACCTGCTGCTGCTCGGTGTCCTGCCATCGCTGCTGGTCTGGCTCTGGCCGGTGCGCTACCGGTCGTTCTTCCGCGGCCTGCTGAACAAGATCCTGACGATCGCCGGTTGCCTGCTGATCGTCGCGGTGATGGTAGGCAGCTTCTATTCCACCTACGCGCCGATCTTCCGCGAGGAAGACAAGCTGACCCACTTCATCAACCCGACCAACTATATCTACGCCGTCGGCAAGTACGCCAAGCAGCGCCTGGTGATCAAGGAGCACCTGGTGGTCGAGCCGATCGGCCTGGATGCCCGCCAGGCGCCGGCGGCGCTGCAGCGGGAGAAGAAATCGCTGCTGGTGTTCGTGGTCGGCGAGACCGCCCGTGCCGATCATTTCTCGTTGAACGGCTATGCCCGCGAGACCAACCCGGAACTGAAGAAGCAGGACATCCTCAATTTCACCCAGGTCCATTCCTGCGGCACTTCCACCGCGGTCTCGGTGCCCTGCATGTTCTCCCAGTACCCGCGCGAGGATTACAGCGACAAGAAGGCCAAGACCCACGAGGGCCTGCTGGACATCCTCCAGCGCGCCGGGGTGCAGGTGCTGTGGCTGGAGAACAACAGCGACTGCAAGGGCACCTGCCTGCGGGTGCCCAACCGGGACATCCCGAAGACCCAGCCGAGCCCGTTCTGCGACGGCAGGAACTGCCTGGACGAGTCGCTGCTGGTGGGCCTGCAGGAGTACATCGACGGGCTGAAGGACAACGCCATCATCGTTCTGCATTCCGACGGCAGCCACGGCCCGGAGTACTACGAGCGCTACCCGAAGGAGATGGAGCGCTTCCAGCCGGTATGCCGGACCAACCAGCTCGGCAGTTGCAGCAAGGAGGAACTGGTCAATGTCTACGACAACACCATCCTCTATACCGACCACTTCCTGTCGCAGGTGATCGAACTGCTCAAGCGCAACGCCGACAAGCGTGACACGGCGATGATCTACGTCTCCGACCATGGCGAATCGCTGGGCGAGAACGGCGTCTACCTGCACGCCGCGCCCTATTCGATAGCGCCCCAGGCGCAGATCCACGTGCCGATGGTCATGTGGTTCGCCCCGCAGGCGTTGGGCAACTGGGGAATCCAGCGCAGTTGCCTGGACGGCAAGCGTGACGAGAAGGGCCTGAGCCACGACAACCTGTTCCATTCGGTGCTCGGCCTGCTGGACGTGCAGACGTCGGTGTACCAGCCGGGCCTGGACATCTTCGCCGGCTGTCGCGCGCCGGGGCCTGCCCAGTGAGCGTCGGGCGTTGAACGAAAAAGGCCGTGGAGGTTTCCCTCCACGGCCTTTTTCATCGGCTTTCGTCTTACTTGTCGCGGACCAGCAGCACCGGGCGCGAGGCCACGCGGATCAGGCCTTCCGCCACGCTGCCAAGCATCAGGCGGCGCATGCCGCGACGGCCATGGGTACCCATGACCACCACGTCGGCATCGCTGGCCTGGGCCTCGAGCTCGATGCGCTCGGCGATTTCCTCGCTGGCGCGCTCCTGGCAGACGCGGTCGAAGGTGGCTCCTTCGACGTTGCTCGCCTCGACCTTCTCGCGGGCCTTGGCCAGGACGTCGTCCGCGGCCTTCAGCGCGGCTTCGCGCAGCGGCTCGGGGTTGTAGTACACCGCGTAGTCGGGGAGGTGGCGCAGCGGGCTGTCGACGATGGTGATGACGCGCAGCTTGCCGCCGCTGAGGCCGGCCAGCTTGATGGCCTCTTCCAGGGCTCGGTCGGAGACCGGGCTGCCGTCCACGGCTACCAGAATGCGATCGTACATAAGGTGTCCCTCCAGAGTGAGTGTCCGCCCGCCGGGCGTTCTTGAAACTTCAAGGACACTGTAGTCCCTCGTGGGGAGCGGACCTTTGCCGGAGGTCAATAAGTCGCAGGGCGACCGTTGCGATTCCGCCGCAACGTCCAGTCTTCGGCCCGGCGAGGGCCTGGGAACGGGGCGAAGGGGCACCGCGCGGCAGCCGCCGCCGTGGAAATGAAAGAAGCCATGGGGGATGCCCATGGCTTCTTGTCCCGCGCAGCCGTTGCCGGACGTCAGCCGGCGACCAGGATGCGGATCGCCTCCAGGCGCAGGGATGCCTTGTCGAGCAGGGCCAGGCCTTCCTCGCGCTGGGTGCGCAGGCTGTCCAGCTCGCTGTCGCGGACGCTCGGGTTGACCGCCTTGAGGGCGGTCAGGCGCGCCAGTTCCTCGTCCATGGCGGCGGCGAACTGCTGCTTGGCCTTGGCTACGCGTTCCTCATGACGCGGGACGATCTTGCCCTCGGCCACGTCGAACTGCTTGGCCAGCACGTCGCGCTGGGCCTGGACGAACTTGTTGGCGCTGACCCGCGGCACGCTTTCCAACTGGTCGTTGAGGGTTTCCAGGGAAACCCGGGCGGCCAGGTCATTGCCGTTGCCATCGAGCAGGCAGCGCAGCGCCTGCGGCGGCAGCCAGCGGCCGAGCTGGAGGGCGCGCGGCGCGACGGCCTCGCTGACGAACAGCAGTTCGAGCAGCACGGTCCCGGGTTTCAGCGCCTTGTTCTTGATCAGCGCCACCGAGGTATTGCCCATCGAGCCGGACAACACCAGGTCCATGCCGCCCTGCACCATCGGGTGCTCCCAGGTGAGGAACTGCATGTCCTCGCGGGCCAGGGCCTGGGCGCGGTCGTAGGTGATGGTCACGCCTTCGTCGTCGCCGAGGGGGAAGCCGGCGTCGAGCATCTTCTCGCTCGGCTTGAGGATCAGGGCATTTTCCGAATGGTCTTCGCTATGGATGCCGTAGGCGTCGAACAGGCGCTCCATGTAGATCGGCAGGGCGAAGTCGTCGTCCTGCTCCTCGATCGCCTCCACCAGCGCCTCACCTTCGCCGGCACCGCCGGAATTCAGCTCCAGCAGGCGGTCGCGCCCGCTGTGCAGCTCCGCCTCGAGGGCTTCGCGACGGGCGCGGCCTTCGTCGAGCAGCGCCTCCCAGGCCTTGTCCTCGCCGCCGTCGAGCAGCGGCAGCAGGCGCGGGCCGAACTCGTGCTGCAGGGCATTGCCGGTGGGGCAGGTGTTGAGGAAGGCGTTGAGCGCCTGGTGGTACCACTGGAACAGGCGTTGCTGGGCGCTGTTCTCCAGGTGCGGGACATGCAGCTGAATGGTGTGCTGCTGGCCGATCCGGTCGAGACGGCCGATGCGCTGTTCGAGCAGGTCCGGGTGGGCCGGCAGGTCGAACAGCACCAGGTGGTGGGCGAACTGGAAGTTGCGACCTTCGCTGCCGATTTCCGAGCAGATCAGCACCTGGGCGCCGAACTCTTCGTCGGCGAAGTAGGCGGCGGCGCGGTCACGCTCGAGGATGCTCATGCCTTCGTGGAACACCGTGGCGGAGATGCCCGAGCGCAGGCGCAGGGCGTCCTCCAGGTCGAGGGCGGTCTCGGCGTGGGCGCAGATGACCAGGACCTTGAACTGCCTGAGCATCTTGAGGGTATCGATCAGCCACTCGACGCGCGGGTCGAAGCGCCACCAGCGGTTGTTGTCGTCGGCGTCTTCCCACTGCTGCTGGAAGTTGACCTCCGGATACAGGTCCGGGTGCTCGCCGGCGGGCAGCTCCTGGTACTGGCTCGGCATCGGTAGCGGATAGGCGTGCAGCTCGCGCTGAGGGAAGCCCTGCACGGCGGCGCGGGTATTGCGGAACAGCACGCGGCCGGTGCCATGGCGATCGAGCAGTTCGCGGACCAGGCGCGAGCGGGCTTCTTCATCGCCACCCTCGACGCTGGCCAGCAGCTCGTCGCCCTCGCTGCCGAGGAAGCCGTGGATGGCCTGGCGCGCGCCGGCGGAAAGACTGCCGTGGTCGAGCAGTTCCTGCACCGCTTCGGCGACCGGGCGGTATTGCTCGCTTTCCCGGCGGAAGGCCTCGAGGTCATGGAAACGGTTCGGATCGAGCAGGCGCAGGCGCGCGAAGTGGCTGTCCTGGCCGAGTTGCTCCGGGGTCGCGGTGAGCAGCAGGACGCCGGGAATGATCTCCGCCAGTTGTTCGACCAGCGCGTATTCGGCGCTGACCTGGTCCTGGTGCCAGACCAGGTGGTGGGCTTCGTCGACCACCAGCAGGTCCCAGCCGGCGGCGAACAGGGCGTCCTGGGCGCGCTCGTCGTCCTTCAGCCACTCCAGGGCGACCAGGGCCAGCTGGGTGTCCTCGAAGGGGTTGCTGGCATCGCTTTCGGCGAAGCGCTCGCTGTCGAACAAAGCGACCTGCAGGTTGAAGCGCCGACGCATCTCCACCAGCCACTGGTGCTGGAGGTTTTCCGGGACCAGGATCAGCACCCGCCCGGCGCGGCCGGAGAGCAGTTGGCGATGGATGATCAGGCCGGCCTCGATGGTCTTGCCCAGGCCCACTTCGTCGGCCAGCAGGACGCGCGGCGCCATGCGGTCGGCAACTTCGCGGGCGATGTGCAGTTGGTGAGCGATCGGCTGGGCGCGGGCGCCGCCGAGGCCCCAGAGCGACGACTGGAGCAACTGGCTGCGGCGTTCCAGGGTGTGATAGCGCAGGGAGAACCAGGGCAGGGGGTCGATCTGGCCTGCGAACAGGCGGTCGCTGGCGAGGCGGAACTGGATGAAGTTGGAGAGCTGGGTTTCCGGCAGGGTGCGCTGCTCGTTCTGCGCGGTGAGGCCGTGGTAGACCAGCAGGCCTTCGCTTTCCTCGACTTCGCGGACGGTCATCTTCCAGCCCTCGAAGTGCGTCACCTCGTCGCCGGGGGCGAAGCGCACGCGGGTCAGCGGCGCATTGCGCAAGGCGTACTGGCGGGTATCGCCGGTCGCCGGATAGAGCACGGTGAGCAGGCGGCCATCCTGGGCCAGGATGGTCCCCAGGCCCAATTCCGCTTCACTGTCGCTGATCCAGCGTTGCCCCGGTTGATACTGCGCCATGTCCACCTCCCGAAAAAAGCCGAGTATGGTACCGGATCGCAGGGCGTTGAGCGACGGTTGGCGATGGATTGCGCAGGCTGTGAGGACGTTCTCGCAGCGCCATCCGTCGGACCGCTGCCGCTCTGTCCTCAAGCAGGACCCGGAGGCGGCCGACAGCCCTCGTAGAAGAACGCCGCAAACCGGCACGCCGCGAGAACCCCTTGCACGCGGCATTACCCAGAGAGGTCGCCTGCATGCTCCCGCCGATTCCCCAGGGCCTGATACCGGTCACCGTCCAGCAGGACCCGCCCAAGCCCCGGCCGGCCACGCCGCCGGTCGCGCCGACCCAGGCCGGCGCGGGCAGCGATGGCGTCGCCTTGCGCCAGGAGCGTGACGAGGAAAGCTGGCTGGAAGAGGAGTACCGCCGTCGCCAGCGTCGCCAGGGCGGCGGCGCGCAAGCCGGCAGCGAGGACGAGGGCGAGGCGCCGGCCGATGACGCGGCGCAAACCCCCGCGGCGGACGAGCCGCCGCGCAAGGGGCGATTGATCGACATCGAAGTGTAACCCTGGTTTTCCGCGCTTCAGCCACCGGTTCCGGCGTAGTAACCTGCCGCCCATGGACCTGTTCGCCGACGTGCCCCTGACCCTGCCGGACGCCGAGCTGCGCTACCTTCCGCACTGGCTGGAGGCGCCGCTGGCGAGCGCCTGGCTGTTGCGCCTGGAACAGGAGACTCCCTGGGAACAGCCGGTCCTGCGCATCCATGGCGAGGAATACCCGACGCCGCGCCTGGTGGCCTGGTACGGCGACGCCGAAGCCATCTATCGCTATTCCGGCCGGGTCCACCGGCCGTTGCCCTGGACCGCGCTGCTCGGCGAGATCCGCGAACGCGTGGAGCGCGAGGTCGGCCAGCGGGTCAATGGCGTGCTGCTGAACTACTATCGCGACGGCCAGGACTCCATGGGCTGGCACAGCGACGACGAACCCGAGCTGCGCCGCGAGCCGCTGGTCGCCTCGCTGAGCCTCGGCGGCACCCGGCGCTTCGACCTCCGGCGCAAGGGCCAGAGCCGCATCGCCCACTCCCTGGAACTGAGCCATGGCAGCCTGCTGGTCATGCGCGGCGCAACCCAGCATCATTGGCAGCATCAGGTGGCGAAGACCCGTCGCTCCTGCATGCCCCGTTTGAACCTGACCTTCCGCCTGGTGTATCCCCAGCCATGAACGACGACGACAAGGTGATCGACCTCAGCGCCGAGCGCGACAAGCGCATCCACGATGTGCACGAGAAACGCCTGCAGGAGGTGCGCAAGGCCTTCGAACAGGTACTGCCGCTGGGCAAGCCGCGAAAGAAGTCCAAGGGCAAGCCGAAGAAACGCTGAACCTTCCGCCGCCGCGCTCGCCGGCGGCCTCTTCCTGTGGCGACCTGCGCCGATCCGGCGCCTTCCTTCGCTCATCTGCGGCGTCCGACCGCATTCTCCGTCCCGCGAAACTTGACCTGGATCAGTGTCATGCACCTGGCCGAAACGGCCCGTCCGGGCGATTGATCCAGGTCAATATTGCGCCGCCGTGCCTCGCTAATCTGAGCCCATCGAGCAACACCCAACCGGCAACTGGAGGCCATCAACATGTTCATCGACGAAGTGGTTCTCGCAGGGATTCTTACGGTAGGCCTCATGGTCGCTTTCTTCGGTGGGGTCGGTTACTTCATCTGGAAGGATTCCCACAGCCGCAAGGGCTGATCCTTCCCGATACACAGAGCACGCAAGGCACTTAGGGCGACTTCGGTCGCCCGTTTTTTTGTGCCCGCAAAAGCCCGGCCGGCGTACGCCCGGAGGGGATGCTACGAATGGCGCTGGACGATATAGTTAGCAGCCTAATAATATAAGCTGCACATATCGCCGCGACACCCGCCGGCTATCTATGCTGATGTAGACCCCGTTTCGGAAGACTCCGTGCCCATTCACTGGAAGCCGTTCCTGGCACCTTCGACGCTGGCGCTCAAGTTCGCCATCAAGACGCTCCTGGCCGGTGGCCTGGCGTTGTGGTGCGCCTTCCGTTTCGACCTGGAACAGCCGCAGTGGGCGCTGATGACCGTGCTGATCGTGTCCCAGCCGCTGTCCGGCATGGTGGTGGCGAAAGGCCTGTTCCGTCTGCTCGGCACCCTGGTCGGCACCGCCATGTCGGTGCTGATGATCGCGCTGTTCGCCCAGACGCCCTGGCTGTTCCTGCTGGCCATCTCGCTCTGGCTGGGACTCTGCACGGCGGCCTCGACCTCGCTGCGCAACCACATTTCCTATGCCTTCGTACTGGCCGGTTACACGGTAGCGATCATCGGCCTGCCGGCGGTGGACCAGCCGCTGCTGGTCTTCGAGCAGGCGGTGGCGCGCAGCACCGAGATCTGCCTGGGGATCATCTGTGCCTCGGTGGTCAGCGCGATCCTCTGGCCGCAGCGGGTCGAGCAGGACCTCGACAAGCAGGCCCATGCCACCTGGCTGCTGGGCATGCAGGCCGCGCGTGGCGAGATCGACCCGCGCCAGCGCCAGCCGCAGGGGTTGCTCAATGCGTTGAGCAGGATCGTCGAGGTCGATGCGCAACGCGACCACGCCTGGTTCGAAGGCGAGCGCGGGCGGCGCCGGGCCGGGGCGCTGGCGCTGCTGTCGCGCGACCTGCTCAGCCTGTTGCGCACCGCGCGCGGCGTGGCCCGGCAACGGGCGCGGCTGAGCGAAGAGGATGAGCGCCAGGTGGAACGCTGGCTGGCCGCGCTGGCCACCGCCCTGGAGGAGGCCGACCCGGTGTCGATGCAGGCGCTGCGCGAGGAATTGGCACAGGTCGCGGTCGAGCCGCAGTGGAGCAACGACCAGCGCTACCTGCTGACCCGCTGCTCGGTGCTGCTGCTCAAGGCGGTGAACGCCGAGAGGGGCATGCGTGCGGTGGCCAGCGGCGAGATCGCGGGGCGGGTCGGCAGCGCCGGCACCCTGTCCTGGCACCGCGACCTGCAGATGGCGTTGTTCTACGGTGCGCGCAGCGCCCTGGCACTGCTCGGGCTGTCGCTCTACTGGATCCATACCGCCTGGCCGGCGGCGTCCGGCGCGATGCTGCTGGCGGCGGTGGTCTGCAGCCTGTTCGCCAACCGCGACAATGCGGTGGCCATCGGCCTGAGCTTCCTGCGCGGTATCGTCTATGCCATCCCGGCGGCGATGCTGGTCAGCCAGTGGCTGCTGCCGCAGTGGAACGGTTTCCCGCTGCTCTGCCTGGCCATGGGCGTGCCGCTGTTCTTCGCCACCCTGGGCATGGCGGTGCCGGTCACCGCCGGCACCGCCACCTCGTTCGCGATCCATTTCATCGTCCTGGTCGCGCCGCGCAACCAGATGAACTACGACCTCGCGGCGCTGCTCAATTCCGCCCAGGGCGTGCTGATCGGGGTCGGTTTCGCGGTGGTGATCTTCCGCCTGCTGACCTTGCGTCCGGGCTGGCTGACCCGACGTCTGCTCGACGCCACCTGCGTCGACCTCGGCCGCCTGACCCGGCGTCCGCTGGCGCAGGCGGAGAACTGGTTCGGCGGGCGCATGGCCGACCGCCTGCTGCGCCTGGCGCGGCACGCCAACCTGTTGCCGGAGCGGGAGCGCCGGCGCTGGGACGACGGCCTGCTGGCGCTTGACCTGGGCAACGAGCTGATCCACCTGCGGGCCTGCCTGGAGGGTGCGCGGGGTGTCCTGCGCAAGGCGCGCGACCGCTTCCTCGGCGAGCTGGGCGACCTGCTCGAGGCCGGCCCCGACGACCCGCGCGGCGAGCGTCTGGAGCGCATCAGCCAGCCGCTGCGCGAGGCCCTGGAGCGCGACGTCCGCCACGACGACGAGGCCAGCCGCCTGGCGCGCGCGGCCCTGGCGCAGTTGCTGTTCACCTGGCAGCAGTGGTGCCAGCAGGAGGAAGTCCATGAGTCTGCATGAATGGGCCTGGGGCGGCGTCTACCTCAGCCCGCTGTTCGTCTATGCCCTGCTGGCGCTGGCGGCCACCGCCGCGCTGCGGGTGCTGATCCAGAAGACGCCGCTGCGTCGCTGGGTCTGGCACGAGGCGCTGTTCGACTGCGCCCTGTTCATCCTGATGTTGAGTGGCATTACCTGGGCGGCCACGACCTGATTGCGTCGCCCCGAGAAGGAGATTCGCATGCGTGCATCGCTTCGCGTCGTCGTCACCCTGCTGGTGGTGGTCGCTGCTGTCCTCGCCGGTATCTGGCTCTGGCGCTACTACATGCTCTCGCCCTGGACCCGCGACGCCCGCGTGCGGGCCGACGTGGTGGTGGTGGCGCCGGACGTATCCGGCTGGGTCACCGATCTGCAAGTGAAGGACAACCAGGTGGTCAAGGTCGGCGACGTGCTGATGCGCATCGACCAGGAGCGCTACCAGGCCAACCTGGAGCAGGCCCGCGCCGTCGCCGAAACCCGTCACCAGCAATACCTGCTGCGGCAGAACGAGGCGGCCCGGCGCAGCCGCCTGGGCATCGGCGCGATCAGCGCCGAGGACAAGGAAAACGCCCAGATCAACGCGGCCATCGCCCGTAGCGAGTACCAGGAGGCGCTGGCCCAGGTGAAGATCGCCGAACTCAACCTCAAGCGCAGCGAACTGCGCGCTGCGCGCAACGGCCAGGTGACCAACCTGCGCCTGGCTCAGGGCAACTACGCCACGGCGGGCCAGGCGGTGATGGCGCTGGTCGACCAGCAGTCCTTCTATGTGGTCGCCTACTTCGAGGAAACCAAGCTGCCTGGTATCCGCGTCGGCATGCGCGCCCAGGTCCGCCTGATGAGCGGCGACCAGCCGATCGCGGGCACGGTGGAGAGCATCAGCAGCGGCATCACCGACCGCAATTCGACGCCGGACGGCCAGTTGCTGGCCAACGTCGAGCCGACCTTCAACTGGGTGCGCCTGGCCCAGCGTATCCCGGTGCGCATACGCCTCGACCAGGTGCCCGCAGGCGTCCACCTCAGCGCCGGGATGACCGCCAGCGTCACCGTGCAGGGCGACTGAGCGGCAGCGCCTGCGCGGCGCCGCTCAGCGCACAGGCGCCGAGGGCACAGGCCAGCGCCGCCAGTACCAGGGCGAGGCCGACCCAGGGTGTCGCGGCGACCCCCAGCAGCGCCACCACCAGGCCGCCCAGCGCCGCCCCGAGACCCACGCCCAGGTGCATCGCCGAGGTGTTCAGGGCGACGCCGGCGGAACCGCTGGCCGGGTCGCTACGAAGCAGGAAGCTCTGCACCACCGGCGAGATCATCCAGCTGATCGCGCTCCAGACCATCAGTACCGGTACGAACCAGGCGCTGCCCAGGCTCGGCGGGAGGGCTGCCAACGCCACGGCGAACGCCGCCGGCACCCATTGCAGGGCGCGCCGGTGGCCGAGGCGGTCGGCCAGCCAGCCGCCCATGTAGCCGCCGCTCAGCGCCGCCAGGCCGATCAGCAGGAGGATCAGGCTGACCTCGTCGGCCGAGCGGATGCCGGCCATGCTCGCCAGGTACGGGGTGAAGTAGGCGAACAGGGTGAAGTGCCCGCCGAGCAACAGGATCGAGACCAGTTGCGCGAGCCACAGCGCCGGTTGGCGCAATTGCCGGAGGTAGCCTTCGCGGCCTGGCAGGTCGCCGGGCTGGCGTTGCGGCAGGCAGCGCCAGAGCAGCAGGCACAGCGGCAGCGAATAGAGGGCGATACCGGCGAAGATCCAGCGCCAGCCGAACCAGTCGCTGACCAGCACGCCCAGCGGCACGCCGAACACCAGCGAGCCGCTGATGCCGACGAAGATCAGGCCGATCGCCCGGCCGCGCTGGCCCGGGGCAGCGAGTTCGGCGGCGAGCAGGCTGGCCAGGACGATCAGCAGCCCGCAGCAGGCCGCCATCCCCAGGCGCGCCAGCAACAGGCCGGCATAGCCCGGGGCCAGGGCGGCGAGCGCGTTGCAGAGGGCGAACGTCAGCAGCGTCGCCAGCAACAGGCGGCGGCGTTCGACACGACGGGTCAGCCAGCTGAGCAGCGGCGCGGCGACGGCGAAGCCGAGGGAGAACAGGGTGGTCAGCTGGCCGGCCAGGCTGATGGAGACCCGCAGGTCTGCGGCCAGTGGCGGCAGGATGCCGATCAGGATGCTTTCCGCCAGGCCGGCGGCGAAGGTGGTCAGGGCTAGCGACAGCAAGCGAAGGTCCATGGCGGCTCCGATTCCCGGGTGAGGGGTTTCGGGCGGTGATGCCTTCGGTTATCCCTGAAGATTGAGGTAAGACAGCCGACAGGGTAGAGCAGCGCGCGGCGGCCCGGCAAGTCCGCCGGGCTGGACGGCCCGACGGCAGGGGAAGCCGATCAGCCGATGCTGATCGGCGGCAGTTCGGCCAGCTCGACGCTGAGCCTGTCTTCCGGCGCCATGATCTCCGCTTCGCCGTCGACCACTTGCTTGCCGGCCTGGTTGAACACCCGGGTGGCCATGCGCACACGGTTCTTCGGCAGCTTTTCCAGGACTTCCAGCTCGACCCGCAGGTCGTCGCCGAGTTTCACCGGACGGGTGAAACGCAGGGTCTGGCCGAGGTAGATGGTGCCCGGGCCGGGCAACACGGTGGCGATCGCCGCGCTGATCAGCGCGCCGCTGAGCATGCCGTGGGCGATGCGCTCCTTGAACTGGGTGGTGGCCGCGTAGGCGGCGTCCAGGTGCACCGGGTTGCGGTCGCCGGAGACTTCGGCGAACAACTGCAGGTCGCGTTCGGCGATGCTGCTGGTGTATTCGGCCTTCTGCCCGACCTCGAGTTCGGCGTAGGGAATGTTCTGTACCTGGCTCATGTTCTCTCCTTTGTCGAATGATCCCGGCGGTGGCGCAGGGCCTGTTCCAGCCAGTCGATCAGGTCTTGGGTGACCGCGTCGCGGTTGCTCTCGTTGAACAGCTCGTGGCGGGCCTCGGGATAGGTTTTCAGGCTCACCTGGCGCAGGCCGGCGCCGCGCAGGGCATCGGCCAGGTCGTGCAGGCGCTTGCCCTGGCTGACCGGGTCGCGCTCGCCGCCGATGACCAGCAGCGGCAGCTCCGCGTCGATCTGGCGCAGGTGGGCGAGCGGGGTGATGTCGGCCAGGCCGCCGAGCAGGTCGACCCACAGCTGGTTGCTGCAGCGGAAACCGCACAGCGGGTCGGCGACGTACCGGTCGACTTCCTGCGGGTCGCGGCTGAGCCAGTCGAAGGCGGTGCGGTTGGGCCTGAACGCCTTGTTGAAGGAGCCGAACGAAAGGAAGTCGATCAGCGCGCTCTTGCCCAGCGGGCCCTGGCGCCAGCGCTCGAAGCGGGCGATCAGCCGGGCGGCACGGTAGAGCGCCCGTGGCTGGTAGTTGGAGCCGGACAGCACCGCGCCCTGCAGGCTGCAGCTGTGGTGCAGCAGGTAGGCCATGGAGATGTAGCTGCCCATGCTGTGGCCCAGCAGGAAGATCGGCAGCTCCGGGTGCTGCTGGCGGATATGGTGGTTCAGGCTGGCCAGGTCTCCGACCACCTTGCCCCAGCCGCCGTGGTCGGCGAAGTGGCCGAGTTCGTCGGCATTGGCGGTCTGGCCGTGGCCGCGCTGGTCGATGGCATAGAGGTGGTAGCCGGCGGCGTTCAGCGCGGCGGCGAGCCGCTCGTAGCGGCCCGCGTGCTCGGCCATGCCGTGGGCCAGCATCACCGCGCCGATGGCCTTTTCGCAGGGCCAGTGGCGAGTGTACAGCGGGGTTTCGTCGCTGGCGGGAAGCCAGTAGGCAGCGGCGGGCATGTTCGTTCCTTGTGCCGGGCGGACGCGTTCCGGCGCATTCTAGCAGCGTGCGCGGTTTCCACCCGGAAAAGCGCCGTCTTTGCGGTAAAGCCGCTCTAGGACGGCGCACGGCGGATGGCGACAGGCTCGAGATTCACACTATCAATAAGGGCAGGTCGAGTATTTGCGCTGCCCGGCGCAGCTGCTAAGTTGCCGGATGCCCCGCTCACGCGGGCCAGACCCGCTCAGGTAAGAGGACAAGAATAAATGCAACCTGAATTCTGGAACGACAAGCGCCCGGCCGGCGTACCCGACAGTCTCGACTTCGCCGCCTACCGTTCCGTGGTCGAGGTCTTCGAGCGCTCCTGCAAGAAATTCGCCGACCGCCCGGCCTTCAGCAACCTCGGTGTGACGCTCAGCTACGCCGAACTCGATCGCCTGTCCGCCGCCTTCGCCGCCTACCTGCAGAAGCACACCGACCTCAAGCCCGGCGACCGCATCGCGGTGCAGATGCCCAACGTCCTGCAATACCCCATCGCGGTGTTCGGCGCCCTGCGCGCCGGGCTCATCGTGGTCAACACCAACCCGCTGTACACCGCCCGCGAGATGCGCCACCAGTTCAAGGACGCCGGCGTGCGCGCGCTGGTCTACCTGAACCTGTTCGGCAAGCTGGTCCAGGAAGTGCTCCCGGATACGCGGATCGAGTATCTGATCGAGGCGCGCATGGGCGACCTGCTGCCGGCGCTGAAGGGCTGGCTGGTGAACAGCGTGGTGAAGTCGGTGAAGAAGATGGTGCCGGACTACCAGCTGCCGCAGGCGCTACCGTTCAAGCAGGCGCTGAAGCAGGGCCAGGGGCATGCCTTGCAGCCGGTCAGGGTGGGCCTGGAAGACATTGCCGTCCTGCAGTACACCGGTGGCACCACCGGCGTGTCCAAGGGCGCGATGCTCAGCCATGGCAATCTGGTGGCGAACATGCTGCAGGTCCATGCGCAGCTGTCCCAGCTCGGCAAGGACGGCCTGCCGCTGATGAAGGAGGCGCAGGAAGTGATGATCGCGCCGCTGCCGCTGTACCACATCTATGCCTTCACCGCGAACTGCATGTGCATGATGGTCAGCGGCAACCACAACGTGCTGATCACCAATCCGCGCGACATCCCCGGTTTTGTCAGGGAACTGAAGAAATGGCGGTTCTCCGCGCTGCTCGGCCTCAACACCCTGTTCGTCGCGCTGATGGAGCACCCCGGGTTCAAGGACATCGATTTCTCCAACCTGAAGCTCACCAACTCCGGTGGCACCGCGTTGGTCAGCGCCACTGCCGAGCGCTGGAAGGGCGTCACCGGCTGCACCGTGGTGGAAGGTTATGGCCTCACCGAATGCTCGCCGGTGGTGACCACCAACCCCTACGGCGAGCAGGCGCGCCTGGGCACGGTGGGGATCCCGGTGGTGGGCACGGCGCTGAAGGTGATCGACGAGGAGGGCAAGGAGCTGCCTGTAGGAGAACGCGGAGAGCTCTGCGTGAAAGGTCCGCAAGTGATGAAGGGATACTGGCAGCGGCCGGAGGCCACCGAGGAAATCCTCGATGCCGAGGGCTGGCTCAAGACCGGCGACATCGCGGTGATCGACGGCGATGGTTTCGTGCGCATCGTCGACCGCAAGAAAGACCTGATCCTGGTCTCCGGCTTCAACGTCTATCCCAACGAGATCGAGGACGTGGTGATGGCCCACCCGAAGGTGGCCAGCTGCGCCGCGGTGGGCATTCCCGACGAGAAATCCGGCGAGGCGGTGAAGCTCTTCGTGGTCGCGCGCGACCCGAGCCTGTCGGTCGAGGAGCTGAAGGCCTACTGCAAGGAAAACTTCACCGGATACAAAATTCCGCGACAGATTGTGCTCAAGGATGCATTACCGATGACGCCTGTGGGTAAAATCCTCCGTCGTGAGCTGCGCGAAATCGCCTGACGGCCCTACAGGGCCCTGAAACGGGCATTTGCCAGGGACAGGAAAGACCGTGACCGAGACTAATGTCTCGGTCATTTTTTTGACTGGATAGGTCATGTTTGGTGCTGGTCTGCCCCTGGCAAAGCTGATAATCTCGGCGCGCCTAATAGCCCTGGGACCAGGGTTAGCGAGCAGATCACAACAAGATGCCGCCATGAGCGGTGAAGATTAGCTGTTGCTTAGGAGTGGGCTTCCATGATCGAAAACTTCTGGAAGGACAAGTACCCAGCGGGTATTGCTGCCGAGATCAATCCCGACCAGTACCCGAACATCCTGTCGGTACTGAAGGAGTCCTGCCAACGTTTTGCCACCAAGCCCGCGTTCACCAACCTGGGCAAGACCCTGACCTACGGCGAGCTGTACAAGCTGTCCGGCGACTTCGCCGCCTACCTGCAGCAGCACACCGATCTCAAGCCCGGCGACCGCATCGCCGTCCAGTTGCCCAACGTCCTGCAGTACCCCATCGTGGTCTTCGGCGCCATGCGCGCCGGCCTCATCGTGGTCAACACCAACCCGCTGTACACCGCGCGCGAGCTGGAGCACCAGTTCAACGACTCCGGCGCCAAGGCGGTGGTCTGCCTGGCCAACATGGCCCACCTGGTCGAGGGCGTGCTGCCGAAGACCGGCGTCAAGCAGGTGATCGTCACCGAAGTCGGCGACATCCTGCCGCCGCTGAAGCGCTTCATCGTCAACTTCGTGGTCAAGCACATCAAGAAGATGGTGCCGGCCTACAGCCTGCCGCAAGCCACCAAGCTGACCGACGCGCTGGCCAGGGGCGCCGGCAAGTCGTTCCAGGAAGCCGCGCCGAAGGCCGACGATGTCGCCGTGCTGCAATACACCGGCGGCACCACCGGGGTCGCCAAGGGCGCCATGCTGACCCACCGCAACCTGGTGGCGAACATGCTGCAGTGCAAGGCGCTGATGGGCGCCAACCTCAACGAGGGCTGCGAGATCCTCATCGCGCCGCTGCCGCTGTACCACATCTACGCCTTCACCTTCCATTGCATGGCGATGATGCTCACCGGCAACCACAACATCCTGATCACCAACCCGCGCGACCTGCCGTCGATGCTCAAGGACCTCGGCCAGTGGAAGTTCACCGGCTTCGTCGGTCTGAACACCCTGTTCGTCGCCCTGTGCAACAACGAGACCTTCCGCAAGCTGGACTTCTCCGCGCTGAAGCTGACCCTTTCCGGCGGCATGGCGCTGCAGCTGGCCACCGCCGAGCGCTGGAAGGAAGTCACCGGCTGCGCCATCTGCGAAGGCTATGGCATGACCGAGACCGCGCCGGTGGTGTCGGTCAACCCGTTCCAGAACATCCAGGTCGGCACCATCGGCATCCCGGTGCCCTCGACCCTGTGCAAGGTGATCGGTGACGACGGCCAGGAAGTGCCGCTGGGCGAGCGCGGCGAACTCTGTGTGAAAGGTCCGCAGGTGATGAAGGGCTACTGGCAGCGCCAGGAGGCCACCGACGAAATCCTCGATGCCGATGGCTGGCTGAAGACCGGCGACATCGCGATCATCCAGGAAGACGGCTACATGCGTATCGTCGACCGGAAGAAGGACATGATCCTGGTCTCCGGCTTCAACGTGTACCCGAACGAACTGGAAGACGTGCTGGCGACCCTGCCGGGCGTCCTGCAGTGCGCCGCGATCGGCATCCCCGACGAGAAGTCCGGCGAGTCGATCAAGGTCTTCGTGGTGGTCAAGCCGGGGGCGACCCTGACCAAGGAGCAGGTCATGCAGCACATGCATGACAACCTGACCGGCTACAAGCGGCCGAAAGCCGTGGAGTTCCGCGACAGCCTGCCGACCACCAACGTCGGCAAGATCCTGCGCCGCGAACTGCGCGACGAAGAGCTGAAGAAAGCGGGCCAGAAGTAAGTCCGCCGTTGCCTGAAGAAGCCCCGCCGATGCGGGGCTTCTTCGTTGCAGGCAGTCGGTTGCGGGGTGAGCCGGCCTGTGCGGAGCGTGCCGGCATCGCATCACGGGCGCAGGAAATCCCCATGGCCCGCATCGATCCTGCCCTGGCCGGAGAAATACGCCGTCTGCCGGTCAGCCGGCGGTTGGAACTGGACGAGGCATTGCTGGAGAGCCTGGATCGCGCCGACCCCGAGGTGGAGCGCCAAGGGTTGCGAGTGGCCGAGGAACGCCTCGCCGCCTACCGGGCGGACGCCACCGATGCGCTGCCGTTGGCCGAGGTGCTCAAGCGCTGAGGTGGCCATCGCCCACCAGCAGCGTCGGCCGTATCGCGGCGGCGAGCGTTAACCGGGATTCGTCCTCGTCCGCCCAAATCTGCGACAATTCCGAATATTTTTCGCCTCGGCAGTGGCTGGAGGCTCTTCCCGTCTCGCGTAGTTCCGCCACGCCCACAGCATCGATAGCCTACATGACCGACCAGACTCCTTCCTTCGACCAGCTCGCCAGGCGTATCGACCAGGCCCAGATCAGCGACCGCCACCGCCTGCGCCGGCAGCTCCACGAACTGCGCAAGCAGCCCGACGACGCGCGCCTGGCGCAGTGGGTCGAGCGCTTCCAGGCTTCCTGCGCCAAGGTCGAGGCGCGCCGCGCCAGCGTGCCGGCGATCCGCTACGACGACAGCCTGCCGATCGCCGCCAAGCGCGACGAGATCAAGGCCGCCATCGCCGCCCACCAGGTGGTGGTGATCGCCGGCGAGACCGGTTCGGGCAAGACCACCCAGTTGCCGAAGATCTGCCTGGAGCTGGGGCGTGGCACCCACGGCCTGATCGGCCACACCCAGCCGCGCCGGCTGGCGGCACGCAGCGTCGCCACGCGGGTCGCGGAAGAGATCGGTACGCCGCTGGGCGCGCTGGTCGGCTACCAGGTGCGCTTCGAGGACCAGAGCGACGACAGTACGCTCATCAAGCTGATGACCGACGGTATCCTCCTGGCCGAGACCCAGCACGACCGCTACCTGGAGCGCTACGACACGCTGATTGTCGACGAGGCCCACGAGCGCAGCCTGAACATCGATTTCCTCCTCGGCTACCTGAAGACCCTGCTGCACCGGCGTCCGGACCTGAAGCTGGTCATCACCTCGGCGACCATCGACCTGGAACGCTTCTCCAGGCATTTCGACGGCGCCCCGGTGATCGAGGTATCCGGCCGCACCTATCCGGTGGAGACCTGGTACCGGCCGCTGGCGGCGGAAACCGACGAGGAGGGCAACCGGGTCGAGGACGACCTCTCGGTGGACCAGGGCATCCTCGCCGCCCTCGAGGAGATCGCCGCCCACGAGCGCGAGCTCGGCAAGCGGCCCGGCGACGTGCTGGTGTTCCTCCCCGGCGAGCGGGAGATCCGTGACGCCGCGGAGATGCTGCGCAAGGCCAACCTGCGCCATACCGAGGTGCTGCCGCTGTACGCGCGACTGACCCCGGCCGAGCAGCAGAAGATCTTCCAGCCGCGCCCGGGACGCAAGATCGTGCTGTCCACCAACGTCGCGGAGACCTCGCTGACGGTGCCGGGCATCCGCTACGTGATCGACAGCGGCACCGCGCGGATCAGCCGCTACAGCTACCGCGCCAAGGTCCAGCGGCTGCCCATCGAGGCGGTGTCGCAGGCCAGCGCCAACCAGCGCAAGGGCCGTTGCGGACGGGTCGAGCCGGGCATTTGCGTGCGCCTCTACAGCGAGGAGGACTTCAACGCGCGTCCGGCCTTCACCGATCCGGAAATCCTCCGCACCAACCTGGCCGCGGTGATCCTGCAGATGCTCCACCTGCGCCTGGGCGACATCGAGGCGTTCCCCTTCATCGAGCCGCCGGACGGCAAGGCGATCAAGGACGGTTTCACCCTCTTGCAGGAGCTTTCCGCGGTCAACCGCGAAGGCCAGCTGACCCCGCTGGGGCGCCAGCTGGCGCGCCTGCCGATCGACCCACGGCTGGGGCGCATGCTGCTGGAGGCGGCCCAGCAGGGCAGCCTCGAGGAGGTGCTGACGGTGGCCAGCGCGCTGTCCGTGCAGGATCCGCGCGAGCGTCCGGTGGAGCGCCAGCAGGCCGCCGACCAGGCGCATGCGCAATGGAAAGACCCGGATTCCGACTTCGCCGCGCTGATCAATCTCTGGCGCGGCTTCGAGGAACAGCGCCAGGCGCTGGGTTCCAACGCCCTGCGCAGCTGGTGCCGGAAGAATTTCCTCAACTACCTGCGCCTGCGCGAGTGGCGCGACGCCCATCGTCAGCTGACCCTGATCTGCCGCGAGCTGAAGCTGCCGTTCGGGCGCCCGGCCAGGGCCGAGGCGCGCAAGCCGGAGGCGAAGAAAGGCGCGCCGGCCAATGGCGAGCGCGAGCTGCCGGGCATCGACTACGCGGCGGTGCACAAGGCGATCCTGTCCGGCCTGCTCAGCCAGATCGGCCAGAAGGCCGAGGAAGGCGACTACCTTGGCGCCCGCCAGCGACGCTTCTGGATCCATCCGTCCAGCGGCATCGCCCGCAAGCGCCCGCAATGGATCATGGCCGCCGAACTGGTGGAGACCACCAAGCTGTTCGCGCGGATGGTCGCGAAGATCGAGCCGGACTGGCTGGAGCCGCTGGCCGGGCACCTGATCAAGACCAACCACTTCGAGCCGCACTGGGAGAAGCGTCGCGGCCAGGTGGTGGCGTTCGAGCAGGTCACCCTCTACGGCCTGATCGTCATCGGCCGACGTCCGGTGCACTACGGCCCGATCGACCCGCCGGTGGCGCGCGAGCTGTTCATCCGCGAAGGCCTGGTACGTGGCGAGATCAACAGCCGCGCCAGGTGCCTGAGTGCCAACCGGCAGTTGCTGGAAAAGCTCGACGAGCTGGAAGCCAAGGCGCGCCGGCGCGACATCCTGGCCGACGAGGAAACCCTGTTCGCCTATTACGACGCGCGCCTGCCGGCGGACATCTACCAGACCGCCAGTTTCGAGAAATGGTACGCCCGCGAGCGACAGAACCAGCCGGACCTGCTGCTGATGCGCGAGGAAGACGTGCTGGCCCGCGAAGCCAGCGAGGTCACCGCCGCGCAGTACCCGGACCGCCTGCGCCTGGGCGACCTGCAGCTGTCGCTGAGCTACCAGTTCGAGCCCGGCACCGCGCGCGACGGTGTCACCGTGCGGGTACCGGCGCCGCTGCTGCCGCAGTTGCCGGCCGAGCGCATCGACTGGCTGGTGCCCGGCCTGCTCTACGAGAAGGCGGTGGCGCTGGTGCGCAACCTGCCGAAGGCGATCCGCAAGAGCTTCGTGCCGGTACCGGACTTCGTCCGTGCCGCCCTGGAGCGCATCACCTTCGGCGAAGGCTCGCTGCCCCAGGCGCTGGGCCGCGAGCTGCAGCGCATGACCGGCGCGCGGGTGGCCGACGAAGCCTGGGCCGAGGCGGCGACGCAACTGGACGATCACCTGCGGATGAACATCGAGGTGGTCGACGCCCAGGGCAAGTTCCTCGGCGAGGGCCGCGACCTGGCCGAACTCACCGCGCGTTTCGCCGAAGCCAGCCAGGCGGCGCTGGCGATACCCCAGGCGAGCGAGGAACAGCAGCGGCCGGTGGAGGCCAAGGCCTTCGCCAGCGTCGCCGAGAAGGTCCAGCAGAAGATCGCCGGGCTGTCGATGACAGTGTATCCGGCGCTGGTGGAAGAGCAGGGCGAGGTCAAGGAAGGGCGCTTCCCGACCCAGGCCGAGGCCGACTACCAGCACCGCCGCGCCCTGCAACGACTGCTGTTGCAGCAACTGGCCGAACCGGCCAGGTACCTGCGCGCCAAGCTGCCGGGGCAGACCGAGATGGGCCTGCTGTACCGCGAGCTGGGACGGGTCGAGGCGCTGGTCGAGGACATCCTTCTGGCCAGCCTCGACAGCTGCGTGCTGCAGGGCGAAAGCCTGCCGCGCGACGGTGCCGCCCTGGCGGCGCTGGCCGAACGCAAGCGCGGCGCCTGGAACGAGCATGCCGAGCGCCTGGCGCGCCTGGTGCTGGAGATCCTCAAGCTCTGGCACGGCCTGCAGAAGCGCTTCAAAGGCAAGGTCGACCTGGCCATGACGGTGCCGCTGAACGACGTCAAGGGCCAGTTGGCCAACCTGGTCTATCCGGGCTTCGTCCGCGCCACTCCGCTGGAGTGGTTGAAGGAGTATCCGCGTTACCTCAAGGCTGTCGAGCAGCGCCTGGACAAGGTCGCTGGCCAGGTCCAGCGCGACCGGGTGTGGAGCGGCGAGCTGGGCGAACTCTGGGCGCAATACCAGGCGCGCCTCGCCAAGCACGCCCAGGAAGGCAAGCGCGACGCCGAGTTGCAGTTGTATCGCTGGATGCTGGAGGAGTACCGGGTCTCGCTGTTCGCCCAGCAACTGGGAACCCGGCTGCCGGTCTCGGACAAGCGCCTGGCCAAGCAGTGGAGCCAGGTCGAGGGCTAGGGAATCCGCGGGAAATGAAAGAGGCGCGCCGGTCGAAACCGGCGCGCCTCTTTCGTTCTGCTCCGATCAGTCGCGCAGGTTCAGTGCGCGACGGATGGTGAAGAACAGGTCGGTCTGGTCGGTCAGGCCGGTGACATTGGCGGCTTGCGGGCCATAGGCGGCGATGCGCAGCTGGGTGCCGGTATGTTCCTGGGAGCCTTCCTCGGAATTGCCGTAGCTGATCGCCAGCGGTGCGCCGTCCTTGGTCGTGAGCAGCTGGGTCAGCCCTGGCGCGGCGGTTTCCGGCGGGATGATCTGGCTGGAATGGGCGTGGTCGGCGGTGACGATCACCAGGGTCTCGCCGTCGGCCTTGGCGAAGGCCAGGGCCTTCTGCACGGCTTCGTCGAGATCGACTGTCTCGCCGATCTGGCCACAGGGGTTGGCGGCGTGGTCCTGCTTGTCGATGGACGCGCCCTCGACCTGGAGGAAGAAACCGTTCGGATTGTCCTTCAACAGCTCGATGGCCTTGCTGGTCATCTGTGCCAGGGTGGGGATGTCGGCGGTGCGTTTCGGATTCGCCTCGCAGGTCACCGCCGGCTGGGTCAGGTTGCCGTGGTAGGTGGCGGTCGGACCGAGCCAGCGTACCGGCATGTTGCCCGGCGCGAACAGGCCGATCAGCGGTTGCTTCTGGTTGGCGCGGCGCACGGCCTTGAGGTCGTCGAGGTTTTCGACGATCCGGTAGCCACGGGCTTCGGCCTGGGCACGCAGGGTCTTGCCGGCGTAGCGGCCAGCCTTGGCGGTTTCCGCGAAGGTCGCGGCGCCGCCGCCGAGGACAACGTCAGGGCGGGTCTTCAGCCACTGCTCGGTGATCGAGCCGGCGCCGCCGTTCTCCAGGGCATTGCTCGGGCAGCGCTTGCTGGTGGCCTCGGGGCCGTAGCACTTGCGAGCGGTGACGTGGGCGAGCAGGGCGGCGGGAGTGGCGTCCTGCAGCTCGGCGGTGGAGACGTTGCCGGTGGCCTTGCCGTTGAGCTTGGCCAGTTCCAGCAGGTTGCGGTGCGGCTGCTCGTGGATATCCACGCCGATCGCGCCGTTGTAGGACTTGACCCCGGTGGCCCAGGCGGTGGCCGAAGCGGCGGAATCGGTCACGTAGTCCGGCAGGCCGCTGTCCTTGTGCAGGGCGTAGTGGGTGTACTGGCCGGTCAGCGGCAGCGCGTCGATGCCCTTGAAGTAGCCGCCCGCGCCGCGCGCGTAGTTGCGCGCCACGGTGATTTCGGAGTCGCCCATGCCGTCGCCGATCAGCAGGATCACATTCTTCGCCTTCTTCTTCGACAGCGACTGCTTCAGGGCCTGGGTCAGGTCCTGCTCGACGCGCCGCGCGCCGCCGTATTCGCTGATTTCGCCGCGCGCCTGGCGGTTGAACAGCGACGGATCGTCCTGGCGTGCCTGGGCCGGCAGAGCGCTGCCGAGCACGGCCATGGAGACGGCGAGAGAAAGGGCGAGGGGATAGCCTGGGGTCATGACGCATTTCCCTATGTTGAGGAGGTGGCTGTGGCGGCCGGCCGGGCCGGCCGCGAGTGCTACGAAAGTAGGGAAGGGTGATGACGGGCTTGTGACAATTTCTTTCGAAGTGTGTGGCGCGCGCGGCGTATCACATCGTGACGAGCCTGGGGCGAGCCGGTATGGTGCGCAGGTCTACTCCGCTTCGTCCAAGGAAAGCTTCCATGAGCCTGCAAGGCGTTTACGATTCCCAGAACATCTTCGCCAAGATCATTCGCGGCGAAGCTCCCTGCTACAAGATCTACGAGGACGAGGATGTCCTCGCCTTCCTCGATCTGTTCCCGCAATCGTACGGCCACGCCCTGGTGATCCCCAAGCACGCCGAGGCGCGCAACCTGCTCGAGATCGATGCGCAGAACCTGGCCAGGGTCATGGCTGTGGTCCAGCGCCTGGCCCGCGCGCTGGTCGACGAGGTGCAGCCGGACGGCGTGCAGGTCGCCCAGTTCAACGGCGCTCCCGCGGGGCAGACCGTGTTCCATCTGCACTTCCACGTCATCCCGCGCTTCAGCGGCGAGAACCTCGGTATCCACGCGGCGAAGCAGGGCGATCCCGAGGTGCTTGCGCAACTCCAGCAGCGCCTCGTGAAGCGTCTGCAGGACTGATCGGCGGGGGCCGGCTGGTCCTGCGGCGGAGCGCCGAAGGCGGGCGACGGTTCATTCGGCGCGGATGTCGAAGCCGCTACTGGCCTCGCTGACGATGCGGAAGCGGGCGCTGCCATCGGCGGCCACATGGACGCCCAGCTCGCGGTTGAGCAGGCCCTTGCCGCAGAGGGTGTCGTCCTGCGTGTCGATGCCGATGCCGACCACATGCTCGCCCGCCGGGACCTGGAAGCTGGCTTCCTCGCCGACGCCGATGCGCGCGGCCACCTGGCGGTCGATAAGGAACGCCACGTAGCAGCCTCCGCCCAGGTAGCCATAGTCGCGGTGGACCTCCAGCCGCCCGCCGCCGTTCACCGGCTGCTGGAAGCCGAGCAGGCGGTCGGTGGGAATGGCCCGGGTCTTCTCGGCGGGAACCGAGGAACAGCCGGCCAGGAGGGAAAGGATCGCTACGGCATACATGGGGCGCATGAAGGCTCTCCGTCGAAAGGTTCCTTCAGGCTAGTCGAGTTTCATCGCGGCGCGGGGGACCGGGCGCGGCGCGCCGGAATGCCTGGCCTGTTCTTGCGGAGGTAGCCAGCGATGCGCCAGGCCCTGCTTATCGTCGACGTGCAACCCTGCTTCGCCCCGCCGCACTGGCTGCTGGATGGGATTGGCCGGTTGCTCGGACACATGCCTTCGCTGGCCAGCGTCGAGCTCCACGACGAAGCACGCACGCCGTTCCAGCGCCAGCTCGGCTGGCGGCCGCCGCTCGACGACGCCTGCCTGGTGGCGGCCGAACGGGTGTTCGTCAAGCACGGCTACCTGCCGACGGCGGAAATGCTCGATCATCTGCGCGGGCTGCAAGCGGAGCGGGTGCTGGTCTGCGGCATCCAGGCCGACACCTGCGTGCTGGCCGCCGGCTTCGCCCTGTTCGACGCCGGCCTGCGGCCGACCCTGATTGGCGACCTGGTGGTCGGTTCCTCGCTGGATCGCTCGGGCGAGCTGGGCGTGCGCCTGTGGCGGCACCATTTCGGCCAGGTCGTCGACCTGGCCGAGGTGCTGGAGGAACTGAGACTCAGTGCGGGCGGCTGAGCAGGGCGAGCGTGGCTTCGGCGTTCATCATCCGCGCCGCCGCCAGCGGCGTCAGGCCGGCGGCGTCCCGGGCGTCGCGCCGGGCGCCGTGGGCCAGCAGACTGGCGGCGACTTCCACCCGGTTGAACATGGCGGCCATCATCAGCGCTGTCTTGCCATCGGCCGAGGCGCCCTCGACGTCGGCGCCACCGGCGAGAAGCAGTTCGACCATCGCCAGGTCACCCTTGAACGCCGCGCCGGCCAGCGGCGTCTGCCCGGCCAGGTTGCGCAGGTCCGGGTCGGCCTTGTAGGCCAGCAGCAGGCGTACCGTGTCGGCATGGCCGTGGTAGCTGGCCAGCATCAGCAGGCTGTCGCCCTTGTGGTTGCGCAGATTCGGCGGCAGGCCCTGTTGCAGCAACTGGCCGAGGCGCTGGCTGTTGCCTTGGCGGGCCAGGTCGAAGAGCTGATGGACGAACGCCTGGGTTTCCATATCCAGTTCTGGGCGCGGGCTGTCGGTCATGGGATGGCTTCCTTGTGAATTCCGGGTCTGCCCAATGATAGGTGGCCTGGCCGCGGCGGGCTCTTGAGCATTGCCTATGGGCCGGGTTGGCAAATTCAATCGCTGGCTGAGGTGGGAAGCTGCCAGCCTGCTGTGACCGGAAGATGGCCTGGTTGCGTCGTCTTTACAGTTCGATACGGATACCGGCGGCGAAAACGAGGAAAATAAGCCGATCGTGCGCCTATCGGCTGTGCCCGGCGCGCGCTCTGGAATATCCTTAGCGCCATCGATACCACTGAGCGGTGCGCGCGCTGGCCGAAGCGAGGCGGTGGCACACTGCGCAACGGTGGTCGACGGCACCGGACCCTGTACGAAAGCGCGCCGCCAGCGTCCTTTCCTGGAGCGCCCGGTATCGTCACGAGCGAACCCGTTTCCGGTGCCGGCCCCCGGCGGGCACCGACATGCCTACATCGGCCCCGTTCGACGGCGGCCCAGCGAAAGAAGAGGAACGACTGTGCATAAAGCCGTCATCAGTGGAACCGGTCTTTATACCCCGCCCTACAGCATCTCCAACGACGAACTGGTGGAGAGCTTCAATACCTTCGTGCGCCAGTACAACGACCAGCATGCCGAAGCCATCGCCAAGGGCGAGCTGGAAGCGCTGGCCGAGTCCAGCTCGGCCTTCATCGAGAAGGCGTCCGGCATCAAGAGCCGCTTCGTGATGAACAAGGAAGGCATCCTCGATCCGCAGCGCATGGTTCCGCACCTGCCCGAGCGCAGCAACGACGAATGGTCGATCCTCTGCGAGATGGCCGTGGCCGCCGCCCGCGAAGCGCTGCAGCGCGCCGGTCGCAGCGCGGCCGATATCGACGGGGTGATCGTCGCCTGTTCCAACCTGCAACGCGCCTACCCGGCGATCGCCGTGGAAGTGCAGGCCGCGCTGGGTATCCAGGGCTACGGCTACGACATGAACGTGGCCTGCTCCTCGGCGACCTTCGGCATCCAGGCCGCCACCACCGCGATCCAGACCGGCCAGGCGCGGGCGATCCTGATGGTCAATCCGGAAATCTGCACCGGCCACCTGAACTTCCGCGATCGCGACAGCCACTTCATCTTCGGCGATGCCTGCACCGCGGTGATCGTCGAGCGCGCCGACCTGGCCGTGTCGAAGCACCAGTTCGACATCGTCAGCACCCGGCTGCTGACCCAGTTCTCCAATAACATCCGCAACAATTTCGGCTTCCTCAACCGCGCCGACGAAAGCGGTATCGGCAAGCGCGACAAGCTGTTCGTCCAGGAAGGCCGCAAGGTGTTCAAGGACGTCTGCCCGATGGTCGCCGAACTGATCGGCGAGCACCTGGCGGCCAACGACATCGCGGTCGCCGAGGTCAAGCGCTTCTGGCTGCACCAGGCCAACCTCAACATGAACCTGCTGATCACTCGCAAGCTGCTCGGTCGCGACGCCGAGGCGCACGAGGCGCCGGTGATCCTCGACAGCTACGCGAACACCAGTTCCGCCGGTTCGGTGATCGCCCTGCACCTGCACCAGGACGACCTGCCCAGCGGCGCCATCGGGGTGCTCAGCTCGTTCGGCGCCGGCTACTCGATCGGTAGCGTGATCCTGCGTAAACACTGATCGTGGCGGCACCTACCGACGCCGAGTTGCTGCCGCGCCTGCTGGCCGGCGAGCAGCGAGCCTTCCGCGAGCTGGTCGGCGCCTACCAGGGCGCCATGCGGGCCGTGGCCTGGGCGATCATCGGCAAATCGCACACCGAGGAGGTGGTGCAGGATGCCTGGCTCGCGGCGGTGCGCGGCCTGGACGGTTTCCAGGGGCGCTCGAGCCTGAAGACCTGGCTGCTGACCATCACCGCGAATACCGCCAAGAGTCGCTTGCGCCAGGTGCGCCGGGAGGTTTTTCTCGACGACCTGCCGGGCCCGCATGGTACGGTGGACGAGCGGCGCTTCGCCGCCGACGGACACTGGAGCCAGCCGCCGCATGCCTGGCACGAGGACTCGCCGGACGCCCTGCTCACCGAAGGCGAGCTGCGCGACTGCCTGGAAAAGACCCTCAACAGCCTGTCCGAATTGCAGCGCAGCGTGCTGACCCTGCGTGAACGCCAGGGCTTGGAGCTGGATGAAATCCGTGATCTGCTGGACATCACGCTGTCCAATGTCAGGGTGCTGTTGCATCGCGCCCGGCTGAAAGTCTTCGCCACCCTGGAGCATTTCGAGGAAACCGGTCAATGCTGAGTTGCAAGGAACTGGTCGCCCGGTCCAGCGACTTTCTCGATGGGCAACTGGACTTCCGTGGACGACTGGCGGTACGTAGCCATCTGCTCATGTGTCGGCATTGCCGGCGCTTCATCCGGCAGATGCGCCTGACCCAGGCGACCGTGCGCCGCCTGCCCGAAGGACAGAGCCCGGAACTCGACAGGCTGGCCGCGCACCTCGTCGAACTGCGCAAGGACGCCGCGCGGCGCTGAGCCCGGCCGCCAAGGAAAAAGCCGCCGCCCGTGAATCGCGGGTGGCGGCTTTTTCGTTTCCGGTATCCGGCCTGGGCGAACGGAACCCGGCCTGGCGTGGGCGGCTCTCTCTTCCGCCAGCGGGAATGGGTATCCGAAGTCGCGGAGAGCGCCCGGGACCTGGCGAATATCGCCGCCCGATATTTTCTCCAGTAGGGGTAAACCCTGTCTCCAGGTAAAGGGCCGAAAAATTTTTTTCGACGCCGTTGTAACGCCGCCGCGGGTGCCCCGTCCATTGGGGCGAGGACGCCATACCGGCTCCCGTTACCGAAACTCAGGAGTTACCCCATGAAAAAGATTTCCCTCGCTTCCTCCGTCGTCGGCGCCGCTCTGCTCGGCGTGGCCAGTGTCGCCGCGCATGCCGCGCAGAATCCCTTCGCCGTTCAGGAGCTGAGTACCGGCTACAGCGTGGCGGCGGCCGAGAAGACCAAGGAAGGTTCCTGCGGCGAGGCCAAGTGCGGCGCCGACAAGGGCAAGCGCGAAGCCTCCAAGGCGGGCCATGAAGGTAGCTGCGGCGCGGATCGCAAGGCCAAGGAAGGGACTTGTGGTGGCGAGAAGAAGGCCGGCGAAGGCAGCTGTGGCGCCGACAAGAAAAAGTCGTAAGTCCTGAGGAGACGGACCATGCAAGAGGTATTCGTCAGCGGCGCCGGGCTTGGCCTGCGTCGCGCGCTGCTGGAGCCGCTCGGCGCCAGCGCCGAGGGCCGGGTCGACTTCCTCGAAGTCGCCCCGGAGAACTGGATCGGCATCGGCGGCCGTCTCGGCCGCCAGTTCCGCGAACTGACCGAGCGCCTGCCGTTCCTCTGCCATGGTCTGTCTCTCAACCTGGGCGGCTACGCCCCGCTGGACATGTCGTTGCTGCGCGCGATCAAGGCTTTCATCGGGCAGCACGGCATCCGCGCCTACAGCGAGCACCTCTCGGCCTGCGCCGACGACGGCCAGCTCTACGACCTGATGCCGCTGCCGTTCAGCGACGAGTCGGTACGCCGGGTCGCCGAGCGGGTCCGGGTGGTCCAGGACGTGCTCGAGCGCCCGCTGATCATCGAGAACGTCTCGGCCTACGCGCGCTTGCCGGGGGAGATGGAAGAAGTCGATTTCGTCCGCGCGGTGCTGGAAGAGGCCGATTGCCAACTGCTGCTGGACGTCAACAACGTCTACGTCAACGCCTGCAACTTCGGCCTCGATGCCCATGCCTACATCGCCGCGATGCCCAGCCGGAGGATTGCCTACCTGCACATGGCCGGGCACGACGAACAGGGCGCCAGCCTGAAGATCGATACCCATGGCGCGCCGGTCTGCGATCCGGTGTGGGACCTGCTGGCGCATGCCTACGCCTGCCACGGCGAGCGTCCGACGCTGCTGGAGCGCGATTTCAACTTCCCGCCGCTGGCCGAGTTGTATGCCGAAACGCAGCGCATTCGCGAGCTGCAGCGGCGCAGCGACGAACTGCAACTGCGCAGCCTGGGGTATGGCACATGAGCGATGTCACGTTGCAACGCGGGTTCGCCGCGCGCATCCGCGATCCGCAGGCGAGCCTGCCGCCCGGTGTCGCGGCGGAACGCATGGCGATCTACGAGGAACTGTTCTTCAACAACCTGGAGAGCTTCGTCCGCAACGGCTTCCCGGTACTCCACAGCCTGTTTCCGGCGCCGCGCTGGGAGCGCCTGGTGCGTGCCTTCCTGCGCGAACACCGCTGCCGTACGCCGTACTTCGGCGAACTGGGCGAGGAGTTCCTCGCCTGGTTGCAGGACGGCTACCGGGCGGAGGACGGCGATCCGCCCTTCCTGCTCGAACTGGCGCACTACGAATGGGTCGAGCTGGCCCTGTTGCTGGCCGAGGCGCCCGCCGGGATGCCGACGCAGGCCTGGTCCTGGTCGCCGCTGGCCTGGCCGTTGGCCTATCGCTGGCCCGTACACCGCCTGGGACCGGAGCATCGACCCGCGCAGCCGGCGGCCGAGCCGACCTGCCTGCTGGTCTGGCGCGATCCGGCGGAGCAGGTGCGCTTCCTGCAGTTGTCGCCGTTCGCCTATTGCCTCGCCCTTCGCCTGAGCGAGGCGGGCGAGGCTCCCGGCACGCTGTTGCCATTGTTGCGCGAGCTGGCCGAAAACAGCGGCCTGGAGCCCGACGCGCAGTATTTCGAAAATGCCTTCGCCTTGCTGGAGGACTGGCGCGCGCTGGGCATCCTCCTCGGCGAGGGCGCCCTGGAGTGATGATGAAGACCGTGTTCCTGCGTTTGCAGCATGCCCTCGACGCTACCCGTGGGCTGGATTTCCTCGCCCCCCTGGCGCTGCGCCTGTACCTGGCGCCGGTGTTCTGGATGGCCGGCAGTCAGAAGCTGGCGGACATGCCGGCGACCATCGAGTGGTTCGGCAATCCCGACTGGGGGCTTGGCCTGCCGTTTCCCGAGCTGCTGGCCTGGCTCGCCGCGCTGAGCGAGGCCGGCGGCGCCGTGCTGCTGCTCTGCGGCCTGGCGGTGCGCTGGATCAGCCTGCCGCTGATGGTGACCATGCTGGTGGCGATCTTCGCCGTGCACTGGCCGAACGGCTGGCAGGCGATCGCCGATCCCGCGGCGCCGTTCGCCAATGCCCGGGTGCTGGAAGCCGGCGAGAAGCTGGCGCGGGCCCGGGAGATCCTCCGCGAGCATGGCAACTACGAGTGGCTGACCTCCAGCGGCGGCTTCGCCATCGTCAACAACGGCATCGAGTTCGCCGCGACCTACCTGGCGATGCTGCTGGCGCTGTTCTTCGGTGGCGCCGGCAAGTGGCTGTCGGCTGACTTCTGGATTGCAAGAAAATTGCGCTGAGCTTTCCACCCATATCGAATAACCCTGTAAAGCCCGCTGTAGCGGGCTTTTCGCGTTATTCGCATTGGAGATAAAAAGTTCCTCTGTAATGAAACATTTATCTTCATGCAATTTGGCTGCAATCTGCCCTCGCCAAGATTCCCCCCAACACAACGGGGCCGCCTTCCGGCCAGCGCGAAACAAGGGGCGCGCTGAAGCCAGGCACTCGCGTGTTGCCAATGCACACACCATTAAGGGGAAATCTTCGATGATCCGTAAGCACTCGCTCGGCTTCGTTGCCAGCGCTCTGGCTCTGGCCGTATCTGCCCAGGCGTTCGCCGGCACCGTGACCACCGACGGCGCCGATATCGTGATCAAGACCAAGGGCGGCCTCGAAGTCGCCACCACCGACAAGGAATTCAGCTTCAAGCTGGGCGGCCGCCTGCAGGCCGACTACAGCCGCTTCGACGGCTTCTATACCAAGAACGGCAATACCGCCGACGCGGCCTACTTCCGTCGCGCCTTCATCGAAATCGGCGGCACCGCGTACAAGGACTGGAAATACCAGGTCAACTTCGACCTGTCGCACAACACCGGCAGCTCCGACAACGGTTACTTCGACGAAGCCTCGGTCACCTATACCGGCTTCAACCCGGTCAACCTGAAGTTCGGTCGTTTCGACCCCGACTTCGGCCTGGAAAAGGCCACCAGCTCCAAGTGGGTGACCGCGCCCGAGCGTAATGCCGCCTACGAACTGGCCGACTGGATCAACACCCACCAGGACGGCATGGGTGCCCAGGTCAACTCGACCCTCGCCGACATGGCCTACCTGTCCGCCGGCGTGTCCGCCAAGGATGCCGACGACCGCGACGGCGACAGCGTCAAGCAGTTCAACTTCCGCGGCGTATTCGCGCCGATGCACGAAACCGGCAATGTCCTCCACGTCGGTGTGAACTATGCCTACCGCGACCTCGACGACACCGCCTTCGATTCGCGCATCCGTCCGCGCCTGGGCATGCGCGGCATCGCCACCAGCGGCGGCAACGACGCCGGCGACAACGGCAACCGCGCGACTTTCGGCGGCGTCTCCAACTCGCCGGCCGGCTCCTACAAGGACGACAGCGTCTGGGGCCTGGAAGGCGCCTGGGCGATGGGCCCGTTCTCGGCCCAGGCCGAGTACCTGGCGCGCAAGCTGAAGGCCGACGACAACGGCTACAAGGACATCAAGGCCAAGGGCTACTACGCGCAACTGGCCTACACCCTCACCGGCGAGTCCCGCCAGTACAAGCTGGAAGGTGCCAAGTTCGACTCCATCAAGCCGGAAAACAAGGAAATCGGCGCCTGGGAACTGTTCTACCGCTACGACAACATCAAGGTGGAAGACGACAACGTGGTCGCCGACACCGCCACCCGCGAAGTCGGCGACACCAAGGCCAAGGCGCACAACCTGGGCGTGAACTGGTACGTCAACGACGCGGTGAAGATCAGCGCCGCCTACGTCAAGGCGAAGACCGACAAGATCACCAACGCCAATGGCGACGATGATGGTGACGGCTTCGTGACCCGCCTGCAGTACGTGTTCTAAGAAACGACAACGATCCGCTCCTGTTTTCGGCCTCGCTCCGGCGAGGTCTTTTTAATCGGTTCCTTACCCGGTTGCGGCGATGTTGGCCGCTGCAATCGGGTCTTTCTTTGGTGACCCGGCGGTCTGGTAGGAAACTGCGTGAGGCCGTTTCCAAACGGTAGGAAAGTTCGTTTTTCCTTGCAGTTCGGCAATCTTCGCAAGGTTGCCGCAATAAAGGAAACAAGTGGTTACATCTATCGCGCAGGCCTGATGCCACTAGGCCCGCATCGCTGCCTGGCAGTCTCGGCCGGGTGCTCTCCGGCTGCCTGTCACAAAAGCTTTCGCGCTTTGCAGTCTCGCTGTCACAACCTGTCCAGATGATCCCCCTCCAGCAGCGCCGGCGCGGGACGATCCCGGCCGCTTCCGCGCTGCTCAAGACCATTCGAAATCCGAACAGGGGACTTACCTGATGATTCGCAGACACTCGTGCAAAGGGGTGGGGAGCAGTGTTGCCTGGAGTTTGCTGGGCCTGGCGATTTCCGCGCAGAGCCTGGCCGGGACAGTGACCACCGATGGCGCCGATATCGTGATCAAGACCAAGGGCGGGCTGGAAGTCGCCACCACCGACAAGGAATTCAGCTTCAAGCTCGGCGGCCGCCTGCAGGCCGACTACGGCCGCTTCGACGGCTACTACACGAACAACGGCAATACCGCCGACGCCGCCTATTTCCGCCGCGCCTACCTCGAGTTCGGCGGCACCGCGTACAAGGACTGGAAATACCAGATCAACTACGACCTGTCGCGCAACGTCGGCAACGACAGTGCCGGTTACTTCGACGAAGCTTCGATCACCTACACCGGCTTCAATCCGCTGAACCTGAAATTCGGCCGCTTCTACACCGACTTCGGCCTGGAAAAGGCCACCAGTTCCAAGTGGGTCACCGCCATGGAGCGCAACCTGACCTACGAGATCGCCGAGTGGGTCAACGACAACGTCGGCACCGGCCTCCAGGCCAGCTCCGTGGTGGGCGGGACGGCCTTCCTTTCGGGCAGCGTGTTCAGCGAGAACAACAACGACACCGATGGCGACAGCGTCAAGCGCTACAACCTGCGGGGCGTGTTCGCGCCGCTGCACGAGTCGGGCAACGTCGTGCACCTGGGCCTGCAATACGCCTACCGCGACCTGAAGGACAGCGCGGTGGACACCCGCATCCGTCCGCGGATGGGCATGCGCGGCGTTTCCACCAATGGCGGCAACGATGCCGGCAGCAACGGCAACCGCGGCCTGTTCGGTGGCAACCCGGCGCTCGAAGGGTTGTGGAAGGACGATTCGGTCTGGGGCCTGGAAGGCGCCTGGGCGCTGGGCGCCTTCTCGGCCCAGGCCGAGTACCTGCGGCGCACGGTCAAGGCCGAGCAGAACCGCGAGGACCTCAAGGCTTCCGGCTACTACGCGCAACTGGCCTATACCCTCACCGGCGAGCCGCGCATCTACAAGCTGGACGGCGCCAAGTTCGACTCCATCAAGCCGGAGAACAAGGAAATCGGTGCCTGGGAGCTGTTCTACCGCTACGACTCGATCAAGGTCGAGGACGACAACATCGTGGTCGACCGCGCCACCCGTGAAGTCGGTGACGCCAAGGGCAAGACCCACACCCTGGGCGTCAACTGGTATGCCAACGAGTCGGTGAAGGTCTCCGCCAACTACGTCAAGGCGAAGACCGACAAGGTCAGCAATGCCAACGGCGATGACAGCGGCGATGGCGTGGTGATGCGCCTGCAGTACGTGTTCTGAACCCGCCCGGGCCCCGCATGGCGGGCGGGGCCCGGTCTTGCGCCGATACCTGCGTCATGGAATCGCCGGGCCGCTGCGACGCGCGGCGCTGTCCTTGACCCAGGGCACAGATCCCATGGCGGCATCTGGCTATGCTCGTTCCTCGGAATCATTCGGGGAGGGACTGATGATCGGTTGGGGACGTGCCTGTATTGGCATCGGCGGCCTGCTGCTGCTGGGCCAGTTGCTGGGCGGCGCGCTGTTGCTGGGCGGGAAGGGGGAGCGCGCCCTGGCGGCCGAGCACTTCTGGCAATTCGTCTTCCTCCTGCCGGCGATCCTGGTGGCGCTGGGAATGTTCGTCCTGCAACGGCATGTCGGCTCCTTCGCCCAGCTGTACCGTCGGCGTCTCGATGGCGCCTCCTACCTGCTGGTGGCCTGCGGAATCGCCCTGGTGCTCGGCAAGCTCTGCGCGCTGCTGCTTGCCTGATCCCTGTCCGCCCCGTCCGGGTTTGCCCGAGGCATTCAGCTTCCTGATTTAGCCGGAGGCCGCTGGAGCCCTTGGTTACACTGGCCTTCATCACACGAACAGGAAGGCAGGACCCTATGCAAAACCGCATGATGATCACCGGTGCCGGCTCCGGGCTGGGGCGCGAAATCGCCCTGCGCTGGGCGCGTGACGGCTGGCGCCTGGCGCTGGCCGACGTCAACGAAGCCGGCCTGGCGGAAACACTGAAGCTGGTGCGCGAGGCCGGTGGCGACGGATTCACCCAGCGCTGCGACGTGCGCGACTACAGCCAGCTGACCGCGCTGGCGCAGAGCTGCGAAGAGAAGCTCGGCGGCATCGATGTCATCGTCAATAATGCCGGGGTTGCCTCCGGTGGCTTCTTCGGCGAACTGTCCCTGGAGGACTGGGACTGGCAGATCGCGATCAACCTGATGGGCGTGGTCAAGGGCTGCAAGGCCTTCCTGCCGCTGCTGGAGCGGAGCAAGGGCAGGATCGTCAACATCGCCTCGATGGCGGCGCTGATGCAGGGCCCGGCGATGAGCAACTATAACGTGGCCAAGGCCGGAGTGGTGGCGTTGTCGGAAAGCCTGCTGGTGGAACTGGCGCTGGTCGAGGTCGGCGTCCATGTGGTCTGTCCGTCGTTCTTCCAGACCAACCTGCTGGACTCTTTCCATGGCCCGAGTCCCGAGATGAAGCACCAGGTCGGCAAGCTGCTGGAGAGTTCACCGATCAGCGCCGCCGACATCGCCGACTACATCCACGCCGAAGTGGCCAGGGGCAGCTTCCTGATCCTGCCCCACGAGCAGGCGCGGGTGGCCTGGAAGATCAAGCAGCAGAACCCCCAGGCGATCTACGACGAGATGACCGTGATGGCCGGCAAGATGCACGCCAAGCGGCAGCGCCAGGCCTGAGCGGGAGTACCTTGCAGGCCAGGCGGGACACGGCCTTGCACCATCGCGGTGCGTTTCCGATAGTGCTTGCCCAGGGCGGTGCGATCGAGTAGCTTGGGTCACCGGCCTGCCTGCCGAAGTACGTTGGACCCCACAAGAAGCCTCGCTCATTTGCGAGGCTTTTTGCTTTTCCGGCCTCGCGCCCTGTGCTAGAAGGCTGCCTCTGCGAGTCCGTTCTGTTCTGGAGTACCCCTGTGGAGTCTGAATCCATCGTCTATGGCTGCATCCGCGACTGGCCGGGCGATTCGATGGAGCGGCGCATGCGCCGTGCCGCCAACCGCCGCGTGCTGGACAGCCTGCCGGGCGGCGAGGCCTGGCCGTTCCTCGGCCGCGAGATGTTCAGCCGCTGCGAGCAGTCCGGCGCCGGGCTGTACCAGACCCAGATCATCCATTTCGGCGCCAGCTACCAGGCCATCGAATACGAGTGGAATCTCTGGGTCGAGCAGTTCGAGGCCCTGCTCCGTCGCTTGTACTGGGCCAGCGCGGTGGTCCACCTGGAAACCGAAGTGAACGGCAGCCATACCTTCCGCTGGGAGTCCGAGCGCGGTTTCCACACCCCCCAGGAGAGCGACCTGCAGGTCCGCTGCGCGTGGGAGCGGGAGGGCGGGCGGCGGTGATCAACTACCTCTGGTTCGTTCTCGCGGCGTTCTGCGAGATCGCCGGCTGCTACGCCTTCTATCTCTGGTTGCGGCTGGGCAAGAGCGCCCTGTGGGTGCTGCCCGGCCTGCTCAGCCTGAGCCTGTTCGCCTTGTTGCTGACCCGCGTGGAGGCCAGCTACGCCGGCCGCGCCTATGCCGCCTATGGCGGCATCTACGTCGCCGCGTCGCTGTTCTGGCTGGCTTTCGTCGAGCGCTCGCGGCCGCTATGGAGCGACTGGCTGGGGGTGGCTTTGTGCGTGCTCGGCGCCAGCATCGTGCTGTTCGGCCCGCGCCTGTCGCAGTGATCCAGGGTGGGGTGGGCGGCGCGCCCGCCAGGGGCGCCGGACCCCGCCGTCCCGGGCCGCCACACCCCGAACCGGCGGATCACTGCGAAGTGTTGCGCTGCACGTCGCCTTTTTCCTGGTCCAGTTCCTTGAGCATCTGCGCGTAGGCGTCGCAATCGCTCGGCCGGTTCCGTTCCGAGCGGGCTTCCTGGCGCTGGCGCAACTGCTCGTTGAGTTCCCTGGCTCGTTGCGGGTTCTTCTGGGTGATCGAGGCGACCTTGCTGGCGACTTCCTTGCCCATCTTTTCCGCCTCCGCTTCGGAACAGGCGAAGACCGGCGCGGCGGCCAGCAAGGCGCAGGCGCTGGCGAGGGCGAAAAACGCTTTCATGGCGTACTCCTGTGGGGGGCCTGAGCGGTGGAGCCCGGTGGGGCCGGCAAAGTTCAGCCTCGGCGCCGGACGGCGATCGGTTCGAACCCCGGCGGCGGGTTGCGGGTCGCACGGATAGAGAGGGTGCGAGGAACCCTCGTCGCTTACGTCGCAGGAGGTATGCCATGACTCACGATTGGGATCTGGTCGAACGGTTGCTGCTGGAGGTCCGGCAGTCTGCCCACGAGAACTTCGCCCCGCGCGCCCATGCCGAACGCCTGGCCGAGGAACGCTCCCAGGCCGGGCAGCGGGTCGGCGACATGGACGCGCTGAAGCAGAAGGCCGCCGACTACGAGGCGATCCTGCTGGAGGGCGGTTTCATCGAGCCGCGTCCGGAAGAGCAGGGCGGCAATGGCGAGAACTTCGTCCTCACGCCGCGCGGCGAACGCCTGCTCGGGCTGATCGGCGGCGAGACGCCGAAGGCCGCCGAGGCCCGCCGGCTGCTCGAGGAGAACGGCAGCGAAGCGCTGCACGCCGAGCGTTTCGACCGTTTCGTCGCCGGGCTCTGAGATTGCGCCCGACCGGCGATCGACGGGCCTTGTGAGTCGCCCGCGGCGCCACCATAGTGCGGAGCATGATGCCTATTTCATCCTCTTCCGCCCGCCGCGCCGAGCCCGCTCCGCGGCCCCTGGCGGAGTTCCATCCCGCCGTCCGCCAGTGGTTCGAACGCCACTTCGCCGCGCCCACGCCGGCCCAGGTCGAGGCCTGGCCGACGATCCGCGCCGGCCTCTCGACCCTGGTCGCCGCGCCCACCGGTTCGGGCAAGACCCTGACCGCTTTCCTCGCCGCCATCGATACCCTGGTGGTGGAGGGCCTGGCCGCCGGCGGCGAGCTGGCGGACGCTACCCAGGTGGTCTATGTGTCGCCGCTGAAGGCGTTGTCCAACGACATCCGCATCAATCTCGAACAACCGCTGGCCGGCATCCGCGAGGAACTGGCGCGTCTCGGCCTGCCCGACGTCGACATCCGCAGCGCGGTGCGCACCGGCGATACGCCGCAGGTCGAGCGCGGGGCGATGCGCAAGCGCCCGCCGCACATCCTGGTGACCACCCCGGAATCGCTGTACATCCTGCTCGGCTCGGAGTCGGGACGGCAGATGCTCGCCGGGGTGCGCAGCGTGATCGTCGACGAGATCCATGCCCTGGCCGGCAGCAAGCGCGGCAGCCACCTGGCGCTGTCGCTGGAGCGCCTGCAGGCGCTGTGCCAGCGACCGCTGCTGCGGATCGGGCTGTCCGCCACGCAGAAGCCGATCGAGAAAGTCGCGCGCTTCCTCGTCGGCGCCAGCGGCGATCCGCGCGATCCGGCCTGCCGGATCGTCGACATCGGCTATACGCGTCAGCGCGACCTGGCCATCGAGGTGCCGCCGGTGGCGCTGGAAGCGGTGATGTCCAACGATGCCTGGGAACTGGTCTACGACCGCCTGGCGTGCCTGGCCGGCGAGCACCGCACCACCCTGGTGTTCGTCAATACCCGGCGCATGGCCGAGCGGGTCACCCGTTTCCTCGCCGAACGCCTTGGCAGCCAACGGGTGGCGGCCCACCACGGCAGCCTGGCCAAGGAGCTGCGCCTGGACGCCGAACAGCGCCTGAAGGCCGGGCAATTGAAGGTACTGGTGGCGACCGCCTCGCTGGAGCTGGGCATCGATATCGGCGACGTCGAGCTGGTCTGCCAGTTGTCCTCGCCGCGCTCCATCGCCGCCTTCCTGCAGCGGGTCGGGCGTTCCGGGCACAGCGTCGGCGGCACCCCCAAGGGCCGGTTGTTCCCGACCTCCCGCGATGACCTGGTGGAATGCGCAGCGCTGCTCGACAGCGTGCGCCGTGGCGAGCTGGACAGCCTGGTGCTGCCACGCCAGCCGCTGGATGTGCTGGCGCAGCAGATCGTCGCCGAGGTGGCCTGCCAGGAATGGCGCGAGGACGACCTCTATCGCCTGGTGATCCGTGCCGAGCCATACGCCGGACTGGAGCGCGAGCGCTTCGACGAAGTCCTGCGGATGCTCGCCGAGGGCTACCACTCACGCCTCGGCGTGCGCGGCGCCTATCTCCATCGCGATGCGCTCAACGGCCTGCTCCGCGGCCGCCGTGGCGCGCGGCTGACCGCGCTGACCTCGGGCGGGACCATTCCCGATGCCGGCGACTACAGCGTGCTGCTGGAGCCGCAGGGCTTGCTGGTGGGGACGGTCAACGAGGACTTCGCGGTGGAGAGCCTGGCCGGCGACGTATTCCAGCTGGGCAACACCTCGTACCGGATCATCCGCATCGAGCCGGGACGGGTGCGGGTCGAGGACGCCCAGGGCCAGCCGCCGAACATCCCGTTCTGGCTCGGCGAGGCGCCGGGGCGCAGCGACGAGTTGTCGGCCAGCGTGGCGCGCTTGTGCGACACCCTCGACGAGCTGCTCGGCGAAGGCCAGGCATTGCCGGAGGGGCAGCGGCTGGAGCCGGCCATCGCCTGGCTCGGCGCCACCCTCGGACTGGACGATGGCGTCGCGCGGCAGATCGTCGAATACCTGGCGCGCGCCCGCCAGGCCCTGGGCGGCCTGCCCGGGAGCCGGCGGCTGGTAATGGAACGCTTCTTCGACGAGTCCGGCGGCATGCAGCTGGTCATCCACAGTCCCCACGGCAGCCGCCTCAACCGCGCCTGGGGCCTGGCGCTGCGCAAGCGTTTCTGCCGCAGCTTCAACTTCGAGCTGCAAGCGGCGGCCACCGAAGACGCGATCATTCTCTCATTGTCCACCAGCCACAGCTTCCCCCTCGACGAGGTCTGGCGCTACCTGCATTCGGCGAGCGCCGAGCACCTGTTGGTGCAAGCCGTGCTCGACGCACCGCTGTTCGGCGTGCGCTGGCGCTGGAACCTGACCACCTCGCTCGGTTTGCCGCGCTACGCCGGCGGTCGCAAGGTGCCGCCGCAGTTGCTGCGGATGAAGAGCGAGGATCTGCTGGCCAGCGTGTTCCCCGATCAGGTGGCGTGCCTGGAGAACATCGTCGGCGAGCGCGAGGTACCCGATCATCCGTTGGTGGCGCAGACCCTCGACGACTGCCTGCACGAGGCGATGGATTGCGACGGCTGGCTGGCCCTGCTGCGCGACATGGAGGGCGGCGCGGTGGACCTGCTGGCGCGCGACCTGCCGGCGCCCTCGGCGCTGGCGGCGGAAATCCTCAGCGCGCGCCCCTACGCCTTCCTCGATGACGCGCCGCTGGAGGAGCGCCGCACCCAGGCGGTACAGAACCGGCGCTGGAGCGATCCGGAGTCCGCCGACGATCTCGGCGCGCTGGACGCCGAGGCGATCGAGGCGGTGCGCGGCGAAGCCTGGCCGGACGTACGCAGCGCCGACGAGATGCACGAGGCGCTGAATAGCCTGGGCTTTCTCACCGTGGCCGAGGCCGAGGCCAACCCTGGCTGGGCGCAATGGCTGCTGGAGTTGTCGGGGCAACACCGCGCCGGATGCCTGGCGTGCGCAGGGAGCGGTCTCTGGCTGGCGGCGGAGCGCCTGCCGGCGATGCGCATGGTGCATCCCGCGGCGAGGGTGCCCGGCGCTTTCCAGGCACCTCGCGGCTATCCGCCGCCGGACTCGGCGGAGGCGGCGATGGTGGAGCTGACCCGTGCCCGCCTGGGTGGCTTCGGACCGCGCACGGCCGGGCAGTTGGCGGCCGACCTGGGTATCGGCCTGGCCGACCAGCAGTACGCGTTGGCCGCCCTGGAGCGGGAAGGCTATGTGCTGCGTGGCCGCTTCAGTCCTGGCGCGGTGGAAGAGGAGTGGTGCGAACGCCACCTGCTGGCGCGTATCCATCGCTACACGGTGAAGCGCTTGCGCCGGGAAATCGAGCCGGTGGAGCGCGCCGACTTCATGCGCTTCCTGTTCGACTGGCAGCGCCTGGCGCCGGCGACCCGTGGCCGGGGAGCGGAGTCCCTGGCTACGGTGGTCGAGCAACTGGAAGGCTTCCAGGCCGCGGCGGCCGCCTGGGAAAGCGAACTGCTGGCAGCGCGGGTGGGCGACTACTCCAGCCACTGGCTGGACCAGCTGTGTCGCTCCGGGCGCATCGTCTGGGCGCGTCTGGCCGGACGCAGCAAGGCCTCCGGCGGACCGCTGCGCAGTGCGCCGATCGTCCTCCTGCCGCGCCGCGAGCTGGGACTCTGGAGCGCCTTGCAGCGCGACGCGCCGGAGCCGGAACTGTCGCCGCGCGCGGCCCGGGTGCTGGAGGTGCTGCGCGAGCAGGGCGCCTCGTTCTTCGACGAACTGGGCCAGGACGCCCACCTGCTGCGCAGCGAGCTGGAGAACGCCCTCGGCGAGCTGGTCTCGGTCGGCCGGGTCAACGCCGACAGCTTCGCCGGGCTGCGCACCCTGCTGATGCCGGCGGACAAGCGCAGCCGCCAGGAGCGCCGCTCGCGCGGCCTGCCGGGCGGCATGCAGGACGCCGGGCGCTGGGCGCCGCTGCGCCGGACGAAGGTGGAAGAGGCGGGGCAGCGTTTGCCGGCGGAAGTCCTCGAACATGTCGCCCGGACCTTGCTGCGGCGCTATGGGGTGGTCGCCTGGCGCCTGCTGGAGCGCGAGGCCGACTGGCTGCCGCCGTGGCGCGAGCTGCTGCGCGTCTTCCATCGCCTGGAAGCGCGTGGCGAGATTCGCGGCGGGCGCTTCATCGCCGGCCTGGCCGGCGAGCAGTTCGCCCTGCCGGAAGCGCTCGGCCTGTTGCGCGAGGTACGCAAGCGACCGCCGGACGGGGCGATGCTGGTGGTGTCGGCGGTCGACCCGTTGAACCTGGTCGGCGGCCTGCTACCCGGCGAACGGGTCCCGGCGCTGACCGGCAACCGCCTGCTCTATCGAGACGGAACGCCGCTGGCGGCGCTGGTGGCCGGCAAGGTACGGATGCTCGCGGAGGTCGACGGCGAGACCGCGCAGCAGATACGCGCGCTGCTGATCCGCCGTCACTGAGGCCCGCTCAGCGCAGGCTCAGGTGGCGGCTGAGCAGGGCGCGCAACGCGGCCGGCTTGACCGGCTTGGACAGGTAGTCGAGGCCGGCGGCATGGATCTCCGCCACCAGCTCCGGTCGCGCGTCGGCGCTGATCACCACGCCCGGCACCGGTTCGCCCAGGCGTGTGCGCAGCCAGGCCATCAGTTGCGTGCCGGTCTCGCCATCGTCCAGGTGATAGTCGATCAATGCCAGTTGCGGACGCATCTCGCTGTCCAGCAACGCCGCGCACTCGTCGCGGCTGCGCGCGGTCCAGACCTGGCAGCCCCAGCGGCTGAGCAGGCTGTTCATGCCGGTGAGGATGCTGTCCTCGTTGTCCACGCAGAGCACCTGGGCGCCGTTCAGCGCCTGCGCTGGCTCGGCCTTGTGGCCGTTGGCGAGGACCGGTGGCGCCTGGCGCGCCAGCGGCACGCGGACGCTGAAGACGCTGCCCTTGCCCGGCCAGGAGCGCACTTCCAGCGGATGGCCGAGGACCTTGCAGAGCCGGTCGGCGATCGCCAGGCCGAGGCCCAGGCCCTTCTCGGCGCGGGTCTGGTGGCTGTCCAGGCGCTTGAACTCCTCGAAGATGACCTTCTGCTTGTCCGGCGGGATGCCCGGGCCCTGGTCCCAGACCTCCAGGCGCAGGTAGCCATCTTCGCGACGCACGCCGAGCAGCACGTGGCCCTTGGCGTAGCGGAAGGCGTTGGTCAGGAAGTTCTGCAGGATGCGTCGCAGCAGCTTGATGTCGCTGTCCACCCGCAGCTGGCTGCCGCGCAGGCGGAAATGCAGGCCCTGTTCCTGGGCCAGCGCCTTGAATTCGACGCCGAGGGCATCGTAGAGGTTGTTCAGCGGGAACGGATTGCGTTCGGCGCTGACCCGGCCGCTTTCCAGGCGCGAGATGTCCAGCAGGTCGGTGATCAGGTCCTCGGCGGAACGCAGCGAGGAATCGAGATGCTGCACCAGGTCGCGGACCTCGCCGGGCAGCGCATCCTGGTGGGCGAGCGCCGCGGAGAACAACCGCGCGGCGTTCAGCGGCTGCATCAGGTCGTGGCTGACGGCGGCGAGGAAGCGGGTCTTCGACTGGTTGGCGGCCTCGGCGTTGCTCTTCGCCTCGCTGAGTTCCTGGTTCAGCTGCGAGAGTTCCTGGGTACGCTCCTGGACACGCTGCTCCAGCGATTCGTTGGCGCCCTTGAGGCCCTGTTCGGCCTCGCGGTAGGCGGTGATGTCGGTGAAGCTCATGACGAAGCCGCCGCCGGGCATCGGGTTGCCGATCAGCTCGATGACCCGGCCGTTGGGGAACAGCCGCTCGGACGTATGCGGGGTGCCCTGGCGCATCCAGTAAAGGCGCTTGGCCACGTGCATGTCCGGGTCCCCCGGGCCGCACAGGCCGCGGTCGGCGTTGTAGCGGATGATGTCGGCGATCGGCCGGCCGACGTAGATCAGCCCGTCGGGATACTCGAACAGCTCCAGGTAGCGGTGGTTCCAGGCCACCAGGCGCAGCGACTGGTCGACCACGCTGATGCCCTGGGTGATGTTCTCGATCGCGCCCTGCAGCAGGGCGCGGTTGAATTGCAGCACCTCGGAGGCTTCGTCGGCGATCCGCACCACGTCCTCCACCTGCATCTCGCGGCCCTCGATGGCGGCCTTCACCACCGCCCGCGCCGAGGACGCGCCGAGCACGCCGGCGAGCAGGCGCTCGGTGTGCGCGATCCACTCGTTGTTGGCGGTCTGGTTCGGAGTGAAGCCCTTGCCCTGGCGGTAGGCGAAGCGGATGAAGCTTTGCCGCGCGCGTTCCTCGCCGACGAAGCGCGCGGCGAGCATCAGCAGGTCTTCCACCTGTACCGCGAGCATGAAGCGCGAGTTCTGCCGCTGGGAAATCTCCTGGCCGATGAAGCGGCTGGCCTGCCAGTGCTCGGACACACGGGTGCGCGAGAGCACCGAGACCAGACCGAACAGGGCGAAATTGCCGACCAGGGAGATCAGCACGCCCTGGGTCAGCGGTTCGATCGGCAGGCCGAACGGGTTGCTCGCCAGCCAGGTCAGGCCGGGAATGCGTTCCAGCGGCCAGCCGAGGCCCTTGGCCACCACCGGCAGGACCAGGGTATAGGCCCACAGCAGGGAGCCGGCGGCGAGGCCGGCGAAGACCCCGCGGCGGTTGGCCTGCTTCCAGTACAGCGCGCCGATCATCGCCGGGCCGAGCTGGGCGATGGCGGCAAAGGCGATCTGGCCGATGGTCGCCAGGCTGGCGCTGGAGCCGAGCAGGCGGTAGGCCACGTAGGCGAGCAGCAGGATCACCGCGATGCTCACCCGGCGCACGGTCAGCAGCCAGTGGCGGAAGGCCTCGAAGGGCCGTTCGGTGTCCTTTTCCCGGCGCCGCAGCAGCCAGGGCAGGAGCATGTCGTTGGAGACCATGGTCGACAGCGCCACGCTGGCCACGATCACCATTCCGGTGGCGGCCGAGGCGCCGCCGATGAACGCCAGCAGGGCCAGCGCCGGGTGCGCCTCGGCCAGCGGCAGGCTGATGACGAAGGAGTCCGGCATCACCCCGGCGGGCAGGTGCAACTGCCCGGCGAGGGCGATCGGCACCACGAACAGCGCGGCCAGCACCAGATAGAGGGGAAACACCCAGCGTGCCAGGTTGAGGTCGCGCGGCTCGATGTTCTCCACCACGGTGACGTGGAACTGGCGCGGCAGGCACATGATCGCGGTCATCGCCACGCCGGTCTGCAGCAGCATCGCCGGCCAGTGCACGGTCTCTTCCCAGTAGTCCGCCAGTTGCGGCGCGGCGCGGGCCTGGGAGAACAGATCGGCGAAGCCGTCGTAGAGGCCGAAGGTGACGAAGATGCCCACGGCGAGGAAGGCGGTGAGCTTGACCAGCGACTCGAAGGCGATGGCCAGGACCATGCCGCGGTGGTGCTCGGTGACGTCGAGGCTGCGGGTGCCGAAGACGATGGTGAACAGCGCCAGCACCAGCGACACGATCAGTGCGGTGTCCTGGGCGCGGGTACCGGTGGAGTCGGCGCCGGAGCCGATCAGCAGGTTCACCCCGAGGACGATGCCTTTCAGTTGCAGGGCGATGTAGGGCAGCACGCCGACCATGCAGATCAGCGCCACCACCACCGCCAGCGCCTGCGACTTGCCGTAGCGGGCGGCGATGAAGTCGGCGATGGAAGTGATGTTCTCCTGCTTGCTGATCATGATCATCTTCTGCAGCACCCAGGGCGCGAACAGCATCAGCAGCACCGGCCCGAGGTAGATCGGCAGGAACGACCAGAGCTGGTCGGTGGCCTGGCCGACCGCGCCGAAGAAGGTCCAGCTGGTGCAGTACACCGCCAGGGAGAGGCTGTAGACCCAGGCGCGCAGGCGGGGGGAGAGCGGGGTGCGGCGGCGATCGCCATAGAAGGCGATGGCGAACAGGATGGCCATGTAGACCAGGGCGACCACGGCGATCAGCCCGATGGACAGCGACATGCGAACTCCGATGATGTCCCCGCGTGAAGCAGGCGTGAGGCGGGGGTCTTGCTTTGCGCCAGTTTCGCACTTGTCGGCCCGCGCGTCAGGCCGCCTGCGACCAAGGTCGCAGCCATGCTTGAGCCGGACGCGCGGAGTTTGGTAGCGTGCCGGGCTGCGTGAGCGCGGACGGCCCCGGCGGCCGGCTGTCCGTTCATCGTAGCCGGTTTCGGCTGCGGCACTAAACGCGGCCGCTACGCTCTGATGGGAGCGGAGTTTTGCGTCGATGTCGAGGAGGGCGCCCATGTTCAAGCCGCTACCTATCACCCTGCAGCGTGGAGCCTTGCGGCTCGAGCCGCTGGTGGAAGCGGACATTCCCGAGCTGGTGAGCCTTGCCGAAGCCAACCGCGAGGCACTGCAGTACATGGACGGACCGACGCGCCCGGACTGGTATCGCCAGGGCATCGCCGACCAGCGCGAGGGACGCGCGTTGCCGCTGGCGGTACGCCTGGGCGTGCAACTGGTCGGGACCACGCGCTTCGCCGAATTCCTTCCCGCCCTGCCGGCCTGCGAGATCGGCTGGACCTGGCTCGACCAGGCCCAGCACGGCAGCGGCCTGAACCGCATGATCAAGTACCTGATGCTCAAGCATGCCTTCGACAACCTGCGCATGGTCCGCGTGCAGTTCAGCACGGCGGCGAGCAACCTGCGCGCCCAGGGCGCCATCGACAAGCTCGGCGCCCAGCGCGAGGGCCTGCTGCGCAACCAGCGGCGCCTGGCCGGCGGGCGTCTCGACGACACCATCGTCTACAGCATCACCGACCACGAATGGCCCCAGGTCAAGTCCGCGCTGGAAGCCAGTTTCACCGGCTGATCCCGGTCCCGCCACGCCCGCGGTATGCTGGGCGGCCCGTCCGCACGGGCGAACGAGGAGACGGCAGTGCCGGACGAGACGAGCGGAGAACATACGCATTTCTGGCGCGCCGCCGAACTGGGCGGCGTCGAGTTGCTGCATGCGCGCTACGTCGAGCAGCGTTTCGCCCCCCATGTGCACAGCGGCTTCGCCCTGGTCTTCATCGAGCAGGGCGCGCAGCGCTTCCGCCATCGCGGCGGCGAGCACCTGGCGCCCTGGGGCAGCATGGTGCTGATCAACCCCGACGAAGTGCACACCGGCTCCAAGGCCCATGACTCCGGCTGGCTCTATCGCGGCTACTACCCGGAGGTGGAGCAGATCGCCAGTATCCTCGACGAGCTGGAAATCCGCCACGGCGGGGTGCCGCGTTTCGCCGACAGCGTGGTCCATGACCAGCCCCTGGCGCGCGCCTTCGTCCATCTGCACCGCTTGCTGGCCGACCACGCCGGCAGCCTGGAAACCCAGACCTGCTGGCGCGAGACGCTGCTCGCCCTGTTCCGTCGCCACGCCCGCCTGCCGGAGGCGCCGAAGGCCGGGTCGGAACCGTTGGCGGTCGCCCGCGCCCGCGAGTTGCTGGCGGCGCGTTTGCTCGACCCGCCGTCGCTGGAAGAACTGGCGGCTGCGGTGAATCTGTCGCCGTTCCACTTCGCCCGGGTGTTCCGCCGCGCCACCGGGATGCCGCCGCATGCCTGGCTCCGGCAACGGCGCCTGGAACAGGCCAGGGCGCTGCTCAAGAATGGCCGGGCGCCGCTGGATGTCGCCCTGGAACTGGGCTTCGCCGACCAGAGCCATCTCGGTCGCCAGTTCAAGCAGGCCTACGGCGTGGCGCCGGGCGAGTACCGCGCGGCCTGTGCGCGCTCGTCCTTGACGATGTGCGAATAAGTCAAGCTCACATTTGAAAATAGTTACTATTTACGTTTTTTACGATTTGCCTTAATTTGCGCCCCACTTTTTCGTGCGTCCGTGGGGGAGCCTCGATGTCGTCCGTGAATACGTTGTCGCGCCTGGCCGTTGCCATCGCGCTGGGTGTGCCGCTGTCGTCGGTGCTGGCCGACGAGGGCAGCAAGGAGCTGGGCACACTGACCGTGGTCGGTGACTGGCTCGGCGAGGCTGACCAGGCGGTGGTGCAGAACCATCCCGGCGCGCGCAGCGTGGTGCGTCGCAAGGACATGGTCGAGAGCGGCGCGCAGAATGTCCGCGACGTGCTGCGCAAGGTGCCCGGCGTACAGGTGCAGGACAACAACGGCACCGGCGGCAGCGACATTTCCCTGAACGTCGGGGTGCGTGGCCTGACTTCACGCCTGTCGCCGCGCTCGACGGTGATGATCGACGGCGTGCCGGCGGCGGTGGCGCCCTACGGCCAGCCGCAGTTGTCGATGATGCCGCTGTCCATCGGCAACCTGGAAAGCATCGACGTGGTGCGTGGCGCTGGCTCGGTGCGCTACGGCCCGCAGAACGTCGGCGGGGTGATCAACTTCGTGACCCGGGCGATTCCGGAGAAGCTCTCCGGCGAGGTCGGCACCACTCTCGAGCATGCCGGCCACGGCGGCTGGAAGAAGCTCAACCAGGCGTTCCTCGGCGGGACCGCCGACAATGGCCTGGGCGTGGCGCTGCTGTATTCCGGGGTGAAGGGCGCCGACTACCGCGACGGCAACAACGACAACGATATCGACGACGTGCTGCTCAAGACCCACTGGCAGCTCACCGACAGCGACCAGTTGGCGGCCAACTTCCACTACTACGACGCCTACGCCGACATGCCGGGCGGCCTGACCCAGGCGCAGTACGACGACGATCCCTACCAGTCGCTGCGCGACTGGGACAACTTCCGCGGCCGGCGCAAAGACTTCTCGCTGAAATACATCCGGCAGGTGGATGACCTCACCCGCTTCGAACTGCTCACCTACTACAGCGACAGCTTCCGCGGCAGCCGCATCGCCGCGCGGAACCTGCGGACCATCACTTCGTATCCGCGCGACTATCATGTGTTCGCAGTGGAGCCGCGGGTCTCGCGGATCTTCTTCGCCGGTCCGACCACCCAGGAGGTCAGCGTCGGCTATCGCTACCTGAAGGAGGCGATGAACGAACGCGCCAGCCAGTTGGCCCTGGTCGACAACGTGCCGACGGTCCGGCCGGGGGCGGACGGCCATACCTACCAGGACCGCACCGGCGGCACCGAGGCCAGCGCTTTCTACATCGACGACAGGATCGACGTCGGCAACTGGACCATCACCCCCGGCATCCGCTTCGAGAAGATCGACAGCGACTGGCGCGAGCGTCCGGTACTCGGACTGAACGGCAGGCCGGTGCAGGAGAAGAAGCGCAGCAAGGACTACAACGAGCCGCTGCCGGCGCTGAGCCTGATGTACCACCTCAGCGACGAGTGGAAGCTGTTCGCCAACTACTCCGAGTCGTTCGGCAGCCTGCAGTACTTCCAGCTCGGCCAGGGCGGCAGCGGCAACGACACCGCCGCCGGCCTGGAGCCGGAGAAGGCCAAGACCTACGAGCTGGGCACGCGCTACGATAACGGCAGCTGGGGCGGCGAGATCACGCTGTTCTACATCGACTTCGACGACGAACTGCAATACGTCAGCAACGACGTCGGCTGGACCAACCTCGGCGCGACCAAGCATCAGGGCATCGAGACTTCCGGCCACTATGACTTCGCCGCTCTCGACCCGCGCCTGGACGGTCTCTCGGTCTACGGCAGCCTCACCTATACCCGCGCCACCTACGAAGGCGACCTCCCGTCCTTCAAGGGCCGCGACCTGCCGCTCTACTCGCGCAGGGTGGCCACTGCCGGGCTGCGCTACGAGGTCGAGCGCTGGACCTACAACCTGGATGCCTTCGCCCAGTCCATGCAGCGGGCGCCGGGACTGAGCACCGACAGCCAGGGCAACTTCACCCACAACTACATCACCGAGCCGAGCGGCGACGGCCAGTACGGCGATATCCCCGGCTACGTGACCTGGAACGCGCGGGTCGGCTACGACTTCGGCCCGCAGGCGTCGAACCTGAAGCTCGGCCTGGGAGTGAAGAACCTGTTCGACAAGCAGTATTTCACCCGCTCCAGCGACAACAATTCGGGAATTTACGTGGGCCAGCCGCGCACCTTGTTCATGCAGGCCAGCGTCGGTTTCTGAATATTCCGGTGCGACGTTGCGTATCGTCCGACGACAGGTGTCCTGCGGCAACGCGGACGCCTGTTCTATGATGGGCGCGGAATATCCGTCGGAACGCTGTGGCCTGATCCGCGGTCCATGCAGTCCAATCGATGACGGGCTTCCTTTCGGCGGCCACGCAAGGTAACAAGGACGATGACCCAACACTCGCAATTCGCCCTGCTGGGCAAGCGGCGCTTCCTGCCGTTCTTCATCACCCAGCTGCTCGGCGCATTCAACGACAACATCTTCAAGCAATCGCTGATCCTCGCCATCCTCTATCACCTCAGCGTCAGCGGCGACCGCAGCCTGCTGGTCAACCTCTGCGCGCTGCTGTTCATCCTGCCGTTCTTCCTGTTCTCCGCGCTCGGCGGGCAGTTCGGCGAGAAGTACAACAAGGACGCGCTGATGCGCGCGCTGAAGCTGGCCGAGGTGGGCATCATGCTGGTCGGCGGCGCCGGCTTCCTCTTCGGCAGCCTGCCGCTGATGTTCGTCGCCCTGTTCGCCATGGGTACCCATTCGGCGCTGTTCGGCCCGGTGAAGTATTCGATCCTGCCGCAGCACCTGCGCGAGGACGAACTGGTCGGCGGAAACGCCCTGGTGGAAATGGGCACCTTCCTGGCGATCCTCGCCGGTACCATCGGCGCCGGCGTGCTGATGTCCCAGGAGCGCTACGCCACCGCTGTGGCTGTCGCCGTGGTGCTGGTGGCCGCCTGCGGCTACCTGGCCAGCCGCGGCATTCCGCGCGCGGCGGCGGCGTTGCCGGAACTGAAGCTCGACTGGAACATCTTCGCCCAGTCCTGGAGCATCCTGCGCCTGGGGCTCGGCCAGCGCCCGGCGGTGTCGCGCTCGCTGGTGGGCAACTCCTGGTTCTGGTTCCTCGGCGCGGTCTACCTGACGCAGATCCCGACCTTCGCCAAGGAATGGCTGCACGGCGACGAGAGCGTGGTGACCCTGATCCTCACGGTGTTCTCGGTGGGCATCGCGCTGGGCTCGATGCTGTGCGAGAAGCTTTCCGGGCGCAAGGTGGAGATCGGCCTGGTGCCGTTCGGCTCGATCGGCCTGACCCTGTTCGGCATCCTCCTCTGGTGGCACGCCGGTGGCATTCCCCAAGGCGAGGTGCCCTACGACTGGCTGGCGGTGCTGCGTCACCACGAGACCTGGGCGGTGCTCGCCGACATCCTGTTCATCGGCATCTTCGGCGGCTTCTATATCGTGCCGCTGTACGCCCTGATCCAGGCGCGCACCGACGAGGACAAGCGGGCCCGGGTGATCGCCGCGAACAATATCCTCAACGCCCTGTTCATGGTCGCCGCGGCGCTGGTCTCCATCCTCTTCCTCAGCGTCGCCAAGCTGTCGATCCCGCAGCTGTTCCTCGCCCTGTCGCTGATGAACGTCGCGGTGAACGTGTACATCTTCAAGATCGTCCCGGAATTCACCATGCGCTTCCTGGTCTGGCTGCTCAGCCACACCCTGTACCGGGTGGAGCATGTGAACCTGGACGAGATTCCGGACGAAGGCCCGGCGGTGCTGGTGTGCAACCATGTCTCGTTCGTCGACGCGCTGCTGATCGCTGGTTCGATCCGGCGACCGGTGCGCTTCGTCATGTACTACAGGATCTTCTCGCTGCCGGTGCTCAACTTCGTCTTCCGCACCGCCGGCGCGGTGCCGATCGCCGCGCGCCACGAGGACGAGGGGATCTACGAACGGGCCTTCCAGCGCATCGCCGACTACCTGGAGGACGGGGAAGTGGTATGCATCTTCCCGGAAGGCAAGCTGACCGCCGACGGCGAGATCAACGAATTCCGCGCCGGCATCGAGCGCATCATCGAGGAAACCCCGGTACCGGTGATCCCGATGGCGTTGCAGGGGTTGTGGGGCAGCTTCTTCAGCCGTGATCCGAACAAGGGCTTCTTCCGCCGCCTGTGGTCGCGGGTCAGGCTGGTCGCCGGCGAGTCGGTGGCACCGCAGGCGGTGGAGCGTCTCGACCTGCAGGCGCGGGTAGCGAAACTGCGCGGCGAGGCGCGCTGAGAGGAGGGCGGAAACAAAAAAGCCCCGGCGATGCCGGGGCTTTTTTTGGCGAACTACAAGTCAGATGACTTGTACTTCGTCGGCTTGCAGGCCTTTCTGGCCGTTGACGACCACGAAGGAAACCTTCTGGCCTTCCTGCAGGCTCTTGAAGCCGGTGCCCTGGATGGAACGGAAGTGAACGAACAGGTCGTTACCGCTTTCCGGGGTGATGAAGCCGAAGCCTTTGGCGTCGTTGAACCATTTTACGGTGCCGTTCTGACGATTCGACATGGTGTAACTCCTGAAACAAAGTTGATTGCGGCGTCGGAAACGTCCGAGCCGGTAGGTACTGAGTTGCAAAGAGTACGAGGAGCCGAGGCGATGAGCGGACCGAGATCTACCACACCAGGTCACGATTCACTGTGACCCAAGCAAGCACAGTGGTCGCAGAGTACGCGATAAAACTGCGGAAAGCGATACCCCACGGCGCATATTCGATGGATGTCTAATGGCTCAGCTTCAGACCGATCAGACCGCAGACGATCAGGGCCACGCTGGCCAGTCGGATCAGCGCCATCGATTCGCCGAACAGGACGATCCCGGCGATCACCGTGCCGACCGCGCCGACCCCGGTCCAGACCGCATAGGCGGTACCCAGCGGCAGTTGCTTCATGGCCAGGCCGAGCAGGCCCAGGCTGACCAGCATGGCGAGCACGGTGAGCGCCGTGGGTAGCGGCTTGCTGAAACCTTCGGTGTATTTCAGACCAACGGCCCAGCCCACTTCGAACAGGCCGGCGAAAAACAGGATGATCCAGGACATGGCGATCTCCAGGGCGGATGGTGGGGCCGTCCCCGTTCGGTCACCCGCCGGCGGCGGGTGGTGAGGTCGTCCCCACAGCGGCCGGTATTGTGCATGGATCGGCCGCCAGGACAAGGGTTCCCGCTGCGTGCCAGGCTCAGCGCGGGGTGTCGTCCAGGCGCCGGAACAACGTGGCAAGCAGCGAGCCGGAGAGGTTGTGCCAGACGCTGAAGAGGGCGCTGGGCACCGCCGCCAGCGGTGAGAAGTGCGCATTGGCCAGCGCCGCGCCGAGTCCCGAGTTCTGCATGCCGACCTCGATGGCCAGCGCCTTGCGTTGCGCCAGCGGCATGCCGGTCAGCTTGCCGACGAGGTAGCCGAGCAGCAGGCCGAAACCGTTGTGCAGCATTACCACGGCCATGATCAGCAGGCCGGATTCGGCGATCCGCGCCTGGCTGGCGGCCACCACCGCGGCGATGATCACCACGATGCTGAACACCGAGACCAGCGGCAGCGCCTCCGCCACGTGCCGGCTGCGTTCGCCGAGCAGGCGCTGTGCCAGCAGGCCGAGGGCGATGGGTACCAGCACCACCTGGAGGATCGACAGGAACATCGCCGCGAAGGACACCGGCAGCCAGGCCGAAGCCAGCAGCCAGACCAGCGCCGGGGTAACCAGGGGCGCGAGCAGGGTGGTCACGGAGGTGATCGCCACCGACAGGGCGACGTCGCCGCGCGACAGCCAGGTCATCACGTTGGACGCGGTGCCTCCCGGACAGCAGCCGACCAGGATCACGCCTACGGCGATTTCCGCCGGCAACTGCAGCAGGCGACAGAGCAGCCAGGCCAGGCCGGGCATGATGACGAACTGGGCGAGCACGCCGATCAGCACCCGCAGGGGATGCCGGGCGACCTCACGGAAGTCTTCGCCTTTGAGCGTCAGGCCCATGCCGAACATCACCAGGCCGAGCAGCGGCGCGATGGCAGCGGTGAGCGGGAGGAACCAGGCAGGCCGGCAGAAGGCGAGGATGGCGAACAGCAGGACCCAGAACGGGAAGGTGGCGCTGACGAAACGGCTCAGGGCGGTCAGGGCACGCATGGGCTTTCCTTGTTATTGGACGGATGCCAGTCTGCCATGCCGGATGCGAGTCTCCCAGCGGCGGGCGCCGCCGGGAGAGGAGGGGCGTCAGACGCCCTGGGGAATCTCTTCGCCGCCGAGGGCTTCGAAGAGCGCCGGGAGGAATTCGGCGAAGGTCAGCATCATCAGGGTGAAGCTGGCGTCGAGTTGGCCGAGGGCGTCTTCGCCGCCGTCCTTTTCCGCCTGTTCCTGCAGCAGGTCCTCGAAACGCAGGCGCTTGACCGCCAGCTTGTCGTCGAGGACGAAGGACAGCTTGTCCGACCAGGCCAGGGACAGCTGGGTGACCAGCTTGCCGGCGGTGAGGTGCAGCTGGATTTCCTCGCTGGTGAGGTCCTGGCGCTTGCAGCGGACCACACCGCCGTCCTCGTGGGTGTCACGCAGTTCGCACTCGTCGAGGACGTGGAAATCACCGGCGGCTTCCTGGGTCTTGACCCAGTCGGTGAGGGTGGCGGTCGGCGCCACCTTCACGCTCAGCGGGCGTACCGGCAGGGAGCCGAGGGCTTCACGGAGGGTCGAGAGCAGGTCTTCGGCCTTCTTCGCGCTGGCCGAGTCGACCAGGATCAGGCCGAGGCTCGGCGCGATCGCGGCGAAGGTGCTGGAGCGGCGGATGAAGGCGCGCGGCAGCAGGGTCTGGACGATCTCGTCCTTCAACTGGTCGCGTTCCTTCTTGTAGACCTTGCGCATCTGCTGGGCTTCGATCTCGTCGACCTTTTCCTTCAGCGCGTCACGCACGACGCTGCCCGGCAGGATGCGTTCCTCCTTGCGTGCGGAGACCAGGAAGAAGTCCTGGCTGACGTGCACCAGCGGCGCGTCCGGACCTTTGCCGAACGGCGCGGTGAAGCCGTAGGTGGTCAGCTCCTGGCTGGCGCAGGGACGGGCGGGTTTTTCGCCGAGGGCTTTCTCGAGGGCGTCGGCATCCAGCTGCAGATCCTGGGTGAGGCGGTAGACGAGCAGATTGCGGAACCACATGGGGTCGTTCTCTCCGGGCACAAAGGACCCATTATTCCGCCGCTGGCGGCTCAGGCCAACCCCGCTCCGTCGCTAACTCCTTGGAACGGCAGAAAAAATTTTTCATCGAGGGGCTTGCCAGGGGGCGAATCGCTCCGTAGAATGCGCCCCACTTCGAGAGTGAAGGGTGATTAGCTCAGCTGGGAGAGCATCTGCCTTACAAGCAGAGGGTCGGCGGTTCGATCCCGTCATCACCCACCAATCTCGCAAGTTACGCGCAGCGGTAGTTCAGTCGGTTAGAATACCGGCCTGTCACGCCGGGGGTCGCGGGTTCGAGTCCCGTCCGCTGCGCCATTTCCTTTCTCTGTTTCATTTCCTTCGCTTTCCTCGCGTTTTTCCTTCGAAGCTTTTCGATTCCTTTCTTCGTTTTCCGCACCTTGCGAATCCTTTCGCTCGTTCTGCTATCTCCTTCATTTTTCGGCCGGTTCGGCCTTGAACTTATCCGTGCGCACCTGTTCCTATTGCCCATAGCCACTGGTCGCGACAGCCTGCTAAGCTCGCGGCTTCATCGAATATGCCCGAGCGGCGAACAGATTAAAGGACTCAGCATGAAACAACATCGGTTGGCAGCAGCGATCGCCCTGGTCGGTCTGGTTCTCTCCGGCTGCGATTCGCAGACCAACGTTGAGTTGAAGACCCCGGCGCAAAAAGCTTCCTATGGCATCGGCCTGAACATGGGCAAGAGCCTCTCCCAGGAAGGCATGGACGACTTGGATTCGAAGGCCGTCGCCAAGGGTATCGAAGACGCCCTCGGCAAGAAGAAGCAGCAGCTCACCGATGAAGAGCTGACCGAGGCCTTCGCCTTCCTGCAGAAACGTGCCGAAGAGCGCATGGCCGCCATCGGTGACGAAAACGCCAAGGCCGGCAAGAAGTTCCTCGAGGAAAACGGCAAGCGTGACGGCGTGACCACCACCGCCTCCGGCCTGCAATACGAAATCGTGAAGAAGGCCGATGGCCCGCAGCCGAAGGCCACCGACGTGGTGACCGTGCACTATGAGGGCCGCCTGACCGATGGCACCGTCTTCGACAGCTCCATCGAGCGTGGCAGCCCGATCGACCTGCCGGTCAGCGGCGTGATCCCGGGTTGGGTCGAAGCCCTGCAACTGATGCACGTCGGCGAGAAGATCAAGCTGTACATCCCCAGCGAACTGGCCTACGGCGCGCAGAGCCCGAGCCCGGCGATCCCGGCCAACTCGGTACTGGTCTTCGACATGGAGCTGCTCGGCATCAAGGACCCGTCCAAGCCGGACGCGGAACCCGAGGCCGGCGCGAGCGCGCAGCCCGAAGCCAAGGCGGACGCGAAGAAGTAATTCTTCCGTCGCGACAGATGAAACGCCCCGTCCTGGACGGGGCGTTTTCGTTTGGCTTCCCGGCTGAACCCTGACGAGATGCCAGGAGTCTGAAACCAAGACGGGGATGAGGCCGGTGTTACCCTTATGCACACATTTGTCGCACGTCGATCCGACCTACGGTATTGACCTCGGGTTGCCCGTTGCGTTAGGTCAAATCCTTGATTTTCAATGCTTTTAGAGCATTGTCTAAAAAGTGTCCGATCTGTCGGAAAGCCCGTAGCTACGGGCTTCTCATCGGCGGAAGGGGGGGGCTGTTCACAAGGTTATCCACAGTATGCGTGGATAACCCGGAGAGGCTCGAAGACAAGCGCTTCAGCGAGGTGAAAGGATGGATGCGCCACGAGGTTTCGGTCGTTACCTAGGGATCGCGGAGCGTTTCCTGGCTCGCGGTCGGGTGCCGGCATTGTTGATTGCGGTAGCACGCAAGCGCTCGCGCCTGAAACTGGTGAAAAGCGACCTGCGCCTGCTGCAGGAATTGCTGGGGGCCTGGGTGCGCGGCGAGTATCGCGGGCTCAGCCGCCAGGCGTTGCTGTCGGTGATCGCGGCGCTGGCCTATTTTCTCTCGCCGGTGGATATCGTCCCCGACTTCATCTTCGGCGTCGGCCTGCTCGACGATCTCGCCGTGCTGGCCTGGGTGGTCCGGCGCTGGCAGTCCGAACTGGATGCGTTCAAGGCCTGGCGCGACGCCCAGAGCGTCGAGACGCGGCAGGCGCCGAAGGAGCTTCCGGCACCCCGGGCGGAGCGCGTTCAGCGCTCCTGAGGCTGCTGCTGGCTGGCCTCGAGCAGGCGCTCGATGCTGCCGTCCCTGACCATCTCGGCGAACACTGCATCCATACTTTCGGCGGGTACCGGTAGTTGCCCGCCATAGATGCAGTGCATGCGGTAGCTCTGCAGCACCAGCGGACTCACGCGCAGGCCCAGTTCCGGATGCCGGCGCGCCAGGTAGAGCAGCGGGCGGCGCATGTCCACGGCGGCGTCCAGCCGCGAGCGCTTGAGCATCTGCACGCGGCTGCGCAGGTCGCGGGTATCTTCCCGGCGGATTTCGCCGGCCGCGAAGGCACGCATCAGCTCGTCGGCGTAGACATAGCCTAGACTTGTACCCAGGGTCTTGCCGCGCAGCTCGGCGAATTCGCGGATCGCCGGCTGGTCGTTGCGCTGCAGCAGGACATCCTGCTCTTCGAAGAGGGCGGGAGACCAATGGTAGCGCTCGGGTTTGCTATCCCATCCGGGGTTGGAGTTGCAGATCAGGTGAATATGTCCGCTGGCCATGAAGCCGTCGATCCTTCGGTTCGGCGTTTCCACGAAACGCAGCGACAGTCCCAGCCGCTGCGCGACCTGCTCGCCCAACTGGCGGGTAAAGCCGCCGCGCAGCCGATGATCGACGATGTCCACGTAGGGCATGCCGTCGGCGGGGCTGAAGCCCCAGCGCAGCTCGGCGGCGAAAGCCTGTCCGACTCCCAGCAGGATGCACAAACCAAGACTTGTCCGGCGCACCCGCGGACTCCTTCACCAGGCAGACTGTGTGACCAGGGCAGCAGTATAGCCAGTCCGCAGCCGGGCGCTGCCTGTTAAGATGGCGGCTTGCAAGGAGACCGACATGAATGTCCAAGTGATCACCCGAGACGGTGAGGCGGAATACGCAGTGCTGCCCTGGGCCGAATACCAGGCGTTGCTGGCCGCCGCCGGACGTCCGGCCGCCAGCGCCCCCGTGCAGGCGCCAGCGTCGGCGCCGGCTGGCGCAAGCCTGCTGGAGCGCCGCGAGGCGCGGGGCCTGAGCCTGGAGCAAGTGGCCCGGGACGTCGGTATCAGTCCTTCCTACATGGCAATGATCGAGCGTGGCGAGCGGGAGGCCAGCGAGGCCATCCAGTTCGCCCTGGAGCGCGTGCTGGGCAAAGCGACGGGGGCCTGACCTTGAGTGTGCTGATCAGTCGTAAACACTGGGATAGCCTGCTGCTGGAAATCGAGGATGCGCGCCGCCAGCGCCATCTGCTCACCTACCGGGCGCTGATCGAGCGCCTGCAACTGCCGACCCCGGCGATGACCACGCTCACCGCGGCCCTCGAGCACCTGGCATCCCTGGATGCGCGCTCGGGGCGACCGTTGCGCAGTTCGCTGGTGATCAGCCAGGGCGCCAGCCGCTTGCCGCGCACCGGTTTCTTCGAGTGCGTGGAGCGTCTCGGACGCTTTTCCGGCCCGCCGGACGGCCCGGCCGCGGCCGGCTGGCATGCGGCGGAAGTGGTCCGCGTGTTCGAATTCGAGTATCCCGATGAACTCTGAATGGATCTGGCGCCTGCGCGCGCGCCTCGGTTACGCCGTGGCCCGGCAATTGATGGGGTGGCCCTGGCTGGTCAAGCAGCCGCGAGCCTGGCAATGGATGCAGGGCCAATTCTCGCGCATGGCCAACCTGGGGCATCGCGACGCCCAGGCTTTCTATGGTCACCTGCTGCTGTTCCGCGGCCAGGGTTTCGGCGCGCGCGAGGAAGGCCTGCGCCTGCTGCGTCTGGCCGCCAGCGCGGGCGATGCGAAAGCGGCCTACCAGCTAGGCGTGCAGGCGCTCAAGGGCGACGCGCGGCAAGCGCCGGACGCACTGGCGGCCAGCCGCCACTGGGCGCAGGCGGCAGAGGCGGGGCACCCGCTGGCGGCGCGCAAGCTGGCGGAGCTGTACCGGGATGGCGGCCCCGGCCTGGCGCCGGACGGCAAGCGCGCCGACCACTATGCGCAACGGGCATCCGCGCTCGGCCTCTAGTCTGGCGAACGGCTCAGGCGGCCTCGATCAGGTGCAGGCTGTAGCCTGGCACCGCCTTGGCCTGGTGCTTGGCCTCGGAGGCCAGCGTCGCCAGGTGCGCGGCATCCATGCCCTGGCAGGCCTCGGCCGGCAGATGCACCACGCCGACGGACAATGACAGCAGCGGGTACTCCTCGCGCTGGCCCTGGCGGTTGTGCGCGACGAAACAACCGGCTTCCAGGTGTTCGCGGCTGTAGAAGCGCCGGCATTGGCCCTGGAAGGTTTCCAGCAGCCGGTTGATCCGCCTGCGCCAGTCCTCGGGACCGAGCACCAGCATGAAGTCGTCGCCGCCGATGTGACCGACGAACTCGCAGCCTGGATCGATCCGTTCGCTCAGGCACTGCGCCAGGCACAGCAGGACCTCGTCGCCGCGGGCGTAGCCGTAGAGATCGTTGAAGGGCTTGAAACTGTCGATGTCGACGTAGCAGATAACCGCTTCGCGCCTTTGCTGCAGCAGGCGTTCGAGGCATTGCTGGATCGGTACGTTGCCGGGCAGCAGGGTGAGCGGATTGGCGTGCCGGGCCTGCTGGATCTTTTCCTCGGTGATCAGCCTGAGCACGTCGATCACCCGGCCCATCCCCGCATAGCGCCCGGCGTGGGTGATGATGAAGTCTTCCTCGATACGCTGGCGTGCGCGGCTGGTCAGCAAGCGGCTGACCTGCTGCAGGGTCTGACCGAGTTCCACGGCGAGAAAATCGTCGCTCATCAGGCGGCTGATCGGCTTGCGCAGGAACAGGTCGCAGGCGAAGGGCCGGAGCAAGGCGTCGGTGAGCGCGTGGCGGTGGACGATTCCGGACGGTCGAAGTTCTTCGTCGACAATCGCCAGGGAATTCAGATTGACCTGGCGGCGGAAGATTTCCACCACGTCCTGGGTCGACGTGCGCGTGTCGACCGCACGCTGTTGCAGCAGCAGCGTGCGCAGATCGCCGGGCTGGTCGCCTGGAACTGGGGGGGAGCCGGTGGCGCCGGGCAGCATTTGCTGCACATCGGTCGCCGGATGCTCCTGCGGTCGGCCGAACAGATAGCCCTGTACCAGATCGACACCCATCTCGCTGAGCACCGCCAGTTCCTCCGCCAGCTCGATGCCCTCGGCAATCACCTGGGCGCGGGAGGCCCGCGCCATCTTCAGGATGGAGCCGACGAACTCGCGCTTCACGGGATCCAGGTGGATGCCGTCGACGAAGTGGCGGTCGATCTTCACGTAGTCGGGACGCAATTCGGACCACAGACGCAGGCTGGAGTAGCCAGCACCGAGGTCGTCGAGGGCGATGGAGAAGCCCATGGCGCGATAGTGGTGCAGTGCGGTGTCGAGCAGGTCGAAGTCGTCGATGGGAGTCTGCTCGGTCAGCTCGATCACCACCCGGTTCGGCGAGATCCCCAACTGTTGCAGCAATTGCAGGGTGCGGCCGGGCGGATGGCCGGCCTCGAGGAGGGATTCCGGCGAGACGTTGAGGAACAGCATGGCGTCGCCCTGGATGTCGCGGAAGCGCCTGAAAGCGCATTGCCGGCAAAGCAGTTCCAGTTCGCTCAGCCGCCCGCACTGGCGCGCGACGGCGAACAACGCCAGGGGCGAATGCAAGGGGCTGTTGGATGGGCCGCGGGTCAGCGCTTCGTAGCCGACCAGGCGCCGCTCGGAAAGCGAGAGGATGGGCTGGAACAGGCAGTGCAGGTCGCCATGGGCCAGGATGCTGTCCAGGGCGCTCAACTGCTCGGTGACGGTCATGGGACGGTCTCGTCGGAATGAAAAGGGCCGGTTGTGCAACCGGCCCCGTATTTCACGACAGTCCCATGTCTGTTTTATGACGCTCCCGCTGAACTCAGTGCTTGGCCACCGCCGAGTTGAGGTTCAGGTAGTCCAGCAGGATGTGCCCGGACTCGGTGAGGTAGGCGTCGTCCTGCGGCTTGGTCTTGTCGTCCTCTTCTGGCAGGGCGTTCTCGTCCTCGCGCTTGAGTTCCTTCAGCGGTTCCTGGCCCTTGGACTTGCGCAGGGCGTTCTCCATGGCCAACTGGCGGTTCTCGATGCTGGTCTGCTGGGCGCGACGCTTGGCCTCGTTCAGGCTGACGGTCTTCTCCTTCATCAGCTCCTGGGCCAGGGCCAGGCGCTTGCGGGCATAGACGAAGTCGGCGTTGTTCTCGGTGCGCGCGTCGTGCTGGGCCTTGAGTTGCGCGAGGAACGGCTTGAACGGATTGGCCTCGTCCTTCACCACCGGGCGGATGGTGTCCCACGGCATCGAGTCGGGCAGGGCGCTTTCGCCGATTTCCTTGTCGTCGACGATGGACGGGTAGCTGATGTCCGGGATCACGCCCTGGTGCTGGGTGCTCTGCCCGGAGACACGGTAGAACTTCGCCAGGGTCAGCTTCAGTTCGCCGTGGTTGAGCGGCTGGATGGTCTGCACGGTGCCCTTGCCGAAGGTCTGTCCACCGAGGATCAGCGCGCGGTGGTAGTCCTGCATGGCGCCGGCGAAGATCTCCGAGGCGGAGGCCGAAAGACGGTTGACCAGCACCGCCAGCGGGCCGGTGTAGAAGGCCTTGCCTTCGTCGTCGTTGAGCACGTCGACGCGACCGTCGCTGTTGCGCACCAGGACGGTCGGGCCCTGGTCGATGAACAGGCCGGTCAGCTCGGTGGCTTCCTGCAGGGAGCCGCCACCATTGTTGCGCAGGTCGAGGACGATGCCGTCGACCTTGTCCTTCTGCAGTTCGGCGACCAGCTTCTTGACGTCGCGGGTGGTGCTCTTGTAGTTCGGGTCGCCGGCGCGGTAGGCCTTGAAGTCCAGGTAGAAGGCCGGCAGGTCGATCACGCCGAGCTTGTAGCTGCGGCCCTCGTGGTCGACATTGATGATGGATTTCTTCGCCGCCTGGTCTTCCAGCTTCACCGCCTCGCGGGTGATGGCGACGATCTTGCTGGTCTGGTCGTTCGGCGCGTTGCTCGCCGGGATCACTTCCAGGCGCACCTGCGAACCTTTCGGCCCACGGATCAGTTTGACCACTTCGTCCAGGCGCCAGCCGACCACGTCGACCATCTCGCCCTTGCCCTGGGCGACGCCGATGATCTTGTCGGAGGTGGCGATCTGCTTGCTCTTCGCCGCCGGGCCGGCCGGTACCAGGCGCACGACCTTGACGTAGTCGTTGTCGCTCTGCAACACCGCGCCGATGCCTTCCAGCGAGAGGCTCATGTTGATGTCGAAGTTTTCCGCGTTATCCGGCGACAGGTACTGGGTATGCGGGTCGTAGGACTGGGCGAAGGCGTTGATGTAGGCCTGGAAGATATCTTCGCTGCGGGTCTGCTTCAGGCGCGACAGCTGGTTCTTGTAGCGCTTGGTGAGCTGTTCCTGGATCGCCTTGTCGTCCTTGCCGGTGATCTTCAGGCGCAGGACCTCGTCCTTGACCTTCTTGCGCCAGAGGTCGTCGAGCTCTGCGGTGTCCTTAGCCCAGGGAGCCTTCTCGCGGTCGATCAGCAGGCTCTCGTCGACGCTGAAGTCGATCTTGTCGACGCCCTTGTCGAGCATCGCCAGGGCATAGTCGAGGCGGCCCCTCAGGCGGTCGAGGTGGCGCTTGTAGATGACGAAGCCGGGATCCAGGTCGCCGCTCTTGAGGAAGTCGTCGAACCTGTTGCGCCAGCGATCGAACTCGGCGATGTCGCCGGCGGTGAAGTACATCCGCGCCGGGTCGAGCATCTTCAGGTAGCTGTCGTAGATCTTGGCCGAGCGCTCGTCGTTCAGTGGCGGCTTGTTGTAGTGATGACGCTTGAGCAGTTCCACCACGTTGAGGCTGGCGATGACCTGCTCGCGGTCCGGCTGCAGGCTGTCCCAGGGGTTCTGGGGGCCGCTGCCGACGGAGACGGCGGTCGAGGCGAACAGCGGCAGCGAACTGGCGCCGAGGAGGAGCAACAGGGCGGTACGGGGCAGAAAACGCTTCATGCTGATTCGACTGATCGCGGAGTAATGACGCATATTAGGCCTTATTAGCCGGCGCCGGGTTCCCTTGGCGCAATGCAAAAAGCCCGACTCTGGGTGATCGGGCCGTGACAACCCCACTATGGAGGCAGCGTGAACGCATTGCAAGGTATCGAAGGTCGTGTCGAGTGGTCGGAAATCGCCGTCCCGTCCTGCGGCCAGGGCGAAATCCGCATCCGCGTGGCGGCCGCCGGACTCAACCGCGCCGACCTGTTGCAGAAGGCCGGGCTCTACCCGCCGCCGCCCGGCGCCAGCCCGGCGCTGGGGCTCGAGTGCTCCGGAGTGGTCAGCGAGGTGGGCGCGGGCAGCACCTGGCAGGTCGGCGACCGGGTTTGCGCGCTGCTCGCCGGCGGCGGCATGGCCGAGGAAGTGGTGGTGGACGCGCGCCACGTGCTGCCGGTCCCGGCAGGGCTGAGCCTGGCGGAGGCGGCGGGGATTCCGGAGGTCTACGCCACGGCCTGGCTGAACCTGTTCCAGCTGGCGGCGTTGCAGCCCGGCGAGAAGGTGCTGCTGCACGCCGGCGCCAGCGGCGTCGGTTCGGCCGGCATCCAGCTGTGCAAGGCGTTCGGCAATCCCTGCTGGGTCAGCGTCGGCTCCGCCGAGCGCCTGGCCTACTGCGAGTCCCTCGGTGCCGCCGGCGGCGTGCTGCGCAAGCAGAGCCTGGAGTCGCTGCGCGACTTCGCGCCGTTCGACGTGATCCTCGACCCGGTCGGCGCCCGCTATGCGGCGCTCAACCTGGAGCTGCTGCGGCGCGACGGGCGCTGGGTGATCATCGGCCTGATGGGCGGTCGCGAGGCGCAGCTGGACCTGGCGCAACTGCTGGGCAAGCGTATCCAGCTGACGGGGTCGACCCTGCGCACCCGCGACGCCGACTTCAAGGCGCAGCTGATCGCCGAGCTGGGCCTGAAGGTCTGGCCATTGTTCTCCGCCGGGAAACTCCGCGCGCAGTTGGAGCGAACCTTCCCGATCGGCGACGCCGGGGCGGCCTTCGAGGCGCTGGCGAGCAACCAGGTGCAGGGCAAGGTGGTGCTGGTGGTGGATCCGTCACTGGCCTGAGCAGCCAGGTGCCGGAGGCGTGAACCGGGCGCGCTTTCGAGGCGGATTCCGTCAGCGCCAGGCGTGCACCGGCCAGCCCATTTCCTTGGCGTAGGCGAGCAGGGTCGGGTCCGGGTTGACCGTGTTCGGATGGCCGACCAGCTTCAGCAGCGGCAGGTCGTTGCGCGAGTCCGAATAGAACCAGGCGTCGGCCAGCTGGCGATCGTCTCCTTCCAGCAGGTCGAGCAGGCGCAATACCTTGCCTTCGCGATAGGTGAGGGTGCCGAGGGTGCGGCCGGTGTAGTGTCCGTCGAGCACTTCCAGATCGATGGCGAGGACTTCGTCGACGCCGATCCGCGCCGCGATCGGCTTGACCAGGTGCACTCCGGAGGCGGAGACGATCAGCACCCGGTCGTTGGCGCTGCGGTGACGTGCCAGGCAGGCGCAGGCGTCGCTGTAGATCAGCGGCTCGATGACCTCCTCGACGTAGGCTTCCACTTCCCGCTCGATTTCCTCCACGCTGCGGCCGATCAGCGGTTGCAGGGTGTACTCCATGTACAGGTCCATGGACAGCTTGCCTTCGGCGTACTGTTCCATCAGTTCGGCGTCGCGGCGGACGAAGGATTCGTCGACCCAGCCGAGACTCGCCATGCGCTGGCTCCACAGGCTGGAGCAGTCGCCGTGGATCATGGTCTCGTCCAGGTCGAAGATCACCAGGCTCATCAAGCTACCTCTCGAATACTGTTGCGATCGATGACCAGCGTCAGTCGACTGCCGGCCGGATACAGGCGGTCTGCGCTGCGGTTGAGGACGTCGACGGTGAGTTCCACCCCGGCCGCCTCGACGCGGTAACGGATCACGTTGCCGAGCAGACTGTGCGAGCGTACCAGCGCCGGCACGCCTTCGCTCGCTTCGTTGCCCAGGCGCAGGGATTCCGGGCGGATCGCCACCTGCTGCGCGCAGGGCCGGCCGAGCAGGCGGCTGGCCTGTTCGGCGTCGAGCAGGTTGTAGTTGCCGATGAAGCCGGCGGCGAAGGCGTTTTCCGGCGCGGTGTAGAGGGTCTCCGCGTCGCCGCTCTGGACGATGCGCCCGGCGTTCATCAGGACGATGCGGTCGGACAGGGTCAGCGCCTCCTCCTGGTCGTGGGTGACGAATACGGTGGTCAGCCCCAGCTCCTGCTGGATCCGCCGGATCTGTTCGCGCAGGTGCTTGCGGATGCGCGCGTCGAGGGCCGACAGCGGCTCGTCGAGCAACAGCAGGCGCGGCCGGGTCACCAGCGAACGGGCCAGCGCCACGCGCTGGCACTGCCCGCCGGAAAGCTGGTGCGGGTAGCGCGCGGCGTAGTCGCCCAGCTCCACCAGTTCGATGGCTTCGGCAACACGCTTCTGCAGTTCCGCCGCCGGCACCTTCTGCATGCGCAGGCCGAAGGCGATGTTCTGCTGCACGCTCATGTTGGGAAACAGCGCGTAGCTCTGGAACACCATGGCGATGCCGCGCTTCTGCGGCGGCAACGGCACCACGTCCTCGCCGTCGATGAGGATGCGCCCGCCATCGACCTCGGTAAGCCCGGCGATGCAGCGCAACAGGGTGGACTTGCCGCAGCCGCTGGGGCCGAGCAGGGTGACGAACTCGCCGCGGGCGGCGGCGAAGTCGATATCGCGGAAGATGCTGGTGGCACCGTAGCTCTTGTCGAGCTGCTCGACACTGACGAACGACATGATCAGGCCTTGTCCTTGTTCAGTCGGTTGGCCGCCCAGGTCAGGACCAGGACGAACACGAAGTAGGAGACCACCACCGCGCTGGTGTAGTGGCCGCTGCTGTTGCGCATGTTGTTGAGGAATACCTGCAGGGTCTCGTAGCGGGTGCCGACCAGCAGGTTGGCGAAGACGAATTCGCCGATGAGGAAGGAGAACGACAGCAGCAGGGCCACCATCACGCCCTTGCGCAGGTTCGGCAGCACCACCAGCAGCGCGGCTTTCCAGGTGCTGGCGCCGAGCAGGTGGGCGGCATCCATCAGGTCGCGCAGGTTGATCGCCTGCAGGTTGTTGGTGATCGCCCGGTACATGAACGGCAGGGCGATGGTGAAGTAGCAGCCGACCAGCACCCAGGGCGTGCCGATCATTTCCAGCGGTCCGCTGGCGTAGAGCTGCAGCAGGCCTACCGAGGACACGATCGGCGGCACCGCGAAGGGCAGCAGGATGAGCACGTTCATCACCCCGTCCAGGCGCGGGAAACGGTAGTGGATGACGAACATCAGCGGCAGGATCAGCAGCACGCTGAACGCCAGGGCGCCGAAGCAGACCAGCAGCGAGCGGCCGAAGGCCAGCAGGAAGCGCTGGTCGCTCCACAGCGTCAGGTACCACTTCAGGGTCAGGCCGTCGGGCAGCAGGGTCGCCGACCATTGGGTGGCCAGCGAGTAGAGCAGGGTCGCCGCCAGCGGCAGGACCAGGATCAGGAACAGCGCGCAGACCACCAGGCGATGGTAGAGCGCGACGGGACCTCGTTCAGCGCGCGACATGGTAGCTCCTGCGCAGCAGCCATTGGTGGACCAGGGTGATCAGGGTCATCAGGCCGACCAGCACCATGGCCAGGGCGCTGGCCATGTTCGGGTCGGGGAACACGTCGCCGGCGACCAGCGCGCCGATGCGGATCGGGATCACGTTGAAGTTGCCGGTGGTCAGCGAGTACACCGTGGCGTAGGCGCCGAGGGCGTTGGCCAGGAGGATGACGAAGGTACCCAGCAGCGCCGGGGTCAGCACCGGGATGCCGATGTGCCGCCAGTACTGCCAGCCGTTTGCGCCGAGCAGCGCGGCGGACTCGCGCCAGTCCTCGCGCAGGGCATCGAAGGCCGGGTAGAGCAGCATCACTCCGAGGGGAATCTGGAAATAGGTATAGAGGATGATCAGGCCGGTCTTCGAGTAGAGATTGAAGTCGTCGATCCAGCCGGCCTGCTTGAGCAACAGGGTCAGCGCGCCGTTGAAGCCGAGCAGGATGATGAAGGCGAACGCCAGCGGCACCCCGGCGAAGTTGCTGGTCATGTTGGAGAAGGCCATGACGAAGTCGCGCAGGCGGCTGTCGACGTGGCGCAGCGAATGGCTGCCGAGCACCGCGACGAGCAGGCCGAGCAGGCTCGACCAGCCGGCGATCTCCAGGCTGTGGCGGATCGCCTGGCGGTAGAAGGGCGAGCCGAACAGCTCCAGGTAGTTGGCCAGGCTCCAGGCGTCGCTGGCCTTCAGGCTGTTCAGCGCGACCCAGGCCAGCGGCGCTAACTGGAAAATCACGAAGAACGCCGCGAAGGGCAGCAGGAGCAGCAGCGCCAGCCATCTGCCGGATAGTCGTTTCATGAGGCGAGCAGCTCCCGGCAGACGGGCTTGTCGTGTGCGGCGCCGAGGATTTCGCAGAGCGTGCCGCAGAGGTCGGTCTGCAGCGGTTGCGCCAGGTCGTCGCGACTGAAGGCGTCGCCGAAGACGAACAGCGGCACCTCGCGTTCCTCCTCGAGGATGCCGCCGTGGCTGCGGTCCTCGTTCATTCCGTGGTCGGCGGTGATCGCCACCTGGTAGCCGGCCGCCAGCCACTGGTGCAGGTATTCCGACAGCAGCGCGTCGGCGCGCCGCGCGGTGTTGCGATAGACCGCGCTGTCGAGGCCATGCCTGTGCCCGGCGTCGTCGATGTTCATCGAGTGGACCAGCATGAAGTTCGGTGCGTGCCGGCGACGCAGGCTTTCCGCGTCGGCGAACAGGTGCGAGTCCGGATAATGGTCGCTCCAGTAGAAATGTCCGCGCTGGATCGGCAGGGCGCCGTCGTCGGTGTGGCGGTCGCGGGCCGGGTCGAACGGCGCGCGGTTGTACAGCTCGCTGACCCAGTGGTAGGCCGCCGCCGCGGTACTCAGGCCGGCCGCGCGGGCGTAGTGGAACAGGCTCTGCTCCTGGCTCAGGCGCACCACGTCGTTGTGCAGGATGCCGCTATCGATCGGCGGCACCCCGGTGAGGATGCATTCGTAGAGCGGCCGGGACAGCGAAGGCAGCTCGCATTCCAGGCGGTACGACTGGCCGCGGCCGGCGCCGCAGAGGGCCTGGAGATGCCCCATGCAGTCGCGGGCGACGCTGTGGTTGAGGCCGTCCAGCAGGACGAGGATGACGTCGTGGCGCATTCGGGTATCCATCTATGCGGGACGGCCGCCGGCGAGGGCGGCCGCGCTCCGCGTCACTGCATGTTGATGATCACCGCTTCCTGCCACTGCCGCGGCAGGCGCTTGGAGGTTTCCTCCCAGGCCTTGGCGTCCTTGATCGGCTGGGCCTTGGCGTACTGCTCGTTGGGCAGCAGCCGGGCCTTCACGTCGTCCGGCAGGGTCAGGCTCTCGGCGCGGATCGGGCGCGCGTTGCCCTTGGCCAGGTTGATCTGCCCGGCGTCGCTGAAGATGTACTCGCGGGCGAGCTTGGCGGCGTTCGGATGCTTGGCGTACTTGTTGATGATGGTGGTGTAGCCGGAGATCACCGAGCCGTCCGAGGGGATCAGCACCTCGAAGCGCTCCGGGTCGATCTGCTGGCGGTAGCTGAGGCCGTTGAAGTCCCAGACGATGCCGACCTCGACTTCGCCCTTTTCCAGGGTGGCGATCACCGGGTTGGTCAACGACAGGCGCCCCTGCCTGGCGATCTTGCCGAAGAACTCCAGGCCCGGCCCGATGTTCTTCTCGTCGCCGCCGTTGGCGATGGCCGCGGCGAGCACCCCATTGACCGCCTGGGCGGCAGCGCCGACGTCGCCGATGGTTACCTTGTACTTGCCCTGCAGCAGGTCCGCCCAGCTGTGCGGCACGTCCTTCACCAGTTGCTTGTTGACGATGAAGGCGATGGTCCCGGTGTAGGCGAGCGCCCAGTGGCCGTCCTGGTCCTTGGCCCAGGCCGGGATCTGTTCCCAGGTGCTCGGCTTGTATGGCTGGCTGACGCCCTGCTGCACGGCGATGGGACCGAAGGCGGCGCCGACGTCGCCGATGTCGGCGCTGGCGTTGTCCTTCTCGGCCTTGAACTTGGCCAGTTCCTGGGCCGAGCTCATGTCGGTGTCCATATGCTTGAGCCCATACTTGCTCTCAAGATCCTTCCAGGTGTCCTTCCAGTTCGCCCAGCTGTCGGGCATGCCGACGCTGTTGACCTGGCCTTCCTTGCGGGCGGCCTGTTCCAGGGCCTGTAGGTCGGCCTCGGTGGCCAGCGCCAGGCCGCTGCCGAGGGCGATGGCGGTTCCCAGCAGTGAAGCAAGCATGCGTTTCATTCGGTGCTCCTTCGTTCGAGAGATTCGGGCCGGCAGTCTCGGAGTTCTCGTCGCTCCGTGCGGGCAGGCCTGCCGTGGGTGTGGTCTAGATCAGCAAGACCCAGGCCAATCTAGAACCGCTGGATGACGGTTTCATGTCAGCTAGCCGCGCCCGGTATCGCCGCGGCTTGCATCCGCAGAAGCGTAGACCATGCTTAAAGCCCCGGTTCCATGGGGGCGGAAGGGTGCCGGAAGGAGGTGTTGACATGTGTCTGTCACGTCCCGGTCATCTGTGTTTCCTAGCATCGGACGAGCCGGACGCATGGCGCTGGCCGGCGTCGGCGCCCCGCGATGGGGCTGGACTAGACCAAAAGGAAGCAGTGCATGCGTGACGAAGCGCTACCCACCGTAACGGCGATCTGCCGGGCGCTCAGCGAGCAGATCGGCCATGGTCTGCTGCCGGCGGGTGGCAAGCTGCCGGCCGAGCGCAAGCTCAGCGAGCTGTTCGCGACGACCCGGATCACCCTGCGCGAGGCGCTGATCCAGCTGGAGTCGCAGGGTCTGATCTATCGCGAGGAACGCCGCGGCTGGTTCGTCTCCCCCGAGCGGCTGGCCTACAACCCGCTGGTGCGCAGCCACTTCCACGCGATGGTCAGCGAACAGGGGCGGGTGCCGGCCACCGAGGTGCTCTCGGCCCGGCAGATGCCGGCGAGCGCGGCGGTCTGCGAGCTGCTCGGGCTGCCGGCGCTGTCCAGCGTCTACCAGATCCGCCGGGCGCGGCGGGTGGACGGGCGGCTGGTGCTGTATGTCGAGCACTACCTGAACGCGCAGTACTTCCCCGGAATCCTCGGCCACGACCTGACCCGCTCGCTGACCGAGCTCTATGCCAGCGAGTACGGTATCCACTATGGGCGGGTGCGTTTCGACATGGTGCCCACAGCGCTGCATGCCGAGGCCGCGGCGCCGCTGAAGGTGGCCGTGGGCAGCCCGGCCCTGCGCATCAGCCGGATCAACCGTGACCAGCGTGGTCGGCTGATCGACTGCGACCTGGAGTTCTGGCGCCACGATGCCATCCATATCAGCGTCGAGGTACCGCAGTAACGCCACGCGTCGACGACCTGCGGCGTCTTCTGCGAGGATGGGGCGCCGGGAAAAGGAGCCCTCGCATGTTCATACTGCCGATTTCGTCCGACCTGCACCTGGAGCTGCTCGACCAGCCGCGCGCGGAGGAACTGTTCCGCCTGGTGCGTGCCAACAGCGAGCACCTGGCGCCCTGGATGCCGTGGGTGCCGCTGACGCAGAGCGCGGACGATACCCGCCGTTTCATTGGCGAAGGCCAGCGGTTGTGGGCGGAGCGCAGGAGCTGCCGCTGCGGGATCGTCGAATCCGGATGCCTGGTCGGCGTCATCGACCTGCACGACTTCACCGAGGACAGCCGCAGCGCCAGCATAGGCTACTGGCTGGCGGCGTCCGCACAAGGACGCGGGCTGCTCGCCAGCGCGCTGGGGAAGACGATCGAACTCGGTTTCCTTGGCTACGACCGGCAGCGCCTGGTGATCCGCTGTTCCACCGAGAACCGGCGCAGCCAACGCGCCGCCGAGCGCCAGGGCTTCCGGCGCGACGGAGTGATCCGGGCCAACGAGATCATCGCCGGGCGTGCCCATGACCATGCGATCTACACGCTGTTGCGCAGCGAATGGCGCGCTGCGCACGCCTGAGTGGCTGGCGGTCAGGGCAGCTCGCTGCTGGCGTAGAAGGCGCCGAGCACCTTGACCAGGTGAGCCAGGTCGTGGCTGCCGGCGAGCTCGCGGATCGAGTGCATGGCGAAGGTCGGCAGGCCGATGTCGACGGTGCGCACGCCGACCTGGCTGGCGGTGATCGGGCCGATGGTCGAGCCGCAGCCCATGTCGCTGCGGGTCACGAAGCTCTGCACCGGCACTTCGCTGTCCTGGCAGAGGTGGCGGAAGAAGCCGGCGGTTTCGCTGTTGGTGGCGTAGCGCTGGTTGCTGTTGATCTTGATCACCGGACCGCCATTCAACGCCGGGCCGTGGTTGGCGTCGTGCCTGTCGGCATAGTTCGGGTGTACGCCGTGGGCGTTGTCGGCCGAGACCAGCAACGAGCGCTGGATTGCCCGGCTGAAGGCGTCGCCTTCCGGCAGCAGGCGGCGCAGCACCTGCTCGAGGAACGGACCATCGGCGCCGCAATGCGAACAGGAACCGACCTCTTCGTGATCGGTGCAGACCAGGATGCAGTTCTCGTCGCCCTCGGCGTTGAGCAGGGCTTCCAGGCCGGCATGGCAGGACAGCAGGTTGTCCAGGCGCGCCCCGGCGATGAATTCGTCGTTGAGACCGATCACCGCGGCGGACTGGGTGTCGTAGAACGACAGCTCGTAGTCCAGCACCACGTCGGCGGTGATGCCGTGCTCGCGCAGCAGCTGTTCGTCGAGCAGCAGGCGGAAGTCGGCGGCCTCGCCCGGCGCCAGCTGGGCGATGATCGGCGGCAGTTCGTTCTGCGCGTTGATCGGCCAGCCTTCGTTGGCGGCGCGGTTGAGGTGAATGGCCAGGTTGGGGATCACTGCGATCGCCTTGCGGAAGTCGACCAGGCGGCTTTCCAGCTTGCCGTTGGCGCGGAAGGTCACCCGGCCGGCCAGCGACAGGTCGCGGTCGAACCAGGGGGCGAAGAGGGCGCCACCGTAGACCTCGACGCCGAGCTGGAGGAAGCCGTTGCGGGCGATCTCCGGGTTCGGCTTGACCCGCAGGCAGGGGCTGTCGGTGTGCGCGCCGACCAGGCGGAAGCCGCTTTCCAGCGGCGAGCGGCGACCGAGGCGGATGGCGATCAGCGAGGAGTCGTTGCGGGTCACGTAGTAGCGCCCGCCGGCCTCGGTGTGCCAGGCATCGCGCTCGTCGAGGCGACGGTAGCCGGCGGCCTCCAGGCGGCGGGCGAGGCTGGCGGTGGCGTGGAAAGGCGTGGGCGAGGCCTTGAGGAAATCGATCAGGCCCTGGTTGAGTTCTGCGCGCATAGGGGCTCCGGACGGCAATCCATGCAGTCTATCGTATTGTCCGACGGGGTTCAGGTCGTTGGCGGCGGGGCCGGCCAGGAAAAGCGGAAGTTGGTCGTTGTATGGCAAAGCGGGTCCCGGAAATCGGCGGGCGCTGCCCGGCCAAAGCCGGGTGGCGTCGCGTGGAGGGCTCAGAACGGTGCCGCTGACTCGAAGCGCAGGCGTTCGCCGCTCCGCGGATGGGTCAGGCACAGCAGGCTGGCGTGCAGGCACAGGCGGTCGTGGGCGGCCAGGGCCTCGGGGTTGGCGTAGAGGCGGTCGCCGAGCAGCGGATGGCCGATGGAGAGCATGTGCACGCGCAACTGGTGAGAGCGGCCGGTGATCGGCGTCAGCTCGACCCGGCTCCAGCGCTCGTGGCGCTCCAGCACGCGCCAGAAGGTCAGGGCGTGGCGGCCGTGCTCGAAGTCCACCACGTGGCGCGGCTTGGTCGGCGGGTCGTAGCGCAGCGGCAGTTCGATGCGCCCGCTGTCCAGTTCCGGCAGGCCCCAGCAAAGGGCGGTATAGGCTTTCTCGGTCTCGCGGTCGTGGAACTGGCGGGACAGCTCGCGGTGGCTGTCGGCGTCACGGGCGAGCACCATCAGGCCGGAGGTTTCCCAGTCCAGGCGATGCACGATGCGGGCCTCGGGGTAGCCGTTTTCCTGCAGGCGGGTAACCAGGCAATCCTTGTTGTCGTCGGCGCGGCCGGGTACCGACAGCAGCAGGGTGGGTTTGTCGACCACCAGCAGGGCGTCATCCTGGTGAACGATGCGGATCTGGGACAGCGGCATAGCGAACGGGCTCATCGCCGGGAGGCGGCAGGGGACCTGGCGGGCAGGCCCGGTGAAACGACTGCGGCGGCCAGTGGCCGCCGCAGTATGGACCCCGCGCGAATCAACGATCCGGCAGGGTGATGTTGAGTTCCAGGATCGAGCAGTTGCCCTGGTTCTCCAGTTCGACCTGGATCTGCTCCTGGTCGATCGGCACGTACTTGCGGATCACTTCCAGCAGGTCTTTCTGCAGCTGGGGCAGATAATCCGGCTGCGCGCGCTGGCCACGTTCGTGGGCAACGATGATCTGCAGTCGTTCTTTCGCGATGGAAGCGCTGTTCTGCGATTTCCGGCTGCGAAAGAAGTCTAAAAGGCTCATTCACGTCCTCCGAACAGTCTTTGCAGGAATCCTTTCTTCTGCACATCGAGGAATCGATGCGGTATTTCCTTGCCGAGCAGGCGGTCGACGGCGTCGCTGTACGCCTGGCCGGCGTCGCTCTGCTCGTCGAGGATCACCGGCACGCCCTGGTTGGACGCCTTGAGCACGGCCTGGGATTCCGGGATCACCCCGAGCAGGCGGATGGCGAGGATCTCCTCGACGTCGTCGACGCCGAGCATCTCGCCCTTGGTGACGCGCTCGGGGTTGTAGCGGGTCAGCAGCAGGTGTTCCTTGATCGCCTCCTCGCCCTTCTCGGCGCGCTGCGACTTGCTCGCCAGCAGGCCGAGCATGCGGTCGGAGTCGCGCACCGAGGAAACCTCCGGGTTGGTCACGACGATCGCCTCGTCGGCGAAGTACATGGCCAGGTGGGCGCCTTTCTCGATGCCCGCCGGGGAGTCGCAGATGATGTATTCGAAGTCCTTGCGCAGTTCGGCCATGACTTTCTCGACGCCTTCCTTGGTCAGGGCGTCCTTGTCACGGGTCTGGCTGGCGGCCAGGACATGCAGGTTTTCGAGGCGCTTGTCCTTGATCAGGGCCTGGGTGAGGGTGGCCTCGCCGTTGACGACGTTGACGAAGTCGTACACCACGCGGCGTTCGCAGCCCATGATCAGGTCGAGGTTGCGCAGGCCGACGTCGAAGTCGACGATGACGGTCTTGAAACCGCGCAAGGCCAGGCCGGTGCCGATCGCTGCGCTGGTGGTGGTTTTACCGACGCCACCCTTACCGGAAGTGACTACGAGAATTTTGGCCAAGGTGATTCACCCCAATGAAAAACGTAAGAATTCTGGTCCCTGAAAGTGGCGGCAGTATCCGTTAAAGGCGGGTGATGTTCAACACGTCACCCGACAGGCTGACGTGCACCGCCTTGCCCCACTGCGGGCTGCGTCGCAGGTCCTCCGCGACCTTGTAGTTACCGGCGATGGAGACCAGTTCGGCGGCCAGTTGCTGGCAGAAGATCCGTGCCGTGGCATCGCCTTTGACACCGGCCAGCGCGCGTCCGCGCATCGGGCCGTACACATGGATGTTGCCGTCGGCGAGAAGTTCCGCGCCGGGACTCACCGCGGCCAGCACGATCAGGTCACCGCCGGCGGCATAGATCTGCATGCCGCCGCGTACCGGGGTCTTCACCACCTTGGTCGGACGGCTGGCGGGTTCGGCGGGCTTCTCTTCCGGCTTGGCCGGCTCGGGCCTGGGTTCCCCGGCGCTCGGCCGGACCTCTTCGGCGGGCTTGCGCGGGGCGCTGTCCTTGATGTCCAGCGGCCGTTCGCGGGCGCCGGACGGCGGCAGCACCGGCAGGTCGAGGGCCTGGGCGGCGGCGATGTCTTCCTCGCGTCCGGCGCGGATCGCCAGGGTGCGCAGGCCATGGCGGCGGCAGACTTCGAGGAGCGCCGGCAGGTCCAGGCGGCCTTCGCCCTCGGGCAACTTGTCGAGGGCCATGACCAGGGGGGTATCGCGGAAGAAGTTCGGCGCCTGCGCCACCTTGTCGGCGAGTTGCCGCTCGAGCCTCGCCAGGTCGTTGTGCGCCAGTTCGAGGATGGTCACCGCGAGCATGCTGCCCTTGAGCTGGAATACGGGGTCTTGATCGAGGAGGTCGGCTTGGCTCATGGGGCTTGTCGGTCGTTGAATTGCAGGGACTTATAACGAGAACACCGGATGCCCGCAAGCGTGGCAGATAGCCGGGCCGGCCTCGATCGGCGACGCGGCGTCCCGCCGGGGCGGCGGGCAGGGTAGAATGGCGGGCTTTGATCGTCGCCGGAACCGTCCATGGATCGCCCCCGTTTCTCCACCGCCTTCCTCCATCCCCGCTACTGGCCGCTCTGGCTCGGCCTGGGGCTGCTCTGGCTGGTGGTGCAGTTGCCGTATCCCGTCCTGCTGGCGCTCGGCCGCGGCCTGGGGGCGCTGATGTACCGCTTGGTCGGCTCGCGCCGGGAAATCGCCGCGCGCAATCTCGAACTGTGCTTTCCGGAAAAGTCGCCGGCCGAGCGCGAGCGCTTGCTGAAGGAGAACTTCGCCTCCAGCGGCATCGCCTTCTTCGAGATGGCCATGAGCTGGTGGTGGCCGAAGGCGCGCCTGGCGCGCCTGGCCCATATAGAAGGCCTGGAACACCTGCGCGAGGCCCAGGCGAAGGGCGAGGGGGTGATCCTCATGGCCCTGCATTTCACCACACTGGAGATCGGCGCGGCGCTGCTCGGCCAGGTGCACACCATCGACGGCATGTACCGCGAGCATGGCAACCCGGTGTTCGACTACGTCCAGCGTCGTGGCCGCGAGCGGCACAACCTCGACGCCACCGCCATCGAGCGCGAGGACGTGCGCGCCATGCTCAAGGTGCTGCGCGCTGGCCGGGCCATCTGGTATGCGCCGGACCAGGACTACGGCGCCAAGCAGAGCCTGTTCGTGCCGCTGTTCGGCATCCCGGCGGCCACCGTCACCGCCACCACCAAGTTCGCCCGCCTGGGCCGGGCGCGGGTGTTGCCGTTCACCCAGAGCCGCCTGGCCGACGGCAGTGGCTACCGGCTGACCATCCACCCGCCGCTGGAGGACTTCCCCGGCGAGAGCGAGGAAGCCGATTGCCTGCGGATCAACCAGTGGGTCGAGCGTTGCGTGCGCCAGCAGCCCGAGCAGTACCTGTGGGCGCACCGGCGTTTCAAGACCCGCCCGCAAGGCGAAGCCAGGCTCTATCCGAAACGGCGCAAGCGCTGAGGACGGGCATTCCGGACGTGCGCGGGGTCTGGCTATACTCGCCGCAGTTCATGACGGAAGCCCCGCTGTGTCCGATCCCCTTGCCCCACGTCCGCCGCTCACCGGCCTGATCCTTTCCGGCGGCGGCGCCCGCGCGGCCTACCAGGTCGGCGTCCTGGCCGCCATCGCCGACCTGCTGCCGGACAGCGCCGGCAATCCCTTCCCGGTCATCGTCGGTACCTCCGCCGGCGCCATCAACGCCGTTGGCCTGGCTTGCGGCGCCCTGCAATTCCGCCAGGCGATCCAGCGCCTGACCGCGGTCTGGCAAGGCTTCCGCACCGATCATGTCTATCGCAGCGACTGGCCGGGCGTGACCCGCCAGGCCGCGCGCTTCCTCGGCCACAGCCTGCTCGGCCTGGGTCGGCGGGTGCCGGTGGCGCTGCTGGACAACCGTCCGTTGCACGAACTGCTGGCGCGCGAACTGGATTTCTCCGGAATCCACGCGGCGGTACGCCAGCGCCAGTTGCGCGCGGTGGCGGTGACCGCGTTCGGCTATGACTCGGGACAGGCGGTGACCTTCTACCAGGGGCGAGCGACCATCGATCCCTGGATACGCCATCGGCGCCTGGGCATTCCCACCCGTCTCGAACTTCGGCATCTGCTGGCCAGCGCGGCGATCCCGCTGTTGTTCCCGCCGGTGCGGATCAACCGCGAATACTTCGGTGACGGCGCGGTGCGTTCCCAGGCGCCGATCAGTCCGGCGTTGCACCTGGGGGCCTCGCGGGTGCTGGTGATCGGCGTCAGCGGCAACCCGGCCACTGGCGGCGACAGTGCCATGACCGGCCTGCCACCCTCCGATCGACCGCCGAGCCTGGCGCAGATCGGCACGCACCTGCTGAACAGCACCTTCATCGATAGCCTGGAAGGCGATATCGAGCAGTTGCAGCGCATGAACCAGATCGGCCATCTGGTCGGGCCCGAGGTGCGCCACCAGGTGGGCGGGCTGGAGCCGGTGGAGGTATTGCTGGTCTCGCCAAGCCGTCCTCTGGACGAGATCGCCGCGCGGCACTACCGGGAGCTGTCGCGGGTACTGCGGCTTTTCCTGCGCGGTCCCGGCGCGACCCGTGCCAGTGGGGCGGGGGTATTGAGCTACCTGTTGTTCGAGCGCGGCTATTGCAGCGAACTGATCGAACTCGGCTACCACGATGCGATGGGCAAGCGGGCGGAACTGGAGCGCTTCCTGCGGATCGAGCGGTAAACCCGCTCGATTGCCCAGGGTGGGCGAACGGCGCGCTGTCCCCGCCGTCACTGCGAGGATGCTGCGGATAACCGCCAGGCAGCTAGGCGCGGGTATCTGGGTATCTGAGTATCTGGGTGCGGCGGCAGGTGGGAAAAGCCGCCCCGGAGGGCGGCTCGCGCAAGGCTCAGACGGCCAGGACACCGTCGCGGTAGTCGCGCAGCGCCTGCTCGATCTCCTCGCGGCTGTTCATCACGAACGGGCCGTACTGGACGATCGGTTCGCGCAGCGGCTTGCCGGCGAGGACCAGCACGCGGGCGCCGGTGTCGCTGCGCAGGCTCAGCTCGCCTTGCTCGGAGAGGCGCGCCAGGCGGTTGGTGGCGACTTCCACCGGCCGTTCGCCTTCCACCGTCAGGCTGCCTTCGTAGACGTACAGCAGCACGCGGTGGCCATCCGGCAGGCGCGGGGCGATACGGCCGCCGGCGGGCAGCTGCAGGTCGTAGTAGTGCGGCTCGGTGTCCGGCCGCTCGACGGCGCCGGCCTGTTGCAATTGTCCGTCGTCGAAGCGCCCGGCGATCACGGTGACCTTCACCCCGCCGGCGGTTTCCAGGCGCGGCACGTCTTCCGGCTCGATATCGCGATAGCCGGCCGGGGCCAGCTTGTTCTTCGCCGGCAGGTTGACCCACAGCTGGAAGCCGCGCATCGCACCTTCCACCTGCTCCGGCATCTCGCTGTGGATGATGCCGTGGGCGGCGGTCATCCACTGCACGCCGCCGGGCTTGAGCAGGCCGCGATTGCCGAGGTGGTCCTCGTGGCGCATGCGTCCTTCGAGCATGTAGGTCACGGTCTCGAAGCCGCGGTGCGGGTGCGAGGGGAAGCCGGCGACATAGTCGTCCGGGTTCTGCGTATCGAACTGGTCGAGCATCAGGAACGGATCGAAGCGTTCCGGGGACGGACCGCCGATCACGCGGGTCAGGCGGACGCCGGCGCCATCGGAGGCGGGGTGGCCGGTATGCAGTTCGAGTACATCACGGTAGCGGGTCATGGGGACCTCCTGGTTCGTGTATGGCTCGATGATAGTCCTCTTTAGTCGATATATGGTTGCGAGTTTTATGTGATTCCTATCGATTAATTGGATGATTAGAGATAAAAGAAACCGCCGCACGGGGCGGCGGTTCTTCGTCTCACTCGGCGATCTGCAGCTTGCGCGCCTCGGTATAGATGTAGCGCAGTTTCTCGTACTCGAACGGCGAGTTCATCTGGCCGTAGCGGAAGCTGGTGTTGTAGCGCTTGTCCACCACGCGCAGGGCGGTGATCTCCGGATGGTCGCCGCTGGCCTGCGGCACGTTGAGGTAGTTCACCTGGTACTCGCCGACGTAGTCCACCACCAGCCCGCCGGTGTCACGCAGGTTGGACGGGCCGAGGATCGGCAGCATCAGGTAGGGACCGCTGCCCACCCCGTAGTAGCCGAGGGTCTGGCCGAAGTCCTCGCTGCGCTTGTGCAGCCCCATCCTGGTCGCCGGATCCCACAGGCCGAGCACGCCGAAGGTGGTGTTGAACAGCAGGCGCGCGGTGGTTTCCATCGCTGCCTTGCCCTTCAGCTGGGCGAGGTTGTTCAGCAGGTTGGGCACGTCGCCCAGGTTGTCGAAGAAATTGCTCACGCCGCTGCGGACGAAGTGCGGGGTCACGTATTCATAGCCACGCACCACCGGCAGGAACACCCACTCGTCGAAGCGGTAGTTGAAGTGGTAGACCCGGCGGTTCCAGGATTCCCAGGGGTCGTACATGTTCAGAGCGTCGAGGGTGGCGCGCTCGAACTCGCGCTGGTCGAGGCCGGGGTTGAACTTGAGCTGGTCCAGCGGACGGCTGAAGCCGTCGCCGTCGAGTTGGCGCGGCGGCAGTTCGACCGGCGCGGTCGGGGTGTCGGCGGCGTTGGCCTGAGCGCTGGCGGCGCCGGTCAGCAGCAGGGCGAACATCCAGTGTGCGGTACGGGTCATCGATCAGTTTCCTGCCTGCTGGGTGGGCGTCGCGCTGGCGACCTGGGTCTGTCCGGCGGCGGGCGTGGCGAAGAAGTTCAGCATGTCCTGCGCGTTGACCTTGTAGTTGAGGTTGCCGCAATGGCCGCCATAGGGGTAGACGGTCAGGCGTTCGCCGAAGGTGCGGCGGAGGAAGCCGAGGTCGCCAGGACCGAGGATGACGTCGTCGGCGTTGTGCATCACGGCGAGCTTCGGGCTGTCATGCAGGTAGTCCTGCAGTTTGTACAGGCTGACCTGGTTGACCAGCTGGGTCAGGCTGCCGCCATCGTAGCGGGCCCGCCACATGGGGATCAGCTGTTCGGTCATGTAGCACTCGAAGTCGCATTGCAGGGCGCGCTTGAAGAACGGCTCCAGGCTGGTGCCCTCGTTGATCGGGTAGTTCGGCGGAGTGATCAGACCGCGCCGGTTGACCAGGTCCGAGGTGAAGGCGATGTCGGCGGCGGAGAAGCGGAACGAGGTGCCGATCAGCATCGCCATCTCCTCGTTGCTCAGGCGCTGCTTCGACTGCTGGAAGTCGTAGAGCATGGCGTCGTTGATGTCGACGTAGCCCTTCTGTCGGAAATAGCGGGTCAGCTTGCCCAGCACCACCTCGTAGAAGGTGCGCGAGTCGGTGATGCCCTTGACCTGGGTTTCCACCAGCTTGTCCAGGTTGCTTACCGAGGTGTAGAGGTTCACTGGCGGATTGAGCAGCAGGACTTTCTTGAAATTGAAGCTCTGCCGGCTTTCGTCGAGGTGGCTGACGAAGGCCGCGTTGAGCGCGCCGAGGCTGTAGCCGGTGAGGTAATAGTCGGTCACCGGGAGGTCGCGTTGCTGTGCGCGCACCGCCTGCATCACCCGGTACAGGTCGTCGGCGTCGTCGCTGGAAAAGCCCGGGGTGGCGAAGCGCGAGGCGCCGGCCATGAAGTCCCAGCTGGTCGGCGAGGACAGCTGCACCACGTGGTAGCCGGCCTGGTAGAAGAGTTTCTTCAGGTATTCCGGGAAGCTGCTGGCATAGTGCGCGCCGGTCCCGGCGATGATGAAGATCAGCGGCGCCGCGTGGTCCTGGCGGGCCAGGCGGTAGCGCAGCTTCTTCACCGGCCAGAAGTTGTCCGGCAGGGCGAATTCGCGCTCCGGGCGCAACTTCAGGCTGTAATCCTTCTGGTCGATGTCCTCGCTGTGCGGCAGCTCGGGACGCAGCTCCGGCGGCGTGGTGGCGATGGTCGCCTCGAACGGGTTGGTCAGCGGGTAGCCGTAGCTGGCGGCATCCACGTCCCGGGCCTGCGCCAGGCTGGCGCAACCGAGGGCGAGGCCGCCGAGCAGGGCAGCGAAACGGAGGAAGTGGGGCATCGAGGAGGTCCCTTCGAGGGAAAAAGTACTGAGTGAATATACTGCCGTTATGACAACTGCAAGCTTCACTAGTGCAGTGGGTTATTGCAGCCGGCGATTCAATCGGGCTTTTCCCCGCTTCCGTGCCCCTCCAGCGCAGCCGTCGCCGGTTCAGGCGTGGCGGTGCAGCCAGCCGTGGGCGGTGCTGGTCGGGCGCGCCGCGCCGTCCTTCTCGAAGCGTTTCCAGATCTTCTCGTGGAAGTAGAAACCGACCGAATTGCACAGCGGCTCGACCGCCGCCACCAGTCCGCCGACCGCGACGCTGCCGGTCAGCGCATAGGCCACGCTGAAGGCGATCATGAAGTGCATGACGGTGAAGGTCAGGGTCTTGAGCATGGTGGCTCTCCTTTAACGAGAATCATTCCTCTTTGTCGCAAAGACTATCCGGGCGCCCGGCCTGGCGGAAATCGCTCTGTCCAATCGGGGGCATAGAGCGGCTCCATCGCACCAGCCCGGCGCACGCCGACAGCGGCCCCAGGCGCAGTATGGGAGATGTCGCTATCGGGTGCGCTGGACGTCGTTCTCAGAGCAGTCCGGTGGCCGGGCGCGCCGATGATGGACGGCGGCACCGCAGAGTGCCGCGACCGTCGGGGAGCGTCCCCGGCGGCATAGAACAAGGGGTACGTCTGATGCGAATGATGCGACGACTGTTGTGCTGGAGTGCGGGCCTGGCAATGTCGGCGGCGGTGGGGATGGCGGCCGCGGCGGACAAGCCGGTGATCACCATCGGTTACGTGGACGGCTGGTCGGACAGCGTGGCGACCACCCATGTGGCCGCCGAGGTGATCCGCGAGAAGCTCGGCTACGAGGTGAAGCTGATGCCGGTGGCGGCGGGGATCATGTGGCAGGGAGTGGCGCGCGGCAAGCTCGACGCCATGCTCTCGGCCTGGCTGCCGGGCACCCACGGCGCCTACTACGAGAAGATGAAGGACAAGGTGGTCAACCTGGCCATCAACTACCCGGACGCACGCATCGGCCTGATCGTCCCGGAATACGTGAATGCCGGCAGCATCGCCGACCTCCAGGCGCAGAAGGACGCTTTCGGCGGCCGCGTGGTGGGCATCGACGCCGGCGCCGGGGTGATGATCAAGACCGACGAGGCGATCAAGCAATACGGCCTCGACTACAAGCTGGTGGCCAGTTCCGGCAGCGGCATGATCGCCGAGCTGACCCGTGCCGAGAACGAGAAGAAGCCGGTGGTGGTGACCGGTTGGATCCCGCACTGGATGTTCGCCAAGTGGAAACTGAAATTCCTCGATGATCCGAAGAAGGTCTACGGTGACACCGAGCACGTCGACACCGTCGCCAACCCGGCGCTCGAGGCCAAGGCCAGGCCGGTCTGGGAGTTCCTGAAGAAGTTCGGCTGGAAGGACGGCAACGAGGTCGGCCGGGTGATGCTGGCGATCCAGGAGGGCGCCAAGCCCGAGGATGCGGCGAAGCAGTGGGTGGCGGCCAATCCGCAACGGGTCGGGGAGTGGCTGCCGTAGCGGCCGGATCGCTTCGAAAAAACGCCGCGCCCGGGTTCCCGGGCGCGCGTTCGTTTTCTCTCGCAGGCAACCTGCGAAATTCGCCGGAGGGCCCGGGAATACCGGTCTAGAGCGGCTGGCGAAACGCTACGACTAAAGTCGTCTGGAGTGCTTGCACCAGCGTCCTACAGTGGTTACCGACGACATTCCGCGTCACCCCGCTGTGAGGATAAAAACAATGAACGACAGCATCTACCAGCGGATTGATACCAATCCGCGCTTCAAGGAGTTGGTAGCCAAGCGAGAGCGATTCGCCTGGATACTTTCTTCGATCATGCTTGGCCTCTACGTGATATTCATCCTGCTGATCGCTTTCCAGCCGCAGCTGCTGGGCGCGCGTATCAGTCCCGATTCGTCCGTGACCTGGGGCATCCCGATGGGTGTCGGACTGATCGTCGCCGCGTTCATCCTGACCGGCCTGTACGTGCGTCGCGCCAACGGCGAATTCGACAGCCTGAACCAGGAAATCCTCAAGGAGGCGCAGCAATGATCGCCCGTCTCCTCGCCGCGCTCGGTCTCGCCGCCTTCGCTCCGCTCCTCTGGGCCGACGCGCTGACCGGCGACGTGCAGCGCCAGCCGCTGAACGTCTCGGCCATCGTCATGTTCGTCGCCTTCGTCGGCGCGACCCTTTGCATCACCTACTGGGCTTCCAAGCGCAATCGCTCGGCGGCCGACTACTACGCTGCCGGCGGCCGCATCACCGGCTTCCAGAACGGCCTGGCGATCGCCGGCGACTACATGTCCGCGGCTTCCTTCCTGGGCATTTCCGCGCTGGTCTTCACCTCCGGCTACGACGGTCTGATCTATTCGATCGGCTTCCTGGTCGGCTGGCCGATCATCCTCTTCCTGATCGCCGAACGCCTGCGCAACCTGGGCAAGTACACCTTCGCCGACGTCGCTTCCTACCGCCTCAAGCAGAAGCAGATCCGCACCCTCTCGGCCTGCGGCTCGCTGGTGGTGGTGGCCTTCTACCTGATCGCGCAGATGGTCGGCGCCGGCAAGCTGATCGAGCTGCTGTTCGGCCTCAACTACCATGTCGCGGTGGTTCTGGTGGGTATCCTGATGGTGCTCTACGTGCTGTTCGGCGGCATGCTGGCGACCACCTGGGTGCAGATCATCAAGGCCGTGCTGCTGCTCTCCGGCGCCTCGTTCATGGCGATCATGGTGCTCAAGCACGTCAACTTCGACATCAGCACGCTGTTCTCCGAAGCGATCAAGGTGCATCCGAAGGGCGAGGCGATCATGAGCCCGGGCGGCCTGGTCAAGGACCCGATCTCGGCGTTCTCCCTGGGCTTCGCGCTGATGTTCGGCACCGCCGGCCTGCCGCACATCCTGATGCGCTTCTTCACCGTCAGCGACGCCAAGGAAGCGCGCAAGAGCGTGTTCTACGCCACCGGCTTCATCGGCTACTTCTACATCCTGACCTTCATCATCGGCTTCGGCGCGATCCTGCTGGTCAGCACCAACCCGGACTTCAAGGACGCCACCGGCGCCCTGATCGGCGGCAACAACATGGCGGCGGTTCACCTGGCCGACGCGGTGGGCGGCAGCCTGTTCCTCGGCTTCATCTCGGCGGTGGCCTTCGCCACCATCCTCGCGGTGGTCGCCGGGCTGACCCTGGCCGGCGCCTCGGCCGTCTCCCACGACCTCTACGCCAGCGTGTTCAAGGCCGGCAAGGCCAACGAGAAGGACGAACTGCGGGTCTCGAAGATGACCACCGTGGCCCTGGGCGTGGTCGCCATCGTGCTCGGCATCCTGTTCGAGAAGCAGAACATCGCCTTCATGGTCGGCCTGGCCTTCTCCATTGCCGCCAGCTGCAATTTCCCGGTGCTGCTGCTCTCCATGTACTGGAAGAAGCTGACCACCCGCGGCGCCATGATCGGCGGCTGGATGGGGCTGGTCACCGCGGTTGGTCTGATGATCCTCGGCCCGACCATCTGGGTGCAGATCCTCGGCCACGAGAAAGCCATCTACCCGTACGAGTACCCGGCGCTGTTCTCGATGATCGTCGCCTTCGTCGGTATCTGGTTCTTCTCCATCACCGACAAGTCGGCGGCGGCCGACGAGGAGCGCGCGCGCTTCTTCCCGCAGTTCATCCGTTCCCAGACCGGCCTGGGCGCCTCTGGCGCGGTGGCCCACTAAGCGCTACGTGAAGGCGTAGCCCGAGGCGGCGGCCGGATTTCCGGTCCGCCGCCTTTCGTTTAAGCGTCCCGGCCATAGCGAGATGAGCCATGCCTGACAGTTTCAACTTCGCCTCGCCCCCCTTCGACCAGTTGCGCGCCCATGAGCGCGAAGCCCTCAAGCAGGCCCTCAGCGTGGGCTACTACGCGCCGGGAGAGGTCCTGCTCGAAGCGGGCTCGTCGGTCCCCGGGCTGTTCGTGCTGCTCAAGGGCGTGGTCGAGGAGCGCGGTGACGACGGACGGGTATTCGCCCAGTACGCCGCGGAAGACCTGTTCGACGTCCGTGGGCTGTTCTCCGGCAGCAGCAAGCATCGCTACCTGGCGATCGAGGAAAGCATCGTCTACGAGTTGCCGGCCAGCTGTTTCCACCAGTTGTGCGGGGAGAACCCGGCTTTCGCCCGCTTCTTCCAGGCCGACCTGGCGGCCAAGCGCCAGCTGGCCCGGCGCGACGGACAGAACCTCGCCGAGTTCATCCTCACCCGGATCGCCCGCGAGCACCTGCTGCCGGCCCTGGAGGTGGAGGCCTCGCTGTCCCTTGGCGATGCCGCGCGCCTGCAGTTGAGCCATGGCGCCGATGCCCTGCTGGTGCGGCTGGAGAGGGACGGAACCGAGCTCGGCATCGTCACCCGCACCGACCTGATGAGCGCGCATTTCCGCGATGGTCGCAGCGAGCAGGAATCCATCGGGCCGCTGGCCCATGGCCCGCTGGCCAGCGTTGAGCTGGGTGACTTCCTGTTCGACGCGATGATCCTGATGACCCGCCAGCGCATCGAACGGGTCGCGGTCACCGAGGACGGCCAGGTGATCGGGCTGCTGCACCTGACCCAGGTGCTCAGCCTGTTCTCCACCCATTCCCACGTGCTCGCGCTGCGCATTGCCCGCGCCGACGACCTCGACGACCTGCGCCGCTGTGCGGAAACCCTGGATACCCTGATCGCCACCCTGGCCGGCAACGGCATTCGCCTGCGCTTCATCATGCAACTGGTCAGCGCGCTCAACGAGCAGTTGCTCGAGCGGCTTTTCGAGCTGCTTCTGCCACCGACCCTGCGCGGCCGCTGCTGCCTGCTGGTGATGGGCAGCGAAGGGCGCGGCGAGCAGTTGCTGAAGACCGACCAGGACAATGCCCTGATCCTGGCCGACGACCTGCCGCAGGAACAGGCCCTGGCGATGATGCAGCGCTTCAGCGCGGCCTTGCTGGAGTTCGGTTATCCGCCCTGTCCCGGCGGAGTGATGGCCAGCCGGCCGGACTGGTGCAAGTCGCTCTCCGCCTGGCGTTCGGAACTGCGCACGACGTTGCTGGAGGGCAAGCCGGAGCAACTGTTGCGTCTGTCGATCCTGGCCGACGCCTGGCCGGTGGCCGGCAACCCGCAGCTTTTCGAACCCCTGCGCCGCGAACTGCGCGCTTTCGTCGACGGCGGCGAGCGCTGGTTGGCGGACGTCGCCGCGGCGGCCCTGCAATTCGACACGCCGCTGACATTCCTCGGCCAGTTGAAGGTCCAGGATGCCCGCCTCGATCTCAAGCGTGGCGGGATCTTTCCCATCGTCCATGGCATCCGGACCCTGGCCCTGCGTGAAGGCCTGGAGGTGCGCGGCAGCCTGGCGCGGATCGCCGCGCTGAAGGCGCGCAAGGTGCTTGAGTCGCGCCTGGCGGATGACCTGGCCGAGTCCTTCGAACTGTTCCTGCAACTGCGCCTGACCCGCCAGTTGGCCGGCCAGCGCGACGGCCGCCAGCAGGGCCTGGATGTCAGCGGCATGAGCCGCCACGAGCGCGACATGCTGCGCTACGGCCTGCACGTGGTGAAGAAGTTCAAGCAGAGCCTGGCCCGCCAATTTCACCTGGAGACCCGATGAACAGCATGGTCAAGTTGCCCGACAGCCGCTGGCCGGGGTGGCGCCGCCGCCTGTACTGGTGGATGCACGAAGCGATCGAGGCGGAGGAAGTGATTTCCCTCGACCTCGAGACCACCAGCCTCGACCCGCGCCGCGCCGACATCCTCAGCATCGGCGCGGTGCTGGTGCGACGCGGCAAGCTGGTTCTGGGCGAGCGCCTGGAACTCTACGTCGAACCGCCGCCGAGCCTGGACGCCGAGTCGATCCGCATCCACAAGCTGCGCCGCGCCGACCTGGAGGGCCAGTTGCAATTGGACGAGGCCCTGCGCCGGCTGCTGGCATTCATCGGCGACCGGCCGTTGCTCGGCTACTACCTGTCGTTCGATATCGCGGTGCTCAACCGGCATTTGCGCCAGCGCTTCGACCTGCAGTTGCGCAACCCGACCATCGAGGTTTCCTCGCTTTACCACCGCAAGGTCAGCCGGCACTTCCCGGACGCCCACCTCGACCTGCGCTTCGATACCCTGGCGCGGGCCCTGGACGTCCCGGTCAGTGGCCGCCACACCGCCCTCGGCGACGCACAGGCGGTGGCGCTGATGTTCATGCGCCTGCTCAAGGGACCGGCGCCGAAGGTCATCCACTGAGAGGCCGGGGGGCTCGGATTTATTGAATCTTCGCGGTTCGGCCGGGGTCGAGAACTACAAGGGGACGGAATCTTCCGCCCCTTGCCCCATGAGCCGAACAGGAGCGACGCCCATGAGTCTCGGTACGATTCTTCTGATCATCCTGATCCTGCTGCTGATCGGCGGCCTGCCGGTCTTCCCCCACTCGCGCAACTGGGGCTACGGTCCCTCGGGGATCATCGGTGCATTGTTGGTGGTGCTGTTGGTCCTGTTGTTGCTGGGCATGATCTAGGACCCGAAGAGGGCCAGATCGGGAATGCCGTCGCGGTTATCCGCCCTGCGTGGAAAGTTCCAGCCTTCGCCTGGTGAAGGGCGGTTTCATCGCGGGGTCCGCCGGGCATTTTTTTCCGTCGACCGGCTTCACTTGCCTGGCGTCTCGCGCCAGACTGGCGCGCATGCCGATCCAGACGCTTGCCGCCCTTGCCGATATCGACGCCGCCGAGTGGGACGCCTTGCTGCCTCCCGCCCAGCCGTTCCTGCGCCATGCTTTCCTCTCCGCGCTGGAAGACAGCCGCAGCGTCACGCCTGCCACCGGCTGGCGCCCGGCCCATCGCGTGCTGCGCGATACGCAGGGTCGCCTGCGGGCGGCGTTGCCGGCCTACGTGAAGGCGCATTCCTATGGTGAGTACGTGTTCGACTGGAGCTGGGCGGACGCCTGCCAGCGCGCCGGCATCCGCTATTACCCGAAGCTGCTGGTCGGCGTGCCGTTCACCCCGGTTGCCGGCGCGCGTCTGCTGGGCGGTGAAGAAGGCTTGCAGGCGTTGCTCGCGAGCCTCGGCGAGGAAGCCGAGGCCAGCGGATTGTCGGGCATCCATGTGAATTTCACCGATGCCCGCGCCGACGCGCTGCTGGCCGGGCGCGATGGCTGGCTGGAGCGCCTGGGCTGCCAGTACCACTGGCATAACCGTGGCTATCGGGACTTCCAGGACTTCCTCGACGCCCTCAGCTCGCGCAAGCGCAAGCAACTGCGCAAGGAGCGCGAGCAGGTCGGCGGCCAGGGCATCGAGTTCGAGTGGCGGGAGGGCGGCCAGTTGTCCGAGCTGGAATGGGACTTCGTCTATCTCTGTTACGCCAATACCTACCTGGTGCGCGACCGCGACCCCTACCTGAGCCGCGAATTCTTCGGCCTGCTCGCCGAGCGCATGCCGGAGGCGATCCGCGTGGTCTTCGCCCACCAGCATGGCAAGCCGGTGGCGATGGCCTTCAGCCTGGTCGCCGGGGACACCCTGTACGGGCGCTACTGGGGCTGTCTGGCCGAGTTCGACCGGCTGCACTTCGAGACCTGTTTCTACCAGGGCCTGGAGTTCGCCATCGGCGCCGGCCTGGCGCGCTTCGACGCCGGCGCCCAAGGCGAACACAAGCTGATCCGCGGTTTCGAGCCGGTACTGACGCGTTCCTGGCATTACCTGGCGCATCCCGGCCTGCGCGATGCCGTGGCGCAATTCCTCGCCCAGGAGCGGGCGGGGGTGCGTGCCTATGCCGAAGAGGCCCACGGCCTGTTGCCCTATCGCCAGGCCTGAGGGAACGGCCGGGACGATAGGGCGTCGCGACGCTCAGCCGTTGCTGGTGCTACCGCCCCATTCGAGGAAGCGGATCTTGTGCAGCTCGCCGCTGTGGTCCTCGTAGACCACGGTCACCGGCACCACGCCGGTCCTGCTCGAATTGTCGGTACGGTGCAGGACGTTCTTCACGTCCAGCTGCATGCCGTAGTGGTACTCCTCGACCGGCAGGCCGCGGCCCGGGTCCTTGTCCACGTCCTGGGCGAAGGCCATGGGGGCGAGGCTGGTGATGACGGCGGACACGACAGAGGCAAGTTTCATTCTGTGATTCTCCGTAGCGATGGGGCGAAACCCCCGGTACCGAGCACTGGCATCCTTGGTCGTCCGTGGCCGACGCCAGGTGGACGGGGACGATGCTGCAGGCGTCGGGATCGAGCCGGGGCACGGGTTCGATAAGAACACCGTTTCGCTGGCGGAAAAAATCGAAGCGCGTGCTAGTCGAGATCGATGGCGGTGATGATTGTCGCGCGAACGCCCGTCGCAGAGCCTCTGGCGAGATCGGGCAGGCCGGGCGGCGCTGGGGCCGCCGCCCGGTTTCCAGGCTTCAGTCGACGCCGACGAAACCACCGGTCTGGTGCTGCCACAGGCGTGCATAGAGACCACCGTGGGCGAGCAGTTCGGCGTGCGTGCCGCTTTCGGCGATATGCCCCTTGTCCAGCACCACCAGGCGGTCCATGCGGGCGATGGTCGACAGGCGGTGGGCGATGGCGATCACCGTCTTGCCTTCCATCAGGGTCTCCAGGCTTTCCTGGATCGCCGATTCCACTTCCGAGTCCAGCGCCGAGGTCGCCTCGTCGAGGATCAGGATCGGCGCGTCCTTGAGCAGTACCCGGGCGATGGCGATGCGCTGGCGCTGGCCGCCGGAGAGCTTCACGCCGCGTTCGCCGACGTGGGCGTCGAAGCCGCGGCGGCCCTCGGCGTCGCTGAGCAGCGGGATGAACTCGTCGGCGCGGGCCTTGCGCACCGCTTCCATGAGTTCCGCGTCGCTGGCGCCGGGGCGGCCGTAGAGCAGGTTGTCGCGGATCGAGCGGTGCAGCAGCGAGGTGTCCTGGGTGACCATGCCGATTTGCGCGCGCAGGCTTTCCTGGGTCACCCCGGCGATGTCCTGGCCATCGACCAGGATGCGCCCGCTCTCCAGGTCGTACAGGCGCAGCAGCAGGTTGACCAGGGTCGACTTGCCGGCGCCGGAGGGGCCGACCAGGCCGATCTTCTCGCCGGGGCGGACCTGAAGGTCGAGACCCTGGATCACGCCGCTGCCCTTGCCGTAGTGGAAGGCGATGTGCTCGAACGCCACTTCGCCGCGCTCGACCCGCAGCGGTCGGGCGTCCTCGCGGTCGACCACCTTGCGCGGCAGGGCGATGGTCTGCATGCCGTCCTGGACCTGGCCGATGTTCTCGAAGATGCCGCCGACCACCCACATGATCCAGCCGGACATATTGTTGATGCGGATCACCAGCCCGGTGGCCAGGGCGATGGCGCCCACCGAGATCAGCCCCTGGCTCCACAGCCACAGGGCCAGGCCGGTGGTGCCGGTGATCAGCACGCCGTTCATCAGCGTGATGGTGACGTCCATGGAGGTCACCACGCGCCCGGCGCGCTGCGACTTGAGGGTCTGGTCGTCGATCGCCTCGCGGGCGTAGTTCTCTTCCTGGCGGGTGTGGGCGAACAGCTTCAGGGTGGTGATGTTGGTATAGCCGTCGACGATCCGCCCCATCAGCTTCGAGCGCGAGTCCGAGGCCTCCACCGAGCGGCGCTTGACCTGCGGCACGAAGTAGGCGAGGGCGCCGACGTAGGCGATCACCCACAGTACCAGCGGGATCATCAGCCGCCAGTCGGCCTCGGCGAACAGCACCAGGGCGCTGACAGTATAGATCAGCACGTGCCAGAGCGCATCCACCACCTGCACCGCCGAGTCGCGCAGCGAGTTGCCGGTCTGCATGATGCGCTGGGCGATGCGTCCGGCGAAATCGTTCTGGAAGAAGCCGAGGCTCTGCTTGAGCACGTAGCGGTGGTTCTGCCAGCGGATCAGGTTGGTCATGCTCGGGTTGATGCTCTGGTGCACCAGCATGTCGTGCAGGGCGTTGAACAGCGGACGCAGGACCAGCGCCACCACCGCCATCCAGATCAGCTCGTTGGCGTGTACGCGGAAGAACTCCGCGCTGGGCGTGCTCTGGGCGAGATCGACGATGCGGCCGAGGTAGCTGAACAGCGCCACCTCGATCAGCGCGACGATCAGGCCGACCACCAGCAGGGCCAGGAACACCGGCCAGACCTGGCGCAGGAAGTGGACATAGAAACGCAGCACCTCGCTGGGCGGCATACGCTCGGAAGCGCTGCGGAACGGGTCGATCAGACGTTCGAAACGACGATAAAGCATGATGGCTCTCTTCTGGAGCGGGCCCGTCCTGGGCCCGCCGGATCAAGCCCCTGCGGCGTAACTCAGAGGCGTTTGGCGGACAGGATCACCACGTCGTCGCTCGGCACGTCGGCGAAACCGTTGCGGCGGGTGGTGGGCACCTTGGCGATCTGGTCGACCACGCCCATGCCGCGCACCACCTTGCCGAACACGGCATAGCCGAAGTCGCGTGCGCCATGGTTGAGGAAGTCGTTGTCGGTCAGGTTGATGAAGAACTGGCTGGTGGCCGAGTCGACCACGCCGGTGCGGGCCATGGCCAGGGTGCCGCGTTCGTTGAGCAGGCCGTTGTCGGCCTCGTTCTTGATCGGTGCGCGGGTCTTCTTCTCCTGCATGCCGGCGCTGAAGCCGCCGGTCTGCACCATGAAGCCGGGGATGACGCGGTGGAACAGGGTGCCGTCGTAGTAGCCGCTGTCGACGTACTCGAGGAAGTTCTTCACGCTGATCGGCGCCTTGGCCGGATCGAGTTCCACCTCGATCTCGCCGAGGCTGGTGGCGATCAGGACGTGCGGCTTGGCGGCAGGCGTGGCGGCCAGCAGGGAACCGGCGAAGAACAGGGTGCAGGCGGCGATCAGGAGACGTTTGAGCATGGTTGTTCCTTGGTTTTGTCGATATCGGCGAGGAAGCCGAGCAGGGTGGTGTTGAAAATCTCGGGTTGGTCCATCGGCGTGGCGTGGCGGGAGTCTTCCACGACCACCAGGCGGGCGTCGGCGATCCGCTCGCAATAGGCCCGCTTCAGCGATACCGGCGTGTAGTCGCGATCCGCACTGATCACCAGGGTCGGACAGGCGATCTCGGCCAATCGTTCCTGCACGCCCCAGCCGATGATGGCGTCGAGGCTGGCCAGGTAGGCGCGTTTGTCGTTCTCCGCCCAGCGCTCCTCGACCTTCTCTCGCAACGCGGCCTGATCCGCCTTGGGAAACAGCAGCCGGCCCAGGGCGCGGCCGATTGTCCGCAGGCTGAGCAGGCGCGAGAGGAGCCGCCGCTTTGCCACTTCCAGATGTTCGCGGGGTGTGCGCGGAATGACTTCCGGGGTGCTGTTGACGATGGTCAGGCTGCGCAGCAGGTCGGGGCGCTCGCAGGCCAGCTGGAAGCCGATCATCCCGCCCATGCTGATGCCGACCAGGTGCACCGGGCCGCAGCCGAGCCGGTCGAGCAGCGCCGCGCAGTCCTCGGCGAAGCCGGCCATGCTGTAGCCGTCGCGCGGCTTGCCGGAGCGGCCGTGGCCGCGCAAGTCCGGGACCAGCAGGCGGTAGCGGCCCAGCAGGGCCGGCAACTGGTATTCCCAGTCGCGGGCGCTCGAACCGAGACCGTGCAGCAGCAGGACCGGCGCGCGCTCGGCGGGGCCGGGGTGGTCATCGTAGACGAGGGTGCAGCCGCGCTGCCGGAAGTCAGGCATGCGCACTCACTCGGCAGCGGGCTCGGGCGCCGCGAAGGGCGCGTTGAGCGGTACGTTGGCGAACGACTTGAGCATTTCCATGAGGATCTGGCTGGCCGGACCGAGCGGCTTTTCCTTGTTGGTGTAGAGGTAGAAGCGGCTCTGCCGCACGCCGCCCTGGCTCAGCGGCAGCGGCTTGAGCTGGCCGCTCTGCAGTTCGCGCTCGATGATGTGCCGCGGCAGCCAGGCGAAGCCCAGGCCGTTGCCGACGAAGGTCGCCGCGGTGGCCAGGCTGCCCACCGTCCAGCGCTGCTCGGCGCCGAGCCAGCCATGGTCGCGCGGCTGCAGCCGGCCGCTGTCGCGGATCACCACCTGCATCTGGGTTTCCAGGTCCTGGTGGGTCAGTTCGCGTTGCAGACGGTGCAGCGGGTGGTCGGGATGGGCCACCGCGACGAACTCGACCACGCTGAGGTCGGCGCCGAGGTGGCCGGGGATGATCAGACCGCTGATCGCCAGGTCGGCGGCGCCCTGGATCAGCGCCTCCTCGACGCCGGAGAGCACTTCCTCGCGCAGCAGCACGCGGCAGCCGCGGCTCTGCGGCATGAAGGCGGATAGCGAGCGGACGATCCGCGCAGCGGGGTAGGCGGCGTCCACTACCAGGCGCACCTCCGGTTCCCAGCCTTGCTCCATGTGGTGGGCCAGCTCCTCCAGTTGTCCGGCCTGCTTGACCAGCTGCCGCGAACGGCGCAGCAGCACTTCGCCGGCTTCGGTAAGGACCGCCTTGCGTCCGTCGATGCGCAGCAGCGGCACACCGAGCTGTTCCTGCATGCGGGCCACGGTATAGCTGATCGACGACTGCGAGCGGTGCAGGGCCTCCGCGGCCTGGGCGAAGCCGCCATGATCGACCACTGCCTGCAGGGTCCGCCATTGGTCCAGGGTGACGCGTGGCGCTTTCATTTCCGCCTCCTCGAATGCAGGGATGCCTGGCCGGCCTTTTCGCGTCCGGCAGGCGATGACGAGTGCGCCGGAGGGGCGACTTCGCTTATCGTGTCGTCGGCATCCTGTACGGGATAGCTGTCCAGTCTCTTGACGTACGGAATGCCGTGGTTTTCAGGGTATTGCCAATTTTCCATCTGTCGCTACCGGAGTCCGGCCATGAAAAGGCTTTGCTGTTTCGCGCTCTCGCTGTTGCCCCTGTCCGCTTTCGCCTATCCGATCGAGGTCGAGCAGCAGCTCAACGGCAGCGAGGTTTCCTACAGTACCCAGGACATCGGCCGCGACATGGGCGCCATCCTCCTGACCAATCTGGGTAGCCAGGCGGCGGAGTGCACCGCGGTGTTCCGCAACGGCCCGGAGACCCCGAAGGTACGCAAGGGCGTGATCCAGCCGGGGCAGAACAGCAATTTCACCGCGCAGTTCGGCCGCGACATCATCAAGTTGCGGATCAAGCTGACCTGCAAGATCGCGAAATAGCCCGTTCCCTTGCCAGAAAGACTAGGTGTTGCCGGTTTATAAATCAACCTGATCGATATTTAATAGCGGTTTTTTCAACTTTTTAATCGATTAATCCTTCTCTACTCTCACCTCCATCGTTGCATCGCAGTGGTGGAGGTCGAGTCATGTCCCGTGTCCTGGTTATCGAGAGCAGTGCCCGCCAACGGGGCTCGGTATCCCGTCTGCTGACGGCGGAATTCGTCTCCCACTGGAAAGCCGCGCATCCCGCCGATCGTTTCCAGCTCCGCGACCTGGCGCGCGAGCCGCTGCCGCATCTCGACGAACTGTTGCTGGGGGCCTGGACCACTCCCTGCGACGGCCATAGCGCCGCGGAAAGGCGCGCCCTCGAGCGTTCCAACCGTCTGACCGAGGAGTTGCGGATGGCTGACGTGCTGGTGCTGGCGGCGCCGATGTACAACTTCGCCATTCCCAGCAGCCTGAAGAGCTGGTTCGACCATGTGCTGCGCGCCGGCCTGACCTTCCGCTACGCCGAGCAGGGGCCGGAGGGCATGCTGCAGGGCAAGCGCGCCTTCGTCCTGACCGCGCGCGGCGGGATCTATGCCGGCGGCGGTCTCGATCACCAGGAACCCTACCTGCGCCAGGTGCTGGGCTTCATCGGCATCCACGACGTCACCTTCATCCACGCGGAGGGCATGAACATGGGCCCTGAATTCCGTGACAAAGGCCTGGCGCGGGCGCGTGAACGGATGCTGCAGGCGCTGGAAACCGACACTTCCCTTTGCGTCCCTCTGCCAACGCTCCGGTGATTGGACGCAGCACCCGGTCGAACCCCTTCCCCCCGCGTGTTCGACCGGGTTTTTTTATTCCGACCTGGCTTGCGCGCGCAGGCGGACCGGGCTGGATCAGGCGTGCCCGGGACCGGACCGGCGCGGGCTGGCGGGAGCCTTCCCGCCCGGGGCGCCGAAGCGCGCCGAGAGCACGATGGCGAGGATGATCAGCGCGCCACCGAGGAACATCCGCGGCCCCGGCGTCTCATGGAACAGCAGCCAGGCGAAGGCGATCCCGTAGACCGGCTCCAGGGCGAACACCAGGGCGGCGCTGCGCGCCTTGACCACCGCCAGGCTGGCGACGAACAGGCTATGCGCCAGGCCGGTGCAGAACACCCCCAGCAAGGCGAGCCAGAGCCAGTCCAGGGCCGGCAACGCCGGCAGTTCGAAGGCTGCGAACGGCAGCAGGCACAGGGCGACCACCAGGTTCTGCCAGAGCGCCGCCTGCACCGGCCCGATCTGTCCGCTATTGCTGCGGTTGGCCAGTGACAGCAGGGCGAACAGCAGGCCGGACAGGATCGCCCAGAGCAGCCCGAGGGTGGCGCCGCTGGCGAGGTCGAAACGCGGCGTCACCAGCACCAGGCCGAGGCTGACCAGGGCCACCAGCAGGACTTCGGCGAAGTGGATGCGTTCGCGGAACACAAGGCCTTCGAGGATCACGGTGAAGGCCGGGAAACTGGCGAAGCCGAGCGTGGCGATGGCCACGCCGCCGGTCTTCACGGCGATGAAGAAGCTTACCCAGTGTCCTGCCAGGAGCAGGCCGCAGCCGGCCAGGCGCAGCCATTGCGCCGGCCCCAGGGCTCGCCACAACTGGTGGCTGAGGCGGGCGAAGAGACCCAGGGCGACCACGGCGAACAGCGCGCGTCCGAACACGATCACCCCGGGGGAGGCGCTGGCCAGCTTGCCGAACACCCCGGTCAGGCCGAAGAGGAGGGCGCCACCGTGCAGGGCGGCGAGGGCGGAACGTCGATTCATGAAGATCCTTCAGGCCAGGCGCGCGCCATTGGGCAGGGGTTTGTCGAAGCCGGCCAGGACCACCTTGTCCTCGCTATCGTAGACCCCGGTGACCAGGATCTCCGAGCGTACCCCGGCGATCTGCTTCGGAGCGAAATTGCAGACGCAGAGGACCTGGCGGCCGACCAGTTCCTCCGCCTGGTAGTGCGCGGTCAGCTGCGCGCTGGAGGTGCGCAGGCCGTGCGGGCCGAGGTCGACCTCGAGGATATAGGCGGGCTTGCGTGCCCGGGGATTGGGAGTGGCGCTGAGGATAGTGCCGACGCGCAGTTCGACGCGCTCGAAATCCTGCCATTCGATGGTGTCCATGCTGACTCCTGGTCTGTCGATGGGCAGAGAGTAGGGAGTCGCGACGGGTTTGTCTGTCGTGCGGCTAGCCGGTTTTGTCGCGCGACTCGCGGCGCAGCTGGCGCGGAGTGACGCCGAACTCGCGGACCAGCGCCGCGGTGAAGGCGCTCTGCGAGGCGTAGCCGACCCGCGCGGCGATCTCGCCCACCGCCAGGCCGCTTTGCAGCAGCAGTTCATGGGCCTGGTGCAGGCGCCGGCTGCGCGCGTAGTCCATGGGCGTCTGCCCGGTTTCGGCGAGAAACAGGCTGTGGAAGCGCGCTACCGAGAGGCCGGCCAGCCGCGCCAGGTCGGCGACCTGCAGCGGGTAGGCGGCGTGGCGGTCGAGATAGGCGTCCAGGCTGGCCAGCGGCAGGCGTGGCCGCTGGCGCGGTGGTTGGCGCTCGCTGGCCAGGCTGGCGAGGAGCAGGCCGGCGCCCTGGTGGGCGATCACCGGATCGTTGATCGGCCCGCTGGCCAGCCAGCTCACCAGTTGGCCCTGGGCCGGCGTCAGCGGCAGCGCCTGCGGTCGTTCGAACAACCGCTGGCCGGCCTCTGCGTGCTCGCCGAGGCCGTGCAACAGGCTGCCGTCGCAGGGCAGGTCGAGGACCAGGCAATGGCTGCCGTCGGGGCTGGAACAGGCGTGCCGGGCCGCCGCCGGGACCACCGCGAAGGTCTGCCGCAGAACGCGGCTGCCGCGGCCGTCGACCTCGAACTCGAGGCAGCCGCTGAGACCCATGACCAACTGGGCATGGTCATGGCTATGGACGATCTGGTCGTGGTTGTAGTGGCGCAGGGAAAGGATCGAACCCATGGCGAAGCTCCCGGAGGCAGGCGATCAGTCTAACCGCTGGCGCCGCGCACAGACAGCCGTGGCCTGTCACGCAACGGTCGCGGGGTTGTCACAGTCGCTTCACCGGCTGCGGCCAAGATCGGAAAAACACCGTCGGAGATCCGCCGATGAGCACCGCGCAACGTTTCACCTCGAACCGCAAGCAGCGGGTCCGGACCTTGTGGATATCCGACGTGCACCTGGGAACGCGGGACTGCCAGGCCGAGCACCTGGCGGGGTTCCTCAAGCGCTACCACGCCGACCGCATCTACCTGGTGGGCGACATCATCGACGGCTGGAAGCTGCGTGGCGGCATCTACTGGCCGCAGGCCCATACCAACGTGATCCGCCGCCTGCTCACCCTGAGCAAGCGCGGCACCGAGGTGATCTACGTCACCGGCAACCACGACGAATTCCTGCGCCGCTACTCGAGCCTGGTGCTCGGCAACATCCGCCTGGTCGACGAGGCCGTGCACAGCACCGCCGACGGCCGCAAGCTGCTGGTGATCCATGGCGACCAGTTCGACGTGATCACCCGCTATCACCGCTGGCTGGCGTTCCTCGGCGACTCCGCCTACGAGTTCACCCTGTTGCTCAACCGCTGGCTGAACCACTGGCGGCGGCGCTGGGGCTACGGCTACTGGTCGCTGTCGGCCTACCTCAAGCACAAGGTCAAGACCGCGGTGAACTTCATCGGCGACTTCGAGGAGGCCATCGCCCACGAATGCCAGAAACGCGGGCTCGACGGAGTGGTCTGCGGGCATATCCACCATGCCGAGATCCGCCGCATCGATGGTATCGACTACCTCAACTGCGGCGATTGGGTGGAGTCCTGCACGGCACTGATCGAGCACTGGGACGGCAGCATCCAGCTCTACCGCCTGGCCGAGGAGCAGGCGCGGTTGGCGGAGCGCGCCGCGGCCGTCGAGCCGGCGGCATGAGGTTGCTGATCGTCAGCGACGCCTGGTTGCCGCAAGTCAACGGAGTCGTCACCAGCCTGCTGGCGCTGCAACGTGAGCTGGAGGGGCTGGGCCACCAGGTGCGCGTGCTCTCGCCCGACGACTTCCGTTGCCTGCCCTGTCCCGGCTATCCGGAAATCCCCCTGGCCTGGAACCTCTGGCGGCTCGCTGCCCTGATCGAGGCCTTCGCCCCGGACGCCGTGCACCTGGCCACCGAGGGCCCGCTCGGCTGGGCTGCCCGGCGCTGGCTGGGCAGGCGCGGCATGGGCTTCACCACGGCGATCCACACGCGCTTTCCCGAATACGTGCGCGACCGCATTCCCTGGCTGCCACTGTCCTGGGGCTACGCTTTCCTGCGCACCTTCCACCGGCCCAGCGAGGCGGTACTGGTGAGCACCCCGCGCCTGCGCGAGGAATTCGCCAGTTGGCGCTTCCAGCGCCTGCGGCTGTGGCGCAAGGGGGTCGACACCGGGCTGTTCCGGCCCGCCGAGTCGCCGGCTGAGGATCGGCGGGAGCCGGTGTTCCTGTATGCCGGGCGGCTGGCGCCGGAAAAGAACCTGGAGGCGTTCCTCGACCTCGAACTGCCGGGCGAGCAGTGGCTGGTGGGTGACGGCCCGCAACGGGCGGCGCTGGAGCGGCGCTATCCGCGGGCGCGCTTCCTCGGCTATCGGCATGGCGAGGCGCTGGCCGATGCCTACCGGACGGCCTCGGTGTTGGTGTTCCCGTCGCGCACCGATACCTACGGCCTGGTGATGCTCGAAGCCCTGGCCTGTGGCGTGCCGGTGGCGGCCTTCGCCGTACCGGGCCCGCTCGACGTGCTGCGCCAGGGCGTGACCGGCGTCATGCACGAGGACCTCGGCGAAGCCTGCCGCCAGGCCCTGGCGCTGGACCGCGAGGCTTGCGCGCGCTGGGCGCGGGAGCAATCCTGGCGGGCCTCGGCGGAGGAGTTCCTGGCATTGCAGGCGTGCTGCCCGCGGGCGGCCTCGGAGTGGACGCAGGAGTTGCCGGCGGCGCTCGACCGGCTCAGAGGATGACCTTGTCGCGCAGGCGCTCGGCGGCCTGCTGCAGGGCCTGGATGACCCGTTCCTTGTCGTAGTTCTGGATGTTGTTGGTATCCAGGTACATGGAGAAGCCTGGCAGTTCGTGCTCGACGTAGCTGGGCGCGGCGCCGAGGTCGCGGCGCGAGTCCACCACCTGGTAGATCTGCACCGGCCGGCTGAAGCCCTTGACCGTGATCTGGCCCTTGTCGCGGCACATGATCACGTCCTTGACCAGCGAGTAGGTCTCGTGGGAAATGAGGATCTCGCCGGCTTCCGAGGCGCTTTCCAGGCGGCTGGCGAGGTTCACCTCGCGACCGATGATGGTGTAGTCCATGCGCGTGTCGGCGCCGAAGTTGCCCACCGTGCAATAGCCGGTGTTGATGCCCATGCGGATTTCCAGCGGCTTGGTGATGCCCTGGGCCCGCCACTGCTGGCGCAGCACCTTCATGTGCTTGCGCATGGCGATGCCCATCGATACCGCCGCCACGGCGTCCTTCTTCGCGCCCTGGGTACTGGGGTCGCCGAAGAACACCATGACGCAGTCGCCGACGAACTTATCAATGGTGCCGCCGTACTTGAGGGCGATCTTCGACATCTCGTTGAGGTAGTTGTTGAGCAGGTCGGTCAGCGCCTCGGCCTCCAGCTCCTCGGAGAGTTCGGTGAAGCCGCGGATATCGGAGAAGAACACGGTGAGCTTCTTGCGCTGGGTTTCCAGGCGCACGCTCTTCTTGCCGCTGAAGATCATCTCCCAGACCTGCGGCGACAGGTACTTGGCCAGGTTGCGCGCGAGCCGCGCGGCCTTTTCCTGCTCGCGGGCGATCTCCTGGCGCACCTGGGCCAGGCGCAGGCCCTGCTGGTGGCCGAAGAAGGCGGTGATGCAGATGTACAGGCCGCAGAACAGGATGCTCACCGCCGCCACTTCCACCGGCGTGGTGCCGAGCAGCGGCGGCGCGGCGAGGACGGTGACCAGCAGGGCGCTGCTGGCCGATACCAGCAGGGCCATGCCGAGCAGGCGCAGGCCGCCGATGACCAGCGCGGTGAAGCTGAGCACCAGCAGGAACATCAGGCTGGGGACCACCGAGAAGCCGAGCAGGGCCATGCCCAGGCCGCAGTGCGCGGCGTCGACCGCGAGCAGGACGCGGGTCACCTTGCGCGGATCGTGCTGGCGGAAGCGCTGGCCGAGATGGTAGGCCAGGTGCGGGTAGAGCAGGGCGTACGGCACCATCCAGAGGATGCCGTAGCTGAAATACTGGGTATAGGTTCCCGCCGCGATGCTGGCGCCACACGCGATATAAGCCAGCACGCGCGAATAGTATTCGCGCATGGATGCGACGGACCGGCTCGTCGGCGAGCGGTCGGGGAGGGTGGGCTTCATGCGCTGGAGAGGATCCCTGTGTATTTTCGTCCCGGCTCTGCCTCGTGAGCGCTCCGCCGGGGAATGGCGGCTGGCCAGGTTGCTGGCGGAATCTTAACCAAGCGTTTGCGTGGCGGCCAGTGACAGCTGATCGATTGTTCAGGGAATGCACGTGCGCCCGGGACCGACGGTCGTGCCGGGAGGGCGACCGGCCAGGGGGGCCGGCCGCGCGGGGCGTCAGAAACGGATGCGACCGGTGAAGGCGTCCTTGAGCATCACCCAGTCGCCCATGAACGACCACAACGGATACTTGAAGGTGGCCGGGCGGTTCTTCTCGAAGACGAAGTGGCCGACCCAGGCGAAGCCGTAGCCGACCAGCGGCAGCGCCAGCAGCCACAGCCACTGCTGGCTGGCCAGCGCGTGGAAGAGCACCGCCAGCACCAGCAGGCTGCCGACGTAGTGCAGGCGACGGCAGACGGCATTGCTGTGCTCCTGCAGGTAATAGGGGTAGAACTCGGCGAAACTCTGGAAACGCTGGACGTCGGGGCTGCTCATGGGATGCCTCCTCTCGTTGTGTCGGTCCAGTGTAGGCGGGCAGGCCGATACCACGGATGACATACAGGGCCAGTTTAGTATCCTTGGGCCGCCAGGCCAGCCGATGGCCAGCATTGTGCCCCCCAGAACAAGAAGAGACCGATGCCGGAACGTACTACCTTGTCCAGTTGGGTCCAGGGCATCGTCCTCGCCCTGGAGCTGGAAGGCCTCGACGGGCGCCAGCTGTTCGCCGAGCTGGGCCTCGACTACCAGGCCCTGCAGGATCCCGACGCGCGCTTTCCCCAGGACGCGATGAGCCGCCTGTGGCAGCGGGCAGTGGCGCTCAGCGGCAATCCGGCGATCGGCCTGAACATCGCCCGGGTCCGCCGGCCGGCCTTCCACGTGGTGGGCTATGCGCTGATGTCGAGTCGCAACCTGGCCGAAGGCTTCGCTCGCCTGGAACGTTACCAGCGGATCATCGCGGAAGCGTCCGACCTGACTTTCCGCCGCACGCCACAGGGCTATCGGCTGGGCGTCACGGTGCATGGCGATCGACTGCCGGCGCCGCCGCAGAGCGCCGAATGCTCGCTGGCCTACCTGGTGGACATGGTCCGCTGGATCACCGGTCGCGCGCTGGACCCGCTGCTGGTGGAGCTGCCCGGCGCGCCGCGCGAGCCGCTGGCGCCCTACAGCGAGCTGTTCCGCGCGCCGCTGCGTTTCCATGCCGAGGAGTACGCGCTGGTGTTCTCCCGCGCCGACCTGGAGGCCCCGCTCCCCTCTGCCAACGAGGCGCTGGCCCAATTGCACGACCGTTTCGCCGGCGACTACCTGGCGCGCTTCGGCAGCAGTCGCATCACCCACCTGGCCCGGCAGACCCTGTGCCGGCTGCTGCCGCAGGGCGAGCCCAGGCGCGAGCGGGTGGCGCAGGCGTTGCACCTGTCGCAGCGCACCTTGCAACGACGCCTCCAGGAAGAAGGCACCAGCTACCAGCAACTGCTCGACGACACGCGCCGGGAGATGGCCGGACAGTATCTCCAGCAGCCTGGCCTGACCTTGCTGGAAGTCGCCTACCTGCTGGGTTTCGCCGATCCGAGCAATTTCTTCCGGGCGTTCCGCCGCTGGTTCGGTTGCACGCCCAGCGAATACCGCGCGCGCTGGCAGGACGGGCCGGGGTAGCCGGCCAGTCCACGCGGTTCAGGGCTGCGCGGAGGGTTGTGCAGCGGCCTGGCGCAGGGTCCAGTCGAGGACCTGGGCCGATAGCGTATCGGCGGCCTTGCCGAAGGCGCTGACCACTTCCGGAACCTTCCTGCCATCCACCGGCTGGCGTACCTCGAAGCGCCGGCTGGCGATCACCCGCTTGTCGTCGCTGCGCACCAGTCGCGCGTCGTAGCGGATCAGCGCGGTGGCCTGGCCGTTCGGGTATTCGGTCTGGAATGCGCGCAGGTCGCCGCCCAGTTCGAAATCGGCCTGCAGGTTGCTGTCGTCGCTGCTCAGGCCACGGACCCGGCCGTCGGCCTGGAACGCCTGCATCAGGCGATCGCGCAGCAGCGCCGGCGCCGGGTCGCTCCAGCGCGCGCCCTGGTACACGCTGATCTCGTCGCCCTGTGGGCGCACCGCGATGCGCGGGCTCTCCAGCACCAGGCTGGTGCGCGGCCGGGCGATCCGCAGCGACCAGTCGACCGGCCGCGCGACGGCACTGGCCGGCGGGTTGTGCACCGGCAACAGGTAAACCTGCAGGACCTGCGCCTCCGGCAGGATCGAACAGGCGCCGAGAGTGGCGAACACGACCAGGCCGGCGGCCAGGGACAGGCGACGCAGCGGGCGAAGGGCGACCATCATGGGGTGAACTCCTTGGTTTTTTCCCGGCCCAGCAGGTAGTTCGCCGGGTTTTCTTCCAGGCGCCGGCTGATCCCGCGCAGCGCCGCCAGGGTGTCGCGCAGTTCGCTGACCGCCGGACCGAGCTCGGCGATGCCCTGGATACCGCCGTCCAGCGAATGGCGGTTTTCGCTGATCAACTGGTCGAGGGTAGCACTGGTGCGTTCCAGCGAGGCCATGGTCTTGCTGGCATTCTCCAGCATCCCTTTGCCCTGCTCGTTGAGCAGACCATTGGCGTTGCGCATCAGTTCGCTGGCCTGGGCCAGGGCGGCGTTGGCCTGCTTGCTGGCCTGGGCCAGTTGCTGCATCACCGCGCTGACGTTCTCGCGCTCGGCGGAAAGCGCGCCGGTGGCCTGGTCGAGATGATCCAGGGTGCGGCTGATGCGGGCGCTGTTCTCTTCGGAAAGCAGGTTGCTGAAACGCGCGATGAGCTGGTTGATATTGCCCATCAGGTCCTCGCCGTTGCTCAGCAACTGGGTCAGTGGCGAGGGCGTGGCGACGATAACCGGGATCTTCCCGTCCTTGCCTTCCAGCATCGGGCTGGAGGGCGTGCCGCTGCTGAGCTGGATGATCGAGGTGCCGGTGATCCCGGTGAGCGCCAGCTTGGCCGTGGTGTCCTGCTTGATCGGCGCGCTGGCCACCACCCGGATGCGCGCCCAGACCTTGCGCGGGTCCTGCGGGTCGAGGCGGAGGAAGGCGACGTCGCCGACCTTGATCCCGCTGTACTGCACCGAACTGCCCTGGGACAGGCCGCTGACCGCCTCGTTGAAGACGATGTCGTAGTAGTTGAACTTGCCCTCGGAGCCTGACTTGGCCAGCCACAGGCCGAAGAGCAGGGCGGCGCCGATCACGATCACGCTGAACAGGCCGATCAACACATGGTGGGCTCGGGTTTCCATCTCAGTGGTTCTCCAGCACGGCGGCGACTTGGTGGGCGGCGCGCCCGCGCGGCCCGTGGAAATACTCGCGGACCCAGGCGTCGTCGGTGGCGGCGACCCGCTCCAGGGTATCGACCACCAGGACCTTCTTCTGCGACAGCACGGCGACCCGGTCGCAGATGGTGTACAGGGTGTCGAGGTCGTGGGTGACCAGGAACACGGTCAGTCCCAGGGCGTCGCGCAGGGTGCGGATCAGGTTGTCGAAGGCGGCCGCGCCGATCGGATCGAGGCCGGCGGTGGGCTCGTCGAGGAACAGTATGTCCGGGTCCAGCGCCAGGGCACGGGCCAGGGCGGCGCGCTTGATCATGCCGCCGGAAAGCGAGGCCGGATACTTGTCGCCGGCATTGGCCGGCAGCCCGGCGAGGGCCAGCTTGACCTGGGCCAGGTGCTCGGCGTCGGCGCGCGGCAGGCCGGCGTTCTCGATCAGCGGCAGGGCGACGTTCTCGACCACGGTCAGCGAGGAGAACAGCGCGCCCTGCTGGAACAGCACGCCGAAGCGCCGCTCGACCAGCGAACGGCGCTCTTCCGGCAGTTGCAGCAGGTCCTCGCCGAACACCCGCACGCTGCCCGAGGTCGGCCGGCGCAGGCCGACGATGCTGCGCAGCAGCACCGACTTGCCGGTGCCGGAGCCGCCGACCACGCCGAGGATCTCGCCGCGGCGGACGTCGAGGTCGAGGTGCTCGTGCACGGTCTGGGCGCCGAAACGGTTGCACAGGTCGCGCACCTGGATGATCGCCTGCGGGTTGTCCTGGCTCACCAGCCCATCTCCATGAAGAACAGCGCGGCGAGGGCGTCGAGCAGGATCACCACGAAGATCGAGTGGACCACGCTGGTGGTCGTGTGCTCGCCCACCGACTGCGCGCTGCCGCTGACCTTGAAGCCTTCCAGGCAGCCGATCACGGCGATCAGGAAGGCGAACAGCGGGGCCTTGCTGATGCCGACCAGGAAATGCTGGACGCCGATGCCGTCCTCCATGATCGACAGGAACATCGCCGGCGGGATGTCCAGGGACCAGGCGCAGACCGTCATGCCGCCGACGATGCCGCAGAGCATGCCGACGAAGGTCAGCATCGGCAGCGACACCAGCAGCGCCAGCACCCGCGGCAGCACCAGCAGTTCGATGGGGTTGAGGCCGAGGGCGCGGATCGCGTCGATCTCCTCGTTGGCCTTCATCGAACCGATCTGCGCGGTGAAGGCGCTGGCGGTGCGGCCGGCCATGAGGATCGCGGTGAGCAGCACGGCGAATTCGCGGAGGAAGGAGAACACCACCAGGTTGACCGTGTAGATGGTCGCACCGAAGTTGGCCAGCACCGTGGCGCCGAGGAAGGCGATCACCGCGCCGACCAGGAAGGTCAGCAGGGCGATGATCGGCACCGCGTCCAGGCCGCTCTTCTCGATGTTCGCCACCAGCGGCGTGACCCGCCAGCTGGCCGGGCGGACCAGGCTGCGGAGCAGGGTTTCCAGGGTCAGGCCGATGAAGCCGAGGAGCGCCTTGAGGTGCAGCCAGAAGGTCTCCATGGCACAGCCGATGCGCGCCAGCAGTTCGATGGCGGTGGTCGGCGGCTTGGGTTTTTCCGGTTCGCAGAAATCGTGCAGGGCGTGGCCGACGGTCTTCAGCAGGGCCTGGCGCTCGCGCGGCAGGCCAGGCTCCAGCTCGGCGAGGTCGGCCAGGCGTTCGGCGCCGAGCAGCTCGGCGAGCAGCGCGGCGCCGGCGGTATCCAGGGCGCCGAGCTGGCTGAGGTCGAAGCTGGCGTCGCCCGCCACCTGGCTGCGCAGGCGCGTCACCTCGCGCTCCAGGGCCGTGTAGTGGGCGAGCGTCCAATCACCTATGGCTCTGACGCGGGCGGGCTGGGTGGAACTATCCAGGCTCACGTGGCCGGGTTGCGGCTGAGTCGTCATGGTGCAGAAGCTTACACCGGCTTTTCAGTCCCTGAGTAGAGACATTGCGGCCAGGGTCCGCCGCTCAGTGGCGCCAGAACGCAGGGGTCAGCAGAACCAGCACGGTGATGATTTCCAGGCGGCCGAGCAGCATGCCGGCGGCCAGCAGCCACTTGGCGGCGTCCGGCAGGCTGGCGAAGTTGCCCGAGGGGCCGATGATCGGCCCCATCCCCGGCCCTACGCCGGCCACGGTGCTGGCGGCGCCGGTGAGCGCGGTCATCCAGTCCAGGCCGATCAGCGACAGGCCGAGGGCGAGCAGGCAGACGACGATGGCGAAGAAGAACGAGAAGGTCAGGATCGAGCGGACGATCTCCTCGTCCAGGCGGTGGCCGTTGTAGTTCTGCTTGAGCACCGCGCGCGGGTGGATCAGCTGGTAGAGGTTGGCCTTGAGCAGGGTGTAGGCGACCTGGAAGCGGAAGATCTTGATGCCGCCGGCGGTGGAGCCGGAACAGCCGCCGATGAAGCCGAGGTAGAAGAACAGCATGATCGAGAAGTGGCCCCACATGCTGTAGTCGCCGAGGGCGAAGCCGGTGGTGGTGACCACCGAGGTGACGTTCACCGCGACGATGCGGAAGGCGTCCATCCAGGGCAGCCTGGAGGTCAGCGCGTACCAGGTGCCCATCAGCAGCCACGTCACCAGCAGCAGGCCGAGCAGGCCGCGCACCTGCTGATCCTTGATCAGCGCCCGGCGGTGGCCGCGCAGGGTGGCGACGTAGAGCGCGAACGGCAGGCTGCCGAGGATCATCACCGCTACCGCGGTCCAGTGCACCGCCGGCTGCTTCCACTTGGCCAGGGACTGGTCGGAGGTGGAGAAACCGCCGGTGGAAATCGCCGACATGGCGTGGTTGACCGCGTCGAACGGGCTCATGCCGGCGCCCCAGAAGGCCAGGCTGCCGAGGAGGGTGATGCCGACATAGGTGGCGACGATGTACTTGGCGACCATGTGCGAGCGCGGCATGACCTTTTCCGAGCGGTCCGAGGACTCGGTCTGGAACAGGCGCATGCCGCCGATCCGCAGCATCGGCAGGATCGCCACCGCCATGGCGATGAAGCCGATGCCGCCGAGCCAGTGCAGCAGCGAGCGCCAGATGAGGATGCCCGGCGACATGTCGTCCAGCCCGCTGAGTACGGTGGAGCCGGTGGCGGTGATGCCCGACATGCTCTCGAAGAACGCGTCGGTGTAGCTGATGTGCTGCTGCAGGACGAACGGCAGGGCGGCGAAGATGCACACCAGCACCCAGCTCGACACCGTCAGCATGTACATGTCCCGTGGACGCAGGTGGACGTGCTCGGGGCGACCGGGAAGGACCAGGCCGAGGCCGCTGACGAAGGTGGCGACGCTGGACCAGATGAAGGCCTGGATGCCTTCGGTACGGTCGAAGGCGAGCATGGTGAGGATCGGGACCAGCATGCTGGCGGCCAGAGTGATCAGGAAGATGCCGATGATGAAACCGAGGGTGCGTAGGGTCGGCAAGGCCATGGATCGTGGGGCTCTGGGCGGTGGCGGACCGGTCATTCTACCAGCCGTCCGCGCAGAGTAAATCCGCCGCTGCGCCCCTCTTCACAGCCGCCGCGAAATCGCTAGAATCTCGCTTCGCCCGCCGGCGCTCGCCGGTTTCTCTGGTGTTCTGCCAACCATGTCCACTGACAATCCGTGTCTTACCTGCGGCGCCTGCTGTGCGCATTTCCGTGTGTCCTTCTACTGGGGGGAATGCCGTTCCGCGGGCGGCGTCGTGCCCGATGAGCTGACCGTCCAGGTCAACCCGCAGATGGTCGCCATGAGCGGCACCGAGAGCAGGCCGGTGCGCTGCGTCGGACTGCTCGGCGAGGTCGGTTGTGGCGTGCGCTGCACCGTCTACGAGCAGCGCTCCAGCACCTGCCGCGAGTTCGAGGCGGCCTGGGCCAACGGCCAGCCGAACCCCGCTTGCGACGCCGCGCGCGCCGCCTACGGCCTGCCGCCGCTGACGCCACCGCTGCAACCGCACCTGGCGCCGGGGCGGGTCGCCTGATACTGGGCGGGGGCCCGGCGATTGCGTCTACAATGGCGATTTCGTCTTCGACAGGAGTTCGTCCATGGAGGCCCTCGACGCCTTGCTCAACCGCGTTTCCCACGCCCGCCTGAGCGACCCCGCGCCCTCGCCGGAGCAGCTCGACCGGCTGCTGCGGGTTGCCCTGCGCGCGCCTGACCATGGCCAGTTGCGGCCCTGGCGCTTCATCGTGGTGCAGGGCGAAGGCCGCAAGGCTCTCGGCGACCTGTATGCCCGCGCCCTGGCGACCCGCCAGCCGGACGCCACCGAAGAGGCGCTGGCCAAGGCCCGCAACATGCCGCTGCGGGCACCGCTGCTGGTGGTGGCGGTCGCCTGCCTGCAGGACCATCCGAAGGTGCCGCACGGCGAGCAACTGCTGGCCGCCGGCTGCGCCGCCCATGGCCTGGTGCTGGGTGCCTATGCCCAGGGACTAGGGGCGATGTGGCGGACCGGCGAGATGGCCACCGATCCGGTGGTGCATGCCGGCCTGGGACTCAACGAACAGGAACGGATCATCGGTTTCGTCTACCTGGGCACGCCGTTGGGCGAGTTGCGCACCCCGCCGCAGCTCGATCCGGCAGCCTTCGTCAGCAACTGGCCGGGCTGAGTGGCAACAGCAGGCGCACGCACCAGCGCGCGCCCCGGACGTGCCAGAGCAGGCGGCCGCCCTGCCAGCCGGCCAGGCGTCGGGCCGCCTCGATGGCCGCGGGCAGCCAGCGCTGGCCTTCTTCCGCCTGGCCGAGGATGTCCAGGCGCAGGCGGCCACGGCGGGCGTCCAGTAGCGGGCTCAGCGTGATGCGCTGCCACGGGCGCGCCTGCGCGGCGCCGCCGAGCAGGCTGTAGAGCGCTTCGTGCAAGGCCGGGCGCCAGCTTTCCAGTGGCCAGGTGCCGCGCTCCGGCAGGCTCAGTTCCAGACGCGTCCAGCGTTGCCGCAGTTGCTGGGCGACCTGCCCCAGCTCGACCGCCAGAACCAGCGATTGCGGCTCGTCGCCGGGAGGTTCCGGCGGCGGCGCGATGGCCTGGGCGAGAGGGAGTTCATCGAGGAACAACGAAGCGGGAAGAGTCATGCCGGATGCTCCTGGGGAATTGCCGCGCGTCCGGGCGCGGCGTCATTCGGTCGCCTTGCGCCGTAGCGGCAGGCTGAGGGTGGCGATGAAGCCGCCGTCGGGATGGTTGCCCAGGCGCAGGTGCCCGCCGTGGCGCTCGATGGCGCGGCGGGCGATGGCCAGGCCGAGGCCGTGACCCGGGCTGCTCTGGTTGGGGGCGCGGAAGAAGGGTTCGCCCAATTGGTCCTGCAGCTCGGCGGCAATCCCCGGTCCATGGTCGCGGACGCTCAGGCGCAGGTAGTCGCCGGCGCTGCTGGCACGCACTTCCAGCGGTTGGCCGACGGGGTTGAAGCGCACGGCGTTGCGCAGCAGGTTGTCCACCGCGCGTTCGAACATGTCAGGCCAGCCGTCGATGTTCAGGTCGTCGGCCACTTCCAGGCGGATGTCCTGTTCCGGGGCCAGCAGCAGGGCGTCCTCGCGCAGGCGCTGAAGCAAGGGCAGCAGGTCGATCCGCTGGCTGGCGCCGGGCTCGGCGTCGAGCCGGGCGAGGGCGAGGATCTCGCCGATCAGCGCTTCCAGGCGGTCGCATTCCTGTTCCAGGCGCGGCCACATCTGCGCCCGCGCTTCCGGTTCGGCGCGTTCGGCCAGGGCCAGGGCGATGCGCAGGCGCGCCAGCGGCGAGCGCAGTTCGTGGGACACGTCGCGGAGCAACTGACGCTGGCTGCCGATCAGGCTTTGCAGGCGTTCGCCCATGCGGTTGAAATCGCGCGCCAGGGTGCCCAGTTCATCGCCGCGCCGCGCCAGGCGGGCCAGGCTGTCCTTCTGGTAGGCGGTCTGGCCGAGGTCGTGCACGGCACGCCGCAGGCGGTTCAGCGGACGGGTGATGGACAGCGTCAGCAGCAGGCTGAACAGGGTCAGCACCACCAGCGCGATGCCCAGCGCGCTGAGCGGCCAGAGCAGGCTGCCGCGGTGCCAGGCCTCCAGCTCCGGATGCGGGATGCGATAGATGAACAGGTAGGTATGGTTGCTCTGCGGGCTGACGTATTCCTGGCTCAACTGGCGCCAGGGGAAGCGTGGCAGGTTGCGGTCGCTGGTGCGCGGCGGGCGATGGTGCGGGCGCGGCAGGTAGGTGCCGTCGACCAGGCGCTGGCCGCTTTCATCGAGCACCTGGATGGAAATCCCGTAGTCACGGCGGCGTTGCTCCAGCAAGCCCTGGGCCGCGTAGCTGCCCTGTTCTTCGTAGAGGGCGGTCCACTGCTCGGCGAGATCCTTCAGGCCAGGATGGCGGGCGATGATCCAGGTGTCCTGGTTCAGCGCACGACCCAGCAGGATGGACAGCCCGGCGACCAGCAGCAGGGCCAGCCAGAAGGCGGCGAGGATTCGCCAGAAGAGTGAACGCATGGTTTTCCTGTTGAATCGCATGTCGGGCCGGCCGCGTGGGTAAACCCCTAGGATATGCGATTCCGGCTGGACGGAAGACCGCTACCGGAGGACCCGGTAGCGGTGGCTCGGACGTCAGTTGGACTTCTTGTCGGCCTTCCATTGCTGGAATTCGGCCCACTCTGCCTTGCGCTGCTCGCGCTTCTTCTGCAGTTCGTCGAACTTCTTCTGCTGCTCGGGGGTGAGCAGGGCGCGGATGTCCTTCTGGGTCTTCTCGTGGCTGGCCTTGAGTTCGTCCTTGAGGGCCTTCTGCTCGGCCGCCGGCAGCTTGGCCAGGTAGCGCTGGGTGATCTCGTGGCGGGCCTTCATCTGCTCGCCCATCAGCTTGCCCATCTGCTGGCGCTGCTCGCGGGTCAGGTTCAGTTCCTTCATCGGTCCGCCATGCCGGGGACCGTGCTGGCCCATCATGTGGCCGCCTTCCATCGGCGGGGGCGGCAGGTCGTTGGCGGCGGGCGCGGCCATGGCGAACGTCGGCAGGGCGGCGGCGATGAACAGGGCGGTTAGCGTCTTGCGCATGGTGTTTCTCCTTTCTGGGTCCGGCCATTTACCGGATGAGCCCAGTCTAGGGAGGTCAAGGTCAAGCGCGGTCAACCCTGGGTAAAGCTTGGGTAAAGAGCGGCTGCCGTCAGGCTGACGAAACCCGCTCAGTGGCTGTAGTAGTAGCCGCGGCCGCGCAGGGCGAGGATGCGCGGGCTGCCGTCGGGGTGGCTGCCGAGCTTCTTGCGCAGGTTGCTGACGTGCATGTCCAGGCTGCGGTCGTAGAGGGTCAGCTTGCGGCCCAGCGCCAGTTGCGCCAGGGCCTGCTTGTCCAGCGGCTCGCCGGGCTGGCGCAGGAGCGCTTCGAGGATGCGGCTCTCGGAGAGCGTCAGGCTGATTTCCTGGCCGTCGATCTGCGCCACGCCGCGGGTCAGGTTCAGCGACAGGTCGCCCAGCTGCATCTGCGCGCTCGGCTGCACCGGATGGCTGCGCCGCAGCACGGCACGCAGGCGCGCGGTCAGCTCGCGCGGGTCGCAGGGCTTGGCCAGGTAGTCGTCGGCGCCCAGCTCCAGGCCGAGAATGCGGTCCAGCGGTTCGCCGCGGGCGGACAGCATCAGCACCGGCAGGTCGGGATGATCGCCGCGCAGTTGCTTGAGCAGTTCCAGGCCGCTACCGTCGGGCAGCATGACGTCGAGCACCACGGCGTCCGGGGTCTGTTCGGCGAGGGCGCGGCGGGCCTGCGCGCCGTCGTGGCTGGCGCGCACGCAGAACCCTTCCTGGACCAGCCAGGTACCGAGCAGCTCGCAGAGCTCCCGGTCATCGTCGATCAACAGCAGTTCGCTCATCGGGTGTCGCTCAATTGATCCATTCGCGTCGCTGTCGCCGGCGGCCTCGGCTCAGGGCGCCGAGAACGAACGCGAGCAGGGCGGTGGCGGCGCCGGCGACATACCAGGTCTGTTCTTCGCTGAGCAGCGGCGGTTGTTGCTGCGCCCGGGCCATCCGCAGCTGCTCGCGCAGCTGGCGGTTCTCCTGGCGCATACGACTGACCAGTTCGTCGCGCTGGCGTTCCGTTTCCGCCAGGCGTCGTTCCAGTTCGACCGGGCTTGTGGCGACGGACGGCGTGGCCTGCGGCGCGACCGGCGCGGTGGGCGGAGCGACGGGGTCTTCGGCCTGGGCCAGGGAGGCCGCCAGGCCCAGGCTCAGCAGCAGGCATTGGGCAGTCGAGGGACGCATCGTGACTCCTTGTACCGATGAAGCGACGGATCGCACTGTCTGCCCGGGTCACCACAAACCGTCAGGCCGGTCGGCCGCGTTGCGGCTGGCGCCGGGCCTCGCGGCGGCGGCGCTCGGCCGGTTGCCTCAGGGCAGGACTTTCTTGAACGGCTTGACCACCACCTCGGCGTACACCCCGGCGGCCCGGTAGGGGTCGGCCTCGGCCCAACTCTGCGCGGCGGCCAGCGAGTCGAACTCGGCGACGATCAGGCTGCCGGTGAAGCCGGCGGCGCCCGGGTCGTTGCTGTCGATCGCCGGATGCGGGCCGGCGAGCACCAGGCGGCCTTCTTCCTTCAGCTGTTCGAGGCGCGCCAGGTGGGCCGGACGGCTGGCCAGGCGGCGTTCCTGGGAGGCGGGGATATCACGGGCGATGATCGCGTAGAGCATGTCAGTCCTTGGGCTTTTCGCCGGTATCGGCGTCGTGCAGGTGGCGAGCCAGGAAGATGCCCTGGCCGATCAGGAACAGCAAGGTCATGCCGAGGCTGCCGAATACCTTGAAGTCCACCCAGAAGTTCGGATAGGTGAAGACCACGTATAGGTTGGCGAAGCCGCACACCAGGAAGAACACCACCCAGGCGATGTTCAGGCGTACCCAGAGGCCCTGCGGCAACTGGATGGCGTGGCCCATGATGCGCTGGATCATCGGCTTGTCGCCGATGAAGTGACTGCCGGCGAAGGCCAGGGCGAACAGCCAGTTGACCAGGGGCGCCTTCCACTTGAGGAAGGTGTCCTCATGGAAGGCCAGGGTCAGGCCGCCGAGCACCAGGCAGGCGCCGAGGGTGAACCACTGGCTCTTTTCCAGGTGGCGATGCTTGAGCCAGAGAGCGCCGTAGACGATCACCGAGGCGAGGATCAGGGTCGCGGTCGCGCCGTAGATGCCACTCAGATTGAACCCGGCGAACTCGACGTTCTGAGGGTCTATCTTGTAGACGATGAAGAACAGGACCAGGGGGATGAAATCGATGAATTGCTTCATGGTGGCAGTCAGGACACGGTTGAAGCGGCATAATAGCAACCTCTGGATGTTCTGAAACAGTCATCCTGTCTTTCCGAATGCGTCAGGCCCGCCGCGCCCGCGCGTTCGCCAGGTGGAGCGGGCTCCACGAACCCATGAACGGTACGTCTCGATACCGCGAGGCAGCGAACCGGCGCTGCTTCATCGTTATTCATTGGAATCAGGATTCAGCCATGCGTGTCGATCTGCATTGCCACAGTACCGCCTCCGACGGCGTTCTCGCGCCCGCCGCCCTGGTGCAGCGAGCCCATGAGAAGGGCGTCGGGCTGCTGGCGCTGACCGACCACGACACCCTGGAGGGCCTGCCGGAAGCCCATGCGGCGGCGACCCGGCTCGGTATCGAGCTGGTCAACGGCGTCGAACTGTCCTGTACCTGGGGCGGTGCCACCATCCACGTGCTCGGTTATGGCTTCGCTCTGGAGGCCGAGCCCCTGCGCCGGGCCACCGAGGCCCTGCACCAGGGGCGCTGGGCGCGCGCCGAGGAAATCGACCGGCGCCTGGCGGCCAAGGGCATGCCCGGCGCCCTGCACGGCGCGCGGGCGATCCAGCGGGCCCTGGGCGACAGCGGCAACGCGCCGGCGCGACCGCATTTCGCCGAGTTCCTGGTCCAGGGCGGCTGGGTCAAGGATCGGGCCGAGGCGTTCCGCAAGTGGCTGGGTGCCGGCAAGCTGGGCGACGTCAAGCAGCACTGGCCGACCCTGGAGGAGGTGGTCGGTTGCCTGCGCGAGGCGCGCGCCTGGATCAGCCTGGCGCATCCGTACCATTATGATTTCACCCGCACCAAGCGTCGCCGCCTGGTCGCCGACTTCCTCCAGGCCGGCGGGCACGCCATCGAGGTGGTCAACGGCGTGCAGCCGGCCGAGCAGGTCGGTACCCTGTCGATCCTGGCACGCGAGTTCGGCCTGATGGTCACCGCCGGTAGCGACTTCCACGCGCCGGGCGATTGGTCCGAGCTGGGCATGTACCGTGCGGTCCCCGAGGACCTGCCGGTCATGTGGCCGCGTTTCGCCAGGCATTTTCGCGATACCGAACGTCATTCCGAAGCCAAGGGGGCCGAATGAGCCAGTTCTTCCAGATCCATCCGGAAAATCCTCAGCCACGGCTGGTCAAGCAGGCCGTGGAGATCGTCCGCCAGGGCGGGGTCATCGTTTACCCCACCGATTCGTCCTACGCCCTGGGCTGCCGCATCGGCGAGAAGACCGCGGTGGATCGCATCCGCCGCATTCGTCAACTGGACGACAAGCACAACTTCACCCTGGTCTGCCGCGACCTTTCCGAGCTGGGCGTCTATGCCAAGGTCGACACCGGCCTGTTCCGCCTGCTCAAGGCGCACACCCCCGGTCCCTACACCTTCATCCTCAGCGCCACCCGCGAAGTGCCGCGCATGCTCCTGCACCCCAAGCGCCGCACCATCGGCCTGCGCGTGCCGAACTGCCCGATCGCCCGGGCGCTGCTGGAGGAGCTGGGCGAGCCGCTGATGAGCGTGAGCCTGATCATGCCCGGCAGCAGCGAGCCGCTGAACGATCCCTATGAAATGCGCCAGGTCCTGGAACACCAGGTCGACCTGATCGTGGACGGTGGCTACGGCGGCGGCGAGGCCTCCACCGTGATCAGCCTGACCGACACGGATCCGGAAGTGATCCGCGTGGGTTGTGGCGATCCGGCGCCGTTCATGCAGCCGGCCTGAGCGCCGTCCGAATTCCGTACACCATGAGCCGACCCATGCAGGACGATCTCCCGGCCAACGCCGACTCCCCCGTAACCGGGCCTGCCGCCGAGCGGGTGCCGGTGCAACTGGCGCTGGTCTACGGCGAGGCGGTCACCGAACTGCCGCAGGACCTCTATATCCCGCCGGACGCGCTGGAGGTCTTCCTCGAGGCCTTCGAAGGCCCGCTCGACCTGCTGCTGTACCTGATCCGCAAGCAGAACATCGACATCCTCGACATACCGGTGGCGGAAATCACCCGCCAGTACATGGGCTACGTCGAGCTGATGAAGGCGGTGCGCCTGGAACTGGCCGCCGAGTACCTGGTGATGGCGGCGATGCTCGCGGAGATCAAGTCGCGCATGCTGCTGCCACGCTCGGCGGAGGCCGAGGAGGAAGAGGAGGACCCGCGCGCCGAGCTGATCCGCCGCCTGCAGGAGTACGAGCGGTTCAAGAAGGCCGCGGAAGACCTCGACGAGCTGCCCCGGGTCGGCCGCGACGTGCTGGTGCCGCTGGTGGCGGCGCCCGAGGCGCGGGCGCGCAAGCTGCTGCCGGAGCTGGCGCTGCAGGAGCTGATGCTGGTGATGGGCGAGATGCTGCGTCGCGCCGACCTGTTCGAGAGCCACCAGGTGACCCGCGAGGTGCTGTCCACCCGCGAGCGCATGAGCGAAGTGCTGGAGCGCCTGAAAGGCGGCGCCTTCGTGCCGTTCATCCAGCTGTTCACCCTGGAGGAGGGCAAGCTCGGCGTGGTGGTGACCTTCATGGCGATCCTCGAACTGGTCAAGGAACAACTGGTGGAACTGGTACAGAACGAGGCCTTCGGAGCCATCCACGTGCGCCTGCGGGTGGCCGCCGGGGCGGAAGAGGGCGAGGCGCTGGAGGAGGCCCTGGAGGACGATTTCGAGTGACCGCGTTCGCTGCCGTCGCCGGGCGCCCGACGGGCTTTTCCGTCGCGCCGGCTTCGTCCCGGCGCGCGTCCTGTTAAGCTGTGCGCGCCTGGCTCCACTATCTTTCTTTCCACTTCTCCTGGCTCCGGTATCCGTTGCGACGATGAACCTGTCCGATCCCCACGAACTCGCCACCCTGCTCGAAGGCATCCTCCTCGCCGCCGGCAAGCCGCTGTCGCTGGAGCGCCTGGCCGAGCTGTTCGACGAGGCCGAGCGGCCGGAGCCGGGGCAGTTCCGCGACGCCCTGGCGATCCTCGCGTTGTCCTGCACGGGACGGGCGTTCGAGCTGAAGGAAGTGGCGTCCGGCTACCGCCTGCAGATCCGCGAGCGCTTCTCGCCCTGGGTCGGCCGGCTCTGGGAGGAGCGTCCGCAACGCTATTCGCGGGCCTTGCTGGAAACCCTGGTGCTGATCGCCTACCGCCAGCCGATCACCCGCGGCGAGATCGAGGAGATCCGTGGCGTCGCGGTGAACACCCAGATCGTCAAGACCCTGATGGAACGCGAGTGGATCCGCATCGTCGGCTATCGCGAGGTGCCGGGGCGTCCGGCGATGCTGGCGACCACCAAGGCGTTCCTCGACTATTTCAACCTGAAGAGCCTCGACGAACTGCCGCCGCTGTCGGCGTTGCGCGAGATGGAGCCCGAACCGGAACCGCCGGTCGAAGTGGCGCCCGCGGCGCAGCCGCCGCGCGACGATCTCGACGAGGATGCGATTCCTGCCTCGATCCAGGCCCTGGCCGATCGCGCCATCGCCGAGGCCGGGGAAAGCCTCGAGGAGATCGAGGGGGAGGCCGGCGAGCCGGAGAAGCCGCGCGAGGAAACCAGCTTCCGCAGCCTGCTGCTGGAACTGGACGAGATGGAGCAGGGCCTGAAGACCGACTTCGACGACCTGCTCGACCCTCCGGAGCCCTCGGAGCAGGGCGACGAGTCCGCCGAGCCAGCGGCTGGGCCGATTCCCGTGGTCGCGGAGCAAGCCGTCGAGCCTGCCGTCGCGGAGGCTGTCGCGGGCGCCGATCCCGATGACGAAGAGCGCGCCCTGGCGGAGGCCATGCGCGAGGAGCGCGAGGCACTGGACGCCGACGATGACTGGCCGCGCCGCTGACCGTCGTTCCACCCTGTAGAATTCATCCGGCCGTGCCGTCGAGGCCGGTCCGCTCCGTTTCATCGACCCTGGAACCCGCCCATGAAAGACACCCTGAACGAACTGATCACCCTCATCAGCACCGGCTGCATGGGCGCCGAGGAAATCCAGCGGATCGCCGACGAGGCGGCCCAGGCCTACGCCGATCCGGCAGGGTTCCTCGCCGCCAACCCGGACATCAACTACGACGACAGCTTCCCGATCCCGCTCGGCGAATGGGTGGTGGTCGGCAGCCTGCCGGACATCGTGTTGTTCCAGGCCGACACCTATGCCGAGCTGTTCGCCCGGATCGTCGCCTCCTTCGGCAAGGACGTGGCGTTCAACATCAAGCCGAAGCAGTTGCTCAAGACCGAGCCGCTGGTCGCCCTCAACCGTATCCAGGTGCAACTGAGCAGCATGTACCCGGAAAAGGGCGGCTACGTGCTGGTGGATTTCAGCGAGCCGCTGGACGACGAGCTGCAGGCGGTGCTGGTCTATACCCAGGACCTGCCGCGGGTCATGGCGCTCTGCGTCGAGGCCGGCATCTATGCCGCGCCGGCCTACGAAAGCCTGCGCGACGCCGGGGCCGAGTGAGGATTCGGGCCGCTCGATCGGCCCGATAGGCATTTCCGCCTGGACGCCGGCCCGCCGCCTGGCGTGAAGTGGTGGGCGAGGAGCGCATCCGGTCCGCGCCGAAAAAGGGGGAACGCTTGAAGAGTCCTTGCATCAATATCTGTGAGTTCGACGCCGACGTGTGCCGTGGCTGCGGTCGCACGCGCCAGGAAATCCGCGTCTGGAAGCGCGCGGACAAGGTCGAGCAGCGGCTGATCCTCGCCGAAGCCGACCTGCGCCTGCTGGCGTTGCAGGCGCGCGGTCGGCGCAAGTTCCGCTGAGGCGCGTCAGTCGCGGGCGGCGGCCAGCGCCAGGGCGCTGTCCAGCATGCGGTTGGAGAAGCCCCACTCGTTGTCGTACCAGGCCATCGCCTTGACCAGCCGACCGCTGACCTTGGTGTGGTTGGCGTCGAAGATCGACGAGCGCGGGTCGTGGTTGAAATCCACCGACACCAGCGGCAGGGTGTTGTAGCCGAGCACCGGAGAGCCCTCGCTGGCCTCGCGCAACAGGCGGTTGACCTCGTCTACGCTGGTATCCCGGGCCACCTGTACGGTGAGATCGACCAGCGACACGTTGATCACCGGCACCCGCACCGCCAGCCCGGTGAGCTTGCCGGCGAGTTCCGGCAGGACCAGGCCGACCGCCTCGGCGGCGCCGGTCTTGGTGGGGATCATCGACTGGGTCGCCGAACGGGCGCGATACAGGTCCGGGTGGTACACGTCGGAGAGGTTCTGGTCGTTGGTATAGGCGTGGATGGTGGTCATCAGGCCGTGCTCGATGCCCAGCTCGCGATGCAGTACCTGGGCCACCGGTGCCAGGCAGTTGGTGGTGCAGGAGGCGTTGGAGACGATCCGATGGGAGGCGCGCAGCACTTGGTGGTTGACGCCGTAGACCACGGTGGCGTCGACGCCCTTGCCCGGCGCCGAGATCAGCACCTTGCCGGCGCCGGCTTGCAGGTGGGCGGCGGCTTTGTCGCGGCTGGTGAAGAGCCCCGTGCACTCGAGCACGATGTCCACGCCGAGGCTCTTCCAGGGCAGTTCCGCCGGGTTGCGGATGGCGCTGACGGCGATGCGGTCGCCCATCACCCGCAGGCTTTCGGCATCGTGCTCGACCTCGCCGGGAAAGCGTCCATGGACGCTGTCGTGCTGGAACAGGTGGGCGTTGACCGCGGCGTCGCCGAGGTCATTGATCGCCACCACCTGCAACTGCTCGCGGTAGTGGCCGGTATACAGGGCGCGAAGAACGTTTCGGCCGATGCGGCCGAAGCCGTTGATGGCCAGGCGGATAGTCATAATGAGGTCGTCTCTTTTCTATTGTTGTGGTAAAAACCATTACATTTCGTCCATAAAGAAAAGTAAACATCCTTCAACCGATGATTATGTTGTAAAAACAACAATTGATAGTCTGTAGGAGAATCTGCCATGCACCCTCGTGTGCTCGAAGTCACCCGCCGCATCCAGGCCCGTAGCGCGGTCACTCGCCAGCGCTATCTCGAGATGGTCCGGGCGGCGGCCAGCAAGGGGCCGCACCGCGGCACCCTGCCGTGCGGCAACCTCGCCCACGGGGTCGCGGCCTGCGGCGAAAGCGACAAGCAGACCCTGCGGCTGATGAACCAGGCCAACGTGGCCATCGTTTCCGCCTACAACGACATGCTCTCGGCGCACCAGCCGTTCGAGCGCTTTCCGGGGCTGATCAAGGAGGCGCTGCACGAGATCGGCTCGGTCGGCCAGTTCGCCGGTGGCGTGCCGGCCATGTGCGACGGGGTGACCCAGGGCGAGCCGGGCATGGAACTGTCGCTGGCCAGCCGCGACGTGATCGCCATGTCCACCGCCATCGCGCTGTCGCACAACATGTTCGATGCGGCGCTGTGCTTGGGCGTCTGTGACAAGATCGTGCCGGGCCTGCTGATCGGCTCGCTGCGCTTCGGCCACCTGCCCACCGTGTTCGTCCCGGCCGGGCCGATGCCGACCGGCATCTCCAACAAGGAAAAGGCCGCGGTGCGCCAGCTGTTCGCCGAGGGCAAGGCCACTCGCGAAGAGCTGCTGGCCTCGGAAATGGCCTCCTACCATGCTCCCGGCACCTGCACCTTCTATGGCACCGCCAATACCAACCAGTTGCTGGTGGAAGTGATGGGCCTGCACCTGCCCGGTGCCTCCTTCGTCAACCCGAACACCCCGCTGCGCGACGAACTCACCCGCGAAGCGGCGCGCCAGGCCAGCCGGCTGACCCCGGAGAACGGTAACTACGTGCCGATGGCGGAAATCGTCGACGAGAAGGCCATCGTCAACTCGGTGGTGGCGCTGCTCGCCACCGGCGGCTCGACCAACCACACCCTGCACCTGCTGGCGATCGCCCAGGCGGCCGGCATCCAGCTGACCTGGCAGGACATGTCCGAGCTGTCCCATGTGGTGCCGACCCTGGCGCGCATCTATCCGAACGGCCAGGCCGACATCAACCACTTCCAGGCGGCCGGCGGCATGTCCTTCCTGATCCGCCAGCTGCTCGACGGCGGTCTGCTCCACGAAGACGTGCAGACGGTCGCCGGCCCCGGCCTGCGCCGCTATACCCGCGAGCCGTTCCTCGAGGACGGCCGGCTGGTCTGGCGCGAAGGCCCGGAGCAGAGCCTCGACGAGGCGATCCTGCGTCCACTGGACAAACCGTTCTCGGCCGAGGGCGGCCTGCGCCTGATGGAAGGCAATCTCGGTCGCGGCGTGATGAAGGTCTCGGCGGTGGCGCCGGAACACCAGGTGGTCGAGGCGCCGGTGCGGATCTTCCACGACCAGGCCAGCCTGGCCGCGGCCTTCAAGGCCGGCGAGCTGGAGCGCGACCTGGTCGCCGTGGTGCGTTTCCAGGGCCCGCGGGCGAACGGTATGCCGGAGCTGCACAAGCTCACGCCGTTCCTCGGAGTCCTGCAGGATCGTGGCTTCAAGGTGGCGCTGGTCACCGACGGACGCATGTCCGGGGCTTCGGGCAAGGTGCCGGCGGCCATCCATGTGAGTCCGGAAGCCATCGCCGGCGGTCCCCTGGCGCGCCTGCGCGACGGCGACCGGGTGCGGGTCGACGGAGTGAGCGGCGAATTGCGGGTGCTGATCGATGAGGCCGAGTGGCAGGCGCGTAGCCTGGAGCCGGCGCCGCAGGACGGCAATCTCGGCTGCGGCCGCGAGCTGTTCGCCTTCATGCGCAACGCCATGAGCAGCGCGGAAGAGGGTGCCTGTAGCTTCACCGAGAGCCTCAACGGCTGGCGCTAGTTCTGATAGGTCGACCTTCGCCGGCGCTTGGCTGGCGCAGGTCTCTCCGGCAAGATCTGCCGACCGTCCCGCCTGGCGCGGGGCATTGCGGTTCGAACGACGATGAATAACGACAAGAACGGAAGTTCCGGCGGCCTCGCCCTGATTGGCGATATCGGCGGCACCAATGCGCGCTTCGCGCTCTGGCGCGGGCAGCGCCTGGAATCCATCGCGGTGCTCGCCTGCGCCGATTACCCGCGGCCGGAACTGGCCGTGCGCGACTACCTGGCGCGGGTCGGCGAGTCGCTGGCGAACATCGACTCGGTCTGCCTGGCCTGCGCCGGTCCGGTCGGCGCGGGCGATTTCCGCTTCACCAACAACCACTGGTCGATCAACCGCGCCGCGTTTCGCGAGGAACTGGGGCTGGATCACCTGCTGCTGGTCAACGACTTCAGCACCATGGCCTGGGCCGCCTCGCGGCTGGGCGCGGACGAACTGGTGCAGGTCCGCCCCGGCAGCGCCCAGGCGGACCGCGCGCGGCTGATCATCGGCCCCGGTACCGGTCTGGGCGTCGGCAGCCTGCTGCCGCTGGGGGAGGGGCGCTGGGAGGTGCTGCCCTGCGAGGGCGGGCATGTCGACCTGCCGGTCACCTCGGCGCGCGATTTCGCCGTCTGGGAAAGTCTGCGCGAGCGCTACGGACATGTCTCCGCCGAGCGCGTGCTGTCCGGCAACGGCCTGCTCGCTCTCTATGAGATCAGCTGCGCCCTCGACGGGATTCCTGTTCGCGCGACCAGTGCGGCGGAGGTCGGCGCACTGGCGCTGGCCGGCGACGCCCAGGCCGACGCGGTGCTGGAACACTTCTTCCTGTGGCTGGCGCGAGTCGCCGGCAATGCCGCGCTCACCGTCGGCGCCCTCGGCGGCGTCTACATCACCGGCGGTATCGTGCCGCGCTTCCGCGAACGCTTCCTCGCCAGTGGGTTCGCCGGGGCCTTCGCCAGCCGCGGCAAGACCAGCGGCGCCTACCTGCAGGACGTGCCGGTGTGGATCATGACCGCCGAGCATCCGGGCCTGCTCGGCGCCGGCGTTGCCTTGCAGCAGGCCCTGGACGCCGAGAGCCGAACCGGTGTGAGAGCAACCGCATAAGGAGGAGCCTCGTGAGCGCGAACGGACGATCGATCCTGCTGGTGGACGATGACCAGGAGATCCGCGAACTGCTGGAAACCTACCTCAGCCGCGCCGGCTTCCAGGTCCGCAGCGTTTCGCGCGGTGCCGACTTCCGCCAGGCGCTGTGCGAGGAGGAGGCGATCCTGGCGATCCTCGACGTGATGTTGCCGGACGAGGACGGTTTCAGCCTGTGCCGCTGGATCCGCTCGCACCAGCGCCTGGCCTGCATGCCGATCATCATGCTCACCGCCAGTTCCGACGAGGCCGACCGGGTGATCGGCCTGGAACTGGGCGCCGACGATTACCTCGGCAAGCCCTTCAGTCCGCGCGAGTTGCTCGCGCGGATCAAGGCCCTGCTGCGTCGCGCGCAGTTCACCCAGGTGCGCGGCGGCGACGTGCTGGCCTTCGAGGACTGGCGACTGGATACCGTCAGCCATCGACTGTTCCATGAAGACGGCGAGGAGTTCTTCCTCAGCGGCGCCGACTTCGCGCTGCTCAAGCTGTTCCTCGATCATCCGCAGCAGATTCTCGACCGCGATACCATCGCCAGTGCCACCCGTGGCCGCGAGGTGCTGCCGCTGGAGCGTATCGTCGACATGGCGGTCAGCCGCCTGCGCCAGCGCCTGCGCGACACCGGCAAGGCGCCGCGGCTGATCCAGACCGTGCGCGGCAGCGGCTACCTGCTGGCGGCACAGGTGCGGCCGCACCTGCAGCCATGAGCGAACGGCGGCGCTGGTCGCCGGTGCCGAGCTCGCTGCTCGGCCGCATGCTGCTCCTGACCCTGCTCGCGTTGCTGGTCGCGCAAGGGCTTTCCAGCCTGTTCTGGCTGTCGCACCTGCGTTCCAGCCAGCGCGAGGGCCTGCTTACCAGTTCGCGCAGCCTGGCCTATTCGATGGCGGCCAGCGTCAGCTACTTCCGCTCCCTGCCGCTCGGCTACCGGCCGCTGGTCCTCGACCAGTTGCGCAGCATGGGCGGCACGCGCTTCTTCGTCTCGTTGAACGAGCGGCCGTTGGAGATGCGCGCCTTGCCGGACACGCCGAACAAGCAGGCGGTGCTGGAGATCGTCCAGGACGTGCTGCACCAGCGCCTGGGCAAGGAGGTCGAGCTGCAGGTCGAATTCATCAGTCCCGACGAACTGCGCCTGTTCAACGGTGCGCTGAAGCTCGACGAACTGCCGCGCTCCTGGGCGCACTACGCTTTGACCCTGGAGCCGGTGAACCCGCCGGTGCTGGTCACCCAGATCCGCATCGGCGACAGCGAGTGGCTGTACATCGCCAGCCTGATGCCGGCGCCGTACGTCAGCCTGGAACCCGAGGGACTGCAACCGCAGCAAGTGCTCTCGATCGTCTTCACCAGCCTGTTGCTGCTGCTTTTCACCGGTTTGCTGATGCATTGGCAGAGCCGTCCGCTCAAGCGCCTGGCGCGTGCCGCCCGCGATCTGGCCCTGGGCGGTCCGTCGGTGCCGCTGGAGGAGCGCGGCGCCAGCGAACTGGTGGAGGTGGCACGCGCCTTCAACACCATGCACGAGCGCATCGACCGCTACCTGAACGAGCGCGGGCAGTTGTTCAGCGCCATTTCCCACGACCTGCGCACGCCGATCACCCGCCTGCGCCTGCGGGTGGAACTCCTGGAAGACGAGCGCTTGCAGGAGAAGTTCGGTCGCGACCTTGACGAACTGGAACTGCTGGTGAAGGGTGCGCTGCAGTGCGTGAAGGACACCGATATCCACGAGAACGTCGAGCCGGTCGACCTCAACCTGTTGCTCCAGCACATTGCCGAGCCCTACCTGGCCGACGGCCGGGTGGAGGTGGTCGGCCGCGCCGCGGAGCCATATCCGGGCAAGCCCCTGGCGCTCAAGCGGTGTATCGGCAACCTGCTGGACAATGCGCTGAAATACGGCGAACGCGCCCGCCTGTGCCTGGAGGATGGGCCGGAAGCGGTGGTGCTGCACGTCGACGACGACGGCCCCGGCGTGCCCGAGCAGCGCCTGGAGCAGATCTTCGAGCCGCGCTTCCGCCTGTCCCCGCGCGGCCAGGGCTACGGGCTGGGGCTGGGCATCGCGCGCAACATCGCGCACACCCATGGCGGCGAAGTCAGTTTGCAGAACCGTCGCGAGGGCGGCCTGCGGGTAAGCCTGCGCTTGCCGCGCCTGGGGCTGGAGTGATGGGCAGGCCTGCCGGGCGCTTGAACGAGGCAGGTAGGCATGAGGTTTTCCCGGGGCGGGTTTTGCCGCGTTCCGCAGCAGCGGCAGACAGAGGCGGAGCGGGCGTTATGGCTGTGTTTGCGCGGGCAACGATTGCTCGGGCTGAAGTTGCGTCGACAGAAGATTCTCGGGCCGTACATCGTCGATTTCCGCTGTCATGAGCGGATGCTGGTGATCGCGCTGGATGGCGGGCAGCATGAGGATTCGCCGGCCGATAGGTTGCGGGATGCCTGGCTGGAGAGGCGGGCGGCACGAAGGAACCGACTGCTGTAGGAGGTTTCTATCGCGAAGCGGCCTTGCCGCGTTCAAGCCTGGATCTTCCTGCTCTGCCTCAATCCCAATGTAACCATCCCGTGACAAACCCGGATCGCTTCGTTACCCGCGACGCGGAACGCTTGAATAGACTCGGAACATTGCAAGCGCAGACTTGCTCCGAATAACAAGAAGAAGGTTTTCCCCATGAATGCGATCCGTCGCCTCTCTGCCGTCATCTGTCTTTCCTCGCTCTGTCTCTCCCCGCTGCTGGCCCAGGCCGGCGAAGTCGAAGTGCTGCACTGGTGGACCTCCGCCGGTGAGAAGCGCGCCGCCGAAACCCTGAAGAAGCTGGTCGAGGCCAAAGGCCATACCTGGAAGGATTTCGCCGTGGCCGGCGGTGGCGGCGAGGCGGCGATGACCGTGCTGAAGACCCGCGCGGTGTCCGGCAATCCGCCGGCCGCGGCGCAGATCAAGGGGCCGGATATCCAGGAGTGGGGCGAACTGGGCCTGCTCGCCGACCTCAACGCGGTGGCCGCCGAAGGCAAGTGGGACAGCCTGCTGCCGAAGCAGGTGGCGCAGATCATGAAGTACGACGGCGACTATGTGGCAGTGCCGATCAACGTACATCGGGTGAACTGGCTCTACATCAACCCGGAAGTGTTCAAGAAGGCCGGCGCCACCCCGCCGACCACCCTCGACGAACTGTTCGCCGCCGCCGACAAGCTCAAGGCCGCCGGCTTCACGCCGCTGGCCCATGGCAGCCAGCCGTGGCAGGACGGCACCGTGTTCGAGAACCTGGTGCTGAGCAAGATGGGCCCGGAGGGCTACCGCAAGGCCTTCGTCGAACAGGACAAGGCGACCCTCACCGGGGCGCAGATGGTCGAGGTGTTCGCCGCGCTGAAGAAGCTCCGCGGCTACGTCGACGCCGACGCCGCCGGCCGCGAATGGAGCGCGGCCACGGCGATGGTGATCAACGGCAAGGCCGGGATGCAGATCATGGGCGACTGGGCGAAGAGCGAGTTCACTGCCGCCGGCAAGGTGCCGGGCAAGGACTACCAGTGCCTGCCGTTCCCCGGCACGCAGAAGGCCTTCGACTACAACATCGACTCGCTGGTGATGTTCAAGCTGAACAACGCGGAAAACCGCAAGGCCCAGGAAGACCTGGCGCGCAGCGTGCTCGACCCGTCCTTCCAGAAGGACTTCAACCTCAACAAGGGGTCCATCCCGGTCCGCCTGGACGCCGACATGACGCCGTTCGACAGTTGCTCCCAGCAGTCGATGAAGGACTTCAAGCAGGCCTCCGAGGACGGCAACCTGGTGCCGAGCATGGCCCACAGCATGGCCGCCTCCAGCTATGTGCAAGGGGCGATCTTCGACGTGGTGACCAACTTCTTCAACGACCCCGCCGCGGATCCGCAGAAGGCCGCCCAGCAGCTGGCGGCCGCCATCGAGGCGGCGGCGCAGTAGGTCCCTGGCGCGGAGCCCGGCCAGGGCTCCGCTCGATCCTCCCGACTGGCTCCGTGCCGCCGTGCGGCACGGGTGGGTTCCTTCGCGCGCGAGAAAACGCATGGCGACCAATTCCCCTGTCCATCCCACGGCTCCGGTAGCGCCTCGTCGCGTCTCGCCGCTCGATCGCCTGCAAGGCTGGCTGCCGAAGCTGGTGCTGGCGCCAAGCGTGGTCGTGGTGCTGTTCTGCATGTATGGCTACATCGGCTGGACGCTGCTGCTGTCCTTCACCAACTCGCGCTTCATGCCCAGCTACAAGTGGGCCGGGCTGAGCCAGTACCAGCGCCTGTGGGACAACGACCGTTGGTGGGTGGCGAGCAAGAACCTGCTGCTCTTCGGCGGCTCGTTCATCGCCATCTGCCTGGTGCTCGGAGTGTTCCTGGCGGTGCTGCTGGACCAGCGCATCCGCCGCGAAGGCTTCATCCGCACCCTCTACTTGTATCCCATGGCGCTGTCGATGATCGTCACCGGCACCGCCTGGAAATGGCTGCTCAACCCCGGCCTGGGCCTGGACAAGCTGCTCCGCGACTGGGGCTGGGAAGGTTTCCGCTTCGACTGGCTGGTGGACCCGGAGCGGGTCGTCTACTGCCTGGTGATCGCCGCCGTGTGGCAGGCGTCCGGCTTCGTCATGGCGCTGTTCCTCGCCGGCCTGCGCGGGGTCGACCCGGCCATCGTGCGCGCCGCCCAGGTCGACGGCGCGAGCCTGCCGACCATCTACCTGCGCATCGTCCTGCCGAGCCTGCGCCCGGTGTTCTTCAGCGCACTGATGATCCTCGCCCATATAGCGATCAAGAGCTTCGACCTGGTGGCGGCGATGACCGCTGGCGGGCCGGGCTATTCCTCCGACCTGCCGGCGATGTTCATGTATGCGCATACCTTTACCCGTGGCCAGATGGGGCTCGGCGCGGCGAGCGCGATGCTGATGCTCGGCGCGGTGCTGGCGATCGTGGTGCCGTACCTGTATTCCGAACTGCGAGGCAAGCGCCATGCGTGACGCGTCCCCGAACCCGACCTTCAGCGTCAGCCGCCTGGCCGTGCACCTGACCCTCTGGGGCGCCTGCGCGCTTTACCTGGTGCCGCTGCTGGTGATGCTGCTGACCAGCTTCAAGACGCCCGACGACATCCGCACCGGCAACCTGCTGTCGCTGCCCGACACCTTCACCGTCATCGGCTGGCTCAAGGCCTGGGACAGCGTCGGCGCGTTCTTCTGGAACTCGGTGCTGATCACCGTACCCGGCGTGCTGATCTCCACCTTCATCGGCGCGTTGAACGGCTACGTGCTGTCGATGTGGCGCTTCCGCGGCTCCCAGCTGTTCTTCGGCGCGCTGCTGTTCGGCTGCTTCCTGCCGTTCCAGGTGATCCTCCTGCCGATGTCCTTCACCCTCGGCAAGCTCGGCCTGGCCAATACCACCAGTGGCCTGGTGCTGGTCCATGTGATCTACGGACTGGCCTTCACCACGCTGTTCTTCCGCAACTATTTCGTGGCGATCCCGGATGCCCTGGTCAAGGCCGCGCGCCTGGATGGCGCCGGTTTCTTCACCATCTTCCTGCGCATCCTGCTGCCGATGTCCACGCCCATCGTGATGGTCTGCCTGATCTGGCAGTTCACCCAGATCTGGAACGACTTCCTGTTCGGCGTGGTGTTCGCCAGCGGCGACTCGCAACCGATCACCGTGGCCCTGAACAACCTGGTGAACATCACCACCGGGGTCAAGGAATACAACGTCGACATGGCCGCGGCGATGATCGCCGCGCTGCCCACGCTGGTGGTCTACGTACTGGCCGGCAAGTACTTCGTGCGCGGCCTCACCGCCGGCGCGGTGAAAGGCTGAGACGGGTCGCTGACCCCGGAGACGAACGAAACATGGCAACCCTCGAACTGCGCAACCTGCACAAGAGCTACGGCAGCGGCCTGGCCGACACCCTCAGGGACATCCGACTGAAGATCGACTCCGGCGAATTCCTGATCCTCGTCGGGCCCTCGGGCTGCGGCAAGTCGACCCTGATGAACTGCATCGCCGGGCTGGAGAGCATCACCGGCGGTGCGATCCTGGTGGACGGCCAGGACATCAGCGGCATGAGCCCCAAGGACCGCGACATCGCCATGGTCTTCCAGTCCTATGCCCTGTACCCGACCATGAGCGTGCGCGAGAACATCGCCTTCGGCCTGAAGATCCGCAAGATGCCCCAGGCCGCCATCGACGAGGAGGTGGCGCGGGTGGCCAGGTTGTTGCAGATCGAGCACCTGCTCGAACGCAAGCCCTCGCAGCTCTCCGGTGGCCAGCAGCAGCGGGTGGCCATGGGCCGGGCGCTGGCACGGCGGCCCAAGGTCTACCTGTTCGACGAGCCGCTGTCGAACCTCGATGCCAAGCTGCGGGTGGAAATGCGCACCGAGCTGAAGCTGATGCACCAGCGGCTGAAGACCACGACCGTGTATGTCACCCACGACCAGATCGAGGCCATGACCCTCGGCGACAAGGTGGCGGTGATGAAGGACGGCGTCATCCAGCAGTTCGGCACGCCGCAGCAGATCTACAACGACCCGGCCAACCTGTTCGTCGCCAGCTTCATCGGTTCGCCGCCGATGAATTTCATTCCGTTGCGCGTGCAGCGCCGGGACGGACGCTGGATCGGCCTGCTCGACAGTGGCCAGGATCGGATCGAACTGCCGCTGGAGCTGGCGGTCGACCTGGAGGAAGGGCGCGAGCTGATCCTCGGCGTACGCCCGGAGCAGGTCGCCCTGGGCGATGGCAGCGCCGCCCATGACCTGCGTACCGAAGTCGAGGTACTCGAACCGACCGGGCCGGACACCCTGGTCTTCGTCACCGTCAACCAGGTCAAGGTCTGTTGCCGCCTGGCTCCGGACGTCGCGCCGCAGCCGGGCAGCGGCATGAGCCTGCGTTTCGATCCGGCGCGGGTCCTGCTGTTCGATGCGCGGAGCGGCGAGCGCGTAGCCCTGCGCATGGCGGGCGCGGCGGCGGAGAAGGTCACCGCGCTGAACGGCAATCGCCAGAAGAACTCCTGAATCCTTTCGTACTGCCTAGACCACAACCACGAGGACGCTGGAAATGTACAAGAACAAGAAAACCAGGCCGGCCGCCAGGACAGTGGGCTGCCTGTTCGCTCTGGGAGCCCTGGGCTTGGGAAACGCGGCGCACGCCGCCGAGGCCTTCGACCCGAATTCGAAATGGATGCTCGGCGACTGGGGCGGCAAGCGCACCGAGCTGCTGGAGAAGGGCTACGACTTCAAGCTGGAGTACGTCGGCGAGGCGGCGGCCAACCTCGATGGCGGCTATGACGACGACAAGACCGGGCGCTACACCGACCAGTTCGCCCTGGGCGTGCACATGGACCTGGAGAAGATCTTCGGCTGGAAGGCCACCGAGTTCCAGTTCATGGTCACCGAGCGCAACGGCAAGAACCTCTCCAACGACCGCATCGGCGACCCGCGCGCCGGACACATCAGCTCGGTGCAGGAGGTCTGGGGCCGCGGGCAGACCTGGCGGCTGACCCAGCTGTGGCTCAAGCAGCAGTACTTCGACGGAGCGCTGGATGTGAAATTCGGCCGTTTCGGCGAGGGCGAGGACTTCAACAGCTTCCCCTGCGACTTCCAGAACCTGGCCTTCTGCGGCTCGCAGGTGGGCAACTGGGCGGGGAGCATCTGGTACAACTGGCCGGTCAGCCAGTGGGCGCTGCGGGTGAAGTACAACTTCGCGCCGGACTGGTACGTGCAGGTCGGCGCCTACGAGCAGAACCCGTCGAACCTGGAGACCGGCAATGGCTTCAAGATGAGCGGCAGCGGGACCAAGGGCGCGCTGCTGCCGGTGGAGCTGATCTGGCAGCCGAAGGTCGGCGCCGAGCAACTGCCGGGCGAGTACCGGCTGGGCTACTACTACAGCACGGCGAAGGCCGACGACGTGTACGACGACGTCGACGGCCAGCCGCAGGGGCTGACCGGCAACGACTTCAAGTCGCGCGGCAGCAAGCATGGCTGGTGGGTGGTGGCGCAGCAGCAGGTCACGTCGCACAACGGCGATACGTCGCGTGGGTTGAACCTGTTCGCCAACCTGACCGTCCACGACAAGGCGACCAACGTGGTGGACAACTACCAGCAGCTCGGGGTGGTCTACAAGGGCCCGTTCGATGCGCGGCCGAAGGACGACATCGGCCTGGGCATCGCGCGCATCCACGTTAACGACGATGTGAAGAAGCGCCAGCGCCTGGTGAATCAGGTGAACGGCATCGACGACTATGACAACCCGCTGTACCAGCCGCTGCAGGACACCGAGTACAACGCCGAGCTGTACTACGGGGTGCACGTGACCGACTGGCTGACGGTGCGGCCGAACCTGCAGTACATCAAGCGCCCGGGCGGGGTCGACGAGGTCGACAACGCGCTGGTGGCGGGGATCAAGATCCAGACGGTGTTCTGAGGGTCCCGCTGCGCGCTTCGATAGCGTGCCTGGGCCCGCCCGCTCGCCGGGGCGGGCCGTTTTCCCGGCGACGGCCACCGCTCCGCGTCTGTTACAAACCGACTACGCTTTTCCTGCGCCGATCATTTGGGGCTTGCGGGCGAAATGTAGTAAAACTACACGGATGCACGCCCGGGCTTTCCGGGAAGGGGAGAGGGTAGGACAATCGGACATGCTTGAGCATCCGCTGCAGCGTTTCTTTCATTCCATGCGGGCCAAGCGACCGTTCGACTGGGTACGCTTCCAACGTCGCGATCTGCTGTTGATCGACCATCCGCTGTGCCAGGCCGTATTCAGTCGGCAAGGGGCGCAGCTCCTGCATTTCCAGCCGCAGGGCGAACGCCCGTTGCTGTGGTGCGCCGGCGAATGGCCGGCGCTCAGCAGCGCGCCGGTACGCGGTGGCATCCCGGTCTGCTGGCCGTGGTTCGGCAGTCATCCCAACGGCAGCGAATGGCCACAGCAGGGCTGGGCGCGGCAACGCGAATGGCGCCTGCTCGACGCCTACGCCGACGAAAGCAAGGTGGTGGTGAGCTGGCAACTGGACCTGGAGGACTGGCACGTGCGCCTCGATGCGCGCCTTGGCCAGCGCCTGGAGCTGGAGCTGTGCAGCTACCATGAGGAAGACGACGATTGCCTGTTCAGCTTCGCCCTGCAGCCCTACTGGCGGGTCGGCGCGCTGAGCCGGGTGGTGGTGCACGGCATGGAGCTGGAGTCGGCTCGCGGCCAGCGCGGCGCTTCGCGGATTCCGGGAACCTGGATACCGCGCGGCGCGGTCAAGCAGGTGCTCTATCATCCCGGATCGCTGGTGCTGGAGGACGGTGGCTGGAACCGCCGCCTGCGGATCGACAAGAACGTCAGCGCCGGCAGCGTGATCTGGCACCCCGGCAGCCGCCCGGTGGAGCAGGTCGAGCCGGGCGAAGCGGAACGCTTCCTCTGTATCGGCGCCGCCGGCTACCGTCCCGGCGGGCTGATCCTGGCGCCCGGCGAACGCATGCGCCTGAGTCTCGCCGCCGGCCTGCAATAGGCTGGCGGTCAGTTGTCCTCGTCGAGGGGATAGCGGGTCGGTACCAGGCTTTCCTTGATCCGCCGCAGGTGCGGCTGGAAGTCCACGCCGCGGCGCAGGGTCACGCCGGTGGCCAGTACGTCGAGCACGGTGAGCTGGATGATCCGCGAGGTCATCGGCATGTAGATGTCGGTGTCTTCCGGCAACGGGATGTCCAGGCACAGCGTGCTGGCCCTGGCCAGCGGCGAGCCGGCGGCGGTCAGGCCGAGCACCGAGGCGCCGTTCTCCCGCGCCAGGTGCGCCACTTCCACCAGTTCGCGGGTACGCCCGGTATAGGAAATCACCACGAACAGGTCGCCGGTATGCGCCACCGAGGCGATCATCCGTTGCATCAGTACATCGGCCTGGGCGCTCACCGCCAGGTTGAAGCGGAAGAACTTGTGCTGCGCGTCGAGCGCTACCGAGGCCGAGGCGCCGAGGCCGAAGAAGTGGATCTGCCGGGCCTGGATCAACAGGTCCACGGCGCGGTCGATGGCGCGTGGGTCGAGCAGCTTGTGGGCACTGTCGAGGGAGGCGATGGTGTTGCTGAAGATCTTCCGCGTATAGGCTTCCGGCCCGTCGTCCTCGGCCACCGCCTGGGTCACGAAGGCGGCGCCGCTGGCCAGGCTCTGGGCCAGCTGGATCTTCAGTTCCGGATAGCCGCTCATGCCGAAGGAGCGGCAGAAGCGGTTCACCGTCGGTTCGCTGACCGCCGCCGCCTGGGCCAGGGCGGCGATGCTGAAGCGGGTGGCCTGCTGCGGATTCTGCAGGATGACCTCGGCGACTTTGCGCTCCGCCTTGTTCAGTTCGTCCAGGCGGCTCTGGATCTGCTCCAGCAGGTTTTTCATCCGGGTTCCTCGTGTTCTGTCGGCCCGGCGGGGAAGGGCCGGCGGCGGCGCCTATCCTAACGTCAGGCCGGCATGCGACCAACAGCGTGGCGGGCTGGGAAAAATATGTTGTTTAATTACTACATATTTGTCTTAATTGCGCAGTGGATGGCTCAATATCACTCAATATTTGGTTGGTAACAACAAATGCCTGATGTCCGCGTTCTGCCTTGCACGTTAGCGCTGTTCGGTGCGCTGGGCGATCTCGCCCTGCGCAAGCTGTTCCCGGCGCTCTACCAACTCGATCGCGAGAACCTGCTGCACCGCGATACCCGCGTCCTGGCCCTGGCCCGCGACGAAGGCTCTGCCGCCGAACACCTGGCGACGCTGGAGCAGCGCCTGCGTCTGGCGGTGCCGGCGAAGGAGTGGGACGACGCGGTCTGGCAGCGGTTCCGCGAGCGGCTCGACTACCTGAGCATGGATTTCCTCGACCCGCAGGCCTATCTCGGCCTGCGCGAGGCGGTGGACGACGAACTGCCGCTGGTCGCCTACTTCGCCACGCCGGCCTCGGTGTTCGGCGGCATCTGCGAGAACCTCGCCGCCGCCGGTCTCGCCGAACGTACCCGGGTGGTGCTGGAGAAGCCCATCGGGCATGACCTGGAGTCGTCCCGCGAGGTCAACGAGGCGGTCGCCCGATTCTTCCCGGAAAGCCGCATTTACCGGATCGACCATTACCTGGGCAAGGAGACGGTGCAGAACCTGATCGCCCTGCGCTTCGCCAACAGCCTGTTCGAGACCCAGTGGAACCAGAACCACATCTCCCACGTGGAGATCACCGTGGCCGAGAAGGTCGGCATCGAAGGCCGCTGGGGCTACTTCGACCAGGCCGGGCAACTGCGCGACATGGTGCAGAACCACCTGTTGCAACTGCTCTGCCTGATCGCCATGGATCCGCCCAGCGACCTTTCGGCGGACAGCATCCGCGACGAGAAGGTCAAGGTGCTCCGCGCCCTCGAGCCGATCCCCGCCGAACAACTGGCTTCGCGCGTGGTGCGTGGGCAGTACACCGCCGGTTTCAGCGACGGCAAGGCAGTGCCGGGCTACCTGGAGGAGGAACATGCGAATCGCGACAGCGACGCGGAAACCTTCGTCGCCCTGCGCGTGGACATCCGCAACTGGCGCTGGTCCGGCGTGCCGTTCTACCTGCGTACCGGCAAGCGCATGCCGCAGAAGCTGTCGCAGATCGTCATCCATTTCAAGGAGCCGCCGCACTACATCTTCGCCCCCGAGCAGCGCTCGCTGATCAGCAACCGGCTGATCATCCGCCTGCAGCCGGACGAAGGTATCTCCCTGCAAGTGATGACCAAGGACCAGGGCCTGGGCAAGGGCATGCAATTGCGCACCGGCCCGCTGCAACTGAGTTTTTCCGAGACCTACCATGCGGCGCGGGTTCCGGATGCCTACGAGCGTCTGCTGCTGGAGGTCACCCAGGGCAACCAGTACCTGTTCGTGCGCAAGGACGAGGTGGAGTTCGCCTGGAAGTGGTGCGACCAGTTGATCGCCGGCTGGGAACGCCTGAGCGAAGCGCCCAAGCCGTATCCGGCGGGGAGTTGGGGGCCGGTGGCCTCGGTGGCCCTGGTGGCCCGCGATGGGAGGAGTTGGTATGGCGATTTCTGAGTTGAAGTTGCCGGCGGGCGTCGGCCTGCAGGCCTGGAGCAGCGCCAGCGAACAGGCCCGTGGCCTGGCCGCGAGCGTCGCCGATCACCTGCGTTCGGCGCTGGCCGAGCAGGGCCAGGCGCTGCTGGTGGTGTCCGGCGGGCGCAGCCCGGTGGCGTTCCTCGAAGCCTTGAGCGAGGAGCCGCTGGACTGGTCGCGGATCACCGTCAGCCTGGCCGACGAGCGCTGGGTGCCGGAGTCGCACGCCGACAGCAACGCCGGCCTGGTTCGCCGCCACCTGCTCCGTGGCGAGGCGGCGAAGGCGCGCTTCATCGGCCTCTACCAGCCGGCGGCGAGCCTGGAGGAAGCGGCCGAGCTGGCCGACCACCACCTGCACGAGCTGCCATTGCCGATCGACGTGCTGGTCCTCGGCATGGGCGACGACGGCCATACCGCCTCGCTGTTCCCGAACAGCCCTGGCCTGGACCTGGCGATGGATCCCCGGGGTACGCGCCGTTGCCTGCCGATGTGGGCGCCGAGCGTACCGCACCAGCGCCTGACCCTGCCACGCGCCGTGCTGGCGGCGGCGAAGGTGCAGCTGCTGGCGATCCAGGGCCAGTCCAAGCTGGCCACCCTGAACGCCGCGCTGGCGGTCGAGGACGAACGGCGGATGCCGGTTCGCGCCTTCCTCCGCGCGGCCCTGACGATCCATTGGTATCCCTGAGTGGCGGAGCTGTAGCCATGCACGACCTTGAACAGAAGACCGCCCGCATCGACACGCTGTGCCGGGAGGCGCGCATCCTCCCGGTGATCACCATCGACCGCGAGGCGGACATCCTGCCGATGGCCGACGCCCTCGCCGCCGGTGGCCTGACCGCCCTGGAGATCACCCTGCGCACGGCGCATGGGTTGACCGCCATCCGTCGCCTCAGCGAGGAGCGCCCGCACCTGCGCATCGGCGCCGGCACCGTGCTCGACCCGCAGACCTTCGCCGCCGCGGAAAAGGCCGGGGCGAGCTTCGTGGTCACCCCGGGCTGCACCGACGAGTTGCTGCGCTTCGCCCTGGACAGCGAAGTCCCGCTGTTGCCCGGCGTGGCCAGCGCTTCCGAGATCATGCTCGCCTATCGCCACGGCTATCGTCGCTTCAAGCTGTTCCCCGCCGAGGTCAGCGGCGGCCCGGCGGCGCTGAAGGCGTTCTCGGGACCATTCCCCGATATCCGCTTCTGCCCCACCGGGGGAGTCAGCCTGGACAATCTCGCCGATTACCTGGCGGTACCCAACGTGATGTGCGTCGGCGGTACCTGGATGCTGCCCAGGGCCGTGGTCGACCGCGGCGACTGGACCCAGGTCGAGCGCCTCAGTCGCGAAGCCCTGGCGCGCTTCGCCGAGCACCGCAGACACTGAGACTGCCCGCCTGGGCATGCCCGGCTTCGGCCGGGTTTTTTTATACCGTCCGGGATCGCCCCGGGCATAGGGTGGGTAACGCCGCGGGCGTTATTCGCCGATGCGCCGGCGTTCCCGCAGATAGTCGCCGAGCCGGCTCTGCAGGTAGGGCACGGCCATGGCATGCGCGAGGTAGGCGTCCACCTCCATCAATCGCCAGTATTGTCCTTCGTCGCCGAAACGGATGGCCTCGAACTCGCGGTCCTCCAGGCGCGCCACCAGGAAATAGGCGAAGGGCGCGCTGCCGCTGGTGCTCGGATACTGTCGCAACCATTCGATGCGTGGTTCTTCCAGGCGGATCGAGAACTCTTCCTCCAGTTCGCGCAGGGCGCATTCGGCGGGAGTTTCCAGGCCTTCGCGGCCGCCGCCGGGAAAGTCCCAGTAGCCGGGGAAGGGGATGCCGGGTTTTTCGTCGCGTTTGTAGACGACCAGGCGGTCGCCGTAGAACAGCGCCAGCTTGGCGCCGCTGAAGGGGGGGACATCGTGCACCGGGGCCTCCGGGTGGCGGGGTGGGTGAACCCGGCCTAGTCTAGCGGGATTGCCCGGGTTTCCGCCCGGGGACGGTGCTTTGTCCTGACGAAGCGCGTATGATGCGCGCCCTTCGATTCGTTGCCAGCCACACCGGGAGGTGCCCAGATGAACGATACCCCAGAGAATCCCCACGTACCGGTCGGGGAAAAATTGCAGAAAGTCCTCGCTCGTCTCGGCGTCGGTTCCCGGCGCGACGTAGAGGTGTGGATCGCCGAAGGCCGGGTGAATGTCAATGGCAGCGTGGCCAGCCTCGGCCAGCGGGTCGACAGCCACGATGCGATCACCGTCGATGGCCACCTGATCCGCCGCGAAGAGGCCGCCGAGAACGTCCGTCGCGTGCTGATCTACAACAAGCCGGAAGGCGAGGTCTGCACCCGCGACGACCCGGAAGGCCGCCCGACCATCTTCGACCGCCTGCCGCGCCTGCGCACCGGGCGCTGGATCAACGTCGGCCGCCTGGACATCAACACCACCGGCCTGCTGCTGTTCACCACCGATGGCGAACTGGCCAACCGCCTGATGCATCCTTCCTACGAGATGGACCGCGAGTACGCGGTACGGGTGCGCGGCGAGGTCAGCGAAGAGATGATCGAGCGCCTGCTCGATGGCGTGATGCTCGAGGACGGCCCGGCCAAGTTCAGCGATATCCAGCAGGCGCCGGGCGGCGAAGGCTTCAACCACTGGTACCACTGCGTGGTGATGGAAGGCCGCAACCGCGAGGTGCGCCGCCTGTGGGAATCCCAGGGGCTGGTGGTCAGCCGCCTGAAGCGGGTGCGTTTCGGTCCGGTGTTCCTGACCTCCGAGCTGACCATGGGCCGCTATCGCGAAATGGACCAGCGCGAGATCGATATCCTCAGCGAGGAAGTCGGCCTCAAGCCGGTGGCGCTGCCGGGCATGACCACCAAGGCGCGCGAGAAGGCCGAGCGCCAGCAGCGCAAGCAGGCGCGCCCGCTGGCTCGCAGCGAACGTCCGGAAGCCGGGCGCAAGCGCGCGCCGCGGCGCGAGGATGGCGACAACGCCGGCCGCCGCACGCCGGCCTCGCGTTCCTCGCGCGGTCCGCAGCCGGGCGCCGAGCGCAAGGGGCGCGAGCAGGGAACGCCAGTCGCCGAGCGGCCCCGCGAGAGCAACCGCAAGCCGCGCCCGAGCAAGCCGCGCGACGAACGTCCGGCCGGCGCGCCGGGCGACAAGCCGGCGGCGCGCAAGCCGCAGGTCAAGCGGCGGCCGAAGCCGGCCGGCGATGGCATGCGTCCGGGCTTCCGCCGCTGAGCGGAAGGCTCCGTGGAAAGGCCCCTTCGGGGGCCTTTTTCATGCCTGGGAATCGGTGTCTAATGGTCGCCCGCAGAACAGGGAGGTGGTGACATGCACAGGATCGCGGTGATCGTGCTTGGCACGCTGTGGAGCGTCGTCGGGCTGGCCGGGGAGGGGGCGACGCCGGTGCCAGGCCTATGGCGCTCCTGACGAGCCGGCGCAGCCATAGGAAGTCCGGCCTCCGAACGCGTCGCGCTTCCGCCGGCCGGCGGGCGTCAGGCGCAGCGCAGGCGATTGCGGCCGTCGCGCTTGGCCTCGTAGAGCGCCTCGTCAACCCGCCGCAGCAGGTCGTCGCTGCCTTCGCCGGGCCGCAGGTCGGCACAACCGAGGCTGATCGATAGCTTCAGCGTTTCGCCGGCATGCCGGTAGTCCAGTTCCTCCACCGCCTGGCGCAGACGTTCGCCGACCATGCAGGCAGCCTGCAGCGGCGTGCTGGACAGCAGGACGAGGAATTCCTCGCCGCCGAAGCGGAACACCATGTCGACATTGCGCAGGTGATCCTTGATGGTTTCCGCCACCGCCTTGAGGGCCTCGTCGCCGACGGCGTGGCCGTAGTGGTCGTTGACCCGCTTGAAGTGGTCGATATCCAGCATCAGCACCGAGAGCGGTTGCAGGTTGCGCCGGGCCAGTTCCAGTTCGCGGCCGAGCGCCTGGTCCATGGCGATGCGGTTGCCGGTGCCGGTCAGGGCGTCGCGCAGGGCGGTCTGGATCGCCGCGCGGTAGAGCAGGGCGTTGCGCAGCGGGAACAGCAGGGTGCCGAGCAGGCTTTCCAGTTGCCGCTGTTCCTCTTCGCCGAGGCGCTGGCGGCGGCGGAAGATCAGTTCGCCGAGGTAGTCGCTGTCATGGCTCAGGCGGTAGCTCACCGAGTGCTTGGCGCTGCTGCCGAATTCCAGGCGCAGGTCGGAGCCCGGATGGCGGTAGCCGAGGGCGTCCAGCGGAATCAACTGGCGGACCTCCTCGAAGAACAGGCCGAGGATGCGTTCTGCCTCGAGGCTGCTCTGCAACTGCTGGGTCAGTTGCTGGCGCAACTCCATCAGGTTGCCGGCGCGGGGAACTCCGCCGGCGCCAGGCTGCGCGCCGCGCTTCTGCTTGGCGGCATCGAAATCGATGGTATTGGATTGTTTGGGAGGAGCCATGCGCGGGACCTCTGGCGCGAAAGACGGCGACAGTAGGGCTGAGGCGAGTTTCGTGCCAGCCAACCGAAGAACGGGTAATTCAGTGGCACTGACCGGATTCCTTAGGAATGGTTTCCCTATTCTGTAGGAAAAAATGAAGTATTTCGACGAAATAATGGCGCTTTGATGTCTCTGTGTCTTGGTGCTCGTCGGAAAGCTGGCGCTCCGCTGGCGGAGCGCCGCTATCGGCTCAGCTGAAGGCGTTGATGAACCAGGTGATCGCCGGAATCGCGACCAGGTCGATCAGTACCGCTCCGCACAGCGGCACGATGATGAAGGCCTTGCGCGAGAACACCCGGTAGTGTTCGCAGACCGCACCCATGTTGGCCACCGCGTTCGGCGTCGCGCCCAGGCCATGGCCGAGGAAGCCGGCGCAGAGCACTGCTGCGTCGTAGTTGCGGCCGAGCAGGCGGAACAGCACGAAGATGGTCAGGAGCAGCAGCGCCACGACCTGGATGAACAGCACGCCGAGCAGTGGCAGGCCGAGGTTCTCCAGTTCCCAGAACTTCAGGCTCATCATCGCCATGGTCAGGAAGATGCCCAGGCAGACGTCGCCCAGGGTGCCGATGGCGTGGTCGGGTATGCGCAGCCAGCCGAGCCGGTCGTCGAGGTTGCGCAGGACGATGGCGATGAACATCGCTCCGACGTAGCTGGGCAGCACCAGGCCCAGGCGTTCCTGTAGCGCGTCGCCCAGCCAGAAACCGAGCACCATCACCAGCAGCACGCAGGTCAGCAGGCGCAGCAGCAGGTTGCCGTCCAGCGCGGTCACCGCGTGCTGGCGCTGTTCCTGCTGGCCGAGGGCTTCCAGCTCGCTGTCGCTTTCCGCCCGCACCAGCAGGCGATTGCGCTCGATCAGCCAGCGTGCCACCGGACTGCCGAGCAGGCCGCCGGCGACCATGCCGAAGGTGGCCGAGGCCAGCGCCACGGTGGTCGCGCCCTGGGCGCCGAGGCCTTCCGCCACCGGTCCGAAGGCCGCCGCCGCGCCGAAGCCGCCCTCCAGCGACACCGCGCCGGCCATGATTCCCAGCAGCGGATCCAGGCCGAAAAGTCCGGCGCTGCCGACGCCGATCAGGTTCTGCAGGATCGCCAGCGCCCAGCATGCCGCCAGGTAGACCAGCAGGGTCTTGCCGCCCTTGCGCAGCAGACCGAGGCTGCCACCGAGACCGACGGTGGTGAAGAAGGCCACCATCAGGGGTGTCTGCAGGCTGGTGTCGAGGCCGATGTCGAGCCAGCCGCGGTCCCTGAGCAGCCAGACCAGGAAGGCGAAGCCGAAGCCGGCGATCACCGGCGAGGGCACGCAGAGACGGGTCAGCCAGCGGCTGCGTTTCTTCAGCTGGCTGCCGATGGCGAGCAAGAGCAGGGCGAGGGCGGTGGTGGACAGGGCGTCCAGGTGCATTGTCGGCATGGCGTGGCTCTATTGTTGTTGTGTGGGCGAAGGGGCGTTTCAGTTGACCAGGGCGTCGACCAGGCGCGCGGCGATCCGGGCGGTGCGCTGGTCGTTGTCGAATTGCGGATTTAGTTCGGCGATGTCGGCCAGGCGCAGCTTGCCGCTGGCCTTGGCGCGGCGTACCAGGTGCTCGACCAGCGACATCTCCACGCCGTGCGCCGAGGGTGCGCTGACGCCGGGCGCCTGGGCGGCCGGCAGGACGTCGAGGCAGACGGTCAGGTAGAGGTGCTCGATGGACTGCAGGAAGCTGTCGAGGAAGGCCTCGCTGCGCTCCAGGTTCCACGGCTGCACCTGGCGGTCGAGCAGGTAGCGCACGCCCAGGCGCTGGGCCTGGTCGAACAGCGCGGCGGTGTTGCTCAGGCGGCTGACGCCCAGGCAGCAATAGGCGAATGGCCAGCCGCTGGCCTCGCAGTGCTCGGCGATCTGGCGGAACGGCGTGCCGGAGCTGGCCTGTTCGGCATGGCGCAGGTCGAAGTGCGCGTCGAAATTGAGGATGCCGATGCGTGGCGTCCCCCCGTCCCGCCCCAGGTGGTGGGCCAGGCCGGAGAAACTGGCGTAGGCGATCTCGTGGCCGCCGCCCAGGCCGACCACCTGGTGACCGCGCCCGAGCAACTCGGCGACGCGCCGGGCATAACGCTCCTGGGCGCCTTCCAGGTCTTCGGCAGCCTCGATGTCGCCGGCGTCGTAGAGCGCCTGTTCACCGTGCCAGGCCAGGTTGGCCAGGGCCCGGCGCAGAGCCGGTGGGCCCTGGCGCGCGCCCTGGCGTCCCTGGTTGCGGCGCACGCCCTCGTCGCTGGCGAAACCCAGCAGTACGCTGGCTGCCCCGGCGCTCTCGTGATAGGGGCGTATCCACTGGTGCCAGCGCAGGGCGCCGGCGCCTTCCTGGCTGTCGATCCGGCCTTGCCAGAGGCTCATGTCAGGGGCGGGGTGCATCGGTACTCCTGTCTATCGGTCAGTCCAGCCGCGCGGAAAGTCGCGCGGCGGCGTCGAGGGTCCATTGGCGCAGGCGCTCGCTGCGCGCCTGGGCGCGCAGGGCCGGGGCCATCAGGCTGAGGGCGCCATGCAGGCGCCGGCGGCTGTCCAGAAGTGGCACGCTGATACCCCAGACGCCTTCGTCGATCTCGCCCTGGCTAACGGCATAGCCCTGGTCGCGGATCCGTCGGAGCTCCGCTTCCAATGCGGCGATACGCTCCCCGGACATTTCCTGGGCGAGATACAGCTCTTCGCGCCGGGCATCTTCCAGGTGCGCCAGCAGGGCCTTGGCCGAGGCGCCGTGGAGCAACGGCTGGGCGAGCCCCTTCTGGTAGCAGCAGCGCAGTGGCTGCGGGCTGTCGAACAGTTCCAGGCAGATCGCCTGCTGGTTGCTGGCGACCATCAGCGCGACGCTCTCCTGGCTCAGGTCGGCCAGGCGCTTGAGCTCCGGACGGGCGAGACCGATCAGCGAGGCGTCGCGATCGAACTTCTTCGCCAGTTGCAGGCAGGCCGGGCCGGGCAGGTAGCGGCCCTGGCCGGCCTGTTCCTCGGCCAGGCCCCAGCGCAGCAGGGTCTTCAGGTGCCGGTAGGTGCTGCTCAGCGGCTGCTCCAGGGTCAGCGACAGCTCCTTGGCCGACAGGGCGTCGGGCGCCTGGCCGAGGGCGATGAGGATCTGCAGCAGGCGATCGGTGGGGGAATGCTTGGTCATGGGAACTCCTTGACCCACAGGGTGAAGGGGCTTTCCCGGAAAATGAAACCACTTTCCCACTCAGTGGGAAAAATATGCCAAAAGAATCCCGACTCCCGGATGGGCGGCGTGGCTGTTCAGGCGCAAGGGGAGAGGCGGTCCCACCGGGCGGCGGGACCGGAAGGGCGTCACTGGGCGTCGAAGGCCTGGCCGTTGACGCCGGTGCTGTCGGGGCCCATCAGGTACAGATAGACCGGCATGATCTCCTCGCCGGTGGGGTTGTTCAGCGGGTTTTCCCCGGGGTAGGCGAGGGCGCGCATGCTGGTCCGGGTGGCGCCCGGATTGACGCTGTTGGCGCGGATCGCGCTGGTGCCGTCGAGTTCGTCGGCGAGGGTCTGCATCAGCCCTTCGGTGGCGAACTTGGAGACCGAGTAGGCGCCCCAGTAGGCGCGGCCCTTACGGCCCACGCTGCTGGAGGTGAAGATGATCGAGGCGTCGCTGGAGAGCTTCATCAGCGGCAGCATGGCGGTGGTCAGCATGAACATCGCATTGACGTTCACTTGCATCACGCGCATGAAGTTTTCCCCGGAAATCTGCTGCATCGGCGAGCGTGGGCCGAGAATCGAGGCGTTGTGCAGCAGGCCGTCGATGCGGCCGAATTCTTTCTCCAGGGTCGCCGCCAGCTCCTCGAACTGGTGCGGCTGGGCGGTTTCCAGGTTGAACGGGATCACCGCGGGCTGCGGATGGCCGGCGGCCTCGATGGCGTCGTAGACCTCGTTCAGGTACTCCTCGGTCTTGCCCAGCAGCAGCACGGTGGCGCCATGGGCGGCGAAGGTCTTGGCGGCGGCGGCGCCGATGCCGCGGCCGGCGCCGGTGACCAGGATCACGCGGTCTTTCAGCAGGTCGGGGCGGGCGGAGTACTGGAACATGTCGAATCCTTTGGTTGCATGATCCGCCCGGCGGCGGACCGTTGTATTTCAGTGGTACTGCGGCTCAGCAATCGCAGAGCGCGCGGTCGAGAACCTCGATCAGCTCGCGCGGGTGGTCGACTATCACGTCGGCGCCCCAGTGCGCGGGGTTGTCTTCGGGGTGGATGTAGCCGTAGCGCACCGCCGCGGTCTTGGTCCCGGCATCGCGGCCGGACTCGATGTCGCGCAGGTCGTCGCCGATGAACAGCACGCCCGACGGGTCGATGCCGAGCTGGCTGCAGGCCAGCAGCAGCGGCTCGGGGTCGGGCTTGCTGCGGCTCACGTGGTCCGGGCAGACCAGCACCTTCGAGCGCTCGGCATAGCCCAGGCGCCGCATGATCGGCTCGGCGAAGCGCACCGGCTTGTTGGTCACCACGCCCCAGATCAGTCCAGCCTTCTCGATCGCCGCGAGCAACTCGGGAATGCCGTCGTAGGGCCGGCTGAGAACCGCGCAATGCTCCTGGTAGCGCTCGAGGAACTCCTGGCGCAGCGGTTCCAGCTCCGGGCTGTCCAGCGACAGGCCGAAGGCCGCGGCAACCATCGCGCGCGCGCCGCCGGAGACCACGTCGCGCACCCGTTGCTCGTCCACCGGCGGCAGGCCGTGGGCGGCACGCATGGCCTGGGTGATGGCGATGAAGTCCGGCGCCGTGTCGAGCAGGGTGCCATCCATGTCGAACAGTACCGCTTTGAGCCGCATGCGCTTCACGCCTCCCGCTGGGTCTGGACCATGTAGTTGACGTCGACGTCGTTGGCCAGCTTGTAGTGCTTGGTCAGCGGGTTGTAGGTCAGGCCGATGATGTCCTTGACCTCCAGGCCGGCATCGCGCGACCAGGCGCCCAGTTCCGACGGGCGGATGAACTTGCGGAAGTCGTGGGTGCCGCGCGGCAGCAACTGGAGGATGTATTCCGCGCCGATCACCGCGAACAGGTAGGCCTTGGGATTGCGGTTGATGGTCGAGAGGAATACCTGTCCGCCCGGCTTGACCAGGCGGTGGCAGGCGCGGATCACCGAGGCCGGGTCCGGCACGTGTTCGAGCATCTCCAGGCAGGTGACCACGTCGAACTGCCCGGGCATTTCCTCGGCCATCTGCTCGGCGGTGATCTGCCGGTAGTCGACGGCGACGCCGGACTCCAGCTGGTGCAGGCGTGCCACCGCGAGCGGCGCTTCGCCCATGTCGATGCCGGTGACGCTGGCGCCGCGCTGGGCCATGGCTTCGCTGAGGATGCCGCCGCCGCAGCCGACATCGAGCACCGTCTTGCCGGCCAGCCCGGCGCGTTCGTCGATCCAGTTGACGCGCAGCGGGTTGATGTCGTGGAGGGGCTTGAACTCGCTCTCGCGGTCCCACCAGCGGTGGGCCAGTGCCTCGAATTTGGCGATCTCGGCGTGGTCGACGTTGCTCATAATCGTTCCCGTTGAAAGATGAAACCTGGGAGGGGCCGCCATGGCGGAATCCCTCATGTTGCCAGCTTTGGCGGAGGGATGGGGCCGGGAGCGGGCCACCTCTGTATGTCAGTTTGTCGCAGCGGGGCTTCCCGCCACCGCTCAGGACCTGTCGCTGGCGGCGATCCTCGCCCCCCATTCGCGGGCCCGGGCGACCAGGCGCTGCTCGTCGTGGCGGGTCAGGCGGCCATCGTCGAGCAGTTGCCGGCCGCCGACCCAGACGTGGCGGACGCAGTCGCGGCCGCTGGCGTAGATGAGTTGCGAAACCGGGTCGTAGACCGGCTGCTGGGCCAGGCCGGAGAGGTCGAAGGCGACCAGGTCGGCGGCCTTGCCGGTTTCCAGGGAGCCGACCAGGCGCTCCAGGCCCAGGGCGCGAGCGCCGTTCAGGGTCGCCATGCGCAGCGCGCGGTGGGCGTCGAGGGCGGTGGCCTGGCCGTACACCGCCTTGGCCAGCAGCGCCGCGGTGCGCGTCTCGCCGAGCAGGTCGAGGTCGTTGTTGCTGGCCGCGCCGTCGGTACCGATGGCCACGTTGACGCCGGCCTGCCAAAGCTTCTCCACCGGGCAGAAGCCGCTGGCCAGCTTGAGGTTGGATTCCGGACAGTGGATCACCGAGCTGTTGGTTTCCACCAGCATCGCCAGGTCGTCGTCGTTCACCTGGGTCATGTGCACCGCCTGGAAGCGCGGGCCGAGCAGGCCGAGGCGCTGCAGGCGGGCCAGCGGGCGCTCGCCGTTGCGTTCCAGGGCCTGCTCGACCTCGAAGGCGGTCTCGTGGACGTGCATCTGGATGCTGGCGTCGAGTTCCTCGGTGAGCACCAGGATCTGCTCCAGCTTGTCGTCGCTCACCGTATAGGGCGCGTGCGGGCCGAAGGCGATGCGGATGCGCGGATGATGCTTGAGGTCGTCGAACAGCGCCATGCCCTGGCGGATCGCCTCGGCGCTGTCGCGGGCGCCGGGAATCGGGAAGTCCAGCACCGGTATCGCCACCTGGGCGCGTACCCCGCTGTCGTGTACCACGCCGCAGATGGCCTGTGGATAAAAGTACATGTCGGAAAAGCAGGTGATGCCGCTTTTCACCTGTTCGGCGATGGCCAGTTCGGTGCCGTCGCGGATGAAGTCCTCGCTGACCCATTGGCCTTCGGCCGGCCAGATGTGCTCCTGCAGCCAGGTCATCAGTGGCAGGTCGTCGGCGAGTCCGCGAAACAGGCTCATCGCCGCGTGGCCGTGGGCGTTGACCAGCCCGGGGGCGAGCAGCATGCCGGGCAACTCGCGGATTTCCGTGGCGCCCTGGCGCATGGCCTGCTCGCGTGGCGCGACCAGGGCGATCCGGCCGTCGCGGATGCCCAGAGCGTGGTCGCGCAGCACCACTCCGGCGGGCTCCACGGGGACGATCCAGGTCGGCAGCAGGAGAAGGTCGAAGGGGTTACGGACGTTGGACATGGCGGCGCATCCTGGGCGCAGAGCGGGAAGCCGGAAGTATACCCGAGCGCCCGCGGCTGGGGCTCGTTATAATCCGCAGCTTTTCCCTGATTCAGCGAGAGGTGTGTGCATGCGAGAGCGACTGCTGGCGGCCGAGCGGGTCAAGGCGATCGAGTGGCGGGACGGTACGCTGCGGTTGCTGGATCAGCGCCTGCTGCCCCAGGAGGAGGTCTGGCTCGACCACGGGTCGGCGGCCGAGGTGGCCAAGGCCATTCGCGACATGGTCGTGCGCGGTGCGCCGGCCATCGGCATCAGCGCGGCCTACGGCATCGTCCTCGGCGCCCGCGCGCGCCTGGCCCGGGGCGGCGATTGGCGCACGGCGCTGGAGGAAGACTTCCGCCTGCTGGCCGACTCGCGGCCCACCGCGGTCAACCTGTTCTGGGCGCTGAACCGCATGCGCGAGCGCCTGGAGCGTATGAAGGAGGGGGATCGGCCGCTGGCGGTGCTGGAGGCCGAGGCGATCTCCATCCATGACAGCGACCGCGAGGCCAACCTGACCATGGCCCAGCTGGGCATGGAGCTGATCCGCAAGCAGCAGAGCAGCCCGCAGAACATCCTCACCCACTGCAATACCGGCGCCCTGGCCACCGGCGGCTTCGGCACCGCGCTGGGGGTGATCCGCGCCGCCCACCTGGAAGGCCTGGTCAACCGCATCCATGCCGACGAAACCCGGCCCTGGCTGCAGGGCTCGCGGCTGACCGCCTGGGAGCTGGCCAACGAAGGCATTCCGGTAAGCCTGAACGTGGACTCGGCCGCCGCGCACCTGATGAAGACCGAGAACATCACCTGGGTCATCGTCGGCGCCGATCGCATCACCGCCAATGGCGACGTGGCCAACAAGATCGGCACCTACCAGCTGGCGGTCAACGCGATGCACCACGGCGTGCGTTTCATGGTGGTGGCGCCGAGCTCGACCATCGACATGAACCTGGAAAGCGGCGAGGACATTCCGATCGAGGAGCGCGACGGTCGCGAACTGCTGGAGATCGGCGGGCGGCGGGTGGCGGCCGAGGTCGATGCCTACAATCCGGTATTCGATGTGACTCCCGCCGATCTTATCGATGCCATCGTGACCGAGCGCGGGGTGGTCGAGCGTCCCGACGCCGAGCGCATGGCCGCCCTGATGAGCCGCAAGCGCCTGCATTGAGCCAGGCGACTGGAGGTCGTTCCCAGCAGGGCCTTCGCCTTGGGCTGGGGCGTGGGCTGTGGTAAGCTCCGACGGTTATTCGAGCGCCCCGCGGAGGGGTCTCGAGAGTGCGCGAATCCTTGACTCAAGTCGTTGATTTGTAGTGAGTTGGCGCTGCTCGGGCATGCGCCGACCTACTTCGTTTGCCTCAGGAACGAGGCGGCGAAGTTCCACCAGAAAAAGGAACCAGGCTTCTCATGGGCGAACTGGCCAAAGAAATTCTCCCGGTCAATATCGAAGACGAGCTGAAACAGTCCTATCTCGACTACGCGATGAGCGTGATCGTCGGGCGGGCCCTGCCGGATGCACGTGACGGCCTGAAGCCGGTGCACCGCCGTGTGCTTTATGCCATGAGCGAGCTGGGCAACGACTGGAACAAGCCCTACAAGAAATCCGCCCGTGTGGTCGGCGACGTGATCGGTAAGTACCACCCGCACGGCGACATCGCGGTCTACGACACCATCGTGCGCATGGCGCAGCCGTTCTCGCTGCGCTACATGCTGGTCGACGGCCAGGGCAACTTCGGTTCGGTGGACGGCGACAACGCCGCGGCCATGCGATACACCGAAGTGCGCATGGCCAAGCTGGCCCACGAACTGCTGGCCGACCTGGAAAAGGAAACCGTCGATTGGGTGCCCAACTACGACGGCACCGAGCAGATCCCGGCGGTCATGCCGACCAAGATCCCCAACCTGCTGGTCAACGGTTCCAGCGGTATCGCCGTGGGCATGGCGACCAACATCCCGCCGCACAACCTCGGCGAAGTGATCGACGGCTGCCTGGCGCTGATGGACAACCCCGACCTGACCGTCGACGAGCTGATGCAGTACATCCCCGGTCCGGACTTCCCTACCGCCGGCATCATCAACGGCCGCGCCGGGATCATCGAGGCCTACCGCACCGGTCGCGGGCGCATCTACATCCGTGCCCGCGCCGTCGTCGAGGAGATGGAGAAGGGCGGCGGTCGCGAGCAGATCATCATCACCGAGCTGCCGTACCAGTTGAACAAGGCGCGGTTGATCGAAAAGATCGCCGAGCTGGTGAAAGAGAAGAAGATCGAGGGTATTTCCGAGCTGCGCGACGAGTCCGACAAGGACGGCATGCGCGTGGTCATCGAGCTGCGTCGCGGCGAGGTGGGCGAGGTGGTCCTCAACAACCTTTACGCCCAGACCCAGTTGCAGAGCGTGTTCGGCATCAACGTGGTGGCCCTGGTCGATGGCCAGCCGCGCACGCTGAACCTCAAGGACATGCTCGAAGTGTTCGTCCGCCACCGCCGCGAAGTGGTGACCCGGCGGACCGTCTACGAGCTGCGCAAGGCCCGCGAGCGCGGGCACATCCTGGAAGGCCAGGCGGTCGCCCTGTCGAACATCGACCCGGTGATCGAACTGATCAAGAGCTCGCCGACCCCGGCCGAGGCCAAGGAGCGGCTGATCGCCACTGCCTGGGAGTCCAGCGCGGTGGAAGCGATGGTCGAGCGTGCCGGCGCCGACGCCTGCCGTCCGGAGGACCTGGATCCGCAGTACGGCCTGCGCGACGGCAAGTACTACCTGTCGCCCGAGCAGGCCCAGGCGATCCTCGAGCTGCGCCTGCACCGCCTGACCGGCCTGGAGCACGAGAAGCTGCTCTCCGAATACCAGGAAATCCTCAACCTGATCGGCGAGCTGATCCGCATCCTTACCAACCCGGCGCGCCTGATGGAAGTGATCCGCGAGGAGCTGGAAGCGGTCAAGGCCGAGTTCGGCGACGCCCGTCGCACCGAGATCGTCGCGTCGCAGGTGGACCTGACCATCGCCGACCTGATCACCGAGGAAGACCGCGTGGTGACCATCTCCCACGGCGGCTACGCCAAGTCCCAGCCGTTGGCCGCCTACCAGGCGCAGCGCCGCGGCGGCAAGGGCAAGTCCGCCACCGGGATGAAGGACGAGGACTATATCGAACACCTGCTGGTGGCCAACAGCCATGCGACCCTCCTGCTGTTCTCCAGCAAGGGCAAGGTCTACTGGCTGCGTACCTTCGAGATTCCGGAAGCCTCGCGTACCGCGCGTGGCCGGCCGCTGGTGAACCTGCTGCCGCTGGACGAGGGCGAGCGGATCACCGCGATGTTGCAGATCGACCTGGAGGCGCTGCAGCAGAACGGCGGCGCCGATGACGACCTCGACGAAGCCGAAGGCGCGGTGCTCGAGGGCGAGGTGGTCGAGGCCGCCGAGATCGAGGAAGTCGAAGGCGAGACCGCCGAACTGGTGGCCGAGCCGACCGGCGCCTATATCTTCATGGCCACCGCCTTCGGTACCGTGAAGAAGACCCCGCTGGTGCAGTTCAGCCGGCCGCGCAGCAGCGGCCTGATCGCGCTGAAGCTGGAGGAGGGCGACACCCTGATCGCCGCCGCGATCACCGATGGCGCCAAGGAAGTCATGCTGTTCTCCAGCGCCGGCAAGGTGATCCGCTTCGCCGAGAGCGTGGTCCGCATCATGGGCCGCAATGCCCGCGGCGTGCGTGGCATGCGCCTGGGCAAGGGGCAGCAGCTGATCTCCATGCTGATTCCGGAGTCCGGGGCGCAGATCCTCACCGCCTCCGAGCGCGGCTTCGGCAAACGCACCCCGCTGAGCAAGTTCCCGCGCCGCGGCCGTGGCGGCCAGGGGGTGATCGCCATGGTCACCAACGAGCGCAACGGCGCGCTGATCGCCGCGGTGCAGGTCCAGGAAGGCGAGGAGATCATGCTGATTTCCGACCAGGGCACCCTGGTGCGGACGCGGGTCGACGAAGTCTCCCTGTCCAGCCGCAACACCCAGGGCGTGACCCTGATCAAGCTCGCCAGCGACGAGGTACTGGTCGGTCTGGAGCGAGTCCAGGAGCCGTCGGGTGGCGATGACGAGGAGTTGCCGGAGGGCGAGGAAGGCGCCGAAGCGCTGGGCGAGTCGGCTGAGTCCGAACCCGCCGCGGAAGCGGAAGGCAACGAAGAGTAAGGTTCGGGGCGGGCGCTGGCGCCCGCCCGGCCGATGACGTCGGCGGATAACTCACGGCTATCCGCCCTACCTATAGCGAGAGTGGATGTGAGCAAGCGAGCCTTCAATTTCTGCGCCGGTCCCGCGGCGCTTCCCGACGCAGTTCTGCAACGTGCCCAGGCCGAGCTTCTCGACTGGCGGGGCAAGGGCCTTTCGGTCATGGAGATGAGCCATCGCAGCGACGACTACGTGGCCATCGCCAGCAAGGCCGAGCATGACCTGCGCGACCTGCTCGACATTCCCTCCGACTACAAGGTGCTGTTCCTGCAGGGCGGCGCCAGCCAGCAGTTCGCCGAGATTCCGCTGAACCTGCTGCCGGAAGATGGTGTCGCCGACTACATCGATACCGGCATCTGGTCGAAGAAGGCCATCGAGGAAGCCCGTCGCTATGGCCGGGTGAACGTCGCCGCCAGCGCCAAGGAGTACGACTACTTCGCCATTCCGGGTCAGAACGAGTGGAATCTGACCAAGGATGCGGCCTATGTGCACTACGCTTCCAACGAGACCATCGGCGGTCTCGAATTCGACTGGATTCCCGAGACTGGCGGTGTGCCTCTGGTCACCGACATGTCCTCGGACATCCTTTCGCGTCCGCTCGACGTGTCTCGCTTCGGCCTGATCTACGCCGGCGCGCAGAAGAACATCGGCCCGTCCGGGCTGGTGGTGGTGATCGTCCGCGAGGACCTGCTCGGCCGCGCCCGCAGCGCCTGCCCGACCATGCTCAACTACAAGATCGCCGCGGACAACGGTTCCATGTACAACACCCCGGCGACCTATTCCTGGTACCTGTCCGGCCTAGTCTTCGAATGGCTGAAGGAGCAGGGCGGCGTCACCGCCATGGAGCGGCGCAACCGGGCGAAGAAGGACCTGCTGTACAAGACCATCGACGCCAGCGACTTCTACACCAACCCGATCCAGCCGAGCGCCCGGTCGTGGATGAACGTGCCGTTCCGCCTGGCCGACGAGCGCCTCGACAAGCCATTCCTGGAGGGCGCAGAGGCGCGCGGCCTGCTCAACCTCAAGGGGCATCGCTCGGTCGGCGGCATGCGCGCTTCCATCTACAACGCCCTTGGCCTGGACGCCGTCGAGGCGCTGGTGGCGTACATGGCCGAGTTCGAGAAGGAGCGCGGCTGATGGCGGACCAGGACCAGCTCAAGGCCTTGCGCCTGCGCATCGACAGCCTCGACGAGAAGCTCCTCGAGCTGATCAGCGAGCGCGCCCGCTGCGCCCAGGACGTGGCGCGGGTGAAGACCCAGACCCTGGGCGAAGGCGAGGCGCCGGTGTTCTACCGGCCCGAGCGCGAGGCCTGGGTGCTCAAGCACATCATGCAGTTGAACAAGGGGCCGCTGGACAACGAGGAGGTCGCGCGGCTGTTCCGCGAGATCATGTCGTCCTGCCTGGCCCTGGAGCAGCCCCTGAAGGTGGCGTTCCTCGGTCCGGAAGGCACCTTCACCCAGGCCGCGGCGCTGAAGCATTTCGGCAATGCGGTGATCAGCACGCCGATGGCGGCGATCGACGAGGTGTTCCGCGAGGTCGCCGCCGGCGCGGTGAACTTCGGCGTGGTTCCGGTGGAGAACTCCACCGAGGGCGCGGTCAACCACACCCTCGACAGCTTCCTCGAGCACGACATGGTGATCTGCGGCGAGGTCGAGCTGCGCATCCACCATCACCTGCTGGTCGGCGAAACCACCAAGACCGACAACATCACCCGCATCTATTCCCATGCCCAGTCCCTCGCGCAATGCCGCAAATGGCTGGACTCGCACTATCCGAACGTCGAGCGGGTGGCTGTGCCGAGCAATGCCGACGCGGCCAAGCGGGTGAAAAGCGAGTGGAATTCGGCGGCCATCGCCGGCGACATGGCGGCCAGCCTGTACGACCTGAGCAAGCTGCACGAGAAGATCGAGGATCGTCCGGACAACTCCACGCGTTTCCTGATCATCGGCAACCAGGAAGTGCCGCCGACCGGCGACGACAAGACCTCGATCATCGTCTCCATGCGCAACAAGCCGGGCGCGTTGCACGAACTGCTGGTGCCGTTCCACAACAATGGCATCGACCTGACGCGCATCGAGACCCGTCCGTCGCGCAGCGGCAAATGGACCTACGTGTTCTTCATCGATTTCGTCGGTCACCATAAAGAACCGCTGATCAAGGACGTTCTGGAGAAGATCGGCCAGGAAGCCGTCGCCCTGAAAGTCCTGGGCTCCTACCCGAAAGCGGTGCTCTGAGCGCCGCCATCCCGAAGCGACGGGCCGTCGATGGACGGTCCGTCCCGCGCCGAGGCTGAATACCCATGTCCGATTTCCTTGCCCTGGCCCAGCCGGGGGTGCAAAAACTGTCGCCCTACGTCCCTGGCAAGCCGGTCGACGAACTGGCCCGCGAGCTCGGCATCGACCCGGCGGCGATCGTGAAACTGGCGAGCAACGAGAACCCGCTCGGCGCCAGTCCGAAAGCGCTGGAGGCGATCCGCGCCGAACTGGCGGAGCTGACGCGCTATCCGGATGGCAACGGCTTCGAGCTCAAGCGCAAGCTGGCCGCGCGCTGCGGCATGCAGCCCGGGCAGGTGACCCTGGGCAACGGTTCCAACGACATTCTCGATCTGGTCGCCCGCGCCTACCTGGCTCCTGGTCTGAATGCAGTGTTCAGCGAGCACGCCTTCGCCGTCTACCCGATCGCCACCCAGGCCGTGGGCGCCGAGGGGCGGGCAGTCAAGGCGCGCGACTGGGGGCATGACCTGGAGGCGATGCTCGCCGCCATCGATGGGCAGACCCGCGTGGTGTTCGTGGCCAACCCGAACAACCCGACCGGGACCTGGTTCGGCGCGGACGCCCTGGAGCGTTTCCTTGCCCGGGTGCCGGCGGACGTGCTGGTGGTGCTGGACGAGGCCTATATCGAATACGCCGGGGGCGACGAACTGCCCGATGGTCTGGATTACCTGGCAGGCCATCCCAACCTGCTGGTCTCGAGGACCTTCTCCAAGGCCTTTGGCCTGGCTTCGCTGCGAGTCGGCTACGCGCTTTCCAGCGAGGCGGTGGCCGAGGTGCTCAACCGTGTACGCCAGCCGTTCAACGTCAACAGCCTGGCCCTGGCGGCTGCCTGCGCGGCGCTGGACGACCATGACTACCTGGCGCGGAGTCGCCATCTCAATGACGCCGGCATGGCACAGCTGGAAGATGGTTTCCATGCGCTGGGCCTGTCCTGGATTCCCTCGAAGGGCAACTTCATCGCCGTGGATCTGGCTCGCGATGCCGGCCCGGTCTACCAGGCGCTGCTGCGCGAGGGCGTGATCGTGCGTCCGGTGGCTGGTTACGGGATGCCGACCTTCCTGCGCGTGTCCATCGGGTTGCCGGAAGAGAACGATCGTTTCCTCCAGGCGCTGGGCAAGGTGCTGGCGCATGACTGAGGTCACGCCGCTGCAACAGTCGAGCCCTAAGCTGGGCCGCCTGGTGGTGGTGGGGCTGGGCCTGATCGGCGGCTCCTTCGCCAAGGGGTTGCGGGCCAAGGGGCTGTTCCATGAAGTGGTCGGTGTCGACCGCGATGCCGAGTCCTGCCGCCTGGCGGTGGAACTCGGTGTGGTCGATCGCTGCGAGGAGGATCTCGCCAGGGCCTGTGTCGGTGCCGATGTGATCCAGTTGGCGGTGCCGATCCTTGCGATGGAACGACTGCTGGGCGAGCTGGCCGGGCTCGACCTGGGCAAGGCGATACTGACCGATGTCGGCAGCGCCAAGGGCAATATCGTGCGCGCCGCGCGTGCCGCCTTCGGCGGGATGCCGCCGTACCTGGTACCGGGGCATCCGATCGCCGGTTCCGAGCAGAGCGGAGTGACCGCGGCGAAGGCGACGCTGTTCCGCCGGCACAAGGTGATCCTCACGCCCACCGCGGAAACCGACCCGGCCGCGCTGGTCCTGGTCGACAGCCTGTGGCGCGCGCTGGGCGCGGACGTCGAGCACATGGAGGTCGAGCATCACGACGAGGTGCTGGCAGCCACCAGCCACCTGCCTCACCTGCTGGCCTTCACGCTGGTCGATTCGCTGGCCAAGCGCAGCGAGAATCTGGAGATATTCCGCTATGCCGCCGGCGGTTTCCGCGATTTCACGAGGATCGCCGGCAGCGACCCGGTGATGTGGCACGACATCTTTCTCGCCAATCGCGAGGCCGTGCTGCGTACACTGGATGTTTTTCGTGACGACCTCGACGCGTTGCGCGAGGCCGTCGACACTGGGGACGGGCACCAGTTGTTGGGCGTTTTCACGCGCGCCCGGGTAGCCCGTGAGCATTTCAGCAAAATCCTGGCCCGTCGGGCCTATGTGGACGCCATGCACAACAACGACCTGATTTATCTGGCCCAGCCGGGCGGCAGCCTGTCCGGAACCATCCGGGTACCGGGCGACAAGTCGATTTCCCATCGCTCGATCATGCTCGGCTCCCTGGCCGAAGGCACCACCGAAGTGGAGGGCTTCCTCGAGGGCGAGGACGCACTGGCAACCATCCAGGCGTTCCGCGACATGGGAGTGGTGATCGAGGGGCCGCAGAACGGCCGCGTCACCGTCCATGGCGTTGGCCTGCACGGCCTCAAGGCGCCGCCAGGGCCGATCTACCTGGGTAACTCCGGTACTTCCATGCGTCTACTCAGCGGTCTGCTGGCGGCCCAGCCATTCGACAGCACCCTGACCGGCGACGCTTCCCTTTCCAAGCGGCCGATGAATCGCGTAGCCAAGCCGCTGCGCGAGATGGGCGCGGTAATCGAGACGGGGCCGGAAGGCCGTCCGCCGATGACCATTCGCGGCGGCCAGCGCCTGACCGGCATGCACTACGACATGCCGATGGCCAGCGCCCAGGTGAAGTCCTGCCTGTTGCTCGCCGGGCTCTACGCCGCGGGTGAGACCTCGGTCACCGAGCCGGCGCCGACCCGCGACCACACCGAGCGCATGCTGCGTGGCTTCGGCTATCCGGTGGAGGTCGAGGGCAGCACCGCCAGAGTCGAGTCCGGGCACAAGCTGAGCGCCACCCATATCGAAGTGCCGGCCGACATCTCCTCGGCAGCCTTCTTCCTGGTCGCCGCCAGCATCGCCGAGGGTTCGGAACTGGTGCTGCAGCACGTTGGCATCAACCCGACCCGCGTCGGCGTGATCGAGATCCTGCGCCTGATGGGCGGCGACCTGAGCCTGGAAAACCAGCGCGAGGTGGGTGGCGAACCGGTCGCCGACATCCGTGTACGCTCCGCGCGGCTGAAGGGTATCGATATTCCCGAGGACCTGGTGCCGCTGGCCATCGATGAGTTCCCGGTGCTGTTCGTTGCCGCCGCCTGCGCCGAAGGGCGTACCGTGCTGCGTGGCGCGGAGGAGCTGCGGGTCAAGGAGTCTGATCGCATCCAGGTGATGGCCGACGGTCTGAAGACCCTGGGCGTGAAGGCCGAACCGACCCCGGATGGTATCGTCATCGAGGGCGGCCCGATCGGTGGCGGCGAAGTCTGGGCGCACGGCGACCATCGTATCGCCATGTCCTTCAGCGTCGCCTCGCTGCGTGCGAGCGCGCCGATCCGCATCCACGATTGCGCCAACGTCGCCACCTCGTTCCCCAACTTCCTTGCCCTGTGTGCCCAGACCGGTATCCAGGTGGCCGTGGAGAACAACTGATGAACGCCGCTGTACCGATGCTCGCCATCGATGGCCCCAGTGGCGCCGGCAAGGGCACGGTCGCCGGGCTGCTTGCCCGGCGCCTGGGCTGGAACCTGCTGGACTCCGGGGCGCTGTACCGGCTGCTGGCCTTCGCCGCGGTCAACCATGGCGTCGACCTGACCAACGAGGAAGCGCTCAAGCTCCTTGCCGCGCACCTCGACGTGCAGTTCGTCGCCGCCGACGATAGCCATGGACAGCGCATCATCCTCGAAGGCGAGGAAGTGACCGACGTGATCCGCACAGAGCAGGTCGGCGCCGGCGCTTCCCAGGTCGCGGCGCTGCCGGCCGTGCGCGATGCGCTGCTGCAGCGCCAGCGGGCGTTTCGCGAGGCGCCGGGACTGGTGGCCGACGGACGCGACATGGGCACCGTGGTGTTTCCCGACGCGCCGCTGAAGATCTTCCTCACCGCCTCGGCCGAGGAACGCGCCCGGAGGCGCTACCTGCAACTGAAGGCGAAGGGCGCGGATGTCGACCAGTCTGCCTTGCTGGAGGAAATCCGCGAGCGCGACGAGCGCGACAGCCAGCGCGCGGTCGCGCCGCTGAAACCGGCCGACGACGCGATCCTGCTCGACTCCACCGAGATGAGCATCGAAGCGGTGGTCGAGACGATCATCCATCATTGCGAGCAGCAAGGTTGGGACGTCTGAGGAAAGGCCGCGCTGGCCCTGTCGGGGCGGGAATTGACGGTGCAGGGCCTGGTTGCTAATATTCCAGACCTTATGTTGTGGCGTTTTGCATGCGCGGAGAGAATCACCTTTCGACATGCCCGGCGCCATCGCAGAATAACCCAACTGGGCATTCCCACCCGGGAGTGCAATCAGAAGCTAGCAGGAAACCAGCAAATTGTCCTGCGGGCTTCATTTAATGACTTGACCGCATTGGCTGGTGATGCGGAATCGGGCCCTTCCGGGCCTTTGACTACAGGTATGAACATGAGCGAAAGCTTCGCAGAACTCTTTGAAGAAAGTCTGAAATCCCTCGACATGCAGCCGGGCGCGATCATCACCGGCATCGTGGTCGACATCGATGGTGACTGGGTCACCGTCCATGCCGGTCTGAAATCCGAGGGCGTCATCCCGGTCGAGCAGTTCTACAACGAACAGGGCGAGCTGACCATCAAGGTGGGTGACGAAGTCCACGTCGCACTGGACGCGGTAGAAGACGGCTTTGGCGAAACCAAGCTGTCCCGCGAGAAAGCCAAGCGCGCCGAGAGCTGGATTGTTCTGGAAGCGGCTTTCGCTGCCGACGAAGTGGTCAAGGGCGTCATCAACGGCAAGGTCAAGGGCGGTTTCACCGTCGACGTCAACGGCATCCGCGCGTTCCTGCCGGGTTCGCTGGTCGACGTTCGTCCGGTTCGCGATACCACCCACCTGGAAGGCAAAGAGCTCGAGTTCAAGGTCATCAAGCTCGACCAGAAGCGCAACAACGTTGTCGTTTCCCGCCGCAGCGTCCTGGAAGCCGAGAACAGCGCCGAGCGTGAAGCTCTGCTGGAATCGCTGCAGGAAGGCCAGCAGGTCAAGGGTATCGTCAAGAACCTCACCGACTACGGCGCATTCGTGGATCTGGGCGGCGTAGACGGCCTGCTGCACATCACCGACATGGCCTGGAAGCGCATCAAGCATCCGTCCGAGATCGTCAACGTTGGCGACGAGATCGACGTCAAGGTCCTGAAGTTCGACCGCGAGCGCAACCGTGTATCCCTGGGCCTGAAGCAACTGGGCGAAGACCCGTGGGTTGCCATCAAGGCGCGTTATCCGGAAGGCACCCGTGTCATGGCCCGCGTCACCAACCTCACCGACTACGGCTGCTTCGCCGAGCTGGAAGAGGGCGTGGAAGGCCTGGTACACGTCTCCGAAATGGACTGGACCAACAAGAACATCCATCCGTCGAAAGTCGTTCAGGTTGGCGACGAAGTGGAAGTTCAGGTTCTGGACATCGACGAGGAGCGTCGTCGTATCTCCCTGGGTATCAAGCAGTGCAAATCCAACCCGTGGGAAGACTTCTCCAGCCAGTTCAACAAGGGTGACCGCATCTCCGGTACCATCAAGTCGATCACCGACTTCGGTATCTTCATCGGTCTGGACGGCGGCATCGACGGCCTGGTCCACCTGTCCGACATTTCCTGGAACGAAGTCGGCGAAGAAGCCGTACGTCGCTTCAAGAAGGGCGACGAGCTGGAAACCGTCATCCTGTCGGTCGATCCGGAGCGCGAGCGCATCTCCCTGGGCATCAAGCAGCTGGAAGACGATCCGTTCTCCAACTACGCGTCCCTGCACGAGAAAGGCAGCATCGTCCGCGGTACCGTGAAGGAAGTCGACGCCAAGGGCGCTGTCATCAGCCTGGGCGACGACATCGAAGGTATCCTGAAGGCTTCCGAAATCAGCCGTGACCGCGTCGAAGACGCGCGCAACGTCCTGAAGGAAGGCGAGGAAGTCGAAGCCAAGATCATCAGCATCGACCGCAAGAGCCGCGTCATCAGCCTCTCCGTCAAGTCCAAGGACGTCGACGACGAGAAGGACGCAATGAAAGAACTGCGCAAGCAGGAAGTGGAAAGCGCTGGTCCGACCACCATCGGTGATCTGATCCGTGCTCAGATGGAGAATCAGGGCTAAGTCTCTGATCCATCATGAAAAAGGGCGGCCTAGGCCGCCCTTTTTCGTTTTCGCCTTCTTGGACCTGTTCAAAGACTGATCAGCATGCTAAAAGAGACCTGAGCTGATCTAGCCGCTTGAAAAAGAAGGGAAAACCATGACCAAGTCGGAGTTGATCGAACGGATCGTTACCCATCAGGGGCAGCTGTCCGCGAAGGATGTCGAGTTGGCAATCAAGACCATGCTGGAGCAGATGTCCCAGGCCCTGGCGACCGGGGACCGGATCGAGATCCGCGGCTTCGGCAGCTTTTCCTTGCACTACCGCGCACCGCGCGTCGGTCGCAATCCCAAGACCGGGGAGTCGGTACGCCTCGACGGCAAGTTCGTGCCGCACTTCAAGCCGGGCAAGGAGTTGCGGGATCGGGTCAACGAGCCGGAGTGATCTTCAACCATATCACATTGGAGTCTTAATGCTTTGGATCAAGCGTGTATTACTAGGGTGCGGGCTTTTATTCGTCGCTCTTTTTGTTATTTTGCTGACGGTCGAGAATCAGCAGACTACACATTTCAAACTGCTTGGTTTTTACAGTCCTGAATTCTCGATTGTACTTTATATGACCTTGGCCTTTGTTTTAGGTGGGTTTTTTGGTCTCTTGATCGGCATGCCTCTTGTTGCGCGGATGAGAGTTCGCCTTTGGGCAATAAGAAAAGAGCTAGCCAAGGTTCAAAGGGAGAGTGACCTTCTCCAGGCTAAGCTCATAGCTTATAGTGGAGGTACGGTCAACCCGCCTTTATCGGGCGAAAGTGTATAAACAGCTTCATATTCTCCGCCGGAACTAAACTTTACAATGGAGGTCTAAGGCCAAGCGATTTTTTTTGAAAACCGTTTGGACACCACATGGTACAGTTTGTGAATGTAAATAGAGGTTTAACTTTACCTGGCGAGGCTTGGTTCATTAATCTGGATGACATATAAGAATTTTTTCGGTTTCTTTCTAAGAGTTACCCAGAATATTGATATGGAATAAAAAATGTCCGATAAGCAGAGTAGTGAAGCGGTTAATTATGAAGTGGATTTTATGGAGTTGATACGTGAGCTCTGGAAAAGCCGGTGGCTTGTTGTTCTAAGTGGGTTCTTTTTAGGGCTTTTAGCGGCGCTCTATGCCTATTTAAGTAAGCCTGTCTATGAGGCTCGAGTTATTGTACTGCCTCCTTCGTTAAGCAGCGTTGCAGGCTTCAACCAGGGGCGAACTAGTGATTCTGGATTGCAGCCTTTCAAGGTTCAAGACGTTTATTCGGTTTTTATTCGGAATCTTCAGTCTGATGAATCGCTTCGCCGATTTTTTGAGAATATTTATTTGCCGTCTCTAACTGATGCAGAACGGTCAGAGTCGCGCGAGAAACTTTTTCGCTCCTTCAGTAAGCAGATAAGCATTAGTCTGCCGGATAGAGCGCAGCCTGATCGATATTTAATAGTAGCTAGGCAAGGTAATCCAGAGTTAGCTGCTGAGTGGGTAAAAAAATATCTTGCCGACGCAGCTGATCGGTCTCTGCAGGAGATGATGGCTAATGCATACCGTGAGATTGAGGTTAAAGCTAGGGATGTTGAACGACGTATTTATGTTTTGCGTGAAACTGCAAAACTGCGTCGAGAGGACCGCATTACTCAACTTCGTGAAGCTTTAAAGGTGGCCGACTCGTTGGGTTTGGAAAGACCTCCAATAATTAATGACCAGATGTCTGAGCAGCTCTCGGCAATAATGAGCGGTAATCTTATGTATATGCGAGGAAGTAAAGCATTGAAAGAGGAAATCCTGGTTCTGGAAGCGCGAACTTCGGATGATCCTTTTATTCCAGCTTTAAGGACTTTGCAGGAGTTGGAGTCGCTATACAGGGGGCTGAGTATCAAGTCTGAGCAGGTCGCAGTTTTTCGTCAGGATGGTGTAGTGGAAGTACCTGATTTCCCCGTGAAGCCAAAAAAGCTATTGATCTTATTTGGCGGGGTGATGCTGGGAGGGATGCTTGGTATGCTTTTTGTTGTAATTCGATTGTTTTATAGGCGAAATGCTAAGCTTTCCTAATATCGTTGTCGGTAAGCTAACTGAGTTTTTGTTTTTTTGTTCGGGGGGAGGAGCTTGAAATGTATGGCGATAATGTCTCGAGGGTAATATGGTTGTTGAGCACCAATGAAAGGTGTGTGCGGTTACGAATGTTGTGAAGTTGAAGGTTAAGATGCGAAGGGGGCATGTCTTAGCATCGGAAGGCCATTTGAGATTTTCTTGTGCTATCATAGTAAGGTAATAATTTCGGTTCATTCGCTTGTGCAGAAGCGTTCGTTATCGATTGTTTAGGAAGGAAATATGAAAAAAGTTTTGGTTACTGGGGCGGATGGGTTTATTGGTTCACATCTCACGGAGCTGTTGGTTGGTGAAGGCTATGAAGTAAAAGCTTTGTCTCAATATAATTCTTTTAACTATTGGGGTTGGCTTGAAGATGTTGCTTGTCTTAAGGAAATTGAAGTTTTAAATGGAGATGTGCGCGATCCTCATTATTGCAAAAAAATTACAAAAGATGTTGATGTGGTTTTTCATCTTGCTGCTCTTATTGCTATTCCATATTCTTATGTGGCTCCGGATAGTTATTTGGAGACCAACGTTAAAGGGGTTATAAATATTTGCCAGGCTGCCTTGGAGAATGGTGTTCAGCGGGTTGTTCACACTTCAACTAGCGAAGTTTATGGTACTGCTCAATATGTGCCAATTGATGAGAAGCACCCGCTTCAGCCGCAATCTCCCTACAGTGCGTCAAAGATTGCGGCAGATGCTATGGCAATGAGTTTTTTTAATGCCTTTGATCTTCCAGTCACTATTGCTCGTCCATTTAATACTTATGGACCTAGGCAGTCAGCTAGAGCTGTTATTCCCACTATAATTGCTCAGATCGCAAAAGGTATGAAGCAGATAAAGCTAGGAGATGTGTTTCCAACCCGTGATTTTAACTATGTGATCGATACTTGCAGAGGGTTTCTCGAATTGGCGCGTTGCGAGAAAGCCATCGGTGAGACTGTAAATATTGGGTCTAATTACGAAATTTCTGTTGGCGATACATTGAAACTCATTCGGGAGTTGATGGGGAGCGATGTGGAGTTTGTTACTGACGACCAGCGCTTGAGGCCAGAGAAATCAGAAGTCTTTCGTCTTTGGTGCGATAACTCCAAAATTCATGAGTTGACAGGTTTCGAGCCTACCTACTCGATTCGAGAGGGTCTGCAAGAAACAATTAACTGGTTTGTTCGCCCAGAAAATTTGGCGAAGTATAAGGCCGACCTCTACAACGTCTGAGGCTCTCATGTTTGATGCGTTAATTGATTTTGTTCGTGAGCAATACCGCACTCATGATTTCATTCCTTTGCATGCTCCGGTTTTTTCTGGAAATGAAAAGAAATACGTTGTCGAAACTGTAGATTCGACTTTTGTGTCGAGCGTAGGCGCTTTCGTTGAAAAGTTCGAAAATAATATAGCAACCTATACTGGGTCGCCGAGAGCAGTAGCTACGGTTAACGGTACGGCAGCTTTACATGTTTCTTTATTGCTTGCGGGGGTTAAAGCCGGTGATTTGGTTATCACTCAGCCCCTTACATTTGTCGCTACATGCAATGCGATTGCATATTGCGGCGCAGAGCCTGTGTTCATTGATGTAGACCGACATACCCTGGGTCTTTCTCCGCTAGCGCTCGCAGCTTGGCTGGACGAGCATGCCCGTTTGGATAATGATGGAGTATGTAGGACCAAGGTTGGAGATCGTATATTACGTGCTTGTTTGCCAATGCATACTTTCGGCCACCCGGTTGAGTTGGACGCCTTGCTTGAGGTTTGTGGGCGTTGGGGGTTGATTGTGATTGAAGATGCTGCCGAATCACTCGGAAGTCTCTACAAAGGTCGTCATACTGGTACTTTCGGTTCACTCGGCACATTAAGCTTTAATGGCAATAAAATCATCACCACTGGTGGTGGGGGCATGGTCCTGGCGGGGGAAGAGTTAGGAGCTAGAGCCAAACATATCACTACAACTGCCAAAAAACCTCATGCATTTGAATATGTACATGATGAAATTGGCTACAATTATCGCCTTCCTAACCTGAATGCTGCTCTAGGATGTGCGCAGTTAGAAAATTTAGAGTCGTTTGTAGCATCCAAACGTTTGCTGGCATCCCGTTATAAAGAATTCTTCGCTATGCACTCCGTTGAATTTGTCATAGAACCTTTGGGATGTCGCTCCAATTACTGGTTAAATGCGATTCTTTGCGAGAATCAGAGGCAGAGGGATTCTCTCTTGGAGATAACTAATAAGGTTGGAGTTATGACTCGACCTATTTGGAAACTCATGACGCATCTTCCCGTATATGAGAAGTACCGACGGGGTGAGTTGACGAATGCTTTATGGCTAGAAGAGCGGGTGGTAAACCTTCCGAGTAGCGTATTGCCGGAGCCGTTTCCTTGATTCGTAAAGTGGCGGTTTTTACAGGAAGCCGGGCTGAGTATGGTCTGCTGTATTGGTTGATGAAGGACATCGCATCCCACAATGAGTTGCAGTTACAGACTGTCGTTAGTGGAATGCATCTCTCTCCCGAGTTTGGTGAGACTTGGAGAGCAGTTGAAAGTGATGGTTTTTCTATTGATGCTAAAGTAGAAATGTTACTTTCTTCTGATACTGACGTTGGCGTGGCTAAGTCTATGGGTGTGGGAATCCTAGGTTTTGCTGATGCGCTTGATCGCCTCCGTCCGGATATTCTCATTATTTTAGGCGATCGTTTCGAAGCGCTTGCCATTGCCCAGGTGGCCCTAGTAATGAAGATTCCCATCGCTCATTTGCATGGTGGGGAAATCACAGAGGGTGCTTATGATGATGCTATCCGTCATGCCATCACGAAGTTTTCTTATCTACATTTTACGTCTACTGAGCAATATCGCAAGCGAGTGATCCAGTTAGGAGAATCGCCTGAGAGAGTTTTCAATGTCGGAGCAATAGGGCTGGATCATCTTCTCCGAACATCAAAAATAAGCCGCGAAGCCTTATCCGAAAGTCTCGATTTTGATTTGTCCTCTCCGTATCTACTGGTCACTTATCATCCAGTAACGCTTGCTGAGGAAGAGCCGCAAAGCACCTTTCGAGCTTTAATGCAAGCCTTGGATTGTTTTCCAAGTTATAATGTTATTATCACTTATCCAAATGCTGATAATGGCGGGAGGACGATTATTCCATTAGTGGAAACCTATGCGCGCCAATCGGCGGGACGCGTCAAAGCCATTCCATCGTTAGGTTTCAAGCGATACCTGAGTGCTGTAGCCATGGCTAGTGCGGTGGTTGGCAACTCTTCTAGCGGTATTATTGAGGTGCCGACGTTTGGTATACCGACTGTTGATATCGGAGCACGTCAGAAAGGCCGATTGGCAGCTGAATCGGTGATTCACTGTGCAGCTGATGCGTTATCGATAGAGGATGCTCTGCGGCGTGCTTTGACGCCTGAGTTTGCAGAGAGCTGTAAAAAAGTTATCAATCCTTATGGAGCAGGTAATACTTCTCAGCGAATTGTCCATATCCTCGCCTGCTCTGAGGTGAACTATAATAAGCCCTTCTATAACTTGAGCTAAATTATGAAAGCGCCAGATGAAAGAGCGGTTTTCGTTATTGCGGAAGCTGGGGTCAATCACAATGGTGATCGGGATCTTGCTTTCAAACTAATTGATGTAGCGGCGCAAGCAGGGGTCGATGCAGTAAAATTCCAGACTTTTAATGCCAAGCGGCTGGCATCTCGCTCTGCACCAAAGGCAAATTACCAAAAGCATACTACTGATGTAACTGAAAGTCAGTTAGCAATGTTGAAGAAGCTTGAGCTACCAAAAGAGTGGCATTTCGAGCTGCAGGCGCATGCCCACCATAACGGTATTGAATTTATTTCTACCGCGTTTGACTCGGACAGTCTAGCCTTTTTAGCCGAAATGCAGTTGCCTTTTTTCAAGGTGCCGTCGGGAGAACTTACTAATGGACCACTCCTATGGGCATTCGCGAAAACAGGTAAACCTCTGATTCTATCTACTGGTATGGCCACATTGAGTGAAGTTGAGCAGGGCCTAGCCATCGTGGCCCATGCTTTGTCATGCGATAATGAGCCTAAAGATATGGACGAGGTGTGGAGACTTTGGAGTAATCCTTCTGTTCGAATGCAATTACAAGGACATGTGTCTTTACTGCATTGCACCTCCCAATATCCAACCCCTCCTGACGAGGTGAACCTTTTGGCAATGGACACGCTGAGAAGCTTTGGTCTTGCCGTCGGATATTCAGACCACACTGAGGGGGGGCTGGTGCCGATTGCAGCGGTTGCCAGGGGGGCGTGCATCATCGAAAAGCACTTTACTCTAGATCGTTCAATGCCGGGGCCTGACCATAAAGCTTCGCTGGAACCCGGCGAGTTGGCCCAAATGGTTGCTCAGATTCGCATGCTTGAGGTTGCGTTGGGAAGTCCCTACAAAGCACCGCAACCTAGCGAGTGGGATACACGTCAAGCTGCACGGCAGCAGGTGGTTGCGGCGCGTGACATCGAAGCGGGTATGATTATTACTCGGGATGACCTGACAACCGCGCGTAGCGGGCATGGTTTGCCACCGACCTCTCTTTGGGAACTGGTTGGCAGCACCAGCAAGCGTGCCTTTCTGGCAGGGGAAACACTGGAAAAATGAGGCCTTCAATGCCCGTAAGTATGCCGCTTGTCCTGATGGGGGCAGGAGGGCATGCGAAGGTATTGTATTCGTTGATTAATGCGTGTGGACTATCCTTACTGGGCGTTTGCGATCCAGGCCTCGCTGGAGCGGGGACAAGCCATTGGCGAGGTGTGCCAGTACTTGGAGGTAACGAGGTGCTCGAAACGCTCGATCCTGACTCCGTAAGACTAGCTAATGGGATCGGACAGGTGGTTGGCAAAAACGTACGCCAGCGTATTTATGAGCAAGCCCGCGAGAAGGGGTTCATATTTCCACCTCTGGTGCATCCTTCCGTTTGGCTTGATGAATCAGTGACGCTGTTCGATGGTTCACAACTGATGGCGGGAGCCATAGTTCAACCAGATGTCAAAATTGGCTGTAATTCTCTGATTAACACTAACGCGAGCTTGGATCATGACTGTCAGATTGGTGATCACGTCCATGTCGCACCTGGATCAGTGCTATGTGGAGGGGTAGTTGTCGCTACTGGGGCTTTCATCGGGAGTGGAGCTACGGTGATTCAGGGAATTACTATCGGTGAGCGTTCAATTGTTGGGGCCGGTACGGTAGTTGTCAGAGATGTGCCGGAAAGGAGCATCTTGACCGGACCTTCAGTGCGGCCGAGGCCGTTGGCAGGCGATTGATTTTTAGAGAAGGAATGCAATGAAGCAGTGGGAAAAAGCGCTCATTACTCTGGATAGCACGATAGAGGACGCGATCACTACTTTGGATCGAGTTGCGATGCGAATTGTCATGATCGTGAACGACCAGCGACAGTTGCTTGGAACCCTTACGGATGGAGATGTAAGAAGAGCTCTGCTTAAGCAACTACCGCTGAATACGCCAGTAGGGAATGTAATGTGCAAAACCCCTAGAACGGCCGAGCGGGATTGGGGGCGAGAGCGTATCCTGTCCGTGATGGAGAAGTACTCTCTTCTCCAGTTACCGATTATCGACGAGAAGCGTAAGGTAATTGGTTTACAAACTTTGCATGACTTGCTGAACAAGCCTCGTTTGGATAACCCGGTTTTTCTAATGGCGGGAGGCTTTGGTACACGTCTCCGTCCACTAACTCATAATTGCCCGAAGCCTCTTTTGAAGGTGGGTGAAAAACCAATTCTCGAAATAATATTAGAGCGTTTCATTGGAGCTGGCTTCCATCGTTTCTTCATTTCTACCCATTATATGCCAGAAATGATTCGTGAGCATTTCGGCGATGGAAGTCGGTGGGGTGTCAGTATCCGCTATGTACATGAAGAAACTCCACTTGGGACAGGTGGGGCATTGGGTTTACTACCCCATCATGAGATAGACTCTCCGTTATTTCTCATGAATGGTGACTTGTTAACAACCTTGAATTTCTTGAATCTTCTCGAGTTCCATACTGCGCACGGTGGTGTGGCAACTATGTGTGTGCGTGAGTACGAGTATCATGTGCCTTATGGCGTAGTGCAAAGTGATGGGCACCGCATAAGCTCAATGGTTGAGAAACCTGTGCAAAAGTTTTTTATCAATGCTGGAATTTATCTACTTTCACCAGGTCTCGTAAAAAGTGTTAAGGCTGGCACCCGGATTGATATGCCTACTTTATTAGAACAGGAAATTGAGCGACAGCAGGCAGTAAACATGTTTCCGGTCCATGAGTATTGGTTAGATATCGGGCGCATGGAAGACTTTGTGCGGGCACAACAAGAGTTCGCATCTTTATGACAAGCAACGAGTGTTTTCTGATAGTTGGCAGCGGAAGCATAGCACGCCGACATATGAGAAATATACAGTCTACTTATCCGCAGGCCAAGATAGTATGTGTCTCTGCCTCAGGTAGAGAGTTGAACTCAAATGAATTGCCTTCAGGTGTATCAGCTCTCGGTTCTTTGCATGACGCTTTGCAGGTAATCCCCACTTTTGCCATTATTGCTTCTCCAGCTCCTTTACATGTAGAGCAGGCGAGTCTTTTGGCTTCGAGTGGTGTCTCGATTTTAGTTGAAAAACCATTAAGTGATTCATTGGTACGCTTTGCCTCTCAGGGTGGAGCTTCGCTGAACGGAAAACGTATTCTTGTTGCATATAATCTTCGTTTTATGCCTTCAATAAGAGTATTCAAGCAGTATATTGATAGTGGGAAGCTAGGGCGAATTCATTCTGTAAGTTGTGAAGTTGGTCAATATCTTCCCGACTGGAGACCAGATAGTGACTATCGAAAAAATGTTTCTGCACAACGCACCTTAGGCGGTGGTGCTCTACTTGAGTTAAGTCACGAACTAGACTACCTTCAGTGGCTCTTTGGACCCGTTGCCAATGTCTATTGCATAGCACGAATATCTGGTGCATTAGAGTTGGACGCGGAAGATACTGTTGATGCCTTGCTCGTATCCCAAAAGGGCTATGTCATCAATCTACATATGGATTTTCTGCAGCGAACTGCGACACGTAAATGCAAAGTGGTTGGTGAGCATGCTTCTCTGGAATGGAATATTTTAGATAACAGTGTTGTTTTGTACAGTTCATTGGGTAAAAAACAAGTACTTTACAGTGACCAGGAATATGATCGGAATAGAATGTATATAGATGAACTACTTCATTTTGTCGACGTTGCGAAAGGAAAATCTTCGGCACTGGTAACGATAGAACAAGGACTTGAGACATTAAAGTTGGTTGAGGCGCTGAAGCGGTCTTCAGCAAGCGGAAAGGTCATTTCTCTTAGGGATTTCTCATGACGACAGCTTATTCTTTCATCTTTGCGCGTGGGAATTCCAAAGGACTTCCAGGAAAAAATATAAAGATTCTGGGAACAAAACCTCTGCTCGCACACTCTATCGATGTCGCTAGGTCTGTTCGAGAAATAAGTAAAATATTTGTCTCAACTGATTGTAAGGCTATTGCCGACGTAGCTCAGCAATATGGGGCGGAAGTCATCTGGCGTCCTGAAGAGTTAGCAACTGATAACTCTCCGGAATGGCTTGCATGGCAACACGCTATAAAAACCTTGCGCGACAGGGGAGATCAATTTGATTTATTTGTTAGCCTGCCCGCGACCAGCCCATTACGTAGTACTGAAGATGTCCAAAACTGTATTTACGGCATAGACGAAAATGTTGACATAGTCGTCACTGCTACACCAGCGGCTCGAAGTCCTTATTTCAATATGCTTGTGCGCGATGAGCGAGGCATAAGTACGACTGTTTGTTCTGGGGATACCATTTATCGTCGGCAGGATGCTCCAATGGTATATGACATGACTACAGTAGCATACGTTACTCGGCCGGAATACATATTAGGAAATGAGAGGCTTTTCGCGGGAGTTGTTAGGTCAATTGTTGTTCCTCGAGAGCGTGCCATAGATATTGATGACATTTATGATTTTAAAATGGCCGAGATGTTGATTATGGAAAAAGAGTCTAATATATGTTGAACGGTAAGAGAGTGTTGATTTCTGGCGCCGGAGGGCTGCTCGGTACTCGTTTGGTAGAACGATTACTATCGGAGAACTCCATAGTTATTGCTGCTGATTTAGATGTTGAATTACTTCGTGAGCGTCTGAAGGCCATCGGTATTTCAGAACATTCCAGTTTATCTCTGGAAAAGTTGGATTTAAATGATTCTGAAGAGGTTATGTTTTTTTTTAACGCTCTACCTTGTTTGGATGGAGCAGTAAATTGTGCTTATCCCAGGAACAAACAATATGGGCGAAAGTTTTTTGACGTTGAGCTAAAGGATTTTAATGAAAATCTTTCCCTCCACCTGGGGGCTTCATTCTTATTTATACAACAATGCGCTAAATTTTTTGAGAAACACAAGACGCCATTCTCTCTTGTAAATATATCCTCAGTTTATGGAGTAGCGGCTCCGAAATTCGAGATATATGAAGATACTTCAATGACCATGCCGGTAGAATACGCAGCTATAAAATCGGCGCTTATTCATCTTAGCAGATATGCAGTATCTTTTGTCGGTGATAGTAACTTTCGGTCTAATTGCGTTAGCCCTGGCGGGATATTAGACAGCCAGCCTAGCTCCTTCTTATTAAGTTATCGTGATGAGTGCTTGGGTAAGGGGATGTTGAATGTAGAAGATGTGCTTGGAAGTATAGTCTTTTTGCTTTCTGACCAGTCAAAATATATGAACGGACAGAATTTGATTATAGACGATGGGTTCACTTTATGAAGTGTAGCTTTATCATTAAGCTAATAGCTAGGGGTCGACGTCCTATTGTGCAAGACATGGCGTACAATAAATGACTCTATTCTTTTCCTCTGCTTTTATGGTTTTTTCTTTTCTGCTCTTCAGAAATAAGAAAATTATATGCCCGTCTAATGTGGTTTTTGGGAATTACTTCCTATATTTGGTTTTTCCAGCTACGCTTTTTTATATACTCGAGTGGCTGTCTTGGGATTATGTCTTGCCATGGGGGAAGCTCAATGATTGGGCATCTGTCTCGCAGGAAGCCATCCTAGCTTATCTATACGTATTTACACTCTTTTTCCTATTTACACGATTTTTTGAAACGCTTTTTGATCGAGTTGAAAGATCGGAAATTATATATGAGTATCGCGCCAGACCTTTAGCGATATTCCTTTGTGCATTATCTCTTCTTATTGGGTGTATTTATTTTCTTCAGGTGACGGGAGGGTTGGATTCATGGGTAGAAAATTATAGTGAAACCTATCTTTCTAAGAAGAAAGGATACGGTTTGCTTAATTTCTTTTTAATAATGTGGTCAAATTTTCTAGCGTTTTGGTTGGGTTTCTATTTTAAAACTTCTCATCGAAAGAGTTGGTTCTTGGTTGTTTTCGTACTTTTAGTTTTGGGTTTTTGTGCTTATGTCCAAGGTATAAAAAGTCGAATATTTCTATTTGGTATATTTTTTAGTTTACCTTGGCTAGCAAGCGCTCGTTTGAGTCTGAAACAAGGTATAGTATTGTTTCTAGGGTTTATGTTTCTTTTTTCTGGTGCGATGTATGTTCGCTCCAATGGCTTCTATAACTCACCAGAGATGCTGTTAGAGTATTTTTTAACTTATTTTAATACCATATTTTTACATGACATGATTCTGCATGACATGCAACCAGACTATTTAGCGACTATGTCCTTTCCGCTTAACAAATGGTTAACTTTTATTGGGATACCTTCTCCTGACTATTTGCATGATATAAGCCGTTGGCTTACTTCTATTTATTTTCCTTCTCAATGGTTTAAGGAATCTGCTACTCAACAGTGGCCAATAGAGACTGAACTCTATTTAAACTATGGGGCATATATATTCTGGAGTATACCTATTTTTATATACTCGCTCTATATGTGTGCTCTTTATTCTCTAAGATTCAGAGGGGGCCCTGTTCTGCTCTTTATCTTTATGGCCGAGCTTTTTTTATTCTTGAGCATGTTTAGAGGAAGCATGTTGCAATGGATCTATATTTTCCACGTGCTTTTCTATCTTATGCTTTTGGTAGGGCAGCGATTGTTATTCATTCGTATTAAAAGCCGAGGCATGCTTGAATGAGCGGCTGTAGGAAAAATAATTGGTTAAATAGACCAGGGGCTCGTTTTTTGGGGAAGTTGCTGTGAGCCGAATTTTGAATATCGGTTTGCGTGGTCTAACTCTATTAAATAAATTTCTTTTAGTCTTTTTCCTGGCGCATTTCATGAATGCCGAGGATGTTGGCATTTATGGTCTTGTGGCTGCGACTATTGGTTATGGAGTGTATGTAGTCGGATTTGAATTCTATAATTACTCTAATCGTGAGTTAGTCATCGCTCCACAGAGTGAATGGTTACCCTTGATACGAGATCAATTTCTCCTATATCTCCTAATATATGTAGTGACTTTGCCTTTTATTGTTACAGTCTTTTGGGGTGGATGGCTTCCTTGGCCGTATTTTTCAATTTTTGTGACTCTTTTGTTACTTGAACATATTGCCCAAGAGTTCAATAGAATATTGGTTGCTGCTTCGAAGCAATTATTGGCAAGCGTGGTTCTTTTTGTTCGTAGCGGAATCTGGTGCTTAGTAGTTATTCTATGTATGTGGTTCGATCCAGTTTTTCGAACGCTACAGTTCACTTTCTATAGCTGGATTATATCTTGCTTGTTCGCATGTATTATAGCGATTTATCAAATTCTTCGCTTAGGTAAATTGCGTGGCAGCCGCCCAGTAAATTGGACTTGGATACGAAACGGGATTAAAGTGGCTTTACCATTTTTGCTCGCTAGCTTAGCCATACGGGGGATCTATACATTCGATAAATATTTTGTGGATAGTGTTTCAAATCTACAAGTGTTAGGTGCATATACGATCTTTGTAGGTATGGCTACCGCTGTCCTATCCTTTTTGGATGCAGGAGTTTTTGTTTTCTATATTCCTCGGCTAATAAGGTCCGCTAAGAATGAATCGACTCATGACTTTCAGAAAGTGATGCGTGAGTTAACTATTAATACTGTGATTGTAATATTTTTCCTTTCTGTTCTCTGTTGTTTCGCTGGAATCCTTATTAGTAATTGGCTTTCTTCACCTGTTTATAAAGAAAACTTAGATATGTTGTACTGGCTACTTTTCGCCAGTGCTCTTTATGGGCTCAGCACGATACCTCATCTAGGTTTGTATGCTTATGGTCGAGATAGACCAATATTACATTCCCAATTATGTGGATTTTGTGTCTTCATACTCTCTGCCTACTTATTTTCTTCCTCTTGGGGAGTAAGCTCTATTGCAGTCTCAATGGCTATTTCATTCTTTTTTATCTTTGCTTGGAAAATATCTGCATATTTTTCTTTTGTTAAGGATGCAAATAATTAATTTAATTTTGAGGTTATTGTGAATAATAATCTGCGAAGAATTTTGATTGAATACATCTTGGCGACGAGAAATGAAATTAATATAGATGTACATCTTTATAAGTTAAGTGGTTTACAACCGCGCGAACTTGGCTATCTTCCCCGCCCAAGCAAAGGTCTAGGATTTGGTAAAGTAGGAGTATTCTTTTTCTACTTGTTGCGTTACTTTTGGCGCTATGGAGCGGCTTATTTTTTCTTTTATCTTGAATGGCTGCGCCTGCGTGGTAAAGTTAGAAAAAATGGAGCCTTCCCATCTTTGAATTTTGATGTTTTCGGATTAGCGTTTTCTTATAGGGTAGCAGATCTAGCATCTTCAAGCATAAAGGGGAAGAGTTTCTGTTGGCTGACCGTTCCTTGGATTAGTTTTGAGTTGGGAGAGGATAGAGCGATAAGCCTTTTTGAGTTTCTTGATAAGGATGACTTGCGTCGAGCTTTCATATTGTCTTGTATGGCGGTGCGTAAGTTAACTATTTTACGAAAGACAAGAAATTGGGAGCTTCAGGGATATACTGCATTCCGTTGGTTTTGTGTACGTTTTGCTTTAGATAAATTGCCGGCAAGCTATTTTCTAATTGGAGAGCACTTCGATCGCTGGGCTGTTCTTGTTGATGCTGTGGTTTCAGCGAAGAGGCGAAATAAATCGGTAACTAATTCGGATAATGGCATTATTATGCTACAACATGGTTCATTGGCTTCTCTGGGCGAATGTAACTCTGTTGAGGAAACGGACTTTCCAATAAGTTTGCCTGTTCGCCTACGGAATGTTGTAAAGCTATACGTATTTGATGATGCTTCAAGATTTATCTTTCGTAGATATATCTTTTCAAAGCTTTGTGCGCTCAGGGATGAAAGCGTAGTTATATATAAACCTCGGCTAAACTTGACGCACTTCAAGCATACCAGACCTGTGAATATTTTATTTGTAGGGCATCCTTTGTGTGAAAGTGCACATGTTGATATTTTTCGGGGGCTCACAGATGAGTTTGTTGTCGGCTTCTATTACAAGCCTCATCCGGTTAATCCATGTTCTTCGAAGGTTTTCAAGGAAGAATGGGTTGTCATCCGCGATAAGGCGCTTTTCCCGAAGGTAGATATGTTGATTTCCTATCCGTCCACTCTGGTGGAGGAGTACGAGTCGATGGGGATTCCTGGTATCATTCATCCTCTAAACATTCAACCCTCTTCGGTGGGGGAAGTATGTGATTCGGCCTCGCGGCTATTGGAGGCGCTAGGCTGCGAAAGGAAGGTTGACCGACAGGGCCAGGAGTTTTTGAGGAAAAAATGAGCAACCACAGCTACAAGATTTGCACGCGCTGCATCATGGATACGTCCGACCCCCATATTCATTTTGATCAGCAAGGTGTCTGTGAGTACTGTCAAAATTTTGACGAGGCAATCAAGCCAAATTGGCACACTGATAAGCATGGCGAAGCTGAGCTCAAGCGTTTGGCCGAGGTGATCAAACGAGATGGGAAAGGGCGTGACTTTGACTGCATTATTGGTTTGAGTGGCGGTCTTGATAGCTCCTACGTCAGTTATGTGGCGAAGGAAAAAATGGGGTTACGCCCTTTATTGTTTCATGTCGATGCTGGATGGAATACGGATCAAGCTGTCGGCAATATTGAGAAACTTGTAGATGGGCTGGGGCTAGATTTATATACAGAGGTGATTAATTGGGAGGAAATGAAGGACCTCCAAGTCGCTTTCTTGAAATCTCAGATTTCAGATCAAGACCTGCCTCAAGATGCTGCGTTCTTTTCAGCACTCTATAAGTTTGCTCGTGCTCATAAAATCAAATATGTTTTGACTGGCGGAAATTTTTCTACTGAATGCTGTCGTGAGCCGGAGGAGTGGGGGGGGTATCCAGGGATCGATAAGCGTTTATTTAAGGACATACATAAACGGTTTGGGACTCGTACGCTGAAGACCTTCCCTATAGTAGATATACTTGCGTACAAAATCTATTATCGATATGTTCTGGGGATGCAGGTGATAAGGCCTTTAAACCTGCTCCCTTACGTTAAGAAAGATGCAGAGGAAACCCTTCAGCGCTTATACGGTTGGCAGTCATTTCAACATAAGCATCATGAGTCACGTTTTACTCGTTTCTATGAAGACTACTGGTTGCCCCGAAAGTTTGGTTATGAAAAAAGAAGGGCGCACTTCTCTAGTTTGATCATGACTGGCCAAATGACGCGCGAAGAGGCACTTGAACGTATTTCGAAACCAGAAATGGATGAGAACTTTCTACACTCTGAGTTTGAATACGTGGCAAATAAGCTAGATCTTTCCATCGAGGATCTTCAGTTTATTTTTGATGGAGAGAACAAGACATTTCATGATTATAAGAATAAGCATTTCATGATAGGGCTGGGTGCTCGAATTATGAATACTCTGGGTTTGGAACGTAGGTTATTCAGATGATCACTATTATTGACTATGGGATCGGTAATATACAGGCATTTGTCAATGTCTACAAACGTCTGCATATACCTGTGCAGGTGGCTCGTGTAAATTCTGATCTGAAGAACGTAGAAAAACTAGTCCTTCCCGGGGTGGGTTCATTCGATCATGCCATGCTGCGATTTACTGAGTCTGGAATGCGTGAAGCTGTTGAGTTTTTGGTGAAAGATAAAGGTATACCCGTTCTTGGTATTTGTGTGGGTATGCAGATGCTGGCTGACAGAAGTGATGAGGGTAAGTTACCAGGCTTGGGTTGGATTCCTGGCCACGTTCGTTCTTTTCGCTCCGTAACTGGGCTGCAAAATATTGCAATGCCACATATGGGGTGGAATGACGTAGTATCGGTTGGTAACAATCCTCTGTTTAATGGCTTGGAACAGGGGGCGCGCTTCTATTTTTTGCATTCTTTTTACTTTGAAAGCTTGTATCTCGAACATGCCGCTGCGGGAACTTTCTACGGGCATGACTTCAATAGTGCAGTCTCAAGGGACAATATTTTCGGTGTCCAGTTTCATCCCGAGAAAAGCCACCACTTTGGGGTCAAGCTCCTAAAGAATTTCGCGGAACTCTGAAATGCTAAAGCCTAGAATAATTCCTTGCCTGCTCATGCAAGATGGCGGACTTGTCAAAACCGTACGTTTTAAGGATCCACGGTATATCGGTGATCCGATTAATGCGGTCAAGATTTTCAATGAGAAAGAAGCGGATGAGCTGATTATCCTTGACATCGATGCTACCTCGCAGGGTAGAGAACCTGATTATAAGAAGATTGCTAACCTTGCTGCCGAGTGCCGTATGCCGTTGTGCTATGGTGGAGGTATTCGTAAACCAGAGCAAGCGCGTTTAATTATTTCCCTAGGTGTCGAAAAAGTAGCAATCAGTGCTGCTGCAATTGAGGACGTAAACTTAATATCTGAAGTTGCTGAAGAAATAGGTCGGCAAAGTGTAGTCGTTGTTCTAGACCATAAGCAGCGACTATTGAGCAAACAGCATGATGTTTGGACACACAACGGGACACATAATACCAAACGCAATGTCATTGACGTGGCGAAGCAGATGGAGGATGCAGGTGCCGGTGAGATCGTGCTCAACTCAATTGACAACGATGGACGGATGTGTGGTTACGAGATAGCGCTTGCCGTCCGTTTACGGGAAGCAGTGAATGTACCTGTTACAATACTTGGTGGCGCCGGTTCGCTGAAGGATATGGGGAGCTTGATTGCAGCCTGTGGAGTGGTTGGTGCTGCGGCTGGCAGTCTTTTTGTGTTTAAAGGCAGCTATCGAGCCGTCCTGATTAACTATCCCAGTTTCCAGCAAAAAAACGATGTAATATTTTCGGTACTGAATTCCCGATAAAAAGGGCGGCCTGCATTCAACTCAGGGCTCATTATGTTTAGCGGAAAAAGACTTCTTATTTCAGGTGGTACGGGTTCTTTCGGTAATGCTGTGCTTAAACGTTTTCTCGACACAGATATTGCGGAGATCCGTATATTTAGCCGTGACGAAAAAAAACAGGATGATATGCGGAAGCATTATGCCAATAGTAAATTGAAGTTCTATGTTGGCGATGTGCGGGACTATCAAAGCGTGCTCACCGCTACGCGCGGGGTTGATTATATATTCCACGCTGCCGCGCTAAAACAAGTTCCTTCGTGTGAGTTTCACCCGATGGAGGCTGTCAAGACTAATGTTATCGGGACAGAAAATTTACTTGAAGCAGCGATCCAGAATGACGTGCGCCGTATTGTTTGTTTAAGCACGGATAAGGCTGTTTATCCCATCAATGCCATGGGAATCTCCAAAGCTATGATGGAAAAGGTGATGGTTGCTAAATCACGTAACCTCGAAACCACCTCAACTGTCATTTGCGGCACTCGTTACGGCAACGTGATGGCTTCGAGAGGATCGGTGATTCCCCTGTTCATTGAGCAGATGCGCTCTGGCAAGCCGCTGACCATCACGGATCCCAGCATGACCCGCTTCATGATGACGCTTTCTGATGCGGTGGATCTGGTGTTATATGCGTTTGAGCATGGCAATAATGGGGATCTGTTCGTACAGAAAGCTCCAGCTGCTACGATCGAGGTATTGGCTAAGGCGCTGACCAGCTTGCTCGGTAAACAAGACTATCCGATCAACGTAATTGGCACCCGGCATGGCGAGAAGCTCTATGAGGCTCTCTTGAGCCGTGAGGAACTGGCTTGCGCCGAAGACATGGGTGACTATTATCGCGTGCCGCCGGATCTGCGCGATTTGAATTACAGCAAGTTTGTAGAGCAAGGTGAAGAAAAGATTTCCCATACGGAAGACTATAATTCACATAATACCGAACGTCTGGATGTCAAGGGTATGCAGGAACTGTTATTGAAGCTTGACTTTGTTCGTGCGATACAACGGGGTGAGCAGGCAAACCCCGAGGAGTAGATCATGAGGGTCTTGATAACCGGCGCAAATGGTTTCGTAGGAAAGAATCTCACCGCGCATCTGGCCGAGCGGGGGGATGTCGAGGTTGTAACCTTTACGCGTGAAAGTAATCTCCAAAGCTTGCCAGAAATGCTTGGCTCGATTGACTTTGTTTTTCATTTGGCTGGTGCCAATCGACCCGAGAATCCAGAGGACTTCAAATCTATAAATTCTGATCTGACCAAGACGCTGTGTGATGCCATTCGGGCAACTGGTCGTTCCATTCCTCTAATTTATACCTCTTCAACACAAGCGGAGTTGCAGAATAGCTATGGCTTGAGTAAGCGCGATGCAGAGGAATACATTCGAAGACTGAACTCCGAAACGGGCTCGCCTGTATATATATTCCGTTTACCTAACGTGTTTGGGAAGTGGTCGCGCCCTAATTACAACTCTGCGGTGGCGACTTTTTGCTATAATATTTCCAGGGATCTTCCTATTCAGGTAAATGATTCTTCGGCTCAAGTAACACTTGTATATATTGATGATGTAATCCAGAAATTTCTGGCTGTCTTGGACGCTCCAACCGCTACTCATGATGTCAGTGTCGAGCCACAATACAAGATTACCGTGGGTGATCTTGCCAAGCAGATACATGCCTTCCGTGATAGCCGAAAATCGCTCGTTACGGAACAGGTGGGAGTAGGTCTGGTACGGGCCTTGTATTCCACCTATTTGAGTTTCCTCCCTGTAAATCGCTTCAGTTACGACCTGCCAATGTATGGCGATGCAAGAGGAACCTTTGTTGAAATGTTGAAAACGCCCGATGCTGGGCAGTTCTCATTCTTTACTGCGCATCCTGGCGTCACTCGTGGTGGACACTATCATCATTCCAAAACGGAGAAGTTCCTGGTGATCAAGGGGACTGCCCGCTTCAAGTTCAGGAATATTTCTACTGGAGCATTTCACGAATTATGCACCCGTGGTGAGAAGGCTGAAGTCGTCGAGACAGTTCCAGGCTGGACGCATGATATAACGAATATTGGTTCCGAAGAGATGATCGTCATGCTCTGGGCGAACGAAATATTTGATCGTGAGCGTCCGGATACCTATGCTTGCCCGGTTGGCGAAGTAAGTGATTTGTAACGAGGCTCTGATGAAGAAGTTAAAGGTTGTCACGGTAGTAGGTACGCGCCCCGAGATCATTCGCCTCTCTCGTGTAATGGCGAAGCTCGACGAGTATTGTGACCATGTTCTCGTCCATACTGGGCAGAATTATGACTATGAGCTCAACGAGATATTCTTTCAAGACCTAGGAATCCGAAGGCCGGATCACTTCCTGAACGCTGCTGGTGTATCCGGAGCGGAAACCATTGGAAATGTAATTATTGCCGTCGATCGAGTACTTTCGGTAGAGCAGCCAGACGCCTTGCTGGTATTGGGAGATACGAATAGCTGTATGGCGGTGCTATCCGCCAAGCGTCGAAAGATCCCAACTTTCCATATGGAAGCGGGCAATCGGTGCTTTGATATGCGCGTTCCCGAAGAGATAAATCGACGAATTGTCGATCACACCGCAGATATCAATCTCACTTATAGCACCATCGCTCGGGACTACTTGTTGCGGGAAGGTTTGCCCCCCGATATGGTTATCAAAACCGGTAGTCCGATGTTTGAGGTTTTGAACTACTATAGGGATGGTATTGAGAGCTCTGATGTGCTGGCGCGGCTGGGCCTGGAGGAAAATAAATTCTTTGTGGTGAGTGCGCATCGAGAAGAAAATATCGACTCTGAAAGCAACTTCCTTTCGTTGGTCGAGACCCTGAATGAAATTTCGGAAAAGTATGACTTTCCCGTAATTGTTTCCACGCATCCGAGAACGATGAAGCGTGTAGAGGCAATGGGCGTCAGGTTTCATGCCAATGTGCGCTTGCTCAAGCCGTTGGGTTTCAAGGACTACAATAAGTTGCAATTGTCGGCCAAGGCGGTTCTTTCCGACAGCGGTACGATCAACGAAGAATCCTCGATCCTGAATTTCCCCGCCTTGAATATACGTCAGGCTCATGAGCGGCCGGAGGGCATGGAGGAAGCAGCGGTGATGATGGTCGGACTCGGTCGCGAGCGCGTACTGCAGGGGCTGGAGATTCTCGAGAGCCAGTCTCGTGGAGCTAGCCGGCTGCTTCATCTTGTGCATGATTATAGTTGTGATAACGTTTCTGAGAAGGTAGTGCGGATTCTCGTAAGCTATCGGGACTACGTTATGCGCACCGTTTGGAAGAAGTACTAGATTCTCGTTATGGATAAGACGAAGCTCAAGGTTTTAGTTGTTACGCAGTATTTTTGGCCAGAAAATATGCGTATTAACGACTTGGTCGCTGACTTTGTTGGGAGAGGGCACGAAGTTACGATTTTGACGGGGTGCCCAAACTATCCCGAGGGCCGGGTCTTTTCCGATTTCAAAGAGAATCCGGCTAGCTATTCCCGCTATCTTGGTGCTTCGGTGATCAGGGTTCCCATGCTTCCACGCGGGCTGCGTAGCATACAGCTTGCCTTGAACTACTTGTCTTTCTTCATGAGTGCCTCTTTTTTTGGGGCGTTCAGACTAAGAAGAAAGAAATTTGATGTGGTCTTTGTTTACGCTGTTTCACCAATAATGGCAGCCATACCTGCGATTGTCATTGGGCGTCTAAAAAGAGCACCCGTATTTGTCTGGGTACTGGACCTTTGGCCAGAGACATTAAGGGCAGTGGGGGTCCTCAAGAGCGATCGAGCTCTTTCTATAGTAGGCAGGGTGGTATCTTGGATCTACAATAGAACGGACTATATATTGGTGCAGTCAAAAGCCTTCATGGATAATGTGGCGAAGTATTGTACCAAGACCATACCCGAAGACAGGGTTATCTATTTCCCGAGTTGGGCCGAGGATGATTTCTCCAATAATGAATCGGCGAGTTCCACCCTCTTGGAAAGAGATGATTCCGTTTTTACCCTTCTGTTTGCGGGAAATGTTGGAGAGGCGCAGGATTTTCCCTCCATTCTGGATGCCGCGGAGCGTCTCCGCCAGGATGTTCCCATGCGTTGGGTGATCGTTGGTGATGGCCGCGCAAGTGCATGGCTTAAGGCCGAGGTTGCAGCCAGGGGGTTGGATAATGTGCTGCTGCTGGGCCGGCATCCTCTTGAGGAGATGCCGCCGCTCTTTGCCTTGGCGGACGCTCTATTTGTGTCGCTGAAGACTAATGAAGTATTCGAAAAGACCATTCCAGGGAAGGTTCAAGCCTACTTGGCTTCCGGCAAACCGGTGATCGCAATGATAGATGGAGAGGCATCCAGGGTGATCTCCGAGGCTGGTGCTGGCTACGCATGCGCTTCCGGCGACGTGGAGGCTCTGGTGGACATCATTCGTCGAGCCGCGGCTCTGACGGGGGAGCAGCGAGAAGGACTCGGTAGAGCCGGGCGAGAATACTATGAATGCAATTTTTCGAAGCGAACACTTTTGAGTCGCCTGGAGGGACTCTTCATTGACGCACGCTTGAGAAGGGATGAAAAATGAACAAGGTTTTATTGACCGGTGCTTCAGGATTCGTGGGTAAAGCATTGGCAGGTGAACTTCTTCGGCAGGGATATGCATTGAACATGGCTTTCCGACGGATTCCTTCAAAGGTGCTAGAAGGCGCTGTCGCTATTCCGGTAGGGAATATCGAGGGTGACACCCTTTGGAGTGATGCTCTTGCAGGCGTCGATACCGTCATTCATAGCGCTGCTCGTGTTCATGTGATGAATGACCATGCTCTCGATCCTTTAGCTGAGTTCAGAAAGGTGAATGTCGAGGGAACACTGAATCTCGCGCGGCAGGCAGCGGCCGCGGGAGTCAAACGTTTCGTCTTTGTCAGCTCCATCAAGGTGAATGGCGAGTCTACGACGGCGGACAGTCCATTCAAGCCCGACGATGTTCCAGCTCCTTCCGATCCCTATGGAATCTCCAAGCTCGAAGCTGAAATCGGTCTGCGGCAGGTGTGTGAAGAGGCAGGGATGGAATATGCCATTGTTCGTCCTGTTCTGGTCTACGGCCCTGGAGTGAAAGCCAATTTCCTCAATATGATGAAGTGGTTGGACAAAGGTATTCCTTTGCCCCTTGGAGCCATAAAAAATCGGCGCAGTCTGGTGTCGCTGACAAACTTGATGGATATGCTGATTACCGTAGCGAGTCATCCTGCTGCTGCTAATCAGGTATTTCTTGTAAGTGATGGGGAGGACCTGTCTACCACTGGTCTTTTGCGAAGAATGGCGGCAGCAATGGGAAAAAGAGCGAATCTGCTGCCAGTCCCTGAATCGTTGCTGAAGACTGCAGCCCTCTTGTTAGGGAAGAAGTCTGTAGGTCAGAGGCTCTGCGGGTCTTTGCAGGTCGACATCTCTAAGAATAAGCAGTTGTTGGATTGGAATCCGCCGCTTTCTGTGGACCAAGGTCTGCAACGGGTCGCTGAATATTACTTGGAATATCGCTGAAATGTCGATCTGGTGGATTTTATTTCCTGTGGTTTTGGTATCGGCAGGACTTACAGGAGTATTGAGGTTTTACGCCATCTCAAAAAAAGTCATGGATATTCCTAACGCCCGCAGTTCTCACACCGTGCCTACTCCGAGAGGCGGTGGGGTGGCTATCGTTCTGACTTTTCTCCTAGTGGTTTTTTTTCTTCCCCTATTTTCCATTCTGGAGTGGCGCCAGGCGTTACTTTTTCTGCTGGGAGGAGGCGGCGTCGCTCTGCTTGGTTTCCTTGACGACCATGGTCACGTGGCTGCACGTTGGCGCCTGCTTGGGCACTTCATGGCTGCACTGGTTTCACTCTTCCTTCTGACTGGTGTGCCGCCGTTCAAGCTACTGGGTTATCAATGGGATTTGGGCTGGGTTGGGGTCGTGCTTTTTGCTTTCTATCTCGTCTGGTTGCTCAATCTTTATAATTTCATGGATGGTATAGACGGCCTCGCAAGTCTGGAAGCTATCTTTGTCTGCGTGGGAGGAGCGCTGGTGTATTGGATGAATGACAAGGCAGCGTTTTCTTTACCCCCCCTGTTGCTGGCTTTTGCTGTTCTCGGTTTCTTGTTTTGGAACTTTCCTCCCGCGAAGATCTTCATGGGTGATGCTGGTAGTGGGTTCCTGGGATTGACTCTGGGAGTGCTATCGATTCAGGCCATGTGGGTTGAGCCAGAGTTCTTCTGGGCATGGCTGATTCTGCTGGGGGTCTTCATCGTGGATGCGACCTATACGCTGGCACGACGCTTGTTGCGCGGCGACAAGGTGTATGAGGCCCATCGGAGCCATGCCTATCAGTATGCCTCCAGGCATTTCGGCAAGCATGCTCCTGTTACACTCGGCGTAACCGTACTGAATTTGGTTTGGCTTCTACCCCTGGCGCTATGGGTGGCAAGTGGCCATCTCGAGCCTGTTCTGGGCATCGCCATAGCTTATACACCCCTCGTTTTCCTGGCTGTGAAGTTCAAGGCTGGTAAGCTAGAGTCGGTTGGATAGAACTCTTCAGCTATAGCTATTGAGGGAGTATGGAATGCTAGATCGCTTTAGAGTAAAACTGTTGTCGATGCCTCGTCGGTGGAAGCGTTTGCTTCAAGTGGCAACAGATATCCTGTTGGTGTGGTTATCGCTGTGGTTGGCATTTGTCGTGCGTCTTGGCACGGACGACATGATTGATATTTTCGGCGAGCATGCCTGGCTCTTCATTGCCGCTCCGCTCATCGCCATCCCACTGTTCATTCGCTTCGGCATGTATCGCGCGGTAATGCGCTATCTCGGTAACGATGCATTGATCGCCATCGCCAAGGCGGTGACCATCTCGGCTCTGGTGCTGTCGCTGGTAGTGTACTGGTATCGTGGCGCGCCGGCGCCGGTGCCACGTTCCCTGGTGTTCAACTACTGGTGGTTGAGCATGCTGCTGATCGGCGGCTTGCGTCTGGCCATGCGCCAGTATTTCATGGGCGACTGGTACTCTGCTGTGCAGTCGGTACCATTTCTCAATCGCCAGGACGGTCTGCCCAGGGTGGCCATCTATGGTGCGGGGGCGGCCGGCAACCAGTTGGTTGCGGCACTGCGTCTCGGTCGGGCGATGCGTCCGGTGGCGTTCATCGATGACGACAAGCAGATCGCCAACCGGGTCATTGCCGGCCTGCGGGTCTATACCGCCAAGCATATCCGCCAGATGATCGACGAGACGGGCGCGCAGGAGGTTCTCCTGGCCATTCCGTCCGCCACCCGGGCCCGGCGCCGAGAGATTCTCGAGTCCCTGGAGCCGTTCCCGCTCCACGTGCGCAGCATGCCCGGCTTCATGGACCTGGCCAGCGGCCGGGTCAAGGTGGACGACCTGCAGGAGGTGGACATCGCCGATCTGCTCGGGCGCGACAGCGTGGCGCCGCGCAAGGAGCTGCTCGAGCGTTGCATCCGTGGCCAGGTGGTGATGGTGACCGGGGCGGGCGGTTCGATCGGTTCCGAACTCTGCCGGCAGATCCTGAGTTGCTCGCCCAGCGTGCTGATCCTGTTCGAGCACAGCGAATACAATCTTTACAGCATCCATCAGGAACTGGAGCGTCGGGTCAAGCGCGAGTCGCTTTCGGTGAACCTGTTGCCGATCCTCGGCTCGGTGCGCAATCCAGAGCGCCTGGTCGACGTGATGCGCACCTGGAAGGTCAACACCGTCTATCACGCCGCAGCCTACAAGCATGTACCCATCGTCGAGCACAACATTGCCGAGGGGGTCCTCAACAATGTGATGGGCACCCTGCATGCGGTGCAGGCGGCGGTGCAGGTCGGCGTGCAGCACTTCGTGCTGATCTCCACCGACAAGGCGGTGCGACCGACCAATGTGATGGGTAGCACCAAACGCCTGGCGGAGATGGTGCTGCAGGCGCTCAGCAACGAGTCGGCACCGGTCCTTTTCGGCGACCAGAAGGGTGTGCACCAGGTCAACAAGACCCGTTTCACCATGGTCCGCTTCGGCAACGTCCTCGGCTCGTCGGGCTCGGTCATCCCGCTGTTCCGCGAGCAGATCAAGCGTGGCGGACCGGTGACGGTCACCCACCCGAGCATCACCCGTTACTTCATGACCATTCCCGAGGCGGCCCAGCTGGTCATCCAGGCCGGCTCGATGGGGCAGGGCGGGGATGTGTTCGTGCTGGACATGGGGCCACCGGTGAAGATTCTGGAGCTTGCCGAGAAAATGGTTCACCTGTCCGGGCTGAGCGTGCGTTCCGAGCGCTCGCCGCATGGCGACATCGCCATCGAGTTCAGTGGCTTGCGTCCGGGCGAGAAGCTCTACGAAGAACTGTTGATCGGCGATAACGTCAACCCTACCGACCACCCGATGATCATGCGCGCCAACGAGGAGCATCTGTCCTGGGAAGCGTTCAAGGGGGTGCTGGAGCAATTGCTGACGGCCGTTGGGACGGACGATTATTCGAGAGTCCGCCAACTGCTGCGGGAAACCGTCAGCGGTTATACGCCCGACGGCGAAATCGTCGACTGGATCTATCGCCAGAGACGGCGCGAACCCTGATCGACGAGTCGTGGAAAAGGCCGCCTAGCGGCCTTTTTTTGTTTTCGCCGTGCGACGTTTCCGGAGCACTCCACGGAATCGGCTGCTTTGCTGGGGAGGCCGCTGCAAGGTCCTTTCTGAGAGATATGGTGGCGTCGTGGACGGGCTAGAAGCTCTCCGCATGGTCATTCATCTCTGAAGGAGTGCAAGCATGCACCTAATCAAATCCGCCTTGTTCCTCATCCTGTTCGCCTGCCTGCCGTTTTCGGCTTCCGCCGCGCCGGCCGCCGCCAAGCCTCCGGTGGTCGCGACAATGCCGACGGAGGCGTCGACAGCGGAGGTGGTCAATATCAATACGGCCGACGAGGCGACGCTGGTGCGTGGGTTGAAGGGCGTCGGCGAGGTCAAGGCCAAGGCGATCGTCGAATACCGAACGGCTCATGGTCCGTTCGTTTCGCTGGATCAGTTGCTGGAAGTGAAGGGCGTGGGACCGGCGTTGCTGGAGAAGAACCGGGAGCGGATCGCCATAGAGTGAAGCGTCCGAGGAGGAAAGAAATACGTTCCCTGTAACGAAAAAGCCCTCGGCATGTGCCGAGGGCTTCTGAATTTGGCTCCGCGACCTGGACTCGAACCAGGGACCCAATGATTAACAGTCATTTGCTCTACCGACTGAGCTATCGCGGAACAGCGAGGCGTATGTTACTGATTAAAAAGGGGAAGTCAAGCCTCTGCCGATGACTTCCCCATTTTTCCTACAGGACCTGGACGATGGCCTTGGTGATGGTCTCGAGGTTCGATTTGTTCAGCGCGGCGACGCAGATGCGGCCGGTGCTGACGGCGTAGATGCCGAACTCGGTCTTCAAGCGCTCGACCTGTTCGGCGGTCAGGCCGGAATAGGAGAACATGCCGCGCTGCCGACCGACGAAGCCGAAGTCGCGCTTGGCGCCCTGGGCTGCCAGTTGCTCGACCATCGCCAGGCGCATGTCGCGGATGCGGTCGCGCATCTCGCCCAGTTCCTCTTCCCACAGGGCGCGCAGTTCCGGACTGTTGAGCACGGCGGAGACCACGCTGGCGCCGTGGGTCGGCGGGTTCGAATAGTTGGTACGGATCACCCGCTTCACCTGGGACAGCACGCGGGCCGCTTCGTCGCGGCTTTCGGTGACGATCGACAGGGCGCCGACACGTTCGCCGTACAGCGAGAAGGACTTGGAGAACGAACTGGAAACGAAGAAGCTCAGGCCGGACTGGGCGAACAGGCGCACAGCGGCGGCGTCTTCCTCGATGCCGTTGCCGAAGCCCTGATAGGCGATGTCGAGGAACGGCACATGGCCCTTGGCCTTGAGCACGTCCAGCACCTGCTTCCAGTCGTCCAGTTCGAGATCTACGCCGGTCGGGTTGTGGCAGCAGGCGTGCAGGACCACGATCGAGCGGGCCGGCAGGGCGTTCAGGTCTTCCAGCAGGCCGGCGCGATTCACGCCGTTGCTGGCGGCGTCGTAGTAACGGTAGTTCTCCACGGGGAAGCCGGCGGCCTCGAACAGCGCACGGTGGTTTTCCCAGCTCGGGTCGCTGATGGCCACGGTGGCTTCGGGCAGCAGGCGCTTGAGGAAATCGGCGCCGAGCTTGAGAGCGCCGGTACCGCCGACGGCCTGGGTGGTGACCACGCGACCTTCGGCGAGCAGCTCGGAGTCGTTGCCGAACAGCAGTTTCTGCACGCCCTGGTCATAGGCGGCGATGCCCTCGATCGGCAGGTAGCCGCGCGGCGCGTGGGCCTCGATACGCGCCTTCTCTGCAGCCTGCACGGCGCGCAACAGCGGAATGCGCCCCTCCTCGTTGTAGTACACGCCCACGCCCAGGTTGATCTTGCCCGGGCGGGTATCGGCGTTGAACGCTTCGTTCAGGCCAAGGATGGGGTCACGGGGTGCCATTTCGACGGCAGAAAACAGACTCATTTTGCGGCTGCTCGGAGTGTGAAGAGAGGAGGGCAACGCAACCCGTTGTGCGGGGGCGCAAAGGGTTGCGCAAACGGGGGGTTATTATAGACACCCCTTGATGCATGCTGCGACATTTAGGTGCATGCTTTCAGCTATTTCTGACGCCCGATTTTCTGCGGCGTCACAGGTCCTGCGAGGTTTCCAATGGATACGTTCCAACTCGACTCGCGCTTCAAGCCCGCCGGCGACCAGCCGGAGGCCATCCGGCAGATGGTCGAGGGGTTGGAGGCGGGGCTTTCGCACCAGACCCTGCTCGGAGTGACGGGGTCGGGCAAGACCTTCAGCATCGCCAACGTGATCGCCCAGGTGCAGCGCCCGACCCTGGTCCTGGCGCCGAACAAGACTCTGGCGGCCCAGCTCTACGGGGAGTTCAAGACGTTCTTTCCGCATAATTCGGTGGAGTACTTCGTTTCCTACTACGACTACTACCAGCCGGAGGCCTACGTACCATCCTCCGATACCTATATCGAGAAGGACTCGTCGATCAACGACCACATCGAGCAGATGCGCCTGTCGGCGACCAAGGCGCTGCTCGAGCGGCCGGATGCGATCATCGTCGCCACCGTGTCGTCCATCTACGGCCTCGGCGACCCCGCCTCGTACCTGAAGATGGTCCTGCACCTGGACCGCGGCGACCGCATCGACCAGCGTGAGCTGCTACGGCGCCTGACCAGCCTGCAGTACACCCGCAACGACATGGACTTCGCCCGCGCGACCTTCCGTGTGCGTGGCGACGTGATCGACATCTTCCCGGCCGAATCCGATCTCGAGGCGATCCGTGTCGAGCTGTTCGACGACGAGGTGGAAAGTCTCTCGGCCTTCGACCCGCTCACCGGCGAGGTGATCCGCAAGCTGCCGCGCTTCACCTTCTACCCCAAGAGCCACTACGTGACTCCGCGCGAGACGCTGCTGGAGGCGGTCGACCAGATCAAGGCCGAACTCAAGGAACGCCTGGACTACCTGCGCAACAACAACAAGCTGGTGGAAGCGCAGCGCCTGGAGCAGCGCACGCGTTTCGACCTGGAGATGATCCTCGAACTGGGCTACTGCAACGGCATCGAGAACTACTCGCGCTACCTTTCCGGGCGCGCCCCCGGCGAGCCGCCGCCAACGCTCTATGACTACCTGCCGGCCAACTCGCTGCTGGTCATCGACGAATCGCACGTCAGCGTTCCGCAGGTCGGCGCGATGTTCAAGGGCGACCGCTCGCGCAAGGAAACCCTGGTGGAATACGGTTTCCGTCTGCCTTCGGCTTTGGACAACCGGCCGCTGCGCTTCGAAGAGTGGGAGGCGGTGAGTCCGCAGACCATCTTCGTTTCCGCGACCCCCGGGCCCTACGAGGCGGAGCACGCCGGGCGGGTCATCGAACAGGTGGTACGACCCACCGGCCTGGTCGATCCGGAGATCGAGGTGCGCCCGGCGATGACCCAGGTCGACGACCTGCTGTCGCAGATCCGCCAGCGCGTGGCCAAGGACGAGCGGGTGCTGGTGACCACCCTGACCAAGCGCATGGCCGAAGACCTCACCGATTATCTCGGCGATCACGACGTGCGGGTCCGCTACCTGCACTCGGACATCGATACCGTCGAGCGGGTGGAGATCATCCGCGACCTGCGCTCCGGCGCTTTCGACGTGCTGGTGGGAATCAACCTCCTGCGCGAGGGCCTGGACATGCCGGAGGTATCGCTGGTGGCGATCCTCGACGCGGACAAGGAAGGTTTCCTGCGCTCGGAGCGCTCGCTGATCCAGACCATCGGTCGTGCCGCGCGCAACCTGCACGGCAAGGCGATTCTTTACGCCGACAACGTCACCGGCTCGATGCAGCGCGCGATCGACGAGACCGAGCGGCGGCGGGCCAAGCAGATCGCCTTCAACGAAGCCCACGGCATCGTGCCCAAGGGCGTGCGCAAGGACATCAAGGACATCCTCGAGGGCGCGGTGGTGCCCGGCGCGCGCGGCAAGCGCAAGGGCGTGGCCAAGGTCGCGGAGGAGAGCGGGCGCTACGACAACGAACTGCGTTCGCCGAGCGAGATCAGCAAGCGCATCCGCCAGCTGGAGGAAAAGATGTACCAGTTGGCTCGCGACCTGGAGTTCGAAGCCGCGGCGCAACTGCGCGACGAGATCCAGACGCTGCGCGAGCGCCTGGTCAACGTCTGATCCTCAGTGCGCCCCGGCGTCGGCGCGGGCGCCGCTGCCGGACGGCAGCGAGCGGGTGAGCAGCACCGCGAGCATGCTCACGGCGAGAACGATGCCGATGACATGGAAAGCATCGTTGTAGGCCATGATCATCGCCTGCTGGTGGGTGATCTCGCTGAGTTTGCCCAGCGCCGCCTGCTGGCTGCCCAGTTGCGCGGCCAGTTGCGCGAGGCGTTCGTCGACCTGCGGGTTGGTCGGCACCAGGGCTTCGCGCAGATAGTCGAAGTACACCTTGGCGCGACTGTCGAGCAGGGTCGCGAGCAGGGCGATGCCGATGGCTCCGCCGAGGTTGCGCAGGATGTTGAACAGGCTCGAGGCCGAGCCGGCGTCCTGTGGCTGCAGGAAGGCGGTGGCGATCAGCGAAATGGTCACCATGATCATCGGCTGGCCGAGGGCGCGCAGTAGCTGGATCTGGTTGAACTGCGGTCCGGCGAAGTCCGGGTTGAGCACCCCGGAGAAGAAGCTGGCAAGGCCGAACAGGCCGAAGCCGGCGGCGCAGAGCAGGCGTGGCGAGACCAGCTTCATCAGCTTCGGAACCAGCGGGATCAGGAACAGCTGGGGAATGCCCATCCACATGATCACCTCGCCGATCTGCATGGCGTTGTAGCCCTGGATTTGCGCCAGGTACAGCGGCAGTACGTAGATCGAGCCGTACAGGCCCATGCCCAGGCCGATGCTGGAAATACTCGCGAGGCCGAAGTTGCGGTTGCGCAGGATGCCCAGGTCGATCAGCGGGTTCGGCCGCGACAGCTGCAGGATGACGAACAGGACCAGGCTGAACAGGGCGACGCTGCCGAGGCTGACGATCAGTTGCGACTCCAGCCAATCCTTGCGGTGACCTTCCTCGAGGAATACCTGCAGGCAGCCCAGGCCGATGCCGAGGGTGACGATGCCGGCGTAGTCGGTACTCTTCAGCAGCTCCCAGTGCGGCGCCTTTTTCTCCAGGCCGTAGAGCAGCCCGGCGATCATCAGCAGGCCCGGCGGCACATTGATATAGAAGATGTATTCCCAGCCGAAGTTTTCCGTCAGCCACCCTCCCAGGGTCGGTCCGATGGAGGGCGCGAAGGTGGCGGTGATGGCGAACAGCGCCATGCCCTTGGGGCGGTGGTGTTCCGGCAACTTGACCAGGGCCAGGGTGAACGCCAGCGGAATCAGCGCGCCGCCGGTGAAACCCTGCATGGCGCGGAACACGATCATGCTTTCCAGGTTCCAGGCGAACGAGCAGAGCAGCGAGGACACCAGGAAGCCCACCGAGATCATTACCGCCAGGCGCCGTGCCGAGAGCAGTTGCACCAGCCAGGCGGTCATCGGGATCATGATGATCTCCGCCACCAGGTAGGAGGTTGAAATCCACGAGCCTTCCTCGAGGGTCGCCGCCAGCGCGCCCTGGATGTCCTTCAGCGAGGAGTTGGTGATCTGGATGTCGAGCACCGCCATGAATGCGCCGAGCATGGCGCTGAGCACCGCGATCCAGTCGCGCCGGGTCGGTTCGCCAAGCGGCCGGGCCAGCGCCTCAGCGGTCACGGAGCTCGACCTCGGCTTCGACGGACATACCGGGGCGGATGCGGCCATGCAGCGGGTTGTCGGCGTCGAACACGATCTTCACCGGGATGCGCTGCACCACCTTGGTGAAGTTTCCGGTGGCGTTGTCCGGTGGCAGCAGGCTGAACTGCGCGCCGGAAGCGGCGAACAGGCTGTCGATGCGGCCGTCGATAGGCGTGTCGGGGAAGGCGTCGAAGGTCAGGCGCGCCTTCTGTCCGTCGCGCATGCGGCCGACCTGGGTTTCCTTGAAGTTGGCCTGGACCCAGATGTCCTCGTCCGGCACCAGCGACAGCAAATGGGTACCCACCTGCACGTACTGGCCGTTGCGCGCGCTGCGCTGGCCGACCAGGCCGCTGATCGGCGAATGGATCAGGGTGCGTGACAGGTTGATCTCGGCTTGCGCCAGTTCGGTGCGGGCGCTGGCGATCTGCGCTTCCAGGCGCTTGATCTCGGCGCCCAGGGTGTCGCGCTGGACGCGTTGGGCCTCGAGGTCGGCGCGGGCCTTGGCCAGTTGCGAGCGGGCAACATGGTTGTCGGCGGTGAGGGTAGTGACCCGTTCCTCGGAAACGTAGCCGGGCTTGCGCAGGGCTTCGGCACGGTTCAGGTCGATCTGTGCGCGACCGAGGGTTGCCTGGCTGGCGTTGACGTCGGCGGCGCTGGCGGCGATCAGGCTGCTCTGCTGCACCAGCTTGCTGCGCGCCTGGGCCAGTTCCGCCTCGCGGGTCGCCAGCGCGGCCTGGGCGCGCTCGACGGCGAGCTTGAAGTCGGCGTCTTCCAGGCGTACCAGTAGCTGGCCCTTGTCCACGTGCTGGTTGTCGCGCACCAGGACTTCCTCGACCCGCGCGCCCAACTGGCTGGCCACCCGCGTGATCTCGCCCTGGACGTAGGCGTTGTCGGTGCTTTCCACGTGGCGGCCGACGAACCACCAGTGCAGGAAGAAGGCCAGGGCGATCAGGCCGACGGCCACCAGGAAGACGGTCAGGCGACGTTTGAGTTGGGCGGGCATGGGTGGAGTGTTCCGTCGGCAAAATTCGGCCAATCTAGCAGTGTTCCGCCGGACGTTATAGGCGCTACACTTCGGACTCTTTGTTGCTTATAGGGAACAATAATGGGGCTTGATGATGCGCTGATCTTCACCCGCGTGGTGGAGTACCACAGCTTCACCCAGGCCGCGCAGAGCCTGGGCATGCAGAAGTCCACGGTGAGCCGGCGCATCGCCCTGCTGGAGGAGCGCCTGGGCGTGCGGCTGCTCAATCGCACCACCCGCAAGTTGCGCCTGACCGAAGTAGGGCAGGCCTACTACGAGCGCTGCCGGCAGATCATGCACGATTTCGCCGAGGCCGAGCAGGCAGTGATGCAATTGCAGCAGGCGCCCTCCGGATTGCTGCGGATCACTTCGCCGATCGAATTCGGGCAGATGTTCCTCGCCGGGCTGCTGGGAGATTTCATGCGCCAGTACCCGCTGATCACCGCCGAAGTCGAGCTGGCCTCGCGCAGCGTCGATCCGCTGCAGGAAGGCGTCGACATCGTGATCATGGTCGGCCAGCCCGAGGACTCGACTCTGGTCGCCCGTCGCCTGCTGGCTACCGGGCGCTGGCTCTGCGCCAGCCCCGGCTACCTGGCCGAGCACGGTACGCCCGGCTCGGTGGCCGAACTCGCCGGACATCGCGCGGTGCTGTTGTCCACCGACTCGCAGCGCTACTGGCCGCTGTCCGGCGACAGCCTGCCCTGCCAGCGGGTACTGTCCTGCAACAACATCACCTTCGCCCGCGAGGCGGTGGTCGCCGGCGCGGGCATTGCCGCGCTGCCGGCACTCATCTGCGAGGAGAGCGTGCGCAACGGGCGCCTGGTGCGCCTGCTGCCGGACGTGCCACTGCCGGTGGGTGAGCTGTACGCGGTCTATCCGTCGCGGCGCTTCCAGGCAATGAAGGTCAAGGCCTTCCTCGATTTCCTGATCAGCTGCCTGCCGGCCGACAGCGGCCGTTTACTGGAGCCCGAGGCGGCCCGCCTGATAACATCGCGCCCCTGAGTTTTCGTTTTCACTTCCGCTTGGCAAGAGAATCTCCATGACCACTGTTCGTACTCGCATCGCCCCGTCGCCGACGGGCGACCCGCACGTCGGTACCGCATACATCGCGCTGTTCAACCTGTGCTTCGCCCGTCAGCACGGCGGCCAGTTCATCCTGCGCATCGAGGATACCGACCAGCTGCGTTCGACGCGGGAATCCGAGCAGCAGATCTTCGACGCCCTGCGCTGGCTCGGCATCGAGTGGGACGAGGGCCCGGACGTCGGCGGGCCGCACGGCCCTTACCGGCAGAGCGAGCGCGGGCACATCTACAAGAAGTACTCGGACGAGCTGGTCGAGCAGGGCCACGCCTTCACCTGCTTCTGCACCCCCGAGCGCCTCGATGCGGTTCGCGCCGAGCAGATGGCGCGCAAGGAGACCCCGCGCTACGACGGCCACTGCATGCACCTGCCGAAGGACGAGGTGCAGCGCCGCGTCGCCGCCGGCGAGTCCCATGTCACTCGCATGAAAGTGCCGACCGAGGGTGTCTGCGTGGTGCCGGACATGCTTCGCGGCAACGTCGAGATCCCCTGGGACCGCATGGACATGCAGGTGCTGATGAAGGCCGACGGCCTGCCGACCTACTTCCTCGCCAACGTGGTCGACGACCACCTGATGGGCATCACCCATGTCCTGCGCGGCGAAGAGTGGCTGCCGTCGGCGCCCAAGCTGATCAAGCTCTATGAGTATTTCGGCTGGGAACAGCCGCAGCTGTGCTACATGCCGCTGCTGCGCAACCCGGACAAGAGCAAGCTGTCCAAGCGCAAGAACCCGACCTCTATCACCTTCTACGAGCGCATGGGCTACCTGCCGCAGGCGCTGCTCAACTACCTCGGGCGGATGGGCTGGTCGATGCCGGACGAGCGCGAGAAATTCACCCTCGCCGAGATGATCGAGCATTTCGACCTGTCGCGCGTCTCCCTGGGCGGACCGATCTTCGACCTGGAGAAGCTCTCCTGGCTGAACGGGCAGTGGATCCGCGAGCAGTCCGTGGAAGAGTTCGCCCGTGAGGTGCAGAAGTGGGCGTTGAATCCCGAGTACCTGATGAAGATCGCTCCGCACGTGCAGGGACGGGTGGAGAACTTCAGCCAGATCGCGCCGCTGGCCGGCTTCTTCTTCAGCGGCGGGGTGCCGCTGGACGCTTCGCTGTTCGAGCACAAGAAGCTCGATCCGACCCAGGTCCGCCAGGTCCTGCAACTGGTGCTGTGGAAGCTCGAGTCCCTGCGCCAGTGGGAGAAGGAGCGCATCACCGGCTGCATCCAGGCGGTCGCCGAGCACTTGCAGCTCAAGCTGCGCGACGTGATGCCGCTGATGTTCCCGGCCATCACCGGCCACGCCAGCTCGGTCTCGGTGCTGGACGCCATGGAGATCCTCGGCGCCGACCTGTCGCGCTATCGCCTGCGCCAGGCCCTGGAGCTTCTGGGCGGGGCGTCGAAGAAGGAAACCAAGGAGTGGGAGAAGATCCGCGACGCCATTCCCGGCTGACCGGCTTGCCGATTCCTATCACGAGGCCCGCCCGGTTGCGGGCCTCGTTTTTTCGGGAGGGGAGGTAAGTGATTGTTCTTCCGATAAAAATTTTTAGGTTTCGATGAAAAATAATGTTGACAGCCTCGAGCCTCACCCTTAGTATGCGCCCCGTCTTCACGACGAACTCAACGAAGTGAAGCGATCCAGCGGTACTTTGGGGCTATAGCTCAGCTGGGAGAGCGCTTGCATGGCATGCAAGAGGTCGACGGTTCGATCCCGTCTAGCTCCACCAAATTGCCGGGAATACGCGGTCGGTTTTGCGGATTCCTACGAAGGTTACGTCCCCTTCGTCTAGTGGCCTAGGACACCGCCCTTTCACGGCGGTAACAGGGGTTCGAGTCCCCTAGGGGACGCCACTTCATGTTCATCCGTCCCAGCAATGGATGAGCGTGTCGACGATCGGAAGGTCGTCGAAGCGATCCGAGGATCGCCCGCCTGATGGCGAATTCGGGGCTATAGCTCAGCTGGGAGAGCGCTTGCATGGCATGCAAGAGGTCGACGGTTCGATCCCGTCTAGCTCCACCACATTCCAAGGCCAGCATCGCTGGCCTTACTTTTCGAAGGTTTCATTGTCCCCTTCGTCTAGTGGCCTAGGACACCGCCCTTTCACGGCGGTAACAGGGGTTCGAGTCCCCTAGGGGACGCCACTTTTTCCCGCTCTGCGGGGCTCTATAGGGCCATTCCGAATTGGAATGGCCCTTTTGTTTTTTCCCTTTCCGAATTTCTGACAGGCGGTGCGGCCATGCGTTTGCCGATTTTTATTATGAGTATAATATTTCATTCATAATATGTTCGGAGGCCGTCATGAGCGACAAGAAAACCCAGACCCGTGCCCGCATCCTCGGTGCCGCCACCCAGGCCTTGCTCGAGCGGGGCGCCGTCGAGCCTAGCGTCGGGGAAGTGATGGGCGCGGCGGGGCTCACCGTCGGCGGCTTCTATGCCCACTTCCAGAGCAAGGATGCGCTGATGCTCGAGGCGTTCGAGCAATTGCTCGGCAAGCGTCGCGAACTGCTCGGCGAGCTCGACCCCGGATTGTCGGGGAAGGAGCGCCGGGCCTTGGCGGCCGCCTTCTACCTGTCGCGCAAGCATCGGGACGCACAGGTCGACGCCGGTTGTCCGCTGCCGGCGACCCTGGCCGAGGTGGCGCGCCTGCCGGAAGGGTTTCGCGAGGTCTTGAGCAGGCATGTCGAGATCATGGTTGCCAGCCTGGCGGAAAGTCCCGAGGAAGCCGACGTCGCCCTGGCCGACCTGGTGTTGATGATCGGCGGTTTGGCACTGGCCCGGGCGTTGGGGCCGGGCGAGCTGTCCGACCGGGTTCTGCGTGCCGCCAAGCAGGCGGTGAACTGAGGAGGTGCGAGATGAGCAGCCTGGCCTGGATTCGCGGCTTCAACGGGACGATCGGACGCATCGCGCCGCGTTGGACGGCCGAGCGTATGCGGCGGGCATTCATGATGCCCGGCGAGTGGCCGCCGAAGGATTGGGAGCTACCGCTGCTGGCCAGTTCGGAGCGCGTCACCCTGCGCTTCGGGCTGTCGGCGTTGCGCTGGGGGGAGGGGCCGGCGGTGTTGCTGCTGCATGGCTGGGGCGGCCGGCCGACGCAGTTCGCCCATCTGATCGAGCAACTGGTTGGCGCGGGTTATTGCGTGTTCGCCCTCGATGCGCCGGCCCATGGTCGTTCGCCGGGCCGCGAGGCGCATGTGGTGCTGTTCGCCCATGCCTTGCTGGAGGCCGCTGGCGAGTTGCCGCCGCTGCGTGCGGTGGTCGGTCACTCCCTGGGTGGCGCGGCGGCGTTGCTGGCGGCCCAGATGGGGCTGCGCAGTGAGGTGCTGGTGACGGTCTCGGCGCCGTCGCGGATTCTCGAACAGTTGCGCCTGTTCGCTCGTTTCGTCGGTTTGCCGGCCCTGGCCCGCTCGCATTTCATCCGCCTGGTCGAGCGCCAGGCAGGCATTCCCGCGGCGAGCCTGGACGTGGCGCGCTACCGTCTGGAAATGCCCGGACTGGTGGTGCATGCCGACGACGACACGCGCGTCGCGGTGGAAAATGCCGAGCGCATCCATGCCGCCTGGCCGGGCAGTCGCTTGCTGCGCTTGCCGGGCGGCGGGCACCATCGGCTGCTCGGCGAGCGCAGGTTGAGCGAGTCGCTGCTGGCGCTGCTCGAGGAGCGCCCGGCGATGCGCGCTTGCCTGCGTGTGGAAAAGGCGGCGAGCGCTTCCTGAGGCGCGTGGCAGAGGGCTTGTCGTTGTCCTGACCTCGGTTCTTCGGTAAAAAGCGCTGTGGCCCGCGCGGAGCGTTCCGGCGCGGCGAACCGTTTCGAATCGAGGAATGCCCATGACATTGCCGCTGGATCGGGTCCTGCTACAGGCCAGCCCGGTATTGCCGGTGCTGGTGATCGAGGACGTGGCGCTGGCGCCCGACCTGGCGCGCGCGTTGTATGCGGGTGGCGTCACGGTGCTGGAAGTGACGCTGCGCACGCCGCAGGCGCTGGACGCGATCGCCGCCATCCATCGCGAGGTGCCCGAAGTCCTGCTGGGGGCGGGTACCCTGATCCACACCGAGCAGTTCCTCGAGGCGCGCGACGCGGGCGCACAGTTCGCCGTCAGTCCCGGATGCACGCCGCGCCTTGCCGCCGCCGCCGAGGATGCCGGCCTGCCATACCTGCCCGGGGTGATGACACCTTCGGAAGTGTTGCTGGCGCTGGAGTACGGTTATCGCTCGCTGAAGCTGTTTCCGGCCGATGGCACTGCCAGTGTGAAAATGCTGAAAAGCCTGAAGGGGCCGTTCACCGGTATTCGCTTCTGCCCGACCGGCGGGGTGAACCTGGACAACCTGCTGAATTTCCTGCGCCTGCCCAACGTCGCCTGCGTCGGCGGCACCTGGCTGGCGCCCCCCAGTCTGATCCGGGCGCGCGCCTGGGACCAGATCACCCAACTGGCCAGGGAAGCGCGCGACCTGGCCGGCAGCCTGGAGCCGCATTGATGAACTGGGATTATGCCGAGCCGTTCGTGATCGACCTCCGCGTCCTCGCCGAGGACATCGACGGACTCGGCCATGCGAACAACGCCGTCTACGTCAGTTGGCTGGAGCGCTGCGCCTGGCGCCATTCCCAGCGCCTGGGCCTGGATCTGGCCGAATACCGCCGGCTGAACCGGGCGATGGCGGTGGTCCGGCACGAGATCGATTACCTGGCGGCGGCCTACGAGGGCGACGAGTTGCAACTGGCGACCTGGATCGTCGAGTCCGACCAGCGCCTGCGGATGAACCGGCGCTTCCAGTTGGTACGCCCGGCGGATGGCGCCACGCTGCTGCGGGCGCAGACCACCTTCGTCTGCATCGAACTGTCCAGCGGCAAGCCGAAGCGGATGCCGGCGGAATTCATCGACGGCTACGGCCAGGCTCTGCTCGCCGGCGCCTGACCCGCTGCACGTCGGTCGGCAGGCATTCGCACTTTGTTCCGGGCGGCGGATTCTCTAGAATCCGCCGCCTGTCATTTTCGAGGTAGTGGTTCGTGCAAATCGCCCTGGCGCCGATGGAAGGTCTGGTGGATGAAATCCTCCGCGACGTGCTGACCCGCGTCGGCGGCATCGATTGGTGCGTCACCGAATTCATCCGCATCACCGATCGCCTGCTGCCGGCCACGGCTTTCCACAAGCTGGCGCCGGAGTTGCGCGACGGCAGCCGGACTCGCGCCGGGACGCCGATGCGTGTCCAGTTGCTCGGCTCAGATCCGGCGTGCCTGGCGGATAACGCCGCGTTCGCCTGTGAGCTGGGCGCCCCGGTGATCGACCTGAACTTCGGTTGTCCGGCCAAGACCGTGAACCGCTCGCGCGGTGGCGCGGTATTGCTCAAGGAGCCGGAGCTGATGCACGACATCGTCGCCGCCGTGCGTCGCGCGGTGCCGGGCGAGACTCCGGTGACCTCGAAGATGCGCCTGGGCTACGACAGTCCCGACGGCGCCCTGGATTGCGCGCGGGCCTTGGCCGACGGCGGCTCGGTCCATGTCGTGGTGCATGCCAGGACCAAGGTCGACGGCTACAAGCCGCCGGCGCACTGGGAATGGGTGGCGCGGGTGGCCGAGGCGGTGCGCGTGCCGGTCTTCGCCAATGGCGAAGTCTGGACCCTCGACGACTACTTGCGTTGTCGCGAGATCAGCGGGGTCGAGGACATCATGCTCGGTCGCGGACTGGTCTCGCGTCCTGGCCTGGCTCGGCAGATCGCCGCCTGGCGCGACGGCGGCGAGATCCGCGAGATGCCCTGGAGCGAGTTGCTGCCGCTGCTCCGCGATTTCTGGTTGCAGGCCCGGCGCAAGCTGGCGCCGCGCTATGCGCCGGGGCGCCTCAAGCAGTGGCTGGGCATGCTCACCCGTACCTATCCCGAGGCCGTCGAGCTGTTCGCGCAGATCCGCCGGGAAAGCGATTGCGAGACCATCGATCGGCTGCTGCAGGTGTCGTTCAGCCAGGCGGCCTAGGGTTCGTTCGGGACCTAGCGCCCGCCGCTGACGTCGATGAAGGTCCCGGTGCTGTAGCTGGCTTCGTCCGAGGCCAGCCAGAGGATCGCCCGCGCGACTTCCTCGGATTCGCCGCCGCGCCCCAGCGGAATGCCGCTCTTCAGGCGTTCCACTCGTCCCGGCTCGCCGCCGCTGGCGTGGATCTCGGTATCGATCAGTCCGGGCCGCACCGCGTTGACCCGGATACCCTCCGCCGCGACCTCCCTGGCCAGACCGATGGTCATGCTGTCGATGGCGCCCTTGGCGGCGGCATAGTCGATGTATTCGTTGGGCGATCCCAGTCGCGAGGCCATGGAGGATACGTTGACGATGCTGCCGCCGCGCCCGCCATGGCGGGTCGACAGGCGCTTCACCGCCTCGCGGGCGCAGAGGAAGCTGCCGGTCACGTTGGTCGCGAAGACCCGTCGCAGGCGTGCCGCGTCCATGTGCTCCAGGCGCATCTGCGGCTCCAGCATGCCGGCGTTGTTCACCAATACGTCGAGGCGGCCGAAACGCTGGTCGATAGCCTCGAACAGTCGCAGCACCTGGTGCTCCTCGGCGACGTCGGCCGCCACCGCCAGGGCTTCGCCGCCCTGGTGCTCGATGCGCTGGCGCAGCGCTTCGGCGGCCTCGCGGTTGCGCAGGTAGTTGAGAACGACCGCATAGCCGCGTTCGGCGGCGAGCAGGGCGGTAGCGGCACCGATACCGCGGCTGGCACCGGTGATCAGCATGACGTTGCGCATGGCGACGCTCTCCAGGTCAGTAGCGCGTGAAGGTCAGGTAGTCGGCGTCCCAGCCCAGGCCCTGCCAGAACAGATTGGACAGCGGCGCGTCGAGGGCCGATTGCGCGCGGATCAGGCCGGCGCCGCGCGAGCGCAGGGCCTGCTCGGCGCTGGCCACCAGTCCGCGGGCCAGGCCCTGCCGGCGCGCGTGCGGCAACACGTAGAGTTCGGCGATCTCGCCGACCCGGGCCTGGCCGTCCTCGATCTGCCAGAGGTGGGCGAGGACGAAACCGCGGGGATGCTGCTGGGCTTCCGCCAGCCAGAGCAAGCGGTTGCGCGAGGCGGCCAGGAGCAGCGCGTGGATCGCCTGCTGGTCACCGGCATCCAGGGTTTCCCCGGCTTCGCGGACATTGGCTTGCCAGAGCGCGGCCACCGCCGGGACGTCCTCTGCGCTGGCCAGGCGAACCTGGTGTTGCTCTGGCGTCGCATCGAGTTCCTGGCCGATCCGCAGCAGGTTGCCGTCGGGATCGACCAGGGCGAATTCGCGCATGCCCCAGGGTTGGTCTTCCAGGGCCGTGAGGCGTGGAATTCCCTGGCTGCCCAGGCCGAGGGCCTCGGCCTGGCGATGCAGTGCCTGGGCATCCTCCAGGCGCAGGTAGGCAGCGCTGCAATTGGTCGTGGGTTCGAGCGCTTCGACCAGCGACAGGTGCAGCTCCAGTGCGCCGCGTTGGAGGATGGCGTAGGCCGGATAGCGAGCGCCAAGGTGGAAGCCGAGGGACTGGTAGAAGGCGCTGGCGCTGTCGAGGTCGCGGCAGGGGAAAGTCGGGATCGCGCGTTCCATGGCGTCTGTTCTCGAAAGGATGAGGGTCGATCTGAGCACGACGAACGGTCGTTCTCAAGACTCTTGAAATATTTCCCGCTACCCCTATCTAGTTCGTGCGGGATGCCGAAGACGGGTTCCGCACCAGAGTACTTGCTGATAATTCAGGAGATTCGCAATGAGCAACGCTTTTTCCCTCGCCCCGCTGTTCCGCCATTCCGTAGGCTTCGATCGCTTCAACGATCTGTTCGAGTCGGCCCTGCGCAATGAGGCCGGCAGTTCCTACCCGCCCTATAACGTCGAGAAGCACGGTGACGACCAGTACCGTATCGTCATCGCCGCCGCCGGCTTCCAGGAAGAAGACCTGGACCTGCAGGTCGAGCGCGGCGTGCTGACCGTCAGTGGCGGCAAGCGCGAGAAGTCCACGGACAACGTGACCTACCTGCACCAGGGCATCGCCCAGCGCGCCTTCAAGCTGTCGTTCCGCCTCGCCGACCATATCGAGGTCAAGGCGGCTTCGCTGGCCAACGGCCTGCTGAACATCGACCTGGTGCGGCTGGTTCCGGAAGAAGCCAAGCCGAAGCGTATCGCCATCAATGGCCAGCGCCCGGCACTGGACAACCAGTAACCGTCAGCGGTGATCGAAAAAAAGGCGCCTTCGGGCGCCTTTTTCATGCCGCCCCTTCCTGTGCGCTCGGAGTTTCCCTCAGCGTTCGGACATGACCACCATGACCTCGGCCTCTGCGTCTTCGCCTTCGGCCAGGTAGATATGGCCGATGCTGCTATCGAAATAGGCGGTTTCCCGTGGCCCGACGCTGACCGACTCGCCATTCTCGAACTGGATGCGTACCCGGCCTGACAGCACCAGGGCGAATTCCTGGCCAGGGTGACGGATGTAGTCGTCGAACTCGCGCCGTTCGCGGGCGATGATCCGCGCATAGAGCGGGGTCATGCTGCGTCGCGGGAAATCGCCGGCCAGCGGATGGTATTCGTAGCTGCCGGTGTTGTAGCCGGTCGCGTCGTCGACACCGCCGTGCACCACGGTCACCTGCCCGGGGGCGTCCGCCGGCGGCGGCGCGGCGCGGAAGATCTGGGCGATGTCGACTTCCAGCGCGCGGGCCGCGGCTGCCAGTTTCTCGTAGCTCACCGAGACCTGGGCCAGTTCCATCTTCGACAGGGTAGAGAGGGCCACGCCGGAACGCTCTGACAGTTGCTTGAGGGTCAGCTCGTGGCGCTTGCGGATCGCCCGCAGGCGGGCGCCGATCTCCTTGCGTTGCAACTGTTGTTGCTGGCCGGTACTGGATGGGTTCCCTGCGTCGCTCATGGAATGCCTCGTGGTCGGGGCGACCAGTTTACGCGACGGCTGGTTGACGGAGAAATTCTCATATCTTAGATTTCTCTTATGTGAGAATTTTCGAGGGATGCCCGTGAACGAAGTGCAGCGTTACGACTATGTGATCGTCGGGGCGGGGATCGCCGGCGCTTCGCTCGGCTATTACCTGGCGGACGCGGGCCGGGTGCTGCTGCTGGAGCGCGAAAGCCAGCCCGGCTACCACTCGACCGGGCGTTCCGCGGCGATGTTCATGGAGGCCTACGGCACTCCCCAGATCCAGGCTTTGACCCGTGCCAGCCGGGCTTTCTATGAACGGCCGCCGGCCGGGTTCAGCGAGCATCCGCTGCTGGCCGAGCGTGGTTGCCTCTATGTGGCGACTCACGAACAGGCGGCGGAACTGGAGGCGCGCGCCGGAATCCCCGGCGTGCAGCGGATCGACGCCGCGGAGACCCTGCGCCGCGCGCCGTGTCTCGATCCGCGGCGGATCGCCGGCGCCCTCTATGAGCCTGACGCCCGCGACGTCGATGTGCACGCGTTGCACCAGGGCTACCTGCGCGGCATGCGCCAGCGCGGCGGGGAGCTGCTGTGTTCGGCCGAGCTGCTGGCAGCCGAGGCTTGCGCCGAGGGCTGGCGCCTGCGCCTGGGCGACGGCCGGGAGCTGCAGGGTGCCTGCCTGGTGAACGCCGCCGGGGCCTGGGCCGACCAGGTTGCCGAGCTCTGCGACATACCGCCGGTGGGACTGCAGCCGCGCCGGCGGACCGCCTTCACCTTCGAGCCTCCGGAAGGTGCCGACATCGCCGCCTGGCCAGCCGTGATCGGCATCGACGAAAGCTTCTATTTCAAGCCGGACGCCGGGCAGTTGCTGGGTTCGCCGGCCAACGCCGATCCGGTGCCGGCGCAGGATGTCCAGCCGGAGGAGCTGGATATCGCCCTGGGCGTGCATCACATCGAGCAAGTCAGCCGCCTGCGCATCCGCCGCCCCGGGCACGCCTGGGCCGGATTGCGCTCTTTCGTCGCCGATGGCGACCTGGTGATCGGTCGCGACCCGTCGCAGCCCGCCTTTTTCTGGCTGGCCGCCCAGGGCGGCTATGGCATTCAGTCGGCCGACGGTGTGGCGCGCCTGGCCCGGGCGTTGCTGCTCGAGGAGACGCTGCCGGCCGGGTTGCGCGCCGAAGGCGTGGAGCCCGAGCGGCTCGGTCCGGCGCGTCTACGCTGAGGCTTTTGCGAGTCCATCCACAGGAGATATCCCATGAACAACGAGATCCAGCGTTACCCCAGCAGCTTGCCGTTCCCGTTTTCCCGCGCGGTGCGCGCCGGCGGTTTCCTCTTCCTCTCCGGGCAGGTACCGATGAGCGCGGGTGGCGAGGTGGTGCGCGGCGATATCCAGGCGCAGACCGAAGCGGTGATGGCGCGCATCGGCGAGACCCTGGAAAGCTGCGGGGCGCGCTTCGACCAGGTGGTGAAGGTCACCGTGTGGCTGTCGGACATGGCTCACTTCGCCGGCTTCAACGAGGTCTACCAGCGCTACGTGCAGGGGGCGCTGCCGGTGCGTTCGACGGTGACCGCCGGGCTCGCCCTGGGCGTGGACGTGGAGGTGGAGGTACAGGCCTGGGTTGGCGAGGGCTGAGTGCGCGCGATGCCATGAGGCACTGAAGATCTGCGCCGGACAATAACAACGAGAGGGCGACGGGATGAAAGATGTACTGAGGATCGCAGGGGCGTTCGTCGGCGTGATCGTGGGCGCCGGATTCGCGTCCGGCCAGGAACTGTTGATGTTCTTCGTCAACTTCGGTACCTGGGGCCTGGCCGGCGCGATGCTGGCGGCGGCGCTGTTCACCGTGCTGGGAATGCTCCTGGCCAACATGGGCGCGCGCCTGCGGGCGAGTTCGCACAAGGATGTGGTGGAAGCCATCTGCGGGCGCCGGCTGGGGAGGGCGGTGGACCTGATGGTGACGTTCTTCATGTTTGCCGTGACCGTGGTGATGCTGGCCGGCGGCGCCGCCCTGCTGGAGCAGCAGTTCGGCATCCCGGCGCTGTACGGCGGGATGCTGGTGAGCGGGCTGGTGGCGCTGGTGGTGTGCCTGGACGTGCAACGGGTGATTACCCTGATCGGCGCGGTGACGCCGTTGCTGCTGCTGATGGCCGTGCTGGTCTCGCTGTATGGCCTGTCTTCCCGCGAGCTGAGCTTCGCCGAACTCGACCGCGTTGCCGCGCAGCAGCGCGCTGGCGCCAGCCAGTGGTGGCTGGGGGCTATCCTTTACGTTTCCTACAATATCGTCGCAGGGGTACCGATTCTCGCCATCATGGGCGGCGCCGCCCGTGGCGAGCGGGTCGCGACCTGGGGCGGGGTTCTTGGCGGTGCCATGCTCGGCCTGTTGATGCTGGTGATGGGTCTTGGCCTGCTGGCGCGCCTGGACAGCCTGGCGACGGAGCCGATGCCGATGCTTGCGCTGGCCGGCGAGGCTTCGCCACTACTGGGCCTGCTGATGGCGTTGATCATCCTCGGGATGTTGCTGAACACCGCCGTCGGCACCCTCTATTCGTTCACCGCGCGGCTGTTGCCGGCGGGCACCCGGCGTTTCCGCTATGGCTCCGTCGCCGCCGCGCTGCTGGCCTTCGTCTGCAGCCTGCTGGGTTTCGTCAGCCTGGTGGGCAAGGTCTATCCGTTCTTCGGCTATCTCGGCTTCCTGCTGATCGCCGCGGTGCTGCTCGGCGGACTGCGCCTGGGCCGGCTGGCCGCGCCGCCGCGGCCGGCCTGAAGAGGGCGGGCTCAGGGGCGTAGCGGCGGGGCGGCCAGCGCCTGTTCGTCGAGCAGGCGCATGAAGGCCCGCGCGGCATTCGACAGGGTCCGCTCGGTGTGCAGGATGTAGCCGAGCTGGCGGCTGAGCTGGATATCCTGCAACGGCAGGCGCACCACCTGGTCGTCGAGCATGGTCCGCGGCAGCACGCTCCAGGCCAGGCCGATGGAGACCATCATCTTGATGGTCTCCAGGTAGTTGGTGCTCATGGCGATGTTCGGCGTCAGCCCCTCGGCCTCGAACATGCGCCGCACGATATGGTGGGTGAAGGTGTTGCCGCCGGGGAACACCGCCGGGTGCTTGGCGACGTCGGCGAGGAACACCGTGCCCTGGCGGGCCAGCGGATGCTCCGGGGCGGCGACGAAGTCCAGCGGGTCGTCCCACACCGGTACCGCGTGCACCGGTTGGGCGGTTTCCGGTGCCAGGGTGATCACCGCCAGTTCCGCACGGCCGTGCAGGATTTCCTCGTAGGCCACTTCCGAATCGAGAAACTGGATGTCCAGCGCCACCTGCGGATGCGCCCGGGTGAAGGCGCGCAGCAGCGGCGGCAGGCGGTGCAGGCCGATGTGATGGCTGGTGGCCAGGACCAGGCGGCCGCTGACCTCGCCGGTGAGGTTGTTCAACGCGCGGCGGGTGTCGTCGAGCACGTTGAGCAACTGGTAGGCGCGCGGCAGCAGGGCGCGGCCAGCCTCGGTGAGATTGACCTCGCGGCCGACCCGGTCGAACAGGCGGGCGTTGAGCTGCTGTTCCAGGGCGGCGATGCGCTTGCTCACCGCCGGTTGGGTCAGGTGCAGGCGCTCGCCGGCTTCGGAGAAGCTGCCGGTTTCGGCAATGGCTATGAAGGTGTCGAGGCTGTTCAGGTCCATCGCGGGGCTCCGCTGGTTTCGGCTGTCCGCAGCTTAGCCGCAAAGCATTCCTCTTAGGAATGCTTTGGATGAAAAATATGAATTTGAGTTATTCCTTGCCAGGCCATAGGATCATCCTCACAAGCCCTGTGGGCATAGAATTGAGCTGATGAGGACATCCCGATGGCCGGCAAGACCCTCTACGACAAACTCTGGGACATGCACCTGGTCAAGCAGCGCGACGACGGCTCGGCGCTGATCTACATCGACCGCCATATCCTGCACGAAGTGACCTCGCCGCAGGCCTTCGAGGGTCTCCGCCTGGCCGGGCGCAAGCCGTGGCGGATCGACGCCAACATCGCCACCCCGGACCACAACGTGCCGACCACCCGCACCGAGCGCAAGGGCGGCCTCGCCGCCATCGCCGACGAAGTCTCGCGCCTGCAGGTACAGACCCTCGACGAGAACTGCGACGACTTCGGCATCACCGAATTCAAGATGAACGACGTGCGCCAGGGCATCGTCCACGTGGTCGGCCCGGAGCAGGGCGCGACCCTGCCGGGGATGACCGTGGTCTGCGGCGACTCGCACACCTCCACCCATGGCGCCTTCGGCGCGCTGGCCCATGGCATCGGCACCTCCGAGGTCGAGCACGTGCTGGCGACCCAGTGCCTGGTGGCGAAGAAGATGAAGAACATGCTGGTCAAGGTCGAAGGCAAGCTGCCGGCCGGGGTCACGGCGAAGGATATCGTCCTCGCGGTGATCGGCAGGATCGGCACTGCCGGCGGCAACGGCCACGCCATCGAGTTCGCCGGCAGCGCCATCCGCGACCTGTCCATCGAAGGGCGGATGACCATCTGCAACATGTCGATCGAGGCGGGCGCCCGCGTCGGCCTGGTCGCTGTCGACCAGAAGACCATCGACTACGTGAAGGGCCGCCCGTTCGCGCCGAGCGCCGAGCAGTGGGAACAGGCCGTGGCCTGCTGGCAGGGTCTGGTGTCGGACGCCGACGCCCGTTTCGATACCGTGGTCGAGCTGGACGCCGCGCAGATCAAGCCGCAGGTCAGCTGGGGCACCTCGCCGGAGATGGTCCTGGCGGTCGACCAGAACGTGCCCGACCCGGCCCGCGAGAGCGACCCGATCAAGCGTGGCTCGATCGAGCGCGCCCTGAAGTACATGGGGTTGCAGCCGAACCAGGCGATCACCGACATCCAGCTCGACCGGGTGTTCATCGGTTCCTGCACCAACTCGCGGATCGAGGACCTGCGCGCCGCCGCCGAAGTGGCCAGGGGCCGCAAGGTCGCCGCGACCATCAAGCAGGCGCTGGTGGTGCCGGGCTCCGGCCTGGTCAAGGAGCAGGCCGAGAAAGAAGGCCTGGACCGGATCTTCATCGAGGCCGGCTTCGAATGGCGCGAGCCGGGCTGCTCCATGTGCCTGGCGATGAACCCGGACCGGCTGGAGAGCGGCGAACACTGCGCGTCGACCTCCAACCGCAACTTCGAGGGCCGCCAGGGCGCCGGTGGCCGCACTCACCTGGTCAGCCCGGCGATGGCCGCCGCCGCGGCCGTCAACGGCCGCTTCATCGATGTCCGCGAATTGCTCGCCTGAGGAGAACCGAGATGAAACCCTATACCCAGACGACCGGTCTCGTCGCTCCGCTGGATCGCGCCAACGTCGATACCGACCAGATCATTCCCAAGCAATTCCTCAAGTCGATCAAGCGCACCGGCTTCGGCCCCAATCTGTTCGACGAATGGCGCTACCTGGATGTCGGCCAGCCCGGCCAGGACAACTCGAAACGCCCGCTGAACCCGGACTTCGTCCTCAACCAGCCGCGCTACCAGGGCGCCAGCGTGCTGCTGGCGCGGGAGAACTTCGGTTGCGGCTCGTCCCGCGAGCACGCGCCCTGGGCGCTGGACGAGTATGGTTTCCGCACGGTGATCGCACCGAGCTATGCCGACATCTTCTTCAACAACAGTTTCAAGAACGGCCTGCTGCCGATCATCCTGGCCGAGGCCGAAGTGGACGAACTGTTCCGCCAGGTCGAGGCGAACGAAGGCTACCAGTTGTCCATCGACCTGGCGGCGCAGACCGTTACCCGTCCTGACGGCAAGGTGCTGGGTTTCGAGGTCGATCCGTTCCGCAAGCATTGCCTGCTCAACGGTCTCGACGACATCGGCCTGACCTTGCAGGACGCGGACGCGATCCGCGCCTTCGAGGGCGGCTACCGCCAGCAGCAGCCCTGGCTGTTCCGCTGAGCGACGCGCGAGTCCCCTTGCCGGGCGCTGCCCCTCGCGGGTAGCGCCCGGTTTTTCTCCCGGAGCAGAACCATGAGCGACCATGATGATGTTGTGCAGCGCCAATTCGGTGCCCAGGCCTCGGCCTACCTGAGCAGCGCCGTGCATGCCGGGGGCGAGGAATTCGCCGTGCTGCGCGACGCCCTGGCCGGGCGGCCGGAGGCGCGGGTCCTGGACCTGGGTTGCGGCGCCGGCCACGTGAGCTTCCAGGTCGCCGCCCTGGCCGGGGAGGTGGTGGCCTACGACCTCTCCGCCGAGATGCTCGCCGTGGTCGCGCAGAGCGCCGCGCAAAGGGGCATGGCGAATATCCGTACCGAGCGGGGCAGGGCGGAAAGCCTGCCGTTCGCCGACGGCGACTTCGATTTCGTCTTCAGCCGCTATTCCACTCATCACTGGCGCGACGTCGGCCTGGCCCTGCGCGAGGTGCGGCGGGTGCTCAAGCCCGGCGGGGTGGCGATCTTCGTCGACGTGGCGGCGCCCGGCCAGGCCTTGCCGGATACTTTCCTGCAGACAGTCGAGATGCTCCGCGACACCAGTCACGTGCGCAACTATTCGCCGGCCGAGTGGGCGCGACTGAGCGGCGAGGCGGGCCTGGTGGTCACTGGCAGCCGGCGCCAGCGCCTGCGCCTGGAGTTCCGCTCGTGGGTCGAGCGGATGCGCACGCCGGAGGTATTCCGCGAGGCCATCCGCAGCCTGCAACTGGCGGTCGGCGAGGAAGTCAGGGAGTATTTCGAGATTGCCGACGACGGCTCGTTCAGCACCGACGTGCTGGTGCTGTGGCTGCGTCGGGAGTGACGGTTCGATCACGGCGGCGCATGTCCGCCCTTCAATGCATGAAGGACAAGAGGGTGTTATGAGCAAGCAGATCCTGGTTCTCCCCGGCGACGGTATCGGCCCGGAAATCATGGCGGAAGCGATCAAGGTGCTGGAGGTGGCCAACGACAGGTTCCAGCTCGGCTTCGAACTGACCGAGGACGTGATCGGCGGCGCGGCCATCGACAAGCACGGCGTACCGCTGGCCGACGCGACCCTGGAGCGCGCGCGCCAGGCCGACGCGGTGCTGCTGGGGGCCGTGGGCGGGCCGAAGTGGGACCGGATCGAGCGCGACATCCGTCCCGAGCGCGGCCTGCTGAAGATCCGCTCGCAACTGGGCCTGTTCGCCAACCTGCGTCCGGCCATCCTCTATCCACAACTGGCCGACGCCTCCAGCCTGAAGCCGGACGTGGTCGCCGGGCTGGACATCCTCATCGTTCGCGAGCTGACCGGCGGCATCTACTTCGGTCAGCCCCGCGAGCAGCGCGTGCTGGACAACGGTGAACGGCAGGCCTACGACACCCTGCCCTACAGCGAGAGCGAGATCCGCCGCATCGCCCGGGTCGGTTTCGACATGGCCCGCGTGCGCGGCAGGAAGCTCTGCTCGGTGGACAAGGCCAACGTGCTCGCCTCCAGCCAGCTGTGGCGGGAAGTGGTGGAGGAGGTGGCGAAGGATTATCCGGACGTCGAGCTTTCCCACATGTACGTGGACAATGCCGCCATGCAACTGGTACGCGCGCCCAAGCAGTTCGACGTGATGGTCACCGACAACATGTTCGGCGACATCCTGTCGGATGAGGCTTCCATGCTGACCGGCTCCATCGGCATGCTGCCGTCTGCCTCGCTCGACGCGAACAACAAGGGCATGTACGAGCCCTGCCATGGTTCGGCCCCGGACATCGCCGGCCAGGGCATCGCCAACCCGTTGGCGACCATCCTCTCGGTCTCGATGATGCTGCGCTACAGCTTCGGCCAGGCTGCCGCCGCCGACGCCATCGAGCAGGCGGTGAGCAAGGTCCTCGACCAGGGGTTGCGCACCGGCGACATCTGGTCCGAAGGCTGCCGCAAGGTCGGCACCCGGGAAATGGGCGATGCCGTAGTCGCGGCACTCAAGAATCTGTAATCTGACGGGCTTGGTCGGCGCCACGATGGCTGCCGGCCAGCTCACTTCTCTCATATAGGTGTAGTTGCGATGAAGCGTGTAGGTCTGATCGGTTGGCGCGGGATGGTGGGTTCCGTGCTCATGCAGCGGATGCTGGAAGAGCGGGACTTCGACCTGATCGAGCCGGTGTTCTTCACCACGTCGAACGTCGGCGGCCAGGGCCCGGAAGTGGGCAAGGACATCGCTCCGCTGAAGGACGCCTACAGCATCGACGAACTGAAGACCCTCGACGTGATCCTGACCTGCCAGGGCGGCGACTACACCAGCGAAGTCTTCCCCAGGCTGCGCGAGGCCGGTTGGCAGGGCTACTGGATCGATGCCGCTTCCAGCCTGCGCATGGAGGACGACGCGGTGATCGTCCTCGACCCGGTCAACCGCAAGGTCATCGACCAGGCCCTGGACGCCGGCACCCGCAACTACATCGGCGGCAACTGCACGGTCAGCCTGATGCTCATGGCCCTGGGCGGCCTGTTCGAGGCGGGCCTGGTCGAGTGGATGAGCGCGATGACCTACCAGGCCGCGTCCGGCGCCGGCGCACAGAACATGCGCGAGTTGCTCAAGCAGATGGGCGCCGCCCACGCCTCGGTGGCCGATGAGCTGGCCAACCCGGCCAGCGCGATCCTCGACATCGACCGCAAGGTGGCGGAGACCCTGCGCAGCGAAGCCTTCCCCACCGAGCATTTCGGCGCGCCGCTGGGCGGCAGCCTGATCCCCTGGATCGACAAGGAACTGCCCAACGGGCAGAGCCGCGAGGAGTGGAAGGCCCAGGCGGAGACCAACAAGATCCTCGCCCGCTTCAAGAACCCGATCCCGGTCGACGGCATCTGCGTGCGCGTCGGCGCCATGCGCTGCCACAGCCAGGCGCTGACCATCAAGCTGAACAAGGACGTGCCGCTGACCGATATCGAAGGCCTGATCAGCCAGCACAACCCCTGGGTCAAGCTGGTGCCGAACCACCGCGAGGTGAGCATGCGCGAACTGACCCCGGCGGCCGTCACCGGGACCCTCGGCGTTCCGGTCGGGCGCCTGCGCAAGCTCAACATGGGCTCCCAGTACCTGGGCGCCTTCACCGTCGGCGACCAACTGCTGTGGGGCGCCGCCGAGCCGCTGCGGCGCATGCTGCGCATCCTGCTGGAGCGCTGACCGATCCGGCGTCGCCCGCAACGGGCGGCGCCTCGATTGCCTGGGCGAGGGTGGGCAAGTAAAGTGCCACGCCTATTTCGCAGACCGCCGAGGCTTTTCCCATGTCCCAGCCCCTCAATGTCGCAGTCGTAGGCGCCACCGGTTCGGTCGGCGAGGCTCTGGTCGGGCTCCTCGACGAGCGTGATTTCCCCCTGCATCGTCTCCATCTGCTGGCCAGCGCCGAGTCGGCCGGGCAGCGCATGAGCTTCGCCGAAAGCAGCCTGCGGGTCGGCGACATCGCCGCCTTCGACTTCTCCAGCGTCGGCCTGGCCTTCTTCGCCGCGGGCGCCGAGGTGTCCCGCGCGCACGCCGAGCGCGCCCACGCGGCGGGCTGTTCGGTGATCGACCTGAGCGGCGCCCTGGAGTCCGCGTGCGCGCCGCTGGTCATGGCTTCGGTCAACGAGCAGCGGCTGGCCGGGCTGCAGGCCCCGTTCATGCTGTCGAGTCCCTGCGCGCCGGCCGCCGAGTTGTGCGAAGTGCTCAACCCGCTGCTTGGCGCCCTGGACTGCCGGCAGTTGAACCTGACGGCCTGCCTCTCGGTGTCCAGCCGGGGGCGCGAAGGGGTCCGGGAACTGGCCCGGCAGACCGCCGAGCTGCTCAATGCGCGGCCACTGGAGCCGCGCCTGTTCGACCGCCAGGTGGCGTTCAACCTGCTGGCCCAGGTCGGCGCGGTGGATGCCCAGGGGCATAGCGAGATCGAGCGGCGCATCTTCGCCGAGGTGCGGGCCCTGCTCGGCGAGCGCGTCGGGCCGCTGAACGTCACATGCATCCAGGCGCCGGTGTTCTTCGGCGACAGCCTCAGCGTCACCCTGCAATGCGCGGAGCCGGTGGACCTGGCGACGCTGACCGCGATCCTCGAGGCGACGAAAGGCATCGAGTGGGTGGGCGACGGCGATTATCCGACGGTGGTCGGCGACGCCCTCGGCCAGGACGAGATCTATGTCGGCCGGGTGAGGGCGGGGCAGGGTGATCCCTGTCAGGTCAATTTGTGGATTGTGTCTGATAATGTGCGAAAAGGTGCGGCGCTGAGCGCCGTGCTCCTGGGTGAGTTGTTGATAAAACACTATCTGTAAAAGATACTTACCCACAGATTTGTAGAATCATTCGAGCTTGTTAATACTGGTTCGATCCGCTGCTGCCGGGGAGCGTCCGTCCGCACATGGCTGGACGAGCGGACAGCAAGCACCGACGCACTCCCTCTCGTGAATCGAGAAAAGATATTAAAACCAAGGGATTACACTATGGTTCGGCTTCGTACACTGGTTCGGGCAATCGCGGCGGCCTCGGTCCTGACTTCCGGCATGGCGCACGGGTTGGGACTCGGCGAAATAACCCTGAAGTCGGCGTTGAACCAGCCGCTGGATGCCGAGATCGAGCTGCTCGAAGTCCGCGACCTGAGTTCGGGCGAGGTGATACCGAGCCTGGCGTCGCCGGAGGAATTCAGCAAGGCGGGCGTCGATCGCCTGTACTACCTTACCGACCTGAAGTTCACCCCGGTGGTGAAGCCCAACGGCAAGAGCGTCATCCGCGTGACCTCGTCGAAGCCGGTGCAGGAACCCTACCTGAACTTCCTCGTCCAGGTGCTCTGGCCGAACGGCCGCCTGCTGCGCGAATACACCGTCCTGCTGGATCCGCCGCTGTACTCGCCGCAGGCCGCGGCGAGCGCCCCGCAGGCACCGGTCAGCGCGCCGCGGGCGAGCAACGCTCCACGTGCCCCGCAGGCACAGGCGCCGGCCCCGGTGCGGACCACCGCGCCGGCCGGCAGCGAGACCTATCGCACCGTGTCCAACGACACGCTGTGGGAGATCGCCCAGCGCAACCGTACCGACCGGGTTTCCGTGCCGCAGGCGATGCTCGCCTTCCAGGAACTGAATCCGGGCGCCTTCGTCGATGGCAACATCAACCGGCTGAAGAGCGGCCAGGTCCTGCGCATCCCCACCGAACAACAGATGCTGGAGCGCTCCCCGCGCGAGGCGCTGTCCCAGGTGCAGGCGCAGAACCAGAGCTGGCGCGGCAGCCGCAATCCGGCAGCGGCCAGCGCCGGCGCCCGGCAATTGGACGCGACCCAGCGTAGCGCCGCCGGTTCGGCGCCGGCCAAGGTCGACGCCCCGGACAACCTGCGCCTGGTTTCCGGCGAAGGCAAGGCCAGCAAGGGGGCCGACAAGGGCGGCAAGGGTGACAGCAAGGCGATCGCCGACACCCTGGCGGTGACCAAGGAAAGCCTGGACAGCACCCGTCGCGAGAACGAAGAACTGCAGAGCCGCATGCAGGACCTGCAGAGCCAGCTGGACAAGCTGCAGAAGCTGATCCAGCTGAAAGACGCGCAGTTGGCCAAGCTGCAGGGGCAATTGGCTGCCGAAGGCCAGGGCGTAGCCCAGCCGGGCGCGGCCCAGGTGGATGCCGGCGCCGCTGCGCAAGCTCCCGCCGCCGCAGCGCCGTCCCCGGCTCCCGCCGGCGAGGCGCCAGCCGCTCCGGCGCAGCCTCCGGTAGCGCCGCCGCCCGCGCCAGCGGCCGAGACCCCGCCGGCGCCAGCCGCACCGGCCCCGGTACAGACGGAAGAACCGGCGGAAGCGAGTTTCCTCGACGAGTTGCTGGCCAATCCGCTGTGGCTGGCGGTGATCGGCGGTAGCGCGCTGCTGGCCTTGCTGGTCCTGCTGATGATTCTGTCCCGGCGCAATGCGCAGAAGGAGAAGGACGAGGCTGCGGCCCTGGCGGCGGAAGCCGGCGAGGAACAGGAGGATGCGCTGGACCTGGGAAAGGACGGCTTCGACGACCTGACCCTCGACGAGCCTGAGCCGCAGGTCGCGGCCGTTGCGGCGTCGGCCGAGAAGACCACCGCGCAGACTTCCGATGCGCTGGGCGAGGCCGATATCTACATCGCCTACGGACGCTTCAACCAGGCCGCCGAACTGCTGCAGAACGCCATTTATGACGAGCCGCAGCGCAGCGACCTGCGCCTCAAGCTGATGGAAGTCTATGCCGAGATGGGCGATCGCGAAGGCTTCGCCCGCCAGGAAAACGAACTGCGCGAGATCGGTGGCGCCCAGCCGCAGGTCGAGCAGCTCAAGTCGCGCTACCCGGCGATGGTGGCGGTGGCCGCGGTTGCCGGCCTGGCCGGCGCCAAGCTGGCGCAGGACGAACTGGACAGCTTCAGCCTCGACGACCTGTCGCTGGACCACACCGGTCATGCGGCCGGGCCGGACGCGGCCGGGCAGGACCTCGACGACGCCTTCGACCTGAGCCTGGATGACCTCGATGGCGATCTCGGCGGTGACGAGGTGCAGGCCGACCTCAAGTCCGATAGCGGTGCGCTGGACGACCTGACCCTGGACAGCGATCTCGACCTGGCCGCCTCGGCGCCGGCGGAGAAGCCGGCCGATGACCTCGATTTCGGCCTGGACTTCGCCGACCTGGCGGAGACCCCGGTCGACGCCAAGGGCGACGGCCTGGGTGATTTCTCCCTGGACCTCGATGCGCCGGAAGACAAGCTGTCGGATGACGATTTCCTGCTCTCGCTGAATGACGACGCGGCCGCCGCGGCGCCCGCCGACAACGGGTTCGGCCTCGACACCGAGGCTGCCGACGAGCCGTCGTTGTCCCTGCCGGACGACTTCGACCTGTCGCTGGCCGACGAACCGGCGGAGCCGGCCGTCCCGGCGAAGAGCGAAGACAGTTTTGCCGCCCAGTTGGACGAGGTGAGTGCGCAGTTGGACGAATTGGCCAGCAATCTTGACGAGCCGAAGAATGCGGCGCCGAGCTTCTCGGCCGAGGATGCGGCGATCGCCTCGACCCTGGATGGGGAATCCGACGACGACTTCGATTTCCTTTCCGGCGCCGATGAAGCGGCGACCAAGCTGGATCTGGCGCGTGCCTATATCGACATGGGCGACAGCGAGGGCGCGCGCGATATCCTCGACGAAGTCCTGGCCGAAGGCAACGACAGCCAGCAGGCGGAAGCCCGCGAGTTGCTGGAGCGCCTGGCCTGATCCGGAAATGAAGCGACCCTCATGAACGATGTTGTTTCGCCAGCGGCAGCCGAATCGGCTGCCGCTGGCGTTTCCAGAATCGCCCTCGGCGTCGAGTACAAGGGCTCCCGCTATCGTGGCTGGCAGCGCCAGGAGGCCGGCGTGCCTTCCGTGCAGGAAGCGCTGGAGCGCGCCTTGTCGAAGGTCGCCGCCGAGTCGGTCGGGGTGATCTGCGCCGGCCGTACCGACGCCGCGGTGCATGCCAGCGGCCAGGTGGTGCACTTCGACACCGCGGTGGAGCGGCCGTTGAAAGCCTGGGTCATGGGCACCAATGCCAACCTGCCCGGCGACATCAGCGTAACCTGGGCGCGGGTGATGCCGGCGCATTTCCACGCGCGCTTCTCGGCCATGGCCCGGCGCTACCGCTACGCCATCTACAACGACCCGATCCGCCCGGCGCACATGGCCGAGGAGGTCACCTGGAACCATCGGCCGCTGGATATCGAGCGGATGCGCGAGGCGGCCCAGGTGCTGGTCGGCACCCACGACTTCACCTCGTTCCGCGCGGTGCAGTGCCAGGCCAGGTCGCCGGTCAAGACCATGCATCACGTGCGCCTGCTGGAGCATGGTCGGTTGATCGTGCTGGACATCCGCGGTAACGCTTTCCTTCACCATATGGTGCGCAACATCGCTGGCGTGCTGATGACCATCGGTGCCGGCGAGCGGCCGATCGAATGGGCGAAGGAAGTGCTCGAGGCGCGCGACCGGCGCGCCGGCGGGGTCACTGCCCACCCTTACGGACTCTATCTGGTGCGGGTGGAGTACCCCGGGGAATTCGACTTGCCCGAGCGATACCTGGGGCCGCATTTCCTTTCCGGATTGCCCGATATCGTCGGCTGACGTCGAAACGGGCTTTTGCTACCATCGAGAATTCCCGGCGGGCCGGCCGTCCGCCGGTTCGTCGCTCACTCTCCGAGGGTTCTCCGTCGTTGCCAGCCGTTCGCATCAAGATCTGCGGTATCACCCGAGTCGAGGACGCCCTGGCCGCCGCTGCGGCGGGAGCCGATGCCATCGGCCTGGTGTTCTACGCGAAGAGTCCGCGCGCGGTGAATATCCACAGGGCGCGGGAGATCGTTCGTGCTCTGCCGCCGTTCGTGACCAGCGTCGGCCTGTTCGTCAACGCCAGCCGCTGCGAACTGGGCGAGATTCTCGATGCTGTGCCGCTGGACCTGCTGCAATTCCATGGCGACGAGCGCGCCGAGGACTGCGAGGGACATCGGCGTCCCTACCTGAAAGCCCTGCGGATGAAGCCCGGCGACGACATCCTCGCGCGCGTGGCGGATTATCCGGGAGCCGCCGGGATTCTTCTGGACACCTATGTGGAGGGCGTTCCCGGTGGCACGGGGGCGGCGTTCGACTGGTCGCTGGTGCCGGCTGGCCTGGGGAAACCCCTGGTGCTGGCAGGTGGTCTGACGGCGAACAACGTCGCCGACGCCGTCGCGCGGGTGCAGCCGTATGCGGTGGACGTCAGCGGCGGCGTCGAGGCGAGCAAGGGAATCAAGGATGCGGCGAAGGTCCGCGCCTTCGTCGACGCGGTGCGTTCGCGCGGTCGCGACGAGGCCTGATGTGACGACGGACGGTTCGCCGCCGTCCACTAGCGTGTCGCCGTTTCCGCGACAGCGCCGGGTCGCCGAGAGGGCGACCAGATATTTCGCGGTGCCCGCCTGCCGGGTATCGCCCAGGTGAGCGCCTTGGCGGGGGAAGGGGCTGGCGGCGAGACGCATCGCAGCCGTGCAGCCTGCCATCGCTGGCGGTCACGAAGATGAATTTGCTCAGGGACGTCGCCACCGGATCGGTGCGGCCATCCCGACCTTGCACTGGAGAACAAAGAGCATGAGCAACTGGCTGGTAGACAAGCTGATCCCTTCCATCATGCGTTCCGAGTCCCAGAAGAGCTCGGTGCCGGAAGGCCTGTGGCACAAATGCCCGTCCTGCGAAGCCGTGCTGTACCGTCCGGAGCTGGAAAAGACCCTGGATGTCTGTCCGAAGTGCGACCACCACATGCGCATCAACGCGCGTACCCGCCTGGACATCTTCCTCGACGAGGAAGGCCGCGAGGAACTGGGCGCCGACCTGGAGCCGGTGGACCGCCTGAAGTTCCGCGACAGCAAGAAGTACAAGGATCGCCTCTCCGCGGCGCAGAAGGATACCGGCGAGAAGGACGCGCTGATCGCCATGAGCGGCAAGCTGGAGGGCATGCCGGTGGTCGCCTGCGCCTTCGAGTTCTCCTTCATGGGTGGTTCCATGGGTGCCATCGTCGGCGAGCGCTTCGTCCGCGCGGCCAACGTCGCCCTGGAACAGCGCTGCCCGCTGATCTGCTTCTCCGCTTCCGGTGGCGCGCGCATGCAGGAAGCGCTGATCTCGCTGATGCAGATGGCCAAGACCTCGGCGGTCCTGGCGCGCCTGCGCGAGGAAGGCATCCCGTTCGTCTCGGTGCTGACCGACCCGGTCTACGGCGGTGTTTCCGCCAGCCTGGCGATGCTCGGCGACGTGATCGTCGGCGAGCCCAAGGCGCTGATCGGCTTCGCCGGCCCCCGCGTGATCGAGCAGACCGTCCGCGAGAAACTGCCGGAAGGCTTCCAGCGCAGCGAGTTCCTCCTCGAGCACGGTGCCATCGACATGATCGTGCACCGTGGCGAGCTGCGTCCGCGCCTGGCCAGGCTGCTGTCGGCCTTCACTCATTCGCCGAGCCCCGTATCCGCATGACCCGGCGTTCCCTGGCCGATTGGCTGAGCTATCTCGAACAACTCCATCCGACGGCCATCGACATGGGCCTGGAGCGTTCCCGCGAGGTAGCGCGCCGGCTCGGCCTGGGAAGGCCGGCGAAACGCGTGGTCACCGTCACCGGGACCAACGGCAAGGGCTCCACCTGCGCCTTGCTCGCCGAGTTGCTGCGCGAGCAGGGATTGTCGGTCGGGGTCTACAACTCGCCGCATCTGTTGCGCTACAACGAGCGGGTGCGGATCGATGGCGTCGAGGCGAGCGATGCGCAGCTGTGCGAAGCCTTCGCCGCGGTGGAAGCCGCACGTGGCGAGATTTCCCTGACCTATTTCGAAATGGGCACCCTGGCCGCCTTCTGGCTGTTCGAACGTGCCGGGCTGGAGTTCGCGGTGCTGGAGGTCGGTCTCGGCGGTCGCCTGGACGCGGTCAACCTGATCGATGCCGACCTGGCGCTGATCACCAGCATCGGCCTGGATCATGCCGACTGGCTGGGCGATACCCGCGACAGCGTGGCTTTCGAGAAAGCCGGCATCCTGCGCGCCGGCAAGCCAGCCCTGTGCGGCGACCTCGATCCGCCGCAGCCGTTGCTCGAGCAGGTGGTGACGCTCGGCGCGCCGTTCTACCTGCGCGGTCGTGACTACGACCTGGCGCTCGCCGATCATGGCTGGCACTGGCGCGGACTGGCCGCGGACGGCCAGGCGCTGGCGCTGCACGACCTGCCGTTGCTCGACCTGCCCATGGAAAACGCCGCGCTGGCCCTGCAGGCCTACGCGCTGCTCGACCTGCCCTGGCAGGCGCACGGCCTCGCCGAGGCCTTGCGACGGACCCGGGTCAGCGGTCGTCTCGATCGCCGCGGCCTGTCCTGGAACGGCCAGCCGCGCCAGCTGCTGCTGGATGTCGGGCACAATCCCCAGGCCGCCCAGTACCTGGCGCAGCGGTTGCGCGCGGCACCGCCGCGAGGCCGTTACCTGGCGGTATTCGGCCTGCTGGCGGACAAGGACCTCGATGGCGTGCTGGAACCCTTGACCGGCTTGGTGCAGGATTGGGCCGTTGCACCGTTGCCGACCCCGCGTTCGCGGCCGGCGGCGGAGCTGGAAGCGGCGCTGATCCTGCGCCAGGTTCCGGCGAGCAGCCATGCGGATATCGCCGCCGCCCTGGAGGCGCAGTGCGCCAAGGCGTCCGCGGACGATGTCATTCTGCTGTTCGGATCGTTCTACAGCGTGGCCGAAGGCTTGCAATGGCTGGCCCATAGAACGGATAAGGGGGAGTAAACCATGGCCTTGCTGGAAAGAGGGCTGAAGCAGCGTATCGTCGGGGCGCTGGTGCTGATCGCCCTGGCGGTGATCTTCCTGCCGATGCTGTTCACCCGCGAAGACGAGTCGCGCCAGGTCGTGGTGGAAGCGCCGCCGCGCCCGCAATCGCCGGCGATGCCCAGCGTCGAGGTGCAGCCGACCGAAGTGCCGGAGCTGCAACCCGGCGAAGAAGACATTGCGCCGGAAATCGTCCAGGAGGGCACTCCGGCCACCGTCGGCCAGCCCAGCCAGCCGATCGGCGGCCTGCCGGCGTCTCCTCCGGCCGCCCAGCCGCCAGCACAGGTTCAGGCCCCGGCTGCCAGCACGCCGCCGAGCCAGCCGCAACCGGCCGCTGCGCCGCCGAGCCAGCCAGCCGCGGAGAAACGCCTGGACGCCAACAACCTGCCGCAGAGCTGGTCGGTGCAGCTGGCCAGCCTGTCCAACCGGGCGCGCGCCGAGGAATTGCAGAAGACCCTGCGTTCCCAGGGCTACAACGCCTATATCCGCAGTTTCGACGGGATGAACCGGGTCTTCGTCGGGCCGGTGATCCAGCGCGCCGAGGCCGATCGCCTGCGCGACCAGCTGAGCAAGCAGCAGAAGCTCAACGGCTTCGTCGTGCGTTTCCAGCCGGAACGCGGTTGACCGCCACCCGCGGCTTACCGTCGCGGGCGCGCTCTGCTAAAATGCAGCGCCTTTTCTGCTTGTGGGCTGCATAGTGGCATTTACCTGGGTCGATTGGACGATGGTCGCCATCATCGTCGTTTCCAGCCTGATCAGTCTGAGTCGCGGCTTCGTCAAGGAAGCCTTGTCCCTGCTTACCTGGATAGTCGCCGGCGCGGTGGCCTGGATGTTCGGCGGGGCGCTGGCGCAGCACCTGGGCGAATACATCCAGACCCCCTCGGCCCGCATCATCGCAGCCTGCGCGCTGCTGTTCATCGCGACCCTGCTGCTCGGGGCGCTGGTCAACTACCTCATCGGCGAACTGATCCGGGTCACCGGCCTGTCCGGTACCGACCGCTTCCTCGGCATGGTCTTCGGCGGTGCGCGTGGCGTGCTGCTGGTCGTGCTGCTGGTCGGCCTGCTCAGCCTGGCCCCGGTGCAACAGGACCCCTGGTGGCAGCAGTCGGTGCTGATGCCGCATTTCCTGATGGTCGCCGACTGGTCGAAGAACTTCATTCTCGGTTTCGCCGGCCAGTGGTTGCCGGCAGCGCCGATCACGCCACCGAGCGGCGTCGGCGGGCTGCTTCCCAGCCAGTGATTTTGGCGGGACACTGGCCGAGGCCGGGTTCCGTGTTTTTCCAGGGCGGCGCGTCGATGGCGCGGCGTCGGCGGCACAGGAGGTGCCGCGAGCCAGTCGGCGGCGAGGGTCGCCGATTCGCGGGAGCCAGCGGCCGACGAGGCGCTGGTCAGCTCGATGGTCCGGGACGGGCCGATCGCGCTTCCCATCTTTCCAGCTTGAGCCAAGTAGGGGTTGCGTCACATGTGTGGCATCGTCGGTATCGTGGGCAAGTCGAACGTCAATCAGGCGCTGTATGACGCGCTCACCGTCCTCCAACATCGCGGCCAGGACGCTGCCGGTATCGTCACCTGCCATGACGATAAGCTGTACCTGCGCAAGGACAACGGCCTGGTCCGCGACGTCTTCCAGCAGCGCCACATGCAGCGCCTGATCGGCAGCGTCGGCATCGGCCATGTGCGCTACCCGACCGCCGGCAGCTCCAGTTCGGCGGAAGCGCAGCCGTTCTACGTCAACTCGCCCTATGGCATCACCCTGGCGCACAACGGCAACCTGACCAACGTCGAGCAACTGGCCAAGGAAATCTACGAGTCCGACCTGCGCCACGTGAACACCAACTCCGACTCGGAAGTGCTGCTCAACGTGTTCGCCCACGAACTGGCGGTGCGCAACAAGCTGCAGCCCACCGAGGAGGACATCTTCGCCGCGGTCTCCGGCGTGCACGACCGCTGCGTCGGCGGTTACGCGGTGGTGGCGATGATCACCGGCCACGGCATCGTCGGTTTCCGCGACCCCAACGCGATCCGGCCGATCGTCTTCGGCCAGCGCCACACCGAGAATGGCGTCGAATACATGATCGCTTCCGAGAGCGTGGCCCTGGACGTGCTCGGCTTCACCCTGATCCGCGACCTGGCGCCGGGCGAGGCGGTGTACATCACCGAGGAAGGCAAGCTCTACACCCGCCAGTGCGCCAGGGCGCCGAAATACGCGCCGTGCATCTTCGAGCACGTCTACCTGGCGCGTCCGGACTCGATCATGGACGGCATCTCGGTGTACAAGGCGCGCCTGCGGATGGGCGAGAAGCTCGCCGACAAGATCCTCCGCGAGCGTCCCGAACACGATATCGACGTGGTCATCCCGATCCCGGACACCAGCCGCACCGCGGCGCTGGAGCTGGCCAACCGGCTCGGCGTGAAGTTCCGCGAGGGCTTCGTCAAGAACCGCTACATCGGCCGCACCTTCATCATGCCCGGCCAGGCGGCGCGGAAGAAATCCGTGCGGCAGAAGCTCAACGCCATCGAGCTGGAATTCCGTGGCAAGAACGTCATGCTGGTGGACGACTCGATCGTCCGCGGTACCACCTGCAAGCAGATCATCCAGATGGCCCGCGAGGCCGGCGCGAAGAACGTCTACTTCTGCTCCGCCGCGCCAGCGGTGCGCTATCCCAACGTCTACGGCATCGACATGCCGAGCGCGCACGAGCTGATCGCGCACAATCGCAGCACCGAGGACGTCAGCAAGCTGATCGGTGCCGACTGGCTGGTCTACCAGGACCTGCCGGACCTGATCGACGCGGTCGGCGGCGGCAAGATCAAGATCGACCGCTTCGACTGCGCCGTGTTCGACGGCGAATACGTGACCGGCGACGTCAACGAGGCCTATCTGAACCGGATCGAACAGGCGCGCAACGATGCGACCAAGGCGAAGAGCCAGGCGGTCAGCGCGATCATCGACCTGTACAACGACTGAAAGGGGGAGAGCGGCATGACACAGGATTGGGATGCCGGGCGCCTCGACAGCGACCTGGAAGGCGCGGCCTTCGACACCCTGGCGGTGCGCGCCGGGCAGCGGCGGACGCCCGAGGGCGAGCACGGCGAGGCGCTGTTCACCACCTCCAGCTATGTGTTCCGCACCGCCGCCGACGCTGCCGCGCGCTTCGCCGGCGAAGTGCCGGGCAACGTCTATTCGCGCTACACCAACCCCACTGTGCGCACCTTCGAGGAGCGCATCGCCGCCCTCGAGGGAGCCGAACAGGCGGTGGCCACGGCGTCGGGCATGTCGGCGATCCTCGCCCTGGTGATGAGCCTGTGCAGCGCCGGCGACCATGTGCTGGTCTCGCGCAGCGTGTTCGGTTCGACCATCAGCCTGTTCGACAAGTACTTCAAGCGCTTCGGCATCCAGGTCGACTATCCGCCGTTGAGCGATCTCACGGCCTGGGAAGCGGCGTGCAAGCCGAATACCAAGCTGTTCTTCGTCGAGTCGCCGTCCAACCCGCTGGCCGAACTGGTGGATATCGCCGCGCTCGCCGAGATCGCCCATGCCAGGGGCGCGCTGCTGGCGGTGGACAACTGCTTCTGCACGCCGGCCCTGCAGCAGCCGCTGAAGCTCGGGGCGGACGTGGTGATCCACTCCGCGACCAAATACATCGATGGCCAGGGCCGGGGCATGGGTGGGGTGGTCGCCGGGCGCGGCGAGCAGATGAAGGAGGTGGTCGGCTTCCTCCGTACCGCCGGTCCGACCCTCAGCCCGTTCAATGCCTGGCTGTTCCTCAAGGGGCTGGAAACCCTGCGCATCCGCATGCAGGCGCATTGCGCCAGCGCCCAGGCCCTGGCGGAGTGGCTGGAACGCCAGCCGGGCATCGAGCGGGTCTACTACGCCGGCCTGCGGAGCCACCCGCAGCATGAGTTGGCCTGTCGTCAGCAGAGCGGTTTCGGCGCGGTGGTCAGTTTCGACGTGAAGGGCGGGCGCGATGCCGCCTGGCGCTTCATCGACGCCACGCGGATGGTCTCGATCACCACCAACCTGGGCGATACCAAGACCACCATCGCCCATCCGGCGACCACCTCCCACGGCCGCCTGTCCGCCGAGGACCGGGCGCGCGCCGGGATCGGCGACAGCCTGATCCGGGTCGCCGTCGGCCTGGAAGATCTCGACGACCTCAAGGCCGACATGGCCCGGGGGCTGGCCGCGCTGTGAACGAAGGCAACCTGCGAGGCAACGGCAAGGTCGCGCTGGTCACCGGGGCGGCCCGTGGCATCGGCCTGGGCATCAGCGCCTGGCTGATCGCCGAGGGCTGGCAGGTGGTGCTCGCCGACAATGACCGCGAACGTGGCGCCAGGGTCGCCGAGGCGCTCGGTGAGCAGGCCTGGTTCGTCGCCATGGACGTGGCCCAGGAGAGCCAGGTGGCGATGAGCGTGGCCGAGGTGCTCGGCCAGTTCGGTCGCCTGGACGCGCTGGTGTGCAACGCCGCCATCGCCAATCCGCGCAATACCCCGCTGGAGGCGCTGACCCTCGGCGAATGGACCCGTACCCTGGCGGTCAATCTGAACGGCCCGATGCTGCTGGCCAAATACTGCACGCCCTACCTGCGCGCGCACAGCGGCGCCATCGTCAACATCGCCTCCACCCGCGCCCACCAGTCAGAGCCCGATTCCGAAGCCTACGCGGCGAGCAAGGGCGGGTTGCTGGCGCTGACCCACGCGCTGGCCGCCAGCCTCGGCCCTGAAATCCGCGTCAACGCGGTCAGCCCCGGCTGGATCGATACCCGCGACGTGGCCGAACGCGAGGCCGCGCCGCTGACCGAGCTGGACCACGACCAGCACCCGGTCGGCCGGGTCGGCAGCGTCGAGGACGTGGCCTCGCTGGTGGCCTGGCTGCTGTCCGAGGACGCCGGCTTCGTCACCGGCCAGGAGTTCCTGGTCGACGGCGGCATGACGCGGAAGATGATCTACCTCGACTGAGTCGCGCCATGGCGGTATGAAAAAAAGGCGCTGTCCGTAACGGGCAGCGCCTTTTTCGTTTTCGCTCCGGCGTTCCGGAGTGGGCATCACTCCGATTTCAGGTCGCGAAGATCCACGGTCTGCCCATCGAACAATTGCCCGGCGCTGCTCGGCAGGATGCTCGGGCGGCCTTCGGGACCCCGGCGTCCGTCGAGCACGCGGATGTCGCTGTACTTTTTCCCGGAAATCGCCGCCAGGCCCGCTCCGTCGAGGACCACGGTGGGGCGCAGGAAGACCATCAGGTTGCGCTTGGTGTGAGTGTCCTTGGTCGAGCGGAACAACCTGCCCAGCCAGGGGATGTCGCCAAGCAGCGGGACCTTGGATTCGGCCTGCACCACGTCGTCCTGGATCAGGCCGCCGAGCACGATGACCTGGCCGTTCTCGGCGAGGATGGTGCTCTTGATCGAGCGCTTGTTGGTGATGATATCGGTGTCGCTGACCTGTTGCACATTCGGCGCGATGGAGGAAATTTCCTGCTCGATTTCCAGACGCAGCGCGGCGCCATCGTTGATATGCGGGGTGACCTTGAGGTTGACGCCGATGTCCTTGCGCTCGACGGTGGTGAACGGGTTGCTGGAGCCTTCGCTGTTGGTGGTGTAGGAGCCGGTATTGAAAGGGACGTTCTGGCCGACCAGGATTTCCGCCTTCTGGTTGTCCAGGGTCAGCAGGCTCGGGGTCGACAACAGGTTGCTCTTGCTGTTGGCCGACAGCGCGGTGACCAGCGCGCCGAAGCTGCTGCTGCCGATGCCGACGACGGCGCCGTCGGGGAGCGGGTTGGGAATCTTGTCATCCTTGAGCGCCTGCAGCAGGGTGCCGATGGACAGTCCGGTATTGCCGAAGCTGGTCCTGGTTCCACCCATGCCACCCTTGTTGATCGCCCACTGCACGCCGACGGCGTCCTGGATGTCGCCGGAAATCTCGACGATGGCCGCTTCCACCAGCACCTGGGCGCGCGGCACGTCGAGCTGGCGGACGATGTCCTCGAGGGCGTTGACGGTGTCCGGGTCGGCCAGCAGGACCAGGGCGTTGGTGCTTTCGTCGGCGCGGATCAGGATATTGCTCGGACGGCCGCCACCGCTCTGCTCGCCGCCCTGGCCGCCGTTGTTCTTCATGCCTTCGGAAATCTGCCCGAGCGTTTCCGCCAGGGTCTTGGCATCGTTGTGGCGCAGGCGGATCACCCGGGTATTGGCCGAGCGCGCGGTCGGCGTATCCAGCGACTGCGCCAGTTGCACCAGCTTGGCGCGCGCCTGCGGCGGGCCGAGGATGATCAGGCGGTTGGTGCGCGCGTCGGCGATCACCTGAGCGCCGGCCGCGCCCTTGGCCTGGCCGCGGCTCATGGCGCTGTTGAGTACCTCGGCGGCGTCCATCACCCAGCCGTGGCGCAGGTTGATCACGCTGTAGTCGTGGCTGCCCTTCTGGTCGAGCTGGCGGATCACGTCCTCGATCCGCGCGATGTTGGCGCTGCGGTCGCTGATGATCAGCGCGTTGGCCGAGGGCACCGCGGCGAGGTGCCCATACTGCGGGACCAGCGGGCGGATCAGCGGGATCAGTTCCGACACCGGGCTCTGCTGGACCTGGATCACCCGGGTCTCCAGGCGGTCCGGTGCGCTCTGGCCGCCGCCGGCCTCGGTCTTGGCTTCGGCGTTGGGCACGATGCGCGCCTGGTCACCCTGGGCCACCACGGTGAAGCCGTGGGTGCTCATCACCGAGAGGAACAGCTGGTAGACCTCGCTCAGCGATAGCTGGGCCTTGGACACCACGCTGACCTGGCCCTTGACCCGCGGGTCGACGACGAAGGTCTCGCCGGTGATCTCGGAAATCTGGTCGATGAATTCGCGGATGTCGGCATCCTTGAGGTTGATCGTCCAGTGCGCCTCCTGCTGGTTGCCGGCGGGGGCGACGGCGTTCCTGCCGCTGTCTTCGGCGTGCGCGGCCTGGATGCCGAGGGCCAGGCTGAGAAGGATGGCAGGGACGTACGAACGACTGGAGGGGGCAAGCAGGGCGCGGAACAAAGGCTGGGACATCGGATCAGTCGCTTTCCGTAGGCGTGGTCGTGGGCTCGCTCGAGTCTTCTTCGGCGGGTTCTGCGATGGGTGTCGCTTCCATCTGCTGGCGCAAGGCGTCCAGGCGCTCGCGCAATGCTGCGGCGTTCTCATCCTGCAGGCTTTGCAGTTGTTCGATCGAGTCGTTCTCGCTTGTAATGGTGTCCGCGTTGGCCAGCAGCCCTCCGGAGCGGTGCGGGAAGGGCAGGCTTTCCAGGCGCCCGCCGCGCTGCAGTTCGACGCGGTCGCGGTAGACCGCGTGCAGCTTCACGCCGTCGCTGATCTCGCCGCCGATCGCATAGCGGTGTGGCTTGTCGCCCTGGCGCTGGATGATCGCGCTGGACTGCTTGGGGTCGCTCTGGACGAAGCTGCCCTTGAGCACCAGGTCGAGGTTGGTGGCCGGTGGCGGGGCGTTGGGGTCCTGGGCGCTGGTACCGAAGAGCCGGGCCAGGCGGGCCGGATCGCTGCGGATCGCTTCGTGGCTGACCGGCGAGGCGGCGACGGCCACCGGGCTGCGCTGCAGGCGCAGCCAGCCGGCGGCCTGCCAGGCGAGACTGATGCTCATGGCGATGATCAGGGCAACAGCCAGAAGGGCCGGGGCGTACCGCTGCAGCCAGCGGGAAGAGGCGCCGGAGAAAGGCAATACATCACTCCTGGTCTTTATCGTTATGTCTGAAGATCGCCGAGGGATCATAGCAGTTCGTTGCCAGTAGGCTACCTACTTCTATCAATAGGTGTGACTGGCCGGGCCAGGCACGCTTGTGCTTAAGATAACGGCTCGCCAGGATACTTCTGCAAGAGGGACTCGGGACCGGCCGCACAAAATGACTATCAACTAACAATACTGACGGTAACCATTCAGTGGTCATATACGACCAAGATACTTCTGTTAGGTTACCGCTATAAGGCATCCATGATGACAGCCCCGTTACCCGATATCGCCGCGCCGGCCGCACCGCCACGGCGCCTGCCGTTCAGCTTCGCCAAGCGCCAGGGCCTGCTGTTCCTGTGCCTGGAGGAACAGTACTGGCTGGCCTGCCGGCCGCAGGTGGAGCCGGCGGCGATCGCCGAGGCGCAGCGCTTCGCCGGTCGCCGCCTGCCGCTCAAGGCGCTCGGCGAGGAGGCTTTCAACCAGGCCCTGGCCGCGTCCTACCAGCACGATTCCTCCGCGGCCATGCAGCTCGCCGAAGACCTCGGCGGGAGTCTCGATCTCGCCGCCCTGGCCGACCAGGTCCCGGAAACCGAGGACCTGATGGAGCAGGAGGACGATGCGCCGATCATCCGCCTGATCAACGCGATCCTCGGCGAGGCGATCCGCGAGAACGCCTCCGACATCCACCTGGAGACCTTCGAGAAGCGCCTGGTGGTGCGCTTTCGCGTCGACGGGGTACTGCGCGAGGTGCTCGAACCCAAGCGCGAGCTGGCGGCGTTGCTGGTATCGCGGATCAAGGTCATGGCCCGCCTGGACATCGCCGAGAAGCGCATCCCCCAGGACGGCCGTATTTCCCTGCGGGTCGGCGGGCGCGAGGTGGACATCCGTGTCTCGACCCTGCCCTCGGCCAACGGCGAGCGTGTGGTGCTGCGCCTGCTCGACAAGCAGGCCGGGCGCCTGAACCTGCAGCACCTGGGCATGAGCGAGCGCGACCGCAAGCTGATGGACGAGACTGTGCGCAAGCCGCACGGCATCCTGCTGGTCACCGGCCCCACCGGTTCGGGCAAGACCACCACGCTCTATGCCAGCCTGACCACCCTCAACGACCGCACCCGCAACATCCTCACCGTCGAGGATCCGATCGAATACCACCTGGAGGGCATCGGCCAGACCCAGGTCAACGCCAAGGTCGACATGACTTTCGCCCGCGGTCTGCGCGCGATCCTCCGGCAGGACCCGGATGTGGTGATGGTCGGCGAGATCCGCGACCGCGAGACCGCCGAGATCGCCGTGCAGGCCTCGCTGACCGGGCACCTGGTGCTCTCGACCCTGCACACCAACAGCGCCATCGGCGCGATCACCCGCCTGGTGGACATGGGCATCGAACCGTTCCTGCTGTCCTCCTCGATGCTCGGCGTGCTGGCCCAGCGCCTGGTACGGGTGCTCTGCCCGGCGTGCAAGGAGCCCTACCTGGCGGACGAGGCCGAGTGCGCGCTGCTCGGCGTCGATCCCGCCGCGCCGCCGACCCTGCATCGCGCCCGCGGCTGCGGCGAATGCCACCAGCATGGCTACCGCGGGCGTACCGGGATCTATGAGCTGGTGGTGTTCGACGACCACATGCGCTCGCTGATCCACAACGAATCCTCCGAGCAGGAAATGACCCGGCATGCCCGCACCAGCGGACCGAGCATCCGCGACGACGGCCGGCGCAAGGTGCTGGAAGGCGTCACCACGGTCGAGGAAGTCCTGCGCGTGACCCGGGAAGAATAATGGCCGCTTTCGAATACCTCGCCCTCGACCCCGGCGGTCGCCAGCAGAAGGGCGTGCTGGAGGCGGACAGCGCGCGCCAGGTCCGCCAGCTGCTGCGCGAACGCCAACTGGCGCCGCTCGAGGTGAAACCCACGCGTACCCGCGAGCAGGGCGGGCAGGGCGGACGCCTGAGCTTCGCCCGCGGGCTGTCGGCGCGCGACCTGGCGCTGGTGACCCGGCAACTGGCGACCCTGGTCCAGGCCGCGCTGCCGATCGAGGAAGCGTTGCGCGCCGCCGCCGCGCAATCCACCTCGCAGCGCATCCAGTCGATGCTCCTCGCGGTGCGCGCCAAGGTCCTCGAGGGGCATAGCCTGGCCGGCAGCCTGCGCGAGTTCCCCTCGGCCTTCCCCGAACTGTATCGCGCCACGGTGGCTGCCGGCGAGCACGCCGGGCACCTCGGCCCGGTGCTGGAGCAGCTCGCCGACTACACCGAGCAACGCCAGCAGTCGCGGCAGAAGATCCAGCTGGCGCTGCTCTATCCGGTGATCCTGATGGTCGCCTCACTGGCCATCGTCGGTTTCCTGCTGGGCTACGTGGTGCCCGACGTGGTCCGCGTGTTCATCGATAGCGGGCAGACCCTGCCGCTGCTGACCCGCGTGCTGATCGGCGTCAGCGACTGGGTCAAGGCCTGGGGCGCGCTGGCCTTCGTCGCGGCGATCGGCGGGGTGATCGGCTTCCGCTATGCGCTGCGCAAGGACGCCTTTCGCGAGCGCTGGCATGGCTTCCTGTTGCGCGTGCCGCTGGTCGGACGGCTGGTGCGCTCCACCGACACCGCGCGCTTCGCCTCGACCCTGGCGATCCTCACCCGCAGCGGCGTGCCGCTGGTGGAGGCGCTGGCGATCGCCGCCGAGGTGATCGCCAACCGGATCATCCGCAACGAGGTGGTCAAGGCGGCGCAGAAAGTCCGCGAGGGCGCCAGCCTGACCCGCTCGCTGGAGGCCACCGGGCAGTTCCCGCCGATGATGCTGCACATGATCGCCAGCGGCGAGCGTTCCGGCGAGCTGGACCAGATGCTGGCGCGCACCGCGCGCAACCAGGAGAACGACCTGGCCGCGCAGATCGGCCTGATGGTCGGCCTGTTCGAGCCGTTCATGCTGATATTCATGGGCGCGGTGGTGCTGGTCATCGTCCTTGCCATTCTTCTTCCGATCCTTTCTCTCAACCAACTCGTGGGGTAATCGCGTGAATCAGAGCCGCCCATTGCAGCGTCGCCAACAGTCGGGCTTCACCCTGATCGAAATCATGGTCGTGGTGGTGATCCTCGGCATCCTCGCCGCCCTGGTGGTGCCACAGGTGATGAGCCGTCCGGACCAGGCCAAGGTCACCGTGGCCAAGGGCGACATCAAGGCGATCGCCGCCGCGCTGGACATGTACAAGCTGGACAACTTCGCCTACCCGAGCACCCAGCAGGGCCTCGAGGCGCTGGTGAAGAAGCCCACCGGCAACCCGCAGCCGAAGAACTGGAACAAGGACGGCTACCTGAAGAAGCTGCCGGTCGATCCGTGGGGCAATCCCTACCAGTACCTGGCGCCGGGCACCAAGGGCCCGTTCGACCTGTATTCGCTGGGTGCCGACGGCAAGGAAGGCGGCAGCGACAACGACGCCGACATCGGCAACTGGGACAACTGAGCGGACATGCGCGAATCGCGCGGCTTCACCCTCATCGAGCTGATGGTGGTGATGGTCATCATCAGCGTGCTGATCGGCCTGGCGGTGCTCAGCACCGGCTTCGCCAGCACCTCGCGGGAGCTGGACAGCGAGGCCGAGCGGCTCGCCGGGCTGATCGGCGTGCTGACCGACGAGGCCGTGCTGGACAACCGCGAATACGGCCTGCGCCTGGAGCGCGACGCCTACCAGGTGCTGCGCTATGACGAAGCGAAGGCGCGCTGGCTGCCGGTGGCGCGCGACAGCCATCGCCTGCCGGAATGGGCCGAGCTGACCTTCGAGCTGGACGGCCAGCCGCTGGTGCTGGCCGGCGGCAAGGGCGAGAAGGAACAGAAGAAAGGCACCGACCAGCCGCAATTGCTGATCCTCTCCAGCGGCGAACTCAGCCCGTTCCGCCTGCGTCTGGCCGAGCGCGGACCCGAAGGCCGCGCGCTGTCGCTGAGCAGCGACGGTTTCCGCTTGCCGCGGGTCGAGGTGGCGCGGCGATGAGGCGCGTGCGTGGATTCACCCTGCTGGAAGTCCTGGTGGCCCTGGCGATCTTCGCCATGGTCGCGGCCAGCGTGCTCAGCGCCAGCGCGCGCAGCCTGCAGAACGCTTCGCGACTGGAGGACAAGACCCTGGCGATGTGGATCGCCGACAACCGCCTCAACGAGTTGCAGCTGGAACAGACGCCACCGTCCAGCGGACGCAACCAGGGCGAACTGGAGTTCGCCGGACGCCGCTGGGAGTGGCGTACCCAGATCGACAGTACGTCCGAGCAGGAGATGCGGCGGGTGATCGTCTGGGTCGCGGCGAAGCCGCTCGGCCGCGAGCGCGGCAACCTCGAGGAGCGCGCCGCGGCGCGCCTGGTGGGCTTCCTCGGGAGCCAGCCATGAGTTCACAGCGGGGTTTCACCCTGCTCGAGCTGCTGATCGCCATCGCCATCTTCGCCCTGCTGGCCCTGGCCACCTACCGCATGTTCGACAGCGTGATGCAGACCGACCAGGCGACCCGTGTGCAGGAACAGCGCATGCGCGAGCTGGTGCGGGCGATGGGCGTGCTGGAGCGCGACCTGACCCAGGCGCTCGAACGTCCGGTACGTGACGAGCTGGGCGACAACCGCGGCGCCTTCCTCAGCGAGGGTGAGGACGACCAGGTCATCGAGTTCACCCGTGGCGGCTGGCGCAATCCGCTCGGGCAGGCGCGCTCGCGCCTGCAACGGGTGCGCTGGTCGCTGTCCGGGGAGGTCCTCGAACGCCGCTACTGGCTGGTGCTGGACCGCGCCCAGGACAGCAGGCCGCGGGTACAGCAGGTGCTCGACGGGGTCACCGCGCTGAGCTGGCGCTTCCTCGACAAGGAGCACAACTGGCAGAGCCACTGGCCGACCGACGAGGGTAGCGAGGAGGAGCGCCTGGAGAGCCTGCCGCTGGCGGTGGAGATGACCCTGGAGCACCGCCACTACGGCAAGCTGGTGCGCCTCTGGCGCCTGCTCGACCCGCCGCTCAAGCAGGACCAGCCGCAGGGCCAGCCGGACGGAGAGAATGGCGAGAACGGCGAGGGCGGGGTGCCGCGGCCGCCGGAAGGCATGCCGGGGGCGCCGGAATGAGGCGCAGGCAGAAGGGGGTCGCGCTGATCACGGTGCTGCTGGTGGTGGCGGTGGTGACCATCGTCTGCGCCGGGCTGATCATCCGCCAGCAACTGGCGATCCGCAGCAGCGCCAACCAGTTGCACGTGCGCCAGGCCTGGCACTACGCGCTGGGTGGCGAACGCCTGGCGGAAGCGGTGCTGCGCCGCGACCTGCGCCAGGGCGGCGAGAACACCCGCGAATCGGTGGATCACCTGGGCGAGGCCTGGGCGCGGCCGATGGTGCCGTTCAAGCTGGACGATGGCGGCGAGCTGCGGGTGCGGATCGAGGATCCCAGCGGGCGCTTCAACCTCAACGGGTTGGTGCGCAAGCGCAAGGTCAAGCCGGATTCGGTGAAGCAGTTCCGTCGCCTGCTGGAAACCCTGGGCATGAAGGAAGACGTCGTCAAGGGCCTGCCGGACCGGCTGGCCGACTGGCTGGACGCCGACCAGAACCCGCAGGGCGAGCAGGGCGCCGAGGACAACCAGTACCTGCTGGAGGCGCCGGCCTACCGCGCCGCCAACCGCAGCCTCAAGGACGTGTCCGAGCTGCGCCTGCTGAAACTGTCGGAGGCCGACTACCGCCGCCTGCTGCCGTTCGTCAGCGCGCTGCCCGAAGACGCGCCGCTGAACGTGAACACCGCCAGCGTGCCGGTCATCGCCGCCATGTTCGAAATCGATCCGGGGCAGGCGGAAAACATCGTGGACGCCCGGGGTCGGGAAGGTTTCCAGAGCAAGGACGATTTCACCAAGCATCTGACCCAGTTGGGTTCGAAGACCGGGAACGTTAGTTATGCCGTCGGCACCCGCTACTTCCAGGTGATCAGCGAGGTCGCCCTGGGCGACCGCCGGCAGGTGCTGGTGAGTACCCTGCAGCGTGGCAAGGACGGCAAGATACGAGTGATGGCCCGCGACATGGGACAGGGCGGAACGCCCATTCCGTCGACGGGCGGCGACGATTGGAAGAAGGACGAGCGATGAGTGGAGTGAGTGCGCTGTTCCTGCCACCCGCCAGTACGGCGGGGGCCGATGGGGAACTGCCGGTATGGTGGGTGCAGGACGGCGAGTGCCGGCGCGCGCCGTTCGCCCAGGCGCTGGCGGAGATCCGCGTGCCCTGGCGGCTGTACCTGCCGGTGGAGGCGGTGACCGCCTGCGCGGTGAACCTGCCGACGCAGAAGGCGCGCTGGCTGCGCCAGTCGCTGCCGTTCGCGGTGGAGGAGCAACTGGCCGACGATGTCGAGCAGATGCACCTGGCCCTCGGCCCGGCGCTGGCCGACGGTCGCCACCGGGTGTTCGCCGTGCAGCGCGCCTGGCTCGCCGCCTGGCTGGCGCTGGCCGAGGGCGAGGGCAAGGCGCCGGCTGCGCTGCATGTGGATGCCGACTGCCTGCCGGGCGAGGGTACCTGCCTGTTCTGGCTGGAGGAGCGCTGGCTGCTCGGTGGCAGCGGAGCCGTGCGGCTGTCCTGCGGCAACGAGGATTGGGCGGTGTTGCGCGACAGTTGTCCGCCGCCGCAGCGGGCCTTCGCCGCGGAGGCCGTGGCGCCGCCGGAGGGGCTGGAAGTCCAGGCGCTGGCGGGCAATCCGCATGTCTGGCTGAGCGAGCAGCCTCCGGGCACCGACCTGGCCCAGGCCGAGTTCACCGCGCGCCAGCAGAGCAGCCAGTGGCGCCGCTGGCGTCCGGCGCTGGGACTGGTCGGGCTGTGGCTGGTGCTGCAGTGGGGCTTCACCCTGGTCCAGGCCTGGCAATTGCAGCGCGAGGGCGACCGCTACGCGGCGCAGAGCGCGGAACTCTACCGCCAGCTGTTCCCGGAGGACCGCAAACTGATCAACCTGCGCGCGCAGTTCGACCAGCACCTGGCCGACAGTGCCAGCAGCGGCGGCGAGGGCCAGTTGCTCGGCCTTCTCGGCCAGGCCGCGACAGTGATCGGCGATGAATCGACGGTCAGCGTCGAGCAACTGGACTTCAGCGCCGCGCGCGGCGACGTGGCGCTGCAGGTGCGCGCGCCCGGCTTCGACGTGCTGGAACGGCTGCGCTCGCGGCTCAGCGAGTCGGGGCTGGCGGTGCAACTGGGTTCGGCCAGCCGCGATGGCTCGACGGTCAGCGCGCGCCTGGTGATAGGAGGTTGAGATGAAGGTCATGACGCAATTCCACGAACGCCTCAAGGTCCAGGCCGAAACCTCGCAACTGGCGATCCGCTGGCGCGCGCTGCCGGCGCGCGACCGCCTGGCGCTGGCCTGGCTCGGCGCATTCTTCCTGCTGGTGATTCTCTACCTGGCGCTCTGGCGTCCGGCGGAGCGCCACCTGCAGTCGGCGCGCCAGTACTTCACCGAGCAGCGCGCGCTGCACGCCTACATCCAGCAGCAGGCGCCCAACGTGCGCCAGGCCGATGCCGCCGCGCCGCAGGCGCAGGTCGACCCGGCGGCGCTGCAGGGCATGGTCACCGCCTCGGCGGCGCAGGCCGGGCTGAGCGTCGAGCGGCTCGATAACGAAGGCGAGGGTGCCGTTCAGGTGGCCCTGCAGCCGGCGCCCTTCGCCAAGCTGTTGCCCTGGCTGGAGCAGTTGAACGGACAGGGCGTGCAGGTGGCGGAAGCCGGGCTGGACCGCCAGGTCGATGGGCGGGTCTCGGCGCGCCTGAGCCTGCGGGTCGAATGAGTGACCCATCGCCGGGCCGGCAAGGCCCGGCGGCGGGCGTGGCATGGGCGTTCGCTGAAATTTCAAAAAAAATTCAATCAGGGCATTGACTTAGGTTTTCCCGTCGGTAGAATGCGCCCCACTTCGAGAGTGAAGGGTGATTAGCTCAGCTGGGAGAGCATCTGCCTTACAAGCAGAGGGTCGGCGGTTCGATCCCGTCATCACCCACCAATCTCGCAGGTTACGCGCAGCGGTAGTTCAGTCGGTTAGAATACCGGCCTGTCACGCCGGGGGTCGCGGGTTCGAGTCCCGTCCGCTGCGCCATTCACTTCCCCTCCCGAGTTCATCGCCCCGAACTCGCCGTCTTCCGGTAGAAGGCGGGCAGCCTGGCTGCAACGAGAGGAAGACGCTTTACCGGGCATCTTGCCCAGCCGACGCGCAGCGGTAGTTCAGTCGGTTAGAATACCGGCCTGTCACGCCGGGGGTCGCGGGTTCGAGTCCCGTCCGCTGCGCCATACATCTTCACCACGCCAAGGCGGGGTGAGCCACGAAAGAAGCGGCCAATGGCCGCTTCTTTCGTTTCTGTCGTTCCGAATGCCTGCCATCCTCGCCTGCCGGGTCGCTTTGCGCCGCCGATCCGCGCGGGGTAATCCCGCTGTCATCTTTCTCGTCTACAGCTGAAAGGCACAGACCAACGAGGTGATCCGCGATGGACGACTACCAGGAAGAGCTGCTGGAACGGCATGCCGCCGAATACGACCTGCCGGAGCCGGCGGACGACGCCACCGAGATGTGATCAGGCGTTCTGCCGCTGGGCGCGGCGGAACTCGCCGGGAGTCTGCCCGCTCCAGCGCTTGAAGGCGCGCTGGAAGGCTTCCGCCGAGGCGAAGCCGAGCAGGTAGGCGATCTCGCCGAAGGCCAGGTCGGTCTCGCGGATGTAGACCATCGCCAGGTCGCGGCGGGTCTCGTTGAGGATGCTGCGGTACTGCGTGCCTTCCTCGGCCAGCTTGCGCCGCAGGGTCCAGGTCGGCAGCTTGAGGCGCGTGGCGACTTCCTCCAGGTCCGGCTCGCGGCCGTTGAGCAGTGGCCCCAGCAGGCGACTGACGCGCTCGCGCCAACTGCGGGTGCGGGTCAGTTGTTCCAGTTCGCGATTGCAGATCTCCAGCATCTGGTTCCAGGTGCTCGGGCAGTGCTCTGCATTGCCCAGGGCCAGGCTGGCCTGGCTCAGGTGCAACTGGTTGGTCGGCGCGCCGAACGCCACCGGGCAGCCGAAGAACGCCTCGTAGCGGTCGGCCCAGGCCGGCGCCGGATACTCGATTTCCACCCGTTCGGGTTTCAGCGGCTGCCCGGCCAGGGCGCCGAGATGGCTGATCCAGCCGGCCAGTACCGAATCGACGACGAAGCGGTTGTAGGCGTTGTAGGGGCTGATCGAATAGAAGCGCAACCAGGCGCCGCCGGCGTCTTCCACCAGGCTCGACTGACCGCGGTAGTTCTGCGCGTAGAGCGGTTCCAGGTGGATCATCGCCCGCGCCGCGGCGCGCAGGTTCGGCGCCTGGGCCACGCTGACCCCGGCCAGGCCCATCTGTCCGAGACGGCTCAGGCGGCCCATCTGCAGCCCCAGGGCGGGGTCGCCGCTGAGCTGGATGGCGGCGTGGCCCAGGCGCATGTAGCGGGGAATCGACAGGCGCGCGCCGGGTTCGGCCAGGCGCCGCTGGTCGAGGCCGTACTGCTCGAGCAGCGCTGCGGGATCGACGCCGGCGGCGAGCAGGGCATCGGCCAGGGCCTGGACGAAGCCGACCGAGAGGTCGCCGAGGCGCACCCGCGGCGTGCTCATAGCCAGAGATTGACCAGTTGCGCGCCTCCTCCGGGGTTGGCCTGGCGCATGCCCTGGGGCGAGCCGAGCAGGCTCTGGCCGTCCTCGACGGCGTTCCACAGGCGACTGTGGGCGAAGGCCACGGCGGCGCCACGGGCGCCGCTGGCGAGCAGGCGTTCGCCGACCGCCAGGCGCTGCCAGGCTTCGGCGTTGCTCAGGCTGTTCGGCGCCAGGCGCACGTCGCCGGGCACCAGTTCGGCGTCGAAGCCGGGCCAGGGTTGCTGCCAGCGGCCGCTCTGGTTCAGGGCGGCGGGAATCGCCAGCAGTTCGACCTGGCGTTCGACCAGGGTGGCGTAGGTATCCGGGTACCAGCTGTCGGTGCCGATCAGGACGCCCAGGCGACCGGCCGGGGTATCCAGCACCTGCAGGCGTTCGCCGCGGCCATTGTTGAGGAAGCTCAGCTCGTGGCGGGTCGGGAACACCTTGCGTTGCGGCTGGCCGAGGGGGAGGCCGTCGGGGCCGAAGGTCAGGCTGACGTTGTACAGCTGGCCGGTGCCGGTGCGCAGCTCGCCATCCTCGACCTCGGGGTCGGGCAGCACGATGGAACCGGCCACCACGGTCACCTTGAACTCGTGGGCGAGTCCGCCGAACAGGGTCTGGTAGTCATGGGCCATGTCCACCGCCTTCATCCGGAACAGGGTGTCGGTGAGACGTTCGTCGCCGCGCGCGGTGATCCAGCCGCGCGCCACCTTCAACGGGTTGCTGGCGGCCATCCAGTCCATCGCCGTGCGCCAGTCGGCGGCGGCATAGACCTCGGGTTTCTCGCCGCTGGCCACCAGCCAGGTGCCGACGTGCTCGGGAAACACCACCACCGTGCGCGCGTTGAGCAGGCCCTGGCGGCGGGCGTTTTCCAGGTAGGCGTGGAACTTCAGCTGCAATCGCTCGGCGCTCTGATAGTCCGGGGTGAGCAGCTCCGGTTGCACCGCCAGCAGGTTGCCGCGCTCGCCGGGCTGGCCCTGGACCACGCTGACCTGGCTGCGCAGGTCGGACAGGTAGTGGCCCACCGGGCGGTGTTCGGCCCAGCCGGCGTAGGCGGCGAAGAGGGTGATCAGGATCAGGAAGATCAGCTTGCGCATGCGGGTCTCCAAGGCAGCCCACAGGGTAGGGGAGTGGCGTCGGCTTGCCAAGCGTCCCTGTGCATTCCGATCAGTAACTTGTCACTTAGGATCATTGAGCGCGTCCCTGGCGCTCCTTAGAGTCGTCGCCATACCGACCGCCGCCCGTATCGCGCATCGCACCCGAGGCCGCGGCATATCCGTGAACGCGTTTCGCCCGATGTGGAGACCCCCGATGACCGCCGCCGTTCCCTATCCGCACTTGCTCGCCCCCCTGGACCTCGGCTTCACCACCCTGCGCAACCGCACCCTGATGGGTTCCATGCACACCGGCCTGGAAGAGAAACCGCAGGGCTTCGAGCGCATGGCGGCGTACTTCGCCGAACGTGCCCGCGGCGGCGTCGGCCTGATGGTCACCGGCGGCATCGGCCCGAACGAGGAGGGCGGCGTGTATTCCGGCGCGGCCAAGCTGAGCACGCCGGAAGAGGCGGAGAAGCACCGGATCGTGACCCAGGCGGTACACGAGGCGGGCGGCAAGATCTGCATGCAGATCCTGCATGCCGGCCGCTATGCCTACAGCCCGAAGCAGGTGGCGCCGAGCGCGATCCAGGCGCCGATCAACCCGTTCAAGCCGAAGGAACTGGACGAGGAGGGCATCGAGAAACAGATCGCCGATTTCGTCAACTGCGCCAGCCTGGCCCAGGTCGCCGGCTACGACGGCGTCGAGATCATGGGGTCGGAAGGCTATTTCATCAACCAGTTCCTCGTGCAGCACACCAACCAGCGCACCGACCGCTGGGGCGGCAGCTACGAGAACCGCATGCGCCTGCCGGTGGAGATCGTCCGCCGGGTGCGCGAGGCGGTGGGGCCGAACTTCATCATCATCTATCGCCTGTCGATGCTCGACCTGGTCGAGGGCGGCAGCAGCTGGGACGAGATCGTGCTGCTGGCCAAGGCCATCGAGAAGGCCGGCGCGACCCTGATCAACACCGGCATCGGCTGGCACGAGGCGCGCATCCCGACCATCGCCACCAAGGTGCCGCGCGCGGCTTTCACCAAGGTCACCGCCAAGCTGCGCGGCGAGATCGGCATCCCGCTGATCACCACCAACCGCATCAATACCCCCGAGGTGGCGGAGCGGGTGCTGGCCGAGGGCGACGCCGACATGGTCTCCATGGCCCGGCCGTTCCTCGCCGATCCGGATTTCGTCAACAAGGCCGCGGCAGGCCAGGCCGAGCTGATCAACACCTGCATCGGCTGCAACCAGGCCTGTCTCGACCACACCTTCGGCGGCAAGCTGACCAGTTGCCTGGTCAACCCGCGCGCCTGCCACGAGACCGAGCTGAACTACATCCCCACCGCCCGGGCGAAGAAGATCGCCGTGGTCGGTGCCGGTCCGGCCGGCCTGGCCGCCGCCAGCGTGGCCGCCGAGCGCGGGCACCGGGTCAGCCTGTTCGACGCCGCCGGCGAGATCGGCGGGCAGTTCAACGTGGCCAAGCGGGTGCCCGGCAAGGAAGAGTTCCACGAGACCCTGCGCTATTTCCGCAACAAGCTGCAGAGCACCGGGGTCGAGCTGCGCCTGAATACCCGGGTCGGGGTCGACGAACTGGTGGCCGGTGGTTACGACGAGATCATCCTCGCCACCGGCATCGTCCCGCGCACCCCGGCGATCCCCGGCATCGAGCATCCGAAGGTGATCGGCTACCTGGACGCGATCCTCGAACGCAAGCCGGTGGGCAACCGGGTAGCGGTGATCGGCGCCGGCGGCATCGGCTTCGATGTCTCCGAGTTCGTCACCCACGCCGGCCCTTCCACCAGCCTGGACCGCGAGGCGTTCTGGAAGGAGTGGGGCATCGATGCCCGCCTGGAGGCCCGTGGCGGCATCGCCGGGGTCAAGGCCGAGGTGCATCCGGCGGCGCGCCAGGTATTCCTCCTGCAGCGCAAGAAGAGCAAGGTCGGCGACGGCCTCGGCAAGACCACCGGCTGGATCCATCGCGCCGGCCTGAAGAACAGGCAGGTGCAGATGCTCAACGCGGTGGAGTACCTGGGGATCGATGACGCCGGCCTGCACATCCGCATCGCCGACGGCGAGCCGCAGGTGCTGCCGGTGGATACCGTGATCGTCTGCGCCGGCCAGGATCCGCTGCGCGAGCTGCAGGAGGGCCTGCTGGCGGCCGGACAGAGCGTGCACCTGATCGGTGGCGCCGACGTCGCCGCCGAACTGGATGCCAAGCGCGCCATCAACCAGGGGTCGCGCCTGGCCGCCGAACTCTGAGCATCCGTTCAGCCGTCTGTCGCGCGTCGGAAAAACCGTGTCGAAAACGGCTCCGGAATGCTCGTTTGCCGCCTGTGAGCTGCGCTTCCCTGCCGTTTTCGCCCGGTTTTCCTGGCGTTCGCTGGATGTGAAGAGGTTCCGAGCCTCGCCCTGCCCGCGCTCGACGACGCGGGCAGGGGCTTCGTGCCCATTCGGTGAACGGTGGCGCTCTGCCACGGTGATCTCCGTCCGCCCAAAAACCAAACGCATCACAAATTCCCCTACCGCTCGGCGGGCTGTCCGGTAGCGCCCGGGTGTCTGCCAACCCAGTCACATTGCCCGCGACATTTTTTCCCCTAGACTTGCCCGAACAACGAGATAGCACCTGTTTTTCAGGTGACATGCCAGATGGTACTGCCGGATGCGGGCCGCCTCGCCAGGCGTCCGAGGGTGAGCGATGAGCATGCAGAAAAAGCCACAGATGGCGGAAGCCGTGCTGTTCTTCAACGACAGCGGCGTCTGCAAGGAGATGCTGTACCCCGAGTTCGAGGCGTTGCTCGATGGCCTGGTGCGCATGCCGGAGTATGCCGACCAGCAGATGCACCTGGCCTACGTATTGATCAACCCGCGCCTGCAGGCGCGGGCGGCGGTGTTCTTCTATCTCGACTTCGACGAGCAGGGCGCCGCCGACACCGGCTGGAACCTGCCCCTGCGCAACCTCGCCGAACGCGCCGGACGCGGTCCCGACATGGGCGGCGGGCCGATCCGCCTGGCCTGCCGCAGCCAGTGTCCGGTGTCCTGGCACCAGATGCACCTGTGGGATCCGGAGAGCAGCGCCGGACGCAACCATTTCGTCCTCATCCGCGACGCGCTCAGGCGCAACCAGCTCGGCCTGCTGGTGGACGACGAGCCGGCCGCGGTGGAGCCGCAGCGGTTGCAGATGGCTGCCGAAGAGCAGTGGTATGCCGCCGACGCCGTCGCGTCGAAAGCCCCGCCGGCGGAGACGCGCAAGCCGGACGACGAACAACTGGCCCGCCTGGCGCAACTGGTCAGGCAGCAGCGCCAGCAGCTTGCCGCCCTGGCCCAGCAGCAGGAGCAGCGCCTTGCCGGGCTGGCTCGCCAGCACGAGCAGGAACTGTCCAGGCGCGAGCAGGAGGCCCGCGGGCAACTGGACATCCTGCGCAGCGAGGTGCTCAGCCTGCAGCAGGCCCTGGAGCGCCAGGCGCGGGAAAACACCGCGCTGCAGCAGCGTCTGGTGGAGCAGGGCGAACAGTTCCAGCGCAACCGCGAGGAACTGACCCGGCAACTGCGTTTCATCGAGACCCAGGGGCGCAGCGAGACCGATCTGCTGCGCTCGGAATTCGCCGACGAGCTGGAAACGCGGGTGGCGGCGGCGGTTGCAGGCTACAAGGAGCAGATCTCGATCCGCGACGTGGAACTGGCCTACCGCAACGAACTGGACCAGCAACTGGAGCAGGAGCTGGCCGAACTGCGCGCCGAACGCGACCGTCTCGCCGCCCAGGGGCCGGAGCAACTGCTGGAGCGCCTGTCCAGCCAGGGCGTGGTGTTCGTCGCCTACCACCCCGGCGCCGGGCACCTGACCATTCCCTTGCAGGATATCCCGCGTTACCAGGACAATCCGCTGGCCTACGCGGCGGCCAAGTGCTTCGTCTCCGAAAGCCAGTACCGCCAGTGGCTGGATCATTTCCAGCAGCCACGCTGCGAGGCCCTGCTGCCCGGCGGCGAGCGCTGCAACCTGCCGCTCGACCGGGTCGACAACCCGGCGCGCTTCGTCGCCGGCGACACCAACTGCTGCGCCCGGCACAAGACCACGGGGCGCCTGCGCACCGTGAGCTGAGCCCTTGCCGTTTCCCGACTGGTCCCCGCACGCCACCCTGCAACGCATCGAAACCGACTGGCTGGCCCGCGCCGGGGTCGAACTGGCGCTGCTGCGCCTGGACCAGGTCGATCCGCTGATTTCCGGCAACAAGGGTTTCAAGCTCGCCCCGTACCTGGCGCAGGCCCGCGAGCGCGGGTTGGACGGCCTGATCAGCCTCGGCGGCGCCCATTCCAACCACCTGCATGCGCTGGCCGGCGCCGCTGCGCGTTTCGGCTTCCGCTGCGTCGGCCTGGTACGCGGAAACGAAGTCGATACGCCGACGGTACGCGACCTGCGCAGTCTCGGCATGGAACTGCACTGGCTCGGCTACGGCGGCTATCGCCAGCGGCACGCCGGCGGTTTCTGGGCGCCCTGGCGGGAGCGTTATCCCGGGTTGCTGCCGGTCGCCGAGGGCGGTGGCGGGCTGCTGGGCGCGCGTGGTTGCAGCGGGCTGGTGGAGCGCATAGCGACCCAGTTGCCGACGCTCGGCTGGGACGATTACGACGCCGTCTGGGTGGCCGCCGGCACCGGTACGACACTGGCCGGCCTGGTGCTTGGCGAGGCCGGGCGGCATCCGGTGGTGGGCGCCCTGGCGGTGCCGGAGGACCACGGCGTCGCCGCGCAGGTGGCGACGACTCTCGCCGCAGCGGGCGTCGCCGATGCCGGCTATCGCCTGCTGGACGCCAGCCGCGGCGGCTTCGCCCGCCTCGATGGCGCGCTGGCGCGGTTCATCGTCGGCTTCGAGACGGCCAGTGGCGTCGCCCTGGAACCGCTGTACACCGGCAAGCTGCTGCTCGCCCTGCGCGGGGCAGTGGAGCGCGGCGAGGTGGCTCGTGGCAGCCGCCTGGTGGCGCTACACACCGGAGGCCTGCAGGGGCGCCGGGCGCTGCAGGAGCGTCTGCTGGCACTGCTCTGATCAGGCGTCCGCGGCCTGCCGCGCGGCGCCCCACAGGCTGAGGCCCGGCGGCCAGTCGTCGCTGGCCAGGAACAGCCGTTCGGCTTCCACCCAGTGACCGTCACGCGGTACCACCCGCACCAGCATCTGCGGGCGCGGCTCGTCGGCGAACGCTGTGTCCCAGTCGCTGCCGGCGCGTGGCGGATCGAGCGGATCCTGCGGCCGCAGGGCCGGCGCCAGCCAGTGTGCGCGTGGCAGGTGCAGCCAGCGTTGCGCGGCGGCTGGCTCGCCCAGGCTGGCCAGGTACGCCCGCCAGTCGCGCTGGCGTAGCCAGCGGCCCCGCAGATGCCCTGGCTCGATCTCGGCGGGCAGGCTGCCCGGGCCGGGCCAGGGGTGGAACAGGTAGCCGCTCAGCCACAATGCGGAAGCGGCCGATTCGGCGCCATGGGCGGCCATAACCTGGCGGCCCTCGCGCGTCGCCGCCAGTGGCAACTGGTGTCGGCAGAGGTGTTCCAGCTTGCGTGACAGGCGATCCTGGCCGCCGGGCCCGAGCCAGTCGCCGGGGCCGGCCTGGGGGCCGAGATAGAGCTTGATCGCCAGTTCCAGATGATGGATGCCGTCGTCGTCCCGCAGCAGCAGGTCGAGCTCGCCAAGGGTATGCCCGCCGTCGCGCACCGGCAGGTTGGCGGCGATCAGGCGCACGTCCGGGGCCTGTTCCAGGGCGAACTGCCAGAGATGCTCGTAATACAGGCCCAGGCGTTGTCGTGGCCACTGTGCGAGCCAGGCAGCGAGGTGCTGCGGCTGTCGCTCCTGTTCGCGCAGCCAGGCGGCCAGGCGCTCCGGCTCCTGGTGCCAGCGACTGGCGCTCAGCGGGTGTCGCTGCGGCGCCGGGGTCTCGCGCAGCAGCGGTGGGGCGAGCACGGTCCAGGCCAGGTCGCGGACGGCCGGTTGGCGCAATTCGTCGAGCAGTTCGGTCAGCAGCGTCATACCCTGAGGGTAGCCGGGTTGCGTCGCCCGTGGCGACATCCCGGCGCGGGCGCGGTTTGCCGCTGTCCGCGGCTTTCGCCCATAATCCGCGCTATCCCGCCCGCAGCTTTTCGCAGGAACCCCATGGAACCCTTTCGCAATATCGGCATCATCGGCCGCCTCGGCAGCACCCAGGTGCTGGATACCATCCGCCGGCTGAAGAAATTCCTGATCGACCGCCACCTGCACGTGATCCTCGAGGACACCATCGCCGAGGTTCTGCCCGGGCACGGCCTGCAGACCTGCTCGCGGAAGATCATGGGCGAGATCTGCGACCTGGTGGTGGTGGTCGGCGGCGACGGCAGCATGCTCGGCGCGGCCCGCGCGCTGGCCCGGCACAAGGTCCCGGTGCTGGGGATCAACCGCGGCAGCCTGGGCTTCCTCACCGACATCCGCCCCGACGAGCTGGAGGCCAAGGTCGGCGAGGTGCTCGACGGCCAGTACATCGTCGAGAGCCGCTTCCTCCTCGATGCCCAGGTGCGTCGCGGCATCGACTCGATGGGGCAGGGCGACGCGCTCAACGACGTGGTCCTGCACCCGGGCAAGTCGACCCGGATGATCGAGTTCGAGCTGTACATCGACGGCCAGTTCGTCTGCAGCCAGAAGGCCGACGGCCTGATCGTCGCCACCCCCACCGGCTCCACCGCCTACGCGCTGTCCGCCGGCGGGCCGATCATGCATCCGAAGCTGGACGCCATCGTCATCGTGCCGATGTACCCGCACATGCTTTCCAGCCGGCCGATCGTGGTGGACGGCAACAGCGAGCTGAAGATCGTCGTGTCGCCGAACATGCAGATCTACCCGCAGGTCTCCTGCGACGGGCAGAACCATTTCACCTGCGCTCCCGGCGACACCGTGACGATCAGCAAGAAGCCGCAGAAGCTGCGCCTGATCCACCCCATCGACCACAACTACTACGAGATCTGCCGGACCAAGCTCGGCTGGGGCAGCCGCCTGGGCGGAGGCGACTGATGCAACTCGACCCCGGACGTGGCTATGACCTGATCGGCGATGTCCACGGCTGCGCGCATACCCTGGACCGCCTTCTCGACCTGCTCGGCTACCGCCTGCAGGGCGGCGTCTGGCGCCATCCTCGGCGGCAGGCGCTGTTCCTCGGCGATATCGTCGACCGCGGCCCGCGCATCCGCGAAGCCCTGCACCGGGTGCACGCGATGGTCGATGCCGGCGAGGCGCTGTGCATCATGGGCAACCACGAATTCAACGCGCTCGGCTGGAGCACCCCGGCGGCGCCCGGTAGCGGTCGCCAGTACGTCCGCGAGCACACGCCGCGGCACGCCCGGCTGATCAAGGAAACCCTCGAGCAGTTCGAAGGCCACGACGCCGACTGGCGCGACTTCCTCGGCTGGTTCCAGCAACTGCCGCTGTTCCTCGATGCCGGGCGCTTCCGCATGGTCCATGCCTGCTGGGACGGCGGGCTGGTAGAGACCCTGCGCCGGCAGTTCCCCGACGGCCGCATCAGCGAAGCCTTCCTGCAGGAATCGGCGGAGCCCGGCAGCTTCGCCGACCTGGCCTGCAACCGCCTGCTGCGCGGCACCGACATGCGCCTGCCGCACGGCGCCACCCTGACCAGTAGCGACGGCTACACCCGTTCTTTCTTCCGCACCAAGTTCTGGGTCGAGGACGAGGCGCCGCGCACCTATGGCGATATCGTCTTCCAGCCCGACGCGTTGCCCGAAGCGATCGCCCGCGAGCCGCTGAGCGAGGAGCAGAAGTCCAGCCTGCTGACCTATGGCGCCGCCGAGCCGCTGCTGTTCGTCGGCCACTACTGGCGGCGCGGCACGCCGGCGCCGATCCGGCCGAACCTGGCCTGCCTGGACTACAGCGCGGTGATGTACGGCAAGCTCGCGGCCTACCGCCTGGATGAGGAAACCCGCCTGGACCGCAACAAGTTCGTCTGGGTCGAAGTGAAGCGGCCGGAGGCTGACGAATGAGCGCGGTGCAGGTTCTGAAGTTCCCCCTTTCGGTCGACCTGGCCGGCTTCGTCGGCCTGCTGCGGCGCCTGAACGTGCCGCATCGGGTCAGCGAGGAATCCGGCCAGCAGGTCCTCTGGGTGCCCGACGAGCGGCTCGCCGAGCAGGTCCGCGAGTTGTACCGGCGTTATCCCGAAGGCGATCCGCAGGCAACCCTGGAGGCCGCGCCGCGACCGGCGGGGCAGGGGTTCGTCCGGCAACTGCGAATGAGCCCGATGACCGCCGCGGTGCTGCTGCTGACCTTCGTCGTCGCCGCCGTCACCTACCTCGGCGACAACTTCGCGACGATGCGCTGGCTGACCTTCCAGGACTTCCGTATCCAGGGCCAGTACGCGCTGTTCACGCCGCTGGCCGAAAGCCTGGCGGCGGGTCAGTGGTGGCGGCTGTTCACGCCGATGCTGATCCACTTCGGCTGGCTGCACCTGGCGATGAACGCCATGTGGTTCTGGGAACTGGGCCGGCGCATCGAATTCCGCCAGGGGCGCCTGATGCTGCTCGGGCTGACCCTGCTGTTCGGCCTGGTGTCCAACGTGGTGCAGTACGCGGTGAGTGGCGCCAGCCTGTTCGGCGGCTTGTCCGGAGTGCTCTACGGCCTGCTCGGGCATTGCTGGATCTTCCAGTACCTGGCGCCGGGCCAGGCCTATCGCCTGCCCCGGGGCGTCGTGGCGATGATGCTGATCTGGCTGCTGGTGTGCCTGTCCGGGGTGATCGACCTGCTCGGCTTCGGCTCCATCGCCAACGGCGCGCATGTCGGCGGGTTGCTGGCCGGCTGTGTCACCGGGCTGCTCGGCGGTCTGCTGGCGCGCCGGAGGCGGTGAGCGAGGGGCCGTGCCCGCGTGGATGTGCGCCGGCGGCCACGGCCCGGTAGAATGCTCGGCATGCCTTTTCAGCGGAGCCGGCCATGTCGTCCTTCAACCAAGCGATCGAGAACATCACCCCCGAGATCTACCAGAACCTCAAGCTGGCCATCGAGATCGGCAAGTGGCCGGACGGCCGCAAGCTGACCCAGGAGCAGAAGGAGCTGTGCCTGCAGGCGGTGATCGCCTGGGAGCTGCAGAACCTCCCCGAGGAGGAGCGCACCGGCTACATGGGCCCGCAGCACTGCTCCTCGCATTCCGACGAGCCGATCCCGAACATCCTGTTCAAGTCGGACTCCGTGCACTGATGGAAGAAATCGCCCGCGGCGCGCTGAGCAAGATGACGGCGCGCCTGGAAAGCAATGCTCCCGTGCAATACGCCTTCCGCCTCGACGACCGCGAAGTCGCGGTGAACCCGCTGATCGGCCGGCCGCTGCGCCTGGAGTACCTCGGCAGCATCTTCTGCACCCATTGCGGGCGCAAGACGAAGAAGAGTTTCAGCCAGGGCTATTGCTATCCCTGCTTCACCCGGCTGGCGCAGTGCGACAGTTGCATCGTCAGCCCGGAGAAGTGCCACTACGAGCAGGGCACCTGCCGCGAACCGGAGTGGGGCGAGCGGTTCTGCATGACCGACCACGTGGTGTACCTGGCCAACTCCTCCGGGGTGAAGGTCGGCATCACCCGCGCCAGCCAGATTCCCACCCGCTGGATCGACCAGGGCGCGCGCCAGGCGCTGCCGATCCTGCGCGTGGCCACCCGCCAGCAGTCCGGCCTGGTGGAAGACCTGCTGCGCAGCCAGGTCGCCGACCGCACCAACTGGCGGGCCATGCTCAAGGGCGAGGCCGAGCCGGTCGACCTGGCGGCAGTCCGCGAGCAACTGTTCGACCAGTGCGCCGACGGCCTGCGCGAATTGCAGCAACGTTTCGGCCTGCAGGCGATCCAACCGGTCATCGACCTCGATCCGCTCGAGATCGCCTACCCGGTCGAGGCCTACCCGAGCAAGATCGCCAGCCTCGACCTGGAAAAAACGCCTATCGTCGAAGGCACGCTTCGCGGTATCAAGGGCCAGTACCTGATCCTCGACACCGGGGTGATCAACATTCGCAAATACACGGCCTACCAGATCGCCGTGCATCACTGAGCAGAAGGGCCACAAGCCATGCGCACCGAGCAACCGAAAGTCATCCACCTCAAGGACTATCAGGCGCCGGACTACCTGATCGACGAGACCCACCTGAAATTCGAACTGTTCGAGGACCACAGCCTGGTGCACGCCGAGCTGAAGCTGCGGCGCAACCCCGAGCGCGGCGCCGGCCTGCCGCCGCTGTTGCTGCATGGCCAGCAACTGGAACTGCTGGCGCTCGAACTGGATGGCCAGGCGCTCGGCGCCGGCGACTACCAGCTGGACGACGAGCAGCTCGGGGTGCAACCGCTACAGGCCGAGTTCGTCCTCAGGAGCACGGTGCGTATCCATCCGGAAAGCAACACCGCGCTGGAAGGCCTGTACAAGTCCGGCAAGATGTTCTGCACCCAGTGCGAGGCCGAGGGTTTCCGCAAGATCACCTATTACCTCGACCGCCCCGACGTGATGAGTCGCTTCACCACCACCGTCAGCGCCGAACAGCAGCGCTACCCGGTGCTGCTCTCCAACGGCAACCCGGTGGCCAGCGGTTCCGAGGGCAACGGCCGGCACTGGGCGACCTGGGAAGACCCGTTCAGGAAGCCGGCCTACCTGTTCGCCCTGGTCGCCGGCGACCTCTGGTGCGTCGAGGACAGCTTCCGCACCATGAGCCAGCGCGACGTGGCGCTGCGCATCTACGTCGAGCCGGAGAACATCGACAAGGTCCAGCACGCCATGGACAGCCTGAAGAAGTCGATGCGCTGGGACGAGGAGGTCTACGGTCGCGAGTACGACCTGGACATCTTCATGATCGTCGCGGTCAATGACTTCAACATGGGCGCGATGGAGAACAAGGGCCTCAACATCTTCAACTCCAGCTGCGTCCTGGCCCGCGCCGAGACCGCCACCGACGCCGCCCACCAGCGGGTCGAGGGAGTGGTGGCGCACGAGTACTTCCACAACTGGTCGGGCAACCGGGTGACCTGCCGCGACTGGTTCCAGCTGTCGCTCAAGGAAGGCTTCACCGTGTTCCGCGACTCGGAATTCTCCGCCGACATGAACTCGCGCACGGTCAAGCGCGTCGAGGACGTGGCCTTCCTGCGCACCAACCAGTTCGCCGAGGACGCCGGGCCGATGGCGCATCCGGTGCGCCCCGACTCGTTCATCGAGATTTCCAACTTCTACACCCTGACCGTCTACGAGAAGGGCTCGGAAGTGGTGCGGATGATCCACACCCTGCTCGGCGCTGAGGGCTTCCGCAAGGGCTCGGACCTGTACTTCCAGCGCCACGACGGCCAGGCGGTGACCTGCGACGACTTCGTCAAGGCCATGGAAGACGCCAATGGCGTCGACCTGACCCAGTTCAAGCGCTGGTACAGCCAGTCCGGCACTCCGCGCCTGGCGGTGGAAGGCGAGTACGACGCCGCCGCCCGCCGCTACACCCTGACGGTGCGTCAGAGCTGCCCGCCGACTCCCGGCCAGCCGAGCAAGGAACCCTTCGTCATCCCGCTGCAGATGGGCCTGCTCGACGGCCAGGGCAACGAACTCCCGCTGCGCCTGGAAGGCGAGGCCGCGGCCCAGGGCGGCAACCGCGTGCTGGCGGTGACCGAGGCCGAGCAGCGCTTCGTCTTCGTCGAGGTGCCGGAGCAACCGCTGCCATCGCTGCTGCGCGGTTTCTCCGCGCCGGTGAAACTGAGCTTCCCCTACAGCCGCGACCAGTTGCTGTTCCTCATGCAGCACGACAGCGACGGCTTCAACCGCTGGGAAGCCGGCCAGCAGCTTTCGGTGCAGGTCCTGCAGGAGCTGATCGGCCAGCACCAGCGCGGCGAGCGACTGGTACTCGACCCACGCCTGATCGAGGCCTACCGCACCCTCCTGGCGGACGAGGCGCTGGACCAGGCAATGGTCGCCGAGATGCTCTCGCTGCCCAGCGAGGCCTATCTCACCGAGATCAGCGAAGTCGCCGATGTCGACGCGATCCATGCCGCCCGCGAATTCGCCCGCCAGCGTATCGGCGAAGCGCTGTTCGAACCGCTGTGGCAGCGCTACCAGGCCAACCGCGCGATTTCCCGCGACACCGCCTACCTCGCCGAGGCCTCGCACATCGCCCGGCGCAGCCTGCAGAACATCGCGCTGTCCTACCTGTCGCTGTCGGGCCGGGAGGAAATCCTCGCCGCCTGCCTGGAGCAGTACGAAGGCTGCGACAACATGACCGAACGCCTGACCGCCCTGGCGGTGCTGGTCAACTCCGGCTTCGAGGCGGAGAAGGGCAAGGCCCTGGCCATGTTCGCCGACTACTTCAAGGACGACCCGCTGGTGATGGACCAGTGGTTCAGCGTGCAGGCCGGCTCGCCGCTGCCGGGTGGGCTGGAGCGGGTCCAGGCGCTGATGCAGCACCCGGCGTTCACCCTGAAGAACCCGAACAAGGTGCGCGCGCTGATCGGCGCGTTCGCCAACCAGAACCTGGTCAACTTCCATCGTCCGGACGGCGCCGGCTATCGCTTCCTCGCCGACCAGGTGATCGTGCTCAACGCACTCAACCCGCAGATCGCCTCGCGCCTGCTGGTGCCGCTGACCCGCTGGCGCAAGTACGACCAGGCGCGGCAGGCGCTGATGCGCGGCGAGCTGGAACGCATCCTGGCCTCCGGCGAATTGTCCAGCGACGTCTACGAAGTGGTGAGCAAGAGCCTGGCCTGATCCGCCAGCCTCGCCTGGAAGAGGGTGTTACTGGCCACTGGCTGGTAACGCCCTTTGTTACTTCTGGGAATCGCTTCACTGTTTTGCATTGATGGAGTCCGCCTAATCGCCTTTCGCGAATCCCCGGGCGCAGGCTCTGCAAAGGGACTTTTCGCGCCATCGGCGAATTTCGCCTGGCGCGTTTTGTCGGACACCTCCGGTTTTCTGGTCAGTGAATGAACAGTCATCCGGCAGGAAGTCCTGTTTTTTCGCAATCCATTGAATTGCCTGGAGGATTCCGTTGTATTGGCATCCCGGTTGCACTGCCTCGTCGCGCGCTTCCCTTCCGTCGACGCGAGGCCGGTGATGCCGCGATCACCCATAACAAGGCCGCAGAGAAACGGCCGAACGGCGAACCGCCCGCAGTGGCGGCGCCCAACGCATGACCACATGGAGTGAGTTCCCGATGTACATCCCCAACCACCAGCCCCGGCTGCGCTGCGCGCCGGCCCGGGCCGGCTTCGCCTTCGCCGGGCTGCTGCCGCTGCTGGGCGGCCAGGCCCAGGCCGTCGAGTTCAGCTTCCTCGACAACGAAGTGTCCGGTTCGCTCGATACCACCCTGTCCTACGGCACCCTGTGGCGGGTGCAGGGCCAGGACAAGAGCAACAACGACATCAACACCAACGACGGCAACCGCAACTTCGATACCGGCCTGGTTTCCGAGGTCTACAAGATCACCTCGGACCTGGAGGCGACCTGGCGCAACTATGGCGTGTTCATCCGTGGCACGGCGTTCTATGACACCCAGATCATGGACAAGCGCAACGACTACTACAGCCACAACACCCCGTCGCAGCCCAGCCAGAGCCATCCCCACGACGACCGCTTCACCAGCCAGACCCGCGACATCGCCGGGCACAAGGCGGAAATCCTCGACGCCTACGTCTACGGCAGCTGGGACATCGGCAACATGCCGCTGAGCGCGCGCTTCGGCCGCCAGGTGTTCAACTGGGGCGAGGGCATCTTCTACCGCGGCGGGGTCAACACCACCAACCCGGTGGACGCCGCCAAGTACCGCCTGCCCGGCTCCGAGCTCAAGGAAGTGCTGATGCCGGTGGAGGCGCTGAGCTTCAACATCGGCCTGACCGACAACCTGTCGATGGAAACCTTCTACCAGTGGAACTGGAAGGAGACCCGCCTCGACCCGGTCGGCACCTTCTTCTCCGAGACCGACCTGTTCGCCGACGGCGGCAACACCGGCTACAGCGACTTCACCGGCACCGCGCTGGACACCCCGGTGCCCGGCTTCGGCAACGTCATCGGCCTGTACCAGGCGCTGGGCAACAACCCGCTGCTCAGCGGCGCGCTGAAGAACACCGGCCTCTATGCCAATGGCGTGACCCCGGCCTACGGCAACGTGATGAAGGTGTCGTCCATCGGCAAGGACATCAACGCGCGCAACGACGGCCAGTTCGGCGTGGCCTTCCGCTACATCGCCGAGGAGCTGAACAGCACCGAGTTCGGCTTCTACTTCGTCAACTACCACTCCAAGGAACCGACCCTGTACGCCGACATCGGCGACTACGCCGGCGCCGACCTGGCGGCGTTGGCCAACACCCTGCGGCCGATCGCCGGCAACCTCGCCGAGGCCCTGGCCAGCGGCCTGGTGACCGCCGACGTGATGGGCAACATCAACGCGCGCCGCGAGTTCGCCGAAGACATCCGCATGTACGGCTTCAGCTTCAACACCACGGTGGGCGACGCCTCGGTGTTCGGCGAGCTGGCCTACCGGCCGAACCTGCCGATCGGCATCGCCGCCACCAACGACCTGATCGGCGACCTCGCCCACGGCGCGGCGCAGGCCGCCAATGGCGGGCAGATCAACGTCGGCGGGCAGATGGTCGGCCTCGGCGGGCAGATCCACAACTACGAGCGGGTCGAGGCGTTCAATACCTCCCTGGGGACCATCTACAACTTCGGCCCGTCGCTGAGCTTCGACTCGCTGACCGGCGTCGCCGAGCTGGCCTCGGAACACCTGCGCGGCAGCAGCCTGAAGTACACCGCCTACGACGGCAGCACCCGCTACTACGCCGGGCGCGGCAACAGCTCCTATGTCTCCGGCGGCGACCGTGGCGACCAGGTGAACCGCAACGCCTACGGCTACACCCTGCTGCTCAGCGGCACCTGGAACGATGTGTTCGCCGGGGTCAACGTGTCGCCCTACGTGGTCTACAAGGACGATTTCGAAGGTAACTCCTACCAGACCGGCAACTTCATCGAAGGCCGCAAGGCCTACACCCTGGGGGTCAAGGCCACCTACCTGAACAGTCTGGAAGGCGAGCTGCAGTACACCGAGTTCTATGGCGGCGGACAGAACAACAATATCCGCGACCGCGACAACATCGGCCTGACCGTCAAGTATTCCTTCTGACCGAACCGATAGCGACACGGGCGCCGCGAGCGCCCGGCACCTCACACGGAGAACCCTCATGTTGAACAAGCACCTGCTGATCGGCGCCTCCCTGGCGCTGGCCCTGGGCAGCGGTGGCGCGCTGGCCGGCGTTTCCGCCGGCGAGGCGGCGCAGTTGAAGTCGAGCCTCACCCCGCTGGGCGCGGAGAAGGCCGGCAACGCCGCCGGCAGCATTCCCGCCTGGACCGGCGGTATCACCCAGGCGCCGGCCGGCTACAAGCCGGGCCAGCACCATCCGGATCCGTTCGCCGCGGACAAGCCGCTGTTCACCATCGACAAGACCAACCTGGAACAACACAAGGCGCACCTGACCCCGGGCCAGCTGGCGCTGTTCAAGACCTATCCGGACAGCTTCCGGATGCCGGTCTACCCCAGCCGCCGTTCCGGCTCGGCGCCGCAGTGGCTGTACGACAACACCTTCGCCAATGCCACCAGCGCCAAGCTGCTGGACGGCGGCAACGGGTTCGCCGACGCCTATGGCGGGGTGCCGTTCCCGATCCCGAAGAGCGGCGTGGAGGCGCTGTGGAACCACGTTGCCCGCTACCGCGGCACTTATGTCGTGCGCCGCGCCTCGGAAGTCGCGGTGCAGCGCAACGGCAGCTATTCGCTGGTGACCTCGCAGCAGGAAGCGCTGTTCAAGTACTACCTCAAGGGCGGCAGCTTCGCCGACCTGAACAACGTGATGTTCTACTACCTGTCGTTCACCAAGAGTCCGGCGCGCCTGGCCGGTGGCGCGGTGCTGGTGCACGAGACCCTCGACCAGGTCAAGGAGCCGCGCCAGGCCTGGGGCTACAACGCCGGCCAGCGTCGTGTGCGGCGCGCGCCGAACCTCGCCTACGACACGCCGATCGCCGCCGCCGACGGCCTGCGCACGGCCGACGACACCGACATGTTCAACGGCGCGCCGGACCGCTACGACTGGAAGCTGCTGGGCAAGAAGGAAATCTACATCCCCTACAACAACTACAAGGTCAGCAGTCCCGAGGTGAAGTACGACGAGCTGCTCAAGCCCGGGCACCTCGATCCGCAGTACACCCGCTACGAACTGCACCGCGTGTGGGTGGTGGAAGGCACCCTGAAGCCGGGCGCGCGGCACATCTACTCCAAGCGCACCCTGTATCTCGACGAGGACAGCTGGAGCGCGGCGGTGGTCGACCAGTACGACGGTCGCGGCGAACTCTGGCGGGTGTCCATGGCCTACCTGAAGAACTTCTACGACCTGCCCTACACCTGGAGCGCGCTGGACGTGTTCCATGACCTGCAGGCGCGTCGCTACCACGTGCAGAACCTGGACAACGAGGAGCCGGGCACCATCGACTTCACCCAGGCGGTTCCGGACGATTCCTACTTCAAGCCCTCGGCGCTGCGCCGCCGCGGCACCCGCTGATCGCTCCGCTCGCCGGCGCCGACCGCTTCCCTCCGGGGAGGAGGGCGGCGCCGATCCCCCGTTACAGACGGCTTACACGCTTAACAAAAGATAACGTGGCTTCAATTGTCTCCGTCGCCAAAGGCTGGCTATATAACGCTCACCACGAACCACTAATAACAACAACGGGGACGGTATCCATGCGTGAGCCCATGACGTGGCGCACTTCGCTCGGCCAATCCGCAAACGCTTCGCGGCATCCGGCCATTCCTTCCAGATCGCCCCTGGCCAGCAGGGCCCTGTCGTTTCTCGGGGCGCTTTCTCTCCTGACCTTCGCCGCCACCCCGGTCCTGGCCGAGTCGGCGCCAACCGCCGCGCCGCCGCAGTTCGCCGTGGAATCGCCGAAGGCCGCCAGCAGCCTGCTGCTCAGCGTCGCCCATGCCGGCAAGCGGCTGGTCGCGGTCGGCGACCGCGGGCATATCCTGCTCTCCGACGACGATGGCAAGACCTGGAGCCAGGCCAAGGTGCCGACCCGCCAGTTGCTCACCTCGGTGTTCTTCGTCAACGAGCGCAAGGGCTGGGCGGTCGGGCACGATGCGCAGATCCTCGTCAGCGACGATGCCGGCAGCACCTGGACCAGGCAGTTCGAGGATCTCGGCCGCGAATCGCCGCTGCTGGACATCTGGTTCGCCGACGAACGGCACGGCCTGGCCGTCGGCGCCTATGGCGCGCTGCTGGAAACCCGCGACGGCGGCCAGCGCTGGGAAGACGTCAGCGAACGCCTGGACAACGAGGACCAGTTCCACCTCAATGCCATCGCCGCGGTCAAGGACAGCGGCCTGCTGGTGGTCGGCGAGGCCGGCATTCTGTTCCGCTCGAAGGACTGGGGCGCCACCTGGGAAAAGCTCGAAGGCCCCTACGAGGGTTCGCTGTTCGGCGCCATCGGTACCGCCGACGTCGGCGGCGTGCTGGTCTACGGCCTGCGCGGGCACCTGTTCCGTTCCGCCGATTTCGGTGACAGCTGGGAGGCGATCCCGCTGAAGGCCGCTTCCGGCGACCTGGAATTCGGTCTCTCCGACGGCGCGCTGCTGGCGGACGGCCGGATCGTCGTGGTCGGCCACGGCGGCAGCGTCCTCGAAAGCACCGACGGCGGGCGCAGCTTCAGCGTCTTCAACCGTCCCGACCGGCTGTCCCTGGCCGGCGTCAGCGCCACCGGCGACGGCCACCTGGTCCTGGTCGGCCAGGGCGGCGTGCACCTCGCTGCGGCGAACGGTGCCGCGCTCGAACAACAACAATAAGGCGGGGGTCGCATGAGTTCCATGAACCAGCATCAGCAAAACAAGGCGAGCCTGCTCGAACGCCTGATCTTCAACAACCGGCCGGTGGTGATCTTCCTTTGCCTGCTGGTCAGCGTCTTTTTGTTCTACCAGGCCACCCAGGTGCGACCGTCGACCAGCTTCGAGAAGATGATCCCGCTGGAGCATCCGTTCATCCAGAAGATGCTCGAGCACCGCAACGACCTGGCCAACCTCGGTAACACCGTGCGCATCTCGGTGGAGGCGGTCAACGGCGACATCTTCACCAAGGAGTACATGGAGACGCTGCGGCAGATCCATGACGAGGTGTTCTACATCCCCGGGGTCGACCGTTCCGGCCTGAAGTCGCTGTGGAGCCCTAGCGTGCGCTGGACCGAAGTGACCGAGGAAGGCTTCGCCGGCGGCGAGGTGATCCCGCAGACCTACGACGGTTCGCCGCGGGCGCTGGAGGAGCTGCGCAACAACGTGCTCAAGTCCGGGCAGATCGGCCGCCTGGTGGCGAACAACTTCAAGTCGAGCATCGTCGACGTGCCGCTGCTGGAGATGTATCCGAACCCGAAGAACCAGAGCGAGCTGATCAAGCTCGACTACCGGCAGTTCTCCCATGAGCTGGAAGAGAAGATCCGCGACAAGTACCAGTTGCAGAACCCCAACGTGAAGGTGCACATCGTCGGCTTCGCGAAGAAGGTCGGCGACCTGATCGACGGGCTGGTGATGGTGGTCGGCTTCTTCGGTATCTGCCTGCTGATCACCCTGGTCCTGCTGTACTGGTTCACCAGGTGCATCCGCAGCACCATCGCCGTGCTGATCACCACCCTGGTGGCGGTGCTCTGGCAGCTCGGCCTGCTCAACCTGGTCGGTTTCGGCCTGGATCCCTATTCGATGCTGGTGCCGTTCCTGATTTTCGCCATCGGCATCTCCCACGGCGTGCAGAAGATCAACGGCATCGCCTTGCAGTCCAGCGGCGCCGACAATGCGCTGATGGCGGCGCGGCTGACCTTCCGCCAGCTGTTCCTGCCCGGGATGATCGCGATCCTCGCCGACGCCGTGGGCTTCATCACCCTGCTGGTGATCGATATCGGGGTGATCCGCGAGTTGGCCATCGGCGCCTCGATCGGCGTGGCGGTGATCGTCTTCACCAACCTGATCCTGCTGCCCGTGGCGATCTCCTACATCGGCATCAGCAAGAAGGCCGTGCAGCGCAGCAAGGAAGACGCGGTGCGCGAGCACCCGTTCTGGCGCCTGCTGTCGAATTTCGCCAGCCCGAAGGTGGCGCCGGTGTCCATCGTCATCGCCCTGCTGATGCTCGGCGGCGGACTCTGGTACGGCAAGCACCTGAAGATCGGCGACCTCGACCAGGGGGCGCCGGAGCTGCGTCCCGACTCGCGCTACAACCTCGACAACGACTTCATCATCCGCAACTACTCGACCAGTTCGGACGTGCTGGTGGTGATGGTCAAGACCACCCCGGAAGGCTGTTCCAGCCACCAGGCGCTGGCGGCCATGGACGAACTGGCCTGGAAGCTGGAGAACACCGAGGGCGTGCAGTCGGCGATCTCGATGGTCACCGTGTCCAAGCAGGTGATCAAGGGGATGAACGAGGGCAACCTGAAGTGGGAGACCCTGTCGCGCAATCAGGACGTGCTGAACAACTCCATCGCCCGTGCCGACGGCCTCTACAACACCGACTGCTCGCTGGCGCCGCTGCTGGTGTTCCTCAACGACCACAAGGCCGAGACCCTCGACCGGGCGGTGGCGGCGGTACAGGCCTTCGCCGCGGAGAACGACAGGGAGGACCTGCAATTCCAGCTGGCCGCCGGCAACGCCGGGATCGAGGCCGCGACCAACGAGGTGATCAAGCAGTCCGAGCTGATCATCCTGGTGCTGGTGTACATCTGCGTGGCGGCCATGTGCATGATCACCTTCCGCTCCTTCGCCGCGACCCTCTGCATCGTCCTGCCGCTGATCCTCACCTCGGTTCTCGGCAACGCGCTGATGGCGGCGCTGGGCATCGGCGTGAAGGTCGCGACCCTGCCGGTGATCGCCCTCGGCGTCGGCATCGGGGTGGACTATGGGATCTACATCTACACCCGCCTGGAGTCCTTCCTGCGCATGGGCCTGCCGTTGCAGGAGGCCTACTACGAGACCCTGCGCTCCACCGGCAAGGCGGTGCTGTTCACCGGCCTGTGCCTGGCGATCGGCGTGGCCACCTGGATCTTCTCGGCGATCAAGTTCCAGGCCGACATGGGCCTGATGCTGACCTTCATGCTGCTCTGGAACATGTTCGGCGCCCTCTGGCTGCTGCCGGCCCTGGCGCGCTTCCTGATCAACCCGGCCAAGTTGCAGGCCAGGAAGGCCTCGGTGTTCGCCCACTGAGTCGCGTCGAGCCTCGCCAAGACCGCGGCCCAGGCCGCGGTTTTTTTGCGCGGAGGAAGGCCGCCGCGCTTCAGTCCGGCGTGGCGGGAAACAGCAACTCGCAGCGGAAGCGTCGCTCGTCGCTGGTGTAGTGCAGGCGCCAGCCGCTCTTCTGGCACAGGCGCTGGACCAGGTCGAGGCCCAGGCCGTAGCCGAAGGCCATCGAGTCCGCCGTGCTCTGCGCCGCGCCGATGGGATTGCTGATCCGCAGGCTGCGGTCGCGCACGACGATTTCCACGACGCCCTCGTCGCTGTACTGCAGGGCGTTGCGCAGGAGATTGCCGATGATGATCCGCGCGCGGGTCTGCGGCAGGCTGTGCGGCTCCACGTCGAGCTGGAAGCTCAGGCCGCGGCGCTGGCTGAGCGTCTGCTGTTCCTCCAGCAGGTCCTCGAGCAGGCGGCCGACCTCGATGTGGCCGTCGTCGCGCAGCTCGCCACCCTCGCGGCTGAGCCAGAGCAGGGTCTCGGTCATCTGCCGCATGTCCAGGGCCGAGCGGCGGATGCGTTGCAGGGCGTGGGGGGAGGGCGGGTGGCCGGGCTGGTCGAGCAGTTCCAGGTTCATGCCGATCACCGCCAGCGGGGTCCGCAGCTCATGGCTGGCGTAGCGCAGGAAGCGCTCCTCGCGCTGGCTGAAGTCCTTGATCCGGGTCACGCTGTTCCACAGGGTTTCCGCCAGGACGTTGAGCTCGCGGTAGTGGAAGCGCGGCCGCTGGCTGTCCGGGGCGAGGTCGTCGAGGCCCATCGACCAGCGTGTCAGCTTGCGCAGCGGGGCAACGATGAACCAGACCAGCAGGCCGACGGCCGCCAGCGAGGGCAGCACCACCAGCAGGGTGACGATCCAGGTCTGCCTGATGCGGGCATCGATGATGGCGTCGGACAGCGGCGTGTCGATGCTGCCGGCGTCGTCGTTGTCGTAGAGGTAGAGCGTCTTGCCATCGGCCAGCGGCTGGCGGACCACCACATAGGCGTCATCGCTGGGCGCGTCTTCGTCTTCTTCCTCGTCATCGTCGTCCCAGTTGCCGAGCAGTTGCATGGCGCCGATGTTCCTGTAGGGGGGGCTATCGAGCATGTCCCGGAGCTTCGGCGGCAGGCCCGCGGTGCCGACGCTGCCCTTGAAGTAATAGCTGTCCGGCGCCGGCGTCGCCGGGTCCTCCTGGTAGCGCTGGGCGAAGTACAGCCCTTCCTCTTCCATCATCATGCTGAGCAGGTAGAGCGCGCCAGTCTCGCCGTAGTCGCCGAGCATGCGGGTATAGACCAGCAGCACCCCGGCGAGGATCAGGGTGACGCTGCCGCCGACGATGGGGATCAGGCTCAGGCCGCGTTTCATTTGCGCTCCAGCTGGAAGCCGACACTGTGCAGGGTGTGGATCAGGGGAGTGGCGAAGCCCTTGTCGACGGTGCTGCGCAGGTGGTGCATGTGCACGTTCAGGGTGTTGCTTTCCGGCGGCTCGTCGCCCCACACGCTGCGCCCCAGCTGTTCGCGGGTGACCAGCGCCGGGCTGGCGCGCATCAGGCACTCGAGGATCTTCCAGGCGGTGGGGGACAACGCCAGTGGCGTGCCGCCACGACTGACCTGGCGGCTGTCCAGGTCCATCACCAGATCGTCGACCTGCAGGCGCTGGGCCTGGCCGCTGCGACGCCGGCTGAGGGCCTGCAGGCGGACCAGCAGTTCCGGCAGTTCGAAGGGCTTGAGCAGGTAGTCGTCGGCGCCGGCGTCGAAGCCGTCGAGCTTGTCCTGCAGGGTGTCCAGGGCTGTGAGCATCAGCACCGGGGTCTGCAGGCCCGCCTCGCGCAACTGGCGGCAGACCTGCCGGCCGTTGATCCGCGGCAGCATGATGTCCAGCAGGATCACGTCGTAGCGGTTGTCGCGGGCGAGGTTGAGGCCGGCCTGGCCGTCGCGGGCGTGGTCGCAGACCACTCCGGCGGCCTCGAGGTAGTCGATGATGGTGCCGGCGAGATCGAAGTTGTCTTCGACGACGAGTACGTGGATGTGCATGGCCTGGGTCGCGTCGCGGATGGGGCGGGAGAATGCGCTGGGGAAGCGTCGGGGTGCCATGTCGGCCGGGTGCCCGGCGCTTCCGTCGCTCGAACGGCGATGTTCGTCGATCGACGATAGCGCTGTCCAGCCGATCGAACGGTTCACGCTGTCGCTGTGAAACGGTGCCGGTTCTTGCCGCCGCGAAGCCCTCGCGGCCATCTGCCGGACGCGGCCTTAAGCCTTTGTTAACCGCCTCGCGACTAGCGTGCAGCCCTGCTCGGGACGTTCCGCACGTGGACCGCAAAGGCGTGGCGCTCCCGAGCGGTCGCCGCAATGGGTGCGGTGGCCATTCGTTGAGCGGGGGTAGCTTTGCCATGTCGCGGACGACGCATTGGAAGGATTTTCGCAAGCGCGGGTTACGCACACTGGTGCCGCTGGGCGTTTCGCTGTCGCTGTCGCCTTGTGCGCTGGCCGAAATGCGGCCCAGCGGTTGGGAGCAGGACTTCATCGGCGTAGCGGAAGCACGCGGGCTGGGATTGACCGGCAAGGGCGTGGATGTCGGGGTGATCGACGGCGGGTTCCTTCCCGGTCACCCGGCTTTCGCCGGCCAGGCGATCTCTGCGCTGGCCAGCCGAGTGGTCATCGACGGCGAGGAAGTGCTCGCCGATCCCATGCAGCCGCTCTTCGAACGCGATGAGCAGAGCGGCGAAATACGGGTCGCCAGTCATGGCGCGAATGTCAGCGGAATCATCGCGGCCAGGGCGGAGACCATCGGCGATTTCAACTACCGCGGCGGCGTGGCGCCGCAGGTCAGGCTTTTCCAGGCGCAGTCGGATCCCAGCGAGGACATCGATGACGAGGGCGCCGACACAGGGGAAGAACCAGGCGCAGAGGCGAGCCCGTCCAGCCTGCTGCAACCGGGCAGCGAGGACCTCTTCCATGGCGCCCTGACCACCCTCTACCGGAGCGCGCCGAGGTTGCGGGTCATCAACAACAGCTACAACGACGATCCAATCGGCAATGACGCCGAGGCGGTGGATGCCGCCTATGCGGCGATCGATCCCGCGGCCCCGCATCCGTACCTGGGGGCCTTGGCCGACGGTGTGCACGAAGGGCGTCTGCTGGTGTTCGCGGCCGGCAACGAAAGCATCGCGCAGCCCGGCCTGCTCGCCACCTTGCCGCGCTTCATGCCCGAGCTGGAAAAGGGTTTCCTCAGCGTGGTCGCGCTGGGGCCGGACCGCGACCTCACCGACTATTCCAACCAGTGCGGGGTGACGCAGGAGTGGTGCCTGGCGGCGCCCGGCGACATGTACGTGGCCACGGCGAGCGGCTCCTCGGCCGAGGGCCTGACCTACCTCTATGACGACGAGAGCGGTACTTCCTACGCTGCGCCCCTGGTCAGCGCCAGCGCGGCGTTGCTGGCCGAGCGCTTTCCCTACATGGACATGGCGCAGGTACGCATGACTCTGCTGAGCACCGCTACCGATCTCGGCGAGCCCGGGGTCGACGCGCGTTTCGGCTGGGGCCTGCTGGACCTGGCCCGGGCGGTGCGGGGGCCGGGCCAACTGTTCGGCGACCAGCGGGTGACGCTGGACGCCGCCCGGGGCGGCTGGAACGCCAGGGATGTCTGGAGCAACGCTATCAGCGCCGGCGGCGTGCTCGCCAAGTCCGGCAGCGGCGCGCTGTTGCTGGCGGGCGACAATCGTTTCGCCGGGGTCGCGGTCGAGGAGGGCGAACTGGCCCTCGGCGGACGCAATCGCTTCTCCGCTGCCAGCGAGGTACGTGGCGGGCGCCTGGTGGTGGACGGCATCCTCGAAGGACCGCGGCTGAGCGTGGGTCGGGCCGGCGAATTGAGCGGTGGCGGCACCGTCGCCGCGCCAACCCGGATCGACGGTGTGCTCGTCGCCGACCGCGCGCCGGGCTTCACTCGCTCCCTGGAGCTGTCGCCATCCAGCACCACCCGGGTGGCCCTGGAAGGACAGCCGCCGATCCGTCTCGACGGCGCAGGCGCTTTCGCACGGTTGGGCGGGCGGCTGCAACTGACGACGGCCGATACCGCGGTGGGGGCGGAACAGAAGCTCCTGGCGGTCGCCCCGGGCGCCACCTACGTGGGCGGTTTCGCGGCCCTGCAGCAGGCGCCGGGCCTCGCCGAAAAAGGTTTGCGCCACGACCTGCGCTTCACCGCGGACGGCATCTCCCTCGCCCTGGCTCCGCTCGTCCTGCCCGGGCAGGCTGGGCTGCCGGGCAACGCCGGACGTACCGCGGCGGCGCTGAACGCTCTGCGCGACCAGCCCATCGCCCTGCGTGCCGGCGCCTACAACTCCTGGCTGCAAGCCAGCCTGTCTCGCGGCGACCTGGGTGGCTTGCAGCGTGGCGCCGGCGGCCAGGTGTACGCCGACAGCCTGGCGTACCTGAGCCGCCAGCCTGCACGGGTGGACCGCGCGATGTTCGGCGAACTGTCCCGGGCGCAGTCCGGCCAGGCACCGCGCTTGTGGTTCCAGGGACTCGCCGCCGGCCAGCGCAACCAGGGACGCGCGGGCGTCGCCGGTAGCCGCGAGCGCAGCGACGGGCTCGCCCTGGGCATGGTCCAGGCGTTCGGCGAACGTACCCGGGGCGGCGCGACGCTGGCGCAGACCAAGGGCCGGGTCGGCAGCGCCGGCGGCAAGGTCGAGCTGGACATCACCCAGCTCGCCGTGGGCTTGCTACACGCCTTCGACAGCCTGGAACAGGGCGGTTACGTCAGTGCCATGCTCGGCGCCGGCTACCTCGACGCCGCCAGCAAGCGGCGCCTGCCGGGCTTTGCCACGGCCAAGGGCGACAGCGAGGGCTGGCTCTACCACGCCAGCGTCAAGAGCGGCTACCGCTGGCGCAAGGACGATTGGTGGGTCGAGCCGCGGGTCGGCCTGCTGGCGACCCGCACGGAATGGAAAGGTTTCCGCGAAAAGCACAGCGAACTCGCGCTCGACGTCGATCGCGCAGCCCGAGGGGCGAGCTTCGGTACATTGGAAATGAGCGTCGCGCGCAGTCTGCGCCTGGGCGACTGGTCGGTGGAACCGGAGCTGGACCTGGGCTACGAACGCGCCCTGCGAGCGCCGGCAAGCCATGGCGATGCGAGACTGCAAGGCATCGCCCTGAAGCAGGTCTCGGCCAGCCGGGCGCGCGACCTGTTCCGCGCGGGCCTGGCGCTGCATGCCCGTCGCGGTCCTTTGCTGGGCAGTCTGGAATTGCAGGGAGCGAAGGGCGAGCGGGTCGCCAGCAGCGCCGTCAACCTGCGATTGAGCTACGACTTCTAGGCACTTACTTGAGCACCTTGAGCGGTTTCACCGGCGTGCCGTCGCTCCACTGGCCCATGCCGGTCTGTTCCGGCGTATCGCCGAGGGCGTACTGGCGGTTGCGCTTGTAGAAGGCGGCGTCGGTGAGGCCGTCGAACAGCTTCCAGGTGCCGTACCAGTCGAGGGCGTCGATCACCAGCGGGTCGTGGCCGGTATAGCGGCCTTCGGCCCGCTGGTCCTCGAGGCGTTTCTCGACGCGGTCGAGCAGCCAGTCGCTGTCTTCTTCCTTCGGATACTGCGGGCCGAACACCGGCGCGGTGGGCGCGGCGTGGTTGGCCAGCAGCGGCGGGCTGCCGTGACGGTCGCTGCGTAGCAGCAGGAGGTTCTTGTCGCTGGCCGGGATGTTCCGGCTCTGGCGGTAGATGCGCCTGGCGTCGGTGCAGGCCACATGGCTGTCCTCGTCGCCGCAGACGGCCAGCAGCAGGGTGCCCTTGGCCAGCCCCGAGAGGCGTTCCTGGGTGACGCCGTCCCAGCGCTTGCCCTGGCTCCTGCCCGGCTCGACCACCATCAGCGCCTTCGCCGCCGGCAGCTTCAGGCGTTCGCTGGCGGCCGCCAGGTTGGCGGCGAGCAGGCCGCCGGCGGAGTGGCCGAGATAGGCCACCTGGTTCAGCCGCGGGCGCACGCCCAGCTCGCCAGCCTGCAGGCGTCTGAGGGCGTCGCCGAGGGCGGCCGTGGCGTTGCCGAGGAACTCCGCGTTGGGCGTCTTCAGGCTGGGCTGGTAGCGCGGATAGACCAGCACCGCGCCACGCCGGACGATATGGTCGATCCAGGCGCGGTAGAGGTCCGGCTGCATCACGCTCCAGCCGTGCAGGAAGACCACCAGCGGGGCGTTGCCGGGCACTGGCTGCTCGGGGGTGAAGACCCAGTATTCGTTGGCGCCTTCGCCGAAATGCCACTGGTGCACGCTGGCATGGCGATAGGCCGCGCCGCCGGGACCCTCGGCCGGCTGTTGCGGCGGCGTGGGCGGCTCGGTGGCCGCCGCGAGATGACAGGAGAGCAGGCCGCACAGGGCGAGGAACAGTGAGCGGAAGCGCATGCGGGTCCTCCTGCGCAATCGAAACGTCGTGGCAGACCTAACCATAGCGCTGTTCAGCGTGGGTAGAGCGGTGGCAGGCCGCCGTTATCGACCGTCCCCGCCGGTGCTTGTTCCGCCGCCGGCAGGGCACGGATCGCCCGCCACAGGTCCTCGCCCTGCCAGGAATGGCCGCTTTCGCTGTACAACGCGCCATTGAGCCCGTCCAGGGCATCGGACAGCGGCACGAAACGCGCCGCCATGTCGGCCAGGGTGTCGGGCTGCTGGCGGGCCCAGGCGTCGAGGGCCTGACGGGTCGCCTGCGGATCGTTGGCCAGGCAGGCGCGGCGCAGCTCGTCGAGCAGGCTGCGGCTGCTCGGGCCGTTGGCCGCGGCACGGATCACCGCCGGCAGCTGGCGGGCGCGCCACCACAGGGCGAAGCCGAGCAGGCTGGTCAGGGCCAGCGCGGCGGTAGCCAACTGCCAGGGCCAGAGGGTCGGTTCGAGGCGTTCGCCGAGCGCCACTGGCGGCGCCTGGGTTTCCGCCTCGGCCTGCGGCGCGGCGGCGACCTCCAGGGTACGTGCTGGCAGGCTGGTTCGTTCCAGGCGATCCTCGCGGGTGTTCCACCAGACCACCTCGAGTGCCGGCAGTTCGATCCGTCCGGCCTGTTCCGGCACCAGCGCCTCGCGTTCCTCGCGGCTACCGATCAGGCCCTGGTCGGTGCTCTGGTCGGCCAGTTGCGGCTGGTCCGGATAGCGTCGCAGGCCCTGCACGTCGGGCAGCGGCAGCGGCGGGAGCTGGGTGCCGGAAAGCCCTTCGACCTTCAGCAGTACGTTGCGCGTCAGCGATTCGCCGACCTGCGCCTGTTCCGGCTGCGGACTCCAGCTTTCGCTGATGCTCAGCGCGCGGGCCGGCATCCACGGGACGTCGGCCGGATAGTCGGCCGGCTTCGGCCGGACCAGCAGCGGGATGCTCGGCGAAGTCACCCGCATCTGCCGCCCCGGGCGCGGGCCGAAGGGGTTGTAGTCGTCGTCGCCGCGGTCGACCAGGGTGGCGCTGAAGGCCTGCGCGGGAATGACCAGGGCGCCGCTCTTCTGCGGGAAGATCGCGTAGCGCACCTCTATCACGCCATGTCGGATACCGTTGAGCTCCTTCTCGTAGGTACGCGCCTCGCCGAGCTGCTCGACCTTGGCATCGTTCATCGCCAGCGGGGTCAGGCTGCTGTCGTCGTACAGCGAGACCGAGTGGTAGATGCGCAGGGTGAGGATCACCTGGGCCTGCACGTAGACCTTTTCCTGGTCGACGCTGGCGTCGATGAACACCGGCGCCAGCTTGCTGCCCTTGGCGCTGTCGCGGGCTGCCAGCACGTGCAGGCGGATCGGCTGGGTGCTGCTGGCGCCGAGGCTGATCGGCGGGATCGCCAGGTAGCCGCTCTGTTTCGGCAGCAGGGTGACGATCCAGCGGGTGGTGGCCTGGGCCCGGCCGTTCTGCGTGGCGAGGCGGTTGACCTGGCGCGTGCCGAGGACTTCGAAAAGGGTATCCAGCGGGCTCAGGTCGGGCTTGCCGAAGAGGGTCGGATCGTCCGACTCCAGGGTCAGTTCGACGCTTTCCCCCTCGGTCAGCCGCGCACGGTCGACGCTGGCGTTGAAGCTGGCCTGCGCCGGCACGGCGAGGAGGACGAGAAGCAGGCTGCAGAACAGGCGGATCATGGCGTGGCTTCCTGGCGTTGCTGCTGTTGGTACCAGAACTTGCGCCGCAGCAGCTCGGCGGGGTCGTCGGGAATCTGTCGCAGCCATTGCTCGAGGGCCTGGCGGCGTTCGTCGTCGAGGCCGTCGGCGGCTTCGTCGTCGCCCTGGCGGCCAGTGTCGTCGGCTTGCGCTTGCGCCTCGCCGGTAGCGCCGGCGGTCTTCCCGTCCTCGTCTTCCGGCAGGCGGGTCGAAGGTGCGGCGGCCTGGGCCTTCTGCGCATCGACGGTGGCCGCGTCGCGCGGAGGCCGCTGGCTGCTTCCGGATGGCGGGTTCTGCTGACTCGCCTCCTGGCGCTGTTCGTTGTTCTCGCCGGTCTGCTGCTGCGCTGCCTGCTCCTGGCGTTGGCGCAACAGCTCCTCGACCAGGGCCTTGTTGCGCTGCGCCGCGGCCAGTCGCGGCTGGCGTTCCAGCGCCTGTTCGTAGGCGTCGAGGGCGGCTTCCAGTTCGCCCTGGCGGGCGAGGGCGTTACCGCGGTTGTAATGGTCGGCGGCCTGGTCGCCCCGGGCGAAGGCTTGCGCGGCCGCGGCGTAGTCGCGGGCCTGGTAGAGCGCCTGGCCCTTCCAGCGGAAATCCTCGAAGCGCTTCGCCGCCTCGGCCGCCTGGCCCTGTTGCAGCAGGCGCTGGCCCTGCTGGTCGGGGCGCCGCCAGAGGTCCTCGAAGTCAAAGGCCTGCGCCGGCTGCGGCAGGCTCAGCGCCAGCAGCGGCAGGCAGAACAGCCAGCCGCGGCGGCCGGCGCAGGCGGCCAGCAGGAGCAGCGGCAGGAGCAGCCAATAACCCTGGTCGGCCCAGCGTTGCAGGCGCAACAGGGCGTTCTCGCGATCTTCCTCCAGTGTCCCGCCGCGGGACAGCAGGCCGAGGCTGTCGAGGTCGCGGTCGTTCGGCCGCAGGCGCTGGTAGCCGGCGCCGATCTCCGCGGCGAAGCGGCGCAGCCCGCTTTCGTCGAGCCTGGGCAGGAGGATGCCGCCCTGGTCGTCCTTGAGGAAGCTGCCGTCTTCCTGCTGTACCGGCGCGCCTTTCGGCGTGCCGACGCCGAGCACGGCGAGGCGCGCCGCGCGGTGGCCGAGGGCGCTGCGGATACCGTGCCGCTCCTGTTCGCTCAGGTCGCTGGCGAGCAGCAGCAGGCGACCGCTGCCCTGGGCGCCCTGTTCCAGCAGGTCGAGGGCCTGGCGCACGGCGAGGTCGGCGCGCTGGCCGGGCTCGGGCATGATCGACGGCTTCACCGCGTCCAGCAGGTTGCGCGCGGTGAGCAGGTCGTCCGACAACGGCACCAGGGTGTGCGCGCTGCCGGCATAGACGACGATCGCGGTCTGGGCGTCGTGGCGCCCCCGCAGCAGGTCGAGGAGCTTGCGCCGGGCCTGTTCCAGGCGGCTCGGCGAGAGGTCGCCAGCGAGCATCCCGGGGGTCAGCTGGAGGATCGCCACCAGCGGATCGCTGCGCTTCATCGAGGGCTGTTCCAGTTGCTGCCAACTGGGCCCGAGCAAGGCCAGCAGGGCCAGCAGCCAGGCGATGCCGAGGCAGATCCAGGGCGTGCGGTTCTGCCGCCCGGCACCGCCGACCAGCAGCCAGGGCTGGAAGGACGTCGGCAGCAGCAGTTGCCAGCGTCCGGCGCGACGCTGGCGGTGCAGCAACCTCCACAGCAACCAGGCGAGCGGCGGCGCCAGCAGCAGCCAGTAGGGGCGCAGCCAGTGCGGCCAGGCTTCGAGCAGCAGGTTCATGGCTGTCTCCGGCGAGGCCAGCGCCAGTTTTCCCGCGGCCAGAGCTCCAGCGCCACCAGCAGCACGCTCAGGGCCAGGGCGGCGGCCAGCGGCCAGCTGTAGAGTGCCACTGCCGGGCGCGCCCGGGTGGTCTGCTGGGCGACCGGCTCGAGGCGGTCGAGGGTCGCGGAGATGCTTTCCAGCTCGGCGCTGGAGCGCGCGCGAAAGTATTCGCCGCCGGTAGTCTCGGCGATCCCGCGCAGGACCGGTTCGTCGAGGTCGAGCCCGGGGTTGAGGCCGAACAGGCCGATGACGCCGCCCTGTTGCGGGTCGGCGCCGATGCCGATGGTGTAGATCTTCACCCGCTCCTCGGCGGCCAGGCGCGCGGCGGTCTGTGGCGAGATCTGCCCGCCGGTGTTGGCGCCGTCGGTGATCAGCACCAGCACCCGGCTTTCCGCCGGGCGCTGGCGCAGGCGCTTGAGCGCCAGGCCGATGGCGTCGCCGATCGCGGTATTCTTCCCGGCGATGCCGATCTGCGCCTCGTCCAGCCAGACCCGCACGGTGTGTCGGTCGAAGGTCAGCGGCGCCTGCAGGTAGGCCTGGCTGCCGAACAGGATCAGGCCGACGCGGTCGCCGCGACGGCCTTCGATGAAGTCGCCGAAGAGTTTCTTGACCAGTTCCAGGCGGCTGATCTCGTCGTCCTGCCAGCGCATGTCGCGGTAGTCCATGGAACCGGAGACATCCACCGCGAGCAGCAGGTCGCGGCCGCTGGCGGGTAGTGGCAGGGGTTCGCCGACCCACTGCGGGCGGGCTGCGGCGAGCAGCAGGAGTAACCAGAGCAGGGCGAAGCGCGCCTGCTGCCGCCAGGCCGGCAGGCGTGCGCGGGCGCGGCGCCCGGCGAGGTCTTCGAGTTCGTCGAGGAAGCTCACCTTGAGCGCCGCCTCGCCGCTGTCGGCGGCCGGCAGCAGCAGGCGCAGCAGCCAGGGCAACGGGGCGAGGGCGAAGACCCAGGGCCAGGCGAATTCAAACATGCTTGCGGATCCAGGTGGCGACGGCGGCGTCGAGGCCGTCCACGGCCTTGTCGTCGAGGGTGCAGTCGGCGCGGTAGCCGCCCTCCACCAGGATCATCCAGCGGGTCAGGCCGGCGGCCGGGCAACGGTTGTCGAGGAACGCCAGCCAGGCGCGGCCACTGAGCGCGTGGCTGCCGCTGTCCGGCCAGCGCGCCCGGCAGACGCGCTTGAGCAGGCCATTGATGGCTTGCAGCCAGGGCCCGGCGGAAGCCCTGCCGTAGGGTTTGGCGAGCGCGGCCAGCTCGGCCAGGGCCGCTTCGCGCAGCGGATCCAGCGGCGCTTCGCCGCGGGTGGCGATGGTGCGCCGCGGCAGGTGCCGGCGCAGTCGCCAGAGCCCCCAGCCGAGCAACGGCAGCAGGGCGGCCAGCAGCCACCAGCCAGGCGCCGGGGGCCACCAGCCGACGGGCGGGGGAGCGATCAGCGGCTCCAGCCGGTCGAGCGGATTCATGCGCGATACCCCGGCTGGTGTTGTTCCAGCAGGTCCCGCAACTGCTCTACCAGGTCTTCCCGGGTGGACAGCGGCAGCAGCGGCACGCCCAGTCGCTGGGCCAGGCGTTGCCAGCGCGCGCGGCGCACCTCGGCCAGGTCGCGATAGGCCTGGCGCAGATCGTCGGCGTGGGTGTCCAGCTCGAGGTCGGCGGCGCCTTCGCGGAAACGCAGCAGTCCGGCGGCGGGCAGGGCATGGTCGAGCGGGTCGGACAGCGGCAGCAGCACCAGGTCGGTATGGCGTGCGATCAGGCTGAGCTGCTGCTCGGCGACGTCATTGAGGGTACGCTCGTCGCACAGCACCAGGATCAGGCTGCCCGGGCGCAGCACTTCGCGGGCGCGGCGCAGGGCCAGGCCGAACAGTTCGCCGGGCTGCTCCGCCGGCGCCTCGCGCAGTTCGCGGTTGGCCCGCAGCAGCTGGTTGAACAGTTGCAGCAGGCTGTGCTTGCTGCGTCGCGGCTTGATCTCGTGGCAGTCGCGGTCGTTGAATACCAGGCCGCCGATGCGATCGTTGTGGGCCAGCGCCGACCAGCCGATGAAGGCCGCCGCGCGCGCGGCCAGCACTGCCTTGAAGCACAGGCCGGAGCCGAAGAACAGGCGCTGGCTCTGCTCGACGAGGACGAACACCGGACGCTCGCGTTCCTCGTGGAACAGCTTGGTGTGCGGCTCGCGGGTGCGCGCGGTGACGCGCCAGTCGATGGTGCGCACGTCGTCGCCGGGCTGGTAGATGCGCACCTGGTCGAAGTCCACGCCGCGGCCGCGCAGGCGCGAGTGATGCAGCCCGACCAGCGGGCTGCGGCGGTTCTGCGAGGCGAACAGGCGCGCCTCGTGCAGGCGGTGGCGCATCTCCAGCAGTTCGTCGAGGCCCAACTCGACACCGGGGGCGGTGTTCAGCATGGCGGCGGCCTCAGGCCACGGCGACCACGTCGAGGATGCGCTGCACCACCCGGTCCTGGTCGATGCCGGCGGCTTCCGCCTCGAAGGTCAGAATCAGTCGATGGCGCAGCACGTCGAACAGCACCGCCTGGATGTCCTCGGGGCTGACGAAGTCGCGTCCGGCCAGCCAGGCGTGGGCTCGCGCGCAGCGGTCGAGGGCGATGGAGCCGCGCGGGCTGGCGCCGTAGGAGATCCATTCGGCCAGTTCCGCGTCGTGCTTGGCCGGGGTGCGGGTGGCCATGATCAGTTGCACCAGGTATTCCTCCACCGCGTCGGCCATGTACAGGCCGAGGATTTCCTGGCGCGCGGCGAAGATGGTTTCCTGGGTCACCCGGCGCTCCGGCCGCGCCTCGCCGTGCAGCGCCTCGCCACGGGCCTGCTGGAGGATGCGGCGTTCCACCGAGGCTTCCGGGTAGCCGATCTTGACGTGCATGAGGAAGCGGTCGAGCTGGGCCTCCGGCAGCGGGTAGGTGCCTTCCTGCTCGATCGGGTTCTGCGTCGCCATCACCAGAAACAGCTGTGGCAGGTCGTAGGTGCTGCGACCAACCGAGACCTGGCGCTCGGCCATGGCTTCGAGCAGCGCCGACTGGACCTTGGCCGGGGCACGGTTGATCTCGTCGGCCAGCACCAGGTGGTGGAAGATCGGTCCCTGCTGGAACACGAAGGTGCCGGTTTCCGGACGGTAGATCTCGGTGCCGGTGATGTCGGCGGGGAGCAGGTCGGGGGTGAACTGGATACGGTGGAACTCGGCCTCCAGGCCCTCGGCGAGGTCCTTGATGGCCTTGGTCTTGGCCAGCCCCGGGGCGCCTTCCACCAGCAGGTGGCCGTCGGCGAGCAGGGCGATCAGCAGGCGGTCGACGAGTTTTTCCTGGCCGAGGATCTGGCTCGACAGGTAGCCTTTCAGTCCCTGCAGGGCGCTCTTGTGCTGCGTGCTTTCTGGCTCGTTGCTCATTGTCTGGACTACCGGTTCCAAGGCCTGGTGGGGGTGTCGCTCGGTGGCGCACGGCGAGGCCGGCGCGCGAGGGCGGGAAAGGCTCCGCTCTGCGGCGGATGACGCTCCCCGATCCGGCACATGTTAGCGCACGGCGACTGCCTAGCGTACTCTCCGACGCGCGTGCCGCGCCTATTCGTGAACCCGCGCGGATATGCCGGTGAAAAGCTCCCGGTTCTCGCCGTGACCTGCCACGCGAAGCGCGGCGGATCGACGCGCCCGGGGAACTTCGCCGGCGCTGGCGGGTCGGTTTCCGCGAAGCGAACAGCGAATGGACAGAGCGTTTGTCAGGAGCGACATTGCCGGGGATTGCCCGGCGCAAGGGGGAGGGCCGCGCCCGGCATGGGTGGCGGCGCTGGATCGGCGGGCTGTTGTTGTTGCTCGGCGCGCTCGTCAGCGGATGTTCGAACGCGCCGCGCAACGCCGCCGGCGAGGACACCAGCCAGGGCTCGATGCGTGCCGGCGAATTTCTCCAGACCGATGCCGATCGCATGGCCACCCTGGCCATGCGCGACAACCTGCAAAGCCTCTACCAGTTGCTCTGGAAGCTGTACAAGCGCAATCCCGCCGAATGGAAGAAGACCGGCCTGCCGAGCCAGGCCGACGCCGAGCTGGCGATCCGCCGCGCCATCGAGCAGAACCGCGAGCTCAGCGACCTCGGCGGGCGCCGCGACATCGCCGCGCTGTCCTATTCCCTCGATCCGGCGTTCAAGGGAGACCGCGTCGGCGCCTTCATCTATTCCCTGGCCAGCATGCTGATCACCGCCCATGGCGGGCGCACCGAGTTCTACGTCTACCAGGGGATCGACGCGCAATATGTCTACAACGCCGCGCGCAACGTCGAGGTCGCCACCTGGATGCTGGCTACCCGCAAGGACGACAAGGGTGCGCCGCTGCTGCTTTCCAATGCGCTCACCGACGACACCAGCAACCTCAGCTACGCGCGCGAGTTCGCCAAGATCGTCGCGCGCCTGGACCTGCTCGCCGAGGTCCTCGGCGAACGCTACCGGCGGATCAGCGTGAACTACGCCCAGGGCCTGCTGTTCATGCATTTCCTGCCGGTGCAGTGAGACGATGCTCCCGGGGTGAACGAATATGTCGCAGCTTGGTAAGTGTTTTGCCTTGCCGCCTCGTTAAGCTCTGTCGGATATGACTGGCGGGTCGCCCGGCGAAAGGGCGGTTCCCGGTCAGCCTTTGCTGTGCGCCTGCCTGGATTAATGCTCAGCTTCTGCTGAACTTCATGGACGCAGCGAGGGTCGGTCCGAAGGTGCGTTGCTCGCGTCCTTTCCGCGAACCGCTCGCCTCCATGAAATGACAAGCCAAGCGGAGTACAACCATGGCGTTCTTCACCGCGGCCAGCAAAGCCGATTTCCAGCATCAACTGCAATCGGCCCTGGCGCAGCACCTCGGCGACAAGGCGTTACCACAAGTCACGCTGTTCGCCGAACAGTTCTTCAGCCTGATCTCCCTCGACGAACTGACCCAGCGGCGGCTCTCCGACCTGGTCGGTTGCACCCTGTCCGCCTGGCGCCTGCTGGAGCGCTTCGACCGCGACCAGCCCGAAGTCCGCGTCTACAACCCCGATTATGAAAAGCACGGCTGGCAATCCACCCACACTGCGGTGGAGGTGCTGCACCCGGACCTGCCGTTCCTGGTCGACTCGGTACGCATGGAGCTGAACCGCCGCGGCTACAGCATCCACACCCTGCAGACCAACGTCCTCAGCGTGCGCCGCTCGGCCAAGGGCGAGCTGAAGGAGGTCCTGCCCAAGGGTACCCAGGGCAAGGACGTCAGCCAGGAATCGCTGATGTACCTGGAGATCGACCGTTGCGCCAACGCCGGCGAACTGCGCGTGCTGGAGAAGGCCATCCTGGAGGTGCTCGGCGAGGTGCGGGTCACCGTCGCCGACTTCGAGCCGATGAAGGCCAAGGCCCGCGAATTGCTGGCCTGGCTGGGCAAGGCGAAGCTGAAGGTGCCGGCGGAGGAACTGAAGGAAGTACGCAGCTACCTGGAATGGCTGCTGGACAACCACTTCACCTTCCTCGGCTACGAGGAATTCACCGTCGCCGACGAGGGCGGCGGCGGTCGCATGGTCTACGACGAGAAGTCCTTCCTCGGCCTGACCCGCCTGCTGCGCGCCGGGCTGAGCAAGGACGACCTGCACATCGAGGACTACGCCGTCGCCTACCTGCGCGAACCGCTGCTGCTGTCCTTCGCCAAGGCCGCCCATCCGAGCCGCGTGCACCGTCCGGCCTACCCGGACTACGTGTCGATCCGCGAACTGGACGGCAAGGGTCGGGTGATCCGCGAATGCCGCTTCATGGGCCTGTTCACTTCCTCGGTGTACAACGAGAGCGTCAACGACATTCCCTTCATCCGCGGCAAGGTCGCCGAAGTGGTGCGCCGTTCCGGCTTCGACACCAAGGCCCACCTCGGCAAGGAACTGGCCCAGGTGCTGGAGGTACTGCCGCGCGACGACCTGTTCCAGACCCCGGTGGACGAGCTGTTCAGCACTGCCATGGCGATCGTGCGGATCCAGGAACGCAACAAGATCCGCGTGTTCCTGCGCAAGGATCCCTACGGACGCTTCTGCTACTGCCTGGCCTATGTGCCGCGTGACGTCTACTCCACCGAGACGCGGCTGAAGATCCAGCAGGTCCTGATGGAGCGCCTGCAGGCCAGCGACTGCGAGTTCTGGACCTTCTTCTCCGAGTCGGTGCTGGCGCGCGTGCAGTTCATCCTCCGCGTCGATCCGAAGGTGCGTATCGACATCGACCCGGCGCGCCTGGAGGAAGAAGTGATCCAGGCCTGCCGTTCCTGGCAGGACGACTATGCCGGCCTGGTGGTGGAGAACCTCGGCGAGGCCAAGGGCACCAGCGTGCTGGCCGACTTCCCGAAAGGCTTCCCGGCCGGCTACCGCGAGCGCTTCGCCCCGCACTTCGCGGTGGTCGACCTGCAGCACCTGCTCAGCCTGTCCGAACAGCGTCCGCTGGTGATGAGCTTCTACCAGCCGCTGGCGCAGGGCGAGCAGCAGCTGCACTGCAAGCTGTACCACGCCGACACCCCGCTGGCCCTGTCCGACGTCCTGCCGATCCTGGAGAACCTCGGACTGCGCGTGCTCGGCGAATTCCCCTATCGCCTGCGCCACCAGAACGGCCGCGAGTACTGGATCCACGACTTCGCCTTCACCTATGCCGAAGGCCTGGACGTGGACATCCAGCAGCTCAACGAGATCCTCCAGGACGCCTTCGTCCACATCGTCAGCGGCGACGCCGAGAACGATGCCTTCAACCGCCTGGTGCTGACCGCCAACCTGCCGTGGCGCGACGTCGCCCTGCTGCGCGCCTATGCGCGCTACCTGAAGCAGATCCGCCTGGGCTTCGACCTCGGCTACATCGCCAGCGCGCTGAACGCCCACACCGACATCGCCCGCGAGCTGGTGCGGCTGTTCAAGACTCGCTTCTACCTGGCGCGCAAGCTCACCGCGGAAGACCTGGAAGACAAGCAGCAGAAGCTCGAGCAGGCGATCCTCGGTGCCCTCGACGAAGTCCAGGTGCTCAACGAAGACCGCATCCTGCGGCGCTATCTCGACCTGATCAAGGCGACCCTGCGCACCAACTTCTACCAGCCCGACGGCAACGGCCAGAACAAGAGCTATTTCAGCTTCAAGTTCAACCCGAAGGCCATCCCGGAACTGCCCAGGCCGGTGCCCAAGTACGAGATCTTCGTCTACTCGCCGCGCGTCGAGGGCGTGCACCTGCGCGGCGGCAAGGTGGCTCGCGGCGGTTTGCGCTGGTCGGACCGCGAGGAAGACTTCCGCACCGAGGTGCTCGGCCTGGTCAAGGCCCAGCAGGTGAAGAACGCCGTGATCGTGCCGGTCGGCGCCAAGGGCGGCTTCGTCCCGCGCCGCCTGCCGCTGGGCGGTAGCCGCGACGAGATCCAGGCCGAGGCGATCGCCTGCTACCGGATCTTCATCTCCGGCCTGCTCGATATCACCGACAACCTCAAGGAAGGCGAAGTGGTGCCGCCGGCCAACGTGGTCCGCCACGACGAGGACGATCCCTACCTGGTGGTCGCCGCGGACAAGGGCACCGCGACTTTCTCCGACATCGCCAACGGCATCGCCGCCGAGTACGGCTTCTGGCTCGGCGACGCCTTCGCCTCCGGTGGTTCCGCCGGCTACGACCACAAGGGCATGGGGATTACCGCCAAGGGCGCCTGGGTCAGCGTGCAGCGGCACTTCCGCGAGCGCGGCATCGACGTGCAGAAGGACAACATCAGCGTCATCGGCATCGGCGACATGGCCGGCGACGTGTTCGGCAATGGCCTGCTGATGTCGGACAAGCTGCAACTGGTGGCTGCCTTCAACCACATGCATATCTTCATCGACCCGAACCCGGACGCCGCCAGCAGCTTCGTCGAGCGCCAGCGCCTGTTCAACCTGCCGCGTTCGAGCTGGGCCGACTACGACGCCAAGCTGATCTCCGCCGGCGGCGGGATCTTCCTGCGCAGCGCCAAGAGCATCGCCATCACCCCGGAGATGAAGGCGCGCTTCGACATCCAGGCCGACAGGCTGGCGCCCACCGAGCTGATCCACGCGCTGCTCAAGGCACCGGTCGACCTGCTCTGGAACGGCGGCATCGGCACCTACGTGAAGTCGAGCAAGGAAACCCACGCCGATGTCGGCGACAAGGCCAACGACGGCCTGCGCGTCGACGGCCGCGAGCTGCGCGCGAAGGTGGTGGGCGAGGGCGGCAACCTGGGCATGACCCAGCTGGCGCGAGTCGAGTTCGGCCTGCACGGCGGCGCCAACAACACCGACTTCATCGACAACGCCGGTGGCGTGGACTGCTCCGACCACGAGGTCAACATCAAGATCCTGCTCAACGAAGTGGTGCAGGCCGGCGACATGACCGAAAAGCAGCGCAACGCGCTGCTGGTGAAGATGACCGATGCGGTCGGCGCCCTGGTGCTGGGCAACAACTACAAGCAGACCCAGGCGCTGTCCCTGGCGCAACGCCGCGCCCGCGAGCGGATTGCCGAGTACAGGCGGCTGATGGGTGACCTCGAGGCGCGCGGCAAGCTCGATCGCGCCCTGGAGTTCCTGCCTTCCGACGAGGAACTGGCGGAGCGCATCAGCGCCGGCCAGGGGCTGACCCGCGCCGAGCTGTCGGTGCTGATCTCCTACAGCAAGATCGACCTCAAGGAGTCGCTGCTGAAGTCGCTGGTGCCGGACGACGACTACCTGACCCGCGACATGGAGACCGCCTTCCCGGCATTGCTGGCGGAGAAGTTCGGTGACGCCATGCGCCGCCATCGCCTGAAGCGCGAGATCGTCAGCACGCAGATCGCCAACGACCTGGTCAACCATATGGGCATCACCTTCGTGCAGCGCCTGAAGGAGTCCACCGGCATGAGCGCGGCCAACGTCGCCGGAGCCTACGTGATCGTCCGCGACGTGTTCCACCTGCCGCACTGGTTCCGCCAGATCGAGAACCTCGACTACCAGGTGCCGGCGGACATCCAGCTGACCCTGATGGACGAACTCATGCGTCTCGGTCGCCGCGCCACCCGCTGGTTCCTCCGCAGCCGCCGCAACGAGCTGGACGCGGCGCGCGACGTGGCCCACTTCGGGCCGCGCATCGCCGCCCTCGGCCTGAAGCTCAACGAGCTGCTCGAAGGTCCGACCCGCGAACTGTGGCAGGCGCGCTACCAGAACTACGTCGATGCCGGCGTGCCGGAGCTGCTGGCGCGCATGGTCGCCGGTACCAGCCACCTGTACACCCTGCTGCCGATCATCGAGGCGTCCGACGTCACCGGCCAGGACACCGCGGAAGTGGCCAAGGCCTACTTCGCCGTGGGCAGCGCGCTGGACCTGACCTGGTACCTGCAGCAGATCACCAACCTGCCGGTGGAGAACAATTGGCAGGCGCTGGCCCGCGAGGCATTCCGCGACGATCTCGACTGGCAGCAGCGGGCGATCACCGTCTCGGTGCTGCAGATGCAGGACGGTCCGAAGGAGGTCGAGGCGCGCGTCGGCCTGTGGCTGGAGCAGCACCTGCCGCTGGTCGAGCGCTGGCGGGCGATGCTGGTCGAGCTGCGCGCCGCGGCGGGCACCGACTATGCCATGTATGCGGTGGCCAACCGTGAATTGATGGACCTGGCGCAGAGCAACCAGCACGGCGTCTGCATCCCCTGACGTCGATCCCGGTAGCACCCGAGCCCCGCTTCGTGCGGGGCTCTTTTATTTCGGCATGGCTGATCGCGCGCATGCCATCCGAGCGGGTAGGCGACAAATGCCCGGCGCTTGGTCTCGATACGAAAAATCAACTTGATTCACATAGCTGAAAATAATTCGGTTATATAAAAATATATAATTATGTTATTTATTTATAAGAAATAATGTCTGGTCTATTCTCCAAGACTGTGGCGTTCGTCGCTGAGGCGCATGGAAGCCGGGTTGGCAGGCCTGTTTCGTCATTTGGCGAAACGTCTGTGGGAGGGGGCGGACGTTCGGCAGGGCTTCGGGAATTTCATTCGGCATGTAGCGTCCAAAAATTGACAGTATCCGGTTGAAAATTTACCAATTAGCATATGTAGTCATTAGATTGACGTTGGTCGCCTGGAATCCCTTCGGCTATACCCAGAGAGTCAGGGACTCGACGTTCGAACCGGAAACCGCATCCCTGCTTCCGATCTGCCAACCGGGCCGGGATAGCCCGCCAGGCGGGAGAGGGGCGTGCGGGCCAGCAAGAAAGGAATCACCGTGTCTTCCTCGCGCAAGATCGTCCGTCCCTTTGTCAGCTTCCTTGCCCGCTTCGCCGGTTTCGTCCTGGCGCTGTCCGCCGGGGCGGCCGCCGGCGCGCCATCCAGCGTGGCGTTCTGGTACGCCGAGCGGCCGCCACTGGCCGAGCTGTCCCAGTTCGACTGGGTGGTGCTCGAGGCGGCGCACCTGCAGCCGGCCGATGTCCGTTACCTGAGGGAACAAGGCAGTACGCCTTTCGCCTATCTCTCGGTCGGCGAGTTCGATGGCGACGCCGCCGCCATCGCCGACAGCGGTCTGGTCCAGGGCAAGAGCGCGGTACGCAACGAGGCCTGGAACAGCCAGGTGATGGACCTCGCGGCGCCGAGCTGGCGGGCACACCTGCTCAGGCGTGCCGCGGAGTTGCGCAAGCAGGGCTACGCCGGCCTGTTCCTCGACACCCTGGACAGTTTCCAGCTACAGGCCGAGGAGCGCCGCGAGGGCCAGCGCCAGGCCCTGGCCAGCTTCCTCGCCCAACTGCACCGCCAGGAGCCTGGACTCAAGCTGTTCTTCAACCGTGGTTTCGAAGTGCTGCCGGAACTGCCCGGCGTAGCTTCGGCGGTGGCCGTGGAATCGATCCATGCCGGCTGGGACGCCGCCGCCGGGCAGTACCGCGAGGTGCCCCAAGAGGATCGCGACTGGCTGCGGGGCCACCTGGACAAGCTGCGCGCCCGGGGCACGCCGATCATAGCCATCGACTACCTGCCGCCGGAGCGGCGTGACGAGGCGCGCAAGCTCGCCGCGCGTCTGCGTGGCGAGGGCTACGTGCCGTTCGTCAGCACTCCGGCGCTGGACTACCTGGGGGTGAGCAACATCGAGGTGCAGCCGCGACGCATCGCGCTGCTCTACGATCCGCGCGAGGGCGACCTGACCCTGAGCCCCGGTCACGTCTACCTCGGCGGCCTGCTCGAATACCTTGGCTACCGGGTCGACTACCTGCCCACCGACCAGCCGCTGCCCGAACGTCCGCTGGCCGGTCTCTACGCCGGGGTGGTGACCTGGATGACCAGCGGCCCGCCGGTCGCCAGCGACGCCTTCGACAACTGGATCGGTGCGCGTCTCGACGAGAAGGTGCCGGTGGCCTTCCTCGCCGGCCTGCCCACCGAGAACGACGGCCTGCTGCAGCGCCTGGGTATCCGCCGGCTGTCGCAGAAACTCAGGGTCAAGCCGAGCACCGAGACCCACGACCAGGCGCTGCTGGGCTCCTTCGAGGCGCCGCTGGTGATCCGCATCCGCGACCTGCCGGCGCTCACCGTGCTCGATCCGGCGCGGGTGGTTCCGGCGCTCCGTCTCAAGGGCGACGGCAAGGAATACGTGCCGGTGGCGACCGCCGACTGGGGTGGCTTCGCCCTGGCGCCCTATGTGCTGGAGGAGGGCAGCGAGCACCGGCGCTGGATACTCGATCCCTTCGCCTTCCTGCACAAGGCGTTGCGCCTGGCGCCGTTGCCGAGCCCCGACGCCACCACCGAGAACGGCCGACGCATCGCCACCGTGCACATCGACGGCGATGGCTTCGTCTCCCGCGCCGAGGTGCCCGGCAGTCCCTACGCCGGGCAGCAGGTGCTGGAGGACTTCATCAGGCCCTATCCGTTCCTCACGTCGGTCTCGGTGATCGAGGGCGAGGTCGGGCCGAAGGGCATGTACCCGCACCTGGCCAGGGAACTGGAGCCGATCGCCCGGCGCATCTTTGCCGACGACAAGGTCGAGGTCGCCAGCCACACCTTCAGCCACCCGTTCTTCTGGCAACCGCAACTGGCCGAGCGGGGCGAGAACTTCGAGGCGCAGTACGGCTACAAGATGGCCATCCCGGGCTACGACAAGGTCGACTTCGTGCGCGAGGTGATCGGTGCCCGCGACTACATCGACCAACGCCTGACCACCCCGCGCAAGCCGGTGAAGATGATCTTCTGGTCCGGCGACGCGTTGCCCGACGCCGCCACCATCAAGCTCGCCTACGACGCCGGGCTGATGAACGTCAACGGCGGCAATACCGCGCTGACCCGGGCCTTTCCCTCGCTGACCGGACTTTATCCGCTGATCCGCCCTACCAGCGGTGGCGTGCAGTATTACGCGCCGATCATCAACGAGAACGTCTACACCAACCTCTGGCAGGGGCCGTACTACGGTTTCCGCGGCGTCATCGACACCTTCGCCCTCACCGACAGCCCGCGCCGCCTGCGCGGCCTGCACCTGTACTACCACTTCTATTCGGGGACCAAGCAGGCCTCGATCCGCACCATGCACCAGATCTACACGGCGATGCAGGCGGAGCACCCGCTGTCGCTGTGGATGAGCGACTACATCCCGCGCCTGGAGGGTTTGCATCGCGCCAGCCTGGCCCGGCGCGCCGACGGCAGTTGGCAGCTGCGTGGCTTCGCCGCCCTACGTACCCTGCGCCTGGATCCGGCGCTGGGTTGGCCGGACCTCGGGCGCTCCGAGGGGGTGGCCGGTGTACGCGACCTGCCGCAGGGGCGTTATGTGCACCTGAGCGCGGCGAATGCGCGCCTGGTCCTGCGCGACAGCCGCGATCCGAGACCGGCGCTGGAGGAGGCCAACCTGCCCCTGGAGCGCTGGCGCTACCGCGACGATGGCCGCGTCGAGTTCGCCTTCGCCGGGCACCTGCCGCTGCGCCTGGTGGTGCGCGCCGCGGGCGAATGCCGGCTGAGCGTGGCCGGCACGGCCTACCCGGGCAAGGCCGGCAGGGGCCTGTGGACGTTCGAGTTGCCGATGGAGCAGGTGCGCGATGGCCAACTCGTCTGCCGCTAGGAAGCAGCCGCGGGCGCGCCTGCTGAATCCCTGGGCGCTGCTGTTCATCGCCCTGGCGGTGGTCCTGGTGCTGTGGCTGACCTTCAACAGCGAAGAGGTGTTCATGCCCAGCGGAGACGGCGAACCGGACGCGGTCTCGGTGAACTACGCCGAGCTGCTGCTCAAGGCACATCCGGAGAACGATGCGCTGCGCCTGACCCTGATCGACCTGCTGATCAAGCTCGGCGATTTCGAGCGGGCACGTCACCACCTGGCCGGCTTGCGTGGCAAGGATCGCCTGGCGGCGCCGTTCTACGAGACCGAGCTGGACATCCTCACCGCCCTGGCCAAGCCCGAGGGCCTGGACGAGGCGCAGACGCTGGCGCTGGTGGAGCGACTGCGCAAGATCGATCACGCATCGCTGAACAACGCCATGCTCGAACGATTCGCCCGTCACGCCCTGACCCTGGATGCCCCGGCGCTGGCGGCAGCGGCGTTCGCCGAACTGGCCGGTCGCGACCCGCGGCACCGGCAACGCTGGCTGGACGAGGCGGCGCGCTGGTTCCTGGCTTCTGCCCAGCCGGGGCGGGCGGCGGATATCTACCGACAACTGGCCGAGACGGAGGCTGACCCGGCGAGGCGCCTGGACTATCTGCGGCAGGCCTTCGCCAGCCTGCTCGCCGGCGAGCGGGGCGAGCAGGCGGCGCTGCTGCTGGCCGAACACCTCGGCGAACTGCCGGACGATACGCGCAGCCTGGCCTGGCTCGCCGAGGGGGTGCGCGCCGCGGAAGGCAACCAGCGCTATGACCTGGCCGAACGCTTCGTCGAACGCTGGCGTACCTTGCGTCCCGGCGACAGTGACGCGGTGGCGGCCGACCTGCGCCTGAACATGGCTTCCGGGCGCATCGAGCGGGCCTGGGCGATCGGCCAGGAACTGCTGGCCCTGCGCCCGGACGAGCGGACGCTGCTGGCCGATCTCGCCCGGCTCGGCGAGTGGACCGGCAATACCCGGGAGGCGCTGGGATTCTGGATGCAACTGCTGGCCGGCAACGACGATCCGGCCTTGCGCGAGCATGCCTGGCGCCTGTCGTTGCAGATGTTCGACTTCGACAACGCCATCGAACTGCTCACGCCGATCGGCGCGCAGCGCCAGATGAGCGACGAGGAACTCGACACGCTGGTCTACAGCCATGAAACCCGCGGCACCCCGGAGGAGGGCGAGGCATGGCTGCGCACCTACCTCGAGCGCTATCCGAAGCAGCGCCTGGCCTGGCAGCGCCTGCAGCAGATCCTCGAGCACACCCAGCAATTGCAGGAGGAGACCGAGGTCTGGGCGCGGATGGCCAGGCATTTCCCGCTGTCCATCAAGGAGCGCATGCAATGGGCGGAAACCCATTGGAACCTGTTCGATCCACGGCAGGCCTGGAAGGTCCTCGACGCTGCGGATGAGCATGCCATCCGCGAGGCGGAGTTCTGGCGCCTGCGCGCGGCGCTGGCCTGGGCCCTGGAGCGGGACGAGGATGCTCGCGCCGCCTACGAACGCATGCTGGCGCTGGGGATCCGCCTGAACAGCAGCGACGAAGACCAGCTGATCACCCTGTACCGCGACAGCGACCCGAAGAAGGCCCTGCGAATCCTCATCGGCAGTTGGCAGCGCAGCCGCGATCCGCGGCGCCTGGCCAGCGCCCTGCAACTGGCGGAGAACCTGCACGACTGGCCAACCCTCAGGAGCCTCCTGGCCGAGGCCGAGGGCGTGCCCCAGGCGCAGGGCAGTCCCTACTACTGGGTGGCCAGGGCGCGCCTGGCGGAACAGGAAGGACGCGGCGAAGACGCCGAGCGCCTGTACAGGCAAGCCCTGGCGCGCTTCCCCGGCGAGAATCTGGTGCGCGAACGCCTGCTCTGGTTCTACGTCGAGCGTGGCCGCCGCGACGCCCTGGCGCCGCTGCTGACGCAGTGGCGAGGGCTGGCGCGGCGGGACAGCACGCTGTGGCTGCCGTTCGCCAGCGCCAACCTGCTGCTCGAACGCAACGACCAGGCGCTGGCCTGGTTCCGCCTGTATCTCAAGTCCAATCCCAACGACTGGCTGGCGCAGGCGGCCTACGCCGACGCGCTGGACGCCAGTGGTTACCGGGACAGGGCCCTGCGCCTGCGCCGATACCTGCTCGGGCGGATCGAGCGCGGGACGGTCAGGGCCACGCCCGACAGCTTCGCCGCCTACCTGCGCCTGCTCGCCGTGGCCCAGGGCCCGCTGCTGGCCCAGGAAGAAGCGCGGCGGGCCTGGAATGGCGAGCCGGCGATGCTGCAGCTCTGGTTCGAACAGTTTCTCGACCAGCTCGCCGCGACCAACCAGGACGCGCTCAAGGATGGCTGGCTGGCCTGGGCGCGCGAGCGCGGCCTGAAGATCGGCCGCCACGAAGAGATCCAGGCCGCGCTGCGCAGCCAGAGCCGCGCGGCCTTGCAGCGCCTGCTGGCGCGCGGCGAGCTGGATCCGGCGCAGCGGGTCGAAGCCCTGATGCGTCTCGGCCATGGTGGCGAAGCGCTGGGCGAGGCCCTGGGCGCGCTGGGCGATGGCCAGTCGCGGGACAACCGCGAGCAGCTGCGGCGGCAGGCGGCGGAAATCCTCGAACGCACCCCCCAGGGCCTGCAACTGGGTTGGAACAGCCGCGACTTCGGCGGTCTCGATTTCAAGGGGCCGACGCTGCGCGCGGCGCGCCATCTCGGCGATGACTGGCATGCCGGTCTCGAACTGGCTAGCGGCCGCTATCACGGCGACGCGCTGGACAGCTCGGTCCTCGGTAGCGAACGCAACGCCAGGCTGACACTGCAGCGCGAACTGGCCGACGGCTTCGCCGCGGCGGTGTTCGACGGCAGCTGGCGCGACGACGAGGATCGCCACGGCCTGGGGCTGCTGCGCAACTGGCGGCTGAGCTCGCGCGACGAACTCGAAGCGGGCCTCGACTGGCACCGCGAGACCGACGAGACCGGCCTGATGCGTGCCCTCGGCATGCGCGACAGCCTGCGGCTCGGCGGCCGCCACAACCTCAGCGGGCGCGACCAGTTGAGCTGGTCGCTGGCGCACAACCGCTTCTCCACCCGCCAGGGCGACGACCTCGGCAATGGCGAGGCCTTGTCGCTGGAGTGGGCCCACACGCTGTTCTTCGACGGCCCGGCCTGGCAACTGCGCAGCGGCATCGACTACCAGCGCAATCGCCTGGAGAACCGCCTGCCGGACGACCTGCTGGCTTCCCATGGCGGGGCCCTGGTGCTCGACGGCGCACGCAGCCAGGACCTGCTGCAGGACCGCTACGGCCAGCTCTACTTCGGCAGCACCTGGCGCCGTGGCTTTCCTGGCGCGCTGAACCGCAGCCGACCGCAATACACCTGGATCGTCGACACCCTGGCTGGCTGGCAGTGGACCGAGAAGGAGTTCAATTACGGCCTCAACCTCGGTGTCGGCGTGGAACTGCTGGGCGATGACGAACTGGCGTTCACCTTCGGCTACCAGTCGGCTCCGCAGGGCGGCGACGGCGAAGCCGGCGGCACGCTCGGGGTGACCTACAGCACGCGTTTCGGCCGCTGAATGCGGCCAGGCATGGAATTCAACAGGAGGAACACAACATGCAATCCATCCGCTGCCTGACCTTCGTGGTCGTCGCCCTGTTCATGGCGGGCTGCTCCAGCTTCACCAGCGAAAGCGCCACGCCGCTGGCGCGCGGCGCGCAGTGGGGCCTGGCGCCGCTGCTCAACTATTCCCAGGCGCCGCAGGCCGGCGAACGCGCCGAGCAGATCCTGCTCAGCGTGCTGGCCGAGGAGGGCGTGCGGCCGCGCCTGTACCCGGCGCAGCCGCAAGACGATCTGCAACTGGTCGATGACCGCGAGCGTCAGCAGCGCGCGCTGGACTGGGCGCGCCAACAGAAGCTGGCCTATGTGGTCACCGGCAGCGTCGAGGAGTGGCAGTACAAGAACGGCCTGGACGGCGAGCCGGCGGTGGGTGTCAGCCTGCAGGTGCTGGAACCGGCTTCCGGACGGGTGCTCTGGAGCACCAGCGGGGCGCGTGCCGGCTGGTCCCGCGAAAGCCTGTCGGGGGCGGCGCAGAAAGTCCTGCGCGAGCTGGTCGGCGACCTGCGGCTCGAGTGACGTCCATGTCCGCGCACAAGGATTTCACCCTCGCACCACGCGCCAGCGGCAGCGTCTCCTGGATCGAGACCGTGCTCATCACGGCGCTCGCCCTGGGTCTGGGCTGGTGGTTCGAGCCGAGCGATCCGTTGCTGGTGCAGGCCAGCTTCCCCTGGGTGATTCTCGCGCCGTTGCTGCTGGGCATGCGCTACGGGTTCGTCCGTGGGCTGGCCAGCGCGGCGTTGCTGGTCGCCGCGCTGTTCGCCTTCCGCGCCCAGGGGCTGGAGGCCTATGCCCAGGTACCGGCGGCATTCATCGTCGGCGTGCTGCTCTGCGCCATGCTGGTCGGCGAGTTCCGCGATATCTGGGAGCGTCGCCTGGAGCGCCTGGAACTGGCCAACGAGTATCGTCAGCTGCGCCTCGACGAGTTCACCCGCGCCCACCATATCCTGCGGATCTCCCACGACCGCCTGGAGCAGCGGGTCGCCGGCAATGACCAGAGCCTGCGCAGTTCGCTGCTCGGCCTGCGCCAGTCGCTGCGCGAACTGCCGGACGACGAGGAACCGCTGGCGGCCCTGGCGGAAACGGTTCTCGCGCTGCTCGCCCAGTACGGCTCGCTGCGCATCGCCGGTCTGTACCGGGTGCGCCAGGACCGCGCTGCCGACCCTCGGCCGCTGGCGACCCTGGGCGAGATGCCGGCGCTGGATGGCGACGACCTGCTGGTGCGCACCTGCCTGGAGCGTGGCGAGCTGGTCAGCGTGCGCCAGGACCTGCTGGAGCGTGGCGAGCAGCGCGCGCATAGCGCGCTGCAGGCGTGCGTGCCGCTGATCGACACCGAAGGTCGCGTTCTCGCCCTGCTGGCGGTGGCGCAGATGCCGTTCTTCGTCTTCAACGATCGCACCTTCAGCCTGCTGGCGATCCTCGCCGGCCATGTGGCCGACCTGCTGCAGAGTGATCCTCGCGCGCTGCGACTGGCTGATGTCGACGCCCAGCGTTTTTCCCAGTATCTCAAGCGCTCCCTGCTGGATGCCCGCGACCATTCGCTGCCGGCCTGCCTGTACGCCTTCGAATTGACCGACGAGCGCTGCGGAGAGGAGGTGCAGCGCCTGCTGGAGAGCAGCCAGCGTGGCCTCGACGTGCAACTGCGGCTGCGCAACGCCGAGGGACGGCGCGTGTTGCTGGTGTTGCTGCCGCTGACTTCCACCGAAGGGTCCCAGGGCTACCTGCAGCGCCTGCGGATTCTCTTCGCCGAGCGTTTCGGCCAGGCCAGCGAACTGGAGTCGCTCGGCGTGCGCATCCATGGCTACGAGCTGGATGCCGGTAACGAGCACCAGGCGCTGGGGCATTTCCTCTACAACGAGTGCGGCCTGAATGATCAGCAAGTGGCTATTTAGCGGCGCCTTCCTGTTCGAGCTGGGCAGTTGGGCCAGCGTCTTCGCCGGCCTGCCGGTCGCCCAGGCGCTGCCGCTCTACCTGGGCGCCCACGGCCTCGGCAGCCTGCTGCTGTGCGGCGGGGTCTGGCTGCTGCTGCCGCGGCGCTACAAGTTCCCGCTACCGTGGAGTCCGCTGTTCATCTTCAGCCTGGCGTTCTTCGTGCCGCTGATCGGCGCCATCGGCGTGGCCGCGGCGGTATTTCCGGCGCTGTACCTGCCGCGCAAGCGCGACGAGCAGGCCTGGCAGGCGATGGGCGTGCCCGAGCTGCCGTTCCGGCCCAAGGAGAAGCGCCTGGACATGATGTTCAGCGACGGCGGCCTGCAGGATGTGCTGCGCCACGCACCGGACCCGAACCAGCGCCTCACGGCGATCTTCGCCACCCGGCGGATGCCCGGCAGGGAGGCGATCCCGATCCTCAAGCTGGCCCTGCGCGACCCGGCGGACGACGTCCGTCTGCTGGCCTACTCGATGCTCGACCAGAAGGAAAGCCGGATCAACCAGCGTATCGAGAGCGCCCTGGGCAACCTGGCCGGCGCCAGTCCGGCGCGGCGCGGTGCGCTGCATGGCACCCTGGCGCGCTGGTACTGGGAACTGGCCTACCTGGGCCTGGCCCAGGGCAGCGTGCTCGAGCACGTCCTCGAACAGGCCCGGGAGCATGCCGACCAGGCGCTGCGTGGCAGCCCTTCGGCCGACCTGCACCTGCTGGCCGGGCGCATCGCCCTCGAGCAGGGCCGCCTGGACGCCGCTGCGGAGGCCCTCCAGGCTGCCGAGCAGGCCGGCATCGAAGCCGCCCAGCTGGCCTCGTTCCGTGCCGAGATCGCGTTCTTCCAGCGGCGCTACGGGGACATTCCCCGGCTCCTCGCCGAGATGCCCGAAGACATGTTGCAGCGGCCGCCGTTCGCGGCCCTCGCGAGATACTGGACATGACCGAACACACCACTCCGATGGCTCCCGTCGCCGATATCTGCCTGTTACTGGAGGGCACCTGGCCCTATGTGCGCGGTGGCGTCTCCAGCTGGGTCAACCAGTTGATCCTCGGCCTCCCCGAGCTGACCTTCTCGGTGTTCTTCATCGGCGGTCAGAAGGAAGCCTACGGCAAGCGCCACTACGCTATTCCGAGCAACGTGGTGCATATCGAGGAGCACTTCCTGGAGACCGCCTGGACCTCGTCGGACCCGCGAGCGCGCCGCGCCGACGCCGACATCGCGCAGGCCCTGCGCGACCTGCACCGGTTCTTCCACTATCCCGAGACACCCACCGGTGAGGAGGGCGGCGCGCTGCTCGACCTGCTTGCCGAAGGCCGCATCGAGCGCGAGGATTTCCTCCACGGCAAGGCCAGCTGGGAGGTGATCACGGAAGGCTACGAGCGCTATTGCACCGACCCGTCCTTCGTCAACTATTTCTGGACCCTGCGCTCGATGCAGTCGCCGGTGTTCATGCTCGCCGAGGCGGCGCGGCGGATGCCGCGGGCGCGCATGCTGCATTCGATCTCCACCGGCTACGCCGGCCTGCTGGGCAGTATCCTGCAGCGCCTCTGGGGGTGCCGCTACCTGCTCAGCGAACATGGCATCTATACCAAGGAGCGCAAGATCGACCTGGCCCAGGCCAGCTGGATCGCGGAGAACCCCGACGAGCAACTGAGCACCGGTCTGGACGCCGAAGTCAGCTACATCCGGCGCCTGTGGATTCGTTTCTTCGAGCGGGTCGGCCTGCTCACCTATCGTTCGGCGGACCCGATCATCGCCCTCTACGAAGGCAACCGCCAGCGCCAGGTACTCGATGGCGCCGACCCATTGCGCACCCGCGTGATCCCCAATGGCATCGCCCTCGACGCCTGGGCCGGCGCCCTGGAGCGGCGACCGCCGGGGATCCCGCCAGTGGTCGGGCTGGTTGGCCGGGTGGTACCGATCAAGGATGTGAAAACCTTCATCCGCGCCATGCGCGGCGTGGTCAGCGCGATGCCGGAGGCGGAGGGCTGGATCGTCGGCCCGGAAGAGGAGGATCCCGACTACGCCAGCGAATGCCACAGCCTTGTGGCCAGCCTCGGCCTGCAGGACAAGGTGAAGTTCCTCGGTTTCCGGCGCATCGACGAGATTCTGCCGCAGCTCGGCCTGATGGTCCTGACTTCGATCAGCGAGGCCCAGCCGCTGGTGATTCTCGAGGCCTGGGCGGCCGGAGTGCCGGTGGTGAGCAGCGACGTCGGTTCCTGCCGGGAGCTGATCGAGGGCGCCGGTGTCGAGGACCGCTCCCTGGGACCGGCGGGGGAAGTGGTGGCGATCGCCGACCCGCAGGCCACCTCGCGGGCGATCCTCGCCCTGCTGCGCAATCCGCAGCGCTGGCGGGCCGCCCAGGCGGTCGGCCTGCAGCGGGTCGAGCGCTACTACACCGAGGCGCTGATGCTCGGACGTTATCGCGGGCTGTACCGCGAAGCCACGGAGACTGCATGACATGGCCGGTATCGGCTTCGAACTGAGGAAGATCCTTTCCCGCGACTCCTACACGGCGACCCTGCGCGCCTATCTCTACGCCGGGCTGATCAGCTCCGGCCCCTGGGTACTGTCGATCATCAGCGTGATGCTGATCGGCGTGCTCAGCCTCGGCGTGGTGGTGCCGGACGTATTGATCCGGCAGTTCCTGATCACGGTGACCTACCTGATGGCGCTGTCGCTGATCTTTACCGGCGGCCTGCAACTGTTCTTCACCCGGTTCATTTCCGACCGGCTGTTCGAACGCAAGCACGAGGCGATCCTGCCCAACCTGGTGGGCGTGCTATTGCTGGTGACGGTGGCGGCGGGGCTGCTTTCGGCGGTACTGCTGGGCACCCTGTTCGACCAGCCGTTCGCCTACCGCTTGTTGGTGATGGCCAACTTCGTGGTGCTTTGCGACTTGTGGCTGGTGATCATCTTCCTGTCGGGGATGAAGGCCTACAAGCGTATCCTGGTGGTGATGTTCATCGGCTACGCGCTGATGGTCGCCTGCTCCTATCTGCTGCGCTTCATGCAGATGGACGGTTTGCTGCTGGCCCTGCTGATCGGCCATGCCAGCCTGCTGTTCATCTTCCTCTACGACATCCTCCGCGAATACCCGGCCAGGCGCATGGTGGCCTTCGACTTCCTCGACCGCCGGCAGGTCTTCGTCAGCCTGCTGGTGACCGGCTTCTGCTACAACCTGGGAATCTGGATCGACAAGTTCATCTTCTGGTTCAACCCCGCCACTTCCGACGTGGTGATCGGTCCGCTGCGCGCCTCGATCCTCTATGACCTGCCGATCTTTCTCGCCTACCTGTCGATCATCCCCGGCATGGCGGTGTTCCTGGTGCGCATCGAAACCGACTTCGCCGAATGGTACGAGCGGGTCTACGAGGCCATCCGCGGTGGCGAGACGCTGCAGCACATCGGCCTGCTAAAGGAGCAGATGATCCTCTCCATCCGCCAGGGCCTGCTGGAGATCTGCAAGGTGCAGGGCCTGGCGGTGGTGCTGCTGTTCCTCCTGGCCCCGCAGCTGCTGGCCTGGCTGGGCATCTCCCGCTACTACCTGCCGCTGTTCTACATAGACCTGATCGGAGTGAGCATCCAGGTGGTGTTCATGGCGCTGCTCAACGTCTTTTTCTATCTCGACAAGCGGCGCATCGTCCTGGAGCTTTGCGTGCTGTTCGTGATCGTCAACGGCGCCCTGACCTTCGTCAGCCTGCTGCTCGGACCGAGCTTCTTCGGCTATGGCTTCACCCTGTCGCTGCTGGTTTGCGTGCTGGTCGGGCTGTATCGCCTGACCACCGCGCTGGACGACCTGGAGTACGAGACCTTCATGCTCAATCGCTGATGGGGCTGGCGGTGGTAGCGTCTTTCAGAAAGGGCCGATTCACCTGGTTGAATCGGCCCCTTTTTTGGCGTCCTGGATGCGTTTCTGCAGTTTCTGCATGTCCACCAGGCGTTGCGTGCCGAAGGTCCGCATCGGCAGGTCGCCGCTCTCTATCCAGGCGTAGAGCAGATCCGGCCGGTCGCTGAGGCCGGTGAGGAAGGCGAAGCGCATCAGGGTTATATAGCGGGGGCACTCGTCGAAACCCTCTTGGGGGAGTTCTTCCACTTTCATCAGGCGTCCTGCACCATGGTCCGATGTTGAGGGGAACCCTCGTTCTAGAGGGCGTGGCCTCATATTGATCTACTAACAGTTAGTGAATCAATGTCCGTTAGGAACCATCAGACGTGGACTACAAATGGTAAAGAATCGACGTTTGTTCACTGCTGGGGAGCGTCTGCGCGGCCTGCGCGAACTGATGGGCTTGAGCCGCCCCAGGTTCGCCGCGCTGGTGGGAATGAAGGCCAAGCGCCTGGAGAACATCGAGAACGGCCTGCAGCGCATGCACGACGAGGATTTCGAGAAGGTCTGCGGGACCTTCGAGGAATTCAGCCGCTGGATCGCCTATGAGGGCCCGATCGAGCCGCAGTCGATCGCCTGGAAGATCGCCGACTCGGCGCAGGAAGCCGCGGTCTACCTGGTGGAGCGCAACCCGGCGCTGCTGGAGCGGCACGGCATCGACATGGACGCCTGGCGCGAGCGCCACCAGCAGGTGCGCGACGCCTTGCGCGCGGCGGAACAGGCCGCGCAGGCGGCGCCGGAGGAGCCGTCGACGAAGCCCGCGCGACGACGGAGGAAAAAGAACGGGACGCCCGCCAGCGGCAAGGGCGACTGAGCACCATTGGGGAACAACGAAGGGGAAGCATCTGCATGGACTATGTAGTGAGGAAGCGTTGCCTGTTCCGCGCCGGCGAGCGCATGTTCGGCCTGCGCACGCTGATGGGCCTGAACCGGCCGCAGTTCGCCGAGATCGTCGGCATGGATCCCAAGCGCCTGGAGAATATCGAGAGCGGCCAGCAGCGCATGCACGACCAGGACTTCGAGAAGGTTTGCGGGACCTTCCCGGAGTTCAGCGACTGGATCGCCTACGAGGGCGAGATCGAAACCCACTCGGCCGCCTGGAGGGTCGCCGAGGCCGCGCAGGAGGCGGCGGTCTATCTGGTGGAGCGCAATCCCGAACTGCTCGAGTTGCAGGGGCTGGACATGCCGACCTGGCGCGAGCAGCACCAGGAAATCCTGGAAAAGGTACGCAAGCGGGAGTTGGCGCCGCCGGAGGACGAGCCGGTGAAGCCCAGGCGCAAGCGGCAACGCAAGGCGAGGAAAACACCCGCCTCGAATGAAAAAGCATCCGCGTCGAACGAGGAAGCCTGAAACAGCTCCGCCTGCGCTGACCCACCCTCGCTCCAAGCCTCTCCCGTGCGGAAGAGGGTTGGGCCAGCGTGTCGCGGGTGTGTCCGGGTACGTCGGTTCGAGCCCGTGCGGCGGACTGCGCCGAGACGGGACGTTGCCGGCAGGGCGAACAACCCGAAGAGTTATCCGTCGTGAAAGCCTGCCCGACGCCATCGGGCGGACACCCCATGGCCAGGGCAGTGGGGGCCGGCAAGCCGGCCAGGGCCCGTTCGGCACGGGGCGCCGAGGCGGGTTGGAGAAGCGCCGCCGGAGGCTGTCCGCCACCCGGTCGGAACTGGTCTAGAACACCAGCCCCACCGGATAGACGAAGGCGTTGACGTCATGGAACGGCGTGCGCTGGTAGAACCACTGCAGGCGCGCCTGCGGGTCGGCGGCGAAGGCCTTGTCCTCGCGCAGGCGCTTGTCGAAGGCGGCCTTCAACGCCGGGTCTTCGGCCAGCATCTTGCGCGCCATCGGCTCCATCACGTATTCCTCCGGTTCCTCGGCGGCCACCAGGGTCGCGTTGAAGAAGCCCCAGGACCAGAACGAATCCGGACTCTGCGGTTGCAGCAGGTCGATCGCCAGAACCCCGAGCGGCTGGTCGGTATCTATCGCCAGCGAGCCGGCGGGGAAGGTCTGCAGGCGCTGGAACGGCTTCGGCGTAGCGCTGACCAGCAGGTGGCCTTCGTAGCCGGGGATCCGCTTGCCCTGGGCGCGATCCGGCTCGAAGCCGTCGGCCAGCTTGATGTCGTCCATGCGATAGAGGGTCACCGCGACCTCGGTCGGTTGCTCCAGGGTGGTGTAGCGGATGCCATGGGCCTTGATCCGGGCGATCACCTCGTGCCATTGCGCGGGCACGATGAAGCGCTTGGGCCTGGGCACCACCAGGTCGGGCACGCCGTTGTCGGTCACCGGTACCCTCAGCGTCTTCGGCCGGTTGCTCCAGACGATGGTCCGGGCCCCGGTGATCGGCGATTGCTCGTAGCGGTAGGCGCCGACCACGAACGGCGTCTCGGCGGCCTTGCCGGGCTTCCAGGTAAGGATCACGTCTTTCTGCCGCAGCAGGCGCTCGCGGTCCTTGGCGATGGCCTGGCGCAGACTGGCGGCCTGCTCGCCGATCACCTCGAACATGGCCTTGAGCATCACGTAGTTGCCCAGCACCTGGGTCTTGTACGGATGCAACGCGTGCTGCTCGATGAGGATCGACGGCACGTTGCGGATGTCGCCGTACTGGTTGGAGAAGCGCGCGAGGTCGGTGCGGTACGGATAGTAGCCCTTGGTCGGATCCTGGTTGTCGTTCAGGCTGATGCATTCGTGGACCACGTGCCCCTGGCTTTCCAGTTCCCGGTACACCGGCGTGCGCATGACCTTGTCCATCCAGGCGCTGCTCGCCGGCGACCAGCCGTTGCCGTTGTGGCAGTAGGAACTGTCGTAGGGATACATGGCGCCGTCGGTGGAGTGGGTGTCGGCGAAGAAGCTCAGCTCGTACTGGTTGAACACCCAGGCGACGTTGCGGATCTCCGCGCTGTCGAGCTTGGTGAAGTCGCGATTGAGGTTGAGGTTGCGGCCATTGACCCGCCAGCCGGTCTGCTGCGGGCCGTTCTGGTTGATCCGTCCGTAGGCGCTGCGGCGCAGGTCGCCATCGACGTTGACCACCGGGATGAACAGCAGGTTGATCCTTTCCAGCAGGCCGGCGAGCGGACGGTCGGCGGCGCTCATGTCGCGCAGCAGCATGAACATCGCATCCTTGCCATTGGCTTCGCCGGGGTGGATCCCGGCCTGCACCAGCAGGGTCGGCTTGGCGGAGCGTCGCAGGCCGGCAGGGGACTTGTCGGACTCGCTGGAGGCGGTCACCAGCAGCATGGGGTGGCCTTCGGCGCTGGGTTCGGGCAGCTCGCGCAGGGCGAGGCGGCCGGAGGAGGCGGCCACCAGTTTCTCCAGGTAGGCGCGCGTCTCGCGATAGTCGCTGGTGCGCTGGAAGTCGCTGCTCTCGGCCTGGGTGATCAGCGGATCGTCCGGCTCGGCAAGGTAGCGCAGGCTGCCCAGTTCCTGCTCGAACATCGCTGGCAGGATGCGCTGGCGGGCGGCGGCCGGGTAGTCGCTGTCATCGATATAGCCGGGCGCGCGGGGCAGTTCGGCGTGGACGGGCAGGGCGCCGGCCAGCAGCAGGCTGGCGAACAGCGAACGGGAATGGCGACGGAACACGATGAACCTCCATGTGGATGAGGGCGCCGGCGGTCTGGCCCGCGCGGCGCCTCCAGTGAAGCGCCGCGGGCGGGCGCCGGTATTGACGCCGGACAAGGATAGGCGAGGGGGCCGGAAACCAGCGAGGTGGCGCCGCCGGGAGAGCCTCAGGGCTGGTCTTCCAGGCCTTTCAGCAGCGCCTGGTGGAAGCGTTGCGGCGCCTGGATCTGCGGGGTATGGCCGAGGTCGGGGAACTCCACCAGGGTCGCCCGGGGAATCCGTCGCGCGGCTTCCTTGCCGAGCTGCGCGTAGTTGCCCAGCCTGGCCTTCAGCTCCGCCGGCGCGGCGTCCTTGCCGATGGCGGTGTTGTCCTTTTCGCCGATCAGCAGCAGGGTCGGCACCTGCAACCGATCCAGCTCGTAGACCACCGGCTGGGTGAAGATCATGTCGTAGGTCAGCGCCGAGTTCCAGGCCACCGCCTCGCGCCCCTTGCCGCGGTACATGCCGGCCTGCATCTGCACCCAGCGCTCGAACTCGGGGCGCCACTCCCCGGCGTAATAGGTGGCCTGCTGGTATTGGCGAATGCCTTCGGCGCTGGCCTGCAGGTCGCGCCTGTACCAGTCGTCGACGCTGCGCCAGGGCACGCCCAGAGCTTTCCAGTCCTCCAGGCCGATGGGGTTGACCAGTACCAGCCGCTCGACCTGTCGCGGATAGAGCAGGGCGTAGCGGGTAGCGAGCATGCCGCCCATGGAGTGGCCGATCACGCTGGCCCGGGTGATGCCGAGATGTTCCAGCAGGCCCCGGGTGTTGGCCGCCAGTTGCTGGAAGCTGTACTGGTAATGGGCCGGCTTGCTCGACTTGCAGAAACCGACCTGATCGGCGGCGATCACCCGGTAGCCGGCATCGGCGAGTACGTCGATGGTGCGTTCCCAGGTGCCGGCGCAGAAGTTCTTGCCGTGCATGAGCACGATGGTGCGGCCGTTCGGCCGCTTCGGCGCGACGTCGAGATAGGCCATGCTCAGCGGTTGGCCCTGGGAGGTGAAGTCGAGGTAGTGCACCGGGTAGGCGTAGTCGAAGCCTTCCAGGCGTTCGCCGTAGACCGGCGCCTGGCTGGCCAGCGCGGGGCCGCAAGCGAGGGCGAGGCAGAGGCTGAGGCGGGGTAGGGACATGCGGACGCTCCTGTGTGGGTCCGCACGAGGATGCACGGCGGGGCGCCTGCTGGCCAGCCCTGGCCGGTTGCCTACAGTTGTTTCAGATACTTCACCACGTCTGCCGCGCCGGCTGCCCTCAGCCCCTCGCCGAAGGCGTTCGCGCGTTCGTCGCCGCGCGGCAGCAGCAGGCATTCCGGGGTTTCCGGGGTGAACAGGGCGAGCCGCGCATAGGGCAGGCCGGTGTCCAGCAGCAGGCTCATGAAGGTCGGCTCGGACCAGGCCTGGGCCGGGATCCGCAGCATGTGGTAGCGCTGCTCCAGTTCGTCCAGCGCGCCGGGCTCCAGGTCGTAGCGCTCCAGTTGTGCCGGCAGCTTCAGCTCCAGCTCGCGACGCCGGGCATAGACGATCGCCGCGGCGAAGGCGCAGGCCTGCCGCTCGCCAGCCCAGAACAGACGTTCGCCGTGCCAGGCGGCCTGGCGCAGGCGGATGCGTTCGCCGCTGGTGAAGCGCGGCAGGGCCAGGCTCATGGCCTTGACGAAATCCTTGTAGCTGATGATCCGCACGCCGCGGCAGACGTCGGCGGTGGCCAGGTCTTCCAGGCGCGGGCAGGGCGTCTCGACGAGGATCTCGCGGCTGCACACGCCCTCGATGGTCTTCAGGTCGAGCGCTTCCAGGATGCTCTGGCGGACCCGCACGAGGCGCCGGAGGATCGCGTGGGCCTCCGCCTTGTCTTCCTGGACCGGGCCGGACAGCGCGCCGCGCGGCAGCTCGGCCAGGGTGTGCAGGGGCGGCCCCGCCTGCCACCAGATGCTTGGTTCCGGACGCCGCAAGGCCTGGAAGGGCAGGTCGAGGGCGGCGGCCCGTTCGCGTAGCTCGCGGGTGTCGCTGCGCGCGGCGCCCAGGCGCAGGCGACTGGCGAGCGCGGACAGGCGGCCGGTGAAGGTGCTGTGGCTACGCGAGTTGGAACTCATGATCGGCGGTGGGCTCCTCGGGCTCGGCTACCGACGCGGAAAGACGCGGAAGGGGGATGGCGACGGTCCGTCCATTGAAGCACAGGTTCGGGCGTGGAATTCAACCGCGTGGTTTGTGGCAAGCTAGCGAGGTTCATTCAAGCGAGGGCCTCCATGCCCAGTCTCATCATGGATATCGCCCTGTCCGGCGAACGCCTGCGGGCCATCTACGGTGGAAGGGCCAATCGGGTCCTGCTGCGCAGTCGCGACGGACGCCGGGTCAACCTGCCGGCCCATCACCTGCGGCCGTTCATCGGCCACGATGGCGTGCACGGTACGTTCCGCCTGGATTTCAGCGAGGATGGCCGCTTGCTGGCGCTGCAACGCCTCGCCTGAGCGGGCGCTCGACGGCTATAATCGGCACCCTTCATTCTGCCGACCGATGCCCGACCATGTACACCCTGGCCCGCCAGCTGCTGTTCAAACTGTCCCCGGAAACCTCCCACGAGCTGTCCATCGACCTGATCGGGGCCGGCGGTCGCCTGGGCCTGAACCGCCTGCTGGCGCCCAGGCCGGCGAGCCTGCCGGTATCTGTGCTGGGCCTGGAGTTTCCCAACCCGGTGGGGCTGGCCGCGGGCCTGGACAAGAACGGCGACGCCATCGACGGCTTCGGCCAGCTCGGTTTTGGTTTCATCGAGATCGGCACCGTCACTCCGCGTCCGCAGCCGGGCAATCCCAAGCCACGCCTGTTCCGCCTGCCGCAGGCCAGCGCGATCATCAACCGCATGGGTTTCAACAACCACGGCGTCGACCATCTGCTGGCGCGGGTGCGCGCGGCGAAGTATCGCGGCGTGCTGGGAATCAACATCGGCAAGAACTTCGATACCCCGGTGGAGCGTGCGGTGGACGACTACCTGACCTGCCTGGACAAGGTCTACGCCGACGCCAGCTACGTCACCGTCAACGTCAGCTCGCCGAACACCCCCGGGCTGCGCAGCCTGCAATTCGGCGACTCGCTCAAGCAGTTGCTGGAGGCCCTGCGCCAGCGCCAGGAAGACCTGGCGCTGCGGCATGGCCGGCGGGTACCGCTGGCGATCAAGATCGCCCCGGACATGAGCGACGAGGAAACCGCGCTGGTCGCCGCGGCGCTGGTCGAGGCGGGGATGGACGCGGTGATCGCGACCAACACCACCCTCGGCCGCGAGGGCGTGGAAGGCCTGCCGCATGGTGATGAGGCAGGAGGCCTGTCCGGCGCGCCGGTGCGGGAAAAGAGCACGCATACGGTGAAGGTACTGGCCGGCGAACTGGGCGGACGCCTGCCGATCATCGCCGCCGGCGGCATCACCGAGGGTGCGCACGCGGCGGAGAAGATCGCCGCCGGGGCGAGCCTGGTGCAGATCTATTCGGGTTTCATCTACAAGGGGCCGGCGCTGATCCGCGAGGCGGTCGACGCCATCGCCGCATTGCCGCGGCGGAATTGAAAAGGGCTCCTTGCGGAGCCCTTGGGCTTGCGCCCGCCGCCCGGATGGGGCGTGCCTTGGGGAAATCGGTGCTATCCGTGTTGTCGCTTACACGTGCTGGAGTTGATTGAGACGCTGTAAGCCGGCCGTGCCAGTGAGACCGTCCCAGTTGTCGCCGCGGCCCTCGCGCCAGCCGTTGAGCCAGGACTGCCGCGTCGTAGGATGGGTGAACGGACAAAGATCACGAGATTTACCGGTTATGCCGTTCTGATAACCACGCAAGAAGGCTCTTTCCAACGGATCACGCTTAAGTCTTCTCATAGGGTGTTGCCCTCACTTGTTGACTGTTATGTCCCGTTGGCCCCCAGGGGAGGCCTGGCGAAGCTTTCGCCGAAAGGGGTCGTTGCCGGCGTGACGACCCTCGCCCGACACCGTTGCGGTGACGGATTAACTGGAGTTCTAACCAAAGCGTTCAGGCGTGTGAATGACCGATTTGTCATAAAGACTTAACGCTTTCGTCGATAGGGCCATATGTTGCAGGGTCATGACGCCTGGATTCCGGCGCTAACGCCGCAGGGGCGCGGGGTTGCTCCTTATAACAAGTTGCTTCCCTACCAATTGAGATTTCCTCGCATTCCGACGAAGGGTCGCCCAGACTGCGACTCGGGGTCGCAGCGAGCAACGCCGGGGTCGCCCGGCAATCGAAGCATGGCACCCAGGTGCCGAAGAAGTGCCCATGAGGGTGCTTCCACTGACAAGGGCTGCGGCCCGGGAAGGCGATATGGCTGATGTTTACGAATTGTTTCTGACTTGCCCCAAGGGTCTCGAGAGCCTGCTCCTGGAAGAGGCGCAGGGACTCGGCCTGAGCGAGGCGCGCGCGCAGGTGTCGGCGGTGCGCGGGCAGGGCAGCCTGGAAGTGGCCTATCGCCTGTGCCTGTGGTCGCGCCTGGCCAACCGGGTGTTGCTGGTGCTGGCGCGGTTCCCGGTGGAGAACGCCGAGTCCATGTACCTGGCGGTCCACGCGGTGAACTGGGAAGACCACCTGGACGCCGGCGGCACGCTGGCGGTGGAGTTCAGCGGCAAGGGCTCGGGAATCGACAACACTCACTTCGGTGCGTTGAAGGTCAAGGACGCGATTGTCGACAACCTGCGCGAGCGTTCCGGCCGGCGGCCTTCGGTAGACAAGGTCAACCCCGACGTGCGCGTGCACCTGCACCTGGATCGTGGCCAGGCGACCCTTTCCCTCGATCTCTCCGGGCACAGCCTGCACCAGCGCGGCTACCGGTTGCAGCAGGGTGCCGCGCCGCTGAAGGAGAACCTGGCGGCGGCCGTCCTGATCCGTGCCGGCTGGCCGAAGATCGCCGCCGAAGGTGGCGCCCTGGCCGACCCGATGTGCGGCGTCGGCACCTTCCTGGTCGAGGCGGCGCTGATGGCCGCCGACATCGCGCCGAACCTCAGGCGCGAGCGCTGGGGCTTCAGCAACTGGCTGGGGCATGTGCCGGCGCTGTGGCGCAAGCTCCACGAGGAAGCGCAGCAGCGCGCGGCGGCCGGCCTGGCCAGGGCGCCGTTGTGGATTCGCGGCTACGAGGCCGACCCGCGCCTGATCCAGCCGGCGCGCAACAATATCGAGCGTGCCGGGGTGGCCGACTGGGTGAAGATCTACCAGGGCGAACTGGCGACTTTCGAGCCGCGCCCGGACAAGGGCCAGGCCGGCCTGGTGATCTGCAACCCGCCCTATGGCGAGCGCCTCGGCGACGAAGCCAGCCTGCTCTATCTCTACCAGAACCTCGGCGAGCGCCTGCGCCAGAGTTGCATCGGCTGGAGTGCAGGGGTATTCACCGGGGCGCCGGAGCTGGGCAAGCGCATGGGTATCCGTAGCCACAAACAGTACGCGTTCTGGAACGGCGCGCTGGCCTGCAAGCTGCTGATGATCCAGGTCGAGCCGCGCCAGTTCGTCACCGGCGAGCGCGGCGAGCGCAATGACGATGGCCAGGCGCGGGCGCCGAGCGAGCCGGCGCGGCTGAGCGAGGGCGGGCAGATGTTCGCCAACCGCCTGCAGAAGAATCTCCGGCAACTGGGCAAGTGGGCGCGCCGCGACAAGGTCGAGTGCTATCGCCTGTACGATGCCGACATGCCGGAGTACGCGCTGGCGGTGGATATCTACGGCGACTGGGTGCATGTGCAGGAGTATGCCGCGCCCAAGTCGGTCGATCCGGCCAAGGCCCAGGCGCGCCTGTTCGATGCCCTGGCGGCGATCCCGCAGGCGCTGGGCGTGGCCCAGGAGCGGGTGGTGGTCAAGCGCCGCGAGCGCCAGGCCGGCAAGAAGCAGTACGAACGGCAGAGCAGCGAGGGCAAGTTCCTCGAGGTCGGCGAGGGCGGCGTGCGCCTGCTGGTGAATCTGACCGACTATCTGGACACCGGCCTGTTCCTCGACCACCGGCCGATGCGCCTGCGTATCCAGAAGGAAGCGGCCGGCAAGCGCTTCCTCAACCTGTTCTGCTACACCGCCACGGCCACCGTGCATGCGGCCCGGGGTGGCGCGCGCAGCACCACCAGCGTCGATCTGTCGAAGACCTACCTGGACTGGGCGCGGCGCAACCTGTCGCTCAACGGGTTCTCCGACAGGCAGCGCCTGGTGCACAGCGACGTGATGGAATGGCTGCGGGAGGACGATGGCCAGTACGAACTGATCTTCATCGACCCGCCGACCTTCTCCAACTCCAAGCGCATGGAAGGCGTGTTCGACGTGCAGCGCGACCAGGTCGAGCTGCTCGACCTGGCCATGGCGCGGCTGGCGCCGGGTGGGGTGCTGTATTTCTCCAACAACTTCCGCAAGTTCGAACTGGACGAGAGCGTGCAGGCCCGCTATGCGGTCGAGGAGATCACGGGCGAAACCCTCGATCCGGATTTCGCGCGGAATCCGAAGATCCATCGGGCCTGGAGAATCACCGTTCGCTGAGGCGAGCGGTATTCATGAAAAAGGCCGCCAGCGGGAAACCGCTGGCGGCCTTTTTTCGTACTGTGCCTTATTTCCGCGCGTGCAGGCTCAGCAGCACCTGGTCGAGGATCGCCGAGGCGCCCCACGGGCGCGGGCTGTTGAGGATCGCCACTACCACCCAGTTGTGCCCGCTGGCGTCGCGGCTGAAGCCGGCGAGGGCGCGTACCGTATTGAGGGTGCCGGTCTTCACGTGCGCCTCGCCGACCAGCGCGGTGCGCCGCAGGCGCTTGCGCATGGTGCCGTCGAGGCCGGCCAGCGGCAGCGAGGAAATGAATTCCGCCGCGTAGGGGCTGTGCCAGGCGGCCTGCAGCATGGCCGCCATTTCGCGCGCGCTGACCCGTTCCTGGCGCGACAGCCCGGAGCCGTTCTCCATCACCAGGCGCGGCGCGGTGATGCCCTTGCGTGCCAGCCACTGCCGCACCACCCGCTGCGCGGCCTGGGCGTCGTCGCCATCGGCGCTGTTGCGGAACTGCGCGCCGATGGAAAGGAACAGCTGCCGGGCCATGGTGTTGTTGCTGTACTTGTTGATGTCGCGAATGATTTCCACCAGGTCCGGCGAGAAGGCCTTGGCGATCAGCGTGGCGTTGCGCGGCACGCTGCCCTGGCGATCCTTGCCGAGGATGCTGCCGCCCAGTTCCTGCCAGATGCCGCGCACCGCGCCGGCGGTGTAGCCGGGATGGTCGAGCAACGACATGTAGGTCTGCGCGCTGCAGCCCTGGGGAATCTGCCCGGTGGCCAGCAGGGTGGTGCCGTCGAACTGGGTCACCGGGCTGAAACGCAGCTTCGGCCAGGCCGGGCAGGTGGCGGCGCCGGTCATCTTCACCTGGTTGTCGATGCGTACGTTGGCCAGAGGCGGGTCCATCTGCACGCTGACCTTGTTGCCGTCGGTACGCACCACCATGCGCACGCTCTTAAGGTTGACCAGCAGCGAATCCGGGCCGACCAGGAACGGCTTGGTGTCGTCGCCGCCGTCGTCGTTGAATACCGGCAGCTGGGGGATGTTGAAGTAGCCGCGGTCGAGCACCAGGTCGCCGGTGACCTTGGTCACGCCATTGGCGCGCAGGTCGCGCATCAGCAGCCAGAGCTTCTCCATGTTCAGTTTCGGGTCGCCGCCGCCCTTGAGGTAGAGGTTGCCGTTGAGCACTCCGTTCTTGAGCTGGCCGTCGGTGTAGAACTCGGTCTTCCACTGGTAGGTCGGGCCGAGCATTTCCAGGGCGGCATAGGTGGTGAACAGCTTCATGGTCGAGGCCGGGTTCACCGAGACGTCGGCATTGTAGTAGGTGGGGTTGCCCGGGCCGTCGAGCGGAATCAGCACCAGTGACAGGTCGTTGCCGGTCAGCTTGTTGGTCTGCAGGGCTTTCTGCACGTTGGCCGGCAGGCTGGCGTTGACCTGGGCGAGGGTGGGAAGGGCGAAAGGCAGGAGCGTGGCGAAGGCAAGAGTACGCAGCGACTTGAACATTAATGAAGAACCCTTGAAGACGGAGGGTAGAAAATGAAATGAAGATGAAAAACGAAGCGAACCTGAAAAAAGAGACGGGCATCACGCGAAGAGGCCGTCTTGCTCATTATGCCGCAAGGCGGATAACGATGCGCTGGAGTTTCGCGGCATTCGCCGTCATATCGCCGAATGGTCGGAACTGGTAGAGTGCGCCGGCAATCCGGCCGCGCCGCGCGGAGCTTGCCGGGGTTCGCCCGCGGTTCCAGCGGCGTCGGCTACTGTCTGTAATGCGAGGCTCCGCCAATGGAGCGTCAATCCAGGAGATGCCGCCATGGCTACTAATCGTTCCCGCCGCCTGCGCAAGAAATTGTGCGTCGATGAATTCCAGGAGCTGGGTTTCGAATTGAACTTCCACTACAAGGAAGGCGTGGATGCCGATGCGGTGAACGCTTTCATGTTGCGCTTCATCGATCAGGCGATCGAAGCCAACGAACTGACCTATGGCGGCTGTGACGAATTCGGTTTCGTCTGCCTGGCGCGCCGTGGCTCGGTCAATGAAGAGCAGCGGGCCCTGATCGAGGCCTGGTTGAAGCAGCAACCGGAACTGGCCAGCGTCGAGGTCGGCGCGCTGGTGGATGCCTGGTATCCCGAGCAGCCGGTGCTGCCGAAGCCCTAAGCGACCACGCCGCCATCCCGTCGCGGGTGGCGGCAACGTCTTCCTCCCCGTACCCGCGCGTTCAGTGGCCGGACTTCCGACCGCCGCCCTCCTGCCTTTTCCCGTTCCCGCCTATCCGACACCGCGCGGGCAGACGGATAGCATTAATCCGACGCTCTGACGAACTATTCAACAGGCCCTGGCAGATAACGATCCGGGAGAGCATGTATATAAGCGCTCATGTTCTTGTTGGATAACTAGGCTAACTGCTTGGCAATATATGTTGTTTTGAATTGGCCGTAAGAAATAAATTAAGTTCCCGTGAGAATATTCCTTAAAGTATATAAGTCGCCATCGGATATCTCGACAATATGGCTCCTGTCTATATCTTGCTCAGGAGGATTTTTTCTGAATTTTTAATTGGCAAGGAAATCAGACAATGAGCCGTATTCTGATAGTCGACGATCATCCCGTGATTCGCATGGCCATGAAGATGTTGCTGGAAGCCGAGGGACACCAGATCGTCGGCGATACCGACAATGGCGTTGACGCCATCAGCCTGGGGCGGGAGTTGAAACCGGACCTGGTCATCCTCGACATCGGTATCCCCCGGCTGGACGGCCTGGAGGTCATCAGCCGCCTGACGGTCCTGGGCCTGCCGGTGAAGATCCTCGTCCTCACCGGCCAGAGCGCCTCGCTGTTCGCCTTGCGCAGCATGCAGGCGGGGGCCGCGGGCTTCGTCTGCAAGCAGGGCGGGCTGGCCGAGCTGGTAACGGCGGTCAACGCGGTGGCCTCGGGCTACAGCTACTTCCCCAGTTCGGCCATGCGCCCGGTGCAGCAGGGCGCCTATTCGGACGACGTGGAGTTGCTCGGACGTCTGTCCGATCGGGAAGTATCGGTATTGCAGTATCTGAGCCAGGGCTATTCGAACAAGCAGATATCCGAGCAGATGTTCATCAGCAACAAGACGGTCAGTACTTACAAGGCGCGCCTGTTGTTGAAGTTGAACGCCGGTTCTCTGGTGGATCTTATCGAGTTCGCCAAACGCAATGCGCTCATATAAGGGCCGGGGCGAATGAAGTTCCACAAGCGCGCCGCGTGCCTGAGCCTGTTTCTCGTGTTCGTCTTCATGGCGGGACATGTCCTACCGTCGAAGGCGGAAAGTCCCGGATACCCACCGGCGGTTCCCGCTACCGTTCCTCCCGTCCCCGAACCGGGGCGCGCGCTCGGCGCCGCTTCGGTTTCGCGGGCATGGCAGTTGTCCGCCGAAACCCCGGCACGCCTCCCCGTCGACGGCTTGCGTTCGCCCACCCCGTCCAGCCTGATGCTCGGCCTGCTGGTGGCCTGCCTGGCCAGCGTCGCCTGCCTGGCCTGGAATACCGTGTTGCAGCTCAGGCTCAGGCGCTGGCAGCGCACCGAGGCCGATCTTAGCGATCGCCTGGCATTGAAGCAGGCGCTGGTCGACGGGATTCCCTATCCGGTGAGCATCCGCACGCTCGACGGACGCCTGCTGGCCTGCAACCGGAATTACCTGGACAGCCTGCGCATGACCCGCGAGCAGGCGCGCGGCACCCTGCTGACCGATTCCGACTGGGTCGAGGGCGGCAAGGCCCGGCTCATGCACCGGCAATGCCTGGCGGTGGCGCGGGGCGGGACGGCGAGTTTCACCGACATGACCGTGCGCATCGGTGGCCAGCTGCTGGAAATCCACCACTGGGTCACGCCCTACCGGGACCGCCAGGGACGGGTGCTCGGCCTGATGAACGGCTGGATCGACATCACCGAGCGCGAACGCCTGGCTCGCCAGTTGCGCGAAGCGATGCGCCAGGCGGACGAGGCGAACCGGGCCAAGAGCGTGTTCCTGGCGACCATGAGCCACGAGATCCGTACGCCGATGAACGCGGTCATCGGCATCCTCGAGCTGGTATTGCAGCGCCTGACGCCCGGGCAACCCGAGCGCGCCTCGCTGGAAGTCGCCTACGAGGCGGCCGGTTCCCTGCAGTTGCTGATCGGCGATATTCTCGACGTCGCCAAGATCGAGTCGGGCCACCTGATCCTCACGCCCGAACGGGTTCGCCTGCGCGAAGTGGTGGAGTCGGTGCGCCGCATGTTCGAAGGCCTGGCCAGGCAGAAGGGGCTGCGGCTTGGCGTGGAACTGGGCGACACCCCCGGGTGTGACGTGCTGATCGACCCCTTGCGCTTCAAGCAGGTGCTGTCGAACCTGGTGAGCAACGCGATCAAGTTCACCGAGCAGGGACAGGTGACGATCCGACTCCAGGAGAAGAACCTGGACGAGGGGCGGGCGGTCGTCCGGCTGGCGGTCGAGGACACCGGCATCGGCATCGCGCCGGCCGACCAGGCGCGCCTGTTCCAGCCTTTCATCCAGGTGGCCAAGGGGCGCACGGTACAGGGCGGGACCGGCCTCGGCCTGGCGATCTGCCGCAAGCTGGTGGACCTGATGGGGGGCGACATCGAGATGCACAGCGAGCCGGGAAAGGGGACGCTGGTCTCGCTGGACCTGCTGTTGCGCCGGTGCGGAGCGAAAACGCCGGAACCCGGCCACGAGTCGCTGGTTCTTTCCAGCGAGCCGCCGCGCCGCTTGCATGTCCTCATCGCCGACGACTATCCGCCCAACCGGGTACTGCTGCGCCAGCAGCTGGAGTTCCTCGGCCACCGGGTGGAAGAGGCGGAGGATGGGCAGGTGGCGCTGGAATTGTGGAGCGACGATCATTTCGACGTGCTGATCACCGACTGCAACATGCCGCGCCTGAACGGCTACCAGTTGGCGCGCGACGTCCGCGAGCAGGAGCGGCGCGAACGTCGGGCGCCGATCCTGATCCTCGGCTACACCGCCGACGCCGAGCCGGACGAAGTGCAGCGCTGTCGCGAAGCGGGCATGGACGATTGCCTGTTCAAGCCGCTTGGCCTGGAAACGCTGCGCAACTATCTCGCGGCTTCCTTCGCCCAGGTCGCCGCGCCAGCCCAGGGGCTCTACGACGCCAGCACCCTCCATGCGCTCGGTGGCGGGCGTGCGGAGCGGGTCCGGGAACTGCTGGAAACCCTGCTCGACAGCAACCGGCACGATCTGCAACTGCTCGCGGCATTGCTCGACGGGGCCGACAGGGCCGGGCTCGCCGATCACGCGCACCGGATCAAGGGCGCCGCGCGGATGATCGAGGCGCGCGTGCTGCTGGAGGCCTGTGTGGCGCTGGAGCAGGCCTGCCGCCAGGGCGAAGGCGATGAGCGCCTGCGGGGACTCGCCGAGAAGCTCCGGCTGGCCCTCGAGGCGTTGCAGGAGGAGCTCCAGGAGCAACTGGCGGCGTCGGTGGTGTGAGGCTCAGACCGGGCTCGAGCGCCCGGTCATCTCCCGGGCCATTTCCGTGGCGTAGCTGTCGGTCATCCCGGCGATGAAGTCGATCACCTGGAGGAAGGCGCGGTACAACGGCCACTGCGGATCGGGCGCGTTGCGACCGAGCAGGTCGAGGATGCGGCGGCTCTTGAACGACGGCGTATGCCCGCCGTATTGCTCCAGCGCCGCGCCGCAGAAGGCGTTGAGGAGGATTTCCAGGGTGGTGTAGGCGCCGATCTCGTGAAGGGTCTTGCGCTTGTCCTGGAAGATCTTTTCCCGGGCGATGGCCTTGGCCCGCTGCACGCAGAGCTTGGCCGGCCCGTGCATGTGCTCCACCAGGTCGCCGCCGAGGCGCCCGGCGAGCAGGGCCTGCTGCTGGTCGACGAAGGCGCGGGCGGCGGCGTTGGTCAGGTGCTCGATGGCCTTGCCACGAAGGATCGCCAGCTTGCGCCGCCGAGAATCCCGGGGGCCGAGCTGGCGATAGGTGTCGGGCAGGTCGTCGCCGACCAGCCCGAGCAGCAGCGCCTCGACCTCGCTGTATTCCAGCAGTTCCATCTCCAGGCCGTCCTCGAGGTCGATCAGGCCGTAGCAGATGTCGTCCGCCGCTTCCATCAGGTAGACCAGAGGATGGCGTGCCCATTGTTCATCGTCGAGTTGCGGCATGCCGAGCTTCTGGGTGATCTGTTCGAGCAGCGGCAACTCGCTCTGGTAGCAGCCGAACTTGTGCTTCTTGTAGCCCAGCGATTCGGCGTGGCGCGAGGTCCAGGGGTACTTCAGGTAGGTGCCGAGGGTGGCGTAGGTCAAGCGGGTGCCGCCGTCGAACTGGTGGTATTCGAGCTGGGTGAGGACCCGGAAACCCTGGGCGTTGCCCTCGAAATGGAGGAAGTCGGAACGTTCGGCATCGCTCATCTCGTCCAGCCAGCCGCGTCCGGCGGCCTGCTGGAACCAGTTGCGGATGGCGTCCTCGCCGGAATGGCCGAACGGCGGGTTGCCGATGTCGTGGGCCAGGCAGGCCGACTGCACGATCACCCCGAGATCACTGGGGTCGCACCACTCGGGCAGTTCGTCGCGGAGGATCTCGCCGACCCGCATGCCCAGCGAACGGCCGACGCAGGCGACTTCCAGCGAGTGGGTCAGGCGGGTATGGATATGGTCGTTGCTGGAGACCGGGTGGACCTGGGTCTTGCGTCCCAGGCGACGGAACGCGCCGGAGAAGATGATCCGGTCGTGATCCTTGTGGAAGGCGCTGCGGCCCAGTTCATCGTTGCTGTGTACCGGCTTTCCGAGCCGTTCGCGGGTGAGCAGGGTCTGCCAGTCCATCGGGAATTCCAGGAATGCGCTGAGGCGATGCGGACACGCTAACGGTTTGCCCCGGCAAGCTCAATCGTCGCGTGGGGCGGCAGTGGGAAGGCGCCGACCGCTACCGGTCGGCGCGACCCTCAACGGCCTTTCTGCTTGCGCAGGCCAAGCAATAGCGGGGCCAGGGTGACGCCCAGGCGCAGCAGGCGCTGCCAGCGTCCGCCCTTGCCAAGCAGTACGCCCAGCAGTGCGGCTCCGCCGGCACCCCACAGCGCCGCATTGCCACCGCCGAACAGTTGCTGGCTGAGGTTGTGGCCCAGCCCCTGGGCCTGGCGGAAGGGCTGCACCAGCAGTTGGCCTTCGCGGCGCAATTGCTGGCGCTGCATTTCCAGGCGCAGACGGATCACCGCCTTGCGCAATTCACGACGCGACAGGCCGGTCGCGTTCACCGGTAGTTGGCTCATGCGCGTTTCCTTGTCATGGCAGCAGTCGCTCGCGGTCGTTGGCCAGTTCTTCCAGGGTGGCGCTGAACGGCGAGCTTTCGTCGTTGATCGACTGGTACAGGCGCCAGCCGCAGTACAGCGAGCCGATCACGTAGAACAGGCACAACCCGAGCGCCGCGGCGAGCCGGTTGGTGTCCCAGAACACGATCAGCACCAGCAGTGACAGGCCGACCAGCAGGAGCAGGGCGAATACCAGGGCCAGCCCGGCGAACAGCAGCAGGCGCAGGGTGTTGGCCTTCTGTTCCTGCAGCTCGATGCCGAACAGCTCGACATGGCCGTGCAACAGGCCGAGGAAGGCGGCGCCGAAGCGCCGCAGGGAGGGGCGGCCGTCGGCCGGATCCTTTCCTTCGCTCATGGCTCAGCGCCGGCTGACCAGCAGGCCGAGCAGGAAGCCGACGCCGGCGGCGATGCCGATGCTCTGCCACGGATGTTCGCCGACGTAGACCTCGGTGGCATCGACGGCGGCCTGACTGCGCTCGCGGACGTTGTCCTTCAGCGAGTCCTTGGTGTCGCGCAGGGTATCGCGGGCGCGCTTGAGGCTGTCGTGGATCTTGCCGCGAATCTCTTCCGCCTGATCGCCCGCCACGTCGGCGGTGCTTTGCAGGAGTTTCTCGGTGTCGGCGACCAATGCCTGGAATTCGGCCAACAGTTCATCCTTTGCAGCGTTTGCAGTGGTCTTGCGGGGCATGACGAGCTCCTCAGGTCATGGGGTGTGTTTTTTCGAGCCAGGCGCGGGGCGGAAGGTTCAACCGCTCGTTGATTTCCGGGTGGGCGCCGGCGTCGCGCATCGTTGCCTTCATTAAAGACTGCCATGGCGGGGTTGTCGGCGCGGCTGCGGCGAGATGACGCCCGTGGCAATGCCTCGCGACGGGGCGCGAGCTGGTACAGCGCTTGCAATCCCCTGGTGCGGTCCCCGGCTGGGGCGCCCCGTCCGGGGGCGCCAGGCGAAGCCGGAGGGTACCCCGGCAGGACGCCCAACCCAATGAAAACCAAGGAAAGTACCGAATTTTTCCATGCCTCCGCGGAAACCTGAACAGCGGCCTCGGGCCACCCTCGACGGATCCGACGAGGGTTTCTGCTTCGTCATGGTGCGTGACGAGACGGCAATGGGCATTTGTGGTGCTTCCGTTCCACCTGAAGGCTGCCTCCCTCCATGGATAACCTGAATAGCGCGGTGCAAGTCCTGATCCACGGCTCCAATACCCTGTTCATCCTGCTCGGGGCGGTGATGGTGCTGGCGATGCACGCCGGCTTCGCCTTCCTCGAGGTCGGCACCGTGCGCCTGAAGAACCAGGTCAACGCCCTGTCGAAGATCCTCTCCGACTTCGCCATTTCGGTGCTGGCCTATTTCTTCGTCGGTTACTGGATCGCCTACGGCGTGACGTTCTTCCATCCGGCGGCGGCGCTGACGCTGGACAACGGTTACGCGCTGGTGAAGTTCTTCTTCCTGCTGACCTTCGCCGCGGCGATCCCGGCCATCATTTCCGGCGGCATCGCCGAGCGCGCCCGTTTCGGTCCGCAGCTGTGCGCCACGGCGCTGATCGTGGCCTTCGTCTATCCGTTCTTCGAAGGCCTGATCTGGAACGGCAATTTCGGCCTGCAGGAATGGCTGAAGCTCGAGTTCGGCGCGGCTTTCCACGATTTCGCCGGCTCCGTGGTAGTCCATGCCGTAGGCGGCTGGCTGGCGCTGGCGGCGGTCCTGCTGCTGGGCAGCCGCAACGGCCGCTATCGCGATGGCAAGCTGGTGGCGATGGCGCCGTCGAATATCCCGTTCCTGGCGCTGGGTTCGTGGATCCTGATCATCGGCTGGTTCGGCTTCAACGTGATGAGCGCCCAGACCCTCGCCGGTGTCAGCGGGCTGGTGGCGGTCAACTCGCTGCTGGCGATGGTCGGCGGCACCATGGCTTCGCTGCTGATCGGCCGCAACGACCCGGGTTTCCTGCACAACGGTCCGCTGGCCGGGCTGGTGGCGGTGTGCGCCGGCTCCGACCTGATGCATCCGATCGGCGCCCTGGCCACCGGCCTGGTAGCTGGCGGACTGTTCGTCTGGGCGTTCACCGCGACCCAGGTGCGCTGGAAGATCGACGACGTCCTCGGCGTCTGGCCACTGCATGGCCTCTGCGGAGTCTGGGGCGGGATCGCCTGCGGGATCTTCGGCCAGCAGGCGCTGGGCGGGCTCGGCGGGGTGAGCCTGGCCAGCCAGGCGATCGGCAGCCTGCTGGGGGTAGCGGTGGCGTTCGTCGGCGGCCTGCTGGTCTATGGGGCGATGAAGGCGCTGCTGGGTATCCGCCTGAGCCAGGAGGAGGAGTACTACGGCGCGGACCTGTCGATCCACAGGATCGGTGCGGTCAGTCACGAATGAGAGGAGCGGCTCCGCCGGACCTGAGGCATTAACCGCCCTGCGCGGCGCGGGACGAGGCGTTCCGGTAGCCATGAAAAAAGGCCACCCGGGGGTGCCCTCTTCGTTATGGTGCAGGGCGGATGACCGCGGCGCGGTCAACCGCCGGGCCCGCCGTTACCAGAGCGGCAGCGTGTAGCTGACGATCAGGCGGTTCTCGTCGTAGTCGTTGGTGTAGTTGGTGCGCATCGTCGCGTTACGCCACTTCACCCCGAGGTTCTTCAACGGGCCGCTCTGGAACACGTAGGCGATGTCCATGTCGCGCTCCCATTCCTTGCCTTCGCCCGAGGTGGTCAGCAGGTCGATGTTGTCGCCCTTGACGTAGCGGGTCATGAAGGTCAGGCCGGGAATCCCGATGCCGGCGAAGTTGTAGTCGTAGCGTGCCTGCCAGGATTTCTCGTCCTTGTTGGCGAAGTCGCCGATCTGGATGAAGTTCACCAGGTAGGGGTCGGCGCCGTTGATGTAGGCGAAGCCGGTGTCGCCGCTCATCTTCTGGTAGCCGACGCCGAAGGCGTGGTAGCCCAGGCTGTAGGTGAACATGGCGTTGAGCGCCTTGTTGTCGACGTTGCTGGAGCCGTCGTCGGTGGAGCGCGCCCAGCGGATATCGGACTTCAGCGACTGCTTGTCGGCGATTGGCAGGGTGTGCACCAGGCCCAGGTAGTGCTGCTTGTAGAAGTTGTCGAGCTTGCCGAAGTGGTAGCTGGTGCTGAGGTTGTCGGTCCACTTGTAGCTGCCGCCGGCGAAGTCGAACTTGTCCGAGGTCAGCCCGGAACGGACCACGATGTTGCGCTTGCCGCCGCCGGTGATGGTCATGTCCTCGTTGTCCGAGGAGTCGCGCTGGTTGACCTTCTTCAGGCGCCCGGCATCGAGGGTCAGGCCGTCGATCTCCATGGAGTTCAGCGCGCCGCCCTGGAAGGTCTGCGGCAACAGGCGGCTGTCGTTGGGCATGATCACCGGCAGCTTGGGGGTCAGGGTGCCGATCTTCAGGGTGCTCTTCGACGCCCGCAGCTTGGCGGTGATCCCGGCTTCGCCGTAGTCGTCCTGGGCGCGGCCGCTCTCGCGGTCGCGCTTGAGCAGGCCGGTGCCGCTGCGGTCAGGGCTGGAGTCGAGTTTCACTCCCAGCAGGCCGATGGCGTCGACGCCGAAACCGATGGTGCCCTCGGTGTAGCCGGACTCGTAACGCAGGAGGAAGCCCTGGGCCCACTCCTCGGCCTTGGACTGGCTGGCGCCTTCCTGGCGGAAGTCCCGGTTGAAGTAGAAGTTGCGGAGTTCGATGCTGGCCTTGCTGTCCTTGATGAACTCGGCATGGGCCAGGGATGGGACGGTAATGCTGGAACCCAGCGCGGCAAAAGCCACGGCACGGGCGATCGGGGTCATGCTCATTGTTATTGTCTCCTCGAGCGCTTGGGGCAGGCCGATGACGGCGGCGTGACACCGTGTCGGCCTGTGACAGCCCGGTTACTTAAGCACTACGGGAAGACCGCCACTGTTAGACATTAGTCGAGGGTAGCCGAGAATTGGCACGAACCCTGTCTAGGACGGGCTTTGCGGCTACTCCAGCCAGGTCGGGAAATAGCCCAGGGCGGCCTGGATCCGCGCGTCGTGCGCCGGAATCACGCTCAGCCGCGGGTCGCTGCGCAGCAGCAGGCGGATCTTCGCCAACTGCGCGAGAGTGCGCTCGGGGTCGCGATCGACCAGGGCGCGCCCGGCGAAGAATTTCTGCCGCGGGCCTTCGACGCCTTCGAGTCGCCAACTGGTGTCGCCGCTGAAGAACAGCCGGCGCCCGCTGTCGAGGGTGACGAACAGACCGACCGAGCCGGGCGTATGGCCGGGCAGGGGGACCAGCACCAGGCGGCCGTCGCCAAACAGGTCGAGGCTTTTGTCGAAGCCCATGAACGGCGTCGGATCGAAGCTGTAAGGCCGCCAGCGCACGCCATGGCGGAACTGGCTGGGGAAGGCGGCCGGCGGGGTGGCGATGCGGCTGAAGGCGATCTCCTCGTAGGGTGCCCAGACCGGTACCTCGGGGAAGTCGACCAGGCCCGAGGCATGGTCCCAGTGCGCGTGGGACAGCAGGATGCGATCGACGCGGATACCGGCGGCGTCCAACTGGTCGCGCGCCGGGACGACTTTCTGGTAAGCGAACAGTGGCGCCGCCCACCAGGGCATGTCGGTGCGGAACTGGGCGTCGATGTCGCGCCCCAGGCCGGTATCGAAGAGCAGGGTGGCGGCGTGGTGCTCGATCAGAACCGCCGTATGGCTGAGCGGTACCCGGCGCACCCAGGAGCCGCCGTCGACGGTGAGCGCATCGAGGGTCTCCACTCCCGAGGTGCGCAGCAGGGCGACGCGCATTTCCGCCGCCTGCACCGGCAGGACGAGAAGAGCGATCAACAACGAGGCAAGGCGATACAGGAAAGGCATCAATATTCACCGGAAGGAAGAAAAGGGGATGGCTGGGGCGCGCCGAACGCCAGCGGCAGGCGACCGCGCCGCCAGCGCCAGGCCACGGGGCGCAGCGCCAGCAGGCGCTCGGCGCCAGCGGGCCAGGGGATTGATGGTTGCGAACCCGGCCAGAACAGCTCGGCCTCGGCGTGCAGGTGCAGCAGGTCGCCGTTGTCGAAGTCGATGAACAGCAGGCCGCAGCGAGGCTCCTGGAGCAGGTTGCCGAGGGTATTGAACAGGCGGTTGCCGGCGTAGTCGGGCAACCACAGGCGGCCATCCGCGCCGAGCCGGAGAAAGCCCGGCGGTCCGCCGCGATGGGAGACGTCGACGCCGCCTCGCAGCGGGTCGGCGTGCTGGCTGGCGATGAACAGCGTGTCGCTGCGCGCGACCAGGGCCAGCCAGCCTGGGTCGGGACCTTTACCTTCCAGCATGGGGCCCGGGGCTCTCGGGCCGGGCTGGTAGCTACGAGCCTGGATGTACTTCGGGCAGTTGCCGAAGGACTGTTCGACGCCAACCGTGAAGCCCTCTGCGTCACGCGCCAGGACCCGGCCGTTCATGCGGTTGCGGCGACGGGTCGGCAGCTCCAGGCCGAGGATGCCGAGCCGAGCGCCGGCTTCGAGATGGGGCGCCAACGGGTCGTCCGCTTCCGGCAGGCCGTCGATGCGCAGGCGCGTCGGTTGCGGCGAATGGACGAAGCCGGGATCGCCCCAGAGCAGCGAGGCGCTGGGCTGGCCCGTGGAGTCGAGACTGCCGACCAGCAATATCGGCAGTTGGGCGAAGAATTCCCGGTGCTGCTCCGGCATGAAGGCGCGAATCGCCCGGCTGCCGAAGCCGGCGACCTGCTCGCGGACCCCGGCGCGTTGCTGGATCGCCAGTTCGCCGGGATGAAAGGGGCCTCGCTCCTCGTTCATGCGGCCTCCTGTCGTCTACAGGCCGGGCATCGGAATGTAGCCGGGCAGGGCGCGAATGCGCGCGAGCCAGGCGTTCAGCGCCGGGTAGTCGTCCAGCGCCAGGCCGCCTTCGGGGGCCAGCGCCAGGTAGGGATAGAGCGCTACGTCGGCGATGCTCGGCAGCTCGCCCTGGGCCAGCCAGCGATGCCCGGAGAGGTGGCGATCCACCAGTTGCAGCACCTCCAGCCCCCGGCGCCGGGCCAGCTCCCCATCCAGGGGCAGGTTGAAGCGGGCGATCAGGCGCGCGCTGGCCGGACCGTTCTGCACCTCGTTGGCCGCATAGCTGAGCCAGTGGGCGATGCGGCCCTGGCTGGCGGGGTCGAGCGGATACCACTCGGGGCTGGCGTAGCGGCGTGCCAGATAGACCAGGATGGCCTGGGAGTCGCCCAGTTGCAGGTCGCCATCCTCCAGCACCGGGATCTGGCCACGGGGATTCATGCGCAGGAAGGCCGTGGTCTTATGTTCGCGGTTGGCGATGTCGACCGTGAGCAGGCTCACCTCGCGACCGATCAGGGCGAGAAAAAGGCGGACCTTGTAGGCGTTGCCGGAGAGATCCAGGTCATAAAGTTTCATCGGAGGGTTCCAGTGTGTGGGTGGTGTCTGCTGGATATTAGACAGACAGGTCTGTATATTTCAAGCCACCTTTTCGCCTTTTCCTGCCGGTATTCGAGGCGAGAGCGATGCAGAGCGGTTCAAGGGGGCGGCAGGCTCGCGCATAATGGACCGCTCAGGAGGCTTTCCATGACATCCCGCAAACGCGAGCAACTGCTCAGCACCGCCGTCGACCTGTTCTATCGCGAGGGCTACCACGCCACCGGTATCGACCGCATCCTGGCCGAGTCCGGGGTGGCGAAGATGACCCTGTACAAGCACTTCCGGTCGAAGGACGAACTGATCATGGCCGCTCTGGAAGTCCGCCGGCAGCGCACGGCCGAACGTATGCTCGAGGCCGAGGGGCTGCTCGAGCCGCGCGCGGCGATCCTGGCGGTCTTCGACGGCCTGCAGGCGTTCCTCCAGGACGAAGCCTTTCGGGGCTGCGCCTTCATCCATGCCGCTGCCGAATTCCACGAACGCTCGCACCCGATTCACCGCCAGGCGGCCGAACAGAAGGCCTTCACCGAGGCCTATTTCCTGCGCCAGCTGGAGCGCCTGGGCGTGGCACAGCCGGCGCCGCTGGCGCGGCAACTGCAATATCTGATGGAAGGCGCGCTGGTGATGGCGCATATCCACGGCCCCGGCGAACAGGCGCAGGAAGCGCGACAGGCGGCCGAAAGCCTGCTGCAGGTCGCCGGCGCCTGAGCGCCGGTGCTACCATTCGCGGCGAATACCTGCAGGTTCGTTCAATGCTCCCTGAATGCCAGCTCTTCGGAACCCTCGGTTGCCATCTCTGTGAAGTCGCGGAGGGGGTGCTGATGCCCTTCGTCGAGCACGGCCTGCTGGTCGAGCTGGTGGACATCGCCGACAGCGAGACCTGGGTCGCGCAGTACGGCTTGCGGATCCCCGTGCTGCGCCGGTGCGACAACGGCGCCGAGCTGAATTGGCCATTCGAGGCCGAGCAGGTGGCCGCCTTCCTCGCTCATTGAGGCCGGACTCATTCGCGCTAATCGAAGCGCTGCTGGTAACCCCGCGTTCTATGCGCAAACCGACCGGTATCCCCTTCTTTCCCCGTAGCCGGCGGCGCGCCTGGCGTCGTCCATGCTGGCGAAGCGATGCATAGGCATTTGCCAATGGTTTTCATAGACTGAGCCTATTTGCTGGCGCGGCTGCGCTCGGCTAGGCCTGAAGGCGATGGATAAACCCTGAGTTCCCTTCAGGACTGACTGGAAACAGCCGGGAACCCGCGTGGCGCAGGATGCGCCGCAGGTCGATCGGCTCGCCGCGGCGGGCTGCCGGGGTGTGGGGTCGGGAAGACGAGGCTCGGCGTTTCCTCATGAGAGAGAGGACGCCTGATGAATATGCCTGCCTGGAAGCGCCATGCCCTGTGGGCCATGCCGCTCGTCCTGGGGTTGCCAGTCTCCGCCGCCGCGGAGGAGCAGCCAAGCAAGACCTCCAGCTACATGCCGGTGGTGATAAACGAGGATTTCGCCGCCATCATGAAGCGCATGACGGCGAACAAGCCGTCGATCGAGCAGACCCACAAGACCCTGCTCGAACAGCGCTACGACCTCAGCGACCGGCCGGCCAAGGAGGCCAGCATGACCCGTGGCAAGCCGCTGCAGGAGGGCGTGCGGGTGAAACTGCCGGCCGGCACCGACTGGGACGAGCTGGCCCGCCTGAGCCCGGAGGAAATCCGCAAGCAGGGCCTGTTCCCCGGCGGCTTCCTGCCGCTGCCGCATCCCAACCACGCCGAAGGCGGGATGGTCTTTCCGAAATTCCTCATCGACGAGGTCAAGCGCCAGGAAAACCGCGACCTGACCCGCTTCGACCTGGACTTCGACCTGCCGGACCATTTCCTGCCCGAATTCCCGGCACCGATGTTCCTCACCACGCGGCCGGACCTGGGCGATGTATCCAGGGGCAGGCTGGTGACCATCGACAACTACTTCGAACTGTTCAACGGGATTCTCAATCCCAAGCAGCTGGAAGGCCTGCGCCTGCTGCTCACGGCCTTCCCGCAGCAGCAGTTCAACCTCACCGACGATCGCCGCAGCGAACACCCGAGCCGCGGCGTGGCCTGCTTCGACTGCCACGCCAACGGCCACACCAACGCCGCCACCCACCTGGCCGGCGACGCGCGTCCGCAGCCGTTCCGCCATCGCATCGATACGCCGACATTGCGCGGGGTCAACATCCAGCGCCTGTTCGGCTCGCAGCGGGCGCTGAAGACCGTCGAGGACTTCACCGAGTTCGAACAGCGGGCGGCCTATTTCGACGGCGATCCGGTGATCGCCACCAAGAAGGGCGTGAATGTCCTGGAGCGCGGCAGCCAGGTCCATTTCATGGGCGAATTCCAGGCGCTGCTGGACTTCCCGCCGGCGCCGAAGCTGGACGTGGAGGGCCGCCTCGACCCACGCAAGGCCAGCGAGCAGGAGCTGCGTGGCGAGAAGCTGTTCTACGGCAAGGCGGCCTGCGCCGGTTGCCATGCGCCGCCATATTTCACCGACAATCTGATGCACAACCTGAAGCTGGAGCGCTTCTACGATCCGAAGCTGGTCAACGGGGTGATGGCTGCCGCCGATGGACCGATCAAGACCTTCCCCTTGCGCGGGATCAAGGACTCGCCACCCTACCTGCACGACGACCGCCTGCTGACCCTGGAGGACACGGTGGAATTCTTCAACCTGGTGCTGGCACGCAAGCTGAACGCCCAGGAGAAGTCTGACCTGGTGGCTTACCTGCGTGCCCTGTAGGGGCCCGCCGCCGCGGTGGGCGGCGGCGGGTCCGGTTCAGGCGGCCGGGAACAGCGCCTTGACGTTCTGCATGGCGCCGTCGGCGAAGCCCTGCAGGAATGCCTGGAACCCTTCCAGGTCGTCGCCCTGGAAGGGTTCGCCGATGATCGTCCAGGTGGCCGTGGAGCGTTTCGGAGCGGTGCTTTCCACCGTCATCGAAGCCCACAGGTTGCCGATGTTCAGGCTGGTATAGAGCAGCGACCAGGTCATGTACATGGCCTGGTCGTCGCGCGAGTTGAGCTGTTCGATGACCACGTTGCCGTCCTTGAACAGCTTCTTGCGCACGGAGCGCACGCCGTTGCCGATCATCTCGATGTGCGACAGCGCAGGGATGAAGACCGGGAAGCCGGCGAAGTTGCCGACGATGTTCCAGACTTCCGCGGCGGCCGCGGGGATGTCGACCGCAGCGACGACCGGATGGCCTACCGGATTGCGGATCAGGGTATCGGGTTCGAAGGTTTTCATGCTGTCTTCCTTGTGGTTGGTTCAGGGGTTGGGTTCAGATGAAGTCGATCTCGCGCAGGTATTCGCAGCCCTTGCGCAACAGCGAACTGCTTTTCGCCGGGTAGCGCTCGCCCATGTTGAGGATTCCCGACAGGGCATTGCGGTATTCGATGAGGGAGATATCGCCGATGTCCTCCTCGAAACCGTCCAGGTAGAAACCGAGCACTTCGAACAGCGCGTTGTCCCGGTCGATCTGTCCGAGGAGTTGCTGCCACTGGGGCACCGGGACCATGTCGAAGCGATGGCCGATCTCGCGGAAGGCCTCCAGGTAGCCTTCCCAGCTCAGTGGCTCCGGGTTGTGCAGGTTGAATACCGCCCGCGCCGGATGGCAGCGACTGGCGTGGAAGGCGATGAAGCGGGCGAGGAAATCCACCGGCATCAGGTCGAAGTTGAGTGAAAGCTCGGGAACCTTGCGCAGTTGCAGAGAACCCTTGAGCATCAGCATCAGGCGGTTGCGATGCGGCTGGCAGACGCCGGTGCGGGTATTGAAAGTGATGTTGCCGGGACGGTAGAGGTTGACCTGCACCCCCTGCTCGCTGGCGCTCCAGAGAATCCGCTCGGCCACCCACTTGGTCAGGTTGTAGCCGTTGCGGATATAGATCGGCGGGGTGTGCGCCGGTGGACGCTCGAGCACGCGGCCGTTCTCGTCGACGCTGCTCGAGGCCGAAAGGGTGGATACGAAATTGAGGATCTTCTTGCTGCGCCCTTCGCAGAAACGCAGGCACTCGAAGATCGGCTCGACGTTGTCCCTTGCCAGCGCGGCGTAGTCGAGGACATGGTTGACGTTGGCGGCATTGTGGATCATGGCGCCATAGCGCAGGTCGAGATCCGTGTATACCGCTTCCGACAGGCCCAGGCGCGGCTGGGTGATGTCGGCGGCGTAGACCCTGACCCGCTCCAGGTCGAGACCTTCCAGGCGGTTGTCCGCCAGCGCGGCGATGAAGCGCTGCCGGGCCGCCTCGTCATCCTTCGCGCGGACCAGGCAGGCGATCTCGCTGGCGCCCCAGTCGAGCAGCGCTTCCACCAGGTGCACGCCGAGGAAGCTGTTGGCGCCGGTCAGTACCACCTTGTGCACATCGCCCATGCGGTTCAGCGGCAGCACGTCCAGTTGCAACGGGCGCTCGGCGTCGCGCAGCGCCTGCGGGTCGACGCCGCTGGCGCCGTCGCCGTCGGCCAGCAGGTGGGCGAGGGTCTGGATGGTGGGCGACTCGACGAAGCGATTGATCGGCACGCTCCTGCCGAAGCGCTGGCGCAGGCCGAGCAGCATGCGTGACAGCAGAATCGAATGGCCACCGAGGTTGAAGAAACTCTCGTCGATGGATATCTCGCTTTCGCCCAGTTCCAGCAGCTCGCCCCAGAGCGCCAGCAGACGCCGCTCTTCTTCCGTGCGCGGAGCCAGCCGCCTGGCCTGTTCGACTTGCGGTGGCGGCAGGTTGCGCAGGGCGTTGCGATCGATCTTGCCGTTGGCGGTTGCCGGCAACCGCGGGAGCACGACGCAGGCGCCGGGCTGCATGTAGTCGGGCAGCCGTTGGCGGGCGTGCTCGCGCAGGCGCTCGCGGGCGCTGTCGGCATCGGCCTCCAGCGGTTGGGCGAGATAGGCGAGGATGCGCTTGCGTTCGTCGATGACCACCGCGACCTGGCGGAACAGCTGGGCCTGGCGCAGGGTACTCTCGATCTCCTCGGGCTCGACGCGGAAGCCACGGATCTTGATCTGGTTGTCGCGCCGGCCGACGATCCGGATGCCATCGTCCTGCCAGCGGCACAGGTCGCCACTGCGGTAGGCCAGGCAGCGCTCGCCACCGGGCAGCTCCAGCGTGCGATAGCGTTCGGCGGTCAACTCCGGCGCGTTGAGGTAGCCGAGGCCGACGCCGGGGCCGACGATGTACAGTTCGCCGGTCTCGCCGTCGAGTACCGGGTCGTCGTGTTCGTCCAGGATCAGGATCCGCGTGTTGGCGATCGGCGCGCCGAGGTTGCGGTTGTCGTCGCCCGCGCGGAAGCGCCGGGTGGTCGCCAGTACCGTGGTTTCGGTCGGTCCGTAGATGTTGTGCAGCGCGCAGTATCCGGCAAGCTCGTCGATCACGTGCGGTTCGCAGACGTCGCCGCCGGTGACCAGGTGGCGCATGCCCTTGAGCGTGTCCAGCGGCATGATGCTCAGCAATGCCGGCGGGAGGAACGCATGGCTGACGTGCTGTTCGCCGATCAGGTTGGCGAGCCTTTGCGGATCGCGGCGGTCGTCTTCGTCGGGAACCACCAGCTCGGCGCCCTGGATCAGGGTCGGGAACAGGTCGAGCATCGAGGCATCGAAGCTGATCGTGGAGAACTGCAGGACCCGCGCGTCCTCGTCGACCTCGACGTGCGCGGCGTACCAGGCGCAGAAATGGCTGAGGTTGCCGATGCCCAGGAGCACGCCCTTGGGTTGCCCGGTGGTGCCGGAGGTATAGATCGCGACGCAGGGCGCTTCCGCCGGCCGCGACCGGCGCAGCAACTGCTGGCAGGGCGCCAGCGCCGTGCCGGTGCGACCATCGACACCGTGATGGAGATACTCCAGGCGGCTGATGTCGAGTCCCGGCAGCTCGTCGATGCAGGTGTTCGGCGAACCGTCGTGCAGCAGCAGGCGGGCGCCCGCGCTTTTCAGGATGGCGCTGCGGCGTTCGCGCGGGTGGCTCGGGTCGAGCGGCAGATAGACCGCGCCGCAGCCGAGCACGGCGAGTATGCCGGCGTACAGCGCAAGCCCCTTTTCCAGCGAGATTCCGATGATCGGCGGGCTGTCCGTGTCCGCGCCTTCCAGCAGGCTGTCCAGGCGCTCCTGGATGGCCAGGCTGTAGGCGTGCAGGGCGGCGTAGCTGACGCTCGCGCCGCGATGGCGCAGGGCGCTGCGCTCGGCGTGGCGCAACAGGCTTTGCGAGAGACGTTCGACGAACGAGCCGCCGGCCTGCTCCAGCAGGGCCTGGCAGCGGGTTTCGTTGAGGCGGTGGCCGAAAGCGTGGCGCTCCAGTTCGGACAGGTCGCGCAGATCCTCCGGCGTGGACGCGGAAGGAGCCTCGCGGAGCAGGCTCTCGCTGTCGCGGGAGTACTGGCCGATGACCGGGAGCACCAGGTCGAGCAGGGTGTCCACGGCTTCCCGCGTTTCCTCGGCGCCGTTGCCGGTCGCCGAGGCGGTCGTGCCGCCGCGGGCCACGCAGCGGCTGGCGGCGCCGGGTGCGCTGGCCAGGCAGAGCAGTTGCAGGCCTTGCGTCGTCGCACGCCAGCGCAGCGACAGGCGCGCGGCGGGGCAGTCGCTGGCGGGTGGCTGGCTGCCGTCGTCGATCAGCAGGTCCGGCGTTGCCGCCGCAACCTCGGAGAGGGTCACCGAGTGCCCGTGCTCCTCCAGCTCGGCCGCTAGCCGCAGCAGGGCACGACTGTGCCCCAGTAGTTGGATTTCCAGACGTTTCATTGCACTCACTCGCTAGGGCAGATAGTCGGAAAGGGCGTCCTGCAGGCAGGGGCTATCGAGCATTCCGCTGTGGCGGAAAAAGCGCAGGATGTTGCCGAGCAGGGGATGCTGGCGGTTGATCGGATAGACCAGGCCGAGAACTTCCTCCTTCAGCGCGGAGCGCACGGAGGGCGAGACGTCCAGGTGGTCGATCAGGCTGAAGTCGAAATCCTTCTGGATCTCGTTGGTCAGGTACTCGCGGAGGAAAGTCGGCATCGCCGCGGCGATCGCCTGGCGCTCCTTGTCGCCGGCCGCGCTCCAGTAGATGCGCGCCAGCCGCGCCCAGAAGCCCGAGTGGCGTCCTTCGTCGGCCAGGTGGTCGGCCATCAGCCCCTTGACCGAGGGCTTGATGCTGTCGTCCTTGGCGAAGGCCGCGACGTCGTTGGTCAGGGTGTTCTCGGCGATGGATACGCAGATCAGCTCCACGGCACCGTGCAGGGACGCCGGCACCGCCGCGAGCGTCGCCGGGATGGCCCGGCTCAACTCGATTTCGCGGGGCAGGGCGATCGGCTCGATGCCGGTCAGGGCGACTGTCTGCTGCATGTAGTCCATGGCCACCAGGGCGTGGTAGTCCTCGTCGACCACCACGGTCATGGCGTCGTAGCGGCAGGCGAAGGGGAAGCGGATCGGGAAGCGGTCCTTGGCGATGCTGCGGGCGGTCCTGTCGACGATCTCGGTCTCGAAGATCACCACGTCATTGATGAACTTGTAGAGGCTCTGGGTCAGCGCGAAGTCCTGCAGGTGCGGGCATTCGCGCTGGAAGGTGCCACTCAGCACCAGCGGCTGGCGGCTGAGCGGGTAGATGAGTTTGCCGTCGTTCTCGACGATCCGCCGCGGGCGGGTGCGGATCGTGGCCCGTCCCTCCCAGGATTCGGCGAAGGATTGATAGTCTTCTGCGTTCATATCGTCATCCGTTTCGATAGATCGATCAGTAGTAGTGAACTTCGAACAGCAGACAGCCTTTTTCCGAGCTGAACGGCCCGTGCAGGGTCTTCGCCGCCCGGTAGAAATGGCAGCCCTCGCCGTAGGTGGCTTCGGGACGGTGCGCCTGGCCGTGCTCGGTCTGCTCGCCTTCGATCAGGTACACCTCCTCGTGGTAGTCGTGGGTGTACACGTCGAGCGTCCGGGCGCCCGGATGGAAGCGCACCAGGCGGGTACGGATGCCGGTACGCTTCTGGTGGTCGAGGGTGTCCTGGTAGATCGCCTGGCTGATGGCGTGCTCGCTGCTCACCACTTCCCAGGGCAGGTTTTCCAGGTCGGTGATGCGGAAGTTCATGCCAGCGCCTCCGTCAGTTCGGCGTGCATGGCTTCGCGCAATTCGTCCCAGAGGGCGATCCGGCTTTCCACCGCGTCGATGGCGGACTGGTAGACCTGCTGCTGGTGCAGCTGGTTGCCGTTGACCAGGCGTTCGAGCAGTTGTTCGGCGGCCGGGCCGTGATCTTCGGAATCGACTTCGATATGCCGCTGCAAGTAATAACGGAAGGTCGGCGCCTGTTCGCTGGAGATATTCCAGTCATCGAGAATCTTCTGGAACATGTGCGGTATTACACTTTCACGCCCATGCATGAAAGAAGCGGCGACACAATGCGTCCGAGCATTCAGCGCGGTATGGATGGTCTGTTTGACGAAACGACTGGCCGCACGTCCGGCCTTGCACAGGTTCAAGGCTTCTTCGACGCTGTTTCCCTGTTCCAGATAGTTTATGAACGCTTCGATCTTTTCCGTGCTTGCACCCACTTCGCGCATGGCCTGCAGATAGAGTTCGAAGTGGCTGAAGTGGCCATCCTGAAGATTCTCGTCGGACTCTTCGCCGAGCACGATCTCGTTGATCAGGCGCGCCGCCTGCGGGTCTCTGGGTGGCAGCCAGGGCAGGCTGGTGCAGGTCAGGTCCTGCTGCAGGCGCTTGGTCAGGGACATGAAGTCCCAGACCGCGAAGACATGCGTTCCCATGAAAATTCGCAGGGTTTCCAGGGAGTCGATTTCTGAGAAGATCGGGTGAAGACCAAGTTCGGTTTTCTTTTGCTGCAACAGGTTCTTCAAACTTTCCATGATGATTTCCCTTCTTGTTGGCTGAGAGGTCCTTTCGCTATTCCCCGTCGAATGGTCGAGCGAACTCCTCCGGCTGCACGGATATATGTCGATTGGATGGGCGCTCCACTTTTCGAACGCAGCGGAGCGAGAGGGAAGTTAGTTGAGTGTTTGTTGAATGGGCAAGAAGTTTTTCAAAAAATTTCAAGACCATGAATATGCGGACGAACAATGCCGGGCAAAACATTAAATATATGTTTCGCCAGGCAATGGGAGTCCGTACACCATTTTTAATAATGATGTCGTATAGGGATGGAAGTCCCCCCGGACTCTATGGAATAAGCCGTTCTTATTTGTTTTTCTTCCTTGTCTGAAGATCACTCCTTCTGTTTGTCTTTCCTTGAAAACAGGTTGGCGGATACGCCTTCTATCCGGCGCTTTTCCCACTGCGCAGGGCGAGTGCCGCCGCCGCGCAGACCAGCAGTGCGATGAACGACAGGTAGAACGCGTCGCCGTAGGCCATCAGGAACGACTCGTGGCGAATGTGCGTCCCCAGCCGGGTGAGGGTCTCGGCCTGGGCCGGCAGCCATTCGTTGATGGCGAAGTCGCTGCCCTGGCCGAGATCGGCCTGGAGGCGCTCCTGCAGGCCCGGGGAGAAGGCGTTCACCTGTTCCCCGATGCGGACCGAGTGGAAGCGTTCGCGCTGCGAGACGACCTGGGTCAGCACCGCGGTGCCGACCGCGCCGCCCAGGTTGCGCAGCATCGAGAACAGTGCCGAGGCGGAGCCCGCCTCGCTCTTCGACAGGCCGGAGACCGCCAGCACGGATAGCGCGACCATGATGAAGGGCTGGCCGATGCCGCGGACCACGGTGGACGGGATGATCACGTTGGCGGCGCTGTCGGCGTCCAGGTAGGCGCCGATGTAGCAGCCGGCGGCCATGATGGCGAAGCCCGTGGCGACCATCAGCTTGGCTGGCAGCCAGCGCATCAGGCGCGGCATCACCGGCGCCAGCAGCAGTTGCACGAGGCCGTAGGCGATCAGGCTGACGCCGATCTCGCGGGCGTTGTAGCCGTGCAGTTGCGACAGGTAGTTCGGCACCAGGAATACCAGGCCGAAGGTCGCGCCGCCGAAGATGAACATCGCCGCGCTGGCGACGCCGAAGTTGTAGCCGGCCAGCAGGCGCAGGTTGATGAAGGAGCGTCGGCCGAACAGTTGGGTGTAGATGAACAGGAGCAAGGCGGCTACGCCCAGGACCAAGGTCCAGACGATGAAGTCGGAGCCGAACCAGTCCTTGCGACCGCCTTCCTCGAGAACGATCTGGATCGCTCCCAGGCCGACGATCATGCTCGCGATGCCGAGCCAGTCGCCCTGGCGCAGGCGTTGCAGCTGCATGGCTTGCGGCGAGATGGCCCAGGCGATCGCGGCGAGCAGGAGCACGCCGGGGATCAGCTGCAGGTAGAAGATCCAGCGCCAGCTGTAGACGTCGGTGAGCCAGCCGCCGATGGAGGGGCCGGCGGCCTGGGCGACGCTGTTGGACAGGCTGAACAGGGCCATCCCCATGGCCACCCGCGAGGCCGGTAGCTCGGTGATGATCAACTGGAACGAGAGCGGAATCAGCACGGCGCCGGCGGCGCCCTGGACGACCCGGATCATGATCATGCTGGTGAGGTTCGGCGAAAAGGAGCAGGCCACCGAGGCGACCAGGAATACGCTGGAACCCACCAGCATCACCCGGCGCAGCGAGAAGACCTCCACCAGCCACGCGGTGAGCGGGATCATGACGATCTCCGCGACCAGGTAGGCGGTGGAGATCCAGGAGCCCTCCTCGAAGGTGGCGCCCAGGGAACCCTCGATTTCCGGCAGCGCGGCGCTGGTGACATGGACGTTCATGCCGGCCATGAAGCAGCCGAACAGGCCGCCGATGACCGCCACCCAGGCCTTCAGCGAAGTCTTCTCCTGCTCATTGGCCATGCCGCGCGGCCTCGCTCTCCTGGCGGGTGTCGACCTCGGTGATCACCGACATGCCGGGCAGGATCGCCACCTGCTGGCGGGCGTCGGGGTCGAGCACGACCTTGATCGGGAAGCGCTGCACGATCTTGGTGAAATTGCCGGTGGCGTTGTCCGGCGGCAGCAGGGCGAAGACCGCGCCCGACCCGGGCGAGAAGCTGTCGACCCGGCCATGCAGGACGGCATCGGGGAAGCTGTCGACGCGGATCTCCACCGGCTGGCCGGGATGCATGCGGCGCAGCTGGGTCTCCTTGTAGTTCGCCACCACGTAGGACTGTTCCACCGGCACCACGGCCAGCAGCGGCAGGCCGGGCGTGACGTACTGGCGCTGGCGCACCCGGCGCTGGCCGACCACGCCGGCGATCGGCGCGCGGATCAGGGTATCTTCCAGTTCGTTGCTGGCCAGCGCCAGGCTCGCATCGGCCTCGGCGGAGCGCGCCTTCTGCCGTTCGAGCAGCGCCGCGGCCTGCTCGCGACTGGCCTTGAGCACCGCCATGCGCGTGCGCTGGCGGCTCGCGGCGGCTTCGGCGCGGCTCAGCGCGGAGCGTGCCCGCGCGTAGTCGGCGGTGACGCTTTCCAGGCGCTGGCTGCTGGCCGCCTGCTGCGCCACCAGGTCCCGGTAGCGCTGGAAATCCAGTTGCGCGCGGTGACGTTCGGCCTTGGCGCTCTCGATGTCGGCGCTGGCCTGGTCGATCAGCGCCTGCTGTTCCTTCAGCCGGGCGTCCAGCGTCACCAGGGCGGCCTGCTGTGCCGCGACGGCGGCGCGGCTTTCGCCTTGCCGGGCCCTGGCCTGGAGCAGGCGCGCCTGGTAGTCGCGATCATGGATGCGCACCAGCGGATCGCCGGCGGCGACCGCCTGGTTGTCCTGCACCAGGACCTCGGCGACGTAGCCGGAAACCTTCGCGCTGATGGTGATCCAGTCGGCGCGCACGTAGGCGTCGTCGGTTTCTTCCAGGTAGCGGCCGACGCTCAGCCAGTACAGGCCATAGCCGACCGCGGCGACGGCCAGGAGTGCTCCGCCGAGCCACATCAGGCGGCGCTGGCGCTTTTTCCTTTCCGCGGGTTCCACGGGGGAGACCGGGTGTGCCCGCTCTTCGGCGGGGGCGTTGCGTTTTTCGTCGACGGCTATGTTCATCGGGGTGTTCCACTGACGGTTGCGGAGCGGGTGGCGTAGCGGGCCGGCATCGCCGCCGGTTCCTGCCAACCCCCTCCCAGGGCATGAAAGAGATCGATCTGGCGCTCGACCAGTTGCCGGTCGGCTTCGGCCTTTTCCGCCTCGAGGCGGACCATCGCGCGTTCGCTGTCGAGCACGTCGAGGAAGTCGAGGGCGCCGGCCTGGTAGTTGAGATGCGCCAGCCGGTACGCCTTGCGGCTGCTGTCCAAGGCGCCGAGCAACGCTTGGCGGCGGCTGCTCTCGCCGCTGTAGCGAGCCAGGCTCTGGCGGACTTCCTTGAGCGCGGTCAGCGCCTGCTGGCGGAAACGAGCCAGTTGCCGCCGTTCGTGCGCCCGGGCGCCCTCCAGGCGCGCCCTGGTGCTCAGCATGTTGGGGAAGCGCCAGCTGATCAGCGGGCCGATGGCATAGGTGATCGCCTCGTGGTCGCCGAGGTCGTGCAGGCGATCGCTGGAGGCGGCGATCGAGGCGCCGAACGAGACACTCGGGTAGAAGTCGGCCTGGCGCACGCCGACCTCGTGGCTGGCGGCTTCGAGCTCGCGCTCGGCCTGGCGGATGTCCGGACGCCGCTGCAGCAACGCCCAGCCGTCGCCGACCGGCAGTTCCCGGGCGAGTCGCGGCACGCGCCGGCATTCGCCGACGGCGGCCGGCAACTGCTGCGGGTCGCTGCCGATCAGCACGCCCAGCTCTTCCAGCGCCGCCTGGCGTTCGGCCAGCAGGCGCGGCAGCAGCGCGCGGGTTTCCTCCAGCAGGCTGCGCACCCGCTCCACCTCCAGGTCGGTGACCAGGCCGGAGCGGCGTTGGCGCTGGGTCAGGTCCAGGCTGCGCTCCACGGTTTCCACCGAGCGTTGCTGGATCGCCGCGCGTGCCGCATAGGCGCAGGCGCTGGCATAGGCGCGGGCGGTGCCGGCGGCGACGTTCACCCGCAACTGGTCGTGGGCGGCCTGGGCGGCCTCGGCGCCGGCCTGGGCGGCGAGGATCGAATGGCGTACCTGGCCCCACAGGTCGATCTGGTAGTCGAGGGCGAACGCCGGTACGTGGTTCCACTGCGACGGGGCCCGCTCACCGGTGGATTTGGCCTCGGTCTGGTCATCGCTGGTGCGCCCGTAGAAGGTCTGCCAGGAGGTGCTGGTGCCGGGCCAGCGCTGGGCCCTGGCCTGGCCGAGCAGGGCGAGCAGCTCATCGACGTGGGCCAGTGCGCCCTCGAGATCGTGGTTATGCCGCAGGGCGCGGCCCACCAGCTGGTCGAGCTGCGGATCCTGATACAGGCGCCACCACTGGTCGGGCGGTTGCTGCGCGCTGGTGTCGGCGGCGAGCGCCTGCCAGGCGCCTGCGCGGGGCAGCTGGACGGACGGGACCGGGTGTTCGGTCACCGCCGAGCAGCCCGCCAGCAGCAGGGCGGCACAGGCCAGCGCGAACAGGGGGCGTGGCGGGTAGGAAGTGGGTACGGGCATCGCGGGTCGTCATTCTGATGGAGACTCGAGCAGGGTAGGGATTCGCGTTACCCGCATCTCTCGCGATCCTGACAACGACACTCTCGAAAGCGACAACCTCCCTGGCGCGTGCCGGCCGCGGACGGCCGGCGCGGTTCAGGCGCTCAGGGCCTGGTAGTGGCTGGGCGAGTGGCCGAGGGTGCGCTTGAAGGTCTGGGAAAAGGCGCTCGGACTCTGGTAGCCGTGTTCCAGGGCTACTTCGAGGACCGACGCGCCGGCGCTCAGGCGCTGCAGGCTCAGGACCATGCGTGCGCGGGTGCGCCAGTCGCCGAAGCTCATCCCCAGCTCCCGCTGGAACAGCCGGGCGAGGGTCCGGCTGCTCATGTTCAACTGTCGCGCCCAGTCTTCCATGCGGGTTTCTTCCGCCGGCGTGCCGATGACCTGGCTGCACAACCGCAGCAGGCGCGGGTCGCGCGGCATGACCAGGTGGATGCCGATGGTCTGCGCGGCGTCCAGTTCCACCAGCAGCAGCTCGTGGATACAGCGCCGGCGCTGCGCGCTGGAGTCGCCCAGGTGCATCTCGCTGGCCGCCACCAGCAGTTCCCGCAGCAACGGCGAGACCGCGATCACCTGGCACTGTTCACCGTCCCGCGGCCAGGTGGCGGCGGGCATGAACAGCGTGCGCATGCGCACGCTGCCGGACATGCGGATCTGGTGTTCGGTGTTCGGCGGCACCCACAGGGCGTGGCCGGCCGGCACCACCCAGTTCCTGCGGGCGGCGCCGACCAGCATCACCCCCGAGATGGCGTGGATCAGCTGCGCCTGCGCATGGCAGTGCGGCAGGATCTCCTCGCCATCGTGGTGGTCGCAGGCCAGCGCCTCGAGGGACATTGCACAGCTCATGGTCAGCCGTTGGAGGCGCGTTGCTGCTGGGGTGCCAGCAGGCCCAGGCGGGTTGCCCGGTTGACCGCGCTGGTCAGTGCCTTCAGCGACGCGGTGAGGATGCTGCCGTCGCGCCCGGCGCCGAACAGCAGGCGGTTGCCGACGCGGATCTCGACGTAGGCGAAGGCTTCCGCCTCGGCGCCGCCGCGCATGGCGTGCTCATGGTAGTCGGCGATGTCGAAGTTCAGGCCGCGCGCGGCGAAGGCCTCGACCAGGGCGGCCAACGGACCGTTGCCGGTTCCGCCGAGCGGCTGCTCGCCGTAGGGGCCGGCGAGCACCGCGTCGATCCTGGTCTGCTCGCCCTGGCTGTTCAGGCGAGGCGCGCGCAGGGCATAGGGGGTCAGCTCGTCGAGATATTCCTCTTCGAAGCAGGAGAGGATCATCTCGCTGCTGATTTCCTTGCCGGTGGCGTCGGCCACCTGCTGCACCACCTGGCTGAATTCCATCTGCAGGCGGCGCGGCAGGACGATGCCGTTCTGTTCCAGCAGGTAGGAGACGCCGCCCTTGCCGGACTGGCTGTTGACCCGGATCACCGCTTCGTAGCTGCGTCCCAGGTCCGCCGGGTCGATCGGCAGGTAGGGCACTTCCCAGAAGCCGTCCGGTCGTTCCTGGCGCGCGGCGAAGCCTTTCTTGATGGCGTCCTGGTGCGAGCCGGAGAAAGCGGTGAACACCAGTTCGCCGGCATAGGGATGACGCGGGTGGATCGGCAACTGGTTGCAGTATTCGACCTCGCGCATGACCCGGGTGATGTCGGAGAAGTCCAGTTCCGGGTCGACGCCGGTGGTGTAGAGGTTCATCGCCAGGTTGAGGATGTCGACGTTGCCGGTCCGCTCGCCGTTGCCGAACAGGGTGCCCTCGATCCGCTCGGCGCCGGCCAGGCAGGCCTGCTCGGCGGTGGAGACGCCGGTGCCGCGGTCGTTGTGCGGGTGCACGCTGATGATCACGCTGTCGCGCTTGCTGATATGCCGGCAGAACCACTCGATCTGGTCGGCGAAGACGTTGGCGGTGGAGACCTCCACGGTCGTCGGCAGATTGAGGATCATCTTGTTCGCGGGGGTCGGCTGGAAGGTTTCGACCACCGCCTCGCAGATTTCCAGGCCGAACTCCAGTTCGGTGAAGCAGAAGGTTTCCGGGGAGTACTGGAAGGTCCAGTCGGTCTCCGGATTGCGCTCCATCAATGCCTTGATCTCGCGGGTGGCATCGGTGGCGATCTTGATGCAGCCGGGCTTGTCGACGCCGAACACCACTTCGCGGAATACCGGTGCGGTGGCGTTATAGACGTGGACGATGGCCCGCGGCGCGCCCTTGAGCGCCTCGAAGGTGCGCTCGATCAGGTGGGTACGAGCCTGGGTCATCACCTGGATGGTGACGTCGTCGGGAATCTTGCGGCTCTCGATCAGCTCGCGAACATAGTCGAAATCGGTCTGCGAGGCGGCGGGGAAGCCCACCTCGATTTCCTTGAAGCCAGCCTGCACCAGCAGGTCGAAGAAGCGCCGCTTGCGCTCGGCATTCATGGGTTCGATCAGGGCCTGGTTGCCGTCGCGCATGTCGACGCTGCACCAGGTCGGCGCCTTGCGCTGCACGCGGGAAGGCCACTGGCGGTCCGGCAGGTCGACGGTGTTGAACGGGCGGTACTTGCGCGAGGGGTCTTTGAGCATCATGCGAATTCTCCTTGGCTTGCCAGCCGCAGTCGGTAGCGTGCCCTGTCGATCAGGGATGCGAGCAGTCTAGGTAAATCGGCCTGCCAAATTGTTGCTATTTATTGCTGTCGAATACTTTTTTTCACAATAAAAACGCTTTTTCATAGGTTGGGTTGGTGCTTTCTTGCTTTTCTAGAAACCGGCTGAGAGTTTCACCAGGAAGCCCGAGCCGGCCGCGACCAGGGCGGTGCCCAGGATCCCGTTGGCCAGGCGCAGGCGGCGCCTGCACCAGTCCCGGGCGAGCAGGAATACGGCGCAGGTCAGCGTCAGCACGCAGCCCTTGTACAGGCTGTAGCCCAGCGCATAGGCCAGCGGGGCGGCGCGCTCTTCCGCGCCGGCGAGCAGTGGCTGGAGCAGGGCGAAGAAGACCAGGGTCTTGGGGTTGAGCAGGCCGGCCAGGAAGGACTCCAGCCACAGACCGCCAGCGCTTCGCGACACGCGGAACGTATCCGTGGGCGGCCGGCGCATGCGCTGCAGGCAGAGCAGGCCGGCCAGCAGGACATAGCCGGCTCCGGCGAGCTGGATGCCGACCAGCAGCGGCTTCGAACCGTTGATCAGGGAACCCAGGCCGTAGAGCAGGAAGCTGGCGCTCAGCACGGTCCCGGCGAGGTCGGCGAGCAGGCGCCTGCTGGCGAAGGAGAGCCCGTGGCGCAGGCTGTTGCGCACGACGAGAATGCTCGACGGGCCGGGGGAGAGGATCGGTAGCAGGGCGAGGCCGAGGAAGGTCGTCACATCCATGATTCGGGCATCCATGCAGAGTCATTGTGCTGGCGAACTGTCGAAGATCATGTCGCGCATCAGTTCGCTGGCGCCGGCGGCGATGGTGCCGGCCAGGGCGTCGCGGTGCAGGCGCGCCACCTCGCAGTCGATCCGATAGCCCTGGGCGCCGTGCAGTTGCGCGCAGGCCTGGGCGGCGGCCACGGCCAGTTCGCTGGCGCGCAGCTTGAGGATGCATGCCGAGCGGGTATCGAGCCGGTCCTGGCTGTGGCGCCAGGCCAACTGATAGGCGTAGTGGCGCAGCATCTCGTGTTCGCCGAGCAGGTCGGCCAGGCGATGGCGGACGCTCTGCTTGTCGCATAGCGGAGCGCCCTGGACCTGGTGCCGACGGACGAAGCCGTCGAGCAGGCGGATGCTGTGGCCGGCGCCGCCGAGGGCGAGCAGGCCGGCGACCAGGCGCTCGAAGTCCAGGCCGCGCATCAGGTAGAACAACGCCTTGCCGGGCTTGCCGAGCAGGTTGCCGGCGGATACCGCGACGTCGTTGAAATCCAGGTCGCAGACGTCCGCGCTGCGCCAGCCGAGCATCGGCCGCGGCGTACGGCTGAGGCCGGGGCTGTCGCCGTCGATCAGCAGCAGGCTGCTGCTGCCCAGCGCATGCCCGCCTTCGCCGCTGCGCACCAGGGTGACGATCAGCGAGGCGCGCGAACCATTGGCGATGTAGCGCTTGCCGCCATGGACGACGAAACCGTCGACGCCGGGGACGGCCCTGCATTGCATTCGCGACAGATCGCTGCCGGCCTGTTCCTCGCTGATGGCCAGGGCGGCGATGGTTCGCCCGGCACGGATGGCGGGGAGATAGCGCTGGCGCTGCTCGTCGTTGCCGAACAGTTCCAGGTAGGCGCTGGCCATGTAGGCATGCACGCCGATCGCCGCGCGGACGCCGGCATAGCCGAGCGCACCGAGTTCCTCGAGGAATACCGCGCTTTCCAGGAAGCCCTCGCCGCGCTGCGGCAGGCTCAGCAGGCCGTGGTCGGCCAGCGCCTGCCAGGCTTCCTCGCAGAGGCGGCCGCGCTCCTCGGCGGCTTCCGCCAGGGGCAGCAGCCGCTCGCGCAGGGTCCGCCGCACTTCTTCGGCGAAGGCCTGGTGGCTGTCGCTCAGGTAGGGACTGGACATGCCCGGCGGCCCTCACTTCACCGAGATCACCTGGTGCGCCGGAAGGATCTCGGTCAGGCAGCCGGGGATCCTGAACACCGCGTTCGGCGTGCCGGCAGCGGCCCAGATCTCGTCGTAGGTCAGCAGATCCTCGTCGACGAACAGCTTCACCTCCTGCTTGTGACCGAGCGGCGGGACGCCGCCGATGGCGAAGCCGGTGACTTCCTTGACGAAATCCGCATCGGCCTTGGAAATCTTGTCGCCGAGCAGTCGCGAGATGGCTTTTTCGTTCACCCGGTTCGGGCCGCTGGCGAGAACCAGCACCGGGGTGTTGGCGCGGGTGCGGAACACCAGCGACTTGACGATCTGGGCCTTTTCGCAGCCCAGCGCCTGGGCCGCGTCGTCGGCGGTGCGGGTCGAGTCGGGCAACTCCTGGACGGTCAGGTCGAGGCCGCGCTGGCGGAGGATGTCCTGGAACTGCTGGGCACGTTTACTGATGCTCATGAGCGGGTTCTCCCGATGGCTGGAGGGTGGCGAGCAGCCGCCGACGGTCGATCTTGCCGGTGGCGGAAAGCGGCAGGCTGGCGCAGAGCTGGATGCGCCCGGGGACCATGTAGCCCGGCAACCGCGCCGCAAGGTCGTCGCGCAGGCGTTGCGGGCAGCAGGACGGCGCGGCGGCGACCACGAAGGCGACCAGCGCCTTCTCGCCGTGCGCCGCCTCGGTGACGGTGACGAAGCTCTGGCGCACCTGCGGATGGCGATTGAGGTGGTAGGCGACCTCGCCCAGTTCGATGCGGAAGCCGTTGATCTTCACCTGGTCGTCCATGCGTCCCTGGAACACCAGCGCGCCATCGGTGCGGAAGTAGCAGCGGTCGCCGGTGCGATAGAGGCGCTCCCGGCGTTCGCCGATGCGGCATTCGAAGAAGCGTTCGCGGGTGCTCTCCGGCAGCCCCAGGTAGCCCGGCGACAGGCCCGGTCCGGCGAGGCAGACCTCGCCGCTCTGTCCCGGTCCGCAGAGACGGCCCCCGTCGACCAGGTAGACCCGTGTGTTCTGGATCGGCAGGCCGATGGGCAGGGCGGTGTCCTCCTCGCGCAATTCGCGCACCGGGTGGAAGGTGGCGAAGGTGGTGCTCTCCGTCGGGCCGTACACGCTGACGATCCGTTCCGTGCCATAGAGCGCCAGGGCCTTGGCCATGTGACGCAGGGAATGGGCTTCGCCGCCGGTGAGAACGGTGTCGACGCCGGCCAGCGCCTGCGGTGCTTCGTCGACCAGGGTGTTGAACAGGGCGGTGGTGAGGAACAGCACGCTGATCCGTTGTTCCTGGAGGACCCGCTGCAGGCGCGAGGCGCGGACGAAGGCGTCCGGGTAGAGCACGCAGGTGCCGCCGAGCAGCAGGGCGCCCCAGATCTCGAAGGTAGCGGCGTCGAAGGTTACCGGCGCCATCTGCAGCAGCCGGCTGTTCTCGTCCAGCCTGGCATAGCGGGCATTGCAGACCAGGCGGGTGATGCCGCGATGGGGGATGGGCACGCCCTTGGGCGTGCCGGTGGAGCCGGAGGTGAAATTGATGTAGGCGATGGCATCGGCGGCCACCTCGAGCGGAGGGTTTCCCGGATCCTCGCCGGCCTCGTCCAGGCTTGCTTGCCGGTAGCGCGACAGGCGCGGATCGCGGCGCGCGCTTTCGTCGCCCACCAGGCAGTCGCAGGCGGTTTGCCGGAACAGTTCGTGGATGCGCTGTTCCGGCCAGGCTGGATCGATCGGCAGATAGCTGGCGCCGGCCTTGAGGATCGCCAGCAAGGCTACGATCAGTTCCGGGCTGCGCGGCAGGACCACGGCGATGACGTCGCCGGTCTGCACGCCCCTGGCCAGCAATTGCCAGGCCAGGCGGTTGGCCTGGGCGTTCAACTGCGCATAGCTCAGCTCGCGCTCCCGGTAGCGCAACGCGATCGCTTGCGGGCGCTCTGCCGCGATGCGGGCGAATAGCTCGCCGACCGCGAGATGCTCCGGGTAGGATTCCCGGGTACGGTTGATTCGTTCGTGCAGGGCCAGGGCCGCCTCGTCCAGTTCAAGCGTGCGCATGTTCGTGCCTCATCCGTGTGCTCATGCTGTCCAGCAATTGCCGGCGATGGCTGTCGAGGAAGAAGTGTCCGCCATCGATCCCCACCAGCTCGAAGTCGTCCGTGGTGTGCTTCGACCAGCCGGCCATGCTGTCTTGCCGGTCGATCGGGTCGTCGTGGCCGAAGTAGGCGTGGATGGGTATATCCAGCGGCAGGGGGTGCCAGTCCTGCCAGATCTCCGACAGCCGCATGTCGCTGCGCAGGGCCGGCAGCATCAGGCGCATCAGCATCTCGCTTTCCAGGACCGCGGGGGGCGTGCCGCCCATGCTGCGCAGGGCCTGCTGGAAGTCCTCGGCGCAGAGCGTGTGCAGGTGGGGTTGCGCCTGCGGGCTGGCTGGGCTGCGACAGCCGCTGACGAACAGCCGGCGGGTCGCCCCGGGATGGCTGTGCCGGGTGTGCTGCGCCAGCTCGTAGGCCAGGCGGCCGCCGAAGCTGTGTCCGTAGAACGCGTGGGGCGAGTCGAGGTAGGGGGCCAGCGCTTCGAGGCAGCCCTCGATCAGCGCCGGCCAGTCTTCGTATGGCGCTTCCTTGATCCGGCAGCCTCGGCCGGGCAGGCGTACCGCGAGCAGTTCCACGTCCTGGTCCAGATCGTCCACCCAACCGCGGAACAGGTCGGGGTTGCCTCCGGCGTAGGGAAAACAGATCAGGCGCAGGCGCGGCCGTGGCCGCGGCCTGGGCAGCAGCAGCCAGCGCTCGTCGTACGCATGCCCGGACACGACTTCAGTTCTCCGTCAGGGCGTTGAAGTGGGAGCTGTTGCGCTGGATGCAACTGGCGATGTCGTGGATCCTGCTTTGCGCGAAGAGGTCCTCGGGCGGCAGGGCATCCTCGCCGAAATGCTCCTCGGCCTTGGCGATCAGGCGGATGGCGCTGAGCGAGGTGCCGCCCGCGGCGAAGAAGTCGCTGTCGGGGGCGTCCACGCGCAGGCCCAGTTCGCGGCAGGTGTTGATCAGCCAGAACTCGATCTTGCCGATGTCTGCGATGCTATTCATCGTCGGTCCTCCTTGGTCGGTGGGGCTCAGCGCAGCGGGAAGCGGTAGCCGTTGCAGGTGCTTTCGACGAAACGGTTGTGCCTGAAACGGTCCTCGCCGGACACCAGCACGCAACCGAACTTGTCCAGGCTGGCTTCGCCGCCGAACTCCTGCAGCGTGTTCGAGTAGGGGTAGACCCGAACCGAGGTGGGCAGGTAGCGGGCGGCGAAGCCCAGGCGCATCTGCTCGGTCAGGCCGCTGTGCGGGTGCGAGGCATGCATCAGGGTCGACCAGAAAATGATGAACTGACCCTGGCGCATGACCATGGACCGGGCGTTGGATTCGTCGGGCTTCCAGTTCGGGTCCTTCTGCAACTGGCGATAGTCGTAACCGAAGAAGCCGCGGCGCACGCCGTCCTTTTCCAGCTTGTTGATGCTATCGGCCTGGTAGTCCATGGTCTTGGACTCGTCGTAGTTCATGGTCCGGTGGGTGCCGGGGATGAACTGCAGGCAACCGTTCTCGACGCTGGCTTCGGTGAACGCGGCCCATACGGTGATGGTGCCGCCGAACTCGGCGTCTTCCGGCCAGACGATCTGCGGATGCTTGGAACCGGCCACGTTGGAGAAGTTGTCGGCCTGGTGCCAGTCGGTGCCTTCGTCACCGGGGTACTTGGGAAAGAATTCGGTGCGCCAGCAGAGGGTGTCGCGGCCGAGGATGCTCGCTACCCGGTCGACGATTTCCGGACGAGTGATGTGCTCGGCGAGAAAGTCGACGTCCAGGTGGCGGTCATAGTTGGCCAGGTTGGTGATGCCCGATACCGCCTTGTCCTGGCTGTAGATCGCCTTGCGGGTGTTGATCAGCCTGGGTCGCAAGGCCTGCAGCTTGGCGGCCATCTCGTCCTGCTGGTACAGATCGAAAGGCCCGATGTAGCCGTCCCGGTGGAACTGCTCCAGTTCCTCGGGGCTCAGGCTGAAGTCGAGGTCGCGAACGCGTGCTTGTCCTTCCATGTAACACCTCATCGGCTGGGTTGTGGTGGTGCGGGTTAACTCGTAAGGCGTCTTTCCAGGTAGCTGCGGATGGTGTCCGAAGCCATTTGCAGGTGCTTGCGCAAGACCTCGGCGGCGCCCTCGGTGTTTCCGGCAGCGGCGAGCGCCACCAGGGCCTTGTGGTCGTCCTGGGCCATTTCGCCGAGGCCCATGGCCGACAGGTGGAAGCGCAGGAAGCGCTCCTCCTCCTGCAACTCGTTGTCGATCAGGCGCAACAGCTTGGCGTTCGGCGTGCGCCGGTACAGCGCCAGATGGAACAGGCGGTTCAGCCGTCCCAGGCTGGCGAGGTCGGTTTCGTTCTCCATCGCGGCGATATGCGCATGCGCTTCCTCCAGGTCCTGTGCCTGCAGGTTCGGAATCGACTGGCGCAATGCCTCGGGCTCGAGCAGGAGGCGTACGGCGTAGGTCTCGACCGCGTCGTCGCTGATCAGCTGGGTCACCACGGCGCCCTTGTGCGGCACGATCTGCACCAGGGCCTGCGCCTCCAGCTGGCGCAGCGCCTCGCGCACCGGCATGCGGCTGACGCCGAACAGTTCGGCCAGCTCTTCCTGGCGCAGCGGCGTGCCGCTCACCAATCGTCCATCCAGAATCGCGTCTCTCAAGGTGGTCTCGATCAGGTTGCGGGCCAGGTGCGAGGGCGCCTGGACCCGGGGTAACAGCGTGCTTACGGAATATTTTCGGGACTTCACAAACGACAACTCAAAATTGGATCCAGGATCCAAAATAGAAGAATGGATTTCGCACTGTCAACAGCGCAAGGGATAGGAAACGCGCGTCGAGGAGAGGAGAGTGGCAGTGAGATGGCGATGGACGACGTCGCCAGCGGGTTGCGCTGGCGATGCTGGCAGAGGCTTTTTCGGTATCGGGCGGATTTGCCGGGAAGGGAGGCGACAGGCACAAAAAAACCGGCCTGGGCCGGTTCTTCTGTTGCTTCCAGATCATCTTGCGAGGTCTGGAGGGCGGGATATGGTCGGAGCGACTGGATTCGAACCAGCGACCTTCTCGTCCCGAACGAGACGCGCTACCAAGCTGCGCTACGCTCCGTTTTGTTGGGGCGCATTCTACAGAAAAAGTTTTGGTACACAAGGGGTTAGATGAATTTTTTTTCGAGCCCGGTTTTCCCGGATGGGAAAAGCAAAGACCCCGTCGCTCCTTCGAGTCGACGGGGTCTTCAGGAAAACCTGTTACGCGACGGTATCAGAGTTCCTTGACGGTGCGGACCTGATCCTTGTTCACGCGGGCGCGCTTGCCGTCGAGCTGTTCGAACTCGTAGAAACCGGAATCCTCGTCATAGGAAGGAGTGTCTACGGCCTGGATCTCGCGTCCGTCGTTGAGGGTGATCACGGTAGGGCTGGAACAACCCGCGAGGGCGCCGAGGCCTACGGCGAGGAGGAGGGCGGGTAGCATCCGCTTGATCATTGCGCAGTTCTCCTGTGCGGTCAGACTTGAAGTTACGAGTTTCTGACAGACGAGTTCTAGGAAGAGTTCCCCCTTGAAAACGAGCGTTCCCCCCGCCTTCGAGAAAATTCGACTCGACGTCCGTTCCGTTTTACTTCAGTTCGTGGTGTTTAGCCAACAGCTCGGGGGTGTTCAGGTTGGCCAGCCGCGGATCGCCCGCGGCCAGTTCGATGGCCTGCGCGCCAAGCGGCAACAGGACGTGACGCGGGCTGCGGTCGCCCTGGCGCCAGGCGTGTTCTATCTCTTCGGCCAGATGCGTCGGGATCAGGCTGAACAGCGGTTCCCACTGGCCACCGCAGCGCAGCATCCAGGGGCGTGCCGGGGCGCGGCCGGCGGCCTGCAACAGGGTTTCCAGCAGGGCATGGTCGATCCGTGGCGCGTCGCAGGGCAGCACCAGCAGCCAGGGATGCCGGGCCACCGCCAGGCCGGCGCGGATGCCGGCGAGCGGGCCGGGGAAGTCGAGGCTGTCGTCGCTCACCAGGCGGTCGGCGTATGCCGCGTAGCGTTCCTGGTTGCGGTTGCAGGAGACGATCAGGTCGTCGGTGAGCGGGCGTACCAGGCGTTGCAGGTGGGCGATCAGGGGCAGGCCCTGCCATTCGATCAGGCCTTTGTCGCGCCCGCCCATGCGTTGGCCGCGACCACCCGCCAGGATCAGTATGGAGCAGGGGGGCAGGGCGCTATCGGGCATCTCGGGTCTCCGTGTCGGGCCTGTGATATAACACCGCGATCACGTCCACAAGCAAGGGCCAACCCCATGAGCCACAAGGCCGAAACGGCATTCGTGCCGTTGAACATCGCCGTCCTGACCGTCAGCGATACCCGTACCCTGGAAACCGATACCTCAGGCCAGTTGTTCGTCGACCGCCTGACCGAGGCCGGGCACAACCTGGCCGCTCGCGTGCTGCTGAAGGATGACCTGTACCGGATCCGCGCACAGGTCGCGACCTGGATCGCCGAGGACAGCGTGCAGGTCGTGCTGATCACCGGCGGTACCGGTTTCACCGGCCGCGACAGCACCCCGGAAGCGGTGGCCTGCCTGCTGGACAAGCAGGTGGACGGCTTCGGCGAGCTGTTCCGGCAGATCTCCGTCGCCGACATCGGCACTTCCACCATCCAGTCGCGGGCCCTGGCCGGCCTTTCCAACGGCACCCTGGTCTGTTGCCTGCCGGGCTCCACCAACGCCTGTCGCACTGCCTGGGAAGGCATTCTCGTCGAGCAACTGGACGCCCGTCATCGCCCGTGCAACTTCGTCCCGCACCTGAAACAGGCGGCGCCCTGCGAGAGCCGCGGGTGAACGGCTGCTGCGACCATCCTGGGCTGATGCCGGTCGAGACGGCGCTGGAACGGCTCCTCGAACTGGCCGCGCAAACGCCTATCGATGCGTGTGAGCGGGTGCCCCTGGAGCAGGCTGGCGGCCGCGTGCTGGCGGTCGACCTGCTGGCCGGCCTGGACCTGCCGCCATGGCCGAACAGTGCCATGGACGGCTACGCCTTGCGCCTCGCCGACTGGACCGGCGAGCCGCTGCCGGTCAGCCAGAAGATCTTTGCCGGACAGGCGCCGCAGCCGCTGCGAGCGGGTACCTGTGCGCGGATCTTCACCGGCGCGCCGCTGCCGGAAGGCGCCGATCTGGTGGAGATGCAGGAAAACGCCGAAGCGCTCGACGATGGCCGCGTGCGTTTCACCCAGCCGTTGCGCGCGGGCCAGCATGTACGCCCACGCGGCCAGGAGGCCCGCCAGGGCGACCTGGTCCTGCCGGCCGGCACGCGCCTGCGCCCGATCGAACTGGGGCTGGCGGCTTCGCTTGGCTGCGCGGCCCTGGAGGTGCGACGCAAGCCGCGGGTGGCGCTGCTGTCCACCGGCGACGAGCTGGTCGAGGCGGGCCAGCCGCTGCAGGCCGGGCAGATCTACAACAGCAATCGTCCGTTGCTCAAGGATTGGCTGCAACGGCTGGGCTGCGACGTGCTCGACGCCGGCATCCTCCCCGACGACCTGGCGCGGACCCGCGAGCGCCTGGCCGGCCTGGCCGGGGTCGACCTGATCCTGTCCACCGGCGGCGTATCGGTGGGCGAGGCCGACTTCCTTGGCATGGCGCTGCGCGAAGCCGGCGAGCTGACTCTCTGGAAGCTGGCGATAAAACCCGGCAAGCCGCTGACCGTCGGGCAGTTCCAGGGCATCCCGGTGATCGGTCTGCCGGGCAACCCGGCCTCGACCCTGGTCACCTTCGCCCTGCTGGCGCGTCCCTACCTGCTGCGCCGGCTTGGCGTGGCGCAGGTCGCGCCGCTGCGAGTGGAGGTACCGGCCGGCTTCGCCTGGCCGAAGGCGGGGCCGCGTCGCGAATACCTGCGCGGGCGCCTGGAGCAGGGGCGCGCGGTGCTCTATCCGAACCAGAGTTCCGGGGTGCTGCGCAGCGCTTCCTGGGCCGAGGGGCTGGTGGAGGTGCGCGAGGGCCGGACGCTGGCCGAAGGCGAGGGCGTGGCGTTCATTCCGCTGAGCGAACTGCTCGACTGACGCGACGGCGGCCTCCCGGCCGCCGTTTTTCATTGCGCCGTCGGATCCTTGCGATGCTGCCGGTACTCGCCGGGCGTCTGTCCGGTCCAGCCCTTGAAACTGCGATGGAACGAGCGCGACTCGGTGAAGCCCAGGTACTGGGCGATGTCCTGGATCGGCAGCTCGCTATGCAGCAGGTAGTGCTCGGCCAGTTCGCGGCGCAGTTCGTCGAGGGTCTGCTGGTAGCTGCTGCCGGCTTGCTGCAGGTGGCGTTGCAGGGTGCGTACGGTCATGCCGAACTTCTCCGCCACCCGCTCCTTGCGCGGCAGGCCGTCCTTGAGCAACTGGCGCAGGGCGTTCTTCACCCGCAGCGGCAGCGGCTCGTCGTCGTCCAACTCGGCCATCAGCGCCAGGGCATGTTCCTCCAGGGTGCGCAGCAGCGTCGCGTCGGCCTGGCGCAGCGGCAGCGCCAGGTAGTCCAGCGGCACCAGCAGCGCCGAGCAGGCTTGGGCGAAGCGCACCGGACAGCCGAAGAAGGTCTCGTAGTCTTCCACGCGGGTTCCGTCCGGCAGTTCGTGCTCCAGCCAGACCTCGTCCGGCGAACCCTCCATGTCGGCGATCCAGCGCGCATAGAGGACCCAGGAAGCCAGGACGTGCTCGACCATGTGGCGGCGTACCAGGGGTGTCTGGTGGCGGCAGTTCCAGATCAGCCGGACCTGTCCGTCGGCCGCCTCGATGCGGCTGGTGCCCATGTCGCCGACCAGTTTCTCGTAGGGCGCGATACGGCTCATGGCCTCGCCCAGGGTGGCGCAGTTCATCGCGATGTAACCGAGCACGCTCCACGAGCCGGGCTGGACGAAGCGCGCCGAGCGCAGGCCGAACAGGGGATCGCCGGAGTGCTCGCAGAAATAGCCGAGCAGGCGCTCGTGGGCTTCGCCCGGCAGGCGCTGGCGATTGTCGTCGAGCTGGCCGGCCTCGAGGCCGGCGGCGGCCAGCGCGGGGGCGATGTCCAGGCCGAGCCGTTCGGCGTGGCGCAGGTATTTCAGCAGGGCCGGAACCGAGGTGGAGCCAAGGGTCTGCATGGTCGTTGTTCTTGTCGTGGCGGATGGAACAGGCCGTCCGGCGTGCGTGCCGGCTGTCTTGATCGGTCACAGGGAGTGTCTCGATCCGACAGTGACAGGCGAAGGCGGCTGGCTAGTATAGGCAGCCAGAAAGGTTCCGATAAACAGGTTGCCGCGACAAGCGAGGAGAGAGGTTCATGCGCCGTTGGAATGGCTGGGGCGAAGAAAGCACCGTGGTCGAATTGCCGGACAGCGCCCGCGGGTTCCTGGCGGAGCTGGTCGGGGAGGGCGTGCGTCTGCCGGACGCGAGCCTGGAGGCGGCGTTGGCGAAGGTCCCTGCGTCGCGCCTGGAGGCCGACCCGCAGTACAGCATCGAGCCCCGCGACCGCCTGCTGCATGCCCGCGGGCAGAGCCTGCCGGACTGGCTGGCGATGCGCGAGGGCGACTTCGGCGTCTATCCGGACGCGGTGGCCTATCCGGAAACCGCCGAACAGATCCGCGCGCTGCTGGCCCTGGCCGAGTCCCGCGACCTGCAACTGATCCCCTATGGCGGCGGCACCTCGGTGGCCGGTCACATCAACCCGCCGCTCACGCAACGGCCGGTGCTGACGGTGTCGCTTGCGCGCATGAACCGCCTGCTCGATCTGGACCGCGAGAGCCTGGTCGCCACCTTCGGCCCCGGCGCCGCCGGCCCGCAGGTGGAAAGCCAGCTGCGCGCGCTGGGCTACACCCTCGGGCATTTCCCGCAGTCCTGGGAGCTGTCGACCCTCGGCGGCTGGGTCGCCAGCCGCTCCAGCGGCCAGCAGTCGCTGCGCTACGGGCGGATCGAACAGCTTTTCGCCGGCGGGACCCTGGAGACCTTCGCCGGGCCGCTTGAAATCGCTACTTTCCCGGCATCCGCGGCGGGACCGGACCTGCGCGAGCTGGTGCTGGGTTCGGAGGGGCGCTTCGGGATCATTTCCGCGGTGAAGGTGCGGGTCACGCCGTTGGCGGAGAACGAACGCTTCTACAGCGTCTTCCTGCCGAACTGGGACCAGGCCCTGCGAGCCACCCGCGAGCTGGCCCAGGCGCGCGTGCCGTTGTCGATGCTGCGCCTGTCCAACGCCGTGGAGACTATGACCCAGCTGGCCCTGGCCGGCCATCCCGGACAGATCGCCTGGCTGGAGAAGTACCTGGCGCTGCGCGGCGCGGGCGAGGGCAAGTGCATGCTGACCTTCGGCGTGACCGGCGACCGCCGGCAGAACGCGTTGTCGCTGAGCCAGGCGAAGGTCCTGCTGAAACGCTTCGGCGGGGTCTTCACCGGCACCCTGCTGGGGCGCAAGTGGGCGCAGAACCGCTTCCGCTTCCCCTACCTGCGCGAAGCCCTGTGGCAGGCCGGCTACGCCGTGGACACCCTGGAGACCGCCACCGACTGGAGCAATGTCGACAGCCTGCTGCGGAAGGTCGAGGCCAGCCTGCGCGACGGCCTGGCCGCCGAGGGCGAGAAGGTCCATGTGTTCACTCACCTCTCGCATGTCTATGGCGAGGGGTCGAGCATCTATACCACCTACGTGTTCCGTCCGGCCGCGAGCTATGCGGCGACGCTGGAGCGCTGGAAGCGCCTGAAGCACGCGGCCAGCCAGACCATCGTCGACAACCGCGGCACCATCAGCCACCAGCACGGCGTCGGCCGGGACCACGCGGCCTACCTGCCGCGCGAGAAGGGCGCGCTGGGCATCGCCGCGTTGCGCGCCATGGCCGGCCACTTCGACCCGGCCGGGCGGCTCAACCCTGGCGCCCTGCTGCAGGACTGATCGGGATGACCTCGCCCTGGAACGCGGAGTGGCGCCGCCGTAGCCTGCCGGCGCTGGCGGAGCGGGAGTGGGACCTGATCGTGGTCGGCGGCGGCATCAGCGGCGCCGGCATCCTCCGTGAAGCCGCACGGCGCGGCTGGCGTTGCCTGCTGCTGGAGCAGCGGGACTTCGCCTGGGGCACCTCCAGTCGTTCGTCGAAGATGGTCCATGGCGGCCTGCGCTACATCGCCAAGGGCCAGTGGCGACTGACCCGCGACTCGGTGCGCGAGCGCCAGCGCCTGCTCGGCGAGGCGCCGGGGCTGGTGGAGCCGCTGAGTTTCGTGATGGCCCACTATCGCGGTGGCTTCCCTGGCCCGCGCGTGTTCGGCGGCCTGCTGAGCGTCTACGACGCCCTTGCCGGGCGGCGCAACCATCGCTTCTACGACGCCGCCGAACTGCGCTACCTGGCGCCGGGCCTGAAGGAACAGCGGCTGCTCGGTGGCACGCGCTTCTTCGACGCGCTGACCGACGACGCGCGCCTGGTGCTGCGGGTGCTGGCCGAGGCGCGCCACGACGGCGGCGAGGCATTGAACGGCATGCGCGTGCGCGAGCTGCTGCGCGAGGGCGGCCGGGTCGTCGGCCTGCGCGCCGAGGACCGCGAAAGCGGCGAGCTTCTCGACTTTCGCTGCCGCGCCCTGGCGGTGGCCACCGGCGCCTGGGCCGATGAGTTGCGCCAGCCCGGCGGCAGCGAGCACATCCGCCCGCTGCGCGGCAGCCATCTGTTGCTGCCGGCCTGGCGCCTGCCGGTGGCCCATGCGTTCAGCTTCATGCATGACGAGGACCGGCGACCGGTGTTCGTGTTCCCCTGGGAAGGCGCGACCGTGGTCGGTACCACCGATCTCGACCATCGCGATGGCCTGGAGCGGGATGCGCGGATCAGCCAGGATGAACTCGACTACCTGCTGGCGGCTTGCGCGCAGCAGTTTCCGGCCGCCGCCATCGAGGCGCGCGACGTGCTCTCGACCTGGGCCGGCGTGCGACCGGTGGTCAGCAGCGGCGACGACAGCGGCAAGCCGTCCGACGAGAAACGCGAGCACGTGCTCTGGCGCGAACCGGGCTGCGTGACCCTGGCCGGCGGCAAGCTGACCACCTTCCGTCCGCTGGCGATCGAAGTGCTGCAGGCCTGCGCGCCGCTGCTCGGGCGTACGGTCACGGACGACGGCGCGGCGGTGTTCGGCGCCTGTGATCGTCCGCTCGTCGACGGGCTCGGCATCAGCCAGCAGCGCCGCCTGGCCGGCCGCTACGGACGCGACCTGGTTCGCCTGAAGCGGCTGGTGGAAACGCTCGGGACGGACTGCGTGGGGTCCAGCGAAACGCTGTGGGCCGAGCTGGCGTTCGCCGCCGAGGCGGAACTGGTGCTGCACCTCGACGACCTGCTGTTGCGCCGCACCCGTATCGGCCTGCTGCTGCCCGAAGGCGGCGCGGCCTGCCTGCCGCGCGTCCGCGCGCTCTGCCAGGCGCGCCTGGGCTGGGACGATCCGCGCTGGGAACGTGAGCAACAGGCCTACCTGGACCTCTGGCGCCGGCACTACAGCCTGCCCGGTTGACCGTCCGAGACGAGAACGAGATGAACGACGACAAGAACTACCTGCTGGCGATCGACAATGGCACCCAGAGCGTGCGCGCCCTGTTGTTCGACCTGAGGGGCAACCTGCTGGGCAAGGGCAAGGTGGAGCTGGAGGCCTACTACTCGAAGCATCCGGGCTGGGCCGAGCAGGACCCCGAGTACTACTGGGCGATGCTCGGCGAGGCCTGTCGGCGGCTCTGGGCCCAGGTGGACATCGACCGCCGGCTGATCCGCGGGGTTTCGCTGACCACCCAGCGCGGCACGGTGATCCACGTCGACGTCGAGGGACGACCGCTGCGACCGGCGATCCTCTGGCTCGACCAGCGCCGCGCCGAGGTCCGCGCGCGCATCGGGGGCCCCTGGGGCTGGCTGTTCAAGCTGGTCGGCGCGGAGGGCGCGGTGGAGCATTTCCGCGCCCAGGCCGAAGTCAACTGGGTGGCCCAGGAGCAGCCGGAGATCGCCGCGAAGACCGACAAGGTGCTGCTGCTTTCCGGCTTTCTCAGCCACCGCCTGACCGGCCGCTTCGTCGATTCGGTGGGCTGCTGCGTGGCCTACCTGCCGTTCGACTACAAGCGCCTGCGCTGGGCCGCGCCGCGCGACTGGAAATGGCAGGCGCTGGCGGTGCGCCGCGAGCAGTTGCCGGAGTTGTTCAAGCCGGGCGAGCGGCTCGGCGAGATCAGCGCCGAGGCCAGCCGGCATACCGGTATCCCGGCCGGCCTGCCGCTGATCGCCGCCGGCGCCGACAAGGCCTGCGAGGTGCTCGGCGCCGGCGCGCTGGAACCTTCGGTGGCCTGCCTGTCCTACGGCACCACGGCGACCATCAATACCACCCGTGCCCGTTACCTGGAGACCGTGCCGCTGATCCCTCCCTATCCGGCGGCGATCCCCGATCACTTCAATACCGAGGTGATGATCTACCGCGGCTACTGGATGGTCAGCTGGTTCAAGCGCGAATTCGGCCTGCGCGAGATGCAGCAGGCGCGCGAGCAGGGGGTCGAGCCGGAGCAACTGTTCGACGAACTGGTCAATGGCGTGCCGCCCGGCTCCATGGGCCTGACCCTGCAACCCTACTGGTCGCCGGGAATCCGCGAGCCGGGCCTGGAGGCCAAGGGAGCGATGATCGGTTTCGGCGACGTGCATACCCGGGCGCACATCTACCGGGCCATCCTCGAGGGCCTGGCCTATGCCCTGCGCCAGGGCAAGGAACGCATCGAAAAGCGCTCGGGCACGCCGATCACCCGCTTGCGGGTGGCCGGCGGCGGTTCGCAGAGCGACGCGGCGATGCAACTCACCGCCGACATCTTCGGCCTGCCCGCGGAGCGCCCGCACGTCTACGAGGCATCCGGCCTGGGCGCGGCGATCGACTGCGCGGTGGGGCTCGGCCTCTATCCGGACGTCGCCAGCGCGGTGGCCGGGATGACCCGCGTCGGCCAGGTGTTCCTGCCCCGGGTGGAAGCGCAGCGGATCTACCAGCGGCTCTACCGCGAGGTCTACCTGCGCATGTACCGGCAACTGCGCCCGCTCTACCGGAGCATTCGCGAGATTACCGGCTACCCTGCCTGAACCGGGTGCCGCACTTCCGCCCCGGAAACGCGGTCAATAGGCAGAGACAAGGCCACGACGAGGAGTTCGGCGCGATGGACAAAGGCAAGGCTTTGCTGGTGCTGCACGGCAAGCAGGCGGGAAACGAGGAGGTGCGCGCCGCGGTCGCGGCGCAGCGCGAGGCCGGGCGGGAACTGGCGGTGCGGGTGACCTGGGAGGACGGCGATGCCCGGCGCATCGTCGAGGCGGCGCTGGCTGACGGCTATTCCACCCTGGTCGCCGGTGGTGGCGACGGTACCTTGCGCGAGGTCGCCGAGGCCTTGGCGCTGGGGCGGGGCGAAGCGAGCCTGGCGATCCTGCCACTGGGCACCGCCAATGATTTCGCCCGTGCCGCCGGGATACCCCTGGAACCAGCCGCTGCCCTGGCCCTGCTCGACCAGACGGCGCGCCCGATCGATCTGGGCGAGGTGAACGGCAAGCTGTTCCTCAACATGGCGACCGGCGGCTTCGGCTCCAAGGTCACGGCGAACACTTCGGAAGACCTGAAGAAGGTCCTCGGCGGCGTGGCCTACCTGCTCACCGGTCTGACCCGCTTTTCCGAAGTGCATGCCGCCCAGGGCCGTTTCAGCGCTCCGGACTTCGAGTGGGAAGGCGAGTTCCTCGCCCTGGGCATCGGCAACGGTCGCCAGGCCGGCGGCGGGCATGTGTTGTGTCCGCAGGCGCGGGTCGACGATGGCCTGCTGGATGTGAGCATCCTGCCGACACCCCAGGACATGGTCGGTACGCTGGGCAGCCTGCTCGGCGGTGGCAACGGCGTCGAGGGCCTGTTCGTCCGTGCCCGGGTGCCGTGGCTCGAGGTGGAAGCGGCGGAGGGGCTCGACATCAATCTCGATGGCGAGCCGCTGGAAGGACGCACGCTGCGTTTCTCGGTTTCCCCGGGCGCGCTGCGGGTGCACCTGCCGGCCGACTCGCCGTTGCTCCGCGAGCCGCCGCGCGAAGATTGAGGGTGGGCCGGCCGATGCGCTGCCTGGAGTGGCGTCTGTGTCTTGCCGGCCTTTCCCGCCGCACCGTATAACAGCATCTTTCCTCCAAGGATGCTGGTTCCATGTTCCGTCTCTCCGCGCTGTACCGCTATCCGATCAAGTCTTCCGCCGCCGAGTCCCTGGAGCGCGTCGCGCTCGATGCGCTGGGGGTGGTCGGCGACCGACGCTGGATGGCGGTGGATACCGAAACCGGACGTTTCTTCACCCAGCGCCTGTTGCCGCAGCTGGGGCGTATCCAGGCGCGCTGGGCGGCAGCGGAAGTGCTGGTGCTGAATGCGCCGGAAATGCCCGAGCTGAGCCTCGAAGTACCGGCGCCCGACGCCAACCTGCGTGGTGTCACGGTCTGGCGCGACACTTTGCAGGCGCCGGATGCCGGCGACGCCGCGGCGGACTGGCTGACGCGCTTCCTCGGCCGCCCAACGCGCCTGGTGCACATCCCCGAGGCGCGCGCGCGGCAGATCGATACCGGCTACGCCGAGCCGGGACAGAAGGTGCATTTCGCCGACGGCTTCCCGCTGCTGCTGATCGGCCAGGCTTCGCTCGACGACCTCAGCCAGCGGGTCGGCCGGTCGCTGGAGATGCTGCGCTTCCGTCCCAACCTAGTGGTGGAGGGCAGCGCCGCGTTCGCCGAGGACGGCTGGAAACGCATCCGCATCGGCTCGGCCGAGTTCGTCGTGGCCAAGCCCTGTTCCCGCTGCATCCTCACCACCCTCGATCCGGCGACCGGCGAGCGCAACGAGGACCGCGAGCCGCTGACGACCCTGAAGACCTACCGGGAGAAGGATGGCGCGGTGTTGTTCGGGCAGAACCTGATCCCGCTGGGGCAGGGCAGCCTGGAGGTGGGGATGGCGGTGGAAATCCTCGACTGAGGAGCGACCGCCCGCCGTTGCGGCGGGCGGCTATCGTGGGCGATCAGAGCTTGGCGTCGACGCAGCCGGTGCTCAGGCACTCGCGTTCGCGCTCGCGGAGGAAGTCGAGGCGCTGGCGGGTCTTCTGGGTGGCGCAGTCGAGGTTGACGAAGTAACCGTTGTCCTTGCTTTCGCTGCAGGCCGCGTCGCGCTCCTTGATCCAGGCGATCTGGCTCTTCTTCAGCAGGGCTTTCTGGCCGTCGTTCAGGTGCTTGCGCAGGCTGCCGAACTGCTGGTTCAGCTCGCGGTCGGCCTGGGAAAACTCGCCGCTGCGGCAGTACACGCTGTCGAAGGCGTTGCGCGGCGTACCGCAGGCGTCGGCGGCCAGGGCGCCGTCGGCGAGCAGCAGGCTGGCGGCGGCGAGCAGGGCGGTGGCGAGGGGCTTGTTCATCTCGAGGTCCTTTTCAAGGTGCTGTTGAGGCCCGGGTGTCCGGGCCGGGTTGGGGTTCAGAAATCGTCGAAGTAGCGCTCGTGCCAGTCGACGATGGGCTGCGGCGCATTGAGCTTCTGTCCGTAGATCACCGCATAGGACAGCACGTTCTGCACGTACTGGCGAGTCTCGTCGAACGGGATGGTCTCGATCCATACGTCGAAGGCCAGGTGGCGGGTGTCCTTCAGCCACTGGCGGACGCGGCCCGGACCGGCGTTGTAGGCGGCCGAGGCGAGTACCCGGTTGCCGTTGAACTGGCCATGCACCTGGCTCAGGTAGGCGGCGCCGAGGCGGATGTTGACGTCGGGCACGATCAGTTGCTGGGTCGAGGCCAGCGGGATGCCGAACTTGCGCGAGGTCTCCTTGGCGGTGCCGGGCATCAGCTGCATCAGGCCGGTGGCGCCGACCCCCGAGCGGGCATCGGACATGAACGCGCTTTCCTGGCGGGTGATGGCGAAGATCCAACTGGAGTGCAGGCCGCGGTTCTTCGCTTCGCGCACCAGGGTGGCGCGGTGCGCCATCGGGAAGCGGATGTCGAGGTCGTCCCAGTACTGCGCCTGGCTGATCGAGCGGATCGCCGGGAAATACCACTGCATGTCGTAGGCCAGCCTGGCCTGGGCGATCAGCTCGTCGCGATCGAACAGGCGCGCGGCGTGGTACCACTCGCGGCGGGCGTTGATCACTTCGCCACGGTTGAAGAACTCCATGGCCCGGCGCGTGCTGGCGGCGTTGCGAACGCGTTGCAGGACGCGCGGGTCGATGTGCGCAGGGCGGTTGCCGAGCTTGTACGGCACGCTCAGGCGGTCGGCGGCGAGGAAGCCGTAGAAATCGCGCTCGCCGGCGAGCTTCTGGTACAGCGCGATCGGCTCCTTGCTGTTCGGCTGCGCCAGCTGCAGGCTGCGCGCCTGCCAGTAGCGCCAGCGGCTGGTGGCGGCGAGGTCCTGGGGCAGCTTGCGGGTCAGCGCGTAGGCTTCGTCCCAGCGGCCCAGGCGCAGCAGCAGGCGGGTGCGCCATTCGGTGACGGTGTTGTCGCGCAGGCCGGGGTCGTACCGGGTCATCAGCGGCAGCGCGCGCGGATCGAAGCGCTTGGCCAGGCTGAGACCGATCTCGCGGGCGATGGCGACCTTCTCGTCGCTGGAGAAGGGTAGCGCCGAGCTGTAGTAGTCGAGCAGGCTCAGGGCCTTTTCCGGGTCCTGCCGCGCCAGGCGGCGCAGGCCGAGGCCGACCACGTCGGCGGTGGCGTGGTCGCGCTGGCTGAAGCGGCCGGTCTGGCTCAACTGGGCGGGGTTCTGCGCCACGCTGACCATCAGCGTGCCCTGGTTGCCGAGGGTCGGCAGGCGCTGCGCGAGGTGCGAGGCAAGGCTGTAGTTGCGCGCCTCGGCGGCCAGCTTGAGACGCTTCCAGACCTTCTCCTCGGTGAGCTGGCCTTCGCCCTGCCAGAGGCTGAACAGGGTATCGCAGGCGGCCGGCTGCGACTTGCCGACCAGCCACAGGCGCTCGCTGGTGGCGTAGCCCTCGGCCTTCTGCCCGTGGCCCAGCTGGTACTGGCCGTAGAGGCAGTCGAGTTCGGTGAAGTTCAGTTTCGGGTCGTAGTGGTTGACGAAGGTCTTCCAGTCGCCGCGATCGGCCAGCAGGCGCAGCCAGCGCAGTTTCAGCCAGCCGATCTGCGGCAGGTCGCCGTGCTCGGTGAGGAAGCGCTCGACTTCCTCGTTGCTGGCGGTCTTCAGCCGATGGGTCAGTTCGTCGTAGGCCAGGTAGGGTTCCAGCGGGTAATCGCGCAGGGCGCTGCGCGAGGCCATGTAGGGTGCGCTGTTGCCCTTGGCCAGGGCGGCCTTGGCCTGGTCGTAGAGACGGCGTTGTTCGGTCAGGGAAGCGGCGTGGACCGCGTCGACGGAGGAAATACTGAGCAACAGGCAGGAAACGAGAGTGAACAGGCGACCGCGCATGACTTATCCGGGCAGGTGATGTCGGGTAACGTCGGCAGGTCCGCAACGGCTGCCTACGGGCGTTTCGACCGCTCGCGGGACCGGCGCGCGACCGCTGTCGCGGGGCGCGCCCGAGGCCGGGCGGATGGCTCGCCTAAGCTTAGCCGTTGCCGCATGGCGGTGAAAGCGCCGTGCCATCCGATGCCTATCCGGCGTAAAATGCGCGCCCTGTTTCCGGAGGCGCCCATGACCCTGCTCAAGTTCACCGATGTATCCCTTGCCTTTGGCACCACTCCCTTGCTGGACAAGGTGTCGTGGCAGATCGGCCGTGGCGAGCGGGTCTGCGTGATCGGGCGCAACGGTACCGGCAAGTCCAGCCTGTTCAAGGTGGTCAAGGGCGAACAGCAGGCCGACGACGGCGAAGTCTGGCGCGCACCGGCGCTGAAGATCGGCGAATTGCCCCAGGAACTGCCGCGTGCCGACGAACGGACAGTGTTCGACGTGGTGGCCGAAGGCCTGGCGGAAGTCGGCAAGCTGCTCGCCGAATACCACCACCTGAGCCTGAACATCCATACCGACGACGACCTGGCGCGCCTGTCGCGGGTCCAGCAGGAACTCGAGGCGCGCGATGGCTGGCGCCTGCAGCAACTGGTGGACAGCACCCTGAGCCGCCTGCAGCTGCCGGCCGACAAGACCCTCGCCGAGCTCTCCGGCGGCTGGCGTCGGCGCGTGCTGCTGGCCCAGGCGCTGGTCGCCGAGCCGGACCTGCTGCTGCTGGACGAACCGACCAACCACCTGGACATCGGCGCCATCGCCTGGCTCGAGGAAGCGCTGCTGGGCTTCAACGGCGCGGTGCTGTTCATCACCCACGACCGTGCCTTCCTGCAGTCCCTGGCGACCCGCATCCTCGAGCTGGATCGTGGCCGCCTGATCGACTGGAACGGCGACTACGCCAGTTTCCTGGTGCACAAGGAACAGCAACTGGCCGCCGAAGAAGCAGCCAACGCCTTGTTCGACAAGCGCCTGGCCCAGGAGGAGGTGTGGATCCGCCAGGGCATCAAGGCCCGCCGCACGCGCAACGAAGGGCGGGTGCGGGCGCTCAAGGAGATGCGTCGCGAACGCGCCGAGCGCCGCGAGCGCCAGGGCAAGGCCAGCTTCCAGCTGGAAAGCGCGGACAAGTCCGGCAAGCAGGTGATCGTGGTGGAGCACGTCAGCTTCGCCCATCCCGGCGGCCAGCCGCTGGTACGCGACTTCTCCATGGTCCTGCAGCGCGGCGACCGTATCGGCCTGCTCGGCGCCAACGGTACCGGCAAGACCACCCTGCTCAAGCTGCTGCTTGGCGACCTGCAGCCGACCTCGGGCAGGATCGAAGTCGGCACCAAGCTGGAAGTGGCCTATTTCGACCAGTTGCGCCATCAGCTCGAACCCGAGCAGACGGTGATCGATAATATCTCCGAAGGTCGCGAGTTCATCACCATCGACGGCCAGAACCGGCATGTGCTCAGCTATCTCGGCGACTTCCTGTTCAGCCCGCAGCGCGCCCGCACCCCGGTGAAGGCGCTGTCCGGCGGCGAGCGCGCGCGCCTGCTGCTGGCCAAGCTGTTCAGCAAGCCGGCCAACCTGCTGGTGCTCGACGAACCGACCAACGACCTCGACGTGGAAACCCTGGAGCTGCTGGAGGAAGTCCTGCTGGGCTTCCAGGGCACCGTGCTGATGGTCAGCCACGACCGTGCCTTCCTCGACAACGTGGTGACCAGCACCCTGGTCTTCGAAGGCGAGGGCAAGGTCCGCGAGTTCGTTGGTGGCTACCAGGACTGGCTGCGCCAAGGGGGCACGCCGCGCCTGCTCGGCGTGAGCGAGTCGAAGAGCGGCAAGGCCGAGCTGAACACCGCGCTGGCGCCCGCCGCCGAACCCGTGCCGGCTGCCGCGGCACCGAGCGAGGCGCCGGCGAAGAAAAAGCTCAGCTACAAGTTGCAGCGTGAGCTGGAGGCCTTGCCCGGGCAGATCGACGCGGTCGAGGCGGAGTTGGCGGGTGTCCAGGAAACCATCGCACAGCAGGATTTCTATATGCGCCCGCAGGACGAGCAGCGCGAAACCCTGGCGCGGCTGGACGCGTTGCAGCAGGAACTCGATGCCTTGCTCGAGCGCTGGGCCGAACTGGAAGACTGATCCATTTCGAAAAAGTGAGCTGCATCAATGTGATAGCGGCTCATCTCGATGATCCTTGCGGGCGTTGCCGGCGGCGGCATGACCTGTCGCCGGCCCCCTGGCTGGCGTCATTGACGGGCCGGCCGTTTCCCGAGAAAGGATCAGCCCATGGCAATCGAGTACCGCATCACGCTGGATGACCAGCACCAGCTCAACTATCGCATCGAGCTGGAGCGGCACTACGATCCGCAGGCGGCGGCCGCGGCGCCACGCTGGACGCGCCTGGAGCACAATCGCTGCAGCAATTGCCCGCTCGACCGCGAACGCTACAGTCATTGTCCGGCGGCGGTCGACCTGCATGGGGTGATCGAGGATTTCCGCAACCTGCCGGCATTCCGCAAGGCCGGCATCTGCGTGCGCACGCCGGAGCGCGAGTACATCAAGCAGGCGGGCCTGGAGGAAGGATTGCGAGCGCTGATCGGCTTGATCATGGCCAGCAGCGCCTGTCCGCTGCTGGCGCCGCTGAGACCGATGGCCATGCAGCACCTGCCGTTCGCCAGCAACCAGGAGTTCGTGCTGCGGGTGGTGCCGCTGTACCTGATGCGCCAGTACTTCAATTTCCGCGAGGGGCGGCATGCCGATTGGGAGCTGAAAGGGTTGGTGCGGCTGTTCCAGCAGTTGCAACTGGTCAACCAGGCGTTCTGGCAGCGGATCCACGACACCTGTGTCAGCGATTCCAACCTGAAGGCATTCCTGGCCTTCTTCTCGCTGTCGTCGAGCATCAGCTATACGCTGGAAACCCAGTTGCAGAAGATCCGCCCGCTGGTGATGAGTGCCGAGGAAACGCTCGGCTGAGGCGCTGGCCCCGGCCGAGCATGGATGGTCAGGCCTTCTTCAGGTGCACCGCGAGGACGTCGCAAGGAGCGCCGTGCAGCACGTCGTTGGCGGTGGAACCGAGTAGCAGCGCCAGGCCGTGGCGACCGTGGCTGCCGACCACGATCAGGTCGCAGGCCTGCTCCGCGGCGAGGCGGTGGATTTCCTGGCGTGGCTGGCCGTAGACCAGATGGCGCTGTTCGCTGCCGAGATCCGGATAACGCACGGCGAAGGCATCCAGGCGTTCACGGGCCTGGTCGAATTGCTGTTGCTGCAGCATCGACAGGTCCATCGGTACGTCCCCGCCGAAGGCCATGGCCATGGGCTCGACCACATGCACCACCGAAAGCCGGGCCTGGGTGCTGGTGGCCAGGGCCGCCGCGCGCTTCATCACCGGATCGCATTCGTCGGTCAGGTCGACGGCGACCAGAATGTGTTGATAGGGCATGAACGTCTCCTCCGCAAGGGGGTAGTATTTTCATTATGGACCTTCGCGCAGCGCGCGGGACCGGTTCCGTTGCGCCGGGCAAAAAGCTTCTCCGCCGTGGCCGCATTCACCTGTAGACTGCGCCTCCCTTGGCGATTGCGACCGATCCTGCCTGTCCGCGCGGATCGAGGCAAATGCCTTAACCATTTTTCGAGCGTGCGTTCCCTATGACCACTTGGCTGGTGATCCTGCTGCTGGCTGTCATGCTCAGCCCCCTGGCCTGGCTGATGCCGTCCAACAGGCAGCGTGGCAAGATGGCCCTGCGCCTGGAAGCGCGCCGCCTCGGCCTTGCCATGCAGTTGGCGCGCCAGGAGTGGCCGCACTGGCTGGAAAGCGTGCCACCGGCCTCCTGCGCGCAGTTCCACTGCCCGCGTCGGCGTAGCCGCGACGCCTGGTGCTATTGGCAGAACGCTCCGGGCCAGTGGCTGAACCAGTGGCGTGAGCCGTGTGCGGAGGGCGAGTTTCTGGACGCCCTGCGCAGCCTCCCCGAGGATGCCTACAAAGTGGAGGCCACCGCCCAGTTCCTTGCCCTGTATTGGGGCGAACGCGGCGATAGCGCCGACCTCGGGCGCATCGCCGAATTTCTCCGCCAGCGCGCCTGAAGCGGCGCGCCGAGGTTCATTGGCTGCGTGCGGCATACAGCGCGGCGACCTTCTCCAGGCCATCGATGATCCGATCTGCATTCTTGTTGACCAGGAAGGGCACGCTGTTCTGGTTGTAGTTGCGCAGGGATTTCTCGATGTAATGCCACTTGATCGCCACGCCGCGCAGCGCCCTGGATATCTCCTCGTCGTTCTGCGGCGCCTGCTGCAGCTTCAGCAGGTTGACCGAAAAGCGGCTGGCCAGGTCGTCCAGCGGGCGTTGCTCGCCGCCGCCAAAGAAGCTGGCGCCCACCGAGGCGTTGCGCGAGGCGTAGTCCAGGGCGATGTCCTGCATCAGCAGGCTCTGCTCGCGGCTCTGCTCGGTGAGCGTCGGCACCGTGGCGGCGTTTTCCCGTTGCAGGCTGCGATACAACTGGCCGCCTAGGTCCATCAGTTGCTGGTTGCGCCGTGCCAGGTCGGCGACCGGCTGCAGGTCGCTGTAGCCCTTGTTGCGCACCGCGCCGGTCAGTTTTTCGAGGTCTTGCGCATAGTCCCGCCATTGCTCGCGAAGCTGGCCCAGCAGGCGCCGGGATTCGCTGCCGTTGACGCCGTCGAGTCGCTGCAGGCGGGCTTCCGCCGTATGCGCCGAGTTTTCGATCAGGCTGGCGTAGCGCTGGTCGCCTTCCTGGCCGACGTACATGAAGAAGGCGTTGAGGGATTTCTGCGTGGCGAGCCGCATCTGGTGCACGGCGAGCAGGTCGTCGGCGGTCCCGGCCGCGAAGACGGGGAGGGCGAGCAGGCCGAGCAGGGCCAGACAAAAAGTGAACGGACGGCAGGTCATGGGTTCCATCTCCATGTGGCCCTTGGAGGCCTTCTTGTTGTTCTTTTGTAACGGCTCGTGGCCGATCATGCATGGCGATCTGCGGCGACTCTAGCCTGCCTTTCCGCACCGGGACAAGCGTCCGCGGCGCTGATCATCGAACATCTGAATGGTCCCACAGAGGCCGGCTGAATGGCCCTGCGCAGAGGGCCTGGAGGAGGGCAGGTGTTTTCCGGATGGCTGATTGACAATTCCCGGCTTTTGCCGGAATGTGTGCGCACCCAAGTCAAACGGGCGTATGAATCGAGCGTTTGCCTCGCGCAGGCCTCGACAATAGAGACCCGGTTATCGCGTCGGCGGGTGTGCCGAAGGGTTTGGGACTATGCTCGGCGGTTGCCGAAAGGGTCCCGACACGGCGTCCGATGTGTAAGTTCAAGCTTCCATAATAGCGTGGAGATCAGTTGATGATTTACCAAGGTAAAGCCATCACGGTTAAGCCTCTTGAGGGCGGCATCGTCGAGTTGAATTTCGATCTCAAGGGCGAGTCCGTCAACAAGTTCAACCGTCTCACCCTCAGTGAGTTGCGTGCGGCAGTCGATGCGATCAAGGCCGATGCAGCGGTCAAGGGCGTGATCGTGACCAGCGGCAAGGACGTGTTCATCGTTGGTGCCGACATCACCGAGTTCGTTGACAACTTCCAGCTGCCCGACGAGGAACTGATGGCGGGCAACCTCGAAGCCAACAAGATCTTCAGCGACTTCGAAGACCTGGACGTACCCACCGTTGCCGCGATCAACGGCATCGCCCTCGGCGGCGGCCTGGAGATGTGCCTGGCCGCGGACTTCCGCGTGATGAGCGCGACCGCCAAGGTCGGCCTGCCGGAAGTCAAGCTGGGCATCTACCCGGGCTTCGGCGGCACCGTCCGCCTGCCGCGCCTGATCGGCTGCGACAACGCCGTCGAGTGGATCGCCTCGGGCAAGGAAAACAAGGCCGAGGACGCCCTGAAGGTCGGCGCCGTCGACGCCGTGGTCGCTCCCGAGCAACTGCAGGCCGCTGCCCTCGACCTGGCCAAGCGCGCCGTCGCCGGCGAGCTGGACCACAAGGCCCGGCGCCAGCCGAAGCTGGAAAAGCTGAAGCTGAACGCAATCGAACAGATGATGGCCTTCGAAACCGCCAAGGGCTTCGTTGCCGGCCAGGCCGGTCCGAACTACCCGGCGCCGGTGGAAGCCATCAAGAGCATCCAGAAGGCCGCCAACTTCGGCCGCGACAAGGCCCTGGAAGTCGAGGCCGCCGGCTTCGTCAAGCTGGCCAAGACCTCGGTCGCGCAGAGCCTGATCGGCCTGTTCCTGAATGACCAGGAACTGAAGAAGAAGGCCAAGAAGTACGACGAAGTCGCCAAGGACGTGAAACTGGCCGCCGTGCTCGGCGCTGGCATCATGGGCGGCGGCATCGCCTACCAGTCGGCGCTCAAGGGCACCCCGATCCTGATGAAGGATATCCGCGAAGAGGGTATCCAGATGGGCCTGAACGAGGCCGCCAAGCTGCTCGGCAAGCGCGTCGAGAAGGGTCGCCTGACCCCGGCGAAGATGGCCGAGGCGCTCAACGGCATCCGTCCGACCATGTCCTATGGCGACTTCGGCAACGTCGACATCGTCGTCGAAGCCGTGGTCGAGAACCCCAAGGTCAAGCAAGCCGTGCTCGCCGAAGTGGAAGGCGCGGTGAAGGAGGACGCGATCATCGCCTCCAACACCTCGACCATCTCCATCAGCCTGCTGGCCCAGGCGCTGAAGCGTCCGGAAAACTTCTGCGGCATGCACTTCTTCAACCCGGTGCACATGATGCCGCTGGTGGAAGTGATCCGTGGCGAGAAGACCGGCGAAACCGCCATCGCCACCACCGTCGCCTACGCCAAGAAGATGGGCAAGAGCCCGATCGTGGTCAACGACTGCCCCGGCTTCCTGGTCAACCGCGTGCTGTTCCCGTACTTCGGCGGCTTCGCCAAGCTGCTGGGCTTCGGCGTCGACTTCGTGCGCATCGACAAGGTGATGGAGAAGTTCGGCTGGCCCATGGGCCCGGCCTACCTGTCCGACGTGGTCGGCATCGATACCGGCCACCATGGCCGCGACGTGATGGCCGAGGGCTTCCCGGACCGCATGGCGGTCGAGGGCAAGACCGCCGTCGACGTGATGTACGAGGCCAACCGCCTGGGCCAGAAGAACGGCAAGGGTTTCTACGCCTACGAGACCGACAAGCGCGGCAAGCCGAAGAAGGTCACCGATCCGCAGGCCTACGAAGTGCTCAAGCCGATCGTGGTCGAGCAGCGCGAAGTGACCGACGAGGACATCGTCAACTTCATGATGATCCCGCTGTGCCTGGAAACCGTGCGTTGCCTGGAGGACGGCATCGTCGAGACCGCTGCCGAGGCCGACATGGGCCTGATCTACGGCATCGGCTTCCCGCCCTTCCGTGGTGGTGCTCTGCGCTACATCGATTCGATCGGTGTCGCCGAGTTCGTGGCCCTGGCCGACAAGTACGCCGAGCTGGGCGCGCTGTACCACCCGACCGCGAAGCTGCGTGAAATGGCCAAGAACGGTCAGAAATTCTTCGGTTAATCGCGGAACGACTAGAGCGAGAGTGAATTTATGAGCCTGAATCCGAGAGACGTCGTCATTGTCGACTTCGGCCGCACCCCGATGGGTCGTTCCAAGGGTGGCATGCACCGCAACACCCGCGCCGAGACCATGTCGGCGCACCTGATCAGCAAGCTGCTGGAGCGCAACCCGAAGGTCGATCCGGCCGAAGTGGAAGACGTGATCTGGGGCTGCGTCAACCAGACCCTGGAGCAGGGCTGGAACATCGCGCGCATGGCGTCGCTGATGACCCAGATCCCGCACACCAGCGCCGCGCAGACCGTCAGCCGCCTGTGCGGTTCGTCGATGAGCGCGCTGCACACCGCCGCCCAGGCGATCCAGACCGGCAACGGCGATGTGTTCGTCATCGGCGGCGTGGAGCATATGGGCCACGTCGGCATGATGCATGGCGTCGACCCGAACCCGCACCTGTCCCTGTACGCCGCCAAGGCCTCGGGCATGATGGGCCTGACCGCGGAAATGCTCGGCAAGATGCACGGCATCAGCCGCGAGGCGCAGGACAAGTTCGGCGCGCGTTCGCACCAGCTGGCCTGGAAAGCCACCCAGGAAGGCAAGTTCAAAGACGAGATCATCCCGATGGAAGGGTATGACGAGAACGGCTTCCTGAAAGTCTTCGACTTCGACGAGACCATTCGTCCGGAAACCACCGTCGAGACCCTGGCCCAGCTGAAGCCGGCGTTCAACCCGAAGGGCGGCACCGTCACCGCGGGGACTTCCTCGCAGATCACCGACGGCGCCTCCTGCATGATCGTGATGTCGGCCCAGCGCGCCCAGGACCTGGGCATCCAGCCGATGGCAGTGATCCGCTCCATGGCCGTCGCGGGCGTCGACCCGGCGATCATGGGTTACGGTCCGGTGCCGTCGACCAACAAGGCGCTCAAGCGTGCCGGCCTGACCATCGCCGACATCGACTTCGTCGAACTCAACGAAGCCTTCGCCGCCCAGGCGCTGCCTGTGCTGAAGGACCTCAAGCTGCTCGACAAGATGGACGAGAAGGTCAACCTGCATGGCGGTGCGATCGCCCTGGGCCACCCCTTCGGTTGCTCCGGTGCGCGTATTTCCGGCACCCTGTTGAACGTGATGAAGCAGAACGGCGGTACCTTGGGTGTGTCCACCATGTGCGTGGGCCTGGGCCAGGGGATCACCACCGTCTTCGAGCGCGTCTAAGCGTTCGACGAAGGGAAAGCCGGGGCCTCGTGCCCCGGCTTTCGTTTTTCAGCGTCGGTCGATTCCGGCTGCATCGAGTAAATGACGCTCCGGGGCAGCGAGTTTGCCTATTGTGCAATCCGTGCCTATACCGGGCTGTTGTATGTCGGCATTGTGCCGATGTTTTTCGATTTTCGAGACAAGGTAAGGAACATGGACCTGCAGGCTGGGCTCTATCGTCACTACAAGGGGCAGAACTACCGGGTCCTGGGGGTTGCCCGCCATTCCGAGACGGAAGAGGCGCTGGTCATCTACCAGGCGTTGTACGGCGAATTCGGCCTCTGGGTACGTCCGCTGGAAATGTTCACCGAGGCGGTGGAGGTCGATGGCGAGTGGGTGCCGCGCTTCGTCCTGGTGAGTCCCGAGGCCGATCCCCTGGGCTTGCAGAAAGCCCCCGGCGGGGAAGACCGCGCTTGACCTTGGCTCGTTCGCCACTATATATAGCGGTGCCGCGCTAGTCGCTCCCTCCTTTATATTCATCTTTTCGACGCAGGAACCTTCCGATCCATGGGTAAATCGCTGGTCATCGTGGAATCCCCGGCCAAGGCCAAGACCATCAACAAGTACCTGGGCAGCCAGTACGTGGTGAAGTCGAGCATCGGCCACATCCGTGACCTGCCCACCAGTGGTTCGTCGAGTTCCAAGGAGCCGGCGGCCAAGGGCCGCAAGAGCGCTGCCGAGGCACCGGCGCTGTCACCGAAGGAAAAGGCCCGGCGCCAACTGGTCTCGCGCATGGGGGTCGACCCCGAGCATGGCTGGAAGGCCAAGTACGAGATCCTGCCCGGCAAGGAAAAGGTCATCGAGGAACTGCGCCGCCTGGCCAAGGACGCCGACACCGTCTATCTCGCGACCGACTTGGACCGCGAGGGGGAGGCCATCGCCTGGCACCTGCGGGAGGCCATCGGCGGCGACGAAAGCCGCTACAAGCGCGTGGTATTCAACGAAATCACCAAGAAGGCCATCCAGGAAGCCTTCTCCCAGCCCGGCGAACTCGATATCAACCGGGTGAACGCCCAGCAGGCGCGGCGTTTCCTCGATCGCGTGGTCGGCTACATGGTCTCGCCGCTGCTCTGGCAGAAGATCGCCCGCGGGCTGTCCGCCGGGCGCGTGCAGTCGGTGGCGGTAAAGCTGGTGGTCGAGCGCGAACGCGAGATCCGCGCCTTCGTCCCGGAAGAGTACTGGGAAGTGCATGCCGACCTCGGTACCGCCAAGGGCGCCAACGTGCGCTTCGAAGTCACCCGCGAGAAGGGCGAGGCCTTCAAGCCGCTCAATGAAGCCCAGGCCATGGCGGCCCTGGAAAAGCTGAAGGCGTCGGCCTATAGCGTCGCCAAGCGCGAGGACCGGCCGACCTCCAGCCGTCCCTCGGCACCGTTCATCACATCCACCTTGCAGCAGGCGGCGAGCAACCGCCTGGGCTTCGGGGTGAAGAAGACCATGATGATGGCCCAGCGTCTCTACGAGGCCGGCTACATCACCTACATGCGTACCGACTCGACCAACCTGTCGGCCGATGCCATTGGCATGGTCCGCGGTTTCATCGAGGACGAGTTCGGCCAGAAGTACCTGCCGGGCAAGGCCAACGTCTACTCGAGCAAGGAGGGCGCCCAGGAAGCGCACGAGGCGATCCGTCCTTCCGACGTCAACCTCAAGCCGACCCAGCTGTCCGGCATGGAGCGCGACGCCGAGCGCCTGTACGACCTGATCTGGCGCCAGTTCGTGGCGTGCCAGATGACCCCGGCCGAATACCTCTCGACCAGCGTGAGCGTCACCGCCGGCGATTTCGAGTTGCGCGCCAAGGGCCGCATCCTCAAGTTCGACGGCTACACCCGGGTACTGCCGCAGCAGAGCAAGCCGGGCGAGGACGACGTCCTGCCGGAAATGAAGGAAGGCGAGAACCTCAAGCTGATCAAGCTCGATCCGAGCCAGCACTTCACCAAGCCGCCGGCGCGCTACTCCGAAGCGAGCCTGGTCAAGGAACTGGAGAAGCGCGGTATCGGCCGCCCCTCGACCTACGCGGCGATCATCTCGACCATCCAGGAACGCGGCTACGTCACCACCCACAACCGCCGCTTCTATGCGGAGAAGATGGGCGACATCGTCACCGATCGGCTCAACGAGAGCTTCGCCAACCTGATGGACTACGGCTTCACCGCCGGAATGGAAGAACACCTCGACGACGTGGCCCAGGGCGAGCGTGACTGGAAGCACCTGCTCGACGAGTTCTACGGCGATTTCAAGAAGAAGCTCGAGGTTGCCGAAGTCAGCGAAAAGGGAATGCGCGCCAACCAGCCGACCCTGACCAGCATTCCCTGCCGCGAGTGCGGCCGGCCGATGATGATTCGTACCGCCTCCACCGGCGTGTTCCTCGGCTGCTCGGGCTACAGCCTGCCGCCGAAGGAACGTTGCAAGGCGACCGTCAACCTGATTCCCGGCGACGAGATCGCCGCGGACGATGAGGGCGAATCGGAGTCGCGTGTGCTGCGCGGCAAGCACCGCTGCCCGATCTGCAGCACCGCGATGGATGCCTACCTGCTGGATGAGAAGCACAAGCTGCATATCTGTGGCAACAACCCGGATTGCCCGGGTTACGAGATCGAAGAAGGCCAGTACCGGATCAAGGGCTACGAAGGTCCGAGCCTGGAGTGCGACAAGTGCGGAAGCGAGATGCAGTTGAAGACCGGCCGTTTCGGCAAGTTCTTCGGTTGCACCAACCCGACCTGCAAGAACACCCGCAAGCTGTTGAAGAACGGCGAGGCGGCACCGCCGAAGATGGACGCCATCCGCATGCCCGAGCTGAAGTGCGAGAAGGTGGATGACATCTACGTGCTGCGCGACGGTGCCTCGGGGATGTTCCTGGCCGCCAGCCAGTTCCCGAAGAATCGCGAGACCCGTGCTCCGCTGGTGAGCGAGATCATTCCGCACAAGGCCGAGCTGGATCCGAAGTACCACTACCTTTGCGATGCCCCGCAGAAAGACCCGGATGGCCGTCCCGCGGTGATCCGTTTCAGCCGCAAGACCAAGGAGCAGTACGTGCAGTCCGAGGTCGACGGCAAGCCCACCGGCTGGCGCGCGTTCTACGACGGCGGCAAGTGGAAGGTCGAAGACAAGCGCTGATGGATGGCGCGCCCCGTTGCCTGGGGCGCGCTTATACTGCGCGAGGGCCGGGTGCCTGACCTGGTCTGTGAGACGCTTTCCTTCTGTTGCCTCCGGGAGTATCGGCATGGCTCAAGAGCTCTATACCCGCACCAACCAGAAGCTGTACTTCGCCGGGTTGGCTCTGGACGCCTGGAAGCGGGCCGATGCCGAGCGGGCGATGAATGCCCAGGCGATCATCCAGGCGGAGCGCGAGTCGGCACTGTTCCACCTCTATGGCGCAGTGCTCGGTGTATGCCACGAGATCGCCGGTTACTACCGTCTGCCGCAGGCTGCCGCTCCTCGCGTGGATGCATTGCTGAATGCCGAAGTGCTGGCGGCCGCGCCCAGCCCCGAGCTGGCTGAGCTGGTGGAGTTGGCGTCGCAGCCGGAAACCTGGCTGGCGCAGTTGCTGGACGCCTACTCCGAGTTGTTCCTGCCGCCGCAGCCGAGCAAGGCGGTGAAGATCGACCCGACGACGCCGCTGATCGTCGCGGTCAACATCGATGAGGAGGCGCCGGCACTTTCCCGCGAGACCCTGGAGGAGTGGCGCCAATCGCTGAAGCAATTGCTCCTGCGTTTCCGCGAAAGCCTGACCGAACTGTAACGGCACCGTCATTCGCCGATCAGCGGTAGGGTCTTTTCCTCCTGTTCCAGTCGGTTGATTTGCCAGTAAAAAAATTTACCTGATGCCGTCGCGGAGCTCTGGAACCGTATTCACGGGCCGGTGATGGGGCGCGGGAAGCGGATGCGGACTAGGGATGCCGGGGATGGGCTGTTACAATGTCACGTCTTTGTAGAGAGCGTCTGTCATGCCAACATCCTTCCTTGAAATCGTAGAAATGCCCGACGGGCGCATAGTGCTGCGTCGCGCCGATGACGAGGAGGCGCTGGTGACCCTGGAATTCTCCGGGGATGCGAAGAATTTCCTGCAAGGCCAGCATGTCGAAGTGGCCAAGGCCATGTTCAACGTCGGCGTGCAAATGGCTGGCCGCCTTGCCGAAGGCGAGATCGAACACGACGAAGGTCCGCGAGTTCTGCACTGAACTGCCCCCTTTGCCCTTCCCCTTCAACCCAGGCGAATATTCAGGCTCTGGGCCTGACCCTGTTGGGCGGCGCGGGACAGTTGCCGGCGTGCTGCTCGGCCCAAGGGTTCCAGCCAACTGACCACCGTATGGCTGCGGCCCAGGCGCAAGGCCTCGCAACTGAGTGCCAGGGCGCTGGCATTGTCCTTGGCTTGTAGCAGCAGGATACGTTCGCGATTCAGCCCGGCGCGGCGCAGCCATTCGTGGGTAAGGCTTGCTGGCGGGGCGATCAGGGTCAGCCAGCGAGCATCGCGGGACTGCTCCTGCTCCTGCTCCTCGCTGAGTTCGCGCAGGATCGGCGCCAGCAGGGTCAGGCAATGGCCAGGCAGGCCGCTTAGCGACAGCTCACTGAAGGCGGCAGGCTCTTCGGCATTTGACGGACTATCGATTACGTCGTCGAGCAGGGGGGCGCCGTTGCTGGCCCAGAAGGCTTCCTGGAACAGTGGCAGCTGGGCGCTGGGCAGCGAGTGGGAGGTCTGCATGGTATCTCCTGTCAGCGCCGGATCACGCCGACGCTCAAGCCTTCGATGATCAGTTCCTGCTCCTTCAGATCGACTTCGATCGGAGCGAACTCGGGGTTTTCCGCCAGCAGCCAGACCTTGCTGCCTTCGCGCTTGAAGCGTTTCACCGTGACCTCCTCGCCGAGCCGCGCGACCACCACCTGGCCATTGCGCGCTTCGCGGGTGACGTGGACGGCCAGCAGGTCGCCGTCGAGGATGCCGATGTCCTTCATGCTCATGCCGCGCACGCGCAACAGGTAGTCGGCGCGAGGATTGAAGAAGGCGGGATTGATCCGGCAGGATTCCTCGATGTTCTGTTCGGCGAGAATCGGTGCGCCGGCGGCGACCCGGCCGATCACCGGCAGGCCTTCGTCGTCGTTCGCCGCGTGCGGTTCGAAGCCGGGGATGCGAATGCCACGGGAAGCGCCCGGGGTCATCTCGATGGCGCCCTTGCGCGCCAGCGCCTTGAGGTGCTCCTCGGCGGCGTTCGGCGACTTGAAGCCGAGTTCCTGGGCGATTTCCGCGCGGGTCGGCGGAAAGCCGTGGTCTTCCAGGCAGCGCTTGATGAAGGAGAGGATCTCGGATTGGCGGGGCGTCAGCTTCTGCATGTCGTCGCTCTGTGTTTTTATCCAGTGCCTGGGATTATATACAGTGAGCCTGCGCTGGCAATGTTTTTCCGCATGGCATTTCTTCGAGCGCGCGGAACAGGGTTGGCCGGCGTCTTGCTTCCGTTTTTCCGGACTTCTCTGTACTTTTCTGACCGGTGCGTCATCTGCCGCTTGACAAGGGATGTGGCTGAAACGTATGTTTCAAACAAGTGTTTGTCAGGCGGAGAAACCATGGCCCAGTCGGAAACCGTCGAACGCATTCTCGATGCGGCGGAACAGCTGTTCGCGGAAAAAGGCTTCGCCGAAACCTCGTTGCGCCTGATCACCAGCAAGGCCGGGGTCAACCTGGCGGCGGTGAACTATCACTTCGGCTCGAAGAAGGCGCTGATCCAGGCGGTATTCTCGCGCTTCCTCGGGCCGTTCTGTGCCAGCCTGGAAAAGGAACTGGATCGCCGCCAGGCCAAGCCCGAAGCCCTGCACGCCAGCCTGGAGGACCTCCTGCACCTGCTGGTGTCCCAGGCGATGGCGGTGAAGCCGCGCAGCGGCAATGACCTGTCGATCTTCATGCGCTTGCTCGGCCTGGCCTTCAGCCAGAGCCAGGGGCACCTGCGCAAGTACCTGGAAGAGGTGTACGGCAAGGTCTTCCGCCGCTACATGCTGCTGGTCAACGAAGCGGCGCCGAAACTGCCGCCCATCGAACTGTTCTGGCGCGTGCATTTCATGCTCGGCGCGGCCGCCTTCAGCATGTCGGGTATCAAGGCCCTGCGGGCGATGGCGGAGAACGACTTCGGCGTGAATACCTCCACCGAGCAGGTGATGCACCTGATGGTGCCGTTCTTCGCGGCCGGCATGCGCGCCGAAAGCGGGATCGACGATCCGCTGCTGGCCGGCGCGCAGCTGCGCTCGCGCAGCAAGGCTCCCGCCAAGGTCTGAACCCGAACGGCGTCCCGACGGGCGCCGCTTCTTTCCTTCCCTTCGGGTGCGCGGAACTCCGGGCTCCCGCTCGGCTCCATTGTCCGGCGCCGCTGCCGGCACTTAAGTCTTTCACCCGGGTGCAGTACAGTGTGCGCTGTCTGAAGCCCGTCATGGCGGGCTTCGCTGTTTTCCCGGCCATAGGACTCCTCATGCAAGGCTCTCTGATGCTCGACGTCGGCGGCACCTGGCTGACCGCCGAGGACCGCCAAATCCTGCGCCACCCCGAGGTGGGCGGTTTGATCATCTTCGCTCGCAACATCGAGCATCCCGCCCAGGTTCGCGAGTTATGCGCGGCGATTCGCGCCATCCGCCCCGACCTGCTGCTGGCCGTCGACCAGGAAGGAGGGCGCGTGCAGCGCCTGCGCCAGGGCTTCGTGCGCCTTCCGGCGATGCGCGCGATCGCCGACAACCCGAACGCCGAAGAGCTGGCCGAGCATTGTGGCTGGCTGATGGCGACCGAAGTACAGGCGGTCGGCCTCGACCTGAGCTTCGCCCCGGTGCTCGACCTCGATCACCAGCGCAGCGCCGTGGTCGGCAGTCGCGCCTTCGAGGGCGACCCCGAGCGCGCCGCGCAGCTCGCCGGGGCGTTCATCCGCGGCATGCACGCCGCCGGCATGGCTGCCACCGGCAAGCATTTTCCCGGTCACGGCTGGGCGGAGGCCGATTCCCATGTGGCGATCCCGGAAGACGAGCGCAGTCTCGACGAGATCCGCCGCAGCGACCTGGTCCCGTTCGCCCGCCTGGCCGGCCGGCTCGACGCGCTGATGCCGGCCCATGTGATCTATCCGCGGGTCGATCCGCAGCCCGCCGGCTTTTCCCGGCGCTGGTTGCAGGAGATCCTGCGCGGCGAGCTGAAGTTCGACGGGGTGATCTTCAGTGATGACCTGTCGATGGCTGGTGCGCATGTGGTCGGCGACGCCGCCAGTCGCATCGAGGCCGCCCTGGCCGCGGGCTGCGACATGGGCCTGGTGTGCAACGATCGCGGTTCCGCCGAGCTGGCCCTGGGTGCCCTGCAGCGCCTGAAGGTCACGCCGTCGCCGCGCCTGTGGCGCATGCGCGGCAAGGGCCATGCGAATACCGATTACCGCCAGCAGCCGCGCTGGCTGGCCGCACTGACCGCGCTGCGCGCGGCGCAACTGATTGACTGAGGGGGTGTCGATGAGTGTCTACGCGATTATCGGAGGGACCGGCCTGACCCAGCTGGAAGGGCTGACCCTGAGCGAGTCCCTGCCGATCGAGACGCCCTACGGCGCGCCATCCGCACCGCTACAGCGCGGCCGCTACGCCGGGCGCGAGGTGCTGTTCCTGGCCCGGCACGGCCATCCGCATCGCTTCCCGCCGCACCAGGTGAACTACCGGGCCAACCTCTGGGCCCTGAAGCAGGCCGGTGCCGAGGCGGTGATCGCGGTGAACGCGGTCGGTGGGATCCATGCCGCCATGGGTACCGGTCACCTGTGCGTGCCGCACCAGTTGATCGATTATACCTCCGGGCGCGAGCACACCTACTTCGCCGGCGACATCGAGCAGGTCACCCATATCGATTTCAGCCATCCCTATGACGAGCCGTTGCGCCAGCGCCTGATCGAGGCGCTGCGTGCGTTGGGGCTGGAGCACAGCAGTCATGGGGTCTACGCCTGCACCCAGGGGCCGCGCCTGGAGACGGTGGCGGAAATCGCCCGGCTCGAGCGCGACGGCAACGACATCGTCGGCATGACCGGCATGCCCGAGGCGGCATTGGCGCGCGAGCTGGACCTGCCCTACGCCTGCCTGGCGCTGGTGGTCAATCCCGCGGCGGGCAAGTCGGTAGGTAACATCACCATGGCCGAAATCGAACAGGCATTGCACGATGGTATCGGCAAGGTGCGCGAGGTGCTGGCGCGGGTGCTGGCCGGCTAGGCCGGCGTCGGGACGGAAAAAGGCCGCTGTTGCGGCCTTTTTCGTTATTGCGCAGGAGGCGCGGCGTCGAAACCGCCTTCGGCGGGCGACGCTTCCGCCGGTGCCTGCTGTTCTTCCATTTCCATGGGATTGGGCGCGGCGGGGCGGGCGCCGACCGGCACCACCTTGATCAGGATGCCCAGGCTCGGGTGGTCGAGGTAGGTCAGTTCGGCATTCTTCAGGCGCGTGCCCTGCCTGATGTGCTGGCTGCCGGCGAGGAAGCCGTCGTCGCCGAAGCGGTTGACCCAGAAGTCCGCCTCCATGTCGACGAAACGGACCTGGCTGAGGGTCAGGGTGCCTTCCACGGGGAAATGATGATCCTGCTCCTGGCCCTCGCTGAGGGCGATCTTCACCGGCGTCTCGCCGATGTCCTGGCGCCAGGCCTTGTGCAGCAGCACGGTGTAGCCGTTGTCCTGGCTGAGCTTGGCCAGTTGGCTGTCCAGTGCGGTCGCCCGCAGGGCGTCGCTGGCCAGCGGCTGCGCGCCGGTGGCCCAGTCGTCCGGCGCCGGCTGGCTGGAGGGGACGGCATCGCCGGCCTGGCGGAACACCACCAGTTCCACCTGGTAGGGTCCGCCGGCGAACGCCGCCGGGGCGGCCAGGGAAAGCAGCAGGGCAAGGCAACGGAACAAGCGCATGGGCTAATCCTTAGGTGGTTTGCGGTGCGAGGCGCTCGAACAGCGCCTCCAGGGTATTGAAGCGTTCTTCCGGTCGTTCCATGGGTACCTGGAAGCGGAACAGGGTGGCGCCTTCGAACTTGTAGCGGTTCGGCTGGCCCTGGATCAGCTTGATCAGGACCAGCGGATCGACCTGGGTATCGGCGGCGAATTCTATACGACCACCCTGTGGTCCGGCATCGACCTTGAGGATTCCAAGCTTTTCCGCCTGCAATTTCAGAAGCGTCAGACGCATCAGGTTCTTCGCCGGATCGGGCAGCAGGCCGAATCGATCGATCATTTCCACCTGCAGTTCGCGCAGGCCGTCCTCGTCGGCGGCGTTTGCGATGCGCTTGTAGAGGATCAGCCGGGCGTGCACGTCGGGCAGGTAGTCCTCGGGGATCAGCGCCGGTACCCGCAGGTTGACCTCCGGGCCGCCGCCCAGCGGCTGCTCGAGGTTCGGCTGCTCGCCCTTGCGGATGGCCTTCACCGCGCGCTCGAGCATTTCCATGTAGAGGGTGAAACCGACCGCCTGGATCTGCCCGCTCTGCCCGTCGCCGAGCAGTTCGCCGGCGCCGCGGATCTCCAGGTCATGGGTGGCGAGGACGAAGCCGGCGCCCAGGTCCTGGGCGTTGGCGATGGCTTCCAGGCGTTTCTCGGCATCCGGGGTCATCTGCCGGCGCGGCGGCGTCAGCAGGTAGGCGTACGCCTGGTGGTGGCTGCGACCGACGCGGCCGCGCAACTGGTGCAACTGGGCCAGGCCGAACTTGTCGGCGCGCTCGATGAGGATGGTGTTGGCGCTGGGCACGTCGATGCCGGTCTCGATGATGGTCGAGGCCACCAGCACGTTGAAGCGCTTGTGGTAGAAGTCGCTCATCACCTGTTCCAGCTCGCGCTCGTGCATCTGTCCGTGGCCGATGCCGATGCGCGCTTCCGGGACCAGCTCGGCGAGGTCGCGGGCGCACTTCTCGATGGTCTTCACTTCGTTGTGCAGGTAGTACACCTGGCCGCCGCGCAGCAGCTCGCGGAGCAGGGCTTCCTTGATCACCGCGTTCTGCTGCTCCATGACGAAGGTACGCACCGACAGGCGGCGCGCCGGCGGGGTGGCGATGATCGACAGGTCGCGCATGCCGGAGACGGCCATGTTGAGGGTACGCGGGATCGGCGTGGCGGTGAGGGTGAGGATGTCCACCTCGCTGCGCAGCGCCTTGAGCTGTTCCTTCTGGCGCACTCCGAAACGGTGTTCCTCGTCGATGATGACCAGGCCCAGGTTGGCGAACCTGACGTCTTCCTGGAGCAGCTTGTGGGTACCGATGAGGATGTCGATCTTGCCTTCGGCCAACTGTCGCGCGGCGCTCTCGACTTCCTTGGCGCTCTTGAAGCGGCTCATCACCTCGACGTTGACCGGCCAGTCGGCGAAGCGGTCGCGGAAGCTGTTGTAGTGCTGCTGGGCGAGCAGGGTGGTCGGCACCAGCACCGCCACCTGCTTGCCGCTGTGCACGGCGACGAACGCCGCGCGCATGGCCACCTCGGTCTTGCCGAAGCCGACGTCGCCGCAGACCAGGCGGTCCATCGGCCTGGGCGCCAGCATGTCGGCCACCACCGCCTCGATGGCGCTCTGCTGGTCCGGGGTTTCCTCGAAGGGGAAGCCGGCGGAGAAGGTCGCGTAGTCGGCCTGCGGGTCCTTGAAGGCGAAGCCTTCGCGGGCCGCGCGGCGGGCGTAGATGTCGAGCAGCTCGGCAGCGACGTCGCGGACCTGCTCGGCGGCCTTGCGCTTGGCCTTCTGCCAGGTTTCCGAGCCGAGCCGGTGCAGCGGCGCGAGGGCGTCGTCGGCGCCGGTGTAGCGGGCGATCAGGTGCAGGTTGGCGACCGGCACGTAGAGCTTGGCGTCCTCGGCGTATTGCAGCATGAGGAATTCCGCCTGCTGGTTGTCCACCTCGAGGGTGATCAGGCCCAGGTAGCGGCCGACGCCATGGTCGATGTGCACCACTGGTGCGCCTTCGCGCAGCTCGGTGAGGTTCTTGATCACCGCGTCGCCGCCGTCGCGGGTCTTTTCCCGGCGCCGGCGCTGCATGACGCGCTGGCCGAACAGCGGGCTTTCGGCGACCAGGGCGAGTGCCGGGTGGTCCAGCAGCAGACCCTCGTCCAGCGGCGCGATGCTGATCGCCAGGCGTGCCTGGCTGGCGAGGAAGGCCGGCCAACCGTCGACTTCCTCGGGACGCAGCTTCAGCCGGGCCAGCAGCTCCAGCAGCACCTCCCGGCGTCCGGCCGTTTCGGCGCAGAACAGTACGCGGCCGGGGAATTCCTCGATGAACCGGCGCAGCGCGGCCAGCGGTTCGGCGGCCTTGGCTTCGATCGCCAGGTTCGGCAGCGGCAGGGCCGGGAAGCGCTCGCGGCCGACGCCCGGCTCGACGTCCTCCTGGCTGGCGACCACCCGTGGCCAGTTCTTCAGTCGGGCGAAGCAGTCTTCCACCGGCAGGAATACTTCTGCCGGCGGCAGCAGCGGGCGTTCCGGATCGACCCGGCGGTCCTCGTAGCGGCTGCGCACGTCGCCCCAGAACTGCTCGGCGGCCTGCTCGATACCGGGCAGGGAGAACACCTGGGTGTCCTGCGGCAGGTAGTCGAAGAGGGTGGCGGTTTCCTCGAAGAACAGCGGCAGGTAGTACTCGATTCCCGAGGGTGTCAAACCGCTGGCGAGATCCTGGTAGATCGGGCAGCGCCGGTAGTCGACGTCGAAGCGCTCGCGGAAGCGGCCGCGGAAGCCGGTGACCGCTTCCTTGTTGAGAGGGAACTCGCGCGCCGGCAGCAGGCGGATCGACTCGACCTTGTCGATGGAGCGCTGGGTCTCCGGGTCGAAGGTGCGCAGGGTCTCGATCTCGTCATCGAACAGATCGATACGGAAGGGCAGCTCGCTGCCCATCGGGAACAGGTCGATCAGCGCGCCGCGAACGGCGAACTCGCCGTGTTCGTAGACGGTATCGACACAGCGGTAGCCGGCGCCTTCCAGGCGCAGGCGCATCCGCTCGACGTCGAGTTTCTGGCCGATATCCAGGACCAGGCTGCTGCCGAGCAGGAAGCGCGTGGGCGCCAGGCGGTGCAGGGCCGTGGAGATCGGCACCACCAGCACGCCGTGCCTGAGCTGTGGCAACTGGTAGAGAGCGGCGATACGCTGGGAAATGATGTCCTGGTGCGGCGAAAAGACGTCGTAGGGCAGGGTTTCCCAATCGGGGAAATGCAGTACCGGCAGGTCGGGGGCGAAGAACCGTAGTTCCTGTTCCAGGCGTTCGGCATTCTGGCTGTCGGCGGTCAGCAGCAGGGTGAAGCGCTTGGCGGAACTGGCGGCCTCGGCGACAGCCAGGCTCAGCGCGGCACCGGGGAGGTTGCCCCAGTGTTGCTTGCCGGCGCTGGCCGGCAGGCTTGGAAGACGCAGTACGGACACGGGCAAGCTGGGCTCCGGTCGGGAATTTGACCCGCCGGATTGTAACTTTCCCGACTGCTGGATGTCAGTCTTCCGACTGCTGCAGATTGCCGAGCCTGGCCCGCGCGGTCATAATGTAGCCCCTTTTTTCATCCCCTACATGTGGAAGGTATTGCCCGTGACTCAGAAGCCCGACCAGTGTCTCGGTGAATGGATCGATCGTGAAGCCATCGCGGAAGCCATGATCCCGCTGATTGGCCAGCTCTACCGCAACAACAATGTGGTGACTTCGATCCATGGCCGTGGTCTGATCAACCGCTCGGTGATCGCGATCATGAAGGCGCATCGTTTCGCCCGTCATCGCATGGCCGACGACGCCGAGCTGTCGGTTCACGAGACGTTCCCGATCCTCAAGGCGATGAGCGAGCTCAAGCTGGGCGCCGCTTCCGTCGACCTGGGCAAGATGGTCGCCAAGTTCAAGGCAGAAGGTAACGGCCGCAGCATCGAGGACTTCGTCAAGGCCGAACTGGCCGAGGTGGTCGGCAAGCAGAACGGCGACGCCCGCGAAGGCACCGACGTCGTGCTCTACGGCTTCGGCCGGATCGGCCGCCTGCTGGCGCGCATCCTGATCGAGAAGACCGGCGGTGGCGACGGCCTGCGCCTGCGCGCGATCGTCGTCCGCAAGGGCGCCGAGAACGACCTGGTCAAGCGTGCCAGCCTGCTGCGTCGCGACTCCGTGCACGGGCCGTTCGATGGCACCATCACCATCGACGAAGAAAACAACACGCTGACCGCCAACGGCAACCTGATCCAGGTAATCTATTCCAACGACCCGGCGTCGATCGACTATACCCAGTACGGCATCAAGAACGCCCTGCTGGTCGACAACACCGGCAAGTGGCGCGACGCCGAAGGCCTCGGCCAGCACCTGAAGTGCCCGGGTATCGATCGCGTGGTCCTCACCGCCCCGGGCAAGGGCGCGCTGAAGAACATCGTGCATGGCATCAACCACGCCGACATCGGCGCCGACGACAAGATCATCTCGGCCGCGTCCTGCACCACCAACGCCATCGTGCCGGTGCTGAAGGCCGTCAACGACCAGTACGGCATCGTCAACGGCCACGTCGAGACCGTTCACTCGTACACCAACGACCAGAACCTGATCGACAACTTCCACAAGGGCAGTCGTCGTGGCCGCAGCGCGCCGCTGAACATGGTGATCACCGAGACCGGCGCCGCCACCGCCGCGGCCAAGGCCCTGCCGGTGCTGAAAGGCAAGCTGACCGGCAACGCGATCCGCGTGCCGACGCCGAACGTGTCCATGGCGATCCTCAACCTGAACCTGGAAAAGGCCACCAGCCGCGAGGAGATCAACGAGTACCTGCGCCAGATGGCCATGCACTCGGACCTGCAGAAGCAGATCGACTTCGTCAGTTCCCAGGAAGTGGTTTCCACCGACTTCGTCGGCTCGCGCCATGCCGGCGTGGTGGACGCCGAGGCGACCATCTGCAACGACAATCGTGTCGTCCTGTACGTCTGGTACGACAACGAGTTCGGCTACAGCTGCCAGGTGGTCCGCGTGATGGAAGACATGGCCGGGGTCAATCCGCCCGCCTTCCCGCGTTGATCCGCGAGGCATAGAGGAAAACGGGAGCTCTCGGGCTCCCGTTTTTCATTCCTGTCGATAACCAGAACAAGAAACTACTCACTTCGATTTAGGGCTTTTCAATGGATGGTCAACATCTGCACCAGGGCGAGCTGAAGCGTGGCCTGAAGAACCGCCACATCCAGCTGATCGCGCTGGGCGGGGCGATCGGTACCGGCCTGTTCCTCGGCTCGGCGGGGGTCATCAAGACGGCCGGTCCGTCGATGATCCTCGGCTACGCCATCGGCGGCTTCATCGCCTTCCTGATCATGCGCCAGCTCGGCGAGATGATCGTCGAGGAGCCGGTGGCCGGTTCCTTCAGCCACTTCGCGCACAAGTACTGGGGCGGCTTCGCCGGCTTCCTTTCCGGCTGGAACTACTGGGTGCTGTACATCCTGGTCGGCATGTCGGAGCTCACCGCGGTAGGCAAGTACATCCAGTACTGGTGGCCTGACGTGCCGACCTGGGCCACCGCGGCGGCGTTCTTCGTGCTGATCAATGCGATCAACCTGGCCAATGTAAAGGCTTTCGGCGAGACCGAGTTCTGGTTCGCGATCATCAAGGTGGTGGCGATCATCGGCATGATCCTGCTCGGCATCTACCTGCTGGTCGGTGGCGGCGGCGGTCCGCAGGCCTCGGTGAGCAACCTGTGGGATCGTGGCGGTTTCTTCCCCAACGGCCCCGGCGGCCTGGTGATGACCCTGGCGATCATCATGTTCTCCTTCGGTGGCCTGGAGCTGGTGGGCATCACCGCGGCCGAGGCCGCCGAGCCGAGGAAGGTGATCCCGAAGGCGATCAACCAGGTGATCTACCGGATCCTGATCTTCTATATCGGCGCCCTGGCGGTGCTGCTCTCCCTGTATCCCTGGGACCAGTTGGTGGAGACCATCAACGCCTCCGGCGACGACTACAGCGGCAGCCCGTTCGTGCAGATCTTCTCGCTGATCGGCAGCGGCACCGCGGCCAACATCCTCAATTTCGTGGTTCTCACCGCGGCGCTCTCGGTGTACAACAGCGGCGTCTACTGCAACAGCCGGATGCTCTACGGCCTGGCCGCCCAGGGCGATGCGCCGAAGGTGCTGATGTCGGTGGATCGTCGTGGCGTGCCGGTGCTGTCGATCCTGGTCTCGGCGCTGATCACCTTCCTCTGCGTGATCGTCAACTACGTCCTGCCGCACAAGGCGCTGGAGCTGCTGATGTCGCTGGTGGTGGCGGCGCTGGTGATCAACTGGGCGATGATCAGCCTGTCGCACCTGAAGTTCCGCGCGGCGATGAAGCGCCAGGGCGTGGACACCTTCTTCAAGGCACTGTGGTCGCCGTTCAGCAACTACCTGTGCCTGGTCTTCGTGCTGTTCATCCTCGGCATCATGCTGATGATCCCCGGCATCAATGTCTCGGTCTACGCCATCCCGGTCTGGTTGCTGCTGATGTGGGGCTGCTACCGGCTCAAGCTGTCCGTGGCGCAGAAGCGCGCGCCTGGCCAGCGCGCCTGATTTCTGTCGCTTTCTGTTACGCGTTTCAAGGTGCGATGAACGGCTTGGGTGGCCCGGCGCCGGGTGGCTCTTTATAATCCGGGGTTTCCTTGCGAGACCATTCATCAATCGTGCCAATTCAGTACGTTGTGTGCGATGGTGGTCACTTTATGACTTGGGTCTCGCCTCTTTTGCCCACGACACTAGGCATTACGCATGATCAAGATAAAACGTGGCCTGGACCTGCCCATCAGCGGCGCCCCCGAACAACGTATCGAGGCTGCCCGGCCGGTGCGCAGCGTGGCGTTGATCGGTTTCGACTACCACGGCATGAAGCCGACCATGGCGGTGCAGGTAGGTGACCGGGTCAAGCTGGGGCAGGTGCTGTTCACCGACAAGAAGAACCCCTCCGTCAGCTACACCGCGCCCGGCGCCGGGCTCGTCAGCGCCATCCATCGTGGCGAGAAACGCGTCCTGCAGTCGGTGGTCATCGACCTCGAGGGCGACGAGCAACTGGCGTTCGCCCGCTACCCTGCCGAGCAGCTCGCCACGCTGAATGCCGAGCAGGTCCGCGACAACCTCCTGCAATCGGGTCTGTGGACCGCCTTGCGGAGCCGTCCCTTCAGCAAGGTTCCCGACCCCGCGACGACGCCCAGTTCGATCTTCGTCACCGCCATCGATACCCAGCCGCTGGCCGCCGATCCGCAGGTGATCATCGCCGAGCAGGGCGAGGCCTTCCAGGCCGGCCTGACGGTGCTCGGACGCCTGGCCCGGGTGTTCCTGTGCAAGGCCGATGGCGTTGCGCTGCCCGGCGAGGGGCTGGCCGGAGTGACCGCGCAAGCCTTCGCCGGTCCGCATCCGGCGGGCCTGGCGGGTACCCATATCCATTTCCTCGATCCGGTCGGTGCCGGCAAGAGCGTGTGGCACCTGAACTACCAGGACGTGATCGCCATCGGCAAGCTGTTCACCACCGGACAGCTGTGGACCGAGCGGGTGATCGCCCTGGCCGGCCCGGTGGTGGAGAAGCCGCGCCTGGTGCGTACCCGCCTTGGCGCCAACCTCGACGAACTGGCGGCAGGCCAGTTGCAGCCGGGCAACAACCGGCTGGTTTCCGGTTCCGTACTGGGTGGACGCACCGCCCATGGCGCCTACGCCTACCTGGGGCGCTATCACCTGCAACTGTCCTGTCTGAAGGAAGGTGACCAGCGCGAGTTTCTCCACTACCTGCGCGCCGGGGTGGAAAAGCACTCGCTGCTCAACGTGTTCGTCTCCAGGCTGCTCGGCGGCAAGCGCTTCGCCTTCACCACCAGCACCAACGGCAGCCCACGGGCGATGGTGCCGGTAGGCAACTACGAGGCGGTGATGCCGCTGGATATCCTGCCGACCCAGCTGCTGCGCTACCTGATCGTCGGCGACACGGAAATGGCCCAGAAGCTCGGCGCCCTGGAACTCGACGAGGAGGACCTGGCGCTGTGCAGCTACGTCTGTGCCGGCAAGTACGAATACGGCCCGATTCTGCGGGACAACCTGGCACGCATCGAGCAGGAGGGCTGAGCCATGGGTTTGCGTAACCTGCTCGACAAGGTCGAGCATCATTTCGAGAAGGGCGGGCGCTACGAGAAGTGGTACCCGCTGTACGAGGCCGTGGACACCTTCCTCTATCGTCCCGGCAGCGTCACCCGCACCACCGCCCATGTGCGCGACGGCATCGACCTGAAGCGCATGATGATCATCGTCTGGCTGTGCACCTTCCCGGCGATGTTCTTCGGCATGTACAACGTCGGCCACCAGGCCAACCTGATCTTCGCCCAGAGTCCCGACCTGCTGGGCGCCCAGGATGGCTGGCGCTTCGCCCTGATCGGCGCGCTGGCCGGGTTCGACCCGAACAGCCTGTGGGATTGCCTGGTCCAGGGGGCCGCGTACTTCCTGCCGGTGTACCTGACCACCTTCATCGTCGGCGGCTTCTGGGAGGTGCTGTTCGCCACCATCCGTCGCCACGAGGTCAACGAAGGCTTCTTCGTCACCTCGGTGCTGTTCGCCCTGACCCTGCCGCCGTCCGTCCCGCTCTGGCAGGTGGCGCTGGGGATCAGCTTCGGCGTGGTGCTGGGCAAGGAAGTATTCGGCGGCACCGGGAAGAACTTCCTCAACCCGGCCCTGGTCGGCCGTGCCTTCCTGTTCTTCGCCTATCCGGCGCAGATGTCCGGCGACGCCGTATGGACCTCGGTGGACGGCTTCGCCGGCGCCACCTCGCTGAGCCTGGCAGCCGCCGGCGGGGTGGACAACATCCTCGGCCACGGCCTGACCTGGATGGACGCCTTCCTCGGCCACATGCAGGGTTCGATGGGCGAGACCAGCACCCTGGCGATCTTCATCGGCGGCGCCGTGCTGCTGCTGACCCGCATCGCCTCCTGGCGGATCGTCGCCGGGGTGATGCTGGGGATGATCGCCATGAGCTACCTGTTCAACGCCATCGGCTCGACCAGCAACCCGATGTTCGCCATGCCCTGGTACTGGCACCTGGTCACCGGCGGCTTCGCCTTCGGCATGATCTTCATGGCCACCGACCCGGTCTCGGCGTCCATGACCGACACCGGCAAGTGGCTGTTCGGCGCCCTGATCGGGGTGATGGTCATGCTGATCCGGGTGGTCAACCCGGCGTTCCCGGAAGGCATGATGCTGGCGATCCTGTTCGCCAACCTGTTCGCACCGCTGATCGACCACTTCGTCGTACAGGCCAACATCAAGCGGAGGCTGGCGCGCAATGGCTAATCAAGAATCCACCACCCGCACGCTGCTGGTGGCCCTGGTGGTGTGCCTGGTCAGCTCGGTGTTCGTCGCCGGCGCGGCGGTGGCGCTGAAGCCGACCCAGGCGGAGAACCGCCTGCTCGACAAGCAGCGCAGCATCCTCGCCATCGCCGGCCTGGGCCAGCCGGGCATGTCCGGCAAAGAGGTCAAGGCGCTGTTCGACAGCCGCATCAGCGCCAGGGTGGTCGACCTGCAGAGCGGCACCTTCAGCGATGCCCAGGACCCGATCAGCTACGATCCGCTCAAGGCGGCCAAGGATCCGGCGCTGTCCGAAGCGCTGCCCGCCGCCCAGGACATCGCCTCGATCAAGCGCCGCGAGCGCTACACCACGGTGTACCTGGTGGAGACCGACGGCAAGCTCGACACCCTGATCCTGCCGGTGCGCGGCTACGGCCTGTGGTCGACCCTGTACGGCTTCCTCGCGCTCAAGGGAGACCTCAACACCGTCGCCGGCTTCGGCTTCTACCAGCACGGCGAGACCCCCGGCCTCGGCGGCGAGGTGGACAATCCGAAATGGAAGGCGCTGTGGGTCGGCAAGACCCTGTACGACGCGCAGGGCGATCTCGCCGTGCAGATCATCAAGGGTTCGGTGGACCCGCAGTCGGCCAAGGCGACCCACCAGGTCGACGGCCTGGCCGGCGCCACCCTGACCAGCAAGGGTGTCGACAACCTGCTGCATTTCTGGCTCGGCAAGGACGGCTTCGACGCCTTCCTCGCCAATCTGCGCAAAGGGGAGGCGTGATGGCTGCTCAACCCACGATCCGCGAAGTCCTGTTCAATCCGGTCTTCCAGAACAACCCGATCGGCCTGCAGATCCTCGGCATCTGCTCGGCGCTGGCGGTGACCTCGAACCTGAAGACCGCCACCGTCATGGCCATCGCCCTGACCCTGGTGACCGGCTTCTCCAACCTGTTCATCTCGATGATCCGCCGGCAGATTCCCAGCTCGATCCGGATGATCGTGCAGATGGTGATCATCGCCTCGCTGGTGATCGTCGTCGACCAGGTGCTCAAGGCCTATGCCTACAGCCTGAGCAAGCAGCTCTCGGTGTTCGTCGGCCTGATCATCACCAACTGCATCGTGATGGGCCGCGCCGAAGCCTTCGCCATGGCCAACCCGCCGCTCGTGTCGTTCTTCGACGGCATCGGCAACGGTCTCGGCTACAGCGCCATGCTGCTGGTACTGGGCTTCATCCGCGAGCTGTTCGGCGCCGGCAAGCTGTACGGCATCAGCGTGTTGCCGACGGTCAACGATGGCGGCTGGTACCAGCCGAACGGCCTGCTCCTGCTGCCGCCCTCGGCGTTCTTCCTGATCGGGCTGATCATCTGGGCCCTGCGCACCTGGAAGAAAGACCAGGTCGAGGCACCGGCCTACAGGATGGCCCCGCAGGTATCCAGCAAGGAGGCGTACTGATGGAGCACTACATCAGCCTGTTCGTGAAGGCCGTGTTCGTCGAGAACATGGCGCTGGCGTTCTTCCTCGGCATGTGTACCTTCATCGCCATCTCGAAGAAGGTGGAGACCGCCATCGGCCTGGGTATCGCGGTGATCGTGGTGCAGACCATCACCGTACCGGCCAACAACCTGATCTACACCTACCTGCTCAAGGACGGCGCGCTGGCCTGGGCCGGGCTGCCCGAGGTGGACCTGAGCTTCCTCGGCCTGCTCAGCTACATCGGAGTGATCGCCGCCATCGTGCAGATCCTCGAGATGCTCCTCGACAAGTACGTCCCCAGCCTCTACAACGCGCTGGGCGTGTTCCTGCCGCTGATCACGGTGAACTGCGCGATCATGGCCGGCTCGCTGTTCATGGTCGAGCGTGACTACAACCTCGCCGAGAGCACGGTGTACGGCGTCGGCTCGGGCTTTTCCTGGGCGCTGGCGATCGCCGCGCTGGCGGGTATCCGCGAGAAGCTCAAGTACAGCGACGTCCCCGAGGGGCTGCAGGGCCTGGGGATCACCTTCATCACCATCGGCCTGATGTCGTTGGGTTTCATGTCGTTCTCCGGCGTGCAGTTGTAAGGAGAGGCCCGTGATCGGATTCGAGATTTTCCTGGCCATCGGCATGTTCACCGCCATCGTCCTCGGCCTGGTGGCGATCATCCTGGTCGCCCGCGCCAAGCTGGTGTCGAGCGGCGACGTGACCATCCAGATCAACGGCGAGCACAGCCTCACCGTGCCGGCCGGCGGCAAGCTGCTGCAGACCCTGGCGGCGAACAACGTGTTCCTGTCCTCCGCCTGCGGCGGCGGCGGCACCTGCGCGCAGTGCAAATGCGTGGTGGTCGACGGCGGTGGCGAGATGCTGCCCACCGAGGAGTCGCATTTCACCCGGCGCCAGGCGAAGGAAGGCTGGCGCCTGTCGTGCCAGACCCCGGTCAAGCAGGACATGCAGATCCGCGTGCCTGAAGAAGTCTTCGGGGTGAAGAAGTGGGAGTGCACGGTGGAGTCCAACCCCAACGTCGCCACCTTCATCAAGGAGCTCACCCTGCGCCTGCCGGACGGTGAAAGCGTGGATTTCCGCGCCGGCGGCTACGTGCAGCTGGAATGCCCGCCGCACGTGGTCGAGTACAAGGACTTCGATATCCAGCCGGAATATCGCGGCGACTGGGACAAGTTCAACATGTGGCGCTACGTCTCGAAGGTCGACGAGACGGTGATCCGCGCCTACTCGATGGCCAACTACCCGGAAGAGAAGGGCGTGGTGAAGTTCAACATCCGCATCGCCTCGCCGCCGCCGGGCAGCGACCTGCCGCCGGGACAGATGTCGTCCTGGGTGTTCAACCTCAAGCCGGGCGACAAGGTCACCGTGTACGGGCCATTCGGTGAGTTCTTCGCCAAGGACACCGAGGCCGAGATGGTCTTCATCGGCGGTGGCGCCGGCATGGCGCCGATGCGCTCGCACATCTTCGACCAGCTGCGCAGGCTCAGGTCGACCCGCAAGATCAGCTTCTGGTACGGCGCGCGCTCGCTGCGCGAGGCGTTCTATACCGAGGAGTACGACCAGCTGCAGGCGGAGAATCCCAACTTCCAGTGGCATCTGGCGCTGTCCGACCCGCAGCCGGAGGACAACTGGACCGGCCTGACCGGCTTCATCCACAACGTGCTGTTCGAGAACTACCTGAAGGACCACCCGGCGCCCGAGGACTGCGAGTTCTACATGTGCGGCCCGCCGATGATGAATGCCGCGGTGATCAAGATGCTCACCGACCTGGGCGTGGAGCGCGAGAATATCCTGCTGGACGATTTCGGTGGCTGAGCGTTTCCGTCCGCTTGCCATGGCGGGACTGGCAGCGCTGGCGCTGGTCCTGGCCGGGTGCGGCGACACCCTGGAAAGCTTCGGCGGCCCGACCATGGGCAGCACCTATTCGATCAAGTACGTGCGCGGCGCCTCGGCGCCCGACGTCGATACGGCGAAAGCGGCGGTGGAGAAGATCCTCGCCGAGGTCGACCGGCAGATGTCTACCTACCGCGACGACTCTCTGGTCTCGCGCTTCAATGCGCTGCCGGCACGGTCCTGCATGGAGCTGCCGGCGCCGATGCTGGAGCTGCTGCGCTACGGCGGCGAGCTGTCGGAACAGAGCCAGGGCGCCTTCGACATGACCGTCGAGCCGCTGATGAACCTCTGGGGCTTCGGTCCGCAGGCGCGGGTGGAGAAGGTACCCGGCGCCGGGGAGATCGCCGCGGCACGCCGTGACGTCGGCCATCGCCACCTGCGCATCGACGGCCAGCGCCTGTGCAAGGATGCCGCCGTACAGCTGGACTTCGACAGCATCGCCGCTGGCTACACGGTGGACGCGGTGGGCGAACGCCTGAAGGAGCTCGGCGTGCGCAGCTACCTGGCGGAAATCACCGGCGAGTTGAAAGCCGAAGGGCGCAAGCCTGACGGTACGCCCTGGCGCATCGCCATCGAGGCGCCGCGCGAGGGCCAGCGGGTGGCCCAGCAGGTGCTGGCGCTGGACGGCTACGGCGTCTCGACCTCCGGCGATTACCGCAACTATTTCGAAGAGAACGGCCAGCGCTATTCGCACACCTTCGACCCGCGCACCGGCGCGCCGATCAGTCACCACCTGGCTTCGGTCACGGTGATCGACCCATCGACGCGCAACGCCGACGGCCTGTCGACCCTGCTGATGGTGCTCGGTCCGGAAGAGGGCTACCGTTTCGCCGAGAAGCACCAGCTGGCGGCACTGTTCGTCAGTCGCCAGGGCGAGGGTTTCAGCAGCCGTACCACGCCGCGCTACGAACAACTGTTCGGCAACCAAGGAGAACGTCCATGACCTGGCTACTGGTCTTCGTCATCATGCTGCTGGTGGTCCTCGGCATGTCCATCGGCGTCATCATGGGCCGCAAGCCGATCGCCGGCTCCTGCGGCGGCATCGCCAACCTGGGGATCGAGAAGGAATGCTCGATCTGCGGTGGCGACCGGCAGAAATGCGAGGAAGCCAATCGCGACGAATCTGTAGTGCCCGGAAAACTCGCCTACGACGCTACCAAACGCTAATGTGCGACATTTCGCACAGGGCGTAACATATGCCCGCCTCGAGGTCGGACCGAGCCTTGCCCGGCGAATGCCGCCGTTCGCACCGACCCGATGATCGAATCGATCCGCCGCGCACATGTTGTGCCGTGGCTTTGCCGGAGGCGCCAGTGGGCGCCTCGGCCTGTTCTGAGGAGTACGCATGGCTGTCTACAACTACGACGTGGTGATTTTGGGCACGGGTCCGGCGGGCGAGGGGGCGGCGATGAACGCCTCCAAGTACGGGCGCAAGCTGGCGGTAGTCGACAGCCGTCGCGTGGTCGGAGGCAACTGCACGCACCTCGGCACCATTCCTTCCAAGGCCCTGCGCCACTCGGTGAAGCAGATCATCGAGTTCAACACCAATCCGATGTTCCGCCAGATCGGCGAGCCGCGCTGGTTCTCCTTCCCCGACGTGCTGAAGAGCGCCGACCGGGTGATCTCCAAGCAGGTCGCCTCGCGTACCGGCTACTACGCGCGCAATCGCATCGACATGTTCACCGGCACCGCCAGCTTCGTCGACGAGCGCACCGTCGAGGTGGTGACGCCGAGCGGCGCGGTGGAGCGCCTGGTCGCCGACCAGTTCGTGATCGCCACCGGTTCGCGTCCGTATCGTCCTTCGGACATCAATTTCAACCACCCGCGGGTCTACGACAGCGACACCATTCTCTCGCTGAGCCACACCCCGCGCCGGCTGATCATCTACGGAGCCGGGGTGATCGGCTGCGAATACGCATCGATCTTCAGCGGCCTGGGTGTGCTGGTCGACCTGATCGACACCCGCGACCAGTTGCTCAGCTTCCTCGACGACGAGATTTCCGATGCGCTGAGCTACCACCTGCGCAACAACAACGTGCTGATCCGTCACAACGAGGAGTACGAGCGCGTCGAGGGGCTGGACAACGGCGTCATCCTGCACCTGAAGTCGGGCAAGAAGATCAAGGCCGACGCGCTGCTCTGGTGCAACGGCCGGACCGGCAACACCGACAAGCTCGGCCTGGAGAACGTCGGCATCAAGGTCAACAGCCGTGGCCAGGTCGAGGTGGACGAGAACTACCGCACCTCGGTGAGCAACATCTTCGCCGCCGGCGACGTGATCGGCTGGCCGAGCCTGGCCAGCGCCGCCTACGACCAGGGCCGCTCGGCCGCCGGCAACATCGTCGAGAGCGATAGCTGGCGCTTCGTCAACGACGTGCCGACCGGCATCTACACCATTCCGGAGATCAGCTCGATCGGCAAGAACGAGAGCGAGCTGACCGCGGCGAAGATTCCCTACGAAGTGGGCAAGGCGTTCTTCAAGGGCATGGCCCGGGCGCAGATCTCCAACGAGCCGGTGGGCATGCTGAAGATCCTGTTCCATCGCGAGACCCTGGAAATCCTCGGCGTGCATTGCTTCGGCGACCAGGCCTCGGAAATCGTCCATATCGGCCAGGCGATCATGAACCAGCCGGGCGAACTGAATACCCTGAAGTACTTCGTCAACACCACCTTCAACTACCCGACCATGGCGGAAGCCTACCGGGTGGCGGCGTTCGACGGCCTCAACCGGCTTTTTTGAAGGACTCCGGCCGGCGGCCTGAGCCGGCCGGAGGGGATGTGCTCAGCGATTCCCGAGGGTGGCGCTGGCCAAACCGGGAAAGTCTGTGATCAGGCTGTCCACGCCGAAGTCGGCGAGCCGGCGCATCAGCGCCGGTTCGTTGACCGTCCACACCGAGACGTGAAGCCCCAGGCGCTGGGCCTTGAGCAGGCGTTCCGGGGTGCACAGCGTCCAGTTCAGGGCGAGCAGGGCACAGCCATAGTGCTGGGCGACCTTCAGCGGGTCGAGCCAGGCGTATTCGGCGACCAGCCCGCGCGACAGCTCCGGAGTCAGTTCGTCGAGGGCCTTGAGCACGGTCCGCGAACCGCTGGTGACGGTGACCCTGTCGCGGTTGCCGAAGCGCTCGGTCAGTTCCCTGATCCGCGTCACCGTTCGCGCCGCGCGCTCGCGCGAGGCGCTCTTCACTTCCAGTTGCCAGTGCTCGAACGGGCACTGCTCGAACAACTCCTCCAGCCGCGGGATCGGCGTCGGCCGTACCCAGCCGGGGCCGCCATGGCGCGCGTCATAGGTGACCAGGGTGGCCGCGTCGTGTTCGGCGACCTTGCCGCGGCGGCCGGTGGTGCGCTTCAGGGTCGGGTCGTGGATCACCATCAGTTCGCCGTCGCGGGACAGGTGCAGGTCCAGTTCGCAACGGTTGACGCCGTGCTCCAGGCAGCGCTGGAAGCTGGCCAGGGTGTTTTCCGGCGCTTCGCCCTTGGCGCCGCGATGTCCATAGATGAGAGTCACTGTGGCTCCTTGTTCGAGGGTGGCGCGGGATTCCGTGGCCGATGATGGCGAACGCTGTCGAGCACCCGGCCGCTTTCGAAATATACCGAGAAGTCGCGGTAATCCCAGCGCACGATGGGCGGCTGGCCGACCGCGGGATGTTCCTCGTCGGCCAGGCCGAAGCGTTGCAGCACGGTTTCGCGGCTTTCGCCGCGGGCGGGCAGGGCGACCCGGGCATCGCCCTGGGCACCCAGCGGGATGCCCAGGGTATCGGCGAACAGCGGTGGGGCGAGGAGGAGGGAGCACAGCAGTAGCGAACGGAGCATCGGCATATCTCAGGTCGAAGAAGGTTGGCCCGGCTCGCCGAGCGGGCCCTGTCCGGCCCGCGCCAGGCGGCGCTGCTGGGCCTGCTTCTGGAGGATATGCCGGGCCAGCAACTGGCGCTGTGCGTCGCTCAACGCTTCGAACTCGGTGCCGATCTCGAATTCGTCGTCGCGTGGCTGGGCGTGGATCACCCGGGCCCGCAGTTCGAGGCCGAAACCCTGCGGCAACAGGACCATGCGCAGGACGAGCAACTGGCCGACCGGCAGTGCGCGGTCGTGGCGGAAGCTAACGCCGCCCTCGGACAGGCTGACCTTGCGCGGTTCGCCGATCTCCTTGAGCAGGCTCTGCACCATCACCTGGCCGAGCAGGTCGATGCGCTTGTTCATCACCTTCAGGTAATTGGCCAGCGTGCGGTCGCGTTCGCTGATGTGGCGCAGCAGGTGCTGCGACTCGTAATCCATCAGGTGGAGGTCGCTGAGCAGGCTGAACAGGGTCGCTCCCGGCTCGCTCTCCTGGCTGTCCTGGACGGCTCCGGCAGGGCGAAATTCCAGTGCGAGGGTATCTTCGATACGGTAGTATTCGCGGCGGTCATCCGCGTCACGAGTGGACATGGCGAACCCACGGCGGCAGTGATGGTCAGAGTGTAAGGCCGCCGGCGATGCCTCGCCACTTCGCCATCCCGACGCATCCATTTTCTGCCAGCTAAGGGCGACATGTTCAGACCCCTGTCCGTTTTCATCGGCACGCGCTATACGCGGGCCAAACGTCGCAGTCATTTCGTCTCCTTCATTTCGCTGACCTCGATGATCGGCCTGGCACTGGGCGTGCTGGTGATGATCGTGGTGCTCTCGGTGATGAACGGCTTCGATCGCGAAATGCGTACCCGCATCCTCGGCATGGTGCCGCAGGCCACCGTCGAGTCGTACCAGCCGATCGACGACTGGCGCGCCCTGGCCGAGAAGGTCAAGGCCCACGAACACGTCACCGCGGTAGCGCCGTTCACCCAGATGCAGGGCATGCTCAGCGCCAATGGCGCGGTGCAGACGGTGATGGTCGATGCGGTCGATCCGCGGGAAGAGGCCAAGGTCTCGATCATTCCCGACTTCTTCAAGCAGGGCTCGCTGGCGGAACTCAAGGCCGGCGGCTTCGGCATCGTCATCGGCCAGCTGGCGGCGCAGAAGCTTGGCGTCGGCATTGGCGACAAGGTCACCCTGATCCTGCCCGAAGTGGCAGTGACCCCGGCCGGGGTATTCCCGCGGATGAAGCGCTTCACCGTGGTCGGCACCTTCCGCGTCGGCGCCGGCGAGCTGGACGGCGGTCTGTCGCTGATCCACCTGGAAGACGCCGCCCGCCTGCAGCGCTGGAAGACCAACCAGGTGCAGGGGCTGCGCCTGAAGCTCGACGATCTGTTCCAGGCCCCGCGAGTGGCCTGGGAGATCGCCCGGACCCTGACCGACAACGACTTCTACGCCCGCGACTGGACGCGCAGCCACGGCAACCTGTACCAGGCCATCCGCATGGAAAAGACCATGATCGGCCTGTTGCTGCTGCTGATCGTCGCGGTCGCCGCGTTCAACATCATTTCCACCCTGGTGATGGTGGTCACCGACAAGAAGTCGGACATCGCCATTCTTCGTACCCTCGGCGCCACGCCGGGGCAGATCATGGCCACCTTCATGGTCCAGGGTACGGTGATCGGGGTGATCGGCACGCTGGTCGGCGGGGTGCTGGGAGTGGTCGCGGCGCTCAACGTCAGCGCCTGGATCTCCGCCCTGGAGAAGCTGCTGGGCCACCAGTTCCTCGCCTCCGACGTGTACTTCATCGATTACCTGCCGTCGCAGCTGATGCTCGACGATGTCGTGCTGGTCTGCGGCGCGGCGCTGGTCCTCAGCTTCTTCGCCACTTTGTATCCAGCCTGGCGTGCGGCGCGCACCCAGCCTGCGGAGGCTTTGCGTTATGAATGACAAGTCGGTGCTGAGTTGCCGCAACCTGAGCAAGAGCTACGACGAGGGGCCGCAATCGGTGCAGGTGCTGTCCGGCGTCGAGCTGAACCTGTTGCCCGGCGAGCGGGTGGCCATCGTCGGCAGCTCCGGCTCGGGCAAGAGCACCCTGCTGAACATGCTCGGTGGCCTGGACACGCCTTCCGCCGGCAGCGTCTGGCTGGCCGGCGAGGAACTCTCGGCGCTGAACGAGACGGCGCGCGGGCTGCTGCGCAACCGCGCGCTGGGCTTCGTCTACCAGTTCCACCACCTGCTGCCCGAGTTCACCGCCCTGGAGAATGTCTGCATGCCGCTGCTGATCGGCCGCACGCCGATCGCCGAAGCGCGCCAGCGCGCGGCCGAGCTGCTGGAGCGGGTAGGCCTGGGGCATCGCCTGTCGCACAAGCCGGCGGAGCTGTCCGGCGGCGAGCGCCAGCGGGTGGCGATCGCCCGCGCGCTGGTCAACCGGCCGCAACTGGTGTTGCTCGACGAGCCCACCGGCAACCTCGACCAGCACACCGCGCAGGGTATCCAGGAGCTGATGCTGGAACTGAGCCGTTCGTTGCAGACCTCGTTCCTGGTGGTAACCCACGATCTCCAGCTGGCCGGGCACATGGATCGCATCCTGCGCCTGGAAGAAGGCCGACTGATCGCCGCGTAGCGGAGCGACGGCGTACCCGCCGTCCGCTGCCGTCCGGCGACTCCCCCATCGACTCGGTGCATCCGCGACATGTTCAGACCGTTACCGTTCTTCATAGGCCTGCGCTACACCCGCGCCAAACGCCGCAACCACTACATCTCGTTCATCTCGCTGACCTCGATGATCGGCCTGGCGCTGGGCGTGCTGGCGATGATCATCGTGCTCTCGGTGATGAACGGCTTCCAGAAGGAAATGCGCACGCGCATCCTCGGCATGGTGCCGCACGCCACGATCAGCGCGGCGCAGCCGCTGGACGACTGGCAGACCGTCGCCGCCGCGGCGCTGAAGCACCGCGAGGTGGTCGGCGCGGCGCCGTTCGCCGAACTGCAGGGCATGCTGTCTTACAAGGGCAACATGCTGCCGGTGCTGGTCAACGGCATAGACCCGCAGGAAGAGCGCAAGGTCTCCATCGTCGGCGAGCACATCGTCCAGGGCAGCCTGGATGACCTCAAGCCTGGCGAGTTCGGCATCGTCCTCGGCGAGATCACCGCGCGGCGCTTCCATGTCAATGTCGGTGACAAGCTGACCCTGATCGTCCCGGAAGCCACCTCGGCGCCCGGCGGGATCACCCCGCGCATGCAGCGCTTCACCATAGTCGCCCTGTTCAAGGTCGGCGCCGAACTGGACAACTCGCTGGCGCTGGTCGACATCGCCGACGCCGGCCAGTTGCTGCGCCTGCAGCCGGGCCAGGTGCCCAGCGTGCGCCTGGAGCTGAAGGATCTCTACCAGTCGCCGCAGGTCGCCGCCAAGGTGGTCAAGGAGTTGGGGCAGGGCTTCAGGTCCAGCGACTGGACCAGGACCCAGGGCAGCCTGTTCAACGCGATGAAGATGGAAAAGACCATGATCGGCCTGCTCCTGCTGCTGATCATCGCGGTCGCCGCCTTCAATATCATCGCCACCCTGATCATGGTGGTCGCCGACAAGCGCACCGATATCGCCATCCTCCGCACCCTGGGGGCGACGCCGCGGCAGATCATGGCGATCTTCATGGTCCAGGGCACGGTCATCGGCGTGATCGGCACGGTCATCGGCGGGGTGCTCGGGGTGCTCGCGGCGCTGAACATCACCGGGGTGATCGATCGCATCGAGCGGCTGGTCGGGCACAAGGTGTTCAGCTCGGACGTGTACTTCATCAACTACCTGCCTTCCGACCTGCAGGTGCTGGACGTGGTGCTGATCTGCAGCGCTGCCTTGCTGATGAGCTTCCTCGCCACCCTGTACCCGTCCTGGCGGGCGGCGCGGACCCAGCCGGCGGAGTCGTTGCGCTACGAGTGAGTGGCAGGGCGGCGGCGAGCCGCCCCGGCTCAGCGGCGCTGAGCGCGCGCGTGAACAATGAAAAGCCGCCTTCGAGGCGGCTTTTTCATGTCCGGCGGATCACTTCGCGGCGACTCGCTCGCGCCGTTGCCGACAGCGCCGGCTCCAGCTGCGCTGCACCCACCAGCGCCAGTAGAGCATCGTCAGCGCGTAGCCGAGGATGGCGGCGACGATGCCGCAGACCACCGAACCGAGCAGGAAGGGCTGCCAGAGGCTGGACAGTTCCTGGCTGATCCATTCCCAGGTGAGATGGTCCGGCAGGCTGCGCGGCGGCACCTGCATCAACCAGGCACCCAGCTTGTAGGTGCAATAGAAGACCGGGGGCATCGTGATCGGATTAGTTAGCCAGACCAATCCGACGGAAATCGGCAGATTGCTCCGGATCCACACCGCCAGGCCCGCTGCCAGCAGCATCTGCATCGGCATCGGGATGAAGGCGGCGAACAGGCCGGCGGCCATGGCGCGCGACACCGAGTGGCGATTGAGATGCCAAAGGTTGGGATCGTGCGTCAACTTGCCGAGAAAGCGCAGCGATTTCTGCGAGCGGATGCTTTCCGGATCGGGCATGTAGCGCTTGAACAGGCGACGCGGCATGTGGGCTCTCGGTGGATATAGGCTTGCGTATTATGCCAAGCAAGATGACAGGATTTCGTTGCCCATTGTATGACCCCATGTGACATGTCGGGGAGCGGAGGGCACGCCACGGGGATGGGAGGAACCGTTCATGCGCCTGGGATTGCCAGCCCTCGCCGCGGGGCTGCTGGCCCTGCGCCTGCTGCCGGAGTTGCCGTCGGCTGGCTGGCTGCTGGCGGCCGCCGCTGCCGGTCTGCTGCTGCTCTTCGGCCGTCTCTACTGGCTGGGACTGTTCCTGCTCGGCTTCGCCTGGGCCTGCGTGTCGGCACAGGCCGCGCTGGACGGGCGCCTCGCCGCCGAGCTGGATGGCCGTACGCTATGGCTGGAAGGGCGTATCAGCGGCCTGCCGGCAAGCGGGAATGGCGTCACGCGCTTCCAGTTGGAGGGCGTGAGCAGCCCGCGCGAAGCGCTGCCTGGCCGCCTGCGCCTGAGCTGGCGCGGCGCGCCGCCACTCATGGGAGGTGAGCGCTGGCGCCTGGCGGTGAACCTGAAGCGGCCGCGCGGCCTGGTGAATACGGCAGGCTTCGATTACGAAGCCTGGCTGCTGGCGCAGCGGATCGGCGCCATCGGCACGGTGAAGGCGGGCGAGCGGTTGCGTCCGGCCAGCGGCCTGGATGCCTGGCGCGACGCCTGGCGCCAGCGTCTGCTCGCGGCGGATACCCAGGGTCGCGGCGGCGCGCTGGCGGCGCTGGTGCTGGGAGACGGCTCGGGCTTGCGCGCGGATGAATGGCGCATGCTCCAGGACACCGGCACCGTGCACCTGATGGTGATTTCCGGATCGCATATCTCGCTGTTGGCGGGAATGCTCTATGGCCTGGTGGCGGGCCTGTTCCGCCTGGGTTGCTGGCCTCGCCGCCTGCCCTGGCTGCCCTGCGCCTGCGGCCTGGCGCTGGCTGGTGCCTGGGGCTACGGGCTGATGGCGGGATTCGAGGTGCCGGTGCGGCGCGCCTGCCTGATGGTCAGCCTGGCGCTGCTCTGGCGCCTGCGCTTCCGTCACCTGGGCGTGTCGAGGCCGCTGCTCGGGACGCTGGTGCTGGTGCTCCTGGCGGAGCCGCTGGCCTGCCTGCAGGCGGGATTCTGGCTGTCGTTCCTGGCGGTGGCGTTGCTGCTCTGGCTGTTCGCCGGGCGCCTCGGGCGCTGGCGCTGGTGGACGGCCTGGGGGCGGGCGCAATGGGGCATGGCGCTCGGGCTGGCGATGCCGTCGCTGGCGCTGGGCCTGCCGTTGAGCCTGAGCGGGGCGCTGGCGAACCTGCTGGCGGTGCCCTGGGTAGAAATGCTGGTAGTGCCGCCGGCCCTGGCCGGGAGCCTGTTGCTCGGTGTGCCTGGCGTCGGCGAGAGCCTGTTGTGGATCGCTGGCGCCTCGCTGGACCAACTGTTCCACCTGCTCGTCCTGCTGGCGGGGCTGGCCGGGGCCTGGCAGCCGCCTGCCGCCACGGCCTGGGGCGTCGCCCTGGGAATGCTCGGCGCGCTCTGCTGGCTGGCGCCAGCCGGGTTGCCGGTGCGAGGCCTGGGGGCGTTGCTGATGCTACCGGCGCTGGCGCCGTTGCTGCGACCGATCGAGGCGGGGTATGCCGAGGTGCGGATGCTGGATGTCGGCCAGGGGCTGGCGGTGCTGCTGCGTACCCGCGGGCACGCGCTGCTGTATGACGCCGGTGCGCGACAGGGCGACTTCGACATGGGCGAGCGGGTGGTCCTGCCGGTGCTGCGCAGCCTCGACCTGCGGCGCCTGGACGGCCTGTTGCTGAGCCACGCCGACAACGACCATGCCGGTGGCGCGCCTGCGGTGGTTTCCCGTTTCGCCCCGGGCTGGGTGGTCAGTGGCGAGCCGGCGCGCCTGCCGTCGTCGCTGGCGGCGCGGGGATGCGAGGAGCGGCGCTGGGAGTGGGACGGCGTGACCTTCGCCCAGTGGTCATGGGCCCGGGCCGACAGCGCTAACGACCGTTCCTGCGTGTTGCGGGTGGAAGCGCGCGGCGAGGTGCTGCTGCTGACCGGCGACATCGCGCGCGCTGCCGAGTACGCCTGGCTGGCGCGCCAGGGCGAGCCGCGGGTCGACTGGTTGCAGGCGCCACATCATGGCAGTCGCAGTTCCTCCGGAGAGGCCTTCGTGCGACGGACCCGGCCGCACCATGTGCTGGTCTCGCGGGGTTGGCGCAATGCCTTCGGCCATCCTCATGCGGAAGTGGTGCAGCGCTACGCCGGCATCGCCGCGCAGATCCACGACACCGCTCGCGACGGAGCCCTGACCTTTACCCTGGGGCGCGGCGGGGAGGCACGCGGGGAGCGTGAAGCGGCGCACTTCTGGCGGGAAAAATGAGAACCGTGGCGGTCGGCGGAAAAGGGGCGCTGTGCTAGAGTGGCGCCACTTTTTTTTCGGGGATATGCCACTGTGTGGGAACTGGTTCAAGCCGGCGGCTGGATGATGCTGCCGATCATTCTGAGTTCGATCGCCGCCACCGCCATCGTCGCGGAGCGCCTGTGGACGCTGCGCAAGAGCCGCGTCGCGCCGCCCGAGCTGCTCGGCCAGGTGTGGAAGCAGATCAAGGGCAAGCAACTGAGCGCCCAGAAGCTCAAGGACCTGCGCGCCAACTCGCCACTGGGCGAGATCCTCGCTGCCGGCCTGGCCAACTCCAAGCACGGACGCGAGATCATGAAGGAGTGCATCGAGGAAGCCGCTTCCGGCGTCATCCACGAACTTGAGCGCTATCTCAACGCCCTCGGCACCATCGCCGCGATGGCTCCGCTGCTCGGCCTGCTGGGCACCGTGTTCGGCATGATCCAGATCTTCGGCGCCTTCATGGACAACGGCATGGCCAACTCGCCGATGCTCGCCGCGGGCATCTCCAAGGCGCTGATCACCACGGCCGCCGGCCTGCTGGTGGCGATCCCGGCGGTGTTCTTCCATCGCTACCTGCTGCGTCGCGTCGACGAGCTGGTGATCGCCATGGAACAGGAAGCCATCAAGCTGGTGGAAGTGGTGCAGGGCGACCGTGAAGTCGACTACGTCGAGGAAGGCAAAGCGTGAAATTCCGCCGCAGACGGGCGGGTGCCGCCCGTGAAGACGTCTTCATCAACCTGGCGTCGCTGATCGACGTGATCTTCGTCCTGCTGCTGTTCTTCGTGGTCAGTACCACTTTCACCCGCCCGGAGCAGCTCAACATCGAGCTGCCTTCGGCGGAGAGCGGCGAGACCGCCAGCACCGCACAGAAGCAACTGGAGCTCTCGGTGGACGCCGAGGGCCACTATGCGCTGAACGGACAGGCGCTGGCCAAGAGCGACCTGGCCACCCTGATGGCGGCGATGCAGCGCGAGTCCGCCGGCGACAACAACCTGCCGGTGGTGATCAGCGCCGATGCCAAGTCCACCCATCAGTCGGTGGTCACAGCGATGGATGCCGCCGGCAAGCTGGGCTTCGTCCACCTGCGCATCACCACGGTCGAGAACACGGCGGCCAAGCCCTGATGTCGTTCTCCGAGCGCCTGCTCGCCGCCTGGTACCGGGGCCATCCGGCCCTGGCCCTGTTGCGCCCGCTGGAGGCGCTCTACCGGCGAGTGGTGAATGCCCGCCGGGCGGATTTCCTGTCCGGCCGCAAGCCTGCCTACCGGGCACCGGTTCCGGTCGTGGTGGTGGGCAACATCACTGTCGGTGGCACCGGCAAGACGCCGATGATTCTCTGGATGGTCGAGCATTGCCGTGCCCGTGGCCTGCGGGTGGGGGTGATCAGCCGCGGCTACGGCGCGAGACCACCGCATGCGCCCTGGCGGGTCCGCCCGGAGCAGGATGCCGCGCAGGCCGGCGACGAGCCGCTGATGATCGTCCGGCGCAGCGGCGTGCCACTGATGATCGATCCGGACCGTCCGCGCGCGTTGCGGGCGTTGCTGGCCGAGGAACCGCTGGACCTGGTGCTCTGTGACGATGGCCTGCAGCACTATCGGCTGGCGCGTGACCTCGAGCTGGTGCTGATCGATGCCGCGCGCGGTCTCGGTAACGGCCGCTGCCTGCCGGCCGGGCCGCTGCGCGAGCCGCGCGAACGGCTGGAGAGTGTCGACGCGCTGCTCTACAACGGCGCCGATGAAGATCCCGAGGATGGTTTCGCCTTCCGCCTGCGGCCGGCGGCGCTGGTCAACCTGCAGAGCGGCGAGCGGCGAGCGCTCGGGTATTTTCCCGCCGGCCAGATGCTGCACGCGGTGGCCGGGATCGGCAATCCGCAGCGTTTCTTCGGGACGCTCGAGGCGCTACACTGGCGACCGATTCCGCATGCCTTCCCGGATCACGCGACCTACAGCGCGACCGAGCTGACGTTCGATCCGCCGCTGCCGCTGCTGATGACCGAGAAGGATGCCGTGAAATGCCGGGCTTTCGCAGCGGCCGACTGGTGGTACCTGGCGGTCGATGCGGTGCCTTCCCCAGCATTCGTCGCCTGGTTCGACGCCCGACTCGAGCATCTCCTGGCGCGCTGACCGGCGGCCGTGCCGCCATTGTTTGAAGGACTCCGCCATGGACCCGAAACTCCTCGATATCCTCGCCTGCCCGCTGACCAAGGGGCCGCTGGTGCTCAGCGAAGACAAGAGCGAACTGATCAGCAAGCAGGCCGGCCTGGCCTATCCGATCCGCGACGGCATCCCGGTGATGCTGGAGAGCGAGGCGCGCGCCCTCAACGTGGACGAGCGGCTGGACAAGTAATGACCCAGGCGTTCACTGTCGTCATTCCCGCCCGTTACGCCTCCACCCGCCTGCCTGGCAAGCCGCTGCAGGACATCGCCGGCCAGCCGATGATCCAGCGCGTCTGGAACCAGGCGCGCAAGAGCGCCGCCAGCCGCGTGGTCATCGCCACCGACGACGAGCGCATCCTGGCCGCCTGCCAGGGCTTCGGCGCCGAGGTCCTGCTGACCCGCGCGGATCACAACTCCGGTACCGATCGCCTGGAGGAAGTCGCTTCCCGGCTCGGCCTGGCGGCCGATGCCATCGTGGTCAACGTGCAGGGCGACGAGCCGCTGATCCCGCCGGCGCTCATCGACCAGGTGGCGGCCAACCTGGCGGCGCATCCGGAGTCGGCCATCGCCACCCTGGCCGAGCCGATCCATGACGTCGCCGCGCTGTTCAACCCGAACGTGGTCAAGGTCGCCACCGACGTCAACGGCCTGGCCCTGACCTTCAGCCGCGCGCCCTTGCCCTGGGCGCGCGACGCCTTCGCCGGGGATCGCGACAGCCTGCCGGACGGTGTGCCCTACCGCCGCCACATCGGGATCTACGCCTACCGCGTCGGCTTCCTCGCCGACTTCGTCGCCTGGGGGCCGTGCTGGCTGGAGAATACCGAGAGCCTCGAGCAACTGCGCGCGCTCTGGCACGGGGTGCGCATCCATGTGGCCGATGCCCGCGAAACCATGCTGCCGGGCGTGGATACGCCGGAAGACCTCGAACGCGTCCGCCGCGTACTGGGGGGTTGATGCGCGTCCTGTTCGTCTGCCTGGGCAATATCTGTCGCTCGCCCACCGCCGAAGGCGTGTTCCGGCGCAAGATCGAGGAAGCCGGGTTGGGCTCGCGCATCCATGTCGACTCCGCCGGCACCGCCGGCTGGCATGTCGGCAAGGCGCCGGACCAGCGCACCCGCCTGGCCGCGCAGCGGCGCGGCTATGACCTGTCGGCGCTGCGTGGACGCCAGGTCGCTGCCGAGGATTTTTCCCGCTATGACCTGATCCTGGCCATGGATCACTCCAACCTGGCCGATCTCGAGGCGTTGCGCGCCGGGCGCGGCGCTGCCGAGCTGGATCTGTTCCTGCGCCGCTACGAATCCGAGCTGGACGAGGTGCCCGACCCCTACTACGGCGGCGAAGAAGGCTTCGAGCAGGTCCTCGACCTGATCGAGCGAGCCTGCGATCGCCTGCTGGTCGAAGCCAGGGGGCGCCTGTGAGCCTGGAATTGCAGGAGCAATGCTCGCTGAAGCCCTACAACAGCTTCGGCATCGACGTTCGCGCCCGCCTGCTGGCGCACGCCCACGGCGAGGCTGATGTGCGCGAAGCTCTGGCGCTGGCTCGGCAACGTTCATTGCCGCTGCTGGTGATCGGTGGCGGCAGCAACCTGCTGCTGACTCGCGATGTCGAGGCGCTGGTGCTGCGCATGGCCAGCCAGGGACGACGGATACTTTCCGAGGCGGACGACATGGTGCTGGTCGAGGCGGAGGCGGGCGAGACCTGGGATCCCTTCGTCCAGTGGAGCCTGGAGCAGGGCCTGGCCGGCCTGGAGAACCTCAGCCTGATTCCCGGCACCGTGGGAGCGGCGCCGATGCAGAACATCGGTGCCTACGGGGTCGAGCTGAAGGACGTCTTCGACAGCCTCACGGCGCTCGATCGGCAGGATGGCAGCCTGCGCGAGTTCGATCGCGAAGCCTGCCGTTTCGGCTATCGCGACAGCCTGTTCAAGCAGGAGCCGGATCGTTGGCTGATCCTGCGTGTACGCCTGCGCCTGTCCCGGCGTTCGGGCTTGCACCTGGATTACGGACCGGTGCGCCAGCGGCTGCAGGAGGAGGGCATCGCCAACCCGACGGCGCAGGACGTCAGCCGGGTGATCTGCGCCATCCGCCGGGAAAAGCTGCCCGACCCCGCCGTGCTGGGCAATGCCGGTAGCTTCTTCAAGAATCCGCTGGTCAGCGCGACGCAAGCCGCGATGTTGCGCCGGACCTACCCGGACCTGGTGGCCTACCCGCAAGCGGACGGCCAGGTCAAACTGGCCGCCGGCTGGCTGATCGACAAGGGTGGCTGGAAGGGCTTCCGCGACGGCCCGGTGGGGGTGCATGCACAGCAGGCGCTGGTCCTGGTCAACCACGGCGGCGCCAGCGGCGCCCAGGTCCAGGCGCTGGCCGAGCGCATCCAGGCGGACGTGCGTCAGCGTTTCGGCGTCGAGCTGGAGCGCGAGCCGAACCTTTACTGAGCCTGTCCCGGTGAAATGAAAAGGGATGCCGTCGGCATCCCTTTTTTATTGTTGCCGAGAGGGCGGCAATCGTCGGACGGGGCGCGAAGGCTGCCCATGAAAAAGGGGATGCCGATGGCATCCCCTTTTGCCGTCAGCCTGACATTCAGGCGTGCGGCCGAGAGGTTTCGCTTTCCTCGGGCTTTTTCGCGTGCTCTTCTTCGGCGGTCTCGGTCTCGGTCTCGGTCTCGGTCTCGGTCTCGTTAGAGGCTTCAGGGCTGGCCTGCACGGCCTCCTGGGCCTGCTCCTGAGCCGGAGCTTCGGCCTGGACGGCTTCCTCTTTCACCTGGGCGACCGTGGGCTCTTCCTGGACAGTCGGCGCCTCGCTGGCTGCGACAGGGCTTTCCTCGATGGCGGCAGGGATGGCCTGGGTTGCTGCCTCGGCCGCGGCGGCGGCTTCGCGTGCCAGGCGTTCGGCTTCGCGCTGCAGGCGACGCTTCTCGCGCGGATCGTTGAGGGCGCGGCCGGTGGCATTGGCCGGAGTCGCCGCTGGGGCCGGGGTTGGCTCCTCGGTGACCGCCGGTTCGCTCGGTGCCGCTTCGACGGTCGCCGGAGCTGCCGGGGCAGCGGTTTCTTCGGTAGTGTCCGCTGCCGGAACGCTCTCGATGACGCTGCGAGCCTCGACGCTTTCGCTGATGGAGAGGGCTTCCTCGGCGCTTTGCGCCACCAGCAGGGTGCTCTGGTCGGCTTCGTTCTCGATCAGGCTGACGACGACCGGGGTATCGGTCGCGGCGGCTTCACTGGCGCTTGCCTCGGCGCTTTCGCTGCTCTCGCTGGCTTCGCCGGTCGGCGCAGTCTCGGAGGCGGATTCGGGCGCGATTTCGCTGGCGAGCGGAGCCTGCTCCGCGCTGGATTCCTGTGCTTCGCTGGCGACAGCGATGCCGGCGGCCGCGGCGGCTGCCACGGTGTTCAGCGGAGCGGCGCCATTCTCAGCGGCTTCGCTGCCTTCCTGCTCGCCACTGACTTCGCGCTGGCGTTCGCGGCGATTGCTGCGACGGCGCTGGCCGCGGGAGCGGCGGCGCGGACGTTCGCCATCGGTATCGTCCTGGTCATCCTGCTCCAGGGCTTCCTCGTTGGGCAGCGCTTCGGCTTCCAGCGCCGCGGCGTCACGGGCCTGGCGTTCCTCGCGCGGCTGGCGCTCCTCGCGGACCGGGCGTTCGGCGCGCTCCTCACGACCTTCGCGTGGCTGGCGCTCCTCGCGAGCCGGTCGCTCGGCACGTTCCTCGCGGCGACGCTCGCTACGCTCTTCGCGACCTTCGCGCGGCTGACGCTCTTCGCGGGCCGGACGCTCGGTGCGTTCCTCACGCGCTTCGCGCGGCTGGCGCTCCTCGCGGTTCGGACGCTCGGCGCGCTCCTCGCGGCGACGCTCGTTGCGCTCTTCGCGGTTCGGGCGGTCGGCGCGTTCTTCACGCGGCTGGCGCTCGGCGCGCTCTTCGCGCGGCTTGCGCTCTTCGTCGCGACGATTGCCATCGCGGCCGTCGCGGCGACGGTTCTGCTGGCGGCCGTTGCGGCGCTCGTCCTGGCGCGACTGGCGCTCGGCGGCCGGCTTGGCGCTCTCGGCAGGCTTGGCGGCCGGTTGCTCCTTGCCTGCGAACAGGCCGACCAGCGACTTCACCAGGCCTTGGAACAGGCTCGGCTCGGGCATGGGCTTGGGCGCCTCGACCGGCTCCTGGGCCTGCGGGGCGGGTTGCTGCGGCGCGACGGTCTTGACCGCGGCCTCCTGGCGGACCAGGGTGCGGGTCGAGCTGACCGGCTGGGCATCTTCGTGCTCGACGGTGGCCATCTCGTAGCTGGTCTGGCCGGCGACCAGTTCCGGGCTATCGTCGCGCAGGCGCTGAACTTCGAAGTGCGGGGTTTCCAGGTGGTCGTCCGGCAGAATGAAGATGCGCGCGCGGGTGCGCAGTTCGATCTTGGTGATGGCGTTGCGCTTCTCGTTGAGCAGGAAAGCGGCCACCTGGAACGGAACGCGGGCGCGGACTTCCGCGGTGCGGTCCTTCAGGGCTTCTTCCTCGATCAGGCGCAGGATGGCCAGCGACAGCGACTCGACGTCGCGGATGATGCCCTGCCCGTTGCAGCGCGGGCAGACGATGCCGCTGGTCTCGCCGAGGGATGGACGCAGGCGCTGGCGGGACATTTCCAGCAGGCCGAAGCGCGAGATGCGACCGACCTGGACGCGCGCGCGGTCGGCCTCGAGGGCTTCGCGGACGCGTTCTTCCACGGCGCGCTGGTTCTTCGCCGGGGTCATGTCGATGAAGTCGATCACGATCAGTCCGCCGATGTCGCGCAGGCGCAGCTGGCGGGCGATTTCCTCGGCCGCTTCCAGGTTGGTCTGCAGCGCGGTTTCCTCGATGTCGCCGCCCTTGGTCGCGCGTGCCGAGTTGATGTCGATGGATACCAGGGCTTCGGTCGGGTCGATGACGATGGAGCCGCCGGACGGCAGCTTCACTTCGCGCTGGAAGGCGGTCTCGATCTGGCTCTCGATCTGGAAGCGGTTGAACAGCGGGACGCTGTCCTGGTACAGCTTGACCTTGCTGGCGTACTGCGGCATCACCTGGCGGATGAAGTTCAGGGCTTCTTCCTGGGCGTCGATGCTGTCGATCAGCACTTCGCCGATATCCTGGCGTAGGTAGTCGCGGATCGCGCGGATGATGACGTTGCTTTCCTGGTAGATCAGGAAGGGCGCGCCACGCTCGCCGGAGGCTTCCTTGATGGCGCTCCAGAGTTGCAGCAGGTAGTCGAGGTCCCACTGCAGTTCCTCGGTGCTGCGCCCCAGGCCGGCGGTGCGCACGATCAGGCCCATGTCGGCCGGGGCGTTGAGGCCGTTCAGCGCTTCGCGCAGTTCGTTGCGCTCTTCGCCTTCGATGCGGCGGGAGATGCCGCCGGCGCGCGGGTTGTTCGGCATCAGCACCAGGTAGCGGCCGGCCAGGCTGATGAAGGTGGTCAGGGCGGCGCCCTTGTTGCCGCGCTCTTCCTTCTCGACCTGAACGATGACTTCCTGGCCTTCGCTCAGGACTTCCTTGATGTTGATCCGGCCTTCGGGGGATTTCTTGAAGTATTCGCGGGAGATTTCTTTGAGGGGGAGGAAGCCGTGGCGTTCGGCGCCGAAGTCGACGAAGGCGGCTTCGAGGCTGGGTTCGACGCGAGTGATACGGCCCTTGTAGATGTTGGCCTTCTTCTGCTCGCGGGCGCCCGACTCGATGTCGAGGTCGAACAGGCGTTGGCCGTCGACCAGTGCAACACGCAACTCTTCGGGTTGAGTCGCGTTGATCAGCATTCTTTTCATGTAGTACCAATGGTTTCCGGGGCTACCGGAAACGGCGATCGGCACACACGACTCTCACGGTCGGTGTTCGGGCGCGTATTCAGGAATGGCGGGCCATTCCCGTGTCCAGCGGCGCTCGGCATCGGATGCCGGTCCGCGACTACGTCTCCTGCTTCCTGTGTTTCAGAAGCACTTGAGTCAGGAGGAGGAATCGACTGTCGGAGGCGGACGAAAAATGCGTCTGGATCAAGCTAGAAGCTACGCAGTCCAACAGCCGTACATCTCCACCCTACACATGTTCCTTAAGAATCGGGCGCCGCTCGCAGAATCCGGAGCGGGTTGGCATCTCGCGCTCACCGAAGTGGTCGCGGCTCATGTTTCAAGGCTTTGGTTCCGAGTCGTTCGCGGGTTAGGAATTTTCGTATTCCGCTGAAACGCCTCTGCAGGACGGCCTGACGTCCGTTCAAAGTGTTTGCAGGCGAGGGGGAAATGCAGGTTGGCAATCATCCGCAGGCCTGGCCGCTTATGGCGGCTTCCCGACTATAGCAGCAATGATTAAGTGCTTCAATTGAATGAAAAATTGTTATGATGTACGGATGACTACTCCCGCCTCTCCGACCACCGGTGTCCAGCTGCTCGATGTGCCGCCGGAACTGGCTGGTCAACGTATCGACAATTTCCTCATCGCCCGTCTCAAGGGGGCGCCCAAGACCCTGATCTATCGCATCCTGCGCAAGGGTGAGGTGCGTGTGAACAAGGGCCGGATCAAGCCCGACTACCGGCTCCAGGCCGGCGACCAGGTGCGTGTTCCACCGCTGCGCCTGGCCGAACGCGACGAACCGGCGCCGCTGGCGCAGGGACTGCTGGAGCGCATGGAGGCGGCCATCGTCTACGAGGACAAGGCGCTGATCGTGGTCAACAAGCCCGCCGGGATCGCCGTGCACGGCGGCAGCGGCGTGAGCGCCGGGGTCATCGAGGTGTTTCGCCAGTTGCGTCCCGAAGCCAGGGATATCGAGCTGGTGCATCGTCTCGACCGGGACACCTCCGGGCTGCTGATGATCGCCAAGAAGCGCAGCATGCTGCGCCATCTCCACGAAGCGTTGCGTGGCGAGAAGATCGTCGACAAGCGCTACCACGCGCTGGTGCGCGGCCACTGGCCGGCCGGCAAGAAGAACATCCGTGCGCCGTTGCTGAAGAACAACCTGCGCTCTGGCGAGCGGATGGTCGAGGTCAACGTCGAAGGCAAGGACGCGCTGACCGAGTTCCGCGTGCTGCGTCGTTTCGGCGATTTCGCCACCCTGGTGGAGGCGCGCCCGATCACCGGGCGAACCCACCAGATCCGTGTGCACGCCAAGCATGCCGGTCATGCCATCGCCGGCGATCCGAAGTACGGCGACGAGGACTTTTCCCGCGAGATCCGCGAGCTGGGCGGCAAGCGCCTGTTCCTGCATGCCGCGCAGCTGCGCGTGCCGCTGCCCGATGGGCAGGTGCTGGAGCTGGAGGCGCCGGTGGATGAGGTGTGGCGGCGTTCGCTGGAGCGACTGGATGACTGAGTATTCATTGCTGGTGTTCGACTGGGACGGCACGCTGGTCGATTCGATCGCGCGCATCGTCGATTCGATGAGGGCGGCTGCGATCGAAACCGGCTTGCCGGGGCGCGACGATGATCGGATCAAGGGCATCATCGGGCTCGGCCTGCCGGAGGCGATCGCCTCGCTCTATCCGGAGATCGGCGATCCGGTCCTGGTCGAGCGTTTCCGTTGCGCCTACAGCGAGCATTATCTGATGCTCGAAACCCAGCCGTCGCGGCTGTTCCCGGGTGTGGCCGAGGCCATGGCGCATTTCCGCGAGGCCGGGTTCCGTCTGGCGGTGGCCACCGGCAAGAGCCGGCGTGGCCTGGATCGGGTGCTGGCGGGGCAGGGCTGGAGCGATTTCTTCGATATCACCCGTTGTGCCGACGAGACGGCGAGCAAGCCGGACCCGCTGATGCTTCATGAGATCCTGGCGCATTGCCGGGTCGAGCCGGGGCGGGCGCTGATGATCGGCGATTCACCGTTCGACCTGGAGATGGCGCGGCGGGCGGGGATGGATTCGGTTGCGGTAGCCTATGGCGCCCAATCGCTGGAGCAGTTGCGGCCCTACGCGCCGCGGCTGGAGGTCGAACATTTCGGTGAGTTGCGCGCCTGGTTGAGCGGTGCGCGTCGCGAAACGGTTGCAGGAGTGGTGGAGCATGTCTGACGAGTGGAAGTCGGAAACGCCGGAGGCGAACGGCGACAAGAGCTGGAAGCTGCTGGAAAAGGCGGTCCTCGCTGGGGTCCAGGAGCAGAGGCGGGCGCGGCGCTGGGGAATTTTCTTCAAGTCGCTGACCTTCCTTTACCTGTTCGTCGTACTTCTGGCGTTCAGTCCGTTCGCCAGCCTGGAAAAGTCCGCTTCGCGCGGTGGCAGTCATACCGCGCTGATCGAAGTGAAGGGCATGATCGCCGACGACGAGCCGGCCAGCGCCGACAATATCGTCACGGCCCTGCGCGCGGCTTTCGAGGACGAAGGTACCAAGGGGATCGTGCTGCGGATCAACAGTCCTGGCGGGAGCCCGGTGCAGTCGGGCTATATCTATGACGAGATTCGCCGCCTGCGCGGCGAGCACCCGAACGTCAAGGTCTATGCGGTAATCAGCGACCTGGGTGCCTCCGGCGCCTACTACATCGCCAGCGCAGCCGACCAGATCTACGCCGACAAGGCCAGCCTGGTCGGCTCCATCGGCGTGACGGCGGCCAGCTTCGGTTTCGTCGGCACCCTGGAGAAGCTCGGTGTCGAACGACGCGTCTATACCTCCGGCGAGCACAAGTCGTTCCTCGATCCGTTCCAGCCGCAAAAGCCCGAGGAAACCCAGTTCTGGCAGCAGGTACTGGATACCACCCACAAGCAGTTCATCGACAGCGTGAAGAAAGGGCGTGGCGACCGGCTCAAGGTCGATGGGCATCCCGAGCTGTTTTCCGGCCTGGTCTGGTCCGGCGAGCAGGCGCTGCAGCTTGGCCTGATCGACGGTCTGGGCAACGCCAGCTATGTGGCGCGCGAAGTGGTCAAGGAGAAGAAGATCGAGGACTACACCGTGCAGGAGTCGCCGTTCGATCGCTTCGCCAAGAAGTTCGGCGCCAGCGTGGCGGAACGTCTCGCGCTGTGGATGGGTTGGCAGGGGCCGGTGCTGCGCTGAGGGCGTTTCCCTTCCTTATATAGGAAGAAGCCCGGCCGAAGCCGGGCTTCTTTTTTATATGGGCGTGTCGGCTCAGGGTATTTCGACGCCTTCGGCGAGGAGCATGTCGACCAGGCGGATAAGGGGCAGTCCCACCAGGCTGCTGGAGTCCTCCCCTTCGGTGGCGCGGAACAGGCTGACGCCCAGGCCCTCGGCCTTGAAGCTGCCGGCGCAGTCCAGCGGGCGCTCGGCTTCGACGTAGCGGCGGATACGCGCCTCGTCGAGTTGGCGGAAGTGTACGGTGAACGGGATGCAGTCGACCTGCATGTGCCGATTGCGACTGTCGAGCAGCGCCAGTCCGGTGAGAAAGGTCACGCTCCTGCCGCTGGCGTCCAGCAGTTGCTGGACGGCGCGCTCGACAGTGTGCGGCTTGCCGAGGATATTGTCGTCGAGCACCGCGACCTGGTCGGAGCCGATGATCAGGTGTTGCGGATAGTGTCCGGCCAGCGCTTCCGCCTTGCTGGCGGAAAGGCGGCGCACCAGTTGTTCGGCGCTTTCCCCGGGGCGATGGCTTTCGTCGATGTCGGGGCTGGCGCATTCGAACGGAAGACGCAGGCGGGTCAGGAGTTCGCGCCGGTAGGGGGAGCTGGAGGCGAGGATCAGGCTGGGCATGAGGTTCTCCGTGGCGGGGCGGTCGATTTTAACGAAAAGACTCGTCCTTACAGCGGTTTATGGCTAATTTCCTTTGACAGGCGCGGGGGCGTCCCTATAATGGCGCGCTTATGTTGAATGGGCCGATTCCACCTCATATCGATCCGCGCAAGTTGGTCGACCGCGGCGCCACCCTCGAAGGTGTGTGCGCGCTCGCCGATATGCCGCGTGTATGCGAGCAGCTGACCAGCGATGCCGGTGACGTGCGCGTGAAGGTTTCCTTCGAACGCGACCATCAGAAGCTGGCGGTCATGCATATGCAGCTCGATACCGGGGTGAGCATGGTATGCCAACGCTGCCTGGATGCGGCGGCCATTCCCGTGCATGGCGAATATACCTACGCCATTCTCCGGGAAGGCCAGTCCGCAGACGGTCTGCCGAAGGGGTACGATGCGCTGGAAGTGGGGGAGGAACCCCTGGACCTGCTGGCGCTGGTCGAGGACGAGCTGTTGCTCGCCTTACCCATCGTTCCGGCCCATGACCCCGAAGTATGTCAGCACCCGGCTGGATTCGTCGCCGAAGACGAGCCGGAGTCGAGCGAAGTCGAGGACAAGCGTCCTAATCCGTTCAGCGTACTGGCACAGTTGAAGCGTGACCCAAACGTTTAGGAGTTAATCAATCATGGCTGTTCAGCAGAACAAAAAGTCTCGTTCCGCTCGTGACATGCGTCGTTCCCACGATGCGCTCGAGTCCAATGCTCTGTCCGTGGAAAAGAGCACCGGTGAAGTTCACCTGCGCCACCACGTATCCCCGGACGGCTTCTATCGCGGCCGTAAGGTAGTCGACAAGGGCTCCGACGAGTAATCCTTGTTCGCACCAATCATCGCGATTGATGCAATGGGTGGGGACTTCGGTCCCCACTGCGTTGTTCCGGCCTCTATTGCCTTCCTGGCCGAGAATCCCTCCTCGCAACTGATCCTCGTCGGTCAGCCTGCTCTCCTCGAAGAACTCCTTTCCCGTCATCCGTCGCTCGACCGGCAACGCCTGCGCGTGCATGCGGCCAGCGAAGTGATAGGTTCCGACGAACGTCCCTCCCAGGCCTTGCGCGGCAAGCCGGACGCTTCCATGCGCGTGGCGCTGGAACTGGTCCGCGATGGTTGTGCGCAAGCCTGCGTCAGCGCCGGCAATACCGGGGCGTTGATGGCGTTGTCGCGCCACCTGCTGAAGACCCTGCCCGGCATCGACCGGCCGGCGATGGTGACGGCGGTGCCGACCGAGAAGGGGCATTGCCACCTGCTCGACTTGGGTGCCAACGTCGATTGCAGCGCCGAGCACCTGTACCAGTTCGCCGTGATGGGCGCGGTGGCGGCCGAGGCGCTGGGCTGTGCGTCGCCGCGGGTGGCCCTGCTGAACGTGGGAGTCGAGGAGATCAAGGGCAACCAGCAGGTCAAGCTGGCGGCGAGCCTGTTGCAGAAGGCGGAGGGGTTGAACTTCGCTGGCTATATAGAAGGTGATGGCCTCTATCGCGGCGAGGCCGACGTGGTGGTCTGCGACGGCTTCGTCGGCAATATCCTCCTGAAGGCCAGCGAAGGCCTGGCGGCGATGGTGTCGGCGCGGATCGAGCAGCGCTTCCGCGACGGCCTGGCGGCGAAGCTGGTCGGCGCGCTGGCCCTGCCGTTGCTGCGGCGGCTGCGTGGCGACATTGCCCCGGCGCGTTACAACGGTGCGAGCTTCCTCGGCTTGCAGGGGATAGTGGTGAAAAGCCATGGTTCCGCCGCCGAGGAGGGTTTCCAGAGCGCCTTGCGACGTGCGGCGCTGGAGGTCAGGGAAAACCTGCCGCAACGATTGCATGGCCGTCTCGAGCATCTGCTGCTCTAATGTGTGACCGGGCGGTCCAGGCTGCCATCCAACACTCAGTTTCCTGCGCCGGTCACGGCTGGCGCGTTATCTCCGACGAGCAAAAGACCACAAGGGACCTATTCAATGTCTGCATCCCTCGCATTCGTCTTCCCCGGCCAGGGTTCGCAATCCCTCGGCATGCTGGCCGAGCTGGGTGCCCAGCAGTCGCTGGTGCGCGATACCTTCGCCGAGGCCTCCGAGGCGCTCGGCTACGACCTGTGGGCGCTGGTCCAGAACGGCCCCGAGGAGCGCCTGAACCAGACCGACAAGACCCAGCCGGCGATCCTGAGCGTCTCTATCGCGCTCTGGCGCCTTTGGCTGGCCGAGGGGGGCGCGCGTCCGGCGTTCGTCGCCGGGCACAGCCTGGGCGAGTACTCCGCGCTGGTGGCTGCCGAGTGCATTGCCTTCGCCGACGCGGTCAGGCTGGTCGAGCGCCGCGGTCAACTGATGCAGCAGGCGGTTCCGGCGGGGCAGGGCGGCATGGCCGCGATCCTCGGCCTGGAGGACGCCGACGTGCTGGCGGCCTGCGCCGAGGCGGCGCAGGGCGAAGTGGTCAGTGCGGTCAATTTCAATGCACCGGGGCAGGTAGTGATCGCCGGCGCCGCGGCTGCCGTGGAGCGCGCCATCGAGGCGTGCAAGGCGCGTGGCGCCAAGCGTGCGGTGGCGCTGCCGGTCAGCGTGCCGTCGCATTGCGAACTGATGCGTCCGGCGGCGGAGCAGTTCGCCGCCTCGGTCGAGGTCCTGCAATGGCAGGCGCCGAAGATCGCCCTGGTGCAGAACGTCAGCGCCGCGGTGCCGGCCGACCTGCAGGCCCTGCGTCGTGACCTGCTGGCGCAGCTGTACAGCCCGGTCCGCTGGGTCGAGAGCGTCCAGTTGCTGGCGGAAAAAGGCGTCACCGACCTGGTCGAGTGCGGCCCTGGCAAGGTCCTGGCGGGCCTCAACAAGCGCTGCGCCAAGGGCGTGAATACCCATGGCCTGGACGGTGTCGAGGCGTTCGCCGCCACCCGCGCCGCACTGGCCTGAGAAGAGAAAAGGAGAAAATCCCATGAGTCTGCAAGGTAAGGTCGCATTGGTAACCGGCGCCAGCCGTGGCATTGGCCAGGCGATTGCGCTGGAGCTGGGCCGCCTGGGCGCCGTGGTCATCGGTACCGCGACCAGTGCGTCCGGCGCCGAGAAAATCGCCGAAACCCTCAAGGCCAACGGCGTCGAGGGTGCCGGCCTGGTTCTGGATGTTTCCAGCGACGAGTCCGTCGCCGCGACCCTGGAGCACATCCAGCAGCATCTCGGCCAACCGCTGATCGTGGTCAATAACGCAGGCATCACCCGCGATAACCTGCTGGTGCGCATGAAAGACGATGAGTGGTTCGATGTGGTCAACACCAATCTGAACAGTCTCTACCGTCTGTCGAAAGCCGTTCTGCGCGGCATGACCAAGGCCCGCTGGGGGCGCATCATCAACATCGGTTCCGTGGTAGGTGCCATGGGGAACGCCGGGCAGACCAACTACGCCGCGGCGAAGGCCGGTCTCGAGGGTTTCACCCGTGCCCTGGCCCGGGAAGTCGGCTCGCGTGCGATCACCGTCAACGCGGTGGCGCCGGGCTTCATCGATACCGACATGACCCGCGAGCTGCCGGAAGCCCAGCGCGAGGCGCTGCTGGCACAGATTCCGCTGGGTCGCCTGGGGCAGGCGGAAGAGATCGCCAAGGTGGTCGGCTTCCTCGCTTCGGACGGCGCAGCTTATGTGACCGGGGCCACTGTGCCGGTCAACGGTGGGATGTACATGAGCTGAATGTGACGTTACCTTTCTCCGGTCTGTCATAAGCGCTGTCTAAGATTCGTTGCGGAATTGCAGCCGGGTTATTAGATAGAATTATCGAAGTGGCCGTGGGAAGGTGAGGCGTTCAGCTTGAAAAGCAGAAAACCCTTTCTATACACTTACCCGCAGCCCAGCTGCTCGGATTTTCCATAGGAGTGAAAACAAGGTATGAGCACCATCGAAGAACGCGTTAAGAAGATCGTCGCTGAACAACTCGGCGTGAAGGAAGAAGAAGTCACCAACAGCGCTTCCTTCGTCGAAGACCTGGGCGCCGACTCCCTTGACACCGTCGAGCTGGTGATGGCTCTGGAAGAGGAATTCGAGACCGAAATCCCTGACGAGAAAGCTGAAAAGATCACCACCGTTCAGGAAGCCATCGACTACATCGTTGCTCACCAGCAGTAAGTAGTCGTCGGATATTCCGACGTGGAGAAGCCGCACAGCCTGTAAAGGCGTGCGGCTTTTCTTTAGCGCCTTACCTACTCTGGTAACCTGTCGGCGCAACCCCGTGAAATGAGAAAGAGGAAGTCGTAGTGTCGCGTAGACGCGTCGTCATTACTGGCATGGGCATGCTGTCGCCGCTGGGCGTGGATGTCCCGAGCAGTTGGGAAGGTATCCTGGCCGGCCGCAGCGGGATCGCCCCGATCGAGCATATGGACCTGTCCGCCTACTCCACCCGTTTCGGTGGTTCGGTGAAAGGCTTCAATGTCGAGGAGTACCTGTCCGCCAAGGAAGCCCGCAAGCTCGACCTGTTCATCCAGTACGGTCTCGCCGCCAGCTTCCAGGCCGTTCGCGATTCCGGCCTCGAGGTCACCGACGCCAATCGCGAGCGTATCGGCGTATCCATGGGCTCCGGCATCGGCGGCCTGACCAATATCGAGAACAACTGCAAATCCCTGTTCGAGCAGGGGCCGCGGCGCATCTCGCCGTTCTTCGTGCCCGGCTCGATCATCAACATGGTTTCCGGCTTCCTGTCGATCCACCTGGGTCTGCAGGGCCCCAACTACGCCCTGACCACTGCCTGCACCACCGGCACCCACAGCATCGGCATGGCGGCGCGCAACATCGCCTATGGCGAGGCCGACGTGATGGTCGCCGGCGGCTCCGAAATGGCCGCCTGCGGCCTGGGCCTGGGCGGTTTCGGCGCGGCCCGCGCGTTGTCCACCCGCAATGACGAACCGACCCGGGCCAGCCGTCCGTGGGACAGGGACCGCGACGGCTTCGTCCTGTCCGACGGCTCCGGCGCCCTGGTGCTCGAAGAGCTGGAACACGCCCGTGCCCGCGGCGCGCGGATCTACGCCGAGCTGGTCGGTTTCGGCATGAGCGGCGACGCCTTCCACATGACCGCGCCGCCGGAAGACGGTGCCGGTGCCGCGCGCTGCATGAAGAACGCGTTGCGTGACGCCGGGCTGGGCCCGCAGCAGGTCGACTACATCAACGCCCACGGTACCTCGACCCCGGCCGGCGACATCGCCGAGATCGCCGCGGTGAAGAGCGTGTTCGGCGAGCATGCCCATGCGCTGTCGATGAGCTCGACCAAGTCGATGACCGGCCATCTGCTGGGTGCCGCCGGCGCGGTGGAGGCGATCTTCAGCGTGCTGGCCCTGCGCGACCAGGTCGCCCCGCCGACCATCAACCTGGACAACCCGGACGAGGGTTGCGACCTCGACCTGGTGGCCCACCAAGCCAAGCCGCGCAAGATCGACGTGGCCCTGTCGAACTCGTTCGGCTTCGGCGGCACCAACGGCACCCTGGTGTTCCGCAGGTTCGCCGACTGATGCTGGACTGGGTCGACGGCCGGCCCGCCGCCGAACTGTCCGTGCGCGATCGCGGACTGGCCTATGGCGACGGGCTGTTCGAGACCCTGGCGGTGCGCGCCGGCACGCCGCGTCTTCTGGAACGCCACCTGGCGCGCCTGGAAGAGGGGTGTCGACGGCTGGCGATCCCTCTCGACGCCGCGATGTTGCGCCAGGAGTTGCTGGCGTTCTGCGCGGCGCTGGGTGACGGTGTGGCCAAGCTGATCGTTACCCGCGGCGAGGGTCTGCGTGGCTACGCGCCGCCAGCCGAGGCTTCGCCGCGGCGGATCCTCGCCGCATCGCCGCGTCCGGCCTATCCCGAGCGCCATTGGCAGCGAGGCGTGCGCCTGTTCGCCTGCCGTACGCGCCTGGCCGAGCAGCCCCTGCTGGCCGGCCTCAAGCACCTCAATCGCCTGGAACAGGTCCTCGCCCGTGCCGAGTGGAGCGACGCCGAGCATGCCGAAGGGCTCATGCTGGACGTGCACGAACGAGTGGTGGAGGGGGTGTTCAGCAACCTGCTGCTGGTTCTCGACGGCACCCTCGTGACGCCTGACCTGCGGCGCTGCGGCGTCGCGGGAGTGCTGCGCGCGGAATTGCTCGAGCGCGCCGGAAGAATCGGCGTCCCGCTGGCGATACGGGATGTTTCCCTGGCTGAACTGGCGGCGGCCGACGAGGTCTTCCTGTGCAACAGCCAGTTCGGCATCTGGCCGGTCCGCGCATTGGACGAGCACGTCTGGCCGGTCGGCGAGCTGACCCGTAAACTGCAAGACCAACTTCGCGACGACCTGGATTTCTGACTTTGATGCGTAAACTGCTGGTGCTGCTGGAGAGTGGCCTGTTGTTCGTTGGCCTCTGCGTCGGCCTTGCTGCATGGCAGCAGCAGCGAGCGCTGGAGCAGCCCCTGCAATTGACCGAGGAGCGCCTGCTGGACGTTTCCGCGGGCTCCACGCCGGGCGGCCTGCTGGCGCGCCTGGAGCAGGAAGAGGTGCTGCATGGGGCGTTCTGGTTGCGCCTCTACTGGCGTTTCAACCTGCCGGACCAGGCCCTGCACAGCGGCGAATATCGCCTCCTGCCGGGGATGAGGGGCGCCGACCTGCTGGAACTCTGGCGCGAAGGCGAGGTGGTGCAGTACAGCCTGACCCTGGTCGAGGGCTGGAGCTTCCGCCAGGTGCGCGAGGCGCTGGCCAGGCAGGGCAAGCTGGAGCAGACCCTGGCCGGCCTGAGCGACGGCGAGATCATGCAGCGCCTCGGCAAGCCCGACGAAGTGGCCGAAGGGCGCTTCTTCCCCGATACCTACCGCTATACCCGTGGCATGCGCGACATCGACATACTGCGCAAGGCCTACCAGCGCATGCAGACCATCCTCGCCAAGGAATGGGATGGCCGCAGCCAGGACCTGCCTTATCGCGACGCCTACCAGGCGCTGATCATGGCCTCGCTGGTGGAAAAGGAAACCGGCGTGCCGGAAGAGCGTTCGCAGATCGCCGGCGTCTTCGTCCGCCGCCTGCAGCGCGGCATGCTGTTGCAGACCGATCCGACGGTGATCTATGGCATGGGCGAGCGCTACAACGGCAAGATCACCCGTGCCGACCTGCGTGAACCGACCCCTTACAATACCTATGTGGTGCCGGGCATGCCGCCGACCCCGATCGCCCTGGCCGGGCGCGAGGCGATTCGCGCCGCGCTGCATCCGGCCGAGGGCGAGACCCTGTATTTCGTGGCGCGCGGCGATGGCAGCCATGTGTTCTCCAGCAGCCTGGACGAGCACAACAAGGCGGTCCGCGAGTACCAGTTGAAGCGTCGTTCCGACTATCGCTCCAGCCCCGCGCCCATCACCCCGCCGCCACAGTGAGCGGCGCAGCCAAGATAAGGAGTGCCGTGTGACCGGCCTGTTCGTCACCCTGGAGGGCCCGGAAGGGGCCGGCAAGAGCACCAACCGCGACTACCTGGCCGAGCGCCTGCGCGAGCGCGGCGTCGAGGTGCAGTTGACCCGCGAGCCTGGCGGCACGCCTCTCGCCGAACGCATCCGTGAACTACTGCTGGCGCCCAGCGACGAGCCGATGGCTGCCGATACCGAGCTGTTGCTGATGTTCGCCGCGCGGGCCCAGCATATCGCCGGGGTCATCCGCCCGGCGCTGGCGCGCGGGGCCGTGGTGCTCTGCGATCGCTTCACCGATGCCACCTATGCCTACCAGGGCGGCGGGCGCGGCTTGCCGGAGGCGCGCATCGCCGCGCTGGAAAGCTTCGTCCAGGGCGACCTGCGGCCCGACCTCACGCTGGTCTTCGACCTGCCGGTGGAAATCGGCCTGGCGCGGGCGGCGGCGCGGGGCCGGCTCGACCGTTTCGAGCAGGAGGACCGACGTTTCTTCGAAGCCGTGCGGCAGACCTACCTGCAGCGCGCCGCGCAGGCCCCGCAGCGTTACCAGGTGCTCGACGCCGGGTTGCCGCTGGCCGAGGTGCAGGCTGGCCTGGATCGGCTGCTGCCGAATCTGCTGGAGCGTCTGCATGGCTGATATCTATCCCTGGCAGCAGGCGCTCTGGAGCCAACTGGGCGGCCGTGCCCGGCACGCCCACGCCTATCTGCTCTACGGTCCCGCCGGGATCGGCAAGCGCGCCCTGGCCGAGCACTGGGCCGCCCAGTTGCTCTGCCAGCGGCCCGCCGCCGCTGGCGCATGCGGCGAGTGCAAGGCGTGCCAGTTGCTGGCCGCCGGTACCCATCCGGACTACTTCGTGCTGGAGCCGGAGGAGGCGGAGAAGCCGATCAGGGTCGACCAGGTCCGCGACCTGGTTGGCTTCGTGGTGCAGACCGCGCAACTGGGCGGACGCAAGGTGGTATTGCTCGAGCCCGCCGAGGCGATGAACGTGAATGCCGCCAACGCCCTGCTGAAAAGTCTCGAAGAGCCGTCGGGCGATACCGTGCTGTTGCTGATCAGCCACCAGCCCAGCCGCCTGTTGCCGACCATCAAGAGCCGCTGCGTGCAGCAGGCCTGCCCTTTGCCGGGCGCGGCGGCGAGTCTGGAATGGCTGGCGCGGGCGCTGCCCGACGAGCCGGCCGAGGCCCTGGAGGAACTGCTGGCGCTTTCCGGCGGCTCGCCGCTCACCGCCCAACGCCTGTACGGCCAGGGTGTGCGCGAGCAGCGCGCGCAGGTGGTCGACGGGGTGAAGAAGCTGCTCAAGCAGCAGATCGCCGCCAGTCAGCTAGCCGAAAGCTGGAACGGCGTGCCGTTGCCGTTGTTGTTCGACTGGTTCTGCGACTGGACGCTGGGCATCCTGCGCTACCAGCTGACCCGTGACGAGGAAGGACTGGGCCTGGCCGACATGCGCAAGGTGGTCCAGTACCTGGGCGACAAGTCCGGGCAGGCCAAGGTGCTGGCCATGCAGGACTGGCTGCTGCAGCAGCGGCAGAAAGTGCTGAACAAGGCCAACCTCAACCGTGTGCTGCTTCTCGAAGCCCTACTGGTGCAGTGGGCAAGCCTGCCCGGGCCGGGCTAGAATCCCGCTGATATTCGACTGGCAGGAACCTGCATGAGTTTGCCACCCAATCTCGGGCCGCGTAACGGCATCCTGTCCTTGACCATCAAGGACAAGTCCGTGCTGTACGCCGCCTACATGCCGTTCATCAGGAACGGCGGGCTGTTCATTCCCACCAACAAGAACTACAAGCTCGGCGACGAGGTCTTCATGCTGCTCAACCTGATGGAAGAGCCGGAGAAGATCCCGGTGGCCGGCAAGGTCGTCTGGATCACCCCGAAGGGCGCCCAGGGCAACCGCGCGGCGGGCATCGGCGTGCAGTTCAACGACGGGGACAACACCGCCCGCAACAAGATCGAAACCTACCTGGCCGGGGCGCTGAAGTCGGACCGGCCGACCCACACGATGTAACGCTAGACAGGATCATGCTGGTCGATTCCCACTGCCACCTCGATCGCCTCGACCTGGCCGCCCATGGCGGCTCGCTCGATGCGGCGCTGGATGCCGCGCGGGCGCGCGGCGTCGGTCAATTCCTCTGCATCGGCGTCAGCGCCGACAATGCCCAGGCGGTGAAGGCCCTGGCCGAGCGCCATGCCGACGTGCACTGCTCGGTCGGCGTGCATCCGCTGGACCTGGAGCCGGGGCGCGCGCCGGCGCTCGACTGGCTGCTGGGCGAACTGGCGCATCCGCGGGTGGTGGCGATCGGCGAGACCGGCCTCGACTACCACTACGAACCGGAAGCCGCCGAGTTGCAGCAGGAGGCGTTTCGCCTGCACCTGGAGGCCGCGCGGATCACCGGCAAGCCGGTGGTGGTGCATACCCGCGAGGCGCGCGCCGACACCCTGGCGCTGTTACGCGAGGCGGCGCTGCCGCAGGCCGGCGTGCTGCACTGCTTCACCGAAGACTGGGAAATGGCGCGGGCGGCTCTGGACCTGGGTTTCTACATTTCCCTGTCCGGCATCGTCACCTTCCGCAATGCCGATGCCCTGCGCGAGGTGGCTCGCCAGGTACCGGCCGACCGGCTGCTGGTGGAGACCGACTCGCCATACCTGGCACCGATTCCCCATCGCGGCAAGCCGAACCTGCCGGAATACGTGCGCGATGTCGCCGAGTTCCTCGCGCCGCTGCGGGGTGTCAGCCTGGAGATCCTGGCGGAGCAGACCACCGCCAACTTCCACCGGCTGTTCCCGCTGGCCAGGCCGGCATAAGCTGGCGAGTGGATAAAAAAAACCCGGGTTCTGGGGGATGAATCCGGGTCAAGACCATTAGGAGTGGAACAAAGGTACGCGTTCCTCGGTACCTTCACTGGCTGGGTACTTGGGGGGAGATACCGCGCGCCAGTACCTTTCAGTATTGGTCATGTTCGTGGGGCGTCCAGACGGGGCTGGTGGTTTTTTAAACAGATTTGGAATACCGCTGCCATCCTTGAGCACCTAGGCGCCTGCGGCCTGGCGTACTATCGCAAGCGTGTCGTCGATCACCGTCGAACTCGTGTAGAAATGCGGGGAAAAACGGATACCTCCGCCACGCTGGGCGCAGATGATCCGCTCCTGGCGGAGTGTTTCGAAGAGTATCCGGTTGTCCCGGCCGTCCAGGCTGAAGGTCAGGATGCCCGCGCGCCGACTTGGATTCCGTGGGCTGTGCAGGCGGATCCCGGCGATGGCCGAGAGACCATCCTGCAGCCACTGTACGCGCTCGGCGAGCTGTCGGCCGACCTGCTCCATGCCGACCTCTTCCAGCAAACCCAGGCTGGCCTCCAGGGCCATCGCGCCGAGCATGTTCGGGCTGCCGCATTCGAAGCGCCGGGCGCTGCGCGCCGGCCGCCAGTCGCGGCGCTCGTAATCGAGGGCATGCTCCAGCATGTGCCAGCCATATTCGTGCAGCGCCAGGCGCTCACGCTGCCCGGGATGGCAATAGAAGACGCCCAGCCCTTCGGGGCCGAGCATCCACTTGTGCCCATCGGCCATGGCGAAGGCACAATCGTAGGCCTGTACGTCGAAGGGCAGGGCGCCGAGCTGCTGGATCGCGTCGATGCAGAACAGCACACCGCGGCGGCGACATCCCGCGCCGATGCGCTCCAGGTCAAGGCGCAGGCCGCTGGCGTACTGCACCGCGCTGATCGACAGCAGTCGGGCACGCGGGCCGCAGGCGGCGAGCAGGGCACCCTCGGGATCGTCGCCGGCGAGGTCGACCTCGATCACCTCGACGCCGCGCGGACGCAAGGCTTCCCAGACCACCCTGTTGGAGGGGAACTCCTCATTGCCGATGACGACCTGGTCGCCCTCTCGCCAATCCAGGCCGAAGGCCACGAAGGAAAGCGCCTCGGAGGTGTTCTTGACCAGAGCGAGGTCGCTGCCGGCGCGCGCATTGAGCAGTCGGACAAGGCGCTCGCGCAGGCGATGTTCTATCTTCAGCCATTCCGGATAGTCGCTGGCGCCTAGGGCGACGTTCTCCCGGGCGAAGGCGCTCACCGCGTCGGCGGCGCGTCTCGGCCAGGGTGCGACCGCCGCGTGGTTGAGGTAGCGCAGACCGTTGGTCTGGTCGAATTCGTCCTGGTAACAATTCATCGTCGGATGTTCCGTGCATTTTCGTGCTGAATAGGCATAATACGCGGCTTCGATTTTTGACTCATTTTGACCTGACAGTCTTTTTATGCAGAAAGAGCCTCGCAAAGTTCGTGAATTTCGTCGCCGTGAACAGGAGATTCTCGATACCGCCCTCAAGCTGTTCCTCGAACAGGGGGAAGACAGCGTAACGGTCGAGATGATCGCGGATGCCGTCGGCATCGGCAAAGGCACGATCTACAAGCACTTCAAGTCCAAGGCGGAGATCTATCTGCGCCTGATGCTGGACTACGAGCGCGATCTCGCCGCCCTGTTCCATTCCGAAGACGTGGCCCGCGACAAGGAAGCCCTGTCGCGTGCCTATTTCGAGTTCCGCATGCGCGATCCGCAGCGCTACCGCCTGTTCGACCGCCTGGAAGAGAAGGTGGTGAAGACCAGCCAGGTACCGGAGATGGTCGAGGAGCTGCACAAGATCCGCGCCTCCAACTTCGAACGCCTGACCCAACTGATCAAGGAGCGGATCGCCGACGGCAAGCTGGAGAACGTTCCGCCGTACTTCCATTATTGCGCCGCCTGGGCGCTGGTGCACGGCGCCGTGGCGCTGTATCACTCGCCGTTCTGGCGCGAGGTGCTGGAAGACCAGGAAGGCTTCTTCCACTTCCTGATGGATATCGGCGTGCGCATGGGCAACAAGCGCAAGCGCGACGGCGAAAACCCGGCCGCCTGAGGCCGGTCTCCGCGCGGGACGCAGGCGCTGCGTCCCGCGTGTCGTTCGTCGGCGGGATATGCTGTCGCTCATCGATCCGTCGTAGCCGACCTGGCCCTCGGCCTGAAAACCGCTGCGTCTACGTGCCGGCGCGGATGGCGACGGCACGTGGTCTTCCAGGAGAGCCCCGATGATTGCCCATGAATTCCCCATCCATTACATCGAGCCGGTATTCCGGCCACCGAGCGAAGCGCACTCGCTGATCCTCCCGGTAACCAACGGCTGTTCCTGGAACCGGTGCGGCTTCTGCGAGATGTACACGCAGCCGCAGAAGAAATTCCGTGCCCGCGACGAAGCCGAGGTGCTGGAGGAGATTCGGCGCTGCGGCGAGCGCCTGATCGTCAAGCGCGTATTCCTCGCCGATGGCGATGCGCTGGTATTGCCGACCCGACGCCTGCTCGTGGTGCTGGAGGCGATCAGGCGGCACCTGCCGGAGGTGGAGCGAGTCTCCAGCTATTGCCTGCCGCGCAACCTGCGCAGGAAGTCGGTCGACGAGTTGCGCGAACTGGCCGACGCCGGGCTGCGAATGGCCTATGTCGGCGCCGAGTCCGGCGACGACGAAGTATTGGCGCGGGTCAACAAGGGCGAGACCTATGCCTCTACCCTGGATGCGCTGGAAAAGCTTGGCGAGGCGGGGATCAGTCGTTCGGTGATGATCCTCAACGGTCTTGGCGGAATGACCCTGAGCGCGCAGCACGCGGACAACTCCGCGCGCCTGATGAACGCTGCCCAGCCGGAGTACCTGTCGACCCTGGTGGTGAGTTTCCCTACCGGCGAGCAGCGTTTCCGTGCTGGCTTCGCCGACTTCGAGGCGCTGGATCGGCGCGCCTTGTTCGTCGAGGTCGAGCGCCTGTTGCAGGGGTTGGAGCTCGAGGACACGGTATTTCGCAGCGACCACGCTTCCAACTATCTGGTGCTCAAGGGCGAACTGGGCGCCGACAAGGCGCGCCTGCTGGCCGAGGTCCGCCAGGCCATCGAGCAGCCGCAGCACGCGGCCTTGCGCCAGGAGTGGCAGCGTGGCCTGTGATGGCGCGGAAGCTGCATCGGCTCGTCATTCGCCGGTTTTCCGACGCCGGCAGGGGAGATGACCGATGTTGCACCTGTTCCGTATCGCCCTGGCGATGCTCCTGCTGGGTAGCCTGTCCGCCTGCATGAAGCCCGGCGACCTGGCCGACGGCGCCGACTACTACCTGCGCGATGCCGGGGTGCTCGACCACAGCGCCAGCCAGCGCAGCAACAACCGGCGGATCCAGGCCGACTCCTTCATCTACATCGGCCAGGGGCCGTTCGTGCCGCCCGGCTATCGCTACGCGCGGCCGAACGTGGTGGCCGAGCAGGCCTTCGAGGGATTCGTCGAGTATTTCCCGCTGGTGCGCCGGGCCAAGGCGCCGCTCGGCCTGGACGACGCGATGCGCGAGGCGCGCGCGGCCGGCGCCCACTACCTGCTGTACTGCCGTTTCGCCCGTGGCGACAACAGGATCGGCAACTGGGAGGAGTGGGAAGACGAAGAGGAACTCGGCCGGGTCGGGCGCGATCGCAGTGTCATCCAGGTCATGCTGATCGAGACCAGCACCCGTTTCCTGGTAGATAGCGCGACCATCCGCAGCCGCGGCGGTTTCCTGACGTTCTACGACGCCACCCCGGAAGACCTGCTGCGTCCGCCGCTGGAGCAATACGCCCAGGAACTGCTGGGCCTGAACAGTCGAGGAACAGGCTATGAGTGATACCGGCAAGGCCAACGACCTGCTGGCGCAGATCCCCAGGGGCGAGAAGAAGGGCCTGCCGCCCGTGCACCTGTGGAACCCGCCGTTCTGCGGCGACATCGACATGCGCATCGCCCGCGACGGCACCTGGTTCTACCTGGGTACGCCGATCGGTCGCAAGCCGATGGTGAAGCTGTTCTCCAGCATCATCCGCCGCGACGGCGACGACTATTTCCTGGTGACGCCGGTGGAAAAGGTCGGCATCCGCGTCGATGATGCCCCGTTCGTGGCGGTGGCCCTGGAGGTGGAGGGCGAGGGCGAGGCGCAGGCGCTGCGCTTCGTCACCAATGTCGAGGACGAGGTCGAGGCGGATGCCGGGCATCCCCTGCGGGTCGAGATCGATGCCGCTACCCAGGAGCCAGCCCCGTACCTGCGGGTGCGCGACAACCTCGAGGCGCTGGTGCATCGCAACGTGTTCTACCAGTTGGTCGAGCTGGCGGTACCGCGCCGGATCGATGGCGTCGAATGGCTCGGCGTCTGGAGCCATGGCGAGTTCTTTCCCATCGGTCCGCAGCCGGACTGACAGGTGCAGCATGAAAAAGGCTCCCGAGGGAGCCTTTTTCGTTTGTCTTACATGTTGGGGTAGTTCGGCCCGCCGGTGCCTTCCGGCGCCACCCAGGTGATGTTCTGCGCCGGGTCCTTGATGTCGCAGGTCTTGCAGTGCACGCAGTTCTGCGCGTTGATCTGGAAGCGCTTGCTGCCGTCGTCGTTGGCCACCACTTCGTACACGCCTGCGGGGCAGTAGCGCTGGGCCGGCTCGTCGTAGAGCGGCAGGTTCTTCTCGATCGGGATGCTCGCATCGGCCAGCTTGAGGTGGATCGGCTGGTCTTCCTCGTGGTTGGTGTTGGAGAGGAATACCGAGGACAGCTTGTCGAAGCTGAGCTTGCCGTCCGGCTTCGGGTAGTCGATCTTCGGCGCTTCGCTGGCTTTCTTCAGGCAGGCGTAGTCCGGCTTGTCGTCATGCAGGGTGACGGGGATCTTGCCGCCGAAGATGTTCTGGTCGATGAAGTTGAACGCGCCGCCGCCGATGGCGCCGAACTTGTGGATGGCCGCGCCGAAGTTGCGGCTGCGGAACAGTTCATCGTACAGCCAGCTGGCCTTGAACGCATCGACGTAGCTGGCCAGCTCGTCGCCGCCTTCGCGGCCGGCGGCCAGGGCCTCGGCGATCGCTTCGGCAGCGAGCATGCCGGACTTCATCGCGGTGTGGCTGCCCTTGATCTTGGCGAAGTTCAGGGTGCCGAGGTCGCAACCGATCAGCGCGCCGCCGGGGAAGACCATCTTCGGCAGCGAGTTCAGGCCGCCCTTGCAGATGGCCCGGGCGCCGTAGGCCACGCGCTTGCCGCCTTCCAGGTACTGCTTGACCACCGGGTGGTGCTTGTAGCGCTGGAACTCGTCGAACGGCGACAGGTGCGGGTTGCTGTAGGACAGGTCGATGATCAGGCCGACGAACACCTGGTTGTTCTCCAGGTGGTAGAGGAACGAACCGCCGGTGTTCTCGTCGTTCAGCGGCCAGCCGGCGGTGTGCACCACCAGGCCGGGCTTGTGCTTGGATGGGTCGATGTCCCAGATTTCCTTGATGCCGATACCGTAGTGCTGGGCGTCGGCCTCGCTGTCCAGGTTGTATTTCTTGATCAGTTGCTTGCCGATGTGCCCGCGGCAGCCTTCGGCGAACAGGGTGTACTTGGCCCGCAGCTCCATGCCGGGGGTGTAGTAGCCTTCTTTCGGATTGCCTTCGCGGTCGACGCCGAGATCGCCGGTGACGATCCCGCGGACCACGCCGTTCTCGTCGATCAGCGCTTCCTGGGCGGCGAAGCCCGGGTAGATCTCCACGCCCAGGCCTTCGGCCTGCTGGGCCAGCCAGCGGCAGAGATTGCCCAGGGAGATGATATAGTTGCCCTCGTTGTGCATGGTCTTGGGCACGAAGAAGTTGGGCACCTTGGTGGCGCTCTCGGCGCTCTTCAGGACGTAGATGTCGTCGCCGCTCACCGGAGTGTTGAGCGGTGCGCCGAGTTCCTTCCAGTCGGGGAACAGTTCGTTCAGCGCGCGCGGCTCGAACACCGCGCCGGAGAGGATGTGGGCGCCCACTTCGGAACCCTTCTCGACCACGCAGACGCTGATCTCTTGACCGGCTTCGGCGGCCTTCTGCTTCAGTCGGCATGCGGCGGACAGACCGGCGGGGCCGGCGCCGACGATGACGACGTCGAATTCCATGTATTCGCGTTCCACAATCGATCTCCTACTCAAGGCTCACGGTATCTGTTTATTGGTGGCTGAGATCTTTCCCTGATCAGAGCGGGCGCATTATATATAGCTGCATGGGCAGGTCCAATACAAACGTTTGTTTGAATTCTTTGGAAGCCTGATAGAATCGGCATTCGAGGGGGGAGAACCACCCTTTTGCCGTATTGACCGAAAAGGGTGATCCGGTCAAGATACGGGCGGTTTTGCGGTCGCTGTCTAGCAGAGTGTCGGTTTCCGGCCGGCGAGCATCACCGGCCAGGCCTGTCTGGCGACATCCTTATTCACCGGAGAATAACGAGGAATCCATGAAGGTTCTTGTAGCAGTCAAACGAGTGGTCGACTACAACGTCAAGGTCCGCGTCAAGGCGGACAACTCCGGCGTCGACCTCGCCAACGTCAAGATGTCCATGAACCCCTTCTGCGAAATCGCCGTGGAAGAAGCCGTGCGCCTGAAAGAGAAGGGCGTGGCTAGCGAGATCGTCGCTGTCTCCGTCGGCCCGACCGCCGCCCAGGAGCAACTGCGCACCGCGCTGGCGCTGGGCGCCGACCGTGCGATCCTGGTGGAGAGCAACGACGAGCTGAACTCCCTGGCCGTGGCCAAGCTGCTCAAGGCCGTGGTCGACAAGGAACAGCCGCAGCTGGTGATCCTCGGCAAGCAGGCCATCGACAGCGACAACAACCAGACCGGCCAGATGCTCGCCGCGCTGACCGGCTACGCCCAGGGCACTTTCGCCTCCAAGGTCGAGGTCGCTGGCGACAAGGTCAATGTGACCCGCGAGATCGATGGCGGCCTGCAGACCGTCGCGCTGAACCTGCCGGCCATCGTCACCACCGACCTGCGTCTGAACGAGCCGCGCTACGCGTCGCTGCCGAACATCATGAAAGCCAAGAAGAAGCCGCTGGACGTGGTGACCCCGGACGCCCTGGGCGTTTCCACCGCTTCCACCGTGAAGACCCTGAAGGTCGAGGCGCCGGCTGCGCGCTCCGCTGGCATCAAGGTCAAGTCCGTGGCTGAACTGGTAGAGAAACTGAAGAACGAGGCGAAGGTAATCTAATGGCTATCCTGGTTATCGCTGAGCACAACAACGCCGCCCTGGCGGGCGCTACCCTGAACACCGTTGCCGCTGCCAAGGCCATTGGCGGCGACATCCACGTGCTGGTCGCCGGGCAGAACGTTGCCGCCGTGGCCGAAGCCGCCGCCAAGGTCGAGGGTGTCTCCAAGGTGCTGGTCGCCGACAACGCCGCCTACGCCCACCAGTTGCCGGAAAACGTCGCGCCGCTGATCGCCGAGCTGGGCAAGGGCTACAGCCATGTGCTGGCCCCGGCCACCACCAATGGCAAGAACTTCCTGCCGCGCGTCGCCGCGCTGCTGGACGTCGACCAGCTCTCCGAGATCGTCGAAGTGGTCAGCCCCGACACTTTCAAGCGTCCGATCTACGCCGGCAACGCCATCGCTACCGTGCAGTCCTCGGCTGCGGTCAAGGTGATCACCGTGCGTACCACCGGCTTCGACGCCGTCGCCGCCGAAGGCGGTTCGGCTGCCGTCGAGCAGGTTTCCGGTCCGGCCGATGCCGGCAAGTCCGCCTTCGTCGGCGAAGAGCTGGCCAAGTCCGACCGTCCGGAACTGACCGCTGCCAAGATCGTGGTCTCCGGTGGCCGCGGCATGCAGAACGGCGACAACTTCAAGATCCTCTACGCCCTGGCCGACAAGCTGGGCGCCGCCGTCGGCGCCTCCCGCGCCGCGGTCGACGCCGGTTTCGTGCCGAACGACATGCAGGTCGGCCAGACCGGCAAGATCGTCGCCCCGCAGCTGTACATCGCGGTGGGTATCTCCGGTGCCATCCAGCACCTGGCGGGCATGAAGGACTCGAAGGTGATCGTCGCGATCAACAAGGACGAAGAGGCGCCGATCTTCCAGGTCGCCGACTACGGCCTGGTCGCCGACCTGTTCGACGCCGTGCCGGAGCTGGAAAAGGCCGTCTGAGCCTGATTCCAAGCCGAGAAGACCCGCTCTCCGGAGCGGGTTTTTTTATGCCTGGGCTGCGCCGCGTGACCCTTTGGTCACGATTCCTGTCTTCGGCCCGCCCAAGCGGAGGTGTCTCATTTACAATGCGCGACGTCTCTAGCTCCTGAATGTGCTTTTCCGGCATCTAGCAACCGAGGTTTTCATGATCATCAAACCGCGCGTGCGTGGCTTCATCTGCGTCACTACCCATCCGGCAGGCTGCGAGGCCAACGTCAAGCAACAGATCGACTACGTCGAGGCCAAGGGCCCCGTCGTCAACGGACCGAAGAAGGTCCTGGTCATCGGTTCCTCCACCGGCTATGGCCTGGCTGCCCGCATCACCGCCGCGTTCGGTTCCGGCGCCGATACCCTCGGGGTGTTCTTCGAGCGTCCGGGCAGCGAGAGCAAGCCTGGCACCGCCGGCTGGTACAACTCGGCGGCCTTCGAGAAGTTCGCCCACGAGAAAGGTCTGTACGCGCGCAGCATCAACGGCGACGCGTTCTCCGACGAAGTGAAGCGGCTGACCATCGAGACCATCAAGCGCGATCTCGGCAAGGTCGACCTGGTGGTCTACAGCCTGGCTGCGCCGCGCCGTACCCATCCGAAGACCGGCGAAGTGTTCTCCTCGACCCTCAAGCCGATCGGCAAGTCGGTCAGCTTCCGTGGCCTGGACACCGACAAGGAAGTGATCAAGGACGTGGTCCTGGAGGCGGCCAGCGACCAGGAAGTCGCCGATACCGTTGCGGTGATGGGCGGCGAAGACTGGCAGATGTGGATCGACGCGCTGCTCGAGGCCGACGTGCTGGCCGACGGCGCGAAGACCACCGCGTTCACCTACCTGGGCGAGAAGATCACCCACGACATCTACTGGAACGGCTCGATCGGCGCGGCCAAGAAGGATCTCGACCAGAAGGTCCTCGGTATTCGCGACAGGCTCGCCCCGCTGGGCGGCGACGCGCGGGTCTCGGTGCTCAAGGCGGTGGTGACCCAGGCCAGTTCGGCGATCCCGATGATGCCGTTGTACCTGTCGCTGCTGTTCAAGGTAATGAAGGAGCAGGGCACCCACGAAGGCTGCATCGAGCAGGTCGATGGCCTGTACCGCGAGAGCCTGTACGGCGCCGAGCCGCGCCTCGACGAGGAAGGCCGCCTGCGTGCCGACTACAAGGAACTGCAGCCGGAAGTGCAGTCCCGCGTCGAGGAACTGTGGGACAAGGTGACCAACGAGAACCTCTACGAGCTGACCGACTTCGCCGGCTACAAGAGCGAATTCCTCAACCTGTTCGGTTTCGAGGTCGCTGGCGTCGACTATGAGCAGGACGTCGACCCGGACGTGCAGATCGCCAACCTGATCCAGGCCTGAAGCCTGTATCCGAGCCGTCCCCGCGACGGCTCCCGCTCCCCCGGACCGGCGCCCCAGGCGCCGGTTCGCGTTTTCAGCGACCGGCCACCTGGGCGTTCCGTACGCCGTCGAGGAAGGCCTGGTAGTGCTGCGCGGTTTCCTCCGGGCGCTCGACCATCGGCACGTGTCCGCAGTTTTCCATGATCACCACGCTGGGCCGCTTCAGCAGCGGACGCATCACCTCGATGCTGGAGACATCCAGCACGCGGTCGCGGTCGCCCCACAGCAGCAGGGTCGGCGCCTCGATCTTCGGCAGTTCCGGCTCCAGCGGGATGTAGCGCTGGCGCAGTTGTTCGAATATCTGCGCGTTGAACGCCGAGGCAGCTACCGCGCGCTCGCCGAGGTAGCGCTTGAGCGGTGCCGGCAGCGGCGGTTGCTGGACGAACACGAAGTCGAGCAGCTTCTGGAAGTCTTCCGGCTGGCGTACCACCAGGGGATTCTCGCCGCGCTCCAGGTCCTCGAACAGTTCGCTCTTGCGTGCCGGCATCACCCCGGCGTTGTCGATCAGCGCCAGCGATAGCACCTGTTCCGGATGGCGCGCCGCGTAGAGCGCGGCGATGTGCCCGCCCATGGAGTTGCCGGCCAGGTGCAGGCGGCGCACGCCGATGGCGGCGGCGAAGTTGGCGACTCGCTCGGCCTGGGTGCCGACGTCGTAGCTGGCCTGTTGCGGCTTGCTGCTGTCGCCGAAGCCGGGCAGGTCGAGGGCGACCACATGGTAGCGCTCGGTCAGCGGCCGGGCGAAGCGCAGCCAGTTGTCCTTGTCGGCGCCGAAGCCGTGGATCAGCAACAGGGTCGGGTTCTTTTCCGAGCCACCTTCCAGGTAGGCGATCTCCAGGTTGTCGACCTGCACGCTGTGCTCGCTGAGACCGGCGAGACCGCGCTCGACGGTGCGTACGCTGGCGAGGAGGGTAGCGGGGACGAAGTAGAGGACGCCGGCGGCGACCGCCAGCAGCAGGAGCAGACCGAGGAGGAATCGTTTCATGGGTGTCCGAGGGCTTCAGGAAAAAAGGGGCCAGCGCTGAACGCTAGCCGGGCCGGCCCGCTGTCGCAAGCCTTGCGGCGAGTCCAGGCGCGCTGCCGGCGGTCGGCGCCGAACCCGAGGCCGGCGGTTCATTCGCCGGCTCGATAGAGGTGTCTATGCCCGGCGCGGTACAGCGAGGAGTCGGCGAAGCCTTCGGCGGCCAGCACCTCGCCGACCAGGATCAGCGCGGTGCGGCGGAAATGCCTGGCGGCGACCTTGGGCAGGATGTCGGCGAGGGTGCCGCGAACCTGTTCCTGGTCCGGCCAACTGGCCCGGTGGATCACCGCGATCGGGCAGTCGGCGCCGTAGTGCGGCAGCAGTTCCTCGACGATCTTCGCCAGGTGGGCGACGCCCAGGTGGATCGCCAGGGTCGCCCGGTGCCGCGCCAGGTCGCCCAGGCTCTCGCCTTCCGGCATCTTCGTGCGCGCGGCGTAGCGGGTCAGGATCAGCGTCTGGGACACCTCGGGCAGGGTCAGCTCGCAGCCGAGCAGGGCGGCGCAGGCGGCGGTGGCGGTGACCCCGGGGACGATCTCATAGGGGACGCCGAGTTCGCGCAGGTGGCGGATCTGCTCGCCGATGGCGCCGTACAGGGACGGATCGCCGGAATGCACGCGGGCGACGTCGAGGCCGCGGCGATGGGCTTGCGCGAGTAGCTCGACGATCTGTTCGAGGTTCAGCTCGGCGGTGTTCACCACCTGGCCGGCCTGGTGTCCCTCGAGCAGCGCTTGCGGAACCAGCGAGCCGGCGTAGAGGATCACCGGGCACTGGCGGATCAGGCGCTGCCCCTTGACGGTGATCAGGTCGGGGTCGCCGGGACCGGCGCCGATGAAATAGACGGTCATGGGAGTTCTCGTTCGGTGAAAGGGCGTGCCAGGGCGATGCTCGCCCGGTCGTCGCTGCGTTTCGCCCCGAGCAGATCGGCGCGACCGCCGCCCAGGCGTTCGGCCAGGGCCAGGGCGGCGGCCTCGGCGACGCTGGAGCAGCCGGTTTCGCGCAGCGCGACGGCGGAGGGACTGAGCAGGCGCGGCTCGTAGTCGAGCAGGGCGGCGGGCGCCAGGAAATGCACGGGGCGTCCGAGCAACGTAGCCAGTTGCCGCAGGCCGGGTTCGTCGCGCTTGCCGTCGATGCTGGCGAGGGCGTCCAGCTCGGCCAGGGTGTGCCCGTGTTCGGCCAGGGTTCGCTCCAGCAGCGCGCGCAGATGCCTGGCGCTACAGCCTCGGCGGCAGCCGATGCCGGCGATCAGCAGGCTGGGGGTGGGCAGGGGCATGCGCGGACCGGAGGAAGTGGAAGGGGAGACACTATGGACCCGCGACCGGCAAGGGGCGCGGGTGGACGGAGGTCAGGCGTCGACACCGGCGCGGTTGCGCCGGAACAGCCAGGCAGCGGTCAGGCCGAGGGCGGCCCAGAACAGCGCATTGCTGACCAGCGAGGCGATCACGAAACGTTGGGCCAGGGCTGCCGGCGCCAGGCTGGCGTGGACCTCGGGCTGCGGCGCGCCGAACAGGTGCGGCAGCGCCAGCAGCGCGGCGCCGACCAGCTTCAGCGGCCAGTTGCCGCCGAACGCCAGCAGGGCCAGGCCCACCGCGGTGGCGGCTGCGGTGGCGATCCACCAGTACTGGCGTTGCACCAGGTCGGCCGCGGCGGTTCCCGGCAGCTCCGGCGGCAGGCCCAGCGACGGCGCAAGGCAGAACACCGCGTAGCCGGCCAGGCCCCAGAGCAGGCCCTGCCAGGTCCGGCCCGGCGCGCGCAGGGTGAACAGGCCGGCGAGCATCAGGGCGAAGCCGACCGCCACCACCAGGTTGCCGCCGGTGGTGGAGAGGGTACGCTGCCAGCCGTTCTCCGGCTCCCAGGCCTCCTCGTCGTGAACATGGGCGGCGACGCCGGGAGCATGTTCGTGGGGCTGGGCCGCGACCGGCTCGCTGTTCTCGTAGGTCTCCGCCTCGAGGATCAGCGGGGTGACCCAGAGAATCTGCAACAGTGACAGCAGCAGGGCGGCGAGCAGGCCGGCGAAGCCGGCGGTCTGGGCGATGCGTTTGATCATCGGAAGTTCTCGCGCGCTCAGTGGCAGGGGAAGCCGGAGCTGTGCCGGGTGTCGTGGGCGGCGTTGTGCACCGCGTCGATGTGCGAGAAGCCGGCGAAGTACACCAGCAACGCGCCGAGCAGGCCGGCGCCGATGGCCAGGCTCAGTCGCTTCGATAGGGAGATGGTGGCGCTGGCGTGCGCCAGGGTGCTGCTCGACATGGTGCGTTCCCTCTGGATTGGCTGGACTTGCAGAGGCGTACGCACGAGGAACGGGACCGGATGGCCCGCTTCACGCTTGCGCCCGCCCACCGCGGGTGAATCAAACGAAAGGTTCCAGGCCGGTCTCCGGGCTCGCGCGATGCGCTTACCGTTGCGGGGGCAGCGCCGGACTGGCTCGAAGAGCGTCACCGGCTTCCCGTTTCACCTCGTGCGCGCCGGCACGAGACACCTGGGACAACCCGCCTAGGACAGCATGAAGGCAGACCGGGCGTCAACCGGCCCGATTGACCCTGGCCGGCGCACTGCGTAGCCTTGCCGGTTCGAGGTTCCTCGCCGGCGACGGCGGGGCTAAGAGGGAACGCGGTCGATGCCGCGGCTGCCCCCGCAACTGTGAACGGCGATCGTTCCCCAATGCCACTGCGTGACGCGGGAAGGCGGGGAACCGGCGGCGACGCCAGACCGTGAGCCAGGAGACCTGCCTCGTCGATCCCGCGGTGCGATGCGCGGGGAACAAGACTTCCATACAACCGGGCGGGGTGATCCGGTGGCGAATCCGTTGCGCGGCCAGCGTCCGCGCCACTCGTCCGCATGCCCGCCGAGCTGAACAAGGGCTGCCCATGAAAACCCTGGCGAAACTCCCCGTCACCATCGTCACCGGCTTCCTCGGTGCCGGCAAGACCACCTTGCTCCGGCACATGCTGGACCACGCCGAAGGCCGGCGCATCGCGGTGATCGTCAACGAGTTCGGCGAACTCGGCATCGACGGCGAGATCTTCAAGCAATGCTCCATCGGTTGTAGCGAGGAGGAGGCGCAGGGCCGGGTCTTCGAACTGGCCAACGGCTGCCTGTGCTGCACCGTGCAGGAAGAGTTCTTCCCGGTGATGCGCGAGCTGGTGGCGCGCCGTGGTGACCTTGACCAGATCCTCATCGAGACCAGCGGCCTGGCCCTGCCCAAGCCGCTGGTGCAGGCCTTCCAGTGGCCGGAAATCCGCAACGCCTGCACGGTCGACGCGGTGATCACCGTGGTCGACAGCCCGGCGGTGGCGGCCGGCACCTTCGCCGCCCATCCCGAGCAGGTCGACCAGCAACGCCGCCAGGACCCCAACCTCGACCATGAATCGCCGCTGCACGAACTGTTCGAGGACCAGTTGGCCAGCGCCGACCTGGTGATCCTGAACAAGGCCGACCAGCTCGACGCCGAGGCCCTGGCGCGGGTCCGCGCGGAGATCGCCGGGGAGCTGCCGGCGGCGGTGAAGATCGTCGAGGCGAGCCGGGGCGAGCTGCCGCTCTCGGTCCTGCTGGGACTCAACGCCGAGGCCGAGCTGCACATCGACCGCCGGCCCACCCATCACGACCACGAAGGCCACGAGGACCACGACCACGACGAGTTCGACTCCTTCCACGTCGATCTCCCCGAGGTGGAGGAAGCCGCGCTGCTCGAGGCCCTCGGCGAGCTGGTGGAGCGTCACGACATACTTCGCATCAAGGGGTTCGCCGCCATTCCGGGCAAGCCCATGCGCCTGCTGGTGCAGGGTGTCGGCAAGCGTTTCGACAGGCACTTCGATCGCCAGTGGCTGGCCGGCGAGAACCGCCGTAGCCGCCTGGTGGTGATCGGCCAGGAACTGGACCAGGCGGCCATCGCCAACGAGCTGCGCACCGCGCTGGCCTGACCCGTGATCCCGGGCCGGGGCCGGCCAGCTAGCGCCTGCCTCCAGGCCTCCCGCCTCCCATCGGTGGAACGCCCATGCACCTGTTGCGCACCCAACCCGGCGGCTTCGTCCCCGACGACGGCATCGCCCACCTGGCCCAGACTCCCGCCGAGCTGGTGATCCTCTGCAGCGGCGATTCGCACCTCGCATTGCTGGCCGAGGCTGCCCGGGAGTTGCCGGACGACTACCCGAGCCTGCGCCTGGCCAATCCGATGCAATTGCAGAACCACGCCTCGGTCGACCTCTATGTCGACGAGGTGCTGCGGCATGCGCGGGTGATCCTGCTTTCGCTGCACGGCGGCATCGGCTACTGGCGCTATGGCGTCGAACAACTGGTGGCGTTGGCCGGGCGCGGCTGCGTGCTGATCCCGGTGCCCGGCGACGACCGCCCAGACCCAGAGCTGAGCGCCCTCGGCAACCTGCCGGCGGAGCAGGCCGAGCGCTTCTGGCAATACCTGCGCCAGGGCGGCCTGGAGAACGCCGGGCAGTTCTACCGTTGCCTGGCCAATCAGTGCCTGGGTCGCGACTACGCCTGGCACGAGCCGCAGGCACTGCCACGGGTGGCGCTGTTCCATCCACGGCATGCCGAGGCGACCCTGGAACACTGGCGTGCCGACTGGCAGGCCGGGCGTCCGGTGGCCGCGTTGCTGTTCTATCGCACCCACCTGCAGGCGGCGAACACCGCCTTCATCGCACGCTTCTGCGAACGCCTCGCGGCGCAGGGGCTGAACCCGCTGCCGATCGCGGTGGCCAGCCTGAAGGAAGGTGCCTGCCTGGCCCAGGTGGAAGACTGGCTGGCGCGCAGCGATGCCGCGCTGATCGTCAATACCACCGGCTTCGCCCAGTCCAATCCGGAAGCGCCCGAACTGCGTCCGTTCCGCCGCGACGTGCCGGTGTTGCAGGCGATCTGCTCGCTGGACAACCGTCCGCTCTGGCAGGACAACCCACAGGGCCTGGGCCCGCGCGACCTGGCCATGCACGTGGCGCTGCCGGAGCTGGACGGGCGCATCGTCACCCGGCCGATCAGCTTCAAGGGCCTGGCCTGGCGCAGCGAGCGCAGCGAGAGCGACGTGGTCTGCTACCTCGCCGACGACGAGCGCATGGACTTCGTCGCCGAGCTGGCGCGGCGCTGGACCGAACTGGCGCGCAAGCCCTGCGCGGAAAAGCGGGTGGCGCTGGTGTTGGCCAACTACCCGACCCGCGACGGGCGGATCGGCAACGGCGTCGGCCTGGACACCCCGGCGGCGGCGCTGAACATCCTCCGTGCCTTGCGCCAGCAGGGCTATCCGGTCGACGGCCTGCCCGCCAGCGGCACCGAGCTGATCCGCCAGTTGCTCGGTGGCGTCAGTAACGACCTCGACGACAACGACCTGCGACCCTGCGCCCAGAGCCTGGCGCTGGACGACTACCTGGCCTGCTTCGCGCGCCTGCCGGAGCGCAATCGCCAGGCGGTGCTGGCACGCTGGGGCGAGCCGCGGCAGGACCCGATGTTCCGCGGCGGGCGGATGATGATCGCCGGCCTGCGCTATGGCCTGACCTTCGTCGGCATCCAGCCGGCACGGGGTTACCAGCTCGATCCGGCGGCGGTCTACCACGATCCCGACTTGGTGCCGCCGCACGGCTACCTGGCGTTCTATTTCTGGCTGCGCCATGCCTACCGCGCCGACGCCCTGCTGCACGTCGGCAAGCATGGCAACCTGGAATGGCTGCCGGGCAAGGGCGTCGGCCTGTCCGCCGAATGCTGGCCGGACGCGCTGCTCGGCCCGCTGCCGAACATCTATCCGTTCATCGTCAACGATCCGGGGGAGGGCGCCCAGGCCAAGCGTCGTACCCAGGCGGTGATCATCGATCACCTGATGCCGCCGCTGACCCGCGCCGAGAGCTACGGTCCGCTGCGCGACCTGGAGCGCCTGGCCGACGAATTCTACGATGCCTCGCTGCTCGATCCCCGGCGCGCCGGGCAGTTGCGCGAGGAGATCCTCGATCTGCTGCGCGGCAACCGCCTCGACCGCGAGATCGGCCTGCAGCTCAGCGACGATCCGGACAGTTGGCTGCCGCAGCTGGACGCCTATCTCTGCGACCTGAAGGAATCGCAGATCCGCGACGGCCTGCATGTGTTCGGCGAATCGCCGAGCGGGCGCTTGCGCCTGGACACCCTGCTGGCGCTGCTGCGGGTCCCGCGCGGCGACGGCAAGGGCGCCAACGCCGGCCTGCTGAAGAGCCTGGCCGACGACCTCGGGCTGGGCTTCGACCCGCTGGCCTGCGCCATGGGCGAGCCCTGGCAGGGCCCGCGCCCGGAATGCCTGGCGCGCGTGAGCGAGGAGCCCTGGCGCAGCCTCGGCGATACCCGCGAGCGCCTGGAGCTGCTGGCGCTGCACTGGATCGAACGCTGCCTGGAGGGCCAGCCGCCGCCCGCCGCGTGGCGCGCCAGCGGCGAGGTGTTGCGCGGCTTGTGCGAACGGGTGGCGCCGACCCTGGACGCCTGTGGCGCGGCCGAGATCGACGGGCTGCTGGCAGCCCTCGAAGGGCGCTTCGTTCCGGCCGGTCCGAGCGGCGCGCCGAGCCGCGGGCGGCTCGACGTGCTGCCCACCGGTCGCAACTTCTTCTCGGTGGACGTGCGCAACCTGCCGACCCCGACCGCCTGGCGCATCGGTTTCCAGTCGGCCAACCTGCTGCTCGAACGGCACCTGCAGGAGCATGGCGATCACCTGCGCCAGCTCGGCCTCTCGGTATGGGGCACGGCGACCATGCGCACCGGTGGCGACGACATCGCCCAGGCCTTGGCGCTGCTTGGCGTGCGCCCGGTATGGCAGGCCGGCAGCCAGCGCGTCGCCGATTTCGAGATCCTGCCGGTCTCGCTGCTGGATCGGCCGCGGGTCGACGTGACATTGCGGGTCTCCGGGTTCTTCCGCGACGCCTTCGCCAACCTGATCCGCCTGTTCGACGCGGCGGTGCAGGCGGTGGCCGGGCTGGACGAGCCCGAAGAGCTGAACCCGCTGGCCGCCCGTGTGCGGCTGGAGCGGCGGCGCCTCGAAGAGCAGGGGGTTGCGCCGGCGGAAGCGCGCCGGCAGGCCGGCTGGCGGATCTTCGGCGCCAAGCCGGGCGCCTATGGAGCAGGCGTGCAGGGGGCTATCGAGGAGCGGTTGTGGCAGACCCGCGCCGACCTCGCCGAGGTCTACCTGAACTGGGGCGGCTATGCCTACGGTGCCGGCGACGACGGCACGCCGGCGCGGGAACGCTTCGCCCAGCGCCTGGAGCGCCTGCAGGCGGTGCTGCACAACCAGGACAACCGCGAGCACGACCTGCTCGATTCCAACGACTACTACCAGTTCCAGGGCGGCATGCTGGCGGCGGTGGAAACCCTGCGCGGCGCGCCGGTGGCCAGTTACCACGGTGACCACAGCCAACCGGACAACCCGCGCATCCGCACGCTCAAGGAAGAGCTCAACCGGGTGGTGCGGGCGCGCGCGGCGAATCCGAAGTGGATCGCCGGGATGAAGCGCCACGGCTACAAGGGCGCCTTCGAACTGGCGGCGACGGTGGACTACCTGTGCGCCTTCGATGCCACCAGCGAGCTGATCGACGACCACCAGTACGCGCTGCTGGCCGACGCCTACCTGCTCGACGCCGAGACCCGCGAGTTCGTCCGCCAGCACAACCCGCGGGCCTTGCGCGACATGGCCGAGCGCCTGGTGGAGGCGCAGCGGCGCGGGCTCTGGCAGGAGCCGGGGGCCTATCGCGAGGCTCTGGAGAACCTGCTGCTGGACGTCGAAGAGGAATAGCGGAGCGGCGTGGCCGCCCCGCCAGGTTCAGGTGCCTGCCGCGAGGCGCCGGGCGGCGTCGCGGAGGATCCGCTCGGTGCCCTCCCAGCCGAGGCAGCCGTCGGTGATCGAGACGCCGTAGCGCAATTCGCCGCCGAGTGCCTGGCAGCCGTCGAACAGGTGGCTTTCCAGCATCACCCCGACCAGGTCGCTGGCGCCCGCCAGGCGCTGGTCCAGCACGCTGGCGAGGACGCCGGGCTGGTTCAGCGGGTTCTTGCCGCTGTTGGCGTGGCTGCAATCGACCATCATCCGCGTGGCGATGCCCTGGCTTTCCAGGGCCTGGCGTACGGCCTGCACCTGCTCGGGGCCATAGTTCGAACCGTGGCGGCCGCCGCGCAGCACCACATGGGTGTCCGGGTTGCCACGGGTTTCGATCAGCGCCGGGTGGCCGTGCGGGTCGAGGCCGAAATGGCGATGGCCGTGGGCCGCCGAGCGGATCGCGTCGCAGGCGATGCCGACGCCACCGTCGGTGCCGTTCTTGAAGCCCACCGGCAGACCGAGGCCGCTGACCAGTTCGCGGTGGATCTGCGATTCGCTGGTGCGCGCGCCGATCGCCGCCCAGCTCAGCAGGTCGTCGAAGTAGCCGGCGGCCAGCGGTTGCAGCAATTCGGTGGCCAGCGGCAGGCCGAGGCGCAGCATGTCCAGCATCAGTTGCCGGGACAGCCCCAGGCCGGCGGCCATGTCGTCGCTGCCATCCAGGTGCGGGTCGTAGGCGAGGCCTTTCCAGCCCACCGTGGTGCGTGGCTTTTCCACATAGGCGCGCATCACCAGCAGCAACTGGCCGTCGAGTTCGTCGCTCAGCGCGGCGAGGCGTTCGGCGTACTCGAGGGCGGAGCGGGGATCGTGGATCGAACAGGGACCGACTACCACCAGCAGGCGCGGGTCGTCGCCGTCGAGGATGGCGCGGATGGCGTCGCGGCTGGCGGCGACCTGGCTGGCCAGCTCCAGCGGCAACGGCTGGCGGGCCTTGAGTTCGAGCGCGCTGGGCAGGCGCTCCAGCGCGGTGCGGGCGGCGGCGCTGGGCAGGGCGACGGCCTGGACGTTGGGCGAAAGGGCGGTCAGTGCGGATACGGATGAATTCATGGTCTGGCTTCCTGGGCTGGCGGCGGGCGTCCCGCGCGCGTCGTGCCCTATCGAGGTGTTCGGCGATGTCGTGTCCTGGCGAGCGGCTGGCAGCCGTCGCTAAATCGCCAGGTGTTGAGCGGGTAGCCAGTGCGGTAGCGGTATGCGGTCATGATCGATGTCCTGTGCGTTCGTCTGTGGTTGTGGCCTTGTGGGCCGGGAAAACGGGCCGGAAAAACAAAACCCCCGGTCGGGGAGCCGACCGGGGGTTTGCGTGTGCAGGGTAGGCGTCCCGTATACCGTGGGCGCCGTTGGGGTATCAGGCGCCGGAGTGGCTAAACCAATACCCGAAGAAATACGCGGCACGGGGTGCCTGCGGCGCACGCGCGCGCAACGGCAGACCAGGGCGCGAGGCGCTGGAATGCAGGTGCGGATGGTGGGTGTGCGGCATGGGTTTCTCCCGTGGACGAGTCCCGAGCTTACTGCAAGCGAGGCGGCCGGTTCAACGACTGTTTCACGGTTCGATACCGGCGCCGGCGGCCTGATAGACTTGGCGGTCTGTATTTCCGTCCGTTGCAGGAATCCCCATGAGCGCTACCGTGCATTATCCCTTGTCCGCCGTGGTCGCCGCCGACGAGCTGAAGCTGGCGCTATGCCTGGCCGCGGTCGATCCGGCGATCGGCGGGGTACTGATCGAGGGGCCGCGCGGAATGGCCAAGTCGACCTTGGCGCGGGGCGTCGCCGAGCTGCTGCCGGAGGGGGAGTTCGTTACCCTGCCGCTGGGCGCCAGCGAGGAGCGCATCGTCGGCAGTCTCGATCTGGACGCCGCTCTCGGCGAGGGCCGCGCGCGGTTTTCCCCGGGCGTGCTGGCCAGGGCCGACGGCGGCGTGCTCTACGTCGACGAAGTGAACCTGCTGCCGGACCACCTGGTGGACCTGTTGCTCGACGTCGCCGCCAGCGGCGTCAACCTGGTCGAGCGCGACGGCATCTCCCACCGGCATCCGGCGCGCTTCGTGCTGATCGGCACGATGAACCCGGAGGAGGGTGAGTTGCGTCCGCAACTGCTGGACCGTTTCGGCCTCGATGTACGCCTCGACAGCCAGCCGCGGCCGGCCGAGCGCGCCGAGATCATCCGTCGCCGGCTGGCCTTCGACGCCGATCCGCAGGCCTTCGTCGCGCGCTGGGCCAGCGAACAGGAGGCACTGCGCCGCCGTTGCGCCGAGGCGCGCCGGCGGCTGGCGCGGATTCCCTTGGACGACGCGGCGCTGGACAGCATCGCCCGGCGCTGCTTCGAGGCGGCGGTCGACGGCCTGCGCGCCGACCTGGTCTGGCTGCGCGCGGCGCGCGCCCATGCGGCCTGGCGCGGCGGCGAGAGGATCGAGGCGGAGGACATCGACGCGGTGGAACATTTCGCCCTGTCGCATCGTCGCCGCCAGCAGTCACCGCCGACCTCGGCGGCGAATCCACCGCCCGCGGCGCCCCCCGCCAGCGGAGCGGCGGGTACCGCCGGTGGCGAAGGCCAGTGGGGCGAGCTGCCGGCGCAGCCGGTGGCCATGGGCGTTGCCCGCGAGCTGCCGCGCTGGGCAAAAAAGCCCTGAGCATCCGCCCGCGCTCGGTCATGGGTGCGGATGCCAGGACCAGACCCGGGGCGCTGCGCGGCGGTCGCAACGGCGCTCTCAGCCAGGGCGCGGAGGGCGCCATCCAGTGGCTGCCGACCCTGCTGCGCGGGCGCCCACGGCAACGCCGCGATCTGTTGCGGCAACCGCGGAGCCGAAGGCCCGGCGAACTCTGGCTGGTGATCGTCGACGCTTCCGCCAGCACCCGTCGGCACGGCGCCCTGGCCCAGGCCAAGGGGCTGCTGGCGAGCCTGTTCGAAGAGGCCTACCGGCAGCGCGCGCGCCTTGCCGTGCTGCATGCCACTGGCGCTCGGGCGCAATGGCTGTGGCAGGGGCAGAAGGTCTCGCGGGAGCTCCAGGACTGGCTGCAGCAGCTCGGCGCCGGCGGCGGTACGCCGCTGCTCGACGCCCTGGGCCAGGCCGCCGACTGGCTGGCGCGCCGGCAACGACAGAAGCCTGCCGAGCGGCAATGCCTGCTGCTGCTTACCGACGGCCGCCTGCGCGACTGGCCGGCCGTACCGGCGGCCGCCTGCCCGAGCCTGCTGGTCGACCTGGAAAGCGGCCCGCTGCGCCTCGGCAAGGGCGAGCGCCTGGCCCGGGAACTGGGCGCGCAGTACTTGCACATCAGCGCGCTGCAGCCCGCCTGAGAGTGCCGGCCGCCCAATGAAAAGGCCCGGCGCATGCCGGGCCTCGAGGGAGTTCTGCGCCGGCGGCCTGGCGCAGGACGGTCGCGGTTACTTGATGAAGTCGTGGCCCCAGCGCTCGATCTGGCTGGCGCTCTTCTGCATCTGCAGCGAGGACCTGGCTTTCTGTCCGGCAGCGGCGATCTCGTCGTCGACCACCTTGGTCGACAGCGACAGCCAACTGGTCACGAAGGCCATGGCATCGCTGTGGATCTCCAGGGCGTCCTGGTTGATGTTGGCGATGCCGTCGCACTTGCTGTGGTAGCACTCGTCGTAGGCCTTGCCGGCGGTGCCGCCGTACTTCTGCGCCTGTTCTTCGGTCTTCAGACCCTCGGCGCCGGTGAACAGGCCGCCGAAGGCGATGCCGCTGTTGAAGAATTCGGCGTAGTCGGAGCGGAAGTCGATCTCGGTGCCTTCCGACTGCTGGCCGCGCAGGCGGAAGTAGGCCTCGAACAGGCGCTCGATGGCGGCCGAGCCGGGCGGGCCCTGCAGGCCGAAGTCGGAGCCGTCGCCGTCATAGATGAAGTTGCCGAAGTTCGGCGAACCGATCATGTCGAAGTTCAGGTAGGCCTTGATCTTCTTCTTCTCTTCCGGTGCGAGGTTCTGCACGTAGTAGGTCGAGCCGACCAGCCCGGCTTCCTCGGCGCCCCACCAGGCGAAGCGCACCTTGTTCACCGGCAGCGCCTTGGCCAGCAGCACGGCCATTTCCAACTGAGCGGCGCTGCCCGAGCCGTTGTCGTTGATGCCGGGACCTTCGAACACCGAGTCGAGGTGCGCGCCGACCATCACCACGTTGTTCGGGTTGCCGCGCCGGGTCTCGGCGACCACGTTGTAGGTCTCGGTCTTCTTGCGTACCACGTCGACCACCAGGTGCAGCTGCAGGTCCGGGGTCTGCGACCAGGCCACGCCGTTGTCGTAGGTGGCGAAGATCACCGGGATGCCGCCCTCGTAGGATTCGCCCACGGTGACGTTCTCCAGGCCCTTGCGGTCGTCGGTATTGCCCTGGTTGAAGATGATCACCCCGGCGGCGCCGGCGGCCGCGGCGTTCTCGGCCTTCTGTTCGAAGTTGCAGGTGCCGCGCTGGATCAGCGCGATCGAGCCGGCCGGGAAGTTGGCGAAGTCTTCCGCCTCGCAGCCGCTGGTGGAGGTGTTGCCGGCGCCGAGGGACAGGTCCACCGGGACCACCTTGGCGGTGACGTCGCCGGCCTCGGTCTGCGACAGGTAGGTGAAGTCCTTCTCCCATTCGTAGGTGACCGGCTGCGGCACGGTGGCGCTCAGGCTGCCCGGGCCTTTCGGATAGTAGGCGGTGAACGGGAAGGGCTGCACCGAAACCTTGTAGCCGGCCTTCTCAAGCGTCTGCTTCACGTAGTCGACGGAGGCCTGGTAGCCCGGCGTGGCGGCGGCGCGGTTGCCGTCGTTGAGGGTGGCGATGTCCTCGAGCTTCTGCAGGCGCTTCGTCACGTTGCTCGCCTGCAAGCAGCGTGGCAGTCCGAGCGGGGTGCTGACCAGCAGCGGTGACTTGCAGATCGACGGGTTGGGTTTGCCCGGGGTCCAGAACTCGGTGAACTGTTGCGCTTCCGAGGGGGCTGCCAGGCTCGCGGCGGAGACCGACAGGGCCAGGGCGCCGAGGGCGAATCTGAGATTGTTCTTGTTGCTCATGAGACTCCGTTCCTTGTGAGGCGATTATCGATAAGCCGTTGATGGCATGGCGCTATTGCCCGTGATACGGCCTCGGGCACGGCCTGACTGGCAGACTAGGAGCGGTTTCCGGGCTGTCCCGGCGTATTTTCGAAAACGTGAAGTCGATCAACTTTTTGCAGAGGGATCGCTGATAGCTCGCTGGCGCGACAGGGTTCGGCTTTCTATCGTTATTGCCCCCCGTCGAGGGCGGGTGGCCGTTGGTCGGACGTGGGGAGGCCGGGTGGAGCGGGGTGGGCGGTCTGGCACGCGGCCCAGCGCGCGAAGCACGGACGCTGGCGACAGCGCTGTCACAAATTTGTCGAGCTTTTTGTATACATTTGTCTGGATATTTGAGGATCGAATTGTCTACAGTGTGCGCAGAACAATAAAAGCGAGAAAAGCGCACCATGAAAACCACGTCCCCCGGAACTCCTCCCGTTCCACGTCCTGAAGACGAGAACCTCGGTGTCGGCGCGAACATGGCCTACGGCCTGCAGCATGTGCTGACCATGTACGGCGGTATCGTCGCGGTCCCGCTGATCCTCGGTCAGGCGGCCGGGCTGGCGCCCGGCGACATCGGCCTGCTGATCGCCGCCTCGCTGTTCGCCGGTGGCCTGGCGACCCTCCTGCAGACCCTCGGGGTGCCGTTCTTCGGCTGCCAGCTGCCGCTGGTCCAGGGGGTCTCGTTCGCCGGCGTGGCGACCATGGTGGCGATCATCGGCAGCGGCGGCAGCGGCGGCATCCCCGCGGTGCTCGGCGCGGTGATGGCGGCCTCGCTGATAGGACTGCTGATCACGCCGGTCTTCTCGCGCATCACCAAGTTCTTCCCGCCGCTGGTGACCGGTATCGTCATCACCACCATCGGCCTGACCCTGATGCCGGTCGCCGCGCGCTGGGCGATGGGCGGCAACAGCCAGGCGCCGGACTTCGGCAGCATGGCCAACATCGGCCTGGCGGCGATCACCCTGGTCATCGTGCTGCTGCTGAGCAAACTCGGCAGCGCCTCGATCTCGCGCCTGTCGATCCTCCTGGCGATGGTCATCGGCACCGTCATCGCGGTGTTCCTCGGCATGGCCGACTTCTCCAGGGTCACCGAAGGGCCGCTGGTGGCGTTCCCCACGCCGTTCCATTTCGGCATGCCGACCTTCCACGTCGCCGCGATCATCTCGATGTGCATCGTGATCATGGTGACCCTGGTGGAAACCTCGGCGGACATCCTCGCGGTGGGCGAGATCATCGACACCAAGGTCGACTCCCAGCGCCTGGGCAACGGCCTGCGCGCGGACATGTTCTCCAGCATGCTGGCGCCGATCTTCGGTTCCTTCACCCAGAGCGCGTTCGCCCAGAACGTCGGCCTGGTCGCGGTGACCGGAATCAAGAGTCGCTACGTGGTCGCCACCGGCGGGCTGTTCCTGGTCATCCTCGGGCTGCTGCCGGTGATGGGCCGGGTGATCGCCGCGGTGCCCACCGCGGTGCTCGGCGGCGCCGGCATAGTGCTGTTCGGCACGGTCGCCGCCAGCGGCATCCGCACCCTGTCGAAGGTGGACTATCGCAACAACATGAACCTGATCATCGTCGCCACCTCGATCGGCTTCGGCATGATCCCGATCGCCGCGCCGAGCTTCTACGACCACTTCCCCAGCTGGTTCGCCACCATCTTCCATTCCGGCATCAGCTCCTCGGCGATCATGGCGATCCTGCTCAACCTGGCGTTCAACCACTTCACCGCCGGCAATTCCGACCAGCAGTCGGTGTTCGTCGCCGCCAGCGAGCGGACCCTGCGCTACCAGGACATCGCTGCGCTGCACGAGGGCGACTATTTCCTCGACGGCAAGCTGTACGACGCCCAGGGCAACGAGGTACCGCTGGCTGGCGAGGACTGCCATGGCGCGCCGCCGCGACGGCGCAGCGAAACCGTGGAAGCCGGTAGCGCCTGAGCGCCCGGCGGATGAGAAACGGCCCTCGTCGAGAGGGCCGTTCGCATTGGCGGCTCAGAACAGCGTCCGGCCCTGGTCCAGGCGTTGGTCCACCAGCCATTTGCCGTGGGCGATGGAGGCGCGCTGGGCGTTCTCCAGGTCGGCGAGAAAGGCGAAGCGCACCGGCAGCGCGATACGCTTGCTGGTGTGGCCGTCCGGGTCGGTGATGTGGCAGCCGCCAGCCCAGGGCGTGGGAATCCCAGGGTGTTCGACGACGTCGGCGGTGATGGTGTGGTCGCGGTGCTGGCAATGCAAGCTGGTCATGGCCTGTCCTCTCTGTCGGAGGCCGACCCGGCTACCTGCGCGACGCTTGCTGTTGCCACGGAGGAGCCTCGGGGCGGCGAGGTTTTACCTGCGTGTCCCTACCTCTATAGCAGATGCCCGCCGGCAGGCCGTGGCAGCCGACGAAGGGGCGGCGCTCAGGAACGCCCGCGGCGGCCAAGCATGCGTTCCAGCGTGCCGTCGCGGCGTACCCACTGGTGGTAGCCGGCGGCGATCGCGTGGAGCAGCACCACCGAGGTGCTCAGCCACAGGCCGAGCACGCGGTGAACGGCGTCGAAGGGCTTCTCGAACGCCTCCCAGCTCAGGTTCCAGGTCTGCGAAATCCAGGCGAACAGCGCGGTGTCCTTGAAGCTGGGTATCACGAACAGGCCGAAGTCGGTGGGCAGGCGGGTGCCGACGTAGCCGGTGAACGGCATCACCAGCATCAGGGCGTACAGCGACAGGTGCGCATAGTGCGCCAGGCGGTGCTCCAGTGGCGTCCCGGGGACTGCTGGCAGGCGTGGCCCGCCCAGCCGCGAGACGATCCGCGGGATCAGCAGCAGGCCGACCAGCAGGCCCAGTACCCAGTGCAGGTTGAGCACCGGCAGGCGTTGCGGGTGATCGTGGCCGAGCACCCAGATGACGAAATAGGCCAGCGCGATCGCGCCGATGAAGCAGAACGCCATGCTCCAGTGCAGCAGGCGGGTGGTCAGGCTGTAGACGGTCGCTGGATGCGTCACGGGAATGCCTCGCGGATAATGAAGGTGTGCAATCTATGAAACGTCCGGGAGCACGATCAAACGTATTTATGGATGATCGATAACGGAAAATTTAATCGAAACTTTCAAGTGTGAAGTCATTGCACCGAAACAGTGCTGGAATACACTTTTCCAGTAAGGGCGGGATAATTCCGGGCGGGATCATTGCAAGTTGATTTTTCCTTCGCCGAGGCTGTCGCACCACGCCGGGAGAGCCTGGAGGCGGCGCGCGAAGCCCCCGTGAGCATCATCGGGAAATATATTGCGTTTCTTTCCACTGACGTTTTGCCGACAGCAAGCTGACACAGATGTAATTGAACTTGATTGCTTCATCTCTATAGTCTTTGAACACTTCGCCGTGCACTTGAAAGGACGGCAGCTACATATCCTGCGTCTTTTCCCCCATGACGGTTTCCCGAGGTGAGCATGAGTAGTGAGCACGATGGCAAGGACCAGAGTGACCTGTTTTCGCCGTTGCCTTACCTGCTGGGTTCCGGCGCTGTCGTGCTCATGACCCTGCTGCTGCGCTGCCTGTTCTGCCCGGGCGAGCAGTTCTGAGCGCCGATTCTGGAATCGCCCATGCCGCCACGAGCGCGCCACCGGCGAGGGTCATGCTCGGTATCTTCAGACCGATCTTCGCCAGTTTGGCGTCCTGGCCGGTATTGCTGACGGCGGTCGAGCGGTCGCTGCGCGCCTGGCCCTGAGCGCTGCGGTCAGGCCGCCGCGCTGCGCCGCAGCCAGTCCAGCAGCAGCGTGGCCGGTTCACCGTCTCGCAGCGGCCGCGGGCTCAGCAGGTGATAGCTGCTGCCGTCGGCGAGGAACCCCAGCGGCGCCGCCAGCAGGCCGGCGGCGAGGTCGTCGCGCACCAGCTGCCAGGGGCCGATGGCCACGCCGAGCCCGGCGGCGGCGGCCTGCAGGCTCAGGTAGAAGTGCTCGAAGCGCTGGCCCGCGGCGCTGGCGGGAGCCTGTCCGGCGAGCCCGGTCCAGGTGTCCCAGGCCTGGGCGCGGCTCGCCGTGTGCAGGCGCGGAGCCTCGGGCTTCAGCTGTGGCGCGCCGGCCTTGCCGGCCTGGATGTGCCGGGTGGCGTCGCCGGCCCGGCAGACCGGCCCGACCTGCTCGTCGAACAGCCAGTGGGCGTGGCTGCCGGGCGGCCAGGGGAAGTCGTTGCGGCGGATCGCCAGGTCGATGCCGCGGCCGAAGGCGAACGGCCCGCCGCCGGCGACCAGCTGGATCGACAGCGGCGGCTGTTCCGCCATGAACCCGGCGATCCGCGGGATCAGCCAGCGCATAAGCAGGGTCGGCTCGCAGGACAGCACCAGGGCCGTGGGTCCGGCCTCGGCGCGCAGGGCGTCGCTGGTGCGCTCGATCAGGTCGAGGGCCTGGCCGGTGCCGTCGAGCAGGCGGCGCCCGGCCGCGCTGAGGAACACCCGCTGGCCGCGCCGCTCGAACAGCGCGCAGCCGAACTCCTCTTCGAGACTCCGTACCGCGCGGCTGATCGCACCATGGGTCAGGCACAGGGCCTCGGCGGCCCGGGAAAAATTCTCCAGGCGGGCGGCGGCCTCGAAGCAACGCAGGGCGTTCAGCGAGGGTAGGCGACGGCGTCTGAATTGTGAGTTCTCCTCACCATGATTGTCAGTATTCATCGTTCTCGCTCGGCGCTGGATACAGGTAAATTGCGCCATCCATTCTACCTTGGAGCCTTCCTGGCATGACAGAGCTGATAGCTTTCCTGACCATTACCGTACTCGCGGTGATCAGCCCCGGCGCCGATTTCGCCATGGTCTCGCGCAACAGCCTGCTGTATTCCCGCCGCGCCGGCCTGCTTACCGCGCTGGGCATCGGCGCGGGAGTGACGGTACATGTCGGCTACAGCATCCTCGGCGTCGGTATGCTAGTGCGCGAGTCGCTGGCGCTGTTCACCGCGTTGAAGCTGGCGGGCGCGGCCTACCTGGTGTTCCTCGGCCTGCGCATGCTGCTGGCGCGGGAGGTCGCGGTGGCGGACGAGGTGGCGGGCGGCGCCGGGGTTTCGTCCTGGGCGATGCTGCGCGGCGGCTTCCTGACCAATGCGCTCAATCCGAAGACCTGCCTGTTCGTGGTCAGCCTGTTCATGCAGGTGATCGATCCGCATAGCGTCCTGCCTGCGCAACTGGGCTACGGCGCCTTCATCGTCGCTGCCCACCTGGCCTGGTTCGGCCTGGTCGCCTGCTTCCTTTCCAGCCCGCCGGTCCGCGCCCGGCTGGTACGTTTCCGCCGGCGCATCGACCAGTTCTTCGGCGCCCTGCTGGTGGGCTTCGGCGTGTTGCTGGGGACGAAGAGTTCGTGAGCGCGCGCCACTGATGGCCGCCTGCCGCCTTTGAGCCGGGCCCGGCGGCTCCCTACAATGCGTCATTCATGCCGTCGCCGCTGCGCGACGGTCCCAGGAGTCCGGGACGCACGGGAGTTGCATGGACAAGGGAGCGAAGTTGTTCGCCGTCTTCTGGGTGGTGCTCGGCCTGGGCCTGGTGGTCGGCCTGCCGGTAGGCATCCATTTCATTCTCGGCCAGTACGACGATGCCCGTTTCAGCGGGCCGCAACTGGCGTTCGAAGAGCAGGGGCGCGCCTACCTGGCATTCACTCTCGACGAGTACCGGGCCGACGAAGTGGACAATGGCGTGGTCCACGGCAGCAGCCGGGTCTACGCCCAGGTGGTCGACCTCGCGGACGGCCGCCTGCGCTGGAGCACGCGACTGGACGCCGACAACGCGCGCGGCGACGACTGGGGCGCGGGTGAACTGCTCGGGCAATCGTCGCGCTACCTGTTCTACCTGCGCAACGCGCTCTACGTGCTCGACCGGCGCAGCGGCGAGCCGGTGCTGGCGTTCGACGAGCTGGAGCGGCGCACTGGAGGCCTGCCGTTGAAGTCGGCGCCCTGGGGGAAGGACGCCTATCGTTACGACCAAGGCCGGGGCGGATTGCTGATGCTCGCCCTGGACGGCCGCGTCTGGTTCCTCGACGGTGACAGCCTGGCCCTGCGCGAAGCCCCGGAGGTGGATGCGGCGCGGTACTTCCATGGCGACCCGCCGGCGCCAGCGGGCTCCGGGATCGCCTGGCAGGCGCCGGGCCTGGCGCGACTGCCCGACGGGCGCCTGCTGGTCTTCGCCAGCGACCACGAGGCCCGCGCCCTGGAACGCGGCGAGGCGCTGCCGGCGGCGAACGAACGGCTGCGGCGCCAGCGCCTGCAGCTCGGCACGCTGGATTGGCGCTCGCCTGCCGGCAACCGGCTGACACCCTTGCTCGACACGGCTTTCCTGCGGGCCGGGCTGTTGCCGGATCCGGACTCCGCCGAAGCGGTGGCGAAGCTGTTCGACGAACCCGCCGAGCGCGAGCGCCAGCGCCCGCACCTGCCGCCCGAGCCGCAGCCGCCGGCGGAGTTCGACGAACGGCTGGAGCGCTTCCCCGGCCCCCGCGCGTTCCTCGCCGCACGCGACGCCTATCGCCAGGAACGGCGACGCTGGATCGCCGCGCACGAGGCCTGGCGCGACCGCGTCGCCGCCCTCGAGGCGGCGGCGGACGCCGAGTATCGGCGCCGCCGCGACGAGCAGGCGCGCGAGCAGGCGCTGTATCGCCGCTATGCCCAGGCGCTGCCCGGCGGCGCTTCCGGACTGGCGCGGCGGCCCTGGCAGGTGGATGGCAACTGGCTGGTGGTGCACCGGCGCAGCCTGGCCGAACGCAGCGAGCTGCTGCTCAGTTCGGTCTCCGCCGGGGGCCACCTGAACTGGACCCTGGAACTGCCCGTCGAGTACCCCGAACGGTTGTTCCGGCTGGACGGGGAGAACCTGCTTCTCAGCGGGCGCGCAGAAGATGGTGGACGCGTGCTGCGGGTCGACTTGCGCCGCGGCGCTGGCGTCGCCCATCGCCTCGCGCGCGGCGCCGGCGCGCCGTTGCGGCGGATCGAATGGCCAGAGGCAAGGCCATGAACGCGGGCCAGCGGCGCACACGAGGCATCTTCGTCGAACAGGCGTAGCAGCGCGGCGACCGCCGGCGAGGGCGCGCCGCGCGCCTGCTCAGGTGCTTCGAGCCGCTGCAGGCGCGGCGGCGGGGCGAGCAGTACCTGCTCGGCGATTTCGGCGTGGCCGATGCCTATCCGTTCAGTGTGCTGCGCGGACGCCATGCTTCGCCATCGAGCCACGCCGCTGGCCGGCGCTGGCGCAGGGCGGTTGGTCAGGCGTCCTTGAGGAGGAACACCCGGCCGTCCACCAGGCGGGTCAGGCGGATGCGCAGCAGCAGGGTCTGGTGGGCGGCGAAGAACTCCCCGAGGCGCTCACGCGGAACGCCCAGGCCCTCGCTGTCGCCGGGACCCACCGCGCTGTAGCCGACCGGTTGGCGCGGCGGGTCGAACAGCGGCTGGGCGGAGACGCTGAGCGACAGGCTGTCCACGGCGAAACCGGCGAGCAGTTCGTCGAGGGCCTGCACCGACAGATGGATCGAACGGTACGCAGGGTTGTCCTCGTAGGGGTGGACATCGGCGATCACCCGTTCGTAGAAGCGCTGTTCGAAACGCCGGTCGCTGTTCAGCTTGCGGAAGAACTGGATGAAATAGTCGTGCACTTCCTGGCCGAGGTCGTCGCAGACGTGACTGACCAGGTTCAGGTAGCGCGGCGAGCGCTCGGCGATGCCCGGATCGAACTGGTCGATGCGGCGCTGCCAGGGGAAGCTTCCGGCGGACGTCTTGTAGTCGGCGTCCTCGACTTCCAGGGCGGCGCGGATCAGTTCCAGGCTGAGCGGATTCTTCGGTCCGCGGTCCTTGAGCGCCAGGGTGGAATGATTCTCGCCGTCGAGGATCGCGAAGGCGATCTCGCCACGCGAGCGTTCCAGGCTCCAACCGGGCCTGGCGCGCTGGCGCACGTCCAGCTCCAGGGTCAGGCGGCGGGCGTTGAGGTTGGCGGTGGAGATGCGCACCGTGCCGTCGCCACCGGCTTCGTTGGCGATGGCCTCCACGCCGTTGTAGCCGACGTTGCCCACCAGCACCGTGGCGAGCAGGCGGCCGGCGCCGTACCAGCTCTCGGCGGCGAACAGGTCGCGCTCGGCGAGAGTCCAGGAGTACGGCGAGCCGAGTTCCAGGCCCTTGAGCACCTGGGTGCCGGTCTGGCCGACGAAGCGGTTCCAGCCTTTCAGCACGCGGCCGATGAAGGAGCGCCCCTTGTGCGCCAGCGGCGAGCCGAAGTTGGCCGGGGCGAGCATCAGCAAGCGCTTGACCGGCGCGCTGGCCGGGGTGAAGCGGCGGGTCAGCCAGTCGCGCAGGACCAGCGCGCCGGCGCTGTGCACCACCACGTCCACGCTGCGCGGCGCCCGCGACAGGCCACTGGCGGTCCAGGCGCGGTCGAGGGCGGTGGCGAGATCGGCGTAGGTGACGTCATCCTGCAGGGAAACCCAGTCGGCCAGGCGGATCTGCGTCGGCGCGCTGCCGAACCAGGCCTCGAGTTGCTCGGCGAGGCGGCGGAACGACTTCGAATCGTCGCTCCAGCCGTGGACGATGACGATCGAACGGGGCATGTCGAGAGTTCTCCGGCGCGGCTCCTGCGGACTATAGTTCAGCGCTCGCAGCCGCGTGGCGCGACCTGTGAAAACATCCAGGATGCGCCTGCCGGTCCTGGAGGACGCATGCCGCCGTCGACGCTTCGCATCCGCCCGGGTCGCCGGGCCGACCTCGCCGGCCTGCTGGCCATCGACCCGCTCGCCCGCGAGCAGGCCGGGCGCCGCGCATTCCTCGGCGGACGCCTTGGCCAGGGCGAATGCCCGCTGGCCGAAGCGCCGTGGCGGGCTATCGTCAGGAGAGGCCGGCTCAAGTTTGTCCGGCCGGCAACGATAGCCTGGGAAGCCCTGTCGAGGATGACGACATGCCGCAATGGTTCGCCGATCTCTCGTTTCGCAGAAAGATCGCCCTGCCGATCCTTCTGCTTGCCGTTCTGCTGTTGCTGGTGGGTGCGCTCGCCGTACACGGCCTCGCTCAATTGAATGAGTCCAACCAGCGCCTGGGCAAGCGTTTCCTTCCCGGCATCGCCCTGCTGCTGAATGCCGACCGCGACCTGTACCAGGCCTTCGTCGCCGAGCGCAGCCTGCTCGCCGGCCACCTGGCCCCCGAGCAGGTGGCAGGGTTGCGCGGCGACCATGCGGAGAACCTGCAGCAGGCGCTGGACCGGGTCCGCCAGTACGCGGCCATGCAGCCGGGCGAGGCGGCCCAGGCCAAGGTGGCCGAGTTCGAGCGGGGCTATGCCCTCTGGAGCGCGACCTCGGCGCGGGTGCTGGCGCTGGCGGCCAGTGACCCGGCCGCTGCCGCGCAGCTCAGCTACGGCGACAGCGACCGGCAGTTCGGCGCCATGCGCGAAGCGATCGATCAGCTCGACGGGATGGAGGAGACGGCCGCGACCGGCGAAGGCGCCGCGGCCGCCGCGCTGGGCGAGCGCCACCGCTGGCAGCAGATGGCGCTGGTGGCGTTCGGCCTGCTGGTGTGCCTGTCGCTGGTGCTGGTGTTCCCCGGCCTGGTGACCCGCCCGCTGCAGCGGCTGTTGCAGCGCCTGGAGGAAATCGCCAACGGTGATGGCGACCTGCGGGTGCGCCTGGAGGTCGTCTCGCGCGACGAGCCCGGGCGTCTCGGCAGCGCCTTCAACGCCTTTCTCGACAAGTTGCAGCCGCTGATCCGCGAGGTCGGTCGGGTCACCGGCGAGGTGGCCGGCTCGGCCGGTTCGCTGGCCGGCATGACCGCCGCCAACGATCGCCTGATCAGCAGCGAACACAGCGCGGTGGACCAGGTCAGTACCGCCGCCACGCAGATGAGCGCGGCGGTCCACGAAGTGGCGCGCAACGCCCAGAGCGCCGCCCAGGTGGCCCATGAGGCGCTCGAACAGGCGCGGCAGGGGGCCGGTGTGGTGGAGGCGACCATCGAGGCGATTCGTCAATTGGCGCGCGAGGTGGAGAGCAGTTCCGAGAGCATCGAGCAACTGGCCCAGGAAACCGCCAGCATCGACGCGGTGCTGACGGTGATCAAGGGCATCGCCGAGCAGACCAACCTGCTCGCTCTCAACGCGGCGATCGAGGCCGCGCGGGCCGGCGAGCAGGGGCGCGGTTTCGCCGTGGTCGCCGATGAGGTGCGGGCGCTGGCGGCGCGCACCCAGGACTCGACCAAGGATATCCAGGCGCGCATCGAGCGCCTCCAGTCCGGAGTGCGCAACGCGGTACGCGCCATGCAGTCGGGCAGCCTGAAGGCGCGCGACAGCGTCGAACGCGCCGCCGGCGTCGACGGCGTGCTGGCCGCCACCGGCGAGGCGGTGGGGCGGATCAACGACCTCGCCGCGCAGATCGCCTCGGCCTGCGAGGAGCAAAGCCGGGTGATCGACGACATCGCGCGCAACATCAGCGACGTCCGCGAACTCTCCGCCCAGGCAGCGGAACACTCCGAGCAGGGCACCGGCGCCAGCCGCCGGCTGTCCGAACTGTCCTCGGAGCTGGCGCGGCTGGTCGGGCGTTTCCGCGTCTGAGCCGCCGCTGCCGCTTCAGCGCGGCAGCAGCCAGAGCAGCATGCCGGCCAGCGCAGCCGGCAGCGCGAAGACCAGCAGCAGGATCGGCAATTCTTCCTGCAGGCCGTAGCCTGCGTGGCGCACACCGATCCACAGGTTGACCAGGGCCACGCCCAGCCAGACAGGGACGAACAGCGTCGCGGCCAGGCCCAGGCTGGCCGGATCGCCACCCCAGAGCTTGCCGAACAGCAGGAACAGGCCGAGCAGGACGATGCCGCCGGCGATCACCAGGGTCACGTGCATGGGGGTTCCCGTTGGCAGGCGGCGGCCGCCGCGTTGGCGGCCGCTGCGCGGCTCACTTGGTGGTGTAGCCGCCGTTGATGAGGATGGTCTGGCCGGTGATCCACCAGCCGTCGCTGACCAGGTGGCGGATGAACGGCACCACGTCCTCGATATCGGTCAGGCCGGTCCTGGAGAACGGCGACAGCGCCGCGGCGGTCTTGTGGTAGGCCACCGCGTCGGCGCCTTCGGCGGGGTAGAAGAACGGCGTGTCCATCGGTCCCGGGCCGACCGCGGTGACCGAGATGCCGCGCGCGCCGAACTCCTTGGAGGCGGCACGGGTGAAGTGCTCGACCGGCGCCTTGGTGCCAGCGTAGGCGGCGTAGTAAGGGGTATAGGCGCCGAGCAGGGAGGTCACCAGGGTGCAGATCTTGCCGTTGTCGTTGACATGCTTGCCGGCCTCGCGCAGGAAGAAGAACGCCGACTTGGCGTTGACCGCGGACATCTCGTCGTACTCGGCTTCGCTGATTTCGGTGAAGGGCTTCTTCAGCACCTTGCCCACGGTATTGATCGCGATGTCCGGCTTGCCGACCGCGGCCATGGTGTCGGCGAACAGCCTTTCCATGGCCGCCGCGCTGGTGAGGTCGCCCTGCAGGGCCACGGCCTTGGCGCCGGCGGCCTGCAGCGCGGCGACGGTGGCGTCGGCATCGGCCTTGCTCGCCGCGCTGTTGTAATGGATGGCGATAGCCTTCGCGCCGTGGCTAGCGAGATCGCGGGCGATCAGCCCACCCAGGTTCTTGGCGCCGCCGGTGATGAGGACGGTCTTGCCCTTGATGGAGTGGTCGGCCATGAGGTGTTTCTCCTACGGTGAGTGGAGAAAACAGTGTAGGTAGCGCTGCCTGCGGGATTAATCAGGGCGGCCTGGATAGATTGTCCAGAAACGCCGATCAATTGCCGTCCGCGCTGGACAGTGCCGGCTGCACGAATCTTCTAGAACGCCAGTCCAGGCACGTTATAGTCGCGACGATGAACTGTTCCACGGGAAAATGCCGACGCACGATGGGAAGCCGAGACTGGATCGACCTGGCCCGCGACGCCGAGACCGGGATCGAGACCCTGCGCGCCCATTTCGAGGGCCATGCCTACGATCCGCACTGGCACGACAGCTACCTGATCGGCTACACCGAGATCGGCGTGCAGCAATTCAACTGTCGCCGTCGGCGCCACGACAGCACCGCCGGCCAGGTATTCCTGGTCGAGCCGGGGGAGATCCACGACGGTCGTGCGCCGAGCGCCGGCGGCTTCACCTATTCGATGCTGTACCTGCAGCCGGACTGGCTGCGGCGCGAACTGCAGGCGACCTTCGCCGATGCGCCCGGCGACCGCGATCCCGGCTTCCACGCCAATCTCACCGAAGATCCGCGCCTGACCCTGGCCATCGCCCAGGCTTTCCGCGTCCTGCATGGCCGCGAATTGCGGCTGCTGCGGCAGACCGCCCTGGAACTGGTGCTGGAACGGCTGCGCGTCCACCTCGGCTGGCGCGAGGCGAAGCCGTTCGATCCGCGCCTGCCGCTGGTGGCGCAGAAAGCCCGCGACTACCTGCACGCGCACTTCTACCAGGACATCGGCCTGGACGAGCTGGCCAGCGCCTGCGGTACCGACCGCTTCCGCCTGAACCGTGCATTCAAGGCCGCCTACGGCTTGCCGCCCTACGCCTACCTGGTCCAGCTGCGCCTGGCCAGGGCGCGGCAGATGCTCGCTGTCGGCGGGCAACCGGCGGACCTCGCCAGTGCCCTCGGCTTCGCCGACCAGAGCCATCTCGGGCGCTGGTTCCGCCGTGCCTACGGGATGACCCCGGCGGCCTACCGCCGGCAATGCACCCAGCTTCCAGACTGAGAGCCGGCGGGCCGCCAGGATGAGGGCTCCCCCTCAATGGAGCCCGCCCATGCAATCCCTCGTTCCCTTCCTGCTGTTCGCCGTCGTCGCCTCGATCACCCCGGGGCCGACCAATATCCTGGTCCTGAGCAACAGCCAGCGCTACGGCCTGGCCGCTACCTGGCCGATCGTGATCGGTGCCTGCGCGGCGGTGGCGGCGCTGATCCTGCTGCTCGGGCTGGGCCCGGGCGAGTTGCTGCGGCGCCACCCATTGGCCCGGCAGGGGCTCGCCTGGCTGGGCGTGGCCTGGCTCAGCTACCTGGCCTGGAGTCTGTTCCGCGCCGCCGGCGGCATCGACGACGCGAAAGCGCCACGGCGCCTCGGCGTGCTCGGCGGCGCGGCGCTGCAACTGGTCAACCCCAAGGCCTGGATGATGGCCCTGGCCGCGCTGGCGCTGTTCGCCGGCGAGGGCGCCGGACAGGCCGGGCGGATCGGCCTGCTGGCGCTGCTGTTCTTCCTGGTCTCGCTGCCGTGCCTGGCCAGCTGGGCCTTGCTCGGCGTCGGCAGCGCGCGGCTGCTGCGCTCGCCGTCGCTGATGAAACGCTTCAACCAGGGCATGGCGCTGGTGCTGCTGGCCTCGGCCTGGGCCGCGCTGCTGCTGTGAACCGATCCGGTAGCTTCCTGACAAACCTCTGGGTTGGTACGCGGGGCCCGGGTTGGCTATGGTGGGACGATCCGTAGCCATGGCGCGGCCGCCGTCAGGACGCCGCGCAAGGAACTCCCATGTTGAAACCCGACATCACCGCCTTCTTCGACCCGGCCACCTCCACCTACAGCTACGTGGTGCGCGACCCGTCCAGCCGCGCCTGCGCCATCCTCGACCCGGTGCTGGACTACGACCCGGCTGCCGGGCGCACCAGCCATGCCAGCGCCGAACGCCTGATCGCCTACGTTCGCCAGCACGACCTGCAGGTGCAATGGCTGCTGGAGACCCACGTGCACGCCGACCACCTGTCGGCGGCCATCTTCCTGCAGCGCGAGCTGGGAGGGCGCCTGGCCATCGGCGCGCGAATCACCCAGGTGCAGGCGAAATTCTCCGGCCTGTTCAACCTCGGCGAGGCTTTCCCGGTGGACGGCCGCCAGTTCGAGCACCTGTTCGAGGACGGCGAGTCGTTCCGCATCGGCGCCCTGGAATGCCGCGCGCTGCATACCCCGGGGCATACCCCGGCGTGCATGACCTACCTGGTCGGCGACAGCGCCTTCGTCGGCGATACCCTGTTCATGCCCGACTACGGCACCGCCCGCTGCGACTTCCCCGGCGGCGACGCGCGCCAGTTGTATCGCTCGATCCAGCGCCTGTTCGCGCTGCCCGACGCGACCCGCCTGTTCATGTGCCACGACTACACGGCGCCCGGCCGCGACGAGCACCGCTGCGAAACCAGCGTCGGCGAGCAGCGCCGGCACAACGTGCACGTCCGCGAAGGCGTCGACGAGGAGGCGTTCGTCGCCATGCGCCAGCAGCGCGATGCCAGCCTCGGCATGCCGACCCTGATGCTGCCGGCGATCCAGGTCAACATGCGCGGCGGCAACCTGCCGCCGGTGGAAGGCAACGGGGTGCGTTACCTGAAGATCCCGCTGGATCTGTTCTGATCAGCTGCGGCGCCGCAGCAGGAGAATGAAGAACAGCCCGCCGATGGCCGCGGTGGCGATGCCGATGGGCAGGTCCTGGGGGGCGATCAGGGTGCGCGCGGCGACATCCATCCAGACCAGGAACAGCGCGCCGAGCAGGGCGCACACCGGCAGCAGCCGGCGGTGCTCGGCACCCACCAGCAGGCGCGCGGCGTGCGGCAGCATGAGACCGACGAAGCCGATCGCGCCACTCACCGAGACCAGCACGCCGGTCAGCAGCGAGCAGCAGACGAAGACCCACAGGCGTACGCGGCGGGCGTCCAGGCCGAGGGTCACGGCGGTCTGTTCGCCGGCCATCAGCGCGTTCAGCGCGCGGCCCAGGCCGAGTAGCAGCAGAAGGCCGCCGGCCACGCACAGCGCCGGCAGCCAGATCAGCGACCAGCGCGCCAGGCCGAGGCCGCCGAGCATCCAGAACAGTACCGAGGAGGCGGCGCGGTGGTCGCCGAGGAACAGCAGCAGATTGGCCAGCGCCAGCAGCACGAAGGACACCGCGACCCCCGCCAGCAACAGCCGCTCGCGGCCCAGGCGGCCGCCGCGGCTGGCCACGCCGAGCACCAGCAGCATGCTGCCGAGGGCGCCGAGGAAGGCCGCCAGCGGCAGGGTCAGCAGGCCGATCACCTCGCCGATGTAGAGCACGACCAGCACCGCACCGAGGGTCGCGCCGGAGGTGGCGCCGAGCAGGTGCGGATCGGCCAGGGGATTGCGCGTGACCGCCTGCAGCGCCGCGCCGACCAACGCCAGGCCGGCGCCGACGCAGGCGCCGAGCAATACCCGCGGGGCGCGGATCAGCCAGACGATATGCTCCTGGCCGGCACTCCAGGCGCCGGGCTCCGCGGCCACGCCGAACAGGCGCTGGAGGACGATGCGGCCGACCAGGCCGCTGTCCAGTCGCGCCGGGCCGAAGCCGAGGGCGACCACGCAGGACAGGCCGAGCAGCAGGGCCAGGCCGGCCAGCAAGAGGAAATAGGCGCGCGGGCTGCGGAACAGGGTCATGGACGTGGCGCCCGAGGGTGGAAGCCGGCGACCAGGGTCTCGATCGCCGCGGCGTTGCCGATGCCCGGCGTGGCCTGGTTATAGGGCAGGACGATGAAGCGTCGCTCGCGGATCGCGGTCAGGCTGCGCAGCGCCGGGTTGTCTTCGAGGAAGCGCTGCTTCTGCGCGGCGCTGGTCTCGCCGTAGTCGACGATGACGATCACCTGCGGATCGCGGGCGACCACGCTTTCCCAGTTGACCTGGGTCCAACTGGCCGCCACGTCGTCGGTCACGCTGCGACCGCCGGCGGCCTCGATCAGCGCCTGCGGCATGCCCAGGCGGCCAGAGGTGAAGGGGCGGTCCTCGCCGCTGTCGTAGAGGAATACCCGCGGCGCCTCGGCGTTCGCCGGGATGCCGGCGCGGGCGCGCTCGATGCGTGCCTGGAGGCTGGCGATCAGGCGCTCGGCGCGCGGTTCGACGTCGAAGATCCGCCCCAGGTTGCGCAGGTCGCGGAACAGCTCGTCGAGGCTGGCGCGGCGCGGCTCGCCGATCTGCGCGCAGGATTCGCTCAGCTCGTAGACCTTCACCCCCAGCGGCTCCAGGCTGGCCGGGGTGAGGTCGCCGCCGACGCGCATGCCGTAGCCCCAGCCGGCGAAGAAGAAGTCGGCGTCGACATCGAGCAGGGTTTCCGCCGTGGGGTAGCGCGCCACCAGCTCGGGCAGCGGCTTGAGCGCGGCGATCAGTCCGGGATCGGCATTCTTCCACCAGCCGCTGATGCCGGTATAGCCGACCATGCGCGTCTGCAGGCCGAGGGCGACCATCATCTCGGTGAGGTTGATGTCGTGGCTGACCGCGCGCGACGGCGCCCGCTCGAAAGTCACCTCGCGCTCGCAACTGCGCACGCTGAGCGGATAGTGGTCGGCCAGGGCGGCATCGGCGCAGGCGAGCAGGACGCCCGGCAGCAGGTGGCGCAGGAGTGCGTGCTTCATGCTTGGGTAATCCAGGTCAGGCGCGGGTGGTCGGCAAGGGGGTGGCGGTCGACCAGGGCGCGGACGCCGAACACCCGCCACAGCAGGTCGGCGTCGAGTACCTCGGCCGGCGTACCCTGGGCGACGATGCAGCCGCCGTCGAGCACGTAGAGGCGATCGCAGAAGGCCGCCGCCAGGTTGAGATCGTGGAAGCTCGCCAGGGTACTCAGGCCGAGGCCGCGCAGCAGGCGCAGGAGTTCCAGCTGGTAGCGCGGGTCGAGGTGGTTGGTCGGTTCGTCGAGGATCAGCAGGCGCGGCTCCTGGACCAGCGCGCGGGCCAGCAGGGTGCGCTGCTTCTCGCCACCGGAGAGGCTGGCGAAGGGGCTCGCGGCGCGCCCTTCGAGACCGACCGCGAGCAGTGCCCGCTCGACTCGCCGACGGTCGTCCGCGCCGTGGCCGTCGAACAGGCCCTGGTGCGGCGTGCGGCCCATGGCGACCACGTCGTCGACGGCGAGGCCGAAGTCCTCGGGGAATTCCTGCAACACCACCGCGATGCGCCGGGCGGCCCAGCGCGGTGGCTGGCGCCAGAGGTCGTCGCCGTCGAGCACCACCCGGCCGCGCTGCGGTCGCGCATAGCGGAAGGCGCAGCGCAGCACACTGGTCTTGCCGCTGCCGTTGGGGCCGATCAGGCCGACGAAACTGCCGGCCGGGACTTCCAGGTGCACGCCGCGCAGCAACTCGGTGGAGGCGTCGGGTGACCAGTGCAGGGCATCGAGGTGAAGGGACGACATGGCTACTCGCAGGTCCGGTGGTTCAGCAGAGACGATTGCCGCGGCGCCGGCTTCAGAAACTGAAGTCGGCGGTGACGTTGAACGAGCGCGGCTGGCCCATGATCCATTGCTGGCCGTTGTTGTTGTCAGCCAGGGCGTACTGGCGGTCGAACAGGTTGTACAGCTCGAGGCCGAGGGTCAGGTCCGGCCGTACCCGCCAGCCCAGGTTGGCGTCGACCACCGTGTAGCCGGGCAGGCTGGCCTGGTTGGCGGCGTCGGCGTAGCGCCGGTCGACGTAGCGCAGCCCGGCGCCGACGCGCAGGGTATCGGCGAAGGACTTGTCCAGCCAGAGGTTGGCGGTGCGGCGTGGCACGTTCCTGGGGCGGTTGCCGTTGCGCGAGTAGGTCTGCCCATTGATCGATTCGTCGAAGTCGTCGTATTCGGCACGCACCAGCGCGGCGTTCGCCGACAGCCGCCAGTCCTGGGCCAGGTTCAGCTCCAGGCTGGCCTCCAGGCCGTCCGAGCTCTGCTGGCCGACCTGCTGCGCGTCGTGCGGCGGCAGCGGGCTGGCGCTGAGCAGCTTCTTCTTGACGATATGGTAGGCGGCCAGGGTCCATTCGCCGCGACCTTCCGGGAACAGCTGCTTGAGGCCGACCTCGGTCTGCTTCGAGTGGGTCAGGTCCATCTGCTGCTGGGTCGGGCTGAGGGTGATCAGGTTGCTCACGCCGTCCTCGCTGGTGGAGTACTGGCCGTACAGCGACAGTTCCGGGGTCAGCGCGAAGACCAGCCCGGCGCGCCAGTTGCCGCCCTGCAGGCTGCGGTCGCTGCGGCTGCCGTCGCGCAGGTCGGCGCGCTCGATATGGTTCTGGTCGCGGCGCACCCCGGTCACCAGCGACAGGCGCTCGTTGAGCTGCAGGCGGTTCTCGGCGAACAGGGCGAAGGTGCGGGTCTGGCTGCGCGAGTGCGGCCGGTAGGGCGAGCGGCTTTCGAAGTAGCCGGGCGCGGGATGCCAGGGGTCGATGCTTTCGCCGCCGTCGACAACGTCCTCATATGGCGCGTTGTTGGTCAGGCGGAAGCGGATGCGGTTGTACTCGGCGCCGATCAGGGTGCGGCTGTCGAGGCCGAACAGGGCGTGCTGGAAGGCGAAGGTCTGGCGGTCGCCGATCTGCTCCTGCTCGTGGCTGATGCGCAGGTAGTCCTTGCGCAACAGCTCTTCGCGCGGCACGTCCCATTCGTAGGTTTCGGCGTTGCGCCAGTGGCGGCGGGCCTTGATGTAGTACAGCTGGTTGCTCGCGCTGACGCTGTCGGAAAGGCTCCAGTCGGTGGTCAGGCGGGTCCACTGGTCGTTGTAGCGCTGCACGTCGTTGCGCACGTTGTAGTTCTTCTCGCGCAGGCGCTTGTGGTACTTGCCGCCGACCAGCGGGGTGCCGAAGTCGTTCATCGGCTCCTGGTCGCCATAGTCGTGGGCGAGGGTGAAGGCCAGATCGTCGCTGGCCTGCCAGCGCAGCGCCGCGCTGATGCCCAGGTTGCGCGAGTCGCCACGGTCGATCCAGCCGTGGCTCTGCTGCTGGTTCAGGTTGAGCCGGTAGCTGAGGCTGTCGGTCAGCGAGCCGCCGCTGTCCAGGGCCAACTGGCGGTTGTCGTAGGAACCGTAGCCAAGGCGCAGGTGGTTGCGGATCTCGCCGGCGAAAGGCTTCTTCGGCACCACGTTGATCACCGCGCCAGTGGCGCCTTCGCCATACAGCACCGAGGCCGGGCCGCGGATCACGTCGATGCGCTCGACCATCCACGGATCGCTGGGGAAGTTCACCGTGCCCATGCCGGTGTACAGGCGCGTGCCGTCGAACAGTTGCATCACCGACGCATGGCCGCTGAAGCCGCGCGCCGAGAGGCCGGTGCCGCCGTCGCCGGGGGTGCCGATGAAGCTGATACCGGGGCTGCGGGTGACGGCGGCCTGGACGCTGGGGTTGTTGCGCCCGCGGACTTCCGCGCCGCTGATGCTGCTGGTGCTGGCCGGGGTGTCCAGGGCGCTGAGGCCCAGGCGCGAACCGGCGTCGACCGGGGTGGCGAGGTCGATGTGGTCGGCTTCGGCGGGATCCTGGCGGGCGCTGACCCACTGGCTGGGCAGGGCGAGGGCGGCTTCTTCGGTTTCGGCGAGGGCGGGCGGCACCAGCAGCAGGCTGGTGGACAGGCCGAGGGCGAAAGGCTCGGTGCGCAAACGGCTGAAGCGGGGCATGGGCGTTCCATCTCATGACCGGGCAGGACGGAACGCGCGGGAAATCGCAGGCGCGACAGCGCCTCGAACAACCGGCTCGCTCCCGCCCACCGCGGGTGTGCCAACAGGGCGTTGCAGGCCGGTCTCCGGGCTTGCGAGGGTCGTGAGATCCTCGCCTTCCCATGCCGGAGCACAGTGGCCTGATGAGGATCTCGCTCGCTTACCGTTGCGGGGGCAGCGCCGGACTGGTCACCGAAGTGACGCACCGGCTTCCCGTTTCACTCCCTGCGCGGCGGCAGGGAGCACCTGGAACGGGGCGGATGGGAACATCCGCACCCTTTCCAGTCAAGCCTTGAACGATCTGGATTGGAAAAAATGTTATACTATAACAATTCGCCTGTGCAGACTTTTCTTCGCCACCGCCTGCGTGGCGGCGCAGTCCATCCTCCATCGCATAATTTTCATGCCTGCCAGGTTGCCGACCTTCCCTGGGGAGTAGCCCGCCATCAGCCCGCCGCCGGCGCGCTGGTCAACATTCTTGGCAACCGCCATGGCCAGCGCCTCCATCCGGACTGGTGAGACCAACGACATTCCTGCGCCGAAGCCGGGCCGCGGGGCCCTGATGCTCGGCCAGGCACTCGGCGCGGTGACCGACACGCGTGCGGAGATCGTCGGCGGGGTAGGGCTGATCCTGGTTGGCGCGACCCTCCTCTACGAACATCTCAGCGCGGCGTGGGCGGCGCCGGAGACGGGGCGGGGCAGCTCGGGGCGGATGAGCGTTCGTTTCAGGCGCTTTCCCAATCGCGGATCGCCGCCAGCAGCGCCTCGCCGTCGGCGAACTCGCGGTCCGCCGGCGGCAGCGCCGGACGCGCCAGGACCAGCACCGGCAGGCGCATTTCCCGCGCCACCTGGAGCTTCGGCTCGGTGGCCTGGCTGCCGCTGTTCTTGCTCACCAGCACGTCGCAGCCCAGGCGTTCGAACAGCGCCCGCTCGCCGTCCAGGCTGAACGGGCCGCGTGCGCCGATCACCTCGGCGCGCGGACCGGCCGGCTGGCCGTGCAGGCAGCGTACGGTCCAGTGCTGGTGGGACGGGATCCGCCCGAGGTGCTGCAGCGGTTCGCGACCGAGGGTGAACAGCGGCCGGGAGAAGGGGGCGAGGGCCTCGACCAGTCCGTCCCAGTCGGCCACCTCGCGCCAGTCGTCGCCGGGACCGGCCTGCCAGCCGGGCCGGCGCAGCGCCCAGCACGACACTCCGGCCAGTCGCGCGGCGCGCACGGCGTTCCGGCTGATCCGCGCCGCGTAGGGGTGGGTGGCGTCCACCAGCAGGTCGAAACCCTCTTCGTCGATGAACGCCGCCAATCCTTCGGCACCACCGTAGCCGCCGACCCGCACCGGGCAGGCCAGGTCGTCGGGTACCTTGCCCAATCCGGCGAGGCTGTAGAGGTGCCTGGGGCCGAGCCGACGGGCGAGGGCCAGGGCCTCGCCGATCCCGCCGAGCAGCAGCAGGCGCTTCACGACCGCTCCTCGCCGGCCTGGCCGACCAGGTTGCCCTGGCGATCGATGGCGAAGACTTCCAGCCTCACCTCGGCCGGCACGATGCTGCGGGCGAAGCGCAGGGCGTGGGCGCAGACCGCGTCGCCCAGGGCCACGCCCTCGGCGTGCGCCTGGGCCAGCGCCTGCTGGCTGGTGTTGGCGGCGCGCATGCTCTGCTGCAGGGCGGCGCTGGCGCCGAGCGCGGCGGCCCAGCCGGCCAGTTGCGGCAGGTCGATGCTGGAATGGCGGCTATGCAGGTCGAGGTGGCCGCCGGCGAGCTTGCTGATCTTGCCGAAGCCGCCGCACAGGCTGAGCTTTTCCACCGGCGCCTTGCGCAGGTGCTTGAGCACCGCGCCGGCGAAGTCGCCCATCTCGATCAGGGCGATCTCCGGCAGCGCGTAGCGGCGACGCATGGCGTCCTCGCTGGCGTTGCCGGTGCAGGCGGCGATGTGGCGCACGCCATTGGCGCGGGCGACGTCGATGCCCTGGTGGATCGAGGCGATGTAGGCCGAGCAGGAGAAAGGCCGGACGATGCCGCTGGTACCGAGGATCGACAACCCGCCGAGGATGCCCAGGCGCGGGTTCATGGTCTTCAGCGCCAGCGCCTCGCCGCCCTCGATGCCGATCGTCACCTCGAAGCCGCCGGTGTAGCCGTGTTCGGCGGCCAACTGGGTGAGGTGACGCTCCATCATCTGACGCGGCACCGGGTTGATCGCCGGCTCGCCCACCGCCAGGGTCAGCCCCGGGCGGGTCACCGTACCGACCCCGGGACCGGCGTGGAAGCGCACGCCGGGCGCGGCGCTCAGGCGCACCCGGGCGAACACCAGGGCACCGTGGGTGACGTCGGGGTCGTCGCCGGCATCCTTGAGGGTGCCGGCTTCCGCGCCGTTCTCCCAGGCGCGGCAGAACTCCAGGCGCATCGGCACCTGCTGGCCCTTGGGCAGGACGATCCGCACTGCGTCGCTGGTCGTGCCGCCCAGCAGCAGGCGCGCCGCCGCCAGGCTGGTGGCGGTGGCGCAGCTGCCGGTGGTGTAGCCGCTGCGCAGCGGCGCGGGCTGCTCCGGGGTTTCCTCACGCATCGCGGCGGGCGTCCCGGGTCAGCGGCTTGCGCAGTTCCAGCAGGGTGATCGGCAGCGCCTGGCGCCAGGTGTCGAAACCGCCCAGGGGACGCGCGTGGGCGACGCCGATGCGGGTCAGTTCGCCGCCCAGGCGCTGCTGCCAGTCGAGCAGCACCCGTTCGCTCTGCAGGGTGACCGCGTTGGCCAGCAGCCGGCCGCCGGGGCGCAGGCGCTCCCAGCAGGTTTCCAGGACGCCCTCGGCGGTGACGCCGCCGCCGATGAAGATGGCGTCGGGGGCCGGCAGCTCCAGCAGCGCTTCCGGGGCGCTGCCGGCGACCAGGTGCAGGGTCGGCACGCCGAGGGCGTCGCGGTTGTGGCGGATGTGATCCTGGCGTTCTTCGTTGGCCTCGACGGCGATCGCCCGGCAGCCGGGATGCGCGCGCATCCACTCGATGCCGATGGAGCCGCAGCCGGCGCCGACGTCCCAGAGCAGTTCGCCGGGACAGGGCGCCAGGCGCGCCAGGGTCACGGCGCGGACGTCGCGCTTGGTCAGCTGGCCGTCGTGGCGATAGGCCTCGTCGGCCAGGCCCGGGGTCAGCGGCAGGCGCACGGCGCCAGCGCCGGCGCGGCATTCCACCGCCACCAGGTTGAGGTCGGCGGCGCGCGGCAGCGACCAGTCGCCGGCGAGGCCGTCGAGACGGCGTTCGAGCGGCCCGCCGAGGTGTTCCAGCACGCTCAGGCGACTGGCACCGAAGCCGCGGGCGTTCAACAGCCGGGCGATGGCGGCGGGGCTGTCGCCGTCGTTGCTGAGGACCAGCAGGCGCCGGCCATCGTGGACCTGCGCCTGCAGCGCGGCCAGCGGCCGCGCCACCAGCGACACGCAGGCGACTTCCTGGAGGGCCCAGCCGAGGCGCGCGGCGGCCAGCGACAGCGAGGAGGGCGCCGGCAGCACCCGCAGCTCCTTGGCCGGTACCTGCCGGGCCAGGCTGGCGCCGACGCCGAACAGCATCGGGTCGCCGCTGGCCAGCACGCAGGTCGGCTGGCCGCGCCGGGCCAGCAGCGGTTCCAGGCTGAACGGGCTCGGCCAGGTCTCGCGCGCACCGCCGATGCACGGCGGCAGCAGGTCCAGCTGGCGCGCCGCGCCGACGATCCGGCTGGCCTGCAGCAGGGCGCGCCGGGCCTGCTTGCCGAGGCCGGGATAACCGTCCTCGCCGATGCCCACCAGGGTCAGCCAGGGCGGCGTCGAGTCTGCCGATGACACGGTGCGGGTTCTCCTGAAATGCGTCTGTGAAGGGCCCGCGACGGTTTCCGGACGGAATGGGTTTTCCCTGTCCCGGGCTGGGCGGCATAATAGCGCGTTCGTCGGTGCCCGGCCCTTTCGCGATAACGCGCGGGGGCCATCGAGGGCCGAAGAGGGAATACGGAGTTCCGGGGCTTGCCGAAAGCCTGGAGCCAGCCGTGGCTGCCCCCGCAACTGTATGCAGCGTGTCTTCGCGCCATTCGCCACTGGGTTTCCGGGAAGGCGGCGCGAAGCGGAGGTTCCGCCCGTGGGCGGAATGCCGAGCTGCGAGCCAGGAGACCTGCCGCCGAAACCAGTCGCGAGTGCCAACATCGGGCGGGGTGTACCGATGCCGTGGTCTGTCCCTGGGGACAGCGGTCCGGTCGCCGCGACGTCGACTCGAGTAGCGTTTTGAACGACGACCAGACCCCGGTGCCCCTGCCCGTACCCCGTCCGTCGCCCTGTCCGGGCCTGCTGCGCATCGTCCAGGCGCTGGACGGCGGCATCTGTCGCATCAAGCTCGACGCCGGCCGCCTGGAAGCCGTCCAGGCGCGCGCCGTGGCGGCCGCGGCGCGGGATTGCGCCAGCGGCGTGATCGAGGCGACCAATCGGTCCAACCTGCAACTGCGCGGCGTGCGGCGCGGCGAGGAAGAGCGGCTTGTCCGCCGCCTGCTGGACGCCGGCCTCGGTCCCCGGCATGGCGCCCTGGCCGGCGCCGACGACGTGCGCAACCTGATGCTCAGCCCGGCCGCCGGGCTCGATCCGCACCTGTCGCTGGATGTACGCCCGCTGGCCGCGCGGCTTTTGCTGCGGCTCCAGGCGGACAGCCGCTACCACGCGCTGTCGGCCAAGTTCGCCATCCAGCTGGACGGCGGCGAAGACCTGGCGATGCTCGAACATCCCCATGACATCTGGCTCTCGCCGATGCCCGGCGCGTCGACCGCGACGCTGGTCTTCGGCCTCGCCGGCTGTCCGGCCCACGACCGGCCCCTGGCGGCGTTGCCGGCTGAACGCGGCGAGGCCCTGGTGCTGGCGCTGCTCGACCTGTTCCTCGAGCGCGCCCAGCCGCACCAGACGCGGATGCGCCATCTGGTGCAGGACCTGGCCGGGGAGCCCTTGCTGGAGGCCTTGCAGGCGCGCCTGGAGTTCCCCCTGTGCCGCGACGAGCGGGTGGCGGCCTGGCGGCGTTCGCCGGGGCGTCCGTGGAGTCATCTCGGCGTCCAGCCGCAACGCCAGCCTGGCCTGGCGATGGTCGGCGCGGTGGCTCCGCTCGGCCGGCTCGACGCTGCCGGCCTGGAAGGCCTCGCCGAACTGGTCGAACGCCACGGCGACGGCAGCCTGCACCTGACGCCCTGGCAGGGTGTGCTGCTGCCGAACCTGCCCCGCGCCGAGGCCGACCAGGCGCTGCATGGCCTGCGCCGGCTCGGCCTGGTGAGCGAGCCCGACGCGCCGTTGGCGCGGCTGATCGCCTGCAGCGGTTCCAGCGCCTGCGCCAGGGGCCTGGCCGACACCAAGGGCGACGCCCTGCGAATGGCCGAACGCCTCGGTCCGCGCAGCGACCTGGCGCAACTGCACCTGTGCGGCTGCGAACGGTCCTGCGCCGCCGCCCACCGTGCGCCGCTGACCCTGCTGGCGCGCGACGGCGGTTTCTACGACCTGTACCGGCGCGATCCGCGCCACCCCGGATTCGGCCAGTTGCTGGCCAGCCGCCTGACTTTCGCCACGGCCGCCGACTACCTGGCGGCCCTGCCTTCCCAGCCCACCTCCGGAAATTCCGCATGATTGACTACATCCGCGATGGCCAGGCGATCTATCGCCAGTCGTTCGCCACCATCCGCGCCGAAGCGAACCTCGCCGGCATCCCGGCCGATCTGGAAAAGCTCGCGGTGCGGGTGATCCACGCCTGCGGCATGGTCGACGTGGTCGACGACCTGCGCTTTTCGCCGGGCGCCGGCGCCGCCGGACGCGCCGCGCTGGCCGCCGGCGCGGCGATCCTCTGCGACGCGCGGATGGTCGCCGAGGGCGTGACCCGCTCGCGGCTGCCCGCCGACAACCGGGTGATCTGCACCCTCAACGAGCCGGACGTCGCGGCGCTTGCCGTGGAACGCGGCAACACCCGCTCGGCGGTGGCCCTGGAACATTGGCGCGAGCACCTGGAGGGCAGCGTGGTGGTGATCGGCAACGCGCCCACCGCGCTGTTCTACCTGCTGGAAATGCTCGACGCCGGCGCGCCCAAGCCGGCATTGATCCTGGGCTTCCCGGTCGGCTTCGTCGGCGCCGCGGAGTCCAAGGAGATGCTCGCCGCCGACAGCCGTGGCGTGCCCTACGTGATCGTCCGTGGCCGGCGTGGCGGCAGCGCCATGGCCGCGGCGGCGGTGAACGCCCTGGCCACGGAGCGCGAATGATGAGTCATGGCAAAGGCCGCCTGCTGGGCCTGGGCGTCGGCCCCGGCGATCCCGAACTGATCACTCTCAAGGCCCTGCGCCTGCTGCGCGCGGCGCCCGTGGTCGGCTACTTCGTGGCCAGGGGCAAGAAAGGCAACGCCTTCGGCATCATCGAGGCGCATCTGGACGAGGCCCAGCTGCGGCTGCCGCTGGTCTATCCGGTGACCACCGAGAAGCTGGAACCGCCGTTGTGCTACGAGACCATCATCAGCGACTTCTACGACACCGCCGCCGAGCAACTGGCCGTGCACCTGGACGCCGGCCGCGACGTCGCGGTGATCTGCGAGGGCGACCCGTTCTTCTACGGCTCCTACATGTATCTCCATGACCGCCTGGCGGCGCGCTACGACAGCGAGGTGGTGCCGGGCGTCTGCTCGATGCTCGGCGGCGCGGCGGTGCTCGGCGCGCCGCTGGTGTACCGCAACCAGAGTCTCTCGGTGCTCTCCGGGGTGTTGCCGGAGGAGGAGTTGCGCCGGCGCCTGGCGGACGCCGACGCGGCGGTGGTGATGAAGCTCGGACGCAATTTCGACAAGGTCCGCCGCGTGCTGGTCGAGCTTGGCCTCGAGCGCCGCGCGCTGTACGTCGAGCGGGCGACCATGGCCAACCAGCGGATCGTGCCGCTGGAACAGGTGGAGCCGATGGCCTCGCCGTATTTCTCGCTGATCGTCGTGCCCGGCGACAAGTGGCAGGGAGGAGCGGGCGGTGAGTGAGATTCTCCAGGCGCCAGCCATCGTCATCCTCGGCCAGGGCGCGCTGGCCACCGCGCGGCGGGTCCAGGCGCGCTACCCCGGGGCGCTGGTCCACGGGCTCGCCGGGCGGGTCGAGGCCGACCGTTCCTATACGGACTTCGGCGACACCCTGCGCGAACTGTATTGCGCCGACCGGCCGATCGTCGCCCTGTGCGCCGCCGGCATCGTCATCCGCAGCCTGGCGCCGTTGTTGCAACGCAAGGGCGCGGAGCCGCCGGTGCTGGCCGTTGCCGAGGACGGCAGCGCGGTGGTGCCGCTGCTCGGCGGGCTGGCCGGGGTCAACCGGCTGGCGCGGGAGATCGGCGAGGCGCTGGACGTGGCGCCGGCGATCACCACCAGCGGCGAACTGCGCTTCGGCACCTGCGTGCTCAACCCGCCCGCCGGCTATGTCCTGGCCGACCTGGAGCAGGGCAAGCGCTTCGTTGCCGACTTGCTCGGCGGCCAGCCGGTGCGCGTCGAGGGCGTCGCCGGCTGGCTCGACGCGGCCCGTTTGCCGCGCGACCCGGCGGCGACGCTGGCGATTCACGTGACTCCATCCGCCCGGGCGCCGCGCACCGAGGAACTGCTGATCCATCCGCGCTGCGTGCTGGCGGCGCTCGAACCCGCCGACGCGGCGGCGGACGCGGTGCGCCAGGCGCTGGCCGCCGCCGGGCTGGCCGAGGCGGCGCTGGGTGGGCTGCTGGCCGACAGCGCGCGGATGGCCGATCCGCGTCTGCGGGCCGCCGCCGAAGCGCTCGGCGTGCCGCTGCGCTTCCTCGCCGAAGCCGACCCCGCCGCGCGCCTGCGTCGCGCCTTGCCCGCCGCCGAACAGGTCGGCGGCCGACTGGCGCTGGCCGCCGCGCCCTTGGCGATGGACGGCATCGGCCAGCGCCGCGGCCGGCTCACGGTGATCGGCCTCGGTCCCGGCTGCGCCGAGCTGATGGTGCCGGCGGCGCGCCAGACGCTGGACGAGGCCGAGGACATCCTCGGCTACCAGACCTATGTCGACATGGCCGGGCCGTTCCGCGCCGGCCAGGTGCTGCACGGCAGCGACAACCGCGAAGAACTGCAGCGCGCCCGGCACGCCTTCGAACTGGCGGCGACGGGCAGGGCGGTGGTGGTGGTGTCGTCCGGCGATCCCGGCGTGTTCGCCATGGCCGCCGCGGTGCTGGAAGCCCTGCATGGCGCCGGCGAGCCGGCCTGGGACGCGGTCGAGCTGCGCATCTTCCCTGGCGTCTCGGCGGCCCTGGCCACCGCGGCCAGGGCCGGGGCGCCGCTGGGCCACGATTTCTGCCTGCTGTCGCTGTCGGACAACCTCAAGCCCTGGGAGGTGATCGAACGGCGCCTCGACCTGGCCGCCGCCGCCGACCTGGCGATGGCTTTCTACAACCCGATCTCGCGTGCGCGGCCCTGGCAACTGGGACGGGCGCTGGAGATCGTCGCCCGCCATCGTGCGCCGCAGACCCTGGTGGTGCTCGGCCGCGACATCGGCCGGCCCGGCGAGCGCCTGCTGCGCACCACCCTGGGCGAACTGCGCGTAGAGCAGGTGGACATGCGCACCCTGGTGATCGTCGGCTCGTCCACCACCTGCAGCTTCCCCCGCGCCGACGGCGAGGCCTGGGTCTACACGCCGCGCTGGTACCCATCGCAATAGCGGGGCGGGAGCGCGCGCGGAAATGTGGCAGACTGCTGCGCGCATCCCTGTACCGCGGAGCCTGAATCCATGTCCTTTCGCTGTTCCCCGCGCCGCCTGGCCGGCATCCTGCTGGCGGCGCTGTTCGTTCCGGGGCTGGCCGCGGCGGCCGGCTCCTGCGAGCGCCTGGTGGCCACCGGCAACCCGGAATACCCACCCTACCTGTGGCGCGACCCGCAGGACCCGCAGCGCCTGATCGGCGCCAACGCCGACCTGTTGCAGCGCCTGGGCAAGGAACTCGGGGTGCGCATCGACGTGCTCTACGGCGGCTCCTGGGAGAAGGCCCAGGAAGAGGTGACCAGCGGTCGCGCCGACCTGCTCGCCGGGGCCTACCTGACCCTGGCCCGGCTCGGCAGCATGGACTACGTGCATCCGCCGTTCCTGATGACCAGCGGGGTGGCCTGGGTGAACAGGGACGCCGCGTTTCCATTCATCGGCCGCGACGATCTGATCGGGCACAAGGGCAGCGTGCTGGCCGGCGGCAGCCTGGGCGAGGAGTTCGACCGCTTCGCCAGGGCCAGCCTCGACCTGAAACCGGTGCCGAGCCTGACCCAGGGCCTGCAGGACCTGATGCTCAAGCGCAGCGAGTTCCTCCTCTACCAGGCGCTGCCCGGGCAGGCCCAGGTCGAGGCGCTGGGCATGGCCGACGACCTGCAGGCGCTGGAGCCGGTGCTGAGCAGCGAGGGGCTGTACCTGGCGCTGTCGCACAACTCCGCCTGCAACGATCCGTGGCTGCGCGGACAACTGGCGAAAAAGATGACAGAATTGTCGGCTGCCGGCGTTCCCGTAACGCTCTTGCAGGACAATCTCGAACGCTGGAAAGCCCAGCAATTGCCGGCTTCCGGCGCCCGTCCGACAACGCAGGAAAGTGACTTGTGAGCATTCGATGGATGATGGCCGCAGGCCTCGCCGCGCTGACCCTGAGCGGTTGTGCGAGCAACGACCCGGCTCCGCTGGAGCAGATGCGCCTGACCGAGCAGGCCCTCAAGCAGGCCGAGGCGGTCGGCGCCACCGATGACGTGGCCGAGCTGAAGCTGGCCCAGGACAAGTACGCCGCGGCGCAGATCGCGCTGACCGCGGAATCCTACAAGAAGGCCCGGCTGCTGGCCGAGCAGGCCGAGCTGGACGCGCGTCTCGCCGAGTCCAAGGTGCTGACGCAGAAGAGCAAGGACCAGCTCGGCGAGCTGGACAAGAGCCTGAAGCGCCTGCGCAGGCAACTGGGGGAGGTCCACTGATGTCGGGGAAAACCACGCTCCTCGCCACCCTGCTGGCCTGCGCCGCGCTGGCCGGCTGCGCCGACCACAAGCTCAGCGAACAGTCGCTGGCCAAGGCGCAGAGCGAGTTCGACCAGGTCAAGGAAGATTCCGATGTGCTGCGCGCGGCGCCCAAGGACGTGATCCGCGCCGGCGAGTCGCTGGCCCGTGCCGAGCGCCTGTCCAGCTATTGGGGCAGCAGTAGCGACGTGATCCAGTACGCCTACCTGAGCCAGCGCTACAGCGAGATCGCCCGCCAGCATGCGCAGCTCAATCTCAACCAGGAGCGCCTGGTCCGCCTGCAACTGGAGCGCGAGCGCCTGCAACTGGCCCTGCGCGAAGCCAAGCTGCTCAGCGTGCAGGAACAGGGCCAGCGCCTGAGCGAGGAAATCGCCAGCCTCAGCACCGAGGAAACCGAGCGCGGCCTGGTACTGACCCTTGGCGACGTACTGTTCGACTTCAACCGCGCCGAGCTCAAGCCGGCGGCCAACCGCACCGCGCTGAAGCTGGTGCAGTTCCTCCAGCTCAACCCGCGGCGGGTGATCCGCATCGAAGGCTACACCGACAGCGTCGGCGACCGGCAGGCCAACCTCGACCTGTCCCGCGCGCGCGCCCAGGCGGTGGCCGACGTGCTCGCCGATCTCGGCGTGGATCCCGCGCGCATGCAGGTGGCCGGCTATGGCGAGGCCTTCCCGGTCACCGACAACGCGTCCAATCGCGGACGGGCGCAGAACCGCCGGGTGGAGATCGTCTTCTCCAACGACAAGGGCCAGCTCAGCGCGCCGCGCTGAGCCATGCCCGGCTCGGGAAAGCCCCGGTACCGCGAGGACCGGGGCTTTTTCGTCTGCCGCGGCGTCGCGGCTGGTTGTTCCTCCCTGCGGCGCGGGAAAGCGGCGTTATCATCGGGATCGAAATAGTTCGAGCACCAATCAGGGCAGCATAAGCACCTTGTATTTCGTTATAACGAGTAGAGAGGCGCAATGAGTTCGAACGAAACCCGGCCCGGCGTGGTGATCGCCGACTCCCTCCCGGTCATGCAGTGGGCCCTGCAGCGTTACCTGGACGAAGCGTGCGGACGCCAGGTGCTGGCGGTGGTCGGCGACAGCGACAGCCTGCTGGCGCGGTTGGCCGAGCTGCCGCCGGACTGCATCCTGATCACCGAGCTGGGCCTGCCCGGGCAGCGCAGCCGCGATGGCATCCACCTGGTGGAATGGCTGACCCGGCGTTGCCCGCAACTGAAGGTGATGGTCTATTCGATATTCAGCGCGCCGCTGCTGGCCAAGGCGGTGCTGCGCAGCGGCGCCTCGGCCTACATCAGCAAGCGCAGCCCCCTGGACACCCTGCAGAGCGCGCTGGAATGCATGGCGCTCGGACAGACCTTCCTCGACCCCGGCCTACAGCCGCAACGACACGCCGGCAAGCCGCTGAGCCCCACCGAGATCGATATCCTCCGTCGCCTGGCGCGGGGCGACACGGTCAGCGAGATCGCGCAGCGGACCATGCGCAGCGTGTCCACCATCAGCACCCACAAGAAGAACGCGATGGTCAAGATCGGCCTCAACAGCGATGCCGAGCTGATCGCCCTGGGCGTGCTGAACTGGCTTCACGAACTCTGCTGACCGGGTTCGAAACATCTCGACCGGCAGTTGCGGAACAATCCTTTACAGCCCGCGGGAGTTCCCCGCTGCCGTCCAGGAGTCCGCATGAGCCGCCCGTTCCGCCTTACCCGTTTCATCCTGCCGTTGCTGCTGAGCCTGTGCCAGCCGTCGTTCGCCGCCGAACTCCGCGCGGTTCCCGAAGCCCGCCGCCAGGAACTGCTGCTGGCCGCCTCTACGGCGTCCTGCGGCGAGGCGGATTGCCCGACGCCGGAACGCGTCAGCCTGCTGGCGCTGCAGGTGGAGACCCGGATCTTCGTCACCCGCCTGGCTCTCGAGGATTTTTCCCCGGTCTCGCGCCAGCCCGCCGAGCTTCCGGACTTCCGCCTGTTCGGTGACCTCGGCCTCGCGGCAAGTCCCTTCGCCTGGCAAGCGTCGACCGGCGAGCGCGCGGCGCCGGACGCCTTGCGCTTCTGAGGTTTCCCCAAGCCGTTCCCCAAGGCGGCTCTTGGCGGGGTCGCTTCCCGCCCGCGCCCGGCCGGTGGCGACCGCCCGGGTTTTCTTTTCAGCGGCAACCCATCGTTCCCGCGACCGACCCGTACAGTTTTGCGACTGTATGCGGGGTTTCCGGTCCAACTGTTCTGGAGCAGTTACATGAATTGAGCTACTGTTTCGGTTCAATCGCCGAGGAATTCCCGCCATGACCAATCTGCTGCTCTACCAACGCATCGCCCAGCAGTTGGCCGAGGACATCCGCCGTGGCGTCTACCAGCCGGGCGAGCGGGTGCCGTCGGTGCGCAAGCTCAGCACCCAGCTGAACGTCAGCCACGCCACCGTGCTGCAGGCCTACGCCACCCTCGAGGACCAGGGCCTGATCCGCGCCCGTCCGCAGTCCGGCTTCTATGTCCACCGCACCCCGGCGCTGACCGCGCCGACCCCGGACATCGCGCGGGTCGAGCGTCCCGGCCTGGTCACCCGTAGCAGCATCATCAACCAGGTGCTCGCCGAGTCTCGCCGCGAGGGGGTGTTCCCGCTCGGCGCGGCGGTGCCGCACGTGGACTACCTGCCGGTGCGCGCCTTGCACCAGCAACTGGCCAAGGTCACCCGCTTCCAGAGCCCGCGGGCGTTCAGCTACATGTTCAGCCCCGGTTTCGAGCCGCTGCGGCGGCAGGTGGCGATCCGCATGCGCGACGCCGGCGTGGTGGTCGATCCGTCGCAGGTGACCATCACCCACGGCTGCGTGGACGCCATCCACATGGCCCTGCGGGTACTGACCCGTCCTGGCGACCTGATCGCCACCGAGTCACCGAGCTACTACGGCCTGCTGCAACTGGCCGACGTGCTGGGCCTGAAGGTCATCGAGATCCCCAGCGACCCGCGTACCGGGATCAGCCTGGAGGCGCTGCAACTGGCGGCCAACCAGTGGTCGATCAAGGCGCTGGTGCTGACCGCGCGACTGAGCAATCCCTTCGGCGGGACGATTCCCGAGGATCGCCAGAAGCAACTGCTCAAGCTGACCGCCGAGCACAACATCGGCGTGGTCGAGGACGACATCTACGGCGAGCTGATGTTCGACCAGGGCCAGGCGCGCTCGCTCAAGTCCCACGACCGCGACGGCCGGGTGATCTACTGCTCGAGCTTCTCCAAGACCATCTCGCCTGGCGTGCGCATCGGCTGGATCATCGCCGAACGCTACCAGGAGGAGATCCGCCGCCTGCAGACCTTCACCACCCACTCGGCCTGTACCGTGACCCAGATGGGCGTCGCCGCCTACCTGGAGAACGGCGGCTACGACCGCCACCTGCGCTACATCCGCCAGGAGTACCGGAAGAACATGACCGCCTACCAGCTGGCGGTGCAGCAGTACTTCCCGGAAGGGACGCAGATGACCCGGCCCAAGGGCGGCTTCATCCTCTGGGTCAGCCTGCCGGCCAAGGTCAACACCAAGGAACTACACGTGCGGGCGCTGGAGCAGGGCATCAGCATCGCCCCGGGGCTGATCTTCAGCAACACCGAGCAGTTCAACAACTGCCTGCGGCTGACCTGCGGGATCCCCTGGAACCGCGAGGCGGAGCGGGCGATCATGACCCTCGGCATGCTCGCCGGACAGCTTTGCCAGGAAGGCCTGATCGCCGCCTGAGCGCCAGGCGCTCCCTCGGTTGAGGGGCGCCCCGCGGCAGCCCGCGAAGAATTTTCCCGAGGGTTGACCCGAATCCCTCGACAGCTTCGTCTCAGCGGATATTCTCCGCCGCACGACGAGGTCGTCTCGATGTTTTTCCCGGCTTCCATCCGGACCGGCGCTTACGCCGAACTGTCCGGTGCTGGAAAATGTCTACCGATAGCCGCTCCGGCCGCGCTTCTGGCGACGGTCCGGGCGTTTCGCGGCGCCGCCGATGCGCGCCGCGAAGGATGTGGCCGATGAGCCTGCTCTCGGTCGCCTTTGATACAGGACAGGAGTCGACCAGCGGCATGCATGCCTCCACCAGCGCCACGGCCGCCGCCGGCAGCGACGAAACGCTGCTGGCGCGTTACCGCAAGGGCGACAGCGCGGCCTTCGAGGTGCTCTACCAGCGCCACCGGCAGGGTCTCTACCGATTTCTCTGCGGTCTCGCCGGACAGGCCGAGCTGGCCGACGAGATCTACCAGGAAACCTGGCTCAGCCTGATCCGCAGCCAGAGCCAGCCGCAGGGCCGGGCGAGCTTCCGCACCTGGCTCTACCAGATCGCCCGCAACCGCCTGATCGATCACTGGCGCAAGCATGGCCAGCGCCAGCCGTTGCAGGACAGCTACGACGAACAGTTGCACGCGCAACCCGACCAGGGCGCCGGCCCCGAGCAGCAGCTCAGCCTGAGCCGCGACGGCGAGCGCTTGCAGAGCGCGCTGCAGACCCTGCCCGAGGAGCAGCGCGAAGTATTCCTGATGCGCGCCCACGGCGAACTGGAACTGGCCGAGATCGCCACGCTCACCCAGTCGCCGCTGGAGACGGTGAAGAGCCGGTTCCGCTACGCGGTGCAGAAGCTGCGCCGGCTGCTGGCCGAGGAGGTGGCGGTATGAACCCACAGAAGCATTCCGCGAGCGTCGCCGAAGAGCAGATGCTGGCGCATTTCCGCGCCCACGCGCCGCAGCAGCCGGCGCCGGCGCTGGACCAGGCGATCCTCGCCGCCGCGCGACGCCAGGCGGCGCATGCCGAACCCGCCCGGTCCTGGTGGCGGCGCTGGCTGGAGGCCACCCGCAGGCCGCGCTGGCAGGCGGCTTTCGCCAGCCTGCTGGGCGTGGCGCTGGTGCTGGGGCTGGTCAGCCGCAACGTGCTTGACGACGCCGAGCGCCAGGCTCGTCCCGAAGTGGCGTTCAGCGATGTGCCCCTGCGCGACGGAGTCGCCGGGGCCGGCGCCGCGAAGCGGGTCATGCGCGCACCGGCGGCGCCGGCTCCGCTGCCCGGCGAGATGGCGGAACCCCCGGCCTTGCTGGCCAGCTACGCTTCGTCAGGGGAAGCGCCGCAACTGATGGCCGAGGCCGCGCCGCCGGCTCCGGCTGCCCTGGCCGACCGGCCGCCGGCCCAGGCCGCGCAGCAGGCGAAGGTGCAGGCGGAGCTGGCCGGCGATTTCGTTGCCCAGGCCAGGGGCAAGGCGGTTGCGGTGAAGCCGGAAGTGCTCGACGAGGCGCTCAGGGCCGTCCTTGCCCTGCGTGAGCAGGGCAAGGCGGAGCAGGCCGCGACCCAGCTGGCCGAGCTGCAGAAGCGTTTCCCGGGGGAGAACCTGGTGGAGCGCCTGGAACGGCTCGCGACGATGGCCGCGAGCGCCCGCAAACAGCCAGGACGGCCATGACCCGCGCCGCCGCGAGGTATCGCGGGCTGACATCAAGCGGTTATCCGCCCATGGCAGGTTAGGCATGGTGCGAACAATGGAGGGAGTGCCAGGATGACGATAGCGAACCCTTGCCTTGGTTGCAGTCTGCCGTCAGCATTGCCGCAGTTGGCCATACCTGCGTGACTATGAAACGTCTTTTGTGCCGAATTTGCGTCGTTGTTCTTTCCGGTTGCTTCCTGGCGGCCTGCGATGACGGCTCCAAGGCGCCGGAAAAGAAAGCCCCGGAAGCACCGTTGCAGGAGCAGCGCGCTCCGGTGCAGCCAGTGCAGCCTCCACCACCGGAGCCGCCACCTGCCGCGCCTGTCGAGCCGGAAACAGCTCCGAAGAAGGCCGCGCCGAGCGCTGGGCAGGTCGCCGAGCCCAAGCCGCCGGCCAAGCCGAAGCCGGCGGCTGCGCCACAGAAGCCGGCCAGCAAGGCGGTCGCCAAGGACAAGCCGGCGCCGGCGAAGCGCGCTTCCAACACCCGTCTCGATCCCGAGGTGCGCAAGCCGCTGCCGAGCGCCAGCCTGGACCTGCGCCTGCCGAAGGAACTGGTGCAGAAGATGGCGCCGCCGGGGGCGGACGAGACGCACAAGCCCAAGCCGCTGCTGCCGCCGATGTTCGAGGAAAAGGACGACAGCGATTTCCGCCTCAACGGCCAGTTGCTCTATCGCGACCGCGAACTGGGCGTATCACGGCCCCTGGAAGGGGCCGAGTTGCAGTTCGAGTTCCGCCAGTAGGGGCGCTCAGAAGCGATAGCGCTGCGCCTGCAACGCCTGGTACAGCTCCGCCTCCAGCGGCTGGTAGGTGGCGCTGCCGGGCAGGCGGACGAACAGCGGCTCCTGCACCCGGGAGGGGTCGTAGGCGTCGCGCTTGAGGTCGGTCTTCTTGTACTTGAAGGTACCGGTGGTCTCGACCTCGCGCAGCAGGCGCAGGAACACCGGCACGGCATAGGCCGGCAGCTCGCGGTCGAGGTGCGCGGCGAGGGCGTCGCGGTCCAGCTCGGTGCCATCGCCCAGGCGTAGCGCGGCCATCCCGCAGCGACCGTTGGTGCCGGGAATCTCCACGCCGTAGACCACCGCGTCCTCGACTCCGTCGAAGGCGCCGAGGGCGTTCTCCACCTCGGTGGTGGATACGTTCTCGCCCTTCCAGCGGAAAGTGTCGCCGAGGCGGTCGACGAACTGGGTGTGCTTGAAGCCGATGTCGCGCATCAGGTCGCCGGTGTTGAACCAGGCGTCGCCCTTCTTGAACACGTCGCGGAGGATCACCGCCTCGCTCTTGGCCGGGTCGGTGTAGCCGTCGAACGGCCACTTCGCGCTGATCTCGCTGATCAGCAGGCCGACCTCGCCCTTGCCGACCTTTTCCATGAAGCCCCTGGCGTCGCGTACCGGGCGGTCGTTCTCCAGGTCGTAGCGGACAATGGCGTAGGTGGCCGGGGAGAAACCCACGGTATTGTCGAAATTGAACACATTGGTGAAGCCGATGTTGCCTTCGCTGGAAGCGTAGAACTCGGTGATCCGCTGGATCTCGAAGCGTTGCTTGAACTCGGCCCAGATCGACGGGCGCAGGCCGTTGCCGATCATGCAGGTCAGGCTGTTGTCGCGTTCCTCGGCGCACGGCGGCTGGTTCAGCAGGTAGCGGCAGAGCTCGCCGATGTAGCCGAAGCAGGTCGCCCGGTAGTGCTGTACGTCTTTCCAGAAAGCGCTGGCGGAGAACTTGCGGCGCAGGGCCATGGCCGCGCCGCCGGCCAGCGCCGCGCTCCAGCAGACGGTCACGGCGTTGTTGTGGTAGCAGGGCAGGGTCAGGTAGAGCACGTCGTCGCGGCCAAGACCCAGGCCGGAATGGCCGAAGCCGCCATAGGCCTTGATCCACTTGCCGTGGCTCATGATCGAAGCCTTCGGCAGGCCGGTGGTGCCGGAGGTGTAGATGTAGAAGCAGGAATCCTTGAGCCGCACCCTGCCGGTATCCTCGAGGTTTTCCGAGGTCTGTCCCTGGGCCAGGCGCATCAGGTTGCGCCAGCCCATCGGCGGCGAGCCGGGATCGCCGAGGGTGTCGCCGTCGTCGACCCAGTAACAGTGGCCGGCGTTGCCGAGCACGTCCTGGCGGACTTCCTCGAACACTTCGCGCAGTTCCTCGCCGACCACGAAGTGACCGGGCTTCACCAGGTTCAGGCTGTGCACCAGGACCTTGCCGCGCTGGGTGGTGTTGACCAGCGCGCCGACGGCGCCGAGCTTGGCCAGCGCGGCGAGGATCGCCAGCAGCTCGACGCGGTTCTCCAGCATCACCGCGACCACGCTGCCGTGGCCTACGCCCTCGGCCTTGAAGGCGCGCGCCAGGCGGTTGGCCCAGCCGTTGAACAGGGCATAGCTGATTCGCCGCTGGCCGTCGAGCACCGCCGGGTTGTCCGGGTACAGGCGTGCCGCGCGCTCCAGCGCCCAGCCCAGGGACAGGCTCTTCTCGCGGTTGCGGATCGCGGTGTAGTACAGGCCGCGCAGCATGCGCGGGACGCGGCCGAAGATGGCGGGCAGGCGGGCAACGAAACGGTTGAAGGTGATCAGGTCGGCGTGGGTCATGGCTCTCGCGCTTTGTCGTTGTTGTGCGGGGCGTAGGGACGCTCCCGCGACTCTAGACCGCAGTCGCCGCCCCGGCTATGACCGTTGCGCGGTCGCTCCGGGGCACTTCGGCAAATATTCCCGAAGCCCGCCGCAGAGCGCCGCGCGCCTTTCGTCGAAGACCTCAGTCGAGGAACAGGTCGGGCACCAGCGCGCCACCCTCGGGGTCGTAGCGATACTGCTCGAAATCGGTCTGGCCGCGTTCGCGCAGCAATTCCTCGTCGACCAGCAGGCGCCCGCTGAGGCTGCGCCCCTCGCTGGTAAGAATGGCATGCGCGGCGTCGGCCATGATCGCCGGGGTGCGTGCGCGGCGGAAGGCGTCACGGCTGCCCAGCTCGAACTCGATGGCGGCGGTGGCGATCATGGTCTTCGGCCATAGCGCGTTGACGCTGATGGCGTACTTCCCGAACTCCTCGTGCATACCCAGGGTGAGCATGCTCATGCCGTACTTGGTGACCGTATAGGGACCGTATTGGGCGAACCACTTGCCGGCCAGGTTGATCGGCGGCGAGAGGCTGAGGATATGGCCGTTGGCGCTTTCGCGCAGGTAGGGCAGGGCAGCCTGGCTGCAGACCAGCACCGCGCGGGTGTTGATCTGGTACATCAGGTCGAAGCGCCTGGGTTCGAGCTTCTCCACCCCGACCAGGCGGATCGCCCCGGCGTTGTTGACCAGCGCATCGATCCCGCCGAAACGTTCGGCGGCGCGGGCCATGGCCGCCGCCACGGCCTGTTCGTCGCGCACGTCGAGTTGCAGCGGCAGGGCCTGGCCACCGGCGGCCTCGACCTCGGCGGCGACGCTGAAGATGGTGCCTTCCAGCTTCGGATGCGGTTCGGCGCTCTTCGCCGCGATCACCAGGTTGGCGCCGTCGCGCGCGGCGCGCAGGGCTATCTCTCGGCCGATGCCGCGGCTGGCGCCGGTGATGAACAGGGTCTTGCCGTGCAGTGACATGGGCGTCTCCGTTTTCTTGTCGTCGTCGTTGCGGATGAGCGGCGGGTTGTCTCAGGCGTCGGCTTCCACCTCGACCAGCACCTGCCGGTTGCGCACCTGCTCGCCACGGCCGACCTGGACGCGGCGGACCACGCCGTCGACCCCGGCCTTCAGCGGGTGTTCCATCTTCATTGCCTCCAGTACCAGCAGCAGTTGGCCCTTGCCGACCCGTTCGCCTTCGCCGACCAGTACCTCGACGATGGCGCCGTCCATCGGCGCCTTGACCGTGCCGGAGCTGGCGCCGGCCTGGGCGTTGGCGCCGGCGTGGGTGACATCGAGCAGTTCGAGGTTGCCGCCGTTCCCGTACAGCCAGAGGCGCCCGCCGTCCAGGTGGTAGGCGTGGCGGCGGCGAATGCCGTCGAGTTCAGCGCTGGCCCAGCGCCCGTCGCAGTCGAGCAGGCGCACGGCGATCTCGCGTCGTTCCAGGCGTGCCAGCAGTCGCGGCCGGCGACCGCTTTCGAGGACTTCCAGGTCGATCTCCAGGCGTTGCTCGGCATGCTTCAGGGCGATCTTCCACGGCGCCCCGGCGGCGCTGCGCCAGCCGGCCAGGCCGGGCTGGTGCGCACTGGCCTCGGCGCCGGCCTGGTAGAGCAGGGCGGCGGCCAGGGCCAGTTCCTCGGCGCCCGGCTGGTGCGGTTGCAGGCTGGGGTCTTCGGCGAAGCGTTCGCCGATGAAGGCGGTGGTCGCCTCGCCGGCGGCGAAGTCCGGATGCGCCAGGAGGTTGGCGAGGAACCGCTGGTTGCCGTCGACCCCCAGCAGCACGCAGCGCTCCAGCGCGCGGATCAGCTTGCGCCGGGCTTCGTCGCGGGTCGCCCCGTAGGCGATCAGCTTGGCCAGCATCGGGTCGTAGAAGGGCGTCACCGCCTGCCCCTCGACCAAGCCATGGTCGATGCGTACGCCGGGCAGCAGTTCCGGGTCCCAGCGCAGCACCGTGCCGGTCTGCGGCAGGAAGCCGCGACCGGCGTCCTCGGCGTAGAGGCGGACCTCGATGGCATGCCCGCGCAGTTCCACCTGCTCCTGCCGCAGCGGCAGCGGATGGCCCTCGGCGACGCGGATCTGCCAGGCCACCAGGTCCTGGCCGGTGACCAGTTCGGTGACCGGGTGTTCGACCTGCAGGCGGGTATTCATCTCCAGGAAGTAGAAGCGGCCATCCTCGGCGAGAAGAAACTCGACGGTGCCGGCGCCCACGTAGTTGACCGAGGCCGCGGCCTTCACCGCCGCCTCGCCCATGGCGCGACGCAGGTCGGCATCGAGCACCGGGCAGGGGGCTTCCTCGATGACCTTCTGGTGGCGGCGCTGCACCGAGCAGTCGCGTTCGCCGAGGTAGAGCAGGTTGCCGTGGCGGTCGCCGAACACCTGGATCTCCACGTGGCGCGGGCGCAGCACGGCTTTCTCCAGGATCAGTTCGGCGCTGCCGAAGGCGCCCAGCGCTTCCGAGCGCGCGGTGCGCAACTGGTCCAGCAGTTGGTCGGGTTCCTCCACCAGGCGCATGCCGCGGCCGCCGCCGCCGGCGCTGGCCTTGATCATCAGCGGGTAGCCGATGCGTTCGGCCTCACGCCGCAGGGTCGCGTCGTCCTGTTCGGCGCCTTCGTAGCCGGGGATGCACGGCACCCCGGCGGCGAGCATGGCGATCTTCGACAGGCGCTTGCTGCCCATCAGGTGGATGGCTTCCGCATCCGGGCCGATGAAGACGATCCCGGCGGCTTCGCAGGCACGGGCGAACTCGGCGTTCTCGGAGAGGAAGCCGTAGCCGGGGTGGATCGCCTCGGCGCCGCTGCGACGGGCGGCGTCGAGGATCGCCTCGAGGTCCAGGTAGGATTGCGCCACCGGTGCCGGGCCGATGCACACGGCCTCGTCGGCCAGTTGCACATGGCGGGCGTCGGCGTCCGCCTCGCTGTACACGGCGACGCTGCGGTAGCCCAGTTCATGGGCGGTGCGCAGCACCCGGCAGGCGATTTCACCGCGGTTGGCGACGAGGATCTTGTTGAAGCTAGGCATGACGTTCGGCTCCTGGAGGCTGTTGCCCTGTTTCGCGGTCGTGGCTCACTGGGCCCAGACCGGCTTGCGTTTCTGTACGAAGGCCAGGGTGCCTTCGCTGCCTTCGGCGCCGCCCACCGCTTCGGCGAACTGGCGCGCCGCATCGTCCAGCAGGGCGCCGAGTTCGCCGCTTTCGCTGGCCAGCAGCAGGGCCTTGGTGGCGGCGTTGGCGTTCGGCGCGCAGCGGCGCAGTTGCTCGAGGGTTTCCTCCAGGCGCTGTTCGAGGGCATCGGCGTCGGCCTCGCAGAAATGCACCAGGCCCAGGCGCAGCGCCTCGCGGCCGTCGAAGCGGGCGGCGGTGAGGGCCAGGCGGCGTGCCTGGGTCAGGCCGATGCGGCGGACCACGAAAGGCGCGATCTGCGCCGGGAGAATGCCGAGGCTGGTTTCCGGCAGGCCGAACTGCGCATCGGCGGCGGCGATCGCCACGTCCGACACGCAGGCCAGGCCGAAACCGCCGCCGAGCACCGCGCCTTCCACCAGCGCCACCAGCAGTTGCGGCGCGGCCTGGGCTTCCTCCAGCAGGCTGCCGAAGGCGCGGTTCAGCGTGCGATAGGCTTCCGCCCCGGCGGCGCGGGCGCCGGCCATGTCCTTGATGTCGCCGCCGGCGCAGAAGTGCCCGCCGGCGCCGCGCAGCACCAGCGCTCGCACACTACGGTCGTCGCGCACGGCGGCGAGCACCGCGCGCAGTTCGCCGACCATCGCCAGGCTCATGGCGTTGCGGCTTTGCGGGCGGTTCAGGGTGATCCGCAGGACGCCCTCGACGGGTTCCAGCAGCAGGGTCTCGCAATGCGGCAGGCTCATGCCGGTTTCCTCCTGGAACGTCAGCCTTTCTTCTTGCCCGGCAGAATGCCCATCAGCTTGCAGATGATGCCGAGCATGATCTCGTCGGCACCGCCGCCGATGGACACCAGGCGGGTGTCGCGATAGGCGCGGGAGACCGGGTTGTCCCACATGAAGCCCATGCCGCCCCAGTACTGCAGGCAGGCGTCGCTGACCTCGCGGCCGAGGCGGCCGGCCTTGAGCTTGGCCATCGAAGCCAGGCGGGTCACGTCCCTGCCTTTCACGTACAGCTCGGTGGCCTGGTAGACCAGGGCGCGCAGCGCCTCGACCTCGGTCATCATCTCGGCCATGCGGAAGTGGATGACCTGGTTGTCGATCAGCGGCTGGCCGAAGGTCCTGCGCTCCTTGCAGTATTCGATGGTGACGTCGATGCAGTGCTCCAGGCCCTTGATCATGTTGGCCGCGCCGAACAGCCGTTCTTCCTGGAACTGCAGCATCTGCATCATGAAGCCGGCGCCTTCCGCGCCGATGCGGTTGCGCTGCGGCACGCGGACGTTATCGAAGAACACCTGGGCGGTCTCCGAACTGCGCATGCCGAGCTTGTCCAGGTGCGGGCTGAGGGTGATGCCCGGGGTGTTCATCGGCACGATGATCAACGACTTGTTGACGTGCGGCTTGTCGTCGGAGGTATTGGCCAGCAGGCACATGAAGTCGGCCGACGGCGAGTTGGTGATCCACATCTTGCTGCCGTTGATCACATAGTCGTCGCCATCCTTGCGCGCGGTGGTCTTCAGGCCGGCGACGTCGGAGCCGGCGCCGACCTCGGAGACGCCGATGCAGCCGACCATCTCGCCGGCGATGGCCGGGCGGAGGAATTCCTCGCGCAACTCGTCGGAACCGAAGCGGGCCAGGGCCGGGGTGCACATGTCGGTCTGCACGCCGATGGCCATCGGGATGCCGCCGCAGGTGATGCCGCCGAACTCCTCGGCGGCGACGATCGAGTAGCTGTAGTCCAGGCCCATGCCGCCGAACTTCTCCGGCTTGGAGATGCCCAGCAGGCCGAGTTCGCCGGCCTTGCGGAAGATGTCGTGGATCGGGAAGCGGCCATCCTTTTCCCACTGGTCGACGTGGGGGTTGATTTCCCGCTCGACGAAGCTGCGGACGGTGCGGCGGAGTTCTTCGTGTTCCTGGGTGAAGATCATGGGTTGTCTTTCCTCCTGGGCCTTGTCTTGATTCGACCTCCGGCCCTCTCCCCAACCCTCTCCGTGGAGTGAGAGGGGGTGTTCCGGAGTGGCTGGGCGGTTCGTTTCATACCGGGTCTGTTTGGCTCCCTCTCTTCAGGGGGGAGGGGCAGAGGGGCTGTCGCCCCGGCTCCGTTGTTTCAGTCAGAACCTCGCGACGCCGAAGCTGTTGCCCTTCAGCGGCCGCGCCTCGGCTTCCGCGCAGATATCCAGCAGGTAGCCGAGCAGCCTGCGGCTGTCGCGCGGGTCGACCAGGCCGTCGTCCCACAGGCTGGCGGTGCCGTACAGCGCGGTGGACTGGCTGTCGAGCTTCTGCGCGGTGACGGTTTCCAGCATGTCGAGCATCTTCGGATCGGCTTCCTTGCCTTCCTTGGCGTGCTTCTCCTCGGTGACGATGCGCAGCACCTTGCCGGCCTGGGCGCCGCCCATCACCGCGGTGCGGCTGTTCGGCCAGGCGAAGATGAAGCGCGGGTCGAGGCCGCGGCCGCACATCGCGTAATTGCCGGCGCCGTAGGAGCCGCCGACCACCAGGGTCAGCTTGGGCACGCGGGCGTTGGCCACCGCCTGGATCATCTTCGAGCCGTGCTTGATCACACCCTGGCGCTCCGACTCGGTGCCGACCATGAAGCCGGTGGTGTTGTGCAGGAACAGCAGCGGCGTGTTGCTCTGTTCGCAGAGCTGGATGAACTGCGCCGCCTTGGCCGCGCCCTGCGGGGTGATCGGTCCGTTGTTGCCGATCAGGCCGCAGGCGTGGCCCTCGATGCGCAGATGGCCGCAGACGGTCTGGCCGTCGAACTCGTGCTTGAAGTCGAGGAACTCGGAGCCGTCGGCGATGCGCGCGACGATCTCGCGGACGTCGTAGGGCTTCTTCGGGTCGGCCGGGACCACCCCGAGCAGCTCCTCCACCGGGTACAGCGGTTCGCGCCAGGCGGGCGCCGGGCGCGCAGGCAGTTGCGCGTTCCATGGCAGCATGCCGATGATCTCGCGGGCCAGGCGCACGCCGTCGGCGTCGTTTTCCGCCAGGTACTCGGCGGTGCCGGCGACCTGGGCATGCAGTTCGGCGCCGCCGAGTTCCTCGTCGCTGGCGATCTCGCCGGTGGCGGCCTTGAGCAGCGGTGGCCCGGCGAGGAACATCTTGGCCTTGCCGCGCACCACCACCACGTAGTCGGAAAGCCCCGGCTGGTAGGCGCCGCCGGCGGTGCTGGAACCGTGCACCACGGTGACCTGGGGAATGCCCATGGCCGAGAGCCGCGCCTGGTTGGCGAAGCCACGCGCGCCTTCGACGAAGATCTCCGCCGCGTAGTTGAGGTTGGCGCCGCCGCTTTCGGTGAGGGCCACCACCGGCAGCTTGTTCTCCATGGCGATCTGCTGCAGGCGCAGGGTCTTCTTCAGCCCGGTCGGGGAGATGGTGCCGCCCTTGATCGCGCTGTTGCTGGCACTGACCAGGCAGCGCACCCCGGCGATGTAGCCGATCCCGGCGATGATCCCGCCACCGGCCTGGGTGCCATCCTTGTCGTCGTGCAGCCTGTAGCCGGCCAGCGAGGACAGTTCGAGGAACGGCGCGCCAGGGTCGAGCAGCAGCGCCAGGCGTTCGCGCGGCAGCAGCTGGCCGCGTTTCTCGAACTTCGGCCGGGCCTCGGCGGCCTTGTCCAGGACCTTCCGCTCCAGCTCGCGGAAGCCGGCCACGGCGGCGAGCATGGCCTGGCGATTGCGGGCGAAGTCCTCGCCGTTGACGTCGAGTTGCGACTGGATCGCGGGCATGTCAGTCCTCCTGGTCCTTCAGCACGTCGGGCAGGTAGGCGCGGTGGAAGCCGTTGTAGGCGCGGCTCTGTCCCGGCTTGCCCTTGACCAGCGGGAAGGCGCGGCTGCCCTGGCTGGCGGCGCCGTCGATGCGGATCGTATTGCCGCTGATGAAGGCCGCGCCGGGGGAGAGCAGGAAGACGATGGCGGCGGCGACTTCCGACTCGCTGCCGATGCGCTTGAGCGGTACGTGCTCGCGCAGGGTCGGGATCACCGCCTTGAACGCGCCTTCGTAGGTATCCATGCCGCTGGAGGCGATCCAGCCCGGCGCCACCGCGTTGACCCGCACGCCGGCATGGCCCCACTCGACGGCGGCGGTCCTGGTGAAGTTCTCCATGCCGGAGCGCGCGGCGCCGGAGTGGCCCATGCCGGGCATGCCGCCCCACATGTCGGCGAGCATGTTGACGATGCTGCCGCCGGTCTTGCTCATCGACTGGTTGAACACTTCGCGGGCGACCAGGAAGCCGCCGACCAGGTTGGTGCGGACCACGGTCTCGAAGCCCTTCTGGCTGATCGAGGCGAGGGGCGAGGGATACTGGCCGCCGGCGTTGTTGACCAGGTGGTGGATGCTCCCGCGTTCGGCCAGGATGTTCGCCACCAGGCCTTTCACCGCGTCCTCCTCGCGGATGTCGCAGGCGTGCCAGCTGACGCTGCCGCCGTCCTCGACGATCTCGCCGGCGGTCTTCTCCAGCTTTTCCGCCTTGCGTCCGACCAGCACCACGTGGGCGCCGAGGGCCGCCAGCTCATGGGCGGTGCAGCGGCCGATGCCGCTGCCGCCGCCGGTGACGATGATGGTCTGGCCGTCGAACAGGCCAGGTCGGAAGATCGAGTCGTAGCTCATTGTTCTGGTGACTCCGATGAATCCTGTGGGTGGATGCGGCGGCACGCCGCATTCGCCGTTCATGATTGTCGTTACCTGCCCTGCGTCTCCAGCGCGTCGGCGAGCGCCTGCGGCACCGCCACCGGGAACTCCAGCAACTGCTGGGCGAAGGCCTTGCCCTGCGGGTCGATGCGCAGGCTGGCGACGCCGCCGCCGCCGAGGGCATTCTCCAGCAGGAAGTTCAGGCTGTGGCTGCCCGGCAGGTACCAGCGGCCGACCCGGCCGGTCTGCGGGTCGAGCACGTGCTGCATCCAGTCCACCACCGCGCCTTCCTCCAGCGCCTCGGCGATCCACGGCAGGTACTCCGGGCGCCGCGCCATGACCCCGATGTTGCTGTGGTTGCCCTTGTCGCCGGAGCGGGCCACCGCCAGCTTCACCAGCGCCACGCTGGCGCTGGCGGGCTGCTCCGGGCGCGGTGGCTGGCGCGCCTCGGCCAATCGCGCCGGGTCGAAGGCTTCGAGGCGCGGCAGTTCCAGCGGATGGCGCCGGCCGTCGATCTCCACGCTCAACGCACATTGCGCCTTGTCGATCAGGAAGGAGAACAGGCGGATCACCGGATACACCGTCGGCCGGCCGCCGACGATTCCGGTCAGGCCCGGCGCCATCCCGGTGGCGGCCTGGGCGATCTCGCGGGAAAACAGCACCAGGGCCTCCTTGCGCGGATGCCGCGCGGCCAGCTTGACCACCACTTCGCGGCTGTCCTGGCGCCGCCCGTGGGGGCCGTAGGTGGCTTCGCTGCCGAGCAGCTCGATGCTGACCTCGCGGTAGGGTTCCCAGCCGCGTGCGGCGAAGAGTTCCTCGGTCCTGGCGATGATCGCCCGGCTGACCCGCTCGGCCTTCTTCACCGCGTCGATGCCGGCGATCAGGCAACTGGCGGTGCAGCGGAAACCGTCCGGATAGGTGGCGCTGACCTTGTACCGGTCAGTGGGCGGCAGGCCGCGCGCACCCTCCACCGCGACCCGGTCGGGACCGGCCTGGCGCAGGCGCACCTCGGTGAAGTCGCAGACCACGTCGGGCAGCAGGTAGGCGCGTGGATCGCCGATCTCGTAGAGCATCTGTTCGCCGACGCTCAGTTCGCTGACCAGGCCGCCGGTGCCCGGCGCCTTGGTCACCACGAAACGCCCGTCGGCCTCGACCTCGACGATGGGGAAGCCGATGTGCTCGTAGTCCGGCACCTGCTCCCAGTCGGTGAAGTTGCCGCCGGTGCATTGTGCGCCGCATTCGACGATGTGCCCGGCGAGGGCGGCCTGGGCCAGGCGGTCATAGTCGTCCCAGGCCCAGCCGAACTCATGGACCAGGGCGGCGCTGACCACCGCGCTGTCGACCACCCGGCCGGTGATCACGATATCCGCGCCCAGGCGCAGGGCCTCGACGATGCCCGGCGCGCCGAGGTAGGCGTTGATCGAGACGCACATCGGCGGCAACGGCGCGTCGCTGAACATCTCGCGGATGCCAGCCTTGGCCAGCTCGGCCTGGCGTGGTTGCAGGTTGTCGCCGTGCAGCACGGCGATCTTCAGCCGCACCCCGGTCTTTTCGCAGGCCGCGGCGAGGGCGGCTGCGCAGGCCTGTGGATTGACTCCGCCGGCGTTGCTGATCACCCGGATGTTCTTCCCGGCGATCTCTGCGAGCAGCGGCGCGAGGACCTCGACGAAGTCGGTGGCGTAGCCGGCGTCCGGCTGTTTCAGGCGGGCCCCTGCCATGATCGACAGGGTGATCTCGGCCAGGTAGTCGAACACCAGGTAGTCCAGCGGCGCGCCGCGCACCAGTTGGGCGGCGGCGGTACAGGTGTCGCCCCAGAAGGCCGAGGCGCAGCCGATGCGTACGGTCTTTTGCATTGTTCTTGACCCGTGACGGCGAAAGTGTGGAGCGACATTACCAAGCAAGCGCTTGGTTGAGAAGAGGCTGGAAACAAATCCAGTCACAGGTGTTACCCAAGCGCTTGCTCGGTCGTCTTCCCAGGCATACATTTCATGAATGCTGACAAGCACTTGCGGGAACGTCGTAAGGCCGGTCGGCGCATACGGAGCGGTCGGGCGCGCGGACGAGCGGCACCGAGCCGCCGACGATCCGGAAAAAGGGGAATTCGCGTTGGATGATCAGAAAGCCCGGGAAGTGATGCTCGAACTGGTGGCCAGCGGACAGCTCACCGACCCGGAAAGCGCCCGCGGCAAGCTGTTGCAGACCGCCGCCCACCTGTTCCGCAGCAAGGGCTACGAGCGCACCACGGTGCGCGACCTGGCCAGCGCGGTGGGTATCCAGTCGGGCAGCATCTTCCATCACTTCAAGAGCAAGGACGAGATCCTCCGCTCGGTGATGGAGGAAACCATCCTCTACAACACCGCGCTGATGCGCGCCGCCCTGGCTGACGCGCAGGACCTGCGCGAGCGCGTGCTGGGACTGATCCGCTGCGAGCTGCAATCGATCATGGGCGGCACCGGCGAGGCGATGGCGGTGCTGGTCTACGAGTGGCGCTCGCTGTCCGCCGAGGGCCAGGAGTACATCCTCGGCCTGCGCGACATCTACGAGCAGATGTGGCTGGAGGTGCTGGGGGAGGCGCGCCTGGCCGGCTACTGCCAGGGCGATCCGTTCATCCTGCGGCGTTTCCTCACCGGGGCGCTGTCCTGGACCACCACCTGGTTCCGACCGGAAGGCCCGATGACGCTCGACCAGCTTGCCGAGGAGGCCCTGGCGCTGGTGCTCAAGGACGCCTGATCACTCGGAGATCAGGCGGAACGGGTAGCTCAGCAGGAGGAAGTGCAGGGTGTTGATCGAGGCGTGCAGCAGCACCGCCAGGGACAGCCGCCCGCTGAAGTGCAGGACCATGCCGTAGCCCAGCCCGGCGATCCCGGCCAGCAGCGCGTACACCGGGTTGACCAGCAGGTGCAGCGCCGCGTAGGCGAGGGTCGCGACGATGATCCCCGGCCAGGCGCCGAACCAGCGGATCAGCTGGCTTTGCAGCAGGCCGCGGAAGAAGGCCTCCTCGGCCAGCGAGACCACTCCGACGTTCAGCACCAGCCACCACCAGAAGGCCTCCGGCCACTTCGGCTGCCAGCTCGCGGCGTTGGTCATGATCGACAGCAGCGGCACCACGAAGAAGGTCAGGCAGAACGCCAGCGCAGTGATGTCCAGCGACACCAGCGGTTGCTTCGGCCGGCGCAGCCACCAGGCGAGCAGGGTCAGCGCGACCAGGGCCTTGTCCCAGGGCAGCCAGATCATCTGGATCGGCGGGCTGGCGCTGGCCAGGTCCCAGGGGAACAGGCGCAGGGGAATGAAGCCGGGCAGGTAGTGGATCGCGATGAGGGCGCTGGCGGCAAGGCTGACCGGCCACCACAGCAGTGTCGGCAACCAGCGCTCGGCATAGGTCACCCAGCGGATGTAGAGCAGGACGATGATCGCCGTCAGCAGCGCGATATGCCCGGTGAAGAATCCACCGAGCAGAAAGAGAATGGGTAGAAGCGGTATCAGACGCCCAAGCATGCAACCTCCCGTTTAAAGGAGGGATTCTAAAGGCATTTCGACCCGCGGTTGGGAAAAGCGCAAGGAACGGACCTTCTGCCAGAAAAAACGGGGAACGGCCCCGGACCTGGAGCTAATGACCCGTCCGGAGCCGACGGGTTCAGCGATCCTTCGCTTCCTGCGCGTCCAGCTCGGCGTTGCGTTCGTGGATGCGCTTGAGCTGTTCCTCGCTCAGCGGCAACTTCTTCGCCGAGTCGCGCAGCAGCAGGAGCCCGCCGACGATGGAGCCCAGGGCGAGCACGATGATCAACCAGGCATACCAGGGCATAGCGTCTTCCTCATCGATTTGACTGTCCACCATACGCCGGGTTTGCCGTTCTGTCAGGCAACTCCCGGTCGCACGCCTTGTGCTTGAGACTGTCGTTGCCCGCTCGAAGTTGCGGATGGCGGCCAGGCGCCGTGATGCCTGTCACATATTGGCAATCTGACATTGCTTAACTGGCTGCCATCCCTTCATTGCCCCGTCCGGGCTTGCCGTCGAGAGGTTGCCGATGTCTCCGAGCGCGTTGTCCCGTCTGTTGCGCCCGGTGGAACCGCTGACCCCGGCGATGAGCATCAGCGATGTCGCCGATCGCCTGCTGATGCCGGAGCACCGCGCCTTCCTGTCGCTGCCGGTGGTCGACGACGAACGCCGGGTGCTCGGCCTGGTCAGCCGCTACACCCTCCAGGACATCTTCATGCAGCGCTTCGGCCGCGACCTCTGGGGCCGCCATCCGGTGCGCGAGGTGATGAACCGGGCGCCCCTCAGCGTATTCCTCGGCGCCAGCCTGGAAGAGGCTGCGCAGCAGGTCACCGGGCGCCTGCAATACCCGATCACCGAGGACTTCGCCCTGATCGACGAGGAGAGCCGCTACCGTGGCCTGGGCACCGTGCTCGACCTGCTGAAGGCCATGGAGGCGCGCATCGCCCAGCGCAACCGGGTGCTGCGCAAGGCGCTGGTGGACCTCAAGGAGTCCCAGGCGCAACTGGTGCAGTCGGAAAAGATGGCATCGCTCGGGCAGATGGTGGCCGGGGTCGCCCATGAGTTGAACACGCCTCTCGGCTATGTCGGCAACAACCTGGCGCTGCTGGAGGAACTCAGCGACCCGCTGCTGCGCCTGGCCGATGCCCAGGCGGCGCTGGTCGACTGCCTGGGCGACCCGCAGTGCGACGAAACGCGCCTGGCGCAGGCCCTGCAGGCGGCCGACGTGGCTCGTCGCGAGGCAGCCGTGGAGCAGGTTCGCGAGGACCTGCAGCAACTGTTCGCCGATACCCGCTACGGTCTCGGCCAGATCGGCGAGCTGGTCTCCGGGCTCAAGGACTTCGCCCGCCTGGACCGTGCCTTCAGCGAGGAGGTCGACCTCAACGATTGCGTGCGCAACGCCCTGCTGATCGCCCGCGCCAGCATCAGGGAGCGGGCCGAGGTCAGCAGCCAGCTGGGCGAGTTGCCGCGGATCGCCTGCGCGCCGTCGCAGATCAACCAGGTCCTGCTGAACCTGCTGACCAATGCCGCCCAGGCCATGGAGCGTTTCGGCCGGATCCTGCTGAAGAGCTGGGCCGACGAGCGCCAGGTGTTCCTCTCCGTGCAGGACAACGGCAAGGGCATGCCGGCCGAAGTCCTGGCCCGGATCTTCGACCCGTTCTTCACCACCAAGCCGGTGGGGCAGGGTACCGGGCTCGGCCTGTCGATCAGCTACAAGATCATCCAGCAGCACGGCGGGAGCATCCGCGTGGCTTCCGAACCGGGCCGCGGCACCCGCTTCCTCATCAGCCTGCCGCGAGAGCAGGCCCGCGAACTGCAACGGAGCGCCTGACATGAGCCCATCCCCCGTCCGCATCCTCTTCGTCGATGATGAGGAGCGCATCCTGCGTAGCCTGGCCATGCAGTTCCGCCGCCACTACCAGGTGCTGACCGAGAGCGACCCCTGGCGCGCGCTGGAACGCCTGAAGAGCGAGCGGGTACAGGTGCTGGTCAGCGACCAGCGCATGCCGCGGATGAGTGGCGCCGAGTTGCTGGCGCAGGCCCGGGAACGTTGTCCGGATACCCTGCGGATCCTTCTCACCGGCTATTCCGACCTCGACGCTGCCGTCGACGCGCTCAACGACGGCGGCATCTTCCGCTACCTGACCAAGCCCTGGAATCCCCAGGAAATGGCCTTCACCCTGCGCCAGGCGGCGGAGATCGCCAGCCGCCAGGCGCTCCCGCCGGCGGCGCCGGTGGCCTCGCTGGCGGCGCCGCTGAGCGTGCTGCTGCTCGACGAGGATCCGGAGACCCTGGCCTGCGTCGGCGCCTTCTGCCATGCCGGCGGGCATCGCCTGCTGCGCGCGCGCAACCTGGCCGAGGCGCTGGTGTGGCTGAACACCGAGCCGGTGGAGGTGCTGGTCAGCGACCTGAAGCTGGCCGGCGAGGACACCGCACCGCTGCTCAAGTCGCTGGCCCAGGCCCATCCGCGACTGCTCAGCCTGGTGGTCACGCCGTTCCGCGATACCCAGGCCCTACTGAACCTGATCAACCAGGCGCAGATCTTCCGCTACCTGCCCAAGCCGATCCGCCGCGGGCTGTTCGAGAAAGGCCTGAAGGCCGCCGCCGAGCAGGCCCTGCTGTGGCGCGGGCAGGGCCTGCCGGAAGTCGACCGGCAGGCCGAGGTACCGCGCGACGAGCGCGAGAAGGAGCGGGTCGGTAGCCTGCTCGGCATGCTCGGCCGGCTGCGCGAGCGCCTGAGCGCCTGAGGCCGCGTCAGCCGGCGTCGCAGCCGGCGGCCCCGGCCTGGCGATTTTCCACCAGGCGCGCGCGGAGCACGTCGTAGCTCCAGTTGAAGACCATGGTGTAGGGCAGGAAGAACAGGATCAGGCCCATGTCGAGGAGGAACGCCTCGACCAGTCCGATGGACAGCCACCAGGCGGCCAGCGGCACCAGCACCACGATCAGGCCCAGTTCGAAGAGCGCCGCGTGCAGCGCCCGCACCTGCAGGGTGCGCTGGAAGCCCATGCGCCGCTGGGCGCGGTCGAACAGGCTGTTGAAAAGCATGTTCCAGAGCATCGCCACGGTGGAGAACATCAGCGTCAGCGCGCCCATGTGCGCCAGCGGCTTGTCCATCACCAGCGACAGCACCGGCGCGGTGAGCAGGACGGCCAGGCCCTCGAAGGCCAGGGCATGGAAGATCCGCTCCTTGAGGGTCTTGTTCAGGGCGGTGGGGGTGTGGCTCATGGCGAACGCTCCGGGTTCGTCGTTACGGTTCGGGCTGTATTGTCATCGGAGTCTGGGATAGGGTTAAGTTGGATATCATCGGAAAAACCGATATGCACCTTTCTCCCGAATCACTCGAGGCGTTCGTCCAGGCCGTCTCCCTCGGCTCCTTCAGCGCGGCGGCGCGCAAGCTTGGCAAGAGCCAGTCGACGGTCAGCGAGGCGATCGCCCGGCTGGAGATCGATCTCGGCCTGGAACTGTTCGAGCGCAGCGGTCGCCAGCCGCGTCTGACCGAGGCCGGGCGCACGCTGCTGGGACGGGTCGAGGAGGTCCTCGGCGCCTCCGACCGCCTGCGCCGGGTTGCCGCGCTGCTCGCCGGCGGCTCGGAGCCACGGGTGACCCTGGCGCTGTCCGATACCTACCATTCGGCGCGCTACGAGGCGCGCCTGGCCGAGTTGGACGCGCGCTACCCGGAACTGGAGTTCGAATGCCTGATCGCCGAGGACCAGGACGTGATCGCCCAGGTCAGCCGTGGCCGCGCCACCCTTGGCCTGCTCGCGGCGCAGCCGCACTACCCGCCGGAACTGGGCGTGGCGGCGGTGGCCGAGCGCGCCGAGTTCGGCCTGTTCGCCGCCGTCGACCATCCCCTGGCGACGCTCTCCCGGGTGACCGAGCGCGATCTTTCCGAATGGCGCCTGCTGCGCCTGAACACCTATAGCGAGACCGGCGCGGCGATCAACGACGGCCTGCCGTCCAGCGGCGGGCGCTGCTGGTCGGCGCCCAACTATCTGCTGCTGCTGGAGATGGCCACCCACGGCTTCGGCTGGGCGGAGCTGTCGCGCTGGCTGGTCAGCGGCTATGCCAACGGACGGCTGCAGGAGTTGCCGGTGGCCGGCTGGCCGCGCAGCCAGGCGGTGGACGTGGTCTGGTCGCGGCAGCGACCGTTGGGTCCGGCGGCCAACTGGCTGCTGGAACGCCTGCTGGATCGCGGCCTGCCGGCGGACGGGGGCGGCCGCTGATCCCGCCGGCTCAACCGGCGAAGCCGCCAGCGGCGAGGAAGGCCAGTTCCGCGGCGCTGGACGGGCGGCCGAGGAGCGGGTTGCGGTGCGGGAAGCGGCCGAAGCGGCGGATGATCTCGCGGTGCCCACGGGCGTGGTCCAGGTACGGCTGGCCGAGGCCGCGATTCAGCGCCACCGAGCGATCCTGGTCGACGAGGTTCTCGGCGTGGGCGAACGGCAGGTAGAAGAACAGCCGCAACGCTTCCTCGACCTGCCGGTCCAGGCCGGCTGCCAGCGCCCGGTTCGCCCAGCGCCGGGCCAGGGCGTCGCTGGCGTACATGCGCGGGGTGCCGCGGAAGGCGTTGCGCGGATACTGGTCGAGCAGGACCAGCAGGCCAAGATGTGCCTGGGCGTCTGCGGGGCCCGGCCGCAGGCGCTCGGCGTGGGCCAGTTCATGGGCCTGGGCGAAGCGCAGGCGGAAGCGCCGGTCGAAGCGAGGGTCCTTGGCGAACCAGAAGCTGGGGCCGGCCTCGCGCCAGAAAACGGCGACTTCCGATAACGGGCTGGTGTCCGACGTAGCGGAGGCGAGCGGGGCGTGGGGCATGGGTGGCTCCGGGACAAGGCGGGCTACCAGGCTATTGGTCAGGATTCCTTGGATAAACCGGATCCGACTGAATAGACTGTCCAGCCATCCCGTATAGAGAGAAGGGCCCGCCCATGGATCGTCTGGACAGCATGCGGGTGTTCCTGCGCGTCGCCGAAACCGGCAGTTTCACCAAGGCCGCCGACCTGCTGGACATGCCGCGTGCGACGGTCTCGGCGGCGGTCCAGCAGCTCGAGGCACAGCTCGGCAGCCGCCTGCTGCACCGCACCACGCGCCAGGTGCAGCTGACCCAGGACGGCAGCGCGGTGCTGGAGCGCTGCCGCCATCTGCTGGAAGACATGGAGGAGCTGGAAGGCCTGTTTCGCGACGGCAGCCGCGCCAGCGGCCGGCTCAAGGTCGACGTGCCGAGCCGGGTGGCGCGCCTGCTGATCGCACCGGCGTTGCCGGCGTTCTTCCGCGAGCATCCGGACATCGAGCTGGAGCTGGGCTCCAGCGACCGCTCGGTGGACCTGGTGCAGGAGGGCGTCGACTGCGCCCTGCGGGTCGGCCAACTGGGCAACAGCAGCCTGGTGGCGCGGCGCCTGGGCGAGATGGCGCTGATCAACTGCGCCAGTCCCGCCTACCTGGCGCAACATGGCGTGCCGCAGGCGCCGGAGCAGCTCGACGGGCACTGGGCGGTGAACTACGCCTCGCCCACCAGTGGCCGGGTGCTGCCCTGGGAGTACCGCGAGGGCGGCCGCAGCGTGACCCGCGTGCTGCGCAGCCGGGTCACGGTGAACAATGCGGAGAGCTACATCGCCTGTTGCCTGTCCGGCCTCGGGCTGATCCAGATTCCCGCCTACGACGTTCGCGAGCACATCGAGCGCGGCGAACTGCGCGAAGTGCTGCCGCAATGGCGGGCCGAGGCGATGCCGGTCTATGCCCTGTATCCGCACCGCCGGCACCTGTCGCGGCGGGTCAAGGCCTTCGTCGACTGGCTGGAGCGGCTGCTCCGCGCGCGGCTCTAGGCGTCCCGGCGACGTTCGTCCCCGCGGCGCGATCCGGGCTACGGCAAACGCCCGGATTCTGCGACAATGCGCGCCGTTTTCGATTCGCCGCGAGAGAGCCCATGTCCGCCTGCCAGTCCCCCATCATCGTCGCCCTGGATTTCCCCACCCGTGAGGCCGCCCTGGCGCTGGCCGATCAGCTGGATCCGAAACTGTGCCGGGTGAAGGTCGGCAAGGAACTCTTCACCAGCTGCGCCGCGGGCATCGTCGAGATCCTGCGCGACAAGGGCTTCGAGGTATTCCTCGACCTGAAATTCCATGACATCCCGAACACCACCGCGATGGCGGTGAAGGCCGCCGCCGAGATGGGCGTGTGGATGGTCAACGTGCACTGTTCCGGCGGCCTGCGCATGATGGCCGCCTGCCGCGAGACGCTGGAGGCGTTCAACGGGCCGAAGCCGCTGCTGATCGGGGTCACCGTGCTGACCAGCATGGAGCGCGAGGACCTGGCCGGCATCGGCCTCGACATCGAGCCGCAGGAGCAGGTGCTGCGGCTCGCCGCGCTGGCGGAGAAAGCCGGCATGGACGGCCTGGTCTGCTCGGCCCAGGAAGCGCCGGCGCTGAAGGGCGCCCATCCGCGCCTGCAACTGGTGACCCCGGGCATCCGCCCGGCCGGCAGCGCCCAGGACGACCAGCGGCGCATCCTCACCCCGCGCCAGGCCCTGGACGCCGGTTCCGACTACCTGGTGATCGGTCGTCCGATCAGCCAGGCCGCCGACCCGGCCAAGGCGCTGGCGGCGATCGTCGCCGAGCTGGGCTGAGGCGCTCCCCGCATCTCCCGTCGGCCCCGGCGTGGCGGATAGCGCCGGTGGCCGCCTGTCCTCGCCAGCGTCTAGGCTGGTAATGGGCGCTCCGGCCACTTCCGGTGGCACGGATTCACAGTTTCGTGAGGAAAAATTGCAAGCGCCTTGCCCGCTGGCGCCAGGCCAGTAGGATCGCTGTTTTCCCCGGGAACGCGAGGTCGGGATGCTGAACACCCTGGAAGCCTGTCTGAAGGCGGTCGACGAGATTCTGCTGGGCAAGGACCACCAGGTACGCCTGGCCCTGGCCTGCCTGCTGGCCCGCGGTCACCTGCTGATCGAGGATCTGCCGGGGATGGGCAAGACCACCCTCAGCCATGCCCTGGCGCGGGTACTCGGGCTCAGCTTCCAGCGCATCCAGTTCACCTCCGACCTGCTGCCGGGCGACATCCTCGGCACTTCGGTGTTCGACAAGGACAGCGGGCAGTTCGTCTTCCATCCCGGGCCGATCTTCGCCGAGCTGGTGCTCGCCGACGAGATCAACCGCGCCACGCCGAAGAGCCAGAGCGCCCTGCTCGAGGCCATGGAAGAGGGCCAGGTGACCATCGAGGGTGCGACCCGGCCCCTGCCGGAGCCGTTCTTCGTCATCGCCACGCAGAACCCGGCCAGCCAGGGCGGTACCTTCTCTCTCCCGGAGTCGCAGCTGGACCGCTTCCTGATGCGCCTGTCGCTGGGCTATCCCGGGCGCGCCGCGGAGCGTTCGCTGCTGCTCGGCGAAGCCCGGCGCGATCTGCTGCCGCGCCTGGAGCCCCTGCTCGACCACGCGGCGCTGGCCGCTTTCCAGGCCGAAGTGCCGAAGGTCCGTGCCAGCGACGCGCTGGTGGACTACGTGCTGCGCCTGGTCGAGGCGACCCGCACGCAGCCGGCCTTCGCCCTCGGCCTGTCGCCGCGCGGCAGCCTGGCGCTGCTCGCCGCGGCGCGTGCCTGGGCGTTGCTGGCGGGACGCGACTACGTGATTCCGGAAGACGTCCAGGCGGTGCTGCCGGCGGTGGCCGGGCACCGCCTGCGCGACCAGGCCGACCCCACCGGCCACGGCGGCGGCGCGCTGGTGCAGTGGCTGTTGCGCGAAGTCCCGGCGCTCTGATGCGCCTGCGCAACCGGGCACGCTGGCAGCGCTGGCTGGACCGGCGGATCCCGCCGGCGAGCAGCGTCGAGCTGAACCAGCGGCGCATCTTCATCCTGCCGACCCGTCAGGGCGGCGCCTTCGGCCTGGCGCTGCTGGTGATGCTGCTGGCGGCGATCAACTACCAGAACAGCCTGGCCTATGGACTGACGTTCCTGCTCCTGTCGCTTGGCGTGGTGACCATCCTCCATACCTATCGCAATCTCGCCGGCCTGCGCCTCACCGCACTGGGCGCGGAGGCGGTGTTCGTCGGCGAGCGTGCCGGTTTCCGGGTGCGCCTGGAAAGCCCGCGGCGGGCGCGCCAGGCCATCGCCGTCGGCTGGCCGGAGCGGCCCCTGGAGTACAGCGACCTGGGGCGCGACGCGGCCGGCGAAGTCCTGCTGTTCCATCCCGCCGAGCGCCGCGGCTGGCTGCGGCCGGCGCGCTTGCGGGTGGAAAGCCGCTTTCCCCTCGGCCTGCTGGTGGCCTGGAGCTGGGTCGACCTGCGGCAACAGGCCCTGGTCTATCCGCGGCCGCTGCCCGGCGAGCGCTTCCAGGCGCCCGGCGAGCGCGATGCCGAGCAGCAGGGGCGCGCCCTGGCGAACGCCGGTGTCGATGATTACCAGGGCCTGCGCGCCTACCAGCCGGGGGATTCGCGGCGACGCCTGCACTGGAAGGCGTTTTCCCGTGGCCAGGGGCTGCTGGTGAAAGACTTCGCCGCGCTCGGTGGCGACGACCTGTGGCTGGAGTTCGAGCGCCTCGGCGGCGACGACGAGAGCCGCCTGGGACGCCTGTGCCAGGCGGTCCTGGAGTTGTCCGCGCGGCAGCAACCCTACGGCCTGTCGTTGCCCGGGACGCGCCTGCCGCCGGCCACCGGCGAGGCGCAGCGCGAGGCCTGCCTGCGCGCCCTGGCGCTGTTCGGGACGCCGCGGTGAACGCCATCCCGCGGGTCGCGCTGGTCTGGCTGCTGGTGGCGCAGGTGCTGGTGATCCTGCCGCACCTGGCCTACCTGCCGGCGTGGATCGTCGCCATGTGGCTGGGCTGCGCGACCTGGCGCGTGCAGATCTTCCGCATGCGCGCCGGCTACCCGGGGACCTGGGTCAAGCTGGCCCTGGCGCTGCTCGCCGGGGCCGGGGTCTGGCTGGCGCGCGGCAGCCTGGTCGGGCTGGATGCCGGGGCGGTGCTGCTGATCGCCGCGTTCATCCTCAAGCTGGTGGAAATGAAGACCCGCCGCGACGCCCTGGTGCTGGTGTTCCTCGGCTTCTTCGCGGTGCTGGTCGGCTACCTGTTCGACGACGGCTTCCTCGCCGCGCTGTACAGCCTGTTGCCGCTGACCGCGCTGCTGGCGGCGCTGATCGGCCTGCAGCAGAGCGGATTCGCCGCGCGGCCCTGGCCGACCCTGCGCCTGGCCGCCGTCCTGCTGCTGCAGGCGCTGCCGCTGATGCTCCTGCTGTTTCTGTTCTTCCCGCGGCTGGGGCCGTTGTGGTCGCTGCCGATGCCGAGCGACAAGGGCGTCACCGGTCTCTCGGAAAGCATGGCGCCGGGGGATATCGCCGAGCTCGGGCGTTCCGCCGAACTGGCCTTCCGGGTCCGCTTCGACGGCGCGCCGCCGCCGCGCGAGCAGCTCTACTGGCGCGCCCTGACCCTGGAGCGCTTCGACGGCCGGCGCTGGTCGCAGGGGCCGCAGTGGGACGGCGACAGCGCCGGCCTGTGGCAGAAGCGTGGCCCGGAGTTGCGCTACGAGGTGATCATGCAGCCCAGCTCGCAATCCTGGCTGTTCGCCCTCGATGTGGCCCAGACCGACCAGGCCGACACCCGGCTGATGAGCGATTTCCACCTGCAGCGCCGGCGCCCGGTGGAGCAGCGCCTGTTCTACCGCGTCAGTTCCTGGCCGCAGGCGCTGCGGGAAGCCGGCATCGACCCGCGGACGCGCTGGCGCAACCTGCAGTTGCCAGCCCAGGGCAACCCGCGCGCGCGAGCCCTGGCCGAGTCGCTGCGCCAGGCCCACGGGCAACCGCAGGCGCTGGTCGAGGCACTGCTGCGACGGTTCAACCGGGAGCCCTTCGCCTACACGCTGAAACCGCCGGCAACCGGGGCCGACGGCGTGGATGCGTTCCTCTTCGAGACGCGCAGCGGCTTCTGCGCCCACTACGCCGGGGCGATGACCTTCGTCCTGCGCGCCGCGGGGATACCGGCGCGAGTGGTGGCCGGCTACCAGGGCGGCGAGTTGAACCCGGCCGGCAACTACCTGCTGGTCCACCAGTTCGATGCCCACGCCTGGGTCGAGTACTGGCAGCCGGGGCAGGGTTGGCGCAGCGTCGACCCGACCTACCAGGTGGCGCCGGAGCGCATCGAGCAGGGGCTCGAGGAGGCGCTGGCGGGGCAGGACGACTTCCTCGCCGACTCGCCGCTGTCGGCGCTGCGCTACCGCGGCCTGCCCTGGTTCAACGAGATGCGCCTGGCCTGGGACAACCTCAATTACGGCTGGCAGCGCTGGGTCCTGTCCTACCAGGGCGAACAGCAGGGGGCCTTCCTGCAGCGCTGGTTCGGTGGATTGGACCCGACCCGCCTGGGCCTGCTCCTGGGGGGCGCCGGTGCGCTGCTGGTGGGCCTGCTGGCGCTGTTCCTGCTCAAGCCCTGGCAGGCTCGCGGCGATGCCCAGGATCGCCAGCTGCGACGTTTCGAGCGCCTGCTGGAAGGCCAGGGCCTGCGCCGCTCGCCGGGGGAGGGGCTGCGCGCCTTCGGTGAGCGCGCCGCCCGCGTCCTGCCGGCGCAGGCGGCGGCGATCGGCGGCTTCGTCGACGCCTTCGAGGCGCAGCGCTATGGACACGGCGGGGCGGATGATCCAGGGTTGCGGCTGCGCGCGTTGCGCCGGGCGTTGCCCTGGCGCCTGGGGCGTGCGCCGAGGCGGGATGGCTGAGGAGGAGAGGGCATGACGCGGTTCGTCGATGGGCTGCTGGCCGAAGTGATCGGCCAGCAGGTGGCGTTGATGGCGGCGGTCGCACGCCTGGAGGCACGCACCGACGGCGAGGCGCTGCATGACCTGCGCATCGCCCTGCGGCGCCTGCGCAGCCTGCTGCGGCCGATCCGCGGCGTGCCCGGGGTCGAGGAGCTGGAGCGGGCCGCCGCCGAACTGGGCCGCCTCAGCGGGCCGATCCGCGACCTGGAGGTGCTGCTGCCGGCGCTCGCCGCCGAAGGCCTGCGGGACGCGCAGGCGGTTCGCCGGCCAGTGCTCGAGTCGGGCTACGTGGCGGTGCTCGCCAGCCAGCCGCTGCATCGCCTGCAACTGTGCCTGGACGTCTGGCCGACGCTGTTGCGCACGGCGCAGCGCCATGCGGTGCTGGAGGGGCTGCACGGACGGGTGCGCAAGCGCCTGCGCCGGCAATGGCAGGCGCTGCGCGCGGAACTGGCGGACACCACCTATGCCCACTGGCATCCGCTGCGGCTGCGGATCAAACGGGTGCGCTACGGCCTGGAGGCCTATCCGCGGGACTGCAGCATCCCCACTTCGCTGCTAACGCCGCTGAAGGCAGCGCAATCGGCGCTGGGCGACTGGCACGATCTCGAGCAGTGGCTGCTGCGCTGCCAGCGCGAACCCGACCTGGCACCGTTGCGCGACCTCTGGACGGTTCGCTTCGAACGAGCCCGCGAACAGGCCGCCAGGGCCTTGCAGACGCTGCAGGAGGCGCTCGGCGAACACTGAGCGCCGGCATTCCGATCGGCTTTTTTCAGCGGGCCTGCCTCGCCTAAGATGGGCGCTCGAAACCCCTCGCGAGGCACACATGAATTTTTCCGAATTGATCCAGGCGGTCCGCCGCGACCCTTCTTCCGTGGTGGTACCGGCCAGTTGGGGCCAGGGGCGCGCCACCTTCGGCGGTCTGGTGGTGGCGCTGGCCTACGAGGCCATGCGCACGGTGGTCGAGGCGGAGCGCCCGTTGCGCTCCGTCAGCGTGAGTTTCGTCGGGCCGCTGGCGCCCGGGCAGCCGGCTCGCTTCAGCGCCCGGCTGCTGCGCGAGGGCAAGGCGGTGAGCCAGGTGCAGGTCGAGGTCAGCCAGGGCGAGCAGGTGGTCACGCTGGTCCAGGCCAGCTTTGGCGTCGCCCGCGCTTCGGCGGTGGCGGTGGAAGCGTTGCCGGCGGCCGGAATGAAGGGCCCCGAAGAGAGCCAGGAACTGCCTTATATCCGTAACGTGACTCCGGAGTTCACTCGCTACATCGCCATGCGCTGGGCAGTGGGCGGCCTGCCGTTCTCTTCGAACAAGTCGCGCCAGATGGGCGGCTGGATGCGTTTCCGCGACGAACCCGAGGGAGAGCCCATGGAGGTTTCCCACCTGCTTGCGCTGCTCGACTCCTGGCCGCCGGCGCTGCTGCCGCACCTGGGCACGCCGGCGATGGCCAGCTCGCTGACCTGGACCGCCGAGTTCGTCCAGCCGCTGCCGGAGCAGCGCTGCGGCGACTGGTGCCGCTACCTGGCGGAGATCGAAGAGGCCCGCGACGGCTACGGCCACGTGGCGGCGCGGATGTGGAGCGCCGACGGCCGCCTGCTGGCGATCAGCCGGCAGATGGTGACGGTGTTCGGCTGAGGGCGCCTCAGGCGGGCGTGTACTCGGTGCGGTTGCGCCCGCCGCTCTTGGCCTGGTAGAGCGCGCTGTCGGCACGCACCAGCAGGCTTTCCAGGTCGTCCCCGACGTCCTTGCGCAGGGCCACGCCGATGCTCACGGTCATCCGCAGTGGCTCGCCGTCGGGATTGCTCACCCGTAGCGCCTCGACGCCGGCGCGCAGGCGCTCGGCGACGTCCAGCGCCTGGTCCAGGGAGATTTCCGGAAGCATCGCGGCGAACTCCTCGCCGCCCAGGCGGCCGAGCAGGTCCACTTCGCGCAGGCCCTGGCGCAGGGTCTCGGCCACCCGCTGCAAGGCACGGTCGCCGGTCAGGTGGCCGTGGCCATCGTTGATGCTCTTGAAATGGTCGATGTCCAGCATCAGCGCCACGCATGGGTGATGGAAGCGCTCCGCGGCCTTGAGCATGAGCTCCGCCTGGTGCAGGAACGAGTGGCGGTTGTGCAGGCCGGTCAGGGTGTCGGTGCTGGCCAGCAGGCGCAGCTCTTGCTCCATGGCCTTGCGCCGGCTGATGTCGTAGCACCAGATCAGGGTCGCCGGTTCGCCATCGACTTCCAGGTGGCGCGCGCAGATCACCGCCCAGCAGGGCGTTTCACCGCACAGTTGGGCTTCCCAGCCATCGACCTGGCCGCGCTCCTCCAGGGCATTCTGCAGGCGGCTGTATTCGCTGGCGCTGGCGAACAGCCGCGGCAGGCGGAAATCATCCTGCTCCCGGCAACCGATGCGCCTGAGCAGGCGCGGGTTGACGTAGTGGATGCGCGCGCCGCAGGCGCTGAGCAGCACCACGTCGCTGGGACTGGCTTCGAGGATGAAATGCAGCAGCGCCTTGCCTTCGCTGAGCTGGCGGGTGCGTTCGTCGACGCGCCTCTCCAGGGTGGCGTTGAGCTCGACCAGATGCCCGGCCAGTTGCTGCGCGCGCCTGAAATCGGCGACCAGGCGCAGCACCAGCAGGGCGCCGCCGGCGCCGATCCCGAGCAGCGCCCAGAACAGCGCGTAGAACGCCCGGTGCAGGTGCTTGCGGTCGATGTCCAACTGGTTGGTCAGGGCGATGTTGCTGGCGACCACGATCTGGTGCGCCGGCTCCAGCAGCGCCGGAAGCCGTTCGCTGATCTCGCCGGCCAGGCGCCGCGCGCCGGCGGGGTCGCCCCAGGGGGCCTGGTCCGACCAGCGGTCGCTGAGTTCGATCAGGCGTTGCAGGGTGGCCTGCACTTCCGGGCGTGGCTCGGCGAGGTGCCTGAACAGGTGCTGGCGGCGCAGGGGGGCGATCAGGCTGGCGAGCACCTCGAGGCGGATCGCCAGGTCGTCGGGTTGGCCCTCGCCACGTTCGATCCGCTGGGCGGTCTCCAGCGTGCGATTCAGCTCCGCGCGCAGGGAGTAGGTCTGCCACAGCTCGTTGTGCAGGTTCGGTTGCGCCAGTTGCTGGCCCTGGCGCACCGCCAGCCACAGCGCGGCCCCGGCGATCAGCGCCATGACCAGCACCAGGCCGAGCAACAGACCCATGATCTGGCGTTGCCGGCGCAGCTTTGTCGGATCGAGCAGCGGCACAGTCATGAGCGTTGCTTACTCAAGGGTGATGGAACTGACCTGCCAGACGGTTCGGTTGTAGTAGACCTGGTTTCTCAACTCAGGATAGCGGGCCATGGGGTAGATGATGAATAGCGGCCCACGCTCGCGAATCGTCATGTAGGCACCGTTGCGGCGATAGGCGAGGATCGGCTGGTAGGTCTCGAGGTCGCTGTACGGAATGATCGACGAATAGTCGTTCAGCGCCAGCACCCGTAGGCGCTTCGGCGGGGCCAGGCGCAGGTGTTCCAGCAGCAGGCTGAGGCGCACCCCCTGCCACTTGGCATTGGCTTCGCCGGGCAACTGGGCTTCCAGGGTCTCGCCGGGCAGGGCTTCGAGGTCGGCGAGGGTCAGTCGCAGGGGCGGCTTGCCGGGTTGCAGCAGGGTGACGATCGGCCGTCCGCCCAGCGGCACGGGCTGCGTCGCCTGGGCGAGGGCGGCGCCAAGGCAGCAGAGGAAGACGATTAATTGACGCAATGACGGCATGGTGTCGGTCCACGACAGGATTCCGTCGATTATATCGGCAGTGCGTCGGCAAAACTGAAGGGCCGAGCGCAATCCCGGACGAACCGTCACTTGCGCCGTGCGCGCCAGGCCTTCCACCAGGCGCCACTGAGGAGGAAGCGGGGGAAGGTGACGAACTGTTCGACGAGCAATCGACTGACAGCGTCCTGCCGATCGCTGAAGGGCTCCGGCGCCTGTTCTTCCAGCGCATGGCCCTTGGCCTGGAGCGCCAGGCCGGCCACGATGCCGATGACGCCGAGCGCCACGCGCAGCAGGTCCAGGCCGAACAGGCCGCCGAGCAGGAGGATCGCGCCGAGGATGAACAGCGGGACGGCGATCAGGTGCAGGACCAGGTTGGTCGGGTTGCGGTGGTTGCCGGCGTAGCCTCGCCATTGCCAGGCGAGCAGGTTGGGGTGACGTTTGCCCATGGTTCTCGATACTCCGTGGCGGCGACCCGCGAGGCGGGTCGTTTCATGGCATCGAGTCTAGGCGCGGCGCCGCGCCGCGGCGAATGATTCCTGCCTATCCCGGCGATAGGGCGACCCTGCTCAGAGACGCAACTGGCCGATGGCGCGAGTCAGGTCGCCGGCCAGGTCGACCAGTTGCTGGCTGGTGGCCGCCGACTCGACGGTCTGCTGCACGGTGAGCTCGGTGACATCGCGGATGCCCACCACCGAGCGGGTCATTTCTTCCGCCACCTGGCTCTGCTGTTCCGCGGCGACGGCGATCTGCGTATTGCTTTCGCGCATCTGCGCCACGGCGTTGGCGATCGCCGCGAGGGCCTCGCCGGCGTCGCCGGCCTGGCTGACGCAACCGTCGGCCTTGAGCGAGCTTTCCTGCATGAACTCCACGGCGTCGCGGGTGCCCGATTGCAGGGCGAGGATCATCTGGGTGATCTCGTCGGTGGAGTCCTGCACGCGACGGGCGAGGTTGCGCACCTCGTCGGCGACCACCGCGAAGCCGCGGCCCATTTCGCCGGCCCGCGCGGCCTCGATGGCGGCGTTGAGGGCGAGCAGGTTGGTCTGCTCGGCGATGCCGTGGATCACGTTGACCACGCCGCTGATCTTCTGGCTGTCCTCGGCCAGCTTCTGGATCATCTCGGCGGTTTCCTGGACCCCCTGGGACAGTCCGGCGATCGATGCGCTGACCCGGTTCACCGCCTGCTGGCCGGCGCCGGCCAGGCGATCGGCTTCCTGCGACTGGTCGCGGGTGTCGGCGGCGTGCTGGGCGATATGGAAGACGGTGGTCGACATTTCGTTGATCGCGGTGGCGGTCTGGTCGGTCTCGCTCTGCTGGCCGAGCATGCCCTGGCGCACCTGGCCCATGCTCCTGGCGAGCGCCTGGGCGCCCTCGTCGAGCTTGCCGGCCGCGGCGGCGACAGTACCGACGATGCGCTGGTAGCCAGCCTGCATGGCGTTGAAGGCGCCGGCCATCTGGCCGACCTCGTCGCGTCCCTGCAGCGGTACGCGGGCGGACAGGTCGCCGCTCTTCTCGACATGCAGCATCACATCCTTGAGGGTGTGCAGGTGGGTCAGGATGAAGCGGATCAGCAGTTGCGAAGCCGCCAGCAACGCCAGCATCAGCACCAGGACGGCGACCGCGTAGGCGCCGGCGCGATCGGCGAAGACCTGCCAGAGGTCGCTGGCCGGGGCGAGCACGGCGAAACGCTGGCCGGAAGCGGTCTGGCCGACCCAGGCGCCGAGCAGCGCGGTCTCGCCCTGGCGCGCACCGTGCAGCTCGACCCAGCCCCGGGCTTCGTCCAGCGCCTGGGCCGCCGTGCCGCCGAGGCTCGCGGCCTGTTCCAGCGGCAGCAGGTTGCTCCGTGCGGGCAAGGTACCGCCGGTTGGCCAGGCCTGTACCAGCTCGCCTTCGGCGGCGGCGGCGCTCTGGGCGGACGCATTGCGTCCGGCGGCCTCCTGCTGCATGGCGAACAGAACCAGCAGCAGGGTGGTGAAGAAGGCCACCGCGTTGACGGCCCAGAACTTGTATTTCAGTGGGATGTTGCTGATCCAGGTGCCCATAGGGGGATTTCTTCTTATCGGCAAGATAATGGCAAGGCGCCATTATCTTGAAAGCTGAGTAAGGGGCAATCGTTGATACGGGTCAACGAGACCGTTGGTCAGCTTAGCGGCTGAACCCGCGGGAGCTTTAGGACGAACTCAGGCGATCGTCGGCAGGCCGAAGAACGCCCGTGCGGTGGCAGTGGAATGCTCTGCCAGGCGCTCGGCGCTTTCACCCCGGTGACGGGCGACGCAGGCGAGCACTTCGCCCAGGTAGGCCGGCTCGTTGCGCCCGTTCTTCGGCTTCGGCCGCAGGCTGCGCGGCAGCAGGTAAGGCGCGTCGCTTTCCAGCATGAGACGGCCGACCGGGATCTCGCCTACCAGATCATGCAGGTGGGTGCCACGGCGTTCGTCGTTGATCCAGCCGGTGATGCCGATGTGCAGGTCGAGGTCGAGGTAGCCATAGAGCGCCCGGCGCTCGCCGGTGAAGCAGTGCACCACGGCAGCCGGCAGGCGATCGCGGAAGTCGCGCAGGATCGCCAGCAGGCGCTCGCTGGCGTCGCGTTCGTGGAGGAACACCGGGCGTTGCAGCTCGACGGCCAGAGCCAGCTGCTCCTCGAAGGCCTTTTCCTGGGCCGGACGGGGGGAGAAGTCACGATTGAAGTCCAGGCCGCATTCGCCCACCGCGCGTACCCGTTCGTTGCCGAGAAGGGCGCGCAGGCCACGGACGGTGTCGCTGTTCCAGTGGCTGGCATCGTGGGGGTGGACACCGGCGGTGGAGAACAGCCGGCCGCCCTCGTCGAGTTCGGCGCAGAGTCGCAGGGCCTGCTCGCTGTCGGCCAGGCTGGTGCCGGTGAGCACCATCTGCACCACGCCGGCGGCGCGCGCCCGGGCGAGCAGCGCTTCACGTTCCGGGGCGAAGCTGGCGTGGGTCAGATTGACGCCGATATCGATGAGTTGCATGGTGCCTTCCTGGTATCCGCAGCGGGGCGGTGCCCCTCGATCATCCCGGTCCCGCCGGGGGATGGGTGGCAAACCGCTTGTAGACCAATCCGTTATAATCGCAGATCGGGTTCTTCAGCGCCCGGATTATCTACCCCAATGCCTCCGTTTGCAGCCGCTGTCGGAGAGGAACTTGCCAAGACTGCCAGGCTCTGATTGATCCGGTCCCCCGGAGAGGGACATCGAGCCCGGCCTCTGGAGACCTGGATGACGCGTCTGTTGCTGCTTTCGCTTTGCCTGCTGGTGCTCGCGCCGTTGCCGGCGGCCGCGCGCATCACCGGCCAGCCGGACACCTGGCAGCGGGAACAGCCGGAGACCCGCGACCTGGCGAGCATCCGTCGCAGCGGCGTGCTCAAGGTGCTGGTGAACCAGAGCCGCAACAGCTCGGGCGAGGTGAAGGGCGAGCCGATCGGCGTCGAATACCGCCGCCTGCGCGCCTTCGAGCAGTACCTCAACAGCCGCTCGCCCTCCGCGCGGGCGCTGACCTTCAAGCTCATCCCCAAGCCCAAGGACCAACTGCTCGCCGCCTTGCAGCGCGGCGAAGGCGACCTGGTGGCGCCCGGCGAACTGCTGCCGGCCCATGACGGCCTGCGCGTCAGCCCGAGCGCGCCGGTGCGCGCCGACGTGCCGCTGGTGCTGGTGGCGCGCAAGGGCAACCGGCGCTACACGCGCCTGGAGCAACTCTCCGGGCGGACCATCCCGCTGCCGGCCGGCAGCGCCGCCGAAGAGGCCATCGAACAGGTCAACCAGCGCCTGGCGCAACGGCGCATGGCGCCGATCCGCATCGAACGGCTGGACCCCTCGCTGGCGGTCGAGGACGTGATGGAAATGGTCCAGGCCGGCATCCTCGGTTTCAGCGTGGTCGAGCAACCGATCGCCGAGCGCTGGGCCAAGGTCCTGCCGAAGCTGCGGGTGGATCGCCACCTGGTGCTGGACAATCGCGCCGACATGGCCTGGTACGTGCGCCGCGATGCCAGCACCCTGCGCGCCACCATCGACCGCTTCCTCGCCGATTACCGGGCGCCGGCGGATCAGGACGTGGCCTTCCAGCGGGTCTACCGGCGTGCCTACAAGGTGCGCAATCCCCTTGGCGCGGCCGATCGCAAGCGCCTGGAAGCGGTGCGTCCCTTGCTGCAGCGCTACGCGCAGCGCAGCAACCTCGACTGGTTGGCGCTGGCGGCCGTGGCCTACAAGGAATCGCATCTCAACCCGGCGGCGCGCGGTGCCGGCGGCGCCAGCGGGCTGATGCAGATCACCCCGGCGGCGGCGCGCAGCGTCGGGGTCGGCAATGTGCACGACAAGGACAGCAACGTGCTGGCCGCCAGTCGCTACCTGACCAAGATCCGCAAGCAGTTCTTCTCCAGCAAGCACCTCGACGAACGCGAACGCCTGGCCTTCACCCTGGCGGCCTACAACATGGGTCCGGAGCGGGTGCAGAACCTGCGCACCCAGGCCCGTCGCCGGGGGCTCGATCCGAACCGCTGGTTCTTCCAGGTCGAGCGGGTGGCCGCGGAAGAGATAGGGATGGGCGTGGTGAGCTATGTCAGTAGCGTGAACAAGTACTACCTTGCATATGAGCGCGAGCGGGAACGTCTCGAGGCTGACAGGCGCGGAACGACGACGGCACAGAAATAATCTATAAATACGATAGGTATTACGGGTTTTTTGCGGTTTCAATATCGAATTGTCCTGCCTATAGTGTGCACAACCTATCCCACACCCTGAGGACGCAACATGAATCCACTGATCAAGACCCTCCTGTCGACCAACGCCGGGGCCGGCTTCGCCCTCCTGCGCATCGTCACCGGTCTTACCCTGATGGCGCACGGTTCGCAGAAGCTTTTCGGCCTGTTCGGCGGCGCCGGCCTGAGCGGCATGGCGCAGTGGTTCGAATCCATCGGCCTGACCCCCGGCTACCTGCTGGCGACCCTGGCCGGTAGCGCCGAGTTCTTCGGCGGCCTGGCCCTGGTGATCGGCCTGCTGGTGCGGCCGGCCTCGGTGGTGATCGGCTTCACCATGATCGTGGCGATCTTCAGCGTGCATATCGGCAACGGCTTCTTCATCACCGACAACGGTTACGAATATGCCCTGACCCTGCTGATGATCAGCGTGGCGCTGCTGGTCGATGGCGCCGGCAGGTTCTCGCTGGACGGCAAGCTGTCCCGCTGAACCGGGCTGGCGACGAAAAAGGGCGGACACCTTCGGGTGGCCGCCCTTTTTCGTTCTGCCGTGGCGTTGTCTGCCGATAGCGCGGCAGCTCCGGATGGCGGATAAGCACAAATGGGTCATTCGCCCTGCACGCCGAATGCTTCACCAAGGGCCACGCCGGCCTGGATTACGGGCCCGTTTCTCAGCGCTGTTGCGCCTGGCGCATCTGTTCCAGCGCGCCCAGGCGCAAGCGTTCCTGTTCGCTGAAACGCTCCTCGGCCAGGCGTTCGACCGCCGCGCGGCGGTCGGCTTCGCTCAGGCCGGCATTGCCTTCGATCCGGCTTTTCTCGGCGAAGTAGTCGTCCAGCCGGCCTTTCCAGGCCGAGCGCTGCTGGTCGAGTTTTTCCAGGCGGGTGGTGGCTTCGGCACCGACCAGTTGCTGACGCATCTGGCGGATGGCTTCCGGGCCGGCGCCAGCGGCCTGGAGGGCGGCGGTCTGCTGCTGCAGTTCGCTTTGCAGTTGCGGCAGCACGCTTTCCTGCTGGTCTTCCGGTAGGCTGGCGCGCAGACGGTCGATGGCGGCGGCCTTTTCCTCGGCGCTGAGCTTGCCGTCCTGGCGGATCGCCAGGCGCTCCAGGGTGAACTGGTTGTAGGTTTCCTCGTCGGCGAAGAACGCCACGTGCGCCTCGTTGCTGAAGATCCGCGCGCGCAGGGCTTTCACCGCGGCTTCCCGCTGGCGCAGGGCGTCGAGGTCGGCCAGGCGCGGCAGGTCGCGTTCGAGCAGCACCAGTTCCTTCTTGTAGTCGATGTATTGCTGCATCAGCGCCAACGCCTGGCCGCGCGCCGGCTCCTGGAGTTCGGCGGCGATGTAGGCGCGCAGGCGGTCGAGGCTCTGCTGCAGGGGTTCTTCGCCGATGGCGCTGAGGAAGTAGTCGAACAGGTTGCGGATGTCGCGGGTGATCAGCAGGTTGCCGCTGGCGTCGACGCTGAAACTGCCATCGACGCTGGTGCCCCTGAAGGAGGTTGGCAGCGGTGCGACCTTGGCCGGCATGACCTGGGGGGCCGGCACCGCTTCTCCCACGGAGGCTGCTGGCGGGGCGCGGTCTGCGCCCGCCTGCGCGCTGGCCGGAGGCGCCGTCTCGGGGGCGGGGGAAGGTTCCAGCCAGGCGAACCAGGCCAGGCTGGCGGCGAACGCCAGTGGAATCAGCAGGAGGATTTTCTTCACGCGAGGGGGCTTCCGGGAAAGGGCCGGGGCCGAGGCCCCGGCCGGGGTCCTACAGGCTGGCGTTCTTCAGGCGGTTGGCGTGCTGGCGGTAGACGCTGACCGGGCTGGTCTCGAACAGGCTGGTGAGGCCGAAGACCTGGTTCACCTCGTCGAGGTGGTTCATCCGGTAGTTGTCGCGGATGACCATGCCCAGGTGCGAACTGCAGGTGCCGACCAGGCCGTCGTTGGCCGCGCCGTTCTTGAAGGTCAGCGACGAGGCGCCGAGGAAGGCGTCACTGGGGTCGAGGAAGTTGGTCAGGGGCGCGGAGCCGCTCCAGGAGTAGTAGCTCACGCCGTCGACCTTGTAGGCGCCCTCGCCGCAGGCCGAGGTGGGGATGCCCTGCGGGTACTTGGCGTTGAAGCGCGCGGCACCCTCGCTGTTCAGCGACTCCAGCGAGCCCAGCGAGTTCTGCGTGCCGGTGCTGCCGCTGGAAAGGAAGCTGATCAGCGCGCCAAGGCTGTTGACCAGCCCGGAGAGGACTGCCTCGCCGGCCGAGCCCGGTGGGATCTGGCGCAGGAAGTCGGCGGTGTCCGACCCCTTGTGCGGCGCGCCGACGCTGGTGGCGGAGGCGATCAGGTCCGGGCGCACGGCGGCGACGTAGCGGATGGTCGGGCCGCCGTGGCTGTGGCCGATCAGGTTGACCTTGGGCTGGCCGCTGAGGGCGACGATTTCCTCGACCTGCTGCAGCAACTGCTCGCCGCGGACTTCCGAGGTGTCCAACTGGCTGACCTCGGTGACGTAGACCTGGGCGCCGTCGCGGCGCAAGGCGTTGGGAATGCCGAACCAGTAGTCGACCCCGAGGATGTTGTCGAAGCCGAGCATGCCGTGGGCCAGCACGATGGGGTATTTGGTCTGGGTGTAGGTGCTGGCCTGGATCAGAGGGCTGGCAGCGAGAGAGGCGAGGCCGATGGCCAGGCCGAGGGGGAGCAGAGACTTCTTCTTCATGTTGTTCTCATCTCAGGTTGATGGGGCCGAGGGGCGCGTCCTGCCAGCCATCGCCCGAATCCTTCCGGGAGAACCGCTTCGCTGTCCCTTGCGCAGGAACCGTGCCAGCTTCGGCTTTTTTCCTCCAGGCCAGGAAATCCGCGGCTTCCTGGCGGCCGGTCATAACCTGCGTGGCAGAGCGGAAGAGGCGGGTTGTTACGGCGCGAAACGCTCGTTTGAATCTTCCTCGCACAACGCCCAGCAACCGAGTGTGCGGTAGCGCACACCCGCGGCGTCGTTTTGCGAGCAAAACAGGCTGAAATGGTCGACCTGCCATACGAAGGTTGGGGTGGCGGGGTGTCCTCCAGCGGCGCGGCATCGCGAGCCAGGGTCAGATGGGCGCTGAATGGGCGGGTTTCCACGGGCAGCTGCAGTTCGGCAAGGCCGGAGCACAGGGCGCGGCGCAGTTGCAGGAGGGCGCCGGGCGGCTGGCTGGGGGCCAGCAGCAGGATGCCGTTGCTCCAGCGCAGCAGATGGTCGAGGCGCAGTTCGAAGGGCGCGGCCTCGATGGCCGTGGCCATGTCCAGCAAGGCCTCGAGCCGAGCGGACGGGACCTGGCCGAGGAAGGCCAGGGTCAGGTGCAGGTTCGCCGTTGCCACCTGGCGGCTGGGCAGTGGCCAGCCATCGCGCCACCGGCCGATCCGCTCGGCGAGGGGAGGTGGACAGGACAGGGCGAAGAACAGGCGAAGAGAGTGATCGGGCATGGGCGCCTCCGTGTGATTCTTGACAGTCTCCGTGCGGCTTTTCTAGGATGCGCGTGCGCCGATTTAAACAGCAACTTGCGGGGCGCCCGGCACCAGCCGAAATACCGCTAAAGCGCTGGCTCGGTGTTGCCTCTCACCGCTGTCCAGCGGGACCGAAGAGGCGGAGACACGACGTCATGACCTGTCCCAGCACGCAACTGCGCCTGGCACCCATCACCACCGGCCTGGTCCGGCGCAACCCGAGGATTCTCCTCAGCGGCCCGCACCAGCCGACCCTCGTCCGTTACCTCGAAGGCTGGCCGAAGCGCTGGAACGGTTCGCGCACCTTCCTCATCCAGTTCGCCCGGGACGGCAGGGAACTGGCCCGCTTCCCCAGCGACGCGTTCGACTTCGCCGTGGTCCAGGCCCCCGAGGCGGAGGACCTGGGCCTGGTGGTCCGGCAACTGATCCGGGTCGCCCGCCAGGGCCTGATCACCCGCCGTCTGCTGCGCTGAGCGCGCGGCGCCTCAGGGCGCCGCTGGATAGTCGATCTCGACCACGAACCAGAGCTTCTCGCCGGCAGGGGTGCGCACCAGCACCTCGGCGTCCAGTTCCTTGCCGACCAGCGCGCGGGCGAGCGGCGAGTCGATGCTGATCTGGTTGTTGCGCAGGTCCAGTTCGTCCGGGCCGACGATACGGTAGCGAGCCTGTTCGCCGTCTTCGTCTTCCAGGGTCACCCAGGCGCCGAAGTAGACCCGGTTCGCATCGGCCGGTCGCTCGCCGACCACCTTGAGGTTTTCCAGGCGCTTGCGCAGGAAGCGCACGCGACTGTCGATCTCGCGCAGCATCTTCTTGCCGTAGATGTATTCGGCGTTTTCCGAGCGATCGCCGAGGGCGGCGGCTTCGCTGACCGCCTGGGTCACCTGGGGCCGCCGCACGTGCCAGAGTTCGTGCAGCTCTGCGCGCAACCGCGCGGCGCCCTCCGGGGTGATCAGCGGGGTGCCGGCGGTGCGCGGTGGACGATAGCGACTCATGGTTCGGGTGGTTCCACAAATGAACGGATGAAAGTTTCCCAGTGTATCCGATCAGCCCTCGCGCAGGACCCGCAGCGGGCTGCTGTTGAGGGCGCGTCGGGTGCCCAGCAGGCCGGCGCCGCCGACCAGCACGGCGCCTGCCAGAGGCAGCGCCAGCAACCAGGGATGTGGTTGCCACGGCAGGTCGAAGACCAATCGATAGAGCAGCAGGCTGACCACCTCGCAGCCGAGCGCCGCGAGCAGGCCGCTGACTGCGCCGAGCAGGGCGAATTCGACCCGCCGGGTGCGTTGCAGCAACTCGCGCTCGGCCCCCAGCGCGCGCAGCAGGGCGCCCTGGCGCACGCGTTCGTCGAGGGTCGCCTGGAGGCCGGCGAAGAGCACCACGAAGCCGGCGGCGAGGACGAACACCAGCACATATTCCACGGCCAGGGTGACCTGATCGAGGATGCTCCGCAGCTGGCTCAGCAGCGCATCCACCGGCAGCAGGGTGACGGTGGGGAAAGCGCGCGCCAGATCGACCAGTTCGCGCTCCTGGCTGGCCGGCAGGTAGAAGCTGGTCAGGTAGGTCACCGGCAGATCGGCCAGGGTGCCGGGCTGGAAGACCATGAAGAAGTTCGGCTGGAAGTTGTCCCACTTCACCTGGCGCAGGCTCTGCACCCGGACCTCGCGGTTCTGCCCGGCGACGCTGAAGGTCAGGCGGTCGCCGACCTGGATGCGCAGGTTGGCGGCCAGCTTCTCTTCCACCGAGACGCCCGGCAACGCCCCCGGCTGCGCCGCGCTCCACCAACTGCCGGCGGTGAGTGTGTTGCCCACGGGCAGATGCGCCGACCAGGTCAGGCCGAGGTCGCGTTGCAGGGCGCGCTCGCTGCGCACATCCTCGTCGAGGGCCTGGACCGGCTTGCCGTTCACCGCCACCAGGCGTCCGGGGACCATCGGAAACAGCGGCTCGGCGCCGGGCGAGAGCTTCTGCACGCGGCTTTCGAAGGCGTCCTTTTCCGCAGGCAGGATATTCAGCGCGAAATGGTTGGGTGCGTCGGCCGGCAACTGTGCCTGCCAGGTGTCCAGCAATTCGCCGCGGAGCAGGGCGATCAACGCCATGGCCAGCAGGATCAGGCCGAAGGCCAGGCTCTGTCCGGCGGCGGCCAGCGGGTGCCGCAGCAATTGGCCTAGCCCCAGGCGCCACGGCAGGCTGGCCCGCGCCAGCGCCCGGCGCAGGCCGTTCAGGCCGAGGAGCAGGAGGGCGCCGAGCGCCAGCGTGGCGACCAGGCCGCCGCCGAGCAGGGCGAGAGTCAGCTTCAGGTCGAGGCTCAGCCGCCACATGATCAGCCCTAGGGCGAGCAGGGCGCAGGCGTAGGCCGCCCAGGTGCGCATCGGCACCGGCAGGAGGTCGCTGCGCAGCACCCGCAGCGGCGGCACCCGGCCAAGAGCGGCCAGCGGCGGCAGGGCGAAGCCGGCCAGGGCCACCAGACCGGTGGCGATCCCGGCGAAGGCGGGGAACAGGCCGCCGGCCGGAACGTCCGGCGGCAGCAGCGTGGCGAGCAGGCGGAACAGGCCGAGTTGCGCCAGCCAGCCGAGCAGGGCGCCGGTGACGCTGGCCAGCAGCCCCAGCAGCAACAATTGCAGCGTGTAGAGCGCCAGGGTTTCGCCGCGCGACAGGCCCAGGCAGCGCAGCAGCGCGCTGGCATCGTAGCGACGGGCGGCGAAACGGGCGGCGGACAGCGCCACGGCGACCCCGGCGAGCAGCACCGCGGCCAGGCTGGCCAGGTTCAAATAGCGCTCGGCGCGGCCGAGGGCGTCGCCGACCTGGCGGTTGCCGTCGCGGGCATCCTGCAGGCGCTGGTTGGCGGCGAGGCTGTCCCCGACCTGCTGGCGGTAGGCCTGGAGCGCTTCTGGCGGTCCTTCCCACAGGTCCCGGTAGCGCACCCGACTGCCCGGCTGGACCACCCCGGTGGCCTTGAGGTCGGCCAGGCTCATCATGGCGCGTGGCGTCAGGCTATAGAAGTCGCCGGCGCGGTCCGGCTCGTAGGTGAGGATGCGCGCGATGCGCAGCGGCTTGCGGCCGATCTCGATGCTGTCGCCGACTTTCAGGTCGAGGCTCACCAGCAGGCGCGATTCGACCCAGACTTCGCCGGCTTGCGGGCGTCCTCCGGCCTCTTCGGTGGCGAACGGCGCGGCGGTGCTCTTGAGTTCGCCACGCAGCGGATAGTTGTCACCGACCGCCTTGATGCTGCCGAGCTGGATGCCCTGATCGGTGGCTATCACGCTGGAGAATTCGACGCTGTCGGCGTGGCGCAGGCCGAGGCGGGTGCCGCGCTGGATCTGCTCGGCAGAGGCTGGCTGGGTGCCGTTGAGTACCAGGTCGGCGCCAAGGAACTCGGCCGCGCGGGACAGCATGGCGCCATTCAGACGGGCGCTGAAATAGCCGATGGCGGTGCTCGAGGCGACGGCGATCAGCAGGGCGAAGAACAGCACGCGCAACTCGCCGCTGCGCGATTCGCGGAACAACTGGCGACTGGCGAGGCTGAGCAGGCGGGAGAAGGGCACCGGCTTCATCAGGGCTCGACCTGCTCGATCAGGCGCCCGCTTTCCAGGCGGATCAGGCGTCGGCAGCGGTGCGCCAGGCGTTCGTCGTGGGTGACCAGGACCAGGGTGGTGCCGCGTTCGCGGTTGAGTTCGAAGAGCAGGTCGCTGATGCGCTCCCCGGTGGCGCTGTCGAGATTGCCGGTGGGTTCGTCGGCGAACAGCACGTCGGGCTCCGCTGCGAAGGCGCGGGCGATGGCGACCCGCTGCTGCTCGCCGCCGGAGAGCTGGCGCGGGTAGTGGCCGAGGCGCTGGCCGAGGCCGACCCGCTCGAGCAGTTCGCCGGCGCGCTGGCGGGCGTCCGCGCGGCCTTCCAGCTCCAGCGGCAGCATGACGTTCTCCAGGGCGTCGAGGCTGTCGAGCAACTGGAACGACTGGAATACGAAGCCGACGTGGGCAGCGCGGACGCGTGCGCGCTGGTCCTCGTCGAGCGCGCCGAGGGCGTGCCCGGCCAGCTGGACTTCGCCGCCACTGGGCTGGTCGAGGCCGGCGAGCAGGCCGAGCAGGGTCGACTTGCCGGAGCCGGAGCTGCCGACGATCGCCAGGCTGTCGCCGCGGGCGAGGTCGAGGGAGAGGTCGTGGAGGATGGTCAACTTGCCTTCCGCGCTACCGACAACCTTGCTAAGGTTCTGCGCGTTGAGAATGCTGGCGCTCATGGAGGTTCCGATGCGTGCATTGCTGTTGAGCGGCTGCCTGGCCCTGGTCCTGCTGACCCAGCAGGCCGCGGCGCAGACGCTGTTGGTCGTGGGCGATAGTATCAGCGCCGCTTTGGGACTGGATACCAGCCAGGGCTGGGTCGCCCTGCTGCAGAAGCGTCTGGCCGAGGAGGGTTACGACTACCGCGTGGTCAACGCCTCGATCAGTGGTGATACCTCCGCGGGCGGCCTGGCGCGCCTGCCGGCGCTGCTTGCCGAGGAAAAACCGGCGCTCGTGGTGATCGAACTGGGTGGCAACGACGGCCTGCGCGGGATGGCCCCGGCGCAATTGCAACAGAATCTTGCCGCCATGGCGCAGAAGGCCCGCGCGGAAGGGGCGAAGGTGCTGTTGCTGGGTATCCAGCTACCGCCGAACTACGGTCCCCGCTACATCGAGGCGTTTTCCAGGGTCTACGGCAGGGTCGCGGCGCAAGAGAAGACCGCCCTGGTGCCGTTCTTTCTCGAAGGGGTCGGCGGGGTCGAGGGGATGATGCAGGCCGACGGCATCCATCCGGCGCTCGCCGCCCAGCCCAGGCTTCTGGAAAATGTCTGGCCGACACTGAAACCGCTGCTTTGAGACTTCCCCGGGAAACCGCTTTCGGCTAAGGTTGCGCACCCCTCAGGAGCCCCCCATGCCGCGTCCCGCCTGGACCCTCTATGCCTATCGACTGATCGAGCCCGATGATCAGCTGGACCTGTTCGCCTGTCGCGAGGTCCGGGTGCATGTGGTGGCGCGTCAGCTGGAGCTGGACACCCCGGCGGACCGCACGCTCTGCGGCAAGCTGCTGCCGGCCCAGCCGCGCTGGCAGCCGCTGGAGCGCGGACGCCTGCGCGACCGCCTGCTGTGCCCCGACTGCCGGAAACAACTGGAAGCGGAAAAGCGCGGGGAGCGCCTGTCCTGGTTGGTCTGAGCCCTCCCGGTGAAACCTGGCGGGGTGTTACACTGTCTCTTCTACTCCTTCATCGCACTCGCCAAGGATTCTCCGGAATGTTGTCGCGCGTACCCGTCGTCTCACTGTCTCTCGCCGCGCTGCTTTCGGCCGGCTCCGCATCGGCCCTGGAACTGCCGCTTCCGCCTCCGGGCGAGGATGTCGTCGGCCAGGTCCAGGTGATCAAGGCCAAGTACGAGGACACCTTCGCCGACCTCGGCGAGCAGTATGACCTGGGCTACAGCGAGATGGTCGCCGCCAACCCCGGTGTCGATCCCTGGCTGCCGGGCGTCGGCACCGAAGTGATCATCCCGACCCGTTTCGTGCTGCCGCCGGGGCCGCGCGAGGGTGTGGTCATAAACCTGGCCGAATACCGTCTCTATTACTACCCGAAAGGGCAGGACGTGGTGCACACCTACCCGCTGGGTATCGGCCGCGAGGGCTGGGGTTCGCCGATCGCCAACACCCGTATCACCGCCAAGACCAAGGATCCGGCCTGGTACCCGCCGGCGTCGATCCGCGCCGAGCACGCCGCCGACGGCGATCCGTTGCCGACCGTGGTGCCGCCGGGCCCCGACAATCCGCTGGGACCGTACAAGCTGACCCTGGGCGTGCCGGGCTACCTGATCCACGGCTCGAACAAGAAGTTCGGCATCGGCACCCGCACCAGCCACGGCTGCTTCCGCATGTACAACGCCGATGTGACCCACCTGTTCTCGATGATCAGCGTCGGCACCAGCGTGCGTATCATCAACGAGCCCTACAAGTTCGGCGTGAGCAACGGCAAGGTCTACCTGGAGGCGCACACGCCGCTGAACGACCATGGCGATCCGTCGGTGGTCGACAAGCACACCGCGGTGATCAACACCCTGCTCAAGCGCGACGACCTGGCCAAGCGTATCCAGCTCAACTGGGACGTGGTGCGCGAGGTGGTGGCGTCCGAGGATGGCGTGCCGGTGGAGATCGCCCAGGAGTCCGCGCCGGCGATGACCGCGACGATGGATAGCGATCCGACGCAACTGGCCCCCTGAGCGCAGCTGCGGAAGAACAAACCCGCGTACCGCAAGGGCGCGGGTTTTTTCATGTCCGGGCGAATCGCGGGCATAAAAAAACCGGCCCCGAGGGACCGGTTTTCAACAGGTCGCGAGACCTATTACTTGCGGCTGGCTTTTTCCAGCATGCGCAGGGCACGCTCGTTAGCCTCGTCAGCGGTCTGCTGAGCTTTCTGAGCGGCGCCCAGAGCTTCGTCAGCCTTGCGATAGGCTTCGTCAGCGCGAGCCTGAGCGCGAGCAGCCGCGTCTTCGGTAGCGGTCAGACGAGCTTCGGTTTCTTTGGAGTGGCTGCTGCAACCGGTGGCCAGAACAGCAGCCAGAGCCAGAGCAGAGAATTTCAGAACGTTGTTCATCGTGTTCCCCTTAAGGTGGACATTTCCATAACAGCAATCTCCCCAGCCGGGGAAATTAGCCGGCTACATACTACCCATTACTTGTAGTAAGTAAACTGACCAAGCGCAAGCCGAGCAACTTTTTTTTTAGCCTCCTCGACTTTAGCAGTAGTTGGAGAGTGTTTTGTTCAAAAAACATCCAGCGGGCAGGGCAAGTAAGGAATTTCCCGGACCTTCGGTGGAGTTGCTGCAAGGGGCGAGGGGCGAGGGCTGCCGGGTTGTCGAGAGTGTCTCGCGGAATGCCGGCTTATCGTTTTGGCGGGGAGTGGCAAGTAACAACTAAGTTGCCAGCATGTTGCCTGAAATGCCGTAAGTATTGGTGCGGAAATGAAAAAGGCCCGGCTAACTTGTTAGCCGGGCCTTCTTGCGATGTGGCGGTGAGGGAGGGATTCGAACCCTCGATACGGTTTCCCGTATACACACTTTCCAGGCGTGCTCCTTCAACCACTCGGACACCTCACCAGATTGCTCGACAGCGCTGTGTCTGTCGAGGCGCGCAATTTACTCGAACCTTTCCCGCTTGGCAAATATTTTTTTAACTTTTTCATCGGCTTAGGTCGTTGCCGGGCTGTCCGCGGGGCGCCTTGGTAGAATGCCGGTCACGAAAGGAGGGGCGGATGGCGAGCTGGGACATTTTCTGTAGCGTGGTCGACAACTATGGCGACATCGGCGTCACCTGGCGCCTGGCTCGCCAGTTGGCCGGGGAGCATGGCCAGGCGGTGCGCCTGTGGGTCGACGAACCGCGCGCCTTCGTTCGTATCTGCCCGCAGGCGGACCCGGCGATACAGGTCCAGCGCCATGCCGGCGTGGAAGTGCGCGCCTGGGACAAGGCATGGTCCCCGGTGGAGGCCGCCGACGTGGTGATCGAGGCCTTCGCCTGCGAATTGCCGGAAGCGCACCGGCAGGCGATGCGCGAGCGCGGGCGTCCTTCTCTCTGGCTGAACCTGGAGTACCTCAGCGCGGAAGAGTGGATCGGCGGTTGCCACGCGCTGCCTTCGCTGCAGCCATGCGGGCTGTCCAAGTACTTTTTCTTTCCGGGGTTTCGCGAGCCCAGCGGCGGGCTGTTGCGCGAGGCCGGCCTGCTGGAGCGCCGGCGCAGCTTCCAGGCCTCGGCGCGCGCGCAGGAGGCGTTCCTCGCCGCTCTCGGGGTGCGGCGCAAGGTCGGTGAGCGGCTGCTCTCGCTGTTCGCCTACGAGAACCCGGCGCTACGGTCCTGGCTCGACTCGTTGCGCCGCGCTCGCCAACCCAGCCTGCTGCTGGTGCCGGAGGGACGGGTGCTGGCCGATGTCGCCGGCTGGCTGCAACTGCCCGGGCTGGCCGTCGGCGAGGTCCACGTGCGCGACGCCCTGCGCGTCCAGGTATTGCCATTCATGGCCCAGGACGACTACGACCGCCTGCTCTGGTGTTGCGACCTGAACGCGGTGCGGGGCGAGGATTCCTTCGTCCGCGCGCAATGGGCGGGCCGCCCGATGGTCTGGCACATCTATCAGCAGGAAGAGGAGGCGCACCTGGCGAAGCTCGAGGCGTTTCTCGATCTCTATTGCGCCGCCCAGCCACCGGCGCTGGCGCAAAGCCTGCGCGCCTTCTGGCTGGCCTGGAACGTCGGTGGCGAACTTGGCGGACTCTGGGAAAGCCTGGAAGAGCGTCTGCCCGACTGGCGGCGGGAAGCGCAGCGCTGGGCGGACGAACAGGACGCGCGTCCGGATCTTGCGGCAAGGCTGGTGCATTTTTACGCAGATTGGCTATGATACGCGGCCTGATTTTTTGTCTTTCATCCATCGGATATTCGTATGAAAACCGCTCAAGAGTTCCGCGCCGGCCAGGTTGCCAACATCAATGGCGCTCCCTGGGTCATCCAGAAGGCCGAGTTCAACAAGTCCGGCCGTAACGCCGCCGTCGTCAAGATGAAGCTGAAGAACCTGCTCACCGGCGCCGGTACCGAGACCGTGTTCAAGGCCGACGACAAGCTGGAGCCGATCATCCTCGATCGCAAGGAAGTGACTTACTCCTACTTCGCCGACCCGCTGTACGTCTTCATGGACAGCGAGTTCAACCAGTACGAAATCGAGAAAGACGATCTGGAAGGCGTTCTGACCTTCATCGAAGATGGCATGACCGACATCTGCGAAGCCGTGTTCTACAACGACAAGGTGATCTCGGTAGAACTGCCGACCACCATCGTTCGCCAGATCGCCTACACCGAGCCGGCCGTCCGCGGCGACACCTCGGGCAAGGTGATGAAGACCGCGCGCCTGAACAATGGCGCGGAGCTGCAGGTTTCCGCGTTCTGCGAAATCGGCGACTCGATCGAGATCGATACCCGCACCGGTGAGTACAAGTCCCGCGTCAAGGCCTGATCCTTCCGCGCGACGAGAAAAAGCCCGGCATTCGCCGGGCTTTTTCGTTTCCGCCGTCCGCTGCGGCGCGGACTGGCAGGGACTTCAGACCGACACGTTCAGGCGTACGTCGATATTGCCGCGGGTGGCGTTGGAGTAGGGGCAGACCTGGTGGGCGGCGGCTACCAGCGCTTCGGCGGCTTCGCGCTCCAGGCCCGGCAGGCTGATGTCCAGTTCGACCTCCAGGCCGAAGCCGCCCGGAATCTGGCCGATGCCGACCTTGCCGGTTATCGAGGCGTCGGCGGGAAGGGCCTGCTTGCGCTGGCTGGCGACGAACTTCAGGGCCCCGATGAAGCAGGCGGAGTAGCCGGCGGCGAACAGTTGTTCCGGGTTGGTGGCCGCGCCGCCCTGGCCGCCCAGTTCGCGCGGAGTGCTGAGTTTCACGTCGAGTATGCCGTCCGAGGATACCGCTCGGCCGTCACGGCCTTCGGTGGCGGTTGCGGTTGCGGTGTAGAGAGCCTTGATGGTTTGCATGAGGGGTCACCTGCCTATGTTGTGCGTTAATTTCTTGCGTGCTAAGTAAGTGCGTGAGCATGAATTTAGCGCTGAGTTATTTTGCGCGCAAGATAATATTTGGAAGATTTGGCGATAAGAGCCAGGCAGACAGGTATAAGCCCCTCAGTCCGGGGCTTGCAGGTTGCCGCGCAGGGCCAGCAGTTCGTCCTTGAGGGCGACCAACTGTGGCAAGTCGAGGCCGGTGCGCTCCAGGATGCAGGCGGGAATGCTCCCGGCCTGTCGCTGCAGGGCGCGGCCCTTGGCGGTCAGGTGCAGCAGGACTATGCGTTCGTCTTCGCTGCTGCGAGTGCGGGTAATCAGGCCCTCGCCCTCCAGGCGCTTGAGCAGGGGCGTGAGCGAGCCCGGGTCGGTAAGCATGCGTGCGCTGATTTCGCCCACGGTCAGGCCGTCGCGTTCCCACAGCACCAGCATGGCGATGTACTGCGGATAGGTGAGGCCGAGCGCTTGCAGCAGGGGCTTGTAGACCTTGGTCATCTGCAGCGAGGTGGAGTACAGGGCGAAGCACAGCTGGTTGTCCAGCTTGAGCTGCTCGCAAGGGGTGGTGGGCAGTCGGGACATGGCTGTCTTCCAGGTAAGGCGCTGTGCATGAATTTAGCGTAGTGGCTTTTGGCTTTCCAGGTTTCCCGCCGGCCGGTGTCTTCAGCGCTCGCCCAGGCACTGCTGCAGGGCCTGGTCCCAGGGCGGCGGAAAACCGAAGCGCTCACGGAGGAAGGCCAGAAGCAGGCGGGTTCGCGAACTGGCTTCGCGCTCCAGGCGCAGGGCATAGATGCAGGTTGGCTCGGCGGCGGGCAAGCCGTCGTCGCAGAACAGCGCTTGCAGTTCGCCGCGCAGCAGGTACTCGCTGCACAACCAGGTCGGCAGGTGGGCGATGCCGAGGCCGGCCAGCGCCGCGTCGACCATCGCTTCGGCGTTATTGGTGGCCAGCCGCGCCCGTTTCGGCCGCAGGTGCTGGAGCTTGCCGTCGTGCTGGAAGCGCCAGGCATAGGGTGGCGACAGGTTGTCCCAATCGATGCCGGCATGCTCCGGCAGTTCGCCTGGGGAGGCGGGAACGCCGTGTTCGCGCAGGTATTCCGGGCTGGCGCAGACCACCCGCACCATGGGCGCTAGCGAGGTGGCCACCAGGCGGCTGTCGGGCAGCGGGCCGGCGCGCAGGACCAGATCGACTTCGCCGAGGTGTTCGCCCTGCAGGTCGATGAAACTGCCTATCAGGCGCAATTGCACGTCGAGGCCGGGGTTGGCCTTGAGGAAGTCGGCGATGGCCGGAGCCAGGTGGCGGCGGCCGAAGGGCACTGGTGCATCGATGCGGATCAGGCCCTGCGGCGCGGTGCTCAGCGATACCGCTTCGGCGCGGGCCAGGCGCAGTTCGGTGACGATCCGCCGCGCCCGATCGGCGAAGGCCAGGCCCGCCGGCGTGGCGCGCACGGCATGGGTGGTACGGACCAGCAGGGTACTGCCCAGCGCGCGCTCCAGGGCATCCATGCGGCGCGCCACGGCTGATGGGGTGAGCGGATGCTTGCGCGCAGCGGCGGAGAAGCTGCCGCTGTCGAGCACGTCGAGGTAGAGGACGAACTGTTCGCTGAGGGTATCGGGCAACATGAAGAATGCCTTTGCGTATTGGGCATAGCCATTGTGCTTTCTTGCGCGTTTCCCATCCAGCCACGCCTGCCTAGCATGGAGGCTGGCGAAAGGAGGCTGGCATGCTGGATGTGGTTTTCGATTTTCTTCTGGGCATGATGCTCGGTTGTCTGGGTGGACTCTTCGGCATCGGCGGCGGCTTGCTGGCGATCCCGGCGCTGGGCGTGATCTTCGGTCTCGACCAGCAACTGGCGCAGGGCACCGCGCTGGTGATGGTGGTGCCGAACGTGCTGCTGGCGCTGTGGCGCTACCACCAACGCAACCGCATCGATCCGCGCCAGGCCGGGATCCTCGCCCTGACCGGGCTGCTTTGCGCGTTCCTGGCGTCCAGCGTGGCCGCGCGGATCGACGCGGCGCGGATGCGCGAAGCGTTCGTGGTCTTTCTCCTGGCGCTGGCCGGCTACATGTTCTGGCGCCTGTTCCGGCGTCCGCCGCAGGGCGCCGCGACGCCGCGCTACGGTCTGCCCTGGATGGGCGTGCTGGGCCTCGGCGCGGGCTCGCTCGGCGGTCTGTTCGGGGTCGGTGGCGGGGTGTTGGCGACGCCGGTGCTGACTTCGGTGTTCGGTCTCGCCCAGGTCGTCGCCCAGGGGCTGGCCCTGGCTCTGGCCGCGCCGAGCACGGCGGTGGCGCTGGGGACCTACGCCATGCACGGCCATGTCGACTGGCGGATGGGGATCCCCCTGGCGCTGGGCGGCCTGCTGAGCATTTCCTGGGGCGTGAGGCTGGCTCACGCCTTGCCCGAGCGCGGCCTGCGCATGGCCTTCTGCGCCTTCCTCGCGTTGTGCGCGGTGCTCCTGCTGGTGCGCGGTTGAGTCAGAGGCGGAAGCCCTCGCCGATGTATTCGGCCAGCTTTTCGGTGACCGGCGACTGGCTGTGCGGGTTGCGCATCAGCATGATGCTGGCCGAGGGCAGGGCGGGCAGGCCCTCGCTTTCGTCGAGGATGCGCAGGTTGCCGGTCAGCAGACTGCGTAGCTGCACGGTCACCGCCAGGCCGGCGCTGACCACCGCGAACAGCGCCGACAGGCTCGGGCTGCTGTAGGCGATGCGGTAGTCCAGCTCGGCCGCTTCCAGGGCGTTGCAGGCCCAGGCGCGGCAGAAACAGGTGGTGTTGAACATGGCCAGGGGGATCGGCCGCTGGTGGTGGGGGCAGAAGCCCTCGGCGGCCATCCAGACGAAGGGTTCCTGGCGCAGCAGCTGGCCGATCTCGGTGCCGGGCTCGCGGGTGACGATGGACAGGTCGAGATCGTTGCGCGCCAGCAGGTTGAGCGAGGTGTCGCAGTGCACCTCGACCTGCACCAGCGGATAGGCTTCGGCGAAGCGCGAGAGGATCGCCGGGAGGAAGCGCATCACATAGTCGTCCGGGGTGCCGATCCGCACCGAGCCGACCATGTGTGGCTGGCGCAGGGTGTTGAACACCTCGCCGTGCAGTTTCAGGATCCGCCGGGCATAGCCGAGCAGTACCTGGCCTTCGGCGGTGAGGCGGGTCTGCCTTCCGTCGCGCTCGAACAGCGAGCGCTGCAGGACGTCCTCCTCGAGCCGTTTCATCTGCATGCTGACCGCCGACTGGGTGCGGTTCACCGCCTCCGCGGCGCGGGTGAAGCCGCCGTGCTCGGCGATGGCGACGAAGGTGCGGAGCAGTTCCGTATCGATGCCGGGCTGGTAGCTCATTCATCAATCTCCGAGATGCATTGCATAAGAATGATTCGTTGGATTGATCCTATGCCCGGCGGGAGACTGTGCCTATCCCGAACGGAGGGCAAGACGATGAAAGGTCAACAGGATTGTTTCGGCAATCACTTCCACGCTGTAACCCATCCCGCCTCGCCGGCTGCGCCGTCGTTGTGGCGCCGTTGGCGGCGCTGGCTGCAACTGGCCCGCGAGCGTCGGGAATTGCTGAGGCTGAGCGACGAGGCGCTGAAGGACCTGGGTCTGAGCCGGGCGGACATCTTCCGGGAAGGCGAGCGTCATTTCTGGGACGATCCGTTGCGTCGGCATTGAGCGAACCGCAGCGGCGCGCCGGGCTGGCGCGGTGGCGGAGGCGCGCTAGACTCGCGGTTTCCTTCTTCGACAGGGGCGCTCCATGAGTCTTTCGCTTTCCCTCGCCGAAGCCCGCCGCCTGGCCCTGGCGGCGCAGGGCTTCGACGGTCGGCGGACGCGCCGCAGCGTGCAGCGGCGCCACCTGCGCGAGATGCTCGCGCGCCTCGGTCTGCTGCAGATCGACTCGGTGAATGCGCTGGTGCGTTCGCACTACCTGCCGCTGTTCTCCCGTCTCGGTCCCTATTCGATGACGCTGCTCGACGAGGCGGCCTGGAGTGTTGGCCGTCACCGCCAGTTGTTCGAATACTGGGGCCATGAAGCCTCGCTGCTGCCGCTGGCACACTATCCATTGCTGCGCTGGCGGATGCGCCAGGCCGCCGACGGCCAGGGCATCTACCAGCAACTGGCGCGTTTCGGCCGGGAGCAGCAGCCACTGATCCGCCAGGTATTGCAGGCGGTGCGCGAACAGGGCGCGCTGGGTGCCGGCAGCCTGAGCACGCGGCAGGAGCGGGCCGGTCCGTGGTGGGACTGGAGCGCGGAAAAACATGCGCTGGAATGGCTGTTCGCCGCGGGTGAGGTGACGGTGGCCGGACGGCGCGGTTTCGAGCGGCTCTACGATCTGCCGGAACGGGTGTTCCCTGCGGAACTGCTGGCCCGCCCCGAACCGTCGGAAGACCACGCTCAGCGCGAACTGCTGCGCATGGCCGCCACGGCTCTCGGCGTGGCCACCGAAAAAGACCTGCGCGACTACTACCGGTTGAGCCCGGCGCAGAGTCGTGCGCGCCTCGCCGAACTGGTGGAGGCCGGCGAGCTTCTGCCGGTGAGGGTGGAAGGTTGGAGCCAGGCGGCCTATTCCCTCGGTGAGCCACGGGTACCGCGGCGGGTGCCTGCCAGCGCCCTGCTTTCGCCTTTCGATTCGCTGGTCTGGGAGCGCGCGCGGGCCGAGCGCCTGTTCGATTTCCGCTATCGCCTGGAGATCTACACGCCGAAGGAAAGGCGCGTGTACGGCTACTACGTCCTGCCGTTCCTGCACAACGGCCGCCTGGTCGGCCGTGTCGACCTGCGCGCCGAGCGGGCGCGCGAGCGCCTGGCGGTGCATGCGCTGCACGCCGAGGCCGGCGGGATGGACGATGCCGCGCTCCACGAACTGGCCGCGCAACTGCGCGACATGGCGGCCTGGCTGGGCCTGGCGACGGTGATGATCGAGGGGGGCGGAGAGCTGGCGTTGCGCTTGCGCGGGGTATTGCTCTAGAGAGAACTCCCGCCGGGCGGCGGGAGCGTGCGAGGTGCTGTCAGTGGCGCACCTGCTTGAGCGTCTCGGCGATGAGGAAGGCCAGCTCCAGCGACTGGTCGGCGTTCAGCCGCGGGTCGCAGTGGGTATGGTAGCGGTCGCTGAGGCCGTCCTCGGTGATCGGCCGCGAGCCGCCGATGCACTCGGTGACGTTCTGCCCGGTCATCTCGATATGGATGCCGCCGGCGTAGCTGCCCTCGGCCTGGTGCACCTCGAAGAACTGGCGGACTTCGGCGAGCACGCGGGCGAAGTCGCGGGTCTTGTAGCCGCTGGAGGCCTTGATGGTGTTGCCGTGCATCGGGTCGGAGCTCCACAGCACCTGGCGCCCCTCGCGCTGGATGGCCCGGATCAGGCGCGGCAGGTGGTCGCCGACCTTGTCGGCGCCCATCCGCACGATCAGGTTGAGGCGGCCGGGGTCGTTCTCCGGGTTGAGGATGTCGATCAGGCGGATCAGTTCCTCGTCGTCCATGCTCGGCCCTACCTTGACCCCGATCGGGTTGCCGACGCCGCGCAGCATCTCCACGTGGGCGCCGTCGAGCTGGCGGGTGCGGTCGCCGATCCAGAGCATGTGCGCGGAGCAGTCGTACCACTCGCCGGTCAGGCTGTCGCGGCGGGTCAGGGCTTCCTCGTAGCTCAGCAGGAGCGCTTCGTGGGCGGTGAAGAAGCTGGTTTCGCGTAGCTGCGGCGCGCTGTCCAGGCCGCAGGCGCGCATGAAGGCGAGGGTCTCGTCGATGCGGTCGGCCAGTTGCTGGTAGCGCTCGGCGAGCGCCGAGTTGGCGATGAAGTCGAGGTTCCAGCGGTGCACCTGGTGCAGGTCGGCGAAGCCGCCCTGGGCGAAGGCGCGCAACAGGTTGAGGCTGGCGGTGGACTGGTGGTAGGCCTGCAACAGGCGCTCCGGATCCGGCACGCGGCTCTTCTCGTCGAAGCCGATGCCGTTGACGATATCGCCGCGATAGGCCGGCAGGGTCACGCCGTTCTGCGTCTCGTCGCCGGCGGAGCGCGGCTTGGCGAACTGGCCGGCCATGCGTCCGACCTTCACCACCGGGCAGCCGGCGGCGAAAGTCATCACCACGGCCATCTGCAGCAGGACCTTGAAGGTGTCGCGGATCTTCGCCGCGGAGAACTCGGCGAAGCTTTCCGCACAGTCGCCGCCCTGGAGCAGGAAGGCGCGCCCGGCGGTGACTTCGGCGAACTGTCGGCGCAGCTCGCGGGCCTCGCCGGCGAAGACCAGCGGAGGATAGCCGGCGAGGGTCTGTTCGACCCTGGCCAGGTGGGCGGCGTCGGGGTACTCGGGTTGTTGCTGGATTGGCTTGGCCCTCCAGCTGTCGGGGCTCCAGGACTGGCTCATCTGCGACTCTTGGCGATGCTCGGAAAAGCGGATTGCGGCATGGTAGAGCAGCCAGGCGCGGCGCCGCCAGCGATCATTGCGATAGCGGAAATCCATCGTCGGGCCGGCTTTGCTATGCTGCGGTGTTTTTGCCGGAGTACCTGGCGATAGCCGGCGAAGCGGCGGGGGGTAGGTGGTGAGCGAAGAACGGCTGCTGGTCGAGGAGCAGGATGCATACGGGGTGATCCGGGTGATCGAGTCCGGCGACTACCGCTTCCTCGAGTTCGGTGATGGCGTCGAGCAGAGCTGCGTGTTCATGCCCGACCCGACCTGGCTGGAGTACGACTATACCCGCGCCATGCTGCTCGGCGCGCTCTGCCACCCACGACCACGGCGGGCGCTGTTCCTCGGTTTCGGCGCCGGCAGCCTGACCCAGGCCTGCCTGCGCCACCTGCCGCTGGAGGAGGCCGAAGCCATCGAGTTGCGTCCGGCCATCCCGCGCCTGGCCCGCGAGCATCTGGGGCTGGGCGCCGATCCGCGCCTGCGGCTGCGCATCGGCGATGCGCTGGAGGCGCTGGACGATTGCGCGGAGGCCGACCTGATCTTCCTCGACCTCTATACCGACACCGGGCCGTCGGCCGCGCACCTGGCCTGGAACTTCCTCGGCGCCTGCCAGGAGCGGCTCGCCGCGGATGGCTGGCTGGTGATCAACCAGTGGAGCGGCAACGACGGCAAGCCGCTCGGCGCGCCGCTGCTGCGCGGACGCTATCACCATCATTACTGGGAGTGTCCGGTGGCCGAGGGCAACGTGGTGATGCTGGTGCCGGCCAGCCTGGCCCTCGAACTCGACCAGGAGGCCCTGCAGGCGCGTGCCGCGGCGCTGGAGCCGCAACTCGGCTACTCGTTGCAGGGCTATCTCGACAGCCTCCGCCCGGCCCAGTAGCCAGGGCGCGTAGGCAAGGGCCTGGCCTAGCGTCCTTCGAAGCGTCCCGGGCGGCGTTCCTGGAGCGCGCGCAGGCCTTCCTTGGCGTCCTCGCTGTCGAGCAGGCGCCTGGCGGCTTCCGGCAACGCAGCGGCGGCGACCGCTTCGCCTTCCAACAGGGCCTGGCGCGCCGAGCCGAGGGTGGCGCGCACGCCCAGCGGCGCCTGGGCCGCGACCCGTTCGGCGAGGGCGACGGCGTGGTCGAGGAGGTCTTCCGGGGCGGTGACTTCCTGCACCAGGCCGAGACGATAGGCTTCGTGGGCGTCGAATTCGTCGCCGGTGAGCAGCCAGCGCATGGCGTTGCCCCAGCCGGCGACCTGGTGCATGCGCAGCGTCGCGCCGCCGAACGGGAGGATCCCGCGCTGTACTTCCAGCTGGGCGAAACGCGCGGTGCTGGCGCAGAGATTGATGTCGGCGGCGAGCATTAGCTCGATGCCGATGGTGTAGCAATAGCCCTGCACCGCCAGCACCAGCGGTTTGGACAGGCGTCGGCCGCCGAAGGTACCCCAGGGGTCGACGGCGCCCTCGGGAAGCTTCCAGCCCTGGCGAAAGGTCTCGCCGACATTGGCCAGGTCGAGCCCGGCGGTGAAATGCTCGCCATGGGCGAAGAGCAGGGCGCAGCGCAACTGGTCGTCGGCCTCGTATTCGCCGAGGGCGGCGACCAGGTCGTCGAGCATCGGCAGGTCGAAGGCGTTGCGCTTGGCGACGCGGTCGAGGCCGAGCAGCAGCAGGTGGCCACGCCGTTCGCGGCTGATGCGTCCGGGGGAGGTGTCGTTCATGCGGCGATTTCCTGGCGGGGGCGGGCAACGTCGGTATAGACGTATGCAAACGGGATGTCCATTGTCAGCTCCTCTGACGACGCATGTCGGAAAAAACGCACACAAACGACAAAATTCCGGTATGATGCGCGCCGGTCAAAAACGACCCCGTTCAGGACCTGCATTTTTCGGAGCGCTGTGCTCTGGCTGTGTATCCGCTCTGCGGATCTCCTTTACGTAATCTTCTAATTCAAAAGCAATCTCGCAAATCCCGCCCCAGCTGCCTGGGTGGCCGTTCTGGCCGTACAGGGCATGAGCAGCCATGGGTCATGGGTCTTTGCGGATGTATACGAGGCAAACCCATGACTCAGGAAACCGTCGGCTTCGCCGCGCTCGGTATTCACCCCAATGTGCTCGCGGCAATCACCGCCGTAGGCTATGAAGAGCCTTCGCCTATCCAGGCTCAATCGATTCCGCTGATCCTCGAAGGTCACGACATGATTGGCCAGGCGCAGACCGGCACCGGCAAGACCGCCGCCTTCGCCCTGCCGCTGCTGTCGCGCATCGACCCGAGCCGCCGCGAGCCGCAGATGCTGGTGCTGGTGCCGACCCGCGAGCTGGCCCTGCAGGTCGCCACCGCCTGCGAAACCTATTCCAAGCAGTTGCCGGGCGTCGGCGTGGTCGCCGTCTACGGTGGCGCACCCATGGGCCCGCAACTGAAGGCCCTGCGCCAGGGCGCGCAGATCCTCGTCGCTACCCCCGGCCGCCTGTGCGATCACCTGCGCCGCGACGAGAAGCTGCTGGCCACCGTCCAGCGCCTGGTGCTCGACGAGGCCGACGAGATGCTCAAGCTCGGCTTCATGGACGATCTCGAAGTGATCTTCGAGGCGCTGCCCGAGTCGCGCCAGACCGTGCTCTTCTCGGCGACCCTGCCGGCCTCCATCCGTGGCATCGCCGAGCGTCACCTGAAGCAGCCGAAGCACGTCAAGATCGCCGCCAAGACCCAGACCGTGGCGCGCATCGAGCAGGTCCACCTGATGGTCCATGCCGACCAGAAGGCCGGTTCGATCCAGCGCCTGCTGGAAGTCGAGCAGTTCGACGCGCTGATCGCCTTCGTCCGCACCAAGCAGGCCACCCTCGACTACGCCGAGCTGCTGGAGCGCCAGGGCTATCGTGCCGCCGCGCTGAACGGCGACATGCCGCAGGCCCAGCGCGAGCGGGTGATCGAGTCGCTGAAGGACGGCTCGCTGGACATCGTCATCGCCACCGACGTCGCCGCCCGTGGCCTGGACGTGCCGCGCATCACCCATGTACTGAACATCGACATGCCGTACGATCCGGAGTCCTACGTGCACCGCATCGGCCGTACCGGTCGTGCCGGCCGCGAGGGCCGCGCCCTGTTGCTGGTGACCCCGCGCGAGCGGCGCATGCTGCAGGTGATCGAGCGGGTCACCGGGCAGAAGGTCGGCGAGGTTCGCCTGCCGGACCCCGAGACCGTGCTGGAAGCCCGTCTGGCACGCCTGGCCGCGAGCCTCTCGCCGCTGCTGGAGAGCGCCGTCGCGCAGCGCGGCGCGGTGCGCGACGAACTCTGCCGCCGCCTGGACTGCGATGCCGAGACCCTGGCCGCCGCGCTGCTGGCGCGCCTGACCGCCGGCAAGGCGCTGGACCTGGAGTCGGTGCGCCGCGAACAGCCGCTGACCCCTTCGGCGCCGCGTGAGCGTGCCGAGCGCGGTGAGCGTCCCGAGCGCAGCGGCGAACGCCGGCCGATGGCACCGCCGAGCGAAGGCCGGGCCCGCTGCCGCACCGCCCTGGGCGCGCGCGACGGCGTCGCGGCGAAGAACCTGCTGGGCGCGATCCTCAACGAGGGCGGCCTGTCCCGCGAGGACATCGGTCGTATCCAGATCCGCGACACCTTCAGCCTGATCGAGCTGCCCGAGGCCAACCTCGAGCGTTTGCTGACCAAGCTCAAGGACACCCGCGTCGCCGGCAAGGCCCTGCGCCTGCGCCGCTATCGCGAGGACTGAGGTCCAGCGCGATGAAAAAGCCCCGCTTCGGCGGGGCTTTTTCATGGGGCGGGCAGCATGGACTTGATGGTTGCTGGCCAGGCTGCTTTCCGTGCCTGCCCCGGCTTCTCGTTTCGTCCTCCCGGCGAGCCCCTTTGGCAAGCGTCCCAAAGGAAACAAAAGGCTCGCCCAGCCGCCAGGGCAGGCACCACGTCGTGCATGCCAGACCTGCACATACCGAAGCTCTGATCCGCCGCCTATCCATTACATCGCGGATGACGCCTATGGCGTTATTCGCGCTACAGGACTATATCGCTCGCGATTTCCTGGCTGCCAGCCGAGTCCACCCAGCTTGCGGCGGGAAGCCGATGTTCTCCGCCAGTCCCACGAGAAACCCTGTCAATCGAAGCGATAGATATCCATCCCCAGCGAGCCCAGGGTAAAGCCGCTGTGCTCGACGCGCATATCGCCGCCGCCTGCGCCGCGGGCGAAGAACAGCGGCAGCAGATGCTCGTCGCTGGGGTGGTTGCGCGCCGCCCAGGGCGCCTGCCGGCGGTAATCGTGGAGCGCGGCTTCGTCGTCGGCCTGGAGCTTTTCCACCATCCAATCACGGAACTCCCGCGCCCAGGGCGCGATGGCTTCCGGCCCGGCGTGCCAGTCCAGTTCGCCGAGGTTGTGGGTGATGCTGCCGGAGCCGATCAGCAGCACGCCTTCCCCGCGCAGCTGGCGCAGGGCCTGGCCGACGCGGGTCTGCAGGGCCGCGCCGAGGCGGCTGGGCAGGGACAGTTGCAGCACCGGGATGTCCGCCTGCGGATACATCAGGCTCAGTGGCACCCAGGTGCCGTGGTCGAGCGGACGCCGGGGGTCGGCCTGCGCCGGCAGGCCGCCGGCCTCGAGCAGGTCGATGACCCGCTGCGCCAGCGCCGGCGCGCCCTGGGCCGGGTAGCGTACGGCGTACAGGGCCGGCGGGAAGCCATAGAAGTCGTGCCAGATGCCCGGCGTGGCGGCGCTGGTCACCCGCAGATCGTCGCTTTCCCAGTGCGCGGAAACCACCAGGATCGCCCTGGGGCGTGGCAGTTCCGTGGCCAGGCAGCGCAGCTGCACGCCGCTGGGGCCCGGGTCGAGGGCAAGCATCGGCGAGCCGTGGGAGATGTAGAGAGTCGGTAGCATGATTCACCTCGTGACTCGGATGAGCCATGTTCCTCCGCGCATAGATCGAAAACCAGTATATGTTTTCGAGAATTCCCATCGATCAGCTCGCTAGGTCCAGCCCGGCGCCCAGTGACGGCGGTCGTCGAGGATCGCCCGGTCTCGTTCGAGCGCCAGGGGCAGGCGTTCCCTGAGGAAGTCGATCCAGGTGCGGATCTTCGCGTCGAGGTAGCGCCGCGACGGATACAGGGCGAAGACCTCGCGCGGCAGCAGCCGGTAGTCGGGCAGCACGCGCAGCAGGCGACCGTCCTGCAACGCCCGGGCGGCGACGAAGCCGGGCAGCAGGCAGACGCCGAGTCCGGCGCTGGCGGCGAGGCAGGCGGCTTCGGGGAGATTGACCTTGAGCACGTCGCGGACCTCGACGCGCGCCTCGGCCCCGTCGTGGACGAAGGACCAGGCCTGCGCACCGGACGCCCCGGCGATCTGCAGGCAGCGATGGTGCCGCAGCTCCCATGGGGACCGCGGGGCGCCGTGCCGTTCCAGGTAGGCCGGGGCGGCACAGGCCACGCTGAACACGTGGCCGAGCTCGCGGGCGACCAGCGACGAGTCGGGCAGCGCGCGGCCGAGGACGACCAGCATGTCCAGCCCTTCGTCGAGCAGTGCCGGGCTGTCCTGGGTCAGCGACAGGTCGACGCAGACCTCCGGGTACCGGTCCAGGTAGTCGGCCAGCAGCGGCATCAGGTGTCCGAGGCCGAGTTCGGTAGCCGCGTGGACGCGCAGGCGACCGCTGGGGTGCGACTGGCTGTCTTCGACGTCCGCCGCCGCGGCGGCGACCGTGCGCAGGATCTGCTTGCAGTGTTCGTAGTAGCGCAGCCCGGTTTCGGTCACCACCACGCTGCGCGTGTTGCGCTGCAGCAGGCGTGCCGAGAGTGCCTGTTCGAGCCCGGCGACCTGCCGCGAAACGGTTGCCGGCGAGGTGCCCAGCAGGCGGGCGGCCTGGGTGAAGCTGCCGTGCTCCACCACGCGGACGAAGGTTCGTATGCCCTGCAGCAGGTCCATGTCCTAATCCTTCATCGTCACGCGCAGCGACGTTCAGCCCGAGGCTGCGTCTTCCGCCTGGCTCCAGCCGCCCCCCAGGGCCTTGTACAGGTTGACCAGGGTCAGCGAGACCGCTTCGACGCTGCCGACCTGCTGCTCCTGGTTGTCCAGCAGTTGCCGCTGGCTGTCGAGCACGCTGAGGAAATCCACCGCGCCGGCGCGGTACTGTTCGCGGGCGCTTTCCAGGGCGCGGCGGTTCTGCATCACGGCTTCGCCGAGGCGTTCCTGGCGGCGCTGGTTGGCGGCGTAGTCGTGCATCGCGTCGTCGACTTCCTGCCAGGCACGGAGCACGGTGCGCTGGTAGTCGATGGCGGCTTCCTGTTGCTGTGCCTCGCGTAGCTCCAGGCGTCCGCGCAGGCGTCCGCCTTCGAAGATCGGCAGGCTGAACGCGGGGCCGATGGCGAACTGGCGATGGTCCCAGTCGCCCAGGCTGGACAGTTGCAGGGATTCGAAACCGAAGTTGCCGTTGAGCGTGATGCGCGGATAGAAGTCCGCCTTGGCCACGCCGATGCTGGCGGTAGCGGCGTGCAGGCGTGCTTCGGCAATGCGGATGTCGGGGCGGCGCTGGGCCAGTTCGGACGGCAGGCCGACCGGCACGCTGCCCGGCGGACGCGGAATCTCCCGCGCCGGGCCGAGTTCGGCGAGCAGGCTGCCGGGGCTGGCGCCGACCAGGTAGCCGAGGGCGTTGAGCAGATGCGCCTGGCGCTTCTCCAGTTCCGGCAGGCGCGCCTCCATGCTGGCCACCTGGGCCAGCGCCTGGGCCACCTCGAGATCGGTGGCGACGCCGTTGGCCAGGCGCGTGCGGGTCAGCTCCAGGCTGCGACGGGCGGTTTCGAGGTTGTCTCGGACGATCCGCTCGCGGTTCTGTTCGCCGCGCAACTGGATATAGTCGCGCGCGGCTTCCGCCAGCACCGAGACCTGTACGTCGCGCAGTTCGTTCTCGCTGGCTTCCACCGTCGCGTCGGCGGCTTCCAGCTCGCGGCGCACGCGGCCCCAGAAGTCCAGCTCCCAGGAGGCGTCGAAGCCGGCCAGGGCGTGGTTGTAGTTGCCTTTGCCGGCCTTGCCGGAGGGATCGAACAGGCCGGCGCTGGTGGTCCGTTGACGCTGGTAGGTGCCGCTGGCGTCCACCGAGGGCAGGGCGTCGCCGCCCAGGCTGTGGCGGATCGCGCGGCTCTGCTGCAGGCGCGCCGCGGCGCTGCGCAGGTCGAGGTTGGTGCGCTGCACGCGTTCGAGCAGGGCACTCAGCCGCGCGTCGCCGAACAGCGTCCACCACTGTGCCGCGAGCGGCGCGGCGGCGAGCCGGCTGGGCGTGTCGTGGGCGGTCGGCTGCGGCCAGGCGGCCGGCGCATCCTGGGCGGGCCGGGTGAAGTCGGGGCCGAGGCTGCAGGCGCCGAGCGCAAGGCTGGCAATAAGCAGGAGCGGAGTGCCTTTCATTGCTGGGCGACCTCGGCGGTGGCGGTACCGGTATCGATCCGCGCATCCACCGACATTCCTACCCGCAGCCTTCCAACCAGCGCCTGGCGCGGTTCGAGGAGGATCTTCACGGGGATCCGCTGGACCACCTTGGTGAAGTTGCCGGTGGCGTTGTCCGGGGCGATCGGCGCGAAGCTCAGGCCGGTGGCCGGGGCGATGCTGTCGACGTGACCGCGCAGGACCTCGCCGGGGAAGGTGTCGACGCGGATTTCCACGGCCTGGCCGGGGCGCACGTGGGTCAGCTGGGTTTCCTGGAAGTTGCCGACCACATAGGCCTGCTGCAGCGGCACAACCGCCAGCAGTGCGCTGCCCGGGGTGACATAGGCGCCGACGCGCAACTGGCGGCGGCCGACCATGCCGTCGAAGGGGGCGCGGATCTCGCAGTAGGACAGGTCCAGGCGCGCCTGGTCGCGCCGCGCCTGCATGCGCTGCAGGTCACCGCGGGCCTGGCCGACACGGGCTTCGAGGACGCTCACCTGCTTGCGCGTGGCGTCCACCGCAGCCTGGTCCTCGGCCAGCCGGGCGCTGGCGGTATCGATCCGCGACTGCGCCTGCTGGGCGTTCTGCAGGCTGCCGGCGCCCTTGCTGGCGAGGGTCTGGTAGCGGCTTTGCTCGTGTCGGGCGAAGACCAGCTCGGCCTGGCCGGCGCGGACCTTGGCCCGCGCCTGTTCGATCAGCGCCTGCTGGCGTTGCAGGTTGGCCTCGGCATTGGCCAGGTTGGCCTCGGCGCCGAGCACATCGGCCTCGGCGGCGGCCAGGGCGGTGCGGAAGTCGCGGTCGTCTAGGCGGGCGAGCAACTGGCCGGCCTTGACCGGCTGATTGTCCTCGACCAGCACGTCCTGGACGAAGCCGGCGACTTTCGGTGCGACCAGGGTGAAATCGGCGTGCACATAGGCGTCGTCGGTGCTCTGCACGACCCGTGGGGAGAGCAGGTGGAACAGCAGGTAGACCAGCAGGATCAGGACCAGCAGGGCGGCGAGCAGCAGGCTGCCCTTGCGCGAAGTGATGAACGACATACAGCGACCTTTCAGTGTGTGGGAGCGACCGGGCGGGGCGGATAGGCCCGTTGCGGCAGGATCGGAATCAGGATCAGCAGGGCGCAGGCCAGGCCGGCCATCGCCATCAGCACGTCGGCGTTGGCCAGCACCTGGGCCTGTTGGCGGGCCTGTTCGGCCAGGTGCTGCCAGTGCGCGGCGGAGTCGGCGCCCGGTTGCAGGCCGGCGATCTGTTGCAGGCGCAGTTCGACAGCCTGGGACGCATTGCCCAGGTGATCGACCAGGCGGTTGGAGTGATAGTGCTCGCGGGCGGTGCCGAGGGCGCCGATTACCGCGGTGGCGGCTACCCCCGAGAAGCCGCGGACGGTGTTGAACCAGGCCGAGGCGAACGGCCCCTCGATGGGCGCGATGACGCTGGTGGAAAGCATCAGCAGCGGAATCACCGCCATCGGCTGGCCGACCACCAGCAACAGCATCGGCAGGTAGAAATCCTCACGCACCCAGTCCGCCGTCAGCTGGCTGAAGCTCAGGCAGGCACCGCCGCACAGGCACAGGCCACAGGCCAGCACCCAGCGACAGTCGACCCGCGGGATATTGCACAGCGCCGCCACCAGCGGCAGCGCGACCAGCTGCGGCAGGGCCAGCAGGAGCACCATCGGTACGCTTTGCAGGGGGCGATAGCCGCGGATCTCGGCGAGGAACTCGGTCGGCACGCCCAGGCTCGCGCCGAGCACCACCAGCACGCCGGCCAGGGTGATGAGGGCGAAGGTCAGGTTGCGCCGTTTCAGCAATTGCAGACGGAAGAACGGTAGCGGGTGGCTCCATTCATTGACCAGGAACAGCACCAGCAACAGGCTGCCGCCGCCCAGCAGCAGGCCGATCAGCGGCGATTCGAACCAGTCCAGGCGTTCGCCCTGGAGCAGCCCGATCACCAGTGCGCAGATCGCCGGGAAGCCGGTGAGCAGGCCGATCCCGTCGAACTGGCGGAAGCGCTCCAGGCGCACCGGGTCCTGCGGAATGCCGTAGGACACCGCGGCCATCGCCACCAGGCACAGCGGAATGACCTGCCAGAATACCCACTGCCAGCCGACGTATTCGAACCAGAACGCCGCCAGCGGCAGGCCCAGGTTGGGCCCGAAGGTGGCGGTGAGGGCGTAGGCCCCCAGGCCGTAGAGCTTGATGCCCGGCGGCAGGAAGCGCAGCGCCACGGTCATCAGCATCGGCGGCAGGCAGCCGGCCATCAGTCCCTGCAGGGTACGCAGTGCCAGCAGGCTCTCGAGGTTCGGTGCGAACGGGCAGAGCAGCGCCAGCAGGGCGAAGCCGCCGATGGCGAACAGGGTGAAGCGGCGCAGCGAGAAGGTCACCGAGCACCAGGGCGCGAAAGCCATGGCGGCGACCTGGGTGGCCTCGTAGAGGACGGTCAGCCAGGTGCCTTCGTCATGGCCGATGGCGAGGGCGCCACGCACGTCGGTCATGGCGATCTCGGTGACATGGCCGTTGAGGCCGGCGCTGAGCGAGGCGAGCAGGACACCGAGCAGGCCGATGACGATGCGCGCGCCGAACGGCTGCGCGACCGGGGCGGTTGGTGTGGACGGCGTCGCCTGCGCGACCGGGGCGGTTGGTGTGGACGGCGTCGCCTGGGCGAGCGGGGGGCTGAACGAGGTCATTGCCGCGCCCTCCCGGGGGAGGCGGCGGCCCTGTGGATGATGCAAGGCATGAGCGGAAACTCTTCTGATTTCCGCTGCAGTCTAGGGAGCTACAGGAAGTGTGAAAATTGAAATGATTTGAATGAATCAGTGTGTCCAGTGCACGATTTCAGTTCGAGCCCAGCAGCGGGTGGGGATCGTTCTGCACCTCCTCGCAGATCCGCTTGATGGTCTGCCGGAACCAGCGATGGGCGGGGTCGTTGTCGAAGCGCGGATGCCAGGCCTGGACCACCATCACGGTCTTCAGCGGTACCGGGATGTCGAACTGGCGCAGGCCCAGGCCCAGGCGATTGGCGCGCCACAGGGAATGTTCGGCGATCGGCAGCAGCAGGTTGGAGCCGGGCAGGGCGAAGATCGCCGAGTGGAAGGTCGGGCTGATCAGCTTGACATCGCGCTCCAGGCCGATTTCCGCCAGGGCCTGGTCCAGGGGGCCGTGGTTGAGGCCGCGGCGCGAGACGGCGATATGCGGGAAGGCGACGAAGCGCTGCGGGGTGACCTCGCCGTCGAAGATCGGATGACCCTGGCGGGCCAGGCCGACGAAGCGGGTGGTAAGCAGTTGCTGGGTCTTGACCTCCGGCTCCATCCAGGACGAAGCGCCGATGTAGAGATCGATGCGGTTTTGCCGCAGCGCCTCGTCATCGATGTCCGACTCCTGGACGAAGCGCAGCGTGCAGCGTGGCGCTTCCTCGGCGAAGATCTCCAGCAGGCGGATCGACAGGCCGCCGACCAGGGTGTTGTTGGAGCGCAGGGTGAAGCAGCGTTCCAGTTTGTCCAGTTCGATGGTTTCGCGGGTGTTGAACAGGTCGCGGGCCTGGTCCACCAGTTGCTTCACCTGTTCCTGCAATTCCAGGGCGCGGGGTGTGGGCACCAGCTTGCGGCCGGCGCGGACCATGATCGGGTCGCCTACCGCCTCGCGGATTCGCGACAGGGTGCGGCTCATCGCCGGAGGACTGAGATGCATGCGGCGCGCGGCTCCGACCACGCTGCCCTCTTCGAGAAGAATGTTGAGGGCGACCAGGAGATTCAGATCGGGAAGATGCATGGTCTGGAAGTATAGGCGGGCTGGCATGCGTCCTGTGCAATCTTTTTTCCGGCCAGGCGTGCGTTCACCGCACGCCTGGATTGCGTCCGCGGTGCCTTTACGCGCGCCCTGGGCTGCCGAAGAATGCCGCGGCCATCACTGCCGGAGGATTTTCCATGTTCCAGAGACTCCTGGTCGCCATCGACGGCGGCCCGCAGACCTGTCGCATCGCCGAGCTGGCGCGCCGGGCCGCCGCGCCGGGCGCGCGGATCCAGCTATTGTGCGCGGTGGATGCCGGCTACGCCCTGCCGGGACGGCCGACGCTGCTCGACTACCCGCCCGCCGCGCACGAGTGCGAGGAAGCCCGACAGGTGCTCGACGAGGCTCGCGCGCTGCTCGCCGGAGAGGCGCTGCAGGTAGAGGCCGAGCTGCGCGCCGGCGACCCGGTGCAGGTGATCCTCGGCGAGGCGCGGCGCCTGGACTGCGACCTGATCGTCATCGGCCACCGCCACCTCGGGCGCCTGGAGCGCCTGCTCGATCCTTCCGTCGGCAACCGGGTGATCCGCGAGGCGCCGTGCCCGGTGCTGGTGGAAGTGCGCGAGGAGGATGCGCGGGGGAGTTGACCTGCCGGCCGATTGCCGCCACCTTGCGGTTTTTCCACGAATGCGGAGGGCAGGATGCAGGCGGATTTTTGGCACGCCCGCTGGGCGAACAACCAGATCGGCTTCCATCTGGACGAGGTCAATCCCTACCTGATGCGCCACCTGTCGCGGCTGCGACTGCAAGCGGGCGAGCAGGTCCTGGTGCCGCTGTGCGGCAAGACCCTGGACCTGGCCTGGCTGGCCGCGCAGGGCCTGGATGTGCTGGGGGTGGAGCTTTCGGAAAAGGCCGTGAGCGATTTCTTCGCGGAGAACGGCCTGCAACCGGCGATCGACCAGATGGATGGCTTCCGTCGCTACCGGGCCGCCGGCATCACCCTGCTGCAGGGGGACTTCTTCGCTCTGCAGTCCGGGCACCTGGCAGGGTGCCGCGCGTTCTACGACCGCGCCGCGCTGATCGCCTTGCCGCCGGATATGCGCGAGCGCTATGCCGGCCATCTGCAGGCGATCCTGCCGGCGCGCAGCCTGGGGCTGCTGGTCACCATCGACTATCCGCAGGGGGAAATGGCCGGGCCGCCGTTCGCCGTGCCCGACGCCGAGGTGCGTGAGCATTACGCCGCGGGCTGGCGCATCGAGGAACTGGAGCGCGGCGACGTGCTCGGCGTCAACTGGAAGTTCCTCGAGCGCGGGGTGTCCTGGCTGAACGAAGCCGTCTACCTGCTGCAGAGAGGTTGAAACGGGGCGCCCCGTGGCGCCCCGCTGGAGTTCAGCGAAGTTCGTCGACCAGCGTTGCGAGGGTGCTCAGGACGTCCTGGCCGAGGCGCTTGGAGCGAGCGCCGGACCAGCCGGTACCCGGCTCCGGGTTATCGTCGTGGTCCTTGAACGGCATCTCGATGGTGAACGCCAGGCAATCGTAGGTCTGCCCGACGAAATTGCAGGCCAGCGCCAGGTTGGCCTGGCCCGGCGCGCTGCGCGGATAGCCGTGGCGGGTCTGGAACTCGCCGCGGGCCATCAGTTCGTCACGGAAGCGCTGTTCGAGGCGCTCCAGGCGCGGCGTATAGCCCGGGTTGCCTTCGCAGCCGGCGGCGAACACGTGGGGGATCTCCTCGTCGCCGTGGATGTCGAGGAACAGGTCGACGCCATGGCGCTTCATCTCCTGCTGGACGAACAAGACTTCCGGGCTGCGCTCGGCGCTCGGCTCCAGCCAGGCGCGGTTGAGATCCTGGCCGGCGGCGTTGGTGCGCAGGTTGCCGTGGAGCGCGCCGTCCGGGTTCATGTTCGGCACCAGGTAGAGTTCGGCTTTTTCCAGCAGGCGCTGCATTTCCGTATCGTCCGGGCGTTGCAGGCGCTCGATCAGGCCTTCCATGAACCATTCGGCCATGTGCTCGCCGGGATGCTGCTGGGCGATGATCCACAGCTTCAGGCGACTGTCGGGATGGCGCTTGACCCGCAGCAGTTCGATGTCGCGACCTTGCACGCTGGTGCCGACGGCGAGCCGTTCGACGCCCTCGATCCCGAGCGCACGTTCGATCAGGCGGGCATGCCGTTCGCGGCTGTAGGGCTCGAAGTAGGCGAAGCGGACTTCGCTTTCCTCAGGCTCCAGCTGGAAGTGCAGGCCGTCGGCGTCGTACTGCGAAGGCACGCGGAACCAGCGTTCGCCATCGTACGAAGCGACCGCCTGGTAGCCGCTCCAGGCGTGGCTGTAGGCCGACTGGCCGGCGTTGACCAGGGTGAAGCGGTGCTCCGTGGCGGGGAGCATCCCCTCGACCTTGAAGTGGAACCACTGGAAGTGCTGGCTGGCCAGGTCCGGACGGATCGCCAGGCGGATCCGGCGGGGATCGCTGGCATCGATGACCTGGATGTTGCCGCTGTCGAAATCGGCGCGGATCTGCATGGGAACCTCATCGAACGAAAATCACGGACCTGCATGTTCCGGGGCGGATCGGCGGCTGTCAAAGCGACCATGGATAGGTGGCTTTCCCGGCATAAAAAAAGGGCGACCGATGGTCGCCCTGTCCCAAGTGTGAAAGCGGCTCAGCGAGCGCTGGCGCGCAGCGCTTCGATGCGATCTTCCAGCGGCGGGTGGCTCATCAGCAGGCCGGCCAGGCCGTGCTTGAGGCCGCCATTGATGCCGAAGGCGTTCAGGGTGTCGGGCATCTGCACCGGCACGCCCTGTTCCGAACGCAGGCGTTGCAGCGCGGCGATCATCGCGCCGGTGCCGGCGAGGTGGGCGCCGGCGGCGTCGGCGCGGAACTCGCGGCGACGCGAGAACCACATGACGATGATGCTGGCGAGGATGCCGAGCACCAGTTCGGCGAAGATGGTCGCGACGAAGTAGCCGATGCCCGGACCGTCCTCGTTCTTCAGGATGGCCTTGTCGACGAAGTTGCCGAAGATCCGCGCGAAGAACATCACGAAGGTGTTCACCACGCCCTGGATCAACGCCAGGGTGACCATGTCGCCGTTGGCGACGTGGCCGATCTCGTGGGCGAGCACGGCCTTCACCTCATCGGGCGAGAAGCGTTCGAGCAGGCCCTGGCTGACCGCGACCAGCGCGTCGTTCTTGTTCCAGCCGGTGGCGAAGGCGTTGGCCTCGTAGGCGGGGAAGATGCCGACCTCCGGCATCTTGATGCCGGCCTCGCGGGACAGTTCCTCGACGGTCTGCAGCAGCCACTGTTCGTGGCGGGTGCGCGGCTGGCTGATGACTTCGGTACCGGTGCTCATCTTCGCCATCCACTTGGAGATGAACAGCGAGACCAGCGAACCGGCGAAACCGAACACGGCGCAGAAGACCAGCAGGCTGCCGTAATTCTGGCCGGTGAAGCGGTCCACCCCGAGCAGTTTCAGGGTGATGCTGGCAATCACCAGGACTGCCAGGTTGGTGGCCAGGAACAACAGGATGCGCATCATGGTGTAAAGCTTCTCCTCACGGCTGAAGGCACGGAGCATGGTTCGCAGGCCGCTGTGGCGGGCGAACGGGCTCCTGATAATCATGCGGGGTTATATAAGGGGCGGTCCATGGCGATTCAATCGAGGGACTATTTCAAACTGTGTCGCCTTGCGCGCCCAGGCTGCCCTCGAAGAGCAGGCGGGTCAGCCCGGCCAGACATTCGCCGTCGCCCTGCGCCAGCGCCTGGCGCAACTGGTTGGCCAGGCTGGCCTGTTCGCGGCGCACGCTGGCGGGCGCCCCGGCCAGGGCCGCCGCGGCCTGGGGAACGCTGCGGGTAAGTCTTAGGAAGGCTTTTTCGCTGAGTACCGCCTGGTCGAGAGCCTCGTAGTGGATGGTGCTGGCGAAGCGCAGGTAGCCTTCCTCGGCGAGCCAGAGCAGGGCGCCCAGACAACTTTGGTGACGTTTGCTCGGCAGGCCGAACTCATCCGGCGCCTCGCGGCCGACAAGGTCTTCGACGTAGAGCGCGATCTTGCGCGGGAAGGCCTGGTAGAGAAGCAGGAGGCCGCCAGCGGCGTCCTTGTGGAAGTCGTCGATCTGCAGGTCCATGGGCTCGTCATCGGCCAGGGCGGCACCCGCCGGGGTGCCGCGAGGGAGGGGGTTACTGCTGGTAGCCCTTGAGGAAGCTGCCGATGCGCAGGATCGCCTGCTCGAGGTCGTCGACGCGCGGCAGGGTGACCACCCGGAAGTGGTCGGGCCATGGCCAGTTGAAGGCGGTACCCTGGACGATCAGCAGTTTCTCCGAGAGCAGCAGGTCGAGGACGAACTTCTCGTCGTTGTGGATCGGGCAGACCTTCGGGTCGATCCGCGGGAACGCATACAGCGCGCCCATCGGTTTCACGCAGCTGACCCCGGGAATGTCGTTGAGCAGCTCCCAGGCGCGGTTGCGCTGCTCCAGCAGGCGGCCCGGCGGCAGGACCAGGTCATTGATGCTCTGGTAGCCGCCCAGTGCGGTCTGGATCGCGTGCTGCGCCGGGACGTTGGCGCACAGGCGCATGTTGGCGAGGATGTCGAGACCCTCGATGTAGCTCTGCGCCCGCTGCTTGGGCCCGGAGATAGCCAACCAGCCGGAGCGGAACCCCGCCACCCGGTAGGACTTGGACAGGCCGTTGAAGGTCAGGCAGAGCACGTCCGGCGCCAGCGAGGCGGTGGATACGTGGACCGCGCCGTCGTAGAGGATCTTGTCGTAGATCTCGTCGGAGAACAGCACCAGGTTGTGCTGGCGGGCCAGCTCGACCATGCCTTCCAGCACTTCCTTCGAATACACGGCGCCGGTTGGGTTGTTCGGGTTGATGATCACCATCGCCTTGGTGTTCGGAGTGATCTTCGCCCTGATGTCGTCCAGGTCCGGCCACCAGTCGGCCTGCTCGTCGCACAGGTAGTGCACCGGCTTGCCGCCGGCGAGGCTGACCGCGGCGGTCCACAGCGGATAGTCGGGAGCGGGGATCAGCACTTCGTCGCCGTTGTTGAGCAGCGCCTGCATGGACATCACGATCAGCTCGGATACACCGTTGCCGAGATAGATGTCCTCGATGCCGACGCCTTCGACCTGCTTCTGCTGGTAGTACTGCATCACCGCCTTGCGTGCGCTGAACAGGCCCTTGGAGTCGCTGTAGCCCTGGGCGGTCGGCAGGTTGCGGATGACGTCCTGGAGGATTTCCTCGGGAGCTTCGAAACCGAACGGCGCCGGGTTGCCGATGTTCAGCTTGAGGATGCGGTGACCCTCTTCCTCTAGGCGTTTGGCGTGCTTGAGCACCGGCCCGCGAATGTCATAGCAGACGTTGGCGAGCTTGTTCGATTTGCTGACCTGCATGATGTGTCGAGTCCCGAAGTGAGCGAACACCGTGGAACAGGCTGCGAAAAGCGCGGTGGCTCGCGGCTTGGCAGGCTGTAACGCGGATGACAGACTGGCGTCTATAAGGAGCACGCATGATACGTGCGGCCCGCCCCCCGGAAAAGGGAGCGCCGGGCATTTTTCAGAACGCGAGGCAGAGCCGATGAGCAAGATCGACAAACCCCTGGACTCCTGGCGCGAGGAGTTGACCGAAGAGCAGTTCCACATCTGTCGCCTGGGCGGTACCGAACGCGCCTTCAGCGGCGAATACCACGCCACCAAGACCCCCGGCGTCTACCACTGCACCTGCTGCGGCACGGCGTTGTTCGACTCCGATGCCAAGTACGATTCCGGCAGCGGCTGGCCGAGCTACTTCCAGCCGGTGGATGGCGAGGCGGTACGTGAACTGGATGATTTCAGCCACGGCATGCACCGCATCGAAGTCCGCTGTGGCCGCTGCGATGCCCATCTGGGGCATGTCTTCCCGGACGGCCCCCGGCCAACCGGATTGCGCTATTGCATCAACTCGGCTTCGCTGAAGCTGGTGCCGCGGGAAGGATAGGCGACGACGACCCGTCCTTGGTTCGGGTCGTTTCTCGTCCAATTTAATTGTGCGCAATTGAATTGCGGGCTATTTTATTTCCCGTCCCCCACCCACGAAAAGGAAGACAACCCATGAGCGATTCACTGCTGGACATTCCCTGCACCACCATCAAGGGTGAGCAGAAGACCCTGGCCGACTTTGGCGGCAAGGCGCTGCTGGTGGTGAACACCGCCAGCAAGTGCGGCTTCACCCCGCAGTACCAGGGACTGGAGGCATTGTGGGAGAAATACCGTGAGCGCGGCCTGGTGGTGCTCGGCTTTCCCTGCAACCAGTTCGGCAAGCAGGAGCCGGGCGACGAGGGCGAGATTTCCCGGTTCTGCGAACTGAACTACGGGGTGAGCTTCCCTCTGTTCAGGAAGATCGAGGTCAACGGCGCCGGCGCCCATCCGCTGTTCGTCAGCCTGAAGAAGCGCGCGCCGGGCCTGCTCGGCAGCCAGGGCATCAAGTGGAACTTCACCAAGTTCCTGATCGGCCGCGATGGCCGGGTGGTGCAGCGCTATGCGCCGACCACCAAGCCGGAAGAGCTTGGCTCGGCGATCGAGGCGCTGCTTGAATGAGCGCCCGGGGAAAAGTCGCCAGGCCGGATGGCGTCGAAGAATCGCTGCTGCTCGACAACCAACTGTGTTTCAAGCTGTACGCCGCCTCGCGCGCGGTGATCCGTGGCTATCGGCCGCTGCTCGAACAGATCGGCCTGACCTATCCACAGTACCTGGTCATGCTGGTGCTCTGGGAGTGGCACGCGAGCCCGCCGGAGCAGCCGACGGTGAAGGCACTGGGCGAGCGCCTGCTGCTCGACTCGGGAACCCTGACGCCGTTGCTCAAGCGCCTCGAACAGCTCGGCCTGGTGGATCGCCGGCGCGCCAGCCATGATGAGCGGGAAGTGCACCTGGCCCTGACGTTGCCGGGGATCACCCTGCGCGAGCGGGTCATTCCGCTGCGCCAGCAACTGATCTGCAGCACCGGCTTCGATCTCAACGAGATGTTCGACCTGCACCAACGCCTGGGTGGCCTGTTGTCGCGCTTTCGCCTGGTGGCCGGTGGCTGATTCGACCAATCCATTTCGCCGCCGGGCTTCGCCATGCTGCGTTGCCGCTCCTCGCCACAGCCCGGCTGCGACTCGTCGCGGCGGCTGTCTGGCCAACCCCGGCAGTCGAGCTTCGATTGACGAGCAAAACCGTACAGGCCACTAGTCGTGACGCGGCGGGGCCTGATTGCCCCTGGCCGCAGGGCACCAGCGGTCGAGGATGGCCTTCAGCTCGTCGCGGTGGAATGGTTTGGCCAGGTAGTCGTCCATTCCGGCGGCGCGGCAACGCTCGCGTTCCTCCGGCAGGGCGTTGGCGGTCAGGGCGATGATCGGCAGCCTGCCCCAGCGCCCGCTGTCGCGGATCTGCCGGGTCGCTTCGTAGCCATCCATCACCGGCATGTTGCAGTCCATCAGGACCATGTCGATGGGCTGTTCTTCCAGCAGCTTCAGGGCGTTCAGACCGTGCTCGGCGATCCACACCTGGCAGCCGAGCTTGTGCAGCAGGCCCTTGGCGACCAACTGGTTGACCGGGTTGTCCTCCACCAGCAGAACCCGGGTATCGCGCTGCGCGGCGGTGCCGGCGGAGGGGGGCGAGGCTGGCGCGCTGGCCTGTTCGAGGACGCTCCTGAGCGCCTGGTGCAATGGATTGCGGCCCAGCGGCCGGGCCACCTGGCGCAGCGGCGCCAGGCGGCGGGCGAGTTCGGGTTCGAGGAAACTGCCATAGGCGGTGACCAGCAGGATCGGCGTGCCGATGCGCGGACGCAGGCCCATCAGGCAATCAGGGCAATCCGAGATCAGCACGTCGAGGGTATGGCCGACCAGGCTGTCGTCGGTATCCAGGCGCCGGTATTCCAGGCCCCAGCGCGGCAGCCAGGTCTGCAGCAGTTCGGCGAGTCCGCTGTTCGCCGAGCACTGCGCGATCACCCGACCGCGCAGCGGCTCTGCACGGGCTGGCGGACTGACCTGCGCAAGGGGGAGGTTGACGCTGAACAGGCTGCCCAGGCCGACCGTCGATTCCACCATCAGCTCGCCATGCATGGCCTCGCACAGCTTGCGCGTCAGGGCCAGGCCGAGACCGGTACCGCCGTACTGGCGGGTGATGCCGGCGTCGGCCTGGGTGAATGGCTGGAAGATCCGGTCCAGGGCTTCCTGGGCGATGCCGATGCCGGTATCGCGGACGCTGATGCGCACACCGTCGGCGGTGGCTTCCACACGCACGTCGACGCGGCCCAGGCGGGTGAACTTCAGCGCATTGGACAGCAGGTTGCTGACCACCTGGCGGATCCGCGTCGGATCGCCGGAGAGCTGGGCGGGCAGGGCGGGGTCGACCAGACAGGTGAGTTCGACGCCGGCGGCGGCGTTCTGCGAGAGCAGGCTGGCGGTATCCTCGACCAGCACGCCGAGGTCGAAGGGGATTTCTTCCAGGACCAGTTGACCGGCTTCGAACTTGGACAGGTCGAGCACGTCGTTGAGCAGTTCCACCAGGACCTTGCCGGAGTCGTGGGCGATCGACAACTGCTGGCGTTGCTCCGGGGTCAGCGGGCCGTCCAGGCTCAGCGAGAGCATGCCGAGCAGGCCGTTCAGCGGGGTGCGGATCTCGTGGCTCATGTTGGCGAGGAAGCTGGCGCGTGCCTGGGCCATGTTCAGGGCGGTCTGGCGCGCCTCTTCCAGTTCCTGGTTGGACAGCGTCAGGCGCGCGTTGGCCGCCTTGAGCTCGGCGGTGCGCGCGGCGACGATGCTTTCCAGTTCTTCCAGGTACTGGGTCAGGCGGTTCTCCGCCTCGCGGCGCTGCTCGATCTCCACCGCGATGCGGCCGAGCTGACGGTTGGTGACCTCGACCAGCACGCCGATCTCGTCGCGTTCGTGCCCCTTGGGGCAGGGCAGGCGCATGCGCGCCGGCGAGCGCGGGTCGTGGCCGCTGAGGGCCTGGATCAGGCTGACCAGGGGTTTGGTCAGCAGGGTATAGAAGAGCACCAGCAGGATCAGCGACAGCAGCAGGCTGCGGACGAAGCCGGAGAGCAGGGTGATGCCGGCGCGACGTAGAAAATCGTTGCCGAACACGAAGGTGTCGATTTCCAGTTGCAGCACGCCGAGGGCTTCCCCGGGCGCGTGGTCGACGTACAACGGGTCCTCGAACACCCGCTTGTGGCCGAAGAGGAAGTCGCTGAGCGGACGCAGGCGGCTCTCGGCGGGCTCGCGCGAGGCGCTGGCCAGTGGCAGGCCGGAGGTGTCGATGATCTCCGCGCGCACCACCGCCGGCGAGCGCAGCAGGCCGAGGACCAGCTCCTGGGCGAGTTCGGCGTCGATGTTGTAGGCGATTCGCGCGGCAGGGTTGTGGCTGACGTCCAGCAGCGCGCGTACTTCGCGATTGATGGATGCGTCCTGGCTGGCATAATCGACGCCGACCTGTATCAGGCTGAGCAGGGTTCCCAGGATAAACGCCACCAGCACGGTGAGGCTGGCCTGCTTGAACGACAGGCGATGGGTCAGCGCTATATCCATGGGAGCGGGGGTCGGCCTTGGCGGGGTTCTGCCGCCTAGCATAGCCCATCCCGACCGCCTGTCGGGGCCAGTGGGCGCAACCGATGATCGATCCGTGACGTCAGTCCGATCCGAGGAGAACAGAGTGGATTCCCGATTGAGCGATTTTCTTGCCCGCGCCGAAAGCGTGCTGGCACGTCTCGAGCCGTTGCTGCCCGCCGTGCGCGAACCGGTGGATTGGCAGCGCAGCCTGGCGGCGCGCTGGCACCGTGACGGCCGCAGCGGCTACCTGCAGCCGCTGGAGGTCAGCCTCGACCTGCGCCTGGCCGACCTGCTGGGTGTCGAGCGGCAGCGCGAACAGCTCGAGCGCAACACCCGCCAGTTCGTCGCCGGCCAGCCGGCCAACCATGCGTTGCTCTGGGGCGCGCGTGGCACCGGCAAGTCTTCGCTGGTGCGTGCGCTGCTGGCCGAACTGGCCGGCGCCGGCCTGCGCCTGATCGAGATCGAACGCGACCACCTGGCCGACCTGCCGCGGGTGGTCGAGCAACTGAATGGCCTGCCGCAGCGCTTCGTACTGTTCTGCGACGACCTCTCGTTCGACGCCGGCGAGGGTGACTACCGGGTACTCAAGAGTGTGCTCGACGGCTCGCTGGAACAGGCGCCGGACAACGTGCTGCTGTACGCGACGTCCAACCGCCGGCACCTGGTCTCGGAGAAGCAGAGCGACAACGAGAACTGGAAGATGGTGGACGGCGAACTGCACCCCAACGAGGCGGTGGAGGACAAGATCGCCCTGTCCGATCGCTTCGGCCTCTGGCTGTCCTTCTATCCCTTCACCCAGGAGCATTTCCTCAGCGTGGTCCGCCACTGGGTCGAAGTGCTCGCCGGGAAGGCCGGGCTGGCCTGGGCCTGGAGCGAGGAGCTGGAGAAGGAAGCGATCCGCTGGGCGCTGGGACGCGGCAACCGCAACGGTCGTTGCGCCTACCAGTTCTCCCGCTACTGGGTCGGCAAGCAACTGCTGGAGCAACAGGCATGATCGATCTGCAACAGACCGGCGCCGGGCTGGATGGCTATGCCCTGCTGGCGGCCCAGGCCGAGGCGCTGTTCGCCGACGAGCGTGACTTCATCGCCAACGCCGCGCAGTTCTGCGCTTTTCTCTTTCATGAACTGGACGACCTGAACTGGGCCGGCTTCTACCTGAATCGCAACGAGGAACTGCTGCTCGGGCCATTCCAGGGCAAGGTCGCCTGCGTCCGCATCCCTTTCGCCAAGGGCGTTTGCGGCGCCGCCGCGCGCACCCGGCAGACCCAGCGCGTCGAAGACGTCCATGCGTTTCCCGGGCACATCGCCTGTGACAGCGCCTCGCGCAGCGAGCTGGTGGTGCCGCTGCTCAAGGATGGGCGGCTGATCGGCGTGCTCGACCTGGACAGCCCGAGCGAGGGGCGCTTCAGCGCGCGGGACCAGGCCGGGATCGAGCGTCTGGTGGAGATCTTCCTGCGCCTCAGCGACTGCTGAGACGCAGTCGCTTCCCTTCCCGGGGGAGGAGCGGCGGCGTCAGGCTTTCGCCGCGAGTTTTTCCAGGGTCCGCTGCTCGCCCGGCAGCAGCGCCTGCATGCTCGGCCGTTCGAGCAGGCGCGCGAAGTGCGCGGCGAGGGCCGGCCAGCGTTGCGCGTCCACTTGCTCGCCGGCGTGGCCCAGGTTGACCAGTTGGCTGGCGATCGCCAGGTCGGCCAGGGACAGCCGGTCGCCGATGAAGAAGGTACGATCGCCCAGGGTGTTTTCCAGGTAGTCGAAGTGCGCCGGCAGTCTTTCCTGCAACGCGCGACGTACGTCTTCCTCCTCGCAGCGCTGGCCCATCGCCGGCTTGAGGACCCGGTTGCGGAACACCGTCAGTGTCGCCTGCGGCGCGAGTTCGTAGTCGGCGTACTTTTCCAGCCAGCGTACCGTCGCGCGGCTCGCCGGGTCCTCGCCGCACAGCGGCGGGTGTTCGGGGTAGCGTTCTTCCAGGTACTGGCAGATGACGCTGGAGTCGGCCAGGGCCAGGTCACCGTCGCGTAGCGCCGGAATGCGTCCCAGCGGGCTGATCTCGCGGTACCACGCGGGTTGGCCGAACGGCGCGATCACTTCCAGTTGGTAGTCGAGGCGCTTTTCCGCCAGCAGCAGGCGGACCTTGCGCACGAAGGGGGAGAGCGGGGCGCCGTAGAGGATCAGGCTCATGACGATTTCCTCGGTCGATATGAGCCTGGGTTATAGCACGGCTGCCGCAGGCGGGCGGCCTCAGTCGTAGACGTTCTTCTTCTTCCACAGATCGTCGGCATCCAGCGCCTTCAATCCCTCGTTCAGCTCGCTGGGCTCTTCGCTCGCCGGCTGGCTGTTGTTCAACACCATGGCGTTGGCGCGGGCTAGCTGCGTCTCCATCTGCTGCAGTTCCGCCTGGTAGCGCGCCAGCTCGGGCTGCTTGCGCAGGTACTGGGCGCCGCGCTCGAAGGCCAGGCGCGCCTGGCGCGGCTCGTTCTGCTGCAGTGCCTGCTGGCCGAGGTTGCCGAAGAACTCGATGTGCAGGCGCACCAGCAGGTGGCGGATCTCCTTGACCCAGATCTGCGCCTCGCTGCGAGGCAGGTGGCCGTCCTGGGTGAAGCGGGTGAGCTGGGCGTGCAGGGCCTCGAAGAGGAAGCGGACTTCCTTGGCCTTGTCCTCGGTGAGGATCGCCTGGGGTGGATTGCGTACCGGAATCGACTCGCCCTTGGCGACCAGTGCGCGCAGTTCCTCTATGCGTGCCTTGAGACCGGTGTCGGCTTTTTTCTCCAGTGCCAGCTGTTGTTCGCTGAGGCTGAGCTCGATCTGGCTCATCAGCAACTTGAGCGACGGGCTAACGAACTGGCCGGGAAGGCTCTCGGAAATCTGTGCGCAGCGTCGCACGCGGTCGTTGAGCTCGGCCTTCAGGCGAGCCTTCTCCAGCTTGCTGTTTTCCACCACGTGGTTGATATAGCCAATGGCGATGAGGAGGGCGATCCCGCCGACGATCAGGGCGGTAATGAGGAGTGGCGACACCTTAGGACTCCGCTGTAAGAATTTTCTCAGTCTAATGTCTTGGTGCTACCACTGATAGCGGCAGCTCATTATTTGCACAGAAGTCTTTGATTTAAAAAAATTTTCTCAGAAGGGTTGACGCCTCCCCGGACGCTCCATAAAATGCGCGCCACTTCCAGCGTGAAGCCAAGCGCGAAACACTGGAAGCCGGAAATATCTGTTGTAAGTTCCGGGCCGCGTCCCCTTCGTCTAGTGGCCTAGGACACCGCCCTTTCACGGCGGTAACAGGGGTTCGAGTCCCCTAGGGGACGCCATTGCGGGAATAGCTCAGTTGGTAGAGCACGACCTTGCCAAGGTCGGGGTCGCGAGTTCGAGTCTCGTTTCCCGCTCCAGATTCTACAGCCTGGCTTCGGCGGGGTTGGTGAAAGTTAGGCGTCAAAGGTTCGGTTTCGGCCGAACGGGCAATAGGTTTCAAAGCGGGAATAGCTCAGTTGGTAGAGCACGACCTTGCCAAGGTCGGGGTCGCGAGTTCGAGTCTCGTTTCCCGCTCCAAACAGTATCCTGGCCTCGGCCGGGATCGAGAAAGAAGGGCCTTCGGGCCCTTTTTTCGTTTCTGCACGGCAGGGCATTCGCCTCGCCTTTTCCCTTCCGCCCTCCCGGATCCCGCACGCTGGGGAAGCGAGCGCCGCACCGCGTGCCGCTCGCTCCGCCAGGCTGGCCGGACCTATGGTCTTGCCGAACGTCTGTGCGGATGCGGCAGGGTCGCCCTCCATGCCCACCAGAGGTCCTGCTGCGGGATTCGTTCTAGAGTTGAGCGAGGGGACACGCGGTACCGGCCGCGTTTCGCTTCCAGGACCCTGCGGAGGCCGCCTGCTCGGGATGTCGTTCGGGGATGCAGCAGACCCCTCGACAGGCGCCGGCAGGTTCGTGCTTCTTCCATTTCAATCTCATCCGAATGTGGCCCTGCCTCCGGCAACGTGGGGGCTTCGTGCAGCATTCGCCGGAGCGTGGCACCTATGCAGATCGGCAAGCAGCGGCGGGAACGTCTCTTTCATTTCGGTATCGTGTTCGCTGCGCTCGCGATCGTGCCGCTGCTCATGGCGCCGCTGGTGTTTCAGCAGGCCAGGATGCGTGCCGACGGCGAGGCCGCGGTGACTTCCGTCGCCGTCCTCCGTCAGTTGGATACCTTGCTCGGAGTGGTGTCCGGCAGCCTGGACAGGAGCCAGGGCGCGCTGGGCAAGCCCTGTGCGGAGGTGCTGGGGCGACTGACGCGGATGACCATGCTGAGCCCGTATTTCCGTTCGCTGGTCCTGGTGGAGCGCGGGAACGTCTACTGCTCGTCGTTGCAGGGCGAGCTGAAGGACCTGCCATTGCCGGTGGCCTTCAAGGCCTTGGGCAGCCTGGCGCCCGGTCAGCGCATCACGCCCAGCAACGCGACGCCGCAGGTACCGGAACGGGCCTCGGTGATCATGTCGCGCGGCGACGCAAACGGATCCGGCGTGCTGGCGATAATCGACGGCCAGTATCTGCTGGATATCCAGCAGGCGGCTTCCTACGACGGGCGGTTCCAGGTGCAGATGGTGCTGCGCGAGTCGCAGCGGCAGCTTCCCGGCGGCATGCCTGCCACACAGGATGGTGGTGGCGCCATCGCGGCCTCGGCAAGGTTCCCGGTCGAGGTTCGGGTGGCGGTCGCTCCGGCGCTGGCCAGCGCCTATCGTGCCGATGCATGGCGGCACTACACGCCCTTCATCGTTCTCGCCGCGATGCTGGCGGGGTACCTGGCGCATCTGTTCTGCCGTCGCCGCCTGTCGCTGGTTGGCGACATGTACCGGGCCATGCGGGCCCGGGAGTTCCATATGGTCTATCAGCCCATCATCCGGCTCGATACGGGGGAGTGCCGGGGCGTCGAGGCGCTGGTGCGCTGGCGGCGTCCGGACAACAGCCAGGTGCGGCCGGACATCTTCGTTCCGCTGGCTGAAGACAATGGCATGATCGGCGACCTGACCCGCCACATCTTCGGCCTGGTCGCTGCCGACCTGGCGCAACTGGGCCTGGGGGCGGGCGATCACCTCGGCGTCAATGTCAGCGGTTCGCACCTGGCTGGCCAGGGATTCGTCGACGACGTGCGGCGCCTGCTCGGCGCCATCGGCAGCGACGGCCCGCAACTGGTCCTGGAGGTCACCGAGCGTGAGGCGCTACCGCGCGATGCGCAGGCGCAGCGCAATATCCGGCAACTGCGCGAGCTGGGCGTGCAGTGGGCACTGGACGATTTCGGCACGGGGCAGAGTTCGTTGTCCTATCTGCAGCAACTGCATGCGGACTTTCTCAAGGTCGACCGTTCGTTCGTCAGCGGCGTCGGCACGGAGTCGGTGAATGCCGTGGTGCTGGAAACCATCATCGGGCTGGCGCAACGCCTGGACCTGGACGTGACCGCCGAAGGCATCGAGACCCGGGAGCAGGAACAGTACCTGTGCGGGCATAGCGTCCAGTGGGGGCAGGGCTACCTGTTTTCTCCTCCGCTGACGGCGGCCGAGCTGGGCGCCTGGCGCAATGGCCGGCGCGGCGTGGCGCGCGCGGCACAGGTGGTCGCGGGGTAGCCGTGGGCGGCCCGCGCCACGGCGATGCCAACCGGCGCCTCGCTTCGACAGGCTGTCGCATGCGCAAGCGGAAGGCGGCGATCTGGATGGCGCACTGGATCGTCGCGGAGAGGGCGTCGGCTCAGTGCCGCGGGCTGTCCTCGGGCAGCGCGAGCAGCTGCTTCTCATGGTTCCAGTCAAATGGCTCGCCGCGCTCCTCGGCGTCGTAGCGGCGTTCGTCGAGGCGCTGGAACAGGTCGATTTCCTCGTCCGGCATGAAGTGCAGGCAATCGCCGCCGAAGAACCACAGCAGGTCGCGCGGCACCAGGTGGGCGATCTGCGGGTAGCGGTGGAAGACCTGGGAAATCAGGTCCTGGCCGAGGTACTGGGCGCCTTCCGGGTCGCGCGGCAGTTCGTTCATCAGCTCGTCGAAGCGTTCGAGGAACAGGCCGTGGTTTTCTTCCGGCACCTGCTCGGCCTCGCCCAGGGCGCCGAGGATGGTGCGCAGGTGCTGGAGCAGGGCGAGGTGGTGCTCGAGGTAGGAATTGGCCATGACGGGTCCTCTGGAAAAAGCTGCGCAGTATAAAGGGTTTCGCGGCGGCGGCCAGTTTCAGCGGATCGCCGGGGACTGGCTCTGGCGGCGGCGGTTCTCCAGTTGCCGGCGTTCGCTGTCGAGGCGCCGCTGGTCCTGTTCCAGGCGCCAGCGTTGCTGGTCGAGCTGCTGCTGGCGGATCAGGTTGTCCTGCATCTGTCGCTGCTGCTGTTGTCGCTGCAGGTTCTGCTGCTGGCGTTGCAACTGGTCCTGTTGCAATTGCAGGCGCTGTTCGTCGAAGCGCTGGCGCTGCTCCTGGAGCTGGCGCTGGCGTTGTTCGGCGGCGCGCTGCACGGCCTGCTGGTGCGGTTGCACGCCGTAGGGCGGGGGCGGCGCGGCCTGGGCCACCGGCAGGGCGAGGAAGCAAGCCGCCAGGGCGGGGGCGAGTATCCGGGGCATGATGACCTCCCGTACGTCAGGATGTACCCCTGGATTCTAACCAATCGCCGGAGATCGGGGGCCACGGACGACAAAGGCGCCGGAGGGCGCCTTTGTCGGAAGGGCCAGGGGTCAGCGGACCCTGCCGTCGCCGAGCGCCAGTTCTTCCTTGTCGAAGTCGTCGACGTCGATCACCTTGCGTCGGGCCGCTTCGGCCTGGTGCAGGGTCTGCGCTTCGGCGGCGCTCAGCACTCCCGCCGCGGCGCCGGCGTCGATCGGGCTTTGTCCCGGCTGCGGCGTGACCCGGCCTTCCTTGATCGCCTTGTGCAGGTTCTTCTCCAGCGTGGCGCTGTCGCGGATCGCGTCGAACGCGTGGGCGAGGGCGCCGACCGGGTCCTGCGGGTCCTTCGGCAGGAACGCGCCGGCGAGGATCGCCTGCAGCGCCGGGTCGTCGTCCGGGCGGCCGAGGATTTCCGCGATCTCGGCGTCCAGTTCGTCGCCCGGCCCTTTGTGCCGGCGGCCGAACGGCAGTACCAGGACCTTCAGCGCGCAGCCGAAGAAGCGGCTGGGGAAGTTGTTCAGCAGGTCCTCCAGTGCCGCCTCGGCCTGGCTGAGGTTTTCCTCCATGGCCCAGCGCAGCAGCGGATGCAGGTAGTCCGGGTTGCCCAGGTCGTGGTAGCGCTTGAGCGCCGCCGAGCCCAGGTAGAGATAGCTGAGGACATCGCCGAGGCGCGCGGAGAGGCGTTCCTTGCGCTTCAGTTCGCCGCCCAGCAGCATCATGCTGAAGTCGGCGAGCAGGGCGAAGGACGCCGCCAGGCGATTCAGCGCGCGGAAATAGGGACGGCTGACGCGGTCGCCCGGCGCATTGCCGAGGTGGCCACAGCTGAGGCTGAGGAGGAAGCTGCTGGCGGCGTTGCCGACGGCGAAGCCGATGTGCTTGACCAGCAGCACGTCGAACTCGCGGGCGGCCTGCTCCTTGTCCTCGCGCTGGGCCAGTTCCATTTCCTTGAGCACGTACGGATGGCAGCGGATCGCGCCCTGGCCGAAGATCATCAGGTTGCGCGAGAGGATGTTCGCGCCTTCCACCGTGATGAAGATCGGCGCGCCTTGCCAGGAGCGTCCCAGGTAGTTGTTCGGGCCCATGATGATGCCCTTGCCGCCGTGGATGTCCATGGCATGGGCGATACACTCGCGGCCGCGTTCGGTGAGGTGGTACTTGAGGATCGCCGAGAGCACCGAGGGCTTCTCGCCCAGGTCCACCGCGTTGGCGGTGAGGATCCGCGCGCTGTCCATCAGCCAGGCGTTGCCGCCGATGCGGGCGAGGGCTTCCTGGATGCCTTCGAAGGCGGCGATCGGCACGTTGAATTGCTCGCGGACCTGGGCGTAGCGGCCGCTGACGTAGCTGCTGGCCTTGCCGGCGCTGGTGCCCACCGCCGGCAGCGAGATCGAGCGGCCGACCGACAGGCAGTTCATCAGCATCATCCAGCCTTTGCCGATCATTTCCTGGCCGCCGATGATGTACTCCAGCGGTACGAACACGTCCTTGCCCGAGTTGGGGCCGTTCATGAAGGCGGCGCCCAGCGGCACGTGACGGCGGCCGATCTCGACCCCGGGGGTGTCGGTGGGGATCAGCGCCAGGGTGATGCCCAGGTTCTCCTCGTCGCCCAGCAGGTGGTCCGGGTCGTGGCACTTGAAGGCCAGGCCGAGGAGGGTGGCCACCGGGCCGAGGGTGATGTAGCGCTTCTCCCAGGTCAGGCGCAGGCCGAGCACTTCGCGTCCTTCCCATTCGCCCTTGCAGACGATGCCGACGTCGGTCATGCCGCCGGCGTCGGAGCCGGCGTAGGGGCCGGTGAGGGCGAAGCAGGGGATGTCTTCGCCCCTGGCCAGGCTCGGCAGGTAGCGCTGGCGCTGTTCGTCGGTGCCATAGTGCAGCAGCAGCTCGGCCGGGCCGAGGGAGTTCGGCACCATCACCGTCGAGGCCAGGTCGCCGCTGCGGGTGGCGAGCTTCATCACCACCTGCGAGTGGGCGAAGGCGGAGAAGCCCTTGCCGCCGTATTCCTTGGGAATGATCAGGCCGAAGAAGCCCTGCTGCTTGATGAAGGACCAGGCCTCTTCCGGGAGGTCCATGCGCTGGCCGATGTCCCAGTCGCTGACCATGGCGCAGAGTTGCTCGGTCGGGCCGTCGACGAAGGCCTGTTCCTCTTCGGTGAGTTGCGCTTTCGGATAGTCGAGCAGCTTCTGCCAGTCCGGACGGCCGCTGAACAGTTCGCCGTCCCACCACACGGTGCCGGCCTCGATGGCCTCGCGTTCGGTCTCGGACATCGGCGGCAGGACTTTCTGGAACCAGGCGAACAGCGGGCCGCTGAGCACCCGCCGGCGCAGGTCGGGCAGCGCCAGCGGCAGCGCCACCGCCAGCCAGAGCAGCCAGAACACCAGCAGCAGCCAGCCGGGAGCGTGGCTGAACACGCCCATCAGGATCAGGTAGGCGGCGACGATGCCGAGCGCGGGAGCGGGTGGGGTACGCCGATGGGCGAGGTAAGCGACACCGAGTACCAGTACGACTAACCAGAGCAACAACATGCGGAATCCTCCATGAAGACGCCAGGCGGCGTCTCGAGCTTAGCCCGTTTGCCGCCGGTTGGCGGGCGGGCTGGTCAGCTTGGCCGGTTTGTCACGTTATAGGCGAAAACTTCCCGTTTGGACTGGGACAAATTGCCCGCCGGGAGCCCGCCATGCAGTCCTACCTACAATCCGGCCGCTTCGTGGATAGTGACCACCCGGTGGTGGTGGAGTTCGCGGAAAAATCCCGGGGAAACTCGGCGAACCCGCGTGACCAGGCGGTCGCGCCGTATGACGCGGTGCGCTACGACCCCTATGTGTTCAGCCGCGATCCACGGACCCTGGTGGCTAGCCACGCGCTGCAGCAGGGGTGCGTGCCCAAGGCCATCCTGCTCGCCGCCTGCGCCCGGCATTGCCGGACTCCGGCGCGAATCGGCCTGGCCGACGTGCGCAACCACCTGGCCACGCCGCGCCTGCTGGCGCTGCTGTGCAGCGACGTGTTCGCCATGCATGCTTATGCCGAGCTGTATCTCGACGGTCGCTGGGTGAAGGCCACGCCGGCGTTCAGCCGCGCGCTTTGCCGTGCCTTCGACGTTGCTCCGCTGGAGTTCGACGGGGTCGCCGACAGCGTCTCCATGCGTTCAATCGCCAGGGCGAAGGCTACAGGGAGTACCTGGCCGACCACCTGCAGGCCGGGGCCGGGCAAGATGAAAGCCATCGATAGTCACCATCAGCCGGCGCGTCTTCCTTCTTCGGTCCATCATCGGTAGGGTGCGGCATGTCGTCCGCAGGTCCGGCGACCCACCCGCCATAGCAACCGAAGAAGGAACGCAGAGCATGTTGACCATCTGGGGCCGGAAGAACTCGAGCAATGTGCGCAAGGTGCTGTGGTGCGCCGAGGAAGCCGGCCTGGAATACCGGAGGGTGGATGCCGGCGGGGCGTTCGGCCTGGTGGACGAGCCGGCGTTCCGCGCGATGAACCCGAACGGGCGGGTCCCGGTGATCGAGGACGACGGCCTGGTCCTCTGGGAGTCCAACGCCATCGTCCGCTACCTGGCCGCCCGCTATGCGCCAGGCGACCTCTACGCGCTGGAGCCGGTACGCCGCGCCGAAGCCGACAAGTGGATGGACTGGACCACCTCGACCCTCGCCGGGCCGTTCCGCGACCTGTTCTGGGGGACGCTGCGTACGCCGCCGGAGCAACGCGACGAGGCCCTCATCGAGAAGGCGCTGCAGACCTGCGGCGAGCTGCTGGGAGTGCCGGACCGGGCCCTGGCCGGCCAATCCTGGCTGTCCGGCGAACGCTTCGGCATGGGCGACATCCCGCTGGGCTGTTTCATCTACGCCTGGTTCGAGATGCCCATCGAGCGGCCGCCGCTGCCCCACCTCGAGGCCTGGTACCTGCGCCTGCGCGAGCGCCCGGCGTTCCGCGCGGCGGTAATGACCGAACTGACCTGAGCCGGCTACTGTTGCATTTTGTTACCCGTAGCCTTATCTAGCTCTTCCTCTTCACCTTCCGACACGGGAAGCCTAATGAGTTCCGCCCTGTCCATCCGTCAACTGACGAAAACCTACGGCAACGGTTTCCAGGCCCTCAAGGGGATCGACCTGGATGTCGCCGAGGGCGACTTCTTCGCCCTGCTCGGCCCCAACGGCGCGGGCAAATCGACCACCATCGGCATTCTCTCTACCCTGGTGAACAAGACCGGCGGCTCGGTCTCGGTGTTCGGCCACGACCTCGACAAGGATCCGGCCGGCCTCAAGCGCTGCCTGGGCGTGGTGCCGCAGGAGTTCAACTTCAACCAGTTCGAGAAGGTCTTCGACATCGTCGTGACCCAGGCCGGCTATTACGGCATCCCGGCGAAGATCGCCAAGGAGCGCGCCGAGCGCTACCTGACCCAGCTGGGCCTGTGGGACAAGCGCAACGAAGCCTCGCGGATGCTCTCCGGCGGCATGAAGCGGCGCCTGATGATCGCCCGCGCGCTGGTCCACCAGCCGCGCCTGCTGATCCTCGACGAGCCCACCGCCGGGGTCGACATCGAGCTGCGTCGCTCGATGTGGAGCTTCCTCACCGAGCTGAACCAGGAAGGCATCAGCATCATCCTCACCACCCACTACCTGGAGGAGGCCGAGCAGCTCTGCCGCAACATCGCCATCATCGACCACGGCGAGATCGTGCAGAACACCAGCATGCGCGACCTGCTGATGACCCTGCATTCGGAAACCTTCCTGCTCGACCTGAAGAACGTCCAGGCCCTGCCGCCGACCCTCGACGGCTACCCGACGCGGCTGGTGGACGATCACACCCTCGAGGTACAGGTGGAGAAGAGCCAGGGCATCAACGACCTGTTCGCCCAGCTCGGCGCCCAGGGCATCGAGGTGCTGAGCCTGCGCAACAAGACCAACCGCCTGGAGGAACTGTTCGTCTCGCTGGTGGAGAAGAACCTGACGAGGATCGCCCGATGAGCAGCGAGCTGAGCGCCAACCTGGTCGCCCTGAACACCATCGTCTATCGCGAGGTCCGCCGCTTCACCCGGATCTGGCCGCAGACCCTGCTGCCGCCGGCGATCACCATGGTCCTGTACTTCGTGATCTTCGGTAACCTGATCGGCCGGCAGATCGGCGACATGGGCGGCTTCACCTACATGGAGTACATCGTGCCCGGCCTGATCATGATGTCGGTGATCACCAACGCCTACGGCAACGTGGTGTCGAGCTTCTTCGGCAGCAAGTTCCAGCGCTCGGTGGAGGAACTGCTGGTGTCGCCGGTGTCGCCGCACACCATCCTCCTCGGCTACACCATCGGCGGAGTGCTGCGCGGCCTGGCGGTGGGAGTGATCGTGACCCTGCTGTCGCTGTTCTTCACCAAACTGCAGGTACACCACCTGGGCATCACCGTGCTGGTGGTGGTGCTGACCGCGACCATCTTCTCCCTGGGTGGTTTCATCAACGCGGTGTTCGCGCGCAACTTCGACGACATCTCGATCATCCCGACCTTCGTGCTGACGCCGCTGACCTACCTGGGCGGGGTGTTCTACTCGATCAACCTGCTGCCGCCGTTCTGGCAGACGGTGTCGCTGGCCAACCCCATCCTGCACATGGTCAACGCGTTCCGCTACGGCATCCTCGGTGTCTCCGACATCCGCATCGGCGTAGCCATCGGCTTCATGCTGCTGGCCACCGCGGTCCTCTATTTCGGCTGCGTGCGACTGCTGGTGAGCGGGCGCGGCATGCGCCAATAGCGCCTGGCGGCGTGCGACGAAGCCCCCTTCACGGGGGCTTCGTGCGTCATGGGCGCGAGCGCGAGAAATCGATGACGAAACGCGTCCAGCCATCGGCGGACTCGCAGCGGATCTCGCCGCCGTGGGCCTGGACGATGGAGCGGCAGATCGCCAGGCCGAGCCCGGCGTGTTCGCCCTGGCCCTCGCGGCGCGCCGGATCGGCCCGGTAGAAGCGGTCGAACAGGCGCGGCAGGCGCTCGGCGGGAATCGCCGGGCCCTGGTTCTCCACGCTCAGGCGGCGGTCGCCGAGGCGGATGCGGATCTCGCCGCCGTCGGCGGTGAAGCGCAGGGCGTTGTCCAGCAGGTTGGCCAGCACCCGCCGCAACATGCCGCGGTCGCCCGGCAGGCTCAGGGCGCCTTCGCGCAGCAGGCGGATGTCGCGGTCTTCCGCCAGGGGCTGATAGAACTCCAGCAGCGAGTCGACCTCCGCGCCGAGGTCCAGGGCCTGGCGGTTGGGCGCCAGCAGGCCGTGGTCGGCCTTGGCCAGCAACAGCATGTCGTTGACCATCGCGGTCAGCCGCTCCAGTTCCTCGAGGTTGCCGTGCAGCGCTTCGCGGTAGTCCTCCAGCGCGCGCGGCCGCGACAGCACCACCTGGGTCTGGGTCAGCAGGCTGGTGAGTGGCGTGCGCAGTTCGTGGGCGATGTCGGCGGAGAACGCCGAAAGGCGCTGGAAGGCTTCCTCCAGGCGCGCCAGCATGGCGTTCAGTTCGCCGGCCAGGCCGCGCAGCTCCTCCGGCATCCGGCTGGCGTCGAGGCGGGTGGTGAGGGAGTTGGCGGAAACCCGCGCGGCCACTTCGCGCATCCGCCGCAGCGGGCTCAGGCTGGCGCCGGTGGCCCAGGCGCCGAGCAGCGCGGTGGCCAGCGCCGAGAGGCTCATGGTCAGCCAGATCAGCTGGCGCATGCGCTGCAGGAAGTGCTGGTGGTGGCTGATGTCGAGGATCACGGTGAGCCGTGGCGAGGCCGCGTCGCCGGGTTTCAGCGGTGCGCCGAGTTCGCGGTTGGCGGGCAGGCCGGGGTGCGCAGGCTGCGGCAGGCGCTCGAACCAGAGGCTGCCATCCGGGCCGTTCAGGCGCAGCCCGAGGTCGGGGTGGCGTCCCAGTTCGCGCAACAGCTCCCCTTCGCGCCGGCGCATCTGTTCCTCAGAGGCGAGGCCGCGCAGTTCCTCACGGAACACCTCGAACTTGGCGCTCATCGCCAGGTAGTCCAGCTCGACGAAATGTTCGTCGATGGCACGACTGAAGATCAGCCCGGCGATCAGCGAGACCGCCGCGGTGCAGGCGGCGAACAGCAGGCTCAGGCGGACGCCGAGGGATAGCCGGGAACCGAGTCCGGCGCTCATTCGTCGCGTTCTTCGAGGACGTAGCCCATGCCGCGCACGGTATGGATCAGGCGCTGCGGGAAGTCGTCGTCGACCTTGGCGCGCAGGCGGCGGATGGCGACCTCGATGACGTTGGTGTCGCTGTCGAAGTTCATGTCCCAGACCTGCGAGGCGATCAGCGACTTGGGCAGCACCTCGCCGCTGCGCCGCAACAGCAGTTCGAGCAGGGCGAATTCCTTGGCGGTCAGGTCGATGCGCTTGCCCTGGCGCTGCACCCGGCGACGCAGCAGGTCGAGTTCGAGATCGGCCAGTTGCAGGGTGGTCTCCTGCAACTGCTGGTTGCCACGGCGCAGCAGGGTGCGCACGCGGGCGAGCAACTCGACGAAGGCGAAGGGCTTCACCAGGTAATCGTCGGCGCCCTGTTCCAGGCCGCGCACGCGGTCCTCGACGGCGTCGCGGGCGGTGAGGAACAGCACCGGCACGGTCATTCCGGCGTCGCGCACGCTGCGCAGGATCTGCCAGCCGTCCCGGCCGGGCAGCATGACGTCGAGGATCAGCAGGTCATAGTCGCCGCCCAGGGCCAATTGCTCGCCCTCGTTGCCGTCGTCGCTCAGGTCGACGGCGTAGCCGGACTCGGCGAGCCCCTGGCGCAGGTACTGGCCGATACGTGGTTCGTCTTCGACGATCAGCAGTTTCATGTTCATCCCTCGTTACATTTGTCGGCCACGCCGACCTGTTTCTGACAGCATCGTAATCAGTGGGTAACGGGGGCGACAGTGGCCCCCGCGCAGACTACAGGGGAACTCATCGAGGAGACTTCCCATGCGTATTTTCACTGCCTCCACCCTCGCATTCCTGCTGGTCCTCGCCCCGACCGTACCGGCCATGGCCGATAGCGGCGGCGACATCGTCTTCGAGCGCATGCAGGCCCAGGCCGCCAAGGCCCGCGCCGCCCACCAGGAAAAACTGGCGAAGCAGGCCGAAGCGACGAAGAAGGACAAGGAAAACTGCTGATCGCCAGTTCTTCCACCCCCCGGCTCCACACGGGATGACGGAGGGCTCCGATCCCGTCTTCACCCGCCACCGGTTTCCTGGTTTCCGGTCGGCGGGTTTTTTATGCCCGGCCGTGTCGCCGGGGCCGATCTTAGCCTCCGCCACCCGACGCGGCGGCAAGCTGACAAAGATGTAATGCTCCCGACAGCCAGCCGGCAGGCGCAGCGGCACAGGATAGGCGACATCAACCCGATGGAGATTCCCCGTATGTTTCCGCGCCGCCTGCTTCCCGCTTCCCTGATCGTCCTCGGCGTGCTTTTCGGCGCCAGTGCCCAGGCTTCGCCGGCCCACGGCCAGGCCTTCGGCAAGCCGGCCCAGGCCGCGCAGGCCAGCCGCAGCATCGAGGTGGTGCTCGGCGACATGTACTTCAAGCCGCGAACGATCGAGGTCAAGCCTGGCGAGACAGTCCGTTTCGTACTCAAGAACGAAGGCAAGCTGCTGCACGAGTTCAACCTGGGCGACGCGACGATGCACGCCGAGCACCAGAAGGAAATGCTGAAGATGCAGCAGTCCGGCATGCTCACCCCAACCGGCCTGGCGGCGATGGACCACAGCCAGATGGGCCATGATATGGCCGGCATGGATCACGGCCAGGCGGCGATGCAGCACGACGACCCCAACAGCGTGCTGGTCGAGCCGGGCAAGAGCGCCGAGCTGACCTGGACCTTCACCAGGGCCACCCGCCTGGAGTTCGCCTGCAACATCCCCGGCCACTACCAGGCCGGGATGGTCGGGCAGCTGAGCGTGCAGCCCTGAGCCAACGGACGGCCGGCGTGAAGATGCCGGCCGATCCGTATACACTTGCCGCCGCCCGCCAATGCGGCGCGGCGCGCGGGGAAGGGCCCTGCGCGATCGATCCAGCAGGTTTCCCCATGCACCATCCCGCCGAACATTCGCCGCTGGGCAAGACCAGCGAATACGTCTCCCGCTACACGCCCTCGCTGCTGTTCCCCATCGCGCGCGCAGCGAAATGGGCCGAGCTCGGCCTCAGCGCCGCGACCCTGCCGTATCGCGGCGTGGACATCTGGAACTGCTACGAGCTGTCCTGGCTGACTCCGGCCGGCAAGCCGGTGGTGGCGATCGGCGAGTTCTCGATCCCGGCGGACTCGCCGAACATCATCGAGTCGAAGTCGTTCAAGCTGTACCTCAATTCCCTGAACCAGTCTTCCTTCGACAGCCGCGATGCCCTGCGCGCGGTGCTGGAACAGGATCTCTCGGTCGCCGCCGGCGCCGCCGTGGGCGTGCGCCTGCGCAGCCTCGACGAGGTGGCGGAGGAGGGCGTCGGGCGCCTGCCGGGGCGCTGCATCGACGAGCTGGAGATCGCCGTCGACGGTTACGAGCGGCCGCGTCCCGAACTGCTGCGCTGCGACGCCGGGCGGTTCGTCGAGGAGCAGCTCTACAGCCACCTGCTCAAGTCCAACTGCCCGGTCACCGGCCAGCCCGACTGGGGCACCCTGGTGGTCGACTACCGCGGCCCGGCGCTGGACCCGGCCAGCCTGCTGGCCTACCTGGTTTCCTTCCGCCAGCACCAGGATTTCCACGAACAGTGCGTCGAACGCATCTTCCTCGACCTGCGGCGCCTGCTGCAGCCGCAGGCGCTGACCGTGTACGCCCGCTACGTGCGTCGCGGCGGCCTGGACATCAACCCCTACCGCAGCCTGGTCGACGTGGCGCCGGACAACCGTCGCCTGGTTCGCCAGTAGATCCGGCAACACGCGGATACGAAAAAGCCCCGGCCATGCCGGGGCTTTTCATTGCGGGGGAGCCGTTCAGATGCCCATGTTGGCCAGGCTCTGGACGATGGAGCGGAGCGTGCCGGCCAGGGTCGGGTGGCTGACCTCGAAACGCTCGACGGCGAGGTTGACCCCGTCCACCAGGCTACCCTCGTTGAGCGCGTCTTCGTTGGCCAGCTTCAGCTCGATGTCGCGGATCAGCAGTTCCAGTTCGGCGCGCTGCTCTTCGTTGAGCGGCGGTTGTTGCTCCAGTTGCTCGCGCAGGGCGGACAGTTCGCGCAGCAGACTCTCTTTCGGCATGGTATTTCCCTCGACGTACAAGTCTTCGGTGGACCTCCGGCGACTGCCGAAAGGTCCGTCCATGCCGACAGATTAACCTGTCGGGCGCAGTTGTGCGCGATCCCGGTCAATTCGCAGCAGGCGTTCGAGCAGCGGGAAGAAGTGCGGCAGTTCGGGGGTGCGCATGGCCGGATCCTTGGCCAGGTCGTCGAGGCGGCGCAGGGTCAGCCCGTCCTGGGCGTAGGGCGCCTTGATATAGGCCGCGGCGGCGCGTTCGTCGAACGGCCCGCCTTGCAGCACCAGGCTGTGCCGGGAGGCCGGTGACAGGCTGGCGTGGTAGCTCGGGTCCACCGCGCAGAGGAAGCGCTTGGCCGAGACGTGCAGGCGCACCGGTTGCCACACCGACTCGGGAAACAGTTCGCGCAGCAGGCGAGCACCGGCCTCCTCGTGGTGCAGGTCTTCTTCGTCGATCTGCGCGGGGTCTTCGTAGAGATGGCCGATGTCGTGCAGCAGCGCGGCGACCACCAGGCTGTCCGAACAGCCGGCGCGCTCGGCCAGGGTCGCGCACTGCAGGGCGTGCTCGGCCTGGCTGACGGCTTCGCCGTAGGGTTCGGCGCCGTGGCTGGCGAAGCGTTCGGCCAGTTCGTCGAGGAAGCGATGACGGACGCGGCTCATGGTTTTTCTCCTTTCAGGCGGCGAACGGCGAGGTCGTGCAGGCAGGGTTGCAGCTCGCCCAGATGGTCGATCACGGAATGCACGCCCAGGCGGTACAGTTCCAGGGTGGCGTCGGCGCGCAGGCGATCGCGCTCGGCATGGCCGAGGGCGTCCCAGTCGGCCGGGGCGAGGCCGCACAGCGGCCCGCTGGCGGCCAGGCCGATGGTCCACAGTCCGGCGTTGAGGCCGGCCTGCAATTGGCGCGGTCGGGCGCTGACCAGCACGCAGCCGTCGAGGCGTTCGATACCCAATCGGGCGAGGGCCTGCCAGCAACCGTCGGGCGCCGGCCAGGGACGGGCGCCATCGAGAGGCGCCAGGGCGTCGGGCCGGCCGAGCGGCGTGGCGAGGCGCCGGCACACCGGCTCGGGTAGCTCCTCCTGCCAGGCATAGGGAATTCGCTGTGCGTCCAGGCTTTGCAGCAGCGCTGCGGCGCCGCTGATGGCTTCGGCCTGTTCCTGCGCGGCTTCCTCGAGGGCCTGTTCGAGGCGCTGACGCTCGTTCCTGTTTGGCTTGCGCCGCAGCAACCGCTCCTGTGCCTCGGTGAAGGGGCACTGGCCGGCGTCATGGAGCGCTTCGGCGGAGCTTTGCGGGTGGCTGCGCAGGAGCGCCAGGGGCAGGCTTCGCGCGCCGAAGTCCACCAGGCTGCCGGACAGGCCGAAGAGCAGGGCGGTGAAAGGCGGGAGGTCGTCGGGAATGGGCATGCAGGAGGCATCTGGCAAATGGTCTAGGCCAGACTAGAGGGGTTTTGTGACGCCGCCGTGACGTTTTCATGGCGCTGGCGATAGGCCGACGGGCTGTCGTTATAATCGGCCGGTCTTAATCAGCGAGGCTGTCATGCCGGTCGATCAATCTCGTCAGTACCTGCGCATCCGCGACCAGCTCGCGGCGGATATCGCCCGGGGCGTGCTGCAGGTGAAGCTGCCTTCCGAGCGGGAGCTGGCCGAGCGTTTCCTGTGCACCCGCATTACCCTCCGCGAAGCCTTGCAGCAGCTGGAAACCGAAGGCCTGGTCTACCGCGAGAACCGCCGTGGCTGGTTCGTCGCGCCGCCACGGATCCGCTACAACCCGACCCGCACCACCGGCTTCATGGAGTACGTCAGCGCCCAGGGACGCCAGCCGCGCACCGAGACCCTGCACGCCGAGCGGCGCGCCGCCGGCGCCTGGCTGGCCAAGCGGATGGGGCTGGAGGACGCCGCGCCGGTGTACTTCCTGCAGCGGCGGCGCTGGGTGGACGAGCGCCCGGTGCTGATCGAGCTGATCGCCCTGGACGCCGACTGGTGCCCCGGCCTGCTCGAACACGACCTCGACACCTCGCTGATGAACCTGCTGCGCGAGCGCTTCGGCCTGCAGCCGACGCGTTGCCAACTGGCGATGCACCCGACCGCGCTGAACGCCGCGCAGGCCGAGCCGCTGCAACTGGCGCCGGGCTCCCCGGCGTTGTACCTGGAGCGCTCGAGCTATGCCGAGGGGCAGCGGGTGGTCGAGTTCGACCAGGAGTTCTGGCGCCCGGACGCCCTGGAAATCGTGCTCGACGCGGCGTATCCGGGGGGCTGAGTCAGGCGATCGTCGCGCGGACGCTATCCGGCAGTGGCGTCGAGCGGTTTTCCGCATGGCGCACCCAGACCAGCTTGCAGTGGCCTTCGCCATAGGTGGTCCGCGGGTCTTCCAGGGTGCCCAGGCGATGCTCCAGCACCAGGCTGCTGGTGCCCAGCGCGCCGGCGTAGAGTTCCACCAGCACGGTGGCCGGGTGGACCACCGGCTTCAGGTAGGTGTGCAGGCTCTGTAGCACCACCGGGCCCTCCGCGGCGCCTTCCAGGCTGATGCCGAGGGACTCGAACCAGGCCACCCGGGCTTCTTCCAGGTACTGGAAATAGAGGGTGTTGTTGACGTGGCCGTAGCTGTCCATGTCGCCCCAGCGTACCGGGATATGGGCGGTGTATAGCAATTGTCTGTCAGCCATCTCGTAACTCTTCTAGTCTCAAACTCAATGCGAGCCTATATACTGCGCGCACGCTGAGGCCGCGCTGGCGGCCAAGACTAGTCATGCAAAGGAGATACAGCAATGCGCGCCCGCGGCGTGAACTGGATCGAACGTAGTGCCCGAATCCTGGCTTGCGCCAGCCTCGCATTGGCACCCACGCTGTCCCTGGCGGCCAGCGAAGAGGACCCCTGGGAAAGCATCAACCGGCCCATCTTCACCTTCAACGACACCCTGGACACCTATGCGCTGAAACCGCTGGCCCAGGGCTACCAGAAGGTCACCCCGAACTTCGTCCAGGATGGGGTGCACAACTTCTTCAATAACATCGGCGACGTGAAGAACCTGGCCAACAACCTGCTGCAGGCCAAGTTCCGCAACGCCGGCGTGGACACCAGCCGGCTGCTGTTCAACAGCACCTTCGGCCTGGCTGGCTTGATCGACGTGGCGACCCCGATGGGGCTGCAGCGCAACGACGAGGACTTCGGCCAGACCCTGGGCTACTGGGGTGTCGGCAGCGGCCCGTACGTCATGCTGCCGCTGCTCGGCCCGAGCACGCTGCGCGACGCGCCGGCGAAGATTCCGGATATCTACGTCGGCCCGTACCACTACATGGACGACGTACGCGCACGCAACGTGATGTTCGGCATCAACACGGTCGACACCCGCGCCAACCTGCTGAAGTCGGAGAAACTGATCAGCGGCGACAAGTACATCTTCATCCGCAACGCCTACCTGCAGAACCGCGAGTTCAAGGTCAAGGACGGCGAGGTGGAGGACGACTTCTAGCCAGTCGCTTGCGCTTGCGCGACACGGCAAAGGCGGCCCGGCGGGCCGCCTTTCGTCGTTTCAGTGGATCGCGACGATGCTCAGGCCCAGCGTCTGGCGTCCCGGCCCCAGGCGCTCGCAGCGCACCACCCGGGCTTCCAGCTCCAGGCCGCTGAGCGTTTCGTGGGTGGATGGGATGCTCACCTGCAGGCGGTCGCCTGGCGCCAGGTCGCTTTGCGCTTCCAGCAACAGCCCGCTGGCGGACAGGTCGCGGCACAGGGCAAGCGACTCGCGGCCCTGGCAGCGGATGGTGACCGGGGTGTCGAGCTTCATGCGGATGAAGTCGCGCTTCTCGCTGTAGTTGTGCTCGATGGGCTGCATGGGCGGTTCCTCGTGGTCGGGCGCGATGGGAGGGCAGCTGGCAATCCTGGCGATTATCGTCAAAGTTTATACCTTGCGGACGGGAACGTTCGGATAAGTGCGGATTTTCCGGCAAAGGTCAACGGCTTGAACTGCTTAACGGATGGGAGTACCGTCTGCGCCTTGTCGAACCCCGTAGCCGCGCTGTTGTCACTTACAACAAGCGCCCAGACCCACTGTTTCCGGCGCCGTTTGCCTGGATGACCCATGCATAAAGTCAGTGCCACGCTGCTGATCATCGATGACGACGAGGTGGTGCGCGAGAGTCTCGCCGCCTACCTGGAAGACAGCAGCTTCAAGGTGTTGCAGGCCACCAACGGTCTGCAGGGCCTGCAGATCTTCGAAAGCGAACAGCCGGACCTGGTCATTTGCGACCTGCGCATGCCGCAGATCGATGGTCTCGAACTGATCCGCCGTATCCGTGAAACCGCATCGGAAACCCCGATCATCGTGCTCTCCGGCGCCGGCGTGATGAACGATGCGGTGGAAGCCTTGCGCCTGGGCGCTGCCGATTACCTGATCAAGCCCCTGGAAGACCTCGCGGTGCTCGAGCACTCGGTACGCCGGGCGCTGGATCGGGCCCACCTGCGGGTGGAGAACCAGCGCTACCGGGACAAGCTGGAAGCCGCCAACCGCGAGCTGCAGGCCAGCCTGAACCTGCTCCAGGAGGACCAGAACGCCGGTCGCCAGGTGCAGATGAACATGCTGCCGGTAACGCCCTGGAGCATCGAGGGCCTGGAGTTCTCCCACCGGATCATTCCCTCGCTGTATCTCTCCGGTGACTTCGTCGACTATTTCCGCGTCGACGAGCGGCGCGTGGCGTTCTACCTGGCCGACGTTTCCGGCCACGGCGCCTCCTCGGCCTTCGTCACCGTGCTGCTGAAGTTCATGACCACCCGGCTGCTCTACGAGTCGCGGCGCAACGGCACCCTGCCGGAGTTCAAGCCGTCCGAGGTGCTGGCGCACATCAACCGCGGGCTGATCAATACCAAGCTGGGCAAGCACGTGACCATGCTCGGCGGGGTCATCGACCTGGAGAAGAACAGCCTGACCTACAGCATCGGCGGCCACCTGCCGTTGCCGGTGCTGTATGTCGAAGGTCAGGCGCGCTACCTGGAAGGCCGTGGCCTGCCGGTCGGCTTGTTCGACGATGCGACCTATGACGACCGGGTCATGGAGTTGCCCGCTTCCTTCAGCCTGTCTCTGTTCTCCGATGGCATCCTCGATGTGCTGCCAGGAGCTACGCTGAAGGAGAAAGAGGCATCGCTGCCGGAACAGGTGGCCGCCGCCGGAGGCACCCTCGACGGGCTGCGCCAGGTCTTCGGACTGGCCAACCTGGCGGAGATGCCGGATGATATCGCCTTGCTGGTGTTGAGCAGGAACCTTGCATGAGTACCGGTAAAATCCAGTTCGCCGAGCAGAACGGCTCGTTCGTTCTGAAATTCGTCGGTGAAGTTCGCCTGACGCTGTGTTCGGCCCTGGATTCCACCATCGAAAAGATCTTCGCTGCGCTGAATTTCTCGGCGATCATCATCGATCTGACGGAAACCCAGAGCATCGACAGCACGACGCTCGGCCTGCTGGCCAAGCTTTCCATCCTCTCGCGCCAGAAGATCGGCCTGCTGCCGACGCTGGTGACCACCAACCCGGATATCACCCGGCTGTTGCAGTCGATGGGCTTCGATCAGGTGTTCAACATCGTCGACCGTCCGGTTCCGTGCCCGGAATGCCTGTCCGACCTGCCGCCACAGGACCAGTCCGAAGAGGTGGTGCGCGACAAGGTGCTGGAAGCGCACCGCATCCTCATGGGTCTCAACGAATCCAACCGCGAAGCCTTCCACGACCTGGTCAGCGCCCTGGAGCGCCAGTAACCGGTCAGCTTTCCTGCCCTCGATGAACAACGTCCGCTGCCGGAGCGGGGCGCCCGTCTGCGCGCCCGGCCCCGGCGCGCGGGTCAGTGGCGGGTCGCCAACTGGTATTCGAGCTTTTCCTGGTCGCGGGCGAACAGGCGGATGCCTTCGGCCAGCTTCTCGGTGGCCATGGCGTCTTCGTTCATCTGCCAGCGGAACGCGCTCTCGTCGAGCACCTGGCGCGGCTCGCCGTCGCCCGGCAGCAGCAGGCGCGGCAATTCGCCCTGGCTATCGGCCAGTTGCTGCAGCAGGTCGGGGCTGATGGTCAGGCGGTCGCAGCCGGCCAGTTGCTCGATCTGGCCGAGGTTGCGGAAGCTGGCGCCCATCACCACCGTCTTGTAGCCGTTGGCCTTGTAGTAACGGTAGATGCGCGAGACCGAACGCACGCCAGGGTCTTCGGCGCCGACATAGTCGCGGTTCTCGCTCTTCCTGTACCAATCGTAGATGCGCCCGACGAACGGCGAGATCAGGAACACCCCGGCGTCCGCGCAGGCCGCCGCCTGGGCGAAGGAGAACAGCAGGGTCAGGTTGGTCTGGATGCCCTCGCGCTCGAGGATCTCGGCGGCGCGGATGCCTTCCCAGGTCGAGGCGATCTTGATCAGCACCCGCTCGCGGCCGACCCCCTGCTCCTCGTACAGCTCGACCAGGCGGTGGGCGCGGGCCAGGGTGGCCTCGCTGTCGAACGACAGGCGTGCGTCGACCTCGGTGGAAATCCGCCCCGGAATGACCCCGAGGATGTCCTTGCCGACCGCCACGGCGAAGCGGTCGCAGGCCAGCCCGGCGTCTCCGCCGCTACCCGCGGTGGCCCGGCGGAGGTGCTCGGCGTAGCGCGGCAGGGCGGCGGCCTTGAGCAGCAGCGAGGGGTTGGTGGTGGCGTCCACCGGCTTCAGGCGGGCAATGGCATCGAAGTCGCCGGTGTCGGCGACCACCGTGGTGTATTGCTTGAGTTGTTCCAGCTTCGAAGTCATGGCGAGGTCTTGTCGGTGGGTTCTTGGGAAGAAGAATCCCTCGACCTTACCCGAGCCGTCGGCGCGGCTCAATGGGAGCTATCGCCCCGCCAGAAGTTCCAGCGCCTGGTCGAAAACCCGCAGCGGATCGGCGCTCTTGTGCACGTCCACCGAGAGCAGCTGGCGGAAGCGCCGCGAGCCGGGGAAGCCCTGGGCCAGGCCGAGGATGTGGCGGGTCACGTGATGCATCGCGCCGCCCTCGGCCTGGTGCCGCTCGATGTACGGGCGCAGGCGCAGCAGGGCTTCGCTGCGGCTGGGCGGCGGCACCTGGCTGCCGAACAACTGGCTGTCCACTGCCGCCAGCAGGTAGGGGTTGTGGTAGGCCTCGCGGCCGAGCATCACGCCGTCGAAGGTGCGCAGGTGCTCGCGGCAGTCCTCGAGGGTCTTGATGCCGCCGTTGAGGACGATCTCCAGGTCCGGGAAGTCCTTCTTCAATTGCGCCGCCACCTCGTAGCGCAGCGGCGGCACCTCGCGGTTCTCCTTGGGCGAGAGTCCTTCGAGGATGGCGATCCGCGCATGCACGGTGAAGCTCCGGCAGCCGGCCTCGCGGACCTGGCCGACGAAGTCGCGCAGCTCGGCGTAGCTGTCGCGGCCGTTGATGCCGATGCGATGCTTCACCGTCACCGGGATTTCCACCGCATCCCGCATCGCCTTCACGCAGTCCGCCACCAGCGCCGGGTGGCCCATCAGGCAGGCGCCGATCATGTTGTGCTGGACCCGGTCGCTGGGGCAGCCGACGTTCAGATTGACCTCGTCGTAGCCGGCCTCTTCCGCCAGCCGCGCGCAGGCCGCCAGTTCCGCCGGCACGCTGCCGCCCAGTTGCAGCGCCAGCGGGTGCTCGCATTCGTCATGGCGGAGGAAGCGCTGGCGGTCGCCGTGCAGCAGCGCGCCGGTGGTGACCATCTCGGTGTAGAGCAGGGCGTGGCGGGACAACTGGCGCAGGAAGAAGCGACAATGGCGGTCGGTCCAGTCCATCATCGGTGCGACAGAAAACCTCCTAGATACCGTAGTTGCTGGGCTTGCGAGTAGTTCTGCGGGTTTCATGGGGTTTCCGGTTGCTGCTGATTCACTCCGATTTGCTACCGTTTAGCACTATTGCTTAATCTCCTTTGCTTAAATGTAGCAACGCGAGACGGGCGTGTAGCAAATGGGGACGATTACTCAAAGAAAGCGCAAGGATGGGTCCGCAGCTTTTACGGCTCAGATACGCATCATGCGGCAGGGTAAGGCAGTTTATCAGGAAAGCCAGACATTCGACCGGAAGGCGGCGGCCCAGAACTGGCTGAAGCGCCGAGAGGCAGAGTTGGCCGCTCCAGGCGCGATCGAGCGAGCCAACCGCAAGGGCGTCACTGTACGGGAAATGATCAAGCAGTATCTTGAGGAGTACGGGAAACTGCGACCGTTGGGCAGGACCAAGGAGGCGACGCTCCAGGCGATAGCTGCGACATGGCTGGGGGATGTGGTCGACCGGGACCTGACTTCCCAGGTGTTGGTCGAGTACGCAATGGATCGCATCGAGAAGGGCGGCGTGCAGCCGCAGACTGTAGGCAACGATCTTTCTCACCTCGGTGCCGTCTTGACGGTTGCACGCCCAGCATGGGGCTACGAGGTGGATCCGGTGGCCATGGCCGACGCCAGGCGCGTTCTGCGCAAGATGGGAGGGGTTTCCAGGAGCAACGAGCGGGACAGGCGCCCAACTTTGGAGGAGCTTGACACCATCCTTGCCTACTTCGTTGAAATGCGGGAGCGTCGCAAGCAGCAGATCGACATGGTTCGGATGATCGGCTTTGCGATTTTCTCAACGCGCCGCCAGGAAGAGATCACCCGGATCCGCTGGGACGCCATCGACGAAGCACGCCAGGCAGTGCTGATCACGGATATGAAGAATCCGGGCCAGAAATACGGGAATGATGTCTGGTGCCACCTGCCGGACCAGGCATGGCGCATTTTGCATTCGATGCCCCGGCGCGAGGAATTCGTGTTCCCCTACAACGCGAAGTCGGTCAGCGCTTCGTTCACCAGGGCTTGCAGCTTCTTGGAGATCGAAGATCTCCACTTTCACGACCTGCGCCATGACGGCATCAGTCGGCTTTTCGAAATCGGATGGGATATTCCGCGCGTGGCCAGCGTCTCGGGCCACCGGGACTGGAATTCGATGCGGCGTTACACGCATCTGAGGGGGAACGGCGACAAGTACGAAGACTGGCCGTGGTTGGAGCAGATAATAGAGGGCCCCACGATCGAGGCCCGGTAGGCGGGAGGGTCAGGATGCACGGCGCAGGGTTCGGCGCCCCATGAGCTTTTCGTGCTCCTCCTTCGCCGTTCTGTGCCGTTCGTCAAGGTAGTTCGCCAGGTCCGTCAGGTGTACGCCACGCGCAGACTTCTGGCTGTTCTCCATGCGCACCAGCGGCAAGTCGATTTCGCCGGCCGCAACCTTCATCTTCATTTTCTCGGGGGTCAGGTGGCTGAAGTAGTCGGCGCAGACGCGCTCGAGGGGAATGATGGCGGCACCGTCGTACTGGGCCATCAACAGAAATTGGGTGTTCATTAGGCGTTACCTATCCCAGCTCTTCGGCCGGGCTGTTCCGCGGCCCTTTCCGTTGGGCCGCGGCATGGATGATTTCAGGTAGGATGCACCGGCTCACCGGTGACGGGACCAGCCTTGGCGGGCATGTGCCCCTGATCCGGTGGGCTTTCGCTGGGCGAAGGTCTGGCCGGAAACGGCGTTCCCGGCAGGATGCCCAGGGCGTCGGTGGCGCGTTGGACGATGTTGAGCGCCACTTGCAGCGCCGCCGCGTCGTCTTGCATGCGCATGAGCGCGGTCATTTTGGGCCGGTGCTCGGCACACACTCTGTCGCGAAGCTGACCGGCGGCGCGGCGAACAGCGTCGGCCGTGCCGTGGTGCTGGAGCACCAGGGCCATGACCAGTACCACGTCGACGCTGTGCATTTGCATCGTGGTTGTCCGCAGTAACCAGCGGGGAAGGGCGATGCCTGGTTTCTGCTTCATCCGAAGCACCCCGTCTGCCAGGCCGCCAGCGTGCGGAGGATCGGGAATATCTCCGCTGCGAACACTGCGGCCAGGCCCAGGGTGGCGATCAGTCCGAGGGCGGTCAGCGCTCTACGCATTGTCGCCCCCCCTCCTTGCCGGGCGCGGCGGCGATTAGTTTGAATTCCTCCGCGTACTCGTCGCAGCAACACTCGACAACGTTCGTCTCGCCCACCGGCTCGCAGTTGCAGAACTTGCTGCACAGCGCTTCGAACAGGAAGTCGGGCATCTCATTGATCACCTGCTCCCGGCTTACCGTTACCGTGTGGCACTCGCCATTGGGGTGGCGATACTCGAAGCTGAACTCCTCCGGCACGCTGTGCTGAGCCTGGGCGGGCACGCCGCTCAGCGCCGTTCGGGCTGCCCGATGCTGGCCAAGCGTCAAGCACAAGCGTTCGTCGCACCCCATGTCAGTGTATGGTTCGTGATCGTCATCCTCGGAGTCGTCGTAGGCGTCGGCAACCGCTGCGAATGGTGCCAGAGCCGTTTCCAGCTCCGCGACCCTGGCCAGGGCGGCGCGCAGCTTCAGCTTCAGCCCGTCGCGGATGTGCGGCCAGCGGTCCAGGGCTTCGCTCAGCTTCGCGTTCTCCGCCCGCAGCGCCCCGACGATGCGCTCATATTGAGCTGCGAACGCATCGAAATCCGATGCTCTGACCACAGTCGTTTGCGCCATGTAATAAGGGCGGTTGGGGTGAAACACATCAGCGGTGTACCGCTCGGGCTGGTTCGGCCGCTCCGCCTCTGCCTCTGCCTGCTCTGGGCACTTCTTGCAGCTTTTCACGCCATCGCCTGGACAGTTCTCGCCTGTCGGAGTTGTGCACACTGGCGCCGGGGAGGGTTGCGCCAGGGCGGCGCGGGCTTGCCAGCCGAGCCACGCGAACCGTGGGCCGGCGTATTTGTAGTCCCCGCTCATCAGGCGGCAGAAGTCGTGCTTGGGGGAGACACCTGGGAGACTGCTGTACATCCCTTCAAACGCCGCGCGCTCATCCCCGCCTGCCTGCTCTGCCGGTGCAGGATGTGCCGGGCAGGGATGGCGGAGGGAGCCGTTGCCGGCCAGGCCCTGGGGATCTTGCGTCGGCGCCTGGTCATTGATCAGGGCCAGCAGGCTCTCGGCCGAGGAGTGAACGTCGTCGAGGTCCGTTGACCAGCGCTGCGGGTTGGTGTCGTGGATATTGTCCAGTGCTTCGACGATGCCGCGCAGGCGGGTGGCGCACTGTTCGATCAGTTGGTGTTGGGTAGAGGACATGGTGGTGTCTCCGGTTGCTCCGGCGCCGGCGGCCGGCAGCGGAAGCATTTGCACAGGCCTATCCGTTGGCCCGTGGTGCGGCAGATGGTGGGGCGGTTCATTTCGTGGCGTCTTGCTTCATGGCTTTGGCGTGGCCGACGCAGGTGCGGACCGGGTTGCCCTGGTCGTCCAGGTCGGCGTGGCAGTAGAACCGGCTGAGCTCCTGCCGGCAGTAGATGGCATCGGAGGTGGTGACCGGCGAGGTGTTCGCCGGGGTGCCGAGGCGATAGGCACAGCCGGCGCACGTGCCGCGTGGGTCCACAGTGGCGGCCAGGACAACACCTTGCAGCGCTCCGAACATCGTCGGCAGGTTCGCCTGCTCCGCGGTGTGCGGGTGTTCGCCGCGCTCGATGAGGATCAACTCCACCATTGCACGGCATTTCTCGGCGACGGCGTTGGCCATGCCCAGCACCTGGGCGAACAGGTCGAGCATGGCGGCCAGGCCGCGCTGGGCGGCCATTTTCTCCAACACCTGGCGGCGCAGGTCCGCCGGAAGAAGCACGGCGCCGGCCAGTTCGTGCGCGTCGGCGGCGCTGATCTGGTAGTCGGTGGGAGGCTGGTTCATGGGACCGCCATCGTTGATGCTGCTTCCAGCATCTGGCACCGGCCAGCCAGTTGGAGCAGGTTACGAGTAGTCGGCTTGAAGCCTTCCGTATCCGGGAGGTACTCGTGACGATGGCCCTCCGGGTACGTCTCGAACGGTCCGTGCCATTCCCAACTCATTAGCCAGTCTTGCCAGACGGTGTAGACGTCCTGTCCTTCGCCCCAATAGTCGACACCGCCGCCGACGGAAAGAACATGCCGGACTCGGGAGCCTTGCTCATATGCGAGTTCAGACGGTTCTTCGTCGCGCCAGGCGCTGCAGTAGAGCGCTGGGTAAAGCTCGACCAGCCGCTTGCTCAATTTCTTCTCGATGCGCGCTTTCATGCTTCACCTTCCTTCGCCAGTGCCAGCCGATGCTGGGCGCTGGCCTGGCGCTCCGGCTTGGGTAGCTTCAGGCCGAACAGCCGGAGGGCCTGCTTGTGGTTGAGGGAGGCCGCCACCGCAACAGGCCTGGCATGCTGGTCGATGTAGGACTTCGGCCAGGGCGCGTACCCGCGCGCGGTGAGGATGCCAGCGTGGTCGAGCGGCCAGGTCCGAGCGGCGGCCAGGTTGGACGTCCGGCCGGCGGCCTCGGGTATCCAGACGAGGCAATTCCCATCCCAGTCCCTGGCGTAAGCGGCGTAGATGCGGTCGTTCGCTGGCGCGTCGGCGAGTGCCTGCGTCCGGGACAGGTCCAGGTCCTGGTGATCGACACCGAACTCAGCGCGGAGGCGCACGTAGTCGACCGGCCAGGGCAGATCGGTTTCCCGGCACTTGTACTGCCGAACTGCCCGGGCGCGGGTGAACGTCTCGGCTTCGTCGAGGTTGGTGGTGTAGCCGCCGCCGGCGCGCCAGAACATGGCCCGGCTCCCGACGTTGCTGCGGCTGTCCTGGAGATAGAAGAGGTCGCTCATGGCGTCACCCGCTTGAACTCGACGACCCAGACCCATGGGTTTGCGGCCCAGCTTCCCTCGCCGTTGAGCGATTCCCAGAGGAAGCCGAACGCCCCCTTGGCTGTGTCGCCCCAGCAGCCGATATCGGCGCAGGCTTGCCGAGCGTGGTCACATGGCTCGCCGCGCACTCCCTCTGCCAACGCCTGCTCTTCGCTGATGTCCTGCAGGCGCTCGACGCGAACAGCGATGATCTCCAGCAGGATGCGGCTGGCCCAGCGTGGCATATGGATAGAGGGACGGCCTCGGCCCTTGGAGATCATGGAGCACCCGGTCTGCCGGACGCTGAAGTCTGCTGGGTACCAGATCGGTTCACCTTGGCTGAGGTCGCGCGGCGCGATTGCGTCTACCTGGGCATCTGCCGCCCAGGCCTCCCGCACCCACAGCCGATCGCCGGGCTGGCCGTGGGGGCAGGTGATGCGCGCGTGCAGGCCGGCATCAAGCGTCTTGAATGGCGTATAGGGATCGACCATTGAGCCGAGGAAGTCGGGCTGCGGCTTCACGACTCGGCGCGTGACCGTCTTCCGGCCTTCCAGGATGGCTCGGACCATCTGGTCGTTGAACAGGATTGGCCGCTCCCGCGGCTTTTCTGCGGACATAGGGAATACCTCTCGCCTGATGGCGAAGTGCAATTGAGTGGACTAGGTTCATTGGACCGGCGAATGGCCGGGGAGGGAGGGAACTATGGACTGCTTCATCTGCGGCGCAGATTCGAATGCCGGAAACGTTCCGGACGCGATCTTGGTTGGTTGTCCCAACTGCGGGGGGTACAGGATCACGCGGACCGCGTTGGAATGCCTCAAGAACCATGGGTTTCGTCTTGATACCGACGTAACCCGGAAGTGGCTCGCTGGACAGGTAGGTACCGGTGAAATCCCGTTGATTGACTGGAACGTAGCGGCAAGATGTGCACGGAGTGCATAGCCAGCACTTGCTGACGCTGTTCAGCTGGAGAATGTGTGCACCTGCTGTGAGCGGCTCCAGGGATGCCGGCGCCCGGGCTTGGGCTGCTGGCGCGAGGTGATGAGTGCGTCGCGCAGGCTCATGCCGGCGGCGACGCGGCGGCGGACGGTCGTTGCGTGGACCGGGCTTTGGAAGTGCTCCACCAACTCGGCGATGGTCCCGGTCACGCCGTCGACGGTGAAGCGTCTGCTCTCGCTCCAGCGTTCGTGCGCGCGCTCCAGCGCCGCGGCCTGCGCCGGCGTGCAGCGTCCGCGCTTCTGCTCGTTCGCACGCTGGTGGTCGGCTGAGCATCCGCGTGCCGGCCAGGTGATCTCCGGCATCAGGGTCAGCAACTCCCGGAACTTCCAGGGGCCCATGCCGAGCGCGTGCATCGTTGCGCGACGGGAAAGCCCGCGCGCGGCCGCGTTGCGAATGAACTGTTCGGTGTTCACGGTTGGACCTCCTGTTGCGCGACGCTCAGCGCCACCGCGACCGGGCGCACCCAGATCGGCGTATTGCTGAGCATGAAGGTTTCGCCGGCCTCGGCCAGCAGCAGGGTGGTGCCCATCACGCCGGCGATGGCCTCGGCCGCGGCCGGTGGTACGGCGTTGCCGATGCGCTCGCGCCAGTCGCTGTCGCTCAGGCCGTCGAGGATCAACTGTTCCTCCGGGTCCACCAGGCTCTGCAGCGCGGCCAGCTCCAGGGTGGTGAAGGGCCGGTGCCAGGTGCCGTCCAGCGACTGGATGATGCAGGTGAGCCGGTCGTTCGCCGCCGGCATGCGCGGGTCGGCGACGCTCCACCGGCCATTGTCGTGCCGCGCGCTGGCGGATACTGCGCCGGCGGACTGGTCGAACCCGACGACACCGTAGTGCCCGCCGGTCAGGTAGGCGTCGCCCTTGGTGCGATCGAGCACGCGCGGATCAGCGATCGACAGAGCGCCGCTGGCCACCTGCTGGGAGCCGGTGACCGTGCCGGTAGCGCTTCCCCACTCGCCGACGTGCAATTTGCGGCTACTCGCCCCCGGGTGCCAGTTGTGGTACCTGGGATCGGCAACAGCCTGGCCGCCGGAGCTGGGTGAGTGCCCGCCGGTGACAGTTCCGGCGTGGCTGCCCATGCTGACGACGCGGAACACGTTGTTGTGCCGGACGCCGCCCGGGCGCGGGTCTGCTACAGCGAATGCGCCCTGGCCGGTGGTGCTGGCGGCGATCACGGTGCCGGCCGGGCCGTCCCAGTCGGTGACCGGGTACTTGCCGAAGCTCTGGCCGCGTGGGTCGGCGACGGAGTACGTGCCTTGGCCAGGCGACTTGACGCCGATGATGGCTCCCGAGGTGTCGGTCCAACGGCGCACGCCGTACTGCTGGTACTGCAGGGCGTTCGCCGGCGCACGCGGGTCCGCTACCGAGAACGCCCCGTTTGTGGGCCCGCTACGACCGGCGATGGTGCCCATGCTGTCGTTCCAGCCGTGGACGCCCATGTAGCCGGCCTGATACTCCGGCACGATGATCAGATCGCGCAGGTAGCCGTCCTCGACGGCCAGGTCGTTCAGGCTGCGCCAGTCGCTGCCTGCTCGCACCAGGGCGAGGCGCACCCAGGTCTTCCACTGCAAGGACGGTACCCGGTGCATCGGGCCGGCGGCTTCGATATCGCCGGGCAGCGGCATGCGGCCGAGGATGTCGCCGACGGCGCGCAGGCTCTTCTTTTCCGGCTCGTACAGGAAGGGCGGCACTTTCTCGACGTGCCGCGCGACAAGCAGGAAGCGCTTCCGGGACTGCGCCAGGCCGCCCAGTTCGCCGCAGTCGTGAGTGGTTTCCGCCACGGCGTAGCCGAAGCCACTGAGCAGGCTGTTGATCTGGTCCAGCAGGTGCCGGCCGCGGCTGGCAAGGCGTGGGACGTTCTCGAAGACGATCAGCGGCACCGGGTCATCAGCCCATGCCTCGCCCATCAGCCAGATGCAGCGCAGCGTCAACTCGTTCAGCGCCTGGTACTTCGGAGTCAAGCTCATCTTCTCCGACAGCAGGCCGCTGGCGCCCTTGCATGGGGAACTGATGAAGACGGCATCCGGTCGGCGCCCGCCCGCGGCGCGACGAACATCCTCCGGGGTCGCCTCCCGCCAGCCTGCCGGCGGCTCCTTGCCGTGGAACCGCACGTACTGGTCGCGGGTGAACAGGTCCAGCAGGGTGCCCGGGACACCGGCCAGTCGCTCGAAGTCGCGTAGGCCGGCCGGGTCCACGTCGATTCCGCCGAGGCAGACCCACTGGGCCTCGACGTTGCCGACCCGCGGGCGCGCCCGGTTGAAACCGGCGGCACCGCCGCCCAGGCCGCAGCAGAAGTGGAAGTGGTAGAGGGTGCGCTTAATCATGCAGAGGGTTCCTTTTCGCGAACGTGACGATGCACGGCGCCATGCGTGATGGCGCAGTGATGTCGTTGGGGCTAGAATTGAGCGGCCCGGCATAGGGCCGGAATTACAAGGATGGAGTTAAAAAGATGGCGGTCTTCATTAGTTATTCCCACGCTGATAAGGAAAAGATTGACATGATCGCCGGGCATCTTGTTCGAAAACGAGCAAGCGTCTGGGTTGATCGATGGGAACTTAAGCCAGGTGATTCGCTAATAAATCGAATTCAAGAAGCTGTTGAGGGGTCAAGTGCTCTGCTCATAATGTTGTCCTCTGCATCGGTAGAGTCAGAGTGGTGTAAGAAAGAGTTAACTGGCGGTCTCCTACGTGAACTTGAAGAAAGACGCGTGGTAACCATTCCTGTACTTCTGGAAGACTGCAAGATTCCTCTGTTCCTCCGTGACAAGTTGTATGCAGATTTTCGAAAAGATTTCGATGTTGGCATGAGTGCGTTGTTGGAGGCTGTCGCCGGGCACTCTAATCCTGATCAGTCCCGTATTGAGGATGTTGACGGCTATCTGGACTGGGCAACGGACTGGGGTGAAGTCGAGGGGAATATTAGTATTAACTATACGTTGGTGCAGAATTCGTCCAATACCGAAATGACGTTTCTTACCCAGATATTTTGTATCTTAGGGAGTGTCGCCTCAGCTAGATATCGGCAGTACCAAAAGCTCGGTATAGACTGGGTGTACCGCACGATGCATGCGCTATCTTTGCAGGCATTTTCAAAAGATAACGACGATATGTTCGTGATTCTGGATGACACAATTCCAAAGACCCGAAGCTTAATGTGTGTTGATCCCAAGACTGGCAGCGATTACGAGATGAAAGTTATCTGCCGTAAAATGGGGAACGACAACGGTAAAGACCAGCTCCTCAATATTACCGAGTATCTGGAACGGATCTTTGAATTCACGATGAAAACGAATCGAAAGCCAACTGCCGAAGAGGAAGAGAAGATGAAGATTATTGCAGCTACCCCGTGGCCGCGCGCATAGGGCAGAGCCGATCAGCTCGTCGCGGGCTTACTCTTGGAAGTCACGCGATGGGCTCCTTGGTGTCGTGGAATATGTCGAGCTGCGCCAGGCCACTGCGCGCGGCATCGTTGAGCCAGAGGCATTCGATGCGGTCCCGCGCGCCGTCGGCGAGGGCATTCCGCTCGAGGCGGTGCCAGTGGCGGTAAAGGCGGTCGTAGAGGGGACAGGGGTATCCGGAGAGGACCACCATGCCGCTCAGCCCCTTGAGGATCGCAGCCAGGTTCCGGTGCTGGTCGTCGTCCAGTTCGTGTCGGTACGACTTGCCGGTGGCGTTGTGGCGGACTTTGGTGCTGCGAGTGGAATGGACGTAGGGCGGGTCGACGTAGTGCAGCGTGCTCGGCCGGTCGTGGTGCTCCATCAGCACCAGGGCGTCGCGGTTCTCGATCACCACGCCCTGTAGGCGCTCAGTGATAGCGGCCAACGCATCGGGGTAGTTGCGCCAGTCCAGCGCGGGCGCGGCACCACTCCTCGCCGACGTCGAGCGGAACCCCGTGCGTTCGCCGCTCGCCGCGGCGCTGCCGAAACCCTGGAAACTGCGGACCACCATCCGCCGGGCGCGCTCGAGCGGATCGGACGTTTCCGCGTAGCTGGCTTCGAACTCTTCCCGGGCAAACGGGGTAAGCGCCAGGGCCTGGCGCAGTTCCTCGCCACGGTCCCGCGCGACGAGGAACAGGTTCACTACGTCCCCGTCGAGGTCGTTGTAGACCTCGGCATAGCTGCGGGCCTTCCGCAGCAGGACAGAAGCCGCGCCGCCGAATGGCTCGATGTAGGTGTGGTGGGGCGCCAGGTGCTGGATGATCCACGGGGCGAGCAGCCACTTGCCGCCGTGGTAGCGGAGAATCGGTCGTTGAGGAGGCATCGTCAGTACTCGGTGAACAGGCACCGGACGCCGCCCTGCCTGACGCGGGCGGCCCACGAGGCATGGTTGAATCGCCCACAGGGCGGCGTCCGGTGCTTGCTGGAAGAGAAAGCGCCCCGGGTGGGGCGCTGTATCGAGGGTCAGGCCGCAGCCTGGTGCTGCTGGTCGGCGAGTTGCCCGGCGTCGATCCAGACCGCTTGTAACCAGGCCGGCGTCTTCGCCATCGGTTCCTTGAGCGTGCCGGCGACGATCAGCGTGTCGATCTCACCGCCGGCGGCCAGGCTCTGGAAGAGCTTCATCGCCTGCTGAGTGCGCGCAGGGATATCCAGCACGTCGAAGCGGTCCAGCAGCGCCAGGCGCAGGCCGGAGATCGTCGCGATGGTCAGGGCCAGCGTCGCGTCGCACCGCCAGCGTTCGGACTCGGACAGCAGGCCGTAGAGCCGGCCGCCGAAGGTCACGTCGATGTCCGCGCTGATCTCCACTGGCGACCAGCCGGCGGTGCCGGACAGGCGCTGCAGCAGCTCGTTCACCGGTCCGATCGCGTCGGCCAGGATCTCCGCCGGGATGCCGGTCGGTGACAACGCGTCGGCCATGCCGGTCCACGCCACCACGTCCTGGTGCGCGGCCTGCGCTTTCGCGATCGAGGCCTCGCGCTGGGTAGCGGCTTCCAGGGCTTCCTGCAGGGCGACCAGCTTTGCGCGGCTCGCGTCGCGGGCCTGTCGCAGTTCGTTGATGGCCTGCTCGCCGTTGGCTATCGCCTCGGCGCTGGGCGCTTCGACGGACTCTGCTTCCAGGGCCTTGATCTGCTCGGCGGCTGCCAGGCTCTCGTCCAGGTCACGCTGGCTGTTCGCGACGGTGCGCTGGGCGCTGGCCAGATACTCGCGGTACTCGGGCAACCGGCGGGCGGCTTCGGCATCGGCGATCTGCTCCGGCGGCTGGTGCACCACCAGGGTCCCGGCCTGCAGGTCGACCGCGCCCTGGCAGTGGGGGCAGGTCAGCGGCTGGTGCGGCACGCGGCCCGAGGAGGCCAGCTCGGCAGCCATGACCTTCTCGGACCACTCGTCCTGGTTCCGCTCGTCGGTGGTCAGCTTGTTCCGGCGGCGCGGCTCCAGGTCGACCAGCTCGCGCAGCTTGGCGATGCGCTGGGCGCGGCCGTCGGCAGCCTGGCGGGCCTGCTTGCTGGCGCCCAGGGCCTGCTGGGCCTCGGCCAGATCGTCCTCGAGCAGCTGCAGGTTCTTACCGGCCTCGGCGACCTGGTCTTCGGTGACCACGGTGGCCAGCAACTCCGGCGCCCAGTCGACGGCCTTCTCGCTGCCGTAGTTCTCGCCGGTGATCATCTTCCAGGCGCCGCGCGCCTCGCTGGCGTAGGCCTTGGCCTGTTCAACCGCGGCCGGGAGCCCGGAGCGGAGCAGGGGCTTCACTTTCTCGAACAGCGCCAGGTCCAGGCCTTTGGCTTCCAGCCGCTTGCCGACCTCGGCAGGGCTGGCGCTGGCGCCGGTCAGGTCGAACAGCACCCGGCGGCGATCTTTGGCGTCCAGGGCGGCGAAGCGGCTGGCGTCGAGCACGTATGGCAGGAACAGCGAGTCGGCGAGCGGGGAGCCTTTGCCGCTGGGCAGCGCGACGCCGCAGGCCTGCACCTCGCCGGATTCGTCCAGCCACTCGACACTGGACTCGCCCTTCTTGGCGCCCTCGGTGACCAGCTTGTCCATCTCCTTCTTCAGCGAGACGCGGCGCGGCTGGCCGTTGAAGGCCATGGCAATGGCGTCCAGCAGCGAACTCTTGCCGGCGCCGTTGTGGCCGGCCACCAGAAGCACCGGCGCAGAAACATCAAGGGCCGCATGACGCAGCCCTTGGAAGTTGGTGATTTCGAGTTTCGTGATGCGCATGGCTCACTCCAGATCGAGGGCGATATCCCCCGGCTTCTTGATGACGCGGTAGGTGTTCAGTTCGCGGGATTCCTCGTTCTCCTGCTCGAGCACGATGACGCCCTGGTCCAGCAGCTGGAGGACGACGCGCTCGGCTTCCTCGGTGGTGAGAGCGAAGCGCGATTGCAGCCAGGCCGCGTCGAACACGTCCTTCTTGGTGGCGACGCCGATGGCGATCTCGCCCAGGGTGTGGCCGGCGAAGCGCTCGACGGTGAGTTGCGGCAGCTCTTGGAACTCGGCATCGACGACGTCGCTGTCGTCTGCTGGTTGCATACCGCCCCAGGCGCCGAGGTCTTCCATGTCATGGTCGCCGCCGTTCAGGTCCAGGGGCGTCTGGTCCGGGTCGGGCTTGACCTGGTCCATGCCCTCGGTGAACTCGTTGGCGCCACCGATGATGAGCAGGCAATCCTTGTTCACCGCGAACAGCAGGTCCTCCTTGTGAGGGCTGCTCGGATTCACCACGAATACGGCCTTCATCTTGTCCTTCGCGGTCATCGACTCCAGCTTGCCGTAGACCGTGTCGCGGTCGCCGCCGGCAATGGTGTGGACCGCGATGGTGGCGGCATTCCGTACCTGGCGTTCCAGGCGGTCGATAATGTCCTGCTGCTTGGCCTCGGGAAGCTTCTGCCAGCAGTCCGGCATGATCCGGATTTCCTGGATCAGACCCTGCAGCAAGCTTTTGCCGAGGGTGTCGGCGGTCATGTTCATGAAGTGCGAGTTGTTGCTCATCGGGAAGGGTCCTATTCGTTGGCAATCCGCTCCAACTGCTCGAGTTGGGCGTCGCTGAGGTAGGTGTGGGCGCCGTAGCGCTGGAAGTTGCTGCGGAGGTCGGCCAGGAACTGCTCGTCCCAGTCCGTAGCGGCGTTGAGCTCAGCCGCGCCGAGTAGCGCGGCGAACTCCCCGACCTGGCCGTACCGCTCAAGGACAGTGAGGCTGGGCATGGCCGGTTACTCGAGATTGAGCTCGTCGGTGCCGGTGTCGCTGGTGTCCGGCTGCTGGCCCGGGGCGGGTTCGGTGATTTCGCCCGTCTCGGTGTTCACTCCGTCCGGCGGGGTTTCTTCGGCTGCTGCGGGGCTGCTTTTCGTGCCTGGCGACAGGTCTCGCAGGTCGTTCACGTTTACAGCAAAGCTGCCACCGGTATCCTGCTGCGCGTCGTAGACGTCGCCTACCTCGTCGGCCGTTTGCAGGCCCATGGAGAGTTCCGGAGCAAAGGCCCGCGTCCACCAGGAGCCGGCGCGATACATCAGCATTTGCTGAGGCATCGTCTTCCATTTGCTGCCGTTCTTGCCGTACCAGCCCTCGGCCTTGGCGATCGCGATGGTGATATCGGCGCCGACCAGCTTCTCGTTGGTTGCGCGCTCGACCGCCCAGGCTCGGCAACCCCAGGTGTCGGTACCTTGCTCACCGAAGAACTCGAAGCGCAGCGCCGAGAAACGGCCACTGGTGTTGACGGTGGCGATCAGGAACTGGCTGGACCAAGTCGGTCGGCCGTGGACGATCACCAGGTTCTGCATCACCTGGAGCGGGTCGGCACCAATGCGCTGCGCCATGTTCAAGGCGATCACGCAGTTGGACAAGTTACCCTGGTATTCCTTGGGCACCAGCGTCGAGCTGGCGAGCAACTTGGCGCAGCGCTGGGCCAGTTCGAAGCCTTCGAGGTTGGTCATGCTGACCGCGAAGTTCTGCCGCGGCTTGGCAACTGCCGAGGTTTGCAGCTCGGACAATGAAGTGGTGTTGGTCATGATGGGGTCCTTTGCGGTTTGCGACGATTTCGGTTCTGTTCGGTGCGGGTGGACCAGCAGCAGTTGGCCGGCTCGTAGTTGCCGTCGTTGTCGCGGCGATCCAGGGTTGTGCCTTCCGGCCGTGCGCCCATGTCTGCGAAGAAGGCTTCGAACTTCAGCCAGGGCGGGTGGACTGCGATGCCACGACCGCCGTAGTCCTTGAACTGTCGATGCCCTTTGTCGTGGCATCGGGCGAGCATTGCTCTCCAGCTTCGGTAGGTCGGCGAGGCATATTGGCCGTGAGTGGTTTTCTCGGCTGCCATCTTTTCGGATCGGGCGCAGCCGCAGGATGTTGTGTCGCCATTCCGGAGCGATGCGCCGCGGACAACCTTTCGGCCGCCGCAATCGCAGAGGCACAGGTAGGCGGTGGCAATGCCGATCGGCGCGACCTTGTCGACGACCAGCAGCCGGCCGAACCGCTTACCTTCAAGCGGGATTCTCTGGCTCATGGGGAGGATCACTCGTGATATGGACACGATCCCCAACGGGGACAGTACTTCGGGCTGCAAAGTGGGCTTTGCGGGTTCGGGGGGAAGAGGCCGGAGCGGAACATGTCCGCCGCGTAATCGATCAGGCCGCGGTGCGACTCGCTGCCAGCCATCATCTGGCGCGCGCCGACGATCTCGCCGACGGCCGCCTCGGGCTTGCCCTTGGTCTTCAAGCCGATGATCTCGGCCGGCGCGGTGATCGCATCGCCGGTGGTGTGCTCGTAGAGCAGTTCGTAGGTGCCGATCTGGGCCTTGTGTCCCTTGGTCTTGGCCACGCCCTGGCTCACCGCGGCGCCGCCAGTCTTCACGTCTGCGATGCCGACGCCGTGGCTATCGCGCTTGATGCGGGCGCGGTCGAGCTGGCCGGTCAGACGCACGATGATCCCGCCACCGCAGTCGATCTCCATCGGCTTGGTCGTCAACTCGACGGCGACGAAGTCGTAGCGCGGGCTGATGTCGTTGCAGTACTTCGTGTGCAGCGTCAGTCCGGTGGACTCGGCTTCGCGCGGGCTGATGTCGGAGCCGCGCCAGTCGACCTCGAACTCCGGCTGCTGCAGCGTGTGCACCAGCAGTTCCGAGGCGTCGTAGGCGCTGATCGGCTCGCCGTTCACCCGTGCCGCGTCGAATGCTGCGGTGCTTGCGTGGATCGCGGTACCGAGCAGCGCCCGGGGGGATGAAGGGCTGCGCATCTTCAGGATGTGTACGCCTTCCCAGCGGAACGCGCAGTCGAACAGCGCGCCCCAGGATGAGGCGCGCACGGTGATGGTTTGCATGGTTGGCTCACTTCCCGGCGATGGGTGCCGTGGCGGGTTGTTCGGCGGTGATCAGGCCGCCCCAGGCAGGGGCGAAGATGAGCAGGATGTAGAAGGCGGTCATGGCCAGTGCGCCGAGGAGGGTGGCTTTACGCTTGGCATTCATGGCGCATGCCTCCCGGCCCCATTGCACTTCCAGCAGGAGGAGTAGGCAGAATGGTGCGGGCCGTGCGATACGGTGTTACCGGTGCCTTGACATACCCGGCAAACAACCTTTTCCCGCTCCTTCTCAAGTTTCTTGCGAAGCGAGTCGGCTTCGCGTGACCCCGGATCCTCCGGGGAATAGAAGGCTTGTCCAATGTTCTCTGCGAACAAGACAACGTCCCTGGCAATCGCCTTGATCTGTTCGCTGGTGGCCACCACGCCATGCTCTTCCAGCGACTCCCCAAGCCCTTCGGCGAAGTAGTCTTCCCGTGAGTAGCTCATCGCCGCACCTCCAGGCACTTCCGGCCGCGCTTGATGGTCAGCGCCATGCGATGCGGCAGGTTCACCACCAGGGTCTCGCGCGGCAGGCCGAGCACAGCGGCGATATCGGCGCCGGCCGGCATCACCAGGTCGTCGAGCTGGTCGTCGATGATCGAGCGAACGGGGCGGGTGGTCATAGGTCGATGCTCCTCAGTTCCTGCTGTCTCGCATCCGCTGCGGCGTCGAGCCGGCGGCGCATGTCGTCGTATTGCCGAGTGCCGATGGCGTCGAGGGTGTAGGCCATCTCGATCTGGCCGCGCCATACCAACTGGTCGTGGCGCGGGATCACCGACCGACGCATTGCGACGATCGCTTCCTCGATCACGCCCTCGGCGCGCTCATTCGCCCAGGCCATCGTCATCCTCCTGCTCTTCGTCCTCGGACTCTGGATCTGGTTCCGGCTGGTCCCAGAGCGGGTCGACGGCACGGTCGTAAGCGAGTTGCGCGTTGCTGAAGGCCGCGCGGTTGCGGCGCTCGCGGTATGTCCACATCGGGATGCTCTCCGTGGTTCACCTGCATTCGGCTGAATGCTCACGCCGCCGGGCTTGCCCGATGGGGAAGGCGGGGAGCGTTCATGCGAATGCGGGCGGTGAAAAAAGCCCGGCCGGAGCCGGGCGAAGAGGGGGAACGCTGCTTGCACAGCGGGGAGTGATCGGCGCGAGGGCGTCCCCTCTGGCTCCGTCCGCGCCACCAGCCGGCGGCGTTGCTCGTTGGCTCGCCTGCTTACGAGGCAGGTGCCTGACTCGGCTGCCGATCACTCTCCGCTACGCCCTGGCTCCGCCAGGAAAGAGAAGGGCGCCGCCAAGCGCCCTGTCTCCACTTACATGCACCGCCTTATGTGAAAGCGGTTGGGTACAGGCTCGACCGCATGTTGGCGATCTGCCGTTGGGGCTGGGCTACATGTCGAGGACCTCCGTTGTGCGCGCCGTTGGACCGGCGGGCGCTCGCCGTGGCGCATCGGCCGGCAATGGGCCAGGCGCCGAAGTCAGGAGATCGCGGTGCAGGCTCGCAACGCCACCGGCGCCGACTGGCCTTCGATCCAGATAACCGCCGCTCCGCCAAGCGATACGCTGGCCCGGCCGACGGTGCGGGTGCGCTGCGGGTCTGCCCCTCGGTACGGGCGGTACTCGATCAGGGCTGGCGCTGGGTGCTCTCGGTTCCAGGCCTCGACCAGCTCCGCCGGTGGCACCGGACGGACGTTGCCGATCTGCTGGTAGATCTCGGAGCGGTGAATGGCGACGTCGTCCGGGGCGGTGATGCCGAGGCGCACCTGGTCGCCCTGGCTGCCGAGGACCGTCACGGTGATGTCGTCGCCAATGTGCAGGGTTTCGCCGACTCGGCGAGTGAGGATCAGCATGTGTGCCTCCGTTCAGGATGCTGTGCGCGCGGGCTCAAGCCGGCTCGCAGTGGGAAAGGGCAACGCAACCGGACACGCCGGCGAGCCAGACGACAGCAGTGTGTCCGCCGAGCACCTGGGCTTCGGTTGTCGTCCGGGTGCGCTTCGGCGCCGCGCCGCGATGGAATCGGTAGTCGACCTCGGTGCCGACGGGGTATGCGGAATTCCAGGCAGCAACCGTCGCCGCCGGGTTGGCGTTCTTCTTCATGGCAATGGATCTCCTATGGCCTATTGCCGCACTCCACTGATAGATTCGGAAGAGTCCTGGGAATGGAGGCCTATCTATGGATGAAAAGAATCTGGAAGTGCTTCGCCGACTAAAGGAGGCGATGGAGCGAGAGAAGCCTGTAGAGCAGCCCAAGAAACCGCATTGTAGTGGTCTACTGACCCCGGACACCGATTTAGGCGAGAATCCTCGCCGTGAGAGAGGTGTCTGATGAGCAAGCAACGACGTACGTTTTCCGCCGAGTTCAAACGAGAGGCTGCCGCCTTGGTGCTGGACCAAGGCTACAGCCATATCGACGCCTGCCGTTCGCTGGGGGTGGTGGACTCGGCCTTGCGCCGTTGGGTGAAGCAGCTCGAGGCGGAGCGCCAGGGTGTGACCCCGAAGAGCAAGGCGTTGACGCCTGAGCAGCAAAAGATCCAGGAGCTGGAAGCCCGGATCAACCGGCTGGAGCGGGAGAAAGCGATATTAAAAAAGGCTACCGCTCTCTTGATGTCGGACGAACTCGATCGTACGCGCTGATAGACCAGTTGAGTGAGCAGGAGTCGGTGGAAGTGGTCTGTTCAGCTTTCAATGTGGCGCGGTCTTGCTACTACGTCCACCGTCTTCGACGGCGGCGTGTCGATGCTCGCCGCGTGGCGCTACGCAGCCAGGTCAACCAGTTGTTCAGCCAGAGTCGGGGCTCGGCCGGCAGCCGCAGCATTCTGGGCATGCTGCGCGAAGAGGGCGTGACCATCGGCCGTTTCCGAGTGCGTCGGTTGATGCGTGAGCTGGGCCTGGTTAGCAAGCAACCGGGCTCGCACGCCTACAAACAGGCCACGGTTGAGCGGCCGGATATCCCGAATCGGCTGAACCGCGAATTCGCGACCGAGCATCCCAATCAGGTGTGGTGTGGCGACATCACCTACGTCTGGGCGCAAGGCCGTTGGCACTACCTGGCCGCGGTGCTGGATCTGCATACCCGGCGGGTGATCGGTTGGGCGTTCTCGGCCAAGCCGGATGCCGAGTTGGTGATCAAGGCCCTGGACATGGCCTACGAACAGCGCGGCAGGCCACAGCAGGTGCTGTTTCATTCAGACCAGGGCAGCCAGTACGCCAGCCGCCTGTTTCGGCAACGGCTCTGGCGCTATCGGATGCAGCAGAGCATGAGCCGTCGGGGGAATTGCTGGGATAACTCGCCGATGGAGCGCCTGTTCCGCAGTCTGAAGTCGGAGTGGGTCCCGTCAACGGGTTACCTGACGGCGCAGGAGGCCCAACGGGACATCAGTCATTACCTGATGCACCGCTACAACTGGATCAGGCCGCATCAATTCAACGACGGGCTACCGCCTGCGGTGGCCGAAGAAAAACTCAACCCACTGTCCGGGATGGGTTGACCACTACACATGTACCTGGGCAAGGCTTTAGCGAAGAGTCGGAGGAGATATTCAGAGAGCTAGCTCGGCACAAGCTTTCCAGGCCAACTAACCAGGAGACCGCTGCGGCAAAACCTCCGAAGACTTCCGTACCTACTCAGCCGCCAGCGGTGAAAAAGATTTGTGCTGAATGTAAATCGGAGTATCCGACCGCTTCAGACAGGCCACCAAAGCGCGGTTGGCTATGTCATAACTGCCGTAACGCCAGACGCGAGAAGCGTCGGCAAAAGGTCGAAGAGAAGCGTGCTGCGCAGTACCTAGCAGCTAAAGGCTCAAAAATCGAACAGTTGGAGAGAAAAATCGCTGCAGTGAATACTCAGCTAGAACAGGCGCCGCTCGAGAGACAGCGCGGCCTGTTCAACCAACTAAAACAGCTAGAGCGCCAGCTCAGGCTCGAGCGGGTACACAAACTATCTCGCTTCAACAACATCCGCTATCACATCGTTTCTGGAAGCTACGGCTCTGGGAAACGAAGCAAGTAATCAGTCCGCTGTTACACGCCACCTGCGGATGGGCGATTGTTTTCTCGGGGGACCTGAGGTCCCGACAGCCAGTCGCGGCTCGTCACCCACTGGCTCTCCCTTGATCTAGGGCCATCTACGCTGCTGGCCACGGGGCGAGGCTCCCCCTGAACCCGTTCTGCCTGTCGGCAAGGCCTTGGCTCGCTGCGGCCTGGCCAGCGGTATGGTGCTGGCGTTGAGGGAAAAGTAAGCCAATGCCTAATTTTTGTAAATAGCCAATGCCTAATTTTTAAGTTTGCGCACTAACTATCTGTGGGTAAGCGAGGCGGGCTTGCAGATTTTTCAAACAGAAAATACTGTATGAATAAACAGTATCTGGAGGATGGCTGTGCAGAAGAACAACCAAGGGAGAGGGCAGATCTCGCCAGTGGAGAAGGTGCGCCTACGGGTATCAGCGATGATCAGTAGCCCGCGGGCTCAGGCGGAGCGTCGGGCGTCGATCTGGAAGGCGCAGGGGGATTCGGAAGAGGCCTGGAAGCAGGTGCTGGAGGAATTGGCCGAAACCGATGGACTAGAGATGTCGCTGGGGGAGGACGGAGTGGTTACGCTCACCTGGGAGGCGGGAGACGAGGAGGGCGTTGAGGTGGTCGATGGGATCGAACTGGTGCAGGAGCCGGAAGTGATGGTTCAGCGTCTACATGAGGTGAGGATCTAGCGGAAGGAGAGCCCGCGCGTAGCGGGCTCCGAATCGCTATAGGTCATGGGTGCGACTGAAGGCGCTGTGCGCTGACGAGACCAAATCATCTACATAGAGCCCGGCTACAACGATGCGGCCAAGTCGTTTCTTGATAGTCATCAATCTGCGCGTCTTGGCAATGTCGTCGCATGAATGGAGAGGATGAGTATGCGGCATCGCATCAAGCAGGAGATTTGCTCGGGCGACGGTGGTGCGAATGTGACTGCGAGTCATGATGGCCTCCTCGGCCTGCTGGTTGAGGCCTAGATCATGCTGTCACGACTGTAGGGGGAGTAAACGAAAAGGCCGCGCTGGAGTCGAGGCGCGGCCTGTGCCGGACTGCTGTCTTCCCAGGCCGGCGGAGGGAATCTATCAAAGGTGGGTAGGAACGAAAAGCCCCGCGGGTGCGGGGCTTTGGTCACTTCCGAGCAGCTGGCAATGTGAGTGTGAGCTGAACAGTTTTTCTGCCGTAGTGCTCCGCAACCTTGTCACGAAGCTCGCGTATGTGAGTGCATGGTTTTGCCATCCCGATTACCTCGAAGCACCGAGATACCAACTGGCGAGCGCCTACATCTGCCGTCAATTGACGGTGCCAGTGGGTACCAGCCGGAGGCTTGTTCTCCCTCAAGTATTTCGCCACATCAGGGTCAAGGGTGTCGTAGATCAGCTCAATTACCAGCTTCCCCCACCATTTCGGCCTACTGTGCAAAGGGCCAGCCCAATTTGTCAGACGGCCAAATTCAGCCCAAAGCTCATCTGGGAAGGTTTTCTCCCATTCTCTCAGCTCATCAGCTATGAATGCCCTCAGCTTTACTTGGAGGGCATCTTCAGCCCGCTCATATTGATAGCCAGTAGCCTCGTCGACAAGCGCATCCAGGCCAGTCCTAATGAGGCCGGCAGAAATGATTGCGCATTTCACGGCAATAGACTTCTGCCGATCAGTCAGCGTCTCTGGCGCCTCATGCAGAGCGCGAACATACGCCCTCAAAATCATCTCAAAGGTCTCTGTGGCGACGCCACCGCCCTTAAATTGAGTGCCGGGAATAGAAAACTCGAGGATTTCGGCCAGGACTAAGCCTTTGTTTATAAAGGGCTTCATAGACGAAACCCCAATAAACTTGGCCAGGTCTCCACTGTCCGCATCGGCGATGGATTTGACCACTGCACGAAGAGCAATTACCCGTTTCCCCGTGTTTAGCACATAGCAATCAACAGGCTCTCCTCCCAAGGAAATACTTCCCCTCCATTGGGCAAACGGTGGTTCATCAGTGAGCGCCGGCTCGTCTTTTTTTGCCCAGCGCGCCTCTGCTGCAGCCTTTGCAATTGCTTTACGGCGCTCCTGCGTCATGGACTCCGCGCGCGCCTTCCCGCCTTTGGCCTTGCCCTTAATCACTTTCTCTTCGCTCATGCGATGCCCCTTTGCAAGCATATGCTTGCAAAGAATGATGCATATGCTTGCATCGGCATGCAAGAGGGAAGGGGGAATTTGTTAAGCCCACCGGCTCATGATCCGCCCATAGCTACAAATCCACCCCGCCAGATGATCTTGCCTATGATGCGGTGCTTGTGAGCCCGCGCCCCATATTCGATGACGCCGCGCCTCACCTAGACCAGATTGAACATCGAGGCCTGCCAGTGCTTCTCGCTGATGATTGCGATGGGATGGCCTTCCTCGCGCAGCTCGACAGCTCGCTTGATCTTGGTTCCATACGTACTGTGTAGCCACTGCTCGTTGCCGATCTCGCCGACGACCAGGTAGTGCACCTTTTTGCTGATGCCTGAGGCTATTCCCCCGCCGCGGTTGACGACGATCTCTTCGCAATGCTTTCTGGGGCCGTAGACCATGACGCCAGTGAAAACGTAGAGATGGCCCGACCACTCAAGCTTGGGAGCTGGATTGTTGAGCGGAAGAGCATTCGATGGAGTAAAGGCATTGTCGCTTGGTTTCGGCTTGGAAGCAGAGAGGCCACCAAATCCTCTAAGAATCTCAAGCAGTTCAGCAGACTCATCAGCGTCTAACACGCCATCGGACAGCATGTCTGAGAGCCTCCGGTAGAGGAGGTTGGTCACTGGATCGTCAAGATGGATCAGGTTCGTAGCGATCCAATCCTGTAGGAACTCGGCCTCATGCTGATTGATATGCCCATCAGCAGTGATCCCAGCGGCCAGTCCTGAGAGCGCATCGACAGACCTTCGGTCTATGCGCTTCTCGTGGAAAATCCGACTTTTCCCAAATTCAGCGTGCCAGTCGACCATTGCTTCTCTCCTTGAACGTCAGGTGTCCATCACAACCTTTTCGCATTCCACACCAGCAGCACCTGGCATGTATGCTGGTCTTGGCCATGCTCGTCGCTTTACATATCCCCGCTCCGCCAGATTACCTTGCCTGTCAAAGCTTTCTGAAATTCCAGGCTCCCAGCACCTTGGCCTGGAAATGGACGTCTTCCATACGGGCCTTCTGCGGCTCGAAGGACTTGTTGTCCGACACCAGGAGGTAGTGCTCGGCATCGTGGATCTGCACCCGCTTCACGAACAGGTGCTGCAGCCAGGTGAAGACGTAGACGCCTTCCTCGACGAAGTCGGTGATGCCCACATCGACGATGATCAGGGACTTGTCATCGATGGTGCCCAGCATGCTCTGGCCCCACCCGGTGATGATCTTGAGGTTGGTCGCATCGGAGTACTTCAGGCCGAGGTCATCCAGTTGGACCTTGTCGACGACCAGATTCCTGACGAACTCGCGGTACTCGGCCGGCACCTGGCCGCCGCCCATTGCAGCGCGCACGTCGTACTGGGCGATTGAGATCGTATTTCCTTTCACCAGGGTGGTGCGGCTGAAGTCGGCGTGAATCACGTTCGATGTCGTCGATAGATCGCCATCGAGAGACTCGGCTACTGCCTGTGCGATTTTCGCTTTAGCTTCACCGCTCAGCCCTTTGCCGTGGCGTTGGAGCATCTCCATCACCTTTTCCGCGGCCGATGAGCCAGGATGCTGATGTGAGCTACTCGGCGCAATAAGCTCCGCCTCCTTTTCGCTCAAGCCCCAGTGTTCTGCGCCAACAACGTCTGAGAAGAACGATATCAGTTCGATCAGCTTCGCTTTGTCGATCCTGCCGGTGTTGATCCATCCCTGAACAGAAGGGGGCTTCACGCCGAACTGCTCTGCGAGAGCCTTTTTCGACATGTTTTTGGCGAGTCTGGCGGCCTCGATAGCGGCGCCGAGTTGGGGTCCGGTAAGCATTGCCTAATTTAACGTCAGTTGTGGTGTGGTTAGGCAATGGCTTGCCTGTAATTAGCTAATGCCTTACTCTTTTCTCCAACATTCCCCGGAGAAGAGACATGACTCCAGCAGAAGCAGTGCGCCAGGCCGCCGAGCTGTTGGGCAGTCGGGCCGAGTTGGCGCGAAAGCTCAATGTGAGAGCGCCCACCGTAAGTCAATGGTGTTCAGGCGTTCGACCAATCCCCGCGAAACGTGCAGTTGAGATCGAGGCGCTCACCGCTGGCCGGGTCCTTCGAAGCGAACTGTGTCCGTCGTTCCCATGGGGTGCGGCTGCCTGAACGCACCTTACTGGCCAGGAGCCGCCACGTCATGCGAAGCGAATCGCACACCCTGATCTCCACGCTGCTCGGCGTGGTGAACCAATGGCGCCGCCGAGAGGGGTGGAGCCGAGAGACCGCCGTCCAGCACATCGTGGAGGCGCACGAGCGCATCCAGGGAGCGCTGATCACCGGCATCGTCTTCGACCCGCCAACGCGCGATACAACCGAGAGGATGAAGGTCAACGCCGACCGCGTGTTCCGCTGGCTCGACGACGGCACCAAGGACACCAACCTGGTACCGGCGAACTTCGTACCCAGCATCCTCGCCGCGCTGCCGACTGACCTGAAGGTCCAGGCCCTAGGCGACATCCTGACGCCGCTGGGCGTGTCGGTGCGTCTGATCGGCGGCGATGCCGGCCAGCGGCCGGAGGTGCTCTGCATGCTCCGAACACTCATCAAGGAGAACGGTGAGGCGCAGCAGGCCGTTGCCAGCCTCGTTGACGGCGCCGATGACCAGGAGCTGCAGGAGGCCCACCGGGAGCTCTCCGAATCCAGGGCGGCGACCGATGAGGCGCTTCGGATGATCGACCAGATGCGCCGGCCGCGCCTTGTTCAGGGGTAGCCGTGCCGTCCTTCCAGATCAACGACGAGGAGCGGGAGGCGCTCCGCGGCCTACCCATGCTTGCCCGCGAGATCTACGTGTTCGCCCTACGTCCGTTCATGGACTTCGCAACAGGCATTGTCGGAGAGCGGCGAGGGATCTCTTGGAAGTCGATCGCCGAGGAACTCTACGTCGAGCCGCACCAGGGCATCAAGGGCGGGGAGCCCTCCGAAAAGGAACTGCGGCGGGCGCTGGTCTGGCTGCAGAAGGTGGGTCTGGTAGGCCCCAATCTGGCCGAAAGGCGCCTGATTTTTGAGTTGCCGAAGGCTTCACGGGATCAATCCGTCCGAAAAAAAGTGGGCACTAAGTGGGCAGATGAAGCGGGCAGTTATGTGGAAGGGTCGGAGCCCAGTAACTACGCGGCCTTCCCGGAAAAAGAGGGCAGATATGTGGGAGGGGGTGAAAGTGAAAAAGTGGGCACACCTCCGGTATCCGATATTCCTCCTACTACTCCACCGCGCGAGGCCCCGCAGCCCGGACAGCGATTCCCCATGCATGACGCCTGGCTACCCAGCGCCAGGGGCTGGCCCGCGACACTGACCCGTAACGGCATGAAGAACTACCAGCTACGCGACGAGGATCTCCTCGAGTTCCGTAGCTACTGGATCAACCGCCCCGAGAAGTATCAGTCCCAGGGCCAGTGGGAACACGAACTTGCGCAGAACCTCCTCCGCAACCAGCGCTTCGACCAGAACAGGAGCAGCTATGGAAACCAAGCAGGAAACGCCGAAGGCCAAGCCGGCCATCGTGCCGCCAAGCGCGGCTTCTCTCATCGACAAGGCCCTCGCTCAGCCGTCGACCGCGTCAATGCCATCGTCGCAGCCAACGAGGCTGCCCGACAGGCTGCTGGAACGGCTCTGGGTGAAGATGACCGAGATGTACGGGCACCGCTGGACGTCGAGTTTTGGCGACAACCCGAACCCTGACGGCGCCTGGGCTACGGTGCTCCAGGGGCTGACCGGCCAGCAACTCGCCCACGGGCTCAACATGCTGACGTTCATGGGCAGCCGGTTCGATTGGCCGCCGGCGGCGCCGACATTCCGGGAGCTCTGCTTGAGCGTCCAGCCGGAGTCGCTCGGCCTGCCGGACCACGACACCGCGTTCCATCAGGCTCTGGCGTGCCGCTACCGCCACCAGGTGGTCAAGGCCGCCGCCGAGGCTACCGGCGTTTTCGATCTGCGCACCGGCGAGGTGAACGACGATCGCCTCCGCAAGCGCTTCGGGTTCCACTACGCCGAGATGGTCCGGCGGTGGGCAAACAACATCCCGCTGAGCCAGCCCGTCGTCCACGCGATCGAGCATGACACCGGGAAGAGCTTGCTGGACCTGGCCGAGGATGAAGCCGAGCAGCAGCTCCGCCGGCGGATGCAGGCCCAGGGCCTGGATGGGCTCAGTGGCGCCCAGGCGCGGGAGCTGCTGCTGGCCAAGATGCGCCGGAAAGCGCCGGAGGTGCGCCGTGATGCATGACCTCCGCCCGGTGGTGTTCACCGTACCCGGCGAGCCGGTGGGGAAGGGGAGGCCGCGTATCGGCCGCGTCGGCGCCCATGCCCGGATGTTCACGCCGGCGAAGACCGTGGCGTACGAAGGCCTGGTTGCCATGGCAGCCCAGGAAGCGCTCGCAGGTCGATCCCTGATCGCCGGCCCCGTGCTCATCGAACTGCGGATGTTCCACCCCATTCCGCGGTCTTGGTCGAAGAAGCGCCAGGCCATGGCCTTGGTCGGCGAGGTCATGCCCACCGTGAAATGCGATGCCGACAACTGCCTGAAGGCGGTGTGTGACGCGCTCAACGGCGTTGCGTGGAAGGACGACACCCAGGTCGTCAATGTGATGCTCGCGAAGCGGTACGCCGAGGTGCCGCGTGTCGAGGTGAAGATTGTTCCGCTGATGGCCCAGGGAGCGCAGCGGTGACCACAGAAAACCACAGGGGAGAGTCGAAATGAGACTGATCAGCGCGCGCCAGGCTTGGCACGACGCCTTCTACGAGAGTCGGAGCTCAGTGCTGGCGGTGGCGGCCGACAAGGCCGCGCTGGGCAAGAAGGGACGGGTCGCCAACGAGACGCCCCCCGACCGTAAGGACACCAATGGGCGTAGCGCCCACATGCTGGCCGCCGGCCTGGTGCAGGCTGCCATCCGTTCGCTGCCGAAGCCGCTGCAGCACTTCGGGCATACGCTGTACTCGCCGCTGGCCAACGGTGACGATGTGGCGATTGCTCACGGCTTGGTGTGGATCGGCGCCGGCATCGGCCAACTGACCCAGCGCCAGGGCGAGCGGGCCTACTGGATGGCGCTGGCGGCGATCAACTCGCACAAGCGGGCGGTGAACGGCCGCGACACACTGCGCCCGGGCGAGGTCTGCCTGTTCATCGAGGAGCGCCTCGGCTGCCGGATCGACCCCGGCAACTGGGCGCGGGACTACGCGAGCACCTGGGAGCGCTTGGCGCGCCATATCGACAAGCTCGACGCCCAGGTGCTGAGGCCGGTCGCCGAGGTAGTGGCGAAGCAGCGCGGGTTCCGGAAGGGCTCTGGATGGCGCTGGCAGCAGGTCGACCGGGATGCGGTGGCGGTGCAGCGCGCCGAGGCCTACGCCAAGTGCCGTGAGCATCACCAGCAGCGCCTGGCCGAACGCCTGCGCGAAATGTCAGACCACCAGCTGACAGCCTGGGCGGCGCGGATGAAGCGGTACGGAGAGGCCTACCGGGCAGAGTGGGGCGATGACGTCCTGGAACTGCCCGAGGTGCACCAGCGATACCACGACCGCGTGGCGGCGTACTGGGCCCAGCGTGAGCGCCTTAAACAGGTCGCTTGACGATTTGAAGAGCATTTGGGTATCGTTTTGCCACTGTGCAGAATTACACCCGCACGGCCCTACAAGCAAAAACCCCGGCCATCGAGCCGGGGTTTTTCGTTTCAGCGCGAGACGCTTCGGGGGCCCGACGTCGTCTCCAGCCAGAAGCTGAAGTAGCCGCGGGACTGGATCGAGTTCACCGCTTCTTCCACGTTCCACATCGCGTACCTGGCGCCGACTTCGAAATCGTCGACGGTGTCCTCGATCCTGCAGGGTGGTTCCTGCAGCCATTCGTACTGACGGGGGAGAGCCTTCGGGTCAGCGTCTCCCGCGATAACCAGCACACGACCTCGCTCCGTATTGGCGATGTACCGGAGCTTGACCATCTGGTTGCCGTAATAGGTGCGGACGCTGAGCTTCGTGTCCAGGGCGGCAAGGGCCTGTTCAAGCGCTTCCATCTTGGTGTTGTGCAGGAAGTCCACCAGGCGGTCACCCTGGGTCTGGGCGATGCCCAGGAGCTTGCACAGGTCGGACTTGCGCATTCCGCGCTTCATCATCTCGTTCCACAGCGCGATCTTTGCCACGGTGACGGCCGGAAGATGGACGACGTGCTCGCCTTCCTCCGGCGCAGTTGCTTCCGGGATCGGCTTGCGCGCATCAACGTAGAGCGACAGGGTCGTCTCGATGGCGTCCAGCGCCTCGCGGATTGCGTGTTCGCGGTCATCGCCGAAGCTGTTCAGCTCCGGCAAGTCTCGGCAAAAAACGGCGACGCCAGGCGCGCTGTCGTCCTGTTCGAATCGAATTGCATAGTCGTACATGGTCACTCCTTCGGGGTGATCGTTCAGCGAGCAGGCGAGGGGGCTCGTTAGAGCCCCAGTTGCTTGATGATCGCCGTGCGGGTCGTCTGAATTCGCTGAACTTCATCACCTCGTCTCTGTTGTTTGGATGGGTCCACTATACAACAGATTTGTGGTGTCACAACACTTTTGTGGTATTCGAGGTTCGCCCATGGAACCCACGTCAATCGGCGCAGGCGCACTGTTCGCCAAGTACAGCGTCGCCATTGCCGGATTCGCGGGGGCCATCCTCTCCTTGTCGTTCCTGCGCGGTCTGACCCGTAAGCAGGCAGGGGCGGCAGTCCTCACTGGTTTCCTGTCCTCCATCTTCACCACTCCGCTGGTGGTGGCTTACTTCGGCTTGCCGGTTGATGCCGAGTCGAAGAACGGCGTCGCCTTCCTCATCGGCCTGCTGGCCATGAACATCATCCCCGCCATCAAGGCGGCTGCGGAGCGCCTTCTCGCAACCAAGGGTGCCTGACCATGGTGACCTTCCTCATGGGCTTGGACGCCGTGCTTTGTGTTCTGGTGGTGCTGGCCGCGCTGGACTTCCTGCGCACCGTCCACCTGTTCGAGCACCCGATCCTGAGCCTTTCGTTCTACCTGGTCGCAGTCGGAGCCTTCGGCTTGCTGAATGAGCTGGCCAAAGGCTACTGGGTGAGTCCTTGGGCGGTGGTCATGCACTTGGGGATCGTCAGCTACGCCTGGTCACGCCGGAGTCAGATTTTTCAGCAGGACTGGCGGTGGGATGGGGCAGCGCGGCGGCGCTCGCGGGGGTGATGGCCTAATGACTTGATTGCGCCATTACGTAGGCTAGGCTTGCGAAATCCTCGGATCACGGACGACCCACCATGCTCAAACAAAATCTCCTGATCATCCTGGTTCTGCTCACGGGCTGTGCTTCTGCCGAGTCCGGGCACACATCTCCCTCGCCTACTGACCCTGATCTTGCTGCTCTGCACGTCGACGAAGACGGTCCGGTTCTCAAGGCGTACCCGATGTCAGCCCGAAACAACGAGAGCGCTCAGTTGCAGAAGGCAGCTGCACTGCTTGATTACCAAGTCGCCTCAGCAGACTGTTTGCGTGCGCAAAACTTCTATGAAGCGCGCTCGAAATCATCTGAGGGTGCGCGTTTGGGCGTAGGGGTCATAGGCGGGGTTGCAGGCTTTGTGGGGAGCATGTTGGCGGCGGCGGGAACGGGCGGGGTGTGGCCAGGCGTTAGTGCAGGTATTGCGGGCGTTGCGAGCACCACGCTTGGAGCCGCTGAAAAAGGTCCCCTCGCGCCGAGCGCCTACGCCGCGAACCGTGAGTTTGTCGCCAAAGCTATGGCCGTCTCTTCGGCAAAGCTTCCAACCTTGAGTTCAGCGGAAGAGATTTACCTGAGCGCTGTATCGCTTCAAGGAACCTGTGCAGCGCCGAACAAATAGCGAGCACAGGTCAATGCACTGTACCGGCATAGAGGTGAAACGTTCTTGACGCGCTCAATGGTGCGGCCCCACATGCCGAGATAAGCCCCGCATGCGCGGGGCTTTTTATTTACGAGGTCCCTCATGGCGCTGAACAAGAAGCGGCGCCTGTTCGTCGAGGAGTACTTGGTCGACCTCAACGCGACGCAGGCAGCCATCCGCGCAGGGTACGCACCGAAGCGTGCGGCCGAGATGGGCTACGAACTGCTCCGAGTGCCGGAGGTGGCCGAGGCGATCGCCCAGGCCATGGCCGAGCGTTCGAAGCGCACCGAGGTCGAAGCCGACTATGTGATCCGGCGGCTCCGCGAGATCGACGAGATGGACGTGCTTGACATCCTCGAGGACGACGGTTCGTTCCGGTCGATCCGCGACTGGCCCCGGGCCTGGCGCCAGTTCCTGTCCGGCATCGAGATCGCCGAGTTGTTCGAGGGCCGCGGTGACGACCGCCGCATCGCTGGCGTGCTCCGCAAGGTCAAGTGGCCGGACAAGCTCCGCAACCTGGAGTTGCTGAGCCGGCATGTCGGCACCGAGTCTGCCGCGCTCGACCTGGAGCTCAAGCGCCTGGATGTCGCGAAGAAGCGGGCAGAGCTGAAGCTGCTGGAGAACCCCGAGGACGATGCGCCGCCGACCAGCGTCGCGGTGACCATCATCGATGCGAGGGTGCGCGATGCCGACGCTGAATAGGCCTCAGGCGAAGTTCCTGGCGCTTCCGCACAAGTTCTGCGGCTTTGTCGCTGGGTTCGGCTCCGGCAAGACGTGGGTGGGCTGCTCAGGGCTCGCCCAGCACGCCTGGGAGTGGCCGCGCATCAACGCCGGCTACTTCGCCCCGACCTACGCCCAGATCCGCGACATCTTCTATCCGACGATGGAGGAGGTGGCTTTCGACTGGGGGCTGCGGACCAAGATCAACCAGGCGAACCATGAGGTTCACCTGTACAGCGGTAGCGCCTACCGCACGACGATCATCTGCCGCTCCATGGAGAAGCCGCAGACCATCGTCGGCTTCAAGGTCGGCCGGTCCCTGGTGGACGAGCTCGACGTGTTGTCGCTGGTCAAGGCCCAGCAGGCCTGGCGCAAGATCATCGCGCGGATGCGCTACAAGGTGGACGGCCTGCGCAACCGTGTCGACGTCACCACCACCCCGGAGGGCTTCAAGTTCGTCTTCCAGCAGTTCGTGAAGCAGTTGCGCGAGAAGCCGCACCTGCAGGACCTGTATGGCCTGGTCCAGGCCAGCACCTACGACAACGAGGCGAACCTTCCGGACGACTACATCGATTCCCTGATGGAGTCGTACCCGCCGCAACTGATCGCGGCGTACCTGCGCGGCCAGTTCGTCAACCTGACGTCGGGCACCATCTACACCGCCTACGATCGCACTCTCAACGCCTCGCAGGAGATGGTTCAGCCAGGCGAGCCGATATTCGTGGGTATGGACTTCAACGTCGGCAAGATGGCCGCCGTCGTGCATGTGAAGCGCATGGGCCTGCCGCACGCGGTCGACGAGATCGTCAACGGGTACGACACCCCGGACATGATCCGCCAGATCAAGGAGCGGTTCTGGCTGTACGCCGACGGCGAATATCGCCCTACACGTCAGATCAGGATCTACCCCGACGCCTCCGGCGACTCGCGCAAATCGGTACGGGCCAGCGAGACCGACATCGCGCTGCTCAAGCAGGCCGGCTTTATCGTCTCGGCGCCCGCAGCCAACCCGCCGGTCAAAGACCGGATCAACTCCATGAACGCCATGTTCTGCAACGCCAAAGGCGAGCGCCGGTATCGGGTCAACCCCGACCGGTGCCCGACCTATGCCGACGCCCTGGAACAGCAGGTGTGGGGCACAAACGGCGAGCCGGACAAGTCCGCCGACATCGACCACCCCAACGATGCGGCTGGCTACTTCATTCACAAGGAATTCCCGGTCGAGCGACCTGCGGCCGTTGTTACCACCCTGAGGTTCTGACCATGAGCGATTCCGTTTGCCAATGCTGCGCCGCTGTCGAGGAGATGCGCGAGCACTGGAAGCTGATCGATTGCATCAAGGGCGGCACCTCGGCCATGCGCGAGGCGGGGGAGGCGTATCTGCCCAAGCGGCAGCTCGAGACGAGGGAGGACTATGAAGCGCGGCTGAAGCTGGCGACGCTGCACCCCGCGTTCGAGGAAACGGTCGGCGCCATGGTGGGGCGGGTGTTTGCGAAGCCGGTCGTGATCGGTGATGACGTGCCGCAGGAGATCGCCGACCTGCTGACCGACGTGGATACGGAGGGACGTGATCTGCAGGTGTTCGCCCAGGACTGGTTCCGCGGCGGGCTGGAGTATGGCCTGAAGTTCGCCCTGGTCGAGATACCGCAACGGCCAGAGGATCTGCCGAACACACGACAGGCCGAGCAACAGGCCGGCTTCAGGCCCTACGGGGTGCTGATCGAGCCTGGCCAGGTGCTGGGGTGGAAGACCGGCAAGGTTGCTGGTGTCGACAGCCTGACCCAGTTCCGTTTCCGGACGTGCCGGGTGGAGGAGGTGGACGAGTTCACCGACGAGTCCGTTGAGCAGATCCGCGTGATCGAGCCCCACCGGCATCGAGTGTTCGAGGAGGGCAAGGACGGGTGGGAGATGGTGTCGGACACGCCGAACACGCTCGGCTTCATCCCCTTGGTGCCGTATTACACCGCGCGTACCGGGTTCCTCACGGCGAAGCCACCACTGCTCGAACTCGCCCACCTGGTGGCAAAGCACTGGTGGCTCCAGTCCTCCCTGGACAGTCTGGTTGATGTCGCCTGCGTGCCGATCCTGGTGATGACTGGCGTCGACTCCGGCGACGAGCTGGCCATCGGCGCGCGCTCCGCGGTGAAGTTGCCTCGGGAGGCCGACATGAAGTACGTCGAGCACACCGGTGCCGCCATCAAGACCGCGCGGGAACAACTTGACTCACTGCAAGAGGAGATGCGGCAGGCCGGTGCGAAGCTGGTGGAGAAGTCTACCCAGGTCATGACGGCGAAGCAGTCTGGCGAGGAATCGGCGAAGGAGACCAGCAAACTGGCGATGATGTGCCAGGGCCTGCAGGACAGCCTGGTGCTGTTCTTATCGTACTTCTCCCTCGCACTGAACAACCGCGCCGAGGGCGGCACCGTGCAGCTCCAGCCGAATCTCGACCCGGATTACGCTCCGGCCGAGACCATGGGTGTGCTGCAGCGCATGCGTGATGGCGGCTCGTTGTCAGACCAAACCCTGTTCAATGAGGCCCAGCGGCGCGGCATGCTCGCCGAGGACCTGGACTGGGAGTCGGAGCAGGAGCGGATCCGCAACCAGGAGCCTGCGATATGACTCGCTTGGAGGTGCTGCTGGCGGAGCTGTATACCGACCATGGTATCGATCTGATCAGGACCACGGCGGGCATGTCGAAGGAAGTCGAGGAGAAAATTACCGAACTCGCCGAGGAGTTGGTGACGCTGCTGCAGGGCCGCCGGTTGCCGCTGAAGAACGTCAAGGAGGTCAACGCGATCCTCGACGAGGCGGCCAAGGCAATCAAGGCGCAGTACACCGAGATCGCTGCGGCGCATGATGCCAATCTGCGGCAACTCGCGGTCATCGAAGGAGGCTTCGCGTCGAGCTCAGTCAACAGCCTGGTGAGCCGGCCAATCATGCTCGGCGTCGGCAAGAACCGACTCAGCGCCGTGGTTGCGAATACGCTCATCGAGGGTGCGCCGACCAAACAATGGTGGCTCAAGCAGGCTGCGGATGTGTCGTTCCGGTTCGCTGGTGTGGTGCGCAATGGCTTCGTGAACGGCGAGACCACGGAACAGATGGTCACCCAGATCGTCGGCCGCCGGGCTCGGGGCGACCAACCGCCGGTGAAGGGCTTCATGGATGTCAGCAAGCGCGCGGCTCGGACCTTGGTCCACAACAGCGCCCAAGCGGTGGCCAATGGCGCCAGGATGGAGGTCTACAAGGCCAATTCTGGCGAGAATGGACCGGTGAAAGGGTATCGCCAGCTCAGCACCTTGGACTCGCACACCACGGAAATCTGCATGGTCTACGACCAGAAGACATGGGATCTGCAGTTCAGGCCTGTGGGGCACTCGTTGCCGTACAAGCAAGGTTGCCCGCGGCACTGGGGGTGTCGCAGTACCACTCTGCCTTGGCTGAAGACGATGCGTGAGCTAGGTATCGACGTCGACGAGGTGAAGAGCACCCGGGCGTCGATGGACGGCCAGGTGCCGGCCAGTCTGAACTTCGAGACATGGCTCAAGGGTAAGTCGAAGGCCTTCCAGGACGAGAAGCTGGGGTCCGGCCGCGCCGACCTCTGGCGCCGAGGTGTCATCACCTTGAGCGACCTGTTGGACCAGCGGGGCAACCCGCTGAGCCTGGCCCAACTCAAGTCGCTGTACGCGCCCGACTGATCTGATCACCAATTCGTGTAGGCCCCGGCAACGTCCGGGGCTTTTTTATGCCTGCGTTTCGGATGGAGCGGGGCGCCTTCCGGGCCGGATGGCCCATCGCAATGGCCGGATGGCCGGAGAAAGACGAGATGAAACTGAAGACTGTCGAAGTCGATGGCAAGCAATACGCCGAGGTCCAGGATGGCAAGCCGGTTTACGTGGAGGATGACGGCAAGGAGATCGCGTTCGATGCGGTCGGTACCCGAGCCACCATCACTCGCTTGAACGGAGAGGCCAAGCAGCACCGCGAGCGGGCGGAGAAGGCCGAGAAGATCGCAAAAGACTTCGAAGGCATCGAGGACCCGGCCGCAGCGCGTAAAGCCCTGGAAACCGTCGCCAACCTCGACGCGAAGAAGCTGGTGGATGCCGGTGAGATCGAGAAGGTGAAGGCTGAAATCGGCAAGGCCTACGACACCAAGCTGACCGAGGCCACCACGCGCGCGGAGCAGTTGGAGCAGCAGCTCTACGCCGAGAAGATCGGCGGCAGCTTCTCCCGCTCGAAGTTCGTGGCAGACCGCCTGGCTGTTCCGGCCGACATGGTGCAGTCCGTGTTCGGTAAGCACCTGAAAATCGAGGACGGCAATGTCGTGGCCTACGACGCCCACGGCAACAAGCTGTACAGCAAGGCCCGTCCCGGCGAGGCCGCCGACTTCGATGAAGCGCTGGAGATTCTCGTCGACCAGTACCCCTACCGCGACCAGATCCTGAAGGGCTCTGGCCACTCCGGCGGCGGAACGCCCCCGGGCGGCAAGCCCTCCGGCAGCACGGCCAAGTCGCTCGCCGACTGCAAGACCGAGGCCGAGAAGGTCGCCTACCTCGAAACGATCAAGTAAGGAGGCCACATGGCTTTCGATCTCGCTGTATTCAACAAGCAAACCTACACGGCTCTGACCGAAACCGTCGCCCAGGCGATCGACAAATTCAACCAGGCATCCGCCGGCACCATCGTCCTGCAGAACGCGCCGGCGCAGGGCGACTTCGACATCAAGGCCAGCTTCAAGCTGATCGCCAATCTGGTGCGCCGCCGCAACGTCTACGGCAACGGCGACGTGGCTGCGACTCGTCTGACGCAGTTGCTCAACGCCGCGGTGAAGGTCGCCGCCGGCACGCCACCGATCGAGTATGAGGCGGCCCAGTACAACTGGGTGTTGCAGAACCCGGCGTTGGCGGCCCTGACCATCGGTGAGCAACTGGGTAAAGCACGGGTCGCGGACATGCTGAACACCGCCATCCGCGGCGCGGTGGCTGCGATCAGTGGTCACACCGACGCGACCCATGGCAGCGCTACCGAGACCGCAACCTTCCGCACCCTGAACAAGGCGGCGTTCAAGTTCGGCGACCGCGCCAACGCCATCGCGGCCTGGGTGTTCCACTCCAGCGTGGTCAGCGATCTCTACGACAACGCTCTTGCGAACGCCGAGAACCTGTTCACCTACGACGGCGTGAACGTGATGCGCGACCCGTTCGGCCGCCTGTTCGTGGTGACCGACGCCGACTCGCTGATCGTGCCGGCTGGCGCCGACCCCGAGGCCAACCCGGCTTCGTTCCGCTCGCTGGGCCTGGTGCAGAGCTCGGTGCTGGTGACCGGCAACAACGACTTCGACGCTGTTCTGAACCGTACTACCGGCAAGGAGAACCTGGGTTCGGTTTACCAGGCCGAGTGGAGCTACAACCTGGGCGTGCTCGGTTACACCTGGAAGACCGGTACGGGCGGCGCTTCGCCGAACGATACCGCGATCGGCACCGCGGCGAATTGGGAGCGCACCGCCTCCAGCGTCAAGGACACCGCCGGCGTTCTCGTGCTGAGCAAGTAACCGCAGAGGGGCCGCCAGGCCCCTTTTCATGAGGTGGACAATGACCAAGAAGATTCTGTGGTTCGTAGCTGGCCCGGCGACCTCGGACCAGATGGACTACGCCCAACGCAATGGGCTGACGATTCGGGACCCGCTCGCCTATCGCCAGGGTGACTTCCTCGAACAGGCCGATGCGGTGGCCGGCGAGGTGCCGCGGGCATACTCGGCGGCCTACGCCCTGATCGAACTGCAAACCAGCGGTGCTGCGAAGGCTTCGGGCGGCCAGGACGGCGAGCCAACCCTCGACGAAATCAAGGCTGACCTGAAGACCCTCGGCGTTGCGTTCGATGGGCGTGCAGGCAAGGCTGCGTTGGCGAAACTGCTCGCCGAGGCGAAGGCGGCCCAGGAGCACTCGCCGTTGAACGACGAGCAGGTGCTGGCGCGTCTCGTTGAACTGGGTGTCGAGGTGCCGGAAGGCGCCACGCCCGATTCGCTGCGCGAGCTCCTGAAGGCGACCGAGGAGAAAGCCAATGGCGGTGGTGACTGAGGGTGACAGCGCCAACAGCTACGTCTCCGTCGACCAGGCTACCGAGTATCACGCTCAGCGCGGCAATGCTGCCTGGGCGTCGGCCTCCCATGACAGCCGCTCCTCGGCACTAATCAGGGCGACCGACTACATCGACCGCAGCTATCAATTCCGAGGCTCGAAGGTCGACCCGGACCAGCCGTTGGAGTTTCCACGCACCGGCCTGGCCTGGCCGAACCGGAAGCTGCAGGCCGCAACGTGCGAACTGGCCCTGTTGGCGCTCGACGGGCCGCTGGATACGGTACAGCAGGCCTCCGCCGTGAAATCCGAGACAGTGGGGCCCCTCACCACGGTCTACGCCGATCCGGTGAACCAGGGGCAGCCGCGCTACGTTGCAGTGGATCGGCTTCTGGAGGCGCTGACCGTCGGCGGCGGCATGTTCAACGTCAGGGTGTCGAGGATGAGCTGATGGCTGATATCTACGACCGTTCCCGGACGATGGCCATTCGTATGCTGGCACCGCGGAGTAAGGGCGGTAAGGGGCTTGAGCTACGCCTGACCAAGTTCGAGCAGGGCGAATACGACCCGGCTACCGGTGGAAGTCCAACCATCGAGCGCCGCTTCGATGGTTCCGGCATGCGCCAGGACTACGATGTGCGGGTTATCGACGGCTCGCTGATCCAACAGGGTGATGTCGAGATCATCATGTCTCCAGTGCAACTCGGGGGGCAGGACATGCCGGCGCCGAGGAACGGCGACCGTATCGAGTTCGACGGCGAGGCCTTCAAGGTGGTGACTGCGAAAGCCTGGAATTATGCCGGCCTGGACATCGGCATCGTCGCGCAGGCGAGGAGGTAGCGTATGGCCCGTGGCTCTCGCATGCGTCAACGCTACTCGGGGCGCCAGGGCAGCTTCGCTGCAGCGGTGGCGCAGTTCCGCGACCAAGCCTTGGCTGCCGGCGATGCGATCTACCAGCGGATCATGTTGGACCTGTCGGTCAAGGTGATCGAGAAATCTCCAGTCGGTGACCCGGAGCGGTGGGCCGCGAACGTCGCTTACCGCCAGAGGGCGAGCGCCGCGGCGGACCGCTACGACGAGAGCGTCGCGATTCGCAACACCCTGATCAACCTGAATCCGAGCAACTTCACCAGGAACGGGAATCTGCGTCGAGGCGTGAAGCACGCAAAGCCGCTGACCAAGGCGGAGCGTGACCAGAACTTCGATGTCAACGGGATGGTGGCCGGGCGCGGGTATGTTGGCGGACGCTTTCGGGCCAACTGGCAGTTCAGCATTGGCACGGCCGCACCGGGGGAGATTGATGACATCGACCCGACTGGCAGCAAGGCAATTTCTGCAGTGACCGCTGGGGTCCAGCCGCTGAAGCTCGGTGATACCGCCTATCTGGTGAACAACCTGCCGTATGCGGTACCGCTCGAGTACGGGCACTCCAGCCAGGCGCCGGCTGGCATGGTCCGGGTGACCATCGCTGAATTCCAGCAGATTGTGGAGGCCGCCGTCAGGGCGAACCAGGTATGAGTCACGAGATCATTCAGCAACTGTTCGAGGCTCGCCTGGACGTCTGGGCGAAGGCCAAGGGTATCCCGGTCGCGTACCCGAATGTGACGTTCGAACCGACGCCGGGTGCCATCTATCTGCGCTGCTTCACGCTGCCCGCTGGCACTACCAGTAGCGACTTGGGCGGCTACCACCGGGGCTTCACCGGTGTGTTCCAGATCAGCATCGTGGTCCCTGGTGGGCAGGGCACCGGCGTTGCCGCAGACATCATCGCCGGGTTGGGTCAGCAGTTCCCTCTCTACAGCGAGTTGTCCCGCCCCGGTTTCTCTGTGCAGGTGGTGAGCCCCCCAGCGCCGGGACCCTGGATATCGGGGGACATCGCCGATACCAAGCCAGTCTCCATCGGCTATCGCGCCGACATCTTCTGATCGCCCGCATGGGCACACCAGCACCCGCCATGAGCGGGTTTTTTCATTTCCACACGAGGAAAACTCCATGTCCGCAAGCCTCCCCAACGGCGCGCTGCTGGCCATTGCTGCCACCTACGGCCCGGCTATTCCGGTTACCGCTGTCTCCAACGCCAAGCCAGCGGTTGCTACCGCAGATGCTCACGGCCTGCTGGTCGGTGACGTCGTGTCGCTGGTGTCCGGCTGGACCGGCCTGAACGGCCGAGCCGTCAAGGTCGCAGCTTCCACCGAGGACACCTTCTCCCTGGGCAATATCGATACCACGGATGTGATCCGCTACCCGGCCGGTGGCGGCATCGGTTCGGCGAAGAAGGTCCTCACCTGGCAGCAGATCCAGCAGGTGATGAACCCGACCACCTCCGGCGGCGAGCAGCAGTTCGTCCAGTACCAGTACCTCGAGGACGATGACCAGCGCCAGTTGCCTACCTTCCGCAACGCGCAGTCGTTCTCGATGCCGATCGCCGACGACCCCAACTTGCCGCAGTGGGCGGTGATTGAGGCGGCGGACCAGAGTAAGGCGCTGCAGGTGATCCGCCTGACGCTGCGCAACGGATCGGAGGTTTTCTACAACGGCTACGTCTCGGTCAGCGACACCCCGACCCTGAACGTCAACGAAATCATGACCCGGACCCTGACCATCGCTCTCGATGGCCGTCCGGTTCGCTACAACCCGGCCCCCTAAGGAACTGTCATGGCGAAGAAGTTCAGCATCGCGCAGGCGCCCACCTTCGAATCCAGTGTGGAGATTCCCCGCCTCGGCGGGGAGTCCATCAAGGTGCCATTCACCTTCAAGTACCTGGATCGTGAAGCGCTGGCCGACCTCTACAGCAGTTGGGGAGAGCGGTTCGAGCGCCTGGTCGAGGAGACTCGCGAGCAGTCTCTGGAAGCGTTCACCACGGCTCAGATCGACCTCCAGGTCGAGCAGGTACAAGCCGTTGTGGCCGGGTGGGGGTTCGACGAGGCGTTCACCGAGGCCAACGTCCGGCTGCTGGTGTCCTCCCTGGTCAGCGTGCCCGAGGCCATCCTCGAGGCTTACCAGAGCGCCTACAGCAGAGGGCGCTTGGGAAACTGAAGCGCGCCGCACAAGAACTCTATCGGCCTGCAGCCAGCGCCCAGGAGCTGGCGCGGTTCGGATTGTCGCCGGATGACTTCGACGAAAGCGACGAGCAGATGGAACTCTGGCCCTGCAACTGGACGGCCTTCATCGTCTTCGAGGCGATGAGTACCCAGTGGCGGGCTGGCATGTGTGGCGCAACGGGCCTGGACTACACCGCTTTGCCGGTGGTGATGCAGATGTGCGGCGTAGCCGCTGGTGAGCAAGCCGCGGTGTTCGCAGATATCCGGGTAATGGAAGACGCCGCTCTGCGGACCTTCCGCGAGCAGAGGGAGTCGGGATGAGCAACTTCGCCGAACTGGGCATCAAGGTCGATTCGAGCCCGGCCGCCAAGGCGGTCGAGGACCTCGACAAGCTGGTCGACTCCGCCGATCAGGCCGAACAGGCGATCGACAACCTGTCCGACGCCAGCAAGGGCCTCGAGCAGGCCACCAAGGGAGTTTCGCGCGCGGAGGAGGATGCTGCGCGCAGTGTCGACAAGGCGGCCGGTGCGCGTGAACGCCAGGCTGCTGCCAGCCGGAAGGTATACGACAGCGCCGCTGGCGAGATATCCATTATCAGCCAGTTGGAACGGGCGCTCTCCGGAAACGTCGCCAACATCGATGATCTGATTCGCGCCGAGAGCTTGCTCGAGCGGGCGCGCAAGGCCGGCCTGACCACGCTGCAGGACGAAGCGCAGTATCAGGATCGCCTGGGTGCGGCCTATGACCGGTTGCAGAAGGCGGAAACCAAGGAGGCCGCCGAGAAGCAGCGCCTGGTCGCGGCGCAGAACCGTCAGATCGAAGCGATGCAACGCACGGTCAACAGCATCGATCCGGTGACCGCCGCGTTGGCCAGGCTTGAGAAGCAGGAAGCCGCGTTGCGTGGGCTGCGCGCCGCCGGCGGGCTGGATGACGCCGGATTGGCCGCCGGCCTGGAGAAGATCGCGGCGAAGCGGCGGGACATCGAAGGGACCGGCGGCGCGATCAACAAGCTCGGGCTGACCAGCAAGGAAGCGCGCGAGAACGTGCTGCAGTTGGGTAACGCCCTCTCCACCGGTAACTGGCGGGTCGCCGCCCACAACATCGCCGAGATCGGTGTGAACGCCGGCGGCGCCGCTCGCGGTGTTATCGGCGTCCTGGCCCCGATTGGGCTGCTGGCAGCGGCGATCGGTGGTGTGACTGCGGCGGCGTACCTGGGAAGCAAGGAACAGGGCGAATACAACAAGGCGCTGATCATGACCGGCAACTACGCTGGTACCAGTGCCTCTGGACTGGGCGAAATGGCGCGCCAAGTCAGCAATACGGTTGGCACGACCGGAGCTGCTGCCGAAGTGCTGGCCACCCTGGCGGGCAAGGGAGACTTGGCCAGCGAAAGCTTCGTTGCCATCACTCAGGCCGCGCTGTCGATGGAAGAGGCGACTGGCCGCGCGGTGGGGGATACCGTCGCCGAGTTCGTGAGGCTGGGAGAGGACCCTGTGAAGGCCTCGAAGGCCCTGAACGAGCAGTACAACTACCTCACCGCATCCGTCTACTCGCAGATCAAGGCGCTGGAGGAGCAGGGGGATCACGCCGGCGCGGTGAAGCTGGCGACCGAGGCCTACGCTGACGCAATCAACCAGCGGACCCCGAAGATTCTGGAGAACCTGGGTTGGATTGAGCGTGCTTGGGATGGAGTCGCACGTGCTGCGAAGCGCGCATGGGATGATGCCAAGAGCATTGGTCGCCAGGACATCGACTCCCAGATCGCCGACGTGGAGCGGCGCCTTGCCCAGTTCGATCAAGGTGGTTTCGGCCTGGTCGGCAACCGCGACGAGAGCCGGAACCGCCTGCGCGAAGAGCTCGACATGCTCCGCGAGCGGAAGAAGGCGATGGAGGACGATGCCAGAACCGCCGGCGAGCGCGCTCGGGCTGAACAGGCCGCCCAGAATGCTATTGACCGGATCGACGCTCGTTCCAGGGCGGCGCTGACCAACCAGCAGAAGCGCGCCAAGGAGTTGGAGCAGTACAAGAAGGATCTACAGGCGATCCGCGAGGTGAACCCGAACGATGACCGCCTGCAGCAGGCGACCATCGATCGCGAGATCGCCAACATCAACGCCAAGTACAAGGACCAGAAGGGCTCCGCCGGTTCGGTGGATCTACGCGCGGCCAACGCCGCGAAGAACAGCTTGGCCGAGATCACCGCGACCTACCGTAATGCGCAAAAGGAATTGGAGGCATCCCAGCGCGCAGGCGTGATCAGCGCGGAAAGTTACGCGCAGCAGCGCATCTCGATCATCCAGCAGGAGCGGGATGAGGTCACCCATGCCTACGAGCGTGAAATCGCAGCGCTGGAGGCTGCCAGGGCGAAGCAAGGAACCTCGGCTGCTCAGCGAATCCAACTCGACCAGAAGATCGCCGACGCCAGGACGGCGCTGGTCAAGGCGCAGCAGGACGCCGATTCACAGCTCAACCAGATCGAACTCAGCGAGCAGGGGCGGCTACGGCGACAGGAGCAGTCAGTGCAGCGCTATACGCAGGCGCTGCAGGCGCAGGTCGATGCGTTGCGCCTGGAGGGCGAGCGCGCTGCGGCCGGAGTCAGTATGGGCGGACGAGAGCGGTCCCGCTTCGAGCAGTTGAACAGTCTCGACGACCGCTACAACCAGCAACTGATGGACCTGGAGAACCAGCGCTCCGATCCCAGTCGGCAAATGTCGGACGAGGAGTACGAGAAACGTCTGGCTGCGCTCAGAAAGGCGCATCAGGACCTGCGAGACACCGTGGTCAGCAACTACGACCAGATGACCGCAGCCCAGTCAGACTGGAGCAACGGAGCGAGCGGAGCCTGGAACGACTATCTCGAAAGCGCCAGGAATGTTGCTGGGCAGACGCATGATCTGTTCACCAACGCGTTCCGCGCTATGGAGGATGCAGTCGCTACCTTCGCCACGACCGGCAAGTTGTCGTTCTCCGACTTCGCCAAGAGCATCCTGGCGGACATGGCGCGGATTGCAACGCGCGCCGCTGCCTCGCAGGCCCTTTCGTCCCTCTTCGGCGGCTTCTTCGGCGGTGGAAACGCTGCCGCGCAGTCGGGTGTCGACAACCTGGTGAGCAACAGCGGGCTGTTCGCCAACGGTGGTGCGTTCGCCGGCGGCGTGCAGATGTTCGCCACTGGCGGGGCCTTCACCAACAGCGTGGTCAGCACGCCTACTGCGTTCGGCATGAGCGGCGGCCGCCTGGGTGTGATGGGCGAAGCGGGGCCAGAGGCAGTAATGCCGCTGACCAGAACTTCGTCCGGCGCCCTCGGTGTGCGCGCTATGGGCGGTGGTAGCTCGCAGATCAACGTCGAGGTGAACATTGCCTCGGATGGTTCAGCCAACGTCTCCAGCAGCCAGCCTGGCCTGGACCAGTTCGGTCGCGACATCGGGACGTTCGTCGAGCAGAAATACCGACAACTCCTGGCGCGTGATCTGCGGCGTGACGGTGCGATCGGCCGCGCCATCAACGGGTAGAGCACATGGCAATCGAAACCTTCACTTGGGCCACCGAGAGCGGTGGCGAGGGCGACATAACCTTCGCCACCAGGTCCGCGCAATTCGGTGACGGCTACAAGCAGTTGGTGAGCGAAGGTCTGAACAGCAAGTCCCAGAGCTGGCCGGTGTCCATCACCGGGCCGGCGGCGACCATCAAGGCCGTGATGGACTTCCTGGACCGCCACACCGGAGCGCGTGCATTTCTCTGGACGCCGCCCTTGGGCGGCCTGGGCTTCTACACCTGTGCGGGCTACCGGCCCGTCAACCTCGGCGGCCGGGTCTACCGGCTGACCGCGACCTTTGAACAGGCATTCCATCCATGACACTGATCACCGATATCCAGAAGCTGGAGCCGGGCGGCGAGGTCGTGCTGTTCGAGCTCGACGGCAGCAACTTCGGCGCCGACGTGGTCCGGTTCCACGGTCACGCTATCCCGCACAGTCCGCAGGAACTGACCGCCGCCGGCGCCAACGCCGACCAGTTGCCGGCGAAATCGATCTGGTGGCAGGGCCACGAATACGCGGCCTGGCCGGTACAGATCGAGGGCATCGAGGCCAACAGCGATGGTACTGCGGCGCGGCCGAGCTTCACCGCCGGCAACGTCAATGGCCGGATTACGGCGCTCTGCCTGGCGTTCGAGGACCTGCTCCAGTTCCGCCTCACCATCCGGACGACGCTGGCGAAGTATCTGGACGCGGCGAACTTCCCTGGCGGCAATTCCGACGCTGATCCCTCCCAGGAGATCGTCGAGATCTGGTACTTGGACCAGAAAACCAACGAGGACGGCCAGTACGTGGCTTGGGAACTGGCCTCGCCAGGCGACGTTGGCGGCGAGCAGGTCGGCCGGCAGATGACCACCCTGTGCCATTGGGCGATGACGGGCGGGTATCGCGGACCCGACTGCGGCTACACCGGCCCGTACTTCGACATCGACGGCAACCCCACCGATGATCCAGCCCGGGACGAGTGTGATGGCTGCCTGGGCACCGGTTGCATCCCGCGCTTCGGTGAAGGCAACCAACTGCCCTTCGGCGGCTTCCCTGCCGTCTCGATCATCGCCAGGAGCTGACCATGCTCAAGCACATCCTGTCTGCCGTGCAGAAGCATGCTGCGGCAGAGTATCCGCGCGAGTGCTGCGGACTGATCATCCGTTCTGGCCGGAGCCAGCGATACGTTCCCTGCGAAAACACCGCTTCCGACGCCGGTGAGGAGTTCCGCATCGCACCGGAGGCGTATGCAGAGGCAGAGGATCAGGGAGAGATCGTCGCCGTGGTGCACAGCCACCCCGATGCCACCAGCCGACCGAGTGCCGCAGATGTCGCGATGTGCAACGCCTCGGGCCTGACATGGCACATCCTGAGCTGGCCGGAGGGCGACCTGCGTACCATCGAGCCCGTCGATCAGGTGCCGCTGCTCGGGCGCGCATTCGTGCATGGGGTGCAGGACTGCTGGCAGGTCTGCTCGGACTGGTACCAGAGGGTGTGGGGCATCGAGTTCCCGCACTTCGAGCGTGCCGATGGCTGGTGGGAGCGGGCAGACGGTCCAAGCCTCTACGAGCAGCGGTTCGAGGGGGCCGGCTTCATCCGGGTGGACCGGCCGCAGCGCGGCGACATGATCGTGATGGCGGTGGGGCGCACCGCGCACCCGAACCACGCCGGGATCTACCTGGCGGACGACCCATCACTACCTGGCGAGGATGCGCAGCACTTCGGCGCCGGGCCGTTCCTGATGCACCACCTGTATGGGAAACCCTCAGAAATCATCGTCTTCGGCGGGCCGTGGCTCGATCGGATGCGACTGGTGCTGCGGCACCGAGAATCGCTGAACGACGCACGTCGGCAAAGTCAACCGGAAAATCCACGGTAGACCTCCCGGCATTTCTTTGGTGACGGAAAAAAAATACTCCGGGCACCTACCGGGTATTTCTTGCGGCAATCGAAAAACCAACTGGTCAGACTTTCTTCACCGGCCAAAAAAGCAAAACCCCCGAGAGCTGGCCGGCTTCGGGGGTTTTTGTTTCCACCCCTTGGGAAGGACAAGGAGCAGAACATTGTTCAATTATAGACCCAAGCATCGGGTCAAGGTAGATGGAAAAATGAACGCAACTGATGCCGGAATCGTTGGTAAGCGCCTGGCCAACGCCGCACTCATCCTAGCCACAGGCGTAGCTATTGCATCCATCATAGCAGCCATCGGAGTTGCGCTGGGTTGATAGACCAGTCGCGGCTGTAGGGAGCCTTGGAGGCAGGTCTGCAAGGAGGTAAATCTGTTACTTACCGTCCTTCTCGCGCCCCTCTCTCAATAGGCGAACTTCTTCGGCTAGTTCGTGAATGATTTTGAACAGCTCTTTCGGGGACGGACCGGCAAAAAAGGTTCGCTCGGTACCGTCTTCCGATATGGAGACACCACGAACTGGTCGATCGATGTTGCTATCCAAGTCAAAGCTAGACTCGAGGCGAGCAACGATCTCCGCATTGAGAGATCGGTGATTCTGGCTGGCGGCTTCCTCAACCTTCGCCCGGAGGGCTGGCTGCATACGGAGTCCGAATGGATTTATGTTGCGGATCAGGTCGTCGTCTTTCATAGCTACACACTGTAACCACTTTTTTTGTTGACACATAGACACACGATGTTATCGTTACATCGTGTAGTCACTGCGTGCAACCTACTGGAGAGCCAAATGGAAGAGATCATGCGCACCCAGGTGCGAATCCCGCGAGACCTGATGGAGTGGCTGAAGCAACAGGCGAAGGAGCAGAGTCGCTCGATGAATGGGCAGCTTGTTGAAGTGCTGAAGCTGGTAAAGCGAGGACAGGCAAATGCCTGAAATGAAGAAGCCCCAGGTGCTGCAACACCCAGGGCTTCGGGGAAACGTCGAAATCTACGAGGAAAACAACGTCATGCACGATCATAGCACAACGACCGCTCAGGTCATCCCGTTCCGCCAGAAGGAACTCCTGCTGGTGGGCAATGCAGGGGAGCCCTTCGTGCCGATGAAGCCGGTGGTGGAGGGCATGGGGCTGGCCTGGCAGAGCCAGCACCGCAAGCTGATGGCAGGGCGGTTCGCCTCAACCATCACCGAAATGGTGATAGTTGCCCAAGACGGGAAGCAGCGTGAAATGACCTGCCTCCCGCTCCGCAAGCTCACCGGCTGGCTGATGTCGATCCACCCGAACAAGGTCCGCCCGGCGCTGCGCGAGGGCATCATCGCCTACCAGAACGAGTGCGACGACGTGCTCTGGGCCTACTGGAACGAGGGAGCCGCTGTTCGGCGTGATGACCGGACCGCGGCCAGCGTACTCGCCACCACAATCGGAACCGATGGCTTCCACTGCCTGGCTGCCGTCGTCGATGGCAAGGTGCGGCGCCTGCCGTCGGCGATTCGCCGAGGTGCCAAGAACCACCTCTGGAGCCAGGTGCACAAGGCATTCAGCGTCGTGACCGCCGAGGATATTCCGGCCGACCAGCTCGACAGTGCGCGGAACTTCATCGCCGCCTACGCCTTGGAAGGCGAGTGGCTGCCGAAGGATAGAGTCGCGTCGGCCGTCGACACCTGCTCGTGGTCGAACATTGCGTTTCTGGTCGACTGCGTGGAGAAGTGCTGGAAGATCGTTGAGAGCCGTCGCCTGGCCACTCATCTCAGCGGGCTCGGTTGTAATGCTGGCGTCGAGTTGGCGGGCTTTCTGTGGGAAGGGCTGGGTTCCGCAGCGCACGTGAGGAAGTACTGTGCCAAGCAACTGAACTGGCCGACGCGGGCTTCGGCATGAGCATGGAACTGCTCATCCTAGGGTATGGGCCGTAAACGGCATGGAGAGAGCGCCTTCAGGCGCCCTCTCTGTTTCTGCCGAATGAGCCCTGGGTTTTGATGCTGGCTATTTGGTATCCTCCGCCACAATTATATTGTGGAGAGTCGTATGGATGCCGACGAAAAGAAATGCCCCTTCTGCGCTGAAGTAATCAAGGCTGAAGCGATTAAGTGCAGGTACTGTGGCGAAGCACTTAATGAGGAAGTAGGGCTGCCGCAAAATCTTCAAAAGCCCACTGTGGGGGCTGCAAAGAAATTACTGGTCTGTTTAGTGTTAATACCAATAGGCGCTCTGGTGCTTCTCCTAGTTCTTGGTGCAATTCTAGAAAGCACAGAGACCCCTGAGTCCAGGGATAAGGATAGGGCTCGAGTAGCTATCGATTTGTGCTGGAAAGATGTTGATGATCGACTTTTAGACATGTCGGCTAGGCGTTTCGCTAAGTCGGTATGCCAGAAACTGGCTGCTGATTATGAGGCGAAGTACGGTCGATCATCCTTCATACGGAAGGAATGAATAATCGCATAAACCGCCTCCGGGCGGTTTTTTATTACCTGGAGAAACGCATGACCGCCGCAGCGCACCACACTCCGATGACCACCATCAAACTCTACGGCGCGCTCCGGCAGTTCGGCCGGGAGTACCGTATGCTCGTCGGGTCGACTGCGGAAGCGATCAAGGCCTTGTGTGTGCAGATTCCTGGCCTCGAGCGCTTCCTCGCCAATGCCCACCTGCGAGGCATGGAGTTCGCGGTATTCCGCGGGAAACGGAACATTTCCCAAGATGAGCTGCAGTTCGGGGGCGCCGAGGAAATTCGCATTGCTCCGGTCATGCATGGCCGGAAACGTGGCGGGTTGGTGCAGTCGATTGTGGGCGTTGCCCTTATCGTAGCGGCGACCATCATGGCCGGCCCTGGTGGGTTTGCCGCTGCTGGTGGTCTGACTGGGGCGATGGGGACCGCCGGTGTGGCGATGGCGATCGGCGGCGTCATCCAAATGCTCAGCCCCCAGGCCCAGGGCCTGAAGCAGAGCGCGGCGCCTGAGAACCAGCCCAGCTACGCCTTCGGCAGCGCCAGAAACACTACCGCCAGCGGGAACCCGGTGCCGATCTGCTATGGGAAGCGCCGCTGGGGCGGGGCGATTATTTCGGCGTCGATTTATTCGGAAGACAAAATTTAATTAGGAATGTTTTCTTGCTTGTTTAGAGAATATCTGTAAGAGAATTTTTTGCCATATATAGATCTGAAGTCTATTTGATAGTCGAAACTTGTGTTTGGCGGCTGTAATGTTGCGAATATAAGCCTTGAGGTCGTGCACTCTTTGTTGTCGTGGATATCTACAAGGATGATTTCCTCCCCTGTTTTTAGTGAGTCGTTGGGGCGAGGCATTCCGGCAATTGCGCAGTATGGGGGCACTCCTTGTTTAGCTAGTGCGTGTAGAATGTTTCCATCTATTTCCTTGCCATTCTCGTAGAATGTTACTTTGTCTATATATGCTGGCCCTAGTCCGTTATTGAATATTATCATTTTGTAATCATCTTTAAGGGATAGGTATGAGTTTACCCTTGGTTCGACGCTTATGTAGTTGTGTTCCTTAAGTGTATAGGCTTGATATGCGCTTAGGGTTACGGCAGTTATTGAAGTGATCAGGGCGCACCACTCAATCCAGTGTGATCGTGAGGCCTTCTCTTGGTTGCTCATGATTTTCATTCCTTGAAAGTGAAGTTGAATTTCCAATTTATATAGATAAACCCGCTAAGTGAATTTCTACTAGCACTTTAGATAGCCCGCTTATGTGCGAGCTATTTCATGCCCGGAGGAAAGCATGGGCGCAGTTCACCAGCACCTAGCCGGCCGCAAGGGCGGCAGTAGCAAGCCGAAACAGCCGGTCGAGGCACCCGACAGCCTGCGCTCGGTCGCGATGGCCAAGATCCTGCTCGCCGTGGGCGAGGGCGAGTTCGCCGGCGTTCCGAGCGAGCGCGACATCTACCTCGACAACACCCCGCTGATGGACCCGAGCGGTAACCTGAACTTCCCGAACGTTAAGTGGGAGTGGCGCGCGGGAGCGGTGGACCAGGACTACATCCCGGGCATCCCTGCCGTTGAGAACGAAACCAGCGTCAATGTCGAGTTGCGCAGCGATACGCCCTGGGTGCGCTCGCTGAGCAATACCCAGCTTTCCGCAGTGCGTCTGCGCTTCGCCTGGCCGGCGCTCCAGCAGCAGGACACCAACGGCAACATCGGCGGCTACCGGATCGAATACGCCGTAGATCTGGCCACCGACGGAGGCGCCTATCAGGAGGTGCTGCGCGAGGCCGTCGATGGCAAGACCACCACCCGCTACGAGCGCTCCCGCCGGATCGACCTGCCGGTGGCCACTAGTGGCTGGCAGTTGCGCGTGCGGCGCCTGACGCCGAACCAGAACAACAACCGTATCGCCGACACCATGCTGATCGCCGGCTACACCGAGGTGATCGACGCGAAGCTGCGCTACCCGAACACTGCGCTGCTGTACGTCGAGTTCAGCGCAGAGCAGTTCAGCAACATCCCGGCTGTCACAGTCGACTGCCGCGGGCGGAAGGTTCAAGTGCCGAGCAATTACGATCCAGAGAGTCGGGCCTACCTCGGCATCTGGGACGGCACGATGAAACAGGCCTGGACCGACAACCCGGTCTGGCACACCTACGACATCGTGACCAACGATCGTTTCGGTGTGGGTAAACGCATCAAGGCCTGGATGGTCGATCGCTGGGAGATGTACCGGATTTCCCAGTACTGCGACCAGTTGGTGCCGGATGGGAAGGGTGGCCAGGAGCCGCGACACACCTGCAACCTGAACCTGCAAAGCCGCGCCGGGGCCTGGGAGCTGCTGCGCGACCTCACCGCTATCTACCGCGGCATGGCGTACTGGGCCCAGGGCCAATTGAAGATCCAGGCGGATATTCCGCGCGCCACCGACGTCGATTTCGCCTACACCCGGGCCAATGTCATCGACGGCCGCTTCAGCTACGGTTCGGCCAGTGAGCGCACTCGCTACAGCCGTGCCTTGGTCAGCTACGACAATCCGGCGAACAACTACGACACCGACGTGGCTGTGGCCACCGATAAGCGCCTGCAGCGGCGTTACGGCGACAACCCGGTCGAGGTGGCAGCCATTGGCTGCACCCGCGAGAGTGAGGCCCAGCGGCGCGGAAAATGGGCGATCCTGACCAACAGCCAGGATCGCACGGTAACGTTCCGTACCGGGATGGATGGAGCGATACCGCTGCCGGGATGGGTGATTCCGGTGGCTGATGCGCTGTTGGCTGGACGGGAGATCGGCGGGAGGATCTCTGCGGTTGCTGGCCGAGCGATCACCTTGGATCGTGACACCCAGGTGAAAGCTGGCGACCGGCTGTTCCTGAACCTGCCCAGTGGTAAGGCTGAGGCGCGAACCGTGCAGACGGTCGCCGGGCGCGCGGTGACCGTGACGACAGCCTACAGCGAGACCCCGCTACCGGAACTGGTCTGGACCCTCGATGCCGCCGACCTGGCGGTGCCGCTCTACCGTGTGATGAAAGTCAGCCAGCCGGAGCGGGGTGTCTTCGAGATCACCGCTCTGCAGTACGAGCCTGGGAAGTTCTCAGCGATCGACACTGGCGCTAAGTTGGAGAGCCGCCCGATCAGCGTCATCCCGATCACCACGGTGCCTCCGCCGGCGAGCGTCACGCTGACCTCGCACTACCAGTTCGATCAGGGGTTGGCGGTAAGCACGATGACCATCGCCTGGCCCCCCGTGGAAGGGGCTGTCGCCTACGACGTGGAGTGGAAGAAGGACAGCGGCAACTGGATCCGCCTGCCGCGTGCCGGCACCACCAGCGTCGATGTGACCGGCATCTACGCTGGTGGCTATCTGGCGCGGGTGCGCGCGGTGTCGGCGTTCGACATCACGTCGGTCTGGAAGAGTTCGATCCTGACCCAGCTCAGCGGTAAGACCGGCGCGCCGCCGACGCTGGCGTTCCTGCGTACCACCAGCGGACCGTGGAAGATCGGCCTGGAATGGGGATTCCCGGCCAGTGGCGCAGCGGACACCGCCTACACCGAGATCCAGCAGTCGGTCACCCCGGGCGGCAGCGACCAGAACGCAACTGCCCTGGGCTTGTTTGCGTACCCGACCGACACCCACACGCTGACCTCGCTGGCGGCCGGCACTCGCCTGGCCTTCCGCGGGCGGCTGATCGACCGGACCGGCAATGTCGGCCCCTGGTCGGCCTGGGTCGACGGCATAAGCTCGACGGATGCGAGCGAGTACAACGAGCTGATCACCAGGGAGTACGTCGAGTCCGCGCTGGGCGAGCAGTTCTTCGCCGACATCGATCAGATGCAGGTCGATATCACTGGCCTGCAGGACCAGATCGACAATCTGACCGATGTGCTGGCCTACGACCCGACGAAGCCCTACGCGAAGAACGATGTCGTGCGGGTCGGCAACCGGCTGTATCAAGCGAAGCAGGCGGTGCCGCTCAACGCCTCGCCGCCGAACGCGACCTACTGGGCCGACATCGGACAGTCGATCGAGACGGCCAACGGCTTGGCCCAGCAGGTGGCCACCAACACCGCGGATATCACCGAGCTCGACGGTAAGGTCGAGGCGGCTGCTTCGAGCCTAGATGTTCTGCAGGTTGCTGCCCGCCGGGAGCCGGCGACCGGAGAGAAGGCCGATGCGCTGAAGGGCTGGGACACCATTGCTCGAGCCGCCACCGAAGTCACCGTGCGGGCGAACGAGGACGAAGCGCAGGCGAAGCGGACGAGCCTGTTGGAGGCCAGGACGGCAACTGCAGAAGGGCGCATTACCACCGTTGAGCAGGTGACCGCTAGCGACAGACAAGCCACTGCCCAGCGCATCGACCAACTGTCAGCGGAGGTGGGTAGTAACAGTGCGGCAATCCAGACGACGTCCCAGGCAGTGGCCTCCCTGGATGGGAACGTTCAGGCGCTCTACAGCGTGAAGCTCCAGGCGCATGCCAACGGCCAGAAGTACGCCGCTGGCTGGCAACTGGGCTTCGACAGCGGTACCAGCGTGACGACCATGGCGTTCCAGGCTGATCGGTTCCTCTGGTTCAACAGTTCCAGCGGGCAGACCGTGGCGCCGGTCTCGATCGTCGGCGGCCAGATGTTCATCAACAACGCGATGATCCAGGACGGCTCGATCACCAACGCGAAGATCGGCAACGTGATTCAGTCGACCGCCCTCGGTGCCAACGGCGAGCCGCTGTGGAAGCTGGATAAAGCGGGGAGCTTGACGATGAACAGCGCTACGTCCGGTGGTTTCATGAGGCAGACAGCGGAGGCCACCAAGGTCTACGACGCGAATCTTGTGCTGCGGGTACAGATCGGGAATCTCGACGTATGAGTTACGGCATCCGCCTGAGAAATGCGGCCGGTTCCATCCTGATGGAGCTCACCGGCCAATCGGCGCGCACGGTTTACCGGCAGTCGCTCGGCGCCATCACCAATGGGATGACGGTGACGGTGCCGGGTTTCGATCCTGCGCGCGGTGTTGTGTTCATCATTGCGAGCGGAAACGCATTCGGTGAAGTGCCCCTATACACAATTTCCGGAAACGTGGTGACGTTCCACTGGAACGGTTCATCCGGAACAACCTATGTACTGCATGCGGTGATGTTCTCATGAGCTACGGAGTATTAATTCGCGGGGATACTGGGCAAACAATAATCGACGACAGTAATCCATGTATTCACTTCGCTGCGTCGGGAGCTTATGGACATACGACCGGCAGAGAAACTGTTATTCAATATGCCTCTCCAATACAGTCCCCGTATGAGCCGTATGTCTTCGTGCGCCCAAATGGTCCGCATCAAATCTATTTGTTCAGACATATCGGCGCCCCGGGGAACTGGACTGGATTTGCATTCTGGCAGACGATCTATCTGGACGTGGGCCCTCCAATCTACGGCGGAAAGTGGAAAGCTGGCGCGGTCATGTTGCCGAAAACCGGTGGGTGGGGAATGCAGGTTTTCGACTCCCAGTCGCGTGTGATGTTCGACAGTAACCGGGACATCGTTCGCTATGTCGGTGGCGCACAGGTTTGGAATAAGTATTCGTACAACCCGAACTGGCCAGGCGGGATGGCACTACAAACGTGGTATCTGCCGTTCACATATGGAGTTGAGGCCTACTTCCAAGTCAGCCATTTCAATGTCAAAGCATTCATAACGTTAGAAGCACCGCGCATAGGTTTTCTTGAGAACTCAATGAGCTTGATATTTGTTTCATCAATTGTTCGGTCGGAAACTAATCAGCAATTCAATTGGCCGCTTATTGTAGTGGCGTAAATATATCTGGAGGACTATATGGCTTGGTATTCCACAGGCACGGTTGCTGTCACGCTGAACTCGCCGACAGTCACCGGCACTGGGACCGCATTCTCCGCCAACGTCCGGGTCGGCGATGCTTTTCGAGGCCCCGATGGACGTTGGTACGAGGTCACAAACGTCGCCAGTTCGACGGTCATTTCGATCAAGCCCAACTACCAGGGCGGCGCGGCTAGCGGCCAGTCCTATGCGGTGGCGCCGATGCTGGGCTACGACAAGGACCTGTCAGATCGTTTCAACCAGATCGCGATGGATTGGGGAGCGACGCTGGCAGGCATAAAGCCCTGGGCGCTCTCTGCAAATGCCGCAGCGGCGCGGGGGGATCTCGGCCTCGGCAGCGCGGCGGTACGGGAGGCACTTGGTAGCTCGGGGGCTTTGTACTCTCGAGACAGTATTCTCGGCACGGTTTCGCAGGCGAGCGGCGTACCCACCGGTGCGGTGATCCAGTGCGGGAGCAACGCGAACGGAGAGTTCGTGCGGTTTGCGGACGGAACTCAGATATGCGCTGGCGTTAGCAGTACCGCTTTGGTGTGCAGCGTTGCGACCGGGGGTGGGTTTCAGTCGGGGGGCGTTGCTGCGCTCTATTTTCCTGCTGCGTTTTCTGCTGCGCCATCTGTTTCACCGGTTCCGGCGTTTAGAGAGGGCGCAACAGCTCGTGCATGGCTTTCGATGAACCCTCCGTCGGCTTCTGTTGTGACGCTGATTTCTCACGGATTTGTTGATAGGGCCGAGGTTATGCCCGGATACATCGCGTTTGGGAGATGGTACTGATGATCATCACATTGTCACCGTACTATCCGCTGCCAGGCAGCGGCGAGCACCTATCGCTGAGCAGGGCTGGCGATGTGCTCACCGTGAACGGCCAGGCGTTCGACTTCACTCCGTTACCGGAGGGTGGCGAACTGCCGGCCGAGGCGATTGGATCAGAGTGGTTCGCTGGTCCCGCAGTGCGACGTGCCGACCGGCTGGAACTGAGCCTGCGGTTCCCGCTGGCTGATGATGCAAGTGCCGCCGCTCGCATCCCTGAACCGTTGCTGATCGATGCCGATGGACCTGTGGAGTTACCGCGATGATCGACTGGAGCAAGGTAAAGACCGCTGAACAGCAGGCGCAAGAGCGCAGGCAGGCTGAGTACGATGCCGCAGCCGTGGCGCGGGCAAATGCATACCGCCTGGAGAGTGACCTGCTCAAGACCGAGGCTGAATTCGATGCGATCAAGGCCGGTACCGAGCCGGACTACTCTGCCTGGATCGCCAAGGTCGAGGAGATCAAAGCACGTTTCCCGTTGCCAGATTAAACCTGACAAAACCTATCGACGAACGAAAGCCCGCCCTGCGCGGGCTTCGTCGTTTTTGGAGCACATATGCCTATCACTGAGCAGCAGCTGCTGCAGATATTTCCGAACGCCGGCCCGCAAGCCGGCGTTTTTGTTGGTGCGCTGAACCGCGGGATGACTCGCTTCGGTATCACTTCGCTGGTGCGCGCGGCGGCGTTCCTCGCCCAGGTCGGCCACGAGAGCGCCCAGCTGACCCGCCTGATGGAAAACCTCAACTACAGCGCGCGGGGCCTGGCGGCGACCTGGCCGAGCCGTTATCGCGATGCCGACGGCCAGCCCAATGCCCTGGCGCAGCGCCTGGCGCGCAACCCCCGGGCCATCGCCGACAACGCCTACGCCGCGCGCAACGGCAACGGAGACGAGGCGTCCGGCGACGGCTGGCGGTACCGCGGGCGCGGCCTGCTGCAGATCACCGGCCGGGCGAACTACCGCGCCGCCGGCGTCGGGCTGGGCCAGCCGCTGGAGCAGGAACCGGAGCTTCTCGAGCAACCGGAGTGGGCGGCGATCTCGGCGGCCTGGTGGTGGTCGACGCACGGCCTGAACGACCTGGCCGACCGCGGCGAGTTCGCCGCCATCACTCGGCGCATCAACGGCGGCACGAACGGCCAGGCGGAGCGCCTGGCGCTGTGGGAGCGGGCGAAGAGGGTGCTGTCGTGATCCCTTGGCGCTGGGCAACCATCGCGCTGGCCTGCCTGCTGCTGGTCGGCCTCGGTGCCGTTGGCGGTGTCTGGCTCGGCGCGCGGCACTACCGCCCGCAACTCGACGCCGCGCGGTCGGACCTGGTTGCCTGCCGTGCCGCCCGGGGAGAGTTGGAGGCCGCAGTGGCGGAGCAGGGCAGGCAGGTCGTCGCGCTGCGCCTGGCCGGCGAGCAGCGCGCCCGGGATGCCGCGCAGGCTGTGGATCGGGGGCGGCAGCAGGCCGCCGAACAGTATGCCGCGGCACAGCGCCTGCTGAGCCAGAGAACTGCCGGCGAGCAGTGCGCGGCCGCCGAGGCGGTCATCGATCGGGAGCTGGGTCTATGAGGGCGGTGCTGATGTTGGTGGTATTCGCGCTGGCGGGATGCGCCGGCCGGCAGGACGCCGAGCCGCGCACGGTGCGCGTAGAAGTGCCCCTTGCTGTGCCGTGCCGAGTGTCGGCGGTGGAAGTGCCGGCATGGGCAGCGGCAGGACTGAAGAAGAGCGACGATCTCCAGACCAAGGTCCGTGCGCTGCTGGCCGAGCGGCGGCAACGGATCGGTTACGAGGCGCAGCTCCTGGCTGCGAATCAGGCCTGTCAGGATTAGGAGTAGACTACGGCCTTTTCCTACGAGGGCGGGGCATGCTGGTGATTCGATTCAAGGGCTGGTCGGTGAAACTCGACCATCAGGTGGGCAGCGCTGGGAAATTCGGCATCTGGTCGTTCCACGGCTCGGAGAGCAGCTACGTCCCGGACATGATGACCATTCTCCGGCATGCAGCGATCCGGCCAGCGGAGCCGAAGGAGGGCGGCGAAGTCGAGGTATTCATCTGTGATGCACGGATGGCGCAGGACGACTGGCGGTCGGTAGGGACTGGCGTCGCCGCTTACGAAGCTGAGCGCTGAGGCTCGATTAGATGGGCGCCCTGGTTCCGGACGTTGCCCACGTCGCGGCTGACCGCGTACCACCGGAACGACTCGCTCGGCTCGCCCTGGTGGAGCACGATCTGCTCCGCGCGCTCCGGCGTTGTCGCCGGGTCAATCCACTCCCGGGCCAACTCGGGCGGCAGCACAACCGGTCTCCGGTCGTGAATATCGACCAGGCCGCCGACGCTATCGGCGGTGATAATGACGAACCCATGCTGCTCGGCCTGCTCATCATCGAGCCCGGGGAACTGGCCAATCGCGGCGCAGAGGATCGGTGAGCCGTCGGCGTGCTGGATGTGATACGGCTGTTTCCGCGTGCCGCCGTCTTCATCGACCACCCACTCGAACCATCCTGAAACGGGGCAAAGCGCGCGATGGCGCCAAGCTGCGCTGAAGAAGCGTCCATGCGCCACTTTCTCGACCCGAGCGTTGATCGGCGCCGCGCGATCACGGGCCCAGAACGGCCTCCAGCCCCAGCGAATGGCCTGGGCGACCAGCGCGTCCCCTTCGAGTCGGAACGTTGTAACTTGGGTCGATGGCGCTACGTTGTAGCGCTCGGGCTGCTCGCCGACCAGGTTGACCAGCATGGCCGGCATCGACAGCGCGTCGACGAACTCGTGAAGCCCCGTGTACTGCGAAAGCCTGCCGCACATCGCATCGCTCCAGCCGAAGTGAGTGTGCGGTAAGGGTAGTTCACGTGGGCCAACGCCACGGCCGGAAGTCATCAGGGATCTGCTCGGCGAGTTGCAGCGTCCCGCCAGCGTCGAGTTCGATCACGAGTCCACGCACAACGCCCGCCCGCGCGAGCGCCTGTCCCAGGCGCAGATAGACCTGCCCATCCACGGGATCACGGCCGAGGTAGCCCAGGCGCTGGCGGCCTGGCGCGGCATGGTAGATGCCCTCGTTGTCTACGCTCCCGACAACACGCTCGCCGTCGATCACGTTGTAGCAGCAGTCGGCGCAGTAGTGCGTCTCGCGCGTGATGCTGTGCTCGATCGCCCATGAGTACATGCCGAGGGCGTCGGTGACCATATCGTGCCGGTCCTGCAGGTTCACGATTCCGCACTGGTAGAGCTCGTTGGCCTCGCCCACAAGGTACACGTACTGCTCATCCGCGGCATACAGCCAGGCGGCATGCTGACGGATCGCAGCGAGCCATCGTGTGACACGTTCGTGCTGGCGGCGGCGGGGGGCGGAGTAGGACATGGAAATCTCCGGCGGGCGAGTGGGCCGGAAATTATGCTGTATGAATATACAGTCATCCTCAGGAGGCGACGAGTGGAAAGCTGGTCGGAGGAGAAGCGGTCGTGTCAGTGGAGGGACTGGTAAAAAATGCTCGCCCTGGAGGGGCTTGCTACGAATTTGCTACAGCAAATTGAATTTATTTCGTATCTATATGATTTTATTAGGTAATTTTTTCTAGTTTGACCGATCCATCATCGGCGCAACGGAGAAGCGGCGGGAGAGGGCGGCGTGGTCGGTGGTCGGTTCTGGGCGCATCGGGACTTCGGCAAGAAGAGTGGAGCAGGGCGGGGATTCTATCAGGGATGGGGGAAGGCGGGGGCTGGGAGCGGTTGATCCAGCGCTGGTGGGTTCCCTTGATTGAAAACTAGAGTACGGAAATAGATCCGACCCCTTCCATCGCTCGGTTTGCGAGGTAATCACACAATGGTGCGCGCAGATTATTGTGCTGTCGATCATGTCGGCGGTGCGAACCCGCATAGGTATCGGCCACAAGCACGCGTCGAGCATTGTCGTCTCGACCTGGCGCCGGTAGCAACCGGAACGCACGGTTGTATTAATTCTTCAGCCGGCAGGCGGCTATGCGATCCCGCCCGAGCGATCCGCATCATCCACGCCCCTAATATGGACGATTATCGCCCGCAAGCTGGCCACCGCATCCCCGCTCCGATGGCTGCGGTGGTATGAATAGTGCTCATTAACATCCGAAACACCGGATCGTTCGCCATGCTCTGCTCTCATAAAGCAGCCTGAAACACTGGTATCACGCACTCCGACTTGTCCATGAAACGGCGTTCTCGTGCTGAATGTCGATACGGTCCAGGTTATCCCCGGCACGAGTAATGGGGCGAATCGCGAGGCGTCCTAGAGGACGCCGGATTTGTTTGTTGTGACATCCAGCTAGTTCATCACTGCGATAGATGCTGCGCGTAGGAGAAATGCCATTTCAGCGGAAAACAGGGATTGTCCCCGATGGCGTGTTCCGATTGCCAGCTTCCTCCATCAGTTGCGCCAGCTCAGCGATGCGGCGCTGGCCTTTCTCGAGCGCCTGCGCCGAGGTATGCACCGAGTAGTTGCCCAAGTGCAGATCGTGCGGATGCGGCACCGCCGAGGCGAGCAGGAACACAGAGTCGAGGCTGCCAGAGGCTTCGAGGGTGATCGGCGTTTCGCCCGGCTCGAATACCACCAGCTCGCCAGTACGGATAGACGCGCCGACTTCAAGCTGGCCCTTGGCGAGTGCCAGCCAGCCGACGGTATGCCCGGCAGGCGGCTGATACGTCCAGCGTTCGCCGGGACGCAGGGTGATGAGCAGGCAGTTGATGCCCTGCGGCGCGGGCACTGGGCTTTGTGCGCCTTCGTACAGGCCAGTGATGATGCGTGCCGGGCCAACCTGGGGCGTTTGCTCGGCTTCGATGAAGCGGCCGTCCGGCTCGCTGTTTTCGAGTTCGGGGGTAAAGCCAACCAGAGTTGAAAGCCTTGGGTCCGCGGAGCGTCAGAGGCCGACAGTTCCTTGCCGTGCCAGATGCCGTTGCCGGCGCTCATCCCTTTGACGACGCAGACGAAGGCTGCTCCTGCCGGGTTCCCTGCCAGGTGTTTAGTTCGTTTCCGCTGCCGGGCTAGTTCATCTGCAATATTGCGCTCCCACCCCCACTCAGTAATATGGCTGCTCCATGCCCCAGCCTCTGTCAAGGATCGATACATGAGACTGCCTCGCCCGCGTTTAGCCCTGCCCGCCGCCTTGCTGCTTTCCCTTTCCCTCTCAGGCTGCGTGTCGGACCTCGATTCGGGCGTCTACGGCAGCATGGACGATCCGCGCAACGCGCAGATGCTGGACCTGGTGGACCAGGCGCTGAAGGGGAACATGGCCGTGGTGCTGGTGGCCGACGTGATGCCGCACAAGTCACTGAGCGATGCCCTGACCATGACCCAATGGACGCCTACGGCGATCTGGGAGTACGAGAAGGACCCTAAGGTGACCTTCGGCCGCAAGTTCCAGACTAACGCGCTACAGCGGAAGCCCGACGAGACCTACCTGTTCAAGGCCTTCGAGGTGCATATCCTGCCGCCCGGCAAATACCTGCTGACCGGCGGCGACGACTATCAGATCCATGGCTTGCTCGACCAGGTCGGTGCCCGCGGCGGTCCGCCCGGCTCGGGCCGTGGCGCCAACGGCACCGCGTACCTGTCCCCGGAGCTGTATCGCGAGTACTACCGGGAAGACGTCTGGAAAGATGCCACCTATGGCAGCGAGATCAAGACCGAGAAGGTCTGTACCGCCGTGCATATGGCCTCGGGCGCCTGCGTGAGCTGGGGCGAGCAGCAATACACGCAGACGACCCAAGGCTCCCAGGCCGGCTATTACCAGCAGACCGACTCCCGCGACGTGCCCTCGATCAAGGTTCAGGCGCGGCTGCCGCTCGACAAGGCGCTGGCCAGCTTCACCGTGCAGGGCGGGCAGTTGCTGCTGGCGCCGCGCATGCACCTGAAGACCCCCGGCTACAAGTACCAGCAGTCGAAGTGCCGGGCCATCGATCCGAAGAAGATCGAGTGCCCGCTCGAGAACCTGACCGTCTACACCTGGCCGGCGCCGATGGAGTTCACGCAGTCCCTGATCGCGCAGCGGAGCCTGGGCGACAGGCACCGGCAACTGCTGTCCAGGCTCCAGCCCCTGCAGATCACGCCGCTGCGCAAGCAGGGCATGGAGGACCCGGTCTGGGGTGTGCCGCTGTCATTGAAATAGCGCTATTCGTTCAGGGCGCAGGGTGCCGCCCCTGCCCACTATCGACAGGGCGTATTTCCCCACAGGAAGGCGACATGAACGTATATCGCAAGGTTTCCCGCAGCGCCGCGACTTGGCTGTGCGCCGCCCTGCTGGCCGCCTCCGGCCATGCCTGGGCCGAAGACTGGTGGGTGGTACGCAAGGGCGACGACCCTGCCGAGCTTGACGTATTCCTGGCCGATGCCGACTCGCTGGCCCCGGTGCCAGGCATCGAGAACGCCTGGCAATTGCAGATCGCCATGCTGTTCGACTCCTTCCATCTGCTCAGTGCGCACCAGTACCGCTGCGATACGCGAGAGGTGAAGGTAGTCAACGCCAAGACCTTCTCCAACCGCGGGGAACCCACGAACCTCCAGTTCACCTTCGCCAAGGGCTGGACCCCGCTGCCCAACGAAAGCCATGAAGCAGCCCTACGGTTCATCTGCGCGCCGCAGGAACGCGAACGCAACGGCATGCGTTCCGCCGGCAGGGGCGTGCCGTTGCAGGCGGTGATCACCGCCGTTGGCATGGTCGAGATGGAGCGTGCCCAGGCCAATCTCGCCGAGGCCCGGCGCAAGCTCGAGGAGGCGAAGAACGATCGCGTCATGGGTGAACTCGATCGTCTGCTCGGCAACGAGCCCCGGAAACCCTGAACCGTCCCGACCGGACCCGATATCGGTCGAGGGGCTCGGAGGATGTCGATGAAGTGCTATGGCCGCATCAGCCGGGGCTCAGCTTCGCGCTGGTGGCCGCTTTCCTGGTGCCGTGCTGGCTAGCGCTCGACAACCACGGCGACTCCTCCATGAATGCGCCCGGGCTGCTCGCCTGCCTGCTGGTCTTCCCTGTCTGCGCCCTGTTGCTGCCCTCCAGCGCGGCGGCGTGCGTGCCCCAGCCGGCAGTACCGGAGAAAGAGCGCTGCGCTGGATGATCGACCTCGTGCCTTGGAGGGAACCGCTGCATTACGCGCTCGCCAATCGCCAGGGCGGTGCGCGGCCCGGGCAGGCGGCGGGCGGCGCGCCTGGTCGTTTGCCGACCTGGGCACGCAGCGCGAGCGATGAGCGGGCTCAGCGCTTCGGTGCAAACACCATCCGCACCGGAGCCTTGCCCTGCTGGCGCGATATCTCCGGCCCGTACTGGGGATTGAACGTCGGGTGCCAGGCGCGGAACTCGGTATTGGACAGCCACTCCAGCTGCAATTCATCCGCGGTGGCGCGCAGGTCGAACTGCGCGAGGGCGTTCAGTGCCGAGCTGCACTTTTCCGAGACGCCGGCTACGAGCAGGGAAACCTGTATCACTTCGCCTCGGCTCAACAAGCCGTTCTCCGGGCATTTGCGCAGCTCGACGTGGTATCGCCCGTCGGGCGACGGCAGGTCGGAAACCAGCTGGTCGGGACCGCAGGCCGCGAGGAGCAGGGCCAGCGTCAGCAGAAGAAAGGGGCTTTTGTTCATCCATGGCCTCTGTCGTTCATCGGAAAAGGTCCGTCTCTTCCCCTCGGGAGAAAGGCAGCTACAGGTGCGCAGCGTGACCGATCTGTGCCCGGGACGCCATAGCCCTGGCGTACCCGCGGCTTCAGATGGCGCCGAGCGCTTTCAGGATCAGATAGGTGCACATGAGCACCCCGGCCATGGCCAGCAGGCTCACGGCGACAATGCTGAGTTTCATCGTTTGTCCTCGTTGAACGGCGAAAGGCTGCTGTATCAAGGAGGAGAGAGGCAGCAGGGCGGGGGAAGCCCCGGGGGGATGAGCGACCCCCGGGGACTTCCGTGACCACCATAGGAGAAAGTCACAAGGATAAGGCTAGTCGTGTTTCGCCATGCGGCAAGCGAAGCGGTGCGGGCTTTCGCTCGCGCGCGAGGCTCCGTTGAGGCCGAGGGGCCTGGGCAGCGCGCTTCCAGGTGATCTCCGTGCGAGCCGTTGGAGAGTGGCGTAGGCGTTCATGCCGGCCTGGCGTGCTCGAACATGGAGCGCCACTGGCGCGGCGGTGCTGGCTGGCGGCGATGACCGTTGGTGGCGCGGCTGGTCACCGGCGAGACCCTGCGCGAGCAGCCGCTGGCGGATGGCCCGCGGCTGAGCGGCGCCTGCGTGGCCCATCGCTGCCGGCTGAGCCCGCGCTAGCCGCGCGCAACCTCAGGGGGCCTCGCCGACGTCCAGTTCGATGAAGTCGAGAATCCCGGCCTCGCGATTGCCGAGTCGTTCCAGCTCTCGTCCGTCCAGCGCCTGCAACAGCGAAGCGCCATGCTCCAGGCGTGCGCCGGAGGTGTGCCGGGCCGCTTCGTGGCCGGGACTGAACAACCACGCCTGGGGATGCCGCGTGTGCCAGGCGGCGCGCGGCGAAAGGCTGACCTCGGTGCCGGCCGGATAGTGCCAATCGCCCAGTTGCAGTGGTGCGGCCAGCAGCGTGCCGCCGAGACCGTAGAGCTTGCGCTGGCGATCGAAGGCCAGCGCCCCGCCGCTCAGCGCGATGCCGTGCACCGAGACCTGCTGGCCTGTTTCCGGCATCACCCGCCAGCGCTCGGCGTCGCGGTAGCCGTCGGTGTAGACCATGCCGTCGCTGGCGAACAGGCGCGCGCCGGCGGGCAACTCGATGGCGCCGGCGCGGTTGCCGGCCGCCAGGCTGCAATGCTCGAAGGCGGCGGGGCGACCGTCGCGCTCGCTGGCGAAGGCGATTTCCTGGCTGGCGTCGCAGCGCCAGCCGTCGATCTCGGCGACGCCGTCGCCGCGCAGGCGGATCGAGGTGGGATGGACGCCGGTGGTTGTCCAGGGTTCCTGCGGGTTCTCGTGCTCGCTCTGCAGCCAGCGTTGCAGGTGGCGGGTGGCGACGCCGCGGATCATCACCGGCGCGGGGAACTCGGCTTCGCGGAAGCTTTCCGGCTGCTGCCTGAGCTCCAGCTTCAAGCGGGTGCCGGCGGGCATCCCGATGCCGCCCAGGCGGGCCGGGTGCTCGAGTACCGCGGTATGCGCCGCCTCTTCGCGCGCCCGTTCGCGCTGGTACTGCCAGAGGCCGATCTCCAGCCAGGCGCGCAGCCCGAGCGGGACCAGCAGGAGCACCAGCAGCAGGCCGCGGCTCGGCCAGTGGCGGCGCAGGCGCTGGCGCGCGCGTGGGCTGAAGGCCAGGAGCAACAGCCAGGCCAGCAGCCAGAGGCCGGCGACCGTGGAGAGCAGGTAGATCAGCAGGACAGTCAGGGAAATCGGAGCGACGGGGATCACGCGGGCATCCTTGCGGGCAGTAGTTCCTGGGCGCCGCCGGCGCGGCTGGCGCCGGACGACCTGCCAGAGTTTACAGGGCGCGTCCGGTTGCCGCAGCGGCAAACTGCCTTGAAACCCCGCCGGCCGCGGGCTGGCGCCGTGGTGACGGGCGCCGCCGCGGCGCACGCGCGGGAGTGGCTGCTCAAGCCGGGACGCGCCGGGCCGATGGGGTGGTTATCGGTTTCTGTAGTCCAGTGGGGAAAAGCCAATGAACGAAAGCGTCGCCAGAGTGTTCGATCGGATCCTGCGGGGGCTCGGGCTGAAGACCCTGAACGCCCAGTTCCTGCTGTCCTACGCGTTGATGTTCGGCCTGGCTGCCTGCGCGTCGGTGGCGTTGTACCTGAGCATGTCGGTCTCGCCGGAAACCATCAACGTGGCCGGGGCGCAGCGCATGCTCAGCCAGAAGATGGCCAGCGAGGCCCTGCAGTTGCGCCTCGGTGCCGGCGACGCGCAGGCGCTGGCCGCGACCATCGCCCAGTACGAGCGTTCGGCCGCCGACCTGGAGGCGGGCAACGCCGAGCGCAACGTCAGCCGGATGGGCGCGCCGGAGATCGCCACCCAGCGGCGGAAGGTCGAGCAGATATGGGGCGGCTACCGGACGTTGCTCGACCAGGTGGCGCAGCCCGCCAGCCGGGTCGACCTGCATGATTTCGCGCAGCGTTCCGCCGAGCTGCTGCGCGAGCTGAACAGCCAGGTGTCGCTGATGAGCGCGCGCGCCGACAGCGTCCAGCACCGCCAGATGTGGATCGCCTTCGGCTGCCTGCTGGCGATCCTGGTGCTGGTGGTGCTCGGCCGGCAGTTCGGCCTGGCGCCGCTGATGCGCCAACTGCGCGGGCTGGAGGTGGCGCTGACCGAGGTCGGCGCGGCGAACTTCACCCATGCCCTGGCGGCGGGCCACGCCGACAACGAGATCGGGCGCATCGTCGCCGGCTACGAGCGGATGCGCCAGGACGTCAGCGGCCTGCTGGCCGACGTCAAGCGCAGCGCGGAGCAGACCGACCGCGACGTGGCCGAGGCGCTGGAACAGGCGCTCGGCGCCGGCGACCAGGTGGCGCGCCAGCACCAGGATCTCGACCAGGTGGCCACCGCGATGAACGAGATGAGCGCCACCGTCGCCGAGGTCGCCCGTCACGCCAACCATGCGGCGCAGTCCACCCGCGACGCCGCGGCCCTGGCCCACGAGGGGCGGCGCCTGGTGGAGCACGCCAGCGGCCAGACCGGCGCGCTGGCGGCAGAACTGGAACACACCGCTCTGGCGCTGAACACCCTGCACCAGCATGCCGGCAGCGTCGGCCAGGTACTGACGGTGATCAGCAGCATCGCCGAGCAGACCAACCTGCTCGCGCTCAACGCCGCCATCGAGGCGGCGCGGGCAGGGGAGGCCGGGCGCGGCTTCGCGGTGGTGGCGGACGAGGTGCGCTCGCTGGCCAACCGCACCCAGCAGTCGACCCAGGAGATCCAGGGCCTGATCGAGCAGTTGCAGGATGGCGCCAACCAGGCGGTCGCCGCCATGCGTGGCAGCGCCAGCCACGCCCAGAGCAACCTCGCCGAGGCCGACAGCGCGGCCCAGGCGCTGGGGCGGATCGTCGGCACCGTCGAGGAACTGGATGGCCTCAACCAGCAGATCGCCACCGCCGCCGAAGAGCAGAGTCAGGTGGCCCAGGACATCGACCGCAACATCACCAACGTTTCCGGACTCTCCGAGCAGGCCCACGAAGGGACCGCGGCGGTGCTCTCGGCCAACCAGCGGGTCAAGGAGCACATGGCTGGCTTGCGCGTGGTGCTCGGCCGCTTCCGCACCTGAGGCTGAACCACGCTCACCGGCGTCGACGCTAGTCGGCGGACAAGCTGCGGATCAGCGCTACCGTCAGGTACAGGCGCGGGGCGATGCTGGACAGTTCGAGGTATTCCGCCTCGCTGTGCAGGCCGGCGCCGACCACGCCGAGGGTTTCCAGTACCGCCGGCCCGTCGCTGCCGGGCTGGTAGGCGTAGCCGGCGTCGGTGCCGAAACGCATGGCCACCGGTTCGATGCGCTTGCCGATTCGGCTGTAGAGCACCTGCGCGGTTTCCGCCAGGCGCTGCGAGGCGGGGTTCTTCACCAGCGGTGGGCGGCCCTTGTCGAGACGCACGCTGACCTGGGTACCGGCGACCAGGCGTTCGCCGATCAGCTTCCGGGCGTCGGCCAGCACCCTTTCGCTCTCGGCCGGGTCCGAATAACGCATGTCGGCTTCCGCCGAGGCCTCTGCGGGGATGATGTTGCGTTTCTCGCCGCCGCTGGCGAGGGTCCAGTTCACCGTGGTGCCTTTCGCCGGATCGCCGAGGTCCTTGAGACGCAGCAGCTGGTGCGACAGTTCGAGAAGAGCGTTGCGGCCCTGCTCGGGCGCCGAGCCGGCGTGCGAGGCACGGCCCTTCACATCGAGGAACAGGCCGTTGATGCCGTTGGTGGCGATGGTCACCGCGTCCCGGTCCGGTGGCTCGTAGGAAAAGACGTAATCCTGCTGGCGGGCCAGCTCGGCGATCAGTTGCCTCGAGCCGGCGGAACCGGTTTCCTCGTCGGGATTGAACAGCACGGTGATCCGCCCGTAGTCCTTGAAGCCTTGCTGCTTGAGCAGGGCCAGGGCGTGCAGCACCATCGCCACGCCACCCTTGGCGTCGGCCACGCCGGGTCCATAGGCGCGCCCGGCGTCCTGGCGGAAGGGACGCGCGGCGGCGCTGCCGGCGGCGAACACGGTGTCGTAGTGGATCATCAGCAGGAAGCGCTTGCTGCCGGTGCCGTCGAAGGTGGCTACCAGGTTGTCGCCGGCCGAGGGTGTCGCCGGTGCGCTGCGTACCTGTGCGCCGAGGGCTTGCAGGCGTTCGGCGAGCAGCGCGGACAACTGGCCCAGGCCTTCGGCCTGGCCGGTGCCGCTGTCCACCGCCACCAGTTGCCGGAGCGTGTCGAGGTAGGCCGGGCGTTCGGCCTCGGCCTGGCGCAGCAACTCGGCGGCTGGCGGAGCGGCGGCGAAGGCGCCGGGAGCGAGCAGGAAGGAAAGGGTGAGGGGCAGCAGGCGATGGGCGTGCACGGAAGGTCCTCGTCTGGCGGTCGGCGGCTGGCTGGGAACCGCAAGGTTCCGCGCCGTTTACCCGATTGACCTTAGGTCATGGGGCGCTTTCCGCCAACCGTGCCTCGACTTGCGCAGCGCCTCCAGCTGCGGGGCGGGCCACTATTCCGGCAGGTCCGCCGGCCGGGACTCCAGGCGGACTCCGCCGGGGCATGCCGGGATCTCGGACAGCAGGGCGGCCCAGCGCTGGATGGGTGCGATCACCTTCACCGAGGCGGCGGCGAAGACTGAGCGGTTCCTCATGGACGGGGCGATGGTGTGGTGAAACGATGAGTTCATGATCGAGGCCAGGCGCCGGCGCTCCCGTCCGTGCCCAACGGATGGGCACGGACGGGAACCGGATCACTGCTGGAGCAACTGGACGTTGTCGATGAACATCGACTCCTGGCGGTTACCGCTGAGGATCATCAGCTCGGCGCGCTTGATCCGGCCTTTCGGCAGCTGCAGCCGGCCGCGCAGGCTGGCCCAGCGGCCACTGTCGACCACCTGGTAGCCCAGTGGCAGGTAGGTGCCGGGCCGGCCTTCGCTTTCCAGGTAGAGATAGGCGTAGGTCATCGCGCGCGGGCCGCGACCGTCTCCGACCCGCACAGCGGCGCTGAACGCGTATGCCTTGCCTTCCTCCAGGTTGCCCAGCAGGCTGGTACTGGCGCCGGTGCCGTCATGGCGCCGCTGGTAGGCTTCCAGGGCCAGGCGGCCGGCGGCGGCGGTACGGCTGGCACGGGCGTCGGCGTGAAGGCCGCTCCAGCCGCCGATGCCTTGCTCGAAGTCATAGGCGATGCGTTGCGCCGCCGGCGGTACGCCGGGCGGCGTGGCCTGGGCTTCCTGCAGGTTCATCTCGTCGACCAGCAGGCTGGCGCCGCTGTCGCTCCAGATCGCCACGTAGAGGTTGCGCTGGTCGGCGGCGGGGCGGTAGTCGAACGCCTTCTCCAGGCGGCTGAACTCGTTGCCGGCGACCGACAGCTGAACGCTCTGCGCCGAACTGTAGGCCAGGGCGCCGCGGGCGTTTTCGCTGAGCAGGGCCATGCGTACCGTGTCGCGGGTATTGGCGGCCCTGAGCATGACCTTGCCGCTGAGCCGGTAGCGGGTTCCCGCGCGCAGGTCGACGGGGCGGACCAGCAGGTCGAAGCCTCGGTTGTCGAGCAGCAGGGCATTGTCGCGGCAGCCCTTGGCGACGTTCACCAGGCTCAGCCGGGCCTGGCCGAACAGCGCGCGCCAACCGTCCATGACGGCGAACTCGCCATCGCCGAGCAGGCCGCCGAGCCCGGTTTTCTCGCACCATGGCAGTTCCGGCTGGGTCGGTGTGTCGCCGTCGTCCGGCCCGGGGTTGGCCGTGCCAGGCACCCTGGTCGGTCGGAAGTCGGCGATCTGCGTGGCCATGCTGTTGAGTGCGCGCACCGCATCGGCGTGGTCCTCACGACCGCAGGGCTGGCCGGCGCATTCGGCGTTGACCAGGCGTGGGTTGGCGAAGAACGGTGCCTGCCTGTAGGTGCCGAAGGCGTGCGGGTAGGCCATGATGGTGGCGAAGCGGCCCTGCACGCCGTAGCCGCGGCTCCACTCGTGGGTGCCGCTGTGGGCGTAGCGCGGGTCGTAGTAGCGCGACTCCTGGTCCTGCTCGTAGGAGTGGCGCAGGCCCATGTTGTGGCCCGCCTCGTGGGCGAAGGTGTTGAGGCCGCAGTCGACGCCGGTGAGGTTGTAGGCGATGTCCTTGGCGTTGCTGAAGAAACGCCCGCTGTTCTTCTCGCCCGAGCCCATGTAGCCGATGCCGCAGGTGGTATAGCCGTTGCCGCTGCTCTGCGCCAGGTTGACCAGGCTGACCAGGTCGGCACCGTATTGCTCGCGCAGGCGCTGCACCTGTGGGTCGCTCCTGAGGCGATCGAGGTTGGCGCTGGTCACCGTGGGGTAGTCGGCCCAGTCGAGACGCTGCTTGTGCACCAGGCGCAGGCGCAGGTCGACGCCGCTCTTCTCGTAGGCGGTATTGGCGAACTCGATGTAGCTGGCGATCCGCGCGTCGATGTCGCGGCCGTTGACGGTCTGGGTTGCCGCGGGGGTATAGAGGACCATGATGTCGACGGTCTTCGGCGCGGCCTGGGCGGCGGAGGCCGCCACCAGGGCGAGGGTGGAGCAGAGCAGGGATGTCTTCATGGGTTGCCTGTGTTCGGACAATAGGAGGCCATGGCGCCCCGAGGGCACCGTTGCAAAAGGCCTGGGAAAGAGCGCCTCAGCCCTGGGCGGGCGGCGGCATCGGCGGCAGTTCGGCGAACGGCGCGTCGACGTGGTCGCCGTGCGGATCGCTGCGCGCGGCGAGGTCGTTCTCGTCGATCACGCGGGTCTTGCCGCTGCGGTTGTCGACGATGATCGAATAGCTGCCATCGAGGGTGGCGACGTTGATGTGGGTCTCCAGGCTGCCACGCACCACGGTCAGGCTTTCCGCCTCGTCGCCGTCCACCAGGCCGCCGCGCCAGACCGGCAGGCCGGCGCTGTTGTGGGTGCTCGCCAGGCGCGCCTGCAAGGGGCGCTCGCGGCCGGGCAGGCTCATTTCCAGGACCTGGCCGAGCGCCAGCGCGTCGAGCTGTTCGGGCTCGACCTGGGTCTGGTATTCCGGGATGCCCTGGGCGTTGTCGCGGCTGCGCAGCTGTCCGCTCCAGAGCGTCACCCGCTGCGGGGCGGTCGGTGTCGCGACGGGGGCCGGGGCGAGGCTGCCGGAGTTCGCCAGCGGCAGCGTCGCGCTCGCCGCGGACGGCGGAGCGGCCGGGGCAACGGCGGGGGCCTGGCGGGCCTGCGAGGGAGCCTCCGGTGGCGCCGGGTCGAGCAGCCAGCCGCCAACCAGCGCACCGCCGATGGCGGCGGCCGAGGCGGCGTAGATCCATGTCTTGGCCACGTTGTTTCTCCTCTGAGTGAAGGTGGCGCGGAGTCTAGGAAGAAGCCCCGCCGGTAGAGGCGGCAGCCGTTCACATTTGCGCCAGGCGGCGTCGCGGCGTGGCGAAACTGCGAATCAGGCCGGCACGGCGCGGGTTGCAGGTCACGTGCGCTCTGTGCGCTGCGGCAAGGCTGGCAATCAGCCGCCACGCTGCTCGCGGCGGAAGGCGCCGGGCACCTGGCCGGTCTCGCGCTTGAAGAACTTGACGAAGTTACTTGGCTCGTCGAAGCCGAGGCGTTCGGCGATGGCCGCCACCGTTTCGTCGGTATGCGCGAGCAGGCGCCTGGCCTCCAGGGCGATCCGCGCCGACAGCCAGGCCTTCGCGGTGACCCCGGCCACCGCCTGGCTGGCGCGGCTCAGGCTGCGTTCGGAAATACCGAGCAGACGGGCGTACTCGCCGATCCGGTGATGACGCTGGAAGTTTCCCGTCACCGCCTCCCTGAAGCGGTTGAAGCGCTGCAGTTCGGCGCCGCTGGCGAGCGGCGCGAGCCGGGAGTCGCGGGCGACCAGGTCGAGGCGCAGGAGCAGTGCCTGCAACTGGTGGCGCAGCAGGCTGTGGCGCACGGCGCGGCTTTGCCGGAGCCGGGCGTCGCGGGCCATCTGCCGCAGCGCCTGCAAGCAGCTGCGTCGCTCGTCGGCGGCGGGCGCGAGGAGCGCGGGCAGGGCCTCGAGGCAGACGCCGACCGCCAGTTCCTCGGCCGTTCCGCCGCGCCCGGGCGGGGCGAGGAACTCGGGGCGGAACAGCAGCAGCCAGCCGGACCAGTCGGCGCTGCCGTCGAAACGATGCACCTGGCCAGGCTGGATGACCAGCCAGTTGCCGGCTTCCGCGCGGTGCGGGCGGAAGTCGATCCAGTGGGTGCAGCATCCGCGGGTGACGGCCAGCAACAGGTGGAAGTCGGTGCGTTGCAAGGCGTGCAGGTGGGCCGGGGTGGTACGCCGACGCAATTCGTCGAAGGCGACGACCTCCAGGTCGAGGGCATATTCGCCCGGCGGCGCGTAGCGCACCTGCTCGACCGTACGGGAAAGGGAAGGCTGCACGAGATTGTCCAGTTTCGACCATCCAGGGGCCTGAATATACCTCGTCCGCCAGGTGCCGGCTGCGCACAATCCCGGCGGACGGCGCATCCCATCCGGGACCGCCGGATCCGACCAGGTATTGCGGGAGACGAGCATGAGTGCGATTGCGATCGTGTATTACAGTGGCTACGGGCATACCGCCCGGTTGGCCGAAGCGGTGCGGGAAGGCGCGCAGTCGGTGCCCGGGAGCCGGGTCAGCGTGCACGCCATCGATCCCGAAGGAAACCTCTCCGAGGCGTCCTGGCAGGCACTGGAAGAGGCCGACGCCATCGTCTATGGCAGCCCGACCTACATGGGCGGGCCGGCCTGGCAGTTCAAGAAGTTCGCCGACGCCACCGCCAAGGCCTGGTTCGTCCAGCGCTGGAAGGACAAGGTGGCCGCAGGCTTCACCAATTCCGCCTCGGTGAACGGCGACAAGTTCGCCACCATCGCCTATTTCTTCACCTTGTCCCAGCAGCACGGACAGCTCTGGGTCGGCACCGGGTTGCTGCCGGCGAATACCCGCGCCAACGGCCCCGCGGACGTCAACTGGAGCGGAGGCTTCGCCGGGGTGCTGGCGATCTCGCCGTCGGACGCGACGGCGGACGAGGCGCCGCGCGGCGGCGACTTGCAGACCGCGCGCCTGCTCGGCGCGCGGGTGGCCGAGGTCGGGGCGCGCCTGGCCGCCTGAACCCACCTGGCCGACGCGCCGCGCCGGCCTTCGTTGCCCTGGGAGGTAAGCGATGTTGCACGACAAGCGTTTTCTGGTGACCGGCGTCAGCTCCGGAATCGGCGAAGCCACCGCGGCGTTGCTGGGAGCCGCCGGCGCGCGGGTGATCGGAGTGGATGTCCGACCGCCGAGGATCGAGCTGGAATCCTTCATCGGCGCCGACCTTGGACGTGGCGAGAGCATCGACGAGTTGGTCCGGCAGTTGCCGGAAGGTCTCGACGGACTGGCCAACATCGCCGGCGTGCCGCCGACGCAACCGGTGGAGGCGGTGCTGCGGGTCAACCTGGTGGGACTGAAGTACCTGACGCGGCAGGTAGTGCCGCGCCTGGCGAATGGCGCCGCGATCGTCAACCTGGCATCGCTGGCCGGGGTCGGCTGGCCGGACGCGCTGGAGTCGATACGTGCCGCGGAAAACCTGGATTTCGACGAGGTCGGCGAATTCGCCCGGCGCGAGGGGATCGGCAGCCCGCGCAGCTATTTCTTCAGCAAGGAGGCGTTGCTGGCCTGGACCCTGCAGAACCGCTGGACCTGGCGCGAACGCGGGATCCGCATGAACGCGGTGAGCCCGGGGCCGGTGGATACGCCGATCCTCGGCGATTTCCTGCAGACGCTGGGCGAGCGCGCCGAAGAGGACATGCGTACCCTCGGCCGGCCCGGACGGGCCGAAGACATCGCGCCGGTGGTGGCATTCCTGCTCGACGATGCCTCGCGCTGGCTGTGGGGCGTCAACATCCCGGTCGACGGCGGCATGTCCGCCCACCTCCAGGCGACCCGGTACGGCCTCTAGCGCCGCCGTTTCAGCCGCGGGCCAGTTGCAGGAGACGGGCGCGCTCCTGCATCAGCGGCCGGCAACTGCGGATGCCCTCGACGATGCTGTAGAGGCTTTCGATCTGTTGCGGGCTGAGACTGTTGTTCTGCGCCCAGCCGAGCAATTGCAGCCAGGTCCAGCGGGCGATGGTCTCGCTCTGCGTCTCGGTCTTCCGACGGTCGTCGCCATCGCTCTGGCCGACCAGGGTCTCCACCAGTCCCGAGGCACACAGCGGCAGCAGTTCCCGGTACTGTTCCGGGTGCGTGTCGCGCAGGCGCCGCAGGGCCATGATCGCGGTGGTTATCGAATCTGAATCCAAGCTCTTGTTCACAATTCACTCCTTGTGCGTACAGGCTGGCGGCCGAGGGCGCCCTGGGCGGCCAGCAACTGTTCGATGAAACGCGTCAGCTCTTTCTTGAATTCGGGTGTCAGGCTGGACACCTTGAGGATGAGCTCGGCCAGCTCATCCTCGGGACAATAGAGGTAGGCCATGGGGACCTGGAGGACCATGGCCAGTTGCTGGGAAGTCCGCATGTTGGGGGAGTGCCGTTCGCGTTCGTATTGGTTCATCCGTGCGCTGGCGGAAAACTCGTCCATTCCGACCAGCATGCCCAACTGTTTTTGCGAGTATCCCGCTCTGATTCTTGCGGCTTTTAGCCGGGTACCTAGCATCCATACAACTCCCGTCCCGTTGGCCCGCCCGCTCAAGGTTGGGCAAATATGGACAAGATGGAAGCTCAGGAATCCTTAGTTTTCGCTGTGCCGGAGGCTCTGCCGTCCGGGGCGGCGCACGGTTTCTACGCCGCCTGCGAGGCTGCGGCGGGGATATGCGTCGATGTCGCCGAGATCGCGCATGCTCCGGTTTCCTCGTGGAGACCGGGAGTATATGCGAATTGCATAAAGGCGGGCGCCGTTTCGTCGCCCGGGTTCGCCGGGCCGCCATGCCTCCCTGGCTGCGGGCAACGCTGTCGAGGCGGCGGAAAACGGCGACCGGGACGATACTTGGAGACGGTGGGCGATGCGGAACCAAGCTTCGCCCCGCATGACTAATAGCCGGGTTTCACGCAGAGGTCATTCCCATGAGAACAACAACAGGTATCCGCCGTGTCGCCGCCGTCCTGGCTGCGCTTCATCTATTCTCCTTCGCCCAGTTGCCGGTGGCCCAGGCGGCCATGATCGGCACCGCCGAAGTCATGCAGCAGCAACAGCACAATCTCGATCGCCAGCAATTGCTGAAGATGCTCGACGACCAGGGCGTGCAGAAGAAGCTGGAGTCCATGGGCGTGCCGCGCGACCAGGTGGCGACTCGCATCAACAGCCTGACCAACGCCGAGCTGGCGCAGTTCAACCGGCAACTGGACCAGGCCCCCGCGGGCGGCATCATCGGCATCATCGTGCTGTTCCTGGTGATCTTCATCATCACCGACATGCTTTGTGCCACGGATATCTTCAGCTTCATCAAATGCATCAACCGTTGAAGCGGCTGGCAGCGGCACTGCTGGTCGCCACCTGGCTCGGCGGCTGCGCGCAGCCGCCGAGGCTGCCGCCGCAAAGCGCGGCGCTGCCCGTACGGATGGAACTGGGTGAAGTGCCGTTCTTCCCCCAGGAGGCCTACCAGTGCGGTCCCGCGGCGCTGGCGACGATGCTCGGCCAGCGCGGCCTGGGGTTGACCCCGGGACAGTTGAAGGACGAGGTGTTCATTCCCGGTCGCGAAGGCAGCCTGCAACTGGAAATGGTCGCCGCGGCGCGCCGCCACGGCATGCTCGCCTATCCGCTGCAAGGCGGGCTGGAGAGCGTGCTGGCGGAGGTCGCGGCGGGCAATCCGGTGCTGGTGCTGCAGAACCAGGCCTTCTCCTGGTGGCCACGCTGGCATTTCGCGGTGGTGGTCGGGTTCGATCGCGAACGTCGCGAGCTGGTCCTGCGCTCCGGCATCACCCGGCGCTGGGTCACCGATTTCACCAGCTTCGAATCGACCTGGAAACGCGCGGGACATTGGGCGCTGCTGACCCTCCCGGGCGACCGCCTGCCGGCCACGGCCTCCGCGGTGCCCTGGCTGAAGGCGGCCAGCGACAGCGAGGAAACCGGCCATCCGGCGGTCGCCCGGCGCGCCTACGAAGAAGCCGTGCGACGCTGGCCGGACAACCCCTTCGCCTGGTTCGCCCTGGGCAACAATCGCTATGGCGCCGGCGATTCCGCCGGTGCCGAACAGGCCCTGCGCGCGAGCATCGAGCGGCAGCCGGCGTTCGCCGCGGGTTGGTTCAACCTGTCCCAGCTGCTGGCCGAGCGTGGCTGCGCAGCGCCGGCGCGGGAAGCGCAAGCCTGCGCGCGGAGCCTGCGCCCGGAGGACACGCGCTTCGCCGCGCCGCTACCCCGGGCGATCGCCGCGGGCAGCGACTGCGCGGCCGTGCCGGCCTGTCCGGCCACCGTCGGTTCCGCACGCTAGGGCGGGACCGCGACGCGCCGGAACCCTGTTCCAGCGGAACGGCTCTATACCTGAGTGGATTCCTCTCAGGTATAGAGCATGGCCAACGACAAGCAGACTCCCACCGCCGGTTCCCGGCAAACCGCCAAAGGCGTCGCAGGCAAGGGCCGCGGGCGTGCCGCTGGGCGGGCGCGCAAGCCCGGGGCGCCGGGCGACGAGCGGGAGAACAAGCCGGAGGATGGCCACTCGGCCACCGCGCTGACCGCCAACGAACAGCGCGAGATCGATGACAAGCAGCCACCGCGCGCCGCCGTCCTGCACGAAGTGATCCGGGTCCAGGGCGAGCACGAATTGCAGCGCACGGTGGCGGCGCTCTGGTGGTCGGCGGTGGCGGCGGGGTTGACCATCGGCTTGTCGCTGATGGGCATGGGCCTGTTCCGCGCGGCCTTGCCGGCGCACGACTGGGCGATCGTGGTCAGCAGTCTCGGTTATCCGATGGGTTTCCTGGGGGTGATCCTGGCGCGCCAGCAATTGTTCACCGAGAACACCCTCACCGCCGTGCTGCCGCTGATGACCGAGCCGACCCGGGAGAAGGCCTGGCAACTGCTGCGCCTGTGGGGCGTGGTGCTGTTCGGCAACATGCTCGGCGCGCTGCTGTTCGCCTGGGCGGTGCTGCACCTGCCGATCTTCAACGAAGCGGCGGACGCGGCATTCCTCGAGATCGGCCGCGAGGTGATGCACAACGATCCCGGGCAGATGTTCGCCAAGGGCATCGTTTCCGGCTGGATGATCGCCACCATGGTCTGGCTGATCCCGGCGGCGGAAGGGGCGAAGGTCTGGATCATCGCGATGGTCACCTACCTGATGGCGCTGGGCAGCTTCACCCACATCGTGGTCGGCTCGGCGGAGGTCGGCTACCTGGTGTTCGCCGGGGAGATCGGCTGGTCCGATTTCCTGCTGACGTTCGCCCTGCCGACCCTGGGCGGCAACATCGTCGGCGGCAGCCTGATCTTCGCCCTGATCAGCCATGCGCAGATCCGCAGCGAAGGTTGAGGCACAGGTAGGGAAAACGGCACCCGAAAGTGCCGTTCCTGTCGTTCCGGGCTACACCCCGAGCTTGTCGCGCAGGCTGTAGTACCAGGCGCCGAGGGCGGTGAACGGCACACGCAGCAGCTTGCCGCCGGGGAAGGGATAGTGCGGCAGGCCGGCGAAGGCGTCGAAGCGCTCGGCCTGGCCGCGCAGGGCCTCGGCCAGCACCTTGCCGGCGACGTGGGTGTAGGTCACGCCGTGGCCGCTGCAGCCCTGGGAATAGTAGATGTTGTCGCCGATGCGGCCGACCTGGGGCAGGCGCGAGAGGGTCAGCAGGAAGTTGCCGGTCCAGGCGAAGTCGATCTTCACGTCCTTCAACTGCGGGAAGGTCTTGAGCATCTTCGGCCGGATGATCGCCTCGATATCCGCCGGATCGCGCGCGCCGTAGATCACGCCGCCACCATAGATCAGGCGCTTGTCGCCGGAGAGGCGATAGTAGTCGAGCAGGTAATTGCAGTCCTCGACGCAGTAGTCCTGCGGCAGCAGGCTATGGGCCAGTTCTTCGCTCAGCGGCTCGGTGGTGATCACCTGGGTGCCACAGGGCATCGACTTGGCCGCCAGTTCCGGGACCAGGCCGTTGAGATAGGCGTTGCCGGCGACCACGATGAACTTCGCCTTCACCTTGCCCTGCGGGGTATGCACCACCGGGTTGGCGCCGCGCTCGATGCGGATCGCCGGGCTCTGCTCGTAGATCGTCCCACCAAGCGACTCCACCGCCGCCGCTTCGCCGAGGGCAAGGTTGAGCGGATGGATATGGCCGCCGCTCATGTCGAGCATGCCGCCTATATAGTTGTCGGTCGCCACCACCTCGCGGATGCGCCTGGCGTCCATGATCTCCAACTGGTTGTGGCCGTAGCGTTCCCACAACTGTTTCTGCGCGCGCAGGTGATCCATCTGCTTCTCGGTGAAGGCGGCGAACACCCCGCCGTCCTTCAGGTCGCACTGGATGCCGTAGCGCGCCACGCGCTCGCGGATGATGCGTCCGCCTTCGAAGGCCATCTCGCCGAGCAACTGGGCTTCGCGCTTGCCGACGGTGCGTTCGATCACGTCGATATCGCGGCTATAGCTGTTGACGATCTGCCCGCCATTGCGCCCGGAAGCGCCGAAGCCGACCTTGGCGGCTTCCAGCACGCTGACCTTGAAGCCGTTCTCGAGCAGGAACAGCGCGGTGGAGAGACCGGTATAGCCGGCGCCGATCACGCAGACGTCGGTTTCGACCTCGCCCTGGAGTTCCGGGCGGGGCGGCGCGGGGTTGGCCGACGCGGCGTAATAGGAAGAGGGGTAGGGGGTGTGCGGCATCTTGCACCTCTGTTTTTTATTTTTTACGGATGCCCGGATGCTACCCGAGTCGAAATCGGCCGGCTAGCCTCCGTGCAAAATTTCCAACGCACCCCCTGAAAATAAAAATTCCACTTTTTCAGAGAGTTAGCGAAAAAAAAGCTTGACGGTGTTTTTGGGGTCTGTAGAATGCGCGCCATCAGCAGGCACGTAGCTCAGTTGGTTAGAGCACCACCTTGACATGGTGGGGGTCGTTGGTTCGAATCCAATCGTGCCTACCAAACAAATCCCGCGCTGCTGGCGGGGCGAAAAGGGCGATCCGAGAGGGTCGCCCTTTTTCGTTGGCGCCTGGAAATACCGGGCTGCCACCGGCTCGGCGCCTGGCCGGCTACGCGGACCGCGTCCCATGGCTGAGCGCCAGTTCGCTGATCACGCAGACCGAGCCGTCCTCCGCCGGCGTCGATTCGTCGTAGTCGAGCTGGTTGTAGACGCCGCCGTGAAAGTTGAAGGCATGGCCGAACCAGCTGCGCTCCAGTTGCAGCGGCCCGCTGGTGGCGCTGGCGCCATTGCAGGTGGCGCTGACAATGGCGCTACCGGCGGCGTCGACCTGGATGTCGACCTCGTAGTCGGCGGCCAGCGGCACGTTCGCCAGCAGGGTGCTGTTCGTCGGTGCCGGCTGATCGAAGGCACCGCGGAATCCGAAGGTGATCCTGCCCTTGTTCCAGAACACCTTGATGGGCGGGCTATCGTCGTCCTTCACATGCATCTGCGCCACCACTACCTTCTGCGCCGCGTTGACCTTGACCAGGCGCATCCGCTGGTGGTTGCGGTGCACGGCGGCGCTGTCCAGCGTCCAGTAGCCGGGCTCCTTCCACTCGCAGCGGGTGCGGCGGGTGCTCTTGCTGGAAGCGCCGCGGGTCGGCGCGGACAGACGCAGGGTTTCGTCGGGCTGCAGCGAGACGACTTCCGGCAGGCGCGCCGCGGCCAGCGCGCCGTTGAGTTCCAGGGCCAGGGGGTTGGTCGCCGAGGTCGCCACCGGCGTGGTGATCGTCAGCTTGCTGATATCCACGGGCATGCTCTGTTCCTCTCTTCGGGGCGGCCGGACGTCCGGCGCGCGGACGATCGTCGGACATTCCGAACCGGCGTGGATCGGTTCTTTCCAAACAAGCCCATTCACTCGTTCGAGGTGTCGTGCTTGTGTCCAGATTGATCACGCCCGGGGCGCCGTTGTCGCAAGATTCCGATGTCCGGATCTTCTGCTCGCCGAAGGAGCGGCTGGATTTCTATCGTCGGGAAATCCATTACGAGACGAGCCAGCTGTCCAGCCGGACCAACGCCTACCTGACGGCGCAGTCGTTCCTGGTCATCGCCTACGCGTCCTCGATGGCCAATCTCAATCCGGCCTGGGGCGAGCTGTTCACGCTGGTGGTGCCAGCGCTGCTGGCGCTGCTCGGGATCGTCAATTCGCTGCATGCCTGGCCGGGTATCCAGGCGTCGTCGGAGATCATCTGCCACTGGCAGTTCAAGCAGACCTGCCTGCTGCACAGCGATCCGGAAATCGGCCTGGCCTATGACGACTCGCCGCTGTTCAGCGAGCGCGAGGTCAACCGCGGAAGCTTCGAGAAGACCCTGCTGTTCTCGCGACGCGTGCCCTTTCTGTTCGCCGGCTTCTGGTGTGCCCTGGGGGTGTTCTCGCTGTGGCTGCAGCTGGCCGGCTAGCGGGGTGGGGTGGCTCCGGGCGGGCTTGACAGGAGCCCGGGGCTTTGCGGAACCTCGCCGGCTGCAGCGTGGTATCGGCGCGTCGACGGCCGCTTCCCGTTCGCCTTCAGGAGCCGCTTTTCTCGCACAGGTCGCTGCCCAGCAGGTTCGCGCCCAGGCCGCGCAGCAGGTAGGTTTCGACGTGGCTGCCATCCGCGCAGTCGACCCGGTAGCCGAGCGCCAGGCCGGCGGAAAGCAGGACGAAGAGGAACAGGCCGATATGCTGGAGTTTGCTCATGGTGTTTTCTACGGAAGGAACGTGGTGCCGCGCAGCCGCTGCGTCGGGCGATTCTAGTGCAATGACGGAGAAGGGGGAATCAATGGAAGGCATGCGGGAGAACCCTGTGCGCATCCGCCAGGCGCGCGCCGAAGACGCCCCGGCGCTGTCCAGGCTGGCCTTCGCCGCCAAATCGGTATGGGGTTACCGCCAGGCCCAGCTGGAGGCCTGGCGTGAGGAATTGCATGTTTCGCCGGAAGCTATCCAGGGCCGGCCGGTATACCTGCTGGAGGATGCCGAGGGGCTCGCCGGGATGTTCGCCCTGACCCCGGAGCCGGGCGCCGAGTGGGAGCTGGACAGCCTCTGGGTCGCGCCGCGCGCCATGCGCAAGGGCTACGGCCGGCGTCTGCTGGCGTCCGCCGCGGAGCATGCGCGTAGCGCCGGCGTGTCGAGCTTGCGGATCGATGCCGATCCCTATGCCGAAGCCTTCTACATCGCCCAGGGTGCCCAGCGCTATGCGACCCGCCCTGCGCCGATCGACGGCGAGCCCGGGCGGGTTCGGCCGCAGTTGCGCCTGGGCCTGGGCTGAGCCATTGACGAGGCGCGAAGCCGCCTCTATAAGACTGCGACTTCCAGCCAGGCGACGAGCGAACATGCGCGACGAAGACGATATCCACGAGCCCGAGCACGATCACCTGCTGGACAACGATCATTTGGAGGATGAACGCGACGTCGATGCCGTCGGCGCGCTAGACGAGCCCGATGCGTGCGTCACTCGCCTCTGCGAGTATTGCGATGCGCTGCTGGTGCCGGCCGATGCCGATGGTTTCCATGTCTGCGCGGATTGCGCAGGGCTGGACTAGCCGCCGGTCAGGCGCTGACCACCCGGTTGCGTCCGCCACGCTTGGCCTCGTACAGCGCCGCATCGGCGCGGGCGAGCGACCGCTCCAGTTCCTCGGCGTGCCTGGCCAGGGTGCAGCCGGCGCTGATGGTCATCGTTACAGGGGTGCCGGCGCAATCGATGGGCGTCGCTTCCATCAGTTCCCGGATGCGATTGGCGACGACGCTCAACTCGAGGTGGTCGCGGACCCGTACCAGCGCCACGAACTCTTCGCCGCCGAAGCGCGCCAGGAGGTCCTCCGGGCGTAGCGCCGCGCGCAGTCGCGAGGCCGCCTCGCGAAGGACGGTGTCGCCGGCCTTGTGTCCGTAGGTGTCGTTGATGCGTTTGAAGTGGTCGATGTCGCTGTAGATGATGCCGGCGTTCTGCTCGTTGGCCTGCGCCAGTTCCAGTTCATGCCGATGCAATGCATCGAAGCCGGCCCGGTTCCACAGTTGGGTAAGGGGATCGAGCAGCGACCTGCGTTGCTCTCGGCCGATTTCCTGGCGCAGGAAACGAGTATGTTCGGTGAGGCTGCGAAGCTGCAGATAGCCTTCGGCCAGGATCGACAGGCGCTTGAACTGGCGACTTTCCCGCAGGTCCAGCAGGCGCGGAGCCGGATCGAGCAGGCAGAGCGTGCCGATGGCCTGGCCATTGCTGGCGTGCAGGGGTTCGCCTGCATAGAAGCGGATGAAGGGCGGTCCGCTGACCAATGGGTTGTCGTGGAAGCGCGGATCCTTGGAGGCGTCCGTCACCATCAGCGGCTCGCTGGCCAGGATGGCATGGGCGCAGAACGACAGGTCGCGAGGTGTCTGCTCGACATCCAGACCGGTGCGGGCCTTGAACCACTGGCGGTCGTGGTCGATCAGGCTGACCAACACGGTCTTCACCGCGAAGGTTTCCCGCGCCAGTTCCACCAGGGCATCCAGGTAATGTTCGGCGGGCGTATCGACCACCGCCATGTCGTCGAGAGCCTTCTGGCGCAAGGTTTCATCGGGGGGGATGGGGCAGGCGAGCATATTGGATCCTGGGCGGCGGGGGAGACTTTCGGTATAGCCGCCAGAAAACGCAAAGGCCAGTCATGGAGGCCAAGGCAGGCGCGTGGCGGTCGGAAAGGGCGAAAAAAATCCCGGCCGCATGGAGCAGGCCGGGAAAGGATCCAGGGATGTACAGCGCCCACAGCTTATGTCGGTGGCGGCTTCTGCGAAGCTGCGCGATCTGGTAGGCGCCGTTTTCGCGTCGATGTGTGACCGGCTTCGCCGACTATTCTGGCAAGTACGTCTGGCAAGTGCGGTCGCGAGCTAATAGCATTTGCGGGTTTTATTCGATCTGGGTGAATGCGTGCAGGAAATCTATTCGGAAGAAGAAATGCGCAAGGCCCTGGGCCTTGTCGAAACACGGCCGAAAAAGGCCCGGGCGGAGGCCAGTCAGCCGGTCCGCTACACCATAGTCGAACTCAGCGTGCGCAAGGGCGGGGCGGGGTTGCCGCTGCGTTTCGAGCATCGCTCGCGTTCCATCAGCAAGGTCACCGCGCAGCTCGAGGCGGAGAAGGAAGCCAAGCGCCTGGGCTACCAGGTCTGGGCGTTGCTGGATATCCGGCAGATCTGAGCGGGAGCCGGCGCGGCATTGTCCCGGTCGAGCTCTGGCTGCTAAGGTGCGCAGCCCATCGACACAGGAGTCCGGAATATGGAATTGACGATCTTCCAGGTTGACGCCTTCGCCGAGGGGCCCTTCCAGGGCAATCCGGCGGCGGTCTGCCCGCTGGAGGCCTGGCTGGACGACGAGCGCCTGCAGGCTATCGCCGCAGAGAACAATCTTTCGGAAACCGCCTATGTCGTCGGCCGCGACGGCGACTACCAGTTGCGCTGGTTCACCCCGCAGGTCGAAGTGGACCTGTGCGGCCATGCGACCCTGGCCACGGCCTGGGTGCTGATCCACAAGCTCGGCGACAGTTCCCCGGTGCTGCGCTTCGCCACCCGTAGCGGCGAGCTGCGCGTGCGCCGCGACGGCGAACGCCTGGCGATGGATTTCCCGGCCAGGCAGCCACAGCCCTGCGCGGCGCCGGCTGGATTGCTGGAGGCGCTGGGCATCGCCGAGGCCGAGGTACTGAAGACCGACGACTACCTGGTGGTGGTCGGCGACGAGGACGCGGTCGCCGCGCTGGCGCCCGACTTCGCCCGCCTGAAGGGCCTGCCCTGCCGTGGCGTGGCTGTCACCGCGCGAAGCCGGCGCTTCGATTTCGTCTCGCGCTGGTTCGGTCCCAACGTCGGCGTAAACGAGGACCCCGTCACCGGTTCCGCGCACACCTCGCTGGCGCCGTACTGGGCGCAGCGACTGGGCAAGACCCGACTGAGCGCCGAGCAGGGCGGGGCACGCAAGGGCCGCCTGGAGTGCGAGGTGCTCGGCGAGCGGGTGGTCATTTCCGGCACGGCGGCGCTGTACATGAGCGGCACGCTCTATCTCTGACCCCGGGAGCGTGGTGATGGCGACACCGCAAGTTGGCGTGGGCGTCCTGATCATGCGCGGCGGCCGGGTCCTGCTCGGACGCCGCAAGGGCAGCCATGGCGCGGGTAGCTGGTCGGCGCCGGGCGGGCACCTGGAGTTCGGCGAGACGCCGGAGGACTGCGCGCGACGCGAGGCCCTGGAAGAAACCGGCCTGGCGCTGAGCGATCTGCGCCATGGTCCGTTCAGCAACGATCTGTTCGAAGGCCGTCACTACCTCACCGTGTTCATCCTCGCCGCCTGCGCGGAAGACGCGCAGGCGCAGGTCATGGAACCGGACAAGTGCGAGGGCTGGGCCTGGTTCGACTGGGACGATCTGCCACAACCGCTGTTCGCGCCGCTGGCGAGCCTGCGCCAGCGAGGCTACTCGCCCTTCGCTGCGGGGCGCTGAACGGCGGGCAAAAAAAATCCCGACCGCGGGGGAGCTGGTCGGGAAATACCCTTGGGGTTCGCACACACCCTGAGCATAGGCCAGTGCGCAACGGCGGCAAGAGGAGCCTGTTCGAACTGCTAGGCCGCCGCGCCGTCGGCCTGGGCGCGAGTCGCTCGACGAAGGGGATGCCGTGCTGGCCGGCCCGGGAAAGGCCATGTCGAGGGCGGCCTCGGCGAGCATTGCACAACTGCAATGTTCGCCGGTTACCATCAGGCTTTCCCTCCCGAGGTGCGCCCATGAACGTCCATCATCTCGAACTCGCCAGGGCCCTGCTGGTGTTCTCCCTGGCCGTCGCCAGCCTGGTGGTCGGGCTCATGCCGATGGAGTTCTGAGCGCCACAGGCTCCATCTTCCGGGCTTTCCCGGTCTTCGAGTGGTTTCCGGCGTTGCGCCGGTTTAGGATGCGCGGGTATTCGGCGCCGCTTCGCTTGTCCGGCGCCGGAACTGAGCATTGCTCGAACCAGAACGAGATCGAAGGTGCGTCGTCACGGCGACGCCCGGCCTGATGATAGATGGAGGCAACATGAGCGCGGCTCAGCAAGGCATTCTCACCCCGATTCCGGTGGTGGGTCGCTACCTGTTTTTCAGCATTTCCCAACCCGAGCTGGTGGCCGCGACCCTGGCCCGTCTGGCCGAGGCCACCGACGGTTTCCAGCTGGTGGTGGGTATCGGTCATTCGCTGATGCTCAGCCTCGGCAAGCGCGTCGAGGGCATGAAGGACTACCCGATCGTTCCCGTCGCCGGCCTCGATCTGCCGTCCACGCCGTCGGCGCTGTGGTGCTGGCTGCGCGGCGAGGACCGCGGCGAGGTAACGTTGCGTTCGCACGCGCTGGAGCGCCTGCTGGCGCCGGCCTTCGAGCGGACCGCCGCGGTGGATGCATTCCTCTATGGCGAGGACCGCGATCTCTCCGGCTACAAGGATGGCACCGAGAATCCCAAGGGTGATGCGGCGCTCGAGGCCGCGCTGGTCGCGGGGCGCGGCGCCGGCCTGGATGGCGGCAGCTTCGTCGCCGTCCAGCAGTGGCTGCATGACTTCGACCGGATGCAGGCGATTCCCGGCGCGGAGATGGACAACATCATCGGCCGTCGCAAGTCCGACGACGAAGAGCTGGAAGACGCGCCGGCCTATGCCCACGTCAAGCGCACCGAGCAGGAAAGCTTCGAGCCCGCCGCCTTCCTCCTGCGTCGTGGCGCGCCCTGGTCCGACGCGAACCGCGCGGGCCTGTTGTTCGCCGCCTTCGGCCACTCGTTCGAAGCCTTCGAGGTCCAGTGGCTGCGGATGGTCGGCGTGGAAGACGGGGTGCTCGATGGCCTGTTCCGCTTCACCCGGCCGATCAGTGGCAGCTACTTCTGGTGTCCGCCGATGGCCGGCGGCCGCCTCGACCTTTCCGCGCTGGGACTCTGAGTCCGTGGAGGCGGCCCGGTGCGGGCCGCCTCCGCTTCCCTCGCGTCGGTCAGGCGCTGGCCAGCGCCGCTTCGTCGATCAACGCCGCCACTTCCTTCGGCCGCGACGCCAGCGAGGCATGGCTGGCGTCGAGGGTGATGATCTTCTTCGGCGCGATCCGGGCCGCCATCCGTTCCTGGTTGGCCGGCGCGATCATGCGGTCGGCGCTGGAGACCTGGTACCAGGACGGCTTGTTCTTCCACGCCGGGGTGCCGATGGTATCGCCGAAGGTGCTGGCCAGCGGCGCCTTCTGGGTGACGCCCATGACCAGCCCCTCGTCGGCGTCGAGGTCCTGGCAGAAACTTTCGTGGAACTTGTCGGCCTTCACCCAGAGGTAGCCGTCGCTGTCCGGCTCCAGGTTCGGCGCGGCCTGGGGCAGGTGCTCCTGGGTAATCGCGCCGGGGCTTTCGCCGCTGTCGGGAGCGAAGGCGGCGATGTAGACCAGACCGACCACGTTCGGCTGGTTGCCGGCCTCGGTGATCACCGCGCCGCCATAGGAATGGCCGACCAGCAGGACCGGACCGTCCTGCTGCGCGATCATCTTGCGCGTGCGCTCGGCATCGTCGGCCAGGGAAGTCAGGGGCAGTTCCACGGCATGCAGCCTGTGGTGGCCGAGGCGCTTGAGCTCGAGGATGACCTTGCTCCAGTGGGCGGCGCCGCCCCAGAAACCGTGGACCAGGATGATCGTAGGCAGGTTGCTCATCGTAGTGCTCCCGTATGGGTGAGGATGGCTTGCCATGGGTCATGGCACGAAGAGCATACGGGGCGGGAAGGCATGCGCGATAGCGGGGGAACGATGGCGTTCGTCGAAAAAGCACAACTGCGCGTTCCGGTAGGAGACGACCTGCCGGTGTAGCGCTATGTTGCAGGTCCGGACCCGGCCGATCGGGTTGTCGCGACGGGCATGGAGGGGTGATCGGTCGGTCGGGTTCGCGTCTTTTCCAGGTGCATGAATCTGAAAAAATCTTGCTTCTTGCCATCCAGAAGGAGCGCGGCGGGTAGATTTGCCTCCGAATCCTTCACCTTCTACCCGATCATGGAAAAAGCTCTGAAACTGGCGTCATGCCTCTACGGTCTGCTGATCGTGCTCAGTCTGCTGATGGTCGCCTTCCTCAGCCAGTTTCCGTTCCTGCTCAGTTCGGGGGTGGAAAACCTCTCGATGTCGATCCTGCCGCTGCTGATCCCGCTGATGGTCGGGCTGGTGGTCTGCGAGGCAGTGCGGGCGGTGGTGCCGAAGAAGCGCAGCTAGCCGGTCGGCTTCAGCGCCCGCGGATGCGCTGGCGGCGCAACTGGTACTGCTCGTAGGGCAGGCCCTGGCGGTTCAGCTCCTCCAACTGGCGTTCGCTGGCGCTGCGGGAAAACGATTCCTCGACCAGCGAATTCGGAGCGGAGGGTTGTGCGCAGGCGCTGAGCAGCAGCACACCCAGGAACAGGGCGAGGCGTGGCATGCGACCTCCATGCGCGACGAAGAGGGGTGGAAAAAAAGGCCATTACCAAGCGGGGGGAGGGTTGGTAATGGCCTGTACAAGGGACATTTGCCAGGCCTTGGGGATCTGGCGAAAGAGACGATATCAAGCGCCAATTTGATTAGCCAGCTAACAGAATGGAATGAAGTTTTGCTACTGGCGTAACAATTCTGTCCGAATCGTCATTCGTGCGTCACCGCCGGGACAGAGCGGTTTCGGCAGACTGCGGGGGAATCGTCGAAGGAGGTCCGCCGTGGACGATACGCTCAGGTTCGCCTCGCGCTTGTGCAAGCTCATCGTGGTCGCCAGCTTCCTGCTGGTGGCGATCGCCAGCCTCTGCCTGTGGTGGACGGGACAGGCCTACGAGTATGCGGCGCTGGCGTTTTTCCCGTTTGCCGTGCCGATGCTGTTGCTGATCATGGTCTGCGACCTGCTGGCGGCCCTGGGCGGCAGGCACCGCTGAGCGGCCGGGCTGGCTAGCGCTTTCAGCTAGGCGGATGTCGACTCCAGACAACCGGCACACTGCACATGGCCCTATGGTGGGGCATTCATCCACTGCCTCCCCGGAGCGACCATGTCAGATTTCATCACCGTACTGCGCGATACCTGTCCCGTACCCGTGCTGGATGCCACCAGGTGGAAGCGGATCGGCGGCGATCCGCATACCGTCAACCTCAACGCATACGCCTCGGCGGACGGCAGCAAGCTGATGGGCACCTGGATTTGTACGCCGGGCAAATGGGAGGTGAACTACGAACGCTGGGAGTTCTGCCACTTCCTCGACGGCTACTGCATCATCACCCCGGAAGGCGAGCAGCCGGTGCACCTCAGGGCGGGCGACGTGTTCGTCATCGAACCGGGCCTGCGTGGCACCTGGGAGGTGGTGGAGACGGTGCGCAAGTACTTCGTCTTCGCCTGACGCCAAGCGCCGGCCCGGAGCGCCTCAGTCCTGGTGGACGATGCGGCGGATGGTGCCGCCGCAGGACTGGTAGCAGCTGCGGTACTCGTCCTGGCAATCGTCGCCGAAGTCGAAGTTGCGTTGCGGGTAGGGGCAGGATTTGCGCTTTTTCTTGTCGCTGTTCTGCATGCAGTAGTTGTAGGCGCTGGTCTGCGCCTGGTAGAGCGCCTCGTCCTGGCGCTGCTGGAGCTTGGCCAGGGTCTTGCACTGGCGTTTCTCCGCGTTGCACTGGCTGACGCAGTGCAGGCCGGCCTCGCTGGACGGCGGAATGTAGGAGTAGCTGACGCTGGGGCCGCAGCCGCCGAGCAGCAGGCCGAGGAGGAGGAGAAGGAATTTCCGGAACGGCATTGCGCAATCGATAACCAGTAGCAAACGAGATCGGATGCTATCACCGGGTGGTCGGTCGCGTGGGCTGTCGCCGCATAAGGTTGAACTCGCGCACGAAACGCATAAAAAAGAAAACCCCGGGCCAGAGGCCCGGGGTTCTCGCCGCGCTTGCGGGATCGATCAGAACACGCTGAACGGATACTCGACGAAGGCGCGGATTTCGTTGCCGTCGTCGTTGTACGAGCGGGCATCGTTGGAAACGCGCAGGAACGAGCTGCGCAGACGCAGGGTGAGGTCCTTGGCCGGACCGCTCTGCACCACGTACTGGACCTGGTTGAAGATCTCGCGCTCCTTGCCGTTGCTGGTCTCGGCGGTCTTGATGTTGTCGCCGCGCACGTAGGCTACGCGGTAGGTCAGGCCGGGCACGCCGTACTTGGCGAAGTCCAGGGCGTAGCTGACCTGCCAGGAGCGCTCGTCCTCGGCGTTGAAGTCCGACCAGTAGGAGTTGGCCAGCCAGATGGTGGTGCCGCCGTCGCCGATGCCGCCGGCGTTCTGGTACCAGCCGTAGTTGTAGCCGGTATCGCCGGTGTTGCGCTGGTGGGCGATCATGAAGGTGTGGGCGTCGATGGTGTAGGACGCCGCCAGGCTCCAGATCTTGTTGTCGCGGTTGCCGTTGAAGTTCTGGTCGGCGAAGTCGCTGTCCAGCTTGGTGCGGTAGCCGTTGAAGTCGAAGTTCAGCGACTGGTCGGCCTGCAGCGGGATGGTGTAGTTCAGGTTGATGTACTGTTTCTTCAGTACGTCCTCGACGTCGGAAGCGTACAGCGAGGCGTTGAAGTGGTCGGTGAAGGCGTACTTGCCGCCGAACACGTTGATGCTCTTCAGGCCGCCGCTGTCGCGCCCTTCGGCGCTCTTGCGGGACTCCGCGGTGAAGCGACCGGCGTTCAGCTCCAGGCCCTCGATCTCCTTGGAAGTGATCAGGGTGCCGCTGTAGCTTTCCGGCAGCAGGCGCGAGTTGTCGTAGCTGAGGACCGGCAGGCTGGGCATCTGGTCACCGTACTTGAGCACGGTGTTGGAGATGCGGAACTTCACCGCCGCGCCGCCCTTGGACAGGTCGTCCGCCGCGGAGCCGCTGTCGCCCTGCTTGAAGAAGTCGATGCCGGCCGCGCCGCTACGACCCTTGCCGCCGTCCAGGCGGACCGCGTACAGGCCGAACACGTCGACACCGACGCCCACCGTCCCCTGGGTGAAGCCGGAGGTGAAGGTGGCAGTGGCGGCCTGACCCCATTCGGCCTTGTCCTGCCGGCCGTGCTTGTAGTCACGGCTGATATAGCCATTGCGGAAGAACAGATCGAGGTGGCTGTCCTCGACAAACCCCTTTGCTGCTTCTTGGTCATTGGCCATCGCCTGGCTTGCCGTCGCGATGCCCAGTGCCAGCAGGCAAATCCTTTTCTTCAACATCTTATTGTTCCTGGTTGTTGGCTTGATGTGCGCTGAATTTTCAGGAAGCGCAAGGTTCGAAGTGCACGGGAGTCATTTGTCCCATTTACCGTGCGTGGCGGTTCTGGTTTCTTGTTTCTCCCGTTGGCGGCGCAACAATACCAGAACATTGTTCGAACCAAGAAAGCTTCGAGTCATTTGCTAATAACCAAAGTGCAATGAAATACCGGCTGATAGGCTCTGAATCGGGGTTTGCCGGATCGCTTCGTCATGTTCCCGCAATATCAACCTTATCGATAAGTACCATGCCTCGAAGTCGCTGCAGTTCTCGCTTTTGCCGGTGATACCGTCGAATCGTGAACGGATCGACAAAGAGGAACATGGCATGAAACTCCTCATCGCAGTATTCGCGGCCCTGGCGCTGAGCGCCTGCGCGACGCCGCAACAACCCGGAAGCGAGGCCGCGGCGCTGTCCGCCCATAGCGCAAAGGCGCCGCAGGAATACGCCGCCTGCGTGTTGCCCAAGTGGCAGCGCCAGGCGCCCGGCGTGACGCTGGTGGAGGAGGGTGGCGGCTATCGCCTGGCCGATGCCGGCCAGTGGCTGGAAGTGCGGCCGGCGGAGCGGGGCAGCCTGGTCAGGGTCCACGACCGGCAGGCCTGGGTGACCCGTGGCGCCTTCATCGATGCGGCCAGGAGTTGCTCCTGAAGCGCACGGGCGGATGAAAAGAGCTCCGGCCCCCCTAGCATGAAGTGTCCGGAGCTCTACGGCCGCAAACGGAGGATGGCCGCGACTCGATCATCGGCCTCGGCGCCCGCCCGCGCTTGACCGAGATCAAGCCAGGGGCGCCCGCGCAGTGGTCTGTTCGGCGATTCGCGAGCTTCTTCTCGTTTTTTCTGTGACGAGGTTGCGTTTCGCCTCATGCGGGGCGGGTGGCGAGCATTCCCACCAATTCCAGGGCGGCCTTCCGCAATGGCTGGTTCTTCAACCAGATGGCGTGGACCGGCAGCTTCAGCTCGTTCTTGGTATTCCTGAAATCCAGCCGGACCAGCCTTCCCTCCGCGAGCAAGGGCGCGACCCGGGACAACGGGAAGTTGCCCCAGCCGATCCCGGCCTCGACCATTTCCAGCGCCGTGGCCAGGCTGTCGGTACGCCAGCAGGTGGCGGAGATCAGCGGGCGGGTGTCGGCCAGCGGCAGGTCGCAGCTGGCCACCAGGATCTGCCGGAGGTTCACCAGTTCCTCCAGGTACAACGCACGGTCCGGTCTCTGCAGGGCCGGGTGGCGTGGCGAGATGGTCGCCACCAGTGACTCCGCGCCGACGTACTGGAAGCGCTCCTGCGGGTTCACGCTGACCCCGGCGAACGCCAGGCACAGGCTGACGCGGCCGGCATGGAGGAGCGCCAGGACATCGTCCCGGGGCGCGTTGAGCACCTCGATGTCGAGCAACGGATAGCGCTCCGCCAGGGTGCGGATGGCGCCGAACAGCCGGTCGGTGGCGATGTCCGGCACCACGCCGAGCGACAGGCGGCTTTCCAGTCCCTGCGAGAGTTCCACCGCATGCACCTGCAACTGGGTGAGTTGCTCGGCGATCTTCCGCGCCTGTGGCGCCAGCGCCTGGGCCAGCGGCGTGGGGCGGACCTCGCGATGGGTGCGCTCGAAGAGGGCGAAGCCCAACTCGGCCTCCAGGTTGGCGATGCCCATGCTCACCGCCGAGGGCACCTTGCCCAGGGCGCGGGCGGCGGCGGAAAAGGAGCCGCGCTCGAGCACGGCGAGAAAGAGTTGGATGGTATCGCTGGAAAAGTTCATGGCAGCTCTCCTTTCAATAAATCTGAAAGCTGTTGACTTTTTCTGTCAAGAAAACAGATCCAACCTTGCGCTCCCATACCGCCGTGACCGCAAGAGAGGACGATGTGCAGGGCATCAAGCGCAAACTGGTCTACGTGACCGCCTACGAACTGATCGGGATGAGCATCTCCACCCTGGGGCTGGCCTTGCTCGCCGGGTCGACGCCGACCACCACCGGCCCGCTGGCGGTGGTGATCACCACCGTCGCGGTGACCTGGAACTTCATCTACAACTGCCTGTTCGAGTTCTGGGAGAAGCGCCAGGCCGTACGTGGCCGCAGCGTCGCCCGGCGGGTGGCGCACGCGGTCGGCTTCCAGCTGACCCTAGTGGTTTACCTGATACCGCTGATCGCCTGGTGGATGGGCATTTCCCTGCTGCAGGCGTTCTGGCTGGACCTCGCGCTGATCATCCTGATCCCGTGCTACACCTTCCTCTTCAACTGGGCGTTCGACCGCCTGTTCGGCCTGCCGGCGTCCGCCTTGCCGGCCGGCGGGACGGCAGCGGTCTGAGGATTTTCTTTCGCCAGCGCCATTCAGGCTCGCCTTGCCCGGGCGAAATCGCCTACCTTAGACGGACGTGCGCTGTGGTGACGGTTCAGGGAGGATATGCGACCGCAAGCCATGAAGGACCGGCCCGTCGATGACGGGCAGGGCATTTCGATGAACGGGTTGGGGTCTTTATGCGGAATTTGGGGATGCTACTGGCGGCTGTCCTGCTGGCGGGTTGTTCGACATCGACACCCTCGCTCGACGAGACGGACCAGGTGCCGAAGGAACGTCTGTACAACTACCAGTTCCGCGACGACGGCGACGCTTTCCTGGTGGTGTCCCGCGACCGCGAGTTCCTCGGCAGTGTCTGCAATACCCGGTTGATCATCGACAGCCGCCTGGCCGCCGAGATCCAGGCCGGCGAAAGCGCGCGCTTCCGCCTGCCGGCGGGCCTGCGCGTGGTGTCGGTGCAGGGCGACGGGATCTGCCGTGGCGATGCGCCCCGGCAGGTGGTGCATGTGCAGGATGGGCAGACCACGCACTACCGGATCACCGTGGACTCCGGCCTGAACATCGGCCTGGTGCCGGGCTGAGGCCGGCGCAACGAAAAAAGCCGCCCGCGGGCGGCTTTTTCATGGGCGGCCGGATTATTCGCTGAGTGCCTTCTCGACTTTCTCGGACGCAGACCAGATCCGGTAGCGGACCTCCACGTCCTTCGGCGCGTAGATCACGATCGGCAGCTTGCTGTTGTAGCGCAGCAGGAAGCCCTCGCCGACCACCGGGACGAAGCGCTGTTCCTTCTTCTGTCCCGGGCAGGCCATCAGCGTGCTCATCGGCCCGCTGACCTTGTCCAGGCGGTAGTAGGAGTAGCCCCAGCCTTCCAGGGTATGTTCTTCCAGCTCGCCGTCCAGGCGCTGCTGGTTGCAGTCGGCCTCGAGGGTCTTGCCGGCGATGATCTCGACCTTGAACGCGTCTTCCGCGTCCTGCTTCGGCAGATGGATGACCTGGCGGGTGAAGCCGGCGTCGGCTTTCGGGTAGGGAACCTTTTCATCCAGTTTGGCGGCCAGGGCGGTGCTGGAAAGAGCGGCAACGCCGGCGGCGATCAGTAGTGCTTTCATGTCCTTGAGGTTCTCCTTGCAGGTAACGCGAGCAGGGTAAGACAGCGGGACACGGGTGAAAAGTTCAGTGCGGAACGTAACCGGATGTTCCATGTCCTGGGTCAGCGGGATGGCGGGCTTGGCCGGCGTGCGGGCAAAAAAAAGACCATCTGCGGGGGGAGGGGCGATGGTCTTCAAAGGAGCGTCGGGGACTTGGGGTTCTCCGACGCCGCTACGATCTCATGACGTCCCGGCGGGGGAAAATGCTTTGGGCTGATAGTGGCTATCGATGCCGATGACTTGTAATTCCCTGCCGATTCGTAGCAAGTCCCGCGAGATAGAGCACTCAGCGGCTCAATTGCAGGGCCAGTTCGTCGACCTGCTCGGCCCAGTCGGAATCCTCCGCCAAGGCCTCGCGGAGGAAGCTGGCCTGGGCCGGGTTCCAGAACGGTGCGTCGGGCAGCGCGGTGCCTTGCTCGAGGTGATGCCCGGCGAGAAAGGCGAGGATCTCTTCCCGGCCCGCCGGCAGCCCCAACTGGCGGAACAGGTTGGAAAAGGTGTGCGGGCTGGTGTCCATGGGAAGGTTCTCCGGAGTCGATGTTTCCACCCACTATAGCCCCCGGCGACGCTGTGGCCGTGGGCGGTTCCGGGGTGGGTAATTTTGTCGCAGATGAAACAGTCTGTTGTGCGCAGCGCGCTTCATGGCGGCGGGGGGCGTGATTATCCTTAGCATGCTAATGATAATCGGAGTCAGCCTATGTCCAGAATCGAAGTCGCCGTGCTGGTGGGTACGTCCGTTCCCGAATCGCTTCGCAGCAAGGGATTGCTGGCCTGTTGGATCCTGTTGGTCGATGGCGCCATGTGGGCCGGACCGTTCGCCAGCCGGGACGAGGCGGAAGCCCTGAAGGGCACCTGGGAACTGAGCTGGCCGCTGGAGGCGGCGATCTCCGCCTGAGAAGCTTCCCCTGCCTTGTCGGAAAGCCCGCCGAGCGCGGGCTTTCCGTTGTCTGCGGGGACGCCTAGCGGCGGCCCACCAGCAGACCGAGCAGGAAGCCCGCGCCGGCCGAGACGGCGATGGTCTGCCACGGATGATCCTCGACGTATTCCTCGGTCGCCTCGGCGGCCGCCTGGCTGCGGCGCAACACGTCGCGGCGGGCACGCTCCATGGCGTCGCGGCCGCGATGCAGCACGGAACTGATCTGCTCGCGCAGGTTCGCACCCTCCTTGCCGGCCAGGCTGCCGTTGCCGCTCATCAACTGGTCGACCTCGGCGATCAGGTCCTGCAGTTCGGCCATCGCCTGGTCCTGGATGGCCTGCTTGGCGCGGGCGGAACGGGTTTTCAGGGTCATGTAGGTCTCCTTGGCGAAGATGGGTACCCAGGTATTGAGTCGCCCGCTTCGCTGAAAGTTGCACGGCATCGACGGCGCCGCGCACCGGTTGCTTCTTCAGGCCGCCCCGGCAGCGCCGAGCAGGTGGCGGTCGAGATCGATCGCCTCGCCAGCCTTGAGTTTCAGACGCCGACGCAGGTCGTCGAACATCGCGTCGTACTCGCGCCGCTGGCGCACGATCGGCCCTTGCCGCAAGCGCAGGCCGTGGCGCCGGGCCACGCGGCTGGCGCGGCTGGCGAAATGCACGGCGGCGTCGCGCGGCAGTTCGAAGCTGTCGCGGAACGGCTGGCCGTCGATCCGCCCCTCCATGTCGAAGTGCACCGCTACCGGGCGCGCGTCGGCCTCGAGGATCCGGTAGCGCAGATGGATATCGAACGCCTGGCGGTCGACTTCGCTGGCCGAGGCGAGATGCAGATGGCCGGGAACGAACATGGCCTGCCTCCTTTGCGGATGAGCGGGAAATACCCTTGCCTGCCAGGGTATGCTTCGCCCGCCGCGGGACGGCTGTCCCAGGTCAGTGTTTTTCCAGGCAGGAGCGGACGCGATGGTCGCGGGAGCGTTTGGGTGTTGAGCGACGGCTGGGCTTGCGCCGGGCTGTTCCTTTCCGCGTTCGGCTCGGCGACCCTGTTGCCGCTGCAGTCGGAAACGGTGCTGGCCGCGCTGCTCCTGCGCGGCGGCCAGCCGGTGGCGTTGCTGCTGGTCCTGGCGATCGTCGGCAACGTGCTCGGCTCCTGGGTCAACTGGTGGCTCGGCCGCTATCTCGAACACTTTCGCGGGCGCCGCTGGTTCCCGGTCGGCGAAGCGCAACTGCTCAGGGCGCAGCGACACTATCACCGCTACGGGCGCTGGACCTTGCTGCTGAGCTGGGTGCCGGTCATCGGCGACCCGCTGACCCTGGTGGCTGGCATCATGCGCGAGCCGTGCTGGAGCTTCCTGGCGATCGTCGGCCTGGCCAAGACCCTGCGCTACCTGGCCCTGGCCGCGCTGGTGCTGGGCTGGGCCGGCTGAGCGCTTCGTCGGCGAGGGCAGAACTATTTTTCGCGGGGCAATGTCCATTGCTGCGAGGCGTAACTGCCGCCTCACCGCCCCCGGGGCCTTTAGTTGCCGCTGTGGTCCCGGGGGCTTTCCCTATCGGTCGAACGCTGCGAGGTGTGGAATGAGGCGAGTCGCCGCCGGATTGCTGGCCTGTGCGTTGCTCGGCGCGACGCCGGCCGGAGCCTCCACTGCCGAGGCCTGGCAGGCGCACGACGCCGCGGTGCTCGCCGCCTGCCTGAAGGCCAGCGGCTTGCGCCAGGCACGCCCGGTGGGGCAGGTGCTGCCCTTCGACGATGAGGTGGGCTACTCGGCGCTGCTCCTGCAGGGCCGCTATCCGCAACCGCACATGCAAGGCCGCCAGGGCCGCGAGTTGTGTCTCTATCGGCGCGCCACCGGCAAGGCCAGCGTCAGCGAGGCCGACGTCTTGCTCAAGCCTTGAGTTCGGGGTCGTCGTTGTCCGGCAGCTCGCGCTCGCCAGGGTCCTTGCCATCCTTCGAATGGTGCTCGATCACCGCGTTCAGTTCGGCGCCGAACAGCACCACCGCCGCCGACAGGTAGAAGTACAGCAGCAAGATGATGATCGCGCCGATGCTGCCGTACATGGCGTTGTAGTTGGCGAAGTTCTTCACGTAGAAGCCGTAGGCGAGGGACGCGCCGATCCAGGCGATCACCGAGAGCACCGAGCCGGGGGTGATGAAGCGGAAGCGCTGCTCGACGTCCGGCACCAGGTAGTAGAACAGCGCCACCGCCAGCATCAGCAGGAACACCGCCAGCGGCCAGCGCAACCAGGTCCAGAGGGTCACCAGGTACTGCTCCAGGCCGACCAGGCTGGCGATCCAGGCGATCACCTGCGGCCCGGTGACCATCAACCCGGCCGCCACCAGCAGTAACAGGGCTATACCGAGGGTGTAGAGGATCGACAGCGAGAAGCGCTTCCACACCGGACGGCTCTCCTTCACGTCATAGGCGGCGTTGAGCGCGATCATCATCGAGCGGATGCCCGCCGAGGAGGTCCACAGGGCCACCGCGATACCGATCGACAGCAGGCCGCCTTTCTGCTGCTGTAGCTGGTCGATCACCGGGTTGACCTGGTCCATCGCCTCCGGCGGCAGCAGCAGCGCCGCCTGCTCGCGCAGCCAGGCGAAGAACTCGGGCAGGTGCAGGTAGCCGACCAGGGTGATCAGCACCAGCAGGAACGGGAACAGCGAGAACAGCATCTGGTAGGCGAGGGCCGAGGCGTAGGTCGGCATGTCGTCCTCGAGGAACTCGTTCACGGTGCGCTTGACCAGGCCGAACAGGCCGATTTCCCGATACGCCGTGCGGAACATTCGATCTCCTTGCCGTCTGCTTGCCGGCGGCGGGTCGAGCCTCGAGGTCGCGCGCCGCCAGCGGTTTTCCATTGGGTGAAATTCCCCGCGTCCTTTCTGGGACGCCGTAGGGGACGGATTGGTTCGTCGCCACCGTCATCATTCGGTCGCATCCGCCAGCCAGACTGCGGCTGCCCGCCGCGCGGCGGGCTGCCGACCAACGTCTCAGAAACGGAGCGCACCATGTCTGTCGACCTGAAGAAAATCGCCGCTGCCTTTCCCGAGTTCCAGTTGTCCAGCAAGAGCCGCCACGACGGTGCGCAGTTGCTGCAGTTGCAGGCCGCCGACGGCCGCTACGTCGCCCGAACCATCCCTTCGCCGCAGCTCAGCGCGCCGCCGGAAACCGAATGGCTGATCCGCAGCATCCGCCGCGAATTGGCCGTGCCGGGCATGGAAATGGCGACGGCGTCGCGCTGAGGTTTTTCGCCGGCGCCGCCCATGGTGCGATAATCCCGTCTTTCGATACAGGCTGACGGGAAGGCAATGAAGCGCGAGAAGGTTCGGGACAGGCAGGCGGCCGGCAAGATCACGGCGACCCACATCATCGCCAATCCGACGTTGGCGAGGGAGTGGATCGTATTCTTCAAGAAGGATGGCGGGCGCAGCTACTTCCTGGTCGACGAGAACGACGAAGTGACGTCGTTCCGCCGGCTGGACGATGCGGTCAAGGAACTGCGCGGGCTGGGCATCAAGTTCGCCGAGATCCATCTCTAGGCGCATGGTCGCGCGGGCCCCACTGGCCAGCCTTGCGCGCCCGCGCTTCTTCCTCGGCGAACTGGTACTGGCCGCGCGCCTCGGGCGTCTGGCCGCTGTCCGGCGCGTCGCGCCAACTGGCCAGGCCAATGGTCAGCAGGGCCAGCCCGGCATCCAGGGTATGCCCGCAGGCGGGGCAGTCGGCCGGGGTGACCCAGGCCGCGCCGAGGATGCGGAAGCGCGCGTCGCGGCCTTGCTCGCGGATGGTCGCCGGCTTGCCCAGCAGCATCCCCTCCAGGGCTTGCCGGGCGCGTTGCCGCCACGGTTGCGCGGCGGGCAGCTCGATGGCGTTGAGGCGAACGCTCAGCGCCTTGTCCGCGCCGGGCGGGCGGCAGCCCAGGCTGGCGTCGTCGTGCACCGCCACCACCGTGCAGTCGAAGCGGCGTTCCTCGGCGTCGACGGAGAACGCCAGCAGCATGGCGCAGAGCGGCAGCAGGGCGAGGGTACGGAAGATCATGGGCTACTCCGGCGGGGTCAGCGTCGACGCGAGGATAGGTTGCTGCAGGTCGCCAGGTCCACCGGCCCGACGTAGGGATTGCCCCAGCCCATCACGCAACCGACCATGTGGTTGCGCTGGCGCTCCCAGGTCTGCGGCGGGTACTGCTTGTGCCAGGCGTTGTACAACTGGCGGTCCTGCTTCGACAGGCGCAGGCCGTAGCGGTCGCTCATGTAGAAGTAGGTGCGGGCGATCATCCCGCGGATCTGCGGGCGCGGCATCGCCTTGCGCGCCTTGAAGTCCACCACCATCGGGCAGGCGCCGTACTGCCGGGGCTTCTGCGGCAGCCAGCCGAAGCCGAAGTTGCTGCGGTCGCCGTTGACCTCGCCGATGCTCGGCACCAGGTTGTGCAGGTCGGCCTCGGCGCGCTGGTAGGTGCTGTCGTGGCGGGCGCAATTGCTCCTCCCGCCGTTCTGCCAGCAGCGCCGCTGGTGCCCGATCACCCAGGCCGGGACGATGTGCTCCCACTCGATGCGTCGCGCGCGGTTGGCGTTTTTCCGCGGCTTGTAGCCGCAGCTGGCGAGGTCGACGCGGTTCCCCGAATAGCGGCAGCCGCAGTAGAACTCCACGGATTGCCGGGCGTAGAGCTTCCAGCCGATCTTCTTCGCTTCGGAGAAGGTGCGCGGGGCGTTGGCCTGGCTGGCGCTGGCGAGGAGGAGGGCGAAAAGGCCTACAAACAAACGGGAAAGCATGCGGCAACTTCCAAAAAATTCCGCATGTTACTGATTTTGCAGGAGATGCCAATCATGGCCAGTCCATGGCCAGGCATCGATGGCGTTTGCGCATTGTGCTGCGTTCACGCGACGAATAGTATGCGTTCCATATATGTTCCGTATTCGAGGTGCCGCGTGGGCCTGGTGAAGATTTCCGAGCAGTTGCACGAAGAGGCGCGCATCGCCTGCAAGGCCATGTCGCGTTCGATCAATGCCCAGGCCGAGCACTGGATGCGCGTCGGCATGCTGGTCGAGGCCAATCCCGGGATGACCTACGCCCAGGTGCTGCGCCAACTGATGGACGAGGCGCGCGAAAGCGACCGTCGCGAGCAGGCCGCGGCGAGGGTCTCGGGATGATCAAGACGGCGGAGGAGATCCAGCGCATGAGCGTGGCCGGCGCGCTCACCGCGAAAGTCCTCGAGGCCCTCGACGAGGTGGTGCGGCCGGGCATCAGCACGGCGGAGATCGACCGCTTCTGCGAGCGCTACATCGTCGACACCCTCGCGGCGATCCCCGGCAGCAAGGGGCAGTACGGCTACCCGTTCACGGTGAACACCTCGGTCAACGACGTGGTCTGCCATGGCTGGCCGTCGGCGCAGCGGATCCTCCGCGACGGCGATATCGTCAACGTCGACGTCACGGTGATCAAGGACGGCTATTTCGGCGACAGCAGCAAGATGTACCGGGTCGGCGCCATCGACCGCCAGGCGCAGAAGCTGCTCGACGTCACCCGCGAATGCCTGTACCGGGCGATCCGCGTGGTGCGCCCGGATGCCACCCTCGGCGACATCGGCCATGCGATCCAGAGCCATGCCGAGTCCAACGGCTACTCGGTGGTCCGTGAATACTGCGGCCACGGCATCGGCCGCAAGATGCACGAGGCGCCCCAGGTCCTGCACTTCGGCCGCGCCGGCGCGGGGGCGCGGCTGAAGGCCGGGATGACCTTCACCATCGAGCCGATGATCAACCAGGGCGGCCACGCGGTGAAGCTGCACAAGGACGGCTGGACCGTGACCACTCGTGACCGCCGCCTGTCGGCCCAGTACGAGCACACCGTGCTGGTCACCGAGCGCGGTTGCCGGGTCCTGACCCTGCGCGAAGAAGAGCGCGAGGCGCTGGCCGACCTGGCTGGCTGAGCGTCGCCCGGGCTGGTTACACTGCGGCGACTTTTCCGAAGGGAGGCTGACGGGTGTCCGGCAGGCGTTTTGGCGAATTCGAACTGCGCGCGACCTGGCTGCGCGAGGACAGCGGCTATCTGGCCGAGATTGAGATAACCAGCATCGACGATGGTCGTACCGAATGGCTGGTGCTGCCCGGCCAGCCGCCCTGCGAGAGCCCGGCGGCGGCGTTGTCGCTGGCGGAGGCGGCGCTATACCGGGTGCGTGGCTTCGATGCGCGGGGGCGGCCGCTGTTTTCCGAATGAGTCTGCTGGCAAATCGCATGATGCATTTCGCACGATCTTGCAGTTTGCACGGGCCGCTTCGCTTTTTATGATTTCAACCTGTTGATTTTATTGGTTTTTCATTTTTCGTGAGGCTGGCATGAAAGCTGCCACCTTTCCCCATGTTGCGGCTGCGGCCGAATCCTCGCAGTCGGTTTTCATGCAAGAGGGGAGAAACGATCATGGAAAAGTCCATCAAGATGCTGTTCGACGCCTTCCAGGCCACCTTTGCCGTCTCCACCCAGATGCGTCCGGACGGCGGCGCCCTGCTGACCCTGCGCAACGGCGAAGAGATCGTGACCCGTCGCGTGGTGTCTGCCGCCCAGTTGGCCGACGAGAAACGCATGTACTGGTTCATCAATGCCGTGCGCCGTGACCTGGCCCTGGAGGCGGGGAGCCTGCCTGTGGACGTCGTCGGGACCCTGCGCCGGCTGCAGGAGCGCGGCCTGCCGAGCTACATCGCGGGCTGACGGTTCGTCCGGAATCCTGGCGGAGATCGCCGGCGGGCCGGACGAGAGTGCTAGAGTGAAGAGCGCAAGGGGCTGGTCGAGGACCGACCGGCCCCCTTTCGCGTCGAGGGCTGTGGCCGTTCGGCGCTTCGGCAGGTCGCCGCGGAACGATGCAGGATCGTTCCGGTCGGCATCAGGGATGAAAGGACTGACAGGAGTCGGGATGCTGCGTTACGTCGTGGGTTTTCTCGCATTCACCGTGCTGGCGGCTTATCTGCTGCTGGGAGTTTCCCAGCACGCCTTCCTGCCCTGACAGGACGGCGCCTTCAGCTGCGCTGTGGCAGCGCCTGCGCGGGCCGTTCGGCAGCAGGCGTGTGCGCCCGGCGGGCCTTGCGCTGCAGGCGCGCGCGCCGACGCGGCACGCGCAGGAAAGCCCACAGGGTGACGCCGGCGAGACCTAGCCAGGCGAGGATCAGCAAAGTGACAAAGGATTCGGGAGTCATGGTTCGTCCTCCTCTTGCCCAAGGATAGACCTTCCGGGCAGGGGAATTACTGCAACCGCTCTTCGACCAAGGTCGGTGGCGCGCTCAGTCGGCGCCGGCGCCGACCAGCGCCAGGCAGCCGGTGAGGCTGGTCAGCAGGGGCAGGGCGAGCAGGAACGCCAGCCACACGGTTTCCATGCGCAGCAGCGTAGCGCCGAGGAACAGCGCGACCAGGAGGATGGTCATGAGCAGGGCGGTCCAGCCGAAGTACATGGCGAAGTTGTCGATGCCCAGGCCCAGCCCCCAACCCAGTAGCACGGCCCAGACCCCGGCCAGCGCCAGACCGAGGGCCAGCATGCTCGCCAGAGTGCCGGCGGACGGGGCATGCAGCGGGTGGTTGCGGAATAGCTCGTAGAAGATCGGCGTATTCATCGGCGTCACCTCCGCAGGGGAACTTCCAGCCTAGTCCAGCGGGCGAGACGGCCCTAGACCTATTTGTCATTACGGGGCGTGACCTCAGGCCGGTAGCATCCATCTTTACCAGGCGATGCCGTGCATCGGGCTGCGAGCCCGGTCACCGTTCGTCGCGCCGTGTCGAAAAAGAAACCGGAAGGGTTGCGTGCATGAGTGGCGAACTCGCCTCGTTCGAGGTGGATGGGTATCAACTGGTCTATCAGGACCTGGGCGAGGGCACGCCGGTGCTGCTGGTCCACGGTTCGCTGTGCGACTACCGCTACTGGCAATGGCAGTTGCGCAGCCTCGGCGAGCGCCACCGGCTGATCGTGCCGAGCCTGCGTCACTACTACCCCGAGCGCTGGGACGGGCAGGGCGCGGACTTCACCAGCGCCCGCCACGTCGCCGACCTGCTGGCGCTGGTCGAGCGGCTCGGCGAGCCGGTACACCTGCTCGGCCATTCCCGTGGCGGCAACCTGGCATTGCGCCTGGCGCTGGCCGCGCCGGACGCCCTGCGTTCGCTGAGCCTGGCCGATCCCGGCGGCGACTATGCCGCCGAGGTCTACGCCCACGCCGGCCTGGCTGCTCCCGAGGAGCCGTTGGAGCGTAATCGGTTCCGTCGCCAGGCGCTCGAACTGATTCGTGGCGGCGAGGCGGAGCGGGGGCTGGAGCTGTTCGTCGATACGGTGAGCGGCGCCGGGGTATGGAAACGCTCGTCGGCGACGTTCCGCCGAATGACCCTGGACAACGCCATGACCCTGGTCGGGCAGGTGGCCGACCAGCCGCCGGCGCTGCGCCTGCCGGAGTTGCGCTCGATCGACCTGCCGACCCTGATCCTCAACGGCGAACGCAGTCCGCAACCCTTCCCGACCACCGCCGAGGCGCTGGCGGCGGCCCTGCCGCGCGCCGAGCTGCAACGCATCCAGGGCGCTTCCCACGGCCTCAACGCCACCCGTCCGGCGGCGTTCAACCGCGCCGTGCAGGAATTCCTCGCGCGGGTCGAGGGCGGCGCCGCGCGCTGAAGCGCAATGTGCCGCACTGACCGCTCGTCAGCTCGTCGCGGATGCTTTACCATGGTGACTTCGCGCCGGATCAGCTCCGGCGTTTTTCGTCTGTATCCATTCCCAGTGATCTCCGTCCGCGCGCTTCGGCGCAGGGGTGCCGCAAGGCGCCTGCCACTGTGAGGCAGGCCGGCCCGGCGGGCGACGCTTACTGGCACATCCCAACCCACGTGGCCTTTGGTAGGGGTCACCACTAGGAGAGGAGGCGCCATGCCCATCATTACTCTTCCCGACGGCAGTCAACGTTCCTTCGATCACCCGGTCTCCGTGGCCGAGGTGGCCCAATCCATCGGCGCGGGCCTGGCCAAGGCGACCCTCGCCGGCAAGGTCGACGGCCGCCTGGTCGACGCCTGCGACACCATCGAGCGCGACGCGACCCTGCAGATCATCACGCCCAAGGACGAGGAAGGACTGGAGATCATCCGCCACTCCTGCGCCCATCTGGTCGGCCATGCGGTCAAGCAACTCTATCCGACCGCGAAGATGGTCATCGGCCCGGTGATCGAGGAAGGCTTCTACTACGACATCTTCTTCGAGCGCCCCTTCACCCCCGAGGACATGGCGGCGATCCAGCAGCGCATGCGTGAGCTGATCGACAAGGACTACGACGTGATCAAGAAGATGACCCCGCGCGCCGAGGTCATCGAACTGTTCAAGTCCCGTGGCGAAGACTACAAGCTGCGCCTGATCGACGACATGCCGGACGAGAAGGCCATGGGCCTGTACTTCCATGAGGAGTACGTGGACATGTGCCGCGGCCCGCACGTGCCGAACACCCGCTTCCTCAAGGCGTTCCAGCTGACCAAGATTTCCGGCGCCTACTGGCGCGGCGACTCGAAGAACGAGCAGCTGCAACGTATCTATGGCACCGCCTGGGCCGACAAGAAGCAACTGGCGGCCTACATCCAGCGCATCGAAGAGGCCGAGAAGCGCGACCATCGCCGCATCGGCAAGCAGCTCGACCTGTTCCACCTGCAGGAAGAAGCGCCGGGCATGGTGTTCTGGCACCCGAACGGCTGGAGCGTCTATCAGGTGCTCGAGCAGTACATGCGCAAGGTCCAGCGTGACCATGGCTACGTCGAAGTGCGTACCCCGCAGGTGGTCGACCGCATCCTCTGGGAGCGTTCGGGCCACTGGTCGAACTACGCCGAGAACATGTTCACCACCGCGTCGGAAAGCCGCGACTACGCGGTCAAGCCGATGAACTGCCCGTGCCACGTGCAGATCTTCAACCAGGGCCTGAAGTCCTACCGCGACCTGCCGCTGCGCCTCGCCGAGTTCGGCGCCTGCCACCGCAACGAGCCGTCCGGCGCGCTGCACGGGATCATGCGCGTACGCGGCTTCACCCAGGACGACGCGCATATCTTCTGCACCGAAGAGCAGGTGAAGAAGGAAGCGGCCGATTTCATCAAGCTGACCTTGCAGGTCTACCGCGACTTCGGCTTCACCGATATCGCCATGAAGCTGTCGACCCGTCCGGCCAAGCGCGTCGGTTCCGACGAGCTGTGGGATCGCGCCGAAGGCGCGCTGGCCGATGCGCTGAACGAGTCCGGCCTGGCCTGGGAATACCAGCCGGGCGAGGGCGCGTTCTACGGGCCGAAGATCGAGTTCACCCTGAAGGACTGCCTCGGCCGCAACTGGCAGTGCGGCACCCTGCAATACGACCCGAACCTGCCGGAGCGCCTGGACGCCAGCTACATCGCCGAGGACAACAACCGCAAGCGCCCGGTGATGCTGCACCGCGCGATCCTCGGGTCGTTCGAGCGCTTCATCGGCATGCTCATCGAACACTACGCCGGGGCCTTCCCGGCCTGGCTGGCGCCGACCCAGGCGGTGGTGATGAACATCACCGACAAGCAGGCCGATTTCGCCGCCGAGGTGGTGCGGATCCTCGGGGAAAGCGGATTCCGTGCCAAGTCCGACTTGAGAAACGAGAAGATCGGCTTTAAAATCCGCGAGCATACTTTGCTCAAGGTTCCCTATCTCTTGGTTATTGGAGATCGGGAAGTTGAATCGAAGGCCGTCGCGGTGCGTACGCGCGAAGGGGAAGACCTGGGCTCCATGCCCGTCACCCAGTTCGCTGAGCTGTTGGCACAGGCGGTTTCCCGGCGTGGTCGCCAAGACTCGGAGTAATCATTATTAAGCGTGAAATGAGACAGGATAAGCGAGCTCAACCGAAACCCCCGATCAACGAGAACATCTCGGCTCGTGAGGTACGGTTGATTGGAGCTGATGGCCAGCAGGTTGGTGTTGTTTCGATCGATGAGGCGATCCGCCTAGCCGAAGAGGCGAAGCTGGACCTGGTTGAGATTTCGGCCGACGCGGTGCCTCCTGTCTGCCGCATCATGGACTACGGCAAGCACCTGTTCGAGAAGAAGAAGCAGGCTGCGGTCGCCAAGAAGAACCAGAAGCAGGCTCAGGTCAAAGAAATCAAGTTTCGTCCAGGGACGGAAGAAGGGGATTACCAGGTAAAACTACGCAACCTGGTACGTTTCCTTAGCGATGGGGACAAGGCCAAGGTATCCCTGCGATTCCGCGGTCGTGAGATGGCCCACCAGGAACTGGGGATGGAGCTGTTGAAGCGGGTCGAAGCCGACCTCGTGGAATACGGCACCGTCGAGCAGCATCCTAAGCTGGAAGGACGCCAGCTGATGATGGTCATCGCTCCCAAGAAGAAAAAGTAACCACCAGGGCACTGGCAGGCCTTGCGGTTATGCGTAATCACTCAATGCGGAGTATCCGAACATGCCAAAGATGAAGACCAAAAGTGGCGCGGCCAAGCGCTTCAAGAAGACTGCTGGTGGCCTCAAGCACAAGCATGCCTTCAAGAGCCACATCCTGACCAAGATGACCACCAAGCGTAAGCGTCAACTGCGCGGCACCTCGATGCTGAACAAGTCTGACGTTGCGCGCGTAGAACGCTCCCTGCGTCTGCGCTGATTATTAAGGTAGAGGATTAATTCATGGCTCGTGTTAAGCGTGGCGTTATCGCCCGTCGTCGTCACAAGAAAATTCTGAAGCTCGCCAAGGGCTACTACGGTGCACGCTCGCGCGTGTTCCGCGTTGCCAAGCAGGCGGTGATCAAGGCTGGCCAATACGCCTACCGTGACCGCCGTCAGCGCAAGCGTCAGTTCCGCGCACTGTGGATCGCCCGTATCAACGCTGGTGCTCGTCAGAACGGTCTGTCCTACAGCCGCCTGATCGCCGGCCTGAAAAAGGCGGCCATCGAGATCGACCGTAAGGTCCTGGCCGATCTGGCAGTGAACGAAAAAGCGGCGTTTACCGCGATTGTCGAGAAAGCGAAGGCAAGCTTGGCTTAAGCCCTACGACAATCACCGGACCTCGGTCCGGACGTAACGTCACCGATAGGGGAAGAGCCTTACCGCTCTTCCCCTATTTTGTATCTGGAGTCCATACATGGAAAACCTGGATGCGCTGGTCTCTCAAGCATTGGAGGCTGTGCGACACACCGAAGACGTCAATGCCCTGGAGCAGATCCGGGTTCACTACCTCGGCAAGAAAGGCGAACTGACCCAGGTGATGAAGACCCTGGGCGACCTGCCGGCCGAAGAGCGGCCGAAGGTCGGCGCGCTGATCAACGTGGCCAAGGAAAAGGTCCAGGATGCGCTGAACGTGCGTAAGACCGAGCTGGAAGGGGCCGCGCTGGCCGCCCGGCTGGCCGCGGAGCGCATCGATGTCACCCTGCCTGGTCGCGGCCAGCCGAGCGGCGGCCTGCATCCGGTCACCCGCACGCTGGAGCGCATCGAGCAGTGCTTCAGCCGCATCGGCTACGAAGTCGCCGAAGGCCCGGAAGTCGAGGACGACTACCACAACTTCGAAGCGCTCAACATCCCGGGTCACCACCCGGCGCGTGCCATGCACGACACTTTCTATTTCAATGCGAACATGCTGCTGCGTACCCACACCTCGCCGGTGCAGGTGCGGACCATGGAGTCCCAGCAGCCGCCGATCCGCATTGTCTGCCCGGGGCGCGTCTACCGCTGCGACTCCGACCTGACCCACTCGCCGATGTTCCACCAGGTGGAAGGCCTGCTGGTGGACGAGGGCGTCAGCTTCGCCGACCTCAAGGGCACCATCGAGGAATTCCTCCGCGCCTTCTTCGAGAAGCAGCTCGAAGTGCGCTTCCGTCCGTCCTTCTTCCCCTTCACCGAGCCGTCGGCCGAAGTGGACATCCAGTGCGTGATCTGCAGCGGCAACGGCTGCCGCGTGTGCAAGCAGACCGGCTGGCTGGAAGTCATGGGTTGCGGCATGGTGCACCCGAACGTGCTGCGCATGTCCAACATCGATCCCGAGAAATTCCAGGGCTTCGCCTTCGGCATGGGCGCCGAGCGCCTGGCCATGCTGCGCTACGGGGTGAACGACCTGCGTCTGTTCTTCGATAACGATCTGCGCTTCCTCGGACAATTCCGCTAGGCCAGAACGCAACCGGATTCCTTAGGAGAACAGGATGAAATTCAGTGAAAAGTGGCTGCGGAGCTGGGCAAATCCGCAGGTTTCCCATGACGAGCTGGTCGCTCGCCTGTCCATGGTCGGCCTCGAGGTCGACGCCGACCTGCCGGTCGCCGGCGCCTTCAGCGGCGTGGTGGTCGGCGAGGTGCTCTCGACCGAACAGCATCCGGACGCCGACAAGCTGCGCGTCTGCCAGGTCAGCAACGGCAGCGAGACCTTCCAGGTCGTCTGCGGCGCGCCCAACGTGCGCGCGGGCCTGAAGATTCCCTTCGCCATGATCGGCGCCGAACTGCCGGGCGACTTCAAGATCAAGAAAGCCAAGCTGCGTGGCGTCGAGTCCTTCGGCATGCTCTGCTCGGCCAAGGAATTGCAGATCAGCGAAGAGAACGCCGGTCTGCTCGAGCTGCCGGCCGACGCGCCGGTCGGCCAGGACGTCCGCACCTACCTGGAGCTGGACGACTACACCATCGAGGTCGGCCTGACCCCGAACCGCGGTGACTGCCTGTCGCTCGCCGGCCTGGCCCGCGAAGTCAGCGCCATCTACGACGTACCGCTGGCGCCGGTGGCGGTGGATGCGGTCGCCGCGCAGCACGACGAGACCCGTCCGGTCGAACTCGACGCGCCGGCCGCCTGCCCGCGCTATCTCGGACGGGTGATCCGCAACGTCGACCTGAGCCGGCCGACCCCGTTGTGGATGGTCGAGCGCCTGCGCCGTTCCGACATTCGCAGTATCGACCCGGTGGTCGACGTCACCAACTACGTGATGATCGAACTGGGCCAGCCGATGCATGCCTTCGACCTTGCCGAGATCAACGGCGGCGTGCGCGTGCGCATGGCCGAGGACGGCGAGAAGCTGGTCCTGCTCGACGGCCAGGAAATCACCCTGCGCGCCGACACCCTGGTGATCGCCGACCACCAGCGCGCCCTGGCCATCGCCGGGGTGATGGGCGGCGAGCACAGCGGCGTCAGCGACAGCACCCGCGACCTGTTCCTCGAAGCCGCGTTCTTCGACACCATCGCCCTGGCCGGCAAGGCCCGCTCCTATGGCCTGCACACCGACTCCTCGCATCGCTTCGAGCGCGGCGTCGACAGCCAGTTGGCGCGCAAGGCCATGGAGCGCGCGACGCGCCTGATCCTCGACATCGTCGGCGGTGAACCGGGGCCGATCGTCGAGCAGGTCAGCGAAGCGCACCTGCCGAAGGTCGCGCCGATCACCCTGCGCGCCGAGCGCGTGACCCAGATGCTCGGCATGCCGCTGGACGCCGCCGAGATCGTGCGCCTGCTGCAAGCCCTGGAGCTGACGGTGGTAGCCGATGGGGAAGGGCAGTGGTCGGTCGGCGTACCGAGCCATCGCTTCGACATTTCCCTGGAAGTCGACCTGATCGAGGAACTGGCCCGTCTCTACGGATACAATCGCCTGCCGGTGCGCTACCCGCAGGCGCGCCTGGCGCCGAACAACAAGCCGGAAGCGCGCGCCGCGCTGCCGCTGCTGCGGCGCCTGCTGGTCGCCCGCGGCTACCAGGAAGCGATCACCTTCAGCTTCATCGATCCGGCCCTGTTCGAACTGTTCGATCCGGGCACCCAGCCGCTGACCCTGGCCAACCCGATCTCCGCCGACATGGCGGCGATGCGTTCCAGCCTCTGGCCGGGCCTGGTCAAGGCGCTGCAGCACAACCTCAACCGCCAGCAGTCGCGGGTCCGCCTGTTCGAAAGCGGCCTGCGCTTCGTCGGTCAACTGGAAGGCCTGAAGCAGGAAGCCATGCTCGCCGGCGCCATCTGCGGCAAGCGCCTGCCGGAAGGCTGGGCCAACGGCCGTGACGGCGTGGACTTCTTCGACGCCAAGGCCGATGTCGAGGCAGTGCTGGCCAGTGCCGGCGCCCTCGGCGACTTCAGCTTCGTGCCCGGCGAGCACCCGGCGCTGCACCCGGGGCAGACCGCGCGCATCGAGCGGGACGGGCGGCTGGTCGGCTACCTGGGCGCGCTGCATCCGGAATTGGCGAAGAAACTCGACCTCGAGCAGCCGGTGTTCCTCTTCGAGCTGCTGCTGGCCGAAGTGGTCGACGGCCACCTGCCGAAGTTCCGCGAGCTGTCGCGCTTCCCCGAAGTGCGCCGCGACCTGGCGCTGCTGGTGGACCAGGACGTGCCGGCACAAGACATCCTGACACAAATCCGTGCGGCGGCCGGCGAATGGCTGACGGACCTCAGGCTGTTTGATGTGTATCACGGTAAAGGCATTGATCCGCATAGAAAAAGCCTTGCCGTCGGCTTGACCTGGCAGCATCCATCGCGCACTCTTAATGACGATGAAGTCAATAGCACGACGCAGAACATCGTCACGTCGTTGAAAGAAAGGTTCAATGCCACGTTAAGGAAATAGCGTATGGGGGCTCTGACGAAAGCTGAAATTGCGGAACGTCTGTACGAAGAGCTGGGCCTGAACAAGCGGGAAGCCAAGGAGTTGGTGGAGCTGTTCTTCGAAGAGATCCGCCAGGCGCTGGAGCACAACGAGCAGGTCAAGCTGTCCGGTTTCGGCAACTTCGACCTGCGCGACAAGCGCCAGCGCCCCGGCCGCAACCCGAAGACCGGCGAAGAAATCCCGATCACGGCCCGCCGCGTTGTCACCTTTCGTCCAGGGCAGAAACTGAAGGCCAGGGTTGAGGCATATGCTGGAACCAAGTCATAACGACGAGCTGCCACCGATTCCCGGCAAGCGCTACTTCACCATCGGCGAAGTCAGCGACTTGTGCGCGGTCAAGCCCCACGTGCTGCGCTACTGGGAGCAGGAGTTCCCGCAGCTCAACCCGGTGAAGCGCCGCGGAAACCGCCGCTATTATCAGCGTCAGGACGTGCTGATGATCCGCCAGATCCGCGCGCTCCTCTACGACCAGGGCTTCACCATCGGCGGGGCGCGCCAGCGCCTCTCCGGCGACGAGGCCAAGGACGACGTCACCCAGTACAAGCAGCTCATCCGCCAGATGATCGCCGAGCTGGAAGAAGTCCTGCTGGTCCTGAAGAAGTGACGGAAGCAAAAAAAACTTCCACTTATCAGAAGCTTAGTATATAGTGCGGCTCACTTCGGAAGCACAGCCACTGAGCTTGGAAGTAGAGTCGGGGCGTAGCGCAGCCTGGTAGCGCACTTGCATGGGGTGCAAGGGGTCGAGTGTTCGAATCACTCCGTCCCGACCAAAAAATCCTAGAAAATCCAGTCACTTAGCGGTGACTGGATTTTTTTATGGGCGGGTCTTTTGTGATGCTTTCAAAGTTTGCCCCACTTTTTACCCTGACCTGCCCCCCGATTTCAGTACCACGTCAAACTTAATAGAGTCCGTTTTCCGAGCAGGAGACGGCAGTGAAAAAGCGTTTTACCGAAGAGCAGATTCTCGACTTCCTCAAGCAGGCGGAGGCCGGTGTGCCGGTGAAGGAACTGTGTCGCCGACACGGCTTCAGTGATGCCTCGTTCTACACCTGGCGGGCCAAGTTTGGCGGTATGACCGTGGCGGACGCCAAACGGTTGAAGGATCTTGAACTGGAAAACAGCCGATTGAAGAAGTTGCTCGCCGAGGCCCACCTCGACATCGAGTCGCTGGAAGTGGTCGCCCGGGGAAAAGGGTAAGCCCGACAGCACGGCGGGAGGCGGTGCAGGAGATGCAGGCGCAAACCGGCATCTCCGAGCGTCGTGCCTGTCAGTTGATCGGGCTGTCCCGCTCGGTGTTGCGCTACCAGCCGCGAGCCAGTGTGCAAAACACCGAGCTGCAAGCCCAACTGGTGGAGCTGGCCCAAGAGCGCCGGCGCTTTGGCTATCGCCGCCTGCACATCCTGCTGCGGCGTGCTGGCGTGCAGGTCAACCACAAGCGGATCTATCGCCTGTACCGCGCTGCCGGCTTGATGGTGAAACGGCGGCGCCGCCGCCATGGCGTCGCGGTGGAGCGCGAACGTCTGAGTTTGCCGAGCGCATCAAATCAGGTCTGGTCGATGGACTTCGTCTTCGATGCACTGAGCACCGGGCGGCGGATCAAATGCCTGACGGTGGTCGATGACTTCACCAAGGAGTCGGTCGGCATCCTGGTGGGCGCTGGACGAGATGGCGCGGTTTCGCGGCTACCCGAAAGCGATCCGCACCGACCAGGGGCCCGAGTTCACCGGCAAGGCACTCGATCAATGGGCCTATCAGCGCGACATCAAGCTGAAGCTGATTCAGCCTGGTAAGCCCACGCAGAATGCCTTCATCGAGTCGTTCAACGGTAAGTTCCGGGACGAATGCCTCAATGAGCACTGGTTCTGTTCGCTGGCCGAAGCGAGAATCCGCATCGCGGCCTGGCGGCGGGATTACAACGAACACCGACCGCACAGCGCGATTGGCAATCTCACCCCGGCAGAATTTGCTGCAAGTTGGCGAACTCGCCAGCAGCAGCTGAAGCAGGAAAAATTAATATCAACCCCAGGGCCTACTAACTAGGCAGCGGTACTAAAACTGGGGACAGGTCATCGGGAGCGATACCTAGTCAGACGGAATAAGCTAGTGACCGTGGGATAGCTCAGGATCCCGGGCCATTAGCAGTGGATAGCTCGAATGGCTCGGAATATCAGAGGCGTTGTGGTGTATCAGGTTAGTCAGGATTGCTTTCTATCCAGAAGGGTGACTAGATCATTCATCTCGCGGAGGGTATCGATATGCTTGGCAAAACCTCTTCTTATATCAGGGAAGTCACTAATGTTGATTTCATCGCTTCCCCTCAGAACCCAGCCAGATGCCTCCTGAGCTTCAAATACATGGCCGAGTATGTTTCGCTTCCTCAAGACCTCCTTGTCGTAGTTGGCGCTGGATTTTCGTAGCTCCCGGAGGCGGTCTGATTGGTCCTCATCTAACCCAAAAATTTCTGCTCTATTGGTGGCTATTTGAGTTAGTCGACGGAAATGCTTGAACAGCTTTGTGCTATCCACTGCGAAAGTTGCTAGGCGATCTTCGATATCACCTTTGATCGCAGCAATATACTTTTCTTTCGTCTGTTCGATAAATCCAATGACATCGTCGTCAAGCTCATTTTTCTTTTCAGAGCACTCTGGGCTACGAGCTGCCATGGACAAGATGGCTTCTTTCATTATCACGTCGCATTCAGCAACTACCCTCATTGCCAGCCCTCTCATTCCCGAAAGCCGATTAAGGGATCGTGCTGTTTGATCTATGAGGGATCCGGCTCGCTCGATGAATCTCCGGCGCTCACTGCAGTAGACGCCTTCTATTTTCTTGGCCGCCATTTTCTGACGAAGCTCGCTTTCCTCAAGGCTTCCTGAGTAGAATAGTATTGTTGTGGAAGGAAATAGCTTGCGGACCGATGGGGCTATTTCGTCACCTTTTTCGTCCTGAAGCTTATAGTCAAGCAAAATAATATCGAAACAATGGTAGAGTTCATGGTTTTGGGCTAGCTCTTTTATCCCATTACTATTGGGAATAGTTTCTATGCGCGCCACAAAACCTGCGTCAAGTATGCGTCGACGAAGACTGTCCTCCTCTTCTTTGCTGTAAGAGTCTTCTATCCAGAGCACGCCAATGTCGAGATTCATTATTTATCCCCGGGAATTGTAATTTCAAAGTCTGCGCGACTTCCATCACCCACGAGTTCGATAGATCCGCCCATATCTTTTATTATCTGACTTACGCTATAGAGTCCTATGCCTGTGCCATTATCCGATCCGGTATATCCTCGCTCAAAGATTTTGGAGGGATCGACTTTCCTCTCGTCAATGCCTAGCCCATCATCGCTTACATGGATTTTTATATGGCTTTTTGTTTTCTTGATTACTTTGAACTCTAGTTTGCTGGCTTTGGCTTTTCGTGCGTTATCTAATAGGTTGTCGACAAGTACTGCGATATCGACGGGGGAGAAGTCTCTAATCAATGACTCTCCTGAATCATCGAAGGTAGCGCGAGGTACTCCCGACATTCCCGCTAGCCGAACGTCAAAGTATTCATCTAAGAACTGCACCAAATCACCATGGACTTTATCAGTCTGAAGATCTACCCGAATGTTGGGGGCGAATGATAGGACTGTGCTCAATCTGTCACCCGAAAGGGTCGCGCTGGCGATCGATGCGGATGCGCGTTTCGTTGATTGGCGTATGGACGCTAGTAAATCTTCTATATCGTCAGGGTTGTCCAGCCCCTCACTAGGCATTTGAGCGGTCGAGAGAACATTTCTAAGTTCATGGGCAGAGTTGGCAATTGCAGAGCGTATATGCCCTAAGTGGATAGTTGCCTGATGCATTAGCAGTTGAGTGCGCTCTATATCTACATCTTGACTACTACCCAAAAAGGCTGCCTGTTGCTCTAGCCTTGCGATATGAGCATCCGCGCGATTCCGGTCTTCTATTGCGCGCTGCGCAATTTCTCGTGCTTCCTCTCTAGACGCTCTTAGCTCGACGATTCTCTTTTTAGCTTCTTCAATTTGAGCGCGGAGAGAGGTATCGCCCTGATTCTCTGCCACTTCTGACATCGTTTTGAGCACTTCGTCCGTGATCTGGTCTGGGTCTTCCGAGACTTGGAGAATCTCTTTGTCGTAGTAAAGGATTTCGATATCCTTTGATCTCGCGAGTGCTCCAATAACGTTTAGAATTCTTTCTCGTGACTCATCCGTTTCTAAACGCTCAGGGGTGTCTTTATTCTGGTCTGTTTTGTCTTGCCAGTTGACGCCCACAACGTAGCGTTCCAGTCGAAAAATCATGTGTCGGCGTATTGCTTCGTATAATGCGCGGCTGCATGCATCTTCTACTAGACCTGCGTCTCTGCTCGAAACTTCGCGGAACATTTTGGGGCGAGCTATAACATCGATGCGCCCTATTATGTCTCGCGTACCTAGATAGCGCGATTGTCCCTGTTGCTTTCTGCGGTTCAGTCCCAGCGTGTCATCGTTTTCTTCCCCGATAGGATAAATTCGGAATTTGTTCAGAAAAAGAAACACGCTCCCGAATTCGATAGGTCTAACGCCCATGCGAAGGGTGAAGTTTTGCTTTGCTGCTCTATTGAGATAATAAATTTCGCCTGTGATTCGGCTTTCATTGAGCTCGTTGTATGGGGAGGGTTCCTTTATTGAGTATATTTTTCTTCCGCGGTCAATCAGAGTGCTCTCGATGGTTGAGTTCTCGATCGAGACTACGATACGACTAGTCTTTTCTTGCAGGAGCTCTGCAATCTCGTTTCCGATAGGGCCATCAACGTTTTCAATGATCTTGTCGGAATAATCTATTAGCCAGGTGGATACAGAAACATGAGTGGTAGTGCCGAATGGGTCGATTAGCTTGGCAAGATCTCTCCGAAGTCTGCTAATTCTTTCTTCGTCCCAGTGGTGTCGTGTGTTTTTTATTAAAAGTACTGTGCCATGGGGGGATGGCGCTCCGACATTGTAGGTTATAGGGAAGGACTCTGCCTTTTCTAAGCTAACAGGGATGTTCTGAAACTCTTCGGTGCTATCTCTCTCAAATTCTGTCCAGTCTATTTTTAGTTTGGAAATAGACTTTTCAGCCTCTGTTAAGCTATATAACTCAAGCTTTTCTCCTAAGGTGTCGCACGCGAACCGGCCGATACCCTTGCTTCCTGCAAACTGACCCGCTGGCTTGATCTTATCTCGGTAGGTCCCTGATTCAGCCATGGCCTTCTCGGAATAGGCGACAAAGAGCCATTTTTTTGTAATGTCATCTCGTGACATTCCATGGCCGTTGTCTATTATGGCTATTTGTTGTTCTTCAGGGTCAAACTCGATATCTACTTTTGTTGCGCCAGCATCAAAAGAATTTTTTACAAGCTCGAAAATGGCAACGAACTGGTTCGTTACCAAATCTCGACCAATTATATCCTTTAAGTGCGAGCTGATTCGAAACACATCCTCGGTCATTTGCTGTTCGTCCTGTTCTACTGCCTATGCCTGTAAAGGAGGTCATCGGTACGAGATCGCTTGGGGTAAGCTTTCTATATAGGCTTCGAGTGGCTGCTTGGGGGTTACTACCGCACTGCACATGGTAAAAGCTCCAATCTAGTATTGTGTCGACTAAGCTTCAGTCAATACTCAATGTCTTTCCCTGATCGAGTTGGCGAATCATCTCATGTAGTCGTTTGCTAGTTGCCTGCGCTTTCTTGGCAGATACCAGTTCGCACTCCCATACGACAAATACAGTCCACCCCAGAGCCTGCAGGTCTACAACTACTTGTGCATCACGGACTACATTTTTCTCAAACTTCTCCAGCCAAAACGGCGTGTTGCTCTTGGGTATCGTAGCAATCTTACAACCAGCATGGCGGTGCCAGAAGCAGCCATGGACGAAGACCACGACCTTGTAGCGTGGGAATACTAGGTCCGGCTTACCGGGTAGCCCCGCACCATGCAGTCGGTATCGAAGGCCAAGCTTATGGAGGGCCTTACGTAGGGCAAGTTCTGGCTGGGTGTCCTTGCCCCTTATACGCGACATCCTTTCCGAGCGCTCCGTGGGAGAGAGAAAATCAGCCATCTTTTGGGCTCTCAGCTAGGCTCTTTTTGGCAGAGCCTAATGATGTTCGGGATTAGTTGACTAGTTCGAAGAAGGGTAGTCCCCGTATGACCTCTCCAGCCACATCGAATGACTTATAGAGGCAATGATGGTTGGGAAGGGTTTTCACTCGCTCTGATAGCTCTGCCAGATCCGAAGTGAAACCGAGTACTCCAAGTTCTGCGGGTGTTACGTTCGGGACCTTGTGGATGAACCAGGTCAGCAGTGGCTCCCGGTAGTCAGTTGCCCCGGTCTTGAAGTGCCGTAGGTACTGCGAGGCTAGGATGACCCCCGTACCGAACTCGCGGCCCTGCAGTAGCAACTTGCGGAGCACGTCGAATTCATAACGCATGATGTTGTCCGCCTCGTCTACCAACAAGTACGAGTCGATGGCCCGGAGCTGCGGGGACGTACCAACGAAGGGGCGCTTCGGCGTGCGGAGCATGTTCTCGTAGAACATGTTCAGCATGGTGGCGACGAGCATGTTCTTGCTCCGATCGTCCTGCCCCATGGAGTCCAGGGAGATCACCACGACGCCATCAAGGAACTCGTCGAATGGCTTCGTTTCCCCTGTGCGCGCGAAGACTTCCATGTCAACGAGGTCGTCGATGATGGCCATCGGCGAGTCTGACTTCCCGGCGAGTAGCTCGCGGTACTCTGCGTGGATGTCGTAGATTGTTGGTTGTCGGTCTTGCGCACCGGCTGTCTCGTAGGCATTGCGAACTGCACCCTTGAGCTTGTCCCGTTGAACGGGACCAATGCCTGAATACACCTTGTCCAGGACATCGGCGAAGAAGCGGAACCTGTCCAGCCATGGAGCGGAGGACTCTCCCATCCCCGTCGTGTCGAAGAGGTTCAGGGGCAGGCGATAGGGCTTCACCACCCTGGCGCCTGTGGCTTCGACAAAATCCTGGCTGCTGTAGTCTCGCTTGTAGTCGAAGATCAGGAACCTAGGCGTGATCCCGCGGTTTGCCTCGCGCGCCCTGGATATCTGCAGGATCAACGACTTGAGGAATTGGGTCTTGCCTGTCCCGAGGTCGCCAACGACGCCGATGTTCAACTGGTTGAGTCGAGTGTCAGATATGTTCAGCAAGAGTGGTCGGGGCTCGAAGCCATCGACGGTCTTGCCAACGGACAAGACGATCCCCGTGCCTGGCTCGTCGGTCGGAGCAGCAGGGTTTGGTTCCGGCTCCTCAACACCAGGGGAGGGCTCCTCGACCAGCCCGGCGAAGGGCTCGGGGATATCCTCCGCTGGAGCTATCGTTGGCTCGCCCATCTGGCCGTTGTCCGGGGGAGTGCTTTCGGCCTGCACGAGTGGGGCGCCAACTGCACCTGCCCGGGAAGGCAGCAGTCCCCAATCGCCCACCTTCGCACGCGCGGAGTCGTAGAACGACTGCGCGTCATTTCCGGCAATGATGCGGCCTGCATCCAGGCTGGAGATGACGATGGTCTCTGCGTATTTGTCGCCATCACGGTCGTGCGGGCCGCTCTGGGTCGATGCATCGACCACGATCAGTCGTCCCCTCGCATCGATGCTGATCGATGGGGCGGGGCTGAGGATGGCTGCCGCGATACGCTCATGATAGCTCGCCCACCGCCCGGCTTGCCCTTCTACTGCTTGGTGCTGGCTGTAGACACGCAGACCAAAGCCGATCATGGAAAGTAGCAAGTGCTGGAAGGCAAGTCGCCATGCCAGGGAGTTGCCTGCACGCTCCTCGATGGCGTGAAGCAGTACCGACAGGGCCTTGGCCTGGGAGAGCGCCTCGGCTGAGTCGCTAGCACTGAAGACAATTCCTTGCCGGCACTTGACCTCTATGGGGGTAAGGTGCAAATGGACCTTGTCGTCGCATGCTCGTACTCCGACGACAAGTAGGTCGGGTCGCGATAGGGATGTTTCCTTGCGCTCCTTGCCAAGGGAGCGGGCAAGGTCCGAAAGGTATCCCCGGAAAGGGTCTACGGGAATGATGATGGCTATCGTCGAGTCGTCAGGCGTACCTGCAAGGACAGGGAGCAGACTGTCCAGGTTGCCTGCCACGCGGAACTGGTCTTGGAGGAGCCGGACCGCGAGGAACAGCCCAAGGTCGCCTGTGGCCCCGGTGTCGTCCCCGGAAAGGCCGCGTACGGTGGGGATCCCCCTTCTTGCAACCTCGAGGAGGATCTGCTCGACCTGATCATCGTCTAGATCTTCACAGCCTGACAGGAGCTTCAGGACCCGCCGGAGCGCATCGCGATCAGCCTGCTTGACCTGCGACAAGAGGTAGTAGCCACTGGTATCACCTGCACGGTGGGAGTAGGAGGGCAGGTCGTAGTCCCATAGGTAGGTCCCCTGGATCCAGCCTCCCAGGAAGCAGGCGGGGTCGATTGCCGAGGAGGAGACTGCGACGAACCCGGCGCTGTTTTCCTCAAGCATGCTGGAGACCGCATGGACATTCGGGGAAAACTGCAAGCCGACCTTGCCGTCCCTCAGCTTTTCCAACATAAGCATGCATGCGGATACCTTGTCGGCGAATCGTTCGCCAGACAGTGGCATTTGCAGGCCTTGCCTGGACTCGCTCAGGAACGAGGCCTGTAGTTGGCGCCTGACTCGGTGTCTGATCAGGCCGCCAGTCCCCATCGGCGAGAGCATGCCGACTTCCTTGGACTCGGGTTGTGCCGAGTCCAACTGCGCGATGATGCCCAGATCAGGCTTGGCCCCGGCTGGTTGCTTGTCGTACCAGCGGACATGGTTATCGGTGTCTTCGGACAGGTTGGCGATTGTCGCCTGGTCCGGCCTTCCAGCCTGCCTGGTATCGAATACCTCTAGTATCCTCGCGCCGACACTGTGTCGAGGGATGTCCTGATCCCCGTTGCCGAATCGCTTTGTACACCAGTTGGCTAGGCCCTCGTTGCACGCATCGGTGGTTCCGCCCGCGCTGGACACCACCAGGCTGACAATGGACTTGGCCGCCAGCAAGTCCGTGACGTCATCGAGTGCGCGCGAGACCTGAGCCGGACTGAAGCCACTCGATATCCCGCCGACCGTAAGGCCAAAACTGCTGTCGAAGGGCGCCCGGCGGGCACGGTCGGGAATCTGGCCTAGACGAGATCCGTTCCAAAGCACGGACCAGTAGTCGGAGCTGCATTCGACCGAGAGGAAGTCCAGACTGTCTTCCCCATCGGGTGCCTGCAGGAACATGGTAAGCAGGTCTGGGACACAATCGGGGTCAAGGATACTGGCTGCAGGGCACGGACAGGCGGAGTCACCTTCAACCTCGTCCCGCAATACTTTCTGGGCAAGGCAGTGCCATGCAAGGCGCAACGGATGCAGGGGGGAAAGAATGATAGCGTCGGGGATCCTGTCCAGCGTGCGACCATCAGCTTCCAGCGAGCACACGACGATGGTATCCACCCAACAGGCAATGGATGGGTCTGCACTCACCCATGCCATGAATGAGTCTAGATAGCCTTCGACAAGGGAGCGGAACCCAGTATCGCCCGACAGCCAGGCGCCTAGCGACGCGGATTCGAGGAGTCCCGACTGGTCGTCACTGCCCCGTATGTAACGTGCGATCTCCTGGCGTGCCTCGATAAAGCCTCTTGGAGGCTGGAAGCGCGTGGCCTGGGGGCGGGGATCATGCAGGAAGCGGCCTTGCGAGAGTATGGGGCCATGGGGGGCGTCCCACTCGGGTGGTGCCCATCGGGACGCGTAGTCGTCCGCGATCACCAGCGGCCTGAAAGAGTTCGCCGCATTCTGTTCCTCCAGCATCCATGACTGCAAACTGGATGCGCGGGAGTTCCGGTCGAGATGGACCACAGTCTTGGTGTCGAATTTCTCGAGATGTCGGCGATTTAGTTTGATAAGCCGCTCGAACTCGCTACGGCAGCCTTCTTCCTTTGCCTCCTCGCAAGCCAGGTAGACCCTGCAAGCCGTGGGACCTTTCTCGCCAGCGAGCGTGAAGGTGATGTCCAACTGGTACTTTCCGTCGGCCTCGACTTCCAGCAGATACTCGTCTTCTCCAACTGGCCTCGCCTCGATCTCCTGCCTCTGTGCCTCGATCTCGGTGGCGTCGTCTGGCAGCCCTTCTACCTTCCCAATGCACGCTCCTGGAGACAGGTGGATGCGCAGTTCATAGCGACCGGATCCTGGTAGCGATAGGGCGGTCTCCCAGTCCAGGTCCGTGGACTTCTTGCGAGGTTTCTTCGGCGGTGAAAGCTTCGTCGCGAGCCTGCAGGTAACGAGTATTCCAGGCCGCCAGCTCATGAGGGAGATCACCCGGACACTTGCTGGCTTGCATCCATCTGCGATGACTTTGTATGCCATCGGAGCCCTGTGGGAGGGTGGAAACAGGTCGGATTGGAGAGTGGGGCCGCTACCGTTTGCTGGCAATGGCGTAGCCGCCTTGCCATAAGAGCCGCCCGTCAATTGGTACTCTTGCGGTTCGTAGCCTTCGCTAGTCGAGATAGCCAGCTCGACCTTGTCTCGTACCACTGCCGGCATTCCCTTTCCCATGGGAACAATGCCATTGGTGCACTGGATAGTTATTTCTCCAACGGTCTCGTCGGCTTCGTCGGCAAGCAGTTCAGTCCAGCATTCGGCTGTGAGGGTTGTCCACCAGGAGGGGGGGGGAGTCAATTCTGCATCCGCGCCGGGCAAGTAGAAGGCTTCGGTTGCGCGCTCGAAGGCAGTGGGTATGTCGCAATTCGATTGGAGGTGGACAAGGAAGTCGCGCAGGGCCTGTGCTACTTCTTGCGGGGCACTTTGTGCCATGCGCTCGATGCCAGTCTTGAAACCATCTGCGAGCTCGTCGGATATCCTCTCTAGTATGTAGGTCTGCGTCTTTGACGAGATCCTGCCGTCCTCCGTTGGGGGGAGGCCGCATGCCAGGGAGAGTGCTTGTCCTGCGGAAAGTCCGTGGGCCATGTTCGCAATCGAATAGAGACGCGACAGCAAGCGCCAGGCGGCGCGATGACCACCTTTGTCTGGGTCCACCTCGTCGACCGAACCGGCGGCGGCACGGATCAATGCCTTGGCATCTTCCCGCTGCGATGGATCTATACCTGCTACAAGCAATGCCTCGTTGACGGCTTGCTGGACAAAACCGTCCTCCCACCATTGCTCAAAGGAGGCATGGCCCGTACTCGTAGCGGTCCCCAGTCCGAACTCGTCGGTCGTGGACTCGATCGACAAATTGTTGTGCAGCCCTGGTGGGACCAAGGCGACGAAGCTGGGATTAACGGGGTCGTTGCGGACATCCAGCAGGTGGTCGTTGTCACACTTGCCAGACTGCCCGATCCGGGGCTTGGGTCCCTGCAACTGGTTAGCCGGGTACTGGAGCAGTACCGGCAGGGTTGCCATGCTACCGTCCAAGCTGCCCTGGACGTGGATTCCTCCATCCCGTGCCAATTCCTCGTAGGCCAGCTCGAGGATCTCGAGAGGCGGGCCACGGAAGATCAGCCGGTACTCGAGGTTGGCACCGCCGTACCCTTGCGTCGCCCCCAGGACCTTCTCATGGACAATTGTCGCGAGCCAGTGTGCAAGTTTATTCATGTTCGGGGCTCTGGATGGCTTGGCTTACGGGGAAAGGAGGCAACAGCAACATGCCGCTCTCGGCATCGGGGCTGTCGAGCACGAGGCCGAGCATTCTCAACTGGTGGCCTAGGTCGTTTCTGGCTATGTCATGTTTGTCCACGGCTATGCCGTAGGCCTCGAGGTGCTGTCCTAGTCGGTGGACTGAGCGAGGACCGCCCATTCCAGCAAGAGAACAGTGAACCAAGGCAAGCACGGCGACGGGGCCAAGAGAGACGATCCACGGGCTGGACGGGCTGCTGCCTTTCTTCTTCAGGATGTACCCCTGATCGTACCCCCTCAGCAGCGGGACCGCCGCCTGGCGCTGTCCAAGGACGTGCCGGGCGAACTCCAATAGATTGGAGCCAATCCCCTTCTTGCAACGAAGCGCACGACCCTCTTGCTCGCGTACGTCCGCAATTGTTTCCAGGGTCCCCAGGTTGGCAAGCGCGGCCTTGTGCATGCGTACATGCTGGCAAAGCCCGGCAATACCGGCACTCGAGGAAAGGTTTCCGCTGTAGGGGGCTCCTATTTGCTCTAGCGACCAAAGAAGGGCATTGGTCCCGAGCCGAGCATTGAGGTAACTGGAAACCTTGTCCTTGATGCCTTGGAGGGCCTTTCCTCCGTATGCCATGTACTGGGGGGCCTCAGGGAAGATAGCGTGCCTTGCTTCCCGCTCGCTGGAAGGGAGTGGCCCATCTGCAAGTGCGGCCGACAGGCTGGCCCAGATCCTAGCGTGGACATCGCACAGCCAGGTTACGTGGGATGCCGCCGCCAGGCGAAGTACTGCCTCCAGTAAACTGGTCCATTGCCGGCGGGTCATGGATCCCTTCGCCTGCATGATTGCATGCAAGTCCTTGGTAAAGCGCCGAGCAGGCAGGAATGGGACTTCCTGGAAGTCTGGTTTCTCCAGTATTGCGAATTCACTCTCTGGGATCGGGGACCAGTCCCAGTTACCTACCCCTGTGTTCCATGCCGATGTTTCTTGGTCGAGCCAACGGGCAAAGACATCGTCGTCGTCATTGACACTCAACGCAGCAAAAAGGCTTTTCCAAAGTTTCTGCGCAGAATCCCTGTCCTTGGAGCCCAGGCAGACCATGCGGCGGATCAAGCTACCGGCAGGCCAAGAGTTGCTGCTTAGTCGGGCAGACCCGGAGAAGAGTGCCGTTCCCGGCACGATGGGGGTGACCTGCAGGAACCGCTTGGAAGACTGGTTCGGGAGCTTGGGGCTCTCCAGGATTCCATGGAGGACGGTGTTCCAGGCCTCTACATTGACTACTGCCCCGCTAGGTGGAGACTGGCGCCGTTCGCGGAGCTTTTGGATGTTCTTATCCAGGTCGCGTCCGGCCTGCGGCACGCTTCCCTCGCTCGCTGAGGCATAGCCTATGGTCCGGTAGAGCGACGCGAGCAGGACCTCTGAACTTGCGTATTCCGGTGCTGGGCTAATTGCAAAGACTGAGTCCTGATAGCTGCCATGTGAGAACCGCCAGGGGGCCTGCTTGAACTCCGCGAGGCTCATACGTCCCTCTCCTTGTCTGCGACGAAGCCGCTCCACGAGTGCCCTACAACCGTGCCGTCTGCTCCAACGCGGATCCTGGCATCGTCGAGTAGCTCCTTGTCACGAACGATAGGGCCGGATAGACGAGCCTTTGTCGTATCGAGCAGTGCCACGACTGTACGTGGGAGGGAGGCAGGGGAGAGTCCCCTTTCGAGTTCCTTTACGGCCTTGAACAAGTCATAGGTCAGCGGAACGGGTTGGGCCGATCGGCCTTGGCCCACTTTTAGGTAGCAGATCGGTGGGCGAGGGCGTCCGGCAGTGTCCTGGGCAAACATCTTTACCGGGCTCTGCGGCACAACCAATGTCGCCTGTCGCTGTCGAGGAGGAAGCGGCTGGCCAAAAGTAGTTGTTAGCGATACCTCGAATTCCTTGCCCGTGTTCAGAAGTTCTTTTACCTGTCTGACCACCTCATAGAGGTGCTGGTGTTTGTCGCTGTCCTCGACGACCTGCTGGAAAGCTTGAAGGATCGAAAAGTCCGCCACGGCAGCTGTCCGGGTGCAAATGCTCCTGCGAACCAAGCGGCACGCAAAGTCGCGAAGGATATGTTGGACCCGGCTAGCAGCCGCGGGCTTCTTGCGCCGGACGATCGGCAGGGAAAGCATGGAATCTGCAACGGAAAGACGCTTGAGTATTTCCAGTTCGTTTGGTGAGAGCATCTGGTACTTGCGGATGAACTCGATACCGCCGGCAAGGGAGCGACTGAAGCGCATATCTAGGTCACCGAGCATGATCATGCTCCGGCCGCTCACAGCGACCTCGCTGTCCGGACTTGCGAAAGCGGGATCCAGCATGTTTACCAAACCTTCCAGCAAGGGGGCGATGGTCGCAGGAAGATAGTGGCCTTTGCGTTCCGCCAGGAAATGGGCAAGACCCATCAAGGTCCGAACTTCCTCCGTACCTAGCTCTTTCTCGAGTCCTAGCTCCTTGAGATCGGTGCGGAGGGAGCCAGCCGTGCTTCTGTCCCATCGGTGGAAGAGGGCGTGCTGGTAGCTCGATGTGGCCAGGTGGAAGATTGCGGTAAGCGACTGCTTGGTATGCCTTGAGGCCGAGTGGGCCTTTTGGTCCAGTTCGACAAGGTTTGCAGCCCATTGGCACGGGGTGGACTGGTGGGGATTCCCGGTGGGTGCATGGACTGCCGGATGGTGGCCAGCCAGCAAGTACGATGTCAGGGAGAAGAGGTCCCGGAAGCTCCATCTCTTGCCACTGGCTAGCTCATACCAGCGCAGTATCTGCAGAAGAGCTGTCCTGTGTTCGTCTCGTGAGAGTATTGCCTGGCTGGCGCAGAACGGGCATTTGTCGCCCGCAGGGCATGTTCCCTTTGCTGGCCACATATCCGATGCAGTGGCTTGTCCGATAAGTATCTCCGCGGGCGCCTTCGAGTCGTCGTCAGGCTCGACCAGAAGTGACTCTGCATCCATTGGCCACACTGCAACCGATGGAAAACCTTCGAGAGGCCAGCATGAAGGGGCATCGTGTGCCAGGCTAACGGCCCGGGTAATAGCCTCGAGCAGGGTGCACGCCTCGTCCAGATCGTTGTCTATTGCATGAATCAGGGCGTCATCAAGGACGCCGCGATTGACGCAGCAGAGATAAGCCTGGGAAGACGACTCGCTCAGAAGCTTGCTAAGTTCTTCTATTAGGAGGACTGGGGCGCTGCTTCCATCGTGTCCAGCCGTTGCGGAGGCATCCTGAACGATGTCCAGGCTCAGGTTGCTGGCAATACTGGCTAATTTCCCGGCGTCGGCTCTTGCTCTACGCGGTACTGCTAATCCAGCAGGGGGATGGAAGGACTGCGTGAGCTCGTCGATCAATCGGCCATCACAACCGAGGCTTTCATCTAGCCAGCGGATAGTGGACTCGATGGCCTCAGTCTTCCCGTTTCCAGGTCCCCCCACCAGTAGGATGATTTTTGGAGTGCTGGGATTACCGGTGGGGAGCTCGTTGGTCCAGGCTTGGAGTCGCGAGAGGAGGTTTGTACGTAGCAGTTGTTTGTTCGGCTGGCCGCTGTTCTTGTCGAGTAGTCGCTTCACTCCACCTGAGTGATGGCCGGCCCAGTCAACCAGTGCGGCAGGGTAGCGTGCGCCTTCGTGTTGGGAGCTCTCCATTCCCGTAGACTCCTATGTGTTCAAGCGATGGCTATCATTTCTTCTTCTTGCTCGAGTTCCGCCTGCTCTTTTGCTAGCGCCACGGTCTCTTTCAGCATTGCCTGGATCGCCATGCCAATGGCCCTGGCAAGATAGGGAGGCACAGCGTTGCCAACCTGGGTATAACGTGGACATTCCTTTGTACGCTGGCTGCCCCCAGTCGTGAACTTGCCGCGGAACCTGAACCAATCAGGGAACGACTGCAGTCGCGCAGACTCCCTGACGGTCAATATCCTAGGCTCGCTGTAATGTAGGACGTCATCCGGCAGGGTGGTGATCGTAGGGGCGGGCGTGTTTGCCTGCATTGGGTAGATGCGATGTTTCTTGAGCCCATATTTCTCACGAAGCTTGGCGCTCATGCGTACGCCCTTGGCGCATTCCTTGTCACTGATAATTGCTTGGAACCTATCCCTGACTTCGGCCCGGTGTCTCGCCAGTCGCAAACTGTCAACGTCGCCGACACAGTCCCGGTGCATCAATCGCTGGAAATGAGTTCGGGGGCCGGTATAGCGGATTTCCTCAAACCCTTTGGGGGAGTCGTCGTCACTGCAAGGTCTTGTACCGCGCCCCCTCATCTCTAGGTCCGAAATGGCATCTACGGCACGGACCTGATCGGGAAGGTCGAGGTCTTGCAACTGTTTGCGACGAGCTTCCTCGAGCAGGTCAAACGCTCTGTCCATGCCTCCGACGAGATGATTGGCCAGATCTTGGCGGAGGCCGATCACGATTAGGCGTGGGCGCTTTTGCGGAACCCCGAATAGAGAAGAATCGACAATCTTGCCAAGGACCTGATAACCGATCCTAGTCAGGCTTTCGACCAGCTTGTCATAGTAGGACTGTGGTTTGATCTGTAGTCCTCGCTCCTTCGAAATCTCCTTCACCAGCTCTCGTCCCTTAGTGGCGTGGGCCACCTTCATTCCTGGAACATTTTCCAGAACGAGCGCTGCTGGCTGGATGGCTCTAACCATCTCCACATACTTCTCGAACAGCTTGTTGCGAGGATCGGCCTCCTGTCGTCTCCCTGCGAAGCTGAATCCTTGGCAGGGGGGGCCGCCTGCAAGTACCTGTATTTTTCCTCGCAGGGATGCGAGCTCAGCACCGTGCTGGTCGAGGATGTCATCGATGCCCCAGGCTTGCTTCTCTAGCCAGGAAGGCCAGGCGAATGGAGTGATGGGAACATCCTTCCTCTCAATCAGGTTCGTAGACAACGTCGAGAACGCCATCTTGTCGCGTTCTACGGCGAACACTCCATTCAGCCCTGCGAGCGAAAGGCCCAAGGATAGCCCGCCGCAACCTGCAAATAGGTCGGCAAACTTTAGGGGCTGGTCCAGGGGGGGTAAGGGGGGGAAATTCTCGTTCTGCTTCATGGGCTCCTGCCCAGATGGATCTATGTGGGGGGGAAGGAGCGTCAGCTGTAGTCCAGGACCATTGCTTGTATAGCCTTCAAGGTGTGGGACCTTCGTCTCCATCGAGGCATACTCCGCGCCAATTTGGGCTACATCAGTCTGTTTCCCTTGGGACCGTCGCCTCGCCGGCATTCTCGACGGTTCCCGTCAGTGCGGATAATGGATGCCCAGACAGGCAAACGCAATGCTTTCATGCTTCAGGGACGAGGTGCAGGGCCGAATCTGACATGATTCTATGTTTTTGAATTTCGTCGTGATTCTTGAGATGCGCTGAAAAAACAGGGGCGCTAGCCTCCGCGCTGGGATTAGCCCGCGCTACTTGATTTGCGATCGTCTTGATCGCCCTGAATCTTTATTTAAAAAGGGTGTTTTTGAACATGAATGATGTAAACGCATGGGCTCCTTATCTGAACAATCCACTCACATTGGCGGCATTTGTCGTGCTGGTTGCGGGGCTCGTGCTTCTTGGTATGCCGAAGGCGCAGGCAAGAAATCGGATGCTGAACGCCGTCGCCTTAACCTTTATCGCTGCGGCGATTTCGTCACTGTTGCTGGCTGCTTTCAGTGAATACAAGCGCCACGAGGAACCCACGAAGGTCAATGCGAGCAAGTCGACGCCGCAGGCTCCAGCACCAACGAGCTCGACCAATATCCAGATGGTGCAAGGCTCGAACAATGTGTTGATCAACAAGTTGGAGAGCAGCAATTGACCTGGCCCATCCTGTCCCTGGCATTTGTCCTTGGTTCGGCGGCTGCGTTTGCGAACGAGCAGCCCCCTTTACAGAACTACCAGCTTGTCAGCGGCGACTGCAATGTATTGATCAACAACCCTCAGGGCGGGCCGGTTGAGATGCCCAATGCAACCATCTGCTCAAGCCCCTCTTCATCGAAGAGCTCCGCTGAATCGCTTAGAAAGCTGGAAAGGTTTTTCGAGGCCTCGAACCCGACCGAAGTACATGTTTCGCACGTCAGCATGATGCAGTGGCTTGGGGACTCGGAGAACCACCTGACCTTATCCTTGGACAACACGAGCAACCTGCCGGCCGAAAAGGTCAAAGTGAGAATCCTTGATGCCGTCAAAGCCAACGAGAAAGTATCAAGGACACTGCCCCTTTCACCGAGTCGAGCGATTCCCCAAAAGCTGCTTGATACCCTGACCGTCCCGAGACATGGCTCAATTCAGATCCCAATTGGGCCTGAGTCCGAGCTCGTCATATTGACCAAAAGGCGCGTGACCACTGGCTATGATTTCTTGGGCGTGAGCCTGTCCCCAAACGTACCGGACAGCATCAGGGCTGCATACTTGAGCCGTAAAGGCATAACGCACAACTACCAGCTGGCGATCGAGAGCGCGGGCCTCGGCGTCGAGCTGAAATATGACAACATCTTTGGTGGGAGCAGTACGGTCCTCACGGGACTTTACTTGTTCTACGGCCGCGTCATTGCACACTGACGCGGATCGAGGCGAACCCGGACCGAAGTTACCGACAGGCCAACCAGCATGATTGATAAGCCGGGCAGGTCGATCTTGCGGTTGAAGAATGCAATCTGCCGTTGGAACGGAGATGAGCCGTAGGAAGCGGCCACTATCAGATCCTCGCTTCAGTTCCAGCGCGGATTGCCGATATAGAGTGCTCGAACAACTCGGAGCACGACAGTATGGGCTGGCCGCACATTCGATATCTCATCGGTCTTTATCTCAAGCAGTTTCTTGGAGCGCTGGCGGCGCTGTTGAGCTTGATCTCGGGGATGTTCTGGCATATTTCCGCCAAGCAGCAGCTGGACGCGCTGACGGCTGCTCCAGAAATGGTGGAAAAACTCACCAGACTCTCCATTCAGTTCAACCTCTGGGCCGCTTACTGTGCAGTGTTTGTTGGACTATGCCTTGCTTGCGCCTTGTTCTTTGATGGGATGTCAGACCCTTCGTAAGACATCAAGCTGCCCCCGCCAACTAGGCTACTGCCGGCATGTCCGACATTGCGTCGGCTAATTAGTCGGTTGTCATCCCCGGGTAGGCTTCGATTAGCCGGTCGCGGAATTCCTTCAGGCTTAGTACCGAGACCAGCAGCTCGCGGATGCGGAGCGACGATCGCCAATCGGGGCATTGTTGGAGGCTTTCTGGACTCAGGGACTTTTGCGGGAAATTGTTGAAAGCCGTTAGGTATCGTAGGACATCGGTTGCAGCGAGCGCCCTAGATTGTTTTAGAAAAATCAGTGAGTTGTAGTGGTCAACCCATCCCGGACAGTGGGTTGAGTTTTTCTTCGGCCACCGCAGGCGGTAGCCCGTCGTTGAATTGATGCGGCCTGATCCAGTTGTAGCGGTGCATCAGGTAATGACTGATGTCCCGTTGGGCCTCCTGCGCCGTCAGGTAACCCGTTGACGGGACCCACTCCGACTTCAGACTGCGGAACAGGCGCTCCATCGGCGAGTTATCCCAGCAATTCCCCCGACGGCTCATGCTCTGCTGCATCCGATAGCGCCAGAGCCGTTGCCGAAACAGGCGGCTGGCGTACTGGCTGCCCTGGTCTGAATGAAACAGCACCTGCTGTGGCCTGCCGCGCTGTTCGTAGGCCATGTCCAGGGCCTTGATCACCAACTCGGCATCCGGCTTGGCCGAGAACGCCCAACCGATCACCCGCCGGGTATGCAGATCCAGCACCGCGGCCAGGTAGTGCCAACGGCCTTGCGCCCAGACGTAGGTGATGTCGCCACACCACACCTGATTGGGATGCTCGGTCGCGAATTCGCGGTTCAGCCGATTCGGGATATCCGGCCGCTCAACCGTGGCCTGTTTGTAGGCGTGCGAGCCCGGTTGCTTGCTAACCAGGCCCAGCTCACGCATCAACCGACGCACTCGGAAACGGCCGATGGTCACGCCCTCTTCGCGCAGCATGCCCAGAATGCTGCGGCTGCCGGCCGAGCCCCGACTCTGGCTGAACAACTGGTTGACCTGGCTGCGTAGCGCCACGCGGCGAGCATCGACACGCCGCCGTCGAAGACGGTGGACGTAGTAGCAAGACCGCGCCACATTGAAAGCTGAACAGACCACTTCCACCGACTCCTGCTCACTCAACTGGTCTATCAGCGCGTACGATCGAGTTCGTCCGACATCAAGAGAGCGGTAGCCTTTTTTAATATCGCTTTCTCCCGCTCCAGCCGGTTGATCCGGGCTTCCAGCTCCTGGATCTTTTGCTGCTCAGGCGTCAACGCCTTGCTCTTCGGGGTCACACCCTGGCGCTCCGCCTCGAGCTGCTTCACCCAACGGCGCAAGGCCGAGTCCACCACCCCCAGCGAACGGCAGGCGTCGATATGGCTGTAGCCTTGGTCCAGCACCAAGGCGGCAGCCTCTCGTTTGAACTCGGCGGAAAACGTACGTCGTTGCTTGCTCATCAGACACCTCTCTCACGGCGAGGATTCTCGCCTAAATCGGTGTCCGGGGTCAGTAGACCACTACAGGATGGCTACAAGCCGTAGGACATGCGCCTTGGCAATCCTCACAACCCCCTCTGCCGCACCACCCCCATCTCCTGCTGCTCCTCCTCGCCAATCTCCTTCAACGCCACTTCCCCCACGCCCAGCGCGCGTTCCACGCTGAGTTCGCCGCCCTGGGCGGCGAGCAGGGCCTGGAGGCGTTGGAATTCGCCGCACCAGAGGGTTTCGATGTCGCGGTCGCGCTGGCTGTCGCGGTTGGCGTTGAGGGCGACGGCGCGCAGTTGCAGGCGGCCGTTGTCGGCCTTGCCGCCGACTTCCAGGCCGTAGCCGGGGGTGGCGGGTTTGCGCAGGACGACCCTGCCGGTCTGCGCCCAGGCGGTGGCCATGCCTTCGCGGACTTCGTAGCCGAGGCTGGCGAGGCCCTGGAGCACGGCCTGGCGGCGGGCGAGGGCGGCCTGTTGCTGGAGGTGGGCGGTGAGGATGGCGTTGCATCGCTCGGTGAGTTCGGCGAGGTGCTGCGGATCGCTGTCGGGCTGGCAGGCGGCGGCGCGCCGGAGCAGTTCTTCGTGTTCGGCGGCGCCCAGGGCGGCGACTTCGCTGGCGAGGTCTTGCAGGTGTTCCAGGCGTTGGCGTTGCTGCCGGTGTTCGCGGGCGGCCTGGGCGAGGTCGAGGACCAGGCTGTCGAGCAGCAGGTTGCGGCGCTCCGGGTGCTGTTCGGCTTCGGCGCGTGCCAGTCGCTCGAGGAACGCTTGGGCGCTGGCCTCGCCTTGCAGCAGTTGCAGCTCGGCGATGTGCCGGTCGATGCCCGCCAGGCGCTGTTCGCGCGGGGCGTCCGGTTGCTGGCGGGCGCGCCACTGTTCCAGGGTGATGGGTGTTTCGTCGGTCTTCAGGCGCTGGGCGAGTTCGTGCTGGGCTTCGCTGAGGCGTTCTTCGGCGGGGGCGCTGGCGAGGGCGGCGAAGCCCTGGGCGAGCAGGGCTTCCGCGTCGTCGCGGAGGGCGCCGTCGGCCAGCGCTTGCAGCGTTTGCCGGAATGCCGCGCTGGCGGCATCGGGCCTGGCGTCGAGGGCCTGGAGCAGGGCGCTGGCGTTTTCCTGGAGGCGGCGGCGTTGCTGGCGGGTTTCCGCGGCCTGGCGGATGGCGCGCTCTTCGCGTTCGGCGAGGTCGCGCTTGAGGAATTCGCTTTCGATCTTCACCTGCAATTGCACGTCCAGCCAGCGCTCCTGTTCGAGCAGGGCATGCAGGCTGGCGCGGCGGGCGTGGGCGGCGGCGCGCTCGGCGTCGCTGAGCTGGGCGAGCCGGCGGGCCTGGTTTTCCCAGCGCGCGAGGGCCTTGTCCAGGCGTTGCAGGTCGCGCTCGCAGGTGGCGATGGCTTCTTCCCGGGTGACGATTCGTACGACTTTCGGTCCGCTCATTGGGAGGCCTCCGCTGCTGCCGTGGGATGGGTTTCCGCGCTGGGCGCCAGGGCTTTCTCGATGGCGGCGCGCAGCCGTGCGCGTTCGTTGTCGCCGTCGTGGTACCAGCCCTGGGAGGAAACCCGGTGGAGGTGCGGGATCGCCCGTCGCAGCACCGAGGGTCGCCAGATTTCCCGGGCGCGGGCGCGTTCCAGCAGCGGGTGGCAGGGGGCGTCGCATTCGATGCCGATGGCATAGAGGCCGGTGGCCGGGTTCTCGATGGCGAAGTCGAGGCCGAAGGCGTCGCCTTCGCTGGCGGGCGCGGCGGACCAGCCCAGCGAGCGGATGTACTCGCCGACGATCTCGCTGAAGCCGTCGTGCCGCTGGTAGTGCTGGCGGCGCTGGTCGCTGCGGTCGGTGTGCAGGCGCTCGAGCAGTTGGCCGGTGCCGGCGAATTCGCCGGCGGACAGTGCGCGGGCGTATTCCAGGTAGCCTTGCAGGTAGTCGCGCGGGCTGCTCGGCGAGCGCTGGGTGCCGAGCATGTCGGAGATGTCGCCGATCGGCATCGAGGTGATCATCACCACCTTGCGCCGCGCGCGGGTCACCGCCACGTTGAGACGGCGCTCGCCGCCGGTCTGCCCGAGCACGCCGAAGTTGCGCCGGAAGCTGCCCTGGCCGTTGCGACCGAAGGTGGAGGAGAAGACGATCACGTCGCGCTCGTCGCCCTGCACGTTCTCCACGTTCTTCACGAACACGCCCATGTCCTCGCCGTCTTCGCTGCGCTCGCGCTCCTCGCTGTAGGCGGCGCGGAACGTCTCGTCCTGCTCGGCGCGCAGTTCCAGGCGCTCCTCGATGAGGTCGGCCTGCTTGCGGTTGAAGGTGACCACGCCCACCGACGGCCGCGCCGCGTAGGGCTGGCGCCAGAGTTCGGCGAGGTAGTCGACGACTCGCTCGGCCTCGCGCTCGTTGCTCTGGTTCTGGTACAGGCCGTTCACCTGGATCAGTTCCAGCGGCTTGATGCGCAGGATGTTGGCCTGCGGATGGCGTACCGGCACGCTCAGGCGGTTGCCGTAGAACGAGGCGTTGGAGAAGCCGATCAGCTCGCGGTAGGCCGAGCGGTAGTGGATCTGCAGGGTGGTGCTGGGCAGGGCGTTGCGCGCCAGTTGCAGGAGGTCCGGGCAGTCCTTGATCTCGCGGCGGTTCCAGGTGTCCTCGTAGGCTTCGCGCTGCTCCTCGTCGGCGTCCTCGTCGGGTGCTTCGCCGTCGAACAGTTCGGCCTCGTCGCTTTCCACGCGGCTGGAGAAGAACGCGGTCGGCGGCATCTGCTTCTCGTCGCCGCTGACCACCGTGACCCGCCCGCGATAGAGGGTCGGCAGGGCGAACTCCACCGGCATCTGCGAGGCTTCGTCGTAGATCACCATGTCGAACAGCCCGGCCTTGAGCGGCAGCACGCGGCTGGCCAGGTCGGGGTTCATCAGCCAGACCGGGCGCAGGCTCATCAGACCGAGTTCGGCGCCCAGCTCGATGAACTCGCGCAGGCGCCGCGAGCGCTTGCCGGTCAGGCGGGTGACGTCTTCCCACTGCTTGCGGCTGCCCAGGCGCGCGACGTCGATGCCCTTGCCGAGCAGTTCGCGGTTCAGCGCGCGCATCTGCACGTCGGCTTCGGCGAGGCTGGCGACCCTGGCCCTGGCTTCGTCCTGGCTGAACAGCAGTTCCGGGTTGGCTTGTTCCAGGCGCTGCTTCCAGCCCAGCCGTGCTTCGCGGTTGAGCATGCGGCGCACCGTGGCTTCGAGTGCTTCGGCGGGAATCGCGTCGAGTCGTTCCTGGCGCTGGCGCAGCAGGGCCAGGAATTCCAGGTCGGTGACTTCGAGCTGGCCGGCGCGGCCACGGAAGCGCTGGTAGGCGACCAGTTGCGGCAGCGCCTCGCGCAGGCGGCCGAGGGCCGGCAGGTTGCTCTGGTTGCCGGCGATGGCGCGGTGCAGCTGTTCCTGCAGTTCGTCGCCGAGCCAGTCGGCGAGCACCTTCAGTTTGTCCAGGCTGAGCTGGCGTGCGGCCTGGCGGATCAGCGCGGCGTCGAGGTCGCCGAGCAGCGCTTCGAAGCGCTGTTTCTCGCCGGTGAGGATCACCGCGTCGAGCTGCTCGGCGCGCGGCGCCTGGGCCAGGCCGCGAGCCAGGGCCTGGATTTCGCGCAGCTGCTGGCTGGCGTGGCCGGCCAGGCTGGCCAGTTCCGGGCCGGCATCGGTGGCGACTGTCGCCAGCCCCAGGCTCTGGTGCAGCGCCCCCAGTTGCCGGCGCAGCGGCCGCCACTGGCGCTCCAGACCGCAGGCGCCGAGGAGGGCGGCCAGGCGGCTGTCGTCGTCGGCCTCGCCGTGCTCGCGCAGGAAGCGCCGCAGGCGGCCGCGCCGCAGCAGGCGCAGCGGGTTGAGCCGGGCCAGCCAGGTGCGTGCCTCGAGCACCTGGCGGGCGTGGACCTGGAAGCGTTCGAGGTTGTTCTCTTCGAGCATGGCGAGGGCCGGCGACAGCAGCGGCGCATGCCGTTCGAGGTCGAGCTGGCGCAGTTGCCGTTCGATCTGCTCGGCCTCCGCCAACAGGCCGTCGCCACGGCTCGGCTGTCCTGGCGCGGCGTCGCGGAACAGCGGCAGCCAGTGGGCCAGGCGCTGGCGTTGCTCCTCGCGCAAGTTCAGCAGGGTACCGACCTGGCTTGCCAGCCAGGCGCGGTAGGGCGTCGGGTCGTCGACCTCGAAGCTCGCCGGGTGTTCGTCGAGGGCTTTCTGCCGGGCGTTCTCCGCTTCGCCGAAGGCGCGCAGGCTGTCGGCGAAGGCTTGCAGGGTGGCCTGGTCGGTGGCGAAGGCGCGCAGTTGCGCCAGCGGGCTGCCTTCGTAGCGGGCCGGCAGCCAGAGGCGGACCAGCGGCGCGCAGTTTTCCTCCAGGCGCGCCAGGCTACCGATGTCCAGCGTCGCCAGGCGCTGGCGCAGGGCCGGGAAGTCCAGCGGCGGCGAACCTTTCTCCAGCTCGATCAGTTCGCCGAGCAGGCGCCGGTAGCTCAGCCCGGTGGCCTCGTCCACGCGGTGCAGGCTCTGGTGGTAGCGGTCCAGTTCGCCTTCCAGCGCCTCGATACGCGCCGCCAGGCGCTCGCGCTGGCGCTCCCAGCCCTGGGCGCCGCCGGCGTCGGCGAACAGCGCTTCGAGCTGCTCGCGGATGTTGCGGATCACCGGTTCGCGGTCGCGGTTGACGTCGTTGAGCATGACGATGCGCTGGCCCAGGCCCTCGGCCACCAGGCGCTTGTGCACCACTTCCAGGGCGGCGTGCTTCTGGCAGACGATCAGCAGGCTGCGCTGGCGGCCGATGGCGTCGGCGACCATGTTGACGATGGTCTGGCTCTTGCCGGTGCCGGGCGGGCCCTCCACCAGCAGCCCCGGGCTCTGCCGGGCCTGCAACACGGCGGCCTCCTGGGACGGGTCGCTGGCCACGGTGAAGTAGCGCTGCAACTCCGGCGGGCTCTCGCGGGCTTCCGGCTCGCCGTTCTCGCGCAGGCGCAGCGCGGTCTCCAGGCCGGTGCCGGAGGGCGGCAGGCTCTTCAGCTGGCGCAGGTCTTCGCCGATCGCCTGGCCCATGAAGGTGACGTGGAACAGCACCGCGGCGCAGGCCAGTTGGTCCTGGTAGGGCGTGACCTCGGTCGAACTCGGCGGCAATCCTTCCAGCACCCGCGCGCGCGGCGTGGCGAGCAGGCCGAAGGCATCCATCACGTCGGCGGCGCGCAGCGCGGAGCGGCCGAGCAGTTCGTCGGCGACCTTGCGCCAGCGCTTGCACGGCTCGGGGCCGAGCAGGCTTTCCAGGGCCGGGTTGAGGCGCACTTCCTCGCGCTCGCCGTCGAAGGCCAGCGCCACCTGGCCGCGGCTGCCGACTTCCAGTTGCAGCTTCAGCGGCCACAGCAGCAGCGGCACGATGCGCGTGCGGGTGGTGCCGCGCGGGTCGCGGTTGAGCAGGAAGGGGAAGCCCAGGTAGAGGCCGTCGATGCCGGTGTCGCGCTTGTACAGCGAGCTTTGCCGGGACAGCGCGTTGAGCCGCACTTCCAGTTGCGGGTTGGCGAGGAAGCTGTCCGGGTCGAGGCTCACCGCGCGGGCGTTGCGTTGCAGCAGGTGGTCGAGCAGGGCGGCGGCGGGGCGGCGCGCGCTGTGCAGTTCGTTGAGGTCGATGCGTGGAGTGCTCTTGCCGATGCTCATGCGCACCAGCGGCCCGCGCATCACCGCGGCGACCACTTTCTTCTCGAAGAAATCGAGGATCTGCGACACGTACTGCTGCTTCTGCGGTTCCAGCCACTGTTCCGGCGGGATCGCCAGCAGCACCAGAACCCTCGCCAACGGCATGCGCCGCTCCAGGCGGAACTGCTCGGCCCATTCGTCGACCCTGGGCACGCCGCTGCGGGCGAAGCCGCTGATGCGTTCGTCGACGCGGCGGTACAGCTCCTGCCGCGAGTGCTGCAACAGGCCGCGCGCGGTCTCCGCGTCGAACAGGTGCACATCGGTGTCCCGGGCCAGGCCGGCGGCTTCCTCGACGATCGCCTCGGCGGCACGGAACTGGCCGATGTTGGCGCCGAGCAGGACGATCAGGTCTTCCTCGGCGATCACCCGGCGCTCGGCCAGGGCCAGCAGGCCGGGGTGCTCGGTGTCCGGCAGGAGGCGCTGGCGCTCCTGCCACTGCGCGGCGAGGCGCGCCCGCGAGGTCGACAGCAGGTAGATGCGCAACTGTTCTTCGGCGAGTTCGATGTGCTGGTGCAGGGCGCGCTGGCGGACGTTCTCGGCGCGGGTCTTGAGCCTCGACAGCCAGCTTTCGGTGTGTAACTGTTCGAGCAGGTCGGGCACCGAGCCGCTGATCAGCCGGTAGCCCTCCAGCGGATGCTCCAGCAGCCAGCCGGGGGTGACGATCTCGCCGCGCTGGATCAGCGGGATTTCCGGGTTCAGCAGCTTGAGCGCCAGCATCAGCCGGAAGTCGTCCTCCAGCCCCTCGTGCTGGGCCACCTGGCGCAGGCCGGCGAGCAGCCTGGGCGACAGGCCGATGTGCTCGGCCCAGGTGACGATCGCCCCGCGCAGCAGGTGGTCGAGGGCCTCCGCCCAGTGCTCGGCTTGGGCCGCGGCCAGGGCGAAGACCGTCGGCTTACGGAAGCGCCGGGCGCCGAGGGCGATGCTGGCGCCTTCGGCGTCGTCCTTTTCGCTGTCCGCCGAGGCCGGCGCGTCCACCGCCTCGCCGTTCAGCCAGGCCTGTACCTGCGGCCACTGCCAGCGCTGGTGGCGGTCGCGCGCGAGCAGGCCGCGCAGCAGCAGGTGCAACTGCGGGTCGAGGTCGTCGGGCAGCGCCACGCCGTTGGCCAGCACGTGGATCAGGAAGGCGTTGGCGTTGACGCCTTCGAAGCAGGCGCCGCGGGTCAACTGCTCCAGCAGGATCATGCCCAGGCTCCACCAGTCGGAAGCCGCCGCCACGCCGCCGGCGATCGCCTCGGGGGCCATGTAGCGGCTGGTCTCCAGCGGCGAGACGATATCCAGGTCGAACTCCGACAGGCGCGCCGAGCCGAAGCCGCTGATCACCAGGTCCAGCGGCTCGTGGCTGCGCACCAGCAGGCTGGCCGGGCGCAGGTCGCGGTGGCGCAGGCCGGCCTCGTTGAACACGTGCAGGGCGTGGCCCAGCTCGCGGACCACGTGGCGCACCGCCTCGCGGTCCTCCAGCACGGTGCCGAGGTCGGCGAGGCTGCCGCCGGTGAGTTCCTCGACCACTTCGTAGGCGCGCTCGTCCCAGCGGCCGGTGGCGAGGATTTCCGGCACGTGTTCGCGCGGCAGGCGGCGGATCACGTCGTAGATCGCCGGGTCCGGCTCGGCACCCGGGCGATACAGGGTGAGCACCGCCTGGCGGGCGCTTTCCGCATGTTCGGCCAGGTAGCGCTCGCGCACGCCGTCGCTGCTGGCGATCTGCCGCAGCAGACGCCAGCCGTCGATCAGGGTTTCCGTGACGGCGGGCTGCGGCGTGGCCTCGGCCTGCATCGGCAGCGGGCCTTCGGCCGGCGCGGCGCCGCACTCCAGGCACATCAGGTCGCCGGGTTGCAGCGGGTGGCCGTTGGCGCAGAGCGGGGCGGACGCCGCTGGCGGCTCGCTGGCGGGCGGCGCGATGGCTTCCTGGGTCAGCACCGGCTGTGGTCGCCAGCCGGCGGGATGGATGGCTTCGGCGGAAAGGTCCCAGCCGCAGGGCTGGCCCTGGATCGAGCCTTCGCAGAAGATTTCCGAAAGCGAGCGTTCGCTCTGGCAGTTGGGGCAGAAACGTATCATCGGTATCGATCCATTCAGCGCGGCCGATGGGCGCTGACGCTAAGTTGGTGGCCCTGTTCGCGCAGCAGGTCCTGTAGCCGCAGCAGGTCGTCGCGGCGCGGGATGCCGGCCATCCACACGCTGCCGTCGTGGTCGAACATCAGGTCGAGGGCCTTGTCGTCTTCGCGCAGTGGCCGCTGGTAGCCGCCGAGGCGCGCGCGGCCGAGTTCGGTGAGCAGGCTCAGGCGCTGGTTGTCGCTGCCGCGCAGGGCCAGGCTCTGTCCGGCGTGCTGTTGGTAGGGGTCGCTGATCAGCGCGTCGATCAGCCCGGCGGCCTGTTCCAGTTGCGCGTGCAGATGCTCCAGCGGGTAGCCGCTGTAGACCAGGATGTCGGCGCGGCTGCGCTGGCGCAGTTCGCCGAGCAGGGCGAGGAGGGCGTCGAACTGCTCGAAGGGTTCGCCGCCGGAGACGGTGATGCCCTCGGCCTGCTCCAGCCATGGCTGGATGTCGGCGAGCAGGCGTGCCAGGGCGATGCGTCGCCTGCCCGGCCCCCAGGTATCGGCGGAGATGCAGCCGGGGCAGCGGATGCTACAGCCCTGGAACCAGATGCCCAGGCGCCGTCCCGGGCCCAGGGTGGTCACCGGGAAATGCACCCGCGACAGGCTCAGTTCCATCTCAGCGGCGTTCCAGGGTCAGGCCGTCGGCGTCCAGGGCGCTGATCAGGAAGCGCTCGCCCGGCTGCGCGTCCTGGTCGAACAGCGCCCGCGACAACGGGTTGAGCAGGCGTGCTTCGAGCTGGTTGCGGATGCCGCGGCCGCCGTTGGACAGGTCGCCCAGGCAGAGATCGTGCAGCGCTTGGCGCGGCGCCTCGGCCAGTTCGATGACGAGGCGCTGTTCGCGGAGGTCGGTGAAGGTGCCGTCGACCATCTGGGTGAAGATCTGCTCGGCGACGTCGGCGCGGATGAAGTCGAAGACGATGATGTTCTCGCCGATCCGGTTGAGGATTTCCGGGCGGTTGAGAACCAGCTTGAAGTAGCGCTCGATCTCGCCGTGGACCTTGCCCTGCACCGCCTCGAAGGGCTCGCCGGGGAGCACGTTGGCGACCCGTTCGCCGTTTTCACCCTGGCGGTAGATGCCCAGGTTCGAGGTGAACACGATCAGCGCCTCGGAGAAGTACACGCGATCGCCGCGCCCGGAAGTGAGCACGCCGTCGTCGAGGATCTGCAGGAACTTGTCGAGGATCCGCGGGTGGGCTTTCTCGATCTCGTCGAAGAGCACCACGCTGAACGGTTTTTCGCGGATCGCGTTGGTCAGTTCGCCGCCGACGTCGTAGCCGACGTAGCCGGGCGGCGCGCCGATCAGGCGCTGGTCGGCGTGCTCGGCGCTGAACTCGGACATGTCGAAGCGGATGTAGGCGCTCTCGTCGCCGAACAGCAGGCTGGTGACGGTCTTCGCCAGTTCGGTCTTGCCGACCCCGGTGGGCCCGGCGAGGAAGGCCACGCCGCGCGGGCGGTTGCCCTTGCGGCTGGCGCCGACCCCGGTCATCGCGCGCTTGACGATGTCCAGCAGGTGGGTCACCGCGTGCTGCTGGCCCTTGACCCGGCGGCGGACGAATTCATCGGCCTGGCGGATGCGCTGGCGGTCGATCTTCAGCCAAGGGTCTTCGGTGACGCCGACCTTGTAGCGCCGCACGGCGTCGGCGATGCGTTCCATGGCCAGGCCTTCCACGCGCGCCAGCTGGACGATGGCGTTGAGATCGAGGAGCAGCAGGCCTTCGGTGTTCTCGACGAAGGTTGCGGCGGCCTGTTGCAGGGCCTCCTCGGCGACGCCCGCGCCGCCGAGCCCGCGGAGCAGCGCCGGGGCCAGGGCCCGGCGCGCCGCCTGGTCGGGCTTCGACACCGGGATATGGCGCAGGCGCGGGTTGTCCACCAGCAGCCAGTCGGGCAGGTCGCCTTCCTTTTCCACCACCCACAGCACGCTGTTGAAGAACGGTTTGCGCTGTTCCCCGGCGGGACGGCTGCGGGCCTGGTGGGAGAGCACCAGGGCCTGGGTGAACAACTGATGCTCGGCGGCGCTCAGGGCGTCGTTGCGCACCGCCAGGCGCGAGGCGAAGTCGACGATCAGGGCGATCGGCTCGCCGCTACGGTTGACCAGGCGTTGCAGGGTCGCGCCGAGCAGGTCGATGCCGGCTGGCGCGGCGCCGTCCACCGGGGTCAGGCCGAGGTCGAGGAGAACCTGCGCAGTGGCGTCCGCCTCGCTGCCCGGCCGGCCGAGCACGCGGAACCCGGCCAGCGGGTCCCAGGCCAGCACCTGGGCGTAGCCGGCGTCCAGCAGGGCGTCGCAGAGGGTCTGGTTGAAGCTCTGCGCGGTGACCGTACCCGGCAGCACTTCGCAGGCTTGCAGGTCGCGGATGTTCCCGGAGAGGACGAATTGGCTCTTGAGGGGCAGGAAGCGCAGGAGGTCGCGCAACCAGCGTGGCTTTTCGAACAGTGCAGTCCCTGGCATCGGTAGTCGCTCACAGCGTGTGTCGTGGCGCACAGCATATTGCCCTGGAGGGGGTGTCTCCAAGCCTGTCGTCAGCGGCGGCGACGGAACCGGCCGGCCTGCCTTGCCCCGGGGCGAACGACGCGGCAAGCGTTGTCCGCCGATATACCGCGGTATCGGCGGATAACCGCGTGGCGGTTACTCACCTGTGTCCCGGCGCGACATCGGCAAGCCCACGGCGCTGGGCGCTGAAACAATTGCACGCGCAAATTCATCCTGGCACCGGCTTGGCACTCCGGGTGGCGTCGTTCATGCTGGAACGCAACTTTCCCATGGATACCGAACCCATGAAGTTCCTGCCGCCCCTGCTGTTGTTATTCCCGCTTTGCGCGCTCGCCGACGACAAGGACTACGACCAGTGCATTCTCGACAACCAGCGCATGGCGAAGAGTGGGGTGGCGGTGCACTTCATCACCCAGGCCTGTGACAAGTTGTATAACGACGGTTCCTTCCTGCTGTCGCGGGAGAAGGTTTATTACGAGTGTCTGCTGGAGAACCTGCCGGGGGTGGAGAACAATCTGGCGGCACAGAAGATCAGGAGCGCCTGCGAATCGAAGTCGCAGGATTGATGTAGCGGAGAAGAGAAGTGCTGCGTGGGGTTTCCGACGGCATCGGCGGGATGCCGTCGGGAAAACCGGCTTAGCGTTGCAGCCAGGATTCGACGGTATCGGAACCGTACTGTTCTTTCCAGGCTTTCAGGACCTTGTGGTTGCCGCCCTTGGTCTCGACGACTTCGCCGTTGTTCGGGTTCTTGTAGACCTTCAGGGCGCGGGCGCGGCGCTGCGGGGCGGCGCTGACGGCGACCGGGGTCTTGGGGTCGAGGATGGCGATGATGTTGTGCAGGGTCATGCCGTACTTGTCCATCAAAGCCTGCAACTTGTCCTTGAATTCCAGTTCCTGCTTCAGGCTGCTGTCGCTTTTCAGCTTTTCCAGCAGGGCCAGTTGCTCCTGAAGTTTGCGCTCTGCCTCGCGGAACTCGGCAAGTTTGGACATTCGTTTCACTCCCGTTCTAAAAATATGGTGCTGGGTTTTGGTGCGTTTATAGTGGTTTTACGGACTTTCCGTGTCCGCGGCAAAGGATAAGTCTTTAGCCACCGGAAGAACAATATAGGCAGGCGTTTTTATTGACTAACGGAGTATTCGACCGCGTTTCCGGATGTTTTCCGGGAACAATGTGAAACCTTTATGTCCGTGGGGATACTGCACGAAAAAAAGTGGCGCTGTGCGGCGAAGGTGGCCCCGGCTTGCGCGGGGCCTGTCATAGGGCGGGTGGCGGAAGAGCGGCGAAAGTGCCGGGCGAATCAGTCGCCGCGATATTCGCAACCGCTGGTACAAGTTTCGTGTACGCGGACCTTGGACAATTCCGGCAACAGCGGCTTGAGTTGTTGCCAGATCCAGCGGCAGAGGTTTTCGCTGGTGGGATTCTCCAGGCCGGGAATATCGTTCAGATAGTTGTGGTCGAGTTGCTCGTAGATCGGCTTGAAGATCGCCTTGATTTCCGCGAAGTCGCGGATCCAGCCGGTATGTGGGTCGACCTCGCCCTCGATATGGATGGCGACACGGAACGAGTGGCCGTGCAGGCGCCCGCACTTGTGGCCTTCGGGGACGTGCGGCAGGCGATGGGCGGATTCGAAGGTGAATTCTTTGAAGAGTTCCACTGTATTGCGCTCTGGATCGGGGTTGCCGGGCAACCGGAATGGGGTCGCCATGGTAACAGGTTTGCACGCCGGGCCCGGTCCGCTCCGACCGGGCGGTCGTTCACCTGAGTTGTAGGCGCCTGGCCAGGCGCGCCAGGTTGGCGCGGTCCAGGCCCAGTTCGCGCGCGGCCGAGGCCCAGTTGCCCTGGTGGTGGGCCAGGCAGTCCTGGATCAGGCGGCGCTGGTAGGCATCCGTGGCTTCGCGCAGGGTCTGCCCGGCGGGCGCCGGCGCGGTCTGCGGCGTGGCGGTTGGCGGCGCGCTCGCGGTAGCCTGCTCGGGCAGGTCGAGGTCGCGGCGCTGCAGGGTAATGATCCGCGCCCGCTCGGGGTTGTGGCCGAGGGCCTTGAGCGCGGCGCGGCCGACCAGGTGCTCCAGCTCGCGCACGTTGCCCGGCCAGCGGTAGTCGAGGAGGGCGGCCTGGGCCTCGTGGTCCAGACGCAGGCTGCGCAGGCCGAGGCGCGGTCGGTTTTCCTCGAGGAAGTAGCCGGCCAGCAGGAGGATGTCGCGGCCGCGCTCGCGCAGCGGCGGCACGCGCAATGGATAGACACTGAGGCGGTGGTAGAGGTCGGCGCGGAAGCGCCCGGCGCGCACTTCCTCGGCCAGGTCGCGGTTGGTGGCGGCGATCAGGCGCACGTCGACGCGGTGCTCGCGGTCGGAGCCGACCCGCTGCAACTGCCCGCTCTGCAATACCCGCAGCAGCTTGGCCTGGACCGCCAGCGGCAGTTCGCCGACCTCGTCGAGGAACAGGCTGCCGCCGTCGGCCAGTTCGAACTTGCCGCGCCGCTCGTTGACCGCGCCGGAGAAGGCGCCGCGCACGTGGCCGAACAGCTCGCTCTCCACCAGCGTCTCGGGCAGGGCGGCGCAGTTCAGGCTGATCATCGGCTTGCCGCTGCGCGGGGAATGGCGATGGATGGACTGCGCCACCAGTTCCTTGCCGACTCCGGTCTCGCCGGTGATCAGCACGCTGAGCTCGCTGTTGCCGACCAGGCGGATCTCTTCCAGCAACGCTTTGTGCGCCGCGCTCTGGCCGATCATTTCCCGCGGCCGTTCGCCGGCGGCCTCGAGGTAGGCCTCGGCGCGCTGGTGCTCGTCCTCGGCGCGGCGGGTCAGGTCGCGCATCCGCTCGCTGGCCTTGACCGTGGCGGCGGCGAGGCTGGCGAAGGCTTCCAGGGTGTCCAGGTCGGCGCTGGCGAAGCGCGACGGGTCGAGGGTGTCCAGGGTCAGCAGGCCCCAGGGCTGATCGTCGAGGTACAGTGGGCAGCCGAGGCAGTCGTGGATCTCCAGATGGCCGTGGAGGCCTTCCACCAGTCCGTCGTAGGGGTCGGGAAGGCCGCAGTCGGCGGGGAAGCGGGTCGGTCCGCGTCGTTCGAGCAGGGCCGCCAGGCGTGGGTGTTCACCGACCCGGAAGCGTCGCCCGAGGGTGTCCGGGCTGAGGCCGTCCACCGCCAGCGGGATCAGCTGTTCGCCATCCAGGCGCAGCAGCGCGGTGGCGTCGCAGGGCAGCAGGTCGCGCAGGGCGTGGAGCAGGCGGCGGTAGCGTTCGTCTTCCGGGAGGTCGCGGGACAGGTCGGCGACCAGCGGAATCAGCGTGGCAAGCAAGGGGTTGGTGGTCATTTCGACCTCGTGTAGTCCTAATGACTCTGAATGGTTGCGGTCATTATGACCCACGAGAGCCCGCCAGGCCCATGAAATCTGATAATCAGTGTTGGCACGCTTCCTGAAATGCTTCGAGGTGAAACAAAACCTTGCCTGCGTCAGGAGTCACCCATGCTGTCCAATGCCCAACGTGCAATCATCAAGGCCACCGTACCGCTGCTCGAGACTGGCGGCGAAGCGCTGATCACCCATTTCTACCGGACCATGCTCGGCGAGTATCCCGAGGTGCGCCCGCTGTTCAACCAGGCCCACCAGGCCAGCGGCGACCAGCCGCGGGCGCTGGCCAACGGCGTGCTGATGTACGCCAGGCACATCGACCAGTTGCAGGAGCTCGGGCCGCTGGTGGCCAAGGTGGTCAACAAGCATGTCTCGCTGCAGGTCCTGCCCGAGCACTATCCGATCGTCGGCAACTGCCTGTTGCGGGCGATCCGCGAGGTGCTCGGCGAGGAAGTCGCCACCGACGAGGTGATCGAAGCCTGGGGCGCGGCCTACCAGCAACTGGCCGACCTGCTGATCGAGGCAGAGGAGTCGGTCTACGCCGCCAGCGCCCAGGCCGAGGGCGGCTGGCGCGGCGTGCGGCGCTTCCGGGTGGCGCGCAAGCAGGCGGAAAGCGAGGAAATCACCTCGTTCTACCTGCAGCCGGTGGATGGCCAGCCGCTGCTGGCGTTCCAGCCGGGGCAGTACATCGGCCTGCGCCTGGACATCGACGGCGAGGAAGTGCGCCGCAACTACTCGCTGTCCGCCGCCAGCAACGGCCGCGAGTACCGCATCAGCGTCAAGCGCGAGCAGGGCGGGCGGGTGTCCAACTACCTGCATGACCGGGTCGCCGAGGGCGACGAGCTGGACCTGTTCCCGCCGGCCGGCGATTTCGTCCTGCGCGACAGCGACAAGCCGCTGGTGCTGATCACCGCCGGCGTCGGCATCACCCCGGCGCTGGCGATGCTCCAGGAGGCGCTGCCGAAGGCGCGGCCGATCCGCTTCATCCACTGCGCCCGGCATGGCGGCGTGCATGCCTTCCGCGACTGGGTCGAGGACGTGTCGGCGCGGCACGCGCAGGTCGAGCACTTCTTCTGCTACAGCGAGCCGCGCGCCGGCGACCGCGCCGACGCAGAAGGCCTGTTGAGCCGCGAGAAGCTGGCCGACTGGCTGCCGCAGGAGCGCGACCTGGATGCCTACTTCCTCGGGCCCAAGCCGTTCATGGCCCAGGTCAAGCGGCACCTGGCCGACCTCGGGGTACCCTCGCAGCAATGCCACTACGAGTTCTTCGGCCCGGCCGCCGCGCTGGATGCCTGAAGCGACAGGCCGGCGCAGCGGGCGCCGGCCCCTTTCGGAAAAAGGAGATCGAGATGAACGCTCTGTTCGATTGTCCGCGGCAGGTGCTGCGGATCGGTCACGGTCTGCTGGCGGCCGGCCTGGCGCTGCTCGTCGCCGGCGTGACCGCCGCCTATTTCCTCGACCATTACCTGAACCTGCCGGCGCTGGTGTTCTCCCATGCGCTGGTGATCCTCGGCCCGACCCTGCTGAAGATCGGCTACGTGATGCGCCTGACCGCCTTGTTCCGCATGCGGCGTCCCGGTTGGGAGGTTTGCTGTGCAAGTGCTTGAGCGTTCCCGGTTGATGGCCATCGCGCCGCTCTGGCGCCTGGGCTTCCGTCCGTTCTTCCTCGGCGGCGCGCTGTTCGCGGTGCTCGCCATCGCGCTCTGGCTGGCAGCGCTGGCCGGGCTCTGGAGCGGCTGGCAACCGGTCGGCGGCTGGCTGGCCTGGCACCGCCACGAAATGCTCTTCGGCTTCGGCGTGGCGATCATCGCCGGCTTTCTCCTGACCGCCGTGCAGACCTGGACCGGCGTGCCCGGCCTGCAAGGCAAACCCCTGGCCCTGCTCGCCGGGCTCTGGCTGGCGGCGCGCCTGGCCTGGCTATTCGATGCGCCGCTGGCGCTGCTGCTGGTGCTGCAACTGAGCTTCCTGCCGCTGCTGGCCTGGGCCATCGGCCGCAGCCTGTGGCGGGTGCGGCAGAAGCGCAATTACCCGGTGGTGGGCCTGTTGCTGCTGCTGACCCTGGCCGACGCGCTGGTCCTGTTCGGCCTGTTCGAGGGCAACGACGACTGGCAAAGGCGCGCCTCCATCGCCGCGCTGTGGCTGATCGCCGGGATGATGAACCTGATCGGCGGGCGGGTGATCCCGTTCTTCACCCAGCGCGGCCTTGGCCGCCCGCGGCAGGTGCCGGCGCTCGCCTGGCTGGACAACGGGATCCTGCTCGGCTGCGTGCTGGTCGCGCTGCTCACCGCCGCCGGCGCCACGGTCCGGCCGACGCCCTGGCTGGCGGCGCTGTTCGCCGCGCTCGGTGGCGCGCAGCTGTGGCGCCTGTGGCGCTGGCGCGACCGGGGCATCTGGCGGGTGCCGCTGCTCTGGTCGCTGCACCTGGCGTACTTCTGGATCGCCGTGGCGCCGCTCGGCCTCGCGCTCTGGAGCCTGGGCCTGGCACTGTCGCCGAGCCAGGCGCTGCACGCGCTGGCGGTAGGCGGCATGGGCGGGTTGATCCTGGCGATGCTGGCACGGGTCACTCTCGGCCATACCGGTCGCGCGCTGCAACCGCCGGCAGCGATGCCCTGGGCTTTCGCCCTGCTCAATCTCGGCTGCGCGGCGCGGGTGATCCTGCCCAGCCTGCTGCCGGCGAACTGGGCGCTGCCCTTGGCGGGCGGGCTGTGGGCGCTGGCGTTCCTGCTGTTCGCCTGGTTCTATGCGCCGATGCTGTGGCGGCCGCGGGTCGATGGCCATCCGGGTTGATCAGGGCGCCTGGCGCAGACGCCGTAGCTCCTGGTTCAGCCAGCCGGCGGAGTCGCGCGTTCGCCCGGCGCAGCGCACCTGGTAGGACTTGCCGCTGAGGCTGCTGCGGGTCGCGGCGCGTTCGATGAAGTCCTCGCTGCTGGCGACCAGGTCCTTGCGCTCCAGGTAGTCGAGTTTCTTCTGCAGGTGGGCGCGGGCTTCGCCGGCGGGGTATTCGCTGCCGTTGCGGATGAAGGTGCAGCCGCTGCCTTCAACAAAGCTCAGCAAGCGGCCGATCTCCCGGCTCGCCTGCGGGGAGGGCGTGGCCAGCGCCGGCAGGCTCGCGGCCAGCAAGCAGCAGGCGGCGCAGGTAGTCCGCCAGGCAATCGTGAAAGCGCGCATCGTTCCAGTACTCCATGTGGCTCAACGGGGTGTGCCGCTTGTACCAGGGGCCGACCGGCAGGGCGAGGTCCTGGTCGACCACCGTGGCGTAGTTCTGCAGCGGCCGCAGTGGATAGCCGAGTGGATCGGCCGGGGCATAGACGTTCAGCCAGCGCGCCTGCTGGCGCATGGCCGGGGTCAGGCAATGGCCGGGAAAGCGGATCGGACAGACTTTTTCGTAGGCGAAGGTGAACAGCGGGATGTTGCAGCCGAAGGTCACCAGCCCGGCCAGGGTCTCCAGACCGAGGAAGGGATCGATCGAACAGCTCGGCGTGCGGTTGAGCTTCTGCTGGTCCCAGATGAAGTTGGAGACGATGTGCCCGCCCAGCGAGTGGGCGAGGATCACCAGCGGCGTCTGCGGTCCGACCTTCGCGCGCAGGGCCATGATCCCGCTGCGCACGTGCTGGTGGACCTGCTGGTAGGTGGTGTCGTAGGCGGCGCTGACCTTGCGGTAGCCGCTGGCGTCGCCGAGGAACAGCGTCACCGCCCGGCGCAGCCAGCGCCAGCCCAGCGGTTCACGCTCTATGCGCTTGAGGTAGTCCAGTTCGCGGGCGTCCAGCACGCTGGCCCAGTACAGGCTCTGGAAGGCCACCTCGCCGGCCTCCGCGCCGAGACGTCGGCGCAGCGCCGCTACCAGTTCGCGGGCGTAGCTGTGCAGGCCGTCCTCGTCGCGGCTGTCGGGTTGGTCGCCGATGCCGTGGATCAGCGCTACGGCCAGTTTCATGCGGGATCCTTCTCGTCGGTGGCGGCTCAGACCAGCGCTTGCAGGCGTTCGCCGAGCCGGCCGCCGTCGACCAGTTCGAGGAATTCGTCGCCGAGCCTGCGGCTTTCCGCCATCGCCTGGCGCCAGTAGCGCTCGCGGCCGTCATCGTCGCCGAGGTAGCGGGTGAAATCCTTGCGGTCCGGCAGCTTGGCGTGCGGCAGGCGCGCCAGGTACTCGCGCGACGGCGCCAGCAGCAACACGTCCTGCAGGCGCCCGGCGTCGCCGCGGCGCCAGGGCAGGCCCTTGTCGAACCAGCCGGGGATCACCTTGTCGGTGAAGTGCGGGTAGAGCACCACGCCGCGGTCCTCGTAGGGCAGGTCGAGATGGTAGTCGAGCAGGCCGCCGTCGCGGTAGGTGCCGGGGCCGGCGCCGGGAAGGTCGCGGACGCCTTCCATGACCATCGGGATCGAGCCGGAGGCGAGCAGCGCCTGGCGCAGGTTGCCGCCGTCCAGGTGCAGGTAGCGCGAGGGGAAGTCGCTCAGTGCGGCCAGCGGCGGCGCCTGGCGGGCGTCGTGCAGGATGACCCGTTCGAAGTGCCGGTGCAGGTGGCGGCGGCCGATCAGGTTGTCGCGGATCACCGAGGACAGCCCCAGGCCGAGGCTGGCCTTGTGGTCGTGGGCGAGGCGTCCGTGGCTCTTCACCACCACCACGTTGAGGCGGTACAGCGGGTTGTCGAGGATCCGCGCGTCCTGGCCGGCGAGCAGGTCGTCGAGCATCGTCGCGCACTTGCGCGAGACCTCGGCGATGCTCACACCCTTCGGGAAGCGCTGCCGGGTGTACAGCTCGCCGAGGCGGGTGAGGCCGGCCACGGCGTCGGGCAGGCAGGCGCTGGCGAAGCGCCAGGAACCGATGGAGGCGCCGATCAGCGAGCGTTCGCGCGGCGCGCGCGGCAGCCACTCGCCGAAGATCGCCAGGTCCAGTCCCTGGATGCCCAGCGCCTTCGGCCCGCCGGCGGCGCCGGGGACGATGCCGACGTCGGCCGGCTGCAGGCCGCGCTCGCGGATGCGGGCGAGGGCGCGGCGTCCGGCCTTGAGGGTGAGGGCGGGGGACTTGATCTGGATGGCTGGCATGCTGGTCTTCTCCCGTGTGGACCGGCGATTATAGGACGAGTTGTCGCACGGCCAAGCGCTTTCGAGCCCCATCGCAGAGGCTTTCCGTTACCCTATGGCGCGCCTGGCCAGGTCCGCGCGGCAAATTCAGCTTCAATTAAGAGCGCCCGGTTAATCTGCAACCGTCGAAAGCAACACCTATCCCACGGAGAGATTCCCATGAAGAAACTGACTGCCCTGTTCGCCGCCACCGCCATCGCCCTGACTGCCGGCCTGGCCCAGGCCCGCGACCTCGGCCCGGACGAGGCGCTGAAGCTGCGTGACGCGGGGACCATCAAGTCCTTCGAAGAGCTGAACAAGAACGCCATCGCCAAGCACCCGGGCTCGAGCGTGCACGACACCGAGCTGGAAGAGGAATACGGCCGCTACATCTACCAGGTCGAGCTGCGCGATCCGCAGGGCGTGAAGTGGGACCTGGAGCTGGATGCCGCCACCGGCGCCGTGCTCAAGGACCACCAGGACGACTGATGAAGTGGCTCATGCGCTACGCCGGGATCGTCGCACTGGTCCTGGCGGTCGTCAGCCTCGAGGCGATGGCGCGCGACCTGGACCAGGACGAGGTCCTGCGCCTGCGCCAGGACGGTGTGATACAGCCGCTCGAATCGCTCATGCAGGAAGCCCTGGGGCGCTACCCCGGGGCGCGCCTGCTGGAGGTCGAGCTGGAAGAGGAAGACGACGTCTACGTCTACGAGGTGGAGCTGCTCACCCGCGACGGCGTCGTCCGTGAACTGGAACTGGATGCCCGCAACGGTCGCATCCTGAAGGACGAGGAAGACGACTGATGCGGTTGCTGCTGGTTGAGGATCACGTTCCGCTGGCCGACGAACTGCTGGCCAGCCTGGGCCGCCAGGGTTACGCGGTGGACTGGCTGGCCGACGGCCGCGACGCGGCGCTGCAGGGCGCCAGCGAACCCTACGACCTGATCATCCTCGACCTCGGCCTGCCTGGCCGCCCCGGCCTGGAGATCCTCCGGGAATGGCGCGGCCTGGGCCTCGCCACCCCGGTGCTGATCCTCACCGCGCGCGGTTCCTGGGCCGAGCGCATCGACGGGCTCAAGGCCGGCGCCGACGACTACCTGACCAAGCCGTTCCATCCGGAAGAACTGGCCCTGCGCATCCAGGCCCTGTTGCGCCGCGCCCACGGCCTGGCCAACCAGAGCCAGCTGGAGGCCGCCGGGCTCAGCCTCGACGAGCAGCGCCAGTGCGTGTGCCTGAACGGTGCCGACGTCGACCTGACCGCCGCCGAATTCCGCCTGCTGCGCTATTTCATGCTGCACCCCGGCCAGGTCCTGTCCAAGGGACACCTGGCCGAGCATCTGTACGATGGCGAGACCGAACGCGATTCCAACGTCATCGAGGTCCACGTCAACCACCTGCGGCGCAAGCTCGGTCGCGAGGTGATCGAGACCCGCCGTGGGCAGGGCTACCGCTACGCCGGGGTGGCCGGCGGATGAGGTCGATCCAGCGGCGCCTGAGCGTCGGCCTGTTCGCGGTGCTGCTGGTGGTCGGCCTGGCCCTCGCGCAGACCGGCCTGTGGCTGTTCGACCAGGGCCTGCGGCGTTACTTCGCCGGCAACCTGCGCGAAGAGGCGGAGAACCTGCTGGTGGCCATGGTGCGCGGACCGAACGGCATGCAACTGGACGAACGACGCCTCAACCCGGCGTTCCAGCGCCCGTATTCCGGGCGCTATTTCATCATCGAACTGGAAAAGGACACCTGGCGCTCACGCTCCCTGTGGGACAGCGAGCTGGAGGTGCCGCACAAGAAAGGGCTGGTGAAGGGCCTGGTCGATGGGCCCGAGTCGCAGCGACTGCTGGTGTTCCGCGGCCACTACAAGCGCATGGGGCAGAAACTGCGGATCGTCGTGGCGCAGGACTACACGCCGATCCTGCAAAGCTTCGCCCGCGTGCAGTGGCTGGGCTTGGGCGCCGGCGCGGTGGCGCTGCTGCTGGTATTGCTGTTGCAGCGCCTGACCGTGCGTCGTTCGCTGCGTCCGCTGGAGCAGGTGCGCCTGCAGATCGCCCAGCTGCAGCAGGGCCAGCGCAGCCAGCTGGACAGCCAGGTGCCCGAGGAGCTGGAGCCGCTGGTGGAGCAGATCAACCACCTGCTGAGCCACACCGAGGACACCCTGAAGCGCTCGCGCAACGCCCTGGGCAACCTCGGCCATGCCCTGAAGACGCCGCTGGCGGTGCTGGTCAGCCTCGCCGAGCGCGAGGAGATGGCGCGCCAGCCGGAGTTGCGGCAGGTCCTGCGCGAACAATTGGAGCAGATCCAGCAGCGCCTGGGGCGCGAGTTGGGCAAGGCGCGCCTGGTCGGCGAAGCGCTGCCCGGCGCTCACTTCGATTGCGCCGAGGAGTTGCCGTCGCTGTGCGACACCCTGCGCCTGATCCACGGCCCGCACCTGCGGGTGGCCTGGAGCGCGCCGCCGGGGTTGCGCCTGCCGTGGGACCGCGAGGATCTGCTGGAGATGCTCGGCAACCTGCTGGACAACGCCTGCAAATGGGCCGACAGCGAGGTGCGCCTGGCCATCGAGCAGGGCGATGGGATCGCCCGCTTGCGGGTCGACGACGACGGCCCCGGCATTCTTCCGGATCAGCGCCAGGCGGTGCTGGAGCGCGGCACCCGGCTCGACGAGCAGGTCAGCGGCCATGGCCTCGGCCTGGGCATCGCCCGCGATATCGCCGAGGCCTGCGGCGGCCGCCTGGGCCTCGAGGACAGCCCGCTGGGCGGTCTGCGGGTGAGCGTCGAGTTGCCGTTGCAGAAGGGCTCGCGTGCGCGGGCTTAACAGTTCTTCACCATTTGCCGACAGTCCCGGCAAGATTTCCCCACAGCGGCTTCACTAGCATCCCGGGCTTCCTGCAAGGAGGTGCTGGGCGATGAAAGGGTGTATGGGTAGGGGGCGCTGGCGCTGGGCGCTGATGCTGCCGGTGCTGGTGTTCCTGCTGGGCGAGTCTGGCGGGCCGCGGGACCAGCGGCGCGCCCCGGCGGGGCCCGCGCAGGCGCGCTACGAGCAGGCCCTGGAAGGCGCGCTGCGCGGCGAGCGTGGCGCCGCGCGGCAGGCCGAGGCGCCAGCGGCCGACGTCACCGAGGCGGGGCCCCCGGCACGCCTGCGCAACGGCCTGCGTTCGCTGGCGCGCCTGGCGTTCTGGGGCACCTACGGCCCCCCGGCGCTGTTCAGGCCGTGAGCGGTCAGGCCTTGAACTGCTCCATCAGGCCCTGCTGGTGGTTGGCCAGGCGGTTCAGCGATTGACTGACCTGGGCCGATTCCTCGGCCTGGCTCGACAGCGACTCGGTGACGTCGCGGATCGCCGCGACGTTGCGGTTGATCTCCTCGGCCACCGAGCTCTGTTCCTCGGCGGCGCTGGCGATCTGCAGGTTCATGTCGTTGATCACCGTCACCGCCTCGCCGATCCGCTGTAGCGCGGCCACCGCTTCTTCCACTTGCTCGACACTGCCCTGGGCCTGGCGATGGCTGCCGTGCATGGCGTCGACCACGTCGCGGGTGCCTTGCTGCAGGCCTTCGATGACCCCGCGGATCTGTTCCACCGAGTCCTGGGTGCGCCGGGCCAGGTTGCGCACCTCGTCGGCGACCACCGCGAAGCCGCGCCCGGCGTCGCCGGCGCGGGCCGCCTCGATGGCCGCGTTGAGCGCCAGCAGGTTGGTCTGCTCGGCGATGGCGCGGATCACTTCCAGCACCGAGCCGATTTCCTCGCTGCTGCTGGCCAGCTGCTCGACCTGGCCCATGGCGCCGGTCAGGTTGGCGGCCAGGCTGTCGATGCCCTGGGTGGTACGGTCGATCAGCGCCAGCCCGTCGCGGGTCGCCTGGTCGGCGCCGCGCGCGGCGTCGGCGGCCTGGGCGGCACTACGGGCGACGTCCTGGGCGGTGGCGGTCATTTCGTGGGAGGCGGTGGCGACCTGGTCGATCTCGCGGAACTGCTGCTGCATGCCGGCGCTGGTCTGGCTGGAGATCGCCGCCGACTGGTCGGCGGTGCTGCGCGCGTCGCGCACCGAGACCTTCACGTCACGGATGATCGGTTGCAGCTTGTCGAGGAAGCGGTTGAACCAGCCGGCCAGCTCGCCCAGCTCGTCGCGGCCGGTGTGCGGCAGGCGTTGGGTCAGGTCGCCTTCGCCGCTGGCGATGTCGCGCAGCATGTGGGCGACGCCGAGGATCGGCCGGGTCACGCCACGGGCGGTCAGCCACAGGACCAGCAGGCCGAGCACCGCCGCGCCGAGGCCGAGGCCCAGTTCGACCCAGGTGCCTTCGCGGCGCATGTCGTCCAGCTGTCGCTCCAGCGCCAGTGCCGGGCCGAGCAGGGCGCTCTTGGGTACTTCGAGGAGAACGCCCCAGGGTTTGGCGCCGGGAATCGGCTGCAACGGTTGCAGCACCTTGAGGTCGTCGCTCTCGTTGAACAGCTGGCTCTTGCCGGCGGCCAGCAGTTGCAGCAGCTCGCCGGCGTGCTGCGGATCGGCCTTGGCCAGGTTCTGCCCGAGCAGGCCGGCATCGTGGCTGTTGCCGGCGAACAGCCCGGCGGGACTGAGGATGCCGACCCGGCCAACGCCGTCGTAGAGTTCGCGATTGCCCTGTTCGCTGAGCGCCTGCAGGCTGCTCAGGTTGATGTCCAGGCCCATCACGCCGATCACCTTGCCATCCAGTTCGAGGGGGAAGGCGATGCTGGTCATCAGCAGTTGGCGCTCGCCCACCTTGTCGAAATAGGGATCGAGCACGCAGGGCTGCCCGCTTTCCTTCGGGCAGGTGTACCAGGCGTTGTAGGGGGCGCCGCTGGGCCCGGTGCTGGTGTCGGCGAGTTCGGACTCGACCATCGACTCGGATTCCAGCTGTCCCGGCGTGGCCTGCGCCCAGTACAGCGAGAAGCGACCCTTGTCGTTGCTGCCGAGGGCGGGCTGGTCGACGAACAGTTCGTCCTTGCCGTCCAGTGCGTTGGGCTCGAACACCACGTACAGGCCGAGCACCTCGGGATTGGCGGCCAGTGCGGTGCGCACCTGGCGGGTCAGGTCCTCGCGCAGGTCGTAGGCGTCGAGGAAACGCTTCTGCGCCTGGTCGCGGAGGAACAGGATCTGCCGCGAGAAGCCCTTGCCGTACTGGAAGGCGTCCATGAAGTAGCGCTGGATGCGCAGCGCCTGCAATTCCCCGCGGGCTGCCAGGCGCAGGCGCGCCGATTCGTCGAGCATCTGCGTGCTGGCGCTTTTCACCAGCACGGAGCTGTGCTGCATGCGGTAGACCGAAAGGCCGACCAGCAAGGCGACCACGCCGAGCAGGCAGAGCCCTGCCAGCAGGGTGATCTTCCATTGGATGGACAGGCGGCGAAGGAGCATGGGAGGGGTCCTTGTACGAAGAAACTGCGGGGGCCCAGGAGATATCGGCAGGGCGCTTCCATTCTTGACAGTGGCCTGTTGACTGGCGCCGGAATGCCGTCGTTCGGCGAATGGCAGGCAAGAAGCGTGCACAACGGATCACAGCCAGGCGACATTCGCCTATGCGCGGCTTTGACAGGGGCGGGCGGCTGTAGCAGAGTACGCCCCTTTTTTCGGCCGCAAACGGCCGGCTTCGTTTCATTCGCAAGGAGTTCAACGATGAACGCAGTGGTGCTGGCGGTAGGGCTGATGCTCGTCCTCAGCCTTTGCCGTGTGCATGTCGTGCTGGCGCTGATCATCGGCGCGGTGGTCGGCGGGCTGTTCGGCGGCCTCGGCCTGGAGGGCACCCTGAAGGCCTTCAACGGCGGCCTCGGCGGGGGCGCCACGGTGGCCCTGTCGTACGCCATGCTCGGCGCCTTCGCCGTGGCCATCGCCCGCTCCGGCGTGGCCCATGCGCTGGCCGACAGGGTCCTGGCGCTGCTCGGCCGGCACGACGCACAGGGCAAGGGCACCGGCGCGTTCAAGTGGATCCTGGTGGTCCTGCTGCTCTGCGTGGCGGTGTCCTCGCAGAACATCCTGCCGATCCACATCGCCTTCATCCCGCTGCTGGTGCCGCCGCTGCTCTATGTCTTGAGCAAGCTGCAGATCGATCGCCGGCTGATCGCCTGCGTCATCACCTTCGGCCTGATCACCCCGTACATGTTCCTGCCGGTAGGGTTCGGCAACATCTTCCTCAATGAAATCCTGCTGGCCAACGTGGCGCGCAATGGCGTCGACATCAGCGGGATCGACGTCACCCACGCCATGTTCATCCCGGCCCTGGGCATGCTCGCCGGACTGCTCGTCGCGGTGCTGTTCAGCTACCGGCGCAAGCGCGCCTACGACCTGCAGAAGATCGAGCGGGCCGAACGCGTCGATGTCGCCTACAACCCGAAGAGCCTGGCGGTGGCCGGGGTCTCCATCGTCGCCGCGTTCGTCGTGCAGCTGTGGCTGGACTCGATGATCATCGGCGCGCTGGTCGGTTTCGTGGTCTTCTCGCTGTCCGGCGTGGTGCGCTGGAAGGAGGCCGACGACCTGTTCACCGAAGGCATGAAGATGATGGCCACCATCGGCTTCATCATGATCGCCGCGGCCGGTTTCGCCGAGGTGATGAAGGCCACCGGCGAGGTGCAGAGCCTGGTCGACGCCTCGGTGGCCTGGATCGGCAACAGCAAGGCGGTCGGCGCCATGCTGATGCTGCTGGTCGGCCTGCTGGTGACCATGGGCATCGGCTCGTCGTTCTCCACCGTGCCGATCATCGCCGCGATCTTCGTCCCGCTGGCCGTGCAGCTGGGCTTCAGCCCGCTGGCCATCGTCAGCATCGTCGGTACCGCCGGCGCCCTGGGCGACGCCGGCTCGCCGGCCTCGGACTCCACCCTCGGGCCGACCTCCGGGCTCAACGTCGACGGCCAGCACAACCACATCTGGGACACCGTGGTGCCGACCTTCCTGCACTACAACCTGCCCTTGCTGGTGTTCGGCTGGGCCGCCGCGATGCTGCTCTGAGTTCCGTTCCAGGCGGTCGCCTGACGGAATGTCGGGCCGGCCGCTTAAGCTTCCGACGGGATTGCCGATGAATCGGGAATCCCGTTTTTTATTGGGCGTCATGCTAGGAGTTGATGATGCGTCTGACCCTGAAATCCAAAGTCCTCCTGCTGGCCATGGTGCCGGTGCTGCTCTTCGCCCTGGTGCTCAGCGGCGGCGCGGTGCTGATCCTGCACAACCAGGCCGATGCCGAAATAAAGGAAACCCGCGAGCGCCTGCTCGGCGACCGCCGCGCCGAACTCGAACACTACGTGCAGATCGCCATGGGCAGCATCCAGGCCGAGTACGACCGTTCGGCCAATGGCGACCTTGACGCCCGCGCCGAGGCCATCGCCCGCCTGTCGAAGATCAGGTACGGCAAGGACGGCTACATCTTCGGCTACGACTCCCAGGTGGTGCGCCTGTTTCGCGGCGACAGCCCGGTCGATGTCGGCAAGAGCTTCCGCGACCGCCGCGACCCCAGCGGCGTGTACCTCAACCGCGAGCTGGTGGAGGCGGGTCGCAACGGCAGCCACTACGTGACCTACACCTCGCCGCTGCCGGGCAACGAGAGCGTGATGGTGCCGAAGCTGTCGTACACCCTGTACCTGCCGAAGTGGGACATGGTGATCGGCTCGGCGATCAACCTCGACGGCGTCGAGGCGCAGCTGGGGGAGATCAAGCAGGCCATCGACGAGCGCATCGGCACCCTGATCGCCAGCATCGTCGGCATCGCCGGCGTGCTCCTGGTGGTGTTGCTGGTGGTCGGCCTGGCGCTGGCCAACGCGATGCTGCGGCCGCTGCACCAGATCCGCCAGAACCTCGACGACATCGCCGCCGGCGAGGGCGACCTGACCCGTCGCCTGCCGGTGACCAGCCACGACGAGCTGGGCGAACTGGCCGGATCCTTCAACCGCTTCGTCGAGAAGATCCACGGCCTGGTGCGGCAGATCGCCGGGATGACCGGCGACCTCAAGCAACTGGTCGAGCAGATGTCGGCCCAGGCCGAGCGCTCCGAGCAGGCCATGGAGCGCCAGCGCCACGAGACCGACCAGGTCGCCACCGCGATCAACGAGATGTCCGCCGCCGCCCATGAAGTGGCGCAGAGCGCCCAGCGCGCCGCCGAGGCCGCGCAGCAGACCGACCACGAAGGCCAGGCGGCGAAGCGCGTGGTGGACGGCAGCATCGAGCGCATCCATGCGCTGGTTGGCGAGATCCGCGACAGCGGCACTTCGCTGGACAGCCTGCAGCAGGACGTGCAGTCCATCGTCAGTGTGCTCGGGGTGATCCGCTCCATCGCCGAGCAGACCAACCTGCTGGCGCTCAACGCGGCCATCGAGGCGGCCCGCGCCGGCGAGGCCGGGCGCGGTTTCGCGGTGGTCGCCGACGAGGTGCGCGCGCTGGCCAGCCGCACCCAGCAGAGCACCCAGGAGATCCAGGGCATGATCGATCGCCTGCAGCAGGGCACCAACGCCGCGGTCGACGCCATGCGCCGCTCGGGCGAGGCCGGCGAGGGCACCAGCAGCCAGGCCAACCAGGCCGGCGACTCGCTGGACGCCATCGCCCAGCTGATCGCCACCATCAACGCGATGAACGCGCAGATCGCCAGCGCCGCCGAGGAACAGACCGCGGTGGCCGAGGAGATCAACCGCAGCGTGCACCAGATCGCCGGCGCCGTGGACAGCGTCGCCGACGAGGCCCAGCAGGGCGCGCAGACCGCCCGCAACCTGGCGCAGCTGGGCCAGGGCCTGGGCCGGCTGGTCGGGCAGTTCCGCATCTGAGCCTTCCCGCGTGACCGCTGCCGGCAAAAGAGCCAGCCGGCAGTGGTGCGCCACAGAGCCTTCCTGTCATTATTCGGCGAAGCCGACCGGCGCGCGTGAACGATCCGTGCCCGCCGGCTGACTAATGCTTTGCTTCCCACTGCCAGACGGATTGGACATGCTCGACACGAAACTGGAATCCCGGACCTTTCTCCTGTTGCTGGCGGTGGTCACGCTCGCCTTCGGCTGGCTGTTGCTGCCGTTCTACGGCGCGGTGTTCTGGGGCACCATCCTGGCGATCATCTTCGCCCCGGTGCAGCGCCGCCTGCAGGTGCGCCTGAAGGACCGGAAGAACCTCGCGGCGCTGATCACCCTGTCGATCTGCGTACTGATCGTGATCATCCCGGTGATCTTCATCGCCGGCTCGCTGGTGCAGGAAGGCGCGAGCGTCTACCAGCGGGTCAAGTCCGGCGAGCTGAACTTCGCCGCCTACCTGCAGCAGGCGGTGGCCGCCTTGCCGCCCTCGGTGCACCAGTGGCTGGAGCGCTTCGACCTGACCAACCTCGCCAGCCTTCAGGAGAAGCTTTCCTCGGTGGCCATGCAGGCCAGCCAGGTGGTGGCGACCAAGGCGTTCAGCATCGGCCAGAACACCTTCGACTTCGTCATCAGCTTCGGCATCATGCTCTACCTGCTGTTCTTCCTCCTGCGCGACGGTCGTGTGCTCGGCCGGCGGATCAAGCAGGCGGTGCCGCTGAGCCAGGAACACAAGCACCATCTGTTCGCCAAGTTCACCACGGTGATCCGCGCCACGGTGAAGGGCAACATCGCCGTGGCCGCCACCCAGGGCGCCCTCGGCGGCCTGATCTTCTGGCTGCTGGGCATCGAGGGCGCATTGCTCTGGGGCACCCTGATGGCCTTCCTGTCGCTGCTGCCGGCGATCGGCGCGGCGCTGATCTGGGCGCCGGTGGCGGCCTACTTCCTGCTCACCGGGGCGATCTGGCAGGGCGTGGTGCTGATCCTGTTCTGCGTGGTGGTGATCGGCCTGGTGGACAACATCCTGCGTCCGATCCTGGTCGGCAAGGACACCAAGATGCCGGACTACGTGGTGCTGATCTCCACCCTCGGCGGCATGGCCCTGTTCGGCCTCAACGGTTTCGTCATCGGTCCGCTGATCGCCGCGCTGTTCATGGCCAGTTGGGACCTGTTCACCGGGCGCGAGGAGGAACCGCTGGCCTGATCGCGGGCGCGCCGCGCGCCGAAGCAGAAGAAGCCGTGGCTCCAGCCACGGCTTTTTTCGTGGTGCGCTCCCCGCCGGAGGACGTTGCGCAGGCGCTGTCGGCACGGAGGAAGCGCCCGGTTTTATGAAATCCAGAATCCGGTCCGGATCCTGGAATCCCTCCCTCTCGGATGGCCGCAACGAGCGCTGCGAGGCGTGCCGAAGACCTCGGGTTTAATTTTTATCTTATTGATAATAAAAGACTTTTAATGAAGGCGTGAGGGCGCTTGCCTGGTTTGGCACGCGGCCTGCTATCTGGCTCCGAAACACGGCATTTCGCCCATATCGGAGTAGAACCTTGCTATCAGCTTTCCTTCACACCCCCCTGTTCGAACTACTGGCCCGCTTCTGTATCGACATCGTCGCGGCACTCGTGTTGATCTTCGGCATGTATTACCGGCGCCACCAGGACAAGGAACTGGTCACCGCCGCGGCGCTGTTCAACATCTTCGTGTTCGCCGTGCTGACCATCCTCTCCAGCGTCGAGTTCAGCGTCGCCGCCGGCTTCGGCCTGTTCGCCATCCTCGCGCTGTTCACCCTGCGCTCCGAGCCGATCAGCAAGATCGAGATCACCTATTTCTTCGGCAGCGTCGCCATCGCGGTCATCTGCTCGGTGCAGGGCACCACGCTGCCGCTGATCGCGGCGACGGTGCTGCTGGTGCTGCTGGGCGCCTACGTATTCGACCATCCACGGATCCTGCGCTCGGTGGAGAACATCAAGATCACCTTCGACCAGATCAACGTGCATGCGCTCTCCGACCCCGCGGCGATGAACGCCGACATCGCCGAGCGGCTCGGCGTGGAAGTGGTGTCCTACGAGGTCCGCTCCATCGATTACCTCAATGACACGGCCAGCATGCGGGTCTTCTACCGCAAACGTTGAGGACGACCGCCATGAACCTGCATACCGAGCCGCTCGCCTTCGCCCCGCGCCGCGCGGTGTCACGAGCCGACGAGGCTTGCCCGGCCCGTCCGGACCAGCTGTTCCGCGCCATCGGCCTCGAACGGCTCAATGCCACCGCCTCGATGCTGGTGCGCCGCGACAACAAGTACGTGGTTCGCGAGGAATGCCTGGCGCCGGCCTGGACGGAACTGGCCGAACGCTTCGACATGCTCGAGATCGACGGGACGCGCGACTTCACCTACGACACCTGCTATTTCGACGATCCCGCCCACACCAGCTACTTCGACCACCACCGTGGCCGCCGCCAGCGCTGCAAGATTCGCATGCGTCGCTACGTCGACGCCCGCCTGTGCTTCGCCGAGATCAAGCTCAAGGGCAAGCGCGGGCAGACCGAGAAACGCCGCGTGGCCTGCCCGCTGGAGCAATACGGGAGGCTGGACGAAGGCAGCGAGGCGCAGATCCGCGCGGCCTACCGCGAACTCTACGGTCGCGCGTTCGAGCAGGTGCTGGAGCCCGTCGTGTGGATGCGCTACCGCAGGACGACGCTGGTCGCCAGGGAGGGCGGCGAGCGCATGACCATCGACCGTGGCCTGGTGTTCATGGATGCCTCCGGCACCTGCCGGATAGACGACGACCTGGTCATCGTCGAGACCAAGTCGGGCAACGCCAACGGCATCGCCGACAAGATCCTCCGCGCCCTGCACCAGCATCCCACCAATGGCGCGTCCAAGTACTGCGTCAGCCTGGCCGCGCTGGGGAGGGTCGGCAAGTACAACAAGCTGCTGCCCGCGCTGCGCAAGCTCGACGCGCTTCCCGTCCGCGCCGCGTGGCCGGCGTGAGCCACGAACCGCATCCTGCCTCCTGCCAGGCTGTCCACCCACGCAAGGAAAACCCATGCATCGCAAACTACTGCCGACCGCCATCCTGGCCAGTCTCGCGCTATTGACGGCCTGCGACCGGGACGCCGATGTCGCCAGGACATCATCCGCACCGGCGCCATCCAGCGTGCGCTCCGATCCGACGCGCTTCGCCTTCCCCTCCACCGCGAGGGTGGACGGCGTCCTCCTGAGCGAGCTTTCCGGCCTGGCCTGGGACGCGGAGAAGAAACGCCTGTACGCCGTATCCGACACCGGCCACCTGTTCCACTTCCGCCTGCGCCTCGACGGTGACACGCTCGCCGAGCTCGAGCCGATCGCCGCCAGCGCCCTGCTGGATGCGCAAGGCGCTGGCGGCAACGCCGGGGAATTCAATGCGGAAGGCCTGGCGCTGCTCGATGCGGCGAACGGCCGGGCGGCTGGCGAACTCGTCGTCGCGCTGGAAGGCAAACCGTCCAGGCTCGCCCGCTTCAGCGTTGATGGCCGTCTGCTGGGCGAGTTGGAAGTACCGTCGCCAGCCGCCGACCTGAACCTCTATCGCAAGAAGGGCCGCGGCCTGGAGGCGGTGGCGATGCATCCCGCGCACGGCCTCCTGACCGCCCCCGAGTCGCCGCTGCTGGGACAGCCGGACGAGCGCCATGTGGTGTACGCCAGGGGGCGGCACTGGTCCTTCGCGCGGCAGTCGCCCGGCAGCCGGCTCAAGGCGATCGACGTGCTGCCGGATGGCAGCCTGATCGTCCTCGAGCGCAACAAGGCGGGCTCGAAGGACGCGCTGTCGGCCAGCGTGCGCCGCATCGATCTCGCCGCCTGTGGCGTGGACGGCCTGTGCGCCGCCGAGGTCCTGGCCATCCTTCCCGTCGGGCCGGACAACTTCGAGGGCATGACCCTGCTCGACTCCCGCCACATCCTGCTGGTCAGCGACAACGCCGGCCTGGTCAACCGGGACACGCTCTTCGTGCTGGTGGCCCGGCCATGAGCAGCCAACCACGGATTCCGGCGGAGCGCGGCATGAAGAAGACCCTGTTGCTCGCTTTGCCCATGGCATGCCTGGCGGCGGTGACGGACGCGGGCGCGTTCGAGATCAAGCTCGGCGGCCGCCTGCATCTCGACTACGCGGCGCACCGGGCCGACGTCAAGCCGCTGGACAATGGCTTCCTCGTGCGCCGTGCGAAGCTGGGTGTCGACGGCAGGCTCGTTGACGACTGGTCGTTCGAGCTTTCCTACGATTTTGCCGATCCCTATCAGGTCACCGATGACGGTTCCACCAAGGTGGGCAGGTTCAAGGATGGCTTCGACGACGTCGCGCTTCGCTACGAGGGTTGGAAGCCTGCCGATATAGACATCGGCCAGTTCAAGGTGCCGTTCGGGCTGGAGGAACTGACCAGCTCGAACAACATCGGCTTCATCGAACGGGCATTGCCGACCGCCGCCTTCGCTCCGGCGCGGCGGCTTGGCGCGGGGCTCGGCAGGAACCGCGAGCGCTACACCCTGTCGGCCATGGGCTTCGGCTCCTCCATCGATGGCGGCGACCAGGGCCGCGGTGCCGCGGCGCGGGCGACCTTCACCCCGGTCGACGGTGGCGCGGGCGGAACCCTGCTGCACCTGGGCCTCGCCGCGGTGGTCGAGCGCCCGAAGGGCGACGTCAAGTTCAATGCGCGGCCGGAATCCAGGGTCGCGGACGTGAAGCTGCTGAACACCGGCACGCTGCGCGATGTCGAGCGTATCGAGCGCGGCGGGCTCGAGGCCGCCTGGCGCTCCGGCCCGCTCTCGCTGCAGGCGGAATGGATGCGCGCCGCGCTGGAGCGCAGCCACGGCAGCCCCGATGCGCACCTGCGGGGCTGGTACGTGATGGGCAGCTGGTTGCTCACCGGTGAGTCTCGCCAGTACAGGAACGGTCGGTTCAGGGGCGTTCCGCTGCAGCGGCCGGGTGGCGCCTGGGAGCTGGTCGCGCGCTACAGCCATCTCGACCTCGACGATGGCAGGCTGCGGGGGGGCGAGGAGAGCAACCTGGCGCTGGGCGTCAACTACTACGCCACCAAGCACCTGCGTATCATGCTCGACTACATCGACGTGCGCAGTGAGCGCCGGGGCAGGAGGGACGACCCGGAGATCCTCGCGCTGCGCACGCAGCTGGCGTTTTAGGGGGCGCTGGCCCTCGTGGAGACCAATCTTGGCGAGAACCCGAATACTGATCGTCGACGACGAGGACAGCATCCGTTTCGGCATGCGCGAGTTCCTCGAGTCGCGAGGCTACGGCGTGGTCGATGCCGACAGCTGCCAGCGGGCCCGCGAGCTGTTCCAGGCGTCGCCGCCGGATGTCGCGGTCATCGACTATCGCCTGCATGACGGCAGCGCGCTGGACCTGTTGCGCGACTTCCGGCGAGTCGAGCCGGAGGTGCCGGTGATCGTTCTGACAGCCTACGGCTCGATCGACCTCGCCGTGCAGGCGATCAAGGAGGGCGCGGAGCAGTTCCTCACCAAGCCGATCGAGATGCCGGCGCTGCACGCCATCCTCACGCGCCTGCTGGACAACCGCCGGCTGCAGCGCCAGCAGCGGGTCGCCGCGACCCGCGAGAAGCGCGAGCGGATCGACCCGCTGTTCGGCGAGAGTCCCGCCATCCGCAAGCTGGCCGAGCAGGTCGAGAAGCTGATGGGCAGCGACAGCCCGATCCTCATCCTCGGAGAGACCGGCACCGGCAAGAGCCTGTTGGCCAAGTGGCTGCATCGGCACGGTCCGCGCGCCGACGAGCCTTTCGTCGACCTGAATTGCGCGGGCCTGTCGCCGGACTTCCTGGAAACCGAGCTGTTCGGCCACGAGAAGGGCGCCTTCACCGGAGCGAGCGCCAGCAAGCAGGGCATCCTCGAGATCGCCGATGGCGGCACGGTCTTCCTCGACGAGATCGGTGATGTCGATCCGCGCGTGCAGCCCAAGCTGCTCAAGGTGCTGGAGGAAAAGCGCTTTCGCCGCCTGGGCGCGGTACGCGAGCGTGAAGTCGACATCCGGCTGATCGCCGCCACCCACCAGGACCTCGCCGACAAGGTCAAGGCACGGACCTTCCGCAGCGACCTGTACTTCCGGATCAGCAGCATCCCGCTGACCATGCCCGCGCTGCGCGAGCGCCAGGAGGATATCCCCATGCTCGCGCGGATGCTGCTCGAGCGCCTGGCCGGCGATGCCGGCCGCAGCGCGCGGCTCAGCGAGGACGCCGAACAGGCGCTGCGTGGCTACGCCTGGCCGGGCAATATCCGCGAGCTGCGCAATGTGCTCGAACGCGCGGCGTTGCTGTGCGCTGGCGATACCATCAGCCGCCGCGACCTGCGCTTCGAGCCGGTCGCCCTCCAGGATGCGCCGGCCAGCGATACCAGCCTGACGCTGCAACAGGTCGAGCGGCAGCACATCAAGCGGGTGCTGCGCGAAGTGGGCGGCAAGGTCGAGCAGGCCTCGCTGCGCCTCGGCATTCCGCGCAGCACGCTCTACCAGAAGATCAAGATGCACGGGATCGTCGCAGCGCAGAACGAACCCGGCTGAGCCCGCATGCCGGCGCCTGGGCGCCGGCATGCGGAATTCACGGCGCGGCAGGGAGGAGCGCGACATGGTCAAGGCGAGGATCTACGCGGGCATCGCGATCATCGTGGTGTTCGGCGTGGTATCGATGCTCTACGTCTACCGCGGCCTGGAGGAGGTCGTCGGGCACCTGACCAGGCTCGAGCGCATCGGCGCGCCGTTCAGCATCGCCGCCCTCGAGATGGAGAAGAACGTCGGCGAGTACGCGTTCGGGGTATTGCAGTATCTGGCCCGGCCCGATCCGGAGATCCGCGCGGAGACCGTGAACGACAGCGACGACTTTGCCCGCTATCACGCCAGCTACATGCGGTTGAGCAGGAGCGGACGGGAAATCGAACTGGGGCGCCACCTCGCCAGCGACTTCGGCAAGCTCACCAGGATCGGCGCCACGCTGATGGATAGGAGGGACCGCCTCGACCGCGTCTTCGCGCGCGTGGCCGGCCAGTTGCAGCGGATCGAGGCGGTCGCCGGCCAGCCCCAGGCCTCGACGCAGCCGGGGCGGGAGCCGGACCGGAGGCGGGCGCTGGCCGCGCTGGCGAACCTGGAGGCGCAGGCGGCGAGCACGGCGTCCCGGCTTTCCGCCTTCGCGCACGGGCCGACGCCGCTGGCGACGCGCCAGGTGCTGGAGAGCCTCGACGCGCTCGAGCGGGCCGTCTCGGGTTATCGCCGCTTGCCGTTGGGGATAGCGGCGCGGCGGCGCGGGGACGAGGTCGAGGCGCTGCGCGTTCTGGTCAGGAATGGCGTCGAGGAATGGCTCGCCGGCGAGGACGCCCTGCATACCCTTGCCAGGGAATTCGCCAGGCTGCAGGAACACATCGACGATGTCTGCGACGAGGAGGTCGAGCCGCTGGCGGCGAAGGGGTTGACGGCTCCGCAGGAAGAGGCGGACCGAATCGCGCTGCGGGTGCTGGACATGCTGCGCTACGCGATTCCCCTCTACCTGCTGGTCGCGCTGGCCGTCGGCGCCTCGCTGGTGCTGGCGATCGTCCGGCCGTTGCGAACGCTGGCGTCGGGAACCCGGGCGATCGGTGCGGGCGACCTCGACTACCGCATCGCCGAGCGGGGCAGGGATGAGTTCGATGACCTCGCCCGGCAGTTCAACCGGATGGTGGCGCGGCTGCAGGAAAGCACGGTGTCCAGGGGACTGCTGGAGGACAGCGAGCGGAGGTTGCGGCTGACGGTCGCCGAGCTGCGCGAGGAGATCGCGGAACGCGAACGCTCCGAGCGCGAACGGGAAAAGCTGCAGGCGGAGCTACGCCGAAGCGAGGCGATGGCGGCCATGGGCAGCCTGGTGGCGGGCGTCGCCCACGAGGTGCGCAATCCGCTGTTCGGCATCTCCTCTACCCTGGATGCGCTGGAGGCGAGCGCCAACGGCGGCAGGGGCGGCGAGCGCCACCGGGAAGTGCTGCGCCGCGAGGTGGGACGGCTGAACAAGTTGATGACGGACCTGCTCGAATACGGCCGTCCACCGGGCGAGGCGTTCGCCAGCGGCCGCCTCGGCCAGGTCATCGCCGAGGCGGCGCGCATATGCGGCCCGGCCGCCGAAGCGGCGGGCGTGGACATCGTCCAGCGGGTGGACGGTTGCGACGGCGCACTGCTGATGAATCATGGCCGTTTGCTGCAAGTCTTCGTCAACCTGATCGAGAATGCGGTGCAGCACGCGCCGGCCGGCAGCCAGGTGACGGTGGCCGCCAGGATGCTCGCGGACAACGGCCAGCGCTTGGCCGAGTGCCGGGTGGAGGATTCCGGCGCCGGCTTTGCGCCGCAAGACCTGCCGTTCATCTTCGATCCTTTCTTCACCCGGCGACGCAAAGGCACCGGGCTTGGCCTGGCCATCGTCCAGCGCATCGTCGAAGAGCACAAGGGCTCGATCGAGGCTGGCAACGCCGCGCAAGGTGGCGCGGTCATGCGCCTGCGCCTGCCCATCCCGGACTGAGTGCCGGCGCGTTCATGCCGCGCTGGGGTACGGCTTGAGCGCGCAGGTGGCAAGGAAGGTCGGCATGAAGCGGTCGATGACGAAGCGCGGGTGCGGCTGCCAGTCTTCGTAGAAATCCTGCAGCAGCAGGCCGGCGGCGAGCTGGCCGGCGATCTGCTGGGTCAGGCTATGGCCGAACACCAGCGCTTCGCCTTTCTCGCGCTTCGCCGCGAGGGCTTCGGCGGAGAGGCTTTCCAGGTCGGAGTAGGGCAGGCGATGTCGCGGCCGGATCAGGCCCTGCTCTGCCAGTTCCGGCGAGCGGTCCTCGATGAACAGCGCCGGGTTGTAGAAGCTCGCCAGCAGCTTGCCGCCCGGCCGCAGCACCCGCGCGCATTCGCGCCAGACCGGCAGGACATCGTCGACGTAGAGATTGGAGATGGGATTGAAGACCAGGTCGAAGGAGGCATCGGCGAAGGTCGAGAGGTCGCGCATGTCGCCCTGCACGCAGGCCAGTTCGAGGCGATCGCGGGCGGCGACCTGGCGGTCCTTGTCCAACTGTCCCGCCGAGGCGTCGAACAGTGTGACCCGTGCGCCGGCGGCGGCGAGGATCGGCGCCTGCTGGCCGCCGGCCGAGGCCAGGCAGAGGATCTCGCGGCCGCGTATGTCGCCCAGCCAGTGAGCGGGTAACGCGCCCGGGGTCAGCTTCACCGCCCAGTCGCCGCGGCGTGCGGCGGCGACCTCCTCGGCGCCGACCGGGCGCGACCATTCGCAGTCACGGGCGGCCTGGGCGTCCCAACTGGCGCTGTTGTGTCGCAGGATGTCGATATCGTGGAAGGTGGGCATGAGGCCTCCGGGTTCATCCATGGAGCGCGGAGCATGCCATGGCAGCGGGGGAGGGGGCGTGGGACGGGCCAAAGAAAAACCCCGCCGAGGCGGGGTTTTTCGTGGAGCGGGCGACTCAGCCGGCGAGGGCCAGGCCGGAATGCTGGAGGATCTCCAGCAGCGGCTGCGGGTAGACGCCGAGGAAGAATGCCAGCAGGGCGATGGCCACCAGCATGATGCCGCCGGCGCGCTGGCCCCAGTTGAACGGCGCGTCGTGCTGGCGGATGCCCGGCTCGACCAGGAACAGGGTGACCATGACCCGCAGGTAGTAGTACAGGCCGATGGCGCTGCCCAGCACCAGGGCGCCGATCAGCCACCACAGGTGCGACTCGACGCCCACCGCGATCACGTAGAACTTGCCGATGAAGCCGGCGGTCAGCGGGATGCCCGCCAGCGACAGCATCATCACGGTCATCACCGCGGTCAGCACCGGCCGGCGCCAGAACAGGCCGCGGTACTCGAACAGCGCATCGGCGTCGCGACCGCTGTACGGGGTGGACATCAGGGTGATCACGCCGAACGCGCCGAGAGAGGTCAGCACATAGGTCGCCAGGTAGACACCGACCGCTTCCACCGCCATGCCCTTGCTGGCGATCAGGGCGACCAGCAGGTAGCCCAGGTGGGCGATCGACGAATAGCCGAGCAGGCGCTTGATGTTGCTCTGGGTCAGCGCCAGCAGGTTGCCGAAGAGGATCGAGGCGACCGCGATGACGCTCAGGGAGATGTTCAGCAGTTGGTTGTCCAGGGCCGCCGGGGCGATCTGGAACAGCCGCAGCAGCACGGCGAACACCGCGACCTTGCTGGCGGTGGCGAGGAACGCCGAGACCGGCGCCGGGGCGCCTTCGTAGACGTCCGGGGTCCACAGGTGGAAGGGCACCAGCGACAGCTTGAAGCCCAGGCCGACCAGCATCATGCCCACGCCTACGCCGACCAGCGGACCGCTCAGCACGTGCTCGGCGACCTTGGCGCCGAGACCGGCGAAGCCCAGGGTACCGGACTCGGCGTAGAGCAGGGCCATGCCGAACAGCAGGAACGCCGAACCGGCGGCCGACAGCACGGTGTACTTGATGCCGGCTTCCAGCGAGCGCTTGTTGAAGAAGGCGTAGGCGACCATCCCGTAGACCGGGACCGAGAGCAGCTCCAGGCCGATGAACAGGCTGGCCAGGTGCTGCGCGCTGACCAGCACCAGGCCGCCGGCGGTGGCCAGCAGCAGGAGCAGGTACAGCTCTTCGCGGTTACCCGGATAGCTTTCCATGTAGGCATGGGCGAGGGTCACGCAGGCCAGGGCGGAGACCAGCACCAGGGCCATGTAGAAGCAGGCGTAGTTGTCCACCAGCACCAGCGGGGTCACCTCGATCGGGGTGACGCCGAGGACCGGCAGGATCGACAGCAGGGCCAGGTTGAGGCCGATCACCGACAGGGTGGCGGTGAACGAGTGATTGCGTTTCCAGGCTACCGCGAGCATCACCACCACCAGGGTGGCGCTGGTGATCAGCAGTGGCAGGAGCGCGATGAAGTGTTGGATCGTAAAGGTCATTTCGCGACTACCGTCCTGCAAGGGTGGAAAGGGCTGCGCCCAGCCATTGCTGCACGCCGTGCATGCTGGCCGCGGAGATGTCCAGCACCGGCTGCGGGTAGACCCCGAGCAGGACCAGCAGCACCGCCAGGCCGAGCACCATGCTCAGTTCGCGGGCGTCGAGGCCGAGGATCGGCTCGTCGGACTGGCTGGGGCCGAAGTAGGCGCGATGGATCATGATCAGCGAATAGACCGAGGCGAAGACCAGGCCGAAGGTGGCGATCACGATGATCACCGGGACCACCTTGAAGGCGCCGATCAGGATCAGGAACTCGCCGACGAAGTTGCCGGTGCCGGGCAGGCCCAGCGACGCCGAGGCGAAGAACAGGCTGATCGCCGGCAGGTACGGCATGCGCGACCACAGGCCACCCATCTTGCGCATGTCGCGGGTGTGCAGGCGCTCGTAGAGCTGGCCGCAGAGGATGAACAGCGCCGCGGCGGAGAGGCCGTGGGCGATCATCTGCACTACCACGCCTTGCAGCGCGACCTGGCTGCCGGAGTAGATGCCGATCATCACGAAGCCCATGTGCGAAACGCTGGAGTAGGCAACCAGGCGCTTGATGTCGGTCTGCGCGAAGGACAGCAGGGCACCGTAGAAGATGCCGATGATGCCGAGCCACATGGCGATTGGCGCGAATTCCGCCGAGGCGTTGGGGAACAGCGGCAGGGCGAAGCGGATCAGGCCGTAGGCGGCGGTCTTCAGGAGGATGCCGGCGAGGTCCACGGAGCCGGCGGTGGGCGCTTGGGCGTGGGCGTCCGGCAGCCAGGAATGCACCGGCACCACCGGCATCTTCACCGCGAAGGCGACGAAGAAGCCGAGCATCAGCAGCCATTCCACGTGCGGGCTCAACTGGGTCTTCAGCAGGGTGGCGTAGTCGAAGGTGATCACGCCGGTGGCATTGAAGTTGACGAACACCAGGCCGAGGATCGCCACCAGCATCACCAGGCCGCTGGCCTGGGTGAAGATGAAGAACTTGGTGGCGGCGTAGATGCGGGTCTTCTTGCCGTCATCGGAGCTGTGTCCCCACAGCGCGATGAGGAAGTACATCGGCACCAGCATCATTTCCCAGAAGAAGAAGAACAGGAACAGGTCGATGGCGAGGAACACGCCGATCACCCCGCCCAGGATCCACAGCAGGTTCAGGTGGAAGAAGCCGATGCGGCGCTGGATCTCGTTCCAGGAACAGAGGACCGAGAGCACGCCGAGCAGACCGGTGAGGGCGACCATCAGCAGCGACAGACCGTCCATCGCCAGGTGCAGGCTGATGCCGAGACGCTCGATCCACAGCACCTTGAACTGCAGGGTCCATTCCGGCTCGCCGCCGGGCGCGGGCGCCAGCTGGAAGTCGCCGGTGGCCCAGATCCACAGGCTCAGGATCAGGACCAGGGTCATCGAAAGCAGCGCGATCCAGCGGGGCAGGGTCTTGCTGCTGTGTTCGGCGATCCAGCAGAGGAAACCGCCGATGAAGGGGATCAGGATTAGCCAGGGCAGAATCATGACAGGCTCGTTCTCTCCGTGAATTCGTTAGGCCAGCAGCAGCGCGCCGAGCAGGATGGCGGCGCCACCCACCAGGGAAGCGGCGTACCAGCGCAGGCGGCCGTTCTCGGTGAGGCTGAGGAGGTTGTGTCCGCCGCGCACGCTGAACGGAACGACGCCCAGGGTACGGTCGATGGGGTCGCGCCCCAGCAGTTGGCAGAGCAGCAGGTAGGGTTTCACGAACAGCTTGTCGTACAGCCAGTCGAAGCCCCAGGCGTGGTACCACCAGGTACCGAAGAAGCGACCCGGGGCGCTCTTCGCCAGGGCGCTGACGAAGCGGCGCTGGCCGAGGAACAGCAGGGCGGCCAGCAGGATACCGGCGATGGCGATGGCACCCGAGGCCAGTTCCAGGCTGTGCTTGGCTTCGCCACCGGCGTGGCCGACGCTTTCCGGCAGGACGCCGGCCAGCGGCGGGGTGATCAGGGCGCCGACGAAGGTCGACAGGACGATCAGCACGCTGAGCGGCAACCAGTGGGAAATCCCGTGGCCGGCGTGGGCTTCGGTCTTCGGCTCGCCGTGGAAGGCGACGAAGATCAGGCGGAAGGTGTAGATCGAGGTCAGGAACGCACCCACCAGGCCGGCGATCAGCAACTCGCGATGGCCGCTGGCGAAGGCCTCCCAGAGGATCTCGTCCTTGGAGTAGAAGCCCGCGGTGAGGAAGGGGAGGGCGGCCAGCGCCGCGCCGCCGACCACGAAGCTGGCGTAGGCCAGCGGCAGCTTCTTCCACAGCCCGCCCATCTTGAAGATGTTCTGCTCGTGGTGGCAGGCGACGATCACCGCGCCAGAGGCGAGGAACAGCAGGGCCTTGAAGAAGGCGTGGGTCATCAGGTGGAAGATCGCCGCGTCCCAGGCGCCGACGCCGAGGGCGAGGAACATGTAGCCGATCTGGCTCATGGTCGAGTAGGCGAGGATGCGCTTGATATCGGTCTGCACCAGGGCGGCGAAGCCGGCCAGGACCAGGGTCACCGCGCCGACGATGCCGACCAGTTCGAGGATGTCCGGGGCCAGGGTGAACAGGCCGTGGCAACGGGCGATCAGGTAGACGCCCGCGGTGACCATGGTGGCGGCGTGGATCAGCGCGGAGACCGGGGTCGGACCGGCCATCGCGTCGGCCAGCCAGGTCTGCAGCGGCAGCTGGGCGGACTTGCCGACCGCGCCGCCGAGCAGGGCCAGGGTCGCCAGGGTCAGCCAGAGGTTGCCTTCCGGGAACTTCTGCGGCGCCAGCACCAGCAGTTCCTGGATGTTCAGGGTGCCGAACTGCTGGAACAGGATGAACAGGCCGAAGGCCATGAACACGTCGCCGACACGGGTGACGATGAACGCCTTCAGCGCCGCGTTACCGTTGTTGCGATTGCTGTAGTAGAAGCCGATCAGCAGGTAGCTGCACAGGCCCACGCCTTCCCAACCGAAGTAGAGGAACAGCAGGTTGTCGCCCAGTACAAGGAACAGCATGCTGGCGATGAACAGGTTGGTGTAGGCGAAGAAGCGCGAATAGCCGGCTTCGCCACGCATGTACCAGGAGGCGAACAGGTGGATCAGGAAGCCGACGCCGGTAACTACGCCGAGCATGGTTACCGAGAGGCCGTCCAGGTACAGGGTGAAGCTGGTGCTGAAATCGCCGGCGGCCATCCACTGCCATAGCACCAGGCTGTAGGCGCCGCCTTCCGGCGGACTGCTGTGGAAGCTGAAGATGGCCCAGGCCGCGCTCAGCGCGGAGAGGCCGACCGAGCCGACGCCGACCAGCGCGGAAAGGTTTTCCGACCACCTGCCGCGGGAGAACGACAGCAGCAGGAAGCCGACCAGGGGGAACAGGAAGGTAAGAGGTAGAAGGTTCATCCGCGCATCTCGCTGGCAGCGTCGATATCGAGGGTGTGGAAGCGGCGATACAGTTGCAGCAGGATCGCCAGGCCGATGCTCGCTTCGGCGGCCGCGAGGCTCAGCACCAGGATGAACATCACCTGGCCGTCGGGTTGGCCCCAGCGGCTGCCGGCGACCACGAAGGCGAGGGCGGCGGCGTTCATCATCACTTCCAGGCTCATCAGTACGAACAGGATGTTGCGTCGCACCATCAAGCCGACCAGTCCGAGGGCGAACAGGACGCTGGCGAGGGCCAGGCCGTGTTCCAGTGGTATTGCGTTCATAGCGTTACGTTCCCTTGGGGCGGGCGCAGGGCGCCCGCCGAACCTTTATTGTTTGGCGTCTTGACGACCCAGGTGATAGGCAGCGACCAGGGCCGCGAGCAGCAGCATGGAGGCCAGTTCGACCACCAGCAGGTAGGGGCCGTAGAGGCTGATGCCGACCGCCTTGGCGTCTACCGTGGTATGGCCGATACCGGCACCGCTCGGGGTGCGGGCCAGGACCACCAGCAGCTCCACCAGCAGGACCAGGGCCAGGGCCGAAGGCCCGACCCAGATGCCGGGCGTGAGCCACTTGCGCTCCTGCTCGACCACGGCCGGGCCGAGGTTGAGCATCATCACCACGAAGACGAACAGAACCATGATGGCGCCGGCGTAGACGATGATCTCCAGGGCGCCGGCGAAGGGTGCGCCGAGGCTGAAGAAGGTCATCGAGATGGCCAGCAGGGAAATGATCAGGTAGAGCAGGGCATGCACCGGGTTGCTGTTGGTGATGACCCGCAGCGTGGCCAGTACGGCGACGCCGGCAGCGAAATAGAAAGCGAATTCCACGCGACGTCTCCTTATGGCAGCAGGCTTTTCACGTTGATCGGTTCGGCTTCGTTCTGCGCGGCGCCTTTCGGCTTGCCGGCGATCGCCATCCCCGCAACGCGGTAGTAGTTGTAGTCCGGGTTCTTGCCCGGACCGGAGATCAGCAGGTCGTGCTTCTCGTATACCAGGTCCTGGCGCTTGAACTCGCCCATCTCGAAGTCCGGGGTGAGCTGGATCGCGGTGGTCGGGCAGGCTTCCTCGCACAGGCCGCAGAAGATGCAGCGCGAGAAGTTGATGCGGAAGAACTCCGGATACCAGCGACCGTCCTCGGTCTCGGCCTTCTGCAGCGAGATGCAGCCGACCGGACAGGCCACGGCGCACAGGTTGCAGGCCACGCAGCGTTCCTCGCCGTCGGGGTCGCGGGTCAGGACGATCCGGCCACGGTAGCGCGGCGGCAGGTAGACCGGCTCCTCCGGGTATTGCAGGGTGTCGCGCTTGCGGAAGGCATGGCCGAAGATCATCACCAGGCTGCGAAGCTGGGTGAAGGTGCCATGCACGACGTTGATGATTTCTTTGATCACGGTGGTTCTCCTTACTGGGCCGCGGCCAGCACGAGCGCGCCGGTCACCAGCAGGTTGATCAGGGTCAGCGGCAGGCACACCTTCCAGCTGAACGCCATCACCTGGTCATAGCGCGGACGCGGTAGCGAGGCGCGGATCAGGATGAAGAGCATGATGAAGAAGCCGGTCTTGGCGGCGAAGTAGAAGAACGACAGCCACGGCAGGGTGTCCAGGAACGGACCGTGCCAGCCGCCGAAGAACAGGGTCGCCAGCAGCGCCGAAACCAGCACGATGCCGATGTACTCGCCGACGAAGAACATGCCCCATTTCATCCCGGCGTACTCGATGTGGTAGCCGTCCGCCAGTTCCTGTTCCGCTTCCGGCTGGTCGAACGGGTGACGGTGGGTCACGGCGACGCCGGCGATGATGAAGGTACAGAAACCGAAGAACTGCGGGATGATGAACCAGACGTTGTCGATCTGGTACTGGACGATGTCGCGCATGTTGAACGAGCCGACCTGGGCGACGATGCCCATCAGCGACAGGGCCAGGAACACCTCGTAGGAGATGGTCTGGGCCGAGGCGCGCAGGCTGCCGAGCAGGGCGAACTTGTTGTTGCTCGACCAGCCGGCGAACAGCACCGCGTACACCGTCAGGCCGGCCATGGCGAAGAAGAACAGGATGCCGATGTTCAGGTCCGCCACGCCCCAGGTGGGGGTGATCGGCACGATGGCGAAGGCGACGAGCAGGGCGCCCATCGCGATCACCGGGGCCAGGGTGAAGATCATCTTGTCGGCGAACGGCGGGGTCCAGTCCTCCTTGAAGAACATCTTGATCATGTCCGCGCCGAGCTGGAACGCGCCGAACGGACCGACCCGGTTGGGGCCGTAGCGGTCCTGCCAGAGGCCGAGCAGGCGGCGCTCGACCCAGCTGAGCAGGGCGCCGCAGATGACCACGGCGAGCAGCACCACGATGGCCTTGACCACGGTGAGGATGATGGTGACCAGAGCGGGAGTCAGCCAACTCATTGTGCAGCCTCCTGCAGATCTTCCACGGAGCAGCCGGCGATCGCCGCCGGAATGCCGGCGAAGCCGACCGGCAGGCCGATCAGGCCGGCGCCGAGTTGTTCATCGATGCGCAGCGGCAGGCGCAGGGCCTGGCCCTTGAGCTGGAAGCCGAGGGTCGCGCCGTCGTTGACGCCGAGGCGGTCCGCGTCTTCCTTGGACAGGGCGACGTAGGTTTCCGGGATGCGCTGCTGGATCGGCGTGGCCCGCGAGCTGTTTTCCTCGCTGCCGAACAGGTGGTACAGCGGCACTACCTTCCAGCTGTCGGCCTTGGCGCTGAACGGCACCGGCACGGCCTGGAACCAGTCGAGGCCTTCGCCCTTCGGTTCGATCAGGCGCACGCCGGGGTCGCCGGCGCGCAGGTGGCCGCCGACCTCGTCCTGGAACTTGTTCCAGGCCTGCGGCGAGTTCCAGCCCGGCGACCAGGCGAACGGGATCTGCTGACGGTCTTCCTGGCTGCCGGAGTAGCCTTCCATGGAGAAGGCGAACGCCGAGTCGATGTCCTGCGGGGTGCGCGGCTCGTGCACGCTGATATTGGCGCGCATGGCGGTGCGCCCGCTGTAGCGGTGCGGTTCGCGGGCCAGCTTGAGACCCTTGATGCGGAACGAGGCGGCCGGCGCGGCGTCGCGGATGCCGGCCAGGACCGGCTTGGCCTCGGCGACGGCTTCGGTGACGTGGTCCAGCTGGGTCCAGTCGACGCGCCTGCCCTGCAGGGTGCTGTGGATCGCATGCAGCCAGCGCCAGCCCTCGCGGACCAAGTTCCTGGCGTCGTAGTAGGTCGGGTCGAACACCTGGAAGAAGCGCTGGGCGCGGCCTTCCTGGCTGACCAGGGTGCCGTCGCCTTCGGCGAAGCTGGCCGCCGGCAGCACCAGGTGCGCCTTGGCGGTGGTGGCGGTCTGCTGGTGATCGGCGACGATCACCACCTTGGCCGCCGCCAGGGCTGCGTCGACACGGGCGGCGTCGGTGCGGCGGTAGAGATCGTTCTCCAGCACCACCACGGCGTCGGCCTGTCCGGAGGTCAGTCGCTCGAGCGCGGCTTCCACGGAGTCGCCGCCGAAGAGCGCCAGGCCGAGGCTGTTGGCTTCGCCGACCACCAGGCTGATGGAACCGTTCTTCTCGCGCTGCTTGAGAGCCTTGGCGATGTTCGCCGCGGCTTCGATCAGTGCCTTGTTGCCCAGCGAGTTGCCGGACACCACCAACGGACGCTTGGCCGCCAGCAGGGCATCGGCGATGCGCTGGGCGAAGGCCTGGGCCTGCGGGTCGAGGTCGGCCACGGGCGGGGCGCTCGGATCGATGGCATGGGCCACGGCGAAGCCGAGGCGAGCGAGGTCGTCCGGCGCGGCGTGCACGGTTTCCTCGGCGACGTCGTCGAGGCGGGTCGCGCTGACGCTGGCGATGAACAGCGGGTTCTGCGCGTGCTGGGCGATATTCTTCACCGCGGCGTCGAGCCACGGCTGGACCTTCATGTCGGCGGCCATCTCGACGGCCTTGCCCTTCACCGACTGGCGCAGGGCCAGGGCGATGCGGGCGGCGGTCTGGGTCAGGTCCTCGCCGAGGACGAAGACCGCGTCGTGGTCCTCGATGTCGCGGATGCTCGGCACCGGTAGCGGGCCTTCCTGCATGACCTGCAGGATCAGGCGCAGGCGGTCGAGCTCGCCTTCGTTGATGCCGCTGTAGAAGTTGCCTTCGCCAACCAGTTCGCGCAGGGCGAAGTTGCTTTCCAGGCTGGCGCGCGGCGAACCGATGCCGATCACCTTGCGCTCCTTCAGCAGGGCAGCGGCCTGGTCGATGGCGCCGTCCAGGCCCAGCTTCTGCTTGCTCAGCACCAGCAGCGGCTGGCGCGGACGGTCTTCGCGGTTGACGTAGCCGTAGCCGAAGCGACCGCGGTCGCAGAGGAAGTAGTGGTTGACCGAGCCGTTGTAGCGGTTCTCGATCCGGCGGATCTCGCCGTAGCGCTCGCCGGGGCTGATGTTGCAGCCGCTGGAGCAGCCGTGGCAGATGCTCGGGGCGAACTGCATGTCCCACTTGCGGTTATAGCGCTCGGAGTGGGTCTTGTCGGTGAACACGCCGGTGGGGCAGACCTCGGTGAGGTTGCCGGAGAACTCGCTTTCCAGCACGCCGTCCTCGACCCGTCCGAAGTAGACGTTGTCGTGGGCGCCGTAGACGCCGAGGTCGGTGCCGCCGGCGTAGTCCTTGTAGTAGCGCACGCAGCGGTAGCAGGCGATGCAGCGGTTCATCTCGTGGGCGATGAACGGGCCGAGTTCCTGGTTCTGGTGGGTGCGCTTGGTGAAGCGGTACCGGCGCTCGTTGTGGCCGGTCATCACCGTCATGTCCTGCAGGTGGCAGTGACCGCCTTCTTCGCACACCGGGCAGTCGTGCGGGTGGTTGGTCATCAGCCATTCGACGACGCTGGCGCGGAACTGCTTGGCCTCTTCGTCTTCGATGGAGATCCAGGTGTTGTCGGTGGCGGGGGTCATGCAGGACATGACGAGGCGACCACGCTTGTCGTTCTCGTCGGTGTACTGCTTCACCGCGCACTGGCGGCAGGCGCCGACGCTACCGAGCGCCGGGTGCCAGCAGAAGTAGGGAATGTCGAGACCGAGGGACAGACAGGCCTGCAGGAGGTTGTCTGCACCATCGACTTCGAGCGTCTTGCCGTCTACGTGGATAGTGGCCATGGTTCAAGTCTTCGTTGGCCCGTTGTCAGCGGGCGTGGCTAATAGAAACTCACGGTTCCGTCGGGCCTGCGGCGGGGCCGCGGCACGACGACGAAACATCGCCGGACGGCTTGCCGTCCGGCTGCAAAGCATCAGGCGCCGACCGTTGCCGGGCGCGGCGCGGCCGAAGGCTGGCGGGAGATGCCCGCCTCGAATTCGGCACGGAAATACTTGAGGGCGCTGCCCAGCGGCTCGACGGCTCCCGGCGCGTGGGCGCAGAAGGTCTTGCCTGGGCCGAGGAAGTTGACCAGCTGCTCGAGGGTCTCGAGGTCGCCGGGCTGGCCTTCGCCCCGCTCCAGGGCGCGCAGCAGCTTCACGCTCCACGGCAGGCCATCGCGGCAGGGGGTGCACCAGCCGCAGGACTCGCGGGCGAAGAACTCTTCCATGTTGCGCAGCAGGGAAACCATGTTGATGCTGTCGTCCACCGCCATGGCCAGGCCGGTGCCCATCCGGGTGCCGACCTTGGCGATGCCGCCGGCGAACATCTGCGCATCCAGGTGCTCCGGGAGCAGGAAGCCGGTACCGGCGCCGCCGGGCTGCCAGGCCTTGAGCTGGAAGCCGTCGCGCATGCCGCCGGCGTAGTCCTCGAACAGCTCGCGGGCGCTGACGCCGAACGGCAGTTCCCACAGGCCGGGGTTCTTCACCTTGCCGGAGAAGCCCATCAGCTTGGTGCCCATGTCTTCGCTGCCGGGGCGGGCCAGGGTCTTGTACCAGTCCACGCCGTTGCCGACGATGGCCGGCACGTTGCACAGCGTCTCCACGTTGTTCACGCAGGTCGGCTTGCCCCAGACGCCGACGGCGGCGGGGAAGGGCGGCTTGGAACGCGGGTTGGCGCGACGACCTTCCAGCGAGTTGATCAGCGCGGTCTCTTCGCCGCAGATGTAGCGGCCGGCGCCGGTGTGGACGAACAGTTCGAAGTCGAAGCCGCTGCCGAGGATGTTCTTGCCGAGCAGGCCGGCGGCCTTGGCTTCGTCGATGGCGCGGTTGAGGTTGCGCGCCGCGTCGACGTATTCGCCGCGCAGGAAGATGTAGCCGCGGTAGGCCTTCAGCGCGCGCGCGGAAATCAGCATGCCTTCCACCAGCAGGTGCGGCAGCTGCTCCATGAGCATGCGGTCCTTCCAGGTGTTCGGCTCCATCTCGTCCGCGTTGCACAGCAGGTAGCGGATGTTCAGCGACTCGTCCTTGGGCATCAGGCCCCACTTCACGCCAGTGGGGAAGCCCGCGCCGCCACGGCCCTTGAGGCCGGAATCCTTGACGGTCTGGACGATGTCGTCCTGGGCCATCTGGGTCAGCGCCTTGCGTGCCGCGGCATAGCCGTCCTTGCTCTGGTATTCCTCGAGCCAGACGGGCTGGGCGTCTTCGCGCAGGCGCCAGGTCAGCGGATGGGTTTCCGCCGAACGCGCCATGCGGTTGGCCGGACCAATGGAGGTAAGGGTCATACGTAGGCCTCCAGCAGTTTGGCGACCCCGTCGGGACGCACGTCGCCATGGGTGTCGTCGTCGATCATCAGCGCCGGTGCCTTGTCGCAGTTGCCCAGGCAGCAGACCGGGAGCAGGGTGAAGCGACCGTCGGCGGTGGTCTGGCCGAGACCGATGCCGAGTTGCTTCTGGATCTCGCCGACCACGGATTCGTGGCCGCCGATGTAGCAGACCATGCTGTCGCAGACGCGGATGATGTGGCGGCCCACCGGCTGGCGGAATATCTGACTATAGAAGGTGGCGACGCCTTCGACGTCGCTGGCCGGGATCCCCAGCACCTCGCCGATCGCCGGGATGGCGCCGTCCGGCACCCAGCCGCGTTCCTTCTGGACGATCTTCAGGGCTTCGATGGACGCCGCGCGCGGGTCCTCGTAGTGATGCATTTCATGCTCGATGGACGAGCGCTCGGTTTCGCTGAGGACGAAACGGTCGGTCTGAATCAGGTTGCTCTGGCTCATGTCAGCGGTCCACGTCAGCCATAACGAAATCGATGCTACCCAGGTAGGCGATCAGGTCCGCGATCATGCTGCCGTTGATCACCGAGGGGATCTGTTGCAGGTGCGCGAAGCTGGGCGTCCGGATGCGCGTGCGGTAGCTCATGGTGCTGCCGTCGCTGGTCAGGTAGTAGCTGTTGATGCCCTTGGTCGCCTCGATCATCTGGAAGGCTTCGTTGGCCGGCATGACCGGGCCCCAGGAAACCTGCAGGAAGTGGGTGATCAGGGTTTCGATGTGCTGCAGCGTGCGTTCTTTCGGCGGCGGCGTGGTCAGCGGGTGGTCGGCCTTGTACGGGCCTTCCGGCATGTTCTTCAGGCACTGTTCGATGATCCGCAGGCTCTGGCGCATCTCGCCCATCTTGACCATGCAGCGGTCGTAGGCGTCGCCGTTGTGGGCCAGCGGTACCTCGAACTCGAAGTTCTCGTAGCCGGAGTAGGGGCGGGCCTTGCGCAGGTCGAAGTCGCAACCGGTGGCGCGCAGGCCGGCGCCGGTGGTGCCCCACTCGAGGGCTTCCTTGGTGTTGTACTGGGCGACGCCGATGGTCCGGCCGCGCAGGATGCTGTTCTTCAGGGCCGCGGTCTCGTACTCGTCGAGGCGCTTGGGCATCCAGTCGAGGAACTCGCGGACCAGCTTGTCCCAGCCGCGCGGCAGGTCGTGGGCGACGCCGCCGATGCGGTACCAGGCCGGGTGCAGGCGGAAGCCGGTGATGGCCTCGACCACCTTGTAGGCGCGCTGGCGGTCGGTGAAGGTGAAGAACACCGGGGTCATGGCGCCGACGTCCTGGATGTAGGTGCCCAGGTACAGCAGGTGGTTCAGGATGCGGAAGAACTCCGCCATCATGATCCGGATCACGTCGACCCGCTGCGGCACCTTGATCCCGGCGAGCTTCTCCACCGAGAGCACGTAGGGCAGGTTGTTCATCACCCCGCCGAGGTAGTCGATGCGGTCGGTGTAGGGGATGAAGCTGTGCCAGGACTGGCGCTCGGCCATCTTCTCGGCGCCGCGGTGGTGGTAGCCGATCTCCGGCACGCAGTCGATGATCTCCTCGCCGTCCAACTGCAGGATGATGCGGAACGCGCCGTGGGCGGACGGGTGGTTCGGGCCGAGGTTGAGGAACATGTAGTCCTCGTTCTCGCCGTGGCGCTTCATGCCCCAGTCTTCCGGCTTGAAGCGCAGGGCTTCCTGCTCCAGGTCCTGCTTGGCGGCGGACAGGGAGTAGGGATCGAACTCGGTGGCGCGTGCCGGGTAGTCCTTGCGCAGCGGATGGCCCTGCCAGGTCGGCGGCATCAGCATGCGGGTCAGGTGCGGGTGGCCGGTGAAGGTGATGCCGTACATGTCCCACACTTCGCGCTCGTACCAGTTGGCGTTGGGCCAGATACGGGTGGCGGTGGGCAGGTTGAGGTCGCGCTCGGACAAGGCGACCTTGATCATCACGTCACTATTACGCTCCAGCGACATCAGGTGGTAGAACACGCTGAAGTCGGCGTTCGGCAGGCCGCGGCGATGGGTGCGCAGGCGCTCGTCGACGCCGTGCAGGTCGTAGAGCATCACGTAGGGCTTGGGTACCTGACGGAGGAAGGTCAGGACTTCGATCAGTCTTTCGCGCGGGACCCAGAGCACCGGCATGCCGGTACGGGTGGGCTGGACGGTGAAGGTCTCGGCGCCAAAGCGGGAATTCAGTTCGACGACGATATCCTGGTCGTCTGCCTTGTAAGGCGGGATGTACAGAGCGGAGTCTGCAGTCATGGTCTCGGTCGCTTTCGGTCAACGGTGGGGTGAACGCGGTTGGTCTCGGCCGGCCAGCGGGGCTGGCCGGGAGTTCCGGATCACACTTCGTCGGGGCTGCGCAGGTTGGTCACCTGGATGCGCTGCTCGCGTTTCAGGTCTTTCTGGGCCGGCATGTCGGCGCGGTAGACCCCCTGGTCGCCAACGACCCAGGACAGCGGACGGCGCTCCTGGCCGATGGATTCCTGCAGCAGCATCAGGCCTTGCAGGAACGCCTCCGGACGAGGTGGGCAACCGGGGATGTAGACGTCCACGGGGAGGAACTTGTCGACCCCCTGGACCACCGAGTAGATGTCGTACATGCCGCCGGAGTTGGCGCACGAGCCCATGGAAATGACCCACTTGGGTTCGAGCATCTGCTCGTAGAGGCGCTGGATGACCGGAGCCATCTTGATGAAGCAGGTGCCGGCGATGACCATGAAGTCGGCCTGGCGCGGCGAGGCCCGGATCACTTCGGCGCCGAAGCGGGCGATGTCGTGCGGCGCGGTGAAGGCGGTGGTCATCTCCACGTAGCAGCAGGACAGCCCGAAGTTGTAGGGCCAGAGCGAGTTCTTGCGACCCCAGTTGACGGTGGAGTTCAGCACATCCTCGAGCTTGCCCATGAAGATGTTCTTGTGAACCTGGCCCTCGACCAGCGGGTCGGCCACGGTTTCCCGTTCGCCTATCGGGTACTGGTCGTTGGCCGCATCGGGGTCGATCCGGGTAAGTTTGTATTGCATCGCCAAAGCCTCATTGTTTTAGCTTCGCCTGCCGCTTGCGACGGCTTTCGGGTGCCCAGTCGAGCGCACCGATCCGCCAAAGGTAGACAAGACCCGCCAACAGAATTGCTATGAAAATGGTTGCCTCGATCAGGCCGGCCCAGCCGCTTTCGCGAACCGACACCGACCAGGCGAAGAGGAAGAGGGCTTCGACGTCGAAGATCACGAAGAGCATCGCGACCAGATAGAATTTTGCCGACAGGCGCAGGCGGGCGCCGCCGGTGGGGACGATCCCGGATTCGAAGGGTTCGTTCTTGCTGCGACCAAATGCCTTGCTGCCAAGCAGGGCGGAAACCCCTAGCATGAAGGCGAGAAGGCCAACGACCCCTAGAAGGAAGGCAGCGAATCCCCAGTGATGAGCTGCAAGTTCAGCTGGGTTTGGCATGCTGATACTCCTTCTGTACCGGATATATAAGATCGTGGGTTCTGGGCGCAATGCCCGACTTCTTGCGCAACCCGCTGCGTAGTGAGCTAAGGGTTGTAAGTATCTTTCCGATTTTATGCCCAAAGCGCCGGACAAGTAAATTTTTCTAACACAAACAGACGCTTCTCGGATTTTTCCGGCGCTTTGGTTCAGCGCCGGAAGCCTCGTGATTGCTGCCTTTGCGAGAGGTGACGCGGCTTGGCTGGCTTTTGGTCGTATTGCCGGGGAGGTCGGGGAAGGGCTTTTTCGGGTGACTCAAACGATAATGAATATCGTTTGCAATGTCGCATCCGCATAACTTCGCTACATATATTCCATGCGACGTTACTATTGTTTACGCTTTTATTGGTAATTACTCCCGTTCAATCCTTTATTGCATTAAGCCGGGAATATTTTCCCGGTCGGCCCGTGGCGGTTTTTCTTCTTGCGCAAGCCTGGCTCCGGCTCTGCCACAGCCGCTGGCGTCGGCGAAGCTCCATGGCGCGGCGGTGGCTGCGCAAGGCTTGCCGCGGTTCGCCTCGCCGCCCTGGTGTAGTCGTTTTGTGGCTGCGCTACCTGGATGATCCGGCAGTGTCCCGGCGTTTCTTGCTGACCCAGGCCCAGATCATCTCGCAGGCGATCGGCTGGTTGCCGCTCTCGTCGCTGACCGTGACCGCCACGCGGACCTCGCCTTTTTCCTGTTGCCGGATCTGGGCGATCTGCCCGGCCTCCAGGGTGGCGACGGCGGACAGGTCGCCCTGGGCCCGCCTGAGGTAGTCGATCTTCATGGTCTTGATCAGCGGCAGCTTGTCGTCCGGTACGTTCATTCCGACCAGGAAGCCGCTGGCCGACTCGGCGAGCAGGGCCATCGCCGCGGCATGGATGCCTTTTATGTGGTTCTGTACCGGCCGGCGATTCTTCAGGCTGAGGATGGCGCGCTCCTGCCCCAGTTCATGGATGCGCACCCTGGCAGTGCCGGCGAAGCGCACCTGGGAGCCCAGCAGCAGCGACAGGCCGCGGCTGCGCAGGCGGCGGGGGAGGAGGTTGATGGCGCCGACGGCGCGGCTGAGGCGGTTGCGCTTGGACATGCTGGCATCCTTCCTTGAGAGGGGGAGCCTGCATTCCACCCGCTTTGCCCGGGCTTGCCCACGGCTGTAGCGGCGACCCGCGCCGGCACTCCGGCCAACGCGGGTCGCCATGGTTCGTCAGAGCAGGCGGCGACCGTCTTCGCGGGTGATCACCACGGTGGCCGAGCGTGGCCGCCGGCCCGGGCCGTCCGGCCAGGCGCTGAGCAGGTTGTCGGCGGTCGAGCCCTCACCCGGATGCTGGATATTGATGAACAGCGTACGGAAGTCCGGCGTCGCGGCGATGCCGGTCACCTCGCAACCCAGCGGGCCGGTGAGGAAGCGTTTCAGCTCGCCGGTGCGCGGGTCGGCCACCAGCATCTGGTTGTTGCCGAACGGGCCGCCGCTCAGTTGGCTGCCGCTCATGTCGGTCTGGATCCACAGCCGGCCTTCCGGATCGAACCAGAGCCCGTCGGGGCTGGCCAGGATATTGTCCTGGTTCAGCGGCTTGCCGTCCGGACCGCGGCTGTCCTCGGCCGGCCCGGCGAGCATGAACAGGTCCCAGGTGAAGCGCTGGCCGGCGTAGTCGCGGCTGCGCTCGCGCCAGCGGATGATGTGGCCGTAGGCATTCCTGACGCGTGGGTTGGCGGCGTCGGCGACGCTGCGCGAGGTGTTGTTGGTGAGGGTGAAGTAGACGTCGCCGTTGTCCGGGTTGACCGCGCCCCACTCCGGGCGGTCCATCCTGGTCGCGCCGAGGACGTCGGCGGCCAGGCGGGTGTTGATCAGGACTTCGCCCTGGTCGGCGAAGCTGACCCCGGCCTTGCGGCAGGCGGCGCGGAAGTTGCCGTCGGCGATGTCCAGCGGCAGCCACTGGCCGCTGCCATCGGCGTTGAAGCGGGCGACGTAGAGGGTGCCTTCGTCGAGCAGGCGGGCGTTGCTACGGCCCGGACGGAACCTGTCGCGGCTGACGTACTTGTAGATGTACTCGTTCTGCGAGTCGTCGCCGGAATAGCAGACTACCTGGCGGCCCGGCTTGACCGGGGCGAAGATCAGGCCCTCGTGGGCGAAGCGGCCGAGAGCGGTACGCTTGACCGGCACCGATTGCGGGTCGAACGGGTCGATCTCGACGATCCAGCCGAAGTTGTTCGGTTCGTTGCGGTAGTCGTCCTGGGCCTGTTTGCCCTTGCGGGTGGCGTCGAAGCGCTCGAACTCGTCGCCCGGCAGGGTTTCCCAGCCGAAACGGCTGGTGTCGCGAATGCCGTAGCGGGACAGCTCGCGCGGCAGTTCGCTGTCCTGGGTGGAAAAATAGCCAACCCAGTTCTCTTCGCAGGTGAGATAGGTGCCCCAGGGAGTGAAGCCGTTGGAGCAGTTGTTGTGGGTGCCGCGGGTGCGGGTGCCGTCCGGGCTGTAGCGGGTGCGCAGCAGTTCGTGGCCGCGCGCCGGGCCGGCGATGCGCATCGGCGTGGCGGCGGTGATCCGGCGGTTGCGCTGCGACGGTACGACATTCCATTCGCCATTCACGTTGCGGCGGATCTCCACCACCGAGACGCCGTGGGCATTGATTTCCTTGCGTACTTCGTCGGCGACGGTGCGCTTGCCGTCGACCACGGTCGGGCCGTTGGGGTGCAGCAGCGGCGCGTCGATGTACTCGTGGTTGAGCACCAGCAGGCCGTGGTTGCTGACGTGGCCGCCGCCGAAGCCGAACTGCGCGTCGATCGGGAAGAAGTGCATGCCGTCATGGTGCATGCCGATCTGGTCCGCCTGGTCCTGGGCGCTGTTGCCGGCGTTGTCGAGGAAGCCCGGGTAGCTGCCGCTGATCGGCGTGCCCCAGGGAATGAACGGCGTCGCCTTGTAGCCGGCGGGCACGCGGATGGCGTCGGCGCGACTGCTGGCGATAGCCTCGAAGGGCAGGCGGTTGCGGCGCTTGAAGGGGAACCCGCGCAGGCTTTCTGCGCCGGCGGCCTGCGGTTCGGCGGGGGCGGCGCTGGCGGGCAGCGACACGCCGAGGAAGGCCAGGGCGCCGAGTGCCGCACCACCGGCCAGGACCTGGCGGCGGCCGAGGCCGGCGATCAGGTCGTTCATGTGTGGGTTGCTCGAATGGTTGCTGGGCAACTCGTCGCCATCACCGAACAGGACGGCATTGTTTTTTTCCAGGCTCACGGACGTGCTCCTTGTGGGCTGATCGACGGAGCATTGACGCTAACCGCGGAAAGCGACGGGACGATGACAGCGGCGCGAGGCCTTTTGCCACCATCCGGAAATGAAAAGACCCCGGCCGAGGCCGGGGTCTTCGCGGGGTGGACCGGGCAGGTCGTGGCTGCCCGGCTGGCCCTGTTCCTCAGTGGAACTGGTTCATGGTGTTGTCCTTGCCGCTTGCCTTCAGAGCCGCTTCGCCAGCGAAGTACTCCTTGTGGTTGTCGCCGATGTCGGAACCCGCCATGTTCTGGTGCTTGACGCAGGCGATGCCCTGGCGCAGTTCCTGGCGCTGCACGCCCTTCACGTAGGCCAGCATGCCTTCGTCGGCGAAGTAGCCCTTGGCCAGGTTGTCGGTGGACAGCGCGGCGGTGTGGTAGGTCGGCAGGGTGATCAGGTGGTGGAAGATGCCGGCGTGGGCCGAGCCGTCACGCTGGAAGGTGCGGATCTTCTCGTCGGCGACCTTGGCCAGCTCGGTGTCGTCGTACTCGACGCTCATCAGCTTGGCGCGGTCGTAGGCGGAAACGTCCTTGCCTTCGGCGACGAACGCATCGAACACCTGCTGGCGGAAGTTCAGGGTCCAGTTGAAGGACGGGCTGTTGTTGTAGACCAGCTTGGCGTTCGGGATCACTTCGCGGATGCGGTCGACCATCGCCTTGATCTGGCCGACGTGTGGCTTCTCGGTTTCGATCCAGAGCAGGTCGGCACCGTTCTGCAACGAGGTGATGCAGTCCAGGACGCAGCGGTCTTCGCCAGTGCCCTTGCGGAACTGGAACAGGTTGGAGGCCAGGCGCTTCGGACGCAGCAGCTTGCCATCGCGCTTGATCACCACGTCGCCGTTGCCCAGCTCGGCCTCGGAGATTTCCTCGCAATCCAGGAACGAGTTGTACAGGTCGCCCAGGTCGCCCGGCTCGTTGGTCACGGCGATCTGCTTGGTCAGACCGGCGCCCAGGGAGTCGGTACGGGCGACGATCACGCCATCGTCCACGCCCAGTTCGAGGAAGGCGTAGCGAACGGCATTGATCTTGGCGAGGAAGTCGCTGTGCGGAACAGTGACCTTGCCGTCCTGGTGACCGCACTGCTTCTCGTCGGACACCTGGTTCTCGATCTGGATGCAGCAGGCGCCGGCTTCGATCATCTTCTTGGCCAGCAGGTAGGTGGCCTCGGCGTTGCCGAAACCGGCGTCGATGTCGGCGATGATCGGTACCACGTGGGTCTCGAAGTTGTCGATCTGCGCCTGCAGCTCGGCTTCCTTGGCCTTGTCGCCAGCGGCGCGGGCAGCGTCCAGGCCGGTGAACAGCAGGTCCAGTTCGCGGGCGTCAGCCTGGCGCAGGAAGGTGTACAGCTCTTCGATCAGGCCGGAAACCGCGGTCTTCTCGTGCATGGACTGGTCCGGCAGCGGGCCGAAGTCGGAGCGCAGCGCGGCGACCATCCAGCCGGACAGGTAGAGGTAGCGCTTGTTGGTGGTCTTCAGGTGCTTCTTGATCGAGATCAGCTTCTGCTGCCCGATGAAACCGTGCCAGCAGCCCAGCGACTGGGTGTAGACGGAGGAGTCCGCATCGTACTCGGCCATGTCCTTGCGCATGATGGCCGCGGTGTACTTGGCGATATCCAGGCCGGTCTTGAAGCGGTTCTGGATACGCATGCGAGCTGCGTACTCGGGGTTGATCGCGCTCCAGCTGCTGCCGTTCTTCTCTTTCAGCGCGGCAACTGCCTTGATCTCGTTCTGATATGCGGACATGGTCAATCCTTCAAGAAATGTATTGGTTGAGCACCGACTGACCCACTCAAAACCTGCTGGTGAAGGTTGTCTTGCGGGTGGCTCACCGCTGCATGGCGAGAGAATGACCGTGGCGAAGAATGACGCCGGAGGAGGGGGTGGAGACGAACAGTTCGCGGACCGTGCTCCTCGACTGGCAAGCGCCGTCCGGCTCGTGGCTGCCGGTGGGCGACTCGCTGCCGAGTCTTTCGATCTGGCTGATACGTAAACGCTTCCCCGTCCCTCAGGACAACTTCGTTCCAGTCGCAATCTCGTCAAGCCGCCTTGTGGGCGGATCGGCGCGGTGGAGGCCGAGGGCGTATCGGCGCAGACACCGGGGGCTCGTCGTTGCAGAGCCCCTGATTAGCGGGAGCGGGGCCATCATGCTCTGGAAAAAATCCTTCGTCAAACCTTTTGTAGTGTTTTTTCAAGGCTACTACACGAAGGTCTAAGAGTGACCGGATGGTCTTGTCTGGTCGAGATGATTCCGAATGGATCGAAAATGCTCGCAAAAGCCCGCGCTCCGGGGCTTTGCCGGAGCGTGGCGGAAAATCTTCCGGGGGCTGCCGTCGGTCAGTCGAGCGCTTCGACTTTCAGGCGCAGGCTGGTGTCGTCGCGTCCCTGGGTGGAGTAGCGGCGGACGAAACCGCGCTGGTCGGCCTGGTTCTGCTCGCTGACGCCGCCGAAGGTGATCCATTCGCCGAGCTTGCCGCTGACCCGGGTGTCGGTGCTCTGGGTATCGATGACGCCGGGATGGCTCTGGCTGAGGCGGTCATTGCTGGAGCTGATGGTGACGTGCACCAGGTTGCCGGTCAGGGTCGCGGTGACGTAGAAGCCGCGGTTGACGTTGCGGTATTCGGTCTGGCTGTAGATCTGTCCGTAGGGGCCGGTGGCGGTGCTGGTGATGGGCACGCTCTGGCCGACCTGGATCAGCGCCGGGTAGCCTTCGGTGGCCTGGACCTGCTGGGTGCCGCCGGCGCGGCTGTCGGTGGAGCGGCGGATGATGCGCACGCGATCCTTGCCGTCGACTTCGCCGCGGCCGCTCTGGATCTCCACGTTGCCGGCGCTGGCCGAGCCGTCCACCGAATAACCGTGGCTGTCCTGTTGCAGGTTCTGGCTGGTGTCGACGGTGATCAGCAGGCGATGCGGGCGCGAGTCGATCTGTTGCAGGACGGATTGCAGTTCGCGGATCTTCGCCGGCTCGGCGTTGACGATCAACTGGTTGCCGTAGGCGCTGACCTTGCCTTCGCTGCCGATGACCGATTGGGCCACCGCTATCACGTCGTCGGCGGTGCGGTAGTTGAGCGGGATCACTTCGGTGCGTGGAGCGGCCGAGGCGCCGAGGGCGAGCGTCGCCAGCAGGGAAGAGAACAGGATGGTGCGCAACAGGGTCACAGGAGGAGGCTCCGCAGGTCCGGGTCGGAAAGACTGGTGTTCCAGGCCCGTTCGAAGCGAGCCTGGAGCTGGCGCACCCGCCCGGCGGCCCGGTAGCAGGCGTAGCCCGCCGGTTGCGCCGGATGTGGGCGCAGCAGCAGACCCTGCTCGTCGGCCAGGAGGAAGGCGTCGTCTTCTCTAGGGTAGTCCGGGTTGAGGCGGCGGATCAGGCAGTTGCTCGACAGGCGGCGCGAAAGCGTGATCAGGCGGTGGCCGTTGCGCACGGCCTGGGTGCTGTCGCCGACAAGGATGCGCAGGCGGTTGCGCGGATTGGCCAGGAGGAAGCGGGTGCAGGCGTCCTGGACGCTGCTGTGGTGGTAGAGCCAGGGTTCCAGGTCGGGACTGTACAGGCACAACGAGCGGCGGGCCTGCTGCAGCAGTGCCAGGGCGTGGGCGCGGGCCTGTTGCGGTTGCTCGAAGCGCTCCAGCGGTTGGTGCTCGCCGAGCCGGAACGGCGCCGCTTCCGGAGATTGCGCAGGCGCCGCGTCGCTCGCCGGGTTGTGCACGGCAAAGCGCCCCGGAGAGCTGAACTCGATGGCCGGCAGGTCGGCCGGCGCGGACTCCGGGGCGTCGTCGTGCATCGGGCCTCAGTCGCTGTCGCGGACCATGTCGACGTGAGGCAGGCCGGCATCGAGGAACTCGCCGCTGTCGACCTTGAAGCCCAGTCGCTCGTAGAAGGGAATGGCATAGACCTGGGCGGTCAGCAACTGGCGCTTCAGGCCGCGTCGCTCGGCTTCCGCGATGGCCGCGCGCATCAGCGCGTCGCCGACCTTCAGGCCGCGCCAGTCCTTGAGCACCGAGACCCTGCCGATGTGGCCGTCGCCCAGCAGGCGCGCGGTGCCGATCGCGTATTCGCCTTCATAGGCGAGAAAATGCACGGCTTCGTCGTCTTCGGCGTCCCATTCCAGTTCCGGCGGAACCGACTGTTCGGCAATGAAGACCGCTTCGCGGATGCGGCGCAGCTCGGCATTGTCCTTCTGCCAGTCGGCTACGCGTACGCGGATCTTATTCATCTGCAAACTCCAAACTGCCCTGTTTGACCAACTCCGCCAACAGCTTACGCGCATCGTCATCGGCCAGCCATTGGCCGAGGTTTTCCAGATGCAACGCATCGGCCGAGCAGACCAGCTTCAGCAGTTCCTTGAGCTGGCCGGGCAGGAGTACGCTCTGGCCGCTGGCGAACAGCACCAGGCCGATGTCGATCTCGCTCCAGGCCAGGCGTGCGCTGGGGTTGCGCACCAGCAGCGCGCCATCCTCGAGGGCGCCGAACAGCTCCTCTTCGGGGATATCCTCGCCGGCAACCAGTTCAGGATAGCGCGGCTCGGTCATGAACTGGCCGAACCAGGTCAGCAGCAGGCGCTCGTCGCTCATGTGTTCCTGGATCAGGCCCTGCAGGCGCTCGAGGGCGTCGCGCTGGATCTGGTGCGGATCGTCGCCCACCGGCTGCAGGCCGGCGTCGCTGTAGCGTTCCTCGTCGGAGAGGAACTGACCGAGGAAGTCGGTGAAGTGGGTCAGCACCTCGGCGGCGCTGGGGGCGCGGAAACCGATCGAGTAGGTCATGCATTCGTCTTCGGCGATGCCGTAGTGGGCCAGGCGCGGCGGCAGGTAGAGCATGTCGCCGGGCTCCAGGACCCACTCATCGCTCTGCTCGAAGTCGGCGAGGATGCGCAGGTCGGCGTGCTCGCGCAGCGGGCTGTCGGCGCTGCACACCTGGCCGACCTTCCAGCGCCGGCGCCCGTGGCTCTGGAGCAGGAACACGTCGTAGTTGTCGAAGTGCGGACCGACGCCGCCGCCGGGCGCGGCATAGCTGATCATCACGTCGTCGATCCGCCAACTGGGAAGGAAACGGAACCGCTCCAGCAGTTCGGCGACTTCCGGAACGAACTGGTCGACCGCCTGCACCAGCAGGGTCCAGTCCTGTTCCGGCAGGTGCTTGTAGTCCTCCTCCTGGAACGGGCCGCGGCGCATTTCCCAGGGGGTTTTCCCGTGTTCGAGGACGATGCGCGATTCCACTGTTTCCTCCAGCGACAGGCCGGCCAGCTCGTCGGCGGACAGTGGGCTTTCGAAGTCCGGGATCGCCTGGCGGACCAGCAGCGGCTTGCGCTGCCAGTAGTCGCGGAGGAATTCGGCAGCGGTCAGCCCGCCCAGAAGTTGCAGGGGAGTATCAGCATTCATGGATAAGTCCTTGAAACAAAAACGCCCGGCACAGCCGGGCGTGCAAAAGGGTTGCGTGCTCAGATGCGCTTGGCCTGGGCGGCGGCATTGCCGACGTAGCCGGCCGGGGTCAGCTTCTTCAGCTCGACCTTGGCTTCGGCGGGAATCGCCAGTTCTTCGATGAAAGTCTGCAGGGCCTCGGCGCTGATGCCTTTGCCGCGGGTCAGTTCCTTCAGCTTCTCGTAGGGGTTCTCCACGCCGTAGCGGCGCATCACGGTCTGCACCGGTTCGGCGAGGACTTCCCAGCAGGCGTCCAGGTCCTCGGCGATGCGCTGGGCGTTCAGCTCCAGCTTGCCGATGCCCTTCAGGCTGGCCTCGTAGGCGATGACGCTGTGGGCGATGCCGACGCCGAGGTTGCGCAGCACGGTGGAGTCGGTCAGGTCGCGCTGCCAGCGCGAGATCGGCAGCTTGCTGGCCAGGTGCTGGAACAGTGCGTTGGCGATGCCGAGGTTGCCTTCGGAGTTCTCGAAGTCGATCGGGTTGACCTTGTGCGGCATGGTCGAGGAGCCGATCTCGCCGGCCACGGTCTTCTGCTTGAAGTAGCCGAGGGAGATGTAGCCCCAGACGTCGCGGTCGAAGTCGATGAGGATGGTGTTGAAGCGGGCGATCGCGTCGAACAGTTCGGCGATGTAGTCGTGCGGCTCGATCTGCGTGGTGTAGGGGTTGAAGGTCAGGCCGAGGTCGCCTTCGATGAACTGGCGGGCGTTGGCTTCCCAGTCGACGTCCGGGTAGGCGGACAGGTGCGCGTTGTAGTTGCCCACCGCGCCGTTGATCTTGCCCAGCAGCTCGATACCGGCGACCTGCTTGATCTGCCGCTCCAGGCGGTAGACCACGTTGGCCAGTTCCTTGCCCAGGGTGGTTGGCGAGGCGGGCTGGCCATGGGTGCGGGAGAGCATCGGCACGTCGGCGAATTTCACCGCCAGTTCGCGGATGGCCTCGGCGATCCGGCGCATCAGTGGCAGCAGCACGCTGTCGCGGCCCTCGCGGAGCATCAGGGCGTGGGACAGGTTGTTGATGTCCTCGGAGGTGCAGGCGAAGTGGATGAACTCGCTGACCGCGGCCAGCTCCGGGAGCTTGGCGGCCTGCTCCTTGAGCAGGTACTCCACGGCTTTCACGTCGTGGTTGGTGGTGCGCTCGATGTCCTTGATGCGTTCGGCGTGTTCCAGCTGGAAGTCGCTCGCCAGGCTGTCGAGCAGGGCGTTGGCCTCGGCGGAGAACGGCGCGACCTCGGGAATCCCGGCGTGGGCGGCGAGACGCTGCAGCCAGCGGACTTCCACCATGACGCGGAAACGGATCAGGCCGTATTCGCTGAAGATCGGACGCAGGCTGCTGGTTTTGCCGGCATAGCGGCCATCGACGGGGGATACCGCGGTGAGCGAGGAAAGCTGCATGAGACGTTCTCGTGGCTGGAAGTCAACGAAAAAGGGGCGCATATCATACATGAAAGGCGCGCTCCGGTGGGGCACTCAGCGGGGCCTTTCGGCGGAGCGGTTACCCAGCAGGGGGATCAGGCTGGCGGCGAAGATCAGTGCGGCGCCGAGCAGCGATGTGTGGCTGGGCAGTTCGTCCCAGCGCAGCCAGGCGATCACCCCGGCGAACACGATGGCCATGTAGGCGATCGGCCCGATCACTCCCGGAGAGGCCAGGGCATAAGCCTGCGACATGGTCAGTTGGCCAAGGCTGGCGAACAGTCCGGCAGCGAGCAGCAGGAGCAGTTCGTGGCCGTTCAGCGGCTGCCAGGCCCAGGCCAGCGGCACGGCGGAGAACAGCGCGCCGAACAGGGCGAAATAGAACACGATGCGATAGGCCGGCTCGCTGTCGCTCATTTCGCGGATCGAGACGAAGGCGCAGGCGGCCATCAGGCTGGAGGCGACACCGACCAGGGCGATCGGCGCCACTACCGCGCCGCTGGGCCTGGCCACCAGCAGCACGCCGAGGAAGCCGACCAGGGTGGCGCCCATCATCCGGCGGGTCAGCGGCTCCTTGATCCACAGGTGTGCGATCAGCGGGGTGAACACCGGCGCGGCATAGCTGAACAGCATGGCGTCGGTCAGCGGCAGGTGGGCGAGGGCGTAGAAGTAGCAATACATGCCGCCCAGGCCGTAGGTGGTGCGCAGCAGGTGCGACAGCGGGCGGCGGGTGCGCAGCGGGCCGATACCGCGGGTCAGCGCCAGGGGCAGGAAGAACAGCACGCCGACGAGGTTGCGGAAGAACACCACGGTTTCGTTGTTGACGGTGCTGGAAGCCTCGCGGATCAGGCCGCCCATCAGGGCGAAGAATAGCGCTGAAAGAGCCAGCATGGCGGCGCCCTGGGTCGGGCTGTTGCGCCGTTGTGGCTGGCTCTCGGCCATGGCTAGCCGCGCAGCAGGAGGTAGAGTTCGTTGAGCAGTCGGCGCCGGCTGAACACCATCTGCCAGCGGCTGCCGCCCAGCTGCCGCCAGAGTCGCGCCGAGCGGATACCGGCGAGCAGCAGGGCGCGGATCCGCGCGGCGTTGCTGCTGACCTGCAGGTGGCGCATGTCGCCGTGTACCTGGATGCGCTGGCGGAAGGTGCTGAGGGTGTCCTGGTAGATGCTGGCGAACGAGGCGATGACGTTTTCGTGGACCAGGCCGAAGTGCTGGACCTGCTGTTCGACCTGGTCGAGACGCTGGCCGATCAGGTCGAGCATGTCGCCGCGCTTGTCCAGTTGCCGTTCCAGGGTCAGCATCGCCAGGGCGTAGCGCAGCGGTTCGCGCTGCAGGCTGCCGGGCTTGCGTTCCAGGGCGCTGGCCAGGGCCTTGAAGCCGTCGCGCAGGTTGAGGGTGTCGCCACCGTAGACGTCCAGGGTGCTGGCCGGGTTGCGCGCCAGCAGGCTGCCGAGCATGCAGCCCAGCGGGGCTTCGCTGATCTGCCCGGTGCGTGCCAGCTTGTCGACCAGTGCTGCGGATTCGAAGACGGCGCCGAGGGCGATAAGTTGCTGGCGCGAATCGCTCACGGGCGTCCTCCGAAGTCCCAGGCTTCCGCCGTTTCGATCACGCCGCCGCCGAGGCAGACCTCGCCGTCGTAGAACACCACCGATTGCCCCGGGGTCACGGCGCGCTGCGGTTCGTCGAACACCGCGCGGTAGCCGTCGGCGGTTTTCTCCAGGACGCAGTCCTGGTCGCTCTGCCGGTAGCGCACCTTGGCCCGCAGGCGGCGTGGCCGCTCCAGTTCGACCGGGTTGACCCAGTAGATTCGCGAGGCCAGCAGGGCGCGGGAGAACAGCAGCGGGTGGTCGTTGCCCTGGCCGACCAGCAGCACGTTGCGCTGCAGGTCCTTGCCGAGCACGTACCAGGGGTCGTCGCCGGCTTCCTTGAGGCCGCCGATGCCGAGGCCCTGGCGCTGGCCGATGGTGTGGTACATCAGGCCGCTGTGGCGGCCGATGACCTTGCCTTCGGTGGTCTCGATGTCGCCGGGCTGGGCCGGCAGGTATTGCTTGAGGAAGTCGGTGAAACGCCGCTCGCCGATGAAGCAGATGCCGGTGGAATCCTTCTTCTTCGCCGTGGCCAGGCCGTGCTTCTCGGCGATGGCGCGGACTTCCGGCTTCTCCAGTTCGCCGACCGGGAACAGGCTGCGGGCGATCTGCTCGCCGCCCACCGCGTGCAGGAAGTAGCTCTGGTCCTTGTTCGGGTCCAGGCCCTTGAGCAGTTCGGTGCGCCCGTCGAGGTCGCGGCGACGCACATAATGGCCAGTGGCGATCAGGTCGGCGCCGAGCATCAGCGCGTAGTCGAGGAAGGCCTTGAACTTGATCTCGCGGTTGCAGAGGATGTCCGGGTTCGGCGTGCGGCCGGCCTTGTACTCGGCGAGGAAGTGCTCGAACACGTTGTCCCAGTATTCCGCCGCGAAGTTCGCCGTGTGCAGCTTGATGCCGATCCGGTCGCAGACGGCCTGGGCGTCGGCCAGGTCCTCGCGGGCGGTACAGTATTCGGTGCCGTCGTCCTCGTCCCAGTTCTTCATGAACAGGCCTTCGACCTGGTAGCCCTGCTGCTGCAGGAGCAGGGCGGAGACGGACGAGTCGACGCCGCCGGACATGCCGACGATCACGCGCTCGCGGCGTGGGGTGGGGGCGGATTCAGACATAGCGATCAGGCGTCACGGGCGAATTCGTAAAACGCGGATTCTATCAGGCCTGGGGCGAAGAGGGCGACACGTGGCTGTCGCGGATCAGCGCCAGGGGGTAGCGGTCGCCGGCCAGATAGTCGTCGATGCAGCGCAGCACCAGGTGGCTGCGCCAGCGTTGCGGCTGGGCGGCCAGCTCGTCGCGGGTCAGCCAGCGCGGACCGATGATGCCGTGGTCCAGGGCGCGTTCGGGATGGTGGCGCACGGGGCGGGCGGCGAAGCAGACGCGCTGGTAGGTGACGCCGTTGGACGGCGCGGTGTACAGGTAGATGCCGGTGACTGCGCTCAGCTCGACCTCCCAGCCGGTTTCCTCGAGGGTTTCGCGCAGGGCGGCCTCGAGCAGGCTTTCGGCGGGTTCCAGGTGGCCGGCGGGCTGGTTCAGCACCTCGCGGCCGTCGGCTCGTTCCTCGACCAGCAGGAAGCGGCCCTGGTCCTCGACGATGGTCGCTACGGTGACATGGGGGTGCCAGCTCATGGATGTCTCCTCGATACGGAAAAGGCCTCGATAAAAAAGAAACCCCGGGCGTAGGCCCGGGGTTTCCTGCTTCGTTCAGCGTGACGCCATCAGGCCAGGCTGTCGATCGCCGCGTTGAAGGTGGCGCTGGGGCGCATTACCTTGCTGGTCAGCTCCGGATTGGAGCGATAGTAGCCGCCGATCTCGGCCGGCTTGCCCTGGACGGCGTTGAGTTCGGCGACGATGGTCGCTTCCTGCTCGGTCAGGGCCTTGGCCAGCGGTGCGAAATGCGCTTTCAGTTCGGCGTCTTCGTCCTGGGCGGCCAGGGCCTGGGCCCAGTACATCGCCAGGTAGAAGTGGCTGCCGCGGTTGTCGATGTCACCGACCTTGCGCGACGGCGACTTGTTGTTGTCCAGCAGCTTGCCAGTGGCTTCGTCCAGTGCCTTGCCGAGCAGCTTGGCCTTGGCGTTGCCGGTCTTGATCCCGGTTTCCTCCAGGGATACGGCCAAGGCCAGGAACTCGCCCAGGGAGTCCCAGCGCAGGTAGTTCTCTTCCACCAGTTGCTGGACGTGCTTGGGTGCCGAGCCGCCGGCGCCGGTTTCGTACATGCCGCCGCCCGCCATCAGCGGAACGATGGAGAGCATCTTGGCCGAGGTGCCCAGTTCCATGATCGGGAACAGGTCGGTCAGGTAGTCGCGCAGGACGTTGCCGGTCACCGAGATGGTGTCCTTGCCGCGGATCAGGCGCTCCATGCTCACGCGGATCGCCTCGTTGTAGCCCATGATGCTGATGTCGAGGCCGGTCAGGTCGTGGTCCTTGAGGTAAAGCTCGACCTTCTTGCGCAGCTCGCGGTCGTGGGCGCGCTCCGGGTCCAGCCAGAAGATCGCCGGGGTGTCGGACTGGCGGGCGCGGGTGACGGCCAGCTTGACCCAGTCGCGGATCGGCGCGTCCTTGGTCTGGCAGGCGCGCCAGATGTCGCCGGTCTCCACTTCGTGCTGCATCAGCACGGTGCCGTCGGCCAGGACCACGCGCATGGTGCCGTCGGCGGTCATTTCGAAGGTCTTGTCGTGGGAGCCGTATTCCTCGGCCTTCTGCGCCATCAGGCCGACGTTCGGCACGCTGCCCATGGTGGTCGGGTCGAAGGCGCCGTTGGTCTTGCAGAAGTTGATCATCTCCTGGTAGATGCGGGCGTAGGTGCTTTCCGGCATTACCGCCTTGGTATCTTTCTGCTTGCCGTCCTTGCCCCACATCTGGCCGGAGTTGCGGATCATCGCCGGCATCGAGGCGTCGACGATGACGTCGCTCGGAATGTGCAGGTTGGTGATGCCCTTCACGGAGTCGACCATCGCCATTTCCGGGCGGTGGCTGTACACCTCGTGGATGTCGTGGAGGATCTCTTCCTGCTGGGAGGCGGGCAGCGACTTGATCTTGTCGTAGACGCTGGAGATGCCGTTGTTCGGGTTCACGCCGAGCTCTTCGAAGAGTTGGCCCCACTTGTCGAAGACGTCCTTGTAGTAGACGCTCACCGCATGTCCGAAGACGATCGGGTGGGAAATCTTCATCATGGTCGCCTTGACGTGCAGGGACCACATGACGCCGGTTTCCTTGCAGTCCTGCAGGGTCTTCTCGAAGAAGTCGCGCAGCTTGCCGCAGCTCATGAACATGCTGTCGAGCACTTCGCCTTCCTGCAGGCTCAGTTGCTTCTTGACCTCGACCTTGCCGTCCTTGCCGACGAATTCGATGCGCACGTCACCGGCCTTGGCCATGGTGATCGACTGTTCGCTGGAGAAGAAGTCGCCGCCGCGCATGTAGTCGGCGTGCGAGCGCGAGGCCATGCTCCACTTGCCCATGGAGTGCGGGTGCTTGCGGGCGTAGGCCTTCACCGCGGCCGGGGCACGGCGGTCGGAGTTGCCTTCGCGCAGGACCGGGTTCACGGCGCTGCCGAGGATCTTCGCGTAGCGTGCGCGAACCTCTTTCTCTTCGTCGGTCTGCGGGTCTTCCGGGAAGTCGGGAACCTTGTAGCCCAGGGCCTGCAGTTCGGCGATCGCGCCTTTGAGCTGCGGCACCGAGGCGCTGATGTTGGGCAACTTGATGATGTTGGCGTCGGGCGAGGTGGCCAGGACCGCCAGGCGGGCGAGGTCGTCTTCGATACGCTGGTCGGCTTCGAGGCGGTCGGCGAAGTTGGCCAGGATGCGTCCTGCAAGAGAGATGTCGCTGGTCTCGACGTCGATGCCGGCGGAAGCGGCAAAGGCCTTGACGATGGGGAGGAGCGAGTAGGTGGCGAGCGCGGGTGCTTCGTCGGTGAAGGTGTAGGTGATCTTCGAGCGGATGGACATCTACGGTAACTCTCTTTTTTGCTGGGCGCGCACAGAGTCTCGATACGCGTTGGTGGACGCGATGCCTTCGCTCAACATCGGGTTGAATCGAAATCGAGATATGCCGCGGGATATAGGGGCGCCAGTAGAGCGTTGTACGGCGGGATCATGGTGGCGAGCCCGCCGCTGCGAGGGGAGAGGGTCTGGTCCCAGACTGCTCGGACCTCGATGACTGCGAAGTCATGCCGCGCAGTATACCATCCTCTCGATGGGCTGATGCGCTCGCCGGTTTAGACTAAGGAAGATGTGGTTTCCAGGCGGCCAACTGGGCTACCCTAGAAGGCTGCAACAGGGTTTTAACCACAACACGGAGTTCAGCATGGGATACCAAAAGATCCAGGTGCCGGCGACCGGTGACAAAATCACTGTGAATGCCGACATGTCCTTGAGCGTACCGAAGAACCCGATCATCCCGTTCATCGAAGGCGATGGCATCGGCGTCGATATCAGCCCGGTCATGATCAAGGTTGTCGACGCTGCAGTAGAAAAAGCCTACAAGGGCGAGCGCAAGATCGCCTGGATGGAAGTCTATGCCGGCGAGAAGGCCACCCAGGTCTACGACCAGGACACCTGGCTGCCCCAGGAAACCCTGGATGCCGTGCGCGACTACGTGGTTTCCATCAAGGGGCCGCTGACCACCCCGGTCGGTGGCGGCATTCGCTCCCTGAACGTGGCCCTGCGCCAGCAACTCGATCTCTACGTCTGTCAGCGCCCGGTACGCTGGTTCGAAGGCGTGCCCAGCCCGGTGAAGAAGCCTGGCGACGTGGACATGGTGATCTTCCGCGAGAACTCCGAGGACATCTATGCCGGCGTCGAGTGGAAGGCCGGTTCGCCGGAAGCGGAGAAGGTCATCAAGTTCCTCACCGAGGAAATGGGCGTCAAGAAGATCCGCTTCACCGAGAACTGCGGCATCGGCATCAAGCCGGTGTCCCAGGAAGGCACCAAGCGCCTGGTGCGCAAGGCACTGCAGTATGCCGTCGACAACGACCGCAGCTCGGTGACCCTGGTGCACAAGGGCAACATCATGAAGTTCACCGAGGGTGCCTTCAAGGACTGGGGCTACGAAGTCGCGCGCGATGAGTTCGGCGCCGAACTGCTGGACGGCGGTCCGTGGATGCAGTTCAAGAATCCGAAGACCGGCAGGAACGTCGTGGTCAAGGACGTGATCGCCGACGCCATGTTGCAGCAGATCCTGCTGCGCCCGGCCGAGTACGACGTGATCGCCACCCTGAACCTGAACGGCGACTATCTCTCCGACGCCCTGGCGGCCGAGGTCGGCGGCATCGGTATCGCGCCCGGCGCCAACCTGTCCGACTCGGTGGCCATGTTCGAGGCGACCCACGGCACCGCGCCGAAATACGCCGGCCAGGACAAGGTCAACCCCGGCTCGCTGATCCTCTCCGCGGAGATGATGCTGCGCCACATGGGCTGGACCGAGGCCGCCGACCTGATCATCAAGGGCACCAACGGCGCGATCGCCGCCAAGACCGTGACCTACGACTTCGAGCGCCTGATGGACGGCGCCACCCTGCTGTCCTGCTCGGAGTTCGGCGACGCGATGATCGCCAAGATGTAAGAAGGGCCGCCGCCCGAACGAGAAAAAGGCCGGTTCGCACCGGCCTTTTTCATTTCCGCGTCCGCGCTGGTGCTCAGGCTTCGATCGGCGACGCCTGGGGCTCCTCGAGCGGGGTGGGGGCGGAGGATGCGGCGGTTGTCGCGGTGGCGGGACTGATGTTGATGGCGTGCAGTCCCTTCGGTCCCTGGATGATCTCGAAATTGACCGGCTGGCCCGCCTTGAGTGTCTTGTAACCGTCCATCTGAATGGCCGAGTAATGGGCGAACAGGTCCTCATCTCGGCCCTCGGCCAGGATGAACCCGTAGCCCTTGGCGTTGTTGAACCACTTGACCTTACCGCTGAGCATGCTCATATCCCTCTGCAAAGGACTCCAACGCTGGAGTATCATCCACTACGATCCCGCGTCCGACCTGGGTCATGACGGGTGCGGAACCCCTGATACCCTGTAGGGGTATTCCATTGTTTGTAACACCCTTTTGCAGTTAGTCAAGGCGCTGAACCATACGCCCGAGAAACGGATCAACATCAATATCGGTCCATAACTTTCCAGAAAGGCAAAGCTTTTTTCCTCATGCATGCACCTAGCCAGATTCGACTAACATTCAATCAGGACCACCCCGAGCCTCATGAACACGAGGACGAAGGGGCGGGGCTCGCGGTACAGGAGTCGAAGCCTGTATTACAGCCGCCACCGTTGTATAAGGTGGTACTGTTCAACGACGATTACACGCCGATGGACTTTGTTGTTGAAGTGCTGGAAGTGTTCTTCAACATGGACCGGGAAAAAGCCACCAAGATCATGTTGACGGTACATACTCAGGGTAAGGCGGTCTGCGGCTTGTTTACCCGGGACGTGGCCGAAACCAAGGCGATGCAGGTCAATCAGTATGCGCGGGAGAGCCAGCATCCATTGCTCTGCGAGATAGAGAAAGACAGTTGATCGGATGTTTGGGAGCGAGGTGAAGCCATGTTGAATCGAGAGCTCGAAGTCACCCTCAATCTCGCCTTCAAGGAGGCGAGGGCCAAACGCCATGAATTCATGACGGTTGAGCACCTGCTGCTGGCCTTGCTGGACAACGAGGCAGCGGCAACGGTACTGCGTGCGTGCGGTGCCAACCTGGACAAGCTGCGGCGCGACCTGCAGGAATTCATCGATTCCACCACGCCGCTGATCCCGCAGCACGACGACGAGCGCGAGACCCAGCCGACGCTGGGCTTCCAGCGCGTCCTGCAGCGCGCGGTGTTCCACGTGCAGAGTTCCGGCAAGCGCGAAGTGACCGGGGCCAACGTCCTGGTGGCGATCTTCAGCGAACAGGAAAGCCAGGCGGTGTTCCTGCTCAAGCAGCAGAGCATCGCGCGTATCGATGTGGTGAACTACATCGCCCACGGTATTTCCAAGGTGCCCGGGCATGCCGAACATCCGCAGGATGGGGAGCAGGATATGCAGGATGAGGAAGGTGGCGAGTCGGCCACGTCCAACCATCCGCTGGATGCCTACGCCAGCAACCTCAACGAGCTGGCCCGCCAGGGGCGGATCGACCCGCTGGTGGGGCGCGAGCATGAAGTCGAGCGGGTGGCGCAGATCCTCGCCCGGCGGCGCAAGAACAACCCGTTGCTGGTGGGCGAGGCGGGGGTCGGCAAGACGGCCATCGCCGAAGGCCTGGCCAAGCGCATCGTCGACGGCCAGGTGCCGGACCTGCTGGCCGACAGCGTGGTCTACTCCCTCGACCTGGGCGCCTTGCTCGCGGGCACCAAGTATCGCGGCGACTTCGAGAAGCGCTTCAAGGCGTTGCTCAACGAGTTGCGCAAGCGCCCGCACGCGGTGCTGTTCATCGACGAGATCCACACCATCATCGGTGCCGGTGCGGCATCCGGCGGGGTGATGGACGCCTCCAACCTGCTCAAGCCGGTCCTGTCCTCGGGCGAGATCCGCTGCATCGGCTCGACCACCTTCCAGGAGTTCCGCGGCATCTTCGAGAAGGACCGGGCCTTGGCGCGGCGCTTCCAGAAGGTCGACGTGACCGAGCCGTCGGTGGAAGACACCTATGGCATCCTCAAGGGCCTCAAGGGGCGCTTCGAGCAGCATCACCACATCGAGTACAGTGACGAGGCGCTGCGCGCCGCGGCCGAGCTGGCGGCGCGCTACATCAACGACCGGCACATGCCGGACAAGGCCATCGATGTCATCGACGAGGCTGGCGCCTACCAGCGCCTGCAGCCGGAAGAGAAGCGCGTGAAGCGCATCGAGGTGGCGCAGGTCGAGGATATCGTGGCGAAGATCGCGCGGATCCCGCCGAAGCACGTCACCACCTCCGACAAGGAGCTGCTGCGCAACCTCGAGCGCGACCTCAAGCTGACCGTGTTCGGCCAGGACGACGCCATCGAGTCGCTGTCCACCGCGATCAAGCTGTCGCGGGCCGGGCTCAAGGCGCCGGACAAACCGGTCGGCTCGTTCCTCTTCGCCGGCCCTACCGGCGTCGGCAAGACCGAGGTGGCGCGGCAGCTGGCCAAGGCGCTGGGCGTGGAGCTGGTGCGCTTCGACATGTCCGAGTACATGGAGCGGCATACCGTGTCGCGGCTGATCGGCGCGCCTCCGGGCTACGTCGGCTTCGACCAGGGCGGCCTGCTCACCGAGGCGATCACCAAGACCCCGCACTGCGTGTTGCTGCTCGACGAGATCGAGAAGGCCCACCCGGAAGTCTTCAACCTGCTGCTGCAGGTGATGGACCACGGTACCCTCACCGACAACAACGGACGCAAGGCGGACTTCCGCAACATCATCCTGATCATGACCACCAATGCCGGCGCGGAGGTGGCGGCGCGCGCGTCGATCGGCTTCAACCAGCAGGATCACACCACCGATGCGATGGAAGTGATCAAGAAGAGCTTCACTCCGGAGTTCCGCAACCGCCTGGATACCATCATCCAGTTCGGCCGCCTGAGCACCGAGACGATCAAGAGCGTGGTCGACAAGTTCCTCACCGAGCTGCAGGCGCAGCTGGAGGACAAGCGCGTCCAGCTCGAGGTCAGCGATGCGGCACGCGGCTGGCTGGCGGAGAAGGGCTACGACGTGCAGATGGGTGCGCGACCGATGGCGCGGCTGATCCAGGACAAGATCAAGCGGCCCTTGGCCGAAGAGATCCTGTTCGGCGAGCTGGCCGAGCATGGCGGCCTGGTGCATGTCGACCTGAAGGGCGACGAGCTGGCCTTCGAGTTCGAGATCACGGCGGCGGAGCCCGCCTGATCCGGATGGCTGCAACGAAAAAGCCCGGCGCATGCCGGGCTTTTTCTTTTGCAATCGGCGAGCCGTGAAGGCTCGTGACGACTCAGCGGGCGCGGTAGGTGATGCGGCCCTTGCTCAGGTCGTAGGGCGTCAGTTCCACGCGGACCTTGTCGCCGGTGAGGATGCGGATGTAGTTCTTGCGCATTTTGCCGGAGATGTGCGCGGTGACGACGTGCCCATTTTCCAACTCCACACGGAACATGGTGTTGGGCAGGGTGTCGACGACAGTACCTTCCATTTCGAAGCTGTCTTCTTTCGACATGCAGTAGAGCCCTCGGTATCTATGGGTGGCCCTTTCAATGAGAGGTGGGCCGTGAAAAGCGGCGTGCATTGTGCCAGAAAATCGACAACAGCGCCACACGGCTATCAGGTGAGGGCGACCCAGCGCTGGTTGACGAACAGTTCGATGGGGCGGTACTGGGTCTTGTAGTTCATCTTCCGGCAATTCTTGATCCAGTAGCCCAGGTAGACGGCTTGCAGGCCTAGGCGTTCGGTCTCGGCGATCTGCCAGAGAATCGCGTAGCGTCCCAGGCTGCGCTGCTCTTCATCGGGGTCGTAGAAGGTATAGACCGCCGACAACCCGTTCGGCAGTACGTCGGTCACCGCGATGGCCAGCAGGCGTCCGTGCAGGCGGAACTCGAAGAAGCAGCAGAAGGGCAGGTCGCGGACCAGGAAGGTGGCGAACTGGTCGCGACTGGGCGGATACATGTCGCCGTCGGCGTGGCGCTGCTCGATGTAGCGGCGGTAGAGGTCGTAGTACTCCTCGTTGAAGCTCGGTCGCTTGCGGATCACCTGCAGTTCGGCGTTGCGCTTGAGGATGCGTCGCTGCTGACGGTTCGGGCTGAAGCCGGCGACCGGTATGCGCGCGGCGATGCAGGCGGTGCAATGCTGGCAGTGCGGGCGGTAGAGATGGTCGCCGCTGCGACGGAAGCCGACTTCCGACAGCGAGGCGTACAACTGCGTGTCCATGGGCTGGCTGGGGTCGAGGAACAGGGTGGTGGCCTGTTCCTCGGGCAGGTAGCTGCACGGATGCGGTTGCGTCGCGTAGAACTTCAGTCGGGCGAGTTCGGTCATGGTGAACTCCAGCAGGGACCCATAAGCAAGTTTATGCCAGGCACGGAAACTCGCCTAAAAATCCAGGGTGCCGCTGGGAGATTCGTCGCGATAGCGCTGCAGGTAGTCGGCGAATGCCTCGCGGCTGATGGCACGTGCGCCCAGGCTGTGCAGGTGGCGGGTCGGCATCTGGCAGTCGATCAATACGAAACCGGCGTCGCGCAGGTGTCGGACCAGCGTGACGAAACCCACCTTGGAGGCGTTGTCGGCGCGGCTGAACATCGACTCGCCGAAGAACAGCCGGCCCATGGCCAGGCCATACAGGCCGCCGACCAGCTGCCCGGCCTGCCAGACTTCCACCGAATGGGCGACGCCGCGCAGGTGCAGCTCCTGGTAGGCCAGTTGCATCGGTGTGGTGATCCAGGTGCCGTCGGCGTAGTCGCGCGGCGCGGCGCAAGCCTGGATCACCGCCCGGAAGTCACGATTGAAAGTGACTTCGAAGCGTTGCTGGCGCAGGCACTTGGCCAGGCTGCGGGACACGTGCAGTTCCTCGGGGAGCAGCACGGTGCGCGGATCGGGCGACCACCAGAGGATTGGCTGGCCATCCTGGTACCAGGGGAAGCAGCCGTGGCGGTAGGCGGCGATCAGACGGCGCGGGTCGAGGTCGCCGCCGGCCGCGAGCAGCCCGTTGGGCTCCTGCAGGGCCTTGTCGAGGGGCGGGAAATCGTAATTGGTGCGGGAAAGCCAGGTCAGCATGGCGGGGTAGGGGAGGGCGGGCCTCCCCTGGGTCCGATCAATGGTCGTCGAGGTATTTTTCGGCATCCAGAGCGGCCATGCAGCCGGCGCCGGCGGAGGTGATGGCCTGGCGGTAGACATGGTCGGCCACGTCGCCGGCGGCGAACACGCCTTCGATGCTGGTCTGGGTGGCGTTGCCTTCGCTACCGCCGTGGATCCGCAGGTAGCCGTCGCGCATTTCCAGCTGGCCCTGGAACAGGTCGGTGTTCGGCTTGTGGCCGATGGCGATGAACACGCCGGCCAGCGGCAGTTCGCTGGTGCTGCCGTCGACGGTGCTCTTCAGGCGTACGCCGGTGACGCCGCTGGCGTCGCCCAGCACTTCGTCCAGGGTGGTGTTCCAGTGCAGGCGCACGTTGCCGTTCTCGGCCTTGTCGAACAGCTTGTCCTGGAGGATCTTCTCCGAGCGCAGCTTGTCGCGACGGTGGATCAGGTGGACTTCCTTGGCGATGTTGGCCAGGTACAGCGCTTCCTCGACGGCGGTATTGCCGCCGCCGACCACGCAGACCACCTGATTGCGGTAGAAGAAGCCATCGCAGGTGGCGCAGGCGGAAACGCCCTTGCCCATGAAGGCTTCTTCCGACGACATGCCCAGGTATTGCGCGGAGGCGCCGGTGGCAATGATCAGTGCATCGCAGGTATAAGTGCCACTATCGCCCTTCAGCGTGAACGGGCGCTGTTGCAACTCGGCGGTGTGGATGTGGTCGTAGACGATCTCGGTGTCGAAACGCTCGGCGTGCTGCTGCATGCGGGTCATCAGCGCCGGGCCGGTAAGGCCTTCGACGTCGCCCGGCCAGTTGTCGACTTCGGTGGTGGTGGTCAGCTGGCCGCCTGGCTGGATGCCGGTGATCACCACTGGCTTGAGATTGGCGCGTGCGGCGTACACGGCGGCGGTATAGCCGGCCGGACCGGAGCCCAGGATGATGAGGCGCGAATGCTTGACTTCACTCATAAAAAGACTCCATAAGCCTTTGTCACACAAGAGAATGCGTGCTCCAATGGAGCCGCCTGAAGAGATCTGCCGGCTATGCTACACCTATCCGCAAAAGGCCGGCAAAACCCCGGGCCGGGATCGGCCATCCAAGGGACGGCGCTGATTCCGGGTGTGATTTTTCAGAGTTTCCTTAAAGCCGTACAATAGGCGCGTTTTGACCAATACAGCTTCTAAAGCACCAGCCGTGCGCAGGAAAAACAGCGATTTGAAGGATTCGACCACTGCGACCCATGCCGCCGCATGGCGTCAGCAACTGCATTCCCGCCTGAAGGAAGGGGTATTGATCGCGCTCGGTGCGCTCTGCCTCTACCTCTGGATGGCATTGCTCACCTACGATCCGGCCGATCCGAGCTGGAGTCATTCGAGCCAGGTTGACCAGGTGCAGAACGCCGCCGGTCGGCTCGGTGCGGTATCCGCCGATATCCTGTTCATGACGCTCGGCTACTTCGCCTACCTCTTTCCGCTGTTGCTGGGCATCAAGACCTGGCAGGTGTTCCGCCGCCGCAACCTGCCGTGGGAATGGAACACCTGGCTGTTTTCCTGGCGCCTGGTCGGGCTGATCTTCCTGATCCTGGCCGGCTCGGCGCTGGCCTACATCCATTTCCACGCCAGCGGCCACATGCCGGCCAGCGCCTCGGCCGGCGGCGCCATCGGCCAGAGCCTGGGCAGGGTCGCGGTGGACGCGCTGAACGTGCAGGGCAGCACGCTGGTGTTCTTCGCCCTGTTCCTCTTCGGCCTGACGGTGTTCGCCGACCTCTCCTGGTTCAAGGTGATGGATGTCACCGGCAAGATCACCCTGGACTTCTTCGAGCTGATCCAGAACGCCTTCAATCGCTGGATGGGCGCGCGCGCCGAGCGCAAGCAACTGGTCGCGCAACTGCGCGAGGTCGACGAGCGTGTCGCCGAGGTGGTGGCACCGAGCGTGCCGGATCGCCGCGAGCAGTCCAAGGCCAAGGAGCGCCTGCTGGAGCGCGAAGAGGCCCTGGCCAAGCACATGAGCGAGCGGGAGAAGCGCCCGCCGCCGAAGATCGATCCGCCAGCGCCGCCGAAGGCCCCGGAGCCGAGCAAGCGCGTGCTGAAAGAGAAGCAGGCGCCGCTGTTCGTCGATACGGCGGTGGAGGGCACCCTGCCGCCGCTGTCGCTGCTCGACCCGGCGGAAGTGAAGCAGAAGAGCTACTCGCCCGAGTCGCTGGAGGCGATGTCGCGCCTGCTGGAGATCAAGCTGAAGGAGTTCGGCGTCGAGGTCAGCGTGGACTCGGTGCACCCGGGCCCGGTGATCACCCGTTTCGAGATCCAGCCCGCGGCCGGGGTCAAGGTCAGCCGCATTTCCAACCTGGCCAAGGACCTGGCGCGCTCGCTGGCGGTGATCAGCGTGCGGGTGGTGGAGGTGATTCCCGGCAAGACCACCGTCGGCATCGAGATTCCCAACGAAGACCGGCAGATGGTGCGCTTCTCCGAAGTGCTGTCGTCGCCGGAGTACGACGAGCACAAGTCCACCGTGCCGCTGGCCCTGGGCCACGACATCGGCGGCCGGCCGATCATCACCGACCTGGCGAAGATGCCGCACCTGCTGGTGGCCGGTACCACCGGTTCCGGTAAGTCGGTGGGGGTCAACGCGATGCTCCTGTCGATCCTGTTCAAGTCCACGCCGAGCGAGGCGCGGCTGATCATGATCGACCCGAAGATGCTCGAACTGTCGATCTACGAGGGTATCCCGCACCTGCTCTGCCCGGTGGTCACCGACATGAAGGAAGCCGCCAACGCCCTGCGCTGGAGCGTGGCGGAGATGGAGCGGCGCTACCGCCTGATGGCAGCCATGGGCGTGCGCAACCTGGCCGGCTTCAACCGCAAGGTGAAGGACGCCGAGGAGGCCGGCACGCCGCTGACCGACCCGCTGTTCCGTCGCGAAAGCCCGGACGACGAGCCGCCGCAACTGAGCACCCTGCCGACCATCGTGGTGGTGGTCGACGAATTCGCCGACATGATGATGATCGTCGGCAAGAAGGTCGAGGAGCTTATCGCCCGTATCGCGCAGAAGGCGCGGGCGGCCGGTATCCACCTGATCCTGGCGACCCAGCGGCCGTCGGTGGACGTGATCACCGGCCTGATCAAGGCCAACATCCCGACCCGGATCGCCTTCCAGGTGTCCAGCAAGATCGACTCGCGGACCATCCTCGACCAGGGTGGCGCCGAACAGCTGCTCGGCCACGGCGACATGCTCTACCTGCCGCCGGGCACAGGCCTGCCGATCCGCGTGCACGGCGCCTTCGTTTCCGACGACGAGGTGCACCGGGTGGTCGAGGCCTGGAAGCTGCGCGGCGCGCCCGACTACATCGAGGACATCCTCGCTGGCGTCGACGAAGGCGGCGGCGGTGGCGGTTCCTTCGATGGCGGCGACGGCTCCGGCGAAGGCAGCGAGGACGACCCGCTCTACGACGAGGCGGTACGTTTCGTCACCGAGAGTCGCCGGGCATCGATCTCCGCCGTGCAGCGCAAGCTGAAGATCGGCTACAACCGCGCCGCGCGGATGATCGAAGCGATGGAGATGGCCGGCGTGGTCACTCCGATGAATACCAATGGCTCCCGCGAAGTGATCGCGCCGGCGCCGGTTCGTGATTGAACCCGACAGGTTTAGAGGATTCCGATGCGACTGATCCGCACGTTGTTCGTTGCCGCCCTGGCCATGGGCACTTCGCTGGCCCATGCCGACGACAGCGCAGCCGTCCAGCGCCTGACCGGCCTGCTGAACAAGGCCCAGACCCTGACCGCGCGCTTCTCCCAGCTGACCCTGGACGGCAGCGGTACCCGCCTGCAGGAGACCGCCGGCCAGTTGAGCCTGAAGCGGCCGGGGCTGTTCCGCTGGCATACCGATGCGCCGAACGAGCAGTTGCTCATTTCCAACGGCGAGAAGGTCTGGCTGTACGACCCGGACCTGGAGCAGGTGACCATCCAGAAGCTCGACCAGCGCCTGACCCAGACCCCGGCGCTGCTGCTCTCCGGCGATATCTCGAAGATCAGCGAAAGCTTTGCCATCACCTACAAGGAAGGCGGCAACGTGGTCGATTTCGTGCTCAAGCCGAAGACCAAGGACACCCTCTTCGACACCTTGCGCCTGTCGTTCCGCAGCGGCAAGGTGAACGACATGCAGATGATCGATGGCGTCGGCCAGCGCACCAACATCCTGTTCTTCGACGTGAAGATGAACGAGGCGCTGGATGCGAAGCAATTCACCTTCGACGTTCCGCCGGGCGTCGACGTGATCCAGGAGTAACCGCAAGCCGTGGACCTGTTCCGCAGCGAGCCCGTCGCGCAGCCCCTGGCAGCGCGGCTACGGCCCGCCAACCTGGATGAGTACGTGGGCCAGGAGCATCTGCTGGCCCGCGGCAAGCCCTTGCGCGAGGCGCTGGAGCAGGGCGCGCTGCACTCGATGATCTTCTGGGGCCCGCCGGGGGTCGGCAAGACCACCCTGGCACGGCTGCTGGCGCAGGTGTCGGACGCCCATTTCGAGACCATTTCCGCAGTGCTGTCCGGGGTCAAGGAGATCCGCCAGGCGGTCGAGGTGGCCAAGCAGCACGCGGCGCAATACGGACGCCGGACCATCCTGTTCGTCGACGAGGTGCACCGCTTCAACAAGAGCCAGCAGGATGCCTTCCTGCCCTATGTGGAAGACGGCACGCTGATCTTCATTGGCGCGACCACCGAGAACCCGTCCTTCGAGTTGAACAACGCGCTGCTCTCGCGGGCTCGCGTGTATGTCCTCAAGAGCCTCGACGAAACCGCCCTGCGCAAGCTGGTGGGGCGCGCGCTGAACGAGGAAAAGGGCCTCGGCAAGCGCAACCTGAGTCTGCCGGAAGAGAGCTTCCAGGTTCTCCTGGCCGCCGCCGACGGAGATGGTCGGCGCCTGCTGAACCTGTTGGAGAACGCTGCCGACCTCGCCGAGGACGGCAGCGAGATCAGTCCCGAGCTGTTGCAGAATCTGCTCGGCGACACCCGTCGACGTTTCGACAAGGGCGGCGAGGCGTTCTACGACCAGATCAGCGCACTGCACAAGTCGGTGCGCGGCTCCAATCCCGACGCGGCGCTGTATTGGTTCGCACGCATGCTCGACGGCGGCTGCGACCCCCTGTACATCGCCCGACGGGTGGTGCGCATGGCCAGCGAGGAGGTCGGCAACGCCGATCCGCGCGCCCTCGGCCTGTGCCTGTCGGCCTGGGACGTGCAGGAGCGCCTGGGCAGCCCGGAAGGCGAGCTGGCGGTGGCCCAGGCCATCGTCTACCTGGCCTGCGCACCGAAGAGCAACGCGGTGTACAGCGCGTTCAACGCGGCGATGCGCGATGTCGCCGAAAGCGGCTCGCGGGAAGTGCCATTGCACTTGCGCAACGCACCGACCAAATTGATGAAGAGCCTCGGCTACGGCGAAGAATACCGCTACGCCCACGACGAGCCGGATGCCTATGCCGCCGGAGAGGATTATTTCCCCGAGGATCTGGAGCCGCGGCGTTACTATCAACCGGTGCCAAGGGGCCTGGAACTGAAGATCCGCGACAAGCTGGAACACCTGGCGGAGTTGGATCGCACCAGTCCCCGCCAACGCAGAAAATCCTGAGCGGTACGGGCTCGCCGGAGCTCGCCAGGCTCGCGCGACGACGTCGACCGGGCATGGTGAAGCGCCAGCGGGGCCCCGAACCGCCGATAACCGACACGAGACGAGAAAAGAGCATGCTCGACCCCAAACTGGTACGCACCCAGCCGCAAGAAGTGGCTGCCCGCCTGGCCACTCGTGGCTTCCAACTGGACGTCGCGCGCATCGAGGCGCTGGAAGAACAGCGCAAGTCGGTGCAGACCCGTACCGAGCAGCTGCAGGCCGAGCGCAACGCGCGCTCCAAGGCGATCGGCCAGGCCAAGCAGCGTGGCGAGGACATTGCGCCGCTGCTGGCCGATGTCGACCGCATGGGCTCCGAGCTGGAAGAGGGCAAGCGCCAGCTGGACGCCATCCAGGGCGAGCTTGATTCGATGCTGCTGGGCATTCCCAACCTGCCGCACGAGTCGGTGCCGGTCGGTGCCGACGAGGACGCCAACGTCGAAGTGCGTCGCTGGGGCATGCCGAAGACCTTCGATTTCGAGGTCAAGGACCATGTCGCCCTCGGCGAGCGGCACGGCTGGCTGGATTTCGAAACCGCCGCCAAGCTCTCCGGCGCGCGCTTCGCCCTGATGCGCGGCCCGATCGCCCGCCTGCATCGCGCCCTGGCGCAGTTCATGATCAACCTGCATACCGCCGAGCACGGCTACGAGGAGGCCTACACCCCCTATCTCGTCCAGGCTCCGGCGCTGCAGGGCACCGGCCAGTTGCCGAAGTTCGAGGAAGACCTGTTCAAGATCGGTCGCGACGGCGAAGCCGACCTCTACCTGATCCCGACCGCCGAGGTCTCGCTGACCAACATCGTCTCCGGGCAGATCCTCGACGCCAGGCAGTTGCCGCTGAAGTTCGTCGCCCATACCCCGTGCTTCCGCAGCGAGGCCGGTGCCTCCGGGCGCGATACCCGGGGCATGATCCGCCAGCACCAGTTCGACAAGGTGGAGATGGTGCAGATCGTCGATCCGGCCACCTCCTACGAGGCGCTGGAAGGCCTGACCGCCAACGCCGAGCGCGTACTGCAACTGCTCGAACTGCCGTATCGGGTGCTGGCGCTGTGCACCGGCGACATGGGCTTCGGCGCGACCAAGACCTACGACCTGGAGGTCTGGGTGCCGAGCCAGGACAAGTACCGCGAGATTTCCTCCTGCTCCAACTGCGGCGACTTCCAGGCCCGGCGCATGCAGGCCCGCTACCGCAACCCGGAAACCGGCAAGCCCGAGCTGGTGCACACCCTCAACGGCTCCGGCCTGGCCGTCGGCCGCACCCTGGTGGCGGTGCTGGAGAACTACCAGCAGGCGGACGGCTCGATCCGTGTGCCGGACGTCCTCAAGCCCTACATGGGTGGCATCGAGGTGATCGGCTGACATGGACTTCCTGCCGCTGTTCCACTCCTTGCAAGGGCGCCTGGCGCTCGTGGTCGGCGGCGGCGAAGTCGCCCTGCGCAAGGCGCGCCTGCTGGCCGACGCCGGCGCGCGCCTGCGCGTGGTCGCGCCGCAGATCCACATCGAACTTCGGCATCTGGTGGAGCAGGGCGGCGGCGAGCTGCTCGAACGCGACTACCAGGACGGCGACCAGCCCGGCTGCGCCCTGATCATCGCCGCCACCGACGACGAACCGCTGAACGCCGAGGTGTCGCGGGCGGCCAATGCGCGCGGGATACCGGTCAACGTGGTGGACGCGCCGGCCCTGTGCAGCGTGATCTTCCCGGCCATCGTCGACCGTTCGCCGCTGGTGGTGGCGGTCTCCAGCGGCGGCGACGCGCCGGTGCTGGCGCGGCTGATCCGGGCCAAGCTGGAAACCTGGATTCCTTCCAGCTACGGACAGCTGGCCGGACTGGCCAGCCGTTTCCGCAACCGGGTCAAGGAACTGCTGCCGGATCTGCAACAGCGCCGGGTGTTCTGGGAAAACCTGTTCCAGGGCGAGATCGCCGAGCGGGTCCTGGCCGGACGTCCAGCGGAAGCCGAGCGTCTCCTGGAAGAGCGCCTGGCCGGCGGCCTCGCGCACATGGCCACGGGCGAGGTATATCTGGTCGGGGCCGGGCCGGGGGATCCGGACCTGCTGACGTTCCGTGCCCTGCGCCTGATGCAGCAGGCCGACGTGGTGCTCTACGACCGCCTGGTGGCGCCTGCGATCCTCGAATTATGCCGCCGCGATGCCGAACGTCTGTACGTCGGCAAGCGCCGCGCCGAGCATGCGGTGCCGCAGGAGCGGATCAACCGCCTGCTGGTGGAGCTGGCCAGCCAGGGCAAGCGCGTGCTGCGCCTGAAGGGCGGCGATCCGTTCATCTTCGGCCGCGGCGGCGAGGAAATCGACGAGCTGGCCGCCCACGGGATTCCCTTCCAGGTCGTGCCGGGGATCACCGCGGCCAGCGGCTGCGCGGCCTACGCCGGGATTCCGCTGACTCATCGCGACCATGCGCAATCGGTTCGTTTCGTCACCGGTCATCTGAAGGATGGCACCACCGACCTGCCGTGGAAGGATCTGGTAGCGCCTGGCCAGACCCTGGTGTTCTACATGGGCCTGGTGGGATTGCCGGTGATCTGCGAACAACTGGTCGCCCACGGTCGCTCCGCGCAGACCCCGGCGGCGCTGATCCAGCAGGGGACCACCGCCCAGCAGCGGGTATTCAGCGGAACCCTGGAAAACCTGCCGCAACTGGTGGCCGAGCATGAAGTGCATGCGCCGACCCTGGTGATCGTCGGCGAGGTCGTGCAACTGCGCGACAAGCTGGCCTGGTTCGAAGGCGCCCGCGAGGGCGCCTGAGCCTTCAACCTTCTCCCCAGATGCCCTTGCCGGGAAGTCGTTCCCGGCCGGGCGCGCGCGCCAGGTCGAGACGCGGGCCCAGCGGTACTATCCCGGTCGGGTTGATGGTGCGGTGGCTGGCGTAGTAATGCCCCTTGATGTGTTCGAAGTCCACTGTCTCGCCGATGCCTGGGCGTTGGTACAGCTCGCGCAGCCAGCCTGAGAGATTCGGGTAGTCTTCGATGCGTCGCAGGTTGCACTTGAAGTGTCCGTGGTACACCGCATCGAAGCGCACCAGGGTGGTGAACAGGCGGATATCGGCCTCGGTCAGGTATTCACCGGCCAGGTAGCGGCGTTCGCCGAGCAATCCTTCCAGGTAGTCCAGCTCCTCGAACAACTGGACGAAGGCTTCCTCGTAGGCGTCCTGGCGAGTGGCGAAACCGGCACGGTACACGCCGTTGTTGAGCGCCGGATAGATGCGTCCGTTGAGGCGTTCGATCTCCTCGCGCAGCGGCTCCGGGTAGAAGTCCAGCGCGTTGGCGCCGATGGCGTCGAAGGCGCTGTTGAAGATGCGGATGATGTCGGACGATTCGTTGTTGACGATCTTCTGCGCCTGTTTGTCCCACAGCAGCGGCACCGTGACCCGGCCGCTGTAGTGCGGGTCGTCGCGGGTATAGCGCTGGTGCAGGAAGGCCAGGCCGTCGAGGCGGTCGCCGCTGGAGCCGTGGGCCGGGTCGAAGGTCCAGCCGTTCTCGCGCATCAGCCAACTGACCACGGAAACGTCGATCAGCGATTCCAGCCCCTTCAGTTTGCGCACGATCAGGGTCCGGTGGGCCCAGGGGCAGGCCAGCGAGACATACAGGTGGTAACGCCCGGCCTCGGCGGGGAACGCCGGCTCCCCCAACCAATGGCGGCGCTGGGCATTTTCGCGCTGGAAGCGGCCGTCCTTCTGTGTGTCATACCACTGGTCGTGCCAGCGGCCATCGATCAATTGTCCCATGAGCGGTTCCTCCATACGTCGTTGAGGAACAGTCTAGTGTTGGATGATCGATAAATTTATATAAATAAAGGGCTATTCGTATCGATCAGATCGATTCGTTTCGGGTCGCCCAGTAGTGCGAGGCTTCCTTGAAGGCTTCTTCGCGATTCCTGCCAAGGGCCCGTAGCGCCAGGGCCATGGTGGAGAGCACCGCCAGATGGCCATAGGCGTCGCCTTCACGGCCGTCCCAGACGGCCCGGAGGAAGCCCGGGTCGAGCTGTTCCGGCTTCATGTGCCGGTGCGTCGACAATGCCGGCCATACCTCGTCCCAGGCCTCGCCCTGGTCGCAACCATACAGGTGGGCGACGACGTCCGGGTTGACTTCGATCTCGCCGCCTTCGCCCTTGATGACGATGGCGCGGTCGCCGAGCAGGCGGCTGGCCTCGCGGTGGGTTTCCTGGTAGCCGGGATGGAAGATGCTCTGCAGGATGCAATTCGCGCCCAGCGGGTTGAGCAGGCGCACCAGCGAATGGATCGGCGAGCGCAGGCCGAGGGTATTGCGCAGGTCGATCATCCGCTGCAGCACCGGCATCCAGGCTCCGAGCGGGATGAACGCCAGGTGCGTGCGCTCCAGCGCCTGCTCGACCTGCAGCCAGTCGTGGCAGAGCGGGATTTCCAGCGCCGCCAGCAACTGTTCGCTGTACAGGCGTCCGGCGGTATGCGCGCCGCCGCCGTGCATGATGATGCGCACGCCATGGCCGGCCAGGCACTTGGCGGCCAGCAGGTACCAGGGCAGGTGGCGCTTCTTGCCGGCGTAGCTGGGCCAGTCGAGGTCGACGCGCAAGGACGGGACTTGCAGGCGCTCGCGCACCGCCTCGGTGAAACCGGCCAGCTCCTCGCTGCTTTCCTCCTTGTGCCGCAGGAGCATGAGGAAGGCGCCCAGCTGGGTGTCCTCGACCCTGCCGTCGAGGATCATGCCGAGGGCCTCGCGGGCTTCCTCCCGGCTCAGGCTGCGTGCTCCGCGCTTGCCTTTGCCGAGGATGCGGACGAACTGGGCGAACGGATGTTCGGCGGGAGTCAGGAGAGTCATAGACAGTTGCTCGGTTTCGGCAGGCCGGCCAGTTTCGCGCCAAGCTTGGCCGGGGCGCCCTTGAACAGGTGGTTGAGGTGCAGGCTGTTGCCCTTGTCCGGGCCCAGTCGCTGGGCGACGAACTTGATCAATGGGCGATTGGCCGGGGATAGCTGGAACTCGGCGTAGAACGCGCGGAGCAGGTGGAGGATCTCCCAGTGCCCGGCGGTCAGCGTCAGTTCCTCGCGGGCGGCCAGGGCTTCGGCCACCGGTTCCGACCAGTCGTCGAGGTCGACCAGGTAGCCGTCCTTGTCCAGGCGGATTTCCCGGCCTGCGAGCGAGAGGATCGTCATAGCCAGCTGTTGACCTTGTCGAAGCGGGTGGCGAGTTCGACGAAGCCGGGATAGTCCACCGCCCGCAGGCGCGCCGGGACATCCTCGATGCCGCGCGCCTGGAGGTCTTCCAGCAGGGCGAACAGTTCGATCTCCGCCGGCATCAGCTCCAGCGCCTGGCAGGCGTTGCTGCCGGCGAGCAGGGCGTGCACGGCGTCGCCGCAGAGCAGCAGGCCGTCGGCGGGATTGAGCAGGTACAGGCAACTGCCCAGGCGGCCGTCGTTGAACGGTGAGCGGGAGAGTACGTGGAGGGTCGTGGCCATCAGAGGGTGATCACCTGGTCATAGCGTTGCAACAGGTCGCGCAGGGCCTGGTCGTCGAGCACCTCGACCGCCAGGGCCAGGCGTTCTTCCGCCAGGCCGCGTTCACGCAGGCTGCGCGCCGAGACGTAGAGGTCGTTCACGCCGAACATCGGCAGGGCCTGCAGGTTGGCCTGCAGGTCCTTCTGTTGCAGCTGCGCCGGCTGCTGGCCGGGAGCCAGCTGGAAGGCGCCGTCGTCGAGGAACAGCATGCCCACCGGCAGATCGAAGGCGCCGCCGGCCAGGGCGATGTCCAGCGCCTCGCGGGCGCTCGGGCCGGACCAGGGCGACTGGCGGCTGATGATCAGCAGCGACCGGCTCATCGATCACCCCCGAAGCAGACCAGGCGGTCCGCGCTTTGCGCCACTTCGTGCAACTGGCCGAGCCCGGAGAGTTCCCAGGGCGCGCCGAGGTTGGCGCCGAGACGGCCGTAGCGCTCGGCCTCCTCGGCGTTCAGCACGCCGCGGCGCAGGGCGGCGGCAATGCAGACCACGGCGTCCAGGCCGTTGCGCTCGACCAGTTCGCGCCAGGCGGCGGGCAGGTCGAACTCGTCCTGGCCGCTGACGGTGTTGGCCGAGGCGCTGTGCACGCCGTCCTGGTAGAAGAACAGGCGGACGATCTCATGTCCGCCGGCCAGCGCGGCTTCGCTGAAGCGCAGCGCGCGGCGGGCGGCGGGCGAGTGGGGTGGGTCGAAGAGGGCGATGGCGAATTTCATGCTGCGATACGCGAGGGATTTGTTCGAATGATAAACCAATGCCTGTGTTTTGCCGGACCGCAAATGAAAAAGCCCGTCGCGGGGACGGGCTTTTGCGGAGGTGGCTTCTATCAGTCGTCGCCGCCAGCGATACCGAAGATCTGCAACAGGCTGATGAACAGGTTGTAGATCGACACGTACAGGCTGATGGTGGCCATGATGTAGTTGCGTTCGCCGCCATGGATGATCGCGCTGGTCTGGTACAGGATCATCGCCGAGGAGAACAGCACGAAGCCGGCGCTGATCGCCAGTTGCAGGCCGCTGATCTGGAAGAACAGCGAGACCAGCACGGCGCCCAGCAGGACGAAGAAGCCGGCGGTGATGAAGCCGGACAGGAAGCTCATGTCCTTGCGGGTGGTCAGCACATAGGCGGACAGGCCGAAGAACACCAGGGCGGTCATGGCGAAGGCCGAGGTGATGACGCTGCCGCCGTTGGGCAGGCCCAGGTACATGTTGAGGATCGGGCCGAGCGTGTAACCCATGAAGCCAGTCAGGGCGAAGGTGCTGACCAGGCCCCAGGCGCTGTTGCGCAGCTTCACGGTGAGGAAGAACAGGCCGTAGAAGCCGATCAGCACCACGAACACGTTCGGATAGGGCAGGCGCATCTGCTGCGAGGCGTAGGCCACCAGGCCGCTGAAGGCCAGGGTGAGGGCCAGCAGGCCGTAGGTATTGCGCAGAACCCCGCTGACTTCACGCTGTTCCGCGACGGCGGAGTTCAGCTGATATTGCTGTTCTTGCATGGTGTGGGTACTCCTTAACGGGAACGGGTCCATGACGTACTGGAAGCCATCATAGCAAAGCCTCTGCCAGGGCCAATCGATAGAGTTTGACAGTGTGTTGCTATCCGGTACTATGGCGCCCCGCGATGCGGAGGTGTGGCCGAGTGGTTTAAGGCAACGGTCTTGAAAACCGTCGAAGGGGAGACTCTTCCGTGAGTTCGAATCTCACCGCCTCCGCCATATCCGCGTACTCAGAGCCCCGCCGAACGGGGCTTTTGCGTTTCTGAGCCCTCTCGAACCGCCAGGTCGTCGGTCCGTGGCGCTTTCACGGCATCGCGCGAGAACCGCTGGTGGATCACGGCCCGCCGGATAGCGAGGATCCCGTGGACACCGTCGGGAGGACCCTGCCGTCAGGCCAGCCCGTAGCTGATCTGCTCGGCCTTCACGTGGAACGCCTGGTCCCGGCTCGGCAGGTGCTGGTTGGCATCGGCATGCTGTCGGTCGAGGCGTTCGGATCTCAGCGTCGGCAGGCGGAACACATCCTGTCGCTCGGTCTGCAGCGCATTCCCCCGTATCAGTTCCATGAGCGGCACCTGCATCGCAGGGCTGCTCTGGCCGAGGAAGTAGTTGGGCACCTCGTCGCACCACAGCAGCATGTAGTCGCTCACCGCGTCGTGCTCGGCATCGAGGACCACGTACTCGACGCGGTGGCGCAGGACCACCTCGGCGTCGATGCTCCAGCGGGTGTCAACGGTGAACAGCGGTACGTGCTTCTCCACCTCCACCAGCAGGCCGTTCACCGCCTTGCAGCCGGCCTTGCGGCAGGCCACGTGGTAGCGCTTGTCGGGAAGGGGATGGCGCGCCACCACGTCGCGTCCGCCCAGCAGGTGCAGGTCGAACTCCTTGATGCGGATGTCGATCAGCTCGCACGGCAGGTCGAACCCCACGGGCGTCAGCAGCCTGGGGCAGAAATGGATAAGCATGATTGTCTCCATCGGGCGTGCCCGAGGCTTCCGGGCCTCGGGAGAGAGGCCTGTCGATCGGTTGTGGGACCGCCGGCAAGCCCCGCTCCAGTGAGTGGCGAGACCCTCGCCGCTGCCGGCTGAGCTTGCTGGACGTTCTGCTGTCGAGGCTTCCCGCAACTCGCCCGGCGGGGCGTGGCGGGTCGGCCGTCAGCTGCCGCTCTTGACCCGGCTCCAGACCCGGGTGCGGATTCTTTCGAGCTTCAGTGGCAGGGTCTCGAGGGGGAACAGGGTGGCCATGGTTTCCTTGCTCAGGTAAACCGCCGGGTTTTCCCGCAGCTTCCGTTCCACCAGCGCCAGCGCTGCCTGGTTGCCATTCGGATAGCCCACGTAGTTGGAGGTCCTGGCGATGACCTCGGGGCGCAACAGGTAGTCGATCAGCGCATAACCCTGCTCGGGATGCGGCGCATCCTTGAGCAACACCAGGTTCTCCGCCCATACCAGCGAGCCCTCCCGCGGAATGCTGTAGGCGATCCTGCGGCCATTGCCGGCCTGTTCGTTGTTGACCTGGGCCATGTAGGCCGTGCCCTGCCAGCCGACCACCACGCAGACGTTGCCGTTGGACAGGTCGGAGTCGACCTTCGAAGAGTCGAAATAGCTGATGTAGGGACGGATCTTCAGCAGCAGCGCCTGGGCTTTCTGGTAGTCCTCGGGATTCCGGCTGTTGTGCGGCAGGCCGAGATAGTTGAGGGCGATGGAAACCAGCTCGGTGGGCGAGTCGAGCGTCGCGACGCCGCATTGGCTGAGGCGCGAGATGTTCTCCTCCTTGAAGATCAGGTCCCAGGAATCGACTGGTGCGTCCGGGCCGAGCAGCGTGCGCACCTTGTCGACATCGTAGGCGATGCCGGTGGTGCCCCAGAGGTAGGGTACGGCGTAGCGGTTGCCGGGGTCGTTGGCCTGCAGTTTCCCGAGGATCTGCGGGTCGAGGTTCGCCCAGTGCGGGAGCTTGTCGCGGTCGAGCTCCTGGAGAACGCCGGCCTTGATCAGTCCGGGCAGGATGTTGGAGGTGACCACCACCACATCGTAGCCCGAGCGGCCGACCATCAGCTTGCCCTGGGCGGTCTCGGCGCTGTCGAAGGTGTCGAGGATCACGCGGGTGCCGGTTTCCTTGCGGAAGTCCCCGGGCGTTTCCGGGGCGATGAAGTCATACCAGTTGTAGAGATGGACGCTGGTTTGTGCGGCCCATGCACTGTTCGCCGCTGTCGCACCGATCGTGGTCAGGATCGATAACGCCAGTGCACAAACTTTTTTCATTGGATTTCCTTTCCGAAACGAAACAAGTTGGTTTTTTGCACCTACCAGAACTGGTAGTTCTGACCTGTGGCTATCTCCGAATGCGTCGATATTATGCACATTCGAATTCTTCCTGACATAACGCCGAGTGACTAATCCCAGAGGAGTAGTTGTGTGGATATCGCACTGCGCGGCAGCACCTGGCACGGCTCACTGGGAGCGTTGATCGAACGGCTGGACAGGGCGGATTTCTGGCGCAGCCTGGCGGGGACGCTTGGCGAGTTCGCGCCGGTCGACAACTCGGCGGCGCTGATATTCAGCAATTCCACTCCGCTGATTCTTTCCTTCATGGAGGAGGAAAGAGAGGAAGTCGAACCCGATCCGCTGATCAGCAGATATATAACCGGGCTCTATCGTCAGGATCCTTTCTACCTGATATCCAGAACCTGCCGGCATGGTGGGCTGTACCATCTTCCGGATATCGTCTCGGAACAGTTTGAAGCGACTGAATATTACAATGCGTACTTTTCTCATTATGTCGTGACGGATGAAGTTCAATATAACGTCCCGCTCGACCACGAAAGGACCTTGTGCCTTTCGCTGGGCAGTGAGAGTCGCTTCGGCGCCGAGCAGATCGCCCTGTTCGAATTGCTTCGTCCCTGGGTGATCGCGCTGATGAAGAAGCGTGTCCATTTCGAGGGCGCTCTCCGGGAGGAGGTGGGCGTGGAGGCGAAGGTGGAGGACATGGACATGCAAGCCTGGAAAGGATTGATCTCACCGCTCACCGCGCGGGAGTCGGATGTCATCCGCCTGATGCTCGATGGTCATTCGAACAAGGAGATAGCGGATCGACTGGCTTTGTCTATCGCCACCATCAAGGTCCATCGCCGGCATATCTACGCAAAGTTGAATGTGAAGTCCCACTCCGAGGTCTTCGCCCTGTTGATCAACTCTCCGGCGCCACGGGCCGTGGCCGCGAGATAGGCCGGCTGGCATCGGCGGTTCCGGGCTGGGTCAGCGCTCGCCCTTGCGGCGCACTGCCCGGGGCTGGGTGTGATCCTGGCGATAATCGTTGGCACATTGTCCCGTCCAGCGACGGAAGGCATGGCGAAAGCTGGAGGTGTCCATGTAGCCGAGTCTCTCGGCGATATCCTCGATGCGCAGGCATTCGTTCCGGAGCAGTTGCCGGGCCCTGTCCCGGCGTACCAGGTCGAGCACCGCCCTGTAGGTCGTGCCCTCTTCGGCGAGCCGCCGGCGCAGCGTTCTTTCGGTGACCCTCAATTGTCGGGCGACCCAGGCAATGTTCGGATAGCGGTCCTGCAGCGACTCCAGCAGCGACACGATGCGCTGCCGGTAACCGCCCATTTCCCGGGCGACCCGGATGTTGAAGGTTTCGCTGCTGAGCGCCAGGGAGGCCTGGAAGACCGCGGCGTTGGCGGTGGCGATGCGGGTTTCGAGCAGATCCGCCGGAAGAGTGAAGGTGATGCCCGCGCCAGCGAAATACACCGGTACCCGAAAATATTCCTCGTATGGCGTTGCCTCGCCGGGTCGCTCCGGCAAGCGCAGACGGACCAGTTCCAGGTCGCCCAGCAGCAGGTCGCGGAACAGCGCGTAGGCCGCCGACGCCAGGACATTCGCATGATAGATGCGTGCCGGCGCCGGCCAGTCCGGTCTGGTCTGCAGATGGATGTCCACGTCGACGGTATCGCAACTGGAGCGTTTCACCTCGATGCCGCTGACGTCCCGGTTGAACAGCAGCATGTTGGTCCTGACCAGTTGCAGGGCTTCTGCCACGGTGCCGGCGCTTTGCAGGGCCAGGCCCGCGACGCCGTAGTCGGAAAGGCGGTAGTGCTCTCCCAGGCTGAGTCCTTCCAGGGGCGAACGGGCATTCAGGACTATCCATTCGTAGAGCGCCTCGCTGGGCAATCGGGGGACGGTTCCGAGGGGCTGGTGGAGGTCCGGCGGGACGATGCGTTGCACGGCGAGGTAGTTGCTGAGTGGTCGCCACTCGAAGTCGTACTGGATGTTCTCGGACTGGCTCATCGGTTACCTCTTGCTGCACGCGTTGCGAGAACGCCCCGATGACTGCGGGGCTTCTTTACTACGGATGTTTGTCTTGCGGACGATTTTCATACGCAGGGCGGCCGTTAATCACTACCTTGCGTAAGGGGTTGACAGGGTGGCCCTCTGCGTATAGCTGGTCTCCGCCAACGTCCGTCCCAGGCGTTCGCGGGCATTCCTCGCCGGGGACCGGCCAGCGGGCGAGACGGCCACCACGTCGGGACTCCAGAGCGAAGAGGGGCGGTACGAAACGGTTCGGCGCATGGCCGTACTTCCGAGCCGCAGGAGGCATCGTCTCCCCGTGGCGAGCCGGAGCTGCCTGGCTGAAGTCGATCCCGGGTACGCCGATGCCGGCGGTCGCCGGGGATTTCCGGCCAGGCATGGCGGGGTAGCGTGCGGCCGTGGGCCGGTACGGCAGCGTTTGTCGGCGTCTCGCAGGGGCCGGGATGTTGGCTTGGCGATGGAGGAGCGGCTCTGCGGGTTGGGGTCAACTCGAAATTCTGGCAGGGCCGGCGGAGCGTCCGGGGCGGCTAGGATGAGGATTTTTCCACTGTCCCGGGCAGGTGCGTCGTGATAGTGCAAGGTCCATGGGGCCACTAATAAGGAGTGTCGGATGACCGTTCTTATCCAGGGAGCCGGGATCGCCGGCCTGGCGCTGGCGCGCGAATTCACCAAGGCCGGCATCGACTGGCTGCTGGTCGAGCGGGCCAGCGAGATCCGGCCTGTGGGTACCGGCATCACCCTGGCGGGAAACGCCTTGGCCGCGTTGTCCAGCACCCTGGATATCGAGCGCCTGTTCCGCCGCGGGATGCCGCTGGCCGGCATTCACGTCTATGCCCACGACGGGGCGCGACTGATGTCCATGCCCTCGAGCCTGGGCGGCGAGGCGCGGGGCGGCCTGGCGTTGCAGCGCCACGAACTGCACGCGGCGCTGCTCGACGGTCTGGACGAGACGCGGATCCTCACCGGCGTTTCCGTCGTCGAGATCCTCGATGGCCCCGAACACGAGCGGGTGACCTTGAGCAACGGCACCCACCTCGAGTGCTCCCTGGTGGTCGGCGCGGACGGCATCCGTTCGAGCCTTCGCCGCTATGTCTGGCCGGGGGCGACACTGCGTCATTCCGGGGAAACCTGCTGGCGGCTGATGGTTCCCCATCGGCTGGAGGATGCCGGGCAGGCGGGGGAAGTCTGGGGCCACGGCAAGCGACTCGGCTTCATCCAGGTCAGTCCAGGCGAACTCTATGTCTATGCGACCCTGAAGGTGCGCCGGGAGGACCCGGAGGACGAGGAGGGCTTCGTCACGCCGCGCCGGCTCGCCCTCCATTACGAGGATTTCCGGGGCATCGGCGCGAACATCGCCGGGTTGATCCCGAGCGCCACCGCGATGGTCCACAACGATCTCGAGGAATTGCCGGGGGCGTCGTGGCATCGCGGGAGGGTGGTATTGATCGGCGACGCCGCCCACGCCATGACCCCGAACCTCGGGCAGGGCGCGGCGATGGCGGCGGAGGACGCGTTTCTCCTGGCGCGCCTGTGGCGCCTGGCGCCGCGTCCAGAGACGCTGATCCTGTTCCAGCAGCAGCGCGAGGCCCGCATCGAATTCATCCGCAAGCAGTCCTGGCTCGTCGGTCGCCTGGGCCAGTGGGAGTCACCCTGGAGCGTCTGGTTGCGCAACACCGCCGTTCGCCTGGTACCGGACGCCAGCCGCAGGCGTCTGCACCGGAGGCTGTTCAGCGGCGTCGGCGAGCTGGCCTTGTCGTAGCGGTGGATGCCAGGGCGCGGCCGCGCGAAGAGATGGAAGAGAGCTGCTTCCGCTTCCGATGGAAGTGGCCTTGGCTGGGTGGGTCTCTTTCGCTTTTTTCGAGCAGGCTCGGCCGACCTGTGCCAGTCGTGGAGGCGTTTGCGGCGGGGCCCGGCAACCGCTCGCGCTGCTCCGCCCTGCCGCTCGGCGCGGGGTGGCGGTATAATCGGCGACGCCCGTTCGATCTCGTCGAATGATGTTTCCCTGACGCTTGATTTATGACGCCTTTGCGCCAAGCTAGGTCATGGAATGGCTTTCTGTTAAGGTTGCCGAAATCTCCTGGGGGCCCCTGTGGGCAGTAGTCTGCTAATGCGCGACGAGGTGCAGCGTGATTAAGGTGCTGGTGGTCGACGACCACGATCTGGTACGCACCGGTATTACCCGCATGCTGGCCGACATCGAAGGCTTGCAAGTGGTCGGCCAGGCCGACTGCGGTGAGGACTGTCTGAAACTGGCGCGCGAGCTGAAGCCGGACGTGGTCCTGATGGACGTCAAGATGCCCGGCATCGGCGGTCTGGAAGCGACCCGCAAGCTGCTGCGCAGCCAGCCCGACATCAAGGTCGTGGTGGTCACCGTCTGCGAGGAGGATCCGTTCCCCACTCGCCTCATGCAGGCCGGCGCCGCCGGCTACATGACCAAGGGCGCGGGGCTGGAGGAGATGGTCCAGGCGATCCGCCAGGTGTTCGCCGGCCAGCGCTACATCAGCCCGCAGATCGCCCAGCAGCTGGCGCTGAAATCCTTCCAGCCGCAGCAGCACGATTCCCCCTTCGATTCGCTGTCCGAGCGCGAGATCCAGATCGCCCTGATGATCGCCAATTGCCACAAGGTGCAGAGCATCTCCGACAAGCTGTGCCTGTCGCCGAAGACGGTGAATACCTACCGCTACCGTATCTTCGAGAAGCTCTCGATCACCAGCGATGTGGAACTGGCGTTGCTCGCCGTCCGTCATGGCATGGTCGACGCCGCCAGCTAGATGACCGCCGTTTTCGACGCGAGCGCCTTCCTCGCCACCTGTAGCAACCGGCCAGGCGTGTACCGCATGTTCGATGCGGACGCCAAGCTGCTCTATGTCGGCAAGGCGAAGAGCCTGAAGAAGCGCCTGGCCAGCTATTTCCGCAAGTCCGGCCTGGCGCCGAAGACCGCCGCCCTGGTGGTGCGGATCGCCCAGGTGGAAACCACCATCACCGCCAACGAGACCGAGGCGCTGCTGCTGGAGCAGACGCTGATCAAGGAGTGGCGTCCGCCGTACAACATCCTGCTGCGGGACGACAAGTCGTATCCCTTCGTCTTTCTCTCCAGCGAGGACGAGTATCCGCGGCTGTCCCTGCATCGCGGCGCGAAGAAGCGCAAGGGACGCTACTTCGGCCCGTATCCCAGCGCCGGGGCGATTCGCGAGAGCCTCAACCTGCTACAGAAGGCCTTCCTCGTCCGCCAGTGCGAGGACAGTTATTTCCGCAACCGCACGCGGCCTTGCCTGCAGTACCAGATCAAGCGCTGCAAGGGACCCTGCGTGGGTCTGGTCGGCCCGGAGGAGTACGCCGAGGACGTGCGCCACTCGGTGATGTTCCTCGAAGGGCGGAGCAACGCCCTGGCCGATGAGCTGAACACCGGCATGGAGCAGGCGGCGATGCGCCTGGACTTCGAGAAGGCTGCCGAACTGCGCGACCAGGTGGCGATCCTGCGCAGGGTCCAGGACCAGCAGAGCATGGAGGGCGGCAACGGCGACGTCGATATCGTCGCGGCCATCGTCACCCCCGGCGGCGCCTGCGTCCACCTGATCAGCGTGCGCGGCGGACGGGTGCTGGGCAGCAAGAACTTCTTCCCGCAGGTGGCGATCGAGGAGGAGGTCGGCGAAGTGCTGCTGGCGTTCCTCGGCCAGTACTACCTCAGCCACCAGGAGCGCGACCTGCCGGCGGAACTGATCGTCAACGTGATGCACGAGGATTTCCCGGTGCTGGTCGCGGCGATCGCCGAGGCCCGCGGCCGCCAGCTGGAAATCAGCTACCGCGTGCGCGGCACCCGCGCCCGCTGGCAGCAACTGGCGGTGACCAACGCCGAGCAGGCGCTGGGCGCGCGCCTGGCCAATCGCCAGCACGTGGCCGCACGCTTCGAGGCGCTGGCCGAGGCGCTCGACCTGGCCGAGCCGCCGCAGCGCCTGGAGTGCTTCGACATCAGCCATTCCAGCGGCGAGGCCACCGTGGCTTCCTGCGTGGTGTTCGGCCCGGAGGGACCGCTGAAGTCGGACTATCGCCGCTACAACATCGAAGGCGTCACCGCCGGCGACGACTACGCGGCGATGCACCAGGCGCTGACCCGCCGTTTCAGCCGGCTGAAGGAGGGCGAGGGGAAGATGCCCGACATTCTCCTGGTGGATGGCGGCAAGGGGCAGCTGGCCATGGCCCAGGAAGTACTCCAGGAACTGGCGGTCGCCGGCCTGATCCTGCTCGGCGTGGCCAAGGGCGTGACGCGCAAGCCGGGGCTGGAAACCCTCTACCTGAACGACGCCGCCCACGAGTTCACTTTGCCGGCCGATTCGCCGGCGCTGCACCTAATCCAGCAGATCCGCGACGAAGCCCACCGTTTCGCCATTACCGGCCACCGCGCGCGGCGCGGCAAGGCGCGGCGGACCTCGACCCTGGAGGACGTGCCTGGCGTCGGTCCCAAACGTCGGCGCGACCTGCTCAAGCATTTCGGCGGGTTGCAGGAATTGTCACGGGCCAGTATCGATGAACTGGCCAAAGCACCCGGTATCAGTAAAAAGCTCGCCGAGCAGATTTATGCCGTCCTGCACAGCGAGTAGAATGCCGGCTCACCTCGCAGCCTAGATGGTCCGATGAATATCCCCAATCTGCTCACGTTACTGCGCGTCCTGCTCATCCCGATCTTCATTCTGCTGTTCTATCTGCCGACATCGTGGAGCTACCTGACCGCCAGTGCCGTGTTCGCCCTGGCCGCCGCCACCGACTGGCTGGACGGCTACCTCGCCCGTCGCCTCGGGCAGAGCACGCCGTTCGGCGCCTTCCTCGATCCGGTAGCGGACAAGCTGATGGTGGCGGTGGCGCTGGTCCTGCTGGTGGAGGAGCACGCCAACCTGTGGCTGACCCTGCCGGCGGTGATCATCATTGGCCGGGAGATCGTGGTCTCCGCGCTGCGCGAGTGGATGGCCGAGCTGGGGGCGAGGGCGCAGGTCGCCGTTTCCAACCTGGGCAAGTGGAAGACCGCCGCGCAGATGCTGGCGCTGGTCATCCTGCTGGCGAATCCGCCGCTGATGACGTTCTGGGTGATTCTCGGCTATGTCCTGCTGATCATCTCCGCGGCGTTGACTCTGTGGTCAATGGTGCACTACCTGCTGGCCGCCTGGCCGCACCTGTCGACCACCCCGAAAGAGAAATAAACTTTTTTGAATCAAGGAGTTGACACGGCGCCACGATCCTATACAATGGCGCCCGTCACCAAGACAAAGCGGGAATAGCTCAGTTGGTAGAGCACGACCTTGCCAAGGTCGGGGTCGCGAGTTCGAGTCTCGTTTCCCGCTCCAGATATCGACCTGCAGAACTCCACTGGATTCTGCAGGTCACGAAAAGGGCCGAAAGGCCCTTTTTTCGTTTCTCCGCATGCTTCGCCGGCCTGGTGCCGGAGCAGCATCCGCATCGCCCGGACTCCTTGCCGGTTCTCATCGACCCGCCTTCAGGAAGTCACCCCACTTGCGCACCAGATAGTTGTGTTCGTCGATCACTGAATTCCACGCACCGATGTGAACCACCTGCCTGGCGGGCCTGGCAACGCGCGCATGGCGGCGATCATCCGCCCGTCCCGGATTCCGATGAACGTCGGGCGCATCCTGCACGAGGCGCTCGGCACCGGCTGGTCTTCGGGTCGTTGCTCTACGGCACCGTCGAATCCGCCTCTTCGTGCCTGCGCGACCACCTGCTCCGTGCGCGCGACCGGAGCCTGCAGCGGCTCGAGGTGCTGTCGTCCTGCCCGAGCCGGAGTTGCCGCCCTATCTGGAGCGATTGGCGTAACGGCGCCGAGTCGACCGGCGGCTCACTCGCAGCGCCGTGTCCCCGGTTTCAGGCGTTCCTGCAGTTTATCGGGTGTTTCCGGATGGCCGAAATACCAGCCCTGGGCGAAGATCGTCTGTCCGACGCCCTCCAGCAGTTGCGCCTGCTCCCGCGTTTCCAGCCCTTCGAAGACCAGGCCGACCTCGAGCCGGCGGGCGATGGCGAGGATCTCCGGAATGAGCGAGGCGCGCTGCCGGGCCGAGCCGGGTAGCAGGGAGCGATCGACCTTGATGTAGTCCACCGGCAGGTGCTGCAGCTGCGCCAGGCTGGAGTAGCCGGTGCCGAAGTCGTCGATGTAGATGGGATGCCCCTGTCCGCGCAGGCGTTCGAGTTGCGGGAGGATGTCCTGCAGTTCCGCTGTGGAGCGTTCGGTCAGTTCGAAGCCGACATGGTGCCGGCCAAGGCCTTCCGGCCAGAGCCGCTGCAGGGTGGCCGCCAGACTGCCGTCCAGCAGTTCCGGGGTGCTGATGTTGATGGCCACGCGGAAGTCCGGCAGCTTCTCGAACAGGCCGCGCATGTCCTCCAGTACGGTGTCCAGGACGAATGCCGTGATGGCGCCGATCACGCCGCAGCGCTCGGCTTCGGCGATGAACACGTCCGGCGGGGCCGGGCCGTCGGGCCAGCGGATCAGCGCTTCGGCCGAGACGATCTCCGGCGGTTCGCCCAGGCGCATGATCGGTTGATAGCGCACGGTGAATCCGCCGTTCGCCAGCGCCCGCCGGATCTGGGCCGAGAGTGCGGTCCGGCGGCGGTGCAGGAGCAGGGCCAGGCCGCCCAGGGCGCTGCCCAGCAGTATGCCGGCACTGCCCAGCAGCCAGGCTGCCTGGCGGTTGGCGTGTTCTTCAGCGGGGCGAGCCTGGACCACGGTGGCGCACAGCGGGACGCGTGCGGAGCAGAACCTTTTTCCCTGTTCGAAACCCGCCACCCGCGCGGCCTCGATGTAGCCGGGCAGGCCGTGCCTGTCCAGGCCTATGACCAGCGGTGTCGGTTCGTCGCGGAGCGAGATGACATAGTTGAGGCCGGGCGAGGTTGGCACGCCGAAGGCATCGAGGTCGATCAGCAGGCTGGATCGCTTCGCCCGGACCACCACACCCAGGGTGCTGGGGTCCAGCAGCAGTCCCGCTTTCCAGAAGAGTTGCAGACCGCCATCGAAGGGTATGGATCGCTGCTTCGGGACGAAAGGTTCAGGCAGGACGCCCAGCATCGTCGTACAGGCGAGGTCGTTGCCTTCCAGGCGCCCCAGGTCCTTGGTGAACTTCGAGCGCATCAGTTCCGAACGCAGCAGCGACAGGTCCGCCGCGCTGCACGCGGCATGCCCGGAGCGGTCGATGGCGGTGAGCGTGCGTACCACCGAGGCCATGACCTGGTCGACCTGTGCGATCACCTCCGCGCCCTGGTTGCCGATCGAGCGGGTGAGAAGGCGTTCTGCAACAGGATTGCTTGCTTTCAGGGCAGATAATGTGGTTACGAGCAAAACGACGAGGAACACCAGATAGCCCGACCATCTGGAGGTCGCCCATCTCTGCGCTTTCATCATAGGAACGGCTCTTTGCGATAGAAGGGGCGTTCCCGATCGACGGGGCCCCGAATGATGTTTCCGACTATCCAGCGGCCGCTGAAACGACAGCCCGGTCATGCCTGGACCCGGCTGACGCGCCATATCCTAGATGATGGCCTGGCGGCCTCATAGTGCAAGGAAGATGAAATTTTCTGACGAGGCCGCTGATGCTTGCCAGTGGCTCGTGAGTTTTCTTACAGAATTTCGCCTGTAGTTCTGTGTTCGGTCCTGCTGTCCCGCTGGCCGGTGGGAGCAGCGGATGATCATCGGGTTCACTCCATACCCCTTCGCTACCTCGGAAGGACGGTGACGGCAGCCAGGCCTCCCGCAGCGCTTCTGCCTGACCTGGCGGCGTTCTGGGGTGGCCAGGCCGCGCTCATTCGCGTCCCGCCGTGTTTCCGGCCAATTCCTGCGGGCTCATGGACAGGCTCGGCGATTGGCGCATCAGCTCCAGGGCCCAGTCGACGAAGCAGCGTACCCGCGCGGAAAGGTGGCGGTCGCCAGGGTAGACGAGGTGGATGGGGCGTGGCGCGAAGCTCCATTGCGGCAGGACCGGCACCAGCGCGCCAGCGCGCACCCAGCTTTCCACCGCGAAGGGGGCCGCCGGACAGATGCCGCTGCCGGCGAGACAGGAGGCGATGGCGACGTCGGGATCGTCGAAGCGCAGGCCTTGGCTTGCGCCGAGATCGAAGGAGCCGTCGGTCGACTCCAGTTTCCAGGCGAAAGGGTTGCGCTGGCCGGTGAACCAGGAGAGCCGGCGATGTTCGCGCAACTCCCGGGGATGCCGTGCTCTGCCCGTGTCCTCGAGGTAGCCCGGCGCGGCATACAGGCCCAGCCGCACGTCGCAGGCGTGGCGTGCGACCAGGCTGGAGTCCGGCAGCGTACCGCCACGGATCGCGCAGTCGATACCCTCTTCGAGCAGGTGGCTGACGCGGTCGCTGGCGCACAGCGTGAGCGTCAGTTGCGGGTAGCGGTGCTGGAACTCGTGCAGACGGGGAGCGAGCACCCAGCGGGCGACCGAGGCCAGGGCCTCGATCCGCAGGCTGCCGCGGGGTTCGATCAGGCCACCCCTGAGGGTCGCTTCCAGCTCATCCACCTGCTGGAGGATGGAAGCGCACTTGCTGTAATAGGCGCGTCCGTCCTCGGTCAGGTTGAGGCTGCGTGTGGTCCGTTGCAGCAGTCGTGCGCCAAGGTGGCGTTCCAGGTCGGAAATGCGCTGCGAGACGCGCGCCTTGGGGATCGACAGTCGTTCGGCGGCGCGGGTGAAGCTGCCGGCCTCTACCACCGCGCCGAAGGTGGCCATCGCTGTGAGCTTGTCCATTGGGATTGTTAAATAAAAAAGAACGAAGAGTGATTTCCTAGCATATATATCGATAAGAATTTAACAAATAGTATTCGCCTCACCTTCACTTTCCGAGGCGACCCCATGTCCAAGGCCCTGCTCTGCGCATTGTTCCTGGTAGCTCCCATCTGCGCCTGGGCGCAGGATCCTCCGCGTTCTCCGGAAGAAGTGCCGCAAGTCCTGGAGCGCTACTTCAACGCCGGTGACCTCGATGGCCTGGCATCGCTGTACGGGGAGAACAGTGCGTTCGTGAGCGCCCCCGGTACCCGGGTCCTGGGTACCGCCCGGATCCGGAGCGCCTTGCAGCGGTTCATGGCGACGGGCGCACCGATTCGATTCAGCGTTCGCCAGGTCTACCGGGCCGGCGACATGGCGCTGATCCTGGGAGACTGGCGGATCGAGGGCGAAGGAAGGGATGGCAGTCCGGTGGACATGCGTGGCACCGCTACCGACGTGGTGATCCGGCGAGCCGACGGCAGTTGGATATACGCGATCGACAACCCGTTCGGCGTTGCCCCGGCGGCGCGGTGAGCCCCCTGATCGACGGGCGGCCGGGCCGTCCCTGCAACCTGAAGAGAGATGCGAACATGATGACCTGCGATCCCGTCACCGGCGCCTGCCTCCTGCCCGAGCCAGAGTCTGCGCAAAGCGTTGCGCAATCTGGGGTGCACGCCGCTCCAACCGTTCACTACATCGGTGATCCGATGTGCTCCTGGTGCTGGGGCATCGAGCCGGTGGTCGGCGAGCTGGCGGCTTTCTGCGCCGCCGAGGGCATCGGCTTCGCGCTCACGGTGGGTGGCCTGCGCGCCGGTGGCGGCGATCCCTGGAACGCGGATTTCATCGAGTTCCTGCGCGCCGAATGGCGACGTATCGGCGAAGTCACCGGCCAGCCGTTCGGCTTCACCCTGCTCGATGCGCCGTATTTCGACTATGACACCGAGCCCGCGTGCCGGGCGGTGGTCTGCGCACAGATACTCGGAGCGGACAGCGCGGACCCGAGTGCCCGGCGTTTCTTCTCCGCGGTACAGCGCAGGTTCTACGTCGAGGGCAGGGACCCCAAGGAAACCTCGTTCTATGCCGACCTTTGCGAGGAGGCAGGCCTGGACTTCGGGGCCTTCCGTTCGCTGTTCCTGTCCGCCGAGGCCCGGCAGGCGACGCAAGCCGCTTTCCTACGTTGCAGGCAGTGGGGCGTGCGTGCGTTCCCGACGCTCGCTGTCGAGCGCCGCGGGGAACTGCTGTTGCTCGCCGCCGGCTTCACCACCCGTGAGCAGGTGCTGTCGCGGCTGCGGCGGGGCCTGGCTGGCTGAGTCGTGTCCCGATGGATCGGTGGCGGATTCTGGGCCGAAAGAAGACAAGGCCTACCGTTTTGCGTGCCGCGCGCCGACGTATCGGGTAATCTCTCGGGCAAATGAACCAGCACTAGTGAAGCGAACGATGGGTTTTGAACAACTTGCCGAGCTGAGGGACCGTCTGCGGGCGCAGGCGGAACAGGCGAAACCGGCCAAATCGGCTCAATCCAAAGCCAAGGCTTCTCCAGGGCGTGCGGCGAAGAAGCGCGAACCCGTGGATCCCGAGGTCGAGGCCATCTGGCGGTTGCAACGGCATTTTCCGCTGGCGTTTCCGAAGAATCCTGCGCCAAAGGTGCCGCTCAAGCAGGGCATCCTCGAGGATGCTCAGCAGCATCTGGAGAGCCTCGGTATCACCGCCGAGCAACTCAAGCAGGCCATCGCCACCTGGTGCCAGGGCAACCGCTACTGGTCCTGCATGGTGGAAGATGCGCCGCGCCTGGACCTGCAGGGCCAGGTAGCGGGCAAGGTCACTGCCGAGCAGGCGGTCTACGCGAAGCGCCAGGCCTCGCGCCGCCAGCGTGACCAGATGCGCGAGAAGCGCGCCAAGCGGGCGCGTGCCGCTACCGAAAGCGCAGCGGACAAGCTCGAAAGCGATGCCGACGCGCAGCCCGACTCAAGCGCTTTCTGATGCCTCGGGCGGCCCCCGGTCTCTGGTGATCGCACGTCTGCCGGCGTTCCAGCTTCGTCAGCGGCCCTGGCTGGCTCAGGCACGCCAGGTTTCCCGATCGATCAGGAAGGTTCCACGCTCCCTTGCGCTGGACCAGGGGGCTGCTGGAAAGGAGGTTCCGGCGGCGGGTTGTTTCGCGGCGCCGACTGCCTGGCCAGGGCGTCGAGCAACTCGCGGTGCTGCTCCGGTCCGATGGGGTAGTACCAGGTGAGCAGGAACACGCCCGTGGTGCCCAGCAGCGGCACCAGCGACATCGTGGCCACGAGCAGTTGCAAGGTATCCGGCGACTGCACGCTGTTGGCCACGAAGCCGATTTCTCCCAGGACCATGCCCAGGGCGCCAGCGGCGAGGCCGAGCGCGGCTTTCTGGGCGAAGATCACCGTGCCGACGATCAGCGACTCGGTGCGGATGCCCGAGCGCCACTGACCATACTCCACGGTATCTGGGATCATCGCCCAGAAGCACACGGCGTTGGCGCTGACGCCGATGGCGATGAAAGTCAGCACGATCATGAGCCCGGCGTAGCCGGCAGCGCTGCACAGGAACCAGAGCGCGAAGCCCAGGCCATAGAACGCCGTACCGAGCAGCAAGGCGAAACGCTTGCTGCAGCGGCGCGCCAGCTGTGCCCAGAGCGGGGCGGCGAGCGCCGCGACGACAGCCATCAGGGCGAGCGCCGTGCCGCCGAAGTCGGCGTCGTTGCGCACGTACTTGAAGTAGTAGAGAAGGTTCTTCGAGAAGAAGGTGCCGGCGAACGAGTTCATCAGGGCGATGCCGAGCATTAGCAGAAGAGGCCGGTTGAGCAGCAGCGCGGCGAGTGCGTAGCGCATGCCGGGCCAGGTGTCCGCCGGGGTGTCTTCCTCGCAGGCATCGCCGGACCCTGCCGCCAGCGCGGCGATCCACAGCATGACGCAGGCGGCGCAGGCGAAGAGCGCGGTCACCAGGCCCCAGGAGTAGGCGCCGCCGCCGAAATAGCGGACGGCTGGCAGGGTCAGCGCCGACACCGCCATCGCGGCGAGAATGGCGAATACCATGCGGATGCCGGCCATGGTCGCACGTTCTTCGCTGCTGCGGGTCACCCGCGCGTAGAGCGACGCATAGGGGACCGAGACCAGGGCGAAGAGGGTCCGGAAGGCAAGGTGGGTCGCTGCCGTCAACACCAGCAATTGCGGGCCTTCTCCGCGGGGCAGCAGGAACATCAGGACGAACGCCACGGCCAGGGGCAGCGCTCCCAGCAGCAGGTAGGGGCGGAAGCGGCCCAGGCGGGTCCGCGTCCGGTCGGCCAGGGCGCCGATCAAGGGGTCGACGACGGCGTCCCAGATGAGCGCGCTCATGTAGATGAGGCCCGCCGCGTAGGCGGATAGGCCAAGGACGTCGGTATAGAAGAACAGCAGGAAGAGCGAAGCGATCTGCCAATAGATGTTCACCCCGAAGTCGCCTGCACCCAGAGCGATCTTGCGCATCATCGGAATGCGCTGCTGTGCCATCGAAGGCGCCCGGTCCATCATTTTCCAACCCTTTGTGATTGCCGTTTCTGGCTATTGTTTTTTCCGTGCCGCGAACCTGGCGTACGGGACTTCACCGGCGGGGGGACGCCATGATGATAAATTATCCATATGGATAATTACCTGTCGGCTCCTACCTTGTCAATTGCCCGGAGCGACAGGTTGGGCGACGGCGATCCAGTGCACGAGACGCGGATTGACAAGCTCTGATGGCTCGAATATCTATCCATCCGGATTTTTTCTGGGGCGGTGTCGGGCCGCCCACTGTCAGGAATCTCGAAACCCGGGCAGCGACCGAGGCTGCCGTGTCGAAGGAGCAGGAAATGTCAGGCGAGACCGTCCGGACCCCGGACATGCGGTATCTGCCGGGTGGGGTGTTCCGCATGGGCTCGGAACGCTTCTATCCCGAGGAACGCCCCGTACGCCAGGTCAGGGTCGACCCGTTCTGGATCGACGTTACGCCGGTCACCAATCGCCAGTTCGCCGCCTTCGTCGAAGCCACCGGCTACCGGACCTTCGCCGAGAAGGCTCCGGAGCCGGCGGACTATCCCGGCATGCCGGCGGAAATGGCCAGGGCGGGCTCGCTGGTCTTCACGCCGGTCAGCGCAGCGGTCGATCTCGCCGATCCCTCTCGCTGGTGGTCGTTCCGCTTCGGCGCCTGGTGGCGCGAGCCGCTGGGTCCCGGCAGTAGCATCGCCGGCCTCGAGGAGCACCCGGTGGTGCACGTCGCCTACGAGGACGCCGCCGCCTACGCCGCCTGGGTCGGCAAGGCGCTGCCGAGCGAGGCCGAGTGGGAATATGCGGCGCGGGGAGGGCGGGACGGCGAGGAGTTCGCCTGGGGCGATACGCTCGAACCGGGTGGCCAGATACTCGCCAACTACTGGCAGGGGCGCTTTCCGCTGGAAAACCTGCTGCTCGATGGCTGGGAGCGGACGTCTCCGGTGGGCGCGTTTCCCGCCAATGGCCATGGCTTGTTCGACATGATCGGCAATGTCTGGGAATGGACCGCCGACTGGTTCCGACAGCCGGCCGCAACCGATCGACAGGCTTCGAGCTGTTGCGCCAGCCGCAATCCACGCGGTGGCCGCGAAGAAGACAGCTACGACCCGGCGCTGCCGGCCCTGCGCATCGGCCGCAAGGTGCTGAAAGGGGGCTCGCACCTGTGTGCGGAGAACTATTGCCAGCGCTATCGACCGGCGGCGCGGATTCCCCAATCCATCGATACCACCACCGGCCATGTGGGATTCCGTTGCGTGCGACGGGAGCCGCCGGCATAGGGCGGCTCCCGCCACCGGCTCCGGTCCTCTCGCCCCCGCCGGCGAAAGGTCCGGAGCGAGGCTGCGTCAGGGTTGCGGAAGGACCGCCATGGGCGGCGCGACGACACCCACGTCCCTGGCATAGCTTCCCCAGGCGGCTTCCAGCTGCTTCAGCCGGTCCGGCATCTCGGCGGAGAGATCATGGGTTTCACCCGGGTCCCGGGCCACATCGAACAGGCGCCAGGCGCCATTGCCGGTATCGGTGATCTTCCAGTCGCCCTGGCGGAGGGAGCGCGAGCCGAAGACTTCGGTGCCGATCGCGTCGTCCGGTCCGTAGACGTACTCGCGCCGACCCTTCAGGTAGGGCACCCAGCTCCGCCCGCGTAGCGGCTCGATCGCGCGGCCCTGGAAACTACCGTCGGTCAGCGGAATGCCAGCGAATTCAAGGAGAGTCGGGGTGACGTCCATTATCGAGAGGAAGGCCGTCGAGACGGCGCCGGACCTGCCCAGGCCGGGGTACCGAAGAAACGCGGCATTGCGGGTACCGCCCTCGGTGGCATAGTACTTGATCAGCCAGGACGGCGCGCTGCCAGCCTGGGCCCAGCCGGGGCCGTAGCCGAAGTAGGACGTGGCGTTGCCGCGATTCTCCAGGCGGTTGTCGGCACTGGCCGGCATTTCCTTGGTGGTGGCGGTATCGCGGCCTTCGGGACCGTTGTCGGAAAGGAACAGGATGAGTGTGTCGTCCAGCTCGCCGCTGCGCTTGAGTGCGCTGACGACACGGCCGACGTTCTGGTCCAGGCGGTCCACCATCGCGGCATAGACTTCCATGTCGCGGGCGGCGAGTCGTTGCCGTTCCGGATCCAGCTCGTCCCAGCGCCGGGTCATGACCATTGGCCGGACCTGCGTGCTCGGAGCCAGCAGGCCGAGTCCCGCCTGCCGGGCGAGACGGCTCTCGCGGAGCCGGTCGTAGCCCTGGTCGTAGCGTCCCTTGTATTTCTCGATGACTTCCCTCGGCGCCTGCAATGGCCAATGGGGAGCGGAGAAAGCCAGGTAGGCGAAGAATGGCTTGGCCCCTTCGTCACGCCGGCCGAGAAATTCCAGCAGCTTGCTGGTGAAGAAGTCGGAGGAATAGAAACCCCGCGGCAGTTGCGCGAGCCGTACGCCATCCTCGGTATAGACCGCACCGCCGGTGTTCTGCTCCGGCGCCTTGTTCAGGTCCGCGGCGAAGTCCAGGCCGTAGTGGTTGTGGGAGCCCTGCAGCAGCGCGAAGCTGTGCTGGAAGCCGCGGGCGTGCGGATCCTGTTGCGGGGCGAGGCCCATGTGCCACTTGCCGGCCATCATGGTGCGGTAGCCGGCGGCGGCGAAGCGCTCCGCCAGGGTGACCACGTCCGGCCGCAGATAGCCTTCGTAGCCTGGTCTGCCTTTCTGGTTGGGCGCCACCCGTTCGGCCATGGTGCCGAAGCCGGCGCGGTGGCTGTCGGTGCCGGTCAGCAACATGGCGCGCGAGGGCGAGCAGGTGGGAGCGGTGTGGAAGCCGGTGAAGCGGACGCCCTCCCTGGCGAGGGCGTCCAGGTTCGGCGTGTCGATCTCGCCGCCGAACGCGCCAAGGTCGGAAAAGGCCAGGTCGTCGGCGACTATGACCAGTACGTTCGGCTGCCGGGCCCCCGCCTGGACGGACGCCGACATGATCGCGCCGGCGAGCAGAACCGCCATGGCGAGTGGCGTTTTCCCCATCTTCCGGCCATCCGCCGAATGGCGCCTGGCTGGTTTTTCCTGTTGTCCTGGTCGGTGCATATCGGGTTCCTCTGTGTGTTGTTGTTATTTGGCGTGCGCAGGGACCTGTACCTGGCTGGTGCGGTGTTTCGCGTCCGGGGCGGGGTGGTCGGCATGTGTTGGTCGAAATTATCCGTTCGGATAGTTGCTGTCGTCCCGGTGCTTGTCAATGCCTGCCCGGCGCCAGGAGGGTGGACTCTGGGAGTTCGGCTTGCCATAAATTATCCGTTTGGATATTTTGCCCTGAATGCGGGCTCCGTGAGTCCCCCAGGTCATCGCCGTCCGGAGGTGGCTCGACGGAGTTCGTTCCTTCATGCGGCCGCCTTGGCGGCCCCTGGACCGAGCCGAAAAACATGCCGCAGATCGACCGCCGTCGACTTCTCCAGTGGGGCTCCATGTTCCTGGCGTCTTCCCTGACCGGTGTTTCCCTGGCCTCGACGAGTCGCAGGCAATCCCGGCCCAACATCCTGTGGCTGGTCAGCGAGGACAACTGTCCTTTCATCGGCGCCTACGGCGATCCACTGGCCAGGACGCCTACCCTGGACAGGCTCGCCCACGAGGGCATCCTCTACCGCAACGTATATTCCAACGCGCCGGTCTGCGCGCCCTCGCGCTTCGGCATCCTTACCGGGGTGTACGCCGAGTCCTGCGCCCCCGCCAACCACATGCGCGCCCGGGCCAGGCTGCCGGATGTCTTGAAGACCTATCCGCAGTATCTTCGCGAGGCCGGCTACTACTGCAGCAACAACGCCAAGACGGACTACAACTGCGATGTCGATCCGTCCGCCATCTGGGACGAATGCAGCGGCAGCGCGCACTGGCGCTCGCGCCCACGGGACACGCCGTTCATGGCGGTGTTCAACCACGAGACGACGCACGAGTCGCGAATCTTCTTCGACAGGGGCGGCGCGGTGCGGCCGCAGGACATCCGGGTACCGGCCTACCTGCCGGACACTCCAGCCATCCGCCAGGACTTCGCTTCCTACTACAACCTCATGGAGCGCCTGGACGGTCAGATCGCCGAACGCCTGGCCGAGCTGGAGGAGGATGGCCTGGCCGAGGACACCATCGTTTTCTATTACTCGGACAACGGCGGCGTGCTTCCGCGCAGCAAGCGCTATTGCTACGAAGAGGGGCTGCGCTGCGCGTTGATCGTGCGGGTCCCGAAGAAATGGGCGCACCTGGTGGACATGCCGGCGGGTAGCCAGGTCGACACGCCGGTGACCTTCATCGACCTGGCTCCCAGCGTGCTGGCCCTGGCCGGGTTGCCCGCTCCAGCGCAGATGCAGGGCTCGGCGCTGTTCGCCGTCGCCGAGCCGAGGACGCAGCGCCATGCCTTCGGCATGCGCAACCGCATGGACGAGCGCTACGACTTCGTACGAACGGTCAGCGATACCCGCTATCGCTACATCCGTAACTACCTGCCGCACCGCATCTGTGGCCAGTACCAGGCATTCGGCTGGATGGCCGGGGGCTACCGGGACTGGTTGCGCCTGTTCCAGGAGGGCCGGCTCTCGCCGCAGCAGGCGGCATTCTTCGGTGAACGGCCCCACGAGGAACTCTACGACCTCCGGCAGGATCCGGACGAGGTGGCCAACCTGGCGGATTCGCCCGCGCATCGCGAAAAGCTCGAGGAACTGCGGGGTGTCCTCGACCGGCACATGCTGCAGATCAACGACAATGGTTTCATCCCCGAGGGTTCGCCGCTGGAGGGCTATCTCGAGAGCCGGAAGCCGGGCGCCTACCCACTGCAACGGATCATGCGCCTGGCCGTGATCGCCGCGCGTCGCGATCCGGCCTCGCTGGACGTGCTGATCGCCAGTCTCGACGACGAGAACGAAGTCATCCGCTTCTGGGCCGCGAGCGGGCTGCTGATGTTGCGCGAGCGGGCAGCGCCGGCGCGCGAAAGACTGTTGAAGACGCTCCACGAAGACACCTCGCAGACGCGCATCGTCGCCGCCGAGGCCCTGGTTCACCTGCATGAGGAAGGACCGGCGATCGCGTTGCTTGCCGGCTACCTCGACCCTGGGCGGGACAAGCCGCTGCGCCTGCAGGCGATCAACGCGCTGACCTATTGCGGCGCGCCGGCGCGAGCGGTGCTGCCGGCGCTCAAGACCTGCGCCGAGGACGACGACCAGGACGTGCGCAGTTCCTCCGAGTACCTGGTGCGGGTGCTGGAAGGGCGTTTCGATCCGGAGAAACCGGTGTTCGACCTGTGGTTCTTCCTGCGCCAGCGTGTCGTGGAGGCGATTAGGGCACGGCTTGGCTGAGGGTGGGAGTTTCCCGGCCGGATGACAGCGGCCGGGATATGTCGCGGGAAACGTACCGTGCTCAGCGAACGCCACGCGCCCGCAGGCTCGCCGGGCTGAAGTAGTCTTCGTTCGGGGCCGGCTGGCTGTAGTCGGTGGTGCCGGGCTGCTCGTTATCCAGCCATTGCACCATGTAGCGGCGCGACTGCAGGTCATGGAAGACATCCAGTATCGCCCCGGTGGCCGGCAGCTCGTAGAGTCCCGCCAGGTAGGCCATCGACACCCGCCACAGGTCGCCCCGGCTGTCGTACTGGTCCACCACCGCCACGCTCCAGCTGTCCTCGTCGAGGTACAGGGTGCGCTTGCTGTAGATATGGCGAGCGCCGGGCTTGAGCCTGCCTTCCACCACCCAGACCCGGTGCAGCTCGTAGCGGGTGTATTGCGGATCGAGATGTCCGGGCTCGATCAGATCCTTGTATTTCACCTGGGGACTGCCGAGCCGGTAGTTGTTGTAGGGGATGTAGATTTCCCGCTTGCCTACCAGCGACCAGTCGAAGCGGTCCGGCGCGCCGTTGAACATGTCCGTATCGTCCATGGTGCGCAGCCCGTCGGTGCTGCTGCCGGGGGTGTCGTAGGCGAACAGCGGGGCGCGGCGGACGCGGCGCTGTCCCGGGTTGTAGGTCCAGGCCTGGCGGGGTTCCTTCGCCTGGTCGAGGGTTTCGCGCACCAGGTTCGCCGCGCCGGCCATGCGCGCTGGCGCCTTGGTCAGCGTCTGGTAGTAGAACAGGGTGTTGTTCAGGCCGGCGAAGCTGCCGCCCTGCTGGTAGTACTTGAATAGCATGTTGTACTGGGTGGTGACCGGTGTGAAGCTACCGTCCCGCTGCACGGCGGCTTCCGAGGAGTTACGCACGAAGTAGCTGCCGCGGTAGCGGGCGATATGGTTCCACAGCGCTTCCAGCCCGTTGGCCGGGATCGGAAAGGGCACCCCGCCGAACGCCTCGGTGAAGCCGTTGCCGCCCTCCGCCAGCCTGGCGCTGGTGGCGTTGCGAAAGACGTTGTCGTAGACCCACTGCGGCGCTGCGCCGGTGCGCCGGGTGGGATAGACCGGCATCTGGAAGCTGTCCGGGTAGGCCTTGAACAGGGCGATCTCGCCAGGCGTCAGGTTGGCCTGGTACTGCGCCAGGTTGGCCTGGGTGATGGTGAACAGCGGCTTGTCCGCGGCGAACGGGTCGGGGCGGTGGCGTCCGGGAACATAGCCCGCCGGTGGCTGGGTCAGGCCGCCCTCCCAGGCCGGGATGGTGCCGGCGGCATTGCCGGCTCTCTCCGCGCCCAGGGGCGTCAGGTCGTTCTTCAGCCGCACCGCTTCCCCGGCGGGGACCGCGGCCAGGGCGGCGCTGGTGGCAAGCGCCAGCACGGCGCCGAGCAGGGGGTACAGGTTGCGCATGGTTGCTCTCCATGGAGAGGTCCGCCGGGCCGTCAGGGCACGGCGGGACCGGGTCAGAAGGAGTACTTGAGATTGAGGCCGAGGTTGTCGCGGTCGCGCATGTTGTTGCGCTGCCCGGCGCCGTAGAACTCGGTGTATTGCAGTTCCGCCTCGAGAGAGGCGCGGTAGCTGGCCCTGAGGCCGAGGGTGTGGGCCTTGCGGCCTTCGATGAAGTTGCCGGCCGAGGAGGAGTTGCCCTTGAAGTCCTCCTTGTAGACCAGGTATGGCGAGAGGTTGATGCCGGCCACCACGTCGTTCCAGGTACCCGACAGTTGCAGGGTGTAGCCGTAGGCGTTGCGGTCGACCTGGCCGTCGCGGCCGAAGCCGGCGCCCTTGTTGGCCCCGCTGGCGTAGTGGCGCACGCTGCCATCGAAGGCGGTGTACTTGAGACTGCTGCCGCGCAGGTGATCGCCAGCCAGTTCGGCCACCCCCGCCAGGCTGTCGAAGGACAGCGCCGGGCCGAAGTTGTAGAGGGCGCCGATGGAGGTGTTGAAGGACTCCACGCGTTCATAGTTGTGGACCGTGGAGCTTCCCAGGCTGATCGGCTGGCCGCCGACATTCACGATCTGGCCGGCATTCAGCCGGGGAGCCTGGCTCATCAGATCGCCGAGCAGATCGTCGGTTGCGGCGATGCCGATCGGCAGGTTCGGCCTGTAGGCCAGTTCTCCGAATACCGTGGCATTGCCCAGCGTGGTGTTGAAGCTCACGCCGAACATGCGGATATCCTCGGGATACTCGCGCTGGGCAACCAATTGGTTGGTCACATCGGCGACCGTCGCGCCGTTGATCAGTCGCAATGCCTGGGATGCGGCCGCATTGCCACCGCGAGCTGCGGCGGCGAGCTCGGCGTAGCTACCGAAGCCCCCGAGCGAGGCCAGCCGGTCGAGGTTCACTCCGGCATAGGCGTCGTCCAGGTGGGCGGTCACCGAGGGTTCCTTGGCGTGATAGTTGACGAAATAGAAGCCGAACTCGGTGGAGTTGAGCGATTCCGCGAAGTAGCGGAAGGCCACGCCGAACTGCCCGTCGTTGCGCGCGTTGATATCCGGGCCGACGCTGGCGACCTTGAGCACGCCGTTGCCGTCCAGGTAGGGATTGCCCTGCAGGCCGGCGACATGGTTGCCCGCCAGTTGGCGATACAGGTCCTGGAACTGGGGGTTGGCCAGCGAAGCGACCCTTGCGTAGGCCGTGTTGCCGCCATCGGCGAACAGGTCGGTGCCCGAGTAGAAGGTGCCTACCGGGTCGATCCGGGTTTCCTTCCAGTTCCACTGGTAGAAGGCATCCATCGACAGGTTGTCGGTCAGGCCCGCATTGAAGCTGATCGCCTCGATCGGGATCAGCACCTCCTTCACCTCGGAACCCGGCAGGTGGAAGGCCGAGGCGTCGACCGGGTTGGTGGTGTTGACGCCGCCGCGATAGAACAGGCCTTCGCCCCAGTTGAAGACCTGGCGGCCGAGGCGGGCTGTGAGTGGTCTACCGGCGACATCCCAGTTGCCATAGACGTAGGCGTCTAGAATTTCCGCGCGGTGCCCGGCGACATCCCGCGTCGCATCGGTGAAATGGTCGTCGCGGGGATACGACTGGCTGGGCAGGCGCGGCGAGTCGTTGTCGTAGTAGTCGTTGCGCTTGTCCATGATCTGCGTGTCGTAGAAGGTCGAGCCACGCAGGAACAGGCCATGGTTGCGCCAGGAGGCGCCGAGGTCGGAGGTGATCTTGTAGACCTCGGAGACCAGGCCGGGATCGAAGTTGCGGTTGCCGTCGTTGCCGTTGATGTCGTCGTTGTTCTTGTCGCGGCCCTGGACGCGCCACAGCGCGCCGTAGGAGATGGTGGTGTCCAGCGATCCGGAGACTTCGTTGTCGAGAAAGCTGAACTCCACTGCCTGGGCCTGTTCCGCCAGGCACAGCGGCAGCAGTCCGGCGAAAGCCAGGGCGGTACGCACTGGCGGCTTGAGAGAGAAGGTACCCATGGCGAAACACCCCTTGGTCTGATCATTGTTATCGGGCCTGTGGCCCTGTTGTTGTCGATCCGGCGTGTAGCGTCGTCGCTTCGTCGCTCGGTGACGGAGCGCCGTCACAGGCGCGTCGGGCCGCACCGCGAGACGGTGCTGCCCGGCGGCGGTATTTCAGTGCTTCGGTGCGTCGAGGGCGGCGTTGGCGCGAATGCACTCGGCGAAGTAATGCAGGCTGCGTTTCGGGGTCCGCGACAGGTCGTTGCGATCGACATGGATGAGCCCGAAGCGCTTGGCGAAGCCCTGGGCCCACTCCCAGTTGTCGGTCGCCGACCAGTAGAACAGGCCTTTCAACCGAGCTCCTTCCGCCTGGGCGGCCTGGGCCGCTTTCAGGTAGCTGGCCAGGTATCCGATCCGCTGGTGATCCTCCACCACGCCGTCGCGAGGCGCGGGGTCCGGCACGGCGAAACCGGTCTCGGTGATGTACAGCTCGGGGGCGTCGTAGTCGCGGTGCAGCCTGAGGAGCATTTCGGTAAGGCCATCGGGCTCGACATGGAAATAGTCGGTGCGCGGCAACTGCGCTGGCGCTTCGCCCTGGGCGACGCCGAGGGAGCCGCCGCTGTCCGGGCGAACGTAGATGCGGCTGTAGTAGTTGAGGCCGAGGAAGTCCGGTTTCACCGCGATCAGCTGCATGTCGCCTTCGCGCACCAGCGGTGCCACCAGCCGGTCGACGGGCGCCGGATAGCCCTTGCCGTAGAGGGGATCGACGAAGGCGCGGTTCCACAGTGCGTCCACCAGGTGGACCTGGGTGTCGTAGCGCTGCCCATGCTCGGCGCGCACCGGCTGCAGGTTCACCGTGGTACCGATGCGCGGCCGTCCCGGCAGGCTTGCCCGCAGGGCCTGGAACGCCAGGCCCTGGGCCAGGTTCTGGTGATGGATGGCGGCGAAGGCGGCACTCGCGGAGTCGAGTGCCGGGGCATGGACCTGCGCGGCATAGCCGCGTAGCGCGACGCTGTTCGGTTCGTTGAGGACGATCCACTGGTCGATGCGATCGCCCAGCCTGTCGGCGACGACCTCGGCGTAGTCGGCGAAGCGCTGGCAGATGTCGCGATCACGGAAGTCGCCGGCCCAGGTCGGCACGTCCCAGTGGAACAGGGTCGGCCAGGGGGTCAGGCCGCGTTCGAGCATCGCATCGACCATCCGTTCGTAGACCTCCAGCCCCGCGGCGCTGGCCGGTCCAGGACCGTTCGGCTGCACCCGGGGCCAGGCGATGGAAAAGCGGAAAGCCTGGACGCCGGCGTCGGCAAGTAGGGCTAGGTCTTGCGGGTAGCGCTCTTCGAAACCCGTGCAGAGCGCATTGGTCGAGCCGTCCAGCACGCCGCCGCGCTCGTCGCAGAACAGGTCCCAGTTGCTGCGGCCGCGGCCGTTGCGGCTCTCGGTCTGGGCGGCCGAGGCGGCTACCCCCCAGATGAAACCGGGATTGAAGGGGGCGGGGGATGGCGTCATGGCAAGCTCCTTTTTTCTGGTTGTGTGGCGTGACGGTTCGACGCCGCTAGGCGCCGGGCGGGGAGACGAGACGGAGAGGGCGCGTCGCGCCACGATGCTGGGCGAGGGAGGTGGCGCTCTCTGCTGTGGCGAACGGAGTGCGCGGAGGGAAGAGCGTCGGACATCTGGTTCCTGCCTTTCCGAGCCTGTTGTTGTTATTGCCCGTCCGATGCCGAGGCCGGCGGAAGAGGATGAGATCGGAGGGAGTCATTAAATTATCCGACCGGATAGATACCTGGCTGAAATGGTATTGTCAATGGGAGGGGACCTACGCCAGACTCCGGACCATCCAATCAGATGGGGCAGGTAGAAGCGGACCTATGAATCGACGAGTAGCCAAGCAGGAACGCAGCGAGCAGACCCGGACGGACATTCTGCAGACGGCGCTGGATCTCTTCTCGACGCGAGGGTTCGCCGCGGTGAGCCTGCGCGACATCGCCGAGCGGGTAGGGGTCAACCACGCGATGATCCGCTATCACTTCGGCAGCAAGGAGGAGCTCTGGCGGGACAGCGCGGCCTATCTGTTCGAGCGCCTGGCCGAGGAGATTCCGGCTCCGGACCTGGCGAGCGAGGCGGATCCGGTGGCGGCGCTCAAGCGCTACATCAAGGACTACGTCCACTACTGCGCCCGGCACCCGGAACACGCGCGCCTGATGGTGCAGGAGTCCATCGTGGCGTCGGACCGGCTGCAATGGGTGTCCGAGAACTACATCCGCCCCAATCATGCCCGGACCCTGAAGCTGATCGAGGGCGCCAGCCTGCCTGCCGGGCTAACCGGGATGGACCCGGTCATGCTCCTGTACATGGTGGTGGCGATCGCCCAGATGCCCTACCTGGTCACCGCCGAACTGCAGTTCTCCCACGAGCGCGATGTACTGACGAACGAAGCGATCGAGGCGCACGCCGACGCGGTGGTGAAATTCATCTTCCGTGATTGAGTGCCTGTCCGGACGGGCTACATGGAACGCAATGGACTGATATGCAAAGTTTTTTTCGCGCAGCGCTTGCCAAGGTCGGCGAATCCGTCCATAATTGCGTCCATTCCAGCGGTAAGTGACTTAAAACTCTTTTGAAATCAAAGAGTTATAAGGTCAAATTTATCCAGGAAAGAGAATTTCAGCGCCACGCCGATCGCGTGGCGCTTCGTTCAAAGGCTGAGTAGCAGAGTGGTTATGCACCGGATTGCAAATCCGTGAACGCCGGTTCGATTCCGACCTCAGCCTCCAATAGAAAAGCCCCGTAGCTCAATGAGTTACGGGGCTTTTTTCTTTCCTTGCCCGGGCGAAGCCCCAAGGCTTCGCAGCGCCCCCGTTATCTGCGTGACGGCAAGCCGGCTGGATGATCGCCGGCATGCGCCCGGGCCGCTCGATCCGCTTGCAAGGGTTCGATCCGTTCGGTGCTTTTTACCTTTGCGCGCAGTTTCCTTGCGCGCAACACGCCGAATTTTCCTGTTCCCGCGTAGCGGCAGCAGGCCGCGGCAGTTAGGATGCCTCGACCGCATCCCACTACAGGGAGAGTTTCCATATGCGCTCGCTTACACGAATGCTATGCGCCGGCCTGCTGCTCGGGAGCATGGCGAGCCAGGCAATCGCCGCAGGGATCGACGATATTTTCCACTCGCAGGATACCGACAAGGACGGCGCGCTTTCGCTCGAGGAGGCGCGCGCTGCCGCTCCGGAAGCTTTTCGCCGCCTTGATCGTGACGGCAATGGCATCGTCGACGCGGATGAAATCGCGGCGAACATGGTTGCCGAGGCCGGGCCGGGGATGGTCATTCCGCCGGTGACACTGGCCGCGGTGTCGAAGAGCACTGTCGAGCTTTGGGATGGCAACCGCGATGGCAAGGTCACCGGGCAGGAATATTCGGATTCGGCCGTCACCCTGCTGATGCTGGCCGATGCGGATGGCGACCGCCGGGTGACCCGCGAAGAGTTGCAGCGTTTTCGTGGTGAGCCCGCCGCTCGCTGATGGAACTGCCGCCCCAAGCCCGGCCTTGTGCCGGGCTTTTCGTTTCCGCCGGTGGCGTGCCGTGGGACGTCCGCGCCTGGCCGATCGGGGCGGCGCTGTTCGGCGCGGTAGTTCGGGGCGGCTCGCTTACCTGCCTGTCCGCTTCAGGGAGACCGGAAGACCCCAGGTCAGGTCCTGCATGCCTTCCTCGCCAAGGATCCGGGTCTTCATCGGTTGGATGCGGGCGAGCACCTGGCGGCCTGTCTCGGTCAGCGTCGGCTGCTCGCGAGCGATGAATTTCTTCGTCAGTTCCATCGGTGCCGGTCTCATGTAGACCTGGATGTCCTTCAGGGCACACTGGATATTCTGCGTGTCTACCGCCCTGCAACTTTTCCTGTCGTAGCTCACCGCCGGGGTCTTCAGGTGGAAGCGATCGCTGAGCAGGATCTGCCCGGGCTGTATGGTGAAGGACAGCGGGGCGTGGGCGTCGGGTATCTGCGCCTGCAGTTTGATGGACGGGACATCCTTGATCTTCGTGCCTTCGGTCCAGCCGCCGTCCGAGACTTTTTCCCGCTGGCTGTATTGCTGCGCGCTCCAGCCTACGCACTGGCCGGAGGCGACGTGCACGGCGTTGCAGACGTTCTGCGTGTAGGTATTGTCGGCATAGGCCGCATCGCGCCAGTAATTCTCCTTGACGAAGGTGCGATACAGCACGGCGGACAGGTTCACCAGGCCCTGCGGGCTGGCTTTCGGTTGCCCCTTGGGAGCCTCGACCTGGGCCAGGGTGCTGTCGATCCTGTAGTCGATCCCGCCAGACAGCAGGTAGGTCCCCGGCGGGACGATGTTGACCTCGAGGAAGTCCCACAGGTAGACGGCGTCCTTGATCTTCTCCAGGTCGTTGTTGGCGAAGGCCTGCATGTAGGCGATCCCGGGCACGTCCTTGTTCTTGAAGATGACCCGGTGCGAGTAGCTGGAAAGGTCGGTGACGCTCTTGTTGGGCATGAGCGCCGGCACCAGCACCACGGACATGCCCTCGCGGGTAGCCTCGTCGAGCATGTCCAGGAGCTGGTTGGTGGGGTTCTGCTGGGGGCTGCCGAGTCCGGTTCCGCCGAGAGGCGCACAGGCCGCCAGGAAGCCTGCGGGGGCCAGGAACGCGAAGGGGGTCAGACGCTGGGCGAGCGTTTTCATAAGATATCCTTATCCATACGAAACAATGACGGAGTGCGAACACAGGGAGAATCGTACTGTACTTCCCAAGCCCCAAAAAAGGGGGGGCCAGCATCGCCTGGCCGCCCCGGCACTCGCCAGGTGCGAGGCTTTCTCGCAAGTTGCGGAATACCAGGCCATGCATTGCTGCCGGTTCGACATCGAGGCAGAACGAGATCGGGATGGTATCCCGGCGCAAGGCAGCCCGGCGGAGGGAGACACTGTTCACCACCGGCCTGAACCCGTGCATCGGTGTGCTGCTGTGGGACGATAACTGGATAGTGCTGGGCCATTTGCAGGACTCCAGCAGAGGATCGTTCGAAAAGTCTTACCAAGCGGTGTTGGAAAAGATGCGCGCGGATTCCGCAGGCTCATCGGTCGTCTATGGGGGGATCGCCTATCACCGGCATTATGATGACAGCAGCATCGATCATCGGGAGACACTCAGGAATTTCCTTCGCCTCAATGGGGTCGTGGTCCAGACCGACTCGGTGGGAAGCAACGAGGATGCTGACTCGCCTTCGCTGAGAGTGGCTATCTCACGCTCCTCGAAATATCTCCATCCACAGATCAGGACGGCCCTGAAAAGATCGGCTGAACGCTTCCCCGACGATGCGGTTCCAAAGCCGCTCCAGGTGGCCAGGAGCGGCCAGTACGCCGGTCGGGTCCCGCTCAATGGCGCTCCTGCCATCGCGCTGGTGAGCGGTCAGAACACGGTGGAAACCTTCGACTATGGCAACTTCACTGACAAGATGAAGAAGAATGCACGGTACGCCCTGTAGAACCGCTGTCTCGGGCCTCGCCCGGATCGGATCCCTCGGTCATTCGTGATTTCCGATCAAATCTATTTTACCGCTCCGCCACTTTTTCCTCTTCCCGCGCCTGACTAACCTGCCGGTCCTTCAAGTGCGGGCGCCCGGCGCCCGTGTTATCCCTTCAAGGCGAACTTCATGAAAAACATTCTTCTGCTCAATGGCGGCAAACGCTTCGCCCATTCCGACGGCCGCCTCAACCAGACCCTGCACGAGGTTGCCCTGGCCCACCTGGATCGTCGCGGTTTCGATGTCTGCGAGACCTTCATCGATGGCGGCTACGACATCCAGGAAGAACTGGGCAAGTTCCTCCGCGCGGACGTGGTGATCTACCAGATGCCCGGCTGGTGGATGGGCGCGCCGTGGACAGTGAAACGCTATATCGACGAGGTGTTCACGGCAGGACACGGTAGTCTCTATGCCAACGATGGTCGTACGCGTTCCGACCATTCCCAGAAATACGGCAGTGGTGGGCTGGTCAGGGGCAAGCGCTACATGCTCTCGCTGACCTGGAACGCCCCGCAGCAGGCATTCGACGAACCGGATGATTTCTTCGAAGGAAAGGGCGTCGATGCGGTGTACTTCCCCTTTCACAAGGCCAACCAGTTCCTCGGGATGTCCGGCTTGCCGACCTTCCTGGCGGTGGACGTGATGAAGCGTCCGGATGTGCCGGCGACGGTGGCCGCCTATGAAGCGCATCTGGACAGGGTATTCGGCAACGCCGCTTGAAGTCGGGGCGGCTCCCGTGGCTTGTCGTCGGAGACGAGGGCGGACCGGGTGTGGTGTCGAACGATGCCGGCAAGCGATCCGGTTCCGGGCGTTTACCCGGCGCGTCGGGGCTGGTCTTAAATTCGAATTTTCCCCCGATCCGTCGAATTTGCTTTCATGAAGAACCGCCCGATCCGGCCGGTTTGCACGAATATTCGATTGGGCGCATCGTAAAATGAGCCCGCTTCGAGCGATTCGAAGCCACCCCGACAATGCCGCTGGCAGGATCGGTCCCGGCTCCCGGTGCCGCGAACGCCTGCCGCCGAATTCAGGAGATTCACATGTGTCCTTGCCCTCACTCCCAGGCCCAGGGAGAAACGGACGGAGAGGCTGAGTGGCATAACGCCGCGCTGGACTTCACCCATGCCATGAGCTACGGCGACTACCTGAGGCTGGACAAGGTCCTCGATGCCCAGTTCCCGCTGTCGCCCGACCACAACGAGATGCTGTTCATCATCCAGCACCAGACCTCGGAACTCTGGATGAAGCTGATGCTGCATGAGCTGCGAGCCGCCCGCGAGCACGTCAGGAGCGGCAAGCTGGGGCCGGCGCTGAAGATGCTGGCCAGGGTCTCGCGGATCTTCGACCAACTGGTGCATGCCTGGGCGGTGCTGGCTACCATGACACCGACGGAGTACAACACCATCCGTCCCTACCTGGGCCAGTCGTCCGGCTTCCAGTCCTACCAGTACCGCGAGATCGAATTCATCCTCGGCAACAAGAACGCCACCCTGCTCAAACCTCATGCCCATCGACCGGAGCTGCTGGCAGCCCTGGAGCAGGCCCTGCACACGCCGTCGCTGTACGACGAGGCGCTCCGCCTGATGGCCGCCCAGGGGCTGCCGGTGAGCCAGGAGCGGCTCGCCCGGGAGGCGGCCGCCGGCACCCGCTACGAGGCGTCGGTGGAGGAGGCGTGGCGGCAGGTCTACCAGGCGCCGGAGCGCTACTGGGACCTGTACCAGCTGGCGGAAAAGCTGATCGATCTCGAGGATTCGTTCCGCCAGTGGCGCTTCCGCCACGTGACCACGGTGGAGCGCATCATCGGTTTCAAGCCCGGTACCGGCGGCACCGACGGGGTGGGCTATCTGCGCAGCATGCTCGATACCATTCTGTTCCCCGAGCTGTGGCGGCTGCGTTCCAGCCTGTAGTGCCGGGATAGGCGCAGCGTGCTGCTGCGCCTCAGTCGTTGCCGGCGCTTCCCGCTTCCCACTCCTGCCGCAAGAGCCCCATGAGAACGACGTTCCAGCGTTCCCGGCCGACCCGGGTGGCGGAACGGCGCAAGCCTTCCTCGCGGAATCCCGCGCGTCGATAGAGATGACGGGCGGCGGAGTTCCAGTCGTACACGTTCAATTCCACGCGTTCGATGTCGGTATCGGCGAAGGCCTCGGCGAGGAGTGCATCCAGCATCCGCAGCCCCAGGCCCTGGCCGCGCGCGGTTGGCGCCAGGGCTATGCGAGCCAGGCGGGCGACGCCGTTGCGGCGGTCGAACAGCAATTGGCAATGGCCGATGACCTCGCCATCCCGGCAGGCGCTCCAGAGCAGGCGCAGCGGCGGTTGTCGGCGGCTTTCCGCGAGGTCGCCCTGCAACTGCCCGAAGGTCAGCGGATGCTGCAAGGCAGGCCCGGCCCATTGCACCAATTCCTTTTCCGTGGCGAACCAGCGCCGCAGCGTGGGAAAGTGTTCCGGCTGGAACGGGACGAGTTGCAGTTCCGAGGCGCAACCTGAGCCGGGTATGGGCATGCGGAGTGCCTAGCTCAAGTCATCGGGGGTAGCCGGCGCTTCACCGGAGACTTCTTGACGATGGCGGTATTGGTTTCCGCGTAGCCGTTGACCCGGTCCAACAGCGTGTCGAGCTGCTCCATCGAACGGACCTGGAGGCGGGCGATGAAACAGTCGTCGCCCGTGACCTTGTCGCATTCGGTGAATTCGGCGATCTCCTGGATCTGCCGTTCGACTTCGTGCAGCTTGCCGGGCAGGGGACGGATGCGCACGATCGCCTGGAACTGGTAGCCGAAGCAGCGGGGGTCGACGTCCAGGGTATAGCCGCGGATCACGCCTCGTTCCTCCAGCTTGCGCAGGCGTTCGGCGACGCTCGGGGCGGACAGCCCACCGATCTGGGCGAGAGCCTTGAGGGACAGCCGGGAATCGCCCATGAGGGCGTTGATCAGGCGTTGGTCGATATCGTCGATCATTTTCGTCTCGAAAGGTTTTTCGCCAGGATAACCTCGATAAAAAAGCACGCGACTCACTTTTGCCTTTTCCATGCGCTGGAGAGGCGGCGAGTGGCCTCGGATAATCATAGGCCTGTCTTGCGGGAGAGTGCTCATGAACGATCCGATCCGTCGCGGTACGCTGGAAATGACTTCGGCCATGCTGATCTGCGGCACCATCGGCTGGCTGGTACTGCTATCCGGTGAGCCGGTGCTCGACGTGGTGTTCTGGCGCTGCGTGTTCGGCTTCGCCGCCTTGCTGGCGGCCTGCGCCGCGCTCGGCCTCCTGCGCCGCGGGAGCCTGGGGCGCAAGGCATTCCTGCTGGCGCTGCTCAGCGGAGTGTTCATCGTCGGCAACTGGGTTCTGCTGTTCGCTTCCTATTCGCGGGCCTCGATCGCCATCGGTACCGCGGTCTACAACGTCCAGCCGTTCATGCTGGTCGCCCTGGGCGCGGCGTTCCTCGGCGAGAGGATCACGGCGCGCACGCTGGGCTGGCTGGGGTTGTCTTTCACCGGCATGCTGGCGATCGCCAGTGCCCACGATGACAGCGGTGGCGCGCGCGGCGACTACCTGCTCGGTATTCTCCTGGCGCTGGCCGCCGCGCTGCTGTATGCCTTCGCCGCGCTGATCGTGAAACGCCTGCGAGACACGCCGCCGCACCTGATCGCGCTGATCCAGGTGGGCGCCGGCGCGCTGATCCTCGCGCCGCTGGCCGATCTGGCCGATCCGCCCCGCGGCGCAGCGCCCTGGGCCAGCCTGGCGACGCTGGGCATCGTGCATACCGGACTGATGTACGTGCTGCTCTACGGCGCCATCCAGAAGCTGCCGACGGCGCTGACCGGTGCGCTGTCCTTCATCTATCCGGTCGCCGCGATCCTGGTGGACTGGGTGGTCTTCGAACATCGCCTGGGCCTGGCGCAGTGGCTCGGCGTGGTCGCCATCCTGCTCGCCGCGGCGGGCATGCAGCAGGGCTGGGGGGTGCGCCTGACGCGGCCGGCGATGCGCCGGGAATGAAAAAGCCCCGCGGCGGGCGCGGGGCTTTTGCATGGTGAGGTCAGCCGATCAGTTGCCGAAGACCTTGAAACGCTCGCTTTCGGCGATGAAGGCTTTTTCGCCCGCCGCGGCGGCGATCGAGCCGAAGGGCATCTGCGCGCGCAGTTTCCAGCTTTCCGGCAGGTTCCAGGTCTTGTGGGTCTGGGCGTCGACCAGCGGGTTGTAGTGCTGCAGGCTGGCGCCGACCTTGTGCTCGGCGAGCGCGGTCCAGACCGCGAACTGGGCCATGCCGCTGGCCTGTTCCGACCACACCGGGAAGTTGTCGGCGTACAGGGCGAACTGCTCCTGGAGCTGACGAACCACCGACTGGTCTTCGAAGAACAGCACGGTGCCGGCGCCGGCGGCGAAGGAGTCGAGCTTGGTTTCGGTGGCGGCGAAGGCGTCGGCCGGAACGATCTTCCTCAGTTCGTCCTTGGCAATGTTCCAGAACTGCTCGTGCTCGGCACCGAACAGCACGACCACTCGCGAACTCTGCGAGTTGAACGCGGAGGGGCTGTGCGCCACGGCTTCCTTGACCAGCTCGACGACTTTCTCCTGGGCGACGGGCAGTTGCTTGCCCAGGGCGTAGATGGTGCGGCGGTTCTTGATGGAGGCGAGGAATGCGTCAGACATGTGAGGCTCCTTGTTTGGAAATTGGATTGGATATTAGCGGCGGCTTCGATGAGATCAATGGGAAATAACCGGTGATTCCTATCGGCTGGTGCGATGAATGCCGGCAGCCTGCGGAAAGCCCTGCTGCCGGCCAGTGCTGGAGCGTCGGCAGGCTCATGGGGGCGGCGCATGAAAGTGGAATATCGAGAAAGTCGATGGGCATAAGGAGGTGTGCGAGCGGGACTTTTGATCCAGGTCAGTCTCCCGGTGGGTAAGAAGGGCGGCCAACCTTAAGTGATGGTGACCCGGGAGGCGGGCTCGGGGAGGGTATTGATTGTAGGATTGTCGGACAATTTATGGAGCAAACCATGTTCGAAAGGCTTTCCCCCACCACCATGCTCGCTATCAAGAAATATGCCTATTGGCTCTGGCTGCTACTGGCGCTGTCGATGCCGTTCAACTACTGGATGGCCCGGGGCAGCGAGCATCCGGCGTTCTGGGCATTTGCTCTGGTGTTCGCGGTATTCGGCGTCGGTCCGGTGCTGGACATGCTGTTCGGCCGCGATCCGGCCAATCCCGACGAGGAAACCCAGACGCCGCAATTGCTCGGCCAGGGGTACTACGTGCTGCTGACCCTGGCCACGGTGCCGGTGCTCATCGGTACGCTGGTCTGGGCCGCCGGGGTGTTCGTCGACTACCAGGGCTGGGACTGGCTCGGCCGCCTGGGCTGGATCCTGTCGATGGGTACGGTGATGGGCGCGGTCGGCATCGTCGTCGCCCACGAGCTGATCCACAAGGACTCGGCGCTGGAGCAGGCCGCCGGTGGCATCCTGCTGGCCGCGGTCTGCTACGCGGGGTTCAAGGTCGAGCATGTGCGCGGCCACCATGTGCACGTTTCCACTCCCGAGGATGCCTCCTCGGCGCGCTTCGGCCAATCGGTCTACCAGTTCCTGCCGCATGCCTACAAGTACAACTTCCTCAACGCCTGGCGCCTGGAGGCCGAGCGCCTGAAGCGCAAGGGCCTGCCGGTGCTCGGCTGGCAGAACGAACTGATCGGCTGGTACCTGCTCAGCCTGGCGCTGCTGGTCGGCTTCGGCTGGGCGTTCGGTTGGCTGGGCGTGCTGTTCTTCCTCGGCCAGGCGTTCGTCGCGGTGACCCTGCTGGAAATCATCAACTATGTCGAGCACTACGGCCTGCATCGGCGCAAGGGAGAGGACGGGCGCTACGAGCGGACCAACCATACGCATTCCTGGAACAGCAATTTCGTCTTCACCAACCTGGTCCTGTTCCACCTGCAGCGGCATTCCGACCACCACGCCTATGCCAAGCGTCCCTACCAGGTCCTGCGCCACTACGACGACAGCCCGCAGATGCCCAGCGGCTACGCCGGGATGGTGGTGCTGGCGCTGATCCCGCCGCTGTGGCGCGCGGTCATGGATCCCAAGGTCAAGGCCTACTATGCGGGCGAGGAGTACCAGCTATCGGCCGAGCAGAGCGACACTGCGGCCGCTTCCTGAGCCGGCCCCGGCGAGTCCTGCCGGTCCCGCCCGGATAGCTCTTCGTTCGGGCAGTCCCGCGTCGCGCCGGGTTGTCTATCCTTGGCTGTATCTCGGCAGGGAAAGGAGCCTGGGATGAACATTCGGCAGAGAATCATCGCAGCGGGCGCCATCAGCATCATGGCGGCCATCTTCCTTGGTGGCGTCGGCTTCTGGGGGCAGATCCGCTTGAGCAAGGCGTTGTCGGAGAACGAACTGAGCGTCAACGCCATGCGCAATCACATGGAAGGCGACATGATGCACGATGCGCTGCGCGCCGACGTGCTCGCGGCGTTCGTCGTGCAGCCCGGCGACAGCGCCGCCGGCGACCAGGTCCGGCAGGACCTGCAGGAGCACAGCCGGTGGTTCCGCAAGGTCGTCCAGCAGAACCTGGACCTGCCGCTCGACGATGCCACCCACCAGGCGCTGGTGGAACTGCAACCGGACCTGCAGGCCTACATCGGTTCCGCCGAGGGCATCGTCGAAAAGGCCTTGCGCGATCCGCTGGCGGCGCGCGCCGACCTGCCGTCGTTCGACGAGGCCTTCAAGGAACTCGAAGGGCGCAACGAAGCGCTCAGCAGCCTGATCGAGGCGCATGTCGAGCAGACACACCGCGAGCGCGAGGACAGCATGCGTTATTCGGCCTGGATGCTGGGAGGCGGGATTCTGGTCGCCTGCCTGGTCCTCGGCCAGCTCTGTCGCCAATTGTTGCGCGCCGTCCTGAAGCCGCTGCGCAAGTTGCTTTCCTCGGCCCGGGTGATCGCCCAGGGCAACCTGCAGGAGCCGATCGGCGTCGACAGCGACGACGAAGCCGGGCAGTTGCAGCGGGCGCTGGGCGAAATGCAGGAAAACCTGGGCAGATGATCACCATCATCCGTGAGGAAAGCGAGGAGCTCCACGGCACTTCCCAGGCCATCGGCCAGACCTCGCAATCCATCGTCCAGGGCGCCAGCCAGCAGGCCGACAGCGCCACCAGCATGGCGACGAGCATGGAGCAGATGATCAGCAACATCTCGCAGATCTCCGACCATGCCGACAATGCCCGGGTGATCTCGGCCAAGTCGGAGGAGCTGGCCAGCAGTGGCGGCCAGGTGATCCTCAATGTGGTGGAGGGGATGAGCCGCATCGCCGAGGTGGTCAACCAGTCCTCCAGCAGCATCACCGCCCTCGGCGAGTCGTCGGACGAGATCCATTCGATCATCCAGGTGATCAAGGGGATCGCCGAGCAGACCAACCTCCTGGCCCTGAACGCCGCCATCGAGGCGGCCCGGGCCGGAGAGGCCGGGCGCGGTTTCGCCGTGGTCGCCGACGAAGTACGTGGCCTGGCGGCGCGCACCACCCAGTCGACCCAGGAGATCACCGCGATGATCGAGCGCATCCGCGCCAGCACCGGGCAAGCGATCAGCAGCATGCAGGCCGGTGTCAGCCGGGTCAACGAAGGGGTATCGTTCGCCCGCCAGGCCGGGCTGTCGATCAACGAGATCCTCGAGGGAACTCGTCATGCCGCCTCGGTGGTGGACGAGATTTCCCAGACCATCCGCGAGCAGTCGCGCGCCAGCGACGAAATCGCCCAGCGCGTGGAGCTCATCGCCCAGCGTTCGCAGCAGAACACCCAGGCGATGCACGAGATGGCGGCCACCGCCCGGCGCCTCAACGAGGTGGCGGCAACCATGCGCTCCTCGGTCGAGCGTTTCAGGATCTGAACGCGATCAACCGGTCGACTCGGGCAGGCGCACGAACAGTGTGTAGCGCGCGCCTTCGATCGCTTCGAAGGCGATCAGCTTTTCGATCAGCGCCAGGTTGAGAACCTTGCCCGCGTTGAGCAGGAGCATTCCGTTGTTGGCGTTCAGGTTGCGCGCCAGCACCATGCCCGGCACCAGGTCGCGGGTGCCGTGGGGACTGACCTGAGGGTCGGCCAGGGTGACGTCGGCGAGGATGCTCGCGCAGACCTGGATGAACGGTTCGATCAGGTCCGGATCGTACAGCCGGCCAGCGTACTTGCGGATGTACATCAACGCTTCGTCGCGGTTCATCCGCCGCTCGAGGATCAGCCCACGCTGCAGTTCGACGAAGTCCACCGCCAGCTTGAGCAGGCGCGAGCCGAGCGGAATCGCCTCGCCCTTCAAATGGTCCGGATAGCCGCTGCCGTCCCAGTGCTCCTGGTGGTGGCGGATCAGGCGGGCGGCGTCCTGCATGGGTTCCAGCGACATCAGCAGCGATTCGCTGAGTTCCGGATAGCCGCGGAAACGGTCGCGGTCGTGATGGTAGAGCAGGTCCGAGGGCGCGCTGAGCAGGGTGTCGTTCCAGCTCAGCTTGCCGATGTTGTACAGCGCGGCGGCCATCGCCAGGTCGCGTGCGTCCGATTCGTCGACGATCCCGGTGGCGCAGCAGGCGCGGACCAGCTCGATGATCTGCTGGTTGGTCTGCTTGTCCTTGGGCAGGCGCTGGTTGACCAGCAGGGAAAAGACCTCGGTACCGACCACATAGCTGCGCTTGAGCTCCTCGTAGGCCAGGTCGAGCATGTCGGCGGTCTGCTGCAGCTCGGCGGTGCGCGCCTGCACGCGTTTCTCCAGCGTGGCGTTGAGTTGCTGCAGGCGATCGTTCTGTTCCTGGGTGAGCCGCTCCAGGCGCCGCCGCTCGCGTTCGGAGTGGAGATACTCGAGCGCCTGGCGCAGGGTCAGGAGCAATTCGTCGTCGTTCCACGGCTTGCTGAGGTAATGGTGGATGCGTCCCTCGTTGATCGCCTTGGCGATGGTCGGCAGGTCGGCATGGCCGGTGAGCAGGATCCGAATGGTCTCCGGGAAGCGGCGGTGGACTTCCGCCAGCAGGGCGGCGCCGTCCATGTTCGGCATCCGCGCATCGGAGACCACCAGGTCGACGGGACGACTGTCGAGCAGTTGCAGGGCCTGCTCGCCGCTTTCCGCCAGCAGCAGGTCGTAGGGCTGGTTGCGCAGCAGGCGCCGCAGGCTGCTGAGGATCAACGGTTCGTCGTCGACCAGCAGGACGCTGAAGCGGATCTCCGTCTCGCTGGAAGGAGGTGCGCTATCGTTCATGAGTGTCTGTCCACCGGATAAGGTCATGCCTGAATGTTTCAGGCAAGCATAGTCCTACTCCGGTCCGGGCGACGGCACGCAGGAGAGCCGTGCGGGCGGCCGGAGGAGCGGATCATGGAGACGTTACCCATCAGGAACCGGCGTCTGCTGGTGGTCGAGGAGCTCCAGGTGGAACGCGACCGCTTGTGCGCGGCGCTCGCCGGCGACTACGAGGTGGATGCCGTGGCCAGCGGCGAGGACGCGCCGGCCCGGGTACGTGCGGCGCTGGACGTCGACCAGCCTTATGCGGTGGCTTTCCTGGGCATGTCGCTGGTGTCCGGCCGCTGCTCGCTGCCCGGGCTGCTCTGGCAGCTCGATCCGCGCCTGCAACTGGTGATCTGTTCCCGCCCCGCCGAGTTCCCTCTGCTGGCCGCGCTGGCGGCGGAGGAGCGCCTGCTGCTGCTCGGCTCGCCGGCGCAAGGCGCGGAAGTGCGCCAGATGGCCGGCAACCTCTGCGCCAAGTGGAGCCTGGCGGCCTACCTGCAGTCGCAGGTGAGCCGGATGGAACGGGATATCCAGCGGATCACCGACGAGATCGGGCGGGCCAGGGACGCGCTGCGGAAGGAGATCGGCGAACGCCAGGAACTGGAGAGCCAGCTGGTCCAGACCGAAAAGCTGGCCTCGATCGGCCATCTGGCCGCCGGCGTCGCCCATGAGATCAACAATCCCATCAGCTACATCTCCTCCAACTACACCACCCTGGAGGATCATGTCAGGCGCTTGCTGGAAGTCCTCCAGGCCTACGAAGAGGCCCGCCCGGCGATTCGCGACCAGGCACTGGCGGACCGCCTGGAGCAACTTGGCGAGCGTGTCGAGCTGGCGTTCGTCAAGGAGGACGTCGCCGTGCTGCTGCGCGAGTCCCGCGAGGGGATAGGACGGGTGCGCAAGATCGTCCAGGACCTGAAGAACTTCTCGCGGGTCGACAGCGAGGACGACTGGCAATGGGCGAACCTGCACCAGGGAATCGAGTCGACCCTCAATATCGTCGCCAGCGAACTGAAATACCGGGCGGACGTGATCCGCGAATACGGGGAGCTGCCCGAAGTGCGGTGCTTGCCGTCGCAGATCAACCAGGTGGTGATGAACCTGGTGATGAACGCCGCCCAGGCGATGGGGCCGGAGCGGGGGCGCATCGTGATTCGCACCGGATGTGACAAGGAAAACGCCTGGATCGAGGTGGAGGACTCGGGGCAGGGCATCGCCGCCGATGTCCTTCCACGTATCTTCGACCCCTTCTTCACCACCAAGCCGGTTGGCAAGGGCACCGGCCTGGGCCTCTCGCTATCCTATGGCATCGTCCAGAAGCACGCTGGCACCATCGAGGTGCGCAGCCAGCCGGGCGTCGGTAGCGCCTTCCGCATCGTCCTGCCCCTGGAAGCGCCCGGGCACACCGGCGGAACCCGCGGAAATTAACTGTTGCGCCCGGTCAGGTAACGTAAGACAATGATTTATCTACCGTTTGGGGTGGGTCTCGGTTGGGATGCCGGTTTGGCTCTCACAGCCAGCTCACTTGAAGCGAGATCCTGCCCGGATGGCGAAATCGGTAGACGCAAGGGACTTAAAATCCCTCGGGGGCAACCCCGTGCCGGTTCGACCCCGGCTCCGGGCACCATCGTGTTTCCTGGCGTTCCGCCGATTCCGTAAGAAAATCCCTCCATATTTTCTTTCCGCAATTCCCGATCACTTCCGCAATTTTCTACTTCGCCGGCTTCACTTTCTTGCCTATCCGGTCGCGGATGTAGTGCTCGGTCATCGTTACCGTCGTGTGACCCAACTGGTCCCGGGCCTGCAGAATGTCGCCACTTGATTCGGCGGTATCGGTCCCTCCCTTGGCCCGCAGATCCCTGAACTGGAAAGCAGATTTTGGGATCCCGGCTGCATCCCTGGCCCTGTCGAAACGACCTCTGAGCATGTGATAGGTCATCGGCCGGCCGTCATCGATGACGACCAGGCGCGTCGAGCGGACGCGGTATCCAGTCTTCCTGGCCATAATCCTGTCGATCAGCAGCTTCAGTTCCCCGATCACCTCGATACGACGCTTCGCCAACGTCTTGCCTTGGCGAATTGCCAGAGTGCCGTCGCGGATATCGCGCTCATCCATCTTCAGGGTGTCGGCCACGCGCTGGGCCGTCAGGTAAGAAAGGTCCATGGCATCCTTCAGTCCCTGATCTGCCGCTTCATAGACCGCTGCATAGAGGTCATCCTCGACATACACATCACGCCCGCGCTCTCTGTTCCGTTTCACGCCTGAGCATGGGTGGCCAGTTTGGTGTAGCCCATCTCGCGCGCGTAGTTCCAGATGGCCGAAAAAAGCGAGATTTCCCGATTTGCGCGAACCGGCGCCGACCGCCGGAAGATCAGGTACTGCTTGATGTGCTTCGGCTCGATATCCCCGATGGCTGCAGGTGGGTCATCGAAGAACGCCAGCAGTTGCTTGAGCTCGCGGGCGTTGTCCTTCTGCGTTGTAGGGCTTTTCGTTGGCACGACGTCGATGAAATAGCGTTGAGCCACATAGCGAAACGTGAGCGTCTCCGCTACCTTTGCATCGGCTGTGCGCGCCCTCTCCAGGCGGGCGTATTCAGTGATCGCCAGGCCGTAGTCCGTTCCGAGGGATAGTTCCTGGCGTGGCTTGCCGCCGAGGTCGTAGTAGTAATAGATCTTGTTTCCGCGGCGTCTTTTGCGGAGCCGGGGAATGCTCCCCGGCTTGGTCGGCCGTCTTCCCATTTATCCTGCTTTCCTTGGAGTCCAGCCCGTCTTCTCGGGTTTCGCAGCCGTGGCCGGTGCCAGCAGGCTGGCGGTGATGACGCACGGCCAGTCGTTGGCCTTCACAGTGTGGCGAATGCCATTCTTTTTCAGCACCTCTATCTGCCTGGCCTTGGTGCGCGCCCCAGTCAGTTCGCACACCTCCTCGTGGGTCAAGAATGTGATGTTTTCCATGAGTTAGTGCCTCTTCCCGGCCTATAGCCGGACGCTTCCGCAGCCCTTTCCGTTGGGCCGCGGCATGGATGATTTCAGGTAGGATGCACCGGCTCACCGGTGACGGGACCAGCCTTGGCGGGCATGTGCCCCTGATCCGGTGGGCTTTCGCTGGGCGAAGGTCTGGCCGGGAATGGCGTTCCCGGCAGGATGCCCTGGGCGTCGGTGGCGCGTTGGACGATGTTGAGCGCCACTTGCAGCGCCGCCGCGTCGTCTTGCATGCGCATGAGCGCGGTCATCTTGGGCCGGTGCTCGGCACACACTTTGTCGCGAAGCTGACCGGCGGCGCGGCGAACAGCGTCGGCCGTGCCGTGGTGCTGGAGCACCAGGGCCATGACCAGTACCACGTCGACGCTGTGCATCTGCATCGTTGTGGTCCGCAGGAGTCAGCGGGGAAGGGCGATGCCTGGTTTCTGCTTTATCCGAAGCACCCCTTCTGCCATGCCGCCAGCGTGCGGAGGATCGGGAATATCTCCACCAGCCCTACCACGGCCAGGCCGAGGGCGGTGATGATGCCGAGGGCGGTCAGCGCTCTATACAGGGTCGGAGCCTCCCTCCTGCTCGCTCAGCAGGGCGCCGACTTCAGCCGCCAGGTCTTTCCCGCTCGGGTGTGCCGCTGCGAAATCGACAAGTCGCCGCAAAAGCCCCTCGCTGACCACCACATGGCCTGCGGGGACGGCTCTGGTGTTCCAGGTCTCGGCAATAAGCGGTCTCGGCTCGTCTCCACATGCGTAGCGTGCAACTCCGCTCGCGACGCATCCTTTGGATGCGCACACCGCAACTATTCCGCCGTCTTCCAACTCGACGAAACCGGCTTCTCCTCCGCAGTACGGGAAGGGTTTCAGTTCTTCAGCCATTGTCTTTTTCCATTTTCTCCGGCCAGCCCAATGGCAGCCCGTCATCCCGCGCCAGGTCCTGGACATTGATCATGGCCAGCAGGCTCTCGGCTTAGGAGTGAACGTCGTCGAGGTCCGTCGACCAGCGGTGCGGGGTGCTGTCATGGATGTTGTCCAGGGCTTCGACGATGCCGCGCAGGCGGGTGGCGCACTGCTCGAACAGTTGGTGTTGGGTAGAGGACATGGTGGTGTCTCCGGTTGCTTCGGCGCCGGCGGCCGGCAGCGGGAGCGCTTGCACGGTCCGATCCGTTGGATCGCGCGGGGCTGGGCGGGGGCAACGTGCTGCTATCTGAAGTGACAGGCTCTAAAAAACATCAAACCGAACTTTAGGTATGGTCGAGGCTATTGATTTTTTAATAAGTTAAATAAAAAAGGGGGGTGTATGAAAATCTCAAAGCATTTATTGGTTATGCTTATTTCTTATTCAGCATTAGCTGTTGCCGACTCAGAGATAAAGAGTGGGATGTATTTGCGGGTCGGTGATGGAGGGGTCTTCAATGTTTTTCTTGATAATCATGGAGAAAAGATATTTAGAATTAGGACGCTAGGTAGTAATGGGCACTCTTGCTCTCTGGGGGGAAGGGTTGATGGTTCTAGGATTATAGTGGAAGGGCCGTCATATGCAGATCGATGTGATATTGATGTAAAAAATACTGCTGGCAAAATCGAGTTGTCTAGAGGTCGGGAGAGTCTCGGGTGTAGAGACTACTGTGGACCTAGGGCTGGTTTCTATGGAAGTTACAAGCTTGCATACAGTTTGTGTGCATTTAGTTCTTACAGAAAGAGACTGTCCATGATTGAGGGCGCTTTAAGTTCGGGGGATAAAGACAAAGGGTATTTGCTCTCGAAGGAACTTTATGAGAAGTGCTCGCAGTTCATGGACTCTCTTTCGCGTATGGGGCTGATAAATAAAATATCCGCCTTGAGTTTGCAGCGGGGAGACAAGAAAACGTGTCGTAAAATGCAGGATGATGTGGGGTTCTTTGATTCTATAAAGCCTGAATACCTCCCGCAGGATGAAAGAGTAACGTATGAAGCATTACGTGATGAACATGCTAAGTTGCAGAGTGAGTGTTCGTAAGTTTTCTAAGCAGAGGGTTGCGTTATGGATGATGAAGATTTAAAAGAGCTGGAGAAGACTATATCTGATTTGCTTTCTCCGTATGGAAGTGTGGGGAAGGTAGGCGCCTCACTTGATGAATCGCCTATTACTATATATGCTAATCAAATCCCTTATTATATAAATGATACCTGGCTGGCTAACTGGAGTGTGGCTGCTCGTACAGGGATGGCTCAGTCGCTAATTGACTCTATAAATACGACTATTGGGCGGCCCATGGTCGTGTCTGATCACTATTTCAGAGGGCACGAAATTAGCATAAGAACGGTTCCTGAGACTGGTGGCAGTAATTTGATAACCATGTCTGATTTGTCGGCAAAGCTCAATTCTCAAATAAATACATTCATACAAGATAGGATTGATGAAGACAAAGAAGCAAAGGTTGCTCTAATCCAGCAGTCAATGGAGTCATTGGCTGCTGAACAAATTAATTCCGACTTTACGGCCAGGCATGAGCTTCCGGCTGGTTCTCGTCCAAACACCGTAACGATTCCTCAGGCAGGTGACTCTGCAATCACGGTCGGATATGGATTTGACTTAGGACAGCACGATGAGCAGGAACTGATTTCCATGGGGATACCGGTTTCTACCAGGGACAAGGTTCGGCCTGGTCTGGGCTTGAGTAGAACTGACCCTAATATATATTCTGCGCTTGCTTTAATCATCCCTCCATTTACCGATGATGATGGGATGGTGTTGTTCTCTACGAAACTAAATAGGGTGGCTGGCGCTGTTCGTAGCAAATTCTCTGACGTTTGGAGTGGGTTGCCTCCAGCCGTCCGGACGGTAGCGGTAGATATTTACTATCAATATGGTCAAGGAAAAGTCTTTCCTAATTTTGAGGCGGCAATAAGGCAGCATGATTGGGCTGCTGTAGTCTACGAGTTGAGAAATTGGGATGGTCATCCAAATGTGCCCGGCGACTACAGAACAAATCGCTTGAATGACAGGGCTGACTATCTTCAACAAGCTTTAGGTCTTCCGAACTAGTGGGGTGAAGATATGACTGATGCCATTAGTGCTGCGCAGGATCAAAATATTTATGTGGCGCCTGGCGCCTCGCTAACCACGCTGTACAAGGGGCTGTATAATATCTGCACCCCTGGCGCAGCATTTCCCGAGGCTGAGACGACAGAGGCTTGGGATATTCCTTTAAGGTTGCATCCAGATTTTGTTCCAGGTGGAGATGTAAATGCTGTTAACCAACAGTATGTGACGGCTCTTGCTCAGGAAACATCCAATATTTTGCTATTGGGGTTTCAGATGTCTCAAAATAAAGGTGTAGTGTGTGGCGATCTGGTTCCGCTCATTCAAAGTACTAGGGCTAATCTGGTTTCTGTGAAAGCAAAATATGGGGCAGGACTACTTGGGGTGTTAGGTCAAACGACAAATATTTTGCCTAATAGTGTCTCGATAACTCCCGGTACAGGAGGCGGTGCAACCGATAGCTCAGGCCTCCTAGTTGGCTATGGTGTGAACTTAGGGACCCTTACGGCTGCACAGCTTTCAGCAATGAATCTGCCACAAAGTATCAAGTCGCTCATCACTCCCGGAGTAGGTCTGCACTTAGGTGCTGTAAACTTCAGTGCAGTCTTCAACCAGATTCGCGATGGAGTGCGTTATGTGACGGGCATGGCTCTAACTCTGGCCTACCATGCTCTCTAGGTAATGGCCGGCTGTGCCGGCCTTCTCACTGTAACTGTTTACTCATTCTCTTAATTTCATATGGTTGTCGTCGATCGGCTCGTCCGCGCGGTTGTGCTCGATCGCCTTGTCGGACGGCACCGTGCGCCAGTCCGGCCAACTCCGCGCCTCATTCTTCGCCTGCTTGGCCAGCAGGGCGTCGATGATCTGCGCGGGAGTGGCGCCGGTGCGCCAAGCCCCGTCAAGGGCCAGGATCACAACGTCGATCCACTCGGCTAAGTCACCCGGGGCTTCCTCGATCTCGCGCAGCTCCTTACGGATGTGGTCGATGACGCCAGCGGCGCGCGACCCAGGTCCGAACGTGCGTTCGCTGAACCTGCGCTGGCGCTCCAGGTGCAGGACAAGACGGAACACGTCCAGCCGCCTGCGGGCGCGGCCAAGCGCGTAGGCCTCATCTTGGAACATCAGGAGGTGATCGCTGGTGCGTCCGGTCAGGACATTGAGATAGCGGCTGTGGAGCGCTTCAATGGCAAGGTGATCGTCGGGTGGTTCTGGTTCGTCGTCATGGCTGCACCTGCTGCTGTGAGCGGTTCCAGGGATGCCGGCGCCCGGGCTTGGGCTGCTGGCGCGGGGTGAGGAGTGCGTCGCGCAGGCTCATGCCGGCGGCGACGCGGCGGCGGACGGTCGAAACTGATACAGGAAACCCCGCCTCGGCCTACGGGCTACTACCGGAAGAAAATTTCTCGACGCTTTAACGACTCCCTGAGCGAAGTCGAAACCCTGAGCGCGCCTACAACTCGTGTCGCGCCCGGTTGATCCCCCAAGAGCCGACCCTGTAGGAAGGAAACCATGGCAACAGTCCTAGAACAAGAGACGACCCATGCCGCAAAGAGGCCAGAGGTTGACTTCGAGGTCGGTGCCGCGGGCGTTCGATATCGAGCTTAAATGGAAACCTCTCTTGTTCGAGCAGACGCTTGCCCTTTCCCGTATAAGTGTCCGCCCCGTTGATACGGGTCATCCCTGGACAGTTGTTGTAAGCTCTTGACGGTGTGTCCAGAGTGGTCGAAACGCTACGTCAGCCCTAGCCCCTGCACGCCGGCTCGGTCGTCTGGAAATGGACAAGCGGTGATTTGCCGCTATAGCCGATTACGAACAGAGGATGTTCAAGTTATGGAAACAAAAAAACGTCGGAGCCACATCTGGCTCTTCCACATCGTATTTTTCTGTCAGGCATGCGTCGCCGCCGAGGTTTCGGACGGATTGGAAGAACTTGCCCGAGGCACCGTTATTCTCACTTTAATGGGCACCTCAGCAACCGGCCACACGAGCGATTACATCAGTTCCAACAGCTATGCCTATGCCCGCGAGGACGCGGCAGCATTTATAGCCTCAGAAGGAGCCATCTACGGCGTGCAACTGGAGCGCGCCTGGAGGAAATATCAGGCCGATACTCCTGAACCCAGGCTGGAACTGAGTTCCTTTGCTGCCGGGCTATTGGCACGGAGTGAGATGCAGTGATGGCGGCAGCAAGCGCTTGGTCGGAAAACTGTGATATCACTATGCCTGGCCAAAGATGGCAAAGACACGGCTTCCTCTGTGATTTTCGTGGAACGCGAATCAAGGATGGCATTAAATCGGGGCTTTCCATGCCATCCAAGCTCTTACTGCTGGTCAAACTCCTGGTATGTCTGCCTGTCTATGCCGGGATTGACCTAACTTGGGACAGGCAGGACCACCCCGTCATTGCCAGCAGTTTCTACAGTTCGATATTGATGGTGACAACGAGCATCGGCACCAGTGACCCAAGAGAAGGTACAGAACTCTCTGGAGACGTATCCAAGGAGATCAGCAGCTACGACCGGAAACTCAAGCTGGCGCATGACGATGCGGCCGTTTTCATCGCTAGCAACGGCGCGATCCGCGGTGCGATGCTGCAAGCGGTGCTGGATACCTTGCGCCAGCGCGTCGAGCTTGCGCGCTACAGTGATCTGCAACTGGCGCTGGCAGTATTGGCCTATCCACCCCGCTAGCCGCTGGTGCCAGTGAAGGGACTATAGAAGATCCGCGGCTAGGGTGGCCCAGTTCTTTCTCTTCGTTCCGGGCCCCGTTGAGGTTGTCTGGATCGTAAGCTTACGAAGCGGAGCGCTGGGCTAACTTCGTCTGGGCGTGGATGTTGAGAGCTAGCTGTTCTGCGAGTGGTTGCGGTGTTGTTGGCTACCGAAACTGCGCGCTCGAAGCACGGAAGGAACGCCATGGATATCGAACGGACGCACGTTCACAGCCAGCACGGCATCAACTTCAGCTTGGCAATCATTCGCCTCGCATGGGCAGAGCGCAGCCGGCTGCTTCACATGAAATACTGTCCATCAGCGAAGGCCAGCCATGCGGTGGCTGATCTCGCGATTGAGATTTTCGACAGAATGCAGGCGACGGATCGAGCTTGTGTACTGAAAGTCTTTGTCTCGTTGCCCTTGACCCGAACCCAAGCCGACTCTCTAAACCAGCAGCGCGTCACCATCGCGGGTGTAATCGGTGGGCTTGCGGCAGTTGCAGGTAAACGTATCAACACCTTTGTTGGGATTGGTAGCGGCCTTGCTGTTCGTTGGGCTACTCAGCAGAGTTTGCCAACCTATCACGCTGGAGATGTCATTATCAGCGTTGAAGGGGAGGTGTCCGGCGGGATCGGGCCCCAGCATTCGGTCACGTCGCAGATCGTACCGAGTGTTGGAGAGCCCGCATGAATGATGTCCTTCAGTTCGCGATTTGGGCCGTGGTCATCACCGCAGTAGGCTACCTCGTCCGACCAAGAGGCATCCGCAAATGGCTGGGGGTCGTTGCGTTTGTTGCAGCCTGGGTGCTGATATTTTGCCTTTCTTCCACCAACCTAGTGGGCTTCGATCTTGGCATTCTAGGAATCTGCCTTGTTGTCCTCGGGGTCGACCTTTTCGTTCGTAGAGACCGTTTCTCGAAATCTGACGAGTAAGAGTTGTGGGTTAATAAGAAAGATATGTTCGTTCGAGTGCTAACTCAAGTTGAGTTTATTGAGCAGCTTCGTGCGCTTAGCACAGTGCTGTCGGCTAGGTAAGTGTCAAGTTTCTATAAGTTTGAGAGATAATGTCTGTGGAGATAGACCTGACTCCTGAGGTAAGAAAAGCACTGCACTCAGTTTACGAAGAGGTTATGTGGCTAGCTGGCCGACCGAATGTGACACCAAGTCGGGCGAGAGCTTGGCATACCCATGTCATGGCAGAGAGCTTAAAGCGTCACATTCGGAGGTTCACGGGAATGGTCGCACAAAGCTGTCATGGATAGTGGAGCGGACTTACGCTTGGAACACTATATACGAATCCAGATCACGCTGACGCAACTAGTTGACCTCCATTGAAGTCGGAAAGTATACGGTGTGGGTGGGTTTTTACGGGCACTAATAGATTGCGAGTCTGTTCATATCGTAACGAAGGGTGAAAACTATGCGGCTATGCGTGCAAAAGGGTGCTACGAGACGGCTAAGATTCAGCTTGTAGCTTGGGATGAAATTCACAAACAACGCCGGGATGAACTTTGGCGATTGATGTTGCGAAATGAAGTTTCAAACTACAATAGCTTCCGAGACTGACGGGAGTGGTTTGCCGAGAAATACTTATTTAAAGCGAGGTTGTTTTTTCTCCAAACGTCTTGGTCGGTTCGCCGATTTCCTGGCGTTCCGCCGCTCTCAGCCAAGACGTTCCTCCCTCTTTCTTCCGCAGTTTCCTGCTTCGTCGGTTCATCCGAGGCCTGACAGGCGGCGAGGTAGTTCCCGGTCCGTTTGCTGGCCAGCCGCTGCTACCGGTGGGCTCGCGGGGCGTCCCCCAGTCGCGGACATGAGGTGATCAGAACGGATAGGGAACCGCCCTGGCAGGCTTTCGGTCTGAGCGGGAACAGAAATTCATGACTAGATTCATGAACCCGCCCACCTGAATGCCACCGATACCGATGCTTTGCAGGATTTCCCCCGTTGTCCTTTCCTTTTTCTTCGCCATGGCGGCCGAGGCCGCTGGCAATCTCCAGGACCTGGCCGGTTCGACGATCATTGCCGCCGGCAAGCTCGAAGCCGTGAAATGTCCCGGCGCGGGACTGTACGAATGCGCCGACTGGCCCAGCGGGCTCTACCGCTTCGAGGAGCAGGACGTCTGCCTGACCATCGCCGAAGGCTGCGACTACAGCTGCGATGGAATCCTGAGCGAGAAGAGCGGTACGCAGTCGGTACTGGTTTCCGGGTCCTATCGGGAGCGGATTCGCAAGGTGGAAGGCGCCAAGGTCTCCTGTCCGCGCTAGGCGCGGTGAGACAGCTCCTGTCCGGCAGTGCTTCCGATGAGCGCGGCGGAATGTGCTAGGGTGCGCGCTTTCCTGGAGGAGCGCGGAGCATGGAGCACCCCTACGAACCCCCGCGAGCGACGCTTACCGAGGGCAGGCCGGCGGCGCGTGGTTTCCTGGCCGGCGGACAGCCGCTGTGGAAGGCTTTCTGGCTGTTCTTCGCCGTGGGTTTCGTGCTGGTCGGCCTCGTCGCCAGGCAGGCGATGGTGGCCATCGTCGATCCGCTGATGCAGGAGAGTGACGGCGAACACGCCGTGTCCCTGACCTTGTGGGGAATCATCGGCATCGAGCTGGCGAAGCTGGCCTACCTGCTCCTGAGCCTCGTCGTGGTCTGGCGCTGCGGACGCAATTCGCCGTGGGCCATCGCCCGGCATGCAGGGGTTGCCGTGGTGCTGGCGCTGATGGTCCTGGGCCTGTACTCGATCTATCTGGTGCTGGCTCTCCTGGCCACGCCTTGAGCCGCTTTCCTGCACGTGGGCGATGGCGCGGATGCCGCGCTTTTCGGCCGCCCCGGCGTCGGCCTAACGCTGCAGCCAGTCTTCCAGCTGGTCCGCCAGCATCGGCCGGGCGATGAGATAGCCCTGACCCTCGCGACAACCCCAGGCTTGCAGCAGATGAAGGGTTTCAGGGGTCTCGATGCCCTCGGCGATCACCCGATAGCCCAACTGGCTGGCCAGGCCGATCACCGCCTGGGTGACACTCTGCGCCTTCGGCGAGTCGCCCAGGTCGCGGGTGAACGACTGGTCGAGCTTGATGGCGGTGACCGGCAGGTCGCGCAGGTAGGTCCAGTTGCTGTAGCCGGTGCCGAAATCATCCACCGCGATGCCCATGCCCAGTTCGCGGGCGCGCAGCAAGACTGCCCTCACCGCCGAGGCGTCGCGAATGAGCACGCTTTCGGTGAACTCCAGCTCGATGGCCGAAAGGTCGAGCCCGTGATGCCTGGCGAGCCTGACGGTCTCCTCCAGGAAACCGCTGTCTTCCATTTCCGCCGCCGAGACGTTGATCGCCAGCGTGAGCGGGATGTTCCGTCCGTGCCAGAGAGCCAGTTGCTCCAGCGCATGGCGCAGCACCCAGTCGCTCAACGGGCGCATCAGCGCGGTCTTTTCCGCCAGGGGAACGAACTCGGCGGGGCTGACCGGCCCGAGTTGCGGGTGGCGCCAGCGCAGCAATGCCTCGACGCCGGTACATTGGCCCGTCGCCAGGTCGATCTTCGGCTGGTATGCCAGGTGGAACCCTTCCTCCGTACCGATAGCCTGGGACAGCGAGGCCAGCAGGGTGAAGGCGCGCTGCTGGGCCTGGTCCAGCGGCGGGTTGTAGCGCGCCCAGCCGACGCCGCGGTCACGGGCGTCGTCGGCCGCGCTGACCACCAGGCGCAGCCAGTCCTGCTCGCCGTGGGGATGGTCGGCGGTGAGTGGCAGCACGCCGAGGCCGGGATTGGCCTTGATCGGAATGCCGTGGCAGACCACGGGTTTCTCGAAGGCCTCCAGCAGGCGGATACAGACCGGCTCGGATTGTTCCTGCTGCTGCCGCGGCAGCAGCAAGCCGAAGCGGGTCGGGCTGATCTTGTAGAGGGTGCAGTCCGGCAGCTCGCTGCGGATGCGATCGCGCGCCGCGAGCATGAGGTCGTTGGAAAACGGATAGCCCAGCGTACGAATGATCGTATTGAGCAGGGCGAGAGGCAGGAGGTCGGCGGCGATGACGGTCAGCGCGCCGTCGCGCTGCAGGCGCAGGGAAACGTCTTCCTGCAGGCGCAGCCGATTGTAGAGGCCGGTCGGTTCGTCGATGTAGTTGGTCGAGCGCAGCGTATGGATGCGTGCCATGACCAGCCCGGCGAAGTGCTCGAGCATGGCGATGTCCCGCGCGGACAGCGGTCCGCGGGGTTCCCTGTCGATGACGCAGAGGCTGCCGAGGTTGAGTCCGTCGGTGGTGGTCAGCGGCGCTCCGGCGTAGAAGCGGATGCCCGGCTCGCCCAGCACGTAGGGGTTGTCGCGGAAGCGCGGATCGAGGCGGGCGTCGGCCACCTCGAACACTCCCTTGCCGAGGATCGCGTAGGCGCAGAACGAATCCCGTCGTGGCGTCTGGCGGATACCGAGGCCGATGCTCGCGCGAAACCACTGGCGCTGGTGATCGAGAATGGAAATGAGCGCGATGGGCGTCTGGAAATAGCAGGTGGCGGCGCCGAGGATCGCTTCGAACACTTCGTCGACACCTTCCTCCAGCAGGCCGAGCTGGTCGACGTAGGCCTGTCTGGCGGGCTCGTCGGCGGGATAGGGAGGAGTCGTCATGCTGGAGTCCTGGGTGACTGCGATGTCGCCCATCGACATTCAGTGATGTCATTGTGCCTTTGTTTGCCGGGCAGCGCTGATTTTCCCGGATTGAAGCGATGAAAGGGCGTGAGAGAGTCGTTCTTCGGCATGCCGGGGTGGCCATGGAGAGCGCTTTTCAGTACTGAGAAACCAGCTACCAGGAAATCGGACGTTTCCTATACCGGGCGGCGCTACCGCCCGTTAAAACGGAGCGATCCGCTTTTACCGAGAACAGACATGATCGACACGCTCTCCTTCGCTTCGCGCCTGTGCAAGTTCGTCATTCTCCTGGTCGCGTTGCTGGTCGGCGGCGCCAGTTGCTACCTGTGGCTGGCAGGTCGTCCTTATCGGGACGCCATATCGGCGTTCGTTCCCCTGGTGCTGCCGATGCTCGCGCTGGTGCTGGCGTTCGATCTCTTCCGTGCGCTCGTCCTGGGCCGTCGCTAGGGAGGTTGTCCGCCGGTTCGCCGGCATGCGCTGCATTTCCGTCACTCTGCCCCTGCCAATTCTGGCAGGTGGTGCCTCTTCATCGGCAACCGCTTGAACTGTAGGTCCTTTTTCCGCGCCGGCGTCTTGCCGCGGCGGAGCCAGCCTTGCCTATTCCCTTCGCTCATCTAGACATACTCCATGACTTCTCAGGGACAGGGAGGGGCTATGCAACGCATCGTCATCGTTGGTGGCGGGGTTGGTGGCACCATGCTCGCCAACCTGCTGGTGGCCAGGCTCTACGCGGAGGTCCTCGACGGCAGGGTGCAGGTCCTGCTGCTCTCGGACTCGCCCGATCACTACTACAAGCCGGCGTTCATGTACGTCGCCTTCCAGCAGTTCTTCCTCGAGGACCTGAAGCGACCGGAGCGTTCGCTGTTGCGCCCTGAGGTGGAGTTCCGGGTCGAGCAGGTGGTCCGCTTCGATTTCGCTCGCCAGGAGCTGCATACCCGCAACGGCAAGCGGCACGGCTACGACTACCTGGTCATCGCCACCGGCTGCGTACCGGCGCCCGAGCGTATCGAAGGCCTGCAGGAAGCCGGCGAGCATTTCTACCAGTACCGGCCGGCGCGCCGGTTGGCGGAGCGCCTGGCCAGCCTGGAGTCGGGACGGGTGTTCATCACGGTGAGCTTCCCGAAGACGCCGAATGTACCGCACCAGTGCGGCATCGCCCCGGTGGAGACCACCCTGATGCTCGATGACTACCTGCGCCGCCGCGGTGTGCGCGAGCGCGTCGAGATCGTCTATACCTATCCCACCACCGCCCAATTGCTACGCAACTGCCTGTTCCTGCAGCGGCCCACCGGCGAGATCCTGCCGAGTCTGTTCGAGCAGCGTGGCATTCGTTTCCAGCGTGGCTTCACCCTGGCCCGGGTCGATCCGGAGCGGCGCATCGCCTATTCCGAAGAGGGTGACGAGCAACCCTTCGACCTGCTCATGGCGACGCCGCCGATTCGCGCGGTGGATGTGGTCCGGGAGTGTGGCCTGTCGCAATCCGCCGCCGACGAAGGCTGGTTGCCGACGAACCATGAAACCTTGCAGGTGTATGGCGTCGAACGGGTGTATACCCTGGGCGATACCGTCGATCTGCCGGTAAGCAAGGCCGGAGGCGCCTGCCACAATCAGGCGCCGGTGATCGCCAGCAACATCGCCGCCGAGATTCGCCTCGGCAGTCCTTGCGCGACCTACGACGGACGGGTGCAGGCCGTCGCGCAGATGGGCCTGAACGCCGGCATGCCGCTCTGGTACGACTACCGGCACGACGTCCAGCCGACCCCGCCGACCAAGCTTGGCGGGCTGTTGCGCCAGGGTTTCAATCGCGGGCTGTACTGGGCCGTCGCCCGCGGAATGCTTTGACCCCACACGGGGAGGAGCCGACATGGAAGACCATCGACAGCCTCGCGCCGCGGCGCAGGCCGAGACACCCCTGTTTCCCGAGCAGACCCGGGAGAGCCTGCAGGCCCTGGTTGGCAAGCTGCAGCCACTGATCGAAGGGCGGCGGCTGGACAACCTGGTCGACCTGCTCTCGCTGCTTTCGGATCTCATCGACCTGCTCGATCCGGCCATGGTGGACAGGCTGGCGTCGCTCTTCGAACAGGCCACCAGTGTCGGCTGGTCCGTCGGCAACGCGGTGCGCGTGGCCAAGGCCGAGGTGTTGCGGGAGCAGCCGCCGAACCTGAAGGATCTGTTGCGGCTGTTGCGCGATGCCGATACCCGTCGCGGCCTGGCGCTGCTGCTGGGCAGCCTGCGCAGCCTGGGGCGGCAGCTCGCCGCGGAGCGGGAGGTCGCCCATGGTGCGTGACGACCTGCGCTGCCGTGCGGGCAACGAGACGCATTGGGACCCGACCGCCTACATGCAGTTCGCCCGACTTCGCCAACGGCCGGTGGTCGAGCTGCTCGACCATGTCGACCTGTATTCTCCGGAACGGATCTACGACCTGGGCTGTGGCACCGGGATCGCCACCGAACTGCTCGCCCGCCGCTGGCCGCAGGCCGAACTGCATGGCGTGGACAGCTCCGCGGAGATGCTCGAGGAAGCCGCGCGCCTGCCGATCAGGGCCAGCTGGGAGCGCGCCAACCTGCAGCATTGGTGCGCCGAGCGTCCGGCCAGCCTGCTGTTCGCCGCGGCGGTGCTGCATTTCATCGAGCGCCATTGCAGCCTGTTGCCGCGCCTGCTGGGCCAACTGAGCCCGGGAGGCTGCCTGGCGGCGCACATGCCGAACTGGCGCGATGCGTCCTGGTATCGCCTGATGCTCGATGCGCTGGACAGCGCCGGCCCGGGCGGCACGCCGCTCGGCAGCCCGACGTTGCGCTACCTGATGCAGCAGCGCAACGTGCTCTCCCTGGACAACTACTACCGCCTGCTGGCGCCGCTCTGCGCGGAGGTGGACATCTGGGAGACCGAGCACCTGCAGGTGGTGGACGGCAACGACCCGATCTTCGACTGGGTCAAGGTCTCCGCCCTGCGTCCGGTGCTCGGCGAACTGGACGAGGAGGCGCGCCGGCGCTTCCTCGACCGTTACCTGGACCTGCTGCACCGCTACTATCCGCAGGAGCTCGACGGCCGCACGCTGTTTCCGTTCCGCCGCGTATTCGTCGTCGCCAGCCTGCGCCGCTGAGCGCTCCAGGCCGACCGCCGCTCAATGGTCGGAGAGGAGGTCGACGGCGCCCGGCTTGTCGTGCGCGCCGAAGCGATCGACCAGCGTCGCGCTGGCGGCGTTCAGGCCGAGCACGTCGACCGTCACGCCGCGCTGGCGCAGGCCTAGCACCACCTTGTCCAGCGCCGCGACGGCGGTGATGTCCCAGAGATGGGCGTGACGCAGGTCGATGATCACCTGGTCCACCTGTTCTTTCAGGTCGAAGGCGGCGACGAACCGGGTCGACGAAGCGAAGAACAGTTGGCCGGTGACCTGGTAATGACGGTGCGAACCATCGGCGGACAGCTGGCTGTCGATGTCCAGGTAATGGCCGATCCTGTTGGCGAAGAACAGCGAGGCCAGCAGCACGCCGGCGATCACGCCGAACGCCAGGTTGTGGGTGGCGAGGACCACCCCGACCGTCACCAGCATGACCAGGTTGGTCGACAGCGGGTAGCGCCGCAGGTTGCGGATCGAGTCCCAGCGGAAGGTACCGATCGAGACCATGATCATCACCGCCACCAGGGCCGCCATGGGTATTTGTCCGACCCAGTCGCTGAGGAACACCACCATCAGCAGCAGCGCGACGCCGGCCACCAGTGTCGACAGGCGGTTGCGGCCACCGGATTTCACGTTGATGACCGACTGCCCGATCATCGCGCAACCGGCCATCCCGCCGAGCAGGCCGGTGGCGATGTTCGCCAGGCCCTGGCCCTTGCATTCACGGTTCTTGTCGCTGTCGGTATCGGTCATCTCGTCGACGATGGTGGCGGTCATCAGCGACTCCAGCAGGCCGACCACCGCCAGGGCGGCGGAGTAGGGCAGGATGATCAGCAGGGTCTCGAGGTTCAGCGGAACCTCCGGCCAGAGGAAGACCGGCAGGCTGGCGGGCAATTCACCCATGTCGCCGACGGTGCGGATGTCCAGTCCCAGATAGATGGAGAGGGCGGTGAGCACCAGGATGCATACCAGCGGAGAGGGCAGCAGCCGGCCGATCCGTGGCAGGTGCGGAAAGCCGTAGATGATCGCCAGGCCGGTGGCGGTCATCGCGTAGACCGGCCAGCCGACGTGCGTGAGTTCCGGCAACTGGGCCAGGAAGATCAGGATCGCCAGGGCATTGACGAAGCCGGTCACCACCGAACGCGAGACGAAGCGCATCAGGGAACCCAGGCGCAGGTAGCCGGCGAGGATCTGCAGCACGCCGCAGAGCAGGGTCGCCGCCAGCAGATACTGCAGGCCGTGATCCTTCACCAGGTTGACCATCAGCAAGGCCATGGCACCGGTGGCGGCGGAGATCATGCCGGGCCGTCCGCCGGCGAAGGCGATCACCACCGCCATGCTGAACGAGGCATACAGGCCGATCTTCGGATCGACCCCGGCGATGATGGAAAAGGCGATCGCCTCGGGGATCAGCGCCAGGGCGACGACCAGGCCGGCGAGCACGTCGCCGCGGAGATTGGAGAACCAGTTCTGTTTCAACGTCTGTAGCATCGGGATATCCAGGGGCGAGGCGACGCCTGTGTCCCGGCGGCAGCGGGGCCGCGGGCGGTGTCGAGAAAGAAAAAGGACGGACGAAAAAGCGTTCAGGCGGGCGAACGCGGGCCACGGTCACTCGGACCGTTGTCGGAGGGGGGCAGGGCTATGGCGGAGTAGGCAGCCAGGTCATGGGGCGTGGCGGATGATCGCTTGCAGGGGCGGGCAGCTTAGCCGATTCGACAGCCGAGACCAAGCCCGATTCCGGCCAAAGCCCGCGAGACCTCCTCGCCTCCCGCGGTCGGCGGCAGGGAACCAAACAAGCGAAACGGTTCTAAGCTGTCGAGGGATCGTCCTCGCATGGAGAGAACATGATCATGTTCAACACTCGTTCTGTGCTCGCGCTGGTCGTGAGCCTGTCCCTGATCGGTGGCACGCCTGCCGCCCTGGCCGACCCGGGCAATGGCAAAGGCAATCCGCACGGCAACCAGATGGACGGAGGAAAGGGTAACAAGGGCAACAAAGGCAACCAGGGTGGGAATGACAACCATGGCGGGCCCGGCAACAAGGGCGGCGGCAACGCCGGGCAGAAAGGCAACTCCGGGCAGAAAGGCAACGGTGGCGGCGACTGGAGTTCGGGGCCGCGCATCGACGTCGGCGGCGTGCGGGTGATCCTCGGCGACAACCGCGGCTACTGGAGCCCGGGGCCGGCGCTGCCGCCGGGAATCCAGAAGAACCTGGCACGGGGCAAGCCGCTGCCGCCTGGTATCGCCAAGAAACTCGACGGCCGCCTGCTGGGCCGGCTGCCGCACTATGACGGCTACGAGTGGATGCAGGCCGGTACCGATCTGCTCCTGGTGGCGGTCGCGACCGGGCTGATCTACGAAGTGCTGGACAACGTCCTCGACTGAGAGCCTTCGCTGCGCAGGGCGGATGGCGCCACGGGCGCTATCCGCCGGGATTTGCGCTGAAATGGCGGATAGCCGCGTCGCGGTTATCCGCCCTGCATCGTGGAAACCTTTTCCCTTGCTTCTGGTCAGGCGCGCAGGCGTTGCAGGGCATCGCCCAGTTGCGCGGAGAGGCCGTGGAGGTCGCGGCTGGCGGCTTCGGTCTGCTCCACCTGTTCCTGGTTGCTGGAGGCGATCGAGGCGATTTCCGTGAGGTTGCGGGAAATGTCCTCGGCCACTGCGGTCTGTTCCTCGGCGGCGGTGGCAATCTGGCGGTTCATGTCGCGGATCGACTCCACCGAGGTGGTGATCCGGCGCAGCATCGCGCCGGCGTTGGCGACCTGTTCGGCGCCGGCCTCGCTGCGCGACTGGCCGCTCTCGATGGCGCGCGCGGCATTCACCGCGCCGTTCTGCACGGTATCGATGATCTGGTGGATCTCGGCGATCGATTCGGCGGTGCGCTGCGCCAGCGTGCGCACCTCGTCGGCGACCACCGCGAAGCCACGTCCGGCCTCGCCGGCACGGGCGGCTTCGATGGCCGCATTGAGGGCCAGCAGGTTGGTCTGTTCGGCGATGCCGCGGATCACGTCGAGGACCTTGCCGATCCGGCCGCTGTCGCTTTCCAGTTGGCGGATCACTTCCACCGTGCGGTCGATTTCCCTGCGCATCTCGCCGATGCTGCGGATCGTTTCTTCCATCACGTCCTCGCCGCGCTGGGCGGAGTCGTCCGCCTCGTCGGCGGCCCTGGCCGCGTCGCCGGCATAGCGTGCGACTTCCTGGGCGGTGGCGGACATTTCCTGCATCGCCGTGGCGACCTGGTCGGTGCGGCTGAACTGTTCGCGGGTGCCGGCCGCCATCAGGCTGGCGATCGCGTTCAGCGAGCCGCTGGCACTGTCCAGCTCGCGGGTGCTGCGGCGCAGCCGGTCGAAGATGTCCACCAGGAAGTCGCGCAGGGTGTTGGCGGCCAGGGCCAGCTTGCCGAGTTCATCCCGGCGCTGGATCTCGATGCGCTCGCCGAAGTCGCCGTGGCTGAGCTGGGCGATATGTTCGATCAGGCGTTGCACCGGACGGACCAGGTTGCGGTTGACCAGCCACAGGCTGAGCAGGGCCACGGCGAGGCTGGCGCCGACCAGCACCAGGCTGCCGAGCAGCACGGTGTTCCGGGCTTCGGCGCTGATGGCAGTGGATTGCCGATCACTGGCCTGGTGCAACTCGTCGCGCAGGGCCTGCATCTGCGCGGTGGTGGCGCGGTCGATGCCGGTCACCGCCTGGTCGCCGGCGACGGGGTCGGCGCCGGCTGCGAGGAAGCGCTGTCGGCCCTGGCGGTAGGCGACGCCGAGCTGCCGATGTTCTTCTCGCAGGCGTTCGACCTGGGTCTTCAGCTCGCCTTCGGCAAGGTTGCCGAGCCGGCCGAGGATGTCCTGTACCGCCCGCTCCTGGGTTTCGAACTGGTTCCAGTATTTCGCCTGGGCCTCCGCCTGCCGCCCGCGCAGCAGGACGTTCTTCCATTCCTGGACCTGGCCACGGAACTGCAGGTTGGCTTCGTCGATCAGTTGCGCCGCCTGCACCGGACCGCCGAGCAGGTCGCGATAGGCGCGCACGTCTCCGGTCAGCGAGCCGAAGCAGGCCAGGGCGATGAGCAGCAGTGCCGCCAGGCTGCCGCCGAGCAGGACAAGGATTTGCGCACGTAGGGATTGTTGCAGCATGGAACGCCTCGATGGATTGCCAGGTTGGGCCGGCACGCAGGCTGCGACGGGGCAGCCGAGGACGTCCCTGTGGCCCGGCGAGGTGGGCATGGCGCGTGTTCCGGCTCGCAGAGTATCGACAGCGGATCTGACAACTTGAGGACGATGCGGAGGCCGGGCCAGAGCCGACGAAGGGATATAGCTGGCATGGATGTTCGGCGGGTGTTCGGTTAGTCTCTGTGATGCGTGTCACACTGTGCCAGTCGAAGGAACTGACTCATGGATGTCCCCCCCACCGTTCAGGATGAACAAGCCGTTTCCCGCCAGTTGCACTCGCTGAGCGTGCGCAATCTCGCGCATCTGGCCGCCGCGCTGACCCAGCTGGGCTTCGAGCTGTCGCGCAGTTCGGATCCCGGGACGCGCCAGGCGGCCAGCACCTTCATCGGCCAGTTGGCCAGCATCAACCAGGATATCGACCGGCAGATCGAGCTGCTCGGCGCGCTGAATGCCGACAAGGTCGGTTTCCGCCTGCTGGACGAAGTGGAATATCCGGAGGCGCCCGAGTGAGCGGGGCGAGGGACAGGCAGGCGGGACGGGAGCGTTGCGGGCCGAGAGCGGCAGTCTCTCGGCGTGACGGGAGTCAGTCTTCTTGGCGCAGATCGCTGAGCATCTGTTCCCAGTACTGGTTGGCCTTGCGGTTGAGGTCGAAGGCGGCCTGGCGCAGCTGGTCGTATTCGGCGCCGCTGTAGCCACTTTCGCGCAGTTTCTGGCGTGCGGCATCGGCTTCTTCGCGCAGGCGGTTGTAGGTTGCCTGGTCGTCGGCCCAGGTCCTGCCTGTGCGCCGGGTGTATTTGTCCTGGGATTCAGCCATGGGTTCTCCTTGCGGGCCGGGTGGTTCTCGGAAAAACACTGCGCTGAACAGACTTTGTCCGTCGGCAAAAATTCAAAAAAATCTGACAGGTTGTCTGTCTTCGCGAGTGGTACAAGCGTCCCAACCTTGATCGGCTGCCGATGAAATTTGTGCGTTCCTCGCCAAGTCGGCTAGCTTGTTCAGGCTTGCGTGTTGGCGCGTCCGTTCTCTCCGGTAAGCTGGAAAGGCGGCGGTCGGGCACCAGGAGGCGCGGCGGCGGCATGGCAACGGGTTTGACTTCATCTCTCCCGACAGGGTTTGCGAGTAAGGAAAGGCTATGAGAAACAGGGCGTCCGGCTTGGCGCTGGTGATTGTGGCGGGACTCGTGGCGGGTTGCGCAAGCAGTGGCTATCAGCCGGAAGTCGAGTGGCCGGCCGGCTGGCAGGTGATCACCGAGAGCATCCCGCTGGAAGCCGCCGAGGCCGACCAGCTCGGCTCGCGCCAACTGGCGACGAAGATCGGCCCGGGCGGCGAAAAGGAAGCGAGCATCGAACTGCTCAGCCTGAAGATGCTGGAGGAGGAGTCGGTGGAAATCGACGGCCAGTTCCAGAGCGTCTTCGACGTCGTCCAGTCGGGCTACCGCAAGGCCGGACTCGGCTCGCGCTGCACCACGCCGATCCGCTCCAATCTCGGCGGCCTGGCGTCGCTGGAGACCCATTGCCGGATCAGCCAGGGCAGCGAGGTCCTGCTGACCCAGATCGTGGCGATGGCCCTGGGGCAGCGGGCCATGTATTCCCTCGTGTATACCGCCAGCCCGGCCAACAGCGTGGTCTACCGGCAAAGCTACCTGCGCACCCGGGCCAGCCTGGTCCTGCGCTGAGGCGCCAGCCGGCCGTCTCCAGGGCGCGGCCGGCGCCGCTCAGGCTTCCTCGGGCGGGGCCTGGACGCTGAGATAGCGATGGGCGCCGCAACGCCGGCAACGTTGGCGCAGCATCAGGTCGGGGCCTACCGTGACCAGGCTGCCTGGGTCCCAGCGGCAACCTCGCAAGAAGCAACGCAAGCGCATGAATCCTCCCGGCGGGGCGCGGCCCCGTCCACAGAACAGGCAGTGGCGGCATGGTTCACTCCGGCTTGTTCTTGTGTGGAGATGCGGGCAGCCTGCGGCGAAGCCTCTAGAATGGGCAACCTAAATTCACCGGCTATTCGGCGGCGGGATTCATCACCCAGCTGGCTGCGGTGACCTGGGGGGCCAGGCACAGCTCGCCGACCATCTGCTCCACCAGCGAGTCCTCCTTGTGCAGGGTGAACACCACCGCGTTCACCTCCACGTTGCCGCTGCCTTTCAGCGCGTGGCTTTCCAGGCTCTGCAGGTTCAGGCGGTTGTCGCCCATGCGTTGCAGCAGTTGCATGCGCACCAGGGCTTCGTTGCGCGCCTCGCAGGACACGCTGATCTGGTAGAAGCGCTCCTGCTCGGCCTCGCCCGAGGTGTGGCGCTCCACCACGCGGCCGAGGGCGGGGAGGAACAGGTTGGCGATGACGATCAGGGCGGTGGTCAGGCAGGCCGCCAGGATGAACCCGCTGCCCGCCAGGACGCCGATCGCACCGGTGCTCCAGATGCTCGCAGCGGTACTCAGGCCGCGCACGCTGAGGCCGTCGCGCATGATCACGCCGGCGCCGAGGAAGCCGATGCCGCTGACCACCTGGGCCGCCATGCGGGTCACGCTGACCTCGTTGTCGAGCAGCAGCGGCAGGATCGAGAAGCTCGCGGCGCCGAGCGCGACCATCGCGTGGGTGGCCATGCCCGAGGAACGCTGCCGCCATTGCCGCTCGAGGCCGACCAGCGCGCCGAGGCAGAGAGCCGTCACCAGGCCGATGGCGATATCCGGGGTCATGCTGTGCTCCTGGCAGGAAAACCGCCCATTGTACCCTTTGCCAGCACTCGCCGCAGGTGAGGGCCGGCACATGCGGCTCGCCGCTTGCGTTTACCTTTACGTTAACGTAAACATGCACTTCGACTTCACCGATACCGGCGGACCGGTGTCCGTCGTCGCGTCCTTGCGGCGAGGGACGACGGTTCAGCGACATTCCCAGAACAACCACAACAAGGGAAAGCCATGAATCAGCCGAGCTATACCTCGGGTCGCCAGGACGTCGCCTTGCTGGCGATGACCGTCGGCGACGCCTTCGACACCGCTGCCGCGCGGCATGCCGAGCGCGAGGCGCTGGTGGTGCGGCACCAGGGGCTGCGCTACAGCTGGCGGCAGTTGGCGGAGCGGGTCGACACCTACGCCCGCGCCTTCATCGCCCTCGGCCTGCGCCCCGGCGAGCGTCTGGGAATCTGGGCGCCGAACTGCGCCGAGTGGTGCATCACCCAGTTCGCCAGCGCCAAGGTCGGCGCGGTGCTGGTGAACATCAACCCGGCATACCGCAGCAGCGAACTGGAATACGCGCTCAAGCAGTCCGGTTGCAGCTGGCTGGTCTGCGCGGACGCCTTCAAGACCAGCGACTACCACGCGATGCTCGGCGAGCTGCTGCCGGAACTCGCCGAGGGGCGTCCGGGCGAGCTGGCCAGCGAGCGCCTGCCGGAGCTGCGCGGCGTGGTCAGCCTGGCCGAGCGCGCGCCGGCGGGTTTCCTGCACTGGCAGGGCTTGCCAGGGCTGGCCGAGGCGGTGGGCGCGGAGGAACTGCGCCAGCGCCAGGCGTCGTTGCAGTTCGACGAGCCGATCAACATCCAGTACACCTCCGGCACCACAGGCTTCCCCAAGGGCGCCACGCTCAGCCACTACAACATCCTCAACAACGGTTACCTGGTCGGCGAGAGCCTCGGCCTTGGTGCGCAAGACCGCCTGGTGATCCCGGTGCCGCTGTACCACTGCTTCGGCATGGTGATGGGCAACCTCGGCTGCGTCACCCATGGCTCGACGATGATCTACCCGGCGCCCAGCTTCGACGCCGAGGCGACCCTGCTGGCGGTGGCCGAGGAGAGGGCCACCGCGTTGTACGGGGTGCCGACCATGTTCATCGCCGAGCTGGATCACCCGCGCCGCGGCGAGTTCGATCTCTCCAGCCTGCGCACCGGGATCATGGCCGGTGCGACCTGTCCGATCGAGGTGATGCGGCGGGTCATCGACGAGATGCACATGGCCGAGGTGCAGATCGCCTACGGCATGACCGAGACCAGCCCGGTGTCGCTGCAGACCGGGCCGGACGATGGCCTGGAGCTGCGCGTGACCACTGTCGGACGGACCCAGCCGAGGCTGGAGAGCAAGATCGTCGACCAGCAAGGCAGGGTGGTGCCGCGCGGCGAGATCGGCGAGCTGTGCACCCGTGGCTACAGCGTGATGCTCGGCTACTGGAACGACCCCCAGGCCACCGCCGAGGCCATCGACCCGGCGCGCTGGATGCACACCGGCGACCTGGCGCTGATGGACGACGACGGTTATGTGCGCATCGTCGGGCGCAGCAAGGACATGATCATCCGCGGCGGCGAGAACATCTATCCGCGCGAGCTGGAGGAGTTCTTCTTCACCCACCCGGCGGTGGCGGACGTCCAGGTGATCGGCATCCCCGACGAGCGCTACGGCGAAGAGATCGTCGCCTGGATCAAGCTGCATCCGGGGCACCGCGCCGATGACGAGCAACTGCGCGCTTTCTGCAAGGAGCGCATCGCTCATTTCAAGGTCCCGCGGCATTTCAAGTTCGTCGACGAATTCCCCATGACCGTCACCGGCAAGATCCAGAAGTTCCGCATGCGCGAGGTCAGCATCCAGGAGGTTCGCCTGCTGCCTCACCGCCGCTGAAGGTCGGCAGAGGGATGGAGCGTCGCCGCGCTCCTGCGCTAAGGTGGCGAGTGGCGCGCGGCTAGGCGAGAGAGACGGGTGAAGAGCGACGGGCAGGAGCGGACCACGGCCAAGGGCACCATCTCGGTGCGCCTGGTCGGCGAGGCGCTGGTGGAATGGCGACGGCGCGGTGGCGCCGAGCGCGAGATCCTGGAAGCCGCCGGCATCGAGCCGGAAGTGCTCGGCAAACCCTACGCACGGGTCACCTCCCAGGCCTACTCGCGGCTCTGGCTGGATCTCGCCCGGCGGATGGACGACGAGTTCTTCGGCATGGACTCGCGGCGCCTGAAAAGCGGCAGCTTCGCCTTCATGAGCCGCTGCGCGATCCACGAGCCGACCCTGGAACCGGCGCTGGGCGGTATTCTGCGCTTCCTCTGCCTGCAGTTCGACGATCTCCAGCCGCGCCTGCAGCGGCGCGGCGGCCTGGCGGAAATCGTCGTCGACGAGGCGCCCGGGCGACATGGCCGGGCGCTGGCCTATTTCACCCTGTGGATGATCACCCATGGCCTGGCCTGCTGGCTGGTCGGCCGGCGCATCCCGATCCTCGCCATCGACCTGCGTTGCCCGCAGCCGGACTACATCGAGGACTACCGGGTGATGTTCAGCGACAACCTGCGCTTCTCCCGTCCCGTCAGCCGCCTGCTGTTCAATGCCGACTGCCTGGCCCTGCCGATCCGTCGTGACAGCCGGGAGCTGCGGCGCTTCCTGCTCGGCGCGCCGGCCAACATCCTGGTCCGCTACCGCGATCCGCAGAGCCTGGCGGCGCGCGTCAAGGCCTACCTGCGCAGCCTGCGGCCGGAGCGCTGGCCGGACCTGGAGGCATTGGCCGGACACTTCTTCATGGCCTCCTCGACCCTGCGCCGCAAGCTGTCCCTGGAAGGGCAGAGCTACCAGGCGCTGAAGGACCAGGTCCGCCGCGACCTGGCCATCGCGCGGCTGGACGCCGGCGCGGCGAACTTCGCCGAACTGGCGCTGGAGCTGGGCTTCGCCGATGGCAGCGCGTTCCACAAGGCGTTCAAGAAATGGACCGGCTCTACACCCGGCCAGTACCGTGCGCAGATGCCGGTGGACGGAGGACGCTCGCCCCAGGGACAAGACTGATCCGCCCGGCCTGCTGTCCGCAACGCTCAGCCCACCCGCCGATTGCGCTATCCCGGGCGTGGCGCAGCCCGTTCGGCGCGTCCCGGCGGCCCTCGACTGTCCAAACCGCTCAGGCAGATTGAAGCCTTTCGACATTGCCCCCTGCCGGCCCCGGCGGGAAGATTCCGCTTGCTCCGTACAAAAACAAGCCGAGGAGTCCTTGCAATGCGCGACTACGCCACCACCGCCGCCGGGTTCGATCTGCAGCGGACCGCCGCCGCCACGCTTTCCGGCACGCTTCAGGCGCTCAACGCCTGCGTCGAGTGCTGCGACCGGCATGCCCTGCCGGGACGGATCGCGTTGTTCTGGGAGGGCAAGGATGGCAGTCGCGCCAGCTACACCTTCAGCGAGCTGAAAGCGCTCTCCGGGCGTTTCGCCAATTTCCTCCAGGCCCAGGGCGTACGCCCGGGCGATTGCGTCGCCGGCCTGTTGCCGCGCACACCCGAGCTGCTGGTCACCATCCTCGGCGCCTGGCGCCTGGGTGCGGTGTACCAGCCGCTGTTCACCGCCTTCGGCCCGAAGGCCATCGAGCACCGCGTGGCGACCGCCGGCAGCAAGGTGCTGGTCACCGACGCGGCCAACCGCGACAAGCTCGATGAACTCGCCGATCCGCCTCTGGCCGTCACCGTCGGCGGACCGAAGGGGCAGGGCATTCGTCGCGGCGATTTCAGCTTCTGGGCCGAGCTGGAGCGCTATCCGGCCGAATTCGAGCCGGTCCCGCGCAGCGGCGAGGATCCGTTCCTGATGATGTTCACCTCCGGCACCACCGGCCTGGCCAAACCGGTGCCGGTGCCGCTGAAGGCGATCCTTGCCTTCGTCGGCTACCTGCGCGAGGCGGTGGACCTGCGCCCGGAGGACGCCTTCTGGAACCTTGCCGACCCCGGCTGGGCCTATGGCCTCTACTACGCGGTCACCGGCCCCCTCGCCATGGGCCACCCGACCACTTTCTACGAAGGCCCGTTCAGCGTGGAAAGCACTTGCCGGATCATCCGTGACTACGGCATCACCAACCTCGCCGGATCGCCCACCGCCTATCGCCTGCTGATGGCTGCCGGCGCGGCCGCGGAAGCTGCGCTGAAGGGGCGCCTGCGCGCGGTCAGCAGCGCCGGCGAACCGTTGACGCCAGAGGTGATCCGCTGGTTCGCCGAGAGGCTCGGCAGCACCATCCACGATCACTACGGGCAGACCGAGCTGGGTATGGTGCTGTGCAACCACCACGCCCTGGCGCACCCGGTACGGATCGGTGCCGCCGGTTTCGCCTGTCCCGGCCATCGGGTGGTGGTGCTGGACGACGCGCTCAACGAACTGCCGCCCGGCCAGCCGGGCATCCTCGCCCTCGACCGGCGGCGTTCGCCGCTGATGTGGTTCCCCGGCTACCAGGGGCTGGAGACCGCTGCCTTCGTCGGCGACTACTACCTGAGCGGCGATACCGTCGAACTCAACGAGGACGGCAGCATCAGCTTCGTCGGCCGCGCCGACGACGTCATCACCACCTCCGGCTACCGGGTCGGCCCGTTCGACGTGGAGAGCGCGCTGATCGAGCACCCGGCGGTGATGGAGGCGGCGGTGATCGGCAAACCCGATCCGGAGCGCACCGAACTGGTCAAGGCCTTCGTCGTGCTCTGCGCCGGCCACCGGCCGACGCCGGAGCTGGCGGACGAACTACAGCGATACGTGCGCCAACGCCTGTCGGCGCACGCCTACCCGCGGGAGATCGAGTTCCTCGAGGAACTGCCGAAGACCCCCAGCGGCAAGATCCAGCGTTTTCTCCTGCGCAACCAGGAGATCGCCCGGCAACGCGAGGCGGCGCCCCTGGCGGCCGCCGCGAACTGATTCAGCAGGAGAAACGACGTGCGTATCGAAAATCGAGTGTTCCTGGTTACCGGCGGCAGCTCCGGCCTCGGCGCCGCCACCGCGAAGATGCTGGTGGAGCAGGGCGGCAAGGTGGTGCTGGCCGACATCAACGCCGAGGCCGGCGCGGCCAGGGCCGCCGAGCTTGGCGCCCAGGCGCGCTTCGTCAGGGCCGACATCGCCAGCGAGGCCGACGGCCGTCAGGCCGTGGCCACTGCACTGGAGGCCTTCGGCGGCCTCCATGGCCTGGCCAATTGCGCGGGCGTGGCGCCGGCCGAGAAGGTCCTCGGGCGCAACGGCATACACGCCCTGGAGAGTTTCCGCCGGGTCATCGACATCAACCTGGTGGGCAGTTTCAACATGCTCCGCCTGGCCGCCGAGGCCATGTCCCAGGGCCAGCCGGACGAGGGCGGCGAGCGCGGGGTGATCGTCAATACCGCCTCGGTGGCGGCGTTCGATGGGCAGATCGGCCAGGCGGCCTATTCCGCCTCGAAGAGCGGGGTGGTCGGCATGACCCTACCGATCGCCCGCGAGCTGGCGCGCTTCGGCATCCGCGTGATGACCATCGCCCCGGGCATCTTCGAGACGCCGATGATGGCTGGCATGCCCCAGGAAGTTCGCGATTCCCTCGGTGCCAGCGTGCCGTTCCCGCCACGCCTGGGACGCCCGGACGAATACGCCGCGCTGGTCCGGCAGATCATCGAGAACAGCATGCTCAACGGCGAAGTGATTCGCCTCGACGGCGCCATCCGCATGGCTGCCCGCTAAGCAGGAGGAACAGAACATGAACCGCGAAGACCCGATCGTCATTGTCAGCGCCGCCCGCACTCCCATGGGTGGTTACCTCGGCGACTTCAAGGAGGTGAGCGCCGCGACCCTCGGCGCCGCCGCGGTACGCGCCGCGGTGGAGCGTGCGCGGCTGCAGGCCGACGAGGTGGACGAGGCGGTGCTCGGCTGCGTGCTCGCCGCCGGCCAGGGCCAGGCGCCGGCGCGCCAGGCGGTGCTCGGTGCCGGGCTGGCGCGCGGCACACCGTGTTCGACGCTGAACAAGATGTGCGGCTCCGGCATGAAGGCGCTGATGCTCACCCACGATGCGCTGCTCGCCGGCAGCGCGCGGGTGGCGCTGGCCGGCGGCATGGAAAGCATGTCCAGCGCCCCCTACCTGCTGGAGCGCGCGCGCAGCGGCTACCGCATGGGCCATGGCAGGGTGCTCGACCACATGTTCCTCGACGGTCTCGAGGACGCCTACGACAAGGGTCGCCTGATGGGTACCTTCGCCGAGGATTGCGCCGAGGCCTACGGCTTCACCCGCGAGGCGCAGGATGAGTTCGCCGTGGCCTCGCTGACCCGCGCGCAGAAGGCCATGCAGGAGGGCCGCTTCCAGGCCGAGATCGTGCCGCTGACGGTCGCCGCCGGCAAGACCGAGCGCCTGGTGGACAGCGACGAGCAGCCGCCGAAGGCCCGGCTGGACAAGATCCCGACCCTGAAGCCGGCGTTCCGCGAGGGCGGCACGGTGACCGCGGCCAACTCCAGCTCGATTTCCGACGGCGCCGCCGCGCTGGTCCTGATGCGGCTTTCCGAAGCCGAGCGGCGTGGCCTGGCGCCCTTGGCGGCGATCCGCGGCCATGCCTCCTTCGCCGACGCGCCGAACCTGTTCCCCACCGCGCCGGTCGGCGCGGTGAAGCGCCTGATGCAGCGCACCGGCTGGTCGCTGGGCGAGGTCGACCTGTTCGAGGTCAACGAAGCTTTCGCCGTGGTTGGCATGGCGGCGATGCGCGATCTCGACCTCTCCCACGAGCGCCTCAACGTGCACGGCGGCGCCTGTGCTCTGGGCCATCCGATCGGCGCGTCCGGTGCGCGGATCGTCGTGACCCTGCTCAACGCCCTGCAGCAGCACGACCTCGACCGTGGTGTCGCAGCGGTCTGCATCGGCGGCGGCGAGGCTACCGCGCTCGCCGTCGAGCGCCTGCGCTGATGAATGCGTTGATGAAGAGGAGCCCGCGATGATCCCCCGTGAAGAAGAAGTCCAGATCCGCGACATGGCGCGACAGTTCGCCCAGGAGCGGCTGAAGCCGTTCGCCGCCGACTGGGACCGCGAGCATCGCTTCCCGGCCGAGGCGATCCGCGAGATGGCCGACCTCGGTTTCCTTGGCATGCTGGTGCCGGAGGAGTGGGGCGGCGCGCAGACCGGGCACCTGGCCTACGCCATGGCCCTGGAAGAGATCGCCGCCGGCGATGGCGCCTGCTCGACCATCATGAGCGTGCACAACTCGGTGGGCTGCATGCCGATCCACAAGTTCGGCAGCGCCGAGCAGAAGGAGCGCTTCCTCCGCCAGTTGGCCACGGGGTCGATGCTCGGTGCCTTCGCCCTGACCGAGCCGCAGGCCGGTTCCGATGCCAGCTTCCTGAAGACCCGCGCGCGCCGCGACGGCGACCACTATGTGCTGAACGGCGCCAAGCAGTTCATCACTTCCGGCAGCCACGCGGGGATGGTGATCGTCTTCGCGGTCACCGACCCCGAGGCGGGGAAACGTGGCATCAGCGCGTTCATCGTGCCCACCGATACGCCTGGCTACGAGGTGGTGCGGGTCGAGGACAAGCTCGGCCAGCACGCCTCGGACACCTGCCAGTTGGCTTTCAACGACCTGCGCATCCCGGCTTCGCTGCGCCTGGGCGAGGAGGGCGAGGGCTATCGCATCGCCCTGGCCAACCTCGAAGGCGGCCGCATCGGCATCGCCGCCCAGGCGGTCGGCATGGCGCGCGCGGCGTTCGAGGCGGCGCGCGACTACGCCCATGAGCGGGAAACCTTCGGCAAGCCGATCATCGAACACCAGGCAGTGGCCTTCCGCCTCGCCGACATGGCCACCCGTATCGCCGTGGCGCGGCAGATGGTCCACCACGCCGCCAGCCTGCGCGAAGCCGGCCTGCCGTGCCTGACCGAAGCCTCGATGGCCAAGCTGTTCGCCTCGGAGATGGCCGAGGAGGTCTGCTCCGCGGCGATCCAGACCCTCGGCGGCTACGGCTATCTCAAGGACTTCCCGGTGGAGCGCATCTATCGGGACGTGCGGGTCTGCCAGATCTACGAGGGCACCAGCGACGTGCAGCGCCTGGTGATCGCGCGCAGCCTGTAGGGGCGACCATCCGCCGTTTCCGCGGCGACGCACGCCCAGGCCCGACGGCGCGCCTTCTCCCTCCAGGGGAGGGCGCGGTGAGGCACCTCGGAAGCAAACGCCTGGGCGTCGTTCGCCCTACGCCCCTGGGCAGACGCTCACGCCGGCTGCGCCGCCTTGTTCTCGCGCGCGGTGACCTGCTGGCACAGCTCGATGATCTGTTCGCGCATCCAGCGGTTGGCCGGGTCCTGGTCGGTGCTCTCGTGCCAGTACAGGTGGGTTTCCAGCTTCGGCACGTCGCTCACCGGCAGCGCCGCGTAGTGCAGGTCGTGGTGACGGGCGAAGCGCTCCGGCACGGTCATCGCCATGTCGGTCTGCTGGACCACCGTGGACGCCATCAGGTAATGCTGCGAGCGCAGTGCGATCTTGCGCTGGATGCCCATCTTGCCCAGCGCCAGGTCGATGTAGCCGAGGCCGCTGCGGCGGCTGGAAATATGTATGTGGGTCAGGCCCAGGTAGTCCTCCAGGGCCAGCTTCGGCTTGCCCGCCAGCGGGTGACCGCGGCGCATGGCGCAGACGTAGCGGTCCTCCATGAGCTTGACGTGGCGCACCTGCGGGTCGGTGTTCAGCGGCGCGTCGACGGCGAAGTCGAGGCGACCGGCGGCCAGTTCCTTGGTGGTCTCGCGGCGCTTGGCGAGGAAGCTCTCGATATGCACGTTCGGCGCCAGGCGGCGCAGGCGCTGGAACAGCGGGGGGAGGATGACCGCCTCGGTGAGGTCGGTCATGCTGATGCGGTAGGTCTTGTTCGCCTGCTGCGGATCGAAGCTGCGGCTCTCCTGCACCGAAACCCGCAGCAACTGCAGCGCGTTGCGCACCGGGCCGATGATGTTCTGCGCCATCGGCGTCGGTACCATGCCCTGGGCGGTGCGCACGAAAAGCGGGTCGTTGAAGGTCTCGCGCAGGCGCGAGAGGGCGTTGGACACGGCCGGCTGGGTGATGCCGACGATCTGCCCGGCACGGGTCAGGTTGGCTTCGGTGTAGATCGCATCGAACACGATGAACAGGTTCAGATCGACTTTGTTCAGGTTCATGGCACTGGCTCCGCGACTTTTCTTGTTATTGGGGGTTTGGATGACCCCCATATGGATCATGAATGTTCATGGACGGAAAAAATAGACTGGGCAAATCTTAAGCCCTGTTCCGGCATCGTTACCAGCACCTTTGTCCGATGCCTCGCCTGCCAACCCGTCAGAAGGTATCCCCCATGGATTTCGCCTATTCCCCCAAGGTCCAGGAGCTGCGTGAACGCGTCAGCGCGTTCATGGAAGCGCATGTCTATCCCGCCGAGGCCGTGTTCGAACGCCAGGTCGCCGAGGGCGATCGCTGGCAGCCGACGGCGATCATGGAAGAGCTGAAGGCCAAGGCCAAGGCCGAGGGGTTGTGGAACCTGTTCCTTCCCGAATCCGAATATGGTGCCGGGCTGGCCAACCACGAGTACGCGCCGCTGGCGGAAATCATGGGCCGTTCGCTGATCGGCCCGGAGCCGTTCAACTGCGCCGCGCCGGATACCGGCAACATGGAAGTGCTGGTGCGCTACGGCAGCGAAGAGCAGAAGCGCGCCTGGCTGGAGCCGCTGCTCAGCGGCGAGATCCGCTCGGCCTTCGCCATGACCGAACCGGGCGTGGCCTCGTCCGACGCGACCAACATGGAGGCGCGCGCCGAGCGCCAGGGCGACGACTGGGTGATCAACGGACGCAAGTGGTGGACCTCCGGCGCCTGCGATCCGCGCTGCAGGATCCTGATCTTCATGGGCCTGACCAACCCGGATGCGCCGCGCCACCAGCAGCATTCGATGATCCTGGTACCGGTCGACACCCCTGGGGTGAAGATCCTCCGACCGCTGCCGGTGTTCGGCTACGACGACGCGCCGCACGGCCACGCCGAAGTGCTGTTCGAGAACGTGCGGGTGCCCTACGAGAACGTCATCCTCGGCGAGGGGCGAGGCTTCGAGATCGCCCAGGGGCGCCTCGGCCCGGGCCGCATCCATCACTGCATGCGCTCCATCGGCATGGCCGAGCGCGCCCTCGAACTGATGTGCAAGCGCGCGGTCAGCCGCACCGCCTTCGGCAAGCCGCTGGCGCGCCTGGGCGGCAACATCGACCACATCGCCGATTCGCGGATGGAGATCAACATGGCGCGCCTGCTCACCCTGCAGGCCGCCTACATGATGGATACCGTGGGCAACAAGATCGCCCAGAGCGAGATCGCCCAGATCAAGGTGGTGGCGCCCAACGTGGCGCTGAAGGTGATCGACCGGGCGATCCAGATGCACGGTGGTGCCGGGGTTTCCAACGACTTCCCGCTGGCCTACTGGTACGCCATGCAGCGTACCCTGCGCCTGGCCGATGGCCCGGACGAGGTGCACCGCGCGGCGATCGGCAAGTTCGAGCTGGGCAAGTACGTGCCCAGGGAGATGCTGCGCAGCGGTCGTTGAGTGCCGCCAGCAAAAAAGGCCCGCATCCGCGGGCCTTTTTCATTCCGGGGCCTCGGCCCCTTTCTCCTCGGCGTTGCGTTCCAGCTGCCATGCGCGGCGGCTGTGCAGCAGGGCGGCGAACTCGCGGGCCGCCCGCTCGTTGCGGAAACAGATTCCGCGCGTGCCCAGGCGGACCCGCCAGAAGGGTTCAGCGTGGGTGTCCAGACGTTCGATCCAGAGCGTTTTCGGCATGCGGGTCCTTGTCCTCGGCAGTGACTTTCGGCGTGCGGGTCTTCAGCAGGGACAGCAGGATGCCGCCCGCCAGAAGGCCGAAGGTTACGCCAAGCGAGAGGCCGGCGGGAATCTTGCCGATCACGCCATGCAGCATGATCTTCGCGCCGATGAACACCAGGACCAGGGCCAGGGCGTACTTCAGGTAGACGAAGCGGTGGATCATCGCCGCCAGCGAGAAGTACAGGGCGCGCAGGCCGAGGATGGCGAAGATGTTCGAGGTATAGACGATGAACGGGTCCTGGGTGATGGCGAAGATCGCCGGCACGCTGTCCACCGCGAACACCAGGTCGGCCAGTTCGATCAGCACCAGGGCGAAGAACAGCGGCGTGGCGTAGCGCACTAGCTTGCCGCTGGCGTCCGGCAGGCGGACGAAGAAATGATGTTCGTGCAGTTCCTTGGTCACCCGCATGTGCTTGCGCAGGAAGCGCAGCACCGGGTTGTGCTCCAGGTCGGGTTCTTCCTCGTGCTTGTTGAACAGCATCTTCACGCCGCTGAACAGCAGGAAGGCGCCGAACACGTACATGATCCAGTCGAATTCCTTCACCAGCGCGGCGCCCAGGCCGATCATGATCGCCCGCAGGACGATGGCGCCGAGGATGCCCCAGAACAGCACCTGGTGCTGGTAGCGGCGGGGGATGCCGAAGAAGCTGAAGATCATCGCCATGACGAACACGTTGTCCATCGACAGCGACTGCTCGACCAGGAAGCCGGTGTAGTATTCCACCGCGCTGGTCGGGCCGAAGGCGTACCAGACCCAGCCGCCGAAGGCCAGGCCGCAGGCGAAGTAGCCGGCGGACAGCAGCAGGCTTTCGCGCACGCCGATTTCGTGGTGGTCGCGTTGCAGCACGCCGAGGTCGAGAACCAGCAGGACGATGACGATGGCCAGGAAGGCCAGCCAGAACCAGGTAGCCGTACCGAGGAACGGTTCGGTGAGAAATGCATGCAGAGCTGCCATTGGGGCCCCTCGCTTCGAATTGTCGGATAGTCATGTGACTCCGACATGGCGGTAATCGCTTACCGTCAGAGGGGCCCGCAGTCACCCGGGAAAAATAAACCAGCCTCCGGAGTACGGCAAAGCGTCGAGGTTACAAAGTGCTACAGCGGGAGACGCTCAGTAGACCCATACCTCCACCCGCCGATTCTTCTGCCGGCCCGCTTCCTGTTCGTTGCTGGCGACCGGCAGCTCGTCGCCGAAGCCGACGATTTCGCGGAAGCTCACCCCGCCGCGGGCCAGCTCGCGGCGCACGGCCATGGCGCGCAGGCGCGAAAGCAGTACCGAGCGCTCGGCGTCGGACTTGGGGTCGCCGAAGCCGACCAGCACCGTCCGTTTGCGCATCTTCTGATTCTGCCGTAGGTAGTCGAGCAAACGCTGGACGTCGAGCAGTGCCTTGTTGTCGAGCAACGCGCTGCCTTCCTGGAAGCGGAAGTTCACCGTCAGGCGCCGCGCCTGTTCCGCCAGCTGGCGATACTCGGCGGGCATCTGCGGGCGCGGGGCGACCTGTACCGCCTGGATCCGCTGGGCGACGAAGCCGCTGCGGGTGACGATCGCCTGGCCGCGCGGGCTCTGGGCGAAGCGCACCAGAGCCTGGGCCCAGGGATTCTTCTCGCCGGGCTTCTGGTAGAGGAACAGGCGGCGCGAAAGCGGGTAGTCCTCGGTGGCGATCAGGCTCTCCAGCGGCGCCATCGGCAGCGATTCGCCATCGGCGACGGCCAGCGGCCGGGCGCCGCCCACCGAGGCGACGCCGACGAAGCCGATGGCGTGCGGGTCGGCGGCGACCGCGGCGGACAGCCGGTCGTTGGACTCGAAGCGCCGGGCGTCGGCGGAGAGACTCTTGCCGTGGCTCGCCAGGACCAGCTCCCTGAAGGTGTCGTAGGTGCCGGACTGCTCGTCGCGGGCGTACAGGCGGATGGCGCCGCCCTTGCCGCCGAGCGCTTCCCAGGTGCGCACCTCGCCGGCGAAGACCGCCGCCAGCTGCGCGGTGGTCAGCGAGGCCAGCGGATTGTCGGGGTGGAGGATGATCGCCAGCCCGTCGATGGCGATCACCTGTTCGGCATAAGGGCTGCGCAGGTCGCCGAAGCCGGCCAGGGCCCGGGCCTCGCTGTCCTTGACCGGACGCGAGGCCGCCGCCAGTTCGGCGCTGCGTTCGAGCAGGGCGGCGAAACCGGTGCTGGTGCCGTGGGCGGAAAGGTCCACCCGCACCTGGCGTCCGTCGGCCCCTCTTGCAATCAGGCGCAGCTCGTTCTCGCGCTCCCCGGGTGTGCGCTGGATGGCGTCGAAGCCTTCTTCTTCCAGCAGACCCTCCAGCAGCGCCGGCAACAGCTTCGCGCCGATGGTGTTGGAGCCTTGGATGTGCAGCGCCGGCGAGCCGTCCGGTGGAATCGGCAGCGGTTCGCCGGCGAATACCGTCCAGGGGAAGGCGTAACAGAGGAATCCGAGGAAAACCAGGCTCAGGGTACGGCTCCAGAGGTCTTTGTCACTGGCGCGCTGGCGGTGTGGCATCGCGGGCATCGTCTTCTATGGGGGAAGGGAATTTGCCGGCGAGATTAAGTCAGACGGGTGACGCTAAGGTTACAGCGTTGGGGAATCATGGCCCTGCGCCATTGTCTCGGTCAGGAAGTCGAGAAACACCCGGGTCTTGCCGGCCAGTTGGCGCGATGGATAGACCGCGTGGATCGCCGTCTCGTCGGCCTTCCAGTCAGCCAGCAATTCAACCAGGCGGCCTTCGGCCAGTTCCGCCTGTACGTACAGCCGTGGGATCAGGCTCAAGCCGAAGCCGGCGAGCAGGGCATCGCGCACCGCCAGGCTGGAGGACACCCGGTAACGGCCGGCGATAGGCACCGCTATGCACTCGTGGTCCTTGCGGAAGGTCCAGCGGTCGGCATGGCCGGAGAGGCTGAAGCGGATGCACTCGTGTTCGCGCAGGGCCTCCGGCCGCAGCGGCTGGCCATGCTGCCTGAGGTAGGCCGGCGCCGCGCAGAGCACGTGCTCCAGGACTAGCAGCGGGCGGGCGACCAGGCCGGAGTCCGCAACCCGGTCGCTACCGCGCAGGGCCAGGTCGATGCCTTCGGCGATCAGGTCCTGGCGGCCGTCCTGCAGGAGCAGTTCCAGGCGCAGGTCCGGATAACGCTGGAGAAAAGCCGGAATGGCCGGGGTCAGGCAGGTGAGGGCGAGGGTCAGCGGGGCGCTGACCCGCAGCAGGCCGCTGGGGCCCTGCTGCATCGAAGTGAGCGCGGCGTCGGCGGCCTCGAGGTCGTCGAGGATGCGCTCCAGGCGCTGCCGGTAGACTACGCCGGCCTCGGTCAGGCTCATGCTGCGGGTGGTGCGATTGATCAGGCGCACCTTGAGGTGCGCTTCCAGTTCGGCGACGTTCTTGCTCACGGCGGCCGGCGAGAGATTCATCTGCCGGGCCGCGGCGGCGAAGCCGCCATTCGCGGCCACGGCGCGGAAGACCTTGAGGGCGGTGAGGTGATCCACGGGGATAATTTACTGTCAGTAATCAATGAATCAGGGATTAAAGCATTATCAACCTGGGGTGTGCTGGCTAAAGTCTCGCCATAGTCCACGGTCCAAGAGGTGAATGACCATGCAACCCTTCGTCGTCGAACGTCTCGATCACATCGTCCTGCGGGTCCGCGACCTGGAACGCAGCATCGCGTTCTATCGCGATGTCCTCGGTTGCGTGGTGGTGAAGTGGCGCGACGACCTGGAGCTGGCCCATCTGCGCCTGGGAACGTCGATGCTCGATCTGGTCGCGGTGTCCGGGTCGCTCGGCCGGGAGGGCGGTGCGGCGCCGGGTGGGGAAGGGCGCAACGTCGACCATTTCTGCGCGCGCATCGAGCCGTTCGACGAGGCCGCGCTGGTCGCCCATCTCGAGGGGTTCGGCCTGGTCCCGCAGGTTCCCGCGGAAATCCGCTTCGGCGCCGAGGGCGACGGCTGGTCGCTGTACTTCTTCGATCCGGATGGCAATCGGGTGGAGCTGAAGGGGCCGCGGGTGGACAATCCTGTCTGAGGGAAAAGTCGCGCGCCGGATAGGGGGAGGCGTCGGCGAGATCGCCCGGGCCAGGTAGCGATCGACTGAAGGCCCATCCGCGGATGGGCCTTTCTCGAGGGCCCTCAGGCCAGTTCCAGCCAGATCGGCGCGTGGTCGGAGGGTTTCTCCATGCCGCGCAGGTCGTAGTCGATGCCGGCATCCCTGAAGCGTGATTGCAGCGCCCGGCTGGCCAGGATCACATCGATGCGCAGGCCGCGTTTGGGGGTGTCCTCGAAGCCGCGGCTGCGGTAGTCGAACCAGCTGAAGCGGTCGGTCACCTCCGGGTTCAGGGCCCGGAAGCTGTCCACCAGGCCCCAGTTCTTGAGGGTCGCCAGCCATTCGCGTTCTTCCGGGAGGAAGCTGCACTTGCCGGTCTTCAGCCAGCGCTTGCGGTTTTCCTCGCCGATGCCGATGTCGCAGTCCTCCGGGGAGATATTGATGTCGCCCATCACCACCAGCGCCTGCTCGGGCTTGAAGCTGTTTTCCAGCAACAACTGGAGGTCGGCGTAGAAGCGCTGTTTGGCCGGGAACTTGGTCGGATGGTCACGATTCTCGCCCTGCGGGAAATAACCGTTCATCACGGTGAGCGGATTGCCCTGGGCATCGGCGAAGGTACCCCAGATGAAGCGCCGCTGGGATTCCTCGCCGTCGCTCGGGAAGCCACGATGCAGTTCCAGCGGTGCCTGGCGGGAGAGCAGCGCGACGCCATAGTGGCCTTTCTGCCCGTGGTAGTGGACGTGGTAGCCGAGCGCCTCGATCTCGGCCTGGGGAAACTGGTCGTCGGCGACCTTGGTTTCCTGCAACCCGATCACGTCGGGCTGGTGCCGCTCGATCAGCGCCGCCAGTTGGTGCGGCCGGGCGCGCAGACCGTTGATATTGAACGAGACGATTTTCATGGTGGGCGTCCTGGCAAAAACAGGAATGCTAGCCCAGCCGGACGTTTCCTGGCGACCCCGGAGGCGCTGTGCTAGTGTCCGCCGGTACTCGATGGCTGTGTGGCTGCGCGCTTTGCCGGCCCGGTGGTCTGCCGCGAACGGGGATGGCCCGGCCATCCACACGAGCAAACGCCGTGGCGCAGCCGCGCGTCGCTGCGCCGACGGCCGACAAGGAACACCCGTCCATGCCCGATCAGGTCACCGATATCCGTCTGCTCGACGACGGCTACAGCCGTGAAGTCCGTTCACTTTTCTACCACGCCTACCGCCACGAACCGACCTTCGCCTACCTGATGAACGCCCAGCGCGCCGGCTACGACCAGCGTGTGCGCGCCAGCGTGCGGGAGTTGGTCAACCGGCATCTCGGTGAGGAGTTGCCGGCCATCGGCCTGTTCATGGACGACCGGCTGGTGGCGGCGGCGCTGATCACGCCACCGCAGCGGCGCCTGGAGATCACCGAAAGCTGGGCCTGGCGCCTGCGCATGCTGTTCAGCGTCGGCCTGGCCGCCACCCGGCGCTACCTGGACTACCAGCGGGCGGTGCAGGCCTGCCTGCCACCCGGGCCGCATCATCGCTTGCCGATGCTCGGCGTGCACCCGGAGTTCCAGGGCCGGCAGATCGGCGAGCAATTGCTGGCGGCGGTGCAGCGCTGGTGCGCCGAGGACTCCCGGTCACAGGGGCTGGTGCTGGACACCGGCAATACGCGCTATCTCGATTTCTACCAGCGGCATGGCTACCGGGAGATCGGCGAGGTGACGCTGGGGGCGGTGCGCGAGCATGTCCTGCTGCATCCGGGGGCATCCTCGAACGCCGCCTGAGGCATGCGGAAAAACCATGCCTGTCAGGCGCTTGGCGTCATAAAACCAGAACGGCGGGAGGTCGTCGCCGGCGTCCGCGCAAATCTGGACGCGCGCCAGCCGCCTGCGTAGCATCCGCGCCATGAGACTGACTCAAGGATTGCTCCGGTTCCCGCTGACCGGGCTGCTGTGCCTGAGTACGGCCGCCTTCGCGGAGAGCCAGCTCAGCGTGCGTGTCACCCCCGCCAACAGTGCCCTGAAGGCCAACATCGAGGCCTACGTGGGTAGCCTGGGCGAGCGGGACGAGGCGGCATTGCAGCGTTTTCGCCGCAACGCCGAGGCCCAGGCGGAAAAGGCCGCGCAGGCGCTCGGCTATTTCCAGGCGCAGGTCGACAGCGAGGTCAAGGACGGCAAGCCGCCGAAGCTGACGCTCAAGGTCACGCCCGGCGAGCCGGTGCGCCTGCGCCAGGTGAATATCCAGGTGCTCGGCGAGGCCGCCAGCCTGGAGAGCTTCCGCTTGCCGTCGGGCAAGCAGCTGAAACCGGGCGCGAAGCTGAACCAGGGCGTCTACGAGGACGCCAAGCGGCTGATCCAGAACCAGGCCTCGCGCTACGGCTTCTTCCAGGGCCGCTTCACCACCCAGCGCCTGAGCATCGATCCGCGCGCCGGCATCGCCGATATCGATCTGGTCTACGACAGCGGCCAGCGCTACACCTTCGGCAAGGTCCGCTTCGATGGCGACTCCATCATCGACGAAGAGCTGTTGCGGCGCATGGTGCCATTCAAGGCCGGCCAACCCTACGACTCCGAACTGATCGCCGAGCTCAACCAGAACCTGCAATCCAGCGGCTACTTCGAGGGCGTGCGGGTCGACGCCGCACCGAGCCAGGCGCAGGCCGACGGCGCTCGCCAGGCGATTCCGGTAGCGGTTCGGCTGGATGCGCGCAAGCCCAGGACCATGGGTGTCGGCCTCGGATTCTCCACCGACGTCGGCGCGCGCGCGCGGTTCAACTGGACCCGCCACTGGGTCAACGCCGAAGGGCACAGCCTGGGCTTCGAGTCGGAAATTTCCGCGCCCCGGCAGAACGTCGGCGCCTGGTACGAGATCCCCCTCGATCCACCGCTCACCGACAAGCTGCGCTTTACCAGCGGCTACCAGTTCGAAGACCTGGTCGACACCGAGAGCAAGCTGCTGACCCTCGGCGGCGAATGGCACAGCAAGCGCCCCGATGGCTGGCAGCGGGTAGTCTCGCTGAACTGGATGCGCGAGGAATACAAGCTCGGCGATGATTCCGGCCTGAGCAGCTTCCTCATGCCCGGGATCGGCTACTCGATCCTGGAGACCGACAACAAGGTCGACCCCAGCCATGGCTACCGCCTGCAATTCAACGTCAAGGGCGCGAAGGAGGGCTTCCTGGCCGACGCCGACGTGGTGCACGTCGACGCCATGGCCAAGGGCCTGACCAGCTTCGCCGGCGGCCATCGCCTGCTCGGCCGCCTGCAGGTAGGCGGGATCGCCACCAACGACTACAAGTCGATCCCGCCCTCGCTGCGCTTCTTCGCCGGCGGCGACCAGAGCGTGCGCGGCTACGACTACCGGACGCTGTCGCCGGAGAACTCCGATGGCGACAAGATCGGCGGCCGCTACATGATCGCCGGCAGTGTCGAGTATCAATATCCGCTGGCCGAGCGCTGGCGCCTGGCGACCTTCGTCGACCAGGGCAACGCCTTCAACTCGCTGGACTTCCCCTCGATCAAGACCGGGGTCGGCTTCGGCGTGCGCTGGGTCTCGCCGGTCGGCCCGTTGCGCCTCGACCTGGCCCACGCGCTCGACGACGACGGCGGTTTCCGCCTGCACTTCTCCATGGGGCCCGAACTGTGAAGGCGCTGAAGATCATCCTGCTGGCCGTGTTCGGCCTGCTTGTCCTGCTGCTCCTGGGGCTCGTCGCGCTGCTCGGCACCCAGGCCGGCAGTGCCTGGCTGCTCGATCGGGTGCCGGGCCTGCAGGTTGCCGGCTTCGACGGACGCCTTGGCGGCGCCTGGCGGGCGGAGCGTCTGTCCTGGGCGCAGGACGGCACGCAGCTGGTCCTCGAGCGGCCGGCGCTGGACTGGTCGCCGGGTTGCCTGGCGAGCCTGCGCCTGTGCCTGAAGCGGGTGGCGGCGGAACGGGTCGAACTGATCCTGCCGCCGAGCGACGACGGCGCCCCCAGCGGGCCGGTCGAACTGCCGACACTGCAGCTGCCGCTGAGCGTCGAACTCGGCGAGGTGGCGATCGGCAGCTTCCTGCTGGATGGCAACGAGCAGGTCGCCGACCTCGACCTGAGCGCACGCTGGTTGGCCGACGGGCTGCACATCGATGCGCTGAAGGCGCGCGGCTTCGGCCTCAGCCTGGAACTCAGGGGACGGCTGCAACCGAGCGGCGACTGGCCATTGCAGGCCGAAGCCGCGGTCGGCCTGCCCGCTCCCGAAGGCAAGCCATGGAACCTGGCCGTCCAGGTCGGCGGTGAACTGCAGAAGGCGTTGACCCTGAAAGGCCGCAGCAGCGGTTACCTGGACGGCAGCCTGGAAGGACAGTTGCAGGCGCTGGCGGAAAACCTGCCGGCACGATTGCTGATTCGCGCCGACGGTTTCAAGGGCGCGGCCGGGCTACCGGATACCTTGACCCTGAATGCCATCCAGCTCGATGCCGGTGGCGATCTCAAGAGCGGTTACCTGATCCGCGGTGGCGCGAGCCTGCCGGGCGAGGGCGGGGCGGTGGCGTTGAGCCTGGACGGACGGGTCGACGCCCTGGGCGCGGACATCCGCCAGCTGCGCCTGGACGCTGGCGGCGAGCAGCGCCTGGACCTGGTCGGACGTCTGGACTGGCGCGAAAGCCTGGCCGCCGACGCGACCCTGGACTGGCAGGACTTCCCCTGGCTGCGCCTGTATCCGCTGGCGGAGCCGCCACCGGTGACGCTGAAGACCTTCAAGGCGGAAGTGCATTACCAGGACCAGCGCTACCTGGGTAATTTCAGCGCGGCGGCGAGCGGCCCGGCGGGCGACTTCACGCTGGCCAGCCCGGTGTCCGGCGACCTCGTCCAGCTCAACCTGCCGTCGTTGCAGCTGCGGGCCGGGCAAGGCCAGGCCGAGGGGCGGGTGACGCTGCGTTTCGACAATGGCGTGGGTTGGGATACCGCCCTGCAACTCAGCGAACTGAATCCGGCGTACTGGGTCGCCGAGCTGCCAGGCTCATTGGCCGGTCCCTTGCGCAGCCGGGGAAGTTTTCGCGACGAGCGACTGGCGCTGGGCGTGGATCTCGACGTCAAGGGCCGCCTGCGCGGCCAGCCGGCGCTGTTCCAGGCGCGCGCCGAAGGCGAGGGGCAGCGCTGGGCGCTGGCCAACCTCGACCTGCGCCTGGGCGACAACAAGGTGCAGGGCAGCGGGGGGCTCGACCAGCGCCTGCACGGCCGCCTGGACATCGCCCTGAACCGTCTCGGCCAGCTTTGGCCGCAACTCTTCGGTCGTCTCGACGGGCGGCTCGACCTGGCTGGTAGCCTCGCGGCGCCGCAAGGCAGGCTGAGCCTCAAGGGACAGCAGATCGCCTACGCCGAGCAGCGCATCGCCGGCCTCGACCTACAGGCGAACCTCGATGCCCGGCAGAACGGCACCCTGGCGCTGGTCGCTTCCGGCCTGCGCAGCGGCGAAACCGACCTCGGCCTGTTCAAGGCCAATGCCCGCGGCGACCAGCGCCGCCAGCAACTGGAGCTGGACCTGCAAGGCACCTTGCTCAAGCTCGGCCTGGCCTTCGACGGGCAACTGGAGCACGGCAACTGGCGCGGTCGCCTGGCACGCGGCGCATTGAGCAGCGGTGGCCAGGACTGGAAGCTACAGCAGCCAGCGCGCCTGGAACGGTTGGCCGACGGCAGGGTCGATTTCGGCGCACATTGCTGGGTATCCGGCGCCGCCAGCCTGTGCGGCGGCGAGCAGCGCCTGCTGCCCGAGCCGCGGCTGCGCTACACCCTGCGCGACTTCCCGCTGGACAGCCTGAAGCAATGGTTCCCCGAGGATTTCGCCTGGCAGGGCAAGCTGAACGGCGACCTGCAACTGGACGTTCCGGCACGCGGCCCGAGCGGCGTGGTCAGCCTGGACGCCGGCAGCGGTACGCTGCGCCTGCGCGACCAGGGCCAGTGGGTCGACGTCGGCTACGACAGTCTGCGCCTGGAGAGCCGGCTGGCGCCGAGCCGCGTCGATACCTCCCTCGACTTCCGCGGACCGAAGCTCGGCGAGCTGCGGATGCAGGCGCAGATCGACCCGCGCCCGGCGAGCAAGCCGCTGAGCGGCGAATTCAGCCTGGCCGGCCTCGACCTGTCGGTGGCGCGGCCGTTCGTGCCGATGGTGGAGAAACTGCAAGGCAAGCTGAACGGTAGCGGCCGGCTGTCCGGTGGCCTGCTGGCGCCGCGGGTCGACGGCCGGGTGACGCTGAGCGACGGCGACATCGGCGGCGGCGAGCTGCCGACCAGCTTCGAGAACCTTTCCCTCGACGCCCGCATCGCCGGCGAAAGCCTGGAACTCGGTGGCGGCTGGCGCAGCGGCAGGTATGGCCAGGGCAGCCTGTCCGGCAACCTGAGCTGGGGCGAGGCGCTGAACGTCGCCCTGAACATCCGCGGCAGCCGCCTGCCGGTGGTGGTCGATCCGTATGCGCAACTCGAAGTGGAACCGGACCTGAAGATCGGCATGGCCGGCCAGGAGCTGGCGATCTCCGGCAAGGTCCTGGTGCCGCGCGGCGACATCACCATCCGCCAGTTGCCGCCGTCGACGGTCAAGGTCTCCGACGATGCGGTGATCGTCGGCTCCGAACAGCCCGAACAGCAGCCGCTGAAGATGAAGATGGACATCGATGTCGAGGTCGGCCAGGACAAGCTGGCGTTCTCCGGCTTCGGCCTCAGCGCCGAGCTGGCTGGCCACCTGCACATCGGCGACAACCTGGATACCCGTGGCGAGCTGAACCTGAACAAGGGACGCTATCGCGCCTACGGCCAGCGCCTGACGATCCGCAGGGCGCGGCTGTTCTTCGCCGGACCGATCGACCAGCCGTACCTGGACATCGAAGCGATCCGCCGGGTCGACGACGTGGTTGCCGGCCTGCGCCTGACCGGCAGCGCCGAGCAGCCGACCAGCGCGGTGTTCTCCGAACCGGCGATGAGCCAGGAGCAGGCGCTGTCCTACCTGGTGCTGGGACGGCCGATGAGCACCGGCGAAGACAGCAACATGCTCGGCGAGGCGGCCCTCGCCCTGGGCCTGGCCGGCAGCGCGCCGCTCACCGGGGAAATCGCCAGGCAACTCGGCATCCAGGACTTCCAGCTGGACACCGAGGGCACCGGCAACAGCACCAGCGTGGTCGCCAGTGGGAATATCACCGACAAGCTCAGCCTGCGCTATGGTGTTGGAGTGTTCGAACCGGCAAATACCATCGCCTTGCGCTACCAGTTGACCAAACGCCTCTATCTCGAAGCGGCGAGCGGCCTGGCCAGTTCGCTGGACCTGTTCTTCAAGCGGGATTTCTGACGGATGCGCTGATACGGAACATGCGTAACGCATAAAAGTGTGTCACTTTTAGCGGCGCATCGACGTCGTAGAATGGAGCGGGCGCCGACCGCCGCAGGTCGGGACCCGCAGCAACTCGGCACAAGGACTGGCTGACATGATTTCCGTCTATCAACTCAAACCGCGCTTCCAGAATCTTCTCCGCCCCGGCGTGCAGCGTCTCTACCAGCGTGGCATCACTGCCAACCAGGTGACCCTGGCGGCCTGCCTGCTGTCGCTGCTGGTCGGCGCGCTGGTCGCCGGTTTCGCCAACCATCTCTGGCTGTTCGCCCTCGTTCCATTGTGGATGTTCCTGCGCATGGCGCTGAACGCGGTGGACGGCATGCTTGCCCGCGAGTTCGGCCAGAAATCCGACCTGGGCGCCTACCTCAACGAACTCACCGACGTGATCGCCGACAGCGGCCTGTACCTGCCGTTCGCCCTGTTGCCGGGAGTCAATCCGCTGTGGGTGGTGCTGGTGGTGCTGCTGGCGGTGATCAGCGAGTATGCCGGCGCGCTGGGCACCATGGTCGGCGCCTCGCGCCGCTACGACGGGCCGATGGGCAAGAGCGACCGGGCGCTGTGTTTCGGCGTGATCGGCGCCGGGGTGGCCAGTGGCCTGTTGCCGCTGGCCTGGATCGACTGGCTGATGTTGCTGATCGCGGCCCTGCTGTTGCTGACCATCGGCAACCGCGTGCGCCAGGGCCTGGCCGAGCTGGCCGCGAGTCGGCGGGGCAGCGACGGTCAGGCCTGAGAGGGAACGGGCGAACGCCATGGAGGTGGGCGCCCGCAGGAAGCAACCCCGCCGGGATCCCGGCCGGGGCAACGACATAGGGACATCACATGCGCGACGTACAGGAACTGCGTTTCACCACCCACGACGGGGTAGAACTCTTCTACCGCCACTGGCCTGCCAGCCGCCCGGCGCCGGACGGCACGCGCCAGGCGGTGCTGCTGTTCCACCGCGGCCATGAGCACTCCGGGCGGATCGCCCACCTGGTCGACGAACTCGACCTGCCGGAACACGACTTCTTCGCCTGGGACGCCCGTGGCCACGGCCTCTCGCCAGGCGCCCGCGGCGACAGCCCGAGCTTTGCCACCAGCGTGCGCGACGTACAGACCTTCGTCGACCATATCCAGGCCGTCCACGGCATCGCCGAAGAGCGGATGGCGGTGGTGGCGCAGAGCGTCGGCGCGGTGCTGGTCTCCACCTGGGCCCACGACTACGCACCCAAGGTGCGCGCCCTGGTGCTGGCCTCGCCGGCGTTCCAGGTCAAGCTCTACGTGCCGTTCGCCCGCAGCGGGCTGAAGCTGATGCGCCTGTGGCGCGGCAACTTTTTCGTCAACAGCTATGTCAAGGCACGTTTCCTCAGTCACGATCCGCAGCGGATCGCCTCCTACGACAGCGACCCGCTGATCGCCAAGGCGATCTCGGTGAACGTCCTGCTCGGCCTCTACGAAGCTGCCGAGCGGGTGGTGGCGGACGCACAGGCGATCCAGATTCCCACCCAACTGCTGATTTCCGGGGCCGACTTCGTCGTCCATCGCGGGCCGCAAGAGCGTTTCTTCGAGCGTCTCGGCAGCCTGCGCAAGGAAAAGCACATCCTGCCCGGCTTCTTCCATGACACCCTTGGCGAGCGCGATCGTCACCTGGCCGTCGCCCGTGCCCGGCGCTTCCTCCTCGAGGCATTCGCCACGGCACCCGAACGACCGAGCCTGCTCGACGCCGACCGCCTGGGTCATACCTGCGCCGAGGCCGAGGCGCTGGCCGCGCCGTTGCCGAAGAACTCGCCGCGCGATCTCTACTGGCGCGCCACCCGTGCCGGCCTGCGCCTGGGCAGCCTGTGGTCGGACGGAGTCAAGCTGGGCTTCGATACCGGTTTCGACTCGGGCAGCACCCTCGACTATGTCTACCGCAACCAGCCCACCGGCGCCGGCCCGCTGGGTCGCCTGATCGACCGCAACTACCTGGACTCCATCGGCTGGCGCGGCATCCGCCAGCGCAAGCTGCACGTCGAGGAACTCCTGCGCCTGGCCATGCAGCGGTTGCGCGAGGAGCAGCGCGAGGTGCGCATCGTCGACATCGCCGCCGGCCATGGCCGCTACATCCTCGAAGCTCTGCAAGGCGTCGAGCCGCTACCGGAAAGCATCCTCCTGCGCGACTACAGCGAGATCAACGTGCGTGACGGCAGTGCCCTGATCGAAAGCAAGGGCCTCGCCGGCATAGCCCGCTTCGTCAAGGGCGACGCCTTCGATCGCGCCGACCTGGCGGCGCTGCAACCGAAATCGAGCCTCGGGGTGGTTTCCGGGCTCTACGAGCTGTTCGCCGACAACCGCATGGTCGGTGATTCCCTCGCCGGCCTCGGCGAGGCGCTGGAGGAGGGCGGCTACCTGGTCTACACCGGACAGCCCTGGCACCCGCAGCTGGAACTGATCGCCCGTGCGCTGACCAGCCACCGCCAGGGTCAGGCCTGGGTGATGCGGCGCCGGACCCAGGCGGAAATGGACCAGTTGGTGGCCGCCGCCGGCTTCCGCAAGATCACCCAGCGGGTCGACCAGTGGGGCATCTTCAGCGTATCGCTGGCGCAGAAGGTCGCCCGCTGATGGCGCCGCGCGAGCCGGGGGTACTGAGGCGGGCGGTGCTCTGGCTGCTGTTCCTCGGCCCGTTCTTCTTCGCCAGCTATGGCCTGGCCAATTGGTTGACCAGTCAGCGCGGCGACGTCGGCAGCCTGGTCTTCGACTGGGAGCGCGGGATGCCGCTGTGGCCCTGGACCATCCTGCCGTACTGGTCGATCGACCTGCTCTACGGCCTGTCGCTGTTGCTGCCGCGGGACAAGCGCGAGCTGGACACCCACTGCCTGCGCCTGCTCAGCGCCCAGGTGCTGTCGGTGACCTGCTTCCTGCTGTTCCCCCTGCGCTTCACCTTCGAACGGCCGGAATTGGGCGGTGTGTTCGGCTGGCTGTTCGACGTGCTGATGGGGTTCGACAAACCGTTCAACCAGGCACCGTCGCTGCACATCGCCCTGCTGGTCGTGCTCTGGGTCTGCTACGCGCGCTACGCCAGCGGCGCCTGGCGCTGGCTGCTGCACGGCTGGTTCGCGCTGATCGGGCTGTCGGTGCTGACCACCTGGCAGCACCATTTCATCGACGTACCCACCGGCGCGCTGGCCGGCTGGCTGTGCATCTGGCTGTGGCCGCAGGCGCAGCCCGCGCCCTTCGCCCGCGCCAGCCTGAGCCGCGACCGGCAACGGCGGCGGTTGGCCGCGCGCTATGGCCTCGGCGCGCTGGCCTGCGCCGGCGTCGCCTTCGCGCTTGGCGGTGCGGCGTTGTGGCTGTGCTGGCCGGCGCTGGCCCTGGCGCTGGTGGCGCTGAACTACCTGCTGTTCGGCGCCGCCGGCTTCCAGAAGGGCCGCGACGGGCGCCTGAGCGCCGCCGTGCGCTGGCTGCTGGCGCCGTACCTGTTCGCCGCGCGGATCAACGCCTGGCTCTGGACCCGTCGCCGGCCGCAGCCGGACGAGGTGCTACCGGGTCTCTGGCTCGGGCGCCTGCCGTCGTCCACGGAACTGGCCGACGGCCGCTTCCGCGCATTGCTCGACGCTACCGCCGAGCTTTCCTGCCAACCGCAGGGGCTGGCCTATCGCAACCTGCCGTTGCTCGACCTGGTCGCGCCGGACGTCGAGGACTGCCGGCGCGCCGCCGCGCTGATCGACGAACTGCTGGCGCAAGGGCCGCTGCTGGTGGCCTGCGCCCTGGGCTATTCGCGCAGCGCCACGCTGGTCGCCGCCTGGCTGCTGCTCAGCGGTCGCGCGGCGGACGTCGATTCGGCCGTGGCCGTGTTGCGCCGGGCGCGCCCGCAAGTGGTGCTGGGCGAAGCCCAGCGGCGGACCCTGGTGGCGCTGAGCGGGGCCGCGCCGGAGCTAGCGGCGGAATTGGGCGAGGTGCGCCATGCCTGAGCAATCCCTGGCCCTGGTGGCGGCGCTGCTGCGCCGTGGCCGCGAGATCGACCGGCTGTCCGCCGCGCTGACCCTGCTGGCCATCGGGCTGGGCCTGTACCAGGCCGTGCAGGGCGTCGGCTGGCGCTATTTCGCTGTGGCGATGCTGGCGATCGCCATGCTCGGCCTGTGGCAGAAGTACTGGGCGCTGCGGGTGGCCCTGGACGCCGAACTGTTCGAACGTTTCAGCCGCGTCGGCGACAGGCTGGAAGCGCAGACCCAAGACCTGGACCAGGCCCTGGCCGATCTCGGCCTGGCCCGAGCGGACGCCGCGGGGCGTACCTGGCACCAGCGCAGCCGCGGCGCCCTGCGCCTGCTACGCTGGCAGGCGCTGGCCTGTGGCGCCCAGTTCCTGCTGGCCTTGTCGTGCCTGTTGTCGATCCCTCTTTTCAACGCTCAAACCTGAAGAGTCTTCCCATGCTCGAATCCGTCGTTGCCTATGGCATCATCGCCGGCGCCCGCGCCATCACCGGCTTGCGCAGCCTCTGGCTGGGCACCACGCCGATTCCCAAGCAGCGTATCTACTACGCCAACCACAGCAGCCACGGTGACTTCGTCCTGCTCTGGGCCTCGTTGCCGCCGGAGGTGCGCCGACGCACCCGGCCGGTGGCCGGTGCCGACTACTGGAACAAGGCCGGCCTGCGCAGCTACGTGATCAACAAGGTGTTCAACGGCGTGCTGGTCGACCGCCAGCGCAGCGATGCCAATGCCAATCCGCTCGAACCCCTCGACCGCGCCCTGGACGACGGCGACTCGCTGATCATCTTCCCCGAGGGCACCCGCAACCTGGACGACGAGGTCAAGCTGTTGCCATTCAAGAGCGGTATCTACCACCTGTCCCTGGCCCACCCGGACGTCGAACTGGTGCCGGTGTGGCTGGCCAACCTCAACCGGGTCATGCCCAAGGGCCGCATGCTGCCGTTGCCGCTGCTCTGTACCCTGAGCTTCGGCAAGCCACTGGTGGCCACGGCGGAAGAGGGCAAGGAGGCGTTCCTCGAACGAGCGCGTATGGCCCTGCTGGACCTGGCGCCGGAAGAGGAGGCCTGAGATGAACGAACAGACCTGGATGCTCTTCGGCGGTATCGGCGCGCTACTGGTGCTGGCCTCGCTGGCCGGCTTCGTCCTCAAGTGGCGCGCCGGCCCCGGGCCGAACGCGGTGATCGACAACCTCAACGCGCGGATCAACGCCTGGTGGGCGATGGTCCTGGTGATCGGTTTCGCCTTCTGGCTCGGCCAGGCGGCGGTGATCCTGCTGTTCTACGGCGTGTCGTTCTACGCCCTGCGCGAGTTCATCACCCTCACCCCGACCCGGCGCAGCGACTATCCGGCGCTGGTGGCGGCGTTCTACTTCGTGCTGCCGATGCAGTACCTGCTGATCTACATCGACTGGTACAGCATGTTCTCGATCTTCATCCCGGTGTACGTGTTCCTGCTGTTGCCGATCCTCGCCTCGCTGGGCGGCGACACCAAGCACTTCCTCGAGCGCGCCTCGAAAGTGCAGTGGGGCCTGATGCTGGCGGTATTCTGCATCTCCTTCGTGCCGGCCCTGCTGACCCTCGACATCCCCGGTTTCGAAGGACGCAACCTGCTGCTGATCGCCTACCTGGTGATCGTCGTGCAGCTCTCCGACGTGATGCAGTACATCTGCGGCAAGCTGCTGGGCAAGCGCAAGATCGCTCCCAACCTCTCGCCGTCGAAGACCGTCGAGGGCTTCGTCGGCGGCATCGCCCTGGCCACCGCCATCGGCGCCTCGCTGTGGTGGATCACCCCGTTCAATCTCTGGCAGGCGGCGCTGATCGCGTTGCTGATCAACCTGCTGGGCTTCTTCGGCGGCCTGGTGATGTCGGCGATCAAGCGCGACCGCGGGGTCAAGGACTGGGGCCACATGATCGAAGGCCATGGCGGCATGCTCGACCGCCTGGACTCGGTGTGCTTCGCCGCGCCGATCTTCTTCCACGTGGTGCGCTACTGGTGGACGCCCTGAAGTTCGCCTGGCGCCGAGGGGAGCGGGGCGGCTGCCGATGGCGACCGCCCGGCTGCCGTTTCCCCGCCGTGTAGGCAGCTAAGAATTTGCGAGCGATATAGACCCGCAGGGCAAAAACCGCCACAGGCGGTATCCGCCGATACCCCCGGATAAGCGGCGGATAACCGCAAGCGGTTATTCGCCCTGCAACTCCAGGCGCCGCGTTATCACGTCGAGCCCGGGTTGGCCGACGGCAGCCTCCGCGAGGTCCTCGGCGAATGGCTGCCGCCGACGCTGCCGCTGCACGTCCTGTATCCCTCGCAGCGCCAGCTTTCGCCGCGGGTGCGGGGGCTGGTCGACTGGCTGGTGGAACTCTTCGGTCGCCAGCCGGCCGACGAGGCGCAATGAGACGCGGGTTTTGCGCACGAAGATTTTTCTCGATTTCAGCCGGAAAACCTCGATAGGATCGGCAGCCTTGGCCTGTCGCGCCGGGGTATCCGTCCGCTTTGCGGATGTGCGTCGCCGGTGGGCCGCAAACATTCGAACAAGAAGAAGGATCGCTGATGGAAAGCTTGCAGAAATGGGTGGTCGACCTGAACGGCTTGGTCTGGGGGCCGTTGATGCTGGTGCTGATTCTCGGCACCGGCCTTTACCTGATGCTGGGCCTGAAGTTCATGCCCCTGGTGCGCCTGGGCGTCGGTTTTCGCCTGCTCTGGCAGGGGCGCAGCAAGGATGACGAGAACAGCGGCGAGATCAGCCCGTTCCAGGCGCTGATGACCTGCCTGGCGGCCACCGTCGGCACTGGCAACATCGCCGGGGTGGCCACGGCGATCTTCCTCGGCGGTCCGGGCGCGCTGTTCTGGATGTGGTGCACGGCGCTGGTGGGGATGGCCACCAAGTTCTCCGAAGTAGTGCTGGCGGTGCACTACCGCGAGAAGGATGAGCGCAACGAACACGTCGGCGGTCCGATGTATGCCATCAAGAACGGTCTCGGCAAGCGCTGGGCCTGGCTCGGCGCGGCCTTCGCCCTGTTCGGCGGGCTCGCCGGCTTCGGCATCGGCAACATGGTCCAGGTCAACAGCATGGCCGATGCCCTGGAGGTCTCCTTCGGCGTGCCCGACTGGGCCACCGGGGTCGCCACCATGATCGTCACCGGGCTGGTGATCCTCGGCGGCATCCGCCGCATCGGCAAGGTCGCCGAGGCGCTGGTGCCGTTCATGTGCGTCGGCTACATCGTCGCCTCGGTGATCGTCCTGGTGGTCCATGCCGAGGCGATCCCCGGTGCGTTCCAGCTGATCCTCACCCACGCCTTCACGCCGATCGCCGCCACCGGCGGCTTCGCCGGCGCGGCGGTGATGGCGGCGATCCGCTTCGGCGTCGCCCGCGGGATCTTCTCCAACGAGGCCGGCCTCGGCACCGCCGGCATCGCCCAGGCCGCCGGCACCACGCATAGCGCGGTGCGTTCCGGCCTGATCGGGATGCTCGGGACCTTCATCGACACCCTGGTCATCTGCAGCCTGACCGGCCTGGCGATCATCACCTCGGGCGTCTGGACCAGCGGCGCCAGCGGCGCGGCGCTGTCCTCGGCGGCGTTCGAGGCGGCGATGCCGGGCGTCGGTCACTACATCCTGTCGCTGGCCCTGGTGGTGTTCGCCTACACCACCATCCTCGGCTGGAGCTACTACGGCGAGCGCTGCTGGGAATACCTGGCGGGGACCCGCTCGATCCTGCCGTTCCGCATCGTCTGGACCCTGGCGATTCCGTTCGGCGCCATGACCCAGCTGGACTTCGCCTGGCTGGTGGCGGACACCCTCAACGCGCTGATGGCGATTCCCAACCTGATCGCGTTGCTGTTGCTCAGCCCGGTGGTATTCCGCCTGACCAAGGAGTACTTCGCCAGGTCCTGACCGCATGGTCGCGGCGACGCTCAAACCCGAGGTTTTCGCTCGGGTAAACCGTGTTAGCATCGTCGCCGGCCCCGAATGCTTCCGCCACCGGCCTTGCGGCGGGTGGCCTCTCACCGACCAAGAAGGAACAACGCAATGGCTCAAGTGACTCTCAAGGGCAACCCGGTCAACGTCGACGGCCAGCTTCCGCAGAAAGGCGCCCAGGCTCCGGCCTTCAGCCTGGTCAGCGGCGACCTCGCCGACGTGACCCTGGAAAACTTCGCCGGCAAGCGCAAGGTGCTGAACATCTTCCCCAGCGTCGACACTCCGACCTGCGCCACCTCGGTCCGCAAGTTCAACGTCGAGGCCGGCAAGCTGGCCAATACCGTGGTGCTGTGCATCTCCGCCGACCTGCCGTTCGCGCAGAAGCGCTTCTGCGGCGCCGAGGGCCTGGAGAACGTGGTCAACCTGTCGACCCTGCGTGGCCGCGAGTTCCTCGAGAACTATGGCGTGGCCATCGCCAGCGGCCCGCTGGCCGGCCTGGCCGCGCGCGCCGTGGTGGTGCTCGACGAGCAGGACAAGGTGCTGCACAGCGAGCTGGTCGGCGAGATCGCCGACGAGCCGAACTACGCGGCGGCCCTGGCGGTTCTCTGAGCCCACGGCCAACCCGCTTCGTCCCATGACCGTCAGCCTGGCTGGCTGGTAACGGGCGAACCCGAATCCCTTGGCTGCTCGCCTAGGGTCATGAGCAGGGCGGATAATCGCGGCGCGGTCATCCGCCCTGCGTCGCAGAGACGCAGCGCTAGCGCGCGGCCACCTGGTGGCGCCGGCTGACGCTGGCGAAGGCGCTCTGGAACGCCCGCATCTCTTCCTCGCTACCGACCGTCACGCGCACCCAGTTGGGCCAGGCGGCCCACGGACGTCCTACATACACCCGCTGCTTTTCCAGCTCGGCGATGACCATCTCGGCGGGGCGGCGCATATCCACCATGAAGCAATTGGACTGCGAGGCGGTGCAGCGGAACCCCTGCTGGCGCAGCCAGGCGATGGTGCGCTCGCGGATCTCCGCGTTCTGCCGCTTGCGCCGTGGCACCAGTTCGCCCTCGCGCAGGCTTTCCAGGCCGGCGTGGGCGGTGGGCGAGGGCACCACGTTGTGGCCGCCGAAGCGCTCCAGCCGGGCCAGCAGCTCGGGATGTCCGATCGCCAGGCCTAGCCGGGCACCGGCCATGCCGTAGAGCTTGGAGAAGGTGCGCAGGACCAGCAGGTCCTTGCGCCGGGCGGCCAGGCCGATGACGCTCGGCGCATCGGAAAAGTGGATGTAGGCCTCGTCGACCAGTACCACGCTGTGCGCCGGCTTGCGCTCGATGGCCTGGACGATCCGCTCGTGCGGGGTGAGGGTGCCGGTCGGGTTGTTCGGATTGCAGATGTAGATCAGTCCGGCATCCTGCTGCGCCGCGGCGAGCATGCGTTCGATATCGTGGCTCGCCTCGCCGTCCAGGGCCACCGCATGCACCTGCGCTTCCTGGGCCTGTGCGGCGCTGGCCACCGAGTCATAGGAAGGATCGGCCATGACCAGGCTGCGCGCCTTGCCGGTGAACGCCGCGATGGCGTACTGCAGCGGCTGGCGCGAGCCGCAGTAGGCGTGCACGCATTCCGCGGGAACGTCGTTCTGCTCGGCGAACAGGCCGACCAGGGCATCCTGGGTGTCATAGTCGTAGCGACCGCAGAGCGGGGCGGCCTCCTGCATGGCGGCCCTGGCCCTGGCGGAGGGGCCGTAGGGACTTTCGTTGAAATCCAGAAATATTTCCTGCGGTTCCGCGGCAGTTTTCCTGCCGGTGCCGGCGAACGCCGCCGGACTCAGCAATGCGCTGCTGGAGGCCAGGGCGGTCAGGGTGACGAACGAACGGCGACTCAAAGCGGGCATAGGTTCACCTCCGTGTAGCAAGTAGGTCAGGCGTGCGGGTGGTTCCTCTCGGGCGTGTCTCACCAGAGAGGAGGACGAGGAGGGAACCGCTCCGTTTAGGGTGGCTTGATGATGGCGCCGGGAGGCGGGACGCCCCCGGCTAGAGCCGCCGGGGGCCAGGCCTGTTCTCAGAGGGTGAGGGTGAAGCGTCCGGTCAGCGCGCCCGGCAGGTGCATGGAGTCGGTGTGGCGTTCGCCGTAGGTGCTGTTCGACAGGCGCAGCTCGCGCTCATGGCTGAGATCTTCCAGGTGCGCGCCGAGGAAGCTGTACAGGCTGTCATCGAAGCGCATGGTGCTGACCGGCGCCTGGATCCGGCCGTTCTCCACCCAGAAGGTGGCGAAGCGGGTCAGCCCGGTCAGGCGCGCGGCGGGCATGTCCGAGTAGTTCAGGTACCACAGGTTGCCGATGTACAGGCCGGTGTCCAGGGCGGCGAGAATGCGTTCCTGCTCCAGGCTGCCGCCAGCCATGTCCAGCGCGCTCGGCGCTTCGCCGGCGTCGGCGCCATTGGCCTGCAGACCGTACTCGCGGGCGCTGCGCGAACTCACCAGGCGGCCGCCCGGACGGCCGCCGCCGATCAGCTCGACGTCGGCGCGTGGCGAGCCTTCCGCCCTGAACGCCGGTGACGGCGAGCCGGCCGGACGCTCGCCGAGGTTCAGCAGCGGGCTGAGCAGGGCATCGCCGTTGTGCAGGCGTTGCAGCGGGCTTTCCCCGGTGGCCAGGGCGCGCGCGGAGAAACCGCCCCAGCAGAGCATCTGCAGGACTTCCTCGAGTGCCGCCGGTGCCAGGTAGGCGCGGTAGTCGCCGGGCTTCAGCTGGCGCACCGGCTTGCCCAGGTGGCCAAGCTGTTCGCGCGCCTGCTCGAAGCGCCGGGCGAAGCGTTCGCCATCCCAGTGCTGGCCGGCGTAGTCGGCCTTGACCGCCTGGCCGTTGGCGTGGAACAGGCTCCAGTCGAAGTTGAAGCTGCTGCCGGCATGCCAGCCGAACGCCCCCCAGGAGTTGGCGAAGCCGCGGAACAGCGGCCCGGCGGCGTAGATACCGACCAGGTCGAGGTCGCGCGCCTGGCGCTCGATCCCGGCCAGCAGCTCGCCGCTGTCGGGAGGCGCGCCGAGGCTTTCGTCGAGGCGCTGCCAGGGGGTGGTATCCAGCAGCAGGTAGGGATCGGCGGGAATCCAGGCGAGGCTCCGGCGCAGTTGCCGGAGACCGTCGCCCAGGCGCTGGCGGTCTTCTTCCGGGATGCCGGAGAGGGTCAGGTCGAGGCTCGCCTGGCGCTCGTCGCGGATCAGCCGGAGCAGCGTGGTGGCCTGGCGCACCCGGCCGGCCTGGCGTACCCGCGCCCGGTTGAAGCGGATGAACTCGGAGTCCTCGGCGCTGTACCAGAGGGTGAAGTCCTCGCCCTCGGCCAGCTGCCGGCGCAGGTCCTCGGCGAGCGCCTCGAAATGCTGCCGCTGTTGCATCAGGTGTCTCCTCCGAATACGTCCACGTCGCTGAACACGCAGGCCGGCGAGGCATGGCCGACGCGGATCACCTGGTTCGGCTCGCCCTTGCCGCAGTAAGGCGTGCCGAGCACCTCGAAGGTGCTGGCGTCGCCCACCGCGCAGAGGTTGCGCCAGAACTGCGCGGAGATGCCCCGGTAGTTGGGGTTCTTCACCACGCCCTTGAGTTCGCCGTCCTCGATCAGCCGGCCCCATTCGCAGCCGAACTGGAACTTGTTGCGCGCGTCGTCGATCGACCAGGAACGGTTGTAGGACATCAGTACCCCGCGCTCGATGCCGCCGACCAGTTGGGCGAGGTTCCTGTCGCCGGGTTCCAGGTTGAGGTTGGCCATGCGGTCGATGGGCGCACGGTTCCAACTGCTGGCGCGGCTGTTGGCGACCCCTTCGAGGCCGCTGCGAAACTGCGACAGGGCGCCGCCGAGCGGGCGCAGCAGGCGTCCCTCACGGATCAGGAATTCCTTGCGCGCCGGGCTGCCGTCGTCGTCCTGGCCATAGCTGGCCAGCTCCTCGGGGATCTGCGGGTCGAAGCTGACGTTGAGCAGGCTGGAACCGTACTGGTAGCGGCCGAAGTCCTCGACCTTGATGAAGCTGGTGCCGGCATAGTTGCGCTCGTCGCCGAGGATGCGGTCGAGTTCCAGCGGGTGGCCGATCGATTCGTGGATCTGCAGGATCATCTGGTCCGGCATCAGCAGCAGGTCGCGGCGGCCATCCGGGGTGTTCGGCGCCGCCAGAAGTTGCAGGGCCTCGTCGGCGATGCGCGGCGCGGCGCCGACCAGGCCGAGGCGTTCGATCACCTCGGCGCCGCCCTGCTGGCCGGCGTGATGGCCGCCGAAGCTGCGGGTCTGGCTGTCGTGGCCGTCGTAGGCGGTGATGCTGGCGCCGGGATAGACGAAGCGCTGCTCGTGGTAGTGCTCGGCGCCGGCGCTGTTCAGGTACAGCTGTTCCTGGCGGCTGACTTCGAGGAACACGCTCCAGTTCACCAGGCGCTCGTCGCGCGGCACCCTGGCGGACTCCTCGGCGAGCAGCTCGTAGCACTCGGCGAGGGAGGGGAAGGGCGCGTCCTGGTTCGGTGAGCGGTAGTGCGAGCGGCCACTCGCCGGCGCCAACCCGCGCACGTCGAACAGAGCGTGCCGGGCGATCCGCTCGGCCTGCCGTTCGGCACGCTCCAGGGCGGCTTGCAGGCCGGCGAGGGAAAGGTCGCTGGTGGCGGCGTAGGCCTCCACGCCGTCCAGCCGCACGCAGAGCATGGCGCCACGGTCCTGGCGGAAGTGCGGCGGCTCGCTGACGTTGCGGCGCACCGCGAGGTATTCGCCGCTACGCTGCACATAGCGCAGCGAATGGAACCCGGCGCGGCTGCGGAGCGCGGCAAAGCGCTGTTTCAGATGATCGATCATCGTCTCGTCCCTGCGAAAACTGGCGGGCGGATGGGGAAACGGTCTATTTCAAGCCTTTGCCCGTAACGGAGCAAGCCGTTTGTTGTCATAGGCGGATGCCACCCTGCGCCGAGGCTGCCGGGCATTCCCCGGAAACATCTAACTATCGGTAAAGCAAGGGTAAATAGCGGGTAAAGAGGCTTTGCCTGGGCTCCCGCAATGCTTATCGTGCAGCCTGGAAAAAGCGCCTCCGTTCTAGCCTGAAGAAGAACCATGACTCCAACCACCGGTAAATCCAAGTTCCGTACCCTGCGCCCGTGGCTGATCACCGCCCTGGCCTTCGCCGCCGTGATCGGCCTGGTGATGTGGCTGGCCGCGCCCGCCTCGGCGCCGTCCTCCGACGGGCGACCCGGTCGCGGCGGCAAGCCGGGCGCCGCGCTGCCCAAGGCCAACGCGCTCACCGTCGGCGTGGCCAGGGTAGAGCAGGGCGACCTGGCGCTGCATTTCAACGCGCTTGGCACCGTCACCGCCTTCAACACGGTGAACGTCAAGCCGCGGGTCAACGGCGAGCTGGTCAAGGTGCTGTTCCAGGAGGGGCAGGAGGTCAAGGCCGGCGACCTGCTGGCGGTGGTCGACCCGCGCACCTACAAGGCGGCGCTGGCCCAGGCCGAGGGCACGCTGATGCAGAACCAGGCGCAACTGAAGAACGCCGAGATCGACCTGCAGCGCTACAAGGGGCTGTATGCCGAGGACTCGATCGCCAAGCAGACCCTGGATACCCAGGAAGCCCAGGTCCGCCAGTTGCAGGGCACCATCCGCACCAACCAGGGCCAGGTCGACGACGCCCGTCTCAACCTGGCCTTCACCGAGGTCCGCGCGCCGATTTCCGGGCGCCTCGGCCTGCGCCAGGTGGACATCGGCAACCTGGTCACCAGCGGCGACACCACGCCGCTGGTGGTGATCACCCAGGTCAAGCCGATCTCGGTGGTATTCAGCCTGCCGCAGCAGCAGATCGGCACCGTCGTCGAGCAGATGAGCGGTCCTGGCAAGCTGGCGGTCACCGCGCTGGACCGCAACCAGGAAAAGGTCCTCGCCGAAGGCGTGCTGGCCACCCTGGATAACCAGATCGACACCACCACCGGCACGGTCAAGCTCAAGGCGCGCTTCGAGAACACCGACGGCAAGCTGTTCCCCAACCAGTTCGTCAACGTGCGCCTGCTGGCGCAGACCCTCAAGGGCGTGCTGACCATTCCGGCCAACGCCGTGCAGCGCGGCACCAACGGCATCTATGTGTACGTGGTCGGCGCCGACAGCAAGGTCAGCCAGCGCAGCGTCGCCATCGGCACCAGCGAGAACGAGCGGGTGGTGGTGGAAAGCGGCCTGAAGGCCGGCGAACAGGTGGTGGTGGAAGGCACCGACCGCCTGCGCGACGGTATGGAAGTGCGTGTCGCCGAAGCCTCCCCGCAGGTCCTCGAGGGCGAGCCGCAGAAACCGCAGACCGGCCGTCCCAGCGGCCTCCAGGGCGACTCGGTGGGCAGCGGGAGCGCTGAATGAACCCGTCCCGCCCGTTCATCCTGCGGCCGGTCGCGACCACCCTGCTGATGGTGGCGATCCTGCTCTCGGGCCTGATCGCCTACCGCTTCCTGCCGATCTCGGCGTTGCCGGAAGTGGACTACCCGACCATCCAGGTGGTCACCCTGTACCCCGGCGCCAGCCCGGAGATCATGACCTCGTCGATCACCGCGCCGCTGGAGAACCAGCTCGGGCAGATCCCCGGGCTCAACGAGATGTCCTCCAGCAGCTCCGGCGGCGCCTCGGTGATCACCCTGCAGTTCAGCCTGCAGAGCAACCTCGACGTCGCCGAGCAGGAAGTCCAGGCAGCGATCAACGCCGCGCAGAGCCTGCTGCCCAACGACCTGCCGAACCAGCCTGTATTCAGCAAGGTGAACCCGGCGGACGCGCCGATCCTGACCCTGGCGGTGATGTCCGACGGCATGCCGCTGCCGCAGATCCAGGACCTGGTGGATACCCGCCTGGCGCAGAAGATCTCGCAGATCTCCGGGGTCGGCCTGGTCAGCATCAGCGGCGGCCAGCGCCCGGCGGTACGGGTGCGCGCCAACCCGACGGCGCTGGCCGCGGCGGGGTTGAGCCTGGAGGACCTGCGCAGCACGGTGACCAGCAACAACCTCAACGGCCCCAAGGGCAGCTTCGACGGCCCGACCCGCGCCTCGACCCTGGACGCCAACGACCAGTTGCGCTCGGCCGACGCCTACCGCGACCTGATCATCGCCTACAAGAACGGCTCGCCGCTGCGCATCCGCGACGTCGCCAGCGTCGAGGACGATGCCGAGAACGTGCGCCTGGCCGCCTGGGCCAACAACCTGCCGGCGGTGGTGCTGAACATCCAGCGCCAGCCGGGGGCCAACGTGATCGAAGTGGTCGACCGGATCAAGGCGCTGCTGCCGCAGCTGCAATCGACCCTGCCGGGCAACCTCGACGTGCAGGTGCTGACCGACCGCACCACCACCATCCGCGCCTCGGTCAAGGACGTGCAGTTCGAGCTGGCGCTGGCGGTGGCGCTGGTGGTGATGGTCACCTTCCTGTTCTTGCGCAACGTCTATGCCACCCTGATCCCCAGCTTCGCCGTGCCGCTGTCGCTGATCGGCACCTTCGGCGTGATGTACCTGTCCGGCTTCTCGATCAACAACCTGACCCTGATGGCGCTGACCATCGCCACCGGCTTCGTGGTCGACGACGCGATCGTCATGGTGGAGAACATCGCCCGCTACCTGGAGCAGGGCGACTCGCCGCTGGAAGCGGCGCTCAAGGGCTCGAAGCAGATCGGCTTCACCATCATCTCGCTGACCTTCTCGCTGATCGCCGTGCTGATCCCGCTGCTGTTCATGGGCGACGTCGCCGGGCGGCTGTTCCGCGAGTTCGCCATCACCCTGGCGGTGGCGATCCTGATTTCCGGCTTCGTCTCCCTGACCCTTACGCCGATGCTCAGCGCCAAGCTGCTGCGCCACATCGACGAGGACCAGCAGGGCCGCTTCGCGCGCGCCGCGGGACGGGTCATCGATGGCCTGATCGCACATTACGCCAAGGCCCTGCGGGTGGTCCTGCGGCACCTGCCGCTGACCCTGCTGGTGGCCATCGCCACCCTGGCGCTGACCGCGCTGCTCTACCTGGCCATGCCCAAGGGCTTTTTCCCGGTGCAGGACACCGGGGTGATCCAGGGCGTCGCCGAAGCGCCGCAGTCGATCTCCTTCCAGGCCATGTCCGAGCGCCAGCGCGCCCTTGCCGAGGTGGTGCTGAAGGACCCGGCGGTGGCCAGCCTGTCCTCCTACATCGGCGTCGACGGCAGCAACCCGACCCTCAACACCGGCCGCCTGCTGATCAACCTCAAGCCGCACAGCGAACGCGACGTCACCGCCAGCGAAGTGATCCAGCGCCTGCAGCCCGAGCTCGACCACCTGGCCGGGATCAAGCTGTACATGCAGCCGGTGCAGGACCTGACCATCGAGGACCGGGTCGCCCGCACCCAGTACCAGTTCACCTTGCAGGACGCCGACCCGGACGTGCTCGCCGAGTGGGTGCCGAAGCTGGTGGCGCGGCTGCAGGAGTTGCCGCAGCTCGCCGATGTCGCCAGCGACTGGCAGGACAAGGGCCTGCAGGCCTACCTGAACATCGACCGCGACACCGCCTCGCGCCTCGGCGTGAAGCTCTCCGACATCGACAGCGTGCTCTACAACGCCTTCGGCCAGCGGCTGATCTCGACCATCTTCACCCAGGCCACCCAGTACCGCGTGGTACTGGAGGTGGCGCCGCAGTTCCAGCTCGGCCCGCAGGCCCTGGAGCAGCTCTACGTGCCGTCCAGCGACGGCACCCAGGTGCGCCTGTCGAGCCTGGCGAAGGTGGAGGAGCGGCATACCCTGCTGGCGATCAACCATATCGCCCAGTTCCCCTCGGCGACCCTGTCGTTCAACCTGGCCAAGGGTTACTCCCTGGGCGAGGCGGTCGAGGCGATCCGTGGCGTCGAGGCCAGCCTGGAGCTGCCGCTGAGCATGCAGGGCAGCTTCCGTGGCGCGGCGCTGGCCTTCGAGGCTTCGCTGTCGAATACGCTGCTGCTGATCCTCGCCTCGGTGGTGACCATGTACATCGTCCTGGGCATCCTCTACGAGAGCTTCATCCATCCGGTGACCATCCTCTCGACCCTGCCTTCGGCCGGGGTCGGCGCGCTGCTGGCGCTGATGCTGGCGGGGCAGGAGATCGGCATCGTGGCGATCATCGGCATCATCCTGCTGATCGGCATCGTCAAGAAGAACGCGATCATGATGATCGACTTCGCCCTAGACGCCGAACGCAACGAAGGCAAGCCGCCCCATGAGGCGATCTACCAGGCCTGCCTGCTGCGCTTCCGGCCGATCCTGATGACCACCATGGCCGCGCTGCTCGGCGCGCTGCCGCTGATGCTCGCCGGCGGCGCCGGCGCCGAGCTGCGCCAGCCGCTGGGCATCACCATGGTCGGCGGGCTGCTGCTGAGCCAGGTCCTGACCCTGTTCACCACCCCGGTGATCTATCTCTACTTCGACCGCCTGGCCCGGCGCTGGGCGGCCTGGCGCAAGCAGCGCGGGCTGGACCTGAACACCGAGGCTGGGCTCGACGGGGACGCCGGGCGATGAGCCTGTCCACGCCCTTCATCCGCCGCCCGGTCGCCACCACGCTGCTGACCCTGGCGTTGCTGCTGGCCGGCACCCTGTCGTTCGGCCTGCTGCCGGTGGCGCCGCTGCCCAACGTCGATTTCCCGGCCATCGTGGTCAGCGCCAGCCTGCCGGGCGCCAGCCCGGAGACCATGGCCTCGTCGGTGGCCACCCCGCTGGAGCGCTCGCTGGGACGGATCGCCGGGATCAGCGAGATGACCTCCAGCAGTTCGCTGGGCTCGACCACCGTGGTGCTGGTGTTCGACCTGGAGAAGGACATCGACGGCGCCGCCCGCGAGGTGCAGGCGGCGATCAATGGCGCGATGAGCCTGCTGCCCAGCGGCATGCCGAACAATCCCAGCTACCGCAAGGCCAACCCCTCGGACATGCCGATCATGGTCCTCACCCTGACCTCGGAGACCCAGAGCCGCGGCGAGATGTACGACCTCGCCTCGACCGTGCTGGCGCCCAAGCTGTCGCAGGTGCGGGGGGTAGGGCAGGTGAGCATCGGCGGCAGCTCGCTGCCGGCGGTGCGGGTCGACCTCAATCCGGATGCCATGAGCCAGTACGGGCTGTCCCTGGACAGCGTGCGCACGGCCATCGCCGCGGCCAACAGCAACGGACCCAAGGGCGCCATCGAGAAGGACGACAAGCACTGGCAGGTGGACGCCAATGACCAGTTGCGCAAGGCCCGCGAGTACCAGCCGCTGGTCATCCACTACAACGCCGAAAATGGCGCCGCGGTGCGCCTGGGCGACGTGGCGAAGATCAGCGACTCGGTGGAGGACGTGCGCAACGCCGGCTTCTCCGATGACCTGCCGGCGGTGCTGCTGATCGTCACCCGCCAGCCCGGCGCCAACATCATCGAGGCCACCGACGCCATCCACGCGCAACTGCCGGTGTTGCAGGAACTGCTCGGGCCGCAGGTCAAGCTGAACGTGATGGACGACCGCAGCCCGTCGATCCGCGCCTCGCTCGCGGAGGCCGAGCTGACCCTGCTGATCTCGGTGGCGCTGGTGATCCTGGTGGTCTTCCTGTTCCTGCGCAACGGCCGCGCGACGCTGATCCCCAGCCTGGCGGTGCCGGTCTCGCTGATCGGCACCTTCGCGGTCATGTACCTGTGCGACTTCAGCCTGAACAATCTGTCGCTGATGGCGCTGATCATCGCCACCGGCTTCGTGGTGGACGACGCCATCGTGGTGGTGGAGAACATCGCCCGGCGCATCGAGGAGGGCGACCCGCCGATCCAGGCGGCGATCACCGGCGCCCGCCAGGTCGGTTTCACCGTGCTGTCGATGACGCTCTCGCTGGTCGCGGTGTTCATCCCCCTGCTGCTGATGGGTGGACTCACCGGACGGCTGTTCCGCGAGTTCGCGGTGACCCTGTCGGCGGCGATCCTGGTGTCCCTGGTGGTATCCCTGACCCTCACGCCGATGCTCTGCGCACGCTTGCTGCGCCCGCTGAAGCGGCCGCAGGGCGCCTCCCTGGCGCGGCGCGGCGACCGGTTCTTCAGCGCCTTCATGCTGCGCTACCGCGCCAGCCTGGGCTGGGCGCTGGAGCACTCGCGGCTGATGGTGGTGATCATGCTGGCCTGCATCGCGATGAACCTCTGGCTGTTCGTGGTGGTGCCCAAGGGCTTCCTCCCGCAGCAGGACTCCGGGCGCCTGCGTGGCTACGCGGTGGCCGACCAGAGCATTTCGTTCCAGGCGTTGAGTGCGAAGATGGGCGAGTACCGCAAGATCCTCTCTTCCGACCCGGCGGTAGAGAATGTGGTCGGCTTCATCGGCGGCGGCCGCTGGCAATCGAGCAACACCGGTTCGTTCTTCGTCACCCTCAAGCCGATCGGCGAACGCGACCCGGTGGAGAAGGTCCTCACCCGGCTGCGCGAGCGGATCGCCAAGGTGCCCGGCGCGGCGCTCTATCTCAACGCCGGCCAGGACGTGCGCCTGGGCGGCCGCGACAGCAACGCGCAGTACGAATTCACCCTGCGCAGCGACGATCTGACCCTGCTCCGCGAATGGGCGCCGAAGGTCGAGGCGGCGATGCGCAAGCTGCCGCAGCTGGTGGACGTCAACAGCGATTCCCAGGACAAGGGCGTGCAGACCCGCCTGGTGATCGACCGCGACCGCGCGGCGACCCTGGGGATCAACGTGGAGATGGTCGACGCGGTGCTCAACGACTCCTTCGGCCAGCGCCAGGTGTCGACCATCTTCAACCCGCTGAACCAGTACCGGGTGGTGATGGAGGTCGACCAGCAGTACCAGCAGAGCCCGGAAATCCTCCGCCAGGTCCAGGTGATCGGCAACGACGGCCAGCGCGTGCCGCTGTCCGCGTTCAGCCACTACGAACCGAGCCGGGCACCGCTGGAGGTCAACCACCAGGGCCAGTTCGCCGCCACCACGCTGTCCTTCAACCTGGCGCCGGGCGCGCAGATCGGCCCGACCCGCGAGGCCATCATGCAAGCCCTGGAGCCGCTGCACATCCCGGTGGACGTGCAGACCAGCTTCGAGGGCAACGCCGGCGCGGTGCAGGACACGCAGAACCAGATGCCCTGGCTGATCCTCCTGGCGCTGCTGGCGGTGTACATCGTCCTCGGCATCCTCTACGAGAGCTACGTGCACCCGCTGACCATCCTCTCGACCCTGCCTTCGGCCGGGGTCGGCGCGCTGCTCGCGCTGATCCTCTGCCGCAGCGAGCTGAGCCTGATCGCGCTGATCGGCATCATCCTGCTGATCGGCATCGTCAAGAAGAACGCCATCATGATGATCGACTTCGCCCTGGAGGCCGAGCGCAGCCACGGCCTGAGCCCGCGCGAGGCGATCCTCGAGGCCTGCATGATGCGCTTCCGGCCGATCATGATGACCACCCTGGCCGCCTTGCTCGGCGCCTTGCCGCTGATCTTCGGCATCGGCGGCGACGCCGCGCTGCGCCGGCCGCTGGGCATCACCATCGTCGGTGGGCTGATCGGCAGCCAGTTGCTGACCCTGTACACCACCCCGGTGGTCTACCTCTATCTCGACCGCCTGCGCCACTGGGTCAACCAGAAACGCGGCGTACGCACGGACGGTGCGCTGGAGACACCCCTATGAAACACACCCCCTCGCTGCTCGCCCTGGCCCTGGTCGCCGCCCTCGGCGGCTGCGCCATCGGCCCCGACTACCAGCGACCGGACCTGGCGGTGCCCGCCGAATTCAAGGAAGCCGAAGGCTGGCGCCGCGCCGAGCCGCGCGACGTGTTCCAGCGCGGCGCCTGGTGGGAGCTGTACGGCGACCAGACCCTGAACGACCTGCAGATGCACCTGGAACGTTCCAACCAGACCCTGGCCCAGTCGGTGGCGCAGTTCCGCCAGGCCGAGGCGCTGGTGCGCGGCGCGCGGGCCGCGTTCTTCCCGTCGATCACCGGCAACGTGGGCAAGACCCGCAGCGGCCAGGGCGGCGGCGACAGCACCGTGCGCCTGCCCGATGGTTCGACGGTGAGCAGCGGCGGTGGCTCTGGCGCCATCAGCAACAGTTATTCGACCAGCCTCGGCGTCAGCTGGGAGGTCGACCTCTGGGGCAAGCTGCGCCGGCAACTGGAAGCCAACCAGGCGAGCCTGCAGGCCAGCGCCGCCGACCTCGCCGCGGTGCGCCTCAGCCAGCAGTCGCAACTGGCGCAGAATTACCTGCAACTGCGGGTGATGGACGAGCAGATCCGCCTGCTCAACGCCACCGTCGCGGGTTACGAGCGTTCGCTGAAGGTAGCCGAGAACAAATACCGCGCCGGCATCGTCACCAGGGCCGACGTGGCCCAGGCCCGCACCCAGCTGAAAAGCACCCAGGCCCAGGCCATCGACCTGAAGTACCAGCGTGCCCAGCTGGAGCACGCCATCGCGGTGCTGGTCGGCCTGCCGCCGGCGCAATTCAACCTGCCGCCGGTGGCGAGCGTGCCGAAGCTGCCGGAGCTGCCGGCGATGGTACCGTCGCAATTGCTCGAACGACGGCCGGACATCGCCTCGGCGGAGCGCAAGGTGATTTCCGCCAACGCCCAGATCGGCGTGGCCAAGGCCGCCTATTTCCCCGACCTCACCCTCAGCGCCGCCGGCGGCTACCGTAGCGGCAGCCTGAGCAACTGGATCAGCACGCCGAACCGCTTCTGGTCGATCGGCCCGCAGTTCGCCATGACCCTGTTCGACGGCGGCCTGATCGGCTCCCAGGTGGACCAGGCCGAGGCGACCTACGACCAGACCGTGGCGACCTACCGGCAGACCGTGCTCGATGGTTTCCGCGAGGTGGAGGACTACCTGGTGCAATTGAGCGTGCTCGACGAGGAGAGCGGCGTGCAGCGCGAAGCCCTGGAGTCGGCCCGCGAGGCACTGCGCCTGGCCGAGAACCAGTACAAGGCCGGCACCGTCGACTACACCGACGTGGTCACCAACCAGGCCACCGCGCTGAGCAACGAACGCAGCGTGCTGACCCTGCTCGGCAGCCGCCTGACCGCCAGCGTCCAGTTGATCGCGGCAATGGGCGGCGGCTGGGACCGCGCCGATATCGAGCGGACCGACGAGCGGCTCGGCCGGGTCGAGGAGGGCCTGCCGCCTTCGCCCTGAGTTCTTCTCGCTGCCTGTTCCTGACGAATGCCTTTCCCCGCTATTGCGCTTGCATGACACACCGCCGTCCGCGTCTCGGCTAGAGTGCGGCGGCGGATGTGGAGGTGAATACGTGTCGGGGACATTTCCGGAAAAGCCCTCGCGCCGAGGCTGCTGGCTCGGCTGGTTGTGCCGCCTGGCCATGCTTGGCGGCGTCGCCGCGATGTTCTGGGCGCTGCTGCAATGCTTCGTCCTGCTGCACGGCGATCCGCCGCTCCAGCGCGCCCCGCTGCGGACGCCCTGGACCCTGCTGGCGCTCGGCCTGGCGCTGTTCCTCGCCGGTTTCTGCGGCGAGTACCGGCTGTGGCGGCGCCGCGCCGGTTGCTGAAGCCGGCGTCAGGAAGCGCCCGTCGCAGGGAACAGCAGGCGCAGGTGGGTCTTCTGCTGCGGTACGCTTTCCGCCTCGGCGCGGCCGCCGTGGTAGGCCATGATCGATTGCACGATGGCCAGCCCCAGGCCGGTGCCGGCCTGGGCGCCGGGCTGGCGGCCGGCGCGGCGGTAGAAGCGCTCGAACAGGTGCGGCAGGTACTCCGGCGGGATGCCCGGGCCGTCGTTGCTGACCATGAGTTCGGTATGGCCGGCGCGGCGGCCGATCCGCACGTCGATGCGCCCGCCTTGCGGAGTGTGGCGCACCGCGTTGGAGACCAGGTTGGAGATGGCGCGCTGGATCATCAGGTTGTCGCCATGGGCGAAACCGCTGCCGGACAGGCGCAGTTCGACGCCCTTGTCCTCGGCGACCATTTCGTACAGGTCGATGACCTTGGCCGCCTGCTCGTGCAGCGCCACCCGGCCGAACTGGGCCTGGATCGCCGGGTTGTCCACCTGCACCAGGAACAGCATGTCGGTGACGATCCGCGACAGCCGCTCCAGTTCCTCGGCGTTGGACTCCAGTGCCTCGCGGTAGGCCGCGCCGTCGCGGGTCTGGCTGAGCAGCACCTGGTTGCGCCCGAGCAGGTTGCAGATCGGCGCGCGCAGTTCGTGGGCCAGGTCGTCGGAGAATTGCGAAAGCTGGCGTACGCCATCCTCGAGGCGGCCGAGCATGTGGTTGAAGCTGCGCGCCAGGCTGTCCAGCTCACGCGGCAGGTTCTGCTCGGGGATGCGGTAGGAGAGATCCTGCGGGCTGACCTGGGCGGCCACCCGGCGGAAGCGATTCAACGGTTCGAGGCCGGCACGCACCACCCACCAGGCGGCCAGGGCGATCAATGGCAGGAGGAAGGGCAGGGCCAGCAGGGTGGCGCGGAGGAAGCCGTCGAGCAGGCGCTCATCGGCGTTGCGCTCGCTGCTCAGCAGCACCTGCACCGGGGTGCCGTTCTTCATCCGCAACGACGCGCCGATGCTCAGCAGGCGCTGGTCGCTGCCGGTGACCCAGCTCTGGAACACCGGCTGGCGGGCGTCCATCTGCAGGCTGGCGAGGAGGGCGCGGTTGGCCGCGACGCTGGCCGCGGCCTGGTCGCCGAAGCTCATCAGCGGCTGGCCGCTGCGGCTGTCGAGGATGCTCAGGTGCAGGCCGCTGTGGGCCACCAGTTGGTCCCGCAGGGCGTGCGCCTGCACGGCCGGGTCGCTGCGCAGGTCGAGGTCGTCCTCCAGGCTGTGGCGGATCTGTTCCAGCTTCAGTTGCAGGTTTTCCCGCTCGCGGGCTTCCAGTTCGCGGCCGAGGTTCCAGTGCGCCATGGCGCCGAGCGCCAGCGCCAGCAGCGCGCCGAGGGCGCCGACCAGCAGGGCCAGGCGCAGCGACAGGCGGCCTGGTGTCATCGACGCGCTTCCAGCACGTAGCCGACGCCGCGGATGGTGTGGATCAGCTTGAGGTCGAAGCCGTCGTCGATCTTCGCCCGCAGGCGGCAGATGGCGACTTCCACCACGTTGGAGTCGTTGTCGAAGTTCATGTCCCAGATCAGCGAGATGATCTGCGTCCGGGTGATGACGTCGCCGTTGCGCCGCATCAGCAGGTGCAGCAGGGCGAACTCCTTGGTCGTCAGGTTGATCCGCACCCGGCCGCGGAAGGCCCGGTGGCGGCTGGCGTCCAGCTCAAGGTCGGCGACCCGCAGGACGTCCTGCATCGGCGCCTGGTCGTGGCGGCGCAGCAGCGAGCGGACCCGCGCCAGCAGTTCGGGGAACTGGAACGGCTTGACCATGAAGTCGTCGGCGCCGAGATCGAGGCCGCGCACCTTGTCGGTCAGCCGGCCGTGCCCGGTGAGCATCATCACTCGCGCGCTGCTGCGTTCGCGCAGGCGGCGGAGCAGGTCCCAGCCGTCGATGCCGGGCAGGTTGACGTCGAGGATCACCAGTTCGTAAGGGTGTTGCAAGGCCATGTGCAGGCCGTCGATGCCATCGTTGGCGCGGTCGACGATGTAGCCGCTTTCGGTCAGGCCCTGGTGCAGGTAGTCGGCCGTCTTGACTTCATCTTCGATAATAAGGATGCGCATGTTCGCCCCTATATAAAGTATGGGTTCAGTTGCAAGTAAATGTGTGGATGCATTGCTATAAAGTTACATTCGCGAAGATCGCTTATATGTGCCGCTGGAAATGTAATTTCATATCATCCCGGCGCTTCGATGATGAATATCGAATAAGTGGATGGTTTTGCCGAAAGAAACCGGGTGTTCCGCGCTGATGGCCGTGGTGCAAGCCATGCCTGGCGTGAGAGGAGCGTCTATTTGTAAGCGCATGTTGCTCTTGACCCTGCTTTTCATCCAACTATCGCGAGCCTCTTCGAAGGTTGCCGGAGTGTAACCGCTAATTGTCCGCGGAGAATATTCATTACCGACTTGTAATTCTCTCGTCACCTTGCCGATAAGCCCTGATCCCTAACATCTGCCGCATTCCGGAAGTGCAACTTCGAATATCGTCCGGCGGTTATCGCCGACGAATGGTTGCGTGGCTCCGGAGCGTAGTGAATCGCCGTCGCCGACGGCGGTTGTCAGATGAGGAGCGGAACATGCCGATACATCGGCCACTGGCCAGCGCGGGGAAACGCGCCTGCTGGCTACTGATGGGAATCTGCCTGGGGTTGCCGGCGCTGGCTGCGCCCGCGCCGGCCAGTTTCAACGGGACCTCGGTCAGCCTAGAACAGGCGCTGGAACGGGCGTTGCAGAGCAACCCCGGGCTGGCGGCCGTCGGCCGCGAAACCGAGATCGCCGCGGGCGCTCGCCAGCAGGCCGGGTTGATCCCCAATCCGGAGCTGTCCTGGGATGTCGAGGACACCCGCCAGGGCAATCGCCAGACCAGCGTCAGCCTTGCCCAGCCGTTGGAGCTCGGCGGCAAGCGCGGCGCGCGGGTCGAGGTGGCGAAGCGTGGCAGCGAGATCGCCTGGACCCAGCTGGAAGTCCGTCGCGCCGAACTGCGCGCCGAGGTCCGCGGCGCCTACTATGCCGCGCTGACCGCGCAGGAGCGGGTGCGCCTGGCGAAGACCTCGCTGGACCTGGCCAGGCGCGCCCTGCAGGCCGCCGACCGGCGGGTCAAGGCCGGCAGCATTTCCTCGGTGGAGCGGGTCCGCGCCCAGGTCCTGGCGGACAACGCCCAGCTCGACCTGAGCCAGGCGGAGCTGGAGTTGCAGCGCACCTACGTACAACTGTCGAGCACCTGGAACGAGCCGCAGCCCGGCTTCGCCCGGGTCGGCGGCGAACTCGACGCGGTGCCGGCGAGCATCACCCGTGGCGCCTTGCTGCGCCATCTCGACGAGTCGCCGAGCCTGCGCCTGGCGGCCCAGGAAGTGGCGCGCGGCGAGGCCCAGGTCGACCTGGAGAAGCGCCAGCGGATCCCCAACCTGACGGTCAGCATCGGCAGCAAGTACGACCAGACCGCCCGCGACGGACGCGGCGAGCGGGTCAACCTGATCGGCCTGTCGATGCCGCTGCCGCTGTTCGACCGCAACCAGGGCAACATCTACGCCGCCCAGAGCCGCGCCGACCAGGCCCGCGACCTGCAGCGCGCGACCCTGCTACGGCTGCGCAGCGAAGCGGTACAGGCCTACGACCGGTTGCGCACCTCGGAGCAGGAGCTGGCGCTGGTCCGCCGCGACCTGCTGCCCGGCGCGCAGAGCGCTCTGGACTCGATGACCCGTGGGTTCGAGATGGGCAAGTTCAACTTCCTCGATGTGCTCGACGCCCAGCGCACCCTGGTCAGCGTCCGCGCCCAGTACGTGCGCGCGCTGGACGCCGCGGCGCAGGCGCGGGTGAGCATGGAGCGCCTGCTCGGCGAAGACATCGGCCACCTCGGCCAGTGAGATTTCCGGGGCGGGCCGCCGGCGCGCCCCCTGAACGGTTCGGGAGAACAGAATGGGCAAGAAGACGATTATCGCGGTGACCGCGCTGGCGCTGCTCGGCCTGGGCGGCGGCGCCTACCTGGAGCTGGGCGGCAAGGCGCCGGCCGGCGCCGGCGAAACCGCCGCGGAGGGCGAGGGCAACGGACCGCGCGGCGGCCTGCTGCTGCGCCAGGGCGACCTGACCCTGGAGCTGCTGGTGCCGGAGGATGGCAGCCCGCTCAAGGCCTGGGTCGAGCGTGGCGGCAAGGCGCTGGCGCCGCAGGACGTGGTCCTCGGTGCGGATGTCGAGCGCGCCACCGGCGAGGTCGAGGACCTGCTGTTCAAGGCCAGCGGCGACGCCCTGGTGGCCAACGCCGGGATCGCCGAGCCGCATGCCTTCACCGCGCGCCTCAAGCTGATGGCCGGCAAGCAGGGCTACGACTTCGCCTTCACCCGCGAGGAGGGCAAGCTGGAGCTGGACGCCGAGCAGATCGAAGCCGCTGGCATCACCCTCGACAAGGCGCGGCCGATCAGCCTGGCCCAGGTGGTCTCGCTGCCCGGCGAGATCCGCTTCAACGAGGACCGCACCGCGCACATCGTGCCGCGCCTGCCGGGGATCGTCGACAGCGTGCCGGCCAATCTCGGCCAGGCGGTGAAGCAGGGCGAACTGCTGGCGGTGATCAGCAGTCCGCAACTGTCCGACCAGCGCAGCGAATTCGCCGCCGCCCAACGCCGCCTGAGCCTGGCGCAGAGCACCTACAAGCGCGAACAGCAGTTGTGGAAGGAAGGCATCTCCGCCGAGCAGGAATTCCTCCTCGCCCGCCAGGGCCTGCAGGAAGCCGAGATCGCGGTGAGCAACGCGCGGGCGAAGATCGCCGCGCTCGGCGGCAACCCCAGCCTGCAGGGCGGCAACCGCTACGAGCTGCGTGCGCCGTTCGCCGGGGTGCTGGTGGAGAAGCACCTGACCCAGGGCGAGCCGGTGGACGGCACCGCCAACGTGTTCACGCTGTCCGACCTGTCCTCGGTCTGGGCCACCTTCAACGTGCCGGCGCAACTGCTCGGCCAGGTCCGCGTCGGCAGCAAGGTCAAGGTGCTCGCCCAGGCGCTGGACAGCGAGGTGGAAGGCACCGTGTCCTACATCGGCGACCTGCTCGGCGAGCAGACCCGCGCGGCCACCGCCCGGGTCACCCTGAGCAACCCCGAGAGCACCTGGCGCCCGGGCCTGTTCGTCTCCGTGCAGGTCGCCGAGGCGACCCGCAAGGAGGTCCTGACGGTCGCCGACGGCGCGGTACAGAACGTCGACGGCGAGGACGTGGTGTTCGTCCGCGTGGCCGATGGCTTCGTGGCCCAGCCGGTCAAGCTGGGCATCAGCGACGGCCAGCGCGTCGAGGTCCTCGAGGGCCTGCGCGCCGGCGCCGAAGTCGCCGCCAGCGGCAGCTTCATCCTCAAATCCGAACTGGGCAAGGGCTCGGCGGAACACGGTCACTGAGTCCCGGCCCAGGAGTCTTCGCATGTTCGAACGCATCATTCAATTCGCCATCGAGCAACGCTGGCTGGTCCTGCTGGCGGTGCTGGGGATGGCCGGGATCGGCATCGGCAGCTACCAGAAGCTGTCCATCGACGCCGTCCCGGACATCACCAACGTCCAGGTGCAGATCAACACTGCCGCTCCCGGCTACTCGCCGCTGGAGGTGGAACAGCGGATCACCTACCCGGTGGAAACCGTCATGGCCGGCCTGCCGGGCTTGCAGGAAACCCGTTCGCTGTCGCGGCCGGGGATTTCCCAGGTGACGGTGATCTTCGAGGAAGGCACCGACATCTACTTCGCCCGCCAGCAGGTCAACGAACGCCTGAGCACGGCGCGCGAGCAACTGCCGGAAGACATCTCGCCGACCCTCGGGCCGATCTCCACCGGCCTCGGCGAGATCTACCTGTGGACGGTGGAGGCCGAGGAGGGCGCGACCAAGGAGGACGGCAGCGCCTACACCCCCACCGACCTGCGCACCATCCAGGACTGGATCATCCGCCCGCAGCTGCGCAACGTGAAGGGCGTGGCCGAGATCAACACCATCGGCGGCTACGCCAAGCAGTTCCTCATCGCCCCGGACCCGAAGAAGCTCGCGGCCTACAAGCTGACCCTCGGCGACCTGCAGAACGCCGTGCTGCGCAACAACGAGAACGTCGGCGCCGGCTACATCGAGCGGCGCGGCGAGCAGTTGCTGATTCGCGCGCCGGGGCAGGTCAAGGACATGGACGACATCCGCGGGATCATCGTTTCCAACGTCGACGGCGTGCCGATCCGCATCCGCGACGTCGCCGAGGTCAGCCTGGGCAAGGAGCTGCGCACCGGCGCGGCCACCGAGAACGGCCGCGAGGTGGTGCTCGGCACGGTGTTCATGCTGATCGGCGAGAACAGCCGGGAAGTGGCGCAGGCGGTCGGCCAGCGCCTGGAGGAGATCAACCGGACCCTGCCCAAGGGGGTCAAGGCGATCACCGTCTACGACCGCACCACCCTGGTGGACAAGGCCGTGGCCACGGTGAAGAAAAACCTGGTGGAAGGCGCGGCGCTGGTGATCGCGGTGCTCTTCCTGTTCCTCGGCAACATCCGCGCGGCGCTGATCACGGCGACCATCATCCCGCTGTCGATGCTGTTCACCTTCACCGGGATGGTCAGCAATAAGGTCAGCGCCAATCTGATGAGCCTCGGCGCGCTGGACTTCGGCATCATCGTCGACGGCGCCGTGGTGATCGTCGAGAACGCCATCCGCCGCCTGGCCCATGCCCAGGCCCACCACGGCCGCCAACTGACCCGCGCGGAGCGCTTCCACGAAGTCTTCGTCGCCTCCAAGGAGGCGCGCCGGGCGCTGGTCTTCGGCCAGATCATCATCATGGTGGTGTACCTGCCGATCTTCGCCCTCACCGGCGTCGAGGGGAAGATGTTCCACCCGATGGCCTTCACCGTGGTCACCGCGCTGCTCGGCGCGATGATCCTCTCGGTGACCTTCGTCCCGGCGGCGATCGCGCTGTTCATCACCGGCAAGGTCAAGGAAGAGGAGAACTTCGTCATGCGCCGCGCGCGGCTGGCCTACGAACCGGCGCTGCGCTGGGTGCTCGGGCATCGCGCGCTGGTGGTCGGCGGCGCCCTGGGCATGGTCCTGCTCACCGGCCTGGTGGCCTCGCGAATGGGCAGCGAATTCATCCCCAGCCTCAGCGAGGGCGACTTCGCCATGCAGGGCCTGCGGGTGCCGGGCACCAGCCTGACCCAGTCGATCGAGATGCAGCAGACCCTCGAGAAGAAGCTGATGGGCAAGTTCCCGGAGATCGAGCGGATCTTCGCCCGTACCGGGACCGCCGAGATCGCCTCCGACCTGATGCCGCCGAACGCCTCGGACAGCTACGTGATGCTCAAGCCGCAAAGCGAATGGCCGGACCCGAAGAAGTCGCGGGAGGCGCTGCTGGAAGAATTGCAGGCCGCGGCCCTTGAGGTGCCGGGCAGCGTCTACGAGTTCTCCCAGCCGATCCAGTTGCGCTTCAACGAACTGATCTCCGGGGTGCGCAGCGACGTCGCGGTGAAGGTCTTCGGCGATGACATGCAGGTGCTCAACGACACCGCGGAGAAGATCTCCAAGGTGCTGCAAGGCATCGACGGGGCTTCCGAGGTCAAGGTCGAACAGACCTCCGGCCTGCCGGTGCTGACGGTGGACATCGACCGCGACAAGGCGGCGCGCTTCGGCCTCAACGTCGGCGACATCCAGGACACCGTCGCCACCGCCCTCGGCGGGCGCAACGCCGGCACCCTGTTCGAAGGCGACCGTCGCTTCGACATCGTCATCCGCCTGCCGGAAACCCTGCGCGCCGACCTGCCGGCGCTGTCCAACCTGCTGATCCCGCTGCCGCCGAACAACCTGGCGCGGATCGATTTCATCCCGCTGTCGGACGTGGCGCGCCTCGACCTCTCGCCGGGACCGAACCAGATCAGCCGGGAGAACGGCAAGCGACGCATCGTGGTCAGCGCCAACGTGCGTGGTCGCGACATCGGCTCCTTCGTGCTGGAAGCGCAGCGGAAGCTGCAGGCCGAGGTGAAGATCCCGGCCGGCTACTGGACCACCTGGGGCGGCCAGTTCGAACAGTTGCAGTCCGCCGCCAAGCGCCTGCAGGTGGTGGTGCCGGTGGCGCTGCTGCTGGTGTTCACCCTGCTCTTCGCCATGTTCAACAACGTCAAGGACGGCCTGCTGGTGTTCACCGGCATCCCCTTCGCCCTCACCGGCGGGGTGCTGGCCCTGTGGCTGCGCGGGATACCGCTGTCGATCTCGGCGGCGGTGGGTTTCATCGCCCTGTCCGGGGTGGCGGTGCTCAACGGCCTGGTGATGATTTCCTTCATCCGCAACCTGTTGCAGGAAGGACGCAGCCTCGACCAGGCGGTGTGGGAGGGCGCCATCACCCGGTTGCGCCCGGTGCTGATGACCGCGCTGGTGGCGTCCCTCGGCTTCGTGCCGATGGCCCTGGCCACCGGCACCGGCGCCGAGGTGCAGCGGCCGCTGGCGACGGTGGTGATCGGCGGCATCCTGTCCTCGACCATGCTCACCCTGCTGGTGCTGCCGGTGCTCTATCGCTGGACCCACGGGCGCGACGCCGGACCGCACGAGGAGGCGCCGGCGGCCGGCTGAGCCAGCGCGAAAGCGGGCCGGCAGGAGGGATTCCCGCCGGCCTTTTTCCGTTTTCCGTTGGCCGGATTCCGTTCGATTACCGCACGCCAGTGCCGGCCCGGATTGTCGCCGGCGGAGGGCTTGCGTAGTGTGGGCGGACGAACCGTGCCTGGCGCCCGGCGCCGCGCGGCGATAACGACAACGATCCCAGCCTGAGTGTCCTGCCCATGAATGCCTCCTTGCTCAGCGAGCGCAGCCGGGTGTTCGAACGCGCCGATCCCCATGCGGTGTCCGGCTACGTCAACCAGCACGTCGGTTCGCATCGCATCCGCCTGCCGGCCAGTGGCAGGCCACGAGCCAGCCTCGACCACCGCACCTTCGCCAGTCTCGACCTGTGCCGGATCAGCTACGGCGCGGCGGTTCGGGTCACCTCGCCGGCGCTGGAGAGCATCTTCCATCTGCAGATTCTCCTGCGCGGCCACTGCCTCTGGCGCGGCGGCGGGCAGGAGCACGCCCTGGCGCCGGGCGAGCTGCTGCTGATCAATCCGGACGATCCGGTCGACCTGACCTACTCGGCGGATTGCGAGAAATTCATCGTCAAGCTGCCCTGCGCGCTGCTCGAAGCGATCTGCGCCGAGCAGCGCTGGCGGCACCCGGGGCAGGGCGTGCGCTTTCTCCAGCAGCGCTACCGCCTGGAACAGCTGGAGGGCTTCGTCGGCCTGCTCGCCCTGGTCTGCCGCGAGGCCGAGGCCGGCGAGCGCCTGGCGCGGGTCGACAGCCACTTCGAGCAGATCCTCGGCAGCAAGCTGCTGACCCTGCTGAAGACCAACGTCAGCCGCGAGGACCCCGGCGATGCGCGGGGCGTCTTCGCCCGCATCGATGCCTACATCCGCCGCCATCTGCAGGACGATATCGAGGTCGCGGCGCTGGCTGGGCAGGCGCACATGAGTCCCCGCGCGCTGTACGCGCTGTTCGAGCGCCAGTGCGGCGAGAGCCCCCTGCAGTACATCCGCCGGCTGCGCCTGGAGCGCATCCGCGCCTGCCTGGCGGACCCCGACTGCGCGGTGCGCAACGTCACCGCGCTGGCCCTGGACTTCGGTTTCGCCCACCTCGGCCGCTTCGCCGAGCAGTATCGCCGGCAGTTCGGCGAGCTGCCGTCGGAGACCCTGCGCCGGCGTGCAGGAAACGGCCAGCGATCGGCAGGCAACGGATAGTCCTGCCGCACCGCGCTACCTAACCTGACCGGGCCTGAACAATAACAACGGAGGCCCTGGCCATGTCCCTGGGTAGCGACTACGTGCGTTCACTGCTGGAAGAAGACCCCGAGCGCGGGGTCTACCGCTGCAAGCGGGAGATGTTCACCGATCCGCGCCTGTTCGAGCTGGAGATGAAGCACCTCTTCGAGGGCAACTGGGTGTACCTCGCCCATGACAGCCAGGTCGCCGGGAACAACGACTATCTGACGACCACCATCGGCCGCCAGCCGATCGTCATCGCGCGCAACCGCGACGGCCAGCTCAACGCCTTCATCAATGCCTGCAGCCACCGTGGCGCGATGCTCTGCCGGCACAAGAGCGGCAATCGCAGCACCTATACCTGTCCGTTCCACGGCTGGACTTTCAGCAACTCCGGCAAGCTGCTCAAGGTCAAGGACCCGGCCGGCGCCGGCTACCCGCAGGGCTTCAATTGCGAAGGCTCGCACGACCTGGCCCGGGTGGCGCGCTTCGAGTCCTATCGTGGCTTCCTGTTCGGCAGCCTCAACCCCGACGTCAGGCCGCTGGCCGAGCATTTGGGCGAGTCGGCGAAGATCATCGACATGATCGTCGACCAGTCGCCGCAGGGCCTCGAGGTACTGCGCGGCTCCTCCAGCTACGTCTACGAGGGCAACTGGAAGCTCACCGCCGAGAACGGCGCCGACGGCTATCACGTCAGTTCGGTGCACTGGAACTACGCGGCGACCCAGAGCCAGCGCCAGCAGCGCGCCGCCGAAGGGCAGCCACGGACCATGAGCGCCGGCGGCTGGGCGCGGCAGGGCGGCGGTTTCTACTCGTTCGAGCATGGCCACATGCTGCTCTGGAGCCGCTGGGCCAACCCCGAGGACCGCCCTGCCTTCGAGCGCCGCGCCGAACTCGCCCGTGACTTCGGCGCGGCCCGCGCCGACTGGATGATCGAGAACTCGCGCAATCTCTGCCTGTATCCCAACGTCTACCTGATGGACCAGTTCAGTTCGCAGATCCGCATCGCCCGGCCGCTGTCGGTGGACCGCACGGAAATCACCATCTACTGCATCGCGCCGAAAGGCGAGAGCGCCGAGGCGCGCGCCCGGCGCATCCGCCAGTACGAGGATTTCTTCAACGTCAGCGGCATGGCCACCCCGGACGACCTGGAGGAGTTCCGTTCCTGCCAGCAGGGCTACCAGGGCAGCGTGGTCGGCTGGAACGACTTGTCGCGCGGCGCCGAGCACTGGATAGAGGGTGCCGACGCGGCGGCCGAAGCGATCGACCTGCGGCCGCGCCTGAGCGGTGTGCGCACCGAGGACGAAGGGTTGTTCGTGTTGCAGCACCGCTACTGGCAGGAGGCGCTGCTCGCCGCGCTGGAGCGCGAGCAGGCGCAGCGCGTGGCGCTGCGGGAGGTGGCGTCATGAGCCTGGGCTACGACGCATTGCGCGATTTCCTCTATCGCGAGGCGCGCTACCTCGACGACAGGGACTGGGACGCCTGGCTGGCGTTGTACGCCGCGGACGCCAGTTTCTGGATGCCGTCCTGGGACGACCGCGACCAGCTCACCGAAGACCCGCAGCGGGAGATCTCGCTGATCTGGTACGGCAACCGCGGCGGCCTGGAGGACCGGGTGTTCCGTATCCGCACCGAACGCTCCAGCGCGACCCTGCCGGATACCCGCACCTCGCACAACCTGAGCAACATCGAGCTGCTCGGCGAGGCCGACGGCATCTGCCGGGCGCGCTGCAACTGGCACACCCTGAGCTATCGCTACCAAACCGTGGACAGCTACTTCGGCAGCGCTTTCTACGACCTCGACGTGAGCGGCGAAAGTCCGCTGATCAAGGCCAAGAAAGTGATCCTGAAGAATGACTACGTACGCCAGTTGATCGACATCTACCACGTCTGACTCCCCGCGCCGGCGGGCTGTCGAGGGACATGCCATGAACCATCGGATCGCACTCAACTTCGAGGACGGGGTGACCCGCTTCATCCATGCCGCGCCCGGCGAGAGCGTGGCCGACGCGGCCTATCGCCAGGGCATCAACATTCCCCTGGACTGCCGCGATGGTGCCTGCGGCACCTGTAAGTGCCTGGCCGAGGCCGGCCGCTACGACCTCGGCCAGGACTACATCGACGACGCCTTGAGCGCCGAGGAGGCCGCGCGCGGCTACGTGCTGACCTGCCAGATGCGCGCCGAAAGCGACTGTGTGCTGCGCGTGCCGGCGTCCTCGACCCTGTGCAGGACCGGCCAGGCGCGCTACGAGGCGCGCATCAGCCAGGTCCGGCAGTTGTCGCCGAGCACCATCGCGCTGTCGCTGAAGGGCGAGGCCCTGGCCGGCCTGGCGTTCCTCCCCGGGCAGTACGTCAACCTCCAGGTGCCGGGCAGCGAGCAGCGTCGCGCCTATTCCTTCAGTTCGCTGGCGAAGGACGGCGAGGTCAGCTTCCTGATCCGCAATGTCCCCGGCGGCCTGATGAGCGGCTTCCTCAGCGGGCCGGCCAAGGCCGGCGACAGCCTGGCGATGGATGGCCCGCTGGGCACTTTCTACCTGCGCGAGATTCGCCGGCCGTTGCTGATGCTGGCCGGCGGCACCGGCCTGGCGCCGTTCATCGCGATGCTCGAGCGGATCGCCGAGCAGGGCAGCGCGCACCCGCTGCACCTGGTCTACGGGGTGACCCACGACGTCGACCTGGTCGGCCTGGAGCGACTGGAAGCGTTCGCCGAACGGATTCCCGGCTTCACCTGGAGCGCCTGCGTGGCCAGCGCCGACAGCGTCTATCCGCGCAAGGGCTACGTGACCGAGCACATCGGCGCGCAGCAGCTGCACGAAGGCGACGTCGACATCTACCTGTGCGGGCCGCCGCCGATGGTCGAGGCGGTCGAGCGCTACCTGCGCGAGCAGGGCGTGCGCCCGGCGAATGTCTACTACGAGAAGTTCGCCGCCAGCGCGGCCTGAACCCGAGCCAGCCAAGGAGATACCCATGAACGACAGATTCCGCGGCAAGGTCGCCCTGGTCAGCGGCGCCGCCCAGGGCATCGGCCTGGGCGTGGCCCGCCGGCTGCTGGCCGAGGGCGCGCGGGTGGTGGCGGTGGACCGCTCCGAGCTGGTCCACGAACTGGCCGGCGACGCCTGCCTGTGCCTGGTCGCCGACCTGGAGCGCTACGCCGAATGCCAGCGGGCACTGGAGCGGACGCTGGAGCGTTTCGGCCGGCTGGACATCCTGGTCAACAACGTCGGCGGCACGATCTGGGCCAAGCCCTACCAGCACTATGCCGAGCAAGAGATCGAGGCCGAGTTGCGGCGTTCGCTGCTGCCCACCTTGTGGTGTTGCCGCGCGGCGCTGCCGGCGATGCTGGAGCAGGGCAGCGGGGCGATCGTCAACGTCTCGTCGGTCGCCACCCGCGGGGTCAACCGGGTGCCCTATGGCGCCGCCAAGGGTGGGGTGAACGCGTTGACCGCCTGCCTGGCGTTCGAGACCGCCGACCAGGGTATCCGGGTCAACGCGGTGGCGCCGGGCGGCACCGCGGCGCCGCCGCGGCGGATCCCGCGCAACGCCGCGGCGCAGAGTGAGGAAGAACGGCGCTGGTATCGGCAGATCGTCGAGCAGACCCTCGACAGCAGCCTGATGAAGCGCTACGGCAGCATCGACGAGCAGGTCGCGGCGATCCTCTTCCTCGCCTCCGACGAGGCGTCCTACATCACCGGCGTGACCCTGCCGGTAGCTGGCGGCGACCTCGGCTGAGCGAGTCAGTCGGCGCTTTCGCTGAACTTCTCCAGGTACAGCCGCAGATGTTCCAGGGAGCGCTCGCGCAGCCACTGGCGGATCGCCTCGACCATCGGTGGCGGCCCGCACAGGTAGAGGTCGAAATTCTCCTCGCGCAGCTGCGTGGCGTCGAAGTGCTCGTGCAGATAGCCGCGCCGGCCGTCCCAGCCGGCGTCGGCCTCGCTGAGCACCGGGACGAAGCGGAAGCCGGGAAGCCGCTCGGCGTAGCCGGCGATGCGTTGCAGTTCGCAGAGATCGGTGGCGCGGCGTACCCCGTAGTAGAGATGCACCGGCCGCTGGCAACCGCGTTCGACCAGTTCGTCGAGCATGCCGAGGAACGCCGACAGGCCGGTGCCGCCGGCCGCCAGCAGCAGCGGGCGTTCCACCTGGCGCAGGTAGAAGGCACCCAGCGGCGCCTCGAAGCGGATCTCGTCGCCGACCCGGCAGCGTTGGCGCAGGTAGTCGCTCATGGCGCCGCCCGGGAGCAGGCGGATGAGAAACTGCAGGTGGTTCTGCGGATTCGGCCGGTTGGCGAAGGAGTAGGCGCGCCGGCAGTCGCTGCCGGGTACTTGCAGGCGCGCGTACTGGCCGGGCAGGAAGTCCAGCTGGCGGCCCGCGGCGTTGGCGTCGAGGCGCAGCAGGGCGGTGTCCTCGGCGAGCAGGTGCAGTTCGCGCACCACGCCGCTGTGGGTCTGCGGCGCGGCGGCGTGGCAGAGGGACGAGGCGAAGTCGAAGTAGAAGGTTGCGTCGGAGCGCACCCGGGTCTGGCAGGCGAGCACCTTGCGCTGCTCCAGGTCGGCGGCGGAGAGAGTGTCCTCGTCGGCGTAGTCCAGGCTGTAGCTGCCCGTCTCGCAGCGGCCCATGCAGGTGCCGCAGACCCCTTCGCGGCAGTCCAGCGGCAGGTTGATGCCATGGCGCAGGGCGGCGTCGAGGAGCAGGTCGTCGTGGCCGACGGGCAGGAACAGGGTCTTGCCGTCGGCGAAGCTGAGGGCGACTTTGTGATTCATCGTGACGGGGCCCGCCGTTCAGAGGTGGTAGAAGTCGAGGACCGAGTCGATCCGGTCGTTGAGCAGGACGATGTGCTTGCGCGCGATCAGCCAGGCCTCGCCATGGGGCTTCAGGCAGTAGGTGGCGTGGCCGAAGAAGCTGCCGGTCTGGTCCAGGCGCTGGAACAGGGTCTGCCAGTTGACCCGCACCCGCAGCAGGCCGTCGTCGTCCTCGGCGATGCGCACGTTGCCGATCTGGTGCAGGGTGCGCGGCATCGGCACGGTGGAGGCGGCCTTGCCGGTGCGGATGCGGAACACCCGGTCTTCCAGGCCGGCGCGGCTGGGGTAGTAGATCAGCGACATCTCGCGCTTCGGGTCGCGGGTGTAGCGGTGCTCGGACTCCCACTGCGGCAGGTGGAACTCGCACTGCTCGTCGAACAGCGCAAGGTAGCCGTCCCAGTCCTGGGCGTCGCAGAGCTCGGCGTGGCGGTAGAGGAACTGTTCGACGCGGTATTGCAGTCCGGCGTTCATGCGCGCACCTCCCTGGCTTGCAGGGCCAGGCGCTCCAGGCCATCGAGGAGGAAGCGCCGCCAATGCGCGTGCTGGTTGACGTAGAGGCCTTCGTGGGTGATCTCGGTACCGGTCAGCAGCGGCGCGATGCCCAGCGCCTGGCTGTTCGGCGTCGCGCCTTCGAGCCACTTGCCGTGGCCGCGGGAGATGTCGCTCCAGCGCTCCAGGCGGGCCTGGAAGCCACGCTGGGCTTCGCGGAACTCCACCAGGTCGTCGGGCGTGCCCATCCCGGAGACATTGAAGAAGTCCTCGAACTGGCGGATCCGGTTCTCCCGGTCGGCGTCCGACTCGCCCTTGACGCCGATGCACTGGCTGACGATCTCGGTACGGTTCCAGGCCAGCGGGCGGACGATGCGCAGCTGCGAGCTGATCTGGTCGATGACGAACAGGCTGGGGTAGAGGTTGAGGTTGCGCAGGCGATGCATCATCCACTCGGCGCGGGCCTGGCCGTATTCCTCCACCAGTCGCGGCATCACGCTGGCGTAGCCGGGGCGTACGGCAGGGTTGGGCATCTCGCTGAAGAGCACGCTGTGGCCGTTGGCGAAGGAGAACCAGCCGTCGTCGGTGGCCGCGTCGCCGGCGCCGAGCTTGCTGTAGTCGAGCGTGGCGGCCGCGCCGCCGCGCTCGGCGTCGACCTGCTGGCGATGCTGTACGGTGGCTACGTAGTTGTAGTGCACGGTGCTGACGTGATAGCCATCCAGGCCGTTTTCGTTCTGCAGCTTCCAGTTGCCTTCGTAGGTGTAGGTGGAGGTGCCGGGCAGCACTTCCAGTTCGCCGCTGGGCGACTGCGCCACCAGCATGTCGAGGAACACCCGGGCGTCGCCGAGGAAGTCCACCAGGTCGTCCTCGCCGGCGACGTCCAGGCTGACGAAGACGAAACCCTTGTAGCTCTGGATGCGCGCCTTCTTCAGGCCGCGGGTGGCCTTGTCGAAGCCCTCCGGGTATTCGCCCGGCGCCTTGACCTTCACCAGCCGGCCGTCGTTCTTGTAGCACCAGGCATGGAACGGACAGGTGAAGGTCGACTGGTTGCCCTTGCCGACCCGCACCAGGGTTGCGCCGCGATGCTGGCAGGCGTTGACCAGCGCGTGCAGCTGGCCGTTGCCGTCGCGGGTGACGATCAGCGGCTGGCGCCCGGCGCGCAGGGTGACGAAGTCGTGGGGCCTGGCCAGTTCGCTCTCGTGGCAGGCGTAGATCCAGTTCTTCTCGAAGATCAGTTCCATCTCCAGGTCGAACAGCTCCGGCTCGGTGAACATGTCCCGGGCAATGCGGAAGATGCCTTCCTCGGGACGGAAATCGAGACAGCCGCCGACGTAGTCGCGCCATTGCTCGAGGCTTCTGCGGGTAGCGTTCATGCATTCTCACCCTTGTTCGTTGTCGTTATGGGTGGCCCATTCAACGACCGCGAAGGGGCTCGGGCTATCCGCTTAGTCGGCGATGCGCATCCCGAAAATCCGTGCCCGGGAAGGGCGGGCCGGCAACGCCGGGAGCGATCTCCGCCGGACCCGGTGGCGGGCTTCCGCGGACGTTCTGTCCGGAAAGTCGGCGAACGCTATCCGGATAGTGGAGGATGCCGGGTGTCGGACTTGCGCCGGCACATGCCTTGCATTTTGCTGAAACCAGAGCGCCAGCAGAGCGCACCACCAGCCTTGCCGTGTCGAGTGCCGAACCATGAGGACGACCAATCCCAGCGCCGATCGTGGCGATCTCCATGCCGACCACCTGGACCTGGCCGCCGCCCGCTCCTGGATGTCGCGGGTCTGCGGGCCGCACCGGCTCGAGGCGCAGAGCCCGGGGCTGGTGCAGTTCCAGCACCACGGCAGCGTGCTGAAGTCGATGTGCACCACCCTGGGCTACATCGCCTACGGCACCGACGTCACCATCACCGTCGAGGATGCCGCGGCGTTCAACGCCTACAGCCTGAGCCTGCCCCTCAGCGGCGAGCAGGAGCTGAGCCGGGGCGGCCTGCGCCTGCTTTCCGACGTCCGCCGCGGGGTGATCATCGCGCCCAACGAGCGCCAGGAACTGAGTATCGCCGGGGACTGCCGCAAGCTGCAGGTGGTGATCGGCCGCACGGCGATGCGCAAGGTCCTGGAGGAGATGTTGCAGCGGCCGATCGATACACCCTTGCGCTTCGATCCGGAGATGGACGCCCTCGACGGCGCCTCGGCTTCCTGGTGGCGTACCGTGCGGCATGTCAGCGAGGAAATGGCGCGCAGCGAACTGTACACCCAGGCCTTCTTCAGCCGCGACCTGGAGCGCGCGCTGATCAAGGGGCTGATCCTGGCCCAGCCGAACAACTACAGCGAGGCCCTGCAACAGGGTCTCGCTGGCCGCCCGCCACATTACCTGCTGCGCGCCCGCGACTTTCTCCAGGCCAACGCCCGCGAGCCCTTGAGCCTGGAGGACGTGGAACGCGCCGCCGGGGTCTCGCGGTTCAAGCTGTTCGAGGGCTTCCGCCGCTACTTCGGGGTGTCGCCGATGAGCTACCTCAAGCACTACCGGCTCGCCGCGGCGAGAGAGGAGATCCTCGCCAGCGGCGGCGCCCGCAGTATCTCGACGATCGCCCTGGGCTGGGGCTTCAGCCACCTCGGACGCTTCTCGGTGGACTACCGCAAGCGTTTCGAGGAAACCCCGAGCATGACCCAGCAGCGCGCCGCGCGGCGCTCCTGAGGGGGCGCTCAGGCGTCGTCGCGGCCGATCAGCGCCAGGCAGCGCCGCAGGTGCGGCGAGCCGTCGCCCTGGCGCCGGCTGACGATGATCGGCGAGGTCAGGGAGGCGTCGGCCAGGGCCTGGTAGGCGACGTCGTCGCGGTGCTGCAACTGCACCGAGGCCGGTACCAGGGTCGCGCCGAGGCCGGCGGCGACCAGGCCGATGGCGGTCTGCATCTCGTTGGCCCATTGCGTCACGCGCAGGCTCAGGCCGTGGGTGGCGAACAGCGCCAGCACGTGGTCGGCGTAGCTCGGCCGCGGCTGGCCGGGGTAGAGCACGAACGGCTCGCGCGACAGGCGCTCCAGGCTCAGCGGCTGGCCGAGCAACGGGTGGCCGGCGGGCAGGGCGGCGACCAGCGGCTCTTCGCTGAGCACGCTCTGGCGGATCGCCGGGTCGTCGATGCGGATGCGCCCGAAGCCGATGTCGATGTGTCCGCTCTTCAGCGCCTCGACCTGCTGCAGGGTGGTCATCTCCAGCAGGCCCAGCTCCAGCTCCGGATCGCCGCGCAGGTGACGGATCAGCTCCGGCAGCACGCCGTACAGCGCCGAGGGCACGAAGCCGATGCCGAACCACTGGCGCTGGCCCTCGCCGATCCGCCGCGTGCTGTCGCAGAGGCTTTCCAGCTGTTCCAGCAGGGTCGCGCTCTGCTCGTGGAAGAAGCGCCCGGCCTCGGTCAGGCGCAGCGGCCGGCCGCGTTCCAGCAGGGCCACCCCGAGCGTTTCCTCGAGCTGCCGGATCTGCCGGCTCAGCGGTGGCTGGGCGATGTGCAGCTGCTCGGCGGCGCGGGTGAAGTTGAGGGTCCGGGCGAGCGCCTGGAAGTAGCGCAGGTGACGAAGCTCCATGATACCTCCAGGGTATGGTTCGAGAGGAACATGATATTGGACCCTGGCGAAGAAGACGATGGATGCTTGGTTGAGACTGCGGCGAAACCCGTTCGGTATCGAACGGGATCTGTACCACGAGCCGCCGAGAACCCGACCGCAACCCAGGTGGACCCCGAATGAGCCAAGCCGTCATCCAGAGCCTCGAGTCGATCATCGTCGACCTGCCGACCATCCGCCCGCACAAGCTGGCCATGCACACCATGAACCGGCAGACCCTGGTGATCCTCCGCCTGCGCTGCAGCGACGGCATCGAGGGCCTCGGCGAGGCCACCACCATAGGCGGCCTGGCCTACGGCAACGAAAGCCCGGAGAGCATCAAGAGCAACCTCGACGCGCATTTCGCCCCGTTGCTGCTGGGCCAGCCGGCGGATAACGTCAACGCCGCGATGCAGCGCCTGGACCGGCACATCAGGGGCAACACCTTCGCCCGCTCGGCGGTGGAAACCGCACTGCTCGACGCCCATGGCAAGCGCCTCGGCCTGCCGGTCAGCGAACTGCTCGGCGGGCGCCTGCACGACAGCCTGGAAGTGGCCTGGACCCTGGCCAGCGGCGACACCGGCCGCGACATCGAGGAGGCCGAGCGGATGCTCGACCTGCGCCGCCACCGGCACTTCAAGCTGAAGATCGGCGTCGGCGAGGTGGACGCCGACCTGGCCCATGCGATCGCCATCAAGCGCGCCCTCGGCGAGCGCGCCAGCGTGCGCGTCGACGTCAACCAGGCCTGGGACGAAGGCGTCGCCCAGCGCGCCTGCGCGGTGCTCGGCGACAACGGCATCGCCCTGATCGAGCAGCCCATCGCCCGCCACAACCGCGTCGGCCTGGCGCGCCTGAGCCGCCTCGGCGGCGCGCCGATCATGGCCGACGAGGCCATCGAGAGTGTCGAGGATGCCTTCCACCTGGCTCGCGAGGGCGCCGCCCCGGTGTTCGCCCTGAAGATCGCCAAGAACGGCGGTCCGCGCGCCGTGCTGCGTTGCGCGGCGATCGCCGAGGCGGCCGGGGTCGGCCTGTACGGCGGGACCATGCTCGAGGGCGGCATCGGCACCCTGGCCGCCGCCCACGCCTTCGTCACCCTCGACCGCCTGGCCTGGCACAGCGAGCTGTTCGGCCCGTTGCTGCTGACCGAGGACATCCTCGCCGAGGCGCCGCGCTACCAGGATTTCCACTTGCACGTGCCGCGCGCGCCGGGCCTCGGCCTGGCGCTCGACGAGGAGCGCCTGGCGCGCTTCCGCCGGCGCTGAAACCGTTCCGCAGACAGAGGAGAAACGCACGATGCTGTTCCACGTGAAGATGACTGTGAAGCTGCCCGCCGACATGGACCCGCAGCGCGCCGAGCGGCTCAAGGCCGACGAGAGGGAAATGGCCCAGCGCCTGCAGCGCGAGGGCAGTTGGCGGCACCTCTGGCGGATCGCCGGGCACTACGCCAACTACAGCGTGTTCGACCTGCCCGGCGTCGAGGCGCTGCACGACACCCTGAGCCGGCTGCCGCTGTTCCCCTACATGGACATCGAGATCGACGGGCTCTGCCGACATCCCTCGTCGATCCATGCGGACGACCGCTGAGATTCCCTTCCCACGCCTGACAACAACAAACAGAGGCAACCGCCATGACTGTGAATATTTCCCAGACTGCCGAGGTCCAGCGCTTCTTCGAAGAGGCCAGCGGCCAGCTCAACGAACGCGGCGACCCGCGCACCAAGGCCCTGGTGCGGCGCATCCTCGACGACACGGCGAAGCTGATCGAAGAGATGCAGGTCACGCCCGACGAATTCTGGAAAGCGGTGGACTACCTGAACCGCCTGGGCGGCCGCCAGGAGGCCGGCCTGCTGGCCGCCGGGCTGGGCCTGGAGCACTACCTGGACCTGCTGCTCGATGCCCAGGACGCCGAGGCCGGCCTCACCGGCGGTACGCCGCGCACCATCGAGGGCCCGCTGTACGTCGCCGGGGCGCCGCTGAGCGATGGCGAGGCGCGGATGGACGACGGCCGCGACCCCGGCACCGTGATGTTCCTCCAGGGCCGCGTCAGCGGTCCCGACGGCCGGCCACTGGCCGGGGCCATCGTCGATGTCTGGCATGCCAACACCCAGGGCACCTATTCCTACTTCGACAGCAGCCAGTCCGAGTACAACCTGCGCCGGCGCATCCGCACCGACGCCGACGGCCGCTACCGCGCGCGCAGCATCGTGCCGTCCGGCTACGGCTGTCCGGCCGATGGCCCGACCCAGGAGCTGCTCGACCGTCTCGGTCGCCACGGCCAGCGTCCGGCGCACATCCACTTTTTCATCTCGGCGGCGGGGCATCGGCACCTGACCACCCAGATCAACCTGGCGGGCGACCAGTACCTGTGGGACGACTTCGCCTATGCCACCCGCGATGGCCTGATCGGCGACCTGCGTTTCAACGACGACCCCGCCGCCGCTCGTGACCGTGGCGTGGAGGGCGGGCGTTTCGCCGAGCTCGATTTCGACTTCCAGCTCCAGGCCAGCCCGGCACCCGCCGCCGAGCGCCGCAGCCAGCGGCCACGGGCCTTGCAACAGTAGGACCGAGACCGGGGAGGGCGGCTGGTCGCTGGCAGCCATTCCGCCAGCTTCCGCTACGCGCGAAGGCGAAAAAAAGGCGCCATGACTGGCGCCTCAGGACTTGTCCAAAGGAGCAACCCAAAAAGGACAAGTGTATTGCTCGGTAACGATGCGGTTCAGCCGTTGCCGTCCTTGCGCTCCCCGCACTTGCTGCGGTCGGCTTTCTGCGCCTGGGCCTCCAGTTGCTGCTTCTGCAGGCGTTTCTCGCGCAGTTCCTTCTGCGCGGCACGGAATTCGGCGTTGTACTGCCAGGAGCGTTCGCTGCCGTCCTGGGCCTGGGCAGTGGCGGCACCGAGCGCCAGCAGGGCGGCAAGGGCCATCGGCATGATCTTCATGGCAAACCTCTCGGGTTGGCTCGCTGCGGAACGAGGTATTCGTCCCGATGGAGCCAAGAGTAAGAGCGGACGGATTACCCAAGGGTGAGGGGGAGATTACGTTTCCGATAACTTCGGCGACGCTCCGATGCCTGGCGGAACAGTCTGGCCGAAGCGGATTAAGCGCCAGTTAAGATTGCGGAAAAGTAATCCCTCCCTCATGTCCGCGTCATTTACCCGGTTCCAGAATCACCCCACGGTCAATGCCGGAAGCGGCAGGACTGCGCGGGGGCGCGATCGACCAGAAGTTCACGCACAGCCAGCGCCGCAGGGCATGGCCGCAGAAGAAAAACAGACATGAACCGATCTGGAGCAATCGCCATGCAAGGGGATGGAAAGAAACGACTGTGGACGCTTCCGCTGTTGCTGGGGGCCGGGCTGATGACCTCGGCCGTCGCCGAGGAGAGCGCCGAACGCAGCAAGGAAGGCTTCATCGAGGGCAGCGAGCTGAACCTGCTGCTGCGCAACTACTATTTCAACCGTGATTTCCGCAAGGGCCAGTCGAGCCCGGTCGGTGGCGGCTACAGCGAGGAATGGGCACAGGGCTTCATGGCCAATTTCTCCTCGGGTTTCACCCGGGGCACCGTCGGTGTCGGCATCGATGCCTTCGCCCAGCTCGGCGTGCGTCTGGACAGCGGCGGCGGGCGCTCCGGCGCCGGCGGCAGCGTCGACCTGCTGCCCTACGACAGCCAGGGGCGCGCCCAGGACGACTATTCGCGGGCCGGCGGCGCGGTCAAGCTGCGCTGGTACGGCACCGTGCTGCGGGTCGGCGACGTGTTCCCGGAGACCCCGGTGGTGCAGTTCGGCAACAGCCGGCTGTTCCCCTCCAGCTTCCGTGGCTTCACCCTGGTCAACGACGGCCTTGTGGACGGGCTGACCCTGCAGGCCGGCAAGCTCGACTCGATGACCCAGCCCAACAGCACCAGTGCCCGCGACGACTTCTACGGCTTCTATGGTGGACGCATCGACTCGCCTTGGGTGGCCTATGCCGGCGGTGACTACCAGGCCACCGAGCACTGGAACCTCAGCCTCTACAGCAGCCGGCAGAAGGATGCCTGGGACCAGTACTTCGCCGGCACCAGCTTCAGCTATCCGCTGGACGAGAACCTGTCGTTGCTCGGCGGCGCCAATTACTACAAGGTCAAGGACGAGGGCAAGCAGGTGATGGGGGAGCTGAACAACAACATCTGGAGCGTGCGCGGAGGTTTCTCCTACGGTCCGCACCAGGTGCTGCTGTCCTACCAGCGCAACAATGGCGACAACGATTTCGACTACCTGCGCCAGACCGACTCGATCTACCTCGACAACTCGATCCAGTACAGCGACTTCAACTCGCCGAAGGAGCGCTCCCTGATGCTCCGCTACGACCTCGACATGGCGGCCTTCGGCGTGCCGGGGCTGAGCTTCATGACCCGCTACGGCAAGGGCTGGGACGCCGACTACTCGGGAGCCAACAGCGTGTACATGCGGCGCGACGAGAACGGCAACCCGCTGACCAACCAGGGGCGCTGGGAACGCAACGTCGAAGTGAAGTACGTGGTGCAGAGCGGCGCGGCCAGGGACCTGTCGTTCCGCGTGCGCCAGGCCACGGTGCGCTCCGACAGCTTCGAGTCGGACCTCGACGAAGTCCGCCTGATCGTCGAGTACCCGCTGCAGGTCCTCTGAGGGCCCGGCGCCGCCCCGCCCGGGGCGGCGTGCCGCGACAGCCCGTTGCTGGCGGCTGCGCGGCTGCGCTGCTACCTTCCTCTGGGTAGGCAGGCCGAAGGACGGCCCCTGGCCTGGCCTCGACCTGCCGCCCGGCGCTGCCATGCGAACCTCGGCGACGCCATCACACCCATGCCGCCCGGGCACCGGCGTGCCCGAGGCAGCCCAGGCTACGGGCGCCGCGTAGCCAGCCAAGCGGGAGCAGACATGGCCTCGTGGACCTTGGTGGACGCCAGCGTAATCGCGCTCCGCCATCCCTACACCTTCTACAAACCGGACGCCGAGACCATCGACCGGGTCGCGGTCGGGGAAAGCGTCAAGCTGATCTTCGCCTTCGATACCGACAACCCGGACGCGCCGCGCGCCGAGCGGCTCTGGGTGACGGTGGAGGGCATCGAGGCGAATGGCGCCTTCAGCGGCCGCCTGGACAACTATCCGCAGTACATCCGCGACCTGTCGCTGGGCGAGCGTATCGTCTTCGAGGCGCGGCACATCATCAATACCGAGCACGACCCACGGGAAACGCCGATCTCGCGCTATGCCCGGCGCTGCTTCGTAACGCGCCGGGTGATCGACGAGGGGAAGGCGGTCGGCTATCTCTACCGCGAGGCGCCGGAGGAGGAGAACGACAGCGGCTGGCGGCTGATGGCCGGCGACGAGTCGGACGACTACATGAACACCGCCGGCACCACAGCCTACGTCAGCCTCGGCTCGGTGCTGAACGCCGACGACAGCATCCTGCCGCTGCTCGACGCGCCACCGGGCCGGGCCTTCGAGCGCCTGGCCGACGGTTCCTTCATCGAGGTACAGGGGCCGGAGGGCTGAGTCAGCCTGCCAGTCCGGCGAGGAAGCGCTCCAGGCGTTCGGCCAGGGCCAGGTAGTCTTCCGGAGTGCGGTTGCTGCCCATCTTCCCCGACCTGACCCGCTTCGCATCGCTGCGTTCGCGTTCGGCGCGGCTGCCCAGCGCCAGGCGCAGGGCGCTGGCCCGCGTCGGCGACTCTTCCAGCAGCGGGCGCGCCATGCTTCGCGCGGCGTCCTCGTCGCCATACTGCAAGGCCAGGAGCACGGTGTTCGGGTCGCTGCTCGCGCCAAGCCGCAGCAGGCGTTCGGCCAGGGCCGCGTCGAGATGCGCGGCGCCGATCCGCAGACTGTCCTCGTGCACCGCGACACCCTGGTCGAGCAGCCATCCGGCAGCCTCCAGGCGACCGCGCGCAAGGCATGCTTCGAGCACACCGCCACGTCCGCGCAGGGTTTCGGCGAAATCGCAGCCGGCCCCGCGCAGGCGTTGCAGCAGGTCGATGTCGCCGGCTTGCGCGGCTTCGGCCAGGGCCAGCTGGCGCAGCCGCGGCTCGGCGGCCAGGCGGCCGTCGGCAAGGGCCGGCCGCCAGTCGAGGATGCGCTGGCGCAGCAGGACTTCCAGGCGGCCCTTGAGCGCCTTGCCGGTCTCCCCGGCGGACTCCAGGGCGTCCAGCGCTTCCAGCAGCTCGTCGGCCACGCCGCAGGCGTTCTCGGCGTCGAACGGATCCTGTTCGAAGGACAGCAGGCGGAACAGCCCGCCGACGTCGTCGGCCAGGCGTGTCGCCGAGTCCTGGTGCAGGCGCCCGGCCCAGGCTGGCGGCAGGCCGTGGCTCCAGGCGATCACCGCGCCGTACTCGGGACCGGGCTCGACGCAGACGTAGAGCCGCTCCAGGTACTCGAAGCCGCCGAACGGCAGGTAGGCCAGCCTGCCATCCCAGGCGCGACCTTCGTCCTCGGCGGCTTGCGCGGCCAGTTCGCGTTCGTGTTCGATCCAGCCCCAGAGATCGTGGTAGCCGTCGCTGTCCGGGTAGAACAGCTCGTTGAAGGAAAACGGGTGGCGGTGGCCGTCGTAGTCGACTTCCAGGTCATAGCCGAGGCGCCCGCCGAAACAGGTGCGCCAGAGTCGCAGCAACTCCTCGGGAAGCGGCCCGGCCAGGCCCTCGGCGAGGCGCTGGAGAGCATCGCTGGAAACCGGCGGCTGGGTGTCGTACACCACGCAGCCGTCGAACACGGCCAGGCGATGGGCCTGCAGGAGTTGGCGTTCGGCGGGGGAGAGTTCCATTCTCTGGGTCCTGTCGATTCGGGGCGGCCACTCTAGCACGGCGAAGGTGCGCGTTCCGCAATGCCTTGGCTATCATGCGCGGCTCTCCATCCGTCCTCGCCGGAGTCCGTCGATCCATGCACACCTTGCAACAGCTGCGCAGCGGCGAACTGGTCGGCGCCACCCGCCTGGACCTGTCCTGCGGTCTTCGCGAGTTCCCGCGGGAGATCTTCGACCTCGCCGATACACTGGAGGTGCTCAATCTCAGCGGCAACGCCCTCAGCCGGCTGCCGGACGATCTCGGCCGATTGCGCCGGCTGAAGGTGCTGTTCTGTTCCGCCAACGACTTCGATGAATTGCCGGCGGTGGTAGGCGAGTGCCCGGCGCTGGACATGGTCGGCTTCAAGTCCAACCGCATCGAGCGGGTGCCCGCCGTCGCGCTGCCAGCGGCGCTGCGCTGGCTGATCCTCACCGACAATCGCATCGCCGCGCTGCCCGAGGAACTTGGCCGACGGCCGCTGCAGAAGCTGATGCTGGCCGGCAACCGGCTGCAGGCGCTGCCCGAGAGCATGGCCGGTTGCGAGCGCCTGGAGTTGCTGCGGATCGCCGCCAATCGCTTCCAGCGCCTACCGGTCTGGCTGGCCGGACTGCCGCGCCTGGCCTGGCTGGCCTATGCCGGCAATCCGCTGTGCCGCTTGCCGGCGCTGGCCGATGGCGACATCGCCGCGCTGGACTGGAGCCAACTGACGCCGGGCGAGCTGATTGGCGAAGGCGCTTCCGGTGCGATTCATCGCGGCGACTGGTGGCAGGCCGACGGCTCCAGGCGGGCGGTGGCACTGAAACTGTTCAAGGGCGGGGTGACCAGCGACGGTACGCCGGCCAGCGAAATGGCCGCCTGCCTGGCGGCGGGGCGCCATCCGCAACTGATCGAGGTGCTCGGGCGGATCGCCGGCCACCCGCAGCGGCGCGAGGGATTGGTGCTGGAATTGCTCGGCGACGGCTACCGCAACCTGGCGGGGCCACCGAGCCTGGCGTCCTGCACCCGCGACGTATACCCGCCGGAGCGTCGTTTCGACCTGGCGACGGTCCTGCGCCTGGCGGGCTCGATCGCCGCGGTGATGACGCACCTGCATGGGCGTGGCATCGGCCATGGCGATCTCTATGCGCACAACATCCTCTGCCGCGAGAACGGCGCTTGCCTGCTCGGCGACTTCGGCGCCGCCTCTTTCCTGCCGCGCGAGGATGCCGCGTTCGCCGGCGCCTTGCGGCGTCTGGAGGTGCGCGCGTTCGGCTGCCTGCTGGAGGAACTGCTGGAGCGCTGCGAGCCGGCGCCGCACGCGACGACGCCAGGCGCGGCGCTGCTCGATTTGCAGCGGCGTTGCGTGGCGTCGCGGGTGGCCGAGCGTCCGGACTTCGCCGAGATCGATGCGCTCCTCAGGGCGCTGGCCAGGCGGATATAGGAAGTTTCCTCGAATTCGACGGATTTTCCCGAGCTTGACCGCAGGCTGACAAATATCAACGGAGTTCTAGCGGGCTTGAGGCTAGACTGACGGGTATGTCAGGAACGCAGCCAACGAGGGCAAACATGGATTCTTACGGCGTCACTTTCGCAATCATCGTGCTGGGCATGCTCTTCATCGGCACGGGCTTCACCAAGCGCGACACGCCGTTCGGCCTGTTCCTCATGTGGGTCGGCGTGATCTGCATGCTGGCCATCATCAGCTACCGCATCTATATCGCCACCCATTACTGAAGCGCCACCCGCGCCCGCAATGACGGGCGCGGAGGTCCGCCGCTCAGTCGCGCGTCTCGCCCATGGCCCGGGCATAGCCGGACGGGGCGAAGCGCAGGGTCACCAGCAACATCGCCACCACGCTCACCGCCAGCAGCAGCCAGGAGGCCTGGAAGCTGCCGGTGGCATCGCGCAGCCAGCCGGTGAGGTAGGGCACGATGCCGGTGATGATGAAGCCGATGCCCTGCACGAAGGCCGCCAGGCTTCCCGCCGCGCGCGGCTCGTGGAGGTGGTCGAGGGTCAGGGTCAGGCTGAGGGCGAAGCAGGCGCCGAGCCCGTAGCCGATCAGCGCCACCCACAGCGGAGCGTGCTGCAGCGGCATCAGCAGCAGGCCGCAGAACCCGCCGAGCTGGACCAGCAGTGCCGCCAGGAGCCAGGGGCGGCGGTCCGGGCGGCCACGGATCAGCAGTGGCACGCTGAGTGCCGCGAATACCTGGAAGATGGTCATGATGCCGACCAGGCCGCCGCTGTCCTGGGCACTCCAGCCGAGCTGGCGGTAGTACACCGGCAACCAGGCCACCATGCTCGTATAGCCGCCGTTGATCAGGCCGAAGTACAGCGCCAGCAGCCAGCCGCGACGGTTGCCGAAGAAGTGCCGGGCCGGCCCGCCGGCGCTGTCCGGCAGTGTCTCCCGGGGCCGGGCGAAGGTCCACAGCAGCAGTGCCAGGAGGGCCGGCAGGGCCCAGGCACCGAGGCCGGCCTGCCAACTGGAGAAATGTTCGGCGATGCGAGGGCTGAGCACCGCGGCGGTGCCGCCGCCGGCCATCAGCGAGGCCGAGTAGAGTCCCATCGCCGCAGGCACCCGCTGCGGGAACCAGCGCTTGATCACCCCCGGCACCAGCGCCTGGATGATCGCCACGCCGCTGCCGGCCAGCGCGGCGCTGGCGATCAGCGCCAGGCCGCCCTGCAGCTCCAGGCGCCAGAGACAGGCCGCGGCGATGGCCAGCAGCCCGCAGACGATGCCGCGGTGTTCGGCCAGCCAGCGTCCGAGCCAGGGCAGCAGCAACGCCACCAGGCCCATGCAGAGCACCGGCAGGACCGTCAGCAGCGACGCGCCCTGGAAGCCCAGGCCGGTGGCGGCGGTGATTTCCGAGAGCAGCGGGCCGATGCCGGTGAGGATCGGCCGCAGGTTGATGCCGAGACAGAAGATCACCAGCAGGCCGACCCAGCTGGCCTGCGCCACGCCGGCGCTGCTGGCGGCCTGGCCGTCGGATGGGGTTCTCGGGCTCATGCCTGGCGCTGCCGCCATTGCCGATAGAGGCCGTCCTCGCCGGCCGGGCGCAGGGCGCGCAGTGGCAGGCCCTGCTGCTGCGGCGGACGTGCCATCTCGGCGTAGACCGCCGCGGTGGACAGCCCGTAGGGCTCGCCGTCCTCGTTGGAATAGGCGAACCAGGCCGCGCGGATGCCACACAGGTGCATGGCGGCCAGGCACATCGGGCACGGGTGGCCGCTGGCGTAGATCTCGCAGCCATCCAGGCGCGGACTGCCGAGCAGCCGGCTGGCCTGGCGGATCGCCTGCAGTTCGGCGTGGGCGCTGGGATCGTGGGATTCGTGGGTCTGGTTGACGCCCCGCGCCAGGACCTGGCCGTCGCGTACCAGCACGGCGCCGAACGGGCGGCCGCCAGCCTCGACGTTGGCGCGGGCCAGGGCGATGGCCTCGCGCATGAAGGTTTCCGCGGACATGCTTGTCTCCTTCGCTTTCATTGGGCACCGGCGGCCAGCAACAGCCGCTCGATCTCGTGCTGGCCGCGCTGGCGGGCGTGGGCCAGGGGGGTGACGCCGTCGGCGTCGGCCAGGTTGACATCGGCGCCGCCGTCCAGCAGCAGCCGCACGATTTCCTGGTGCCGTGGCCCGCCGTCGCTGAGCAGGATCGCCTCGAGCAGGCCGGTCCAGCCGAGCTTGTTGACATGGTTGGGATCGACGCCGGCCTGCAGCAGGGTTTTCACCACCTCCACGTGGCCGCGCTCGCAGGCCGGGATCAGGGCGGTGCCGCCATAGCGGTTGGTGCTTTTCAGGTCGGCGCCGTGGAGCAGGGTCAGGCGCAGGATCTCCAGGCGGCCCTGGGCGCCGGCCAGCAGGTAGGGGCTGTCGAGCTGGCGATTCTGCAGGTTGACGTCGGCGCCGGCTTCGATCAGCTGGCGCGCCACCGCCAAGTGGTCGTTGGCGGTGGCCAGCAGCAGCGGGGTGCTGCCGTCCGCGCTGCGGACGTCGACCTCGACCCGCCGCTCGAGCAGGCTGGCGACCCGCGCGCTGTCGCCGCGGCGCGCGGCTTCGAGCAGTTCGCCGGCGTCGCTGGCGCCGGCGCTTGCGTTGAATGCTGCGCAAACCAGCATGAGTGCGCTCCTCCACAGGTTGGCCAGTGACATCTCGCTAAGCTCCGAGGGGTGATGGCGGACAGTATGAAGAGGATGATATGTATGCTGAAATTAAATGATGTAATGCCTTTCAGTGGGAGTCTGCATGCTTGACCTGGTCCTGCTCCGTACCTTCGTCAGCGTGGTGGATACCGGCAACTTCACCCGTGCCGGCGAACACCTGCACCTGACCCAGTCCACCGTCAGCCAGCAGGTCATCCGCCTCGAACAGGCGCTCGGCTGCCGCCTGCTCGACCGCAGCCAGCGCCAGGTACTGCCGACCGAGGAGGGCGAGCGCCTGCTCGGCTATGCGCGGCGCCTGTTGCGCCTCTCGGAGGAGGCCAGCGAGGCGCTGAGTCCGGCCCATGGCGATGGCGTGCTGCGCCTCGGCGTACCCGAGGACCTCGCCGGCGAGGTGCTGATGCCGGTGCTGACGCGTTTCACCGAAGAGCGCCCGCGGCTGCGCCTGGAAGTCGAGAGCGGGCTCAGCCACCATCTGTTGCGCCTGTATCGCGGCGGCGAACTGGACCTGCTGCTGGTCAAGCAATGGGGCGCCGACAGCGATTGCCACGCGCGCTGGGCCGAGCCGCTGGGCTGGATCGAGAGCGCCGCGCGGCCGTGGCCCGAGCGCTCCCTGGACGAGCCGTTGCCGCTGGTGGTGTTCCCGGTCGGCGCCTTGTACCGGCAGGAGATGATCCACGCCCTGGAAAGCCTCGGCCGGCGCTGGCGGATCAGCTATTCCAGCGCCAGCCTGGCGAGCCTGGTGGCGGCGGTTGGCGCCGGCCTGGGGGTCAGCCTGCTACCGCTGGGCTGTGTCGGGCCGGAACATCGCCTGCTCGGCGCGGAGGCCGGCTTCCCGCCCATCGGCGGGCTGGAGCTGGCGCTCTACGCACGTCCCGAACTGGACAGCGCCGGGCGCATTCTTCGTGACCGCCTGCACGAACTCTGCGCCGCGCGCCTGGAAGGCTTGCGGGAGGCGCGCTGAAGCTTTTTCCCGGGCTAGGGTCCTCTTCCATACCGTCAACCATGGCACCTACCATCGCGGCGCCATCGGTCATGCCCTCGACCTGGCGGGCGCGCCCCGGCCGGCGGATACCTACACCCTGTATATCCACTCCGCGCAGCCGGAGCGGCGGGAATAGCCCGCGGCAATGGCCGCCGAGCCTCTACGCCATCGCCGAGAAACGACGTGGGGCTCGACCGAGCGTCCGCCCCGCGCGGCGCATAAAAAAGCCCCGCGACCAGGAGTTGCAATCGCGGGGCTGGAATGGCCGATTTCCATCGGCCGGGGATAGCCGGTTCAGGCGCTGGGTTGCCAGCCACCGCCGAGGGAGCGGTAGATCGCCACGATGCCGCGGTACAGCTCGACCTCGGCCTGGGCCTGGGCGTCTTCGGCGGAGAGTTGCTCGCGCTCGGCGTCCAGCAGCACCAGGAAGTCGGTGGTGCCTTCGCGGTAGCGGATCGCCGCCTGTTGCGCGGCGGCGCGACTGGCTTCCGACTGGCGGACCAGCGAGACCAGGCGCTCCTGGCGCTTGCCATAGTCGCTGAAGGCGTTCGCCGATTCTTCCAGGGCCAGCAGCACCTGCTGCTCGTAGCTGGCCAGCGCGGCGTCGGCGTCGGCCCTGGCGCCGCGCAGGCGGGCACGCACGCTGCCGAGGTCGAAGGCGGCCCAACTGATGCTCGGGCCGACGCTCCAGGCGCGGGCGGCGTTCGAGCCGATCTGCGAACCGCGCCCGGCGGTGAAGCCGAGGAAGCCGCTGAGGCTGACCCGCGGGAACAGGTCGGCGGTGGCCACGCCGACCTCGGCGGTACTCGAGGCCAGGCGCCGTTCGGCGGCGCGGATGTCCGGGCGGCGGCGCAGCAGTTCGCCGGGGTCGCCGATCGGCAGGGCCTTGGAGATCGCCGGCAGGTCGCGGGGCGAGAGATCCACCGTGAGTTCCTCCGGCCGCTGGCCGAGGAGGGTGGCGATACGGTGCCTGGAGCGCTCGGCCTGCGCCTGCAGTTGCGGAACGCTGGCGGCCGTGGCCGCCAGGCGCGCATCGGCGCGCAGCACGTCGAGTTCGGCGCCGACCCCGGCGTCGCGCAGTTGCTCGGTGAGCTGGCGCGACTCCTTCTGGTTCTCCAGGTTGCTCAGCGCGATCTTCTCGCGCAGTTGCGCGCCGCGCAGCTGGCCGTAGGCGTCCACCAGCTCGGCGATCAGGCTGACCTGCAGTTGCTGCAGGTCGGCCTCGGCCGCTTCGCTGAGGGCGTCGCTGGATTCCAGCTGGCGGCGGATACGCCCGAACAGGTCGAGCTCCCAGGCCGTGTCCAGGCCCAGGTCGTAGCGTTCGCTGTTGACCCGGTCCTCGGTCACTCCCGGTTGCTGGCCCTTGCCGATGTCGGCGCTGGCGCGGCTGGTGACCACCGGGAAGCGATCGTTGGCCACGTCGTCGCGCAGGGCGCGGGCGGCGCGCAGGCGGGCGAAGGCCACGCGCAGGTCGCGGTTGCCGGTCAGCGACTGCTCGACCAACTGGTTCAGAGTCGGATCGTCGAACTGTTTCCACCACAGGCTTTCGAAGCGGCTGCGGTCGTAGGGCTCGCTCGCCGTGGCGTCGATCTTCGCCGCCGCGGTGTCGGGGGTCCGGTAGTCCGGACCCACCGTGCAGGCGCTGAGCGCCAGCAGACTGAACAGACCCAGGGTGGGCGCCAGCCCGCTCCGGATCGACTGCGCGTGAATCATGCATGCACCTCTGGCAGGCCTTTGTCGTTGGCGGCGCGGCGCGCTTCGCGGTTTTCCACGAAGCGGCGGATGAGGACGTAGAACACCGGCGTCAGCAGCAGGCCGAAGAAGGTCACCCCGATCATCCCGGAGAACACCGCCACGCCCATCGCGTGACGCATCTCGGCGCCGGCGCCGGTGGAGATCACCAGGGGCACCACGCCCATGATGAAGGCGATGGACGTCATCAGGATCGGCCGCAGGCGCAGGCGGCAGGCTTCCAGCACCGCGGCGACGCGGTCCATGCCTTCCTCCTGCTTGTCCTTGGCGAACTCGACGATCAGGATCGCGTTCTTGCACGCCAGCCCCACCAGAACGATCAGGCCGATCTGGGTAAAGATGTTGTTGTCGCTGCCGGCCAGGATCACCCCGGTGATCGCCGACAGCAGGGTCATCGGCACGATCAGGATCACCGCCAGCGGCAGGCTCCAGCTCTCGTACTGGGCGGCCAGCACGAGGAAGGCCAGCAGCACGCAGAGCGGGAAGACGAACAGCGCGGTGTTGCCGGCGAGGATCTGCTGGTAGGTCAGCTCGGTCCACTCGTAGGTCATGCCGTTGGGCAGTTCCTCCTTCAGCAGCTTCTCGATCGCCGCCTGCGCCTGGCCGGAGCTGTAGCCGGCGGCCGGGGCGCCGTTCAGTTCGGCGGTGATGAAGCCGTTGTAGTGCATCACGCGGTCCGGGCCGGAGGTGTCGCTGACCTTGATGAAGGACGCCAGCGGGACCATCTCGCCAAGGTTGTTGCGCACCTTCAGCTGGCCGATCTGCTCGGGTTCGAGGCGGAACTGCTGCTCGGCCTGGACATTGACCTGGTAGGTACGGCCGAAGCGGTTGAAGTCGTTGGCGTACAGCGAGCCGAGGTAGACCTGCAGGGTGTCGAAGATGTCGCTGATCGCCACGCCGTGGGTCTTGGCCTTCTCGCGGTCGATGTCGGCGTCGATCTGCGGCACGTTGACCTGGTAGCTGGAGAACACCGAGCTGGGTTCCAGCTCAGGCAGCGCACGGGCCTTGGCGATGATGTTCTGGGTCTGCTTGAACAGCTCCTCGTAGCCCTGGTTGCCACGGTCCTCGATCTGCAGGCGGAAGCCGCCGATGGTCCCCAGCCCCTGTACCGGCGGCGGCGGGAAGATCGCGATGTAGGCGTCCTGGATGTCGGCGTACTTGGCGTTCAGCGCGGCGGCGATGGCGCCGGCCGACTGGCTCGGGTCCTTGCGCTCGTCGAACGGCTTCAGCGGGGTGAACACGATGCCGCTGTTCGGGCTGTTGGTGAAGCCGTTGATCGACAGGCCGGGGAAGGCCACCGAGTCGGCCACGCCGGGCTGCGCCAGGGCGATCTCGGACATCTGCTTGATCACCGCCTCGGTACGGTCCAGGCTGGCCGCGTCGGGCAACTGGGCGAAGGCCACAAGGTACTGCTTGTCCTGCTGCGGGACGAAACCGGTCGGCGTGCTGGAGAAGCCGAAGTAGGTCAGCACCATCAGCCCGCCGTAGACCAGCAGGGCGATCGAGCTGCCGCGCAGGACCCGGTTCACCGTGCCGACGTAGCCATGGCTGGCGCGGTCGAAGAAGCGGTTGAACGGACGGAACAGCCAGCCGCCGAGGAGCTTGTCGAGGAATACCGAGAAGCGGTCCTTCGGCTCGTGGTGGCCCTTGAGCAGGACCGCCGCCAGCGCCGGCGACAGGGTCAGCGAGTTGAACGCCGAGATCACCGTGGAGATCGCGATGGTCAGGGCGAACTGGCGGTAGAACTGCCCGGTGAGGCCGGAGATGAACGCGGTCGGGATGAACACCGCGCAGAGCACCAGCGCCGTGGCGATGATCGGCCCGGTCACCTCGCGCATGGCGCGCTTGGTGGCTTCCACCGGCTTGAGGCCGAGGCCGATATTGCGCTCGACGTTCTCCACCACCACGATGGCGTCGTCGACCACGATGCCGATCGCCAGCACCAGGCCGAACAGCGACAGCGCGTTGAGCGAGAAGCCGAGCATGTGCATCACCGCGAAGGTGCCGATCAGCGACACCGGCACCGCGGCCAGGGGGATGATCGAGGCGCGCCAGGTCTGCAGGAACAGGATCACCACCAGCACCACCAGCACCAGGGCTTCGAACAGGGTGTGCACCACCGCCTCGATGGAGCCGCGGACGAAAATGGTCGGGTCGTAGACGATGGAGTAGTCCATGCCCTGCGGGAAGCTCTGCTTCAGCTCGGCCATTTTCTCCCGCACCAGGTTGGAGATCTCGATGGCGTTCGAGCCGGGACGCTGGAAGATCGGGATCGCCACCGCCGGCTTGTTGTTCAGCAGCGAGCGCAGGGCGTACTGGCTGGAGCCCAGCTCGACCCGGGCGATGTCGCGCAGGCGGGTGATCTCGCCGTTGGCGCCGGTGCGGATGATGATGTTCTCGAACTCTTCCTCGTTGACCAGGCGGCCCTGGGTGTTGATCGACAGCTGGAAGCTGGTGGCGCTCGGCGCCGGCGGTGCGCCCAGGGTGCCGGCGGCGACCTGGCGGTTCTGCTCGCGGATGGCGTTGACCACGTCGGTGGCGGTGAGGTTGCGCGAGGCGACCTTGTTCGGGTCCAGCCAGACGCGCAGGGAATAGTCGCCGAGGCCGAACAGCTGGACGTCGCCGACGCCGTCGAGGCGGGCCAGTTCGTCCTTCACGTTGAGCACCGCGTAGTTCGACAGGTAGAGCATGTCGTAGCGGTTATCCGGCGAGGTCAGGTGCACGACCATGGTCAGGTCGGGCGAGGCCTTGTCGACGGTGATGCCGAGCCGGGTCACTTCTTCCGGCAGCTTCGGCTCGGTCCGGGTGACGCGGTTCTGCACCTGTACCTGGGCGTTGTCCAGGTCGGTGCCGAGGGCGAAGGTGATGGTCAGGGTCAGCTTGCCGTCGGAGGTCGACTGGGAGGACATGTAGAGCATGTTCTCCACCCCGGTGATCGCCTGCTCCAGGGGAGAGGCGACGGTTTCGCCGATGACTTTCGGGTTGGCACCGGGGAAGTTGGCGCGGACCACGACGGTCGGCGGCACCACTTCCGGGTACTCGCTGATGGGTAGCTGGAACAGGGAGATGGCGCCGCCGATCAGGATCAGCAGCGACAGCACCGCGGCGAAGATCGGCCGCTGGATGAAGAATTGGGAGAAATTCATCGGTTCTTCCTATCGCCGCGCTCAGCCGCGCGGCTCGTTGCGAGTGGCGTTGTCCTTGGTCGCCGCCACCTTCGGCGGTTCGCTGTCGCCGACCGACTGCCGCAGGCGCGCGAGGGTGGCCAGGGTGTCGGTGCTGGCCATCTCGACCTTCTGCGGGTCCACCTGCATGCCCGGACGGACCCGCTGCAGGCCGTTGACGACGATCCGGTCGCCCTTGCTCAGGCCGCTGCGGACGATGCGCAGGCCCTCCAGCTTCGGCCCCATCTCGACGGTGCGGTAGACGGTCTTGTTGTCGCCGTCCAGGACCAGCACGAACTTCTTGCCCAGGTCGGTGCCGACCGCTTCGTCCTTGATCAGGGTGGCGGCGTAGGTCTTGCTGCCGACCAGCTTCAGGCGCACGTAGAGCCCCGGGGTGAACTCGCCCTTGGCGTTGTCGAACACGGCGCGGCCGCGGATGGTGCCGGTGCGCGGGTTGACCTGGTTGTCGAGGAAGTCCAGCCGGCCCAGGTGCGGGTTGCCGTCCTCGCTGCTCAGGCCGAGGTAGACCGGGCTCTCGCTGCGCGTGTCGCGCCCGGCCTGGCGGGCCAGTTCGACGTACTTGAGGAACACGCGTTCGTCGGCGTCGAAGTAGGCGTAGACCTTGTCGGTGCTGACCAGGGTGGTGAGCAGGGTTTCCCCGGAGTTGACCAGGTTGCCGGCGGTGACTTCGGCGCGGCTGACGCGCCCGTCGATCGGCGCGGTGACCCGGGTGAAGCTCAGGTTCAGGCGCGCCGCGTCGAGTTGCGCCTGGGTCGCGGCGACCGCCGCCCTGGCTTCCTGGGCGGCGGTGGTGCGGGCGTCGGCGAGTTCCGCGGAGATCGCGTTGCTGGCGCGCAGGCGTTCGCCGCGCTGGGCTTCGTTGACGCTCCGCGCCTGGGCCGCACGGGCCTGTTGCAGCTGGGCTTCGAGGCGCTTGACCTCGGCCTCGAACGGGCGCGGGTCGATCTGGAACAGCAGGTCGCCTTTCTTCACCAGGGCGCCTTCATGGAAGGCCACGCGGTCGATGTAGCCCGACACCCGCGGGCGCAGCTCCACCGACTCCGGGGCCTCCAGGCGGCCGGTGAATTCGTCCCACTCGTTCAGCGGTTGTTCGATGACTTCGGCGACGCTGACCTTGGGCGCCGCCATGCCTTGAGTGGTTTCCGGGGCCTTGCCGCAGGCGCTCAGGACCAGTACGGCCGCGAGTGCGAGGGGGTAGCGCCAGAAGAAGTGGGATGACTGTTCCATGCTTGACTCCGCCAGTCGGTTTTTCGGGATTGGCGAAGTCTGCGGGCTGCTCCCGCGGGGAACTAATCGAACGGTGAGATTTTGATTATCACGAATAGTGATACATGGTTTTTCGCTTTATGTAACAGTCGATGGTTATGGACAGTGGTTTCGCTGGAATGAGCGGTAGGGGCGCGCTTCACCATCGGGTTTCGCGCAGGAAACGGGAGGCGTGGCGTAGCGGAAGGCGACCGCGCGCGGTCATCCGGGCATGGGCCGTGGATGACTCAGAGGCTGTCCGGGTCGCCGATGAACATGCTGATCCGCGAGCGCAGCCAGCGTTCGGCCGGGTCGTTGTCCTGGGCGCCGCGCCAGGCCATCGACAGTTCGAAGGCGCGGGTCTCGAACGGCGGGTCCTCGGCGCGCAGGCCGCCGGTGGCGATCAGCGCCTGGGCGGCGTAGTCGGGCACGGTGGCGATGATGTCGGTGCCGGCGAGGAGGGTGCCGAGGCCGTTGAACTGCGGCACCGCCAGGACCACCTTGCGCTTGCGGCCGAACTTTTCCAGCTCCTCGTCGACGAAGCCGCTGAGGTCGCCGGCGAAGGACACCAGCGCGTGCGGCCGCGCGCAATAGTCGTCGAGGGTCAGTTGGCCGGGCGCGGAGTCGGCGCGGAGGATCTTCGGCTTGCTGCGGCGCACGGTCTTGCGCTTGGCGTTGGCCGGCAGTTCGTCGGTGTAGCTGACGCCCACCGAGATTTCCCCCGAGGCCAGCAGGTTCGGCATCAATAGATAGTTGGCGCGGCGCACGACGAGGACGATCCCCGGTGCTTCCGCGCGCAGGCGGCGCAGCAGGGGCGGCAGCAGGCCGAACTCGACATCGTCGGAGAGACCGATGCGGAACACCGCGGTGCTGGTCGCCGGATCGAACTCGCTGGCGCGGCTCATGGCGGTGGAGATGGAGTCCAGCGCCGGTGACAGGTGGGCGAAGATCTCCTGGGCCCGCGCGGTGGGCTCCATGCTGCGCCCGGTACGGACGAACAGCGGGTCGTCGAACAGCGTGCGCAGGCGCGACAGCGCGGCGCTGATGGCCGGCTGGCCGAGGAACAGTTTCTCTGCGGCGCGGGTCACGCTGCGTTCGTGCATCAGGGTCTCGAACACGATCAGCAGGTTCAGATCGACGCGGCGCAGGTCGTTTCGGTTCATGGCGTTCCTCGTTTCCAGGGGCTAGAGGCTGCAACCGCGGGGGCTCGCCGTCAAGCCCTGGTGCGAGACGGGACGGGGCCTGGCGAGGTGCCGAAGGGGCATAGGATCACTGACAGGCATAGCCATTATCAATAACGACGGGTGGTTTTGTCAGGCATGGACGGATACAGTCACAACCCATGAGGTTATTCACCCCGTGATGCACTGCAGAGGTTTGCGATGTCCCGAGTGATCCGTTTTCATCAGTTTGGCCCGCCAGAGGTCCTCAAATGCGAAGAGCTGCCGACCCCGGCGCCGGCCGCAGGGGAAGTCCTGGTGCGGGTCCAGGCGATCGGCGTGAGCTGGAAGGATGTGCTCTGGCGTCAGAACCTGGCCCCGGAACAGGCCGCGCTGCCGTCCGGCCTCGGCTTCGAGCTGGCCGGCGAAGTCCTGGCGGTCGGCGCCGGCGTCGGCGACCTGCCGCCGGGTTCGCGCGTGGCCAGTTTCCCGGCCCATACCCCCGATCATTATCCGGCCTATGGCGACGTGGTGCTGATGCCGCGCGCGGCGCTGGCGGTCTACCCCGAGGTGCTCACCCCGGTGGAGGCCAGCGTCTACTACACCGGCCTGCTGGTGGCCTATTTCGGCCTGGTCGACCTGGCTGGGCTGAAGGCCGGGCAGAGCGTGCTGATCACCGAGGCGGTGCGCATGTACGGGCCGGTCTCGATCCAGTTGGCCAAGGCCCTCGGCGCGCGGGTGATCGTTTCCACCAAGTGCGCCGACGAGCGCGAATTCCTCCGCGAGCAGGGCGCCGACAAGGTAGTGGTGACCGACGAGCAGGACCTGGTCCTGGAAGTCGAGCGCTTCACCGAGGGCAAGGGCGTCAATGTCATCCTCGACGAACTGGGCGGCCCGCAGATGACCCTGCTCGGCGATGTCTCCGCCACCCGCGGCAAGCTGGTGCTGTATGGCTGCAACGGCGGCAACGAGTCGGCATTCCCGGCCTGCGCCGCGTTCAAGAAGCACCTGCAGTTCTACCGCCACTGCCTGATGGATTTCACCGGCCATCCGGAGATGGGCCTGGAACGCAACGACGAGTCGGTGAGCAAGGCCCTGGCGCACATCGAGCAACTGACTCGCGACCGCCTGCTCAAGCCGGTGATCGACCGGGTGTTCGAGTTCGACCAGGTGGTCGAGGCGCATCGCTACATGGAAACCTGTCCGAAGCGCGGCCGGGTGGTGATCCACGTCGCCGATTGAGGACGACCCGCAGCGGAAAAGCCCGGCCATCGAGCCGGGCTTTTTCATGGGCGCGGTTTCAGATCCACAGATCGTTGACGGCCGTCCGCTCGCCGCCCTGGTCGCCGGTGTTGCGCACGCCGCAGGGCTCCACCAGGAGCATGCGCACCTCGCCCTCGGCGAACGGTTTGTGCTCCACGCCGCGCGGCACCACATACATCTCGCCGGGGCCCAGGTGCACCGCGCCGTCGCGGAAATCGATGCGCAGGCGACCGGCGAGGACGATGAAGGTCTCGTCGGTGTCGGCGTGGCTGTGCCAGACGAAGTCGCCCTCGATCTTCACCAGCTTGAACTGGTAGTCGTTCATCTGGGCGACCACCCTGGGCTGCCAGCGGTCGTCGAAGAGGGCGAGCTTGGCGGCGAAATTGATCGGTTGCGGGGTGCTCATCGGTAGGCTCCGGTGGGTGTGATGGCGCCAGGGTAGGCGACTGCGCAGCGGGCGGTCTTGGATGATCGTGCAGCCTGCCTAGTCGCCGCCGAGCATGCGCAGCCAGCGTGCCGGCGTCAGGCCGTAGCTCTGGCCGAAATGGCGGGTCATGTGGCTCTGGTCGACGAACCCGGCGGCGAGCGCGGCTTCGGCCAGCGACTGGCCGCCGAGCATCAGCCGGCGGGCGATGTCCAGGCGGCGCTGGACCAGATAGCGGTAGGGACTGGTGCCGAACAGCGCGCGGAAATCGCGCGACAGGCTCCAGCGTTCGCGCTGGGCGACCTGCGCCAGTTCGTCGAGGCTCAGCGGGCGTTCCAGGTGCGCGTGGATGTACTGCCGGGCGCGCTCGGCGGCGACGAAGTCGACGTGGCGCCTGCCGCGCGCCCGGTTGCCGGCCGCGGCGTCGAGGGCGTGGGCGAGTTCGAACAGGGCGTCCTGTTCTTCCAGCGGCTCCAGCGGGGTATCCATGGCCTGTAGCAGGGCCCGGCTGGCGGCGACCAGGCGCAGGTCGGCGGACAAGCCCCCGCGCACGAACGGCAGCGGCCGGCCGCCGAGGGCCTGCTGGATCAGCGCCGGCTCGACGTAGAGCATCCGGTAGCGGAACCCTTCCTGGCTGCCGGCCTCGCCGTCGTGCAATTCGTCGGGATGCAGCACCAGGCAGCCGCCCGGCAGGCTGTGACGCTGGCTGTGGCGGTAGCGGAAGCTCTGCACGCCGGCCAGGGTCTGGCCGATGGCATAGGTGTCGTGGCGATGCGGATCGTAGCCGTGGCCGGCGAAGTAGGCCTCGATGCGTTCCACCGCGCCCTGTCGCGGCGCGCGGCGAACCCAGTCGCGGGGCGTATTGGCGTGGCTCATGGAGAAAGGCTCGTGGCGCGGAAGGGTCAGGCTAGCGCTTCGGCGGCACGACTGGAATAGCCGGACGGCGTCTCGCCGAATACCGCGCGGAAGGCACTGGCGAAGCTGCTCGGGCTTTCGTAGCCGAGCGACCAGGCGACCTCGCCGACCGCCTGGCCCGCAGCCAGCCGTTCGACGGCCGCGTGCAGTCGCGCCAGTTGCCGCCATTGGGCGAAGCTCATGCCGGTCTCGGTGCCGAACAGCCGGCTCAGGCTACGGCTGCTGAGACCCGCCCAGCGTGCCCACTCGGCCGCCGGCCGCGGATCGCCGGGGTTGGCCAGCAATGCCTCGGCGATCCTGCGCAGGCGCGGATCCCCCGGATAGGGCAGGCGGGTCCGCTGGGGCACGGCGTGGCGCAGTTCGTCCAGCAGCACGCGCAGCAGGTTCTCGCGTTCGGCGCTCCAGGCGGAACCCGCCGGCCAGCGGGTGGCGCGTTCGACGATCAGCGCCACGAAATCCGAGCAGGCGAGCACGCCGGGGGATGCGGGCAGGGCGTGGCAATGGCTGGTGTCGAGATAGGCGCTCCAGCCCAGCAGCGCGCCGTGGGAGTGCGCCGCGTGCCGGTGACCCGGTGGGATCCAGGCGATCTGGCGGGGTGGCAGGGCCTGGCGACCGCGCTCGTCCTCGACCACCAACAGGCCGCGCTCCAGACAGTAGAGCTGGCCGCAGGCATGGCTATGGGGGGCGGTGCGGCTGGTCGCGCGATCCAGGCGCAGGGCGAAGAGCGGGGCGGGCAGGGGTTCCGGAAGCATTTGGCGGAAAAACGACGATGAATGGCCTGGAATGGATAATAGGCCATTCGACGGCGAATGTAGCCTGGCGGCTCATCATTCCTGCCTGGAGCATCCTCATGAAAGCCGAAGACATCCTTCCCGACCGACAGGACCGCATCCGCCTGGACGGCGTGGAGATACGAAAGGGCAGCGTCGGCGCGTTCATCGCCAACGCCCGCCTGCTGCTCGAGCGGGACCGGCCCGCGGCGCAACGGCGGCAGGCGGAAGAGGACCTGCGCGCCCTGCTGCCGGCGATCCGGGCGCTGGGGCTGCTGGAACTCTTCGAACTGCGCGACGCGCGACTGCGGGCGCTGGTGGCGGATTGGGAAAACGCCGCTGGCCGCTCCTGAGAGCGGCACACGGGCACTGGAGGTATCAGTCGTCGATGCAGCTTTCGATCAGGCGCTGCAGGGCTTCGCGCTCACTGACCGGCGTACGCATCGGCATGTGCGCGAGGCTGCCGTCGCGGCGCTCGATGATGTACTCGGTCTCGAAGTGCAGGGTGCAATCCTCGAGACTCACATAGGTGACGCCATAGGTCGGGGCCTTGCGGGAGCGGGCTGAGAGCATGGATGCCTCCTCGGGTCATTTCTTCTCGCGGGTCGGCGCGGGCGCGCTGGCCTGAACCGGGCGAGTAGGGGTCACTGCATTGCTGTAGAACGCGGAAGCGGCGAAGTAGCTGGCGAGGGCGCTGAAGCTGGACATGATCGGTTCTCCTGAGGAAGGGTGGGCGTCTGCCCCTGGAGAGCATGGTTGCCCAGCGGGAGAACCGGCAGAAGTAAAAAGCCTGCATGGTGTATATCGAGCGCGGTGATGGATCAAGCGACCCCCTCCAGCCTTGCGACTGTTCGCCGGTGTTACCATATGACGTGTTTTTTTCTCAGGAATTCCCATGGCCAAGCGTGGACGCCCCTGCGGCTTCGATCGTGAACAGGCATTGCGGCGGGCGCTCGACGTGTTCTGGGAGGCCGGCTACGAAGGCGCGACCATGGCCGCGCTGAAGGAGGCCATGGGCGGTATCTGCGCGCCGAGCATGTATGCCGCCTATGGTTCCAAGGAGGCGCTGTTCCGTTCGGCGGTGGAACTCTACCTGAGCCAGGAATGCCAGCTTTCCAAGGGCGCCTTCGCCCTGCCGACGGCGCGCGAGTCGATCGCCGCGCTGCTGGAAAGCGCGGCCGTCAGCTACACCACCGAAGGCAAGCCGCGCGGTTGCCTGGTCGACCTCAGCACGACCAATTTCTCGCCGGCCAACAAAGGCGTCGAGGACTACCTGCGCGATCACCGGCGTCGCGCCGCGCGACTGTTGCGCGAGCGTTTCGCGCGTGGCGTGGCCGATGGCGACGTACCGCCCGAGACCGATCTCGACGCGCTCACCAGTTTCTACAGCAGCGTGCTCCAGGGCCTGTCGATCCAGGCCCGCGACGGCGCCAGCCGCCAGCAGTTGCTGGCGATCGGCCGCTGCGCGATGGCGGCCTGGGATTCCTTGCTGGCGGTCGAGGCCGCCTGACGCCACAGCGCTCCCTGGCTGGAAAGCCCATGGATTCTCCGTGGGCAAAAACTATAACGCGTGATATAGAATTGATCCAAACCCCGGGCGAGGTCCTTCCGCGCGTGTCTCGCGCCCTGGCCATCGCCCGCTGCCGATTGGAGCCTTCATGACGACGCTTGCTGATATCCCCTTGTCCATGCTCGACCTGGTGCCGGTGCGCACCGGCGGCAGCGTGGCCGAAGCCCTGCACAATTCCCTGGACCTGGCGCGCCATGTGGAGCGCCTGGGTTTCAACCGTTTCTGGCTGGCCGAGCACCACAACATGGATGGCATCGCCAGCTCCGCCACCGCGCTGCTGATCGGCCATATCGCCGGCGGCACCTCGCGGATCCGCGTCGGCTCGGGAGGGGTGATGCTGCCGAACCACGCGCCGCTGGTGGTGGCGGAAAACTTCGGCACCCTGGAGACGCTCTACCCGGGCCGCATCGACCTCGGTCTCGGCCGCGCCCCGGGCGCCGACCAGGCGACCATGCGCGCCCTGCGTCGCGACCGCCTGGGCAACGGCGACGACTTCCCCGAGCAGGTCGCCGAGCTGGAAATGCTGCTCGGCCCGCGCCGTTCCCGGCAGAGCCTGCTGGCGGTGCCGGGCGAGGGTACCAACGTGCCGATCTGGCTGCTCGGTTCGAGCCTGTTCAGCGCCCACCTGGCGGCGCAGAAAGGCTTGCCCTATGCCTTCGCTTCGCATTTCGCACCGCGTTACCTGCACGAGGCGCTGCGCATCTACCGCAGCAACTTCCAGCCCTCGGCGGTACTCGACAAACCCTACGCGATGATCGGCGTACCGCTGATCGCCGCACCTACCGACGAAGAGGCCGAGTTCCTCGCCACTACTGCCTTCCAGCGCGTGTTGGCGCTGATCCGCGGCGAGAGCCTGAAGCAGAAGCCGCCGGTGGAAAGCATGGCGCCGTTGTGGCTGCCGCACGAGCAGGACGCGGTCGGCAGCTTCTTCGGCCTGGCGGTGATCGGCGGTCCGGAGAAGGTTCGCGCGCGCCTGGAGATCCTCCTGGAGCAGACCGGCGCCGACGAGCTGATCTTCACCAGCGACTTCTACGAGCACGCCCATCGGCTGCGCTCCTGCGAAATCGTCTCCGGGCTGAAAGGCGCGTGATCCGGGGCTTGTAGGAAAACAATGTAGGCCTGCATGCGGCAGGGTCTTTCGGTGATAGGTTTTTTGGTTCTAAACTTAGAACCAAAAACAATAAGCCAGAGAGGAACCCTGCCATGCCGGTTGCACACCGACTGCTGTTTTCATTGACCGCCTTGCTGGCGGCGACGGCCCAGGCCGCCGTCGACGGCCAGAAACTCTACACCCAGGGCGGCGCCAACCCGGCCGCCGCGGCCTGCGTCACCTGCCACGGCGCAGATGGCATGGGTCTGGCCGCCGCCGGCTTTCCACGCCTGGCGGGCCTTCCCGCCGCCTACCTGAGCAAGCAACTGCACGACCTCAAGCAGGGCGGCAGCCGCGAGCACCCGGTGATGAAGGGCATCGCCGACGCCCTCGATGACGACGAGATCCAGGCGCTCGCCAAGACCCTCGCGGCAATGCCGGCGCCCAAGCCGGTGGCGCTGTCGCGCGTGGCCACCCCGCGCAGCCCCGGCGAGACCCTGGCGGTGCGTGGCGCCTGGGAGCGCAACATTCCCGAGTGCGTGACCTGCCACGGTCCGGCCGGCAGCGGCGTGGGGGATGCCTTCCCGCCGTTGCAGGGGCAGGGCGAGATGTACCTGGGCAACCAGTTGCGCGCCTGGCAGCTTGGCACTCGCCGCAACGATCCGAACGATCTGATGGGGCATATCGCCAAGTCCCTCAGCGAAGAGGAGATCCGCAGCGTCAGCCAGTTCTTCGCCACCCTCGGTCAGGCAGGAGGCCAGCCATGAACATGCCGTCGATCCTTTCCCTGGCCGTCGCCGGCCTGCTGGTCGCACCCGTCCACGCGGCAATGGACCCCTCGGAGCCGTTCCAGCCGCCGGCCGAAAGCAGCCTGCCGGACAACGCCTTCGGCGAAATGGTCCGCCAGGGCCAGGCACTGTTCGTGGAAACCCGGAAGAACGCGCCGCATCTGGTCGGCAACCAGCTCAATTGCGTCAACTGCCACCTCGACCAGGGCCGCCGGGCCAACTCCGCGCCGCAATGGGCGGCCTACCCGGTATACCCGGCGTTCCGCGCCAAGAACAACAAGGTCAATACGTTCGCCGAACGCCTGCAAGGCTGCTTCCAGTTCAGCATGAACGGCACGGTGCCGGCGGCCGACAGCCCGGAGATCAAGGCCCTGACCGTCTACGCCTATTGGCTGGCGAGCCAGGCGCCGACCGGGGTCAGCCTGCCAGGACGCGGCTATCCGGACGTGGCCCCGCCGGAAGGCGGCTACAGCATCGAGCGCGGCGCCAAGGTCTATGCCGCGCAGTGCGCGATCTGCCACGGCGCCGACGGCCAGGGCCAGACGGCTCAGGGGCAGACGGTGTTCCCACCGCTGTGGGGCGCGCAGTCGTTCAACTGGGGCGCGGGCATGCACCGGATCAACACCGCGGCCTCCTTCATCAAGTACAACATGCCGCTGGGCAAGCCCGGCTCCCTCAGCGACCGCGACGCCTGGGACGTCGCCGCCTTCATGAACAGCCACGAACGGCCGCAGGACCCGCGCCTGGTGGACGGTTCGGTGGAGAAGACGCGGCAGAAGTTCCATGCCAACGACGGCGTCAACCTGTACGGGCAGAAGGTCAACGGCGTGCTGCTGGGACAGGGGATCTGACACCCTCGTGGCCTGGCGGCCGCAGGACGGAGAACCGCTCCGGCGGAAGCCGGTCGGCGAGTGGGCAGGGCGTATAACGCCAGCAGCGTTATCCGCCGATGCCTGGGCCTCGGCGGCGGATAGCCGCGAGCGGCTATTCGCCCTACGGGAGTCGGCGGGTGCGCGGGTAGGGCCGGCGCATCATTCGCGCAGCGGCATCTCCAGCGTCACCCGCAGGCCGTCCGTGCGGCTGTCGAAGTCCAGCCGGCATTGGCAGCGTTGCACGATGGCCTGCACGATGGCCAGGCCGAGCCCGCTGCCGCCGCTCTTGCCGTGGCGCCAGAAGCGCTGGGTGAGGTGCGGCAGGTCGGCCTCGGCGATGCCCGGACCGTGGTCGCGGACGTGGAAGCGCGCGCAGCCTTGCGTGGTTTCCACCGCCAGTTCCACCCGGGTGCCGGCGGCGGTGTGGCGCAGGGCATTGTCCAGCAGGTTGCGCAGCGCGGCGATGGCCAGCAGCGAAGGGACTTCCAGCGGCGCCTCGGACAAGCCGTCGGCCAGCACCAGTTCGAACATCCGCACATCGCCATGGCCGGCGTCGTGCATGGCCACCCGGGCGGCATCCTCGGCGCTGCACTGCACGCCGTCGTCGAACGACAGGCTGCCTTCCACCCGCGCCAGCAGCAACAGCTGGTCCAGCGTCCGGTGCAGACGGTCGGCGCCTTCCTCGGCGTGGGCCAGGGCCTGCTCGGCGGCGGCGCCCTCGGTCATGCGCGCCACCTGCAGGTGGGTCTTGATCGCGGTCAGCGGGCTGCGCAGTTCGTGGGCGGCATCGCCGGTCAGGCGGCGCTCGCGCTCGATGGCCTGGGCGATGCGCTGGAACAGCTGGTTCTGGGTTTCCACCAGCGGCTTCAGTTCGCTCGGCAGGGCCGCCAGCTCCAGCGGTTCCAGCGAGTCGGCGCCGCGCCGGGTGAGGGCGTCGCGAATCCGCTTGAGCGGCGCCAGGCCCTGGCCGGCGCCGAGCCAGAGCAGGGCCAGGCTGCCGAGCAGGGCCACCGTCACCGGCACCGCGGCGGCCACCACCACCGAGCGTTGCAGCACGTCGCGCTCTTCCAGGCGATCGGCGGTGCTGACCCGCAGGTCGCCGGCCTGCACGGTGAAGCTGCGCCACAGCACGCCGTTGATTTCCTGGTCGCGGAAACCGCTGGCGGTGCTGTCCAGCGCCCGCTCCGGGGTGGCATGGCTCTGCGCCAGGACTTCGCCGCGCAGGGAGCTGACCTGGCAGGCCATGCCGTTGGGAATGCCCAGTTGCTCCGCGCTCAGGCGGGCGGCCTGGCCGTTCGCCGGTTGCGGCTGCGGCAACTGCTGGAGCAGGCCGGCGACCATCCGCGCCGAGGCCGCCAGGCGCTGGTCGAAGGAGCGCATCATCTGTCCGCGCAGGTCGCAGAGCATCCAGGCGGCGGCCAGCGACCAGAGCAGGATGAAGGCCGCACCGAGGATCAGGGTCAGGCGCAGGCGCAGGCTCATGCGTCGTCCCCGTCGCCGCGCGCCGGCCCGAGGCGGTAGCCGAGGCCGCGCACGGTCTGCACGATGGCGTTGCCGAGCTTGCGCCGCAGGTGATGGATATGCACGTTGAGGGCGTTGCTCTCGACCTCGTCGCCGAAGCCGTAGACACTGTCCTTGAGCTGCTCGCCGCTGAGGATCCGCCCGCGGTTGTTGAGCAGCGCCTGCAGCAGCGCCTGTTCGCGCCGCGACAACTCTATCGGGCGGCCGTCGAGCCAGGTTTCCCGGGTGCTCGGGTCGTAGCTCAGGCGGCCGTGCTCGATGACATTGACGCAGCGTCCGGCGGAGCGCCGTTGCAGGGTATGCAGGCGGGCGCCGAGTTCGCGCAGGTCGAAGGGCTTGAGCAGGTAGTCGTCGGCGCCGGCCTGCAGCCCGGCGACCCGGTCGGTCACCGCGTCGCGCGCGGTCAGCACCAGTACCGGCAGGTCGAAGCCCTGCTGGCGCAGGCGTTGCAGCAGGCGCAGGCCGTCCTCGTCGGGCAGGCCGAGGTCGAGGACCAGCACGTCGAAGCGCGCCACCTGCAGCAGCGCCTGGGTATCGGCGGCGCTGGCCACGCGGTCCACGGTCAGGCCCTGGGCGTTGAGGCCGGCGACGATGCCGCTGGCGATCAGGTCGTCGTCTTCGGTGAGCAGTACATGCATGGCGGTATCGCTGGTCAAAGGGATAGGAGTCTGAAGCGGGTGAATTAAGCCAGGATTATGCCCCGCCCGGCGTGCCGCCGGTGCTTTCCCGTGGCCGCGTTAACGGCCTGTTAATCGTCGCTGGCCATGCTGCCCGCCGAGTTCATCGTAGAAGGCGTTTTCCATGCGTGTGTTGATCCTGCTCCTGATGCTCCTGCTGCCTGGCCTGTCCCAGGCGCAGCCGGGCGACGACCTGTTCGCCCCGCGCGGCGCGACGCAGATGGATTTCCTGCCGGTGGAGAAAGCCTTCCGCTTCAGCTGGGAGCGCCTCGACGACGGCCAGGTGCAACTGCGCTGGCAGATCGCGCCGGGCTACTACCTGTACCAGAAGCGCCTGCGCTTCGATGGTCTCGACCCGACCCTGCATCCGCAGCTGCCGCCGGGCGAAAGCCACAGCGACGAGTTCTTCGGCGAGACGCAGGTCTATCGCCAGAGCCTGGAGCTGACCCTGCCGGCGGCCGCCGCCGGACAGCTGCGCCTGGGCTGGCAGGGCTGCGCCGACGCCGGCCTGTGCTATCCGCCGCAGAGCCAGGTGCTCGACCTGGGCGGTGCCGGCCCGACCGGTGCGGTCGCCGGGACGAGCGGCGAAGTAGCCGAGGACCAGGGCCTGGCCGGCAGCCTGCAGGCTGGCAACCTGGCCTGGAGCCTGCTGCTGTTCTTCGGCCTCGGCCTGCTGCTGGCCTTTGCCCCCTGTTCGCTGCCGATGTTGCCGATCCTCGCCGGGCTGGTGGTCGGCAGCGGCGCCGGTCCGCGTCGCGGGTTGCTGCTGGCCGGCAGCTACGTGCTGAGCATGGCGCTGGTCTACGCCGGCCTCGGGGTGGTCGCCGCACTGCTCGGCGGCAACCTGCAGGCCTGGCTGCAACAGCCATGGCTGCTGGGCAGCTTCGCCGCGCTGTTCGTGTTCCTCGCGCTGCCGATGTTCGGCTTCTTCGAACTGCAACTGCCGGCGGCCCTGCGCGACCGCCTCGACGGCCTCAGCCGCGGCCGCAAGGGCGGCAGCCTGGCCGGCGCCGCGGCGCTCGGCGCGTTGTCCGGGCTGCTGGTGGGGCCGTGCATGACCGCGCCGCTGGCCGGCGCCTTGCTCTATATCGCGCAGACCGGCAACGCCCTGCACGGCGGCCTGGTGCTGTTCAGCCTGGGCCTGGGCATCGGCATGCCGCTGTTGCTGCTGGTGACGGTCGGCAGCCGCTTCCTGCCCAAGCCCGGCCCCTGGATGAACCTGGTCAAGGGCGTGTTCGGCTTCCTTTTCCTCGGCACCGCCTGGATACTCCTGCGTCCGCTGCTCGGCGAGGCGCTGTGGATCGGCCTTGGCGGCGCGCTGCTGCTGGTCCTGGCCTACGCCGCGCTGCATACCGCGCGTGGCCTGGCGCGGCACGCCGTGCTGTTCGGCGCGGCGGGCTGCATCTTCGGTCTCTGGGGCGCGGCGATGCTGCTGGGCGCCGCGGCCGGGGCCGACGATCCCTGGCGTCCGCTACAGGTGTATGCGGCGGCGAACCGGGGCGCCACGCCGGCGGCCAGCGCGCACGAGGCGTTCCTCACGGTCAGCCAGCCGGACGAGCTGGACCGCCAGTTGGCCGCGGCCAGGGCAGAGGGTCAATGGGTGCTGCTCGACTACTACGCCGACTGGTGCGTGTCCTGCCGGATCATGGAGAAACAGGTGTTCGCCAAACCCGATGTGCTCGCCGCCCTGGAGGGCGTACGCCTGCTGCGGCTCGACGTGACCGCGGACAACGCCGCCAGCCGTGAACTGCTGCGCCGCTACCAGGTGCCCGGCCCGCCGAGCCTGATCTGGATCGGCCCGGAAGGCGAGGAGCGCCGCGCCCGCCGGTTGACCGGCGAAGTCGACGCCGGTGGCTTCCTCGCCCATTGGCAGGCGACCCGGGAGCGCGGCTGATGCTGAGTTTTTCCCTGGGGCCGCTGGTGGTCTCGCTGCAACACCTGCTGCTGTTCCTCGCCCTCGGCGCCGCGCTGCTCGGCGGTTGGCTGGCGGCGCGCGGCGGTGGGCGCAACGCCGAGCCGGCGTTGTTCAACCTGTTGCTGCTCGGCCTGCTGGTGGCGCGCCTGGCCTTCGTGGTGCGCTACTGGCCGCAGTACCGTGGCGACTTCGCACAGATGCTGGATATCCGTGACGGCGGCTTCCTCGCCTGGCCGGGCCTGGTGGCCGCCGCGCTCGGCGCCTTGTTCTGGGCCTGGCGGCGACCGGCGCTGCGTCGTTCGCTGGGGGTCGGCGCCAGCCTCGGCCTGGCGTTCTGGCTGCTCGGCAGCCTCGGCCTGGGCATCTACGAGCGCGGTACGCGCCTGCCGGAACTGAGCCTGCGCAACGCCGCCGGCGAGTCGGTGCAGCTGGCGGACTTCCAGGGCCGCCCGCTGGTGATCAACCTCTGGGCCAGCTGGTGTCCGCCGTGCCGGCGCGAGATGCCGGTGCTGCAACAGGCGCAGGCGGAGAACCCCGACGTGGTGTTCCTGTTCGCCAACCAGGGCGAGAGCGCCGAGACCGTGCGCCATTTCCTCCAGGCCGAGAACCTGCGTCTGGACAACCTGCTGTTCGACAACGGCGGACAGCTCGGCCAGCAGGTCGGCTCGGTCGCCCTGCCCACCACCGTGTTCTACACCGCCGAGGGCCGCCTGCTGGGCAGCCATCTCGGTGAACTGTCCCGCGGCAGCCTGGCGCGCTACCTCGAAGCCTTCGAGCCGGCCGCTGCCGCCCCCGCAACCAGGAGTTCCGAATGAGAGTGCCGCGCAACCTGATCACCCTTGGCCTGGGCCTGACCCTCCTCAACGCCGGCCTGGCCACGGCGGCGGAGGAACTGCCGGCGCCGATCCGCATGGTCCAGGAGAAGGGCGCCCGCATCCTCGGCAGCTTCGACGCGCCGGACGGCCTGCGCGGCTATGCCGCCGAATACCAGAACCAGGGCATGGCGCTGTACCTGACCGCCGACGGCAAGCACGTGCTCACCGGCCACCTGTTCGACGCCCAGGGCAAGGACCTCAGCCGCGAACCGCTGGAACGCCTGGTGTACGCGCCGCTGGCCAAGGAAATGTGGCAGAAGATGGAGCGGAGCGCCTGGATCGCCGACGGCCGTGCCGACGCGCCGCGCGTGGTCTACCTGTTCAGCGACCCGAACTGCCCGTACTGCACCATGTTCTGGCAGCAGGCGCGGCCCTGGGTGGAATCCGGCAAGGTGCAGCTGCGGCACATCATGGTCGGCATCATCCGCGAGGACAGCGAGGCCAAGTCCGCCGCGCTGCTGGCCAGCAAGGACCCGCAGAAGGCCCTGCACGAGCATGAGCAGGCGGGCAAGGCCAGTACCCTGAAGCCGCTGGCGAAGATCCCGGCGGCGGTGCAGAAGCAGCTCGCCGGCAACATGGAACTGATGGAGTCGATGGGCGCCGCGGCGACCCCGGCGATCTTCTACCTCAACGCCGAGGGGCGCATGCAGCAGCAACAGGGCGCGCCGCAGCCGGACCAACTGGCGGAGATCCTCGGTCCGCGCTGATCCTCCGGGCCGGCGCCGAGCCGCCGGCCATCTATACTCCTGGCTCCACGAGACTTCCTCGGAGCACGCGGTCATGGACGAACGGCATACGCAGGGACTCGCCGCGCTCGGCGGCGACGCATTGTTCGAGCTGCCTGCGGCGCAACGCTGCATCCGCCTGGGGCGGGCGCTGGCCGAGGAGGTGGCACGGCTCGCCGGCCGTGCCGCCCCGGTCGGCGCCAGCCTCGAGGAGGCCGGGTTGGCCTCGTTGGAGACCCTGGTGCTGGCGGGCAAGGTCGAACGACGCCTGGGCGTCAGGCTGCCAGCCTCCGCCTGGCAGGGGCACCAGGCGACCCCCGAGCGCCTGGCGCAGCGTATCGTACAGAACCTGCGGCCGGAGGATCCGGCCACGGCGGGGTCAAGGCTGGGCGCCGTCGCCCTGGGCGGCTGGAGGGTCGCCGCGCCGCTGTTCTGCCTGGGTGGCGCCGGCGGTGCGGTGGGTTATCTCGCCGCCCTCGATGCCGCCCTGGCCGCCAGCCGTCCGCTGGTGGCGCTGCGCTCGCCCGGGCTCGAGGGCGAGGAGCCGCCGCTGGGCTCGGTGGAAGAGCAGGCCGCGCGTTACATCCAGGTGATCAAGGCGATCCAGCCCGAGGGGCCCTACCTGCTCGCCGGGCATTCCTATGGCGGCATCGTCGCCTACGAAATGGCGCAACAGCTCGGCGTCCGCGGCGAGCCGGTCGGCGCGCTGCTGCTGATCGACACCCTGCGGGTGGAAAACAGCGGTGATTCCGAGCCGCCCGCTGCCGAGACGCTGGCCTACGAGCTGGGCCTGGTGCAGCGTCGTCTCGGCGGCGCTCACCAATCCCGGCCGTTGACCGACAATCCGCAGCTGGTGGCGGTCTACCGCAGCAACTATGCCGCGATGGAGCGCTACGAGCCGCGCCACTATCCGGGGCCGGTGACCCTGTTCAAGGCCCGCGAGGCGCTGCCGGCGGCGACCCTGCATCCGCAGCGCCGCACCCGCCTGTATTTCGACGACCCGACCCTGGGCTGGGGCGCGCTGTGTCCGGCGCTGCGGGTGGTCGAACTGGAGGGCGATCATTTCTCCCTGGTGTTGCCGCCCCGTGCGCAGCGGCTGGCGGCGGCGATAGAGGAGGTCCTGGGCGAGGAGGCTACCTTCGAGCTGGGCGTGGAGCGGTTGCGCGCCGCCGGCGGCCTGTCGTCGCGCCGGGCGTTGGAGGAGACGCCGGAGGGTGGCCTCGAGCTCCATCCCTACCACCCGGACTTCCTTGCCAATCCCTATCCCTTCCTGCATCAGCTGCGGGCCCGCGCGCCGCTCTACCGCGACCGCGAGGGGAACTGGTGGCTGACTCGCTATGCCGATGTCTCGGCCTGCCTGCGCGATCCGCGTTTCTCCGCCGACCCGGCGCGCCAGAGCGGTGCGGGCGGGCCGGGCGCGAGCTGGTTCGACCACCAGCGCCTGCAACCGCTGGCGCGCTTCTACGACAACTTCATGCTGTTCAACGATGCGCCGCGGCATACCCGGCTGAAACGGCTCTTCGCCCCGGCCTTCACCCCGGAGGCCGTGCGCCGCTGGGGGGCGCGCATCGACATGCTGGTGGAGGAGCTGCTCGACGCCATGCTGGAGCGTCCCGCGCCGGAGCTCATCCAGGATTTCGCCGAGCCGCTGACCATTCGGGTGGCGGCCGAGTTGTTCGACTTTCCCCGCGAAGACGTCGGCCAGTTGCTGGCCTGGGGCCGCGACCTCGCCGCCGGCCTGGACCTGGCCGCCGTGCAGGGCGACGCGGCGCGGATCAACCGCAGCGCGGCGGCTTTCAGCGACTACCTGCGGGAACAGGCGCATGGCTGGCTCCAGGGGACGGCGCGGCGCTCCAGCACGGCGCCGATCCTCGACGGCGCGGCCATGCTTGACGCCGGACTGGCCCTCGACGACCTGGTGGCGGCCTATGCCATGGTGTTCATGGCATCCTTCGAGACCACCATCAGCATGGTCGGCAACAGTACCCTGGCGCTGTTCGACCATCCGGGCCAGCTCGAGCGCCTGCGCCGCGAGCCGGAACTGCTGGGCAACGCGGTAGAGGAGCTGCTGCGCTACGACGGCGCGGTGCGCAGCGGCCTGCGTTGCACCCTGGAGGAGGTGGAGATCGGCGGGCAGCGGATTCCGGCCGGGGAGCGGGTCATCCTGTATTTTCTCGCGGCCAATCGCGATCCGGCGATGTTCGCGGCGCCCGACCGGCTGCTCCTGGACCGGGCCAACGCCCGCCAGCACCTGGCCTTCGCCCATGGCCCGCATTACTGCCTGGGCGCCGCGCTGGCACGTCTCGAACTGCAGGGCGCGCTGCGCGCGCTGGCGCGCCGGCGGCTGGCTCCGCTGCCGCAGGCGGAAGGCCTGAGCTGGCGGCGCAGCGCGGCGTTTCGCACCCTGGAACGCTTGCCCGTGGTCGCGGCTGGGCCTCAGAACACCTGGGAATAGCGCAGGATCAGCCGGCTGCCCTCGCTGCGGTTGCGTGCGCCGTATTCGTGGTAGGCATTGAGGAACAGCCGCGACTTGCCCCAGCCGAACATCAGCGCCGGGCCGATGGCGTCGACCCGCTCGCGGGAGTCCGGGCGGTCGTGGCCGTCGACCCGTTCATCGGTGATCTGTCGCAGGCTGTAGCCGGACAAGCCGACCCGCCAGCGCGGATCCAGCGCCAGCGATACCGAGTAGTTGGCATGCAGCGCCTGGCCCGGTTGCAGGTAGTCGTCGGCCAACTGCGGCGCCGGCTCGCGATTCTTGCCCGGCAGCAGGTACTGCAGGCGGGCGCTGGCCTCCCAGCCCTCGGCGAACTCCCAGGTCAGCGCGTAGTGCGGGTTGAAGCTCCAGTGGTTGCTGGCGGGATTGATCGCGCGGTGCTTGTCGTAGCGTCCGCTGGGCAACTGGAAGGCCAGGTTCAGGCGCTGCCAGTAGGGCCGGCCGAACAGCTCGGTCTGTGGCCATTGCAGGATGAAAGGGCTGACGACCAGGTTGCCCAGGCCGTTGGCGCTGCCGGCGTGGGGCTCGAAGTCGGGATCGGCGAGCAGTACCGGGACGAGGATTTCCGCGCCGTAATAGGCGCCGAACAGCTGGTGCTGGCTGATGTGGGCGAAGTGACTGGTGGCGAGCAGGGTGCGCAGGCGGTTGTCGAGCGGGCGCCGGTGTCCATTGGCGTCCATGAAGTCGTCGGCCTCGTAGAGGTTCACGAACTGCTGGAACAGCGTGCCGGGCAGGGCCTTGCCGTCGAGGAAGGAGGTCTGGCCGAGGTTCATGCCCGGCAGCGCGGCTTCGCCCGGCAAGGCGGGCAACAGCAGGGCCAGCAGGCTGGCCCGGGTACGGAGAGTCATGGGTGTGTCCTTCTTGTTGTTGTTTTCGACAGGGGACAGGCGTCAGTCCGGCAGGTAGTCGGGCTGTCGTTCGGGGCTGGCGCGCTGGAAGGCGTCGAGCGCCAGGCAGCGTCGCTGCAGCTCCAGCAGGCCGGGATAGGGCGACAGGTCGCAGCCCATGCGCCGGGCGTTGACCAGTTGCGGCACCAGGCAGCACTCGACGATCCCCGGCGCCTCGCCGGTGAAGAACGCGCCGCGACCGTGACGGTTCAGCAGGGTTTCCGCCGCGGCCAGGCCCTCGGCGACCCAGTGCGCGTACCAGCGCTGGCGGGCCTCGGTGTCGATGCCCAGGACCTGGGTCAGGTACTTGAGCACGCGCACGTTGTTCAGCGGATGGATGTCGCAGGCCACCAGCAGGGCCAGCTCCAGCGCCTGCGCGCGTTGCCGCGGATCGAGCGGGATCAGGCGCGGTTCGGGGCGCAGCGCGTCGAGGTAGTCGATGATCGCCAGCGACTGGCTGAGTGGCAGGTCGTCGTCATCGACGAGGGTCGGCACCGCGCCTATCGGGTTGCGCTCGCGCTCGGCCGGGCGCAGTTGCTCGCCCTGCCGCAGGTTGACCGGCAGCACCTGGTAATCCAGGCCCTTGAGGGCCAGGGCGATGCGTACCCGGTAGGAGGTGGAGCTGTTGAAGAAACTGTATAGCTGCATGGCAGGTTCCTGCTCAGAGGGTGGCGGAAGACAGCCCGGCCCGGCGGCGCAACCGGCCCAGGCGGTGTACGGCGATGGCTGCGAGCAGCGCCGGGATCACCAGCAGCGCGAGGATGCCGCTGAAGCCCAGGCCCAGGCCGAGCAGGGCGCCGCCGCCGAGAGAGCCGACGATCGAGCCGATGCGGCCCAGGCCGAGGGCCCAACTGACCCCGGTGGCGCGGCTGCGGGTCGGATAGAAGTCGGCGGCCAGGGCGTTGGCGCCGACCTGCGAGCCGCTGATGCAGAAGCCGACGCCGGCGACGCACAGCGCCAGCAGGGCGAAGCTGTGGTAGAGGCTGGCGATGCCGAGGATGAACAGCGCGCCGCCGAGGTAGGCCAGGCTCAGCACCCGGTGCGCCTCGAAGCGGTCCATGGCGCTGCCCAGCAGGATCGCGCCGAGGGTCCCGCCGAGCTGGAACATGGCGCTGATCAGCGCAGCCTCGGCGAGGCTGAAGCCAGTGCCGCCGATCAGCGTCGGCAGCCAGTTGGTCAGCAGGTAGATGATCAGCAGCCCCATGAAGAAGGTGGCCCAGAGCAGCAGGGTGCCACGGCGCAGTTCGGCGCCGAGGATCTGTCGCAGCGGCGAGCCGGCGGCTTCCTCGGCGGGCGCTTCGAGGCGGCCGTCCCAGTTCTCCGGCAGGCGCCCCAGGCGTTCCAGGCTCCGGCGCAGGCGCGGCGAGCCCGGTGTGCGCCGGGCGAGGAAACGCACCGATTCCGGCAGGCACAGCCAGAGCAACGGCAGGCTCGCCAGGGGCAGGCCGCCGCCGAGCAGCAGGACGCTCTGCCAGCCCAGCGCCGGGACCATCCGCGCGGCGAGCAGGCCGCCCAGCGCCGAACCGAGGGTGAAGCCGCAGAACATCGCGGTGACCATCAGCGCGCGGTGCCGGCGCGGGCAGTATTCGGAGGTCAGGGTGATCGCGTTGGGCATCGCCCCGCCAAGCCCGAGGCCGGTGAGGAAGCGCAGCAGGGCCAGGCTTTCCACCGAGCCGGCGTAGGCCGAGGCGAGGCTCCAGCCGCCGAAGAACAGCACCGAGAGGAGAAGGATGGTCTTGCGTCCGAAGCGATCGGCCAGCGGACCGGCGGCGAACGCGCCGAGGGCCAGCCCGGCCAGCGCCGCGCCGAGGATAGGGCTGAGCTGCGCCGGGCTGAGTTGCCAGTCATGGGCCAGGGCCGGGGCGATGAAACCGATGGCGGCGGTGTCGAAGCCGTCCATGGCGACGATCAGGAAGCACAGCAGCAGGACCCGCAACTGGAAGGCGGAGACCGCCTGCGCGTCGATGAAGGCCTGGACGTCGATCTTGTTGTTCTTGGCGGGCGTGGGCATGAGCGTTCCTCGGCCGTCGCCGTGGCGACAGCCCGGATGAAGGGCAGGGTGGGCCCGCGCCGCGCGCGGGCGGCGATTCAGACCACGCGGACGCTGAGTTCGCCGAGGCCGTCGATGGCGCCGAGCATGCGCTGGCCGCGCTCGACCGCGCCGACGCCTTCCGGGGTGCCGGTGAAGATCAGGTCGCCGGGACGCAACTCGAAGAAGCGCGACAGGTCGCTGACGGTTTCCGCCACCGACCAGATCAACTGGTCGATGTCGCTGCGCTGGCGGTCCTCGCCCTCGACCTGCAGGCTGATGGCGGCATGGCGCGGGTGGCCGACCTGGCTGGCCGGGTAGAGCGGCCCGATCGGTGCCGACTGGTCGAAGGCCTTGCCGATCTCCCATGGGCGGCCCATCTCGCGCATGCGCATCTGCAGGTCGCGGCGGGTCATGTCCAGGCCCACCGCGTAACCCCAGACGTGCTCCTCGGCGCGCTCCGGGGGAATGTCGCGACCGCCCTTGCCGATCGCCGCGACCAGCTCGATCTCGTAGTGATAGTTGCCGGTCTGGCTCGGGTAAGGCAGCTCCAGGGTACTGCCGGCGGCCACCGGGACCACCGCGTCGGCCGGCTTGCAGAAGAAGAACGGCGGCTCGCGATCGGGATCGAAGCCCATTTCCCTGGCGTGGGCGGCGTAGTTGCGACCGACGCAGTAGACCCGCCGGACCGGGAAGGTCTGGTCGCTGCCATGGATGGTGAGGCTGACGGGCGCTTCGGGCGCGAAGAGATGGCTCATGGGATCGGTCCTTCAGTGGGCAAGGGGTTTGCGGGATTCGCGGAGGATGCCGAGCGCCTGCTGCACCGGGCGATCGGAGAAACTGAACAGCACGCAGTCGCTGGCGCCGGCCTCCAGGCGCAGCTCGGCCCAGGACGGCACGACGAACAGGTCCCTGGCTTCGAAAGCGAAGCGCTGGCCACCGATGTGCGCCACGCCGCTGCCCTCGACCACCGAGTAGACGCTGGCGTCGGTGCTGCGCGCGGGCTGCCCGCTGAAGCCTGCCGGCAGCAGTTGCAGGCAGGTGGCGATGGTCGGCATCGCCCAGCCGCCGGTGGCCGGGTTGGCGTAGCGCAGCTTGTGTCCTTCCCAGGGATCGGGGCTCTCCTGTCGCGACAGGCGCCACAGCGCCTCGCGGCTGCGCGCGTAGGGGTAGCTGAACAGCGGCGAGGTCGGCGAAGCCGGCTGGTGGCGCAGCGGCAGCAGGTTGCTGCCGTAGCGGGCGGCGCTGTCGCCTTCCTCGCGCAGCAGCGGCTGCACCGGTTCGCCATGGTTCTCGGCGAAGGTCGCGCCGAAGAAACGCAGCATCGGGATGTCCAGGCCGTCCAGCCAGACCACCGGATCGCCGCCCTCGACGCTGCTGCGGTTGCCGTGGTCGTGCCAGGTCCAGGACGGGGTGATGATGAAGTCGCCCGGCTCCATGTGGGTGCGTTCGCCATCCACCGAGGTGTAGGCGCCGCGACCCTCGACGACGAAACGCAGGGCGGACTGGGTGTGCCGGTGGCTGGGGGCGATCTCGCCCGGCAGGATCAGTTGCAGGCCGGCATAGAGGCTCGGGGTGATCGCCGACTGGCCGGGTAGGTCGGGGTTCTCCAGCACCAGCACGCGGCGGATCGCCTCCTCGGCGCTGATCAGGTCGCCAGCCTCGAGCAGGAACGGGCGCAGCTCGCGGTAGCGCCATAGCGCCGCCCGGCAGCCGCCGGCGGGCTGCGCCGGGACCAGGCTGTGCAGGGCCTCCCAGAGCGGGGTGAGGTGCTGCTGGCGGATGCGCCGATAGAAATCGGCGCGCTTCTCGGTGGAATTGTCGTTATGCATACCGATGAGTCTCCGGCGGGAGGAGGCGGGGCCGCCTCGGTCTGGGGTCATTATTCGAGGTGAAGGCATAACCGAATAATGATATTTAGACATCGACCTATACGAATCAGAGGATGGCTTGCGATGGACTGGACCCGCCGCCTGCGTCTGCAGCACCTGCAATTGCTGGTCAGCCTGATGGAGACCGGCAACCTCAGCGGCACCGCGCGCGCCGCCCACACCACCCAGCCGGGCCTGTCGAAGTGGCTCAAGGAACTGGAGGAAGACGTCGGCGCGCCGCTGTTCGAACGCCACGCCCGCGGCCTGCGCCCGACCCCCTACGGGTTGACGCTGTTCAACCATGCCCAGCGCGTGCTCACCGAGATGGAGCGGGCGCGGCAGAACCTCGCGGCGATGCGCAGCGGCAGCGGCAGCCGGGTGGTCCTCGGCACCTCGCCGGCTTCCGCGCCGAGCCTGGTGCCGCGCGCGCTGCGGGCCTTCCTCGGGCGTTATCCGGGTGCCCAGGTGGAGTTGCTGGAGGGCACCATGAATGGCTTGCTGGAGCGCCTGGAGAAGCGCCAGCTGGACGTGGTGGTCGGGCGCCTGGACAACTACGCGCCGCGCGCCGGCCTGTGCAGCGAAGTGCTTTACAACGAGGCGATCGTGGTCATGGCGCGGCCGGAACATCCGCTGGCCGGCGCCGGCGCGCTGGAGTGGGAGGACGTGCGGCGCTACGAGTGGATCGTCTGGCCGTCCGGCTCGCCGATCCGCAGCAAGCTGGACACGGCCCTGACCCAGAGCGGCCGGCAACCGCCGGCCTACCGCCTGGAATCGTCATCGATGCTGGCCAATATCGAACTGCTGCGCGGCAGCGACATGCTCTCCATCGGTTCGGCGCGGGTGGTCGAGCACCTCGTCGGGCGCGGCCTGGTGGCCAGGCTGGCGCTGGAGATTCCCGGCGAGGGCGCGGTGGGCATGTGCTGGCGCGACGAGCCGCACCGCGACCGCGCCAGCGAGGACCTGCTGGCCTGCCTGCGCGAAGGCGCGACGCAGGAGTAGGGCACCGGCTGGCGAACGCTCTTGCAAAAAGTGGCGGGCTTCTCGACAATGCGATTCATTATCATTCATGTGCCGGCCCGGCTTCCTCCATGTCCGTCCCGACCCTCATCGACGCCCACCACCGCGCCATGCATGCGCTGTACAGCGAACATCACGGCTGGCTGCAGAACTGGCTGCGCGGCAAGCTGGGCAGCGCGGCGGACGCGGCGGACCTGGCCCAGGACACCTTCCTGCGCGTCCTGCTCAAGCGCGAGCTGCGCGAGATCGGCATGCCGCGCGCGTTCCTGCGCACCATCGCCCGCGGCCTGGTGATCGACCACTGGCGCCGCGAGGAACTGCAGCGCGCCTACCTGGAAAGCATCGCCCACCTGCCCGAGGCGCAGGCGCCATCGCCCGAGGCGCGGGAACTGGTGCTGGAGCTGCTGGAGGAAATCTCGCGGATGCTCGACGGGCTCAAGCCGAAGGTCCGCACCGCCTTCCTCCTCGCCCAGTGCGAGGACCTCGGCTACCGGCAGATCGCCGAACGCATGGGCGTTTCCCAGCGCAGCGTCGAGCGCTACGTGGCCGAGGCGCTGTACCACTGCTACCTGCTGCGCTACGGCGAATGAACGGCGCGCTGGAGGCAATGCGCGGGCGGGTCGACGAGGCGCTGGTCAGGCAGGCCATCCGCTGGCTGGTACGCCTGCGCTCGCAGCCGGACGACGGCCGCCTGCAACGCGCCTGCGCGGCCTGGCGCGCGGAGCACGGCGAGCACGAACGGGCCTGGCAGCAGGTCAGCGCGCTCAGCGAAGAATTGCACGGACGCTTCAAGGCACTGCCCGGCGGGGTCGCCTGCGGCACCCTGGACAGCAGCGCGCAGCGCCTGCAGCGGCGCCAGGCGCTGAAGCTGCTGTCGTTGCTGGTGGCCGGCGGCGCGGTGGCCTGGGTCGGCCGCGACAGCCTGCCCTGGCAACGCCTGAGCGCCGACTACAGCACCGCCACCGGTGAGCGCCGCAGCATCGAGCTGGCCGATGGCACGCGCCTGCAGCTGAACACCGACAGCGCGGTCGACGTGCGCTACGACGCCGGCCAGCGCCTTATCCTCCTCGCGCGCGGCGAGATCTTCCTCAGCAGTGGCGCCGACGCGCAGTCTCCACGGCATCGGCCCCTGCGGGTGCGCACCGCGCAGGGCCTGTTCGAAGCGCTCGGCACCCGTTTCAACGTACGCCTGCACGATGCCGCCACCTGTCTCAGCGTCAGCGCGGGGGCGGTACGCATCGAGGCCTTCGGCGCGCGTCCGGCGCAGGCGCCGGTGGCCGAGGCGGGGCAGAGCTACCGGATCGCCGCCGATGGCGTGCGGCGTCTCCAGCGACCGCCGATGGATGCCGCGGCCTGGGCCGATGGCCTGATCGTCACCCGCGACATGCGCCTGGCCGACTTCCTCGCCGAGGTCGGCCGCTACCGCAACGGCTACCTCGGTTGCGCCGCGGAGGTCGCCGACCTGCGCCTGTCCGGGGTCTACCGCCTGGACGACAGCGACAGGCTGCTGCAGGTGCTCGCGCGGACCTTGCCGGTGCGCCTGCAGCGGCATACCCGCTGGTGGGTGAGGGTGGTCGCCGCCTGAGCCGTTCCGGCGGCCGCGTGGAAGCTGGCTGCCGCCTGGGCGAAACGCACTGAAAATTATTTTCATTATTTTTGTCGGCTTTTCAGGACTGATCCGGCTTTAGCGGTTGAACCCCCTTCAACGCCTCCAACGACTCCAACGGATCCTGTTCATGACCGCCACCGCCGTCGTCCCCCGCAATGCCCCGTCGTCCTCCGCTTTTCCCCGTGCCTCGCGCCTGAGCTGTTCGGTGCGCGCGGCCCTGCTGTCGCTGGCCATGGCGGCCGGCGCGGCGCCGCTCTGCGCCTCGGCCGCCGAGGTAGTGGCGGAGCGGGCGCGGCCCTATGCGATCCCCGCTGGGGAGCTGGGCGAGGTGCTCAACCGCTTCGCCCGCGAGGCCGGCATCACCCTCTCGGCCACTCCGGCGCAGACCGGTGGCTACAGTTCCCAGGGGTTGCGCGGCAGTTTCACCGTGCAGCAGGGCCTGGCCCGGCTGCTCGCCGACACCCCGCTGGAAGCGGAAGACCAGGGCGACGGCAGCTTCGTCCTGCGCGAGGCGCCGGCGAAGGACGGCGACGTGCTGAACCTGCAGGCGGTGGAAGTCTTCGCCCTCGGCAACAACCTGGGCAGCACCGATGGCTACCTGGCCACCCATAGCCAGATCGCCACCAAGACCAGCAAGCCGCTGCTGGAAACCAGCCAGACCGTCTCGGTGATCACCCGCGAGCAGATCGACGACACCGCCTCCAGGACCGTGCAGCAGGCGATGCGCTATACCCCCGGGATCTTCACCGGCCAGGTCGGCGCCTCGAACCGCTACGACTACGTGGTGATGCGCGGCTTCGCCGACAACAGCGTGGACAACATCTACCTCGACGGCCTCAAGGCCATGGGCGATAGCGGTACCTACAGCTCGATGCAGGTCGACCCGTACTTCCTCGAGCGCATCGACGTGCTCAAGGGGCCGTCCTCGGTGCTCTACGGCCGCAGCCTGCCGGGCGGGCTGGTGGCGCTGACCAGCAAGAAGCCGCTGTACGAGGACTACCACCAGGTCACCGCCAGCGTCGGCAACATGGGCCAGAAGTCGATGGGCTTCGACTTCAGCGGCCCGCTGGACGAGGAGAAGCGCATCGCCTACCGCGTGGTCGGTCTCGGCAAGGGCTCGGATACCCAGTTCGACCACGTCAAGGAAGAGCGCTACGCCATCGCCCCGACCCTGGCCATCGATTTCAGCGACGACACCACCCTGACCCTGCAGGGCTACCTGCAGCATGATCCGAATGGCGGCTACCACGGCGGCGTGCCGGCCGATGGCACCCTGTCGCACCACAACGGCCGGCACATCTCCCGCGAGTTCTTCGATGGCGAGCCGGGCAAGGACGACTTCGACCGCACCCAGCGGATGTTCGGCTACCAGCTGGAACACCGCATAGACGACGTCTGGTCGGCGCGGCAGAACTTCCGCTACCTGGACTCCGACGTCGACCTTTCACAGGTCTACGCCTACGGCTGGAGCGCCAGCGAGCCGAACAAGCTGAACCGTTACTTCACCGGCGCCCGCGAACACCTGCAGGCATACATCGTCGACAACATGCTGCAGGCCGAATTCGCCACCGGTGCGGCGCGCCACACCCTGCTGACCGGTCTCGACTACCAGCGCCGGCGCACCGTGGTCGACTGGCGTTCCGGCGCGGCCTCGGCGCTGGACGCGTTCAACCCGGTCTACGGCGACGACGCCATCAGCTACTACCCCGACGACAACCACACCCGGCGCCTGGAGCAGACCGGCGTCTACCTGCAGGACCTGATCGACATCGACCAGTGGCGCTTCTCGGTCGGCCTGCGCCAGGACTGGGTCAGCGTCACCGACAAGAATCGCAGCAGCGGCACCAAGGCCGACGACGACTGGAAGAAATTCACCGGCCGGATCGGCGCGCTGTACCTGTTCGACAACGGCCTGGCGCCCTATGTCAGTTACTCCGAGTCGTTCAACCCGAACGCCTACTCCGACGCTTCCGGTACGCCGCTGGAACCCACCGAGGGCAAGCAGTGGGAGCTCGGCCTGAAATTCCAGGCGCCGGGCAGCAACAGCTTCTACACCGCCTCGCTGTTCCACATCACCCAGGAGAACGTCGCCTCCAAGGAACCCCAGGACAATTTCTACACCTCGGTCGGCGAAGTGCGTTCCCAGGGGTTCGAACTGGAGGCCCACACCCAGCTCAGTGACAACCTGAAACTGCTCGGCAGCTACACCTACACCGATATCACCTACACCAAGTCGCTGGACGGCAACCAGGGCCATACGCCGAACCAGGCGCCCAAGCACATGGCTTCGCTGTGGGCCGACTATGCCTTCGACGCCGGCCCGCTCAGCGGCCTGAGCATCGGCGGCGGCGCGCGCTACGTCGGCGAGACCTGGGCGGACAAGGAAAACACCTTGCGGGTACCGGACTACACCCTGGTCGACGCGCGCATCGGCTACGACCTCGGCAAGCTCGGCCTGAAAGGCCTGGACGTCAGCCTCAATGCCAACAACCTGCTGGACAAGGACTACGTGGCGTCCTGCTACAGCCTGGACTTCTGCTACTTCGGCGAGAAGCGCAACGTCACCGCGACGGTGAACTACCAGTTCTGACCGTCCACCCGGGCCCCGGCGCCAGCGCCGCGGTACCGGCCAAGCAGCCCGGCGCGCGACGTACGCGCCGGGCATTCGCCGGCGTCGCCGGCCGTACCCTGGTTACCTGGAGCCCCCATGCGCCCCGTCCTGGTCCTGCTGCACCGCTATGTCGGTCTGGCTACCGCGCTGTTCCTTTTCCTCGCCGGTCTCACCGGCAGCCTGCTGGCCTTCCATCATGAAATCGACGAATGGCTGAACCCCGGCTTCTACACCGTGGGCGAGGGCGGCGAGCGCCTTTCCCCGGGCAGCCTGGTGCAACGCGTCGAGGCACGCTATCCGCGACAACTGGTGTGGTACATGGAGTATCCCGAGGCGGGCGGGCATCCGGCGTTGCTCGCCACCGTGCCGCGCGATGCCGGCGCCAAGGTCGAGCACGACGTGTTCTACCTCGATCCGGTCAGCGGCGAGGAAGTCGGCAAGCGCCTCTGGGCGGCCTGCTGCTTCCAGCCGGCGAACCTGGTTCCCTGGGTCCTGGAGTTCCACCACAACCTGACCCTGCCGGGGAACTGGGGCCTGTACCTGATGGGCGGGGTGGCGATGTTCTGGTTCCTCGACTGCTTCGTCGGCGCCTGGCTGACCCTGCCGCGCGGCCGGCCGTTCTGGAGCAAGTGGGCGACCGCCTGGAAGATCAAGCGCGGCAACGCCTACCGCTTCAACTTCGACCTGCATCGCGCCGGCGGACTCTGGCTCTGGCTGCTGCTGGCGCCGGTGGCGCTGAGCAGCGTCGCCCTGAACCTGCCGAGCCAGGTGTTCAAGCCGCTGGTATCGCTGTTCTCGCCGATCGAACCGAGCGTCTACGAGGCGCGCGGGCGGCTGCCCAGGGAGCAACTGGGGGAAACCCGCCTGGACTACGACCGCACCTTCCAGCTGGCCAGCGCTGAGGCGGCGCGGCTGGGCATCGCCGAGCCGATCGGCGAGCTGTACTACAGCTTCGAGTACAACTTCTTCGGCGCCGGCTTCGGCGACCACGACGACCCCATGGGCAAGTCCTGGCTGTTCTTTCATGGCAGCGACGGCCGCCTGCTCGGCCAGGAAGTCGCCGGGCAGGGCAGTTGGGGAGAACGCTTCTACCGCTTGCAGTACCCGATCCACGGCGGGCGCATCGCCGGCCTGCCGGGACGCATCGCCATCGCCGTCCTCGGCCTGGCCATCGCCGGGCTGTCGCTGACCGGTGTCTACATCTGGTGGCGCAAGCGCCGGGCGCGCCACTGGAACGGCCGCTAGCCGGCTGTTAGTCTGGCTGCCTCCCACACCACCAGAGGATGGACGAATGAACGCAAGGATCGCCGCATTGGGATTGCTCCTGCCCCTGGCCGCCGGCAGCGCCGTGGCCGCGGAGGAGGGCAGTTCGGTCAAGGGCGCGGCCAAGGCCGCGGTGTCCTCGGCCATCGAGACCGGCAAGAACCTCCTCGGCGGGGTCAGCGAGGGCATCACCAGCGGCCGCCAGTCGGCCCAGGGCGCCGATGGCGCCAAGGTGGTCTCCGACAACGCCGGCTTCGCCGGGATCGGCCAGGTCGAAGTGCTCAAGACCGAGCCGCGCGACCAGCAACTGGCCGTCACCCTCGGCTTCAAGAACGACAGCGCCGCTACCGTGCGCCTGATCAACCTGACCCAGACCGGCGCGCTGCTGGTGATCGACAACGACGGCTACTCCAACGCCCTGGTCGCCCTCGCCAATCCCGACGACGTCACCGTCCCGGCCAAGGCCGGCATCCGCCAGACCTTCGTCTTCGAAGGTGGCGCGGAAGGGATCAAGGCGGTGCGCCTATGGGGCAAGGACCTGCCGGTGAAGTGAGAGGCGCGTCGCGCCTCCATCCCTTTTCCTGGCCAGCGCTGCTGGTGATCGACAGCGACGGCTACTCCAACGACCTGGTCGCCTTGGCCGACCCCGACGACGTCGCTGTCCCGGCCAAGGCCACATCCGCCGGATGTTCGTCTTCGAAGGCGGTGTCGAGAAAGCGCTCTATCTAACGGACTAACCCGAAAGTATGTGATAGATTCCGGCGCCGAGGTGGCATTGTGCCTCTGCCTCGTTTCGCCCGGTTTATCGTCGCTCCATTCAGAATTTACCTACAGATTCACCAGTGCCACCGGGCCGATACTACGTCCTCTGCATTTCAAGGAACGAAATCGTGGCTATCCCTCGCCTGGCCCTTGTCCTCCTGTGCCTGCCGCTCATGGCCAGCGCCGCCCCCTTCACCTCTCCCGGCGACCGCGACCTGATCCGCGAGCGCCAGCAGCGCCTGCTGGACGAGCAGCGCAAGCGCCTGGAGGAACTCCAGCAACTGCCAGGTAACGAAGCGCCCTCGACGCCAGGCGGATCCGCTGGTGACGGCCGTTGTTTCGACATCCGCCGCATCAAGCTCGAAGGCGCCGAGCACCTGGCGCAGGGCGCCCGCGACGAATTGCTGGCCCCCTACCAGGGCAAATGCCTGGGCGTGGGCCAGCTCAACGCGTTGCTCAAGGCCGTCACCGACCATTACCTGGATCGAGGCTACGTCACCACCCGTGCCTACCTGCCGCAGCAGGACCTGGCCTCCGGGACGCTGCGGGTGATCGTCGTCGAAGGCCGCCTGGAAGGTCTCGACAGCTCCGCGCTGGCCAGCCCGCGCGAGCTGGCGATGAGTTTTCCCGGCAAGACCGGCGAACTGCTCGACCTGCGCGAGCTGGAGCAACTGGTCGACCAACTGGGCCGCCTGCCCTCGCGCCAGGCGCAGCTGGAGCTGGTGCCCGGCAGCCAGGTCGGCGGCAGCCGGGTGCGTCTCAAGGGCGAGCGCGACAAGCCCTGGCGCGTCTCCGCCACGCGCAACAACGACGGCGACGTGAGCACCGGCGAGCAGCAGATGGGCCTCGGCCTGGACTGGGACAGCCCGCTGGGCCTGGCCGACCAGCTCAGCCTGCGCGCCAACCAGGACGCGGTGAGCGACCGCTGGCGCCATTCCGACAGCCAGAGCCTGTTCTACAGCCTGCCCTGGGGCTGGTGGACCTTCACCTACGGCTACAGCCAGAGCGACTACCGCACGCGCAACGAGACCAGCGGCTTCCCCTTCAAGCTCGACGGCGACAGCCGCAGCCACCAGTTCCGCGCCGAACGCGTGCTGCACCGCGACGGCGTGAGCAAGACCGCCATGAGCCTGGGTCTCAGCCACCAGCGCACCAACAACTATATCGAAGACACCCGCCTGGAAGACCAGAGCACACGGATCACCGAGACCCAGCTCGGCTTCAACCATGGCCGGCGGATCGGCAGCGGCTTCGTCAACCTCGACCTCGGCTGGCAGCAGGGCATCGGCGCCCTTGGCGCGCAGGGTCGCGGCCAGCCGCGGGGCGGCGATGCGCATGCGCGCTACGACAAGTACAGCCTGACCCTCAGCTACCTGCAGCCGTTCCAGCTGTGGGGCGAGCGTTTCAGCTTCGACAGCCTGGCCACCGGGCAGAGGAGCGAGGACGTGCTGTTCAGCCCGCAGCGCATCAGCCTCGGCGGCAACAGCTCGGTGCGCGGCTTCAAGGACCAGACCCTGACCGGCGACAGCGGCGGCTACTGGCGCAACCAGTTGCGCTGGCGGCGCGCGGTGCAGTGGGCGCCGCTGCGGCCCTGGCTGCAGGAATACGGCGTGGCCTTCGCCTACGACGTCGGCGTGATCCGCCACGACCGCTACAACGACGGCGCCAGCGGGCGCATGAGTGGCAACGCCATCGAACTGGATGCCCGCGGCCGCTATTTCGCCGCCAGCGTCGGCTTCGCCCGCTCGCTGGAGCGGCCGAGCGTCATCGAGCGGCGCGAGCACCCGATCTATTTCCGGGTCGACGCGTTCTTCTGAAGACGCGGCGACCTCCTGAACGCTTTAGGAAAGCGCCTTCGTTCATCGAGGCCCTTTCCCTGGACAACCTTGCTTAACCTCGCCGGGCCCCTACCCGCCAAGGAGTGACGATATGGACATCCGCAGCCCCCTGAACCAGTGCATCGCCCTGACCCTGGCCGGCATCCTGTTCCTCGACCCGATCGTCGCGGCGGCGGCGCAGTTGGCGGTGGACGCGGCGGCCGGCGGCAATACCAGCCTCGGCCAGGCGGGCAACGGCGTGCCCATCGTCAACATCGCCACGCCCAATGGCGCCGGGCTGTCGAACAACCATTTCCGCGACTACAACGTCGGCGCCAACGGGCTGATCCTCAACAACGCCACCGGCAAGACCCAGGGCACCCAGCTCGGCGGGATCATCCTCGGCAACCCGAACCTGCAGGGCCAGGCGGCGCAGGTGATCCTCAACCAGGTCACCGGCGGCAACCGCAGCACCCTGGCCGGCTACACCGAGGTGGCCGGGCAGTCGGCGCGGGTCATCGTCGCCAACCCGCACGGCATCACCTGCCAGGGCTGCGGCTTCATCAACACGCCGCGCGCCACCCTCACCACCGGCAAGCCGATCATGGACGGCCAGCGCCTGGAGCGCTTCCAGGTGGACGGCGGCGACATCGCCATCGAAGGCGCCGAACTGAACGTCAGCAACCTCGAACAGTTCGACCTGATCACCCGCAGCGCCACGCTCAACGCCAAGCTCTACGCGAAGAACCTGAACATCGTCACCGGCCGCAACGACGTCCAGGCCGACAGCCTGCAGGCCACTCCGCGCGCCGCCGACGGCAGCGAAAAGCCGCGACTGGCGATCGACAGCTCGGCGCTGGGCGGGATGTACGCCGGGGCGATCCGCCTGGTCGGCACCGAGCAGGGCGTGGGGGTGAAGCTGGCCGGCGACATGGCCGCCAGCGGCGGCGACATCCGCATTGACGCCAGCGGCAGGCTGAGCCTGGCCCAGGCCTCCAGCCAGGGCGACCTGAAGATCGCGGCCCAGGCCGTGGAGCTGAACGGCAAGACCTACGCCGGCGGTAGCGCCGAGATCCGCGGCGCGGAGGAGCTGGTCAACCGGCAGAGCCTGGCGGCGCGCGAGCGCATCGCGCTGGAGGCGGCGCATATCGACAATGCCGGGGTGATCGAGGCCGGCGTCGATCCGGACAACCGGCGCAACGCCCGCGGCGACCTCGGCCTGGACAGCCGCACCCTGCGCAACGCCGGCAGCCTGGTAGCCAGCCGCACGCTGGAGGCCAGGGCCAGCCAGGCGCTGGACAACCAGGGCGGCAGCTTGAAAGGCGCGACCACCCGGGTGGCCGCCGGAGACCTGGACAACCGTGGCGGCAAGTTGCTCGCCGAGGGCGAACTGCGGGTCGCGGCGGCGAACCTGGACAACCGCCGGGGCGGGCTGTTGCACAGTCGCGACCGCACCGTGGTCGCGGCGGCCGGCAAGCTCGACAACCGCGGCGGCCAGGTGATCGGCCTGAACGACCTGGAAGTCGGCGCGGGGACGCTCGACAACAGCCAGGAAGGCCTGCTCGGCAGCCAGCAGGCGACCCGCGTCAGCGCCCAGGCGCTGGACAACCGGGCGGATGGCGAAATTTCCGGCAAGCGCGCCGAGGTGCGCCTCGGCAGCCTGGACAACCGTGGCGGCAAGCTGCTCGGCGACGACCTGCTGGTGGTCGCCAGCGGCGCCATCGACAACCGCCTCGGCCTGTTCTCGGCGGCCAACCGCCTCGACCTGCAGGCCGGCAGCCTGGACAACAGCGGCAAGGGTACGCTGGCCAGCCAGGGCGGGCTGGTCGCCAGCGTCGCCGGCCTGCTGGACAACCGCGACCAGGGCAACCTGCTCAGCCAGGGCGCGCAGCGCGTGACGGTGGGGCAGTTGGACAACCGAGCCGGCGGCCTGCTGTCGAGCCGCAGCGAGCTGAACGTCCACGGCGCCAGCCTGGACAACCGTGGTGGCATGCTGGTGGCCGACGCCGGCCTGGAAGCCACGGGAGGCGCCTTCGACAACGGCGATGGCGGCATCGCCAGCGGCAAGGGCGGGGTGCGCGTGGAGGTCGCCAGCCTGCGCAACGACCAGGGCGGCAAGCTGCTCAGCGATGGCCGCCTGGATCTCACGGCGAACGCCGTCGGCAACGCCGGAGGGCGTATCGCCGCCAAGGGCGACCTGCAGGCGACGCTCGGCAGCCTGGCCCAGCAAGGTGGCGAACTGGTCAGCGAAAAGACCCTGAAGGTCGCGGCCGACACGCTCGACAACAGCCAGTCCGGGCTGATCGCCGCGAACGGCGGCATCGCTATCGAGGCGCGGCAGGTCGACAACCGCGCCGGCGAGATTTCCAGCACCGCGAAGGTCGCCGTGAACGTCCGCGAGCAACTGGACAACCGCGCCGGCAAGGTCATCGGCGACGGCGGCCTGCGCCTCACCGTGCAGCGCCTGCTGAACCAGGCCAAGGGGGTGCTGGCCGGGCGCGACGGCCTGAGCCTGGACGGCGGCGAACTGTTCAACGGCGACGGCGGGCGGCTCGACAGCCAGAAAGGCCTGGGCGTGAGCCTGGACGGCGCGCTGGACAACCAGGGCGGCGCGCTGGTCAGCGAAGGCGCGCTGACGGCGCGATCCGCCAGCCTCGACAACCGTGGCGGCACCTTCTCCAGCGCCGGCCCGCTCACGCTGAGCAGCCGGGGCGCGCTGAACAACCAGGGCGGCAAGCTGCTCAGCGACGCCGGCGTGGCGCTGGACGGAGCCAGCCTCGACAACAGCCGCGCCGGGGTGATCAGCGCCAAGGGCGCGGTGGATATCCGCACCGGTGCGCTGGACAACAGCCAGAAGGGCACCATCGGCAGCAACGCCGGCATCACCCTGGCGGCCGCCCGGCTGGACAACGGCCAGCAGGGCCGGATCAGCGCCAAGGGCCTGCTCGACGCCAACCTGAAAGGCCTCGACCAGCGCGCAGGTGGCGCACTGGTCAGCGAAACCGGCATCACCCTCGACCTCAATGGCGGCGCGCTGGTCAACCGCGACGGCGGCCTGATCGCCACGCCCGGCGCGCTGCTGCTGCGCCAGCTCGGCGCGGTGGACAACGGCGCCGGCGGGGAAATCTCCAGCGACCGCGCCTTCACCCTCGCCGCCGCCAGCCTGGATAACCGCGGCGGGCGCCTGCTCAGCGCCGACAGCCTGGTCCTGCGCATCGCCCAGGCCCTGGACAACAGCCTGGCCGGGGTGATCTCCGGCGCCACCGGGCTGGACATTGAAGCCGGCAGTTTGGATAACAGCGCCAAGGGCACCCTGGCCAGCCGCGCCGGCATCGACCTGCGCGTCGCCGGCGCGCTGGACAACCACGCCGAAGGCACCGTTTCCGGCGCCCGCCTGACGCTCGCCAGCGCCTCGCTGGACAACAGCGGCAAGGGCCTGCTCTCCGGCAACGCCGGCCTGAGCGTCGCCACTGGCGCGCTGAACAACGCCCAGGGTGGCCAGCTGGTCAGCCAGGGCGCCCTCGATGTCAGCAGCGCCGACCTCGACAACCGTGGCGGCGCCCTCAGTGGCAAGCAGTCGCTGACGCTGGGCGCCGGCAACCTGGACAACCGCGGCGGCCTGCTCACCAGCGACGGCGAACTGGAACTGACGGCAGGGCGCGTCGATTCCGCCGACGGCGGCGAAATCTCCGCCAGGGGCGACCTGCGCCTGACCGTCGAGCGCCTGCTGCAACGCCAGGGCCGGCTGATCGGCGAGCGCGGCGTCCGTCTCGACCTGCAGGGCGGCGACCTGGACAACCAGGGCGGCCTGATCAGCGCCCGCGGCCCGCTGAGCATCGAGCGGCTGAACGTCCTCGACAACCGCCAGGGCGGCGAGATTTCCAGCCAGCAGGGCTTCGAGCTGCTGGCCAGTCGCATCGACAACGGCCAGAAGGGCCGCATCATCAGCGCCGGGAAGCTGCGCCTGGTCGCCGACCAGCTGGGCAATGCCGGTGACGGCCTGTTCTCCGGCTGGGAAGGCCTGGCGGTCGAGGGCGGCAGCCTGTACAACAGCGCCGGCGGCACCCTGTCGAGCAAGAACGGCGAGCTGGCGGTCAGCCTCGCCGGCGCGCTGGACAACCACGGCCAGGGTGCCCTGGTCAGCAAGGGGGCGCAGCGGATCGCCGCCGCCCGCCTGGCCAACGCCGGCGGCATCGTCTCCGGCGAAAGCGACGTGACCCTGAGCATCGCCGGGAAGCTGGACAACGGCCAGGGCGGGCTGATCTCGGCGCAGCGCGCGCTGACCTTCGACCGCGCCAGCGCGGTGCTGAACAACGCCGGCGGCCAGGTCAACGGCGGCAGCCTGCTGCTCACGGGTGCCAGCCTGGACAACAGCGGCGGCCAGCTGATCAGCCAGGGCCGGCTCGAGGCGCTCCTCGGCGGCGCCCTGGTCAATACCGGCGGCGCGCGCCTGGCCAGCGGCGGCGACCTGCTGCTGCGCAGCGCCAGCGTCGACAACCGCGGCGGCAAGCTGGTCAGCCAGGGGCTGCTGGAACTCTTCGCCCAGGGCCTGGACAACAGCGCCTCCGGCACCCTCGCCAGCCAGGCCGACATGACCCTGCGCCTGGGCCAGGGCGCCCTGCGCAACCAGCAGGACGGCCTGGTCTTCAGCCAGGCCGGCGCCCTCGACGTGCAGGCCGGCAGCCTGGACAACCGCCAGGGCACGCTCCAGGCCCAGGGCGACAACCGCCTGCGCCTCGACGCCGCACTGGACAACCGGGGCGGCCGTCTGGACAGCCGGGCCGGCAACCTCGACCTGCAGAGCGCCAGCCTCGACAACGGCGCCGGCGGCGTGCTCGACAGCGCCAAGGGCTGGCTGAAGCTGGTCACCGGGCTGTTCGACAACAGCGCCGGCATCACCCAGGCGCAGTCGCTGGAGATCCAGGCCCAGCAAGGCGTGCGCAACCAGAAGGGCCATCTCTCGGCGCTGGCCGGCGACAACCGCATCGTCACCGCCGACTTCGACAACCAGGGCGGCGGCCTCTACGCCAGCGGCCTGCTCAGTGTCAGCGGCCAGCGCTTCCTCAACCAGGGCGCGGCGGCGGGCCAGGGCGGCAAGGTCGGCGCCGGGCGCGTCGACTTCAGCCTGGCCGGCGCGCTGGCCAACCGCTTCGGCCAGCTGGAAAGCGAAGGCGACCTGCTCCTGCGCGCCGCCTCGATCGACAACAGTGACGGCAGCCTGCGCGCCCTGGGCCGCAGCGGCAGCACGCGGCTGGTCGCTGGCGAGCTGAACAACGCCTACGGCGCGCTGGAAAGCGCCAACCAGGACCTCGACCTGCAACTGGGCAGCCTGGCCAACGCCGACGGGCGCATCCTCCACACCGGCAACGGCACCTTCGGCCTGGATTCCGGGCAGGTGATCCGCGCCGGCGGCGAGCTGACCACCAATGGCCTGCTGGACATCCGCGCCAGCGAATGGACCAACAGCAGCGTGCTGCAGGCCGGACGCCTGAACCTGGACATCGGTACCTTCCGCCAGACCGCCGAGGGCAAGCTGCTGGCGGTGCAGTCCTTCACCGGCCGCGGCGGCGACTGGAGCAACGACGGCCTGCTGGCCAGCGACGGCAGCTTGCGCCTCGACCTGAGCGGCGGCTACCGTGGCAACGGCCGCGCCACCAGCCTCGGCGACTTCGCCCTGAACGCCGCCAGCCTCGACCTCGGCACCGCCGCCAGCCTCGCCGGCGGCGCCAATGTCACGCTCGGCGCCGGCAACCTGCTGGTCAACCGTGGGCGGATCACCGCCGCCGGCGACCTCGTCGCCAGCGCCGCGAGCCTGAACAACTACGGCACCCTGGGCGGCGGCGGCAACCTGCGATTGAACGCGCCCGCCCTGCTCAACGAGCGCGGGCTGCTGTTCAGCGGCGCCGACATGACCCTGCGCGCCCGCGACATCACCAACCTCTATGGAGATGTGTACAGCCTCGGCAGGCTGGATATCGCCCGCGACGATGCCGGCGGGCGCGCCGACAGCCTGCGCAACCTCTCCGGGGTGATCGAGAGCGACAAGGACTTCAGCCTGCGCGCCAGCCTGATCGAGAACCGTCGCGCCGTGCTGGAAAGCAAGTCGGGCCTGTACACCGCGAAGATGGAGCAGACCGCCTGCATCGAAGGGGTCAACGCCGGCGACTGCAGCGGCAAGCGCAATGCCATCTGGACCGTCACCCAACGCGACAAGACCGAGGTCACCGCCAGCAGCGCCATGGGCCAGCTGCTGGCCGGCGGCGACTTCGCCATCGACGGCGGCACCCTGAGCAACGTCTCCAGCCTGATCGGCGCCGGCGGCAACCTCACCGCCAACCTCGAAGTCCTCGACAACCAGGGCCTGGAAACCGGCGAGCTGGAAACCATCCGCGTGCTGCGCACCGCCCGTGGCGGCGATATCGGCGGCATCGACCAGAAGTCGCGCAACTTCACCGACCTCTACTGGTACCAGAGCGCCAACTTCGACCCGGCGCGCGCCGGCGAGATCCCCGCCGCGCTCAACGCGATCCTCAGCGACTGGTCCTTCGAGTACGAATTCCCGAGCAAGGGACCGACCCCGATCAGCACCGGCGACCAGTCCTACGCGGCGGTGATCCAGGCCGCCGGCAACGTCACGGTGAATGCCGGCAAGCGCATCAACAACAGCGTCATCCGTCCCGGCTACACCTTCGTCGGCAGCGGTCGCCAGGTCGGCGACAGCGCGGTGGGCGGCAGCGGGGTTTCGGTGGTCGTGCCGCTGACCTCGCAACTGCCGCCCGACCTGGCGCGGCGCCAGGTCAACCCGGTCACCCTGCCCGGTTTCAGCCTGCCGCAGGGCGACAATGGCCTGTTCCGCCTCAGCTCGCACTTCGCCGAGGACGGCAACGCCAGCGCCGCGCTCGGTGCCGGCGCCGACCGCACCCAGGGCGGCAGCGGCGTCTCGGTCGGCCAGCAGGGCGCCGGCAACGCCGCCGGTACCTGGCAGGGCCAGGGCGTGCGGGTCGACGGCCTGGCTGGCGCGGCCAACGTCCAGGGCCAGGGCGGCAGCGCGCTCGGCGGCAGCCTGCCGGGCGTCGCCCGGGTCCAGGGCGTGCCCGGCAACGCCACGCCGAGCGCCAGCCACAAGTACCTGATCGAGACCAACCCGGCGCTCACCGAGCTGAAGCAGTTCCTCAACTCGGACTACCTGCTCAGCGGCCTGGGCATGAACCCGGACGCTAGCAAGAAGCGTCTCGGCGACGGTCTCTACGAGCAGCGGCTGATCCGCGACGCGGTGGTGGCGCGCACCGGCCAGCGCTACATCGACGGGCTGAGCAGCGACGAGGCGTTGTTCCGCTACCTGATGGACAACGCCATCGCTTACAAGGACCAACTGCACCTGCAACTGGGTGTGGGCCTGAGCGCAGAGCAGATGGCGGCGCTGACGCACGATATCGTGTGGCTGGAAGAGGTCGAGGTGAACGGCGAGAAGGTCCTCGCGCCGGTGGTCTACCTGGCCCAGGCCGAGGGTCGGCTGGCACCCAACGGTGCGCTGATCCAGGGCCGCGACGTGAAGCTGGTGAGCGGCGGCGACCTGCATAACGTCGGCACCCTGCGCGCACAGAACGACCTCAGCGCGACAGCCGACAACCTCGACAACAGCGGCCTGATCGAGTCCGGCAAACGCCTTGACCTGCTCGCCGGCGACTCGATCCGCAACCGCCAGGGCGGGGTCATCGCCGGGCGCGACGTGAGCCTCACCGCGCTGACCGGCGACGTGATCAACGAACGCAGCGTGACCCGCTACGACAGCGCGCTCGACGGCCGCACCTGGGAACGCAGCTTCGCCGACAGCGCCGCGCGGGTGGAGGCGGCGAACAGCCTGAACGTCCAGGCCGGACGCGATATCGCCAACCTCGGCGGGGTGCTGCAGAGCCGCGGCGACCTCAGCCTCGACGCCGGACGCGACGTCACCGTCGCCGCCGTCGAGGACCGCCAGGGCCAGACCCGCTGGAGCACGTCGCGGCTACAGAGCGTGACCCAGCTCGGCGCCGAAGTCAGCGCCGGGCGGGACCTGAACGTCAGCGCCGGCCGCGACCTGACGGCGGTGGCCAGCACCCTCGAAGCGCGCCGCGACATCGCCCTCTCCGCCGGGCGCGACGTGACCCTGGCGGCGGCGGCGAACGAGGAGCACGCCTACAGCAAGACCAGGAAGGTCACCTACCAGGAAGACAAGGTCGCCCAGCAAGGCACCCGCGTGGAGGCTGGCGGCGACCTGGCGATCAATGCCGGACAGGACCTGCGCCTGATCGCGAGCCAGGCCAGCGCCGGCGACGAGGCCTACCTGGTGGCCGGCGACAAGCTGGAACTGCTGGCCGCCAACGACAGCAGCTACTACCTGTACGACAAGAAGAAGAAAGGCGACTTCGGCCGCAAGGAAACCCGGCGCGACGAAGTCACCGACGTCAAGGCGGTGGGCAGCCAGATCAGCAGCGGCGGCGACCTCACCCTGCTCAGCGGCGGCGACCAGACCTACCAGGGCGCGAAGCTGGAATCGGGCAACGACCTGGCCATCGTCAGCGGCGGCGCGGTGACCTTCGAGGCGGTGAAGGACCTGCACCAGGAAAGCCACGAGAAGAGCAAGGGCGACCTGGCGTGGCAGTCGTCGAAGGGCAAGGGCCAGACCGACGAAACCGTACGCCAGACCCAGATCGTGGCCCAGGGGAATCTGGCGATCAAGGCCGTGGAAGGGCTGAAGATCGACCTCAAGCACATCGACCAGAAGACCGTGAGCCAGACCATCGACGCGATGGTGCAGGCGGATCCGCAACTGGCGTGGCTGAAGCAGATGGAGCAGCGCGGCGATGTGGATTGGCGGCGCGTGCAGGAACTGCATGACAGCTGGAAGTACAGCAACTCCGGGCTGGGCGTCGGCGCGCAGTTGGCGATAGCGATCGTCGTGACTTACTTCACGGCGGGCGCAGCCAGCGGGGCGATTGCAACGGCCGGGGCCGGAACCTCCATGGCAGGCGCGACCGCAGCCGCTACCGCTACGACTTCGGCGGGCTGGTTGAACGCGGCAGGTACCGCAGCGCTCAGCGGCATGGCCAGCAATGGAGCGATCAGCACCATCAACAACCGGGGAAACCTGGGGGATGTCGTCAAGGACGTGACCTCCAGCGATGCGCTGAGGGGCTATGTAGTCGCTGGCACAACTGCGGGGCTGACTGCCGGCGTCTACGACAAATGGACCTCGACCCAGACCGGCACCTCGACCGCTCTACCGAACACCGGGGCCGTGGCGCCCGCCGCAGGGTTGGGCACCTGGCAAGGCGTGGGCCAGTTCACCTCGAACCAGTTGCTGCAGAATGGTACTTCGGTGCTGTTGGACCGGGCGCTGGGCGGCAAGGGCAGCCTGGGCGATGCGTTGCAAAACAGCCTGGCAAATGCCTTTGCGGCCTACGGCTTCAAGCTGATTGGCGACACCACCCATGGCGTGCTGGACGACGGCAGCCTCGGCAAGATCGGCTTGCACGCCCTGATGGGAGGTCTGGCCGCCGAAGCGGTCGGTGGCGATTTCCGTACCGGAGCCCTGGCTGCGGGAGTCAACGAGGCGCTGGTGGATAGCCTCGCCAAGCAATACGCCAGCCTGCCCATCGATGACAAGAAGGGCCTGCTGATCATGAGTTCGCAGTTGATCGGCGTGCTGGCGGCTTCGACGCAGGGCGATGCGGACGCCAAGAGCTTGCAGACGGGAGCCTGGGTGGCGGGGAATGCCACCCAACACAACTACCTCAGTCATTGGCAGGAGGAGAAGAAGCGGCAGGAGGTCGATGGCTGCAAGGACAAACCGCTCTGCAAAACCGGAATAGAAGCCAAATGGGCAATTATTTCGGCCCAGCAGGATGTCGGTATCGTCGTAGGTGTTGGAGGAGGCATCGGTCTTTCGACGGCTGAAACCGCAGTAGGTGTTTATGAACTGGTCAAGAACTGGAGGGAAACCTATGCAGCTCTGGAGCAGTTGGCCACTTCGCCAGAGTTCCGGCAGCAATTTGGCGATAACTACCTGAAGGGGCTGGAGGAGCGCGCCGCATTCTTGACCCAGGCTTACGAGGATGCCGGCTGGCAAGGTTCGGTCACAGCTGGTGTCGAGGGCGGTAGGTTCGCTGCGGAACTTGTTGGCGTTCTGACGGCAGTGAAAGGTGGCGCGCAGATAACCGCCAAGCTGCCAACAGCAGCCAAGAACCTGGTCAACGCGATTGCGGAGTCACCTGTTTCCGGTAGTATGAGTTCGCAGCTCGGGGCAGTGGGGGATCTGGGTAGGCTGGGTGGGGTCGCAAAAGGTGCAGAGGTCCCAAAGAATCCCAATCCTACTAGTGCGTTGACTGATGCCGAGGCTGGAACTAGTAGTTTGCCAAAGATCGGTTCTTTGAAAGGGGAGCCTGAGCTTCCACCCAAGAACGCGAGTCCGGAGATGGTTCGATCTATTGATCGGCAGAACGAAGCTGCGAAATCGCTTGCTCGGGCTGGGTATGACGTTGAGCAGTTACCAAATATAAAGAAAAATTCAGCTAACCCCGACCTTAAGATAAATGGAGAGTTTGCAGATGTATTCTCTCCCAGAACCAATAGTCCGGTTTCAGTGCTAATGACTGTGACTGAAAAAGTCGAGAAGCAGGCTCAGAATATTGTAGTGAATTTGGCTGATTCCCCATTGACCTTCAAGCAGATAGAAAATGCACTGAGCGTTAAGCCAGTCGATGGTTTGAAGAATTTGTATCTTCTGAAAGACGGTCAGTTTAAGGCTATTGAGGTTGGGCGATGAGCATAACAATGGCGCTTGAAATTCAAGTTGGAGCGACTCTGGAGAGTATAGCTAGCACTCTGTCGTCTTTGGGGGAGAGTTGCAGTCTGGGCGATACTAGATTGGACGCAAATTTCGAGAGTTCAGGTTGTCAGTTTTCGGTTCGTAGTTTGGAGCAGCCTGAGGGGATCGTGGCTGAAGGATGCTCCATGAGCTGGAAAGTTGGTTTGAGAGGGGCGTTTCATTGTCGAGGGAGTAATCTTTCTGAAAGTTGGGTTGATATAAAGTTATTTCTTCAGGAGTTATCATTGAATATTGAATTTGGCTTTGTCTTATCGTTTCAATATGAAAGTATTTACGCTATTAGGGATTCTGATGGGTTGTCTTTTAAGAGAAGTATGATCGATTGAATGGCTGCAAAAGGGCCAAAAGCAACTGCAGTTCCCCAAAGCGAATGACCATAAAGGGGACAGATTTATTTTCCCTACTCTAATTTTCTAAGCAGGGAGGCTCCAGCGCAGACGCCGTAAGGAGGCTCCGCGATGCCTAGGCAAGGGCGAGTGGTTTTACCGAATTATCCGCTTCACGTGGTCCAGCGGGGACACAATCGGCAAGTGGTATTCGCCGAGGATGAGGACTACCAGCGTTACCTCTCCGATCTACGGGACCTCAAGGATGCCTTTGGTATCAAGGTCTACGCATTTTGCCTGATGACCAACCATGTCCATCTGCTCTTGGCGCCTGGTGATTCGCTGTCTGGCTTGGCGCAACTGATGAAAACGCTGGCGGCGCGCACGACACGATATCGGAATCGCTTGGAGGGCCGTTCCGGAACGTTGTGGGAAAGTCGCTATAAATCGAGTGTCGTACAGAGCGATGCCTACCTGCTGGCGTGTTGCCGGTACATCGAACTGAACCCTGTTCGGGCGCGGATGGTGGACGATGTGGCGGCCTATCCCTGGTCAAGTTATGGGCTGCGGGCGGATTGGTTGAAGGAGCCAAACTGGTTGGATATGGATCCTTGCTTCATTGGAGATTAGAGCAGGGAAAATAAATCTGTCCCCTTTTTCCAAGTGCACAAGCAGGGCGTGAAGTTAACTTTATGATTTATGATTCTGCGGCAACGGCTGCAAGCCGCGCTCCGAGCTTGGTACTTCCAAAATGATTGCATATGACTTGTACGGAACGAAAAATCTCAGCCTTTTGCTGGCAAGAGAGCATATAGAGAAAATTTTTGGAGTGTCTCTTGATGAAAGAAATAGTTCTTATCAAGGAGGGGATTACTACATGCTTGGTAGTAATGATTCGGAGAATTTTATTCTGAAAGCCAATCTTGACCCTCTTGATGATGAACCAGTAGAGTTAAATTTTCCTGACTACCCTATTTTGCTCTATATAAACGCCACGACACGTTCATCTGCTATAGAGGGGGTAATCAAGAAGGGTGCATGCTTTAAGCTGCTCAGGCATGAAATGTTCTAGGAATGAAAGAACAAAGGGGGCAGATTTGAATGGCAGTAACTTAACCCTTTTCGGATGACTGTGTTTCTTGATCGCTGCCCGAGCAGATTGACGTGTACAGGTCAGTAATGGGTAGGGCTTTGGACTTCGCTTGAGGGCTCTGGGTTCAACTCGCCCGGAGCGATTGCCTACACGCTGTTGCGCGACCAGAACCAGCAGGCCTCGAAGAGTCGTACCTCCGTCAGGATCATCGTCGAATTGCCGCCACGCCAGCCATAGCTGGAGGCTGTGCTTGAAGCTCAATTCACGGGGAGTCAGTCAGCCATCAAGGCCGATTGCGCCATGATCAGGCGAATCAGGCTGTGTGCCAGCAGGTAAATCCAGAACGGGGAAAACTTTCACTTGGACACGTGGTATTGATGGGTGGCGATAATGATACTTGATTATGAAGATGATTTGGAGCCGGTCCTTGAGTTGTGCTGCGGTGACAATTCTGCCTCCTCTCTAGCGGTAGTGGTTGAGCAGCCAGTCTGGGAAAGCATAGAGAAAGGAATAGTTAACTCATTTAAGTTTGGCGGATTTGTAAGGGTAGAGGTTATTCGTCCGAAAAAATCTTTTGTTCGTCAGCTAAGTATGAAGTCTTTGCCTGGAAGGTTTAGGATAAATATACTGACTCGTTCAACTAACCCTAAAGAAGAATATCTTGAGTGGTGGGAGTTGGATGAGTCCCCTTATAGAGGGATGATAAAATTTGGTGATGATGATTTCGACTCCAGAACTGTATGTGCAGATATATCAATAGCTGAAGCGGTTTTTAAAGAGCTTTATGAAACAGGCGATCTGGATGTGGGTCTGTCTCAAATGCGTTCGCCCTGGAATCCCAAGCCATGACCACAAATAGACCACGAGCAGCAAAGGGGGCAGATTTATTTTCTGCCACTCTAAATCTAAAGGGCAGGTAGGCCTCCTCCTTTCAATAATCTCCTGCTCTTTAACAATTTACCTTTTCGATTTAGAAGAAGAGCACTGTGCAAGACCTCACTGTCGCCACATCCGCAGAGTCCTGAACCCCCGGCCCCGTCATCCCTGACGGGTCGCTCGCCGGGGCAACGCATGCGTTGCCTGTTTCCGGCTCGCCCTACAAGGACAAGCTCCAGCTGCAACTGGGCGTGGGTTTGAGCGCAGAGCCGATGGCGGCGCTGAACCCCGCCGGGCTTGATCAGCTACGGTCAGGCAGCGAGTTCCTTGACCGAGTACATGCGCAAGAACGGGGCGACAGCCGAGGATATCACCCAGGCGCAACGTGATCTGGCCCAGGGACAGGGCTTCGATGGCGTACAGCCAGCGAATGAGTTCATCAAGGCCTGGGGCGAGGCCATGGTTGCGGAGGCTGCCGGCCTTGGGATTGTTGCGGGGTTGGGTAGATTTGGGTTGTGGGTTGGGAAAGGGGGGCAGGCTGCAAAAGCGACTCCAAGTGCCGACTCGCTTATTAACTTGGCAAGCAACCAAAGGACACAGCATATTTTGCTGGGGGATGCTACTGGCGGAGGGCATCTGTGGCCGGGAGCCTCAGGAAAAACAGCTTTCCCTGCCTCTTGGAACGGCGATAAGGTCATGCACAATGTTTCTGACTTGGCTACAGATCCTAAAGCTTCGTGGATACAATTGACTGGGAAGCCTGGTGCCCAGTTCACCACGAAAGGTAAGCCTGTCCGCTGGGCTGTAGAGGGGGTGCGTGATGGCGTGAATATTCGTGTAATAGTCGAGCCTCATGGAGAGGGAATTATTACAGCATATCCTAAGTAGAGGTATGGCATGCGCGAACCAGAAAAAATAATACAAGCAGTCTTGGAGGAGATTTCGGGATGCTTTGGCGACGATACAGAAAGAAATGTCAAAGAGCTTCTCGCATGTGGAGAGCCTGGAGTTGCGCTGGAAGTATTTTGCTCCCAGTTAGTAGAGTTCGACATAGCTATTCCACTTGAAAAGAAAGAGCAGCTTACAGTAGCAGCAGGAGTGATGGGGATGGAGATTGAGGAATTGCAAGATTTAAAGTCCTTGTAGTTCCTTTGGTGCAAAAACGACAGGTGAAGCTGTCACTCAGATCCCCGGCCGAGTACAGTCGCGGATAAAGAATAAAGGGGGCAGATTTATTTTCTCTACTTTAATCTTCTGAGCAAAGGCTCCAGCGCAGATGCCGTAAAAAACTTCACGATGCCTAGGTAAGGGCGCATGGTTTAGCGAATTATTTGCTTTGAGCGTTTCAGCGCGGGCGCAGTCGCCGAAATTAGAGTAGTAAAAATAAATCTTTCCCCTTTTCTACTGATTTCTGACAAGCTGGAGGGGTTGCGATGAGCGCTTCTGCTGCTAAAAAAGAGAGTATGCCACTGCTTGATTTTATCGAGTCTCTTGGTGAAACGGAGTGGCGGAAATGCGTAAATAGCCAGTACACCAATAAAGAGCACGGAGTATGGGTGATAAAAGATCAGTCGGGCCACCCACCAATAGTTTCGTTTCGATTTAAAGAAGAAGACCTTACAGTAATTTCTCGCTTGCGGGTGGCGATAGAAAGTTACCAGGGGAAGATTAAGTGGGCTCTTGATGAACATAAGCGCGATGGTCTTCCTGGTACAAATTGGACCATAACTCCTAACCGTTTGCTTGAGGTCTGGGATCGTGCCCGTGAGTTGAATTTGGCGCCTAACCAATATATGGAAAAATATGAGCCTGATTTTGGCCCGATTGCCTATGAGGATATCCTCGGTTTGACAGAGCACATCCGGCGAGCCTTTCCTGAAGTTACAAATGAAAACCCCAGCCAATGAGCTGGGGTTTTTATTGTCTGTAAATTAAAGGGGACAGATTTATTTTCGCCACTCTAAATCTAAAAAGCAGGTAGGCTTCCTCCTTTCAGTAACTTCCTGCTCTTTAACAATTTGCCTTTTCTGTTTTAAGAAGAGCGGTGGGCGGCAGCGGGGTTTCGGTGGTCGTGCCGCTGACCTCGCAACTGCCGCCCGACCTGGCGCGCCGGCAGGTCAACCCGGTCACCCTGCCCGGTTTCAGCCTGCCGCAGGGCGACAACGGCCTGTTCCGCCTCAGCTCGCGCTTCGCCGAGGACGGCAACGCCAGCGCCGCGCTCGGTGCCGGCGCCGACCGCACCCAGGGCGGCAGCGGCGTCTCGGTCGGCCAGCAGGGCGCCGGCAACGCCGCCGGTACCTGGCAGGGCCAGGGCGTGCGAGTCGACGGCCTGGCTGGCGCGGCCAACGCCCAGGGCCAGGGCGGCAGCGCGCTCGGCGCTGGTGTTGGTCGCTTCGCTGCCAATCAGGCGATGCAGAACGCTACATCCACTGTATTGAGCCAGGCCTTGGGCCAGGGCGGGAGCCTGAATGAGGCGCTGAAGAGCGCGCTCTACAACAGTTTCGCGGCGGCAGGTTTCAACTTCGTCGGCGATATCGGCCAGGAATACAGCCTGAAGCCAGGCGATCCGTCGATGGTGACCATGCACGCCCTGATGGGTGGCCTGGCGGCGCAGGTCAGCGGTGGCGATTTCGCCACGGGCGCCGCGGCAGCTGGCGCCAATGAAGCGCTGGTGGCCAAGCTAGACCAGGCCTTCAAGAGCTTGAGCCCTGAGAACCGTGAAGCCATGGTCACTATGGGGTCGCAATTGGTTGGTGTTCTGGCTACGGCGGTACGCGATCCTGATGCGACAGGCAAGGCTCTGGAAAGCGCTGCTTGGGTAGCGAAGAACTCGACGCAATACAACTTCCTGAACCATCAGGATGTGGCCGATCTGGATAATGCCTTGCAGAAATGCAAGTCCCAGGGAAATTGCCGTCAGGTAGAGGAAGAGTTCAAGGCGCGTAGCGACGAGAACCGGCGGAGGTTGAATGGCTGCGTGGCTGTGGGCAATTGCGCGGAGATTCGTGCGGAGATCGATGCGGGGTCTAGGGCTCTCAACGAGCTGGTGGCCCGGCAGGAAACAGCTAATCCGGGAGGAAGTGACAGCGATATAGCCTACGGTTTCCTGATGGGCCGAAACGTCGTCGACTGGACGACGGCTGGTCAGTTGCACCTGGAGCAGACCGCCAACCTCTGGTGGAACGGCAATCCACAGTGGCAGAAGGAAGTCGGTGCATACCTGGACCAGACGGGGTTCAATCCGTTCGGAATCGGCGTTCCGGCAATGGGCGGTGCCGCTGGCAAGGTATCGGCCAAGGCGCTCATGAATGCGCTGAAGGCGGGAGAGTTGCCCAAAGGAGAGGTGGTCCCAGGAAAGGCTAATCTGCCTACCATTGGGGCGTTGGCGGATGCTGAGGCGGGGATGCCTTATACCCATCCGGTTAAGCTCGGTGCCAAAGGACTTTCATCGGTCAAGCATGCGTCTGGAGTAGAGCTTCCTAAAAGCCAGGCGCAGATGATTGCTAACTTTGAGACTGCGGGTTACCCATCAAAACCTGTAGTCTCACCAACTAGCGGTAACGTGGTTGGCACGCAATATACTTTGCCCGATGGCTCGCGTGTTCGTGTGATGCAAGCGGATGGGCGTAGTCCTCAAAGAGCGTCGTTTGAAAATGCTAATGGTGGGCCAATAGACCCGACGACGGGTAAGCCACCGCAGCCACCGAAAGGGCTTTCTAAAGCTGAAAGGAAACAGTGGATTAGAGAAAGAACCCATATTGAGCAGGTAGACTAATGTTTGACTTATTAAGGCTTGTTATATCCTTCCTCCCGCTTTGCATTAAAACTGTTGAGTGGGATGGTGATTCCTTGGTTATCTCTGGCGACAATTGGAGCTTTATCACTAGTAGTGCTTGGAGAATATCTCAAGGTAAAGAGCTATTGTTTGCATGTTGGGATGATCAAGTAGATACACGTACAGAAGGATTAGTAGGGCTTTCAATTGTTGATATGTCATGGGTTACGAGTGGCCAGCCTATTGATCCGTCATTTATCCTTTCTGATGGCAGAAGGCTAGATGTATTCTGTTCTTCCTTTTCTGAGCCTTGGGTGATGAATCTCCCGGATAATAGTGTTTATGTTGGAAATTCATAGGTGCAAAAGCGACTGCTAATGCCGAAGGAGCGGCTCTACCGGCTGGGTATCGTGAGGGATCATCGGCGGTTAAATAAAGGGGATAGATTTATTTTCTCTATTCTGATTTTTCTAGCATGGAGGCTCCAGCGCAGATGCCGTAAAGAAACTTCGCGATGCCTAGGTAAGGGCGCATGGTTTGACGAGTTATTGCTTTGAGTAGTTCGGCGTGGGCGCAGTCGCCGAAATTAGAGTAGGAAAAATAAATCTGTCCCCTTTTCTCTATACGCATCCGGTGAAGCCTGCTGTAAAAAGCGTAGTGGATGATCTTGGGGGGTAGTTCTAAGATTACTGAGTTGCCTAAAGCAACCCGCAATAGCCCGAGGAATACCCAAACAGATCAGTCAGCATCGGATGCAATTAAGAACCTAGTATCTGCGGGATTCAAGAATACTCCAAGTAAAGACGGTACGGTCAATGTACTTAATAAAGGAGATAAAACATACACGTTCTACTCAAGATCAAAAGCTACGGGGCTACCTTCTGCGGAACTAAAGATAGGTGGAGATAGTAAGAAAAATATTGCTGTAAAGATTCGTTTTGAAAATCCTTAGGGTGTAATATGAATAGTTCCTGTCAGCATGTTTTATGTGGTTTGGTGGACTTTTCAAAGAAGCTTCCAGATAATGTTGTTAAGGTAAAGAAAGGGATGACATTTTTTGTTGAGAGATCGGCTCTATATAGTTTGAGTATTTTAAAATTGTTATTTTTTGTTAGCGTTAATAGTAGTGCGAAAAAAATATTTTTCTGCTTTTTGGTAGCCCAAAAAAATAAATTTGAGATCTCCTCGGTTTATGAGGTTGATCTGCTTGAAATTAATTTTACTGAGATAGAGAATAGGCTGTGCGCTTTATATGAAAAGCATGTTTTAGTTGGAGAGGTAGGTAGAATAGTAGCTTTTTCAGATATGGTTTCATGGGTTCTGTATGAAGAGGTTTTAGAAGAGTTAGGGGTTTTGGTTATGTTGGATGAAACGAAATCTGTATATTCAAATTTTGATTTTGGCGAGTTCGTTAGTAGAGAGTTTATGATGGAGCAGGCTGATTTGGGTTTATACCGTAAAGAGTACGTAGATAAACTTATTTCTAATTATTAACATAAAGGAAGAATTTTTATTTTCCCTATCCTAACTTCTGAACACGGAGGCTCCAGCGCAGGCTCCGTCAAGGGGGCGATATGCCTAGGTAAGGGAGAATGGTTTAACGAGTTATTTGCTTTGAGTGTTTCTGCGTGGCGCAGTTTCTGAAATTAGAGTAGAGAAAATAAATCTGACCCCTTTTTTACTCTGCGGGGGGCGCAGGAGCGGCGGGGAGCGAACTGGCGGCGCAGGTGATCAGCGAGCGACTGTACGGAACCCGGGACAGCTCGACGCTGAACGAAGCGCAGAAGCAGACTATCACCGCGCTGGCCAGCCTGGCCGGCGGATTGGCCGGCTCCGTTGTCAATGGGAGCAGCGGAGGAGCCATTGCCGGGGCCGCAGGCGGGAAGAACGCAACGGAAAACAACTTCCTTGGCGGCGGAACCCCGCCGGGCTTGATCAGCTACGGTCAGGCAGCGAGCTCCTTGACCGAGTACATGCGCAAGAACGGGGCGACAGCCGAGGAGATCACCCAGGCGCAACGTGATCTGGCCCAGGGACAGGGCTTCGATGGCGTACAGCCAGCGAATGAGTTCATCAAGGCCTGGGGCGAGGCCATGGTTGCGGAGGCTGCCGGCCTTGGGATTGTTGCGGGGTTGGGTAGGTTTGGGTTGTGGGTTGGGAAAGGGGCGGGAGAAACTGCCATAGCCGTTCCCGGTCGTGTCCAATCTCGTATAAATATTGCCAATGGCCGCACAGCAACTACACCGCTTCGCGATACCGGAAGGCCAGTATCTGCGGGGTTTGACCATGTTCTACAAGGGCATTTCGGAGTAGAGGTTTCCAACTCACGGTCTGTGTTCACTATCACTCCGAGTGAACTGAAGGATGTACTTCAGAGCAGCCCTGTTGTTAAGTCACCAGTTATGGCATTGCCTGATGGGCAATTCGTGAGGACCGTTGATGTAGGTAAAGTAATTGGCACTACCAATTTAAAGGATGGAGGAGTGCCCACCTCGGTATTAAAAATATTTACTGACAGAGCTGGTAATTTGATCACAACCTTCCCAATCAAGGCGGTGGATTAATTGAGCTATCTTCCAATACGTGTATGGACTGACTTTCAATCAGCTGTAAGACTGCTGAGCGCTGAGGCTTCTCCAAAAGAAGTTCTTGATTTAATTCTAAATTGGATAAAAAGGAATAGAAAATTTTTCCTGTCTGGCTCATTTGCTGTTTATGGGTTTGAGGAGTTCCTGGGTCTAAGTGGAGAGGAGATGCCTGTTAACTTTTCAAATTTTTCATCATCCGAGTTAGAGAATTTTAAGAAATTTACTTTCAAATATCAGGCTAAGGATGTGGACTATATTGCGCAATTTTTAAGAGATGTTATTGAGGCTTTGATAACTGTAGAGGTTGATAAAAAATGTCCTAATTGTAATTCTGAAGGGATGCATGTCTTTATAGGGAAGTATAATAACCTAGTGGCTTATCAATGCAATGTGTGTGGGCACTCGCAATACTCGGACGGCTCAAAAGTAGAAGTCGGCGGTTTGGAGTTTATAACGGAGAGAAAGCTTCGAGATCTAAAGTTAATTTAAAATTTCATAAAGATGAATGATTTATTTTTCCTGCTCTAACTTCTGAGTATGGAGACATCCGCGATTCCTAGGCAAGGGCGAGGGCGCTGATGTCGAGTGAATCAGTTCTCTCAAAAAGTCGGAATTAAGTGTCGGGGTAATATGTCTAGTCATTATTAGTCACCGGCACCTGCTGCATCGAAAGTGGGTTTGTCACAAGAAAATTTTTCTCCGCATGATGACTAATGGAAGCCATGATTGACGATTCGATTTTTGAAAAAATTGATAATCTGATTGGCAGGTTGTCAGTCAGTAGGTCTACGGTAGATGAAAATGAGCTTTGCCGTGTTGCGAGGGTTTTGCCTGGCGATAGGGAGTTAGATGTTATAGAGAGGCTGAAAAACAAAGGGGACGTATTTATTTTTGCTGCTCTAAAGATAAAAGGCAGGTAGGTTTTCCCCGTTCAGTAATTTCTTGCTCTTTAAAAATTTACCTTTTCGATTTAGAAGAAGAGCACCGTGCAAGACCTCCCTGTCGCCACATCCGCAGAGTCCTGAACCCCCGGCCCTGTCATCCCTGACGGGTCGCTCGCCGGGGCAACGCATGCGTTGCCTGTTTCCGACTCGCCCCACAAGGACCAACTGCACCTGCAGCTGGGCGTAGGTTTGAGCGCAGAGCAGATGGCGGCGCTGACGCACGATATCGTGTGGCTGGAAGAGGTCGAGGTGAAGGGCGAGAAAGTCCTCGCGCCGGTGGTCTACCTGGCCCAGGCGGAGGGTCGGCTGGCACCCAACGGCGCGCTGATCCAGGGCCGCGACGTGAAGCTGGTGAGCGGCGGCGACCTGCATAACGTCGGCACCCTGCGCGCGCGGAACGACCTCAGCGCGACAGCCGACAACCTCGACAACAGCGGCCTGATCGAGGCCGGCAAGCGCCTCGACCTGCTCGCCGGCGACTCGATCCGCAACCGCCAGGGCGGGGTCATCGCCGGGCGCGACGTGACCCTGGCGGCGGCGGCGAACGAGGAGCATGCCTACAGCAAGACCAGGAAGGTCACCTACCAGGAAGACAAGGTCGCCCAGCAAGGCACCCGCGTGGAGGCTGGCGGCGACCTGGCGATCAATGCCGGACAGGACCTGCGCCTGATCGCGAGCCAGGCCAGCGCCGGCGACGAGGCCTACCTGGTGGCCGGCGACAAGCTGGAACTGCTGGCCGCCAACGACAGCAGCTACTACCTGTACGACAAGAAGAAGAAAGGCGACTTCGGCCGCAAGGAAACCCGGCGCGACGAAGTCACCGACGTCAAGGCGGTGGGCAGCCAGATCAGCAGCGGCGGCGACCTCACCCTGCTCAGCGGCGGCGACCAGACCTACCAGGGCGCGAAGCTGGAATCGGGCAACGACCTGGCCATCGTCAGCGGCGGCGCGGTGACCTTCGAGGCGGTGAAGGACCTGCACCAGGAAAGCCACGAGAAGAGCAAGGGCGACCTGGCGTGGCAGTCGTCGAAGGGCAAGGGCCAGACCGACGAAACCGTACGCCAGACCCAGATCGTGGCCCAGGGGAATCTGGCGATCAAGGCCGTGGAAGGGCTGAAGATCGACCTCAAGCACATCGACCAGAAGACCGTGAGCCAGACCATCGACGCGATGGTGCAGGCGGATCCGCAACTGGCGTGGCTGAAGCAGATGGAGCAGCGCGGCGATGTGGATTGGCGGCGCGTGCAGGAACTGCATGACAGCTGGAAGTACAGCAACTCCGGGCTGGGCGTCGGCGCGCAGTTGGCGATAGCGATCGTCGTGACTTACTTCACGGCGGGCGCAGCCAGCGGGGCGATTGCAACGGCCGGGGCCGGAACCTCCATGGCAGGCGCGACCGCAGCCGCTACCGCTACGACTTCGGCGGGCTGGTTGAACGCGGCAGGTACCGCAGCGCTCAGCGGCATGGCCAGCAATGGAGCGATCAGCACCATCAACAACCGGGGAAACCTGGGGGATGTCGTCAAGGACGTGACCTCCAGCGATGCGCTGAGGGGCTATGTAGTCGCTGGCACAACTGCGGGGCTGACTGCCGGCGTCTACGACAAATGGACCTCGACCCAGACCGGCACCTCGACCGCTCTACCGAACACCGGGGCCGTGGCGCCCGCCGCAGGGTTGGGCACCTGGCAAGGCGTGGGCCAGTTCACCTCGAACCAGTTGCTGCAGAATGGTACTTCGGTGCTGTTGGACCGGGCGCTGGGCGGCAAGGGCAGCCTGGGCGATGCGTTGCAAAACAGCCTGGCAAATGCCTTTGCGGCCTACGGCTTCAAGCTGATTGGCGACACCACCCATGGCGTGCTGGACGACGGCAGCCTCGGCAAGATCGGCTTGCACGCCCTGATGGGAGGTCTGGCCGCCGAAGCGGTCGGTGGCGATTTCCGTACCGGAGCCCTGGCTGCGGGAGTCAACGAGGCGCTGGTGGATAGCCTCGCCAAGCAATACGCCAGCCTGCCCATCGATGACAAGAAGGGCCTGCTGATCATGAGTTCGCAGTTGATCGGCGTGCTGGCGGCTTCGACGCAGGGCGATGCGGACGCCAAGAGCTTGCAGACGGGAGCCTGGGTGGCGGGGAATGCCACCCAACACAACTACCTCAGTCATTGGCAGGAGGAGAAGAAGCGGCAGGAGGTCGATGGCTGCAAGGACAAACCGCTCTGCAAAACCGGAATAGAAGCCAAATGGGCAATTATTTCGGCCCAGCAGGATGTCGGTATCGTCGTAGGTGTTGGAGGAGGCATCGGTCTTTCGACGGCTGAAACCGCAGTAGGTGTTTATGAACTGGTCAAGAACTGGAGGGAAACCTATGCAGCTCTGGAGCAGTTGGCCACTTCGCCAGAGTTCCGGCAGCAATTTGGCGATAACTACCTGAAGGGGCTGGAGGAGCGCGCCGCATTCTTGACCCAGGCATACGAGGATGCCGGCTGGCAAGGTTCGGTCACAGCTGGTGTCGAGGGCGGTAGGTTCGCTGCGGAACTTGTTGGCGTTCTGACGGCAGTGAAAGGTGGCGCGCAGATAACCGCCAAGCTGCCAACAGCAGCCAAGAACCTGGTCAACGCGATTGCGGAGTCACCTGTTTCCGGTAGTATGAGTTCGCAGCTCGGGGCAGTGGGGGATTTGGGTAGGCTGGGTGGGGGTCCAAAAGCAACTGGGACTGCTGCTGAAGCGGCTATTCAAGTTCCTGGGCGTGTTCAGTCACGCGTTAACTTGATGACTGGTGACAAAAGTGCGGGTTGGGAGCACGTTGTAAGTCGTCACTTCAATCCAGAGGTAAATGCAAGCCAATTCACTATAGGGCAGGCTGAGCTTCGCACTTTGCTTCAAAGTAAAGAGGTGGTGAGTGCGCCTGTAACGCGAATGTTAGAAAGTGCGCAAGGTATTCGATATGTTCGAGAAGTGAATCTCAGTGGGCCTATTGGTATTGATAAGTTCAGTGGTCAGCCTACCTCTACCATGACTGTTCTTACTGATAGGTTTGGTAACTTAATAACGACTACTCCGGGGGTTGTTAAGTGAAATTAATTGGAAGCCTTGCGGAGCAATCTTGTCGTGAAGAGCTATCTAAGTCATGGGGCGGGCTTAGAGAGTCGGGAAATCAGTTGTTCTCTATCTTGGCGGACAGGCTCGGCTTGATTGGTAGCGCATTTGTGTTGAGTTGGACGCCTGAGCAAGCTGAGGATTTATATACGATCCTAGTTAATGGGAGTGAAGTGGTTTGGCTTGAGGTTTCAAGGTCTAATGGGGAGGTAGTGGATTTTCAAGCTACTAGTGTGAAGGAGTACGAGAGGTCGCTTCGTTCACGACAGAGTAGGATCAAATTGGCGGTTGCTCTTGATTTAGCACGTCAGCATTGAAAAGCCCCGGCCTTGCCGGGGCTATTTATTTCACTCTGCGGTAATCACCAAGCAGCCCTGCATGACTCTGATTCTGATTTTCTCGTTGACCTCGAATCCAGCCAGCGAATAAAGGGGGCAGCGAATAAGGGGACAGACTTATTTTCCCTACCCTATTTCTGGAAGCATAAAGGGGGCGGATTTATTTTCACTGCTCTAGAACTAAAAGGTAGGTAGATTTCCCGTTCAGTAATTCCCTGTTCTTTAAAAATTTACTTTTTCGATTTTAAAAGAAGAGCACTGACCTCCCTTTCGCTACTTCCGCAGAGTCCTGAACCTCCGGCCCCGCCACCCCTGGCGGGTCGCTCGCCGGGGCAACGTATGCGTTGCCTGGAGAAGAAGGGCCTGCTGACCATGAGTTCGCAGTTGATCGGCGTGCTGGCGGCTTCGACGCAGGGCGATGCGGACGCCAAGAGCTTGCAGACGGGGGCCTGGGTGGCGGGGAATGCCACCCAACACAACTACCTCAGTCATTGGCAGGAGGAGAAGAAGCGGCAGGAGGTCGATGGCTGCCAGGACAAACCGCTCTGCAAAACCGGAATAGAAGCCAAATGGGCAATTATTTCGGCCCAGCAGGATGTCGGTATCGTCGTAGGTGTTGGAGGAGGCATCGGTCTTTCGACAGCTGAAACCGCAGTGGGTGTTTATGAACTGGTCAAGAACTGGAGGGAAACCTATGCAGCTCTGGAGCAGTTGGCCACTTCGCCAGAGTTCCGGCAGCAATTTGGCGATAACTACCTGAAGGGGCTGGAGGAGCGCGCCGCATTCTTGACCCAGGCATACGAGGATGCCGGCTGGCAAGGTTCGGTCACAGCTGGTGTCGAGGGCGGTAGGTTCGCTGCGGAACTTGTTGGCGTTCTGACGGCAGTGAAAGGTGGCGCGCAGATAACCGCCAAGCTGCCAACAGCAGCCAAGAACCTGGTCAACGCGATTGCGGAGTCACCTGTTTCCGGTAGTATGAGTTCGCAACTCGGGGCAGTGGGGGACTTGGGTCGGCTGGGTGGGGGGGCAAAAGGAACTGCTAATTTCCCGGAAGGGATGAGCTTCAATCCCAACATCAAGAATCACCTCAGCAATTTTGATGGCCTGACGCAGAAGAGTGGGATTAGCGGTACTCATAACCTAGATGCTTTCTCTCAGGCGGCATCCAGTAATGGGGTGAAGGTACTTAGTGAAACTCCTGGCTCGGTTAAGGGAATTACGACGATTGAATATCAGATTCCTGCATATGATCGTACTGGGAATGTAATTGGCTATAAAGCGCAGCCTTTTACTAAAACTGTATATGATCCTAAAGTTATTTCTGATCAGAAGGTTCTAGATCTCGGGCAGCAAGCTGCTGCCAGTGGTTATGTAAAAGCGGTAGCTAGTGGTGATCGTTATTATGATAGTACGGCTGGAGGTATCACCTTTAGAGTTTATCTGGATGAAAGAACAGGAGCTGTCCTTAATTTTCATCCGAAATAATAGGTGGTTCTATGAATGAATTATTTGGTCAGCCATACAACGAGGCTGACCCGTGCTGGGTAGTTATGTGCTACATGGATATAATGTACTCGGATGGTAGGTTTATTAGAGCCATTGAGTGCATTGTAAATAGGTGGGGCTATAGCACGGATGGGGCGTACTGTAATTTTCCTGATGAAAACAGTCCGTTTGATGAGGAGCACTTTGAGGGGGTTGAGTTTTCTTATGGCTATCCCCCTAAGGATGAAGACACCATTGTTGTGAGCGAGGCTGTTTGTTCTAAGTTCATTCGGCTCGCTTGTGAAAAGTATCTTCAGCGCCATCCTGAAGATACTGAGAAAGTAAAAGAGCTTTTAGATAAACTCTCTTTCTGGCCGTAAAGGGGACAGATCTGAATGGTACTTACTTAACCCTTTTCGGATGACCGTGTTTCTTGATCGCTGCCCGAGCAGATTGACGTGTGCAGGTCAGTAATAAGCATAAAGGGGACGGATTTATTTTCACTGCTCTAGAACTAAAAGGTAGGTAGATCTTCCCCGTTCAGTAATTCCCTGTTTTTTAAAAATTTACTTTTTCGATTTTAAAAGAAGAGCACTGACCTCCCTTTCGCTACTTCCGCAGAGTCCTGAACCTCCGGCCCCGCCATCCCTGGCGGGTCGCTCGCCGGGGCAACGTATGCGTTGCCTGGAGAAGAAGGGCCTGCTGACCATGAGTTCGCAGTTGATCGGCGTGCTGGCAGCTTCGACGCAGGGCGATGCGGACGCCAAGAGCTTGCAGACGGGGGCCTGGGTGGCGGGGAATGCCACCCAACACAACTACCTCAGTCATTGGCAGGAGGAGAAGAAGCGGCAGGAGGTCGATGGCTGCAAGGACAAACCACTCTGCAAAACCGGAATAGAAGCCAAATGGGCAATTATTTCGGCCCAGCAGGATGTCGGTATCGTCGTAGGTGTTGGAGGAGGCATCGGTCTTTCGACAGCTGAAACCGCAGTGGGTGTTTATGAACTGGTCAAGAACTGGAGGGAAACCTATGCAGCTCTGGAGCAGTTGGCCACTTCGCCAGAGTTCCGGCAGCAATTTGGCGATAACTACCTGAAGGGGCTGGAGGAGCGCGCCGCATTCTTGACCCAGGCATACGAGGATGCCGGCTGGCAAGGTTCGGTCACAGCTGGTGTCGAGGGCGGTAGGTTCGCTGCGGAACTTGTTGGCGTTCTGACGGCAGTGAAAGGTGGCGCGCAGATAACCGCCAAGCTGCCAACAGCAGCCAAGAACCTGGTCAACGCGATTGCGGAGTCACCGGTTTCCGGTAGTATGAGTTCGCAGCTCGGGGCAGTGGGGGATTTGGGTAAGCTGGGTGGGGGTGCAAAAGGGACTGCGACTGCCGGAAAAGTGGCCGATGAGTTCATTCCACCAGGAATGGAACGTCCGTTCCGTCCAGTTAATCCGGAGTTCCCACCAAACAAAGCTGTAGTGGATGCGATGGAAAGCCCGCGCATTAAAGGAATGACGGCTTGTGATGGTACAGACTGCTCAGAAATTGCGAGTAAGTTGCTTGCGGCAGCAGGCGGGAAGGGGAAAGTTATTGAGGTTAGGCCAACTCAGCGGAGTAACCTAAATTTGTATGATTATGGTAATGAAGTCCCAGGGCAAGCTTATCACCAAGTCTATACAGATGGGCGGTACGTGTATGACCCTCGGCTGTCATCTCAGCCAATACCTAAGGCGACTGGGAACAGCATATAAAAGGCATGAATCCTGATGGGGTCACTATTTCTGATAAGTTGCAGGGGTTGCGATGAATACTCCTGAAATCAAAAGAGAAAGTAGCTCCTTGCTCGAGTTAATCGAGGCTCTCGGTGAAACTGAATGGCGAAAATGTGTAAATAGCCAATTTGTCAATAAAGAGCGTGGGGAATGGGTGATTAAAGATCAGTCCTCACATCCTCCTAGGGTTTGGTTTAGATTCATACAGGAAGATCCCGCCATAATTTCGCGCCTGCGAGTGGCTATAGAAAGCTATCAGGGGAGAGTTAAGTGGGTTCTTGATGATCATAAGAGGGTTGATCTTCCTAGAACAAATTGGGGTATAGTGCCGAGCCGCTTATTAGAAGTCTGGGAACTTGCTCGTGCGTTAGATTTAGCCCCTAATCAATATATAGCTAAATACGAGCCGGAATTCGGGCCGATTGCCTATGAAGATATCATTGATCTGACAGAGCACATCCGCCGAGCCTTTCCTGAAGTTACAAGCAAAAGCCCCAGCTTATGAGCTGGGGTTTCCTTTGCGCACTAGTATGCGTCCGGCCATCACATCTTCCCGACGCAACCGTCTAATGCCATAGCGAATAAAGGGGACCGAATAAAGGGGACAGATTTATTTTTCCTACCCTAATTTTCTGAGCAGGGAGGCTCCAGTGCAGACGTCGTAAGGAGCCTCCGCGATGCCTAGGCAGAGGCGAGTGGTTTTACTGAACTATCCGCTTCACGTGGTTCAGTGTGGGGAAGATCGGCAGTGGTATACAGTGGAAATGAGAACTATAAGCACTAGTCAACGTTAGAGTAGGGAAAATAAATCTGTCCCCTTTTCTCCCGACAACTTAGGTGATGCAATGGCCGGTCAAGCAACAAACTTGGCTATGGCTGCTGGATTCAATCTCATCGGTGATTGGGCTGATGGAAAGTTTGATTCTGGCTCTCCGCAAAAAGTTATGGCGCATGCCTTGATGGGAGGATTGCTCGCCCAGGCAACAGGTGGAGACTTCAAAACTGGGGCTATGGCAGCAGGGGCTAACGAAGCGCTTGTCAATGTGCTGTCTAACATGGCCGGTGGCGAAGAAAAGCTAGAGCTTATGGCCTCACAGCTAACAGGTCTTCTTGCTGCTACTGTAGTTGATGGAGATGTTGCGAAAGGGGCAGAGATTGCCAAGAACGCAACGGCCTACAATCAGCAGGTTCACCGGGACGCTCTGAGTCGACTGAAAAGAGGAATGAGTGCGCTTCATGAACAAGGCAAGTATGCTGATCTCGAGCCGGAGGCAGTGCTTGCTGACCTGCAAAAAATAGCCAGTGGCGAAGCCAAAAGCGTTTCGGATTTGAACCCGAAAGTGGTTCAGTTTCTGAATAGTGAATTTTCTCCTGCGAGCCTGAGAGAAACGTTGTTCGAGCCGGAGTCCTGGGAAGAATATGCTGCGATAGCCGTCGACGTACTTTATCCAACGCCTGGGGGGAAGGCAGCAGCTATTGAGAAGGCAGGTGGTAAGCTGTCTAAAGAGGCGTTGGAAGCTCTGGAGAAGAAGTTTTCTGAAAGCACTAAACAGGAACTTAAGTCAAAATTTTTACAGGAAGACCCAAGGAATCTAATTCCTACTCAGACTAAGGCCGAAATGTCAGGCTCGCAGATTAAAAGGATTGTGAAAAGCATTAAGGAGAGCGGATTTGATCAAGAAAAACCAGTAGACGTTTGGCGTAATCCAAAAACCGGGCGCCTTGAAATTCAAGATGGACATCATCGAACGGAGGCAGCAAAGAAGGCCGGATTAGATAAAATACCTGTAAGCATATGGGAGTGAATACTTGTGGCTAGATATTCGGTGGCTTTTGCATTACCTATCGGGACAGATGTTAGTTTTTCAGAGGATGGGTGGGAGTTTAAATCTCCCGCCCCTCTATCTTTAAATGTTAAGTCTGAATTTATTTCGAAATTTAACCTTGAGCTTATAGAGTGCTATTCTGGAGTGGAGAAATTTTCCGTTGACGGGCTGGAGTTTTTGGTTTTTTATAATGATCTGCACGCTATAGAGCATATTTATTTTAAAATATACGATAAATCTTTTCTGGTTAAACTGAGGGAATATTGGAGTGATAATTTAAGAAATTATTGTTATTTATTCTTTCCCGGAGAATAATTTGTTTCTACCATAAGTGGGTGGGTTTATTCTTGACACTCTAAAACTAAAAGGTAGGTTTCCCCCGTTCGGACACATAAAGGGGACAGATTTATTTTCCCTACTCTAATTTTCTAAGCAAGGAGGCTCCAGCGCAGACGCCGTAAGGAGGCTCCGCGATGCCTAGGCAAGGGCGAGTGGTTTTACCGAATTATCCGCTTCACGTGGTCCAGCGGGGACACAATCGGCAAGTGGTATTCGCCGAGGACGAGGACTACCAGCGTTACCTCTCCGATCTACGGGACCTCAAGGATGCCTTTGGTATCAAGGTCTACGCATTTTGCCTGATGACCAACCATGTCCATCTGCTCTTGGCGCCTGGTGATTCGCTGTCTGGCTTGGCGCAACTGATGAAAACGCTGGCGGCGCGCACGACACGATATCGGAATCGCTTGGAGGGTCGTTTCGGAACGTTGTGGGAAAGTCGCTATAAATCGAGTGTCGTACAGAGCGATGCCTACCTGCTGGCGTGTTGCCGGTATATCGAACTGAACCCTGTTCGGGCGCGGATGGTGGACGATGTAGCGGCCTATCCCTGGTCAAGTTATGGGCTGCGGGCGGATTGGTTGAAGGAGCCAAACTGGTTGGATATGGATCCTTGCTTCATTGGAGATTAGAGTACAAAGCCCGACGGGACCTTTGTGACAATTATGAAGGATGGAATAAATAATACTTCCGTAAAGAATGCGCTGAAAGGCAGTCCACAATGATTAATGTTTCCGAAGATTTTAAGAATTGGTTGGTTAGTTGCATAGGGCTCCGGCTGCTCCTGGCTTTGGGTTTGTTCCATGTATTTGAGTTGAAGAAAAACGGCGCCCCACAGGCAGTAAGTCTTTTTTTTGATGGTCGGGAGGGGAGCGGAACTTTAATGTGTGCTCCCGATGGCGCGTCTATAGCTTACAACTCAGATGCTGTTTCAGAATGCGACTTGGGGGAGTTTGGAGCGGAAAAAATTTTCTCATTGGTGAATGATGAGAGTTTTTCGTCAGTCATAGGAGAAGAGTTGATTTTGGTCTCGCTAATTATATCATCCGTTGAAGGCTCAGTTGCTGGGGTGTCTCTCCAATTTGGAAACTTCCAATCTTTGAGTCTGATTAACCTGGGTGATGAGCTATTTATTTACAAAGAGATACCCCCTGAAATTGTTAAGTGTGAAGGGCTAGAGTTTGTGAGGCTCTCTTGATGTAGAAAATCTTTTTCTCAAAATAAGTGAGAAAATAAAGAGGGCGTATTTATTTTTGCTGCTCTAAAACTAAAAGGCAGGTAGGTTTACCTCCTTTCAGTAATTCCCTGTTCTTTAAAAATTTACCTTTTCAGTTTTAGAAGAAAAGCACTGTGCAGGACCTCCCTGTCGCTACTTCCGCATAGTCCTGAACCCCCGGCCTCGCTATCCCTGGCGGGTCGCTCGCCGAGGCAACGCATGCGTTGCCTGTTTCCGACTCGCCCTACAAGGACAAGCTCCAGCTGCAACTGGGCGTGGGTTTGAGCGCAGAGCCGATGGCGGCGCTGAACCCCGCCGGGCTTGATCAGCTACGGTCAGGCAGCGAGTTCCTTGACCGAGTACATGCGCAAGAACGGGGCGACAGCCGAGGATATCACCCAGGCGCAACGTGATCTGGCCCAGGGACAGGGCTTCGATGGCGTACAGCCAGCGAATGAGTTCATCAAGGCCTGGGGCGAGGCCATGGTTGCGGAGGCTGCCGGCCTTGGGATTGTTGCGGGGTTGGGTAGGTTTGGGTTGTGGGTTGGGAAAGGGGAGCAGGCTGCAAAAGCGACTGGGAATCCGGTAGTTGATGCTGAAAAAGCTGCCCTGGACCGCATTGCACAGAACCCCAAAAGCCCTGATCTGGCAGGCAAGCAGCCTGGCACTGTGCTGCAAACGCAATCACAGAAGAGAATTGATGATCTCGCTGTGCAATACAACACCAAGTCAATTGAGCCGAAGGATTTTCAATTGAATTTGGGTGGTAAGGTATTGAAGACCGATCCTCAGGTTAGCAAGGGGGCACCGGTCTATATGGGGGCTACCACATCCGATGTGATGTCTTACTTTAGGCAGTTGGCTGGGGTTGAAAATATGCCTGCAGCTAAAGTTATCCCTGGGAAGGGGCAATATATACAGCCAAAACTGACGCCGGAGCTCGAATAACCCTTCGAGACTTTTCCACGTCTTCGCAGCAGACGGGGGCTTCTTGGACTATAGATGTTATGGATAAGTCCATTAATGGCGGAAGAATGGTGGAGATCAAGTTCAAATGATTAGAGATATCTATGAGTCGGTGTTGCGAAGCGCATTTGGGCTCTCAATGGGCGTTATATGGCAGCATATGACGGTTGAGCTTCTTGATTCGTCTGTTGAGTACGTGCACCGAGTTAATCTGTTCTTCTCTCTGATGGAATGTTTGATGTTGGAGGGGAATATAAAGCTTGCGCATGATGGCCTTTTCCTTGTTGGTACTATCCAAGATCAGTTAAACGTGCTCAAGGACGCGTGGCCTGAATATCCCGGCGAAGACGATCTTGATGGCTTCGGGCTTTGGTTTGTCACAGAGGCCCCTGCTGGGGTTGTATGGATAGACTCGGATGGGAAGGAGTTTTGGACGTAGTTTTTAAATTCAGGTTGCTGCAAAAGGAACTGGAACGGCGCTGCGTGAAGTAGAAGTTAGCTCTGGCAGCAAAGGGGTATGGACTAAGGAACTCAACAAACCAGAGCCGAACACGATTTATAAAGTGGACGGGAACAAGACCTATCAGACAGATAGTCTTGGGCGTGTTGAGAAGGTTGAGTCCAACCTCTCGCTGACGAAGAGTGACCGGAATACTTATCAGCAGTGCATTGCTGGTAAATGCGGGGTTAGTGGCGATGAAAGTGGCCACGGCCTTTGGTATCAAGGTCTACGCATTTTGCCTGATGACCAACCATGTCCATCTGCTCTTGGCGCCTAGTGATTCGCTGTCTGGCTTGGCGCAACTGATGAAAACGCTAGTGGCGCGCACGACACGATATCGGAATCGCTTGGAGGAGCGTTCCGGAACGTTGTGGGAAAGTCGCTATAAATCGAGTGTCGTACAGAGCGATGCCTACCTGCTGGCGTGTTGCCGGTACATCGAACTGAACCCTGTTCGGGCGCGGATGGTGGACGATGTGGCGGCCTATCCCTGGTCAAGTTATGGGCTGCGGGCGGATTGGTTGAAGGAGCCAAACTGGTTGGATATGGATCCCTGCTTCATTGAGCTAGGTCAGACGGCCGAAGAGCGATATCGGCGATACGTAACGTTCGTGAAAGAGGCGATATCGGCCGAGGAATTGAAGCTGATTCGCGAGGCGGTTCAGCGTGGACAACTGACGGGCAATCAACGGTTCGTGGACGAGATCGAGCGGGTAGCCGGGGTGAGAATAGAGCGGCGTGGGCAAGGGCGACCGAGATTAGAGTAGGGAAAATAAATCTGTCCCCTTTTCTGCTTCTCTATGGATTCGTGATGCTCTGTTAGAACTCTGAATGAGCGTATTCGAATGATTTGATGATCACCTGCAAAGAATTTCCTTTTTATCTGTTCACCAGCTTACAGTCCGCAATAAGACTCGATCCTCGGTGCGCTACTTGCTACCCCCTAACCCATAGACCAGATGAACATCCTCCGGCTCCAACCGATACAACTCCTCATCCGGCTGCATGCACAGTCGGCATCCGAGTCTCGTATAAAAATCCACCGTGTTCTGCGACGGCGTAGCCGAAACGTAGAGCGCGCTGGCGCCGAGGTGGCGGGCCTGGGTGGTGGCGCGGTGGAAGAGGTGGGCGCCGAGGCCGCGGCGGCGGTAGGCGTGGCTGAGGTGGAGGAACTTCAGTTGCAGCCAGTCGCGCTCGGGGCCGAGGCGGCGCGGGTCGAGGACCACCGCGCCGATCAGGCGGCCCTGGTCGAACAGGCCGAGGAACCAGCCGCCGCGGTCGAAGCAGTCGAGCAGGATCGGCGTGTAGTGCTCGGCCTCGCCCTCCGGCCAGCCGCGCATGTCGTAGAACTCGGGGCGCAGCACCAGTTGGCCGGCCTCGACGGAATACAAGTGTTCGATCACTTCGCTGCGGTCGATCTCCCAGACCAGGGGGATTTCGTCGCGGCGCAGCAGGCGTTCTTCGGTCATCGTGGTTTCCTTGCGCTGAGGCCGTACATCAGCGGCAGGCGCGGACGATCGGCGGGCGGCAGCATGCGTCCGCCGCCGCCGTCGCGCATACCGTCGAAGCCGGCCCAGCCGTTGGCGTAGGGGTATTCCTCCAGCCGTTCGAGTTGCAGGCCGGCGCCGAGCAGGGCGCCGATCACATCGGCCAGGCCCCACTGGAACTCGTAGCTGGGATGAGGGTTGCTGAAGTTCTCGACGCCGGCGCGGTAACCGGAGGGCGCCAGGCTGGCGCCGGACTCGGCGACGTAGTCGCTGACGCCGCTCTCGGCGATGGGCTCGCGGCTGAAGTAGTCGTAGGCCGGTTGCCAGTGAGGGTCGAAGTACAGGGCGAAAGGATGGAACTCTACCAGGACGAAGCGCCCGCCGGGAACCAGTACCTGGGCGATGCCGTCGGCCCAGCGCTTGAGGTCGGAGAGCCAGACCAGCGTGCCGTAGGAGGCGAAGACCCGCTCGAAGCGTTCGCCACGGGTGGCGGCAACGGGCAGCCAACGGAGGATGTCGTCGCGCTGGAAGTCGGCGGCGATGCCGCTGTCGCGGGACAACTGGCGGGCGAAGTCGATGGCGCTGTCGGCGATGTCCACTCCTGTGACGAGCGCGCCGAGGCGCGCCAGGCTCAGGCTGTCCTGTCCGGCGTTGCATTGCAGGTGCAGCAGGCTCAGGCCGTCGAGGTGGCCGAGCAACTCCAGTTCCTCGGGATAGAGGGTGGAACCGCCGTTGCGGAAGAAGGCGGCCTGGTCGGCCTTGTGGCTGTTGTGCGCCTGGGTGGCGGCGTTCCACGACAGCCGGTTGGCCTCGTGCAGGTCGGATCGCATGGTTCGACTCCTTCCCTGGAGTGCGCCACCGCGCGGGTGGCGGGTCCGGGGATTACATGTCCTTGATGCTGCGCACCTGGTCCTTGTTGACGCGGGTGCGCTTGCCGTCCAGTTGCTCCAGTTCGTAGAAGCCGGAACTACGATCATAGCGCGGGGTATCCACCGCCTGGATCTCGCGGCCATCGTTGAGGGTGACGATGGTCGGGGTGGAGCAGCCGGCCAGGACGGCGAATGCGGAGGAGAGCAACAGGGCGGGCAGGAGACGGGCAGTCATCGGAATTTTCCTTCGGACGGTTTTCGAGGCGGCGGATTCTACTCCAGTCGCGGCGCAACCGCTCTAGCCGGGATCACAGCGGCAAATTTCCGTTGCGGCTGCACGTCTCTTCCGGTGAGCCGCCCGGATGGCGGCGCCTAACCGAAGGGAGATTCCATGTCTGCCGTTTCCACCTCGTTGTTGCTTTTCCTCAACCTGCTGACCCCGGCCCAGGCCGCCCAGCCCGTGTCGCTGGCCGATGGCCGCATCGAGATCGCTGCCGGCGAGAGCCGCCAGCGCTACCTCGACCTTGCCCCCGGCGAGTTGCAGTTGCTCGACCTGGAGGTCGACCGCGGCCGCGTCCGCCTGCGCGCTACCACGCCCGACGGCAAGGCGTTGCGCGCGACGGAGCTGGCCGGACGCCAGTCGCTCGGCCTGCAGGCCGGTGAGCGCCAGGGCCTGCGCCTGACCTTCAGCGCCGACGAAGACACCGCGCTGACCCTGACCCCCACCCAGCGCCTCACCCCGCAGACCCCGGCGCTGGCCTCGCCGGCGCCGCAGAGCCCGACCCTGCAACGCCTGCAGGCGGAGCTTGCGGAAAAGCGCCCCGGCGCGCTGAAGGCGTTCTGGAAGCAGGTGGCGAAGCAGGGCACGCCGCTGGTGGAGCCGCTGGATGCCGAACGTGTGCTGGTCACCTTCCTCTGGCGCCAGCAGCGTCCCGGCGACGTGCGCCTGCTGTGGCCGACCCCGGAGCTCAACACCCGCCGCTTCGAGGCCCTGGCCGGCAGCGACGTGCGCTACCTGAGCCTGCCGCTGCCCCGCGACGCGCGGGTTTCCTACCAGCTCAGCGCCGACCTGCCGGACCTGCAACAGGCCGATCGCGGCACCTTGCGCCTGGCGTTGCAGGCGGCGGCGCGGCCGGACCCGCTGAGCCGCACGCCGTGGCTCAACAGCCGCGCGCTGCCGCGGGCCGAGCAGGCCTCGCTGGTGCAGCTCGGCGGCGCCCCTGCCGAGACCTGGGACCAGCCGCGCAAGGACGTGCCGCGCGGCAAGGTGGAGCGCCTCGGCTATACCAGCCAGGCCCTGGCCAACCAGCGCCAGCTGACGCTCTACACGCCGCCGGGCTACGACCCAGAGGGCCAGCGCTATCCGCTGCTGGTGCTGTTCGACGAGGACCACTACGCGCGCGACGTACCGACCCCGACCATCCTCGACAACCTGATCGCCGCCGGGCGCATCCGCCCGACCCTGGCGGTGATGGTCGGCAATGTCGACGCCAGCAGCCGGGGCCGCGAGCTGCCCTGCAACGAGGCCTTCGCCGACATGCTCGCCCATGAGCTGCTGCCCTGGTTGCAGCAGCGCTATGCATTGAGCGAGGAGCCTGCCGATCGCGTGCTTTCCGGTTCCAGCTACGGCGGGCTGGCCTCGGGCTGCATCGCCTACCGTTACCCGGAACGCTTCGGCAAGGTGCTGAGCCTGTCCGGCTCGTTCTGGTGGGGGCCGGACGAGCAGCAGCCGCAGTGGCTGGTACGGCAGTTCGCCGCTGGCGAGCGTTTGCCGCTGGCGTTCTTCCTCAGTTCCGGCCTGCTCGAGGAGCCCGAGGCGGACGGCATTCTCGGCAGCAACCGCAGCCTTCGCGCGGCGCTGCAAGGCAAGGGCTACCCGCTGCACTACCGCGAGTTCCCCGGCGGCCACGACTACGCGGCGTGGAGCCTGGAGCTTGCCGAAGGATTGCAGGCCTTGTTGCCGGCGCATTGAGCAGGCTGGCTGGCGTGGGGCGGTTATCCGCCGTGCCGGGGTCAGGAGGTGGGAGAGGCCGTCCGGACTGGGCTCGCGATGCCCACTGCGTTGCGGAATCGGAAAAAATCGCTCAAGGCCATTTGCCAGCGTCGGCGAATAGGGGACAATCGGCGTTCGCCCAATCGAACGACAAGGATGTTCTCGATGCGCCGACTCTTGCGCCCGCTATTCTGCGCCGTGCTCTTCTGCCTCTACCCAGCGTTGGTCCAGGCTGCCGCCGAAAGCGAAATCCTCGCGCTGTTCCAGCGCTGGCAGGCCGCTCACGAACAACGCAGCGACAAGGCCCTGGAAGGGGTCTATGCGCCGCGCCTGGACTACTATGGCCGGGTCCAGGCGCGCGAGCGCACCCTCTCCGCCAAGCAGGCCTTCTTCGCCCGCCATCCCGACTTCGAGCAGCGCATCGTCGCTGCGCCGCAGATCGTGCCGGGTGACGAGGAGGGCCGCTACGAGGTGCGCTTCGTCAAGCAGGTGCGCCTCGACGGGCGCCTGCGCAACTATCCGGGGCTGCTCCTGGCCGAGCGCGCCGGGCCGGGCGATAGCTGGCGCTTCGTCGGCGAGAGCGACGAGATCACCCGCTACGCCGTCGATCCGCGGCGCACCCCGCTGGTTCGCGGCCGCTTCGCCGGGGCCGAGCCGGAATTCGCCTGGGTGGTGGCGCACGCGCCGAACAGCGCCGCGCTCTGCGATGAGTACGAAGACTGCCGCTGCGACCTCTGGAGCGCCGACGCGCGCGTCCCGCCCAAGCCGCTGGGCAGTTGCACCGGCGCGGTACTCAGCGTGCTCGGCGGCCTCGACGACAGCGGCCGCGAGCACCTGCAACTGCTGCGTACCTGGTGGACCAGCACCTGGACCAGGTCGTCGCTGCTGGAAATCCGCGACGGCCAGTGGGTGCGGGTGCTGCCGGACATCTCCACCACCTGGGACGATGCCGAGGCCGAGCTGGTGCTGTACAAGGCCGACCCGCGGCAGCCGGGCCGAGTGCTGGTGACCGAAACCGCGATGGACGACGAGGGCGACTGGAGCCACCGCACCCGCAGCGAGGCGCTGCGCCCCGTACCCTGACGCCGGCCCCTTGGGCTGGGCGGCGCCAGGCCGTACAATCGACGGCTTCATGGCGAGCGTCGCCGCAGTCCAGGTTCCCGCATGCGCATCCACGTCTCCTTCATCGATCGTGTCGGCATCACCCAGGAGGTGCTGGCGCTGCTGGGCGGGCGCAACCTGAACCTGGACGCGGTGGAGATGGTGCCGCCGAACGTCTACATCGACGCGCCGACCCTCAGTCCCGAAGTGCTCGAGGAACTGCGCGCAGCGCTGCTGGGCATCCGTGGCGTGCAGGCGATGACCGTGGTCGACATCCTGCCCGGCCAGCGCCGCCGCCTGCAGCTCGATGCGTTGCTGGCGGCGATGGCCGATCCGGTGCTGGCAGTGGACGGCAAGGGCCTGGTGCTGCTGGCCAACCCGGCCTTCAGCGAGCGCTGCGGACGCGACCCGGCCGGCGAGCGGCTGGCCAGCCTGTTCGACGATGAAACCCTGGAGGATGCACTGGTCGAGCAGGGCTTCCGCCTGCCGCTGCGCGAAGTGACCTTCATGGGCCAGGCCCTGCTGCTCGATGCCACGCCGATCACCGAAGGGCCGGGCGAGGGCGAGCGGCACCTGGCCGGCGGGCTGTTGACCCTCTACGAACCGAACCGCATCGGCGAGCGCCTGGCGGCCTTGCACCATGACCATGCCGAGGGTTTCGAGATGCTCCTCGGCGATTCCCAGCCAATCCGCACCCTGAAGACCCGCGCGCAGCGCGTGGCGGCGCTCGACGCGCCGCTGCTGATCCACGGTGAGACCGGTACCGGCAAGGAACTGGTGGCGCGCGGCTGCCACGCCCTGAGTGCACGACACAACTCGCCGTTCCTGGCGCTGAACTGCGCGGCGTTGCCGGAGAACCTGGCCGAGAGCGAGCTGTTCGGCTACGCCCCCGGTGCCTTCACCGGCGCCCAGCGCGGCGGCAAGCCGGGCCTGCTGGAGCTGGCCCACCAGGGCACGGTGTTCCTCGACGAGATCGGCGAGATGTCCCCCTATCTGCAGGCCAAGCTGCTGCGCTTCCTCAGCGACGGCAGCTTCCGCCGGGTCGGCGGCGACCGCGAGGTGAGGGTCGACGTGCGGATCCTCAGCGCCACCCACCGCGACCTGGAGAAGATGGTCGCCGAGGGCAGCTTCCGCGAGGACCTGTTCTACCGCCTCAACGTGCTCAGCCTGGAAGTCCCGCCGTTGCGCGAGCGCGGCCACGACATCCTGCTGCTGGCGCGGCACTTCATGCAGCAGGCCTGCGCGCAGATCCAGCGCCCGGTGTGCCGGCTGGCGCCGGGCACCTACCCGGCGCTGCTGAGCAACCGCTGGCCGGGCAACGTGCGCCAGTTGCAGAACGTGATCTTCCGCGCCGCGGCGATCTGCGAGAGCAGCCTGGTGGATATCGGCGACCTGGAGATCGCCGGCACCGCCGTGGCGCGGCAGAACGACGGCGAGGTGGGCAGCCTGGAGGAGGCGGTGGAGGGCTTCGAGAAAGCCCTGCTGGAGAAGCTCTACGTCAGCTATCCATCGACCCGCCAACTGGCGGCGCGCCTGCAGACCTCGCACACCGCCATCGCCCACCGCCTGCGCAAGTACGGTATCGGTCCGCGCGGCTGAGGCAGGCTCAACCCTCGCTGGAATACACCGGCTTGCCGGCGAACCAGGTCTTCAGCACCTTGGTTTCGCCCAGTTGCGTCTCCGGCACCTCGAACACGTCGCGGTCGAGGACGATGAAGTCCGCCTGCTTGCCCGGTTCCAGGCTGCCGATCCGGCGTTCCAGGCCGATGGTCCGCGCGGCGTTGCGGGTGTAGGCGTAGAACATGGTCTGGCGGTCCAGGCGTTCGCCGGCGTTGAGCACGCCTTGCGGGCCCTTGCGGGTCACCGCCTGCTGGATGGCCTTCCACGGCGACAGGCTGGACACCGGCCAGTCGCTGGCCCCGGCGATGGTCGCGCCCTTGCTCAGCAGGGAGTGCGCCGGGTACTGGTAGCGGTAGGCGAAGGCGCTGATGTAGGGCTTCATCAGGTCCACCGTGGTTTCGTCGGCGGCGGCCCAGTACAGCTGCATCGAGGCGATCACGCCGAGCGGCCTGAAGCGCTCGAACTCCTTGGGATTGACCAGTTGCAGGTGGGTGATCGAGTGGGCGATGCCGCTGTCGCGGTCGCGCCGCGCCTGCTGCATGCCGTTCAGCGCCTCGCGCACCGCGCGGTCGCCGATGGCGTGGACGTGGACCAGCCAGCCGCGGGCGTCGGCGGCGCTGACCAGTTCGCCGAAGTGCGCCGGGTCGATCAGCAGTTCGCCCTTCTTCCGGCTGTTGCGGTAGGGCTCGAGGAGCGCGGCGGTCTGCGCCGGGTACTCCGGAACGCCGTCGGCGAACACCTTGATCCCCGGCAGGGTCAGGTTGGGGCTGCCGAGGAAGCGCTGGCGCACCTTGTCCAGCACCTCGAGGTCGGCCGGCCGGCTGCGCGGGTTGGCGACCAGGAGGGCGGCGACGTGGGCACTGAGCTCGCCGCCCTTGGCCAGCCGCTGGTAGACCGGTAGCACGCCGACGGTGTTCTCGTCGGGCCTGAGGCTGAACAGGGCATCGCCCGGCGAGCCATTGGCGGCCGGGTCCATCCACGCGGTCAGGCCCAGCGAGTTGCTGTAGCGCACCGCGCTGCGTCCGGCCTCGAGCATCCGTTCCGCGCTCGGCGCCGGCAGCACCGCGAGCACCGCGTCGAGGCCGGCATCGGCGAGGAAGCCGTTGGGGGTGAAGTCGGCGTCGTGGCCGATGGTGTTGCGTTGCTCCTCGGGCAGGGCGCGGACCCGCGCGGCGTCGATACCGGCGCGTTTCAGCATGGCGGCGTTGGCCCAGCCGGTGTGGTGGTCGCTGCCGATGAAGGCCAGCGGCTGGCCGGCCCATTCGCCGTGGTCGAAGCGCGCGCGGAAGTCCTTGACCTGGCTCCAGTAGGCACTGTGCATGCCGCTGACATCGAGCATGTCGCCATGTCGCGCCTTGCCGTTGTCGCGCCAGGCGCGCAGGCGCCGTTCCAGTTCGTCGAGGCCGACCTGTTCGTTGCCCATGTCCGCGCCGGCCAGCTCCAGGCCGCCGAACACCGCGTGCGAGTGGGTGTCGATCAGGCCGGGCATCAGGCGCCTGCCGCCGAGATCGACGACCTGGCTGTCGCCATCGGCCAGGGTGCGCAGCCTGGCCTCGTCGCCGACCGCGATGATCCGCCCGTCCTCCACCGCCAGGGCTTCGGCGAAAGGCTGCTGCGGATTGGCGGTGAAGATCCTGGCGTTGACCAGCAGCAGGTCGGCGGCGGCGAGGGCGTGCAGGGGCAGGGCCAGACAGGCCCCGGCGAGGAGGGTGGGTATCCGTGGCTTCATGGTGGTTTCCTTTGTTTCTTGCTCTTGTGTAGCGTGACCCGGGCGAGACTAGCCAAAGCGCCGGGCCGGCAGAACCGGGCGAGGCGCACAACACTTGTGCCGGAACGGAAGGAGTCGATGGACAAATTGAATGCCCTGGCGATGTTCGTCGCCACTGCCGAAACCGGTAGCTTCAGCCGTGGCGCCGAGCGCCTGGGGAAGACTCCGTCGGCGCTGACCAAGGCCGTCGCCCACCTGGAAGCGGAACTCGGCGCCCGCCTGTTCGAGCGCACCACGCGCAGCCTGGCGCTGACCGAGGCCGGGCAGATCTACCTGGAGGCGGCCCGCCAGTCCCTGGAGACGCTGCGCACGGCGGGGCAGGAGATCGAACTGCTGGAGTCGGAGTTGCGTGGCGAACTGCGCCTCGCCGCGCCGCCGTCGTTCGCCGCGGCGTTCCTCCAGCAGGCCTGCGCCAGCTTCCTCGAGGCGCATCCGCGGATCAGCCTGCGGGTGGACCTCGACGAAACCTTCCTCGACCTCAGCGAGGGCGGCTACGACCTCGGCCTGCGCGACGGCCCCATCGACCTGCCGGGGCTGGTGGCGCGGCCGCTGGCGCCGAACCAGATCGTGCTTTGCGCGAGCCCCGCCTACCTGGCGCGACAACCCGCGCCGCAAGGCCCGGAAGATTTCGAGCGGCACGCCTGGCTGGTGTTCCAGCACCCGTCCCTGGACCAGCACTTCTGGTGGATGGAGCGCGGCGGCATACGCCAGCGCATCGACCAGCCGCGCCCGCGACTGGCCAGCGACAACTACGACTTCCTGCTCGCCCACCTGCTGGCCGGGCTGGGCCTGCAGTTCTGCCCGCAATGGAGCGTCGCGCCGCTGCTCGCCGAAGGGCGGCTGGTGCGCCTGCTCGGCGACCATCACTTCGACCCGGGGCCGTTCGGGCCTTCCATCCATGTCCTCTATCCGGGGCACCGGCGCAACACGCGCAAGGTCCGCGCGTTTCTCGAGCACCTGCGCGCCAGCCTGGAACGGCAAGGGCTCTGCGAGCGGCTGTAACGCTTCGGCTACGACTGGAACGAATTCGTTCCGATCGCGCGAAAATCCTTTGCCATCAGGCGTTTGCCCCTGGGCTCGGGAAATGTCCGGTGGGTCTGTAACGGAAACGTTCCAGAAAGGCGGGTGCGGGTTTCCCGCCGCCCGGGGCCAGCCCCCGGGCGGCGGGGGCGGGCGCCGCTTGGCACCTTGCTTGCTACGGGCTGCCGCAGAACAAAGTCCCGTCCCGACCGGGCGACCCGCTGACAATGAGGATCCAGCATGAGCAAGTTGCGCTTTACCACCGACCACGAATGGCTGCGCCAGGACGACGACGGGCTGCTGACCGTCGGCATCACCGCCTACGCCCAGGACGCCCTCGGTGACGTGGTATTCGTGCAGTTGCCGGAGCTCGGCGAACACGCCGCCGGCAGCGAAGTGGCGGTGCTGGAGTCGGTCAAGGCCGCCAGCAACATCCTGATGCCGCTGGACGGCGAGGTGGTGGCGATCAACGACGCGCTGCCGGATACCCCGGAGCTGGTCAACCAGGATCCGCTCGGCGAGGCCTGGTTCTTCCGCTTCCGCCCGGCCGACGCCGGCGCCTGGGAAAAGCTGCTCGACCAGGCCGCCTACGACCGCCTGCTCAACGCCAACGCCGACGCCTGAGGATCCCGTCATGACCGATAACCTGAACCTCGGCGCCATCGACCTGGGCACCGACGACGAATTCATCGCCCGCCATATCGGCCCGCGCGCCGCCGACACCCAGGCCATGCTCCAGCGCCTGGGCTACGATTCGCTGGACGCGCTGATCGGCAACGTGATCCCGGAAAGCATCAAGGGCAGCAGCGTGCTCGACCTGCCGGCCGGCATGGGCGAGGCCGAGGCGCTGGCCAGCCTGAAGGCCATCGCCGGGCGCAACCGCGCGTTCCGCTCCTTCATCGGCCAGGGCTACTACAACTGCCACACCCCGGCGCCGATCCTGCGCAATCTGCTGGAGAACCCGGCCTGGTACACCGCCTACACGCCGTACCAGCCGGAAATCTCCCAGGGCCGCCTGGAAGCCCTGCTGAATTTCCAGACCCTGGTCAGCGACCTCTCCGGCTTGCCGATCGCCAACGCCTCGATGCTCGACGAGGCGACCGCCGCCGCCGAGGCCATGACCTTCTGCAAGCGCCTGTCGAAGAACCGTACCAGCCAGGCGTTCTTCGCCTCCCGCCATTGCCACCCGCAGACCCTCGACGTGCTGCGCACCCGTGCCGAGCCGCTGGGCATCGAGGTGGTGGTCGGCGACGAAAGCGCCATCGAGGACTTCTCCGCCTACTTCGGCGCGTTGCTGCAATACCCCACCTGCGACGGCGAGATCGTCGACTACCGTGAGCTGGTCAGCCGCTTCCATGCGGTCGATGCGCTGGTCGCGGTGGCCGCCGACCTGCTGGCGCTGACCCTGCTGACCCCGCCGGGCGAGTTCGGCGCCGACGTGGCCATCGGCAGCGCCCAGCGCTTCGGCGTGCCGCTCGGCTTCGGCGGCCCGCACGCGGCCTATTTCGCCACCCGCGACGCGTTCAAGCGGGACATGCCGGGGCGCCTGGTCGGCGTCTCCATCGACCGCCACGGCAAGCCGGCCTACCGCCTGGCCATGCAGACCCGCGAGCAGCACATCCGCCGCGAGAAGGCCACCAGCAACATCTGCACCGCCCAGGTGCTGCTGGCCAACATCGCCAGCATGTTCGCCGTCTACCACGGCCCGCAGGGCCTGCTGCGCATCGCCCGGCGCACCCACCGGCTGACCGCGATCCTCGCCGCCGGCCTGGAGCGCCTGGGCGTGGCCGTCGAGCAGAAGCACTTCTTCGACACCCTGAGCCTGGCCACCGGCGCGCGCACCGCGGCGATCCACGCCAGGGCCCGCGCCGCCGGGATCAACCTGCGCGAGATCGATGCCGGCCGTCTCGGCCTGTCGCTCGACGAGACCGTCCGCCAGGCCGATGTGGAGACCCTCTGGGGCCTGCTGGCCGAAGAGGGCCAGGCGCTCCCGGACTTCGCCGCCCTTGCCGCCAGCAGCGGCGACCGCCTGCCGGCCGCGCTGTTGCGCCAGTCGGCGATCCTCGGCCACCCGATCTTCAACCGCCATCACTCGGAAACCGAGCTGATGCGCTACCTGCGCAAGCTGGCGGACAAGGACCTGGCGCTGGACCGCACGATGATCCCGCTGGGCTCCTGCACCATGAAGCTGAACGCCGCCAGCGAGATGATCCCGGTGACCTGGGCCGAATTCGGCAACCTGCACCCGTTCGCCCCGGCCGAGCAGAGCGAAGGCTACCGCCAGCTCACCGACGAGCTGGAGGCGATGCTCTGCGCCGCCACCGGCTACGACGCCGTGTCGCTGCAACCCAACGCCGGCTCCCAGGGCGAGTACGCCGGCCTGATGGCGATCCGCGCCTATCACCACAGCCGCGGCGACAGCCAGCGCGACATCTGCCTGATCCCGTCCTCCGCCCACGGCACCAACCCGGCCACCGCGAGCATGGTCGGCATGCGCGTGGTGGTGGTGGCCTGCGACGCGCGCGGCAACGTCGATGTCGACGACCTGCGCGCCAAGGCCAGCGAGCACAAGGAGCGCCTGGCCGCGCTGATGATCACCTATCCGTCGACCCACGGCGTGTTCGAGGAAGCGATCCGCGAGATCTGCGCCATCGTCCACGACTGCGGCGGCCAGGTGTACATCGATGGCGCCAACATGAACGCCATGGTCGGCCTCTGTGCCCCGGGCAAGTTCGGTGGCGACGTTTCCCACCTGAACCTGCACAAGACCTTCTGCATTCCCCACGGCGGCGGCGGCCCGGGCGTCGGCCCGATCGGCGTGCGCGCGCACCTGGCGCCGTTCCTCCCCGGCCATGGCCGCAGCGAGCGCAAGGACGGCGCGGTGAGCGCGGCGCCCTACGGCAGCGCGAGCATCCTGCCGATCACCTGGATGTACATCCGCATGATGGGCGGCGAAGGCCTCAAGCGCGCTTCGGAAATGGCCATCCTCAATGCCAACTACATCGCCCATCGCCTGGAAGAGCACTACCCGGTGCTCTACGCCGGCGGCAACGGCCTGGTCGCCCACGAATGCATCCTCGACCTGCGGCCGCTCAAGGACAGCAGCGGGATCAGCGTCGACGACGTGGCCAAGCGCCTGATGGACTTCGGCTTCCATGCGCCGACCATGTCCTTCCCGGTGGCCGGCACGCTGATGATCGAGCCCACCGAGAGCGAGCCGAAGGCCGAGCTGGATCGCTTCTGCGACGCGATGATCCGTATCCGCGAGGAGATCCGCGCGGTCGAGCGCGGCGAACTGGACAAGGACGACAACCCGCTGAAGAACGCGCCGCACACCGCCGCCGAGCTGCTGGGCGAATGGAACCATGCCTACAGCCGCGAGCAGGCCGCCTATCCGCTGGCCAGCCTGGTGGAGGCCAAGTACTGGCCGCCGGTGGGCCGCGTCGACAACGTCTACGGCGACCGCAACCTGACCTGCTCCTGCCCGCCCATCGAGGCGTACAGCGAGGAGTGACGGACGAGGAGGGCGCCGCCAGCGGCGGCGTCCTTCCGTTTCCGGCGATACCCCTTTCCCGGCGCCGCGCTTGCGTAGCGGCGCCGCGGCCACGCTCGCGCCAGCGAGCGTCCTGACACCGACACGACAAGAGGCCAGCGCCATGTTCAGCAAGCATGACCAGATCCGCGGCTACGACGACGAACTGCTCGCCGCGATGGACGCCGAAGACCGGCGGCAGGAAGACCACATCGAACTGATCGCCTCGGAGAACTACGCCAGCAAGCGGGTCATGCAGGCGCAGGGCAGCGGCCTGACCAACAAGTATGCCGAGGGCTATCCGGGCAAGCGCTACTACGGCGGCTGCGAACACGTCGACAAGGTCGAGCGGCTGGCCATCGACCGCGCCAGGCAACTGTTCGGCGCCGACTACGCCAACGTCCAGCCGCACTCCGGCTCCTCGGCCAACGCCGCGGTGTACCTGGCGCTGCTCAACGCCGGCGACACCATCCTCGGCATGAGCCTGGCCCATGGCGGTCATCTCACCCACGGCGCCAAGGTGTCCTCCTCCGGCAAGCTGTACAACGCCGTGCAGTACGGCCTGGACACCGCCACCGGGCTGATCGACTACGACGAAGTCGAGCGCCTGGCCGTGGAGCATAAGCCGAAGATGATCGTCGCCGGCTTCTCCGCCTACTCCAAGACCCTCGACTTCCCGCGCTTCCGCGCCATCGCCGACAAGGTCGGCGCGCTGCTGTTCGTCGACATGGCCCACGTCGCCGGGCTGGTCGCCGCCGGCCTCTACCCGAACCCGATCCCCTTCGCCGACGTGGTCACCACCACCACCCACAAGACCCTGCGCGGCCCGCGCGGCGGCCTGATCCTGGCGCGCGCCAACGAGGAGATCGAGAAGAAGCTCAACTCCGCGGTATTCCCCGGCGCCCAGGGCGGCCCGCTGATGCACGTGATCGCGGCCAAGGCGGTGTGCTTCAAGGAAGCGCTGGAACCGGGCTTCAAAGACTACCAGGCGCAGGTGATCCGCAACGCCCGAGCGATGGCCGAGGTATTCATCGGGCGCGGCTACGACGTGGTTTCCGGCGGTACCGACAACCACCTGATGCTGATCAGCCTGGTGAAGCAGGGCCTGACCGGCAAGGCCGCCGACGCTGCGCTCGGCGCGGCGCACATCACGGTGAACAAGAACGCCGTGCCGAACGACCCGCAGAGCCCGTTCGTCACCTCCGGCATCCGCATCGGCACCCCGGCGGTGACCACTCGCGGTTTCCGCGAGGGCGAGTGCCGAGAACTGGCCGGCTGGATCTGCGACATCCTCGACGACATCGACAATCCCGAGGTCAGCGAACGGGTCAGGGGCCAGGTCGGCGAATTCTGCCGGCACTTCCCGGTCTACGCTGATTGAACAGGAGCGCCGCCGTGGTGGCGGCCAATCCGCAAGCGGAGACGAGCATGTCCCTGAGTGTCTTCGATCTGTTCAAGATCGGTATCGGGCCGTCCAGCTCCCACACCGTAGGGCCGATGCGTGCCGCCGCGCGCTTCGCCGAGGGGCTGAGGCGCGAGGGGCTGCTGGAGGCCACCGCCAGCGTCAGGGTCGAGCTGTACGGCTCGCTCGGCGCCACCGGCAAGGGCCACGGCAGCGACAAGGCGGTACTGCTCGGCCTGGAGGGCGAGCAGCCGGATACGGTGGATACCGCCGCGATTCCCGCCCGGCTCGATGCCATCCGCGCCAGCGGCGAGCTGCGCCTGCTCGGCGAGCGGCCGATCCGTTTCGTCGAGAAGGAACACCTGGCGCTGATCCGCAAGCCGCTGGCCTACCATCCCAACGGCATGGTCTTCCGTGCCTTCGACGCCGCCGGCCTGCAGGTGCGCAGCCGCGAGTACTACTCGGTGGGTGGTGGCTTCGTGGTCGACGACGAAGCCGCCGGCCTCGACCGTATCGTCGAGGACCGCACGCCGCTGGCGTTTCCCTTCAAGACCGCGCGGCAACTGCTCGACCATTGCGCCCGCGAAGGCCTGTCGATCAGCCGGTTGATGGCCGAGAACGAGAAGGCCTGGCGCCCCGCCGAGGAAACCCGCGCCGGCCTGCTGCGTATCTGGCAGGTGATGCAGGACTGCGTCGAGGCTGGCTGCCGCAACGAGGGCATCATGCCCGGCGGACTGAAGGTCAGGCGCCGCGCGGCGGCGCTCTACCGCCAGTTGTGCCAGCGGCCGGAGGCCGGCCTGCGCGACGCTCTCAGTGTGCTCGACTGGGTCAACCTCTACGCCCTGGCGGTGAACGAGGAGAACGCCAGCGGCGGCCGCGTGGTGACCGCGCCGACCAACGGCGCGGCGGGAATCATTCCGGCGGTGCTGCATTACTACGCGCGCTTCATCCCGGGAGCCGACGACGACGGCGTGGTGCGCTTCCTGCTCACCGCGGCGGCGATCGGCATCCTCTACAAGGAAAACGCCTCGATCTCCGGCGCCGAGGTCGGTTGCCAGGGCGAGGTCGGGGTGGCCTGTTCGATGGCCGCCGGGGCGCTCTGCGAAGTGCTCGGCGGTAGCGTGCAGCAGGTCGAGAACGCCGCCGAGATCGGCATGGAGCACAACCTCGGGCTGACCTGCGACCCGGTCGGCGGGCTGGTCCAGGTGCCCTGCATCGAACGCAACGCGATGGCTTCGGTGAAGGCGATCAACGCGGCACGCATGGCCTTGCGCGGCGATGGCCAGCACTTCATCTCTCTCGACAAGGTCATCCGCACCATGCGCCAGACCGGCGCCGACATGAAAAGCAAATACAAGGAAACCGCGCGCGGCGGCCTCGCCGTGAACATCATCGAATGCTGAACCGCGCCGCTGCGCCGGCGCTTCTTTTTTCTTTCCCGACAATCGATCGCGGCTCTCCGGCAGAAGGAGACCGGGATGCCATGGAGTGAAGCATGACCGCAGAAACCCTCGCCAAGACGCCCCTGCACGCCCTGCACCTGGAACTGGGGGCGAAGATGGTGCCCTTCGCCGGCTACGACATGCCGGTGCAGTACCCGGCCGGAGTACTCAAGGAGCACCTGCACACCCGCGAGCAGGCCGGTCTGTTCGATGTCTCGCACATGGGCCAGATCCGCCTGGCGGGCGCCGATGCGGCGCTGGCGCTGGAAAGCCTGGTGCCGGTGGACATCCTCGACCTGCCGGTGGGCCAGCAGCGCTACGCATTGTTCACCGACGAGCAGGGCGGGATCCTCGACGACCTGATGGTGGCCAACCTCGGCGATTGCCTGCTGCTGGTGGTCAACGCCGCCTGCAAGCACCAGGACCTGGCGCACCTGCGTCGGCACCTGGAGGGCCGCTGCAGCGTCGAGCCGCTGTTCGAGGAGCGTGCCTTGCTCGCCCTCCAGGGCCCGGCGGCGGTGCGCGTGCTGGAGCGCCTGGCGCCGCAGGTGGCGCAGATGACCTTCATGCAGTTCGCTCGCGTCGAGCTGCTCGGCCAGGACTGCTACGTCAGCCGCTCCGGCTACACCGGTGAAGACGGCTACGAGATCTCCGTGCCCGCCGAGCACGCCGAGGCCCTGGCCCGGCGCCTGCTGGCCGAGCCGGAAGTGGCGCCGATCGGCCTCGGCGCGCGCGACTCGCTGCGCCTGGAAGCCGGCCTGTGCCTCTACGGCCACGACATGGACAGCGCCACCACGCCGGTCGAAGCCAGCCTCGGCTGGGCCATTTCCAAGGCGCGCCGCGCCGACGGTGTGCGCGCCGGCGGCTTCCCCGGCGCCGAGCGGATCTTCGCCCAGCAGGCGCAGGGCGTCGCCAGCAAGCGCGTCGGTTTCCTGCCGCAGGGGCGGATGCCGGTGCGCGAGGGCGCCGAGATCGTCGACGCCGACGGCCGGGTGATCGGCAAGGTCAGCAGCGGCGGTTTCGGCCCGACCCTCAACGCGCCGCTGGCCATGGGCTACGTGCCGAGCGCGCTGGCCGGGCTGGGCAGCGAGGTGACGGCGATGGTGCGTGGCAAGCCGGTGACCCTGGTGGTCAGCAAGATGCCGTTCGTGGCGCAGCGCTATTACCGAGGCTGACTCGCGGCGCCCTTCGCCGCTCGTGCGGGGGAGGGCGCGCCTGCCGGGAGCGGGCGGGCCGCGGTTCGGCCCAGTGCCTTTTTTCCACCGCGCTGCGTCGGCGCTGACGTTCAGGAATGCTTCGGCCGTTGCCGTTGCAGGCCCAGCTTCTTGGCCCGGTGGAACACCGCCGCGCGGCTCTTGCCGGTCTGCTGGGCACACCACAGCGAGCCGCGTTGCTGGTAGTGCTGGCGCAACAGGTCCTCTTCGGATTTGCTCCAGGTCGCATTGCCGCGATCGCGCTGGCTGTGCGGGGAAAGCTCCTCGGCCTTGCTGGCGACGCTCTGGTAGCTGCGCCCGAGCATGTAGGCGCACCAGGCCAGGCTGCGCTTGCTGCCGTGGCGGCGGATGAACTCGACCTCTTCACTGGACCAGGCGGCCGGCGTCGTCGGCGTCGCCTTGCGGTCCAGGGTACGGGCCAGGGCCGCGCGGGCGCGGGCCACCGCCTGGTCGCCGGGATTGTTCCGCCGGGTCACGCCGAGGGCGCGGCGCCAGCGCCCGACCAGGCTCGGGCTGAAGCCCCACCAGAACTGCACCGACTCGGCGCATTCGGTACGCACCGCGCGCAACAGGTCGCCGCAGAGAATCGGCGAAGGTCGACCGCTGCGCTTGCGTGTCGGCCAGCGGAACAGCCCGTCGGTGAAGCCGCCGACTTCGACGGCGCCTTCCAGTTCGTCGACCAGCCAGTCGCCGGGGATCACCAGGGGACTGGTGTAGGGCGCGCCGAGCAGCAGGTGATTGATGGTAGCGACAGAGGTAGGGGTGTCTGCAGTCATGGGACGATCCTTGCTGATACCGGGCCAGTCGTGCCGGCCATATCCCTGAGAGCGGCGCCGCTGCGTGGCCGGCGACGTCGCGTTCGCTTCCCGTGGTTCGGGTGGTGTTCCGGCGTGTGGCGACTGCCTGTCGCCCCATGCCCGGAAGAGGCGGGATGCCGCACTCATGCACGGACTCCGCGATACAGCTGCCAGGCCAGCCGGCCGGGGCGGGCGGCGATGGCGGCATCGACCTCGATCCGCGGCAGGTCCAGTGGATCGCCGCGGGAGTCGACCAGCCCGCGGCGGGCGCCGAAGGCGAAGCGATAGCCGAGCCGCCCGAGGCTCGCGCGCAGCTGTGGGCTGGCCTGGGTCGCGCCGGGCATGGGGCGGGCCCGGCAGTACACCGGCAGAGGAGCGTTGCACTGCTGCTGGAGTAGGCGATGGGCGTGGCCAAGGGTTTCCGGTTCCGCGCAGAAGCTGTCCGGCGCTTGCGGGCCCTGGCCGTAGAGGCCGAAGCGGACCAGGCCGGAGTTCTCCAGGCGGCGGAGTTGCCCCCAGTCGGGAGTGGCCTGCGCGTCGGCGGGCGGACAGGCCGCGCGCAATGCCTGCCGGGAGGCCGGGTCGAGGCGTTCGAGCTTGCCCAGCAGGGCCGCGAGGTGGCGGCTGCGCCGGACATCGTCGCGCGTCCGCTCGAGCACCGGCGCGAGCGCCGGGCCGCAATAACGCTGCAACAGTTCCAGCAGCGGCGCGGCGGCGACCGTGTCGGCCTGCCACAGCGTGTCGCCTACGGCTTCGCGCCAGCCGCGCGGATCGCCGCCGAGGAAGACGCTGGCGGGCATCTCGTAGCGCTCCAGCAGGGGATAGACCTGCTCGACCAGCTCCGGCGTGCTGCCGTCGAGGCTCAACGCTATGCGCAGATCGTTTGCCGAAGGCCGCTCCAGCAGATGCTCCAGAGGCACGCAGAGGAAGTGCCGTTGCAGCCAGAGCAGCAGGTTTTCCAGGCTTCGCCGCTCGAGGCAACGGCCCTGGCGGTGCGGCAGAGCCGCCAGGCGAGGCTCGGCGGCCAGTCGCCCGAGGCGCAGGACGATGCCGTTCTGGCGCAGGCGGCGCTGGCCCGCGGCGGAGTTCAGGTAGGTCATGCCGATCAGGCGCTGCATGGCGAGCCCCTGCTCATTCGCGCCGCATCACCGGCGGCCCGTCGGCGGCGCCGGCAGGCTTGTCGGCAACCTCCTGGCCGGCGCCTGCGGGGTGGGCATGCGGACCCGGGTGGTCGATTCAGTCATGAGCGGGCCTCCTCGGAAGGGTTGCTGCGAGCACGACGACGCGTGGCCTTGAACCAGGGCTTTGCCGGCGAACCCGGCGGTTGATCGATGGGGACTGCATGGCACCGGAAACGCTACAAAGGATCGATATGATTCTTTTTTGACGCTAACACAGTCGATAGACGTTTTATTGACGCCCTGCCTCTGTTGTAAAACCGTCAGGCTATGCCAAACGGCTGCCCGAGAAGGGGCGCAGGCCTGGAGCGACAAGCCTTTGCGGGGACGGGAGCGGCGTGGAGAACGGTATTCGGATTGGTTATAAGAAATCCGATTTGCATGGAATTTGCCGACGAATGGTCGCTTCTCGGGAGGAGTTGCTGGGTTTGCCTGGCGGCGTGGAACCTTTCGCTTGCCTCCAGAGAGAGGAGAGGAGCGCCATAGAGCCTTTCTTTCTCCGTCAAGGGCGGAGCTTGCAGACTGTTTTGCAAAACATGACAACTTTTTAACGCGCATTGTTATAAAGTTTCGCCCTTTCTGCCGGTAACCGTCCGGCAGGGTCCGGTTTCTGCGGGAGTGAAGATGAGAGTCGACCTGGATGCCGAAGTCGCCGCCGAGGCGCTGCCACGTTTCCAGCAGGCGCCGCGGCAGTTGCGCCAGTTGTGGTGGTGGGGGCTGGCCAGCGTGGGGCTGGGGGGCGCCTGCGCCTTGCTGGGCTTCTTCGTCAGCCTGTTCGCCGCGGACTCGCTCTGGCCTCCGCTGCTGTACAACCTCGGCGCGGCCTGGCTGGTGCTGTTCGCCGGGCTGCACGCGGCCTACCGCGTCGCGGCCTGGCGCTGCGTCGCCCTGGGCGCCGAGGCCAGTGCGCGGCCAGCCTGGCTGTGCTGGCCGCGGGCGGATCTCGAGCCCGTTCCCGATACGGCCTACGAACGCTTGCTGGAGCGCCTTGGCCAGGCCGTCGCCGGGGGCCTGGCCCAGCTTGGCCAGGCCGCCCTCTGGCTGGCGGCGAGCGCAGCGCTGGCGCTGGGCCTGGTGGCGGCCGGCTGGCGCCTGGACCTGCCGCCGACGAATTCCGGGCAGGCGGCCGACCTCGGCATCGGTTTCTGCCTGCTGCTGGCCTTCGCGGTGCTGGTGCTGGAACGCCGCTTCGCCGCCCAGGGCGAGATGCAGTGGCCGGAGGCGTCGTCGCTCGGGCAACTGGCGCGGGTGCTGATCGGTACGCTGCTGCTCGCCGCCTTCGGTCTGTTCCTGGCCCGCCAGGGACAGCCGTGGGCGCCGCGCCTGGCGGTGCTGCTCGGCCTGCTGCCGGGCGTAGTGGCGCTGGAGCTGCTGGGCAGGGCGATCCTGGCGATGTTCGCGCCGCCGCGCGCCGGTCTCGAGCCGCGCCTGGTCGCGACCAGCCTGCTGGCCGACCTGTTGCGCTGGCCGCCGCGTCCGTTGCAGCGTCTGCAGAACGAATTGCACCAGCGTTTCGGCATCGACCTGCGCCAGGTCTGGGCGTTCGGCTTCATGCGCCGGGCCTTCCTGCCGGTGCTGGCGGTGGTGTCGCTGAGCGGCTGGCTGCTCAGCGGCGTGCGCGAGATCGGCATGGACGCGCGTGGCGTCTACGAGCGCTTCGGCAAGCCGGTCGCGGTACTCGGCCCCGGCCTCCACCTGGGGTTGCCCTGGCCGCTGGGGCGGGTGCTGGCGGTGGAGAACGGCGTAGTCCATGAACTGGCCACCAGCGTCGCCACCGGCAACGGCGAAGCCGAGCCATTGGCGCCCGCCGAGGGCCCGGCGCCGGACAGTGCCAACCGCCTGTGGGACGCCTCCCATGTCAGCGAAAAGTCCCAGGTCATCGCCAGCCTGGCCGACCACCGGCAGAGCTTCCAGATCGTCAACATGGACGTGCGCATCGTCTACCGCATCGGCCTCGATGATGCGGCGGCACTGGCGGCGACCTACCGCAGCGGCGATCTCCCGGCGCTGGTGCGCAGCACCGCCAGCCGCGTGCTGGTGCACGCCTTCGCCTCGCGGACCCTCGACGAAGTGCTGGGCGAACAGCGCGCCGGGCTCGCCGGGGAAGTCGGCCAGGCCGTGCAGGCCGAGCTGGATCGTCTTGGCAGCGGGGTCGAAGTGCTCGGCGCCGCGATCGAGGCGATCCACCCGCCGGCCGGCGCGGCGAATGCCTATCATGCGGTGCAGGCCGCGCAGATTACCGCCCGGGCGCTGATCGCCCGCGAGCGCGGACAGGCCGCCGCACAGCGCAACGAGGCGCAGTTGCGGGCCAGCGTGGCGCACGACCAGGCCAGCGCGCAGGCGCGCGAAACCCTCGCCGTCGCGCAGGTGGCCGAGCGCCGCTTCGCCGCCGAGCGCCAGGGCTATGCCGAGGCCGGCCAGGCCTTCCTGCTGGAAGCCTATTACCAGCAACTCGGCCTCGGTCTGGGCAAGGCCCGGCTGCTGCTGGTCGATCACCGCATCGCCGGTACGGGCGCGCCGACCATCGACTTGCGCGGTCTCGGCCTCGGTCGCCTGGATTCCCCGTCTTCGTCCCGTCCGCCCGCCGTCCCGGCGCGCGCGGCCGGGCAACCCGCACCATGAGGAGCGCCTTCTTGAGCCCCGGACATTCCCACTCGCACGGCCATCCCCACCATCATCACGATCACGATCACGATCACGATCACGATCACGCCTCCGCGCCGCCATGGCGGCGCCTGCTGGTCGCCGCCCTGCTGGTGCTGTTCGTGATCACTGCCGCCTGTCTGGTGCAGGTACGTTCGGGCGAGGCGATGGTGATCACCCGTTTCGGCAATCCGGCGCGGGTCCTGCTCGAACCCGGACTGGCCTGGCGCCTGCCGCTGCCGTTCGAGAACGCGATCCCGGTCGACCTGCGCCTGCGCACCACCTCCAGCGGCCTGCAGGATGTCGGCACCCGCGACGGCCTGCGGATCATCGTCCAGGCCTACGTGGCTTGGCAGGTGCAGGGCGATGCCGGGAATGTCCAGCGCTTCATGCGCGCGGTGCGCAACCAGCCGGACGAAGCCGCGCGGCAATTGCGCACCTTCGTCGGCTCGGCGCTGGAGACCACCGCCAGCGCCTACGACCTGGCCGACCTGGTGAACACCGAGGCGTCGCGGGTGCGCATCGGCGATTTCGAGGCGCGCCTGCGCGAGCAGATCGACAGCCAGTTGCTGGCGACCTATGGGGTCAGGGTGGTGCAGGTCGGTATCGAGCGCCTGACCTTGCCCAGCGTGACCCTCGGCGCCACTGTCGACCGCATGCGCGCCGAGCGCGAGACCATCGCCACCGAGCGTACCGCCGAGGGCCGGCGCCAGGCCGCGGAGATCCGTTCGGCGGCGGAGCGCGACGCGCGGGTGATCCAGGCCGAGGCTTCGGTGAAAGCCGCGGAGATCGAGGCCCAGGCACGGGTCGAGGCGGCGCGCATCTACGGCAAGGCCTATGCCGGCTCGCCACAGCTGTACAACCTGCTGCGCTCGCTCGACACCCTCGGCACCATCGTCAACGGCGACACCCGCCTGGTGCTGCGTACCGACGCCGCGCCGTTCCGCGTGCTGGTCGACGGGCCGCCGACGCTTCCCGCCGAAGCAGCGGCCAACGGGCGCCGGCCATGAGCGGCGATTCGCGCGAAGGGCTGCGCGGTCCCTGGCTGCAGGCCGGACGGCTGGCGTTCCTGGGGCTGTTCGCGGTGACTCTGCTGGCGGCGCTGGCCTGGGCGTTTTCCAACGTCCGCCAGGTCGGCCCGGAGAACCGCGCCGTGGTGCTGCGCCTGGGCGCGCTGGAACGCCTGGCCGGTCCCGGCCTGCTGCTGGCCTGGCCGCGGCCGCTGGAACAGGTGGTGCTGCTGCCGTCGACGGAGCAGGTGATGGAACGCCGCGTCGAGGGCCTGTTGCGCTCCGAGCAGGCGCGTCGCGCCGACCTCGACGTCAGCCTGTCCAGCGACGCGCTGGCCGGTTCCGGCTACCTGCTGACCGGCGATGCCGGGGTGGTGCAGCTGGACGTGCGGGTGTTCTACAAGGTCGACGATCCCTACGCCTACGTCCTGCAGGGCGCGCACGTGCTGCCGGCGCTGGACCGGCTGGTGGCGCGCAATGCCGTGCAGGTCTGCGCCGCGCGCGACCTGGACAGCATCCTGGTGGCGCGCCCGGAACTGCTCGGCAACGATGCGGCGGTGGCCGAGCGCCGCGAACGCCTGCGCGGCGACCTGGTGCGGGGCATCAACCGCAGCCTGGCGGCGCTGGCCGAGGCCGGTGGCGGGCTGGGCATCCAGGTGGTGCGGGTCGACGTGCAGTCGAGCCTGCCGCGCAATGCGGTGAGCGCCTTCAACGCGGTGCTGACCGCCAGCCAGCTGGCCGAGCAGAATATCGCCAAGGCGCGCACCGAGGCGGCGCGGCTGACCCAGGCCGCCACCGAGGGCGCCGACCGTACCCTGCAGGTCGCCCGCGCCGAGGCCGGCGAGCGGCTGGCCAGGGCGCGCCGCGACAGCGCCAGCATCGTCGGCCTGAGCCCGGCGCTGGGCGCCACCGATCCCGGCCTGCTCTGGCGCCTGTACCGCGAACGGGTGCCGGCGATCCTCGGCAAGGCCGGCTCGGTCGACAGCGTCGATCCGCGTGACGACGGCCGCCTGATCCTGCAAGGCGGGCAACCATGAACCGCGGACCGGAGGCGCCCTTCGCGGGCTGTGAAACAATGGACGGACAAGCGAACGTGAAACGGCTACCCTGCGTCGGCATCAACTCTCGGCATGCGCCAGCGAAGCGCCGCGCCGAGTCGAACAACCAGGCGAACGGGACGGGCAATGACGGCAGGCGGTATTCCATTCACGGGCGACGGCGCGCGGTTGTCCCGGGGCAAGGCGCTATTGTGCGGGCTGGTGTTGCTGCTGGGCAGCTCCCAGACACTGGCGCGGCAGTTGCCAAGCGATCTGCTGGTGGGCTTCGTGGCCAGCGCGCAATACCCGGTCATCACCCTGAAGAAGCCCAGGCAGAGCCTGCTGCGCAGCGTGCTCACCCTGGGCCTGGGAAAGAAGACCGTCAGCTATCGGGTGGCGCCTTCGGTACGCATCCGCACGGCGCAGAACCTGTTCATCGTCTATGGTCGGATGCCCCAGCTCAGGGGCAGCTTCGTCGGCCTGAAGAGCGACGCCAACGGCCAGGTCAAGCAGATCTGGGAACTGACCGAAAAGGAAGCCCGCGACTACGTGCGGCGGCCGGACGCGCGCTTCCCCCAATAGCCGCCGCGGCTCGCCCCGGGAGGTGCGCATGAGCGAGCCGACCGCCCACGGCAGCCATGGCGGCTGCGCGCATCACCATCATCACTTGCCGTTCGGCGGCGGCCTGCTCAGCCGCGCCGAGCAGCGCCGCGCCGCCCGCCAGCTGAGCCTGGCGATGCTCGCCCTCGGCCTGTTGCTGCTCGGCCTGGCCTGGCGCTGGCTGGCGGCGGACCAGGCCGGGGTCAGCCAGATCCTGCTCGGCGTGGCCTCCCTGCTGGTGGCGCTGCCGGTTGCGCGCTCGGCCTGGGACAGCCTGCGCCATCCGAGCCTGCACGGCGTCACCGACCAGTTGATCGCCCTGGCCATGCTCGGCGCCTGGGCCAGTGGCGACCTGCTGACCGCCGCGCTGCTGCCGATCATCATGATCTTCGGCCACGTGCTGGAGGAGCGCAGCGTGATCGGCTCCCGGGAGGCCATCGCCGCCCTCGGCGAACTGACCCGCAGCCATGCCCGGCGGATCGAGGCCGACGGCAGCCTGAGCGAGGTGGACAACGCCATCCTGCGTCCGGGCGACCAGGTGGAGGTACGCGCCGGCGACCGGGTTCCGGCCGACGGTCGGGTCCTGCACGGCGAGGCCAGCCTCGACACCGCGCCGCTCACCGGCGAGTCGGTGCCACTGGAAGTGGCGCCGGGGATGGAGGTCTACGGCGGCGCGATCAATCTCGACGGCCTGCTGCGCATCGAGGTGACCCGTACCGGCGATGCCTCGACGCTGGGCAAGGTGATCGGCCTGATGCAGCAGGCCGAACGCGCCAAGCCGCCGATCACTCGCCTGCTGGAGCGCCATGCCGGGCAATACCTGCTGCTGGTGCTGATGATCGCGGCGGTCACCTGGTTCGTCACCAGCGACGCCCAGGCCATGCTCGCGGTGCTGGTCGCCGCCTGCCCCTGCGCCCTGGTGCTGTCGGCGCCGGCCACCGCCATCGCCGGCATCGCCGTGGCCGCGCGACACGGGATCCTGATCCGCAGTTCGGCGTTCCTCGAAGAACTGGCGGACCTGACCTCGCTGGTGGTCGACAAGACCGGCACCCTGACCCACGGCAGCCTGCGCCTGCAGGACCTGCGCCTGGTCGGCGCCAGCCGCGACGAGGTGCTGCGCCTGGCCGCCAGCCTCGGCGCCGCCAGCAGCCACCCGGTGAGCCGTGCGCTGGCGGCCCTGGCGGCGCATGATGCCTACCACCCGCTGAGCGATATCCGCGAACGCCAGGGATTCGGCGTGATCGCACGAACAGAGGCGGGCGAAGCCGCCCTTGGTCGCCCCGAGCTGTTCCGGCAACTGGGCATCGATACCGGCGAGGTGCCGGCGCACGAGGGACCGATTGCCGGCATCGCCCTGGCCGGGCGCTTCCTCGGCTGGCTGTTGCTGGCCGACAGCGTGCGCGCGGAGGCCGCCGAGGCCCTGGCCGAGCTGCGTGAGCTGGGGCTGGGCCGGCAGTTGTTGCTGACTGGCGATCGCCAGGCGGTAGCCGATGCCGTGGCGCGGCAGGTGCGGGTCAGCCAGGTGGTGGCGCAGGCCTTGCCGGAGGACAAGTTGCGCCAGGTCGGCGCGGAGATCGGCAGCGGCTTCCGGCCGATGGTGGTGGGCGACGGCATCAACGATTCGCTGGCGTTGAAGGCCGGCGTGGTCGGCGTGGCGATGGGCGCCGGCGGCGCCGACATCGCCCTGGCCTCGGCGGATATCGTGCTGATCGGCAGCGACCTGCGCCGGCTCGGCACCTGCGTGCGGCTCAGCCGGCAGTGTCGGCGGACCCTGCAGGTCAACGTGGCGATCGGTCTCGGCTGGACCCTGGCGATCGTCGCCGCGGCAGCCTTCGGCCTGCTCGGCGCGGCCGGGGCGATGGTCGCGGCGCTGCTGCACAACCTCAGCACCTTGCTGGTGCTGGGCAACGCCGGACGCCTGCTGCGTTTCGAGGAGCCGCTCGGGCAGCCCCGGGCGGCGATGGTAGTAGGTGAAGAGGAGGGTACCGCGTGAGACGGGAGAAAACGCGACGCACTGGCTGGCGCTGGCTGGCCCTGGTGGTTGGCGCGCTTTCCGCGCTGAGCCTGGCCGAGGCGTCGATGGCTCGCTGGCCGGCGGGCTGGCAGGTGAGCGACCTGCCCGCCGCGCAACCCGGCCAGGCCGGCGCCGGCCAGCGCCAGCGCGCGGTCAAGCTGCAGGCCGACGGCTCCCAGGCGTTGGTGATGGAGGTGACGCGGATGCCGCTGCAGAGCGGCCAGGAGGTGAACCTGGAGAAGGTCCTCGGGCATATGCGCAAGCTGGTTCAGATCGAATTCCTGCGCAACGGCCTGCAGACCGCCTGCAGCTCGCCCGAGTCTTCCTCCACCGGTGGGCTGGCGGCGCTGGAAACCACCTGCACCGTTCGCCAGCGCGGCGCCGTGGTGATGAAGCAGACCCTGCTCGCCGCGGCCGGCAGGAACTCGGCCTACTCGCTGTCCTATGCCGGCCTGGCCGACGCCTACGATGCAAGCCAGGCGGAAATCCGCGCGGTACGGGAAAGCCTGCGCTTCGAGTGAGCGAAATCGGACGCGGCCGGGGCGGGGGACGGGAGTGTCGGCGGATAACGCCTGCGGCGTTGTTCGCCCTCAGGAGGGTTACGTCGGCGCAGGGCGGATGACCGCTTGCGGTTATCCGCCAATGCCGGCCTCCGCCTCGCGTCTGCCGCGGGTCACTTCTTCCCGGTGTTCTGCAGGATCTGCAAGGCCTGGGTGGTGGCGGTGATGCAGCCCTTGGTATCGCCGCTGGCCTGGTCCTGCTTCGCCTTGGCTTGCAGTTCCTTGACCTCGGTGACCCGTGCGCCGGTGACCGAGGTCTTGTCGCGCACGGCGAGGATGTCGTCGAGCTTCTGCAGGTTGGCGCCGCACAGGTCGGTGCTTTCGGCGGCGTGGGCGGTGCCGCCGAGCAGGGCGGCGGCGATGAGCAGGGTACGCGTGATCATGGCTGTTCTCCTGGGTGGGGCCGGATATGGCCGGACGGGGAGAGACGACGGGCTCCGCAGAGTCTTCTCCGCATGCCTTTCATCTGACCGGGGCGTCGCCGCAATGGTTCGGTCGTTCAGCCATTGCCCCAGGGTGGCGTGGACAGCGCCTGTTGCAGGTGCTGGATGAACGCCTTGACCTTCGGCGACATCGCCGCCGCCCGCGAATACATCGCGTAGATGACATCGTCGAGCGGCCGCAGGCCGGGCGCGGCGTCGACCAGGCGACCGCTGCCCAGATCCTCGGCGACGATGAACAGCGGCAGCAGCGCCAGCCCCTGGCCGCGCAGGGCGGCGTCGCGCATGGCCTGGCCATTGTTGCTGTTGAAGCGTCCGCGCGGCGAGATGGCGCGCGGCTTGTCGCCGGGATAGGCGGGCTCGAAGGTCCAGACCTGGCTCGGCGAGGCGTTGTTGTAGCCCAGACACTCGTGCTGCATGAGTTGCTCGAGGGTTTCCACGCTGCCGTGGCGTTGCGCGTAGTCCGGGCTGCAACAGACCACCCGCTGGCTGTTGGCCAGCGGCCGGGCGATCAGCGAGCTGTCATCCAGGCGAGTGACGCGGATGCTCAGGTCGTAGCCTTCCTTTTCGAAGTCGGTGAGGCGGTCGTCCATCTGCAGGACGATCTCCAGGCGCGGGTGCTGGCTCATGAAGTCGGCGATGATCGGCGACAGCCACAGGGTACCGAAGCTCATCGGGGTGACGATGCGCAGTTCGCCACACAGGTCGTTCTCGCGCAGGGCGACGATCTCCGCAGCGTTGTTGAGTTCCTGCAGCGAGGCCTTGGCGGCCTTGTAGAAGAAGTGCCCGGCCTCGGTCGGCTCGACATTGCGGGTGGTGCGGTAGAGCAGGCGCACGCCGAGGCGTTTTTCCAGGTCGCTGACGCGCTTGCTGATCACCGACTTGGACAGGCTCATGCGCTCGGCCGCCGACGTCACGCTGTTGAGCTCGGCGACGTTGAGGAAGGCTTCGATGTCGTCGAAGCGCAGGCTCATGGGCAGGCTCGCAACACAGTGGCATTCGCTCGACGCATTCTCGGCTCCTCCTCGTCGGTTTCCTTTGGCCGCTCTATCCGCTTGATTTCGCAAGCTAAATCGATCCAGCCCGGAGCAAGCTTAACCAATCGAAAGGGTGTGCAGCGTTCGTTCTGAGCGAAAACGGTTTTCGCCTGGAAGCGCTATCGATACGGCCGCCAGGGCTTTTACCCTGTAGCGGCGACCGCGTCGCTCCGTGGCCGGCCAAGCCTGCCCGCCCCCGTAGGCGGCCACGGATTTTCTTTCGCCTTCTAGACTTGAGGCGGACACCGTCTTAGCCCGAGCGAGAAACCAGCATGTCGATTCGCCTGTTCGTCGCGTCGCCCCCGGCCTGTCACCCAGCGGAGGTGCGGGGCCCGGCATGGAGGGGCTGAAGCTCTACGCGCGGATGCTCTGGCGGCCACCGCGGGAAACCCTGCTGTTCGCCCTGCGCACCGTCGTCGCCGGCCTGCTGACCCTGTACCTGGCCTTCCTGTTCGACCTGGAGCAGCCGAAGTGGGCGCTGATGACCGTGGTCATCGTCAGCCAGCCGCTGGCCGGGATGGCCTTGAAGCGCAGCTTCGCCCAGGTCTTCGGGACCTTCGCCGGGGCCGTGGTGGCGGTGCTGATCATGGCGCTGTTCGCCCAGCAGCCGTTGCCGTTCTTCATCGCCCTGAGCCTCTGGCTGGCGCTCTGTACCGCCGGCGGCACGCTGCTGCGCTACACCGATTCGCACGCCTTCGTGCTCAGCGGCTTCACCGCGGTGATCGTCGCGGTGCTGTCGATTCCCGATCCGGAAAACACCTTCATGCTCGCCGTGGTGCGGGTCACCGAGACCCTGCTGGGTGTCGCCTGCGTGGCCCTGGTCAGCCTGCTCAGCGCGCGTCCGCAGGCGGTGGCGAAGGGCTATTTCGCCCAGGTCGACGGCCTGATCCGCAGTACCGCGCGGCACGCCGCGGCGGTGATCCGCGGCGACGAGGGCGACGAGTCGTTCAACCAGCGGCAGATGCAACTGGTCGCCAGCATCACCGCGCTGGACGGCCTGCGCCGGCACCTCTACTTCGATGCGCCGAACCTGCGCCGCGCCGATGGCCTGGTGCAGTTGCTGGGCAACCTGCTGGTGCTCATGGCCTCGCGGCTGTTGCTGTTGCGCCAGCATCGCCTGCTGGTGCGGGCGCACTGGGTCGGGCCGTTGCCGGCGGATATCCAGGCGCTGCTGGATCGTGCGTTGCGGGTGCTGGACGCGTTGGCCGAGCAGGGGCGTGCGGTACCGTCCGAGGTGCTGGAGGAATTCCAGACGGTACGCCAGGCCTTCGACGCCGCGGCGGCGCGCGCGGAATCCTACGACGAGGCGCTGAGCCCGGCGTTGCGTCCGCAGGTGGCGATCCTGCGCTGGGAGTATGCGCGGCTGTTCCAGCGCCTGGGCGAAGTGCTCGAACTCAACGATGCGATTCAGTCCGGCCGCCAGGCCAGCAGTTTCTACCGCCGTGGCCAGGCGCAGGCGCTGCATCTGGACTGGGCGCTGGCCTCGATGAATGCCGTGCGCGCTTTCGTCGCCTTGTCCTGCGCTGCCTGGCTGTGGATCACCAGCGCCTGGAACGGCGCCCTCAGCAGCCTGTTGCTGGTCGGCGTGATGTGCTCGCTGATGGCGACCTTTCCGCGTCCGCTGCTGGCGGCGCAGAATTTCCTGCGCGGGCTGCTGCTGGCGATCCTGATTTCGGCGGCGCTGCTGTTCGTGCTGTTGCCGGCATCCGCCGACTTCGAATGGCTGGCGCTGTGGATGGCGTTGCTGCTGTACCTGGTCGCGATCGGCCTGAGCAGCCCGCTGACCGCCGGCATCGCCATGGGCATCGGCCTGGAGACCTTGCTGATGGTGGCGCTGCAGAACATCGCGGTGTACTACAGCGACGCCTCGCAGTGGTTCGAGTTCGTCGGTGGTTTCCTGGCCGCGGCGGTCCTCGCGCTGGCGGTGTTCGCCCTGGTCTATCCGTTCCGCGCCGACCCGCGCCTGCGCCGCCTGCTGTACCTGTCGCGCCAGGACGTCGCGGAAATGTCGCGCTGCGAGGCCAGCGAGGCGCAGCGCTTCGCCTTCGAGACACGGATGATCGATCGCCTGGCGGTGATGGTCGGCCTGTTGCCGGCGAGCCAGGATGCCCGTTCGGCGGAGCGCTTCCAGTGCGCCCTGGGCTGCGTGGTGATGGGCGTGGCGTTGAATCGCCTGCGCGAGCCGCTGCATGACGCCGGGGTGGTGCCGCTGGAGTTGCAGCCGCTGCTGCGCGAGGCGCTGCGCGAGATCGCCGCCTACGTGGCCGGCGGTGCGGGCGCCCCGCGACACGACCTCGCGCTGGCCGCCCTGCGGCGTTTCGGCCGGGGCCTGGAGGCTTTGCTGGCGCAGCCGTCGAACAACCTGGGGGCGACGCGGCAGCGCTTCATCATGAATGTCGCGGTACTGATCCTGCAGCAGTCGCTGCAACGCTATCGGACGCTGCTGGAGGAGGACCGCGGCACACCGGCGGTCGTCGAAGAGCGAGAAGAGGAGGGCGGACATGCCCGCTGATGTCGAGATCGGCGGCGCCTACCTGCCGCCGATCGCCCAGGCGCTGTTGCTGGCCTGGCTGATCTTCCTGCTGCTCAACCCGCTGTTGCGGCGCCTCGGCGTGCTGCAGCGGGTGTGGCACGAAGCGTTGTTCCAGGGCGCGTTGTACTGCGCGATCTGCGCTGGTCTGATCCTGTGGATGGGGGGCATGTCCCGATGAATCTGTTGCAAGGCAAATGGCCGCGCCTGGCCACGCTGCTGGCGGTGCTGGTGGCGGCGGCGCTGGTGTTTCTCGCCTGGGAACGCTACACCCGCACGCCATGGACCCGTGACGCGCGGGTCCGCGCCGATGTGGTGACACTGTCGGCGGACGTTTCCGGGCTGATCACCCGCTTGCCGCTGAGCGACAACCAGCCAGTGGAGAAGGGCGACCTGCTGCTCAGCATCGACCCGGCGCGCTATGAGCTGGCGGTACTGCGCGCCGAGCGCGCGGTGAGCGTGGCGCGGGCGGCGCTGGGCGAGTCGCGGGCGGCGATCGAGGCCAGCCAGGCCCGGTTGCGCCAGCGCCGCAGCGAGGCGCAGCGGCGCTCGGCATTGCAGAAACGCTCGGTGCTGTCGGTGGAGGAGAACGAAAAGGCCCAGACCGACGTCAGCCTGGCCCAGGCCGAGCTGTTGAGGAACCAGGCCAGCCTCGGTCTCGCCGAGGCCAACGTGGAGCTTGCCGATGCGGCGCTGCAGCAGGCGCGCCTCGACCTCGAGCGCACCCGGGTGCGAGCCCCGGTCAGTGGCTACGTGACCAACCTGCAGACCCGCGAAGGCGACTATGCCCACGCCGGGGTGCCCCTGCTGGCGCTGGTGGATCGCGATTCGTTCTATGTCAGCGGCTACTTCGAGGAGACCAAGCTGCCGGGGATCCGCATAGGCAGCCGGGCGCGGGTCGAACTGATGAGTGGCGAGCGCTTCGACGGGCGCGTGCAGAGCATCGCCCATGCCATCACCGACCGGGAGAATGCCGAGGGCTCGCGCCTGCTGGCGAACATCAACCCGAGCTATACCTGGGTCAAGCTGGCCCAGCGGATTCCCGTGCGCATCGCCATCGACCCCGCCTATCTGCAGCGCAACACGCTGCGCGCCGGGGTGACCGCGAGCATCCGCGTGCTTCCCGCGCAAGGCGCCGCCGGAGAAGACGCCGGGGCGCCGGAGACTGCCGCGCGGCCCTGAGTCAGGCCCGGCGGGTCAGTCGTCCCTGGCTATGCGACAGGGGCTAGGGCTGTTCGCGGATGATCTCCGCCAGTTGCAGGATCAGTCGTTCGTCCGCCTGGTTGCCGGCCTGCCGGCGGAATTGCCTGGCCTCCTCCCGGGCGCGCTGGAAGGCCGCGTCGACGCTGGTCTGCCCATGGCTGTCGCGGATCCACAGGTAGAGGCCGACGATCAGGCTCTGCAGGGTAGCGAGGTCGCTGCTCTGGGCGTTCAGCGCATCGATGAGCTGTTGTCTGGTAAATGCTTGCATGGATGATCTCCGTTGATTGGGCGCAGCAAGGCGCGTTTCTTCCCGGTGGACGCCGGGGCTCGGAGCATGTTGAAAGTGCGAAGAGGCTGGCCAGCTTCCGCTAAGTCACTCAAATGATTAAGGAATTTTCTGACTCGTGGTCGCCGGTCGGTGTCCGTCGCCAGCCGGTGCGCTCCCGCCATTCATCGAATCGTCATGAAACTGCCATGAGGGCGCGCCTAGCATTCGCGGTATTTTCGGCAGGACGTGGAGAGCACCGCATGGACTCCTATGGCGATACCTCGGGCCGACTCGGCCGTGACTGGCTCGATCGGCACGACGAGGAACTGGAGCAGGAGCTGCTCGACGACGAGCTGAACCTGGACGAGCTGTTCGGCCCCGAGCAGGAGGACGCGCCTGGCGAACTCGGCCGGCGCCGCTACTTTCGCGAGCTGTTCCGCCTGCAGCGGGAGCTGGTGAAGCTGCAGAACTGGGTGGTGCATACCGGCCACAAGGTGGTGATTCTCTTCGAGGGCCGCGACGCGGCAGGCAAGGGCGGGGTGATCAAGCGCATCACCCAGCGCCTCAACCCGCGTGTCTGCCGGGTCGCCGCGCTGCCCGCGCCGAACGACCGCGAGCGGACCCAGTGGTACTTCCAGCGCTACGTCTCGCACCTGCCGGCTGGCGGCGAGATCGTCCTGTTCGACCGCAGCTGGTACAACCGCGCCGGGGTCGAGCGGGTCATGGGTTTCTGCAACGACGAGCAGTACGAGGAGTTCTTCCGCAGCGTGCCGGAGTTCGAGAAGATGCTGGCGCGCTCGGGCATCCAGCTGCTCAAGTACTGGTTCTCGATCTCCGACGCCGAGCAGCACCTGCGCTTCCTCAGCCGCATCCACGATCCGCTCAAGCAATGGAAGCTCAGCCCGATGGATCTCGAGTCGCGGCGGCGCTGGGAGGCCTACACCAAGGCCAAGGAAACCATGCTCGAGCGTACCCACATCCCCGAGGCGCCATGGTGGGTAGTGCAGGCCGACGACAAGAAGCGTGCGCGGCTGAACTGCATCCACCACCTGTTGCAGCAGATGCCCTACCGGGAAGTTCCGCAGCCGCCAGTGCACCTGCCGGAGCGCCTGCGCCATGCCGATTACGTCAGGCATCCGACGCCCGGCGAGATCATCATCCCGGAAGTCTACTGAGCCTCGCGGCACCGCATGCTTCGCCCACCCGGGTCGTCCCTTGTTCCGCCGGCCCGCGCCTGGGATGGGCACTGCCGCCTAGACCGCGCGAGCGCTTAAATTTCCGCCGCCACATGACGTTCCTCTGAGAACAACTCCGTGTCTCGAGTCCGATCATGCCCCTGTTGAATTCCCTGACTGTATTGCCGTTGCCTGGCGGGCAGCGTTTGAGTGGTGACGAAACCGATAGCCGGCTCAGCCTCGGCCTGGATGGTGCGTTGCTGTTGCGCCTGCGCCTGGAGCGCACGGACACGGAAATACGGCTGGCGTTGGAGGAACTTCCCGGCGGCGATGCCGAGCATGCGTTGTGGGCCGCCAGCTACTGGTTGTTCGCGCGCGACCCGGAATGCCAGCGGCTCGTCTGGTCGCTGCCCTGGGTGCCGGAAAAGTCCCTGGCGAACGGTATGCTGGCCGGCACCGCCGAAGCGGGCACCTATGTCTGCGAGAGGGGTCGGTTCTGGCAGTTGCCGTGGCCCTGGCTGCCGCTTGCCCAGTCGTGCTATCCCCAGTCGATGGCGCTTACCGATGGAAAGCGTCATCCGCTGCGCCGGCCGAAGCCCAGGGGAGAGGTCTACCGGCGCTTCGATGCGCGATTGGAGTGCTGGGTATCCTTGCGTACCGTGGACATCGAGAGGGACCTGGAACGTTTCCATCGCTGGCAGAACTCGCCCAGGGTGGCGGAGTTCTGGCAGGAAGATGGAAGCCTGGAACAGCATCGCGAGCGTTTGCGCCAGCTCGAAGCCGATCCTCACGCGCTGGGGCTCATCGGCTGCTTCGATGATGAGCCCTTCGCCTATTTCGAGGCCTACTGGGCGAAGGAGGATCGCATCGCGCCGTTCTACGCGGCCGACGACTACGACCGCGGGATCCACATGCTGGTCGGCGAGGAAGCCCACCGGGGGCCGCACAAGGTCGCCTGCTGGCTGTCGGCGCTGGTCCACTACCTGTTTCTCGACGACCCGCGCTCGCAGCGGGTGGTGGCGGAGCCGCGCGCGGACAACGCGCGGATGATCGGTCACATGCACAACCTGTGCTTCCACTGCGAGAAGGAATTCGATTTTCCGCACAAGCGGGCGGCGCTGATGATCATCGGTCGCGAACGGTTCTTCGAGCGCTGTCGCCTGGCCTGAACGGGGCGGCAGGAAGAAGGGGCGGGGCGTCCGGCGGACGCCAAAGGAAACGGGCAGGCGCAATGCCTGCCCCGTGTCTCAGCGCCGGGCGCTCAGGCTCGCCAGGTTGTCGCCCTGGCGCTCGGCGGTGACCTTGCGGCAATGCACCAGGGCGTCGCGGATCATGAAGTTGACCAGGGTCGGCGAGACGCCCAGTTCCTTGGCGATGTCCTTCTGCGGCACGCCGTGCAGGCGGTACATCTCGAAGGCGTAGCGGGTGCGCCCGGGCAGCTCGGTGAGGGCGTCGGCGATGTGTTCGAGCGTCGCGTAGTTGATGTGCGAGGCTTCCGGAGAGGCGCCCTGGATCACCACGTTCAGACCTTCCTCTTCCGGTCCTGAATACTTCTGCTCGAGCGCCTGCTTGCGGTAGTGGTCGATGGCCAGGTTGCGGACGATCTGGAACAGGTAGCTGAGCTGTGCCTTGAACGACGAAGTGATCTGCGGCGCCGACTGGAGCCTGAAGAACGCATCCTGGACCACATCCTCGGCTCGTGAGCGGCAGCCGGTAATGCGGGCGGCGATCTTCACCAGGATCGTGCGGTTGTCGACGAAGGCCTGGAGGAGCGGGGTATCGCATCTGCGGGTAGACAGTTGTTCCGACATGGAAATCACCTTGCTGCGGAGGGGGCTGCAGAGCACTGGCGGTGGGGCGAACCCACACATGGCGCAACAAATTATGTTGAATGATAATGATTGTCAATTACGAAGAAATAACCAATCTCACCTTCGTTCGTGAATATTCCCTGGGCTGGCAAATGGCCGCGGTGAATGACGGGGAGAAGCAATTATTCGGTGCGCCAGCAGGATGGCCGCGCCAATGTTGCAGTCGTGCGTTGAAGACGAAATTTTTTTAATAATCTTTAGGAATCAGCCAGTTGGAAAATGGCCTTGGCGCGGGGCGGATCGTTCTCGGCGACTCCTTCGCGCCGGCCGCCAAGGCCCGCCCGGCTGCTTTCGTGACGGGCCGGAGCGGCCTGGGCTGTGCGCCGATGAGTGCCTGGCGAGCGGCACAACCCCTCAGAATGAATAGGGTGGCGCCTCTCTCCGTGGATTGCCCGTGGATTGCGGTTACATGCGCTAATTATTTGCCGTCGTTATCCGTTCCCCTCTGAGACAGCGCGGGCAGGTGCCCGGCGCGCCAGCGTGCGCAGCAGGAGACGGAAATGCCGAACGATCAGCGGGAAACCTCGGGCCCCGGCGCAAGCCTTGGCGGCAGCGCCGCACGGGAGGGCTGAGGTGAGTCCGAGCGCTTCCCTGCAACTCTTCTGCCTGCCTTATTCGGGTGCCAGCGCCGTTCTCTACAACCGTTGGCAGAGCCGGCTGCCGGCCTGGATCCGCCTGCAGCCGCTGGAGCTGCCGGGGCGCGGCCTGCGCTTCGCCGAAGCCTTGCACAACGACGCCGCCAGCCTGGTCGCGCAATTGGCCGGCGAGCTGCCGGGGCTGTTCGAAAACGCCACTCCCTACGCTTTCTTCGGCCACAGCCTGGGCGGCCTGCTGGCCTTCGAGCTGGCCCATGCCATGCGCCGGCGAGGCCTGGAAGAACCGCTGGCGCTGTTCCTTTCCGGCGTCAGCGCGCCCGCCGAGAACGATCTCAGCGGCTACCGGCGAGCCAGGGAAGACGCCGAGCTGGTCGCCGCGCTGCGTGACTACCGGGGCACCCCGGAGGCGGTCTTCAACGATCCGTCGCTGATGCAGATGCTGCTGCCGGTGGTGCGCGCCGACTTCCTCGTCACCGGCAGCTACCGCTACCAGCTCCGCGCGCCACTGGCGGCGGCGCTGCACGTGTTCGGCGGACGCGAGGACCGCCTGCGCAGTGCCGAGCTGCTCGGCTGGCTGCGCGAAGCGGGTGGCGAGTTCAGCCTCGACCTGCTCGACGGCCAGCACTTTTTCATCCGCGAGCAGGAAGCGCAGTTGCTGCGCCACCTGCGTCGCTACGCCGGGCAGCACCTGCTGCGCTGGCGCCAGGAGCGGGTGCGCGAAAGCCTGCGCGCCGCCAGTTGAAACGGACCCGTCGCAGGAGCGCCGTCATGGCGGCGCTTCCTTGCCGGCTTCCCAGAACATGATTGCAAGCCGAATTCAGGCAGGAAAACACATGATGGACGCCTTCGAACTCCCCACCACCCTGGTCCAGGCCCTGCGTCGCCGCGCCGTCCAGGAGCCCGAGCGCCTGGCGCTGCGCTTCCTCGCCGAGGACGATGGCGAAGGCGTGGTCCTCAGCTACCGCGATCTCGACCTGCGCGCGCGGAGCATCGCCGCGGCCCTGCAGGCCCATGCGCAGCTGGGCGAGCGCGCGGTGCTGCTGTTTCCCAGCGGCCCCGACTACGTCGCGGCGTTCTTCGGCTGCCTGTATGCCGGGGTCATCGCGGTGCCGGCCTATCCGCCGGAATCGGCGCGCCGCCATCACCAGGAGCGCCTGTTGTCGATCATCGCCGACGCCGAGCCGCGCCTGGTCCTCACCAGCGCCGACCTGCGCGAGCCGCTGCTGCAGATGAACGCGCAACTGTCCGCCGCCAATGCGCCGCAGCTGCTCTGCGTGGACCAGCTGGACCCGGCTGGCGCCGAGGCCTGGCAGGAGCCGGCGCTGCGCCCCGAGCACATCGCCTTCCTGCAGTACACCTCAGGTTCCACCGCGTTGCCCAAGGGCGTCCAGGTCAGCCATGGCAACCTGGTCGCCAACGAGGTGCTGATCCGCCGCGGCTTCGGCATCGGTGCCGACGACGTGATCGTCAGCTGGCTGCCGCTGTACCACGACATGGGCCTGATCGGCGGCTTGCTGCAACCGATCTTCAGCGGCGTACCCTGCGTGCTGATGTCGCCGCGCTACTTCCTCGAACGCCCGGTGCGCTGGCTGGAAGCCATCAGCCAGTATGGCGGCACCGTCAGTGGCGGCCCGGACTTCGCCTTCCGCCTGTGCAGCGAGCGGGTCGCCGAGTCGGCCTTGCAGCGTCTCGACCTGAGCGGCTGGCGGGTAGCCTTCTCCGGCTCCGAGCCGATCCGCCAGGACAGCCTGGAACGCTTCGCCGGGAAGTTCGCCGCCAGTCGCTTCGACGCGTCCAGTTTCTTCGCCTGCTACGGCCTGGCCGAGGCGACCCTGTTCGTTACCGGCGGCCAGCGCGGCCAGGGCATTCCCGCCCTGGCGGTGGATGGCGAGGCGCTGGCGCGCAACCGCATCGCCGAAGGCGAAGGCAGCGTGCTGATGTGCTGCGGCCGTAGCCAGCCGGAACACGCCGTGCGGATCGTCGACGCGGCGAGCGGCGAGGTCCTCGGCGACGACAGCGTCGGCGAGATCTGGGCCGCCGGGCCGAGCATCGCCCACGGCTACTGGCGCAACCCGGAAGCCTCGGCGAAGACCTTCGTCGAGCGCGACGGGCGCACCTGGCTGCGCACCGGCGACCTGGGCTTCCTCCGCGACGGCGAACTGTTCGTCACCGGGCGCCTGAAGGACATGCTCATCGTCCGGGGCCACAACCTCTACCCGCAGGACATCGAGCGCACCGTCGAGAGCGAGGTGCCGTCGGCGCGCAAGGGGCGGGTCGCGGCGTTCGCGGTCAAGGTCGACGGCGAGGAAGGCATCGGCATCGCCGTCGAGATCGGCCGTGGCATCCAGAAGTCGGTGCCGGCCCGCGAACTGATCGACTCGATCCGCCAGGCGGTGGCCGAGGTCTGCCAGGAAGCGCCGAAGGTGGTGGCGCTGCTCAATCCCGGCGCCTTGCCGAAAACCTCCAGCGGCAAGTTGCAACGTTCCGCCTGCCGCCTGCGCCTGGAGGACGGCAGCCTGGACAGCTACGCGCAGTTTCCCGGCCTCGAGGCGAACGAGGAACACGGCGCGACGCCGGACGACGATGAGTTGCTGGCGTGTATCGGGGAAATCTGGAAGGCCCAGCTGGGCGTGGCGCAGGTAGCGCCGCGCGACCATTTCTTCCTGCTCGGCGGCAACTCCATCGGCGCCGCCCAGGTAGTCGCCCAGGTGCGTGACAGCCTCGGCGTCGCCCTCAACCTGCGCCAGTTGTTCGAAGCGCCGACCCTGCAGGGTTTCAGCGCCGTGGTGGCACGCCAACTGGCCGAGGGCGCGGCAGAGGAGGCGCCGATCGCGCACCTGCCACGTGGCATCGACCTGCCGCAGTCGGCGGCGCAGCAGCGTCTCTGGCTGACCTGGCAGATCGATCCGCGGGGCGCCGCCTACAACATCCCCGGCGGCCTGCGCCTGCGCGGCGAGCTGGACGAAGCGGCGCTGCGCGCCAGCTTCCAGCGCCTGGTCGAACGCCACGAAGCGTTGCGCACGCGTTTCCTCGAGCGCGACGGCGTGGCCTTGCAGCGTATCGATGAGCGGGGCGAGTTCGCCTGGCAGTTCATCGACCTCGCTAGGCTGGCCGAGCACGAACGCGCCGCGGCTGCCGCGCAACGCCGCGAAGCCGAGGCGCAGCAGCCGTTCGACCTGGAAAAGGGGCCGCTGCTGCGGGTCAGCCTGGTGCGCCTGGACGAACAGGAGCACCAACTCTGGGTCACCCTGCATCACATCGTAGCCGATGGTTGGTCGCTGAACCTGCTGCTCGACGAATTCTCGCGGCTCTACGCCGAAGCCTGCGGCGGCCAGCCGGCCGACCTGGCGCCGCTGGAACTGCACTACGCCGAATTCGCCGCCTGGCAACGGCAGTGGCTGGACGCGGGCGAGGGCGCCCGCCAACTGGCCTACTGGCGGGAACGCCTGGGCGACGCGGCGCCGGTGCTGGAACTGGCCACCGACCATCCGCGCACGGCGCGCCAGGCGTCGCCCGCCGCGCGCTACAGCCTGCGGGTCGACGAAGCCCTGGCGCGGGCCATCCGCGAGGCCGCGCTGGACCATGAGGCGAGTGTCTTCATGTGGCTGCTGGCGGCGTTCCAGGCGCTGCTGCATCGCCACAGCGGGCAGGGCGAGATCCGCATCGGCGTGCCCAGCGCCAACCGCCAGCGCCTGGAGACCCAGGGGCTGGTCGGCTTCTTCATCAACACCCTGGTCCTGCGTGGCAGGCCCCGGGCGCGCCAGCCGTTCGCCGCGTTGCTCGGCGAGGCTCGCGAGGCGACCCTTGGCGCCCAGGCCAACCAGGACCTGCCGTTCGACCAGGTGCTCGCGGCCTGCGGCCAGGGCGGCCAGTTGTTCCAGGTGCTGTTCAACCACCAGCAGCGCGACCTGTCGGCGTTGCGCCGGCTGCCCGGCCTGCTCGCCGACGAGCTGCCCTGGCACAGCCGCGAAGCCAAGTTCGACCTGCAACTGCAGAGCGAGGAGGACGCTCGCGGTCGCCTGACCCTGAATTTCGACTACGCCGCGGACCTCTTCGACGAGGCCAGCATCCGGCGTTTCGCCGCGCAATACCTGGAGCTGCTGCGCCAGGTCGCGGAAGACCCGCAGCGCTGCCTCGGCGATATCGCCCTGGTCGACGCCGAGCAGGCGGCGCGCCTCGCCGAATGGGGCAGCGCGCCCTGCGCGCCGGCGCGCGCCTGGCTGCCGGTTCTGCTGGAGCGGCAACTGGCGCAGTCCGCCGAACGCGTCGCCCTGGAGTGGGACGGCGGCAGCCTCGGCTACGCCGAGTTGCACGCCCGGGCCAACCGTCTGGCCCACTACCTGCGCGACAAGGGCGTCGGCCCGGACGTGCGGGTGGCGATCTGCGCCGAGCGTTCGCCGCAGCTGCTGGTCGGTCTGCTGGCGATCGTCAAGGCGGGCGGCGCCTACGTGCCGCTGGACCCGGACTACCCCAGCGAACGCCTGGCCTACATGCTCGCCGACAGCGGCGTCGAGCTGCTCCTGACCCAGGCCCATCTGTTCGAGCGCCTGCCTGGCGCGGAGGGCGTCACGCCGATCTGCCTGGACAGCCTCAAGCTCGACAGCTGGCCGAGCCAGGCGCCGGGCCTGCACCTGCACGGCGACAATCTCGCCTACGTGATCTACACCTCCGGTTCCACCGGCCAGCCGAAGGGTGTGGGCAATACCCACGCGGCGCTGGCCGAGCGCCTGCAATGGATGCAGGCGACCTACGCCCTCGACGGCGACGACGTACTGATGCAGAAGGCGCCGGTGAGCTTCGACGTGTCGGTGTGGGAGTGCTTCTGGCCGCTGCTCACCGGTTGCCGGCTGGTCCTCGCCGCCCCCGGCGAGCACCGCGATCCGGCGCGCCTGGTGGAACTGGTGCGGCAGTTCGGGGTGACCACGCTGCACTTCGTGCCGCCGCTGCTGCAACTGTTCATCGACGAACCCGGCGTCGCCGCCTGTGGCAGCCTGCGCCGCCTGTTCTCCGGCGGCGAGGCGCTGCCGGCGGAGCTGCGCAACCGCGTGTTGCAACGCCTGCCGGCGGTGGCCCTGCATAACCGCTACGGGCCGACCGAGACCGCCATCAACGTCACCCACTGGCAGTGCCGCGCGGAGGACGGCGAGCGTTCGCCGATCGGCCGGCCGCTGGGCAACGTGGTCTGCCGCGTACTGGACGCCGAGTTCAATCTGCTGCCGGCCGGCGTCGCCGGCGAGCTGTGCATCGGCGGCCAGGGCCTGGCTCGTGGCTACCTGGGACGTCCGGCGCTGAGCGCCGAACGCTTCGTCGCCGACCCGTTCTCGGCCGACGGCGAGCGCCTGTACCGCACCGGCGACCGCGCGCGCTGGAACGCCGACGGCGTGCTGGAATACCTCGGTCGCCTCGACCAGCAGGTCAAGCTGCGTGGCTTCCGTATCGAGCCGGAGGAGATCCAGGCACGCCTGCTGGCGCAGCCGGGCGTGGCCCAGGCGGTGGTGGTGATCCGCGAAGGCGTGGCCGGCAGCCAGTTGGTCGGCTACTACACCGGCGCTGCCGGCGCCGAGGCGGAAGCCGAGCAGAACCAGCGCCTGCGCGCCGCGCTACAGGCCGAACTGCCGGAATACATGGTCCCGGCGCAGTTGATGCGCCTGGCGCAGATGCCCCTCGGTCCGAGCGGCAAGCTGGATACCCGGGCGCTGCCGGAGCCGGTCTGGCAGCAGCGCGAGCACGTCGAGCCGCAGACCGAGCTGCAACGGCGCATCGCCGCGATCTGGAGCGAAGTGCTCGGCCTGCCGCGGGTCGGCCTGCGCGACGATTTCTTCGAGCTCGGCGGGCATTCCCTGCTGGCCACCCGCATCGTCTCGCGCACCCGCCAGGCCTGCGACGTCGACCTGCCGTTGCGCGCGCTGTTCGAGGCCAGCGAACTGGAGGTCTTCTGCGAACAGGTCCGCGCAGCCCAGGCCGCCGGACGCACCGATAGCCACGGCGCGATCCGCCGCATCGACCGCGAGCAGCCGGTGCCGCTGTCCTACTCGCAGCAGCGCATGTGGTTCCTCTGGCAACTGGAGCCGGACAGCCCGGCCTACAACGTCGGCGGCCTGGCGCGCCTGAGCGGGCCGCTGGACGTGGCGCGCTTCGAGGCCGCGCTACAGGCCCTGGTGCAGCGCCACGAGACCCTGCGCACCACGTTCCCCAGCGTCGACGGCGTGCCGGTACAGCGCGTGCACGGCGATGGCGGCCTGCACATGGACTGGCAGGACTTCTCCGCGCTCGACCGCGACAGCCGCCAGCAGCACTTGCAGACCCTCGCCGACAGCGAGGCGCACCGGCCCTTCGACCTCGAGAGCGGACCGTTGCTGCGGGTCTGCCTGGTGAAGATGGCCGAGCGCGAGCACTACCTGGTGGTGACCCTCCACCACATCGTCACCGAAGGCTGGGCGATGGACATCTTCGCCCGCGAGCTGGGCGCGCTCTACGAGGCCTTCCTCGACGATCGCGAATCGCCGCTGGAGCCGTTGCCGGTCCAGTACCTGGACTACAGCGTGTGGCAGCGCGAGTGGCTGGATAGCGGCGAGCGCCAGCGCCAGCTCGACTACTGGAAGGCCCAGCTGGGCAACGAGCATCCGCTGCTCGAACTGCCGGGCGACCGGCCACGCCCGCCGGTGCAGAGCCACCGGGGCGACCTCTACCGCTTCGACCTGAGCCCCGAGCTGGCCGAGCGCGTGCGGCGCTTCAACGCTGCCCGCGGGCTGACCATGTTCATGACCATGACCGCCACCCTTGCGGCCTTGCTCTACCGCTACAGCGGCCAGCAGGACCTGCGCATCGGCGCGCCGGTGGCGAACCGCATCCGCCCGGAGAGCGAAGGGCTGATCGGCGCCTTCCTCAATACCCAGGTGCTGCGCTGCCGGCTCGACGGGCAGATGAGCGTCGGCGAGCTGCTGGAGCAGGTGCGGCAGACCGTGATCGATGGCCAGTCGCACCAGGACCTGCCGTTCGACCACCTGGTGGAAGCCCTGCAACCGCCGCGCAGCGCCGCCTACAACCCGTTGTTCCAGGTGATGTGCAACGTCCAGCGCTGGGAGTTCCAGCAGACCCGGCAACTGGCCGGGATGACCGTCGAGTACATCGCCAACGATGCGCGGGCGACCAAGTTCGACCTCAACCTGGAGGTCACCGATCTCGACCAGCGCCTCGGCTGCTGCCTGACCTACAGCCGCGACCTGTTCGACGAACCGCGCATTGCACGGATGGCCGGGCACTGGCAGAACCTGCTGGAGGCGCTGCTGGGCGACCCGCAGCGGCGTATTGCCGAATTGCCGCTGTTCGCCGCCGAGGAGCGGGAGCAACTGCTGCTCGCCGGCACGGCTGGCGAGGCAGGGCTCCAGGACACCCTCCATGGCCTGTTCGCCGCCCGCGTGGCGGCCAGCCCCCAGGCCCCGGCGCTGACCTTCGCCGGACAGACCCTGAGCTATGCCGAACTCGATGCCCGCTCCAATCGCCTGGCGCGGGTCCTGCGCCGTCATGGCGTCGGCCCGGAAGTGCGGGTCGGCCTGGCCCTGGAGCGTTCGCTGGAGATGGTCGTCGGCCTGCTGGCGATCCTCAAGGCCGGCGGCGCCTACGTGCCGCTGGACCCGGAGTATCCGCTGGAGCGCCTGCAATACATGATCGAGGACAGCGGCGTACGCCTGCTGCTCAGCCACGCGGCGCTGTTCGAGGCCCTCGGCGAGCTGCCGGCGGGCGTGGCGCGCTGGTGCCTCGAGGAGGACGCCGCGGCGCTGGACGCCGAGGACCCCGCGCCGCTGGCAGCGCTGAGCGGTCCGCAGCACCAGGCCTACCTGATCTATACCTCCGGTTCCACCGGCAAGCCGAAGGGCGTGGCGGTCTCCCACGGCGAGATCGCCATGCACTGCGCCGCGGTGATCGAGCGCTTCGGCATGCGCGCCGACGATTGTGAACTGCACTTCTATTCGATCAACTTCGACGCCGCCAGCGAGCGCCTGCTGGCCCCGTTGCTGTGCGGCGCCCGTGTGGTGCTGCGGGCCCAGGGCCAGTGGGGCGCGGAGGAAATCTGCGAGCTGATCCGCGCGGAGGGCGTGAGCATCCTCGGCTTCACTCCGAGCTACGGCAGCCAGCTCGCCCAGTGGCTGGAGGGCCAGGGCCGGCAGTTGCCGGTGCGCATGTGCATCACCGGCGGCGAAGCGCTGACCGCCGAGCACCTGCAACGGATTCGCCAGGCCTTCGCCCCGGCGTCGTTCTTCAATGCCTACGGACCGACCGAGACGGTGGTCATGCCGCTGGCCTGCCTGGCTCCCGAATGTCTGGAAGAGGGCGCCGCCAGCGTGCCGATCGGCAGCGTGGTCGGCGCGCGGGTCGCCTACATCCTGGATGCCGACCTGGCCCTGGTGCCGCAGGGCGCGACCGGCGAGCTCTACGTCGGCGGCGCCGGCCTGGCCCGCGGCTACCATGAGCGTCCAGCGCTCAGCGCCGAGCGCTTCGTGCCCGATCCCTTCGCTGCCGAGGGCGGCCGGCTGTACCGCACCGGCGACTTGGTGCGCCTGTGCGACAACGGCCTGGTGGAATATGTCGGACGCATCGACCATCAGGTGAAGATCCGTGGCTTCCGCATCGAACTGGGCGAGATCGAGGCGCGCCTGCTGGAGCATCCGCAGGTTCGCGAAGCGCTGGTCCTGGCGCTCGACAGCCCGAGCGGCAAGCAGTTGGCCGGTTATGTCGCCAGCGCGGTGGCCGCGCAGGACGAGGACGCCCAGGCGGCGCTGCGCGAGGCGCTGAAAACGCACCTCAAGCAGCAATTGCCGGACTACATGGTGCCGGCCCACCTGCTGCTGCTCGCCAGCCTGCCGCTGACCGCCAACGGCAAGCTCGACCGCCGTGCGCTGCCGGCGCCCGATCCGGCGCTCAACCGGCAGGCCTACGAGGCCCCGCGCAGCGTGCTGGAACAGCAGCTGGCCGGGGTCTGGCGCGAGGTGCTGAACGTCGAGCGGGTGGGCCTCGGCGACAACTTCTTCGAACTGGGCGGCGACTCGATCCTGTCGATCCAGGTGGTCAGCCGCGCCCGCCAGCTCGGCATCCACTTCAGCCCCCGCGACCTGTTCCAGCACCAGACCGTGCAGAGCCTCGCCGCGGTGGCCCGGCACAGCCAGGCCAGCCAGGCCGAGCAGGGGCCGGTGCAGGGCGACAGCGCGCTGACGCCGATCCAGCACTGGTTCTTCGACCTGCCGCTGGTGCGCCGCGAGCACTGGAACCAGTCGCTGCTGTTGCAGCCGCGGCAGGCCATTGACCTCGGTCTGCTGCGCAAGTCGCTGCAACGCCTGGTCGAGCAGCATGACGCCCTGCGCCTGGCGTTCCGCCAGGTCGACGGCGAGTGGCTGGCGCAGCATCGTCCGCTGCGCGAACAGGAACTGCTCTGGCACGTCCCGGTGCAATCCTTCGACGAATGCGCCGAGCTGTTCGCCAAGGCCCAGCGCAGCCTCGACCTCGAACAGGGTCCGCTGCTGCGCGCAGTGCTGGTGGACGGCCCGGCCGGCGAGCAACGCCTGCTGCTGGCGATCCACCACCTGGCAGTGGACGGGGTGTCCTGGCGGGTGTTGCTGGAAGACCTGCAACAGGTCTACCGCCAGCTTGCCGCCGGCGCCGAACCATCGCTGCCGGCCAAGACCAGCGCCTTCCGCGACTGGGCCGGACGCCTTCAGGCCTACGCCGGCAGCGAATCGCTGCGCGAGGAGCTGGGCTGGTGGCAAGCCCGGCTGGGCGGGCAGCCGGCCGAGTGGCCGTGCGACCGTCCGCAGGGCGACAACCGCGAGGCGCTGGCGGAAAGCCTCAGCCTGCGGCTCGACCCGCAACGTACCCGGCAATTGCTGCAACAGGCGCCGGCGGCCTACCGCACCCAGGTCAACGACCTGCTGCTGACCGCCCTCGCTCGCGTGCTCTGCCGCTGGAGCGGGCAGCCATCGGCGCTGGTGCAGTTGGAAGGGCATGGCCGCGAGGCACTGTTCGACGATATCGACCTGACCCGTAGCGTCGGCTGGTTCACCAGCGCCTACCCGTTGCGCCTGACCCCGGCGCAGAGCCCGGGCGAGTCGATCAAGGCGATCAAGGAACAGCTCCGCGCGGTGCCGCACAAGGGCCTCGGCTACGGCGTGCTGCGCTACCTCGCCGATCCGGCGGTGCGCCAGGCGATGGCCGCGCTGCCGACGGCGCCGATCACCTTCAACTACCTCGGGCAGTTCGACCAGAGCTTCACCGACGCCCTGTTCCAGCCGCTGGACCAGCCCACCGGGCCGATCCACGACGAGCAGGCGCCGTTGCCCAACGAGCTGAGCGTCGATGGCCAGGTCTACGGCGGCGAGCTGGTGCTGCGCTGGACCTACAGCCGCGAGCGCTACGACGCGCGGACGGTGAACGAGCTGGCGCAGGCCTATCTCGCCGAACTGCAGGCGCTGATCGAGCATTGCCTGGAAGACGGCGCCGGCGGCCTGACCCCGTCCGACTTCCCGCTGGCGCAACTGAGCCAGGCGCAACTGGACGCCCTGGCGGTGCCGGCCGGCGAGATCGAGGACGTCTACCCGCTGACCCCGATGCAGGAAGGGCTGCTGTTGCACACCCTGCTGGAACCGGGCACCGGCATCTACTACATGCAGGATCGCTACCGGATCGACAGCCCGCTCGATCCCGAGCGCTTCGCCGCCGCCTGGCAGGCGGTGGTGGCCCGCCACGAGGCGCTGCGCGCGTCGTTCGTCTGGAATGCCGGCGAAACCATGCTGCAGGTGATCCACAAGCCCGGCCGCACTCGCATCGAGTTCCTCGACTGGGGCGAGCTGCCGGAGGACGGTCACGAGGAACGCCTGCAAGCGCTGCACAAGCGCGAGCGCGAGGCCGGCTTCGATCTGCTCGAACAGCCGCCGTTCCACCTGCGCCTGATCCGCCTGGGCGAGGCGCGCTACTGGTTCATGATGAGCAACCACCACATCCTCATCGATGCCTGGTGCCGTGGTCTGCTGATGAACGACTTCTTCGAGATCTACGGCGCCCTCGGCGAAGGCCGCACGGCGAACCTGCCGACGCCACCGCGCTACCGTGACTACATCGCCTGGCTGCAACGCCAGGACCTGGAGCAATCGCGCCGCTGGTGGAGCGAGAGCCTGCGCGGCTTCGAACGGCCGACCCTGGTGCCCAGCGACCGACCGTTCCTCCGCGAGCACGCCGGCGAGAGCGGCGGGATGATCGTCGGTGACCGCTACACGCGTCTGGACGCCGCCGACGGCGCGCGCCTGCGCGAACTGGCGCAGCGCTACCAGCTCACCGTCAACACCTTCGCCCAGGCCGCCTGGGCGCTGACCCTGCGCCGCTTCAGCGGCGAGCGCGACGTGCTCTTCGGCGTCACCGTGGCCGGGCGTCCGGTGGGCATGCCGGAAATGCAGCGCACCGTCGGCCTGTTCATCAACAGCATCCCATTGCGCGTGCGGATGCCGGCCGCCGGCCAGCGCTGCACGGTGCGCGAATGGCTGAACCGGCTGTTCGAGCGCAACCTGGAGTTGCGCGAGCACGAGCACCTGCCCCTGGTGGTCATCCAGGAAAGCAGCGAGCTGCCCAAGGGCCAGCCGCTGTTCGACAGCCTGTTCGTGTTCGAGAACGCCCCGGTGGAAGTCTCGGTGCTGGACCGCGCGCAGAGCCTGAACGCCAGTTCCGACTCCGGGCGTACCCACACCAACTTCCCGCTGACCGTGGTCTGCTATCCGGGCGATGACCTCGGCCTGCACCTGTCCTACGACCAGCGCTACTTCGAGGCGCCGACCATCGAGCGTCTGCTCGGCGAGTTCAAGCGCCTGCTGCTGGCCCTGGTCGACGGATTCCACGGCGAACTGGAGGCCTTGCCGCTGCTCGGCGAGGACGAGCGCGTCTTCCTCCTCGACGGCTGCAACCGCAGCGCCCGCGACTACCCGCTGGAGCAAGGCTACGTGCGGCTGTTCGAGGCGCAGGTGGCGGCCCATCCGCAGCGCATCGCCGCCAGTTGCCTGGAGCAGCGCTGGAGCTATGCCGAGCTGAACCGCCGGGCCAATCGCCTCGGCCACGCCCTGCGTGCCGCCGGCGTCGGCATCGACCAGCCGGTGGCACTGCTGGCCGAGCGCGGCCTCGACCTGCTCGGCATGATCGTCGGCAGCTTCAAGGCCGGTGCCGGCTACCTGCCGCTCGACCCCGGCCATCCGACCCAGCGCCTGACCCGGATCGTCGAGCTGAGCCGCACGCCGGTACTGGTCTGCACCCAGGCCTGCCGCGAGCAGGCGCTGGCGCTGTTCGACGAACTCGGCTGCGCCGCCCGGCCGCGCCTGCTGGTGTGGGACGAGATCCAGCAGGGCGCGGGCGCCGAGCACGATCCGCAGGTCTACAGCGGGCCGCAGAACCTCGCCTACGTGATCTACACCTCCGGCTCCACCGGACTGCCGAAGGGCGTGATGGTGGAGCAGGCGGGCATGCTCAACAACCAGTTGAGCAAGGTCCCGTACCTGGAACTGGACGAGAACGACGTGATCGCCCAGACCGCCTCGCAGAGCTTCGACATCTCGGTCTGGCAGTTCCTCGCCGCGCCGTTGTTCGGCGCCCGCGTGGCGATCGTGCCGAACGCCATCGCCCACGATCCGCAAGGCCTGCTGGCGCACGTCGGCGAACAGGGCATCACGGTGCTGGAAAGCGTGCCGTCACTGATCCAGGGCATGCTCGCCGAGGAGCGCCAGGCCCTCGACGGCCTGCGCTGGATGTTGCCCACCGGCGAGGCGATGCCGCCGGAGCTGGCACGCCAGTGGCTCAAGCGCTACCCGCGGATCGGCCTGGTGAATGCCTACGGGCCGGCGGAGTGTTCCGACGACGTGGCGTTCTTCCGCGTCGACCTGGCCTCCACCGAGAGCACCTACCTGCCGATCGGCAGTCCCACCGACAACAACCGCCTGTACCTGCTCGGCGCCGGCGCCGACGACGCCTTCGAACTGGTGCCGCTGGGCGCGGTGGGCGAGCTGTGCGTGGCCGGCACCGGCGTCGGTCGTGGCTACGTCGGCGATCCGCTGCGCACCGCCCAGGCCTTCGTCCCGCATCCGTTCGGCGCGCCGGGCGAGCGCCTGTACCGTACCGGCGACCTGGCGCGGCGGCGCGCCGACGGGGTGCTGGAATATGTCGGGCGGATCGACCACCAGGTGAAGATCCGCGGCTTCCGCATCGAGCTGGGCGAGATCGAGGCGCGCCTGCACGAACGCGCCGACGTCCGCGAGGCGGCGGTGGCGGTGCAGGACGGGGCGAACGGCAAGTACCTGGTGGGCTACCTGGTTCCCGGCGAGACACCGCGTTCCAGCGCCGACTCGCCGGCCGGACTGATGGTGGAGCAGGGCGCCTGGTTCGAGCGGATCAAGCAGCAACTGCGCGCCGACCTGCCGGACTACATGGTGCCGCTGCACTGGCTGGTGCTGGAGCGGATGCCGCTCAACGCCAACGGCAAGCTCGACCGCAAGGCGCTGCCGGCGCTGGATATCGGCCAGATGCAGAACCAGGCCTACCAGGCCCCGCGCAACGAACTGGAGGAAACCCTGGCGCGGATCTGGGCCGAGGTGCTGAAGGTCGAGCGGGTCGGGGTGTTCGACAACTTCTTCGAACTCGGCGGGCATTCGCTGCTGGCCACGCAGATCGCCTCGCGGGTGCAGAAGGCCCTGCAACGCAACGTGCCGCTACGGGCGATGTTCGAATGCAGCACGGTGGAAGAGCTGGCCAGCTACATTGAGTCCCTGGCCCCGAGCGAGATCAGCGAGCAGAAGGCCGAGCGCCTGAACGACCTGATGTCGAAGCTGGAAATGCTCTGATCGGATCCGGCCGCCGAGCCCTTCGCGGGGGGCGATGAAAATGGCCGGAAGGGAATGTTCCATGCTCCCTTCCGGCCATTCTTCATATATGTGCGTATATATAAACGCCGATATACGGGTCGGCTTGATTCATTACAACGCGATATTCCCGACTTTCGCCGAAGCCGCGTTGTAACGCTGGTGCTGTTTACGCTTGACCGAAGAACTGCGCTTGAAACGGCGGGTCGCCGTAAAGATGTTCTTCAAGGTGATCGGGAATACCGTGATCAATCCGTTGCCCTTGTGATATTCCGGGTTCCGATCGAGGAAGAAACGCACATTCGGATTGCTGTGCGTAGCCCAGTGTGCCCGTTCGTGATCGGCCTCGGTGGTGGTCCAGCCGGTGTCGACCACCAGCGGATCGTTGCTGCTGCGCTTGAAGCTGAACTGGGCGATCAGGTGCTCGAGGAATGTCACGTGGTGGCTTTCCAGGTCGCAGTGGCAGGGCCAGACGTCATCCACGTACTTGGTCAGGAGGGATGGATCAGGGTGTCGAGGAACAGCAGGCGCTTGCCGGGGTTGAGCAACTTGTAGCGCAGCACCTGGCGGGTAAGGAAGGAAATGCTCTGGTTGCTCCCGCGGTACTCCGGGAGGATCCCGGACTCGGCGCGGATCACGCAGGCCTTGCTGTACTGGAAGACTTCCGAGTCGTGGAAATGCACGGCGCAGTAGCCGACGATTTCTGCTGGCGGTTGCGGTAGATGGCGATGCGGGTGAGGCGGGCGGTGGAGTGGATGACCTCGCGAGCGAAGGACTCACACTGGACGCCATGAAAGATCCTGGCGTGAATCGCGTAGAGTTCGCTTGCGAGGTTTTCCCTCTGTGTCTCGTCGAGTTTTCCCGGGTTGACGACTTCCCGGTAGATCCTGGCAGTCATAATCTTCTCCGAAGGAATCATCCAATATTAATTTTCGAATTTTTTTCATGCCGATGGCTTCTTGTTGTTGTGAATGACGGTGAGGCTAGGGCGGGTGTATATCCGTATTGTTAACTGGCGCCGCGACATGCCTTAAGCTGCCAGATCTGGCAGGGTATAAACTTGTATTCTGAACTTGCTTCGGCGGAGCGCGGTCGGTGGGCCTGGCTGCCAATCGCCGGGCGACTCTTCGTCATCGGATTCAGCTCATGTCCCAGAATATCTATGATTGCGATGATTTCTTCGCGGGCTACAGTCAGTTGCCGCGCTCGCGCGAAGGCCTTGTCGGTGCGCCCGAATGGCCGGCGCTGCGGGCCATGCTGCCGGAGTTGACGGGAAAGCGTGTGGTGGACCTGGGCTGTGGCTTCGGCTGGTTCTGTCGCTGGGTCCGCGAGCAGGGCGCCGCCGAGGTGCTCGGCATCGACGTTTCGCAGAACATGCTCGGCAAGGCGCGGGCCATGACCGACGATCCGGCGATCCATTACCTCCGCCAGGACCTGGAGACCCTGGAGCTTCCGGCGGCGGCGTTCGATTTCGCCTACAGCTCGCTGGCGCTGCACTACATCGAGGACCTGCGCCGTCTGCTGGGCACCCTGCATGCCGCGCTGCGACCGGGCGGCGGGCTGGTGTTTTCCATCGAGCACCCGATCTACATGGCGCCCAGCCAGCCGGGCTGGCGACAGGATGGTGAAGGCCGGCGGACCTGGCCGCTGGATGGCTACTCGATCGAAGGACCGCGCAGCACCGACTGGCTGGCCAGGGGGGTGATCAAGCATCACCGCACCCTGGGAACGCTGCTCAATCTGCTGCTCGAACTCGGTTTCCGGCTCACCCGGGTGGAGGAGTGGAGCCCTAGCGACGCGCAACTGGCCGCGCGCCCCGAACTGGCGGAGGAGCGCGAGCGGCCGATGCTGTTGCTGGTGTCCGCGCTGCGTTGAGCCGCCGCCCCGACCGCGGCATCGGAGCCGTCCTGCGCCACGGGCTCGCCCGCCGTGGTGTACCCTGCCGCGCCTGCGCTCGCGACAGATTCTAGAGCGGGCGCAACTTGCGCAGCCAGCGTCGCCAGTCGAGCGGCGTCGTCGGTCCGTCCCGGCGCTGGAGCAGGTCGGGCATCTCGCTGAAATTCACCCAGAGCTTGCCCTGCCAGTCGAGCATGTGTACCACCTGGCGCTCCCAGCGTAACTTGACGTGGCGCGGCATGTCGCTGTCGTCGGCGGCGCTGCGCAATTCCGGAACCACCTCGCCGCTGAGCCAGCGGCGCAGGTCTCCGCCATCGCCTTGCTGGTAGTAGATCAGCGCCGCGTAGGCGCCGGACTCGCTGATCAGCCACTGTGCCTCGTCCTCGCCACGCTCGGTATGCAGCGCTTCCTGGCGTGCCTGATCGTCATCCAGGCGGGTAAGCAGCTGTTCGGGGCAGGGCAGGTCGAGCAGGCGCGAGAAGTCGTCGAGGACGAACCAGGCCTGGTCGTCGATCAGCAGGGCGCGCAACAACCGCTGCTGTCGGAAGAAATAGTGCGGGGCTAGCTGGGTATGGCCGTGCATGGGAGAAATCCTTCTCTGAGCTGTCCGCTGCCTGGCTTCTGCCGGCGGCGGCAGGGAGACAGGCCGCTCGTGGGTATGAGGCCAGCAGGCTGTGGCCTGCCGGCGAGCGAGTCGCCGGCGGGAAAAAGCCTACTGACAGCGCCTGTAGGACGGCAATGGCTAAGACTTGTACGAAGAGTCTGATGGCACAAGCCCGCTGAACAGCTAGGCCGTTCTGAACCTTACGCCGGCATGGAGAAAACAGGGGATGGACGCTATGCTTGGGAACCCTTTTTTTGGTGGGTTTTTAAAGCCCTTTTAGATCAAAGGGTTAGAGGACGCTACAAAAAGAGGGTTTTTCCGGGCTTTGGCGCTGGAGCCCTTGGAGCTTGGAAGGTTGATGGGGTTTTGGTCTAGTTCACTGCCGTATAGGCAGCTAAGAAATAACTGTTTCGACAGTTCGCAATGCCAATGAAGTTCACTGCCGTATAGGCAGCTAAGAAAGTTGAAGCGCACCAGGCCCGACTCCTCACCGAGTTCACTGCCGTATAGGCAGCTAAGAAATCTCCGCCGTTACCAACGCCATGAACCACGCGGTTCACTGCCGTATAGGCAGCTAAGAAAATGCTCCTGCGCAACGAGTTGATCGACGTGCTGTTCACTGCCGTATAGGCAGCTAAGAAATGATGGCTGCAGTCACTCAACGTGCAATGTAGTGGTCAACCCATCCCGGACAGTGGGTTGAGTTTTTCTTCGGCCACCGCAGGCGGTAGCCCGTCGTTGAATTGATGCGGCCTGATCCAGTTGTAGCGGTGCATCAGGTAATGACTGATGTCCCGTTGGGCCTCCTGCGCCGTCAGGTAACCCGTTGACGGGACCCACTCCGACTTCAGACTGCGGAACAGGCGCTCCATCGGCGAGTTATCCCAGCAATTCCCCCGACGGCTCATGCTCTGCTGCATCCGATAGCGCCAGAGCCGTTGCCGAAACAGGCGGCTGGCGTACTGGCTGCCCTGGTCTGAATGGAACAGCACCTGCTGTGGCCTGCCGCGCTGTTCGTAGGCCATGCCCAGGGCCTTGATCACCAGCTCGGCATCCGGCTTGGCCGAGAACGCCCAACCGATCACCCGCCGGGTATGCAGATCCAGCACCGCGGCCAGGTAGTGCCAACGGCCTTGCGCCCAGACGTAGGTGATGTCGCCACACCACACCTGATTGGGATGCTCGGTCGCGAATTCGCGGTTCAGCCGATTCGGGATATCCGGCCGCTCAACCGTGGCCTGTTTGTAGGCGTGCGAGCCCGGTTGCTTGCTAACCAGGCCCAGCTCACGCATCAACCGACGCACTCGGAAACGGCCGATGGTCACGCCCTCTTCGCGCAGCATGCCCAGAATGCTGCGGCTGCCGGCCGAGCCCCGACTCTGGCTGAACAACTGGTTGACCTGGCTGCGTAGCGCCACGCGGCGAGCATCGACACGCCGCCGTCGAAGACGGTGGACGTAGTAGCAAGACCGCGCCACATCGAAAGCTGAACAGACCACTTCCACCGACTCCTGCTCACTCAACTGGTCTATCAGCGCGTACGATCGAGTTCGTCCGACATCAAGAGAGCGGTAGCCTTTTTTAATATCGCTTTCTCCCGCTCCAGCCGGTTGATCCGGGCTTCCAGCTCCTGGATCTTTTGCTGCTCAGGCGTCAACGCCTTGCTCTTCGGGGTCACACCCTGGCGCTCCGTCTCGAGCTGCTTCACCCAACGGCGCAAGGCCGAGTCCACCACCCCCAGCGAACGGCAGGCGTCGATATGGCTGTAGCCTTGCTCCAGCACCAAGGCGGCAGCCTCTCGTTTGAACTCGGCGGAAAACGTACGTCGTTGCTTGCTCATCAGACACCTCTCTCACGGCGAGGATTCTCGCCTAAATCGGTGTCCGGGATCAGTAGACCACTACAACTAGCCCCGAAAACCTATAACCAATTGAAGGAAAAAGAAATACAGGCTTTTCTCTGTCTGAGACCCTCTTTTTTCGATGGTTTGTAAGTTGTTGATTTTAAAGGGCGTCAGAAACCGTCCGAAAAAAGGTCGGAAGCTTCGGGCAATCGGAGGCCGTTTCGCGATGAGCGGAACGGGCGGTGAACCTCGCCGTTCGCGCGCGAATTGGGCCTCGAAGGGATCGCGTCTCAAAGCCCCCGGCCAGGCCGGGGGCGTCGCGTCTGGGACGGCGCTACTGGCGTGGGTGTGCCGCTTCGATCTCGGAGAGGGCGTCGCTGACCAGCTTCAGCAAGGCGCCGTTGATGTAGGCGAGGGTGTCGCCGGGCTCTTCGTTCTCGTCGAGCAGGCAGGTCAGGGCAAGGACGTTGATCGCCGACTTCAGGCACGCTTTCGCGCTCTCGAACAACTAGGCCGGGCGGCGCCTGGGTGTCGAGGTACAGCGTGGCGTTGCGCGGAAAGCGGTTGGCCTGCGGGGTGGGCAGCAGGGGGATGAAGCGGGGGGACGGTTCTGTTACGGAAGGGGTGGACGTATCATTCGGCTTAGCCATGAGTCAGCTCCTTGAAAAGCTGGGTTGTGGTTAGCGGGTCGCAGGTGTTCCAAGCACCTGCGGCCCGCGTCGTTTCTGGCGCTGGAACGCATCTTGGAAGATCGTCTTGCGACCCCTCCATCATCCTCCTACTGGGTTTTTCTCCAATTCCTGGGCGTCCGAGAGAGGCTGGGAAAATGTCCAGGGGAGTTGTCCGGCGTTTCCAGGGCATGTAGGGGAATAACGCCATGGGCGTTATTCACCGATACCCCGGATAAGCGGCGGATAACCGCAAGCGGTTATTCGCCCTACGAACCCGGCATCGGAGGTGGAGGCCGGGCATGCACGAAGTTGCTCACTCGCCAAGTGGTGAGGCGGCGAACCCGCCCCGTCAGGAGGCCGAGCGGAGTTGTTGCGCAGGGGGACAACAGGATGCCTGGGCGAGTCTTTCGGTTCCTTCTGGACGCTCGTGTCCGGTCGTACAGCGCTTGCAAAAGGAACTCGACCGCGAGGGCGAAGCAAGAAGTAGAGGCAGGCACAGAAAGCAGCTGGTCCACCAAGCCTGAAGCCCTCTCAGGCTTTAAGCAGCACCTACACCCTGCCGCGTAGGCAGCCAGGAAGGCGCGAACGATGTCGCTGTAGTGGACTTGGGTACTGTCCTCCCCTGGAGGGAGAGATAGTTCGCAGCGTGGGAATTTTCCGAGACACTATCGGCTTCCTTGTCCACCCGCGGTGCGCCGGCCATACCCAGTGGGCAACACCTTCGTTGCGCCCATCCAAAGGAGAGCCAAAGGATGTCGAAAACCAAGCACTGGTCCGGGCAGGCCTGCCCCAAGACCGCGGCCTATGGCCAGCATGACGACAAGGACGACAGCTACGCCGGCGCGAAGCATGACCGCCAGGTGGACAAGGGCGAGACCTTCCCGCCGTCGCTGAACAACCATCACTTCCAGGAGAAGTGACGGTCGGGCCACGGAGCCGCAGGCGGTTCCGTGGCTTCGGGTGTTTCCCGCCGAGTGCCTTTCCTTTCGACTCAGAACGCCAGCAGGTAGCGCAGGGTCAACTGGCTGCCTTCGCTGCGGTTGCGCGCGCCGCTTTCGGCGTAGAGGTTGGCGAACAACGTTTGCTTGCCGTGGCTGTACATCACCCCGGGACCGATGCCGAATACCCGCTCGCGCGAGTCGGCCTGCCTGTGCCCGTCGATGCGGTCGGCGCTGATCTGCTTCAGTTGGTAGCCGGCCAGGCCGACCCGCCAGTGTTCATCGAGCGCGTAGGAAACCGAGAAGTTGGCGTGCAGCGCCTGGCCGGGCTGGATGTCGTCGGCGGCCAGGCGCGGCGAGGGATCGTCGTTGCGGCTGATCCAGGCGTAGTGCAGGCGGCCGCTGAGTTCCAGGCGTTCGCCCAGTTCCCAGGTGAAGGCGTAGTGCGGGTTGAAGATCCAGGTGTTGCTGCCGGTGTTGATCGCGGCGTCCTTGTCATAGTCGCCGGTGGGCAGGGAGAAGACGAAGTTCAGGCGCTGCCAGTAGGGGCGGCCGAACAGCGTAGCGGGGCCCCATTGCAGCATCAGCGGACTGACGATCAGGTCACCCTGGCGGGTGCGCCGGCCGTCCGGGCCACCGTCGATATCGAGGTCCAGGCGCACCAGCGGCAGCAGCACTTCGGCGCCGTAGTGGGCGCCGAGCAGGGTGTTCTGGCTGAGGTAGGCGAAGTGCGGCAACAGCGTGGTGCTACGAACCCGTTGCCGGCCGGGAACCGAATGGCCGCCGGCATCGCTGGCGTTGTTCGCCCGAACGTATTGCAGGGGCAGTTCGAAGAGCATGCCGGGACGGCTGACGCCGTCCATGAAGCTGGTGTTGCCGAGCGCCAGCGGCGGCAGCGCGACGGCGTCGGCGCGGGCCTCCAGGCAGAGCACGGTGGAGAGGGCGACGAGGGTGGGTAGCAGGGCTGCACGCATGAGGGGATTTCTCTTTTTTCCTGGTTCCGTGGGGTCAAAGCAACCTGATCGGGTAGTCGACCACCACCCGGTACTCGTCGGAGCTGGAGTTGCCGCGGGTGTTGCCGGGGGCGGTGTAGCCTTCGCCGGGGCGATGGGTGGCCCAGCGCAGGGTCACGCTGAGGCCCTTGGCCGGGCCGGCGGGGAAGGCGTAGCGCAGCGACAGGTCGCGTTCCCAGTGCCGGGCGTTCCTGCCGTCGGGGTTGTAGAGGTAGCCATAGCCCGCGCTGTGCGGATCGACCCGGGTCAGGTCGGCCTCGCCGCGACCGTAGGCGGCGCCGAACTGCCAGTCCGGGGCGGCGAGGAAGGCCAGGCTGGCCTGGTACTGGATCTTCCACGAGCGCTCGCCGGGGCCGTTGAAGTCGGCGTACTGCATGGCATTGCTTTCGTAGAGGAAGGTCCGGTCGTTCTGCGCGATGAAGTCGAATGGCGTGTCGCCATCCACTTTCTGCAGGCTGAAGCTCAGCGACTGGCCGCCGCCGGCCAGGGTCAGGCCGGCGTTGTAGAGGTCGTTGTCGATGCGGCCGAGCTGGCTGCGGCCCTGGTCGCGGGTCTTGTAGTAGTGCAGCCAGGGCGTCAGGGTCATCCGGCCGGAGAGTCGAAATGGCTGGCTGAGGCCCAGGTAGTGCTGGTTCCAGATATCCGCCAGGCGCCCGCTGTAGAGGTTCGCGACGGCGCCGCCGGGCGCGCTGTAGTTGGCGCCGAGCCAGGCGATGTGTGGACTCTCGCGGTCGGCGGCGATACCGCCCTTGGTGCCGTTGCCGTAGCCGGTGGTGAGAGGGCTGTGTCCGCTCTGGTTGCGCAGGCGGGTGGCCTCGACGAAGCCGGCGTCGAAGTCGAGCGATTGCAAGTGGTAGTTCTTCAGGGTCACGCCGCGATAGCTCTGTGGCACCATGCGGCTGACCCCGCTGGCGATCACCGGGTTTTCCAGCAACTGGTCGCCGATCTTCACCAGGCTGTCGAAGCCACGCAGCTTGAGGGCCGCCCCGGCGGCGGAGAAGCGGTCCTGGGGGCGCCCCCGGGCGTCCAGCGGCAACACGCCGGAACCGCCGCTTCCACCGCCGCCATCCAGGCGCAGGCCGTAGAAGCCGTGTACGTCCAGGCCCACGCCGACCGGGGTGTCGGTATAGCCGGAGCGGAACGACAGCATGAACCCCTGGGCCCATTCGCGCTGGTCGCGGCGGGCGGGCGTGTCGTGGTTGTCGCGGGCGAAGTAGTAGTTGCGGATGAAGCCGTTCAGCGTCGAACCTTCGACGAAGCCCGGCGGCACTTTCATCTCGGCTTTCTGTCGCTGGTTCAGGCCGGTGCTGATGTTGTCGCGATGGCCCAGGGAGTCGTCGGCCAGAGCGGCGCCTGGAGCGGTGGAAAGAGCGAGGCAGAGCGAAACACCACACTTCATGAAGGATTCAGGCATGGATCCAGTCCGTCTTCGTTGCTGTCTGCCAAGCGTCCGCCCGGAAAGAAGGGGCATGCAGCCCCTTCTTTCTCATGGTCACTTGCGCTGCGAGTCCAGTTGCTCGTGGTTGGTGACCACGGCCTGGGCCTTGGCGTAGCTTTCGATCAGCAATTGGTAGTGCGGGAACACCGCGCTGTAGGCCTCGGCGAACTGCACGGCGTCGTCGCGGTTCCAGGTGCGCTGGATCTCCGAGCAGACCGCGGCGGTGTCCATCGGCACCACGCCGGCCTGGACCACGCGCGCCAGGGTGATTTCCTGGGCCATCTTGGAGTAGGTGCCGGAGGCGTCGATCACCGCGAACACCTGGTAGCCGTCATGCACCGCGGCGATGCTGGGGAAGGCCATGCATACGCTGGTGATGGTGCCGGCGATGATCAGTTGCTTCTTGCCGGTGGCCTTGACCGCGGCGACGAACTCGGGGTTGTCCCAGGCGTTGATCTCACCCTTGCGCGCCACGTACTGGGCGTGCGGCGCGGCTTCGTGGATTTCCGGGATCAGTGGGCCGTTGGGGCCCTGCGGCACCGAGGCGGTGGTGATCACCGGGATCTTCGCCAGGGTGGCGACCTTGGCCAGGGTGGTGGCGTTGGCGCGCAGTTCGGTCATCGGCATGTCCTTGACCGTCTGGAACAGGCCGCTCTGGTGGTCGATCAGCAGCATGGCCGCGTTGGCCGGGTCGATCTTCGGGGTCTGGCCGTTGAAGTTGGCGGGTGCGCTCATATCCATTTCCTCTTTGCAGGGTTGAAGCGTCCTTGGCTTACGGGGCAATGCCCGGCGCTTCCTGCGCCAGGCGTGTCGTGGACGATCTCAGTGGGCGCGGATGAAACGGCCGTTCTCGAAGTCCTCGATCGCTTGGTCGATTTCCGCCTGGCTGCTCATGACGAACGGGCCGTAGCCGATGATCGGCTCGTCCAGCGGCTCGCCGCTGAGCACCAGCAGCCGCACGTCGTTGTTGGCTTCCAGTTCCAGCCGCTCGTCCTCGCGGTCGAGCAGGGCGACCTGGGCCTCGCGGACGATCTCGTCGCCGACCGCCAGGGTGCCGCGCAGGACCACCACGGCGCAGGTATGGCCCCTGGGCAGGTCCAGGCCGAGGTGCTTGCCGGCATTCAGTTGGATGTCCCAGACCGCCAGCGGCGAGTGGGTCAGCGCCGGACCCTGGTGGCGCCCGTGGCGGCCGGCGATCACCCGCAGCTCGCCGGCCCTGTCGGGCAGGCCGACGCGCGGGATGTCGGCGTCGAGCAGGGTCTGGTAGCGCGGCGGGTTCATCTTGTCCCGCGAGGGCAGGTTGACCCAGAGCTGGACCATCTCCAGCGTTCCACCCGTGGTACGGAATCGTTCCGAGTGGTACTCCTCGTGGAGGATCCCCGAGGCCGCCGTCATCCATTGCACGTCGCCCGGGCCGATATGCCCGCCGGCGCCGGTGGAGTCGTGGTGCTCCACCTCGCCCTGGTAGACGATGGTCACGGTCTCGAAGCCGCGATGGGGGTGCTGGCCTACGCCACGACGATGCTGCGCGGGTGGAAAATCAGCAGGCCCGGCATAGTCCAGCAGGAGGAAGGGACTGATATGCTGGCCCAGCGTGTTGTAGGAAAAAAGTGAACGAACGGGGAATCCATCGCCCACCCAGTGGCGGTTGGCGTTACCGTAGATTCCCAGGACCTTTTTCACGTCGGTGCTCCTCGATTGAGTCGATGGAGCGATACGCTAGTTCCCGGGATGGGGAACCGGTAGTCCGTAAATCAAGTCTCAGAGTCTCGCAGGTGGAACGATGAGTGGTGAGCCGGTGTTCGATCTGAACGAACTCTTCATCTACGCCAAGGTGGTCGAGCACGGCGGTTTCGCGCCTGCCGGACGGGTTCTGGGGATTCCCAAGTCGACGCTCAGCCGCAAGGTTGCCCAACTCGAGGCGCGCCTGGGTGTGCGCCTGTTGCAACGCTCGACCCGGCAGTTCCAGGTCACCGAGATCGGCCAGGCCTACTACCGGCATTGCGTGGCAATGACGGTGGAAGCCGAGGCCGCCGAGGACGTGATCGAGCAGAACCGTTCGGAACCTTGCGGCACGGTGCGGCTGACCTGTTCGACGCCGTTGCTGCACTTCGGACTGGCATCCATGCTGGCACGCTTCATGGCGCAGTACCCCAGCGTCGAGCTGTACGTGAAGACCTTCAACCGCCGCGTCGATGTGATCGCCGAAGGCTACGACCTGTCCCTGTCGCTGCGTTTCCCGCCGCTGGAGGACAGCGACCTGGTGATGAAGGTGCTGGCGCGCAGCCCGCAGCTGCTGGTGGCGAGCCCGGAACTGCTGGCGCGCTACCGTCCGCCGGAGCTGCCGGCCGATCTCTCGGCGATGCCTTACGTGGGCTGGGAGCGTTCGCGCCTGGACGGCAGCCTGCGCCTGGTCGGTCCGGACGGTAGCAGCGCCAGTCTCAACCTGCGCCCGCAATTGCTCAGCGACGACCTCGGCAGCCTGCGCCAGGCGGTGCTCGAAGGCGTCGGCATCGGCGGCCTGCCGTCCTGCGTGGTCGGCCGTGACCTGGCCGAGCGACGCCTGGTGCGGGTGCTGCCGTACTGGACGCCGGTGGAGGGCATGGTGGTGGCGATGTTTCCCTCGCGGCGCGGACTGTTGCCGTCGGTGCGCGCGCTGATCGACTTTCTCGGCGAGGCGTTTGGCGAGGCGCACCGCCGGCAGGTCGAAATCACCGAGGGGGCGATGCCGGAGCCGGCGCTCCATGGCTGACGCTCACCATGCTCGAGCCGCCCCGGCGGTTGTGCCGCCAACCGTCGGGGCGGCGGCCGGAGTCGCGGCGCCGTAGAGCTTCAGCAGTTCAAGGGTAACGCCGTTGGACCAGCCGAAGCCGTCCTGCAATGGATACTCGCCGCCACCGCCTCCACCCTGGCCGCCGCTGATGTCGTACTTCTCCACCAGCTTGCCCTCGCGTTCGTAGACTTGCCGCACCTGGGCGAGGAAACGCCGGCCGATGTCCGCCGCCAACCGGTCCCGGCCATACGCGCGCAGGCCCTGCACCGCGACCCACTGCAACGGCGCCCAGCCATTCGGCTCGTCCCATTGCTGGCCGCTGGCGCGGGTGGTGGTGGCCAGTCCGCCCGGGCGCAGCAGGTTGGCGGCGACGCTGCCGGCGGTACGTGCGGCGCGTTCGGCGCTGGCCAGGCCGGTGTACAGGGGGAAGAGGGTGGCGGCGTTGATCCGCTCGATGGGACGCCGGCGTTGCCAATCGTAATCGGCGTAGAAGCCGTCCGGGTGCCAGAGGTGCTCCTCGATGGCCTGGCGACGCTTCTCCGCTCGGGTGCCGTAGCCTCGCTCGCAGGCCTCCAGCGCGCTGCTGGCGCAGGCCTTGGCGATGGTGCGCTCGAGATGGTAGAGCAGGGCGTTGAGGTCCACCGGGACGATGGCGGTGGTGCGGATGCTGGCCAGTTCCCGGCCATCGTCCAGCCAGCGGGAGGAGAAGTCCCAGCCGCTTTCCGCGCCGGCCCGCAGGTCGCGATAGACCTCGCTGGCGGGACGCTGCGGGGCGCGCGCGGCGGTCGCCCGGTCTTCCAGGTAGGACTCCTGGCGCGGTGTGTCGCGGTTGTCCCAGTAGCGGTTGAGCAGGCTGCCATCGCCCAGTCTCACCACGCGCAGGCGCGCCTCGTTGGGGCGCAGTCCGGTGGAGCCTTGCATCCAGTAGGCATATTCCTTCTGTAGCTGCGGCAGGTAGCGGCGATACGCGGCGTCGCCTTCGCGCCGTGCCTGCAGGTCCACCATGTAGGCGAAGAAAGGCGGCTGCGAACGGCTCAGGTAGTAGCTGCGGTTGCCGTTGGGTATGTGCCCGTAGGTGTCGATCAGGTAGGCGAAGTTGTCGACCATGTCGCGCACGCGCTGGTGTTGCCCGCTTTCCGCAAGGCCGAGCATGGTGAAGTAGGAGTCCCAGTAGTAGACCTCGCGGAAACGTCCGCCGGGGACGACATAGGGTTTCGGCAAGGGCAGCAGGCTGCTGTGGGCCGGGACCTGCTCATAGTGACGGGTCAACGCCGGCCACAGGTCGCTGATGTGGCTGGCGAGGTCGGCACCCGCTTCGGGCGGGGCGGTCTCGACGCTGCCGGACTCTTCGAAGTTGCGCGCGACGAAGGCGCGCAGATCGAAGCCGGGGCGTTCCTTCTCGCTCAGGTAGTCGGCGCGGATCCGCGCGGGCTCGCGCAGCGGGAGCGCATCGACGAAGTGCTTCTGGTCGCTGAACAGCCGGCTTTCCTGCACGGCCTGGAACAGCTCGGGATAGGCCTGGTCGGGGGCGATCGCGCGTTCGCCGCTGGCGTCCTGCCAACCCCAGGACGCGGGTGGCGCTGGCGCCGGGCCCTGGCTGCAGGCCGCCAGCAGAAGCAGGGCCCAGGCCGCGAGCATGGCGCGGGGCAGAGTGGTTCGAGCGGGCATCGGCTGTCTCCTCTTCGCCAACGCCGGGCGCGGATCGGTCGCCGGCGGGGGCCTGGGTGGCGCGACAACCCGACGGGAGGGCCGGGGATGTCGCTATCCTGTTTCGGTGAGCCGCGCCGCACGAAGTTCCATCGAAAGGATCGCCAGCCTACCTATCGCTTTCGACAGGACCTTGCGGATGAACTCCAGCGCTTCGCGCAGGTCCGTCGCAGAAGGGGCGCGAGCCCCCAGTCGCCGTTTCGCCGTGCCGTTCCCCGCTGCCCGCGCCTTGCGCAGGGCCTCGGCGGTTCGAATCTCCTGCCCGTCCCTTCACGTCGGGAAGCCTGCGTTTCCCGAGAGGAGTGTTTCGCAATGGCCACCGCACTACGTTTCAGACCCCTGGACGCCTTCTACAACGTCCTCAACCCGGTTCCCTTCGGTTTCTTCGTCGCCGCCCTGGTCTTCGACGCCGCCTACTTCGCCACGGCGGAGGTGATGTGGGGCAAGAGCGCAGCCTGGTTGATCACCCTCGGCCTGCTCTTCGCCATCCTGCCCTGCGTTGTCGATCTGTTGCGCGTATGGCTGCTGCGGCGCGCGGCGGTCGTCGCGGCGGCCAGGGTTGCCTCGCTGCTGAAGTTCGCCGGCATCGTCCTGGCCATCTTCAATGCCTTCGTGCATAGCCGCGACGCCTATGGGGTGATGCCGGTCGGACTGTGGCTGTCGATCGCGACGGTGTTGCTGCTGGCGCTGGGAGAGGCGCTCCTGGCGGTATCCGAAGAGGAGGTGGCGCATGGCTAGCCTCCACTCGCTGCGCCCCGTCGCGCTTACCGTCGGCCTGGTCCTGGCCGGCTGCAACCAGGGATCGCCGAACGATCCGCAGCGGCAGACCGGCGCCAACCCGTCGCTCCCGGAGCCGAAACACTTCCTCCTGCCGCCGATGAAAGTGCCGGAAGGCGTGGGCTGGTCGGGAGAGGCCAGGCCGACGGTGGCGCAGGGCCTGAAGATCGAGAAGATCGCCGATGGCCTGCAGCACCCTCGCCAATTGCTGGTCCTGTCCAACGGCGATGTACTGGTGGTGGAGGCCAACTCGCCCGGCACCGCGCCGGTGACCACGCCGAAACAGCTCATCGCGGGGATGGTCAAGGGTCAGTCCGGCAAGGCCGGCAAGGGCGGCAACCGCATCACCCTGCTGCGCCGCGCCGACGGCGGAGGCCACTGGCAGAAATACCTGTTCCTTGAGGGGCTGGACTCGCCGTTCGGCGTGCAACAGGTGGGGAACTACCTGTATGTCGCCAATACCGGAAACATCATGCGCTACCGCTACGTTCCCGGCGAAACCCGCATCGCCGGCCCCGGGATGGAGTTCACCGACCTGCCGGACACCATCAACCACCACTGGACCAAGGCCCTGCTCGCCAGCCCGGACGGACGCAAGCTCTACGTCGGCGTCGGTTCGAACAGCAACATCACCGAAAACGGCGCGGCGATCGAATACCGTCGTGCGGCGATTCTCGAGGTGGACGTCGCCAGTCGCGGCAGCCGCATCTACGCCTCCGGCCTGCGCAACCCGACCGGCCTGCAGTGGGAACCGGTCTCCGGCAAGCTGTGGACCATCGTCAACGAGCGCGACGAGATCGGCAACGACCTGGTCCCGGACTACCTGACCTCGGTACGGGAAGGCGGCTTCTACGGCTGGCCCTACAGCTACTTCGGCCAGCACCTGGATCCGCGGGTGAGGCCGCAGCGTCCCGATCTGGTGGCGAAGGCCATCGTTCCCGACTACGCACTGGGTTCCCACGTGGCCGCGCTGGGCCTGTTCTTCTATACCGGCGACCAGTTGCCGGAGCGCTATCGCAACGGCGCCTTCGTCAGCGAGCACGGTAGCTGGAACCGCTCGCCGGTCAGCGGCTTCCAGGTGGTTCACGTGCCGTTCGTCGATGGCAAGCCCGCCGGAGCGCCGCAGCCGGTGGTGACCGGGTTCGTCTCCGCCGACGAGAAGCAGCTGTTCGGCGCGCCGGTGGGCTTGGCGCAAGCGGATGATGGGGCGCTGCTGATCGCCGATGACGTCGGCAACGCCATCTGGCGGGTGAGCGCCGCGGGCGCCGACTAGCGGCCGGGCCGACGATAACCGGGCCGGTGGCGACGCTCCGGCCTGGTCTCCGACCCCTCGACCCGGCGCAGTAAATCCGTGCGGCCCTCCTGCGTCTCCTCTGCATCCGATCCGTGAATGTCGCCACAGGCGTGCGGATCGCCGGTTGCCAGTGGAACACCACCACGCCTCGAGGGTTGAAGACATGCACGTCGCCACCAGCGTCATCGAAGACCAGCCGCTCCGCGCCACCCCGGCGGAGGGCGAAACGCTCTATGAATTTTCCGAGTCGCCCCTGCTGCAACGGCAGAGCCGCCAGGAGTCCAACGCGCGCAGCTATCCGCGACGGATTCCGCTGGCGCTGAAGAAGGCCAGGGGGCTGCTGGTGGAGGACGTCGAGGGGCGCACCTTCATCGATTGCCTGGCTGGCGCCGGGACCCTGGCGCTGGGGCACAACCATCCGGTGGTGATCGAAGCGATCCGCCAGGTCCTGGCCGACGAGTTGCCGCTGCACACCCTCGACCTGACCACCCCGGTGAAGGACCAGTTCGTCCAGGACCTGTTCGGTCTGCTGCCGCCGGCGCTGGCCACCGAGGCGAAGATCCAGTTCTGCGGCCCGACCGGCACCGACGCGGTGGAAGCCGCGCTGAAGCTGGTACGCACCGCCACCGGACGCAGCACCATCCTGTCGTTCCAGGGCGGCTACCACGGCATGAGCCAGGGCGCGCTGGGGCTGATGGGCAACCTCGGGCCGAAGAAACCCCTGGGCGCGCTGCTCAGCACGGGCGTGCAGTTCCTGCCGTATCCCTACGACTACCGCTGCCCGTTCGGCCTCGGCGGCGAGGCCGGGGTCAAGGCCAACCTGCATTACCTGGAGAACCTGCTGAACGATCCGGAGGGCGGCGTGCAACTGCCGGCGGCGGTGATCGTCGAGGTGGTCCAGGGCGAGGGCGGCGTGGTCCCGGCCGACCTCGACTGGCTGCGCGGCCTGCGGCGGATCACCGAGAAAGCCGGGGTGGCGCTGATCGTCGACGAGATCCAGAGCGGCTTCGCCCGAACCGGCAGGATGTTCGCCTTCGAGCACGCCGGCATCGTCCCGGACGTGGTGGTGCTGTCCAAGGCCATCGGCGGCAGCCTGCCGCTGGCGGTGGTGGTCTACCGCGAATGGCTGGACAAGTGGCAGCCCGGCGCCCACGCCGGTACCTTCCGTGGCAACCAGATGGCCATGGCCGCCGGCTCGGCGGTGATGCGCTATCTCCGGGAGCACGACCTGGCGGCCCACGCGGCGGCCATGGGCGAGCGCCTGGCCGAGCACCTGCGCATCCTCCAGCGCGACTATCCGCAACTGGGCGACATCCGCGGTCGTGGCCTGATGCTCGGCGCCGAGATCGTCGATCCGCAGGGTGTCGCGGATGCCCTCGGCCACCCGCCGAGCGATGGCGCGCTGGCCTCGCGGGTCCAGCGCGAATGCCTGAGGCGCGGCCTGATCCTCGAGCTGGGCGGCCGCCACGGCAGCGTGGTGCGCTTCCTGCCGCCGCTGGTCATCAGCGCCGAGCAGATCGACGAGGTGGCCCGGCGCTTCGCCCGTGCCCTCGGCGCGGCGCTGGCCGGCTAATTTTCCCGCCGGGCTTTTCGTTATCCAACGCAAGGGCCGTGCTGCGCGCGGCCGTTCGATCCCATCAGGAGCAAGCAATGACTTCAGTGTTCGACCGTGACGACATCCAGTTCCAGGTAGTGGTCAACCATGAGGAGCAGTATTCCATCTGGCCGGAATACAAGGAGATTCCCCAGGGCTGGCGGGCGGCCGGCAAGAGCGGGCTGAAGAAGGACTGCCTGGCCTACATCGAGGAAGTCTGGACCGACATGCGCCCGCTGAGCCTGCGCCAGCACATGGACAAGGCGGCCGGCTGAGTGGGCGGCATGCCCGTACGGCTGTTCTGCCTGCCGTATTCCGGCGCTAGCGCCATGACCTACAGCCGCTGGCGACGCAAGCTGCCGGCCTGGCTGGCAGTGCGTCCGGTGGAATTACCGGGGCGTGGGGCGCGGATGGCCGAGCCGCTGCAGACCGACCTGGCGGGCCTGGCGCAGCAACTGGCGCGCGAGCTGCACGACGAGGTCCGCCAGGGCCCCTACGCGATACTCGGGCACAGCCTCGGCGCCTTGCTCGCCTGCGAGGTGCTGTATGCCTTGCGCGAGCTGGATTGCCCGACGCCGCTGGGGTTCTTCGCCTGCGGCACCGCGGCGCCGTCGCGACGCGCCGAGTATGACCGCGGTTTCGCCGAACCGAAGAGCGACGCCGAGCTGATCGCCGACCTGCGCGACCTGCAAGGTACGCCGGAAGAGGTGCTGGGCAACCGCGAGCTGATGAGCCTGACCCTGCCGATCCTGCGCGCCGATTTCCTGCTCTGCGGCAGCTATCGCCACCAGCGGCGCCCGCCGCTGGCCTGCCCGATCCAAACGCTTGGCGGCAGGGAGGACAAGGCCAGCGAGGAACAGTTGCTGGCCTGGGCCGAGGAAACCCGCAGCGGTTTCGAACTGGAGCTGTTCGACGGCGGGCACTTCTTCATCCACCAGCGCGAGGCCGAGGTGCTGGCGGTCGTCGAGCGCCAGGTCGAGGCCTGGCGCGCGGGGCAGGGCGCCGCGGCGTTGGCGATCGAGGCGGCGGCGATCTGCTGATGCCCGCGAGGGCGCCATAGGCCCTGCGGCGGCTCCGATGTCGACGAAAAAAGGCCGGTGAGCAGCGCTCCCCGGCCTTTTTCGTTACGACGCGCGGCTCAGCCTTTACCGGCCAGCAGCCCTTCGACTATCGCTTGCATGTCACTTTCCAGGCCGGCCACCGGGTCCGCCGCCTCGGTGTCCACCACTACCAGGCGTGCGCCGCTGGCGGCGATGGCATCGGCGAGAGGCCTGGGTGGCTGGCGGTGATGCAGGACCAGGGCGATGTCCTCGCTCTTCAGCTCCTCGGCGAAGGCCTGGATACTGGCCTCGGTCCAGCCATCGTCGGCCTGGATCTCCACGTCCAGCGGGTCCAGGTTGAGCCCGGCGAGCAGGTAGCCGAGGCGTTCGGAGAGGCTGATCACGCTGAGGTTGTCGGCCTTCGCCAGGCGATTCTCGTTGCTGGCGGTCGCTTCCAGCAATTGCTTCTTCAGCGTCGCCAGGTTGGCCTGGATGGTCGCTGCGGCGTCGGGCGCCAGGCGTTCCAGGTCGCTGGCGAGGACATCGGCCATGCGTCCCAGGTTGCTCGGGTTGAGCCAGGGGTAGGCATGCAGGTCGCTGCCGGGGCGCAGGGCGATGCCGGGCAGGGCGCCGTCCACCGGACGCGCGGCGTCGATCTCGACGATGCGGATGTTGCTGCGGCGGGCCAGCGGGTAGAGCGGGTCGTCGCTCCAGATCGAGCGCAGGTCGATCACCGCGTCGGCCTGCCCGGCGGCCTTGGCCAGTCCGCCGGCGCCGCGCCCGGCGAAGAACGAGGCCTGGCGGCTGGCCGGCAGGTTGGCCGGGGCGACCCGTTGCAGCTTGACCTCGGTGTCCCGCAGCAGGCGTTCGGCGAGGGCGTGGGTGACCGGCAGGCTGGCCAGTACCGTGACTTGCGCGGACTGGGCCGCGGCCGGCGTCGCGGCGAGGGCCGGGAGCGGGCCGGCGAGTCCGGCGCAAGCCAGGGCCAGGGCGAGGCAATGGGGTTTCAGGTTCATCCGGGGGTTCCTTTCAGGTGCGGCAGGCAGCCGCGAGCGATGGCGGCGAGGCCGAAGGCCAGGCCGGCGACCAGGATGATCGCGGCGCCGGAGGGAATCGGCAGGTCGAACATGATCGGCAACAGGATACCGGCCAGCGTGCTGACGGTGGCGATCAGCACTGCCAGCCAGAAGAACCCTTTCAGCGACTGGCTGACCAGGCGCGCCGCCGCCGCCGGGATCACCAGCAGGGCCCCGACCAGGATCGCGCCGATCACTTTCACCGCGGCGACGGTGACCAGGGTCACCAGGGCCACGAACAGGTAGTCCAGGCTCTTCACCGCGACCCCGCGCACCGCCGCCAGTTGTGGGTTGAAGCTGGCCAGCATGATGCGGTTGTACAGCGGCAGGGCCAGGCACGGCACCAGCACGGCGACTGCCGCCAGCACCGCGAGGTCATGGCCGTTCACGGTCAGCACCGAGCCGAACAGGACGTTCTCGAGAATATGCACGTTGATCCTGCCGGCCAGCACCAGCAGCAGGCTGGCGCCGAGCGCCAGGGACACCGAGAGGAACACCCCGATCAGGGTGTCCGGGGCCAGGCCGGTGCGGTTGCGCAGGTAGTTGAGCAGGACGCCGAACAGCAGGCAGTAGCCGAACAGGCTGCCGTAGGGCCCGGTGTAGGGTTCGCCGAGAAGGATGCCGATGGCCACGCCGGTGAGCGCGGCGTGGCCGACCGCCTCGGAGAAGAAGGCGAAGCGCTTGACCACCACCAGGGTGCCGAGGCCGCCGAGCACCGGGCCGATCAGCAGGCCGGCGAGCAGGGCGTTGACGACGAAGCCGTAGGCCAGGGTCTCCGGCAGGTAGCCGGCGGCGGCCCAGGCCTGGACGGCCTGGCGCAGTTGTTCGTAGGCGTCGTTCATCGGCTGGCCTCCGCGTTCTTCCGCGGCTGGGTGGAGAACAGCGTGAGCAGGCGTTCCGGGGTCAGGCTGCTGGCCGCCGGACCGTCGAACAGCAGGTGGCGGTTGAGACCGCTGACCCGGTCGGCGAGGCGGCCGACGGCCTCCAGGTCGTGCTCGATCCAGAGCACGGTGACGCCGGCCTGGCGCCAGTCCAGCAACAGCCGTTCGAAGACCTGGATGCCGCCCTCGTCGAGGGCCGACATCGGTTCGTCCAGCACCAGCAGTTGCGGCGGCGGTACCAGGCCCTGGGCCAGCAGCACGCGCTGGCGCTCGCCGCCGGAGAGGGCGCCCATGCGCCGACTGCGCTTGGCCAGCATGCCGACCCGCTCCAGGGCCGCGTCGATCGCCGGGCGCCGGCTGCGCGACAGGCCGAGGAAGGCCGGACGACGCTGGCACATGGCGGCCATGAAGTCGTCGACGGTGAGCGGCAGTCCGCGGTCGAACTCCAGCGCCTGCGGTACGTAGCCGATGCAGCCGGGCGCGCCGGGCCACTCCAGGCGCAGTTCGCCGCGATGCGGCATCTGTCCGAGCAGGGTCTTGACCAGCGAGCTCTTGCCGCCGCCGTTCGGACCGACCAGCGCGTGCACGCTGCCGGCCTCGACGCGCAGGCGCACGCCATCGAGGATGCGGCTGCCGCCGAGGCTCAGGTCGATCCCGGCGAAGTCGATGGCCGGCCCGCAAGGCGTGGCGCAAAGCCGTTCGGCCACGGTCATGCGCCGGATTCCTGGATGGCGCGGACCACGGTGTCGAGGTTGCGCGCCATTTCTTCCTCGTACTTGCCGGCGCTGTAGTCGCCATAGGAAATGTGCGACAGCGAATAGAGCTTCACCCCGGACTCGCGCTGGATGGTCTCGACGTAGGTGGAGGGGAAGTCGATCTCGGAGAAGATCACCTTCACGTCCAGCGCCTTGAGCTGGTCGATGGTCTTCTTCAACTGGCTCGGACTCGGCTCGATGCCGTGGGCCGGTTCGACCACGGCGGTGACCTCCAGGCCGAACTCGCGCAGCAGGTAGTCGTAGGCGCCGTGGATGGTGGCGACGCGGAAGTCGGCGGCCGGGGCCTTGTTCAGCCGCGCCAGGGCGTCGGCGCGCAGGGCCCGCAGGCGCTTGGCGTAGGCCCGGGCGTTGCGGGTGTAGGCCTTGGCGTTGGCCGGGTCGAGTTTGCCCAGTTCGCGGGCGATGGTGTTGACCTGGGTGATCGAGGCGCTGATGGACAGGAAGGTGTGCGGGTTGACCACCTTGCCGGCGCCGCGCGCGGCCATGCCGGTGGCGGCCAGCAGCGGCACCTTGGCGTTGGCCTCGATCACCGGGATGCCGGGCTTTTCGCTGGAGGCGATCATGCGCTCGGCGAAATCGTCGTGGCCGACGCCGTTGAGCACCACCACGTCGAGCGTGCCGATGCGCTTGATGTCCTCGGCGCGCGGCTCGTAGGCATGTGGGTTGAAACCGGCGGGGATCAGCGGCACCACCTCGGCCTTGTCGCCGACGATGTTGCTCACGTAGCTGTAGTAGGGGTGCAGGGTGATGCCGATGCGCAAGCGCTTGCCGTCTTCGGCCAGGGCCAGCGGGGCGAGCAGGGCCAGCAGCAGGGCGGCCGGCAGGGCGCGGCCCGGGACCAGGCCGCGCAGGAGGGAGGACAGACGGGAGAACAGCATGGGAAATCGCCTTCTGTGGAGTCGGTGAGCGGTCAATGGCGGTGCTGGCGGGTCACGCCGGCGTCGAAGCGGCTGACCACCTGGCGCCAGCCGGCATCGGCCAGGGCTCGGGCGTCGCCCGGTACGGCGCCGGCCGCGGCGGGCTTCAGCCAGACCTCGGTGGGGCCGAGCAGCAGGAGGAACGAACCGGCCACCCCGGGCTTGCCGCTGACGCCCAGGTAGCTCGGACGCCCGGCGGTTTCGCCGTGGCTCCAGCGGTGCTCGCCGCGACTGCTCGCGGCGACGTCGGCGACGAAGGGCGGGAAGCCCTCGGCGGCCAGTTCGTCGACGGAGGCCGCGGCTTCGCCGTCGTCCAGGCGCGCCTGGATGTCTTCGGCGGCGACCTGCAGGTCGGCGTAGATGCCCTGTTCGGCGGCATTCAGGTCGAGTCGGGCGTCCACCTGGTGGGGCTCCAGGGCTTGCGCTTCATGGGACTGCTGGCGCAGCCCGACCACCGTGGCGGCGAGGGCCAGGATCAGCACACTGCCGAGCAGTACGTAGAGGGTCTCGTGGCCGGCGCCGGCCGGGCGGACGGTTTCGACGCTCATGGCGCGGCGATGTCGGCGTGGTCGATTTCCACCACGTGGCCGGGGCCGGCGTCGAACAGCACGTAGAACTCGCCCTCGGGACGCTTGAAGGTCAGGGTCGAGTCGGCGCCGAGCTTGCCGGGAACCAGGATCTGCTCGTCGTAGCCGATCACGTCGAGGGTTACGCCGGGGGCGCCGCTGCCGTCGGAGAAGCCGCCCTTGCAGCGGATCTCGCCGGCCTGCACTTCCTCGCATTCGCAGATCGGGTTGTGCGCCAGGGCCGCGCCGCTCAGGCCTAGCAACAGGGCGGCCAGGGGCAGGCGCCAGGGGCGGGTGTAGATGCTCATTGCTTACCTCGTTTGTTCAGCCAGGCCACGGTGGCGGGGGATGCCTCGGCCAGGGGAATGGAAGCCTGGTGCATGGAGCCGTCCCAGCCTTCCATGGTGATCCACAGCTCGGCGTCGGGCCGGGTGCGCGGCGGGATCGGCACGCTGGTGCCCATGCGGTAGGGGCTGCCGAAGAAGATCACCCCGGCGGCACGCAGGCTGCGCGGCTTGCCGATGCGCAGGTAGGTCGCCTTGACCTGGGGAATGCAGGCCTGGCAGAGGGCGGCATTGAAGTCCTTCATGAAGCCGGCGGGGCCTTCGTCGTGCGGCGGTTCGATACGCATTTCCGCCAGGCGCAGGCTCCAGGGGCCGACCTGGATCTCGCCTGCCTCTCGTTCGCCGAGGCCGCTGGTGCCGCGGAACAGTGCGACGTCGGCGAAATAACGCGGCATGAAACCGAGCGGGATCAGGATCAGCAGAACGTTCAGGTGGAAACGCCAGCGCAGCCAGAACTGGCGCAGCGGCGAAACGGGCTGGGCAACGGCGGCCTTGCTCATGGCTGTCCCTCCGCGGTCTGGTTGGCTATTACCGGCGCCGGCTTGGCCGGTTTCGGCTGGCGCGCCGGGCGCTTGCCGCGCTTGACCAGCGCGGCGGTGGCCTGTGCGGTGCGTTTGCTCCAGATCAGCAGGCCGCTGAGCACCATCATGCTCAGCAGCAGGCCGAAGACGAACCAGATCAGCTTGACCCAGATACCGCCGAAATCGCCGGTGTGCAGGGGGCGCATGGATTCGGTGACGAACTCCAGCGGGGTGCGGTCGCCGAGCAGGCGGGAAGACTCGATCCTGCCGTTGTAGGGATTGATCGCCGCCGACTGGTACATCAGCGGGTACCAGCCGCGGCCATAGACATAGAGCGGGCTGTAGGCGTTGCCTGGGAGGAACAGCCCGCTGGCTTCCAGTCCGGAAATGTCCCGGGTGGCGATGCGCACGGCTTCGTCGAGGTCGATCTGCGCCGCCGGCTGGCCGGAAGGCGAGAGCGGCACTTCGCTGCGGGCGATGACCGGCGGCGGGCCTTCGCTGGAGAGGGTGATGTGATTGTCGGCGAGAATCGCCTGGATCAGGAACCAGGTGCCGGTGATGGAGATCACGGCGATGAACCAGATCGACCAGATGCCGCCCAGGCGGTGGAAATCGCCCCAGAAGATGCGCGCGCCCTGGCTGATACGCAGACGCGGTCTGAAGAATCCCTTCCAGAATCGTTTATAGACCACCAGACCGGTGACCAGCGAGGCCAGCATCGGCAGTCCGAGTAGCGAGACCAGGTACCAGCCCCAGCTGTAGCCGTTGTCGAACGGCATCAGCCACCAGCCGTGCAGGGCGCGGGTGAACTGGCGGAAATCGAAGTGCGGGCTCTTGCCCTGGATGGCACCGGTGTAGGGATTCACGTAGAGCGCCGCGCTGCTGCCATCGGGATGGCTGACATCGACGGTCAGGGCGAAGTGGGATTCGTCGGGGCGTTCGATCGATTCGACCTTCAGCTCGGGCCGGGCCTGGTTGATGGCGGCGAGGACCTGGCTGTAGCTCAGCGGTTCGGCGGCGTCGCTCGGCTTGCTGGCACGGATTTCCGGGTTGGCCAGCCAGACGATCTCCTGGCTGACCACCGCCAGGGTGCCGGTGACGCAGACGATCAGGACGAAGAACCAGATGGGCAGGGCCAGCCAGCTGTGGACGAGGAACCAGAGTCTGGAGCGGGACTTTTTCGACATGAGGCTAACGGTAGGTTAGAGGCCGCTGGCGCGGTCCATGGGTTTCGAGGACTGGATACGCCCCGTTCATCGATATAGGACGAATGAGTCGCGCAGAACCTGAAAGGGAAGATGAAAGCAAATGTTTCCCAATGGCTTTCGTGCCCGTCCCGAAGGATTTCTTCGTCATTTGCCTAAGCGCCTGATGGCTATGCAAAAAACCGATCGGCCAAGGTGCGGCCGGAAGTCGCTGCCCGGTTAATTTTCACGATGTGTCGTCCGTTTCACATGAATGACCGAGCCCCGCGCTCGCTGCCCATGTGCACGGAAGAAGACCGATGAACGCAGAAGATTCCCTCAAGCTCGCCCGCCGCTTTATCGAACTGCCCGTTGAGAAGCGTCGGGTCTTCCTCGACACCCTGCGAGGGGAGGGAATCGATTTCTCGCTGTTCCCGATTCCGGCCGGCGTGGCTTCTGCCGAGCGTGATCGGCTGTCCTACGCCCAGCAGCGCATGTGGTTCCTCTGGCACCTGGAGCCACAGAGTGGCGCCTACAACCTGCCCAGCGCGGTGCGCCTGAACGGGCCGCTGGACCGCCAGGCGCTGGAGCGCGCGTTCGCCAGCCTGGTGCAGCGTCACGAAACCCTGCGCACGGTGTTCCCGCGCGGCGCCGACGACAGCCTGGCGCAGGCGCCGCTGCAACGCCCGCTGGAGGTTGCCTTCGAGGATTGCAGCGGCCTGCCCGAGGCCGAGCAGGAAGCCCGCCTGCGCGAGGAGGCGCAGCGCGAGTCGTTGCAGCCGTTCGACCTGTGCGAGGGGCCGTTGCTGCGGGTCCGCTTGATCCGCCTGGGCGAGGAGCGGCATGTGCTGCTGTTGACCCTGCATCACATCGTGTCCGACGGCTGGTCAATGAACGTGCTGATCGAAGAATTCAGTCGTTTCTACAGTGCCTATGCGACTGGCGCGGAGCCCGGCCTGCCGGCCTTGCCGATCCAGTACGCCGATTACGCCCTGTGGCAGCGCAGCTGGCTGGAGGCCGGCGAGCAGGAGCGCCAGCTGGAGTACTGGCGCGGCAAGCTCGGCGAGCGGCATCCGGTGCTGGAGTTGCCGACCGACCATCCGCGTCCGGCGGTTCCCGGCTACCGTGGCAGCCGCTACGAGTTCAGTATCGACCCGGCGCTGGCCGAAGCCCTGCGCGACACCGCGCGGCGCCAGGGGCTGACCCTGTTCATGCTGTTGCTCGGCGGCTTCAATATCCTCCTGCAACGCTATAGCGGGCAGACCGACCTGCGGGTCGGCGTGCCCATCGCCAACCGCAACCGCGCCGAGGTGGAAGGGCTGATCGGCCTGTTCGTCAATACCCAGGTGCTGCGCTCGGTATTCGACGGCCGCACGTCGGTGGCGACCCTGCTGGCCGGGCTCAAGGACACCGTGCTGGGTGCCCAGGCCCACCAAGACCTGCCGTTCGAGCGCCTGGTCGAGGCGTTCAAGGTCGAGCGCAGCCTCAGCCACAGCCCGCTGTTCCAGGTGATGTACAACCACCAGCCGCTGGTGGCGGACATCGAGGCGCTGGACGGCGTGGCCGGCCTCAGTTTCGCCCCGCTCGACTGGAAGAGCCGCACCACCCAGTTCGACCTGAGCCTGGACACCTACGAGAAAGGCGGGCGCCTGCACGCCGCACTGACCTACGCGACCGACCTGTTCGAGACGCGGACCGTCGAGCGCATGGCGCGGCATTGGCAGAACCTGCTGCGCGGCATGCTGGAAAACCCGCAGGCCAGCGTCGACTCGCTGCCGATGCTCGATGCCGAGGAGCGCGGCCAGTTGCTGGAAGGCTGGAACGCCACTGCGGCCGAGTACCCGCTGCAACGCGGCGTGCACCAGCTGTTCGAGGAGCAGGCCGAACGCAACCCGGAGGCGCCGGCGCTGGCCTTCGGCGAGGAACGCCTGGACTACGCCGAGCTGAATCGCCGGGCCAACCGCCTGGCGCATGCCCTGATCGAGCGCGGGGTCGGTGCGGACCGCCTGGTGGGTGTGGCCATGGAGCGTTCCATCGAGATGGTCGTGGCCCTGATGGCGATCCTCAAGGCCGGCGGTGCCTACGTGCCGGTGGACCCGGAGTATCCCGAGGAGCGCCAGGCCTACATGCTGGAGGACAGCGGCGTGCAGCTGCTGCTCAGCCAGTCGCACCTGAAGCTGCCGCTGGCGCGAGGCGTGCAGCGGATCGACCTGGATCGCGGTGCGCCCTGGTTCGAGGGTTACAGTGAGGCGAACCCGGATATTCATCTCGATGGCGAGAACCTCGCCTATGTCATCTACACCTCCGGTTCCACCGGCAAGCCCAAGGGCGCCGGCAACCGCCATTCGGCGCTGAGCAACCGCTTGTGCTGGATGCAGCAGGCCTACGGCCTGGGCGTCGGCGACACGGTGTTGCAGAAGACCCCGTTCAGCTTCGACGTGTCGGTCTGGGAGTTCTTCTGGCCGCTGATGAGCGGGGCGCGTTTGGTGGTGGCCGCGCCGGGCGACCATCGCGACCCGGCGAAGCTGGTGGCGCTGATCAATCGCGAAGGGGTCGATACGCTGCACTTCGTGCCGTCGATGCTGCAGGCCTTCCTGCAGGACGAAGACGTTGCCTCCTGCACCAGCCTGAAACGCATCGTTTGCAGTGGCGAGGCGCTGCCGGCGGACGCCCAGCAGCAGGTGTTCGCCAAGCTGCCGCAGGCCGGCCTCTATAACCTCTATGGCCCGACCGAGGCGGCCATCGACGTCACCCACTGGACCTGCGTGGAGGAGGGCAAGGATGCGGTGCCGATCGGCCGGCCGATCGCCAACCTGGCCTGCTACATCCTCGATGGCAACCTGGAGCCGGTGCCGGTGGGCGTGCTCGGCGAGCTGTACCTGGCCGGTCGGGGCCTGGCCCGTGGCTACCACCAGCGTCCGGGGCTGACTGCCGAGCGTTTCGTCGCCAGCCCGTTCGTGGCCGGGGAGCGGATGTACCGCAGCGGCGATCTGGCGCGCTACCGCGCCGACGGGGTGATCGAGTACGCCGGGCGGATCGACCACCAGGTGAAGCTGCGCGGCCTACGCATCGAGCTGGGCGAGATCGAGGCGCGCCTGCTGGAGCATCCGTGGGTACGCGAGGCGGCGGTGCTGGCGGTGGACGGCAAGCAACTGGTCGGCTACGTGGTGCTGGAGAGCGAGGGCGGCGACTGGCGCGAAGCGCTGGCCGCGCACCTGGCGGCGAGCCTGCCGGAATACATGGTGCCGGCGCAGTGGCTGGCGCTGGAGCGGATGCCGCTGAGTCCGAACGGCAAGCTGGAGCGCAAGGCGCTGCCGGCGCCTGAAGCAAGCGTGGCGCAGGCAGGCTACAGCGCACCGCGCAACGCGGTGGAGCGAACCCTGGCGGAAATCTGGCAGGACCTGCTGGGCGTCGAGCGAGTCGGCCTGGACGACAACTTCTTCAGCCTCGGCGGCGACTCGATCGTCTCGATCCAGGTGGTCAGCCGTGCGCGGCAGGCCGGATTGCAACTGAGCCCGCGCGACCTGTTCCAGCACCAGAACATCCGCAGCCTGGCCCTGGCGGCCAAGGCGGGTGCGGCGACGGCGGAACAGGGGCCGGCAAGCGGCGAGGTGGCGCTGGCGCCGGTACAGCGCTGGTTCTTCGAGCAGGCGATTGCCAACCGCCAGCACTGGAACCAGTCTCTCTTGTTGCAGGCGCGCCAGCCGCTCGACGGCGACCGGCTGGGGCGTGCCCTGGAACGCCTGCAGGCCCAGCACGATGCCCTGCGCCTGCGTTTCCGCGAAGAGGACGGCACCTGGCGTCAGGCCTACGCCGGGCAGGCCGGCGATTCGTTGTGGCGCCGCCAGGCGGAGTCGGCGGAAGCGGTGCTGGCGCATTGCGAAGAAGCCCAGCGCAGTCTCGATCTGGAGCAGGGCCCGCTGCTGCGCGCGCTGCTGCTGGACCTGGCCGACGGCAGCCAGCGCCTGCTATTGGTCATCCACCACCTGGTGGTGGACGGGGTGTCCTGGCGGATCCTGCTGGAGGACCTGCAGCGTCTCTATGCCGACCTCGACGCCGATCTCGGCCCGCGCAGCGGTTCCTACCAGGCCTGGACCCGCTTGCAGCACGAACAGGCCGGCGCGCGCCTCGGCGAACTCGCCTACTGGCAGGCGCAGCTAGAGGGTGCACCGGACACGCTGCCCTGCGACAACCCCCAGGGTGCCCTGGAAAACCGTCACGAGCGCAAGCTCGCCCTGACCTTCGACGCCGAATTCACCCGCCGGTTGCTGCAGGACGCCCCGGCGGCCTACCGGACCCAGGTCAACGACCTGCTGCTGACCGCCCTGGCCCGAGCGACCTGCCGCTGGAGCGGCGACGCCAGCGTGCTGGTGCAGCTCGAAGGGCACGGCCGCGAGGACCTCGGCGAGACTATCGACCTGAGCCGCACGGTGGGCTGGTTCACCAGCCTGTTCCCGCTGCGCCTGACTCCGGCCGCGGACCTCGGCGAGTCGCTGAAGGCGATCAAGGAGCAACTGCGCGGCGTGCCGGACAAGGGCGTCGGCTACGGCCTGCTGCGCTACCTGGCTGGAGAGGAGGCTGCGGCCCGCCTGGCCGCGCTGCCGCAGCCGCGGATCACCTTCAACTACCTGGGCCGGTTCGACCGCCAGTTCGACGAAGCGGCGCTGCTGCTACCGGCCGCGGAAAGCGCCGGCGCCGCCCAGGATCCGTGCGCCCCGCTGGCCAACTGGTTGAGCATCGAAGGCCAGGTCTACGGCGGCGAGCTGAGCCTGCACTGGAGCTTCAGCCGGGAAATGTTCGCCGAGGCGACCGTCCAGCGCCTGGTCGATGACTACGCGCGGGAGCTGCGGGCGCTGATCGAGCATTGCTGCCAGGACGGCAACCTTGGCGCCACGCCCTCGGACTTCCCCCTCGCGGCGCTGCGCCAGGAGCAACTGGATCGCCTGCCGCTGGCGCAGATCGAGGATATCTACCCGCTGTCGCCGATGCAGCACGGCATGCTGTTCCACTCACTCTACGAGCAGGCCAGCGGCGACTACCTGAACCAGCTCCGGGTCGAGGTCTGCGGACTCGATCCCGCGCGTTTCCGTGCGGCCTGGCAGGCGGCCGTCGACCGCCACGATATCCTGCGCGCCGGCTTCCTCTGGCAGGGCGACCTGGAGCAGCCGCTCCAGGTGATCCACAAGCGCCTCGAACTGCCCTTCGCCGAGCACGACTGGCGCGGCCGCGAGGGGCTCGCCGAGGCCCTCGACGAACTGGCCGCGAGCGAACGCCAGCGTGGCTTCGACCTGGAGCGGGCGCCCTTGCTGCGACTGGTGCTGGTACGCAGCGACGAAGATAGCTACCACCTGATCTACACCCATCACCACATCCTGCTGGACGGCTGGAGCAGCGCGCAGTTGCTCGGCGAGGTACTCGCTCGCTATGCCGGCGAGCCCGGGCAGGAGATGGGCGGGCGCTACCGCGACTACATCGCTTGGCTACAGGCGCAGGACAAGGGCGCCAGCGAGGCGTTCTGGAAAGAGCAACTGGCGGAACTGCTGGAGCCGACCCGCCTGGCCCAGGCGGTCGCCGCCGAGCGCGAGCAGGTCGGCGGCGGCCAGTTCCAGCGCAGCCTGACGCCGGCACGCACCGCGCGCCTGAAGGCATTCGCCCAGCGGCACGCTGTGACCCTCAATACCCTGGTGCAGGCTGCCTGGTCGTTGCTGCTGCAGCGCTACACCGGCCAGGACACCGTGGTCTTCGGCGCCACCGTCGCCGGGCGGCCCGCCGAACTGGCCGGAATCGAGCGGCAGATCGGCCTGTTCATCAACACCCTGCCGGTGGTCGCCACGCCGCAGCCGGGCATGCGCCTGGCCGACTGGCTGCAGGAGGTGCAGGCGCGCAGCCTGGCGCTGCGCGAGCAGGAGCACACGCCGCTGTTCGAGATCCAGCGTTGGGCCGGGCTCGGCGAGGCGCTGTTCGACAGCCTGCTGGTATTCGAGAACTACCCGGTGGCCGAAGCCCTGGAAAAGGGCTCGCCAGGCAGCGTGCGTTTCGGTCCGGTGAGCAACCATGAACAGACCAACTACCCGCTGACTGTAGCCCTGGGCGTCGGCGACAGTCTGTCGCTGCAATACAGTTATGACCGCCAGGCGTTTTCCGATGCCGCGGTCGAGCAGTTGGACCGGCACCTGCTGAACCTGCTGGAAGGCTTCGTCGACAACGCCGAACGGACGCTGGTCGAGCTGAGCCTGCTGGATGCCGAGGAGCGCGTGCTGATCGATTCGCTGTGGAACCGCAGCGAGTCGGGCTTCCCCGCTTCGCCGCTGATCCACCAGCGGGTGGCGGAGCGTGCGCGCCTGGCGCCGGACGCGCCGGCGGTGCTGTTCGACGACCAGGTGCTGAGCTTCGCCGAGCTGGACAGCCGGGCCAACCGCCTGGCACACGCGCTGATCGACCGCGGCGTCGGGCCCGAGGTGCGGGTGGCGATCGCCATGCAGCGCAGCGCGGAGATCATGATTGCCTTCCTCGCCGTGCTGAAGTCCGGCGGCGCCTACGTGCCCCTGGACATCGAGTACCCGCGCGAACGCCTGCTGTACATGATGCAGGACAGCCGCGCGCACCTGCTGCTGACCCAGAGCCACTTGCTCGAGCGGTTGCCGATCCCCACCGGCCTGGCCTGCCTGTCCCTGGACCGCGAGGAGGAGTGGGCCGGCTTCCCCACCCATGATCCAGAGGTGGCGCTGCACGGCGACAACCTGGCCTACGTGATATACACCTCCGGCTCCACCGGCATGCCCAAGGGCGTGGCGGTGTCCCACGGCCCGCTGGCCGCGCACATCGTGGCCACCGGCGAGCGCTACGAGATGACCCCGGCGGACTGCGAGCTGCACTTCATGTCGTTCGCCTTCGACGGCTCCCATGAAGGCTGGATGCACCCGCTGATCAACGGCGCGCGGGTGCTGATCCGCGACGATAGCCTGTGGCTGCCGGAGCAGACCTACGCGCAGATGCATCGCCACGGCGTCACCGTTGCGGTGTTCCCGCCGGTCTACCTGCAGCAGCTGGCCGAACATGCCGAACGCGACGGCAACCCTCCGGCGGCCCGGGTCTACTGCTTCGGCGGCGACGCGGTGGCGCAGGCCAGCTACGACCTGGCCTGGCGCGCGCTACGCCCGCAATACCTGTTCAACGGCTACGGACCGACCGAAACGGTGGTCACCCCGCTGCTCTGGAAAGCCCGCCCGGACGACGCCTGCGGCGCCGCCTACATGCCGATCGGCACGTTGCTGGGCAATCGCAGCGGCTACATCCTCGATGCCCAGCTGAACCTGCTGCCGGTCGGCGTGGCCGGCGAGCTGTACCTGGGCGGGGAAGGCGTGGCGCGCGGTTACCTGGAGCGTCCGGCGCTGACCGCCGAGCGTTTCGTGCCGGATCCCTTCGGCGCGCCCGGCAGCCGCCTGTACCGCAGCGGCGACCTGACCCGCGGCCGCGCCGATGGCGTGGTGGACTACCTGGGCCGGGTCGACCACCAGGTGAAGATTCGCGGCTTCCGGATCGAACTGGGCGAGATCGAGGCGCGCCTGCGCGAGCAGACGGCGGTGCGCGAGGCGGTGGTGGTCGCCCAGGCCGGCGCCAGCGGCCAGCAACTGGTCGGCTACGTGGTCCCGCAGGATCCGGCGCTGGTCGAGGACGCCGGTGCCCAGGCGGCCTGCCGCGACGCCTTGCGCAAGGCGCTGAAGGAGCGCTTGCCCGAGTACATGCTGCCGGCGCACCTGCTGTTCCTGCCGCGCATGCCGCTGACCCCCAACGGCAAGCTGGATCGCAAGGGCCTGCCCAAGCCCAGCGCCGACCAGCAGCAACGCGACTACCAGGCCCCGCGCAGCGAAGTGGAAAGGCAACTGGCGACGATCTGGGCGGATGTCCTGAAGCTGGAGCAGGTCGGCCTGGCCGACAACTTCTTCGAGATCGGCGGCGATTCCATCATTTCCCTGCAGGTGGTCAGCCGTGCGCGCCAGCTCGGCATCCATTTCACTCCGAAGATGCTCTTCGAGGCGCAGACCATCGGTGCCCTGGCCCCGCTGGCCGAGGGCGGTACGCAGGTGCTGGCTATCGACCAGGGACCGGTGACCGGCGTCACGCCGTTGCTGCCGATCCAGCAGGGTTTCTTCGCCGAGGAGGTCGCCGAGCGCCACTGGTGGAACCAGTCGGTACTCCTGGAAGCCCGCGAGCCGCTCGATGCCCGGCACCTTGAGCAGGCCCTGCGGGGTGTGCTGGCGCACCACGATGCGCTGCGCCTGTCCTTCACCCGCGAGGCGGCCGGCTGGACGGCGCGCCACCGGGGTGTGGAAGAGGGCGCTGCGGCGCTGCTCCGCGTCGCTCGGGTCGCCGACCTGGCGGCGCTGCGGGCGCTGGCCGACGAAGTCCAGCGCAGTCTCGACCTGGCCGATGGGCCGTTGTTGCGCGCCCTGCTGGCGACTTTCGACGATGGCAGCCAGCGCCTGCTGCTGGTTTTCCACCATCTGGTGGTGGATGGTGTGTCCTGGCGGATTCTCTTCGAAGACCTGCAGACTGCCTACCGGCAGTTGCTGGCGGGTCAGGCCGTCGAGCTACCGGCCAAGACCAGCGCCTTCAGGGATTGGGCCGAGCGCCTGCGGGCGTTCGCCGGTGACGGCGGCCTGGATGGTGAACTGGCGTACTGGCAAGGGCAATTGCAAGGCGCCTCCAGCGACCTGCCGTGCCTCGACCCGCAGGGCGACCAGAGCAACCGCCATGCCCGTTCGGTCGTTTGTGCACTGGACGCCGAGGCGACCCGGCAATTGCTGCAGGAGGCACCGGCCGCCTACCGCACCCAGGTCAACGACCTGCTGTTGACCGCGCTGGCGCGGGTGGTCTGCCGCTGGACCGGGCAGGCCGATGCGCTGATCCAGCTGGAGGGGCATGGCCGCGAGGAGCTGTTCGCCGAGATCGACCTGACGCGCACGGTGGGCTGGTTCACCAGCCTGTTCCCGCTGCGCCTGACCCCGGCCGAGGGCATCGCCGCGTCGATCAAGGGCATCAAGGAGCAACTGCGCGCGGTGCCGAACAAGGGCATCGGCTTCGGCGCCCTGCGCTACCTGGGCAGCGCGGCGAGCCAGGCAGCCCTGGCCGGGTTGCCGGTGCCGCGCATCACCTTCAACTACCTCGGCCAGTTCGACGGCAGCTTCGCCATGGAGGAGGGCGCGCTGTTCGTTCCGGCCGGCGAGCGCGCCGGCGACGACCAGAGCCCGGACGCGCCGCTGGCCAACTGGCTGGCGCTGAACGGACGCATCTATGGCGGCGAGCTGCGCATCGACTGGAGCTTCAGCGGCGAGCGCTTCGAAACCGCCAGCATCCAGCGCCTGGCCGACGCCTATCGCGACGAACTGCTGGCGCTGATCGCCCACTGCCGCGTGGCCGAGGGCCAGGGCCTGACGCCCTCGGACTTCCCGCTGGCGCGCCTTGACCAGGCGCGTCTCGATCAGTTGCCGCTGGCGCCCTGCGAAGTCGAGGACCTCTACCCGCTATCGCCGATGCAGCAGGGCATGCTGTTCCACAGCCTGTACCAGCAGGAGGCCGGCGATTACATCAACCAATTGCGGGTGGACGTCGACGGTCTGCATCCGGAGAGTTTCCACGCGGCCTGGCAGGCGGCGCTGGACGAGCACGATGTGTTGCGCAGCGGCTTCCTCTGGCAGGGCGCCTTCGAGACGCCGCTGCAAGTGGTGCGCAAGCGTGTCGAAGTGCCGTTCAGCGTACTCGACTGGCGCGGTCGCGAGGACCTGGCGGCGGCTCTCGACGAACTGGCCGCCGGCGAAGGCCGGCTGGGCTTCGACCTGAGCGAGGCGCCGCTGCTGCGCCTGGTGCTGGTGCGGATCGACGAGCGGCGCCATCACCTGATCTACACCAACCACCACATCCTGATGGACGGCTGGAGCAACTCGCAGCTGCTCGGCGAGGTACTGCAGCGCTACCGTGGCGAAACGCCGCCGCGCTCCGGCGGCCGCTACCGCGACTACATCGCCTGGCTGCAACGCCAGGACGCCGCGCTCGCCGAGGCCTTCTGGCTGCCGCGCCTGCGTCGGCTGGACGAGCCGACCCGCCTGGGGCAGTCGATCGCCCAGGCCAAGCGACGCGGCAAGGGCTACGCGGAACTGTCGCGCGAACTCGATGGCGAGCAGACCCGGCGCCTGGCCGAACTGGCCCGCGAGCAGAAGGTCACGCTCAATACCCTGGTCCAGGCCGCCTGGCTGATGTTGCTGCAACGCTATACCGGACAGGACAGCGTGGCCTTCGGCGCCACTGTCGCCGGCCGCCCGGCGGAACTGAACGGGATCGAGGAGCAGATCGGCCTGTTCATCAACACCCTGCCGGTCATCGCTACCCCGCTTCCGCAGCAGAGCCTGGCGTCCTGGCTGCAGGCGGTACAGGGCGAGAACCTGGCCCTGCGCGAATTCGAACACACGCCGCTGTACGACATCCAGCGCTGGGCCGGGCAGGGCGGCGAGGCGCTGTTCGACAATATCCTGGTGTTCGAGAACTACCCCGTTTCGCAGATGCTCCAGCAGCAGGCCTCGCAAGGTCTGGCCTTCGGCACCGTGGGCAACCACGAGCAGACCAACTATCCGCTGACCCTCAGTGTGAGCCTGGGACAGTGTCTGGAATTGCAGTTCGCCTACGACCGCGAGCATTTCGACGATGCCGGCGTGGAGCGCCTGGATCGCCACCTGACGCACTTGCTGGCGCAGATGGTCGAGCGTCCGGCCAGCACCTGCCTGGCCGAGTTCCAGCTGCTGGAAGCGGCGGAGCAGCGCCAGGCGATCTTCGACTGGGGGCGCAACCCGGGACGCTATCCGGACCAGCGCAGCGTCGAGCAGTTGTTCGCCAGCCGCGCGGCGATGGAGCCCGAGCGGGTGGCGTTGCTCTTCGAGGAGCGCCAGCTGAGCTACGGCGAGCTCAACGCCCAGGCCAACCGCCTGGCCCACCGCCTGATCGAACTGGGCGTGGGACCGGACGTGCTGGTGGGGATCGCCGTCGAGCGCGGGCTGGAAATGATCGTCAGCCTGCTGGCGGTGCTCAAGGCCGGCGGCGCCTACGTGCCGCTGGACCCGGAATATCCGCAGGAGCGCCTCGGCTACATGATCGAGGACAGCGGCATCGCCCTGTTGCTCAGCCAGAGCCACCTGCTGCAACGCCTGCCAGCGGCCGCCGGGATCGCCTGCCTGGCGCTCGACCGGGCACGGGACTGGCAGGACCGTCCGGCGCACGACCCGCAGTCGCGGGCGCATCCGCAGAACCTCGCCTACGTGATGTTCACCTCCGGCTCCACCGGCCGGCCCAAGGGCGTCGGCATCAGCCGAGAGAGCCTGTCGCGGCATACCCACGTGTCGCTGGAGTTCTTCGGCATCGGGCCGGACGACCGGGTGCTGCAATTCTCCACCTTCAATTTCGACGGCTTCGTCGAGCAGCTCTATCCGCCGCTGGCCTGCGGCGCCTCGGTGGTGCTGCGCGGCACCGAGATCTGGGACAGCGAGACGCTGTACCGGGAGATCGTCGAGCGACGCATCACCACGGTGGACCTGACCACCGCCTACTGGAATATGCTGGCCAAGGACTTCGCCAACCAGGGCGTGCGCGACTACGGCGCGCTCCGTCAGGTCCACGCCGGGGGCGAGGCGATGCCACCGGAAAGCCTGTTGGCATGGAAGGCCGCCGGGCTGGAGCATGTGCGCCTGCTCAACACCTACGGCCCCACCGAGGCGACCGTCACCGTCACCACCCTGGATTGCGCGCCCTACGTCGATGGCAGCATGGCGATCCCGGCGACCATGCCGATCGGCAAGGTGTTGCCAGGCCGCGCCATCTATCTGCTGGACGATGCCGGACAACCGGCACCGGTCGGTGCGGTCGGCGAGCTGGTGATCGGCGCCGAGCTGCTGGCGCGCGGCTATTTCAAGCGTCCCGACCTGACGGCCGCACGCTTCATTCCCGATCCGTTCGACGAGCAGGGCGGCGGCCGCCTGTACCGCACCGGCGACCTGGCACGCTACGGCGCCGACGGGGTGATCGAGTACGTCGGTCGGGTCGACCATCAAGTCAAGGTCCGTGGCTTCCGCATCGAACTGGGCGAGATCGAGGCCTGCCTCGGCGAGCACCCGGCGCTGCGCGAGGCCCTGGTCATCGCCGTCGAGGGCGCTGCCGGGGCGCAACTGGTGGCGTATCTGGTGCCGCAAGCGGAAGCGCTGGCTAGCGCCACGCTGGAGGTACAGGCCGCGCTGCGCAACGAGCTGAAGGCCCTGCTGCGCGACAGCCTCCCCGAGTACATGGTGCCGGCGCACCTGCTGTTCCTCGAACGCCTGCCGCTGAGCCCCAACGGCAAGGTCGACCGCAAGGCGCTGCCGGCGCCCGACGCCAGTCTCCTCCAGGAAGCCTACGTGGCGCCGCGCAGCGAGCTGGAATGCCAGGTCGCGGCGATCTGGCAGGAAGTGCTGAAGCTCCAGCGGGTTGGCCTCGACGACCATTTCTTCGAACTCGGCGGGCACTCGCTGCTGGCCATCAACGTGATTTCGCGCATTCAACTGGAGCTGGGCATGAAGCTCACCCCCCAACTGTTGTTCCAATTCCCGACCCTGGGGCTTTTCGTCAGCAATCTGGAGAAGGCCGGTGGGCAGGTCGACACATCGAAACTGAACAAGCTGGAAGCCCTGCTTGATGAAATGGAGGAAGTCTGAATGGACATGAGCGTAGCTTTGCGGGTTGCCCGGCGCTTCATCACGCTTCCCCTCGACAAGCGCAAGCTGTACCTGGCGAAGATGCAGGAGGAGGGCGTGACGCCGGCCAACCTGCCGATTCCCGAGGTGGCCTCGGCCTTCGAGCGCATCCCGCTGTCCTATGCCCAGGAGCGCCAGTGGTTCCTCTGGCAGATGGACCCGCAGAGCGCTGCCTACAACATTCCCTCGGCGCTGCGCCTGCGTGGCGAACTGGACGTCGAGGCGCTGGCCGCCAGCCTGGGCGCCATCGTCGAGCGCCACCAGAGCCTGCGTACCGTGTTCGTCGAGGACGAACAACTGGATGGCTTCCGCCAGCAGGTGCTGGCGTCGGTCGACCTACCCGTCCCGGTCACGCTGGCGAGCGGCGACGACGCGCAGGCGCAGATTCGCGCCTTCGTTGAAAGCGAGACGCAACAGCCCTTCGATCTGCGTAACGGGCCGCTGCTTCGCGCGCGCCTGTTGCGGTTGGCGGCCGACGATCACGTGCTGACCCTGACCATCCACCATGCGGCGGCCGATGGCTGGTCCATGCGGGTACTGGTGGAGGAGCTCATTGCCCTCTACGGCGCGCGCCGCCAAGGCATCGAGGCGACGCTGCCCGATTTGCCGATCCAGTATGCGGACTATGCGATCTGGCAACGGCACTGGCTGGAGGCCGGCGAACGCGAGCGCCAGTTGGAGTACTGGATGGCGCGGCTGGGCGGAGGGCAGACCGTGCTCGAACTGCCGACGGACCGCCAGCGCCCGGCGCTGCCGAGCTACCGTGGCGCGCGCCATGAACTGCGGTTGCCGCAGGCGTTGGGCCGACAGTTGCAGGCGCTGGCGCAGCGCGAAGGGGCGACGCTGTTCATGCTCCTGCTGGCCTCGTTCCAGGCGCTCCTGCATCGCTACAGCGGCCAGGACGACATCCGCGTCGGCGTGCCGGTGGCCAACCGCAACCGGGTCGAGACCGAGCGGCTCATCGGCTTCTTCGTCAATACCCAGGTGCTGCGCGCCGACCTCGATGCGCAGATGCCTTTCCTTGACCTTCTACAGCAGACCCGTGTCGCCGCGCTCGGCGCCCAGGCCCACCAGGACCTGCCGTTCGAGCAACTGGTCGAGGCCTTGCAGCCGGAGCGCAGTCTCAGCCACAGCCCGCTGTTCCAGGCCATGTACAACCACCAGAACCTGGGTTCCGCAGGTCGCCAGTCGCTGGCAGCGCAGTTGCCGGGGCTGAACGTCGAGGACCTCTCGTGGGGCGCGCACAGCGCGCAGTTCGACCTGACCCTGGACACCTACGAGTCGGAACAGGGCGTGCACGCCGAGTTCACCTACGCCACCGACCTGTTCGAGGCCACGACCGTGGAGCGCCTGGCGCGCCACTGGCGCAACCTGCTCGAGGCCATCGTCGCCGAGCCGCGGCGACGCCTCGGCGACCTGCCGCTGTTCGACGCCGAGGAGCGCGCCGCGCTGCTGCAACGCAGCCGCCTGCCGGCGAGCGAGTATCCCGCCGGGCAGGGCGTGCATCGCCTGTTCGAGGCCCAGGCCGGCCTGACCCCGGACGCGCCGGCCTTGCTGTTCGGCGAGGAACGCCTGAGCTACGCCGAACTCAATGCGTTGGCCAACCGCCTGGCCTGGCGCCTGCGCGAGGAGGGTGTCGGCAGCGATGTACTGGTCGGCATCGCGCTGGAGCGCGGCGTACCCATGGTGGTGGCCCTGCTGGCGGTGCTCAAGGCGGGTGGCGCCTACGTGCCGCTGGACCCGCAGTATCCCGCGGACCGCCTGCAGTACATGATCGATGACAGCGGGCTGCGCCTGTTGCTCAGCCAGGAAAGCGTGCTGGCGCGCCTGCCGCGGGCGGATGGGCTGCGAAGCCTGCTGCTCGATGACCTGGAGCGACTGGTGCAAGGCTACCCGGCGGAAAACCCGGACCTGCCGCAGGCGCCCGACAGTCTCTGCTACGCGATCTACACCTCCGGTTCCACCGGCCAGCCGAAAGGCGTGATGGTCCGCCACCGCGCCCTGACCAACTTCGTCTGCAGCATCGCCCGACAACCGGGCATGCTGGCGCGGGACCGCCTGCTGTCGGTGACCACCTTCTCCTTCGATATCTTCGGCCTCGAGCTCTACGTGCCGCTGGCGCGTGGCGCCAGCGTGCTGCTCGCCAGCCGCGAACAGGCCCAGGACCCAGAAGCCCTGCTCGACCTGGTCGAGCGACAGGGCGTCACGGTACTGCAGGCGACCCCGGCGACCTGGCGGATGCTGTGCGACAGCGAGCGTGTCGACCTGCTGCGTGGCTGCACCCTGCTGTGCGGTGGCGAGGCGCTGGCGGAGGACCTGGCGGCGCGCATGCGCGAACTGTCGGCGTCGACCTGGAATCTCTACGGGCCGACCGAGACGACGATCTGGTCGGCGCAGTTCCGCCTCGGTGAGGAGGCCCGGCCGTTCCTCGGCGGGCCGCTGGCAAACACCGCGCTGTACATCCTCGACAGCGAAATGAACCCATGCCCGCCCGGCGTCGCCGGCGAGCTGCTGATCGGCGGCGACGGACTGGCGCGTGGCTACCATCGCCGCCCCGGCCTGACCGCCGAACGCTTCCTGCCCGACCCGTTCGCCGCCGACGGTTCGCGCCTGTACCGCACCGGCGACCTGGCGCGCTACCGCGCCGACGGGGTCATCGAATACCTTGGACGGATCGACCACCAGGTGAAGATCCGCGGATTCCGCATCGAGCTCGGCGAAATCGAGACGCGCCTGCTGGAGCAGGACAGCGTGCGCGAGGCGGTGGTCGTCGCCCAGCCGGGCGCGGCCGGGTCGATCCTGGTGGCCTACCTGGTGCCCGCCGAGGCCGCGCTGGTCGGTGCCGAGTCGGCGCGCCAGCAGGAGCTGCGCAGCGCATTGAAGAACAGCCTGCTGGCGGTTCTCCCGGACTACATGGTGCCGGCGCACATGCTGCTGCTGGCGAGCCTGCCGCTGACGCCGAACGGCAAGATCAACCGCAAGGCGCTGCCGCTGCCGGACGCGAACGCGGTCCGGGACGCCCATGTCGCGCCCGAAGGCGAGCTGGAACGGGCCATGGCGGCGATCTGGAGCGAGGTCCTGAAGCTCGGGCGCATCGGTCGGGACGACAATTTCTTCGAGCTGGGCGGCCATTCGCTGCTGGTGACCCAGGTGGTTTCCCGGGTACGCCGCCGCCTCGACCTGCAAGTGCCGCTGCGCACCCTGTTCGAGCACAGCACCCTGCGCGCCTATGCGCAGGCCGTGGCGCAGCTGGCGCCGGCCGCCCAGGGCGGGATCGTCCGGGGCGCCAGGGATGCGTCGCCGCAGCTGTCGTTCGCCCAGGAACGCCAGTGGTTCATCTGGCGCCTGGAGCCGGACAGCGCGGCCTACAACATCCCGGTGGCGTTGCGTCTGAAGGGGCCGCTGCGGCGCGACGCCCTGCAGGAGGCCCTGGACCTGCTGGTGCAGCGCCATGAAACGCTGCGCACCACCTTCGTCGAACACGATGGCGCGCCGCGCCAGGTCATCCACTCGGTGCTGCCGGTGCCCATCGAGGAGCGCCCCCCGCTGGCGGCCGGCGAAGACCTGAAGACACTGGTGGAAACCGAGGCCCATCGGCCGTTCGACCTGCAGCGCGGACCGCTGCTGCGGGTCCTGCTGTTGCCGCTGGCGACGGACGAATGCGCGCTGCTGCTGACCCTGCACCACATCATCGCCGATGGCTGGTCGATGCAGGTCCTGGTGGACGAGCTGATCCGTGTCTACGCCGCGCTTCGGCAGGACGAGTCTCCCGCGCTGGCGGAGTTGCCGATCCAGTACGCCGACTTCGCGGCCTGGCAGCGCCAGTGGATGGATGGCGGCGAGCGCGAGCGCCAGCTGGGCTACTGGGTCTCCCGCCTGGGCGGCGAGCAGCCGTTGCTGGAGTTGCCCGGCGACCGGCCGCGACCGCAGCAGCAGAGCCATCGTGGCCGGCGCATCGGCATCCCGTTGCCGGCGGAGCTCGCCGAGGCCCTGCGGCGGCTCGCCCAGGCCGAGCAGAGCACGTTGTTCATGCTGCTGCTGGCGTCGTTCCAGGCGCTCCTGCATCGCTACAGCGGGCAGGACGACATTCGCGTCGGCGTACCCATCGCCAACCGCAATCGCGAGGAAACCGAGGGGCTCATCGGCTTCTTCGTCAACACCCAGGTGCTGCGCGCCGAACTCGACGGACAACTGCCGTTCCGCGAGCTGCTGCGGCAGGTCCGGCAGGCGGTGGTGGAAGCGCAGGGCCACCAGGACCTGCCGTTCGAGCAACTGGTGGATGCGTTGCAGCCGGAACGCAGCCTCAGCCATGCGCCGTTGTTCCAGGTGATGTACAACCACCAGCGCGACGATCATCGCGGCTCGCGCTTCGCCGCTCTGGGCGAACTCGAGGTCGAGGACCTGGCCTGGGACGTGCAGACCGCGCAGTTCGACCTGACCCTGGATACCTACGAGTCCTCCCGTGGCCTGCTTGCCGAACTGACCTATGCCACCGATCTCTTCGACGTGTCGAGCGCCGAGCGCATCGCCGGCCACTGGCTGAACCTGCTCCAGTCGATCGTCGCCCGGCCGGACGCGCGCATCGCCGAGCTGAAACTTCTGCACGAGGCCGAAGCGCGCGCCGACCTGCTGCAATGGAACCCCCATCCGCAGGACTTCCCCCCGGCGTCCTGCCTGCACCGCCTGATCGAGCGCCAGGCCGCCGAGCGTCCGCAGGCGACGGCGGTGGTCTACGGCGAACGCGCGCTCGACTATGGCGAGCTGAACCGGCGGGCCAATCGCCTGGCTCACCGGCTGATCGAACTCGGTGTCGGCCCCGACGTGCTGGTCGGCCTGGCGGCCGAGCGCAGCCTGGAGATGATCGTCGGCCTGCTGGCTATCCTCAAGGCCGGCGGCGCCTATGTCCCGCTCGATCCGCGCTACCCGCGCGACCGGCTGGGCTACATGATCGAGGACAGCGGCATCCGCCTGCTGCTGGCCCAGCGCGAGGCGTGCGAACGCTTGCCGCTCGGCGAGGGCTTGCCGTGCCTGCTGCTGGATGCGGAACAGGAGTGGGCCGGCTACCCCGAGAGCGATCCGCAGAGCGCCGTCGGCGTCGATAACCTGGCCTATGTGATCTACACCTCCGGCTCCACCGGAAAACCGAAGGGCACCCTGCTGCCGCATGGCAACGTGCTACGCCTGTTCGACGCCACCCGGCACTGGTTCGGCTTCTGCGCGGACGACGCCTGGAGCCTGTTCCACTCCTACGCGTTCGATTTCTCCGTCTGGGAGATCTTCGGCGCGCTGTTGCATGGCGGCAGGCTGGTCATCGTCCCGTACGAGACCAGCCGTTCGCCCGAGGACTTCCTGCGCCTGCTGTGCCGGGAGCGGGTGACGGTGCTGAACCAGACGCCGTCGGCCTTCAAGCAGTTGATGCAGGTCGCCTGCGCCGGCCAGGAGGTTGCGCCGCTGGCCCTGCGGCATGTGGTGTTCGGTGGCGAGGCGCTGGAAGTGCAGGCCCTGCGCCCATGGTTCGAGCGCTTCGGCGATCGCGCGCCGCGCCTGGTCAATATGTATGGGATCACCGAAACCACGGTCCACGTGACCTATCGTCCGCTGTCGTTGGCGGACCTCGAAGGCGGGGCGGCCAGTCCGATCGGTGAACCGATCGCGGACCTGTCCTGGTATCTGCTCGACGCCGGGCTGAACCCAGTGCCCAGGGGCTGCATCGGCGAGCTGTATGTGGGGGGCGCGGGATTGGCGCGGGGCTATCTGAACCGCCCCGAGCTGAGTTGCACGCGCTTCGTCGCCGATCCGTTCTCCACGACTGGGGGACGTCTGTACCGGACCGGCGACCTGGCTCGCTATCGTTGCGACGGAGTGGTCGAGTACGTCGGTCGGATCGACCACCAGGTCAAGATTCGCGGCTTCCGCATCGAACTGGGCGAAATCGAGGCCCGCCTGCTCGAACAGCCGGGCGTGGCCGAGGTAGCGGTGCTGCCTCACGAGGGAGCGGGCGCTACCCAACTGGTCGGCTATGTCGTGACGAAGGCGGCGCCCGGCGATCCCGCCGCGTTGCGCGATACGCTGCGCCAGGCGTTGAAGGCGAGTTTGCCGGAGCACATGGTGCCCGCCCACCTGCTGTTCCTCGAGCGCCTGCCGTTGACGGCCAACGGCAAGCTGGACCGGCGTGCCTTGCCTGCGCCGGACGCCAGCCGTCTGCAGCAGGGCTATGTCGCGCCGCGCAGCGAGCTGGAGCAGCGCCTGGCGGCGATCTGGGCGGATGTGCTGAAGCTTGGCCGTGTCGGCCTGGACGACAACTTCTTCGAACTTGGCGGCGACTCGATCATTTCCATCCAGGTGGTCAGTCGCGCGCGCCAGGCCGGGATCCGGCTGGCGCCCAGGGACCTGTTCCTGCACCAGACGATCCGCGGCCTGGCCGGCGTGGCCGTCGAGGGCCGCGGCCTGGCCAGCGCCGAACAGGGGCCGATCAGCGGGAGCACGCCGCTGCTGCCCATCCAGCAGATGTTCTTCGAGCAGGATATTCCGCGGCGCCAGCACTGGAACCAGTCGGTCCTGCTGGAACCGGGGCAGGCGCTCGACGGTACGCTGCTGGAACAGGCGCTGCAGGCCTTGCTGGCGTACCATGATGCGTTGCGCCTGGGCTTCCGTCTCGAAGACGGGAGCTGGCGCGCCGAACACCGCGCGGTCGAGGCCGGCGAGGCGTTGCTGTGGCAGCGCTCGGTCGCCGATGGGCAAGCGCTGGAAGCCCTGGCGGAGCAGGCCCAGCGCAGCCTCGACCTGGGCAACGGGCCTCTGTTGCGCGCGCTGCTGGCGACACTCGGAGACGGCAGCCAGCGGCTGTTGCTGGTGATCCACCACCTGGCGGTGGATGGGGTGTCCTGGCGGATCCTGCTCGAAGACCTGCAGACCGCCTACCGCCAGTTGCAGGCCGGCCAGGCCGTTGCGCTGCCCGCCAAGACCAGCGCCTTCAAGGCATGGGCCGAACGCCTGCAGGCGCATGCCCGCGACGGCGGCCTGGAGAGCGAGCGCGGCTACTGGCTGGCGCAGCTCGAAGGCGTGTCCACCGAACTGCCCTGCGACGATCGCGAGGGCGCGCAATCGCTCCGGCATGTCCGTTCGGCACGTACCGAGCTGAGCGAAGAGGCCACGCGCCGGTTGTTGCAGGAAGCGCCGGCGGCCTACCGGACCCAGGTCAACGATCTGTTGCTCACCGCGCTGGCGCGGGTCATCGGTCGCTGGAGCGGCCAGGCGGATACCCTCATCCAGCTCGAAGGACACGGGCGCGAGGAGTTGTTCGAGGACATCGACCTGACCCGCACGGTGGGCTGGTTCACCAGCCTGTTCCCGCTGCGCCTGTCGCCGGTGGCGGAGCTGGGCGCTTCGATCAAACGGATCAAGGAGCAATTGCGCGCGATTCCGCACAAAGGACTGGGCTTCGGCGTCCTGCGTTACCTCGGCAGCGCCGAGGATCGGGCGGCGCTGACGGCCCTGCCGAGTCCGCGCATCACCTTCAACTACCTGGGGCAGTTCGACGGCAGCTTCTCCGCCGATTCCTCCGCGCTGTTCCGTCCCAGCGCCGACGCGGCCGGCAGCGAGCGCGACAGCGACGCGCCGCTGGACAACTGGCTGAGCCTCAACGGCCAGGTCTATGCCGGCCGGCTCGGCATCGACTGGAGCTTCAGCACCGCGCGTTTCAGCGAGGCGAGCATCGTTCGCCTGGCCGATGCCTATCGCGACGAGCTGCTGGCGCTGATCGAGCATTGTTGCGCCGCCGGTGTCGAAGGCGTGACCCCATCGGACTTCCCCCTGGCCGGGCTCGACCAGCGGCAGTTGGACGCCTTGCCCCTGGCGGCGGGTGAGGTGGAGGATCTCTATCCGCTGTCGCCGATGCAGCAGGGCATGCTGTTCCATAGCCTGTACCAGCAGAACAGCGGCGACTACATCAACCAGATGCGTCTGGACGTGGAAGGTCTGGATCCCCAACGCTTCCGCGAGGCCTGGCAGGCGGCGCTGGATGCCCACGAAGTCCTGCGCAGCGGCTTCCTCTGGCAGGGCGCGCTGGAGAAGCCGCTGCAACTGGTGCGCAAGCGCGTCGAAGTGCCGTTCAGCGTGCACGACTGGCGCGACCGCGCGGACCTCGCCGAGGCGCTCGATGCCCTCGCGGCCGGCGAGGCCGGGCTCGGCTTCGAACTCGCCGAGGCGCCGCTGCTGCGGCTGGTGCTGGTGCGTACCGGCGAGCGCCGGCACCACCTGATCTACACCAACCATCACATCCTCATGGACGGCTGGAGCAACTCGCAGTTGCTCGGCGAAGTCTTGCAGCGCTATCGCGGCGAGACGCCGCCGCGCTCGGATGGGCGCTATCGCGACTACATCGCCTGGCTGCAACGCCAGGATGCGGGTCGCACCGAGGCGTTCTGGAAGCAGCGCCTGCTGCGGCTGGGCGAGCCGACCCTGCTGGTTCCGGCGGTCACCCGTGGGGTACGGGGCGCCGAGGGCCATGCCGATCGCTACCGGCACCTGGATGCCACCACGAGCCAGCGCCTGGCAGCGTTCGCCCGCGAGCAGAAGGTGACGCTCAATACCCTGGTCCAGGCCGCCTGGCTGATACTGCTGCAACGCTTCACCGGGCAGGACACCGTGGCCTTCGGTGCCACCGTGTCCGGTCGTCCGGCGGAGTTGCGCGGGATCGAGGAGCAGATCGGCCTGTTCATCAACACCCTGCCGGTGGTCGCCAGCCCGCGTCCGGAGCAGTCGCTTGGCGACTGGTTGCAGGCGGTGCAGGGCGAGAACCTGGCGCTGCGCGAGTTCGAGCACACGCCGTTGTATGACATCCAGCGTTGGGCCGGGCAGGTCGGCGAGGCCCTGTTCGACAACATCCTGGTATTCGAGAACTACCCGGTTTCCGCAGCGCTGGCGGAAGAGACACCGACGGACATGCGGATCGACGCGCTTAGCAACCAGGAGCAGACGCACTATCCGCTGACGCTGCTGGTGAGCGCCGGAGAGACCCTCGAACTGCACTACAGCTATTCCCGCCAGGCTTTCGACGAGGCGGCGATCGAGTGCCTGGCGGAACGCCTCGAACGCTTGTTGCTGGGGATGTGCGAAAACCCGGGGGCGTCGTTGGGCGAGCTGGACAGCCTGGCTGCCGCCGAGCGCTACCAGTTGCTGGAAGGCTGGAACGCCACTGCGGCCGAGTACCCGCTGCAACGCGGCGTGCACCAGCTGTTCGAGGCGCAGGCCGAGCGCAACCCGGAGGCGCCGGCGCTGGCCTTCGGCGAGGAACGCCTGGACTACGCCGAGCTGAATCGCCGGGCCAACCGCCTGGCGCATGCCCTGATCGAGCGCGGGGTCGGTGCGGACCGCCTGGTGGGTGTGGCCATGGAGCGTTCCATCGAGATGGTCGTGGCCCTGATGGCGATCCTCAAGGCCGGCGGCGCCTACGTGCCGGTGGACCCGGAATATCCCGAGGAGCGCCAGGCCTACATGCTGGAGGACAGCGGCGTGCAACTGCTGCTCAGCCAGTCGCACCTGAAGCTGCCGCTGGCGCGAGGCGTGCAGCGGATCGACCTGGATCGCGGTGCGCCCTGGTTCGAGGGTTACAGTGAGGCGAACCCGGATATTCATCTCGATGGCGAGAACCTCGCCTATGTCATCTACACCTCCGGTTCCACCGGTAAGCCCAAGGGCGCCGGCAACCGCCATTCGGCGCTGAGCAACCGCCTGTGCTGGATGCAGCAGGCCTATGGCCTGGGCGTCGGCGACACGGTGTTGCAGAAGACCCCGTTCAGCTTCGACGTGTCGGTCTGGGAGTTCTTCTGGCCGCTGATGACCGGCGCGCGTTTGGTGGTGGCCGCGCCGGGCGATCATCGCGACCCGGCGAAGCTGGTGGCGCTGATCAACCGCGAAGGGGTCGATACGCTGCACTTCGTGCCGTCGATGCTGCAGGCCTTCCTGCAGGACGAAGACGTCGCCTCCTGCACCAGCCTGAAACGCATCGTTTGCAGCGGCGAGGCGCTGCCGGCGGACGCCCAGCAGCAGGTGTTCGCCAAGCTGCCGCAGGCCGGCCTCTATAACCTCTATGGCCCGACCGAGGCGGCCATCGACGTCACCCACTGGACCTGCGTGGAGGAGGGCAAGGACGCGGTGCCGATCGGCCGGCCGATCGCCAACCTGGCCTGCTACATCCTCGATGGCAACCTGGAGCCGGTGCCGGTGGGCGTGCTCGGCGAGCTGTACCTGGCCGGGAAGGGCCTGGCCCGTGGCTACCACCAGCGTCCGGGGCTGACTGCCGAGCGTTTCGTCGCCAGCCCGTTCGTGGCCGGGGAGCGGATGTACCGCAGCGGCGATCTGGCGCGCTACCGCGCCGACGGGGTGATCGAGTACGCCGGGCGGATCGACCACCAGGTGAAGCTGCGCGGCTTGCGCATCGAGTTGGGCGAGATCGAGGCGCGCCTGCTGGAGCATCCGTGGGTGCGCGAGGCGGCGGTGCTGGCGGTGGACGGCAAGCAGTTGGTCGGCTACGTGGTGCTGGAGAGCGAGGGCGGCGACTGGCGCGAAGCGCTGGCCGCGCACCTGGCGGCGAGCCTGCCGGAATACATGGTGCCGGCGCAGTGGCTGGCGCTGGAGCGGATGCCGCTGAGTCCGAACGGCAAGCTGGAGCGCAAGGCGCTGCCGAAGCTCGAAGCGGAAGACGGACTCGGCGAATACGTAGCGCCGGCCAGCGATACGGAACGGCAACTGGCGGCGATCTGGGCGGATGTTCTGGGGCGCGAGCGGGTTGGCGTGACCGATAACTTCTTCGCCCTCGGCGGCGACTCGATCGTCTCGATCCAGGTGGTCAGCCGAGCGCGCCAGGCCGGATTGCAACTGAGCCCGCGCGACCTGTTCCAGTTGCAGAACATTCGCAAGCTGGCCGAGCGCTGCGGCGCGGCGGCGCCCGTCGCAGAGCCGGCGAGCGTGCCCGACGGCGCCGTCCTGCACAATCTGCTGCCGCAGCAGGTGCAGGCGCTGCCGTTGCCCCACCAACAGCTGGAACACCTCTACAGCCTCTCGCCGATGCAGCAGGGCATGCTGTTCCTCGGACTGAACAGCCCGGACGCCGAGTTGTACATCAACCAGTTGAGCATCGCCGTCGACGGACTCGATCCGCAGCGCCTGCAACGCGCCTGGTCGGCGGTGGCGCAGCGCCATGAAGTGTTGCGCAGCGGCTTCCTCTGGCTGGACCAGGAGGAGCCTCTGCAATTTGTCCTGGCCGATCCCGGGCTGCCATTCGAGGTCCTCGACTGGCGTGGGCGGGCGATAAGCGATGAAGCACTGGAACAGGTCGCGCAACAGGAGCGGCGCAAGGGCTTCGACCTGGGCCAGCCGCCGTTGCAACGGGTGCGCCTGCTGCGCCTGGGCGAGGATCGCTACCAGTTGATCTGGACCTACCACCACATTCTCATCGATGGCTGGAGCACTTCGCAGCTGTTCGGCGAGATACTCGAACTCTATTCCGGCGGCCGCCTGCCGCCCGCCGTCCCTTACCGGCACTACATCGCCTGGCTGCGGGCGCGCGATGGCAAGGCCAGCGAGGCCTTCTGGCGCCGCCAGCTGGCGCGCATGGACGAGCCGACCTACCTGGCCGACGCCTTCAACGCTGCCCGCGAAGGATATGGGCACCAGGCGTTGTACACGCGCCTGGACAGCGATGCCACCGAGCACCTGAAACGTTTCGCCCAATCCCAGCGAGTGACGCTCAATACCCTGGTACAGGGCGCCTGGCTGCTCCTGCTGAGTCGCTACAGCGGCCAGCGCTGCGTGTCCTTCGGCGCCACCGTTGCCGGTCGGCCGGCCAGCCTGGAGGCGTCGGAACGGATCCTCGGGCTGTTCATCAATACCTTGCCGGTGGTCTGCGAAGTGGCGCCGGAACAGTGCGTCGGCGATTGGCTGAGAGCCTTGCAGGACTACAACCTGGAGATGCGCGAGCAGGAGTACACCCCGCTCAGCGACATCCAGCGCTGGGCCGGGCGCAGCGGTCAATCGCTGTTCGACAGCATCATCGTGTTCGAGAACCATCCGGTTGACCGGACGCTGCGTGACTGGCGCGACGATTCGCTGCGCTTCGGCGAGATGCGCAGCGCAGGCCTGACCAACTTCCCCATGGACCTGATGGTGACCAGCGACGATTCCGGCCTGGCGATCGAATACATGTTCCTGCGCGAGCACTTCGCCGTGGCTTCGGTCGAGCGTCTGCGTACGGACATGGAAGGGCTGCTCGCAGCCTTGAGCGGCGACGCCGAGTGCCGCCTGGGCAACATCGGCTTGCCGAGTGCCCGGGTGCCGTTGGCGGATGGCGCGTGTCCGGATCGGTATCCGCTGGTACACCAGCGCATCGGCGAGTGGAGCCGGCGCACGCCGGACGCCACCGCGCTGGTGTTCGACGAGCGCAGCCACTCGTTCGCCGAGCTGGACGCGCGGGCCAACCGCCTGGCGCATGCGCTGGTCGAGCGCGGCGTGGCGGCCGATGTGCGGGTCGGTGTGGCGCTGCCGCGCGGCACCGAACTGGTCGTCGCGCTGCTCGCCGTGCTCAAGGCCGGTGGCGCCTACGTGCCGCTGGACCTGGCGTATCCGCGTGAGCGACTGGCTTACCTGATGCAGGACTCCGGCATCGCCCTGCTGTTGAGCGAAAGCCAGGCGCTGGCGCAGCTGCCGGTACCCGCCGGCGTTCCCGCCCTGGCCCTGGACCGCCTGGATCTGCTGGAGCATCCGGCGCAGGCGCCGCAGGTCGAGGTCCATCCCGCCAACCTCGCCTACGTCATCTATACCTCCGGCTCCACCGGCCTGCCCAAGGGCGTCGCGGTGAGCCATGGTCCTCTGGCGATGCACATCGACGCGGTCGGCGAGCGCTACGAGATGACCCCGGCCGATCGCGAGCTGCACTTCATGTCGTTCGCTTTCGACGGCGCCCATGAGCGCTGGCTGACCGCCCTGGGCCACGGTGGCAGCCTGCTGCTGCGCGACGATGCACTGTGGACGCCGGAGCAGACCTACGCGGCGATGCAACGCCACGGGGTCACGGTTGCCGCGTTCCCGCCGGTCTACCTGCAACAGCTGGCCGAGCATGCCGAGCGTGACGGCAACCCGCCGCCGGTACGTATCTACTGCTTCGGCGGCGACGCGGTGCCGGTGGCCGGTTTCGAACTGGCCAAGCGCGCGCTGAAACCGCGCTACATCATCAACGGCTATGGCCCGACGGAAACCGTGGTCACGCCGCTGATCTGGAAGGCTGCCATGGACACCGAATGCGGCGCTGCCTATGCGCCCATCGGCAGCTTCGTCGGCGAGCGCTGCGGCTATGTCCTGGACGCTGACCTGAACCCGTTGCCGGCGGGCGTGGCCGGGGAGCTGTACCTCGGTGGCGTCGGCCTGGCGCGAGGTTATCTGCAGCGGCCGGGGTTGAGCGCCGAGCGCTTCGTCGCCAGCCCGTTCAGCCGCGCCGGCGAGCGTCTCTATCGCACCGGCGACCTGGTTCGCCAGCGCGAGGATGGTACCTTCGACTACCTCGGACGCATCGACAACCAGGTCAAGGTACGGGGCTTCCGCATCGAACTGGGCGAGATCGAGGCGCGCCTGCAGGATGCCGGCGAGGTCCGCGAAGCGGTGGTGATCGCCCGCGACGGGGCGAGTGGCAAGCAACTGCTCGGCTATGTGGTCGCGGAAGATGGCGTGGACGCCCCGGGCCTGCTCGAACGTCTGCGCGAGCGCCTCAAGCGCGATCTGCCGGAGTACATGGTACCGGCGCACCTGGCCCTGTTGCCGGCGATGCCGCTGACGCCGAACGGCAAGATCGACCGCAAGGCGCTGCCGGACATCGACGTCACCGCCAGCGAGGCCTACGTGGCGCCGCGCAATGAGCTGGAGCAGGCCCTGGCCGGTATCTGGCAGGAAGTGCTCGGCATCGCAAGGATCGGTGTGCACGACAACTTCTTCGAACTGGGTGGCGACTCCATCCTCAGCATGCAGGTGGTGGCCAAGGCCCGTGCCCTGAAGAAGCTGGGCTTCAGCCTGAAGCTGCGCGACCTGATCCAGAAGCCGAGCATCGCCGCCTTGTCCGGGTACGACGACAGCGCTGCGCCGCCGTCGCCGATCCTGGCACTGAACGCGGCGGTGGCCGGCTGCCCGGCGCTGTTCTGCGTGCATGCCGGCTTCGGCACGGTGTTCGACTACGAACCGCTGGCCCGGCGCTTGAATGGCCGCCGTAGCGTACTGGCGATCCAGGCCCGCTCGCTGCTGGATCCGAACTGGCGGGACGTTTCCCTGCAACGGATGGCCGAGGATTACGTCGCACTGATCCGCCAGCGCCAGGCCGAGGGGCCCTATCACTTGCTCGGCTGGTCGCTGGGAGGGACCCTGGGCATGTTGATGGCCGCCGAACTCGAGCGGCAGGGACAGCAGGTGGCCTTCCTCGGTCTGCTGGACAGCTATGTGCCGGGAACCGAGGCGCCTGCCGCCGATGACTGGCGCGAGGATCTGCTGGACTTCCTCAGCGTCAGCGCCGGCCTGGAAACCCGTCCGCCACTGGCCGCCGGGTTGGAGCAACGCGACAACGTCAGCGCCGCCATCGCCGAGTGCCTTGGCGTCGGCCAGACCGGGAAGGGAGGGCTGGGCTGCGACGAACTGGCCCAGGTATTCCTGGTCGCCCGGCAACTCAAGCAACTCTCCGGGCAACTGGACAGTTGCTCGCCGATCCAGGTCCGGCCGCTGTGCTGGTGGACGCGCGGGCGTGGTGAAGAGGTGCGGGCGCTGTCGCGGCAATTGGGTGGTCAGCCTCTGGCCGGTCGGGTCGCCGCGTGCGGGCATTTCCAGATACCCCATGCGCAGGAGGTGCTCGACTCCCTGGTGGAGGCGCTTGAAGAAATCCACGGCAGCCTCGTCTATTCATGACGAAGCTTTGGCCGGCCCCGCCGGGGCCGGCCCGTTGGAGACTATGAAATGGCCTTGAACCCCGATATCGCGGCATACCTGGAACTGGTCGGCAACGGCCGCAGCAGTGGCAAGAGCCTGCCCATGCACCAGTTGACGGTGCAACAGGCGCGCGAGCAGTTCGACCAGTCGTCGGCGTTGATGGACCCAGGCCTCGACGAGCCGCTGGCGCGCGTCGAGACGCTGTTCGTCCCGGCGCGGGACGGTACGCCGTTGCCGGCGCGCCTCTACAGTCCCCAGGGGCTGTCCGCGTCGCCGCCGTTGCCGGGCGTGCTGTACCTGCATGGCGGCGGCTACGTCGTCGGCAGCCTGGATTCCCACGACGCGCTGTGCGCCAGCCTGGCCGAGCGCGCCGGTTGCGTGGTGCTTTCTCTGGCCTACCGGTTGGCGCCGGAGTGGCGTTTCCCGACCGCCGCCGAGGACGCCGAGGACGCCTGGTGCTGGTTGGCTGCCGAAGCCGAGCGATTGGGTATCGATCCGCAACGCTTGGCGGTTGCCGGCGACAGCGTCGGTGGCAGTCTGTGCGCGGTGTTGTCGCGTCAGTTGGCGCTGCGCGGAGACGCCTCGCAACCGCGTCTGCAGGTACTGATCTACCCGGTCACCGATGCCAGCCGCACGCGCCAATCGATCGAGCGCTACGCCGTTGGCCACCTGTTGGAGAAGGACAGCCTGGAGTGGTTCTACCAGCACTACCAGCGTAGCCCCGAGGACCGCCAGGACCCGCGTTTCTCGCCGCTGCTCGGCGCGGTGCCGGCTGAGCTGGCGCCGACATTGCTGCTGGTCGCCGAGTGCGACCCGCTGCATGACGAGGGCATCGCCTATGCCGAGCACCTGCGCCAGGGCGGCGTGCAGGTGGAGCTATGCGTCTATCCCGGGATGACCCACGATTTCCTGCGCATGGGTGCGATCGTCGACGAGGCCGACGAAGCCAAGGACATGATCGCCGAGGCGCTGGTGGCGGCCCTGGCACGCTGAGACTTCGGCATTCACCACGAAAAAGCCCCGCCAGGTGAACCTGGCGGGGCTTTTTCATGAAGGTTGGGGCGAGGGGAGGCCAGCGGTCTCCCCGGACGCCTTACCAGTTGTAGGTCAGGTCGGTGGTGAGGGTACGGCCCTGGCCGTAGTAGCAGTCGAGATCAGAGGTGCAACGGCTGACATATTTCTTGTCCTCGAGGTTCTCCAGGTTGACCTGCACCTTCAGGCCTTTCACCTGCAGCGGGGATTTCTCGAAGTCGTAGGACAGCTTGCCGTCGTACAGCGTGTAGGACGGGATGGTGAAATGGCCGACAGCGGTTTCGGTGCCGTCGCTGCCCCGGGTGTAGCGCGCGCCGATCCCCGCGCCGAGGCCGGCGAACGCGGTATCCGCGCCGAGGGTGTAGTCCAGCCAGACGGCGGCGGTCATCGGCGGCGTGCCGGCCGGATGGCGGCCTTTGCGCCCGTCGTTGTCCTTGGTGTACTTGATGTCGTTGCGCGAGAACGAGGCGATGACATCGAGATTGTTGGTCAGGCTGGCCTTGCCTTCCAGCTCGAAGCCCTTGGAGCGCATGGCGCCGGACTGCTTGCTGAAGTTGGGGTTCAGCAGATCGGTGGTGAGCACGTTCTTCTTGTCGATCTGGTAGACCGACATCTGGATGAAGCTGTTCTGCCCCGGCGGCTGGTACTTGATGCCGGCCTCGTACTGTTTGCCGGTGGTCGGTTTGAAGGCCTTGTTGCCTTCGTCCATGTTCAACCCGCCGACCGGCTGGAACGACTCGGAGTAGCTGACATAGGGCACGATGCCGTTGCTGAACTCGTAGCCGAAGCCGGCGCGGCCGCTGAACTTCTCGTCCTTGGCGTCGACCTTGCCGTTGGTTTCCTTGGCGTCGGTCTTGGCCCAGTCATAGCGGCCGCCGAGGGTCAGGAACCACTGGTTCCATTTCATCTGGTCCTGCAAGTAGATTCCGGTCTGGTCGGTGGTGCGGTTCCAGCGATAGGGATTGGTGAAGGTGAACTTGCTGCCGTACACCGGCTTGTACAGATCGATGATCGTGGTGGGTTCCTGGTTCGAGTAGAGACCGAAGAACTTGGTTTTGAAGTGGTAGAAGTCGATACCGATCAGCGCGGTGTGATCGATCGCGCCGGTCTTGAATTTGGCCTGGGCCATGTTGTCCATGCCGAAGGCCTTGTTGGTCTGCGACCAGTCCACGCCATAGCGCGTGGCATAGCGTCGGTCATTGGCACCGGTGTTCGGGTTGGGTACGAAGTTGTAACCGTGCAGTGGCGCCACGTACTGGTCGTCGAGATAGGCGTAGCGGGTGTTCTGCTTGAAGGTCCAGACATCGTTGAATTCGTGGCTGAACTCATAGCCGAGCACGAACTGGTCGCGGTCGTAGGAGTTCAGCCCCGGCTCGCCGATGAAGGTGCTGCGCTTGATCCGCCCGTTGGGCGTGCTGAACACCGTGCCGTAGGCCGGCAGGCCCTGGGCCTCGGGTACGTCGTTGTCCTTCTGGTATTGGCCGTAGAAGGTCAGGCTGGTCTGCTCGTTGGGGTTCCAGGTAAAGCTCGGTGCCAGCATGAAGCGTTTCTGCTCGGCATAGTCGATCTCCGAGTTGATGTCCCGGCCCACGCCGGTCAGCCGGTACAGGTAGGTGCCCTGTTCATCGAGCGCGCCGCCGACGTCGAAGGCGCCGTAGCGGCGGTCCTGGCTGCCGCCGCCGAGCACCACTTCGCGGATCGGGGTGGCGGTGGGACGCTTGGACACCATGTTGACGATGCCGCCGGGTTCGTTCTGGCCGTAGAGCACCGAGGCCGGCCCCTTCAGCACCTCGATGCGCTCCAGGGTATAGGGGTCGATCTGCAGGGCGCCGCCGGTGCTGCCGCCGCCGTAGGGCATGTGCAGGCCGTCGAGGTACAGCGGCGCCGGGCTGAAGCCGCGCGAGGTCGGCTCGTCGAAGATCTTCACCCGGTCGGCGAAGCCGCCGCCGGTGATCCCCGGGGTGTAGCGCAGGGCCTCGGTGACGGTCTGCGAGCCACGCGCCTTGATCTCGTCCTGGGTGACCACGTTGATGGTCTGGGGGATCTCCTTGAGCGGGGTGTCGGTCTTGGTGCCGGTACCGCTGCGCTTGGCCACGTAGCCGTTGACGTGGCCCCAGGCCGACTCCTGGCTGGTGACGGTGATGTCGCCGAGGTCCACCGAGTCCGCCGAGCGCTGGGCGCTGATGGTGACGCTGGAGCCTTGCAGGCTGTAGCTGGCGCCGCTACCGCGGAGAAGTTCGGCGAGAGCCGCTTCGACGCTCAGTTGGCCGCGGACCGGGTTGCTGCGCAGGCCCCGCACTTCATCGGCGCTGTAGAGCACCTGCAACTGGCTCTGCTGGCCGAATTGGCGCAGGGCGCTGGGCAGCGGCTGGGCGCCGATGTCGAACTGGATCTTCTGCGCCTCGGCCTGGCTGGCGAGCGGCGTCAACAGGGCCAGGGCCAGGGCGGCGGTGCTCAGGCGCGGATGCAGCGTCAGGGTGTTGCGCATCACTAGAGCCTGGGTGAAACGGGGGAGTGCGCGGAGTGCTGGCATGCTCTCTAATACTCTTATGGATGTCATGATTGGGAATAATTGTTATTTGGTTTCCCATTGAGACGTTTGGTCGGCGCGAAACCGGAAAACAAAAATCGTTTTTTCCGTGTTTCGCGGGCTGGGTGCTTCAGGCCGGTTGCAGCTCCTCGACCACCCGGCCACCGGCCAGGCGCAACAGCTGGTCGGCGCTGTCGAAGTAGCGGTCGTCGTGGGAGATCACGATGATGGTCTTGCCCATTCGCTTCAGCTCGGGAAGCAGCTCGGTATAGAAGATCCGGCGGAAGGTGGGATCCTGGTCGGCCGCCCACTCGTCGAAGACCAGTACCGGGCGCTTCTCGATCCATGCATTGACCAGCGCCAGGCGCTTGCGCTGGCCGGTGGACAGGTCGGTGGTGGTGAAGCTGCCGTCGCTCACGCTGACCTTGTGGGCGATTTCCAGGCGCTTCAGGTAGCGTCCGGCTTCCTCCGGCAATTGTTGTTCGCCGTCGACGAGGTCGTCGAACAGGTAGTAGTCGGCGAACACGGTGGTGAACAGCTGCCGATAGTCGTCGCGCGCCTGTGCCGTCACCTCCTCGCCGTTGAGCAGCAGCGAGCCCTCGTGGGGCGTGTACAGGCCGAGCAGCAGCTTGATCAGGGTGGTCTTGCCGCAGCCGTTCTCGCCGACGATGAAGAGGATTTCTCCCGGGCGGATCGTCAGGTTGACCGGGCCGAAGCGGAAGGGCGTCGAGCCCGGCACGCCCGGATAGCTGTAGCCGACATCGCGCAGCTCGATGCTGCGCACCTCCTGCGCCGGCCTGGGGACATCGTTCTCGAGCAGCAGGTAGGGTTCGGGATTGGAGAACTGCTCGTTGAGTTCGGCGATCCGGCGCAGGGCGATACGGTTGCGACTGATCAGCGGTAACAGGCTGAGTACGCTTTCCAGCGGCCCCTTCATGAACAGCAGGGTCATGACGAAGCCGCTGAGCACGCTGCGGTCGGAGGTCGGCCACCAGGTCTGGACCGCCAGGGCGGTGCCGATGACCACGAAGAACAGCAGCGAACCGAAGGTGCTGGCGGTGAGGAAGATGTTCACCGAACGCACCTGCAGGCGGCAGATGCGCTCCACGGTCTCGTCCAGCAGTCGCCCGTGCAGGCGCTGCCGGCGCGGGCGGTTGATGCGCAGCTCCTTGGCTCCTTCGGCCATGCCGCGGTAGTGCTTCTGCAACAGGTCTTCCTCTTCGCGCGCCGCTTCGAAACCGGCCATGCCATAGCCGCGGGCGATGTACTGGGCGATGGTGCCGAGCACCACGGCGCTGGCGGCGACCAGGAACATCGGCAGGGACAGGGTCGCCAGGTAGCCCAGGCAGCCGAGGGTCACGGTCAGGGAGATCACCAGTTGCGGCAGGCCGAAGGCGAGATCGCTGACCGTATCGATGTCGTGGGTGAGCACCGGGATCAGGCGATGCGTGCGGTAGCGTTCGAGTTGCTCGATCGGGGCGGACAGCACGCGGCCGCCGAGAGTCTTGCGCAGTCGGGCGATGACCTTCTGGCCGACGTAGTTGGTGCCGATATTGGACAGGATCGAACTGAGCAGGGCCAGCGCGCAGATGGCGCTGAAAGCCAGCATCATGCCGCTGGTCATGCCGCCTTCGGCGTTCAGTACGCGGTTGATCGAGGTGAGCAGCGCGGTGATGGCCAGGCCGCCGACGATGCCCAGTCCTATCGACAGGCTGAGCGCCGGCCAGAAGGGTTTGAGAATGCTCAGAAGTTCGCGAGTGGCGCTGCGGGGTGTTGCGGACATGGGGTTTCCTCGGCGCGGCCGGCTGGACGCAAGGGCAGAGAGGCGGATGGCGGAGTGGCGCACGCTCGCGCCTGCCCTGAAGACGAGGCCGGGAAGGGGAAATTTAGCCTGTGGCGATGCTTGGCCAGGGCGTCCGGCAAAAGCGCCGGGGGGCGATAAATTCGGCGGCCGGCCGTTCGTTGCGTTTAAGTGAGAGCGACGCTCGAGCGGGTTCCCCGGGAAGCCCTTGTCGAGTCCAACACTGTGCCGGAGCACGCGCTCAAGTCCGACCCATTCCCTTGAGAAAGACGAGATGACGAAAAGGAAATTAGCCTATATCTGGTCCCTGAGAAACGCCGCCGCCGACAAGGCCGGGCAACAGGTGGCCTACAAGGGCGAGCTGCGCTACATGAAGTCCCCGCTGGAATTTCTCGCCGAATCGCTGAACCGGACGGCGCTGGGGGACGCCTACGAACTGGTCGGGGTGATCTACGACGACGATCCGGAGCTGCCCCGCGACCAGCAGAAGATCGAGGACTACGGATTCGCCTACCGGCCTGGCCAGCAGTGGTTCTACCCGGCGGAACTGGAGGTACAGGGGCGGCGCATGAACGACCTGCTGCTGAACGTGCCATCCACCTACCGTCGCCATCCGCGCGGGACCGCGGAGCACATGGCCGGCAAGCGTGACTTCGAGCGACGCCTGTACGAGACGCTGGTGGAGCTGCGCGCCGAGGTCGTCGTCCTCGACGGCCTGCTGGTCATCCTCGATGAGCTGGTGCGGCCCGGGGCGCCATTCGCCCGGCGGATCATGAATATCCATCCCGGGGTCACCCGCGCCGACTCGCCCTACCAACGGCGCGGCGCCTGGGCGACCCTGGATGCATTGCATGGCGCGCGGGGAGAGAAGATCGTCGACTGGGCGACGATGGAAAGCGTGCCGGTCGAGCCCTTGTACCTGACCGGCGCCTCGTTCCACTACGTGGACAATGGCATCGATTCCGGCGAGGTCTTCCATGACGTGCTGAAAACGAAGATATCTCCCGACGACACCATCCTCGAACTGCGCTGGAACAACTTCAACGACAGTCTGTTCCCGGCCTTGCACGAAGGCCTGGCGCTGCTGGCCGAGAAGGACTGAAAACCCCAGGTCGCGGATGCGCAAGGGCCGGAGCGACGCGGGTCGCTCCGGCCCTTCTTCGTCCGTCTCAGAGTTCGCGGGCCACGCGGAAGCCGATCCAGTCGCCACGGGCGTCGGGGTAGGCATTGTTGCGGTTGCCCGAGCGCGAGAAGATCGGCGGCTCGCCCCAGTCGTTGCCGCGGATCTGTACCAGTTCGCACTTGTCCTCCATCCACGCGCTGCCGTCGCCCGGCGCGCCGTTGTAGTGGTCGTGCCAGCAATCGGCGACCCACTCGTAGACGTTGCCGTGCATGTCGTAGACGCCGAAGGCGTTGGGCGGGAAGCTGCCCACCGGCGAGGTGAAGTTGTAGCCATCGCTGGCGCCGTAGGTGTTGGCGTGCTTGGCGATGCTGTATTCCTTGCCTTCGTCGAACGGGAAGGGGAAGGGGCCGGCGCTGCCGGCGCGAGCGCCGTACTCGCGCTCGGCCTCGCTGAGCATGCGGTAGTGCTTGCCGGTCTTCTTCGTCAGCCAGGCGGCGTAGTTCTTCACGTCGTTGTAGTCGACGCACACCGCCGGCTGGCGAGGGCCTTGCTTGTAGCGCGGCTTGCCGGCGATGCATTCGCGGCCGGGGCGGGTATCGCCGTCGGCCAGCTTGACGCCGGTGGCTTTCAGGTAGGCGTCCAGTTCGCCGGCGGTGACCTGGTAGCGGCTGATGGCGAACGGCCTGGCGAAGGTCACGCGGTGCAGCGGGCCTTCGTCGGGCTGGCGGCCGACCTCGTCGTCCGGGGTGCCCATGGTGAAGCTGCCAGCGGGCAGCACGACCATTTCCGGACAGTCCTTGCAATCCTTGAACACCGTGCCGGGTTTCTTCGCTTCGTCGGCGAAGGCGGGGGCGGCGGCGATCAGTGCGGCCAGGACCAGGGGCGATAATGCGTGCATGGCGGTTCTCGTTGAGTGGCGAAAGGGGTCAGGCGAGCTGCGGGGCGAGGATTTCCAGCACCCGGTCGATCTCCGCCTCGTCGTTCAGCAGGCTCGGTGCCAGGCGCACCACCGGGCCGACGTCGCGATCCACGGCGTCGCTGATCACTCGATGGGCCATCAGGTGCCTGGCGAGCGTCTCGCACTCGCGGCCTTCGACGCGGAAGAAGGTGAAGCCCGAGGACAGCTCGGGGCTGGTCGGCGTGACCAGGCGGACCTTGGGATGCTCGCCCAGGCGCTGCTTGAGATAGGCGTTGAGCTGGTGGATACGCGCCTGGACCTCGGCCTTTCCCAACCGCAGGTGCAGCTCGAAGGCGGTGCCCAGGGCCAGGCGATGTTCGAAGGCGTGGTAGCCGCCGGGGGTCATCAGGGTGCCGAAGTTGTCGGCCCGGCTGAAGGTCGGGATGCTCGGCACCAGGTGCTCCTGGAGCTGCTCCGAGCGGGCGATGATGACCCCGGTGCCGCGCGGGCCGAACAGCCACTTGTGGGTGCCGGCAATGAAGTAGTCGCAGTCGAAGTCGGCGAAGCTGACGTCTTCCACGCCGAAACCATGCACGCCGTCGACCACGTAGATGATCCGGTCCTGTTCGTCGCGCTTCTGGTTGAGTTCGCGCACCAGCTTGCCGATCTCGCGGATCGGCAGCTTCACGCCGCTGCCCGACTGCACCCAGGTCATGCCCAGCACCCGGGTCTGCGGGCGGATCTGCGCGGCGATGCTGGAGAGGATCTCGTCGACGGAAACCCGGTGCGGGTCCTTGAACAGCGGAAACTCGCGGACCTGGGTACCCATGCGCTTGTGCCGGTACTCCAGGGTGGTGTAGGTGGAGTAGTGCTCGTGGGAGGAGGTCAGGATCTCCTTGCCCGGCTGCACCAGCAGACCGCCGTAGATCGCCGCCAGGCCGTCGGTGGTGCTGCCGGTGAGCGCCACCTGGCCAGGTTGCACGGCGAAGTAGCGACCTGCCCAGGCGCGAGCCTCGTCCTCGTATTTCCAGATTTCCTCGCGATGCCAGTCCACCGCTTCGCCCGGGTTGCGGTCGAAGCGGGCACGCAAGCGTTCGATGGCCTCCCGGACTGGTCGAGGGTGGGAGGTGAGGAGGAAGTTCGCGAAGTGCAGATACTGCGGGTCGAGATCGAATTGCTGGCGCAGCGCTTTCCATTTATTGCCGGCGCCGCTCGGGGCGCCTTCGGCGCGCAGCGGCTGGGCTGCGGAAAGCAGCGGCAGGCCGGCGGCGAGAATGCCGGCCTGCTTGAGAAAGGTACGACGGTCGTTCATCGGGAGGTCCGTGGCGGCGTGGTCAGGGGGTGGCTGTCGGCTTGGCGCGTTTCTGCACTTCGCCCCAGGCGCGGAGGAAGTTGCCTCCCCAGAGCTTGGCGATGTCGGCATCGGAATAACCGCGGGTGATCAGTTCGGCGGTGACGTTGCGGATTTCGCTGACATCCTTCCAGCCGTCCACGCCGCCGCCGTCGTTGAAGTCCGAGCTGATGCCCACGTGGTCGATGCCGACCTTCTTCACCGTGTAGTCGATGGCGTCCACCAGCTCCTTGAGGCCGGCCTTCGGCTCCTCTTCGAGGATGCCGTAGAGGGCGCTGGCGTATTCGCCGAAGCGTTGTTCCGGCCAGATGGCGATGATCGGGTCGCCCGGCATCAGGGCGTTGTCCAGGCCGTCGAGGGGTTGCAGGTCGAAGCGCGCGCGCAGGGCGTTGAGCTTGTCCAGGGTCGGTTTGCTCAGCGGGCGCAGGTAGGCGGGGAAGCCGACCACCTGGATCACGCCGCCGCTGTCCCTGATCAGTTGCATCTCGTGGTCGCTGAGGTTGCGCTTGATGTCCACCAGGGCGCGCGGCGCGGAGTGCGAGGCGACGATGGGCGCGCGGCTGAGGGCGGCGACCTGTTCCAGGGCCTTGGTCGACATCTGCGAGACGTCGATGATCACCCCGAGATCGTTGAGCCGTTCGACCGCCTGCTTGCCTAGCGGGGAGAGGCCGCCCAAGGCATCCGCCGTATCGTTGAAGAACGGCAAGGGCCGCGACGAGTCGGCCCAGTCGTTGTTGCCAACGTAGCTGAAGCCGAACATGCGTACGCCGCGGGCGGCCCATTTGTCCAGCTGGGAAAGGTCGTCGCCCAGCGGGTAGGCATTGAGCATGCTCATGACAATGGCGAACTTGCCTTCCATCGCCAGGCGGCGGAAGTCCTCGGGGGAGTAGGCGATGCCGACCTGGTTGGGGAAGTCGCGGACCATGCCGGTGAGAATCTTGTAACGAATTTCCTGCTGGTGGCGGGCTTCGTCGACGAAGCCCGGAGTCGGCTTGTGCGGCGCGTCGGGGCCGTTCCACATCTCCGGCCAGCCGAAGATCGCCAGGGCCGCGCCGGACAGGCGTCCGCGGCCGGCCTTGACCAGGTCCAACTGGCCCGGTCCGTCCTTGTCCACCTCGTTGCCGGTGGTGCCGAAGTCCAGTGGCACGGTGATCCGGCTGTCGAAGGAGAGGATGCGTTCGTGCAGTTCCTCGGCGTGCTGCATGACCTTGCGCGGGTAGCCGGCGTTGTCCCGCCACTGTGTCCAGGCCAGCCAGCCGCCGATGGCCAGCAGGACGATGAGCAGTGGCAGGCCGAGGTAAAGCGCCGTTCTTTTGCGAGTTCTAGTCATTGCCGTCCCAGTCAGGTTCGAAATCGGTGGGTGCCGGTCGTTCCGCGTCGCGGAGCGGGGCACCTGTCAGGGTGGGACGAGGGCAAGGGCGGAAAATTTAGCGGGCCGGCGAATTCGCCGGGTGCCGCCAGCGACGCCGGCTCCGGTAAATTTGCCGATGGACGGAACGTTCTAGCTGGATAAAGCGGGTTCCATGGCTGAACAGGTAGGACGATGACGGTTTCTCGACGCGGATTCATGGCGGGTTTGGCGCTCACCGGAGCGGCTGCCCTGCCGGTGGCTTACTACACACATCGTCATCTGGTCCGCCTGCGCGAAGACGAGGAGCACCCGGCCACACCCGGCGAAGCGACGCTGGACTTGGCCGCCACCGAGGCCATGCGCCTGGGCGACCGCCTGCGCGGCATCTGGGACCTGCGCCTGCTCGGCGCCGACGCCGGCCTGCCGGGGTTGCCGCTGGAGGGGTTGGAACTGGTGCTCGACGTGGCGCCCAGAGGGCTGGGCCTGATCGGCTACCTGGATACTCCGGAGCGCCTGAGAGCACCGCAGGAACCGCGCTTCCGCCTGCTTGGCGACCTGGTCGGTGCGCGCTCCGCACGCATCCGCTGGCGCCTGGTGGACGGCAACGCCGCATCGATGACACCGAGCTACGATTGCTCGGCGGTGTTCGACGAAGTCTGGGACAACCTGGCCAATGCCGGCGACGGCACCCTCAGCGGTCGCCTCGAGCGTCTCGAGCGCTCGCCGCTGCAGGCGCAGGAGGATTTCCGCTTCGTGGCGGTCAAGCGCCCGTTTCCGCTGGCTCGCGAGCGCATCGGCCTCAACGAGCGCTTGCTCGCCTGGCTGGTCTCGCCGCAGCATCGCCTGTTCCACCAGCTCTGGCACGCCTCGCGGGACAAGTGGCACCGGCTTTCCGAGAAGCAGCGCAACGCCCTGCGCGGCGTCGGCTGGCAACCCGGCCCGCTGGATCGTGAGCGCGACGCCCGTGGCCGGCGCAAGGACCGCAACGCCTCCGGCATCGACTTCTTCTTCATGCACCGGCACATGCTGTACACCGCGCGCTCGATGCAGGACCTGCCGTCCTGGCGGCGCCTGCCGTTGCCGGGCGTACCGCTGGCCCACGACCGGGTCGGCTTCCTGCGCTACTTCGACAATCCCGACGGCTGTTCCGTCCCGCCGGCCTGGGTCGCGGTGGACGACGACGAATACACCGAGTGGCTGCGTGGGCTGAAGAGCGACGAGGGCTATCACGCCAATTTCCTGGTCTGGGAGTCGCAATACCAGGACCCGGAATACCTGGCGAAACTGACGCTCGGTCAGTTCGGCTCGGAGATGGAGCTGGGCATGCACGACTGGCTGCACATGCGCTGGGCTTCGGTTACCCGCGATCCCTCCAATGGCGCGCCGGTGATGAGCGACCGGGTGCCATCGGACTTTTCCCCGCGCTGGTTCCGCCCGGAAAACGACTTCCTCGGCGATCCGTTCTCGTCCCATGTGAATCCGGTGTTCTGGTCCTTCCACGGCTGGATCGACGACCGCATCGAGGATTGGTATCGCGCCCACGAGCGTTTCCATCCTGGCGAAGTGCAGCGCCGCGAAGTGGAGGGCATCCAATGGTTCGCGCCCGGTCGATGGGTCGAGGTCGGCGATCCCTGGCTGGGTCCGGCGACCCATGGATGCGGCCTGTCGGATCTGCAGGCGAGCAGCAACTCGGTGGAGCTGGACGTGGAAACCATGAAGCTGGCCTTGCGCATCATCTTCAGCGAAGAAGACCAGTTGAGCGGCTGGCTCAAGCGTGCGCCGCGGCGGCCCTGGTACGCGCGCAACCTGAAGCTGGCGCGCGATCAGCTCAGGCGCTGAACGGCGAAAGAGCGAGTAAGGATGGAGAGGCCCGCGCAACGCGGGCCTCAGTCTTTCCGCACGAGATTCTCGCGGTCGCTCTGCCAGCCGCCGCCGAGGGCCTTGTACAGGCCGACCGAGGCCTGCAGGCGGGCCAGCCGCAGTTGCACGGCGGCATCCTGCGCCGCGTACAGCGTGCGTTGCGTTTCGAGGACCGTCAGCAGGGTTTCCGCGCCGGCCTGGTAGCGGCTGTCGGAGAGGTCGAAGGCGCGCTGCGCCTGCTCCAGTTCCTGCTGCTGCCAGTGCAGTTGTCGGTCGATGCCGTCGATGCTGTTCAGCGAGCGCTCGGTGTCGGCAAAGGCGGTGAGGATCGCCTTGCGGTAGGTTTCCAGCAGTTCTTCCTGGCGCGCCAGACTGCGGTCGCGGTCGGCGCGCAGGCGGCCGTGGTTGAAGATCGGTGCGAGCAGGTTGGCGCCGAGGTTGTAGTAGGGGCTGCGGAAAGTGTCGGCGGCGCGGTTGGCGCCGGACGACAGCGAGGCGCTCAGGGTCAGCCTGGGGAACAGCGCCGCGCGCGCCACCTGGACGTCGGCCTGGGCCGCGGCCAGTTGCGCTTCGGCGTTGGCGATGTCGGGACGGCGACCGAGCAGTTCGCTCGGCAGGCCCGCTCCGGTCTCCGGCCAGCGCAGGCTGTCGAAAGGCCGTTCGGCCACCCGCAGGTCCTGCACCGGCTCGCCGATCAGGGTGGCCAGGGTAATCAGCGCCTCATGGGTCTGCTGTTCGAGCAGCGGCAGCTGCTTGCGCTGGCTGGCGACCAGGCTGCTCTGCTGGGCGACCTCCAGGGCGGTGGCCGAGCCGGCGGCGTGACGGGTCTCCACCAGGCGCAGGACGTGCTCGGCGTTGTCCAGGTTGAGCCTGGCGATGCGCTGCTGTTCGCGCAGCGCCAATAGCTGCAGGTAGCTGTTGGCGACGCCGGAGAGCAGGGTCAGTTCTACCGTGGCGCGGTCGTACTCGCTGGCCTTGAGGCTTTCCAGGGCGCTGCGATAGGCAGCCCGGCGACCGCCCCAGAAGTCCACTTCGTAGCTGGCGCTGAGGCCGGCGGAGAAGGAGTCGACGGCGTCGTTGTCGGAGGTCGCGTCGGTACCGCTGTAGCCCGAGCCGCGCAGGAGTTTCTGCCGGCTGGCGCCGAGCGTCGCATTCAGCTCGGGCAGCAACGGCGCGCCGGCGATCACCGCCGAGGCCTGGGCCTGGCGCACGCGGGCTACCGCGGCGCCGAGATCCTGGCTGTTCATCAGGGCGCGTTGCAGCAGGCTGTCCAGCTCCGGCGCGCCGAAGGCCTTCCACCACTGGCGGATATCGCTGGCATCGCTGCGCCCGGCCGCCAGGTAGCGCCACTGGGCGGGCGCGGCCAGGCCGCTGTCGAGGGGCGCCGGCGCGCTGCCGCAGGCGCCGAGCAGCAGGCAGGCGGAAAGCAGGGAAAGATTCTTCATGGACATGTCCGTCATTGGCTGGCCAGGGCGGCCACCGGGTCCAGCTGGGCGGCCTTGCGCGCCGGCATGAAGCCGAACACCAGGCCGGTGACCAGCGCACAGCCGAAGGCGCCGACGATGGCCGACAGGGAAAAGGCCACCGCGACCTGGCCGAGCAGCAGCATGCCGCCGATGCTCAAGGCCAGGGCGATCCCGGCCAGGCCGCCGACCACCGAGAGCATCGCCGCCTCGGTGAGGAACTGGCGGAGGATATCGCCCTGGCGGGCGCCAGTGGCCATGCGGATGCCGATCTCACGGGTGCGCTCGCGCACGGTCATGAGCATGATGTTCATCACCCCGATCCCGCCCACCAGCAGGGAGATCGCGGCGATCGAGCCGAGCATCAGCGACAGGGTGTTCTGGGTCGCCGCCTCGGCCTGGATCATCGCCGCGTTGTTGGTCAGCGCGTAGTCGCGCTGGCCGCGGTGCAGGCGCAGCATCAACTGGTCGATGGCGCGCTCGGCCTGGTGCACGCGCTGGGCGTCGGCGGCGGCGATGATCACGTACTCGGGGTTGCGCGTGCCGAACAGGCGGATGCTGGCGGCGGAGTAGGGGATGGCGATGCGGTTGTCGGCGTCCTGGTCGCCGGAGCTGGAGCCTTTCTCGGCGAGCACGCCGATGACCTGGAACGGCACGTTCTCGATGAGGATGTAGCGGCCGATCGGGCTGGCGCTGCCGAACAGCTTCTTGCGCACCTTGTAGCCGATCACCGCGACCGTGGTGGCGGCGGCCTCGTCGCGTTCGGTGAAGTAACTGCCCTCGGCCACCGGCCAGTTGAGGATTTCCGGGAAGTCGGTGTTGTTGCCACCGACGTAGGCGTGGTAGTCGATGTTGCCGTAGCGCACCACCAGCTTGCCGCCGTTCACCGGCATGACCTTCTTCACCTGGGGCAGGGTGGCGATGGCGGCGACGTCGTCGCTGCTGACGATGCCCATCGGCGCGCGCGGGTTCGGCGAGTCGCCGCTGAGATAGATGATGTTCGAGCCGAACGCGCCCATCTGCGCCATCACCTGGCGCTTGCTGCCCTCGCCGACGGCGAGCATGACCACCACCGAGGCGACGCCGATGATGATCCCGAGCAGGGTCAGCGCGGTGCGGAACCGATTGATCCACATCACCCGCCAGGCGGCGCGCACCGCCTCCAGCAGTTCGGCGCGCCAGGCCCCAGAGGGTTCGCTGCTGCCCTCGGCGAGGCGCTGGCTGAGATCGTCGGCCTGCAGGTGGCGCCCGACGCCGGCGCTCGGGTGCGCCGGGCGGTCGTCGTTGGCGCTGTCGCTGACGATCTCGCCGTCGCGCACCTCGATGATGCGCTTGGCGCGGGCGGCGACGTCGCGGTCGTGGGTGATCAGGATCACCACGTGGCCCTGGCCGGCCAGTTCGTCGAGCAGCGCCATGACTTCCGCGCCGCTGTGGCTGTCGAGGGCGCCGGTGGGCTCGTCGGCGAGGATGATATGGCCGCCGTTCATCAGCGCGCGGGCGATCGAGACCCGTTGCTGCTGGCCGCCGGACAGCTGGTGCGGACGGTTGCCGGTGCGCTCGGCCAGGCCCAGGCGTTCGAGCAGGGCCCGCGCACGGGTGTGTCGCTCGCTCGCCGGGGTGCCGGAGTAGATCGCCGGCATCTCGACGTTCTCCTGGGCCGAGGCGGAGGGGATCAGGTGATAGCCCTGGAACACGAAGCCGAACGCCTCGCGGCGCAGCCAGGCCTGCTCGTCGCTGTCCAGTTCGGCGACGTCGTGGCCGGCGAAGTGGTAGCTGCCGGAGCTGGGCCGGTCGAGGCAGCCGAGGATGTTCATCAGGGTCGACTTGCCGGAGCCGGAGGCGCCGACGATGGCGACGAACTCGCCGGCGTGGATCGACAGCGATACGCCCTTGAGTACTTCGACTTCCGGAGTGCCGTTGCCGCCGTAGCGCTTGCGGATGTCGCGCAGTTCGATCAGAGGGACGGGCTGCTTGGCGTTTTCCATCAGCTGTCGCTGCCGTCGGGAACGGCCATCAGCAGGCGGTCGCCTTCCTCCAGGCCGGCAAGTACCTGCACCCGCAGGCGGTCGCTGATGCCGGTCCTGATCTGGCGGCTCTGCGGCTTGCCGTTGCTGCCGACCACCCAGGCGACCTGGCCGCCCTTGCCGTCGTCGTGAATGGCGGCGACCGGTGCGGTGAGGATGTTTTCCGCGGTGGCGGCGACGAAGAACACCTGGGCGGTCATTTCCGCCATCAGTTGGTGGTCGCCGTTGTCCACGTCGACCAGCACGGTATACAGCACCACCCGGCCGCTGCCGCTCTGCCCGCCGCTGCCGCTGGTGGGGCTGCCGCCGCCCTGGTTGCTCTGATCCAGCGGCTTGGGCGGCACCGGGAGGATCTGCCGGACCTTGCCGGTCCAGCGCCGGCCTTCGCCGCTGAGAGTCGTGAAGTAGGCCGGCATGCCGGGCTTGACCCGGCCGATGTCGGCTTCGGAGACCTGGGCCCAGACGGTCATCGGCGACAATCTGGCGATCCGCAGGATCAGCGGGGTCTGCTGCTGGGCGTTGAGGGTCTGGCCTTCGCGCGCATCGACGGCCACCACCGTGCCGGACATCGGCGCGTAGATGCGGGTATAGCCGAGTTCGGCTTCGTCGCTGCGCAGCGAGGCCTGGGCCTGGCGGATCTGCGCCTGGTACATGTCGATCCGCGCCTGGGTGGCGAGCATCTGCGCCTGGGCGCTCTGCACGTCCTCGGTGCGCGTCGCGCCGCCGGCGGCCAGTCGCTGCTGGCGCTGGTACTGCTGGCGGGCGAGGGTGTACTGGGCGCGTTGCTCGGCCAGTTGTGCCTTGAGCATCTCGATCGAATAGCGGCCGGCATCCACCTTGGCCTGCTGGGTGGAGGGGTCGATCTCGACCAGCAACTGGCCTTCCGTCACATCGTCCCCGGCCTCGACGTGCAACTTGCGGATCTGCCCGGAGGCCTGGGCGCCGACGTCGACGTAGCGCCGCGGCTGCAGGGTGCCGAGCGCCGAGACGCTGCTCTCGATGCTGCCGCGGCTGACGCTCACGGTATCGAAGCTGGTGCTGCGGAACGGGTAGGCCTGCCAGGCGGCCAGGGCGATCAGGGGGCTGAGGCAGACTGCGACGAGCAGTGCGCGACGAGTACTACGGGTTCGTCTCATTCGGGAATCCGGCCGGTGCGTGGAGAGACCGCCGTTGTATGTCGGGCGGGCTGGCGCTCCCAGGTATACGAAGGCGGAAGCGGATAATTTAGCGCCGGCTCAGAGTTGGGCGTAGCGGCTGCTGATGCGGATGCTGCCGTCGTCGCGGTGCTCGAGGTCGACCGGCAGGACCTTTGGCAGGGCCTCGACCAGGTTGCGTATCTCGCGGGTGCTGTAGATGCCGCCGATGCGCAGTTCGGCGCTGGCCTTGTCGGTAAGGACCAGCGGATGTTCCAGGTAGCGATTGATCAGCGGCAGGGCCTGGGCCAGTGGCAGGTCGTCGAGAACCAGGCGACCTTCGCGCCAGGCCAGGGCCTGATGGGTGTCGACCGCCTCGACCAGTGGTTGCAGCAGTCCGGGGTAGTAGCTTGCCTGCATGCCCGGGGTCAGGCTGCTGTCGCTGCCCGATCCTTCGCTGCGAACCTTCACCGAGCCTTCGGTCACGGTGACGACGACGTTGTCCTGGTACTTCCAGACATTGAAGCGGGTGCCGGTGACGGTGATCGAGCCCTTGCCGGCTCTGACCACGAATGGATGGGTCGTATCGTGGGTGACATGGAAATAGGCCTCGCCCTCGTCCAGGGCGACGCGGCGGATGTCCCTGAAGTTGGCGAAGCTGAGGCGGGTCTTGAGATCAAGCTCTACCTCGCTGCCGTCGGGAAGGGTGACGTGGCGGATGTTGTCCTGCGCCGCGTAGCGCTGGTAGCTGGAAGGTATCCAGCCCTGCAGCCAGCCCAGGTAGGCGGAGGCGGGGAGCAGGAACAAGGCGAGCGCGGCGGCTCGCGCCTGGCTTTTCCAGTGGCGCCGGCGGGACGCCCGCGGGCGTGGCCGTGCCTGGACGGCCGCCGGGGCGGCGGGGCGGCGGGGGAGCAACTCGCTGAGCTGCCAGATTTCTTCCATTGCCGCGTATTCGTCGGCGTGCCTCGGGTCGCTCGCCAGCCAGCGACGGAACTCGGCGCGCTCTTCCTCGCTGCAGTCCTCGGCATGCAGGCGCATGCACCAGTGAGCGGCGTCCTGGACCAGGGTGTCGCTGTCGGCGGGGAGGGGTGTCTTCATCGAGGGTTCCGTTTGCGCCTGTCGTCTCTCTTGGATGGCAAGGCTTTAAAGCTGGATGAGAATTATTATAAATTTAATGATTTCAGGCTGCCAACATCGCCTGTGGGGTTTCCCATTCGGTCAAGGATAGCGCTCACGCGGTAGCGAGCAGGAGTTGTCTTGGAAAACCATTATCGGGAGCTGTTGCGTTTCCTCTGCGCCAGGCTCGGAGACCGGCAGGCGGCGGCCGACGTTGCCCACGACGCGTATTTGCGCGTGCTGGAGCGCTCCAGTCAAGCGCGAATCGAGCATCCGCGGGCGTTCCTGTACCGGACGGCGCTCAATCTCGCGGTCGACGAACATCGCCGCAGCCGGGTGCGCAAGGCCGAGCCCTTGCACGTCCTCGACGAGGAGGAGGGTATGTCCGAGCCTTCCCCCCAGGTGCTCGAGGACCAGCGCCAGCGCCTGGACCTGCTGTCCCTGGCGCTGAACGAGTTGCCGCCGCTGTGTCGCGAGTCCTTTCTCCTGCGCAAGCTGGAAGGGCTTTCCCACAACGAGATAGCGGCGCACCTGAATATCTCCCGCAGCCTCGTGGAAAAGCACATCGTCAATGCGATGAAACACTGCCGCCTGCGCATGCGAGCCTGGGAGTCCAGTTGATCCAGCGCGGTTAAATTTCGTTTCCCGGTCCTCGTTCCTAGTCAACAGACGCCCTTACGGGCCGCTCTTGACCTATCGCTCCCCGGTTTCGGGAGCCTATCCAGAGGACACTGGAAATGACCCAGGCTACAGCAACCGCCGTCGTTCACGACCTTATCGGTATCGGCTTCGGCCCCTCGAACATCGCCTTGGCGATCGCCCTTGAGGAACGCGCGAAGACCCAGGGGGAACTGCAAGTCCTGTTCCTCGACAAGCAGGCCGACTATCGCTGGCACGGCAATACCCTGGTCAGCCAGAGCGAACTGCAGATTTCCTTCCTCAAGGACCTGGTGTCCCTGCGCAACCCGACCAGCCCGTATTCCTTCGTCAACTACCTGCACAAGCATGGGCGCCTGGTGGACTTCATCAACCTGGGTACCTTCTATCCCTGCCGCATGGAATTCAACGACTACCTGCGCTGGGTCGCCGGGCATTTCGCCGAGCAGAGCCGTTATGGCGAGGAAGTGCTGTCGGTCGAGCCGATGCTGGTCGAGCGCAAGATCGAGGCGCTGCGGGTGACTTCACGCAACGCCGAAGGCGAGGAATTGGTGCGGACCACTCGCTCGGTGGTGGTCAGCGCCGGCGGTACCCCGCGCATTCCCCTGGCGTTCCGCCACCTGAAAGACGATGGCAGGGTCTTCCACCATTCGCAGTACCTGGAGCGCATGCTCAAGCAGCCCTGTGTCAACGGCCAGCCGATGAAGGTCGCGATCATCGGCGGCGGACAGAGTGCCGCCGAAGCCTTCATCGACCTCAACGACAGCTATCCATCGGTACAGGTCGACCTGATCCTGCGCGGTTCGGCGCTGAAGCCGGCGGACGACAGCCCGTTCGTCAACGAAGTGTTCGCGCCCGAGTTCACCGACCTGATCTACAACCAGGAAGGCGCGGAGCGTGAGCGCCTGGTGCGCGAGTACCACAACACCAACTATTCGGTGGTGGATATCGACCTGATCGAGCGCATCTACGGCATCTTCTATCGCCAGAAGGTTTCCGGAGTCCCGCGCCACGCCTTCCGCAGCCTGCGCTCGGTGGAGAAGGCCACGGCAGGCGCCGAGGGCATCGAACTGGCGTTGCGCAATACCGCCAATGGCGAACTGAGCGTGCAGCGCTACGACCTGGTGATCCTCGCCACCGGCTACGAGCGGCAACTGCACCGTCAACTGCTGGAGCCGATGGCAGACTACCTCGGCGACTTCGAGGTCGACCGCAACTATCGCCTGATCACCGACCAGCGTTGCCAGGCATCGATCTACATGCAGGGCTTCTGCCAGGCCAGCCACGGCCTCAGCGACACCCTGCTGTCGGTGCTGCCGGTGCGCGCCGAGGAAATCTCCGGCTCGCTCTACCAGCACCTGAAGCCGGGTGCTCCGGCCCGTGCCCTGCACGAGCACGCCCTGGCCAGTTGACCGGCGTCACGCCGCCACGCCCTGTGTTGCCCGTTTCCCCGCCAGGGGATGTCCGGCACGCAGGGCGTTTTCGTTGCATGTTCCGGCCGTTCCGGCCACCACTTTGCAGAGAAACGACATCGATGGGGATGCGTACCGTATTGACCGGCCTGGCCGGCATGCTGTTGGGTTCGATGATGCCGGTCCAGGCCGATGTGGCCCGGCCGACCGGGCTGGCCGCGGACATCCGCTGGACCGCCTATGGCGTGCCGCACATCCGCGCCAGGGATGAGCGCGGCCTGGGCTACGGCATCGGCTACGCCTACGCGCGCGACAACGCCTGCCTGCTGGCCGAGGAGATCGTCACCGCGCGCGGCGAGCGGGCGCGCTATTTCGGCAGCGAGGGCAAGTCCTCGGCCGAACTGGACAACCTGCCGTCCGACATCTTCTACGCCTGGCTCAACCAGCCCGAGGCGCTGCAAGCCTTCTGGCAGGCGCAGACGCCCGCGGTGCGCCAGTTGCTCGAAGGCTACGCCGCCGGTTTCAACCGCTTCCTCCGCGAGGCCGACGGCAAGACCACCAGTTGCCTCGGCCAGCCCTGGCTGCGGGCCATCGCGACCGATGATCTGCTGCGCCTGACCCGGCGCCTGCTGGTGGAAGGCGGGGTCGGCCAGTTCGCCGACGCGTTGGTGGCCGCCGCGCCGCCCGACGCGGAGAAGGTCGCCCTGAGCGGCGAGCGGGCGTTCCAGGTGGCCGAGCAGCGGCGCCAGCGCTTCCGTCTGGAGCGTGGCAGCAACGCCATCGCCGTTGGCAGCGAGCGCTCGGTGGACGGCAGGGGCATGCTGCTGGCCAACCCGCATTTCCCCTGGAATGGCGCGATGCGTTTCTACCAGATGCACCTGACCATTCCCGGCCGGCTCGACGTGATGGGCGCCTCGCTGCCCGGTCTGCCGGTGGTCAACATCGGCTTCAGCCGCCACCTGGCCTGGACCCACACGGTGGATACCTCCAGCCACTTCACCCTCTACCGCCTGACGCTGGACCCGAAGGACCCGCGGCGCTACCTGGTCGACGGTCGCTCGCTGCCGCTGGAGGAGAAGTCCATCGCGATCGAGGTGCGCGGCGCCGACGGCAAGTTGTCGCGCGTCGAGCACAAGGTCTACCAGTCGCTCTACGGGCCGCTGGTGGTCTGGCCCGGCAAGCTGGACTGGAACAAGGGCGAAGCCTACGCCCTGCGCGATGCCAACCTGGAGAACACCCGGGTATTGCAGCAGTGGTACTCGATCAACCAGGCCAGCGACGTCGCCGACCTGCGCCGGCGCGTCGAGGCGCTACAGGGCATCCCCTGGGTCAACACCCTGGCCGCGGACGAGCAGGGCAACGCCCTGTACATGAACCAGTCGGTGGTGCCCTACCTGAAGCCGGAGCTGATTCCCGCCTGCGCCATTCCGCAGCTGGTCGCCGAAGGCCTGCCGGCCCTGCAGGGGCAGGACAGCCGCTGCGCCTGGAGCCGCGATCCGGCCGCGGCCCAGGCCGGCATCACCCCGGCGGCACAACTGCCGGTGCTGCTGCGCAAGGACTTCGTACAGAACTCCAACGACAGCGCCTGGCTGACCAACCCGGCCAGCCCGCTGCAGGGCTTCTCGCCGCTGGTCAGCCAGGAGAAACCCATCGGCCCGCGGGCGCGCTACGCCCTGAGCCGGCTGCAGGGCAAGCGGCCGCTGGAGGCCGGGATGCTCGAGGAAATGGTCACCGCCAACCATGTCTACAGCGCCGACCAGGTGCTCCCGGACCTGCTCCGCCTGTGCCACGACAACCCGCAACAGAAGGCGCTGGAGCAAGCCTGCGCGGCCCTGGCGCAATGGGACCGCAGCGCCAACCTCGACAGCGGCAGCGGCTTCGTCTACTTCCTGCATTTCATGCAGCGTTTCGGCGAGCTGGACGACGCCTGGAAGGAGCCGTTCGACCCGCAACGTCCGCTCGACACGCCGAACGGCATCGCCCTGGACAAGCCTGCGGTGGCCACCCAGGTACGCCAGGCGCTGCTCCAGGCCGCGGCGGAGGTGGAGGCGCTGGGCATTCCCCGTGGCGCGCGCTGGGGCGACCTGCAGCTCAGCACCCGCGGCCAGGAGCGCATCGCGATTCCCGGCGGCGACGGCCATTTCGGCGTCTACAACGCGATCCAGAGCGTCCGCAAGGGCGATCACCTGGAGGTGGTCGGCGGCACCAGCTACATCCAGTTGGTCACCTTCCCCGAGGGCGGGCCGCGGGCGCGCGGGCTGCTGGCCTTCTCCCAGTCCAGCGATCCGCGCTCGCCGCATTACCGCGACCAGACCGAGCTGTTTTCCCGCCAGCAATGGCAGGCGCTGCCCTTCAGCGACCGGCAGATCGATGCCGATCCGCAGCTGCAAAGGATGAGCATTAGCGAATGATAAGCAATGACTATCAGAATTGATGGGAAAATTCCTGACGGTTTTTTCGCGCTCGTTCGTCTTTAACCATAGAGGCGGCTGACGGCCGCCCAGTGCCAGGGAACACGTGCAGGCAGCGGGCAGGGATGCTCGGCTTCGGCGGGAACCCGCTACCCATTCGTCCACGAAAGGAGCGTCACGATGACCCATTCGCCCGTCAAGCAGATGTTGAAGGAGGCCGGCCTGAAGATGAGCCTGGCCCGGCTGAAAGTGATCGATGCGCTGTGGGAAGCTTCCGGGGAACAGGGCCGGGTACCGATCCGGGCCCTCCACCAGCGTCTCTCCGAGACCGGCACGCCGCTGTCGCTGGTGAGCATCCGCCAGGTACTCGGACGCCTGGTGGACAGCGGTCTGGTGACCCTCGACGAACAGGACGTCTACAGCCCCGGCCGGGCGTGTGCCGACGTTTCCGGCGGGCGCGGCGCGCCGGAGCGTCGCGAGGCGGCCAACGAGCAGCGGCTCTGATCCGCTATGCCTGACCTCGGGCAGCGGGTAAAGTCTGCCCCATGCTCAATCCCGACGATTTCCGTTTTCCTTCCATCGAAGCGTTGCAGGCGTTCGAGGCGGCTGCCCGGCTGGGCACCTTCGAGCGTGCCGCCGAACTCCTGTCGATCACCGGCAGCGCCGCCAGCAAGCGGGTCTCCGGTCTCGAGGGGATGCTCGGGGTCAACCTGCTGCAGCGTGATGGCCGCTCCCTGGCGCTGACCTCCCACGGCCGCGAGTATCTCGAACAGATCGCGCCGATCCTCGCCCAGCTCGCGGCGGTTCCGCTGCATCGTCGCCAGGTCCAGCGCCAGCAGCGGCTGACCCTGCGCACGCCGCCGACCTTCGCCCGGCAGATCCTGATTCCGCGCCTGGCGTCCTTCGCCGAGGCCTGTCCGGAAATCGAGCTGGAGATCCTCCTGTCGAGTCCCTCGGACGGCCAGGACCTGCCGCTGGCCGACGTCGAGGTGCGCGGCGACAGCCACGGCGTGGCGGCCGGCGAGCGGCTGCTGGAGGAGCGCGTGCTGCCGCTGGCCGCGCCGGGGCTGCTGCTCGGCCTGCCGCGGCCCTGGACGCCATCGATGCTCGCCGGCCTGCCGCTGCTGCGCTCGCCGCTGGAGCCCTGGCAGCCCTGGTTCCGCGTGGCCGGGCTGGACTGGCCGGAGCCCTGCGCCGGGCCGCGCCTGCTCGATTTGGGCATGACCCTGGAGGCCGCGGCCAACGGCCAGGGCGTGGCCCTGGCGCGACCGTCGCTGGCGCGCGCCTGGCTTGCCGAGGGGCGGCTGGTGGCGCTGTTCGCGCTGCGGTCGGCGCCCACCCATCACTATCATCTGCGCAGCCACCAGGCCTCGCCGGCCAGCCAGCGTTTCGCCGCCTGGCTGGCGGCGATCTGCCGCGAAGCGGTGGCCCAGGGCCGGGAATTCCTTGCGGCGGCGGACGACTGAAACGGCGGAATTTCCTTCCGCCGACGCCGAGAATTATTCCGCCTGCGGCGGCGCGTCGCGCTCTACCATCCAGCCACCCCCGAAGGAGTGGACTGCATGAGCGTCATCACCGATATCGAAGACCTGCGCCGCCTGGCGCGCAAGCGCGTGCCACGGATGTTCTACGACTACGCCGATTCCGGTTCCTGGACCGAGGGCACCTACCGCGCCAACCAGGACGACTTCGCCGCGATCAAGCTGCGCCAGCGGGTCGCGCGCAACATCGAGAACCGCTCGCTGCGCACCCGCATGCTCGGCCAGGAGATGGCCATGCCGGTGGCCATCGCGCCCACCGGGTTGGCCGGCATGCAGCATGCCGACGGTGAGATCCTCGCCGCCCGCGCCGCCGCCGAGTTCGGCGTGCGCTACACCCTGTCGACCATGAGCATCTGTTCCCTGGAGGACATCGCCACGGAAGTCGGCCAGCCGTTCTGGTTCCAGCTCTACGTGATGCGCGACCGCGATTTCATCGAACGCCTGATCGAGCGCGCCAGGGCCGCGGGCTGCGACGCGCTGGTGCTGACCCTCGACCTGCAGATCATCGGCCAGCGCCACAAGGACCTGAAGAACGGTCTCTCGGCGCCGCCGCGGCCGACCCTGGCCAACCTGCTGAACATCGCCACCAAGCCGCGCTGGGCGCTGGGCATGCTCGGCACCCGGCGTCGCGGTTTCGGCAACATCGTCGGTCACGTCAAGGGCGTCGACGACATGGGCTCGCTGTCCGAGTGGACCGCCCGCCAGTTCGACCCACGGCTGAACTGGGGCGACGTCGAATGGATCAAGCGGCGCTGGGGCGGCAAGCTGGTGCTCAAGGGCATCCTCGACGCCGAGGACGCGCGCCTGGCCGCCGACTCCGGCGCGGACGCACTGATCGTCAGCAACCATGGCGGACGCCAGCTGGACGGTGCGCCTTCGACCATCAGCGCGCTGCCGGCGATCGTCGAGGCGGTGGGCGAGCGCATCGAGGTCTGGCTCGACAGCGGCATCCGTTCCGGGCAGGACGTGCTCAAGGCGATCGCCCTCGGCGCGCGCGGGACCATGATCGGCCGTCCCTATCTCTACGGGCTGGGCGCGCTGGGGCAGGCCGGGGTGACGCGGGCGCTGGAGATCATCGCCCGCGAGCTGGACCTGACCATGGCCTTCTGCGGGCATACCGACATCCGTGAGGTCGGCCGGGACATCCTGTTGCCGGGAACCTATCCGCGATAGCCGGGAACGGCGGCGGGAGGGAAGAAGCGGAAGCCGCGCGGCTCGGCGGCCGCGCGGCAAAGAGGATCAGGCGGCGGAACTCCAGCGCAGGACGATGCTGCCGTCGCGTTGCGGGTCGAGCAGCCACTGGCTGGAACGGTCGAGGTCTTCCAGCAGGTGGGCCCAGTCGCCCTCGTCTTCACCGGGCAATCGGGAAATGCAGGCCTGGCAGGCCTGCTGGGCCGCCGGGGCGTGGATGATGCGCTGGATGCGGGTGTTCAGCAGGTCATAGGCCGTGGGCAGGGCGGGGATCGATGCAGTGTGGTTCATGGGTGCCTCCGCTTGCTTTCTCGGTTATGGGTGGGTTGGACAAGGAACCCTCGGTTCCGCGAGCTACCTTTGTAGCGGAAGTCGTGTGAAGAAAGTATTGCAACGTTGTCGCAGGGGCCGGGTGGAGATGTACGGTTCTTGGCAACGGGTCTGGCGCCGGGCGACACTGCGCCGGGGAAAATCGTTGCGCATTGTTTCAATGCGCGGAAAGACGTTTTTCCAGGGATGGGCTTTGACCGGCGGCCCGGGCAGGGCATGGTGGCCGGTACTTCTCGATGGATACGACTGCATGGCGTTAGAACCTTCCGATGTTTTGCTCGAATCGGTGTTTTGTCAGCTGGATGCCGACACCCCGCGTTCCCTCCACGATCTCAAGGGCGATCCCAGGGCCAACCTGATGGCGATCCGCCTGCTGTTCCGCCAGGGCCGTATCACCGGCGTGCTGCTGGACGACCCCGGCGGCGCCGAGGACCAGTACGGCCCGCTGATCTATCACGCCGAGCGCCTGCGCATCCGGCGCGGCTAGTCCCGGCCGGCGAAGCGCCTCGCGCTTGGCTAGGGTGATGGATGGCAGCGTTGCGGCGCATTCCGCCCCAGCCTCGGTATCGTTGAATTTCATTCAACGATACGTTCAGTCCTGCCTGGTTATCCGCCGCGGCGCGCTGGCGAATAATCTTCCGCTTCAGCCTGGGAGGCGGTTCGCGGCGCCTTGGGGCGCATCGCAGAGCCGCGCTGATCCATAAACAGAAACCAGAAAAGGCGTGCACCGATGATTACCCTCAACCTCAACGGTCAGGATCATCAGCTCGATGTCACCGAGGATATGCCCTTGCTCTGGGCCATCCGCGACGTCGTCGGCTATACCGGGACCAAGTTCGGCTGCGGCATGGGCCTGTGCGGCTCGTGCACCATCCACATCGACGGCCAGGCCACGCGCTCGTGCATCACGCCGGTGAGCCTGGCGCAGGGCAGGAAGGTCACCACCATCGACCACCTGCACACCGACAAGATCGGCGAGGTCGTCCAGCAGGCCTGGCTGGACATCGGCGTGGCGCAGTGCGGCTATTGCCAGGGCGGGCAGATCATGTCCGCCACCGCGCTGCTGAAGAGCAATCCCGCGCCCAGCGACGAGCAGATCGAGGCGGCCATGGCCGGCAACATCTGCCGCTGCGGCACCTACAACCGGATCAAGACGGCGATCCACAACGCCTCCGCCAAGCTGCAGGAGGCCAAGGCATGAAGCGCTCGACTCTCGACGACCTGGTCATCGGCAACCTCAGCCGCCGCGGCTTCCTCAAGGGCGTCGGCGCCACCGGCGTGCTGCTGGTCGCCGCCAACTGGGGCTGGCGCGACGCTCTGGCGGCGGAACAGAAGGCTTTCGGCGCCGACGCCATGCCCCACGGCTGGGTGGACAACCCGAAGATCTACGTGAGCATCGACAAGGACGGCACGGTCGGCATCGTCTGCAACCGCTCGGAAATGGGCCAGGGCGTGCGCACCAGCCTGGCGATGGTGGTGGCCGACGAGCTGGAGGCCGACTGGAGCCGGGTCAAGGTGATCCAGGCGCCCGGCGACGAAGCGCGCTACGGCAACCAGGACACCGATGGCTCGCGCAGCATGCGCCATTGGTTCGAACCCATGCGCCGCTGCGGCGCGGCGGCGCGGCAGATGCTCGAACAGGCCGCGGCCAATCAGTGGAAGGTACCGCTGGGCGAGTGTCGCGCCGAACAGAACAGGGTGCTCCACGCGCCCAGCGGCCGTTCGCTGTCCTTCGGCGAGCTGGCCGAGGCTGCCGCCGGCCTCGATGTGCCGGCGCGCGACAAGCTGGTGCTGAAGAAGCCCGAGCAGTTCCGCTACATCGGCAAGGACGTGGCGCGCGCCATCGACGGCGCCGACATCGTCAACGGCCGCGCCGGCTTCGGCTTCGACGCGCGCTTCGACGACATGCTCTACGCGGTGGTCGCCCGGCCGCCGATCTACGGCGGCAAGCTCAAGCGCTACGACGCCGCCGCCGCGCTGAAGGTGCCGGGGGTGCTCAAGGTGATCGAGATCGAAAGCCGGCCGATCCCGTCCGAGTTCCAGCCGCTGGGTGGGGTCGCCGTGGTGGCGAAGAACACCTGGGCAGCGATCAAGGGGCGCGAGGCGCTGGTGCTCGAGTGGGACGCCGGGGTCAACGGCGGCTACGACTCGGTGGCCTACCGCAAGCAACTGGAAGAGGCCGCGCGCAAGCCGGGCAAGGTGGTGCGTGACAGCGGCGATGCCGCGGCGCTGTTCGCCAGGGGCGGGGATATCGTCGAGGCCGAGTACTACCTGCCGCACCTGGCCCAGGCACCGATGGAACCGCCGGTCTCCACCGCCTGGTACAAGGACGGTGCCTGCGAGGTCTGGGCCCCGACCCAAGCGCCGCAAGTGACCCGCGAGCGCATCGCCGAGCGGCTGAAGCTGCCGTTCGACAAGGTCACGGTCAACGTGACCCTGCTCGGCGGCGGTTTCGGCCGCAAGTCCAAGCCCGACTACGTGCTCGAAGCGGCGATCCTGGCCAAGGCGTTCCCCGGTCGCCACCTGCGCGTGCAGTGGACCCGTGAGGACGACCTGCATTTCTCCTATTTCCACACGGTCTCGGTGGAGCGCCTGCAGGCCGTGCTCGGCGCCGACGGGCTGCCGCAGGCCTGGCTGCATCGCTCGGTGGCGCCGAGCATCACCGCGCTGTTCGGCCCGGACAGCAAGCACCAGGGCGCCTTCGAGCTGGGCATGGGCCTGACCAACCTGCCATTCGCCATTCCCAACGTGCGCCTGGAGAACCCCGAGGCCCCGGCGCACACCCGGGTCGGCTGGTTCCGCTCGGTCTCCAACATCCCCCATGCCTTCGCCATCCAGAGCTTCGTCGGCGAACTGGCGGCGAAGGCTGGCCAGGACCCGAAGGACTACCTGCTCAAGCTGCTCGGCCCGGCGCGGCGGATCGACACCGCCGAACTCGGCGACAGCTGGAACTACGGCGAGTCGCCGCAGCGCTACCCGCTCGATGTCGGCCGCCTGCGCGGGGTGATCGAGGAGGCGGCGCGCCAGTCCGGCTGGGGCGGCGAGCTGCCCAGGGGCAGGGCGCGGGGAATCGCCGCGCACTACAGCTTCGTCACCTACGTGGCGGTGGTGATCGAGGTGGAGGTGAAGGACGACGGCGCGCTGCTGGTGCACAAGGCCACCATCGCCGCCGACTGCGGTCCGCAGATCAACCCCGAGCGCATCCGCTCGCAGCTCGAGGGCGCCTGCGTGATGGGCCTGGGCCTGGCGGCGCTGGGCGAGATCAGCTTCAAGGATGGCAAGGTCCAGCAGGACAACTTCCACCAGTACGAGCTGGCGCGCATGCCGCTGGCGCCCAAGGCGGTGTCGGTGCATCTGCTCAAGCCGGACGGCGACCTGCCGCTGGGCGGGGTCGGCGAGCCCGGGGTGCCGCCGATAGCGCCGGCGCTGTGCAACGCGATCTTCGCCGCCACCGGCAAGCGCATCCGCGAGTTGCCGATCCGCAATCAGTTGCAGGGGTGGCGGAAGGCCTAGGTCCTTCGTCCTGGTCGTCGCCTGCGTGAGTTCGCGCGAGCGCAGGCGATGGATCAGGTTCCACGCGGAAGTCATTGTCGAAGAAGAGTTTTCCGTGCCGCCGTCCTTCCCTGGCAGAGGCCTGTCGGCGGATAACGCGCGAAGCCTCGTTCGCCCTGCGCAGCGAAGGCGGCAAGCGGACGCCAGGGCGGACAACGCGTAGCGTTATGCGCCGCCTTGTCGTCTCAACTTAAAGTGAATTCTAGTATTTTATTTGTATTATTAATCAATAAGATAAATCGTTTATTAAAAGTATTTTATAAGAAGTGAGGGTCTTCCCAGCCGCTCCAGGCCGCCTGCTTGCCGTCGAAACCGGATGCGCAATTCTCCAGGATCGACGACCCCGCGTCGTCCGTGCGCGAGGCCGTCATGGCGGTTCAGTAGATCGGCAGGTCCGGTTCGGGCAGGGCGACGATGTCGTTCGCCGTCAGCCCCAGCAGGCTCATCAGCGCCGGGTCGCGCAACGGCGACTCGCCGCGTACCGGGCCGAAGATTTCCGCCATGTGCCTGCGCAGGCTGGCCACCCGTTGGCGATCGGTCATCCAGCGGGTGAAATCGTGCACATCGACGTTCTTCAGCGACTCCAGTGGCGGCAGCCCAGGCGCTTCGCCGACGTCGGCGCGGGCGCGCCAGCCGCCGTAGCTGGACTGGAACTCGGCCGAGCCCAGGTAGGACAGCAGCAGCTTGGCCGTGGCCGGATGACGGGCGGCCTTGAAGATCGCCGCGCGCTGGTTCCAGACGATGAACGGCTCGTCGGTCGGGATGAAGTAGCCGGCCGGTGTATCGCTGTCGGTCGCATAGCCGGTCAGGTTGCCCAGCGAACCGATGGAGTCGGCGCCCACCGAGGCCGCCGGCGCCGCCGTGCCGCGCAGGAAGTTCGGTTTCTGCGCCGCCAGGGCGCGCAGGAACCCGCTGCCGTAGCGCCGTTCCAGCTTGTCGTAGACGTACAGCACCGCATCGTCGTCATGGGGATAGGTCAGCACCAGCTTGCCCTTGAAGGCCGGCTTCAGGTAATCGGCGAAGCGCGTCGGATAGCGCTCCGCTGGCAGCCGGACGGAAGCGTAGGTCGGCACGAAGGCGTTGTTGTAGGCCGTGACATAGGCGCCGTCGGGATCGGCGTAGCCTTTCTTCTGCCGGGCGAAGCCGACCGGCTTGTAGCGCAGCAGCACGTCGCGGGCCTTCCATTTGTCGAAATCGAAGGTGGTTTGCAGCATCGCCACGTCCGGCGTCAGGGTGCCGGCGGCGAGTTCCTGGTCGATGCGCAGGTCGTGGAACTTGGAGAGGTCGACCGTGACGTCCAGGGTCACGCCGGGAAAGCGGCTCTCGAAGGCCGTCTTCAACCAGTCCATCTGGTTCGGCGCGTCGCCGCCGGCCCAGAGCACCACCTTGCCGCCTTCGGCCTGTGCGCGGGCGTAGAGCGATGCGAGCCTGTCGGTCTCGCCGGGAATGACCAGGGTCGCCCCGGCGGTTTCCGGCCCTAGAGTTGGCTTTCGTGGCAGTTTTCCTGCCGTTTCGCCGGCGAACGAAGAAGATGCGAAGACCAGAACCCATGCCGCCATCAGCGGCTTCACCCTGTCGATCATGTGCCGTTCCTCTGCTGAAAACGAGCGTCGCCGCTCCCGGTGAGTCCGGCGTGCAGGCGCGCCCCTCATGGATGGGACCGGTCCGACGGGGCGGGCTTCAGCGCTGCGAGGAGACTTCGCGGAAAACGCGACCGGCTTCGCGATTCGGCAGTGCCGGGCGGTGGCGCGGGAACTCCGAGCGGGGGCGCGCAGAAGCAGAAACTGCCTAGAAGCCGGCCTTCACCGCCAGCGCCGCGGCGGCTGTCCGCGTGTTCACCTCCAGGGCGCGCAGCAGCGAGGAAACGTGCACGCGCACGGTGAACGGCGAGATCGACAGTGCGCGGCCGATTTCCTTGTTCGACAGGCCATCGGCGATCAGCCGCAGTACCGCTTGCTGCCGTGGGGTCAGTGCGTCCAGGCGGGCGCGTTGCCGACTGCCGGCGCTCGACCCGCCGCGCAGGCGCACCACCGGTTCGCCGCTGCCGAGCGTCTGCAACGCCGTGCCGATCTCCCCGGCCTCCAGGGATTTGCCGAGGTAGCCGTCGGCGCCGGCGGCCAGCACCTCGTCCACCAGGCGCGGGTCGTCGAGCATCGAGACGATGACGATTGCACTGTGCCGATAGGCGCGGCGCAAGCGCTCGATGGACTGGGAGGCGGCGAAGCCGGGGAGCAGCAGGTCGAGGACGAAGAGGGCGGGAGGTTCCGGCGAGACGCTCGAGGCCAGGCGCAGCACCTCGTCGAAGCTGCCCGCTTCGCTCACGGCGGCTTGCGGGAGGTAGCGGCGGACGACCCGTCTCAGGCCATCGCGGAACAGGGGATAGTCATCGGCGACGATGACCCGTGCGGGGAGGCTTCTTGTGCTAGGCATTGTCGTCCCGTCCTTGGGGGCGGCCAGGGTGCGGCAACTCCTGCATCGACCGGCCGCAGGCCGGCCGGCGAGGGCGCTGCGGGCACCGTTCGATCCGCCGAAAATCCTTTTTCGTCGATCCCTGTCGCGGAGCTCCGCCCCGCATGACAGCGGAATTCTAGCGCCGCTGGCGACACGCATGTCGGGCATTCGTCAGAAAAACAGCAGCCAGCCCCACGGTGAGCGCGATGGGCTGGTCTATCCTGCTACAACGCCATCGCGCTCGGGAGGACGGCATGGGCTGCCCGCAGGTCTGCGCCGGCGCCACCCTGCAATGCAGCTTCGGGGTGGCGCCGACGGTGCTCAACGTGTTGCCGCAGCACCGCACCCTGACCAGCGGGATGCCGGCGGCGAACATCATGGACCACATCCCGCTGCTGAACATTCCCACCTTCGGCCTCTGCCAGAGCCCGGCCAACCCCGTGGTGGCCGCCGCCACCGCCGCCGCCCTCGGCGTACTGACGCCGATGCCGTGCATTCCCGCCACCGCCAGCCCGTGGATCCCCGGCGGTCCGCCGACCCTGCTGCTGGGCGGGATGCCCGCGCTGGACGCCAACGGCACGCTGATCTGCACCTGGGGCGGGGTGATCAAGATCAGCGTGCCGGGACAGCTGCAGATGCTGATTCCCTGAGCGCCGCCTGGCCGATGCGCACGCCTAGGGCTCCGCCAGCCTGATCCACCACCAGCGCCAGCGCGCCATGGGCTTGCCCTCGCTGTCCAGCGGCCGGCCGTCGTCGGCGAACGGCTGGGCGCCGTCCAGTAGCTGGCCGTTCAGGTAGCGTCCGTCGAAGGCCAGTTGGCCATTGCCATGGAAGCGCTGGTAGACCCCGTCGCGCACGCCGTCGCGGTAATGCTCGCGCTCGGCCACCTGGCCGTTGGCGAAATAGTTGAGCGCTTCGCCGTGGAGCAGTCCGTTGCGGTAGTGCGCCTTGCGCTGCAACCAGCCTTCCGCGGCATGGAAACTGGCCGGCCCGTGCAGCTTGCCGTCGACGAAGGCGAGTTGCGCGGAGACCTTGCCGTTGGGATGGAACAGGGTGCTGGCGCCGTGCAACTGGCCCTGCCGGTAGCCGAGGCTGGCCTGCGGCCTGTCGTGCTCGTCGATGCGCAACGGACCTTCCAGGCTGCCGTCGAGCAGGCTGCCGGCGAGATGGCTGTCGCCTCGAACCAGGTCGAGCTTGCCGGATGCCGCCATGCACTTCTCCTCAGTTGACCTTTACCAGGCCGCCCTTGAGGGTCAGCATGCCGCCGCCGTCCACCGTCTGTTCGGCGCCGGCCTTGTTGGTCAGGCTGACGCCGGCATCGTTGGTCAGGCTGGTGCCGGCCTTGTTGGTGAGCGAGGTGCCGGCCTGGTTGGTCAGCGACGTCCCGGCCTTGCTGGTCAGCGAGGTGCCGGCCTGGGCGACGAGGTCGGCGTCGCTCTTCAGGGTCAGGCTGCCGCCGCTTTGCAGGGCGAGGGTGCCGCTGACCTTGATGGTCAGGTTGCCGTCCACCGTCAGCTCGAAGTCGCCGCTGACCTGGTGGCTGTAGTTGCCGCCGGTGCTGTGGGTCTGGTCGGCGCCCACCGTCACCGTGCGCGTTTCCTTCACATCCAGGCTGTCGCTGCCGGTCTGGATGGTCACCGTGCGCTTGCCTTTCTCCAGGGTGACGGTTTCGTCGCCTTCCTTCACCGTGCGGGTGCGGGCGTTCTGCACCGTCAGGGTCTCGTCGTGGCCGATGCTGGCGGTGCTGTCGTTGAGCACGTTGACGTTGAGGTCCTTCTGCGCCTGGAGGAAGACCTCCTCGGCGTCCTTCTTGTCCTCGAAACGCAGCTCGTTGAAACCGCCGCCGCCCTTCGACGAGTTGGTCTTGATGCCGGATTGCGTCTGGTTGTCCGGCAGCGCATAGGGCAGGGCGTTGTCGCCGTTGTAGACGCAGCCGGTGACCAGCGGGCGGTCCGGGTCGCCGTCGATGAAGGTGACGATCACTTCCTGGCCGATGCGTGGCACGAACTGCATGCCGAAGCCCTTGCCGCTCCAGGGCAGCACCACGCGCACCCAGCACGACGAGGTCTCGTCGTTCTTGCCGTCGCGGTCCCAGGGGAACTGGAGCTTGATCCGGCCGTACTGGTCGGTCCAGATCTCCTCGCCGGCCTTGCCCACCACTTTGGCGGTCTGAGTGTGCATGCGTGGCTTGAGCGTGGTGCGGGGAGGGCGGTAGGCGGTGGCCTTGGGGATGGCCTCGAAGCGGTTGCGGTAGTGCCCGTGGTCGGCCTCGTGGGTCACCGAGGTCAGCACCCAGTCGATGTTCAGGCTGGCGTCGTCATGTCCGGTCAGGGTGAACCAGTGCCCCGGCACCAGCCAGCGGCAGTCGCTCTCGCCGATCAGCCGCTTCTCCTGGCTGCGCAGGCCGTCCACGCGCTGCTTGGTCAGCGCATCGCCCCGCGCCTTGGCGGTATAGCCCCCGGGGTGTTCGTATTGCGCGCGTGGCCCTGCTTCCGCCTGGGCCTGGGAATAGAGCGAAGTGGTGGGCGTGGTGAACTCGTAGTCGGTGGCACTGTAGGTCCCGGCCACCGCCTGCAGGCAGTACTGCGCCGAACGGATGCCGTGCAACTCGCGCACGCCGATTTCCTGGCCCAGGTACGGCACCTTGGGCCCGTTGGGGATGGGCGGGAAGGCATCGTTGTTGTCCGCCAGCACCAGCGTGTGCTTGCCCTCTTCGTGGGTGAAGAACCAGAAGATGCCTTCCTCCTCCAGCAGGCGCGAGACGAAGGCGAAGTCGGTCTCGCCGTACTGCACGCAGTATTCACGGGGCTCGTAGCTGCCGGTCAGCGACAGCTTGAAGTCGGTGAAGCCGTGGGCCTTGAAGATCGTGGTGACGATGTCGCTGGTGGCGAGATTCTGGAATACGCGGTTGTTGCTGGCCAGGGTCAGCCACCAGAGCCAGGGGCGGAGGACGAGTTGATAGCGGTCGGCGGTAGCGTCGGCGGGCAGTTGGTGGATTTCGGCGATGAGGGCGTCGAGCGGGCGGGACTGTGAGTCGTTGTGGAGGGTGGTGGTGATGTGGGTGATTACGGCGTTAGCCAAGGTGAGCGGAGTGTTGGCAAAGCCCAGGACTAGCAGATTTGCGAGATCGTTCAGCGCCTCCTGTCCAGCAATGGCCCGCGGATAGAGTTCCGTGAGCGCCGACGCCGTCAAGGAAAGGCTGGAAGTGGTGTCGGTGTGCTGGGGCATGGTTTGTCTCGGGCAGCTATTAGTGACGGTTGCATCATTCGGAGAGGCTCGTTAACTCAGTCGAAATTACCGTTGTGAGTGAACACGACGGGATAGTGGTCACTGCGCATGGCTTTTCCTTTGCTCATCCGGATGGGCCTTATGAGACCTCCTGGTGCTGACAGGGAGGCGTCGCAAGTGGCCGACCAGGCTCCAAGGTCATCGACATAGGCAAAATCGAGGAGGCGAAACGTTGTGGTGTATCCGGTCACTTTTCCTGTGAGGACCAATGTTTTAGGTACAGTCCTCTTCAGTGAAACCCTTGGTTGTTTCTTCTGCTGTTCGGCGCTCTTGAGCAATCTGCGGCTTTTTGCGTCCGGTACGAATACTTCTTTGATACTTGCATGGGTGTAGCCGCTGCCCGTTGGCAGTAGTTTGTACAGAGAGGGGCCTGCCACCTGGAACACCCTTGCATAGGGATTGTTCTTGTCGCTCAGGTTTTTTCTGCTGGAGATTTCTTTGCTCTCGTAGTTTCCATCTGTATTCAGGTCGCCGCCGAAATAGCAGAGTTTCGAGATGCCTAGAGAACTCAGGTTGAGTTGAATGTACTGCACTGTATCGACAATGTTGGCCATTGCTCGGTACGAAGAGTTTGAATGATAAAAGGCGAATCCCAAGTGGGTTTTATTGTGCTTTATTATTACAGCGCCGCGCTGTTCGGTTGGGGAGAGAATGTAGTTGTCAATCAGGGAGAATTTCGTGGATATTATATTCTTTAGAAAAATCATGGTCCCCAGTGTCGTATTTTTTCTCGCGCCGCTTTCTTGTGATGTCGCTCCGATAAATGTGTACTCGGAGGATAGGTCGTCAATTAGAGTTTGATTGATGTCTCCGGTTTTTCCGGTTTCCATCAAAGCAATAATATCAATTTCTTCTTGTGTCAGGTAATGCCTGAGAAAATCAAGTTTATCCGTGTATGCCTGTGATCGGAAATATTTCTGGTTGTCGAAGTGTTGCGCATTCCAGATCATTATCTTCAGAGGCATGCTTACTCCGTTATCGTGATGATTGCGGGGGCTTTAGTGTTTTTGTGTTGCAGTCGCTGCTCCAGGCCGGGAGTAGGCTGATCATCCGTGAGTGTCCTTGCTATACATAAGACGAATCCTGAATGATGTATCGGTTATTTAACGGTGAGTTGCTTATCTGAAAGAGGTCCCTTGTTTGCCCCTGAGTGACGACCAGATGCTTTTCTCCGAATACTTCTGCAATTACTTGGCCATTCTGCGTTACTAAGGGTTGCGTACTGCCCTCGATGGCATCGTAGTTGTTTCCAGTGGTGGTGCAAAATGTTGGATCGTAAAGTCGATTTCCGTCGCCGCAGTCCCTGAGCCTGAAGTGATTTTCAAATACCCATCCTACATTTAGAACGTGATTGGGATGGGGGGCGCCTAATGCGAATTTCATCTGCGGTTGCCAGGGGAAAAGCATCCTGTTAGAGGTTCGATAGCGCACAACTCTTAGTTGATCGGAAGCAAACGCGCTGGCCGGTGCGTGAGACATCGCCAGTTCCTTCATGAGTAGTGCGGCACCCTCGCAATTCATGCGGCTCCCGGCAGCGGGAACCGGGCTCCCCAATGCATAGCCTTTGATTTGAGGCGCGTATTGATAACCTCGCGAGTGAATGGTGAGCATTATCTGCAGGAGAAAGTCCCTGCGGGCTTGCCCTATTAGTTGTGGCATCTCAACTGCTCCTGTGACTGCTTTACTCCAATGCCCACTCCGCCAACTTCCCCGTCACCTGCGCCATCAGCACGTTCTCGATATCCCGCGCGCCCGCCGCGCTGCACTTGGCGAGCACGGCCTTGACGATGGCCGGGTCGAAGTCGAACTGTTTGCCGGTAGCGGCCTTGTAGCGTTCCCGCAGTTTTTCCAGCTTGGCCACGACGATGCCTTCCAGGGTGGCTTCCTCCAGCGGCCGGTAAGGCACCACGGTCATGCGCGCGAGGAACGCCGGGCGGAAGGTTTGCAGCAGGACTTTGCGCAGGCGCTCGTCGAAGGCCGGGGTGGCGACCTGTTCGGCCGGGCTGTCCAGCAGCAGTTCGGCGCCGACGTTGCTGGTGGCGAGGATCACGGTGTTCCTGAAGTCCACCACCAGGCCGGTGCCGTCTTCCATCACACCCTTGTCGAACACGTTGTAGAAGGCTTCCAGCACGTCCGGATGGGCTTTCTCGATCTCGTCCAGCAGCACCACCGAATAGGGCTTGCGGCGCACCGCTTCGGTGAGCACGCCGCCGCTGCCGTAGCCGACGTAGCCGGGCGGGGCGCCCTTGAGCTGGCTGACGGTGTGGGCCTCCTGGTACTCGGAGAGGTTGATGCTGATCAGGTTGCGTTCGCCGCCGTAGAGGGCGTCGGCCAGGGCGTAGGCGGTCTCGGTCTTGCCCACGCCGGTGGGGCCGGGCAGGAGGAATACGCCGACCGGCTTGGCCGGGTCGCTGAGTCCGGCGCGATAGGCCTGGATGCGCTGGGCGATGGCGCCCAGGGCGGCCTCCTGGCCCATCACCCGCTGGCCCATGCGCTGGGCCAGGGTGCGGATGGCATGGGCTTCGTCGGCGAGCATCTTGCCAACCGGGATGCCGGTCCAGCCGGCGATCACCGCGGCCACGGTCTTCGAGTCGACCTGTTCGGGCACCAGCGGATCATCCTCGCGGATGGCGTCGAGGCCGGCTTCCAGGCGGGCCAGTTCGGCGGCCAGGTGGTCGATGCGGCCGTCGAGTTCTTCGTCGGGTTTGGCGGCGTCGGCGCTCTCGCTCAGGGTCAGCAGTTCGCGGCGTGACTGCAGCAGTTCGCGTACCGCCTCGCGTTCTTCGCCCCAACGTTTTTCCAGGGCGCGGATGGCCGACAGGTTACCCACCGATTCCTGCTCCAGGCCGGTGATGCGCACGCTGTGGTCCAGGCCGGTGGCCTGCTCGCGGCGCAGGCGTTGCAGCTCTTCCTCCACCGCCAGTTCACGGTGGCGCAGGTTCTCCAGGGCCGGCGGCACGTCGTGCTGGGCCAGGGCGACGCGGGCGCAGGCGGTGTCCAGCACGCTGATGGCCTTGTCCGGCAACTGGCGGCCGGAGATGTAGCGGTGCGACAGCTTCACCGCATCGACGATGGCCGCGTCCATGATCTGCACGCCGTGATGCTGTTCCAGCTTGCCGGCGACGCCGCGCAGCATCTCCACGGCGGTGGCCTCGTCCGGCTCCTCGACCTGGACCAGCTGGAAGCGCCGGGTCAGCGCCGGGTCCTTCTCGAAGTATTTCTTGTATTCCAGCCAGGTGGTGGCCGCCAGGGTGCGCAACTCGCCGCGCGCCAGGGCCGGCTTGAGCAGGTTGGCGGCGTCGCTGCCGCCTTCCGCGCCGCCGGCGCCGATCAGCGTGTGCGCCTCGTCGATGAACAGGATGATCGGCTGCGCGCTGTTGCGCACGGCGTCGATCACGCCCTTGAGGCGCTGCTCGAACTCGCCCTTCATGCTGGCGCCGGCCTGCAACAGGCCGAGGTCGAGCACCCGCAGGATCACCTCCTGCAACGACGGCGGCACTTCGCCGGCGGCGATGCGCAGGGCCAGGCCCTCGACCACCGCGGTCTTGCCGACGCCCGGCGCGCCGACCAGGATCGGGTTGTTCTGCCGCCGGCGCAGGAGGATGTCGACGCACTGGCGGATCTCCCCGTCGCGCCCGACTATGGGGTCGATGCGCCCGGCGCGGGCCTCGGCGGTGAGGTCCTGGGTGTACTGGTCGAGCAGCGGGTCCTGGGCGCTTTCCGGCTTGTCGCCGCCTGCCGCCGGACGGTTCGGCGCGGGCGGCTGTTCGCGGGAGGCCTGGATCCACTCCAGCAGGTTGGCCTGCAAGGCCTCGTGGGGAATCCGCAGCAGCGACGACGCGCTGTTCAGCAACAGGGCGCGGCGCTCCTCGCGGTCGAGCAGGGCGAGCAGCAGCAGGCCGGAACGGATCTGCGCCTGGCCGAGCACGCTGGCGTGGACCACGGCGTCCTCGAGCAGGCCGATGGTGTGCGCGGACAGCGCCGGAGTGCGGGTATTGCCGGCCTTGAACAGCTCCAGCGACAGGTTGATCTCGGCGACCAGGGCGTCGCGCTCCAGGCCGAAGCGCGGCAGCAGGCAGGCGAAGTCGCCGCCGTCGATGTCCAGCAGCTCCAGTAGCAGGTGCTCGATCTCTACGTAATGATGGGTGCGTTGCAGGCAGCGTTGCGCGGCGCGCTCCAGGGCGCGGCGACAGTCCGGGTTGAGGCGGCCGATCAGGGCGGCGAGTTCCACTTCAGGCTACCTCCGGCTGCCGCAGGTCGAGATCGATGCGCTGCCGCTGGCCGTCTGCGACGCGCCGCAGGCCGGTGTTCCAGCTCAGCCTGGGCGGCGCACCGCGCTCCAGGCGCAGCGGCGCGCCGCCGCTCACCAGCAGGCTCAGGCGACAATCCAGGTCGGGGCCGAAGTACAGCGCGGCGAGGCTGGCCAACTGGCCATGGGCGTCGCCGTCGGGGAAGAAGCGGGCGGCCTCGCGGGCATCCAGCGGACCGAGGCTGAGGGCGATGCCGGCGTGCTCGTCCCAGGTGCGCGTGCCGGCTATGGCGTCGCGGCCCAGGCGCAGGTTGCGCCCGCCGCGTTGCAGCCGGCTGCGGCTGGCCGCGGGGATTTCCTTCCAGGCGCCCTGGTAGGCGTCCAGCCGTGCCTCCACGCCGAAGTGCTGGCGCACCAGGCCGGCGAAGCCGGCCAGGGAGCGACGCCCGCCGGCGAACAGCGCGGTGCGTGCCAGCACCGCGCTGTCCGGCAGCGCCAGGCGCTCTTGCAGGGCTTTCGGCAACAGGCCGCTGAGGGCGCGTAGCTGCGCCTGCACCGGGGTCGCCGCCGGCACCGCGAAACCGAGCGCCACGCGATGCTTGCGCAGCACCCGGTAGAGCAGGCTGAGCAGGCGGTGCTGGAACAGGTCGAGGAACTCGGCGGGGGCATGGTCCTTCTGCCGGGCGCGTTGTTGCAGCCATTCCTGGTAGGCATAGGGCAACGGGCCGTCGGGTCCGCCGAGGCCGAACACCGGGGTGGACAGCACCGGTTGCTGCGGGTCGTCGAGCAGGCTTTCCACCTCGCTCGAGGCGAACAGCGGCAGCAGCGGCCCGCGCAGGCGCAGGGCCTCCGCCCGCGGCGCGTTGCCGGTGCCCAGCGGCAACGCCTGGGGACGCTCGCGTTCGAGCAGCAGCAGCGCCTGCAACAGTTCGAAGCGCTGCGGCGTGCGGCGCAGCCGCTGACTCAGAGGGAGAGCGGCGAGCCGGCCTGGGGTTGCCATGTCTTCACCTCCTTGTCGGCTTCCACCAGGACCGTGCGCACGAAGCGGTTGGCGGTGGCATACAGCGAGAAGAACTGCGCCAGCACGGCGGAGAACAGCACGCCGCTGGCGCCGACGAAGTGCTGCGGATCGAGTCGCAGGCGGATTTCCAGGCCATTGCGCCAGCCGCGCCAGGCATCCTCGCCGACGTGCGCCACCACCCGCTGGCAGTCGAGTTGCCGCAGGCCTTCTATCTGCCGGCGGGCGCTGGCGTCGTCGCGCAGGTTGTGCAGGGCGAGGATTTCCCGCAGGGCTTCGAGGGCGCGCGGGCCTTCCACCAGCGAGAGGTGGTTGAGGGTCAGCTGCGAGACCAGTCTCCAGCGCGACTGGCCGTCCAGGCGCGGCTGGCTCTGCGCGCTGGGCGCGTTGCGCAGGCGTGCGGCGGCGACCGGCCCGGGCCGTTCGAAGCCCAGCGCGGTGCCGGCACCCAGGCGCTCGGCCAGATAGCGATTGGTGCATAGCAGCTCGGCGGTCAGGCTGAAGGCCGGGGCCTCGCGCAACGGGTCGAAGCCGGTATCCACCAGGCTCAGCAGCAGGTCGCTGCCCAGCCGGTTCGGGGTCAGCCCGGCGATGCGCCGGGCGTGCCAGTAGAGCGTGCCGAGGTGGCTGTCGTGGCGGCAGCCATAGTAGGCCGGGACTGGCTGCACGGTGCTCCCGGCAACCGAGCGCACGGCGCGGATGCTATGGATTTCGACGCTGTTCTCGCGGTGACTGTCGGCGACCAGGCGGTACTCGCTTCGGGTGCCGTCCGGGCGCAGCGGCTCCGAGGTCCGTGGAAAGAGGTTGATCGCCGGCGCGCAGCCGAGCTGGAAGTCTTCCGCCTGCAAATGCAGGCGTGCCGTCGGTGCGCGATCGAAGACCAGGTACAGGTAGAGCGTCTGTCTGTCGGCGAGCGCGCCGGACAGTGGCAGGTCGAAGAAGTGGAACTTGTCGGGGAAGGCGAAGTACTCGGCGAGCAGGCGCAGGCCCGGATGTCCGCCGTCTTCCTCCGGCAGCAGCGCCTCGTCGGCGGCGAAGCCGACGATCTCCGGCAGTCCGCGGAGCGCCGCCGGCGGCGTGCCGGGCGCCCCCGCCATGACCTGCACGGTATGCGCGGCGAGCAGGTCGTAGAGGATCGCGCAGCCCATCGGCGAAGCCGCCAGGTGGATGCGCAGGCGCTCGATCGACAGTTCGTCCCAGCGGTACTCGCCCATGCAGCGCAGGCTCAGGCGCAACGCCGAGCGGGCGGCGGCGACTCCGGTCAGGGCTTGCGCCTCCTCGCCGCCGAGCAGGGTCGCTTCGTCGATCGCCAGCGGCCACAGGGTCGCCTCGGCGCTGCTGCGGAAATGCACGCTGTCGCCGCCGCGGGTGGTGACGAACAGCGCGGTGTCGCGCGGCAGCCGGTAGCCCTCGGCGAGGTTGCCCTGGGTCGGGTCCGGTTCGAACTGGACGATCGCGCAGGACGGCAGCGGGCGCAGCGCCAGGGGGTAGAGCTGTTCGAGGAGGGCGTCGCTGAACTCCGCGTAGTCGTCGTCGAGGCGCCGTTGCAGGCGCGCGGTGAGCAGCGAGAAGCCTTCCAGCAGACGCTCGACGTGCGGGTCGGGGCATTCGCCGGGGGCCAGTTGCAGGCGCCGGGCGACCTTCGGATAGCGCTCGGCGAAGGCGCCGCCGGCGTGCCGTAGCCAGGTCAGCTCGCGCTGGTAGTAGTCGAGCAGGTCGGCATCAATCGAATCGCTCATGGCGCACCTCGAGGCCATCGCTGCCCTGTTCGATGACGAATAGCGCAGGCGTCAGGCGCGACCCGCTGCGCAGGCTGCCGCCGAGCTGGATACGCAGGCGCTGCGGATTGCCCGGGTCAGGTTCGACCTCGACCTCGGCCAGTTGCAGGCGCGGCTCGAAATGCTCGACCGCCACCCGCACCTCGCGCGCCAGCTGGCGCCGGTCCTCGGCGCGCAGGCGTTGCACGGCGGTCCAGTCGGCGAGCCCATAGGCGAGGATGCCGCTGCGCGCATTCGCCGGACGCCGTGTATTGAGCAGGCGCAGCAGCTCGCCGCGGACCGACTCGGCCAGCGCCCGGTCGTCGAACGCGGGACGTTCGTCGGCCTCGGCGCTGAGGCGCTCGAACAGCGGCGGCAGGGCTCCGGACATGTCGGCGCCCGGTCACTTGACCAGCTGGTTGGCGGCCAGGTCCCAGGTCGAGGCGGCCGTGCCTTCCTTGGTGCCGTCGTCCTTCTGCGCGGTCAGCTCCCACTTGATCTTGGTGAAGTTCAGCGACAGGGTTTCCACCGGCTTGCCGCCGGCGCCGCCGCTGACGCTGACGTTGGAGAGCACCACGTTGTTCAGGGTGTAGACGATGAAGGGCATGATCTGCCCGTTGCCCTCGGCGGCGTTGCGGCCGATGGTGATGGTCGCCTCGGCGATCGGCTTGCCGGCGCAGCAATACTCGTTGAGGGTCGGGGTCGAGGTGTCGATGAACTTGGTGAGGGTGAATTCGCCGACGTGGGGTTTGCCGGAGGTGCGCTCCGAGTTACTGACGTCGTTGGTGACCTGCATCGCCACGTTGTGGCTGTAGGACATGATTTCGATCTTGTTTTCGTAGCCGACGAGCAGGCTGTCGCCTTTGATGTCGCTGCCGAAATCGAGAATGATCGCATCCATCGCATCTGACTCCTGGAGAGGGGCTGTCTGGAACGGGAAGGGCGCCCCGCCGGCGCTGCCGGCGGGGGCCGACTCACGCCGCTACCGGCGGCGGCAGGTTGGCGACCAGGCGGATCGACGCGCTGAGTTCTTCGAGCTGGAAGTGCGGCCGCAGGAACACCGTGGCGCGGTAGGCCCCCGGTTTGCCGGCCACCTCGCTGACATCCACCCGCGCCTCGCGCAGCGGGTATTGCGCCTTGATTTCCTGCGGTGCGTTGTCGTTGATCAGCACGTAGTCGGCGATCCAGTTGTTCAGGTAGGTCTGCACGTTGTCGCGGGTCATGAAGCTGCCGACCTTGTCGCGCATGATCACCTTCAGGTAGTGGGCGAAACGCGATGCCGCCAGCACGTACGGCAGCATCGCCGACAGGCGCGCGTTGGCGTTGGCCTCGTTGGTGTTGTAGAGCCTGGCCTTGTTGGTGGTCTGGCCGCCGAAGAACACCGCCACGTCGCTGTTCTTCTTGTGGCACAGGGAAATGAAGCCGAGATCGTTGAGTTCCTTCTCGCGGCGGTCGGTGATCGCCACTTCGGTCGGACATTTCAGCGACAGGTCGCCGGAGCTGGTGCGGAACGTGTGCGCCGGCAGGCCCTCGACCGCGCCGCCGCCTTCCGCGCCGCGGATCGCCGCGCACCAGCCGTACTTGGCGAAGGCCTCGGTGATGCGCTGCGCCAGGACCCAGGCGGCGTTGCCCCAGAGGTACTTGGAGTGGTCGGTGCCGTTGACGTCCTCGACATAGTTCATGCCTTCCACCGGGCGCGTCTCCGGGCCGTAGGGCAGGCGCAGGAGGAAGTTCGGCAGCACCAGGGACACGTAGCGCGAATCCTCGCTCTCGCGGAAGGCGCGCCACTTGATCAGCTCCAGGCTCTCGAAGATCTTGGTCAGGTCGCGCGGCACGGCCAGTTCGGTGAAGCTGTTCATGTCGAACAGGCGTGGGCTGGCGGCGGCGATGAACGGCGCGTGGGCAGCCGCGGCGACGTTCGACAGCTTCTCCAGCAGGCCGATGTCCTGCGGATGGCGACCGAAGGTGAAGTCGCCGATCAGCAGGCTGAAGGGGTGTCCGCCGAAGGTGCCGTATTCCTCTTCGTAGATCTTCTTGAACAGTGCGCTCTGGTCGAACTCGACCGCCTTCTCCAGGTCGTTCTGCAGTTCGTTCTTGCCGACGTTCAGCAGGCGCAGCTTGAGCCGCGCGCTGGTCTCGGTGTTGCTCACCAGTTGGTGCAGGCCGCGCCAGGAGGCTTCCAGCTTCTGCAACTCGGGGTGGTGGATGATCTGGTTGAGCTGGTCGCTGATCAGCGCATCGATCTGGCTGATGCGGTCGTTGATCATCGCCACGGTGTCCTTGTCGACGGCCATGCCCTCGTCGAGGACCTGGGTGGCGAATTCCGCGAGCATGTCGCGGGCATAGTCCTGCTGGCTGTCGTCGTGGGCCATGCGGCCCTTGGCGATGATCTCGTCGAGCAGGGACAGGGTCTGGGTCGAACTCTCGCCGGATTGTTCGGCGGCGGATGACTTGGGCATGGCGGCTTCTCCGGGAAGAGGGTCAGGCCGGCTGGTCGGCCGGGGGTTCGCTGTCGCCGGCCGGGGCCGCTTCGGCTTCCGGGCGGGCCGCTTTGATTTCCTGCAGGCCTTCGGTGTTGGCCACCACGTCCTGCAGCAACTGGTCGAGGTCGTCGTTGCCGTCGAGCTTGGTCAGCAGGTCGCGCAGGCGCTGGCGCGCTTCGAACAGGCGACGCAACGGGACCACCTGCTTCACCAGGTTGACCGGGTCGAAGTCCTCGATGTGGTTGAAGCGCAGCTCGACGTTCAGCTTGCTGTCGTCGCCGCTGATGGTGTTGTCGACCTGCAGGGTGGCGCGGGGAGAGATGGAGGAGAGGATCTCGTTGAAGTTGTCGCGGTCGATGTCGACGAAACGCCGTTCGACCAGCTTCGCCGGCGGGGTATCCGGCTTGCCGGAGAGGTCGGCGAGGATGCCGACCACCAGGGGCAGCTCCTTCTTCTCGATGGCGTTGCCGATCTCGACGTCGTAGGTGATCTGCACGCGCGGCGGGCGCACCCGGTCCAGCTTGTGCTGCGTACTCTCGGCCATGGCGGCTGACTCCGATGCAATGGTGGGGGAGCAATGCATCGGGGGGATGCCCTGATCATCGCAGTCCCTTGCTGGATCACAGGCATGACAGGGAAAACGGCGCAGAACCTGTCCTTGGCGATCCCTCTGGTCCGTCACTGGCGACGAACTACAAAAGACGCTAGAACAGGTCTATGGATTTGCAAAATAAAATTTTCTTTGGACTCCCATGAAGCACGGATGTTTCACCATATGTCGGAAATTCTTCCTGGCGCTGGCGATCCTGGCGCTGGCCGGCTGCTCGTATTTCTTCGCGCCGCGAGTCGAGTTGCAGCGGCTGACCCTGGATGTCGCCGCGCGCGCCAACGACGACTCGCCGATCGCCGTGGATTTCGTCGCGGTGAAGGATGCGGAACTGTTCAAGGAACTGGCCGGACTGCCGGCCAGCCAGTGGTTCGCCAATCGCGAGCAGTACCGCCGCGACTACCGGCAGCAGTTCGCGGTGTGGAGCCTGGAGCTGGTCCCGGGGCAGTTCATCGAGTCGGAGTCCTTCCCCTTGCGCGGCGACCGCGCAACTGGACTTTTGGTCTTCGCCGGCTATAACACACCCGGCGCGCACCGCTTGCGCCTCGACCAGCAGCAACGCGTCTGGCTGCGTCTGGATACCCGGGAAATGCGACTGGTCAACGATCCAGCCACGCGCTAGCGAAGGGGCAGGCGAGCGACCGTCGTGCACGACAACGTAGGACGTCGAAGGGGAGTCGTATGAGTGTTCTGCCTGACGCGGTGTGCTGGCACGAAGGGATGCAACTGCTTCCCCAGCATTTCCAGTTGCAGGGATTGCGTGCCGAGGCGCTGGCGGCGCGCATCGGACAGGCCTGCAACCCTTGGTTCTGGGGAGTGACCGCCCTGGAACTGGACCCCTCGGCGTTGTGCGCCGGCCAAGTGCGGGTCCTGCACCTCGAAGCGATCCTGCCCGACGGCCTGCCGGTGAGCGTGCAGGCTGGTGTCGACGCGCCGCTGGAGTTCGATCTGGAGACAGCGCTGGCGGCCGCCGAAGGGCCGCTGCTGAACGTCCACCTGGCGGTCAGTCCGCTGTGGCGGGCGGGTCAGTTGCTGCCGCTGAAGGGCCGTCTGCAATCGCGGGTCGGCGCGCCGCTGCCGGACCTGGCCAGCGGTGAGCACCCCGAGCCGATCACCGTCTGGCGAGCGTCGCTGCGGCTGGTCGGCGACGACGGCAAGGCCGACTCCGTGTGCCTGCCGTTGCTGCGCGTGGCGAAGGAGGGCGGCGCCTACGTCAGCCTGCCCTATGTCCCGCCGACGCCACTGATCCTGCCGGAGTCGCCCCTGGGCAGACGCGTGCAGTCGCTCTGCGCACGGGCCCGGGAGAAGGCGCTGTTCCTCGGCGGGCGCCTGCGCCTGGCGCAGCAGGCGGGCAACCAGGACGACGCGGTGGAAATCCGTCGCCAGCTTGCCGCGCTCTGGACCCGCCTGCCGGAGGTCGAAGGCCTGCTGGCAAGCCGCGCGGCCTCGCCGCTGGCCCTGCACGGCAGCCTGCTGGGCCTGGCCGGCGCCTGGGCGGCGCTCGATCCGCTGGCCGGCGTGCCGGTCTTCGAAGCGCTCGACTTCCTCGACCTGCGGCGTGGCTACGAGCCGCTGCTGGACTGGCTGGAGCGGGCCATCGAGTCGATCCGCGCGGGCTACCGCTGCCTGCCGTTCGAGCAGGAGGAACAGGTATTTTCCGTGCGCCTGCCCGATCCGGCGCCGCGCCAGCGCCTGGTGGTCGGCCTGCGGATGCCCGCCGGCGCCGGCGAACAGGCGGCGGCTGACTGGCTGGAGCGCGCCATCGTCGCCTCCGACCCGCACCTGCCGTTGCTCGCCCGGCAACGCATGAGCGGGCTGGCGCGGCAGCCGATGAATCGCCAGGAACAGGTGGCCTACAGCGTCGGCGACGACACCCGTTTGTTCGTCGTGCAGGGCGCCGGCGACTGGTTCGATGCCGGCCAGCCGCTGCGCATCGTCGCGCCGGTCAGCGGGGTTGCCAGCAGTCCCTGGCAGATCGTGCTGTTCGTCGCCGACGGCAGCGACAACACCTAGACAGGAAGGAGCCGCCAATGCCCGAAGGGAGTGCAGGGCCTTTTTCCCAGGCGTACCTGGAGCAGCCGCTCAGCACGGCATTCCGCCAGGCCTGGCAGGAATGGCTGGAGGCCTGGGGCGCCCTCGACCGCGACGCCCAGGATGTGCCACGGATGGTCGAACGCGCCCTCGAACTGTCCACCCGCATCACCCGGCGTCTGTGGCGCAGCGCCTTCGCCAGCGTCGGCGACGCGGCGGGCGTGCAGGTCAAGGCGATGGTCTATGCCTTCGTCGCCCTGGTCGACGAGACCCTGGTCTTCAGCGCCTGGCCGGGGCAGGGCGCCTGGCAGGACAAACCGCTGGAGTCGCATCTCTACGGCAGTCGTCAGGCGGGCGAATACCTGCCGCTGGCGATCAAGCGCCTGCTCGACGAACGCGCCCCGGCCAGTCGCGACCTGGCCAACGTCTACCTGCAATGCCTGATCCTCGGCTTCCGCGGTCGCCTGCGCGGGCCGCGCGGCGAGGCGCTGCACGAGAAGTGGCGGCAGGCGCTGTTCGCCTTCGCCTGGCAGCGCGAGGCGGACGCCGCCGACCTCGGCCGTCGCCTCGAGCAGCCTGCCGCTGCGCCGCCACGACGCCTGCCGGTGCGCGCGGCGCTGCCGGACGGCTTCCGCCTGGGCCTGGCGGTGCTCGGGCTGGTGCTGCTGATGAGCGGTATCGGACACCTGTTCTGGCGCGACATCCAGCACGAAATGGCGGCGGTGACTCACCTGGCCGATCCGGAGCAGGCGCCATGAGCGGCGCGACGCTGTTCATGCTGGTTCTCCTCCTGGTGCTGCTGGCGCTGCTGCTGGGGACGCTGGGCTGGTGGTGGCGAACCCGCGGTGGTACGGAGATCCGCAGCTTCTACGCGGCGGTCCGGCAGATGGAGCGCGAGCAGGGCTGGCAGGGCCGCTACGAAGCGCCGTGGCTGCTGATGCTCGGCAACGAGACCGAGGGCGAGCAGTTGTGCTCCACCTGGCGCCTGCTGCCGGTGGCGCGCCCGGCCTGGTTCGGCCGCTGGTGGTCGGACGGCGAGGGGGCGATCCTGCTGGTGCCCGAGTCGGTGTTCCTGCCCGACGAGGGCCTGCGCCGGCAAAGCGGCGCCTGGCTGCGCCTGTTGCGTCTGTTCCTGCGCCTGCGTGGCAGGCGCGCGCTGGACGGCGTGGTCTGGAACATTCCGCTGGCGCGGCTGCAGGATGGCGAGCAGGCGGCCAGCCTCGGCCTCGCCGCGCGCCGTCGCTACGTGGAACTGACCCAGCGCCTTGGCCTGAGCCTGCCGGTTTACGTGGTGATCACTGGCATGGAAGACCTACCTGGCTTCCAGGAACTTCTCGCGGCGCTGCCCGAGGAGGCGCGCGAGCGCGCCCTCGGCTGGTCCTCGCCGTTCGCCGCCGAAGCGGCCTGGCAGTCGCGCTGGTGCGAGCAGGCGCTGGAGGAAATCACCGCCACCCTGACCGAGTCGATCGTCGAACTCGGTACCTTGCGCGGCCAGGTGGTCAATGAGCTGTATTGCCTGCCGCCACGCCTGGAAAGCCTCCGCGGTTCGTTGCAGGCGCTGCTCGAACCGGTCTTCCAGGGCAACGCCAGGGGCGAGGCGCCGCGCTTTCGCGGTCTCTACCTGAGCGGCAGCGAGGCGGCGGGAGCGGCAGCCGACGAAGTCCTGCCGGCGGACGACGCGCCGCGTCGGCGCAGCAGCTTCGCCAGCCAACTGTGGGCACGGCGGATCCTTGCCGAGGAGGGCCTGGCCCAGGCGGTGCCGCGCATCCTCCAGCTGCGCCAGCGCTGGCAGCGTGGGATCGGCCTCGCCGCGCTGTGCCTGTGTCTGCTCTGGGGCGGCCTGATGACGTGGGTCTGGCGCGACGCGCTGCGCGACGCCGGCGAACTGTCGCAATTGCTGCATGGCGCCAGCGAGCGCTACCAGCCGCTCGACGACGACACTCGGCGCGCCGCCCAGGTCCGGCAGAACATCCAGGCCTGGTGGCAACTGGTGTCACAGGCGCCGCGCTGGCGCTTCGCTTCGCTGGCGTTTCCCAGTTCCTGGTTTTCCTCCCTGGATGCACGTATCGACAACGCGTATCGCCGCGTTTCCGAGCGCCTGCTGGTGCGACCGCTGCGCAGCCTGCTGGAAGGCGAGGCGAGCGACCTGCGGGCGATCCGCAGCGATGGCCAACCCGGCCTGAAGGAGGGCGACGACCCCAGCCAGTGGAAGGACTACCTGGCGGCGAAGGACCTTGTCGCCCGCGCCACTACGCTGGAGCGCCACAATCGCTTGTTCGCCCAGGCCATCGACAACCGCAGGACGCCGCTCGACGACCTTCTGCAACTGAGTAACGATGCCCTGGGCAGCAGCTACAACGCCGGCAGCCTGGCGCGCCTGGCCTATTACAACCGCACGCTGTTCGCCGAGCGTCCGGCCGATCTCGCCGCCCTCGACCTGGGCCGGGTCGCCGCCACGGCGGCGGATAACTTCCATGATCTGATGGCACGCTGGCTGAACGCCTACTTCCTCACCGACAGCCTGGAACGCACCGGCAATGCCCTGACCCAGGAACTCGCGCAGCTCGGCCAGGAACGAGACGCCACGGCGGCCCAGTTGCTGGGGATCGGCGAATTGATCAACCACCTGCAGCAACAGGTCAACCGCATCAACCTGATCTGGGGCAATGGCGTCGGCCAGGATCTCGTCCCTGGCTACCAGAACCTGCTCAAGAGCGCCCAGCAAAGCAGCCTGCTGGGAGACCGCGTGGAGGAACTGCAGAACCTCACCGTGCAGTTGCAGCAGCAGTTTCGCAGCGAATGGATCGCGCCTCCGGAGGCTGCCGGCGACGGCCTGCTGGTGAAACAGGGGGCGACCCTCAAGCTGGCCGATGACCTGCTCGGTCTGAAACGCGCCATCGATGACCTGAAGACCAAGGACTTCGTCTCCGTGGCCCTGGCGGACAAGACACTGGCGGACCACTCCTTGCTGAGCATCGACGATATCGGCGTGACTCAGGCGTTGAGCTTCTTCAACGACTTCAGCGGCTACTACGAGAGCACCCTGCCGTCGCTCAACCCGCGCTATCGCTATTCGGTCCTGCACGCCGCCGCCAGCGCGGCGACCGAGGCCATGTGGCAAAGCCTCGGGCCGCGCAGTCGCAGCCTGGCCAGTCGCAATGCCTCGCGTTTCGACGTGCAGGTCAAGCAGGTCCAGGTGTTGCAGGCGGCGCTGCTGGAGTTGCAGGACCTGCAGGCCGGCGCGCGCCTGCTGCTCAGCCTCAACGCGCTGGCCGTGGCCGATATCGGCCAGGCCCTGCGCGACATCGACGAGCAGGCGGTGCTGCGCGAGCCGGTCGATTTCAGCCGCTGGTCGGGCGCGCCGAATTTCGGCCTGCAGATGTTCCGCGCCCAGGACAGTGCCGAGCTGAAGCAAAGCCTGAACAGCCAGTTCAATGCCATGGCGGCGGTCGCCGAACGCCACGCCCCGGCGCTGGAGTGGTTGCAGGCGCAGCAATCCAGCCTGGCCACCGCCGACTACAACGCGTTCGTGCGCTTCAGCACGCTCAACGCCGAACTGCAGAAATTCAAGGCCGACAACCCGGCGAGCACCGCGGCGCAGTTGGCGAAGCTGGTGGGTAACGATTTCAACCAGATGGACATCGGCAGTTGCGCCGACATTCTCAACGGCGTGCTCCTGCCGACCAGCCGCAGCGACCTGGCGACGCGCCTGGTGGACCTGCGCCAGGGCGCGCTCGGGCGCTGCCAGTCGTTGCAACAGCAGCAGGCGGCGCAGGCCTGGAAGGACCTCGCCGACTACTTCAACCAGTACCTCGCCGGACGCTTCCCGTTCGCCTACAGCCTGGAAGCGGCCGATGCCGAGCCGGGGCGGGTGCGGCATCTGCTGAAACTGATGGAGACGCGCTTGCCGCAGGTGCGCGAAGGGTTGGCCCAGGTTCGCTCGCCGGACCTGCCGGCCGCCGAGGACTTCGTCCGCCGCCTGGAACAGGCGCAGCACTGGCTCGGCCCGCTGTTCGAGCGCGACAAGTCGGGCCTGCTCGGCGTCGCCCTGGACATCGACTGGCGCAGCGACCGCAGCCTGGAACGCGGCGCCGACCAGGTGATCGCCTGGAGCCTGTACTCGGGCGACCAGGAAAGCCGTTTCCCCGGCGCGCAGGACAAGGGCCTGACCTGGAATGTCGGCGATCCGCTGAAAATCATGCTGCGCTGGGCGAAGAACGGCTCGCAGCGTCCGGCAGACGACCCGCGCCAGGCCAGCCTGGCGGTGGCCGACCTCGAGGCCGGCTGGAGCTACCAGGGCTCCTGGGCGCTGCTGCGCATGATGCGCGCGCACTTCTCCCGGCAGCGCCCGCCGAACGTCGACTACACGGAGTTTCCGCTGGTCCTGCAACTGCCGGTGTATGCGCCCTACAGCCCGGAAAACGAGGCGCGGATGTTCCTCCGCCTGTCGTTGATGAGCCTGGGTGGCAAGACCCCGCTGTCCATCCAGCCGCTGCCGGTGCGCGCGCCGCAATCGCCGTTCGCGACGCTGTTGCCGGCCACCGTCGCCAGCACCGGAGGTACCCCATGACCCTGCCTCTTTCCGGCAACGCCCTGTCCCTGGAAGTGCTGCTCGAACCGATCGACCCCGGACAGCCGTGCGGCCCCAGCCTGCGCTACGACCCGGACTACGACCGCCTGCGCGAGTTGCGCCGGGAGGACGACAGCAGCCTGCCGACCGGCGTCTGGCAGGCGGAGGCCAAGCGCGCCGACTGGGCCGCGGTGGAGCGGTTGGCCAGCGAACTGTTGCAGCGGCGCAGCAAGGACCTGATGCTCGCCGCCTGGCTCGGCGAGGCCTGGCTGCAACGCGGCGGGCTGGGCGGATTGCAGCGCGCGCTGGTGCTGCTGGCGGAACTCTGCGAGCGCTACCCCGAGGAGGTGCATCCGCAAGCCCAGGACGGCGACCAGTCGTGGCGGGTGCCGCCCATCGACTGGCTGTTGCGCCGCTATGCCGAGTTGCTGCACACGCGCCTGCCGCTGATGGGGCAGGGCGCGTTCGCCGAGATCACCCTCTATGCCTGGCAGAGGCTGCAGCGCCAGCAGGTCGCCAGCGGCGACAGCAAGAGCGCCAAGGCGGCGCTGGAAGCGGCGCAACTTCAGCAGAAGAAGCTCGACGAAGCGTTGCGCGCGGAGCCCCTGGTGCAATGGCAGCGCAAGCAGGCCAGCCTGCTCGCCTGCCAGCAGCAACTACAGCGCCTGGAACAGTGGTGCGACCGCTGCCTGGGCGAACTCGCCCCCAGTTGCCAGCCATTGCGCGAGGTCATCGCGCAATGGCTGGCCTTGCTCAAGGAGTTCATCGCCATGCACCCGCAAGCTCCGCTGTCCGAAGAACAGCCCCCGGTCGCGGAGGCGGATGCCACCGAAGGCGACGCGGACGGCGAGGAAAGCCTCCCGGCGAGCGCGCCGAGCGGGCCGGCCGGCGCGCCGACCAGTCGCGAGGACGCCTACCGGCAACTGCTGCTGATCGCCGACTACCTGGCGCGCACCGAGCCGCACAGCCCGGTTCCCTACCTGATCAAGCGCGCGGTGGAGTGGGGCAACAAGCCGCTGAGCGAGCTGCTGGCGGAGCTGATCAATGCGGACTCGGAGGCGCGCCGGGTCTGGTCGCTGCTTGGCGTGCTGCCCTAGGAGCGGAGCTATATTTTTTATTCGAATATATAAATACGAATTCAGAATTTTTTAATCTATGAGTTCCTGGGGCAAGATGGGCGCACATTCCCCGGCTCGGAACCCAGCATGTCCGTCATCACCCATCCCCACGCCCGCGAGCTGACCAAATCGGTGCGCGCCACCGTGCTGGTGTTCAACGATCCCCGATCCCGCGAGCTGCTGGAGCGCATCGAGCGCCTGGCACCCAGCGAGGCCAACGCGCTGGTCATCGGCGAGACCGGCACCGGCAAGGAGCTGGTGGCGCGCCATATCCACGCCCTCAGCGGACGCAACGGCGGCCCGTTCGTCGCGGTCAACTGCGGTGCCTTCGCCGAGAGCCTGGTGGAGAGCGAGCTGTTCGGCCACGAGAAGGGCGCCTTCACCGGCGCGTTGCAGAGCAAGGCCGGCTGGTTCGAGGCGGCCAACGGCGGCACCTTGTTCCTCGACGAGATCGGCGACCTGCCGCCGAGCATCCAGGTCAAGCTGCTGCGCGTGCTGCAGGAACGCGAGGTGGTGCGGCTCGGTTCGCGCCGGCCGATCCCCATCGACGTGCGGCTGGTGGCGGCGACCAACGTCGACCTGGCCGACGCGGTGGTCGCCGGACACTTCCGCGAGGACCTGTTCTACCGCCTGCACGTGGCGACCATCCAACTGCCGCCGTTGCGCGAGCGCCGTGGCGATATCCTGCCGCTGGCCGAGTACTTCATCGTCGAGCACTGCCGGCGCCTCGGCTACACCAGCGCGAGCCTGAGCCCGGAAGCCGAGCGCAAGCTGCTCGGGCATTCCTGGGCGGGCAATATCCGCGAGTTGGAGAACGCCATCCACCACGCGCTGCTGGTCTGCCGCAACCGCCTGATCCAGCCGGCCGACCTGCACCTCATCGACATGCGTGCGCGCCAGGAGCCGAACGGCTTGCGCCGCGCTCCCGAAAGCGCCGCCGGCTCGGCGTTGGAGGCGGCGCTGCAGGCGCTGTTCGAGGAAAACCGCGAGGATCTCTACGAGCACATCGAGGAAACCGTGTTCCGTGCCGCCTATCGCTTCTGCCACGGCAACCAGTTGCAGACCGGACGCCTGCTGGGGATCAGCCGCAACATCGTGCGCGCCCGCCTGGAGAAGATCGGCGAGCTGGAAACTTCGCCACGGCACAACGTGGTCTCGCTGCTGGGCAAGTGAGCGTGGCGCTTTACAGTCTTTCACAATTCCCCCACAAAACCGGCAAGAACCCGGACGGCGGTTGTTCTACAACGGAGCGGTGAATCTCGTTGGCCGGACCAGGGACGTCGCCATGCTTCGCTCCGCTCGCCTGTGTCGCTCGCTCCCGGTAGCCGCTTTCCCGGCCGCGCCGAGTCCGCCCGGTCCTCCAGTCACAGCAACCTTGGTTTCCCTACCCGGCGAAGAGGATCGCTGCATGCCGTACTGTTCGCCGGAACAACTCGCCGACCTCGGCCCGCTGCTGGATTGCCTGCGCCGCTGGCCGCGCATCCGCGAGCCGCGGCTGGGGGTGTTCTACCTGGGCGACCAGCCGTTCTGCCAGTTCCATTCGCGCAATGGCCAGCGCTGGGCCGACGTCAAGCGCCGCAAGGGGCGCCTGCCGCCGTTCGTCCTGCCGCCGGGCGACCAGCATTCGGCGCGGGCATTCCAGATATTCCTGCTCCAGGCCTACAAGCTGAACTGAACTGTTGCCCGGGCAACAGTCGGACAGCAGCGCTGTTGCGTGGCTGACAGGCCGAGGCCGGAAACCCGCCGCAACTGCCCGGAAAACGCACATTTCCCCGTTGGTACGGCCCTTGCTCCAAGGCACTGCACCTAGCGCAACAGTCCACAGGGAAATCCCATGACCAGCCCCTTCAAAGTCGTCGCCGTCTCCGGCGGCACCTATCGCCCGTCCCGCACCCTGGTACTCACCCAGGCCCTGATCGCCGAGCTTGGCCAGTCGCTGCCGATCGACAGCCGGGTCATCGAGCTGACCGACATCGCCGCGCCGCTGGGCGCTACCCTGGCGCGCAACCAGGCGCCGGCGGAACTGCAGGCGGTGCTCGACGAGATCGAAGGCGCCGACCTGCTGCTGGTCGCCTCGCCGGTCTACCGTGGCTCCTATCCGGGCCTGCTCAAGCACCTGTTCGACCTGATCGACCTCAACGCCTTGATCGACACCCCGGTGCTGCTCGCCGCCACTGGCGGCACCGAGCGCCACGCGCTGGTCCTCGACCACCAGTTGCGCCCGCTGTTCAGCTTCTTCCAGGCGATCACCCTGCCCATCGGGGTCTACGCCAGCGAGGCCGACTTCGACAACTACCGGATCGTCAGCGAACCGCTGAAGGCGCGCATCCGCCTCGCCGCCGAGCGCGCCGCGCCGCTGTTCGGCGGACGCTCCGAACTGTTGAAGATCGCCTGAGGTGCGCCGATGAACGTGTTCTGGTTCCTCCCGACCCACGGCGATGGCCACTTCCTCGGCACCAGCCAGGGCGCGCGGCCGGTCTCGCTGCCTTACCTGAAGCAGGTGGCACAGGCGGCCGACAGCCTCGGCTATCACGGCGTGCTGATCCCCACCGGACGCTCCTGCGAGGACTCCTGGGTGGTGGCCTCGGCGCTGGCGCCGCTGACCGAGCGCCTGCGCTTCCTGGTGGCGATCCGTCCGGGAATCGTTTCGCCGACCGTCTCGGCGCGGATGGCGGCGACCCTCGACCGCCTGTCCGCCGGGCGCCTGCTGATCAATGTGGTCACCGGCGGCGATCCCGACGAGAACCGCGGCGACGGCATCCATCTCGGCCACGCCGAGCGCTACGAGGTCACCGACGAGTTCCTTCGGGTCTGGCGGCGCGTCCTGCAGGGCGAGGCGGTGGACTTCCACGGCAAGCACATCCACGTGGAGAACGCCAAGGCGCTCTATCCGCCGCTGCAGCGGCCGTATCCGCCGCTGTACTTCGGCGGCTCCTCGGAGGCCGCCCATGAATTGGCCGGCGAACAGGTGGACGTCTACCTGACCTGGGGCGAGCCGTTGCCGGCGGTGGCGGCGAAGATCGCCGACGTGCGCCAGCGAGCGGCTCGCCATGGGCGTACGGTGAAGTTCGGCATCCGCCTGCATGTGATCGTCCGCGAAACCGCCGAAGCAGCCTGGCGCGCCGCGGACAGGCTGATCGAACACATCTCCGACGAGACCATCGCCGCCGCGCAGCAGTCCTTCGCCCGTTTCGACTCCGAAGGCCAGCGACGCATGGCCGCGCTGCACGGCGGCCGCCGCGATCGCCTGGAGATCCAGCCGAACCTCTGGGCCGGGGTCGGCCTGGTGCGCGGCGGCGCCGGCACCGCGCTGGTCGGCGATCCGCGGCAGGTGGCGGAGCGGATCGGGGAATACGCCGAGCTCGGCATCGACAGCTTCATCTTCTCCGGCTATCCGCACCTGGAAGAGGCTTACCGCTTCGCCGAACTGGTCTTCCCGCTGCTGCCCGAACCCTACGCGAGCCTGGCCGGCCGTGGGCTGACCAACCTGACCGGGCCGTTCGGCGAGATGATCGCCAACGACGTGCTGCCGGCTCGCGCCGGCGCTTGAGCGGCCGAGCCACGAGGAGAAACGCCCTGTGAATGCGAAGACCCGCCCCGAGGCGCAAACGCCGTTGCAGATCGCCCGGCGCCTGGCTGCCGATTTCGCCGAGAACGCCGCCGAGCGCGACGTCGCCGGTGGCACCCCGAAGGCCGAGCGCGACGCGTTGCGCCGCAGCGGCCTGTTGTCGCTGATCATCCCGCGCGAATACGGCGGCCTGGGGGCGAGCTGGAGCGAAACCCTGCAAACCGTGCGCGAACTGGCCCGGGTCGACAGCTCGATCGCCCACGTCTACGGCTTCCAGCACCTGATGCTGGCCACCGTGCGCCTGTTCTCGCGGCCCGAGCAATGGCAGCCGTGGTTCGAGCTGACCGCGCGCAACCGCTGGTTCTGGGGCAACGCGCTGAACCCGCTGGACAACCGTACCGTGGCCCGGCGCTTCGACGGCTGGCGCGAGTTCTCCGGGAAGAAGAGCTTCTGCTCCGGCGCCCGCGATTCGGAGATGCTCATCGCCTCGGCACTGGACGGCGAGGGCGGGGCGCTGCTGATCGCCGCCATCCCCACCGCGCGCAGCGGTATCAGCCTGGGCCAGGATTGGGACAACATGGGCCAGCGGCAGACCGACAGCGGCAGCGCGATCTTCGAGCGGGTGCGGGTGGAGGAGAGCGAGTTGCTGCTTGATCCCGGGCCGCTGAGCACGCCGTTCGCCTGCCTGCGGCCGCTGATCGCCCAGTTGATCTTCACCGAGGTGTTCCTCGGCATCGCCGAAGGCGCCTTCGAGGAGGCTCGCCAGTACACCCTGCGCGAAGCGCGACCGTGGTTCCGCTCCGAGGTCGCCGAGGCCAATGCCGACCCCTATGTGCTGGCGCGCTACGGCGAATTCTGGGTCGGCCTGGAAAGCACCCGGGCGCTGGTCGAGCGCGCCGCGCAGCGCCTCGACGCCGCCTGGTCCAAGGGTCCGGCGCTGGACGCCAGCGAGCGCGGCCAGCTGGCCCTGGCCATCGCCGCCGCCAAGGTCGCCGCGACGCGCAACGGCCTCGACCTGTGCAACCGCATGTTCGAAGTCACCGGCGCCCGCTCCACCCACGCCGCCCTGCGCCTGGACCGCTACTGGCGCAACCTGCGCACCCAGACCCTGCACGACCCGCTGGACTACAAGATCCGCGAGCTGGGCGACTGGGCGCTGAACCAGTCACCGCCGCAACCGACCTTCTACTCATGAACGCTTCTACCCGTACTCCCGACCGGCTGCTGACGCTGCCACGTTCGCCGAACCTGGCGACCTCGATCCGCGCCACCGCCCAGGTCTTCGAGGACCCGAAGTCCCAGGCCCTGCTCGAACACCTGCGCCAGGTGGCGCCGAGCGAGGCCAGCGTGCTGGTGATCGGCGAGACCGGCACCGGCAAGGAACTGGTGGCGCGGCATATCCACAACCTCAGCGCGCGGCGCAACGGCCCGTTCGTGGCGGTCAACTGCGGGGCCTTCTCCGAGTCGCTGGTGGAAGCCGAGCTGTTCGGCCACGAGAAGGGCGCCTTCACCGGCGCCCTGGCGGCCAAGGCCGGCTGGTTCGAGGAGGCCAACGGCGGCACCCTGTTCCTCGACGAGATCGGCGACCTGCCGATGCCGATCCAGGTCAAGTTGCTGCGCGTGTTGCAGGAGCGCGAGGTGGTGCGCCTGGGGTCGCGCAAGAGCATCCCCATCGACGTGCGCGTGCTGGCGGCGACCAACGTGCAACTGGAGCGGGCGATCAATGCCGGGCACTTCCGCGAGGACCTGTACTACCGGCTCAATGTCGTCAGCCTCGAGCTGTCGCCGTTGCGCGAACGACCCGGCGACATCCTGCCGCTGACCCGCCACTTCATCGCCGAATACAGCCGTCGCCTGGGCTACGGCCAGAGCCAGTTGAGCCCGGAGGCGGCGCAGAAGTTGCGCGCCTATTCCTGGCCGGGGAACATCCGCGAGCTGGAGAACGTCATCCACCATACCTTGCTGATCTGTCGCGACGGGCTGATCCGCGCGGATGACCTGCACCTGTCCAACCTGCGCCTGGAGCGTGGCGAGGAGCCGGCGCGCGGGGCCCCGGCGAGCGGCGCCGCCGAGCACCTGTTGCAGCAGGCTTTCCAGCGTCTGTTCGAAGAGCAGGGCGAGAACCTCCATGGGCGGGTCGAAGATGCCCTGCTGCGCGCGGCGTACCGTTTCTGCCACGGTAACCAGGTGCATACCGCCAACCTGCTGGGACTCAGCCGCAACGTCACGCGCACACGGCTGATCGCCATCGGCGAACTGGTGGTGAACAAGCGCGGTGGCCAGCGGATCGATGGCGAGCGGGCGGTGCGGTTGTCGATCTGAGTTCAGGCGCTCGGGATCGCGGCGGATAAGCGCAAGCGGTTATTCGCCCAACCTCCCGCGACTATCCGCCGTGCCGGCGCTGCGGCATTCGCCCAAACCCAGCCGGGCGCAGTAGACTCGGCGCTTTGCGGAGCGTCTGGCTCCGCGCTCTGCGCCAGGTGGAACTGCCCGATGCCCGATACCTCTCCCGATCTGCCGGCCACGTCGCCGCTCGCCGTCTATCGCCAGGCCGTGGAACAGCGCGGTTTCGCTCCCGACGAGGCGCAGCGGCGCGCGGCCGAGGCGCTGGAGCGTTGTTTCCAGGCCCTGCACGAAGCTCACCGCCACGGCGCGATCCAGGGGGTCTACCTGTGGGGACCGGTAGGGCGCGGCAAGACCTGGCTGATGGATCACTTCTACCAGTGCCTGCGCGTGCCCGCGCGGCGCCAGCACTTCCACCACTTCATGCAATGGGTGCACCAGCGCCAGTTCGAACTGACCGGTACAGCCGACCCGTTGCGCGCCCTGGCCCGCGAGTTGGCGCGGGACGTGCGGGTGCTGTGCTTCGACGAGCTGTTCGTCAGCGACATCGGCGACGCCATCCTGCTCGGCAGCCTGCTGCGCATCATGTTCGAAGAGGGCGTGGTGCTGGTGGCCACTTCCAACCAGCCGCCGGAGCAGTTGTACGCCGACGGTTTCAACCGCGAACGCTTCCTCCCGGCGATCGAGGCGATCCAGCGGCACATGGCGGTGGTCGCGGTGGATGGCGGCCAGGACCACCGCCTGCATCCCGGCCGGGCCGAGCAACGCTACTGGGTGGTGGAGGCGGGGCAGGCGGGCGGTTTCGCCGAACTCTTCGCGCGCCTGAGTGCCGGCGAAGCGGCATCCACGCAGCCCATCGAGCTGGGTCACCGCCCGCTGGCGGTGCACCGGCACAGCGAATCGGTGCTCTGGTGCAGCTATGCGCAGCTCTGCGAGGAGCCGCTGTCGGCGCTGGACTTCATCGGCCTTTGCGACCGCTACCGGGCGATCCTGATGGACGACCTGCCGTGCCTGAGCGCCAGCCAGCGCGAAGGCCGCATAGCCCGTGGCACCGAGAACGGCGCGCAACTGGTGGAGGCGGGGGATCGCGAATTGCCGCAGCTGTCGGTGCACGACGATGGTGTGCGGCGCTTCATCGCGCTGGTGGACGAATGCTACGACCGTAAGGTGCCGCTCTACCTGGAAGCCAGGGTGCCGTTGGAGGCACTCTATACCGAGGGCTACCTGGCCTTCGCCTTCCGTCGCACCCTCAGCCGGCTGCGCGAGATGCAGCTGGCACGCTTCGGCAGCGACAGCGCCGGCTAGCGCCGCGCCGCCGAAGCGGGAACTGCGGATCGCCGCCCGCGCTCATCCGCCGGCCAGGCCGAGGCTCAGTAGCCGTGCCGGCGCAGCAGCGCGTCCATGTCTTGCGCCGCCGGGCGGCCCTGGAACTTCAGCAGTTCCGAGGTGCGGTTGGTGAAGAAACCGTCGACGCCGGCCGCGCCTAGGGCCTTGAAGTCTTCCGCCGAGTCCACCGAGTAGGCATGGATGAACAGCCCGCGCGCGTGGGTCATGCGGTTCATCCAGGGTTTCACCAGGTCGGCGTAGCTCTGTTCGCCGCGTTCGCTGAGGCTCGCCGAGGGCCCGGTGCCCAGCGCGCCGTGGGCCTTGGCCCAGTCCAGCCAGGCGCCGAACTCGGCTTCGGACTTCACTTCCTGCCTGGCGTAGAAGGCCGCCTTGTCGGTTTCCCCGGATTCCTTGAAAGTCACTGGCGAGCGGGCTTCCAGGTAACCGTCGCCGAGCCACAGCAGGAGAATCTTCGGCACTTGCGGCATGCTTTCTTGCAGCAGTTCCAGGCTGCTCTTCTCGAAGGTCTGCAGGATCACCCGGCCATTGCCGTGGGCCACGTCGACATGCCCGGCGGCGGCGCGCTCGCGAGGTTGCAGCCAGCCGCGGCGTTCCAGCAGCTTGCGCAGGTCGTCTTCGATGCCGGGGAATTGCGCCGGTACCTTGGTTTCCAGGTACAGGCCCGGCTTGTTGGCGCCGCCCTCGGCGATATCGAGCATCTCGTCGAGGGTGAGGATGCGCAGGCCGACGAAGCCGGGCCGGGCGCGCTCGGGGAAGGCGCGATTGAACCAGGAGCCGGCGTCCAGGCGCTTGAGTTCGGCGAGAGTGAAGCTGCTCACCGGGTCCTTGGCGCGCCCCGGGAAGACCTCGGCGACGTCGGTGGTGCGCTCCAGGGTGTCGTCGTGGAGGGCGACCAGCACGCCGTCGCGGCTGCGCTGCACGTCGGCCTCCAGATAGTCGGCGCCGAGGTCGCGGGCCAGCAGGTAGGCCGCGGCGGTTTCCTCGGGGGCGTCGTACGAGGCGCCGCGGTGGGCGATGACCGCCGGCCAGGGCACGCCGGCGGCGGCGCTGAGGGCCTTGCCGGACGGCTCCGTGGCCTGGGCGGCGAGCCCCGCCGTCAGGCCGAGGAGGCCCAGGGTCTTGAATGTTCCTTGCCAGAATCTTTGCCGCATGAGGCGCCTTTCCTTCTTTCTTTTCACGGGATTGCCGACCAGTCTGGCGTCGCCGGATGACCGGAGGACGACAGATACAGGTCTGTCCGGCGCGGGGAAAGATGCGCTGTCGCGGCGACGCTGGTTCCTGTCGCCCTCGGCAAAGCACCAGCCCTCCCAGGCCGGGAGGGCGGATTCTACAGGCGTTTGTTCAGCAGGCGGGCCAGGCGGTCGCCGCCGAACTGGATCAACGTGACCAGCAGCACAAGGACGATGATCACGGTGAGCATCACCTGGGTGTCGAAGCGCTGGTAGCCGTAGCGGTAGGCCAGGTCGCCCAGGCCGCCGGCACCGATCGCGCCGGCCATGGCCGAGGAGTTGATCATGGTCACCAGGGTGATGGTGAAGCCGCCGACGATGCCCGGTCGCGCCTCCGGCAACAGTACGTTGCAGATGATGTGGCGGCGTTCGCAGCCCATCGCCTGGGCCGCTTCCACCAGGCCGTGGTCGACTTCGCGCAGGCTGACCTCGGCGATCCGCGCGAAGAACGGCGTGGCGGCGATGGTCAGCGGCACCACCGCGGCCCAGACTCCATAGCTGGTGCCGACGATCATCCGGGTGAAGGGAATCAGCGCCACCATCAGGATCAGGAAGGGTACCGAGCGCAGCACGTTGACCAGACCGCCCAGGATGCGATTGAGCAGGCGCGCCTCGAAGATCCCGCCCGGCCCGGTGGTGACCAGTACCAGGGCCAGCGGGATACCCACCAGCAGGACGATGGCGGAGGACGCGCCGATCATCAGCAGCGTATCGAGGAAACCTTGCCAGAGCCGTTCAAGCATGGGCGACATGGCCGAGCACCTCCACCTTGTCCGCCACCAGCGCGGCCTTGGCCAGCACGCCGGGAAGCTCGCCGGGCGGCGCGCCGACCTGTAGCAGCAGGCGCCCCAGGGCGCGGCCCTGGATCCGCTCTATGCCGCCGTGGAGCAGGTCGACGCGCTGGCCGATGGCCCTGGCGATGGCCAGCAGGTCCGGCACCCGTCGGCTGGCGCCGGTGTACTGGAGATCGAGCAGCACTGGGTCGCCGGCGCCGGGAGCCTGGCGCAGGCGCGCCTGGAGGTCGGCCGGGAGGGCGGCGCGCAGGCTGCCGAGCAGGCTTCGGGTGACGGCATGGCGCGGATCGCCGAAGACTTCCCAGACTTCGCCCTGTTCGACGATGCGGCCGCATTCGAGGACCACCACGCGGTCGCAGATCTCGCGGATGACCGCCATCTCGTGGGTGATCAGGACGATGGTCAGGCCCAGCCGGCGGTTGATGTCGCGCAGCAGCGCGAGGATCGCCTGGGTGCTCTCCGGGTCCAGCGCCGAGGTGGCTTCGTCGCAGAGCAGGATCTGCGGCTGGTGCACCAGCGCGCGGGCGATGCCGACGCGCTGTTTCTGTCCGCCGGAGAGCTGTGCCGGATAGGCGTCGCGTTTTTCCTCCAGGCCGACCAGTTGCAGCAGCCCGGCGACCCGCTCCTCGATCCGTGCCCGGGGCACCCCGGCCACCCGCAGCGGCAGGGCGATGTTCTGCCATACGGTCTTGGCCGACATCAGGTTGAAGTGCTGGAAGATCATGCCGATGCGTCGGCGCAGGGCGACCAGGCGCTGGCCGTCGTAGCCGCCGATGTCTTCGTCGTCGATCAGCACCTGCCCCTCGCTGGGACGCTCCAGGCGATTGAGGGTGCGGATCAGCGAGGACTTGCCGGCGCCGCTGCGGCCGATGATGCCGAACACTTCGCCGCGGTGGATTTCCAGGTCGATCTCCCGCAGGGCCTGGACCCCGCCGGGGTAGCGCTTGCCCAGGCCGTGGAGGCGGATGTGCGGCGTGGAGGCGCGCGTGTCGGGCGCCGTCGGGAACGGTCCGAGGGGCAGCAGGCTCGGGGGAACGGTCATGGTCGTCACTCCCAGCCCGGCTGGTACAGCGTGCCATGGGCCTTGTCCAGCGCGGCGCGGACCACCGGCGAATGCTGGTAGATGTCGACGAAGCGCGCCAGGCGGCCGTCGCGGTCCTGGTAGTCGCCGCGGGTGACGAACTGGATCACGTATTCCCGGTTGTCGACCCCGTCGAACAGCAGTGCCCGGGTCGGGTCGATGGTCCCGGCCAGGCGCAGGTAGTGCGGGTAACCCTGGGCCAGGTCGAAATCGTCGAGGGCGCGCGCCAGTTGCACCGCCTCCAGCTCGGTGATGCGGATGTCCTTCGGGTTGTCGACGATATCGTCGAGGGTCGCCTTGTAGCCGACGCCGTCCCTGAGCTTCAGCAGGCCGGCCTTCTGTAGCAGTTGCAGGCCGCGGCCGCTATTGATCGGGTCGTTGGCGATGGCCACGCTGGCGCCTTCCGGCAACTCTGCGAGGCTGGCGTAGCGCTTCGAATAGAGCCCGACGTTGTTGATGATCCCCGGCGCGAACGGCTTCAACTGGAAGCCGCCTTCGCGGTTGGCGTTTTCCAGGAAGGGCACGTGCTGGAAGTAGTTGGCGTCGATGTCGCCCTGGGCGAGGGTGATGTTGGGGGCGTTCCAGTCGCTGAACTCGACCAGTTCGACCTTCAGTCCCTGCTTGCCGGCTTCGCTCACGGCGACTTCCAGCGGCGGGGCGAAGGCGGCGGTGGTGCCGATCTTCAGCGGGGCGTCGGCGGCCTGGGCCGGGCCGCTGCCGAGGAGGACGGCCAGGCTCAGGGTTTTCAGGGTGTTCAGCATGGTGGGCTCCTGAACGAAAGGGAAAGTGGGGTCAGGCCTGGCGCTGGCGCGCGGCCGGGGGCTGGCGGAAGGCGGCGCCGGCGTGTTCCGCCTGCAGGCGCGCGCGGCCGCCGCCGAAGAGCTTCTCCCGCAGGGTGCCGGGGGCGTAGGCGGTCTTGTAGCTGCCGCGTGCCTGCAACTCGGGCACCACCAGGTCGATGAAGTCGGCGTAGCTCTCCGGCTCCACGGTGCGGGTCAGGTTGAAGCCGTCCAGGCCGGTATCGGCGATCCAGCCTTCGAGGTCGTCGGCGACCTGGCGCGGGTCGCCTACCAGGGTCACGTAGCGGCCGCCCAGGGCCAACTGGTCGAGGAGCTTGCGCACGGTGGAGTCGGTGCGCGCCACGGTGAGGTTCTTCACCACCGACTCGATGGCGTTGTTCTTCTCGTAGCGGATCGGTTCGTCGAGCCCGTAGCGCGACAGGTCGATGCCGCTGGAACTGGCGAAGTGCGCCAGGCCGGCCTCGGGGCTGGCGTAGCGGCGGTACTCGGCATGCTTGTCGCGGGCCTCGGCCGCGGTGGCGGCGACGATCACGTTGATGCCCATGAAGATCCTGATGTCCTCGGCGCGACGGCCGGCGCCGACCACCGCCGCGCGAATGCGCTGCACCAATTGGCGGGTGGCCTCGCGGGTCTGTCCGGAGACGAACACGCATTCGGCGTGGCGCGCGGCGAAGGCCAGGCCACGCTCCGAGGAGCCGGCCTGGAACAGCACCGGGGTGCGCTGTGGAGAGGGCTCGGCGAGGTGGTAGCCCTCGACCTGGTAGAACTCGCCATGGTGGCGGATCTTGTGGATCTTCTCCGGCCGCGCGTAGACCCGTCGCTGGCGGTCGGCGAGCACCGCGTCGTCTTCCCAGCTGCCCTCCCAGAGCTTGTAGAGGACCTCCAGGTACTCGTCGGCGCGGTCGTAGCGGCGGTCGTGCTCGATCTGCGCGGACTGGCCCATGGCCTTGGCCGCGCTTTCCAGGTAGCCGGTGACGATGTTCCAGCCGATCCGCCCGTCGCTCAGGTGGTCGAGGGTCGAGAGCCGCCGGGCGAACGGGTAGGGCGCCTCGTAGGTGAGGTTGGCGGTGACGCCGAAACCCAGGTGCTCGGTGACCTCGGCCATGGCCGAGACCAGCATCAGCGGGTCGTTCACCGGTAGCTGGACGGCTTCGCGGGCGGTCACCTCGATGCCGCCCTGGTAGACGTCGTAGACACCGAGGATATCGGCGATGAACAGGCCGTCGAACAGGCCGCGCTCCAGCAGCCGGGCCAGCTCGGTCCAGTGGCGCAGTTTGCGGTAGTCGCTGGAGCGGTCGCGCGGGTGGGTCCAGAGACCGTGGTTGATATGGCCGACGCAATTCATGCTGAAGGCGTTTAGGAGAATCTGCTTCTTGCTCATGGCGGTTCCTTCGGCGTTCAGAGCGTGCCGCGGCGCGGCGGCAGGCGGCCGTTGAGGTAGTAGTCGCCGACCGCGTGGTACTTCCAGCGCACCGGGTCGTGCAGGGTGTGTACGCGGGCGTTGCGCCAGTGACGGTCGAGACCGAGCTCGGCGAGACAGGCGCGGCTGCCGCCGAGCTCGATCAGCTTGCTGCCGGCCAGCAGGGCGACCTCGGTGGTCAGCGCGCGGGCTTCGGCGACGGCGATCGAGGCGGCCGCCACGCTTTCCGCGTCCGGTTCGGCGGTGGCCCGATCGAGCACCCGCCCGGCACGCTCCAGCAGCGCTTCGGCGGCGTGCAGGCGGATCGCCAGGCGACCGATCTCATGGATGGTCAAGGGGTCGTCGCTGGCCTTGTCGACGCCGGAGTCGACCCAGGGGCGGGCACGCTCGCGGACGAAACGCAGGGTGTCCTCGAAGGCGCCGCGGGCGATCCCGGCGTCGATCGCCGCGTGGAGGATCTGCGCCAACGGGCCGACGGTGGTCGGGCGCTCGAAGGCGTCCTGGAACGAGACCACGTCCTCGGCGGCCACCGCTACCCGGTCGAACAGCGCCGAACCGCTGCCGGTGGTGCGTTGACCGAAGCCGGACCAGTCGTCGACGATTTCCAGCCCGGCACTGTCGCGCGGGACGAAGACCAGTTGCTGGCGGCCCTCGTCGTCTATCGCCAGGGTCGGCACCCGCTGCGCGTAGAGTGCGCCGGTGCAGTAGAACTTGCGCCCGTCCAGGCGGTAGCCGTCGCCGTCGGCGCGCAGGCGGGTGCGGCGCTCGCTGGCGGTACGTGTACCGATCTCGGCCAGGGCGTTACCGAAACGCTCGCCGGCCAGGGCGGCGCCGAACAGGCGACGTTTCTGCGCCGGCGAGCCGTTCACCCGCAGCACTTCGAGGGCGTAGAAATGGTTCTGCGGAATCTGCCCCAGGGAACTGTCGGCGGCGCTGACGATCGCCACCACCTTCGCCAGGGTCACCCGCGAGACGCCGGCCCCGCCGTATTCGCGGGGCACCGCGATACCCCACAGGCCGGAACGGGAGGACAGCTCCAGTTCTTCCAGCGGCAGGCGCCGCTCGCGGTCGCGCTGGATGCTTTCGCGGGTGAACAGGGCGGCCAGCTCGCGGGCCGTTTCCAGGGCTTCGTCGTCGCTGCCGATGCGATGGGCAGTGGTCGTGGGATTGTCGCGCGTGGCGTGTGCGAGGCTCATCGGGCGCTCCTCAGATCCATGAGTGACGCGCCGGACGGGCGCCGTTCAGGTAGTAGTCGCCGACCGCGTGGACTTTCCAGCGCACCGGGTCGTGCAGGGTGTGGGTGCGGGCGTTGCGCCAGTGCCGGTCGAGGTTGAACTCGGCGAGCGTGGCGCGGCTGCCGGCCAGCTCGAAGAGCTTCTCGCTGGCGGCCAGGCTGATCTCGGTGCTCAGCACCTTGGCCTCGGCCACGGCGATCGAGGCGCGTGCCGCCGACTCGGCGTCCACCGGCCGCGCGGCCACTTCATCGAGGACCTGGCCGGCCTTCTCCAGCAGGGCGTTGGCGGCGTGCAGCTCGATTTGCAGGCGGCCGACCTCGGCGATGCTGTAGAGCTCATCGCTGGCGCGTTCGACCTGGGCGTCGATCCAGGGCCGGCTGCGTTCGCGGACGAACGCCTGGGCGTCGTCCAGCGCCGCCTGGGCGATGCCGGCGTCGATGGCGGCCTGGATCAGTTGCGAGACGGCGCCCTGGAGGCTCGGGATCTCGGCCAGCAGGCCGTTGTGGATCAGCATGTCGCCGGCTACCGGCACCTCGTCCAGCAGTACCGTGCCGCTGGCGGTGGTGCGTTGGCCGAAGCCGGACCAGTCGTCGACGATGCGCAGGCCGGGAGCGCCGCGCTCGACGAAGAGCATCACCGCGCGCTCTTCCTCGTCGATGGCCTTGACCGCCACCCAGTGGGCGAACAAGGCGCCGGTGGAGTAGAACTTCTCGCCGCTGACCCGGTAGCCGTCGCCGTCGCGACGGACCCGCGCCTTCAGCTCCAGGGTATGGCGGGTATTGCGCTCCGGTCCGGCATTGGCCAGCCGGCGGCCGTCGAGGATGCCACGGAACAGCTTGCGTTTCTGCGCCGGGCTGGCGACGTTGTCGATCACGCTGAGCAGGCCGAACTGGTTCTGCGGGATCTGCCCGAGGGCCGGGTCGGCGGCACAGATGACGCGGAACACCTCGGCCAGGGTCACGTGGGAAACCTGCGCGCCGCCATGGGCGCGGGGAATGCCGATGCCGCCCAGGCCGAGGCGGGTGAAGAGTTCCAGCTCCTGCCAGGGCAGGCGTCGTTCGCGGTCGCGTAGCGCCGCTTCGCGACGGGCCAGTCCGGCTACCTCGTGGGCGGCCTGCAACGCCTGGGCGTCGTTCTCGATGAGGCGTGCCGGGAGTAGCCGGGGCGCCTGGTCACGAAGATCCTTGGGTGCGGTGTCGTCGGTCATGGTTCAGCCTTGCAGCGTGGTGGTTCCGCCAGCGGCATCGGTGTGGCGCGGCTCGCGGGTTCGGTGGTGCGGGTGGAACGCCTGGAGGTGGGAGGGAAACAGGCGGTAACGACATGCTCGCCGGGCACCTCTGGCAGTTCGGATAGGTGGCTGGCGCGATCGCCAAGCCTCTGATGGGTCCGCTTGCACAAGCCGTGCCGTTCGATAATCAAATGAAAAATCAATGGCTTGCCGATTTTCTCCAACAGTTTTTGCTGGTCGGCGGGCGCTGCCTGTTGCTCCGCTGTTGCCTGGGCAACAGTTACCGGCGGATTACAGCCGGATGCCGCGCGCCGGCGCCGTGCTGCTAGGGTGATAGGGTTTCGCGCGCGGCGGTCTGTCGCGCGCCCACCCACCCGGACCGTCGAAGGAGCTCCCATGCAGAGCGCTAACGCTTCACAACTCACCACCGACATCGCCGTGATCGGCGGCGGCGCGGCCGGCATCGGCGTGATCGCCAGCCTGCTGAAACGATCGCCGGGGTTGCGCATCAGCCTGGTCGAACCGGCGGACACCCACTACTACCAACCGGGCTGGACCCTGGTCGGTGGCGGCGCCTACTCCCAGGGCGACACCGCGCGGCCGATGGCCGCGCTGGTGCCGGCCGGCGTGGAGTGGCTGCGCACCCGCGTCGAGCGGGTCGAGCCCGGGGAGCGGCGATTGCTGCTGGAGAACGGCGGCAGCCTGGAATACCGCAACCTGATCGTCTGTCCCGGCCTGCGCCTGGCCTGGGAGCGCATCGAGGGGCTGGAGGAGAGCCTCGGGCGCAACGGCGTCACCTCCAACTACCGCTACGACCTGGCGCCCTATACCTGGGAGCTGGTGCGCGGACTGCGTGGTGGCAAGGCGCTGTTCACCCAGCCGGCGATGCCGATCAAGTGCGCCGGGGCGCCGCAGAAGGCCATGTACCTGTCCTGCGACCACTGGCTGCGGGAGGGCGTGCTGCGGGACATCGAGGTCGAGTTCGACCTGGCCGGCGCGGCGCTGTTCGGCGTCGCCGACTTCGTCCCGCCGCTGATGGAGTACGTGCGCAAGTATTCGGCCGAGCTGGTGTTCAACTCCAACCTGGTGAAGGTCGACGGCGCGGCGCGCAAGGCCTGGTTCGAGGTGAAGGACGCCGACGGCAACGCCAGCCGGGAGGAGAAGGATTTCGACCTGCTGCACGTGGTGCCGCCGCAATTGCCGCCGGACTTCGTCGCCGCCAGCGGCCTTGGCGATGCGGCCGGCTGGTGCGAAGTCGATCCGGCGACCCTGCAGCACGTCCGCCATCCGGAGATCTTCGCCCTCGGCGACGTCTGCGGCACCGCCAACGCGAAGACCGCGGCGGCGGCGCGCAAGCAGATCGTGGTGGTCGCTGAGAACCTGCTCGGCCTGCGCAGCGGCCGTGGCCTGCCGCTGCGCTACGACGGTTACGGCGGTTGCCCGCTGACCGTGGAACGCGGCCGGGTGGTGCTGGCGGAGTTCGGCTATGCCGGCAAGCTGCTGCCGACCTTCCCGCTGGAGCCCACCGCGGCCAGCCGCTTCGCCTGGCTGCTCAAGCGCCACGTACTGCCCTGGGTGTACTGGAACGCCATGCTCAAGGGCCGGGAGTGGCTGGCGCGGCCGGGGCGCTAGACCGGGCGGCAGCTCTCGGCCTGACCCTCCGCACGGCCGGCCTCAAAACTCGTGGGCGAACGGCAGGTCCGGCCCCACCCGCGAGCAGGTGACCGCCGCCGCGCGGATGGCGAAGGCGAGCATCGCGTCGATCGCTTCCCGCGACAGCGTGGCTAGCCCGGCCGGGCTGTCGGCGTCGAGGCGGCGGAGGTAGGCGAGGGTCGCCGCCTGGAAGGTATCGCCGGCGCCGACCGTATCGCGCAGCGCCAGGGTGCTATCCGCCGGGCGACTCCAGCTGCCGTGGGCGCAGTGCACGCTGGCGCCGGCGCCGCCGTGGGTGACGAAGACCAGCCGGCAGCGCGGGTTCAGCCAGTCGCGGGCCACCTCGCCGGGGTCGCGGCCGGGGTAGAGCAGGGCCAGGTCTTCCTCGCTGGCCTTGATCAGGTGCGCATGACTGGCGAAGGCCTCGACCCGGCGTCGCCAGAGGTCGATGTCCGGCTGCGGGTCGAGGCGCACGTTGGGATCCAGGCTGACCAGACGCCGGCCGCTCTCGCGCCGGACCAGCGCCAGCAGGGTGTCGGCCACCGGTGTCACCACCAGGGTATAGGAGCCGACGTGCAACCCGCGTATCCGCCCATCCAGCGTCGGCAGGTGTTCCAGGCGCACCTGGCGGTCGGCGCAGCCGTCGCCGCGGAACTGGTATTGCGCCGAGCCGCTGGCGTCGAGGCCGACCATCGCCAGGGTGGTCGGGGCGTCGCTGGGCACCAGGAAGCCGCAGTCCACGCCTTCTTCTTCGAGCACCCGGCGCAGCCGCGCGCCCAGGTAGTCGCCGGACAGCCCGCCGAACAGCGCCGCCTCCACGCCCAGCCGGCGCAGGCCGACGGCGACGTTGAACGGCGAGCCGCCGGCGATCGCGGTGAAGCCCAGCTCGTTGCTGCGCGCAGCGCTTTCCAGGCTGAAGACATCGAAAAGGGCCTCGCCACACACCAGGTACATGCAGTTCTCCAGAACGCCAGAAGAGGAAGGAAAGCCGGCCATTATCGCGCAGGCAGGTGCTCCAGGTAACGCCGGTAGGCCTGTTCGTAGGCCGCCTGTTGTCGCGCCTGGGGCTGGGTGCGGGTCGACTCGTCGAGCGCCACGCAGCGCCGGCACAGGGCTTCCAGGCTTTCACCGGCGCCGCTTTCGCGGCCCAGGCTCCAGGCCGCCTGGAGCGCCGCGCCAAGGGCGGCGGCCTCGGTCTGCCGCGGACAGACCAGCGGCAGGCCGAGCAGGTCGGCGAGCGTCCGCCGCCACAGCGGGTTCTTCGCCGCGCCGCCGACCAGGCGGATTTCCTCGCCCGGCAGGCCGCTGGCGCGCAGCAGGTCGAGGCCGTAGCGCAGGCCGAAGGCGGTGCCTTCGAGCACCGCCCGGCAAAGATTGGCGCGGCTCAGGTTGGCCGCGGTCATGCCGTGCAGGCTGGCGCTGGCGTGCGGTAGCGCCGGAACCCGCTCGCCGTCGAAGAACGGCAGCATCAGCAGGCCCTCGGCGCCGACCGGCGCCTGGGCCGCCAGCCGGGAGAATTCGTCGAGGTCGAGATGCAGCAGGTCCTGTACCAGGCCGCAGGCACCGGTGAGGTTCATCGTGCAGGCTAGCGGCAGCCAGCCGCCGGACGAGGCGCAGAAGCTCGCCAGCTCACCGTGCGGGCTGACCAGGGGCCGCTCGGCATAGGCGGCCAGGGTGCCGGAGGTGCCCAGGCTGGCGGTGAGCAGGCCGGGGCGGATGTTGCCGGTGCCGATGGCGGCGAGCATGTTGTCGCCGCCGCCACCGGCCACCCGCGTGTGGGGAGCCAGGCCGAGGGCGGCGGCCGCTTCGGGGCGCAGGTTGCCGATGCAGGCGCCGGGCTCGATCAGCTCCGGCAGCGCCGCCGCCAGGCGTCCGCCCGGCTCGACCAGCTCCAGCACGTCGCTGGCCCAGGTGCGCCGGCGCACGTCGAAGTAGCCGCTGCCGGAGGCGTCGCCCGCTTCGCTGCAGGCGCGGCCGGTGAGCCAGTGGTTGAGGTAGTCGTGGGGCAGGAGGATGTGCGCGACGCGGGCGAACAGCTCGGGAAAGCGGCGCCTGCTCCAGAGCAGCTTGGACAGCGTGTAGCCCGGCGCGAGCACCAGTCCCAGGCGTTCCAGCGAGCCGGCCGGGCCGCCGAGGGCTTCCAGCAGCTCGCGGTTCTCCTCTGTGCTCTCGGTGTCGCACCAGAGCTTGGCCGGGCGCAACGCCCGGCCCTCGGCGTCGAGCAGGAGCAGCCCATGCTGCTGGGCGGAAACCGCCAGGGCGCGGACCTCGCGGCCGTCCACCGCGGCTTCCTCAAGGGCCATGCGTACCGCGCTGGCCATGGCTTCCAGCCAGTCCGCCGGGTCCTGTTCGCGGCGTCCGTCGCGGCCTTCCGGCGGGCGCTGCGCGGCGCTGCCCAGGCCCAGCGTGCGGCCGCTGCCGGCGTCGAGCAGCAGCGCCTTGCTGCCCTGGGTGCCGCAATCGATGCCGAGGAACAATCCGCGCATGCGGCCCTCCGGAGTCATTCGCCGAGTACCTGGCGCAGGGTTTCATTGACGCCGTGCCGGCGCAGGCTGTCGTAGAGCCGCTCGAAGGCCTCGACGAAGGCCTCCGAGGCCGGGATCGCCGGGCCGAACACGGTCTCCACGCCGAGCAGGCGCCGGCCCAGGCCGTGGCGTTCGGCAACCAGCGCCTGGCATTCGGCGGCGCGCGGATCGGGAATCGGGTAGCGCTCGCCATGCTCGTCGACCCCGCCCAGGTACAGCGCCCAGGCCGCCGCCACCAGGGCCACCCGTTCCAGCGGCCGGCCGGCGGCGATCAGCCGATTGGCGGTGGGGACGATGAACTTGGGAAACTTCGACGAGCCGTCCGAGCAGACCCGTTCCAGCTGGTCGGCGATGGCGCGGTTGGCGAAGCGCTCGACCAGGCTGTCCTTGTAGCGCTCCAGGTCGATCCCTGGCACCGGCGCCAGCAGCGGGGCCACGTCGCGGTCCATGAAGGCCCGCACGTAGCGGCGCAGCAGCGGGTCGCCGAGGGTCTCGTGGACGAAGCGGTAGCCGCGCAGGAAGCCCAGGTAGGTGAGCGCCAGGTGGCTGCCGTTGAGCAGGCCGATCTTCATCTCCTCGTAGGGCGTGACGTCGTCGGTGAACTGCACGCCGACCTTTTCCCAGGCCGGACGCCCGGCGCTGAAACGATCTTCCAGCACCCATTGCACGAAGGGTTCGCAGACCACCGGCCAGGCGTCCTCCACGCCGTGCCGCTCGGCCAGCTGGCGGCGGTGGGCGGGGCTGGTCATCGGGGTGATGCGGTCGACCATGGCGTTGGGGAAGCTGACGTGCGCCGAGATCCAGCGTGCCAGCGCCGGGTCGAGCCGTTCGGCGAAGGCCAGCAGCGCCTTGCGCGCCACCTCGCCGTTGTGCGGGAGGTTGTCGCAGGACATCACGGTGAACGCCGGCACGCCAGTGTCGCGGCGCCGCCGCAGAGCCTCGCAGAGAAAGCCGAAGACCCCGTGCGGGGTCCGCGGGTTGGCCAGGTCGTGGCGTACCAGCGGCAGTTCTGCGAGGAACTCGCCGCTGCCGTCGTCGATGCAGTAGCCGCCTTCGGTGATGGTCAGCGAGACGATGCGGATGGCCGGCTCGGCAAGCTTTTCCAGCAGCGCCTCGGCACCGTTCTCGGCGAGCAGCATGCCGCTGATGGCGCCGATCACGCGGACCTCGGTGTCCGGCTGGTCGCCCAGCTCGCAGAGGGTGTAGAGGTAGTCCTGGGCGGCCAGGGCGTCGTGCATGGCGCGGTCGTCGCTGCGCAGGCCGGCGCCGCAGATCGCCCAGTCGAGGGCTTCGCCGCGGTTCATCAGGGCGTCGGTGTAGGCCGCCTGGTGCGCGCGGTGAAAGCCGCCGACGCCGATGTGGACGATGCCCTGGCGCAGTTGCGCGGGGTCGTAGGACGGGCGGGCGACAGCGGTCGCCAGCAGGGGGAGGTGCTGCCGGTTGAGTTTCATCGGTGGGTTCCCGCTGGCGGCTTCAGGCCGCCTGTTGCAGTCGTTTGTCGAGGGCCTGGCCGTTGCTGTCGAACAGGTGGCAGTGCGCCGGATCGAAGCCCAGCTCCAGGGTTGCGCCGTAGTCCGGTGCGAAATCGCCGCGCACGCGCAGGGTGAGCATCTCCCCCGAGTCGGCGCGGACATGGCAGAAGCTGTCGCTGCCCAGGCGCTCGCTGACGTCGGCGGCGACCCGCAGCAGGCCCTGGAAGGCATGGCCCGGGCAGGCGAGGTTCAGGTGTTCCGGGCGGATACCGAGGGTCACCGGGCTGCCGGTGGCCAGCTCGCCGGCGCATAGCGGCAGGCCGACGCGCGCGCCGCATTCGAGGGCGACCTCGCAGTGCTCGCCCTGGTTGCGGCTCAGATGGCCGCGCAGGAAGCCCATCCTCGGCGTGCCGAGGAAGCCGGCGACGAACAGGTTGGCCGGATGGTGGTAGAGCTCCAGCGGCGAGCCGACCTGCTCGACGCGCCCGCCGTTGAGCACCACCACCTTGTCCGCCAGGGTCATCGCCTCGACCTGGTCGTGGGTCACGTAGATCATGGTCGCCGCCAGTTCCTGGTGCAGCCGCGCCAGTTCCAGGCGCATCTGCACGCGCAGGGCGGCGTCGAGGTTGGACAGCGGTTCGTCGAAGAGGAATATCTTCGGGTTGCGCACGATCGCCCGGCCGATCGCCACCCGCTGCCGCTGGCCGCCGGAGAGCTGGCGCGGCTTGCGCTCCAGCAGCGCTTGCAGTTCGAGGATATGCGCGGCGGCGTCGACCTTGGCGGCGACCTCGCGCTTGTCGACGCCGGCCAGGTCGAGGGCGAAGGAGAGGTTCCTGCGCACCGTCATGTGCGGGTACAGCGCGTAGGTCTGGAAGACCATGGCCAGGTCGCGCTTCGCCGGCGGAGTGTCGGTGATGTCCGTGCCGTCGAGGGCGATGCTGCCGCCGCTGGCCTCTTCGAGGCCGGCGATCAGGCGCAGCAGGGTCGACTTGCCGCAGCCGGAGGGGCCGACGAAGACCACGAACTCGCGGTCGCGGACGTCGAGGTCGATGCCCTTGATGATGGCCTGGCCGTCGAAGCCTTTCTGCAGGTTGCGGATCCTGAGATCAGCCATGGTGGAATACCTCCGTGGACGAAAGGATGGGGATGCGCTTCATTTCACGGCGCCGAAGGAAAGGCCGCGTACCAGTTGCTTCTGGCTGATCCAGCCGAAGACCAGGATCGGCGCGCAGGCGAGGGTGGAGACGGCCGAGAGCTTGGCCCAGAACAGTCCTTCGGGGCTGGAATAGGAGGCGACCAGGGCGGTCAGCGGGGCGGCGGCCGAGGAGGTCAGGTTGAGCGACCAGAAGGCCTCGTTCCAGCACAGGATCAGCGACAGCAGCAGGGTCGCGGCGAGCCCGCCGCGGGCGATCGGCAGCAGTACGCGGACGATCTCCTGCCAGGTGCCGGCGCCGTCCAGGCGCGCCGCTTCGAGGATGTCCACGGGGATGTCCTTGAAGTAGGTGTACACCATCCAGACCACGATCGGCAGGTTGATCAGGGTGTAGACGATGATCAGCGCCAGCCGCGAGTCGAGCAGGCCGAACTGCTTGGCCAGCAGGTAGATCGGCATCAGTACGCCGACCGGCGGAAGCATCTTGGTCGACAGCATCCAGAGCAGCGTGCGCTTGGTGCGGCGGGTCTCGAAGAAGGCCATGGAGTAGGCCGCCGGCACCGCGACGAGCATGCACAGGAGGGTCGCCGAGAAGGAGATCAGCAGCGAGTTCCAGGCGTAGGCGAAGTAGTCGCTGCGCTCGTTGATGTGCAGGTAGTTCTCCAGGGTCGGCTGGAAGATGAACTGCGGCGGCGTGGCGAAGGCGTCGATCTCGGTCTTGAAGCTGGTCAGCAGCATCCAGAAGATCGGGAAGAACAGCAGCAGGGCGATGCCCCAGCAGAGCAGGCCGAGCAGGCCGTTGCGCAGGCGGCGGGATTGCTTGAGTGTCAGCATGGCGGGCTCCTCAGCTGCGCTCGGTAAGGTTCTTGCCGATCATCCGCACCAGCACGATGGCGGCGATGTTGGCGATCAGCACCGCGATCAGGCCCCCGGCCGAGGCCATGCCGACATCGAACTGCAGCAGCGCCTGGTTGTAGATCAGGTAGGCGAGGTTGGTCGATTCGTAGCCGGGGCCGCCGCTGGTGGTGGTGAAGATCTCGGCGAATACCGAGAGCAGGAAGATCGTCTCGATCATCAGCACCACCGCGATGGGCCGCGCCAGGTGCGGCAGGGTCAGGTGCCAGAAGATCGCCAGCGGACCGGCGCCGTCGAGGCGGGCGGCCTCCTTCTGCTCCTGGTCGAGGGACTGCATGGCGGTCATCAGGATCAGGATGGCGAAGGGCAGCCATTGCCAGGAGACGATGAGGATGATCGACAGCAGCGGATAGTGCGCCAGCCAATCCACCGGCTCGGCGCCGAACAGGCGCCAGACGGCGGCGAGGATGCCCGATACCGGGTGGAAGATCAGGTTCTTCCAGAGCAGCGCGCTCACCGTCGGCATGATGAAGAACGGCGAGATCAGCAACACCCGCACCACGCCGCGGCCGAAGAACTCGCCGGCTTCCAGCAGCGCGGCGATGAGCACGCCGAACGCCACGCTGATCGCCAGCACGCTGCCCACCAGCAGCAGGGTGTTCAGCGCGCCGGGCAGGAAGCCGGCGTCGGTGACGAAGAAGGTGAAGTTCTCCAGGCCGACGAAGGCGTTCTCGCCGGGATACAGCAGGTTGTAGCGGATCAGCGAGAAATACAGGGTCATGCCCAGGGGCACGATCATCCACAACAGCAGCAGCGCCACCGAGGGGCTGACCAGGAGCCAGCCGGGTCCGCGCCGGCGGCGCTGGAGGCGGCGGGCGGGACGGGCCGGGAGCGGGGTATCGAGGGCCGAGGTGTTCATGGCGACTCCGTCTGGATCTTCAAGGGCAAGCGCTCGAGCAGGGCCGCGCCGGGCGTGGCCTTGCTCGTCGGCGGGCTACTTCGGATAGCCGGCGCGCTTCATCTCGCGGGCGGTGGTCTGCTGCGCGGCGGCCAGCGCCTGGTCGGTGCTCATCTGCCCGGTGAGGGCGGCGGAGAACAGCTTGCCGACCTGGGTGCCGATGGCCTGGAACTCGGGGATGGTCACCAACTGGATGCCGACGTAGGGCACCGGCTTCAGCGTCGGATGGTTGGGATCGGCGCGCTTCAGCGACTCCAGGGTGACCCGTGCGAACGGCGCGGCGGCCAGGTAGGCCTCGCTGTAGGTCGAGGCGCGGGTGCCGGGCGGCACGTTGGCCACGCCTTCCCGGTCCGCCACCAGCTTGCCGTACGCCTGCGAGGTGGCCCAGGTGGCGAAGGCCTTCGCCGCGTCCTTGGCGCGGGAGCTGGCGGGTATCGCCAGGGCCCAGGAATACAGCCAGGAGGCGCCCTTGTCGGTGACTTCCCGGGGCGCGAAGGCGAAGCCGGTGGCGTCGGCGACCTTGCTCTGGCTCTTGTCGGTGACGAACGAGCCGGCGACGCTGGCGTCCACCCAGATCGCGCACTTGCCGCTGTTGAACAGCGCCAGGTTCTCGTTGAAGCCGTTGCTGGAGGCACCGGGCGGGCCGTAGCGCCTGAGGGTGGAGACATAGAAGTCGAGGGCCTTCTTCCATTCGCCGCCGCTGAATTCGGGCTGCCATCGCTCGTCGAACCAGCGTGCGCCGAAGGCGTTGGCCAGGGTGCCGATCAATGCCATGTTCTCGCCCCAGCCGGCCTTGCCGCGCAGGCAGATGCCGTACTGGCCCTGGTCCGGGCGGTTGAGCCTGGCGGCGAACTCGCCGAGCTGGGTCCAGGTCGGTTGCTCGGGCATCCGCAGCCCGGCCTCCTGGAACAGGTCCTTGCGGTAGTAGGTGATCGAGGCTTCGGCGTAGAACGGCAGGGCGTACAGCGTGCCCTTGGCGGAGAGGCCGTCGCGCACCGAGGGGAACAGGTCGTCCAGGGCGTAGTCGGCGGGCAGCTCGCTCATCGGCTCCAGCCAGCCCTTGGCGCCCCACAGCGCGGCTTCGTACATGCCGATGGTGAGCACGTCGAACTGCCCGCCCTGGGTGGCGATGTCGGTAGTCAGGCGCTGGCGCAGGACGTTCTCTTCGAGCACCACCCATTTCAGCGCGATGTCCGGGTGGCTTTCCTCGAACACCTTGGACAGACGCTGCATGCGGATCATGTCGTTGTTGTTGACCGTGGCGATGGTCAGGGTCTCGGCGCCCTGGGCCAGCAGCGGCAGGACGAGGCAGGCGGCGGCCAGGCAGGTCTTGATCGAGTCGTTCATCGGTGAACTCCTCTTCCGGGCCGGCGGGCGGCGCGGAAGACATTATTGTTTTTGTGTCGCTCGCTGCCGATTACACAGGCGCGTCAGGCAACCGACAAAGCCTCGACTGCACTTCGACCGATACTTTTTTGCACTCCGGGGCTGGAGCGCTGGACGCTCAGAGCAGGTTCTGCTCGGTCAGCCGCTGGGTCACCAGGCGCCGGTAGCCGGTGGGCGTCATGCCCTTGAGCTGCTGGAAGCGCCGGTTGAAATTGGACAGGTTGCTGAAGCCCGACTCGAAGCACACCTCGGTCACCGGCAGTTCGCTGCGGGCCAGCAGCTCGCAGGACTTGCTGATGCGCAGGCGATTGACGAACTCGACGAAGCCGCGCCCGGCGGCCTGCTTGAAGAAGCGCGAGAAGTAGGTGGGCGTCATGCCCAGGTGGGCGGCGACCTGTTCCTGGGTGAGGTCCTGGGCGTAGTGCTGGAAGATGTAGTCCACCGCCCGGTTGATTCGTTCGACGTTGTGCTCGTCGGCCAGCTGCGAGGAGGTGACGGTGGAGAGCAACTGGTAGTCCTCGCATTCGGCGAGCTGTTCCAGGAGGATAAAAAAGTATCCCAGGCGGGTCATGCCGCCGCTGTCGGCGATGCGTTGCAACAGTCGCCGGCTTTCGCCGATCAGCGCCGGGTCGCGGAACTCGATGCCGTAGCGCGCCCGCGCCAGCAGCGGGGCCAGGCGGTTCAGCTCGGAGAACACGCCGCTGCCGTCCTCCAGCACCTCGTCGGTGAAGTTCACCAGCATGTCGCGCCGGGCCACCACCTCGCCGGGCTCGACCTGGCTGATCCAGTTGTGCGGCAGGTTGGGCCCGGTGAGGAACAGGGTGTCGGGGGCGAAGTTGCCGATGTAGTCGCCGATGAATACCTTGCCGGAGCTGGCGACGATCAGGTGCAGCTCGTATTCCTTGTGGAAGTGCCAGCGCACCAGCGGGCTGGGGAAGCCGTGCTGGCGATAGATCAGCGAATGGCCTTCGTGGTCGTCCATCAACTCGTAGGACGGATCGGTGACTTTGCTGGCTCTGGGCATGGGCGCGGGCCGATCGGGGGAACGAAGGCACATCCTAGCCCGAAGCGACGGGGCTGGGCAGGAGACCTGGCGGTATCGGCGCAGGACCGCGGGCGCCGATCCCCTGCCTGGCCTGTGCTCAGCGACTGGCCTTGCGGTAGGCCCCCGGTTGCTGCCCGGTGGCCTTGTGGAAGGCGCGGGTGAAGGCGGCGGTGGACTGGTAGCCGACCGCCGCCGCGACCTCGGCGACACTGGCGTCGGCGCGCAGCAGGGCGCAGGCGCGGTGCATGCGCAGGACCAGCAGGACCTGGCCCGGCGACTGACCGCTGAGTTCGTTGAAGCGCTTGAAGAAGGCCGAGCGCGACAGCCCGGTGCGCTCGGCCATCTGTTCCAGGCTCCAGGGCTGCTCGGGTGCCTCGATCAGCGCTTCCAGCAGGCCGGCGAACTGCGGCTGGCGCGCCAGTGCCACCAGGCCGCCGAGGGTCGGATCGTCGAGCACCTGCTGGCGTAGCACGTAGAGGAACAGCAGGTGGCTGAGGCGTTCCAGCAGCACTGGCGACGGCGCCGGCTGGCGGCGGCATTCGTCGACGATCAGGGCGAACAGGCGCCGCGCCGCGTCCAGCGCCGGATCGCCGGCACGCAGGATCAGCCAGTCGGGCAGGGCGTCGACGATCAGCCCGGAAAGACCCGAGTGGAAATGAAAGAAACCGCAGACCAGCCCGGCCCCGTCGGCGGCATTCCATTCCAGCGCCTGCATTTCGCCGCGCGGCTGGCAGCGCGCGGCATCGGCATCGGCCTCGCTGGACAGGCGGAATTCCACGTCGCGCAGGAAGAACAGCGCGTCGCCGCTGTCCAGCCGCCAGCCCCGCGCGCTGCCGGCGACGTGCGCCCAGCAGTGTCCCTGCACCACCAGATGGAAGCTGGCGCGCGCCAGTCCGTGGGTGGAAGCGTGCCAGCCGCCGCAATAGCGGCCGACGTGGAACAGGCTGGTGTCGATTTCGAGGCTGTCTAATAACCAATCGACGAGGGGGTTGGACGGATTCATCTAAGGGAAAGACTCAAGAGCAAGTGATAGCGACTTTAGAATATTGAATGGATTTCTTATTACCAAGAGACTTCCTCGACACCTCAACCATCGGAGTCGAAAGCATGTCACGCGTTCCCGTGCTCACCCTGGAAAACGCCCCCGAGGCGGCGCGTCCGTTCCTGCAGACCGCGTTGAACAACTCGGGTTATATCCCGAATCTGCTCGGTGTGCTGGCCAACGCGCCGGCCGCCCTGGAAACCTACCTCAGCGTTTCCGGGCTGAATGCCAAGGCCAGCCTCGGCCTGCCCGAGCGCGAAGTGGTGCAGCTGGTGGCGGCCACCACCCATGGCTGCGACTTCTGCGTCGCCGGGCATACCGCGGTGGCGCGCAACAAGGCGCGCCTGCCGGAGCCGGTGATCGAGGCCCTGCGCGCTCGCGGCGAGCTGCCCGACGCGCGCTACGAGGCGCTGGCCGACTTCACCCGCGCGGTGATCGCCAGCCGTGGCGCGGTCACCGATGCGCAGTTCGAAGCCTTCCGCGCCGCCGGTTTCGACCAGGCACAGGCCCTGGAAGTGATCCTCGGGGTGAGCCTGGCGACGCTCTGCAACTTCGCCAATGTGTTCGCCCGCACGCCGCTCAATCCCGAGCTGCAGCAATATCGCTGGACCAACCCGCAGGCCTGAGCCTGCGCTTGCCGGGCGGTGCGCCGCGCCGGCGCAAGGAGTGACGACCATGCTTGACCCGACCCTGAGCGACTGGCTCGACCAACACGCCGAGGCCCTCGACCGCGGCGACGCCGATCCTGCCGCGCTGCTGCCTCGCCTGGCCGCCGCCGGCGTGCTCGGCGTGGCGGTGGAGGAGCGCCTCGGCGGCAGCGGCGGCGCGCTCGCCGACGCGGTGGAGCGGGTCGCTGCGCTGGCGGCGCGTTCGCTGACCGCGGCGTTCGTCTTCTGGGGCCAGCGCGCCTTCATCGAGTATCTGTTGCAGAGTCCCAACCAGGTCCTGCGCGAACGCCTGCTCGGCGACCTGCTGGCCGGCCGCCTGGCCGGCGCCACCGGATTGTCCAACGCGATGAAGTTCCTCTCCGGGATCGAGGCGCTGCAGGTGGTCGCGCAGCCGGAGGAAGCCGGCTGGCGCCTGGATGGCCGCCTGCCTTGGGTGACCAACCTGCGCCGCGGCGACTTCGTGGTGGCGGCGGCGATCGAGCACGGCGCCGGCGGCTTGCCCTTCGTCCTGGCGATTCCCGAGGGCCTGGCCGGCCTGCGGCGCTCCGACGACCTGCGCCTGCTCGGCCTGCAATGCAGCAACACCGCCGCCCTCGACCTGCGCGCGGTGGTGGTCGGCCGCGACTGGCTGCTGCACGACGACGCCCGCCAGTTCCTGCCACGGGTGCGCCCGGCCTTCCTCGGCCTGCAATGCGGCATGGCCATCGGCCTGGCGCGCCGCGCGCTGGACGAAGTGCGGCGGCACCTGGGCGGCAGCCGTTCGCTGTTGGATGGCGAGCTGGTGGCACAGCGCGAAACCCTCGACGGGCACGTGGCGGCGCTGCACGCCGGACTGGCCAGCGGCGAGTTCGCCAACCAGCCGGCACGCCTGTTCCGCATCCGCATCGGGCTCGCCGAAGCCGCCGCCAATGCCGTGCAACTGGAGCTGCAGGCCAGCGGCGGCAAGGCCTACCTGAGCGAGCACGGCGCCGGCTTCGCCCGCCGCTGGCGCGAGTCGGCGTTCGTCCCGATCGTCACCCCGAGCCTGGTGCAGCTGCGCGCCGAACTGCAACGCCAGGCCGAGGCCAAGGCATGAGCGAGGCGCTCCTCGATGCTCGCGGGATCGCCCTCGGCTATCCGCGCGGTGCCGGCTGGCAGGCGGTGCTCGGCGATTTCGAATTGCGCCTGGGCGCCGGCGAGGTAGTCTCGATCCTCGGTCCCAGCGGCGTCGGCAAGTCCAGCCTGCTGCGCGTGCTGGCCGGCCTGCAGGAGCCGGCCGCCGGCAGCGTGCGGGTACTCGGCGAGCCCCTGCGCGGACCGCATCCGGGCGTCGCGGTGGCGTTCCAGGACCCCAGCCTGCTGCCCTGGCTGAACCTGGAGAAGAACGTCGCCTTCGGCCTCGATTTCGCCCGCCAGCCACACCTCGACGCGGCCACTCGCCAGGCCCGCGTCGACCAGGCGATCGCCGCGGTCGGCCTGGAGCACGCCCGTGCCCGCTACCCGGCGCAACTCTCCGGCGGCATGGCCCAGCGCACCGCGCTGGCCCGCTGCCTGGCGCGGCAGCCGAAAGTGCTGCTGCTCGACGAACCTTTCGGCGCGCTGGACGAAGTGACCCGCGCCGACATGCAGCAGCTGCTGCTGCGGGCGATCCACGAGCGCGGCACCGCCGTGGTCCTGATCACCCACGATATCGACGAGGCCCTGCTGCTCTCCGAACGCATCCTGCTACTGGGTGACAGCCCGGCGCGGAGCCTCGGCGAGTGGCGCATCGACCTGCCGCAGCCACGCGCGGAGCTGGTCGAGGAACTGGGCGCGTTGCGCATCGAGATCCTGAAAACCCTACGGCGGGCGAGCCGCACCCATGCCCATCCCATCGCTCAGCCGGAGGCCTCCCATGTGCCTGGACGACCCGACCCATTCCCGACGTGACATCCTCAAGCTCGCCGCGCTGCTCAGCGCTGCCGGCGCGTTGCCGCTGCTGAGCAGCCTGCAGGCGCGTGCCGCCGCCGAACCCGACGCGCCGGTGCGCATCGGCTACCTGCCGATCACCGACGCCACGCCCTTGCTGGTGGCCCATGCCAACGGCCTGTTCGAGGCCGAGGGGATCCAGGCCGAACGGCCGGTGCTGTTGCGCAGCTGGGCGCAGGTGATCGAGGCGTTCATCTCCGGCCAGGTCAACGTCATCCACCTGCTGTCGCCGATGACCGTCTGGGCCCGCTACGGCAGCAAGGTGCCGGCCAGGGTGGTGGCCTGGAACCACGTCGGCGGCTCGGGGCTCACGGTGGCTCCGGAGATCGCCGAGGTGCGCCAGCTCGGCGGCAGGAGCGTGGCGATCCCGTTCTGGTACTCGATCCACAACGTGGTGCTGCAGCAACTGCTGCGCGACAACGGCTTGCGCGCGGTGAGCCGCGCGGTGGGCGCGGCGCTGGCCGCCGACGAGGTCAACCTGGTGGTGCTGCCGCCTTCGGACATGCCACCGGCGCTGGCCAGCAAGCGCATCCACGGCTACATCGTCGCCGAGCCGTTCAACGCCCTGGCGGAGAACCTCAAGGTCGGTCGGGTACAGCGCTTCACCGGCGATGTCTGGCGCAACCACGCCTGCTGCGTGGTGTTCATGCACGAACACGACCTGGAGCGGCGGCCGCAGTGGTCGCAAAAGGTGGTCAACGCCATCGTCAAGGCCCAGTTATGGACTCGCGGGCACCGCGCCGAGGCCGCACAGTTGCTGTCCAGGGCTGGAGCCAACCGCTACACGCCGCACGCGCCGGAGGTCCTCGGCCGGGTGCTGGCGCCGGGCGCCGAGGAGCAGCAGGCCTATCTCGCCAGCGGCGCGATCCGTCACGCCGACTGGCAGGAGCGGCGCATCGACTTCCAGCCCTATCCGTATCCGAGCTATACCGAGGAACTGGTGCGGCGGCTGAAGGACACCCTGATCGAAGGCAATAATGCCTTCCTCGCCAGCCTCGATCCGCGCCAGGTGGCCAGTGACCTGGTGGACGACCGCTTCGTCCGCCAGGCCCTGGTAGAGGTCGGCGGGTTGCAGGCGTTCGGCCTCGCCGAGGGCTTCCAGCGCAGTGAGGAGATCAGCCCGTGAGGCAGGCCCTGCGCCAGGGCGCGCTAGGCGTCGCCGGGCTGCTGGCGCTGTTCGCCCTGTGGTGGCTCGGCGTGGCCCTGTTCGGCGCCGCCGACGGCCTTTCGGCACGCTTCTCGCCGCAGGCGACGTTGCTCAGCCTGGGTGAACTGCTGGAACGCCGCGAACTCTACGAGCACGTGCTGGTGAGCCTGAAACGGGTCCTGCTGGGCTTGTTCCTGGCGCTGCTGGTGGGAGTGCCGCTGGGGTTGCTGGTGGGCGCCTCGCGCAACCTGGAAGCGGCGACCACTCCGGCGTTCCAGTTCCTGCGGATGATCTCGCCGCTGTCGTGGATGCCCATCGCGGTGATGCTGATGGGCGTGGGCGACCAGCCGATCTATTTCCTGCTGGCCTTCGCCGCGCTCTGGCCGATCCTGCTCAATACCGCCGCCGGCGTGCGCCAGCTCGACCCGCGCTGGCTGCAACTGAGCCGCAGCCTCGCCGCCACGCCCTGGGAAACCCTGCGCCGGGTGATCCTGCCGGGCATCCTCGGCCATGTGCTGACCGGCGTGCGCCTGGCCATCGGCATCCTCTGGATCGTTCTGGTGCCCTGCGAGATGCTCGGCGTCAGCGCCGGGCTCGGCTACTACATCCTCGATACCCGCGACCGGCTGGCGTACTCCGAGCTGATGGCGATGGTGCTGCTGATCGGCCTGCTCGGCTACCTGCTCGATGCGGCGGCGCGCGGACTCTACCGGCGCTGGGCGCACGGAGCGTTCGGGTAGGGCGAATAGCCGCTCGCGGCTATCCGCCGGACGGGGTACCGGTGCGCTGGCGGATAGCGCCGGGGCGCTATTCGCCCTACGGGTCGATGGGGATGCTCGGGTGGGGCGGGCGAATGTGTTGATCCACCAACACTTGCCCAGCAGTTGCGCCCGCCCAGCGACAGGGGGGGCTGTCGCCCAGACCTGCGCGGCGCGGCCTCGCGGCCCGGCACGGGCTGTGCACGGGGTGCCGGATGCACAGGCAAGCCAAGGAGTCCCCATGCCGCGTGAAATCCGTCTCAATGCCTTCGAAATGAACTGTGTCGGCCACCAGTCGCCCGGCCTCTGGGCGCATCCGCGCGACCGCTCCTCGCAGTACAAGGACCTGGAGTACTGGACCGACCTGGCGCGGTTGCTCGAACGCGGCCGTTTCGACGGTCTGTTCATCGCCGACGTGCTGGGCATCTACGATGTGCTCGACGGCAATGGCGACGCGGCGATCCGCCAGGCCGCCCAGGTACCGGTGAACGACCCGCTGGCGCTGATCACGCCGATGGCCGCGGTGACTCGCCACCTGGGCTTCGGCCTGACCGCCTCGCTGTCCTTCGAGCATCCCTATCCCTTCGCCCGCCGACTCTCGACCCTGGACCACCTGACCAAGGGCCGGATCGGCTGGAACGTAGTGACCTCCTACCTGGAAAGCGGCGCGCGCAACCTCGGCCAGCAGGCCCAGCTCGACCACGACCGCCGCTACGACTATGCCGACGAATACCTACAGGTGCTCTACAAGCTCTTCGAAGGCAGTTGGGAGGACGGCGCGGTGCTCCGCGACCGTCGCCGAAGGATCTTCAGCGACCCGGGCAAGATTCACGAGATCCGTCATGTCGGCGAGCACTTCCAGGTACCCGGCATCCATCTCTGCGAACCGTCGCCGCAGCGCACGCCGGTGCTCTACCAGGCCGGCGCGTCGAGTCGTGGCAAGCGCTTCGCCGCCGAGCACGCCGAGTGCGTGTTCGTCGCCGCGCCATCGAAGACCGTGCTCAAGCAGGCGGTCGCCGACATCCGCCAGCGCGTCGCCGAGGCCGGCCGCGATCCGCGCAAGGTACTGGTGTTCAACCTGCAGACGGTGGTACTGGGCGAGACCGACGCCAAGGCCAGGGCCAAGTTCGACGAATACCGCGCCTTCGTCAGCTACGAAGGGGCCCTGGCGCTGATCTCCGGCTGGACCGGGATCGACTTCGGCCAGTATCGGCCGGACCAGGTGCTGCGGCATATCCATACCAATGCGATCCAATCGGCGGTGGAAGCGTTTTCCAGCGCCGATCCGACGCGCACCTGGACGGTCCGCGAGCTGGCCGACTGGGTCGGTATCGGCGGCTTCGGCCCGCTGTTCGTCGGCAGCCCGGCGACCGTCGCCGACCTGTTGCAGGAGTGGGTGGAGGACACCGACGTGGATGGCTTCAACCTGGCCTATGCGCTGGCTCACGAAACCTTCAGCGACGTGGTCGAATTGCTGGTGCCGGAGTTGCAGAAGCGCGGGGTGTACAAGACCGAATACGCGCCGGGAACCCTGCGCGAGAAGTTGTTCGGCGACGGCCCGCGTCTGCCGGACTCCCATCCGGCGGCCGGCTATCGCGACCTGCGGGCGCTCTGGGGAAAGGAGGCCGGGCGCAACGCGCTGCCGGCCTGACCTGGACGGACGGCGGATGACGCCGGTGGCGATATCCGCCCCAGGGCCCGGGACGGCTCCTAGAGCCAGGCGTGCCGCGGGGGCTTCACCCCATTCAACTGGTAGTTGCCGATGGCATGGTATTTCCAGCGCACCGGGTCATGCAGGGTGTGGGTGCGGGCGTTGCGCCAGTGGCGGTCAAGATTGAGTTCCTCCAGGGTCGAGCGCGTGCCGGCCAGTTCGAACAGCCGGTTGGCGGCGAGCAGGGCGGCTTCGGTGGTGAGCACCTTGGCCTCGGCCACCGCGATCGAGGCGGCGGCCACGCTCTCCTCGTCGGGGGCGGCGAGCGCCGCTTCGATGGCGTCGGCCGCCAGGTCGAGCACGGCTTCCGCGGCGCGCACGCGGATGCGCAGGTCGCCGACCTGCTGGATGGTGTAGGGGTCTTCCCAGGCATGCTGCTGGTTGGCGTCTATCCATGGCCGCGCGTGGCGGCGCACCTGCTGCACGGTCTCGGCGAGGATGCCACGGGCGATGCCGGCGTCGATGGCGGCCTGGATGAACTGCGATACGGCGCCGGCGGCGGTGGGGCGGTCGAAGGCGCGGTGCACCGGGATGACGTGCTCGGCCGGCACCCGCACGTTGTCCAGGATGACGGTGCCGCTGGCGGTGGTGCGCTGGCCGAAGCCGGACCAGTCGTCGATCACCGTCAGCCCCGGCGCGTCGCGCGGGATGAACGCCAGGTGCGCGCGCTGCTCGGCGTCGAGGCCGACGGCCGGTACCCAGTGGGCGAGCAGGGCGCCGCTCGAATAGAACTTGCGGCCGTCGATGCGGAACCCGTCGCCATCCGCCAGCACTCGTGTCTGGAATTCGGCGACGGTACGGCTGTGGCGTTCGGAGAAGGCGTTGCCGAAGCGCACGCCGTCTAGCACCAGGCCGTAGAAGAAGCGTTTCTGCTCCTCGCTGCCGTCCAGGCGCAAATGGTCGAGCACCGCCAGGTGGTTCTGCGGCAACTGCGCCAGGGACGGGTCTACCGCGGCGATGGTCTTCAGTACTTCGGCCAGGGTCCGGTAGTCGACCTCGGCGCCGCCGTAGGCGCGCGGTACGCTGATGCCCCATAGGCCGCTCTGCGAGAAGGCTTCCAGTTCGGCCACCGGCAGCCGGCGCTGGCGGTCGCGCAGCGAGGCTTCCTCGGCGAACAGCCCGGCCAGTTCGCGGGCGACGCGGATCGCCTCGGCGTCGTCGGCGATGCGCCGGGCCGGGGTCCGTGGCAGCGGTTGCCGATAGGGATCGGCGGCGTTCTTTTCCAGTGCGCTCATGGCAACTCCTTGCGATGGGATGGGCGAGGTTCAGCGGGACGCCGTGGCCGGACCGCTGCCGATCTGCCAGACGTAGGGCGGCTCGCTGCCGTTGATCTCCCAGTCGCCGACGATCCGTTGCTTGTAGATCAGGGGATTGTGCGAGGCGGCGGTGCGCGCATTGCGCCAGTGGCGGTCGAGCTGCTTGCCGCGGCCGACGGCGGAAGCGCCGCTGGCGTCGAACAGCTCGCTGGTGGCCTGCAACACCAGTTCGGCGACGATCGCCTGGGCCTTGGCCGATTCGATCTCGGCGGCGATATTGGCCTCCTTCTCCGCCTGCGGGTCGCCTACGAAGCGCGCCAGGTAGGCGCGCTGGGCCGCTTCGGCGGCGCGCAGGGTGGCCGCCTCGGCGGCGTAGACGCGCGCGGCGATGCGCCCGACCACCTGCTGCACCTGCGGATCCCGGCTGGCTCGCGGGGCATTGCCGTGGCTGTAGATGCGGGTTCGCCCGCGCACCTCGGCGGCGACGTCGCGTAAGGCGGCGCGGCCGGTACCGGCCAGTACCGCGAGCAGGACCAACTGGTAGAACGCAGTCTGGTACTTGAAGCGGCTGGCGAAGTCGATGAGGTTCTCTTCCTCCACCTCGGCGTCCTCGAACAGCGACGTACCGCTGCCGGTGGTGCGCTGGCCGAAGCCGTCCCAGTCGTCGCTCTGGCGCACGCCGGGCTGGTCGGTGCGGATCGCCGCGATCACGTCGGCGCCGGTGTCGTCGCGCTGGGCATACAGATCGATCCAGTCGGAGAAGAGGCTGCCGGTGCTGTAGTACTTGCTGCCGTTCACCACCCAGCGACCGTCGTCCTTGCGCGAGACGCGGGTGAGCACTTCGCCCAGCCGTACCGAACCGACCTCGGTCCAGGCGCAGCCGACCAGGTCGCCCTCGACGAAGCGCCGCAGCCAACGGTCGCGGCCAGGGCCGGGCTCGGCATTGAGACGGTCCTCGACGAAGGCGAAGTGGCCGCGCAGGGCCTGGGTGATGTTGGAGTCGGCCTCGGCCAGTTCGATCAGCAACCGAACCAACTGCGGCAGCGAGGCGCCGGCGCCGCCGTGCTCGCGCGGCACGCGCACGGCGCCGAAGCCGGCCTGCTTGAGCCAGGCGATCGCCTCGTGGGGCAGTTCGCGTTGCCGTTCGCGCTCGACGGCGTCTTCGGCGATGCGCGCGAAGATCGGTCGGAAACGCTGGACGAGCAGTTCGTAGTCGGCGCCTTCGGAGAGACTGGCGGCGGTGGCTTCGGGATGGACGCGGGCGTTCATGCGGACTCCTGGTAGGCAGCGGGGCCGTCCGGTCGACGGCTACCCTGGAGTCCGGGCCGTTGCACAGCCTGTGCCGACCCGTGCAGGCCACTGGTTGCGCGGGTTCGCGCGAGCAGGAGGTGTTGCCGGGGCGGCAGCCTGTTGCGCGGCTGCTGCCTGGCGGACAGTAGCGGGCGGCGGCCTGTCCCCCTCCCGGTGGGAGAGGGACAGGCGCCTCAGAAGATGTAGTCGGTGGTGAGGAAGTTCGACGCGCGGTTGCGGATGATTTCGCTGACCAGGGTCTTGTTCGCCTCGGTGTCGCGGGTCGCCACCAGGGTGCGGATGGAGAACACCCGCAGCGCGTCATGGACCGACAGGGTGCCTTCCGCCGAATTCTTCCGGCCGTTGAACGGGTAGCTGTCCGGGCCGCGCTGGCACTGGGCGTTGAGGTTGATCCTGCCGACCTGGTTGGCGAAGGCGTCGACCAGCCGGCCGATCTGCGCCGGGTCGTTGCCGAACAGGCTCAACTGCTGACCGTAGTCGGAGCGCAGGACGTAGTCGATCACCTCGTCCAGCTCGCGATAGGGCACCACCGGCACCAGCGGACCGAACTGCTCCTCGTGGTAGAGGCGCATGTCCGGGTTCACCGGACTCAGCAGGGCGGGGTAGAAGAAACTCTGCCGATGCTCGCCGCCGCCCGCGTTGACCACCCGCGCGCCCTTGGCCAGGGCGTCGTTCAGCAGGCCCTGGAGGTAATCGACCTTGCCCGGCTCCGGCAGCGGCGTCAGCGCCACTCCGGGTTCCCAGGGCATGCCCGGCTTGAGGCTGGCCAGGCGCGCGCTGAACTTGTCGAGGAACGGTTGCAGCACGCTTTCGTGGACGAACAGGATCTTCAGCGCGGTGCAGCGCTGGCCGTTGAAGGACAGCGCGCCGGTGACCGCCTCGTTCACCGCGTTGTCCAGGTCGACCTGCGGCAGGACGATACCCGGGTTCTTCGCGTCCAGGCCGAGGGCGGCGCGCAGGCGGTGCGGGCGGGGGTGCAGCTTCTTCAGGTCGCTGGCGCCGGAATGGGTGCCGATGAAGGCGAACACGTCGACCTTGCCGCTGGCCATCAGCGCCGACACGGTTTCCCTGCCGCGCCCGTAGATGACGTTGATCACTCCTGGCGGGAAGCTGTCACGGAAGGCTTCCAGCAACGGGCGGATCAGCAGCACGCCGAACTTGGCCGGCTTGAACACCACGGTATTGCCCATGATCAGCGCCGGGATCAGGGTGGTGAAGGTTTCGTTCAGCGGGTAGTTGTACGGCCCCATGCACAGCGCCACGCCCAGCGGCACCCGGCGGATCTGGCCGAGGGTGCCCTGTTCCAGTTCGAAACGGCTGGAGCGGCGGTCGAGTTCCTTCAGCGCCTCGATGGTGTCGACGATGTAGTCGCAGGTGCGGTCGAACTCCTTCTCGGAGTCCTTGAGGTTCTTGCCGATTTCCCACATCAGCAGCTTGACCACCGCCTCGCGCTGCTCGCGCATCCGCACCAGGAAGCGTTCGACGTGCTGGATGCGTTCGGCCACCCGCAGGTTCGGCCACAGGCCCTGGCCGTGGTCGTAGGCCCGCACCGCGGCGTCGAGGGCGGCGAGCGCGGCGTCGGCGTCGAGCAGCGGGGTGCTGCCGAGGATCACCTGGCGCTCGCCGTCGGCCTCGGCGAGGAATACCGGGCTGCGTACCGGCGCCAGCGGGCCGTCCCAATGTCGCAGTTGGCCGTCGACCAGGTAGTCGCGCTGCTCGATGGGGGCGTCGGGGCGGTACTGTTCGGGAATGGCGTCGAGGCTGGGAAACAGCGAATCGAGGTGGAGCGGGGCGGTCATGGCGGGTCCTCGAATGATGTGGATGAAAGGCGTGGGACTGTTGTAGCGCGGTCCGGGGCGAAGGTAAATCGTTTCAGCAGGAAAACCGTCGCGCCCTTGCCGGAAGTCAGCCTTTGCTCCCGCTTCGTGGGGAGGCGGGAGCAAAGGCATGGCGCCGGCTGGCTTCAGGCGTCGGCGGTAGGCTCTTCGCGGGGCTGCGCCGGCGGTGGCTCAAGCAGTTCCTGCTGCTCGGCATAGCGCTGGCGGATATCGAAGTCGCGCGGCCAGCGCGAGGTTTCGTGGTCGGGGCGTTGCATTGGTTCGGTCATGGCTGGACTCCGGTCGGGCTGGTGCTCAGAGCACCAGCGACAGCAACAGGATGAAGACCAGGCCGACCACCGAGAGGATGGTTTCCATCGCGGTCCAGGTCTTGAAGGTCTCGCTGACGCTCATGTTGAAGTACTGCTTGACCAGCCAGAATCCGGCGTCGTTGACATGGGAAAGGATCAGCGAGCCGGCGCCGGTGGCGAGCACCAGCAACTCGCGGTTGACCCCGGGGATCAGGTCGATCACCGGCACCACGATGCCGGCCCCGGTGATGGTGGCGACGGTGGCCGAGCCGGTGGCGATGCGGATCACCGCGGCCACCAGCCAGGCCAGCAGGATCGGCGAGATCTGCGCGTTCACCGCGAGATGGCCGATGACATCGCCGACCCCGCTGGCCACCAGCATCTGCTTGAAGCCGCCGCCGGCGCCGATGATCATCACGATGGCGGCGGTCGGTGCCAGGCTCTGGTCGAGCAGCCTGAGGATCTTCTTCGAGTCGAAGCCGCGGGCGTAGCCGAAGGTATAGAGCGCCACCAGCAGGGCCAGGAGGAGGGCGCTGATCGGGTGGCCGATCATATCCATCCAGGCGCGGAACGCGTGGCCGTCGGCGAAGGCGACGTCGGCGAAGGTCTTCAGCAGCATCAGGAACACCGGCAGCAGCACGGTCGCCAGGGTCACGCCGAAGCTGGGCAGGTCCTGGGTCTCCGGCTCGTGGGCGATCTGCTCGACCAGTTCCGCCGATGGCGTGCCGGGGATATAGCGCGAGACCAGCGAACCGAACAGCGGGCCGGCGATGGCGGCGGTGGGCAGGGCGACGATCAGACCGTAGAGGATGGTCTTGCCGATGTCGGCGCCGAACACGCCGATCGCCAGCAGCGGGCCGGGGTGTGGCGGCACCAGACCGTGCACCGCGGAGAGGCCGGCGAGCAACGGGATGCCGATCTTGATCAGGGACACGCCGCTGCGCCGGGCGACGATGAACACCAGCGGGATCAGCAGGATGAAGCCGATCTCGAAGAACAGCGGGATGCCCACCAGGAACGCGGCGAGCATCATCGACCAGTGCACCCGCTCCTTGCCGAAGGCGCGGATCAGGGTGCGGGCGATCTGGTCGGCGCCGCCGGAATCGGCCATCAGCTTGCCGAGCATGGTGCCCAGGGCGAGGATCACGCCGACGAAGCCGAGCACGCCGCCGAAGCCGTCCTGGAAGGATTTGACGATCTTCTCCACCGGCATCCCCGAGGTCAGGCCGAGGAAGCCGGCGGCGATGATCAGGGCGATGAAGGGATGCACCTTGAAGCGGGTGATCAGCACGATCAGGCCGATGATGGTCACCAGGGCGTCGAGGAGCAGGTAGGCATCGTGTGACATGCCGAACATGGAGGGCTCTCCTTTTGTCGTTGTTCTACCGGAGTTGCTGTTTTGAAGCGCTTTGGGATAGCGCTATCTTTGTCGGACAAGCGAAAGACTTCAGGCGGCGGCGTGCTCCAGCCACCAGGCATGGGCGGCCTGCGCCAGGCGTTCCACCGGCAGGGTGGCGTCCAGGCGCAGGGTCAGGGGTTCGTCGAGCGGTGGCTCGAGGGCGGCGAACTGGCTGTCGATCAGGGTCGCCGGCATGAAGTGGCCGGGGCGCTGGGCGACGCGCTCGGCGGCGACTTCCGGGGTCAGTTCCAGGTAGACGATGCCCAGTCCGGGCACCGCGCGGCGCAACCGGTCGCGGTAGGCGCGCTTGAGGGCGGAGCAAGTCAGTACCGGCAGCTTGCCGGCGGCCACCGCCTGGCGCAGCTGCTCGGCGAGGGTGTCCAACCAGCCGGCGCGGTCGTCGTCGGTCAGGGGAATGCCGGCGCTCATCTTGCGGATGTTGGCGGCGGGATGGAAGCTGTCGCCTTCGATGCCGTGGGCGCCGCTGCGCTGGCAGAGGGCCTGGCTGACGCTGGACTTGCCGCAACCGGCGACACCCATGATGACCAGGGCTTGGAGGGGTGGATGCATGGAACACCTCAAGCGTGAGACAGCGCTGTCTTTGCGACCTGGAAAAAATCGCGCGAGCCTGGCTCCGCCTTCTTGTCGTTGTGGTCTGTCGAATCCCGCGCGGGCTGTGGCGGAAGACCGCCTCAGGCGATTGCCCAGGTCGCGAGACAGCGCTACCTTAGTGCCTGGAATTTTGTTTGGCAAGCAGGCCACGATGAGCATCACCAAGAACGACAAGAACACGCGAACCACCGGACGTCCCACCCTCAACGAAGTCGCGCGTCGCGCCGGGGTCAGCCCGATCACCGCGTCGCGCGCGCTGCGCGGCGTCGCCAGCGTCGCCGAGGAACTGGCGCAGAAGGTCCGCGACGCCGCCCGCGAACTCGGCTACGTGGCCAACCCCGCGGCGCGCGCGCTGGCCTCGGCGCAAAGCCACAGCGTGGCGGTGCTGGTGCCGTCGCTGGCCAACCTGCTGTTCATCGAGACCCTCGAGGCGATCCACGCGGTACTGCGGCCGCAGGGCCTGGAGGTGCTGATCGGCAACTTCCACTACTCGCGCAACGAGGAAGAGGACCTGATCCGCAACTACCTGGCCTACCAGCCGCGCGGCCTGCTGCTGACCGGCTTCGAGCGCACCGAGAGCGCCCGGCGGATGATCGAAGCCAGCGGCATTCCCTGCGTGTACATGATGGATCTGGACTCCGGCGCCGGGCTCAATTGCGTCGGCTTCTCACAGTTGCGCGCCGGCGAGGCCGCTGCCGAGCACCTGCTGGCACGCGGCCGCAGGCGCCTGGCCTACATCGGCGCCCAGCTCGACCAGCGCACCCTGCTGCGCGGCGAGGGTTTCCGCCGCGCCCTGCAAAAGGCCGGCTGCTACGACCCAGGGCTGGAAATCCTTACGCCGCGGCCGTCCTCGGTGGCCCTCGGCGGCGAGCTCTTCGTGCAGTTGCTGGCCAGCCAGCCGCAGGTCGACGGGGTGTTCTTCTGCAACGACGACCTGGCCCAGGGTGCGCTGCTGGAGGCCCTGCGCCGTGGGGTGAAGGTGCCGGAGCAGATCGCCGTGCTCGGTTTCAACGACCTGCCCGGTTCGGACTGCATGGTCCCGCGCCTGAGCAGCATCCGCACCCCGCGCGAAGCCATCGGCCGGCGCGCGGCGGAGCAGTTGCTGGCGCTGATCGCCGGCAAGGAGGTGCGCGATAGCGCGCTGGACATGGGGTTCGAGCTGATGGCGCGGGAGAGCACCTGAACCCGCGGCCCGACGGTGCGGCCGTTCAGGGGCGTGTCGAGGGCTGGGTAGCGTCTCCGGCCGGAACGGCTCGCCGGGTAGGGCGAATAGCGCCGCAGGCGCTATCCGCCGTTACGCCGGATTTCACGGCGGATAACCGCGAGCGGTTATTAGCCCTACGGAGACATATCGAGGGTTGGGCCGCGCCGCAGGCGCACGCCTTGCGTAACGGCTCGCCGTCTCTTCGGTGTCTCAAGCCACCGCGTAGTAGTGCTTGACGAAGCCGCCGTCGGCAACCTCCCAGAGCACCGTGGTGCCTTTGCTGACGAACCAGCTGTCGCCGGCCTTGTAGAGCGTGCTCTGGCCGGTGGACTCGTCGGTGAGGCGGACCTCGCCACTGACCACCGTGGCCTGTTCGCTGAACGGGTAGGTCATGCGGAACCTGCCGGCGGTGGTGCCGAAGTAGGCGGCGCTGACCGGGTCGGTGGGGGCTCCGGCGGTCATCTTGCCGAAGGCTTTCACCTCGCCTTCGAGGATCTCCGAACCGAGGTCGGCGACGCTGCCCCAGGCATCCAGTTCGTCGAGGGTGATGCCGTGGCGGATGGCGATAATGGCCATGGGAATGCTCCTTGTAGAAGTGATAGGTAGGTTTCAGCGCCGGCCGTTCCAGTAGCCGGAGAGCTGGTGCCAGGTCTTGCCCGCGCTGAGCAGCAGCGGGCGGAAGTGGTCCTTGCCGCGGATCGGGATGCGCCGCACCGAGCTGAGCAGGTCGTAGCGCGCCGAGCCTTCGCTCATGCCTTCGGCAAGTACCTTGCAGACGATGTGGCTGGGGGTGACGCCGAACCCGGAGTAGCCCTGGACGAAGAACGCGTTGGGCCGCCCCGAGAGGCTGCCGATCTGCGGGAACAGGTTGGCGCTGCAGGCCATCGGTCCGCCCCAGGCGAGGTCGATGCGGACGTTCTCCAGGTAGGGGAAGATCTTCAGCATCAGCTTGCGATTCCAGGCCTTGAGGTCGCCGGGAATGCGTTCGACGAAGGGCGTGGCGGCGCCGAACAGCAGGCGGTTCTCGTTGGTCACCCGGTAATAGTCGATGACCGGGCGGATGTCGCTGTAGGCGCCGCGGATCGGGCTGATCCGCTGGATCAGTTCGTCCGGCAGCGGCTCGGTCATCATCTGGAACGCGTAGGTATTGATGGTGGTGCGGTGCAGCTCGGGTTCGAGCCGGTTGAGGAAGCTGTCGCAGGCCCAGAGCAGCTTGTTCGCGCTGACCGAGCCCTTGCCCGTGCGCACGCGGATGCGCTCGCCGTATCGCACCTCCAGCGCCGGGCTGTATTCGAAGATCCGCGCGCCGAGGCCGGCCAGCGCCTTGGCTTCGCCGAGCAGCAGGTTGAGCGAGTGCACGTGGCCGCCGCCCATGTGCAGCAGGGCGCTGCCATAGGCGTCCGAGCCGATGATCTGGCGCACCTCGGCCCCGTGCAGGTAACGGATCTCATGGGCCGAGCCGAGCGACCGGAATTCCTTTTCCCAGGCCTGCAGGGTCTTCGCCTGGCGCGCGTTGAAGCCCATGTAGCCGTAGCCGTGCTGGAAGTCGGCGTCGATGGCGTATTTCTCGATGCGGTTCTTGATGATGTCGGCGCCGAGGTCGCTGATCTCGAAGATCGCCCGCAGGCCGTCCTCGCCGACGTCCTTGCGGATCTTCTCCAGGTCGTGGCCGATGCCGGCCATGATCTGCCCGCCGTTGCGCCCGGTGCCGCCGAAGCCGAGGTGGCGGGCCTCCAGCACGACGATGTCGGTGATGCCGTGCTCGGCCAGTTCCAGCGCGGTGTTGATGCCGGAGAAGCCACCGCCTATGACGACCACGTCGGCGTCCAGATCGGTTTCCAGGGAAGGGAAGGACAGCTCGTATTTCTTGGTCGCGGTGTAGTAGGTCGGCGTCTCGATGTTGATCATGGATGCGGCCCGGCAAGGTATGGATGATCTTATTAGACGATCGGCCGCCGCCGCGGTCTTGATCCTGTCTGCCGCCGGCTTGACCGGCCCTGCCAGGCGCGCCTCAGCCCAGTGTGGCGATCATCCGTGGCGCGACGAAGTCGATGAAGGCGCGCAGCTTGGGCGAGACCTGGCGGCCGGACGGCCAGAGCAGGAAGAACCGCGCACGGCGTTCGCAGAAAGCGTCGAGGACGCTGACCAGGCGTCCTTCGCGCAGCGCCTCGCGGATCGAGAAGTCCGGCAGGCAGGCGATGCCCTGGTCGCGCAGGGCGAAGCAGACGCGGGTCTCGATGTTGTTGCAGACCATCGACACCGGGATCTGCGGCGGGGCTTCGCCGTCCGCGCGGCGCAGCGGCCATTCCTCGAGCCGGCCGGTACTGGAGAAACGGTAGTGCAGGCAGGTGTGCCGCAGCAGGTCTTCCGGGCATCGCGGCGTACCGTGGCGGGCGAAGTAGCCCGGCGAGCCGACCAGCTTCAGCTGGAACTCGCCCAGTTCGCGCATGGACAGCCGCGAATCCACCGGCTGGCCGGTGCGCAGTACCACGTCGAAGCCTTCATCGACGACATCCACCACGCGATCGCTGAAGTCGAGGTCGAGCTCGATGTCCGGATAGGTCTGCATGAAGTCGGCGAGCGCCGGCAGGACCAGCCCGCTGACCAGCGGCAGGCTGACCCGCAGGCGCCCGCGCGGGGTCTCGCGGCTTTGCGACAGCTCCAGCTCGGTGGCTTCGATCTCGGCCAGGATGCGCCGGCTGCGCTCGAGGAACAGGCTGCCTTCGGCGGTCAGGGTGATGCTGCGGGTGCTGCGGTGGAACAGGCGCACGCCGAGTTTCTCTTCCAGGCGGGCGACCCGCTTGCCTACCGCCGAGGCGCTGACCCCAAGGGTCCGGGCGGCGCCTACGATGCTGCGGGTCTCGGCGACGCGGACGAAGACGGTGAAACCGCTGAGGCTGTCCATGCAAGACTCCGATTACGGACATCAAAGTCCGGATAGAGCGGAACTCTATCCGTCTTTTTCCGCTTTTGCAGCGCTTTTAGCCTGTCCGCATCTTTCATCCGCGGAGAGTCCCGCATGTGCGGTTTCGAACAAGGGCCAGGCCGCAGCCTGGCGGAAAATGTCGATCAGGCGATCGAGGCGGCAGTCGCCGACCAGCGCCTGGTGGGGGCGGTGGTGCTGGTGGCGCACCGGGGGCAGTGGCTCTATCGGCGGGCCGCCGGCCTGGCCGACCGCGAGGCCGGCCGGATGATGGGCGAGGACAGCGTCGGCATCCGCTGCGAGCCGCGTCGGACCTTCGAACCGTCTGCCTATGCGTCCGGCGGAGCGGGGATGATCGACAGCGCCGGCGACGTGCTGCGCCTTCTGGAAATCCTCCGCCAGGGCGGCGCGCCGTTGCTGACGCCTGGCCTGGTGGAGAAGATGGGACGCGACCAGGTGCCCGGCATGGAACTGCCGGCCAATCCCGGTTTCGGCTTCGGCCTGGGCTTCTCCGTGCTGCGCGACCCGGCCATCGCGCAATCGCCGGAGTCTCCCGGCACCTGGTGCTGGGGCGGCGCCTATGGGCATTCCTGGTTCGTCGACCGGACCCGCGAACTGTCGGTGGTGGCGCTCACCAACACCCTGTTCGAGGGCATGTCGGGTCGCTTCGTCAACGACCTGCGCGACACCGTCTACCGTTTCGCGGAGGTGCGCTGATGGGATGTCGCGAAGCATTTCCGGAGAACACCGGGGCCGCTGCGTCGGCCGTGACGCCGCGGCTGCCGCTGAGCGCGCTGCTGGCGATGGCGATGTCCGGCTTCGTCGCCATTCTCAGCGAAACCCTGCCGGCCGGCCTGCTGCCGCAAATAGGCGCGGGGCTGGCGGTCAGCGAGGCGCTGGCCGGGCAACTGGTCAGTGTCTACGCCCTGGGTTCGCTACTGGCCGCGCTGCCGGCAGCGAGCCTGACCCAGGGCTGGCGGCGGCGCCGGGTGCTGCTGCTGGCGCTGCTGATCTTCTTCGTCTGCAACAGCTTCACCGCCGTCTCCACGGATTATCGCCTGACCCTGCTGGCGCGCTTCGGCAGCGGCGTCGCCGCCGGCCTCGCCTGGGGCCTGCTGGCTGGCTACGCGCGGCGCCTGGTGCCGCCGGAACAGCAGGGGCGGGCGCTGGCGGTGGCCATGCTCGGTGCGCCGCTGGCGCTGTCGCTCGGTGTTCCGCTGGGCACCTGGCTGGGCGGCCTGCTCGGCTGGCGCTGGGCCTTCGGCCTGTTGTCGCTGACCGCGCTGCTGCTGGTCGGCTGGGTGCTGCGCAGCGTGCCGGACTTCCCTGGCCAACCGGCCGGGCGGCGCCTGCGCCTGCTCGGGGTGCTGCGCACGCCGGGCGTGCGCCCGGTACTGCTGGTGATCGTCGCCTGGGTGCTGGCCCACAACATCCTCTACACCTATATCGCGCCGTTCCTCGCCAAGGTCGGCCTGGGCGCCTCGGTGGACCTGGCGCTGCTGGTATTCGGCAGCGCCGCGGTGGCGGGAATCTGGCTGGTCGGCGCACTGGTCGACCGGCATTTGCGGCGGATGGTCCTGGCCAGCCTGGCGCTGTTCGCCGTGGCGGCGCTGGCGCTGTGCCTGGGCGCTCGCTGGAGCTGGCTGGCGTTCGCCGGCCTAGCCCTCTGGGGGCTGACGTTCGGTGGCGCGGCGACGCTGCTGCAGACCGCCTCGGCGGACGCCGCCGGGGAGGGCGCCGACCTGGCCCAGTCGATGATCGTGGTGGCCTGGAACCTGGCCATCGCCGGTGGCGGAGCGTTGGGCGGCATGCTGCTGCAGCGCTGGGGCAGCGAGATCCTGCCCTGGACCCTGCTACCGCTGATCGGCCTGGCCGCCGCGCTGGCCTGGAGCAATGCCGAGCACGCTTTCCGCGTTGGCCCGCGCAGAGGTGACGAGTAGGGAGTGTTACGGCAACTTTCTCGGCAACTGTTGCGCTGGCGCGGCGGCGAAGCGGAGTAACGTCTTGCCCGCACCCACTTCAAAGGATGGAACGAATGTCGCTCTCCGTGGATCTGCTGCTGGCGTTCTCCCTGTTCGCCTTCGTCACCTCCGTCACGCCCGGTCCGAACAACACCATGCTGCTGGCCTCGGGGGTCAACTTCGGTTTCGTCCGTTCCATCCCGCATATCCTCGGGATCAGCTGCGGCTTCTTCATCATGGTGATGGCGGTGGGCTTCGGCCTGGGCACGGTGTTCGAGGCCTACCCGGTGCTGTACACCATCCTGCGCTACGTCGGCGCGGCCTACCTGCTGTACCTGGCCTGGAAGATCGCCACTTCCGGCCCGGCCGGCAACGACCCGGAGGGGCGCGGCAAGCCGCTGAGCTACTGGGGCGCGGCAGCGTTCCAGTGGGTCAACCCGAAGGCCTGGGTGATGGCGGTCGGCGCCATCAGCACCTACACCCCTCTGCAGGGCTATTTCACCAACGTGGTGGTGATCTCGACGATCTTCGCCGTGATCAACGCGCCGACCATCGGTATCTGGGCCGGTTTCGGCAGCATGCTGCGCAACGTGTTGCGCGACCCGCGCTGGCTGCGGCTGTTCAACATAGCGATGGCGCTGCTGCTGGTGGCCTCGTTGTATCCGATCCTGGCCGAGCATCATTCGACCTGACCTGGCACCACCCTATCACGCGTATTAGCTCGCCACCGCCGCCACTGCGTGAAGGGTTCTTCGCTCGCTTCCCAGCCTCGGAAGAGACGTGCGATGCATGAGCGGCATGGCTTACCGTTACGCAGCCGGCCGTCCGTCGAACTGCGGGTGTTCGCCGCCCGCGAGGTCGCCGCCGAGCTGACCGGCATGCAGTTCGGCGGCATCACCGCGTTCGGCTTGTCCGAAGGCATGCCGCTGCTGGTCGATGCGGCGGCCCTCGAACGACCGCTGGCCGGAGATGGGCGCCGGGATCCGCGGGACCAAGCTGCTGCTGTCCCCGGAACTGCTGAAAGGCCCTCCCGGAGTCGTGGTCGCCGAGCTCAGCGAAGCCGGTTGAGCCCGGCGCGGCTCTGCCAATTGTGGTAGGTGAAGCCTTGCGTCGTCTCTGCAACCATGCCCCCGCCCTGATCGCGACAAACGCCGAATGCCCCGTGGTAGACGCTCGTGCCTGTTTTCCCAGGCGCTCGCGGCGGCCACGGGGCGCTTCGTCGAGCAGCCCCTCCGGATGCGTTTCCTACCTTCATCCGAGGAGCGTTACATGACCAGGATCGACTTTTCCCAGCTGGACCAGGCCCGCGAAGACGCCGCGGCGGCTATGCCGAGCATCGCCGGCAAGAAGATACTCATGGGCTTCTGGCACAACTGGCCGGCGGGCGCCGCCGACGGCTACCAGCAGGGCTCGTTCGCCAACATCGCGCTGGAAGACGTGCCGAGCGAGTACAACGTGGTCGCCGTAGCCTTCATGAAAGGGCGCGGCATCCCCACCTTCCAACCGTACAACCTGTCCGACGCGGAGTTCCGCCGCCAGGTCGGCGTGCTCAACGCCCAGGGCCGCGCGGTGCTGATCTCGCTGGGTGGCGCCGACGCGCACATCGAGTTGCATGCCGGCCAGGAGCAGGCGCTGGCCGCCGAGATCGTCCGCCTGGTGGAAACCTACGGCTTCGACGGCCTGGACATCGACCTCGAGCAGAGCGCCATCGACCTGGCCGACAACCAGCGGGTGCTGCCGGCGGCCCTCAAACTGGTGCGCGAGCACTATGCGGGGCAGGGCAAGCACTTCATCGTCAGCATGGCGCCGGAGTTCCCCTATCTGCACACGAACGGCAAGTACGTGCCCTACCTGCAGGCCCTGGAAGGCGTCTACGACTTCATCGCGCCGCAGTACTACAACCAGGGCGGCGACGGCCTGTGGGTCCAGGAAGCGAACGGTGGCAAGGGCGCCTGGATCGCGCAGAACAACGACGCGCTGAAGGAGGATTTCCTCTATTACCTCACCGAGAGCCTGGCCACCGGCAGCCGCGACTTCGTGCGGATCCCGGCGCAGCGCCTGGCCATCGGCCTGCCGAGCAACGTCGACGCGGCGGCCACCGGCTACGTGATCGACCCCGTTGCGGTGAGCAACGCGTTTCGCCGTCTGGAGGCCGCCGGTCACGCGATCAAGGGCCTGATGACCTGGTCGGTGAACTGGGACGACGGCCTGAACAAGCGCGGCCAGCGCTATAATTGGGAGTTCCGCAATCGCTATGCCGGCCTGATCCACGGCGAGCAGGGCGGCGATGAACGCCCTCGTGCGCCACAGGGCCTGCGCCTGCTGGAGCGCGGCGAGACCAGCCTGGTACTGGCCTGGAACGCCTCCAGCGGGCAGCGCCCGATCGATTACTACAGCCTCTATCGCGATGGCGCCATGGTCGGCCAGAGCGCCGCGCTGGGTTCCACCGACAGTGGCCTGACGGCGGACACCCGCTACAGCTATTTCGTCACCGCCACCGACACCCAGGGCAACCAGTCGCTGCCCAGCGAAGGCCTGGAGGCCAGCACCAGCGGCGGCGAGGTCGACCCGCAGTTCCCGCAATGGCAACTGAACCACGCCTACCGGGTGGACGACGGAGTGACCTACGAAGGGCTGCGCTATGTCTGCCTGCAGGCGCACACCTCGAATGCCGGCTGGACCCCACCGGCGGCCTTCACCCTCTGGCGGCCGCTGCGCTGAGCCGGCGGGCCGGTCCATTCGCCGGAAGCCGAGTCTGATACCGGCAGGGCTGGCTCGTCCCGGGCCTTCCTTCAAGGGAGGCCTGGCTCTTTGGGGGCGTTCCGAGAGGAGCGCGGTGGCAGGGGAGGATCATTCCTTTCTGGATACAACGTGAACCATGCTCATGGATTTCCGTTTGTTTCCGGCTTCGCGTGCTTTCACGGCATTTCTCCGTGCGTCCGGCTTCCAGGGTGGGAATGCCGAGGCTGGGCTTCGTTATCGTTTTCGTAACACTGTTTTCCAACCTGAAACGTTTCAGCTTTGCCTGCAAAGTCCTTATCATTCGCAAATCAACCATTGTTCTGCTTGGCTCAGCTCATGAGCCCTCTTCATGAGTCCTTGCTCCTTGCAAGGCTATCGAGGGAGTAGAGCGGTCGCTGCGCGCGGCCAGTCGACCATTCGCAACGAGGAAGCGCTCGCGTGAAATCCCATCTTCTCCGCCCGGCCCTGCGCCCCGTGGCCGGCGGCCTGTTGTCCGCCTCCCTGCTGTGCAACGCGGCGCACGCCGCCGAGGCCTTCGACCCGCATTCGAAATGGATGCTCGGCGACTGGGGCGGCAAGCGCACCGAGCTGCTGGAGAAGGGCTACGACTTCAAGCTGGAGTACGTCGGCGAGGCGGCGGCCAACCTCGATGGCGGCTATGACGACGACAAGACCGGGCGCTACACCGACCAGTTCGCCCTGGGCGTGCACATGGACCTGGAGAAGATCTTCGGCTGGAAGGCCACCGAGTTCCAGTTCATGGTCACCGAGCGCAACGGCAAGAACCTCTCCAACGATCGCATCGGCGACCCGCGCGCCGGACACATCAGCTCGGTGCAGGAGGTCTGGGGCCGCGGGCAGACCTGGCGGCTGACCCAGCTGTGGCTCAAGCAGCAGTACTTCGACGGCGCGCTGGATGTGAAATTCGGCCGTTTCGGCGAGGGCGAGGACTTCAACAGCTTCCCCTGCGACTTCCAGAACCTGGCCTTCTGCGGCTCGCAGGTGGGCAACTGGGCGGGGAGCATCTGGTACAACTGGCCGGTCAGCCAGTGGGCGCTGCGGGTGAAGTACAACTTCGCGCCGGACTGGTACGTGCAGGTCGGCGCCTACGAGCAGAACCCGTCGAACCTGGAGACCGGCAATGGCTTCAAGATGAGCGGCAGCGGGACCAAGGGCGCGCTGCTGCCGGTGGAGCTGATCTGGCAGCCGAAGGTCGGCGCCGAGCAACTGCCGGGCGAGTACCGGCTGGGCTACTACTACAGCACGGCGAAGGCCGACGACGTGTACGACGACGTCGACGGCCAGCCGCAGGGGCTGACCGGCAACGACTTCAAGTCGCGCGGCAGCAAGCATGGCTGGTGGGTGGTGGCGCAGCAGCAGGTCACGTCGCACAACGGCGATACGTCGCGCGGGTTGAACCTGTTCGCCAACCTGACCGTCCACGACAAGGCGACCAACGTGGTGGACAACTACCAGCAGCTCGGGGTGGTCTACAAGGGCCCGTTCGATGCGCGGCCGAAGGACGACATCGGCCTGGGCATCGCGCGCATCCACGTCAACGACGATGTGAAGAAGCGCCAGCGCCTGGTGAACCAGGTGAACGGCATCGACGACTACGACAACCCGCTGTACCAGCCGCTGCAGGACACCGAGTACAACGCCGAGCTGTACTACGGGGTGCACGTGACCGACTGGCTGACGGTGCGGCCGAACCTGCAGTACATCAAGCGCCCGGGCGGGGTCGACGAGGTCGACAACGCGCTGGTGGCGGGGATCAAGATCCAGACGGTGTTCTAGGCTGTTGCTTCGGACAACCGCGATTCGGTCATGGCCAGCGGCCATTTTTTCAGCGCCGCCCAACGCGGCGCGGCGGGCTGAACAGCCCTGCGTGCAGAACGTAATAGGAGAGCAAGCAATGCCTGTCATCAACCCCGAACGGAGTACCGGACGATGAGCGAAGGTAACCGGAGTCGATCGCGCCTGCTGCCGAGCCTGCTCGGCCTGTTGATCCTGCTGTCCGGCCTGGCGCTGCTGGCCGGCGGCATCAAGCTGGCGAGCCTGGGTGGCTCGCTGTACTACCTGCTGGCCGGCATCGGCCTGGCCCTGAGCGGACTGTTGCTGCTGCTGGGCAAGCGCGCGGCGCTGGGCCTGTATGCCCTGGTGCTGTTCGCCAGCACCGTCTGGGCGCTATGGGAAGTCGGCCTGGACTGGTGGCAGCTGGTGCCGCGCCTGGCCCTGTGGTTCGTCTTCGGCCTGCTGCTCTGGCTGCCCTGGTTCCGCCGTCCGCTGCTGGCCGACGGTCCGGCGCCGCTGGGCACCGCGGCGCTGGGCGTGGCGGTGGTCCTGGCCGGCGCCACCGCGGTGGGCAGCCAGTTCACCAATCCCGGACAGATCGTCGGCCGCATCGACCGCGACAGCGGCATGACCAGCACCGCCCCGGCGATGCCGGACGGCGACTGGCAGGCCTACGGCCGTACCGAGTTCGGCGACCGTTACTCGCCGTTGAAGCAGATCACCCCGGCCAACGTCGGCCAGCTCGAGGAAGCCTGGCGCATTCGTACCGGCGACCTGCCGACCGCCGACGATCCGCTCGAACTGACCAACGAGAACACCCCGCTGAAGGTCAACGGCATGCTCTATGCCTGCACCGCGCACAGCAAGGTGCTGGCCCTCGACCCGGACACCGGCGCGGAAATCTGGCGCTTCGATCCGCAGATCCAGAGCCCGGTAGGCTTCAAGGGCTTCGCCCACATGACCTGCCGTGGCGTCTCCTACTACGACGAAGAGCAGTACGCCAGGAGCGACGTCGGCGCGCCGCCGGCCGCGCTCTCCGAGGCCGGCAAGGCGGTCGCCGCCAGTTGCCCGCGGCGGCTGTTCCTGCCCACCGCCGACGCCCGCCTGATCGCGATCAACGCCGACAACGGCAAGGTCTGCGAGGACTTCGGGGTCAAGGGCGCGGTCGACCTGAAGGCCGGCATCGGTCCGTTCACCCCCGGCGGCTACTACTCCACCTCGCCGGCGGCGGTCACCCGCAACCTGCTGATCATCGGCGGTCACGTCACCGACAACGAGTCGACCAACGAGCCGTCCGGGGTGATCCGCGCCTTCGACGTGCACGACGGCAAACTGGTGTGGAACTGGGACAGCGGTAACCCGGACCAGACCGAGCCCCTGGCCCCCGGCAAGTTCTATACCCGCAACTCGCCGAACATGTGGTCGCTGGCCAGCGTCGACGAGAAGCTCGGCCAGGTCTATCTGCCGCTGGGCAACCAGATGCCCGACCAGTGGGGCGGCAACCGCACCCCCGGCGCCGAGAAGTTCAGCGCCGGCCTGGTGGCTCTCGACCTGAACACCGGCAAGCTGCGCTGGAACTACCAGTTCACCCACCACGACCTGTGGGACATGGACGTCGGCAGCCAGCCGACCCTGCTCGACCTGAAGACCGCCGATGGCGTCAAGCCGGCGCTGATCGCGCCGACCAAGCAGGGCAGCCTGTACGTGCTGGATCGCCGCGACGGTACGCCGATCGTGCCGATCCGCGAGGTGCCGGCGCCGCAGGGGGCGGTGGAGGGCGACCATACCGCGCCGACCCAGGCGCGTTCCGACCTCAACCTGCTGCGCCCGCCGCTGACCGAGCGCGACATGTGGGGCAGCAGCCCGTTCGACCAGATGCTCTGCCGCATCCAGTTCCGCTCGCTGCGCTACGAGGGCCAGTACACCCCGCCGTCGGAGCAGGGCAGCCTGATCTATCCGGGCAACGTCGGGGTGTTCAACTGGGGCGGGGTATCGGTCGACCCGGTGCGCCAGATTCTCTTCACCAGCCCCAACTACATGGCTTTCGTCTCGCAGATGGTGCCGCGCGACAAGGTGCCCACCGGCAGCAAGCGCGAGGGTGAGACCAGCGGCGTGCAGCCGAACACCGGCGCGCCCTACGCGGTGATCATGCATCCGTTCATGTCGCCTCTCGGCCTGCCGTGCCAGGCGCCGTCCTGGGGCGACGTGGCCGGTATCGACCTGACCACCGCCAAGGTCGTCTGGCAGCACAAGAACGGCACCAGCCGCGACAACACCCCGGTACCGATCGGCCTCTCCGTCGGCGTGCCGAGCATGGGCGGCTCGATCACCACCGCCAGCGGCGTGGCTTTCCTCAGCGGCACGCTCGACCAGTACCTGCGCGCCTACGACGTGAAGGACGGCAGGCAGCTCTGGCAGGCGCGCCTGCCGGCCGGCGGCCAGGCCACGCCGATGAGCTACACCGGCAAGGACGGTCGCCAGTACGTGCTGATCGTCGCTGGCGGACACGGCTCCTTCGGTACCCGCATGGGCGACTACATCATCGCCTACGCCCTGCCCAGGCAATGACCCGCCCAGCGGGAGCCCGATGCGGCTCCCGGCCTTCCGGGCTGCGGCCCGGAAGGGGCTTTGCCAAGGGCGGTTACGCGCCCGCCCTTGGCAAAGCCCCTTCGATACCTGTGATTCGCGGAACCCTGCATGCCGTCCCGACCCCGCCTTACCACCGTTTCCCACCTGTTGCCCGGTTCCCTGGCCCTCTGTGGCCTGGCCTTCGCCTGCGCCGCCCAGGGCGAGGAGCGACGCAGCCTCGAACCCATGGTGGTGACCGGCAGCTACAACCCCAGCGACACCTTCGACCTGCCGTTCTCGGTGAATAGCGTCGAGCGCCGGCAGATCGCCGACGGCCAACTCGGCATCAACCTCTCCGAAGTCCTGCCGCGGGTACCCGGCCTGGTGGTGCAGAACCGCCAGAACTACGCCCAGGACCTGCAAATCTCCTCGCGCGGCTACGGCGCCCGCTCGGCCTTCGGCATCCGCGGCCTGAAGCTGCTCGCCGATGGCATCCCGGCGAGCACCCCGGATGGCCAGGGCCAGGCCGCCACCCTCAACCTCGACGTCGCCGAGCGCATCGAGGTACTGCGCGGGCCGGCCTCGACGATCTACGGCAGCAACGCCGGCGGGGTGATCCAGATGTTCTCCCGCGACGGCCAGGGCGCCCCGCGAGTCGGCGCGGAAACCACCGTCGGCAGCGATGGCCTGAGCCGCAACCACCTGTACACGGAAGGCGAGGGCGACGGCGTCGGTTTCCTGGTGGATGCCTCGCGGATGGACACCGACGGCTACCGCGACCACAGCGCCGCGCGCCGCGACCAGACCTTCGCCAAGCTCAACTTCAGGCCCGACGCCGACAGCCGCCTGGCGCTGATCTACAGCAGCCTGGAACAGAACGACACTGAAGATCCGCTGGGGCAGACCTGGGACGCCTACAAGCACGACCCGCGCTCCGTCACCGCCAACGCCGAGCTGTACGACACGCGCAAGAGTATCGACCACCAGCAGGCCGGGATGAACTACGAGCGCTACTTCGGCGAGGCGACCTTGCAGGTCAACGCCTACGTGGGCAAGCGCAGTGTCGTGCAGTATCAGGCGATACCCAAGCAGATAGGATGCGAGAGTAATCCGCGTTGCCAGAGGAATGGCGCGGTGATCGACTTCGACCGCGACTTCCACGGTGGCACCGTGCGCTGGCTGCAACCGGTACGCCAGGCGCCGGGCGAGCTGAACCTGACCGTCGGCCTCGACTACGACCAGAGCCGCGACGACCGCCGCGGCTACCAGAACTTCAACGGCGACCAGCTCGGCGTGAAGGGCGAGTTGCGTCGCGACGAGGTGGACACCGCCACCAGCCTCGATCCCTACCTGCAGGCGAGCTGGGCCATCGACGCCTGGACCCTGCAGGCCGGGGTGCGCCACAGCACCATGAAGATGGAGGTCGACGACCGCTACCTGAGCAACGGCGATGCCAGCGGCTCGCGGCGCTACCGGAAGAACACCCCGTCGTTCTCGGTGATGTACGCCTTCACCCCCGACCTGCACGGCTACCTCAGCGCCGGCAAGGGCTTCGAGACCCCGACCCAGGCGGAGATGGCCTATGCGCCGGTGGCGGCGAACGCGCCGGACGTCTTCAACTTCGGCCTCAAGCCAGCCACCAGCAGCCAGTACGAAGCCGGGCTGAAGGCGCGCCTGTGGGGTAATACGCGGGTCAACGCGGCGATCTTCCAGATCCGCACCGAGGACGAGATCGTCGTCGCCAGCTCCCTCGGCGGTCGTACCAGCTACCAGAACGCCGGCAAGACCCTGCGCCGCGGCTTCGAACTGGGCGTGGAGAGCGAACTGAGCGAGCACTGGAACGCCAACCTGGCCTATACCCGGCTATCCGCCACCTACGATTCGGATTTCGAGGCCGGCGGCAAGACCATCGGCAAGGGCAAGCACCTGCCGGGCGTGCCGGCAAGCAGCCTGTTCGGCGAACTGGTATGGAAGCCCGTGGAGGGCATCAGCATGGGCTGGGAAGGCATGTACCGCAGCCAGGTCTACGTCGAGGACAGCAACAGCGAAAAGGCCGCGCCGAGCTATGCGGTATTCAACTGGCGCACCCGCTTCGAACAGCGCCTGGGGGCCTGGACCTTCCACCAGCTGGTGCGCCTGGACAACCTGTTCGACCGCCAGTACGTCGGCTCGGTCATCGTCGGCGACGGCAACCGGCGCTATTACGAAGCGGCGCCAGGCCTGTCCTGGTATGCCGGGGCGGGCCTCGAATACCAGTTCTGAAGTGCCGGACGCGCTTGTTCGCGCTACCCGGCCAGCCCTTGTCAGCGTCGTCAATTCCGATTACTGTATGGATGTACAGTAATCGGAAATCGCCTGCCTGCGCGACAAGGAGCACCGATCATGAGCCACAACCTTGCCGAACTGCCGCTGTCCCGACGCCGCGCCCTGGAGCGCGAGAAACAGGCCTGCCTGCGCCTCCACCTGTCCCGCAATCGTGCCAGCGAACGCCTGGAGCGCGCTGTGCGCGACGAAGTCGAGCGCCTGCTGGGTGCCCGCGAACGCCAGGGGGCCGGCTGGCCGGAGTGGGTCAGCGCGGAACTCTGCGTGGCGGACGACCCGCTCTTCGTGCGCAAGGTGGTGGCGCGCCTGAAAGCCGCGGTGGACTGGCAACGCCAGCGCGCGGCCTGAGCCGCGCTTCAGGGCAGGGTGGGGGCCGTCGGCGGCGCGCGATGGTACTGCATGGCGCGCTGGTGGTGGCCGGCGAGAATGTAGCGGTAGATCAATTGCGCGAGCGGCTCCAGGGACATCTTCTCGCCGTTCACCTCGGCTCCGCACAGCGCCAGCTTCACTCGCTTGCCACCGGCTACCGCGCGCGCTTCCGGCCTGGCCAGGCCCCTTGGATCGAAGCGCGGATGGCTGGAGAAGCGTGGCGCGGTACAGTCGAAGGTGGTCGCGAAGGTCAGCTCCAGCCAGCGCCCGCGCTCGATCTCCAGCGACTGGAAGGTGTACATCGGCACCTGCGGCGCGTTGGCGAAGGCGATGCTCTCCGGCGTCAGGGTCAGCGCGACCTGGCCGTGGCGCCGGAACAGGAACAGCCCCACGAGGCTGGCATACAGGCCCCCGGCCAGCAGCAGCGCGGCCGGCAGCCAGAACAGCCATTGGCCGCTGGCGAGATGCCAGGCGTGGGGCAGCGAACCGAGCCAGAGACCGGTGACGCCAGCGGCCAGGCCAGCGAGCAGGGCGACCCAGGCGGTGCCCCGCGAGACCTCGCGGATCACGCAGCGGGCTTGCAGCGGGGGTAGTTCGTCGAGGGTTTCGTCAGTTTCTTGCATGGGGATTCTCACAGGTCTTGCCGAGCAGGTCGGCGCTGAGCGCTCGGCTCAACGCCAGGGGGTCGCCGAGCCAGACGCTCAGCGCCTGGCTCGGCGGTCGTGTCGCAACGGCCCGGCCGGCGGTCCCGGCCCAGGTGCGTTCGAAGCTCTCTCCCAGCGCCTTGCAGCGCATGCCCAGCGGAGGGTGGGTATCCTGCGGATGGACCTGGAGTCCCTCCGCGCCGGGGTCCGGTGCTTCCAGGCCGGACTGGCCCAGGTAGACGTGGATGGCGTCCACCAGGTTGTCCGGCGCGCGCGCCGGAGCGAGCAGGCAATGTTCGAGGAACGCCCGTATCGGCGCGCCGGCCGCCGCGCTGCGCAGCAGGGCCGAGGCCATCGCCGGCGCACCGGCCAGTTGCGCGGCGTGGCGGTCGGCGGCGAATTCGCGCAGGCGGCTCCAGTGGTTCACGGCGAGGCCGAAACGTTCGAGGAAGTACCCGGCCAACAGTCGCGCCGGCTCCAGTGCCGCACGTTCGAAGACGTTGGCTTGCTGTTCCTCGATGGCGGCCAGTTGGCTCGCGGCGCCCTGGTAGATCGGCAGGAAGCGCAGGCTGTAATGGGCGTCGCGGCCGGCGAAGTGGGCCAGTTCGTGGGCGATCACGGCACTCAGTTCGGCGCGATCCAGCAGGCCCAGCAACGGTAGCGAGAGGTATAGGCTGCGTCCTTCCAGATGCTCGCCGGAAGGTTGCAGGCAGACGCGGTTGGCGGTCACGTAGAAGCCGTCGCAGAGTCCCACCAGCAGGTGCTGCGGGACTGGCGTATCGAGGCGCGCCGCCAGCTCGCGCAGTAGCGTCCAGAGTTCCGGCGCATCCTCTTCGCCCAGCCGGCGGCCGATGACATCCAGGGCCGGCGCCGGGCGCAGTCGCAAGCGGCCGATCTTCGCCAGCATCTGCAACGCCGACGCCAGCAGGCCGAGAAGGATCAGCGCCACGCTCAGTTGGGTGCGTCCTTCGCTGACCGGAACCTGGCCGACCCGCCACAGCCCGAGGATCTCGAACGTTCCGGCACAGGCCAGGGCCAGGGCGAGCAGGCCGATCTGGGCCAGCAGCAGGCAGGGCAGCAGGCGTCTGCCCAGCTCGAACCACAGGAGCAGGCAGCGCCGCGAGCGCAGTGCGCTGCGTGCGGCGCCGGCGATGCCGGCCAGGGAGACGGCTCCCAGTACGGCGACCAGCGCCGCCAGGCAGGCTCCGCTATCGGCGAGGACGGCGGCGAAGCGATTCAGGCGCTGTGCGCTTCGTGTGTCGACGAGTTGCTCGTCGAGCCGCGCCAGGGCCAGGTCGCGCACATAGGCCCGGCCGTCCACCCGGACGCTGGCCCTCGGCGGCAGCGCCCGCGCTTCGGCGAGCGCGCGCTCGACCCGCTGCTGCGCGGCGCCCAGTCGCTCGGCCTGCTGCTCGGCGCGCCAGGACTGCCAGGCGCCGAGCCCCGCCAGCAGCGCTGGTACCAGCACCAGGCAAAGCAGCAGCCTTCGCGGATGGACCGTGCCCTTCACTCAGCCCTGGCTGCGCAGTTGTTGCAGGTAGCGCTGGGCGTGGGCGGCCTGGATGTAGGCGTCGAGGATCGCCGCCATGTCGTCGCAGTCCAGCTTCTTGCCGTCGCTCTGCAGGCCGGCCGACATGATGGTGATGCGCGGGTCCTTGCCTTTGAAGGCCATGGCCTGGGAGGCGAACACCTGGCGTACGGCGCGATGGGTCGGCAGGGGCGTTTCGGGGCGCAGGTGGAGGGTCTGGGTGGTTTGCAGCATGTCGGCCTTGACGCTGAAATCGATGACGTCGGCCAGCTCGACCGGAGCCGACAGGCTGTCGGCCCAGAGCTGGGTACGGGTCAGGCGCATGAAGGGGGTCTTGCCGGAGTTGCGATGCTGGTAGCCGAGGAACAGCCCGAACAGGCCGAGCAGCAAGCCGACGACGCCGACCCCCGGCTTGCCCTGGGAGAACCACATGCCGGTCATGATGAAGGGCACGATGCTCAGCAGCGGACCCAGCACCACGTACTTGCGGGTATTGGTGAATTCGGTGGCCGGCGGCACGTTGGCGATTACCTTTTCCAGGTGGGCGACGACCTCGGCGGTCTTCGCCTGGTTCAGTTCTTCATGCTCGGCGCCGAGGGTTTCGGCGAGGTTGGAGACGAGGTCCCGGGGTTCCTGGTTGCTCATGGAGATATCCTTGGCGTTGGGGAGAAAGAAGGAGTGCTGGGCGGCGTTCCGCCCAGTTGGCGGAGCCGGGCCTGGGCGCGGGCGATGTCCAGGTAGAGGTCGATGACCTCCGCGGCTTCCAGAAGCGAGAGGTTGCGACCATTGAGCCGCCAGCCGGGGGACAGCAGGCGAACCTGGGGGCCGCCCCGGCATTCGCTGACGGCCCGCGCGGCGAACGGATCGAGCGGGCGCGTGGATGGCGCCGGCGGCGCCTTGCCGTGCAGTTCGAGGGTTATCGTGGTGAACCAGACGCCGTCCTCCAGGCGCAGGTCGGCGACCTCCAGCAGGTCCAGCGGCGCCGACAGGCCGCGTGCGCGCAAGCATCCATCGCCGAGCACGAGGAACGGCGCGTTCCTGGCGTTGCGCTGCAGGTGGGCCAGGCCCAGGAGGAGTGCGGCCGACGCCAGCAGGCACAGCGCCAGCGCTTCGCGCCCGGGGTGGTCGCGCAGCGTCCAGGCGCCGCCGAGCAGCAGCAGGCCGAGCAAGGCGGACAGCGGCGCCGCGCCACGGGCGGCGCCGATGCCTATCCGGTTGGGAACGCTGCCGACGAAGCGCCGCAACCGTGTGGCTTCGTCGTCCCTTGTCCCGGTGGGGCAGGGAGATCGCGCGCCAGGCGGGTTCATCGGCTTCCCCCGTGACCGGCGGCGAGCAGGCGGTTGAGCCACTGCGTGTCGTCAGCGCTGACGACGCGGCTCGCCTGCCGCAGCAGGTCGTCATCGAGCGCCAGGGACAGGTCCGCTATCCGCTGGCAGGTTGGCGGATGGCTGTCGAACGGGTGCTCCAGGCGGCGAGCGCTGTCGTGTTCGTCCAGCTCCAGGGAGTTCCCGCGCAGATGGTCGGTCAGCGCATGCACCAGGTTGCGCGTCTGCGGGCTGGCCAGCAGGCGTTCGATCAGTCCTGCCAGGGCGCAGGTGCGCAGCAGCGCGATGGCGAAGGTCCGTGCGCCGGCCACCCGCGCCCCGACCTTGTCGGCCGCCAGTTCCTGGCGACGGTTCCAGTGCAGGTAGGCGCGCTCGAAGCGTTCGAAGAAGTACAGCGCGGCCCACAGGCCCGGCTTGCCGAGCAGGCCGACATGCCCATCCTCGGGCGCGGCGATGCGTTCGATGCGCAGGCGCACCTGCCGCTGCAGCAGCGACAGGGAGGCGCCGTGGGCGGTGTCGCCGGCGGCGAAGTGGCCCAGTTCGTGGCCGATGATCGCGGCGCTTTCGGCCTCGCTCATGACCGAGGCGTAGGTCAGCGGGATGTACAGGGTACGCCCCGCCAGGGGAATGCCGCGGGGTGCCAGCAGGACCCTGGCCTGGGTGACGAAGTAGCAGTGCTCGATGCCGGTGACGACGTGGTCCGGCAGCGGCGCTCCGGCGCGCTCGGCGATCTGTCCCAGCCATTGCCAGAGCCCCGGCGCGGCGACCCGGTCGAGTTCGCGGCCGAGCAGGTGCAGCTCCGGCTCCTCCAGCGGCAGCAGTTCGCCGCGCAGACGCCGCAGCATGAGCAGGCCGCCGAGGAACAGCAGCCACAGCGGCAGCGAGAAGAGCAGGGCGGTGAAACCGTGGCTGTGCCAGTGGCTGTAGCTCCACAGCGCTTCGTAGAGCAACTGGCTGGCCAGGGCGGCGACCAGCAGGCCGGCGTGCAACGGGACCAGTCGACCGAGGCGTCGCCAGGCCGGCGCGAGGTGGCCGAGCAGGTAGGCTTGCGAGCGCATCGAGCGGCGCCCGTCGTATTCCAGTTTCGCCAGTAACGCGGCCGCGACCAGCGCCGAGGCCAGCGCGCAGAGCTTGCCGAGAGCGGCCAGCCAGCCGCGCAGGGCCAGCCATGGATGGTCGCGGCGGATGGCCTCGGCGTCTTCGGCGAACTGGTGAAGATGACCTTCGACGCCATAGGCCGGGCGGAACAGGTGACGAGGAATAGCGCCGGCGGCTTCCGGGTCGTTGCGCGCCGAGGCGCTCCAGTCGCGCATGAACTGTTCGTCGCGCAGGCTGGAGTCGACGCGGAAGGCCTGCACGGCGGACCAGGCGTAGAGCACCAGGGGAATCAGGAAGAGGAATGCGAGCAGCCTGACCCGTAGCGTATCGTGGCTCATCCGCGCTTATTTCTGCTCGAGGTAGTCGGTCAGGAACGCCTGCGGCTCGCCGGCGGACGACAGCGCCTCGCTATAGGCGACTTGCCGCGTCTGCTGCTCGCCGGGCAGGTAGAGCTCGCCCCAGCCGTCGCGCACGATCAGGATCACGTACTTGCTGCCGTTCAGTTCGGTGGAATACCGACTGTCCCTGCTGCTCTTTTCCACCTTCACCTTGTGGATCAGGCGGTCCCAGTCGTGGTCCAGGCCTTCGACCTGCAACAGCGCTTCGCCGGCCGCCGCTTCGCCGATACGCAGGGTCCAGACCTTGAGCCCCTGCTGGCCCTGGTAGGCCACCACCTTGTCGGCGACTGGCGGCCGCGCCTCTTCGGCATGCGCCACGCAGGCACCCCAGGTCAGCGCGCCCAGCAGCAGCGCCGCACTCCACTTTGCTATCATTCTCGCCCCCTTTGGCAACGCGATATAAAAGGGGCGCATGTATTAATACAGGCGCGGATCACGAACAACCGAGGCGGCCGCTGCTCACAGGAAAAGCGTCGCGGCCCACAGGTTCGGTTCGATCAGCGCACGGAACCAACCTGGAAAGCCGCTGCCTGAACCGGTTCAGATGGCTGCGTACCACCGATATCTTCGCCATGGAAAGCTGGAATCCCTACCACGACACGGAACTCTACTTCGACGCGCCTTCGCCCCTGTGCCAGTCGCGCATCCTCGACGCGCGCGAGATGCTCGGCAGCGCCACCGGCCACTACCAGGCGCGGACGGTGCGCCCGTCGATGCAGTATTTCGATTGCGACCTGAGCTTCACCGAGCCGCTGCGAACCCACAAGGTGCTGCCGGAAGGCCTGTGCATCGTGCAGATGTTCGACGGCCAGTGGCGGCACAGCGTCGACGGCGGCGAGCCTTATCTCTACAACCTGGGTGGTCCTTCGGTGCTCGGCACCGGCGAGCCGATGGAGGCCTTCGATATCCTGCCGGCGGGCAGCCGCGTGCGCCTGGGCGGGCTGCGGATCGCCGCCAGCTACCTGGAGGAGGAACTGGAAACCGGCGATGGCGCCCTGCGACCGCTGGCGCGGCTGAAGGGCGACGGCGCGAGCTTCACCCAGTTGTCCCGTTGCGGCGCCATCAGCGCCCTGTTCGAGCGCCTCTACCAGAATCCCTACCGTGGTGCCCTCGCACGCCTGCACGAAGAGAGCCTGACCCTGGGCCTGCTGGTGGAGCTGGCGGCCCACCTGGGCGGCGCGGACCTTCGTCGCGCGCGTACCCCGCGCGCCCAGCGCGACCTGGCCCACGAGGCGCGCCGCCTGCTGGAGGCGAACCTCGGCCAGCCGCCTGCCAGCCTCGAACTGGCGCGCCAACTGGGGGTCGGCGAAACCACCCTGCGGCGGATTTTCAAGAACGAGTTCGGTCGCTCGATGTTGCAGTACGTCCGCGACCGGCGTCTCGAGATCGGCCGGCAGATGGTCCGCGAGGGCCGCTGGCAGATCGCGCAGATAGCCTATCGCCTGGGCTACTCCAGTCCGGAGAACTTCACCCATGCCTATCGCGCGCGCTTCGGCCATCCGCCGGGGCGCGAGTGAGGCGGGCGCGGCTCAGAGCGAACGCTGGTCGACCCGCGCGGAAAGCTGTTCGGCGCTTTCCTTGCGCTCCGAATAGCGGTCCACCAGGAAGTCCGTGCGCTCGCGCAGGAGCAGGGTGAACTTGAACAACTCCTCCATCACGTCGACCACCCGGTCATAGTAGGGCGACGGCTTCATCCGGCCTTCTTCGTCGAACTCCAGGTAGGCCTTGGGCACCGAGGACTGGTTGGGGATGGTGAACATGCGCATCCAGCGACCCAGCACGCGCAACTGGTTGACCACGTTGAACGACTGCGAGCCGCCGCAGACCTGCATCACCGCCAGGGTCTTGCCCTGGGTCGGGCGCACGGCCCCGAGCGCCAGGGGAATCCAGTCGATCTGCGCCTTGAATACCGCGGCCATCGCGCCATGGCGCTCGGGCGAGCACCAGACCTGGCCTTCCGACCACTGCACCAGGTCGCGCAACTCGCGGACCTTGGGATGCTCCAGCGGTGCGTCGTCGGGCAATGGCAGTCCGGAAGGGTCGAAAATCCGCGTTTCGGCACCGAAGCGTTCGAGCAGGCGTGCGGCCTCCAGCACCAGCAGGCGGCTGAAGGAGCGCTCGCGGGTCGAGCCATAGAGCAGGAGGATGCGCGGCCTGTGCCCGGAGACGGGTGGCGGGTCGCCGAGCAGTGCGGGATCGAGGTTGGGTAGTTGTTCGGACATGCTTCCTCCGGTCAGAGCGAGCCGATGCGCTCCAGCTCGCGCTTGAGCTGGTCGCGATCCAGGGTAGCGAAGGGCAGGCCGAGGAAGGCCCGGCAACGCTGTTCGCTACGTGCCAGGGTGGCGCGGAACGCCGCATCCCGCTGGGCCTCGTCGCCGTCCAGGGTGGAGGGATCGGCCAGGCCCCAATGGGCCTTCAGCGCTGCGCCGAAATACAGTGGGCAGGCTTCCCCCGCGGCGGCGTCGCAGACGGTGATGACGATGTCCGGCGGCGCGCCTTCGAAGGCTTCGCTGCCCTTGCTGTACAGGCCGTGGGTGGCGATGCCGGCCTGTTCGAGGGTCGCCAGGCTGCGCGGATGCACCCTGCCGCTGGGCTGGCTGCCGGCGCTGCATGCCTCGAAACCTGGCGGGGCCAGGTGGTTGAACATGGCTTCGGAAAGAATGCTGCGGCAACTGTTGGCCGTGCACATGAACAGGACTCGCATCGCATGCTCCTTCCGCCGTGCGGCGGATCTCAGAGGCTCAGGCGCAGGGCCAGGGCCGAAAGGGTCGCCAGCAGGACCGGCAGGGTCAGCAGGGCGCCGACCCTGAAGTAGTAGCCCCAGGTGATGCGCGTGCCTTTGCGCGCCAGCACGTGCAGCCAGAGCAGCGTCGCCAGGCTGCCGATAGGGGTGATCTTCGGCCCCAGGTCGCAGCCGATGACGTTGGCGTAGATCATCGCTTCGCGCACCGCGCCGGCGGCGTCGCTGGCCTGGATCGACAGGGCGCCGAGCAGCACGCTGGGCATGTTGTTCATCACCGAGGAGAGCGCGGCGGAAAGCAGCCCGGTGCCCAGCGCGGCCACCCATACGCCGTGTCCGGCCAGGCGGTCCAGGAACTGCGCCAGGAGGTCGGTGAGCCCGGCGTTCTTCAGGCCGTAGACCACCAGGTACATGCCCAGCGAGAACACCACGATCTGCCAGGGCGCTTCGCGCAGCACCCGCCGGGTCGAGATCACCCGCCCGCGCCCGGCCACCGCCAGTAGCAGCGCCGCGCAGGCCGCGGCCACCGCGCTGACGGGGACGCCCAGCGGCTCCAGGGCGAACAGCCCGGCGAGCAGGACCAGCAGCATCCAGCCGCCGACGACGAAGGTCGCACGGTCGCGGATCGCCGCCCGCGGCGGCTTCAATTGCTCCAGCGCATAGACCGGCGGCAGGTCGCGGCGGAAATACAGGAACAGCACCAGCAGGGAGGTCGCGACGCTCACCAGGTTGACCGGCAGCATCACCGCGGCGTACTCGCCGAAGCCGAGCCCGAAGTAGTCGGCCGAGACGATGTTCACCAGGTTCGACACCACCAGCGGCAGGCTGGCGCTGTCGGCGATGAAGCCTGCCGCCATGACGAAGGCCAGGGTCGCCGCCGGGCTGAAGCGCAGGGCCAGCAGCATCGACATCACGATAGGCGTGAGGATCAGCGCCGCGCCGTCGTTGGCGAACAGCGCCGAGACCGCCGCGCCGAGCAGCACGCAGAAGGCGAACAGGCGCCGGCCGTCGCCGCCGGCCCAGCGCGCGACGTGCAGCGCGGCCCATTCGAAGAAGCCGGCCTCGTCCAGCAGCAGGCTGATGACGATCACCGCGATGAAGGTGGCGGTGGCATTCCAGACGATGTTCCAGACGGTCGGGATGTCGCCCGGCGCGACGCTGCCCAGGGCCAGGGCGAGCAGCGCGCCGATGCTGGCGCTCCAGCCGATGCCGAGGCCCCTGGGTTGCCAGATGACCAGGACCAGGGTGAACAGGAAGATGGCGAAGGCGATCAGCATGGGGCGGCTCGCGCTATGGGCAGCAGGCGGAGGCGCGCTGCGGGCGGCCGTCCATGTCGCGCAGGCGCGCGGCGTCGGCTTGCAGCCAGTCGCCGTTGGCCCGCAGGGACACTTGCAGGACTTCGTGGATCCAGGCCGGCAGCGCCGGGTTCAGGCGGTAATACACCCACTGGCCCTGGCGGCGGTCGAGAAGCAGCCCGGCGCTGCGCAATTGGGCCAGGTGACGGCTGATCTTCGGTTGGCTGTCGGCGAGGGCGCACATCAGTTCGCAGACGCACAGTTCGCCCTGGTCGACGATCAGCAGGGTGGCGCGCAGGCGCGTCTCGTCGGCCAGGCATTTGAACAGGTCGGGGGGCATGAGCATGGTGTCGCGCTCTTGTATATGGAAAATCGAATATACGTATATCCATATGTATTGCAAGCAGCACGCCCGCCATAGCGGGCCGCGCGCCTCTCAACCGCGAGCAGCCTGGACTTCTTCGCTCGGCGTGCGGCCGAAATAGCGCTTGAACTCGCGACTGAACTGCGACGGACTCTCGTAACCGACCTGGCCGGCCGCGGTGCTGGCGTTCAGGCCGTCCTGCACCATCAGGCTCCAGGCCTTGTACAGGCGCACGCTCTTCAGGTATTGCAGGGGCGAGGTGAAGGTCATCGCCTTGAAGTTGTGGTGGAAGGTCGACACGCTCATGTTCGCCTCGCGGGCCAGGGTGTCGATGTCCAGAGCGCTGGCGTAGTCGGTGTGGATGCGCCGCAGGGCGCGCGCCATCCGCCCGTAGCCATTGTGCCGGCCGGCGACGGCGCGCAGCGCGCTGCCCTGTTCGCTGCGCAGGGCGCGGAAGATGATCTCGCGGACCAGTTGCGGGCCGAGGATATGGCTGTCCATCGGGCTGTGCAGGCAGCGCACCAGGCGCAGCGCGGCATCCTGCATGCCCGCGTCCAGGGGCACCGAGGCCATCGGCGCGCTGGGTGCCACCTCGCTGTCCTCGGGGTCGCCGGGAACGTCTTCCATTTGCAGCAGCAACTCCTTCAGCACGCCGATCTCGACATCGACCTTGAAACCGAGCAGCGGCTCGCCGGGGGAGGCATGGGTCTCGCATTCGAAGGGCAGGGGCACCGACATCACCAGGTAGTGGTGGGCGTCGTAGCGATAGGTTTCGCCGCCGAGGTGCCCGATCTTCTGCCCCTGGGCGATGATGCAGATGCGCGGCTCATAGAAGATCGGCCCGCGCGGATAGTCGCGCTCGGCCTGCATCAGGTGCACGCCGGGGATGCGGGTGGCGCTGATGCCGGGCTGCGGGTGCAGGTCGGCGATCAGCTGCGCCAGTGGGTTCTGTGCGGTCATGCCTTGAGCGATTCTCCGGAAGGGGAGGCAAACGTAGCAACCTCGCGCGTGCCTGGGCAGGGGTGGCGCGTCACTTCGGCACGAATAGGCAAGGCTTCGACAGGAATGGACATTCTGCGCCGGCGGCCATCCGGCCAACAATTGCCGCCCGTACCGGGCCGCCCTCCGCCATGCCGGAACGCGCGGCCCGCCTTCCCGTCAAGAGGACACGCCGATGACCCTTCAGATCCGCGGCTATGCCGCGCAGTCCGCCAGCGCCCCGCTGGCCGCCCACCGCTTCGAACGGCGCGCGCCGCGCGTCGACGACGTGGTGATCGACATCCTTTACTGCGGCGTCTGCCATTCGGACATCCATCAGGCACGCAACGAATGGCACAACAGCCTGTACCCGCTGGTGCCGGGCCACGAGATCATCGGCCGGGTCGCCAGCGTCGGCGCCGCGGTGAGCGGTTTCGCGGTCGGCGAACTGGTCGGCGTCGGCTGCATGGTCGACTCCTGCCAGCACTGCGCCGCCTGCGCCGAGGGCCTGGAGCAGTACTGCGCGGAATACCCGACCCTGACCTACAACGGCCGCGACCGCCACGACGGCCTGCCGACCTTCGGCGGCTACTCGGAGCGTATCGTGGTTTCCGAACGCTTCGTCCTGCGTATCCCCCGGGGGCTCGACCCGAAGGCGGCGGCGCCGCTGCTGTGCGCCGGGATCACCTCCTACTCGCCACTGCGCCACTGGAAGGTCGGCCCCGGTAGCCGGGTGGCGGTGGTCGGCCTGGGCGGCCTCGGTCACATGGGCCTGAAGTTCGCCAGGGCGCTCGGTGCCGAGGTGGCCCTGTTCACCCGTTCGCCGGGCAAGGAAGAGGAAGCGCGGCGGCTCGGCGCCGACCAGGTGATCCTTTCCACCGACCCGCAGCGGATGGCCGCCGTCGCCGGGCGCTTCGACCTGATCCTGGACACCGTGCCGCACCCGCACGACCTCAATCCCTACCTGGCGACCCTCAGGCGCGACGGCACCCTCGTACTGGTCGGCCTGCTCGAGCCGCTGGAGCCGGCGGTACACGGCGCGCAACTGGTGATGGGGCGCCGCTCGATCGCCGGCTCGGCCATCGGCGGCATCGCCGAGACCCAGGAGATGCTCGATTTCTGCGCGACCCACGGGATCGCCTGCGACATCGAGATGATCGAGATCCAGCAGATCAACCAGGCCTACGAGCGGATGCTGGCCAGCGACGTGAAGTACCGCTTCGTGATCGACATGGCGTCCCTGCGGAAGTCCTTCTGAGACCGACCGTCGGCGCCGGTGGGCTCAGCAGCCCTCGGCGCCGACCAGGAAGGTCTCGAAACGCACGCTTTTCGCGCCCAGCCGCCAGACGCCCGCGCTCAGCGGGCCTTGCGCGTCCTCCCGGGCCTGCCAGGCGCGTTCGCAGTCCTCGCGTGAACGCCAGCAGGTGTAGTTCAGCACGTGCTGGCCGTCCTCGCTGGGGTGCAGGCTGGCGGACAGGTAGCCCGGGCATTTCCTGAAGCAGCGTTCCAGGCGTTGTAGGTGCGCGTTCTGTTCCAGCGCCAGCGACAACTGGCTGGCGGGCTCCACCTCGATATCGATGAATTGCGCGTAGCACGGCGACCGCTCGCCATCGGCCGGGCACTGGTCGTCGGTACAGCAGTAGGAGCAGGGGATGAGCATGGCGGGTTACTCCGGATGACTTGTGTCGAGGGCCGGCTCAGGGTAAAACCTCAAGTAAACTTGAGGTCAAGCCAATCATGAAGAATTCCTGCGCATCCCGCGAACTGAGCGTCGGCGAACTGGCCAAGCGTGCCGGCGTGGCGGTCTCCGCGCTGCACTTCTACGAATCCAAGGGGCTGATCAGCAGCCAGCGCAACGCCGGCAACCAGCGTCGTTTCAGCCGCGAGACGCTGCGCCGGGTGGTGGTGATCAAGGTCGCCCAGCGGGTCGGCATTCCCCTGGCGCAGATCGCCCGTGCCCTGGATACCCTGCCGGCCGGGCGCAGCCCCACGGCGGCGGACTGGGCGCGCCTGTCGGCGCAGTGGAAGGCCGACCTCACGGAGCGAATCGACAAGCTGCTGCTGTTGCGCGACCAGCTGGACGGCTGCATCGGCTGCGGCTGCCTGTCGCTGCAGGCCTGCCCGTTGCGCAATCCCGGCGACCAGCTCTCCGCCGAGGGGCCGGGGGCGCACTGGCTGGACGCCGAGGGTCGCGAGCACGACGGCTAGGCGGCGGTCAGCCGTGGTGCTGGCGGTCGGCGACGGCCGGGCTGTCCTGCAGATTGTCCGGCGGGATCGCCAGGGCGCGTAGCGATCCGGCCATGATGTCGCTGAAGGTGGGCGCCGAGACCAGGCCGCCGAAGTAGCCGATCTTGCTCGGCGAATCGATCATCACCGCCAGCACCAGTTGCGGGTCGGACGCCGGGGCCATGCCGACGAACAGCGAACGGTAGGACTTGTCAGCGTAGCCCCGGCCCGAGGCCTTGCGCGCGGTGCCGCTCTTGCCCGCCACGTGGTAGCCCGGCACGCGGGCGCGGACCACGCCCTTCGGGTCTTCCACCACGGTTTGCAGCATCGCCCGGATGCGCCGTGCGATCTGCGGGTCCATCGCCTGGCGCACCTGGTTCTGCGGGTTGTCGCGGAGCAGGCTGAGCGGCACCAGCTTGCCGTCGTTGGCGAACACCGAGTAGGCCTGGGCCAGCTCGGCGGTGTTCACCGCCAGGCTGTAGCCGAACGACATGCTGGCGGTGGCGATGTTCGACCACTTCGGGTGGAACGGCAGGTAGCCCGGGTTCTCGCCGGGGAAGCCCAGCGACAGCGGCGCGCCGAAACCGACCCGGCCGAGCTGTTCGAGGATCGGCTTGGGTCCGATCTGCAGGGCGACCTTGCTCATGCCGATGTTCGAGGAGTTGATCAGCACTCCGGTCATGGTCAGTACGTCGCGCCGGGCGACGTCGTGGATGGTGTGCCCGTCGATGGTCATCCAGCCCGGTGCCACGCTGACTTGACTGTTCTCGTCGAACTTGCCGGAGGCCAGCGCCGCCGACATGCTGAACGGCTTGATCACCGAGCCCGGCTCGAAGGTATCGGTGAGGGTGCGGTTGCGCATGAAGGCCGGGGCGAAGCTGGCGCGGTTGTTCGGGTTGTAGGAGGGGAAGTTGGCCATCGCCAGGATCTGTCCGGTCTTCGGATTCACCAGCACCGCCGAGCCGGAGTGCGCGCCGAACTTGAGCACGGCCTTTTCCAGCGCCTTGTAGGCGATGAACTGTAGTCGCAGGTCGATGCTCAGGGCCACGTCCTGGCTGGCCTTGGGCGTCTTCAGTACCTTGATGCTGTTGACCAGCGAGCCGCGCGGGTTGATCGCCACCTCGCGTACCCCGTCCTTGCCGCTAAGCCAGTCGTTGAAGCCCAGTTCGGTGCCTTCCTGGCCGCGGCCGTCGATGTTGACCAGGCCGATCAATTGCGCGGTCAGCTCGGAGCTGGGGTAGAAGCGCTTGTATTCCTTGATCTGGTGTACGCCCGTTATGCCCAGGGCCATCACCTCGCTGGCCTCGATCGGCGACAGGCCGCGCTCGAGGTAGAGGAAGCGCTTGTTCGGGTTGGCCTTGAGTTGGGCCAGCAGCGGCGCGGCGGGGCGGTGCAGGGCCCCGGCCAGGCGCGGCACCTCGTCGAGGTGGCCGGCCATTTCCCTGGGGTTGCACCAGATCGACGCGACTTCGGTGGATACCGCCAGCGGCTCGCCGTTGCGGTCGGTGATCATGCCGCGGGTGACCGGGATCGGCAGATCGCGGATCGAGCGGAGGTCACCCTGGTCGGCGAGGAACTCGTGGTCGTGGACCTGGAGATAGACCAGCCGTCCGGAGACGGCCAGGGAGGCGAGGAGGAACAGGGTGACGACAAGGATGAAGCGGTAGTTTCGGCGTTGGCTGCTCATGCAAGGGCACACTGGGGAAGAGGGAGAGCGGAAGCCCGTCCGGGGCAGCGCTGAAACATCCTGTTGCAGTTGGCAACTGTACCGTCACCCGCCACCCGCCGGTCAAGCCCTTTGCCGCCGTCTAGAGCACCAGGCGCATCGCGCAGCGGCTGTCGGCGGCGAAGCCGATCTCCTGCTCGTGGCCGAGGATCGCGCGCAGGCGCTCGCCGGCTTCCTGCCAGGTCAGCCGCTGGAAGCCCAGGCGCGCGTAGAACGGCGCGTTCCAGGGCACGTCGCAGAAAGTCGTCAGGGTCAGCGCCCGGCAGTGGCTGGCGTGGGCGTAGGTCACCGCGCGTTCCAGCAGGCGGCGGCCCAGGCCCTGCTGCTGGTGGGCCTGGGCGATGGACAGCTCGGCGATGTGCAATTCGTCGGCGCAGCGTTCGGCGGCGAGGAAGCCGACCGGCTGGCCATCGGCGTCTTCCGCCAGCCAGTGGCTGCCGCGTTCGATCAGGCGGCGATGGAAGTCCACCCCGGCGACCCCGGCGTCGGCGATCCAGGCCAGCTCGGGCAGCAGGCGGAAGCTTTCCCCGGCCGAGCGCTCGATGGCCGGGAGCAGCGCGGCGTCCTCGTCGCGGCTGGTTCTGATGCGGTAGTCCATTGGCTTCACTCCATGAGCAGGCCGTCGAGCAGCACGTCCAGGGCCTGGCAGGCCCTGGCCAGGCTCTGCGGCGGATGTTCGGCGTTGGCGATGCGCAGCGCGGCATCCACCAGCGCGCCATTGAGCAACCAGGCCAGGGCCTCGGCGTCGGCGCGGCGGATCCGTCCGCTGTCCATCAGCTCGCGCAGTTGTCCGGTCATCGATTGCAGGCAGCGCAACTGGCTGGCCTCGCTGCTGGTACAGCCGAGGATCGCCGGCGCATCGCGCAGGACGATGCGCTGGATCTCCGGTTCCAGGGCCATTTCCAGGTAGGCCCGGTTGTAGGCGCGGAAGCCGTGCCAGAGGTCGCTGCCGGCGGCGAGGATGGCGCCGAGGCGGGCGTTCATCTCGTCGTCGATCTGTTGCACCACGGCGGCCAGCAGGCCCTTCTTGTCGCCGAAGTGATGGTAGAGCGCGCCACGGGTGAGGCCGGCGCTGGCGGTCAGTTCGTCCATCGAGGCGTCGGCGTAGCCGCTGGCGGCGAACGCCCGGCGCGCGGCATCGATCAGCTTGGCGCGGGTCTCCTCGATCATTTCGGCGCGAGGCTTGCGGGCCATGCGAGGTCTCCGGGTGGCAAGGGGGCTTCAGGATAATTGACATACGCTGCGTATGTCTCCATGATTTTTTACATACGCAGCGTATGCAAGTTTCGCTTTCTCCCGTCGTCGCCGGTTCCGCTGGAACCGGCCAGCCGAGGCTTTCCATGAGCAATCCCTATCTCGAACTGTTTTCCGCGCCTGGCGCCAAGGGCTTTTCCGCCGCCGGCCTGCTGGCGCGGATGCCGCTGTCGATGACCGGCCTGGGCATCGTCACCATGCTTTCCCAGGTACATGCCGACTACTGGCTGGCCGGCACCGTGGCGGCCACCTTCGTGTTCTGCAATGCGCTGCTCGCGCCGCAGGTATCGCGCCTGGTGGACCGCTTCGGCCAGGGCCGGGTGCTGCTCCCGGCGGCGCTGGCCAGCGCCCTGGCGATGGCCGCGCTGCTGCTCTGCACGCACTATCGCGCGCCGAACGCCTGGCTCTACCTGTTCGCCCTGCTGGCCGGGGTGATGCCGAGCATGCCGGCCATGGTGCGGGCGCGCTGGAGCGAGCTGTACCGTGGTTCGCCGAAGCTGCATACGGCGTTCTCCTTCGAATCGGTGATGGACGAGGTCTGCTACATCATCGGGCCGGTGCTGGCGGTGAGCCTCAGCGTCGGCTGGTTCGCCGAGGCGGGGCCGCTGCTGGCGACGCTGTTCCTGGTCGCCGGGGTGAGCCTGTTCAGCCTGCAACGCGGCACCGAACCGCCGTTGCATGCCCAGCCGCGGCGCCGCGCCGGCAGTGCGCTGGCCTATCCGGCGGTGCGCGTGCTGGCGCTGGTGCTGGCTGCCATCGGGGTGATCTTCGGCGCGGTGGAGGTGGTCAGCGTGGCCTTCGCCGAGACCCACGGCAACAAGGCGGCGGCAAGCCTGGTGTTGTCGGTCTATGCCGTCGGCTCATGTCTCGCGGGATTGCTGTTCGGGCTGCTGCGCTGGCGCCTGGCGCTTTCCCGGCAACTGCTCTGCATGATTACGCTGATGGCCCTGAGCCTGGTGCCGCTGCTCGGGGTGGACAGCATCCTCGCGCTTGCCCTGACCGTGCTGGTGGCCGGTTTCAGCGTGGCGCCGACGATGATCCTGGCCATGGGCCTGGTCGAGCGCGCGGTGGACCCGGCGCGCCTCACCGAAGGCCTGACCTGGGCCATCACCGGGCTGGGCATCGGCATGGCCCTGGGCTCGGCGCTGGCCGGTTGGGTGGTGGAGGGCTACGGCGCCGCCAGCGGTTTCCTCGTCGCGGTCGGCGCCGGCTGGCTGGCCTGGCTGCTGGCCCTGGCCTGCTTCCGGGTGCTGGCTCAGGACGAGGCCGGAGACTGCGCGGTGTCCGGCTGAGCCGGGAAGGCGTATTCGCGTTCGACCCGGGCGATCCGCGCGCTGAAACCGGCGTACCAGTCGCGCCGGCCGCGCGCCTGGGCGTCGCGGTGCTCCGCGTGGCGGCTCCAGGCACGGATCGCCGCCTCGCTGTCCCAGTAGGACACGGTGATGCCGAAACCGTCGGCGCCGCGGACCGACTCCACGCCGAGATAGCCCGGCTGGCGGCTGGCCAGTTCCAGCATGCGCTCGGCCACTTCGGCGTAGCCGTCGTCGACGGCGCTGCGATGGGAGCTGAAGATCACTGCGTAATAAGGTGTCGGGCCGCGCCGCGGGCGGTCGCGGCGCTGCGTCCGGCACGCCTCGACGAATGCCTTCGGCAGTGGCGGCAGGACGCCGGCCAGGGCTGCCCGCTCGGGTTGGAACAGGGTGGCGACGAAGAACGGATGCTGTTCCAGCTCCACCGCGCGGATCGCCCCGTCGGCGCTCCAGGCGCTGGCCCGCAGTGCGCCGCCGGTGAGTTCCGCGGCGAAGCGCGGGGCGATTGCGTAGCGGCAATGGTAGTCTGCCTCGATCCAGTCGGCGGCATACGCCAGGGCCAGGCGCGAGCCGCGCAGCAGGCGGACTTCCTCGCGGGCTTCGAGCAGAGCGCAGGGCAGGGTGGCGATCACCGCCTGGTCGCTGTGCGGATGCTCCTCGCCATGGGTCGCCGCCTGCCAGCCGAGGGCGTTGCGGGCGAACTCGAGGATCGTGTGCTGGAAGCCGGCGCAGGTACCGAGGAACGGCCGGCGCCGGCCCCGGGCATGGGCGATCAGGCGCAGCACCGCGTCGGTGTCGCGATAGGGGCTGCCCGGCACACACCAGAACCCGTCATAGCGTTCCAGCGCCGGCTCGGCGGGCAGGCGGTCGCTGGCCAGCCAGTCGAATGCGATCTTCAGGCCGAGTGCCTCGCCGGCCAGGCGCAGGGCCAGGGGAATCGCCCGGTGGGCGGTGATGTGCGGGTCGTGGTCGCCGACCAGGGCAATGCGCAGCGGCGCCGCGGGAGGGGTGGACATCCGTTTTCGCTCCAGTTTCGCCACGCCGGTTGGCGGGCCCTGGCGCTCACTCTATAGTTGCGTTTCCGCACTCGATATCGGCGCCAATGCAAAAGATGAATGCACCGCTGCAATATCGCCTGGACCATGCCGATCTCGCCCTGGTCCTCGCCCTGGTTCGCGGCGGCAGCCTGGCGCGGGCCGCAGAGTTGCTCAGGGTCGATGTGTCGACGGTCTTCCGGGCCATCCGCCGGCTGGAAAAGAACCTCGGCAAGGCATTGTTCGACAAGAGCCGCAGCGGCTACCTGGCGAACCAGACCGCCCGCCGTCTGGCGCAGCAGGCGGAACTGGCGGAGCAGGCGCTGGAGGCGGCGCGCATCGGCCTCGAACTGGAGCGCGAGGTGCTCAGCGGTACCGTGCGCCTGACCTGCTCCGACGCTGTCCTGCATGGCCTGCTGCTGCCGGCGCTGGCGCGCTTCATGCCTGGCTATCCGGCCTTGCAACTGGAGCTGGCGACCTCCAACGACTTTGCCAACCTCAGCCGGCGCGACGCCGACATCGCCTTGCGCATGACCCGCACGCCGCCGGAACACCTGGTCGGGCGCAACCTCGGCGAGGTGCACTACGTGCTCTGCGCCAGCGAACGCTACCTGGAGGGCCGCGACGCGGCGGAGCCCGCCATGCTGCACTGGATCGCCCCGGACGATTTCCTTCCCGACCACCCGAGCGTGGTCTGGCGTCGTCGACACTATCCCGGGGTATTGCCGGCCTACCGCTGCAACGGCGTGTTGGCGGTCGCCGAGATGGCCCGCGCCGGCCTCGGCCTGGCGGCGATCCCCGCCTACCTGCTACGCGACGGCGACGGCCTGCGGGTACTGGACGCCGACCTCGAGGGCTGCGCCAGCGCCTTGTGGCTGCTGACCCGTCCGGACTGCCGGGCGTTGCGCTCGGTGGTCGCGTTGTTCGACGAGCTGGGGCGGCATGTGCGCTTGGGCGATGACTGAAGGGGGAGGGCCATGCTCGGGACGGCGCACTCCCGCTCCCCAACCCTCTCCCGCGAGCGGGAGAGGGGCTGGAATGGCGTTTCGCCAGAGGCCTGGCGTTCAGCCGCGATCCGCCGCGGCCGGTCCCGGCGGCGGAATGTCGCCCACCGCCGCCGCGCCGGTGGCCTTGCGCAGGCGCTTGACCTCGTCGACGCTGACGCTCGGCGCCTGGTTGCCCCAGCTGGTGCGGATGAAGTTGACCACGTCGGCGATCTCCTGGTCGTTCATCCGCCAGCCGAACGGCGGCATGGTGAAGCTCGACGGTGCCTGGTGGGTGGCCGGCAGGGAGCCGCCCTTGAGCACGATGTGCACCAGGGAGGTCGGGTCGCCGCCGGTCACTACCGGGTTGCCGGCCAGGGCCGGGAAGACCCGCGCATAGCCCTTGCCGTCGGTGCGGTGGCAGGCCCCGCAGTTGTCGACGTAGAGCGCCGCGCCGGTCTTGCTGTCGTCGCCGTGGAATAGCGCCTGGGCCACGCTCTCGTCGTAGACGTGCGGCTGGTCGGCGGGGTCCGCTGGCGGCAGCGACTTGAGGTAGCGGGCGATGGCGGTGAGGTCGGCGTCGGTCATGTACTGCATGCTGTGCACCACCACGTCGGACATGCCGCCGAACACCGCGCTGCGCTCGCTGCGGCCGGTACGCAGGAAGCTGACCAGGTCGGCTTCGCTCCAGCTGCCCAGTCCGGTCCGGTGGTCGCCGCGCAGGCTCTTGGCGATCCAGTTCTCCAGCGGCGCGCTGCCGGACAGGTAGGCCGCGCCATCGCTCGCCGCCAGGGCCTTCTCCTGCATGCCCAGCCCACGTGGGGTATGGCAGGCGCCACAGTGGCCAAGGCCTTCGACCAGGTAGGCGCCGCGCGCCAGCACCGGGTCCTGCCCGGCGGCGGCCTGGAAGTCCTTCACTTCGGGAGCGAAGGTCCAGCGCCAGAACGCCAGCGGCCAGCGCATCGACAGCGGCCAGGGGATGTCGCTGGCCTTGTTGGGCTGCTCCACCGGCTCCACGCCATGCATGAAGTAGGCGTAGAGGGCGCGCATGTCCGCTTCGCTGACTCGTGCGTAGGACGGGTAGGGCATCGCCGGGTAGAGCGTGTCGCCGGACCTGGCCACGCCGTGGCGCACGGCGCGGTCGAAGTCCTCGAAGCTGTAGTCGCCGATGCCGGTCTTGCGGTCCGGGGTGATGTTGGTCGAGTACACCGCACCGATCGGCGTTTCCATCGGCAGGCCCCCGGCGAACGGCTTGCCGTCCCTGGCGGTGTGGCAGGCCACGCAATCGCCGGCGCGGGCCAGGTATTCGCCCTGCCTGATCAGGGCCGGGTCCGGCGCCTCGGCGGCCTGGGCGATGCCGCAGGCGAGGACGGAGAGGGCGAGCAAGGCTGTCGGTTTCATCGTTGCGCTCCTCATGCCTGCACCAGCGGACCGGGGTTCTTCAGGTATTGCTCGCGGATCGCCTTGGCCGACCAGTAGGCCAGCGCCGCCACCAGCCCGGTGGGGTTGTAGCCGGTGCCCTGGGGGAAGGCCGAGGCGCCCATGACGAAGACGTTGTGCACGTCCCAGCTCTGCAGGTAGCGGTTGAGCACGCTGGTCTTCGGATCGCTGCCCATGATCGCCCCGCCGAGCAGGTGGGTGGTCTGGTAGACCCGCGTATTGAAGTGGTCGCCGAAGTTCTTCACGCTCACCGAGATGGCCTTGGGGTTCATCGCCTCGGCGATCTTGCGCATGTGCTCGGTGACGTAGCGGCTCATGCGGATCTCGTTGTCCTTCCAGTCGAAGGTCATGCGCAGCAGTGGCTGGCCGTAGGCGTCCTTGTAGGTCGGGTCGAGGTCGAGGTAGTTGTCGCGGTAGGTCATGTTGCTGCCGTGGGCGTCCATCGACACGGTGTGCGTGTAGGCGTCCTTGACCGCCTGTTTCCAGCCGCTGCCCCAGCTCGGCGTGCCGGGCGGCACGGCGAGGCCGCCGATCGGCTTGGAACCGGCCTGGTTGACCCACATCGGCGAGCCGCCGACGAAGCCCAGCGGGCCGTGGTCGAAGTTGTCGGCGTTGAAGTCGTCCACCGCCACGCCGCCGCCGCCGGTGCCGACGAAGGGGTTGGTGTGTACGTCCTTGTCGAAGAACGCCTTGATGGTGGCCATGTTCTGGTAGGCGAAGTTCTTCCCCACCACGCCCTCGCCGGTGCGCGGGTCGTAGGGCTTGCCGATGCCGGAGAGCAGCAGCAGGCGCACGTTGTGGAACTGGAAGGCGCTGATGATCACCAGCTTCGCCGGCTGCACGATCTCGCGCCCCTGGGCGTCGACGTAGGTCACGCCGGTGGCCTGCCTGCCGTCGCTGTCGAGGTTGACCTTGAGCACGTTGCAGTTGGCGCGCAGTTCGAACAGCGGGGTCTGGCGCAGCGCCGGGAGGATGTTCAGGTTCGGCGAGGCCTTGGAATACATGTAGCAGGCGTAGCCGCTGCAGAAGCCGCAGAAGTTGCACGGTCCCATCTGCACCCCGTAGGGGTTGGTCCAGGGCCCCGAAGCGTTGGCCGCCGGCAGGTCGTAGGGGTGCAGGCCGAGTTCCTCGGCGGCCTTGCGGAACAGTTGCGCGGAGTACACCTGGCGCAGCGCCGGCAGAGGGAAGTCGTCCGAGCGGTCGGCGGCGAACGGATTGCCCTTGCCGACCACCTGGCCCTTGACCGTATGCGCGGTGCCGGAGGTACCGAAGACCTTCTCGGCGAAATCGAAGTGCGGTTCCAGCTCCTCGTAGCTGACCCCGTAGTCCTGGATGGTCATGCCTTCGGGGATGAATTTCTTGCCGTAGCGTTCCTCGTAATGGCTGCGCAGGCGCAGCTCCTCGGGCATGATCCGGAAGTGCACGCCGGACCAGTGCAGGCCGGCGCCACCGACGCCGTCGCCGGGAAGGAAGGCGGAGAGCTGGCGGTAGGGCAGCGCGGTGTCGTTGATCCCGTGGCGGATGCTCACGGTACTCTTGGAGAGATTCTGGAACAGCTTGCCGCGGGTGTTGTAGGTCAGCTCGTCGAGGGTGTTGGGGTAGGCGCCGTCGGGATAGGTATCGCGGTTCTCGCCGCGCTCCAGCGCCACCACGTTGAGCCCGGCCTCGGTCAGCTCCTTGGCCAGGATCGCTCCGGTCCAGCCGAAGCCGACCACCACCGCATCCACCGGTTTGAGTGTCGTCGCCATCTTCAGCCCCTCTCGCCGGAAATTGCCACCGGCGGGAAGGGATACTTCTCGCCGCGGTCGGCCCAGTCCATGAAGTCGGCGCGGGCGCCGGGGAAACCGACCAGCTTCCAGCCCACCAGGCCGCGATTGCCGCCGTGCTGCGGATCGGAGAAGAAGCCTTCGTGGGTGTTTTGCAGCAACTGGCCGAAGAGCAGGGTGGCCGGCAGGTCCTGCAGGTCGATCCGGCCGGCTTCCAGGCGCTGCAGGATGTCGTCCTGCGCCGACGGCTCCAGCTCGGCGAACGGCTTGCCCTGGTTGGCCTTGCTCCAGCGTTCCAGGGCGGCGATGCCGACCCGGTAGATGTCGCGTGGCACCAGCTTCAACTGATGGCCGAACTCCGGCGCGGCGTCGGTGACGAACGGCCCCTGCATGTACCAGAGTGCGCCGTGCCCGTAGGGGGTTTCCATCTGTCGGTCGATGAACTCCGGCACCCCCGCCTCGATGGCGCCGGGGCCGTTGTCATCGCTGGGGATCAGGCGCGCCACCGCGGCGTTGACGAAAGCCCATTCGGCGCTGGTGAAGAAGCGAGGCTGGTAGCGTTCGCCGGGTTTGTCCCGCTCGGCGGCGGGAGTCTGCATGGCATGGCCGACGCCATAGCCGGCCAGGGTCACCGCCGGGATCACGGTCAGGGTCTTGCGCAGGAAGTCGCGTCGGCCGTTGACGGCCTTGTCATCGGGCATGGTGGGGTCCTCTCTGGATCATCACGGTTTCGTCTTTCTGATAATGATTAGCAGGCTAATTATAAGTTCATGTGTCACGTTGGAGAAACGTTTCAGCAAGGATTCAGGGCAGGCCAATACGGCAAGTGAAGCAGAACGGCACCCCGGGTGTCGGCCCGGCGCGCTCGCTGGCGACCGCTTCAGGCGCGCTGGCGTCGCGCCCAGGCCGAAGGATTGACCAGGTTCAGCGGCCGCTCGCCGGCGAGGGCGGCCAGCAGGTTGTCTACCGCGCAGCGGGCCATGGCTTCGCGGGTTTCCTCGGTGGCCGAGCCGATGTGCGGGGTGGCCACCACGTTCGGCAGGCGTAGCAGCGGCGAGTCGGGAGACAGCGGCTCGCGCTCGAACACGTCGAGACCGGCGGCGCGGATCCGCCGTTGGTCCAGGGCCTCGATCAGGGCCGCCTCGTCGACCACCCGGCCACGGGAGATGTTGATGAAGATCGCCTGCGGGCGCATCCGGGCGAACTGCGCGGCACCGACCAGGCCTTCGGTGGCGGCGGTCAGCGGCAGGGTCAGGCAGACGAAGTCGGATTCCTCGAGCAGCGCGTCGAGGGAGCGGTAGCTCGCCGCGTAGCGTTCCTCGACCCGGGGCTTCGGGCTATGGCTGTGGTACAGCACACGCATGCCGAAACCGTGGTGCCCGCGCCGGGCCAGGGCCTCGCCGATGCGGCCCATGCCGACGATACCGAGGGTCTTGCCATGCACGTCGGTGCCGAACTGGGCGGCGCCGATGCTCTTCTTCCATTCCCCGGCGCGCACCCAGCCGGCCAGCTCCACCACCCGCCGGGCGGTGGCCAGGATCAGGGCGAAGCCGGTATCGGCGGTGGTCTCGGTGAGCACGTCGGGGGTATTGCTGAGGAGGATGCCGCGGCGGTCGAGGTAGTCGATGTCATAGTTGTCGACGCCCACCGAGACACTGGCGATGGCTTCCAGTCGCGGCGCCAGGTCGAGCAGCCCGGCGTCCAGGCGCAAGCTCGCGCCGAGCAGGCCGTGGGCCTCGGGCAGGGCGTCGCGCAGGCGGGCTAGGCCGTCGCGGCCGGGCTCCTCGACCAGGAGCACCTCGGCCCGCTCGCGCAGGCGCTCCATCAGGGGCGTGGAGAGACGTTTGTAGAGAACCACTTTCTTCATCGGATGCTCCGGAGTCGCTCAGGGATGGGCCGGCGCCGCCCGCCGCGAGGGATGCGCACGACCGGCATCGGGCTCGCGCCTGTCGGCGTGCGGGTTGAGGAACACGGTGAGCAGCACCGACAGCAGCAGCGCGCCGCTCATGAACAGATAGGACGCCCCGGGCCCGCCGGTGATGCCGTTCAGGTAGCCGACCAGCCAGGAGCCGGAGAACGAGCCCAGCGCGCCCATGCTGTTGATCAGCGCCATGGCGCCGCCGGCGACGTTGGCCGGGAGGACTTCCGGGACGATCGCGAAGAATGGCCCGTAGGGCGCGTACATGCAGGCCCCGGCTAGCACCAGCAGGGCGTAGGACAGCCAGAAGTGCTCGCTGCCCAGGGCGTAGGAACCGTAGAAGGCGATGGAGGCGATCAGCAGCGGCGGCCAGACGAAACGCTTGCGTTTCTGCATCCGGTCCGAGGCCCAGGATACCCCGAGCATGGCGATCACCGCCGCCAGGTAGGGCAGCGCCGACAGCCAGCCGGCTTCGACGATGTCGATGTTGGCGCCGTGCTTGAGAATCGACGGCAGCCAGAGGACGAAGCCATAGACGCCGATGCTCCAGCAGAAATACTGCAGCGAGAGGACGATGACCTTTGGCGAACGGAACGCCTCGCGGTAGTTCTTCACCGGCTTGATGCCCTGCTGCTCGGCGGCCAGGGCGTCTTCCAGGTCGCGTTTTTCCGCGGCGCCGAGCCAGGCGGCCTGGCGCGGGCGGTCATCCACCAGGCGCCACCAGATGAAAGCCCAGATCACCGCTGGCAGGCCTTCGATGATGAACATCCAGCGCCAGCTGAAATGCTCCACCAGGTAGCCGGAGACCACCGACATCCAGAGGATGGTCACCGGGTTGCCGAGGATCAGGAAGGTGTTCGCCCGCGAGCGCTCGGCGCGGGTGAACCAGTGGCAGAGGTAGACCAGCATCGCCGGCATCACCGCCGCCTCGACCACGCCGAGAAGGAAGCGGATGCCGATCAGCAGGTAGACGTTGGCGACCATTCCGGTCAGGGTGGCCAGCCCGCCCCAGAGGATCAGGCTGACGAAAATCAGCTTCTTGACGCTGCGCTTTTCCGCGTAGATCGCCCCCGGCACCTGGAAGAAGAAGTAGCCGAGGAAGAACAGCGCCCCCAGCAGCGAGGACAGCCCGGGGGTGATCCGCAGGTCGTCGGCCATCCCGGAGGCGGCGGCGAAGCCGTAGTTGGCGCGGTCCAGGTAGGCCAGGCTGTAGGTGACGAAAACGATCGGCATGATGTACCACCAGCGGCTGCTGGCGAGGCGAGGCATGGTCATGGTCGGGTATCTCCTGAGCTTGTCTTGTTCTTGTCGCAACAGGTGCCGCGTGGGCGGCGGGTTCAGGCGCTCCTGCGGCGCTCGCGGTCGAGCAGCTGGCTGCGTTCCGGCAGCCCCTCCATGTCGCCGCGGACCTGCACCGCGCGGCTGCCGATCCAGTTGCCGCGGGCCACCGCGTCGGGCAGCGGCAGGCCTTCCAGCAGCGCGCTGACCAGCCCGACCGCGAAGCCGTCGCCGGCGCCGACGGTGTCCACCACGGTCGCCACCGGCACGCCGGGAACCAGCCCTTCACCGTGGGCGTCGCGATAGTAGGCGCCGCTCGGACCGAGCTTGATCGCCACCGCGTCGACGCCCATGTCCAGGTAGAACGCGGCGATATCCGCCGGTTCCTGCCAGCCGCTGAGCAGGCGGCCTTCCTCCAGGCCCGGCAGGACCCAGTGGGCGCGCGCGGCGAGGGCGTTGACCTCGGCGATCATGCGGCGCTCGCCGGGCCACAGCGAGGGCCGCAGGTTGGGGTCGAAGGACAGGCTGGCACCGTTGTCGCGCATGCGCCGCATCAGTTCGTGGGACAGTTCGCAGGCACTCGCCGAGAGTGCCGGCGGAATGCCGGTGGCGTGCAGGTGGCGGGCGCCGAGCATTTCTTCGCGGAGGTGGGCGAGGCCCAGCCGGCTGGCCGCCGAGCCGCGGCGGAAGTACTCGACCCGCGGGTCGGTGCCATCGACTTCGCGGGACTTCATCTGGAATCCGGTGGGCGCTTGCGCGTCGACCTCGACGAAGCGGCAGTCGAGGCCCTCGCGGGTCAGGCTGTCGAGTACGAAGCGGCCGAGCGAGTCGTCGCCGACCCGGCTCAGCCAGGCCACCGCGAAGCCGAGGCGGGCGAGGCCGATGGCGACGTTGCTGTCGGCGCCGGCGATGCGCTTGCTGAACTGCTCGACCCGGTGCAGTTCGCCGGGCTGTTCGGCGACGAACATGGCCATGGTCTCGCCGAAGCAGAGGATCTCGAAGTCAGCCATGCTGGCGTTCCTCCTGGATGTGCCCGAGGCGGGCGAGGGCGGCGATGTGCCGACGACTGAGACTGAGCAGGTCGTCGCCCAGCAGCGGGTATTCAATGGCCCGCGCGGCGCCCTCCGGGAAATGCTGGAACAGGCGCTGCCAGTACTGCAGGTCGGCGGCCGACGGCGGCACCGCGACCAGCTTGCCGTCGCGGTTGCGGATCACCGCCTTGCAGTGCACGTAGCCGACGTAGCGGCCCAGGCGCAGGGCGGCGTCGTCCACCGCCTGTTCCTGCCAGCGCCAGTTGCCGATGTCGAAGGTCATCGCCAGGTTCAGTTGCTGGCGTTCGGCGAGGCGGAAGAAGCGCTCCAGCACCTCGATCCGGCCGCCCTGGGACGTCTGGTCGTTTTCCACCAGCAGTTGCAGCGGGTGCCGCGCCAGGCGTCGGCCAAGGGCGGCGAGGTCGGGCTGCTCCGGCAGATGACCGAGCGAGACCTTGAGCCAGCCGGCCCCGCAGGCTTCGGCGCGACGCAGGGTCGGCTCCAGTTCGGGGTGCAACTGGCCGTCCTCGCGCCACAGCTCCAGGGGCGAGGAGAACACGCATTCCAGTCCTTGCAACTGGATGGCGGTGGTCAGCGCCTCGGTATCCGGCGGGCCGGCGAAGAGTTCCTCGCGCAGTTCCACGCGCCGCGCGCCGGCCATCGCCAGCAGGGGCAGGAAGCTGGCCTGGCCGCGACTGCGGACGAGATCCGCGCCGTAGCTGGAAAGACTGATGGAGACGGGATGAAGGGACATTGGCATTCCTCTGAAACCGGTTTCATTTCAGGCCGAGCGAAGGCCGCCGGCAACGCGTCGGTGGCAGGCCGCTAACCGCGTGGATGGGTCGAGCCGCGAACGATCAGTTGTGCCGGGAAGGTCACCCGGCGCGCCGGCTCGCGGTCGCCCTCGAGTCGCGCCAGGAGACGCTCGAAGGCGGTGCGGCCGATTTCGTCGGTGGGTTGGGCGAGGGCGGTGATGCCGCTGCCCACCAGCGGGTACCAGTCGAGTTCGTCGAGGGCCAGCAGGCCGACCTCGTCGAACAGCCGGCAACCGAGGTCGCGCAACTGGCGGGTGGCGCACAGGGTGGCGACGCCGTTGCAGCTGAACAGCGCCTTCGGCCCCGGGCCGCTGGCGGCGAGGAAGGCGCGCAGGCCGTCGCGGAAGAAGTCGTCGGTCTGCAGGACCTGGCCCTTGAGCGCCGGCCGGCGACCGATGGAGGCGTTGAAGGCCTGCACCCGCTCGATCCGCGAACTGGTGCCGTCGAGCGGTTCGGTGACCAGCAGGATGTCGCGGAAGCCGCGCTGTTGCAGGTGGTCCAGGGCCTGTTCGACGGCGTCGGCGTTGTCCAGGCCGACCAGGTCGGTGTCCAGCTCGGCCAGCTGACGGTCCACCAGCACCATCGGCAGGTGCTGGTGCAGGGCGCGCAGCTCGCCCGGGTGGTGGCCGAGGGTGTTCACGATCAGTCCTTCGACGTTGTAGGACTGCAGGGCGGCCAGGTGATGGCGCTCCTGCTCGTCGTCGCGGTCGGTATTGCACACCACCAGGCTGTAGCCGTGCTCGCGGCAGGCGGTTTCCACGCCATGCATGACGGCCACGGAGTAGGGGTTGAGGATGTCCGCCACCAGCATTCCGACCAGCCGCGTGCGGCCGCGCTTGAGGCCTCGGGCCATCTGGTTGGGGCGATAGTCGAGCTGGTCGATGGCACGCTCGATGCGCTCGGCGGTGGCATCCGCGAGAAGCTGGCGGTCGCCGCCGATATAGCGCGACACGCTGGCCTTGGAGACGCCGGCGGCCTCGGCCACCTGGTTGATGGTGGCGCGGCCACGGCTGGGCAGTATTGAACCATTCACGGACCTGGTACCTCTTGGTGCTGTTCTTATTGGTGTGTCCGGCTGGTCCGCACCAGCGGATGCCAGGGGTCTGAAACCGGTTTCAGAAAACACCAGAAGCGGCTTGTCCGTCAACGGGAAAAATGTACGACCTCCGTGAAGTCAGCAAGGCGAGCGCTGATGTTGTTCATGAAAAACGAATAATAACCTGGAGTGATCGGATTCAATTATTAATGTCGAATGACATGAATGTGCCATATCTCCATAAATAAAAAGAAAGTTTGCTTAATACTTAAGAAACTACTTGAGGAGCGATTTGTCGGTAGGACGTGATCAATCGGCCAGGCGTGTGCCGAAGTTCGACCACCGATGTCTACCCGACCGACCGTCTGAAGCAGTTCTCATTTATCGGAAGACGAAGGTGCGGCGGTGAAACTTATGGCGCTGTGGCGGTCCGTATCGACCACCTGACCACCCGGTTTCGTCATCACGCTTACCCATCGTCGCGGGGCCCTGCCGAATATCGCCGTCCGCCGCCGCAGGATGCTGCGTCGACAGACCCGTCCGGCCCCACTTCCCGGCTAAGGAATGACAGGATGAGCGCCGCCCTGGAGCGATTGAATCATCTGAACCTGAATCACTTGTATGCCTTCGTCGCCATCGCCGAGCACAACAGCTTCACCGCCGCGGCGGAGGCGCTCGGCCTGTCGAAATCACTGCTCAGCGAGCAGTTGCGGCGTCTGGAGGCCGACCTCGGGATCCAGCTGCTGACCCGCACCACCCGGCGCATGACCCTCACCGATCGCGGCGAACTGCTGTTCGGCGTAGCCCAGCGCATGCTCGGCGAACTCGACGGGGCGCTCTCCGATGTCCGCGACCTGCAGGGCGAACCCAGCGGCCGGCTGCGCATCACCGCGCCGCAGGACTTCGTCAAATGGCATATCAGCAGCGTTTCCGCGGCGTTCATCCGGCAGTTTCCCAAGGTCCAGGTGGAGATGCTCGCCGACGACCAGTTCAGCGACCTGGTCGGCCAGCGTATCGATCTCGCCGTGCGTATCGGCTGGCCGCGTGACTCCGGGCTGCACGCCAGCAAGCTCTGCGATTTCCAGCAGGTCGCGGTGGCCACGCCGGAATACCTCGCCGGCCTGCCGCCGCTGCGCCAGCCATGCGATCTGGAGCGTTGCGAGTGGATCGGCCATACCCGCCTGAGCACCCCCTGGAACTGGACTTTCGAGCGCCAGCGCGAGCGCGCCACGGTGCAGACCCGCGGCCGCCTGCTGGCGAACAATACCCTGGCGGTGTACCGCCTGGTCCTCGACGGTGCCGGGGTCAGCGTGCTGCCGAGCTTCCTCGTGGCCCGCGAGCTGGCCCGCGGGCGGCTGGTCCATCTGTTGCCCGACTGGCGGCTGCCGCAGGGCGGCATCTATGCCCTGTATCCCTCGGCGCGCTACATGCCGGTGCGGGTCAGGGCGTTCATCGAGTCGCTGCGCGAGCATCTCGGCCGCGAGCCGTTCCGCCTGGCGCAGGGCGAATGAGGCTGGGCATCCATGCCTGGGGGCTGTAGGGCGTTATTCGCCCTGCGGCCCCAGGCTGCCCAGGTAGCCGGCGAGCGCCTGGATGTCGTTATCCTCCAGGCCGTCGGCGACCACGCGCATGGTCTGGCTGTTACCGCGCTGGCCGTCGCGGAAACGCTGCAGCTGGGTCGCCAGGTACTCCGCCCATTGCCCGGCCAGGCGCGGCGCCTTCAGCGCCGCCAGGCCCCGGGCGGCGCGCCCGTGGCAGGTGACGCAGGGCGGTACGCCGCGCTGCGCCAGGCCGTTCTCGAAGAGCTGCCGGCCGCGTTCGCGTTGCGCCGGGTCGGCCAGGGTCTGCTCGCCGGCGCTCATGCGCTGGGCGGCGAACCAGGCGGAGACGTTGACCACGTCCGCCGCGCTCAGCTCCTCGCCGCGGCCGTTGGTGGCCGGGTTGCGCCGGCGCTGGGTCTTGAGGTCGTAGATCTGCTTGTACAGGTATTCCCGGTCGAGCCCGGCGAGCTTCGGGTAGCTGCGGTTCGGCCGCGGCCCGCCGTTGCCGTCGTCGTCGTGGCAGCGCGAGCACATCTTCTGCGCCATCGCCTTGCCGCGCGCCAGGTCGGCGGGGGCGTCCGGGCCCGGCACGGCGGCGGCCAGCGGCAGGGAAACCAGGGCCGACAGGCAGCCGGCCAGCCAGCGTTTGCGCTCAGTCATGCTGCCAGGGCCCCCGTAGCCAGCCATGGATGTCGTAGTCGGCCATGCAGCGCCGGACCATCGCCTCGCAGTCGGCCAGGTGCCCGCGACGGTTGGCCCAGGCCAGCGAGTCGAGGCGGATCTGCTCGGCATTGCCGGAGTAATGGCTCTCATAGACCGCATGGCGCGCGCCGAACTCGCTGCCGGTGGCGTCCCAGATCAGCTTGAACAGCTTCAGGCGCTGCTCCGGCTCCAGTTCGGCGCCGCGGTAGTAGCTGTCCACCAGCCGCCGCGCCTCGCCGTCGCGCAGGTCGGCGGCGGCCGAGACGGTGACCAGCGGGGCGCCGCCGAGGGCGTTTTCCAGCAACTCGCGGACACGCTTCCAGATCTGCGGCACCTGGATGCGCAGGGCATTGGCGTACTCCAGGCGCGGCACCGCCGAACCGGCGGCGTTGCGCTCCGGGTCGCGGGCCATGGCGGTGGTCAGCGCCTGCAGCAGGTGCTGCAGGGCGATCAGCTCACCGAGGGCCGCCTGGATCCCGCGGAAGCCCTGGGTGCCATTGGCGCGCACGCCGAGGGAAAGCAGGCCGATCATCAGCTCCAGCTTCACCCCGAGGCGGATGCCGGACTGGAAGTTGTACAGGTTGGCGAAGCCCGACTCGGCATAGAAGCCGGTGGCGCGGCGCAGGTCGCGGTAGACCAGGACGTCTTCCCAGGGAATCAGCGCCTTGTCGAACAGCAGCACGCTGTCGTTCTCGTCGAAGCGGCTGGACAGCGGATAGTCGAAGGGACTGCTCGCGCGCTCCTCGTAGGATGGCCGGCACATCAGGCGCAGGCCGGGGTTGTCCAGGCGGGCGAAGAACACCAGGGCGAAGTCCTCGGCCTTGCCGGCTTCCATCTGCGCCGAGGCCACCGGGGCGACGAAGGTGGCATTGGTGATGGCACTGCCGGTGGCGAGCATCTTCGCCCCGCTGACGACGATGCCCTGGTCGGTCTCGCGTTCGACGTGGACGAACACGTCGCGCATCTCGTGGATCGCCTTGCTGCGGTCCAGCGGCGGATTGATGATCGCATGGTTGAGGAACAGCCCGCGGTCGGCGAAGGCGCGGTGCCAGGCGCAGGCGTTCTGCCGGTAGTCGCCGTAGAAGCCGGCGCCGGCCTCCAGCCCGGACATGAACGCCGCCTTGTAGTCCGGGGTACGCCCCATGAAGCCGTAGGTCATGCGCGACCAGCAGCCGATCGCCTCGCGCGCGCCGAGCAGGTCCTCGGCGTTCTGCGCAGGGGTGAAGAAGCGGTGGCTGCGGCGGCCCTGGGCATCGACCCGGGTGAGGACGTCGCGCTGCTCGCCGTGGAGGGCGTCGTAGAGCCCGGCGATGCTCCGGCAGGCATTGCGGAACGCCCTGTGCCGGGTGACGTCGGCGACCCGCTCGCCGTTGAGGTAGACCTGGCGGCCGTCGCGCAGGCTGTCGAGATAGTCGGCGCCGGTCATCAGCGCGTTGGGGACGGAATGGCTCATGCTGGTTCCTTGTCGGGACGCCGGCCGTGGCGCGCACGGCCGGCGGGGCGGTCAGTCGCGCTGCAGGTGCGGGTTGCGCAGCGCCGGCTCGGCGTGGATATGCACCCGCCGCAGGTGGCGCGGCGCGCGGTGGGCGAAGGCCTCGCGACCGTGCAGCAGGGTCAGGTTGTCGGCGATCACCAGGTCGTCGCTGCGCCAGCGGTGGGCGTAGTGCGCCTCTGGGTGGTACAGGCAGCGGCGCAGGCTGGCGAGCAGTTCGCCGCGCTGTTCCGGGGCGATGCCGTCGTAGTGGAACTCGGAGGGGTTGATGAAGCTGGCGTCGCCCTCTACCGGCGGTTCGCAGAAACGCAGGATGGGAAACTCGCGGCGCGGGTGGCGCTCGATGATCGGCGCGGCCGAGCGGCTGCTGTAGTGCGCCGCGCTGCGCTGGTACCGGCCGCTGGCGCGGCGCCAGAGTTCCAGCTCGCTACTGTCGGCCAGTTGCAGCGCCGCCGGGGTCGAGCTGAAGGTGGTGCGGCCACCGTCGCTGTCGCCGGGCGCGTCGACACAGTGGAACACCTGGAATTCCGGCACCGTCTCCAGATACATGCCATCCCAGTGCAGCGGCACGTAGTTGTTGGCGAAGATGTGGTCCTCGGCGCCTTCCTGCTCCACCAGCTCGAGCACCGCGCCGAACGGCCACCGCATGACTTCGCCGAAGTCGTGGCAGTAGCGGGTCAGGCTCTCGGCGTCGGCGAAGGCGGCGAAGCCGCGCAGGAGCAGCAGGTGGTGGCTGCGCGCCAGGCCCTTGAGCCACTGTGCCGGCAGCTCGCCGACGTGCATGCCGGGACGGCCCGGCTCCAGCAGCAGGCCGAAGCGCGGCTGCTTGCCCTGTTCGTCGCGCAGCGGCGAGAGACGTACCGGTTGATCGCTGACATAGGCGTTCATCGTCTGGCTCCTCGGACTCAGGCCACGGCGGCGCGCCGGGCGGCCCTGGCCGGCAGGCGGTAGTGACTGGGCTGGCCGTTGATCTGCACCAGTTCGCCGCCCATTTCCAGCACCTCGCTGCGCTTCATCAGCACGAAGCGGTCCTCGGTGTTCACCGCCACGCCGTGCCAGGGCGTCAGCCAGTCGTCGCGGGTCGGCATCATGTGGATGCCGAACTTCAGGCTGTCCGCCGGCTGCGGGTGGATGGACAGGCGGATCGCGCGGGGGAACTGGTCGGCCAGCAGCGCGCCCCAGGCCCAGCTGCGCTGGATCACCCCGTAGGCGCGCTCCTTGGCGTCGCGTTGCAGGGCGGTCTTCGAACCCTGGTAGTCGGGGGTCAGGCCGTCCTCGTAGAGGAAACGGGTGATGGCGCGGTACAGCAGCAGGCCTTCTTCGCTGGCCAGCAGGGTCTCGCGGATGCTTTCCAGCGGCTCGGCGTAGCCGTCGATCAGCAACTGGCGGAGCTGCTCGTGGTCGTCGCGCTGGGCCTCGAAGGCGCGCACGTCCTCCAGGTTGAACACGCCGATATGGGTGGCGCCGATCTCCTCGATCATCAGGCGCAAGGCATCCTGGTAGGCGCTGATGTGCGCATCGCCGATCCTCACCAGGTCGCCGAACACCCGGCCGTCGGAGCAGACGGTGATCTTCGCGCCTGGCGCATAGAACAGCTGGATGCGCTGGCACAGGTGGTTGAGGAACGACAGCGAGAGGCGCTCGGCCATGTCCGGACGGCTGTCGAGGACCTTGCCGGGGTTCGGCGACTTGGCCGGAAACGCCGGCAGGACGAATTCGATGGGCTCGCCGGCTTCGATGAAGGCGGCGATGCGCGGCAACTGGACCTGTTCGATGCGGCGGATCTCGTCCGCTTCGCTGGCGCTCTGGCGATGCTCGGGGTAACGGCGGCGATAGAGCAGCAGTTCTTTCAATACGCGTGCGGGAAGGGTGTCTTCGGCGATGGCGTACATGCAGGTGTTTCCTCCTTGTGGGCGGACGCCGGCGTGGCCGGCGGCGGAAGCCGACATCCTGTGGATTCGCTGGCGGCGGATAAACCGCGGAAGGCCGGAAACACTGTTCGCTGAAGCTTGACGATGAGCGCCGGACACGGGCGGACCGTGGGCGTTGTCGCGTATCGCGGGGAGGGCGGAAGGAAGCGGCCGCCACCGGGCGGCCGCTGGGGAATCAGTCGGCGTTCTCGCCGCACAGGTCGAGGGCGAACCAGCGTTGCGCGTCGTCGCGTCCGAGGCCGGCGCCGAGCAGGCCGAACAGCTTGCCGAGGGCCGCCTCGCGGGTCATCCCGCCGGCCGAGACCAGGCCGGCGTCGCGCAGGCGGCTGCCGGCGGCGTAGACTCCGAACTCGACCGCGCCGTAGGCGCACTGGCTGACGGCGGCGAGCAGCACGCCACGGGCGTGGGCCTCGCGCAGGGCCGCCAGCAGTTCCTCGTCGTCGGACGGGCCGGTGCCGCTGCCATAGCATTCCAGCAGCAGCGCTTCCACGCCGCTGTCGAGCAACCCGCGCAGATGCGCGGCGCGCAGCCCTGGATAGAGCGGCAGCACGGCGAGGTTCACTTCCCGGCGCGGCTGGCGGTAGCCGAGGGTGGCGGGTACCGGCGCATGTTCGGCTTGGCGTGGTCGCGGCAGTTCGGCGAAGGCGTCGAACGCATCGCTGCGCAGCTTGCTGACCCGTGCGCCGTGCAGCAGGGCATCGTTGAAATAGACCTGCACGCCGCGCGCATGGCCCGCCTGGAGTACCCGCAGGGCGCCGACCAGATTGTCCCAGGCGTCGCTGCCCGGGGCGCCGGCCGGCAGCATGGAACCGGTCAGCAGCACCGGGACCGGCAGGTCGAGCAGCAGGAAGGACAGCGCCGCGGCGCTGTAGGCCAGGGTATCGGTGCCGTGCAGGAGGAGCACGCCGTCGTGGCCGGCGTCGAGCGCGGCGACGATGGCGTCGCGCATCGCCAGCCAGTTGCCCTGGCTCATGTTGGCGCTGTCCAGCGGCGGTTGCAGTTCGGCGAAGCGCCAGCGCAGGTCCGGGGCGTCGCCGAGGGTGCGCAGGTGGTCGCGCATGCGGGTTTCGAAACCGCCGGCCGGGGCCAGGCCCCGGGGGGTTTCCAGCATGCCGATGGTGCCGCCGGTGTAGAGCACGAAGAGGTTCTTGACTGGGAGCATCCGTAATCCTTGTGTCGGGCCTCTTCGCAACGGATGTGCGAAGAGATGCCCCATTGTCGCGCAGGCGCCGCTCCAGGGGGAGGGCGCCCGGCCGGACTCAGCGGTTGCCGCTGGGCAGCGGCTCGGTGCCCGCTTGCGTCGGGCTTTCGGCGCGCTGGCCGGCGGGCCAGGCTTCGCGGTCCAGGTCGAGGTCGGCGAACTGCGCCGAGTCGAACACCGGTTGCCTGATACCGGCGCGACGCTGCACGTCGTAGTCGCGCATCACCCGCAGGCCGACCTTGAACAGCAGGGCCAGGGCCATCAGGTTGACGAAGGCCAGGCAGGTCATGGTGATGTCGGCGAAGGCGAACACGGTCGACAGGTCCTGCACCGAGCCCCAGACCACCAGGGCCAGCACCAGCGCGCGGTAGCCGATCAGCACCAGGCGGTTGCGGCTGAGGAACTGCAGGCTGTTCTCGCCCAGGTAGAAGTTGTAGAGGATGCAGGTGAAGACGAACAGCGACAGGGCCACGCTGACGAACACCCGGCCCCAGTCGCCGACCACCGCCGCCAGGGAGTTCTGGGTAAGGACGATGCCGTCGCCCTCGAAGCCCGGGGTGTAGAAGCCCGAGAGCAGGATCAGCAGGGCGGTGCAGGTACAGATCACGAAGGTGTCGAGGAACACGCTGAAGGCCTGGACCACGCCCTGCGCCGCCGGATGGCGCACGGCGGCGACCGCGGCGACGTTCGGCGCGCTGCCCAGGCCGGCCTCGTTGGCGAACACGCCGCGCTTGACGCCCATCACGATGGCGCTGCCGAGCAGGCCGGCGAACGCCGGGTCGAGGCCGAAGGCGCTCTTGACGATGGTTTCCAGCATCGCCGGGACGTGCTCGATCTGGCTGGCGATGACGTACAGGGTGACGCCGATGTAGGCCAGGGTCTTGATCGGTACCAGCAGGTCGGAGACCGCGGCGATGCGCTTGATGCCGCCGATGAAGACCACGCCGAGCAGCACCGCCAGGGCGATCCCGGTGTGCTGCGGGGCGAAGCCGAAGGCGTTCTGCAGCGAGTGGGTGACGGTGTAGGACTGCAGGCCGTTGAAGGCGAAGCCGTAGGTGATCAGCAGCAGGATCGCGAAGACCACCGCCATCGAGCGCAGCTTCAGGCCGTACTGGATGTAGTAGGAGGGGCCGCCGCGATACAGCCCGTCGCCGTCGCTGCGCTTGTAGACCTGGGCCAGGGTGCACTCGAAGAAGCTGCTGGACATGCCGACCAGCGCGGTCACCCACATCCAGAACACCGCGCCCGGACCGCCGAGGGTCACGGCGATGCCGACCCCGGCGATATTGCCGGCGCCGACCCGGCCGGCGAGGCTCAGCATCAGGGCCTGGAACGAACTGAGCTGGCCGGCCTGGCCGCGCAGTGATTCGCGGAACACGCCGAACATGTGGCCGAAGTGGCGGAACTGGACGAAGCGCGAACGGATCGTGAAGTAGGCACCCAGGCCGACGATCAGGACGATGAGGACTTTTCCGGAGAGAAAATCGTTGAGCATTTCAAGCATGGAGGTCTACCTCGGTTCTTATTCTGGTACCGGCGTGCACTGCGGCAGCGCCTTGCTGCGCGGCGCATGGTTGGCCATGACGCACCTGGTTACAATTTCGCGGGTTGCTCCTGCTTGATGCGACCTGATGCTAGAATCGCATCGATCGCATCATCTTCGGAGCCACCGATGTCCGAGCACCTGAGCGCCAATCTCAAGCTGCTGTGCAGCCATTACCGCTCGATCTCCGAGGTTTGCCGGCAATTGGCGATCAATCGCGCGCAATTCAACAAGTACCTCAGCGGCCAGAGCCAGCCGACGCCCTACAACCGCAAGCGGATCGGCGATTTCTTCGGCGTCGAGGACTACGAGCTGGGCCTGCCGCCCGAGCAGTTCGCCCGCCTGATCGGCGCGCGCGCCAACCTCCAGCCGCGCCAGTCCAGCAACGATCCGCTGTTGCGTCTGCTAGAACCGCTGCGCGCCGAGGCCGGCGACCTGGGCCGCTACTGCGGCTACTACTTCGAATACGCCAACTGCATGTCGGTGCCGGGCAGCATCCTGCTCTCGCTGGTGCATCTCTACGAGGAGGACGGCGTGTTCCTCTTCGAGCGCCAGGAACGCCAGGAACGCACCAGCAGTACCGACGTGCAGGCGGAGGAGTGGGCACGCTGCCGCTATCTCGGCGCGGCCTTCCAGTTGCAGGACCGGGTGTTCCTGATCGACTACGAATCGCTGACCCTCAACGAGATGAGCCAGACCATCCTCATTCCCAGTTTCAAGAGTCGCATCACCCGCCTGAACGGCCTGAAGATGGGCGTTTCCAGCGGCGACCGGCGGACCCCGGCGTGCAGCCGGGTGGTCTGGGAGTACCTCGGTGCGGAAATCAACCGGATCAACGCCTACCGCCAGGTGCGGCTGTATCGCCCGGACGACCCGCGGATCGACGAGGACGTCCGCCAGCGCCTGGCGGCGGGGAGCCTGCGGCACGGGTTGCTGGAGACGGAGTGAGGGGACGGAGGATCGCGCAGGGCGATGAGGCCTGCCGATGACCCGGTTCGCGGCCACGAAAAAGCCCCCTTGCCCGACGGGCAAGGGGGGTAATGTGCGCCGGTGGTTGGCCGGCTACCGAGGTTCGCGGGAATCAGATGTGCAGGGCGTGCCCCAGCGCGCGCAGGGCGGCTTCCTGGACCGCTTCGCCGAGGGTCGGGTGGGCGTGGATGGTGCCGGCGATGTCTTCCAGGCGGGCGCCCATCTCCAGCGACTGGGCGAAGGCCGTGGACAGCTCCGAGACCGCCTTGCCCACCGCCTGCCAGCCGACGACCAGATGGTTGTCGCGGCGCGCCACCACGCGGACGAAGCCTTCGTTGGCCTCCAGGGTCATGGCGCGGCCGTTGGCGGCGAACGGGAAGCTCGCCACCAGGCAGTCCAGCCCGGCATCCTTCGCCTGCTCGGGGGACAGCCCGGCGACCACCACTTCCGGATCGGTGAAGCACACCGCCGGGATCGCCAGCGGGGCGAACTGGCGGCGCCTGCCGGCGATCAGCTCGGCGACCATCTCGCCCTGGGCCATGGCCCGGTGCGCCAGCATCGGCTCGCCGGCGAGGTCGCCGATGGCCCAGACATTGCGCATCGAGGTGCGGCACTGGTCGTCGACCTTCACCGCCCGGCCGTTCATGTCCAGGCCCAGGCTTTCCAGGTTCCAGCCTTCGCTGCGCGGTCTGCGGCCGACCGCCACCAGCACCTGGTCGGCGGCGATCTCGCGCTCCTCGCCGGCGCCGTCGCGGACCCGTACGCCATTCTCGCCCGGGCCCAGCAGGCTGTGCCCGAGATACAGCTCGACGCCCAGCTTGCGCAGGGCCTGGGCCACCGGCTTGGTCAGTTCCTCGTCGTAGCCCGGCAGGATGCGCGGTTGCGCCTCCACCACCGCGACCTCGACGCCGAGCTTGCGGTAGGCGGTACCCAGCTCCAGGCCGATGTAGCCGCCGCCGACCACCACCAGGCGCCCGGGCAGGCTGCCGGGCGCCAGCGCCTCGGTGGAGGAGATCACCTTGCCGCCCAGCGGCAGGCTCGGCAGCTCGACGCTCTGCGAGCCGGCGGCCAGCAGCAGGTGCTCGCAGTCGATGCGCTGGCTGCCGCCGCCGGCCAGTTCGACCGCCACGCTCTTGCCGTCGAGGATTCTTGCCCAGCCCTGGACGACAGTGACCCCGTGCTTCTTCAGCAGCGCGGCAACGCCGCTGGTGAGACGGTCGACGATGGCGTCCTTCCACTCCACGGTGCGGGCGATGTCGATGCTCGGCGCCTGTACCTGGATGCCCAGCGCCGACTGGCCGGCATAGTGGCGGGCCTTGAGGTATTCCTCGGCGGCGTGGATCAGCGCCTTCGACGGGATGCAGCCGACGTTCAGGCAGGTGCCGCCGAGGGCGGCGCCCTCCACCAGCACGGTGGGAATGCCCAACTGCCCGGCACGGATCGCCGCGACGTAGCCGCCGGGACCGCCGCCGACGATCAGCAGGGTAGTCTTCAGGGTCTGGCTCATCGCTTACTCCAGGAACAGGGTGGCGGGATGTTCGAGCAGGCCGCGCACGGCCTGGATGAAGGCCGCCGCGTCCATCCCGTCGACCACCCGGTGGTCGAAGGAGGAGGAGAGGTTCATCATCTTGCGCACGACGATGTTGCCGCCGACCACCATCGGGCGCTCGACGATGCGGTTGACGCCGACGATGGCCACCTCCGGATGGTTGATCACCGGCGTGCTGACGATCCCGCCGAGCGCGCCGAGGCTGCTCAGGGTGATGGTCGAGCCGGACAGTTCCTGGCGTTGTGCCTTGCCGCTGCGCGCGGCTTCGGCCAGGCGCGCCACTTCGCTGGCGTTGCCCCAGAGGTCGCGCGATTCGGCGTGGCGCAGCACCGGCACCATCAGGCCGTTGTCGCTCTGGGTGGCGATGCCGACGTGCACCGCGCCGTAGCGGGTGACCACCTCGGCCTCGTCGTCGTAGCGCGCGTTCAGTTGCGGGAACTCACGCAGCGCCACGACCATGGCGCGGACCAGGAACGGCAGCAGGGTCAGCTTGCCGCGCTGGCCGCCCCATTTCTGGTTGAGATGGGCGCGCAGGGCCTCCAGGTCGGTGACGTCGATTTCCTCGACATAGCTGAAATGCGGGATGCGTCGCTTGGCGTCCTGCATCTTCTGGGCGATCTTGCGACGCAGCCCGATCACCGGCACCGCCTGTTCGTCGTGGCGCTCGGCGTAGCCAGGCGAGGCGCCGCCGCGGCTGGCGTTGCCATCCTGGGTCAGGTAGGCGTCGAGGTCCTCGTGGAGGATGCGTCCGGCCGGACCGCGTCCCTGTACGAACTGCAACTCGATGCCGAGGTCGCGGGCGCGCTGGCGCACCGCGGGGGAGGCCAGCGGACGTTCGCCGGGCTGGCGCCGTTGCGTCGGCGCCTCGCTGTCGCGGAACGCGCGCGGTGCCTCGACGGCGGGTTTCGCCGGGGCGGCCGGGGCCTCCCTGGGGTGCTCGGGAGCGGCCGCGACAGGCGTCGCCGGCGCCGCCGCGGCCGGACTGTCGGCGAGGTTGCCGGCGCCTTCCACTTCCAGGCGGATCAGTTCGCCGCCCACCGCCATCACCTGGCCCGGCTGGCCGCCGAGGGCGAGAATGCGTCCGGCCACCGGCGAGGGGATCTCCACCGTGGCCTTGTCGGTCATCACCTCGGCGAGAACCTGGTCTTCATTGACCGAGTCGCCGACCTGGACATGCCATTCCACCAGTTCGACCTCGGCGATGCCTTCCCCGATGTCCGGCATCTTGATCACATGGGTACCCATTCAGACCTCCATCACACGCTTGAATGCCGCGCCGACGCGCGCGGGGCCGGGGAAATACGCCCACTCCTGGGCATGCGGGTAGGGGGTGTCCCAACCGGTGACGCGCTCGATCGGTGCCTCCAGGTGGTGGAAGCAGTGCTCCTGCACCAGCGACATCAGCTCGGCGCCGAAACCGCAGGTGCGGGTCGCCTCGTGGGCGATCACGCAGCGGCCGGTCTTCTTCACCGAGGCGACGATGGTTTCCAGGTCCAGCGGCCAGAGGCTGCGCAGGTCGATGATCTCGGCGTCGAGGCCGGTCTCATCGGCCGCGGCCTGGGCCACGTAGACCATGGTGCCGTAGGTCAGCACGGTCAGCGCCGCGCCGGGGCGGACGATCGCCGCCTTGTCCAGCGGCACCTTGTAGTAGCCGTCCGGCACCTGGCTGGCCGGATGCTTGGACCAGGGCGTCACCGGACGGTCGTGGTGGCCATCGAACGGGCCGTTGTAGAGGCGCTTGGGCTCGAGGAAGATCACCGGGTCGTCGTTCTCGATGCAGGCGATCAGCAGGCCCTTGGCGTCGTAGGGGTTGGATGGCATCACCGTGCGCAGGCCGCAGACCTGGGTGAACATCGCCTCCGGGCTCTGGCTGTGCGTCTGCCCGCCGTAGATGCCGCCGCCGCAGGGCATGCGCACGGTCATCGGCACAACGAAGTCGCCGGCCGAGCGGTAGCGCAGGCGCGCGGCCTCGGAGATCAGCTGGTCGGAAGCCGGATAGACGTAGTCGGCGAACTGGATCTCCACCACCGGGCGCAGGCCGTAGGCGCCCATGCCGACCGCGGCGCCGATGATGCCGCTCTCGGAGATCGGCGCATCGAACACCCGCGAGGTGCCGTATTTCTTCTGCAGGCCTTCGGTGCAGCGGAACACGCCGCCGAAGTAGCCGACGTCCTGGCCGAACACCACCACGTCGTCGTCGCGCTCGAGCATGATGTCCATCGCCGAGCGCAGCGCCTGGATCATGGTCATGCTGGTGACCGTCTGGGCGTTCTCGTGTTGCGGATTCATGGCATTCATACCCCGAGCTCCTGGCGTTGCCGGCGCAGGTGCTCCGGCAGTTCTGCATAGACGTCCTCGAACATACTGGCGGCGCTCGGCACCCGGCCATCGATCAGGGTGCCGTGGCTCTCCGCCTGTTTCTGCGCGGCCAGCACTTCGGCTTCGAGGGCCTTGTGGGTGGCTTCGTGCTGTTCCTTCGACCAGATGCCGAGGCCGATCATGTGCCGTTTCAGGCGGGCGATCGGGTCGCCCAGCGGGAAGTTGGTCCAGTCGTCGGCGGGGCGGTACTTGGACGGGTCGTCCGAGGTCGAGTGCGGGCCGGCACGGTAGGTGACCCACTCGATCAGGGTCGGCCCGAGGTTGCGCCGGGCGCGCTCGGCGGCCCATTCGGAGGCGGCGTAGACCGCCAGGAAGTCGTTGCCGTCGACCCGCAGCGAGGCGATCCCGCAGCCCACGCCACGGTTGGCGAAGGTGGTGCCTTCGCCGCCGGCGATGGCCTGGAAGGTGGAGATCGCCCACTGGTTGTTGACCACGTTGAGGATCACCGGCGCGCGGTAGACATGGGCGAAGGTCAGGGCGGTGTGGAAGTCCGACTCGGCGGTGGCACCGTCGCCGATCCAGGCCGAGGCGATGCGCGTATCGCCCTTGATCGCCGAGGCCATGCCCCAGCCGACCGCCTGGATGAACTGGGTGGCGAGGTTGCCGGAGATGGAGAAGAAACCGGCCTCCTTGCTCGAGTACATGATCGGTAGCTGGCGGCCCTTGAGCGGGTCGGCCTCGTTGGAGAGGAGCTGGCAGATCATGTCCACCAGCGGGTACTCGCGGGTGACCAGGATGCCCTGCTGGCGATAGGTCGGGAAGCACATGTCGCCGTCGCGCAGGGCCAGGGTATGGGCGGTGGCGATGGCTTCCTCGCCGAGGCACTGCATATAGAAGGAAAGCTTCTTCTGGCGCTGCGCGGTGAGCATGCGCGCATCGAAGATGCGGGTCTTGAGCATCGCCCGCATGCCGCGCAGCAACTGTTCGTCGCTCAATTGCGGATTCCACGGGCCGACGGCGTTGCCGTCGTCGTCGAGCACGCGAACCAGGCTGTAGGCCAGGTCGCTGGTCTCGGCGGGTTCGACGTCCACCGGCGGCTTGCGCACTTCGCCGGCGGGGGACAGGTGCAGATAGGAAAAGTCGGTCTTGCAGCCAGGACGCCCGGTGGGCTCCGGGACATGCAGACGCAACGGCTCGTAATCACTCATGACAGGCCTCCGGCCCGGTCCGGGCCAAACGGTTGGAGAGATCAGAAACGGGCGAACGGCGCTCGAAGCGGCGGACTGGGCGGATGGCGGGTTCCCGGCCCGTGGGTGGGGGCGGGTTGCAGGCATGCCGGGGTACGGCAGGCGCGGTCGTACTGGGTGACGTCACTCATGGTGAAGCCCTCGGGTTTTGTTTTTGTAATTTCAGTATAGGCCTCGGGTGCTAGTTTTTTGCTCCAAATTGACTAAGGTATTCCGACAGTATTGGGTTGTTTGAACTACAAGAATCACTAACAAGAGAAACAACGAACCATGGCCGAACTCGACCGCATCGACCTGAAAATCCTCCGCGCCCTGGCCGACGACGGCCGCCTGAGCTGGCGCGATCTCGCGCAGAGAATCGGCCTCTCGCTGACGCCGACGCTGCGCCGGGTACGCCGCCTGGAGGAGGAACACTACATCCAGGGCTACTTCGCCCGGCTCGACGAGGAACGCCTGTCCGGGGCCATGAGCGTGTTCGTCTCGGTGTCCCTGGAAAAGCAGACCGGCGACTACCTCGCCCGCTTCGAGGAACGCATCGTCGATGCGCCGCAGGTCATGAGCTGTTTCCAGATGACCGGCGATGCGGACTACATGCTGCGGGTGGTGGTCAAGGATCTCGCCGCCTACCAGGCGTTCCTCACCAATACCCTGACCTGCATTCCCGGCGTGGCTGGCATCAAGTCGGCCTTCGCACTGAAGTCGGTGATGCTGCGCTCGGCCCCGCCGCTCTAAGCATGGATCCTGTCTATCTGTGTAACGTTACGCTATTCTGATTGCGTAACGTTACGCAGATGGAGCCTTTCATGAAAGCCAGCAAACCCGGGCCCAAGCCGAGCGGCAAGGCCAAGTCGGCCGCCCAGCGGATGCGCGAGTACCGCGCGCGCAAGGCCGAGGAAGCCCTCGGCGCCGAGCATTCCGACAAGGAGCGCGAGCGGCAGATCCGCCGCGAGGCGCACGCCGAGCTCGAACGGGTGAAGCTGGAGCAGCAGCGCCGCGAACACACCCTGCGCAAGGAACTGGAAGCCTGCCAGACCGAGATTGGTCGCCTGCTCGGGCTGCTGCGCCGGCACGGCATCGATCCGCACCCGGGCAGCTGATCAGCCGGGGGTGTCGAGGAAGGCCAGCAGGGTCGCTTCCTCGGCGCTCAGCCAGCGGCGCTTGCGGGCGCGCCTGAGCTGGCCCAATTGGCCGGCCTGGTAGGCCTCGATGATCGCCGGATGGATGTAGCATTGCCGGCAGATCGCCACGCTGTTGCCCAGTTCGGCAGCGACCTCCGCCACCACCGCGCCGAGCCCGTCGGCCCCGGCCCGGCGCAGGCGCTCCAGCGCCAGGGCGCTGCCGGCCCAGGTGCGGTAGTCCTTGGCGCTGAAGTCCTCGCCGGTCTGGCGGCGCAGGTACTCGTTGATGTCGTGGGAGCCGATGCGGTGGGGGTGGCCGTCCTCGTCCAGGTACTGCAACAGGTCCTGCCCGGGCAGTTCCAGGCAGCGCCGCAGGACCCGCGCCAGGCGCGGATGCTCCAGGCTGACGTCGTGCTCGATGCCGCTCTTGCCCTTGAAGCGGAAACGGATGCGACTGCCGTTCACGTCGACGTGCCGGGTACGCAGCGTGGTCAGGCCATAGGAACGGTTGTCGCGGGCGTAGCGGTGGTTGCCGACGCGGATCAGGGTCGCGTCGAGCAGCGCCACCGCCAGGGCCACCACCTTGTCGCGACCGAGGCCGGGCAGGCGCAACTGGGCGTCGATGTGCCGGCGCAGCCCCGGCAGCGCCTGGCCGAAGCGCAGCAGGCGCTCGTACTTGTCGGCATCGCGTACTTCGCGCCAGCGCGGGTGGTAGCGGTACTGCTTGCGCCCGCGGGCGTCGCGGCCGGTGGCCTGGAGATGGCCGGCCGGGTCCGGGCAGATCCACACTTCGCGGTAGGCCGGCGGGATGGCCAGCTGGTCCAGCCGATGGATCCGCTCGGCGTCGCGGATGCGCTGGCCGTCCGGGTCGAAGTAGACGAAGCGCTTGCCCTGGCGGCGCCGGCGAATGCCCGGCTGGCGATCGTCGACGTAGCACAGGTCGGCGGGCAGGACGGGGGGTGGCGGTGGCGCTGCGCTCATGTTCCGGGTTCCGAAGGGACGCTGCCTGTTTAGGCCGCTGCGTCCGGCGGAACGTTCAACCGCGCTGCGTATTCCTCCCGGCGGCTCGACGGGCCGGTCGGCGGGGCGTTCGCCGCCGTCCGGCCCGGGCGGGCATCAGCGGGCTTCGCCGCCGCCCTGCGGCGCCAGGGCTTTCTTGCGCACCGGGAAGGGGAAGTACAGGGCGCGCAGCAGCGCGACGCGCTTGATCAGCTCGCCGATCAGCAGCGAGGCGATCACCGAGACCACCAGGGCGACGCAGGCGGCGGCCGGCTCCGCCAGGCCCAGGCGCACCAGCAGGGCGAAGGACTTGTGCTGGATCTCGCCATGGAAGATCAGCAGGATCAGGGTCGACTGGCCGATGTAGGTCATGGCCTTGCCCAGCCAGTCGAGCTTCATCATCAGCCCGGACAGCGCCCAGCACACATAGACCCCGCTCGCCGCCTGTACGGTGGCCCAGAACCAATGGTCGTAGCGGCGCTGCGCCATGTCCACCACGGTCGGGTAGTAGAGGAAGCTGCCGATGGTCACGGCGAGGGCGATGCACAGGGTCAGCAGCGAGCTCTGGTGGCGGCGCAGGACGTCGCGCAGGAGGTAGCCGAACATGAAATGGGCGCTGCTGATCAGGGTGATGTCCAGGCTGAACGGCAGGCCCGGCAGCAGGTACTGCTCGCCGCCGAACTCCACCGGGATCTGCCAGAACGTCTTCAGGAACAGGATGCCCAGGCCCAGTTGCATGCCCACCAGCACGCAGGCGGCGCCGAGGGACAGGCCGAGGCGCTGGATGACGCGCAGCATGAGCCAGGCGAACAGGGTCGCCACCCAGAAGTGCGGCAGGTACCAGAGCGCCTGCCAGGGCAGGGTGTCGACCGAGGCGTAGAGGACCCCGCCGATGTCCGGCAGCAGCGGCTGGCCGCGCAGCAGGTCGCGGAGGATGACGTAGCCGAGCATGGTCACGAAGAACGGCTTGAGCAGGGCGTCGGCCTTGCGCAGGGCCATTTCGCCGAAGGGCTGCTCGGTCCTGAAGAACACCCCGGAGATGAAGAAGAACAGCGGCAGGATGAACGGCGACAGCAACGGATAGAGCACGTTCGGCGAGCTGGCGACGAACCAGCTGTGGCCGAAGACGATGATCAGGATGCCCACGCCGCGGGTCACATCCATCTGAATCCAGCGTTTTTTCACTTTGCAACTCCCGCTTGACGCGCTAACTCGGTGTGGTTGTTCGAAGGCCCCCAGGGCCAGGCTCGCTACCCGGAGCCATGGGTCAACTCGTGCGCCAGGGCCGCAGCCAGAGCGCCATGCCGGCCAGCGCCAGGCAACCGGCGAGGGTGCCCAGGCCCAGTTGCAGCCAGGTCCCGTCGATGCGGAACAGCAGGCCGGCGGCGAGCGCCATGGCGACTGCGTTCAGCAGCCAGAGCCGGGCCCAGGGCAGGGCGTCGAGCAGGGCCTGGCGGCGCATCAGCAGCAGCGCGGTGCAGAGCACCCCGCCGAGGGCCGCCAGGGGAATCCCCGGCAGCCCGAAAACGAAGGGCAGGCCGCCCAGCAGCGCGGCGTTCAGTGCGCTGCCGAGCAGCTCGCAGCGCAGCGGCAGGCGGGTGTCGCCGGCGGCATAGGCATAGCGCGCCAGCAGGGCGTTCCAGGCGCCGAACACCAGGGGCACGGCGAACCAGGCCAGCAGCGCCGGCAACGGCGAGCCGGCGGTCTGCTGCGGCAGCAACAGGGCGACCAGGCTGGGCGCGGCGGCCACCAGCCCGACCCCGGCCGGCAAGGTCAGCAGGCTGGCGGTCTCCAGGCCGCGGCGAAGCAGGGCCAGGCGCTCGCCACCCTGGCGTCGACTCATCATGCCGAGCAGCACCTGGTTGAGGCTCATCAGGGCGATCAGCGGCAGGTTCATCAGCTTGCGCGCCAGGTTGACCCAGGTCACCGCGCCTTCGCCGAGCAGCGAGGCCACCAGCCGCTCGACCAGCGCCAGGCCCTGGCTGGCGGCGTTGCTCAGCAGCAGCGGGCCGATCCGTCCGCCGAGCTGGCCCAGCTCGACGCCCGACAGGCGCCAGTGCCAGGGGCGCCAGCCCTCGGACCACAGCGAGGGCAACAGCACCAGCGGCATCAGCAGGCTGCCGATCAGACAGGCCAGGGCCAGTTGCCCGGGCTGGCTGGCCTGGCCGTGCAGGGCCAGGTAGAGCACCGGCGGCAGGTTGAACAGCAGCGAGCCGAGTCCGGCGAGGACGAAGCGCTCGGCGGCCTGCAGGGGGATGCTGAACAGCGCGTGGAGCATCAGGCCCGGCACGCACCAGGCGAGGATCCTCAGGTTGGCCGCGGCCTGGGCGCTGGCGCTCTCGGCCAGGCCGGGGCCGAGGAAGCGCACCAGCCAGGGCGCGCCGGCCAGCAGCAGGAGGCTGAGCAGCACGGCGATCCCCAGCAGCGCCGGCTGGATCGCCGCCAGCCAGTCGAGACGGCGTGCGCCCTGGCGTTCGAGGAACAGCGGCAGCGCCGCCGCGCTGAGCACGCCACCGGCCAGCGACATGCGCAGGGCCTCGGGCAGGAACAGGGCGATGAGGAAGGCGTCGCTGCGCTCGCCAGCGCCCCAGGAGGCGACCAGCAGCCATTCGCGGGCGAAGCCCAGGCACAGGCCGAGCAGGGTGGCCAGGGTCAGCCAGAAGGCGGAGCCGAGCATCTCAGGCCTCGGCCCCGCGCTCGAGCTGCCGCTTGAGCTTGCGATAACCCACCGCCCGCACTTGCGGCTGGCGCTCCGGGAACAGCCGGCGGGCTTCCAGCAGGTTGATCCCGACCAGCAGCCAGAACAGGCCGATCATCACCACGGCGAAGCTGAAGTAGTGGTCGAACAGGCCGCTGACCAGCGCCGCCAGGATGCCGCCGGTGCTGCCCAGCCAGATCGCGTTGTCGCGGGTCAGGCGGATCGGGCCTTTCTCCGGACGCGCCTCGCGCCACCAGCGCCAGGTCACCGCGATGAACAGCAGCATGCCGCCCAGGCCGACCTTGTACATGAAGTTCAGCCACAGGTTGGAGATGCCCAGCAGGTCGGTGCCCGGCACCGGCGGGTCGACCTTGAAGCCGATGCCCAGCGGATAGCGGGCGACGGCCTTGGGGAACATCCGGTATTCGTCGAAGCGCACCTCGGTACTGGCGTTCTGCGGCGAGAAGATGGTCGCCAGGCGCTCCTGCAGCGGCGGGTAGCTGAGCACCAGGACCACCACCAGGCCGACCCCGAGCAACAGCAGGCGGCCGGTGTAGGGCACCTTGCGCAGGGACATCCAGAACAGCACCACCGCCAGGCTGAGCATCGCCCCGCGGGAACTGGCGAGGAGGATCGCGGCGGCGCCGAGGAGCGCCACGGCGAGGCCCAGGCCGCGCCGCCAGCCCTGGTTGGCGACCCCGTAGCAGAACGCCAGGGGCAGCAGCAGGGCCATGATCCCGCCGGTGGCGTTGGGGTGCATCCAGGGCGAGCCCATCCGCGAGGAAAGCGCCTCCAGGCCGAACTTGAGGGTGTCCAGGTTGGCGTAGTTGAACAGCGCCAGGATCGGCGCCATCCCCGACGCCGAGCGGTAGCGGATGAACACCGCGATGGACATCAGCAGCATCGCCAGGGTGCCCAGCAACAGGGCGATGACCAGTGTCTCGCGGTTCTTGCGCTCCACCAGCAGGCGTCCGGCGAGGAACACGATGGACAGGTTGAGCAGCCAGCGCAGCCAGTTCGACAGGCCGCTGGCCTCGGCCTTGATGCTGACCTGGCCGACCACGAACGGCAGCGCGGTGAACAGCATCAGCCACAGCAGCATGCGCTCGGTGGAGCGGTAGCGCAGCGCCGGCGCCGGCGGCAGGCGCGAGAGGAAGATGTGCCAGAGCACCGCGCCCCAGGTCAGGGCGAGGATCGCTTCGCTGACCGTCGAACGGATCCCCACGTTGACCGTGGAGTAGGGCATGAAGGTGGCCACCAGGGCGAACAGCAGCAGCCCCCAGAACGGGAAGCGCAGGATGGTGACCGCGGCCGCCAGGCCGACCATGGCGGCGCCGGCCTTGGCCGGGCTGAGCAACAGCAGCGCTCCGCCGAACGCCAGGCCGAAGACGACAGCGACGAGGTTTCCCAACGACATTCTCAACTCAGTTCCTCGATCAGTGCGGCCAGGCGTTGCCGGTAGGCTTCGCGGTTGAAGCGCGCGGCCCAGGCGATGAGCTCTTCCGCCGAGGCTTCGCGCGGCGCATCGGCCAGGCGCAGCATCAGGCGTTCCAGGGCGGCGCCGTCGGTGGGCGAGAAGCGCGGCGCCGACGGCGGGGTGATTTCGTCCAGCGAGGTGCCGCTGGCCACCGCCACCGGCGTGCCGACGCTCAGCGCCTCGACCACCGGCAGGCCGAAGCCTTCGGCGTAGGACGGTTGCCAGAGCCGCTCGGCCTGGCGGTACAGCGCATGCAGCTCGGCGTCGTCGAGCCCGCCGAGCGCGTGCAGGCCGGGCAGGTCGCGTTGCTCCTCGGGCAGGTGGTCGAGGCTGCCGACCAGTACCAGCGGCGGCACGCCGGGCGCCTGGGCGCGCGCCCGGGCCCAGGCGCGGACGAACCAGGGCACGTTCTTGCGCAACTCGCGGGTACCCACCAGCAGCCAGTAGCGCGGCGGCAGGCCGCGTGCCGAGAGGTCGGCGGGCTCGCCGGCGAAGCCATCGACCTGGTTGGGCAGCACCCGGACCTTCCCGGCGACCCCGGGAAACAGCCGCACGGCCTCGTCGGCGCTGTACTGCGAAGGCGTCCACACGCGGTCGGCGACGCGCAGCGCGTAGGCGATCGACAGGTAGTCGCTGACCCGGTAGACCAGCGCCTTCAGGCGGTTGGCGTGGTAGTTCTTCAGGGTGACCTGGAACAGGTCGTGGATCAGCAGCGCGTAGCGCACGCCCGGCGGACGCGGCGGTAGCGGCAGGCCCATGTTGAAGGTGCTGATGTACAGCTCGATGCCCTGCTCGCGCAGGGCGCGCGGCAGGAAACCGGCTTCGAAGCGCAGGCGCTGGTGCGGCTGGTGCATCGCGGTGCGCGGGCAGCCCCACGGCGGGCAGACCGCCTGCTGGCGCAGCGGGTCGTCGAGAGGCGCCACGGTGAAGCGGGTCACCTGCGTGCCGGGCAGGCTTTCCAGGGCCTGCTCCATGGCATGGACCTGGCGGCTGATGCCCGAGTGCGGCGAGGTGCCGACGGTGCGGTAGTCGAGTCCTATGCGCATGCCGGCGCTCCTTCGGCGAGGCCGGCGTAGACCTGTTCCAGTTGGCTGGCGGCGACGCTCCAGTCGTGCGCGCGGCGTACGTAGGCGCGGCCGTTCTCGCCCAGCGCGCGGGCCTGCCCCGGGTCCTGCAACAGGCGCACCACGGCGTCGGCGAGCTGCTCGGCGGATTCGCCGCCGAGGTAGTCCTCGCCGTCCCGCAGTTCCAGGCCGGAAACGCCCTGCGCGGTACTCGCCAGCGGCAGCCCGGCGGCCAGGGCCTCCAGTACCTTCAGCTTCGAGCCGCCGCCGTGGCGCAGCGCGGCGAGGAACACCGAACTGCTCGATTGCAGTTGCAGCAGGTCGGGAACGAAGCCCTGCCATTCGATGCGCGGATCGCTCCAGCGTTGCGCCCAGCCCGCCGGCAGCGCATAGCCGCAGACGCTCATGCGCGCCTCGGGGCAGCGCGCCCAGACCCGCGGCAGGATCTCGTCGAGCAGCCATTCCACGGCATCGACGTTCGGTGCGTATTCGTAGTTGCCGAGGAACAGCACGCGCTGCGCTTCGGGCGTCGGCCGGGCGGCGGCGAAGTGCTCGCAGTCGACCCCGTTGACCACCACCGGCACCGGGCGCCCGAGCAGCGCGCCGAGCTGCCGCGCATCCTTCTCGGTCACGGCGACGACCGCCGCCGCCTGGCTCATCACCCGGCGTTCCCAGCGGCGGTAGCGCCACTGGTCGTAACGCGCGAAGGGCAGCGCCCAGCCCGGCAGGCGGTCGTAGGTGGCGGCGCCGAGGGACGACTCGACGTTGTGCTCGGTGAGCACGAACGGCTGGCCGGCATCGCGCAGCGGTCGTTCGTAGGGCTGGAAGCTGTAGCTGTGCTCGACCTGGACCACGTCCCAGGGCTCACGCAGCAACTCCGTGGCGGTGCGTTGCAGCGCCGCCGACAGGCCGTTGACGCTGGCCAGCAGCGGGTAGGGCGCGAACAGCGCGGCGAGCAGTGTGGAGAGACTGCGCAGCGGTCGGCGCGGCAGCACGACCAGGCGTTCGAGGAAGGGCTCAAGGGCCCGGCGGTCCTCGGCGCTGACCGGCTGCTTGCTGTGCAGCAGCACGGTGATGCGGTGGCCGCGCGCCGCCAGGCTGCGCAACAGATGGTACTGGCGGGTCTTGCCGCCGCTGGTGGTGGGCCAGGGCGAGTAGGGCAGGATCCAGAGAATACGCATGCGTGGTTTCACTCCCAGACCAGCATCTGCAGGCTGGACTTCACCGGGACATCCAGGCCGTCGTTGCCGCTCAGGGGTGTGACCTTGCCGCTGAGCGGGTCGTGCAGGGTGGCCTGCCTGAGGTCCGGGAGGCGCACGTTGCCGCCGCGGGCCGACCAGAACAGCCAGACGTGGTGGCCGTCCTCGCGGGTCCAGCCGATGCTGAAGGAGCCGTCGGGCAGGTCCTCGGTGAGCGGCGGATCGGCCGGGCGCAGTTTCGGTCCGGTGACCTCGAGGAAGCGTTGCAGGGCCAGGTAGACCGGCTTGGGATTGGCGTCCAGGTCGAGCAGGCCATAGTCGCGGTCGCGCACGCTGGCGCGCTGGTCCAGGTCGCTCAGGGTGAACAGGAAGATCCGGTCGTAGTCCAGCGCGCTCATCAGCGCCAGGCGGCGCAGCACGTAGTCGGCCTGCCCTTCGACACCGATGATGTCCTGGGCCTCCTTCGGTCCCTTGTAGGCCGACCAGCCCCATTCGGTGCTCCAGATCGCCGGTACGCCGGCGTTGCGCAGGGCGCGGTTGAGCTGGTTGGCGTGGGAGACGAAGTCCAGGTTCCAGGGATGGTTGCCTTCCGGCAACTGGGTGTAGGGGTGGTAGCTGGCGATGGTGCCGAGGCTTTCCACGCCCAGGTGACCGAGGGCGTCGAGCATGGTGCGGCCGTCCGGCATCTCGCTGAAGAAGGCCATCCCGGCGGACACCACCGGCTTGTCCGGGTCGACCAGGCGCAGGGCGATGGTGCTCGCCTGGAGCAGCCTGGCGTAGCCTTCCGGATCGGCCTTGGGCCGCCAGAAGCCGATCAGGTTGGGTTCGTTCCACACCTGCCAGGCGGCCACGCTGGGGTAGCGCTGCGAGAGCATGGCCATGCGCCGGGCGAAGACTTCCGGGTCGCGCGGCGGATACTGGTCCTGGAACGGCGAGTAGAACGGCGCTGTGGTGATGAAGCGGGCCGAGCCGACCAGGTAGAACACCGACTTCAGCTGGCGCGCCTCGAGATCCTTGACCAACTGGTCGAGGGAGGCCAACTGGTACTGGTCCTCGGCGGTTTCCAGGCGGTCCCAGTGCAGGTCCAGGCGCACCCATTCCAGCCCCAGCTCCTGCAGGCGGTCGATCTGCTTGTTGTAGCGCTCCGGACTGAACCAGAGGAATTGCGCGTTGACCCCGAGGAAGTCCTTCCAGACCACTTCGCGAGGTGCCTTCAGCACCTGGATCTCGGCGTCCGCGGGACGCCCCCAGAACACCAGCAGCAGTACCACGGCGAGCAGCAGCGCGCTGCCGCCCAGATAGATTCCCTTACGTGCCATGAACGGTTCCCACCATGTCGTTGAACAGTGCCTGGAAGCGCAGCGCGGTGCGCGCCCAGGTCCGCGCATGGCCGATCGCTCCGGCGCGCTCGGCCCAGGCCTGGGCCAGGCGGGGTTCGCGCGCGAGGTTCAACAACTGTTCGGAGAGGGCTGCCACGTCACCCTGAGGGTAGATGGCGCCGTTGCCGCTGGCGACTTCCTCGGCGAACGCGCGGGCGTCCGAGGTGATCGCCCCGCGCCCGCAGGCCGCCGCCCAGGACAGGGCGCCGCTGGTACCGCGCTGCTGGCCGAGCAGGCCGAGCTTCTTCGACTCGCGGTACGGCAGCACCATCACATGGTGGGCCTGGATGGTGCGCGGGATATCCGCGGCGGCCAGGTTCAGGTTCCAGTCGATGGCTTCGGCCAGGCCGAGTTCGGCGATCTGCCCCTTCAACTGGTCGAGGTAGTTGCCGCCGGCGCCGAAGGCCATCTCCGCGGCGGTGCCGCCGGCGAGGGTCAGGCGCACGCGCTGGCGTGTCTCCGGGGCGCTGGCGAACAGGTCGGCAAGGGCTTCGAGGAGGTCCTCGATGCCCTTGCCGCGATAGATGAAGCCGAAGTACAGCAGGCGCAGGGTCTCCAGCGACGGCAGCGGCACCGGGGCGATCTCCAGGTTGCCATGGTTGATCACCTCGACCCGCCCAGGCGGCAGGCGCATCCGCCGGGCCAGGCACTCGCCGCCCAGGCCGGTGAGGGTCACCAGGCGCGTCAGGCCCTGGGCCACGGCGCGCTCTTCGCGCAGGGTCAGCGGGTCGGCGAGCACCACGGCGGCCTGGGGCAACGGAGAGGGCAGGTGTTCCAGCAGGTTCAGCGGCCAGGGCAGGCGCTCGCGGCGCCAGACCATGCGCTCCGGATCGTGCACGGTGGCGCTCAGTGGCAGGCGCGGGAAGCGCTTGCGCAGCTCGCGCAGGGCGATGAACTCGCCGAGGCGGCCGCCGCCGAGTTCGGCATGGACCAGGTCGAAGACGTTCCAGTCGACGCTGTCCAGCCGGCTGACGATGTTCGCGCTGCCGGCCGCCACGCCGGCGAGCGGCGTGGCTACTTCGATGCCGAGACCCTGCAGGGCGTTGCGGAAATGACTGGCGTAGTCGGCGATGCCATTCTTTTCCGGCGGCAGGGGCGCGAGGAGGGCGATGCGCATCAGAACGCGCTCCGGTAGCGGGCGATGGTCTGCAGGACCTTGCTCGGCACCTCGAAGCGGCGCCGGTTGATGATGATCCCGTCGACCTTGCCGAACGCCGTGGTGAGGATGGTCAGCGCATGCTCGACCACCGGCACGGTGCTCTTCTGCGCCTCCACCACCAGGGCGATCAGGTCGGCGCGGCGCAGGGCGATGAAGGCCTCGCGGCTGTCCAGCAGGGCCGGCGCGTCGAGCAACACCACTTCGCCCGGCTGGGCCGGCTCGCCGCCGACCCGCACGCGCACGCCGTTCTCTTCCAGCAGGCGGCGCAGCTGCTCGATGATGAAGGTCACGCCTTCGCCGTGGCGCGCCGAGGTCAGGCCGAGGGTCAGGCCCTTTTCCTCGATGCGCGCGTAGGGCAGCAGCCCGTACAGCCGGTAGATACTGGCGGTGAAGGCGTTGCTGCTCTCCGCGGTGCTGTCGCTCAGCTCCGGCAGGGTGGTCCACAGCGGCAGGCCGAACTTCTCCTCGACCAGGCCGCCATCGTGGATGCGCTGGTCGAGCAGGTAGCAGAGGTATACCACCAGCAGGCCGACGGCGAGACCGAAGGGCACGGCGAGGAACAGCATCAGCAGGGTCTTCGGGAAGATCCGCCCGGGGTTGTAGGTGGCTTCCTCGATCACCGAGATGTTGCTGATCTGGCTCTTGTCCAGCTCGCGGTCGATCCGCGATTTCTCCAGGCTGTCGACGTACAGCGCGTAGTTGCGCTCGGTGGCGTTCAACTCGCGCTGCAGGCGCGCCAGGGTCGGCTCGATATCCAGCGCCTCGCGCCGTTGCGCCTCGAGTTCGGCGAGCTGCTTTTCCTGCTCGGCGAGCTGGGTGCGCAGCGCCGCGTTGTTGCTGGTCTCGTCGAGCAGCACGCGCTCCAGGTGGGTGGTCAGGGTGTTCGGCGCGCGGTCCTCGGAACTCTGCACGGTGGCGCCTTCGTCCCGGACCTCTTTCTCCAGGGCGCGGATCGACGCATCCAGGGCTTTCACCGGCGGCGCGTCGTCGGTGTAGGTGCGCATCATGTCGGCGCGTTCCAGGCGCTTCTGGTTGAGCAGCCGGCGCAGGTCCTGCTGCGCCGGGTTCAGGGCGATCTGCCGCACCGTGACGATTTCCCGCGGCAACCCCTTCAGCTGCTGGCGGGTGGACTCCAGGGCGCTGTCGGAGGAGGCGATCAGGCGGATCGAGTTGAAGCGCTCGCCGCGCAGCACGTTGATCCGTTCGGAGAGATCCTGCAGGCGGTCCTCGATGCTGGAGGCGCCGATCTCATTGAGATGCTTGAGAATCTGCGCCTTGTAGCTCTTGATCTGCGCCGCGCTGTCGGCGGTCTGTGCCTCGTAGAAGGCGTACAGGCTCTTGCGGCCGAGCGCCTGGGTGCGCTCCTCCATGTAGATCTCGATCCAGGCCTTGACCACTTCCTGGGCGACTTCCGGCTCGCTCCAGGTGAAGCTGATCTCCATCACCGTCGAGCCGGCCGCGTGGGTGACCTCGAATTTCTTCTCCAGGTCCTTGGCCAATCGCTCGACCGCGGTGGTTTCCTCGATCACGCCGAAGGTTTCCAGGGTCACGCGTATCCCGTCGAACACCGCGCCGACGGCTTTCTTCACATAGAACTTGGTGCGCTTCCACAGGCCCTCCGGCGGCGGCCGGTTGGCCAGCACCTCGAGGTAGCGCTCGGCCACCTGGCGGACGATCGGCCGGCCGGTGAGCAGGCGCTCTTCGTCGACGATCGGGTCGCGCTGGGTGCTGGGCATGACCAGCGCCTGGCGGTTGCTGATCTCGATCGGCAGGGTCGAGTCGCGGCCCGGCTTGACCAGCAGGCGCGCGTTGGACTCGTACTTGGCCGGCAGCAGGAAGGCGCCGAGGACGATGATCACCAGCGCGCTCAGGGCGGCCAGCTTGAATTCGCGCTGGTAGATGAACAGCAGGCGCAACAGGTCACGCAAGGAACGGATTTCTATCATGGCGATGGCGCTCCTCAGCGATCGTTGTTGACGGTGTAGCTGACGCCGACGCCGATGGACTTGGCGAAGGGCAGCAACTGGTTGAGGTAGACGTCGACGCCCTCGATGCGATCGCCGACCATCGACTTGGGCACGAAGACGATGTCGCCACGCTGCATGGCCAGGGGCTTGCGGCCTTCCGGGCCGATCTTCATCAACTGGCTGAAGTCGAGGAAGTAGGCGTGGTAGCGGCCTTCGGAATCCTCGCGCATGAGCGCCACGCGGCGGGCGTCGCCCACCGGCAGGATGCCGCCGGCGCCGAGGATCGCCTGCTCCATGTTGTTGGCCGCCGGGATCGGCACCGCCGACGGGTTGCGCACCGCGCCGCCGACGAACACGGTGTTGCCCGGCGCCTGGTTGATGTTCACCGTGACCCGCGGTTCGCGGTAGATCGGCGCGAGCTTGGTGGTCAGCTCGTTGGCGATCTCCTGCGGGGTGCGATGCGCGGCCTGGATGCGGCCGATGAACGGGTAGTAGATGCTGCCGTCGTTGAGCACGGTGTAGAGCGTCAGCTCGTAGATGGTGGCGACATTGAACGCCGAGAGGGTCGGCATCTCACCGGCGTCGCGGACGATCCGCAGGGTGTCCCCGACGCGCACCCGTTCCATCGCCGGAGGCAGCCTGGCGAGCTCCTCCAGGGCGCGCTTGCCGCTGTCCACGGTGTCGCTGTCCGGTGCGGGTATCCGTGCGGGTGTGTTGCATGCGGCCAGGGCGAGCATGGCGAGCATGAGGAGGGTGCGTTTCATGAGGGGGCACTTCCTGTAGGTCATGATGTTCACTTCCAGTAGCCTGGAAACATGCTGATGCGGCGCTTGAGGGCGACCGGCAGGTGGCGTTCCAGCTGGCCCAGGCGGTAGCCGAGCAGCTTGAACGCGCTACGCAGCGCTATTTCAGGTACGCGATACAGGGCGCCGGCGGCACGCAAGGCCTGTATCTCGGCGAGGACATAGCGCTTGCCCTCGCCACCCGCGCCGCCGAAGGCGGCACGTATCCAGCGCTCGCGGCCGTAGAACACGCCGATGTCGAAGTAGCGGCGGAACTCTTCCAGCAAGCGGTAATCGTGGGAATGGTAGACCTCGGCGCTGGCCGCGTAGCGCACCGCGTAGCCGGCCTGCAGCAGGCGCGCGGCGACATAGGCGTCCTCGCTGCCGATGACGTCCTCGGGGAAGCCGCCGACGGCCGCCAGGGCGTCGCCGCGGTAGGCGGAGAACGAGTCGGAGCTGAAGCAGGTCTTGATTCCCAGTTCGGCGGCGTCGGCCAGGCGCTTGCTGCGCCCCTGCGGCGGATAGTTGAAGCGCCGTGCCTGGGCGCCGAGCAGGCCGGCACCGGGGTGCGGCAGTTGGCGGCCGTAGGCCACGCCGATGTCGGCCTCGGCGTAGAGCTCGTCGAGCAGGTTGGCGAAACTGTCGGGCGAGGCGGGAATGGCGTCCTGGGTCAGGTAGATCAGCGCGTCGGCCTCGACCTGCTGGCTGGCCCAGCGCCGCGTCCCGCCGTGGTTGAAGCTGGCCGGCTCGATGACCTCGACCCGCGCGCCGAAGGCGCGGAAGCGCTCCACCGTGTCGTCGCTGGAGCGGCTGTCCACCACCAGGATGCTGTCCGGTTGCCGCCGTTGCGCGGCCAGCGCCGGCAGCAGTCGGTCCAGGTGCGCGCCGGCGTTGCGCGTGGGAATGACCAGGGCGCAGCGCATCAGGCTTTCTTCTCGTCGCTGGCGGGGGCGCGACCGTAGATGTCGTTGAAGCGGACGATGTCGTCCTCGCCGAGGTACTCGCCGCTCTGCACCTCGATCATCACCAGATCGATGATCCCCGGGTTGCTCAGACGGTGGCTGTGGCCGGCGGGAATGAAGGTGGACTCGTTGGTATTGAGGAGGAATTCGCGCTCGCCGTTCTCCACCAGCGCCATGCCGCTGACCACGATCCAGTGCTCGCTGCGATGGTGGTGCATCTGCAACGACAGCGAGGCCTTGGGCCGCACCACGATGCGCTTGATCTTGAAGCGGCGGCCTTCCTCGAGCACGGTGTAGGTGCCCCAGGGCCGGCTGACCGTGCGGTGCAGGCGGAACGCGTCGTGGCCGCGGCGCTTGAGTTCCTGGGCGACGAACCTGACGTCCTGGCTGCGCGCCGCGTCGGCCACCAGCAGGGCGTCGGGGGTGTCGACGATGATCAGGTCGTGCACGCCGACGGCACCGACCAGGCGCTTCGGCGAGTCGATGTAGCAGTTGCTGACGTCGTGCAGCACGCTTTCGCCGCGCACCTGGTTGCCGTTTTCGTCCGCCGGGCTCAGCTCGCGCAGCGCCTGCCAGGAGCCGATGTCGCTCCAGCCGATGGAGCAGGGCACCACGGCGACCTTGTCCGAGCGTTCCATCAGCGCGTAGTCGACGGAAATGTCCGGCGCCTCGGCGAAGGCCCCGGCGGCCAGCTCGCGCTGGCGGCACTGACCGTTCTCCAGGCTGCTGCCGTCGGCCAGGGCGGCGCGGGCGGCGACCAGCACGTCCGGCGCGTGGCGCTCCAGTTCCGCCAGCACGCTGGCGGCCTGGAAGCAGAACATGCCGGCGTTCCACAGGTACTTGCCGCTGTCCAGGTAGGACTGGGCGGTGGCCTGGTCGGGCTTCTCGACGAAGCGCGCGACCCGGAAGCCGTTGCCCAGCGGGGCGCCCTGTTCGATATAGCCGAAGCCGGTCTCGGCGCGCTCCGGGGTGATGCCGAAGGTGACCAGGTAGCCCTGTGCCGCGAGTTCGCGAGCCTTGGCCACCGCCGCGGCGAAGGCCTGCTCGTCGCGGATCAGGTGGTCGGCGGGAAGGATCAGCAACTGCGCCTGGTCGCCGAAGTGTTCCTGCACATGCAGCGCGGCGGCGGCGATGGCCGGCGCGGTATTGCGTCCCACCGGCTCCAGCAGCAGGTCCTGGGCCAGGCCGCTGCGGTTGACCGCGCGGTAGTCGTCGAGGGTGCGGAACAGCAGGTCGCGGTTGGTCACCGTGAGCAGGCGGGCGACGTCCGGCAGCCCGGCGATACGCAGGAAGGTCTTCTGCAACAGGCTCTGGTCATCGGCCAGGCGCATGAAGGGCTTCGGCATGCTCTCCCGGGAAACCGGCCACAGGCGGGTCCCGGAACCGCCGGAAACGATGCAGGGAATCAGCGGGGCGACGGCGTTCATCAGTAGACTTCCTTGGTCAGGAGTACGGCGGGCACCGTACGGAACAGGATGTAGAGATCGAACCACACCGACCACTTGGCGATGTATTCGAGGTCGTATTCCACGCGTTTCTTGATCTTGTGCAGGGTGTCGGTCTCACCCCGGTAGCCGTTGATCTGCGCCCAGCCGGTGATGCCCGGCTTGACCCGGTGGCGCGAGCTGTACTCGCTGACCGCTTCCTCGAAGGGAATGCCGGCGGCCTTGGTCGCCGTGGCGTGGGGGCGCGGGCCGACCATCGACATGCTGCCGGCGAGCACGTTGAACAGCTGCGGCAGCTCATCGATGCTGGTCTTGCGGATGAAGCGGCCGACCCGGGTGATGCGGTCGTCGTCGCGGGTGGTCTGGCGCTCGGCGTTGGCGTCGGCCTTTTCCGCGTACATCGAGCGGAACTTGAAGACCCAGATCAGCCGGTTGTTGTAGCCGTAGCGTTTCTGCCGGAACAGCACCGGGCCCTTGGAGTCGAGCTTGATCGCCAGCGCCACCAGCGCCATCAACGGGGCGAACAGGAGCAGCGCGAGGCTGGCCAGGACCAGGTCCTCGCAACGCTTGATCAGCGGCGACCAGCCGCGCAGCGGCAGTTCGGAGGCGTTGAACATGGGGATGCCGGAAACATCGACGATGCGGTTGTGGGCATGGCGGAAGGCAGCCATGTCCGGCACCAACAGGACGTTCACCGGCAACTGCCGCAGGCGGTGGACGATGGCGCCGATGCGCCCTTCGGCGAACCAGGGCAGGGCGACCAGCACCTGGTCGACCTGTTCCTGGCGGATCAGCTTCTCCAGATCCTTGGTGTTGCCCAGCAGCGGCAGCGAGTTGTAGTTCTCCGGGACCCGCTCGGAGCGGTCGTCGATGAAGCCGATGATGCCCGAGCGGATGTCGTGGTTGCGCATCAGGTATTCGGCCAGGTGCATGCCGCTCTCGGTGAAGCCGAGGATCACCGTGCGCTGCAGGTACATGCCGCGTTTCATCCAGGTCCGGTACAGGCGCAGCACCAGCAGGCGTTGCACGCCGAACAGCACCAGGCTGCCGGTGAACCAGAAGATCACCAGCTTGCTGCTCAGGTAGGGGAACAGGCCCAGGCCCTGGTACATGAACAGCAGCAGGCAGAACGCCGAGGCCCAGGCGAAGAACATGATGCGGAAGCGCAGGCGGTTGCTGAAGATATCGTCGGAATAGACATCCAGGGCCTGGAACATGATCACCGTGAGCGCACCGAAGAACAGCAGCAGCCCGAGCATGTCGCTGCGCAGTTCGACGGGCACCAGGCCCGGGTAGTACAGCAGGAACAGCGCCGGGGCGATGGCGGTGAGCGCGTGTACCAGCTTGGTCGCTACCAGGAAGTACTCGATGAATCCAGCCCGTGTCAGCGACAGGCTATCTACCGACTTCGAATGCATGTTGTTTGCTCTGCCGATCACAGGCAGTCCATTGAGTGGATAGGGAAGAGCAAGGCGATGAAGCGTCAAATTAGTGACTTTTTTTCATTTGCCACAGGGATTAGTCATTTTCCCGTCGAATAGGTTCATTCGTCGATAGTGGCTTTGTGATGGCTATCTTAGCATTGCCTGGAAAATAACCGTAGTCTGGGTAAGTTTTTTTAGTCAATTTATTGACGGATTTATGACGCCAAACTTTTATGCAAACAGTAGACGAGGGAAACTGGCGTCGCCAATGCGCGGGCGCTCTGGCCCGGGAAGCTGGGCGGCGGCGGAGACGGGCGGCGGGCGAGTGAAAGAGAGCGTCGCGAACCTATGGCCACGGCCTGGCCAAAGCGCGCAGGCAGGGCGTGTCGACCTACGCTCTGCGACAAACTTTCGCGCCGGTTCCCCAGGGAGTCGCGTGAAGAGGGAGTGCGCGGTGGCGTTCCTGTGGCCGCTGGCAGTGCGAAAGCGCCGATCCGGCCTGGAGCTGCCTCCGCCCGGCCGTCAACGAACTCGCCCCGCCATCCATCGCGGGACGCTGGCCGTGGCGCGGGAGCGAAGCCGTATCGCGCGCGGACGGGCTACCAGAACCAGCCGCCGCGTGACAGTTCCTGCTGGCAGCTGCGGTACTGGGCGCCGAACAGCGAGGCGCGCGACTGGACCTTCTGTGAGACGTTCTTCAGCCACGGCTTGGCGTCGTAGCTGCGGTTGCGATAGCCGCCCCAACCTTCGTGGTAGTTCAGGTACTGGCCGTAGGCGTCCCACTTGGACACACCGTTGACGCGCTGGCTCTTCTGGATGTACCAGCCCATGAAGTCCAGGGCGTCGGCGAAGTCGTCGCGGCTGGCGCCCCAGCCTCCGGCCTCGCGCTTGTAGTCGGCCCAGGTCTCGTCCTTGGCCTGGGCGTAGCCGTAGGCGGAGCTGACCCGGCCCCAGGGGATGAAGCCGAGGAAGAAGTAGCGCGGCGGCAGGGCGTCATGCCGGAAGGACGATTCCTGGTACATCATCGCCATCGGCACCTGGATCGGCGCGCCCCAGCGCTGCTGCATCTTCAGCGCCGCCTCGTGCCACTTCGGTTTCTCGCGGAAGATCTCGCAGAGGTTGTCGGGGTTGGCGGGAGGCTTGGTGGCGCAACCGGCAAGAGCCAGGAGCAGGGCCGGCATCGAGAGCCGAAGCATTGACGGGGATTCCTTTGGCAGGCGACGGGATCGCGGAACGCTGGCGCTTTATACATTCTTTCGGGACGCATATGAATCGGCGAACGCGACCCGGACGAACGGCATGCTCATCGTGCCGGACGCGCTACGGCGCCCGCCGACACCGGGCCGTGCTGTCGGAAAGGAGGCTCCCGCCAATGTACGAGCCGGCGTGCGGCGGGGCGGGTCCTGGTTGGGCGAGGCGTTCTGGGAAATCGAACCCGATGATCGAGAAAACCGTTCGCCGCGGTCTTGCCGTGCCGGTGCCGGACGACCAATCATGACCGCCTTCCGCACCGGTCGGCCGGTGCTTCCATTCGAGTCCGGGGCCGGGCCCCGCCAGGCTGGAGGCGGCGATGAACAAGTTCGTGGACATGGCCAGTTTCGTCACTGTGGTGGAAGCGGGCAGCTTCTCCGAGGCCGCGCGTCGGCTGGGAACCGCCAAGTCGGTGGTCAGCCAGCGCATCCAGCAGCTGGAGCGGCACCTGGGGGTGGTGCTGATCGAGCGCGGACGGGTGTTCCGGGTCACCCAGCTGGGGCGCCACTATCATGACTTCTGCGTGCAGGTGCTCGGCGACGTGCGCGACATGGAAGAGTCCATCCAGTCCTTCGATGGTGGTTTGCACGGGGTGCTGCGGATCGCCGTGCCGGTGGCGTTCGTCGCCCACCTGGCGCCGCTGATCGCCGAATTCTCGCTGATCTACCCCGAGCTCAAGATGGACATCGACGCCGACGACCGCCATGTCGACCTCAACCTGGGGCGCTACGACGCCGCGGTCCGGGTCGGGGTCCTGGAAGACTCCGCGCTGGTGGCCCGGCGCATCACCGCGAACCGCCACGTCATCTGCGGCAGTCCTGGCTACCTGGACAGGAAAGGCCGCCCCGCGTCCGCGGAGGAGCTGCGCGAACACGATGGCCTGCTTTCCATGCGCCGCGCCCACCATGGCATGTGGAGGCTGGGCGTGGAGGGCCGGGAGCAGTCCTTCCGGATCCGCAGCAAGATGCGCTCCGACAACGCGGACATCCTCCTGGGCGCGACCCTCGCCGGTGTCGGCCTGAGCATCATGCCCACCTTCCTCGCCGGCGCGTACCTGCTGGCTGGGCAACTGGAAATCGTCCTGCCCGGCTGCGTGCCTCCGGGCGGCGAGATCTCGGTGGTGTACCGGCGAGCGCAGCGCGCCTCGCCGAAGATCAATGCGTTCGTCGAGTTCCTCGCGCAGCGGATCGGCCAGCCACCGGCATGGGACCGGCAGCTTGGCGAGCTGCTGGGAGAGCTTTGAATTCGCCGGAGGCGGCGGGGCATGGCGCCGGAAGCGTTCGGGGCTCCCGGCGCGAGGCGCCTCAGCTGTCCAGAAGCTGGGTTTCCCAGGCGAAGGCCACACCGGTGGCGCCACCATGCTCGGCATTCACCGCGTTGACGGCGCCGGCCGTGTCCTCGCGCGCCCAGTCCCGCTGCAGTTCGCCCTGCACGGCCATCCAGGTGATGGGCGTGGCGCCGGCCTGGATCATGCGGCGCACCGCCATTTCGTGGGCCTCCGGGCTCACCCCGCCGGAAGCGTCGGTCACGAAGTAGACCTCATAGCCGTCGGCCAGGGCCTGGATGACCGGCATCGCCAGGCAGATCTCGGTCCACAGGCCGGCCATCACCAGCTTCTTCCGGCCGGTCTTCCGCACCGCGTCCACCACGCGCGCATCCTGCCAGGTGTTGATGAAGGTCCTGTCGATGGGCCGTTGCTCCGGGAAGACCTCCTGCAACTGGGCGATCAAGTGGCCGCCGCGATCCTCGACGACCGTGGTGAGTATCACCGGAATGCCGAACGCCCTGGCGGTCTTGGCCAGGCCGGTGACGTTGTTGATGACCATGCTCGGTTCATGGCTGTGCAGGTTCATCAGTTGATAGGGTTGGTGGTCGATCAGCAGCATGACGCACTCTTCGGGGGTCAGGAGTGCCTCGAGTCCGATGTAGCGCATGGTTCTTTCCTCGTTGTCCGATTGGCCTTGTGGCGCCGCCAGTCTTGTCCATGCGTGCGGACTTCGGAACGGCGTAAAAATGGAAACGAGGTTCCGTTTTCAGGAACGCCGGGCGGCGCCATCGCCGAAACGCCAGGCCCGGGGCGGTGTGCGGAACCTTGTCTTTCCGGGTCGGCTGGTGCCGCCTGTGGTCGAGTCATGCGGGTGGGAGCGGGTTGCATGGTCAAGGCGCATCCGCGGGTGTCAATGTGCGCGAATTCACAATAAGAAACGTCTGATTGAGGGGTTACCTTCATGCCGTCAGTCTTTCGGCATGAAGTTGCAGAATTTCCTACAGCCTTTGGATAGCGGGTTTTCCACTCCGAGTGCCGCGCTCAAGCTGCTGCGCATGCTCGGTGGCGCATTGATGCTGAGCCTGCTGTGTGGCCTGGCGTTCACCGTGAACATGGCTTTCAACCACCAGGTGTCGCTCGCTCGACGCGCGATGAACGCGGCGATGTACGAGGCGCAGCTCTATCTCGGCCAGCGTGAAGCGCTGCTCGATCATCTGAGCGGCAGTGTCGTGCCCCTGGCGGCAGGCAGGGCGCTGGTCAGCGAAGCGTCGAACGATGGCCAGGCGCTCCCGCCGTCCATACTGCCGCTGGGTGGCAGCGGACAAGGGCTCCTGCTGTCTGCCCGCGAGCTCGCCGAACTCGGGGACAAGCGCCTGGGGCTGCTGTATGCCGTCGATGCCGGAAACGGACCGGCGATCCATAGGCTGGTCTCCGGGGTTGGCTCCGAATCGCCGATTACCGCCGCGCTGGCCGAGGCGCTGTACCGAGCCTCGCAGGCGGCGCCGGCGGCGCGCATCCACTGGCTGGCCGAGGGCGGAGAGCGCCGGCGCCTGTTCCTCTTCGAGGCCCTGGACGGCGGGCATGGAGGTGGCTGGCTGGGTCTGGAGATCCATGGCGAGATACTCGACGCGATACTGCGCAGGGCTGGCGCAGGCAGCTATCTGCTATTGGACGGGCACGGGCAGGTAGCCTTCGCCGAGGAGGGTGGAAGCCTGCGCGCGGAGGAGCTGCGCGCGCTCGCGCAGGGAGACGGCTTCGGCTTCATCGGTTCCGCGCCCATGCCGCAGCACATGGCGCTGCTCAAGCACATAGGTTCCTCGAACTGGGTGCTGGTCTATTGCATCGGTATCGAACGGCTGCTGTTGGCGCTGTGGCAGCCGCTACTGCTGGCGTTCTCGCTGGCCATCGGCGTGGGTACGCTGCTCCGTCGGCTGGGCAGGCGTATCGAAGAGCGCCTGATGAAGCCGGCGGCGCAGCGTCTCGAGGCGCTCAAGGAAAGCGAGGCTTTCTCCCGGGCGGTCATCCAGGCTGCTCCCGTGGCCCTTTGCGTATTGCGCCGCGCCGACGCCGCGGTGGTCCTGGAGAATCCGCAGGCGCGGCAATGGCTGGGCGGCGGCGAGGTGGTCCGCCGCGCGGCGCCGGGCTGGATTGCCCGGGCCTTCGCCGAAGGCGGCGAGCCTGTCGGGGAGGAGCTGGAAACCGAGGCCGGGTTGCACCTGTACCTCAGTTACACCATCACCCGCTACAAGGGTGAAGACGTACTGTTCTGCGCCTTCAGCGACATCAGCGCACGCAAGCAGATCGAGGCGGAACTGGCCCGGGCCAAGCTGCTGGCGGACGCGGCCAACGAAGCCAAGACGCTGTTTCTCGCCACCATGAGCCATGAAATCCGTACACCGCTCTATGGTGTGCTCGGTACCCTGGAACTGCTGGGGCGCACCGAGCTGAGCCGCCAGCAGGCCGGCTACCTGCAGGCGATCCAGCGTTCTTCGGCGACCTTGTTGCAACTGATCAGCGATGTACTCGACGTATCCAAGATCGAGGCCGGCCAACTGGACCTGGAGTCCATGGAGTTCGCCCCGGTCGAGCTGACCGAAGAGGTCGTGCAGTCGTTCGCCGCCGCTGCGCATGCCAAGGGCTTGCAACTGTATGCCTGTCTTTCGCCGGAGCTGCCGGAGCGCATGCGTGGGGCTGCGGCTTCCATCCGGCAGATACTCAACAATCTGCTGAGCAATGCGGTGAAGTTCACCGACAACGGGCATATCAGCGTGCGCCTGAAGGCCAGCGTGGTCGATGCCGAATGCGTGATGCTGACCTGGCAGGTCAACGATACCGGGACGGGGGTCGCCGCCGAGGACCAGCACCGCCTGTTCGACCCGTTCTACCAGGTGCGTCGCTCCGAACAGCTGTTGGCCGGCACGGGGTTGGGCCTGTCCATCAGCCAGCGCCTGGCGCAACTGATGAATGGCAACCTGAGGCTGGTCAGCGAACTGGGGCTGGGCAGCAGTTTCAGCCTGAGGCTGCCACTCGAGCGCATCGCGGTACAGGCGGAACCGCAGGAACTGGCCGGGCGGGACATCCGGGTGATGGCGCCAGCCCGTGACCTGGCGGAAAACCTGTGCGGCTGGATCGCCCGCTGGGGAGGCCGGGCCCGCCTCGCCACGCCGTCGACCCTCGACGAGGTGGACGCCAGCAGCGTGCTGGTCGAAGTGTTGCTGCCGGGTACGGCGGCGATGCAGGCGCGATGGCCGGGATGCAGGGTGGTGCTTTCCCCGGAGGGGAGCGTAGAGCCCCAGGCCCAGGGCTGTGACTGGCTGGTGGGCCTGAACAGCCTTGGCGGCTTGCGTCGCGCGCTGGGCCTTGCCCAGGGCTGCGTCAGCGAGAGCGCGGTTGTCCACGGACAGATCGCGCCCCTGAGCAACCTGGGGATACGCATCCTGGTGGCGGAAGACAATGCGATCAACCAGTTGATCCTGCGCGATCAGCTGGAAGCGCTGGGTTGTGTCGTGGAACTGGCTTTCGATGGCCGGCAGGCGCTGCAGCGATGCCTGTCGGGTGACTTCGACGTGGTGCTCACCGATATCAACATGCCGAACATGAACGGCTATCAACTGGCGACGGAGCTCCGCCGGCGCGGCTACCGACGGCCCATCGTCGGCGCAACCGCGAATGCCATGCGCGAGGAGCGCGAGCGTTGCCTCGCCGCCGGCATGAGCGACTGCCTGGTCAAACCGGTGGATCTGGATTCGCTCCAGAACTGCCTGATCGATATCCTCAAGGTGGATCGATGAACTTGAAATCCTATCGGGTGCTGGTCGTCGAGGACCAGCCGTTCCAGCGCGAGTACCTGCTCAACCTGCTTCGCGAACGGGGCGTGCAGTGCCCGATGGGGGCCGGAGATGGTGCCGAAGCATTGCTTTGCCTGAAGCGGGAGAGGTTCGACCTGGTCCTCAGCGACCTGATGATGCCGGGCATGGATGGCATCCAGATGATCCAGCAACTGCCGTATCTCAAGCATCGTCCCAAACTGGCGCTGATGAGTTCCTCGTCCCAGCGCATGCTGCTCAGCGCCAGCCGGGTCGCCCAGAGCCTCGGGCTTTCGGTGATCGACCTGCTGCCCAAGCCGACCTTGCCCAAGGCCATCGGCCAGCTTCTTGAACAGCTGGAGAAATGCCTGAGGCAGGACCTGGAGCCTGAGGCCGATGACCTGCCCCATGGTCGGACGGCGCTGCTGGACGCCCTGCACAACGAGCAACTGGTGACCTGGTTCCAGGCCAAGAAGTCCCTCCACACCGGACGCATGGTCGGGGCGGAGGCATTGATACGCTGGAACCACCCGCAGCGGGGGCTGCTGCTGCCAGGATGCTTCATGAGCGATATCGATGCCTCGGGGTTGCACGAGGCACTGCTCTGGCGCGTACTCGAACAGACGCTGCAGGCCCAGGCCTCGTGGCGCAGGGCGGGCTACGAGATTCCCGTCTCGGTGAACCTGCCGCCGCACCTGCTCGACAGCCAGGACCTTCCGGACCGGCTCTGCGAGTTCGTCGGCAGTCGCGGCGCCAGCGCCGGCTCGCTGTGTTTCGAGTTGACCGAGAGCAGTGTCGCCACCCTGTCGAGCAATTACTATGCCGGTGCCTGCCGTTTGCGCATGAAGGGGTTCGGGTTGGCCCAGGACGACTTCGGTCAGGGCTACAGCTCTTTCTTCAACCTGGTCACGACCCCTTTCACGGAGCTGAAGATCGATCGCTCCCTCATACATGGATGCGTGGAAGACAACGGCCTCAATGCAGCCGTCACCAGCTGCATCGAGCTCGGCCATCGTCTGAATCTCGACGTGGTGGCCGAGGGGGTGGAGACCTGCGAGGAGTTGAATCTTCTTCGTCGCCTTGGCTGCGACCGGGCGCAGGGTTTCCTCATCTCGGAGGCGGTGCCGGCGCACGTGTTCGAGCAGCAACTGCGGGAGGACGGACCCAGCCCCCTTGCCTGACGCCGGCCACCCGACCATCGCGGAGTCGATCGCAGCCAGCAACAGTCAGCGCGCCAGCGTCGCTGGAGGAAACTGCATCCCGTGAAGTCCGTCCGTATCCTGGAACATGACAACAAGCTGCTGCTCAAGTGGGCGAGCGTCTCGCGGAGCCTGAACATCGGGCTGCTCTGCGTGGCGGTATTGACCGTATTGCTGTTCAGCATCTGCTACTGGTCGTTGGGGCGACTGCTCCAGGAAGAAGAGGACAAGGTTTCCTTCCACTTCACCCGGCTGATCGGCGACATACGGGAACACGAGGCCTTCCTCGTGCGCATCGCACGCAAAAGCGACAAGGCCACGCAGAAGCACGACCATGACGTGGTGCCCCTGCAACGCCGGCTCCTGGCCAGGGAAGAAGGTGTCGAGGTCTATGAGGGGCGGGAATTTTCCTTTGCCATGCCGTTCCTCCTGGCTACTCGCCACGGGGTCGACAGGAATGCGTCGTGGGGGCCGTTCTCCCTGGGCGTCCTGCTCGCCAACTTCTACGGCGGCTTCTGGAGCCTTTCGGCATACCCCGCGCCGCAACTGCTGATCTACGATCTTTCCGGAAGTACCCGCCTGGCCGTGCCGGCGATCCACGCCATGGCGGAACGCGAGAGGCTGCGCGAGAACCAGCCGATGATGGTCGACCGCATGCTGGCGCGCCTGCGCGAAACGCCACCGGGCGCCGCCGACCACCCTGTGCATTGGGTGCGCGCGGACCGCTATCGGGGGCAGGCGCCCGAGCTCCTGGGAATCGTCAGGGTCGATCTGCCGGAAGCCCTGTGGTGGCGGGATGAGCCGAACCACCTGATCGTTGCCGCGAGTCTGCTCGACCTGCGGAGGATCAACGATTTCGAGCAATTGATGGAGCGTCCGGTGTTCGACTCGTACAGCCTGGTTTCGCCGGAGGGCGATCTGCTGGTGGGCGAGACACCGGCCGAAGGGCTTGGCGACGGCCTGAACTTCACCCGCCACGGGGTGGCGATTCAACTGCGCAGCCAACCCGCAGGCGGCTGGCTCGCGGTCTACCGCATCGGTTACGCCAGTTTCTTTCGCCATGCCCAATGGCTGCTGGCCGGCCTGCTGCTGGTTCCGGCGCTCGTCCTGGGCGGCTGGCTCGGCCTGCGCTGGTACGCGCGCAGCGTCGTCCATCCCGCGCATCGGGCGCACCAGCAACTCGTCGAGAGCGACACGTTCAGCCGGACCCTGATCCAGACCGCGCCGGTGGCGCTGGTGGTACTCAGCCAGGATGGTCGGCAACTGGTGACCTGCAACCAGCTGGCCGGCCAGTGGCTGGGCGGGGCCGCGGAGATCCTCGCCCTGACGTCCCGCTGGAAACTGCTCGACGCCCAGGGGCAGGTGGCGGGAGGCATCTGTGTGCAGGTCGGCGGGCGCTACCTGCAGGCGGCTTTCGCCGCGACCCGCTATGCCGGCACGGAGGCGGTGCTGTGCGTGTTCAACGACATTACCGTGCATTGCGAGGCGGAGGCGGCGCTGGCCAGCGCCAAGCGGGCGGCTGACGCTGCCAGCCAGGCCAAGACGTTGTTCCTGGCCAGCATGAGCCATGAGATCCGTACCCCCCTGTACGGTGTCCTCGGCACCCTCGAACTGCTCGATCTCACCGAGCTGAACGAGAGGCAGCGCGCGTATCTGCGGACCATCCAGGGCGCCTCCGGGACGCTCATGCAACTGATCAGCGATGTACTGGACGTCTCGAAGATCGAGGCGGGGCAGATGGCCCTGGCGCCTGTCGTCTTCGATCCACTGGAACTCACGCAGGAAGTGCTTGGCAGCTTCTCCGCCAGCGCCATGGCCAAGGGGTTGCAATTCTATGCCTGCATCGACCCCGACGTACCCGCGCAGTTGATCGGCGACGTGGCGCGGATCCGCCAGGTCCTCGCCAACCTGGTGAGCAACGCAGTGAAGTTCACCGATATCGGTCGTGTGGTCCTGCGCCTGAAATTGCTGTCACGGGAGGAGGGTCGGGCCGCCTTGCAGTGGCAGGTTGCCGATACCGGCATCGGTATCGCGATCGAACAGCAGAAACGCTTGTTCGAGGCTTTCTATCAGGTGCCCGGGGTGCCCCATGCCGGCGGCACGGGGCTGGGCCTGTCGATCTGCTGGCATCTCGCGGAGATGATGGGTGGCACGCTGCGTGTCGTCAGCGAAGCGGGGCTGGGCAGCAGCTTCAGCCTGGTGCTGGATCTGCCCGAGACCGAACCGGAGGGACTGGCCCGCCAACCGGAACGCTGGCTGCAGGGAGCTGTCCTGGTGCGTTCGCCGGTGCGCGAACTGGCCGACAGCCTGAGCGGCTGGCTGGCACGCTGGGGCTGTACCGTGCCCGGCGGCGCGTCCTGCCCCGCGGAGCCCGGCCAGACGGTGCTGCTGGATCTGCTGCCGGCGCCGAACGCGACCGTATGCTGGTCCGGGCCGCGGGTCTGCGCCTCGCCGGCGGCGCCGAGCCAGCCGGAACTCCGTGAAGACGGCTGGCATGTCAGCCTGCACGATCTGGCGGGCATCGGCCGGGCCGTGGCCCTGGCCCTGGGGAAGGAGATACCGCAGGCGGTGGCGCCAGACCCCGCGCTGCGCTCGCGGAAGCTCGAACTGCGGGTACTGGTCGCCGAGGACAACCCGGTCAACCAGGCGCTGCTTCGCGAGCAGCTCGAGGAACTGGGCTGCCACGTGAGTCTGGCCAGCGATGGGCGGCAGGCGCTGCAACTGTTCGACCACCAGCGCTTCGACCTGCTGCTCAGCGACGTCAACATGCCGAACATGACCGGCTACGAACTGACCCAGGCCCTGCGCGAACGCGGAGAAACCCTGCCGATCATCGGTGTCACCGCCAACGCCCTGCGCGAAGAAGGCGAGCGCTGCCGGGCGGTGGGCATGAACGCCTGGCTGGTGAAGCCGATCACCCTGCATACGCTGCACGAACAGCTCGGCGCGTTCGGCGCTGGGGGCATGTCGCCAGCCGCCGACGCGCAAGCGAGCGCCAGGCCAGACCAAGCCTGCGACGAGGGTCTGGCGCCGCGGGTGCCTGAACGCATGCGTGGGCTTTTCCTGGCGACCATGAGCAAGGATCTGGACGCGGCCCGGGAGGCGCTCCGCCGGGGCGACCCGGAAGGGTTGCGGCAGGGGCTGCATCGCATGGCCGGCTCCCTGGCGGTCACCCGTGCGCGGGCGCTGGTCGCGCTGTGCCAGCGGGTGGAGGAGGGCCTGGTGGAAGGAACGCTCGACTGCGCCGCCGGAGAGGTCGCCGAAGTGCTCGCCCATCTCGCGCGGGCGCTGGAACAGGTGAGACGGACCGGCTGATGCGGCCGGACCTTCGCTGAGAGGAACAGCTCAAGTCAATGCAAGAGAAGCCTATGAGTAAATTGAAGATAGTACTGGCCGATGACCATCCGATCGTGCGCATGGGCGTATGCGACATGCTCGAGCGCGATCCCCGCTTCGAGGTGGTGGGCGAGGCGTCCAACCCCAGCGAACTGGTATCGCTGTACCGGCAGGCCGATCCGCACATCGCCATTACCGACTACAGCATGCCGGGGGATGAGCGCTATGGCGACGGGCTGAAGCTGATCGACTACCTGTTGCGCAATTTTCCTCGTACCCGGGTGCTGATCTTCACCATGGTCAGTAATCGCCTGATCCTCGACAGCCTCTACGACCATGGCGTCGCCGGCGTGGTGCTGAAGAGCGGTGAGCTCGACGAATTGCTCCTGGCGCTCGACGTCGTGCTGCAGAACCGGATCTACCGCGGCGCGCACATGATCGACCCGGCCAACGTACTGACCAGTCGCGACGAGGTGGAAAACCGCTTCGCCCGCCTGTCGATGAAGGAATTCGAGGTGCTGCGTCACTTCGTGTCCGGAAACAACGTCTGCGACATCGCGCGCCTGCTGAAGCGCAGCGTCAAGACCGTGAGCACGCAGAAGATCTCGGCCATGCGCAAGCTGGAAGTGAACAGCGACCAGGCGCTGATGACCTTCTGCGTAAGGGCCAACCTGTTCCATTGACGGGTTGGCGTTCCCTCGCGGGCAAGGCGCGGAAGACCGGGCCGGGCTCGCCAGCGCGCGGCGGCATCCTGCCGCGTTCGGCTGGGAACCCCGTTTCAGCGCAGGGCGGTCCGTCCCTGCCGGAGGTTGCCGCCGTCGTCCAGCCAGTGGAAGCGGATCGCCTGCTTCCCGCTCGGCAGCGTCTGGCCGGGAGCCTGCATCTGCCGGGAGAAGGGCGCCAGCAGCAGGGCGGAGAGCAGCGGGGCACCGTCCTCCTGTTCGGCGCCGGCGAGGCTGACGAAGTAGGCGGTGGGGTTTTCCACCAGCAGCGCTTTTCCCTGGCGCTGGAAGCGGAGCTGGCGCGGAGCCTCCTCGGCCGCCCTGGCAAGGGCACGGGGACGGTGGATGACCTTCATCTGGGTGCGCAGGGTGACGGTCAGCCGGGACTGTCCTTCGGCCGGCGGTTCCCCGGGGCGCGGCGGGATCTCGTAGATGTTCAGCCAGTACAGCGCTTCGCGGTCCCCCGGCAAGGCCTGGCCGGTGCGCAGCAGGCGCAGGCTGCGCTGCTTTCCGGGATCCAGGCGGAACACCGGCGGCAGCGGCATGAACGGCGCGCGGGCGGTCTGCGGCGTCGAATCCAGGTCGCCATCGTCGATCCAGGCCTGCACGATGACCGGGTAGGCATTCTGGTTGACCAGCAGCAGCGAGGCTTCGCGCTGGCCTTCGGCGATCACCACGCGGGTGCGCTCGGCGGTGACTCCGGCTTGGGCATCCAGCCCGAGCAGCAGCGCCAGGCCGAACAGTGCGCCGCGCAGTCCGCGCTCACTGGACACGGATCACCACCTGGGCGGTGGCCTCGACGCGTCCCGGGGTGACACCGGGCATGCTGCCCAGGGCAAGTTTCTCCAGGCGCGCGCGGAAGGTCTCGCTGTACTGGCTGATGCCGCCCACTTCGCCGGCCAGGTTCGAAGCGCCGCCGATCACCGGATACCAACCACGCGCCTCGGCGTTGCTGCCCATGGCTGAATCCTCGTTCGCCAGCAGGTTCATCGCGCTGCCGTCGCGCAGCAGACGGATGCCTACGCCCTGGGCCATGCCGGGCTGGCCATAGCGGTCGGACAGCAGGTAGGAGAGGCCGCCGCTGGCATTCACCAGGCCCAGCGAAGCGGCCGCCGCCAGGGCGCCGGGAGACGCCTTGATTCCTAGCGCCGTGCCGTTGGCGGCAGTGCTGTTGAGCACCCCGGTTTCACATTTGAAGGCCACTTCGAAGGGCATCTCGCGACTGGCGCCGGCCTTGATCTCACCGAGCGAGATCGAGGGGAACACGACATGCGGGGTGACATTGGTAACGGCGCAGGTGGGATAGCGCTTGAGCGTCACGTCGTTGTACAGGCCGATGGCACCTGGCCAGTTGCCGTGCCAGCCGGAGTAGTTGCCATAGTGGGTCTCGCCCACCCGGGGATAGAGCAGGCCCGGCCCCTTGATGGCGATGTAACCATTGGGCTGGGTGTACCCATACAACTGCGAGGCGATGTTCTGCGAGTAATAGCCTGTGGTTTCCAGCGGCGCCCGGAACAGCTCGGCGCGTATGGCGCTGAGATTCTTCGCCTTGACCAACTGGTAACCGCGCGAGTCGATGTCCAGCCCGGTGAGCAGGCGCTCGCGCCAGACATCGGTGAAGTACAGGCCGGTTTCGACATGGGTCAGGCGCAGCAGCACATTGCGCCAGGCGGTACGGTAGGCGGACTGCAGGCCAATGGAAGTACCCACGCTGTCGCCGCCCTGGTACCAGCCGCTGTAGAGGTTGTCGGCGTTGGTCGAGAACATCTCGTACACCTGGTCCTCCGGCGCGCAGCGGAAGAACACGCGTTCGGGGTCGTAGCCGGCGCTGTCGCCGTACTGAGTCAGCGGCGCCACCGAGCTGGCGATCAGCGTGCCGTCGGGCTGGAAACTGGCATCGCTGACGTTGATCACGCTCGGCAGGCCGAGGGAGCCGTTGCAGGTGTCGCAGGCACCGGCCCAGGTGCCGGCCGTACCTTCGCCGGGACGGATCTGTGTCGTGACGGTGGTGGTGGCGCTGCCCACGGCCGTGACCTTGTAGCAGGTCGCCCAGGCCGGGGCGGCGAGCAAGGGCGCGAGCAGTGCCAGGAGATGCAAGGCTGTCTTCATGGTGCCTCCGGTTCGGGCGTGCAGATGCCATCCAGGCGGATCACCGCCTGGTCGGATGCGCCGGCCTCGCGAGGGCTGGCGTCAAGGTCGTAGTCCAGCAGGCAGGCGTCTTCCGGGCGCTCGCCCCATTGCACGCGCAGGCGGCCCTGGTCGCCTTCGGCGCGGGCATAGACCTGGCCGCCCTGGCCGACCATGCCGATGGTCACGCCGCGCCTGTCGAGTACGTCGGCGCCCAGGGGCAGCGCGCCGCCGTCGGGAAGCTGCGCCTGGATCAGCAGCGGGTGGCCGGTCAGCGTCTTGAACCTCACGTGAACGGCGGCGCCGGCGTAGGGCGCTATCTTGCGTTCGGTCTCCACCAGTTCGGCCGTTTCGCCCATGCCCTGGGGGTCGAGGCTGACCGGGTTGTAGCGGTAGGGCGAGAGCGAGGGCACCACGGCATAGCCGTTGCCGTCCACCCGCGCGCCCTGGCCGCCGCGAACGCCCGCGCCGCTGGCGCCCTTGGCCTCGATCAGGGCGAAGGTGTCGCCGACATAGGGCCCCAGGGTCAGGCCGCCGCGATGCAGCACGGCGGCGCCGCGCAAACCGGCATTCAACTGCCGGTAGCTGGCGCTCTCGGCGTAGCCGGCGTTGACCGTGGCCACGGCGGTCTGTTTCTGCAGGCTGCCGTTGAAATCGGTGCCGCGGGCCTGGCTGTCGCGTCCGGCGTTGATGGCATAGCTCAGGCTGCGGTCCTCCCCGAGAGTACCGTTGAGACCGGTCTGGTAACTGCTGCCACGGCTGTCGCCCGAGCGCCGCGAGGCCATCGCGCTGAGGTTCGGCGCGCGGCTGGAGGAACCCAGCGGCAGGGACAGCGTCAGGGTCAGGGTATCGTTGCGCTCGCTGCCGCGGCGCAGGTTGTACTGCGGCGGCAGCGACGGGTCGTAGTCGTTGTCCAGGTCGCGGTACCAGGTGGTCTGCTGGCGCGAGTAGGCCAGGTTGTAGCTGAGCCGGCGCCAGGTGTTGCTGTAGCCGAACTGCAACTGGGTGTCGCGGCTCTTGCCGTCGTAGTAGTCGCTGGTGGCGCCGGACAGGTAGAGGTTGCCGTATTCGCCCAGGCCCTGGTTGACCAGCACGGTGAACTGGTTGCGCTGCTTGTAGCTGCTGGAGTTCCAGGTGTCGTGGCGCTGGTCCGCGTGGCGTGCCGACAGCGCGTCGCCCAGGTCGCGATAGCCCTCGGTGGAGTACCGGTAGCCGGCGAGGGTGAGGGTGGTCTGGGTCGGCTGGAAGGTGCGGCTGTAGTTCAGGCCGACACGCCAGCCCTGCTTGCGCTGGCCGTTTTCCACCGTGGCGCTGGAAAAGGTGGTGTTCAGGCCGAAGGCGCCGTAGCGCGTGGCGAACACGCCGCCGCCGAGCAGCGCCAGGTAGTCCTCGGCCATGCGCGCGCCAAGGTTGGCGGTCAGGGCGTTGGTCAGGCCGCGCTGGTAGGTGAAGTCGCCGAACAGGTCGTTGCCGTCGCCATACTGGCGCGCCTGGCCGAGGGTGGCGGCATAGCGCGAGATACCGGGGCGCATGGACTCGGGAACCGCGGAAAAGGGCACGGAAAAGCGCGATACGCTGCCGTCGGCCTCGATCACCTGGACATCCAGGTCGCCGTCGTAGGCGGTGCCGTAGAGGTCGTCGATGACGAACGGGCCGGGGGCGACGACGGCCTCGTGGATCTTCTTGCCGTTCTGGCTGATGACCACCCGCGCATTGCTGTTGGCCGTGCCGCGCACCTGCGGCGCGTAGCGGCGCTGCGACTCCGGCAGCATGCGGTCGTCGCTGGCCAGGCGCACGCCACGGTAGCCCAGGCTGCCGAACAGGTTGCCTTCGGTATAGCTTTCGCCCAGGGTCAGCTCGCTGCGCAGGCCGGGCACCGCGCGCTGTACGTAGGTACGGATGCTGTTCCAGTCGCTGCGGGTATTGCCGGCATAGCTGGAATAGGTGTAGTTGGACTGGTGGCGCAGGCGCCAGAGGCCGAGATTGATCCCGCCGCTCAACCCCAGGTAGCCGTAGTCCGAGTGGCCATTGCCCGCTCCGTCGAAGCTGGAGCGGTACAGGCTGGCGTCGTAGTTGACGAAGCCCATGGTGCTGCCGGCGTCCCACTCGTCGGGGCTTACGTAGCCGCGCGGCTTGAGGTCCAGCAGGGCCTGGGGGACCGAGAGGTCCAGGCGCAGGCGGGCGGTGTCGAGGGTGAAGGTCGAGCCGGGCAGGCGTTCCAGCAGGCCCTGGCAGGCTTGCCTATCGTTCCCGTCGGTATTGGGGACCGCGTGGGCGCCGAGCGTCTGGCGCAGGAAGCGCTCGCTGAAGCAGGGCTCGACGCCATCGTTGCGGCTGCGGAATTCGACCCTGGCGCGGCTGGCGTAGCTGCCGTTGAGGTAGATGTCGACGTGGTAGCTGCCGGGGTCCACCTGGTTGGCGCGGTTGAAGCGCTCCAGGCTGCCGCCGGCCAGGCCCGAGCCCAGCAGCAGGTTGTCGTCGAAGCGATATTGCTCCGCACCGGCCAGGCCGGTGACGGCCAGCGCCAGGCTGCCCAGTGCCAGCGGCGCCATGTGGGCGCGGCGGAAGTCAACGCGGCAGAACATGGCGAACATCCAGCCGGGCGCCGTAGTCGTTGATCAGCAGGGCACTCAGCCGGACCGCACCCGGCGGGAGCGCCGAGGGGTGTTCCGCGACCCATTCCGCCTGGCCCATGGGCGGGACCATGCTCGAGCGAAGTTTCCACTGGCGCTCGCCAACGCTGAGCGTCGCCGCCGCGAAGGAGGCATGATAGCCGCTGGGGTTCTCTACCCGCACACGCCAGGCGCCGTGCTCCTGGCGCAGGCTGAAACGCAATTTCTCGGCCAGCGAATCCGAACCGCCGGCCAGCGGGGCGGGGCGGTAGAACAGCTTCAGGCGGTTGCGCTGCAACAGCAGCATCTGGTTTCGGTTCGCCTTGGCGGCATTGCGTGGCGGGATCTGCAGGACGTTCAGGTGGAACAGCGATTCGCGATCCTGGGGCAGGGCCGGCCCGGTATGGACGATGCGCAGGGTCTGGCCGCTGCCGGGCGCCATCCGCGCCACCGCCGGATTGACCAGGAAGGGAGCGTCGGCGCTCTCCGGAGACGAGGCGGGGTCGTCGATGTCGATCCACGCCTGGATCACATTGGGAAACGGGTCCTGGTTGGTCATCTGTACGGTCTTTTCCCGGGCGTCGCCGGGATAGATCACGCGGGTGCCGGTGATCACCACGCTGCCCTGGACCGGAAGGGTGGCCAGCGCCAGGGCGAGCGCGAGCGTCGCCGCCTGAAGCGGGCGTAGTGGAAAACTCTTCATCCTGTTCACCTTGTGGCCGTGGCGGCAGCCGGACAGCGAGCCCGGGAAACCATGGCGGAATGCGGGAGGCGCCGCTGGGACGGCGCCTCCGGTATCACTCGTAGCGCAGGGTGTAGGTGAGCGAGCCGAGCACCGGCCCGGGGGTGACGGTAGCCGCCTCGGAAACGTACTGGACGGCGTAGTCGTAGCTGGTGCTGGTCTGGCCTTCGGCGAGCACGATGTCGCCGGCGGCCACGGCCGCGCCGCCAGCCAGGTTGACCGCGGTACCGCCCGGCGCCGTGAGCAGTTGCAGGGCCACGCCGGTGGCGCCGCCGCTGGCGGTATTGGTCAGGTTGCCGGCGGTGGTCGCGTTGGTGGCCTGGAACAGCGCCGAGAAGTGTTCCTCTTCACCGGTGCCCGGCGCGGCGCAGCCGGTCAGTTGCAGGGTGAAGCTGGTTTCGCCGGCTGTCTTGCCGACCGTACCGTTCAGGGCGCTGACCGGCACGCTGTTGAGCATCACGGTGGGGTCGGTGTTGCCATCGACGATGGCCGAGCAGGTCTGGTCGGTCACTTCGCCATTGAAGGTGATGGTATTGGCCGCCGATGCGATGGCCGGCACCGCGAGCAGCGTAGCGATAGCCAGGGCAGATGCTTGAAGTTTCATTTCATTGAGCTCCTTGTTGAGTTGTGTCCTCGGAGCAATGATGTGGCATGCGCTTTTCCCGGTATCTAAGACGATTCTTAATCGGATTGGATTCCTGACCCAGGCAGGGCCTGCCGTGGCGCGATACGAGGCGATGTGGCGTGAATGGCCGGAAGTTCTTGCCGGGCCTGGAAGGACGACGGCCTGGAATGGGCGAGGGGCCGGCACAGCTCGCGCTGGCCGTTATGGGGAGGGAAGTGGGGGCTTGCGGGACAAATCGCCGACCGTGACCGGATCTCCTCACTTCAATGTCATCGCGAGCGGGAACTCGCTGACATGGGGCGAATGACCATGAAGTGCCGAGCAATATTCATCGGTGCCTCTCGGATCGATATGTCGGGTCTTTGCTCGCGGGAGCCTCGCAGGCCGCACAGGAAGTCGTTTCCTGCCCGACAAGGGCTGACATCGTGCTGCTGTCCAGAGGAGGATCGTATATCTCCCGGATGATGATCGAGTGTCGCGTTGCCCATTCATGGAGTATTCGCCGTTCCCGGCAGTCCATGTCGCTTATCAGAACGAAATGCCGGACGCAGCCACTGCGCGCGAGCAACCTGAGCGTTCCCTTGTCGGTGGCATTCAGCCGGAAATCGTCATGCACACAATAGTCGTAGCGATAGCCCGACTGCAGGGAGGCGCGCAGCTCCTGGCGATCCAGGCAGAGGCTCAGATGGTAGTAGCCAAGGTGGTTGAACAATGCTCCGTACCTGAGCAGGCGACCTGGATTGGCGCATAGCACCAGCGCGCGTCGGGGGTGCCCGGACATCTCTCGATCCCTCTGAGTCGTCGTCGATGGGGCGAAACTCTAAGAGCGTGCAGACGTGCTTTTAATCAGATGTTTCCTAAACGGGCTCCTTCCTCGCCTCAGCTCAAGGGCAGCAGCTTTCCGCACTGCCGTAATCGACTTCGCGTCCACCCGGGGGCGTTAAACCGCGGGGGAATCCTAGCGTGCCGTGGCATCGTCCGCTTGCCTCGCAGAGCCTTCCAGGCGCGGTCCCCAATCCTCGACCTGGCCTTTTTCCAGGCGCCGCTCCAGGGTGCGCCGCCAGGACGGGGTCAGTGGCAGCGCCAGGCATTCGCGCAGCAGGTCGGTGGCGACACGTTTGTCGAACAGCACTTCCGAGAGTCGCAGCAGCGACCATTCGGGATGGCGCCGTTCGACCAGCCGCAGGACATCGCCGGCGGCCACCGCGCCTTCTTCCAGCACCCGGTAGTACCAGCCGGTGCGACCGGTCTCCTGGACCCTGAGGGACATCCCGGCGACCTCGAAGCGGTCGTTCAGCTTCCAGCACGGCATGCGTCCCTGGGACACCTCGAGCAAGGCGCTGCCGGCCCGGACGCGATCGCCTAGGCAGACGTCGGCCTCGCTCCAGCCGGTGGTACTGAAGTTCTCGCCGAAGGCGCCCGCCTGGCGCAGCAGGGGATGCTCGCCCAACTCGGCGATCCAGGCGGCGTAGTGCTCGCGCGGGTAGTGGTGGATCGCTTTCTCGACGCCGCCGTGGACGCGCAGGTCGCCTTGCTCGTCGCCTTCCAGGCCGAGGACGGTCACCGCGACGGCGCCATCGCGCGGCGACTTGGCGATGCCGCTGCGCGAGCCGGGGCGGGTGAAGGGGCGTGCATGGCCGGTGAGCAGGGCATCGAGGGGGAGGGCGGGCTGGGTCATGGCAGGATTCTCGAGGGCGCAATATAGTATCGACTAAATACAATGTACGCAGGATCGGCCATGCCGCCGATCCCTGTCAAGGCGCCGGCCGCTCCGGATCTGCGTGAAAATGCCGCAGCCGCTAGCCGAGACGCTGCGCGATCTCGCCGACGAAGCGCCGCAGCCAGTCGTGGTGGGTCTTGTTGTGCTTGGCCACGTCCCAGACCATGAAGCAGCGGAAGGACGGCACCGGCAAAGGCACCGGGCAGCAGTGCAGATCCATCATGCGGCTGTAGGTCTCGGCGGCGAAGGTGGGGAGGGTGGCGATCACCTCGCCACTCATCAGGGTCGAGAGGGCGCCGGCGAAATGGGTGAAGGAGGCGGTGACCCGGCGGGCGTAGCCGGCGCTCTCGAACAGGTCGTCGATGAAGCCGCGACGGCCGTCATAGGAGATGCGCACATGGTTCGCCGCGAAATAGTCGTCCAGGCCGATCGCCGCGCCGGCCATGCTCCCGCGCGGGCGGAACAGGCAGGAGTAGGACGAGGAGAACAGCACCTGGGACGAATAGCTGGTGTTGAAATCCTTGGGTTCGCTGCAGATCACCAGGTCCATGTCCGGGTCCAGCAGGGACTGTTTCCACAGCGAGCTGTTGCTCTGGTGGAAGGCGAAGCTCACGCCGAGCCCCTCGGCCGCCGCGGCATTGACGATGCAGGGCGCCAGGTAGGACTCGATGTCGTCCGAGAGCGCGATGTTGAACACGTAGCTAGAGTCGTGCGGCGAGAATTCCGGTTCCGCGGCGAGCACCCCGGAGATCGAGGTCAGGGCCTCGGCGATCCGCGGCGCCAGCTCCATGGCCTTGCGCGTCGGTTGCATGCCCGAGGCGCTGCGGATGAACAGCTCGTCGCCGAAATGCTCGCGCAACCGGCGCAACGCCGCGCTTACGGCGCCCTGGGTCACGTGCAGGACGACCGCCGCGCGGGTGGCGCTGCGTTCGCTCATCAGGCAATGGAAGGTGAGCAGAAGATTGAGGTCTATCCGCGCGATATTACGTACGTTAATCCGGCTCATATTTGCTAATCGTTTGCCCTGTGGCCGAGGTGATTCCTAGTCTGGCGCCCACAACAACATAACAAGCGCCGGAGAATCCTGTGGACATCATTCAGCAACGCGTCGCCGCGAGCGACATCCAGGCCCGGGGAGGGCGGTCGGACCTGCGCACGCGGGCGATCGCGGTGGGCATCGGCAACTTCATGGAATGGTTCGACTTCGCCATCTACGGCTATTTCGCCGCGATCATCGGCACGCTGTTCTTTCCTTCCGCCGCGCCGGGGATCTCGCTGCTCTCCTCGCTGGCGGTCTTCGCCGTGGGCTTTCTCTCGCGCCCGTTCGGCGCGCTGCTCCTCGGCCCCATCGGCGACCGCCTGGGCCGTCGCGCGGTGCTGATCGTCACGGTGTTCGGCATGGGCTTGTGCACCACGATCATCGGCCTGCTGCCGTCCTACGCGGCGATCGGTATCGCCGCGCCGATCCTGCTGATCGTCATGCGTTTCATCCAGGGCATGATGGTCGGCGGCGAATGGTCCAGCGCCGGCATCTACATCGTCGAAAGCGCGCCGGCCGACCGCCGCGCCACGGCGGCCAGCGTGATCACCGGTACGGCCGGCCTGGCGTTCCTGTTCGGCACCTTCACCGCGGCGGCCATCTCCAGCGGGCTCAGCGAGGAGCAACTGCATGCCTGGGGGTGGCGCCTGCCGTTCGTGGCCTCCATCGTCATGACCGGCATCGCCGTGTTCATCCGCCGCCGGCTCGGCGACACGCCGGTCTACGAAGCGCTGCAACGGCAGCGCCGCGAGCAGCGGGTCCGGGAGCCGAGCCGCGCGGTGCGCCGGCGGGCGTTCGTCACCAGCTTCGCGTTCTCCGCGCTGTTCGGCGTGTCGCTCTACTACTTCATCACCTACGCCAACAACCACCTGGTCGCGACTGTCGGCCTGCCGCGCAGCAGCGCACTCTGGCTGTGCAGCCTGGCGCTGGTGGCGTACTGCATCGCCAACCCGCTGGTCGGTCGCTTCAGCGACCGCTTCGGCCGCCGCCGCCTGCTGCTCGCGGCCGCCGCCGCGCTGACCCTGCTGGCCTATCCGGTCTTCCTGTTGCTCAACAGCGGCCAGCCGCCGGCGATCCTGCTCGGACTGGTCATCCTCGGCCTGCTGGTGGCGGTTACCGCGGTGATGGACGTGGTGCTGCTGGTGGAAGTGTTCCCGGCCTCGATCCGTTCCAGCGGCGCCGCGCTGGGCCATAACGTGGCGCTCGCGCTGCTCGCCGGCCCCGGGCCGTTCATCGCCGCCGCGCTGATCCGCCAGACCGGCGACGCCAACCTGCCGGCGGCCTACCTGGCGCTGGTTTCCCTGGCCTGCTTGCTGGTGCTGTGGAAGACCCTGCCGGAAACCCGTGACAACGACATCACCCAGTACTAGGAGTACAGAATGACCCGTGTAGCGATCATCCAGGCCGCATCCGTGCCCTACGAACCCATGGCCAGCGTCGAGAAGGCCTGCGTCATCCTGCGCCGGGTGGCGCGGCAGGGTGCCCGGCTCGCCGTGTTTCCCGAAGCGTTCATCGGCGGCTACCCGAAAGGCGTGAGTTTCGGCAGCGTGGTCGGCAACCGCAGTGGCGCAGGTCGCGAACTCTACGAGCGCTACGTGCGTGGCGCGGTGACCCTGGAGGGGCCGGAACTGGCGGCACTGGCGGAGGGCGTCGAGCAGACCGGGGTGACGGTGGTGGTCGGCGTCATCGAGCGCTTCGGCCGCACCCTGTATTGCACGGCGGTGACCCTGGTTCCCGGGCGCGGCATCGCCGGCTACCACCGCAAGCTGATGCCCACCGGCCAGGAACGGCTGGTCTGGGGCTTCGGCGACGGCTCGACCATCGCCGCGGTACCCAGCGACATCGGCGTGCTGGGCAGCGTGATCTGCTGGGAGAACTACATGCCTGCGCTGCGCCAGGCCATGTACGCCCAGGGCGTGCAGCTGTATTGCGCGCCGACAGCCGACGACCGCGACTCCTGGGCCAGCTCGATGGTGCATGTCGCCCTGGAGGGACGTGTCTTCGTACTGTCGGCGTGCCAGGCGATCCGCCTGTCCGAGTATCCGCCGGAGCACCGCGCCGCGTTCGGCCTGGATTGCCCGGAGGAAGGGTTCGTGATGCGCGGCGGCAGCATGATCGTCAGCCCGCTGGGCGAAGTCCTCGCCGGGCCGGTCTACGAAAGCGAGACCGAACTCTACGCCGACCTCGACCTCAGCCAACTGGAAAAGGGCAATCTGGATTTCGACCCATGCGGGCATTATTCGCGGCCGGACGTGTTCCAGCTGAAGGTCAACACCGCGCCGCTGCGGGCGGTGAACTTCAGCGACGAGTAGGGCACTGGGCGCGTGGCGTCCGCCAGCTGGCGGATCGATGGCTGGGAACGTTTCGACCTCGGCCGGCGCTCCGGACCCAAGCCCGGGGTAGCCCTGGCCACCCCGGGACCTGTCCGCCCTCGGCGACCCTGGGCTGCCGGGCAAAAGGCGCGAGCGGCGGCGGCAGCGACCAGGGGAGGGCGGATCAGGGCTCCTGGCCGGCGAAGTAGCGCGCCGCGGCCTCTATCTGCGTATCGGAGAGGCCGGCGGCGATGGGTGACATCGCCGGGTCCTTGCGCGCCCCGCTGCGGAAGTCCTGCATCTGCTTGCGCAGGTACGCCTCGTGCTGGCCGGCCAGCTTCGGGAAGTTCGGCGCGACGCCATGGCCGTCGGCGCCGTGGCAACTGGAGCAGATCGGCAGCAGGTCGCGCATCTCGTCGGCGCCATGGGCGGACGCTCCGAGCGTGGCCAGGAACGTCAGCAGCACGGCGCACCGGTGAAGGGCTTTTCCGCTCATGGCTTCACGCTCCCTTCCAGGGCCAGCGGCAGGCCCACGGTGCCCCACTCGGTGCGGGCACGGGAGAAGATCCCGGCCGGCGTCTCCAGCGGATAGCTGGCCACTTCTTCGAGGCTGTGGCTGTCGTAGATGTGCAGGCGGTCGCCGGTATAGCCGCCGCTGACATAGAGGTATTTGCCGTCGCGGGTGTACTCGGGGAAGTACAGGTGCCCGTCGGCCTCCAGGGTCCTGACCACGCTCAGGGTGTTCTTGTCGATCAGTTCGACATGCCGCGCGCGGCGGTCCTTGTCGACGATATCGACGGCCACGTAGGGTGCGTCCGGATGCGCCGCCGGCGACTCGGTGGCGCCTGAAACCGGGATCTGCTTGACCATTTCGAAGGTCTTCGCATCCCAGACCGTCACGACGCTCTTCTTGTCGCAGGTGCCGATATTGGTGCCGAATGCCAGCATCCGCCCGCCGATCGGCGTGACCGCGCCGGAGCCGACGTGGGGCTGGCAACCGCCCTCGAGGGTCTTGACCAGCCTGCGTTGCTGCAGGTCGACCACCGCGAAGGCGTTGCCGACGTAATCGGCGAGGAACATGTGGCGGCGATCCGGGGCGAGGAAGGCGTCGTGGACGAAGCGCCCGACCTTTTCGATGCGGCTGACGATGGGCGCCTGCGGCTGCCGGGGGTCGAGTATCCAGACCTGGCCGGTCTGCCGGACGGCGATGGCGAAGGTGTTGTCCAGCGGGCTGGCGATGACCATGCTGGAAGCCGACTCCACGGGCTTGCCGTCGTAGTCGGTGCCGCGCAGCTCGACACGGCTGAGCGGCTCCAGGGTGCGTGCGTCCAGCAGGGTGACGATTCCCGGGGCGAAGGAGCCGGACAGCAGGTAGCGGCCGTCCGCCGATACCGCGATCGACGGCCCGCTCAGGCCGGCCTTTACCTTGCGTACCGCCTTCAGCGAGTAGAGATCGATCTTGTAGACCTCCGAGGTGTCGGTCTTCAGGTAGCCCCAGCGCGGGTTGACCGGATCGTAGTCGAGGATGTGCGGCGCATATTCGGTGGCGATCTCGCCCACCTGCCGGTTGCTCTTGCCGTCGTAGAAGACCACCCGTGCGGCCGGCGCCTTGCCGTGCCGGCCGCGGACCATGACCGCCATCAGGTCGCGCACGTCGCCGTCGTACACCGGCTTGTCGGGAAGCGTGGACTCGTCCGCGAGGACCTCGACCGAGTTGCGGATGTCCTCCAGGGTCCATTCGGGCTTGCCGCGCGGGGTGGTCTTGATGAAGTGCGCCAGGGCGCGGATCTGCTCGTCCTCGAGCACGCCCAGCCAGGGCGGCATGAGGGTGTCGGGAATGCCGAACATGATCATCGAGCGTAGCGCCGTCTCGCTGGAGTTCAGCGCGGCGCTGTGCAGTGCCGGAGCGATGAAGCCGCCGCGGTCGGCGCCGTGGCAGGTGGTGCAGTTGTCCTGGAACAGGCGCTCGGCTTCGCCGGGCGAGCTGTCGGGCGGCGCGGCGGAGGCGAGCGAGGCCGCGGCGCAGAGGGCCATCGGCAGGACGCCGAAGGCCGAGGCGGGACGGGCGTTGTACATGGCGCGGTTACCTTGTGCTATGGACTGTCCGGCAGGGTAGCGGCGTCATGCGGGAGGCCATGGGTACAAGGTGCGCCCGGTTCAGGGGTACAGGCGCGGGACGGGGCGCTGGGCGGGGAAGGGTGGTTGCCGGCCTGGCGTTCGAGGTGCGCGGCGATCCGGGCGATCCGCTGGATGCCGCAGGCGATGTGCTGCAGCGAAAGCGCGGCGTAGCCAAGCAGCAACAGGCGTTCGCTCGCCAGGCCCTCCTTGGGGAAGACGGCGGCGGCCTGGTCGAGCGTATAGACGCGGATGCCTTCCTCGGCGCAGGCCCGCGCCAGGGCATGCGCCGAGGGCAGGCCGGGGGGCAGTTGCCAGCACAGGTGCATGCCGCAGTCCACGCCGCTGAAGGCGCTGCCCGGAAACAGGCGCTCGAGCGCCGCGATCAGGCAGTCGCGCCGGCGCCGGTACTCGCCACGGATGAGCCTCAAGTGCGCGGCATAGGCACCGCAGCGAAGGAAGTCGGCGAGGACTACCTGCGGCAGCCAGGGGCAGGCGTGATTGAGCAGCGCCTTGGCACGCACCATGGCCTCGCGCAGGCCGGGCGGGCAGACCACGTAGCCCAGGCGCAGGCCCGCGCCGAGGCTCTTGGAGAAGGTCCCGAGGTAGATCACCCGCTCGTGGTCGAAGGCCTTCAGGGCTGGCAACGGCACGCGCTGGTAGCGGAAGTCGCCGTCGTAGTCGTCTTCGAGGATGTACGCGCCCTGGCGCTGCGCCCAGGCCAGCAGGGTGCGGCGGCGCTCCAGGGAGAGCGTCATGCCCAGCGGGTAGTGCCGCGAGGGCGTCACGTAGGCCAGGGCGCAGGCGCGTTCGGGCAAATGCGCTACGCACAGGCCCTGGTCGTCCACCGCCACCGGCAGCGTTTCGCGCCGATGATAGGCGAACAGGTTGCAGGCGCCGGCATAGCCGGGGCTTTCCACTACCACCGGGCGTCCGTCCTGCGGCAACAGCGAGACGATCAGGCTGAGCGCCTCCTGGATACCCGAGACGATGACGATGTCTTCTGCGTCGCAACCGATCCCGCGCATCCGACCCAGATGCTCCACCAGGCACTGGCGCAGGCCCGCATCGCCTGCCGAGGGCGCGTAGTCGGTCAGGTAGCGCGGGTTGCGCCGGGCCTGCCGGGCCGAGGCCTTGAACCAGGTTTCCTGGGGAAAGAGCTCGGCGGAGGGGCAGCCGAGACTGAAATCGATGGGCGCCTCGACGCACTCCCGGGTGGCGGTGACCCCCGGGGATTCGGGCAACGGCTGGCGCATGTCCGGCAGGAGGGCCGTCGGTGCGCTCCGCGCGGCAGGGCGCGGACGTACCTGGCAGGTGGAGAGGCTGCGGTCGGGCAGCGGATCGGCGACGAAGGTGCCGCGCGTCCCGTGGCTGAGGATGTAGCCTTCGGCGCTCAGGTGCTCGTAGACCTGCAGCACGGTGTTGCGTGCCACTCCGAGGCTCCGGGCGAATTCGCGAATCGGTGGCAGTTGCTGGCCGGGCCGCAACACGCCAGTGAGCAGCTTGCCGCGCAACTGTTCGAGCAGCTGTTGTTGCAGCGAATGCCTGCCGCCCCGTTCCAGCAGCAGCGGAAGCTGATGTATCCCGCGCATGATCGGTTCTCCAGTGACCTGCCCGCATGCTGCTTATGGGCGGGGCCGGAGGGACATGACCTGAATCAAGCCGGGAGAAGACTGGCGGGGAGGGGCGGATGAGGCGCAAGCGGCAGGCGCCGCGCTGGAGTCGCCGGCGCCCCGCCAGGGACGGCCGGAAAGAGCGCTTTCAGCGCAGTCCGTAGCCCTTGTCGACGATCAGCTCCTGGCCATAGAGGCCGGCGGACTTCGTCGACAGCAGGAAGGTCACGACATCGACGATCTCCTGCGGGCTGAGGAAGCGGCCGTCGACCAGTCGCAGGTTGATGTCGCGGGTGACGGACTCCACCTGGTCGCCGCTCAACCCCAGCGAATGCCAGATCGGGGTGGCGGTGGGGCCGGGGGAGACGACGTTGATCCGCACGCCTTTGCCCGCCCACTCCATCGCCAGCGTCCTGGCCTGGGCGATCAGCGCGGTCTTGGAGGCGATGTAGGCGGCGAGGCCGGGGAAGGTCACCTGGGTCAGGAAAGTGCCGATGAAAACCACGCTGGCCGGCGTACGCATCTGCTGGCTGAGCACGGCGAAGGTGTTCAGCGCCCCGGCGCCATTGACCCGCCATTGCTGCTCGAAGGCCTGGCTGTCGAGCCCGTCGGCGAGCCGGGCGATGCCGGCATTCGGCACCAGGTAATCGACCGCCCCGATGGATGCGGCGCGCGCGGCCAAGGCAGCCAGGTCCCGCTCGCAGGTGACGTCGCCCGCCAGCCAGTGCAAGCGTTCGCCCTGGTGCGCCTGCAGCGCTTCCGGCGGCTGCGTATGCCTGGCCATCGCCAGGACCGTTGCGCCTTGTGCGAGCAGCGTCTCGGTCAGTTGCAGGCCGATGCCGGAGCTGGCGCCGGTGACGACGGCGAAGCGCTCGTTGAATTCACTCATGGGAGTTCCTCGTGAGGTGATGGAAGCGGGGCCTACCGGGAGCTGGCCGAGGCCGGCACGAGACGGATGCCTTGCACCTGCACCGGATCGCCGGTCTCGAACTCTGCGTTAGGGGAGCGGAAGCGTTCGGTCGAGCCGTCCGCGTGGCGTACGATGTAGGCGTTCTCGCTCAGGCCCGTCGCCTGCTGGACGGCACCACCGCCCAGGGCGCCCAGGGCGGCACCGGCGATCGCCCCGAACGGCCCGCCCAGCGCCGCGCCGACCATGACCCCGACGACGCCGCCGGCACCGTAGCCGACGCTGTGATCACGCTCCGTGGAAACCACCTCGGTGGCGTAGGAAAAGGGAGTAGCGGTTGCCAGGGTCAGTGCGACGAACAGGGATACGCGTTTCATGGGAAATCCTGAATGGGAAGGAGTCGCTAGTGGCTTTTCATTTCCTGTGCCAGGTTTTTTATTGATCCAGATCAATGGGTTGGGCTTCTTGGTGTCCTTTTGACTTGAAAATTCTGGAGTCAAAATGACACTTTGCTAGTCGGATTGACCGCAAGGCCCGCTCTTGCAGTGCGAGGAAGGAGCACCGGGCGGCGGCCCCATGTCACCACCCAGGGACGCGGCGAAGTGGGGCCGGAATCAATCTCTGCGTATCGTTTTTTTCGGTGGCAAGGCCCGGGGATCGATCAGCATCATGAAGGCGCCAAGGCTGGCTGCATCCAGCGCGCCGGGCAGACGTGCCAGGGTGGCTGCGACGGGCAGGGGCGCGCGCTCGGTGGGTAGATGGATGCTGGCTCCGGTAGACCAGCGCGCTGTGACAGATCCCGGCGAGCGAGGCATCACCCAGCGGTTCGCTGGCGAGAAGTCGCGCGTTGCAGATCAGTACGTCGAACGGATGCCCGGTGCAATGTCCCAGCAGGCAGGCCTCGGATGACGACGTGGCAATTGCGATTCGGTGATAGCTCAGCCGGTTGAGCATCCGTTCGAGGAGCAGCGACTGAGCATGGCAGTTTTCGGCGATCAGGAGGCGCAGGGTCTTGTTGACCAAGGCAGTATCCTCGGGATCGCTCGATCGTTCAGCGCATGATGCAGCCTCAGTCGGCATCGCAGCAGTTCCAGGTGCAGCAGGTCCAGCCGCGGGAGGCGTTCGGGACGCGGGTCACTGTAGTGCCTGATGGCAGCTCCGCCCCGCACGTTGTGAGTCAATGTCAAGGCCAGTTAGTAATGTCTCTCGTCCAGCTAAATAGAAATGTCACTGCATGACTGCTGAAGAGGAATGATCCGGCCACTGGCAACTCGACCTCTGCTAAGTTCAGAAAGGGTAGTGCAAGCAGTCGTGTCACCAACCGCCATCTCGGGGTCCAAAGTTAGACCCGGTGAAATTTCCGTCAGCCGATCAACATCGTTTGTCTCGTGTCTGATCGATGCGTTCCTGCATCGCCTGCATGACTTCTTCGTGGGTGTACAACTTGGCGCTGGGGTCGTTGGCTTCCCGCAGGGCTTCCTCGACCTCGCGGGTCATCCGCTCATAGTCTTCCGGCCACAGGACTTGCTCCATGCGCAGAGACGCCTGCCCCAGTAGGTGCAGCAGGCCGAACAGACGCATGTCGTTGGTGGCGACGATGTGTTCTCGAATCCACTCTTGGATTACTCCGCAGGCCCGATGTGTTTCTGGCGTTGACGTGCCGTCGTAGTCGGCTGGGAATCCCACATCTTTGGCGAGTTGTGCCCAGGTGCTGGCCAGTGCCTGGATGCTGGATGTACTCATTTGCTCATCCACTTACGCAGCAGTCGCTTTTTCAGGGCGGCCCGCTCTTGCGGACTCCGTCCCTTGAGGTTGGCGATGCGATCCGCCGTAGCGTCCTGGCGTTTGATGGGCCAGTAGGAGCGACCATCCTTGCCCATTGATCCAACGTTGCTGACCTGATTCTCCAGCAGCGGCAGATGGGCGCTCAGTGCGTCCGGCGATGCGCTGGCCAGCGCAGTGCGCTCGCCGGTTCGCCAGCGCTGATGCCAGAGCTTTTTGTCCTCGCGCTCGCTACGGCAGGTCGTGTGCCCGACGATGGGCGTTTTGCGGCGGCTGCGACTCATAATGTGATTGTCTCCAAGGGTATTCAGAACAAACTGGTTAGGCTGCAGCCAGGGTAGCTGTAGCGACCAGCAATCGAAAGCGCCCCGACCTGCAATCCATCGTGGCCAACCAGGATTATCTGCGACTGAAACGGGCGGGTCACACGGGAAGCTCGGTCGAAACGCTGAAAATGCCACTACTCGTATCAAAAATGGTGCGTTTACCCGTTTTTACGCGACCGGGACCGAATCTGATGGCTTATTCGGAAGTTTCCCTAAGAAGCAGACGAAGCCTATAAACTGACTTCGCCTGATCTGTATTTTTGGATATAGAAGACTATCAGCTAGATATATTTATATTTCTTCAAAAGCTCTCTAACTTCCTGTTTTAGCTCCTCTTCATTTATCTCGCCATCATCATCCTTCGGGCCATCCGTGAAGCAATCTGCCATTCCAAACATAAGTCTGAGGCAAGCACCAAGATTATCATCATCCTTTTTCAGCAATCCTGACGCACCTTCGCTACGCCACATTTCAAAGAATTTTTTTGTGAAACTCTTTCCGCTTAACGATCCATCCAAAAAATTTCTTGCAAGATCAATAAGTGCCATACTCATTTAAAGCACCTCATTCTCAAGGTAGTTTTTTTCCTGTTTGCTTCCTGGTTCAAGATACCACCCTGACAAAAACATTCCATCCTCTTTGAGAACAACCACAATTTTAGTGTCAGGATTGTAAAATACCTTGGATCCTTGATATCTATGATAAACACCTTTTTCGATAGTTGAAGGTGAGCTAAGGTGTTCCAGAATTTTATCTCTGAACTCCGTCAAGGTGGTGTTATTTGCATTTCTGCCGGCGAAGCCAAAGTCATCGGCATGACTTTGATATTTCTTAAGCAGCTGCTTTCTCGTGAATATACCACTATCAAGAGGACTACTGAGCATTACATAAACAGGTTTTACTCCAGAATCCGCCGGGAAAATCACGATCAAATCATCCAGGCTCAACGGCACTCCCGGATAGGACTCCGGCTCGGCCTGTACTGGGGTGATCGTTGCGCCCTCATACACCGGAATCGGCTGCGGCACGACCGGAGTGGTGCTTGAGGGGTTCTGGCTTCCTGGAGGGGTAACAGGAGTCCAGGTCAAGGTCAGCGGGGGTGTATTCGGCACGGTGGACTTTGCGGGAACCGTCACCTCATACCGGCCTGTCGCAGTATTGAGGGTCGCGGCACGAACAGGCACGCCTTTGGGGACAGTTGCCCCGTCGGTCAGCACCGCGGCAATCTGCGACTTACCACTCGGGCTCTCTTGTGCAGCACTCGTGAGTCGTACCGGCATATCAACCGTGCCACCGGCCTTGGCAGCGCTTTGCAAATCAGCCGTGCCAGGAAGACCCAGAGCGGATGCCTCCAGTGCCAATGCGTTACGAACGCCGGCAGGAACCTTGTCACTGTCTTTACCAGCCTGGTCGGAATACAGCGACAGCACCGCGAAGGCGGCAACGTATGCGCCAGGACCACTACCAGCAATCTGAACCAAACGATTGACAGCATTCGTTAGGGAAGCCGCCAGGCGAGCCGTCTCCACTGCCGCACTACCAAACCCGGCCACCGAAATCAGCGGCGCAGAGGTAGCTGGCATCGCCAAGGTGTTCGCAGCCTGGATGATCTGACCTGGTACTCCATCGGCTGTTTTTTGCAGATCGTTGGTCGCCGCACGCTGTGCTTCGGCTACCGCTGCTGCGACCTCTTTTGCCTTAGCCTGCAGCGCTGCTTCGGTCTGCTGGGCAAAGGTATTCACTTTGGCATAGGTGCTTTCAGTGAACTGTCGAAGGGTTGCTTGTGCAGCTTGCGAAGCCGCCTTGGTGGGGCTGGCCTTGACCTGGGCGGATAGCCTGTTGACCTCGGTTTCGACCTCGGCGGCCGCATTGGTCGCAAACTGAGCCAGCGCTTGTTTTCGTGCTGTCGAAAACGCCGTGGCTTCGTTGACGATCCGGTTGACTTTGGTGTTGAAAGCCGTGACCTGGGCTTCTCCACTGGCCTGTGCTGCCAAGGCAATCTGATTCCGAAATGCCGCGCTGATCAGGTTCGCGCTGGTCGAAATCTGGCTGTTGGCTTGTTGCTGGGCTTGCGTTGTCTTGACCTGCACCGCCTGGGTTGCCGAGGCGACTGCACTACTGATCTGGCTGGAAATCTGGGCCAGACTTGTATCCACGGCTTGCACACGCTGCTGGACCTTGGTGGCGGTCGGAGCGGTGATCGCGTTGAAGTCGGCACCGAGCTGTTGAGTGACCTGCTGGGCTTCCAGGCGTGCCGCTTCTTCGGCTTTGCGTTTGGCTTCCGCTTCTGCTTGACGCTGGGCTTCTGCCTCCGCCCGGCGGCGATCGGTTTCAGCATTGAGCTTGTTCAAGCGCTCTTGAAGACTATTGATCTGATCGTTAAGAATAATAACATTATAGTTTGCCTCCAACTTGCCAATACTACGTGAGCTCTCAACCATGTCTAGAGCACTGTCCAGCTCAGGGCGCTTTTTGTTAAGAAGCTCTGTGGCAACAAGAGTGGCTCTCTCCAGCCACTGTTCAGGTGTAAAGCCTGACGGCAGTGGTGGATACTTGCTGTCTATCGCATCCAGCTCCTTCTGTATATTTACCTCTAGGTTTTTCTTCTTCTCTTTGTAATCTTGTTCAATGGCGTATATGGCGCCAACGAAAGGATTGCCTGCCGGATAGTTATTTAATATATCTTGCCTATCTCTCGATACATTTATGGAGACTCCTCCAGGTTTTCCTGAGCGGCTTGAGTATCTAACAATCAGTGGCGGTGGTGCATCGGCCATAGTTCTTACCTCGATTTGAGCTTGTGAAAATATACAGAGGCATTCTTGCTGGAGTATATGCCCACTGGAACCCGACTTCTAAAATCAACGTCAACGTACTGGGAATACACGACCATCAACTGCAATATCCCGTATCCTGATGACCCAGAAGGTCCAACCCAGGCTATCCCCTTCTGCAGAGTTGCCCCCTTTGCGCAGTAGGTTCGTGTATGCGTCCATCAAACGAACGTTTTCTGGACGCCAGCCTCGTTCACCTCGGCCGGCCCCGAAAGCCGCATACCTTTATTCCAGTAACGAGTTCCCACTTTCAAAATTCACCTATGCTGACCCTTTCGCGAGTTTCTGGACGAAGTCATGCTGATTGGGCACGTGCGCATCTCCACCGACGATCAACTGCTGGACCTGCAACGCGATGCGATGGCCAAGGCGGGGTGCGAGCGAGTGTTCGAAGACACAGCCAGCGGCGCCAAGGCCGATCGGATCGGCCTTGCCGCGCTTCTCGCCAATCTACGGCGCGGCGACACGGTGGTGGTCTGGCGGCTGGACCGGCTTGGCCGCTCGATCAAGGACCTGATCTACGTGGTCGAGCAATTGGAGGATGCCGGCGTGGGTCTGAAGAGCCTGCAGGAGAACATCGACACCACGTCGACGGGAGGGCGTTTGGTTTTCCATCTCTTTGCCGCGTTGGCCGAGTTCGAGCGCAACCTGATCCGTGAGCGCACTCATGCGGGGTTGTCGGCGGCACGTGCGCGCGGCCTATTGGGTGGCCGCAAAAAGCGCCTGGATCCCGCCAAGCGCAAAGACTGCCGCGGATTTCCCGGTACCGATTGCGAGCGCCGACTGTCGCGCTGCGCTTGGACGAGCTGGGCGACCTGCAGCACATGACCCAGGCGCTTGCTCTCGACGATGGCGCCCTGATCTATCTCGCAGAGCTTGTCATAAGTGGTAAAGGGCAGGGCGGTGCCGTTCACCCTGGGTTCGATGCGGCCGTCTGGGTAGTGGTAGATCTCGACATAATCGCCCTCCAGGCGACGGGACTGCGGAGTGTCAGTTAGCAGATACAGCACCTTGTCGTACTGCACGGTCAAACGCTGCGAAACCCGGCGCGCTTCTCGCCAGGCGAATATCAGCTCCAAATCTTCATCACTGCGCAGCGGGCGATGGCAGTCATGCTCTGATCGCGGCAGCTTGGCAAAACGCGCGTTGTAGCTGGCCATAAAGTGGGCTGCAAAGGCATTGGCGTCGGCCATGTTGCTGATTCCGCGAAGCCGCAGCTCCTTGACCAAGCGATCCTGCAGAGTGAGGTTCGCACGCTCCACACGACCTTTGGCCTGGCTGCTGTTGGCACAAATGCTCTCGATGTTCAACTCGTACATCGCTCGGCCGAACTGGGTATAGCCGTCGCCGCCCTGAGGCGCCTTGTGGTTACTACGGAACACGCTGGCTTTGTCGCTGTAGAAGGCCAGCGGCTTTCCATGCCGCTCTAGGTAGGCGCGGGTGGCGGTGAAGTAGCTAAAGGTCGATTCGGCTTCGGTGAAATACAGGTGCATCAGTTGGCTGGTTGCATCATCAATGAAGACCAGCAGCGTGCAGGCCGGTCCACGATCCTCGAACCAGCGATGATCGCTGCCATCGATCTGGATCAGTTCGCCGCAACAGGCGCGCCGGTTGCGTGGCTGATAGACCTTGGGCGGCCGTTGCTTGTGCGGTACCCACATGCCGGCATCGACCATGATCCGTCGTACCGTTTCCTTGGCCAGCTTAAGGTCGTGGCACTCGACCAGTTCTGGCCACGTCGACGAGACGTTAGGCCGGCTGGGCCGTCCTCGCGATAACGCAGAACCAGCCGGTGCACCTGACGTGTCGTCAGGCGCAGACGCTGCGCCGCAGCGGCAGGTTTCAACCGACCTTCGATGATTGCCTCGATGACCTTGAGGCGATCCAGCTCCCGCATGCTCATGGTGACCCATCCGCAAGTTGCCGCAGTCATGGCGTGCCTCCTGTGATGCAGGAGGGAAACCCTAGACGCCGATTTGGGACATTTCTATTTGGCTAGTGTCGATTTCAGTTAACCGCAAGCACAACTAAGCTGTTGTTATTTATAGAAAATATTTCTAACTCCGCAAAAAAACCTCCCCATTACCAATGAATTTATTGCGATTAATGAGAGTTGCGCTTGACTTACTCTAATTAATGCAAATCTACAAAATGTATTATTTTGCGAGCTCTTATGAAGATTTTGAATAAGGGGCAGGGCGTCCTATGGGACGGAAAGCTATGTGCCTACGAAGCCTCCCTGGGGCCAGACTTGGTACAGGTCTACGTGAAGGAAGAAAAGAAATATCAGTCGGTGCCTGTCGGGGAGTTGGCAATAGTTTCATCAACGGAGGGAAGGAGCGAAAAGGCTGTAAGTGATATATCCGAAATAAGCGAAAAAGAGTGGCGGAAAGCAAAGTTTCGATTTGAAATGATAAAAAAGTTTTTAGAGGGTGAGCGAACGACAGAAAATCTATCTAAATTATCTAAAAGGCTCAGGCTGAGCTCTAGCAGGGTCTATACGTTGATTAGAAGCTTCGATGAAAGCATGGGACCTAGATGCTACTTGAGGGAGAAGTCCGGAAGGCCCGTTGGTTGTCGTCAGCTTGACCCTCGCGTTGAAGAAATTATTGAGGCCGCCATAAAGAGCGAATGGAACGGTCCTGGATCTCGTGTAGCGAAAGTTTGGAAGGCGGTAAAGAGCGTATGCGAGGTCGCAGGGTATTCTGTGCCAGCATTTTTGACAGTTAAGTCGCGCCTGCATGACAGAGGGCAGTTCCAGCTCGACAAATTAAGGATCGGGCTTAAGGCGGCAAACGACCTGCACCAGGCTAGGCCTGGAAAGAATGAGGCCAATGCCCCTCTACACCGATGGCAGATTGATCACACGGTGATCGACTGCATTATTGTGGACGAGATAACCCGAAAGCCTCTCTGCAGGCCTTGGGTTACCTTGATAATCGATGTATATACGCGAGTTGTCATTGGATATTACCTTTCAATACACGCACCCAATACTTACAGTGTTGCCATAGCTCTCACTCATGCTGTTCTTCCCAAGAATAAATGGCTTGCCGTCCTAGATGATCAGGACCTAAGTCATCCTTACTATGGGCGACCTATAGAGTTGCACATGGACAATGCAAAGGAGTTCAAGTCTAAGCCATTCAGGAGAGCCGCGGCTGACAACCAAATCAAACTTGTATGGCGCCCCAAGGGCAAGCCATGGTGGGGCGGACATATTGAGCGCTTGAATGGAACACTCGCTATGGGGTATGTCCACTATCTCCCGGGGACCACCCTCTCGAACGTCGAGGCAAGAGGTGACTACGATAGCGAAAAGGAGGCCTGCCTTACATTCTCGGAGTTCAAGTTATGGTTTGCCAGGGCTATTCAGATATACCATCATGAAAAACATAGAGCTCTGGGCGTTTCGCCACACCAGAAATGGATGGAGGCATTCACAAAAAGTGGTGTGCTAACACATCCTGCACTCTTGGATGATCCTATGAAATTTTTATTGGACTTTATGCCGGAGGAGAGTCGGTGCATAAGCAGGTCTGGAATTATATTTAAAAAATTCAATTATTGGTCGCCAGCCTTGGCGCCATACGTCAAATCAGGAAGCTGCAAGGTAAAGTATAATCCGCTCTCGCTTAAACAAATATGGGTATGGGTGCCTGGCGGTAGATATATAGAGGTTCCATATTCAGATTTGTCGCTTCCTGATATTACTCTTGAGGAACTGAATATTGCCAAAAAGCAGGTCTCTGAAGAGGCAAATAAGCATCCGGGTCATGAATCAAAAATTTATTCTCGTTTGGTAATTAATCAGATAAACAAGAATCGCCAATTGGTTGAGCGGGCTAAATTGGCAACCAAAAAGGCGAGAAAGACTAGTGAGAACTTGAGGCAAGGCGAGTTCTTTCACGAAATCTTGCCTGTTGATGTTCCGGAGAACGCCTGTATGACAAGTGAGGACTATACTGATTTAGACTCTTCACCTAAGCCAAGCCTATACGATATAGATCTCTCATGAGTGAGCGACAAATGAGTAGCTTCGAGCATGTTATAGAAGGACGTCGACATCTTGTGGAGGCCGAAGAGTGTCTCCGACTGAACGTAATCTATGAAGATGTCTGGATTAATTACCCAAGCGCAGATTACGTTTTGAAACTGATTGGCACTTTCCTAAGAATGCCAGAGAAGATTCAAGCGCCTAGTGTTCTAGTGTATGGCGACCCAGGCATAGGGAAAACGGCGTTATTTCAAAGGATAGCTCGAACATACGGTTTTAGCTCTGGTGTAGAAAAGTGTGTTGCCTGCCTAACTTTGGCGGAAGAGAATCCCGAAAATAGCAAGGCCTTTCGCTCGCTGGTTGTTCGTGCATTAACGGCAGGGGCTTATGATAATCCCAATCTTGCAGACGAGACTTTGCTTTCCTCCATTCGATCACTAAACATCAAAGCACTGGCAGTAGACGAGCTAAATGATATGCTTCTATGCTCTGCGTCGGAAGTTCGTAAGAATATTAGGCTCTTGAAAAAGCTCTCTGGCAGGCCTTTTGGTCTGTCAGTCATTGGTCTAGGTACTGCTGATAGTGAGTCCGTGATTGGCTATGAGAAACAGATGGATCGCCGATTTGAGAAGATTAAACTCAAGCCGTGGCAAGCCAGCGAAGAGTTTGAGTCATTCTTGGCGAGTTTTGAGGCTACTTTGCCCTTGAAATATCCATCCAGGCTATATTCTCGTCGCAATATAAATTATTTGCTCAAGGAAACGGATGGAATTCTTGACGAGATACTGAAGCGGATCTGCAATGCAGCCGCTTATGCAATCCTTGAGGGTGGAGAAAAGATCACTATGGATCTTCTAAAGAAGGGGGAGCGACGGCCCATATTCTAGGAGGCGTCATGATGATCTTTGCGGAAGACGAGTCTATTTCATCATGGATTTGCAGGCAGATAGTCTATAGGCGTCTAGAGGCTGCTAACGCAAAGTGGTTGCTGCTGTCGGATTTTATTCGCGGAAAAGAGCTACATGGAGATATTGATTTCAATTACAGTGAGCAAGATGCTGAAAGGGTAGAGGAGTTAATTGGTGCACTTCCGAGTAATTTTCTCAATCAAGCCAAGCCCTCTCCGTTCTGGCTGCTACCAGATCACCGAGCTCGTGCTTCGTTCTGCAAGCTGTGCGTGAAGAGAGATCTCCTGACATTCAGAGTGCCAGTGTGGCGGCGTGACTGGTCTACCGGATGGTACGTTGTCTGCCCCGAACACAAAGTGCCTATGACTACTCTCAAAGGCCCATATGGCGTGCTCAGAACCGAAGATCGAAACAAGTCGGCAAGTCGTTATCTTCTTGAGTCCCGAGATCTGCAACCTGCACTCGCAGAGAGTCGCGAGCTATCGACAGAGGGTGTGAATTATCAATGCAGACAGGTTCAGGCGCTGGTCGGCATGGCATGGTCTCTACAGAGACCGATTCTTGCGGCAGTAGAAGCCGGGGATATCAATCAACAACAACACGATGTGGTGCTGGATCTCTGTAGCGCCATGCTTCGCCCCTATACGCCTAGTGTTGAGGGTACTCCCTACGTGCAGTGGATTGCTCAGCACGTTTTTGGTCGAGAATCCCCAGGTCCGCTGGACGAACCCGTAAAAAGAATGCGCGTAGATTATGAGCAATTCCAGATGTCTCTTGAGCAATCGGCCCAGACTCCCTGCGCCCATCGGCGAATGATCGCTCTTGGATTGACTGCATGCATTTTGGGGTGTGATGATGTTTATCCGCCTTGGGCTGATTTCGTGGATGCAAGTAGGCAGCGTGGGTTGTTGGTGGCAGATAGCCCGGACTGGCTTTACTGTGCGGTGCTGGGCCCAGCGGGGTCGCACGCGAGGATGTGGCACCTGAATCGTATTAGAGCGTACGCCCCACCACTTAGAGAGTATTTTTTAGAGCTGATCAATAGCCCAGCGCCAAGCTCTAGATTAAAAAATGTGTCGCGCAACATTATACGTTTGGCTCCTGAAGAGCAACCCGCCTCACCTGGCATACCTAAGCTTTGCTAGCGCAGGTGCCCAACCGACATGGTTCATGATCTCCATGAACCCCCAGCCTTGGTTGTATGCCCACTCTGCAAAACCGACACGAAGGCTGTGACTGGTAAAGTCAATGTCTATTTCGGCCTGTTTAGTTAGCTTTCTAAGAGCCTCATTGACGTTGGATTGCCTTGTGTTATCAATAGTCCCCCAGCGGCTGATTGCAGGGAATACAATTCCAGAGGTGAGGCCTGACACGGTCAGCCATTGCTCCATTGCCTGAACGGGGCAATGTGGTTCCATTGCAGGAATATTGAGAAGAGCCCCTTGGTCGGCGTTACCCTTATAAATTACCATGCCTTCAGCGGGTGTGATCAGTATCTGCTCAACCTTGAGTGAGTTAAGATCACCGGATCTAAATCCACGCCAGAAACCTAACGAGAACATGGCTTTGTCTCGATACATGCGTAGCAACTGCTCCTTCTTATTTTCGCTGACTGCTCGTTGAAGCACGCTTTCATGAGTACTCATGATCTTGTCGAAATTATGAAACTCCAAGGGAGGCCGGCTTCTTCCCCCTACCCGACAGATCCGCTCGGCCTCACTCAAGGCCTGTCTGACGCGCGATGTTTTGGTTGGATCCTGAAATCCAAAACCATAGTGCCAGTGTGACAGCGCAGCCATGCGATGTGAAATTGTACTGAAAGAATAAGTGGTTGATAGATCCGCTATGTAGTTGAGGATCATATGCTCAGTTGCTGGAAGAAGGCCGCCATTGGACTTGAAATGCTCTCGAGCCTGTCGATAGGCTTTTTCGGTGGCAGCAGATATCGGTCGTTCATATTGTGGCGAGCGTATATCCCGAATATCTTTCTCCACAGGAGACTCCTCAATCGAGCGATATGGAGTTTATAGTGTAGCCAAGCCACCGGGAATTCGACTGCTCAACTTTTGTGCGCCTTGTGCATCTACCTCACTCTTTCGACATCTGCGCACCTATCTTCACTCTGTGTGTCCCAAGGCTCCTGCGCCAATAACGCTATTCTTCAGGGTAGTCAGGCACTTCCAACGGCAGAGCAAGCAAGCGAGTCGCGCGACTACCCAGCAAGGTGCCGGCCTGGAAATAGCCCATCACCGTGGGCACCGAGCGGTGTTCGGTCATGGTCATGACCTCGCCCAGCGGTACGCCCTGGCGTCCGGCTTCGCTGACAAAGCCCGATCTCAGGCTATGCGCCGCCCAGTCGCCCTCGAGCCCAGCCAGTTTGGCCCGACGCTGCACGATGCGCGCGACCTGGTCGCTGGACAAGCCTGCCGTCCCCACCCGACCGCCGCGGTAGAGCCGCCGAAACAGCGGCCCCGTAGCGGCGGGCGCCACTGCCAGCCAGGCCGCGAGTGCTTGTGCCGCGGGGCCACGCAGTGGCTTTTCCCGGCGCATGCCTTCTGTCTCGGTTTTGGTGACGCCCAGGGCATAGAGCCAGGTGTCGGCATCCAACTGACGCACATCGCCCACCTGCAGGCCGACGACTTCCGAGCGCCGCCGCCCGCCGCCGCTCCAGGCCAGGAGGAGGAGGGCGCGATCGCGCAGCCCGCGCACGCCATCGGTGCAGGTGGCCAACATCGCCTCCAGTGGCTCGCGCACCGCCGCGGTTTTTTTACGCACGCTGACGCCCTGGCGCGCCTGGGCCTTGCGCGCATCGCGCAGCAGCGTTTTCACCGCCACCGTCTCGGTCGGGCTCGGCCAGCTCTTCAGGTCATGCCACTTGGCGAGCACCGCCAGGCGATGGCGCACCGTGTTGTAGCTCAGGGCGCCGAGTTTGGCCTTGACGCCCGCGTCGACCAGCGCGGCATCCTGCTCCGGCGGCAGTAAGTGAACCCAGTCACCGTCTGCCGGGCGCGCCAGATGATCAAGGATGAACTGCACCGCCACCGCCTCCGGCAGAGCGCTGTCTTCTAGATGGCGGTGGTAGCGCAGCTGCAGCCAACCGGCCCAGTAGGCGAGGGCGCTGCGGTAGCTGCGCACGGTATTGGCCGCCGTGCCCGCCGCCACGAAGGCCGCGGCGGCGGTGCGGGCGTCGGCATCGAGACGATCGACGGAAAGTGGAGCGATTCCACTGTGAAGTGGCAGTAGCGTAGTATTCATTACGTTCAACGTACTAAAAAATATATTTCTATTCGTTTAGGTCGGATAACATTCGATTATCAGACTTAATATAACGGGAGGCAGGGCATGGCGGTAGGCGTACCGGAAACCGAGGTGTTCGCGGCGGCGGATGCGGTCTTGGCGCGGGGTGAGCGGCCGACGGTGGAGCGCGTGCGCCTGGAGCTGGGGCGCGGCAGCCCGGCGCGGGTCGGGGCCCTGCTCGATCAGTGGTGGGAGCGGCTGGCCCAGCGCCTGCGCGGCGAAACGCGCTTACCGGCGCTGCCGGCAGAGGTGGCGCAGGCCTTCGTCGCGATATGGCAGCAGGCCATGCTGCTCGCCGATGGGGTGGCCGAGCAGGCGCTGGCGGAGCGTCGTACCGTGCTGGAAGCCGAGCGGCTGCGCGTCGCCGCGGTCGAGAACGAGAGTCGCCAGGCCGTGGCCCAGGCCCGACAACAGGTGGCCGCCGCACAGGCAGCGCAACAGAGCGCGGAGACGCGCCTGGCCGACCTGGAGCTGCTGCTCGTGCAGCGCCAGGCGCAGTTGGACGACCTGCAAAGCCGCTGCGTGGCGCTCACGACGGAACGGAAGGAGGCCCTGCACGACGCCAGCATCCTGCGCCAAGAATTGCAGGCGGCGCAGCGCCAGCTGACGCGGGAGCACGAATCCTCGGCCAGCTATGTGCGCGGCGTGGAGGACCGGGCGCACCGCGAAGTTGATCGCGCCCGCGAGGAGAGCCGGGCAGCGGCTGCTCAACTGAAGACGGCCGGGAAGCAACAGGAACAGCTGCGCCAGCGGCTCGATACGGCGCTGGCTCAGCTCAGCGAGGCGCAGCAACTCGCTGCCGCGGAGTCGGCACGGGCGCTGACCCTAGCGCAGCAGCTAAGCCCACCGGTACGCACTCGGCGCGCCAGCACCAAGCCAACGAAGTCAGCCAAGCCAGCGAAACGGGCGGATTCGGAATAACGCCCGGGAGTTGTCAGTCGCCCGGACGGGCAGATGGCAAGCGAGGCAAACTTGTCTGGCGGTCTCAAATTCGCTCAGGACTGCGTCCATCATGACCACTGCAGTCACATCTAGCGGTCGACGTGTTGTCGGTCCCAGTTAGTCCAAGTATTCGGCCAGATAATTGACCAGCTTGGAAGCGGTTACCGAGACTGTTGCCAGCACTATGCGCGCGCGGTAGTCGTGTCGTTAGAATTCATGGAGCAGATGCGAGGTCACGGGCGTCGTATCAGGAAGATTCGGCCCACTTGTGTGCCGTTGAGACAGAGAAACTATGCAATCCGAACTCATTAAGAAGCGCATCATTGGCAACCTGATCGACGAGTTCGTCGAACTCGTCGCTTCGACGCTGGAGGTGGCGGCATAACGCAACCGTTGACCTGGTAGCCTGGCGCATTGGCAGCGCTGGGCTCGCCGACCTTGACCCTGGGTTAGTCGACGCCGCTGCACGGGGAATCGATCAAGATCGGGGCAGAGTATTGGAGCTTTTCGATGATTGCTCTAACCTCTGGATCAAGGCGAGATGCCACTACGCAATGGCCGCAAGACTATCAGGCTAGGAAGGGAGACCAGGTGGGAAAGCCATATGCCGCAGAACTAGACGCTATTCCCTCGACGTTTGAGTGGGCAACTCAGCAGTCAGTCGAACCGTTGCAGCGGTACTTGAGTCGCTGGACCGGCGAATACGCGTGCTTTGTCGGCTCCGGCGGCTCGTATTCGGCAGCTTATGCCGCCGCCGAACTTCGGGAGATTGCGCACGGTTCCCCGACGCGAGCACTGACGCCGATGGAGCTGTCGGCTAAAGCCCGGTTCACCCCAAGCTCCAAGGTCATGCTGCTGTCTGCCGAAGGGCGCAATCCTGATGTGCTAGCCGCCGCTTCCTATGCCATGCAGTCGGATATGACCTGCGCGGCGCTGACTTTGACGTCGGACAACCCGTTGATTCGGCGTGCCGGAGAGAACCTTGCCACACGGGTATTTGCTTATGACATGCCGTGGGGAAAGGACGGGTACCTGGCGACCAACACGCTGATCGCCACCGTATTGCTGCTGCACTGTGCCTTGTTTCCCAAAAACTATAGTCAGACGTTTCTCGCCCAACTGTTTGAGGAGCAGAGGCTGCGTAACCTTCGCGACCAGTGGTACCAGGACAGTACCCTCAGGGCTATAGGCGGGCGTAACTTCATCGTGTTGCACGATCCGATGACTAAGTCATTTGCGATTGACCTCGAATCGAAGCTTTCAGAGTCTGCCGTAGCAAAGGTGGAGATCGCCGACTACCGCCAGTTTGCTCACGGCCGCCATTTGCAGTTGGCCTCCGATACCAAGGGAACTGCCGTCATCGCGGCCTATAGCGCTGAGGCACGCGCACTTGCTGAAGCAACCCTGGCGCTGTTCCCGCCGGACATTCTGACCTTTCAGCTCGAAATTCCCGGCGATGAGCCGAACGAATTGGTGGTTGCCGGACTGGTGATGGCGACGCTCTTGACTGAAGCCATTGCCGGCGCGGTGCAGCGCGACCCAGGACAACCGACAGTGCCGCAGTTTGGTCGGGACATTTACCGGCTGGACAGCAGCCACCACTACCAGGGTGTGTCCCAGTCCACCAATCGCTACCGACTGGCAGCGAGACGCAAGTTTGACCACCTCAACGTCTCCGACGAGGAAATGGCGAAAGCCACCGTCGCCGCCGAAATCTACGAGGCCAAGCTGGAAGGCGCACGGTATAGGGCCATCATCAGTGACTTTGATGGCACCCTGTGCAATGCCGAGCAACGATACAGCGGTATGTGTCCGGCCATTGCACAGCGCATCATGGAGTTGATTGAGGATGGAGTGGTGTTTTCGATCGCCTCCGGCCGTGGTGGCTCGTTGCGGACGGACCTCATGAAAGCGTTTCCACCGGACTATCACCCAGTCATCTGGGTCGGCTACTACGGGGGCTCACTGATCCAGCCCCTGAACGTCGAGGTTGAACATCCCGCCGCCAATCAGGACTTCAAGAGCCTGCTGGGGTGGTTGAAAACCACGGTGTACTACCCTCGACTGAAAAGCTTCGATGAGTCGGTCCGGGGCGGGCAGTTGACCATTCGCGTGTCCAGCCCTGAGGAATCGAGAAAGTTGCGCTTGGCGCTGCGCACACGTCTCAATGCGGCGGGCTTGTCGACCTGGCGGGTTTTTTGTTCGGGACATTCCATCGATGTGCTGGATAGCCGTACCAACAAGAACAACGTCGTGCGCACGATCGCACAGAAATTCGGATTCGATCCGCTCACTCAGGTACTGCGCCTAGGAGATAGTGGGGATGAAGACGGCAATGACTATGAGTTGCTGAGTGAGGGCTGTAGCCTGAGCGCAGACCGCGTTTCTGCCTCGCTTACCTCCTGCTGGAATTTTGCCACCCCAGGTTGCAGTCAGGCCGGCGCCACTAAGCGGTATTTGGACCACCTGCACAAAGTCGAGGAGGGGTACGAGTTGCGTTTCGACCTGCCAAGGAAGGTGTCGTTTGAAAAGTAGTATTGCGCTGCGATTGCTCGCAGACCAATTAGCATGGACCGATGAAGAAGTCACCGAGGAGTTTCCCGCCCTCCAGCTGATGGTCACGCACAAGTACGACGGCTACCAGGGATTTCAACCGGCTTCGCGATTTCACGTCGCCCTGTTGAATTGGTTGAGCCAGTTCGCTTCAGTCGAGCAGAGGCGTCTGGCTTTTAACTTCATCAAGGATCGCCTGATCTACATTACGCAGCGCGAGATGCATCATCTGGTGAGCCTGATGATGCCAACCTTGGATCGGCTCATGCGCAAGCAGGTGGCTGCCGAACTGGGCATTCAGTTCTTTGAGACGTGGACAGACACGGCGGCAGAACGACGCTTGGGCTTGCTGCGCCGGAGGACACTGTTCGTCGGGTTGAGCGACGGGGCGCGTATCGACGTTTTCCGCCGCTACAATGAGGGATTGATCTCCAATGAACAGGTAGTGCCCTTCAGCGAAATGTCTGAACAGAAGTGGACAAGCTTGGTCGATGAACTCGGCAAGTGGCTCAAGAAGCACGACTACAAAGATGAACCGGCCATTTTCGAGGCAGTCTGCCTGGTCGACGACTTTGCCGGCTCTGGCGCCTCGCTGTTGCGATTCGACGAGAAAGAGCAGCGCTGGAAAGGAAAGATCAACAAATTCTACGAGGCCAATGTTGGCAAAATTGGCACCTCGCTGGCCCTTCAGTGCCAACTCTATGCCCATCATCATTTGGCTTCGCATCAGGCCGAGCAGACCATTGCCCAGCGGCTGACTGGGTACAGCGCCAACCACACCGAATTTTGTTTCAAGTCCACGTTCTCCTACGTGCTCCCCAGCGACATCGTCATTGGCGAGCAGACCGAACCAGCGGAACTGGTGCAACTGATTAAGACCTGCTACGACCCCGGCATTGAGGATGACCATCTCGGGAGCGCTGCGTGGTTCGGCTATAGCGGCTGTGGTCTGCCGCTGATTCTTGAGCACAACACTCCCAACAACTCCATCGCGCTGCTCTGGGCCGATTCCTCCGGGGCGAGGCAGTCCTGCCCGCATCAAATGAAGCCTCTCTTCGCCCGACGGAAACGGCACTCAAGTCATGGATAACCCATTCAAGAAGCGCGCCACCGAATATGTGGCCGATCCAAGCACGCTGCTGCCGCTGGTCAGCCATACCCCCATCCAGGAGTTCTTTTCACCCGACGGCGGCGAACTCCTGGAGAAGCTGAGCATCGTGGTGGGCACTCCAGGGTGTGGCAAGACCACTATTGCTCGCGTTATCGAGTTTGAGTCGCTGGCGACCCTGGCCCGCGATCCAGTGGAAATCAACAAGGAGCTGGCGACGACGCTCACGCACTTGCGCATCCTGGAAGACAGCACGCCGTCCCTCTTGGCCTATCGCCTGCCGATGACCACAAACTTTCGCAGTATCTGGGATCTACCCTATCCCGAGTCGCTCCGAGCGACACTCTTGCGGGCGTATGTGCAATCAAAAGCCGTACTGGGCTGGTTCCGGCAGCTTGAGAGCATTGAAAGCATCGACCTCGAGCAAATCGAGATCATTACCCGTAGCGATTCGGAGTCGGCACGAGAAGTCCTCAGGGCCGACACGCCCAGCGCGTTCCGCGAGAAAGCGCGGCAGGTCGAGCTCGCCGTATTCAAGGTGATTACCGCGCTAGTCGCACCCAGTGAACGGGACTTGGCCGAAGTCATTAATACCAAGTACGACGTCTTTGAATATATCGAACGCATTCGTGTCAAAAATTGGGTGAGCAGTTCGAACCTTGTATATGCCGAGCTGCGCCCAATGGCCATTGTGGACGATGCTCATGAACTGCATCCATTGCAGTTCGCTCAACTGCGTGATTGGCTAAAAAGTCGGAACATTCGCGTCGGACGATGGGTGATGTGCCGCCCCGATGTGGTGTCACCCGAGGATTACCGGGAGGCAATGGCCAAGGATGTACTGGAAGAAGAGCAACGCCATGGCACGGCGCGTGGGCGTGATTACATCCTCAAACTGATGCAGCCCAGTCACCGCAACACCCGACGGTTTCAGGTGGTGGCTCGTGACATCAGTGCGCGCTATCTCCATGGGATCACAGAACTGTCCCGGCGTTCGGTGAGGAGTTTAGGCGGCGTTCTTGATCACGATCATGTGGTGCTCGCGCCCGCGCAGTTGGAGCAGTTGCGTAATAGCGTTGAGACGTTTGCACGTGAATCAAAGCTCTCGGACGCGGTGCTCCACTCGCTCCGTTCGCGCATTCCCGCAACACTTCCAACTGACGAAGCGACAGCGGCGTTTCGCATACTGCTGCGCCGAGAGTGGAACAGGAGCCCGCAACTGGGTCTACTTGATGATGACCCCGCTGAGGAACCTGTCACGGGTGATCGCCCAGTCAGCTCAGCGCTGCTTGAGGGCGCTCGCCTGCAGTTGTTTCATGAGTTCGGTCGGCCTTACTACTTCGGCATGGACAAACTCGCCGAGGCGAGCAACAACAACATCGAGCAGTTCATTCGTCTTTCCGGCGTGCTGATCGATGAACTTATCGCTCGGGTGGTGCGCGGCAAGACCCCAGAACTTTCGGCGAAACTCCAGCATGATGTGTTGCGAAAACTGGCTGCGCGGATCATGGAGGAGTGGGATTTCCCCTATCATGCGCTGGTTAAGGATGTGATCAGTGGGATGGCACAGCGATGCCTGGAGCGCACCTTGCTGCCCAATGCGCCTCTCGATCACGGCGCTAACGCGATTGGCATACCCCAGGAAGAAATGGACCAGGTGCTGGCACGGTCCGAGCGGCTGACCCGCGTCCTGCACTACGCCTTTGCTTATAAAGCGCTGGTCTTCGTGCCGCAGTATCGCTGTAAAGGGCGGGTATGGTGCCTGCTGGAGCTAGGTGCCATTCCCAGCATTGCCTATGGCCTTACGCTACGTCGGGGGGGATTCATCGAAGACACGCTGTCGGGGCTGCAGTCCCTACTCAAGGAGTGAGCACCTTGCAACTGATCACTCACAAAGATAAAGAAGAGTGCCTAGCTTTCTTTAATGGTTACTTTACGGCCGACAAGAAGGCACTATTTGTCGGCACCTTGGGCTTCAACGATGCCTGCCTGTACTTTCCACGCTTGATTGCCGCGTTGGAATGCTTCGACTTTCTGTTTCTGATTGAACAGCGGCCCGAGGTCTCGGCCATTCTCCAGGCATCTGCCGATCAAAACCGGCACGAGTTAGAGCGCTGCCTGGTCGGACGGAGCGTCAGCTTCGGAACGGTCTCGATCATTGCCGACGACACTGCAAGTATTGCCGGTCGGAGCGCGGCTTCTGCCTTTAGCCAATGGCTAGCCAAGGGCTATTCCGACGTCATAGTGGACGCGACCACTATGTCGCGCGGGGTCTGTTTCCCCTTGGTACGGCAGGCATATGAAAGCGCTCCCACACGCGCCCACGTGGTGATTGCCGACCGACCTGCCAGCCCCTTGAAGGCCGCCGCAATGTATACGGAGTCGCCGCAGTACATGCACGGATTCCAGGCCGATATGGGTACCGACGAAGTGACCAATGCCATCAAGCTGTGGATCCCGCAGCTGTCTGAGAACAACCATGACTCGCTTGAGCGCATCTACCGCAAGGAACAGCCGGATGAAGTCGCACCTATCCTTCCATTCCCGGCGCTCGACCCGCGCCGTGGCGACCGGTTGCTGCGCGAGTTTCGGCGCCTCATCTTGTCGGACTGGGACGTCAATCTCCTGGATATCATCTACGCGCATGAGTCGGACCCAACCGATGTGTTTGAGACGATCAAGCGGATACACAGTGGACGCAGCATGGCCCTGGGAGACTTCAAGGCGACGCCGCCCCGAACCATCTTATCGCCCAGTGGCAGCAAGATGGGCAGTCTGGGGATGCTGTTTGCCGCCATTGCGCTAGATCTGCCGGTGATATACTGCGAGACGATGGGCTACCGATGTGACGACCACGCAGTTCCACTGGTCTCTACGGCGATGCCAGATCGCATGTGGCATGCTTGGTTGCGCAATCGGTAAGCATCTCCCAGGACAGGGAGGAGGGCGTATGTGGCAGCAGAATCGAATAGTCGGTACCGGGCTGTTTGCGCTAGACGTAATTCTTGGGGCGGACTCGCGCCGATTAGGCTCTGCGCTAGGTGGCTCGACAGGGAACGTCCTGTCAATTTTGGGGGCCCTCGGCTGGACCGCAACCCCAGTTGCCAGCTTTGGCCAGGACATTGCAGGTGAACGCCTCTGCAACGAACTGCAGTCCATTGGCGCCGATTTACGCTTTGTGGACCGTTCCAGCGCTCAACGGACCAATGTCATCTATCAGCATCAATTGCCGACAAGCCGTAATGGTTCGGCGACTCATCGCTTTAGCTTTGCTTGCCCGTGCTGCGGGGAAAAACATCATCCGGTGGTCGAGTTCGACGGCAGCATCGTAAGTAAGGCGCTCGAGGGGCAGGCCCAAACCGACGTCTTTTACTTGGACCGGCCCACCAGAGCGGGATACGAACTGGCCAAGTCTTACCACGAATCGGGCGCACTGGTGGTCTTTGAACCTTCCAGTGCGGGAGATGACCCGGAGCTATTTGAGGCGATCTTGCACCATGCGCATATTGTTAAGTACGCAGATGAGCGCTTTAAGGCACTTTCGTGCGACATGCCGAGTTCCGTTCTGGCGGAAATCCAGACATTAGGCGCGAGCGGCTTGCGATTTCGCAGCGCCGCCACCGGCCGCGCGTGGCGTCAACTATCGGCCTTTGCCGTCCCCCAAGTTGAAGACACGTCCGGTGCTGGCGACTGGTGCACCGCCGGACTGGTGTATGCCTTACTGCAGAGATGCTCGCGCACTTGGCACGACTTGCGGGAGTTGGAGCTGGAGCATGCGCTGGCATTTGGCCAGGCCTTGTCCTCACTCAACTGTCTCACCCGTGGAGCCAGGGGGTTGCTGAAGATTCTCACGCCAGCTGAAATTCTCTCGCTGGCATGGGAACTGTGTGCAGACAGGGCCAATCAGCAGGGCCTGCTGGGAGCCAAGCAATTTGGCAAGCTCACCCAGCAAAAGGCGCAGACCTTAACCCTTGAAGGACATGATGCGCCGCAGGTTTGCTGTTCGGCGAAGAGTTAAGCTAAATCGCTGGGACGACCTTTCTGGACTTTTTGGCTGGATTGTTCGCCGGCTTTGACACCGCGTGCAGGAGTTCCTCCCGAACTTCCATGAGCAAAACCCCAAGCATGTTTTTCCCCTTACCGTTGACTTCGCCCCACGTGCGATTGACTTCGTTGTCGACTGTGGCCGACTCCACCAAGCGCGCCTGCTCGGTCGACAGCAACAATGCTTTCAAGTCCTCATGCTGGGTGAACTTGGCCAGGAGGATTGCACGCATCCGATCAAATTTAATCTTCGACCAGCCAGGTCGGATATCCCACCAGTAGAGCCCATGGGCCGCCATGGCAACGAGAGCGGGAGAGGGCGCACTTAGAATCCAATCACGCACGGCTTCCTTGCGTGGCTTCCCCGCCTGGTAGGCGTGTTCAGATGTGGGGTAAACAACCCCCTCAAACAGGACTTCACGTTTGTATAGATTGCTGAAGGCGCCATAGGGCTTTTCGTTTGCCCGATAGAAACGAATTTCCTGCATTGCTGCTCCTTTGCCGAATACGCTCGCGAATGGCCTCGCAACTGCTCAACGAGTGGCCACAGAAGTCCAAGCATATGGCTTGCTCGCGAGTCACGCTAGCAAGCCGATGCAGCTATCTTACGGGGCGCTCGCCATCAGAGCTAAGGACGGTCAGAGACTGGCACTACAAGTCCGGCGCCCACATAGTGCCGATGAAGTCACTCTGCTGGCCGATGAGCAACGGTAGCAATTGGCTGAGACCTCGAGGCCAATGCGCTGAGGCAGGAGCTGCAGGCCGTGCAGCAGCAACTGGTGCAGGAATATGATGGCACGGCCACCTATGTGCGTGGGGTGGAAAATCGCGCCCACTGTGAAGTCGATCGCGCCCGGGAGGCGAGTAGGGCGGTGACCGTCCAACCCAAGACCGTGAGCAAGCAGCCGGTGCGGCCCAAGCGCACCCGCGCCACGCCGGCGAAACGGCAACGAAAACCGACAGGCTCCAGCTAGCGAAGGGACTTTGCCCGCCGCCGGTTTACGGGCATGCTGTGAGTGAAATGCGCCAAGAGGAACGAGCCATGACCCGGGAGGCATTCCAGCCAGCGGCGCCGTCGGCTGCCGAGCTGAACGACCACCTGCGCCCCGCGAAGGGGACGGCCTATTCGGCTGAGCGCTATGCCGAGGTCTTCGGCCTCAGCCCGGCCGCTTTTGCCGCGCAGCTCGATGCTTATCGTCACCGCCAGCCGGGTGCCGTCAGCGCATCCGAAGCGGCCGCCGCGCAACAGTTCATCGAAGATTCCTTGCGCGTGGTACTGACCGTTGTCGAGAGCGGGGTGGCCGTCGAGCGGGCGATCGCCTGGTTTCGCCACGAGTCCTTACCGACCTTCGAGCAGCGGACCGCGGAGCAACTGGTCAGTCAGGGCCAGGTCGAGCAGGTGTTGCAGTTTCTGGCCTCTTGGCAGGCCGGGAGTCAGGGATGAGTCACGTTACCCAACGGCAGGTCGGTCCGCAATCGACCTACCACGCCTGCTATCACACCGTCCTGCGCGCCATGGATGCAGGTTATGACGTTCGCGGCTATGTGCTGGCGGAGATGGTGAAGGCTTGCCTCGCGCATCGCGCCACCCTGTCTGCGGCGCAGCGGGTGTATTTCGCGCAGTACGCGCCGACGGAAGCGGCGGCCTATCTGGAAAGGCTTGCGGCCATGTTGCTGTTTGGCCCCAAGGGGCGCTTTTCGCCGCAAGAGTACCGCTACTCTACTGATGAGCGACCGATCCCAGCATAGCAGGCCGGTCCAGGTTGCACTCACGTGGCCTGGCTGGGACCGTCTACTCGATTGCCTGCGATGTAATTACGTGATGAGGATATGACCATGGTTGAGGCCAAAACCTGGCGAGTGGCCTGCCAAGACCCTGGAGACGGCAGCGGTGACGCCATCATCGAGCTACCTTCCGCGTTGCTCGATGGTCTGGGATGGGCCGTGGGGGATGAGTTGGTCCTTGAGCATATCGAGGGTGTGCTCTCCTTGAAGCGCAAGCTCTCGCCCAGTGAGCCAACCGACTAGATCTGCCCGTCGTGGATATTTCTGATGTGAATTGACTGCATGGGCCGAGGGACCTGTTGATGGGCAACGGAACCCATGCGGCCAGCGCATCAAGTTCCAGTTGGACGGATTCCGCCTCGGCCCGGATGCAGGCATCCTCGGTCGGCAATGCGGGGGGCGCCCTCGACGATGGTCCGTGCCATGGAATGAAGCCTCAGCAGCTCGTCGCGCAGTGCAACGACATCGCCCATGTGGTCGTCTTTTCACCAGTCGTTCGGTCGTGAAAGCGGGATGCAATACATGGTATTGCATCCCACCGCGCTGGGCGAACGTCGCACCTACCTTGTCTACGAGTTCGCGCCCTAACCTGTTTGATTCTTACGAGTTGCCAGGTGGCGGGACGTCTACATTAACTTGCTACGTCTAATCCCATTCCTTATATGTATCGTCTGTTCAGGCAAAGGAGATTGCTATGTCATTGTTGGACGAGATCATCGCGTGGTCGGGTGGACTAAGGCCCTGGCAGCAAGAGGCCCTTCGTCGCATCTTTGCGCGGCCCGAGCTTTCTCAGGTCGACCTCGACGCTATCTTGCAGATGCTCCGCGAGCAGGAAGGCGATGGCACGGCCACTAGCGTCGGCAGACCGTTCAGCATCGATGACGTCCCGGGCGCCGGCAGTGGCGCTACCGTCAGACTGGTTGGAGTATCTGGGCTGGATCAGGTCAACGGTTTCCCTTCCGGCCGAGCCTTTGACCTAGTGCCGGAGGGCATGACCATCCTTTTCGGCCACAATGGTGCCGGTAAATCCGGCTATGCCCGCGTCCTCAAGAATGCCTGCAAGGCCCGGCATCGCGTGGAGGTCCTGCCCAACGCCTTTGAGGCAGTGGCTCCGCCCAGACCGCCTTCCGCAGACTTCGCCATCCTGGTGGATGGCTCGCCGGAAACGGCACGTTGGGTCCAGAACGGGCCGGCCCATCCGCATTTGAGCGCCGTCTCGGTGTACGACGTGGCCTGTGCCAACGACTACATCGACGCGGAGGGTACCCCCGCGTTCCAACCGTACGGCTTGACCCATCTCACGCGCCTGGTCCTACTGCAGCGCGACCTGCAAGCCCGCGTCGCTGCCGAACGCAGTGCGTTGGTCCTCGATACCCGGCCGTTCGAGCAGTTGAAAGGTGACACCGAGGTCGGCCGCTACATCGCCAGCCTGGGCAGCGACTCGGACCTCACGATGCTTGCTCGGTTGGGGACGGTCAGTGACGAGGAACTCAGGCGGCTGGAGTTTCTGAAGCGGACACTGCTGGAAACCGATCCGGGGCCCCAGGCGTTGGCCATGGAGCGTTTGGCTACCCGCCTGGAGCAAGCGCAGCAGCGTGCGGAAGTGGTCCAGCGCTGGGTGAACGACCGGGCAATTGCGCGGGCAAAAGATCTGATCGAAGCCGAGAAGGCCGCGCACATTGCCATGCAACTGGCGCAAGCGCGGCTCCACGGCACGGTCACGGCGGGCGACGATGAGGCGCCAGCAACCGCTACGCTCACCACCTCGTTGCTGGAGGGAACTGGCAACACGCTGTGGCAATCGATGTATCGGGCCGCTGAAGCCTTCTCGCGGCAGGCCGCCTATCCCGAGCACCCGTACCCGCACCTGGAGTCGGACGCGCACTGTGTGCTTTGCCAGCAACCCTACGCAGCGGACGCGGCCGAGCGCATGCATCGCTTTGCAGCCTTTGTGGCTGACAGCGCCACTGCGGACGCTCAGGCCGCCAACGCTGCGCGCCTGGAGGCGCTCGGGAAGGTAAAGGTGCTTGATCGCAGTGTTCTGGACGCGCCCACGCTGGCTGAGGTGGCTGAGCGTCTGCCTGATCTGCATGCCGCCATCACGGCAGCAGTTTCCGTCTGGGCCGCCCGGCACACCTGGGTTACCCAAGCCTTGGACGCTGGGAATTGGGCCCCCGAGTCAGCGCTGCTTCCGCCGGAGGCGAACCTGGATGGTGCCTTCGCCGCCAAGGCCACCTCGCTGCGCGCCGACGCCAAGACCCTGCGTGCCTCCGCTGATCCCGCCGTACGGTTGGCCCTGACCCGGGAGCTGGCAGAGCTGGAGGCTCGACAACGCCTGTCCGGCCAACGCGCTGCAGTTGAGCGTTTTATCCAGGACAGCCAGGTGCATGACAAACTGAGTCGCTGTCATGGCGCGCTCAACCCACAGGCGGTGTCACGCAAACTGACAGCCCTGGCCGCGACGCATGTAACCGAGGCCCTGGCCACCACCATGAATGCCGAGTTGAAGGCCCTGGGCTACAAGCGCCGGGTACAACCAGACCTGACCGGGCGTACCGACCTCGGTGTGACCAAGGTGACGCTGCGCCTGAAGGACATCAGCGCAAAAGCCTCCAAGGTGCTGTCGGAAGGTGAACAGCGCGCCTTGGGGTTGGCCATGTTCCTGGCTGAACTCGAATCGCTGCCGCACACGTCAACGGTGGTGTTCGACGATCCTTCCACCTCCTTGGACCATGTGTATCGCCGGGCCATCGCCCGACGCTTGGTGGCCCTGTCCGAAACGCGCCAGGTACTGGTGCTTACCCATGACGCCGTGTTCTTGACCGAACTGGCCATGGCGCTTCACCGAGCCGAGCGCTCGGCCAATTACAAGACCATCGGTTGGGATGAGTCGCCAGGATTGGTGAGCGAGGGGCTGACCTGGACCACGATGGACACTAAAGCCCGCCTGGCTGATCTGCGCGAGCGGGTGAAAGCCCTGAACGCCATCGACGGCAGTTATCCGGATGATGAACTCGAACGGCAAATTGCAGCGGGCTACTCCAGTCTCAGAGGCACCGTCGAACGGGCCATCCGCGAGATCTTCCTGAACAACACGGTCCAGCCGTTCAGCGACGTGGTCAGCGTCGAAGCATTTGGCGCCGTGGTCGGCCATCCCGCGGAGGAGTGGGAGCAGCTGCAGGACGTCTATGCACGGGCATGTGAAGCCACGGAAGCCCATGACACTCCCGGTGAACGCCAACTGGCGCTGCCCACGCGCGAGGAGCTGCTCGGCGACATCGCCCTGGTCCTGGAGCTGGTCCAACGTGCTGCCACGCGCCGAACCGCCTACGAGAACCAGCGCCGGGAACGGACTACGCAACGGAAGAAAGTCTTCGGCGGCTAGCTATGCCATGATCAGGCCGGGCCCAGTTTGGGGCTCGGCTTCATCCAAGGAAAGGCTGGGCTACTTCTCGTGAACTGGCGATAGATTTGGCTTCTATCGCCCGAGCACTGCAGGACGGCCGTTTTAGCGACCTTCAACCCGCCCTTGATGGGCTCAGCGACTGGTCAAAAGGCACCTCCCAGGAATCACGCCATCAGAGCGAGATGTGGTCTTTTGCGACCTTGAATGTCCGATGCCCATGACGTGAGAAGCCGCCTTGTCTCCCTGCCAACCGGTGGAAAACAAACGAATGTAGAAGTGGACGCATTTGCTGCCAGGCCACGGCAGTTGCGAGCACCAACCATCCCTCGCTGGCCGACTGATCGATGCCCCCTGCATCATGCACTTCGACGTTACCCTCCGCCCAATACAAACTCTCCACCATCGTGTGACCTTCCTCGTTTACCCAGCGGAAGAGCCCCTCAGACGACGGTTGCCAATTGAGTTCCCAGCCAAGTAATGGATTCAGTGCAATGAATTGTGAATTGGCAAAGATTGATCCCCCAGCCACAACCGTAATGGGGATGCGGTCGTCGAGGCTCAGCAGGTGAGGGTAGTCGCGCGCGGCATAGCGTTCCTGGTGCCAAAGCAAACTGATGTCCGGCATTTGGTCCGTGCTAAATGGCAGGCGGGCATGGCCAACTACGGTTAGGTGGCCTTCTTCCTCCCGGTCTCGGCCCTGGCTGACGGTAGCTGTCAACTCAGCCAGGACCACGCAACCGCCTGAAGGAATGGGCTCAAGTTGCGGCAGTACCTCAGCAACCGAATCAAACCATTCCTCAATCGGGTACTTACCCAATGCCTCTCCCGCCGGCACACTCACCCAAGCCGGACGTGTGGTCGGCGTACGCAAATTGATGATCGGATCAGAGCAAGTGAGAAAACGCTCAAAGAAATGCGGCACCCACTCGATGACCCCACCATCGCACAGTTCAGCCAGCAGACAACCGAAAGCGTGCTGCGCGACCGTGGAACGCGAGCGCCGATACGTGAGTTTGATCCCCAAGCACTCTCTGAGCTGCCGCTCTTTGTGTTCAACCTCCGAAGACCACGTTTCTTCCGGGGCGACAAGTGGCATCAACTGCGCCATGCGATGCGTAAGTACCTCGAAGCTGAAATCGGTTGCCTCTGACAGCACCCTAAGCGCACTGTGGAACATGCGCGTCAAATCGAACGGATCCTTGGTATCAGGTAGCGGCGCGCCAGGTGGTGGCTCCCCCGTTAGGCTGGTTTCTGTCCTGCGCGCCGGGGGAAGCTGAAGCTGATAGATGGCCGGAAGAATTCGAGGTCCTGGTGCCGTCGGCAGGGATTCTCCTAGCTCGCCCAAAACATTCTGGGCTGCCAGCCGTACCACCCCCAAAGGCGACCACGCTAAAGCCTCAAGCTCCGAAAGGAATTCGGCGGCCAGGCTGCTGTTCGCAACCGCCATGCAGTTCAACATGGCTAGTGCAGCTGTCTGATGTCGGAAGCTTCCTCCAAGCGCCGCTTGTAAGCGGCATCGCACGCTTTCGGCGTTTCCATTGAGAGCTGCGATATCGATCAGACCGCGTCTGGCTTCCCAGGCCAATTCAATTGCTGCGTCGTCCATATCCCGCCATAGCAATTGAACTGCAGTATCTGCGGGCTCGACCTCGCTAGGCGCAAGCCTAAACTCCGGCGGCTCGAATGGGCTTTCTTGAAGGTCGACAAGCGCCGATATGTGCTCATCGATCTCTTCCCACAATTGGACAACCGGTAACCGATCGGTCAAGGCGAGCAGCAGATCGTCTAGATCGACCACCAGGTCCGCTGCTGAGAGTCTATGGCTAACAAAGTCGTCGACAAACAGCGCAAGCGCCCGGTCTTTCCCCTCCTCGGGATCAAGCAACTGGAAGCAGCGTGCGGCAGATAATCTCGACCCACCATCGTAAAAGCGTGCCCAGCCATATGGCTTCCCTCTTGTAGCGACACGCTCAGTCGCCTGCTCCGCGAGTGACCGCTCCCCGGTCGCGATGGCATGTCGAACGAACAGCTCCAACTCGTCATTGGATAAGTCCATGCTAAGCAGCGCCTGGGCTGCTCTGCGCACGGCGCCGCTGACACTTTGGCCGAAAACTGCTTTTATGGTTGGCTGCCAGTCAAATCGGCCACTCGCCTTCGCGCCCGCCAGCGCAGACGTGAAGTCTGCCGGTCGCCCAGCAAGACTCTCGACTTCTTGTGGCGAAAGCTCAGCTCCATTTGTCTGCACTAATTTAGGCGATGCGTCGCGCTCGCTCTCAGCTTCAGAGGTGTTGGATTCCCTTTTTGACCCATTGAGTAACTCAAGATACAGATGGCCAGACTGCGCGCGTCCCTCGGCTATCGTGCGCAGTACCCCAAGCGCACGTTGGACCTTCAAATCTCCAGCGATTGCTGACTCCAAGAGAGCCTCAAGTCCACGGTGAACATGCTGCTCATAGCCTGCAAACGGCAGAACCAAGCGTGCCGCGGCGATAGTAGCCTCCGCAGCACGAGGCACATCCGTAGACTTAAGCTCTGCGCCAAGCAGGGCGCCGAGAACAGTGGCACGCTCCGCTAAGCCTTGCGCCAGTAACCACTCACCGATTCTCAACGCGGCAACAGGCCAACGTCGTGCCATCGCTTCGAGCAGGTCGCCAGTTGCCTCGGACATGCCCCGGCCGCGTCCTGACTCGTAGAGGAGGGGGATCAATCTGAGGAGCTTGGCTGCTGCAGATTCAACGCATGTCGGCTCTGCTTGCTCTGTAATCAAACGACAGACCCATCGGGTCCAGTCCTGGATTTGCCGATCCTTACGATGGTAGATGCCAAAGCTACTCTTGATCATCGTGTCGAGCGCCACGCGCGCCTTGTCGATGCGGCGAAGCGTCAACCAGGCAATCGCGGAAGCGTGTAAGTCCTCAAGCCGCTCATGCAGTTCCCACGAAGCGTCTATTTCGCCATCCATTTCCTCCAGCAGAGCTTCAGTTCGATATCCGTCCCCATCTACGCCGTATGCCGCGAGGATGACTTTTCGACGCAGCGTGGTGGACCAGATGATCTCACCCGAGCGGGTTGAACGCCGCCACTCCTGAATAAAAACGCCCAGGGTTTCTTCGAAGCACTCACGGCTATGCGCCTCAGCTGCAAGCAGAGCACGCGCGTATAGCTCGCTGCTTGCGCGGTCTATCGCATACCAATCGTGCCAACGATTCACTTCCTGATATGTGCGTCGCCGAAAGGCTAAAAGTGGTTCCAACTGGCGAACGAAGGCGGATGCTGCCAATTTTCGATCTGCGTATGCCTCGCCCCAGAGAGTAGCGACCACTACGACCAGGCGTTGAAACAGTACGCACCCGAAATCCCCCTTTCGCTGACCTCTAGGAATCTCCGACATAGCCATCGGTCGACCTCGGGCCGCAAGCGCTCGGGCCTGTCGGAACAGCGCTTCCACAGGCGCAAATGGTTCATCTTCTCCATGTTGAAACGAGGTAACAGCGAGCGGGGCCACGATCTCATTGAGGTAAACATCTGCGTGACTATCCAGAGGGGAAAGCCGAGCTAGCACATCAGCAAAGTAAGCCGCTTCGAGAGGAGATGCTTCAGTCGCTGGGATACCACTCAGGACCTGTGCCATCGCATCAAGAGGATTTCCAAATAATGCAAGACCATCAACATGCAATCGGGCCATGCGAAAATCGAGTCGAAGCAGGACCTCTCGCCCCAATTCCGTGGTGCCGAGAAACGCTGCAAACTCCGAATATGTCTCCTCATTCGCCGCATCTTGGATAGCAGCACCGACCTTTACCAAGAGACTAAATCTTGCCTCTTCGCTGTCCTGGGGGCATGCCGAGATAAGGGGGAAATTCATTCATTTGGTCTGTAAGTAGCTGTTTTTGATCATGAAAGCCCTAGGGCGATGATCGCATTAACCACACCCGCCTCTATCTTGTGCTGCGAACTCCATTCCCATCCGCCGACAGCGTTTTTGATCCGCTCGTAGCGCAGAAACGACTTTGAGGCTTTTGGATGGCCCTTTCCTCAACCGTCGCAGGAGGTACTGATCATGGAGCACACTGCCGCTCAACCGGTTGAAACGGTCGTAGACATTACCTGTGATGTTTGCCGCCAGAGCACTAGCGTTGAAGGTTATGGTCAACAGTTTGGAACCCTTCAGGCACACTGGGGGTATGGCTCCAAGCATGATGGCGAGCGCTACAAGGTTCATCTTTGCGAGCTTTGGTTTTTCCGCACACTAAGCGGCCTACGTCGCGAGCGCATGGTCAACGCCATGTTCGACGAGGAGCCTGATTCCACGAAGGATGAGTTCGGCCTGGTGCGGCGTGACGAATTCTGGGGCGATGGCTGAGCCTGAGCGCAGATATCAGGAGTGGTAGCCGTTCAGTCTTCAATCGAAGAGCTGAAGACAGGCTCGAAAATCGAACCCGCCGCTTGCTCCTCATTCCGGCCGGCCTGCAGCATGTCGCCCTTGCTCGGGTAGTGACACAGCAGCCGCCGAGCCTCATTGCGGATGGACTCCGACAAGGTGGTGTCACGAGAGAGCTCGACGAGAAACTCCTAGGCCTGCACCACCGAGCGGGTACGTTCGTAGGGTAGCGTCATCTGAACCTCCACTCCGCTTCTGACCTCAGTGTGCCGGATCATGAGCTACTTGCGCCACCGCTGCTCGTGGGCGGTGCCTGCCCGAGCAATTTCAGTTGCGCGGTGGCTTTAGCCAGACGCTCCTGCAGGCTCTGGGTTTGCTGTGCCTGAATCGAGGAGGCTTCACCAAGCCGGGTCACCTCATCCTGCAGAGCGTGGCAGCGCTGCTCCAGGGCTTCATTCGTACGTTCAATGCTGGTCAGCGTGTTCTGGGCGACCTCCAGAGCCTGAGCCTTCTGCGTCAGTAGCTTCTGCTGCGCATGCTGATCCTTCTGCTGCTGCCGCGCCTCGGCAAGCAGGCGCGCATTGTCGCGGTTCAGGTGGGTCAGCTCGTCCTGCTTGACGATCAGGGTCTGCTGTAGCTGTCGCAGTTCCAGTTGCAGTTGTTGTACCTGCGACTCGTGCCGGCGCTGCTCTTGCTCACGCTGCTCCTTGCTGGCCTGGCGATAGTGCTCCAGGGCATCACGGGCATGCTCATGCTTGTCCTCCAGCGAGCGAATCTGCCCGTCGCGGTCTTGCAGGCGCGCTTCCTGGTCGTGGTTGGCTTGCTGCAGGCGGGCATTCTCGACCTCGGCCTGTTGGCGCAGCTGTTGTTCCTGCAGCAGTGCTTGCTGGGCAGCCTGGAACTGCTCCGTGAGCCCAGCGCGCTGACCTTCCAGCTGCTGGATACGGCTTTCGGCCTGCCGAATCTGGTTCTGGTAATCGAGTCGTTCCCGTGCCAGTTGTTCGCGCTCCTGGGCCACGTCGGCCTGCGCTTCCTCCTTGAGCTGATCCGCCAACTGGGCCACCAGGTTGGCCAGCTGCTCGCTGAGCGGCAATGCGGCCGCGTTCCGGCCGCGGTCGGCGTCTTCGAGTTCTTTCAGGTAGCGATGGATGGTGGTTTTCGAGCCGGTATTGCCCAGCTCGACCCGTATTGCGTCGATGCTGGGATTCTCACCCCGCGCCAGGATGGCCTGGCGGGCTTTCTGAACCAGTGCCTTGTTGATGCCGCCGCGGGCCATGGTCTGCTCCTACGATTTCATAATTGATTACATACCATGTATTTACATACTAAATTGTCATGAAGTAAAGCAGGATTTGAAGGCTTGTTTCAGATAAAATAACCGATGATTATTCAATATGATTGGCAAAAACGGCTGCTTCGCGGTCGTTTCCCAGTACACAAAGGGCACGCACGGGCGATGAAGGACGTCGAGCGCTACCTGCAAGCCGGCACGCGGGAAAACACCCGGCGTAGCTACCAGTCGGCCGTCGAACATTTCGAGGTGACCTGGGGCGGCTTCTTGCCGGCCACGAGTGACTCCATCGTGCGTTACCTGGTGGACTACGCCGACACGCTGAGCCTCAACACGCTAAAGCAGCGCCTCGCCGCCCTCGCGCAGTGGCATATCAGGCACGGCTTCCCCGATCCCACCAAGACCCCGACCGTACACCAGGTACTGAAGGGAATTCGCACCCTGCACCCGAGCCAGACAAAGCAGGCCGCGCCGCTGCAATTACAGCATCTGGAGCATGCGGTTGAGTGGTTGGAGCAGGAGGCTATGTGTCTGTTTCAAGCCGAAGACCTGGCGGGATATTTGCGCTGTCGGCGGGATACGGCATTGCTACTAATCGGCTTCTGGCGAGGCTTTCGTAGCGATGAACTGTGCCGCTTGCAGGTGGAGCACATTCAAGCCGAAGCCGGTGCTGGCATGACGCTGTTTTTGCCTTGGAGCAAGGGTGACCGGGACAACCTTGGCACCACTCACTACGTACCTGCGCTGAGGCGGCTGTGCCCAGTACAGGCCTATCTCGACTGGATCGGTGCAGCAGGGATTGCTCGAGGGATGGTTTTTCGTCGGCTGGACCGTTGGGGCAACTTGAACGAGGCTGGCTTGAATCCTGGCAGTCTGATCGTCCTACTGCGGCAGATACTCCAGCGTGCGGGGATCCAGGCTGACCTTTACACCAGCCACTCATTGCGTCGAGGCTTCGCCACCTGGGCCACGGCCAATGGCTGGGACATTAAGGCGTTAATGACCTACGTGGGGTGGAAGGACATCAAATCGGCGATGCGCTACATCGACCCTGCCATCTCCTTTGGCGGCCTCGCTGCGAGGCCTGCTCTCGAACTAAATGCCAGCACTTTGACTCAAGTGCCAGCTTCTCACTAACATCGACGCACGACAGGAGTGACGGTGCAATGAGTACGCAGACCAGCATCGAATGGACGGAAATGACCTGGAACCCGGTGGTGGGTTGCACCAAGGTGTCGCCGGGCTGCAAACACTGCTATGCCGAGAACATGGCGCGTCGCTTGCAGGCCATGGGCACGCCCGGCTACGAGAACGGCTTTCGCCTCAGCCTGCGCCCAGAGAAACTGCAGGAGCCTCTGCAGCGCAAGAAGCCGACCATCTACTTTGTCAATTCCATGTCTGACCTGTTCCATGAGCAGGTGCCGGACACCTACATCGACCAGGTGTTCGCGGTTATCCACCAGGCCTCACAGCACACCTTCCAGATCCTCACTAAGCGGGCCGAGCGCCTGGCCGACTATTTCAGCCAGCGCACACCGCCGGCCAACGCTTGGCTGGGGGTCTCGGTCGAGGACCGGGAGTACGGCGTGCCCAGAATCGACTGCCTGCGTGGCATCAACGCCGCGATCCGTTTCCTCTCCGCGGAACCCTTACTAGAAGACTTGGGTGAACTGAACCTGACTGACATCCATTGGGTCATCGTCGGCGGCGAGTCCGGCGCCAAGGCCCGGCCAATGAAGCAGGAGTGGGTGGATAACATCCACCGCCAGTGCGATGCCTTTGGCGCTGCTTTCTTTTTCAAACAATGGGGCGGCTGGGGCTCCGATGGCGTGAAGCGTTCAAAGAAAGCTAATGGCCGGCTGCTGAAGGGCCAGACCTGGGATGAAATTCCGCTGCTGACCCTCGCCTGATACCAAAACAAGGACGACCCGATGGCCAAGGATGACGAGAAGTACCGCTGGGACTGGGCAACCCAAACCTTTCCCACCATCGATCCACACAGCAAGATCAAGCACCAGATCATCGACGACTACATCCAGGCCTACATCGATGTCCTGATGCGGAATCAGCAAATGCCACTGCTTGGCCTATCAATTGTCGATGGCTTCAGCGGTGGAGGTATATATAACGACAGCGCAGGCGGTCACCACTTCGGCTCCCCGGTGATCGCCCTGGAAGCAATCCAGGAGTCGGAAGTGCGCAACAACGTGGGGCGCATCAAGCATCGACCGATCTGCTCGCAGCATCACTTTGTGGATGTGAAGCCGAAGAATACTGCTTGCTTGCACGCCGTCCTGGCCAGCCGCGGACATCAGGCCCGCATTGGACAGGACATTCACCTGCATACCGCCGAGTTCACCAAAGCTCTTCCGGCCATTGCGCAAAGCCTCAAGGCCTTTGGAAAAAGCGAGCGCGTTCTGTTTCTGCTCGATCAGTACGGCTACGGAGACGTGCCATTCGGCCAGATCAAATGGATCTTCCAGCACCTCAGCAATGCTGAGGTCCTGCTGACCTTCAATGTCGACTTTCTAATCACGTACCTAGCGGACCGCCACGCCAACCGCAAGGCTATTGCCAGTATCGGTCTAGAACAGTATGTCCCCTGGGAACAGCTACGGCACTTAAAAGCACATAGCTCCCAGGATTGGCAGTACCTGATCCAGCGCTATCTGTCGGACGGGATCAAGCAGGAAAGCGGCGCGCAGTTCATGACGGTGTTCTTCATTCGCCCACACGGCACCAACCCCATGGCCTACTGGTTCATCCACCTGGCGAACAGCTACCGCGCCAACGACGTGATGAAAGCCATACACTGGAAGTACGGCAACAATTTCTCCCACCTGTTATCACCGTCCTGCTTCTTTGGTTACGACGCTAACCGGGATGTGGGGGTGACCGGCCAGCCGGACCTACTCTGCGAAGGAGAACACCAGTTCGACCAAGTGACTGATACCCGGATTCGTGGGGAACTGTCCGAGCTGCTACCCAAACAGGTATTCGAAGTCGAGCGTCGTCCCTTCATCCAGCTCATGACGGAGCTCACCAACTTCACCATGGCAGACGAAAGTCGCGTGAAGCTGGCCCTGGATGTCGCGGTGGCCAACGGCGATATCCAGGCAGTGGACAAGGAAGGCAAGAGCAGGCGGCGCAAAGGCACGAGCATCAAGTCCACCGATATCCTGATCGCGCCGCCGCAGAAGACGTTTTTCTTCTTTCCCCAACAGAAGAAGACGTCCAGGGACACATGACCATCAACACCGCTGCCGCCAACAGTGTTAGATCTGATCCTGGCCTTGTCGACCGAAACGCTGGTCAAGCGCTCCACTGCGGTTAAGGCCTGGCCCCTTCTCTGGGCCTGGCTGCCAGTCTTGATTGCAAGCTCCAACGAGTGCGGCGATAAGAAGGGAGTTTCAAGCGGGCAAGCCCAAAAACTGCATAGTGCGTGATGTGCAAGTGAAAATCATTGTCACTTGCCACGGAGCTGACTAAAACCTGCCCAGTTGGCACCTCCCTCTCCGAAGTTAACTATCGATTAAGTATTTGATTTAAAAAGAAAATATAGGCGATCCAGAAAAATAATTTGACATGCCAGCCAAGTTCAAAGTAGACATGCAGGCATAGGGAAACAGATTTTCATAATAGACAGTAAGGATGCTTGAATGGGTTTTTCAATTAATCCCCCCCAGCGAATTGTCTTTGTGGGACTAGGAACGATTGCCCAGTCCTTCCTTCCTCTCCTTTCTAAGGTTCACGACTTATCTACTTTAGAAATCTACGCGATCGATCCAAAAACACCACCGCTTATTGAGTACTTTGCTAACAGTTTTGGCTTAAAATTTATCAACTCTGCAATTGATCAAATCAACTATCGCGACATTCTTGTGCCGATTCTTGGTGAAGGGACGGTTCTAATAAATCTATCAACCGATGTCTCAAGTCTTGCCCTGATAGAATTATGCCGCTCCGCAGGGGCTCTTTATTTAGACACATGCATTGAGCCGTGGAAGGGCGGATATGATGACCCAACCATACCACTGCATAAGCGAACTAACTATCACTTAAGAGAACAAATGCTGTCTCTGAAAAAGAGGCTAGGCTCAGGGGTGACGGCTCTCGTGGCGCATGGCGCGAATCCTGGGTTGGTATCCCACTTCGTTAAACGTGCTCTTTTAGATTTAGCGGAAGAGATATTGGGTGATTGTAAAAAGCCCTCTAATAAAGAGCAGTGGGCTATCCTAAGCCAAAGATTGGGTGTCAAAGTAATCCATGTCGCAGAGTACGACTCGCAAATTTCTCAGAAATCTAGGGAGAGGGGTGAGTTCGTAAATACTTGGTCAGTGCATGGGTTCATAAGTGAGTCGCAACAACCGGCAGAGTTGGGCTGGGGAAGTCACGAGCGAAGTCTACCCACGGATGCGTCAATGCATACAGATGGATGCGGAGCAGCAATCTATATTGAGAAGCCAGGGGCCTCTGTTAGAGTTAAGACATGGACGCCATTCAACGGCCCTAGCTTAGGTTATTTGGTAACTCATCACGAGGCAATTTCAATTGCTGACTTTTTGACGCTCAGAACTGCCGATGAGACATATAGACCAACTGTCCATTATGCCTATCGCCCAAGCGATGAAGCAATTCTCTCTGTACATGAATGGTTCGGCAATGATTGCATGACTCCAGAAAAGACAAAAGTACTTCGTCCTGGTGATATCTTGTCGGGTTCTGATTACCTCGGTGTTCTTCTTATGGGGCACGAAAAATCTAGTTATTGGTATGGATCTATCTTAAGCATCGAAAAGGCCAAGGAACTTGCCACTCTCAACACTGCAACAACGTTACAGGTAGCAGCCGGAGTTCTTTCCGGTTACTTATGGATCCTGAGCCATCCGTCGGCAGGAATAATTGAAGCCGAAGACATGGATCATGAAGTGGCACTATCTTATATTTCACAGTATCTAGGCGAACTAAAAGGGGTTTATTCGGACTGGAATCCTACCAAAAACAACCCAGGCACCTTTTCGGCCATAGATAGCGACTCTCCCTGGCTGTTCTCAAATTTTGTCCTCTGAACAAGGAGCGTTCAAGTGTCAAATGTTAAGTCGGGTATTGGTCTTAAAAGCTACGAATGGTCATCCCTGGAGTTGCTGAAGGGTTTGTCAATTGAACAGATAAAGTCGAATCCCTCAAAGCTCGAGGAGCGTCGGCCTTTCTTTTGGCATGACATGAGCTCTGAATTTGATTCAATAAACTTCTTGCGCTACTTGTTTGGCCGTCGCGACATTCAATTTAGCAATGAATTTATCGAGTTCGTATGCCTGTGGCATCTCGATGAGCAAAATCATTATCGCGGACTGAGAAAGATTAATAGCGTACTTTACTCCATGCCGGAAGACATGATTGATCGCGAGATTAGATCGAACTCTCCGGACTTTTCTCATATCGAAGACTTCATGAAGGATGAATTCACAATTCTTCTCTCTATCGCATTTGATGAAGTGACCAGCACAAGAGCCTACAAGCAAGATGTAAGCTTCTTTGACTCGTTTGAAAACGAGTCTCTTTCAACCTGGATTAGATATGCTGCCCGTGATGAGGCAGCCCATTACGGTAATGCAATGAAAATTCTTCGCCTTAATCACTCTCATCGCTTTGATGAGGTTGAGGCGATTCTAGACAAGATCGTGGAATTCGAAACTTCAGAGAGCTTCGACTATCAGCGAACCTTTATATTTGACCATGACACCGACGACTTTTCTCATGTTTTATTGAAGGATAGTCGCGATACCATATTAGAGGTACTTCGAGGAAAATGACCTGGTTAGTTATGGCACTTATGGCTCCACTGCTGTGGAGCCTTTCAAATATCCTGGACAAGCTGGCAGTGATCCATCATGCGAATCACTGGACTACATTTATATTTCTCCTGAGCATTGGAAATCTTCTTTATTCTGCGCTGATTTTTCTTCTCTTTACACCATCTGACTTTGACACAACCTCAGCGCTTCTGAACCTGCTGTCAGGATTATGCATTTTTGGAATGTATTTCCTATACGCAATGCCGCTGAAGTCGGTCGATATCTCTACTGCGATTGCGCTTCATCAGTTAACTCCTTTGCTGGTGCTTGTCGTATCGATCCTCTTGCTTGGCTATTCGCCAACAGGGATTGAGCTGCTCGGCATTGCCTTGGTTTTTGTCGGGGTTTACTTTGCTGTGGCAATCGGCAAAGGGAGACCAGGCTCGATAAGTTTATCAGCAGTATTGCTTCTAATAGGTTCAGCAGTTTTTGGGGCGGTGGCTACGCTACTATACGATCACCTGCTCCTGAGTCACAGCCTGCCCTCGGTTCTTATGTTTAACTATGCAGGCTACGGTCTTGGCGGGACTCTGATGCTGCTGGTTCCGAAATGGCGCCATTCCATCGCAAAGGATGTCTCCGAAATGCCACCAAAGGGCTGGGCGGTGTATGCGCTGAGCAATCTCTTCGACGCCGGTGGATACGCGCTTTTTATTGGCGCATTATCTGCTGGTGGAAACGTTGCGGTGGTCTCGGTTTTGGTCAGTCTTCACCCGGTATATGTGCTAGCCTTAAGTCATTGGCTAGCAATAGTTGACCCAAAGATACTCAGCGAAAACTTTAGCTCGTCGGACGCATATAAGCGCATGAGCGCCATAGTCGTAATCGTTGCCGGCGTAATAATGATGACCAAGATCTGAAGATGCCATGAGCAAAAATTCAAATATCAAGTTGATCTCAGCCTCAATAGATGATGAGCTCTTACTCGTGGAGCTAATGAAAAAATACCACCTATACGATGGTATTGAGATGACTGACGAAGACAGGCTGGCTGCACTTCGCCCTCTCTTGTCATCTTCAGAAAAGGGCAACGTTTGGATTATTTGTCTTGGCAGCAAGCAGATTGGATATATTGCTACTTGCAATTGTTACAGTATCGAGTTCAGGGGGATTGAGGTCTGGATTGATGAATTTTATATCGATGAACAGTGCCGAGGACAGGGATTTGGCAGTGAGATTCTAGAAAAGGTCAAGTCCTTCTTGAAGTCTCAAGGTGCCGCAATAGTTCATCTAGAAGTGGACGAAAATAATCCTAAAGCAGTAAGCCTTTATAAGAAGTCAGGTTTCGAATTTCGCGAGCGATTCGTTATGATGAGTCATAGTCTCAAGTAAAGATATACATTTTGAGTGGTGCCTATGATTACGCAGCCCCTTGTCAAATTGGCTGCTGAACTGGTCGACGTTCGGGCAATGCCGGCGTTTCTTTGTCGTGATCGCTCAGCGGCTACCGAATCGCTAGGTCACTGATCAAGCCGGGCTGATTCCGGCTCGGCTTGATACGGTTTAACGAGCTACTGCTGATGCTCAGGCTCAAGACTGGTCAAGGGAGTTAGGAAGCCCTGAGCGGAGCGAATCCACGTCGCCAGCGCTTCTAGGCCCAACTGCACAGATTCTGCTTCAGCCCAGATACACGCGTTCTCGGTGGGCGCAGCCGGGGCAGTCCCCTCGACGATAGTCAGTGCCATTGCGTGCAATTTCAGCAGTTCGTCACGCAAGGCGGTGATACCACCCATTTCCGAGAGGCATGCATCCAGACCTTCAACTAGCCGTAGAAGTTGGGATGTATCGAATCCGGCTCGCATTCTGTCCAGTGCTGCGATGTCCACCTCACCGTAGGGTGTGACTCGAAAAGACGCTGACGCAATCTCGATCATATTGCCTCCTCGGCCGCGGCCTTACTGGTCGAGTTGACTCGCAACGAGCCGGCAGCCTGTTGGAATACCGAATCCTTGATCCAGGGCTCCGGCGGTCGGTTGAGCTTAAGGTTGAACTCGCCGAAACGCTTGACGTTACTGGTCAGGTAGGGGCTAAGAAAGGACACGTCCTCATCGGTAAACTGCCACCCTTCGCGGGCTAGTTTTTGCAAGATGCGCATCATGTCCACGGTGTTCTGCAGAATCACCGACGAAGCCACCATGTCGTTGTAACGCAGACGTTTCTGCTGCTCGTCCGGATCGTTTTCGGCAATTACATCGCCGCCAAAAGAGAGCCACTTGGAGAAGCCGTTGTAGGACTCGATCTTGTTGGTGTTCGCAGTGACTTCCTGGCGCAGCTCTCGGCTGCCAATCCAATTGAGCAGGAAAATCGTGCGGATAACACTGCCCAGCGTCTGTGCTGCGAGGTAGAGCTTGTTGCGCCGGCTGTAAGAGCCAAGTTTACGTAGCAGCATGGGCGAGGAAATCTTGCCGGCCTGGATCGACAGCGCAATCTGCATCAGATCCTGCCAGTGAGTTTCGATCAGGTGCCAGTCGGCAGTGTCGGTGAACAGTCGGTTTATGTGCTTGTACGATACGCCTCGATCCGGTCGGCACATCACTAGGTCGCGCCAGTTGCGGATACGCGGCATCAGATTGATACCCAGGAGATGAGTGAAGGCGAATACTGTGGCCGACTGGCCCTGGGTGTCGGAGTAGACCGTATCGGGCTCGACGCTAAGGCTGACTTTGAGCAGTCCCTCTATCACATAGATCGCCTCCCAGATGCCTGGCGGGATGAAGTGCTGGAACACTGCAATGTAGTTGTTGGCCACGTGTCGGTACGCCACGGCCCCCATCTTGCGATAGCGGAAGTGGTAGCCGGCCAGTAGGTTGTCGTCATAGAAGTCGAACTGGGTACCGTCTGCGGCCACTGCTTTGCCATCGCCCCAAAGCTTGGGCAGGTCAAGTTGCAGATAGAGCTCCACCAACTCGCGATTAGCCTTGTCCAGTTTCTCCAGCGAGAGGTGGCGGCGATTGGTATAGGACAGCATATGCGGTGTGACATTACCGGCCAGATGCCGCGCGGCCTGGCTGGGACCGAGATTGCAGCCCATGGCGAAGATCGTCATCAGGTAGCGCTCGGCCGGCTCTTTGAGCTTTGGCTCGTTGCCGGACATCGGTCCGAAATGCCGCGTGAACTGAATCCAGTGCTCAATGTTGGCCATAATGTCCAGCACGTGCCTGGCTGGCATACGCTGCATAAGCGCCGTCTGTAGCGAGATGGCTGAAGGCGGGATGTCCCGTGCCATCACCCGCCGCAGTACCGGCTCGCCTGCATCGTTGATCGACACATCCCCTCGACAGGAAGGGAACTTGTCATCTAACTGTTGCGCGGTTTCCTCCAACTGGCTCTTGAGCGAGGCGACAAACTCCTTCGCTGTGGTAGGAAGGCCCACCTTCTCGCAGTATGCCGGTAGCCGCTGGAGACACTCTTCCCAAGGCAGCAACTGTTTACGGTAGTCGGCGAAGGATTCCGATCCCTGCACGCACAGATCACCCGAGCGCAGTTCACTGGCCAGGTAGGAGAACACGCAGACCTCCAGATAACGTCGGTTGGTAGGCGGCCCTTCACTGGTAGGGCGACGCACGATCTTCACCCAGCGATCTGATGCAAACGACAAGTCGACATGCTCATCGATCCATTCACGGTGCAGATTCTCACTGTCCTGAATGAGCTGAAGCGCCTGGATAAGTGAGCGATCCTGGGTGGTGGGCTCCAACTGGAGAAGGTGGCTGAGGCGAAACAGCAGTGAACGATGGGACTTGAAGTGCCTCCAGATCAGCGGCAAGTAGTTATTACCTCCTGTGGCCTGAACTTCAGCACAAACCTCTCGCAACCGATCCATGTTGCCATCGGGGGAGAGGTATTCTCGAATCAGGCTACCAGCCTCCTGGTCATCCGGCTCTTGAACCAGAATCTGCACCACGCCGTCCAAGGTGGCCGCCAGTTGTTCCAACTTCTGACGTTGACGTGCCTGGATTTGCTCCAGCTCCTCCTTGGCGCGTTTGTGGATCGTGGAGATTCTTCGGATGAACATCTCGGCCAGGTGATCTCGGGTTCGCACCCGCATACGGTAGATCAAAGCAAGCATCAGCGTGTAACGCTTCGGCAGCGAGCAGTCCTTCAGTTCAGATACATCCGACGCCGCAGCTTGGGCAGCAAAGTGGCGAATTTTCGTATCGACGATCCCATCAAAAATGGCATCCAGTTTCCCGAAACTCTCTAGCCAGGCTAGGTGGTCGATCAGTACCTCCAGATGCTTGCGCGAGGGTTTCTTGGGTGCCTGTTTGAGTGTGTTGAAGTCACTCTGCCGACGCCCGAAGTCCGTGTCGAGAAGATCCCTTAGCTTATAGATCACCTTGATTGGAGCTCTGGCTACCACAAGGTTGAAGATTTTCTCTTGTGCTTCTGCACGAGCGGCTTCTGCTAGGTCATTCAAGGTCGAATAGGCGGGCAGCTCGTAGTTTTGGCGCAGCAACTCGTCAATGATCGCATTAATAATGTCAGCGCGCTGTTCGAGGAGGGGAGCCATCAACTGTGCATGCGTGGATGCTATGTCTTGACCATCCGAGCCGTAGAACGGTCGAACCCCAAGTTTTTCCCGAACGGCACTCATATGGCGGTAAAGCTGCATCCACTTGTAGGGTGATAGCGCAACCTTGCTGCGTAGACCTATTTGTGTGCGGATGAAATCGACAACTGGCTCCGGCACTTCAGCGATTTCTGGAAAGTATCGGAGTACCTGAAAAGTCTTGAACAGAACAGCGAGATTCAGTCGGAATGCTGCATTAGAGCGACTTTTGACCCACGTGACTTCTTCCTCGGAGAAGCTGAATTCACGCTGAAGCTCGGCCCTCGAATAGGAGCGCGACAAAACAGGGTAGGCGGTACGTTCGAGGGATGCCATGTGTCACTCCTTTCCTTGAACCAGACGGAAAAGATAGACCATGAGGTGCAAGCCAGCGCTTGCCGGATAGAAAGCCTTTCAGAGCAATGGCTTACATTCCAAATGAAGAGGGTGTGCAGAATTTTGTGTAACCGGGGTTAGGGTTACTGCTGCGGCAGGCGGTCTTCGTAGCTGATCGTAAAGCGAGTCAGCGCCGCCTTCCAGTCACGGATCGGCATCGTCCATTTCTTGCTGATGTTGCGTAGCGCCAGGTAGAAGAGTTTCAGCAGCGCCTCGTCACTGGGGAACGAGCCGCGGTTCTTGGTAATCTTGCGCAGGCTCATGTTCACCGATTCGATGGCGTTGGTGGTGTAGATCACCTTTCGGATCTCCGGCGGGAAGTCGAAGAACGGCGTGATCCTGGCCCAGTTGCGTCGCCAGGACTGGCCAATCGGCAGGTAGTCGTCATCCCACTTGGCCTCGAATTCACCGAGGCGCAGTTCGGCCTCGTCAGCGGTGCTGGACTGGTAAATCCGCTTCAGGTCGGCGGCGACCTCCGCCCGCCGCTTCCAGGACACGTAGTTCAGGCTGTGCCTGACCATGTGCACGATGCACAGCTGCACGCTGGTGCGCGGGAACACCGCCTCGATGGCCTCGGGGAAGCCCTTCAAGCCATCCACGCAGGCGACGAAGATGTCCTGAACGCCACGGTTGCGCAGTTCGGTCACCACCTGCAACCAGAACTTGGCGCCCTCGTTCTGGGCGATCCACAGGCCGAGGATTTCCTTCTCGCCGGCCAGGTTGATACCCAGCGCCAGATAGACCGCCTTCACCCGCACGGCGCCCTCGCGCACCTTGCTGTGGATGCAGTCGAGGTAGACGATGGGATACACCGTATCGAGCGGGCGCGACTGCCAGGCCTTGACCTCATCGGCCACCGCGTCGGTCACCGAGGAGATCAGGCTGGGTGACACCTCGGCACCGTACATTTCCTGCAAGTGCGCCTGGATCTCGCGCACCGTCATGCCGCGGGCATACAGCGAAAGGATCTTGTCGTCGAAGCCCGTCCAGCGGGTCTGGTGCTTCTCGATGATCTGCGGATCGAAGGTGCCATGCCGGTCGCGCGGTACCTCGATGGGCAGTTCACCGAACTCGCCCTTGAGTTTCTTCTTGCTGAAACCGTTGCGGGTGTTGCCCATCCAATTGCTGACAGGCTGATGCTTGTTGTGGCCCAGGTGGTGGGTCAGCTCGGCATCCAGCGCACGCTCGACCAACTTCTTGGTCAGTTGCTTGAGGATGCCGTCGGTACCGATCAAGTCTTCAGGCTTCTGATAATTGGCCAGAAGCTGATCCAGCAGTTCGTCGGTAATGGTGTGGGGCGTCTTGTTCATGGTGTCTCCAGTTCTCAGCGACAGTGTCGCTCATGAGCCGGTTACACAAAATTTCGGACACCCTCCAAATGAATGAATTTTCCCCTTATCTCGGCATGACCCCGTCCTCGTCCGTAGATGGCGCCGGGTCCGAGTCCAACCGTGGGCCACTCGAGTCAACGCGTACATGACCAATTGCCTCGACCACTTGACCTAATGGACGAAATCGCCAAGCCACTGAAGCCCATGCATCCAGCACCGCGTCACCAGCCGCAGTGACACCCTCAACACCAGCTAGCACGTCAACGGGTTCCGCGGCGTCAAAAAGCTTTGCCGCGAATGCCGCGCTGCCCTCTTGTGACAATCTCCCAGACCATTGCAATGCAACCAGATCGCTCACCATTAACTCACTACCAGCCATTAGTAATGAGCCTCGGATTGTCTCGTCAGCCAAGCGGAGCTGAAGGTCGGTGAGAGCGACACTTTCTAGAGCTTCGTCCCTCTCTGCCAGTTCCTTGTGGACGAGTAGTAGGCCGGCAAGAGCGACTACATCGCGCTCGCCGGCGGCCGCTCCAAGACTACGGTGTATGTCCTCACGAATATCCGCCAGTGGCCGCCCCGCGAAGTATTGCTCGCGGAACCATGTTTGTTGCGCACGCTCAAGCAGAACCCTTTTTTCGCCGGCGTGCTCTAGGTGATAGAGGCACTCCCAGCGCAGCTCCGGTGGGGAGGTTGGCTCTCCAGCTATAGCGGCCAAGCGTTGGTGAAAACGTACCGCCTTAGCCGGATCACGGCGGCCAAATACGTCTACTTCGGTCCGCTGAATTACGAACTGCCGAAAGCTGTTGTGGAAGAACGCCCACCGTTCTGAGGTGATTTGACGGAAAAGGTAGAAGGCACTGCCCGCAAATCGCTCTACCGCTGAGTCGAGGGCGAGCATCTTGATCGTCGACAGCTCAATCGTTCCTTTGACCCGGGATATGAGCCCCAGCAGCTCTCGTACCTCGCCGTCATGCTTGAGTTGCTCCCAATACGCTGCGTACTCGGCGTCCGTGTCACCGCCGAAGTCCTGCATCTCGTTCAAAAGCCCGGCTGCAGCTGTTGAATTCTCGGCGGTAGCCAAGCGCTTCACCAGGTATGCCAAGGAGAGTGGGTGGCCAGCACAACGGCGGTACACGTCATCTTCGTCCTCTCGGCTGAGGACAACGTTGGGTATTGCGGTTCGCACAATGTGACGGACATTCGCGCGTGAGAGCGGGTCCATGGCGATAGTTCGCGAAGGTTCGTCGAGGTGCGCGCGAATCGGGCGAAGTGCGGGCGATGGTCCCCCCAGCCCCACTGGCTGCGTTCCCAAAACGATCAAGACGCCATCCGGAATGGCGGCAGGGGACGGCAACTCCTCAATCAGGGAACGCTCAGGACTCTGCTCCCGTTCGATGTGATCAAGACCGTCGATCAAGATGATCGTCCGTACCCCAGACTGGCGAGATTCCTCTCCTAGCTCGCCGAGGAGCGTGCCCAATCGCTCGCGCTGGGCATGCAGCGTATCCGGTATGGCAGAGAAGCGGTTGGCACGCCCTACGCCGAGACCCGACAACGATAGGCATAAGTCATGAAGAAATGCCGCGGCTTCACCGCGCCCGGTGCGAGGATCATCCCTAACGAATGCGTAGTAGCGGACGAGTCGGATACCTTCCCGATAGCGGAGAGTTTGGGTCAGCGTTGTCGACTTGCCGGACCCCGGCGGTCCCACCAATGCCAGATAGCCCCGCCGAAACTGCGCAACCGCTTTGTCCAGAGCTGCGACCGTTTCCTGGATCGGCTGATAAAGCTGCTCGTCTACCGGGAACTCATGTTTGAATCGAAGCGCAAAGCGATCGCTCCATCCCAGTCCGTGGAGAATGTCCTCAGGACGAAGCTCCACCGGTCCCGAAGTACTTGAGACGCGCTGCATAAAGAAATGCGCCAAGGCATCAACGTCTTCGGCGCGGCGAACTTCTTGCGACGTAGTTGCGTGTGGCAGCACAAATCCGAGGTCAAGCTCACAGTCTGCAATGAAGATCGTAAGCTCATCGTGAGGCAGTCCCGTGGCTGCCGCGATCGCGTCAATCTTTGTTGACCAGGCAGCGTAAATGGGATCATTGACGTCGAACCAATGCGCGCGTGCAGGGAAGGCATTCCTCAGAAAGGACTGCAAGTGGGAAGGTTGCCCATCTATACGACCATCCTTCATATCGCGCGCCGACGGGCTGTCATGCATAAGATAGTGTGCATGTATCCGTCGCATTGGATGTGCTGCTCGCAACCGGCGCCACCCGTCTGCCATTAGCTCGAAAGGGGCAGGGTAGGGCTTGTTTGAAACCGTGGTTGCAGTCACCAGCTCATTGAACTTGACCTCGTTCTGATACTCAGACCACTTGATCTGATAGGCATCTAGACGACCTGGGCGAGCAATCATGACGTCATCGAGGCGTCCTGCGTCTGGATCGACGAGGCGAACCCACTCCAACTCGCCTTGCTGAAGCGCCTCATATGCGAGTGCCGCTGCAACTCTGTACTGCGCCGATAGATTGCGAATAGCCCGGCGTTCGCCATCAGCAGGGGGTTTGGGTTGGGGGGGGGTGGTCCGAGTGGTCATGGCAATCCCTTGGTCAATTCCTCAAAGCTGAAACTAACGTGCATCCAACAGCAGGCTCAGTTCCTTAAGCAAGAGCAAATGGAAATTCGGGCCAGTCCACGTAATTCCATGGCTCAAACAACGAGTCTCGGCACATGCCATTAGGAGTTTTCGCGTATCTGGCGGTGGCAATTGTAATCAGGAGGAGGGGACTCACACAGGAGAGTGATGGCAAAATCAATCCTAGTCTGTTTGACGGCGATGGAGTACTCGCCACAGATGCTGCACGACGTTAGGAGCCCTCCGGCTTCAATACCCTAATAACCGGAGTCCTGATTTCACGATGCGGTGGGCATCAAGCCGGCAGAGGCCAGGTTATTGCTCATGCTCAGGCACGAGATTGACCAGCGGCTTGACGCATGTCTGTGCAAAGCGAACCCAGGCGGCCAGTGCCTCTAGGTTCAACTGCAATGACTCAGCTACTGCCCAGATGCAGGCGTTTTCAGTGGGTACTGTCGGTGGGGCACCCTCGACCAGGGGCCAGGCATCCAGACTGTCCACCAGGTCCAAGAGCCGGGACGTGTCGTAGCCGTCCCGAACCTGCTCCAGTGCGGTTGCATCCACCTCGCCTGAGTCATTGCGGGGCATGCGATGTCTTATCTAGCCGTCCCGGGTCCTGGGACTTAGGACAGACCAGGGCATGTAATCCGTGACGATGCAAGGGGGGGGAAATCTCGGGAGACCGCTCTGGGATTACACGCGAGCTTGATCGGGTTACATCGACCGGTGTCGAGGACGTCGCCCAGGAGACCTTGAGGGTGTTGTCGCAACCGCTGTGTCGATCACCTCTATTATGGGACTCAGGCAGCCCTGCCTGTGAGGCGAGGAGTATGTCCAATCTAATTGCAGGAATATCTGTAGGCTTCACAAGAGGAAGCCTCTCCAAGTGTCTGAACCAAAGGAATTCCTATCGTTAATGTGAAAATTCCAGCCATTTAGTTAAACCGACAGCTAGATCGAGACATTACTATTTGGCCGTAACATCCTGGATTCGCATAATGTATATTATGTTAAATTAAATATGACCTAGGTGGAACTCACATCCTTTGCGATTGAGCTTTCGGCTCGAATCTCGCCCTCTTGCCCGACACTGATAGTTAATAACCCGGCGCCGTTGTCGCCGGGTTCCTCGACATCGCTCGCAAGGATGTTTCGTTCTCGCGCTCCGACGACAACCTCCGGCCCAGGTTGGCCAGGAGGTCCTCGCCCTCGAACATTTCTTCCCACCATGCGTATGCGTCGCGTGTCTGTGAGCTGGCCTGAACCTGTGTCCGAAAAACAGCAGGTGCCTGAGGCTGGATGGTCAAACGTCGCATCTCTGGCGATTGTCGCCGTTTTCACAGATCGTCCACCCCGTGATGAGTGGCCGGCGACCGAGTCCCTGCATGCCCGCTACCCGCCGCCTATGGTCGTTCCCCTGGGCCTGGTGTAACGCAGCGCATCCACGACCAGGCTGAAAGCCGGCGATGGTTGCCGACGGTTCGGGTAGTACAGGTAGTAGCCAGGGAACAGTGGGCACCAGTTTTCCAGCACTCGCAGCAACCGGCCCTCCTCGATATGCGGAGCGAATTCCTCTTCGGGGAGCCAGGCGATTCCCAGCCCCGCCAGCGCGGCATCCACGATATTCGGCGAGGTGTTGAAAATGAGCTGTCCATCGACACGGACGTTCACGTGTCGATCTTTCCGCTGAAAGTCCCAGGCATACAGGCCGCCGCCGGACTGCATGCGCATGTTGATGCAGTTGTGGTCGACCAGATCGCGAGGATTCCTGGGCTTCGGATGTGCCGCAAAGTAGGCCGGGGCCGCGACGACCGCCATGCGCACTGGCGGCCCAATCGGCACGGCGATCATGTCCTTGTCTATGGTGTCGCCCAGGCGTACGCCGGCATCGAACCGGTCGGCCACGATGTCCCGAAAGGCATAGTTGATGTCGAACTCCACCTTGATGTCTGGATATTCCAGCAGCAACGGGGTGAGCCTGGGTAGCAACAGGGTTCGCTGGATGTGATCGCCACAGGTAATGCGAACCGTGCCACTTGGTTTGTCGCGCAGCGCCGACAACTCGTCCAGTTCCGCCTCGATCTCGTCGAAGCGATTGCCGATGGCATTCAACAGGCGCTCCCCTGCCGCCGTGGGCGAAACGCTGCGCGTGGTGCGGGTGAGCAAGCGGATCTGCAGGCGCGCCTCCAGGCCGCTTATCGACTGGCTCAATGCCGACTGCGTCACGCCCAGCTGGGCGGCGGCACGGGTGAAGGTGCCCTCGCGGGCGACGGCAACGAAGGACAGGAGGTCGTTGAGGTTACGTTTGATCATGGCCAATTCTTCCACGGACCATTAATTAGTAGAGCTTATATACCCATTAAGAATTGTTTAGCTAGTAACAGGCCGCCGCATACCCGAATATTCATTTGCAGCAATCATCTCCGCCTACCGCACCCTGACTTCCCTTCCCTGCCGACTCAGCCCAGGCGTTTGTCACCAGCGGAGCCGATCTCTTCTTTTCACTCTTTGGATAAGCCAGTTTTTTCATGACAACCCGCGCACTCGATACCGCCAACGAAAACCCTGAACAATCGGGCTCCTGGAGTGGCGTCCTGGCCATTGCGGTTTGCGCCTTCGCACTGGTCGCGTCGGAGTTCCTGCCGGTCAGCCTGCTGACTCCCATCGCCAACGACCTGGGAACTACCGAGGGCATGGCAGGCCAGGGCATCGCCATCTCCGGCGCCTTCGCCGTTTTAACCAGCCTGTTCATTTCATCCGTTGCCGGCAGCCTGAACCGCAAGACGCTGTTGCTGGGACTGACGGCGGCAATGGGCATGTCCGGCGCAATCGTCGCGCTCGCGCCAAACTATTTCGTCTACATGCTGGGCCGGGCGCTGATCGGCATAGTGATCGGCGGCTTCTGGTCGATGTCGGCAGCCACGGCCATGCGCCTGGTGCCTGCCAACGACGTGCCGCGAGCCCTGGCCCTCGTCAATGGCGGCAACGCTCTGGCGACAGTGGTGGCCGCGCCGCTGGGCGCCTGGCTAGGCACCCTCATCGGCTGGCGAGGGGCTTTTCTCTGCCTTGTGCCGGTAGCCCTGGTGGCACTGGCCTGGCAATGGACCACCCTGCCCTCCATGCGGGCCGGCGCGCGTGCTCCCGGCCCGGGCAATGTGTTCACGGTATTCGCTCTGCTCAAGCGTCCCGGTGTGATGCTCGGCATGCTCGCCAGCAGCCTGTTCTTCATGGGCCAGTTTTCCCTGTTCACCTATGTGCGACCATTCCTGGAGACGGTCACCGGCGTACATGGCGCGCATGTTTCGCTGGTACTGCTGGTGATCGGTGCAGCGGGCTTTATCGGCACCCTGCTGATCGACCGGGTTCTGCAACGGCGCTTCTTCCAGACACTGGTCGCCATCCCGTTGCTGATGGCCCTGATCGCCCTGGTACTGACGGTCCTTGGCGGCTGGCCCGCCATCGTTGTCGTCCTGCTCGGATTGTGGGGACTGACCGGTACCTCGGCCCCCGTCGGTTGGTGGGCCTGGATCGCCAGGGTGTTCCCAGAGGACGCCGAAGCCGGTGGCGGCCTGTTCGTCGCCGTGGTGCAACTCTCCATTGCCCTGGGCTCCACATTGGGTGGTCTGCTGTTCGATCGCACTGGCTATCAGGCGACCTTCTTCGCCAGCGCCGCGTTGCTGCTGATCGCAGCCTTCCTGACCATCCTCACCGCACGCTCGAAAGCCCCGGCCGGCTAGACCCCGGGAACGCCCGGACGCGACTTGCCTCGCGCCGCAGGCCAGGTCGTCGAGCCGAATCCCACCACGTCGATCTGATCGATGGAGAACGCCATGGAAACCAAGCACAGCAATCGAGCTCGCTCTCGCAAGGGTGCCCTGAGGGGCGCAGTCCTTGCCGGTGCGCTGATGGCTCTCGTCGGCTGCCAGACCAGTCCGGCGGCAACGACTTCGTCAAACACCGGAGGAACCAACATGCAGCTGCAATTGACCCAGGAGTGGGACAAGACCTTTCCCCTGAGCGCAAAGGTCGAACATCGCAAGGTCACCTTCGCCAATCGCTACGGCATCACCCTGGCAGCTGACCTGTACCTGCCGAAGAACCGTGGCGGCGATCGGCTGCCGGCAATCGTGATCGGCGGTCCGTTCGGCGCGGTCAAGGAGCAGTCCTCCGGACTGTATGCGCAAACCATGGCCGAACGCGGATTCGTCACGCTGGCGTTCGACCCATCGTATACCGGTGAGAGCGGCGGTCAGCCACGCAACGTCGCTTCGCCGGATATCAATACCGAAGACTTCAGCGCGGCAGTGGATTTCATCAGTTTGTTGCCGGAAGTGAATCGCGAGCGCATCGGCGTCATCGGCATCTGCGGCTGGGGTGGCATGGCGCTGAACGCCGTGGCCGTGGACAAGCGCGTCAAGGCGGTGGTGACCAGCACCATGTACGACATGACGCGGGTCATGTCCAAGGGCTACAACGACAGCGTGACCCTCGAACAGCGCACGCGAACGCTGGAACAACTGGGCCAGCAGCGCTGGAAGGACGCGGAAAGCGGTACCCCCGCCTATCAGCCGCCCTACAACGAACTGAAGGGTGGTGAGGCACAGTTCCTCGTCGACTACCACGACTACTACATGACACCCCGTGGCTACCACCCGCGGGCAGTCAACTCCGGTAACGCCTGGACGATGACCACGCCGCTGTCGTTCATGAACATGCCGATCCTCACCTACATCAAGGAGATCTCGCCACGCCCGATCCTGTTCATCCACGGCGAAAGGGCCCATTCACGCTACTTCAGCGAGACCGCCTACGCCGCTGCCGCAGAGCCAAAGGAGCTGCTGATCGTTCCGGGCGCCAGTCATGTCGACCTGTACGACCGGCTGGACAGGATTCCTTTCGATCGGATTGCCGGATTCTTCGACGAGCATCTGTAGCGTCGTGCACGCCAGGGCAACAGCGCCGGGAGATTGATTCGGCCCGCTCCCCCGCGTCCTGCCGCGCACCTCTCCGGTTTTTTCCGCGCCAGCGAGGTCCCGCTCCGCTCGAGACCTCGCCCCTCCCTGGCACCCCTTTCAAGCAACCGCCGCCCGCGTCCCAACCCCGTCCACCAACCGCGCAATCCCCAATGGGTTGCCATCCTTCAGCGCTTCCGGCAGCCACGCGTCCGGGTAGTTCTGGTAGCACACCGGGCGCAGGAAACGGTCGATGGCCAGGGTGCCCACCGAGGTGCCGCGGGCGTCCGAAGTGGCCGGGTACGGGCCGCCGTGGACCATCGCGTCGCAGACTTCCACGCCGGTCGGGTAGCCGTTGAGCAGCAGGCGTCCTGCCTTCTGTTCCAGGAGCGGTACCAGGTCGGCGAAGGACGCCAGGTCTTCCGCTTCGGCGATCAGGGTCGCGGTGAGCTGCCCGTGCAGCCCATGCAGCGCGCGCTTCAGTTCGGCGTGGTCGGCGACCTCGACGACCACGCTGGCCGGGCCGAAGACTTCTTCCTGCAGCAACTCGTCGCCCTCCAGCAGCAGGCTGACGTCCGCCTGGAACAGTTGCGGCCGGGCCTGGCGGCCCTCCTGCGGTTGCCCGGCGAGATGGCGGACGCGCGGGTGGGCGTGCAGCGCCGCCAGGCCTTTTTCATAGCTGGCCAGCGTGCCGGCGTTGAGCATGGTCTGCGCCGGCTGGTCGTCCATGCGGGCGGCGAAGCGTTCGAGGAACGCCGAGAATTGCGCAGAGCGGATGCCGATGACCAGCCCGGGATTGGTACAGAACTGGCCGCAGCCGAGCACCACCGAGGCACTCAGTTCGTCGGCCACGGCCTCGCCGCGCTTCTTCAGCGCCGCCGGCAGCAGCACCACCGGGTTGATGCTGCTCATCTCGGCGAACACCGGGATCGGCTGCGCCCGGGCGGCCGCCATGTCGCAGAGGGCGCGGCCGCCCTTCAGCGAACCGGTGAAGCCGACCGCCTGGATCGCGGGGTGGCGTACCAGCCGCTCCCCTACTCCGCCGCCGTAGATCATGTTGAACACGCCCGCCGGCATGCCGGTGCGCTCGGCCGCGCGGAGGATCGCCGCGGCGACCCGTTCGGCGGTGGCCATGTGTCCGCTGTGCGCCTTGAACACCACCGGGCAGCCGGCGGCCAGGGCCGCGGCGGTATCGCCGCCGGCGGTGGAGAACGCCAGGGGGAAGTTGCTCGCGCCGAACACCGCCACCGGGCCGAGGCCGATCCGGCACTGGCGCAGGTCGACGCGTGGCAGCGGCTTGCGTTCGGGCCGGGCGCGGTCGATGCGCGCGCCATGGAAGTCGCCGCGCCGCAGGACTTCGGCGAACAGGCGCAGCTGGCCGCTGGTGCGGCTGCGTTCGCCCTGGATGCGCGTGGCCGGTAGCGCGGTTTCACGGCAGACGATGGCGACGAAATCATCGTCCAGCGCGTCGAGTTCGGCGGCGATGGTATCGAGGAATTCCGCGCGGCGGCTGGCCGGCAGTTGCCGGTAGTGCGGGTAGGCGCTGGCGGCGGCTTCGGCGGCGGCGTCCACTTCTTCCGGGGTGGCTTGCACGAAGCGGTACGGCAGCGCCTCACCGCTGGCGGCGTCGAGGCTTTGCAGGAAGAGCGTGCCGGCCGCGCTGCGGGCGCCGCCGATGAAGTTGTGTCCGAGGATGGCTGTCATGTCGACCTCATACAGGGGAAGCCCCGCCGGGGATGGCCGGCGGAGCCGGAGCCAAGGGCTCCGCAGGAATGAAGGAATCCATGCCGCGGGTCCGGCCCATGCGCGGCGGTTGGGGGTCAGAGCGCTACTACCCGCCCCGGCGCCAGTGCCGTCTCGACGGCGGCGATGCCATTGCGCAGCGGCGCGCCGAACTCGGTCATGGCGATCTCGAAGACATCCCCCGGAGCGGCCTTGATCCCGTCGGCGAAAGACAGCGTGGCGGTGCCGAAGTAATGCACGTGGACGTCGCCCGGACGGAGGAACTGCGCGTACTTGAAATGGTGGTACTCGAGGTTCTCCAGGCTGTGGCACATGTTGTCCTCGCCGGAAAGGAACGCCTGTCGCCAGAGCACTTCGCCGTCGCGCAGGATCCGGCTCTCGCCCTGCAGGTGGCGCGGTAGCTCGCCAACCCGCAGCTCCGGCCCGTAGCAGCAGGCGCGCAGCTTGGAATGCGCCAGGTACAGGTAGTTGCGGCGCTCCATCAGGTGGTCGGAGAACTCGTTGCCCAGGGCGTAGCCGAGCCGATAAGGTCGGCGGTCATCGCCGATCAGGTAGAGCCCGACCAGCTCCGGTTCCTCGCCGGCGTCCTCGGCGAAGGCCGGTAGCGGGAGGTCCGCGCCGGGGCGCACGACGATGCCGCCGTCGCCCTTGTAGAACCATTCGGGCTGCGCGCCGACCTGACCCGCCGGTGGCTTGCCGCCCTCCAGGCCCCACCTGAAGATGCGCATGGTGTCGGTCAGCGCGGTCTCGTCGCCCTGGTGCTGCTGGTGCTGCTGGTGCATGCGGTCGCGCGTCGCGGCGCTGCCCAGGTGGGTCAGGCCGGTGCCGCTGACCAGGCAATGGGCCGGGTCTTCATGATCCAGCGGCGGCAGCACCCTTCCCTCCTCCAGCAACCCGGCATAGTCCGGGCCCGGTTCGCTGCCTCGGCGCAGCACCTCGTCGTGCAGGCCGATGCCCGCGCGAATCGCCGCCAACCCCAGTTCGCGGGTGCTGTGCACGCCGCGCAGCACCTGTATCCCGGCGCCTTCGACGACGCCGACCCGGCGCTGCCCTGCCCGGTCCTCGAATTGAATCAGCCGCATCTCGGCTCCTCCTGTGCGCTCCGAGTATCACTCGATGATGGTGAAATCCCTGAGGTGCTCTTCGGATAGCTCCAGGCCCAGGCCGGGCTTGTCGTCGTCCAGCTGGATATAGCCGTCGACCGGCTGCGGCTCGCCCTTGAACACGTAGTAGAACAGCTCGTTGCCGACCTCGACGTCGAACACCGGGAAGAACTCGGCCATCGGCGAGGCGGTGCTGGCCATGGTCAGGTGATAGTTGTGCAACTGTCCGGCGTGCGGGATCACCGGCACCGACCAGGCCTCGGCCATGGCGTTGATCTTGCGCGCGGCGGTGATCCCGCCGACGCGGTTGGTGTCGTACTGGATGACGTCCACCGCGTGGCGCTCCAGCAGATCCTTGAAGCCGTGGCCGGTGAACTCGTGCTCGCCGCCGGAGATCGGCATGATCCCCATCTTCTTCAGCTCGACGTAGCCCTCGATGTCATCGGCGATCACCGGCTCCTCCAGCCAGCGCGGTTCGAACTCGGCGAGCTTCGGCAGCATCCGCCGGGCGTATTCCAGGGTCCAGCCCATGTAGCATTCGAGCATGATGTCGACGTCCGGGCCGGCCAGTTCGCGTAGCGCGCGGACCTGCTCGATGTTCCTGCGCATGCCCGCCGGGCCGTCCTTGGGGCCGTAGCCGAAGCGCATCTTCAGCGCGGTGAAGCCCTGGTTCAGGTAGCCCCGGGCCTCTTCGAGGAAGGCGTCGAGATTGTCGTTGGCGTAGAGCTTCGAGGCGTAGGTCCAGATCTTCTCCTTGGTGCGTCCGCCGAGCAGCTTGAACACCGGCTTGTTCACCGCCTTGCCCATGATGTCCCAGATCGCCAGGTCCACCGCCGAGATGGCTGCCATGCCGATGCCCTTGCGGCCCCAGGCGTGGGTGCGGCGATACATCTTCTGCCAGATGTACTCGTAGTCGAACGAGTCCTCGCCGATGCAGATCGGCGCCAGGTAGAGATCGATGATTTCCTTGGCCACCCGTGGCGCCAGGGCGCAGTTGCCGACGCCGACGAGGCCGTCGTCGGTCTCGATCTCCACCACCAGCCAGCCGTGGAAGCGGAACGAGCCCATGGCGTCGCCCTTCTCGAACAGGATGTCGCTGGCATTGGTGCAGAAGTGCGCCTGCGGCGGGACGACCTTGCCCTTCCATTCGAAGACGCGGGTACGGACGGATTTGATTTTCATGTCGCAGCTCCTATCGGTGCGTAGTGGGGTCAGCCGGCCTGCCGCGCGCGCAGCGGGACGGACGACGATCCGGAGGTCTTCAGTCGAGCCAGCAGGCAGGCGCCGAGCAGGCCGACGGCGGCCAGGGCGAACATGCCGGCGCGCGGGTCGGCGAACAGGTTTTCCATGAGGGTCTTGAGGTTCGGCGCGACGAAGCCGCCGAGGTTGCCCAGGGAGTTGACCAGGGCGATGCCGCTGGCGGCGGCCGCGCCGCTCAGGTAGCCGGTGGGCAGGGTCCAGAACAACGGCTGCACCGCGACGAAGCCGGACGCGGCGAAGCAGAAGGCGATCACCGCCAGGCCAAGGTTGCCGGCCAGCGCCGAGGCGGCGATGCCGGCAGCGGCCATGCCCAGCATGGCCACCGCGAGTGGGCGGTGCAGGCCGCTGCGGTCGGCATGGCGGGTCACCAGGCGCGTCACCACCAGGGCGCAGGCCCAGGGAATCGCAGTGATCAAACCGACGTTCAGGCCGACCTGACCGTCGAGGAAACTGGCGATGCGGGTCGGCAGGTAGAACACCACGCCGTACACGCTCATCTGGATGGTGAAGTAGACCAGACAGAACTTCAGCACCTGGCCGTTGCGCAGTGCGCTGAGGAAGCCGTGTGGGCCGCGTGCCTGTTTGCGGGTGTCTTCTTCGGCCAGCTCGCCTTCCAGCGCCCGCTTTTGCTCGTCGCTCAGCCAGCCGGCATCGCGTGGGCGGTCGACCAGGTAGAAGTAGGCGGCGATGCCGACCAGCGAGGCCAGCAGGCCCTCGGTGACGAACAGCCACTGCCAGTTGGCCAGGCCGAATATGCCGTGGAACTCCAGCAGCCAACCGGACAGCGGGCCGCCCAGCACCAGCGCCAGCGGCAGGCCGAAGTAGAACAGGCCGAGCGCCTGGGCACGGCTGCGCTGCGGGAACCAGTAGGTGAGATAGAGAATGATGCCGGGGAAGAAGCCCGCCTCGGCGACGCCCAGCAGGAAGCGCAGGACATAGAAGGTCATGGCGTCGTCGGCGAACATCATCGCCGCCGAGACCAGGCCCCAGCTGACCATGATCCTGCACAGCCAGACCCTGGCGCCAAGGCGGTGCAGCATCAGGTTGCTGGGAACCTCGAAGCAGGCGTAGCCGATGAAGAAGATGCTCGCGCCGAACGCGAAGGCGGCATCGCCGAGCCCGCTGTCGGCTTGCAGGAAGGCGCGCGCGTAGCCGACGTTGGCCCGGTCGATGAAGGCCAGCACGTACATCAGGATCAGGAAAGGCAGGAGCCGCAGGCGGCTGGTGGCGATCGCCGAGGACAGCAGCCTGGCGTGGTCGTTCATGGCGCTCATGGAGGACTTCCCTTCTTGTTGTTGTTCGACGCGGAGGCGGCATGGCCGCTTGCGTTGGGCCGACTGTAGCCAGGCCGCTCCCGCGCGGATAATCACTTCTGCGCATTCGTCGATAACCCCAGGCAATACCTTTTCGCCAATGAGCCAATCGTCGGTTATCGGCCAGGGCCAAGCGCGGCCCCACGCTCAGAGCAGCGGCAGGGAATACGAGAGGATCAGACGGTTCTCGTCGACATCGGCGGCATGGTTGGAACGCAGCATGGCGTTGCGCCAACGCAGGCCGAGGTTCTTCAGCGGGCCGCTCTGGATCACGTAGGCGATGTCCACGTCGCGTTCCCAGGCGCGGCCGTCGGCCATTGCCTTCGTCCGGGCATGGGCGCCGCTGGCGTAGCGGGCCATGGCGGTCAGCCCGGGAATGCCCAGGGCGACGAAGTCGTAGTCGTAGCGCAGTTGCCAGGAGCGCTCGCCGGCGCTGGTGAAGTTGCGCACCTGGATGTCGTTGACCAACGGCGTGCTGGTGCCGGCGATGTAGAGCATCCCGTGGTCGCCGTACATGCGCTGGTAGCCGGCGCCGAGGCTGTGTCCGCCGTGGGTCGCGCTGAAGAAACCGCTCAGCGCGCGGTTGTCCAGTTCGCCGAGCTTCGCGGCACCTTCGTCGCGCGTGTCGAAGAGCCCGACGCTGGCGCCCAGGCGCCAGCCGCCGAAGCTCCGCTTGTGGCTCAGGCTGTAGTAATCCTGCCGGTAGATGTCTTGCAGTCGCGCCTGCCACAGCCCGACCTGGCTGCGCTCGGCGTTGAAGCGGTATTCGGCGCCCAGGTAGTCGAAGCGGTCGGAGAACGCCCCGCCTCGCCCATCCACCGAGAGATCCTGGTGGTCGCTGGAGTTGCGCTGGCTGAGCGAACGCATCTGCCCGCCGTGCAGGGTCAGGCCGGCGATTTCCTTCGAGGTCAGCATGCCGCCCTGGAAGGTCTGCGGCAGCAGGCGGCCGTCGTTGCGCAGGAGGATTGGCAGTTCCGGCAGCAGTTCGCCGAGCTTCAGTTCGGTATTCGACAGCTTCAGCTTCGGCGCCACGCCCAGTCGCGCGTAGTCGTCCGCGGCGCGTCCGTCGGCGTGGCGTGGCAGCAGCCCGGAGCCGGCACGATCAGGGCTGCTGTCGAGCTTCAGGCCGAGCTGGCCGAGCAGCTCGACGCCCAGGCCCAGGGTGCCCTGGGTATAGCCGGATTTCGCCTGGAGGAGAAAGCCTTGGGCCCACTCCTCCTGTTTCGACTGCGCCGCGCCGGGCTGTCGGAAGTCGCGATTGAAATAGAGATTGCGCAGGCCGAGGCTGACAGTGGCGTCTTCGATAAAGCCCTCGGCGCCGGCGAGCGACGGCAGGCCGGCCAGCAGGACCGGAGCGAGCGAGGCGGATTTCAGCAGGTTCGGAGCGGAACGGGTCATTGTTGTTTTTCCTTTTCCCAGGCCGAAGCGAGCCGTGGAGCGCTGTGGCTCCAGGCGATGTGTCTCGTCGAAGGTGCGAAGCCCCCTGCCCCGCCGCGACGGTACAGGGAGGCGTCAGGAGCGCGTTACGAGGGGGCGGCGCTCTGGTTGTCGTGTCGCATGCAAGCGATCAGGCTTTGCGCCTGCCCATCCGGCAGGCGATCTCGAACGCCTGGCGGGTAGCGCCGACGTCGGCCCGGCCCTGCCCGGCGATATCGAAGGCGGTGCCGTGGGCCGGCGTAGCGATGGGGATCGGCAGGCCGCCCTGGACGGTCACGCCACGGGAGAAGCCCATCAGCTTGATCGCGATCTGCCCCTGGTCGTGATACATGGTCACCACCGCGTCGAAGGCGCGGGCGTCGCCCTGCACCTTGAGGAAGATGGTGTCGGCGGGATACGGGCCGTCGGCGTCGATGCCCTCCTCGCGCGCCTTGCGTACCGCCGGGCCGATGATGTCCAGCTCCTCGCGGCCGAAGCTGCCGTTGTCGCCGTTGTGCGGATTCAGCCCGCAGACGCCGATGCGCGGCCGCGCCAGGCCGCTGCGGCGGAGCGCGGCGTCGATCAGGCGGATCGCCTCCCCTACCCGCTCCTGGCTGAGCAGGCCCGGCACCTCGGCCAGGGCCACGTGGGAGGTTACCCGCGAGGTCCAGAGGTCGTCGAGAACGTTGAACTCGCAGAACGGGCCGTCGAATCCCAGGCGTTCGGCGAACCAGTGCAGTTCGTCGCTGTGGGCCATGCCGGCCATGTGCAGCGAGGTCTTGTTCAGCGGGCCGAAGAGGATCGCGTCGGTCCTGCCGCCGCGGGTCAGTTCGAGGGCCAGGGCGAGGGTCTCCAGGCTGTAGCGGCCGCCGGCGGCACTCGCTTCGCAGCGTGGGAACTCGCCCTGGCCCTGGCCGTGCCAGGGAAGCAGCAGTGGCGTGGCGTCGGCGAAGTCCAGGGTTTCCAGCGAGTCGATGCGCCGGTAGGGGAATTCGCAGCCGGCGATGCGCATGCCGCGGCGCGCTTCCGCTTCGTCGGCGATCAGCAGGACATGCGCCTTCCCGCGCACCTCGGGCTCGGCCAGCAGGCGGGCGATCAGTTCCGGGCCGATGCCGGCCGGGTCTCCCAGGACCATGGCCAGTCGCGGTAGGGTTGGAGTGTTCATGCGGAAGTCCTCGGGTCGGGCGATGCCTGCTGCAGGCGTATGGTGTCGGGCACGGTGCGGTAGATGCGCCGCGCGTTGCCATGGAAGAGTCGTTCCTGGTCGGCGTACGGCAGGTCGGCGACGATACGCTTGAAACCGCCATAGATGTCGTCGAACGAGCCGCACAGGCTGTCCACCGGGAAATTGCTGGCGAACATCGTCCGCTCGACGCCGAACAGGGCGATGGTCTCGCGGACGATCCAGGCGTTGTCCTCGACGCTCCAGCACCGGCCGGCCTGACCGAGGCCGGAGATCTTCACCGCCACGTTGGGCCGCTCGGCGAAGCGCGCCATGGCCCGCCGCCAGCCGGCCAGGCCCTGCTCGCTGCGGTCCGCCGGCAGGCCGGCATGGTTGAGGATCAGCAGCGTGCCGGGAAAGTCGCGCGCCAGCCGCTCGGCCTCGGCAAGGTTCCACCAGGGCGTCTGCAGGTCGAAGTGCAGGCCGTGGCGCGCCAGTTCGGCGTAGCCGCGGCGCCAGCGCTCGTCGCTCATCAGGCTGCGCGTTTCGCCGACCTGTACCGGCCGGGTCGGTCCGCCGGGCTTGTGGCGGACACTACGGACCCGCGCGAAGCCCGCCTGCGCCGCCAGCACCTCGGCGGCGTCCGGCGCGTCCAGCCAGGCCTGGGCCACTACGGCGTGGGGCGCGCCGTGGCGTTCGGCGAGCCGGTGGACGAAGCGGGTCTCGCCGAGCGGGTCGCGCGGGTCCCACTCGGTTTCCACGTAGACCGTCTCGACCACCCGGTGCGCGCCCGCGTCGGTGAAATAGTCGGCCGGCAGGTAGCGCCGCTTGATCGCGCTGTAGTCGCCGTAGCGGAACGGGATGTTCTCGCCGTCCGACAGCCAGGGGTGGTAGTTCACCTGCGGATCCCAGAAATGGTGATGGGCGTCGACTATCGGTCCGTCGTACAGCTCAGCCATGTTCAGCCTCGTTCGTGTCCAGGGAAATCAACAGGGTGCCGGCGATGAAGGTCGCCGAGCATAGGGCGAAGAAGCCCAGCACCGCGGCATAGCCGCCCAGGTGCTGCAGCAGCAGCCCGACCAGGATCGGCACGGCGATGCCGCCGAGGCTGCCGGCCATGTTCATCACGCCACCGATCAGGCCGACCCGCGACGGCGCGGCGAGCAGAGCCGGGAAGCTCCAGTACAGGCTGCCCCACATCAGGAAGAAAGCGGTCAGCGCCAGCAGGGTCACGGCGGCATAGGCGTCGCTCATGCCCGGCAAGAGCAGGAAGGCGACCAGCGCCACCAGCCCGGAGAACGTCAGCAGTCCCTTGGCCGCCAGGCCGCGGCGCACGCCCTTGCGGATCAGCAGGTCGCAGAGGAAGCCGCCGACCAGCGAGCCGATGGCGCCGCAGAGGAAGATCACGAAGGTCGCCGCGCCGATGCCCTTGATGTCGAAGCCGCGCGCCTGGGCCAGGTAGCTCGGCCCCCAGGTCAGCAGGCCGAAGAACACCATTGCCCAGCTGGCGCGGCCGAGGACGATGCCGGCCAGCGAACGGGAAGCGATGCCCAGGCCGCCGCTCGCCTGTCGGGCGGCGTCGGCCGGCGGCGCGGCGCGGTCGGCGTCGATCCTCTCCAGTTCGGCGGCGTTGACCCCGGGGTGCTCGCCGGGCCGGTCGCGCAGGTAGTGCCAGGCGAGCCAGGCCATGGCCAGGGTGGCGATGCCGGCGATGAAGAAGGCGCTGCGCCAGGAACCGAGCGCGGCGATCAGGTAGGCGATGACCAGGCCGCCGAGGGCGACGCCCAGTGGCCCGCCGCAATCCATCAGCACGGCGCCGCGGCTGCGCTCGCTGGCGCCCAGCCACAGCGAGTTGAGCTTGCCGCCGGAGGGGAACAGCGGCGCCTCCGCCGCGCCCAGGGCGACCCGCGCGAACATCAGCGACAGGCCGCCGCTGGCGAAGGCGGCGAGGGTCTGGAAGGCCCCCCAGAGCCCGGTGGACCAGCCGATCACCCGGCGCGGGCCGTAGCGGTCGATCAGCCAGCCGCCGGGAATCTGCAGCAATGCGTAGGCCCAGAAGAAGCTACTGAGGATCAGGCCCTGCATGCCTGGCGTCAGTTCGAATTCACCGGCGATGGTGGGCATGGCGATGGACAGGGAGACGCGGTCGACCAGGTTGATCACGGTGAGCGCGAAGATGATGGCGAAGATGCGCCAGCGGACGTTGCTGGGTTTTGCGGCAGTGGCCTTTTTCTGGGCAGGATCAGCCTGGAGCACGGCGGTCTGTGCCTGAACCATGGGTCGTACCTCTTTTTTGTTGTTCTTGTGCTGCGGACCTGGGTTGGCAGGTCCGGCAGACCCACTATCCGGCCTTGCATCGATAACCGTCTAATCAAAGCTGCTCATATGGCCATTTCCCACGGTTATCGCTTGGCGCTTCCTGCCCGCGTCTCCCAGGGATAACCCGGGGCTATCGGTGTATGCCTTATTTTGAGTGGACGCTTATCGGTTCGCTTCGCACACTCCGGCCTACCCATAACAACAACGACAATCAGAGGCCTCCATGCGAACCGTATCCGCGCGCTCCATCCCGTCGCTCCTCGCCGCCTGCGCCCTGCTCTGCTGCGCCGCCCTGCCCGCCCTGGCGGACACCTGGAAACCCACCGAGAACCTGGAGATCGTCGTGGCCGGCGGTCCCGGCGGCGGCACCGACCAGCTCGCCCGGCTGATCCAGTCGGCGATCAGCCAGAACAAGCTGCTCGAGGTCAATACCGTGGTGCTGAACAAGGGCGGCGGCAACGGCGCCGAGGCCTTCCTCGACCTGAAGCTGGCCAGGGGCGATGCGCACAGGCTGGTGATCGGCACCAACAACGTCTACCTGCTGCCGCTGGTGGCCAGGCTGGGCTACCAGTGGACCGACCTGACCCCGGTGGCGGCGGTCGCCGAGGACGATTTCATCCTCTGGACCTACCAGGCGGCGCCGTGGGCGGACGCCTCGGCATTCTTCGCCGATCTGAAGAAGGACGCGGCAGGCATGCGCTTCGGCGGCAGCCAGTCGAAGGATGTCGACCAGACCCTCAGCCTGCTGCTCGGCAAGCAGGCCGGCGCCAGGCTGACCTACATCCCCTTCAAGAGCGGCAGCGAGGCCTCCATCCAACTGGCCGGCAAGCACATCGCCGCCAACCTCAACAACCCGGCGGAAAGCCTCAGCCAGTGGCGCGGCGGCCAGGTCAGGCCGCTCTGCGTGTTCAGCCACGAACGCATGATCTACACCGCCAAGGTCACGGCGGAGCAGTCCTGGGCAGACATTCCCACCTGCCACGAACAGGGACTGGGCATCGACCAGTACCGCTTCCCGCGCACGGTGTTCCTGCCCGGCGGCGTCAGCGACGCGCAGCGCGCCTTCTACGTCGAGTTGATGCGCAAGGTCAGCCAGACCGCCGAGTTCAAGGACTATGTCGCGCGTTCGGCGCTGGCCCCGACCTTCCTCGCTGGCGAGGAACTGGTGGCCTACATCGAGCGGGATCGCCAGCGCGCCATCCCGCTGTTCCGCGACGCCGGCTGGCTCCGCCAGTAACGCCCGCCACGCGAACAGGAGACGCGCATGTCCAGTTCATCCGACGCGCCGCTGGTGTCCACCCGCTGGGTGGAGATCGGCCTGGCGCTGTTCACCGCCGCCCTCGGCGCGCTCGTCATGTACGGCAGCCTGGATATCGGCATCGGCTGGGGCGACGCCGGTCCGGAAGCCGGCTACTTCCCCTTCTACATCGGCCTGCTGCTGAGCGCTGCCAGCCTCGGCAACCTGCTCATGGCGCTGTGGCGCTGGCACGCGCTGGGCTCGACGTTCGTCGCCCGCGCGGCGTTCCGCCGGGTGCTCGCGGTGTTCCTGCCGATCGCCGCCTACGTGGCGGCCATGCCGTTCGCCGGGATCTACCTCGCCTCCGCGTTGTTCATCGCCTGGTTCATGTGGCGCGACCGCAGCCGCGACGAACCCTACGGTGTGCCGCTGATCGTCACGCTGTCCTGCGGCGCGGCGCTGGCCAGCTACCTGGTCTTCGCCCTCTGGTTCAAGGTGCCGCTGGATGCCGGGGTACTGGCCGACCTCGCGGCCTACGTCGGGAGCGCCAGGCCATGAGCGAATTCGATTCCCTGATGCAGGGCATGAGCCTGGTTCTCAGCGCCCATCACCTCGGCCTGATGGTCATCGGCGTGCTGCTCGGCATCCTGGTCGGCGTGCTGCCGGGCCTCGGTGCGCCGAACGGGGTGGCGCTGCTGCTGCCGCTGACCTTCAGCATGTCGCCGGTGGCGGCGATCATCCTGCTTTCCTGCATGTACTGGGGCGCGCTGTTCGGCGGCTCGATCACCTCGATCCTGTTCAATATCCCCGGCGAGCCGTCGTCGGTGGCCACCACCTTCGACGGCTATCCGATGGCGCGCAACGGCCGGGCCGGCGAAGCGCTGACCGCCGCCTTCACCTCGGCGCTCCTCGGGGCGCTGGCCGGCGTGCTGCTGCTGACCTTTCTGTCCACCCATATCGCTCGCTTCGCCCTGGCGTTCAGCTCGCCCGAGTTCTTCGCCGTCTACCTGCTGGCGTTCTGCACCTTCATCGGCATGAGCAGGAACCCGCCATTGAAGACCCTGGTGGCGATGACGATCGGCTTCGCCATGGCCGCGGTGGGCATGGATACCGTGTCCGGCGACCTGCGCCTGACCTTCGACCAGCCCTGGTTGCTCTCCGGGCTGAGTTTCGAGGTGGCGGTGATCGGTCTGTTCGGCATCGGCGAGATCCTCTGCACGGTGGAGGAAGGCCTGGTGTTTCGCGGCGAGCGCGCACGCATCACGCCGAGGGTGATCCTGCGTACCTGGGCCAGGCTGCCGCGCTACTGGCTGACCTGGCTGCGCAGCGCGCTGGTCGGCTGCTGGATGGGCGTCACTCCGGGCGGCCCCACCGCCGCCTCGTTCATGAGCTACAGCCTGGCGCGGCGCTTCTCGAAGAACCGCGAGAACTTCGGCAAGGGCGAGGTGGAAGGCGTGATCGCTCCGGAGACTGCCGACCACAGCGCCGGCACCAGTGCCCTGCTGCCGATGCTGACACTCGGCATCCCGGGCTCTGCGACCGCCGCGGTGATGCTCGGCGGCCTGATGATCTGGGGGCTGCATCCCGGGCCGACGCTGTTCGTCGAACAGCACGACTTCGTCTGGGGCCTGATCGCCAGCATGTACCTGGGCAACGTGGTGAGCCTGATCGTGGTACTGGCGACCGTGCCGCTGTTCGCCTCGATCCTGCGGATTCCGTTCGCCATCGTCGCGCCGATCATCGTCATGGTCTGCGCCATCGGTGCCTACTCGGTGCACAACGCCATGCTCGACGTGGTCCTGATGCTGCTGTTCGGCGCGCTCGGCTACCTGTTCAAGAAACTCGGCTACCCCATCGCCCCGCTGGTGCTCGCCGCGGTGCTCGGCGACAAGGCCGAGGATGCGTTCCGCCAATCGATGCTGTTCTCCGATGGGCAACTCTCGGTGTTCTGGTCCAACCCGCTGGTTGCCAGCCTGACTGGCGCGGCGCTGGCGATGTTGTTCTGGCCGTTGCTGGCGCGCTGCGCCGGGTCGCTGCTCCGGCGTGGCCGACGGGCTCTTCGGCATGCCGCCTGAGCCTGTGCCTGGCGGCGGGGTGGATTTCTTGTCACCCTGGGTTTCCCCGCCGCCAGCGAGATACGCCATGTCCCGGATTCCCGACGCCAGCATCATCCACAGCCGCCTGCGGCTGCGCCAGTTGCGCCTGATGCTGGCCCTGGAGGAACTCGGCTCGCTGCGCCGCGCCGCCGACGAGATCGGCATGACCCAGCCGGCGGCGACCAAGATGCTCCACGAGGCCGAAGACCTGCTCGGCGTCGAGCTGTTCGAGCGCTTGCCGCGCGGCATGCGCGCGACACCTTTCGGCGAGACGCTGATCTACTACTCGCGGATGATCTTCGCCGAGCTGTCCGGGATGCGCGAGGAACTGGTCGCGCTGGAGTCCGGCAACCTCGGCCGGGTCACCGTCGGGGCGATCCCGGCGCTGGCCTCGAGCCTGCTCACCCGCACCATCGCCACCCTGAAGCAGAGTCATCCACGGCTGTCGATGAGCATCCAGGTGGATACCAGCGACGTGCTGGTCCAGGCCCTGCAACAGGACCAGCTGGACGTGGTGCTCGGGCGCATCCCCAGCGGGGCGCGCACCGACGACCTGGTGTTCGACAGCCTCGGCGAGGAGGAGCTCTGCGTGGTGGTCGGCGCGCAGAACCCGTTGTCGCAGGCACGCAAGCTGGACTGGGGCGAGTTGCAGGAGCTGACCTGGGTGTTGCAGCAGCACCCCAGCCCGATGCGCGGGATCGTCAACCAGGCCTTCCACAATGCGCGCATCGACCTGCCGAGCAGTATCGTCGAGACTACCTCGATCATGACCCTGCTCTCCCTGCTGCAGCAGACCGACATGATCGGCATCACCCCGCGCTCGGTGATCGAGGACTACCCGGGCAAGCACCTGCTGGCGATCCTGCCGATCCAGCTGGAGCCGCGCCTGCCGCCCTACGGCCTGATCACCCGACGCAACCGGGTCCACTCCTCGGCGATGCAGACCTTCATGGCCAGCGTGCATGCCGAACAGGCGCGGCAACTGGCGAAGTGACCGGCGCTAGCACAAATGAGCTAATAGCCGCGAGCCGGCTGGACCTCTAACATCCTGCGGTATTTCAACGGAGTGAATGCCATGCCCTCGATCAAGCCCTTCGGTCTCGCCCTGCTCGTCCTCGGTCTCAGCGCCTGCGCCTCCCTCGGCCAGTCGGGGAATCGCGACAACGAGGTCCAGGTCGCCGCACAGAAGCTCATCGGCCAGCCCGCCGGCAAGGCCTTCGAACTGTTCGGCAAGCCCGACCAGGGCCTTGGCCCTTCGTCCTACGGTAGCGGCGGCTTCTACGCCTGGAACCGCGTGCGGACCCACATGGGGCCGGACAAGGTCTTCATACAGACCGGCAGCGAGTACGTCGGCCAGCGCGAGACCTGGGTCGGCGTCGGTGGCCAGGGGGTCGCCGGCATGGCGCCGGTGAGCAGCGAGGCGGTCTATCGCAAGACCGGCTACTACGAGAACCAGACCATCCTCGACTATTTCTGCAGCATCACCCTGTACACCGACAGCCGGGACATCATCACCAACGCCAGCGTGATCGACTGCCGGGACAGCCGCTGACGGCGGCCGCCAGGCCTCGACCCGCCTTCCCGACGACGAAACCCGGCGCGGGAACCTCGGCGGTCATGGCCTTGCGCTATCGTTTTTTATTTCCTTGAATCCTTGTTTTCATGGTTCTTATTTCTTTTGGAAATAAGATAGATCGATTCATTCTTTTCTCCCGACCTTGGGCCCCTGCCAAACTCCTTTCGCCACGGGATACCCCCGCGCCGACACGGCGGCATTCCCATCCGGAATGCCCGCCCCCCATTGCAAGGCCCTGATCGTCGATCACGGCCGACAAGGAGCTGGAACTTTCATGAAGAAACTCCCTGCCATCACCGCCCTCGCCCTCGCCCTGGTCTCCGGCCTGGCCCAGGCCGATCGCCTGGAGGACATCCGCAAGGCCGGCGTGCTGCGCGTCGCGTCCTTCGACAGCAACCCGCCGTTCGGTTTCGTCGACGCCAAGAGCAAGCAGATCGAAGGCCTCGACGTCGACTACGCCAAGGCCCTGGCCGACAAGCTGGGTGTCCGCCTGCAAGTGCTGCCGACCAACCCGGCCAACCGCATCCCGCTGCTGACGGCGAACAAGGTCGACCTGGTCCTGGCCAACTTCACCATCACCCCGGAGCGCGCCCAGCAGGTGGACTTCAGCATCCCCTACTTCTCCTCCGGCCAGCAGTTCATCGTCAAGAAAGGCACCCTGACCTCGCCGGAAGTCCTCAACAAGTGGCGGGTCGGCGTGGACAAGGGCACGGTCAACGAAGGCGTGCTGCGCGAGAAGTTCCCCGGCGCCAAGGTCATAGCCTACGACGACACGCCCTTCGCCTTCACCGCCCTGCGCAACGGCCAGGTCCAGGCCATCACCCAGGACGGTCCGAAACTGATCGGCCTGCTGGCCAACGTGCCCGACCGCGACAAGTACGAAGTGCCGCCCTTCACCATTTCCAACGACCTGATCGGCGTCGGTATACCCAAGGGCGAGAAGGCCCTGACCGAATTCGTCGACAAGAGCCTGCGCGAGCTGGAGCAGGACGGCCAGGCGCAGAAGATCTACGACACCTGGTTCGGTCCGCAGACCAAGACCCCGCTGGCGCGCCTGTACAGGATCGGCGACAAGAGCTGAGCGGCCCGCTTCGCCCGCACCACCGCGCGCCTCACTTCGCTGAGGCGCGTTTTTCGTTCTACCCGACGGAATCCCGCACATGTTCGGCGAACTTCTCGCCCCGCAGTACCTGCGCTGGTTGCTCGACGGCTTCCTGCTGACCCTCGGCCTTTCCCTGCTCAGTTGCCTGCTCGCCACTCTGGTCGGCGCCCCCCTGGCCATCGCCCGGCTGTCGCGCCGGCGCCTGCTGTCCTGGCCGGCGCGCGCCTACCTGGCGCTGTTCCGCAATACCCCGCTGCTGGTGCAGCTGTTCTTCTGGTACTTCGGCGTTCCCGCGCTGCTGCCGGAGGAACTGGTGAGCTGGCTGAACACGCCGCACGAGACGCCCCTGCTCGACTGGCCGTCCTTCGAGTTCCTCGCCGGCGCCTGGGGATTGACCCTGTACACGTCGGCCTTCGTCGCCGAGGAGTTCCGCGCCGGCATCGCCTCGGTACGCCCCGAGCAGCGCGCCGCCGGCCTCGCCCTGGGGCTGACCCAGCGCCAGGTATGGCGCGTGGTGGTGCTGCCGCAGGCCCTGCGCACGGCCCTGCCGCCGCTGCTCGGGCAGTACATGAATGCGCTGAAGAACTCCTCGCTGGCGATGGCCATCGGCCTGGCCGAGCTGTCCTACGCTTCGCGCCAGGTGGAAACCGAAACCTTCAAGACCTTCCAGGCCTTCGGCATCGCCACCCTCCTCTACATCGGCGCCATCGCCCTGATCGAAGCCTTCGGCCAGGCGTTGCAGCAGACCCGCCGCTATCGCCAGGGAGGTGCCTGAGATGGATTTCTCGGTCATCTCGGACAACCTGTCCTACCTGCTGCTCGGCGCCTACCCGGACGGCCCGCTCGGCGGAGCGGCGCTGACCCTGCTGCTGGCGTTGCTCTCCGGACTGGTTTCGGCGGTGCTTGGCCTGGTCCTCGGCGTGGCCCTCGCGGTACTGCCCGGCAAGCCGCGCCTGCTGCTGGTGACGCTGCTCGGCTTCTTCCGCGCGATCCCGGTGCTGATGCTGATCTTCTGGACCTACTTCCTCCTGCCGATCGTCTTCCATGTCGACGTACCGGCGCTGGCCACCGTGGTCTGCGCGCTGTCGCTGATCGGCGGCGCCTACCTCGCCCACTCGGTGTACGCCGGGATCCACAGCCTCCCCGCCGGACAGTGGGCGGCCGCCCGCGCGCTGGGACTGCGGCCGTGGCAGGTGCTGCGCCTGGTGATCCTGCCACAGGCGCTGCCGGTGATGCTGCCGTCGTTCCTCAACCAGTGGGTGTCGCTGATCAAGGACACCTCCCTGGCCTACGTGATCGGCGTCGGCGAGCTGTCCTTCGTCGCCACCCAGGTGAGCAATCGGGTGATGGTCCACCCGACGGAAATCTTCTTGTTCGTCGCCCTGCTCTACTTCCTGTTCTGCACCAGCCTCGACCTTTTCGCCGGGTTCCTGAGCCGGCGCCGGCGGGCCTGAACGGCGTAGTCCCTGACCCGATCGAAGGAACAGTTCGATCGGGCCAGGCTACTCCTCTACTCGCTGGAAGCCCCGTATGACGCGGCTTTTCGCCATCATCCCGGCGCGGAAAATAACAGAAATGTAATTTACATTTATTTGCGACTCGTTATCATTCGCCAGAATTCTCCTAAGAGTGCGCCTCGCGAATGATCCGGCCTTCACCTGTCCAGGCAAGACTGAACGACGGCGAATGCGTCTACGGCTTGCTCAATTCGGTTCCCTCCCCCCTGCTCTGCGAAATGATCGCCCTCGCCGGCTATCACTTCGTGATCCTCGACATGGAGCACCTGCTGCGCTCCGGCGACGACCTGATGCACTGCCTGCGCGCCTGCGAGTCGGCTGGAATCTCGCCCTGGCTGCGGATCCCCGAAGTGGACGCCAAGCTCATCGGCCGCGCGCTGGATGCCGGCGTCGAGGCGATAGTCCTGCCGCGGGTGGAAAGCGCCGCCGAGGTCGCGCGGGCCATCGAGGCCGCGTTCTTCCCGCCGCTCGGCCGCCGTGGCATCACCGGCGGCCGGGTCACCGGCTTCGGTCGCCTGTCCCTGGCGGACTACATCGAACTGTCGAACCGGGCCCGGCCGATCGTTCCGATGATCGAGAGCGCCGCCGGCCTGCGCGCGCTGCCGGAAATCCTCCAGTTGCCCGGCGTCGGCATGCTCCTGGAAGGCGCCCTCGACCTGGCGCTCGACCTGGGACTCGGTCCCGAACCCCTGCATCCGCGGGTCTGGCAGGCCCTGCAGGAAATGGCCGAGGCCTGCCGGGCGACCGGCGTACCGTTCTGCGCCAACCCGCGTACGCCCGAGCAGCGCCGTCACTGGCAGGCCGCCGGCATCCGCGCCTTTCTCGCCGGCGAAGACCGCGGCCTGCTCCAGGCGGCCCTGAAGAACCGCCTGGGCGAGTTGCAATCCACCCCCTGACCCTTCACTCCCTCAAGAGCAGTCGCAAGCACGAATGAAAACAACAATCCCATTACTTGCCCTTCCCTTCAGCCTCCTGGCCCTTGGCATCGCGAATGCCGCGGAGGAGGAAGACGCCGCCCTGGACCCGATGGTGATCAAGGGCGACGTGCTCGGGAAAGCCAGCGATCCCGAGGTGCTCACCTACAGCGGCAGCCGCAGCGTGGTCGATGCGCAGGACCTGAGCAAAGGCAGCGTGCGCGGCCTGGACGACGCGTTGCAGCGGGTCCCCGGGGTGAAGATCTTCGACGAGACCGGCACCGGCGCGCTGCCGCAGATTTCCGTCCGCGGTCTCTATGAAAGCCGCAGCGGGCGCATCCAGGCGTTGTCCGACGGCGTCCCGCTGGCGCTGGCGCCCTACGGCCAGACCGGCATGTCGCTGTTCCCGATGACCCTGGCGACCATCGACCGGATCGACATCGTGCGCGGCGGCGCGGCGGTCCAGTACGGCCCGAACAACGTCGGCGGGGTGATCAACTTCATCAGCCGGCCGATTCCGCGCGAGTGGGAAACCACCCTGCAGGAACGCACCACCTTCGCCCCGGGTGGACGGCAGCTGTGGGACAGCTACCTGGGGACCGGCGGCTACCTGACCGACAACTTCGGCCTGCAGCTGGACCTCAACACGGTCAACGGCGAGTACGGCCGCGAGCACTCCGACACCGACATCCAGAACTACCGCCTGCGTGGCCAGTGGCTCATCGACGACGACCGCGAGCTGACCTTCGGCGTCCAGCGCTATGTCGCCGACATGGACCTCGCCGGCGCCCTGAGCGTCAGGGACTACAAGGACGACCCACGGCAATCCACCCGCCCGCTGGACCGCTTCGAGGGCGATACGGACCGGGTCTGGGGCACCTATACCCAGTACTTCGGCGCGGTCGGGCCGTTCGACTCGGTGGAGTTCAGCTGGACCAACTTCGCCCACAACAGCTATCGCAACTTCGTCGTCGGCCTGCCATTCACCCCGGATGCGCAGCCCGTGACCAAGCAGGACGGCCCGCGCGACTTCAAGGTCTGGGGCAGCGAGCCGCGCCTGAGCATGAGCATCGACGGCGATAGCATCGGCCAGACCTGGCTGCTCGGGGCGCGCTACGTGAAGGAGGACATCGACTACCGGGTCGACCGGCAGAACCTGAACAGTGGCGTCACCAGCGTGTTCCGCGACTGGAGCTTCGACAACGATGCCAAGGCCTTCTACCTGAGCAACGCCATCAGCCTGCTCGACCATCGCCTGACCATCACTCCCGGGGTGCGCTACGAAAACGCGACGATGGACTACTCCGACAGCGTCACCGGTTTCCAGCGCACCAACAAGGCCAAGGAGTGGTTGCCCGGCCTGACCGTAGGCTTCCAGGCCACCGAGGAATGGTTCGTCTACGCCAACGCCCAGCGCTCCCTGCGCCCGCCGCAGGTCACGCAGATCGTCAAGGAGGGCGCGGTGGATGCGGAGATCGCCTGGAACTACGAGACCGGCGTGCGCTACACCCCCTGGAGCGGCCTGCGGGTGGACTTCGGCCTGTACCGCATCGATTTCGACGACCAGATCGAATACAACGCCAGCACCGACCGCTTCGTGAACCTCGGCAGCACCCGCCACCAGGGGATCGAGACGGAGATATTCTGGTCGCCCGAAGCCATCCGCGGCCTGGAACTGCATGCCGGCTATGCCTACCTGGACGCCGAGCAGCGCAGCGGCCAGTACGCGGACAACGAAGTGCCCTACGCTTCCAGGCACCAGGTCATTCTCGACGGACGCTATCGCTTCGCCGAGTTCTGGACCTATAGCCTGGACGGCCTCTACGTCAGCAAGAGCTTCACCGACGCCGCCAACAGTCATGCAGAGAACGCCACGGCCTCGGTCGGCGAGTTGCCGTCTTACTGGCTGTGGAACACCGCCATCGAGCGGGAATTCAAGTTCGCCAACAAGAGCCTGCTGACCGCCTCCGCCGGCATCAGCAACCTCTTCGACCGCCAGTATTACTACCGCGGTATCGATACCAGCCCGTGGGGCCGCCAGCCGGCGCCAGGACGGACCTTCACGGTCGGTCTCAACTACCGCTTCTAACCCACCTACCCCGTACCACACAGCCGTCCGCCCCAGCGGAGGGACGGCTGTCGCCCACCCGGAGGCCGCCATGCAACGACCGCTCGTGATCCTCACCCACATCGCCCATCCCGCCATCACCGAGGGTTTCCTTCCCGCCGCCATGGCGCGTGGGCTGCCGGTGCTGCTGATCACCGACCATGCGCAGCAGCATCGACGCCAGCTGGCGGACGCGGACTATCCGGCCGAACGCCTGGAGATCCACGAGTGCGACGTGTTCAATCCGCTCGCCGTGGTCGAATTGATCAACGCCCATGGCTGGACGTCACTCGCGGTGTTCAGCAACAGCGACCACCTGCAGACCGCCACCGCGCTGGTGGCCGAGACCTTCGCCTGTCCCGGCAAGGATTGGCGTCTGTGCCTGGCGGCGAAGAACAAGGCGCTGATGCGCGAGCGCCTGCTGCGACTCGGCCTGCCCTGCCCCTGGTTCCGCGTGCTGGTGCCGGGCGCGGCACTGCCCGACGAGGTTCCCTACCCGGTCGTGGCCAAGCCGCGTGAAGGAGTGGCCAGCCTGGATGTCCGCCTGTGCCGTGATGGTGACGCGCTGCGCGACTACTGCACGCGTTTCTGGCAGCTCAATCCCGGCCGCGCGCTGCTGCTGGAGGCCTACCTGGAGGGCCCGCTGTTCACCCTGGAAACCCTCGGCGACGGCCAGCGCCTGAGGGCGATCGGCGGTTTCGACGTGAACCTCTCGGCGCCGCCGCATTTCGTCGAGCTGGCGGCGCGCTGGAACGGACCGCTGAGCCGTGAGAACCGTGCCGCGGCCCTGGCCCAGGTGGCTGCCTTCGGCATCAATTTCGGGGTCTGCCACAGCGAATTCATCCTCACTGCGCAGGGGCCGGTATTGGTGGAGATCAACTACCGCAGCATCGGCGATGGCCGGGAGTTCCTGCTCGACCGCCTGCTACCGCAGGGCTGGTTCGAGCGTATCCTCGCCCTGCACCTGGGCGAACCGCTCAGCGAGCCGCTGGCCGCGGCCGCCGAGGCGCTGGTGCATTACCTGGTCGCCGAGCGCTCCGGCGTGCTGAGCCAGGCGCCGGAAAGCTTCAGCGAGCAGGACGACGGCCGCTGGCGTGACTACCGCGCGCTGTATCGCAGCGGCGACGAGATCCGCCTCAGCCACTCGAACAAGGACTATGTCGGCGTGCTGCGCCTGATCGAGCGCGACGACGCCACCCTGCGGGCGCGCCTGCAGGCCAGCCTGGCCGACCTGCGCTGGGTGCTGGCATGAGCGCCGTGGCTTCCTGCACCGACCGGGCGGTGATCGGCCAGCGCATCATCGACTGTTTCCTGCGTGAGGACATCCGCGGCCTGGCCAGCGAGGGTCGGGCCGGCGCGCTTCCGGCCGAGCTGGGCGGGCACTGGCCGCTGGCCGCCCCCGACGCCTGGCTGCGCATCGACCATCTCCCGCTTGGCGAACTCTGGCTGCCGGTCCGCCGCGGAGCACCGCTGCAGGCCTGGAGCGCAACGTGCGATGCCTGGCTGCGCAGGCAGTACGGCGCGGTGCTGCTGGAGCGGGGGCATGGCCGGTGGCTGGAACTCCTCGCCCTGGGGCTGGACGCGGAAAGCCGGGAACTGTTCCGTGACTACCTCGCCGAGGCCGAGTGCGCGGTGGCTCATCGCGCCCTCTGCCGCGAGGCGCGGCGCCGGCATGGCGCCGGCGAACCGCTCGACGCCGCGGGCTGGGATGAGCGCCTGCTGGGCATCGATCGCCTGGCCAGCTACCTCGATCATCCGTTCTACCCGACCGCGCGCGCCAAGAGCGGCTTCGACCGGGACGCCCTGCGCCGCTATGCGCCGGAGTTCGCCCCGCGCTTCGCGCTCAACTGGCTGGCCTTGCCGAAGTCCGAGCTGACCCTCGCCAGCACCGCGCCGGCGCACTGGCCGGGGTTCGCCGAAGTGGGCCTGGACCCCGCCCTGGCGCAGAGCCATGCGCTGCTGCCGGTGCACCCACTGACCTGGGCGGAACTGGAGCGCCACGGCCTGCCGGCGGACGCGTTGCGCGCGCCCGGCAGCGCGCTGTGGGTGCAGCCGACGCTTTCCGTGCGCACCGTGGCCTGCGTCGAACATCCTGACTGGCACATCAAGCTGCCGCTGCTGGTACGCACCCTCGGGGCGCGCAACCTGCGCCTGATCAAGCCGAGCACCCTGTATGACGGCCATACCCTGCAGCGTATCCTGCAGGCGCTGGCCGAGCGCGACCCGGCCCTGGCGGATCGCTACCTGCATGTCGACGAAAGCCACGGCGGCCATGTCGGCGAGCACAGGCACCTGGCCTATATCGTGCGCCGCTATCCGTCCGGCCTGGAGCGCGCCACCCTGGTCCCGGTGGCGGCGCTGGCCAGTCCGCTGGAGGATGGCCGGCTGTTCCTCGAAGCGCTGGTCGAGCGTTTCCACGGTGGCGACCTGGACGACTGGCTGGAGCGCTACCTCGACCTCCTCCTGCAGGTGCACCTGCGCCTGTGGCTGCGTTACGGCATCGCCCTGGAGGCCAACCAGCAGAACGCCGTGCTGCTGTTCCAGCCCGGCCAGCCGCTGCGCCTGCTGATGAAGGACAACGACGCGGCGCGTCTCTGGCCGCGGCGCTTCCTCGCGGCCTGTCCCGACCTGGCCGGCCACTGCGCCGCCCTGCGCGACGAGCGTATCCGCGTCGAAGGTTCCCAGGCGCTGGCGGAGATGTTCACCACCATCACCCTGCAATTGAATATCGTCGCGCCAATCGAGGCCATCGCCGCGGCCCGCCTGGCTCCGCGCGAAGCGCTCTACGCGAGGTTGCGCGAACGCCTGCGCGCCTGCCTCGACGGGCTCGAGGCGGAAGGCCTGGCGTGCGCCGAGGCGCGGCGCTTCCTGCTCGACAGTCCGTGCCTGCCGGTGAAATACCTGCTCAGCGCCGGCAGCCTGTTCAGCAAGGCCTGGTCGGGGGCTCGCGACATCAACAAGTTCTACGGCTACAGCGCCGCGAATTTCCTGCGGGGGGACGACGCATGTCCCGGCGCCTGATGTACAGCGTCCTGCTCGGTCACTACCTGTCGGCGTTCACCGCCCTCGGCGTGCCCCTGTTCCTGCCGCGGATCCTCGCCGACCTGGCGCCGGGCACGCCGGGCTGGGCCATCGGCGTGCTGTTCGTCCTGCCGACCCTGTGCACCGCGCTGGCGGCCCCGTTCTGGGGCCGCCTGGCCGACCGCCACGGGTGCCGGCTGTCCCTGCTGCGGGCACATGCGGGACTGGCGCTCGGCTTCCTGCTGGCCGGGCTGAGCCCCAACCTCTGGACGTTCGTCCTCGCCCTGGTGATCCAGGGCAGCTTCGGTGGCGCCATGGCTGCCTCCAACGCCTACCTGGCGACCCAGCTGGACGACGGCGAGCTGTCGCGCGCACTGAACTGGACCCAGTACTCGGCGCGCCTGGCGATGATCAGCGGACCGGTCCTGCTCGGCCTGCTGACCGCCAGCGGCATGGGCCAGGAACTCTACCGGGTGCTGGCCTGGCTGCCGTTGCTGGCTTTCGTGCTGATCCTCCCGTTGCCTGCCGATCATGGCCGCCAGCGGGCCTCCGGGAGTGCCGGGGAAGCCGGTGCGGGCGCTCTGCCGGGCGACCTGGCGCGGCTGCTCGCCGTGCAGTTCCTGTTCTGTTTCGCGATGGTGCTGGGCTTCCCCTACTTCGTTCCCTATGGCGAGGCCCTGGGCCTGCGCAACGACGCTCTCATCGGCCTGTTCTACGCGCTGCCGCACCTGGTCTACCTGGTGGCCCTGCCGCGCCTGCAGCGCTACCCCGCCAACCTGTTGCTGCCGGGGCTGGGGCTGTTCGCCCTGGGCAACTTCCTGCAGTTCGGCGCCGGCCAACCGCTGTCGCTGTTCGCCTGGCGCCTGCTCGCGGGGCTCGGCATGCTGCTCGCCTTCATCGGCCTGCATCGCTGTCTCAGTCAGCGCCGCCGCCATGGCAGCGCCGGACGGCTGTTCGCCTGGTTCGACTCCAGCGGCAAATGGGCCGGCGCTGCCGCGGGTGCCGCGGCCGGCCTGGCCAGCCAGCACTACGGCATCGCTTCACCGTTCCTGGTCGCCGGCCTGGCCGCTTTCGCGGCGCTGTGGCTGGCGCGTCCCCTGCTCGTCGCTCCTCGGGAGATCACCGCATGACCGCAGCACCCGACTCGTTGTCCCTGCACGACCACGCGCTGGCTGGCGACGCCCAGCGGCACGCCATCGAATGCCTGCTCAACTGCTATCTGCGCGAGTATGCCCTGCCCCGTGGCGAGGCCTGCCTCGACGCGCGTGGCCAGGACCTGCCGATGAGCCTGCGCCAGCTCGCCGGCACCCGCGTCTGCATCGACCTGGCCGGCGGCCGCTTGGCGGTAGCCGCCGACCGCACCAGTGCGCTCGGTCGCTGCCGCTTCACCAGCGCGCCCTATTTCAAGGGTAACGGTCAGGGCTGGCGCCCCCTGGGAGTCATGGAACTGGCGCAATTGCTGCTGGCGCCCCTGGCCAGCGCGGAGCGCCATGGCGAGCTGATGGGGCAGATCCACAACAGCCTGAGCGTCACCCGGGTCTTCCTCCGTCACGCGGTTCCGGCGCAGCAACTGCCGCAGGACAGCCTGCTGCGCTCGGAGCAGCACCAGGTCTGGGGCCATGCCTTGCATCCGACCCCGAAGAGTCGCGAGGGGGTTTCCCTGGAGTCCCTGCTGGCCTGTTCCCCGGAGGTCGGCGCGCGCTTCTCGCTGCACTGGTTCCAGGTCGATCCCTCGCTGTTCCGCCATCTGGGCGACGATCCGCGGGCGACCCTGCGCCAGTTGTCCGGCGAGGAGCATCTCTATCCGTGCCACCCCTGGGAGGTGCAACGCATCCTGGGCAACCCCCTGGTACAACGCGCCATGTCGCGGGGACTGATGTCCTACAGGGGCGCGCTGGGCGCGCCGCTGTATCCGACCTCGTCGGTGCGTACCCTGTATCACCCCGAGCTTGCCTACTTCCTCAAGTTCTCGGTGCACGTGCGCCTGACCAACTGCATCCGCAAGAACGCCTGGTACGAACTCCACAGCGCAGTGGCCCTGACCCGCCTGCTGCGGCCGGCGATGGCCGACCTGGCCAGGCACCAGCCGGGCTTCGAACTGATGCCCGAGCCCGCCGCCAGTACCCTCGACCTGAGCGCGCTGGGCAGCGCCGAGCAAGCCCGCGAAGTCACCGAGTGCTTCGGTATCCTCTACCGCGGCAACTTCGATGCCGGCAGTCGCGAGGCCTATCGCCCGCAGGTCGCCATGGCGCTCTTCACCTGGGGCCTGGACGGCCACGGCATGTGCGCCTCGCGCCTGCGCCAGTGCGCGGCGCGGCTCGGCCTGGGGCGCGAGGAGACCGCCGCGCTGTGGCTGCAGCGCTATGCCGGCCTGCTGCTGGGTGGTGTGCTGCACTGCCTCTATCGCCAGGGGGTGGTCCTGGAACCCCATTTGCAGAACACCCTGCTCGGCTTCGACGACGATGGCCTGCCCTGCCGGGTCTGGGTCCGCGACCTGGAAGGCACCAAGCTGGTCGCCGGGCACTGGCCGGAAGAACGCCTGGCCGGGCTCGACGAACGCACCCGCGCCTCCCTTTACTACAGCCCGGAGAAGGCCTGGAAACGGGTCGCCTATTGCGCGCTGGTGAATAACCTGGGCGAAGCGCTGTTCCATCTTGCCGACGGCGACGCGGCGCTGGAGCGGCGCCTGTGGACACTGCTCGGCGAAGAACTGCGGGCGCAATGCGCGCGGCTCGGCAATCCCGCCGAGCTGAGCGGGCTGTGCGCCGGCGCCGCCCTGCCCAGCAAGGAAAACTTCATGACCCGCCTGTTGCAACGCGCCGACCGCGAGGCCGGCTATACCGCCCTGCCCAATCCCCTGTTCCATGGAGACCGCGCATGAACCTGCCGCCACGCATACGCCTGGCCCTCGCCGACCTGCGTCGACAGCGCGAGGAGCCGCTCTGCGCCTACCTGTACGACCTGCCGGCGCTGGCCGAACGGGTTCGCGCGATGCGCGCGGCGCTGCCGCCCGCATGCGAGCTTTTCTATGCCGCCAAGGCCAATCCGGAGGCAGCGATCCTGCGTACCCTGGCGCCGCTGGTCGACGGCTTCGAGGCAGCTTCCGGCGGCGAGCTGGCCTGGCTTCGCCAACATTGTCCGGAGCATCCGCTGATATTCGGCGGCCCCGGCAAACTGGAAAGCGAACTGGACGCCGCGCTGCTGGCCAACCTCGATGCCTTCCACGTCGAGAGCCTGCACGAGCTGCGCCGCCTGGCCAGCCTCGCCAGGCGGCGCGAGCGACGGATCCCGCTGTTGCTGCGGCTGAACCTGAAGCTGGACGAAACTCCCGACAGCCGCCTGGTCATGGGCGGCAAGCCGACGCCCTTCGGACTCGACGAGGAAGCGCTCGACGAGGCCCTGGCGCTGCTGCGCGAGGAGCCCGCGCTGGAGTTGAAGGGGCTGCACTTCCACCTGCTTTCCCACCAGCTCGACGTGAGCGCCCACCTGCAACTGGTCCGCGCCTACTGCCGCGCCTTCCTGCGAATCGCTGGCGAATCGGGGTTGCCGTTGTCGCTGCTGAACGTCGGCGGCGGGATGGGCATCGACTACCGCGATTTCGCGCGCTCCTTCGACTGGTCGGGCTTCTGCGACGCCTTGCCGGCCCTCCTCGACGAAGAAGGCATGGGGGGTATCCGCCTGCGCTTCGAGGTTGGCCGCTACATCGCCGCGCCATGCGGCTACTACGTGATGGAAGTGCTCGACATCAAGCGCAACCATGGCGAGCTTTTCGCCGTCGCCCGGGGCGGCACCCACCATTTCCGCACCCCCGCGGCGCAGGGTCACGACCATCCCTTCGTCGTCGTGCGCGGCGAGCGAGCCGCGGAAATCGAGGACCAGGCGGTGACCCTGGTCGGCCAGCTGTGCACGCCCAAGGACGTGCTGGCCCGGCGGCAGCCGGTCGCCGCCCTGGCCGTCGGCGACCTGCTGGTGTTCACCCTGGCCGGCGCCTACGCCTGGAACATCTCGCACCGCGACTTCCTCATGCATGAGCCGCCGCGGATGCTGTTCCTGCAGGACTAGTCGCTGCCCTGCGCCCGGGCGTAGTCGACCAGATCGGCGAGGTAGTGCGGGGAGTCGCGCAGGGCCTTGTCGTCCCAGCCGTAGAGCACGCTCAGGGCCGACACTTCCATGGCCCACCAGCCCCAGGATTCGGGCCCGGCCAGGCGGCGGGTCTTTTTCTGGGCCTTGGGCGACAACTGGAAGAACTCCCGGTACTCGCGTTGCAGGTATGGCACCAGCGCCTGCGCGGCGCTGTCGTCCGGGGCTTCGAAGAACGCCCGGAGCTCGCCGAACGGTCGCGGATGGAAGGTTTCCCCGCTGGCCTCGACCAGGCCGAGGGCGGCCGCGCTCAGGTAGTCGAGAAGACGGTCGGTGTCGAACAGAAGAACTTCCTCGACCAACGCGGGAAGAAGGTCCTGGGCGTCGAGCAGCACGCCCATGGCCAGCAGCTGCAACGCGAACGGGTACTGGCCGCTGCGTGGCGCCAGGGCCGGGGTCGCTTCGAAGTTCTCCTCGCCCTGCTGCCGCAGGCTGTCGCGCGCGGCGCCGAGCAACCGCGCGTAATCCAGCCAGAGCGCCGCCGTTTCCCGGTAGACGGGGCGCAGCACGGCGCCCGGCAGGCCCCGGTCGATACCCTTGAGCAGCAGCGTGCTGGCATTCTCCGCGGCGCTGCCCCAGCTCCAGGCGCTCTCCAGCGCCGCATACCCCTGCACCGCGCCAGGCTGCCGGTAGGCGTGGCTCCGGGAAAAGCGTTCGAGTGCGCCGAACAGGCCACGCCAGTCGGCGTTCCAGTCGGCAAGGTCGAGGTTTCGTCGTGGAACCGCGGCGGTGCGGGCGAGATCGCGCCACTGCGGCAGGGCGTCGGCGAGCTGGTTGTCCAGGGCGGGTGTCGGTGCGTACATGCGGCGGCCTGTAGTCATCGCGGCCGTTTCCGGCCGATCCGTGCGATCCGGGGCGGCCGTCCGGGCCTCCACCGGTGTGGAGCGGCGATGCTAGCGCAGCCGCCTGTTCCGCGAAAAGCCGCCACCCTGCAACGCTCCCCCGGCACGCTCGTCGCACGGATTCATGGCCGCATGCGGGCGGGGGGATCCCGGTAATAGGCGAGAAAGGCCTCAAGCGCCAACGCCCTGCCGAAGTGCCAGCCCTGGCCGAGGGCTTCGGGCGAGCGGCGCGAGACGTAGTCCGCCTGGGCCTGGGTTTCGATTCCTTCGACCACCACGCCGATCTGCAACTGTTCGGCCATCGAGCAGAGCTTGTCGAAGATCAGCTCGACGGCTTCGCTTTCGCCGATCGACTGGGTGAAGACCTTGTCGATCTTGATCGCGTCCACCGGCAGGTTGGCCAGGTAGACCAGATTCGAGTGGCCGGTGCCGAAGTCGTCCACGTAGATCTTCAGGCCCAGCTCGCGCAGGCGGTTCATCCCCGCCAGCAGGCAGACCTGGGCCTCGGTGGTGCGTTCGGTCAGCTCCAGGGCGACCTGTGCAGGCAGCACGCGCTCGCGGGCCATCTGGCGGATGGCGAAGTCGATGAATCCGGGATTGGCGATGTCCTTGCCGGTCACGTTGATGCTGACATAGAACCCCGGCTCCTTTCTCAGCAGCGGGCCCAGCTGCCTGAGGGCACGGCGGAAGACGAAGCGGGTCAGCAACTGGATGTCGCCGCTTTCTTCCAGGGCGCCGATGAATATGTCGGGAGACACCCGGCCCAGGCTGCTGTCGGTCCAGCGCGCCAGGGCTTCGACGCCGATGCAGCGGCCGTCCGCCAGGCGCACGATCGGCTGGTAGTGCACCTCCAGCGCCTCGCGCTTCAACGCGCGCAGGAGCCTGGCGGGAAGCTTCTCGTCGCTGAGGAAGCCGAACAGGTAGCTCAGCAGCAACATGACCCCGAAGAACAGCCCGCCGCCCATCGCCGCGGCCATGGCGGCGCGGTCCGGCTCGGTGTTCAGCAGGCCGCGCTCGCGCAGGTGGGAGACCACGCAGAGGTCCTGGTCCGGCTCGCAGCGGCTTGCCTGGCGGGCGCCGGAGACTTCCGGCCAAGCGGGCCTGCCGGGCATCTCCGGGGCCGGGCGCTGCTCACCGGCGAAGCGGTGGTAGATGTAGTCGCCGTTGGCCGAGACGGCGGCGGCGGAGATGCCGGCGTCCGGGTGGTCGACGTCGAAATAGGCATGCGGGGCGATGAACACGATGGCGTTGCCGCGGGCGACCAGGCCGGTCGGCAGCACCTGCAGCGGCAACGGCATGCCCTCGGACCAGAAGCGGGTGCCGGCGCGGTCGACCCGGTCGGGTGCGGACAGCCCCCAGGGCGCGCGCAAGCGGCCGCGCACCCCGGTACAGATCACCTGGTTGCCGCTGATCCGGCCGACGTCGCTCATGAAACGCGACTCGAGCACGATCGAGCGCAGCATCTCCAGGTCGCGGTCGCTGCAGGCCGGCGCGCTGCCGGCGTTCATCTCGGCGAGCATCTGGTCGGCCGCCGAGGAGATCTCCAGCGCCCGCTCCAGGGCCATTTCGGTATAGGACGCCAGGTGCGCCCCGTCGTGCTGGCGATCCAGCTCGTTGATCACGAAGATCCCGCAGACGCCGCCCACCAGGGTGGTGGTGAACAGGATCAGCAGGATCCGTTGCCAGTCGATCCGGCCTTCGACAGCCGTCCCACGCTCGGACATACCTTCTTCCCGATGAAAGAATTGATGGAAAGCACGTCAGATTGCCGAACAGCTTCACGGGCCGGGGGCCGTGCGAAGAACCTTCTCAGATTTGTCCCGATCGTGACAACGCTACCTTCGCCAGCGCCGTCCAGTCCGATTCCCCGTCGCCATGGGCGATGGCCTCCAGCAGCACATCGTGCAGCAGGCTGGCCAGCGGCAACGGTACGTTGCGGCTCTTGCCGGCGGACAGCGCCAGGTCGACGTCCTTCAGCCCGAGGACCAGGCGGAAGCCGGCGGGAGTGAAGCGCTGCTCGACGATCTGCGGACCGTAGTTGCGGTAGACAGGCGCATCGAACAGCGTCGAGGACATGAGTTCCATGAAGCGTCCGGGGTCGACGCCCAGGCGTTTCACCAGGGCGACGCTCTCGCCCATGCTTTCGATGGCGCTGGCGATCATGAAGTTACCAGAGATCTTCACCGCCATTGCGCTGAGTGGATCTTTTCCGAAAAACCATGTCTTCTGTCCCATAATCTCCAGCAGCGGCTTGACATGCTCGATGGCCTCCTCCGGGCCACCGACGACGATGTTCAGCCTGCCGGCGGCGGCCACGTCGGTGCGCCCGAACACCGGCGCGGCGACGAACGCCAGCCCCAGGCGCCGGTGCTCTGCGGCGAGCGCCTCGACGCAGTCGATCGACAGCGTCGACATGCTCAGATGGATGAGACCGGGACGCGCCCGTTCGAGCACGCCGCTGTCGAGCAGTACCCCGCGGGTCGCCTGGTCGTCCGCCAGCATGCTGATGACCACGTCCAGGCCGAACAGCTCGGCGGCCTCGCCCGCCCTGGCGGCGCCCAGCGCCAGCAGCGGCTCGCAGGCCGCCGCGGAACGATTCCAGACCGTGACCTCGAGCCCCGCCTGTACCAGGCGGGTGGCCATCGCCGAGCCCATGCCGCCCAACCCGAGAAAACCGACTTTCATTTGCGTGACTCCTTATTGGTCGTGGGTCTCAACCCGGAATGGTGGTGGTGCGGGACGCCTCGTCCAGCTCCTCGAGGAGCAACGCCCGGCGCTTCCCCCCGCAGGCCGCCGAGCGCCTGGGTCGGCCGGCTCATGCGTCGGCTCCGACGCGGATCACCAGCTTGCCGAAGTTGCGTCCCTGGAGCAGGCCGAAGAACGCCTCGGGGGCGTTCTCGAGACCGTCGACCCGCTCCTCGCGATACTGGATGCGGCCCTCGGTGATCCATTGCGACATGTCGCGCTGGAACTCGCCGTAGCGATGACCGTAGTCGTCGAAGATGATGAAGCCCTGCACCTTGATGCGCTTGCGCAGGATGGTGCCCATCAGCGCCGGCAGGCGGTCCGGCCCCGGCGGCAGGTCGGTGTCGTTGTAGTGGGCGACGATGCCGCATACCGGGATCCGCGCCTTGGCGTTGAGCAGGGGGAATACCGCGTCGAAGACCTTGCCGCCGACGTTCTCGTAGTAGATGTCGATGCCTTGCGGGCAGGCTTCGGCCAGGCGCTCGGCGAAATCCGCGGCATGGTGGTCGAGGCAGGCATCGAAACCCAGGACCTCGACCGCGTGGCGGCATTTCTGCGCGCCGCCGGCGACGCCGATCACCGTGCAGCCCTTGAGCTTGCCGATCTGTCCGACGGTGGCGCCGACCGGGCCGGTGGCGGCGGCCACCACGAGGGTTTCGCCGGTCCGGGGCTGGCCGATGTCGAGCAGGCCCATGTAGGCGGTGAAGCCGGGCATGCCGAGCACGCCCAGGGCATGGGACGGATGTTCCGGGGCCTCGCCCAGCCGGGCCAGACCGCTGCCGTCGGACAGCGCATAGTCCTGCCAGCCGTTGGCCGAAAGCACCCAGTCGCCGACCTTGAAGTCGGCATGCTTGGATGCCTGCACCCGGCTCACCGTGCCGCCGACCATCACCGCGCCGAGCTCCACCGGCGGTGCATAGGACGGTGCGTCGCTCATCCGTCCGCGCATGTACGGGTCGAGCGACAGGTAGACGGTGCGCAGCAGCACCTGGCCGGCGCCGGGTTGCGGCACCGGGACCTGCTCCAGGCGGAAGTTTTCCCGGGTCGGGGCGCCGTGGGGGCGCGACGCGAGGACGATACGGCGGTTGACCTGCGTGGATTGGGACATTTCCAGGCTCCTCTGTCTGACGCTGCACGGCCGGTGCCGTGCAGGTTGAAACTAGACCAGTCGACTAGCTGCGGGCGGAAAAAATACCCGCCTCTTCCGGGGCGGGTCTTCTTGGTCTCGCGAAACTCAGGGCTCCAACTGGCTCCTGGTGGTTTCCATCGCGCTTTCCAGCGGACCGGGATGACGATGCAGCTTGCTCAGCAGGCTCGCCCCCAGCCACAGCTGGTACAGGGCGCTGGCCTTGCGACGGGCGTCGCAGGGCGCGAGGGAAGCGTCCGCGCGGCCCTGTTCGATGCACCCGGCGAGTCGCTCGATGATCCCGTCCGAACCGTCGCGCAGGGTGATCCGCATGCTCTCGGAAAGATCCGCGACCTCGGCGCTGAGCTTGACCACCAGGCACCTCTGCTCGTCGCAGGGAGTGCGGGAGTTGTCCAGCCACTTCTGCCAGTAGCTCATCAGCCGCTCGCGGCCATTCAGCCCGGGAGCGGCGAAGCGCTGGTCCATGTCCGCCAGGTAGGCGCGGAAGTAGTCTTCCAGCAGGGCCTGGCCGAACTGCTCCTTGGACTTGAAGTAGTGATAGAACGAGCCCTTGGGCACGCCCGCGGTCTGCAGGATTTCGTTGAGGCCGACTCCGGAGAAGCCTTTGACCGCCATGATCCGGTATCCGGTATCGAGCAGATGCTGGCGGGTATCGTCGTAGCTGGTTTTCATGGGGCGCACGGTAGCTTGAATTAGACCAGTCGTCTAGTGGGCTTTCCGGGTGAGCATACAACCGCCGCCATGTCCGCCGGCAAGCGTGGCGCGTTTCCCGCCAGCGCCCTGCCCCGGCGACCGAGTGGAGCGCGGCATGCCCCGCTCCGCCCGGTGCCTGTCGCCACCACGAAGCTAGCAGGCCGCCACCGCCACGGCGGAGCGCTCCGGCTGGAAGCGCGCCGCCAGGAATGGCGTGAGGTCCAGGGGCAGTTGCTCCCCGTGGACCAGACGGTCGAGCAGCACCCCGGTGATCGCCGAGGTGAGGATGCCGGTGCGGAAGTGCCCGCAGGCGTTCAGGTAGCCTTCCACCTCCGCCACCGGGCCGAGGATCGGCAGCTCGTCCGGCGAGCCCGGGCGCAGCCCGGCCCAGGTGCGCTTGAGGTTGACCTCTTGCAACTGCGGTACGCAGCGCACCGCGCCCTGCACCAGGCCGGCGATTTCCGGGAAGGTATTGCCGACGTCGAAGCCCTTGTCCTCGGTGGTGCTGCCGATCAGGATCTCGCCGTTGTCCTTCTGCGCCATGTAGCAGTCGCTGGTGGTCAGGCAGCCGTTGAGCAGTCGCGGCATGCGCTCGGTGAGGACGATCTGGCCCTTCACCGGCTTGACCGGGATGCGCCGGCCGCTGGCCATTTCGCTGAGCTCGGCGGCCCAGGCGCCGGCGGCGTTGATCAGGGTCTGGCAGTGCAGCACGCCGGCGTTGTCCGTGCGCACCCCGCTGATCCGCCGGCCCTGGCGCAACACGCCGGTGACGTTGCTTCCCAGCAGCAGCTCGACGCCGTTCTGCCGTGCCCCCTCCAGGTAGGCGTCGGCCAGGCGGAACGGGCTGACCTGGTGGTCGCAGAGGAACTCCAGCGCGCCGTGGGCCGCCTGGCTGACCGCCGGCTCGGCGCGGCGCAGGTCGTCGCGGTCGAGCCAGCGCACCTGATCGGCGAGGTGCGGGATCTGCGCCACGATGTGCTCGGCGTACTGGCGGTCCTCATCGTCCTGGATGACGTACTTCAGGCCGGTGCGCTCGAACTTGAAGTCCATGCCGTGGCGTTCGATGAGCTCGCGGTGCAATTCCGGATACAACGCGTTGGACTGCAAGGCGAAGTCGAAGAATGCCGGCGGCAGGATGTGCGGCGTGCTCGCGTCCACCGCCACCGCGGCGCCCTGGGCCTCGCGCCGGTTGCGGGCGGACATCATGCGGAAGAAGATCACCCCGCAGCCCAGCCCCACCGATTCGCCGATCGCCCATAGCCCGCCGGCCGAGGCGCGGGTGGCGTTGCCGGGGCGCTTGGCATCTACCACGGCGATGCGCAGGTTGCCGCGCTTGGACAGCTGGTAGGCGCAGGACGCGCCGATCACGCCGCCGCCGGCGATCACGATGTCATAGGTTCTGTTCATGTTCAGGCTTCCGTACCGAGGTTCTGAAATGCGGAAAACGGGATCGGGTCGATCGGGAACCGCGGGCGCAGCCAGCCGATGTCGGCGCGCCCGGTGGCGCTACGCAGGCGATCGCTGCAATAGCCGATGCACATGCGCCCCTGGCAGTCGCCCATGCCGACGCGGGTGCGCATCTTCAGGCCGGCGATGTCCTGTACGCCCTGCTCGAGCGCGCGTTCGACGTCGCCACGGGTGACCTGTTCACAACGGCAGATCACCGTATCGGCCCGAGCCAGTTCGACCTGGCGGGCGCCACGCCGGGTGTAGCGCTCGACCCCGGCGCGGAAGCGCTTGATCGCCTCCAGCCGGGCCAGATGGGAATCGCGCCGTTCGATGGCCTCGGCGGGGGACATCGCCTCGCGCTGCAACAGGATCGACAAGGCGGCGATGCGTCCGCCGATCATCGCCGCCTCGCCGCCGCGTATGCCCGCCATGTCGCCTGCCAGGTGGATATGCGGCTGGCTGCTCTGCTGCCAGACGTTGCACTCCGCGCGCAGGTAGCCGTCGTCGCTGAAGCCGTGCTCCAGGCCCAGTTGCTGGCTGAGCTGGGTGCGCGGGATGAAGCCGTAGCCGACGGCAAGGGTCGATGCCTGCACCGACCGGGCGTTTTCCAGGTCGGGCCGCCATTCTTCGTCGTAGGGCGCCACCGTCACTTCCGCCAGTTCCCCAGCGCCGCCGGCCTCGACCACCCCCCAGCCGTAATGCAGCGGGATGCCGTTGAGCTTGAGATAGCCAAGCATGCTCAGGCCGTCGAGGAACAGTTGCGGCTTGTTCAGCAGCGCCAGGCTTTCCCTGGCCATGCGGCCGAACGCGCAGGCCTCGTAGACCCCGGCGACGCGTACCCCCGCCGCATGCAGCTGGCAGGCCACCAGCGGCAGCAGCGGGCCGCTGCCGGCGATCAGGGTATCGCCCAGTGGCTTCACCACGCCGCTCTTGATTTGCAATTGCAGGCCGCCGAGCAGCATCACCCCCGGCAGGGTCCAGCCGGGGAACGGTACGCTGCGTTCGTGGCAGCCGGTGGCCAGGAGCAGGTGCGAATAGGTCATTTCGTGCAGCCGCTCCGCCTCGTCGAGGATCATCAGGCGCTGGCTGTCGCCGCCGACCACGCGGCTGTTCAGACGCAGGTCGATGTGCCCGGCGCAGGCGGCGAAGTCACGCCGCAGCTTTTCCAGGGCCCTGGTGTAGCGCGCGCCGAGGTAGGCCGGGTCGACGCCGGCGCGCAGCGGTCCGCGATAGACCACCCCGCCCGGGCGCGAGGCCTCGTCGACGAGCACGCAGGAGACCCCGTGGCGGGCCAGTTCGATGGCCGCGGCCATGCCGGCCGCGCCACCGCCGACGATCAGCGGACGCTGGCTCATGGACGATCCTCCCGGTCGAAGCGATTGACCTCGGTTTCCACCCGCATGCCTGGCCGCACCACGGTCTGGCAGGCGCGGCGCTTGGGCCGGCCGTCGATGGCGACCAGGCAGCAATGGCACACGCCCATGCCGCAGAAGGCGCCACTGGCCTGGCCGTGATCGTTGCGCGCGACGCGCCGCAGGCCGACCGCGTTGAGCACGTTGAGCACGGTCTCGCCGGCAGCCACCGCGACGGGCTGGCCATTGAGGTGGATGGTCATGTCTGCCCGCGAGAGGGGCTGGATATCGTGTTGGCGTTCAAGAAGGTGCATTGCCCTTTCATCCGTGAGAGAGAGTTGGGAGCCGGCGACACTAGGAGTCGGACCGGGCGTGGACATTGATCCACGACAGGTGGGCACCTTCTCCTGCCAATTCTGGTAGGTGGGCCGCAGGCGCTCGCGCGGAAAATTCGAACCCCGCGCCGGGCGTCGGGCTCGAAGCAGGAAAGCGGCTGTCGAAGCCGCCCAGGAGGTCCCATGCTGCAATCCTTCCAGCCGCCCTGGTGGAGGCGCGCGGTGATCTACCAGGTCTATCCGCGCTCGTTCGCCGACAGCAACGGCGACGGCGTCGGCGACCTGCCCGGCCTGATCGCCCGCCTCGACCACCTGCAGCGTCTCGGCGTCGACGCGCTGTGGCTGTCGCCGGTGTACCGCTCGCCGATGCGCGACGCCGGCTACGACATCTGCGACCACTGCGACATCGATCCGCTGTTCGGCAGCCTCGCCGACCTCGACCGCCTCCTCGCCGAAGCTCATGCGCGCGGCCTGCGGGTGTTGCTCGACTTCGTGCCCAACCACACTTCCGACCAGCACCCCTGGTTCCTCGCCGCCCGGCGCGGGCGCGACGATCCGCGGCGCGACTGGTACATCTGGCGCGACCAGCCGAACAACTGGCGCGCCGCCATCGATGGCGGCAGTAGCTGGACCTGGGACGAGGCCAGCCAGCAGTACTACCTGCATTTCTTCCTGGCGCAGCAGCCGGACCTGAACTGGCGCAACCCGCAGGTAGTAGAGGCGATGCACGAGGTTCTCAGGTTCTGGCTGGAACGCGGTGTCGACGGCTTCCGCATCGACGTCGCGCACTGCATCGGCAAGGATCCCGAGTTCGCCGACGACCCGCGCTGCGCGGCCGGCGAGAGCATCGCGCGGATCAACGACCAGCCCTACAGCCACGAGGTGCTGCGCGGGCTGCGCCGACTGGTCGACAGCTATCCCGGCGAGCGCGTGCTGGTCGGCGAGGTGAACATCCGCTCGACCGCGCGGGTCGCCGCCTATTACGGTGCCAGCGACGAGTTGCACATGTCCTTCAACTTCCCGCCGCTGGACGCGCCCTGGGACCCGGTGACCCTGCGCCTGTGCATCCGCGAGGTGGAAACCACGCTGAATCAGGCGGCGGCCTGGCCGACCTGGGTCCTCTCCAACCATGACAACAGCCGCCACCGCACGCGCTACGGCGGCTCCCTGGCGCGGGCGCGCGCCGCCGCGGTGCTGCTGTTGACCCTGCGCGGCACGCCGTTCATCTACCAGGGCGAGGAGCTGGGCCTGGAGGACGCGCCGATCGAGGCGGCGCATGGCGTCGACCCCGGTGGCCGCGACGGCAGCCGCGCGCCCTTGCCGTGGCGAGCCGCCGCACCCCACGGCTGGGCCGGCGAGCCCGCCTGGCTGCCCTTCCCGCCCGAGGCGGATACCCTGGCGGTGGAGGTCCAGGAGCGCGATCCCGGCTCGGTGCTGGCGCTCTATCGCCGGCTGCTCGCCTGCCGCCGCGGCAGCCCCGCGTTGCAGCTGGGCGACTGGGAGGAGCTGCCGTCGCACCCCGAGGTGCTGGCCTACCGTCGGCGCCATGGCGATGACCAGCGGCTGGTCTGCGTCAACTTCGCCGACGCCGCCCACGGCTTCCCGCTGGCCGGTGCCTGGCAGGTCGAGGTGGCCAGCGATGGCGTCGCCGCCGGGCAGCCCTACGCCGGCGAGTTGCGCGGCGGCCAGGCGCTGCTGCTGCGGCCAGGGGAGCGTGGCGATGGACGCTGAATGGTATCGCCACTGCCTGATCTACCAGATCGATCCATCGCTGTTCCGCGACAGCGACGCCGACGGTTGCGGCGACCTGGCCGGTATCGTCGAGCGCCTCGACTATCTGCGCGAACTGGGCGTCGGTGCGTTGTGGCTGATGCCGCTGTACCGCTCGCCGTTCCGCGACGCCGGCTACGATGTCAGCGACCACCTGGCGCTGGAGCCGCGCTTCGGCAGCGAGGAGGATCTCCGGCGGCTGGTGAGCGAGGCCGCCGCGCGCGGCATGCGGGTGATTCTCGAACTGGTGGTGCAGCACACCTCGGATCAGCACCCCTGGTTCGTCGCCGCCCGGCATGACCGCGAGGCGCCCTGTCGCGACTACTACCTGTGGTCGGACCGGCCGCTGGACGACGGCAACCGGCCGATCTTTCCCTCCGTGGAGGACGGCATCTGGAACTGGGACGCCCAGGCCGGGCAGTACTACCGCCATCTTTTCTACAGCCACGAGCCGGACCTGAACCTGAAGAACCTGCGGGTCATCGAGGAAGTCGAGCGGGTCATGAGCCACTGGCTGGAACTGGGCGTCGCCGGTTTCCGCCTGGATGCCGCCTCGCACCTGGTCGAACAGGCCGGCGGCGGCGACGAGCGACGTGGCGCCTGGCTGCTCGAACGGCTCGCCCGGCATGCGCCGGAGGCGCTGCTGATGGGCGAGGTGGACGTCGAGCCCGACCGTTACCGCCATTACTTCGGCGACGGCAGGCGACTGGGGCTGGTACTGGACTTCTGGATCAACAACCACCTGTTCCTCGCTCTCGCCCGGCAGAGCGCCGAACCGCTGCGCCGCGCGCTGGTCCGCCAGCCGGTGCCGCCGCCGGGCTGCGGCTACGCCCTGTGGCTGCGCAATCATGACGAGCTGGACCTGGAGCGCCTGAGCGAGGCCGAGCGCGAGGAGGTCATGCGCGCCTTCGCCCCCGAGCAGAACATGCGCCTCTATGGCCGCGGCATCCGCCGGCGCCTGGCGCCGATGCTCGGCGGCGACGTCCGCCGCCAGGCGATGGCCTACGCCCTGCTGCTGTCCCTGCCGGGCACGCCGATCCTGCGCTACGGCGAGGAAATCGGCATGGGGGACGACCTGCGGCGCCCGGAACGCCTGGCGGTGCGCACGCCCATGCAATGGAGCGACCAGCCCCACGCGGGGTTTTCCGACGCGCCCGCCGAACGCCTGGCGGTGGCGCCGATCGAGGACGGGCCGTTCGCCTGCACGCGGGTCAACGTCGCCGCCCAGGATGCGGCGCCGGACTCCCTGCTCAACCGGGTACGGCGCCTGGCCCGGGCGCGCGCGGAACTGCCGGAGACGGGCCTGGGCCAGGCCAGCCTGGTACCGACCGACCAGCCGGCGCTGTTCGCCATGCGCCATGATCGCGGCCAGGCGCCCGGCAGCCTGATGCTGGTCAACCTGTCCGAGCGGCCGCTACGCGCGTGCATAGGCGAGCTGGATCTCGGCGCCTACCGGGAAATCCTCGCCGATGACGACTACCCGCCTCCGCACGGCAACCGGGTCTCGCTGGCCGGCTACGGCTACCGCTGGTTCCGTCGCGACGGCTCACAGCCATAGCAGCAGCGCGGCCAGCAGCAGGGCCGCGCCGAGCAATCCCCAGGACACCGTCGCGGCGCTGAGCAACAGCGCCGAGCAGCGCGAGCGGCTGGCGAAACGGCCGCAAGTGGCGTGGCCTTCCTCCAGGGGCAGGAACAGGTTGTCCGGACGCCCTCCCGGCTCGGCCTGTTCGCTCATCTGGCCGACGTAGGCGCGCCGCGCCAGCAGGCGGTCGAGCAGGCCCGGCGCCACGCCGTTGGCAAGGATCGCCTGGAGGGTCGACGCGCCCAGCCAGAGTTCCCGTGGCGTCTTGTCGACCGCCGCGTAGATCGCATGGGCCGCCAGGTTGGGATGGTGGATCGGCGGTACCGGCTGCGGTTTTCGCGGCAGTCGGTTACGCGCCCAGTCGAACTGCGGGGTGTCGAGCGCCGGCAATTGCACCATGCACAGGCGGATCCCGCTGCCCTCCTCCAGCAGTTCGCAGCGCAGCGCGTCGGTGAAGCCGCGCACGGCGAACTTCGCCGCGCAATAGGCGGCCTGCAGAGGGATGGCCCGGTAGGCCAGCGCCGAGCCGACCTGGATGATCACCCCGCGGTCGCGCGGGCGCATGCGCTCCAGCGCGACCAGGGTGCCATGCACCGTGCCCAGGTAGGTGACCTCGGTGACACGGCGGATCTCCTCCGCAGTGAGCTGGCGCACTGGCGAGAACAGCGTGACCATCGCTGCGTTGACCCAGACGTCCGGGGTGCCCAGTTCATGCTCCAGGCGCTCGCTCGTCGCGCGCAACGCATCGGCATCGGCCACGTCGACGCTCAGCGTCGTCAGCGGCACGCCGTAGCCGCGCAGCTCCGCCTCGGTCTCGGCCAGGCCGCGTTCGCCGCGGGCCAGTATCGCCACCGCGTAGCCGGCGCGGGCGAAGACATGCGCGGTAGCCCGCCCGACCCCGGCGCTGCCGCCGCAGATCGCCACCAGCCGTCGTTCCGCCATGGCTGCCTCAGTGCGCGCGTGCCACGCCGCGCAAGAGATTGGCGCTGAGCTTGTCGGTGTTGCAGGTGGCGATGTTGGCCAGCGAGACGATCCCCACCAGGCGCTTGTTGCGATCCATCACCGGCAGGCGACGCTTTTCGAGTTGCGCCATGTTCTTCGCCACATGGTCCACCTCCTCGTCCTCGAAGCAGTAGCGCAGTTCCGCGCTCATCACTTCGCGCACGGGGCGGTCGGCCGCCAGGCCGTCGGCGAGGCCGCGCACCACCAGGTCGCGGTCGGTGACCACGCCGGTCAGGCGCTCGCCCTCGTTGACCAGCAAGGCGCCGATGTCGGCCTGGCGCATCAGCAGCGCCGCCTCGCCAAGGGTGGTCTGGGGGGTGACGGTGCGTACTTCGCGACTCATGATTTCGCGGACTTTCATCGGTCTGTCTCCTCCTTTCGACGCGCCGCTTCCCGGCGCGACTCTCCCTGCTTGTGAATGGCGGCGGCAGCGGGAGTTCGAAGTTTCTTCCCGGCGTCACTCCTGGCTACCGGGGTTGCTGGAGCGATCGCGCTGGCCGCCCTCGCCGGAATGCTCCGGCGAGGCATCCTGGTGGTCGCTGCGGTTGTTGCGCTCGCCGTCGTCGCTGCGCACGGCGCGGCCATCCTCGGTGCGTACCTTGCCGTTCTCGCGATGGGTTTCGTGAGGATCCTGGGCGGTGGGCCCGGCGCCCTGGCCATGGCTCGTACCCTCGCCGGGGCCGGGATGATTGCCGTCCGGCGTCGCCGGTTGCCCGGCCAGGGCGGCGCCACTGCAGAGCGTGGCAACCAGGAGGAAGGCGCGCAGCGGATGGCGGGAAGTGGGTCTGGACATGCTGAGTTCCTCTTCGTCTGATGGAAAAACGGCGCATCCCGGTGGGGATGCGCCGTACGCTTGCGCGGTTCTACATGATCAGGACGAACGGCCGCCGCCGTGGCTGTTCTGGCCGCCCTTGCGTCCTGCCTCGGAAGCTTTTTCCCGGTCGTTGGCGAAATTGCCGCCGCTCTGCTGGCCGCCCTTGCGGCCCGCCTCGGCGGCTCTTTCCCGGTCATTGGCGAAATTGCCCCCGCTTTGCTGGCCACCCTTGCGCCCGGCTTCGGCGGCGCGCTGCGGGTCGTTGGCGAAGTTGCCGCCGCTGGCCTGGCCACCCTTGTGGCCGATCTCCTGGTAGAACTCCTTGCCGTGGCTCCTGGAGGTGGCTTCGCCGCCTTTCTGCCCGGCTTCGCTGGTGCTCATGCCTTGTCGTTTGTCGGTCATGCTCGTTTCCTCCTCTCGAGGGTTGGAAGGGATGCGGCGCTTTTCGCCGCGTGCACTTACTCCGAAGGCTTCCGCCAGGGAACGTTCAAACTCTTTTGCGGATGTCCTGGGACGAAAAATTCATTAGCCGATTCAAGGCCTTCCGCTTGCCGGAATATGCTGGCCGAAGGCCGCCGCGCGTGACCCGGCAAGGCCTGCGCGGGTTCAGGAGTGCACGCTCCAGTGACAGGCGGAAGCGGGTATCGGCGAGTCGTCGACGCTCTGGATCAGCCCGCAGGCCAGCGCGTCGTCGGGACCGAGGATCCGCGGGTAGGCCATCAGGTAGCGCGGGATGTCCAGGCGCTCGGGGGCGTCGCGGGTGTGCTCGGCGACGATCTGCGCGTACAGCTGCAGGTCGTAGTCCAAGCTCATCGCGTATTCCGCCATCCGCGCGTGGTCCACCGCGCCATGCAGGGTCCAGTGGAACGGGTGGAACAGGAACTTGCTGTGGGCGCAGGCGCTGCGGCGCTCGCCGGCGAGGAACAGGATGTTGCCCATCGATTCGACGGTACCCAGGTTGTGGGTATGGACCGGGACCGGCAGCGCGCGCAGGAAGTTGTACAGGGTGAAGCCGTAGCTGCACTCCCCGCCCATGGTGGCGATGTTGATCCGCAATTCCTCGGCTTCCTGTTGCAGGGCTTTCGCGCAGGTATTGATCAGGTTGCCGCAGGTGGACGAATTGATCGGTCCGGTAAAATGGATGATGTGCTGCTTGGACATGCTCGCCTCTCTTCTTTCGTATCGGTTCCTCGACGATGGTTTTCCCTACGGAGGATTGTCGCTCGCGCGCCATGAGCCATCGCCGCGACGAATGGCACTCAGGGCGCCAGGACGAAGGCCAGCACATGGTCCCCGGCGCGGGTGCCCAGCGAGCCGTGGCCGCCGGCGACGATCACCAGGTACTGGCGTCCATCGCGCCCGCGGTAGCTCATCGGGCTGGCCTGGCCGCCTGCCGGAAGGCGCGCGCGCCAGAGTTCCTCGCCGGTGTCCAGGTCGTAGGCGCGCAGGTAGCGATCCAGGGTGCCGGCGTGGAATGCCAGCCCTCCGGCGGTGACCAGGCCTCCGCCGAGGCTGGGGACCCCAAGGGCGAATGGCAGCGGCAGCGGCGTGGCGTCGCGTACCGTGCCGCTGGGGCGGCGCCAGAGCAGGCGACCGCTGTCCAGCTCCAGGGCCATCACCTCGCCCCAGGGCGGGGCCTGGCACGGCAGGCCGAGCGGCGAGCGGAACGGCACGCCGTCGGCGCGATAGCGCGGTTCGCCCGGCGCGCCGGCGACCAGGCGCACGCGGAAGGCCATGTAGCTCGGGTTGAGGAAGGCGATGCGCCGGTGCGGGTCCAGCGCTACCCCGCCCCAGTTGAACACCCCGGCGCTGCCCGGATAGATCAGGCTGCCGGACTCGCCGGGTGGCGTATACGGACCCTCATAGCGCAGCCGGCGATAGGCCAGCCGGCAGAGCAACTGGTCCAGGGGGGTGACCCCCCACATGTCCCGCTCGCGCAGCGGCGGCGGGGAGAAGTCCAGGCTGGAGACCGGCTGGCTCGCTGCCGTGTGGTCGCCTTCGGCGGCGCCCGCCGGTGCCGGCACCTCGCGTACCGGCCAGAGCGGCTTGCCATTGCGCCGGTCGAGGACGAACAGGCTGCCCTGCTTGGTGGCCGCCAGCAGCGCCGGGATCCGCTGCCGCCCCCGGCGCAGTTCGAAGAGCGTCGGCTGGGCGGCGAGGTCACGGTCCCAGATATCGTGGCGGGTCGCCTGGAATACCCAGCGCGGCCGCCCGCTGGCGATCTCCAAAGCCACCACCGAGGAACTGTAACGCTCCGCCGCGGCGCTGCGCCGGCCGCCCCAGAAGTCCGGCTTGGCATTGCCGACGGGCAGGTAGGCCAGGCCAAGGCGCCGGTCGACGCTGATCGTCGACCAGACGTTCGGCGCGCCGCGCGGATACTGCTCGCCGGCGGCCAGCGGACGGCCGTCGACGCGGTCGTCGCCGTACCAGTTCCATACCAGGTGGCCGTCCTCCACGTCATAGGCGCGCAGCACGCCACTGGCGATCCGATGGGTGACATGGCCGCCGACCAGTACCAGGCCGCCGGCCAGCGCCGGCGGAGAGGTGGAGTAGTATTCGCCGGCCTGGAAGTCCGGCAGGCCGCGCGCCAGGTCCACCGTGCCGTCCTTGCCGAAGCCCCGGCAGGGCTTGCCACTGTCGGCATCGAGGGCGATCAGACGGGCGTCCGCGGTGGGCAGCAGCAGGCGGCGCGGACAACTGCCGCTGGAGGCCGGGCCGTGATGGTAGGCGAGCCCGCGGCAGGTCATGTGCGGCCAACTGCGGAAGCCGTCGGCGCGACGGCCGCGCAACTGCGGATCGAAGCGCCAGAGCTCGCGGCCGCTCTCCGCCTCCAGGGCGATCACCTGGCTATGCGGCGTGCACAGGTAGAGACGCCCGCCGACCATCAGCGGGGTGTTTTCCGCGGTGGTCTCCAGCGGGTCGTCCGGACCTGGCAGGTCGCCACTGCGGTAGTGCCAGGCCAGTCGCAGGCGCCGCACGTTGCCGCGATCGATCTGACGCAGCGGCGAGTAACGCTGCCCGCCGGCGTCGCCCGCGTAGAAGCGCCACTCGCCATCCGCCGCACCCGTGGCGCCTGGCCCGGCCGCGCCATGGCTGACCGCCGGCAACTCCACGGATGGCCGCAGCAGCGCCAGGCTCGCCAGCAGCGCGACCAGGCCCAGGGCGCAGGCCAGCAGCGCGGCGTCGCGCGACGCGTGCCGACCACGCAGTCGGCGACGCAACGCCGGCAGGCAGAGCAGGCCGCCGAGCAGGAACCACAGGGCCAGGCGCGGCACCAGCTCCCACCAGCGCAGGCCGACTTCCCACCAGGCCCACAGGCAACTGCCCAGCAGCAGCGTCGCGTAGGCGGCCAGGGCCCGCGCCCGGCCATGCCAGAGGGCGATGGCGCAGACCAGCAGTGCGCCGCCGGCGCACAGGTAGTAGGCGGAACCGTCGAGCAGCCACAACCAGGCGCCGCCGCCGAGCAGCCAGAGCGCGGCGAGCAGGAGCGGGACGGCGAGCAGGCGGTGGGTGCGCATGGGAAAGCCTCCGGTCCGGTCCCGTCATCCGACCGCGTGCCTGCCGCGTCGTTGAATGCGCGGGACCGACGGTGCCCGCCCGTCCCGGCGAATGAACTCCAGCGAGCGGGCGTGCGCCCCATCTGCATCAGCCACGGCCAGGAGCACCGCCATGCGCGCCCTCACCTTCCACGGCAGCCACGACGTCCGCATCGAACGGGTCGCCGAGCCCCGCCTGCAGGAGCCCGACGACCTGCTGCTGCGAGTGACCGCCACCGCCATCTGCGGCTCGGACCTGCATTTGTATCGCGGCAAGATCCCCCTGGTCGAACAGGGCGATATCCTCGGCCACGAGTTCATGGGCATCGTCGAGGAAGTCGGCCCGGCCGTCACCGCCGTGCGCCCCGGCGACCGCGTGGTGGTGCCCTTCGTGATCGCCTGCGGCGAGTGCTTCTTCTGCCGCCTGAACCTGCATGCCGCCTGCGAGACCAGCAACCCCGGGCGTGGCGCGATCCTCAACAAGAAGCAGATTCCGCCGGGCGCGGCACTCTACGGCTACAGCCACCTGTATGGTGGCGTGCCGGGCGGACAGGCCGAATACGTCCGGGTGCCCAAGGCCAACAGCGGGCCCCTGGTGATTCCCGACGCCCTGGATGACGAACGCGTACTGTTCCTCAGCGACATCCTGCCCACCGGCTACCAGGCAGTACGCAACGCCGGTATCCGCCAGGGCAGCAGCGTGGCGATCTACGGCGCCGGCCCGGTCGGCCTGATGTCCGCCGCCTGCGCGCGCCTGCTGGGCGCCGAACGGATCTTCATCGTCGATCACCACCGCTACCGGCTGGACTTCGCCGCCCGCACCTATGGCGCGATCCCCATCGATTTCGGCAGCGAGGACGACCCGGCAGCGGCGATCATCGAGCGCACCGAAGGCCACCGTGGGGTGGACGCGGCGATCGACGCGGTGGGTTTCGAAGCCAAGGGCAGCGTCACCGAAAGCATGCTTGCCGCGCTCAGGCTCGAGGCTGGCAGCGGCAAGGCCCTGCGCCAGTGCATCGCGGCGGTGCGGCGCGGCGGGACGGTGAGCGTGCCGGGCGTCTATGCCGGCTTCATCCACGGCTTCCTGTTCGGCGACGCCTTCGACAAGGGCCTGACTTTCAAGATGGGGCAGACCCATGTGCAGGCGCTGTTGCCGGCCCTGCTCGAGCACATCGGCAATGGCGAACTGCATCCCGAGGCGATCATCAGCCATCGCCTGCGCCTGGACGACGCGCCGCTGGGCTACGCGCTGTTCGACGAGAAGCACGAGGACTGCCGCAAGGTCATCCTGCGCCCCTGAGCCGTCACGGCGCCGTTTCAGGCGTCGCGCCGCTCCGGACTGGCGCAACCGCACTGGCGCTCCTCCTCGGCGGCGACGCTTTCCGGGGTCTCGCCATCCTGCTCGCCCATGCGCTGGTAGCGCTCGCGCAGCTTGCGCAGGGTGTCCGCATCCAGTTCATCCAGGCCCAGCAGCGCATCATGGGCGCGCTGGGTGCTGTGCAGCAGTTCGTCGATCTTGATGTGCAGCGCGTCGGTATCGCGGTTCTGGGTGTTCTGGATGAGGAAGACCATGAGGAAGGTGACAATGGTGGTCGAGGTATTGATCACCAGCTGCCAGGTATCGTTGAAGTCGAAGAACGGCCCGCTGAGCGCCCACAGCAGGATCAAACCGAGGGCGACGACGAAGGTCGGCGGGCGGCCGGCCCAGTTGGACAGGCGTTGGGCGAAACGGGAAAAACTCATGGTGGCGGACTCCCTGCTGCATTCTCCCTATTCATGACCGCCTGCCTCGCCGGGCTTTCCATCGACCGGACGAAATGACCGGCGCCCACGGCCGCCGGTGCTTCAGGCGGGCCGATCGGCTTCGCCACGGCCGGCGACGTCGGGATCGTCGGGGGCGAACTCCGGTTGCGCCTCGCTGGCCTGGTCGTGCTTGTGACGTTCCGGCCGCACGGCCGGCGAGTCCGGAGTCAGCGGGGCATCCTGCTGGTCGGGGGACGGTTTCGTGTTTGTGCACATGCGGAAATCCTCCTGCTTTCGGACTGCGATGCGGGGTATGTCGACGACGGCTTCGCACCTTCGGCAACCGGTCCTGTGCCGTGGCTTGCCCGATGTTTTCCGGAGCCCGGCATATATAGCTTCGAAGGCCCCGGCTCGACGAGGGTTCAGAACTTCTTGCGGACGCGCTGCGCTGGTCCCGGCCGTTCGGAAAAGAAACTGAACGCCACCGACCGGGGCGCCTCTGAGCAGACACATACACTCCGAGGAGAACCGCGATGACGAGCAAACAGGAAAACCTGCTGGACTGGCTGCGCGACGCCCACGCCATGGAGCAACAGGCCGAACAGATGCTGAAGGGCCAGGCGGCGCGCCTGGAGCACTATCCGCAGCTGAAGACGCGGATCGAACAGCACATCGAGGAGACCCGTGGCCAGCAGCGTCTGCTCGAAGAGTGCCTGGAGCGCCTCGACAGCAGTCCGTCGACCCTCAAGGACATGGGCGCCAAGCTGATGGCCTTCGGCCAGGCGGTGGCCGGCATGACGGTCAGCGACGAAGTGGTCAAGGGCGCGATGAGCGGCTACGTCTTCGAGAACATGGAGATCGCCGCCTACACCGTGCTGATCGCCGCCGCCCGCGAAGTCGGCGACAGCGAGACCCTCGCCGCGCTGGAGCGCATCCTGCCCCAGGAAGAAGCCATGGCCGACTGGCTGCGCGAGCACCTGCCGGAACTCACTCGGGCCTTCCTCGCCCGTGACTGCCAGCCGGACACCGAGGCCAAGCGGTGAACCCACGGGGGATCGGGGCGTGCTGCGGACGAGCGGATCCGCAGGCGCCCCTGCTCAAGACCCTGACCTTTGCCGTACTGCACTTCAGCATCGCTTTCGGCGTGGCCTATACGCTGACCGGCTCGGTACTGACCGGTGGCCTGATCGCGCTGATCGAACCCAGTTGCAACACCCTGGCGTTCTATTTCCACGAACGCATCTGGCAGCGCTTCGGCGCCCGGCCGCGGCGGGAAAGCGGGCACGGCCACGGCAACCTGGTGGCGTCGGAACGCCGCGACTGAGACGGTGCTTCTTCAGCCGCCATGCTCTTGGAAGAAGCGCAGCACTTCAGGAGTGGCGTCCAGGCCCCTGCCGCGGTTGCCGTTGCATGGTCAGCCGTGTCCGCCGCGAGCGATGCGCAATAGCACCACCAGGCAGGCCGCGAGCAGGCGGGTGCTGGATGGATGAAGAGCCGCGGATTGCGCCATGCAGATATCCCTCCGTGGTCAGTGGTAGCCGGCATCGGCGCTCTTGCCGCGAAACACGTAGTAGCTCCAGGCGGTGTAGCCGAGGATGAAGGGAATGATGAACAGCGCGCCGACCAGCATGAAGCTCTGGCTCTGTGGCGGCGAGGCGGCGGCGCGGAAGTCCAGCGCCGGCGGCACGATGTTCGGCCACAGGCTGATGCCCAGGCCGCTGTAGCCGAGGAAGATCAGCACCAGGGTGAGGATGAAGGGCCGGGCCTGGGCGTCCGCCGCCACCGCCCGCAACAACTGGCGGAACGTCAGCAGCACGAGGAGCGGCACCGGTAGCAGCCAGAGCAGGTTCGGCAGGCTGAACCAGCGCGCGGCGATCTGCGGATGGCTCAAGGGTGTCCACAGACTGACGATGCCGATCACCGCCAGCAGCGCAAGCGCCAGCGGTCGCGCCAGGTCGTGCATGCGCTCCTGCAGGCGGCCTTCGGTCTTCATGATCAGCCAGGTGCAGCCGAGCAGGCTGTAAGCCACCACCAGCCCCACGCCGCAGAACAGCGGAAAGGGTGCGATCCAGTCCAGCGAGCCGCCGGCGAAGCGGCGATTCTCCACCGGGATGCCATCGATGAAGGCTCCCAGGACCACGCCCTGGCAGAAGGTCGCCAGCAACGAACCGCCGATGAACGCCTTGTCCCAGACATGCCGCCTGGCCGGCCTGGCCTTGAAGCGGAACTCGAAGGCCACGCCACGGAACACCAGGCCGATCAGCATGAACACCAGCGGCAGGTAGAGCGCCGGCAGGACCACCGAGTAGGCCAGCGGAAAGGCTCCGAACAGGCCGGCCCCGCCCAGCACCAGCCAGGTCTCGTTGCCGTCCCAGACCGGCGCCACGCTGTTCATCATCACGTCGCGGTCGCGCGCGTCACGAAAGAACGGGTAGAGCATGCCGATGCCCAGGTCGAAGCCATCCATCACCACGTACATCATGACGCTGAACAGAATGATGATCACCCAGATCAGGGGTAGGTCGATGCCCATGCTCAGTTCCTCCCGGTGGCGTCCTGGTTGTCTTCCAGTTCCTCGCCGGCCGCCGACAGCGGGCGGGCCGGCGTCTGTCTGCGCCCGGCGCCGCCGCCCTCCTCCGTCTGCCGCCCTTCCGCCGTGCGCGGTCCCTTGCGAATCAGGCGCAGCAGGTAGACGAAGCCGACGCCGAAGACAGCGAAGTAGACCAGCACGAACAGCGCCAGGCTCAGGCCCAGCTGTTCGGCGCTGTGCGCCGAGACGGCGTCGCGGGTGCGCATCAGCCCATAGACGACCCAGGGCTGGCGGCCCATCTCGGTGGTGACCCAGCCGGCGAGGATGGCGAGCAGGCCGGACGGGCCCATCAGCAGCACCAGGCGCAGGAACGCCGGCGAGCGGTACAGTCGCTCTCCTCCGCGCCAGCGGAGCCACAGGCTGTAGAGACCGGTGGCGATCATCAGCAGGCCGAGCCCGACCATCAGGCGGAAGGTCCAGAAGATCACCGTCGAGTTGGGGCGGTCCTGCGGCGTGAACTCCTTCAGCGCCGGGACCGGCTCGCTCAGGCTGTGGCGGAGGATCAGGCTGCCGAGCAGCGGGATCTCCACCTTGAAGCGGGTCTCCTCGCGCTGCATGTCCGGCCAGCCGAACAGGATCAGCGGGGTCGGCCCGCCGCCGGCGTTGTCCCAGTGGCCCTCGATGGCGGCGATCTTCGCCGGCTGGTGCTCCAGGGTGTTGAGACCATGGGCGTCGCCGATCACCGCCTGCACCGGGGCGACGATCAGCGCCATCCACATGGCCATCGAGAGCATCTTGCGGATCGCCGGGTTGTCGCGCCCGCGCAGCAGGTGCCAGGCCGCCGAGGCGCCGACGAAGAAGGCGGTGGCGAGGAACGCGGCGACCGACATGTGCAGCAGGCGATAGGGGAACGACGGGTTGAAGATCACCGCCAGCCAGTCCACCGGGATCACCCGGCCGTCGACGATCTCGAAGCCCTGCGGGGTCTGCATCCAGCTGTTGGAGGCAAGGATCCAGAAGGTCGAGACCAGCGTGCCGATCGCCACCATAACCGTGGCGAAGAAATGCAACCCCGGCCCGACGCGGTTCCAGCCGAACAGCATGACGCCAAGGAAGCCGGCCTCGAGGAAGAACGCGGTGAGCACCTCGTAGGTCAGCAGCGGCCCGGTGATGGATCCGGCGAAATCGGAGAAGTGGCTCCAGTTGGTGCCGAACTGGTAGGCCATGACCAGGCCGGACACTACGCCCATGCCGAAGTTGACCGCGAAGATCTTCGACCAGAAGTGATAGAGGTCGCGGTAGACCTCTTCGTTCGTTTTCAGCCAGAGCCCTTCCAGCACCGCCAGGTAGCTGGCCAGGCCGATGGTGATGGCCGGAAACAGGATGTGGAAGGATATGGTGAAGGCGAATTGCAAGCGCGCCAGGTCCAGGGCTTCCAGTGCGGGCATGCGGCGGTCTCCTGTGGCTGGGGCTGGCGGCGGTGCCGCTGCGCCGGGGTTCTCGGGGTCCTGACGCTATGAATGCGCAAGGCCCGGAACGTTCAGGAAAACTCCTCGTCGGTGCCCTCCGGCCCGAAGCGGCGCGGCCCCGCTTCGCGAGGTGGGCGGCGGCGCACCCGCGCGAAACCGAAAAGCACCTCGCCCCCTGGTGGTTCGCGTCCTGTCCGCCCTCGAGGACGCTGGACTAGATCGCGGGCAGCGCCTGGAGGTTTTCCTCCAGCAGTTCCTCCACGAGCCGCCGCAGCGCCGCCTGGCGCCCCCTGCCCTCGGCGCGCAACGCCTGGTAGCGCTGCAACTGGCGATCGGCGGAGTTTTCCTCGAGCAATCGCTGGGCGTGGCCATAGGCCCACTCGTTGCCCTGGCGGGCCTGCGGGTGGCATTGCCGCCAGGCCCTCTCCAGCCAGTCCCTGGCGTTCACGCAGCGGCCGTCGACGAGATAGCGTCCGGCGCAACCGTGGCGCATCGCCTGCCAGTAGTTTTCTTCCAGGCAGGCGTCGCGGGCGGCCGGTCCGGCAGGCGCATCGCCGGCCAGCAGCGCTTGCCCCACCAGCGCCCTGAACAGCCCGGCCAGGCAGAGCGCGTCGGCCAGCCGCGGGCAGGCGTCGCAGATGCGCAGCTCCAGGGTGGGAACGTGGGAGGATGGCCGGACCATCCACCACACCTGGCCATCTTCGCGGATGCAGCCGCTCTCGCGCAGCAGCGCCAGGTGCCGGCGGTAGGCGTCCTCGTCGGGCAAGGCGGGAGGGATGTTCATCCTCGGCCACTCGCCGCACAGCGCCCGGCGGTAGCTCGCCAGACCGCTGCGGCGGCCGCCGCGGAACGGCGACGACGCGCTCAACGCCAGCAGCAGCGGCAGCCAGGGCAGGACCTGCTGGAGCACGACCATGCGGTCGTGGCTCGCGGGAATCTCGACGTGCACGTGCAGGCCGCAGACCAGGCTGCGCCGGGCCACCCGCCCCTGGTCCTCGAACAGGCGGGCGAAGTGCGCCGCTGGGTTGCTCCGCGCCCGCCGCCAGTCGGCGAAGGGATGCGTGCCGACGCACAGCGCACGCAGGCCGAAGCCGGCGGCCAGCTGCGCCAGGCGCTGGCGGGCCCGGCCATGGAAGCGCGCGGCTTGCGCCAGGTCGGCGAACACCGGGCTGGCGACCTCGACCTGGCATTCGAACATTTCTTCGGCGAAATGCTCGCCGAGGGCGGCGCGACAGGCCTCGAGGAATCCGGAGGGTGCCGTGCGGGCGATATCCAGGTCGGTGGCGTCGAGCAGGAAGAATTCCTCCTCGATGCCGAAGCGAAGGCCGTGGTCGGCCCGGGAATCAATCATCGGCGCGGCTCCGGGGGCTGTCAGCGGCAGACCCCGGGGCGCCGCCAGGGTTCGCTTTTGCCGTCGCACGGCGCCACGGCGCGCCACCTGTCCCGCCAGTGAAACCTTTTATTCCCGCGCTCGCTCGCAACGGTATGTGCGGTCGATCCGGCCGCCCCCGCAAACCCATGACAAGGAACGCGACATGAGCCTGTCCTCGCCCCTCCCTGCCACCACTGCAAACCCGTCGCCCCGGGTCCGCGAGCTGTACCATGCCCTGCTCGAGGCGCCGCAGGAGCATCTCGACGCCGCCGGCGTGTTCCTCGACCAGCAGCTGGGCCTGGCCGCCACCCGCGACGACGACCTGCCGGAACATCCCGAGGCCTGGCCCGCCTGGCTCGAAGCCGGCGCCCGGCGCACCGCCGAGGCCCATGTCGAGTACCTCAAGGCGCGTCGACGCGGCGAAGGCCGGCGCTATTTCCGCGTGCCGTCGCAGGCGATGCATTTCATCCGCAGCGTGGCGCCGACCAAGCTGGTCGATGGCGCCTGGCTCTACGGGCTGTTGCCGCATCACGCCGACGAACGCCTGCGTCCGCTGTTGCAGACCTTCCTCGAGGAGCTCGGTGACGGGGTTCCGGCGCGCAACCATGTGCTGCTCTACCGGCGCCTGCTGGCCAGCATCGGCAGCGAGGAGGCCGAGGGTCTCAGCGACCTGCACTACCTGCAGGGCACCCAGCAACTCGCCCTCGGTCACCTGGCGGCGGACTACCTGCCGGAGGTGATCGGCTACAACCTGGGCTACGAGCAACCGCCGCTGCACCTGCTGATCACCACCCACGAACTGCGCGAGCTGGGTTTGGACCCCTATTACTTCCAGCTCCACGTCACCATCGACAACGCCGCCAGCGGGCATGCGCGCAAGGCCCTGCGCGCGCTGTTCGACAACCTGCCGCAGCTCGGCGGGCGCGAAGCCTTCCTCGAGCGGGTGCGCAACGGCTATCGACTCAACGACGTCGGCCTGAGTAGCACGCAGATAATCGACGGTTTCGATCTGGAGGAGGAACTGCAAGCCATGCTCGAACGCAAGCGCGTCTATGCGGCGGGCATGCATTCGGATCGCTGCCGGATCGGCGGGCGCACGGTGAACCAGTGGCTTGCGGTGCCCGGAAGGATTCCGGCGTTCCTCGCCTGTCTGCAGGAGGAAGGCTGGATCAGGCGCAACGCCGATCCGCGTGGCAGTCGCTTCTGGGCCCTGGTGGACGGCGATCGGGCGGCGATGTTCGGGGTCTTCAGCGTCTACGAGCGGCAGTTGCTGCACGACTGGATCGCCGGCGACTGGCAGGCGCCGCCGCGCGCCGCCGACACCGTCCCGGCAGCGCTGGCGGAGCCCGCGCTGCCGGTCGGTGGCGAGGTGGAGGCCGAGCAGGTCGCGCTGCGCCGCGAACTCCTGCGCCTGACGCCCGAGCAGGGCGTCGCCCGCCTGCTGCAACTGATGGCCCCGCACCTCCACCACCGCCCCGCCGGCCTGCTCGCCACGCGGCTGTTCAGCCAACGCTGGAGGGCCGCCCATGCCCAGCCTGAATGACCCGCGCCTGGACGCCCTGGTCAGCCTCGGCAATTGGTTGCGCAGCCAGGATTACCGTTTCGTCACCGTCACCCCGGCTACCCATGAGCGCGTCAACGCCCGGCCGGAAAACCGCATGGCCCGGGACCTGGCCGGAATCTTCGGCTGGAGCCGGGCGTTCACCGCGCAATGCCTGCCGGCGGACTGGCTGGCGCTCCTCGCCGGGCACGACCTGATCCACCGCGAGGCCGAAGGCTGGCGCAGCCGGGTGCGCTATTCGAGCCTCGGCGACGAACTGCTGGTTCACTCGGCCTTCCCGACCCTGGCCGCCGACGCGGTGTTCTTCGGTCCCGACACCTACCGTTTCGACCGGCTGATCCGCAGCCACCTGGCCGCGCTCGATCCGACGGGCATCCGCCGTGCGGCGGACATCGGTTGCGGCGCCGGTCCCGGGGCGATCCGCATCGCCCTGGCCTGCCCGGACGCCGAGGTGCACGGGCTGGATATAAATCCGGCGGCGCTCGACCTGGCACGAGTCAACGCGGCGCTGGCCGGGGTAGACAATCTGACGCTGGCGCGCAGCGACCTGCTATGCCAGGCGCCCGGTCGCTTCGACCTGATCGTCGCCAACCCGCCATACCTCCTGGATGCCTCGGAGCGCGCCTACCGGCATGGCGGCGGCTCACTGGGCGCCGGGCTCTCGCTGGCGATCGTCGACGCCGCCCTCGAGCGCCTGGAGCCGGGCGGCAGCCTGCTGCTGTACACCGGCGTGGCGATGGTCGATGGCGCCGACCCGTTCCTCGCCCGGGTCCGGGAGCGCCTGGCGCAGCGCGCCCGGGGCTGGGACTGGGAATACCAGGAGCTGGATCCGGATGTGTTCGCCGAGGAACTGGAGAGCCCCGCCTACCGGGAGGCGGAGCGGATCGCCGTGGTCGGCCTGCGGGTCAGCCGTCGCGCCTGAGGCGCTCCAGGTCTTCCAGGCTTTCCACCAGGTCCTCGTTCAGGCGTTGCCAGCGCTCGACCACCTCGGCCTCGGCCGGGATCACCGCGAGGACCTCGTCATCCACCCACTCCCAGGGCTGGCACAGGCGTTCCGCCTCGGCGCGGCTGGCGGCGCGCACGGTGCGGGCGAAACGTCGCCAGCCGCGCATGTGCTGGATCTCGTAGGTGGTCATGGGCGCCTCCGCAAGTCAGAACCGTTTGCCTTTCGGCGCCCGCCGGCGCCTTCCGGTTCAGGCGCCTGGATGGGTGGTCGCGGACCGCCCGGCACGCGGCCTGAACCCGTGCGCGGCGAGCCGGTCCAGACTCCTGAACGCCACAGAAAGGAGGTGTCCGCCATGACCCGTGAAATGGCTCGGCTACTGATCAGTCCCGCCAGCGCCTGGCCGGAAATCCGCCAGGACTACGACCACCATCACTTCGCCTTCCTCGCCCCGTTGCTGCTCTTGCCTTTGCTGCCCGCCGCCTGCCTGTTCATCGGCACCACCCAGGTCGGCTGGTCGCTGCCGGGCAACGACAGCGTGCAGCACCTTTCCAGCGGCAGCGCCCTGCTGCTGGCGATCATGTGCTACCTGGGCTTCGTTGCCGGGGTGGTGATCATGAGCCTGATGGTGCGCTGGGTGCTGTTCCGCACGCCGTCGCGCCCCAGCCTGCCGGGCAGCCTGACCTTCACCACGGCGGTCGCCGTGCCGCTGATGCTCGCCGGCATCGTCGCCCTGGTGCCCTGGCGGATTCTCCTGCTCCTGGCCGCCGCCGCGGCCTGCGCCTACTCGGTGCGCCTATTGTTCACCGGACTGCCGTTGTTCATGCGCATGCAGCAGGGACAGACGCCGTTCTATGCCTTCTGCATCCTTGGCGTCGGCTTCCTGACCCTGCTGACCACCGCCTTCCTCTTCATCGAGTTCTGGGGGCAGGCGCTGTCGGGCAGCGGCGAGTACCTGCGCTGAGGCTCAGGCGACCTTCAGCGTGTCGGTCAGGAACAGGTACAGCTCTTCCTGGCCGAACGGCTTGGCCAGCTTGGGCAGTTGCGCGGCGGCGCCCTCGATCTTCTCGGCGAAGCCGGTGGCCAGGGCCATCTTCAGCGGCCGGCCCTGGGCCAGGACCCGCTCCACCAGTTGGCTGCCGTTCATCCGTGGCATCGCCTGGTCGGTGAGAAGGATATCCAGCTCCGGCGTCGCCGCGAGGATCTCCAGGGCGAGGCTGCCGGAGTCGGCCTTGAGCACCGAGCAGCCGAGATCCTCGAGCATCGCCGCGGTGTTGTTCAGCACCAGCGGATCGTCGTCCACCACCAGCACCCGGCAGGACAGTCGTACCCGCTCGCTTTCGCCGGGAGCCGCTGGCGGTTCGCTGCAGACGGGGCGGACGTTCTCCGCGTTGCGGTGGATGGCCGGTATCCAGATGATCGCGGTGGTGCCCACGCCCGGCTGGCTCTGCAAGGTGAGACGGCCGCCCAACTGCTCGGCGAGGCCGTCGACGATCGACAGGCCGAGCCCGGTACCGCGCCCCACCCCCTTGGTGGTGTAGAAGGGCTCCACCGCCCGGCGCAGGGTTTCCTCGTCCATGCCGCTGCCGGTATCGCTGATGCCCAGGCAGACATAGTCGCCAGGCGCGAGCCGATGCGGATTGCCGCTCTCCACCCGCTGGTTGCTCGCGGAGAAGGTGATGCGCCCGCCGTTGGGCATGGCGTCGCGGGCGTTGGTCGCCAGGTTGATGATCGACAGCTCGAGCTGGTTGGCGTCGGTCAGGGCGAGGTCGAGATCGAGGGGGAAGCGTGTCTCGATCGACACGCTCGGCCCCAGGGAATGGATCAGAAGATCGGTCATCCCGCGCAACAGGTCGGGTATCGCGCAGGGACGTGGATCGAGGCGCTGCTTGCGGGCGAAGGAGAGCATCCGCTGGGTCAGGGTGGCACCACGCTGGGCGGCTTCCAGGGCGTTCTGCAGCAGGTCGGCGGTGCGCTGGTCGCCGGGCAGGCGCTTCTTCAACAGGCCGAGGCTGCCGATGATCACCGTCAGCAGGTTGTTGAAGTCGTGCGCCACGCCGCCGGTGAGATGCCCCAGGGATTCCATCTTCTGCGCCTGGAACAGCTCCTGGCGGGCGCGCTCCAGCTCGCGCTCGGCCTCGATCCGGTGGGTGATGTCGCGGGTCACCTTGGCGAAACCGATCAGCCGGCCGTTGCCGTCGCGGATCGGATCGATCACCACGTTGGCCCAGAAGCGACTGCCGTCCTTGCGCACCCGCCAGCCTTCCTTCTCGAAGCGGCCCTCGCGCTCGGCGGCGGCCAGGCCGCGCTCCGGCTCGCCGGCTTCGCGGTCCTCGGGGGTATAGAAACAGGAGAAGTGCCGGCCGATGACCTCCTCCGGCAGGTAGCCCTTGATCCGCTGCGCGCCGAGGTTCCAGTTGGTGATCCGGCCGCGATGGTCGAGCATGTAGATGGCGTAGTCGGTGACGCTCTGCACCAGCAGGCGGAACTGCTCCTGGCTGTGCCGCAGGGCTTCCCGGGCCGCGCGTCCTTCGCTGAGGTCGTGGACCAGCTGGGCGAAGCCGAGCAACTGCCCCTCGCTGTCGCGGATGGCGTCGATCACCACCTGCGCCCAGAAGCGCTTGCCGCTACGGCGCACCCGCCAGCCTTCGCTGCGGAAGCGCCCGTCGCTGTCGGCCTGGCGCAATGCCCGCTGCGGCAGGCCCGCCTCACGGTCCTTGCGGGTATGCAGGCAGGCGTAATCCTGGCCGAGGATCTCGCTTCCCTCGTGGCCGAACAGCCGCATCGCCCCGGCGCTCCAGCTGGCGATCCGGCCGGTCCGGTCGAGGGTGTGGATCGCGTAGTCATCGACCGCTTCGTCGAGCAGGCGGTTGCGTGCTGCGTGGTTCAGGGGAACCTGCGGTTTTCCTGTGCTTTTCATGGATGTTCACTCGTCGGCAGCTCGGCGCGGGCTGCAAGGCATACCAAGCAAGGTAGTACGAAGAGCGACTTCCGGCCGTCGACGCGTGCAGGGAATTCGCCCGCCTTGCGGAAGACCCCGGCGCGGCCGGCGAATTCCCTTCGCGGGAACCTTGGCCGGCGGATGGCTTTCGATATGCAGTAAGGGACATCTCCTTCCACCGCTTCGACTCCGGGAGTTCCCATGCACAATCTGGAAAGCGACACCTTGAAGCTGGGGATCTTCCATCCCCACGACAGCCTGAGCCAGGCGCTGATCGCAGCGGCCCTGCAGCGGCAGGCCGAAGTCAGCGCCCTGCAGTCCGACCTCAACAGCCTGCAGGCCCGCCCCGGCCTGCGCTGCAAACCCGCCAGCCTGGAATCCTCGATTGCCGTCAGCCAGGCGGCGGCCGGTCTCGACGTTCTGTTCGCACCGTTGTCCGACTACAGCGCCGAAACCTTGCCACCGATCTGCGCGGCGCTGATCGACGGCGCCCTGCGCGCCGAGGTGCCACGCCTGTTCCTGCTCGGCCACTGGCGCTGGCTGGTCGAACCGCGCGATACCGCCGAGGAACAGCTGGGCGCGGGCCTGGAGCGCAGCCTGACGGTCAGTGGCCTGGAGTGGACCCTGGTGGAAGCCCCGGCGCTGCCCAGCGGCCTGCGGATCGATGATTTCAGCCGCGCCGGCGATGAGTCGCAGGTGGACGCCTTGCGTGTCCTTTCCTGCGCCGAGGCCCTGCTCGACGAAATCCACCTGCGCCTGCACAGCCGCCAGTGCATGCGCCTGATGCCCTAGGAGGCTCGCATGTCCGGACCCGATGCGCTCAGCCAGGCTTGCGCTACGCTGCTCCTGGCACTGGCCTTCAGCGCCTTCATCCTGTTCGTCCGTGGCTACCGGCCGGCGGGCGTCCGGGCCGCCTGGTACGACCTGGTCCTGGCCTTCATCGCCGTGTGGCTGGGCTTCTGGCCGGAAGCCGGGGTGCTGGCGAACGCGCCGAACCTGGACAACGCCCTCGGCCTGGCCCTGCAGGTCGGCGCGACCGTCGCCGGGTGCGTGCTGGGCTATGGGGTGGCGAAAGGGTTGCGGCGGGCGATGCGGGAAACCCGGCGGAAAAGATCGGCTTCTTCGCCGTCGAACCGCTGAAGCGCAGCGGTCGAACATCGAAAACGTGCATATAACCGTTTTCCCAGGCGTTTTTCCGAAGCCGCATAAGACCCTGCGGCCAGGCTTTTCGCACGTGGTGATTTCACTCTGACATGTGCAGGCTGCACGACCTCTTGCATTCTGCATCCCGCGTATCATGCGGGATGCGGCTAAACCCTCGAATTCTGGATATGGGCCGGCCTTCCGCCTTCGTGGCGCCTATAGTTATCCGTACCGTTGGCTCGACCCGACGGTTTCTCTCTGATTCAGGCTAATCCCGCTCCAGGGACGGAACGGATTTTTTTGCGCCTCGCAAACCTGGGGAGACCTGGCCAGATGAACCTTTCCTACCTGTACCTGAAGAAGATCCTCGAGGAGGAATTGCGCGACCACGACTGCCAATGCCAGCTGAACGCCGATTTCACCGTGACCATCAGCTGCCGCGTGGACGGCACCCGCGGCGCGCTCTACATAGTGCCCAACTGCGATTTCCTGCAGAGCAGCAGCTTCAGCGATCTCAGCGCCTTCATCCTCGAGTTGCGCGAGGAAATCCGTCGCTTCGGCGAACTCGAGGCCGAGTTGAAGACCGGAACCGGCTGAGCGCCACCCCCTTTCCCAGCCGCGCTTGCGCCGGGCGTCAGGGCTGCTGGTAATGTCCCGGAGTGGTCCCCGCTTCGTGGGTCCGCTCCACCTTGCTGACCTGGATGTCGCTGAGCGCCCTGGCGTCCCGCGGACGATGCAGCGCCTCCAGGTGGCGGCGCGCGTCCTCGCGGGTGAGGGTCGGCGCCTCGCTGTGCAGCTCGGTGGTCATCGGCTGGTCGTCGAGTATGTAGCTGATCAGGAACAGGTGGCCGGCCATCGCCTCGCCCTCCTCTCGTCGATGGGCCCTGCGCGTTGGCGCAGGGCCGGGATGTCACGGCAGGTTCGGCGACAGGTCGGCTTCCAGCGGAGCGTCCGGCCGCGAGTCGTCGCGCTGGCGCTCCTGCAGGCGTTGCAGACGCCGGGTCAGGTGCTGTACTTCCTCGCGCAGCAACTGCAACTCCTCCCGCGGCTCATTGAGCAGGCCCTTGACGTGGCAGTGTCCGCTCAGCCCGCGGCTGACCAGCAGGCCGCCGGCGACCGCCTTGCAGGCGCCTGGCAGGCCGCCGCGGGCCAGGCCGAACCCGGCCAGGACCAGTCCGGCACCGATGGAAGCGAGCCGCTCGCCGCGCTGCAGATTGTGCGGCAGCCCGTTGGTTGTCGATGTGGGCAGGTATTCGTTCATGGGGTTCTCCTTGCGTCGGTTGTCGGTCAGGCTTCGCCGTCCGGCGGCTCCACGAGGAATTCCACCAGCGTTCGCCGGCAGGCCTCGATACCTTCTTCCAGGACGATCTCGAAACCGTGGGTGTTCTCGGTCGGAATGCCGATGCAGCCGACCTGCGCCGACTCGCCATGGCTCAGCAGGGCGCTGGCGTCCGAGGCGAAGTCGAGCAGCAGCGCCGCCTGCGGCCGGTACAGGCAGCGCTCGGCGGCGCGCAGCAGGCGGTCGGTGAGGTGGCGACTGTAGTAGCCCTTGGCGTCGCCGCTGTTGATGATCGGGTCGCGGCACAGGCGAGTGCCGTACTCGGCGACGGTCGGCCCGACCTCCACCGCAATGCTCACGTCGCCAGGCAGGTGGCGCGCGGCGAACAGCGCGCCGGCGTTGCTCTCCTCCTCCATGGTGGTCAGCACCAGGTAGAGGTCGCCGCGCAGTTCGTCGCGGCGTCGGGCGATTTCGTCGGCCACGCCGAGCACGGCGAGCAGCGGCGCGCGGTCGTCGAGGAAGTGCGCGGCGACGCAGTCCTGGAAGTACAGCGGACGTCGCCACAGGCGGTTGAGCACCACCCGGGTGCCCGGGCGCACGCCCAGGCTGGCGAGTTCCTCGGCGCTGCGCCGGGTGACCACATGCACGTCGTGCCAGTGCACGGCGCCCGAGAGCACGTCGGAACCCTGCGGCGACTCGCCGGTGGCGTGCATGCTGCCGTAGGACAGCACGCCGTCGAGGACGCCCTCGCCGGCCAGTATCTGCACCGGGCAGACGCCGAAGCTCACCGGCTGCGCGCCACCCAGCGCGACTACCCGCAGGCTGCCGTCGGCCTCGACGCGCTTGACGATCATGGCGATCTCGTCGAGGTGTGCCAGCAGCCGCACCGCCGCCCGCCGCGCCTGTTCGCGCGGCAGGTGCGGCGGGCTGATGCGCGCGACCAGGTTGCCGGCGGCATCGCTGCCGACCTCGTCGCAGCAACGCTCCAGCTCCCGCTGGCAGACGGCCCGCACCTCGTCTTCCTGGCCTCCCGGCCCGCGTGCCAGCAGGAGTTCCTCGAGCAGTGCGCGGTCTGCGTCACGCATGCCTCAGGCCGCCCTTTTTTCCAGGCGCGCCTTGAGGGCCTTCTTGTGCTGCTGCATGGCTTGGCCGAGTTGCTCGAGGGTGGCGGCGTCGAGCAGTTGCCGGGCGCGCGGGAACAGCTCGCCCTCTTCTTCCTCGATGTGATGCTCCAGCAGTTCCCTCAGCACCTTGACCCGGCCGGCGAACTGCACGGTGTCCGGGCGGGTGCGCTTGAGGTCGGGCAGCACCAGGGAGTCCACCGTGCGGTGTTCCTCCTTGGCCTCGTAGTACATCTTCAGTTCTTCCTTGCCGCCGCTCTCCTTGAGCGCCGGGTAGAAAATCTCCTCCTCGATGGCGGTGTGCAGTACCAGTTCCAGCTCCAGCCTGCCCAGCAGCTCGCTGCGTTTCTTCAGCGCCCGCTCGGTGGTCTCGCTGAGGTCGCCGAGCAGTTTCTTCACGGTCTCGTGGTCATGGACCAGTAGTTCGATGGCATTCATTGTCGTTCCTCATCGTTTCGTTATCCGGGTGCCGGTGGCACTCCCTTTGGCTGAGCGCCCGATCCCCCGCCGAGTTCAGCCGCGAGGACGGGCGGTCGCGGCCCGCGGGCCGGCGACCGCCCAGATGAGCACGCCGATCACCGGAACCAGGGCGATCAGCAACGACCACAGGGCCTTCGAATTCACGCTGCGGTCGCTGCGGAACACGCTGACGAAGGCCCAGAGGTCATAGAAACCGACCAGCGTGGCCAGGCCGATGAGCAGGAAGGCCAGGGATTGGCTCATGGCGTGCTTCTCCTCGTGGCGTCGGGTTCAGGCGCGGGCGTCGCGCAGCGCGCGGACCCGGTCGTGGTGACGGAGCACGCCCTGGTATTGGCGCTCGATCACCTGCTGGATCTCCGCCGGCAGCGGCTTTTCCAGGGCCGCCTGGTAGCGGTGCTTGGCGACGTCCTCGCCGCGTTCGCATTCGTTGAGCACCGCCTCTTCATCCTTGCCGGTGACCAGCGACTTGAGGTCGACCCAGCGGCGGTGCAGGTCGCCGGCGAAGCTGGTGCTGTCCTTGGGCTTGCCGCCCAGCTCCAGGACGATCCGCTCCAGCTCGTCGGCGGCCGCCGCGCAATCGCGGCTCTGTTCCAGCATCGCCGCCTTCAGCTGCGGGTCGCGCAGGTCCTGGGCGCAGGCCTGGAAACCGGCCTCGCCGTCCTTGCTGGTCTGCAGCAGGTCGTTGAGCACGTCGAGGGTGTCGTCGAGATTGGTCTGGTTCATATCGCTCTCCTTGGCCCGGCAGCTGTCCGGGAGTTCTCGCGTCTGTCGGCGCCGGCGCGGGCCGGCACGAAAACGTGGGCAGGCACCCACGGAAGGTGGGAGAGCGGGTTTCGCGCAGCGTTCAGAAAGCCGGATGGATGGTGGCGTATGTCGGAGTGATGCTGAGCCGCTCGCCGACCACCATCTCGGTGATCCAGTCCACCAGGATCGAGGTATAGGCGTCCTGCGCCGCCTCGCTGCTGAGGGCGTGGTCGGCGTGGTCGATGATCCGGTGGGTCAGCGAATGGGTCTGCTGGAACGCCGCGCGGAAGCTCATGATGGTCGAGTGCGGGACGTAGCTGTCGAACTCCGACTCGACCAGCAGCACGTCGCCGCGAAACGCCGCGCAGGCCTGCAGTGCGCGGTTGCTCGCGGCCGGGATGAGGCTGCCGCGGTAGTCGATGAGATCCTGGCGGTCGAGCAGCAGCTTTGGCGTCAGCCAGTCCTCGTCGCGGTAGATCGCCGGCACCCGCAACGCCAGCCAGCGCACCGCGCGCAGCTGGCTGAGGATGGTCGCCAGGTAGCCGCCGTAGCTGGTGCCGACCACCGCCACCGCCTCGCTGTCGATCGCCGGGTGGGCGACCAGGCGGTCGTAGGCGGCAAGCAGGTCCTGCAGATTGTCCTCGCGCGTGACCAGGGCCTGGCGCCCGCTTTCGGCGCCGTGCCCGCGCAGGTCGAAGGTCAGGCATACGCAGCCGAGTCCGGCGATGCCCTGCGCGCGCTTCAGGTCGCGCTGCTGGCTACCGCCCCAGCCATGCACGAAGAGCACGCCAGGCACCTTCGCCCGGGGGCTGAGGAAGGTGCCCTCGATGCGTTCGTCGCCGACGTCGATACGGATGCGCTCGCTGTTGGCCGTCATGCCTCCCCCGTCATCGCGTACTTGAGCAGGAAGTCGCCGTGTTCGTCATGGCCGCGGTAGATGACCCGGCTGTTGTCCGGCAGGCGCTTGTCCTCGTGGATCTCGAACGAAGAGGCGCGTACCGCGGCGAGCCCCGGCTCGGCGCGGAAGGCTTCCAGCGCGGCGATTTCCGCGCTGCTCGCGCCGCCCACCCGCCAGGACTGTTCGAGCACGCCGAAGCGCTCGCGGCCGCGGCTGTCGACGCCCTGGGCAACGTCGTAGTTGCGCCGGGAGGCGAAGCAGGCGGGAAAGAAAATCGCCGCGGCGGTATCGAAGATCCGTGCGTATTCGATGGCCTGGCGCACCTCGCGGGCCAGGTCGAGGGCCAGCAGCTCGGCGTAGCCGCCACGCGCCACCAGCAGGTCCGAGCCGGCGTAGACCAGTTCGCCACGCCGGTTGCGGGTCTGGTGCTGGTGGCCGTGGTAGCTCATCAGGAAGCCATTGACCCGGACTTGCCCGACGCTGTGGGTGACGACCCGCTCCAGGTTGGCTTCCAGCACCAGGCCGAGGGCCAGCTGGCGTTCCTCGAGGCCGGCGAGCCAGCCGTCCAGTTCGTCGAGGTCGCGGGCGACATGCTGGCCGAGGCCGCCGCAGGCTTCCGCCAGCTTGGCGCGTACCGGCCCCTCGGCGAGCAGCCGGGCGCCGGCGCGATGGGCGTCGGCCAGGCTGAAAGCGCTCACCCCGGTCAGCACCACGTCGCGGACCTTCTCGGCGAACAATGGGTTCCAGCCCTCCGGCGCCAGGCCGCCGCGGGCCAGCGGGTGGGCGATGGCCTTGCCGCCGATGAAGGCGTGCTCGACGAACCCGCCGAGCAGGTCGTCGGCGCTGGCCACGCCCAACTGCCGCGCACTCTCCAGGCCGACCAGGGTCCGCGTGGGCACCAGGTAGAGAAGGCCTCGCTGGCGCAGTTCGGGTTCGAAGGCGCCGCCGAACGCCAGGTTCTGCACTTCGGCCAGCCAGCGCGCCAGCGCCAGGTTGCCCTGCACTTCGTGGTCGGCGGCGGCGGGGTCGACGCTGTGGGCCACCACCAGGCGTTGCTGCGGGTCTGCGCTCATGTTCCGCTCCTCCTCAATGGAAATCGGACCGCTCAGCGCTCCGGCATGGGCGAAAGAGGTTCTTCGCTCGGTTGCTCCATCGGTACTTCTTCCGGGAATTCCTGCGGGACGTGGCTCTCCCGATCGGGAACCGGGTATTCGTCCGGGTCCTGGGAAGGGTTGCGTGGGGTGGCTGTTATCGCATCGGGTGCAGAAGTGGAAAGACGCATATCCGCCTCCATCGTAAGGATGACCTCTAGATGGAGGGCTGCGCGGAGCGATTGGTTCGGACCATGCGTCGGAAGGGCCGGGGCGGCGCGCGGCGGCCACCGCCCCGGTACGAAAGCGTCGGCCTGCTCAGCGAGCCAGGCTCATGGTGCGCAGCTTGCCGCCGGCCACCAGGACCTTGCGGTGGGTGAGATGCTGGTTGTCGCAGTCGCGGAACGTCAGCAGGTCGATGCGCTTGCGGAAGTAGTCGCTGTCGCGCATCTGCAGCGGGCCCTGGTCGATGATCAGGTCGCGGCGGATGCGTTCGAGCACCTGGTTGAGCAGCAGCGGGCTGCTCTGTTCCTGCCCGGAGATCGCCCGGCTCATCAGGCGCTTGCCCTGGCTGTTGCGCAGGGTCACCAGCAGCGCGCCGTCAGGGCGGGACTCGCAACTGACGCGCACGTCCTTGAAATGCTCCTCCAGGTACTCGACCACGTTTTCATCGGTATCACGCATTGCTGGCCTCCTCATCCAAGAGTTTTTGACGCCGGTAAACAGGCGCATACCTCTGGAGCAGAAGGCGTACCAGCTTTGCCGAAAAATCAATTCCTTTCAAATCAATGGGTTATAAAGAAAAGCGGCGAAATGATATTTGCATTTTGCAAGAAGTGCCTCGGCCAGCGTTGCATTCGGCAACCCCGCTGTTCCGCTACCGTCCGCGCGACCCCTTGGTTCCGCCACATGCAAGCCGAGCCGCCGGGAAAAAAAACTAAACTTCCGTCGCTCCCCTCCGGTCCCCCTAGCAAGGACCTCGCCCTGCCGATGCGGCGATGGTTCCGACCTGATCAACGCCAAGGACAACGTACGACCGGAGGATGACATGGGACATTCTGTTGCAGGCGTCTGCCTGGAAGAACCCGCGGTACTGACCGCCTTTCCGTCGCTGCTGCACCCGCAGGACCCGCCGCAACAGAGGGACCGAATACTCTTCGTCACCGCCGAGCTCAGCGACTTCGTCAAGGTCGGCGGGCTCGGCGACTTTTCCGCCGCCCTGCCCCGGGTGCTCAGGCGCCAGCATGCGGTACGGGTCCTGCTGCCCGGCTACCGCCAGGTGCTGGAGCGCTGCAGTGACCTGCGAATCCTCGGCAGCCTGCCGGGCCGCGCGGCGATCCCGCCGTGCGAGATCGGCCTGGTGACCCTCGACGACGGCCTGGAGGTGATGCTGGTGCTCTGCCCGTTGCTCTACGAGCGCGAGGGCACCCCCTACATGGACGACCAGGGCAACGACTGGGCTGACAACCACCTGCGCTTCGCCCGCCTCTGCCTGGCCGCCGCCGAGATCGCCGGCGGTCACGGCGCCCAGGGCTGGCAGCCGGGCCTGGTGCACGCCAACGACTGGCCGTCGGCGCTGACCCCGGCCTACATGGCCTGGAACGGTGTGCGCACGCCGAGCCTGTTCACCATCCACAACCTCGCCTACCAGGGCCTCTGCGACCTGCAGTGCAGCGCCGAACTGGGCCTGCCCGACGAAGCGCTCAGCCCCGAGAGCATGGAGTTCCACGGGCGCCTGTCGTTCCTCAAGGCGGGCATCGCCCATGCCCATCACATCACCACGGTGAGCGAGACCTACGCGCAGGAGATCACCACCCCGGAATACGGCTGCGGCCTGCACGGCATCCTCAAGTGCAAGGTCGAGAAGCGCCAGCTCAGCGGCATCGTCAACGGTATCGATGACAGCTGGCAGCCGCATTGCGATCCGCACCTGGTGGCCGGCTTCAGCGCCCGCCAATGGGCCGGCAAGCGCGCCAACACACGCTATGTCGAGGAGCGTTTCGGCCTCGAGCCGGGCAAGGGGCCGCTGTTCGCGGTGGTCTCGCGGCTGGTGCAGCAAAAGGGTATCGACCTGACCCTGGAGATCAGCGACGCCCTGCTCCAGGCCGGTGGCCGGCTGGTCAGCATCGGGCGCGGTGAACCGTCGCTGGAGAAGGCCATGCTCGATCTCTCGCGGCGTCATCCGGGCCAGGTCGGCGTGCACATCGGCTTCGACGAGACCGACGCGCGGCGCATCTATGCCGGCAGCGACTTCCTGCTCATGCCATCGCGCTACGAGCCTTGCGGCCTGAGCCAGCTCTACGCGCAATGCTTCGGCTCGCTGCCGATCGCCCGTTGCACCGGCGGGCTCGCCGACACCATCGTCGACGGCGTCACCGGCTTCCTGTTCCGCGAGGAAACCGCGCAGAGCTATCTGGATGCGGTGCTGCGCGCGATCAACGTCTACCATTGCCCCGCTCTGCTCAATGCCATGCGCTGCAAGGCGATGGCCGCGCCGATGTTCTGGCGCGACTCGGTGGAACCCTACAACCGCCTCTACCGGCGCCTGCTGAGGAATACCGCGCCGGCCTGGCGCGGGGTGCGCCCGTGATGGCGATCCGGCGCCGCTTCGGCGCCCAGCCGGAAGGCGGCGGCCTGACCTGTTTCGGCCTCTGGGCTCCAGATGCGCGCGAGGTATTGGTCGAGACCGCCGACGGCCGCAACTGGCCGCTGGTGGGTAGCGACAGCGGCTGGTTCGAGGCGACCCTGCCCTGTCCGGCCGGCACGCGCTACCGCTACCGCATCGACGGCCGCCCCGGCGTAGCGGACCCGGCCTCGCAGTTCCAGCCCGACGGCGTGCATGGCGATAGCCAGGTGGTCGACCACGCGGCCTACGCCTGGCGGGTCGACGAATGGCGCGGGCGTCCCTGGCACGAAGCAGTGATCTACGAACTGCACGTCGGCCTGCTCGGTTCCTACGCCGAGGTCGAAGGCTTCCTGCCCAGGCTGGTGGAGCTGGGCGTGACCGCCGTCGAGCTGATGCCGCTGGGCGAGTTTCCCGGGCGTCGCAACTGGGGCTACGACGGCGTCCTGCCGTTCGCCCCCGCCTCGGCCTACGGCACCCCGGAGCAGCTCAAGCATCTGATCGACAGCGCGCACGGCATGGGCCTGATGGTCTTCGTCGACGTGATCTACAACCACTTCGGCCCGGACGGCAACTACCTCGCGCAGTACGCCGCCGCATTCTTCCGCGACGACCGGCAGACGCCCTGGGGCCAGGCCATCGATTTCCGTCGCGGCGAGGTCCGCGAGTTCTTCTACGAGAACGCCCTGATGTGGCTGCTCGACTATCGCGTCGACGGCTTGCGCTTCGACGCCGTGCATGCGATCCCCGACCCCGCCTTCCTCGTCGAGATGGCCCGCCGCCTGCGCGGCGCCGCCGGCCCCGGTCGCCATGTGCACCTGGTCCTGGAAAACGACGACAACCGCGCCAGCCTGCTGCGCCAGGGCTACGACGCGCAGTGGAACGACGATGGCCACCATGCGCTGCACGTCCTGCTCACCGGCGAGAGCGACGGCTACTACCAGGATTACCGGGAGCCGCTGCGCTGCCTGGCGCGCTGCCTGGCCGAGGGGTTCGTCTACCAGGGCGAGGCCAACCGCCACGGCCGGCCGCGCGGCGAACCGAGCGCCGACCTGGCGCCGGACGCCTTCGTGCTGTTCCTGCAGAACCACGACCAGATCGGCAATCGCGCCTTCGGCGAACGCCTCAGCGTTCTCGCCGAGCCCCAGGCGTTGCGCCTGGCGGTGGCGCTGCAACTGCTCGCGCCGATGATTCCGCTGTTGTTCATGGGCGAGGAATGCGCCGCGCGCGAACCGTTCCTGTATTTCACCGATCACCGTGGTGAACTGGCGGACGCGGTCCGCGAGGGGCGGCGCAAGGAGTTCGGCGAGTTCGGCCGCTTCGGCGACGGCGCCGCCCTGGCCTCGCTGCCCGATCCCAACGCGGTGGAGACCTTCGAGCGCTCGCGTCCCGGTCTAGCCGACTGCGACCCGGCCTGGCGCGGTTTCTACCGGCAGTTGCTGGAAATCCGCCATGAATACCTGATCCCGCGCCTGCGCGGTGCCCGTTCGCTGGGCGTGACCACCATCGCTGGCGCCGCGCTGTCGGCGCGCTGGCGGCTCGGCGACGGCAGCGGCTGGCGAATCGACTTCAACCCCGGGCCGCTCGAAGCGGAAGTCGAGCCGCCGGCGGCGGCGGACCAGGTGTTGTTCCTCGACAACCTCGCCTGCGCCGGGTATCGCGGCGGCCGCCTCGGCCCCCGCAGCATCGCGGTCAGCCTGGAGCCGGCCCATGAGTGACGCACGCCTGGCCGAACTGGCCGCCGCCGTGGGCCTGCAACTCGACTGGCAGGATGCCGGCGGGCGGCCGCAGCGGGTCGACCCGGAGGTCCAGCGCGGCCTGCTGGAAGCCCTCGGCTATCCGGCGCAGAGTCCGGAGCAGATCGGACAGAGCCTGGCCGCGCTGGTCCGGCTGCGCGAGGACAGCGCCAACCTCGGGCTGCTGGTCGGCGAATGCGGCCAGCCGCTGGAACAGAGGCTCGGGCCCGCCGGCACGCCGGGCGAACTGGTCTACGAGGACGGCACGCGGATCACCCTGCGCCTTGACGCCGAAGGCCGGCTGCCGGCGCAGACCCGCAGCGGCTACGCGCAGCTGGTCCTGGAGCGCCAGGCGTGGGCAGTGGCGATCGCGCCGCCGAGCTGTCCGTCCCTGGCCAGCCTCGCGCCCGGCCGCGCGCGGCGCTGGGGGCTGGCCGCGCAGGTCTATGCGCTGCGCCGCGCCGGCGATGGCGGGCTGGGCGACAGCGCCGCCCTCGAGGACCTGCTGCGCAGCGCCGCGCGGCACGGCGCCGATGCGCTGGCGATCAGCCCGCTGCATGCGCTGGCCGAGGACAATGGCCACGCCTACAGCCCCTACTCGCCGTCCAGCCGGCTGTTCTTCAATGTGCTGCACGCCGCGCCAGCGACCATCCTCGGTGCGGCCGCGGTGGAACAGGCGATCCACCGCGCCGGCCTGGCCGCGGAGATGGCGCGCCTGGAGCGCCTCGAACTGATCGACTGGGCGGCGGCCGCGAACCTGCGCATGCGCCTGCTGCGCCAACTCCACCGTGACTTCATCGAGCGCGCCAGTCCCTTGCGCCATGACCTCGCCGAATTCCGCCGCGAAGGCGGCGAGGCCCTGCTCCACCACTGCCGCTTCGAGACCCTGCAGGCGCGTCTCGGCGCCGGGCCCGACTGGCGCCGCTGGCCGGAGTCGCTGCGCCACCCCGGCGAGCCGGCGGTGGCCGCGTTCTGCGCCGAGCACGCGGAGGAGGTGGAGTTCCGCGCCTTCGGCCAATGGCTGACCCAGCGCTGCCTGCAACATGCCCAGCGGCAGGCGCGGGAAGCCGGGATGGCCATCGGCCTGGTCGCCGACCTCGCGGTGGGCGCCGAGGGTGGCGGCAGTCAGGCCTGGTCGCGGCAGGAAGAGCTGCTCGCCGAGGTGAATGTCGGCGCGCCGCCGGACATCCTCAACCAGTCCGGCCAGGACTGGGGCGTATCCGCGTTCAACCCGGAGGGCCTGCGCCGCCACGGCTACCGGGCGTTCCGCGAGATGCTGCAAGCCAACCTGGCCTGGCCCGGAGGGCTACGCATCGACCATGTGATGGGCCTGCAACGGCTCTGGCTGATCCCGCGTGGCCAGCCGCCCCACGCCGGCGCCTACCTGCGCTATCCGCAACGCGACCTGCTGCGCTTGCTGGCCCTGGAAGCCAGCCGCGCCTCGGCGCTGGTCATCGGCGAAGACCTCGGCACCGTGCCCGAAGGCCTGCGCGAGGAACTGGCACGGCGCCAGGTGCTCGGTACCCGCGTGCTGCTCTTCGAACGCCACGGCGAACGCTTCGCTCCCCCGGCGCAATGGCCGGCGGACGCCATGGCCACTACCAGCACCCACGACCTGCCGAGCCTGGCCGGCTGGTGGCGCGGCCACGACATCCACTGGCGCGGACGCGCCGGACTCCGTGGCGCCGAGGAGTGCGCCGCCGACCTGGAACTGCGGGCGGAGGAACGCCGGGCGCTGGCCGCCAGCCTCGAACCGCCGGCCGACCCTGCCGCCGAGGCGCCGCTGGAGGCCTGCATCGATTACGTCGGGGCGACTCCCGCGCCGCTGGTGCTGCTGCCGCTGGAGGACGCCCTGGGCAGCCTGGAGCAGCCGAACCTGCCCGGTCCCGGCGACGTCCACCCGAACTGGCGGCGGCGCTGGAACCTGAACGCCGCACAGATGCTCGACACACCACAGGTCGAACGACGCCTGCGCAGCCTCGACCGCAGTCGCCGGAACGCCGGGGAGGACACCCGTGATTGAGCCCCGCGCAACCCTGCGCCTGCAATTCCATGCCGGCTTCACCCTCGACGACGCCCTGCCCTGGCTGGACTATTTCGCCGACCTGGGCATCAGCCATCTCTATGCCTCGCCGCTGTTCCGCGCGCGGCCCGGCTCCAGCCACGGCTACGACGTGGTCGATCCGACCCGGATCAACCCGGAACTGGGTGGCGAGCCGGCGCTGCTGCGCCTGGTCCAGGGCCTGCGGCAACGCGGGATGGGCCTGCTGATGGACATCGTGCCGAACCACATGGGCATCGGCGGCGGCGCCAATCCCTGGTGGCAGGACGTGCTCGAATGGGGCCGCGAAAGCCCCTACGCCAGCTTCTTCGATATCCAGTGGAACTCCCACGACGCGGCGTTGCGCGGCCAGGTGCTGCTGCCGTTCCTGCGCAGCGACTACGGCGAGGTGCTGGCTGCCGGAGAGATCGGCCTGTGTCTCGACGCCGGGGCCGGCCGCCTGCTGGCCAGCCACGGCGAACAGCGTTTCCCGCTCTGGCCGGGCAGCTACCCGGAATTGCTGGAAGACAGCGGCGAGCCGCGCCTGGCGGCCCTGGCCGCCGGCTTCCGCGAGTCCCGGCAGGACCGCGAGGCCCTGCGCGAGATGCAGCGACAACTGGCGGCGACGCTCGCCGAGGGTGCGCCGCGCGCCGCCCTGGAGCGGACGCTGGGCGCACTCCAGGAGGACCATGGCGAGACTCGCCAGCGCCTCCACCGCTTGCTCGAGGCCCAGCACTACCGCCTGGCCAGCTGGCGCACCGCGGCGGACGACATCAACTGGCGGCGTTTCTTCGACATCAGCGAACTGGTCGGCCTGCGGGTGGAGCGCGGCGAGGTGTTCGAGGCCGTGCACGGCAAGGTCTTCCAACTGCTCGAAGACGGGCTGCTCGATGGCCTGCGCATCGACCACGTCGATGGTCTCGCCGATCCGCGCGGCTATTGCCGGCGCCTGCGTCGTCGCAGCGAGCGGATTCGCGCCCGTCGCGGCGGCGCGCCGATGCTGCTGTACGTGGAGAAGATCCTCGCTGGCGAGGAACGCCTGCCGGAGGATTGGCAGTGCGACGGCAGCACCGGCTACGACTTCATGAACCAGGTCAGCCTGCTGCAGCACGATCCGCGCGGCGAGCGCCCGCTGCGCGAACTCTGGCAGAGGGTCAGCGGGCGGCCGGCGGAATTCCTCGAGGAGGTTTATCAGGCACGCCAGCTGGTTCTGGCCGGGAGCCTCGCCGGCGACCTGGAAAACCTTGCCCAGGGCCTGCTGCGAGTGGCGCGGGCCGACCTGGCCAGTCGCGACCTGACCCTCGGCGGTATCCGCCGCGCGCTGTTCCAGCTGCTCGCGCGATTCCCGGTCTATCGCACCTACGCCGGAGCCTGCGGTCGCTCGGCGCAGGACCGCGCGGTATTCCGCATGGCGTTCGAGGCGGCCCGCGAGGACCTCTACGAGGCCGACCGGACGGTCCTCGACCATCTCGAACGCTGGCTCGGTGGCCAGCCACTGCGCGAGCTGCCGCCCGGTCCGCTGCGGCGCCTGCGCGGCGAGTTGCTGGCGCGCTTCCAGCAGCTGAGTTCGCCGACCGCCGCCAAGGCCGTGGAAGATACCGCCTGCTATCGCTCGGCGGCCCTGCTATCGCGCAACGATGTCGGTTTCGACCCGCAGCGTTTCGCCGCTTCCGCCGAGCGCTTCCACGCCGCCTGCGAAGCCCGGCGCCTGGCCAGCCCGCGTGCCCTGCTGGCCACCGCCAGCCACGACCACAAGCGCGGCGAGGACGCCCGCGCCCGTCTCGCCGCGCTCAGCGAGCTGGCGCCCTGGTTCGCGCGCAACGTCGAACATTGGCAGAACCTGGCCACGCCGTTGCGCCGCGACCTCGCCGAGGGGCCGGCGCCGAGCCCCGGCGACGAGCTGATCCTGTTCCAGGCCCTGCTCGGCAGCTGGCCGCTCGACGCTCCCCGCGACGGCGCCGCGCTGGACGAGACGTTCCTCGAGCGGATGAGCGAATGGCAACGCAAGGCACTGCGCGAAGCCAAGCTGCGCACGCGCTGGACCGCCCCCGACGAAGACTACGAGCGCGCCTGCGCCGACTACCTGGAACAGCTCCTGCGTGCGCCGCTGGCGCAGGCCCTGCGCCAGTCGCTGGGCAACGCGGCGGCGCGGCTGATGCCCGCCGGCGCACTGAACGGCCTCGCCCAGTGCCTGCTGCGCCTGACCTGTCCGGGCATTCCCGACCTCTACCAGGGCCGCGAGGGCTGGGACTTCAGCCTGGTCGATCCGGACAACCGCAGGCCGGTGGACTTCGCCCGTCACGCTGCCGCCCTGGCTGCGCCGACACCCTTCCCGGAACTGCTGGAAAACTGGCGCGACGGCCGCATCAAGCAGGCCCTGATCGCTCGCGTGCTGGGGCTGCGGCGGATGCAACCGGGCCTGTTCCGCGATGGCGATTATCTGCCCCTGGAGGTCAGCGGCGAGCACGCCGAGCGCGTCCTCGCCTTCGCCCGGCGCAGTCGCCACGGCTGCCTGCTGGTGGTGATCCCGCGCCTGGCCTGCGGCCTGCTTGGCCAGGCGGAGCAGCCGCGGGTGCCGGCCGAGGCCTGGGGCGACACCTGCCTGCTGTTGCCGCCGAGCCTGTCCGAGTGCACCTACAGCGGCCTGTTTTCCACCATACCGCTGCCCAGTGACGGCCATCTGAGCCTGTCCGAAGTGCTCGCCGACTTTCCCGTCAACCTGCTTTACCGGCTCGCCCAGGAGGACACCCCATGAGCGCCGACGAAAAACGCATACGAGAGTTCGCCTACCAGATCTGGGAATCCGAGGGTCGACCCGAAGGCCAGGCCGAGCGCCACTGGGCCATGGCCCGGCAACTGGCCGAGGCGGAAGCCGCGGCGCCCGCGGCGAAGAAGCCGCGCGGGCGGGCCAGGCCCGGCGAGGAGACTCCCGCCCTGCTCCAGCCGCCGGCGGCCAAGCCGCGCAAGCCGAGGGCCGCCGCGCCGGCGCGGCCGGCCAGCGAGAAACCGGCGGCGGCCAAGCCGCGCAGCCGCCGCAAGCCCGAAGCGGGCGAATGAGGAGTCCGATGAATGAGCAGAAAGCGTAGCCACGCCCCTTCGCGGATCAGCGAAGGACGCCCCTTTCCCCTCGGCGCCACCTGGGACGGCCTGGGGGTCAATTTCGCGCTGTTCTCGGCCCACGCGACCAGGGTCGAGCTGTGCCTGTTCGACGCGCGCGGGGAAAAGGAGATCGAGCGCATCGAATTGCCCGAGTACACCGACGAGATCTGGCATGGCTACCTGCCAGATGCCCATCCGGGGCAGATCTACGGCTACCGGGTGCATGGCCCCTACGAGCCGGACGCCGGCCACCGCTTCAATCCCAACAAGCTGCTGCTCGACCCCTACGCCAAGCAGCTGGTCGGCCGCCTGCGCTGGTCCGAGGCGCTGTTCGGCTACACCATCGGCGCGGCGGACGCCGACCTCAGCTTCGACGAGCGCGACAGCGCGCCCTTCGTGCCCAAGTCGAAGGTCATCGATCCCGCCTTCACCTGGGCCGAGCGCCCGCCGGTACGCGTGCCCTGGGACCGCACGGTGATCTACGAGGCGCACCTGCGCGGGCTCAGCATGCGCCACCCGCAGGTGCCGGAGGCGGTGCGCGGCACCTTGGCCGGGCTGATGAACGCCGAGTTGCTGGCGCATATCCGCCGGCTCGGGGTGACCAGCGTCGAACTACTGCCGATCCATGGCTTCGTCGACGACAAGCACCTGCTGGAAAACGGCATGAGCAACTACTGGGGCTACAACAGCATCGCCTTCTTCGCCCCGCACCCGGCCTACCTCGCCAGCGGCCAGGTCAACGAGTTCAAGGAGATGGTCGCGCACCTCCACGACGCCGGCCTGGAGCTGATCCTCGACGTGGTCTACAACCATACCGCCGAAGGCAACGAGCTGGGCCCGACCCTGTGCATGCGCGGCATCGACAACGCCTCGTACTACCGCCTGATGCCCGAGCAGCGGCGCTACTACATCAACGACTCCGGCACCGGCAACACCCTCGACCTCAGCCATCCCTGCGTGCTGCAGATGGTCACCGACTCGCTGCGCTACTGGGCCACGGAGATGCGCGTGGACGGCTTCCGTTTCGACCTGGCGACCATCCTCGGCCGTCATCCGGACGGCTTCGACGAGCGCCACGGCTTTCTCGTCGCCTGCCGCCAGGACCCGGTGCTGAGCCAGTGCAAGCTGATCGCCGAACCCTGGGACTGCGGCCCGGGCGGCTACCAGGTCGGCGGCTTCCCGCCCGGCTGGGCGGAATGGAACGACCGCTTCCGCGACTGCGTGCGCGCCTACTGGCGCGGCGACGACGGCATGCTGCCGGAACTGGCGCGACGCCTGACCGCCTCCGGCGATCTCTACGACCAGCGCGGACGGCGGCCCTACGCCTCGGTCAACTTCGTCACCGCCCACGACGGCTTCACCCTGCGCGACGTGGTTTCCTACGACCACAAGCACAACGAGGCCAACGGCGAGAACAACGCCGACGGCAGCGACCACAACCTGTCCTGGAACCACGGCTGCGAGGGCCCCACCGACGACCCGGAGATCCGCGCTCTGCGCCTGCGCCAGATGCGCAACCTGCTGTCTACCCTGCTGCTGTCCCAGGGCACTCCGATGCTGGTCGCCGGCGACGAGTTCAGCCGCACCCAGCAGGGCAACAACAATGTCTATTGCCAGGACAACGAACTGGGCTGGATCGACTGGCGGCTGGACGACGAGGGCCGTTCGCTGCTGGCCTTCACCCAGCGCCTGCTGGCCCTGCGCCAACGCTATCCGATCCTGCGCAGGGGGCGGTTCCTGGTCGGCGAGTACAACCAGGCGCTGGGGGTCAAGGACGTCACCTGGCTGGCTCCAGGGGGCGAGGAAATGACCGAGGAGCACTGGCACGACGAGCACGCCCGCTGTCTCGGCGTGCTCCTCGATGGCCGCGCGCAGCCCACCGGCATCCTGCGCAGCGGCGAGGACGCCACCCTGCTGCTGATCCTCAACGCCTACCACGATGCGGTGTCCTTCCGCCTTCCCGAGGTGGCCGAAGGCAGCGGCTGGAACTGCCTGCTGGATACCCAGCGCCCCGAGGAACCCCTCGGCGAGGGCTATGCCTTCGCCAGCGAGTTCCTGGTCGGCGGCCGCAGCTTCCTGCTCTTCGAGCTGCAGCCGCCGGGAACGGGAGCGCAAGGATGAACGGCGGGGAAAAAACCTGAACCGCCTCCGACACCTCCAGTCGGAACCTGTAGGTGCCGCACGCGGCGCCCGCACATCCACCCTACACAGGAGGACAGCATGAAGATCAGCGACATCATGACCCGCAACGTCCAGGTCGCCGACCCGCAGCAGAGCATCCGCGAGGCGGCCGCCACCATGGCGCGGATCGACAGCGGCGCCCTGCTGGTCGGCGAGGGCGACCGCCTGGTCGGGATGATCACCGATCGCGACATCGCCATCCGCGCGGTGGCCGATGGCCTGCCCGGCGAGACCCCGCTGGGCCGCATCATGAGCGGCGACATCCACTACTGCTTCGAGGACGAAGACGTCCAGCACGTGGCCCGCAACATGGCCGACATCCAGATGCGCCGCCTGCCGGTGCTCAATCGCGAGAAGCGGCTGGTGGGCGTGGTATCGCTGGGCAACATAGCCAGCTGCCGCGACCAGGCGTCCAGCGCCACCGTCCTGCAGGGCGTCGCCCAGGCCCACTACTGAGCCTTTCTTCCACCCGGCCCGGCCTCGCCGTTCCGGCCGAGGCCGGGCCCCAACCGGGAGAACGCCATGAAAGCCGTGGTATTCCATGATATCGGCGACATCCGCCTCGAAGACGTGGCCGAGCCGCGACTGCGGGAGCCCACCGACGCCATCGTGCGCCTGACCGCCTCGGCGATCTGCGGCACCGACCTGCATTTCGTCCGCGGCAGTGTCGGCGGCATGCGCCCCGGCACCATCCTCGGCCACGAGGGCGTAGGCATCGTCGAGGCGCTGGGCGACGAAGTGCGCAACCTGCAGGTCGGCGACCGGGTGGTGATCCCCTCGACCATCGCCTGCGGCAATTGCGTGTACTGCCGCGCCGGCTACTACGCCCAGTGCGACGTCGCCAATCCCGGCGGCGCGCAGGCCGGCACCGCGTTCTTCGGCGGACCGCAGGCCAACGGCGGCTTCCACGGGCTGCAGGCGGAAAAGGCGCGGATTCCCTTCGCCAACATCGGCCTGATCCGCCTGCCCAGCGCCATCAGCGACGACCAGGCGATCCTGCTCTCGGACATCTTTCCCACCGGCTACTTCGGCGCCGAACTGGCCGAGATCACTCCAGGAGACACCGTCACCGTGTTCGGCTGCGGGCCGGTCGGCCAGTTCGCCATCGCCAGCGCCCTGCTCATGGGGGCCGCCCGGGTGTTCGCCGTCGACCGCCACCCGGATCGCCTGCACATGGCCCGGCAACAGGGCGCCGAGGTGATCGACTTCGAGCGCGAGGACCCGGTCCAGGCCCTGCGCTGGCTGACCGGCGGGATCGGCGTGGACCGCGCCATCGACGCCGTGGGGGTGGACGCCGAGCACAGCCATGGCGCCGCCACTGCGGCGCCACGCCAGGACGGTACCAGCTGGAGCCCCGGCAACGCTCCGGCGCAGGCCCTGGAGTGGGCGGTCCAGGGCCTGGCCAAGGCCGGTACGCTGTCGATCATCGGCGTCTACGCCGAGGACTCGCGGCAGTTTCCGATCGGCCTGGCGATGAACCGCAACCTGACCATCCGCATGGGCAACTGCCACCACCGCAAGTACATCCCGCGCCTGCTCGACTACGTGCTTAGCGGCCGCATCGACCCGGCGCGGATCCTCACTCAGGTCAAGCCGATCGGCGACGCCATCGAGGCGTTCGAGGCGTTCGACCGCCGCGAGACCGGCTGGATCAAGGTCGAGCTGACGCCGCAGAAGCAGCGGGTCGAGGGCGACGAGGAGCGCGTCGACGAGAGCGTGGTGGACGAACTGGCGCGCCGGCCAACGCCGGAGAGCGGCGCCCGGGGGTGAGGCATGGACGCACAGGCGCGCCTGCGCATCGGCATATCCGGTTGGCGCTACGCACCCTGGCGGGGTGACTTCTATCCCGAGGGGCTGCGCCAGAGGGACGAACTGCGCTTCGCCTCGCGGGCGGTGAACAGCATCGAGATCAACGGCACCTTCTACGCCCTGCAGACACCCGAGCGCTTCCGTGGCTGGGCCGAGGACACTCCGGAGGACTTCGTCTTCAGCGTCAAGGCGCCGCGCTACATCACCCACGTACGGCGCCTGCGCGACATCGACGAGCCGCTGGCGAACTTCTTCGCCTCCGGCCCCCTCGCCCTGCGCCAGCGCCTCGGCCCGTTCCTCTGGCAGTTCCCGCCGAGCCTGCGCTTCGACCGCGAGCTGTTCGCCGACTTCCTCGCCCGCCTGCCGCGCGACGGCGCCGCCGCGCAGAAGCTCGCCCGGCATGCCGCCGCGCGCCTGCACCGCGAGGGCTACCTCGACGGCGATCCGGCGCAGCGCCTGCGGCATGCCGTGGAAATCCGCCACCCGAGCTTCGTCGACCCGGCGTTCATCGAGCTGCTGCGCGAACACCGGGTCGCCCTGGTGGTGGCCGATACCGCCGGCAAGTGGCCGCTGCTCGGCGACGTCTGCGCCGACTTCCTCTACCTGCGCCTGCACGGTGACAAGGAGTTGTACCGCAGCGGTTACTCGGAAGCGGCCCTGCGCCAATGGCAGGCGCGGATCCGCGCCTGGACCGACGGCGGCCAGGCCGCCGACCTGCAGCGAGCCAGCGACGAGGCGCCGGCCAAGGCAGCGGCACGCGACCTGTATTGCTATTTCGACAACGACGTGAAGGTCCGCGCGCCCTACGACGCCCGCCGCCTCCTGCACCTGCTGGGTCTGGACGGCGACCTGCGGACAGTGCCGGGGCGCTTGCCCGAGGACCTGCGGGAGAGCGCCGCATGAGCCTGCCGCGCCTGCAGGTGCTGACGGTGAACACCCACAAGGGTTTCAATCCGTTCAATCGCCGTTTCATCCTGCCGGAGCTGCGCGAAGCGGTACGCAGCGTCGGCGCCGACCTGGTGTTCCTCCAGGAAGTGCTTGGTTCCCACAGCCTGCACGCCGCGCGCCTGCCGGCCTGGCCGCCGGCGCCGCAATACGAATACCTGGCCGACAGCATGTGGCCGCAGTTCGCCTACGGGCGCAACGCGGTGTATCCCGAGGGTCACCACGGCAACGCCCTGCTCTCCAAGCACCCGATCCTCGATCACCGCAACCTCGACGTCTCGGTGGCCGGCAACGAGGAGCGCGGCCTGCTGCACGCGGTGATCGACATCGGCCGACCGCTGCACGCGGTCTGCGTGCACCTGGGACTGCGCGAGGCGCAGCGCCAGCGCCAGCTGCAACTGCTCTGCGAGCTGGTGACGGGCCTGCCGGAGCGCGAGCCGGTGGTGGTCGCCGGCGACTTCAACGACTGGCGCCAGCGCGCCGACCGCCTGCTCGCCGGGTGCGGCCTGCGCGAAGTCTTCGTCGGCGCCGAGGGCCGGCCGGCGCGCAGCTTCCCGGCGCGCTGGCCCTTGCTGCCGCTGGACCGCATCTACCTGCGCAATGCCCGCGGGCGCCAACCGCGGATCCTCTCGCGGCGGCCGTGGTCGCACCTCTCCGACCACCTGCCGCTGGCGGTTGAGGTGGAACCATGAACTTCCCCTGGCGCGACGGCAACCGCGTGGAGTTGCTGATCAATGGCGAGGAATACTTCCCGCGCCTGTTCCAGTGCATCGCCGCCGCGCGCCGGGAAATCCTCCTGGAGACCTTCATCATCTTCGAGGACGAGGTCGGCCTGCAGTTGCAGGAAGCTCTCAGCGCCGCCGCCGAGCGCGGGGTCGAGGTACAGGTCACGGTGGACGGCTACGGCACCGCCTCGCTCAGCCCGGACTACCTGGCCCGGCTCACCGCCTCCGGGGTCCGCGTGCACCTGTTCGACCCGCGTCCGCGCCTGCTCGGCATGCGTACCAACCTGTTCCGCCGGTTGCATCGCAAGCTGGTGGTGATCGATCGCCAGCAGGCCTTCGTCGGCGGCATCAACTATGGCGAGGATCATCTCGTGCGCCGCGGCAACATGGCCAAGCAGGACTACGCGGTGCGCGTCGAGGGGCCGGTGGTCCGTGACATCCGCCAGGCCTGCCTGGCGTTGCTGGAGCCGGACGCCGACTACCCGCCGTTGCGTCCCTCGGGCGCCGAGCAGCCGGCGCGGGTGCGCCTGGTGATCCGCGACAACGACCAGTCCAGCGACGATATCGAGCGGGAGTACCTGCAGGCGATCCGCCAGGCACGCCGGCGCCTGCTGATCGCCAACGCCTATTTCTTCCCCGGCTACCGCCTGCTGCGCGAACTGCGCGACGCGGCCCGCCGCGGCGTACGTGTCGACCTGGTGCTGCAGGGCATGCCGGACATGCCGCTGGTGCGCCTGTGCAGCCGCCTGCTCTACGATTACCTGCTGCGCGAGGGCGTGCGCATCCACGAATACTGCCAGCGCCCGCTGCATGGCAAGGTCGCGGTGATCGACGACGACTGGACGACCATCGGTTCGAGCAATCTCGATCCCCTCAGCCTGTCGCTGAACCTGGAGGCCAACCTGGTGATTCGCGACCCGGCCTTCAACGGTCAGCTCTACCAGCACCTGCGCCAGCTGGCCCGCCAGCACTGCCGGCGGATCAGCCGCCGGCACGCCAGGCGCGGCTACTGGTGGCGGGCGCCGCTGATCTTCCTCGGCTTCCACTTTTCCAGGCACTTCCCGGCCATCGCCGGCTGGGTCCCCGCCCATCTGCCGCGCCTGAAATCACTGGAGCCGCATCCGCCGAAGCGCTGGCGGGAGCGCCAGGGACAGCGGGGCAATCCATGAACGACGGCAGCCCCGGCAATGCCCCCGCGGCGCCGCGCCGCGGCTACTGGCGCGGGTTGCGCAAGCTGCTGACCCTGGCGTTCTTCGTGCTGGTCCCGCTGCTGCTGTTCCTGCTGGTGAAGAATCTCGACTGGCAGGAAGTGCGCCACGCCCTCGGCGAATACCGTCCCGCCACCCTGCTCCTCGGCCTGCTGCTGGCCACCGCCAGCTATACGGTGTTCAGCAGCTTCGACCTGCTCAGCCGCTACTACATCGGCCACTCGCTGCCCAAGCGACGGGTCTTCACCGTGGCGTTCGTGTGCAACGCGTTCAATCTCAACCTGAGTTCCTGGGTCGGCGCCGTGGCGCTGCGCTATCGCCTGTACAGCCGGCTTGGCCTGGGCATTGCCGACATCACCCGGATCCTTACCTTCAGCCTGGTGACCAACTGGTTCGGTTACCTGCTGCTCGCCGGCACCCTCTTCAGCTGCGGCCTGCCGGCCCTGCCGCCGGGCTGGAAGCTCGGCAGCGACGGCCTGCGCCTGATCGGGCTGCTCCTGCTGGCACTGGCCGCCGGCTACCTGCTGGCCTGCCGTTTCGCCCGGCGCCGGGCATGGGGCTGGCGCGAGCACCGGCTGACCCTGCCGTCCTGGCGGCTGGCGGCGTTGCAGGGCCTGCTCGGGGCGAGCAACTGGTCGCTGATGGCGTTGCTGCTGTACAGCCTGCTGCCGCACAGCGTGGATTACCCGACCGTCCTGGCGATCCTCCTGATCAGCAGCATCGCCGGGGTGGTCACCCATATCCCGGCGGGGCTCGGGGTGCTCGAGGCGGTGTTCATCGCCCTGCTCCAGGGGCGCCTGTCCCAGGGCGTGCTGCTGGCCGCGCTGATCGGCTACCGGGTGCTGTATTTCCTCCTGCCCCTGGCGCTGGCCTGCGTGGTCTACCTGCTGCTGGAACGCCGGGCGATCCGCTTGCGCCGCAAGCAGCGCCGCCTGCGCCAGGGGCAGGCCTGAGTCAGCCGGCCGGACGCAGCAGCAACGTGCCCAGCGGCGGCAGTTCGAGCAGCAGCGACTGCGCCTGGCCATGGGCCCCGGCCGGTTCGCTGGCGACCCGGCCCTGGCTGCCGGCGCCGGAACCGGCGTATGCCTGCGCGTCGCTGTTGAGCAGCACGTCCCAGTCGCCGCCTTGCGGTACGCCGATCCGATAGCCCTGGCGCGGTACCGGGGTGAAGTTGTGCACCGCCAGCAGCGAGGGCTCGCCGGCCGCGTGGCGCAGCCAGGCGTAAACACTGTTGGCCTGGTCGTCGCCGATCAGCCATTCGAAGCCGAGGGCCTCGCCGTCGCGCGCATGCAGCGCGGGAAGCTCGTGGTAGAGGCGGTTGAGCGTCGCCACCAGGTCCTGTACGCCCTGGTGTTCCGGATAGCGCAACAGGTACCAGTCCAGCTCGCCGTCATGGTTCCACTCGCGCCACTGGCCGAACTCGCAGCCCATGAACAACAGCTTCTTGCCCGGGTGCGACCACATGAAGCTCAGGTACAGGCGCAGGTTGGCGAACTTCTGCCAGCGGTCGCCGGGCATCTTGTCCAGTAGCGAATGCTTGCCGTGCACCACCTCGTCGTGGGAGATCGGCAGGATGAAATGCTCGGAGAAGGCGTAGAGCAGGCCGAAGGTCAACTGGTGGTGGTGATAGCGCCGGTGCAGCGGGTCTTCGCCGATGTACGCCAGGCTGTCGTGCATCCAGCCCATGTTCCACTTGTGGCTGAAGCCGAGGCCGCCCTCCGCCACCGGACGGCTGACGCCGGGCCAGGCGGTGGATTCCTCGGCGATCACCAGCGCCCCGGGGGTCTCGCTGGCGACCACCTGGTTGAGATGATGGAGGAAATCGATGGCCTCCAGGTTCTCCCGGCCGCCATGGCGGTTCGGCAGCCATTCGCCTTCCTTGCGCGAATAGTCGCGGTAGAGCATCGAGGCCACGGCATCCACCCGCAGTCCGTCGACGTGGTAGGTGCGCAGCCAGTGCAGCGCCGAGGCCAGCATGAAGCCGTGCACCTCGCTGCGGCCGAGGTTGTAGATGTAGGTATCCCAGTCCTGGTGGAAGCCTTCGAAGGGATGTTCGTACTCGTACAGCGCCGTGCCGTCGAAACGGCCCAGGCCATGGGCGTCGGTGGGGAAATGCGCCGGTACCCAGTCGAGGATCACGCCGATCCCAGCCTGGTGGCAGGCGTCGACGAACCCGGCGAAGTCCTCCGGCGTGCCGTAGCGCGCGGTCGGCGCGAACAGCCCGAGCGGCTGGTAGCCCCAGGAACCGCCGAAGGGGTGCTCCATCACCGGCATCAGTTCGATATGGCTGAAGCCGAGCTGGCGCACGTAGGGAATCAGTTCCTCCGCCAGCTCCGACCAGCGCGGCGGCCGGCCGTCGCGATGGCGCCAGGAACCGGCGTGAACCTCGTAGATCGACAGCGGCGCCGCGTAGCCCTGGCGCTCCGCGCGCCGCGCCAGCCAGTCCTGGTCGCGCCATTCGTGGCGCAGCGCCGCGCAGGTCTTCGAGGCGGTCCCGGGCGGCGTCTCGCAGGCCAGTGCCAACGGGTCGGCCTTCAGCGGCAGGAGGCCGGCGTGGCCCTGCAACTCGTATTTGTACAGTTCGCCCGCGCCGAGACGCGGGATGAACAGTTCCCAGACGCCGGAGGGATAGCGCCGCCGCATCGGATGGCGGCGCCCATCCCAACCATTGAAATCGCCGACCACCGAGACGCGCACGGCGTTCGGCGCCCATACCGCGAAGCGCACGCCGTCCACGCCTTCGTGACGGGTCAGTTGTGCGCCCAGGCAGGAAGCCAGCTGGCGGTGGTTGCCTTCGGCGAACAGGTACAGGTCGAGTTCGCCGAGCAACGGCCCGAAGGCATAGGGGTCCTCGCTTTCCTGCACGCCGTCCGGCCAGTGCGTGCGCAGGCGGTAGCGCGCCGGCAGGCGCTCCAGGTGGTGCTGGAACAGGCCGCTGCCCGGGTCGCTCTGCTCCAGCTCGGCGAGCGTCGCGCCGTCTTCGTCGAGCAGTTCGACGCGCTGCGCGCCGGGCAGGTAGGCGCGCAGCACGCCGCCTTCGCCGTCGGCGTCGCGTTGCGGGCCGAGGAAGGCGAAGGGATCGCCCTGCAGGCCGCGTTGCAGCTTGTCCAGTTCCAATTGCCAGCGTTCGCGTTCGGACATCGGTTCGCTCATCGGTTCTTGCCCTTCAGGAGGTGTTCGGTGAGTTCGGCCAGACCGGCGAGCGGCACTTCCAGCCAGTCGGGGCGGTAGTCGGCTTCGTAGAGCAGTTCGTAGGCGGCCTTTTCCAGGCAGGCCAGGGCCAGCGCCGCGCCCTCGCCTTCGCGGCCGTGCCAGGCGTGCGCGAGGCCCGCCGCGGCGGCGCGGTAGCCGGCCAGGAAGGCGTCGCGGGCCTCGCCGCGATAGCGCGTGGCGACCTTGCGCCGGGCGCTGTCGGCCTGTTCCGAGCTGTCGGTGCTCTGCGCGTTGCGCAGGACCATCGCCGCCGCGTAGTCGAACGAGCGCAGCATGCCGCCGACGTCCTTCATCGGGCTGTGGCGCTGGCGGCGTTCTTCCAGGCTGCGCGCCGGCTCGCCTTCGAAGTCGATGAAGCGCGCGTCGCCCTGGACCATCAGCACCTGGCCCAGGTGCAGGTCGCCGTGGACCCGGATCAGCAGCCCGCCGGCGGCCTGCCGGGCCAGCAGCGGCAGGCGTTCGAGCAGCGCCGGCAGGCGTTCCAGCAGGTGCCGCGCCTGTTCCGCCGCCTCGCCCTGCAACGGCCGCGGCGGCTCGCCCAGGCGCTCGGCGGCCTCGCGCAACTGCTCGGCGATGCGCAGCGCCCAGGCCTGGACGCTGGCGTCGTCGCTCTCGCGGCTGCCGAAGGCCGGGTCGTCCGACTCGCCGGCCAGTACGCTGTGCATTTCACCGAGCCGGGCCCCGAGGTTGGCGGCGAAGCCGCGCAGTTCGGCGAGGCTGTCGTATTGCCCCTCGAGCGCCTCGCTGGCCCCGGAGATCTCGTCGCGCACGGCCCGCTCCAGGTTGTCCAGGGTCCAGTTCCAGGCGTCGCCCTGGTTGCTCAGGTAACCCTGCAGGATCGCCAGGGTATGCGGCACGCCCGCGGCGTCGACCCGCCGCACTTCGCCGAGCAGCGGGGCGATGCCCGGGTAGCCGTGGCGGGTCAGGTAGCCGCCGACCTCGATCTCCGGGTGCAGCCCGGGAAGGATCTTGCGCAGCACCTTGAGGACCATGCGCTCGCCGAAGCGGATCGAGCTGTTGGACTGTTCCACCGCGAATGGCAGGACCTCCTCGTCGGCGATGTCGTCCAGCTCCGCCAGGCCCACCGCCGGGACGAACTGGATCTCGCCGTCGCCGTGGGCGATCAGCGCCTCGGCGCGGAGTTGCGCGAGGACCCTGCGGGCGAACAGCGGCAGGCTGGCGGCGTCGGTCAGCAGGCCGACCTTGCGTCCGCGCCGCAGCCGCGCCAGGGCCAGCAGTTGCGGCAGGCTGTCGCCGCGCTGGTCGGCGTCGAGGAAGCCCAGTGGCAACTGGTAGCGCAGCCCGTCGATCTCGAGTTCGCACAGCGCGCAGCGCGGCTCCGCCTCGTCCACCGGAACGATGTAGCAGAGCCGCGGCTGGCCCTTCTCGCCGGCGAACCAGCGGCGCTTCGGCAGGTAGGCCGGCAGCGTCTCGCCTTCCAGGATGTCCCGCGAGGCGCCCTGCAACAGTTCGCCGAGGCGCTGCTTGACCACCAGGGTCGGCAGTTCCGGCAGGCGCTCGTCCGCGGCCACGTGCCAGCTCGGCATCTGCGCCGCGTCGGCCAGGTAGAACCAGTAGAAGCCGTAGGGTGGCAGGGTCAGCAGGTAGGTCAGCTCGCCGATCGGCGGGAACGACATGCCGCCGACCATTTCCACCGGCACCTTGCCGGCGTGCGCCGCCAGGTCCAGTTCCACCGCCTGCGCCGCGCGCGACAGGTTGGCCACGCAGAGGATGCTGTCCCGGCGTTCGCCCTCGGCGTATTCGCGCAGGTAGGCGAGGATCCGCCGGTTGCTCGGCGCGAGCATCTTCAGGCTGCCGCGGCCGAAGGCCCTCTGCTGGCTGCGCACCGCCAGCAGGCGGCGCATCCAGTTGAGCAGCGAATGCGGGTCGCGCGCCTGCGCCTCGACGTTGATCGTCTGGTAGCCGTACAGCGGGTCGAGGATCGGCGGCAGCACCAGCTTCGCCGGGTCGGCGCGGGAAAAGCCACCGTTGCGGTCCACCGACCACTGCATCGGCGTGCGTACGCCATCGCGGTCGCCGAGATAAATGTTGTCGCCCATGCCGATCTCGTCGCCGTAGTACAGGGTCGGCGTGCCCGGCATCGACAGCAGCAGGCTGTGCAGCAGCTCGATGCGCCGCCGGTCGCGCTCCACCAGTGGTGCCAGGCGCCGGCGGATGCCCAGGTTGAGGCGCGCGCGGCGGTCGGCGGCATAGTGGTTCCAGAGATAGTCGCGCTCGTCGTCGGTGACCATCTCCAGGGTCAGCTCGTCGTGGTTGCGCAGGAAGATCGCCCACTGGCAGTTGGCCGGGATGTCCGGGGTCTGGCGCAGGATATCGGTGATCGGATAGCGGTCCTCCTGGGCGATGGCCATGTACATGCGCGGCATCAGCGGGAAATGGAAGGCCATGTGGCATTCGTCGCCCTCGCCGCCATCCTCGCCGCCGAAATACGGCCGGGTGTCCTCCGGCCACTGGTTGGCCTCGGCCAGCAGCATGCGGTCGGGATAATGCGTGTCCAGTTCGGCGCGGATGCGCTTGAGCACCTGGTGGGTTTCCGGCAGGTTCTCGCTGCTGGTGCCGTCGCGTTCGATCAGGTAGGGAATCGCGTCCAGGCGCAGGCCGTCGACGCCCATGTCCAGCCAGTAGCGCATGACCCCGAGCACCTCGCGCAGCACCTGCGGGTTGTCGAAGTTCAGGTCCGGCTGGTGGGAATAGAAGCGGTGCCAGTAATACTGCTGGGCGACCGGGTCCCAGGTCCAGTTGGACTGCTCGGTGTCGATGAAGATGATCCGCGTGCCCTGGTATTTCTCGTCACTGTCCGACCACACGTAGTAATCGCGGGCGCGCGACCCCTTCTTCGCGTGGCGGGCGCGGATGAACCAGGGATGCTGGTCGGAGGTGTGATTGATCACCAGTTCGGTGATCACCCGCAGGCCGCGCCGATGGGCCTCGGCGATGAAGCGGCGAGCGTCGGCGAGGCTGCCGTAGTCGCTGTGCACGCCACGGTACTGGGCGATGTCGTAGCCGTCGTCGCGGCGCGGCGAGGGGTAGAACGGCAGCAGCCAGAGGGTGTTCACGCCGAGGTCGGCGATATAGTCGAGTTTCTCGATCAGCCCGGCGAAGTCGCCGATGCCGTCGTTGTTGGCATCGTAGAAGGACTTCACGTGGACCTGGTAGATCACTGCGTCCTTGTACCATTGCGGGTCGTTGAGGAAGACCGGTTTCTCGCGTCTGGCCATGGGCTTCTCCTTATGCGTCGACGCGTCGCACGCGCCAGATGCCGAACGGCAGGTGCCAGGGTTCGATGCGCATCCACTGGACCTTGCCGTGCCAGACCCAGCGATGCCCGTTCATCAGGTCCTCGCCCTGGAGACTGGCGTCGTCGGGCAGGCCGAATTCCCACAGCGGCAGTTCGAAATGCGCCTCCTGGGCCTCGTGCGGATCCAGGCAGACCGCCACCAGGATGAAGTTGGCGAGATCCTCGGTACGTTTGCCGAAGTACAGGATGCGCTCGTTCCAGGCGTTGTAGGCCTGGAACCCGAGGTGCGTCTGTAGCGCCCGGTTCTCCCGGCGGATGCGGTTGAGCCGGGTGATCTCGGCGACGATGTTGCCCGGCGCCTGGTAGTCGCGCGGGCGCAGCTGGTATTTCTCCGAATCGAGGTACTCCTCCTTGCCCGGCAAGGCCGCCGCCTCGCACAGCTCGAAGCCTGAATACATGCCCCACAGCCCCGAGCCCATGGTCGCCAGGGCGGCGCGGATGAGGAAGCCGGGGCGGCCGGAGCGTTGCAGGAACCAGGGATTGATGTCCGGGGTGTTGACGAAGAAGTTCGGCCGGTAGCAGTCGCGCCAGGGCGGCTGGTTGAGTTCGGCGAAGTACTCCGCCAGTTCCTGCTTGTCGTTGCGCCAGGTGAAGTAGGTGTAGCTCTGGCTGAAGCCGACCTTGCCCAGGCGCGCCATCATCGCCGGGCGGGTGAAGGCTTCGGAGAGGAAGATCACCTCCGGATGGCGGCCGCGCACCTCGGCGATCAGCCACTCCCAGAACGGCAGCGGCTTGGTGTGCGGGTTGTCGACGCGGAACAGCGTCACGCCCTGCTCCACCCAGCCCAGCACCACGTCGCGCAGGGCATCCCAGAGGCCCGGCAGGGCCTGTTCGGCATAGAAGTCGACGTTGACGATGTCCTCGTACTTCTTCGGCGGATTTTCCGCGTAGCGCAGGCTGCCATCCGGCCTCCAGGCGAACCAGCCGGGATGCTCGCGCAGCCAGGGATGGTCGGGGGAACACTGGATGGCGAAGTCCAGCGCCAGCTCCATGCCGTGCTCGCGTACCGCGGCGAGCAGCCGGCGGAAGTCCTCGCGATCGCCCAGTTCGGGATGGATCGCCTCGTGGCCGCCCTCCTCGCTGCCGATCGCATAGGGACTGCCGGGATCGCCGGCCTCGGCGCGCAGGGAGTTGTTGCGGCCCTTGCGATGGGTACGGCCGATGGGATGGATCGGCGGGAAATAGAGAACATCGAAGCCCATCGCGGCGATCTGCGGCAGGCGCCGGATCACATCGTCGAAGGTGCCGTGGCGCGTCGGATCGCCGCTTTCCGAGCGAGGGAACAGCTCGTACCAACTGGCGAAGCGCGCCAGCGGTCGCTCCACCTCCACCGGGTATTCGCGGCTGCGCACCAGGTGCTCGCGCGGGCCAACCAGACGCAACAGTTCGCCGGTCTGCGCCGCCAGCCACAGCGCCACCCGCTCCTCGACGCTCTGGCAGGCCTGCAGGCGTTCGGCCAGCGGCGCACAGGCGGCGGCGATCTCCGGACCGCCGCGCTCGGCGCAGCGCTGCAGCAGTTCGTCGCCCTCGCGCAGCTCTAGGTCCAGCGGCAGGCGTGCGCCATGCTTGGCACGCAATTCGCGGCGGTAGCCGGCGAAACGGTCGATCCAGGCCTCGATACGGAAGTACAGGCGGCCGCAGGGCGGCGTGCGCAACCGTGCGCTCCAGAAATCGTTGCCTTCGGGCAGCAGCGGCAGGCGCCGCTCCGCGGTTTCCCCAACGCGCCGCCAGACCACCTCGGCGCCGAGCACCTCGTGGCCATCGGCGAAGATCCGCGCGCCGAGGCGCAGGTCGCGGTCGCTCTCGGCCTTCGCCGGATAGGCGCCTTCCTCCACCACCGGGTGGACCGATTCGATGGCGATACGCGGCTGCTGGATGGCGATGACGACCGGATCATCGTCGCTGTTGCGGGCAATCGAACTCATCGAGGCGCGCTCCTTATCGGGTCGTGGGTCCAGTGCTGGAGGTGGCCGGCGCCTGGCGCCGGCACCCGCCGTCCGGGTCGCGGACCCGGACGGTCATTGGTTCCGAGCCTGACGGCGGCGGATTGGTTCAGGTTGTTTTCCCGGCGGCGCGCTCAGGCCTTGCGCCGCGACCGCGAGGCAGCGGACCTGGCGCGGCCCTTCGCGGTGGCAGCGGCCTTGCCGCCGTCCTTGGCCTTGGCCTTGCCGCCGCCAGCGCGGGGGCGCAGGCTGCGCTTGAGCAGGTCGGTGAGGTCGATGATGTCGGCGCCCTTGCCGGCCACTTCCTCTTCTTCCTCCACGGCGTGCAGTTGGCCCTTGGCGGCCTTTTCCTCGACCAGCTTCATGATCTTGTCGCTGAAGCTGTCCTTGTATTCGTCAGGCTGCCAATGGGAGGCCATGTCCTCCACCAGGCGCCTGGCCATCTCCAGCTCGCGCCTGTCGAGTTTCGCCGCGGTGACGCTTTCGTCCAGCTCCAGGCCATCCAGGCTGCGCACCTGCGACGGCCAGCGCAGGGTGATCAGCACCAGGGCATCTTCCAGCGGCCGCAGCAGGGCCAGGTGCTGGCGGGTATGCAGGACGACGTTGGCCAGGGCCACCTTGCCGGTGCTTTCCAGGGTTTCCCGCAGCAACGCGTAGACCTTGCCGCCGCGCCGGTCGGGAGACAGGTAGTACGGGGTGTCGAAGTGCTGCAGGGGGATCTCCTGGCTGTCGACGAAGGCGAAGATCTCGATGGTCTGGGTCGACTTGGGATGCGCCGCGCGGATTTCCTCCTCGCTCAGCACCACGTAGCGGCCCTTTTCGTACTCCACGCCCTTGACGATGTGCTCGCGCTCGATCTCCTTGCCGGTGACCTTGTTCACCCGCTTGTAGCCGACCGGGTCCATGCTGCGCTGGTCGAGCCAGTCGAAATCGATGCCCTGCGACGAGGCCGCCGCCGACAGGCTCACCGGGATGTGCACCAGGCCGAAGCTGATCGCGCCTTTCCAGATCGCACGCGCCATGCTGGTTTCCTCCTCGGGTCGTTACAGCGTGCCGCCGTCCGCGTAGTGCACGCGGCCGTCGGCGGCGATGTCGGTGATGCGTTGCAGCAGGTTGTCGGCGGCGGTCTCGGCGTCGCTCAGGCAACTGCAGCCCGGGATCACCACCCACAGCACGCGCACCGGCGCGCCGCGCCGCTTGGGTTGGTAGAGGATCAGGCCGATCGGCTGGCGATGTTCCTGCATCGCGTCGGTCCAGGCGGTACAGGCGGCGAAGTCCTTGAACATGACGGAAATCTCCTCAACGACTATCGGAAGAAGGCGGCGAACGGTTCAGACAGGCCAGCACGTGCAGTACCAGCAGCGCCAGGACCGTGCCGAGCACCGCCGTGCCCTGGTGGCCGAGGCCGACCGCGACGCCTATGGCGGTGCTCGCCCAGAGTCCCGCCGCGGTGGTCAGGCCCCTGACCCGGCTTTCCCGCCCGGCCTTGAGGATGGTGCCGGCGCAGAGGAAGCCGATGCCGGCGACGGTGCCCTGGATCACCCGGCTCAGCGCGTCCGCCCCACCGTCCTGCAATTGCAGCGGCATGACGAACAGCGCCGCGCCAAGAGTCACCAGCATGTGCGTGCGCAGGCCGGCGGCCTTGCCGCTCTGCTCGCGCTCGTAGCCGAGCACCGCGCCAAGCGCCGCCGCCAGCAACAGGCGCAACGCGGCGCGGGCGGTCTGCTCGAAGTCGGCGAGGTCGGCGAACTCCTCGCCGAGAATCTTCCACAGCGTCTCCCAGGCGCTCATCGACGGCGCATCCCGCTGTAGCGCAGGGCGCCGCAACGCTGGCAGCGCTCGCAGTCGAAGGCTTCCTCACCCAGCAGCAACGCCGGTTGCCGGCACCAGTCGCAGCCGACGATCAGGCAACGCAAGGTCATCCGGGTCCTCCCGCCGAATCGCTCGGCCAGTCACCCTTTCCTGCTGTGACCGGCGATACGACGGGAAGGTGCGATCGGATTCACCGACGGTCGCCCTCAGGCCGGGATCGCCCCGGTCACCGCCTCGCGTTGCCAGACCCGGTGCTGCAGCAACACCTGGCGCAGGCCGGGGAACACGTCGGTAGCCGTCGCGCCCAGCACCACGCCGGGATCGCCGGGCAACGAAAGCTGGCTGGCCAGTGCCTGGGCGTCGCCGGCGAAAGCCAGCGGCTTCAGGTGCTTGTAGGCCTCCAGCAGGTAGTGCAGGCCGCGTCCGTCGCTGCCGATGGCCTGGCTGCTGGCCGCGCCAGCGGGGACGAAGACCGCGTCGAAGGCCACCGACGGCAGGCCGTCCCAGGTTCCCTCAGGGACCAGCTCGGCGCCGTTGTCGGCCTGCACCGGCGAGGCGCTGGGAGCGATCAGCTTGGCACTGGCGCCTTCCTTCATCAGCGCGTCGCGCAGGTCGCTGACGTCGCTTTCGGCGACGCCGTTGGCGATCAGGATGGCCACCTTGCGCGAGCGGATGTCGCCGGACAGCAGGTTCATCTGGCTCAGCGCCGGCGACGGGGTCGGCTGCGGCGCCGGGTTGGCCGGCGCCGCCAGCTGCACGCCGAGGTTCGCCGCGACCCTGGCGGCCAGCTGCGGATCGATGTTGAGGAGGATCTGGTTGACCTCGCGCTCGCGGATCGACTGGCGATCGACCTTGGACAGCTCGAAGCTGTAGGCGGCGACGATGTGCGCCTGCTCGGCCTCGCTCATGCTGTGCCAGAACAACGCGGCCTGGCTGAAATGATCGGCGAAGGAATCGGCGCGCTTGCGCAGCTTGGTGCCGGCGACCGGCTCGTGGTAGCTGGAGAAGCCACCGTTGCGCGCCGCCGGAGGGGTTTCCTTCGGCCAGCCGCCGTCGATCGAGTTGGGCTCGTAGGAAGCCCGGCCGCGGTTGATGGTCTGCCGGTGCGGCGCGTCGCGCTGGTTGTTGTGGAACGGACACAGCGGCCGGTTGATCGGGATCTCGTTGAAGTTCGGCCCGCTCAGGCGCAACAGCTGGGTGTCGGTGTAGGAGAACAGCCGTCCCTGCAACAGCGGGTCGTTGGTGAAGTCGATGCCGGGGACCACGTGGCCGACATGGAACGCCACCTGCTCGGTTTCGGCGAAGAAGTTGTCGGGGTTGCGGTTCAGCACCATCCGCCCCACCACCCTTACCGGCACCAACTCCTCGGGCACCAGCTTGGTGGGATCGAGCAGGTCGAAGTCGAAGCGGTCCTGCTGGTTCTCCGGGATCACCTGCAGGCCCAGCTCCCATTCGGGATAGTCGCCCTTCTCGATGTCCTCCCAGAGGGTTCGCCGGTTGAAGTCGGGGTCCTTGCCGGCCAGCTTCTGCGCCTCGTCCCAGACCAGCGAACAGGTCCCGGACTTCGGCCGCCAGTGGAACTTCACCAGCACGCTCTCGCCTGCCGCGTTGACCAGGCGGAAGGTATGCACGCCGAAGCCCTGCATGTTGCGGTAGGCGATCGGGATGGCGCGGTCGGACATCAGCCACATGACCATGTGCGCCGACTCCGGGGTCAGCGAGACGAAGTCCCAGAAGGTGTCATGGGCCGAGGCGCCGGTGGGGATCTCGTTGTGCGGCTCGGGTTTCACCGCGTGGACGAAGTCGGGGAACTTGATCGCGTCCTGGATGAAGAACACCGGCATGTTGTTGCCGACCAGGTCGAAGTTGCCTTCGTCGGTGTAGAACTTCACCGCGAAGCCGCGCACGTCGCGCACCGTATCGGCGGAGCCGCGCGGCCCCTGCACGGTTGAGAAACGCACGAACACCGGGGTGCGCTTGCCGGCCTCGGCGAGGAAGCTCGCCTTGGTCAGGTCGCTGAGGTCATCGTAGGCCTCGAAGTAGCCATGGGCGGCGGAGCCACGGGCGTGGACCACGCGTTCGGGGATGCGCTCGTGGTCGAAGTGGGTGATCTTCTCCCGCATGATGAAGTCTTCGAGCAACGACGGGCCGCGCTCGCCGGCCTTCAGGGTGTTCTGGTTGTCGGCGATGCGGGTGCCGGTGTTGGTGCTCAGCGCCTCGCCGGTGGCGTCCTCGCGATAGGCCTCCAGTTGCTCCAGCTTGGCGTTGCTGTTGCCACGATCGACGGTGTCGGTGCCGGCCGCCTGGCTGCGCTGCGGATCGTTCTGCTCGCTCATCGGTTTCCTCTCCTCATCCTCGGCATGAAAATGGGGCGGACGCTTCCCTGCGCCGCCCCCTTCACTTCACTGCTTGACGATCACTGCCCGCCGTGGCTGCGCTGGCCGCCCTTGCGACCGGCCTCGGAAGCGCGTTGCGGGTCGTTCTTGAAGTTGCCGCCGCTGGCCTGGCCGCCCTTCTTGCCGGCTTCCGATGCGCGTTTCGGATCTTCCGCAAAGTTGCCTTTACCACCTTGATGCTGTGCCATTTCTATTTCCTCCGAATAATCTCTTCAGAACAGATTTCATGGATGCATGCATGGCGCATGCCCTAACTCTGAAAGGACGTTTCGCCAGGGGTTCAGATTATTTTTTCCGAATGAATACGGAGCGCTTTGCCATTACGGTTAGAGGCAGGCCTATATGAGTCTGCGATGTTCTGCCTATTCCATTGCCAGTATTGACAGGACGGCTCGAATTGCTTCAGATGAAAGGCCTTAGAATCTCGGAGGAATGCCATGAAACCCTACGAGCATCCCGTCTACAGAGACCCCGTGGTGAGCAACGAAGAGCCCGGCCGCGATTGCCATGAATGGAATTTCGAGCCGGGCGACAGCGACCAGGAGCCCTATCCCATATATCATGGAAAGGACGCCGAAGAGACGGCGGGAAGAATCCCATAATTATACTTTTCTATTGCATTGCCCGATATTGCAATAGGCTTCTTCAATAATTAAGAATGAACTTGAAAAATAGGTGGAACTCGCCATGGAAAACAGTGACGAAGTGCGTTTCCAGCACTCTTTCATTTCTCTCGTCGAACAGGTGGCGAAACCTCTTTTCGTGGATTCCTGCGAGGAAGCGCGCAGCCACGGCCTCGACTGCAGCGTGGGCCTCGACCTCGACGAGGACGGCCATCCGCGCCTGCGCCTGGAAGTCGGCGAGCCGGGCGCGGAGAAGAGCCACTACAGCCTGCTGGCGATTCCCGGCGAGAGGGTGATCCACCGCCAGTACCTGGCCGGGGCCGGCGAATGGCACAGTCTTCCCGGCGAGCTGGAGTCGATCAACCCGATGGTGCTCGACAGCGAGCTGGCGGTATTCTTCCGCCGCGCCTTCGACCTGCGCCTGGCCGGTCCCGGACGCCGTCATCCGGCCGGCTTCTGGTGATCCGCTTCACAGCTTCCAGATTTCCCGGGCGTATTCGCTGATCGTTCGGTCGGCGCTGAACCAACCGATCCGCGCCACGTTGAGCAGTGCCGAGCGCCACCAGCGGTCGGGCTCGCGCCACACCTCCTCGACCCTGCACTGGGCCTGCCAGTAGTCCTCGAAGTCGGCGCAGAGCATGAAGCGGTCGTCATGCACCAGGCCGTCCACCAGCCCTTCGTAGCGGCTGCGATCGTCGGCCGAAAACAACCCGCTGCGGATCGCTTCCAGGGCCTCCTCCAGGCGCGGCGAAGCCGCGATCACCCCACCCATTCCCAGTTCCCCGGCCTGCCGGCGCTGCTCCACCTGCTGGGCGCTGAGGCCGAAGATGAACATGTGCTCCAGGCCGATCCGCTGGCTCATCTCGACGTTGGCGCCATCCAGGGTGCCGATGGTCAGCGCGCCGTTGAGGGCGAACTTCATGTTGCTGGTGCCGGAGGCTTCCAGCCCGGCGGTGGAAATCTGTTCGGAGAGGTCCGCCGCCGGAATGATCGCCTCGGCCAGGCTGACGTTGTAGTTGGGCAGGAACACCAGCTTGAGCAGGCCGCGCACGGTCGGGTCGTCGTTGATGGTGCGGGCGATGTCGTTGGCCAGCTTGATGATCAGCTTGGCCTGGTGGTAGCTGGCGGCGGCCTTGCCGGCGAAGATCTTCACCCGCGGCACGCGGTCGGCGGTCGGATCGTTGCGGATTTCCTGGTACAGCGCGACGGTGTGCAACAGGTTGAGCAACTGCCGCTTGTACTCGTGGATGCGCTTGATGTGCACGTCGAACAGCGCTTCCGCTTCGATCGCAACGCCAAGGGTATCCAGCACCAGGCGCGCCAGGGCGGTCTTGTTGTGGCGTCGCTGCTCGGCGAAGCGGCTGCGCAGCCTGGCGTCCTCGACATGCGCCTCGAGATCGGGCAGGCGCCGCTCCGGGGTGTCCAGCAGGTCCGCGCCGAGGGTCTCCACCAGCAGCCCGGTCAGTTCCGGATTGGCCTGGAACAGCCAGCGGCGGAACGACACGCCGTTGGTCTTGTTGCTGATGCGCTGCGGGTACAGGTGGTGCAGGTCGCGGAACACGGTTTCGCGCATCAGCTCGGTGTGCAGCGCCGACACCCCGTTGATCTGGTGCGAACCGAGGAACGCCAGGTTGCCCATGCGCACTCGCCGGCCATGACCCTCCTCGATCAGGCTGACCGAGCGCAGCAGGTCGAAGTCGTGGATGTCCTGGGCGCGCAGCGCATCGATATGGAAGGCGTTGATCAGGTAGATGATCTGCATGTGCCGCGGCAGCAGGCGCTCCATCAGCGCCACCGGCCAGGATTCGAGCGCCTCCGGCAGCAGCGTGTGGTTGGTGTAGGACAGGCTCGCCACGCTCAACGCCCAGGCGTCCGGCCAGGCCAGCTGGTGCACGTCCACCAGCAGCCGCATCAGCTCGGCGACGGCGATCGCCGGGTGGGTGTCGTTGAGCTGGATCGCCACCTGTTCCGGCAGGCTGCGCAGGTCTGCGTGGCGGCGCAGGTGGCGATCCAGCAGGTCCTGCAGCGAGGCGGAAACGAAGAAGTACTCCTGGCGCAGGCGCAGTTCCTGGCCGGCCTCGGTGCTGTCGGCCGGATACAGCACCCGCGAGATGCTCTCGGCCTTGACCACGTCGACCACCGCGCCGATATGGTCGCCGGCGTTGAAGCGGTCCAGTTGCAGGTCTTCCTCGGCGCGGGCGCGCCACAGGCGCAGGGTGTTCACGCTGGCGCGCCGCCAGCCGACGATCGGGGTGTCGTAGGCGATCGCCCGGATCCGCTCGTCCGGCCGCCAGATGGCGCGACCGCTGTGCTCGCTGTCGACCTGCACGCTGCCGCCGAAGTCGATGTAGTAGCTGACCTCCGGGCGCTCGAACTCCCAGGGGTTGCCGAAGTCCAGCCAGGTCTCGGTCTGCTCCTGCTGCCAGCCGTCGGTGAGCACCTGGCGGAACAGCCCGTGTTCGTAACGGATACCGTAGCCGTGGGCGGGTATGTCGAGGCTGGCCATGCTTTCCATGAAGCACGCCGCCAGGCGTCCGAGGCCGCCGTTGCCGAGCGCCGCGTCGGGCTCCAGGGTGACGATCCGCTGCAGGTCGACGCCGAGTTCGGCGAGGGCCTGGCGGGTCTCCTCGAGCAGCCCGAGGTTGCCGAGGTTGTCCAGCAGCAGGCGACCGATGAGGAACTCCAGGGACAGGTAGTAGACCCGCTTGCGCGCGGGCGCCTGGCCCTGCGGGGTGGCCTCTTCCCAGTGATCGATGATGTGGTCGCGGACCGCCAGCGCCACCGCTTCGAACCAGTCGTGCGGGCAGGCGGTGGAGGGATCGCGGCCGACGCTGTAGCGCAGCTTGGCGAGGATGCTGGCTTTCAGGGTATGGACCGCGCTCGCGGTCTGCTCTTGGCTGTCGGGCATCGCCGGGTTTCCTTCCGGTCCGCACCCGGACCGGCGCTTGCGAGGGTTTTCAGGCGCGCTTGCGTACCGGGACGGCAGCCGCCACCGGCTCCTGGCGCAGGCGGTCGAGCAGGTCGTGGCCGGCCAGGGTGAGGTGGTGGGCCACCCATTGCTCCTGCCCAGTCCAGGAATGCTGCAGGCTGCCGGCGATCAGCGCCGCCTGGCTGAGCAGCTGGAGATGGTAGGCCACCACCTCGCGGGAATGGCCGGGTAGCTCGCGGGCCTCCCAGTGCTGGCCGAAATCGAGGCTTTCCAGGTGTTCCAGCAGGTCGCGGATCAACCCCCAGTCGCGTTTCATCGCCGTGCTCCTCCGTGTGTCGCGCGGCCGGTCCGTCCGGCCACCTACAAGCGGAGTGGCGAAGCGCGGGATGGTTCATTGTTTTTTCCCGGCGGTAGCCGTCCCGCCCGTCCGTGGAGGGGAACCGATCGCCGCAGCGGGCTTCGTACCCATTACAGAGTCATCGTGAAACCGTCCAATCCGCACGAGCCAGCCGACATGACCATGCTTTCCCTGCGCCAGATCGAACGAATCCTCAATGCCAATGCCTGTTCCTCGCATTTCCACTGCCGCAAGGCCGCCGATGGCGGTCTCACGATTACCGTCGCCCGCGCCGATCGTCCCGGCGAGGCCACCACCGTCGCCGGGGTCAGCCCCGAGGAATGCTGTTGCGAACGTTCGCTGCGCGAACTGGCGCGCGAGCTGGAGCGCAGCTTCACTACTGGCGAATGAAGCTTTCCCTTTCTGCCAGGAGCGCACCGATGCAGGCATTCGTGGTTCATTTCCGTGACGCCGGCCAGCCCGGCCAGACCGTCCTCACCACCTTTGCGTCGACTCTCAGCGCCAGCGAGGCGCATGCCCGCCTGCAGCTGTGCTATCCCCTGCTCTTTCCGCAACACCTGAGCGCGGTGCAGGTCTTTCCCCTGCTGCCGGCCGCCGCGCCCGCCTGAGCCGCGCGGCGGCCGGCGCGGCTCAACCGTTGACCACGGTACCACCATTGACGTGCAGGACCTGTCCGCTGACGTAGGACGAGTCGTTGCAGGCCAGGTACACGTAGCTGGCGGCCAGTTCCTCCGGCTGCCCGGGGCGGCCCATCGGGGTGTCCGCGCCGAACTGCGCGACCTTCTCGGCGCTGAAGGTGGACGGGATCAGCGGCGTCCAGATCGGCCCCGGCGCCACCGCGTTGACGCGGATGCCACGGTTGACCAGGTTCATCGACAGCGAGCGGGTGAACGAGGTGATCGCGCCCTTGGTCGAGGAATAGTCGATCAGTTGCGGGTTGCCCTTGTAGGCGGTGATCGAGGTGGTGTTGATGATCGCCGCGCCCTTGCCCATCAGCGGCAGGGCCGCCTTGGTCAGCTGGAACATGCCGAAGATATTGGTGCGGAAGGTCTTCTCCCACTGGTCCTCGCTGATGTCCTCCAGGCGCGCCTACGGATGCTGCTCGCCGGCATTGTTGACCAGCACGTCGAGGCGCCCCCATTTCTGCCGCACCGTGTCCACCACCTGGCGGCAGAAGCCGGCGTCGGCGACGTCGCCGGCGAACACCAGGCACTGGCGGCCGAGCGATTCGATGATCTCGCGGGTCTTCGCCGCGTCCTCGTTCTCTTCCAGGTAGACCAGCACCACGTCCGCCTTCTCGCGGGCGAAGGTCACCGCCACCGCGCGGCCGATGCCGCTGTCGCCGCCGGTGACCAGGGTCACCTTGCCCTCCAGCTTGGCCGCCGGATGGTAGTCGCCGGAAACGAACTCCGGCTTCGGCCGCATCTCGCTTTCGTGGCCGGGGCGCTGGTCCTGGTGTTGCGCCGGCAAGGTCTGTCGCTGTTCGCTCATGGTGGTTTTCCCCTCTTGTCGGGCGCCTCAGGCGCGTTCGCCGCGCAGGGCGCGTTGATGGAATTCGGGCAGGCGCCGCAGCGCCCAGCGGGTGGCTTCGCGGCGCATCTGCGCGGGATCGCCGTGGAAACGCTCGCGGCGCGAGAACAGCGCGAGGCCGTCGGCCATGCGGAAGCCCAGGGCGAAACACACGGTGCCCGGGGCGATGCCGTCCTTCGCCTCGCTGCCGAGCAGTCCGGTGACCGCCAGGGCGGCGTTCGCCGGACTGCGTTGCAGGGCCGCCCCGGCCATGGCCTCGGCGACCTCGACGCTGGTTAGGTTGAAGCGCTCCAGCCAGCCGGGATCCAGGCCCAGCAGGGCCAGCTTGGCGGCCGGCGAATAGACGACGAAGCCGCCTTCCATCACCTGGCCGCTGTCGGCCACCGCCGAGAGTTCCGCACTGATCTGCCCGGCGGTACAGGACTCGGCGGTGACCAGGCTCAGGCCGGCGTCGCGCAGGTAGGCCACCAGGCGGGCGGCGTCGTCCCCCAGGCGTAGCTCGGGCATGCGGGCCTCCTCAGGGCGAGATCGGGTCGCTGGCGGGAAAGGTTTCCTTCAGCGCGTCGTCCAGCTGGCGGTCCTCCGCCACCTGTGGCCGGGTGGTGCCGCCGCACGGGCAGTCGGCGTCGCGGCAGGGTTCGCCCTGCGGGTGGCCGCTGGCGCAGGCCGCGCAGCAGTATTGCTGGCCGTCGCGCTCGACGGCGTCCTCGCCGGGCCGGCAGGTGCATTTGGGACAGGCACAGGTTTCGCTGTTCATGGGCAGTCTCCAGTCGGGTTCACTTGCTGTGTTCCGGCGAACTCACCGGACGCAGGCCGCGAGGACCGGTCCAGCCCCAGAGGACCAGGCCGAGCAGCGGCAGGAGCAGGATCAGCAACGACCAGCCGAGCTTGCGGCTGGCGGAACTGTCGCTGCGCAGGACGCTGTTGATGGCCCAGGCATCCACCAGGAGCAACAGGACCAGCAGCGCCAGGATCAGGTAGGCGATATCCATCGGGACCTCCACGGCTTCTCGTTGCACGGTGGAGGCCCCGGGCGCCGGGGAGTTCCGCCTTTTTCGCGGACGGTCAGCCGCGGCCGAGCTGGCGGCGCATGGCGGCGCTGAGGCGTTGGCGGGTGCCGGCATAGTCGGCCCAGGGATCGTCGCCGGCGAGTTCATCGAGGCGCTGCGGCAGGCTGCGCAGGTTCCACTGGTTGGCGCCCTGCAGCGAGTCGAGCTCCTCGCGGAACACCGGCACCGACACCGGCAGCCCTTCGCGGGCGCGTACCGAGTAGGCGGCCACGGTGCTGGCGCCGCGGCTGTTGCGCAGGTAGTCGACGAAGATCCTGCCGACCCGGTTGCGCGGCCCGGAAACCGCCGAGAAGCGCTCCGGCATCAGCCGCGCCAGGTGCTGGGAAATGGCCTGCGCGAAAGCCTTCACCTCGTCCCAGCCATGCCGGCGCTCCAGCGGTACCAGCAGGTGCATGCCCTTGCCGCCGCTGGTCTTGAGGAAGGCACGCAGGCCCAGCTCGTCGAGCAGCGTGAGGCTCAGTTGGGTCGCCTCGAGCATGCGTTTCCACGGCAGCGCCGGGTCCGGATCGAGATCGAGGACGAAGCGGTCGGGCCGCTCCAGGTTGGCCAGGCTGGCGTTCCAGGTGTGGAATTCGATGCTGCCCATCTGCACCGCGCCGACCAGCGCCTCGGCGCTGCGGATCTGCAGAAGCGGCGGATGGCCAGGATCGAGCGCCGGGTCGAGCTGGACGATACCGGGGATCTTCAGGCGCGCCGCGTGCTTCTGGAAGAACAGTTCGCCGCCGATGCCATCGGGGCCGCGGACCAGCGACACCGGGCGCTCGCGCAGGTCGCGCAGGAGCAGGTCGGCGTAGCGCGCATGGAACTCGGCGAGTTCCAGCTTGCTGGCCTGGATCGATGGATCGATCAGCCGCCGCGGATGGCTGATGCGTACCCCGGCGGTGGCCGCCCGCGAGGCGCCGCTCGCGCTCCCGGCCTTGCGCGCGCCGCGCGCCGGCGGCGGGCCGGCCGGACGTTCGCCGGTCACCTCGCGCGCCGGTTTGTCTTCGCGCAAACCGTGGAACACCGCCTGGCGGATGATCCCGCCACGGGTCATCTGCGCATAGGAAACCTCGCACAGTCGTTCCGGCCGCACCCACTGCACCACGCCGGTCTCGCGCGCCGGCGGTACCTTCGCCAGCGGGCTGGAATTGATCGCCAGGGGCGCCAGGCGCTCATGGACCTTCTTCAGGCTGGCGGCGGTGAAGCCGGTGCCGACCTTGCCGGCGTAGCGCAGCCGGCGTTCCTCGTCCGGGCTGTAGAGGCCGAGAAGCAAGGCGCCGATGTGCCGGCGAGAGCCCTTCGGCTCGGTGTAGCCGACGATCACGAACTCCTGGCGCAACTGGCACTTGAGCTTGATCCAGTCGTTGCTGCGGCGCGAGCGGTAGACGCTGCCCAGGCGCTTGCCGATCACGCCTTCGAGGCCGAGCCTGCAAGCGCTGGCCAGCAGGTCGCGGGGGTTTTCCGCGAGCGTCGCGGAGAACCGCAGGGGGTCTTCGTCCTGCCCGTCCAGCAGCGCCTCCAGGCGCGCGCGGCGCTCTTCCAGGGCGACATCGCGCAGGTCCTCGCCTTCGTGATACGGCAGGTCGAAAAGGAAATACAGGATGTTTTCGCCGTGGCCCTCCTCGAAGGCGTTCTGCAGGGCCTGGAAGTCCGGCCGGCCCTCCTCGTCGAGGACCACCAGCTCGCCGTCCAGCCAACTGCGCTCAAGGCCGAGCCCGGCCAAGGCCTTCTTCAGGTGCGGCAGGCGTTCGCTCCAGTCGTGGCCGTTGCGGGTCAGCAGGCGCACGTGGCCGTCCTCGATGCGGCTCATCAGCCGGTAGCCGTCCAGCTTGAGCTCGTAGGCCCATTGCCCGTGCGGCGGCTGCTCGACCAGGCTGGCCAGTTCGGGGGCGATCCACTCGGGCATCGGCGTCTTCCCGCCGCCCTTGCCGGCTTTGCCGGCCTTGCCGCGTCGCGCGGGCCTGGCCGCGGGCGTGGCGGCTTCGCCGCGGCGGGGCACCAGCGTGCGCTCGCTGAGCACGCTGTCGGGACGTTCCTTCAGCACATCGAAGCGATCCAGGCTGCGCGCCTCGTCGTCCTTGGACTTGACCAGGAACCACTGGGGCTGCTTGCCGCGCAGGTTGGTGCGGATGAGGTGCCAGCGCCCGGAGAGTTTCTCGCCGTCGAGGAGGAAGCTGAGATGACCTTTCTCCAGCCCTTCGCGCGGGTCGTCTAGAGGCGTCCAGGCGCCACGGTCCCAGACGATCACGTCGCCGGCGCCGTAGTGGCCCTTGGGTATGCTGCCTTCGAAGTCGGCGTAGTCCAGCGGGTGGTCCTCCACCTGCACCGCGAGCCGTTTCACCGCCGGGTCGAGGCATGGTCCCTTGGGCACCGCCCAGCTCTTCAGGGTGCCGTCCAGTTCCAGGCGGAAATCGTAGTGCAGCCGGCTGGCGTCGTGCTTCTGGATGCAATAGCGGAGCAGGCCGTCGCCGTCCTTGCGGCGCTTGCGCCCACTGGGCTCCGGGGTCTGGCGGAAATCGCGCTTGCGCGCGTACTCGGCGAGCGGCTTGCTGGGCATGGCGGGCTCCTCGGTGGTCAGACGCCGGGGCAGACCGGCGCGCTGTGCAGGACCAGGTCGATGGCTTTCCCCAGTTCCTCCAGGGTCACCGGTTTGAGCAGCACCGGATACGGCGCCGCCGGGTCGATGTCGACGCGGGTGCTGTCGCTGAGCAGGATGACCCGCATCCGCGGGCGCACCGGCAGGCTGGTCTCGATCAGCAGACTGCCGCTGAACGGCCCGTCGAGCTGTTCGCTGACCAGGAACAGGTCGATCACCGCGTCCGAGGCCAGGTGGTCGAGGGCCTCGTCGCGATTCGCCGCGCTGAGCACCGCATAGCCTCGGTCGAGGAGGAATTCCTCTATGCGCCAGAGCTGGTCGGCGTGTTCTTCAAGGACCAGGACGATCCTGTTTTCCCTGTTCATCACGATTCTCCCTCCAGGGTTCCAGGCCCGGTCCGCTGCAAGGTTCGCGCCGACCGCCGCGCTGTCGCGCGAGGCCCGCCGCTGCCGGGGGGCGTCGCGCACTGATCGCAAAGTGCGATCAGCAGAGTGCCCGGATCGCCCCACGCCCATCGTGCAGACTGCACGGCCATTTGTCCGCTGGTAAGCCCGCCGGCACCAACCGCCTCGATCGGAGTCCAGCCTGAGAGACCACGAGCGAAGGAGCCAGCCATGAGCCCGCCCGACGACGCCGAAGACGATGCGTTCGACCCGCGCGAGTATCCGATCCCGGAGCGCCTGGAAAGCCAGCGGCGCGCCTGGCATTTCGAACGAGCGGGCCTGTGGGCGCTGCTCGGGTTGATCCTCCTGGCGCTGACCGGGGTGTTCGCCGGCGGGCCTCTGAGTTCGCGGACGCTGGTCAGCGACAGCGGCAGGCTGGCGATCGCCTACGAGCGCTTCGAACGCAGCGGCGCCTCCAGTCGCCTGCGTATCGACCTGCGCGGCGCACCGGGCGCCGAGGTCGGCGTGCGCCTGGGGGGCGGCCTGCTACAGGCGCACAGCATCCAGAGCCTGCAACCGCAACCGCTGCGCAGTCACAGCTGGCGCGGCGGCCTGGAACTGGAGGGGCGGCTCGACGAAGACGGCCGCCTGAGCCTGTTCCTGACACTCTTGCCGAACCAACTCGGCGCAGTCGCCAGCCGGCTGGAGTTCGCCGGCGAAAGCCTCGCCTTCGACCAGTTCGTCTATCCCTGACTCATCCGTCCCGAGGAGGCGCCCGATGGATTCCGTACTGCGAGCCGCCGCGCTCTACCTGGTCCTGCTGATCCTGTTCCGCATCGCCGGGCGGCGTTCCCTGACCGACATCACCACCTTCGACCTGCTCCTGCTGATGATCATCGGCGAAGCCACCCAGCAGGCCCTGCTCGGCGACGACTTCTCGCTGGTCAACGCGGTGCTGGTGATCGTCACCCTGATCGTGATCGATGTCGGCCTGTCGCTGCTCAAGCTGCGCCACCCGAAGATCGACACCCTGATCGAGGGCTCGCCGACGCTGATCGTCGAGCATGGCAGGCCGTTGCGCGCGCGCCTGGTCGAGGCGCGCCTGCGCGAGGAGGACATTCTCCTCGCCGCCCGCGAAACCCAGGGCCTGGAACGCATGGAGCAGATCCGCTTCGCCATCCTCGAGAAGAACGGCAAGATCTCGATCATTCCCGAGCGCGGCGACTGACGTCGCGCGCCTGGCGTGCCAGCAGCGGCTGCACGCTCAGGCCATGCAGGCAGATGCTCAGGGCGACCATGCTCAGCACCAGGTCGCTGGCGATGCCGGCCAGCGACGCCGGCAAGCCCTGGTTCAACGCGTGGCTGAGGTAGTACAGGCTGCCGATGCCGCGGATGCCGAACCAGCCGAGCAGGCGTCGCTGCGCGGGATGCATGAGCCGGCGGCCGACCAGCAGCCAGACCATGGCCGGCCGGCATACGCCGAACAACAGCAGCGCCAGCGGCAGCGCGCGCCAGTCCCAGTGCTGGTAGAGCATGGCGCCGAGCAGGGTCACCAGCAGCACCTCCAGGGCACGCTCGAGCAGGTTGCCGAAGGACAGCACGTCGAGCATCACCGCGCCGGCCGCCACCTTGGGGTGTTCGCTGCGGTCGCTGCCGTATTCGATGGCGGCGCTCACCTGCCCGGCTTCGCGCACGTCGGCGGCGGCCGCCTGCTCCTCGGCCGGCGCCGAGGACCGGCCGAGGGTCGCCACCTCGGCGTGGCGCAGGCCGATCCCGGCGGCGAAGCTGGCGAGGAAGCCCCAGCCGCCCAGCGCATCGGCGCCGACATAGGACAGGGCGATCAGCGCCAGGGCCAGGAAGTCATTGGCCGATACCGAGGTGTCGGTATGCCGGGCACGCAGGTGGATGGCCAGGCGACCAAGGCCGTGGCCCAGGCAATAGCCCACCAGCAGGCCGACGGGGATGGCCCAGAGCACGTCGCGCAGCAGCCACTCCAGGCCGTCGCGGTCGACCCCGCGTGGCAGGTCGCCGCCCTGCCCTATCAGCAGCAGCGCGGCGACGACGAAGGGAAAGGCGATGCCGTCGTTCAACCCCGCCTCGCCCGACACCGCATACCGCAGGCGATCGTCGTCGCCGGCGTGATTGACCTGGATCTCGCTGGCCAGCACCGGATCGGTCGGCGCCAGGATCGCCGCCACCAGCAGCGCCAGGCCCCAGTCAAGGCTGAAGAGGAAGTGCGCACCGAGGGTCAGGCCGAGGATGCAGCCCAGCAGCGCCGGCCCGGCCAGCAGCCAGGCAGCGCTCCAGGCCGGCGAACGCAGCGGCAGGCGCAGCTTGAGGCCGCCGATGAACAGCGAGATCAGCAACGCCACTTCGCTCAGGTGCTCGAGCCAGCCGCTGATCTCCGGCAACTCGCTGCGCCATACCTGTAGCCCGGCCGGGCCGATGGCCAGGCCGAACAGCAGGTAGAGGAACGAAGCGCTGACCGGCAGCAGGCGCAGGTAGGCCGAGGCCAGGCCGAGCGTCAGCAGGATGCAGCCCAGGACCAGCAACCACAGGCTGAAGCTCATGCCTGGCCAGGCTCCGCCGCTACCCGCGGAAGCGCTACTTGGATGGGTGCGCCTTGGCCAGTGCGCGGGCCATCTCCAGGTGATGCTTCAGGGTCGGCAGTTGGGTCCTGGCGAACGCCTGCAGGTCGGGATCGGTCAGGTTGTCCGCGGCCCGGGTGAACAACTCGACGGCCTTCTCATGGGCGGCCACCTGGTTGTTGGCGTAGGCCGGGTCGAAGGAAGCGTCGCGCAGGTCGAGCAGGGTCGCCTTGGCCTTGTCGGTCAGGCTGGCATCGTCCTCGACCTCGAGCTTCTTGCGCTGGGCCAGGCTACGCAGTTCGGCGTTGACCTTGCCGTGGTCATCGATCATCTGCTTGGCGAAGACCTTCACATCGGCAGCGGTGCTTTTTTCCAGCGCCATCTTGCCGGCCTCGATTTCCGCCACGCCGGCCGCCGAGGCCTCGCTGACGAAGGTCTGCGGCGCAGTGGTGTTCATGTCCTGGGCGTTGGCGAAAGGCAGGACCAGCAGTAGCAGGAGCCACGTGGCTCCCTTCAGGGGCAGGCGAATGGGTCTGTTCATGATCGTCTCCGTGGCGTGACAAGGTGGATGCCGACATCGGCACGGCGCGGTTCGACGCCGTTGCTGCTGTGACGACAGGCTGCCCGGGCGGTTCAGATTTTTCGCCGGTCAGCGCTGCGCCTGCCCGCCGCCGCGACTGTGCTAATGTCGACGGCCGGTTGCCCGCCCGCTCGATGGCGCGGCCCGCATATGCCTCCTCCCGCACAGAAGCCACGGCGACCACGAGCGGGCGAAAGCATAAATAGGTTCCTGCGCCTGCAGGCCGGGGTTTTGCGGCATATAGCGCCAATCTGGCGGCAAGAACGGCGCCGCCACGGCGGAACCCATCCATCCTGTGCTTTTCGTCCCTTGCCTGGGCCCCCGCCGCGCTTCCTATAATCGGCTGCGCCGTCCTGCGCCCCGCCAGGGCCGTTCGGCCAGCCCGTTGCGACGAATCAACATGGCGACTCCCCGTTTCGTCCAGACTTCCCCATGGCGCCCGCGCGCCTCCTTCCCGGCGGAAGTCCGCGCGCGGACAGTTGTCGCAACGGTGTTTCTCGACAGCAGAAGGAAGAGATCCGCAGCATGGCTGGAAAGCACTACCAGGAGGCCGACGTTCATAGCGCAGCCCTTTCCCGCATCCGCCTGGTCTTCGAGCATTTCGAGCGCGTCTGCGTCGCGTTCTCCGGCGGCAAGGACAGCTCGGTGACCCTGCAACTGGCCCTCGACGTGGCTCGCGAGATGGGCCGCGGGCCGCTGGACGTGCTGTTCATCGACCTCGAGGGGCAGTACCGGGCGACGATCGAACATGTCAGCGAGATGCTCGGGCATCCCGACGTGCGCCCCTGGTGGGTGTGCCTGCCGCTCAACCTGCGCAACGCCTCCAGCCTGGAGCAGCCCTACTGGTGCTGCTGGGAGCCCGAGGCCGAGGCCGACTGGGTACGGCCGCTGCCGCGCCATCCCGGGGTGATCAGCGATCCGTCGTTCTTTCCCTTCTACCGCTACCGCATGGAGTTCGAGGAATTCGTCGGCGGTTTCAATGCCTGGCTGGCCGGCGAGACGCCCACCGCGTTCCTGGTCGGCATCCGCTCGGACGAATCGCTCAACCGCTACCTGGCGGTCAGGCGACGCAGCCGCGCCAAGCAATGCGCCTGGACGCCCCCCGGTGGCCCTGCGCCACTGGCATGGAGTGCCCGCGACCGGCTGAACCCCCACGCGGTGAGCTTCTTTCCGATCTACGACTGGCGCTTCGAGGACCTCTGGCGCTGCGTCGCCGAGCACGGCTATGCCTACAACCGGCTCTACGACCAGATGTACCGCGCCGGCGTACCCTTCTCGCAGATGCGTATCTGCCAACCCTATGGCGACGACCAGCGCAAGGGGCTCGACCTGTTCCAGCGGATCGAGCCGCGAACCTGGGCCCGGGTGGTCCACCGGGTCGCCGGCGCCAACTATGGCGCGCGCTACTGTCGCCAGCGCTTCCTCGGCTACCGCGGCGGCCTCGGCCTGCCGCCGACCTTCGCCAGCTGGCGCGAGTACAGCCGGTTCCTCCTGCGCAGCATGCCGCCGCCCCTGCGGGGCATCTACCTACGTCGGATCGAACGTTTCATCCTGTGGTGGAAGCAGCACGACTACCCGCTTTCCACCTGGCCCGACGCCGGCGTGCCGGCCCTGGAGAACCGGCGCAAGCAACCGTCCTGGCGGCGCATCGCGCTGTCGCTGCTGAAGCAGGACATGGCCCGCTCGCTGTCCTTCGGCTATGCCCAGGCCGATGTCGAACGCCTGCTCGCCGAGCGGAAGAAGCGCACGTGATCCGCGCACGGGACTGCGAGATCCTCCAGTGGCGGTCGTTCGACGACGAAGCGGCGTTTTTCGCCAGCATGGGCCGTTTCTTCGCCAGCGCCCAGGTGCGGCGCGAATGCGGTGGCTATCCGCTGAGCGACGGCCCCTACCACCGCTGGTTCGTCCTTCGCCGCCTGGGCGACCCGCGAGTCCTCGGCTTCATCAGCCTCGAACAGCGCGCCGACAGCGTGCGCCTGCGCGACGCCTACCTGCGCGCGGAAGCCCGCGGCCTCGGGTTGTTCCGGATCCTGCGCGAGCGGGTGCTGGAGCATGTCGACCAGCTCGGACTGGCTTGTACGGTCCGCGCCCCCCAGGCCAGCGCGCGGTTCCTCGAACCCCACGGGTTCATCCTGCATTCCAGCCGCGGGAGCTGGGTGACCCTGACAAGGAAAGCCAATGCCACAGACAACCACTCTGGCGGAGCGCGCCGAAGCGCTGTTCCGCGAACTGGACGACTTGCCGCTTGCCGAACGGATTGAGACGCTCAACCGGATCCGCGGACTGCTGCACGCCCACAGCCCGTTCGCCGACCAACCGGTGGACTGCGTGCAATGGGTGCGCGCCGAACAGGTCGCGGGGAACGACTACAACCCCAACAGCGTCGCGCCTCCGGAAATGCGCCTGCTGCGCCTGTCCATCGAGGCGGACGGCTTCACCCAGCCGATCGTCGCCTATCCGCAGGCCGATGGCCGCTTCGAGGTGGTCGACGGATTTCACCGCCTGCGCGTGGGCAGCGGCAAGGGTCTGCGCCAACGTCTGCATGGCTACCTGCCGCTCGCCAGCATCCGCCCTTCCCGTACTGGCGGCAGCGAGCGCATCGCCGCCACCATCCGCCACAATCGCGCCCGCGGCGTGCACGGCGTGCTGCCGATGACGGCGATCGTGGTCAGCCTGTTGCGGGCCGGCTGGAGCGAGGCCGACGTGGCCCGCGAACTGGGCATGGACAACGACGAAGTGCTGCGTTTCAAGCAGGTTTCCGGGCTGCCCGAGATGTTCCGCGACCACGAGTATTCGCGCTCCTGGGAATGACGCCGGTCCCGGCTCCGGGACCGGCGCGGCTCAGGCGGCGCCGGTGGACAGGCTGATGTGCTTGTACTCGATGAAGTCGTCGAGGGCGGCGACGCCGTTCAGGCGGCCGAGCCCGGACTGGCGGTAGCCGCCTTCCTCGAACTCGTCGTAGACCCGGGCCCAGTCGTTGATCCACACGGTGCCGGCGCGGATCTTCCGCGCCACCCGGAACGAGCGTGCGACATCGCGCGTCCAGACCCCGGCGGCGAGGCCGTATTCGCTGTCGTTGGCCAGGGCCACGCCCTCCTCCTCGCTGTCGAACACCTGGAGGGTCAGCACCGGGCCGAAGGTCTCCTTCTGCACGATGTCCAGCGCCGGGTCGTCGACTTCGAGCAGGGTCGGCCGATAGAAGGCGCCGGCGGCCAACGGCCCCTCGCGGACCGGGCCGCCGACGATCAGCAGGTCGATGCTGCCACCGTCGAAAGCCTTGCGCGGGCTGGCTCCCGCGGTGGCAGCGGTCGGGCCGGCCGCGCTGCCGAGCAGCGAGCCCATGGCCAGCGCCGCGGAGCCGGCCATGGCCTGCCCCAGCAAAGTGCGGCGGGCCGGGTTTTCAGGTTGATGCATGGAGATTCTCCCGTGACGGGAGCAACGCTATGCGCCGTGCGGACCCGGAACGAGGCCTGCTGGCCGTCCAGCGGCAGGCTGAGCATGCCGCCCGGCTCGCGGTGATAGTAGACCAGGCCGTCGTGACGCTGCCGGTCCTCCGGATGCCGCGGCACGCCGTGGCGCTCCAGGTAGTCGGGACTGACGCAGACCAGGTGGCGGTTGGCCGTGATCGGCCGCGCAGGCCGGCCGTTCCTCGAACCGCTCCAGCTCCCGCAGCAGGCGAAGGGAGTGTTCGTAGTAGGTGCTACCGGCTTCGGTGAGGCTGAGCGGGCGGGTGCGGTTGAGCAGGATGCAGCCCAGGCGCTGCTCCAGCTGGCGGATGCGCTGGCTCACCTGCGACTTGGTGGTGCCCAGGCGGCGCGCCGCCTCGGAGAAGCTGCTGGCCTCCACCACGCTGACATAGGTGGTCATTTCGGCGAACTTGTTCATCGTCGTTCCTGTGAGAGCCGCCCCCGCGGACCGCGATCATACCTGCTCCTCCTCCCGTGGGATCAGCGCTTCGGCGGCCCGTCGCAGGCGCCGCATCGATTCTGCCGACTCGCGCTCGATGCGCCGGCGCAACAGGAACAGGTTGGCCAGGCGCATCGACCAGCCGTCGAAGGTGTATTCCAGGGTGCGCACGAAATGGCTGCCGGCCGCGCTCGGCCGGCATTCGTAGCTCAGGCGCAGGTGCAGGCCGTGGTCGCCGCGGGCGTTGGCGCGCCAGAGGCGGCCCGGCTGGTACTCCACGACCTCCCAGGACAGATGCCCGGCGCGGCCGCCGGCGTGGATGTCCTCCTCGAAGCGCGCACCGGCCGGCAGCGGGCCAGAGGCGCCGTCGACCCGCAACGACGAGGGGTGCCACTGCGGCCAATGGCTCGGGCTGGCGGCGTAGGCCAGGGTCGCCGCGGGCGCGCGGGCGATCTCGATCCGGTGCTGCATGCGCGACATGGCGCGTTCCTCGACGGTTTCCGCTTCCCAGTGAAGGGTGCCGTGCCACCAGTCCATCAGCGGGAAGACCAGGTTGAAGTTGTGTGTCTGCATCAGCTCGCGGCGGTGATGCAGTTCGTGCAGGCGGCGCATGTGGCGGATCCATGGCAGGCGGGCGAGCGGATGCTCCGCTGGCAGGTGTTCGCAGGCGTGGAAGATTTCGTAGCCGAGGTAGCCCAGCAGCAGGGTCGCGGCGAACAGCGCGGCGACGTTGTCGTTCAGCAGGCCGAGCAGGCTCCAGGCGAGCAGCGCACCCACGCTGAAGACCACCACCAGCCAGGCCGGGAACAGGATCACCCGCCAGTCGCGGGGCTGTTCGTAGCGCATCTGGCCGGCGACGAAGAAGCTGTGGTGGTCGCCGGTATGGCGCTTGTAGAACATCCGTCCCAGCGGGTGCTTGTGGTGGCCCAGGGACTTGTGGATGCGGTACTCGCCCCAGTTGAAGAACACCAGCGCGGCCGGCACCGTCAGCCATTCCAGCAGGCTCGGCTGCTCGAGCCGGGAGAGGAAGAAGACGATCCAGGCAACGCCGTAGGCGAGGACGAAGCCGGCGTGCAGCCAGGGGTTGTAGCCGCGACGGATGGCCGCGCGGTACTGCTCGCGGAAGGGTTGGGGATCGAAGGACATGCCCGGCATCTCGCTGTGATTGTTATGGATGTGCCGCGAAGCGAGCCGCTGCCGCCAGGACGGAGGGCTTGCATTGGAGTGTAGCGATGCCAGTCTTATCAGGGTAATGGATATTTGGAATGAGGATCATTCATGAACCTGAATTTGCAGCAGCTCGATCTCAACCTGCTGCTGGTCTTCGATGCCCTGATGCGCGAGCGCAACCTGTCGCGCGCCGCGCTGCGCCTGCATCGCAGCCAGCCCGCGGTGAGCAATGCCCTCGCCCGCCTGCGCGCGCAGCTCGGCCAGCCGCTGTTCCGGCGCACCGCCAAGGGCCTGGAGCCGACCGCCGCGGCGCTCTCCCTGCATGTACCGGTACGCCAGGCTCTGCATCTGCTGCAGGCCGGGCTTGGCTCCCAGGAAGCCTTCGACCCGCACACCGCGCGGACTTTCCGCCTGAGCATGAACGACTACGCCCAGCTGCGCCTGTTGCCGGGCCTGGTGACCCGGTTGAAGACCCTCGCGCCGCGGCTGCTCCTGGAGGTGCGCCCGGACGAAGCCACTTCGATCCCGGCACAGCTGGCCAGCGGCGAGCTGGACCTGGCGATCGACTACCTGTATTTCGACGAGCCGGAGCTACGCTACCAGCCGCTCGGCGAGGAGCGCCTGGCGGTGATCGGCCGCCAGGGCCATCCTGCCTTCCGTCCCGGACTGGACCGGGAGGCCTACCAGGCCGCGCAGCACGTCTCGATCCTGCCGCGGGTGGGCCGCGGCAGTCCACTGGAGATCGTCCTCGGCTCGGCCAGGGTGCAGCGCCAGGTGCAATTGCTGGTGCCGCACTACCTGACCATCCCGGACATCGTCGCCAGCACCGAGCTGCTCGGCACCGTGCCGCGCCGCCTGGCCGAGCGCTTCGCCGGCAGCCATGGTTTGCAACTGGCGGACGTCCCCTTCGAGATGGCGCCGGTGCAGGTCAACCTGGTCTGGCATCGCCAGCAGGAAGCGACCCCCGGCCTGCAATGGCTGCGCGAGCAGATCGTGCAGATCGAACAGGGCTGAGTCGCAGGTTGCGCGCCAGGATCAGTCTTCCGTCACTTTCGATCATTGAGCGCTGCCAACGCGACGACCTAAGGTGATCGCTCGCCCCCCACAAGGGCATATTCCAGCACCCGCCAGAGGAGCCACCGTATGTCCAGCCTGCCGCTCGAAGCCAACGCCGCCGCCACCCTCGCCGAATGGCACGAACTGATCGCCCGTCGCGATCTGGGCGAACTGCCACGGTTGCTGCATCCCGACGCCGTGTTCCGCTCGCCGATGGCGCACAAGCCGTATGCCGGCGCGCCGGTGGTGTCGACGATCCTGAATACCGTGCTCACGGTCTTCGAGGATTTCGCCTATCACCGCCAATTGGCCAGCGCCGACGGCCGCAGCGTGGTGCTGGAGTTCAGCGCGCGGGTCGGCGAACGCGAACTGAAAGGCATCGACATGATCCGCTTCGGCGACGACGGCCGGATCGTCGACTTCGAAGTGATGGTCCGGCCCATGAGCGGCCTCCAGGCTCTCGGCGAGGAAATGGGCCGGCGCCTGGCGCCCTATCTGGCCGCGAGCAAGGCCTGAGGCGCTAGCTTCCGGGCCAGGGCCGGACGCTGCCGTGGCCAGGACCGCAGCGTCGACCCGCTGGGGCGTTGCCGGAAGCGATCTCCCGGCATGGGCGCAACGCCCGCGAGCACCCTGCGTTCAGCCTCGACCCTGGCCAGAGCGGAGGGGCTTGGGTATTCCGCAGCGAACCGGGCGAGGACAGTTTCCAGGAAAAGCGCCAGGCCGGTACTTCGCGAACCCACATCCATCGCGGCGCATGACCCATGTCAAGGACAGGGGACGGCAATTCCGCCACTGTCCTGGCATCCGTCCGTTCTTTCCCCCCGTGCCGCCCCCAGGGCCTCCACCCCGCGAGGATGCTCCATGAGCAAGATGATGAAAGCCGCCGTATTCATCCAGCCCGGCCGTATCGAACTGGTCGACAAGCCGATTCCCGACGTGGGGCCGAACGATGCATTGGTGCGCATCACCACCACCACGCTCTGCGGCACCGACGTGCACATCCTCAAGGGCGAGTATCCGGTCGCGCCCGGCCTGACGGTGGGCCACGAACCGGTCGGGATCATCGAAAAGCTCGGCAGCTCGGTGGTCGGCTACCGCGAAGGCCAACGCGTGATCGCCGGCGCCATCTGCCCCAACTTCAACTCCTATGCCGCCCAGGACGGCGTACCGTCGCAGGACGGCAGCTACCTGGTGGAATCCGGCCGTTGCGCCTGCCATGGCTACAAGGCGACCGCCGGCTGGCGCTTCGGCAACCTGATCGACGGCACCCAGGCCGAGTATGTGCTGGTTCCCGACGCCCAGGCCAACCTGGCCCCCATCCCCGATGGTCTCAGCGACGAACAGGTGCTGATGTGTCCGGACATCATGTCCACGGGCTTCAAGGGCGCGGAGAACGCCAATATCCGCATCGGCGATAGCGTGGCGATCTTCGCCCAGGGCCCCATAGGCCTGTGCGCCACCGCCGGCGCCCGGCTGCTGGGCGCCAGCACGATCATCGCCATCGACGGCAACTCCCATCGCCTCGATATCGCCCGTGGAATGGGCGCCGACGTCACGCTGAACTTCAGGGAGTGCGACGTGATCGAGGAGATTCTCAAACTCACCGGCGGGCGCGGCGTGGATGCTTCGATCGAGGCGCTCGGCACGCAATCGACCTTCGAAACCGCCCTGAGGGTGCTCAAGCCCGGCGGCACCCTCTCCAGCCTCGGGGTCTATTCGCAAGACCTGACGATCCCGCTGTCGGCCTTCGCCGCCGGCCTCGGCGACCACCGGATCAACACCGCGCTGTGTCCCGGCGGCAAGGAACGCATGCGCCGCCTGCTCAATATCGTGGCCTCGGGCCGGGTCGACCTCGGGCCGTTGGTCAGCCACGAGTACCGCCTCGACGACATCGTCGCCGCTTACGACCTGTTCGCCAACCAGCGTGACAACGTACTGAAGGTGGCGATCAAGCCGCACTGAGGCCCGCCGATCTATACTGCTGGACGGAGGTGACGAACTCGCCGCGAACGACGAAGCGGGTTCCACCCATGGCGTCGGCGGTTTCCTTGCACCGTCGCTTCGCGGGGGGCTGGAGACACCGTCCATGCACCGAGCCAAGCTCTACCTCTGCTGCGCCGCGCTGCTGGCGCCGGCCTTCGCCGGCGCGGCGACTGTCGATTACGTCTACGGCATGCCGCTGGATGTGGCCAGGGTGCTGAGCGTCGACGAGGCGCCCAGCGATACCTGCCAGGTGGTCCGCGCCACCCTGGTGTACCTGGATTCCCACGGCGAACGCCGGGTGCTGCACTACCTGAAGCAGGCGCGGGCCTGCAGCCGCGAGTGAGAGGAAAGGACGAACGGTCAGGGTTGTCGTTTCATTTCACAAAATTTTCACTCCTGACATGGATACTGGAACCAGCTGAAGGACCAGCGCCCCATTGCATAGAGCCCACCCCGAGTGGGCTTTTTGCATTGTACGGCGCCTGTTTCCCGGGTACCGCAGCGCCACTCAGGCGCCCTCCTCCCGCCGCAGCAGCTCGCGCTTGCGTTCCACGCCCCAGCGATAGCCGGAGATATCGCCATCGCGGCGCACCACACGGTGGCAGGGAATCGCCACCGCGATGCGGTTGGCCCCGCAAGCCTGGGCCACGGCGCGCACCGCTTTCGGCGCGCCGATCCGTTCGGCGACCTGCGCGTAGCTCACCGTTGTCCCAGGCGGGATCTCCCGCAGCGCCTGCCAGACCCGTTCCTGGAACGCCGTGCCGCGCACGTCCAGCGGCAGGTCGAGGCCCAGCCCGGGCGACTCGACGAAACCCACCACCTGTGCCACCAGGCGTTCGAAACCGGCGTCGCCTCCGCTCAGCTCGGCGCGCGGGAACAGGTCCTGCAATTCGCGCAGCAGTCGATCCGGATCCTCGCCGAGGAGAATCGCGCATATCCCGCGCTGGCTCTGTGCCACCAGGATCGCGCCCAGGGCGCACTGGCCGATGGCGAAACGGATCCGCGCGCCGGCGCCGCCGTCGCGGTAGTCGCGCGGAAGCATGCCGAGCCGTTGCGAGGAGGATTCGTAGAAACGGCTGTTGGAATTGAAACCGGATTCGTAGATCGCCTCGGTCACCGAGGCGGACGCCTGGCCCAGCCGTTCGCGCAGCCGCCGGGCGCGGAAGGCCGAGGCATAGGCCTTGGGCGTCAAGCCGGTCTCGGCTTTGAACAGCCGGTGGAAATGGTAGGGGCTCATCCCCAGCCGGACGGCCAGCGCCTCCAGGCTCGGCGGAGTATCCGCCGTCTCGATCAACCGGCAGGCCTGCGCCACCCGTGCCGCGCGCTGTTCCGCCGCAAGGCTGCGGTCGCCGGCGGCACGCCGGCTGGGACGATAGCCCGCCGCCTCGGCCGCCTCGGCAGTGGCGAAGAACTCGACGTTCTCGCGCCGCGGCCGGCGCGCCGAGGAACTCGGCCGGCAATATACCCCGGTGGTCTTCACGGCATAGACGAAATGCCCGTCCGCCGAAGCGTCGCGGGCCTGCACGGCGGCCCAGCGCTGTGCGTCGGTCAGGTAGGCGCTCGAAGGATCGAGATGCTGGCTCATGGCGGTTCCCCTGTGGCAGCGGATGATGCGCGCAGACTAGTTCGCCCTTCAAGCGCAAGCACTCCGGTTCTTGCGCTTGAATTCCCCACCGCCTCTTTCCTCGGCGGGAGCGGGACGCGACGCCGGACCGCCTGGGAACTCCGCCAGGTAACCAGCGAAACCCGACCCCGTCTCGACACGAACCTTCAAATGATTGATTCCATGGGAAAAACATTTAATTTTCCGAACCAGGAAAGACTATCTACGCTTGCTTCGTGGCAAGGCCGGAAGAAAAGAGCGGAGCGGATCTTCCAGGGCGGAAATGCGCCGGCCCTGGTCATTTCCAGCGGAAAATACCGCTTCGAAGACTGGCGTTTGTCTGCCGGACCCACAGGGAAGGTACAGCCCCGTTCCCAATCGCCCATGGTTGTCAGATGGGCCCGTCAAGGAGAGATGCCATGTCTTCCATCCCCAATCGGAGCAAGCGCTCCCCCCTGCGGTTCGGCAAGGACCTCACCGCGCTGATCCCGGACTTTCCCTTTCACTACCAGCGCTACCTGCGCAACGCCGGCAGCGCTCCGCTCTGCGATGTCCCCGAGGAGGCGCACGGCAAGAAGGTGCTGGTGATCGGCGGCGGCGTCGCCGGGCTGGTGGCGGCCTACGAAGTGATGCGCATGGGCTTGCAGCCGATACTGCTGGAAGCCAGCCAAAGGATTGGCGGCCGTTTCTGCGCGCAGCCGCGTGGCAACGCGAGCGCGCCGGGCGGACAGACGCTCTGCGAACTCGGCGGCATGCGTTTCCCGCTGTCCGGCAAGGCCCTGTTCCACTATTTCGACAAGGTCGGCATGGCCCTGAACTCTGCGCCCTTCCCCAACCCGGGAACCGAGGCGGCGGTCAGCACGCTGGTGGACTACCAGGGGCGCCAGCAGTACTACGAGGTGCGCCCGGCAGGACAACCCAACCCGTTCCCCAAGCCGCCGGAGTACGACCAGCTGGAAGACCAGTTCTTCGACACGTTCCTCGAAGCCTTCCAGTTCACCGAGATGGAGGCGGCCATGACCGAGCCGGTGACCGAGGCCAAGCAGCAGCGGATCAAGGCGCTGTGGAAGGACATCGTCGCCCCGGCGCAGGGCCGCAGCTGGGATGACGTGAGCTTCTACCTGGCCCTGGTGGAGAAGTCCGGGTGGAGTCGGGAGCAGATCGACCTGTTCGGCCAGATCGGCTTCGGCACCGGAGGCTGGAACACCGACTACCCGAACAGCATTCTCGAAGTGCTACGGGTGCTCTATACCGGCCTGGATGTCGACCATCGACTGATGTACGACGGCTCTTCCGCCCTGCCGGAGCGCCTGCTGAACACGCCGCCCGCCGATTTCGGCGACCAGTGCCGGCATTGGGGGCCGCGGGAGTCCGTGCTGTCGCTGACCCGACGCTGTGTCGACTCGCCGCTGGGCAAGGAGGTGTTGCGCATCGCCAGGGGCGCGCACGGCGAGTTCGTCGCCACCCTGCGCGATAGCGCCAGCGGCGCCGAAAGCCAGCTCGAAGCCGACCTGGTCATCCATACCCCGCACGTACGCCTGCTCGACAAGCTGCGCTACAGCGGCACGCCGGCACAGATCGCGGCCGCCGACGCCCTGCTCGGCAGCGAGCTGTGGGAAGCGGTGATGTATACCCACTACATGCAGTCCACCAAGCTGTTCGCCGCCACCCGCTCGGCTTTCTGGACCGAGCGTGGCAGCGACGACAGGCGGATCTTCAGCCTCACCCTTTCCGATCGGCTGACCCGTGGCACCTACCTGGTGGACTACGCCGGCAGCAGCGGATGCTACAAGGGCGCTGGCATCTTCCTGTCCTATACCTGGAACGACGATTCGCTGAAGTTCCTTGGCCGCTGTCCCGATCTGCTGACGGGCGACAGCCCGCCGGCTTCGCCGTTGCCGGAAGACATCGGGTTGTGCACGCACCTGCTGGAAAAGCTCTATCCGAACGCCGAGTTGCGCAGCCACTACACCGACGTGCAGCCCTTCGCCCAGGTCAACTGGGAAAACCAGGGCCACTACCTGGGTGCCTTCAAGATGAATCTGCCAGGCCAGTACGAGCTACAGCGGCGGATCTTCTCGCAGTTCATGCAGGGGGTGGCCGAAGGCGCACCCTACCGTTTCATCCTCGCCGGCGATGACGTGTCCTGGACCGGTGGCTGGGCGGAAGGCGCGGTCGGTACGGCGCTCAACGCGGTGAACAAGGTGGCGGTCTGCCTGGGCGGCGGTAGCCGGCCCGACAACCCGGGGCCGGTGGAGTCCTGGGAAAGCTTGCAGCCGGTGCCCCGCTGAGCCTGCCCGGGGCCTGCCGGACGGCAGGCCCCGGATCGAGCGGGCGCTTCCCTCACTGGCGAGCGATCAGTCCCGCAGGTAACTGGAACTGCGCGTATTCCTCGATGCCCGGCTGCAGGCCGATTTCCACCGGCATCCACTGGCCGATGCGATCCAGTACGTCGTCGATCATCGCTTCCGGCGTGGAGGCACCGGCGCTGAGGCCAACCGTCGAGATTCCGTCGAACCACTCCCGGCGCAACTCGCTGCCGTTGGCCAGCCGGTAGCTGGGAATGCCCTCGCACTCGGCGACCCAGCGGAGGGTTTCCGAATTCGCGCTGTTGTGCCCGCCCACCACCAGCACGAGTTGCACCTGCCGGCTGAGGCTGCGCACCGCCAACTGGCGGTTCTGCACGGCATAGCAGATGTTGCGGGTATCCGGACCGACGATCTGCGGGTAGCGCTGGCGCAGCGCCGCGACAACGGCCCGGGTATCGTCCATGCTCAGGGTGGTCTGGGTGATGTAGGCCAGCGGCGTGTCGGCGGCGAACGGCAGCGCCCCGACCTCTTCGACCTTGCGCAGAACCGTCACTGGCGCGGGGATCTGGCCAACGGTGCCGATCACTTCCTGATGATCAATGTCGCCGATCAGGATGATCCGGTATCCCTTGGCGGCATACTGGCGTCCCTGGCGGTGAACCTTCAGTACCAGCGGGCAGGTCGCATTGAAGGCCCGCAGGCCCGCCTCCGCCGCCTGGTCCTCGACCCTCTGCGCCACGCCATGGGCGCTGAACAGCAGGACCGCACCCGCTGGCACCTCGTCCAACCGTTCGACGAAGCGCGCGCCCTTGCCTTCCAGGCTGCGCACCACATGCCGGTTGTGCACGATTTCATGGAGCACGTACACCGGCGCGCCGAACTGCTCCAGGGCGCTCTCCACACTCTCGATGGCTCTCTCCACGCCTGCGCAGAAGCCGCGCGGTTGGGCAAGTATGATTTTCACGGGTGTGCCTCTCTGGGGGAACGAAGATTTCCGGGTCGAGTCGCCGCCAGTCAATGCCACGAATCCCCGGCCCCGGGGCGACTGGCGGGCGCAGGCCGATCACTGCGAGTGGACCTTGCCCATGTAATCTATAAGGACTTGCGCCGGAGCGGTCCCTGCCCGTTTCCACAGGAAGGCCCGGGCCTGCCCATGCTATCGTGCGCCGGCCGTCGCTGCGGGTCTCCGCCCCTGGCTCGCGCGATGAATTTCACTTGCGGGACGGCTGTTGCGGCCCGCTCCCTTCCCTGGAAGAACGGCAAGCATGGCAAGTAAACGGATCGGACAGGCCTACTGCGTACAACTGGAGCGGGTGATCTCCATCGCCAGCGCGCGCCGCGAATACTTCTCCCAGGCGGAGCCGCGCAAGCGCTTCGATTTCCTCTGTTCCAGCGAGGGCTGCCGGGCGCAGGGGATCAAGGTGTCGGCGAGCAACTACGACAAGCTGCCGCAGGACACCCGCAAGGCCGCGCACTTCAGCAAGTTCCCGCACTCCACCCACCTGCCGGATTGCGAATGGTTCGTCGAGGAGGACGAGGACGCTCTCCGTCCGGGCGAATCCGCCGAGGAAGCCGGCCAGCGGCGCATCCGCGACAAGCTGGACGCCTACGTCGAGGAATTCGATCCGGGCATTGCCGAGGAGGCCGCGCCGCCGCAAGCGGACCCGGACGCCCAGGAACAGCCGCCCGCCTCCGCCGGCCCGCGCGCCGCCGCTCCCGCCGCGCCTCGGCAGAGGACGCAACGACCGCGGCGCACCCGCGATTTCGAACTGCTCGTCGACACCTTCCGCCAGGCCCGCGCCGAGCTGCCGGCGGAAGAATTCAAGCAGTTGGACATCCGCATCAGCGGCCTCGGCCGGATACCGCTGCGCGCCTATTTCCAGCACATCGGCTATGCCACCCCGGGCAGCGCCGGCAAGGTGTTCTACGGCGGTGCCGACCTGGTCCGGCGCTACGGTTCACCGAACCGGCCGCAAGGCTTCCGCTTCAGGTTCCGCGACCGCATCGACGGCAAGCCGGTTTTCCTCTACGTTGCCCCGGAAACCTTGCAGGCCTATCCGTATCGGCGCTACCTCGAAGACATCCTCGGCTGCGCCAAAACGGTGCGCTACTTCACCCTCCATGCCCTCGGCCGGCTCGTCGAAGCGCCGAGCGGCAAGAGCTACAGCCTGGAGCCGGACGCCCTGCGCCACCTGGCGATCATTCCCGGTCCGGCGAAGGACGACGCCCCTCAGAGTTCATCGTAGAGTCGGTCGCTGACCAGCATGTGTCCCGGCGCGTGACTGATGTACAGCTCCGGCTGGGCTTCGGCGAGCACCGCCTGGGGCGTGACCCCGCAGGCCCAGAACAGCGGGATCTCGTCCGCCGCGAGCGGCACCGGGTCGCCGTAGTCGGGTCGTGCCAGGTCGCGGATGCCGATCAGCGTTGGATCGCCCAGGTGCAGCGGTGCGCCATGGGTCAGCGGGAAACGACTGGTGACCTGGATCGCACGGATCGCATCGGCGGCCTTCATCGGGCGCATCGATACCACCGTGGGCCCGGCCAGGCGACCGCTCGGCCGGGTGGCGATGGAGCTGCGATACATCGCCACGTTGCGTCCCAGTTCGAGATGGCGCAGGCCGATGCCGGCGTCGCGCAACGCCTGTTCGAAGGAGAACGAGCAACCAATGGCGAAGGCGACGAAATCCGCCTCCCAGAACGCGCCGATGTCGTTCACCTCGACGGGCTCCTGGCCACGCCGGTGCACGCGGTAGCGTGGCAGGTCGCTGCGCACGTCGATATCCGCGCCGAGCCTGGCGAAATGCGGCGAGCCGGGTTCGCTGACGTCGAGCAGCGGGCAGGCCCGGGGGTTCAGGGCGCAGAAGCGGAGGAACTCGTCGGCCCAGGATTTCTGCAGGATCACCAGGTTGGCCTGGAGGTGGCGCTGGCCGAGGCCGCTGGTATGGCCGGCATAGTCGCCGCGGCGGATCAACTGGCGCAGGGTCGGCGGCGGCAATTGGGCGAGTTCGTCGAAGGTCGGGGCAGGCATGGCGGCTCCGTTCGCTGGCGGATGTTGTTGTTGCGGGGTTTGTAGAGGCGGACGGCGGCCAGCGTCCAACAAGATTTTTCCGCCGGGGGCTATCGGAAAATCCGAATCAGCGCGAACGCAGCCGTCCCACCCCTTTCTTCAACGGCGCCAGGACCAGGCACTCCGGGCCGACATTGACCGCGTAGTCGGCCAGCACCGTCTTGCTCAGTTCCACCACTTCGTCGACCAGCTCCAGGCCGGTGCCTCCGCGCCAGGACACCACCACCGGCAGGTTCGGCGGCGGCGGGCCGAGGCGCAGCAGGGTCAGCTCGCCGCGCTCCAGTTCCTGGCTGACCAGTGCCGGCGGCAAGGCGCCGACGCCGAAGCCATCGCGCAGCAGGCGGGTCATCGCCGCCACCGAGTTCACGCAGTTCAGGCGCGGCGCGGCGACACCGTTGGCGTGCAGCAGGCCGAGCACGTCCTGGTGCGGCCGCGAGTGCTTGGAGAAGGTCACCACCCGTTCCCGCGCCAGGTCCGCCAGCGAGGCGTAGTCGCGGTGATAGATCGAACCGGTGGAGACGATCCAGCGCAGCGGGTAGCTGCCCAGTTCCAGGTTGAGCACCGACTCGTGGCGCAGCGAATCGGTCTGGAAGATCAGGTCCAGGTAACCCTTCTGCAACTGTTCGGAGAGGTTGCGCGCGGTGTCTGCCATCAGCTCGATCTCCACCGCCGGGAAGGCCTCCGTGACCTTCGCCACCAGCGGGCTCAGCCAGGTATGGATGACCGTGTCCATGGCGCCGATGCGGATCCGTCCCTGGGTGCTGGCGCCGGTGTCGAGCGACTGCTTCAGCGCGTGCATGGTGTCCATCATCCGCTCGGCGTAGGCCAGTACCTTGTCGCCCTCCGGGGTCAGGGTCACGCCGCGCGAATCGCGGACGAACAGCTTGACGCCGAGTTCGTCCTCCAGCACGGCGATCCGGCTGGAAATGGAGGCCTGGGTGCTGAACAGCTTCTCCGCGGTGAGGCGGAAGCTCTTCAGGCGCGCGACCCAGACGAAAGTCTCGAGGAATTTCAGGTTCATGTGGCGGGCACCGACGGGCAAGGGGCACAAGGTGGCGGGAGCGAGCAGTTTGCATGCCAGCGCCGCCTTCCAGCGGCACATGATCGACGCATGGCGGCCTGCTCCGCCATCGAAATTTCTTATCCCCGGCGGCCGCATAAATTAGTTGGACGCCCCCTGGCCAGCCTCGAAGAATGCCACCACCCGGGTGCGACGGCGCCCACCGAATCTTCATAACACCAATAACGACGATCGGTGCCCCCATGGAAAAACACATGACCCTCGACGCCGGCCCGGAAACTTCCCGGGACGGTCACTTCGGCTGGTATCGCGCCCTCGACAAGCAGGAACGGCGGGCCTTCTGGAGCTGCAAGATCGGCTACGGCCTGGACGGCATGGACACCCAGATGCTCAGCTTCGTGATTCCCACGCTGATCGCCCTGTGGGGCATCAGCACCGGCGAAGCCGGCTTCATCCACACCATGACCCTGCTCGCCTCCGCCGCCGGCGGCTGGATCGCCGGGATCCTCTCCGATCGCATCGGCCGCGTACTGACCCTGCAACTGACGGTGCTCTGGTTCGCCTTCTTCACCTTCCTCTGCGGCCTCGCGCAGAACTACGAGCAATTGCTGGTGGCTCGGACCCTGATGGGCTTCGGCTTCGGTGGCGAATGGACCGCTGGCGCGGTACTCATCGGCGAAGTGATCAAGGCCCGCGACCGCGGCAAGGCGGTCGGCCTGGTGCAGTCCGGCTGGGCCATCGGCTGGGGTCTCACCGCCATCCTCTACTCGCTGATGTTCAGCCTGCTGCCGCCGGAGGAGGCCTGGCGCGCGCTGTTCATGCTCGGCCTGCTGCCGGCGCTGTTCGTCCTGGTGGTACGCCGGCTGGTCAAGGAACCGGCGATCTACCGCGAAGCCCGGCAGCGCAACCAGGGCGCCGACAAGGTCAGCTTCTACGAGATCTTCGCCCCCGGCATGCTCAGCATCACCCTGCGCGCCTCGCTGCTGACCACCGGCGCCCTCGGCGGCTACTACGCCATCACCGCCTGGCTGCCGACCTTCCTCAAGACCGAGCGCGGGCTGACCGTGCTCGGCACCAGCGGCTACCTGGCGATGGTGATCCTCGGCTCCTACGTCGGCTACGTGGTCAGCGCCTTCCTCACCGACCTGATCGGGCGCAAGAAGAACTTCGTCCTGTTCGCCGTCGGCTCCTTCACCGTGGTGCTGCTCTACACCCAGCTGCCGGTGAGCAACGGCGCCATGCTCTGGCTCGGCTTCCCGCTCGGTTTCTTCGCCTCGGGCATCTTCAGCGGCATGGGTTCGTTCCTCACCGAGCTGTTCCCGACACGCATCCGCGGCTCCGGCCAGGGCTTCTGCTACAACGCCGGGCGCGCCATCGCCGCGCTGTTCCCGATGCTGATCGGCATGATCGGCCAGAAGGTCTCGCTGGGCCTGGGGATCGGCGCCTTCGCCGCGGTCTCCTACGGCGTGGTGATCCTCGCCGCCCTCAGCCTGCCGGAGACCCGCGGCAAGCAACTCGAACTCTGAACCGCCGCCGACCGAGGAACCCGTCATGCATCCCAATCCCCGCCTGGCTGCCGCGCTGCTCGCCGGCAGCGGGCTGGGCTGGCCGCTCTTCGCCCAGGCCGACCTGGTCGAGGACAGCCATGCCAGCCTCGAACTGCGCAATTTCTACTTCAACCGCGACTTCCGCCAGAGCGGCGCGCGCAACAATGCCGACGAGTGGGCGCAGGGCTTCCTCCTGCGCCTGGAATCCGGCTTCAGCGAAGGCCGCGTCGGCTTCGGCGTCGACGCCATCGGCCTGCTCGGCCTCAAGCTCGATTCCGGCGGCGGCAGCGGCGGTACCGGGCTTCTGCCGGCCGACGGCTCGGCTGGCGGCTCCCAGGACGACTACGCCAAGCTCGACCTGACCGCCAAGGCGCGGGTCTCCAACAGCCTGCTCAAGGTCGGCGCGCTGCACTTCAAGAGCCCGCTGGTCTCGGCCAACGACACCCGCCTGCTGCCGGAACTGTTCCGTGGCGCGCTGCTCGACGTGCAGGAGATCGACGGCCTGACCCTGCGCGGCGCGCACCTGGACCGCAACAAGCTGAACAGTTCCAGCGACTACCAGGCCCTCAGCGCCAACCGCATCGGCGGGCGCAGCGATGCCTTCGACTTCGCCGGCGGCGACTATCGCCTGACCCCGGCGCTGACCGCCAGCCTGCACCACGGCCGGCTCAAGGACATCTACCGGCAAACCTTCGCCGGCCTGGTGCATACCCTCGACCTCGGCGGACAACGCTCGCTGAAAAGCGACCTGCGCTTCGCCCGGGCCAGCGAGGACGGCGACTTCCGCGAACTGGACAACCGCGCCTTCGGCGCCCTCTTCAGCCTGCGCCTGGGCGCCCACGTGGTGGCCGCCGGCTACCAGCGGATCAGCGGCGACGACCCCTATCCCTACATCGCCGGCAGCGATCCGTACCTGGTCAACTTCATCCAGATCGGCGACTTCGGCAATGTCGACGAACGCTCCTGGCAACTGCGCTACGACTACGACTTCGGCGCGCTCGGCCTGCCCGGCCTGAGCTTCATGAGCCGCTACGTCTCCGGCGACAACGTCGCCCGTGGCGCGGCCAACGATGGCAAGGAGTGGGAACGCAACACCGACATCGGCTACGTGGTACAGAGCGGGCCGCTGAAGAACCTCGGGGTGAAATGGCGCAACGCCACGGTGCGTTCGAATTTCGCCAATGACCTCGACGAAAACCGCCTGATCCTCAGCTACAGCCTGGCGCTGTGGTGAGGTCCGGCGAGCAATGACCTGAAGGAACCTGCATGAACAGCCTGTTGTTGAACTGCGATATCGGCGAGAGCTTCGGCGCCTGGCGCATGGGCCTGGACGCCGAGGTGATGCCACTGATCGATTGCGCCAACATCGCCTGCGGCTTCCACGCCGGCGATCCCGGCACCATGCGCCGCACCGTGGCCCTGGCGGTGGAGCATGGCGTGCGCATCGGCGCGCACCCCGGCTACCCCGACCTGGTCGGCTTCGGCCGGCGCTCGCTGGCCTGCTCGGCGCAGGAAGTGGAAGACCTGCTGCTCTACCAGATCGGCGCCCTCGACGGACTCTGCCGCGCCCAGGGCGCGCAGGTACGCTACGTCAAGCCGCATGGCGCGCTGTATCAGGACATGATGCGCGACCCGGCGATCCTCGCCGCCGTGCTGCGCGCGCTGGCGGCCTACGACCGTAGCCTGCCGCTGATGCTCATGAGCACCCGCGACAACGCCGCGGTGCGGGCGCTGGGCGCGGCCCACGGCATCGAGCTGTGGTTCGAGGCGTTCGCCGACCGCGCCTACGACGGCGCCGGCTACCTGGTCGCGCGCAGCCAGCCCGGCGCGGTGCACCACGACGCCGAGACGGTGGTCGCCCAGGCCCTGCTGCTGGCCCGCGGCGCGCCGCTGCGCGCCAGCGACGGCAGCGCCCTGGCGCTGGAGGCGCGGACCCTCTGCGTGCACGGCGACAATCCCGCCTCGCTGGCCGCGGTGCGGCGCATCCGCGAAGCCCTGGAGGCGGCATGAGCCAACCGCAACCGCGCATCGAGGTGGCCGCCATCGACAGCTTCGTGCTGCGCCTGTTCGAGCGCATCGACGAAGCCAACATGCCCTGGCTGCTGGCGGCGGAGGAAAACCTGCGGGCGGCGTTCGGCGCCGCCCTGCTCGACCTGGTGCCGTCCTACACCACCCTGCTCCTGCAATACGATCTGCTCCAGCTCGACCCTGGCGAGGCCCGCGCGCGGATCGCCGCGGCGCTGTCCGACTTGCGCCCGAAACGCCAGGACGGCGGCCGTCTGCACATCCTGCCGACCTGGTACGACCCGCGGGTCGGCCCCGACCTGGAACCCCTGGCGCGGCGCAAGCAGCTCGGCGTCGCCGAGCTGATCCGCCGCCACAGCCAGCGCGAGTATCGGGTCTTCGCCCTCGGTTTCAGCCCCGGCTTCGCCTTCATGGGGCTGGTCGAGGAAGCCCTGGCGGCACCCCGCCTGGCGACTCCCCGGCAACGCATCGCCGCCGGCAGCGTCGGCATCGCCGAGCGCCAGACGGCGGTCTATCCGCAGGCCTCGCCAGGCGGTTGGAACCTGCTCGGGCGCTGCCCGGTGCGCCTGTTCGACCTCACCCTGGACGGCTACAGCCTGCTGCGCGCCGGCGACCGGGTGCGTTTCGAACCCATCGGACACGCCGAATTCGTCCGTCTCGGCGGCGACGACACGCCCCTGGAGGTCCAGGCATGAACGACTCCATCCACGGCGGCCTGCGGGTGTGCCAGAGCACCCCGCTGGTCCAGTTGCAGGATCGCGGCCGCTTCGGCTGCCGCCATCTCGGCGTGACCCAGGGCGGCGCCCTCGACTGGCTGTCCATGGGCTGGGCCAACTGGCTGCTGGGCAATCCCCTGGACGCCGCGGTGATCGAGATCGCCCTCGGCGGCTTCGTCGCCGAATGCCGCGCCGATGGCTGGCTGGCCCTGGCCGGCGGCGATCTCGGCGCGACCCTCGATGGCCAGCCGCTGCCGGCCTGGGGCGCGTTCGCCGTGCGCGACGGTCAGCGCCTGGCCTTCGCCCACCCACGCCAGGGCGCCCGCGCCTACCTGGCGGCGCCCGGCGGCTTCGCCGGCGCGCGCCAGCTGGGCAGCCTGTCCACGGTGGTCCGCGAGGGCCTGGGCGGCCCCCGCGCCGACGGCAAGGCCCTGGGCGAAGGCGACAGCCTCGGCTGGCTGGCCGATGGCGCGCGGCCACGCGCGCTGCCGATGCCCAGCGAACGGATCCTGGACTGCGCTGGCGACGCGCGCCTGGAGCTGATCCTCGGCGCGCAGATCGGCGCCTTCCCGGCCATGAGCCTGTTCGATGCGTTCAACGGCGACTGGCAGGTGGACACCCGTGCCGACCGCATGGGCGTGCGCCTGCTCGGCCCGCGCCTGGAATGCCGGCAGCAGTCGATGATCTCCGAAGGCATCGCCCTGGGCGCGGTGCAAGTGCCGCCGGACGGCCAGCCGATCGTCCTGCTCAACGACCGCCAGACCATCGGCGGCTATCCCCGTCTCGGCGCCCTCGCCCCGCTGGCGCTGGCGCGCCTGGCGCAATGCCTGCCGGGCCAGCGGGTGCGGCTGCTGCCGACGGTGCAGGAGGCGGCGCATCGCGAGCATCGGCGCCTGCTGGCGGCCTGGGACGCGTAGGCGGTTTTTTTGAACGGCCCCGCGGGAGCGGCGTCCACCGCACACATCGTCCCGCCCGGAGGTCGCCATGCTTCGCCGCCTGTCCCTGATCGCCGCCCTGCTGCTCCCCCTGGCCGTCCAGGCCGAACCGGAGGATACCCGCACCCTGCTCGCCGCCAGCCTGGCCGACAGCCAGGCCCAGGTGGCGGCCGCCGAGCAGGCCATGCGCCGTTCCGACAACAAGGCCGTGCAGCTCTACGCCAAGCGCGTGCTCACCGAACAGCAGGAGTTCGACCACCAGTTGCGCGCCCTGGCCGGGGAAAAGGCCTTGGCGCTGCCCTCGCCGCGCCAGACCGAACGCCAGGCCGCCGCTCCCGGCGGCTTCGACGAGCGCGGTTTCCTCGACGCGCAGATTCGCCAGCAGGACCGCCTGGTCGGGCGCTTCGAAGGCCTCGCCCGGGATGCCACCGACCCCGAGCTGCGCCGCTTCGCCGATGAATGGCTGGCGCGCTTCTACCACCACCGCGAACTGGCCGACCAGTTGCGCAGCGGCCGCACCGACTGAGCGGCACGACCGCCTTGCTCAGTGCCGGGCGAGAACCTGCCGGGCGCTCTGGCGGATCACGCCCCAGCGCTTGGGATCGTCCTGCAGCATGGCGCCAAGCAGGTGCTTGGCCTGCTCGAAACTGATGTGCGGCGGCAGCGGCGGCACGTTCGGGTCGGTGAGCACCTCCAGCAGCACCGGGCGGTCGGCGGCGAAGGCCTCGGCCCAGGCGGCGTCGATGTCCTCCGGGCGATCCACGCGGATACCCTTGAAGCCGAGCATGTCGGCATAGCGCGCGTAGGGGAAGTCGATCACTTCCTGCGCCGGGCTGAACTCCGGATCGCCGGCCAGCGCGCGCTGTTCCCAGGTCACCTGGTTGAGGTCGCCGTTGTTCAGCACCAGTACGATGAAAGTCGGCGAGGCCCAGCGTTGCCAGTACTGCTGCACGGTGACCAGTTCGGCGTTGCCGTTCATCTGCATCGCCCCGTCGCCGACCATCGCCACCACCGGCCGCTGCGGATAGGCGAGCTTGGCGGCGATGGCGTAGGGCACGCCGCTGCCCATGGTCGCCAGCTTGCCCGACAGCGAGCCGAGCATGCCCGGACGCATGCGCACGTCGCGGGCGTACCAGTTGGTGTGCGAGCCGCTGTCGCCGCAGAGGATCGCATCGTCCGGCAACTGCTCCGACAAGCTACGGAACACCCGTTGCGGGTTGATCGGATCGGCCGGTTCCTCGGCCTGGCGCTGGGCCTCCTCGCGGCTGGCCGCCACCGCTCGCTCGACCCGTCGGCGCCAGGCGCCGTGCTTCTTCTGCTCGAGCAGCGGCAGCAGGCGCTCCAGGGTTTCCCCGGCATCGCCGAGCAAGGCCTGCTCGATCGGATAGCGGATGCCGATGTTGCGCGGATACAGGTCGATCTGCACCGCCCGCGCCTGACCGGCCTTGGGTAGGAACTCGCTGTAGGGGAAGGTGCTGCCGACGATCAGCAGGGTGTCGCAATGCTCCATCAGCATGCTGCTGGCGCGGGTGCCGAGCAGACCGATGGAGCCGGTCACGTAAGGCAGGTCGTCGGAAACCGCCGCCTTGCCCAGGAGCGCCTTGGCCACCCCGGCGGCCAGGCGCTCGGCGACCGCTTCCAGCTGCCGGTGCGCGCCCAGCGCACCGGCGCCGGCGAGGATCGCCACGCGCCGGCCGCGATTGAGGATCGCCGCGGCGGCTTGCAGGTCCGCATCGCGCGCGTAGGGTCGCGGCTGGACGAAACCCACCGCGGACATCACGTGGCCATGCTCGTGGGGCTGGCTTTCCGGGGCCGCCATCTGTTGCACGTCGTTGGGCACGATCACCGTCGCCACCTGCCGCTCGCCGACCGCCACGCGCAGCGCGCGGTCCAGCACATGCAGCAGTTGCGCCGGGCTGACCACGGTCTCGACGTAGGCGGAAACGTCCTTGAACAGGCTCTGCAGGTCGACTTCCTGCTGGTAGTCGCTGCCCAGCGCGGTCGCCGCCTGCTGGCCGACGATGGCCAGTACCGGCTGGTGGTCCATGCGCGCGTCGTAGAGCCCGTTGAGCAGGTGGATGGCGCCCGGCCCCGAGGTGGCCAGGCAGACCCCGACCTCGCCGGTGAACTTGGCGTGGGCACCGGCCATGAAGGCCGCCATCTCCTCGTGCCGCACGCGGATGTAGTCGAACGCTTCGGCGCGCCGGCCCATGGCACCCATGATCCCGTTGATGCCATCGCCGGGGTAGCCGAAGACGCGCTTCACCCCCCACTGGCTCAAGCGTTCGAGCAGTTGATCGGCAACCGTGCTGGACATTCTCGCCTCCTGGTCCTGTCTGGGTCGTACCTGTGAGGACTGGCCAGGCCGGCGAGGGTTCAAGGCAATCGAGCGACGGTGCCGGCGGCGAAATCGACTGAACTGTCGGCATGCCCCGCCGGACCAACGAGCAGGGCCCGCATGGGCGCAACCGGCCAGGAGGTGCCGCCATGAGCCGTGCCATCAACGATCCCGGCAACGAAGACCCTGGTTCGCTGCTGGAAACCGACGCCGACGCCCTGCTCGGCGATGCCGCCGCTCGCGCGCCGCAAGAGCGCTGCCGGCGCGCCGCCCAGTCCTGCATCCACGCCTGCGAGCGCTACCTGGCGCTATGCGCCGAGGCCTCCGCGGAAAAACGCCAGCACGCCGGCGACTGCGCCGACCTCTGCCGTCTCGGTGCCCTGCTGCTGGAACGCCGCAGCCCATGGGCGCCGGCCGCCTGCGAGCTGGCGGCGCGCTATGCCCTGGCATGCGCGGAGCGCTGCGATGGCGGCGAGCCGCTGGAGCGCGAATGCGCCGGCGGCTGCCGACGCTTCGTCGAGGCCTGTCGGCCGTTGTTGCCAACCTGAGCGACCAACCCAAGGCCGCCGCTGCGTTTGCTGCGCGCGCGGCCGCTCCGCATGTCGACGGTTGGCGGCGCGCTCAGCCCTTCAGGTTCACCAGGTCGAGCAGGTCGGCGCCGGCCTTGATCTCCTGGAGAACGATTTCCGAGCGAATGTCGGTGACCCCGGCGGCGCGGTTCAGCTTGTTCACGATGAAGTCCGAATAGTGCTTGAGGTTGCGCGCGCGGACCCGCAGCACGTAGTTGGTGGCGCCGGTCACCACATAGGCGGTGACCACCTCCGGCCAGTCCTGGACGCGCGCGATGAATGCCTCGTGCCAGCCTTCCACGTCCTGCCGCAGCGAGACATGGACGATGGCCTCCAGTTCCACGCCCAGGCGCTCGGCGTCCAGCTCCACCGAGTAGCCGCGGATGATTCCCTCGCTTTCCAGCAGGCGCAGCCGGCGCAGGCAGGCCGAGGGCGAGAGGGAGACTTTCTCGGCCAGGTCCTGGTTGCTCATCCGCCCGTCCTGCTGTAGGTGGCGGAGAATGCGGAGATCGATGGCATCGAGGGGCATGCGTCGCAGTTCCTATCAGAATGAATAGCTATCTTCGAATTTTGTGCGAACAGATTGCCATGCGACCTTGCATTTCGCACGAAAATTCTCCGAAATCTCGTTCATTATCATTCGCTGGATTTCCGGAGAAAAACAATGACTTCGCTCCGCTACTGGGACATCAGTCCCGCCCTGGACCCGAGCACGCCGACCTGGCCCGGCGACACCCCTTTCCAGCAGGAATGGGCGGCGCGGCTGGACGAGCACTGTCCGGTCAACGTCGGCCGGGTCACCCTCTCGCCGCATACCGGCGCCCACGTCGATGCTCCCCTGCACTACCGCGCCGACGGCCTGGCCATCGGCCAGGTGCCGCTGGATGTCTACATGGGGCCGTGCCGGGTGCTCCACTGCATCGGCGCCACTCCCCTGGTGACCCCCGAACACCTCGCCGGCCAGCTCGACGACCTGCCGCCACGGGTGCTGCTGCGGACCTTCGAACGGGTCCCGGCGAACTGGCCGGAAGGCTTCTGCGCAATCGCTCCGACCACCGTCGAATGCCTCGCCGAGCGCGGCGTCAGGCTGATCGGCATCGACACCCCGTCGCTCGATCCGCAGCATTCCAAGACCCTCGATGCCCACCACGCGGTGGGCCGCCACGGCATGGCGATCCTCGAAGGCGTGGTCCTCGACGAAGTACCCGCCGGCGACTACGAACTGCTCGCCCTGCCGCTGAAATTCACCCACCTCGATGCCAGCCCGGTGCGTGCCGTGCTGCGTTCCCTGCCTACCGCGGAGTAACCGATGACCACTCGTGACGACTGCCTGGCGCTCGACGCCCGCGATCCCCTTGCCGAACTGCGCCAGCTCTTCGCCCTGCCCGACGGCGTGATCTACCTCGACGGCAACTCCCTCGGCGCCCGTCCCCGGGCGGCCGTGGAACGCGCCGCCGAAGTGGTCGCCGCGGAATGGGGCGACGGCCTCATCCGCAGCTGGAACAGCGCCGACTGGCGCGGCCTGCCGGAGCGCCTGGGCGACAAGCTGGCGCCGCTGATCGGCGCGCGCGCCGGCGAAGTGGTGATCACCGACACCACTTCGATCAACCTGTTCAAGGTGCTCAGCGCCGCCTTGCGGATCCAGGAGGAAGAGGCGCCGCAGCGCAAGGTGATCGTTTCCGAATCGAGCAACTTCCCTACCGACCTGTACATCGCCGAGGGCCTCACCGACATGCTCCAGCGCGGCTACCGGCTGCGCCTGGTGGACAGCCCGGAACAGTTGCCGGCGGCGATCGACGCGGATACCGCGGTGGTGATGCTCAGCCATGTCAACTACAAGACCGGCTACCTGCACGACATGCGCGAGGTCACCCGCCTGGTCCACGAAAACGGCGCCCTGGCGATCTGGGACCTGGCCCACTCGGCCGGCGCGCTGCCGCTGGACCTGCACGCGGCCGACGCCGACTACGCCATCGGCTGCACTTACAAGTACCTCAACGGCGGCCCCGGCTCGCCGGCCTACGTATGGGTCGCGCCGCGCCTGCGCGAGCGCGTCTGGCAACCGCTGTCCGGCTGGTTCGGCCATTCCCGCCAGTTCGCCATGGAGCCGCGCTACCAGCCCGGCGAAGGCATCACCCGGTTCCTCTGCGGCACCCAGCCGATCACCTCGCTGGCCCTGGTCGAATGCGGCCTGGATATCTTCGCCCGGACCGACATGCAGCGCCTGCGCGACAAGTCGCTGGCCCTCGCCGATCTGTTCATCGAGCTGGTGGAAAGCCGCTGCGCACGCTTCGGCCTGACCCTGGCGACTCCGCGCGAGCACGCCCGGCGCGGCAGCCATGTCAGCTTCGAGCATGCCCAGGGCTACGCCATCGTCCAGGCCCTGATCGACCGCGGGGTGATCGGCGACTACCGCGAGCCGGGCATCCTGCGCTTCGGCTTCACCCCGCTGTACACCCGCTTCGTCGAGGTCTGGGACGCAGTGCAGGCGCTGCTGGAAATCCTCGAGAGCGAAGCCTGGAAAGAGCCGCGCTACCAGGTCCGGCACAAGGTGACCTGAGTCCCCCCGCGCGGGCCGCGCCGGTATTCCCGCGGCGGCCCGCGAGCGCCGTCCGCTCGCGCGCCAGGAGCCCGCGACCGGAGCGCACGCACATCGCCACCGACGTTCCCTCGGCAATTCATAAGAACCCCAATAAGATTCCAGAGGACATCCAGATGAACGACCCCCAGGGCTTCGAGGCCATCTCGCGCCGCGAACAGGGCCTGCAACGGCGGCTCTCGGCCGCGCAGATGAGCATGATCGCCATCGGCGGCGCCATCGGTACCGGCCTGTTCATGGGCAGCGCCTTCGCCATCGGTTTCGCCGGCCCCAGCGTCCTGCTCAGCTACGCCATCGGCGCGCTGATCACCCTGCTGCTGATGGGCTGCCTGGCGGAAATGACCGTGGCCCACGCTACCCCCGGCTCGTTCGGCGCCTTCGCCGAGCACTACGTCGGCCCGCTGGCCGGGTTCCTGGTGCGCTACGCCTACTGGGCGGCCATCGTCCTGGCGGTGGGCACCGAGGTCACGGCGGTGGCCATGTACATGAAGTACTGGTTCGCCGGTGTCCCGGAATGGGTCTGGATCCTCTCCTTCTCGAGCCTGCTGATCGGCCTCAACGCCAGCAGCGTGAAGGCCTTCGGCAACTTCGAATACTGCTTCTCGACACTCAAGATCGCCGCCATCGTCGCCTTCATCCTGCTCGGCGCTTACCTGGTATTCGGCTCCGCCAACCCGGCCTACGGCATGCACAACTACAGCGCCCATGGGGGCTTCTTCCCGCATGGCCTGAAGGGCATGTGGATCGCCGTGGTGGTGTCGATCTTCAGCTACCTCAGCGTGGAGATGATCGCGGTCGCCGCCGCCGAGGCCGAACATCCGGAACAGGCGGTGAAGTCGGCGTTCCGCTCGACCATCGTGCGCCTGGTGGTGTTCTACCTGCTGACCCTGGCACTGATGCTGGCGATAGTCCCGTGGAACCAGGCCGGACAGAGCCAGAGCCCGTTCGTCACGGTGATGCGGGCGATCGGCCTGCCCGGCGCCACCGGGGTGATGAATTTCGTGGTGCTGGTCGCCGCGCTGTCGGCGATGAACAGCCAGCTGTACATCACCACCCGCATGATGTTCAGCCTGTCGCGCGCCGGGCATGCACCGAAGGGCCTCGGCGAACTGAGCCGCAAGGGCGTGCCGCTGAACGCCCTGCTGTTGTCGAGCGTCGGCATCGCCCTGGCGACCCTGCTCAACCTGGTCTACCCGGAGCAGTCGTTCACCCTGATGATGGCGGTGTCGATGTTCGGCGCGCTCTTCACCTGGCTGATGATCTTCTTCACCCACCTCTGCTTCCGTCGCCACCGCGCCCGCCACGGCGGTGCGCCGCTGGCTTTCCGCATGCGCCTGGCGCCCTGGTCGACGCTGCTTGGCCTGCTACTGATGGCGGCGATCCTGGCCACCACCTTCTTCACCGAGGCGTTCCGCATGACCCTGGTCTTCGGCGTGCCGTTCCTCGCGCTGCTCACCGCCTTCTACCTGGCGTTCGTCCGCAGGCCCGGCAGGGATTCCCCGGTAGAGCGGGCAACGCCATAGGCGCTCTCCGCCCTGCGAACCTGGCGCGCACGGCGAAGCCCGACCGACGCGCCCTTTCCGGACCGGGCGGTTCCGTTCCCCATACCTTTTTCGTCGCACAAAAAGCATTACCCGCCCATCGTCGCGACTCCTTAGCGTAATGCCCAACCGGACGTTCCGGCCCATGGCGCACGCCATGGCCGGCGCACTCCCGTCAGGGACGACATGGCGGTACGCCCAGCCATCGAGCGCACTGCATCGCTCAGCCCTGTGGGGACGCAGACGTCGTCAGCCATGAGGGGAACACGATGCATCCGACCTTTTCGCGGGTCCTGCTGGCCGCCGCGCTGGCCACCGCCGGCAGCCCTGCCGTCGCCACCGAAATCCAGCTGGAACAAGGCTGGAACGCCGAACAGAGGGCGTCCTGGTACGACGCCTCGCTCGGTTCGCGGCTGCTGCCGCTGGCCTGGGCCCAGGCGCTGGAGCGTCCGGACAGCGAGGAACGCCTGTTCTCCGAAGACAACGCCCGGCGCCTCGGTTTTCCCCTGCGCAACTGGCAGGGCGGCGAACTGCGCCTGCCGCGCGGCTTCGCCCTCGACCAGCAGGACGACAGCCGGTTCTCCGACACCCGCCTGCGCTGGAAGGCCCGCCAGTCGTCCAGCGAACCCTGGGTCGGGCTGAATTGCGCCGGCTGCCACTCCACCGACATCAGCTACCGCGGCAGCGAACTGACCATCGACGCCGGCGCCACCCTGGCCAACGTCCAGGCGATCTTCGACGAAGTGCTCGCCGCGCTGCGCCGCACCAGCGACGACGGCGACAAGTTCGCGCGCTTCGCCGGCCACGTCCTCGGCAGAGAGGACAGCCCGGGCAACCGCGACCTGCTGAAGGCCGCCCTGGCCAAGCGCGCGGCGCTGATCGACACCCTGCTGAGCATGTCCGCGACCGACCTGCAACCCGGCCCAGGGCGCCTCGACGCCACCGGCCAGTCGCTCAACCGCGCGGCGATCAACTCCGGCGCCCGCCACCTGCAGCCGAATCCGACCGACGCGCCGACCAGCTTCCCGGCGCTGTGGCACACGCTGCAGATGGACAAGCTGCAATCCAGCGGATTCGTGCCCAACGTCAAGGTGCTCGACCTCAACGGCCAGGTCTTCGACCTTGGCTACCTGGCCGGCGACATCGGCGTGGTCCAGGGCGACTACGGCGATGTGGTCAGCCATCCACTGTCCGGCCTGGAGGGCTACATATCGAGCATCCGCGTGGACAACCTGACCCGTGTCGAGGGCCTGATCCACAAGCTCAAGGCGCCGGCCTGGCCAAGCCAGCTGTTCGGCGCCCCGGACAGCGCCCGGCTGGCCCAGGGCAAGCGGCTCTACGCGGAGAACTGCGCGGCCTGCCATGCGAATATCGGTCGCGACGACCTGCAAACCCCGATCAAGGTCCGCCAGGTACGCCTGAAGGCCCATGGCGACGACGCGCCGATCGGCACCGATCCGTGGATGGCCTGCAACACCTTCACCTTCAGCAGCCCCAGCGGCAACTACTTCGGCCTGTTCCGCCCGTCCCTCGGCACCCCCAGCGGCGTCGGCATCGTCGGGCGGACCTCGAAGATCGCCGACATGCAGGTCCCCGAGGTGTTCCAGATCATGCTCGGCAAGAAAGGCCAGCTGGCCGATGGCATCGCCGAGATCATCCACGCCATCGTCACCGGGCAGCAGACCCTGCCCGGCTCCGACAGCCTGCAAGCGGTGCCCGCCGGACAATTGCTGCTGGCCGGCGCCGGCCCTGCCGACAGCCAGGCGCAGAGCCTCGCCGCCGGCGAGGTCCCCACCGACAAGAGTGCGCGCAAGGACTACTGCCTGAACACCGAGCATCCATTCCTCGGCTACATCGCCCGCCCGCTGAACGGCATCTGGGCCACCGCACCCTACCTGCACAACGGTTCGGTGCCGTCGCTGTACGACCTGCTGCTGCCCCAGGAGCAGCGGCCGGCCACCTTCTACAGCGGCAGCCACGAGTTCGATCCGAGCCGGGTCGGCTACGTCACCGCGCCCGGCCCGGACAACGCCTTCCTCTTCGACACCCACCTGGAAGGCAACTCCAACGCCGGCCACGACTTCGCCCGCGAGTACGACGAAAGCCAGCGCCTGGCGCTGCTCGAATACCTCAAGACCCTGTGAGTCGGCCCCGCCCACATGCCCAATAGAGAGAACCGCCCGATGACCCTATCGCGACTCAGCCTTGCCATCCTTTCCGTCCTCGCCGGCGCCCCGGCATTTGCCGACGACGGCGGCGTCGACCTCGACCAGGGTTGGAACCAGACCCAGAAGACCGCCTGGCTGGAAGCCGGCCAGGGTTCGCGGATGCTGCCGCTGGCCTGGCTGGTGGCGCTGGAGCAGCGCGCCAGCGAGGAACCGCTGATGTCCGACGCGCTGATCCGCCAGTACGGCTATGTTCCGCACACCCTCGGCGGCTCCAGCGTGAAGGTGGTGCAGGGTTACGCCGTCGACCGCAGCGACGACAGCGACCTGACCTTCACCAAGCTGCGCTGGAAGGCCCTGCAGGGTTCCAGGGAACCCTGGGTCGGGCCGACCTGCAGCATGTGCCACACCTCGCACATCAGCTACCAGGGTACCCGGCTGACCGTCTACGGCGGGCAGACCATGGGCGACCTCGCCGGCTTCCAGCTGGAGATCCTCGGCGCCCTGCAGAGCACCCGCGCCGACGCCGCCAAGTTCGAGCGCTTCGCCCGCAAGGTGCTCGGCGCCGACGGCCTGGTCAGCGGCTACAACGACGCCAACAAGGCGCGCCTGCAGGCAGCCCTGGACGCCACCATCGTGCGCCTGCGCGATGGCTCGCACTTCAACCTGCCGCACGATCCCGAGTTCGGCCCGGGCCGCCTGGACGCCATCGGTTCGATCTTCAACTCGGTGGGCTACGAACTGCATGCCGACGAGCAGATCTACGGCGCCGAGGACGCCCCCGTGAGCTATCCGTTCCTGTGGAACGTGCCGCAACTGGACCGCGTGCAATGGACCGGATTCAACCCCAACCATATCAACGTCGTCGACATCGACAACCGCAAGTTCGACGTCGGCGCCCTGGCGCGCAACGCCGGCGAGGCGGTCGGGGTATTCGCCGACGTCAAGGTGCTCAGCCCGCTCCAATCGGCGCTGCACATCGGCTACCCGTCGAGCATCAACGTCGACAACCTGATCCGCATCGAAGACCAGCTCGGCCAGTTGAAGCCGCCGGCCTGGCCGAGCCAGCTGTTCGGCGCCCCGGAGCCGACCAGGGTCGCCGAGGGCCGCGAGCTGTACCGGCAACATTGCTCCAGCTGCCACACGCCGCTGGACCGCAACGACCTGCGGACCCCGGTGAAGACCGTGCTCACCCACCTGCAGGCGCGCGGCGACGTCGCGCCGATCGGCACCGACCCGTGGACCGCCTGCAACAGCATCGCCCAACTGAAGACCGGCTACGTGCGCGGCAAACCCTACCTGTCCTTCGTCGGCACTGGCCAGCGTGGTTTCTACGGCAAGCAGGCCTACGCGGTGGATGTACTCCAGGAAGTGGTGGTCCAGGCCCTGGCCGCGCGCGGCCTGAACGTCGCCCTGGGGGCCTTCCAGACCGCCGCGCTGGGCCTCTTCGACGGGCAGTTGCCGCCGCTGATCAGCCCGGTTCCGGACGATCCCGACGCCAGCAGCGCCGAAGCGCCGGCCGCGGACGCGCCAGGCGCCCTGCTCCTGGTCGAAAACGTGGCGGCCGACAGCGACAAGGCCCGACGCCTGGAGCAGTGCCTGGCAATGACCAGCGACCTGATGGCCTACAAGGCGCGCCCGCTGAACGGCATCTGGGCCAGCCCGCCCTACCTGCACAACGGCTCGGTGGCGACCCTCTACGACCTGCTGCTACCGCCGGACCTGCGCCCGCGCACCTTCTATACCGGCAGCGTCGAGTTCGATCCGGTCAACGTCGGCTATGTCACCGATGCCGGCGGCGACAACCGCTTCCTCTTCGATAGCGGCAAGCTCGGTAACGCCAATGGCGGCCACGATTACGGCAACGCGCAGTTCAGCGAACAGCAGCGGCGCGCCCTGGTCGAGTACATGAAGACCCTCTGAGACCATCCCTGCGGCTGGGCCGCCGGCCGCCCGTTTCAACCGGCGGCGACCCGCCGCGCGGTCTCGACGAAGCATTCGAACTGCGCGTCGCTGGCGCGCAGCCGCGAGGTCGGCGATACCGCCAGCCCCACCGGCAGGCGGAAGCGCTCGTTCACCGCCGGCGGCAAGGCGCTGAAGGCCACGCCCGGATAGGCGAACTTGGTCAGCGACAGCGGCAGGAAGGCGAAGCCGTCGCCGCTGGCGACCTGGGCCAGGAGGATGCTCAGGTCGTTCGGCCGCACGCTGCGCCGGGGCGCGAAGGCGGCGGCCTCCATCGCCTCGTTCATGAACTGGCTGTAGGCGGGGAACAGCGAATCCTTGGGCACCAGCAGCGCCTGGCCGGCCAGGTCGTCCAGCGACCAGCCGGGCGCCAGCCGCGCCCGCACCGCCTCGGGCAGGGCGAGCACATGCTCGTAGCTGCCGATCTGCATCAGTTCGTACTCGCGCACCACTTTCGGTGGCGCGCCGATGATCGCGGCGTCCAGCGACGACTCGCGGACCAGGCTGAGCAGGTCCAGCGAGGGCGCCCAGGACGGCGAGACGGCGCTGCACACCTGCGCCTCCTTCAAGCGCCGGGCCAGCTCGCCGGACCAGCCGGGATCGAGATAACGACTGAAACCGATGTGCAACTGGCGCTCGTCGCCGTCGCCGATGTCGCGGGTCAGCGCCTTGGCCTCGGCGATGATCTTCACCGCACGGCAATGCACCACCCTGCCCACCTCGGTCAGGCTCACCCCGGCCGGACCGCGGACGAACAGCGCCTCGCCGATGTGCGCCTCGAGCGCCTGGATCTGCCGCGACAGCGACGGCTGCGAAACGTGCAGCACCTCGGCGGCCTGGCCGATGCTGCCGTACTCGGCGACACAGGCGAAATACATCAGCTGGCGCAACGAAGGCATCGCCTTCGACCAGTTGATGATCGGGAAACTGGCATCGGTCACGGACATCGCGTACATACCCCTCGCTGGCAACACGGGTCGGATCGGCACGGGCACGGCCGGCCTGCGACGACCTGAGCGCCGGCAGCCCGCCTGCCTGGACCGGTTCGCGCCAGGAAGTCGGAAGATAGCTAGCGGAGATGACAGGAAGCGCGAGGTTCGAACCGGGACGCTCTTGAGTGGACGGCATCTTTCCCGTGCCGCCAGTATACCCAGGCACCCGGGAGAACGGACCATCGGCCGGTGCAGGGCCGCGCGCCATCCCCTCCGTTCGGATAGGTCCCCTTGCCAGCCGCCGGCAGAGCTGGCAGCGCGGGCGGAGCAGGTCGCAACCATGCGCCTGGCGGCCTGCTCGCGCTCGCCCCGGCGAAGCGCTCGCGGTTTTTCGTGAACCGCCGCATATCGGGTCCGCTCCGCCGGGTCTACGCTGAGATTTTCAGGATCAGGAGTAGCGCCATGCTCGATCACGACCTGACTGTCGCCCTGCTCTGCCGTCTCAACCAGAACCAGAGTGCCCTGGGCATGGCCCTGGAGGAACTGGCGATCTGGGCGCGGCGACATGAGGGTGGCGAGACCTACGATGTGGTCATGGGTCACCTGCAGACCCTGGAGCGCAACGCCGATTTCGTCGCCGAAGCCATCGTGGTGCTGATGGCGGATCGCTGAACCGGAAAGCTGCCGCCGCGCGGCTGCGCCAATACCTTTAAGACTTTTCCTACCTTCCAATAGGAGTCGTCCAAGTTACCTGACCCGGTGCGCCCGGTACCCTCGCTGGCTAACTCTACCAGCACCAACGGGATCTCCAGGGCTTATGCTTCTTCGAACCATCAGTGTGGAAACGGCCGACCAGACGGAACTGAATGCTGCCTTGCTGTGCGGCTTCGCCATCCCCGACAGCGAGCGCAATTTCATCGCCTACAGCCTGAACGAGCAGCTCGACGAGGTAAACTCGCGCGTCTACATCGCCTCGCTGTACAAGACCGAGGGCGGTTTCCGTCCCGGCCGGATCGACGACGGCCCGGCCTGCGAAGCAGCCATCCAGGTGTTCCGCCAGATCGTTCGCGAGGCCGCCACCGGCAACCGCCGGGCCAATGACCTGGCCTACCACCTGCTCGACCTGCAGGAAGCGGAGATCGCCCCGGCGCGGCGGGACGACCACCGCTCCCTTGCCCTCAACCACGACTGGGTCATGCAACTGGTCACCTTCCAGCCGCCCGCGGGCTACGGCCCGGCCCTCGATGGCGAGGAGCCCTGCGAGGAAGTACCGCCGCTGGTTTGCGAAGAAGCGCACACCGAGGATCCCGCTGCCGCGGTCATCGAAACCGGCGACGGCTCCGAGCCCGAGCCCGCCGATGTGGACAGCCCTGTCGCGGGCGAGCGCCCCGACGAACCTGAGGCAACCGAAGAGCGGAGCGTCGCCGGAACCGGGCACGACCACCTGGAGAGCGAAACCGATACGGCCGAGGCGCCTGCCGAGGCATGTCCCGATACCGAGCACGAGCACGCCGGGCTGCCGCAAGCCGATGCGATCGGCACCTTCGTCGACAACGCCAGCCACCTCCGCGAAGAACTGGCCGGCCTGGCGCAGATGCTCAGCCCGGAACCGCTGCCGGACGCCGAACCGCCCCACGCCACCCCCGACACTCCCGAGGAACCCTCCATGACCCCGAGCCCCTCCCCCCTCGCAAGTCCCGAACGGTCCCCGGAGCCGACTTCGGCCAGGGTGCCGAACCTGTCGCTGCGCCTGCAGGTTCCTTCCGCACGCCCGCTCGGCGTCGGCAGCGAGGCCATCGCCGACTCGCCCCAGCCCCCCGTTTCCAGCCGCCAACCCGAGGATGAACCACACGTGGACACGGATACCACGCTCAATATCGGCACCGATACCGATCATCTGCTGCAGGACGTTCAGGGCACCCTCGCCGATCTCGCCGGCATGGCCCAGCAGCTGAGCCAACAGAAACAGGAAGCGCTCAAGCAGCAGGAGTCCCTGGAGTCGCGCAAGGCCCAGTTGCACGAGCGGGAACGCCTGTTGCAGGAGAAGGAAAAGCAGCTGAAGCAATGGCACAAGCGCCTGCAGGACGACCGCCAGGCGCTGGAGCAGGAAACCGAGCAGAGCAGTCGCCTCCTGGCCGAACGCAGCGCCGCCCTGCAGCAGCTGGCGGAAAGCGTCGAGGCACGCGAGCGCAGCAGCGCCCGTCGCGCCGAGGTGCTGCAGGTCGAGCAGGAACGCATCGAAGAACAGCGCAACCAGCAGAACCTGCGCCAGGCCGAGCTGGAAAAGCGCGAGGCCGGCGTGCAGCAACGCAGCCTGGAACTCGCCGAACGCTACAAGAAGCTGGAAAGCGCCCGCGAGAAGCTGGCGCAGATCGTCAAGGGCTTCAACGAGACCGTGCAGTTCAACACCACCCTGCACGCCATCAGCAATACCGCGTTGAACACCCCGCAGGCGCGCCAGGAAGAAAGCACCGCCGAACTGGAGTGAAACTCGCTCGCCCAAGGGGCGCTGCGCCGTCTGGCGCCGCGCCCCTTTTTCATAGCGCCATCCCGCCCCGCCATCGGGCGACTCCAATACCGCGCCAGATCACGCCGGCAGGGCGAATAAAGGCTCGACGCAGTTAATCGGCCGCGCGGCGCCCCGCATTTCGCTGCCGAACAGTTCCACGCCGGAGCGGCACATGACATGGTCCGCTAGCATGCCACGGCGCTACCCTGAAATTCTCCGGAGCGTTCTGCGCAGCCGCGCATCGACCGGGATGACCTGGACACGCCTGGACCGCCAATGCCCTCGGGCCGCGCCAAGCCTCGCGCAACACGTGCACCCGCCGGTGACGCCGGGCGCGGCGGGCATGGAGAAGCGCTTCGTCTACGGAAGACGGAATGGTCGTGGCGCTCCGCCAGGTAGCCGACACAAGCCGGAAAACACACACGGCAATGCCTGGACCGAGGTCGTCGCCAACCTTGAGGCGCATGTACGATGCGCCAACTTCTGTCGGCGGCCCGTTCCTGGCGCACCTGACGCGCATGGCTGCCGCCATGGGTCTCAATACAGCTGCGGGCGGCGATCGCGGTGCACGTGGTTGTGCCGGCTGATGCGCTTCTCGTCTGCCTCGGCGAGATCGAGACTGGCCAGCAGCATGCCCTCCTCGCCCACCAGTGGCCCGGCCAGCGGGTAGCCGTCGGCGTCGACGATCACCGAGCCGCCGACCCAGTCCACCCCGCGCTCCTGCCCGCAACGGTCGCAGGCGGCGATGAACATCCGGTTGACCGAGGCGTTGGCTTGGACCCTGACCACCTCCGCTGGCCGCTCGCCCAGCGGGCGCGGCGCCGCCGGCCAGTTCACCGGTGCGCAGAGCAGTTGCGCGCCGGACAGCGCCGGCAGGCGTACCCACTCGGGAAACTCCAGGTCGTAGCAGACCATTACCGCGATCCGTCCGAAGCGGGTGGCGACGATCGGCGGCGACTGGTCGCCGGCCTCGAAGATAGCGCCCTCCTCGTTCCACAGGTGGGCCTTGCGGTAGAGCGCGCGCACGCCGTCGGCGTCGACCAGGGCGGCGCTGTTGGCTACCCGGCCTTCGTCCAGGCGCTCGCAGAAACCGCCGACCACCACCAGGTCGAGTTCGCCGGCCAGCGCGCTCCACAGCGCCAGACTCGGCCCTTCGCGGGTTTCCGCCAGGGCCAGGGCCTCCCTGCGGTCGGCGAAGACATAACCACTGGTGGCCAGTTCGGGCAGCACCACGACATTCGCGCCGCGTCGCGCGGCCTCGCGGATCGCCTGTTCGACCAGGCGCAGGTTGAATTCGTGCTCGCCGATGCGCGGCGCGATCTGGCAGCAGGCGACGGTGACCCTGGACATCAGACGCGCCCCTCTTCCAGCGCCCGGTCGCTGAGCGCGGCGACCCGTCGCTCGGCTTCCAGGTCCAGCGCCCGGCACATGAAGGCATAGACCGCGCCGGCCACCAGCAGGCCGACCACGAAGGCCACGTCGGCGCCGCCCAGCGCGGTGGCGAAGGGTCCGCTGTAGAAGCTCAGGGACATGAACGGGATCATCGCCAGCAGCCCGGCCAGGTAGGCGGTCAGCCCCGGGCGGCCCCAATGGCCATAGATTCCCTGGGGATTGAATATCTCGCTGATCGCGTAATGACCGTTGCGCACGAAGTAGAAGTCGACCAGGTTGACTGCGGTCCAGGGCACCAGGAAGTACAGCATCAGCAGGACGAAGGTGTTGAAGCTGCCCAGGTAGCTTTCCGGGATCGACAAGGCTACGCCGAACACCACCAGGGCGATCACGCCGATGCCGGTGACACGCAGGTTGAGGGTCGGGGTGACCTTGCGGAAGGCGTCGATGGCGCTGAGGCTGGTGAGCATCGCGCCGTAGCAGTTGACCGCCATGATCCCCACCAGGGCCGGGACGGCGATCAGCACGGTGAAGGTGCCGAAGCCGGGGAACAGCCGGTTGCCCACCTCGCGCACGCTGCCGATGGCATCCGGCGCCGGCAGCGCCGAGGCGAGGAACGCGCCGAGGGACATCAGCCAGAGCGCCGAGCCGGCGGCGCCCAGGTAGGTCCAGAAGATCACCTTGCGGGTCGGCGTCTCGTGCGGCAGGTAGCGCGAATAGTCGGAAACGTACACCGCGTAGCTGATCTGGTAGCCGGCGGCGGCCGACAGCTGCACCAGGAACGCGCTCCAGGAGAAGGCCGGGGTGCCGCCCAGCGCCGCGTCCGCCTCCAGGCTGCGCAGGGCGCTGACGGTGAGCACGCCGAACACCGCGATCATCACGTAGGTCAGCCAGCGCTGCACGGTATGCAGCAGGTCGTGGCCGACGATCGCCAGCAGCACCGCCACGCCGATCAGCAGCACGTACCAAGGCGCGCGGTGGCCGGGCAGCACGGTGTTGATCGCGTCGGTGGCGAGGATCACGTTGAATACGTTGAAGCCGATGTAGACGAACACCACCGCGGCGAACGGCACGATGGCGCCGCGCAGGCCGAACTGGGCGCGCGACTGGATCATCTGCGGCAGGCCCATGCGCGGGCCCTGGTTGGCATGGAAGGCCATGAAGAAGGTGCCGAAGCAGACCCCGAGGACGATCGCCAGGATCGAATACAGCGCCCCCAGGCCGAGGGCCGGGCCGGTGAAGCCGGTGACCATGGTGGTGAGCACGAAATTGCCGGTGAACCAGAACGGTGCCTGGTGCCAGACCTTGCCGTGGCGCTCGTGGCGGGGAACGTAATCGATCGAGCGGACCTCGATCTTCGGGCGTGACGCCTCGTTGTTATTGCTCATGCGGCTTCCTCGTCATTCTTGTTATCGCTCGCCGGACGCAGGCATTCCGGTCGGCGCCCCTGGCCCGAAGCCATGGGAACGGCCGAGTGTCGGCAAGCGGAGGCAGGAAGTGAATCGGTCAGGTCAAAAAATCACTTCAGCTTTTTCTGAACTAACCGCAGGCGTCCCCTGAACCAACCGCCCCGTCCGTTCGGCAGCGGAAATGAACGCGCGCTCGCCGTGGACCTCCCAATCCATGCATACCACGAGGAGGACCGCACATGAGCAGCCATCGTAACGACAAGCACCATTTCGCCGACGATCCGCAAAAGGTCTCGGAGGCCGGCCGCAAAGGTTCCCGACATGCCGGCGGCAATGTCGAGGCCGATACCAACCGTGCCGAACGAGCGCGCAAGGGCGGCCAGCACAGCCACGGCGGCAACCGTCCCTGAACCGCAGCAACTGAGCCGGACCCGGTATGCGCGGCGCCGCCGACTCCGCCGAACGCCGCATGCTGCTGGCGGGGTTCCTGCTGGTCTTCGCCCTGCTCGGGCTGGCCCCCCACGAACGCGGCGACTGGCTGCTGGAGAATCTGCTGGTCGCCGCGCTCGGCCTCGGCCTGTACTGCGTCCGCGGCTGGTTCCGCCCGTCGCTGGCGGCATGCCGGCGATTGTTCCTGTTCCTGCTGGTCCACGAGATCGGCGCCCACTACACCTATTCCCGGGTGCCCTACGACCAGGCCTGGGAATGGCTGACCGGCGCCTCGCTGGACGCCGCCCTCGGCTGGCGGCGCAACCAGTTCGACCGCCTGGCCCATGCGCTCTATGGGTTGCTCCTGGTGCTGCCGTTCCGCGAACTGATCGAACGCCTCGGCGTGCGGCGGCCGCTCGCCGGCGCCCTGGCGGTGGACCTGGTGCTGTCGACCTCGGCGCTCTACGAACTGATCGAGTGGCTGGGTGGCGAGTACCTCGGCGGGGCCCGTTCCGCGGCGTTCGTCGGCGCCCAGGAGGACCCCTGGGACGCGCAGAAGGACATGGCCCTGGCATTCGCCGGCGCCCTGCTGGCCAGCCTGCTAGCCATGGCCGGTGCGCGCTGGCGGCGGCGCTAGCGCCGTTTCGCTTCGCAGCAGCGCCTGCAGGCGCTGCCCGTCCACCGGTCGGCTGAGGAGGAAGCCTTGCAGCTCGTGGCATTTCTCGTCGCGCAGGATGCGCATCTGCCCTTCGGTCTCCACGCCTTCGGCGGTCACCCGCAGGTTCAACGCGTTGCCCAGGTTGATGATGGCCTGGACGATCGAACGGTCGCGGCCGGTCTTCTCCATGTTGGCGATGAAGCGCTTGTCGATCTTGATGCTGTCGAAGGGATAGGTGCGCAGGTAGCCGAGCGACGAATAGCCGGTACCGAAGTCATCCATGTTCAGGCGCACGCCCAGTTCCTTGAGGGCGGTCATGGTCCGCAGGGCGCCATCGACATCGTTGAGCATGACATTCTCCGTCACTTCCAGTTCCAGCCGGCGCGCGTCCAGGTGCGCCAGGCGCAACGCCTCGCGCACCTGCCAGACGATGTCGCCGCTGATGAACTGCGCCGGCGACACGTTCACCGAGACCATCACCTCGCCCGGCCAGCTGGCCGCGCTGGAGCAGGCCTGGCGCAGGACCCAGTTGCCGATCTGCACGATCAGGTCGCTTTCCTCGGCCAGGCCGATGAATTCATCGGGGCCGATCATGCCGCGTCGTGGGTGGTGCCAGCGGATCAGCGCCTCGGCCGAGGCGATGCTGCCCTCCTCCGTCCGATAGCGCGGCTGGTAGTAGAGTTCGAACTCGCCGCGCTGCAGCGCGGCACGCAGCTCAGCTTCGCGCTGCTTCTTCTCGGCAAGGTGGAAATCCATCGCCTCCGAGTAGAAGCGCCAGGTATTGCGCCCCGCCGCCTTGGCCTCATACATCGCCACGTCGGCGCAGCGCAGCAGCGCCCGCGGGTCGTCGCCGTGCTCGCTGGCCAGGGCCACGCCAATGCTGGCGCCGACATGGAAGACCTGCTCGTCGTGAAGGATTTCGCGATTGATCACCTCGATCAGCCGTATGCAGAACTTCTCGACCTCCAGTCTCGACGTCACGTGCACGCTGACCACCACGAACTCGTCGCCGCCGAGCCGGGCGACCATGTCCAGGTCGCGGGTCGAGGCGCGCAACCGCTCGGCGATCGCATGCAGCACCGCATCGCCGGCGGGGTGGCCGTACTGGTCGTTGATCGGCTTGAAGCGGTCGAGATCGAGCATCAGCACCGCCAGCGGCGACTTGCCGGCCTTCTCCGCCAACTGGCGTTCGAGGAAGCCGAACAGCTTGTTGCGGTTGGGCAGCCCGGTCAGCGCATCGTGCTGTGACAGGTGCTGGATCTTCGCGTGGGCCTCGACCTCGTCGGTGATGTCGGCGACCGTGCCGCGATAGCCGTCGCCCGCGCCGTTGCGGATTGCGGTAGCGGTCAGCTTGCCGATGCGCGCCTGGCCCAGTTCGTCGCGGAAGCTGCAGACCAGGCTGGATGGCGTGCCGACATCGGGCAGCCCTTCCAGCCACTTGACGATGTTCACCGTGTCGCTGCCCAGCAATTCGTCCAGGCGCCGGCCGATCCATGCCGCCGGCTGGTAGCCGGTGACCTCGCGGAAACGCGTGGAGAGATAGGTGAAGACGAAACGCGCGTCGACCTCCCAGATCCAGTCCGAGGCCGCTTCGGCTATCGACTTGAAACGCTCCTCGCTGGCCTGCAGGGCCTGGTTGCTGCGCTTCAGCACCTTTTGCTGGCGGTCCACCGCATGAGCGTTGAGCAGGGCGCTACGGCTCAACCAGAACAGCAGGCCGGCGGCGACCACGAAGATTCCCAGCAGCGGCAACGCGGTTTCCCGCAGCATCGCGCTGCCCGGGCGCGACGACACCCAGGCCAGGCGATGGGGAGTGCCTTCCAGGGCGAGGCTTTCCTTGTCGCCCGCCGCGCCGCCGGCCAGCAGGTGCAGGTTGGCGATGCCGTAGTCGCCACCGAGCTTGGCCAGCTTTTCCGGGGTCAGTCGGTCGAGGAAGACCAGCACCGAGGCCTTGGCCAGGTCGATGGGCGCATGATCGCTGGTGGGCTTGATCGCCGAGGCGACCAGGATCGCCGGTGCGCCGCCGAAGTCGACGTAGCGGCTGATCGCCGCTTCGTCCAGCGCGGCTTGGCGGGCGGCGCGGAGGATGTCCCCGGTGTCGGCGTTCAGCGCGTCGGCCAGCGAGCGCCCGGACAGCTCGCCCTCGAGCATGGCGTAGCCAGTGCCACGGTCGTCGATGACGAAGACTCCGTCGTAGCCGTTGGTGGTGTAGAGCACCGAGCCGAGGTTGTTCTTGGAGAAGGCCCAGTCCACGTCGACCTGGCTGCCCAGATAGACGTAGGCGTCGGTCCAGAAGGAATAGGTGGTGGAGAACTGTTCGGAATTTTCCCGGCGGTTCTGCAGCGCCTTTTCCACGTAGAAATGGCTCTGCTCGATGGCGATGCCGTCCTGCTGCCTGGCGATGTGCAGGATCGCCCAGCCGCATGCACCGAGGGCGAGGAAAAGGGCGGCCAGGAACAGAAGGAGATGCTTGGAGACCTGGGAAACTGCGGTGCCGCTGGCAATCGCTGAAGCAAGCATCGATTCGCCATCCTTGTGGGTGCGGGCCTGGATGACTGTCTTATAGTTAAGCATCCGGGGGGCGTCAAAGACACCGGTTGGCAAGCGCATCGGCGGCTTGAGCGGCGATCCCCAGGCGAAGCGCGCCCCGCCGCGAGGGGCGCGCTTCGGACCTCAGCGGCCCTGCCTGGCGACGATCGCCTCGGCGACGCTGGCCGGCACCTCGGCGTAGCGGACGAACTCCATCGAGTAGCTGGCCCGGCCCTGGGACATCGAGCGCACGTCGGTGGCGTAGCCGAACATCTCGCCCAGCGGCACCTCGGCGCGGATCACCTTGCCCGCCGGGGTGTCCTCCATGCCCTGGATCAGGCCACGGCGGCGGTTGAGGTCGCCCATCACGTCGCCCATGTAGTCCTCGGGCGTCACCACCTCGACTTTCATCACCGGCTCCAGCAGCACCGCGCCGCCCTTCTGCGAGAGCTGCTTGGTGGCCATCGAGGCGGCGATCTTGAAGGCCATCTCGCTGGAGTCGACGTCATGGTAGGAGCCGTCGTACACCGTCGCTTTCAGGCCGAGCAGCGGGTAGCCGGCCAGCACGCCGTTCTGCATCTGGTCCTCGATGCCCTTCTGGATCGCCGGGATGAATTCGCGCGGGATCACCCCGCCGACCACCTCGTTGTGGAACTCCAGGCCCTCCTGGCCTTCGTCGGCCGGGGCGAAGCGGATCCAGCAATGGCCGAACTGGCCGCGGCCGCCGGACTGGCGGACGAACTTGCCCTCGATCTCGCAGGTGTTGCGGATCGTCTCGCGATAGGCCACCTGCGGCTTGCCGATGTTGGCCTCGACGCCGAACTCGCGACGCATGCGGTCGACGATGATATCCAGGTGCAGTTCGCCCATCCCGGAAATGATCGTCTGCGCGGTCTCCTCGTCGGTCTTCACGCGGAACGACGGATCTTCCTGGGCCAGCTTGCTCAGGGCGATGCCCATCTTTTCCTGGTCGGCCTTGGTCTTCGGCTCCACCGCCACCGAGATCACCGGGTCGGGGAAGTCCATCCGCTCGAGGATGATCGGCTTGTCGATGGCGCACAGGGTGTCGCCGGTGGTCACGTCCTTCATGCCGATCAGCGCGGCGATGTCGCCGGCGCGCACCTCCTTGATCTCTTCGCGCTGGTTGGCGTGCATCTGCACCATCCGGCCAACACGCTCCTTCTTGCGCTTCACCGAGTTGAGCACCGCGTCGCCGGACGTCAGCACCCCGGAATACACGCGGGCGAAGGTCAGGGTGCCGACGAAGGGGTCAGTGGCGATCTTGAACGCCAGCGCCGAGAACGGCTCGCTGTCGTCCGCATGGCGCTCGTCGTGCTTCTCTTCATCGTCAGGGTCGGTGCCCTTGATCGCCGGGATTTCCGAAGGCGCCGGCAGGTAGTCGATCACCGCGTCGAGCACCAGCGGCACGCCCTTGTTCTTGAACGAGGAACCGAGCACCGCAGGCACGATCTGGTTGGCGAGGGTCCGCTGGCGCAGCCCGGCCTTGATTTCCTCGACGCTCAGTTCCTCGCCTTCGAGGTACTTGTTCATCAGCTCGTCGTTGGCCTCGGCGGCGGCCTCGACCATGTGCGCCCGCCACTCCTCGGCCAGCGCGCGCAGCTCCGCCGGGATCTCTTCCTCGCGGTAGCTGGTGCCCTGGTCGTCGTCGTTCCAGTAGATGGCCTTCATCTTCACCAGGTCGACCTGGCCGCTGAAGTTCTCCTCCGCGCCGATCGCCAGCTGGATCGGCACCGGGGTATGCCCCAGGCGCTGCTTGATCTGCGCCACCACACGGAGAAAGTCGGCACCCTGGCGATCCATCTTGTTCACGTAGGCCAGGCGCGGCACGTGGTATTTGTTGGCCTGCCGCCAGACCGTCTCGGACTGCGGCTCGACGCCGTCGGCGCCGCTGAACACCACCACCGCCCCGTCGAGCACGCGCAGCGAGCGTTCCACCTCGATGGTGAAGTCGACGTGGCCGGGGGTATCGATGATGTTGAAGCGATAGCGCTGCGGAAACTGCTTGGTCGAGCCCTGCCAGAAGGCGGTGGTCGCCGCCGAGGTGATGGTGATGCCGCGTTCCTGCTCCTGCACCATCCAGTCCATGGTCGCCGCGCCGTCGTGGACCTCGCCCATCTTGTGGTTGACGCCGGTGTAGAAGAGGATCCGCTCGGTCGTCGTGGTCTTGCCGGCGTCGACGTGGGCGACGATGCCGATGTTGCGGTAGAGCTCGATGGGAGTGCTGCGAGCCATGATCTGCCCCTTGGGTGCTGCCCTGGATGATGGGAACGACTGTTGAAAATGTAGCTGAAGAAAAAACGCCGCAACGCCTGTCACGGCGCCTGTTTTCGACCTCGCTCGCCAGTGGCGGTTCAGGAAGTCCGGGGTGTCTGGCGGCGCCGCAAGGCGCTTACGCTTTCGCCGGCCACGCCCCAGTTGTCGGGGTCGACCTCGTCGATCACCACGAAGGTGCTCTCCGGCGGTTTGCCCAGCACCTTCAGCAGCAGGTCGGTGGCACCTTCGATCAGTTGGCGCTTCTGGTCGGCGCTGACACCCTCGCGGGTCACGCGGATGTTTACGTATGGCATGTGCATTGTCCTTTCAAGGGATGCTTACCAGACACCACTGGCCGAACCGCCGTCGACGGCCAGCACGGTGCCGGTGGTGAAGCGCGAATCCGCCAGGTAGAGCACCGCGTCGACCACGTCCTGCGGCCGGCCCACCCGCCGGCTCGGCGCCAGCCCCCTGAGCGCCTCGCGGCTACCCTCGCCGTGCAGCGGGGTGTCGATGATTCCCGGCGCCACCGCGTTGACCCGCACGTTGTCCGCCGCCAGCTCCAGGGCCAGGGCGCGGGTCGCCTGGTTCAGCCCACCCTTGACTAGCACCGGCAAAAGTGCCGGCACCTTGAGGTTGGGCTGCAGGGCGATCGAGGCGGTGATGTTGACGATCTGCCCGCCGCCATTGCCGGGCATGTGCCGCGCCGCCTCCTGGGCGGGATAGAAGAAACCCTTGAGGTTGGTGCCGACCAGCGCCTCGAGGTCTTCCTCGGTGTATTCGGCGACTGGCTTGGGGATGAAGATACCGGCGTTATTCACCAGGATGTCGACCTTGCCGAAGGCCTCGATGGCGATGGCGAACAGCCGCCGCGCGGTATCCGCCCGGGCGATGTCGCCGGCCACCGGGAGGAACCGCCCTCCGCCGGTGAAACGCGCCGCAGCCTGCTCCAGGCGCTGCATGCTGCGGGCGTTGCCGACCACGTTATAGCCCCGCCCGAGGCAGGCCTCGGCGATGGCGAAGCCGAGTCCGCTGGAGGCGCCGGTCACTATCACGGTCTTGCTCATGTCGTCTGTCTCCGTTGCTGGCGGGCCCCTGCCCGATCCATGGGCGCTATGTTGCTTTTCAAGCGCAACTTGAAAAATCAGGCATATGTCATTTTAATCGATACATCATGTAATGGATCAGCACCATGACCCGCCATTTCGACGACCTCCAGCTCGGCAGCCTCGAACTGTTCTGCCTCGCCGCGGAAAGCGGCAGCTTCACCGCCGCCGCCAACCAGGCCGGAGTGACCCCGGCCGCCGTCAGTCGCTCGGTGGCGCGCCTGGAGGAGCGCCTGGGCGTACGCCTGTTCGTCCGCAGCACCCGACAGATGCGCCTGAGCGATGCCGGCCGTGACTACCATCAGCAATGCCGCCAGGCACTCGCGCAATTGCTGGAAGCCGGTCATCGCGCCAGCGGCAGCCAACTCAGCGCCAGCGGCCTGCTGCGCATCAGCGTACCCACACCCTACGCCCATCACCGCCTGCTCCCGGCGCTACCGCGCTTTCGTGAACGCTATCCGTCGGTGGAAGTGGACGTGCATGTCAGCACCCGCAACATCGATTTCACCGAGGAGGGCTACGACCTGGCCATCCGCGGCAGCGAACCGGCGGACTCGACCCTGGTCGCGCGCCGGCTGGAGGAGGCCGAGCTGGTCCTGGTCGCCGCCCCGGACTACCTGCGGCGCAGGGGGCGCCCACGCCACCTGGACGACCTGGCGGAGCACGAGTGCATCCAGTTCGAGCGCCCGAGCAGTGGCCGCCGGGTGCCCTGGAACCTGCTGGTCGACGGCCGTCCGCTGGCCATCGCTACCCGCGGCGGCTACAGCTGCCAGGAGGACTACCTGGCCGGCACCACTTTGGCGCTGGCTGGCGCCGGTATCTTCCAGGCCTACCGCTTCAGCGTGCAGCGGGCGCTGGACAACGGCGAACTGGAAGAGGTGCTGCCTAGCCACGGCGGCGCCCATCGCCCGTTCTTTCTTCTCTACCCGCACGCACGCTACCTGCCGCAGCGGGTCCGGGCCTTCGTCGAGTTCGCCGTGGAACAGCTCTCCAGGCCTCGTCGACTCTCGCCCTGACAAGCGCAGCGGCTTCGCATGAGTCCAGCGGCGCAACGCCTGAGCCGTACCTGGAAAAATCCCTCGGCTCGGCGGGTACCCCGGAAAGGATGCTACCGCCATGCGCCAGCCACCCCATCCCTGAGCACCGACCTGCGCCTGGCTCGTACAGCTCATGCCAGGCGAAGAGCCCGACCTCGCCACGCCGTCGCCACGGACGCATCCGGCCCGGCCGCCCGGGTTACCGCGGCGAGCCCCGGCCTAGCCCGCCGACGCCTGTCCAGCTGCCAGATCCGATAGCCCTGGCAGATTTCACAGGCGACCAGATCTGGCAGGTTGTTGGGCCCGCGGCGCCATGCAACCTATTACGCCTCTCGCCACCCACCCGTTCGCGCAAGAGGACACCGCATGATCATTCTCGGCATCACCAACAACGACCTCGCCGGCGCCTGCCTGGTCCGCGACGGCCGGATCGTCGCCGCCGCCAGCGAGGAACGCTTCACCCGCCAGAAGGACCACAAGACCTGGCCGGGCCGCTCCATCGACTACGTGCTCGGCGAGGCCGGCGTCGAGCTGGCCGCCGTCGACCGCGTCGCTTATGGCTGGAATGCCGGGTTCGACGCCGACCGCCACCTGGACCTCTATCTCGACCGGGTCCTCGAGGAAGCCCGCGAACGCCCCGAAGGCCTGGCACACCTGCGCAAGCGCATCGCCGACGAACGGGCCAACGACAAGGCCAAGCGCGGCGAATTCGATGCCTTCATCCGCGCCAACGGCCTGCGCGGCAAGGTCGAGTACATCGACCATCATGAATGCCACGCCCTCGGCGCGTTCGTCTGCTCGCCGTTCGACCAGGCGCTGACCCTCACCTGCGACGGCCGCGGCGACTTCCAGTCGCTGACCGTCACCCACTACCGCGCCGACGGCGGCGAGGCGGTCCTGCAGCGCGAGACCAGCGTCGACAGCCTGGGCTATTTCTACGGACGCATCACCCGCCTGCTCGGCTTCAAGCCGAACCGCCACGAAGGCAAGATCACCGGCCTGGCCGCCTTCGGCGACGCGGAAAAGCTGCTGCCGCTGATGAACGACATGATCCGCCTGGAGAACGGCCGCCTGCGCGCCCGCTGCGGCGAACTGTACCTGCCCTCCTACGACGGCTACAGCGACCCGCTGCTGCAACGCTGCGCGGCGGAGCGCCCGGCCGACGTCGCCGCCGCCGCGCAGCGGCATTCCGAAGACCTGCTGGTGGCGATCGCCCGCGAACACGTGGCGCGCACCGGCTGCGCCAACCTGTGCCTGGCCGGCGGGGTGTTCGGCAATGTCAAGCTGAACCAGCGCCTGCGCGAGATCCCCGGGGTCCGCGATGTCTACGTGCTGCCCTGCATGGGCGACGGCGGCCTGGCCCTGGCCGCCGCGGTGGCGGTTGCCTACCGCGAGCAGGGCACGCGCTTCCCGGCGCCGAGCATGGCCCTCGGCCCGGACGCGCGCAGCGCCGCGCAGAATGCCGAGCTGATCGCCAGCCAGTACCCGCGCCTGGCCTACAGCCGGCCGGCCAACCTGATCGAGACGCTGGTCGAGGCACTGCGGGAAAACCAGGTGCTGGGCATGTTCAAGGGCCGCATGGAGTTCGGTCCGCGCGCGCTCTGCAACCGCAGCATCGTCTATCACGCCGGCGACACCACGGCCAACGACTGGCTCAACGAACGCATGGAACGCACCGAGTTCATGCCGTTCGCCCCGGTCACCGCGGTGGAGCACGCCGAGGCTTGCTACGTCGGTTGGCGCGAAGACCAGGTGGCGGCCGACTACATGACCATGACCTACGACTGCCATGCGGATTTCCGCGAGCGCTGCCCGGCGGTGGTCCATGTCGACGGCACCGCGCGGCCACAGATCATCCGTCCGCAGGCCGATCCGTTCATGCATGCCTTGCTGCATGCCTGGCATGCCCGCAGCGGCCAGCCGGCGCTGATCAATACGTCCTTCAACCGCCACGAGGAACCGATCGTCTGCGCCCCGCAGGATGCCCTCGGCGCGCTGGAGGACGGCATGGTCGACCTGGTGGTGCTCGGCGAATCCCTGCTGGTCTGGCGCAAGGGCGAGAACGCCTTCGCCAGGGCGCGCTTCGAGTGAGCCGCAAGCAGGAGCGCAACGGCACGGCGGCGCGGGGACCGGCATGTACCTGATCTTCTCCGGCTACTTCGCCGCCGAGGGGCTGATCTACCCGTTCTGGCCGACCTGGCTGGCCAGCCTCGGCTTCGGCGCCAGCCAGATCGGCCTGCTGATCGCCGCGGCCTACTGGCCGCAGGTGATCGCCGGGGTGGCACTGACCTACGTCGCCGACTGGCGCATCGACCAATTGCGCCTGGCGACCCTGCTGGCGGCCCTGGCGGGAGCCTGCGCCCTGCTGTTCCAGCTGGCCGAGGGCCTGCCGCTGTTCATCGCCCTGAGCGTGCTCTACGGCGCGTTCTGGACCAGTGTGCTGCCGCTCACCGAGTCCTACCTGCTCAAGCGCGACAAGGCGGCCCTGCACAACTACGGACGGGTACGCGCGGTCGGTTCGCTGGCCTTCATTCTCACCGCTACCCTCGGTGGCCTGCTGCTCGGTCGTTTCGGCCAGCAGCTGGTGCCGCTCCTGGTCGGCCTGACGATGCTGCTCACCGCGCTGGCCTGCCTCCTCCTCCGCCGCGGCGTACGCCGCCCGGACGCGACGGCGCCAAGCGCCAGGCGCCATCCCGACCTGCGCGCGATCTTCCGGCAGCGCCCGCTGCTACTGGCCATCGGCGCGGCCGGAATGATCCAGCTGAGCCACTCGCTGTACTTCACCACCGCCTCGCTGGGCTGGCTCGAACGGGGCTATTCGTCGTTCTCGGTCGGCGCCTTCTGGGGCCTGGCGGTGATCGCCGAGATCAGCTTCTTCGCCATCTCCAACCGGATCCTGGACCGCCATCCGGCGCTCCGCGTGATGCTCTTCTCCAGCCTCTGCGCGGCGCTGCGCTGGAGCCTGCTGGCCGGCAGCGAGCACCTCGCGGCGATCCTTCTCGGCCAGTGCCTGCACGCTCTCAGCTTCGCCGCCTACCACGCCGCGGTGATGCGCTACATCCGCGACCACGCGCCGGAAAGCGCGCGGGTACTGACCCAGGGAATCTACTACTCTCTGGCGGTGGCCCTGCCCATGGGGCTCGCCAGCCCGGCCGCCGGCTGGCTGTACGAACGCCTGCCGCAGTGGTCCTACCTGATCATGGCGGCGTTCGCCCTGGGCGGCGGCGTCCTCGTCTGGCTTGCCCTACAGAGTGCCCGAGATGCATCGACTGGAATTTTCAGCCGTCCTGTTTGACATGGACGGCGTCCTGATCCGCTCCCGAGAGGCCATCGCCAGCGCCTGGGGCAGCGTCGCCCGCGAACAGGGTGTGGCGCTGGATGCGGACTGCCTGCGCGACCACGTGCACGGCCGCCCGGGCGGCTACACCCTGGACTACCTGTTCGGCCACCTGCCGCCGGAGCGCCGCCGGGCCCTCAAGCAGCAGGTCGATACCCTGGAGGAACGCGCCGATTGCCCGCTGCTGCCCGGGGTCGCCGATTTCCTCCGCCAGTTGCGCAGGCTGGACGTGCCGCTGGCGCTGGTCACCAGCAGCTGGCCGGCGCGCATCGAGCACGTGCTGCGCCAGCACGACCTGCAGACGGCGTTCCGCACCCTGGTCAGCCGCGACGACGTCGCTCATGGCAAGCCGGCGCCGGATGGCTATCGCCTGGCTGCCGCAAGGCTAGGGCTGCCGGCGGCGCGCTGCCTGGTGTTCGAAGACTCCCTCAGCGGCGTGCAGGCCGCCTGTGCCGCCGGCGCGGCCTGCGTGGCGATCGGCGACGAAGCCGGGCTGCTCGACGCCGGCGCGCGTTGGTCGGCCCGGGACTTCCGCGAGCTGCGGATCGCCCGCGAGGAGCAGGCGCTGTATTGCCTGCGCCGGCAACCCGCCGCACCGGCCGGCAGCCAGAGGAGCGTTGGCGTCCCATGAGTCCGACCCTGCAAGACGCGCTCCTGCTCTGGGACTTCCTTGGCCAGGGGCGCTGCCACGTGCCCTGCGAACTGCTGGTGGTCTGCGGCTCCTACGACCTGCGGGTCTGCGACCACGCCTGCGACCTGCTGGAGCGTGGCCTCGCCGAACGCCTGCTGTTCACCGGCAATACCGGGCACTGGACGCGCCATCTCTGGGTCGAGCCGGAAGCCGAACTGTTCGCCCGCCACGCCAGGGCGCGCGGGGTAAGCGACAGCCTTGTGGTGATCGAGCCGCGGGCGACCAACTTCGCCGAGAACATCGCCTTCGCCCGCGAGCTGTTTCCCGACCTGCGCCGCGCGACCTTCGTCACCAAGCCCAACTCGATCCGCCGCGTGGCGCTGACCCTGCCGGTCCGCTGGCCGGGGCTGGAAGGTCACGTCGACGCGCCCGACTACCGCTTCCCCGAGGGCATCTCGAACCTGGTCGGGGTGCTCGGGGTGATCGACGAGATGGTCGGCGACCTCGACCGGATCCTGCGCTATCCGGCGCTCGGTTTCCAGGTCGCCTGCCCGGTCCCGGCGCAGGTCATGGAGGCCTGGGAGCGCCTGGTGGCGCGCGGTTTCGACCGCCACCTGGTACCCCTCCCGCGCTAGCTGACAGGACTGTAATCTTCCCCACAGCTTGTCGACAGCCGCGCATCGCTAGGGTGTCCGCATCGCCGCACCGCCCAGGCGGGCCGCGACATTCCGGCCGCGCAGGTTCGCGCGGCCATCCTGCCACCTGCGTGGAAACCAGCGGATGCACACGACTTCGCGACGCACCTTCGTCAAAGGCCTCGCCGCCACCGGCCTGCTCGGCGGCCTCGGGCTCTGGCGCGCCCCGGCCTGGGCCCTGGCCGGTCGCGGCCAGCAGAACCTGCTCGCCGGGGACAACTTCGACCTGTTCATCGGCGAAACCCCGGTGAACCTCAGCGGTTCGCCAGCCACCGCCATGACCATCAACGGCTCGTTGCCCGGCCCCACCCTGCGCTGGCGCGAGGGCGATACCGTGACCCTGCGGGTACGCAACCGTCTCGCCGAAGACACCTCGATCCACTGGCACGGCATCATCCTGCCGGCCAACATGGACGGCGTGCCAGGCCTCAGCTTCGAAGGCATCGCCCCCGGCGGCCTCTACGAGTACCGATTCAAGGTCCAGCAGAACGGCACCTACTGGTACCACAGCCATTCCGGGTTGCAGGAACAGGCCGGCGTCTACGGTGCCCTGGTGATCGACGCCCGCGAACCCGAACCGTTCAACTACGACCGCGACTATGTGGTGCTGCTCAGCGACTGGTCGGACGAGAAACCGCAGCGCATCCTCGCCAAGCTGAAGAAACAGTCCGACTACTACAACTTCCACAAGCGTACCGTCGGCGACTTCATCGACGACGTCAGCGCCAACGGCTGGGCCGCGACCCTGGCCGACCGCAAGATGTGGGCCGAGATGAAGATGAGCCCCACCGATCTCGCCGACGTCAGCGGCTATACCTATACCTACCTGCTCAACGGCCAGGCTCCGGACGGCAACTGGACCGGCCTGTTCCGCCGTGGCGAGAAGCTGCGCCTGCGCTTCGTCAACGCTTCGGCGATGAGCTACTTCGACGTGCGCATCCCCGGCCTGAAGATGACCGTGGTCGCCGCCGACGGGCAGTACATCGAACCGGTCAGCGTCGACGAGTTCCGCATCGCCGTGGCCGAGACCTACGACGTGATCGTCGAGCCGGGCGACGCTCAGGCCTACACCCTCTTCGCCCAGTCCATGGATCGCAGCGGCTACGCCCGCGGCACCCTGGCCGTGGCCGAGGGGCTCAGCGCGCCGGTGCCGAGCCCCGATCCGCGGCCGCTTATCGGCATGGACGACATGGGCATGGGCGGCATGGACCATGGCGCCATGGGACATGGCGCGGCGGCGAAGCCCTCCACCGGGATGGACCATTCGAAAAAGCCCGGCATGCACATGAACGGCATGGACCACTCGAAGATGGCCGGCATGCACATGAATGGCATGGATCATTCGAAGATGGCCGGCATGGATGACATGCCGATGCAGTCCCACCCGGCCTCGGAGGATGGCAATCCGCTGGTGGACATGCAGACCATGACGCCGGCGCCGAAGCTCGCCGACCCCGGCCTCGGCCTCCGTGACAATGGCCGCCGGGTGCTGACCTACGCCGACCTGCGCAGCCGCTTCGCCGATCCCGACGGCCGCGAGCCGGGGCGTACCATCGAACTGCACCTGACCGGGCACATGGAGAAATTCGCCTGGTCCTTCGACGGCATCAAGTTTTCCGACGCCGAGCCGTTGCGCCTGACCTACGGCGAACGCCTGCGGATCACCCTGGTCAACGACACCATGATGACCCACCCCATCCACCTGCACGGCATGTGGAGCGACCTGGAGGATGAACAGGGCAACTTCCTGGTGCGCAAGCACACCATCGACATGCCGCCGGGCACCCGCCGCAGCTATCGCGTCACTGCCGACGCCCTGGGCCGCTGGGCCTATCACTGCCACCTGCTGTTCCACATGGAGATGGGCATGTTCCGCGAAGTCCGGGTGGACGAAGGAGACAACGCATGAGCCGCCAGACGAAACCCGCCCGCCTGGCCGGCGGCGCCCTTGCCCTGGGCCTGCTGCTGGGCCTGCCGACTCTCGTCGAGGCCGCGCAGGACGGCGGCATGGATCATTCCGGGATGAACCACGGGGCGATGCCCGGCATGGACCATGGCAGCCCACCATCCGCTGCGCCGTCCACGACGAAGCCCGCGGGCCACCAGGGCATGGACCACTCCGGCATGAACCACGGGGCGATGCCCGGCATGGACCATGGCAGCCCACCATCCGCTGCGCCGTCCACGACGAAGCCCGCGGGCCACCAGGGCATGGACCACTCCGGCATGAACCATGACGCGATGCCCGGCATGGACCATGGCAGCCCACCATCCGCTGCGCCGTCCACGACGAAGCCCGCGGGCCATCAGGGCATGGACCACTCCGGCATGAACCATGACGCGATGCCCGGCATGCGGCGGACGCCGGCGCAGGCCGCGACGCGCGAGAGTCGCACGCCGATCCCGGTCCTGACCGACGCCGACCGCCGCGCCGCCTTCCCTCCGCTGGAGGGCCACAAGGTACACGACAGCGCGCTGAACAGCTTCTTCCTGCTCGACCAGCTGGAGTACCAGGACGCCGACGACGGCAGCGCCCTGGCCTGGGACGCCAGCGGCTGGATCGGCGGCGACATCAATCGCCTGTGGCTGCGCAGCGAAGGCGAGCGGCTCAACGGCAAGACCGAGGATGCCGAACTCCAGGCTCTGTTCGGGCATGCCATCGGTCCCTGGTGGGACCTGGTCGCCGGCGTGCGCCAGGACTTCAAGCCCGGCTCGCCGCAGACCTGGGCGGCATTCGGCGTGCAGGGCCTGGCGCTCTACGACTTCGAGGCGGAAGTCACCGCGTTCCTCGGCGAGAACGGCCAGAGCGCACTGCGTCTGGAGGGCGAGTACGACATCCTGCTGACCAACCGGCTGATCCTCCAGCCCAGCGCCGAGATCAACCTGTACGGCAGGAACGATCCAACCCGTGGCATCGGCTCGGGCCTGGCCGACAGCGAGGTCGGCCTGCGCCTGCGCTACGAGATCCGCCGGGAATTCGCGCCCTACATCGGGGTGACCTGGAACCGCTCCTACGGCAACACCGCCGACCTGGCCCGCGCCGAGGGCGAGGACGACGACGAGGCGCGCTTCGTCGCCGGCATCCGCATGTGGTTCTGAACGCGCCGCTGGCCAGGCGCTAGCGGTAGCCGTCGAGCGACGGCGAGTCGTCGACCAGGTCGCAGCGTTCCAGCGGCGGCAGGTTGCATGGCCGGTAGTCGGGGCACAGTTCCATCCGCCGCTGCACCGAACGGTGCAGCTTGACCCGGGTCTCCCGGCCGACCGGCTCCAGCGGCCGCGAGCGTGGTCGGCCACGCGACCAGCGCCAGGCGCGGTCGCCGCTGCGGCGGTCCCAGACCAGCAGCGGCAGCCATTCGGCCAGGCGCCAGGGGCGGGTCATCACCGGCAGGATCGGCGCGCTCGGGTCCGGCCCCTGCTTCGAACGCGCGCGCAACTGGTCGCGGCTGCGCGCCGGGTCGACGTGCAGGCCAGCCTCCAGCGCCTCGCCGAGCATCCAGGTGAAGGCCACCAGGGCCAGCCGAGAATCCTTCGGCGCGTAGCCGCCGCCGACGTCCGAGTGCATGCCGGGGAACCACACCTGCAGCACGTCGGACTTTCGGTCCTTCTCGCCGAACCAGAGGTTCTGCCGGAAAAAGCAGCGGCATTCGTCGATGGCCAGGGCCTGGCGGACCACGTCGACCATCTCGTTGTTCGAGGAGTACGGCACGGTCAGCGGGTCGTAGACCCAGCCCACCGAGGTGACGGTGTCGAACAGGCCGAGGAAGTGCACCTTCACCTGCCGGCCGAAGACCTTGCGGAAACGTCCCAGCAGTCCGAAGTCCGGACCGCGCCGGCGCTTGCCGGCCTGCTTGTCTTCTTCGCGCGGCGGCATCCGCGTGGTCAGCAGGGTCCAGGCATAGTCGAAGAGATGCGGCTGGTGCGCGTCGATCAGCCCCACCGCGCGCAGCATCGCGGCCAGCACCCGCACCGCGTAGGCGCCGCGGGAAAAACCGAAGAGGAAGATCTGGTCGCCCGGCCGGTAGTGCTCGGCGAGGAAGCGGTAGGCGCCCTCGACATTGCGCTTGAGCCCCCAGCCGAAGGCCAGGCCGGCGATCCGCGAGGGAAACTTCTGCCACTCGAACAAGGTTTCCTTCAGGCCGAAGGTACCGACACCCTGGTCGTAGTAGGCCAGCACCTTGCGCGGATCGCGTGACAGCGAGCGGTACAGGCGCACCACGTTGGTCGGCTGGTCGCCGAAGCGGTTCGAGGTGCCGTCGATGCAGACCACCAGCTGGCGCGGCGCGTCGTCGTCCGGAGCGCCACCCGGGGGCGGCAGGGCGGAATCGGGAGAGAGATCGTCCATTGGTTTCACGCAGGCGAAGCCTGACTTCCGTCGGCGGTGGATGGGGATGGCGACGCATGATACCCAACCTGTGCGGTCAGCCAAGGGGGCGGAAAGGATGGACAGGTAAGGCAGTGGGACGAACGATCGCCTCGCGGTTATCCGCCGGCCCTGGTTGGCCCGCTCCATCAACCTGCGCCGGTTGCGCCGACGTGCTGGAGACCGCCAGGCTGGCTTCGAGGACCCGGAGGGTGAAGTCCGGGTGGTCGAAGGCCAGGCATGCGCGATGGGCGCCTTGGCGCACGGCCCGACGTACAACGCGCCGATCCCCTTGGGACCGACGCGGGCGATGCTGGTCGCTGGTGTCGCTCGTTGCGCTCGATCTCGGCCTGCTGTGGCGCGGGCCAGAGCCCGGCCGCGGCTGAGCCTCAGGCGTCGCCCAGTTCGGCGCCGCGTTCCACGGCCAGGGCCTGGAACGCCAGGCGCGCAGCCCCGGCATGACTGCCCTGGCGCCAGAGCAGCGCCACCTGGCGGGTCGGCAACGGCGGGCGCAGCGCCACGCAACGCAATCCCGACTGCTGGCGCGCCACGGCTTCGGGCAGGATGCTCGCCAGGCGGCCACGGCGGACCACATCGACGATGGCGCTGATCGAGTTCGCCTCCAGCGCCACCCGCGCCTTCACACCCTGCTCGCGCAGATAGCCGTCGATATGCCGGCGGGTGGCGAAGTCGCCCCGCAACAGCGCCAGCGGCCGCTCGGCCAGCTCCTCGGCGGCCAGCGGCACCTGCTCCGCCGGCTGCCCATCGCCGAGCACCAGGCCAAGGCGCTCCAGGTACAGCGGCTGGGTGTCGATCTCCACCGAACCCGGCTCGCTGAAGGCGATGCCCAGGTCCAGGCGATCGTCGATCAGCGCCGCCTCCAGGGCATCCTGGGGCAACTCCTCCAGGCTCAGTTCGATACCCGGGTAGCGCTGGTTGAACGGATCCACCAGGGCGCCGACCAGATAGCAGGTGAAGGTCGGCGTCATGCCCAGGCGCAGGCGTCCGCGACTCAGATCGCCGACCTCGTGCAGCGCCCGCCGCGCCGCTTCCAGCTCGCGCAGGGCGCGGCGCGCGTGCGTCAGGTACAGCTCACCGGCATCGGTGGGACGCACGCTCCTGCCGGAGCGGTCGAGCAGTTGCGCCCCCAGTTGTTCCTCCAGCTGTCGGACCTGCTGCGACAGGGTCGGTTGCGATACGTGCAGCGCCTCGGCGGCGCGGGTGAAGTTGCGGTGTTCAGCGACGGCGAGCAGGTAGCGCAGGTGACGGAGCAGCATGGGGAAGACCATAGGTAGAACCAATAGTTGGAATGATAAACCAGTCTTGGACCCTATGATCGGTTCCGCGCATCCTGGCGCCACGATCCACGGCCAGGAGCCCAGCGCCATGCGCGACATCATCGACGGCTTTCTCAGGTTCCAGCGCGATGCCTACCCGGCGCGCTCGCAACTGTTCAAGTCCCTCGCCACCCGCCAGGCGCCCAAGGCGCTGTTCATCGCCTGCTCGGACAGCCGGGTGGTCCCCGAACTGCTTACCCAGCGCGAGCCCGGCGAACTCTTCGTGATCCGCAACGCCGGCAACATCGTTCCCGGCTACGGCCCGCAACCGGGCGGGGTCAGCGCCTCGGTGGAGTACGCGGTGGCGGTGCTCGGGGTCGCCGATATCGTGGTCTGCGGCCACTCCGACTGCGGCGCGATGGGTGCCATCGCCTCCTGCGCCTGCCTCGACCACCTGCCGGCGGTGGCCGGCTGGCTACGTCACGCCGAGGCGGCGCGGGCGATGAACAGCGCCCATGAGCATTCCAGCGACGCGGCGCGGCTGGACGCCCTGGTGCGGCACAACGTGATCGCCCAACTGGCCAACCTGCGCACCCACCCCAGCGTCGCCCGCGCCCTGGAACAGGGCCGGCTGAACCTGCACGGCTGGGTCTATGACATCGAGAGCGGCCGCATCGACGCCCTCGATGGCGCCAGCCGGCGCTTCGTCTCCCTCGCCGAGCATCCCGGGGTGCGCGCCGTCGGCGGCGAACCCGGGCAAGCGGTCGCCTGAATCCCTTCCTTCACAGCAACCCGCAAGGAGCGTCACCCATGCAACACAGCCAACTGTCCCCCAATGCCCGCCAGCAACTGGCCGAGACCGTGATCCTGAACAAGGCACGCCTGGGCCTGTCCTGGCAGGACCTGGCCGACGGCACCGGCCTCGCCCTGACCTTCGTCACCGCCGCCCTGCTCGGCCAGCACGCGCTGCCCGAGGCCGCCGCGCGCAAGGTCGCCGGCCAGCTCGGCCTGGACGACGACGCAGTGCTCCTGCTGCAGACCATCCCGCTACGCGGCAGCATCCCCGGCGGCATCCCCACCGACCCGACGATCTACCGCTTCTACGAGATGCTGCAGGTATACGGCAGCACCCTGAAGGCTCTGGTCCACGAACAGTTCGGCGACGGCATCATCAGCGCGATCAACTTCAAGCTGGATATCCAGAAGGTCGAGGATCCCGAAGGCGGTTCGCGGGCGGTGATCACCCTCGACGGCAAATACCTGCCGACCAAGCCGTTCTGAACCGCCGCGCCGCCCGGCTGGCAGTCGGGCGGCGCTCAGGCCAGGCACGCGCGGATCCGCTCCAGGCAGGCGGCGCTGCCGTCGTAGTGTTCGGCGACGATGCCCAGCGTCCGCGCCGACTCCACGTTGGGCAGGTGGTCGTCGATGAACAGGGTCGTCGCTGCCTCCACCCCGGCCTGCTCCAGCGCGCTGCTGCGCCTCGAACCGCGGCCGTCGGGGCGGCATGCGAAACCCCGAACGGAATAGGCCGCGGAAATCTCGCCACAAACCAGGATATCAAATGGATCCAACCTGATTTCCTGTTCTCCGCTATACCTCCAGGGCTCGGACTGTTGTCATTCCTTACGAAATGGCAACGCCACGCACCGGCAAAGACGGCATACTGCGGGCTTGTCTCGCCGCTTCGACACCGCCGTATCCCATGTCCGCCCGCACCGACACCTCTCCCCTGCCCCTGGTCCTGGCCGGCCCACTGCTGCGCCGCGCACAACCCGAACGCCTGGTCTTCTGGCTGGCGACCTCGCGTCCCGTGGCCATCGAGCTGCTCCTCGCCCCGGCTGGCGAGGCGGAGCGGCGGATCGCCCTCGACAGCGCGGCGCATACCGCCATCCGCGTCGGCGAGCGGGCCTGGCTGCAACTGCTCGACGTCACTCTGGACCCACCGCTGCCCGGCGATCGCCTGGTCGACTACGACCTGCGCCTCGCCAGCGACGACCAGGCCCCCGCCGGCATCGCCGAGTGGGCGCCGCACCTGCTCTATCCCGGCCGCCAGCGGGCCAGCCTGGTACTCAGGAGCCGCCTCGATCAATTGCTCCATGGTTCCTGCCGCAAGCCGCACCATCCGGCGGCCGACGGCCTGCTGCAGGTCGACCGGCTGCTGCGGGAGAACCTCCTGCAGGTCGACACGCGCCCGCCGCTACTGATGATGAGCGGCGACCAGGTCTACGCCGACGACGTCGCCGGGCCGATGTTGGTGGCGATCCATGGTCTGATCCGCCGCCTCGGCCTGTATGGAGAGCACCTGGAAGGCGCGGTGGTGGACGACAGCGAGGCGCTCTACGCGCACCCCGCCACCTATTACCGGCGCGAGGACCTGCTGCCGGCCTTCGAGTCCAACGAAGCCCTGCGCGAGCGGTTCTTCGGCGGGGTGAAGAAGCCGATCTTCACCTCGGCCAACGCACACAACCACCTGGTCAGCCTGGCCGAGGTGCTGGCGATGTACCTGCTGGTCTGGTCGCCGACCCCCTGGCGCCTGGTGGGCCTGGAGCCGCCGGCAGGGCTGGACGCACGACGGGCGCAGCGCTTCGCCGACGAACGTCGGCACATCGAACGCTTCCGCGATGGTCTGGCCGGCGTGGCGCGGGCGCTCGCGCACATCTCCTCGCTGATGATCTTCGACGACCACGACATCACCGACGACTGGAACCTCTCCGCGCGCTGGGAGCTGACCGCCTACGGCCACCCGTTCTCCCGGCGGATCATCGGCAACGCCCTGCTCGGCTACCTGCTGTGCCAGGGCTGGGGCAACGACCCGCAGCACTGCGGCGTATGGCTGGCGCCGGTCGCGGCATTGATGGAGGGCGCCGCGGCCGACGGCCGGCTACCCTGCGCCGCCCAGGACCGGCTGCTCGACGCCCTGCTCGGTTTCCAGCACTGGCATTACCGGTTGCCCGGCAGTCCCACCCTGATCGTCCTCGACACCCGCACCCGGCGCTGGCGCAGCGAGCGCAACCTGGGCCGCCCGTCCGGGCTGATGGACTGGGAAGCGCTGAGCGAATTCCAGCAGGACCTGCTTGGCGAAAAGGCGGCGGTCATCGTCTCGCCGGCGCCGATGTTCGGGGTCAAGCTGATCGAGGGCGTGCAGAAACTGTTCAGCTGGTTCGGCCAGCCGCTGCTGGTGGACGCGGAGAACTGGATGGCCCATCGCGGTGCGGCCGCGGTGATGATGAACATCTTCCGCCATTCACGCACACCGGGTAACTACCTGATCCTCTCCGGCGACGTGCACTATTCCTTCGTCTACGACATCCAGATTCGCCACCGCGAACACGGACCGCAGCTCTGGCAGATCACCAGCAGCGGGATCAAGAACGAGTTTCCACGGCGCCTGCTGGACTGGTTCGACCGCCTCAACCGCTGGCTCTACGCGCCCTGGTCGCCGCTCAACTGGCTGACCCAGCGGCGCAGCCTGGAAATCCGCCCGCGCATCCCGGAGCACAGCCAGGCCGGCGAGCGCCTGTGGAACAGCGCCGGGATCGGGCAGGTCTTCATCGACGAGGACGGACGGCCGCGCGCCGTTCTGCAGGTCAACGCCGACGGCTCGCCGGCCACCGCCTTCGAACGGCGGCGCGAGGCCGGGGACGATCACCCGGCCGCCCCGGCGGCCGAGCCGAAGCACTGAGGCGACGCTTTCAGAGGATCCGCTCCTCTATCTCCAGGGTCGCGGCGAGCGCCTGCCAGAGCACCTCGGCGAAGACCCGCTGGGCCTCGCCGCAGAGATGCGCGAGCAACGCGTCCTCGTCGCTCCACGCGCTGTGGATCAGCCACAGGTCGGCATCCTCGCCGGCCTGGCTGACCTCGTAGCGCAGACAGCCAGGCACCGCCCGGCCCAGCAAGGCCAGCGCGTGCAGGCGCTGGCCGAGAAGTTGCGACTGGCCCCTGCGGGCGCGGATGCTGACCACATGGCTGGCCGGGTTCAACGCTGGCATGCTCTGTGTCTCCTCGACAGGAATTCGCCGCTGCGCGAGCGGCCCCCGGAAGGGAAGGACCGGCGGCACCGAGGCTCCGGCCGGCGGCGCTGGGGTGTGCGGATGACCCATGCGGCGCTCCTCCCCTACCAGTTGCCGGGATGCGTGCGCCGCGGCGCCGGGGCCGTGGCGGAGCGAGCCGGCCGGGAAAGGCGCGGCTGCATCGGGGATGGTGGCGGTACGCCGTCCGATACCAGTCTGGCCTGTTGATTTGACATGCGTGTGTCCCCCTCGAGAGTTTCCATCGGCATGGCGGGGATACCGCCATGCCAGCCAGATTAGGCGGACGGAACACGGAATCGGTAGACGGATACTGTCGGGTTCTTGCCTGAAACTGCCGCGTCCCGGGTTTTTCCGGCACGCGCCGGGGCCCTTGGCCGAGTCGGCTTGCCTGTTCCTGGCGAATGCTTGCCTGATCCTGCCGTCACGGCCGATGGTGGATGCCTGTCGCCGCGACGCGCGCTAGTCTTGGCGGGTCGTCCCCACGAGTTCCCGCATGAGCGAAACCACCGTCCCGCTTGCCACCGAGCTGCCCGCCGCCCTGCGCCAGCGCCAGAGCGAACTGGCGCACCTGCTGCTGAAACACTGCGCCGACGATGGCATCTACGAAACCGCCATCGCCCCGCTCGCGCTGATCCGCGCCAACGGCCCCACGCTGCCAGCGCGCGGCATGCACAAACCTGCGCTGTGCATCATCGCCCAGGGCCGCAAGGAGGTGCAGCTGGCCGAGGAGCGCTACATCTACGATCCGCTGCACTACCTGGTGGTCTCGGTGACCCTGCCGCTGGCCGGCCAGGTGATCGACGCCTCGCCGGAAGCGCCTTACCTCTGCGTGCGCCTGGACATCGATCCGGCCGAGATCACCCAGCTGATCTCCGAGGCCGGGCCCATGGAAGTGAGCGGCCGCCGCGGCGACCGCGGCCTGTATGTCGATCGCATCGATGCCAGCCTGCTGGATGCGGTGTTGCGCCTGATCCATCTGCTGGACAGCCCGCGGGATATCGCGATGCTGGCGCCGCTGGTGCTGCGCGAGATCTTCTACCGGCTGCTGCGCAGCGGCCAGGGCCAGCGCCTGCACGAGATCGCCATCGGCGATAGCCAGGCGCACCGCATCACCCGCGCCATCGACTGGATCAACCAGAACTTTGGCAAGCCGCTGCGCATCGAGCAACTGGCCCAGGTGGTCAACCTCAGCCCCTCGACCCTGCACCACCGCTTCAAGGCCGTGACCGCGATGAGCCCGCTGCAGTACCAGAAACAGCTACGCCTGCAGGAAGCACGCCGGCTGATCTTCAGCGAGGGCCTGGAAGTGGCCGCCGCCGGCTACCGGGTCGGCTACGAAAGCCCGTCGCAGTTCAGCCGCGAGTACAGCCGGCTGTTCGGCGCCCCGCCGCTGCGCGACCTGGCGCGGGCGCGGAGCAGCGCCTAGGGGAACGTCGGGGCGACCGTGGCGGTCAATCGGTGAGCGGCGGGATACCTTCGTCGCCATGACCGGCCTTGCGAAACCGTCCCAACCATGATCCGAACCCTGCCCCTGGTCCTGCTTGCCCTATCCCTCCCCGCCGCCGCGACGGACAGCGAGGCGTTCGCCCGCCGCTACCTGGCCTATGCCCATGCCGTCGGCCAGCACAGCGAGCGACTCTGGCCCGGTTGGCGGTTGGCCGACAAGGCCTTTCTCTACAGCGACGGCCACGACACCTGGGTAGCCGATGCCGAAGGGCGCGCGCAGCGCACCACGGCGCCTGCCATCGGCGACCCGGAACTCGACCTGAGCTATGCCTTTGCGCAATACCAGGGTCGTCCGACGGTGCTGTTGCAGATCAGCCGCGCGCATCTGCGGAGCAATGCCGGCAATACCGAGGCGCTGGCCGCCATAGGTCCGCACGAAGCCTTCCACCGCTACGCCCAGGAAGACTGGCGGGGCCTGCGCAAGCCCGGCAGCTACCGCGGCGACCTGGCCACGCTCGACCCGCGCCCACGGCAATACCGCTACGCCTTGTTCCAGTCGCTGCTCCAGGCCCTGCGCACGCCCGAGCAGCGCGACAGCTACCTGAGCGACGCCCAGGGCTGGCTGCGCCGCTGGCGCGAAGCGGCTCCCGAGGAAAGCCGGCTGGCGGCGCAGGTCGATCTCAGCGAAGGCACCGCGCGCTATGTCGAGATGGCCGCCGCCGCGCGCTACCGCACCGATTTCACCGAGGACCCGCAACGCTATCGGCAGGCGCTGCGGGAGTACGCGCTGGCCTTCTACGATGCCAACGAGATCGGCGTCGGCGTCGACAGCGAAGCCTACGAGATCGGCGCGCTGGCCGGCGTGTTGCTGGACCTGCGCGAGGACGAAGCGGACTGGAAGGAGGCCGCGATGGATGGCACCTGGCCGCTGGACTACCTGCTGCGCGACCAGCCTCCGGCCTGGAGCGAACTATCCGATGCCGCACGGGCGCGCGGCGAGCGCTACCGGCGCGAGATGGGCGCCACCCGCCAGCGCCTGGTCGAGTTGCAGGAGGCCTTCGCCGACCCACGGCGAGCGCTGCTGGTGATCCCGCAACCGCGGCGTACCATCGGCTTCGCCACGGCGGCAAGCGGGGTGCGCGGGGGCTTCTACGTCCTTCCCGACGGGCCGTTCCGCCAGGCCTACCTCGGCGCGCGCTGGAATGTCGGCGAGCTGACCCTGGACGGCGTCGACTATCTGGAAGGCGACGCCGAGGCGTACTGCCCGGGCTACGGCCGTTCGGCGCTGATTCCGTTGCGCGGAGGCGCTTGGCGCGAGGGTACGCTGGCGTTGGATGAACCGGGCTTGCGCGGCCGCCTGGCGACTGCTCGCAGCCTCGTCGACGGGCGGACCCTCTACTGTGCGGCGGAGAATGCGCCTTGAGGACCATCAACGGCGTTACAATGCCCGTTCGCCGCCGCAACCCCGCCGAGGGCATCGCCATGAAGTTCCTGCTGATCGGACTGATCCGCTTCTACCAGTACGTGATCAGTCCGCTGATCGGGCCCCGTTGCCGCTTCTATCCCAGTTGCTCGCACTACACCCTGGAGGCGATCCGCACCCACGGCGCGCTGCGTGGCGGCTACCTCGGCGCGCGCCGCCTGCTGCGTTGCCATCCCTGGCATCCGGGCGGTTTCGACCCGGTGCCGGAGCGCCAGGAACAGGCGTGCGCCTGCCACAGAACGGCGAAACCGGGCGAATGAGGCCGGCGAAAAGCTCCCAACGGCGACATCCCGCACATAACCGGACCCGCCGGTCGACATGCGGAATTGATAAAACATATCATTCAGGGCCAATCTCCCCGGCTATCCTCCACCGTCCCCTTGCGGCCGGCTGTGCCCGGGAGCTCCGCCCAAACGTTTCATCCTGAGGCACCGATGCCCCGTCATCCCTTCTCTCCTTCCTTCCTCGCCGCCAGTGTCTTCTGTGCCGCCACCCCGGCCCTCGCCGCGCTGCAACCGATCGCCGAGGCCCCGCTGGCCGGCGAGACCGAGTTCCGTTGCCAGTTCAACGCCGACAACAGCACCGACTGCGTGAGCACCTACAGCTTCACCATCCTCAAGCCGAGCGGTCGCGAGATGCTCTCGCGGATCGACCGCAGCTATGCCGAGACCGACAGCCTGATCGTGGAGAAGGCCGAACTGACCCAGCCCGGCGAAAAGCCGGTGCCGCTGGACCAGTCGCAGATCGATACGCGGACCGCGCCGAACCCGGACCAGGGCTTCCTGCGCGAACGCCAGACCTCCCTGGCGTTCCCCAACCTGCGGGTCGGTACCCGCATCAGCTATACCCTGCGCGAGCACTTCACCGCCAAGCCGCTGAGCACCCAGTTCCACTATGTCCTCAGCCGGCCGCCGATGCCGGTGCGCGACGACCGCTTCGTCGCCGAGTTCAAGGCCGAGCGGCCGATCTTCGTGCGCAGCGAGCTGATGGACGCCTATCGCATCGAACAGAGCGCGGACCGGAAGACCCTCAAGGTCAGCCTGAAGAAACCGCAATACACCAACTACATCAACGAAGCCGGCAATGCCTACCTGCGCCACACCCCGCGCCTGGAACTGGGCAGCTCGCTCGACCTGCAGGACAACTTCGGCCCGTTCGCCGCGCGCTACAACGAGATCCTCGCCGCGGAGCTGCCCAGGGGCGCCGCGGCGGCCGTCGCCGCGGTGAAGGGCAAGCCGGCGCGCGAGCAGGTCGCCGGCCTGATGCAGTACATCAACGACACCTACCGCTACCTCGGTGACTGGCGCGCCAGCGAGCGCGGCTACGTGCCTTTCTCCCTAGCGGAGATCGAGCGCAATGGCTATGGCGACTGCAAGGACCTGGCGATCCTCCTCGGCGCCATGCTCAAGGCCGCCGGAATCAAGGCCGAACCGACCCTGGTCAGCCGCGGCGACGTGGCCTGGGACCTGCTGGTGCCCGGCCTGTACGCGCCGAACCACGCCATTGTCCGCGCCGAGGTGGACGGCAGTACCTGGTGGCTGGACCCGACCAACCCGGTGTTCGCTCCCGGCCGAACCATGCCCGACATCCAGCAGCGCTGGGCGCTGGTGCTGGGTGCCGACGGCAAGGTACGGCGCAACGAGATACCCCTGGAAGCGCCCAGCGACACCCTGCGCGTGACCCGCAGCGAGCATTACACCCACGACGGCGAAGCCAGGGTCGAGTCGCGCGTGGAGCTTTCCAATGCGCCGCTGATGCAACTCAGCGTCGCCGACCGCCAGCGCGGCCGCACCAGCACCGACCAGGACCTGTGCCGCAACTTCGCCAAGGAAGGCAGCGACTGCGTGCTGGAGCGTGACGACAGCCAGTTCGTGTTGCCACCCAGCTATTCGATCAGTGCCAGGCTTACCGACCGCCGCGCCCTCGACCGGCTGGGCGGGAAGTATTTCTACAACCGCCAGGACCTGGCCAGCCAGTGGGACGCCTTCGCCAAGTACCGCAGCGAAGGCCAGTTGGCCGAGCTGTACCTGGGCGAGCCGCAGATAACTTCCTATGACATCAGCCTGTCCGGCGGCAAGACCGACGAACCGGCGCACAGTTGCGAGATCCGCAGCCCCTGGTTCGATATCGACCTGCAGGCCGAACCGGCCAAGGATGGCGGTTACCACTACCGCTACCGGGAAGTGCAGAAAACCAGTTGGCTCAACCACGACGAGATCAACAGCGCCGAGTTCGGCAAGCTGATCGAGCAGAGCCGCGGATGCGTCGAGCAGTTGCGCCTGGTGGTCAGGCTGGACGAGCGGTCCTGATCACAACGCGCCCGCTTCGACGGGCGCGTCTCCCACTCACTCCTGCCATTCGAGTCTCAGCTCGGATTCGAATACACGCGCTTCCCCGCTCAGCGGGTCGTCGAAACGCAGGCCCCTGGCCAGCAGCTTGAGCGGCCGCCGATAGTCGTCGGGGCTGTCCTCGGCGTCCAGCAACCCGGGGTAGAAGCCGTCGTTCTGGATAGCCGCGCCGAGCGCCGCCAGATGTACGCGTAACTGGTGTTTCTTGCCGGTCACCGGATACAGCCGGTAGCGCCACCAGCGGCCGTTGCGCTCGGCCACCTCGATGCGCGTCTCGCTGTTCGGCTCGCCGTCGCCCTCGCGCATGCGGAAGAACGGCTCGCCGGGCACCAGGCGAGTCTTGCGCAGCAACGGGAAGTCCAGCCGCGGCAAGGCCGGAGCTATCGCCTCGTAGTACTTGTCGATGCGCCGCTCGCGGAACAGCGCCTGGTAGCGCCCGCGGCTTCCGGGATTGGTCGAGAACAGCACCAGACCGGCGGTATGCCGGTCGATCCGGTGCAGCGGCACCAGTTCGCGGTTGCCGGTGCTGCGTGCCAACCTCGCCAGGAGGGTCTGCTCGACATAGCCACCGGCCGGCATCACCGGCAGGAAGTGCGGCTTGTCCGCCACCAGCAGATGCTCGTCCTGGTGCAGGATGCGCGCCTCGAAGGGAATCGGTGTTTCCACCGGCACTTCGCGGAAGTAATGCACGCGCAGGCCTTCGCGATACGGCGTCCGCGCGTCCAGCGCGCGCCCTTCGGCATCCAGAACGCGGCCCCGTCGCATGCGCGCCAGCCAGGTATCGCGGTCGATGGCCGGAAAACGCGCGCAGAGACAGTCGAGCACGGTGCTCCAGGGACCGGCGGGCAGATGCAGGGTACTGGCGCGAAGACTGGCGCCAGGCAAGGCGGGAGACGACATGCGGCAACTCGGGGAAGACGGACGCCCATTAGGCCGCAGCACGGCGTCCAGGTCAAAGCCCGCCGGGCCGGAACGAAGAAACCGCCCGCAGGCGGTTTCTTCCGGGAGGCAGGCAGCGGCTCAGGCGGCGCTGGCCTTGCGCTCCTCCGCCTGGCAGGCCGCGGCGGTGAACAGCACGTCGGTGGAGGAATTCAGCGCGGTCTCCGCGGAATCCTGGAGGATCGCGATGATGAAACCCACCGCGACCACCTGCATCGCCACTTCGCTGGGAATTCCGAACAGGCTGCAGGCCAGCGGGATCAGCAGCAGCGAACCACCGGCCACGCCTGACGCGCCGCAGGCGCAGACCGAAGCGACCACGCTGAGCAGGATCGCGGTCGGCACGTCCACGTCGATGCCCAGGGTGTGCACCGCCGCCAGGGTCAGCACGGTGATGGTGATCGCCGCGCCGGCCATGTTGATGGTCGCGCCCAGCGGGATCGACACCGAATAGGTGTCTTCGTGCAGGCCAAGGCGCTCGCAGAGCTGCAGGTTGACCGGGATATTGGCCGCCGAACTGCGGGTGAAGAACGCGGTCATGCCGCTTTCGCGCAGGCAGGTCAGCACCAGCGGATAGGGATTGCGGCGGATCTTCAGGAACACGATCAGCGGGTTGACCACGAAGGCCACGAACAGCATGCAGCCGAGCAGTACCACCAGCAGGTGGGCGTAACCCTTCAAGGCCTCGACGCCGGACTCGGCGAAGGTCGAGGCGACCAGGCCGAAGATCCCCAGCGGAGCGAAGCGGATCACCACCTTGACGATCAGCGAGACGCCGCCGGACAGCTCGGAGAGCAGGTTGCGGGTGCTGTCGCTGGCGTGGCGGAAGGCGATGCCCAGGCCGATGGCCCAGGCCAGGATGCCGATGAAGTTGGCCGAAATCAGGGCGTTGACCGGGTTGTCCACCACGCTCAGCAGCAGCGCCTGGAGCACTTCGGCGATACCGCCGGGCGGCGACATCTCGCCCGGCTGGCTGGCCAGGACCAGGCTGGAGGGGAAGGCGAAGCTGGCGATCACCGCGACCACCGCGGCACTGAAGGTGCCCACCAGGTACAGCAGCAGGATCGGCCGTATATGGGTCTGCTGGCCTTGCTTGTGGTTGGCGATGGAGGCCATCACCAGGACGAACACCAGCACCGGCGCCACCGCTTTCAGGGCGGAAACGAAGACCTTGCCGATGAACCCGACCTTGAGCGCGGCGGCCGGGAAGAAGCTGGCGAGCAGCAGGCCGGCGACCAGGCCGACGATGATCTGGACCACCAGGCTGGTACGCGTCAGTAGATGAAGCAGGGGTCGTTCAGGGTATGTCATGCAGATTTCCACTCTTATAGGTGTGTCGAAGGCCGGCCCAGGCGGCTTCCATGCCGAACGACCCTGTGCCGTTCCGCCCCCGCGAAGGGATGGCTCGAATCGGCCCGGTAGTCTAGGGAAGGACCTGATGCGGCAGCGGAAACACCGACCAGCGGACAGCAGGCATCCCCGCCACGGCCATCGAACCGGATCGGGACGGCGTGGATTCTAGCCGTGTCTGGGCTTTTTGGGGGCGTCCAATTCTGTCTGGATTCGGACATGTCGTCGCAGGCGCGGCGGCGCCCTGCAGGCCGGGAAAGCCCTGTGAAAAGGAGGGAAAACGCGGAATCCGCTGGCTGCGGATAGCCAAAGCCCGCCATGAGGCGGGCTTCAGATGGGGGGCTAGTCCGTTAGCCATGGGTCCATGATTGACCCGTCGGCGTGAAAATTTCGTGAAGTTTAGCGCTCTTTTTTCTTCACCTTTCGCTGAATCGCTTCACGTCAGCGGGTGGCACTCAGCTCGTTCTCCTGGAAGCGCGGCGGCGGCCGGCTGAACCGGCGGGTCAGGTAGAACAGATAGCCGAAGCCCAGCCCGGCCCAGGCCAGCCCCATCACCAGCGAGGTGCTTTCCAGGTTGAGCCAGAGCACCGCGACGATGGCCGCGCCGGTCAACGGCAGGACCAGGTAGTGGAAATGCTCCCTGAGGCTGCGGTTGCGCCCGCCGCGCACGTAGAAGTGCACGATCACCGACAGGTTGACGAAGGTGAAGGCCACCAGCGCGCCGAAATTGATCAGCGCCGTGGCGGTCACCAGGTCGAAGGAGATCGCCGAGAGCGCCACCATGCCGACGATCAGCACGTTGATCGACGGCGTACGCCATTTCGGATGGACGAAGCCGAAGACCCGCTCCGGTAGCACGTTGTCCCGGCCCATCACGTACAGCAGGCGCGATACGCTGGCCTGGGAAGCCAGCCCGGAGGCCAGGGTATTGATGAAGGTAGCGCAGAGGAAGATCGACTGGAACAACTTGCCGCCGACGTACAGGGCGATTTCCGGCAGCGCCGCGTCCGGCTCCTTGAAGCGCACGTTGGTCGGGAAGTACGACTGCAGGAAGTAGGACACGGTGATGAAGATCACCCCACCGTACAGCGCGGTGAGGAAGATCGCCCGCGGGATCACCCTGGCGGCATCGCGGGTCTCCTCGGACAGCGTGGTCACCGCGTCGAAGCCGAGGAAGGAGAAGCAGAGGATGGTCGCACCCGCCACCATGGCCGAGAGATGCGCATGCTCGGAGAAGAATGGCTGGGTGCTGAGCACCGTGCCGGTCCCCTCCCCGTTCTCCAGGCCATGGATCACCAGGCCGATGAAGACCACGATGATTGCCAGCTGGACCAGTACGAAGACGGTGTTGAAGTTGGCGACCAGATTCACGCTCTTGATGTTGATGACGGTCATGATCAGCACGAACATCACCACCCATATCCACGGCGCTACTTCAGGGAACAGTGCGGTCAGGTAGATCTTCGCCAGCAGCGCGTTGATCATCGGCAGGAACAGGTAGTCGAGCAGCGACGACCAGCCGACCATGAAGCCGACATGTGGATTGATCGCGCGTTGCGCGTAGGTATAGGCCGAGCCGGCGGTGGGGAACTGGCGGACCAGCTTGCCGTAGCTGACGGCGGTGAACAGCACGCCGGCCAGGGCCAGCAGGTAGGCGGTGGGCACGTGTCCCTGGGAGATCCCGGAAACGATGCCGAAGGTATCGAAGACGGTCATGGGGGTCAGGTAGGCCAACCCGATCATGACGATCTGCCACAGCTTCAGGGATTTGCGAAGCTGGGTTCGCTCTGCGGAGGGGGGTGGATTCGACATGTATGCGCTTGCCTCGATTTCTTCTTTTTCTAATGCACAGCAAAGGAAGGCGGACAGGCGGAAACCGCAGGCTTGCCGCTGTCTACCTCCAGCAAGAATGGGGACCTCGACGGAAGTGCGGACGGGCGGCGCCGGCTCGGCACCGCCCGCCCCCGCTTACACGGTGTGCAGGTACCAGTTGTATTCCAGGTCGGAGATCGAGTACTCGAATTCCTCCAGCTCGCTCTCCTTGCAGGCGACGAAGATGTCGATGTACTTCGGATCGATGTACTTCGCCAGGATCTCGCTGTCGTCCAGCTCGCGCAGGGCGTCGCGCAGGTTGTTCGGCAGGCTCGGCTCCAACTGCTCGTAGGAGTTGCCTTCGATCGGCGCGCCCGGCTCGACCTGGTTGCTCAGCCCGTGGTGGACCCCGGCCAGCACCGCTGCCAGCAGCAGGTAGGGGTTGGCGTCGGCGCCGGCCACACGGTGCTCCAGGCGCACCGCGTCCGGGCTGCCGGTGGGCACGCGCAGGGCCACGGTGCGGTTGTCCAGGCCCCAGCTCGGCGCGTTCGGCACGTAGAACTGCGAACCGAAGCGGCGGTAGGAGTTGACGTTGGGGCAGAGGAAGGCCATGGAGGCCGGCAGGGTCTCGAGCACACCGCCGATCGCATGGCGCAATGCGGCGTTCTGCTCGGGGTCCTCGCTGGTGAAGATGTTGTTGCCGTGCTTGTCGAGCAGCGAGATGTGCACGTGCAGGCCGTTCCCGGCCTGGCCCGGATAGGGCTTGGCCATGAAGGTGGTGTCCATCTCGTGGTCGTAGGCGATGTTCTTGATCAGGCGCTTGAGCAGCACCGCATAGTCGCAGGCCTTCATCGGGTCGGCGACATGATGCAGGTTGACCTCGAACTGCGCCGGAGCGGATTCGGCGACGATGGCATCGGCCGGGATGCCCTGGGCGCGGGCGCCGTCGATGATGTCCTGGAGGCACTCGACGTATTCGTCGAGGTCGTCGATGGAATACACCTGCACCGACTGCGGGCGCTTGCCGGAGATCGGCGAGCGCGGCGGCTGCGGCCGGCCGTTCACGTTCTCCTGGTCGATCAGGTAGAACTCCAGTTCGAAGGCGGCGACGATGGTCAGTTCCATCTCGGTGAACTTGGCCACCACCTGGCGCAGGACTTCGCGGGGGTCGGCGAAGAAGGGATCACCTTCCAGCTCATGCATGGTCATCAGCAGTTGCGCGGTGGGGCGCTTCTGCCAGGGCTCCATGGAGAGGGTGCCGGGGATCGGATAGCAGATCCGGTCGGCGTCGCCGATGTCGAGACCCAGGCCGGTGCTCTCCACGGTGGAGCCGGTGATGTCGAGGGCGAACAGGGAAGCGGGAAGGTTGATACCTTTTTCGAAGACTTTGGGCAGACTGTTGCGTTCGATCCGCTTGCCGCGAACCACGCCATTCATGTCTGAAATCAGAAGGTCGACGAACTGGACCTCGGGATGTTCCTGAAGGAACAGGCTCGGCTCAGTGAGCTGAACGGCACGCAGGGGTACCGACATGATGCAACACCTTTTTTGTTAAAAATTTCAATCATGCGGGGGCTGGAGCCAGAGTCAATCGGAAAGCCAATTTGTTGTCAATAGCCCCTCCTCGATGCACACAAAATGCCGGGCGGCCGTAGAAAGGGCCTTCCAGGGCAGCAGGAAAGCGGTGAAAGCCAGGCCGGGCACGGTGTTCAACCGGGTGCAGCGGATATTTTACAGACGGCGTTGTACGAAAAATTGAACAAGGCTAAGCTGTGCCCACCCTACAACAGCAATAAACCGGGTGTTCCATGCCTTACCAGCCGTCCCTCGGCGCCAAGTTCCGTGGCCACAAGATCGGTCAGCATCCGCGCTAGCTGCGCTCCCTATCCCCGCCTGTCCCTGCCTTCGCCAGCCTCGCCGCCGTGGCCCGTGTTCGGCCGGCGAACGTCTCGCCACTTCATCCTTATATAAGGAAGGACGGCGATCGCCTTTCGCACAGCCGCGAGCGGAGACGAACAGCAATATCGTTCAAGCCAGACCCGGACGCCCCCTGGCATGCTGGCCCGACGTCCACCACCTGCCATGCCCATGACCGCTACCGACCTGCCCCGCCACGCCTTTCTCCGCGGAGCCGTCGCCATCCTGCCACTGTCCCTGGCCGTCGCGCCCTGGGGCCTGCTGGCCGGATCGATGGCCATCGAAGCCAACCTGACCCCCGCCGAAGGCCAGGGCCTGTCCGCCATCGTCTTCGCCGGCGCCGCCCAGTTGGTGGCGATCGGCATGCTCAAGGGGGGCGCCGGTTTCTTCTCGATCATCTTCACCACCCTGCTGCTGACCTCCCAGCACCTGCTCTACGGCATGAGCCTGCGCCCGGTGCTATCGCCGCTACCGGGACGCTGGCGGGTCGGCCTCGGCTTCCTGCTCACCGACGAATTCTTCGCTCTCGCCAGCCAGCACGACCAGCGCAACTTCGACCGCTGGTACGCACTCGGCGTCGGCCTGACCTTCTATGCCGCCTGGAACCTCTTCACCCTCGCCGGCATCCTCCTCGGTCGCAGCATTCCCGGCCTCGAGCACCTTGGCCTGGACTTCTCCATCGCCGCCACCTTCATCGCCCTGGTCGCGCCGCTGGTACGCAACGTGCCGACCGTGGTCTGCGTCGCCACCGCGCTGTTCTGCTCGGTGCTGTTCAGCTACTGGCAATGGAGTTCGGCGCTGGTCCTGGCCGGTCTCGCCGGGATGGCCGCCGGTTTCGTCTGCAACAAGCTGTATCGGGAGGCTCCATGGTCTGGGCAGTGATCTTCGGCATGGGCGCGATCGTCTTTCTCAACCGCTACCTGTTCCTCGAACCGCGCCTGCCGATCCGCCTGGGCAGCAACCTTCGGCAATTCCTCGGCTTCGCCGTGCCGGGCATGCTCACGGCGATCTGCGGCCCCATCGTGTTCATGCCCGAGGGACGCATCGACCTCGGCTACGACAATCCCTACCTGGTCAGCGGCGTGGTCACCGTGGCGCTGGTGCTCTACACCCGCAACACCCTGGCGAGCATGCTGCTGGGCATGGCGTTCTTCTTTTTCTTCAAGTGGCTGGTCTGACCGGGACCGGCCAGCGCTTCATGCGCAACGGGAATGAACTCGCGAAGAAAGGTCGCTTGGCGCCCACGCGCTTTCGGCCGAAGATCGGCGCATCGATCCTTCTCGCAGCGAGGTTCCCATGGCCGACCCCCTTCCCCGGCGCAATGGCGGGCAGATCCTGGTGGAAGCGCTGCGGCGCAACGCCGTCGATACGGTCTATTGCATCCCCGGTGAAAGCTACCTGCCGGTGCTCGACGCGCTGCACGACGCCGCCGGCATCCGTACCGTCGTCACCCGTCACGAAGGCGCCGCCTCGAACATGGCCGACGCCTACGGCAAGCTGAGCGGACGACCGGGCATCTGCTTCGTCACCCGCGGCCCCGGCGCCACCCACGCGGCCAATGGCGTGCACACCGCGAAGCAGGACTCGACGCCGATGATCCTGTTCATCGGCCAGGTGGAAAGCGCCTTCAAGGGCCGCGAGGCGTTCCAGGAAGTCGACTACGTGCAGATGTTCTCCGGCCTGGCCAAATGGGTCGTGGAAATAGACCGCATCGACCGGATACCGGAACTCGTCGCCCGCGCCTTCGGTGTCGCCACCTCGGGCCGGCCGGGCCCGGTGGTGGTCGCGCTGCCCGAGGAGATCCTGTTCGGTTCCGCGCAGGTCGCGGACGCACCGGCGCCACGCTTGCTGCCTGGCCAGCCTGCGGCCGCGGCGATGGGCGAACTGCAAGAGCGGCTGGACCGCGCGCAGCGTCCGCTGCTGGTGCTCGGCGGCAGCGGCTGGGACGAGACCGCCCGCAAGCGCCTGGCGGCCTTCGTTCATGCCAACGGCCTGCCGGTGGCCGCCTCGTTCCGCCGCCAGGACCTGTTCGACAACCGCGATCCGCACTATGTCGGACAACTGGGCTTCGGCGCCGCGCCAGGTCTGCTCGAGCGTGTTCGACAGGCCGACCTGCTGCTGGTGCTCGGTTCGCGCCTGAGCGAAACGCCGAGCGCCGGCTACAGCCTGGTCGGTTGCCCCGAGCCGGCGCAGGCGCTGGTCCACGTCCATGCCGACGGCGCGGAGCTCAACCGCGTCTACCTGGCGCACCTGCCGATCCAGGCCACTCCCGTCGCCTTCGCCGAGGCCCTCGCCGCCCTGCCGCCACGGCCCTCGCCGCCCTGGCAGGCCTGGCGCGAAGCCGCCCGCGCCGACTACCTGGCGTATTCGACCCCCGTCGCCAGCGACCCGGCGTTGCAGGGCGTCGACCTGGCGGCGGTGGTCGCGCATCTGGATGAAACCTTGCCGGACGATGCGGTGATCGCCAACGGCGCCGGCAACTACGCGGTCTGGGTGCACCGCTTCTACCGCTATCGCCAGGCCCGCACGCAGTTGGCGCCGACCAATGGCGCCATGGGCTACGGCCTGCCCGCGGCGATCGCCGCCAGCCTGCGCGAGCCGCGGCGCGACGTGGTGTGCTTCGCCGGCGACGGCTGCTTCATGATGTACCCGCAGGAACTGGCGACCGCCGCGCAGTTCGGCGCGACACCGGTGGTGATCGTGGTCAACAACGGCATGCTCGGGACCATCCGCATGCACCAGGAGCGCGCATACCCAGGACGCGTTTCCGCCACCACCCTGGTCAATCCCGACTTCGTCGCCCTGGCGCGGGCGTTCGGCGCCTACGCCGAGCGGGTGGAACGCAGCGCCGACTTCCCCGAGGCATTCCGCCGCGCCCGCGCAAGCGGGCGCCCGGCGCTGCTCGAACTGCTCACCGATCCGCGCCAGGTCACGCCACAGGCACGCCTCGCCTGAATCGCGCTCAGGCGGCGCGAAAGGCGATCCAGGCCTGGTAGCCGACAGCCTGGAAGTAGCGTCCGGGCAGGACGAAGCCGCTCTCCGTGAGCAATTCGCCAAGACGCTGCTCGGAGAGCGGATCGAAGTCGTCGCGCAAGCGTTGCAGCATGCCGCCGGCCTCTTCGGCCGACAGCCCGAGCAGGCGGCAGGCCTCGGCCTGCACCGGCCGCTCGAAGGCGTCCCGCGGCTCCATCAGGTTCGCCAGCAGCAACGGCGCCGCCGGCGCCAGGCGCGCGGCGATCGTCTCGAGGAAGCGAAGCTTGGCCTCGTCACCCCGGATGAAGTGCAGCACCAGCAGGAGCAGCGCCGCGTCGTAGGGAGGCGACGCGGGCAGGCCGGCCACTTCGCCACAGTGCAGGTCGATCCGCTCGAGCAGGCCGAGCATGGCGAAGCGTTGCCGGGCCAGCGCCAGCATGTCCGCCGACAGGTCCAGGGCGACGAACCGCCAGCCCGGGCGCTGTCCGGCCAGTTCCGCCAGTTCGCCACCGGCGCCGCAGCCGACGCTGAGCAGGCGCGCCCGTTCCGGCAGGCGGGCGAGCAACTGGGCGCGACTGAGCAGGTGTAACAGCTCGTAGCCTGGTAGCAGGCAACCGATGCGCGACTCGTAGCTGTCCGCGTCCTTCCCGACGAAACGGCTCATCAGTCGAAGACCTTGCCCAGGCGCCAGTAACCCATCAGCGTCAGGTGGCGTTTGTCGATACCGCGTTCCTTCACCAGGTAGCGCCGGATCGCCATCACCGCCGCCGACTCGCCGGCGACCCAGGCGTAGAAGGTGCCGCTTTCGGGATTGGCCAGTTCCCAGAGGATTTCCTCGTCGACATCGACATCCTCCAGCTCCTGGATGGCGCTGCCGACCATCTCGCTTTCCGGCAGGCGCGCCAGGCGCGCCGCCTCGATCATCCGCTCGCCGTTGCGCGAGTGGATCCCGGCCTGGTGGCGCGGCAACCAGTGCAGGCGCGCGCCGGGAATCGCCGGCAGGTCGAGGATGTCGGCCTCCTCCGGGACCTCGAGGAAGGCTTCGATTGCCGGCGGTTGCGCCTCGCCGGCGAGCGCCTCGAGAATGCCCGCCACCGCCGGCAAGGCGGTTTCGTCGGCGATCAGCAGGATATGCCGGACACCGGCCGGCGGCTTCCACTCGTAGCCGCCGGGATCCTCGCCGTAATGACGGTTGGGCGCGGCCAGCTGCAGGCGATCGCCGACCCGGGCGTGGGTCGCCCAGGCCGAGGCCGGGCCGTTCTCGCCGTGCAGGACGAATTCCACGTCGACCTCTTCCTGCTCGGCGCGCAAGGCGCGGATGGTATAGGTACGCATCGGCGGCCGGCGCGCCGGCTCGACGCTGCGGTAGGCCTGGTACCACTGGCTGCCGCCCGGCAGGCTGGGCGGCTGGCCGCTGGCATCGGGAAAGAAGATCTTGATCCGCTGGTCGGCGGCCAGGGTCTTCATCTCGGCGACCTCCGGGCCGCCGAAGACGAAACGGGTCAGCGCAGGACTGAGCCGCTCGCGGCGCTTGAGTTCGACATTGAACAATCGATAGGCGGGTTGCGACATGACGATGGTCTCCTGGTGACCGGCGCCCCATGGCGCCGGCGGATGCATGCGTCAGGCAACTCTAGCAGACGATGCGAATGATTAGCATTTGACATTTACACAATCATTCGCTGCGTCGCGAGCACGCCTGGCACTCAGGCCTCGCAAGGCTCCAGCAATTCGCAGGCGGACTCCCCTACCCGCCTGACCGCCTGTTCGATGGCCGGCGTCGGCGGCGCCGCGTAGTTCATCCGCAGGCAGTTCCGATACTTGCCGGAGGCGGAGAAGATGCAGCCCACCGCCACCTGCACCCCACGCTGGCGCAGGGCCTTGTCCAGGCGCAGGGTGTCGAAGCCTTCCTCCAGCTCGACCCAGAGCAGGAAACCGCCCTGCGGCCGGCTGGCGCGGGTACCTTCGGGGAAATAGCGCGCCACCCAGTCAATCATCAGGTCGCGGCCGCGCTGATATTGCGCGCGCATGCGCCGCAAGTGCGGTTCGTAGTGGCCGTTGCCGATGAATTCGGCGATCGCCAGCTGCGGCTGCAGGGCGCTCGCCCCGGTGCTGATGTACTTCATGTGCAGCACCCGGTCGGCATAGCGCCCGGGAACCATCCAGCCGATCCGCAGCCCCGGCGCGAGGACCTTGGAGAACGAACCGCAGAGCAGCACCCGGCCATCGTCGTCGTATGACTTGATGGTGCGCGGGCGCGGATAGGTGTAGGCCAGGTCGCCGTAGACGTCGTCCTCGATGATCGCCACGTCATAGCGCTGCGCCAGCGCCAGCAGGGCCCGCTTGCGCGACTCCGGCATGATGTAGCCGAGCGGATTGTTGCAGTTCGGCGTGACCTGGATGGCCTTGATCGGCCATTGCTCCAGCGCCAGTTCGAGAGCCTCCAGGCTGATGCCGTTGACCGGGTCGGTTGGAATCTCCAGGGCCTTCATGCCCAGTCCCTTCAGCGATTGCATGGCGCCGTGGAAGCTCGGCGACTCCACCGCGACGATGTCGCCCGGCTCGCACACCGCGCGGATGCTCACCGACAGCGCCTCGTGGCAACCGGTGGTGATCATCACGTCGCTGGCGTTCGCCCGGCAACCGGAATCCACCAGCAGACGGGCGATCTCCTCGCGCAGCAGCGGCGAGCCATGAATACCGTCATAGGCCAGGGCGCGGGCATCGGCATGCCGGTTGAGGCGCGCCAGGCTGCGGGTCAGCGGTTTCAGCGAGGCGCTGGAAATATCCGGCATGCCACGGCCGAGCTGGACCACGTCCGGGCGCGGCACCGTGCTGACCAGGGCCAGTACCTGCTCCCATTGCGAGATTTCCACCGGCCGCTGGGCCAGCCGGGCGATCGCCGGCAACGGCGGCATCTGCCGTGCCGCCGGGACGAAATAGCCGGATTTCGGCCGTGGTTCGGCGAGGCCTCGATCCTCCAGCAGCCTGTATGCCTGTTGCACAGTACTCAGGCTGACGCCGTGCTCGATGCTCATCGCGCGTACTGAAGGCAGCCGGTCGCCCGGCCGGTAGAGGCCCTGTTCGATACGCGAGCCGAGGGTCTCGGCGAGTTGCAGATAAAGGGTCATGAACGGGACTCCAGCGAGATCGAAAGCGGGACCGGTACAGATGGCGTGGAAATCCACCATTCAGGCCGGGAAGCGTCTGATCTGTATGCAGTCAACCCACCTTTTCTGGACCTGTACGGAACAGCGCGCAGTGGCCATTCTATCTCCATCGTCCAGCCGATCAACACGGAGTACGCAGCATGTCGGGATACAGCGCGAGAACCGAGCGCCGCCAACGCCTCGATGGCCACCTACCCTTCGCCGTGATGGATACCCTGGCCCAGGCCCTGCGCCGCGGCTATCGACTGGCCAGGCACCGCCAGCAGACCCGGCGTGCTCTGCTGGAACTGGAAGCGGCGGAACTTAAGGACATCGGCCTGAGCGCCGAGCAGGCCCGCGAGGAAGCCTCGCGACCGTTCTGGCAGGCTGGCAGCCCCCGCGGGAGGAACGCATGATCCGCTGTCGCAACTGCGCTGAATACCCGGCCACCGAAGAGCAGATCTGTATGGTCTGCAAGCGTCGATCCGACATCGATCCATACAAGGCACTGATCGCCATGGCCCTGTGGGTGTATTGCGGCGTCAGCCTGGCGGCCTATCTGAAACCCCGACTGCCGCCCGCTCCCGCCGCCCAGATCGAACGCTACCAGGAGAGCAGCGCAGGGCGGACGGCCATCGTCCAGGGGGGCGGCTGAAGCACGGAACGCATGTTAGGGAGGGGAGGCAAGCTGAGCCCCTCCCGTTTTTGTCCCCCTGCCAACCTGGATTCGTCTGCCACAGCCCTGGCGATGCCTTTGTCGCGTTTTTGCGAACCACCGCGACCTTTGCCGATTTTCCCTTCGCCACCCGCTTCCACGGCCGCCCCGCTGCCTAGTATCCCGCCCGCCGGCTGTTCGCAACCGGCGACAGGCCGAAGGCGCCGCATCCGGCGGCGCCTCGCATACGAGGATGGAACATGAGGCACTTCAGTTCGCTGTGGCTGGCGACAACCCTGGCGGCCATCTCAGGCTACGCCCAGGCAGATTACTTTTCCGATACGCTGACCAAGGCACTCCACTACCACGCAGTCAAGACCGACAACTCGATCGACTTCGACGAACAAACGCTGAAGAACACCTTCCTGGTCGAGCCTGAATCGATCTACTCCGATACCGTATCCAACCCGCCCATTCTCAACAGCATCGGCTGGGCGAGCGCTGTCGGCGATTTCAATCGCGACCAGGGCACGGCATTCGATCCCGAGGAGACGCTCGGCATCTTCCTTCGCGAGACCGGACTGACCAAGGCGCGCCCGCATAGCGACATCGCCGTCGACCGGGTGCCGGAGGGCTATGTCAGCTTCGAACGCGACGACCCGCTGATCCTCGCCAATGTGCTCAAGGCCGGGGTGGATGCCGACCTCTACTATCATGCCTACGAACTCTTCGGCTGGCGCTACGGCACCATTGCCGCCAAGTTCGCTCTTGCCGCGCAATACCTGCGCGACTCGATGAACGCCATTCCGCTAGCGCAGCACCGGGCCAACGGCATAGACACCGGGGTCCTGACCCGCTTCAAGGCGGCCCAGAGCTATACGCAGCTCAGTCACGGCGACCAGAACTATCTGATGGGCATCCTCGACTACCAGTTGAGGAGCCCGGACTATCGCGACGGCCAGGGCGGCTTCCATTTGCCTCCACAGTACCGACTGGCTCGCCTGGCCGCAGCCTACCGCTATCGCAACGGTTTCATTTCCAGCACCCCGATCTGCACCGCGGACGGCCGCTACAGCGGCACCGACGGCGCCGAGCCATGCCTCAACGACATGACCGACAAGGCGCTGTTCGACTGGTACAAGGAAAAGTACCGCGACCAGATGAAGCCTCGCTCCCCCGAGGAGCCCCAGAGCAGTTTCCTCGCCAAGCTGCTGGAGGTGATCGTACCGATCGCCACGCTGTTCGATGGCCTGGCATTGTTCGAATCCTTCGAAGCCGCCGAGGCTGGCGAGTTGGGTGCCGAAGGCGCGTTCAGCGAAGAAGAGGCGGAAGGCATTTCCGCTGCATCCCTAAGCAAGATCTGTCGTATCTGAGGCTCGTCATGACTATCGTCAAAGGTATTTCCCGGTTTTTCCTCGCTTTCGGCCTCAGCCTTGCCAGTGGATTCTCCCAGGCCGGCCCGGTGGTCACGGTGGAAGCGGTCAGCTCCGTGAACGAACAGGTCTCCTCGCGGCTACTCAAATCCGTGCGCTACCACGTCGACATGGCGGGACGCGCTGTCGCCGAGGAGCAATTGAACCCGTCCAACGCGGCGAAAAAGGAACTGGTCTCGAAATGGCGCTCCAGTACCACCGCGCGCTTCGAATACAGCTACGTCCAGGAAGGCGTCGAACATCTGCGCGTCTATAACGCGATGTCCGGGCAAGACCTGCGCGACCTGCTCAAGGTGCCGCAGGACCATCCGCTCTATTCGGGGTTCGACGAACGCTTCGCCGCAAGAGGCGCCAATGCCGAGCGCTACGTGAAGAACATCGAGGTTCCCGATTCACGCTTCAGCGCATCGCTGGACATTCGCCAGGCCGACGCCGAGCTGAAAGCGCTGCGCAACCTGGAGAGCGATATCCGCAGTGGTCTCGTCCCCAGCGGTGGGCGCCTGACCGGTTTCATTTCCCAGGCTCCTTGCGAATCGTGCAAGCCCATGCTGGAAAACGTACTGCCGGAAACCGGCTACGTCAGCGAGGCCCACGTTTCCTACCTGCCGAACGCCAGGGAAGCGGCCTCGGATCTGGAGCGACAGATCGCCAACAAGTTCTATGGTGTCAAGAAGAACCTGGTGAGCAAGGATGTTCTGGAAAAAGCCGCGGCGGCCAACGCCTCGGCGGAAGGTGGTGCGCTGGAAGCCTGTCTATGACGATCCTGGCCGTCTCCAGCGAGACGGCCTTCCTTGTTCGCGCGGGCTCGGCTCAGGCGGGTAACGCCGGATACTCCAACGCCTCGGCGAGCTTCGCGCGGTGTCGCGCCACCCACTCCCGCCGAACCGCGCCCCAGTCGCGGATCACATAGCCACCCTGGTGGTTACGCGCGCCTTCCTGCTGCTCGAACTCGCAGACGATATCCAGTTCCTCCAGCGCGGCGATGGTGTCCTGGGCGGTGCGTCGCGGCATGCCGGTGGCAGCCATGATCTCCGGCACGCTGGCAACGCCGCTGTCGATCAGGTGGGCGACATAGAGGCGACGATAGAAGCTGGACTTGGTCTTGCTGATGGCCATGGACAGGCGTTCTCCGTGAAGGCTCAGGGGGCGAGCAGAGGCAAGGTAGTGGTGGACTTGATTTCCGACAGGGCGACGATGGAGTTGACCTCCTGGATACCCGGTACCGCCGACAGCTTCTCGAAGAAGAAGCGTTCATAGGACTCGATGTCGCGGGTGACGATGCGCAGCATGAAGTCCACCGCGCCCATCAGTACGTGGCACTCCAGCACCTCGGGAAACTGGTGCATCGCCTCGGCGAAGTCGGTGAGGTTCTTGCGCCCATGGGCGTTGAGCTTGATCTGGGCGAATACCTGGGTATTCAGGCCGATCTTCTTGCGGTCGAGCAGGGTCACCTGCTTGCGGATCACCCCCTCCTCCTTCAGGCGCTGGATGCGCCGCCAGCAGGGCGATTGGGAAAGTCCGATACGCTCGGCGATCTCGGCAGTGGACAGCGAGGATTCCTCCTGCAATAGCGCAAGAATACGCTGATCGTATGCATCCAATGAAATGGACATATAAATTCCCTACAAGCACATTTACAGGGAACGATTATGCACAAATAATCCGTATTCACGCAAAAACAGGATAAAAACTTCCAGCGGGCTTTGGGAGAATTTCTCTCGTCGAAACACTGCCTGGAGCTTCACATGTCTACCCTCGCCCCTGTTTTCCCGGCCAAGCACCCCCGCGGCGAAGAGCGCCAGGTGATCCGGCCGAACGTCTGGGAAAGCTCTTGCGCAGACAGCGAAACCCTGTCGATCTTCCACGTCGAGGGCATGGCCGATCCCGAGTTGCTGTGCCGAGTGCTCAATCTGTTCGCCGTGCAGTCCTTCACCCCGGAGCGAGTACGGGCTGACCGCGAGGAGCACAAGATCCGCCTGACCCTCTCCTACCAGGGGCTGAGCCAGCACCGCGCCAGCGTGATCGCGGAAAAGCTGCGCTCGCTGGTCACCGTGCTCGGCGTACGCCTGGAGTTTTCCCCTCTCGCGGGCAAGATCCGCCCCAGCCTCAGCGAGCCCCTGCTCGCCAGCGTCGTCTGAGCCCCGGGGCGGCGCCTGCGTCGCCCTGTCCATTCAGCGTCATCGGCTGGCCTTCTGGCGTTAGCCGGTCGCCGGCCCCATGTCTACAGTGCAGGTTCGTCAGGCAGCCACGAGACTGCCGTGTGTTCCCCCGATCCTGCAGAGCGTGCCCATGTCCCGACCGCGTTTCCTTCCGGATAACTTCACCCTGGCGCTGATCGCCACCGTCCTGCTCGCTACCTTCCTGCCCTGTAGCGGCCAGACCGCCGTGGTCTTCGAATGGGTGACCAACATCGGCATCGGCCTGCTGTTCTTCCTCCACGGCGCCAAGCTGTCGCGCCAGGCGATCATCGCCGGCATGACCCACTGGCGCCTGCACCTGCTGGTGTTCGCCTGCACCTTCGTGATGTTCCCGCTGCTCGGCCTGGCGCTGAAACCGGCGCTGTCGCCGATGGTCACACCGGAGCTGTACCTCGGCATCCTGTTCCTCTGCGCCCTGCCGGCCACCGTGCAATCTTCCATCGCCTTCACCTCGCTGGCCCGCGGCAACGTGCCGGCGGCGGTCTGCAGCGCCTCGGTATCGAGCCTGCTCGGGGTGTTCCTCACCCCGCTGCTGGTCAAGCTGCTGCTCGGCGCCGAGGGCGAGACCGGCAACGCACTGGACGCCATCGGCAAGATCACCCTGCAACTGCTGGTACCGTTCATCGCCGGCCAGGTCCTGCGGCGCTGGATCGGCGCCTGGGTGGAGCGCAACAAGCCGGTGCTGCGCTATGTCGACCAGGGCTCGATCCTGCTGGTGGTCTATACCGCCTTCAGCGCGGCGGTGATCCAGGGCCTGTGGCATGAAGTGCCCTGGCTGGCGCTGATCGGCCTGACCGTCGCCTGCTGCGTGATCCTCGCCCTGGCCCTGGTGCTGACCACGGTGCTGGCGCGGCGCCTGGGTTTCAGCAAGGAAGACGAGATCACCATCGTCTTCTGCGGTTCGAAAAAGAGCCTGGCCACCGGCGTGCCCATGGCCAAGGTGCTGTTCGCCACCAGCGCGGTGGGACCGATGGTGCTGCCGCTGATGCTGTTCCATCAGATCCAGCTGATGGTCTGTGCGGTGCTCGCTCAGCGCTACGCCAGGCGCCGCGATGACGCAGCGGCGGTGCTGGCGGAAGCATCCTCGCGCTGAGGCGACGCGCTCGCAAAAACGAAAGAAGCCGGCCCATGAGCCGGCTTCTTCGTCTCGACGCGGCTCAGCGCGTCGGCGTGCGCAGGGTGACGAACTCTTCCGCCGCGGTCGGATGGATGCCGATGGTCTCGTCGAAGACCTGCTTGGTCGCCCCGGCCTTCATCGCCACCGCGATACCCTGGAGGATCTCGCCGGCCTCGGCGCCAACCATGTGGCAGCCCAGCACCCTGTCGTCGTGGGCATCGACGATCAGCTTCATCAGGGTCTTTTCCTGGTTGTCGGTGAGGGTCAGCTTCATCGGTCGGAAGCGGCTCTCGAAGATCTTCACCTTGTGCCCGGCGCTCAGCGCCTCTTCCTCGGTCAGGCCGACGGTGCCGATGTTGGGCAGGCTGAACACCGCGGTGGGAATCAGCTTGTAGTCCACCGGACGGAACTCCTCGGGCTTGAACAGCCGACGCGCCACCGCCATGCCCTCGGCCAGCGCCACCGGGGTGAGCTGCACGCGACCGATCACGTCGCCAAGGGCGAGAATCGACGGCTCGCTGGTCTGGTAGTGCTCGTCGACCTCGATGAAACCTTTGTCGGTCAGCTTCACTCCGGTGTTCTCCAGGCCGAGGTCGTCCAGCATCGGCCGCCGTCCGGTGGCGTAGAACACGCAGTCCGCCTCCAGTACCCGGCCGTCCTTGAGGGTCGCGGCCAGGCTGCCATCGGCCTGCTTGTCGATACGGGCGATGTCGCTGTTGAACTGCAGGTCGAGCCCCTTCTTGCCCAGTTCGTCGCGCAGGTGCTCACGCACGCTGCGGTCGAAGCCGCGCAGGAACAGGTCGCGACGGTAGAGCAAGGTGGTCTCGGCGCCCAGGCCGTTGAAGATCGAGGCGAACTCTACGGCGATGTAGCCGCCGCCGACCACCAGCACGCGGCGCGGCAGGCGCTCGAGGAAGAACGCCTCGTTGGAGGTGATCGCGTGTTCCTTGCCCGGAATCTCCGGCACCTGCGGCCAGCCGCCGGTGGCGATGAGAATGTGCCTGGCGCTGAAGCGCTGGCCGTCCACCTCGACGCTGTGCGCGTCGAGCAGGCGGGCGTGGCCTTCGAGAAGGGTTACCCCGCTGTTCACCAGCAGGTTGCGATAGATACCGTTGAGGCGGTGGATCTCGCGATTCTTGTTGCCGATCAGGGTCGCCCAGTCGAAGCGCGCCTCGCCAGCGCTCCAGCCATAGGCCCGGGCCTGTTCGAAGTCTTCGCTGTAGTGCGCGCCGTAGACCAGCAGCTTCTTCGGTACGCAACCGACGTTGACGCAGGTGCCGCCCAGGTAGCGGCTCTCCGCCACCGCGACGCGGGCACCGAAGCCGGCGGCGAAACGGGCGGCGCGGACGCCCCCGGAGCCGGCGCCGATGACGAACAGATCGAAATCGAAAGACATGTTCCTACTCCTGGATCAGATGCGTTCCAGCATAACCCATTCCCTGCAGCGGACTCCTGCCGGATCGGCGCAAAAACCTGTCGAAACGGCTCAGCACAGGGCCTGGCAGGCGATGGGCTATGCTTGTCCGTGGAGGTAAGCGCGATGTCCCCCACCCTCACCCACCTGGCGCTGCACGTCCCCGACCTCGACGCCTGCATCGCCTTCTACGAAACCTTCTGCGGCATGCGGGTGATCCACCGGCGCCCCGGCAAAGGCTCGCAGATCGTCTGGATGGCCGAACCCGGCCAGGAACAGCGCTTCATCTTCGTCATCATGCCCGGCGGCCAGCCGCGCAACCTCGCCAGCGACGACTACAGCCACTTCGGCTTCGCCCTCCCCAGCCGCGCCGCGGTAGACGATCTGGCACGCCGCGCCGAGGCCGCCGGCTGCCTGGTCTGGGCGCCGCGCGACGAGCCCTATCCGGTCGGCTACTACTGCGGCCTGCGCGATCCCGCGGGCAACTACGTGGAGTTCAGCTACGGCCAGCCGCTGGGCCCGGGTTCCGAGGCGCTGCCGATTCCCTGACCGGGCGCGGAGGTGCCGCCTGGCCTGGGCCACGCCCGCCGACAGCTCACGTAGGGCGGATACCCCCCATGGCCGTTCGCCCCATACGAAAAACGCCGCGCCCCCATCGGGGACGCGGCGTTTTTCATCGGGAACGGCGAGGCTCAGTGAGCCTTGCCGGTCTTGTAGAGGTTTTCGTAGCAGAAGTTGGTCGCCTCGATGTAGCCCTCGGCGCTGCCGCAGTCGAAACGCTTGCCCTTGAACTTGTAGGCCAGCACGCAGCCGTCCTGGGCCTGCTTCATCAGGGCGTCGGTGATCTGGATCTCGCCACCCTTGCCCGGCTCGGTCTGCTCGATCAGGTCGAAGATATCCGGGGTCAGGATGTAGCGGCCGATGATCGCCAGGTTCGACGGTGCTTCTTCCGGCTTCGGTTTCTCGACCATGGTGTTCACCCGGAAGATGTCGTCGCGGATCATCTCGCCGGCGATCACGCCGTACTTGTTGGTTTCCTCCGGCGGCACTTCCTGGATCGCCACGATGGAGCAGCGGAACTGGTTGTACAGCTTGACCATCTGCTTCAGCACACTGTCGCCTTCCAGGTTCAGGCACAGGTCGTCGGCAAGGACCACGGCGAACGGCTCGTCGCCGATCAGCGGACGGCCGGTGAGGATCGCATGGCCGAGGCCCTTCATCTCGACCTGGCGGGTGTAGGCGAAGGTGCACTCGTCGATCAGCCGGCGGATGCCAACGAGGTACTTTTCCTTGTCGGTGTTGCGGATCTGGTGCTCCAGCTCGTAGCTGATGTCGAAGTGGTCTTCCAGGGAGCGCTTGCCGCGCCCGGTGACGATGCCGATTTCGGAAAGGCCGGCCTCCAGCGCCTCCTCCACCGCGTACTGGATCAGCGGCTTGTTCACCACCGGCAGCATTTCCTTGGGCATGGCCTTGGTGGCCGGGAGGAAACGGGTACCGTAGCCGGCGGCCGGGAAAAGACATTTCTTGATCATGAGAATCCTTCGACATGGACGAAGTATGCGGATGGCGCGCAGTCTAATCAGGCTGCGCTCGCCTTACAATGCCCGGCCCTTGGACGTCCTATGCCCTGGTAGATGAAGCCCAGTTCCGCCATCCGCGCCGGCGCGTAGAGATTCCGACCGTCGACCAACAGGGGAGTTCGCATGGATCCGCGGATTTTCTCGAAGTCCGGCTGGCGGAACTGTTTCCATTCGGTCACCAGAACCAGGGCGTCGGCGCCCTCTACCGCCACATAGGGCGAGTCGTGCAGGGTCAACTGGGCGCAGGCCAGCGCCTGCGGATAGCGCGCGGCGACCCCGGCGTTGGCCACCGGGTCATGGGCCCTGACCCTCACCCCGTGGCGCAGCAGCGCGTCCAGCAGGACCAGGCTCGGCGCCTCGCGCAGGTCGTCGGTCCCCGGCTTGAAGGCCAGCCCCCAGAGCGCCACGGTGCGCCCCTGCCAGCGGCCCTGGAACAGCTCGCCGAGGGTCTCGAAGAGCAGTTCCTTCTGCCGCGCGTTGCGCGCTTCCACGGCGCGCAGGATCGCGCTGTCGAACCCCTGCCGCTCGGCGCTGCGGATCAGCGCGCGGACATCCTTGGGAAAGCAGGAGCCGCCGTAGCCGCAGCCGGCATAGATGAAATGGGTGCCGATGCGCCTGTCGCTGCCCATGCCACGGCGCACCTCCTCGATATCGACGCCGGTGAGACTGCACAGCCCGGCCATCTCGTTCATGAAGGAAATCTTCGTGGCGAGGAAGGCGTTGGCCGCGTACTTGCTGAACTCCGCCTCGCGGCGTCCCATCAGCAGGACCCGCTCGTGGTTGCGCAGGAACGGTGCGTAGAGCTGGCGCAGGGTCTCGCCGGCCTGCGCCTCGGCGCTGCCGATGATGACCCGGTCCGGGCGCATGAAGTCGTCCACCGCCGAACCTTCCTTGAGGAATTCCGGATTGCTCGCCACCGCCACCCTGAAGCGCTTGCGCCGACGCGCCAGGCCCAGGCGGATGATCTCTTCGACCCGCTCGGCGGTGCCCACCGGCACGGTCGACTTGTTCACCACGATGCAGTCCTGGCGTAGCTGTGCGCCCAGTTCCTCGGCTACCGCCAGCACATGGCTGAGGTCGGCGGAGCCATCCTCGCCGCAGGGCGTGCCGACGGCGATGAAGACCACCTCGGCATCCACCAGGCCTTGCGCGAGGCTGGTGGTGAAGGTCAGGCGCGCGGCCTCCAGCTGGTCGCGCAGGATATTCTCCAGGCCCGGTTCGTAGATAGGCGTTTCGCCGCGCCGCAGTCGCGCGACCCGCTCGCGGTCGCGCTCCACGCAGCACACCTGGTTGCCCATTTCGGCGAAACAGGCCGCCGTCACCAGCCCCACATAGCCCGCCCCAATCACGCATAGCCGCATCGCGTCGTCCTCCGCTGGCCTCGCCGTCTCTGCCGATGATTGCAGCCAAGCGCGGTGGCAGGCTCATGACCAGACCATGAAGCTGCTGTGACAGAACCCGGGACGGCCATCCACGGTCCACCCAGAGTGAGCAAAAAAAACAGGAGGCTCCCATGGCCATCGAAATCGATTCGGATCAAGGCGTCTGCAGCGTCGAGATCGAAGGCAGCCGGCATCGCGCGGCGATCGACAGCCTGCGCGTCGGCACCGACGCCGAGGCTCGCCTGTCGGTGCTCTACATCGACGGCAGGCGCCTGCACATCAGCGAGGAAGATGCCCAGCGGCTGGTGGTGGCCGGCGCCGAGGACCAGCGCCGACACCTGATGGCGGACGACTGAGCGGCGTCAGGCCTCGGCGCGCAACAGGTGGGGAGAACCGCGCAGGCTGTCGATGCCGGCGCGGAACAGGCGTTCGGCGCGGTTCCAGGGATCGTTGCGCAACCGCTCGGTCCAGGCCAGGGTGCCGCAGACCCCGTCCCACAAGGATTGCAGGTAGACGCTGGCCAGCTCGACGTCGAGCCGCGCCGGCAGTTCGCCCTGCGCCACCGCCCGGCGGATCAGGCGCAGGCCCAGGCGCTGGCCCTGCTTCTCGAGCAGTTCGCGCCGGCGCAGCAGCGGCTCGTTCTCGTCGCTGCGCTCGCACTTGAGATAGAGGATCTCCAGCACCCGTTGCACCGACCCGGGCTCGCAGCACTGGCGAAGGAAGCCCATGCCGGCGCGCAGGAGGATATCCAGCGCCGGCACGTCCGCGCCACCTCGATGCGGGCGAAGGCCCGGTCGCACATCGCCAGGCAGACCTCGATCTTGTTCTTGTAGTGGCCATAGACCGCTCCGCGAGAAACCCCGGCGGCATCCGCCAGGTCGGCCATGGCAGTGTTGCCCACGCCCTTTTCCAGGAAGACCCGCTCGGCGGCGTCGAGTATGCCGTCGCGGGTCTTCTGGGATTCCTCTTTGGTTTTTCTGGCCACTGAACGTCCTCACAAGGGAAAGGCGCCGCAAATCATAAGGATATGTTACAGAAACGCCAATTAATCAATCACTCATGACTGATTATATGCTACTGTCGCGCCGCTCGTGGGTTGCACCGCCCATTCCCGGGCACGCCCACAGACTCATGAATCCGAGGGACATCCATGCACATCCAATGGACCGGCTCGCTGCGCGGGCTGCTGGCGACCCTGGTCGCCCTATTCCTGCTGGGCTGCGACAAGGCTCCGGAAGCCGAGAAGGCCACGGACGCTCCCGCCGAAGTCGGGGTGATCGTGGCGAAACCGGCGCCGATCGGCATCACCAGCGAACTGCCCGGCCGCCTCGAGGCCTACCGCCAGGCCGAGGTACGCGCGCGGGTCGCCGGCATCGTCACCCGCCGCCTGTACGAGGAGGGCCAGGATGTTCGCGCCGGCACCGTGCTGTTCCAGATCGACCCGGCGCCGCTGAAGGCCGCCCTCGACATCAGCCGCGGCGCCCTGGCGCGGGCCGAGGCCAGCCACGCGGCGGCGGCCGACAAGCTCAAGCGCTACGCCGACCTGGTCAAGGACCGCGCCATCAGCGAACGCGAGTACACCGAGGCGCAGACCGACGCACGGCAGAGCCTGGCGCAGATCGCCTCGGCCAGGGCCGAGCTGGAGCAGGCCCGCCTGCGCCTGGGCTACGCCACGGTAACCGCGCCGATCGACGGACGCGCGCGACGCGCGCTGGTCACCGAAGGCGCGCTGGTCGGCGAGGACTCGCCGACGCCGCTGACCCGCGTCGAGCAGATCGATCCGATCTACGTGAACTTTTCCCAGCCGGCCGGCGAAGTCGCCGCCATGCAACGGGCGATCCGCGAGGGCCAGGTGCAGGGCGTCGCCGACAAGGACATCGCCGTGCGCCTGGTCCTGGCCGACGGCAGCGAGTACCCGCTGGCCGGCGAGCTGCTGTTCTCCGACCTGGCGGTGGATCCCGGCACCGACACCATCGCCATGCGCGCCCTGTTCCGCAATCCGCATCGCGAATTGCTGCCGGGTGGCTACGTGCAGGTGCGCTTGCAGCGCGCAGTGAACCCGCAGGCGATCACTGTCCCGCGCGACGCGCTGATCCGCACCGCCCAGTCCGCCGTGGTCAAGGTGGTCAATCCACAGGGAGTGGTGGAAGACGTGGAAGTCCACGCCGACACCCTGCAGGGCCGCGACTGGATCGTCAGCCGCGGGCTCAAGGGCGGCGAACGGGTGATCGTCGAGAACGCCGCCCAGCATGCCGCCGGTTCCAGCGTACAGGCGGTGGTCCGCCAGCCGGCCAGCGCCGGCGCCCCCTCACCGCTGGCCGCCTCGCCGGCGGGCCAGTGACGGAGAACACTACGAATGGCTCGTTTCTTCATTGACCGGCCGGTCTTCGCCTGGGTGGTTTCCCTGCTGATCGTGCTCGCCGGGATCCTGGCGATCCGCTTCCTTCCGGTCGCCCAGTACCCGGACATCGCGCCGCCGGTGGTCAACGTCAGCGCCAGCTATCCCGGCGCCTCGGCCAAGGTGGTCGAGGAAGCGCTGACCGCGATCATCGAGCGCGAGATGAACGGCGCGCCCGGCCTGCTCTACACCAAGGCCACCAGCAGCACCGGCCAGGCCTCGCTGACCCTGACCTTCCGCCAGGGCGTGAACGCCGACCTCGCCGCGGTGGAAGTGCAGAACCGCCTGAAGATCGTCGAATCGCGCCTGCCCGAGTCGGTGCGGCGCGACGGCATCTACGTGGAGAAAGCGGCGGACAGCATCCAGCTGATCGTCACCCTCACCTCCGCCAGCGGTCGCTACGGTGCCATGGAGCTGGGCGAGATCGCCTCGTCCAACGTGCTCCAGGCGCTGCGCCGGGTGGAAGGCGTGGGCAAGGTCGAGACCTGGGGCGCCGAGTACGCCATGCGCATCTGGCCGGACCCGGCCAGGCTGACCTCGATGAACCTCAGCGCCAGCGACCTGGTCAACGCCGTGCGCCGGCACAACGCCCGTCTCACCGTGGGCGACATCGGCAACCTCGGGGTCCCCGACTCGGCACCGATCAGCGCCACGGTGAAGGTCGACGACACCCTGGTGACGCCCGAGCAGTTCGGCGAGATTCCCCTGCGCATCCGCGCCGATGGCGGCGCGATCCGCCTGCGCGACGTGGCCCGCGTCGAGTTCGGCCAGAGCGAGTACGGCTTCGTCTCGCGGGTCAACCAGATGACCGCCACCGGCCTGGCGGTGAAGATGGCGCCCGGCTCCAACGCGGTGGCCACCGCCAAGCGCATCCGCGCCACCCTCGACGAGCTGTCGCGCTACTTCCCCGAAGGCGTGAGCTACAACATTCCCTACGACACCTCGGCGTTCGTCGAGATTTCGATCAGGAAGGTGGTCAGCACCCTGCTCGAGGCAATGCTCCTGGTGTTCGCCGTGATGTACCTGTTCATGCAGAACTTCCGCGCCACCCTGATCCCGACGCTGGTGGTGCCGGTTGCCCTGCTCGGCACCTTCACGGTGATGCTCGGCCTGGGCTTCTCGATCAACGTGCTGACCATGTTCGGCATGGTCCTGGCGATCGGCATCCTGGTGGACGACGCGATCATCGTGGTGGAGAACGTCGAGCGCCTGATGGCCGAGGAAGGCCTGTCGCCGCACGACGCCACAGTCAAGGCGATGCGCCAGATCAGCGGGGCGATCGTCGGCATCACCGTGGTGCTGGTCTCGGTGTTCGTGCCGATGGCCTTCTTCAGCGGCGCGGTGGGCAACATCTACCGCCAGTTCGCGGTGACCCTGGCGGTGTCCATCGGCTTCTCGGCGTTCCTCGCGCTGTCCTTGACCCCGGCGCTGTGCGCCACCCTGCTGCGCCCGCTCGACGCCGGCCACCACGAGAAGCGCGGCTTCTTCGGCTGGTTCAACCGTACCTTCCTGCGCCTGACCGGGCGCTACCAGAAGGCCGTGGGCGGGATTCTCGCCCGGCCGATCCGCTGGATGCTGGTCTACGCCCTGGTCATCGGCGTGGTCGCCCTGCTCTTCGCGCGCCTGCCCCAGGCGTTCCTGCCGGAAGAGGACCAGGGCGACTTCATGATCATGGTGATGCAGCCCGAGGGCACGCCGATGGCGGAAACCATGGCCAACGTCGCCGACGTCGAGCGCTACCTGGCGGAACACGAGCCGGTGGCCTACGCCTATGCGGTCGGCGGCTTCAGCCTGTACGGCGACGGCACCAGTTCGGCGATGATCTTCGCCACCCTGAAGGACTGGTCCGAGCGCCAGGACGCCAGCCAGCACGTCGGCGCCATCGTCGAGCGGATCAACCAGCGCTTCGCCGGCCTGCCCAACCGCACGGTGTACGCGATGAACTCGCCGCCGCTGCCGGACCTGGGCTCCACCAGCGGCTTCGACTTCCGCCTGCAGGACCGCGGCGGGGTCGGCTACGACGCCCTGGTCAAGGCCCGCGACCAGCTCCTGGCACGCGCCGCCGAGGACCCGCGGCTGGCCAACGTGATGTTCGCCGGCCAGGGCGAGGCGCCGCAGATCCGCCTGGACATCGACCGGCGCAAGGCGGAGACCCTCGGGGTGAGCATGGACGAGATCAACACCACCCTGGCCGTGATGTTCGGCTCGGACTACATCGGCGACTTCATGCACGGCAGCCAGGTGCGCAAGGTGGTGGTCCAGGCCGATGGCGCCAGGCGCCTGAGCATCGACGACATCGGCAAGCTGCACGTGCGCAACGAGCAGGGCGAGATGGTCCCGCTGGCGACGTTCGCCAGGGCCGCCTGGACCCTCGGCCCGCCGCAACTGACCCGCTACAACGGCTACCCCTCGTTCAACCTCGAGGGCCAGGCCGCGCCGGGCTACAGCAGCGGCGAGGCGATGGCGGCGATGGAACAGCTGATGCAGGGCCTGCCCGAGGGCGTCGCCCACGAGTGGTCCGGCCAGTCCTACGAGGAACGCCTGTCCGGCGCCCAGGCGCCGGCGCTGTTCGCCCTCTCGGTGCTGATCGTGTTCCTCGCCCTGGCCGCCCTCTACGAGAGCTGGTCGATCCCACTGGCGGTGATCCTGGTGGTGCCGCTGGGCGTGCTCGGCGCGCTGCTCGGGGTGAGCCTGCGCGGCCTGCCCAACGACATCTACTTCAAGGTCGGCCTGATCACCATCATCGGCCTCTCGGCGAAGAACGCCATCCTCATCATCGAGGTGGCCAAGGACCATTACCAGGAAGGCATGGACCTGCTGCAGGCGACCCTGGAAGCCGCGCGCCTGCGCCTGCGGCCGATCGTCATGACCTCGCTGGCCTTCGGTTTCGGGGTGATCCCGCTGGCGCTCTCGAGCGGCGCCGGTTCCGGCGCCCAGATCGCCATCGGCACCGGGGTGCTCGGCGGGATAGTCACCGCCACCGTGCTCGCGGTGTTCCTGGTGCCGCTGTTCTTCCTGGTGGTCGGCCGCCTGTTCCGGCTGCGCAAGGCGCCTCGCGCCGATGCGTCGGCCAATACCCCAACGGAGCTGACCTGATGCCCCTTTCGAAACTCTCGGCCTCCTCCCTGGCGCTGTGCCTGGGCCTGCTCGGCGCCTGTTCGCTGGCGCCCCGCTACCAGCGCCCGGAGGCGCCGATCCCGACGGCCTATCCGGCCGTCCCGGCGAGCCAGCAGGCTGGCGACCGGGCCAGGCTGGACGACTGGCAACAACAGTTCACCGACCCGGTGCTGCGCCAGATGATCGGCCAGGCCCTGGAGCACAACCGCAACCTGCGCGTCGCCGCCCTGCGCATCGAGGAAGCCCGCGCGCTATATGGCGTACAGGCCTCGGAGCGCTTGCCGACGCTGGAGGCCAGCGGTCGCTACGAGCGCGAGCGCATGCGCGGCGAAACCCGCGAGGCCGGCCAGGTCGAACAGCGCTATCGGGTCGCAGCCGGCATCAGCGCCTTCGAGCTGGACTTCTTCGGCCGGGTGAAAAACCTCGGCGACGCCGCCCTGGCCGACTACCTGGCCAGCGAGGAGGCCCAGCGCAGCGCGCGGATCGCCCTGATCGCCGAGGTCGCCGGCGGCTACGTGCAGGAACGGGCGCTGTACGCACAGCAACGGCTGGCGGAACGCACCCTGCACGCGCGCGAAAACGGCCTGGCGCTGGTGCGCAAGCGCTACGCCGCCGGGATGAGCACGCGCATCGACCTGCGCAGCGAGGAAATGCTGGTGGAAAGCGCCCGCGCCACCCACGCCGCGCTGGTTCGCGAACGCAGCCAGGCGGTCAGCGGCCTGCAGCTGCTGCTCGGCGACTTCACCGGCGACTGGCAGGATAGCCAGCTGGACCTGGAACACCTCCAGCTGCAGCCACTGCCCGCCGGACTGCCCTCGGAGCTGCTCGCGCGGCGTCCGGACATCCGCCAGGCCGAACAACAACTGCGCGCGGCCAACGCCAACATCGGCGCGGCGCGCGCGGCGTTCTTCCCGAGCCTGCGCCTGAGCACCGACCTGGGCTCGGCCAGTTCAGGCCTGCACGGCCTGTTCAGGGGCGGCAGCCGGGTCTGGACCTTCAGCCCGCAGATGACCCTGCCGATCTTCGACGGCGGACGCAACCGCGCCAATCTCGACCTCGCCGAAGTGCGCAAGGACATCGCCGTCAACCGCTACGAGGAAAGCATCCAGGTCGCCTTCCGCGAGGTCGCCGACGCGCTCAGCGCCGGCGACCAGCTGGAGCTCCAGCTGCGCGCGCAGCGCGCTGTCCGCGACGCCGACCGTGAACGCCTGCAACTGGTACGCAAGCGCTATGCCAAGGGTGTCGCCAATTACCTGGAAATGCTCGACGCCCAGCGCAGCCTGTTCGACTCGGAACAGCAACTGATCCACCTGCGGGGCCTGCGCCTGAACAATGGCGTCGCCCTCTATCGCGCCCTCGGCGGCGGCTGGTCGCAAGGCTGAGACGCCCACCTAGCGGCCCGCCCGCAACGGACGGCTGAAGCGGTAGAACAGGTTGGGTTCGCTGACCAGGTACAGATTCCCCCGATCATCCATCGCCAGCCCCTCGGCCTGCGGCACGTCGTCCGCCAGGCCGTGGTTGCCGGCGCGCAGGGTCAGGCCTCCGAGCGGGCGCCCGGCGCGATCCAGTTCGATGACCAGGCGCGACTCGTCGGAGAGCACCAGCAGGTGATCGCTGGCCTTGTGATAGTAGAGGCTGGAGAGGTCGGTGAGGAACAGCCCGCGATCGCGCCGCGGGTCGCCGCCAACGCTCAGGTCGAGCGCCTCGCCGCGGTCGTTGAAGAAACCGTTGACCTCGATGATACCCACCGGCGCCTTTTCCCGGGCCACGAACAGGCGCTGGCGCAACGGGTCGTAGGCCAGCCCCTCGAAACCCTTGTTGCGTTTGCTTTCCAGCCCCAGCGAGAGCTTGCGGGCGTTGCGCGGGTCGTCGATATGGATCTCCCGCGCGCCGGCATCCACATGGATTTCCACCAGGCGCTGGCGGCGCTCCTCGGCCACCACGTAGACACCGGGACGGACGTATTCGATGGCCTCCGGGTCCCGGAAACCACGCAGCGGAATGCGCCGCAACAGCTCACCGTCCAGCGACAGTTCGAGGAAGTGCGGGTCCTGGTTGGTCACGCTGACCAGGCTGCGCCGGTCCGGGTCGAAGGACAGCGCCGAGACGTTGGCTTCGGCGCCGAGCACGCGGGCCTCGATGTCGACCCGGAAGTCGGCCAGACCCAGCGCCCGCTCCCGCCCTGCGACGTCGCCATGGCGCTGTTCCAGCTTGAACCAGATACGCTCGAACGTGCGCTGCTGCTGGGCCGCCACGAGCGCCGCAGACAATGCGGCGAGCAGGCAGGCCAGGACCACCCTGTAGGACACCAGCCGACTCATCACGACTCCTCCGGAAAAAACGCGTTCGGTGAAGCAGAACAGAGCCATCCGTGTCCTTTCATGAGGAGCAGGTTAAATCTTTCTGACAAGCATCTTTCATGCTTGTCATTTTTCCCGGCGCGGGCCGTTGACAGAAAACCGGCACATCTTTACGTTAACGTAAAGGTAAACGAGCAGGTGCCCCGCGCATGTCCACCACCTACACCATTTCCGATCTCGCCCGCGAGCTGGACATCACCACCCGCGCCATCCGCTTCTATGAGGAGCAAGGCATGCTCTCTCCCGAGCGGCGCGGCCTGGAACGTATCTACTCGCCGCGCGACAAGGTCAGCCTGAAGCTGATCCTGCGCGGCAAGCGCATCGGCTTTTCCCTCGCCGAGTGCCGCGAGCTGATCGAGCTCTACGACCCGGACCCGAGCAGCGGCAACCAGAAACAGTTGAACACCATGCTGGAAAAGATCGCCGAGCGACGCGCCCAGCTGGAACAGCAGCTGCTGGATATCGAACAGATGCAGCTGGAACTCGACACCGCCGAAGAGCGCTGCCGCGCCGCGCTGATGAAAACCGATATCAAACATAAGGTTACTTCTTAAACTTAATCCGAAGCTTTAAACCGGACAAGCACAATTACAGGTGAAAGCATGACCTACCCCAGCCTCAACTTCGCCCTCGGCGAAACCATCGACATGCTCCGCGACCAGGTTCGCGGCTTCGCCGCCGCCGAGTTGCAGCCGCGCGCCGCGCAGATCGACCAGGACAACCAGTTCCCCATGGACATGTGGCGCAAGTTCGGCGAGATGGGCCTGCTCGGCATCACCGTCGACGAGGAGTACGGCGGTTCGGCGCTGGGCTACCTGGCCCACGCCGTGGTCATGGAGGAGATCAGCCGGGCCTCGGCCTCGGTGGCGCTGTCCTATGGCGCGCACTCCAACCTCTGCGTCAACCAGATCAAGCGCAACGGCAACGCCGAACAGAAGGCCCGCTACCTGCCGGCACTGGTCTCCGGCGAGCATATCGGCGCGCTGGCGATGAGCGAACCCAACGCCGGCTCCGACGTGGTGTCGATGAAGCTGCGCGCCGACCGCGTCGGCGATCGCTTCGTTCTCAACGGCAGCAAGATGTGGATCACCAACGGTCCCGACGCCCATACCTACGTGATCTACGCCAAGACCGACATGGACAAGGGCGCGCACGGGATCACCGCGTTCATCGTCGAACGCGACTGGAAAGGCTTCAGCCGCGGGCCGAAGCTGGACAAGCTGGGCATGCGCGGCTCGAACACCTGCGAGCTGATCTTCCAGGACGTCGAGGTGCCCGAGGAAAACGTCCTCGGCGCGGTCAACGGCGGGGTCAAGGTGCTGATGAGCGGCCTCGACTACGAACGCGTGGTGCTTTCCGGCGGCCCGGTGGGAATCATGCAGGCCTGCATGGACGTGGTGGTGCCCTATATCCACGACCGCCGCCAGTTCGGCCAGAGCATCGGCGAGTTCCAACTGGTCCAGGGCAAGGTCGCCGACATGTACACCAGCCTCAACGCCAGCCGCGCCTACCTGTACGCGGTGGCCGCCGCCTGCGACCGCGGCGAGACCACCCGCAAGGATGCCGCCGGAGTGATCCTCTACAGCGCCGAGCGCGCCACCCAGATGGCCCTGGACGCGATCCAGATCCTCGGCGGCAACGGCTACATCAACGAGTTTTCCACCGGCCGCCTGCTGCGCGACGCCAAGCTCTACGAGATCGGCGCCGGCACCAGCGAGATCCGCCGCATGCTGATCGGCCGCGAGCTGTTCAACGAAACCCGCTGAAGCCTGGCTTCCGCGGCCCTTTCCCGGAAGGGAGAAGGCATTCCATTGCATCGACAGGCGCATCGCCAGGCCGGAACCGGCGCAAGCCGGTTCCGGCCACCTCGACACGGAGCCGCCGCCATGGCCATCCTGCACACCCAGATCAACCCACGCTCCGCCGAGTTCGCGGCCAACGCCGCGACCATGCTGGAACAGGTCAACGACCTGCGCACCCTCCTCGGCCGCATCCACGAAGGCGGCGGTAGCGCCGCCCAGGCCCGGCACAGCGCGCGCGGCAAGCTGCTGGTGCGCGAACGCATCAACCGCCTGCTCGACCCCGGCTCGCCGTTCCTCGAGCTTTCCGCGCTCGCCGCCCACCAAGTCTACGGCGAAGACGTCGCCGCCGCCGGCATCGTCGCCGGCATCGGCCGGGTCGAAGGGGTGGAATGCATGATCGTCGGCAACGACGCCACGGTGAAAGGCGGCACCTACTACCCGCTGACCGTGAAGAAGCACCTGCGCGCCCAGGCCATTGCCCTGGAGAACCGCCTGCCGTGCATCTACCTGGTGGACTCCGGCGGCGCCAACCTGCCGCGCCAGGACGAGGTGTTCCCCGATCGCGAGCACTTCGGCCGGATCTTCTTCAACCAGGCCAACCTGAGTGCCCGTGGCATCCCGCAGATCGCCGTGGTGATGGGCTCCTGCACCGCCGGCGGGGCCTACGTACCGGCGATGTGCGACGAAACCGTGATGGTGCGCGAACAGGCCACCATCTTCCTCGCCGGGCCGCCGCTGGTGAAGGCCGCCACCGGCGAGGTGGTCAGCGCCGAGGAGCTTGGCGGCGCCGACGTGCACTGCAAGGTCTCCGGGGTTGCCGACCACTATGCCGAGGACGACGACCATGCCCTGGCCATCGCCCGCCGCTGCGTCGCCAACCTCAACTGGCGCAAGCAGGGCCGGCTGCAATGCCATGCACCGCGCGCGCCGCTGTACCCCGCCGAGGAGCTGTACGGGGTGATTCCCACCGACAGCAAGCAGCCCTACGACGTGCGCGAAGTGATCGCACGGCTGGTGGACGGCTCCGAGTTCGACGAGTTCAAGGCGCTGTTCGGCACCACCCTGGTCTGCGGCTTCGCCCACCTGCACGGCTATCCGATCGCGATCCTGGCCAACAACGGCATCCTCTTCGCCGAGGCCGCGCAGAAAGGCGCGCACTTCATCGAACTGGCCTGCCAGCGCGGCATCCCGCTGCTGTTCCTGCAGAACATCACCGGTTTCATGGTCGGCCAGAAGTACGAGGCCGGCGGCATCGCCAAGCACGGCGCCAAGCTGGTGACCGCGGTGGCCTGCGCGCGGGTGCCGAAGTTCACCGTGCTGATCGGCGGCAGCTTCGGCGCCGGCAACTACGGCATGTGCGGGCGCGCCTACGACCCGCGCTTTCTCTGGATGTGGCCGAACGCGAGGATCGGCGTGATGGGCGGCGAACAGGCCGCCGGGGTGCTCGCCCAGGTCAAGCGCGAGCAGGCCGAGCGCGCCGGCCAGCAGCTCGGCGTCGAGGAGGAGGCGAAGATCAAGGCGCCGATCCTCGAGCAGTACGAGCACCAAGGCCATCCCTACTACTCCAGCGCGCGACTGTGGGACGACGGCGTGATCGATCCGGCGCAGACCCGCGAGGTGCTCGCGCTGGCGCTTTCCGCCGCCCTCAACGCCCCCATCGAGCCGACCGCCTTCGGCGTGTTCCGCATGTGACGAGCAGACCAGCATGAGCGAATTCCAGACCATCCAGCTTGAGATCGACCCGCGCGGCGTAGCCACCCTATGGCTGGACCGGGCGGAAAAGAACAATGCCTTCAATGCCGTCGTGATCGACGAACTGTTGCAGGCCATCGATCGCGTCGGCAGCGACCCGCAGGTCCGCCTGCTGGTGCTGCGCGGCCGTGGCCGGCACTTCTGCGGCGGTGCCGACCTGGCCTGGATGCAGCAGTCGGTGGACCTCGACTACCAGGGCAACCTGGCCGACGCCCAGCGTATCGCCGAACTCATGACCCACCTCTACAACCTGCCCAAGCCGACCCTGGCGGTGGTCCAGGGCGCGGTGTTCGGCGGCGGGGTCGGCCTGGTCAGTTGCTGCGACATGGCCATCGGCAGCGACGACGCGACCTTCTGCCTATCCGAGGTACGCATCGGCCTGATCCCGGCGACCATCGCCCCGTTCGTGGTCAAGGCCATCGGCCAGCGCGCCGCGCGACGCTATTCGCTGACCGCCGAGCGCTTCGACGGACGCCGCGCCAGCGAACTTGGCCTGCTCAGCGAAAGCTGTCCCGCCGCCGAACTGGAAAGCCAGGCCGAGGCCTGGATCGCCAACCTGCTGCAAAACAGCCCGCGCGCCCTGGTGGCCTGCAAGGCGCTCTACCATGAGGTCGAGGCCGCCGAACTGAGCCCGGCGCTACGCCGCTACACCGAAGCGGCCATCGCCCGCATCCGCATCAGCCCGGAAGGCCAGGAAGGCCTGCGCGCCTTCCTGGAGAAACGCACGCCCGCCTGGAGAAACGACGCATGAGCCCGGACTACCGCAGCATCCAGCGCATCCTGGTCGCCAACCGCGGCGAGATCGCCTGCCGGGTGATGCGCAGCGCGCGCGCCCTCGGCATCGGCAGCGTCGCCGTGCACAGCGAGATCGACCGCCACGCCCGCCACGTCGCCGAAGCCGACATCGCCGTCGACCTGGGCGGCGCCAAGCCCGCCGACAGCTACCTGCGCGGCGACCGGATCATCGCCGCCGCTCTCGCCAGCGGAGCCCAGGCGATCCATCCCGGCTACGGCTTCCTCTCGGAGAACGCCGGCTTCGCCCGCGCCTGCGAGGAAGCCGGCCTGCTCTTCCTCGGGCCGCCGGCGGCGGCCATCGACGCCATGGGCAGCAAGTCGGCGGCCAAGGCGTTGATGGAAGACGCCGGGGTGCCGCTGGTGCCCGGCTACCACGGCGAAGCCCAGGACCTCGAGACCTTCCGCCGGGAAGCCGGGCGGATCGGCTACCCGGTGCTGCTCAAGGCCGCCGCTGGCGGCGGCGGCAAGGGCATGAAGGTGGTGGAGCGCGAGGCCGAGCTGGCCGAGGCCCTCTCCTCCGCCCAGCGCGAGGCCAAGGCCGCCTTCGGCGACGCGCGGATGCTGGTGGAGAAATACCTGCTCAAGCCGCGCCACGTGGAGATCCAGGTGTTCGCCGACCGCCACGGCCACTGCCTGTACCTCAACGAACGCGACTGTTCGATCCAGCGCCGCCACCAGAAGGTCGTCGAGGAAGCCCCCGCTCCCGGTCTCGGCGCGGAACTGCGCCGGGCCATGGGCGAGGCCGCGGTACGCGCGGCGCAGGCGATCGGCTACGTCGGCGCCGGTACCGTCGAATTCCTCCTCGACGAACGTGGCCAGTTCTTCTTCATGGAAATGAACACCCGCCTGCAGGTCGAGCACCCGGTCACCGAGGCCATCACCGGCCTCGACCTGGTCGCCTGGCAGATCCGCGTCGCTCGCGGCGAGGCGCTGCCGCTGACGCAGGAACAGGTGCCGCTGAACGGCCACGCCATCGAAGTACGGCTCTACGCGGAAGACCCCGAGGGCGGCTTCCTTCCCGCCAGCGGCCGCCTGGCGCTATACCGCGAAGCGGCCGCCGGCCCCGGCCGGCGGATCGACAGCGGGGTACGCGAAGGCGACGAGGTCTCGCCGTTCTACGACCCGATGCTGGCCAAGCTGATCGCCTGGGGCGAAACCCGCGAGGAAGCCCGCCAGCGCCTGCTGGCGATGCTGGCGGAAACCTCGGTCGGCGGCGTGCGCAGCAACCTGGCGTTCCTCCGCCGCATCCTCGGCCATCCGGCATTCGCCGCCGCCGAACTGGACACCGGTTTCATCGCCCGCCACGAAGCCGACCTGCTGCCGGCGCCAGAGCCGTTGCCGGAGCATTTCTGGCAGGCCGCCGCCGAAGCCTGGTTGCAGAGCGAAGCCGGCTACCGCCGCGACGACGACCCGCATTCGCCGTGGAGCCGCAACGACGGCTGGCGCAGCGCCCTGGCGCGGGAGTCGGACCTGGTGCTGCGCTGCCGCGACGAACGCCGTTGCGTCCGCCTGCGCCACGCCAGCCCCAGCCAGTACCGCCTCGATGGCGACGACCTGGTCAGCCTGGTGGATGGCGTCACCCGTCGCTCGACGGCTTTGCGCCGCGGTTCCCAGCTGTTCCTCGAATGGGCTGGCGAACTGCTGACCATCGAAGCCGTCGACCCGATCGCCGAGGCCGAGGCCGCCCATGCCCACCAGGGCGGTTTGAGCGCGCCGATGAACGGCAGTATCGTGCGGGTCCTGGTCGAGCCCGGCCAGACGGTCGAAGCCGGCGCCGCCCTGGTGGTGCTGGAGGCGATGAAAATGGAACACAGCATCCGCGCGCCCCATGCCGGGGTGGTGAAGGCGCTGTATTGCAGCGAGGGCGAACTGGTCGAGGAAGGCACGCCGCTGGTGGAGCTGGACGAGAACCAGGCCTGACAGCCAAGACGAGGAACAGCATGAACCTGCCGAAGAAGGTCCGCCTGGTGGAAGTCGGTCCGCGCGACGGACTGCAGAACGAGAAACAGCCGATCGAGGTGGCCGACAAGATCCGCCTGGTCGATGACCTGAGCGCCGCCGGCCTGGATTACATCGAGGTGGGCAGCTTCGTCTCGCCCAAGTGGGTGCCGCAGATGGCCGGCTCGGCCGAGGTGTTCGCCGGTATCCGCCAGCGTCCCGGCGTGACCTACGCGGCGCTGGCGCCGAACCTGAAGGGCTTCGAGGCGGCCCTGGAGTCGGGGGTGAAGGAGGTGGCGGTGTTCGCCGCCGCGTCGGAGGCCTTCTCCCAGCGCAACATCAACTGCTCGATCAAGGACAGCCTGGAGCGCTTCGTACCGGTGCTGGAGGCGGCGCGCCAGCACCAGGTGCGGGTGCGCGGCTACATTTCCTGCGTGCTCGGCTGTCCCTACGACGGCGATGTCGATCCGCGCCAGGTCGCCTGGGTCGCCCGCGAGCTCCAGCAGATGGGCTGCTACGAGGTGTCCCTGGGCGATACCATCGGCATCGGCACCGCCGGCGCCACCCGCCGGCTGATCGAGGCGGTGGCCGGCGAGGTTCCCCGCGAGCGCCTCGCCGGGCACTTCCACGACACCTACGGGCAGGCCCTGGCGAACATCTACGCCAGCCTGCTGGAAGGCATCGCGGTATTCGACAGCTCGGTGGCCGGCCTCGGCGGCTGTCCCTATGCCAAGGGCGCCACCGGCAACGTCGCCAGCGAAGACGTGCTCTACCTGCTGAACGGCCTGGGGATCGAGACCGGGGTGGACATGCACGCCCTGGTCGACGCCGGCCAGCGCATCTGCGCGGTGCTCGGCAGGAGCAACGGCTCGCGGGCGGCGAAAGCGCTGCTGGCCAAGGCTTGAGAAGCGGCGGATAACCGCGAGCGGTAATCCGCCCTACCCGACGTCACGCCCAGGCTCGGACACGGCGTCATCCACCCTGCGGGCCGTCATACCCCATCCGCCAACTGATAGCCCGGGTCGTCGCCAGCAGCCGTTCCGCCGCCGGCCCCTGTTCCTCGGCCTGGAAGATGCTCGCCGGGCCGACCACCGTGAGTACCGCCGCCACCCGCCCGCGGGCGTCGAACACCGGCGCCGAGAGCGCTTCCACGCCAGGCATCAGCAGGCCGTGGATCGCATGCAGGCCGCGCGCGCGGATGCCTTCCAGCAGCGCCTCATAGGCCGGGGGCGCAGCCAACGGATGGTCGTCGCGGCCGGCCAGTTCCTCGTCGCGCAATTCAGCCACCTCCCGTTCCGGCAGGAAGGCGGCGAACACCAGCCCGGTGGACGAGCCGAGCAGCGGCAGCACCGAGCCGACCTGGGTGACCACCGTCACCGCGCGCACCGCCTGTTCCACCTGCACCACGGTGGCGCCACGGTTGCCCCAGACGGCGAGGAAACAGGTCTCGTTGAGCTGGTCGCGCAGTTCGGCCAGCGGCGCGGCGGCGCTCTTCAGCACGTCCATGCTGTCCAGTGCCGCCAGGCCCACGCGCAGCGCCTCGCGCCCCAGCGAGTAATGGTTTGTGGAGGCGTCCTGGACCGCGAAGCCGCTGGCGATCAACGCCTGCAGGTAGCGATGGACCTTGCTCGCCGGCATGCCCACATGCTCCGCCAGGCGCGACAGCGAGGTCGCCGGCGACAGTTCGGCGAGGGCCTTGAGGATATCGGTGCCGACTTCGGCGGAGCGGACCTTCTGCTTGCCGGAGGTTTCGGCGGGACTGCTGTTCTTTTCCATGGACGCGGGTTCCTGCAGGCGGGGCCGACGTTATAGCTTGACGCTGCTTTCCGCTCAAATTACGTTATGCGTAATTGAATTACGATAAAAATAACGCAGCCAGCGTGCCAGGTCCCCGGCGGATCGGCGGCAAGCTGCCCCACTTCCCCGGAGGCCTCAGATGAACCTCGACTCCACTGCCCTCGCCTATCAATCGGGCTTCGGCAACGAATTCAGCAGCGAAGCGCTCCCCGGCGCCCTGCCGGTCGGCCAGAACTCCCCGCAGAAAGCGCCCTACGGCCTGTACGCCGAACTGCTCTCCGGCACCGCTTTCACCATGGCTCGCAGCGAGGCCCGGCGCACCTGGCTGTACCGCATCACGCCGTCGGCCAAGCATCCACCGTTCCGCCGCCTGGAACGACAGATCGCCGGTGCCGAGCTGGATGCGCCGACTCCCAACCGCCTGCGCTGGGACCCGCTGGCATTGCCCGAGCAACCCACCGACTTCCTCGACGGCCTGCTGCGCATGGCCGCCAACGCGCCCGGCGACAAGCCGGCCGGCGTGAGCATCTACCAGTACCTGGCCAACCGCTCGATGGAGCGTTGCTTCTACGACGCCGATGGCGAACTGCTGCTGGTCCCGCAGTTGGGCCGCCTGCGCCTGTGCACCGAACTCGGCGCGCTGCAGGTCGAGCCGCTGGAGATCGCGGTGATCCCGCGCGGGATGAAGTTCCGCGTCGAGCTGCTCGACGGCGAGGCGCGCGGCTATATCGCCGAGAACCACGGCGCGCCGCTGCGCCTGCCCGACCTCGGGCCGATCGGCAGCAACGGCCTGGCCAATCCGCGCGATTTCCTGGCCCCGGTGGCGCGCTACGAGGACAGCCGCCAGCCGCTGCAACTGGTGCAGAAATACCTCGGCGAGCTGTGGGCCTGCGAGCTCGACCATTCGCCGCTGGACGTGGTCGCCTGGCACGGCAACAACGTGCCCTACAAATACGACCTGCGCCGCTTCAACACCATTGGCACGGTCAGCTTCGACCACCCGGACCCGTCGATCTTCACCGTGCTGACCTCCCCCACCAGCGTCCACGGCCTGGCCAACATCGACTTCGTGATCTTCCCGCCGCGCTGGATGGTGGCCGAGAACACCTTCCGCCCGCCGTGGTTCCACCGCAACCTGATGAACGAGTTCATGGGCCTGATCCAGGGCGCCTATGACGCCAAGGCCGGCGGCTTCGTGCCCGGCGGCGCCTCGCTGCACAGTTGCATGAGCGCCCACGGCCCGGACGCGGAAAGCTGCGACAAGGCCATCGCCGCCGACCTCAGGCCGCACAGGATCGACCAGACCATGGCCTTCATGTTCGAGACCAGCCAGGTCCTCCGGCCGAGCCGTGCCGCCCTCGAGACGCCGGCCCTGCAGAATGACTACGATGCCTGCTGGGCGTCGCTCGTATCCACCTTCAACCCGCAACGGAGATAACCCCATGAACCAGCCAACCCCCACTCGTAGCTGGGTCGCCTCCGCCAATGGGCATGCCGACTTTCCCCTGCAGAACCTGCCGCTGGGCATCTTCAGCCGTGCCGGCCTGAGCCCGCGTTGCGGCGTGGCCATCGGCGACTCGATCCTCGACCTGGAGGCGGCGCTGGCCGCCGGCCTGTTCGAGGGTGCCGCCGGCGAAGCCGCCGAAGCCACCCGTGGCGGTGCGCTGAACGCTTTCTTCGCCCTCGGCAAGCCGGCCCGCGTGGCGCTGCGCCAGCGCCTGCTGGAGCTGCTCGGCGAAGGCGCCGCGGAGCGCCCGGAGCTGCTCCATCCGGCCGCCGAGTGCCAAATGCACCTGCCGGCCAGGATCGGCGACTACACCGACTTCTACGTCGGCATCCGCCATGCCGAGAACGTCGGCAAGCTGTTCCGCCCGGACAACCCGCTGCTGCCCAACTACAAGCACGTGCCCATCGGCTACCACGGCCGCGCCTCGACCGTGCGCGTCTCCGGCAGCGAAGTGCGCCGGCCCAACGGCCAGACCCTGCCGGCCGGCGCCAGCGAGCCGGTGTTCGGCCCCTGCGCGCGGCTGGACTACGAACTGGAGCTGGGCATCTGGATCGGCCAGGGCAACGCCCCGGGCGAAGCCATCCCGGTTTCCCGCGCCGCCGAGCACATCGCCGGCTTCTGCCTGCTCAACGACTGGTCGGCGCGCGACATCCAGGCCTGGGAATACCAACCGCTCGGCCCGTTCCTGTCGAAGAGCTTCATCACCAGCGTCTCGCCCTGGGTGGTCACCGCCGAGGCCCTGGAACCGTTCCGCCGCGCCCAGCCAGCGCGCCCCGAAGGCGACCCGCGGCCGCTGCCGTATCTCTACGACGACAACGACCAGGCCCACGGCGCCTTCGACATCGAGCTGGAGGTCCTGCTGCTCACCGAGGGCCTGCGCGAGAAAGGCCTGCCGCCGCAGCGCCTGACCCTGAGCAACAGCCTGAGCATGTACTGGACGGTGGCGCAGATGGTCGCCCACCACAGCGTCAACGGCTGCCAGTTGCAGCCCGGCGACCTGTTCGGCTCCGGCACCCTGTCCGGCGCCGAGCCCGGCCAGTTCGGCTCGCTGCTGGAGATCACCGCTGGCGGCAAGCAGCCGGTGCAACTGGCCTCCGGCGAGACCCGGCGCTTCCTCGAGGACGGCGACGAGGTCATCCTGCGCGCCCGCTGCAAACGCGAGGGGCAGGTCTCGATCGGCTTCGGCGAATGTCGCGGCAAGGTGCTCGCGGCCCATCCGGGGGCGCGCGGATGAAGCTCTATACCTACTACCGTTCCACCTCCTCCTACCGGGTGCGCATCGCCCTGGCGCTGAAGGGGCTGGACTACCAGTCGCTGCCGGTCAACCTGCTCCGCGACGGCGGCGAACACCGCCAACCCGCCTACCTGGCGCTCAACCCACAGGGCCGCGTACCGGCCCTGCAGGTCGACGAGGGCGAGTTGCTGATCCAGTCGCCGGCGATCATCGAATACCTCGAGGAGCGCTACCCGCAACCCGCCCTGCTCTCCAGCGATCCGCTGCGCCGCGCCCAGGAACGCGGGGTCGCGGCGCTGGTCGGCTGCGACATCCACCCATTGCATAACGCCAGCGTGCTCAACCTGCTGCGCCAGTGGGGCCACGACGAAGAGCAGGTCCGGCAGTGGATCGGCCACTGGGTCGGCCAGGGGCTCGCCGCCGTCGAGCAACTGATCGGCGACCAGGGCTGGTGCTTCGGCGACCGGCCGGGCCTGGCCGACGTCTACCTGGTCCCGCAGCTCTACGCCGCCGAGCGCTTCGGCGTGGCATTGGACGCCTGGCCACGGATCCGCCGGGTCGCCGCCCTGGCCGCCGCTCATCCGGCGTTCCGCCAGGCCCATCCGGCCAACCAGCCGGACACCCCGGCCGCCTGAGCGACCGCAGAGTCCCGCTCCTGAAGATAAAGGGGGGCGTCCGCCGGACGCCCCATCACCAATAAGAACCTCAGGTACCTTGCGATGCAGAACCAGATCGCCAGCTTTCGCGCGGCGCTCGACGCGCGCCCCGTGTCCCGCTACCAGTGGCTGTTGCTGCTGCTCCTCGCCCTGTTGCTGGTCACCGATGGCTACGATGCCCAGGTGCTCGGCTACGTGGTGCCGACCCTGGCCCAGGAATGGGGCCTGGACAAGGCCGCGTTCGGCCCGGTGTTCAGCGCCAACCTGTTCGGTCTGACCGTCGGTTCGCTGCTGGTGACGCCGCTGGCGGACCGCTTCGGCATCCGTCGGGTGCTGCTCTGCTGCGTGCTGATCTACGCCAGCCTGACCGTCCTGATGGTCTTCGCCGGTTCCCTGGAAAGCCTGATGCTGGCGCGCTTCGTCTGCGGCATCGGAATGGGCGGGGCAATGCCCAGCGCCATGGCGCTGATGGCCGAGTACTCGCCACCGCGCCTGCGTACCCTGATGGTCACCCTGGCGGCCTGCGGTTTCTCCTTCGGCGGCGCCGCCGGCGGTTTCGTCGCGGCTGCCTTCATGGACGGCTTCGGCTGGCAGGCGGTGTTCCTCGCCGGCGGCGTCACCCCGTTGCTGCTGTTCCCCTTCCTCCTCCTGTTCCTGCCGGAATCGCTGCCGCGCCTGCTGCGCGACGCGCCGCCCTATGCCCGCCTGCGCCAGCTCAGCGAGCGCATGGCGCCGGGCTGGCAGCCGCCGCCGGCACAGGCCGACGCCGAGCCGGCGGCGCGCCTGAGCGTGCTGGAGCTGTTCCGCCACGGCTATGCGCGCCCGACCCTGCTGCTCTGGGCGACCTTCTTCGTCAGCCTGATCCTGCTCTACTTCATGGTCAGCTGGCTGCCCTCGCTGCTCCAGGAAAGCGGCCTGACGCGCAATGCGGCGAACCTGGCGACCTCGATGTTCCTCTTCGCCGGCACCCTCGGCGCGATGCTCCTGGCCTGGCTCGCCGACCGCCTGCGCAGCAAGGTGCGCCTGTTGGCGGCGATTCTCGCCGGCGCCGCGCTGTGCACCCTGCTCCTCGGCCTCGACCACGACCAGCCGCGCTGGCTGCTGGCGTTCGTCTTCGCCGCCGGCTTCTGCATCATCGGCGGGCAGCTGACCCTGAACGCCTTCGCCAGCAACTTCTACCCGGCCCAGGTGCGCGCCACCGGCACCGGCTGGGCGCTGGGCGTGGGCCGCTTCGGTTCGATCCTCGGCCCGCTGTTCGGCAGCCTGCTGCTGGGCATGCACATATCCGTGGAGAACATCTTCATGCTTGCGGCGATACCCGCCGGGCTCGCCGCGCTGCTGATCCTCCAGGTCCGCTCGCCCGCCGCCCAGGCGCAGCGGGAAAGCACCGCCGCGCTGGCCGTCGAGGAATCCTGAGCCTTCACCGCGAGCGGCTTCCCGGCTACAGTGGCGACCCGTTTCGCCGCCCGCCGCAGGAGCCGCCAATGACCGCTGCCGACAGCCTCCAGGATTACCAGCGCGTACGCCAGCAGGCGATCCGCTCGCTGTTCGAGATCGTCGAAGGTTCCAGCGAAGGCACGGTGATCGTCGACCGCGAGGCGCGCATCGTCTGGATCAACCAGCGCTACGCGCAGCGCTTCGGCCTCGCCGAGCCGGCGCAGGCCATCGGCCGGCCCTGCGAGAGCGTGATTCCCGGTAGCCTGCTGCGCGAGGTGGTGCGCAGCGGCAAGCCGATCCTGCTGGACATGATGGACAGCGCGAAGGACCCCTTGGTGGTGATGCGCCTGCCGATCCACGACGACGCCGGCGAGGTGATCGGCGCCATCGGCTTCGCCCTGCTCGACGAACTGCGCTCGCTGTCGCCGCTGGTGACCCGCTACCTGAGCATGCAGCGCGAACTGGCCTCGACCCGCTCGCAATTGCAGGCGCGCCAGGCCAAGTACAGCTTCAGCCACTTCGTCGGCACCAGTCCGGCCAGCCTGGAAGTCAAGCGCCGCGCCCGCCGTGGCGCGGCCAGCGAAGCGCCGGTGCTGCTGCTCGGCGAGACCGGCACCGGCAAGGAACTGCTCGCCCACGCCATCCACAGCGCTTCGCCGCGGGCGCACAAGGCCTTCGTCAGCGTGAACGCCGCGGCGATCCCGGAAAGCCTGCTGGAGGCCGAATTCTTCGGTACCGCACCCGGGGCCTTCACCGGTGCCGAGCGCAAGGGTCGACCTGGCAAGTTGCAGGTGGCCCAGGGCGGCACGTTGTTCCTCGACGAGATCGGCGACATGCCGCTGGCGTTGCAAGGCAAGCTGTTGCGCGTGCTACAGGAGAAAGAATTCGAAGCGGTGGGGTCCAACGAAGTGATCCGCAGCGACATCCGCCTGGTCGCCGCCACCTCCATCGACCTCCAGCAGGCGATGCGCGAAGGCCGTTTCCGCGCTGATCTCTACTACCGGCTGAACGTCCTGCCGATCGAGATCCCGCCGTTGCGCCAGCGCCTGGACGACCTCCCGGCGCTCTGCGAGTCGATCCTCGACAGCCTCGACCATGGCCGTCTCCACGAACTCGGCGGCGACGCCCTGGCGCTGCTCGCCCGGCATGCCTGGCCGGGCAACGTCCGCGAACTGCGCAACGTGCTGGAACGCGCGCTGCTGCTGGCCGACCAGCCGTTGCTGGACGCCGCCGCCCTCGGCGCGGCGCTCGGTCCCCTGCAGCCGTTGCCTGAACTTGCGCAGCCCGGGGACGAGGTGCCGGTCGGCGATTTCCAACGGGCCCGCGAAACCTTCGAGCGCGAGCTGATCGCACGTGCCCTGGCGCAGAGTGCCGGCAATGTGGTGGAAGCGGCGAAACGCCTGGGCCTGGGTCGCTCGACCCTGTACAAGAAGATCGTGGCGCTGGGCATCCGTCTCAATAACGGGACTCGTCTCGAAATCGAGACGAACTGAAACCGGCATAGCCCCGCACCTCGGCTCGAATCCGTCTCCATCTGGAGACAAGGCTATTCCCCGCACGCCCCTTCGCCTCGCCGCAGCCCGCGAAAACCGCGACCTTGTGGCCTGGCACGGTTATCGCTACCGGGCTTTCCGACGGCCCTGCCCCGTTCCAGGCCGTCACGCCGGTGCCCGCACCGTTCGACAACAAGAAACAGGCCCGGAGCGCCCTTCCCCATGCGGAGCGCGCCCGCAGCGCCGTGGAGATATGCCCGATGAGCGTGATCATCGCCCTTGCCGCCCTGGGCCTGCTGATGCTGGCCGCCTACCGGGGCTACAGCGTCATCCTGTTCGCCCCCCTCGCCGCCCTCGGCGCCGTGCTGCTCACCGATCCCGGCGCGGTCGCGCCGACCTTCACCGGGGTGTTCATGGAGAAGATGGTCGGTTTCATCAAGCTCTACTTCCCGGTTTTCCTGCTTGGCGCGGTGTTCGGCAAGCTGATCGAGCTGGCCGGCTTCTCCCGCTCCATCGTCGCCGCGGCGATCCGCCTGCTCGGCACCCGCCAGGCGATGCTGGTGATAGTGCTGGTCTGCGCGCTGCTCACCTACGGCGGCGTCTCGCTGTTCGTGGTGGTGTTCGCGGTCTACCCGTTCGCCGCGGAGATGTTCCGCCAGAGCGACATCCCCAAGCGGTTGATCCCGGCGACCATCGCCCTCGGCGCGTTTTCCTTCACCATGGACGCGCTGCCCGGCACCCCGCAGATCCAGAACATCATCCCCTCGACCTTCTTCGGCACCCACGCCTGGGCCGCGCCCTGGCTCGGCACCCTCGGCGCGCTGTTCGTCTTCGCCGTGGGCATGCTCTACCTGCGACACCAGGCGAACAAGGCGCGGCGCAACGGCGAAGGCTACGGCAGCGACCTGCGCAACGAGCCGGAGACCGCCGATGACCTGCGCCTGCCCAATCCCTGGCTGGCGCTCTCACCGCTGGTGCTGGTAGGGGTCGCCAACCTGCTGTTCACCCACTGGATCCCGCAGTGGTACGGCCAGGTCCATACCCTGCAATTGGCCGGAATGGCCACGCCGCTGCAGACCGAGGTCGGCAAGCTCACCGCGATCTGGGCGGTGCAGGCGGCCCTGCTGCTGGGCATCCTGCTGGTGCTGGCGAGCGGCTTCGCGGCGATCCGCAGCCGCCTCGCCGAAGGCACCCGCAGTGCGGTGGCCGGCTCGCTGCTGGCGGCGATGAACACCGCCTCGGAGTACGGCTTCGGCGCGGTGATCGCCTCGCTGCCGGGCTTCCTGGTGCTGGCCGACACGCTCAGGAGCATTCCCAATCCGCTGGTCAACGAAGCGATCACCGTCACCCTGCTGGCCGGCATCACCGGTTCCGCGTCGGGCGGCATGAGCATCGCCCTGGCGGCGATGTCCGACACCTTCATCGCCGCCGCCAACGCCGCGCAGATCCCCCTGGAAGTCCTCCATAGGGTCGCCGCCATGGCCAGCGGCGGGATGGATACCCTGCCGCACAACGGCGCGGTGATCACCCTCCTGGCGGTTACCGGCCTGACCCATCGGGAGGCGTACAGGGACATTTTCGGTATTACCCTGATCAAGACCCTGGCGGTGTTCTTCGTCATCGGACTGTTCTACGCCACCGGCCTGGTCTGATCCGCCCTTTTTTTCATCCAGCGGGAGAAACAGCATGACCCTGAAAGGCAAGACCGCCCTGGTCACCGGCTCCACCAGCGGCATCGGCCTGGGCATCGCCCTGAGCCTGGCAGAGGCCGGCGCCGACCTGCTCCTCAACGGCTTCGGCGAGGTCGACGCGGCGCTGGCGCAGGTCCGCGCCCGCGGCGTGCGCGCCGAGCACCACCCGGCCGACCTCTCCAGCCCGGAGCAGATCGGCGAACTGATGGCCTTCGCCGAGCGGACCTTCGGCGGCGTCGACATCCTGGTCAACAACGCCGGCATCCAGTACGTGGCGCCGGTGCAGGAGTTCCCCACGGAACGCTGGGACGCGATCATCGCGATCAACCTGTCCTCGGTGTTCCATACCACCCGCCTGGCCCTGCCGGGCATGCTCGCGCGCGGCTGGGGGCGGATCGTCAACATCGCCTCGACCCACGGCCTGGTCGCCTCGGCCGGAAAGAGCGCCTACGTCGCCGCCAAGCACGGCGTGCTCGGCCTGACCAAGAGCGTGGCGCTGGAAACGGCGCGCACGCCGGTGACCTGCAACGCCATTTGCCCCGGCTGGGTACTGACCCCGCTGGTGCAGAAGCAGATCGACGCGCGCATCGCCGAGGGCGTCTCGGCCGAACAGGCGCAACACGACCTGCTGGCGGAAAAACAACCCTCGCGGGCCTTCGTCACCCCCGAGCAACTCGGCGGATTGACGCTGTTCCTTTGCAGCGAAGCCGCCGACCAGGTGCGCGGCGCGGCCTGGAACATGGATGGCGGCTGGGTGGCACAATAGGACTCGCCGGCGCCGCGCCGGCCAACTGGAACAGGGACAGGCCCGGAACATGAAACTCCGGGCCGATCGCGATGCCGGGGACGCCTTTCTCCAAATGAAATTCATCTCCATGACTCGGAATGAATACCGAACAATAGCGAAACGCTATATTCCATATGAGGAACTAGCGTTTGACTCTTTTCTGGCGTCAAATTAAAAAAGCCCTCACATCGAGTTCCCCCTGAAGAAGGGGAATCTGCAACACGGACGAAACTTTCCTGAAGGAGCATCGATGTGAGCCATGAACTTTTCATTGAAATAAGACAGCAGCCAATCAGCACTTCGACTTTCGCCGACCTCCTGGATACTTATGGTGTCGGCGAAGTTCTCTGTCGAAATATCGTTTCAAGAAACACGCAACGACATTATTTCATAGGGCATGCCTATACGGTGGAATGGGAGCGGGTCAGGAAGACCGGCGACATCACCCGTGCGCAACCTTCCACCTGGGAACAGGTGAAGGACTTCCTCGTCCCGGACCTGAGTTCGGCCAGGGACCTGGTCTACGTCGCCGGAGCCGGCGCGCTGACGACCGACGCCGCGCTGGCGGGGGGCCTGAGTTGCACCTATTTCGCCAAGCTGGGTTTCGAAGGCATCGTCCTCGGTGGCTCCGTCCGCGATGCGGCGGAAGTAAGGGCCCTGACGACCCCCGTCCTGGCCAGCAACTTCACCCCGGTCGATACCCAGGGCGCCTACCGCGTCAGGAGCACGGGGGAAAGCTGCATGATCGAAGGCAGCCGCGTGACGAGCGGCGACGTGGTGGTCTCGGACGACAACGGCACCGTGGTGTTCCCTGCCCCGCTACTCGGCGAACTCTACGAAAAGGCCCTCGAAATCGAGCGGATCGAGGGAGAAATCCTCGCCACCCTGCGTAACGGGCATGACCACAGGAGCCTGGCCAGCCTCGTGGAGGAACGCAACCGCATCTGACCCGGTAAACACCACAGGGAAGAACCAAGGATGAATATCTATACGCTGGGTCCCAGCGGGACCAACTGTGAAAAAGCCGCCCGGCAATATATGGCCAAGAGTGGCTGGAATGGCCAGATCGAACTTCGCGCCACCCTCGAAGAAGCCCTGGATGATTTGCTCGGCTCACAAGAACCGGGAATCCTGATGGGCTGTATCGTTTATCCCAGGCTGCATGAAATCGTATTTCGTCACCTCGATCGCTTGAAACTTGTCGACCACCATCTCATGGATACCTATGACATGGTCTTCGCGCGAAACGGAAATACCACGGTAAAACGAATCGGCTCCCATCCAGCACCCACCAGTCTGCTGGCAAAGTTAGGGGAGCCTGCAACTTCCGCCGAACTTGTCCTGTGCACTTCGAACAGTGAGGCCGCTCGCCAATGTGCCCTGGGAAATATAGATGGCTGCATCACCACCATCGAGGCGGCGCAGAATAACGAGCTGCATATCGTGGAGAACTTCGGTCCGGTACCGATGGGTTTCAGTATCCACCTGAAAACCGCGACGCCGGTAGCCTGACGATTCCGGACTCATGGAGCCAATGATTCCCATGGAAAAGATCATCATCGAAAACCTGAAGAAGCATGCGATCAATGCCGACGGCAGCGCCCGTGCCGGCTTCATCCACACCGCGCACTGCACCATAGCTTTCTGGAACCTGGAAAAGGGAGCGGTGATCCCCTGCCACCGGCATGTGCACGAAGCCTGCCCCATCATCATCAAGGGCCGGCTGAAACTGCGGGTCGGCGACGTGACCCATGTGCTCGGCGACGGTCAATGCGCGGTGATCGCCTCGAATGTCGAGCATGAAGCCCTGGCGCTCGAAGCCTGCGAGATACTCGAGATCTACTCGCCGGTGCGGGAGGACTACCAGCAACTGGACTTTCGCAAGGTCGCCTGGGACGTGGTCGCCGAAACCTGATCCGGCGCCTGCGGCGATAGCTGTCCTCCACGCCAGTCATCCCTCCGTGGGCGTTTACCGTCCCAGGCGTTATCCGCCATTGCCCCGCTGGCTCGGCGGATAGCCGCGTTGCGGTCATTCGCCCTACGGCCCCGGCTCCGTGCCCCGGCGTAGGGCGCATAACGCCGCAGGCGTTATCCGCCGTTGTTCCACCGATACGCTACGGCATCACCGGCGGAATGTAGGCCAGGGTGCTGCCCAGGGCCCAGAGCAGCACCAGCACCAACGGGATGTGCACCAGCAGCTGGACGAACGAGAAGCCGATCAGGTCGCGCGCCTTCAGCCCCAGCACGCCGAGCAACGGCAGCATGTAGAACGGGTTGATCAGGTTCGGCAGCGCCTCGGCGGCATTGTAGATCTGTACCGCCCAGCCGAGGTGGTATTGCAGTTCGTTGGCCACCTGCATCACGTACGGCGCCTCGATGATCCACTTGCCGCCGCCCGAAGGAATGAAGAAGCCCAGCACCGCCGAGTACACGCCCATCAGCAGCGCATAGGTATCGTGGGAGGCGATCTGCACGAAGAAGGTCGAGATATGGTGGGCCAGGGTCTCGCCGTCGCTGCCGTTGACCGTCGTCATGATCGCCGCGATCGAGCCGTACAGCGGGAACTGGATCAGCACCCCGGTGGTGGTCGGCACCGCGCGCGCCACCGCGTCGAGGAAGCTGCGCGGGCGCCAGTGCAGCAGCGCGCCGAGCATCAGGAACAGCAGGTTATAGGTGTTCAGCCCGGAGATCGCCAGGATCGCCGGCTTGGTCGAGAACTCGTGGACCAGCCAGCCGCCGGCCAGCAGCACCAGCAGGATGATCAGCAGCGGGCTGTGCTCCAGCCACTCGCCGGGCCGGGTCGGCGCCAGTTTCGCCGGTGCCGTGAAGCTCACGTCGACCCCGCAGGCCTTGGCGTCGCGGGCGCTGGCGGCGCTCGGCGCGGTCATGTAGGCGATCACCAGCGAGACCAGGACCAATGCCAGCAGCATGACTCCTGACTGCCAGAGGAAGATGGTCTCGGTGAACGGGATCACCCCGGTGATCGCCAGGATCGACGGTGGCAGGCTGGCCGGGTTGGCCTGCAACTGCGCGGCCGACGACGACAGGCCCAGCGCCCACACCGCGCCGAGGCCAAGGTAGGCGGCGGCGCCGGCGGCGCGGTAGTCCATGCGCAGCTCTTCGCGGCGCGCCAGGGCGCGTACCAGCAGGCCGCCGAAGACCAGGCTGAGACCCCAGTTGAGCAGCGAGGCGAGCATCGACACCAGCGCCACCCAGCAGACCGCCGAGCGGCCATTCTTCGGCACTCGCGCGAGCAGATCGATGAGACGCGAGGCGGGGCCTGAGCTGGCTACCACGTAGCCGCCGATGACCACGAAGGCCATCTGCATGGTGAACGGGATCAGGCTCCAGAAACCGTCGCCGAAGGCCTTCGCCGTGGCGGTCGGGCCGGCGCCCATGGCCAGCGCGGCCAGGCTGACGATAAGGATGGCCAGGGCGGCGAACACCCAGGAGTCGGGAAACCAGCGCTCGGCCCAGCTCGAGCAACGCATGGCGAAGCGCGCGGAGCGGCTTTCTTGGATGGGAAGGATAGCGGTCATCGCGGATTCTCTCGGTTTTATTGTTATTCGGCGGCAACGGGGCCGCCTGTGTGTGCGGTACGGCTCCCTGGGCGCCCGACCGTTCCGGGGAACGGAACGGTGCGGCGCCGGTCGGACGGCCAAGGCCGTCCGCCGCTCGTTCCCTGGACACGAGCGCGCCATGCCCCCGCGAAAGGACATGGCGCGATCACGCCGCGAGCGGCCGGTCGATGGATCAGTCGCGGGCCAGGGTCAGGGCGACGCCCTGGCCGCCGCCGATGCACAGGGTGGCGAGGCCCTTCTTCGCGTCGCGACGGATCATCTCGTGCAGCAGGGTCACCAGCACCCGGCAGCCGGACGCGCCGATCGGGTGGCCAAGGGCGATGGCGCCGCCGTTGACGTTGACCCGGGCGGCATCCCAGCCCAGTTCCCGGCCCACCGCCAGGGACTGCGCGGCGAAGGCTTCGTTGGCCTCGATCAGGTCCAGTTGCTCCAGGCTCCAGCCGGCCTTGTCCAGCGCGCGCCGGGTGGCGGAGACCGGGCCGATGCCCATGATCGCCGGGTCGACCCCGGCGCTGGCGTAGCTGGCGATCCGCGCCAGCACCGGCAGCCCCAGGGCCTTGGCCTTGGCCGCGCTCATCAGCAACACCGCGGCGGCGCCGTCGTTGAGGCTGGAGGCGTTGCCGGCGGTGACGCTGCCGTCCTTCCTGAAGGCCGGCTTGAGCTTGGCCAGGGCCTCGACGGTGGTGCCGGCGCGCGGCTGCTCGTCGGTGTCGAAGCTCAGCGGCTCGCCCTTGCGCTGCGGGACCTGGATCGGCGTGATCTCGTCGCGGAAGCGCCCGCCCTCGATGGCGGCGATGGCCTTCTGCTGCGAAGCGGCGGCGAAGGCGTCCTGCTCCTCGCGGGTCAGGCCATACTTCTCCGCCAGGTTCTCGGCGGTGATGCCCATGTGGTAGTCGTTGAAGGCGTCCCACAGGCCGTCCTCGATCATGCTGTCGACCAGCTTCGCATGGCCCATGCGCAGGCCGGTGCGGGCGCCGGGCATGACGTAGGGCGCCAGGCTCATGTTCTCCTGGCCGCCGGCGACGATCACCTCGGCGTCGCCGCAGCGGATCGCCTGGGCGCCCAGGTGCAGGGCCTTGAGGCCGGAGCCGCAGACCTTGTTCAGGGTCATGGCCGGTACGCCGACCGGCAGGCCGGCCTTGATCGCCGCCTGGCGCGCCGGGTTCTGCCCGGACCCGGCGGTGAGCACCTGGCCGAGGATCACTTCGTCGACCTGGCCGGCATCGAGACCGGTCTGTTCGAGCAGGCGGCGGATCACCGCGGCGCCCAGCTCGGGGGCGGGAATGCCGGCCAGCGAGCCCTGGAAGCTGCCGACGGCGGTGCGGGTGGCGGCGACGATGACGACGTCTTGCATGGATGGTTCTCCTGGATTCGCCCGTGGCCGGGCCGAATCGCTGCGGGTGGACGTAGGGGTGGATCGCTGCCCTATCCTACGCCCTCTGGAAAGGGACGGACCGCGCGGCCGGCGCCTTGCGTGGAAGCGCCAGCCGCGCGGGCCGGGGACTCAGAAGCTCATTTCCGGCACGTGCTCGGGGACGATCAGCTTGCCGGCGGTCTTCGCCACGATCTCCTCGACGCTGACCCCGGGGGCGCGCTCGCGGAGGATGAAGGCGCCGTCCTCGATCTCCAGGTAGGCCAGGTCGGTGAGCACCTTGCGGATGCAGCCGCAACCGGTCAGCGGCAGGGTGCAGTACGGCAGCAGCTTGGACTCGCCGTCCTTGGAGGCATGGGTCATGGTGACGATGATGTTCTCCGCGCCGGCCACCAGGTCCATGGCGCCGCCCATGCCCTTGACCAGCTTGCCGGGGATCATCCAGGAAGCGATGTTGCCGCGCACGTCCACCTCGAAGGCGCCGAGCACGGTGAGATCGACATGGCCGCCACGGATCATGGCGAAGGACTGCGCCGAGTCGAAGATCGACGCGCCGACGCGGGCGGTCACGGTCTGCTTGCCGGCGTTGATCATGTCCGCGTCGACTTCCGCCTCGCTGGGAAACGCGCCCATGCCGAGCAGGCCGTTCTCCGACTGGAGCATCACGTCGATGCCCTCCGGCACGTAGTTGGCCACCAGGGTCGGGATGCCGATGCCGAGGTTGACGTAGTAGCCGTCCTTCAATTCGCGCGCCACGCGCTGCGCCATCTGTTCGCGGGTAAGTGCCATCTGGGGAAACCTCTTGTCGTTGTAGCGGCCGCCGTCAGGCGCGCAGCGTGCGTTTCTCGATGCGTTTCTCGAACCGACCCTGGATGATCCGGTCGACGTAGATGCCGGGGGTGTGGATCTGCGTCGGGTCCAGTTCGCCGGGTTCGACGATCTCCTCCACCTCGACCACCGTGATGCGCCCGGCGGTGGCGACCAGCGGGTTGAAGTTCTGCGCGGTGTGGCGATAGACGACGTTGCCGAAATGGTCGGCCTTCCAGCCCTTGACGATGGCGAAGTCGCCGGTGATGGCCGGTTCGAGGATGTAGTGGCGGCCATTGAACTCGCGTGCCTCCTTGCCCTCGGCGACCGGGGTGCCGTAGCCGGTGGCGGTGAAGAAGGCCGGGATGCCGGCGCCGCCGGCGCGGATCTTCTCGGCCAGCGAGCCCTGGGGGGTCAGTTCGACCTCCAGCTCGCCGCTGAGCAGTTGCTGCTCGAATAGGGCGTTCTCGCCGACGTAGGACGCGATCATCTTGCGGATCTGCCGGTCCTCCAGCAGCACCCCGAGGCCGAAGCCATCGACGCCGCAGTTGTTCGAGACCACCGTGAGGTCCCTGACCCCGCGCCGGCGGATTTCCGCGATCAGGTTCTCGGGGATCCCGCAGAGGCCGAAGCCCCCGGCGAGGACGGTCATGCCGTCGGTCAGGCCTTCGAGGGCCTCTTCGTAACTGCCTACTCGCTTGTCGAGTCCGCTCATGCTGCTGTGCCTCTTCCGGCTCTTGTGATTGTGCGTGCGGCAGTCCGACTGCCGGGTCGCACAGAGCTTCTCCGCTGCGGACTGATTTGTTAAGTTTGTTTTTCCAATCCATTGATGAGAAAAACAAATAAATGACCGTCAAGCAGTTGCGCGCCTTCCTCGCCGTGGCGCAGAGCCTCAGCTTCGCCCAGGCCGGCGAACGCCTGCACCTCTCCCAGCCGGCCCTGAGCCTGGCGATCAAGAGCCTGGAGGAAAGCCTCGGCGGTGCGCTGCTGGAACGTACCACCCGCAGCGTCAGCCTCACCCCCGAGGGCGAGGCCCTGCTGCCGTTGGCGCAGCGCCTGCTGGCCGACTGGGACAACACCGAGGAATTGCTGCGCCAGCACTTCACCCTGCAACTGGGCAAGGTCTCCATCGCCGCCATGCCCTCCTTCGCCGGCAACCTGCTGCCGCTGGTATTGAAGACCTTTCGCGAGCGCCACCCGCGGGTCAACGTGGCGGTGCACGACGTGATCAACGAGCAGGTGCTGGAGATGGTCCGCAACCGGCGCGTCGAGCTGGGCATCGCCTTCGAGCCGGAGTTCCTGGAAAACCTCGAATTCACCCCGTTCTACAACGACCGCTTCGTCGCCGTGGTGCCGGCCGGCTCGCCGCTGGTCGGGCGGGAGCGGATCAGTTGGCGCGAACTGCTCGGCGAGCCCTTCATCACCCTGCAACGCCCCTCGGCGGTGCGCCTGCTCCTGGAAGAAAGCGTGGCCGCCGAGCACGGCCGCCTGCCGGTGGCGTTCGAGAGCCACCAACTGGTCACGGTCGGGCGGATGGTCGCCCAGGGCCTCGGTGTCAGCGCCGTGCCGACCCTGTGCATCCAGCAGATGCGGGAACTCGGCGCGCGCTGCCTGCCGCTCTATGCGCCGCAGGTGCAGCGCCGGGTCGGCCTGCTGCGGCTGAGCGAGCACAAGCTGTCCACCGCCGCCCAGGCCCTCAGCGACGTGCTGCTGCATGGCACCGACTGGCGCTCGCTGGCGCTGCCCGAAGACCAGTCCGGCGATTGAGGCAGGCGCCGCCGCGGGCGGTTATGCTTGGCGCATGGGTCAGAACGACAAGAAGGACGGACACGCCATGCCCGCACCGCTCTGGACGCCTTCCGCCGAACGTATCGCCGCCAGCCGCATGGAGGCTTTCCGGCGCTTCGTCAACCAGCGCCACGCCCTCGCCCTGGCCGACTACCCGGCGCTGCACGCCTGGAGCGTGGAGCGCCGCGAGGCGTTCTGGCAGGCTATCGTCGACTTCTTCGAGGTGCGCTTCCGGCAACCGCCGCGCGCGGTGCTCGAGGAAGGCGCGCAGATGCCCTCGGCGCGCTGGTTCCCCGGCGCCATGCTGAATTTCGCCGAACACCTGCTGCGCCGCCGCGATGACGCCCCGGCGCTGATCGCGGTGAGCGAAGACGGCCGCCGCGAGGTGCTCAGCCACGCCGAGCTGGCCCGTCACGTCGCCGGCCTGCAGAAGCGCCTCGCCGCGCTCGGCGTCGGTCCTGGCGAGCGGGTCGCGGCGCTGATGCCGAACACCTGGCAGACCGTGGTCGGCATGCTTGCCACCACCAGCCTCGGCGCGACCTGGTCGAGCTGCTCGCCGGACTTCGGTACCCAGGGCGTGATCGACCGCTTCGGCCAGATCGAACCGCGGGTGCTGATCGCCTGCGCCGGCTACCGCTACGCCGGCAAGTCGCTGGACCTGACCGCCAGGCTCAACGAGGTGCTCGCCGGCCTGCCCGGCCTGGAGCAACTGCTGGTGGTGCCCTACGACCGTCCGCAGGCACAGCCGCAGGACTACCGCTGCCAGGCGCAGGTCGCGCTGTGGGACGGGTTCTACCAGGCCGAGGGCGAGCCGGTCTTCACCCCGGTGCCCTTCGAGCAGCCGCTGTACATCCTCTATTCGTCGGGCACCACCGGGGTACCCAAGTGCATCGTCCACGCCACCGGCGGCGTGCTCCTGCAACATCTCAAGGAGCACGGCCTGCACACCGACCTGGGCGACGGCGACCGGCTGTTCTACTACACCACCTGCGGCTGGATGATGTGGAACTGGCTGGTCTCCGGCCTGGCGGTGGGCGCCAGCCTGGTGCTCTACGACGGCTCGCCGTTCCATCCCGGCCCGGAACGCCTGATGGATCTTATCGACGCCGAGGGCATCGGCGTGTTCGGCGCCAGCGCCAAGTACCTGGCGGCGCTGGAAAAGGCCGGCGCCCGCCCGCGCCACAGCCATCGCCTGGACAGCCTGAAGACGCTGCTTTCCACCGGCTCGCCGCTGGCCCACGAAAGCTTCGACTACGTCTACCGCGAGCTGAAGAGCGACCTCTGCCTGTCGTCGATCTCCGGCGGCACCGACATCGTTTCCTGCTTCGCCATCGGCAATCCTCTGCTGCCGGTATGGCGCGGCGAACTGCAATGCAAGGCGCTGGGCATGGCCGTGGAAATCTGGGACGACGACGGCCGCCGGCTCGCCAGCGGCAAGGGCGAACTGGTCTGCACCCGGCACTTTCCGTCGATCCCGCTGGGCTTCTGGAACGACCCGGACGGCGCCAGGTTCCATGATGCCTACTTCAGCAGCTTCCCCGGCGTCTGGGCCCATGGCGACTACGCCGAGGAGACCGCCCACGGCGGACTGGTGATCCATGGCCGCTCCGACGCGGTACTCAACCCCGGCGGCGTGCGCATCGGCACCGCGGAGATCTACCGCCAGGTGGAGAAGGTCGAGGAAGTCCTCGAGTCCATCGCCATCGGCCAGGACTGGCGGGGCGATGTGCGGGTGGTGCTGTTCGTCCGCCTGCGCGACGGCGTCGACCTCGACGAGCCCCTGCGCGAACGCATCCGCCAGACCATCCGCGCGAATACCACGCCGCGCCACGTGCCGGCGAAGATTGTCCAGGTCGCCGACATCCCGCGCACCCTGAGCGGCAAGATCGTCGAACTGGCGGTGCGCAACGTGGTCCACGGGCGCCCGGTGAAGAACACCGACGCCCTGGCCAACCCGCAGGCGCTGGAGCTCTACCGCGACCGCGCCGAACTGCGCGACTGAAGCCACGGCGGGCCTGGGCTAGAATGCGCGTTCCGTTTCCCGCAGAAGGTAATCCCATGCCTGTCGCCATGGCCCGCCACATCCTGGTCAAGACCGCCGCCGAGGCCGAGCAACTGAAGCAGCGCCTGGCCAGGGGCGAGGACTTCGCCACGCTGGCCAGGAAGCATTCGACCTGCCCGTCCGGCAAGCGTGGCGGCGACCTCGGCGAGGTGCGCCCGGGACAGATGGTCCGGCCGATCGACAATGCGATCTTCAGAAAGCCCGTGGGCGTACTCCAGGGTCCGCTGAAGAGCCAGTTCGGCTACCATCTCCTGGAAGTGTACTTCCGCGACTGACCCGCCACCGGAGCGTCCATGACCGCCGACCAGATCGCCACCTTCTGCCTGCAACTGCCCGGTGCCCGGGAAGACCTCAAGTGGGGGTCGAACCGGGTGTTCTCGGTGGCCGGCAACAAGATGTTCGCCATCCTCGACTTCGTCGACAAGGACGGCGGCCTGGCCTTCAAGGTCGGCAGCGAGCTGTTCCTCGGCTATGTCGACCGCCCCGGCATCCGTCCGGCACCCTACCTGGCGCGGGCGCACTGGATCGTGATGGCGCGTCCCTACCCGATGAAGGCCGCCGAGCTGCGCGAGGCCCTGGTCCGCTCCCATCAGCTAGTGGTGGCGCGCCTGCCCAGGCGCCAGCGCCTCGGCCTGGTACTCGACGCATGAGCGGCGAGCGTCTGTACACCTGGGCTGGCCTGTGGCGCTCGCCGTCGTCCAGCTGGGAGGCCCTGCGCCTGGAGCACGACCAGGCGGAAAGCCAGTTGCGCGCACCCGACGAACGCAGCGGACTGCCCTACCAGCTGGACTACCGGCTGCGCTGGGACGCCGGCTGGCATCTGCGCGAAGCGGTGTTCCACGTCGAAAGCGAGACCGGGGTGCGCAAGCTGCACCTGCTCGCCGATGGCCGCGGCCACTGGCAGGACGGCGACGGCGAAGCGCTGCCGGCGTTCGACGGCTGCCTGGACATCGACCTCTGGCCAAGTCCCTTCACCAACACCTTCCCGATCCGTCGCCTGGGCCTGGCCGATGGCCAGCGCGCGGAAATCCGCGTCCTCTACATCGAGGCCCCGGCCCTGGAGCCGCGCAGCATGCGCCAGGCCTACACGCGCCTGGACGCCGGCCACTATCTTTACGAGAACCTCGAAGGCAGCGCGTTCAAGGCGGTGCTGCTGGTCGACGAACAAGGGCTGGTGATCGACTACCCGGGCCTCTTCCAGCGCCTCTGAACGTACCTGCGCCACGCGCCGCGCGCCGCTGATCGCCCGGCGAATCCGTTAGCCTGCTTTCATTCCTCATCGGCAACGGTCATCATGGCGAACCGCGACAACCCACTGCGACCGCGTTTCCCACATGTCCGTCGATATCCCCCCCATCCCGCCGGCGCAAGACAGCGCGCGGCAGAACGTCACCCTGCAGATCGTCTCGGTGGTGCTGTTCACCTTCATCGGCTACCTGACCATCGGCATTCCGCTGGCGGTGCTGCCCGGCTACGTGCACGACGACCTCGGCTACGGCTCGGTGCTGGCCGGCCTGGTGATCAGCGTGCAGTACCTCGCCACCCTGCTCGCCCGGCCCTACGCCGGGCGCGTCATCGACGGCCTCGGGCCGAAGCGCGCGGTGCTCTACGGCATGGCCGGCAGCGCCGCGAGCGGGCTGTTCATGCTGCTCTCGGTGGCGTTCCAGGGCTGGCCGGCGCTGAGCCTGGCCAGCCTGCTGGTCGGCCGCCTGGTGCTCGGCGCGGCGGAAAGCCTGGTCGGCTCGGCGGCGATCGGCTGGGGCATCGGCCGGGTCGGCGCGCCGCACACCGCCAAGGTGATTTCCTGGAACGGTATCGCCAGCTACGGCGCCATCGCCCTCGGCGCGCCGCTAGGGGTATTGCTGGTGCAATGGCTGGGACTGTGGAGCATGGGCGCGGCGATCGTCCTGCTCGGGCTGCTCGGCTTCGCCCTGGCCTGGCCGAAGCTGCCGGCGCCGCTGGTGCACGGCGAACGCCTGCCGTTCCACCATGTGCTCGGCCGGGTCACCCCGCACGGCATGGGCCTGGCGCTGGGCGCGATCGGTTTCGGCACCATCGCCACCTTCATCACCCTCTACTACGCCAGCCGTGGCTGGGCCCACGCGGTGCTCTGCCTGAGCGCCTTCGGCGGCTGCTTCATCGGCGCCCGGCTGCTGTTCGCCAATAGCATCAACCGGCTCGGTGGCTTCCGCGTGGCGATCGTCTGCCTCGGCATCGAAAGCCTCGGCCTGCTGTTGCTGTGGAGCGCGCCGAACCCCTGGATCGGCCTGGCCGGCGCGGCGCTCACCGGCTTCGGCTTCTCCCTGGTGTTCCCGGCCTTCGGCGTGGAAGCGGTGAACCTGGTGCCGGCTTCCAACCGCGGCGCGGCGCTGGGTGCCTACTCACTGTTCGTCGACCTGTCGCTGGGCGTCACCGGGCCGCTGGTGGGCTTCGTCGCCAACCTGTTCGGCTTCCGCTCGATCTTCCTCTTCGCCTGCCTGGCCGCGCTCAGCGGGCTGGCCCTGGCCGTCGCGCTGCACCGGCGCAGCCGCCGGCCCGGCTAGGGCCTGCCACCGTCTCCGGCGCCGCGGGGAGCGCCCTGGGCCTCGCCGAGCAAGGCGCTTAGGGCGGCACGCAGCTTGCCGGGCTTCAGCGGCTTGTTCAGCAGCGGCACGCCCAGTCGATTCAGCGCGCGACGGCAGTCGTCGCTGCGGTCGGCGGTGATCATCACCGCCGGGATAGCGGCGCCGTAGTCCCCGCGCAACGCGCCCAGCAACTGGCAGCCGGTGGCGCCGTGATCGAGATGGTAATCGGCGAGGATCACGTCGGGCGCGCGTCCGCCGAGCACCCGCCGGGCGCTTTCCAGGTCGCTGGCGGTGAGCACTTCGCAGCCCCACTGGCCGAGCAGCGCGGCCATGCTGAAGAGAATCTCGGTCTCGTTATCCACCACCAGCAGCCGCCTTCCCGGCAGCGGATCGCCGGCAGACATCCGCGCCGGCGCCTCGCCGGGCGCTGGCCGCGATGGCTCGCGGACCACCGGCACCTCGATGGCGAACAGCGAGCCTCGGCCGGGAATCGAATGCACCTCGATGCGATAGCCGAGGATGCCGGCGATCCGGTCGACGATGGCCAGGCCCAGGCCGACGCCACGGCGCTCGGAAGCCCGGCCGACGTCCAGTTGGTTGAACTCGAGGAAGATCGCCTGCAACTGGTCGGCGGGAATGCCCCGGCCACTGTCCCAGACCTCCAGGCGCACGTTGCCGCCACGCCGGCGCGCGCCCAGCAGTACGGCGCCACGCTCGGTATAGCGGCAGGCGTTGCTGAGAAAGTTGCGCAGGATCCGCGACAGCAGGCGCGCGTCGGTGCGCACCGCCAGCCGGGGAATCCGCGCGCGCAGCGCCAGGCCGGAGGCCCGCGCGACTTCCTCGAATTCGGAAACCAGCGGCCCGAGCAATTCGTCCAGGGAGTAGTCGTCCAGCTCCGGACGGATCGCGCTCTGGTCGAGCCGGGCGATCTCCAGCAGGTCGGTGAGCAGCGTCTCGGCGCCCTCCAGCGCCAGATGGGTACGCTCCACCAGTTGCAGCTCGGCGGCCGGCAGGCCACGCTCGCGCAGGGTATCGACCAGCAGGCGCGCCGCATTGAGCGGTTGCAGCAGGTCGTGGCTGGCGGCGGCGAGGTACTTGTCCTTGCTGTGGTTGGCGGCCTCGGCGGCGTCGCGCGCCTGGCGCAACTGGCGATTGAGCTCTTCCAGCTCGCGGGTACGCCCGGCCACCCGCCGCTCCAGTTCCTCGTTCATGCTCTGCAGGCGCTGCTGGGCCTGGACCCGCTCGGTGATGTCGGCGACGAAGCCTTCGACCAGTTCCTCTTCGTCGTGCCTGAGCAGCAGGTTCATCAACACCTCGATATGGCTGCCATCCTTGCGCCACAGGCGCGTCTCGTAGCCGAACAGGCCGCCGCGCTCGCGCAGCAGCGTGCGGATCCGCCGCATCTCGGCCTCACCGCCGACGAACAACTGCCCGGCCATGTCCTCCAGCGACCAGAGCACCTGTTGCGGATCGTCGTAGCCGAGCATCTGCGCCAACGCCGGATTGGCGGCGCGCAGGCCGTGGCCGAGGCTGGCCTGGAAGATGCCGTGCACGGCGTGTTCGAACAGCCACTTGTAGCGGTTGCGCTCCGCCTCCAGTTCCTCCAGGCGCGCCAGCAGCTCCGGGTAGTGGCTCTTGCGCGCGGAGTGGCTGCCCAGGCCGAGCAATCCGGCCAGGGCCTCCTGCTGTCGCTCAGAGGGCCTCGCCATAGACCACCTCGACGTCACGCTGGCTCGATTCGCGCGGGTTGGTGAGGATGCACGGGTCCTGCATCGCATGGCGCGAAAGGAAGGGGATGTCGGAACTGCCGACCCCGTGCAGGGCGAGGCTCTCGTGGAAACCGACGGCACGCTTGAAGGCGATCAGGTGGTCCACCAGGCGCTGGCGGACCTGCGCCTGGGTCAGGCCGCGGCAGTCGATGCCGAAGGTCTCGGCGATCACCTTGAAGCGCTCCGGCGCGGCGCTGTAGTTGAATGCCACCACGTGTTCGACCAGCGCCGCGTTGCACAGCCCGTGCGGCAGGTCGAGATAGCCGCCGAGGCTGTGCGACATGGCGTGCACCGCGCCGAGGATGGCATTGGAGAAGGCCAGCCCGGCTTGCATGCTGCCGAGCATGATCTTCTCGCGCAGGGCGATGTCGCCGGGGTTGGCGATCATCTGCACCAGGTTGCCGTCGATCAGGCGCATCGCTTCCAGCGCGTGGGGATCGGTCAGCGGGCCGTGGCCGGTGGAGACGAACGCCTCGATGGCGTGCACCAGCGCATCGATGCCGGTGCAGGCGGAGAGGAAGGGGTCCATGGTCAGCGTGGTTTCCGGGTCGATCAGCGAGACGTCGGGCACCACCGCCTTGCTCACCACGGAAAACTTCATGCGCTCGTCCTGGTTGGAAATGATCACGAACTGCGAGACGTCCGCCGAAGTCCCGGCGGTAGTCGGGATCAGGATCAGCGGCGGGCTCGGCACCCGCAGCCGGTCGACGCCTTCGAACTCGAGGATGCTGCGGCCATGGGCGGCGACGATGCCGATGCCCTTGGCGCAATCCATCGGGCTGCCGCCGCCCACCGCGACGATCACGTTGCAGCCCTGGCTGCGGTAGAACTCGGCGCCGAGCATCACCTCCTCGACGCGCGGGTTGGGCGAGATCGCGGTGTACAGGCAATAGTCGACGCCCTGCCCCTCCAGGCTCGCCTGGATGTCGGCGACCCAACCGGCGGCGAGCACACCGGGGTCGGAGACCAGCAGGACCTTGCGCGCACCGAAGGTCTTCGCGTAGTTGGCGACGCTGTGCCGGCAGCCGGCGCCGAAGATGATCTCGGGCGAGACGAATTTACGCAGTTGGCTGAGGTCGTGGCTCATCTGACAGACCATTCTTATTGTTATCGGACATTGCCGGCAGCCTACTGTATTCGTCGGTTATTGCAATGCGACCTTGGCGGGTCCCTTCAATCCTCCAGCAGGCCCAGGTAGAAGCGCCATTCCGCCAGCAGGGCATGGGCGCGATTGGCCGGCTGGCGGAAGCCGTGGCGCTCCTGCGGATAGCGGTGGCACTCCACGCGCACGCCGCTGCGCCGCAGGCCAGCGACCATCGCCTCGGTCTGCTCCGGCACCACCACCGCGTCGAGCCCGCCCTGGAAGAACACCACCGGCGCGCGGATACGCCCGGCCTGCCGCACCGGACTGCGCGCCAGGTAGCGGCGGCGCTGGCGCCGCGGGTCGCCGATCAGCCAGTCGAGGTAGTCGCCCTCGAACTTGTGGGTGCAACGCGCCAGTGCCAACGGATCGCTGACCCCGTAGAGACTGGCGCCGCCGCGCAGGCCATCGAGGCAGGCCAGGGCGCGCAGCGCGCTGTAGCCTCCGGCGCTGGCGCCACGGACGAAGACCCGGTCGCGGTCGATCCGCCCCTCCGTCGCCAGCTGCGCCAGCGCCGCCTCGATGTCGCGCACCTCCAGGCGTCCCCATTGGCCGCGCAGGCGCTGCCGATAGGCGCGGCCGTAGCCGCTGCTGCCACGGTAGTTCAGCGCCGCCACGGCGAAACCGCGCTGGGTCCAGAACTGCAGGCCGGCATCGAACGCCGGCGAATGCATCGAGGTCGGTCCGCCATGCAGCCACACCAGCAACGGCGGTGGCCGTTCGGGATCGACGCGGCGGCGGGCGTTGCGCGGCGGATAGAAGAAACCGTGGCCGTGTTCGCCGTTGCCCAGGGCATAGACGAAGGCCTGCGCATGCGACAGCTCGCCCTCCGCCAGTGACCGCTCGCCACCGCGCAACACCTCGACACGCAGGTCGTCACGGCGGATCGCCAGCAGCGCCGGCAGACGATCGGCCGCCGCCGCGATGCAGTAGAACGCCCGGGCATCCGCGGCCAGTCCGGCGAACCGGTTCCAGTCCGCGGCCAAGCGCCGCTCGCTGCCGTCCGCTTCGCGCAGGAACAGTTGCCCGCCGCCGGCCTCGAGGCGTCCGAGCAGCAGCCTTCCCTCTCCCAGCGGCAGGTAGCTGCAAGCGCCCAGTTGCCAGGGCGCGCCCGCGTGGTCGGCATCGGCGAAGCGGCCGGCCAATGCTACCTCGGCGCAGGGACGCCACCAGCCGTCGCGGTCGCTCAGCCAGTGAAGGCGGCCGTCGGGATCGAAGCGCGGCTGCTGGATCGACTCGCCGCCACCGGCTCCAGCCAGGCAGCGCGTACGCCCACTCTCCGCCAGGCCCAGGCGGGTCTCGGTCCAGGGCTGGTGCGGGCGGTCCCATTCGATCCAGGCCAGCCGCCGCCCCTGGCCGGCGGCACGCGGGGCGGCGTAGAAATCGGCGCCCTCGACCAGCACCCGGCGCGCGCCATCGGCGTCCAGGCGCACGATGCGATGCACCACCCCGGCCGCCTCATGGCTCTCCTCCACCGCCAGCAGGGCATCCCAGGCATCGACGTAGGCCAGGTCGCCGTAGCGACACCGCGCCCCGCCGCCCAGCACTTGGGCTGCACGACCCGCTCGCCAACGGCGTACCTGCTGGTCGGTTTCGTCGACCCAGGCCAGCCCGTCGAGCGTCACGCAGCAGGCGCCGCCACCGTACTCGTAGACCCGGCTGCGCACCGAGCCGTCCGGCGCGGTGGGCTCCTCCAGCTCGCCGTCGCGCCACAGGTACAGGCGCGAGCGCGCGCTGGCCGGATCGAATTCCACCCAGGCCAGCCCGCCATGGGCCGCCTTCAGTTCGCTGAAATCGCGCCCGGCCGCCACCGCGCGCTCGGCGCCCCAGTCGCTCGGCCAGTCGCCGTAGTCGACCATTGCCTCAGGCCTTGCAGATCAGGCGCGAGGCGCGCTGATTGCGCCAGGTCAGCGCGTCCAGGCCCAGCGGCGCCTCCTCGGCCTGGCGCCGGGCGTCGAGGATCAGGTCGTGGCGGGCCGACTTGGCGCAGACCGGGTCGGTGGCGTCGGCGTCGCCGGTAAGGAGGAACGCCTGGCAGCGGCAGCCGCCGTGGTCACGCTCCTTTTCCTCGCAGGAGCGGCACGGCTCGGGCATCCAGGCGTCGCCGCGATAGCGGTTGAAGCCGAACGACTCGTACCAGATGTGGCGCAGGCTGTGCTCGCGCACGTTGGGGAACTTCAGCGGCAGTTGCCGCGCGCTGTGGCACGGCAGCGCGGTGCCGTCCGGGGTAATGTCGAGGAACACGCTGGCCCAGCCGCCCATGCAGGCCTTCGGCCGTTCCTCGTAGTAGTCGGGGGTGACGAAGATCAGCTTGCACGGATTGCCTTCGGCGGCCAGCCGCTGGCGGTATTCGGCGGTGATCCGCTCGGCGCGCTCCAGTTGGGCGCGGGTCGGCAGCAACCCGGCGCGGTTCAGCGCGGCCCAACCGTAGAACTGGCAGGTGGCCAGTTCCACGTAGTCGGCCTCCAGCTCGATGCACAGCTGGATGATCCGCTCGATGTTGTCGATGTTGTGCCGGTGGGTGACGAAGTTGAGCACCATCGGGTAGCCATGGGCTTTCACCGCGCGGGCCATCGCCAGTTTCTGGGCGAAGGCCTTGCGCGAGCCGGCGAGCAGGTTGTTCACCTCTTCGTCGGCGGCCTGGAAGCTGATCTGCACGTGGTCCAGCCCGGCCTCGGCGAAGCGCGCCAGGCGTGCCTCGTCGAGGCCGATGCCGGAGGTGATCAGGTTGGTGTAGAAGCCCAGGCCGCGCCCCGCCTCGATCAGTTCGGCGAGGTCCTGGCGCAGCAGCGGCTCGCCGCCGGAGAAACCGAGCTGGGCGGCGCCCAGCTCGCGAGCCTGGCGGAACACCTCGATCCATTCCGCGGTGCCCAACTCGGCGCCCTCGCGGGCGAATTCCAGCGGGTTCGAGCAGTACGGGCACTGCAACGGGCAGCGGTAGGTCAGCTCGGCCAGCAGCCAGAGCGGCGGCCCCACGCTTTCACTGCAGCTCGATCCAGAATTGCGCATGGGCCACCTCGAGGAACGTCAGGATGTCTTCGTCTATGCCGGGAACTTCGGGAAAACGTTCGCGCAGCGCCGCGACGATGGCCGCCACGTCGCGGCGGCCATCGACCAGCTTGAGGATCTCCCCGGCGCTGTCGTTGAGCTTGACCATCCCTTCGGGATAGAGCAGCACATGGCAGTCCTGGGCCGGTTCGAACTGGAAGCGGAAGCCCCGGCGCAGGACCGGCACGCTGTCGAGCGATGGCAGGCTCATGGCGCCAGCCCCCGGTGCCAGACCCGCTCACGGGTCACCGTATGGTACGGCGGACGTTCCAGCTCGTAGGCCATGCTCATCGCGTCGAGCATGCTCCACAGCACGTCCAGCTTGAATTGCAGGATCTCCAGCATGCGTTCCTGTGCCTCGCGGGTCCGATAGTGCTCCAGGGTGATCCGCAGGCCGTGCTCGACGTCACGCCGGGCCTGGGCCAGGCGGCTGCGGAAATACTCGTAGCCGGCCGCCTCGATCCACGGATAGTGGCGCGGCCAGCTGTCCAGCCGCGACTGGTGGATCTGCGGGGCGAAGAGTTCGGTCAGCGAACTGCTCGCCGCCTCCTGCCAGCTGGCGCGACGGGCGAAGTTGACATAGGCGTCGACGGCGAAGCGCACGCCGGGCAGCACCCGTTCTTCGGACAGCACCTGCTCGCGCTCCAGGCCCACCGCCTCCGCCAGGCGCAGCCAGGCCTCGATGCCTCCCGCCTCGCCGGGGGCGCCGTCGTGGTCGAGGATGCGCTGGACCCACTCGCGGCGGACCTCGCGGTCGGGACAGTTGGCCAGGATCGCCGCGTCCTTCAGCGGGATGTTGAGCTGGTAGTAGAAGCGGTTCGCCACCCAGCCCTGGATCTGTTCGCGACTGGCACGGCCCTCGTACATCGCGACATGGAACGGATGGTGGATATGGTAGTAGCGCCCCTTGTCGCGCAGCGCCCGTTCGAACTCGGCGCGGTCCATGGCGGCACGGCTCATGTCGGTCCCCCTACAGCTGGATGTGCATGCCATCCCAGGCCACTTCGATGCCACTGGCATCCAGTTCGGCGCGCTCGGCCGAAGCGGTGTCGAGGATGGGATTGGTGTTGTTGATATGGATGAGCACCTTGCGCGCGGCCGGCACCTTCGCCAGTACCTCGAGCATGCCGCCCGGCCCGCTCTGCGCCAGGTGGCCCATCTGCCGGCCGAGCTTGTCGCCGACCTCGCAGGCCAGCATCTCGTCGTCGCGCCAGAGCGTGCCGTCCACCAGCAGGCAGTCGGCGCGGCGCATCCATTCGAGCAGCGCCTCGTCCACCTCGCCGAGGCCCGGCGCGTAGAACAGTGTGCCGGCGCTGTCGAGGTCCTCGACGAACAGGCCGATGTTGTCGCCCGGATGCGGGTCGCCGCGATGCGGGGAATACGGTGGCGCGCTGCTGCGCAGGGGGATCGCGGTGAAGCGCAGGCGCGGACAGGCCGGGATGGCGAAAGGCTCGCCATCGAGGGCGATCGGCCGGTGGCGCAGGCCGCCGTTCCAGTGGGAAAGCATGCGGAACAGCGGAAAGCCTTCGCTGAGGTCCTGGTGGACCATCTGCGTGCACCAGACTTCGTGCGGGCAGCCTTCGCGCAGGCTGAGCAGGCCGGTGGTGTGGTCGATCTGGCTGTCGAGCAGGACGATCGCGCCGATCGCCGTATCGCGCGGCCGACGCGCCGGCTGCAGGGCCGGGAAGGCGGCGATCTGGACACGGATGTCGGGCGAGGCGTTGCAGAGGATCCAGCGCTCGCCGTCGTCCGACAGGGCGATGGAGGATTGCGTGCGTGGCTGGGCCGCTACGCTGCCGTCGCGGACCCCGCGACAGTTGCGGCAGTTGCAGTTCCACTGGGGAAAGCCGCCGCCGGCGGCCGAACCGAGAATACGGATGTGCATGGGTCTGCCCCGCGGGCTGGAGGGAGGCCCCGGATGACCGGGGCCGGATGGGTCAGCGGTTGGCGAAGTAGAGGGTCACTTCGAAACCGAGACGCAGGTCGGTGAAGCTGGGCTTGGTCCACATGGGGTCGATCCTCCTGGGGTGGTGCCGGTCGATTCCGGCAGGTCGAGTTAAACATCAGCGGGGAACGCCTCGAATGAGACTTTCGAAGGAGTTCGTCCCCTGATTTGGTAGGGACTGCCGACCCTGGCCAAGGTTCGCCCGGACCGATCCCCCTCGCGCGCCACGGTTGCCCCGGCGCACGAAAAAGCCTAGCCCACGCGGGGTGCTGCGAAGGTCGGCCGGTGTAACGAAAAAAAACGCGGCCGTGGCCGCGTCGCGCCAGGACCCGCCCTGGGGAAGCCACGCCGGGCGTGGCGGCGGGCGCCCCGGGGGGCGTCGGCGAAAGCCGCGCGCCGGAGCGGCACGCGGCGGCTGAGGAACGCTCAGAAGAAGCCCAGCGGATCGATGTCGTAGCTCACCAGCAGGTTCTTGGTCTGCTGGTAATGGTCGAGCATCATCTTGTGCGTCTCGCGGCCGACGCCGGACTTCTTGTAGCCGCCGAACGCGGCGTGGGCCGGGTACAGGTGGTAGCAGTTGGTCCACACGCGGCCGGCCTTGATCCCCCGGCCCATGCGGTAGGCGCGGTTGATGTCGCGGGTCCAGAGGCCGGCGCCGAGGCCGTACTCGGTGTCGTTGGCGATGGCCAGGGCTTCCGCCTCGTCCTTGAAGGTGGTGACGCCGACCACCGGGCCGAAGATTTCCTCCTGGAACACGCGCATGCCGTTGTGGCCCTTGAGCAGGGTCGGCTGGATGTAGTAGCCGCTGGCCAGGTTGCCTTCGAGCTTCTCGGCGCTGCCGCCGGTGAGCACTTCGGCGCCTTCCTGCTGGGCGATGTCGAGGTAGGAGAGGATCTTCTCGTACTGCTGCTGCGAGGCCTGGGCGCCGACCATGGTCTCGGTGTCCAGCGGGTCGCCGCGCTTGATCGCCCTGACCTTCTTCAGCACTTCTTCCATGAATGCCGGGTAGATCGACTCCTGGACCAGTGCGCGGGACGGGCAGGTGCACACCTCGCCCTGGTTGAAGAAGGCCAGCACCAGGCCCTCGGCGGCCTTCTCGATGAACGCCGGCTCGGCCTGCATGATGTCTTCGAAGTAGATGTTCGGGCTCTTGCCGCCCAGCTCGACGGTGGAGGGAATGATGTTTTCCGCCGCGCACTTGAGGATGTGCGAGCCGACCGGGGTGGAACCGGTGAAGGCGATCTTGGCGATGCGCTTGCTGGTGGCCAGGGCCTCGCCGGCCTCCCTGCCGAAGCCCTGGACGACGTTGAGCACGCCCGGCGGCAGCAGGTCGCCGACCAGTTCCAGCAGCACGCAGATGCCCAGCGGGGTCTGCTCGGCCGGCTTGAGCACCACGCAGTTGCCGGCGGCCAGCGCCGGGGCCAGCTTCCAGGCGGCCATCAGCAGCGGGAAGTTCCACGGGATGATCTGCCCGACCACGCCCAGCGGCTCATGGATGTGGTAGGCCACGGTGCTGTCGTTGATCTCGGCGGCGGAGCCTTCCTGGGCGCGGATGCAGCCGGCGAAGTAGCGGAAGTGGTCGGCGGCCAGGGGGATGTCGGCGTTGAGGGTCTCGCGCACGGCCTTGCCGTTGTCCCAGGTCTCGGTGACGGCGAGCAGTTCCAGGTTCTGTTCGATGCGGTCGGCGATCTTCAGCAGGATGTTCGAGCGTTCCTGCACCGAGGTGCGGCCCCAGGCGTCGGCGGCGGCGTGGGCGGCGTCGAGGGCCTTGTCGATGTCCTCGGCGGTGGAACGGGGGAACTCGGCGATCGGCTGGCCGTTCACCGGCGAGGTGTTGGTGAAGTACTGGCCCTTGACCGGAGGCACGAATTCGCCACCGATGTAGTTGCCGTAGCGAGGCTTGAAGGTAACGACGGCACCGGGGGTTCCGGGCGCTGCGTAGATCATGGCGAAGCTCTCCTGTGTGGTCGTTCCGCCGTGGCGCGGCGGACTCGGCGAGGGCGCCGCGGTCGGCGGCGAAGGGTCGGGCGTGTCACTCGTCGACGTGCACGCTTTCCAGATAGCTGCGGATCGCCCAGAGGCCTTCCTGGCTGATGAAGTCGGCCATCTTCGGCATGTACACCGCGCCATCGCGCACCGCGCCGTTGATGACCCGCTCCTTGAACCACTCGTCGCCCTCGGCGCCGGTCTCCAGCAGGCGCAGGTCCGGGGCGATGCCACCGGACTTGGCTTCCAGGCCGTGGCAGCGCGCGCAGTTCTGGTTGTAGGCGGAGGCGCCGATCTCCACGGCCAGGTCGTGCTTGGCGTAGGGCTCGCGGTAGGGGTTGGTGTCGCGCCATTCCTTGCCCAGCGGCTCGAGTCCCTTGGTGTCCACCGCCTGGGGGGTCACGTCGCCGTGGGCCAGGGCCAGGCTCGAGAGGCTGAGACCGGCCAGCACCAGCAGGCCGCGCAAGGCGTTGTTCTTGTTCATCACTTCATTCCTCCGGGGAGACAGGACAAGGCACGGGCGCCAAACGGCGCTCGCCGCCATCCTAGGAGCCTCCGCCGCGCGGCCGAATCCTGCTTTGGGCGCCCTCGCCTACTCCCTTCGCAGTAGAGCCTCGGAAGGCCTCGCGGGGGGCTTTGGCAGCAAGTCCAAGTCATGTCCCGGCCGGGAAGTCTTCCCGGGCGAATCGGGCGATCTTCCGTTCCCGCCGGCGAGCCCCGCTTCCACCATGAAACCGCCGCGGCCCGAGCAGCGGCCTGCCGTTTCTCGACCCTCACTCCAAACGGGAACCCGATCATGACAACAAGAACCTCACCCGCCCCTGCCGGCCTCCTGCGCCCGAGCCTGCACTGCCTCGCCTTCGCCGTCGCCCTGGGCAGCGGTGGCGCCGCGCTGGCCAAGGATGTGACCTGGGAGGACATCGCCAACGACGACAAGAGCACCGGCGACGTGCTGCAGTACGGCATGGGCACCCATGCCCAGCGCTGGAGCCCGCTCAAGCAGGTCAACGCCGACAACGTGTTCAAGCTGACCCCGGCCTGGTCGTATTCCTTCGGCGACGAGAAGCAGCGCGGCCAGGAGTCCCAGGCCATCGTCAGCGACGGCGTGATCTACGTGACCGCCTCCTACTCGCGGCTGTTCGCCCTCGACGCGAAGACCGGCAAGCGCCTGTGGACCTACAACCACCGCCTGCCCGACGACATCCGCCCGTGCTGCGACGTGGTCAACCGCGGCGCCGCGATCTATGGCGACAAGGTGTTCTTCGGCACCCTCGACGCCTCGGTGGTGGCGCTGAACAAGAACACCGGCAAGGTGGTGTGGAAGAAGAAGTTCGCCGACCACGGCGCCGGCTACACCATGACCGGCGCGCCGACCATCGTGAAGGACGGCAAGACCGGCAAGGTCCTGCTGATCCACGGCAGCTCGGGCGACGAGTTCGGCGTGGTCGGCCGCCTGTTCGCCCGCGATCCGGATACCGGCGAGGAAATCTGGATGCGCCCCTTCGTCGAAGGCCACATGGGCCGCCTGAACGGCAAGGACAGCACGGTCACCGGCGACGTCAAGGCGCCGTCCTGGCCGGACGATCGCAACTCGCCGACCGGCAAGGTCGAGTCCTGGAGCCACGGCGGCGGCGCTCCCTGGCAGAGCGCCAGCTTCGACGCCGAGACCAACACCATCATCGTCGGCGCCGGCAACCCCGGCCCGTGGAACACCTGGGCGCGCACCGCCAAGGGCGGCAACCCGCACGACTACGACAGCCTCTACACCTCCGGCCAGGTCGGGGTCGACCCGAGCAGCGGCGAGGTGAAGTGGTTCTACCAGCACACCCCCAACGACGCCTGGGACTTCTCCGGCAACAACGAACTGGTGCTGTTCGACTACAAGGCCAAGGACGGCAAGATCGTCAAGGCCACCGCCCACGCCGACCGCAACGGCTTCTTCTATGTGGTCGACCGCAGCAACGGCAAGTTGCAGAACGCCTTCCCCTTCGTCGACAACATCACCTGGGCCAGCCACATCGACCTGAAGACCGGCCGCCCGGTGGAGCGCGAGGGCCAGCGCCCGCCGCTGCCGGAACCGGGGCAGAAGCATGGCAAGGCGGTGGAAGTATCGCCGCCATTCCTCGGCGGCAAGAACTGGAACCCGATGGCCTACAGCCAGGACACCGGGCTGTTCTACGTGCCGGCCAACCACTGGAAGGAAGACTACTGGACCGAGGAGGTCAGCTATACGAAGGGCAGCGCCTACCTGGGCATGGGCTTCCGGATCAAGCGCATGTACGACGACCACGTCGGCAGCCTGCGCGCCATGGACCCGGTCAGCGGCAAGGTGGTCTGGGAACACAAGGAACACCTGCCACTCTGGGCCGGGGTGCTGGCCACCGCCGGCAACCTGGTGTTCACCGGCACCGGCGACGGCTACTTCAAGGCCTTCGACGCGAAGAGCGGCAAGGAACTGTGGAAGTTCCAGACCGGCAGCGGCATCGTCTCGCCGCCGATCACCTGGGAACAGGACGGCGAGCAGTACCTCGGCGTGACCGTCGGCTACGGCGGCGCCGTGCCGCTGTGGGGCGGCGACATGGCCGACCTGACCCGGCCGGTGGCCCAGGGCGGTTCCTTCTGGGTATTCAAGCTGCCCAGCTGGGACAACCGCACCGCCAGCCGCTGATCCCCGCGCCGCGCCCCGCGGGGCGCGGCTTTCCCCGCCCGCGGAGTATCCCGATGAAGACCTTCCTCCTCTGCGCCGCCCTGCTCGGCGCCGGCCTGGCCCAGGCCGCCGACGACATCGACGACGACAGCGTCCGCATCATCGCCGGCTGCCGCCTGGAGCCCGGCGCGCGCTGCGCCAGGGCCGACCTGCGCGGTGCCGACCTGCGCAACCTCGACCTCGGCCGCATCGACCTGGCCGGCGCCGATCTCTCCGGCGCCGACCTGCGCCACGCCAGGCTCGACCTGGCCAACCTGGAAAAAGCCGACCTGCGTGGCGCCGACCTCACCCGCGCCAGCCTGCAGCAGGCCAACCTGCGCGGCGCCGACCTCTCCGGCGCCAGGGCGGTGGCGATCCAGGCCTGGGGCCTGTTCGCCCAGGGTGCCCAGTGGCAGGGCGCCGACCTTACCGCCGCCTACCTGGAGTTCGCCCGACTCAGCGGCGGCCGCCTGCACCAGGCCACGCTGCGCGCCGCCGACCTGGAGATGACCTGGCTGTCCCGCGCCGATCTCAAGGGCGCCGACCTGCGCGACGCCAACCTGCAGGAAGTCAAGCTGGCCGAGGCCAATCTGGAGGACGCCGACCTGCGCGGCAGCAAGGTGCGCTTCGGCAACTTCCAGGGCAGCAACATGCAGGGTTGCAAGGACTGCCCCGCGGGCTGGCGGTGAAGCGCCGGACAGCAGCGAGGATGCCCCTACCCGACGCTGCCGCAAGCCTTCTCGGCGAGCGGCAGCGGCAGGCCCAGCCGCAGCACGCCGCTGTCGATGGCCCGGTGCACCAGTTCCGCCTGGGTGCTCACCTGCAGCTTCTGCTTGAGCAGGCTGACATGGTTTGACACGGTCTTGCCGCTCACCCCCAGCTGCTCGGCCACCTGACGCATGGCCAGGCCGCGCGCGAGCAGGCGGAATATCTCGAACTCACGGCGGGTCAAGTCGCGCAGGATGGCCTCGCCCTCCTCGCTCCGCTGCTGGCACGCCAGGCGGATGGCCAGGCCCTGCTCGATGTAGACCTGCCCGGCGAGCACCCGGCGCACCGCCTCCAGCAGCGTCGCCGGTGCCGCGCGCTTGGTCAGGTAGCCGCGGGCACCGGCGTCCAGTGCCTGGCGCACCAGCGCCAGCTCGTCGTGCAGGCTGAAGAACAGCACGCGCAGCTGCGGCAGGCGCTGGCGCAGCCGGCGGGTCAGCTCCACGCCGCTGATTCCCGGCAGGTCGAGGTCGACGATGACCAGCGAGGGAATCTCGCGCTGCACCGCCAGCAAGGCGTGCTCGCCGTCGCCGGCCTCGCTCAGTTGCACGTCGGGCAGCAGGCCCCGTAGCAACCCGGCGAGGCCTTCGCGGACCACGGGATGGTCATCCACCAGCAGGATCTTCATGCTTTCCTCCTTTCAGTCGCCACACCCGGCGACGGTCACAGGCGCAGCTCGCAGCCGCGTCCATCGTCGCGCCCGCCCGGTCGAGGGAACCGCCACGCCGCCGCAGGCGGATCCGCGCGTGGCGCCGGCATGCCGTGCCTCAGGGCGCAGCCCGGCAGGCGTGTGCGGCCGAGCAGGCGCCAGGCGTGTCGGGCTGGACATGCCGGGCGTAGAGGAAATCGAAGCCGAGCAGGCTGAGGATCAGCAGGATGGGCAACACCAGGGTGACGGCGATGCGCATGGCGGCGCCTCCTTTGGATGGTCATTGCCAAAGCATGCTAGGACGCCGCCAGCCGCGACAGGCTACTACCTTGGTACTGCCGGGGCGCTACCTTCCCCCAGGTTCCGGCCGCCGCGCGGACGCGGCCGGCATCGGTGCCAGGACATGGGCCATGCGCAAGAGTGGCCGTCTACTACTTTGGTAGCGCTTCGCCCCTCTCAACGTCGAATTTCCAAAGCAGCGCACCTGTCTTGTAATGGCCGCTACAAGAAGAACTACAGAGAAATCGCCATGCCTCGCCTTGCCCACGCTCCGTCCAGCCTGCCACTGGCGCCGTCCGGCCGCGCCCGCCAGCGTCCCGGTCGATCTCCTCGCCGATCCCTCATCCCGGGCCGCCTGGCCCCGCCAGGCCAGGGCGGCGCCGCGCTGGGCTATCGCCGCCGCGGCTGCTACCGTGACGCCAGCGGCGTCCGCCGAACGCCAGCCTCGCGCTGAACCGCCACCCGCCGCCCATAACGACAATAACGAGGTCCTGGCCATGTACAAGATCCTGATCGCCGACGATCACCCGCTGTTCCGCGAAGCCATCCACAATGTCATCGCCGACGGGTTTCCCGGCAGCGAAGTCATGGAGACCGCCGACCTCGACAGCGCCCTGGGCCTGACCCAGGCCCACGACGACCTCGACCTGATCCTGCTCGACCTGAACATGCCCGGGATGCACGGCCTCAACGGCCTGATGAACCTGCGCAACGAGGCCCCGACCATTCCCGTGGTGATCGTTTCCGCCGAGCAGGACAAGCAGGTGGTCCTGCAGGCCATCACCTACGGCGCGGTGGGCTTCATCACCAAGTCCTCGCCGCGCGCGCAGATGACCGAGGCCATCGAGCAGATCCTCAACGGCAACGTCTACCTGCCCTCGGACGTGATCCGCACGCAGAAGAGCTCGCCGCGCCGTTGCGGCCACGAGGAGCACGCGATCGCCCCGGAACTGCTGCAGGCCCTGACCCGCAAGCAGTTGCTGGTGCTGGAGCGAATGACCAAGGGTGAGTCGAACAAGCAGATCGCCTACAACCTGGAGATCGCCGAGACCACGGTGAAGGCGCACGTCTCGGCGATCCTGCGCAAGCTCAGGGTGCACAACCGCGTGCAGGCCATCCTCAGCGCCAGCGACATCGACTTCGCCGCCTACCTGCGTCGCTGAGGCCCGCCCATGCCCGACCGCCGCACCCTGCTGCTCACCATCCTGGCGATGCTGGCCTTCGCCGGCAATTCGCTGCTCTGCCGGGCAGCGCTGAAGGACACCGCCATCGACGCGGTCAGCTTCACCGCCCTGCGCCTTGTTTCCGGGGCGCTCATGCTGCTCTTGCTGCTGCGCCTGCGCCGCGCCCCGGCCGGCGCGCGCGGCGGCTGGCGCGGCGCGGCGGCGCTGTTCGTCTACGCCGCGGCGTTCTCCTACGCCTATGTACAACTGGACGCCGGCACCGGCGCGCTGCTGCTGTTCGGCGCGGTGCAGGTCAGCCTGCTCCTGGCCGGGCTGCTGCGCGGCGAGCGGCCGGGTACGCAGGCACTGGCCGGTTTCCTGCTGGCACTGGGCGGCCTGCTCTACCTGTTGCTGCCGGGAGCCAGCGCGCCGCCACTGGGCGGCGCCCTGCTGATGCTGCTGTCCGGCCTCGCCTGGGGGCTCTATACCCTGCTCGGCCGGGGCGGCGGCGACCCCCTGGCGGTCAGCGCCGGCAATTTCCTCCGCGCCATCGCCTTCGCCGCCCTGCTGCTCCTGGTCTTCCACGGGCAACTGCGGCTGGACGGCCCCGGGTTGCTCTATGCGCTGCTCTCAGGCGCCCTCGCCTCCGGCCTCGGCTACGCCGTCTGGTACAGCGCGCTGCCGGGGCTGACGGCGCTCCAGGGAGCCTCGGTGCAGCTCAGCGTGCCGGTGCTCGCCGCCCTCTGCGGCGCGCTGCTGCTCGGCGAGCCGCTCGGCCCACGGCTGCCGCCGGCGACCCTGGCGGTGCTCGGCGGGATCGCCCTGATCCTCCTCCCGCGCCTGGGCCGCGCGGCGCGCGAACGCGGCTGAATCAGACCACGCCTTCGCGCTCCAGCAGGTGGCAGAGCGCGGTCTTCAGCTTCATCGGCCGTACCGGCTTGTGCATCAGGGTATGGCCAAGCTCGCGGACCTGCTGCTTGAGGTCGTTGCTGTAGTTGGCGGTGATCATCAGCGCCGGCAGTGGCGAACCGCGCCGGGCATTGATCGCGGCGACCGCGTCGATGCCGTTGCGCTGGTCGTCGAGGTGATAGTCGACGATCAGCAGGTCGGCCTCCGCGTGGTAGTTGTCGACCTGGCGCGCCAGGTCTTCCTCCGACAACGCCGTCACCACCCGGCAGCCCCAGGCCTCGAGCAGCGTGCGCATGCCGGCGCAGATCGCCGCGTCGTTGTCCAGCACCCACACCCGCGAACCGCGCAGCCGCTCGCGCAGGTCGTCCGCGCAGGCCGGCGGCTCGGCGCGGCCGCGCGGGGCGTGGCGGGCCAGCGGCACCTCGATGGCGAAGCACGAGCCCTTGCCCGGCCGCGAGCCGACCCGGACCCGGTGGCCGAGCATGCGGGCGATCTTGTCGACGATCGCCAGCCCCAGGCCGAGCCCGCGGTCCTGTTGCGAGCGCTGCAACTCGCCGCGCTTGAACTCCTGGAATATCTCGCCGAGCTTGTCGGCAGCGATGCCGACCCCGGTGTCCCAGACCTCGATAGACAGGCTCTGGCGCTGCCGGCGGCAGCCAAGCAGCACGCGCCCGCGGGGCGTGTAGCGGATGGCGTTGGACAGCAGGTTGCGGAGGATCCGCGCGAGCAGTTGCTGGTCGCTGCGGACCAGCGCCCCGCAGGCCACGAACTCCAGGCGCAGGCCCTCGCTGACGGCCACCTGGCGGTACTCCGCGGCCAGGTTGCCGAGCAGCTCGCCGATCTCGAACGGCGCGATATCCGGGCGGATCACCCCGGCGTCCAGCTTGGAGATGTCCACCAGCGTGCCGAGCAGATTCTCCACGTCCTCCAGCGAATGACTGATGTTGTTCACCAGCGCCTCGTTGCCCTGCCCGACGCCACCGCGCTCCTGCAACGCGCTGGTGAACAGCCGCGCGGCGTTCAGCGGCTGCAGCAGGTCGTGGCTGACCGCGGCAAGGAACTTGGTCTTCGACAGGTTGGCCTGTTCCGCCTCGCGCTTGGCCTCGCGCAGGCGTGCCTCGACCTGGCTGCGCTCGTGGATCTCGCGCTTGAACTGGTCGTTGAGGCTGGTCAGCTCGGCGGTGCGCTCGCGCACCCGCTGCTCGAGGTTCTGGTAGGCCTGGTGCAGCGCCTCGGCGGTGCGCCGGCGCTCGGTGATGTCGCGGATCAGCACGAACAGGCCGACCACCCTGCCGTCGGCCTGGCGGTTCGGCACATAGGAACGCTGCATGTAGCGCTCCTGGCCGGACAGCGCGGTCTCGGCGATCTCGAAGGTCACGCTCTCGCCGGCCAGCGCACGCTCGAAATACGGCTCCAGGCGCCGGCAGTGCTCGGCGCCGTGCACGTCGCGCAGGTTGCGTCCGAGCATCGAGCCGCTCGGCCAGCGGTACCACTGCTCGTAGACCTTGTTGGTGAATTCGTAGACCAGCTCGTCGCTGAGATAGGCGATCAGCGCCGGCACCTGGTCGGTGATCAGGCGGATCCAGCGTTCGCTGGCGCGCAGTGTCTCGGCATGGCGATAGCGTTCGGTGATATCGGTGAAGGTGTTGACGAAGCCTCCGGTGGGCAAGGCATGGGTGCGGATCTCCAGCACCCGGCCGTCGAACAGGCGCTGCTCCAGCACCGCGCGCGGAGCGCCCTGGGCATCGCGGCTGCACGGCGTGATCAGCGGCAGTTCGCTCTCCGCCATGACTTCGGCGAAGGCCCGGTGGCCGCCGATCGGGGCCAGACCGCAGAGTTCCAGGAAGCGTCGGTTCCACAGTTCCAGAGTACCGTCGGCGCCGACCATCGCCACGCCCTGGGACAGGTTGTCCACCGCCCGCTGCAGCAGGTGCGACTTCTGCGCCAGAGCCTGCTCGCGACGCGCGGTTTCGCTGAGCTTGATCTCGGTGACGTCGGTGTAGAGCACCGCCAGCCCGCCGTCGCGGGTCGGCCGCTCGCTCATGCGCAGCCAGCGCTCGTCGCGCAGGCGGTACAGGGTCTGCTCGTCGCCGCCGCGCTGCTCCTCGACGATCAGCCCGCCGCTGCGCGCCAACCGACGCAGCTCGGCCTGGCGCATGCCGGGACCGATGCGCGCGCGGGAATTGGCCCAGAGCGCGCGGAAGCGCTCGTTGAACAGGACGATGCGGCGTTGCCCGTCGAACAGGACGAAGGCATCGGAAATGCTCTCGATGGCATCGAGCAGGTGCTGGTGGGCGGTTTCGGCGCGCAGGCGGGCGTCGCTGAGCAGCTGGTTGCTGGCCCGCAGCTCGGCCATCGCCTGGCTCAGCGCGTCGGTGCGCTCACGGACCTGCTCGGCCAGCACCACGGAATACTGGAAGGCGCCATAGGCATCGTCGCTCTGCGCGGCGCTCGACTCGATGCGTCCGATCAGCGCCTGGTTGATCCGCTGCAACTTGTGCCGCTCTTCCTCGAGGGCGACGACCCGCGCCTGCAGCTCAGCGACGGACACCTCCGCGGGGTCGGCCAATGGCGACCCCGGTGAAGGTCTGGTTGATATGCATGCCATTGAATTGCTCTCCGTAGGTGTTGAAGCCGATCACCTGCTGGCTGCGGAGAAACGCGGCGGTAGCTTCCGTGTCGCCGCCGACCTCCAGCTCCAGGCGCCGCAGGAAGCAGTCGCAACCGATGGTCAGCAACGGCGGTCCGAGGCGCTCGTGCAGCCGGCGGAACTGCGCCTCCAGGTTGGGCAGCAGCGGCCCGGTGCTCATCGCGGTGAGGACGATGCCGTTCTCCACCGCGCAGTAGAAGGTCAGGCTGAGGTCGTCGTTGGCCTGCTGGATCGAGCGCACGTAATAGCGGTCGTCGACCCGCACCGCCAGCGGATGGGCGGAGAACAGGGCGAAGTCCAGCGCCTCCGGCGCCACTCCGACCAGCCGCGCGTACTCCAGTGCCGCCGGTTCGGCGTTGAGTTCGTGGACGCGCCGGCTGCCGCTGTCGGCGCGGGTCACCACCAGCTTCTCGGCGCGCGGCAGCACGTGATGGGTGGTGAAGACCTCGAAGTCCAGCCAGGTGTTGACCAGCAGCACCACCGCCGCGCCGGTATGGAACTGGCCCCGGTGGTAGACGTGGGTATGGGTCAGGTGGTTGTCGTCGCCGGCCGATCCGCCGAAGTGCGGGATCGCCCCAAGGGCCGCGCTGAGCGCGGCGAGCACCACCTCCTCGCGACTGGACAGGCCGTCGAGCAGGGTCAGGGCGAAGCTGTGGCCCTTGATCGGCGCCAGGCCGCCGCTGCGGCAATCGGCGACCAGGCGCTCGACCATCTGCTGGGCGTCGAGCAGGCTGAAGCGCTCCATCTCGTCGATCAGCACGCTGGCGATGGCGAAGCTGCGCAGGTCGAAGCCCACCGCGCTGACGCAACCTCGGCCATAGCCTTGCGGGGTGATCTCGCCGGCGGTGGTGCAGCCGACCAGGTCGATGCCGCCGAAGTAGCGTTCGAGCATCGCGGCGAGGGCCGGCAGGTCGTATTCGGCGGAACAGAAGAACAGCACGAAGCCCAGGTGCGGGTGGATCAGCTGGCGCGCCAGGTCCTGGGCCACCGCCTCGACGTCGCGGGCGCTGGACATGCCCCTGGTGACCCCTTCCCCGTGTCCGTCGTACATGCCTGCGTCCACTTCCGGTTTGCCTGCCGACATTCTACGGAGGCGAGCGCCGCGGCCCCTATCCTACTTGGGTCGCGGCGCCGTCCTCCGAAGGTAGCGGGATCACCAGTTCAGCACGGCGCCAAGGGCCACGGTGTCGGTGTCCTCGTCCAGCGCCGCGCCGTCGCGGCCGTCGATCCGGTAGCGGTTGAGTTCGGCGACCAGCTTGAGGTTGTCGTTGATCGTACGGAAATAGGCGATGCCGCGGCTCTCGTAGTCGGCGGCCGAGCCCAGGCCGTTGCCGTCGTCGACGGTCTTGCCATAGGACAGCGCCAGGCGGTTCCTGCCCCAGCTGTAGGAGCCCTGTAACAGCGCGCCGCGGCTGTCCACCTCGCGCAACGCGGCCTCGCCGGCGTTGTTGGTGAAGAACGGGTTGATGCCCTTGGCGGTGAACCCCGAGCCGGTCAGGGAAAAACCGCCGAACTTCGCCTGCACGCCGTAGCCGAGACCCTTGGAAGTGACGCTGTCGACCGTGTCGCTGGTGTTCTTCGAGGTCTGGTAGCCGCCGTTGATCCAGCTGTAGATCTGCGTACCGCCGAGGTCGAACTGGTAGCTGACCTCGCTCTCGTAGCGCGGGTTGTCCTGGTAGGCCTTGTCGTCCAGGCCGTCGCTGGCGTCCTTGTCGATCTGGTTGGAATCGATCGGGTCGAGGATGCCCACGGCGATGCGCAGGCCGGGCAGCAGGCTGTTGTTGCGGTAGGTGATCTGCGAGGTGGGGAACGGATACGGGTAGCCGGTGCCGATGTTGCCGAAGGACACGCCCTTGCCATCCACCAGGCCGAGGGTGTCGCTGGGATTGCCGAAGCCTGCGAGCAGTTCGTCGAGGAAGATGTTCGAGCGCGAGAACAGGCCGAAGTCCTTGCCGATCAGCACCTCGCCCCAGTCGCCGGCGACGGTGCCGTAGAACTGGCGGACGTCGATGGCGGTGTCGGTGCCGTCGGTCTCGCTGTCGTTGATGGTGACCCAGAACGACGCCCGCCCGCCGAGGGTCAGGTCATCGACCTTCCTGCCGAAGTTGAAGCCGATATAGTTCGGCAGGAACCCCATCTTCACCCGCGACTGGCGGCGGTCGTAGGTCTCGCCCTCGCGATCGACGTCGCTGTTGACGTAGAAGGCGTTGAAGTAGCCATCGGTGGAGAAGGTCGTCTCGTCCTTGTCATAGAGCAGGATGTCGGCGACGGCCGGTTGCAGGCCGCCCAGGGCCCCCAGCGAGGCCAGGGTCAGCGGCAGGATTCGGCGAACGGCGGTGTTGTTCTTGTTCATGGCGCACTCCGCGAGGGTGAAACGACCGGGCCGGTCGTGGCGGAGCCGATTATCGAAACCGGGGAATCCCGGCCATACGCTTCCTTGGGCCTGCTTAGGCGCTGCTTCCCGGGGGGCGCCGGTGGCGCTGCGCAAGGTGGGGTCCCCCTCCCCCGGCGGTAGCGCAACCATGGTCGCGGGGGGAGCGCCACCGAAGCAGCGCGGCTTTCGTCCTAACGCCGCAGTGAAGCCGGCAAGGCTATCTTCGCGATCGGGCGCGACTCGCTTCAGCGTCGGCTGGAAAGCACCCACCAGCCGCCGTGCGCCTCCAGCAGCGCGGCCTGGGCGGCAAGCAGATCGTCGACGCCCAGGCCGCGAGCAGCCTCGGCGAGCAGCCGGGAGCGGCCCTGGCCACCGCCGAGATGCTCCGCCCAGGCGTGTCGCGCCCGCTCGGCAAAAGTCCCCGGCGCCCGGCGCAGGTCGTCGGCGAGGGCATCGCGCAGGCCGGCCAGGCGTTGCGCCGGCAGTTGCGCGAGCGCCTCGACGGAACGCTGGAGGAAGATCTCCGTGTGCTCCAGCAGGCGTTCCGGGCAGGCACGCGGAGATTGCGCGGCGAACAGCAGGCCGCGCCGTGCGCCGACCTCACGGAAGCCGCAGAACAGCGCGTAGCCCAGTTGCAACTCGTCGCGCAGGCGCCGCTGGAAGGCCGGCTCGTGCAGGCGCGCCAGCAGGCGCCAGGCCGCCTCCATCGGCACCTCCGGCGCGGGCAGCGGACAGAACAGCAGCAACGCCGACTCACCGTCCACGGCCAGCTCGCGGCGATGCCGTCCGGGCATCGCTGGCAGAGGCTCAAGGCGCTTGCCGGTAGCCTGCCCGGGCACCCATCGTGGATCAGGCATCGCGGCCTGCATGACCAGGCCGTCCCAGCGCGTCCGCCGCCAGTCGTCGTCGACCTCCGCCAGCGGCTCGCCGAGTACGCCGGGCAAGGCGTCCAGCAGTTGCCGGATCGGCAGGCCAGTGGCGCTGCGGCGCCGCTCGGCGAACGACAGGCGCTCGCCGCTTGCGCGCCAGTCGGCCGGCGCCGCGAGGAGCCGGGCCAGGGCCGGTCGCACGGCGGCCTCGAGGCGGTCGCGTGCTCCGAGCAGGCTCAGCGTCCAGTCTTCGCCGAGCGCTTCCAGGCCCATCTCCACCCCCCGCAGGCGCGCCTGGCCGCACAGCGGACGCAACGCCTGGCGCAGCGCCAGGAAGCGTGACCGTGCGGATATGCCGGGAAAGCGCCAGCGCAGGAACAGCGCGCCCTCGGCGGCGGTGCTCGGCGGCGGCGGCAGTTCGAAGCGCCAGGCATGCCGCTGCGCTGCCAGCGGCGGCGGCGCTGCGGCGACGGGCGCCACGCTCAGGCGGAAGCCCGCCGACCAGCGCGCTTCGGCGCCGTCGAGTTCGCTGTCCAGGTGCAACCGCAGGCAGCGTTCGGCGCGCAGCGCATCCAGGCAGGCCGGGCGAATCTCCGCTGGCAGGCCAAGCACGCGCTGGCGCAGTCGCTCCAGCGGCGCAGTGGGCTCCGCCAGCAACGGCCGGCGCGCCGCCAGCAGGCTCGCGGCATCGTCGCGCAGGGCGCGCAGCCAGTCGAAAAAGGTCTCCTCCAGCGCCGCCGCCGCGCTGCCGTCGAACAGTTCGAAGGTCAGCGCCAGGAGCGCCTGCCGCGCGTCCCGATGGACCACCCGCAGCGCCACCGATTCGCCCAGGCCCTGTTCGCCGAGTGCCGCCAGCAACCCGCCCGGCGAGCGATCGCCAAGCAATTCGGCGAATGCCAGCAGGGTCTGTTCGTCAGCCCCCCGCAAAGCGTCGATGGCAAAGCCCAGCACCAGACGCGGCGGACCCGGCAGGCGCAGCGCTAGCGCCGCGCCGGCGAAGGGTGACAACGGCGGCGGCGACGGACTCGCGCCTGGCGAGCGACCCGGCAGGTCGGCGCAGGCACGCCGCGCCAGCCTCTCCAACTCGTCCAGTGCCTGCGGCCCTTGCAGCCATAGCTGGCAATTGCCGGCGTGATAGTGGGCGGCATGGAATTCGCGCAGCGCCCGCTGGAACGCATCGGTCTCCAGCGCCAGGCTGTCGCGGCGCCCGGCAACGAAACGCCGCAGGGGATGCCCGGCGGGCAGGCCGAGGGCCAGCGCCGCATCGATCAGGGTCTGCTCGTCGGCCGCGCGCGCCAGGTACTCGGCTTCCAGCACTTCGCGCTCGCGCCGTTGCGCGTCGATATCCAGCAGCGGTCGCACGAGCATGTCGAACAGGCGTGCCAGACCGGCGCCAAGGTGCTCCGCCGCCACCTCGAAGAAATAGTCGGTGCTCCTGCCCCGGGTGCTGGCGTTGACCTGGCCGCCGCGCACCTGCAACCACGGCATGAGACGCTCGTCGCCAGGAAACGCCGCGCCGCCGAGGAACAGCAGGTGCTCGAGGAAGTGTGCCAGGCCGGGATGCGCGGTCGGCTCGTCGTGGCTGCCCGCCGCCACCCGCAGCCAGGCAGCGGCGCGCGATGCCGCCGGGTCATGCGCCAGGTGCAGGCGCAGGCCATTGGGCAGCACGCAGTCGCGGCTCCTGGGGTGGCGTTGGGCGTGGCGATCCATGGGCGTCCTCGCGGGTTCCAAGGCTGAACCTTACCCTTGCGCGAGGCGAAGGAAATAGTCCTTTCGCCGGGTCGTGTCAGGAAGCCGCCGGTGGCCGCGCCGGCGGCTCCTGGCCAGACGCTTCCCCGGAGTACAGCGCCTGTCCGCCGTCCGCCTTGAGCGCCTGCCGGACCTCCGGCGCCCGGCACGGGGCGAACAGGTCCAGCGCCGGGTCGTAGGCGTCGGTGCGCACTTCCAGCAGGCCGAGCATGGAATGGAACAGGTTGTCCTGGGACAGCTCTTCGTTGCTGCGCTGGCGCAGGCAGCCGCTGTCGAGGCCGAAGGCGCTCTGGTAGCCGGGCGAGAACCAGGCCAGCATGCCGACGTGCTTCTGCTGGTCCGGCGCCAGCAGGTAGGGCGTGCCATGCAGGTAGAGGTTGTACTCGCCGAGCGATTCGCCATGGTCGGACAGGTAGAGCATGCCGGTATCGATGCGGTCTTCGTTCTTGCGCAGCAGGTCGATCAGGCTGGCCAGCACGTGGTCGGTGTACAGCAGGGTGTTGTCGTAGCCGTTGATGATGCTGTCCCGCGAGCAGGCGCTGAAGTCGTTGCTGGCGCAGACCGGGGTGAACTTCTCGTATTCCTTGGGATAGCGCTTGAAGTAGGCCGGCCCGTGGCTGCCCATCTGGTGCAGGACCAGCACGGTGTCCTGCTCGAGCCCGTCGATGAAGGCCTGCAGGTCGCTCAGCAGGATCTCGTCGTGGCACTCGCCGCCAGCGCACAGCGCCGGGTCCTTGCTGTCGCTCAGGTCCTGGAAGGCCACCCGGTCGCAGGTGCCCTTGCAGCCGGACTGGTTGTCGCGCCAAAGCACCCGCAGGCCGGCGCGCTGCAACACATCGAGGAGGCCCTCCTGGGTCCGTGCGCGGGCGTCGCTGTAGTCGCTGCGGCCGAGGTTGGAGAACATGCAGGGCACCGATACGGCGGTCTCGGTGCCGCAGGAATGCACGTTGGCGAAGTTGATCAGGCCCTCCTCGGCCTTCAGGCGCGGATTGGTATCCCGTGCATAGCCGTTCAGGGCGAAGTTCTGCGCCCGCGCGCTTTCGCCCACCACCAGCACGGTCAGCGACTTGCGCCGGTGCCCCTGCCAGGGCGCGGCACGCCGCGCATCGATGGCGATCGGCCGCAGTGGCTGGCTGGCCGCCTGGGCCTGGCCCTTGGCGTAGCTGATGGCGGCGCCGACCAGGTTGCTCGGGGTGACCTGCAGGCGCAGTTCCTTGTTGTTGCGGAACAGCGAGGACAGCCCCTGGTAGTTGGCCAGAGCCACCCCGCCGAGCAGCGCCAGGCAGCCGAGCGCCACCAGCAGCTTGCTCAGCAGCTCGCGCGGCCACGGCCGGTAGCGCACCGGCGTGCGCCACAGCAGCCAGACCGGCAGCGCGCCTAGCAGCAGAAGGTAGGCGGCGAGCTTCGGCGAAAGCAGGTCGGCGACTTCCGCCGGATTGGTCTGCATGACGTTGCGCAGCATGCCGACATCCATCAGCACGCCGTACTGGCTCATGAAGTAGGTGGTGCCGGCTGCGGCCAGGATCAGCAGGGTCAGCGTCGGCTTGAGCAGCCAGCGGAAGGCCAGCAGGGTCAGCGCCAGGTTGAAGATCGCGGCGATCATCAGGCCGACCGCCAGCATCATGCCCAGCCCCTGCCAGCCCGCCGGGGTGATGGCCATCAGGCGTTGCCACAGCGGCAGGTTGTAGAACAGCAGGAAGGCGACGCTGACCAGCAGGGTCAGCAGTTCGGGACGAACGGCGCGGGCTTTCGGCATGGGCATGGATCTTCACTGACTTCCGGGTTGAAGTGCGCGGTGCCGCCCGTGGCAGCACTCGACGACGGCGGCAGTCTGCTCGGCGATCCGTCAATCTTTCGTGAAGAATATCTACAGAAAACGTGGCCCTTCCGTTCCGCCGAAACCCGCGTATTCCGTGGCTTTCAGACGGATAACGAGAAGCTCGCGGAAAGCTTGCCGAAGGCTTCGGAAGAGCCTCGCCGGGTTGCCCCGGGGAACGCCGCCCCCGCGATCGTCGCGACAGGAACCGGCAAGGGAAACGGAGGCAGGCCCCTACGGACTGTTCTGATTGCGACGTCGTTTTTCAACGAAAGGACAGCCAGACCAATGTCTATCCCGCGACCCCGCCATTTTCGCTAGCATGCCTGGCTTCCGGCCCGGGCTCCCACAAGGACGGCGGCCGCCTCCCTGCTCGTCCCATCCAGATGAGTGCCGTTTCCCCCACCCCACGGGAAACCCTTCTGTGAATTTCCTCGAGCAGCGCGGTACCTCTCCAGCATGAACGCTTTGAAAGGCCGGGACATCCTGGCGCTTGGTTTTATGACCTTTGCCCTGTTCGTCGGGGCCGGCAACATCATCTTCCCGCCCATCGTCGGCTTGCAGTCCGGTCCCCATGTGTGGCTGGCGGCGCTGGGCTTCCTGATCACCGCGGTGGGCCTGCCGGTGATCACCGTGATCGCCCTGGCCAAGGTCGGCGGTTCGGTCGACGCCCTCAGCCACCCGATCGGCCGCTACGCCGGTGGCCTGCTGGCGGCGGTCTGCTACCTGGCGGTCGGCCCGCTGTTCGCCATCCCGCGCACCGCCACGGTGTCCTTCGAGGTCGGGGTGGTGCCGTTGCTCGGCGAGAGCGGCACGGCGCTGTTCGTCTACAGCCTGGCGTACTTCCTCCTGGCCCTGGCCATCTCCCTCTACCCCGGGCGCCTGCTGGACACCGTCGGGCGTTTCCTCGCCCCGCTGAAGATCCTCGCCCTGGCGATCCTCGGCGTCGCCGCGTTCCTCTGGCCCGCCGGCCCGACCGGCACGGCCCGGCCGGAATACGCCGAGGCCGCGTTCTCCCAAGGCTTCGTCAACGGCTACCTGACCATGGACACCCTTGCCGCGCTGGTCTTCGGCATCGTCATCGTCAACGCCATTCGTTCCCGCGGCGTGCAGTCGCCGCGGCTGATCACCCGCTATGCCATCGTCGCCGGGCTGATCGCCGGTGTCGGCCTGGTGCTGGTCTATGCCAGCCTGTTCCGCCTCGGCGCCGGCAGCCACGCCATCGCCGCCGACGCCAGCAACGGCGCGGCGGTCCTCCACGCCTACGTGCAACATACCTTCGGCAGCCTCGGCAGCTCGTTCCTGGCGGGACTTATCGCGCTGGCCTGCCTGGTCACCGCGGTCGGCCTGACCTGCGCCTGCGCCGAGTACTTCTGCCAGCGCCTGCCGCTGTCCTACCGCAGCCTGGTGATCCTGCTGGCGGGCTTCTCCTTCGTCGTCTCTAACCTCGGCCTGACCAAGCTGATCCAGGTATCGATCCCGGTGCTCACCGCGATCTACCCGCCGTGCATCGTGCTGGTGGCGCTGAGCTTCTGTGCCAGCCTCTGGCATTCGGCGACGCGCATCCTCGCCCCGGTGATGCTGGTCTCGCTGGCGTTCGGTGTGCTCGACGCGCTGAAGGCAGCGGATCTCAGCCAGGACTTCCCGCAGTGGCTGCTGCATCTGCCGCTGGCCGAGCAGGGTCTGGCCTGGCTGATACCCTCGGTGGCCACCCTCGCCGCCTGCAGCCTGGTCGACCGCCTGCTGGGCAAGCCGGCGCAGGTCGCGGCCTGACCCTTCCCGGCGATACGCCTGCGCCCCGCGTAGCCATGGGGGCGAAGGCGCGGAGCGGCACCTCTCGACGGGTGTCGCTCCTACTCCGACGCGCAGCGCGCGGGCGCCGCATTGCGCCGGCTCGCACCCGAGCCTCCTCGCGCTGCGGGCTCCGTTTGCCGCTCCCTGCCGCACCAGGCCTGCCGTCCTTCCTACAGTATGCATAACCTCGATGGCAGGAGTTCTTCCTGCTTTCAGTCGGGCGAATAAGCACTATCGAGCGGGATGATTTCTAGCGCCGCGACGCCGTTGTTAGCCTTTCGAGCATTCCCCCGGGAAACCGAATCCAGGAGCCGGTCATGGCCAAGGCACTCATCAGCGTACTGTTCCTCTCCCTCGCCCTCGCCGGCTGCGCCAGCGACTACAACCCCTCGCGCCCCTACGGCGAAGACGAGGTCCGCCAACTGGCGCTGGAAGACCTGGCGCGGCGCAGCCTGTCGTTCGAGGAGTACCAGGCCAAGCGCCAGGCGATTCTCCAGCAGCAAGCGGAAACCACTGTCAGCCAAACCACCGCCGCCGGCCACAGCAACGCCATCTGAGCGGTTTCCCGCCGCATAAAAAAGCCCCGCGACGCGGGGCTTCTGCGTTTCGGCGGACGCTCAGCCGCAGGACAGGCGCTTGATCACCAGGTTGTCGTCGACATCGATGTTCAGGCGACGCGGGTTGTAGTCCATGGTCACCGCGTCATGCGGGCGCAACGCCCGGGCAACTTCCGCGCCGGCGGCGCGGCGGGCCTCTTCGACAGCGGCCGCGGAAGCCTGCTTGCCGACGTAGCCCTGCACCGCCTGGGCATCGCAACGGCCGTCTCCTGCCGGGGTCGCCGCGGGCGCGCTGGCGCTGTCGGTGGACGGGCCGTCGCCGTTGCTGCTGCAACCGGCGAGCAGGGCCGCTAGAACGAGTGCACTGGAAAACTGCTTCAAAGGCATACCGCCTCCTCTGATCTTCTGGAACCACCACCTTACCAGTGGCATGGGTTTGCTGGCGAAACTGCAATCCGCGCTGACAAATTCGCCAGCCTCAGTCGCCGCTCAGGCGCTGCAGTTCGCGACGCACCATGGCCGCGTACTCCGGCGGACGCAGGAGGTAGAGTTGCCCCGCGACCCAGTCCAGCCAGCGCCCGCCCTGTTCGGCGCGGGCGGCGAACAGTCGCCGGGCTTCCTCTTCGGCGCGTTGCCGGTGCTGCTGGTGGAATGCCTTGCGCTTCGACAGGCCGGAGGCATCTGCGGTTCGATCGTCGGGAGTATCGGTCATGGCTCTCTTCGCAACGTGATGCACAGGCCGCGCATTCTAACCTTGGAACACCGTTGCCGTTCGCGGCAAGCGCTTGCCTGCGTCCCGCCCTGCGCCATGCGCAGATCCCTCTGGGGCTGGGCCCCGACGATCTGGCACGGCCTTTGCGAAGCAGCGGCGGTCATTCATTTCCATGGAAGCCGGTCATGAACAGCATCGGTGCCGCCAGCCTTTCCGGCTGGCCTGCGCGTTACCTGAACAACCAGCGGCAAACCACCGTCGACACCGGCGGCGATCTGTCGAAACCGCGCCCCGCCCTCGGCACGCCGCTAGGCGGCGAAGCCGCCGATCCCGCCGCGGAGTCCGCCCGCCAGGCCCTGGACGAAGGACTCGCGAAGCTGAACCTGACGCTGAAGCAGAACCAGGCGCATCCCCCTGCCGCCGCCAGCGAAGGCAAGTCGGCCTATGACGAGTTCAAGGAGTACAGGCAGAAGTCGCCCGCCGAGAGGATGCGCGAGCAGGTCCTGAAGAGCCTTGGCCTGAGCGAGGAAGAACTGGCGGCGATGCCGCCGGAGAAACGCGAGCAGGTGGAAAACAGCATCGGCGAACGCGTGCGCGAAATGATCGCCATGCAGAACGGCCAGGCGCCGGGCCGGCAGAAGGACCCGACGCAGGCCGGCGCGGCGCTGAACGCCTGGATCTGATCCAGGCGCTGGGAAGGACTCAGTTGCGGCCGGCGGCGATCCGCTTGGCGTAGCTGGCGCGCTCCATCTCGCGCACCTCGACGCTGACCTGCACGCCCTCCTCGCCGCCGCCCGCCACCGCTCCGGCGAGCACCTCGCAGACGGCCTCGCCCAGCGCCTGCCGGGTCGCCGCGTCGCGTCCATCGAGGATCGACAGGCAGGCGTGCAGGTAGGCGCGCTCGACCGCCGCGGTGCCCTGCCGGTAGGACTCCAGGGTGACGAAACGCGACTTGATGTCCGCTTCGCCGAATTGCCCGGAGGCAAGCAACGCGGCATTGGCCTGCTCCAGCAGTTCGCCGGGGGAAGTTTCGAGGCGGAGATTGGCGGTGGCTTCGATGACGAGATGCGGCATGCTGGCGGGCCTTGCGGGTAATGGGAAGCGGGATTCTAGCGAGTGGGCAAGGGATGCGACAGTCGGCTTCCGCGCCCCGGCTCAACGCGTCTCGCAGGCCTGCCGCTGGCCCTTGGCCGGTGTGTACAGGTAGCCGGCCGAGTCGCCCGCCTGGCGGTACAGGACCGAACCGTCGCTATAGGAAATCGCGCTCAGCGCCTGGCCATCGGCGAGGCTGCGGACATCGCCGCCCAGCGACTGGACGCTGCTGCCGTCAGGCAGCTTGAGACTGGCGAAACCGTCGATCACCTCGAGTTCGCCGAAGTCTCCGCAGCGCAGGGCCAGCGGCCCGGAAGCAGCCTTCCCGTCCGACGATGAGTCCCCGCAGCCGCCCAGGAGCGACAGGACCAGCAAGGCGGGAAGAACGGCGGGTTTCATCGGAGAGTCCTTTGCAGATGAGCGGAGGACGGGACTCTACCACCTGCCGGGCAGCGGGAAAAACCGCTTCGGCGCACGCTGTCATGCAACGGCAGGCGCACCTGTGAGACAATTCGCCGAATGCCAGGCATCACATCCCGCCTTCATCGCGCTACAGCCACGTCATGACGCTGGCTGCGGCACTCCACGAATGCCCGCAGGATCGACCCACGCTCCAGATGGAGCGAAGCGGAAAGCCGAGAACCGGTACCAGACCGGTATCGCCATGGTCCAGGCGTGCGTAAGTCCTCTATAGGTAAAGAAGTTGATCTCCACCGCGAATATCACCATGCAGTTCGGCGCCAAGCCGCTGTTCGAGAACGTTTCCGTCAAGTTCGGCAACGGCAACCGCTACGGCCTGATCGGCGCCAACGGTTGCGGCAAGTCGACTTTCATGAAGATCCTCGGCAACGACCTGGAGCCGAGCGCCGGCCAGGTCATGCTCGAACCCAACGTGCGCCTGGGCAAGCTGCGCCAGGACCAGTTCGCCTACGAGGACTTCAGCGTCATCGACACGGTGATCATGGGCCACGAGGAACTCTGGGCGGTGAAGGCCGAGCGCGACCGCATCTACTCGCTGCCGGAAATGAGCGAGGAGGACGGCATGGCGGTGGCCGAGCTGGAAGTCCAGTTCGCCGAGTTCGACGGCTACACCGCCGAGTCCCGCGCCGGCGAGTTGCTGCTCGGCCTGGGCATCCCGCTGGAGCAGCACTTCGGCCCGATGAGCGCCGTCGCTCCCGGCTGGAAGCTGCGCGTGCTGCTGGCCCAGGCACTGTTCTCGGACCCGGACGTGCTGCTGCTCGACGAACCGACCAACCACCTGGACATCAACACCATCCGCTGGCTGGAAGGCGTGCTCACCGCGCGCAACAGCACCATGATCATCATTTCCCACGACCGCCACTTCCTGAACAGCGTCTGCACCCACATGGCCGACCTGGACTATGGCGAACTGCGCCTGTTCCCCGGCAACTACGACGAGTACATGACCGCCGCCGAGCAGGCTCGCGAGCGCCTGCTGTCGGACAACGCCAAGAAGAAGGCGCAGATCGCCGAGCTGCAATCCTTCGTCAGCCGCTTCTCGGCCAACGCCTCCAAGGCCAAGCAGGCCACCAGCCGCGCCCGGCAGATCGACAAGATCCAGCTGGAAGAGGTCAAGCCGTCCAGCCGGGTCAGTCCGTTCATCCGCTTCGAGCAATACAAGAAGCTGCACCGCCAGGCGGTGACCGTGGAAAACATCGGCAAGGGCTATGACGGCAAGCCGCTGTTCAAGGGCCTGAGCCTGCAGGTCGAGGCCGGCGAGCGAGTCGCCATCATCGGCCCCAACGGCATCGGCAAGACCACCCTGCTGCGCTGCCTGGTCGGCGACCTGCCGGTGGACAGCGGCGAGGTGAAATGGACCGACAGCGCCGACGTCGGCTATTTCGCCCAGGACCATGCCGACGACTTCGCCGACGACATGAGCCTGTTCGACTGGATGGCCCAGTGGACCCAGGGCGGCGAACAACTGGTGCGCGGCACCCTCGGGCGCATGCTGTTCTCCAACGACGAGATCAAGAAGTCGGTGAAGGTGATCTCCGGCGGCGAGCAGGGCCGCATGCTGTTCGGCCGGCTGATCCTCAAGCGCCCCAACGTGCTGGTGATGGACGAGCCGACCAACCACCTGGACATGGAGTCCATCGAGGCGCTGAACCTGGCGCTGGACAACTATCCGGGCACGCTGATCTTCGTCAGCCACGACCGCGAGTTCGTCTCTTCGCTGGCCACCCGCATCATCGAGCTGGGCGAGAACGGCGTGACCGACTTCAGCGGCAGCTACGACGACTACCTGCGCAGCCAGGGCGTGATCGTCTGATCCAAGGACGCGCAACGAAAAGCCCCGCATCCGCGGGGCTTTTTCCTGCCCGCCGTCCCGTCCCGGCGGATGGCCGCAGACGTCCCGCCCCCACGCGCGGTCATCCCGGAAATTGCTCCAGCGGCCGGACTCAGTCGACGTAGCCGGCCATCATCGCCGCGCGGGTCGCCAGGCGCTGGCCCTCGGCGATCTTCGCCCGCTGCTCGGCGGTCAGCTCGCGGGGCGGATGGTCCTTGATGTAGGCGGCCACGTTCACCCCGATGTAGACGATCAGGGCCGCGGCGATCAGGACGTTCTTCGGGTTGATGTCCGAGCGCCGCTTGCAGGCTTCGCAGATGCCGCTCTCGACGAGACGGGTCGCTCGGGCGCCGCAGTTGCGGCAGTAACACGCGTTCACAGGCCGGTTCCTTGTGCTTGTAATTGTCCGGCCAATCTACACGCAGCGCGGTGCCGCGCACAACGCGAAAACCCCGCCGAGGCGGGGTTCTGCGTTGACGCGGGGATCAGGCCGCGGCGAACTGCTCGGCGATCTGCCGACGGGCGGCGGCGATGGCCTGGGCGCGGGGTTCCTCGCCATAGGCCAGGCCTTCGGCGCGGACCACCTCGATGTCGGTGATGCCGAAGAAGCCCAGCACGGTGCGCAGGTAGCCCTCGTGCGCCGCGCCGCTCGGCTGGCCGGCGTGCAGGCCGCCGGCGGTGGAGACGATCACCACCTTCTTGTCGCCGGCCAGGCCCACCGGACCGTTCTCGGTGTAGCGGAAGGTCTTGCCGGCCACCGCGACGCGGTCGATCCAGGCCTTGAGCTGGCTGGAGATGGTGAAGTTGTACATGGGCGCGCCGATCACCACCACGTTGGCGGCGAGGAACTCCTCCAGCAGCGCTTCGCTCAGTGCGGCCTCGTGCTTCTGTGCGGCGTCGCGCAGTTCGTCCGGGGTGCCGCCGGCGGCCAGCGTCAGCGCCGAGAAGTGGGCCACGGCGTCGGCGGCCAGGTCGCGGTAGCTGACCTCCAGGCCCTGCTCGTTCTGGCGCCAGGCCTGGACCAGTTCGGCGCCCAGTTGGCGGGAAGCGGAAGCGTCGCCGAGGATGCTGGAATCGATGTGCAACAGTTTCATGGTTCGCTCCTGGAAGTGGGGATCGCGGGTCGGCGATCGAGTGGGTTGCATCCTACCCGCAAGAGCAATCGTCGATTAGTCGGCAAGAACATGACTATTCGTCCCATCCATAGGACAATCCCTCACTTCCCAACGGAGCGCGGCCATGCCCCACGATCTCAACGACCTGTACTACTTCGCCAAGGTGGTGGAGTGCGGAGGCTTCGCCGCGGCCGGACGCGAGATCGGCATCCCCAAGTCTCGCCTGTCGCGGCGCATCGCCGAACTCGAGGAGCGCCTGCAGGTCCGCCTGCTGCACCGCACCACGCGCAAGCTGGCGCTCACCGAGGTCGGCGAGCGCTACCTGCAGCATTGCCGCAACCTGCTGCTGGAGGCGGAGATGGCCGACCAGGTGATCGCCGAGCTGAGCGTCGAGCCGCGCGGCCGGCTGCGCCTGTCCGCCCCGGTGGCCATGGCCTCGAGCAACCTCGCCGACCTGCTGCCGCGCTTTCTAGAACGCCACCCGCTGGTGCAACTGGAGATTCTCCTGACCAACCGCCGGGTCGACCTGCTCAACGAAGGCGTGGACGTGGCCCTGCGCGTGCGCGAGATCGGTGACGAGGACCCGGCGCTGGTCTGTCGCCGGCTGGTCCCGGCGACCACGCAGATCCTCGCGGCGCCGACGCTGATCGGCGGACGCCGCCTGGAACATCCCGACGATCTCGCCGACCTGCCCTTCCTCGGCGCCATCGAGAACGACCGCAAGGTCCACGCCACCCTGATCGGGCCGGACGGCAGCCGCTACCACCTGGCGCGCGAACCGCGCCTGGGCGTCGATGATTTTCTCCTGCGCAAGAAAGCCGCCATCGCCGGCCTGGGCGTGACCCTGATGCCCGAAGGCTATTGCGACAAGGAGCTGGCCGAGGGCAGCCTGATACGCATCCTGCCGCACTGGACCTTGCCGCAGAGCACCCTGCAGGCGGCCTACCTGCCGCGCAGCAGCCAGGTCCCGGCGATCCGGGCGCTGCTCGACTTTCTCGTGGAGGCCCTGCAGCGCGCCGCGGACGAAGCCGGCCCGGCCTATCGGCGCGCCAGCGACTGAGCCACGCCGCTCAGCCTAGCCGTTGCAGCAGCATGGCGGACAGCCACCCGCCGAGCAGGGTGTCGAGCCAGAACAGCTGGTGCAGCAGGACGATGCCCCAGAACAGCAGCTGGAAGGAAATCTTGCGGGTCTTGTGCCGGAAGACCTGCTGCGCGATCAAGGCGCCGGGCCAGCCGCCGAGCAGCTCGAAGAGGTGCAGGCGAGCCTCCGGAGTCCGCCAGTCGCCGCGCGCGGCGCGGCGCTTGTCCTGCCAGTAGAGGGCGAACGCCAGCAGGCTGGCCAGCGGATAGGCCAGCAGCGGCCAGAGCGCCTGGCCATCCAGGTGCATGCGCCAGGCGCCGGCGGCCGGCAGCACGCAGAGCAGCAACAGGACCAGCGACTTGGCCAACGGCCGCTGCAAGGCATGCGCCGGCGCCGCCGGCGGACGCGCCTGGGCCCGCGTCACCGGGGCCTGGGCACCACGGCGGACACGGGGTGGGTCGAGGGTCAGCGCGTCCAGCCGCGCCCGCTCGGCGCGCAACCGACCCCGCGCGTCCTGGCTGGCGAGGAACCAGACCTGGTCGCCCTGCAGCGGCCGGCGGTCGCCACGGAAGGCGGAGATGTGCAGGAAGATCTCCTCGCCGCCGGCCTTCGGCTGGATGAAACCGAACCCCTTGTCGTCGTACCAGCGGCTGATCATGCCAGGCTTTTCCATGTGTCCTCGCTCGCTAATGCTGTCGCGCAGCATTCTAGCCATTGGCGCCGGCCGAACGAAAAAAGGCGCGGCCGGAGCCGCGCCTTTCTCCCATGCGGCACGGAGCCTCACAGATCGCCGGCGGTGCTCCAGTCGATCAGGTGGAACTGCCAGGTCGCCAGGATCAGCAGGCCAAAGGCGATCCGGTACCAGGCGAAGGCCGCGTAGCTGTGGTTGCCGATGAACTTCAGCAAGGCGCGCACCGCCACCATGGCGAAGACGAACGAGGTGACGAAGCCGACGGCGAACACCGGCAGGTCCTCGGGACGGAACAGCTCACGGTACTTGTAGCCGGAATACACCGCCGCGCCGACCATGGTCGGCATCGCCAGGAAGAACGAGAACTCGGTGGCCGCCTTGCGCGACAGGCCGAACAGCAGGCCACCGATGATCGTCGCGCCGGAGCGCGAGGTGCCCGGGACCATCGCCAGGCATTGCGCGCAGCCGATCTTCAGGGCGTCCTTCCAGGTCATGTCGTCGACATGCTCGGCGCGGATCACGTGCTGGCGGCGCTCGGCCCAGAGCATGATCACCCCGCCCACCACCAGCGCCAGGGCTACGGTGATCGGATTGAACAGCCATTCGTGGATCAGGTCGGCGAACAGCACGCCGAGGATCACCGCCGGGAAGAATGCGATCAGCAGGTTGACGGTGAAGCGTTGGGCCTGGTGCTGGCTCGGCAGGTCACGCACGACCTGGAAGATCTTCCCGCGAAACTCCCAGACCACGGCGAGGATCGCCGCCAGCTGGATGATGATGTTGAACGCCTTGGCGCGTTCGCCGCCGAAGCCGATGAGATCGGCGACGATGATCTGGTGCCCGGTGCTGGAAATCGGCAGGAACTCGGTCAGCCCTTCCACCACACCCAGGATGAACGCCTGGAAAGCAGTCCACCACTCCATATTCTCCCCCTTCCACTACTTGTCCCGAACACGCTTTCGTTGTTCTCGGCGAAACAGTCGCCGTCTTTTGAGAAGGCCTTACGACTCCAAGGAACCCGACCAGTTCCCCCACGCCCGAAGTCGAAACCGGCGGGCATGCTACCAGAGCGGCAACCAGGGAATCTCGTAATTCTTGCACTGCGGCCGCTGGGCGAAACTGCCGAGACAGCCTTCCGACACGCCACTTCCCGGCACGGCGGGCACATTGGCTACAATGCGCCCTCGTCGCATGAGGGCCTTCTGTGTCACCCCTTGAACTCTTCGCCGCTTCGCTCGGCGTCATCGCCGTCTACCTGACTGTCCGCCAGAACCCCTGGTGCTGGCCCATCGGGCTGGTGATGGTGCTGCTCTATGCCTGGATCTTCTTCGAGGTGAAGCTCTACTCGGACATGCTCCTGCAGGTGGTCTACGCGGCCCTCCAGCTCTATGGCTGGTGGCAGTGGACACGCGGCGGGCAACGCCACGACGGCCGCTCGGTGAGCCGCCTGAGCAACCTACAGCGGCTGCTCGGCCTTGCCGCGGGGCTGGCTGGCAGCGGCGCGCTCGGCTACCTGATGGCGACCCACACCGACGCCGCCAGCCCCTGGTGGGACGCAGGCCTGACCGCCTTCAGCCTGGTCGCGCAATGCTGGATGGCGCAGAAACGCCTGGAGTGCTGGCCACTGTGGATCGTGGTGGACCTGCTGTTCGTGGCGCTCTTCGCCAGCAAGGCGCTGTACCTGACCGCCGCCCTCTACGCCCTCTTCACCCTGCTGGCGATCCACGGCTGGCGCACCTGGCGCCGCGACCCGGCATTGCGCGAGGGCGTCGCCGCATGAAGGTGCTGGTGCTCACCGGGCCCGAGTCCAGCGGTAAGAGCTGGCTTGCGCAACAGGTCCAGGCCCGTTTCGGTGGCCGGGTGGTCGGCGAGTACGTCCGCCACTTCATCGAAGAACAGCGCCGCGACACCCGCTACGCCGACATCCCCGCCATCGCCCGCGGGCAATTGGCCTGGGAAGATGCCGCCCGCGCGGAGCGACCTGCGCTGCTGGTCCTCGATACCCACCTGCTGAGCAACATCCTCTGGAGTCGGATTCTCTTCGGCGACTGCCCGCACTGGCTCGAACCCGCGCTGCTGCGGCGGCGCTACGACCTGCACCTGCTGCTCTCGCCGGAAGGCGTGGCCTGGAGCGCCGACGGCCAGCGCTGCCAGCCGGAACTGGCGCAGCGCCAGGCATTCCATCGCGCCTGCCGCGCCTGGCTGGAAGATCATCGACAAGCCTACCGGACCATCGCCGGCGATTGGGCGGAGCGCCAGCGGCAGGCCTTCGCCGCCGTCGAGCAATTGCTCGACGATGACTGACGGGGCCGTCCTGTCACACCGACGATACAGCGGCTGGGCCGACGAAGCCTTGCCGCAGCGCGCTCGGCGAGAGAACGCGGAACGCCGTCTCGGCATTGAGACAGCCCTCGCCATGCCCACCGGCAGGCGCCCTTCAGCGGTTGCCGCCGGCCCGCCGTTGCAAGGTTGAAACACCTACTCCCATCGCCCCATCCCGCGCGGCCAAGTCCTTGATCGCCAGGGGAAGGCCCGAACCGGCAGGCCCCATGCTCGCTCCCTTGCAACGCTGATCAGGGCTCAGCAGCCAGAAGAGCAAGATCAGGCAGGACGGCCAGGAGTGGCAGATCGTCAGCGGCAGCGACGCCAACGCCAGCTATTTCGGCCTGGGCATGCCTACTCCTCAAGGGGATGCGTGAGCCTGGGAACGATCATCACGTAGCTGCGCAGGGCGGATAACGCCACAGGCGAATCCGCCGGCACCCGGCAACGGCACCTTCCCTTTCAGGCCTCGCCAGCGAGCGCCCGCTCGACTTCCTCGCGCGAGGGGATCGAGGTCTGCGCACCGAGACGGGTCACCGAGATCGCCGCGGCGGCCTGGCCGAAGCGGATCGCCGCCGCCTCGTCGAGGCCGCGCGCCAGGGCCGCGGCGAAGCCGCCGACGAAGGTGTCGCCGGCGGCCGTGGTATCCAGCGCCTTGACCCGCGCCACCGGGAAATGCTCGACCCGTCCCTCGCCCACCAACAGCGCCCCCTGTGCTCCGAGGGTGACGATCACCCTGCCGGCACCCATTGCGCGCAGGCGCTCGGCGGCACGCCCGGCGCTCTCCAGGGAGTCCACCGGCAGGCGGCAGAGCAGTTCGCTTTCGGTCTCGTTGGGGATCAGATAGTCCACCAGCGGCAACCAGTCCGCCGGCACCTCGCGGGTGGCCGGCGCCGGGTTGAGGATCACCGTCTTGCCCAGCGCATGGGCCCGGCGCAGCACATGGCCAACCGTCTCCAGCGGGCTCTCCAGCTGGCAGACCACCACCTGCGCCTGTTCCAGCAAGTGCTCGTGGCGCGCCAGTACGGCCGGCGACAGGTGGCCGTTGCCGCCAGCGACGATGACGATGGCGTTCTGGCTGCTGTCGTCGACCACGATCAGCGCCACCCCGCTGGACTCCCCGGCCACCCGCTCGATCCCCTGGCAGTCGATGCCCTCGGCCTGCAGAGCCCGGTGGAGCTGGTCGCCGTAGGCGTCGTCGCCGAGGCAGCCGATCATCGCCACCTGCGCGCCGAGGCGCGCCGCGGCCACCGCCTGGTTGGCGCCCTTGCCGCCGGGAATGGTGGCGAAGGACTGCCCGGCGAGGGTCTCGCCACCCCGGGGCAGGCGCGGCGCGCGCACCACCAGGTCCATGTTCAGGCTGCCCACCACCAGTACGTTCGCTTGCATCGTTGCGTCCTTGTTCCAGCCTCTCTCTATCGAGGGCGCCCCCGGCGCCCGGTTCAGACCCGCACCAGCGGCGGCGCGGTGGATTCGCGCAGGACCAGCGCCGGCGCCACCACCCGCCGCTGCATCGGCTCCTCGCGCTCGGCGATGCGCTGCAACAGCAGTTGCGCGGCGATCTCGCCAAGCAGTCGGATCGACTGGCCGACCGTGGTCAGCGCGGGAAACACGAAGCGGCTCAGCTCGATATCGTCGAAGCCGATCACCGACAGCTCGTGCGGTACGCGGATATTCAGTTCGGCGGCGGCGCGCAGCACGCCGATGCCGATCATGTCGTTGCCGGCGACGACCGCCGTCGGCCGCTCGCCCGCGCCGCCCAGCAGGCCGAGCGCCGCGTGGTAGCCGCCGGGGCTGCTGAACTCGCTTTCCAGCAGCCACTGCGGGCGCACCTCCAGGCCGGCCCTGGCCATCGCCCGGCGGTAGCCCTCGACCCGCAGCGTCGAGACCTTGGTCGACAGCGGCCCGCCGATGCAGGCAATGTCGCGGTGGCCCAGCTCGAGCAGGTGGCGGGTCGCCAGGTAGGCGCCCATCTCGTGGTCGATCTGCACCCGGTCGGCCTCCACCCCCTCCACCTCGCGGTCGACGATCACGGTCGGCGTGCGCATGTTCGCCAGGCCCTTGGCCAGCGCGCCGTCGCCGCCGGCGGAAGCCAGCACCAGGCCGTCGATGCGCTTCTCCTGGAGCACTCGCAGGTAGTTGCTCTGCTTCTGCGGGTTGTCGTCGGAATTGCAGAGGATCACGCAGTAGCCGTTGCGCTCGCAGCAATCCTCGATGCCACGCGACAGCTCGGCGAAATACGGGTTGGTGCTGTTCGGCACCAGCAGGCCGATGATCGAGGTGGTGCGCACCTTCAGCGAGCGCGCCACGGCGCTGGGCACGTAGTGCAGCTGCGCGATGGCGTCCTCGACCTTCTTGCGCACCGCGTCGCTGACCGGCCGCGTCCTGTTCACCACATGCGACACGGTGGTGAAGGAAACCCCCGCCATCGCCGCCACGTCCTTCATTGTCGCCATCGTTCAGCCCTTTCTGCGGGCGCGATGGCTGCGGTAGGTATCCAGCACCACCGCTACCACGATCACCGCCCCGGTAATGATTCGTTTGGTCGGCTCCGACGCACCGATCTGCGCCAGCCCCGCCGCCAATACGGAAATGATCAGCACGCCGAAGAAGGTGCTGACCACCGAACCGCGCCCGCCCATCAGGCTGGTGCCGCCGATCACCACCGCGGCGATGACCTGGAGCTCCAGGCCGACCCCGGCGTTGGGGTCGGCCGCCTCCAGACGCGAGATCTGGAACAGCGCGGCCAACCCGGCGAGCAGCCCCATCAGGGCGAATACTGCAATCTTATAGGGTTTCGGGTTCACACCGGCCAATCGCACCGCTTCTTCGTTGGTGCCGATGCCGATCAGGTAGCGCCCGAACACCGTGCGGGTCAGCGCCGCCTGGGCGGCGAACATCACCAGCAGGGCGATCACGAAGGCCGGCGAGATGCCGAAGGCCAGCGGGTTGGACAGCCAGGCGTAGGCGTCGCCGATATAGGCGGTGCGCGAGTCGGTCATCTGGTAGGCCAGGCCGCGGGCCATCTCCAGCACCCCGAGGGAAACGATGAACGAGGGAATCCGCCACGCCACCGTGATCGAGCCGGTGACGCAGCCGGCCAGGGTCGCGCAGGCCATCCCGAGCAGCGCCGCCGGCAACACGCCCCAGCCCCAGCCGAGGGTCGCCAGGCTCACCGCCGAAGCCGCCAGGGCCAGCACCGAGCCCACCGAGAGATCGATGCCGCCGATGATCAGGATGAAAGTCATGCCAACCGCCAGCACCACCAGGTCGGGGATCTGGTTGGCGATGGCGAGGAAGGTGCCATAACTGAAGAAGTGGCTGCTCAGCGTCGAGAACAGCGCGATCATCGCCAGCAACGCGCCGGCCAGGCCGAGGTAGGTGCCCAGGCCGAAACAGTTGCCACGACGCGGCGGCGGCGTGGCAGTGGAGGCGGAAGAGGTCGGGTCGCTCATTTCTGGTTCCTTGCGTTGCATGTTCACGACGTCGCCAGCAGCGCGTCGCGTTTCCGGTAGCCGGCGAAGGCCGCCGCCAGCAGCGCGTCCTGGCTCCAGGCGTCGCGCGCGAAGATGTCGACCAGGCGCCCCGCCGAGAGCACGCCGATGCGGTCGCAGATCAGCATCAGCTCGCGCAGGTCGCTGGACACCACCACCAGCGCCTTGCCCTGGCGGGTCAGCTCGGCGAGCAGCGCATAGATGTCGAACTTGGCGCCGATGTCGATGCCACGGGTCGGCTCGTCGAACAGCAGCACCTGGCAGTCGCGTTCCAGCCAGCGGCCAATGACCACCTTCTGCTGGTTGCCGCCGGACAGCTCGCCGACCGCCTGCGCGATGTCCGCGCAGCGCACCCGCAGTGCCTCGACCTGGCGCCGCGCCAGGGCCTCCTCGCGGCGCCGGTCGATTATCCCGTGACGGGCCAGCGCCGGCAGGTTGCCCAGGGCCAGGTTGGCGCTGATCGACTGGCTCAGCAGCAGGCCCTCGCCCTTGCGGTCCTCGGTGATCAGCGCCACCCCCTGGCGCACCGAGTCGGCCGGCGAACGCAGGCTCAGGCGCTGCGGCGGGTCGCCGAGCAGGACCTGGCCGCCGTCGGCGCGGTCGGCGCCATAGATCAGGCGCAACAATTCGGTGCGTCCGGAGCCGATCAGGCCGGAGAGACCGAAGATCTCCCCCGCCCGGACCTCGAACGATACCTCGTGCACCTTGCCGCGCCGGCTCAGCTTCTCCACCCGCAACAGCGGCGCGCCCAGGCGCCGCGGACCGAGGTCGAGGCGTTCGCCCAGCTCGCGGCCGACCATCAGGGTCACCAGCTGATCGGCGTCATGGCGCGCGATCGGCTCGACGCAGACCAGCCGGCCATCGCGCAGCACGGCGATGCGTTGCGCAATCCGCGCCAGTTCTTCCAGGCGATGGGAGATATAGACGATCGCCACGCCGCGCCGGCGCAGGCGCTCGACCTGCTCGAAGAGCATCTCCACCTCGCGCGCGGTGAGCATCGCCGTGGGTTCGTCGAGGATCAGCAGGCGGCAGTCGCCGATCAGGTTGCGGGCGATCTCGACCATCTGCTGGTGGCCGATGCCGAGGTCGCCGACCAGGGTGTCGGGGTCGATCGCTTCCAGGCCGACCTGGGCCATCGCCTCGCCGGCCGCCTGGCGCAGGCGCCGGCGGTCGATCCAGCCGGCGCGTCGCGGCAGGTCGTGGAGGAACAGGTTCTCCGCCACCGACAGGGTCGGCAACAGGTTCAGTTCCTGCATCACCATGCGCACGCCGAGCGCCTCGGCCTCGCGGCGGCTGCCCGGGGCGTAGGGCCGGCCAAGGAGCTCCAGGCTGCCGGAGCCGGGACGCTCCAGGCCGCCGATGATCTTCGACAGGGTGCTCTTGCCGGCGCCGTTCTCGCCGGTCAGGGCCAGCACCTCGCCGCCGAACAGTTGCAGGTCGATCTCCGCCAGCACCGGCTGCGCGTAGGTCTTGCCGACCCCGCGGACGCTCAGCAGCGGCAATGCGTCGCTAGACATGGAAAGACTCCCTCGGGACCGTCAGGGCGCGGTCACCAACTCCACAGGCGTCTCGACCACGCCGTCTTTCTGGTGTTCCGGGGTTTGCCCGGCGAGCAGTTGGAGCGCGGTCTGGATGCCGAACACCGCCTGCTTCGCGGCGAACTGGTCAGCGCTGGCCAGCACCCGGCCATCCTTGAGCATCGGCTTGATCGCCTGGATATTGTCGTAGCCGACCACCTTCACCTGTCCGGCGCGGCCCGCCGCGCGCACCGCCGATACCGCGCCGAGGGCCATGCTGTCGTTGCCGGCGAGCAGCGCCTTGAGCTGCGGATATTCGTTGAGCATCGCCGAGGCCACCGCGTTGCCCTTCTCGATCTCCCAGTTTCCCGATTGCAGGGAGACGATCTTCAGCCCCGCCGCGTCCATGGCTTCCTTGAAGCCGGCGGTGCGCTGCTGGGCGTTGGTGGTGGTGGACACGCCTTCGATGATGCCGACCTGGTCGCCGGCCTGCAGCTGCTTCGCCAGGTACTCGCCGACCAGCCGAGCGCCCTTGCGATTGTCCGGTCCGACGAAGGGCACGTTGAGTTTCTTCGCCTGCAGTACCTGCGGGTCAAAGCGGTTGTCGATGTTGACCACCACGATGCCGGCCTCCAGCGCCTTCTTCACCACCGGCACCAGCGCCCTGGAATCGGCCGGCGCGATCACCAGCGCATCGACGCCGGAGACGATCATCTGCTCGACGATACGGATCTGGCTGGAGGTGTCGGTTTCGTCCTTGATGCCGTTGGAGACCAGTTCGAACTGGTCGGCATGCTCCTTCTGGTAAGCCTTGGCGCCGTCCTCCATGGTCAGGAAGAACTCGTTCGCCAGCGACTTCATCACCAGCGCGATCCTGGGCTTTTCGGGAGATTCCGCGTGGACGGCGGACAGGGGCAGGAACGAGGAACAGGCAGTCAGGACAACGGCGGCCAACAGGCGCCGGGAAGCGACCCGCTTCATGGTGTATCCTCCAGCTTTTCTTATCGTTTTATTGAGGCTTTCGTGCAGGCGCAAACGTTTGCGTTAGATGAATATGCTTCGATCTGACAGATTCTGTCAATTGCCACGAGCAACTGTCGCGAACCGGTCGGGATCGGTTGGATTCTAGATCGCTACCGGTAGCGAACGCAGGTCATTTTGCACGGACTCCCGCGCCGCTCCCCGCGCAAGTGAATCTTTTTTTATATCGCCAATGCCGAAATCGTCTTGTCAGTCATAGCCGCGGCGCTTGACTTCCAGGCGCCGGACGAATTCCTCGAGCACCAGCTTGTAGAGGTCGTCGCCGAGGTAGACATCTTCCACTCCGCAATCGATGTTCGGGTTGTCGTTCACCTCGATCACCACCACCTTGTCGCCGGCCTGCTTCAGGTCCACCCCGTAGAGACCGTCACCGATCAGGTTGGCGGTCTTCACCGCCAGCTCCACCACCTTGCGCGGCGCCTCGTGCACGGCCATGGTCCGGAAGTCGCCGCTGACCTCCTCGGCGTCCGGGCTGTGGTCGTAGATCTGCCAGTGGCCCTTGGACATGAAGTACTGGCAGGCGAAGATCGGCTTGCGGTTGAGCACGCCGATGCGCCAGTCGTACTCGGTATAGAAGAACTCCTGGGCGAGGATCAGCACCGAGCGCTCGAACAGCTCGGCGCTGGCCGCCAGCAGCTGCGCCTGGTCCTCCACCTTGATCACCCCGCGCGAGAAGCTGCCGTCGGGGATCTTCAGCACCAGCGGAAAGCCCAGGCGCTCGCCGACCTTCTCCAGTTCCTGCGGGTTCTCCTTGTAGAGAATCTCGGTGGCCGGCATGCCCAGCTTGTGGCTACGCAGCAGGTCGGCCAGGTACACCTTGTTGGTGCAGCGCAGGATCGACACCGGGTCGTCCATCACCACCAGCCCTTCGCTCTCGGCCTTCTTGGCGAAACGGTAGGTGTGGTCGGCGACATTGGTGGTCTCGCGGATGAACAGCGCGTCGTACTCGGCGATCCGCGAATAGTCCTTGCGCTCGATCAGGTCGACGTCGATGCCCAGGCCGCGGCCGACCCGCACGAAGTTCTTCAGCGCCTTGGCGTCGGAGGGCGGGAACGCCTCGCCGGGGTCGTGGAGGATCGCCAGGTCGTAGCGGAACGGCTTGCGCGAACGCGGCTTGCGCCAGATCTGCCGGCTGAAGCTGTCCAGGGCGTTGGCGAAGAGGTCTTCCTGGTCCTCGCGCAGCTTGTGGATGGCGCCGGGCTTGATGCCCTCGATGTGCCAGCCGCGGTTGCGCTTGAACTCCACCAGCAGCAACGGGCAGGGAAACGCCTCGAACAGCTGGCGCGCCAGGTCCTGCAGCGGCTCGATGTCGGTGCGGCCGAAGTACAGGGTCAGGGTGAAACCATCGGTGCTGCCGTAGGGGTGCGCGGCCAGGGCCTTGTCCAGGGTGCGGTCGAGGTCTTCCAGGACCAGGCTGTACAGCGATTTCCTGGCCAGCTCGCTGATCGTCCGCACCGAGGGGATCACCTTGTGCCCGCGCGCCTCGGCGAGCAGCGAGCAGTAGTAGCCGTGGCGCAGGTACTTGTAGTGCCGGCACAGGTTGATCACCTGGACCCGCTTGCCGGTGTCGTCGTCGATGGGCAGTTCCAGGTATTCCTGGGCGGTGACCACATCCTCGCTGGGGTAATAGGACGTCCAGTCTTCCTTGCGTTCCACGATGATGAACAGCTTGCTCACGACACCTCCCGGGGTGACAGCGAAACCACGGCGCATTCGGAACCGGCTTGCCGGCGCGCGCATCCCGGCCAATACTCGGCGGGAATCCCTTGCGAAACCGCTCTATGGCGCCCGCCAGCAAACCGAAACGTACAGCATCCATTACAGCACGCCCGCGCGGAAGTTCCCGCCCACGGCCGTGGAGAGCGCTATGAACCTGACCCTCCGCCCGGCCGGCGTGGACGACCTGTCCGCCCTGGTCGAGCTGGAAAACCGCTGCTTCGACTACGACCGCCTGTCCCGCCGCAACTTCCAGTGGATGCTCACCCGCGCCCATGCCAGCCTGACGGTCGCCGAGGGCGACGGCGGCGTGCTCGGCTACGCCCTGGTGCTGTTCCACGAAGGCACCTCGCTGGCCCGCCTCTACTCCATCGCCATCGACCCGCGCGCCCGCGGCATCGGCCTCGGCCAGAAGCTGCTGGAAGCCGCCGAGCAGGCCGCGCGGGACAACGACCGCGCCTACATGCGCCTGGAAGTGCGCCCGGACAACCGTGGCGCCATCGCCCTCTACGAGCGCAACGGCTACCGTCCCTTCGCCACCGTGCGCGACTACTACGAGGACCACAGCGAAGCGCTGCGCTTCGAGAAACGCATCCGCAACCCCGGCCACGACCAGCGCCGCCACGTGCCCTTCTACCGGCAGACCACCGATTTCACCTGCGGCCCGGCCTGCCTGCTGATGGCCATGGGCGCGCTGCAACCGGAGCGCCAGTTGACCCGCCGCGAGGAACTGCGCCTGTGGCGCGAAGCGACCACCATCTACATGACCGCCGGCCACGGCGGCTGCAGCCCCCAGGGCCTGGCGCTGGCCGCCTGGCGGCGCGGTTTCCGGGTCAAGCTGGTGCTCTCCGCCAGCGGCCCGCTGTTCCTCGACGGTGTACGCAACGAAGACAAGAAGGCGGTGATGCGCCTGGTCCACGAGGACTTCTGCGAGGAACTCGACGCCTCGGGCGTCGAGCAGAAGCGCTCGGCCCGGCTCGACATCCCGCGCCAGTTGGCCAGGGGCGGCCAGCCGCTGGTGCTGATCAGCAGCTACCGCCTGACCCGCTCCAAGGCCCCGCACTGGGTGCTGGTCACCCACTACGACGAGGACTTCGTCTACCTCCACGACCCCGACGTCGACCACAGCCAGCACCGCCAGCCGCTGGACTGCCAGCACATTCCGGTGAGCCACGCCGAGTTCGACAAGATGAGCCGCTTCGGCCGCAGCAAGCTGCGCGCGGCGGTGATCCTGTTCAATCCTGAATGAGGCGCAGCGCCCCGCCGACCGGCGGGGCGATGTTCTCGCCTATCAATCAATTTCATCGATAGTCGCTAGTGAGACTATCCATTTTTCATTCGCCAGCGCCGATGTTTACATGGTCGCCAGATCCCCGAATAACCAGAACGGAACTGGAGACGACACCATGAGCTACTCCGCCAAATCCTTCTCGGCCCTGATCAACGCCATGCGCGCCGACGGCATCACCCGCCTGGAACAACTGGCCCGCCAGCCGTTCCGCAACGCCCAAGGCTTCTGGAGCGCGGAGGCGAAGAAATGAAAGCCCTGCTCGACCGCCGCACCGACCCCACCTGGATGCTCTACGCCGCGATCATCGCCTGGCTGGCCTTTTCCGGTCTCTGACCGGCGGGCCGCCGGCGGCCTCCCTCCTGCCCTTCCCGTTCCACGCCGTTCTCCAGCGAAACGCCAATCATTCGTCGGCAACCTGCCTGGTTGGGCGATGCAAAAACGTTTCACCTGTTCGCCGTCAAGAAAACCTTGTCAAAAAAGCTGATAGCAGCTTGCCAATATGCCGACGCCTTGGCATAACGATGCGCAAAAAAGGCCTACAAGGACGTTCCCGATGCGCACCGTGAAGAAGGCTCTGCTGGTTGTCGGCGTGATCGTACTGGCGGCTCTCGGCGTACTGCTCTACTACGTCGCCAACCCCAACCTGCCGCGCTACCAGGCGCCGAGCGAAGTACGCTACCTGCCGCAGTGGCAGGACGACGCCCGCCAGCGCTTCTACTACACGCCCCAGGGCACCCTGGTGAAAGGTCTGCACTACGACTGGTTCACCGCCCTCGAACTGCCCCTCTCCGAAGCCCCCTTCGCCGCCCCCGAATACCTCGCCCGCTTCGGCTTCCTCGTCGACCCGCGGCAGAAACCCAGCGAGCTCAACCCCGGCAACCTGCCGGTGGGCTTCAGCCAGCACCGCGACGAGCAGACCGGCACCCGCTACCTGGATATCACCTGCGCCGCCTGCCACACCGGCGAGCTGCGCTACCAGGGCAAGGCGCTGCGCATCGACGGCGGCGCCGCCATGCACTCCATCGCCGCCACCGTGCCGACCCTGCGCGGCGGGGCCTTCGGCCAGGCGCTCGGCGCGAGCATGGCCGCCACCTACTACAACCCGTTCAAGTTCAACCGCTTCGCCAGGAAGGTCCTCGGCGAGCGCTACGAACAGGACAAGGCGCAACTGCGCGCCGACTTCAAGGCGGTGCTCGACACCCTCCTGCGCACCGCCTGGAACGACACCCGCCGCCACCTCTACCCCACCGAGGAAGGCCCCGGCCGCACCGACGCCTTCGGGCGCATCGCCAACAGCGTCTTCGGCGATGCCATCGACCCGAGCAACTACCGCGTCGCCAACGCCCCGGTGAGCTATCCGCAGGTGTGGGACATCTGGAAGTTCGATTGGGTGCAATGGAACGGCTCGGCCATGCAGCCGATGGCGCGCAACATCGGCGAGGCCCTCGGCGTCGGCGCGCGCCTGCGGATCTTCGACGAGCATGGCCAGCCGTTGCAGGGCGAGCAGCGCTACGCCTCCAGCGTGCGCCTGCACGACCTGCACACCCTGGAAGAAACCCTGCAACAGCTGAAACCGCCGACCTGGCCGGAAGACCTGTTGGGCCGCATCGACCTGCAACGCGCCTCCCAGGGTCGCGCCCTGTTCGAAGCCAACTGCGCCTTCTGCCATGCGCCCAAGGTGCAACCGGCGGAATTCGCCGCCTCCGGACGCAATCCCGAGTGGCGCATGCACATGGTGCCCACCGAGGTGATCGGCACCGACCCGACCACCGCCGACAACATCGCCGACCACCGCTACGACCTGCGCAAGCTGGGCTGGAGCGTCGACGAACTGGCGCGGATGAACGTCCAACTGATCGGCGCCGATCCGCAGCAACTCGACCTCTCGCAACTGTCCTCGGCCAAGGGCCTGGCCTACATCACCGCCTTCGTCGAGCAGCGCGCCTATCGGGACGCCGGCATTCCGCCGGAACAGCAGAAGACCATGAACGGCTTCGACCTGCCGATCGGCGTGCAGGAACTGCGCGCCTACAAGGCCCGCCCGCTGGACGGAGCCTGGGCGACTCCGCCGTTCCTGCACAACGGCTCGGTGCCGAACCTGTTCCAGTTGCTCTCCCCGGCCGCCGAACGCTCGCCGCAGTTCTACGTCGGCACCTTCGAATTCGATCCGAAATTCGTCGGATTCCGCACCGAGAAGTTCCCCGGCGGCTTCCTCCTCGACACCCGTCTCACCGGCAACCGCAACAGCGGCCACGAATTCCGCGACGGCTGCCGGCAGAACGGCGTGATCGGCCGCGCCCTCAGCCCGGAAGAACGCTGGGCGCTGGTGGAATACCTGAAGGTGCTCGGCAACCCCGAATTCGAGCGCCGCCTGGTCCCGGCCCAGACCCCGCCCTGGACGCCCGGCCCGAAATGCCCGGCGCCGGAGCAACGGACCGCGCAACGCTGAACCAGGGAAGTGGAGCAACGCACGCCGCCCCTCTCCGCTCCGAACCAGCCCACGCCCTCCGGGACCTGGGCTGGGGAGAGGCAATCGGGCAGCGCTCCCCACCCCAGAAGAATGAAAGCCCCCAGCCAACGCACACCACCAAGGACACCCACTCCATGCGCGCACTCCTCACCCACGCCTGGCTGTTCCTCGGCAAATGGCTCGGCCGCCTGCTCCTCCTGCTGCTGGCCGTCGGCCTCGGCGGCTGGGCCATCGGCAGCCTCTACTACGCCTGGAAATTCTCCGGCCCGGTGTCCGCGGAAGAGCAGATCGCTCCGGACGAAGCCCGCATCACCCAGGCGATCATCCAGGACGCCATCCGCGTGGTCGAACAGCACCGCGACAACACCCGCGTCCTGCGCGATGCCCACGCCAAGGCTCATGGCTGCGTGAAGGCCGAGCTCAAGGTGCGCGCCGACCTCGACCCGGCCCTGCGTCGCGGCGTGTTCGCCGAAGCGGGCAAGAGCTGGAACGCCTGGGTGCGCTTCTCCAACGGCAACGCCTACCCGCAGTTCGACAGCAAGAACGACGCGCGCGGCATGGCCATCAAGCTGCTCGACGTGCCCGGCGAGAAACTCCTGCCCGGCCGTGGCCACGACAGCGAGCAGGACTTCGTCATGTTCAACCAACCGGTGTTCTTCATCCGCGACATCGCCGAATACCGGCAGAACTTCGCCGCCCAGGCCGACGGCAAGAAAGCCCTGGCCTTCTTCCCCAACTGGAACCCCACCAGTTGGGAACTGCGCCACCTGCTGATCGCCCTGCGCACCCTCGCCCCCGCCCCGGACAGCCCGCTGCACGCCGGCTACAACGGCATCTCGCCGTACAAGCTGGGCGAACACAACATCAAGTTCCGCGTCGTCCCCGCCCCGGAGAAGTGCCCGGCCTACCAGCTACCGAAGCAGAACCAGGACCTGCCCAACTTCCTCCGCGCCGCCCTGTACCAGCAACTCTCCATCGACCGCGCCCCCGCCTGCTACGCCTTCCAGGTGCAGCGCCAGGATCCGGGCAAGTACATGCCCATCGAAGACACCAGCGTCGAATGGAAGGAGTCGGACGCGCCCTTCGCTACCATAGCCGACATCATCGTGCCAGCTCAGGATTTCGATAGCCGGGAACAGAACCTGTTCTGTGACAACCTCTCGTTCAACCCCTGGCACGCGCTGCCGGAGCATCGGCCGATCGGCGGGATCAACCGGTTGCGGAAGGCGGTTTACGAGGCAGTCAGTGGGTATAGGTTGGGGAGGAATGAGTGAGGGGCCAGACCAACATCACGCTGGATTTCACGAAGGGGCTGAGCAACTCGTTCTTGTAGCGGAGGAAGCCATTGACCTGAGGCTGGCAAACTTGCAGCCGGTAAACCTTGTGCAGGATCTCTGGTGAACAACCACAGTCGACGTCGCAGCTCGCGCAATTCACGGTCATGAGCGACGCCACTCAACCTCTTGAGCAGCCCTGGGAGTGGGCATCCAGCTGGCTGGTGTCGGACCGGCTGATCATCGCACAGGTCTCCGGATTCTCTGCCGGAATCGTGGCAAGAGTGAGATCACGCCGCTCGTAGGAACGCGGCATCCCCCCTCCGCCCCTCGATAGCTCAACTACACTGGTCCAACTGCATGCACCGGCCACGGGAGCTGAAAACAGCTTGCGGGGGAACACTCCATTACCTGACCTAGGGACAGATCATGCCTCGGAACTTAACAACCGAAATAAGCCCAGCCCAAGATACAGTCAGGATCGGAATTGAGCTTGAGGGGGTTGGAACTGTCCGCATTAAATGGCCAGAAGAACTCGGCCATGGATCCATCAAGAATCTAGAACACCTCCGAGCTCAAACAGATTTCAAAGACACCCTCAAGCGAACCCCTCTGCTCCGCTCTAATAGTTATGGGGATTTCCGTGGCATCTATATTACGCCAGAGGAAGCACAAGAAGAAAAACTAGGTATAGATCATCCTGCCGAAATGGTTTCCCAGCCACACACTCTTGATGAACAAAACCTAGACTTTCTCAGGAACTCAGTATACAAAGCCCTTCGATCAAACCTTAAAGGCAAAATCGCCTTATCCACTAACGAGCAGAATACCCGGTATGGCAATGCGCCAGACAAGTACCCAGCAATTCCTAACGGGAAAGTCCCAACAATCCAAACTGGCGCAACATTTTCGGGCATGTACACAAACAGTGGCGAAGCCTTTCCCACCGTCAACATTGTTCAAACGAGCTGGGGAAAGCAAGTGCCGGTGCTTGGCGGGAATCTTCAGGTTACCTGTGGCATTGCAGTTGAGCAACTCTTTCGGCAGGACCCTGAACAGCTTTCACTAATGGCAGACTTCATCTCCCGCAACGAGTACAAAACCCGATATATCTCCCTTGTAACTTGTACGCTAGCCATTGTTGAAGCCCTGACCGCTCAAGGCGAAATCTTTTACGATTTCGCTGACAAGCGCAACGAACTTCACCTCGCAACATACATGTTCCTGCTTCATCATGTCGCCCCTATCTGGAAGCCCGCGGCCGGATATGAAAAGTGCGCCGTTGGAGCAAACTTCAAGGGAGGAAGTTCCTTTGTCGGCTGCGGTGTCAGCAATACAAACGACCTAATCCCCGACAGCAGTTACGCCTCCGTCTTCGCTAAAATAATAGTCGCGATAAATAGCACCAATGCAACTGACAAAGCAAAGATCCTAAGCACCCTCACATCCCCCCAAGTCATTGAGCTCTACGGAAAGCCTGGACTTTCCTGTCAAGTGCATTTTGACAAGTGGTTTTCGATCCCCAATTTTAGCGACGCTGGCGGGAATCTTTATACCGTCGTCGAAATCCGGCAGCATGCAACAGGAATGAATCTTGAGATGGCTGGATTTCTAGGAGGAAGGCTTACTTCCAACCAGTTTCTCACGAGAATTACCCCATTTGTTTTTGCTCAGCACTGACTTTGCACCAGGGCGTGAAAGCGGTTTAACCAAAGCTGGATATTGGCGCGGCGCCAGCGCGCGATGCCACCCCACGTCCGGCGCGGCGGCGAAGCCAAGGCTGTCGGCGGCATGCCGTGTTCGACTCCGTTGCGGGGAGCGAGTCCAGCCCGGCGACCCGGCGGGTGGCCGCCAAGCCGCTTGCGCAGGCTGCCGGGTTCAGCCAAGCAGCTTGTCGACGGTCAGCGGGAAGTCGCGCAGGCGGCGGCCGGTGGCGTGGTACACGGCGTTGGCCACCGCGGCGGCGACGCCGACGATGCCGATTTCGCCGACGCCCTTGGAGCCCAGTTCGTTGACGATAGCGTCGGGCTCGTCGACGAAGATCACCTCGATATCGCCGATATCGGCGTTCACCGGGATGTGGTACTCGGCGAGGTTGTGGTTCATGCAGCGGCCCAGCGCATGGTCGACCTGGGTTTCCTCCTGCAAGGCCATGCCCAGGCCCCAGACCACCCCGCCGAGGATCTGGCTGCGCGCGGTCTTCGGGTTGATCACCCGCCCCGCCGCCACCGCGCTGACCACCCGGCTCACGCGCAGGCTGCCGAGGGCTTCGTCGACGCGCACCTCGACGAACACTGCCGAATGGCTCGCGCTGGCGTAGCCTTCGCGCCGCGCCGAGGGTTCAGCTTCCACCTCCACCTGCAACGCGTCGTCCGGCAGCCCTTGCAGCAGGTCGGCCAGGGCGTATCGCGTATCGCCCGCTTCCAGGTGGCCCCGGCATATGCGGAAGCGCTCTTCGGCGGCGCCGGCCAGTTCCGGATGGCGGGCCCTGGCATGGGCGACCAGGGCCTGGCGCAGGCGCAGGCAGGCCAGGCGGACGGCGGAACCGACCGAAGAGACGGTGGACGAACCGCCCTGCAACGGGGCCTTCGGCAACGCACTGTCGCCAAGCTGGAAGCGCACCTCTTCCGGCGCCATGCCGGCGGCGTCGGCGGCGATCTGGGTCATCACCGTGTAGGTGCCGGTGCCGATATCGGTGGTCGCGCTGGCCACCCGCAGCAGGCCGTCCGCCTCCAGCCGCGCCCTGGCGCTGGCCTTGCCCTGGATGGCCTCCCAGACGCCGCCGGCCATGCCCCAGCCGAGCAACCGGCGCCCCTCGCTCATGCTCCGTGGCCGTGGGTCGCGGGCCTGCCAGCCGAAGCGCCGGGCGCCTTCCTCGTAGCAGGCCAGCAGCGCCTTGCTGGAGTACGGCTTGTCCTCGTTGCCGTTGCGCTCGGCGAAGTTGATCCGGCGCAGCGCGATCGGATCCATGCCGAGCCGCACCGCCAGTTCGTCCATCGCGCATTCCAGCCCGATCAGCCCCAGCGCCGCGCCGGGGGCGCGCATGTCCAGCGGGGTATAGACGTCCAGCGGCACCAGGCGGTAGGCCAGGGAAAGGTTCTCGCAGCGGTAGAGCATGCCGCTCCACTCCACCACGTGCTCGGTGAAGTCTTCGAAGCGCGAGGTCTGCGCTGTCGCCTGGTGGCCCAGCGCGAGCAGGCGCCCCTCGGCATCGGCGCCCAGTCGCAGGCGCTGCAGGGTGCGCGGCCGGTAGCCGAAACTGAACATCTGCTGGCGGGTCAGCACTACGCGCACCGACCGCCGCAGTTGCAGCGCCGCCATCACCGCCAGGGCCAACTGGTATTGCGGGCGCAGGCCGGAGCCGAAGGCGCCGCCGACGTAGGCGGCACAGACCCTTACCTTGTCGCCGGGCAGGCCAAAGACCTTTTGCAGGTAGGCCTGGCTGTTCTGCGTCCCCTGGGTCTTGTCGTGCACCAGCAGGCTGCCGTCGGGCTGGACGATGACCGTGGACGCATGCGGCTCCATGGGATTGTGGTGCTCGCTCGGCGTGCTGTAGCTCGCGTCGATACGAACCGGCGCGGAGTGATAGGCGCGCTGGAAATCGCCGCGCTCGGCGGGCAGTTCGGCGGGAGCCTCATGGGCCTGGTCGAGGGCGGCCAGCAGGTCGGTCTGGTGCGGCTCGGGCTCGATATCGATGCGTAGCAGCGAGCCCGCGTGGCGGGCCAGTTCCAGGCTCCGTGCCAGGACCAGGGCGAGGGGCTGGCCGCTGTACAGGACGCGGTCGTCGAACAGCGGGCGGAAGGGTTCGCCTTCGGCGGCATCGGCGTCCTTGTAGGGCTCGGCGTCGCCCGCCATCGGCGGCCGGTTCAGGTGGTGCAGCACCGCGACCACCCCGGGAACCGCCAGCGCCGCCGCACAGTCGATGCCGCGCACCCGGCCGCGGGCGACGTGGCTGCTGACCACGCTGCCGTGGAGCAGATCGGCGGCGGGATATTCGGCGGCGTAGCGGGCCTGGCCGGTGACCTTGGCCGGACCGTCGACGCGATCCAGGGCTTGCCCGGTGCTGTGTGGCAGGCTGCTCATTGGCCGATCCCTCCCGAGTGGGCTTCTTCCAGTGCGCGAACGATGGCGTTGCGCGCCAATCCGATCTTGAAGGCGTTGTGGGCCAGCGGCCTGGCATCACGCAGCAGCGCTTCGGCGAAGCGCGCATAGCTGTCGCGGTTCGCCGGGAGCCCCCTGAAGCGTTGCTCCAGCTCTGCGACACGCCATGGCTTGTGCGCCACCCCACCGAGCGCCAGGCGCAGTTCGCCGATGCGCTCGCCGTCCGGTTCCAGGGCCGCCGCCACCGAGACTAGGGCGAAGGCGTAGGAGGCCCGGTCGCGCACCTTCAGGTAGTGGCAATGGCGGGCGAAGCGCGGCGCCGGCAGCTCGATGGCGGTGACCAGTTCGTCGCCGGCCAGGCAGTTGTCGCGCTCGGGCGTGTCCGCCGGCAGGCGATGGAAGTCGGCGAAAGCGACCCGCCGCTCGCCGGCACGACCGCGCACATGCACCCTCGCCTCCAGCGCCGCCAGCGCCACGCACAGGTCGGATGGATGTACCGCCACGCAGTGTTCGCTGGCGCCGAGAATCGCATGGTTGCGGTTCAGCCCGCTGCGTGCGGGGCAGCCGCTGCCCGGCTCGCGCTTGTTGCATGGCGTGGCGGTGTCGTAGAAATACTGGCAGCGGGTACGCTGCAACAGGTTGCCGCCGGTGCTGGCCATGTTGCGCAATTGCGGCGAGGCGCCGGCGAGGATCGCCTGGGCGAGCAAGGGATAGTCCGCCTCGACGGCGGGATGCCAGGCCAGTTCGGCGTTGCTGACCAGGGCCCCGACCAGCAGGCCGCCGGTGGGCGTCCGGCGGATGTCGCGCAGCGGCAGGCCGGTGATGTCGATGAGCCGCCGGGGCCTGGCGACGTTTTCCTTCATCAGGTCGAGCAGGTTGGTGCCGCCGGCGATGTAGCGCGACTCCGGACCGGCCAGGCCCAGCGCCTGTTCGATATCGGCCGGCTTGGCATAGGCGAAGGGCGTCATGCGCGCGGCCCTCCCCGCCCGTCGCGATCGAGCAGCGGCAAGGCGTCTTCCACGGCGTCGAGGATATTGCCGTAGGCGCCGCAGCGGCACAGGTTGCCGCTCATGCCCTCGCGGATCTCGGCCCGCGAGCGCGCCCGCCCCTCGCGCGCCAGGCCAAGGGCCGAACAGATCTGTCCGGGGGTGCAGTAGCCGCACTGGAAGGCATCGTGGCGGATGAACGCCTGTTGCAGGGGATGCAGGCGGTCGCCCTCGGCCAGGCCCTCGATGGTGGTCAGCGCGTCGCCGTCGCACATCACCGCCAGCGTCAGGCAGGCGTTGATCCGGCGACCGTTGCGCAGCACCGTGCAGGCGCCGCATTGGCCGTGGTCGCAGCCCTTCTTGCTGCCCACCAGGTCGAGCCGCTCGCGCAGCAGGTCGAGCAGCGTCAGCCACGGGGGTACTCTCAGCTCTCGGCGCTGGCCATTGATCAGCAGGCTGATCGGCAGGTCCGCCGGTTCCGGATTGGTCATGGTGCTAGCCTCGCGGTCGGTGCATCGGCGCGGCGGATGCCGCTTTTTCAGGTCCGACCGGGGGCCTGGAAGAGACGTTCAAAGTAAATGACTGCCATGGCCATGCGCGCCACGGCGAGCGGCTGCTCGACGCCTGCGCCGCCTACCGGCTGTCCGGGACCTGCGTCGCCCTCACTTGAACAGGCTCGACACCACCCGCGCGACGTGCTCGGCGCCCTTGCTGATCTCCTGCATGATGCCGGCCACGGTGGCGATCTGGTTGTTGTTCTCCCGGGCGCTGGACTCGATGGTCTGCATGTTCTGGTTGATCTGCTGGGTCAGCTTGACGTTCTCGGTGACCACGTTCTTGATCTCCACCGTGGCCCCGCTGGTGCGCGCCGCCAGTTGCCGGACCTCGTCGGCGACCACCGCGAAGCCGCGGCCCATCTCGCCGGCGCGGGCCGCCTCGATGGCCGCGTTGAGGGCCAGCAGGTTGGTCTGCTCGGCGACGCCCTGGATGGTGGTGACGATGTTCTCGATATCCTTGGTCTGCAGGGTCAGCTGGGAAATCAGGCCGACAGCGGTATTGACCATCGACAGGGTCTGGGCCGACAGGGCGACGGACTGGTCGAGGGAGTCGATGCCGCGGGTGGAAATCTGCGCGGTCTCTTCCGCGGTGGAGAACGACAGCTCGGCGGCGCGCCGTACTTCCTCGTTGCGATGGACCTGCTCGGTGACGTCGATAGCGAACTTGACGATCTTGAACACCCGCCCCGTGCCGTCCTTCACCGGGTTGTAGGTGGCTTCGATATGTACCCGCTCGCCGGCGGCGGTGCGGCGCTCGAAATGCCCGCGGGAGAATTCGCCGTGGCGCAGCCGGGCCCAGAAATCCGGATGCTCGCGGTAGAACTCGTCGAAGCAGAGCATGCGATGGTGCTGGCCCTTGAGCGACTTGAGGCTGTAGCCGAAGAGACGCAGGAAGTTCTCGTTGGCGTCGAGTATCTCGCCGTCCGGGGTGAACTCGATCACCGCCATGGACTGGCGCATGGCGTCGTTGATCGCGTTGAGCAGGAGCAGCTCGGAGTGGTTGCGGGTCACGTCGGCGGCCATCTTCAGCACTTCGATGACCGCTCCCTGGGCATTCTTCACCGGGAAGTAGGTGGCTTCCAGCCAGACCGGCGAGCCGTCGCGCCGCAGTCGCTTGAACACGCCGCGCTGCGGCGTGCCTCCCGCCAGCTCCTTCCAGAAGCGCGCGTAGTCGGCGGAAGCCCGGTAGTCCTCCTCGCAGAAGATCCGGTGGTGCTTGCCGACCAGTTCGTCCGCCGTGTAGCCGACCACCGCGAGGAACAGCGGGTTGGCGGACAGCACCTGGCCCTCGGGAGTGAACCGGATGGTGGCGACGTTCTGCCCGATCGCCTCGAGTCGCCACGCCAGGTCTTCACCCTTGGCGGCGCTTTCCACCGCCCTGCTTTTTCTGCCGAAGAGCATCGCGCACGACTCCTTGATGACGCCTGCCATCGCGAGGGAGTAGAGAGCCGGAGATAGTCGTCCTACCGCTAAACGCCAGTGTAGATCGGCGTCCGTCAACTTTCCTCGCGGTGCGCGGCACCGTCCGTCTCCCAGGCTCGCCGCAGTTCCGCCGGCGTGCCAGGCGGCGGGGTTCACTCCCGGTAGTCGCTCAACCTGCTCCAGGGCGCGGAAAAACGCGCGGCCTGCCGATACGTCCGCCAGCGCAACGCCGACGCGGTAGTTGCCCTGGGCGCTGTGGTACATCGGCAGGACCACGTCGCCGGAGTCCACGCGCAGGATCGCCAACTGGGCGTTCCGCCTGTGCAACTCCAGAACATCGGCGCGGGAGCATCCGCTCGCTTGCGCTTCGGCCGCAAGCGGGCGCGCCGCCTCATGTCGATCCGATGGAACCATCCGCCGAACAGGCGACCACAGCCTTCACAGGGCGTCGGCGCGGCAAGGTACGACGCCGAGAACCGGGCCAGCGCGCCGGACGCGGGCGTTGCGTACCGGCCTGCGAAACCGCGAAACCGAGGAGGAGCCCATGAGCCAAGCATCCGCGAGCACCGGCTGCTGCTGGACCGCCAGTGTCCCGCCGGCAAGCTTTCCACGCCTGACCACGAACCATGATTGCGAGGTGGCAGTGATCGGCGCCGGCATCGTCGGCCTCAGCACCGCCCTCGCCCTGCGCCGGGCCGGCAAGACGGTGACGGTACTGGAGGCGCTGGAGGTCGGCGAGCAGGTCAGCGGCCGCTCGACAGCGAAGATCAGTGCCCAGCATGGGCTGATCTATCACTACCTGATCGACACCTTCGGTCGCGAACTGGCCCAGGCCTATGCCGACGCCAACCGCGAGGCGCTGGAAACCATCGCCCGCTGGATCGGCGAGTACCGTATCGATTGCGACTACCAGCCGCAGTCGGCCTACGCCTATGCGAACACGCCGGAGGGCCTTGCGGCGCTTCGCCAAGAGGCCGAGGCCGCGCGTTCGCTGGGCTTCGACGCGCGGCTGCTGGAGCGCGCGCCGTTGCCGTTCGCCACCAGCGGCGCGCTGGAATTCCCCGGCCAGGCGCAATTCAACCCCGCGCGCTACCTGGTCGGCCTGGCCCGGGCGCTGGAGGCCGGCGGCGGGCAGGTCTACCGGCGGACCCGCGCCACCGGCTTCGAGCACGACCGGCGCTGGCGGATCGCCTTCGACGGCGGCACGCTGGAGGCCGACCGGGTGGTACTGGCCACCCACCTCCCGGTAGAAACCCCGGTGGACTACGCCAGTCCGACGCAACCGCGCTGCCACGTGGCGATGGCCTTTCGCCTCGAGGAGCGGGCGCGGCTGCCGGGCATGTTCATCGGCATCGACCCGCCCACGCATTCGATCCGCAGCGGCCGCGACGCCGAGGGGCCATTGCTGCTGGTGCTCGGCCCGCGCTTCAACACCGGCCAGGACGGCAACGTGGCGCGACGCTTCGTCGAACTGGAGGACTGGGCGCGTCGCCACCTGCCGGTGGCCGAGGCGGCCTGGCGCTGGTGCAACGAGGACTACGACACCCCGGACCGCATGCCCTACGTCGGCGAAGCGGACCCACGCAAGGCCCCGGGCCTCTACGTCGCCACCGGCTTCAACGCCTGGGGCATCAGCACCGGCACCGCCGCCGGGCTGGCCATCGCCGGGGAGATCGTCGGCGGCGAACGCCCCTGGGGCACGCTCTTCGCCCCGGACCGGCCGGCCGCGAAGGACTTCAACCAGGGCGGCAACAGCCAGTCGCGGATCGACGATCCGGCGCGCCTGGCCCCCGGTTCGGGCGGCGTGATCCGCCGTGGCGAGGAGCACCTGGCGGTGTGGCGCGACGACGACGGGCAACTGCACGCGGTCGATGCGGCCTGCACGCACATGGGTTGCACGGTGACCTGGAACAACGCCGAGCGCACCTGGGACTGCCCCTGCCACGGCTCGATCTTCCGCGCCGACGGCGCGGTGCTGCACGGTCCGGCCCGCCAGCCGCTGCCCAAACGAACCCTCTAGCCCGCGCGCAGGGAGGCGCAGAGGCGAAGCCTCGGCGCTGTCCGGCATGGATCGGCGCCGGCCACACCCCGGGAGGTAACCATGCCCGCACCCGCACCTGCACACCGCGCCAACGAGGAGGCGCGCCTGGACGCGCTGCTGCGGCGGCACGCCGAACCGCTGCCGGCGCTGGACGACGAGTCGTTCGGCGCCGCCTTCGAGCGCTTCGCCGATGCCCGCGTGGTGCTGATCGGCGAAGCCAGCCACGGTACTTCGGAGTTCTACCGGGCGCGCGCCGCCATCACTCGTCGCCTGGTCGAGCGGCACGGCTTCGGCCTGGTCGCCATCGAGGGCGACTGGCCCGACGCCGCGCGCATCGACCGTCATGTCCGCGCGCTCGGCGACGACCGTGTGGATAGCGGCGACACGCCTTTCAGCCGCTTTCCCAGCTGGATGTGGCGCAACCACGAGGTGCTCGCGTTCGTCCGCTGGCTGCAACGCCACAACGCCGAGCGCCCCGCCGCCGCGCGCTGCGCCTTTCGCGGCCTGGACATCTATAGCCTGCGCGCCTCGATGGACGCCGTGCTGCGCTACCTGGACGCGCGCTACCCGGAACGCGCCGGCGAGGCGCGGCGACGCTACGCCTGCCTGACGCCCTGGCAGGACGATCCGGGCGCCTATGGCGCGCGGGTCGAGTGGGGCGGCGGTGACTCCTGCGAAAACGCCGTGGTCGAGCAGCTCGACGATCTGCTGCGGGCCCGCCTGGAGACCCTCGACCACGGCGAAGGACTCTTCGACGCGACCCAGAACGCCCGCGTGGTGCGCGCCGCCGAGCAGTACTACCGGTCGCTGTACCACGGCTCGGTGTCGTCCTGGAACCTGCGCGACAACCACATGTTCGACACGCTCAGGCAGTTGCTGCGCCAGCGTGGCCGCGACGCCAGGGCGGTGGTCTGGGCGCACAACTCGCATGTCGGCGACGCCTCGGCCACCGCCATGGGCTGGCGCGGCGAATTCAACCTCGGCCAGCTGGCGCGGATCGCCTGGGGCGACGAGGCGGTGCTGCTGGGCATGGGCAGCGACCATGGCGAAGTGGCGGCCGCCGATGACTGGGGCGGGCCGCTGCGGATCAAGCAGGTGCCGCCGGCGCGCGAGGACAGCTGGGAGCGACGCTTCCTCCAGGCCGGCCTGCCGGCCTCGCTTACCGACTGGCGCGGCGAGCGCCGCCGGACGCTGCGCGAAGCCCTCGCCCAGGCACGGCTGCAACGCGCCATCGGGGTGATCTACCGGCCGCAGAGCGAGCGCCTGAGCCACTACTACGAGGCGGTGCTGGCCGAGCAGTTCGACGCCTACCTGTGGTTCGAGCGCGGCACGCCGGTTACTCCGCTGGATCCGCTGGACGGCGGCACCGGCGCGGAAAGCGAAACCTACCCCTTCGGAGTCTGAGATGAGCTATCCACGCTTCGCCGACCGCCGCCACGCCGGCCGCGAGCTGGCCGCCCGGCTGCGCGGCCTGCGCTTGCCACGGCCGCTGGTGCTGGCCCTGCCGCGCGGCGGGGTGCCGGTCGCCTACGAGATCGCCCTGGTCCTGGCGGCGCCGCTGGACCTGCTGCTGGTGCGCAAGATCGGCGCGCCGGGCCATCCGGAGTTCGCCCTCGGCGCGGTGGTCGACGGTGCCGATCCACACTGGGTGGTGGACGAGCGCATGATGGAACTGTTCAAGCCGCCACCGGACTGGTTCCAGCACGAGCTCGCCGTGCAACTGCGCGAACTGGAGCGTCGCCGCGCACGCTACTGCCGGCAACGGCCGGCGCCGCGGATAGAGGGTCGCGACGTGCTGCTGGTGGACGACGGCATGGCCACCGGCAGCAGCGCCCTCGCCGGCCTCCAGGCTCTGCGCCGGCAAGCCCCGCGCTCGCTGCGTCTGGCGCTGCCGGTGGCGTCGGCGGCGAGCGTGGTACGCCTGCGCCCGCTGCTGGACGAACTGGTCTGCCTGGACACGCCGGAGACCTTCCGCGCGGTGGGCGATCACTACCGGGACTTCCACCCGCTCGACGACGACGAAGTCATCGAGCTGCTCGCCGCCGTCCCGCATTGACCCTGCGCGCCCCGATGCGCGTCTTTCCATCGATGCGAGGCGGACCGCCAGATGATCGACGACCGGCGGATCCGCGAACGCCGGGAGCGCGCCGGCCCCCGGCGGCGGCATCGAGTCCGCCGTCGCGCCGGCTCGTCACTGGGCCGCTGGCCGGTCGGCGCTCCCTCCGCTTTCCGGCACGTAGATCATCCGCCCGTCGGCCAGGCGGTAGGTCACCCCGGCGCGGCTGCCCTGCCCTTCGCCGATTTCGCCGCTGGCCTGGTAGCGCTTCAGTTCCTTGCCATCCTTGACCAGCATGCGCATGTCCGCCTCGCCGGGGTTCTCGACCACCACGACCTTGTCCTGGCTGAACGGATTGAGCGGGTTGCGCACGATGACGATCAGGAGAATGCCGATCACCACCAGGAACAGGTCGATCAGGTTGACCATCGAGAGGATCGGGTCGTCCGCCTCGTCGTGTTCGAGGAAGCGCATCAGCCGGCCTCCCGCGCGCGCTCGACGGCGCGCAGTTCCTGGAGCAGCCAGCGGCGACGCACGGTGAGGATGAAGAAGGTGACGCTGGCGGCGACCAGGGCCAGGATCACCGCGGAAAACGCCACCACCAGGTTCTCGCCGATACCTTGCGCATCGTTGCGGGTCAGCGCCAGCAGCGCCGGCCCCATCGGGATCATGGTCGCCACCAGGCCGAGCATCGGCGCGCTGCGCGAGGTGACCCGCAGCCACTCCAGGCGCTGCATGATCCACAGTTCGAGATCGTCGCTGTTGCCGCCGTGCAACGCCTGCCACGCCGCCAGGCGCGAACGGTAGCGCCCGCGATGGCGCTGCCAGGCTTCCACGGCGAAGCCGCCAAGGGCGACGAAGGCATAGGCCAGCGCGGCGAGGATCAACAGCAGCACCGGGACGAGGAACAGGCGGGTGAGTTCGTAGAGGCTGGTTTCCAGGCCATTCATGAGCGATTTTCCATCAGGAGACGATTGACTACGGATTGCCGGACGGCACCGGCGACGAACAGCGCGAGCAGCGCGGCGGCGGCCAGCCAGAACCACCGCTGCGGCTCGCCGGGCGGGGGCGGCGCGACTTCTTCGAGGACGCGGCCGCTGACCGTTTCGCCGGCGCCGGACGCCGCGGCGCCCTCCGCCTGCGCCGCGGCCTCGCCGAAGCCGCCGGCCATCCGTTCGATGAATTCACGGGTGGTCGCCGCGCCGGCCTCGCCGGCGCCGGCGGCCGCCAGTTGCCGCCAGCGCTCGGCCAGTTCGCGGCGGGTCTGCTCGCTGGCGTCCCAGTAGCCCTTGCGGATCGCCTCGGCCATGCGCGCGATGATCTGCGCCTGGGCGGTCGGATTGTGCGTTTCGAACCACTCGGCGAGACCCAGCTCGCGGCGGTCCATGACGAAGGTGTCGTGCAACGCCTGCCACTGGTCGGCGCGGACCATGGTGCGATCCGCCGCCTGCCAGCCCCACAGGTTGTTGGCCAGGTCGAGCATTTCCAGGCTGCCGGCGTAGCCCTCGCGCTGCATCGCGGCGATCCACTGCGGGCTGAGGTAGCGCCCGCGCAGCTCGCTGGCGAGGAACTGCGCGGCGGCCGTGGTGCGCGGCTGGCGCTGGCGCAGGTCGGCGATGTACAGCGCCGGGCTGGCGCCGTCGAGGTAGCGTACCGCCAGTGACAGGCCGCCGAGGTACTCGAACGGGTGGTCGGTGGAGAGCACGCCGTTGAGCGTCGAAGAGCGCGAGAGGAGCGCCGCCTGGACGCCCTTCAACTGTTCGGCGAACAGGTTGCCGCCGTCCAGCTTCACGCCCCAGTCGCGACTGCCGTAGGCATACTGCAAGCGCCCGAGGAACTGCTCGGCGAGCGCCGAGTCGTCGTCCCAGCGGGTGGAGTCGAGGGTCAGTTGCGTTACCCCGGTGCCGTAGTCGCCCGGCGCGTTGCCGAACAGCCGCAGGCGCGACAGGCGCTGCGCCAGTGGCGCTTCGATGCCGCGTTCGCGCAGGCGCCGCTCCAGCGCCTGGCTGTTGCGCGCCAGCGGGTTGCCCGGCTCGTCCAGCGCGGCGAGGCGCTCGATGGCCTCGGCGAGCAGGCGCATGAAGCCGTCGAACTGGTCGCGGTAGACACTGGTCACCTGTAGCACCACGTCCACCCGTGGGCGTCCCAGCTCCGCCGCCGGCACGATGTCCAGCGCCAGCAGGCGGCCACCGGCGTCCCAGCGCGGGCGCAGGCCGAGGGCGTGCAGCGCCTGGCTTTCGACGATGCCCAGGTGGCGCATGGTTTCCGACGACCAGAGGCTGAAGGCGAGCTTTTCCGGCGCCCTGCCCTGGTGCTCGGCGCGGTAGCTTTCCAGCAGTTGGCCGAAGGCCTCGGCGCCGGCTTCGTAGGCGGCGCGGGTCGGTACCTTGTCGGCCTCGAAGGCGAACAGGTTGCGCCCGCTGGGCACCTGCGGATTGCGGATCGGATCGCCGCCCGGTCCGGGTGCGACGAAGCGCCCGGCGAGGCCGGCGAGCAACGCCTCCAGTTCGCCGGTGGCGGCGAGCTGGCGGTCCAGCTCGCGGGCGCGCAGCAGCTGTTCGCGCAGGCGCGGGTCGGCCACACCCGCGATCTCGTCGCCGTCGCGCAGGTAGCGTTGCAACGTGCGGTAGGCGCGGCTGTCGCGCACTGCCTTGAAGTCGCTGGCGAAGAGTTCCCCGGGATCGAGGCCGAGCGCGCGGTAGTAGGGTTCGCCGAGTTGCTGCATGACGGTGCCCAGGCGCAGCTCCGGCGCCGCGGCGACGCCGAAGGTGTGCAGCCCCAGCGGCATCGCCGCGCCGGCCAGTCGGTGCAGGTGGTCGTGGAGCACACCGAGGAACGCCGGGAAATCCTCGCGCATCGCCGCCTCGCTCCAGCCCAGGTCGTCGTTCATGTGCGCCGCCAGAACCGCCGCGCGGATCTGCCCGGCGCTGCGCTCGCGCACCGCGCCTTCGTCCAGCTGCTGGTACTCGTGGATCAGTTGGTGCAGGTCGCGCAGTTCGTCGTACAGCCCGGCCGGGGCGAACGGCGGCGTCTGGTGGCTGACGGTGACCGCGCGCCCGCGCCGGCGCGCCTGGAGCGCCTCGCCAACGTTGTCCTGGATATATGGATAGAACACCGGCAGGTCGCCGAGCGCCCGCAGCGGGTAGTCGCCCACCGCCAGCCCGCGGTCCTTGCCGGGCAGCCATTCCTGGGTGCCGTGGGTGCCGAAATGGATCAGCGCGTCGGCGCCGAAGCCCTCGCGGACGAACTGGTAGACCGCCAGGTAGAGGTGGTCCGGCGGCACCGCGCTGTCGTGGTAGGCCTCGCCCGGACGGCCGGCGCGCGGCGGCTGCGGCAACAACAGGAGATTGCCCAGGCGTGCCGCCGGGAACACGAAGCGTCGCTGGCCGTCGATGTCGCGCAAGGCCCAATGTCGACTCGGGTCGCCCCAGCGCCCGCGCATCCGCTCGCGCAGATCCGCCGGCAGCGCCTCGAACCCGCGCAGGTAGGCGTCCAGCGGCAGGCTCGCGGCGAGGCCGTCGCGATACAGCGCGTCCAGGGTCTGCGGCCGGTAGTAGCCGCCGAGCAGGCGCTGGGCGGTATCGACCAGCGTGCTTTCGTCGCTCGTCGCAATCCGGTAGCCGTCCGCCCGCAGCGCCTCGCCGAGACGGGCCAGGCTGGCCGGTACGTTGAGATGCGAGGCGGCGACGTTCTTCTCGCCCTCCGGGTGGTTCCAGAACATCAGCGCCAGGTGCTTGTCCGCCGCCGGCAGGCGACGCAGGCGCAGCAGCCGGTCGAGCTTGTCCAGCAGGGCCTCGGCCTGCCCGGCCATCAGCTTCGGCTCGCCGTTCTCCAGGGCGCTGATCACCAACGGATCGCTCATTCCCCAGGTTTCCGGCATGCCGAGGAAGGCCGCCGCGGTACGCGGCGCCACCCCGCTGGCGGCGGCCAGCCAGTCGGCCTCGTTGCCGTCGCGGTAGCCGAGGGTCTGCAATACCGGCACGTCCAGCGCGAGGAACTCGGCACGGCGCGCCGGGCCGTTCTGCAGGTGCTGCAGGTTGACCAGCGCCTGGACATCGGCGCCAGCGAAGGACTTCCTCAACGCGTCCGGATCGCTGTCGTCGAACCACGCCGCCAGCGGCGCCTGGCCGTGCCGCTCGCTACGCCGCAACAGTTCGTCGATGGCGCCGGTCTGGGCGTCGGCGATGGCCCCGCGCGGAATGAGGAAGGCGATGCGCGGGGCATCGCTGGCCCAGCGCGAGGCGCCCCAGGCCAGGTAGTCGGCGAGGCCGGCGAACGGCGCCGGTGCGTCGGGATGATAGAAGCCGGCCTGCGCCAGGGGCTGCGGCGCCGGCAACGCGTCGACGGGCAGGCCGGCATGCCAGCGTCGGACCGCCTCGAACAGCCGGCGCAGGTTGGCTTCACCGCCGTTCGCGTAGTAGCCGACCAGGCGCCCGCCCAGCGCCGCCGGCAGGTTGCCGAAACCCGGCGGACCGCCGCCGACGCGGATCCAGGGTTGCGTCCCGCCTTGCAAGCGCTCGCCCAGCGCCTGCTCGACCTGGGCGCGGTCGGTCGGACGCGGCGTGTCGAGGATCAGCAGGTCGCCGCCGTCCAGCCAGTCGCCGGGCGGCGCCTCGCCAATGCCGAGGCGCAGGCCGCGCAACTCGACACCGGCCTCGCGCGCCCATCCGGCTAGGCGCTGGTGCTTGCCCGGGAGGACGAAGTCGCTGCTGAGCAGACGCACCTGGGCCGGCTCCGCCCAGGCACAGAGACCGACCAGCAGCGCGCCGCAGAAGAGTAGCGAACGGCGCATCAGAAGCTCGCCACCAGACCGAGATGGAAGGTCCGCCCAGGTTCGGCATAGGTGAAGTGCGTGTCGTCGTCGGCCAGGCGTTGGTCGCCGAGGTTCTCGATGCCGCCGCGCAGGGTCAGGTTCTCGCTGAGCTTCCGGCTCAGCTCCAGGTGCCACAGGCTGTAGGCCGGCAAGGCATAGCCGACGTTGCTGCTGTAGGTCACCTGGCTGCCGACGTATTCGGTGCGCAACTGGGCGCTGAAGTGCGCGTCGGGCGTCCAGCGCAACTGGCTGTTGGCGAGGTGGCGGGCACGGTCGCCAAGGCGCTGGCCAACGGTGCGGTTGCGCGCGTCGAGATAGGTGTAGTTGAACTCCCAGCGCAGGTCCGCGGGCAGGTCGACGCCACCACCCAGTTCGATGCCGCGGATCCGCGCCTTCTCGACGTTCTCGTAGTTGCGCACTTCGGCGCCGCGTACCCCGCAGCGCGCTACGCAGACGGTCTGGATCAGGTCGTTGACGTCGTTCTCGAACAGCGTGCCCTTCAGCGTCCAGCCGTCGCCCTGGTAGTCGGCGCCCAGTTCGTAGGAGGTGTTGGTTTCCGGCTTCAGGTCGGGATTGCCGTAGATGGTGAAGCGCCCGCCGCCGCCCACCGCCGCATACTCCGGCGACAACTGCTTCAGGCTCGGCGCCTTGTAGCCGCGGCCGACACCGGCGCGCAGGGTCAGCGCATCGGAAAGATGGTGCAGCAGGTACAGGCGCGGACTGCTTTCCCAGCCGAACGCCTCATGCTTGTCGAAGCGGCTGCCGAGGGTCAGCGACCAGTCCGGGCCGAAGGCGATCTCGTCCTGCAGGAACCACGCCTTGTGTCGCGCGCTGGCGTCGCCGGCGGTATTCACCGAGCGATCCTCCAGTTCTTCCTTGCGCCATTCGCCGCCGAGGGTGAAGAGATGCCGCTCGAAGGCCGGCAGGCTGAGGTGGCCGTCGACCACGCTGTCGGTAAGGCGCTGCGGGTTGCTCGGCGATTGTCCGTCGGAACGTGCGTTGTGCCGCTCCAGGCGGTTGCGGTAGGTGCGCAGCTGGCTGCTGCCCCAGTCCCACTGGCCATTGTGGGCGAGCGACCAGCGCTCGCGTTCGATCACGTCGCGCGACTCGTAGTAGCGCGAGCGCGGCCCGCCGGTCTCGCTGTTGCGCCAGCGTCGTTCGCGCCCGCGCTGATGGCCGAGCTCGATGCGCTGGGCTTCGTCAGGAGTCCAGCTGAGGTTCAGCCCGGCGCTGTCGGCGTTGCCGCCCTCCAGCTCGGAAAGCCGGCGATCGTCGGCGTCCGGGGTTTCCTGCTGGCGGCGGCTCTCGCCATTCAGGGCGAGGCCCAGCTTGCCGGGCACCAGCGGCCCGGAGAGATAGGCGCCGAGCTGGTGGTTCTGTCCGCCGAGTCCGTCCTCGCGCACACCGCCATCGAGCAGGCCGCTGCCCGTCCAGGTATCGGTGGCGCGCCGGGTGATCACGTTCACCACCCCGCCAAGGGCTTCCGAACCGTAGAGCGAGGACATCGGCCCGCGCACCACCTCGATGCGCTCGATGCTTTCCACCGGCACCCAGCCGAGGTCGAAGTCGGAATGCGCGATGGCCCCGGACGAGGTGGAAATCCGCTGGCCGTCCACCAGCACCAGGGTGTGCTCGCTGGACATGCCGCGAACGCTGATGCCCCGCCGGGACATGCCGACGCCGTTGAACTGCAGGCTTTCCGAACCGCGCAGAGCTTCCTGCAGGTCGCGCACCGGGCGCCGCCGCAGGTCCTCGGCGGCGATCAGCGAGATGCTGGCCGGGGCGTCGCGCAGCTTGCGCTCGGTATTGGTGGCGCTGACCACCGTGGGCTCCAGGTCGACCGGCGCAGCCAGCGCCAGGCAGGGGAACAGGTAGAGGACCGGCATGGCGCGGGCCAGCCGCAGTGGAGGAAGACGGCGCGGGGAGGAATGGGGGAGCATGGTCGGCAGTCATGAATTATGAATAATCAGAAGTTATAACATAACATTCTATGAGGCTAAGAACGCCAGCCGTTTTTCACGCTGCGTGCCAGGCGGGCTTCGCCGAGGTCGCCACGGTCTGCCAGGAACTGGACGATCATGCGGTCTTCGCCCGCCTCGCCCGGGTCTGGTCGACGCGGTCACCGACACAGGGAATACCTCCAATGGAACCCGGGCAATCCGCCGGAGGTTGACGCAGATCAACGTCCGCCCGGCGACGCCCGCCAGAATCCACAACATATTGATGTTTTGAAAAAACAAAACACATCATGTTGTGGAGAATCTGAAATGACCCAGCCCCGGAAGGCTTCCTCGCCGGCCACCCTGCTCAAGCGCAACGGACGTGAAGTCCCGTTCGATCCCGGCAAGATCGAACGCGCCATCGCCGCCGCCGGCCAGGCGACCGGCGAACTGGACTCGCGGCAGGCGCAGGCGCTCGCCGAGCGCGTGGTGGAGCGCCTGCCGGAGCGCGCCTGCCTGGATATCGAACGGGTCCAGGACCTGGTCGAACGGGTGCTGATGGAGGCCGGCCACTATCCCACCGCACGCGCCTACGTGGTCTACCGCGAACGCCACGGCCGGCTGCGGCGCGAGCGCAGGAGCCTGGTGGACGTCGCCGCGTCGATGAACGAGTACCTCTCGCAGGAGGACTGGCGGGTACGCGCCAACGCCAACCAGGGCTACTCCCTCGGTGGCCTGATCCTCAACGTGTCGGGCAAGGTCACTGCCAACTACTGGCTCGACGAGGTCTACGACGCCGAGGTCGCCGCCGCCCACCGCGACGCCGACCTGCACATCCACGACCTCGACATGCTCGCCGGCTACTGCGCCGGCTGGTCGCTGCGCACCCTGCTGAACGAAGGCCTGAACGGCGTGCCGGGGCGGGTCGAGGCCGGGCCGCCGAAGCACCTGGGCAGCGCCCTGGGGCAGATGGTCAATTTCCTCGGTACCCTGCAGAACGAATGGGCCGGCGCCCAGGCCTTCAGCTCCTTCGACACCTACCTGGCGCCCTACGTACGCAAGGACCGCCTCGACTATCCCGGCGTGCGCCAGGCGCTCCAGGAGTTCATCTACAACCTCAACGTACCGTCGCGCTGGGGCACCCAGACGCCCTTCACCAACCTGACCTTCGACTGGGTCTGCCCGGAGGACCTGCGCGACCAGGTGCCGCGCATCGGCGGCGAGGAAATGCCCTTCGCCTATGGCGATTTGCAGGCCGAGATGGACCTGATCAACCGCGCCTACATCGAGGTGATGCAGGCCGGCGACGCCCACGGCCGGGTGTTCACCTTCCCGATCCCGACCTACAACATCACCCACGACTTCCCCTGGGACAGCGACAACGCCACGCGCCTGTTCGAGATGACCGCGCGCTATGGCCTGCCCTATTTCCAGAACTTCCTCAACTCGGACATGCAGCCCAACCAGGTGCGCTCCATGTGCTGTCGCCTGCAACTGGACGTGCGCGAGTTGCTCAAGCGCGGCAACGGCCTGTTCGGCTCGGCGGAGCAGACCGGCTCGCTGGGCGTGGTGACGCTCAACTGCGCGCGCCTGGGCTATCGCCACCGTGGCGACGCCGCCGGCCTCTACCGCCAGCTCGACCACCTGCTCGAACTCGCCTTCGCCAGCCTGGAGCTGAAGCGCAAGGTGATCCAGCAGCACATGGACGCCGGCCTCTATCCCTACACCCGGCGCTACCTGGGTACCCTGCGCAACCATTTCTCCACCATCGGGGTGAACGGCCTGCACGAGATGCTGCGCAACTTCAGCGACGACCGCGAGGGACTGCACAGCGAAGCCGGGCGTGAGATGGCCCTGGCCCTGCTCGACCACGTGCGCGCCCGCCTGGTGGGTTTCCAGGAAGACAGCGGACACCTCTACAACCTGGAAGCCACCCCCGCCGAAGGCACCACCTACCGCTTCGCCCGCGAGGACCGCAAGCGCCATCCGGACATCCTCCAGGCCGGCACCGCGCAGGCCCCCTACTACACCAACTCCTCGCAACTGCCGGTGGGCTTCACCGACGATCCGTTCGAAGCCCTGGAACTGCAGGACGCCCTGCAATGCAAGTACACCGGCGGCACCGTGCTGCACCTGTACATGGCCGAGCGGATATCCTCGGCGGAGGCCTGCAAGACCCTGGTGCGCAACGCCCTCGGGCGCTTCCGCCTGCCCTACCTGACCGTCACCCCGACCTTCTCGATCTGCCCGCGGCACGGCTACCTGGCCGGCGAGCATGAGTTCTGCCCGAAGTGCGACGAGGAACTGCTGCGCCGCGCGGGCGCCAGGAGTTGCTGCGGCGGCTGTGGCGGTTGAGCCGGCCCTTTTCCCTTCCATCCAACCGCAAGGAGTACACCGATGAGCGTCAACCAGTTGCCCGAAAGCCAGCGCCAGCGCTGCGAAGTCTGGACCCGCGTGATGGGCTACCACCGTCCGGTAGCCGCGTTCAATGCCGGCAAGCAGTCCGAGCATCGCGAACGCCGCCATTTCCGCGAGACGCGATGAGCGCCACGCTCAGGGTCGGGGGCGTCGTGCCCCTGACCACCCTCGACTATCCCGGCCTGCTCGCCTGCGTGCTGTTCTGCCAGGGCTGCGCCTGGCGCTGCCGCTACTGCCACAACCCGGAACTGATCGCCTCCCGTGGCGCGCGGGAGATTCCCTGGGCAGGCCTGCTCGATTTCCTGCGCCGCCGCCAGGACCTGTTGCAGGCGGTGGTCTTCAGCGGCGGCGAAGCGACCCTGCAGGCGGCCCTCGGCGACGCCATGCGCACGGTACGCGAACTGGGCTTCCGCGTCGGCCTGCACAGCGCCGGCATCAACCCGCGCGCGTTCGCCCGGGTACTGGCGCATACCGACTGGGTGGGCTTCGACGTCAAGGCGCTGGCCGAGGACGTCGCCGCCATTACCGGCGTGCGCGGCAGCGGCGCGGCCAACTGGCGCAGCCTGGAACGCCTGCTCGATAGCGGCGTGGCCTACGAATGCCGGACCACGGTGCACTGGCGGTTGTTCGATAGCGAACGCCTCTGGCGCCTGGCGACGCGCCTGCGTGGGATGGGCGTGGAGCGCTTCGCCGTGCAACTGGCGCGCCCGGCCCGCCAGCTCGATCCGACGCTTCTCGCGGCGCCCGCGCCGCAGGGCGCCCCCCAGCTATGGCGAGAGCTGGAGGCACTGTTTCCCGCCTTCGAGCTGCGCGACGCCTGAGCCGCCCCATCGGCGCCGCTCGGGCGCGCCATCCTGCTCCTCGGACCGGGCATCCAGCCCCGGCGATAGAGGCTCGCACAAGACCCATATCAATGCGCCGGATCGAGGACGTCAGCGGCCGCTCGCTGGACGGCACCACCGATGTGGCGACCCTGTGGTTCGCCTTGCAGGCGGCGCGGCTGTCGCCGAACGCGGGAGCGGCGTCCTGGCACAGTCCGCGAACCGAGGCGGTCGCCTGGACTGGCGGCGAAGCCCGTTACCCGGAGCTTGCAGGACACCACCAACGCCAACCGGCGCGGCCCGTGTATGCCGCGCTACCGCGTCCGGCAGTCGCTCCACAGCGAGCGCCTTTGCGAATGCATTAATCCCCCTTGCTAGCTAGCCACCCCGCCGCTGGAGCGACGCGGCCCGCGCTTCTAGGCTCGAACGGTATGACGCAAGCCCATCGACGCGGCGCAAAGGAGGCCTGCGATGCATAACGGAGTTCAAGTGGTATCCGCCCCGCTAACCACCCTGTTCGTGGTTGTCACCGCGGCCTTCGCCGCCTCTCTCGACCACCGCCACCCGCCCGCCACGCCGTCTTCGGTCACGAGCGAACCCGGCATCGCCCACGACATCCGCCTGCTGCCCCGCGCCGCCGCTTTCCGCTGATCTGCGCTGCGCCGGCGGCCCGCCGCCGCATGCGTTTCCCGACCATCCCCCGCGATCCGCCCGTCGCACTCGCCCTATCGGGGCCAACCGGGTCGTCCCCGGCCCGTTCCTTCGAACCTGTGTGGAGTCCATCCCATGAACGGAAGCAGATCCGCCTTTCTCTCTCTTCTCGCCGCCGGCGGCCTGGCGCTCACCCCGGCGGCCCAGGCCGACCAGGGCAACGACGTGGTCGCCCGCCTCAACCAGTTGTACAACGACACCCGCCAGGACTGCGGCGGACCGTCGAAGCCGGCGTTCCTCTGTTCCGGCGTGCTGTTCCGAGCCACCTGGCCGTCCACCGACTACATGTTCTACAGCGTCAGTCCGAAGAGCCAGAAAAGCGGTGGCGTCTCCGCCTCCTACCTGCGCAAGGACGCGAAATACCGCAAGCTCGCCTACGGGCTGAAGAGCGGTTTCATCTTCGACACCATCTTCGGCAACCCGAAGGATCACCAAGACTACGCGGTGCTCTGTTCCTTCCCCATCGACGCCGCCACCGACGATCGCGCCCAGCAGGGCTGCACCGACTCGCGGCGCACGCCGAACAGCGTCGAGAAGTTCTGCCAGGACATCAACGTCGGCACCGCCGAGCAGTGGGCGGCGAACTACCGGCAGAATCGCGGCGACCATTCCCGGCAGTGCTCCTTCGATGTCCGCGACGAGCGCAATGTCGCCGCCGGACCGGCGTTCTACCAGAGCCTCCGGGCAATGGCGCAGATCGCCGACGAATCCTTCACCACCCAGAACGAACTGCGCCTGGCCAAGTGGGAGGAGAACCCGCCGAAGTCGCCGTCGATCCTCGCCGCGTTCTACACCGAGGACGCCGGCCTGGAAGGCGCGCGCCTCAACCAGATCCAGTGGTACCAGTCGGTCCAGGCGTTCCTGCCGATCATCAACATGAGACTGCCGCAGACCCGCCAGCAGGAGGCGCAGTTCGCCTACGACAGCCGCAAGCAGGCGATCTACCCGATCAGCGCGAAGAACGCCTGCCAACGCTACGTGGAAAGCGCCACTTGGGTGGAACGCGACGATCCCGGCTTCAGGAAGAAAATCATGACCCTGGAGGTGATCCCCACCGACTGCGGGCGCAGGATCCAGGACGACCAGACCAACAACTTCTTCAACGAACTGGTGGTCGACCACTACCTGGACAGCGCCTGGAAGGACAACCCGGACAACCGCGACAGCAACATTGGCAGCATGCGCCGGCAACTGGTCTGTCACTTCAACATCGCCCGCGACAAACCGGAGTGGAACCTGGAACCGTCGCGGCCGTATACCTCCAACGAAGACTCGATCGCCAAGGGCTGCAACAACACCTGAGGCCATCCGGCGGGGGCGCCGCGGCGTCTCCGCCCGACATATGGCGCTTTGATATCACACATTTTACCATGCTTTCCTTTCCACGCCGCCCTGGGAACGAACGCATGGCCTTCGACGCCGCCGACTATGTCCACCGCTACCACGCCAGCCTGGAATATGCTCCGGGCAATGAATACCCGCGCCTGAAAGCCTGGGAGTTCCTCTGGGAATACATCTGGGATTCCCGGCGTAGCTGGGACGACCTGGTCGCTCCCGAGCAGCTCGATACCACCGCGCTGCACCTGGGCTTCTACCTGGCCAACTGGGGCATGTTCCGTGGCTCGTCAGGCCTGTTGCAGAACAGCAATCTGGACCTGATGAAGGCCCTGGCCCGGCAATTGTTCGGCGGCCCGGGGCCGGAGCTGTTCGAACTGTCGCTGGTGGACTTCGCCGCCAGCGCCCCACGCCTGGCGCGTAACCAGGAACTGCTGGAGACGGTGCTCGGCGCGATGGACACCCTCAGCAGCCGGGTCAGCTGGACCGACACCCTGAAAAGCAAGATCCTCCTCGGCGTCTGGGGCGAGTTCCCCGCCCTCGACCGCTACTACGTGGCCGCCTGTCGCGCGCTGTACCCGCGCCGCCCCCACCTGACCCGCGCCAGCGGCAAGACGCTGACCGCGCTGCACGGCCTGATCGGCGCGGAACGGCTGTCCTTCCCGCGCCTGGAAACCGCCCGCCAGGGACTGCTCTACCCCACCGGCCGCCTGGCCGACATGGCGTTCTTCCAGTATGGGTTGGAACACGCCTGAGTTTCCTCGCCACCTGCGCCGGCAGGCGCCGCCGCCGGTCCGGGGGACTTGTGGGCCGCCCCTGGCTGCAAGTAGCATGAGACTCATTCTCAATTACAACAGCGACTCCCCCATGCCACCGGCCGACGCCTCCCTGCACGACGCTGTGAGCCATCTCTACCACAACCACCACGGCTGGCTGCAAGGCTGGTTGCGGCGGCGCCTGGGCTGCGCGGAAAACGCCGCCGACCTGGCCCAGGACACCTTCGCCCGCCTGCTCGCCTCGCGCCGGGTGCTGGAGGCGCGCGAGCCACGGGCCTACCTGACCACCGTCGCCAAGGGTCTGATGATCAACTGGTTCCAGCGCCAGTCGCTGGAACGCGCCTATCTCGACGCCCTGGCCACGCTTCCCGAAGAACTGGCGCCGCCGCCGGAACAGCGTCTGATGGTGCTGGAGACCCTGCACGAGATCGACGCCCTGCTCGGCAGCCTGCCGGGCAAGGTGCGCCAGGCCTTTCTCCTGGCCCAGATCGAAGGCCTGAGGTACGAGGCCATCGCCGAACGCCTGGGAGTCTCCCTGGGCTCGGTGAAGCGCTACATGCAGCAGGCTTTCCGCCACTGCCTGGAGCTGATGGAGTGAGTATCGCGCTCGACGGCAGGATTCCCTCGCATATCCTCGACGAAGCCGCCGACTGGCTGGTGCGCCTGCAGGACAGCGCCTGCAGCGACGCCACCCGCCAGGCCTGCGCCCGCTGGCGCCAGCTAAGCCCGCAACACGCCCACGCCTGGGAGCGCGCCGAACGCCTGCTGCAACGCCTCGGCAGCCTGCCGCCGGCGCTGGCCCTGCCGACCCTCGGTCGCGAACGCGGGCTCGACCGGCGGCGCGCGATCAAGCACCTCGCCCTGGTCCTCGGCGGCGCCTCGCTGGGGCTCGCCACCTGGCGGGCCGAACCCTTGCGCGACTGGCTGGCCGACCAGCGCACCGGCGTGGGCGAACAGCGCCGCCTGGATCTGCCCGACGGCAGCCTGCTGACCCTGAACACCGACAGCGCCGTGGACCTGGCCTTCGACGCCAGCCAGCGCCTGGTACGCCTGCAGCGCGGCGAGATCCTCGTCGACAGCCGCGCCGAACCGCGCCCCTTCCGCGTCGCCACCGCCGAGGCGCGGCTGGCTGCCGGCGCCGCGCGCTTCAATGTGCGCCAGGAGCACGCCGCCACCCGGATCGCGGTTCTCGCCGGACGGGTCGAACTGCTTCCGCTGTATGGGCGCGGGCACTGGCTGGAAGCCGGCGAATCGGTGCGCCTGGGCAACGATGGCGAAGCGCGCCCGTTGGCCCGCGACGATATGCCGGACGCCTGGACCCGCGGCATGCTGATGGCCGACCGGATGCCGCTGGCCGAGTTGCTCGGCGAACTCGGCCGTTACCGTCGCGGCGTCCTGCGCTGCGATCCGCAACTGGCCAGGCTGGCGGTGTCGGGCGCCTATCCGCTGCTGGATCTGCGGCGCACGCTGGGCATGCTGCAGGCCACCTACCCGCTGAAGGTGCGCGGGGTGACCGACTACTGGATCACCCTGGTGCCGGCGTGAGCCCAGGGTGCGACCCGCGCGAAGAACCCTGCCGGAGGGCGCATAGCGCCAAGTCCGACATGTCCAGCGACAGGCCGCTCCCACGAAAGAATCTTTCCACGACCTGAGACCTTTTCCCATCTCGGCTGGCAAGTAGAGGAATCCGTCCGACCCAAGGTCCGCAGAGACCACGAGGAACCCTGTACATGCCCGTACGCACGCTTCGTCCCCGTTCGCTGTCCCTGGCCATCCACGTCGCCGCCACGAGCCTGGCCCTCGCCGGCACGGTGCCCGTCCTGCACGCCGCCGAGACACCCGTCGCCAGCGCGGCGCGCAGCTACGACATCGCCCCCGGCCCGCTGGGCCGTACCCTGTCGGCCTTCGCCAGCGAAAACGGCGTGTCCCTGGCCTTCGATCCGGCCCTCGCCGAGGGACGTCGCAACGCCGCCCTGCGCGGTCGCTACGCGCCGGTCGAGGCGCTGCACCGCCTGCTGCTGGGCAGCGGCCTGGAACTGCAGCAGCGCGGCGACGGCAGCTACACCCTGGTGCCGGCGCCCACCGATGGCGCGCTGGAACTGCAATCCTCGCTGATCACCGCCCAGGCCGCCGGCGCCGAGACCCTGCCCGCCGAGTACACCGGCGGCCAGGTGGCGCGTGGCGCGCGCCTGGGCATGCTGGGTAACGTCGACGTGATGGACGCGCCGTTCAGCATCGTCAGCTACACCGCCAGGACCATCGACCAGCAGCAGGCGCGCAGCGTCGCCGACCTGCTGCAGGCCAACGATCCGTCGGTACGCGTGGTCGGCGGGCGCGGCGACCTGGTGGACAGCTACACGATTCGCGGCTTCGCGGTGCAGAACGCCGATGTCGCCTTCAACGGCCTCTATGGTCTGCTGCCGTTCTGGCGGGTGCCGATCGAGTTCGCCGAACGCGTGGAAGTGCTCAAGGGGCCGAACGCCCTGCTCGGCGGGATTTCTCCCGGCGGCAGCGTCGGCGGCACCATCAACCTGGTGCCCAAGCGCGCCGACGACCAGCCGCTGACCCGCGTTAGCGTCGACTGGAGCCAGCGCAGCCAGCTCGGCACCCACCTCGACATCGGCCGTCGCTTCGGCGAGAACAACGCCTTCGGCGTGCGCTTCAATGGCGTCTACCGCAACGGCGACACCGCCGTCGATCATCAGAGCCGCGAGTTTCCCATGCTCTCCCTGGGCCTGGACTTCCGTGGCGAGCGCCTGCGCCTGTCCAGCGACCTGCTGTACCAGAAGGAAAGCCTGGAAGGCGTGGTGCGCCCGCTGCTGACCGGCCCGGGAACCACTCACATCCCCCACGCCCCGGACTCGAAGACCCGCTTCGGCCTGCGCGATTCCTACCTGGACCAGGAGGATTACTCCATGGTCAACCGCGGCGAGTACGACCTCGCCGACAACCTGACGGCGTTCGCCAGCCTCGGCGGCCGCCAGAGCAACTACGAAACCATCGCCGCCAACAGCATCCTCATCGGCAACCAGGGCGATATCGTCAACAGCCTGGCACGCCAGCGTGGCGACCGCCGCACCTATTCCGCCGAGGTCGGCCTGCGCGGCAACTTCGACACCGGCCCGCTCCGCCACGACTGGACGCTCAGCGCCAACCGCCTGCACGAACGGCTGGGCATGGTCTACGCCTTCACCGGGATGCAGCCGGGCAACCTCTACCAGACCTCGCCGCATACGCCGGTCCCGGACTTCTCCAGCCTCGACGGAAGCATCCCGAAGACCAACGAGACCGACCTCGGCGGCGTGGCGCTGGCCGACAGGCTGTCGTTGCTCGAGGATCGCGTGCAGGTCACCCTGGGCGTGCGCCGCCAGCAGATCGAGTCGCGCAACTACGACCAGACCAGCGGCGCGCGCACCAGCCATGACAAGCGGCACGTGTGGACACCGATGGCCAGCGTGCTGGTCAAGCCGCTGCAGGACCTGTCGCTGTACGCCAGCTACATCCAGGGCCTCAGCCAGGGCGAGGCGGCGCCGATGACCGCGGCCAACGCCGGCCAGGTGCTGGCGCCGTACAAGGCCGAGCAATACGAGATCGGCGCCAAGTACGAGCTGGGCGGCTTCACCACCACCCTGGCGCTGTTCGAGATCAGGAAACCGAACGCCTATACCGACGCCAGCAACGTCTTCCGCGCCGACGGCGAGCAACGCAACCGCGGCGTGGAGCTGAGCCTCTATGGCGAACCGCTGGACGGCGTGCGGGTGATGGCCGGCGCCACCTACATCAAGCCCGAGCAGAACAAGACCGGCGACCCCGCCAGCGAAGGCAGGGACGCGCCCGGCGTGGCCCGCCGCCAGGCCAACCTGGGGCTCAGCTGGGACACCCCGTTCGTCGACGGCCTGACCCTCGACAGCCGCTGGATCTACACCGGCTCGGCCTACGTGGACAGCGCCAACGCCCTCGACGTGCCGCACTGGAACCGCGTCGACCTCGGCGCCGCCTACGCCTTCCAGGTCGCCGGCAAGCCGCTGGTGGCGCGCGCCAACCTGGAGAACGCGCTGGGCAAGGACTACTGGACCGCGGCCAACGGCTACCTGTCGATCAGCTCGCCGCGCACCCTTTCCCTGTCACTCACGGCGGACTTCTGAGTCCGCCCCGCCATGACCAGAAACCGCCGATGAGCCGCCAATGACCGCGAAAACCCTGCGCACCTGGTACCTGGTGCACAAATGGACCAGCCTGATCTCCACGATCTTCCTGCTGATGCTCTGCCTCACCGGCTTGCCGCTGATCTTCCACGAGGAGATCGAGCACTACTTCGAGCCGCATCCGCAGCTCGAACCGCTCACCGCCGAGTCGCCGCGCATCGACTACGACGACGTGATCGCCCGCGCCCTGGCCGCCCGGCCGGGCGAGGTGGTGCGCTTCCTGGTATTCGAAAAGGACGACCCGCTGGGCCTGGTGATCACCGCGCCGACCCTGGTGCCGCCGCCGGAGAACGGCCACATGCAGCCGTTCGACGCGCGCACCGGAGAATTCTTCGACGCGCTGCCGCCGCCGGGCGGCTTCATGTACCTGATGCTGAAGCTGCACACCGACCTGTTCCTCGGCCTGCCCGGCTACCTGTTCCTCGGCCTGATGGGCCTGCTGCTGGTGGCCTCGCTGGTGTCCGGGGTGGTGGTGTACACGCCGTTCATGCGCAAGCTGGACTTCGCCACGGTACGCGCCGAACGCAGCCGTCGCCTGAAGTGGCTGGACCTGCACAACCTGCTGGGCATCGTCACCCTGTCCTGGGTACTGGTGGTCGGCGTGACCGGGGTGATCAACACCCTGGCCCTGCCGATCCTGATGCTCTGGCAAGGCGGGCAGTTGGCGGAAATGACCGCGCCCTACAAGAACGCGCCGCCGCTGCAGCGCCTCGGCTCGCTCGACGCGGCCCTGGCCACGGCACGCCGGGCGGCGCCGGACATGGAGGTCAGCTTCGTCGGCTTCCCCGGTACCCAGTTCAGCAGCCAGCATCACTATGCGGTGTTCATGCGCGGCAACACGCCGCTCACCGAGCGCCTGCTGAAGCCGGCTCTGATCGACGCGCAGACCGGCGAACTCACCGACATGCGCGAGATGCCGCTGTACGTGAAGACGCTCCTGCTGTCGCAGCCGCTGCACTTCGGCGACTACGGCGGCATGCCGCTGAAGATCGTCTGGGCGCTGCTCGATCTCGTCAGCATCGTCATCCTCGCCAGCGGTCTCTACCTCTGGTTCGGCCGACGCAAGACGCCATTGGAGAAGCGCCTGGCGGAACTGCCGGACGGCAGCCTGGCGACGGAGGGCAAGGCATGAGGCGCGGTCTCTGGATGATCTTCCGCTGGCCCCTGCTGCTGGCCCTGCTCGGCCTCTTCGGGCTGCTCTCGGCGCTGCTCGGCGACGGTCTCTGCGACCTGCTCTCCTGGCTCGCCCTGGGCACTCCGCTGGTGCTGATCGGCTGGGTCTGGCTGCGCCTGCCGCGAACCCGAAGGAACCCCTGAATGACTGCCCCGCCGCCACCCGCCAGCACCCTGGACTTGCGTCCGCTGATGTTCGAGACCTTCGCCTGCACCCTGGCGGTGATGTCCTTCGTCGCCCTGGTCGGCCCGCTCGCCCGCAAGCTCGGCCTGGCGCCCTGGCAGGCCGGCGCCGCGGTGACCGCCGGCGGCATCGCCTGGATGCTCGCGGCGCGCCCCTGGGGCATCGCCAGCGACCGCCATGGGCGACGGCGGGTACTGCTCGGCGGGCTGGCCGGCTTCGCCCTCTCCTACGGCTCGCTCTGTCTGTTCATCGTGCTCGCCCTGCACTGGACGTTGCCGAGCCTGCTCGCCTTCGCCGGCATCGTTCTTCTGCGCGGCCTCGCCGGCGGCTTCTACGCCGCGGTGCCGGCTTGCACGGCAGCCCTGGTGGCCGATCACGTCGAGGCACAACGACGCGCCGCGGCACTGGCCGGGCTCGGCGCGGCCAGCGGGGTGGGCATGGTGATCGGACCGGGGCTGGCCGGGCTGCTGGCGATTCACGGGCTGGTCCTGCCGTTGCTGCTCACCGCCGCGCTGCCCCTGGTCGCCCTGCTGGCGCTCTACCGCTGGCTGCCACGCAAGGAGCGCCGCCAGCCGAACCGCGGCCTCCCCCTGGCCCTCGGCGACCGCCGCCTGCGGCGGCCGCTGGCGCTGGGCTTCGTGGCGATGTTCAGCGTCACCGTGGCGCAGATCACCGTGGGCTTCTTCGCCCTCGACCGGCTGCGCCTGGAGTCCGCCGACGCCGCGCGGGTGGCCGGCATCGCCCTGACCGCCGTGGGCGTCGCGCTGATCCTGGCCCAGCTCCTGGTGCGCCACCTGGACTGGCCACCGTCGCGACTGATCCGGGCCGGCGGGCTGGTCGCCGCCATCGGCTTCGCCGCCGTGTGCTTCGCCGACTCGCCGCCACTGCTCTGGCTGGCCTTCTTCGTCGCCGCGGCGGGCATGGGTTGGCTGTTCCCGGCAGTCTCGGCGCTCAACGCCAATGCCGTGCGCGCCGAGGAACAGGGCGCTGCCGCCGGCACCCTGGTGGCCGTACATGGCTTCGGCCTGATCAGCGGGCCGCTGCTCGGCGCGCTGCTCCACCAACTGGACAGCCGCGCCCCCTACGCGCTGGTCGGCCTGCTGCTGGCGCTGGCGGCGCTCTGGCCGAGCCAACCGACGCGCCCCGTGGAAACGAGGAGCGAAGCCCCATGACCGCTGTCGACCTGCTGCTGGTCGCGACCCTGCTGGCGGCCCTGCTCGCCTGGTGGATACCCGCCCTGCCCGGCCGCCGTGGTCTGCTGGCGTTCGCCTCGACGCTGGCGCTCGGCGCCGGCCTGTACGCTGCATGGGACGACCGCTGGCAGGCCGCCGTCGGTGCCTTCGCCGGTTTCTCCCTGCTGCTCGGCACCTGTCTGCGCCGCAAGCCCGTGCGCGGCCTGCCGTTCCGGAGCGGTTCGCTGTACGGCCTGCTGGTGCTGCTGGCAATCGCCGCGCTGTACCTGTTCCCGGTCGCGCCGCTACCGGCGCCGAGCGGCCCCTATGCAGTCGGCGTGCGCGATTTCGAACTGGCCGACCCCAGCCGGCCCGGCCTGCTCGGCGCCCCGGCCGGGCAGCCGCGGCGCCTGCTGGTGCGCGCCTGGTACCCGGCGCGCCCGATCGTCGGCACCGCGCCACGCCACTACTTCGACCCGGACGAGGCGCGCAGCACCGCGCGGGGCTTCGGTGAAATACTCGGCTTTCCGCCGTTGCTCACCTACCTCAAGCACCTGCGCACCCATTCCTATCCGGACGCCCCGTTGCGCGACGACTCCGCTCGCCTGCCGGTGGTGTTCTACAGCCATGGCTACAGCGCCTTCGCCGGCGGCAACTGGACCCTGATGGAAGAGCTGGCCAGCCACGGCTATGCCGTCTACGCGATCCAGCACAGCGGCGACGCGTCGCCGACCCGCCTGCCCGACGGTACGCTGCTGCCCATGGACCCCGGCCTGGTCGAACACCTGCGCCGGGCCGCCCACGACGGCTTGCCGCAGGCCATGCGCCAGGGCTATGTCAGCGACGATCTCGACCAGCGCCTCGACGGCCAGTTGCACACCGCCCTCGACCTGCCCGTCCCGGCCAACCGCGCCGTCAACCTCAGCGCGCCGGTATGGCTGGCCGACCGCCTGTTCGTCCATGACCGCCTGCAGGCCGGCGAGGTCCCGGATAGGGTCGCCGACCTGGTGGCCGCCAGCGACTTCGCGCATACCGGCGAGATGGGCATGTCCTTCGGCGGCTCGACCACCGGCGCGGTCTGCATGGTCGACCGACGCTGCGCGGCGGCGGTCAACCTCGACGGCGGCGACTTCGACTTCGCGCCCTTCGATAGCGATTTCCCGGCACCGCTGCTGATGCTGCACGCCGACCTTGGCAACTTCTACCGGCTGTTCGGCATCGAACCGCCGGCCCGCCCGAGAAGCTTCAACGACTTTTCCTACGAACGCTTCGAACACGCCGGCCAGCGCCAGGACATTCATCGCCTGGTACTGCGCGACTCGGCCCATGCCGGTCTTACCGACAATCCGCTGTTCATCCGCCGACCGCTGCGCGACGGGCTGCTCGGCTCGGCCCCGACGGAAATCCTCATCCAGGCGCCCAACGCCCTGGTTCTGGGCTTCTTCGATCATTACCTGCGCGGCCGCGCCAACGACTTTCCGCAAGCGCAGATGGCGCGTTTCTCCGGTTGGCTGACGCGCTATGACAACTCGGCGGTGCGCGACTGGTGGCTGGCCAAGCCGCAAGCCCAGCGCCTGGCGCTGCGACAACGCATCGACGAAATGAAACGGCGCAAGACCGGGCTGGATCTTCCCTGACCACGGGTTACAGTGGGCGCCCCATCTGCGGAGCGCCGTCCATGCATATCCCGCCCGAGCTGATCATCCACCAGACCCGCCACTGGACGTTGAACCAGCGGATCGACTCGGCCCTGCCCGGCTACTGCATGCTCGGCTCGCGGCAACCGGCGACGGCCTTCCACCAGTTGCCGGAACAGGCCCTCGCCGAATTCGGGCCGCTGCTGGCCAGGGTCGAACGCTGCTCCGCCGTGAAGCGCCGGCGCTACGGCATCGTCACGGTTGCAGGTAGCGGTGCCTCCAGCCTCCCTCGTCGCGGTCGTAGCGCAGGCGTTCGTGCAGGCGCTCGGTGCCGTTGCCCCAGAACTCCACCGACTCCAGGCACAGCTCGAACAGGCAATAGCCCGGCGGGCGCGGCAGCGGGCCGGCGGTTTCGGCCAGGCGGCGGGCCTCGGCGCGCAGGGCGTGGATGTCGGCGAGGGTCTGGCTCTGCCGCGAGGCGATCGACATCGGGTGGGTCTGGTACGGGCGGCTCAGCCACTGGGCGTCGGCACGCTCGTCGGGCAGGCGTTCGGCGATGCCGTTGAGGATCACCTGCTGGCTGCTCTCGCGCCAGTACAGCACTCCCGAGGCCCAGGGGTTCTGCGCCAGTTCGCGGCCCTTCTGGCTGTCGGCGTGGGTGGCGAACACCACCCCGCGCTCGCCGAGTTCGGCGATCACCACGATCCGCGTCGATGGCCGGCCCTGCCCGTCGACCGTGGCCAGGGCCAGCGCCCGCGGCTCGCGCACGCCATAGCGGCGGGCGCGTTCCAGCCAGTTGCGCAGGACCTGCATGGGGTTCGCCGGCGGCGCCTCGAACTCCGGGAAGGCGGCTTCGATGGTCCCGGTGAGGGACTCGGAGATGTTCGGGTTCACGCCCATGGCGGCGCTCCTTTGCTCTGGGGGTTCACAGGTAGGCCCGGCCTTCGGCGAAGGCCGCGCCGTTGCCCGACACTTCCACCGCCGAGACCCGTTCGCCGGCACCCTCGGCGCGCGCGTACATGCGCGACGGCCGGCCGATCTCGACGCCCTGGAGGATCTCGATCTGCTGCCCGTAGGGGATCTGCCGGTGGCGCGCCAGGTGGATCGCCAGCGGCCCGGCGGCGGAGCCGGTGGCGGCGTCCTCGACCACGCCGTAGGCCGGCGAGAACATGCGGCTGCGCCAGTGCCGCCCGGCGCCGGCGAAGCAGTTCACCGCCAGGTCCGGGAAGTCGCACAGGGCGCGGTGGTCGGGGTGCAGCGCGGACAGCGCGGCGACGCTCTCCAGGCCGACGAAGACGTGGCGCGGGCCGTTGCGGTAGACCTCGATGGGAAAGGTCGAGCCCTTCAGGCCGAGGGCGGCGAGCAGCTCGGCCGGGCGGCCGAAGTGCTCCCAGGTGGGGATCGGCTGCCGCATGCTGCAGGCCACCACCTTGCCGTCCTGGCGCTCCAGGGTGAAGGGCACGGTGCCCATCCTGGTCTCCAGGAACAGGCTGTCCTTGTCGGTCTCGGCGCCCAGGGCGATGGCGGTGCCCAGCAGCGGGTGGCCGGCGAACGGCAGTTCGTTGACCGGGGTGAAGATGCGGATGCGCGCGTCGCCGTCCTCTTGCGGGCGGAGCACGAAGGTGCTCTCCGACAGGTTCATCTCCCGCGCCATGCGCTGCATGCGCTCGCCGCTGAGGTCGTCGCAGTCGAAGAACACCGCCACCGGGTTGCCTTGCAGCGGTTCGCTGGCGAAGGCGTCTATCACGACATATCTGTGCATGGGGTCTCCTGGCTCAGGGCCGCCGCTCGACCAGCGCGTGGCGCAGCAGGTCGGCGATGATGCGCGGACCCTCGCGGGTCAGCACCGATTCGGGGTGGAATTGCATGGAGGCGAAGCGCGGCCCGCGCAGGGCATGGACCTCGCCGGTCTCGCGGTCGCGGCTGATCTCGATCGGGCCGACCTCGGGGATCTCGATGCGGTCCTGCAGGGCGCGCGCGGCGAAGGTGTTGTAGAAGCCGACGCGCTCGGCGGCGCCGAACAGGTCGATCTGTTTCTGCACGCCCTGGTTGGGCTCCTGCCGGCGTTGCAGGTCCAGGCCCAGGCACAGGCTCAGCACCTGGTGGCTCAGGCACACGGCGAGGAACGGCCGGCGCTCGCTGAGCAGCGAACGGATGGCCAGGTGCAGGTGGCCGATCTTCGGCTGGCCGACCTCGGTGGGGTTGCCCGGGCCGGGGCCCATGATCACCAGGTCGTAGCCGTCGAACGAGTACGGCTCCTGGAAGCCGCGCACGCTCACCGCCAGGCCCAGCGACTTGAGCTGCTTGGCGATCATCGAGGTGAAGGTGTCCTCGGCGTCGACGATCAGCACCTCGCGTCCGGAGAGGTCGGCCTGCAACTGCTGGCGCTCGCTGGCGCCGCGCAGCCAGAAGTCGGCGATCGGCGCGTTGCGGCTGGCCAGCGCCGCCACCACGTGCGGATGCGAGCCCAGGCGCTGCGGTGCCTGGCTCTTCAGCGCGGCGATCAGCCCGGAGGCCTTGGCGCGGCTTTCCGCGGCCTCGCCGCGGGGATCGGAGTGGCGCACGATGGTCGAGCCGACGCCGATGCGCAGGCGACCGTCGGCCTCGATCTCGGCGGTGCGGATCAGGATCGCCGAGTCCAGCGTGCGCCCGCCCTGGCCGTCGCCGCCGATCAGCGCCGCGACCCCGCTGTAGTAGCCGCGCCCCTGCGGCTCGTAGCGGCGGATCACCCGGCAGGCGCTTTCCAGCGGGCTGCCGGTGACGGTCGGGGCGAACAGCGTCTCGCGCAGGATCTCGCGCACGTCGCGGTTGCTCTGGCCCTCGATGAAGTACTCGGTGTGCGCCAGGTGCGCCATCTCCTTGAGGTAGGGACCGAGCACCCGGCCGCCGTCCTCGCAGATCCGCGCCATCATCTTCAGTTCCTCGTCGACCACCATGTACAGCTCGTCGGCTTCCTTGCGGTTGTCGAGGAATTCCATGACCTCGGCCAGGTCCGGCCCGCTCGGCGGATAGCGGTAGGTGCCGCTGATCGGGTTCATCACCGCCAGGCCGTCGCGCACGCTGATGTGCCGCTCGGGCGAGGCGCCGACCAGGGTGCGTTCGCCGGTGTGGATGATGAAGGTCCAGTAGGCGCCCTTCTCGCGCAGCAGCAACTGGCGGAAGAAGCTCAGCGCGCTGGCCGTGGCGTAGCCGTCGATGCGCGCCTGGAAGCGCCGCTTGATCACGAAGTTGGCGCCTTCGCCGCGGCCGATCTCGTCGGCGATGACCCGCCGGACCACCTCGGCGTATTCCTCGTCGTCGAGGTCGAAGCCTTCCTCGTCCAGGGCCAGTGCCTGGTTCGGCAGCAGCGCCAGGGCCTGTTCCAGCGGCAGCAGCTCCTGCTCCAGGACCTTCAGCGCCAGCAGCGGCGCGCCGTCGTCGAGCGCCTCGAAGCCGCGCTCGGCGATCTGCCGGTAGGGAATCAGCGCCAGCAGGTCGTGGCGCGGCAGGCCGGCGCCGGGCTCGTCCAGCGGCAGGTCGGCCAGGCTGCGCAGCTCGTGCGCCTCGCCACGGATCACGTCGAGCAGGCCCGGGCCATTGCTTTCCGGACGGTAGAGCAAGGCGAACGGCGCCGGCCGCTCGAGCAGGCGTTGCAGCAGCGATGGGGGCAGGCCGTTCATGCGAGCACCTCGTCGGTGGTGACCACCATCGCGCAGCGGCTGGCGGCGTATTCCAGGGCCATGCGGTGGTGCGCCTCGCTGAAGTCGGCGATGGCGTCGGCCACCAGGAACGGCTGGATGTCGTTGGAGTAGGCGTCGACCGTGGAGATCAGCACCCCGACGTGGGCATACACGCCGCACAGCACCAGTTGGTCGCGGCCGGCGGCGCGCATGCGCTGCAACAGGTCGGAGTGGAAGAAGGCGCTGTAGCGCCACTTGGTCAGCAGCCAGTCGTCCGGCCCCGGCGCCAGCTCCTCGACCACCTCGCGGTCGGCGGGACTGGCGCGCATGCCCGGGCCCCAGAAGTCCTTGAGCAGGCCGCGCTGCTCCTCGGTCATGCTGCCCGGCTGGGCGGTGTAGGCGATCTGCACGCCCTGCCCGGCGCACCAGCGGCGCAGCCGCGCGGCGTTGGCCACCAGGTCGGCGCGCAGGCTCGCCGGCAGCGGGCGCAGGAAGTAGCGCTGCATGTCGTGCACCAGCAGCACCGCGCGCGCCGGCTCCAGGTTCCAGCGCGCCAGGTTGGCCGGCAGCTGGCCGGCGGTCGGCAAGGGATAGGCGAGGATTTCGGGAATGCCGCTCATGCCACGGTCTCCAGGGGGAAGGTTGCGCTCGGGATCGCCTGCGCGCCGGACCAGGCCATCACCGCGCTGAGCGCCTGCCAGGGGTTGAGCCGCGGATCGCAGAGGCTGGTGTAGTGCCGGCCGACCTGGTGCAGGCCGCTGGAATCGGCGACGCACTCGGTGACGTCGTCCGGGGTGGTCTCCAGGTGCAGCCCGGCGGCCACCCCGCCGGAGCCGGACACCGCCAGGCGGAACGCCGCCACCTCCTCGGCGATGCTGCGCACCAGGCGGGTCTTGTTGCCGCAGGGGGCGACGATGGTGTTGCCGTGCATCGGGTCGCTCAGCCAGATCACCGGGTGCCCGGCCGCGCGCACCGCCTCCACCAGCGGCGGCAGGCGCTCGCCGACCTTCTGCGCGCCCATCCGCGCGATCAGCGTCAGGCGCCCCGGCTCGCGGCGCGGATCGAGGCGCTCGCAGAGCGCCAGCAACTGCTCGCGGCCGATCTCCGGGCCGACCTTGCAGGCCACCGGGTTGAGCACCTCGGCCAGCAGCGCCACATGGGCGCCGTCGACCTGGCGGGTGCGCTCGCCGATCCACGGCCAGTGGGTCGAACCGAGGTAGACCCGGCGCTGCTCGTCCTCGCGCAGCATCGCCAGCTCGTAGTCGAGCAGCAGCATCTCGTGGCTGGTCCACACCGGCGAGGCGTTCGCCTCCTGCCCGGAAGCGGCGTCCCAGCCCAGGTGACGCATGACGTTGCGCGCCGCCGCGTAGCCCTTGAGGATCCGCTGCGGATCGGCCTGGCGCCGCTCGGCGTGAGCCTCGCGGCCGTTGACCATGTCGCCGCGGTAGACCGGCAGGGTCTGCCCGTCGACCTGCTCGTGCGGCTTGGAACGCGGCTTGGCGTACTGCCCGGCGATGCGCCCGACGCGGATCACCGGACGCTTGCCGGCCAGGCGCAGGGCGCCGGCCAGCAGTTCCAGCACCGCCGCCTTGCGCGCCACGTTCTCGGCATGGTGGTCGTCCATGTCCTCGGCGCAGTCGCCGCACTGCACCACCAGCGCCTCGCCGCGCGCCACCCGCGCCAGGGTCGCGCGCAGGGCCAGGATGTCGCCGGCGCGGATCAGCGCCGGGCTGCCGCGCAGGTACGCCTGCACCTCGCGCAGCCGCGACGCATCGCCCCACTCGGGTTGCTGCAGCGCTTCGCAGCGCCGTACGCGTTGCAATAGATCGTCCATAGTTCACCCCTTCCAGGATGGCCTCAGGTGGGAATGCCTTCGCGTTTGATCTGCGGCACCGGAATGCTCAGGGCGCGCAATTGCTGGAAGACGTTCATGAACTCGCGGTTGCGCTTGATCTTGCCGTCGTCCAGCTCGAAGGAATGCAGGAAGTGGTTCTCGTAGTAACCCTCGGGATACCCGGGGAAGAGGATCTTGCCGTGGCCGTCGCACTCGACCCAGAAGTGGTTGGGATCGTCGGTCTCGAAGACCTGGATGTTGTACCACTCCCAGTCCGGGAAGCATTTCAGCGACCACACCGCGTGCTCGGCCAGCTTGTCCTTGCCGCGAATGACGATCGGTTCGCCGGTATCGGTGGTCCACAGGCCGCCGCAACCATCCTCGACGAAAAGTTCATGGCGGCGCAGGCGATCCTGGCCCTTGGTGTTCATATACTTGACTACCGTCTCGCGATTCTTCCTGCGTAACTCCACGGCGTCTTCGAAACCTTGGGGAATGGCATTATCGAGCATCGTCATATCTCCTCTGGAATTGGAATAATCATTAATCAGGCGGGAATGCCGTCACGTTTTATTTGCGGAACGGGTATTCCCAATGCACGCAATTTCTGCATCGGATTCATGAACTCGCGATTGCGTTTTATCCGGCCGTTCTCGAGTTCGAAGGAATGGATGTAGTGGTTCTCGCAATAGCCCTCCGGATACCCCGGGACCAGCGCCTTGCCACGCCCGTCGCACTCGACCCAGAGGTGGTTCGGATCCTCGGTCTCGAAGATCCGCACGTTGTGCCACTCCCAGTCGGGGAAGCAGCGCTCGAGCCACTCGGCGAGCCGCCTGAGGCTCTCATGGCCCCGGAAAACCAGGGGTTCGCCGCTTTCCGTGGTCCAGTTGCCGGCGCAGCCGTCTTCGACGAACAGGCTGTGCCGCTGCAAACGTTCGGCCCCCTTCATGCGCATGTAGCGCTCTACCGTGGCGCGGTTGCGCCGGCGCAACTCCAGGTTGTCGGTGAACCCTTTCAGCCGTTGGTACTCGCGCATGTTGCAAACCTCCGTCAGACGAATCGATAGGCTTCGATCCCGCAAAGAAGACATCGGAATGACAGGCCGGAGAAAAAACCATGTAACTTTTCCCGGGCAAAAGTCGCCCGCTTCGGAGTCTCTCCAAAGTTTCAACTAGTGCCGAATTGCCATGCCGATTATTTCGCCTGCAAACCAGATGTAACCAAATTTGACAGGGGACAAACTTATAAACGCTTTTTTGCAAGCCCCATAACCCCTTAAAAATTACAGGTGCCAGGCATAAATTCCGTTCTATTCTTTCGCCGTTTTGCCGTCCGCCGAGGGAAACCGCTTCCAGCGGGATCGCCAGGCAGGACGGAACGGGCGCGAGGCGGGCCCGGTTGGCCGGGGTGTGCTCGAAGGGAAGGCGTCGCTGCGACGCCGGGAAGCGGCAGCGGCCGTCTGGGGAGCGGCCGGGACGATCAGCGTGGCGGAAACCGCCGGGCGCGCCACGCCCCGGTCCGGTCGCAGGCCGCCCGGCTCAGTTGAGCAGGCCGATGGCGTAGGCCTTCATGGTGGCCTCCGCCTTGTTGCTGGAGTTGAGCTTGCGCATGGCGTTGACGATATGGAACTTCACCGTGCGCTGGTCGATGGAAAGAATCAGGCCGATCTCGCCGTAGGTCTTGCCGACCGCGGTCCATTTGAGCATCTCGGTTTCCCGGGCGGTCAGGCGCACGTTGCTTTCCGGGACGATGCGCGGCGCCAGCAGGTCGCCGAAGGTGGCCTGCAGCATGCTGGTGATCCAGAGCAGGAAGGATTCCTTCTCGAGGATCTCCGCGGCCGCGATGCTCTCGGCCGAGCGCACCAGGGAGAACATGCTGATCAGGCCGTACTTGCCGCGCACGGGAATCGACCAGCCGTGGCGGATGCCATGGTGCAGCGCCTCCTCCCAGAAGAAGCGGTTTTCCTGGAAGTCCTCGCCGTTCCAGATCAGCGGCATGTATTCCAGCAGACCATGGCGAACGATCGGATCGATGGACGTGTAGTCCTCGGAGATATATCTGCTTTTCCACTCTCCTGGATAGTTCGACAGAAAATGATATTTGGGGGCGGTCAAGGGGAAAGGCGCCCGCGCACCGAATGAAAAGAATTCGAAACCATAATTCCCGCATATCTCGAGCGCCAGGGAAAAGAACTCTTCCTCGGTCGTTATTCTTGACAAAATCTCGAGATATCCCTCTCTCTCATCACGCATGCCAGCTTCACCAGTCAACAATCGATCCCGGCAGGATTCGGTTCTCGGTAATTGTTATTCTTTTCGGCTTCCGACTTATCCGCTCATGACACTTCCCTATATCAATCAGGACACGCAAGTTCATATCGCGGCCGACCCGGTTGCAAAACTCGAGGCGACGCCCTTCCCGTCCATCCCGGACCGGGCGGCGGCGAAACGAACCTGAAGAGAGAATCCCGAAGAGTACGGACGCGGGGTTCCACGCAAGGCCTGCGCGGCACTGGACGGGACGGCGCCCCGGGCGTTTGCGGGAGCCATCGAACGGCTCTCCGACGGGCCTCACGGTGGTCTTATTCATTCTTCTTCTCGCACGCTCCATCGTCGTCGGGACAAGCGCCCGCCAACAATCCACCCATGCGCAGCCTCGCTGGAACGGCATGCGTACGGGCACGAAATGGCAGCTACATGGTTCCCCCCTTATCTCCTCGCAGATACCTGCCCGGAAGGGCAGGTTGTCGCTGCATGCCTGTGACAATTTAATTCGACCAGGCATTTCGTTTTCCGTGCCGATGTTCAAGGAGCGCATTCTGATGCAATTAAGAAGAGCACTCCATTCGACCATGGACAACGTATCCACGCCTGACCGAGATCGCTCCCCGCATATAGCGAAGCGATAACCGCAGCCTGCCGAGAAGTGCTTCGAACAATAAACAGGACGCTGGTATTTCGCCTCTACGAAGTTCCGCGCCGCGTCTGTCCCTGAAGGAAGAGGAGAAAAACGAATGATCTATTACTTGATCGGAGTGGCGCTATTCATATTCATGCTGGAGCAACTGATCCCCGGCTGGAAGTTGCCCAAGGTGAGCACCTGGGTGGCCCGGGTGATCTTCCTCAACATCGTCCAGGTGTCGATCGCCCTGCTCGCCGGCATCACCTGGAACAAATGGATGATGGACCACAGCCTGCTGCACACCTCTGACGCCCTGCCGCCGCTGCTGGCCGGCTTCGCCGCCTACTTCGTCAACACCTTCGTCACCTACTGGTGGCATCGCGCGCGCCATGCCAACGACACGCTCTGGCGGCTGTTCCACCAGTTGCATCACGCGCCGCAACGCATCGAGGTATTCACCTCCTTCTACAAGCACCCCACCGAGATGGTCTTCAACTCGCTGCTGGGCAGCTTCGTCGCCTACGTGGTGATGGGCATCAGCATCGAGGCCGGCGCCTACTACATCATGTTCGCCGCGCTCGGCGAGATGTTCTACCACTCGAACCTGCGCACCCCGCACGTCCTCGGCTACCTGTTCCAGCGCCCGGAGATGCACCGCATCCACCACCAGCGCGACCGCCACGAGTGCAACTACAGCGACTTCCCGATCTGGGACATGTTGTTCGGCACCTACGAGAACCCCCGCCGCATCGACGAGCCGCAGGGCTTCGCCGGCGACAAGGAGCAGCGCTTCGTCGACATGCTGCTGTTCCGCGACGTGCACAGCCTCCCCGGAAAAACCGAGCCCGCTCCCGTCCTGGTCAAGCCCGACGTCAGGTGAACGCCATGATTCCAGACATCGATTCCCGTCTCAGCCGGAACATATTGAAATCCATCTCGTATGGCCTCCCCCTCGCCGAAGTGGTCCCCGACCATACCTATGCGCAACTGGAAACGCGCCTCGGCGAACTGAAACGCAGGTATCTGGAGCTGCGCATCTCCCACGGCGCGCGCGAGCTGCCGTTCAGCAACTACCTGTTCTACCTGATCCTCCAGTCGCGCCACCAGGAATTCGACTTCAAGCTGCGCCAGGGCAACTCGGTGGTCACCAACATCCACCGCTTCAAGAGCAAGGGACGCATCCCGTCCCTGACCACCCTGCTCCTGGCCGATGCGGTCAACGCCAAGAGCGAGCTGGAGCTCAAGCATCCGGACATCCCGCAGCTCGACCGCCACGCTCGCGACATCGAGCGCTGGCTGGCCGCCGGCAACGTCATGCCGCCCAGCGAGCGGGCCCTGCGCGGCCTGGTTGAGGCGCTGGAGCGCGCCGCTGGCGAAGGCCGTCCGTTGCACCTGGTGAGCGCGGTATGCCCGGACTACTCGCACTCCAGCGATGCCGAGGGCAAGCCGCGCTACACCTTCGAGCGAGTCGGCGACCAGCCCGGCCTGGCCGGCGCCAAGCTGGTCAGCGCCGGCCAGGCGGTGGCGGAGCTGGCCAGGGCGCGCCAGGTGGAAATCCGCCACGCGATCCTCGGCGGCGAGTTCGAGTACCTGTCGTTCAACCGCACCCCCGCCACCGGCGAGACCCGCGAGGGTTTCCTCGGCAAGGTCGAACGCCAGCTCGAGCGGATCGCCGGGGCGCTGCCCTGCCCGGCCGCGACCTGTTCGTTCTTCGAGATGTGCGGCGGCGAGGACGGCTGGCACCGGGCCCACGGCGAGATCGTCCAGCGCCTGGAACAGGGCGACTACGGCCAGACCGGGCTGGACTACCCGGCCCTGGAGTCGATCTTCCTGTCGCGCCTGCCGCTCTACGAAAAATGGTTCGCCAGCCAGTCGCGCGAGCAGATCCGGGCCAGCTTCATCTCCCAGGCCGCCGAGTACGCATTGATGGGAAAACTCTTCGGCGAGCGCTTCGACAACTTCGTCGTGCTGGCCGTCGATCACTACCGGATGGAGCCGTTCTACTCGTTCTTCGCGACCGTCCCGACGCTCTACATCCGAACCGACTACCTGTAACGAGGGAGCGCCTGCGCCATGCAAGATGAACTGTTCAAGACCCGCTACTCCAGGTACGGCTACGGCATCGACGTACGCCGCACCTACAAGGACCTGCCCTGCCAGCCGTTCTGGACCTGGGTCACCGGCAAGTCGCTGAACGACCGCCCGCCGCGGCGGCCGAAGGACACCCTGCTCAAGCCCTGGCAGCTCTACCTGCACATCAGCTGGGGCTACGCGGTGTTCTTCCTCGCGGTGATCTACGGCCAGCAGCTGCTCGCCTCGCAGCAGCCGCTGTGGCTGAAGTGCCTGCTCGGCGCGCTGATCATGTGCCTGGTGGTCAACCGCCAGCGCGGCTTCCTCCATACCTTCCACTACACCACCCACGGCGCCAGCCTGGAGAGCAAGGCGCTGGCGCGCTTCACCTGCAAGTGGATCCTGTCGATCCCGATCCTGCACACGCCGCGCGACGAGTACATCAGGCTGCACGTGAACGAGCACCACAGCGTGCGCACCTTCAACACCGAACAGGACGTCGACCTGATCTTCATGAAGCAACACGGCTTCTACAAGGGCATGTCCGAGGCCGCGTTCTGGACCCGCCTGGTGCTCGCCCCGTTCCATCCGGCGCGGATCCTCGAACACCTGAAGTTCCGCTTCGAGGTCAGCTTCGTCTCCGCCGCGCGCCACGAACGGATCAGTCGCGCGCTGTACTGGATGGCGCTGCTGGCCCTGGTCAGCGCAAGCGGCTACCTGGAGGCGTTCGCGCTGTTCTACCTGTTCCCGATCTTCATCCTGACCCAGTACTCGTCGTGGATCCAGCACGTCTCCGAGCATCTCTGGTTCGCCCGCAACGAGCACGGCCTGCCGCGCTTCCTGCATTACGGCTCGCTGAGCTGGGGACGCTTCCTCGGCCGCCCCTACCCGGCCGACAAGCAGGGCCTGGCCTTCGCCCTGGCGCTCGCTCGCTGGAGCCTGGGCGTGCTGCTGATCGACATCCCGCTGCGGGTGTTCTCCTTCATGCAGGACCTGCCCAGCCACGACTTCCACCACCGCAAGCCGGGGGTGAACTTCTGGCGCATCGCGCCGGAACGCGCGGCCAACGAGGCACTTCCCTCCAAGTTCGGCCCGATGACCGAGACCTGGGGCATGTGGGAGAACTTCCTGATCCTGCGTGACCACCTCTGCCGCGGCCAGTCGGACCCGTTCGGCATCGTCGACTGGTACCGCGAGAACCAGGCCCGGCTCGCCCCCGAGCATGACGCCGCCAACCAGCCACTTCCCCACCAACCGGTAACCCAGGCCACTGCCTGATCAGACACAGGAACCCTCATGAATACTCAGATCGCCCAGATCACCCAGAGCCTGGCAGCCAACGGCTGCGCCTACATCACCCCCAGCGACGCGCTCTACGACGAGCAGGACTGGGAGCTGATGAACCAGGTCCTGGCCAATTCGAGCCTGCCGTGGGAGAAAATCCTGATCGGCGACGCCGACGAGGAGAACGACCTCTACGTGGCCCGCTTCATGACCGACCGCGAGCGTCCCACGGTGGTCAACCATGCGCTGTCGGAGCTGATCATCCCGCGCGTCTGCAACGACAACGTGATGAGCCTGTTCCGCAAGCTGATGGGCGACGACGCCTTCTACGTCCGGCGCATGCAGGTGAACCGGATGAAGGCCGGCTCGTTCATCGGCCGGCACCTGGATACCGACAGCAACCCGGACTACCAGTACTCCATCGTCCTGCAGCTCGGCACCTACTTCTCCGGCGGCCAGTTCGTGGTCTACGACCGCGACGGCAACCTGCGCAACGACATCAAGCCGGAGCCGCGCTCGGTGATCATCAGCGACTGCAGCTACCCCCACGAGGTCCAGCAGGTGACCGCCGGCGAGCGCGTCTCGCTGGTGTTCTTCGTCAGTCGCCATGCGGAACGGAACCGGCGGGTCTATTGACCCGCCGGCGTGGAGACCGGAAACGATGTCGAAAAATGCACGTTACGCCTGGCGCCTCGGGCTCGGCGGCCTGCTGCTCGGGCTGCTGGCCTACGCGGTGTACCTGGTGGCCGTCCCGCTGGGCTTCAGGTACGGGGAGATCCAGGTCGGCAGCGGCCTGGAGCACGAGGGGCGGATCGCCTGGGACGCCGCCGGCGTCCCGCACATCCGCGCGCAGAACCTGGAGGACGGTTATTTCCTGCTCGGTTACAGCCACGCCAGGGATCGCCTGTGGCAGATTGAGTTCGCCCGCCGCTATGCCGGCGGCACGCTCTCCGAGGTGTTCGGCGGCAAGACCCTGGCGATGGACCGGTTCGCCCGCACCATCGGTTTCCGCCGCACCGCCGAGGGCATCCACGCCAACCTGGACGCGTCCACGCGCGTCCTGCTGGAACGCTACAGCGCCGGGGTCAACGCCTACCTGGAGCAGGCTCCGGCCGCGCTGCCGCTGGAGTTCAGCCTGGTCCGCCACGAACGGCCGCGGCCCTGGACAGCGGTCGACAGCCTGTCCCTACACCTGCTCTATTCCTGGTCCCTGAGCGCCAACCTGGGCATGCAGTTGCAGCGCCTGGCGCTGGCCGAGCACCTGGACCTGGCGCGGATCAACGAGGTATTCGCCCCCTATCCGGGCGAGCGGCCGCTGGCCACCCGCGACTACACCAGCCTGTACCGCTCCCTGCGCGGCACGCCGGACGCCGGCAAGCTGCTGGGGCAATTGCCCGGTTCCAACGTCGAAGGCATCGGTTCGAACAACTGGGTGGTCTCCGCCAGCCGCAGCGCCACCGGCAAGCCGCTGCTGGCCAACGATCCGCACCTGCGCCTGACCAACCCGGCGGCCTTCTACCTGGCCCGCCTGGAGATCCCAGGCCTGAGCCTCACCGGCGCCAACTTCGCCGGCGCCCCGCTGTTCGTCATCGGCCATAACCGGCGCATCGCCTGGGGCTACACCAACACCGGCTCGCACATCCAGGACGCCTACCTGGAACGCGTCGACCCCCAGGACCCACGGCGCTACCTGACCCCGGACGGCTACCGGCCCTTCGAGACGCGCCTGGAACGCATCGCCGTGCGCGACGGCGAGACGGTCTCCCTGGAGGTCCGCAGCACCCGCCACGGCCCGGTGATCAGCGACATCTACGAACCGGCGCGGCTGCCGCAGGCGCAGCGCGACCGGCTGGTGATCGCGCTCGCCTGGACCGGCCTCGACCGTCACGACAAGACCTTCCCGAGCCTGCTGGCGATCAACCGCGCCGAAGGCTGGGAACAGTTCCTCGAGGCCACCGCCGACTTCGGCGTACCGCCGCAGAACATGGTCTATGCCGACGTCGAGGGCAACATCGGCTACGTCTCCGCCGGTCGCGTACCGCTGCGCGGCGCCGATGACGACCTCCATGGCCTGGCCCCCTCGCCCGGCTGGGAGAGCCGCTACGACTGGGTCGGCTACGTTCCGGAAAGCGCCAAGCCACGCAGCCTCAACCCGCGCGAAGGGTTCATCGCCACGGCGAACCAGCGCATCGTGCCGCCCAACTATGCCTTCGACTTCGGCCATGACTGGGTCCTGCCCTACCGCTACGAGCGCATTCGCGAGTGGCTCGGCGGCCCCGGCCAGCGCACCCTGGAAGACAGCCTGGAGTTGCAGAACGACGAGTTTTCCAGCGTGATGGCGAGCCTGTTGCCGAAGATGCTGGAGCAGGTCAGCGACCCCGAACTGCGCGCCAGCGAAGCCTTCGCCCTGCTCCGGGGCTGGAACCACCAGGCCGCCGCCGACCTGGCCGCGCCGCTGATCGCCGGCTACTGGGCGCGCGCCTTCACCCGCGAACTGCTGCAACCGCGGATCGGCTCGCGGTTGCTGGCCAGCGGCTGGAACCAGCGCAACTACGACGGATTCCTCCGGCTGATCCTCGACGGCCAGGCCGACCTGCGCTTCTGGTGCGGCCAGGAACAAGGCTGCGACCTCAAGCTGAACCAGTCGCTGCGCAGCGCGCTGGACGAACTGCGGGCCGCCCACGGACCTTCGCCGGACGGCTGGAAGTGGGGCGAGGCGCACGCGGCCGTCGCCGAACACGTGCCCTTCCACAAGACCCCGCTGCGCGCGCTGTTCGACCTGAAAAACAACAAGGGCGGCGACAACTTCAGCGTCGACGTCGGGCGCTTCGACTACAGCGACCCCGACAACCCGTTCAACACGCGGATCGCCGCGACCCTGCGGATGGTCATCGACCTGGCGGACTTCGACAACTCGCGCTACGCGCTGTCCACCCGCAACTCCGGCCTGCCGTTCGACGGCGCCACCGACCTCAACGAACTCTGGGCCCGCGGCGCGTACATCCGTATCGCCGACGACGCCCCCGGCGCGACGGACCGCCCACTGGTCCTGCGCCCTTCACCTTCTTCCTCCGGCGAGCCACGACCATGACCAGCGATCCGCAGAAAAACGCCTTCGACCTCGACTACTCCAGCCGCGAGCGGCAATTCCCCGAAGGCTTCAAGCGCAAGATAGTCGCCGACCTGCAAGAGGGAATGCCGCAGTTCGATGTGCTGCAATACTTCGGCAACCAGCCGGAGATCTTCGAGACCTACGACCACCTGGTGCTGGCGACCGACCCGGAGGGAGAACGGATCATCGGCATCCTCGGAGCGAAGGACTTCGTCCGTGGCTCGACGCGCTTCCTCTACCTGTGGACGGCGATGGTTGCCGACCGCTACCACCGCACCAGCCTGTTCAAGCGGATCAACCAGTTCTTCCTGCGCCAAGTCAGCGAACGCAACGGCGGGCTGCCGCCGCTGATCGTGGCGAAGACCTACAACCCGGTGGTCTACAACATGTTCCGCGCCCTCAGCGCGCGGATCCCGGGAGCGACGCTGTACCCGGACCTGGAAGCGTCGAGCCAGTGCCCGGACATGGTCGACCTGGCTCGCGAGGTGGTCGGCACGCTGTCCGCCAACCTGCGCCTGGACGCGGAAACCGGTCTGATACCCGGCGGGCAGCGCAGCGTCGCCCCGGATTTCTTCCCGCGCATGGCGATGTCCAGCCACGCCAGGACCAACGACCACTTCGTCGCCCACGTCGGCAGCAGCGACCAGATCCTCTGCATGGTCCGCCTCGCACCCGGTGCCGAACCCTACGTGCAGCAGAGGATCATCCGGTGAGCGGACTCGCGCAGCGCTCCGACGACCCGTGGCTGGCGGCGCTGCCGGCCGCGGTGCTCTACGGTGCCTGGGCAGCCTATGCCAACCAGGACGGCGGCCTGGCGCGAATGGGTGTCGCCGCCCTGCTCCAGGGTGGCGCCAGCCTCCTGGCAACGCGCCTGGGCCTGCACCTGCTGGGCCGTTTCGGTGGTCGCGGCGGCCTGGCGCAACGTCACGCGCCGCTATTGGTGGTGCTCCTGCTGACCACGCCGATGGCCGCGCTGCACGGGCTTGCGGGCGCGCCGCACCCATTGGCGAGCGTGGCGCCGTCGTTCGTCATCGGCTGGCTGTATTTCGGTTTCTGGGCGCGCCGCAACCCGGGCCACCGGCAAGCCGGTGGCGCCTAGCCGGCCCGCCCGGTCGAGCCGCTCCCCGTCGACGGGATCGGCCCGTATACTCGGGGCCTCCCTCATCCGTCCAAGGACGCGCCATCGCCATGCTGGAGATTCTCGGAAAGGCCTCTTCGATCAACGTGCGCAAGGTCCTCTGGACCTGCGCCGAACTGGACCTGCCCTACCGCCGCGAAGACTGGGGCAGCGGTTTCCGCGACACCCACGCGGCGGAATTCCTCGCCCTCAACCCGAACGCCATGGTGCCGGTGCTGCGCGACGGCGAACTGGTGCTCTGGGAATCCAACAGCATCATCCGCTACCTGGCCAACCGCTATGCCGGCGAACGTCTCTATCCGCAGCAGGCGGCGCCGCGCGCGCGAGTCGACCAGTGGCTGGACTGGCAGGCCTCCGACCTCAACCGCTCGTGGAGCTATGCCTTCATGAGCCTGGTCCGGCAGTCGCCGGCGCACCGCGACGCGGCCCAGGTGGAGGCTTCGCTGCGCGGCTGGACGGGCTTCATGGAAATCCTCGAGGGACAAATGCTACGCACCGACGCCTATGTCGCCGGCGAGACCTTCAGCCTGGCCGACATCGCCATCGGCCTGTCGGTCAACCGCTGGTACGAGACGCCGTTCGAGCGTCCGTCGCTGCCAGCGGTGCACGCCTATTACGAGCGCCTAGGCGCCCGCCCCGGCTTCCTCGCCCACGGCCGCAACGGCGTACCCTGAGCGAGGCGCGCGATCACTGGCCGAGCGCCTTGCCCAGGCGCTGCGCCAGGGCGGTGGTGTTGGCGCCGGCGGTATCGAGCAGCAGGTAGTCGTAGTCGGACTTGGCCACCGGGGCGATGCGGTATTGCAGGACGCCCTCGACCACCTGCTGGCCGGCCGGTACGCTGAGGGTGCCGACGCAGGACAGCACGCCGCTGTCCGGATCCTTCTCGAGGATCGCCACGTCGCGCAACGCGCTGTCCTTGAACTCCGGCGAACGCTCGGTGATCGCGCCCTGGAGGAAGATCCGCATCAGTTGGTCCTTCACGTCCGGCGAGGCACAGGCCTCGGCCTCCTTCTTCGCGCAGGCGCTCAACAGCAGCGCGGCGCCCAATACAGCGAGCACGGGTAGCTTCATCATCCCCTCGGGGGTCGGTTGGTGATGCGGGATTGGACTGCGCCGCCGCCGAATGATTCCCAGGCCCCGCGCGACGCCTGCCGCAGGCAGCTGGCACTGGCCAGCCGGCGCGACTGCCAGTAGTCTGTCCGCCGCGCTGGCGACGCCGGCCCCACGCCAACTGGAGCAAGACATGTACCGAGACACCGTGACCCTCACCGTCAGCGCCGAGCAACGCGGCCACGAAAGCGAGGCCGTGGACAACCCGAACGTCGCCATCGGCCTGGAAAGCGTCGAGCCGGGCGTGCTCAAGCTGCACTTCGAAGGCCAGCTGGACGCCCCGGAGAACGCTACCCACATCTGCTTCAGCCTGACCATCGGCCTCACCTACTACGGCCCGATCCTCGACGGCGCGGCCAGCGAGAACGGCGGCTGGATGACCTTCGAAAGCGACATGCTCGACCCGGCGCAACTGGCCTGATCGACTCTCCTTCGCAGCCATCCACCATGAGGAAGGCTGCGAAGTGGCACTTTGACACCCACCCCTCGGCGGTCTATAGACAGTTGCAGAACAGACACGGAAGTGGTGGTTCAGCATGTCAACGTCTTCGACAGTTCGCCCCACGACGAGCCTTTCCGGGATATCCCAGGCCCGCTTCCAGGGGACCCGGACACACGCCTCCCCAGCCTTTCGCGGGACGACTTCTCCGCCTGCGCTCTCCCATCCCCCATGACAGCACCCGGCCGGCGACACGGGCACCGACAGCGCCAGAGCGTACCGACCGGCCTGCCTAACGGGTAGCGACCGGTCGAGTTCTGGCGCGCGGGAAAAGAATCTCCACGCGGGAATCTCATGAAAATACTCGCCCTTCTCGCAGCCTGCCTGCTGGCAGGCTGCGCCACCAACGCCCCGCTGCGCGATGACAGCGAATCGACCTGCGCCGACATGCGGCCTTGCAGCGACAGCTACTACGAACGCCATCCGAACTACGAGATCGGCTTCGTCGAATACAGCGAGCGTGGCAACGACTTCGCGCCTGCCAGAACGCAACGCCTGATCGACCAGCTAAAGCGCTACTCCGCCCGGGAGGACATCGCCATGGTGGTGTTCATTCACGGTTGGAAGCACAACGCGGGACGGGACGACGGCAACGTCGCCAGCTTCAACAAGGCACTCGCCAATCTCGCCTCCTCCGGGGTGCTGGGCAAACGCAGGCTGGTCGGCCTCTATGTTGGCTGGCGGGGCAAGTCGATGCATGGCCTGTATAGCGAGAACCTGACCTACTGGGACAGGAAGGCCGTCGCCGAGGAAGTCGGCCGGGGTGGCGTCGCCGAGTTGCTCGCCCAGTTGGAACGGATCGATCGCAAGGACAGGAACTATCTGGTGATCGTCGGCCACAGCTTCGGCGGCGCAATCACCCTCGGCGCACTTCACGACCCGTTGCTCGAACGCCTGCTGGCTCTGCAGGAGGGTCAGCGGATACGCGCCTTCGGCGACGCGATAATCATGCTGAATCCGGCGATAGAGGCCAATCAGGGCCTGCTGCTCAAGGAGAACAGCCTCAAGGTCGGCGCCCTGGGAGCCCGGCCGCCGCCGCTGCTGTACGTCATCAGTTCGCACGGCGACAGCGCCACCCACTTCGCCTTCCCGCTCGGCCAATGGATCGGCGTCAACCTCACCTGGAGCCAGGTGGACCTGGACAGGACCTACAACGGAACCCGCTATCGCCTCCGGGAAGAAGACCTGGATACCACCGCCCTCGGCAACTACAGCCTGTATCGGACCGCCCTGCTGATCGACCGCGAGTGCCCGCTGCCGGATGGCAGCGACAACTGCGCGCCAAGGCCACCCGAACCGCGGGTGATCGACGACACCGATATCGGCAAATGGCGCTTCAGGAGCTTCTGCAGCGTGGACGGCGGCAACGCCGATCCGGCGCTGCCGCGCATACCCTGCTACAGCAACGAGCCGGTCAACTTCATCTACACCTCGCAGTCCTTCATCGCAGACCACAACGATATCTTCAACGACCAGGTAATCGCCTTCATGGCCACCGCCGTCAGCAAGGCCATCTACGAACGCACGGCTGGCGCCTCCTACTACCGGGAGTGCCACGACCCGGTGCGGAAGAACTTCTCGTTCGGCAAGTGCTTCGACTTCCACTACCTCAAAGCCACGGCCATGCACCGGCGGCTGCAACGGCAACTCTCGGAACCCGGCACCCGCAGCGAACAGGACGTCCTCTATGAAAACCCTCTCTAGCCTGCTCCTGATCGGCTTCGCCGTCGTTCTGCTCGCCCCGCGGATGGCGCCTGCCGCCAGCGCCGCCGAAGACAAGGCCACCTATTGCGGCTCCGGCTTCACCCAGTATCTGGTTCCGGACGACGTCGCGGGCTGCTCGCTCAGCGAGGCCTGCCGCCTGCACGATATCTGCTACGGCCGCTGCGACAAGGACGGCGACCTCTACGGCAGCGCCTACTGCGCGCAAAGCGAAAAGTCCGAAGCCCGCAACATGAGCAAGCAGCAGTGCGACGCCAGGCTGCAGGCCGACATCGCCGTACAGAACGGCAACAGCCGCCTGTGCCGCGCGGTGGGAGGCGTCTACCGGGTATTCGTGAAGCACCTGGGGCAAGGTCCGTTCAATGGCCGGGAGGCGCTGGACATCTACCTGAAGGTCATGCAATCGGCGCCCAGCGCAGCCGACGCCGACGCCCGCCTCGAAGCCATCCATCAACTACAGAAGCAGGGCCTGACCGACGCCAAGGAAATCCGTTACGACGCCGAGCGTATCGTCATCCCACTCAACAGGCCCGTGGAGTCGCCGTTGACCAACGGCTCGGACACTCTCGTCCTGCCGCGCAACCTCGACCGGGAACGGCTGCGCCAACTGGACCAGCGGCTCATCCGCCAATGAGCCTCAGAACAGCGCCATCTGCCGGTCGACCAGGGTGGCGAAATCGTCGCCGACGAACGGCAGGATGGCGTCGGCCACCGGCTGCAACTGCTTGCCCACGTAGTGCTCGTAGTCGATCGCCGAACGCCGCGCCTCGAGCGGCTCGGGACCGGCGACGCCGATCACGTAGCTGATCCAGCCGCCGCTCTGGTACTGCCGCGGGCGCCCGCGCTGGAGGTTGTAGTCATCGGCGATGCGCGCCGCGCGCACATGCGGCGGCACGTTGCGCTGGTAGTCGTCGAGGCGCCGGCGCAGGCGCTTGCGGTAGACCAGCAGGTCGTCCAGCTCGCCGGCCAGGGTCCGCCGCACGTAGTCGCGCACGTAGTCCTGGTAGGGCTGGCGGTTGAAGATGCGCAGGTAGAGCTCCTGCTGGAAGCGCTGGGCCAGCGGCGACCAGTCGGTACGTACGGTCTCAAGGCCCTTGAAGACCATTTCCTCGCCGCCGTCGGCGCGGCGCACCAGGCCGGCGTAGCGCTTCTTGCTACCTTCCTCGGCACCGCGCACGGTGGGCATGAGAAAACGCCGGTAATGGGTCTCGAATTGCAGCTCGAGGGCGCTGGCGAGGCCGAATTCTTCCTTCAGGTGCTCGCGCCACCAGTCGTTGACCCGCGCCACCAGCGCCCGGCCGATGGCCGCGGCCTCCTCCTCGGCGTGGGGGCTGCCGAGCCAGACGAAGGTGGAGTCGGTATCGCCGTAAATCACCGTATAGCCCTCGGCCTCGATCAGCTCGCGGGTACGGCGCATGATCCGATGCCCGCGCAGGGTGATGGACGAGGCCAGGCGTGGGTCGAAGAAGCGGCAACCGCTGGAGCCGAGCACGCCGTAGAAGGCGTTCATGATGATCTTCAACGCCTGCGAGAGCGGCTGGTTGCGTTCGCGCTTGGCCGCCTCGCGGCCTTCCCAGACCCGCGCGACGATGGCCGGCAGGCAATGCCGGGTACGCGAGAAACGCGCGCCGCGAAAGCCTTCCACCGAGTGCTCGTCGTCCGGCTGGCGCAGGCCTTCCACCAGGCCGACCGGATCGATCAGGAAGGTGCGGATGATCGATGGGTACAGGCTCTTGTAGTCGAGCACCAGCACCGATTCGTAGAGGCCCGGCCGCGAGTCCATGACGAAGCCGCCGGGGCTGGCTTCCGGGCGTTTCTCGCCGAGGTTCGGGGCGACGAAGCCGGCGCGGTGCATCAACGGCATGTACAGGTGGGTGAAGGCCGCCACCGAGCCGCCGCTGCGGTCCGCCGGCAGGCCGGTGACGGTGGCCCGCTCGAGGAGGAAGTCGAGCAGTTCGGTACGGGCGAAGATCCGCGTGACCAGCTCGCAGTCCTTCAGGTTGTAGCGCGCCAGGGCCGGCTTGTCCTCGGCGAACATGCGGTCGATCTCGTCCATCCGCTGGTACGGATTGTCGATCGCCTTGCCTTCGCCGAGCAGGGTCCGGGCGACGTTCTCCAGGCTGAACGAGGGGAAGCTCCAGGTCGCCGAGCGCAGCGCCTCGATGCCGTCGATGATCAGGCGCCCGGCCGCCGCGGCGAAATAGTGGTTGTTGCGGCTGCCGTGCTCGCGCCAGCCCATCTCGTCGCCGCCGCGCCCCAGGCGCAGCGGCACCTTCAGGCGCTGGGCATGCTCATGCAGGACGCGCAGGTCGAATTGCACCAGGTTCCAGCCGATGATGGCGTCGGGATCGTGCTCGGCCAGCCACTGGTTGAGGCGTTCCAGCAGCCCGGCACGGCTGTCGCAATAGTCGAGGCGGAAATCCACGGCCGAGGCGTCGCCGTTGGCCGGACCGAGCATGTATACCTGGCGCTGGCCGCAGCCTTCCAGGGCGATGGAGTAGAGATCGCCGCGGGCGTTGGTCTCGATGTCCAGCGACACCAGGCGCAGGCGCGGACGATAGTCCGGAGCCGGCTTCAGGCGCCGGGCGAGCAGGCTGCCGTCGGCCTCGACACTCGCCTCCAGGCTGACCGGCGCGGTGATGAAGCGCTCCATCAGGTAGCGCTCCGGCGGCCGGATATCGGCCTCGAACACCTCGACGCCGGCCTGGCGCAAGCGCTTCTCCAGATTCATCAGTTGGCGATGCTGCTGGCAGTACAGGCCCAGCACCGGCCGCTGCTGGAAGTCGCGCAGCGCCAGCGGCCGCAGCTCGGCGCCGCTCTCCCCGGCAAGAAGCGTCTCGACCCGGACGCGCTGCTCGACCGGCACGAACGCCACCGACGGCTGCGGCGGCAGCCGCACATGCCGGGGGCCGTGGTCGGTCGCCAGCCAGAACGCGACTTCCGTGCCGGCCGGCGTATCGCGCCAGTGCCGGGTCAGGACGAACCCTTGCAGTAACTCCACCATCGACCCCGAATGACTCGCATCCGCCGATTCTACCCGGCCTGCCTTGGGAACGCTGGCATCTTCGGTCAGCCGGCAGCAGCCAGGCGCTTGTAGAAATAGGTGGTGGGACAGGGCGTGCCGTCCGGCATCAGGGCGTAGTCCGGGATTTCCCCGACCCGTGTCCAGCCGGTCTTCAGGTACAGCCGTTCGGCGGCGCTGCCGCTGACCGTGTCCAGCACCAGCAGGGACTTGCCGTGCTCCACGGCGAGCCGGTCCAGTTCGCCCATCAGCGCCTCGGCGAGGCCGCGTCGGCGTGCCCGCCGGTGCACCAGCAGCTTCGCCACGTCGGCGCGATGCGGCTGGTTCGGTGGCTGCGCCAGGAGCAACTGCACGCTGCCGACGATGCTCCCGCCCGCCTCCGCCACCAGCAGCAGGCGCTCGCCGCGCGCCACGCCCTCGGCGACGCCGCGCCAGAAGGCGCTGGCCTGTTCCCGCGGCAACGGCCACATGAAGCTGACCGAAGCCCCCCCTTCGACGCAATCCAGCAGCACCTCGGCCAACTCGTCCAGGCGCGCCAGGGCCTCCTCGGCCGCCAGGCGGCGAATCGTCGGTTCGCTCATCGCCATCTCTCCTGCGCAATGAAATTTCCAATATAGTGGAATACGAATATCATGGACGACAATCCACCGCCAGGGAGTCGCCATGGACCTCGATGAACTGATCGCCCGACGCCTCTCCACGCTGCGCAGTGAGCGCCGTCTGACCCTCGCCCAGCTGGCGGAACGCAGCGCGGTGAGCAAGGCGATGATCTCGCGCATCGAACGCAACGAAAGCAGTCCCACCGCCAGCGTGCTCGGCCGTCTCGCCGGGGGCCTGGGAGTCACCCTTTCCGAGCTGCTCGGCAACACGCAAGCGCCGGCCGCCCCGCTCTGCCGGCGCGACCGGCAGGAGGTCTGGGAAGACCCGGCCAGCGGCTACCGCCGCCGCCAGGTGGGGGCGCGCGACCCGCACAGTGGCTGCGAGATGGTCGAAGTGGAAATCCCGGCGGATACCCGCCTCGACTATCCGCGCTGGGGCGGCCGGCCCTACCGGCAGCGCTTGTGGCTGCTCGAAGGCACCCTGGAAATTGGCTACGGCGAGCAGCGCTTCATGCTGGAGCACGGCGACCGCCTGGACTTCGGCGTCGACCGCGCGGTGACCTTCGTCACCGCCGGACAACCCTGCCGCTACCTGCTGGTGATTCTCCACGACTAGTCGCGCGGCTTTCTCCGCCGACGCTCCGGCGACCAGTCGAGGGCGCCGACCCGGTGCAGGTAGAACAACCCGGCCAGGAGCAGGGAGACGAACAGCGCCACCTCGACGAAGCCCGCCCAGCCGTTCTCCCGCACCGATACCGCCCAGAGATAGAGGAATGGCATCTCGATGCCGAAGATCACGAAGAGCATCGCCACCAGGGCGTACTTGACCGGGAAGCGCAGACGCGCAGAGCCGGTGGAGTCCACCCCGGACTCGAACGGCAGGTTCTTCGCCCGACCATGCGAGCGGCCGCCCAGAACCCGGCCCAAGCCCAGCATGACCAGGCAAAGGGCGACCGCGCCAAGGACGTAGGCGATGAACGCCCAGGCCCCGGGACTGAGAATTCCATGCATGGTGGTCGCTCCTCAACCCTGCGGGGTGGCCAGCTTGAGGATGACGATGCCGGCCACGATCAGCGCCACCGCCAGCAGCCGCAGCGGACTCAGGCTTTCGCCGAAGAGCAGGATACCCAGGGCGAAGGCGCCGACCGCGCCGATGCCGACCCAGATGGTGTACGCCGTGCCCAGAGGCAGACTCTTCATGGAGACGGCCAGCAGGCCGAAGCTGAGGACCATGAACGTCAGGGTGACCAGGCTCGGCCACAGGCGGGTGAAGCCGGCCGACTCCTTCATGGCCGTGGCCCAGACGATTTCGAAGACACCGGCGAGCAGGAGATAGATCCACGCCATTTTCAGCCTCTCTGCAGGGTCGTCCCCGCGCAATGAAAGAAGGAAAACGGGTCGTCCCGCTTCCGGCTGAACGTGCGTGCCGCCCGGGCGGGCGGTCAGTCACCGACGGCGGCGATCCTAGCGCATCGCCGGCGCCGGAGTGAACGCCCGCGGCGGGCGGAGATGTTTCGCCGCGTTTCGGCCAGCGCGCCGAGCGTTCGGCAGGATTGATCTAGACTTTCGCAGGATCGTGCAAGGCGTCCGCCACGCCCCTCGCGCACACTTCGCCCGATGTATCCCAGCCTGACAAGAGATAACGCCCTGCCCGGGCCTTTCCGTGGAGAACCACCATGCCCACCTCGCTCGTTCTGAACGGCAAGGACATCACCCTCGATGTCGACCCGAATATGCCCCTTCTCTGGGCGATTCGCGAAAGCGCCGGCCTGCACGGCACCAAGTTCGGTTGCGGGATGGCCCAGTGCGGCGCCTGCACCGTGCACCTGGAAGGCACCGCGGTACGCTCCTGCGTGCTGCCGGTGTCCGCCGTCGCCGGCAAGCGCGTCACCACCATCGAAGGCATCCGGAGCAAGCCCGGCAAGGCCGTGCAGGACGCCTGGGTCAAGCTCCAGGTGCCACAGTGCGGCTATTGCCAGTCCGGCCAGATCATGTCCGCCACCGCGCTGCTGGAGCAGAACGCCAGCCCCAGCGACGCCGAGATCGATGCCGCGATGAACGGCAACATCTGCCGCTGCGCCGCCTATGCGCGGATCCGCGCCGCCATCCACGAAGCCGCCGACACCCTGAAGGCCTGACGCCATGAACAGCAAGATCGATCTGAGCAACGCCCTGCCCGGCTCGCGCCGCGGCTTCCTGAAAGGCGCCGCGGTGCTCGGCCTGAGCATCGGTTTCCAGTGGAGCGGCGCGCGCCGCGCGCTGGCCGCCGCCCTGCCGGAGTCCGGCTTCGCGCCCAACGCCTTCCTGCGGATCGCCCCGGACGACAGTGTCACGGTGATCGCCAAGCACGTGGAAATGGGCCAGGGCGCCTATACCGGCATCGCCACCATCGTCGCCGAGGAACTCGACGCGGACTGGAACAAGGTCCGCGTGGAAAGCGCCCCCGCTGACGCCAAGCGCTACGCCAACCTGGCCTTTGGCACCATGCAGGGCACCGGCGGCAGTTCGGCGATGGCCAATTCCTGGATGCAACTGCGCGAGGCCGGGGCCAAGGCGCGGGCGATGCTGGTCGAGGCCGCCGCCCGCCAATGGCGGGTGCCGGCCGCCGAGCTGCGCACCCGCGACGGCTTCGTCGAACACCCGGCCAGCCAGCGCAAGGCCAGCTATGGCTCGCTGGCCGCGGCGGCGGCGGAACTGCCGGTGCCGGAAAAAGTGCAATTGAAGGATTCCAAGGACTTCCGCCTGATCGGCCACCAGGCTCCGCGCGTCGATGTGCCCGGCAAGACCGACGGCAGCGCGCAGTTCACCCTCGACGTCAACCTGCCCGGCATGCTGGTCGCCCTGCTCCAGCGCCCGCCGCTGTTCGGCGCCACGGTGAAAGCGTTCGACGCCACGGCGGCCAGGGCGATTCCGGGGGTGGTCGAGGTAGTCCAGGTGCCGCACGGCGTGGCGGTGGTCGCCAAGGGCTTCTGGGCGGCGAAGCAAGGCCGCGACGCGCTCAAGGTCGAATGGGACGAGAGCAAGGCCGAGAAGCGTGGTTCCGAGGCGCTGATGGCGGAGTACCGCAAGCTCGCCGAGCAACCCGGCAAGCCCGCGCGCAGGGACGGCGACGCCGCCGGGGCGCTCGCCGGAGCGGCGAAGAAGGTCGCCGCCAGCTACGAATTCCCCTTTCTCGCCCATGCGCCGATGGAGCCGCTGGACGCGGTGGTCAGGCTGACCGCCGACAGTTGCGAGATCTGGGCCGGCGACCAGTTCCAGACCGTCGACCAGGGCAACGCGGCGCGCACCGCCGGGCTGAAGCCGGAGCAGGTGAAGATCAACACGCTGTATGCCGGCGGCAGCTTCGGCCGACGCGCCAACGCCTGGTCGGACTACATCGTCGAGGCGGTATCGATCGCCAAGGCGCTGGGCGCCAACGGCGTGCCGGTGAAACTGCAGTGGACCCGCGAAGACGATATCCATGGCGGCTTCTACCGGCCGATGTACTACCACAAGCTCGAAGCCGGGCTGGACGCCGACGGCAAGCTGGTCGGCTGGCAACATCGCATCGTCGGCCAGTCGATCCTGGAAGGCACGCCGTTCGCCGCGATGATGGTCAAGGACGGGATCGACGGCACCTCGGTGGAAGGCGCCGCCAACCTGCCCTATGCGGTGCCCAACGTCTCGGTCGAGCTGAGCACCACCCAGGTCGGCGTACCGGCCCTGTGGTGGCGGGTGGTCGGCAGCTCGCACACGGTCTACGCGGTGGAGGCGTTCATCGACGAGGCGGCGCAGGCCGCCGGCAAGGATCCCTACCTGTTCCGCCGCGACCTGCTGGCAGAGCAGCCGCGCCTGCGCGGCGTGCTCGAACTGGCCGCGGAAAAGGCCGGCTGGGACCCGGCCAAGCCGCTGCCCGCCGGGCGCGGGCGCGGTATCGCGGTGACCGAGGCATTCAAGACCTTCGTCGCCCAGGTCGTCGAGGTCTCGGTGGACAAGGACGGCAAGCTGAAGGTCGAGCGGGTGGTCTGCGCGGTGGACTGCGGTATCCCGATCAACCCTGACGTGATCGCCGCGCAGATGGAGGGCGGCATCGGCTTCGGCCTCGGCGCGGTCCTGCACAGCGCGATCACCCTGAAGGACGGCAAGGTCGAGCAGAACAACTTCGACGGCTACCAGGTGCTGCGGATCGCCGAGATGCCCAGGGTCGAGGTGCACATCGTGCCCTCTGGCGAAGCCCCCACCGGGGTCGGCGAACCCGGCGTGGCGCCGATCGGCCCGGCGCTGGCCAATGCGATCTTCGCCGCCACCGGCCAGCGCCTTTACCACCTGCCCTTCCCCACCACCTTCGCCAAGGCCTGAACCAGGCGCCCGCCGGCGGCCCCGCGGCTGCCGGCGCGGCTCAGGCGACCATCCGGGGGCCGCCGCCGACCACGCCGGTCGCCCCGGCGTCGCGCCGATTTGCCTCCGCCCGGCGTCGGGCGCAGACTTCGACGTCCATTCGCCAGCGTAGCCAAGCATGACCGAGCCTCTTCCTTCTTCGTCCCTGGGCCCCGCCCTGCGCCGCTGGCGCCTGCTGCACCGGGTCAAGCAGGCGCACGCCGCCGAGCTGTTCGGCGTGGCCCAGTCGACCATCTCGCGCTGGGAGTCCGGCGCCCAGGCACTGCGGGCGGAGGAACGGACACGCCTGGAAACCCTCCTCGGCGCCCGCCTGGAGACCGCCGCCGACCGGGCGCTGGCCCGCCTGGTCGATGGCAGCCCGCAGCCGATGCATCTGATCTGCGACCTCACCCACCGCCTGCTGGCCTGCTCGCCGGCGCGCGCCACGCAATTCGCCGTCCCCCTCGGCGACCTGCTCGGCCGTTCGCTGTGGCCGTATTGCAGCGAGGAGATCCTCCGCCAGGAAGCCGCCCTCGAGGACCTCGGCTGGCGCGAGCTGCTGGCGCCGCCGGCGCTGGAGTTCGCCAGCGGAACGAACGCCTCGACCATCGTGCCGATCCGGCGCAGCCGCTGCCGCTGGACCCGCCTGACGCTCTCCGACGGCCGCGCGGTGCGGCTGGTGGAAACCCTCTGAACGGCACCGCGGATATTTTATCCGTGGACCGCCGGCGTCCCCGCGCCTAGGCTTGCAGGCTCGCTTCATCCGTAGCGGAGCCCCTGCCATGTCCCTCGAACTGCTGAAGAACCGCCTCGACTTCCTCCGCGAAGCCGAACGCCTGAAAGATGTCCTGCGCTCCGCGCATACGTCTTCCGGTCGCCCGGAAAGCACCGCCGAACACAGTTGGCGGCTGTGCCTGATGGCGCTGGCCTTCGAGGATCAACTGGCCGGCCTGGACCTCGGCAAGGTCCTGCGCATGTGCGTGGTCCACGACCTCGGCGAAGCGATCCACGGCGACATCCCAGCCGTCGAGCAGGCCGCGCACCCGGACAAGGGCGAACAGGAACGCGCCGACCTGTTGCAGTTGACTCGTCACCTCGACGCGCCGCTGCGCGAACGCCTGCTCGCCCTGTGGGACGAATACGAGCGCGGCGAGTCCGCCGAAGCCCTGGCAGTGAAGGCCCTGGACAAGCTGGAAACCCTGCTCCAGCACACCCAGGGCGACAATCCGGCGGACTTCGACTATGCCTTCAACCTCGACTACGGCCGTCGCTATACCGACCGCGCACCGCTGTTCAAGGCCCTGCGCGAGCTACTCGACGCCAAGACCCGACAGCGCCTCGCAGCTCGGCGCGACGCCTAGCGTGGGCCCGCCCGGGCAGCGTTACCAGCGCCACCGCCTACGTAGCTCGCCATGGCTACAGGGAAGCGGCTGGCACGTTTCCACCGACCGGGGCCTATCCTGCACGCTTCAGTAAAGGCGCGCCTTGATCAGCGGGCGCAGCAGGTAGTTCAGCACGCTGCGCTTGCCGCTGAGGATGTCCACCTCGGCGACCATCCCCGGAATGATCGGCAATACCTCCTCGCCGCGCTTCAACTGGCTGCCGTCGGTCTTGATCAGCACCTGGTAGTAGGACTCCTTGCCATGCGGGGTGTCCTCCTCGATGGTGTCGGCGCTGATCTGCTCCAGGGTGCCCTTGAGATCGCCATAGATGGTGTAGTCGTAGGCGGTGATCTTCACCTTGGCCGGCATGCCGGGCACCAGGAAGGCCACGTCGCGCGGCTTGATCTTCGCCTCCACCAGCAGGCGCTCCTCCACCGGGATCACTTCCATGATCGGCTCGCCGGGCTGGATCACCCCGCCGCGGGTGTTGATCAGCACGGTGTTCACCCGGCCACGCACCGGCGACAGGATCTCGGTGCGGCGCAACTGGTCCTGGCGCTGCTGGACGATCGGCTCCAGGGCGCTGAGATCGGCCTTGCGCTGCGCGCGCTCGGTGTAGGCGTCCTGGAAATAGGTGCTCTTCAGTTCGGTCAGCTTGCCGCTGAGGGTGGCGATGTCCTGGCTCAGCTTCAGCGCCTCCATCTGGCTCACCGCGCGCTTGGCCACCAGCGGGCGTACCAGGTCGAGCTGGCTCTGCGCCAGGTGGATCTGCCGCTGGATCGCCTGGCTGCCTTCCAGCAGCTTGTCGCGCCGCGACTTGAACAGCTCGCGCTCGGAACGCGCCAACGGCCCGTCGGGATCGACATCCGGCGGGAACTCGATGCTCTTCCTGCCGAGCACCTCGGCATCCAGCCGGGCGATGGCCGCACGCAGCACGCTGGCCTGGTTGGCCGACTCCTGGAAGTTGGTGAGGAAGCGCGTCTCGTCCAGGCGCACCAGCGGCTGGCCGACTTCCACCAGGTCGCCCTCCTTCACCAGCAGGCGGTCGAGGATGCCACCCTCCAGGCTCTGGATCTTCTGGATCCGACTGAACGGCACCACCCGGCCATCGCCACGGGTCACCTCGTCCAGTTGCGCCCAAGCGGCCCAGCCGATGAACAGCAGCACGCAGCCGAGCAGGGTCCAGAGCAGCGGCCGGTAGACCGGATGGGTAGCCGCCAGCAGCGGGTCGGCCAGTTGCCGGCGCAGGGCGGCGGCATTGCGCTCAGATTCCATGGTTGCCTCCTTCGGCGGCCTGCGGCGCCTGTACCTGGTTGCCCTGCACCACCTGTTCCAGCGGGCCGTCCATGATCACCCTGCCCTGGCGCAGGACCACCGCGCGCTCGACCAGGGCGAGCATGCTTTTCTTGTGGGTGGTGATAACCAGGGTGCGCTTGCCCAGCCATTGCTGCAGGTAGTCGATGACCTGCTTCTCGCTGGTCTGGTCGAAGGCGGCGGTCGGCTCGTCGAGCAGCAGGATCGGCGGATCCTGCAACAGTACCCGGGCCAGCCCGACGGCCTGGCGCTGGCCGCCGGAAAGGCTGGCGTTGCCCTGGATCGGCATGTCCAGGCCCAGCGGGTGGCCGCGGACGAAGGCGCCCAGGCCGACCCCGTCGAGGGTTCCCAGCAGTTCCTCGTCGCTCAGCGCGGCGTTCTCCAGGTTGAGGTTGTCGCGCAGGCTGCCATGGAACAGCGCCACGTCCTGCGGCAGGTAGCCGATGCCACGCTGGCGGTCGGCCGGGTCGATCTGGGTCAGGCTGACGTCGTCCAGCAGCAGGCGGCCCGACTGCATGTCGAGCAGGCCGCTGAGCAGGCGCAGCAGGGTCGACTTGCCGGCGCCGTTGCCGCCGAGCAGCGCCACCCGCTCGCCGGCGCGGATGCCCAGTGCCTGCACGTCGACCACCGGTGGACTGTCGCCGTGGGCCAGGCGCACGCCTTCCAGGCGATAGTTTCCCAGCAGGCGCTCCTTGTGCACGAAGCGCTTGCCCTTGGGCCGCTCCTGCTCGGCGCTCATCAGTTGGTCGAGGCCTTCCATCGCCACCTTGGTGTGCTGCCAGCGGCCGAGGATGCCGGCCGCCTGCGACAGCGGCGCGATGGCCCGCGAGGCGAGGATCGAACAGGCGACCAGGGCGCCGACGGTCATCGCGCCCTCGCTGATCCGATAGACGCCGAACACCACCACGCCGACGTAGCAGAGTTGCTGGACGATGCCCGCCAGGTAGCTCAGGGTCGAGGCCAGGGTATGGGTCTTCATCGCCGTGCCGGCCAGCTCGCCGGTCAGGCTTTCCCACTGGTGCAGGCAACGACCCTCGGCGCGGGTCGCCTTGACCGTCTCCAGATGCTCGAAGGCTTCCAGCAGCACGCCGTTCTTCATCGCCCCCTCGCGCAGGTTCTGTCGCGACAGGTGGCCGAGCAGGCGCTGGGTCAGCAGTCCCGGCAGGACCATCAGCACGCAGGCCACCAGCGGCACCCAGACCACGTGGCCGCCGATCAGCGCGATGATCAGCAGGAAGATCGCCACGAACGGCAGGTCGCTGATCAGCGCCGCGCTGGACGAGGTGAAGAACTCGCGCACCGACTCGAACTCCCGCACCTGGGTACTGAAGGCGCCCATCGACGCCGGCTTGGCGGCGATGCGCGTGCTCAGTACGCGGGAGAACAACAGTGTCGAGAGCTGCAGGTCGAGGCGCTTGCCGAGCACGTTGAGCAGATGCCCGCGCATGATCCGTAGCACGCCGTCGAGGACGATCGCCAGGGCCACGCCGCTGGCCAGGATCCACAGGGTGTCGAACGCCGCGTTGGGCACCACGCGGTCGTAGACCTGCATGGCGAACAGCGCCGAGGCCACCGCCAGGACGTTGGCCATCAGAGCCGCGGCGGTAACCTCGGCATAGGAGCGCCAGAGGCGCTTGAGCGGGCCGAAGAACCAGTGTTCGGGCAAGGCGCTGGCATAGTCGCCAACCCTCCCGTCCGGCCGGTAGCGGCACTTGGCGAAGATCGCCGTGCCGCTGTAGAGCGCCTCCAGCTCGCGCAGCGGCAGGCGTTCGCGGCCGCCGTCGCTCTGCGGCACCAGCACCTCGGCGTGCTCGCCGTCGTTGCCGACCAGCACCAGGCTGCCGCCATCGTCGAGCAACAGCAGGGCCGGCAGCAGGTAGGCGTCGATCCGCCGCAGCGGCTGCCGCTCGACCCGGGCGGTGATATCGGCCCGGCGCAGCGCGCGGGCCACCAGGTGCAACGGCAGGCGGCCGTGTTCCAGCGGCATGCCGTCCACCAGCTCGGCGTCGCCGAGCGGCCGGCCGAGCTGCCGGCAGAGCAGCAACAGGCCCTGGCGCAACGGGTCGACGACGGGGTCGTGGTTGAGGATCACGACGTTATCCGGGGTTTTCTCAGCTTCCATGATTCAGCCGGTTCTCCAATAGCGGACCCAACAGGCCGACTTGCGCGGCCGCCCGATACTCGATGCGCTTGCGTTCGATACGCAGGTTGATCAGTTGCCGCTCCGCCTCGAAGCGCTCGCGCTGCACGTTGAGCAGGTCGATCACGTCGCGCCGGCCGACCTCGAACTGCTCGCGATAGAGCTCGCCGACCTGCTCCGACTCGGTCACCTGCTGGGTCAACGACTGTTCCCGCCAGCGCAGCGTGTCGCCGTTGTCGAAGAGGTTCTGCAGTTGCCGGCGGATGTCGCGCTGCATCGCGTCGGCGGTCCATTTCGCCGACTCCAGGCGCTGCTGCGCGGCGGTCGGCCGGCGGAAGTTGGAAAGCCCCTGGAAGGTATCCATGCGGAAGCGCAGGGATACCACCGAGTCGCTCTCCGGATGCCCACCGATCTCCCGGCGCAGCGCGCTGGCCTCCAGGTTCAGCTGCGGCAGCAGAGAGGCCTTGGCCTCGCGGACCTCGGCCTCGGCGACATTGGCGTCCTCCAGGGCCTTGCGCTGCAAAGGCGATTCGCGGATCACCCGCGCCATATCGCTGGCCGCCAGGTAGCGTTGCAGCGACATCGGCTCAGGCTCCACCAGGTCGGCAGGCTCCTGGCCGACCAGGATCGCGTACTGGTTGCGCGCGTCCTGCAGGTTGCCCTTTTCCAGTGACAGCTGTTCCTGGGCACGCGCCAGCTCCAGGTTGGCGCGGTCCAGCTCGCTGCGGTCGGCATAGCCGTCGCCGCCGCGCGCCTGGGTCATCTCGCGGATGCCATCGAGGCGCTGGATGTGCGCGCGTACCGCCTCGACCCGGCGCTCCGAGGCGAGCACGTCGAGATAGGTCTCGACGATGTCCAGCGCCGCGTCGTCGCGCGCCACCAGCACCGCCTCGGACAGCTTGCGCTGGGTCGCGCTGGCGCTGTCCACCTTGCTCGTCACCCGCCCCCAGTCGTACAGCATCTGCGACGCGGTGAGATCGTAGACGATCTCGCCGAAGTCGAACTCCTGCGGCCCTCCGGACATCGTGACGGAGGGGTAGTACCCCCCTTTGGCCATCTCCACCTCGGTGCCTGCGCGGTCCGCTTCGGCCATCGCGGATCGTACTTCCGGGTGGATCGCCAGCCCTGCCCTGACCGCCTGGTCCAGGGGCATGGCCGGCGCGAACATCGGCAGGCCCAGGGAAAGGAGCCAGATGGCTCCCTTCCCGCACCGCCGTCCCTTGCGCGCGTACTGCCGGCGCCCGCGCATCAGACCACGACCTGTACCGTGTTGTCCTCGACCAGCAGGGTGGTACTGCCGAAGGTGTAGACGTCGTAGGTAATGCCGTTGATCAGTTGCGTGGTACCGGTGTTCACCGCGCCGCTCACGTTCAGCGTGTCGTTGCTTTCACCGGTGATCTGCAGGGTGTTGCTGGCATCGGTGATGACGTCCACCTCCGCCGCCGTCAGGGTCAGCACGCTGCCGCCGTCACCCTTGCCCAGGTCGATACGCTCGAGGTTGCTGAGCGTGCCGACGCCGACGGCGTTGTAGTCGAGGTCGATGCCGTTGGCCAACAGCAGGGTGTCGAAACCGTTCCCGCCGTCGATGCTGACGAAGTCGGTCGCGGTGATCTGGATGGTGTCGTTGCCATCCCCCGCCTGTACCTGGTCGCCAGTGCCGACGTTGAGGATAAGGTCGCTGCCGGCACCACCATTGATGTGCTCGGAGCTGCCGTTGGCACCGGAGAGCACATCATCCCCGCTGGTGCCATTGACGTCGATCTGGCCGATGTTGAGACCGACCCCGGAACCGCTCAACGTGATCCCGTACGACGCGCTGTCGTTGCCGTTGCTGTCGATGGCGACGACATTGAACGACAGCTGCGAGCCGAGGTTGAGCAGATCGGTGATGCTCCCCAGGCCCAGTTGCAGCAACAGCGCCGGGTCCAGCAGGTTCAGCGCGAAATGCCCGGACGCATCCGCGGTCAAGGGCACGGTCACGTTCGCCGCCGGGGTCACCACGCGCACTTCCAGTCCGGAGTTGGGGGCGGTATCGCCGCTGAAGCCGAAGGTCGGCGGCAGCAGCCCGACATCCAGGCCGAAGTTGCCAATGGTCACCGGCTGCGGAATGTTGGTCCCGACGCCAATGGAAGCCACCGGGCTGGGGTTGCCCGCCAGATCTTCGCCCTTTACCGAAACCTGGGCGTTCAGCAACTGGTCCCAGCTCAGGTCTATATCCAGGCCCGTCAACAGGTCCAGCGAGGCAAGCCCGGTATTGTCGGCCGTCAGCGTGACCGTCGCCACGGCTCCCCCGATGTTCACCTCTACCGTGACCTCGGTGCCCGGTTCCGTCGAGATGGTCAGGATGTTGCCCACCAGTGACAGTACCGGAGCGGGTGGCGGGACCGTATCGACCGTGAAGCTCACCGTGTTCGACGCGGTGCCGCCGTTGATGTCGGCGGTGACGGTCGAGGCACCCTCCGGGAATGGTCCCTGGCCGCTGGGAGGCAACAAGGTCAGGGTCACGTTGCCGATGGCGATGTCGCCTGCGGTGAGCGTATGGCTGACCTCGGCCTCGTAGCCGTTCTGTCCGGCGAACTTGACGGTGATCACCTGGCCGGCCTGCATGGTCGGGCGCACCGCGACGTCGACCTGGATGCCATCGCCGATCTCGGCGGCGTTGATCCAGCTATCGGCGGCCTCCGGCACGCTGATGGTCGGCGGCGCCAGGTCCGGCGCATTGATCGTCGCCGGTCCGCTGACGTTGCCGACGGCATCCACCGCGACGCCGGCGATCAGCTCGCCGGTGACCAGCGGTGGCGCGAACGGCAGGCTGAAGTTGCCGCTGCCATCGACGTTCACCGTGATCGGGTTGGCGGTATCACCGTTGACCACGATGCGCACCTGGCTGTTCGGCTCGGCGGTGCCGGTCAGCAGCGCGCCGTCGGCGCTGATGCTCAGCAACGGCGCCGATGGCGCCACCGAATCGACCGTGGTGCTGGCCGGGCCGCTGGCGTTGCCCGCGGCGTCCTCGGCGACGGCATTGATCACCGTGCCGTTGGCCAGCGGCGTGCCAGGGGTGAACGTCCAGTTGCCGCTGCCGTCGGCGGTGGTCTCGCCGATCGGATTGCCGTTGCCGTCGGTGAGGATCACCTTGGCGCCAACTTCGGCGGTGCCGGTGATCACGCTGCCGTTGCTGGCGTTGATCACCGGCGTGGCCGGAGCCACCGTGTCCACCGTGGTGCTGGCCGGACCGCTGGTGTTGCCGGCCGGGTCCTGGGCCACCGCATTGACCACCGTGCCGTTGGCCAGCGGCGTGCTCGGAGTGAAGGTCCAGTTGCCGCTGCCGTCGGCGAGGGTCTGGCCGACCGGGTTGCCGTTGCTGTCGGTGAGGATCACCCTGACGCCGGGCTCGGCGGTACCGCTGAGTTCGACGCCATTGCTCGGCGCGATCACTGGCGTGGCCGGGGCGACCGCGTCCACCGTGGTGCTGACCGGACCGCTGGTGTTGCCCGCGGCGTCCTGGGCCACGGCATTGACTACCGTGCCGTTGGTCAGCGGCGTGCCCGGGGTGAAGCTCCAGTTGCCGCTGCCATCGGCGGTGGCCTGCCCTATCGGGTTGCCATTGCCGTCGGTGAGGATCACCGTGGCGCCGGCTTCGGCGGTACCGCTGATCACCGTGCCATTGCTCGCATCGAGCACCGGGGTGGCCGGGGCCACCGTGTCCACCGTGGTGCTGGCCGGGCCGCTGGTGTTGCCGGCGGTGTCCTGGGCCACGGCATTGACCACCGTACCATTGGCCAGCGGCGTAGCCGGGGTGAAGCTCCAGTTGCCGCTGCCGTCGGCGGTGGTTTCGCCGATCGGGTTGCCGTTGCCATCGGTGAGGATCACCTTGGCCCCCGCCTCCGCGGTACCGGCGATCACGCTGCCGTTGCTCGGGTTGAGCACCGGGATGGCCGGGGCCACCGCGTCGACCGTGGTGCTGGCCGGACCGCTGGTGTTGCCGGCCGGATCCTGGGCCACGGCGTTGATCACCGCGCCATCGGCCAGCGGCGTAGCCGGGGTGAAGCTCCAGTTGCCGCTGCCGTCGGCGGTGGCCTGCCCTATCGGGTTGCCGCCGCCATCGGTGAGGATCACCGTTGCGCCGGCTTCGGCGGTACCGGAGATCACGCTGCCGTTGCTCGGGTCGATCACCGGGACGGCCGGTGCCACCGCGTCCACCGTGGCGCTGGCCGGGCCGCTGGCGTTGCCCGCGGCATCCTCGGCGACGGCATTGATCAGCGTGCCGTTGGCCAGTGGGGTGGCCGGGGTGAACGACCAGTTGCCGCTGCCGTCGGCGGTGGTCTGCCCGATCGGGTTGCCGTTGCCGTCGGTGAGGATGATGGTCGCACCGGCCTCGGCGGTACCGCTGATCACCGTGCCATTGCTCGGGTTGACCACCGGCGCGGCCGGGGCCACCGCGTCCACCGTGGCGCTGGCCGGACCGCTGGTGTTGCCGGACGGATCCTGGGCCACGGCGTTGACCAGCGTGCCATCGGCCAGCGGGGTGGACGGGGTGTAGGTCCAGTTGCCGCTGCCATCGGCGGTGACCTCGCCGATCGGGTTGCCGCTGCCATCGGTGAGGAACACCTTGGCTCCGGCTTCGGCGGTGCCGCTGATCACCACCCCGTTGCTCGGATTGATGACCGGCACAGGCGGCGCGACGGCATCGACGGTGACGCTGGCCGGACCGCTGGTGTTGCCGGCCGGATCGGTGGCCGTGGCGTTGACCACGGTGCCATTGGGTAACGGCGTGCTCGGCGTGAAGCTCCAGTTGCCGCTGCCGTCGGCGGTGGTCTGGCCGATCGGGTTGCCGTTGCCGTCGGTGAGGATGATGGTCGCACCGGCCTCGGCGGTACCGCTGATCTCCGTGCCATTGCTCGGCTCCACCACCGGCGCGGCCGGCGCCACGCCGTCCACGGTGATCACCGCCGGCGCGCTGTCGACGTTGCTCGGGCTGCGCGCCACCACGTTGACCACGGTGCCGTCCGGCAGCGGAATGCCTGGTGTGAACGACCAGTTGCCGCTGCCATCGGCGCTGACCTGGCCGATCGGGTTGCCGCTGCCGTCGGTGATGATGATGGTATTGCCGGCATCGGCGGTGCCGCTGATCACCGAACCGTTGCTCGGATCGACCTGCGGGATCGACGGCAGCGAGGTATCCACGGTGGTACTGCCGGGACCGCTGGTATTGCCGGCGGCATCGGTCGCGGTGGCATTGACCACGGTGCCGTTGGGCAGTTGCGAAGCGGGGCTGAATGTCCAGTTGCCGCTACCGTCGGCGCTGACCTGGCCGATCGGGTTGCCGTTGCCATCGGTTAGGGTGATGGTACTGCCCGGCTCGGCGGTGCCGTTGATGACGTTGCCGTTGCTCGGGTTGACCACAGGGCTCGGCGGTGCCACCGAGTCCACCGTGGTGCTGCCTTGCGGGCCGGTGTTGCCGGCCGGATCCTGGGCCACGGCGTTGACCACCGTGCCATTGGCCAGCGGCGTGCCCGGGGTGAAGGACCAGTTGCCATTGCCGTCGGCGGTGGTCTCGCCGATCGGGTTGCCGTTGCCGTCGGTGAGGATCACCTTGGCTCCGGCTTCGGCGGTGCCGCTGATGGTCGCGCCGTTGCTCGGGTTGACCAGCGGTGCCGGTGGCGCCACCGAGTCCACGGTGGTGGCGGCCTGCGGCCCGGTGTTACCGGTCGGGTCGGTGGCGGTGGCGACGATCACCGTGCCATTGGCCAGCGGCGTAGCCGGGGAATACGACCAGTTGCCGCTGCCATCGGCGGTGACCTGGCCGATCGGGTTGCCGTTGCCATCGGTCAGGGTCACGCTGGCGCCGGCCTCGGCGGTGCCGCTGATGGTCGTGCCATTGCTCGGGTTGATCACCGGCGCCGGCGGCGCGCTGGAGTCGACGGTCACCGTCGCTGGCGGGCTGCTGTTGCCGGCGGCGTCCCGGGCCACCACGTTGACCACGGTGCCATTGGCGATGGGCGTGCTCGGGGTGTAGGTCCAGTTGCCGCTGCCATCGGCGGTGACTTCGGCGATCGGGTTGCCGTTGCCGTCGGTGAGGGTCACCGTGCTGTTCGGCTCGGCGCTGCCGGTGAGGCTGCTACCGTTGCTCAGGTTGACGGTCGGTGTGGCCGGCGCCACGCCGTCCACGGTGACGCTGGCCTGCCCGCTGGTGTTGCCGGCGGCATCGGTTGCGGTGGCGTTGACCACGGTGCCATCGGCCAGCGGCGTGGTCGGCGTGAAGCTCCAGTTGCCGCTGCCATCGGCGATGACCTGGCCGATCGGATTGCCATTGCCATCGGTCAGGGTCACGCTGGCGCCCGGTTCGGCGGTGCCGCTGATCTCCGCGCCGTTGCTCGGATTGACCACCGGCGCGGCCGGCGCCACCGAGTCCACGGTGGTGCTGGCCGGAGCGCTGGTATTACCGGTCGGGTCGGTGGCCGTTGCGTTGACCACGGTGCCGTTGGCCAGCGGGGTGGATGGGGTGAAGGTCCAACTGCCGCTGCCATCGGCGGTGACCTGGGCGATCGAGTTGCCGTTGCCATCGGTCAGGGTCACGGTGCTGCCCGGCTCGGCGCTGCCGCTGATGGTGATGCCGTTGCTCGGGTTGATCACCGGCGCCGCCGGTGCCTGGGAATCAACGGTGACGCTGGCACCCGGGCTATTGTTGCCGGCGGCGTCCTGGGCCACCACGTTGACCACGGTGCCATTGGCGATGGGCGTGCTCGGGGTGTAGGTCCAGTTGCCGCTGCCATCGGCGGTGACTTCGGCGATCGGGTTGCCGTTGCCGTCGGTGAGAGTCACCGTGCTGCCCGGCTCGGCGGTGCCGGTGAGGTTGCTACCGTTGCTCAGGTTGACGGTCGGCGTGGCCGGCGCCACGCCGTCCACGGTGACGCTGGCCTGCCCGCTGGTGTTGCCGGCGGCATCGGTCGCGCTGGCATTGATCACGGATCCATCGGCCATTGGCGTAATCGGCGTGAACGACCAGTTGCCGCTACCATCGGCGGTGACCTGGCCGATCGGGTCGCCGTTGCCATCGGTCAGGGTCACCGTGCTGCCCGGCTCGGCGCTGCCGCTGATGGTCGTGCCATTGCTCGGGTCGACCAGCGGCGCGGCCGGGGCCTGCGAGTCCACGGTGGTGCTGGCTCCCGGACTGGTGTTGCCGGAGGGATCGGTGGCCGTGGCGGTGACCACGGTGCCGTTGGGCAACGCTGTGCTCGGCGTGAAGCTCCAGTTGCCGCTGCCGTCGGCGGTGACCTGGCCGATCGGGTTGCCGTTGCCATCGGTCAGGGTCACGGTGCTGCCTGGCTCGGCGGTGCCGCTGAGCGTGGTGCCGTTGCTTGGGTTGACCACTGGCGTGGCCGGTGCCACGGCGTCCACGGTGACGCTGGCCGGCGCGCTGGCGTTGCCGGACGGATCGGTGGCCGTGGCGTTGACCACGGTGCCGTTGGGCAAAGGCGTGGTCGGGGTGAAGGTCCAGTTGCCACTGCCATCGGCGGTGACCTGGCCGATCGGGTTGCCGTTGCCGTCGGTCAGGGTCACGCTGCTGTCCGGCTCGGCGGTCCCGCTGAGGGTCGTACCGTTGCTCGGATCGACGATAGGCGTGGCCGGCGCGATGGCATCCACGGTAACGCTGGCCGGCGGACTGCTGTTGCCGGCGGCATCCCTGGCCACCACGTTGACCACGGTGCCGTCCGGCAGCGGAGTGGACGGAGTGAGGGTCCAGTTGCCGTTGGCATCGGCGGTGACCTGGCCGATCGTGTTGCCGTTGCCGTCGGTCAGGGTCACGCTGCTGCCCGGCTCGGCGGTCCCGCTGAGCTCGCTGCCATTGCTCGGCTCGACCACCGGCGCGCTCGGCGCCACGCCGTCGACGGTGATGGAGGTCGCCGGGCTGCTGTTGCCGGCGGCGTCCCTGGCCACCACGTTGACCACGGTGCCATCCGGCAGTTGGCTAGCGGGAGTGAAGGTCCAGTTGCCGTTGGCATCGGCGGTGGCCTGGCCGATCGGATTGCCGTTGCCGTCGGTGATCACGAGGGTCACGCCCGCTTCCGCCGTACCGCTGAGGGTGCTGCCGTTGCTGGCATTGACCTGGGGCGCGTCGGGGAAGTCGGGTGCTTCGGCGGTGACCGGAGTGCTGCTGTTGCCGGCCGGGTCGGTGACCACCACCGTCACCGTCTCGCCATTGGTCAGCGGCGGGTTCAGCGGCACCTCGAAGCTGCCGTCGGGACCGACCACCACGGTGGTATCCGGCTGGCCGTCGCCATTGCTGTCGACGCCGACGGTGGCGCCCGGCTCGGCCTTGCCGATCACACTGCCGCCGTCCGGCGCGACCTGCACCCCGGTGGCCGGCGCCGGTGCGGTGGTGTCCGGCGCGACGACCTGCGCCGGCGGGCTGGCGTTGCCGGCAGGGTCGGTGACCACCACGGTGACCGTCTGCCCATTGGTCAGCGGCGGGTTCAACGGCGCGGTGAAATTGCCGTTGGAGTCGGCGATCACCGTAATGTCCGGTTTGCCGTCGCCACTGGTATCGATGCCGACACTCGCGCCGGCCTCCGCCTGGCCGCTGATGCCGCTGCCGTCGGGGGCAACCTTCAGCCCGCTGGCGGCCTTCGGCGGGGTGGTATCCGGCGGTACGCCGCCGCCCCCACCGCCGCCGCCACCGCTGTTGGAAAGCGCCACGCCGCCACCGATCACCGCGGCACCGATCAACAGCGCGGTACCGGCGCTCATGCCACCGAGCAGCCCGGCGCCGGTCAGCGACTCGAAGCCGGCGAAGCTTTCCTGCGGGATGTAGCCGGCCATGAGCGGCCCGTCGGCGGCCACCGGAGGCAGGACCACCGCCACCAGTTGGTCCTTGTCGGCCAGGAACAACTGGCTGGAGGGCTGGCCTTCGGCGTAGAAGTCGGCGATCCGGACCGTTTCACCGGTCTTGAGCTGGACGATCAGGTCGGAACCGCTCTTCGAATATCCCGCCACCGCGTCCGGCGCGACGTCCAGCGCGACATTGCTGCTCTGGGATAGATGGATGATCCCGTTTTCCGGTATTTCGACGGCAGCCGCAGAAGAAATACTTTGATCGATGGAGGTAACTTTCGCCTGGATCGTCATTTCCGACATTCCTCTTGTCAAGCAGCGACCGAGCGGTCGCACCATGTAATCCAGAAATAGCAGCTTTTAAACAAAAGGCGAGTCTGACTTTATATATAACGACTAAGAAAACCCCTGGTGGAAAACCAATCGATACAACTTCTCAAGAATCTGAAATCACTTAGCCATCACAGCCCTATCTTCTTGATAATCAATATATAATCAAAAAGATATAATACTTTGTAAACATCCCGATGACCCTGAAAAAGAAAATCCATTCCAATAAACCTCGAAATCAATATCAGAACTCTACGATGCGGATTTCATAACAGACTTCCAGGAGCGCCGGTTCACCACGAAATGACTTTCCGATACCTCGTTATTCTTCCGCGCGGCGATTTCCATCGCTCCGCCATCAAAGCGTCACCGATCCGGTACCAAGTTACGAAATCGGTCTTCTCCCGCGAGCGCGCATGATCACGATTTCTCCCCTGCCCAGGACACCGACCTGTTCGGCCTGATCCATGGCTTTCGCCCCGGCGAACCGGGGCGGGAAGTCGACTCCGCCCTCGCCTGCCTGCCTGCGACAGGCCCGGGACCCGGACGTGTTTCTGAACGCCGGCTGAGGAAGTGCCGGACTATTCCTTCGAGAGCCTCGTGAAGGTTCGCGCTCCGCGCGCATCGAGCACGTCGACTCCGCCTTGCTGGCACTGGTCAGCGACGTGGTCTTCAATTTCCGCCTGGTTTCCTCGGAGGTCACCACCCTCGGTGGTCTGCGCCCGCGGTCGCCTGCCGGTCAACGCGCGGACGCAGCCATTGCGCTCGGCGGACAAGCCGCGCTCCTCGGTGAAGCACGGCGAACGCTTTCGCTCCTCCGCTCGTCCCTGGAACTGTTGATCCACCTGCTGCGCGACCAGGGCGACTGCCCCAGATCGCCCGCGACACCCGCATGGCGATGGACCATATCGAGGACCAACTGCTGGCCCTGCGCCCCTCCGCGAACCGCGCCGAACAACACGACGACTGCTGAACATGGACAACGCCGGCGGACAGTGGTTAGGTTGCACGACGACCCTCCACCCGGACCGCCCATGAGCCTCTCCCCCGCCGATCTCAAGCAACTCCAGGCCGCCAAGAACCTGCTGGAGAACCCCGGCCTCACCGCGCAGCTCACCAGCCTGCTCGGCACGCCGATCGAATACGGCCTGAAGAAGCTGCCGCGCAAGGTCAGCGAGAAGCTCGGTTCGGTGATCGAAGGCGCATTGCTGAAAGTCGCCCGCTCGGCCACCGCGACCCTCCAGGAGAACGCCAGCGGTCAGCCGGCGAACCGCCTGCATACCCTGGGCGCCGCCGTTTCCGGTGGCGTCGGCGGCTTCTTCGGGCCGCTGGCGATGCTCGTCGAGGTTCCGGTCACCACCGGCATCATCTTCCGTTCCATCGCCGACATCGCACGCAGCGAGGGCGAGTCGGTCAAGGACATGGATACCCTGATGGCCTGCATCGAGGTCTTCGCCCTCGGCGGCAAGTCAGGCTCCGACGATGCCTCGGAGTCGGGCTACTATGCCGTGCGCACGGCGCTGGCACAGCAGGTCAAGGCCGCCGCCGACTTCCTCGGCAAGGACGCCGGCAGCAAGAAGGCCGCACCGATGCTCCTGGCGCTGGTGCGCAAGGTCGCCGAACGCCTGGGCGTGCAATATTCGGAGAAACTCGCGGCACAGATCGTGCCGATCGTCGGCGCCCTCGGCGGCGCGGCGATCAACACGGTGTTCATGAACCATTTCCAGGCCATGGCCCGCGGCCATTTCGTAGTCCGTCGCCTGGAGCGTCACTATGGCAAGGACGTGGTGCGCGAGGCCTATGCCCTGCTGCCGCGGCTCGGCTGAGCATGCCGGCGCGCGACTTCGAGCTGCTGCCCGCGCATCTGGCGGGGGTGGAGGCGGTCGCCGCGGAAAGCCTGCACCGTTTCCCCCGGCATTCCCACGCACAGTACGGTATCGGTCTGGTCGAGGCCGGCGCGCAGAAGTCCCTGAGCGGGCGCGGCATGGTCGAGGCCGAGGCTGGCGACCTGATCACCGTCAACCCCGGCGAAGTGCATGACGGCAGTCCGCTGGGCGGGCGGGCGCGACGCTGGCGGATGCTCTACCTGGAGCCGGCGTTGCTGGCCGAGGCCTGCGCCGGTATCGACGAGCGTTCGGCGAGCCCGCCGGAATTCACCCTCCCGGTGCTGCGCGCGCCGAGGCTGGCGGCAGTGTTCCGCCAGGCGTTCACGGCACTGACCGAAACACTGGGCGACGCCCAGTCGCTGGCCATCGAGGAATCGCTGGTCGGCCTGCTGGCGGAGATCGTCGTACCTTCCCGCCAGCCGCCGGCGGACATCCGCATCCAGCCTCTGCGCGAGCGGATCGACGACGATCCGCTCGCGCCCCTGAGCCTTGCCGAACTGGCCAGCATCGCCGGCCTCAGCCGCTACCAGGTGCTGCGTGCCTTCTCCCGCGCCACCGGTCTCACGCCCTACGCCTACCTGCTGCAACGCCGGCTGGAGCGCGCCCGTGGCCTGCTCGGCACCGACCAGCCGCTGGCCGACATCGCCCTGGCCTGTGGCTTCGCCGACCAGAGCCACCTGACCCGGCTGTTCGCCCGCCTCTATGGCATCTCGCCCGGGCGCTACGCCCGGCCCCGGCGCTGACTGCAATTTCGTTCAAGAACGCCGTCCGCATTGCTGGTGCAGTAGGCCGCTCCAACAGCGGAAGCCCATGTCATGTCCTCCCGTCACCTCGCCCAGGCCTGCCTGGCACTGGCCATGCTGCTGGTCGGCAGCACGGTGGTGGTCAGCAAGCTGCTGGCCCACGCCCTCGACCCCTTCCTCGCCACCGCCCTGCGCCTGGCCCTCGCCCTGCCCTGCTTCCTCATCCTGCTGCGCCTGTCCGGCCAGCGCTGGCCGCGCCTGGGAGCGCGCGACGGATGCTTGCTGCTGGCGCAGGCGGCGGCCGGCAGCGTCGGCTATACGGTGCTGCTGATCGTCGGCCTCCGTTACACCTCGGCCGCCGACGCCGGGGTGATCCTCGGCGCCCTGCCGCTGGTGGCGGCCTCGGTGTCGATCCTGCTGCTCGGTGAACGTCCGTCGCGCCGTTTGCTGGCGGCCCTGGCGCTGGCTTCGGCCGGGGTGGCGGCAATCACCCTGGAGCCCGGCGGCCCGCGCGGCGCCTGGCTGGGCAACCTGCTGGTGCTGCTGGCGGTGGGCTGCGAGGCGCTGTTCATCCTGCTCAACAAGGCGCTGCGTACGGCTGTGCCTGCGCTGCCGCTGTCCACCGCGATGAGCGCCCTCGGCCTGCTATTGAGCCTGCCGCTGGCGCTGCCCGCCCTGCCCGGCCTCGCCACGGTGCCGCTGTCGGCGCTGCTCGCGGTGCTCTACTACGCGCTACTGCCGACGGTGGCCGGTTTCCTGCTCTGGTACGCCGGCGCCAGCCGGGTCAGCGCCAGCGAAGCTTCGCTGTTCACCGCACTATTGCCGGCCAGCGCACTGCTGGCAGCGGCGCTGGCCGGCGAAACCGTGTCGGTGCGCCAGTTGTGTGGTCTCGGCTGCGTCCTACTGGCCTTGCTGGCGGTCCTGCTGCCGAACGGCCGGCGCAGGGGGCCCGGCTGAAGGCGGGCCCCCCGGGCGTCAGAAGGCCAGGCCGGGGTTGTACAGCGGGCGGAAGGCGCAATGGGTGGTGCCGGCGCTCTGGTTGTAGAGATAGAAACGCCGGCAGTCGTTGTCGTAGTTGCCGCTGCCGACATTGATCCGATAGGGGCCGAGGTTGACGCCTTGCAGCGACACGAAGGCACCGTTGTACAGCAGCGAGAAGTGCAGATGCGGTCCGGTCGAGCTGCCGCCCTCGCAGAGTGCGGTGTTGATATCGCTGGCATAGATCCCGAGCTTGGTGTCGGCGCTGACCTGCTGGCCATTGCTCACCTGGATCCGGTCCATGTGGTAGTAGTTGGTCGCCCAGCCGCTGGGATGGGTGACCCGCACCTGACAGCGCGACAGCACCCGTACCGTGCCGGCATGGGCGGCGACCACGCTGTAGGTCGGGCTGCCCCAGCGCGGCCAGTCGTAGGAGGCGTCGATGGACGACAGCGGATAGCCCGAGCCGCTGTTCGAATGCGCGCCATTCGGCTGCCAGGAATAGCCCTGCCGCCATGGCAACTGCATCAGGTTGGCCGGCGGCACCAGCGCGGCCTTCGCCTGCAACTGGCGGGCCGCACGGTTGCGCGGCTGCAGCAGCGCCTGGGACGGGGTGCCGAAAAGCCGCTGGAAGGTCTCGGCATAGGCGCCCAGCGGATGTCCACCATTGGCGTCGGCTTTCGCCGTGTCCTGCAACAGCAGCCCCAGCAGCGCGGCGGAAGCCGGGTTCAGGCCGTTCTCGGCAACGGTGCTGGCGGCTGCCGCCTGGCGCAACCGGTACTCCTCGAAGCCGTAGTAGCGCCGCGACAACTGCTGCAGCACATCGCGCACCTGGGCCTCGAAGCCCTGCTTCGCCGACAGGCGCCCCAGCGGCGCCGCCAGGGCCTGCGGGTCCGGCGCGCCAAGCGGGCCGGACTGCATGACCATCAGCGTCAGCAACACTTTCGGGTTGATGCTGTAGTAGCCGCTCCAGTGCTCCAGGTACTCGCTCCTGTCACGCAACGCCGGCGCGTTCAGCGCCAGGTAGGCCTCCAGGTCGAAGGCCTCGGCGTCGCGGCCGTAGAGAAACAGGTCGTCGTTCAGCGGCAGGGCCACGCTGGGCAATTGCAGCCGCTCGAGCAGTTCCGCCGTGTAGCGGAATGCCGGCAGGCCCTCGTCGTGGGCGCTGGCGGCGCCGCTCACGGCAAGTGCCAACACGGCGAGCAGAAACGGCGAGCTGGAGCTCGCCAGGGCACGCGATCGTTTGTGTTGCATGGGTAGCTCCTGGTCATCGAAGGGAAACCTTGAAAGCCAGCAGCCCGGCAACATCGTCTCCAACGGGGCGGCCTGGTCCGCTCCGCCGGTATTTCGCCCAGGCCGGGTTGCACGCCGCAGGACCGTGCAACGCCGCCAGCCGGGGGGGCAACTACCAGCTTTTGCAGTAAATCCGCCCCCTGGCCGTTTCAGTCGGAAAAATGTGCGGCAGCGCACCAAGGACCCATCGAGTCGATCACAGTACGCCAGCCCACGGAAATACCTCGATACAGTCCGCGCCTTCAACGCTCTTCGTCGCCGCTACCGTCGAGGGGGTCGCGACGGGCCATCTCGGCCTCGTCGAGACCGTGTCCGGCACCGATCTCGTTGCCACGCACGACCCTCAGCCGCTTGTCCGCGGGTGCTTCACCGCCACGCTCGGCGGGCGAGCGGGCGCCGCTCTCGTCGATCAGGGTCTCCGGCGCCAGGTCGTCCATGCCGACATTGTCCTGGTAACCATCGTCCGCGTCCGGCTGTCCGCCGGCATGCCCGGCCTCGCGCACCCGTCGCGAGGAAAACTCGGCGTCAACCTCGGCTTCCGGACGCTCATCGCCGATGCGCGCCTTGCGCGCCTGGCGGCGCTCGTCGAAATCGAGCTCGCGGATCGAGCCCATGCGGTCCTGGATATCGTCGATTTCCTGGGGCGTGGTTTTCCGTCGTGTAGCCATGGCGACCTCCCGTTACGAATGTCGGGCGAAGACTGCGCACCGCGCAGCGCCCTTGTCGGGTCGACCGGCGAGGCACGGGAAGATTCAGGAATTCCAACCGACGGCAGCCTGGCGGCGGAAAAAAAAGCCGGATCGGCCCGGGGCGGGCTGGACGATCCGGCGGAATCGAAGCGCGGGACGTCGCGCACCTTGCCGCCGACGGCGGGAGGTGGCGCACAGCGTTTCGCAGGGAATGACCACGGGCATCGGCCGGTGGTCCAGGGGGAGTCAGCTAGGGACGGCTTCCTCGAGGTAGTCGACGGCCTCGCGCACGGTCTCGATCCGCTCCACGTCGTCATCGGCGATCTCGACGCCGAACTCCGCTTCCAGGGCCATGACCAGCTCGACCACCTCGAGCGACTCGGCTCCGAAGTCGCGACGAAAGTCGCTGTCGAGCCGGATGTCACATTCCTCCACGCCGAGCCGGGCGGCCACCAGTTTCCTCACTCTGGTCTCGATGTCGTCCATGCCTCGCGGTCCCGATGTCCCGACCGTGGAAAAGTGCGGCTAATAAAGCCTCCGCCCCCGCCAGCGACAACTGCCAGATCTGGCAGTGGCGGAAGGCCGACCCACGGCCGCCGCGCCCTGCCGGGCTGGCACGGTGGCTGAGCCGCTGCCGGGAAGATGAAGCCTGTCACAGCCTTTCCTGGGTGCGCGCTACCACCCGCGCCCTGGCCCGCGGCAGGCTCTCCGGCAATCCGGCCAGGGCCCGCTGCGCCTGCCGCGGATCGGCGAAATCGCCCTGCTCCACGGCGAACCACTCGCCGTCGTCGCGCTTCTCGCGGCGCAGGCGCAAGGCTAGCCCCGCGTGGCGTTCGATCAGCGCCCGCATGAACGCCTCGCTGCTACCCTCGATCAGGCGCACCGTGTAACGCCGCGCTGGCGCCGCCGTGGGCTCGCTCTCGCGCACCTCCAGCACCTCGCCGCCACGGCCGTTGCCCAGGCTCGCCGGGTCCGCCAGGCGCGGCTTCTCCATCAGCACCGGGGCCGGATCCGGGTAGCCGCGCGGCGACTCGGGAAGCGCCGGCAGGGCCTGCGCGGCGGGGCGCAGGTCGATGGCCGGGGCGGCGTCGAACAAGGGAGTCGAGGCGCCGCGCAATACCTGGATGGAACGGTAGCGGCCCTGGCTGACCCGTGCCAGGCCGACGGCGTCGCGGACGATGCTCGGGCGCAGGAAGACCATCAGGTTGCGCTTCACCCGGGTGTCCCGGGTCGAACGAAACAGCCGGCCGACCCCGGGAATGTCGCCGAGCAGGGGCACCCGCGAGTCGCTGCGCACCACGTCGTCCTGGATCAGCCCGCCAAGCACGATCACCTGGCCGTCGTCGGCGAGTACCGTGCTCTTGATCGAGCGCTTGTTGGTCACCAGGTCCACCGTCTTGGCCGCCAGCGTGGCCGCTGGCGCGATCGAGGAGATCTCCTGCTCTATTTCCAGGCGCAGCATGCGGTCGTCGCCGATATGCGGGGTCACCTTCAGGGTCACTCCGATGTCCTTGCGCTCGACAGTGGTGAAGGGGTTGCTCGATCCTTCGCTGTTGGTGGTGTAGGAACCGGTCTGGAACGGTACATTCTGCCCGACCAGGATCTCCGCCTTCTGGTTGTCCAGGGTCAGCAGGCTCGGGGTCGACAGCAGGTTGCTGTTGCTGTTGCGGGTCAGCGCGGTGATCAGTGCGCCGAAGTCGCGGCTGCCAAGGCCAACGATGGCGCCATCCGGTAGCTCGGCTGGTGGCTTGCCGCTCTGCAGCGCACCGAGCAGCGTGCCGATGGACAGTCCGCTGCCGGCGAAGCTGGTGCCGCCGACGGCATGCCCGCCGCGCATGGCCCATTGCACGCCGAGCGCCTCGTTGAGTTCGCCGGTCAGTTCGACGATCGCCGCCTCCACCAGCAACTGCGCGCGCGGCACGTCGAGTTGGCGGACGATCTCCTCGAACAATCCGACCTCCTGCGGATCGGCGAGGATCACCAGCGCATTCAACGATTCGTCGGCACGCACCAGCGCGCCGCGCTTGCCGCTGCGCCGCTGTCCCTGATCCCCGCCCTCCCGCAGCGACTCGCCGATCTCTCCCAGGGTGCTGGCGATGGTCTTGGCGTCGCCATGGCGCAGGCGGATCACCCGGCTGTTGGCCGAGCGCGACGATGGCACGTCCAGCGACTGCGCCAGGCGCAACAGCCGGGCCCGCGCCTGTGGCGGGCCGAGCAGGACCAGGCGGTTGCTGCGACTGTCGGCGAGGACCTGGACGGTGGCGGCGTTCTTTCCGGCGGCCGGGGTGACGCTTTGGTCGAGCACCTCGGCGATTTCCGCGACCCAGGCATGGCGCAGGTCGTAGATGCTGTAGTCGTGCTCGCCGGCCTGGTCGAGGCTGCGCACGATCGACTCGATGCGCTCGATGTTGGCGCGCCGGTCGCTGACGATCAGCGCATTGGCCGAGGGTACCGCCGCGAGATGGCCGTGGGCCGGGACCAGCGGACGGATCATCGGGATCAGCTCCACCACCGAGGTCTGCCGGGCCTGGATCACCCGCGTCTCCAGGCTGCCCGGCCCGACGTGGACGCCGCCACCGGCGGCGTCCTGGCGCCCCTCCATGTTCGGCACGATGCGCGCCTGCCCGTCCTGGGGCAGCACCGCGTAGCCATGAGTGGCGAGCACCGAAAGGAACAGCTGGTAGACCTCCGCCAGGTTCAGCCGCGCCTGGGAAACCACCGTGACCCGACCCTTCACTCGCGGATCGACGATGAAAGTCTGGCCACTGATGGCCGAGACCTGCTCGATGAAGTCGCCGAGCTCGGCCTCCTTCATGTTGATCGTCCACTGCTCTTCCTCCTGCGCGGCGGCAGTGGCGGCAGGCGCCGGATGCGCCGTCGCCGCCAGGCCGGGAGTGACGAGCGCCAGCAGCAGGAACAGCGAAGACAAACGGAGGGCGGAACGGGTACTACAACGTGGCATGGGTGGCTTCTGCCCTTCCGGCTTTGGGGAAATACAGACGTTCTTCATGACCCTGGTCGCGTAGCACCACGTGGTCGCGATAGACCGCCAGCAGCACGGTGCCGGGGCGCACTTCGGCGCCCGCCAGGAAGCGCTGCGAGCGCCCGGCCACCGCGATCAGCGCCGCCGAACGATCCGCGCGAAGCGCCAGGAAGCAGGCCAGCAGGCGCAATTGCAGGCGCTCGCCGGCGGGCGCACCGCGTGGCGGCGGGGCCGCGCCGAACAACCTGGCGAGCGCCGCGCGCGAAGCCGGCACCGACGCGCGCGCGGGTGCCACGGGCAACGCGGCGGGCAACGCGCCCAGTTCATGGCGCAGGGCCCGCGCCTGGCTGGCCAGGCTGGCGCTGAGCAACGCCAGCAGCAGCACGCAGAGCGCGGCGGGCACCTGCCCGGACAGGCCACGCGGGGCAATGGGAAACGATGGGAAATGACGCGACATGCAGCAGACGGGTTCCGGCAGACGGGCATGCTGCAACGGCGCGGCTCGCCCAGGGGCGGCGAGCATAAGGGATGGTCTCGCGGCCTATGGCCGCGAAAGGGCAAAACTGTTAAAGACGCCCGCTTTGAACCGCCGGGCCGGGAACTGGCCCACAAAACGGTCGTGGAGAAAGACCGGTATCAGCGTTTGCCCATCGAACGACGGGTGCCGCGCGGCGCCATGCCGGGGCGCTGGCCCTTGTCGTGGACCCTGTGCTGCGGATAGAGCTGGGCCTGGTTCTTCTTCGCCAGGGCGGCTTTCAGCAGCGCGCTGGCGTCGCTCGGCGCGGCAGGGGCCGGGGCGTCGTCGGTGGTAGGGGCCTGGGGAGTAGCGTCGGGGGCGGAAGCCATGGCGTGTCCGGATCGGGGGAAATCGTGGGGGCGCGATTATACATGGCTCCCCAGCGCTCCGGCAGCACCCCCGGCGTGCCGCAACCGGTCAACGCACCTGCCACCAGCCCGGCAATAGCCGGCGCACCCTGGCCTGGGCGAAACGGTCGTCGATCAGGTGCACCACGCCGCGATCGCTGCGGCTGCGGATCACCCTCCCGGCGGCCTGGACCACCTTCTGCAGGCCCGGGTACAGGTAGGTATAGTCGTAACCGTCGCCGAACAGGCGCTGCATGCGCAGCCGAATCTGCTCGTTGACCGGGTTGACCTGGGGCAACCCGAGGGTGGCGATGAAAGCGCCGATCAGGCGCTCGCCCGGCAGGTCGATGCCTTCGCCGAAGGCACCGCCGAGCACGGCGAAGCCAATGCCCTCGCCGCCCGCGACGAAGCGTTCGAGGAAGGCCCGGCGCTCCTCTTCGTCCATCCGTCGCGTCTGGCTCCAGCACGGCAGCCACGGGTATGCCTGGCGGAAGACTTCCAGCGCCTGCTGCAAGTAATCGAAACTGCTGAAGAAGGCCAGGTAGTTGCCCGGCCGCTGGCGAAATTGCTCGCCGAGAATCGCCGCGATCGGCGCCAGGGATGCCTGGCGATGCGCGTAGCGCGTGGACACGCGGCGTTGCAGGTGGACCTCCAGCTGCTCGGCGCTGAACGGCGAGTCCACCTCCAACCAGGGCGTGCCCGCCGGCAGGCCGAGCAGGTCGGCGTAATAGTCGCGCGGCCCGAGGGTAGCGGAGAACAGCACGGTGGAGCGGCTGGCGGCGAAGCGCTCGGCGAGGAACGCCGCCGGCACCACGTTGCGCAGGCACAGGCGGGCCAGGCTGCGGCCGCCGCTGCCTGGACGCTTCTCGATATCGAACAGGGAATGCTCGCCGAACAGCTCGGCGAGGCGGCCGAACTGCAGGATCGCGAAGTAGAACTCCTGCAACGCCGGCTCCAGCGCCTGCGGCTGCTCGGCGAGCAGGTCGTTGATCGCCCCCACCGCGCTCTGCAAGGCCAGGAGCAGCTTCTGCGGTGGCTCCTCGTAGGCCTGGTAGTCGTCCGCCTGGGCCTTGGCCAGTTCGTTCCAGGCACGCTGGATGCGTTCCAGGGGTTTCTTCAGGACCGCCGGGGCGCTCTTGCGCACGCCGAGGAAATCGCCCTGGTCGAGTTCGGCGGAGTACATCCGCCGGCCGCGCTCCACCAGGTTGTGCGCCTCGTCCACCAGCACCGCCAGCCGCCACTGGTTGACCTGGGCCAGGCCATGGAGCATGCCGCCGAGGTCGAAGTAGTAGTTGTAGTCGCCCACCGCCAGGTCGCACCAGCGCGCCAGTTCCTGGCCCAGGTAATAGGGGCAGACCTGGTGCGCCAGCGCCACCTCGCGCAACCGCGCCTGGTCCAGCCAGCGCGCCTCCACGGCGGCGGCGCGCGCCGCCGGCAGGCGCTCGTAGAAGCCCCGGGCCAGGGGACAGGATTCGCCGTGGCAGGCCTTGTCCGGGTGCTCGCAGGCCTTGTCCCGCGCCACCAGTTCCAGCACTCGCACGGGCAGTTCGCCGGCCTCCCCGTGCAGGCTGCGCAGGGCATCCAGGGCCAGGGCCCGACCCGGGGTCTTGGCGGCCAGGAAGAACAGCCGGTCCAGGCGCTGCCCGGGCATCGCCTTGAGCTGCGGGAACAGCGTGCCGATGGTCTTGCCGATCCCGGTCGGCGCCTGGGCCATCAGGCAGCAACCGGCGGAGGCCGCCTTGTACACCGCCTCCGCCAGTTGTCGCTGGCCATGGCGGAATTCGCCGTGGGGAAAGCGCAGCGCGAGCAGTCCGCGGTCGCGTCGCTGGCGGTGCGCGAGTTCCTGCTCGGCCCAGGCGAGAAACGCCTGGCACTGGGTTTCGAAGAAGATCCGCAGGTCGTCGGCGCGCTGGCGCTCGACGAAACGCGTTTCCTTGTGGCTGCCGACCTCCAGGTAGACCAGCGCCAGTTCGATTTCCTCCAGCTTCCGTTCGGCGCAGAGCAGCCAGCCGTAGACCCTGGCCTGGGCCCAGTGCAGGTGCCGGTGGTTGGCCGGTTGCAGGGCGAGGTCGCCGCGGTGGGTCTTGATTTCCTCCAGGCAGTTCGCCTGCGGATCGTAGCCATCCGCCCGGCCGCGTACCTGCAGGTGCCGGTAGCGTCCGCTCAGCGCCACTTCGCGCTGGTAGTGGGCGGGACGCCGGGAGGTCACCAGGGTGTGTCCGGCGATGCCCTCCAGGGCGCTGGGCGAAGGGGTGAAGCGCAGGTCGAGGTCGCCGCGCTTGGCGGTGAACTCGCAGAGCGCGCGCACCGCCACCTGGTAAGGGACGTCGACGCCGGCCTCAGGCATCGGCACGCCACTGCACGTAGCAGACCGCCACCGGCATGTCGCGCTCGCGGCAGAATTGCAGCCAGCGCAACTGGTTGTCCTGCAGGCGGTCGCCCGGTCCCTTGACCTCGACCATCCGGTAGCGGCGCTGCGCCGGCCAGAACTGGATCAGGTCCGGCAGGCCGGCGCGGTTGCCCGGGATATCCTCCAGCAGGCGCTCGAACCAGGCGCGCAGGTGGGCCGCCGGCAGGCAGTCGAGCGCCTGCTCGAGCAAATCCTCGCCGAGCAGCTCCCAGTGGACGAAGGGTGACTGCAGGCCGGATTTCTCGCGGTAGCGGCGGCGGATCGCATCGCGATAGCTGCCATCCTCCAGCCGGCCCAGGCAGGCCTCGAACAGGGCGGCGCGGCGCTGGTGGAAGTCGGCACCGTGCAGGTCCGCCGGCGCACTGTGGAAGGGATGGAAGAACGCCCCGGGAATGGCGGCGAAGATCGCCTCCCAGCAGAGCAGCCCGAACAGCGAGTTGATCAGGCCGTTCTCGACGTAGTGCACCGCGCAACCCGGTTCTTCCAGGTGCTCGCGGACCGCCCACTCGACGCTACACGGTTCGCTCGGGAACGCCAGGCACAGGTCCAGGCGTTCGATTTCCGGCGGCGCGGCCCGCGCCTGCCGCGGCAGGCCAAGCTTGCCCTGCAGGCGCGGCAACAGCCGCGCCAGGCCCTGGCGCTCGGCGTCGCTTTCCGGCGCGCTGGCGGCCTCCAGCGCCAGCGTATGGGCCTCGGCGAAGCGCTCGCCGCGTTCCAGGCTGCGGATCGCCCGCAGGCGCGCGCCGGGATGGCTGGACTGGCGATAGAGTGCATGGGCCAGGTGGAAATCCTGTCGCTTCTCGCAGTGCTGGGCGAACTGGAACAGCAGCTTGACCCGTCGCCCCTCCAGCCAGGAGTTGGCATACGGCTCGCGCGGCAGGTCGGCGAGCAGCTCGCCCAGCGGCTCGCCGAGGTCGAAGCGCTGCCGGCAATCGAACAGGCGCAGGTAGGCGTCGATGTCCTCGCGCTGGCGAAAGCCGCGGGAATCGGCGGAAAACTCGACGCTTTCGTAGCGATAGATGCCCAGGTCGGCGAGGACGAATTCCGACCAGTCCTGCCACAGGTTGCCGAAGTACATCAGCCGCAGGCGGTCGCAGAGCGCCATGCAGCGCAGCGCATAGATCGGCTCGGGGAAGTCGGCCTGCCACTCGGCCAGCCGCCGCGCCTCGGGAAACAACGGCTGCAGCCGTTCCAGCAGTTCGTCCTTGCGCAGGTTGGCCCGCTCGAGATGCGCCCGGAACAGCCGCGACAATTCGTCCTTCTTCAGCAGCGCGAACAGCTGCGCCAGTTCCAGCTCCGGCTGCGCGTCCACCCAGCCCAGCGCGAGCAAGGGTTGCACGGCAGCATGGGTATCGCCGATCTCGGCATAGGCCAGCTTGCCTTCGCGGAACAGCGTGCCCTTGCGCATCACCATGCGCACCAGCAACGCCTGGCTGGCCTCGGGCAGCGCGGCGAACGCGGCGATGAAGGCGCGCTCCTGGTCGTCGAGCAGATCGGCATAGCGTTCGCCGATCCAGGCGAGCACCGCGCGGAAGTTGTGCAGGTAGTAGAAGGGTTCGGGAAGCGCTGGGGAATTCACGGGAAGCGGAGCCTGGTACTGTTCATGCATACAGATACCAGTGCCCCCGCGGCTTGGCAATGCGCATCCGATCAAGCGTCGCCGGCATGGCGACGACTATCCAGGCACAAGGCGTTCGTTATATAAAAATATTAACAACGAAACCTGCCCCGTATCGGTCCGATGAAGAAGATCCGCCAACGCAACCTGCAATTGATCCTCGACGCCGCCTGCGAAGTCTTCGCCGACTGCGGCTTCAGCGCCGCCCGGCTCAGCGACGTCGCCGAGCACGCCGGCGTGGCCAAGGCCAACGTGCTCTATTACTACCGCTCCAAGGCGCAACTCTACGAAGCGGTGCTGGACAGCATCGTCGAGCCTCTGCTGGAAGCCTCCCGGCCATTCGCCGGCGACCAGCCGCCCGCCGAGGCGCTACGCGCCTACGTCGACAACAAGATGCGCATCGGCGCCGAGCGGCCGCACGCGGCCAGGGTCTTCTCCTGCGAGATCATGCGCGGCGCGCCGCGCATGCCGGCGACGCTGCTGGAACGCCTCGACGCCCAGGCCGAACGCAACGCCGAACGCATCCGCCACTGGATCGCCGAGGGCCTGCTGGCGCCGCTGGATCCGTACCACCTGCTGCTCAACCTCTGGGCCATGACCGAGTCCTATGCCCTCGGCGGCTGGCAGCTGGCGCGTCTCACCGGGCAGGCGGGACTGCGTCCGGACGACTACCGGCAGGCGGCGGAGAACATCGTCCGGCTGGTCTGCGCCGGTTGCCTCGCCACCTCCGCCGAGTCCGCCGCGCGCCGGCGGATCCGTGCGGTGGGCGCCTGAGCGTCTTGCGCGAGATCAATTTCCACGCACCGCTATATTCCAAAAGCCATAGCGAAGCCCTAAGCTTGCGCCAGCCCCGTCCGCCCTCCACAGGAGCCCCCATGACCACCCGACTGCCCCAGCTGTTGCTCGCCCTCCTCGCCAGCGCCGTAACTCTGGCCGCCAGCGCCGAGGAAGTTCAGGTCGCTGTCGCGGCCAACTTCACCGCGCCGATCCAGGCCATCGCCAGGGATTTCGAAAAGGACACCGGGCACAGGCTGGTCGCCGCCTACGGCGCCACCGGCCAGTTCTATACCCAGATCAAGAACGGCGCGCCATTCCAGGTTTTCCTCTCCGCCGACGACAGCACGCCGGCGAAGCTGGAGCAGGAAGGCGAGATCGTGCCCGGCTCACGCTTCACCTATGCCATCGGCACCCTGGCGCTCTGGTCGCCCAAGGCCGGCTACGTCGACGCCAAGGGCGAGGTGCTGAAGAGCGGCAGCTTCAGGCACCTGTCCATCGCCAACCCGAAGACCGCGCCCTACGGCCTCGCCGCGACCCAGGCGATGGACAGGCTCGGTCTCGCCGCCACGCTCAGGCCGAGGTTGGTGGAAGGGCAGAACATCAGCCAGGCCTACCAGTTCGTTTCCAGCGGCAACGCCGAACTGGGCTTCGTCGCCCTGTCGCAGATCTACAAGGATGGTAAAGTCGCCAGCGGCTCGGCCTGGATCGTTCCCGCCGAGCTGCACGACCCGATCCGCCAGGACGCGGTCATCCTCAACAAGGGCAAGGACAACGCTGCCGCCAGGGCCCTGGTCGACTACCTCAAGGGTCCCAGGGCCGCCGCGCTGATCAAGTCCTACGGCTACGAACTCTAAGGCGGGACCCGCATGGCGTTGCCACTCGACAGTACGGACCTGGCGGCCATCTGGCTGACCATCGAGCTGGCTTCGCTCACCACCCTCCTCCTGCTGCTGATCGGCACGCCCATCGCCTGGTGGCTGGCGCGCACCCGCTCCTGGCTGAAGGGGCCGATCGGCGCGGTGGTGGCCCTGCCGCTGGTGCTGCCGCCGACGGTGATCGGTTTCTACCTGCTGGTCAGCATGGGTCCCAACGGTTTCATCGGCCAGCTCACCCAGGGCCTCGGCCTGGGCACCCTGCCCTTCACCTTCGCCGGCCTGGTGGTCGGCTCGGTGTTCTACTCGCTGCCCTTCGTCGTGCAACCGCTGCAGAACGCCTTCGAGGCGATCGGCGAGAAACCGCTGGAGGCCGCCGCGACCCTGCGCGCCAGCCCCATCGACCGCTTCTTCAGCGTGGTCCTGCCGCTGGCCCGGCCGGGCTTCGTCACCGCCGCGATCCTCGGCTTCGCTCATACCGTCGGCGAGTTCGGCGTGGTGCTGATGATCGGCGGCAACATTCCGGAGAAGACCCGCGTGGTCTCGGTGCAGATATTCGACCACGTCGAAGCCATGGAGTACGCCCAGGCCCACTGGCTGGCCGGTGGCATGGTGGTGTTCTCCTTCATCGTCCTCCTCGCCCTCTATTCGGGCCGGCGCCGCCGGCCGGGCTGGGCCTGAGATGGATGGCCTGCGCCTGCGCTTCCGCCGCGCCTACCCCGGCTTCGAACTGGACGTCGACCTGGACCTGCCCGGCCGCGGCGTCACCGCGTTGTTCGGCCATTCCGGCTCGGGCAAGAGCACCTGCCTGCGCTGCATCGCCGGCCTGGAAAAGGCCGCCGAGGGCGAGGTGACGATCAACGGCGAGACCTGGCAGGACAGCCGCCGCAACCTCTTCGTCGCGCCGCACCGGCGCGCCCTCGGCTATGTGTTCCAGGACGCCAACCTGTTCCGCCATCTATCGGTGCGGCGCAACCTGGTCTTCGGCCTCAGGCGCATCGCCGCCGCCGAACGCCGCGTCGAGCTGGAACAGGCCTGTGCCCTGCTCGGCATCGAGCACCTGCTCGAGCGCATGCCCGAACGTCTCTCCGGCGGCGAACAGCAGCGCGTCGGCATCGCCCGGGCCCTGCTCACCAGCCCGCGTCTGTTGCTGATGGACGAGCCGCTGGCATCCCTCGACCTGAAACGCAAGGGCGAGATCCTGCCCTATCTCGAACGCCTGCACGAGGAACTGGACATCCCGGTCCTCTATGTCAGCCATTCGCCGGACGAAGTGGCGCGCCTGGCCGATCACCTGGTGCTGCTGGAGAACGGCAGGGTCCGCGCCAGCGGGCCGATCGGCGAAACCCTGGCGCGAGTGGACCTGCCGCTGGCGCTGGACGACGACGCCGGGGTGGTGATCGAGGGTACGGTCAGCGGCCACGACCCGGCCTACGGCCTGCTGACCCTGGTCCTGCCCGGCAGCGCGCTGCAGATGCGTGTCGCCCACGCCCCGCTGGCTCCCGGCAAGCGCCTGCGCTTCAAGGTACAGGCGCGCGACGTCAGCCTGAACCTGCGCGAGGACGCCCAGAGCAGCATCCTCAACCGCCTGCCGGTACGGGTCCTGGAATTGGTCGATACCGACACCGCGGCCCACGTGCTGGTGCGCCTGGACGCCGGCGGCAATCCGTTGCTGGCGCGGATCACCCGTTACTCACGGGACCAGTTGCAACTACGGCCCGGCCAACTGGTGTGGGCGCAGATCAAGTCGGTGGCGGTGCTCGCCTGAACCCCGGACTCGCCTCGGCGCCTAGACCCTGGGCCAACGGTAGCGGATCAACCGGCCCATCCGCCGCAGGAAGGCGAAGCCGTTGTAGATCGGCAGCAGCAGCCGCGACGACTGCGGCAGCTTGGCGACATCCTGCGGATCGTAGTCGGTGACCTCTTCGATGAAGCGCAGGGCCGGATGCCACTGCTCGAGTTCGCGCGGGTCGTCGATGCTCCAGTGCACCTGCGCTCCGGTCTCGCGCAGCGGCGGATACAGGCGCAGCAGCATGATGCCGAGGCGGCCGTAGCCGTCGAACAGCAGCTCACCGCTGCCCAGGTGGTCGACCAGGCGCTCCACCAGGCGCCGCACCTGGGGCTCCCGCAGATAAGGCATCAGCCCCTCGGCCAGGACCAGGGCGGGCCGTTCGCGCGGCACCCCTTGCAGCCAGCCGTCGTCGTCCACCGAGTGGCGCAGCGCCCGGTAGGCGCCGGCGCGCGGCGGGTAGAGGCGCTCGCGCAGGTCCATGACCTGCGGATAGTCAAGGTCGAACCAGGGCACCTCGGCCGGCGGATCGACCCGGTAGATACGGCTGTCCAGGCCGCAACCGAGGTTGAGCACCTGGCCCTCGGGATGGCGGCCGAGGAAGTCGCGGCAGGCCTGGTCGAAGTAATGCGAGCGCATGGCCAGGGCCCGTTCGTTGCCCTTGCCGAGGGCGACCCTGGAGAAGTCGAAGTCGATCTGCCGCACCGCCTCCTCGGCGAAACGATCGTGGAGGATGGAGTCCTCCAGGCGGCTGTCCAGCGCCTTGGCGTAGAGGGTGATCAGGAGTGTCTGCTTTTCTCCGGTGAGGGTGATGCGATGGCCGGGCATGAAAACCTCCTGCTGGCACGCGTGCCTCTTCATTCATTGCTGAAAAGATCGCTATGCTTCGCAATGATTGCCCTGGAGTCACGAATGAAAGCCAACTCCGATGAACTGCAAAGCTTCGTCAGTGTAGTCGACAGCGGTTCCATCAGCGCTGCCGCGGAGCACATGGGTCTGACCGCCTCGGCCGTCAGCCGTACCCTCTCGCGCCTCGAGCACAAGCTCGGCACCACCCTGCTCAACCGCACCACCCGGCGCATGGAACTGACCGAGGAAGGGCGCTATTTCCTCGAACAGGCCCGGCAGATCCTGCAACGGATGGAAGAACTGGAGGAACGCCTCGCCCTGCGCCGGCAAAGTCCCGCCGGGCGCCTGCGGATCAACGCCGCCTCGCCCTTCATGCTGCACGCGGTGGTGCCGCACATCGGCGAGTTCCGCCGGCTGTACCCGAACATCCAGCTGGAACTGAACACCAACGACCTGATCATCGACCTGCTGGAACAGCGCACCGACGTGGCGATCCGCATCGGCGCCCTCAGCGACTCGACCCTCCACGCTCGCCCGCTCGGCGCCAGCCGCCTGCACATCCTCGCCAGCCCCGAGTACCTGGCCCGCCAGGGCACGCCACGGGATGTCGAGGCGCTGGCCGAGCACACGCTGCTCGGTTTCACCCAGCCAGAACACCTCAACCGCTGGCCGGTGGTACATGTCGACGGCGACCGCCTGGACATCCAGCCGGACATCTGCGCCTCCAGCGGCGAAACCCTGCGCCAGCTGGCGCTGAGCCACCAGGGCATCGCCTGCCTGGCCAGCTTCATGACCGACCGTGACATCCTGGAAGGCCGACTGGTGCCGTTGTTCGCCGAACAGATGAGCGAATACCGGCAACCGATCCATGCGGTGTACTACCGCAACTCGCAACTGGCGCTGCGCATCCAGTGCTTCCTCGACTTCATCCAGCAGCGCCTCGGCGCCTGAGTCCGCCGTGAACGAGCGCCTCGACTTCTCGCCCTATCTCGAACGCTGGGCGCTGCAACCCGACGGCGCGCCCTTCGCCACCCACAGCAGCCATCTGCTGCCGGTCCGCCATCGCGGCGCGCCGGCGATGCTGAAGATCGCCTGCGCGGAGGAGGAACGCTTCGGCCACGTGCTGCTCAACTGGTGGGACGGCCAGGGCGCCGCGCGAGTGCTGGCCCATGACGAACAGGCGCTGCTGATGGAGCGTGCCACCGGCACGCGCTCGCTGCTGCAGATGGTCGAGCGCGGCGAGGACGAACAGGCGACGCGCATCCTCTGCCAGGCCATCGAGCGTATCCACGTGCCGCGCCCGGGGCCGCTGCCGGAACTGGTCCCGCTGGAGCGCTGGTTCGACTCGCTGTACGCCGCCGAGCGCCGCTACGGCGGGCTCTACGTCGACGCAGCGGACGCCGCCCGCCATCTGCTGGCGACCGCCCGCGAGCAGCGCCCGCTGCATGGCGACATCCACCACGGCAATGTGCTCGACTTCGGCGCGCGCGGCTGGCTGGTGATCGATCCCAAGCGCCTCTACGGCGAACGCGGCTACGACTACGCCAACCTGTTCACCAACCCCGACGCGAAGACCGCCCAGGCGCCCGGTCGCTTCGAGCGCCAGTTGGACATCGTCGTCGCCGCCAGTGGCCTGGAGCGACACCGGCTGCTGCTGTGGATCCTGGCCTGGGCCGGCCTTTCGGCGGCCTGGTTCGACGAGGACGGTAGCCACGAGGAGACCGCAGCCGAGTTGGTCATCGCCCGCCTGGCACTCGACAGCCTGTTCCGCGAGGCCTGATCAGAAGCGCCAGAATGCGCGGGTGCACAACACCAGTACGGTGAGGATTTCCAGGCGCCCCAGCAGCATGCCGACGGTCAGTAGCCACTTGGCCATGTCCGGCAGGCTGGAGAAATTGCCCGCCGGTCCGATGATCGGCCCGAGCCCAGGCCCGACGTTGCACACGGCGGTGGCGGCACCGGTGAGTGCGGAAATCCAGTCGAGGCCGAGCATGGTCAGCCCGAGCGCGATCACGCCGATGGTGATGGTGAAGAAGAACGAAAAGGTGATCAGCGAGCGGACGATTTCCTCGTCCAGCGGATGACCATTGTAGCTCTGCCGGATAGTCGCGCGCGGATGCACCAGGTTCTGCAGGTTGGCCTTGAGCAGCACGAAGGCCACCTGGAAGCGGAATATCTTCAGTCCCCCGGCAGTCGATCCCGAGCAGCCGCCGACAAACGTGAGGTAGAAGAACAGCATGACCGCGAAGGTGCCCCAGGTGGTGTAGTCGGTCAGGGCGAAGCCGGTGGTGGTCACCACCGACGTGACATTGACGGCCACCAGGCGCAGCGCATCCCACCAGCCATAATCGGAGTTCATCCAGAGCCAGCAGGCGATCACCAGCCAGGTCACCCCCAGGAAGCCGATGAAACCATGCACCTGGTGATCCTTGAGCAGGGCCATGCGATGGCCGCGCAGAGTAGCGACATAGAGGGTGAACGGCAGACTGCCGAGGATCATGAAGAGCACGGCGACCCAGTGCACCGCCGGCTGCGGCCAGTGCGCGAGAGACGCGTCGGAGGTGGAGAAGCCACCAGTGGAAAGCGCGGCCATCGAATGGTTGAGCGCTTCGAAGGGCGTCATGCCCGCCCACCAGAAACACAGTACGCCCAGCAGCGTGAGCGCCACGTAGACAGCGAGGATGTACTGGGCCGCCATGTGAGATCGCGGCATCACCTTCTCCCCCCAGTCGGAGGACTCCGTCTGGAACAGGCGCATGCCGCCCACGCGCAGCAGCGGCAGGATCGCCACCGCCATGCCGATGAAGCCGATGCCGCCGAGCCAGTGCAGCAGCGAACGCCAGATGAGGATGCCCGGCGACATCTGGTCCAGGCCGCTGAATACCGTGGAACCGGTGGTGGTGATGCCCGACATGGTCTCGAAGAACGCGTCGGTATAACTGATGTGCCGCGCCATCACCATCGGCAAGGCGGCGAAGGCGCAGACCACCACCCAGCTGGCGGTGGTCAGGAAGTACATGTGCCGGGCACGAAAATGCACCTGAGCCGGGCGCCCCGGCAGGAGAAGCGCGAGGCCGGCAGCCGCGGTGAGCAGGCTCGACCAGAGGAAGGCATCGAAATCGTCGTAGCGCTGGAAGAGCACAAGCGTCAGCAGCGGAATCAGCATGCTGGCCGCCAGGGTGAGCAGGAAAAGACCGAGGACGAATCCCACCAGGCGAAGCAGGGAAAGGCTCATTCCGTAACAACCTGTTTCAGGGGAGGCGAACAGCCGCGTATTCTAGCGGCCCATGGGGCGAATCCGGAACTGCCTGTCGAAATTGCCTGCCCCAGCCGCAAAGGCCCTCTGTTCGCGGGCATCGTTACATTGTCAAATAGGCACCCCTCACCGCCCACTACCTGTAAGGAAACCCCAAGATGGCCGGAGCCAGCCTCCTCACCCTCCTCGACGACATCGCCGCGGTGCTCGACGACGTCTCGCTGATGACCAAGGTCGCCGCGAAGAAGACCGCCGGTGTCCTCGGCGACGACCTGGCGCTGAACGCCCAGCAGGTCACCGGGGTCAACGCCGATCGCGAACTGCCGGTGGTCTGGGCGGTGGCCAAGGGCTCGCTGCGGAACAAGGCGATCCTCGTCCCCGCCGCCCTGCTGATCAGCGCCTTCGCGCCCTGGGCGGTGATCCCGCTGCTGATGCTCGGCGGCGCCTACCTGTGCTTCGAGGGTTTCGAGAAGATCGCCCACAAGTACCTGCCCCATGAAGACGAGCATGGCGACGAGCAGGCGCTGGCGGCCAACGTCGACCTGGCAGCCCTGGAGAAACAGAAGATCGGCGGCGCCATCCGCACCGACTTCATCCTCTCCGCGGAAATCATCGCCATTACCCTCGGCACCGTCGCCGAGTCCAGCTTCACCACCCAGGTGCTGGTGCTGGTCGGCATCGCCCTGGTGATGACCGTCGGTGTCTACGGCCTGGTCGCCGGTATCGTCAAGCTGGACGACGCCGGTCTCTACCTGTCCAAGCGCGACAGCGGCTTCGCCCGGGGGCTCGGCGGCGCCATCCTGCGCACCGCGCCGTACCTCATGAAAGGCCTGTCGGTGGTCGGCATGGCGGCGATGTTCATGGTCGGTGGCGGCATCCTCACCCACGGCATCCCGCTGGTCCACCACGCCATCGAACAGGCCGCGCAGAGCGTCGCCGGCATCGCCACGCTGGGCCCGCTGCTGGCGGCGATCACCCCGACCCTGCTGAACTTCCTGTTCGGCATCGTCGCCGGCGCGGTGGTGCTGGCAGGGGTGCTGCTGGTCAAGCGCCTGCTGCCGAAGAAGAAAAAGGCGGGCTGAGCCTGTCATCGCGGCAGCGTCATCCGCCATTACCGCAGGAACGGCGGATAACCGCGAAATGGTTATCCCGCCCTAGCGCAGAACTCGTCCCACCTCGTGGCGCGGACATCCGCGAGGCGCTCGTCCCCACGCAAGACCTCGCTCGCTTTAATTCAATTATTTTGCACTGTAATAGCAACATTATTCGTTGGAGACGAATAAACCTCCCCTCCTAGAATGTCCACCAGTGCCACGAGCCGTCTGTTCCGAGCCTTCCAGACGAAGATCCGACCTCCGCACTCCATCGACCCGGCAACGGGATACCCAGAAAAATACCGATAACCCAACGAGGACCCGAGGGTCGCGCCTGCTCGCCAGCCGGCCGGACTCCGGGGCCCGGCGTGCCAGCGACCATGAACGATACGGATAGCAGAAAAGACCCGGACGGCTACAACTACGACGTCGTCCGCCAGTTCACCCTTATGACCCTGGCCTGGGGCATCCTCGGCATGGGCCTGGGGGTGTTCATCGCCGCCCAGCTCGTCTGGCCGCAGCTCAACCTCGACCTGCCCTGGACCAGCTTCGGCCGGATCCGCCCGATCCATACCAGCCTGGTGATCTTCGCCTTCGGCGGCAGCGCGCTGTTCGCCACCTCCTTCTACGTGGTGCAGCGCACCAGCGGCGTGCGGCTGATCTCCGATTCCCTGGCGCGCTTCGTGTTCTGGGGCTGGCAGGCGGCGATCGTGGGGATGATCGTCAGCTACCCGCTGGGCTACACCACCTCCAAGGAATACGCCGAGATGGAGTGGCCCCTGGCGTTGTGGATGACCATCGTCTGGGTGGTCTACGCCTACCTGTTCTTCGGCACCATCGCCCGCCGCAAGGTGAAGCACATCTACGTCGGCAACTGGTTCTACGGTGCCTTCATCATCGTCACCGCGATGGTCCACATCGTGAACCATGCGCTGCTGCCGGTGAGCCTGACCAAATCCTACTCCGCCTATTCCGGCGCCACCGACGCGATGATCCAGTGGTGGTACGGGCACAGCGTGGTCGGCTTCATCCTCTCGGTCGGCTTCCTCGGCATGATGTACTACTTCGTGCCCAAGCAGGCCGGCCGGCCGATCTATTCCTACCGCCTGTCCATCGTGCACTTCTGGGCGATCATCTCGATCTACATCTGGGCCGGCCCGCACCACCTGCACTACACCGCGCTGCCGGACTGGGCGCAGTCGCTGGGCATGGTGATGTCGCTGATCCTCCTGGCGCCGAGCTGGGGTGGCATGATCAACGGCATGATGACCCTCTCCGGCGCCTGGCATAAGCTGCGCGACGATCCGATCCTGCGCTTCCTGGTGGTCTCCCTGGCCTTCTACGGCATGTCCACCTTCGAAGGGCCGATGATGGCGATCAAGACCGTCAACTCGCTGTCCCACTACACCGACTGGACCATCGGCCACGTCCACGCCGGCGCCCTCGGCTGGGTGGCGATGATTTCCATCGGCACGCTCTACCACATGATCCCGAAACTCTGGGGCCGCGAGCGGATGCACAGCACCGGCCTGATCAACGCGCACTTCTGGCTGGCCACCATCGGCACCGTGCTGTACATCGCCTCGATGTGGGTCAACGGCATCACCCAGGGCCTGATGTGGCGGGCGATCAACGAGGACGGCACGCTCACCTACTCGTTCGTCGAGGCGCTGGTGGCCAGCCATCCGGGCTATGTGGTGCGCCTGCTCGGCGGCGCCACCTTCGCCAGCGGCATGCTGCTGATGGCCTACAACACCTGGCGGACCCTGCGCGCGGCGCAGGACCGGCCACTGCCGGCCCTCGCGGCCGGGCAGGAGGCCTGAACATGCTGCTATCCCTGCTGTGTCTCTCGACCCTGGCGCTCGGCCTGGTCCTCAGCCTCGCCGGCAGTACCCGCGAGGAGCGCGAGCAGGCCGCCCTGCTGCCGTTCGCCGACGACCCGGAGGCCGCCCGACGGGTGGCCCGGGATACCGGCAAGGTCTGTCGGCGGGTCGTGCGGCCGCTCGAGGAAGTCCGCGAGACAAGCGACCCGCCCTTCCTCGCCTGAACCGACTCCATCATCCAGGGATGGATGCCTCCAGCACGCAAGTGCCTTTGCGGGGCCGGCAACGGCCCCTTTCTTTTGTCTCGATGAACTCATGAACGACTCTCCCGGCGTCACCGTAAGAACCTGGCTGAAAGGCTTCCGCCCCCTGACCCTGAACGCTCGCCCGCGCGACTGCCTGCGCGCCGGACTCGGCGCCTGCATCGGCGCGCTCGCCGCGGTGTTCGCCTGCCAGGCACTGTTCGGCACCGAGCTGGCGCTGCGCCTGGCCGCGCCGCTCGGCGCATCCGCCGTACTCCTGTTCGCCCTCGGCTCCAGCCCGCTGGCACAACCCTGGTCGATGCTCGGCGGCAACCTGGTCGCCGCCCTGGCCGGCGGTCTCAGCGCCTGCTGGTTCGGCCACGAACTGGCCCCGGCGCTGGTCGGCATGGCCCTGGGCATGCTGCTGATGTTCGCCCTGCGCTGCCTGCATCCACCAAGTTGCGCGCTGGCCCTGAGCGTGGCCCTCAACCCGTCGCTGAGCGAACTCGGCGTCGACGTGGTCTGGCCGATCCTCCTCGCCACCCTGGTGCTGATCGGCTGCGCGCTGCTCTACAACAACCTGATGCGCTCACCCTACCCCCGGCCCTACCAGCCGCCCCGGGCCAACCTGCACGGTACCCGCGACCTGGCGCCGAGCGCGCGGACGGACTTTTCCGCCCGGGACCTGGACCAGGCGCTACAGGACTTCGGTGAATTCGTCGACATCACCCGCGACGATCTCGAGCGCCTGATCCACCACACCGAGCGCTACGCCCTGCGCCGGCGCATGGGCGAGCTGACCGCGGCACGGATCATGTCCCGCGACGTGCAGACGGCCAGCACCGAGACCTTCATCGACGATGCCTGGAAGCAATTGCAGGAGCACCGCCTGAAGGCCCTGCCGGTGCTCGACGAGCATCGCCGGCTGGCCGGCATCGTCACCCAGAGCGACCTGCTCAAGCACTTCCGCCCCGACGGCAGCCCGTTCAAGCGCCTGCGCTTCCTGCGCGGGACCAAGCTGAAGACGATCATGACCACCCCGGTGGTCTGCGTGCAGGCCGACACCCACGCCGTCGAACTGGTCTCGCTGCTATCCGACGAGGGCCTGCACTGCCTGCCCGTGCTCAACGAGGCAGGCTACCTGGTCGGCATCGTCAGCCAGACCGACCTGATCGCCGCGCTCTATCGCAACTGGTTGCAGCACCTGGGCCACGCCGATCAGATCACGTAGTCCCAGCGCTGCGACCAGTCGCTGTCCTCGCGAACCAGCTCGCGCAACAACTGGAAGGCATGGCGCAGGGTCGGCGAGAGGCGTTCGCGGGAATACACCAGGTAGGTCGGGTAGGCGAACTCCGGCGCCTGCTCGACCCGCTGCAGGGTGCCGCTGTCCAGGTAGCTGCTCACCACCCGGGTGCGGAAATAGCCGCTGCCGCCGTTCTGCATGATGTATTGCAGGGCCAGCGGACCGAGGTTGCAGGCCAGCGCGGCCTTGGCCCGGTCCGGCAGCGCGGCGTCGTGCTGGCTGCGGAAGTCCGCGCCCCAGTCGACATACAGATAGGGCTCCGCGGCTACGGCGGAACGCACCATCACCAGCTTTTCCTCCAGCAACTGCTCGACCTGCAGCCCTGGCCAGTATTCCGGCTGGTAGACCAGTGCGGCATCCAGCGCGCCCTGCTCCAGCTGCTTCAGCAGGTCGGCGCCCTGGCCGATCTCGACCCGCACGGCATGCCCGGGAATCGCCTCGCGCAGCCGGCGCATCCAGTTCAGCAGCAACGGATTGCACAGGCTGACCTCGCCGCCGAGGTTAAGCAGGTTGCGGAAGCCGTCCGGCAGCGGCAGGTCGCGCCGCGCCGCGTCCCAGGTCTGCACCAGCTGGCTGGCGTAGCCGAGGAAGTGCTCGCCGTCGGCGGTCAACCGGGCACCCGCGCGGTTGCGCACGAACAGCCGGCAGCCGAGCTGCCCTTCCAGGTTCTGGATGCGCGCGGTGACGGCGGTCTGGGTCAGGTGCAGGCGTTCCGCGGCGGCGACGAAGCTGCCGCTGCGGGCGATCTCCAGGAAGGTACGGGCGAGGTCGATATCCATGCGAAGCGGTCCGCTGCCACAGGTGGGCCGCCATTCTAGGCTGTGCAGGCGCGGGCGGCGAGCGAAGTCCGGCCTGGCCGCCCCCTGGAAATCTGCGACAAAACACCGCGCATAACCGCTTCGGCGCGCTCAAACCCTTCGAAAAGGCGACAACCTGTTGCACAAACGCGCCATGGCGTGACTTTTTCGCTTTCGAAAGCATCAGTTAGCGTGACCGAACACGGTGGAGCCGGGAAGCGCCACCCATGTTCCACGCAGACAATGAACGAGAGAGACCGACTCCCATGAACGCTACGCTCCGTTTCAACGAGGCTTTGCTGATCACCGGGCGCGCCTTCCAGCCATACCAGTGCGTTGCCTGGTCCGAGCTAGGCAGTGACGGCGGCCTGAGCCTGTCCGTAGTCGATCGCACCGGCACCCGCCTGCTGGGTCGTGCGCGCATTCCAAGCTCCGCCTACTCCGATCCGGAGCAGCTTGCCGGCCTGCTGCAACAGGCACGCGAAGAACTCAGCCACAACGGCTACAGCCTGCAGGACTGGAGCATGCCCAGCCAAGGCTGAGCCGCTCCATACGACGAAAGGCGCCCCAGGGCGCCTTTTTCATTCCTCTATTCGAGGCGGTCATGCTGCTGGAACGCCACGCGCACCATGTTGCGCCCCGCGTCCTTGGCCTCGTATAGAGCGCGGTCGGCCTCGCGATAGAGCGCGTCCAGGCCCATGCCGGAGGTCGAATAGGCGACCCCCAGGCTGATCGTCAGGCAAGGGCCGGCGCTGGAGCGGCGGTGCTCGATGCCCAGCGCCTCCACCGCCTGCCGCAGGCGTTCGGCGATGGCCAGGGTGTTGCCCTCCTCGCTGTCGTACAGCAACACGGCGAATTCCTCGCCGCCCAGGCGCGCGGCGATATCCATCGGCCGCCGCGCGCCCTGCCGGAGCACGGCACCCAGCCGGTGCAGGGCGGCATCGCCGGCCGGATGCCCGTAGTGGTCGTTGTAGGCCTTGAAGTCGTCGACATCCACCAGGATCAGCGCCACCCCCTTCCCCTCGCGGGTACCCTGTTCCAGGGCCCGCTGGGCAAGCAGCTCGTAGTAGCGCCGGTTGACCAGGCCGGTGAGGCTGTCCTGCTCGGCCATCATGCCCAGCAGGCGCCGACCGAGGAACTGCTCGCGCTGGGCATAGTCCTGCAGGTACAGGGCGAAGGAGCAGATCAGTACCACCAGGCCGTTGTAGAGGGTATTCAGCAGGTTGGTGCGCAGGTTCTCTTCGCCGCCGAAGAGCAGGAATACCGCCAGGTTCAGGGTCAGGCACAACAACGCCAGGCGCACGCAGGTCCAGAACGCCAGGCCGAGCGGAAAGAACACCGCGAGAATCCCGAGGGTCGCGCCCAACTGGGTGAAGCGCGGCACCCCATGCCACTCGAACAGCACATCGCAGGCCAGCACCGCCAGGTTGATCAGCAACAGGCAATAGGGTGCGATGACATCGCCGACCCTGCGCAGACTGGGCATGAACGCCGCCGGCCAGACCACCAGCAGCAGGCCGATCATCCCCAGGCGTACGCCCAGCAGTTGCTCGAGCAGGCTGGGATGCTGGCGGATATCCACCATCAGCCAGTCGGCCAGAATGAACAACGCCCAGATCAGGAGCGCCACCCCGATGGCGGCGCGCCGCTGCATCAGCGAGTTCCAGCTGAGAAACTCGCGAAATTCGCTTTCCAGCTCCTTTTCGAAACGCAACCAGCGAAAACCGTTGCGCAACTGGCGCGCATACGGATTATCCGGCAGACCAGCCTGTACCAGGCTGTCGCGTGCAAGCATGCTGACTCCCCTACCTCGGACCGACGCTGAAACAGGCCTGGAACGACAATACCCTGGCGCCACTGCAGCGATGAGTCAAAAAGCCATCACCCGTTACCAGACAATAGGGCATGCGAGGTGCCGAGGCGATACCAGCCATCGTGCAGCACATCGTTCCGGCGAGCGAATGGCAAGATCCGTGGGCCGACTGGCATTGCGGCCAGGTCTGAAGGACGCCAGACTGCCGCCATCGCCATGAGGTTGTGCCATGCCCGAACCGCGCCTGATTGCCTGCCTGATCTATCCCGACGTGATGAGCCTGGACGTGACCGGACCGCTGCAGGTATTCGCCTCGGCCAACGTCGAACGGCAGCGCCAGGGCCTGCCACCCTTCTACCGGATAGAGGTGCTCGGCGAGCGTAGCGAAGCGGTGCCCAGTTCCGCGGGCATCCGCATCTGCGCCGACCGCGCCTGGCGCGACTGTCCTCCGGAGAGCCTGGATACCCTGTTGATTCCCGGCGGCCTCGGTGTCGAAACGCAGACTCGCAACGCCGACCTGCTCGCCTGGCTGAAAGCCGCCGAACCGCGCATACGCCGGCTCGGCTCGGTGTGTTCGGGAGCGCTGATCCTGGCCGCCGCCGGGGTTCTCGACGGACGCCTGGCGACCACCCACTGGGCCGACGTGGCGACGCTGCGCCAGGGGTTTCCCGGCGTCCATGTGCAAGGCGACCGCCTGCACACCTACGACCCACAGTGCCGCGACGGCGACGCCCACATCTTCACCTCGGCGGGCGTCACGGCGGGGATCGACCTGGCCCTGGCGCTGGTCGAGGCCGACCTCGGCCGCAGCCTGGCGCTCAGCGTCGCGCGGCGCCTGGTGATGTTCCTCAAGCGTCCTGGCGGCCAGGCCCAGTTCAGCGCCTGGCTGACCCCGGAACCGAGCCGTACACCACGCCTGGCCGCGCTGCTCGAGTGGATTCCCGCCAACCTCGCCGGCGACCTGTCCCTGGAAGCCCTCGCCGACCGGGCCTGCATGAGCCCGCGTACGCTGTCCCGGGTGTTTCTCCAGGAACTGGGCGTGGCGCCCGGTCGCTACGTCGAACGGGTTCGCCTGGAGGCCGCGCGCGCCCTGCTGCAGGACGCCCAGGCGTCGATCGCCACGGTGTCCCGGCTGTGCGGCTTCGGCCATCCGGAAAACCTCCGGCGGACTTTCCACAAGCACCTTTCGGTCAGTCCCCAGGAATACGCCGAACGCTTCGGCATGCTGGCCTGACGCTCCTCCGAGGACCTATCCATGCTGGAACTGCGCCCCAACTGCGAGTGCTGCGACCGCGACCTGCCCGGCGACAGCGGCGACGCGCTGATCTGCACCTTCGAGTGCACCTTCTGCCGCGACTGCGCGACGACCCGCCTGGGCGGCCAGTGCCCGAACTGCGGCGGCGAACTGCTGGCCCGGCCAAGGCGTCCGCCGGATGCGCTGGTCCGCCACCCTGCCTCCAGCCGGCGCGTCGTCAAGCCCGGCGGTTGCCCGGAGTGAGGCCATGCTGCTACGCAACCCGACCCTGCTCCTGCTGTTCTGCGGCCAGGCGCTGTACTGGTCCTGCTCGCTGATCGGCATCACCCTGACCTCGCTGATCGGCGTCCAGTTGGCGCCGCTGAACACCCTGGCGACCCTGCCCCTGGCCCTGCTGGTACTCGGCAACCTGCTGGCGGTGCAGCCGCTGGCGTATTTCATGCAGCGCCACGGCCGCCGTCCCGGACTGATGCTCGGCGCCGCCGGCGGTGTGCTCGGCGGCCTGGTCTGCGCCGCCGGGGTGTGGAGCGGCGACTTCCTCTTGTTCTGCCTGGGCTCCCTGTGCATCGGGATCTACCAGGCCTCGGCCATGTACTACCGGTTCGCCGCGCTGGAGGCGGTGGATGCCGGGCGGAAAGGCCGCGCCAGCGCCTATGTGCTCGCCGGCGGGGTATTCGCCGCGCTGCTGGCGCCGAGCCTGGCGCTGTGGTCGCGCAACGCGCTGGCGCAGCCCTTCGTCGGCGCCTATCTGCTGATCGCCGCACTGGCCCTCGCCGGCCTGTCGCTGATGGCCCTGCTCCGCGAAGGCCAGGCGCCGCGCCCGGCACGACTCGCCTGGCGCGACGTAGGCGGCCTGTTGCAGCGGCCGGTGGTCCGCGCGGCCATCGCCTGCACCGCGGCGGGACACGGACTGATGATCCTGATCATGAACGCCACGCCGCTGGCCATGAGTTTCTGCGGCCTGCCGCTGGAACAGTCGAGTCGGGTCATCCAGTGGCACGTGCTGGGCATGTTCCTCCCGGCATTCTTCGCCGGGCCGCTGGTCGACCGCATCGGCAACCGCCGCGTCGCCCTGCTCGGCGCCGCGCTGCTCGCCGCCAGCGCGGGCATCGCCCTGGGCGGGCAGTCGGTCATGCAGTTCCTGCTCAGTTCGCTGGCCCTGGGCAGCGGCTGGAACCTGATGCTGATCGCCGGTACCACCCTGCTCGGCGAGGGCCACGCCGACAGCGAGCGCGGCGCCGCGCAAGGATTGATGGAGCAAGGCAACAGCCTGGTGGCGGCGCTGATGTCGTTCGGCTCCGGCGCCCTGATCACCAGCCTTGGCTGGAACGCGGTGAACCTGCTGGTCTGGCCGGCGCTGCTGGTGGCGCTGGCACTGCTCTGGCCGGTACGGCGAACGCGGACGCTGTCGCGCTGAAACGCCGGCAACGAAAAAGGCGACCTTGCGGTCGCCTCTTCTGCTTTACGGAAACGCCTCAGTAGTAGGCGTTCTCCTTGTTGCTGTGGTCGGTCACGTCGCGCACGCCCTTCAGTTCGGGAATACGCTCGATCAGGGTCTTCTCGACGCCATCCTTGAGGGTCATGTCGACCATCCCGCAGCCCTGGCAACCGCCGCCGAAACGCAACACGGCGATGTTGTCCTCGACCACGTCGACCAGGCTCACCTGTCCGCCGTGGCTGGCCAGCCCGGGATTGATCTCGGTCTGCAGGTAGTAGTTGATGCGTTCGGTGATCGGGCTGTCCTCGTTGACCATCGGCACCTTGGCGTTCGGCGCCTTGATGGTCAGCTGGCCACCCATGCGGTCGGTGGCGTAGTCGACCACCGCGTCTTCGAGGAAGGGCTCGCTGACGGCATCGATCCAGGCAGTGAAGTCCTTCAGGGCGATGGCGGTGTCCTCGACCTTTTCCTCGCCCGGCTTGCAGTAGGCGATGCAGGTTTCCGCGTACTGGGTACCCGGCTGGGTGATGAAGATACGAATGCCGATACCCGGGGTGCTCTGCTTCTCCAGCAACTCGGCCAGATACGCTTGGGCAGCTTCGGTAATGGTGATGGCGCTCATGGCAACTCCTCGCAAATATGCCGACAGTTTACGCCAATCGGTACTTGCGGATAAAGCCCTAGTAAATTAGTAGGAATAATTCGCGATAACCGACCCGCCCCTTGCGGAGCGGGTCGCGAGACTCAGAGGTTCTCGTAGCGGTTCATGTCCAGTGCGCCCGCCTCGACCGGCTCGGTTTCGCGGATGTACGCCTCGAGATCGTGGAAGTAGCTCCAGAACTGCGGATTGCTGCGGCGCACGCCCCAGCGTTCGACCACCTTGTCGAAGTCCTCGCCGCTCTTCGCCGCCTCCAGGGCGCCGACGAAGGCCTCGGCATCCGTCGCCGGCAGATCGAACATGAAGTTCGGATAGCTGGACAGCACGCCGGGGTAGATCGTCAGGGTGTCCAGGCCCGGCTGGTAGCGCAGCGACTCGCCGAGCATGAAGGCGACATTGCTGTGCGCGCGGTTGCGCAGCACGGTATAGACCTCGCGCTTGCCGCTGGACGTACGTATCCGCAGCATGGTCGCCTCGGGGAAGCGCTCGATCACCTTGAGGCCGGCCGCCGGCCGGCTGACCAGGCGGCTGAAGGCCTGCTCGGCGTCCTGCAGTTCGCGGTCGATGCCCGGTCGATAGCAGTTGCCGTCCAGGCAGCGATTGATCGGGTCGGGACGCGCATTGAGGTCGCCGTAGCGACGCAGCAGTTCTTCGGCGAAGGCCTTCTTCGGCTGCTTCTCCGGCAATCCCAGCGCGCTCGGCGTGTCGTCGTCGAAGGCCTGGTAGTCCAGCCACATCTTCAGCTTGCCGCTGTTCTGGTACCAGTCGTCGAGCAGCGGCTGGCGCGCGTCGACCGGCATCAGGCGGAGGAAGTTCTGCTCGGCGCCGTTGCGGATCAGGTCGAAGTACAGGCGCGTCTGCGCCTGGTGCGAGACGTTGCCGAAGACATCGAAGTTCACCACCAGCCCGTAATAGGTCCGTTCGAACAGCGGGTAGTCCATCAGCCACAAGGTCTGCGGTATCTCGCCAAGCAGGCCCTTGCGCACCGAGGCGCTGTCGAACTGGCGGAAGATGCTCAGCAGGGCGTTGTCGTTGCCATGCCAGATCGTGCTCCAGGTCGGTGGCGGCGCGTCGGCGTAGACGTCCTGGCGCAGGTCTTCGTACTCGTTGCGCTTGTCCCGGTAGGCGCTCCACAGGCCGAGCAGGTTCTTCAGCTCGTCGATCTGCCCCGGCAAGGCCAGCAGCGGCTCGCTCTGCGCGCGGAAGTTGGCATCGGTGACGAACAGGTCCTGGGAGGGATCCTGGAATACCACCCAGAAGTTGTCGCGGATCACGTCGGTGGCGATCTGTCCGCGGCAGACCGGACCGCGGATGAAGGTACGGGTGAAGTACTCGGCATTGTCCAGCATGAACTGGTAGCGCGCCCGCGCCGGGATCGCGGCGAAGGTGGTGAACGGGTTGGCGCGGCTCTGCAGGCCGTAGCCGGGGACCTTGTCGGTGTTCCACTGGGTGCCGAAGAACAGCTCCTGGACATGGTCCAGCTTCTTCGCCGTCAGCGGATAGGTGATGTGCGTCTTGTGCACGATCACGCCCTGGATCGGCCACAGCCGGTAGTAGAAGGTATTGCCCGGGTCGTCGTTGGGGCGCCGGGTGGGAATCGGGTCGATCGGCTGGCCGCTGGGCGTACGCGAGCGAACCAGCTGGAAGAAGTGGCCGGGCGCGCCCTGCTCCGGGAAATACAGGTGTGCCAGGAACAGGTGTTCGTAGAGCCAGCGCGATACCAGGCTCTGCTTGGCTCCGGGCTGGTTGAGGAAGTTCTCCCAGCTGGCCACCTGGCGCATCTCGGCGGCGGTCGGTCGCAACGGCTGCTCGTCGACCGGCGCGCCCGCGGCCAGCCACTTCTGCAAGGTGGCGTATTCGTCGTCGCTCAGCCCGGCCACCGCGAAAGGCATGCCGGAACCTGGGTTCTTGCGGATGAACTCGTCGATGCTGGCCGGCGTCGGGCACTGGTTGGCGCGGTTGATCGAAATGTCCAGGCCTTTAGGGATCTTCGCATTCGGCTGCAGCGGCTGGCTGTGGCCAAGCTCGAGCATCCGCGCCATCAGTGCCGCCTGGCCGCCCTGCGGTTCGAGCACCGACCAGAACTCCTTGCGCCGCCAGGCGTCGGCGCCGTGCGCATCGAGGTACAGGCGGGTGGTCTCCTGCGCCTTGGTCCGCGTGCCATCGTAGACCGGCAGTTGGTTGGCGCCGCGCTGCGCGCCTTCGGCGCTGCTCAGGTTGAGCTGGCAGGGCGAGTCGTAGCAGGCGTGGCAGGCGACGCACTTGGCAGTGAAGATCGGCTGGACGTCGCGGCTATAGGAGACTTCAGCGGCGCAAACAGACTGGATAAAAGACGACAAAACGAAGGCCAACCCAACCAACGGTCTTGGCAACATGAACCACTCCTCACTCGGCGACGGGCGATTCTAGCAAACCCGCCTCTCTGCGCCGCACTTTCGGAGCGGCGAACGACATTATCCGGGCACGGGCCATCATTTAGCCGCCATTCCACCGGCTTCGGCCGCCACGTATGCTAGCCGGGCTCCCAGGCCCGCCCTGGCGATCAAGGACGATGATTTCGAGGAAACAGGGATATGTTTCGACTCGCCGCGCCCCATCCGCGCCCGTTCGCGTGCGCTCCACGTCCCCTCTTCGCCGCTTCCGCCTCCTGTCGCCAGGCGGCGCTTCCGTTCGCGCCCGGCGCGGCCTGGTCCATCCTTTCGCCGCCCTCGCGGCCCATTGGAGAACCCGCCCCATGAAACTGCTCGCCGGCAGCTTCGCCGCTGTCTTCCTGAGCCTTTCGGCCCAGGCTGCGGACTGTACCTTCACCCAGCTGGAAATCGTGCCCCAGCTCGGCTCGCCGAACATGTTCGGCGGCGAGGACGAGCACGTCCGCGTGATGTTCAGCAACGAAGACCCCAACGACGCCAATCCCGACGCCTTTCCCGAACCGCCGGTCTACCTGGCCGACCTCGACAGCGGCAACGATTGTCGCATCGAGGACGGCGGCATCTGGTCGCGCGGCGGCGTGTTCCTCAGCGAGGACGGGCGGCGCGTGCTGATGCATGAATTCAGCGGTTCCAGCGCCGAACTGGTGGCCTACGACAGCGCCACCTGCAAGGTGGTGCACCGCGAGGACATCTCCGGCCAGCGCTGGGCGGTGGACAAGGACGGGCTGCGCCTGGGCGAGAAATGCTCGGGCGAGTCCGTCGCCAGCTGCGCGAAGATCGTGAAGCGCTCGCTCGCACCGTTCTGCCAGACCGCAAAGAAATGACCCCGGGCCGGAGCGCCCTTTTTCCGACACGCATAGGTGACACATGGACAGTCTCGATCAATGCATCGTCAACGCCTGCAAGAACAGCTGGGACAAGAGCTACCTGGCCGGCACCCCGAACAAGGACAACTGTTCCGGCTTCGTCCAGTCGGTGGCCGCCGAACTCGGTGTGGCGATGCCGCGCGGCAATGCCAACGCCATGGTCGACGGCCTGGCGCAGCACCAGGGCTGGAGCAGGCTCGCCTCCGGCGCCGAGGCCGCGCAGAAGGCCGCCCAGGGTTACCTGGTGATCGCCGGCCTAAAGGGCCGCACCTACGGCCACGTGGCGGTGGTCATCAGCGGCCCGCTGTATCGGCAGAAGTACCCGCTGTGCTGGTGCGGCAGCATCGCCGGCGCGGTCGGCCAGAGCCAGGGGCTGAAATCGGTCGGCCAGGTGTGGAACCGTACCGACCGCGACCGCCTCGACTACTACGTCTACTCCCTGGCCAGCTGCAGCCTGCCCAAGGCCAGTTGAGACAGCGTCGCGAATGAGCCAACCTCATTCGCGGCCGCATCCCGCCAGCCCCGACCAGTCCTGCCAGGGTCTCCCGCACCTACTGCCCACGCCTCGCGACCTGCGAATCCTGTGCATCCGCTACGGCACAGCGGCGCTCCCGCTGCCTTTTGCTGGTAAATGAGCAGACTTCAACTTGAATGAAATTCATGGTCCAGCCACCCTCGGTCGGTAAGCCCCTGCCTTTGTTATGCTTTTCACCTTTCCGCCCACTGACGCCAGGTCCATCCATGTCCAGCCCGCTCACCGATCGCAGCGCCCGCCTGCAAGCCCTCCAGCACGCCCTCAGGGAACGTATCCTGATCCTCGATGGCGGCATGGGCACCATGATCCAGAGCTACAGGCTGGAAGAAGCGGACTACCGCGGCGAGCGCTTCGCCGATTGGCCAAGCGACGTGAAAGGCAACAACGACCTCTTGCTGCTGAGCCGCCCGGACGTGATCCAGGCCATCGAGAAGGCCTACCTCGACGCCGGCGCCGACATCCTCGAGACCAACACCTTCAACGCTACCCAGGTGTCCCAGGCCGACTACGGCATGCAGGCGCTGGCCTACGAGCTGAACGTCGAAGGGGCGCGCCTGGCCCGCCAGGTGGCGGACGCGAAGACCGCCCAGACCCCGGACAAGCCGCGCTTCGTCGCCGGCGTGCTCGGCCCGACCAGCCGCACTTGCTCGATTTCCCCGGACGTGAACAACCCCGGCTACCGCAACGTCACCTTCGACGAGCTGGTGGAGAACTACGTCGAGGCGACCCGTGGCCTGATCGAAGGCGGCGCCGACCTGATCCTGATCGAGACCATCTTCGACACCCTCAACGCCAAGGCGGCGATCTTCGCCGTGCAGGGGGTGTTCGAGGAGCTCGGCGTGGAGCTGCCGATCATGATCTCCGGGACCATCACCGACGCCTCCGGTCGTACCCTGTCGGGCCAGACCACCGAGGCCTTCTGGAACTCGGTGCGGCACGCCCGGCCGATCTCGGTGGGCCTGAACTGCGCCCTCGGCGCCAAGGAGTTGCGGCCGTACATCGAGGAATTGTCGACCAAGGCCGACACCCATGTCTCGGCCCACCCCAACGCCGGCCTGCCGAACGCCTTCGGCGAATACGACGAGTCGCCGGCGGAAATGGCCGTGGTGGTCGAGGAATTCGCTGCGGCTGGTTTCCTCAATATCGTCGGCGGCTGCTGTGGCACCACCCCGGCGCACATCGAGGCGATCGCCAAGGCAGTGGCCAAGTACCCGCCGCGGGCCATCCCGGAGATTCCCCGGGCCTGCCGCCTGTCCGGCCTGGAGCCGTTCACCATCGACCGCAGCTCGCTGTTCGTCAACGTCGGCGAGCGCACCAACATCACCGGTTCGGCCAGGTTCGCCCGGCTGATCCGCGAGGAAAACTACGCGGAAGCCCTCGAGGTCGCCCAGCAACAGGTGGAAGCCGGCGCCCAGGTGATCGACATCAACATGGACGAAGGCATGCTGGACTCGAAGGCGGCCATGGTCACCTTCCTCAACCTGATCGCCTCCGAGCCCGACATCTCGCGCGTGCCGATCATGATCGACTCCTCCAAGTGGGAAGTGATCGAGGCCGGGCTGAAGTGCATCCAGGGCAAGGGCATCGTCAACTCGATCTCGATGAAGGAAGGCGTCGAGGCCTTCAAGCACCACGCCCGCCTGTGCAAGCGCTACGGCGCCGCGGTGGTGGTGATGGCCTTCGACGAGGACGGCCAGGCCGACACCCAGGCGCGCAAGGAAGAAATCTGCAAGCGCTCCTACGACATCCTGGTCGACGAAGTCGGCTTCCCGCCGGAAGACATCATCTTCGACGCGAACATCTTCGCCATCGCCACCGGCATCGAGGAACACAACAACTACGCGGTCGACTTCATCAACGCCTGCGCCTACATCCGCGACAACCTGCCCTACGCCCTCAGCTCGGGCGGAGTGTCCAACGTGTCCTTCTCGTTCCGCGGCAACAACCCGGTGCGCGAGGCGATCCACTCGGTGTTCCTCTACTACGCGATCCGCAACGGCCTGACCATGGGCATCGTCAACGCCGGCCAGCTGGAAATCTACGACGAGATCCCGAAGGCGCTGCGCGACCGGGTCGAGGACGTGGTGCTCAACCGCACGCCCGAGGCCACCGAGGCCCTGCTGGCGATCGCCGACGACTACAAGGGCGGCGGCGCGGTCAAGGAGGCCGAGGACGAGGAATGGCGCAGCTACAGCGTCGAGAAGCGCCTCGAGCATGCGCTGGTCAAGGGCATCACCACCTGGATCGTCGAGGACACCGAGGAATGCCGCCAGCGGTGCGCGCGCCCCATCGAGGTCATCGAAGGTCCGCTGATGGCCGGGATGAACGTGGTCGGCGACCTGTTCGGCGCCGGCAAGATGTTCCTCCCGCAGGTGGTCAAGTCCGCGCGAGTGATGAAGCAGGCGGTGGCCCACCTGATTCCCTTCATCGAGGCGGAGAAAGGCGACAAGCCGGAAGCCAAGGGCAAGATCCTGATGGCCACGGTGAAGGGCGACGTGCACGACATCGGCAAGAACATCGTCGGCGTGGTGCTCGGCTGCAACGGCTATGACGTGGTCGACCTCGGCGTGATGGTGCCGGCGGAGAAGATCCTGCAGACCGCAATCGCCGAGAAATGCGACATCATCGGCCTGTCCGGCCTGATCACGCCGTCGCTGGACGAGATGGTCCACGTCGCCAAGGAAATGCAGCGGCAGAATTTCCAGTTGCCGCTGATGATCGGCGGCGCCACTACCTCGAAGGCGCATACCGCGGTGAAGATCGATCCGCAGTACAGCAACGACGCGGTGGTCTACGTCACCGACGCTTCGCGCGCGGTAGGCGTGGCCACCAGCCTGCTGTCCAAGGAGCTGAAGGCCGACTACGTGGCCCGCACCCGCGCCGACTACGCGGTGGTCCGCGAACGCACGGCCAACCGCAGCGCCCGCACCGAGCGGCTGAGCTACGAACAGGCGATCGCCAACAAGCCGGCGTTCGACTGGGCCGGCTACCAGGCGCCGACGCCTTCCTTCACCGGCGTCAGGGTGCTCGACGAGATCGACCTCGCGGTGCTCGCCGAGTACATCGACTGGACGCCATTCTTCATTTCCTGGGACCTGGCCGGCAAGTACCCGCGCATCCTCACCGACGAGGTGGTCGGCGAGGCTGCCACCTCGTTGTTCAACGACGCCCGGGCGATGCTGAAGAAGCTGATCGACGAGAAGCTGATCAAGGCCCGTGCGGTGTTCGGCTTCTGGCCGGCCAACCAGGTCGAGCACGACGACCTGGAGGTCTACGACGCCGACGGCGAGACCCTCGCCACCCTGCACCACCTGCGGCAGCAGACGATCAAGCCGGACGGCAAGCCGAACCTGTCGCTGGCCGATTTCGTCGCGCCGAAGGACAGCGGCGTGCGCGACTACATCGGCGGCTTCATCACCACCGCCGGGATCGGCGCCGAAGAAGTGGCCAAGGCGTACGAAGCCAAGGGCGACGACTACAACAGCATCATGGTCAAGGCGCTCGCCGACCGCCTCGCCGAAGCCTGCGCCGAGTGGCTGCACGAGCGGGTGCGCAAGGAGTACTGGGGCTACGCCCGCGACGAGCACCTCGACAACGAGGCCCTGATCAAGGAGCAATACATCGGCATCCGCCCGGCACCGGGCTACCCGGCCTGCCCCGACCATACCGAGAAAGGCACCCTGTTCGAACTGCTCGATCCGCAGGGCCTGTCCGGCGTCAGCCTGACCGAGCACTACGCGATGTTCCCGGCCGCGGCGGTCAGCGGTTGGTATTTCGCCCACCCGCAGGCGCAGTACTTCGCGGTCGGCAAGATCGACAAGGACCAGGTGCAACGCTACAGCCAGCGCAAGGGCCAGGAAGCCAGCGTCAGCGAACGCTGGCTGGCGCCGAACCTTGGCTACGACGACTGACCAGGAAGGCGACGATGAAATTCCTCACTCCCGAACAGATGGAAAAACCGCGCAAGCGCCGCCTGCGCAAGAAGCTGCGCCTGGGCGAGTTCCAGGAGTTCGGTTTCAGCTTCGAACTGACCTACGACCGCAGCGCCCTCTCCCACGACGATGCGCTGGACCATCTGATCGACTTCGTCGAAGCCCAGGGCTGGGTGTTCGGCGGTGGCGGCTCACCGGAACAGGCGGAGATCAGCGGCTACCTGTGCCTGGCGCGGGTCGGCAGCCTGGACGAGGCGGACCGGGAAAGCGCCCGCCTGTGGCTGGAAGCCCAACCCTGGTGCAAGACCTTCGAGGTCGGCCCGTTGAGCGACTGCTGGCACAACTTCTTCGAGTGAAACCGGCGCCGGCAGGCGCGAAGATGCAACCTACACCCTGATCAGGCGCGGTTCATGCCCCGTGTGGGCGAGGAAAGCCAGCAGGTCTGCGTAGCGAATGCACTCGGTGGCGGTATTCACCAATGGGTGGAAACCGAGCAACTGGTCCTGGCGAATGGCATCGTCGAGCAACACCTCGACCCTGTGCTGCGGATCGTTGACCAGCGCGAAAGGCGTCACGCAGCCCAGTTCGACGCCGAGGTATTCGCGCAGGCGCTCGACCGAGGCGAACGACAGGCGGCTTTCGTCGATCTGCTCGGCGATGCCCGGCAGGTCGGCCTCCTTGCGCTCGTCGAGCAGCACCAGGTAGTGGCGAGTGCCCTTGCGGTTGCGCAGGAACAGGTTCTTGATGCCCTGGTCGGGCAATTCGATGCCCTGCGCGTAATATTCCTCGATGGAGGCGATCGCCGGATGCTCGACCCGCTGGCTGTCGATGGCCAGCTCGCGGAGCAACGCCAGAAGCGCCTGCTCGTCCATTTTTGCACTCATGGGACGCGCGCCCTCAGGTGAACTGCGAGCCGGAACGGCGCACGAACCTGATCGACCACTTGAAGTTCGGCTTGCGCGTCACACTGATCGGGCGCCGGGTCACGGTATCGATGGTGATGTTCCAGAACCCGGTGCTGGGTACCTTGATCTTCGCCGGGAAGCGGTCGAAGGCACCGCCATGGTAGCTATGCCGTCCGCCATTCTTGAAACTGCGGAAATTGGCGTCGTTCATCAGACGGATGTTGCATTGCTGCGAGCACTCGATGACCACGATGTCGTCTTCGTTGAGGTGTTCGCGCTGGTGGACGAATTTCATGGAACGGTTCCGTTGCTGCGGTGGAGCGGAGCGCAACGATAGCACGTCGGCGCCGGCCATACCGCCTCATGACGGGCAATGGTAGGATGCGCGCCCCATGCGTAGCCAAGACCTCCACCAGCGCCTCGCCGATCTCGGCGCCAAGCCCCTGCATTGCGGGAGGATCGTCCGCGCCTGGCTGCAGGGCCGGGCCCTGGATGCCTGTACCGCCCGCCAACGGGCCGAGGACTTCCTGCCGTTGAGCGTACGCCAGGGCCTCCCACGTGTGGCCGAGGAACTGGAAGGCATCGCCCGCCTGCACAGCGAACACCCGGCCAGCGATGGTTCGTCGCGCCTGCTGGTGGAGCTGGCCGACCGGCAGAGGGTGGAGAGCGTGCTGCTGCCGCGCGGCGGCCTGTGCGTCTCGACCCAGGTTGGCTGCGCGGTCGGCTGCGTGTTCTGCATGACCGGCCGCAGCGGCCTGCTGCGCCAGGTCGGCAGCCTGGAAATGGTCGCCCAGGTGGTCCTGGCGCGGCGCCGGCGAGCGGTGAAGAAAGTGGTGTTCATGGGCATGGGCGAGCCGGCGCACAATCTCGACAACGTCCTCGAAGCCATCGACCTGCTCGGCACCGATGGCGGCATCGGCCACAAGAACCTGGTGTTCTCCACCGTCGGCGATCCCCGTGTATTCGAGCGCCTGCCCGGGCAGCGGGTGAAACCCGCGCTGGCCCTCTCCCTGCACAGCACCGATGCCGAACTGCGCCGGCGGCTGCTGCCCAAGGCGCCGCCACTGAGCCCCGAAGAACTGGTGGAGGCCGGTGAAACCTACGCGCGCCAGGTCGACTATCCGATCCAGTACCAGTGGACCCTGCTCGAAGGCGTCAACGACAGCCTCGAGGAAATGGACGGCATCCTGCGCCTGCTCAAGGGCCGCTTCGCGGTGATGAACCTGATCCCCTACAACAGCATGGACGGCGACGCCTACCGGCGCCCGCGCGGAGAGCGGATAGTCGAGCTGGTGCGCTACCTGCACAGCCGCGGCGTGCTGACCAAGGTGCGCAATTCCGCCGGCCAGGACATCGACGGTGGCTGCGGCCAGTTGCGCGCCAGGGCCGAAGGCGCGGCGCCGCAACGGCACATCCGGGTGCGCCGGGGCTGAGGCCCCCTCCTTCCGCCAAGGGTCTAGACTCTCAGGGCAGGAACGCAAAAAGGGAGGAGCACCGATGGCTATCGAGACGGAAGAACCGAACCAGAAACCACCGACCTTCTGGCAGATGCTGCACAGCGTGATGGCCGCCGCCTTCGGCGTGCAGAGCGGGCGGAACCGCGCCCGCGACTTCACCCACGGCAAGCCCGTCCACTTCATCATGCTGGGCCTGCTGTTCACCCTGGTGTTCGTGCTGCTGCTGGCGGGGATCGTGAAGCTGGTGCTGAGCCTCAGCGGCCTTTGACCCGGCGGCCGCCAAGGCTGGGCATCACTGGTGGCTGACCCAGAAGACGGCGGTGGCCACCACCAGCAGGATCAGTACGAAGGCCGCGCGCGCGTCGACCACGCTATCGCGGTTTTCCTGGGTTTTGCTCGGCTCGCTCATGACTCCCCCTGCTTCTTGTGAGTATCCGGGACGAAGACATCGAAAGGCATGTTCCAGTTAAGACCAGCGCCGCCCATCGCTCAAGAAAGGCACGCTTGCAAAGCAGTTATGCTTGCCTGACGCCTTAGGCTTTTTGGTTCTTACCATATACTCAAACATCACTTTTACGCATAACCCCGAACTGGTATCGTGCGCCCACTCCGCGTGGAGCGCGTAGCCGTGCGCGCTGGTTAACGCAGTAAGCCGCATAGCCTGACAGCAGGAAAATTCATGTACGTATACGACGAGTACGACCAACGGATCGTCGAGGACCGCGTCAAGCAGTTCCGCGACCAGACCCGCCGTTACCTGGCGGGTGAATTGACCGGTGAGGAGTTCCGCCCGCTGCGCCTGCAGAACGGTCTCTATATCCAGCGCTATGCCCCGATGCTGCGCATCGCCGTTCCCTATGGCCTGCTCTCCTCGCGGCAACTGCGCAAGCTGGCGCAGATCGCCCGCGACTACGACAAGGGCTACGCCCACATCAGCACCCGGCAGAACGTGCAGTTCAACTGGCCGGAACTGGAGGACGTGCCGGAAATCCTCGCCGAACTGGCCACCGTGCAGATGCACGCGATCCAGACCAGCGGCAACTGCATCCGCAACACCACCACCGACCAGTTCGCCGGCGTCGCCCGCGACGAGCTGGTGGACCCCCGTCCCTGGTGCGAGATCATTCGCCAGTGGTCGACCTTCCATCCCGAGTTCGCCCACCTGCCGCGCAAGTTCAAGATCGCGGTGAACGGTGCTGTGAGCGACCGCGCCGCCATCGAGGTGCACGACATCGGCCTGGAAGCGGTGAAGAACGAGGCCGGCGAGCTCGGCTTCCGCGTCTCGGTCGGCGGCGGCCTGGGCCGGACCCCGATCGTCGGCAGCTTCATCAACGAGTTCCTGCCCTGGCAGCACCTGCTCGGCTACCTGGATGCCATCCTGCGCGTGTATAACCGCTATGGCCGGCGCGACAACAAGTACAAGGCGCGGATCAAGATCCTGGTCAAGGCGCTGACCCCGGAAGTCTTCGCCGAGCGCGTCGAGGCCGAATGGGCCAGCCTGAAGGACGGTCCGAGCACCCTCACCGAGGCCGAAGTCCAGCGCGTCGCCGCGCACTTCGTCGATCCCGCCTACAAGGCCCTCGACGACCTCGACGAATCCCTCGCCCGGCTCGATGCCGAGCATCCCGGCTTCGCCCGCTGGCGTGCACGCAACACCTTCGCCCACAAGAAGGCCGGCTACGTCGCCGTGACCCTCTCGCTGAAACCCACCGGCCAGGCCCCGGGCGACGTCACCGACAAGCAGCTGGACGCCATCGCCGACCTCGCCGACCGCTACAGCTTCGGCGAGGTGCGCAACAGCCACAACCAGAACATCATCCTTGCCGACGTCGAGCAGGGCGAGCTGTTCACCCTCTGGGGCGAACTGCGCGAACTGGGCTTCGCCACACCCAACGTCGGCCTGCTGACCGACATCATCTGCTGCCCGGGCGGCGACTTCTGCTCCCTGGCCAACGCCAAGTCGATCCCGATCGCCGAGGCCATCCAGCGTCGCTTCGACAACCTCGACTACCTGTTCGACATCGGCGACATCGACCTGAACATCTCCGGCTGCATGAACGCCTGCGGCCACCACCATGTCGGCCACATCGGCATCCTCGGGGTCGACAAGAAAGGCGCGGAGTTCTACCAGGTCTCCCTCGGCGGCAGCTCGGCGCGCGACGCCAGCCTCGGGCAGATCCTCGGCCCGTCCTTCGCCCAGGAACAGATGGCCGACGTGATCGACAAGATCATCCAGGTCTACGTGGAACGCCGGACCGAGGAAGAGCCCTTCATCGACACCTTCCGCCGTATCGGTATCGACCCGTTCAAGGAGCGCGTATATGCAGCGAATCATTAAGGACCGCCAGGTGATCGACGACCGCTGGCACGTGCTGCCCAAGGACGCGACCCTGGAAAGCGTGCCCAACAGCGACGACGTGATCATCCCGCTGGCCCTGTGGCTCGAGCACGGCCCGGCCCTGCGCGGCCGCGACGGCGGCCTGGGGGTCTGGCTGGACGCGGACGAGGAGCCGGAAAGCATCGCCGGCGACCTCGACAGGTTCCAGGTGGTCGCGGTGAACTTCCCGGTCTTCACCGATGGCCGTGGCTTCAGCAGCGCGCGCCTGCTGCGCGAGCGCTACGGCTACAAGGGCGAGATCCGCGCGATCGGCGACGTGCTGCGCGACCAGTTGTTCTTCATGCGCCGCTGCGGCTTCGACGCCTACGCCATCCGTGCCGACCGCAGCCCGGAAGACGCCCTGGTCAGCCTGGACGACTTCAGCGAGGTCTACCAGACCTCGGTGGAACAGCCGCTGCCGCTGTTCCGTCGGCGCGGCTGAGCCCAATCCATGAGAAAAAGCCCCGCTTCGGCGGGGCTTTTTCGTTCCTGGCGCCACGGACGCCTCAGGCCGCCCGCACGCTGTCCCAGGCCACCTGCGCCAGCAGTTCGCGACAGTCAGCCAGCGCCACCCGGCTCCGTCCGGCCAGCCACTGGCGGGCCAGATCGTGGGCCGGGCCGATCACCACCGAGGCGAAGCAGTCGTCCGGCATCTCGCGGAACAGGCCCTCGGCCCGATATCCCGCCAGCGCCGCATGGATCCGTGCGAAGTGCGCTTGGTTGTCGGCCCGCAGGCGCTCGCCCAGCTCCCCCGCCTCCACCCGCCCGCGGCTGTGCAGGATGAAACGCGCCCAGTCGGGATTCGCCACCACCCAGTCGATGTAGCTGGTGACCAGCAGCCTGACCGTTTCCTCGGCGCTGCTCGCCCTGGCGAAGCCGGCTTCGAGCAACGCCGCGTACTGGCCGATCCCCGCCAGGTACAGCTCGCCATGGATGCGTTCCTTGTTGCCGAAATGGTGATAGAGGCTGCCGATGCTCGCGCCGGAACGATCGCGGATCATCTCGATGGTCGTGGCGTCCACGCCATGCTCGCTGAAGCAGGCCAAGGCGGCCTGGAGAATCTCGTCTTTGCGGGAGGAACGGCCCATGTCGGTCCTTGTCGATAATCGTCGGAACGCTGACTAGAATATTTTTCTAGAATAAATTTCTAGCCTTCGTATACTGCCCCGGTGCGCACACATCTTCAATCCTGAAACGCCCGGAGTTTTCCCATGAGTCAGATGATGCAGATGTACCGGCAGGTCGGCCCGGCCCAGTTCAGCGCCATGATCGGCCAGTTCGCACCCTATTTCGCCAGCATCGCCCCGCAGTTCGTCGAACTGCGCCCCGGCTATGCCGAAGTCACCTTCCCCAAGCGCCGCGAGGTGCTGAACCATATCGGCACGGTGCACGCCATCGCCCTGTGCAATGCCGCCGAACTTGCCGCCGGGACCATGACCGACGCCTCGATCCCCGCCGGCCACCGCTGGATTCCGCGCGGCATGACCGTCGAGTACCTGGCCAAGGCCACTGGCGACGTGCGCGCGGTGGCCGACGGCAGCCAGGTCGACTGGAACGCCACCGGCAACCTGGTGGTGCCGGTGGTCGCCTATGTCGACGACCAGCCGGTATTCCGCGCCGAGATCACCATGTACGTCAGCCAGCAGGCCTGAGGCCACGCGCCTCCCGCCGTGCTTTCGGCCGGCTGGAGGCGCGCACTCGCCTGATCCTATCCTCGTAGTGCTGGACAGACACCGGAGCGCCACATGAGCCGAGCGCAACACCGAGCCATCGACAACGGCAACGGCCACATACTGGCCAGCCACTGGTACCGCCCCGAAGGAGCGCCGCGCGGCTGCGCACTGATCGCGCCGGCGATGGGCGTGGAGCAACGCTTCTACGCGGCATTTGCCGCCTGGCTGGCGGAGCGGGGCTATCTCGCCGTGACCTTCGACTACCTGGGCATGGGGCAGTCGCGCAGCGGGCCGCTGCGCGGACTGGAGGTCAGCGTGCTGGACTGGGCTCGCCACGACTGCAGCGCCATGCTCGCCGCCGCGCTCGCCGAGATAGGGGACAGGCCGCTGTACTGGATCGGCCATAGCCTGGGCGGGCAGATCCTGCCTTTCGTCCAAGGGCGCGAACGCATCGCGCGAATCTTCAGCATCGCCAGCGGCAGCGGCTACTGGAAGGAAAACAGCGTCCCGCTGCGCAACAGGGTCTGGCTGTTGTGGTATGTCATCGCGCCCCTGCTGACACCCCTTCTCGGCTATTTCCCGGGCCGCCGCCTGGGCATGGTCGGCGATCTGCCGCGCGGGGTGATCGAACAATGGCGGCGCTGGTGCCTGCACCCGCAGTACGCCCTGGCGGATGGCGAGGACATCCGCCGGGCCTTCTCCAGCGTACGCACGCCGATGGTATCGCTGTCATTCACCGATGACGAAATGATGTCCCGACGCAGCATCGAATCGCTGCTGGGCTTCTACCGCGAAGCGCCGAAAACCGCCTGGCGCATCGCACCTGAAGAAATCGGCGCCCGCCACATCGGTCACTTCGGCTTCTTCCGGGCGCAGTTCGCCGAGTCGCTGTGGGCGGGCTACCTGCTGCCGGAGCTGGGCTCCGGCAACGCTCTCAGCCGAGGTTGACCAGCGCCCGGCCGACCAGCTTGCCGGCAAGGATCTGGTTGATCGCGCCCGGCAATTCCTCCAGGGTGATCTCGCGCACCACCTCTTCGAGGTTGTCGAGCTTCCACTGCAGGGACAGCTTGTCCCACATGGACGCCTTGACCACCAGGGGCAGCTCCACCGAGTCCACCCCGAGCAGGTTCACCCCGCGCAGGATGAACGGTAGCACCGAGGCCTTGAAGCCGGCGCCGGCGGTGAGTCCGCAGCAGGCGACGCTGCCGCCGTACTGCAGCGACTTGACCACGTTGAAGAGGATGTCGCCGCCCACGGTGTCCACCGCGCCGGCCCACTGCTCCTTGAGCAACGGCTTGTCGACGCCATCGGCGACGGTGGCGCGATCGAGGATCTGCTTGGCACCCAGGCGGTTGAGGAACTCGGCCTGTTCCAGCTTGCCGGTGGCCGCGGCCACGGTGTAGCCGAGCTTGGCCAGCAGCTCCACGGCGATGCTGCCGACCCCGCCGCTGGCGCCGGTGACCAGCACCGAACCGTGATCAGGACGCAGGCCACTGCGCTCCAGCTTGTCCACGCACAGCGCCGCGGTCAGGCCGGCGGTGCCGAGGATCATCGCCTCGCGCAGGCTCAGCCCCTGCGGGCGCTTGATCACCCAGGCCGCCGGCACCCGGACGTACTGGCCGAAGCCACCGGCGGTGTTCATGCCCAGGTCGTAGCCGGTGACGATCACCTCGTCGCCGGGAGCGAACTCGGCCACCGAGGACTCGGCGACCACACCGGCGGCATCGATGCCGGGGGTATGCGGGTATTTGCGGGTCACCCCACGGTTGCCGCTGGCGGACAGCGCGTCCTTGTAGTTCAGCGAGGAATACTGCACGCGGATCAGTACGTCGCCCGCCGGCAGGTCGCCGGTATCGCGCTCGACCACCTGCGTCTCGTAAACGCCGTGGGGCGCTTCCGTCACCCACAACGCCTTGAATACAGCCATTTCGACCTCCTCTCGTGAAAACCCTTAAGACAGCCTGTTCGTCCCTGCCGGCGCCGGCCTACTGCCAGAACTTCTGCTGGTTGAGGCGTCCCCACCAGGTCACCAGCACGCGATCGATGACCACGCTGGCGGCCAGGCCGACACGCTCCTGCAGGCTCTTGCGCTCGACGAATCGCACCTGGTAGACGTCGCGTTCCCGGGCCTGCTCGGCCAGGTATTCGTCGCTGGTCTTGAGTTCGTCCACCAGCAGCTTGCCGAGCGCGGCCTGGCCCAGCCAGACCTCGCCGGTGGCGATCTCGTCCATGTTCAGTTGCGGCCGGTAGTGGGCAACGAAGTTCTTGAACAGTTCGTGGGTCACTTCCAGGTCTTCCTGGAATTTTTCCCGGCCCTTCTCGGTATTCTCGCCGAATACCGTCAGCGTACGCTTGTATTCGCCAGCGGTAAGCACCTCGAAGTCAATGTCGTGCTTCTTCAGCAGGCGATGGACGTTGGGCAACTGCGCCACCACGCCGATCGAGCCGAGGATGGCGAAGGGCGCGGAGAGGATCCGCTCGCCGATGCAGGCCATCATGTAGCCGCCGCTGGCCGCCACCTTGTCGACGCAGACGGTCAGCGGCACCCCGGCCTGGCGGATGCGCGCCAGCTGCGAGGCCGCCAGGCCGTAGCCATGGACCATGCCGCCGCCGCTTTCCAGGCGCAGCACCACCTCGTCGTCCTTGCCGGCCATGCTCAGCACCGCCGTCACCTCATGGCGCAGTTGCTCGGTGGCCGAGGCCTTGATGTCGCCGTCGAAGTCGAGGACGTAGACCCGCGATTTCTGTTCAGGATGTTTCTTCGCCTGCTTGGCCGCCTTGCTTTCCTCCTTGTGCAGGGCCTTGAGGCTGGCCTTGTCGAGGACACTGTGGCGAACGCGCTCGCGCAGGTCCTTGTAGAAGTCGTTGAGCTTCTGCACGTCGAGATGCCCGCCTGCGCCGCGCCGTCCGCGACCACGCAGGGCGACGATCACCACCAGCACCACGATGATCGCCGCCAGCACGGTCACGGTCCTGGCCAGAAAGCCCGCATATTCGGCAATGAACTCCACACAACCCCCTTTCTACTGTTGACGCACCCATCGGCGGGCGACACGATTGCGCAAGCATACCCAGGCCACCGACGGGCGGCCAGCGATGCCGCTGCCGGAAGAACCTTCGCAGGGCGCGCCCGGGCAGGCCGATAAAGGCAGCGAATGGCATTCAAACAAGCGTATGTTTTTTCGTTGACAGCCCCCGGTGATCCTCATACCCTCGCGGAACTTTCACCCGCCGAGGTCCGCCCGTGGGCAGCATCTACCTGATTCGACATGGCCAGGCGTCGTTCGGTGCCGACGACTACGACGTGTTGTCGCCGACCGGCGTGCGCCAGGCGGAGATCCTCGGCGACCACCTGCTGAACCTCGGCGTCCGTTTCGACCGCGTGCTCAGCGGCGGCCTGCGCCGCCAGCAGCACACCGCCCGCACCGCCCTCGAGCGCCTGCGGGCCGGCGGCCTGCAGACAGCGGAACTGGAAGTCGATCCGGCGTTCGACGAATTCCAAGCCGACGCGGTGATCCGCGCGCACCTGCCGGACCTGCTCGAGGAGCAACCCGAGGCCCTGCATATCCTTCGCCATGCCGCCGAGCATCGGGCGGAGTTCCAGCGCCTGTTTTCCACCATCATCGCGCGCTGGGTTTCCGGCAACCATGAGAAAGATGGGCTGGAAAGCTGGGCCGGATTCCTCGATAAGGTCCATGACGGTCTTCGCCGTCTGCTGGCCGAGGCCAGCGGCAAGGACAGGGTTGCCGTGTTCACCTCCGGCGGCACCATCACCGCCCTGCTCCAGCTGATCGTCGGCATTCCGCCGCTCAAGGCCTTCGAGCTGAACTGGCAGATCGTCAATACCTCGCTGACTCGCCTGAAGTTCCGCGGCGAGGAAGTGTCACTGGCTTCCTTCAACAGTCACGTGCACCTGGAACTGTTGAAGGCGCCGGACCTCATCACCTATCGATGAGCCGGCCTACCGCGACCGTTCCGGTCGCCGAAAAAACCCTAGAAGAAAGGAATAGAACCCATGACCACCGTTGCTGACATCGTCTCCACCATGAAAAGCAAGTTCAACGCCAGCGCGGCCGCCGGCCTGGATCTGGTGTTCCAGTTCAACATCGAAGACGGCGACAACCACTACCTGGTCGTCAAGGACGGTACCTGCGAAGTGGTACAGGGCGACGCCGAGAACCCCAACGTCACCCTGATCATGGACAGCGAGACCCTGAAAGGCATCACCAGCGGCGAGACCGACGGCATGCAGGCCTTCATGGCCGGCAAGCTGCGCGCCGAAGGCGACATGATGCTGGCGATGAAGCTGGGCGAACTGTTCCCGGTCTGATCGTTTCCGGCGTCATGCCAGAAGGAAGACCGGAGTCCCTCGCGGCTCCGGTTTTTTTTCGTCCGGCATTCCTCCAGGCCGACGATCAGGCACCGTGATGGAGCGGCAACACGCTTGCCCATAACGCCCGGCGGCGGCTTGTGAGGCCCGGGACAGGGCATTAGATTAGCCAATTATCGCCGGTCACCATCATTGCGCAGCCTGATGCGCGCACCGGCTTCCGCGGCTCCGCCGTGGCACCACGAGAAGGGAACCCCATGTCGCTGACCGACCAGTCCACCCGCATCCGCGCCGGCGAAGAACTCGACGCCGCCGTCATCGACCCGTACCTGAAAGCCCATATCCCCGGCCTCGAAGGCACCCCGAAGATCAGCCAGTTCCCCGGCGGCGCCTCCAACCTCACCTACCTCATCGAATACCCGCGCCAGGAGTTCGTCCTGCGTCGCCCGCCATTCGGCCACAAGGCCAAGTCGGCCCACGACATGGGCCGTGAATACCGCATCCTGAACCAGTTGAACGCCGGCTTCCCCTATTGCCCGAAAGCCTATCTCTACTGTACCGACGAGTCGGTGATCGGCGCCGAGTTCTACGTCATGGAGCGGGTCAAGGGCATCATCCTGCGCGCCGAACTGCCGCCGGAGCTGAATCTCGACGAACAACAGACCCGCAGCCTGTGCAAGAGCTTCATCGACAAGTTCGTCGAGCTGCACAACGTCGACTATGCCGCCTGCGGGCTGGCCGACCTGGGTCGCCCGGAAGGCTACGTGCAGCGCCAGATCGCCGGCTGGACCGACCGCTACGAGAAGGCCCTGACCCCCGACGCGCCGCTCTGGGAGCCGGTCAAGGCGTGGCTGAAGGACAAGCAGCCGGCCGACCACCACAAGCCGGGCATCGTGCACAACGATTACCGCTTCGACAACGTCATCCTCGACCCGGATAACCCGATGCAGATCATCGGCGTGCTCGACTGGGAACTGGCCACCCTCGGCGACCCGTTGATGGACCTCGGCAACACGCTCGCCTACTGGGTGGAAGCCGGCGACCCGGCGCCGGTGCAAATGACCCGCCGCCAGCCCAGCCACCTGCCGGGCATGCTGACCCGCCGCGAGTTCGCCGACTACTACGCCGAGCGTGCCGGCATCGCGCCGATCGTCAACCTCGACTTCTACTACACCTACGGCCTGTTCCGCCTCGCCGGGATCGTCCAGCAGATCTACTACCGCTACTACCACGGGCAGACCCAGGACAAGCGTTTCGCCCAGTTCGTGCAGATGAACAAGCTGCTGGAGCAGATGAGCCTGCAGGCCATCGAGCGCTCCCGCCTGTAACCGACCACTACAAGGGGATAGCCCATGTCCAAGACCCACCTGTTCGACCTCGACGGCAAGATCGCCTTCGTCTCCGGCGCCAGCCGCGGCATCGGCGAGGCCATCGCCAAGCTCCTGGCCCAGCAAGGCGCCCACGTGATCGTTTCGAGCCGCAAGATCGACGGCTGCCAGGCGGTCGCCGACGCGATCGCCGCGGAGGGCGGCAAGGCCACCGCGATCGCCTGCCACATCGGCGAGATGGAGCAGATCCAGAACGTCTTCGCGCAGATCCGCGAACAGTTCGGCCGCCTCGACATCCTGGTCAACAACGCCGCCACCAACCCGCAGTTCTGCAACGTCCTGGAAACCGACCTGGGCGCCTTCCAGAAGACCGTCGACGTCAACATCCGCGGCTACTACTTCATGTCCATCGAGGGCGGCAAGCTGATGAAGGAGCACGGTGGCGGCAGTATCATCAACGTGGCCTCGATCAACGGCGTATCGCCCGGCGAGTTCCAGGGCATCTACTCGGTGACCAAGGCCGCGGTGATCAGCATGACCAAGGTCTTCGCCAAGGAATGCGCGCAGTTCGGCATCCGCTGCAATGCCCTCCTGCCAGGGTTGACCGACACCAAGTTCGCTTCGGCGCTGGTGAAGAACGACGCGATCCGCAACCTCGCCCTGCAGCGCATCCCGCTCAAGCGCGTGGCCGAGCCGAGCGAAATGGCCGGTGCCGTGCTCTACCTGGCCAGCGAGGCGTCCAGCTACACCACCGGCGTGGCGCTGAACGTCGACGGCGGTTTCCTTTCCTGACGGAACGGCGAGCGCACGAGAGGGAGCCAAGGCTCCCTCTTTTCATTCAGGATTGCCAGTGCCTCGCACGAGTGCGGGCTATTCAGCTGCGTTCTCGGGCAGTCGGATGCCATAGGCGTTACCCGGCGCTTCCGCTTCAGTTGCCGACCCGCCAGCCACCGTTCACCGAGACCACCGCTCCGGTGACGAAGCCAGCCTCGGGCGAGGCCAGCCAGGCCACCGCCGCGGCGATGTCCTCGACTCGCCCGGTCCGGCCCAGCGGGGTTTCCCCGACGATGGCGGCCACCCGCTGCGGGTCGAGACCGCCGGGGAAGAACCGGGTATCGGCGATGTAGCCCGGCGCCACGCTGTTCACCGTGATTCCGCGCGGTCCGAGTTCGCGTGCCAGCGCCAGGCCGAAGCCGTGCAGGCCGGCCTTGGCTGCCGCGTAACCCAGCGCGCCGGGACTGCCGCTGCCGGCCTGGGCGGCGATCGAGCCGATGTGGATGATCCGTCCATCCTCCTCGGCAAAGCGTGGCAACAACGCCAGCGACATGAGAAAGGCGCTCTTCAGGTTGCCGGCCAGCAATGCATCCCACTCCCGCTCTGCTTCCGCCAGGGGCGTGGTGGCGGCGACCAACCGGGTGAAGCCGGCATTGTTCACCAGTACGTCGAGCGTATCGAAGGTCTCGCCGATCCAGGCGGCGACCGCCTCGACGTCGTCGCGTCGGGCGAGATCGGCGGCCATCCAGGCCACACCGCCCAGCTCGGCGGAGACAGCCTCCAGGCGTCGTCGGTCGCGGGCCACCAGGGCGACCCGATAGCCTTGTTGCTGGAGATGTCGGGCGATGGCCAGGCCGATGCCCGAGGAGCCGCCGGTGACCAGCGCGCTACGCGGAGAAGGATGGGTATGCATGACAGGCTTCCTCTGTGGGAGATGGGGTCGCCTCGTCTGGCCAGAGCGAGTGGACGGGAGAATTGTCGGACGTTACGCCGCGATATATCCAATACTGTCTTTCTCAACACGCCATATCCGGGAGGTATCGCAGTGGCCGACCTGCGCCAGTTCCGCCAGTTCGTCGCGGTGGCCGAGGAGCTCAGCTTCCGCCGCGCCGCTGAGCGCTTGCACATGGCCCAGCCGCCCTTGACCACGGCCATCCGGCGGCTGGAAGAGGAAGTCGGCACGCGCCTGCTGGAACGCGACAACCGCATCCACCGCCTGACCCCGGCGGGACGCGCCTTCCTCGACGAGGCGCGGCGCACACTGGCCCAGGCCGAACGCACCCTGGCGGCCGCCCGCAGCGCCGCCAGCGGGCGCCCGACGCTGCGCCTGTCGTTCGTCGACAGCACCATCAACCTGCTCCTTCCGCGCATCCTCCAGGCGTTCCGCCAAGGCGGCGACGCGCTGGACTTCCAACTCCAGGAAGACACCACCGCGGCGCAACTGGAAGCATTGCGCGAGGACCGCACCGATGCCGGGCTGATCGTCCTCCCGGTGGAGCGCCAGCCTGGCCTGCACACGCACCTGCTGGTGGATGGGGAGATGCGCGTGGCGCTGCCCGAGGGCCATCCCCTGGCGCACCATGCCAACCTGCGCCTGGAGCAACTGGCCGGGGAGCCCTGGCTGCTTTTCCCACGGCACCACGGCCCGGGCATGCACGACCTGATCGCCAGCGCCTGCGCCGAGGCCGGCTTCGTCCCGAACGTGGTACAGCAAGCGCGGCAGATGCAGACCATCGCCGGCCTGGTGGCCGGCGGCATCGGCGTCGCCCTGGTGCCTTCGCTGCTGCAGCCGCTGCGGCCGCCCGGCGTGGTCTTCCGCCCCCTGCACGGACGAGCGCGGATTCCCTACCGGCTGGCACTGGCCTACCGCACGCCATCGGCGCTGGTCGAGCGTTTTCGCGAAGTGGCCCAGGCGGTCGCCGCCGAGCCGAGCTTCGGCGGGAAACCTAGCGCCAGTCTCTGAGCGCTGCCTCGGCCGCCGGGTTCATCGGCTCGGCAAGCAGCCCGGCGACCCCGTAGTTCACCGCGAACACGGCCTGGTCCGCCATCGGCAGGAAGGTCACCCGCCCGGCCAGCGGTTCGAACAGGAACAGGTCGTGCTCGCCGGCCCGCAGCCAGCGCCAGAGATCGACGCCCAGCGGACTCTGCGACAGGCTCAGGCGTCGGCCGCGGGATTGCTGCTCGAGGGCCAGGAAGCGGCCGCTCAGCGCGTCGAGCCGGTAGCCCGGCGCCAGGCCGATCAGGGCGGCCAGCCCCTTCCAGCGGAAGATCCGCGCATCCAGTTGCCAGAGTTCGCCGTCCAGCACTACGCTGCGTTCGCTGGCGCCCTCCTGGATCAATACCCGGTAACGCTGCGGCCCTTCGGCCTGGAAGCTCAGGGTGGCCATCGGCTGCTCGGGCTTGAGCAATGAATAGCTGCGCAGGTCCCAGGCCAGCGCCAGCAGCAATGCCGCCAGGGCGACGAAGGCCAGGCCGCAGGTACCGCGCAGCCAACCGAGGAACCAGGTGCGCTCGAACAGGATGCGCGCCGCGACCAGGATGGCCAGCAAGGCCAATAGCGCGAATGCCCAGGCCAGGCCGTCGTACTGCATGCAAGCGATTCCTTCTAGGTGAAATTGCGGGCATTATGCGCACCGCTCCTCCCGACGGCCAGCGAGGCCGTTTCCCGATTGGAAGCAGGTCCGGTTTTTCATGCCCTTCGAACTCGCGATAGACCCCAGCACCCTGATCATCCTGGCCGCAGTGGCCTTTCTCGCCGGCTTCATCGACGCCATCGCCGGTGGCGGCGGCCTGCTGACCATCCCTGCCCTGCTCACCGCCGGCGTCCCGCCGCACCTGGCGCTGGGCACCAACAAGCTGAGCTCGACCTTCGGCGCCGCGACCGCCAGCTACACCTTCTACCGGCGCAAGCTGTTCCATCCCGGCAAGTGGCGCAACGGCCTGCTCGCCACCGCCATCGGTGCCGCCGTGGGGGCCTGGGCCGCCCACCTGCTGCCCGCCGAATGGCTGAACCGGATGCTCCCGGCGGTGGTGTTCGTCTGCGGGCTCTACATGCTCTTCGGCGGCACGCCGAAGGCGCCGCTGGACGCCGATGCTCCGGTCGGTCGCAAACGCCAGTGGCCGCAAGGCCTGGCCCTGGGCTTCTACGACGGGGTGGCGGGTCCGGGCACCGGTGCCTTCTGGACCGTCAGTTCGCTACTGATGTACCCCCTGGACCTGGTACGCGCCAGCGGCGTGGCGCGAAGCATGAACTTCGTCAGCAACGTCGTGGCGCTGGCGGTGTTCATCGCCTCCGGCCAGGTGGTCTGGCTGCTCGGCCTGTGCATGGGCGGGTCGCTGATGATCGGCGCCTATTTCGGCGCGCGCACCGCCATCGGTGGCGGGGCGAGGTTCATTCGCCCGGTGTTCATCCTGGTGGTGCTGGCGCTGACCGCGCGGCTAGCCTGGCAGCACTGGTTCAGCGGCGCCTGAACGGCGCGCCAGGTACAGGTCGATCAGGTGCCGGGCGATCGAGCGCTGCGCCGGTAACGGCGGCAAGGCGTCGAGGGAGAACCACTGGGCGTCCTCGATCTCGTCCTCCTGCGGGACGATCTCGCCGGAAACGTACTCGGCGTGGAAACCGAGCATCAGCGAATGCGGGAACGGCCAGTTCTGGCTGCCTATGTATTCCAGGTTGGCGACTTCCACCCCGACCTCTTCACGCACCTCGCGGACCACGCACTGCTCCACCGACTCGCCGGCCTCGACGAAACCGGCCAGGGTGCTGTAGACCCCCGGCACGAAGCGCGGCGAACGCGCCAGCAGCACTTCGTCGCCGCGGGTGACCAGCACGATCATGCTCGGCGACAGGCGCGGATACTGGTGCAGGTTGCACTGCGGGCACTGCATCACCCGCTCGTGGCCCAGCGCCTGCATGCGCGTGCCGCAGTTGCCGCAGAAGCGGTTGTGGCGCGCCCAGATGCCGATCTGGCTGGCATAGCCGAGCATGCAGAACTGGTCGAAGTCGCCGTGCAGCATGAACTGGCGCAGCGGCGTCCAGGCCATTCCCGGCAGTTCCAGCGGTTCGTCCAGCTCCAGCAGGTAGACCGGCTCACCCTGCCAATGGCCGACGCCATGCTCGGCCAGCAGCGGGAGGTCCTGGCGCTTCAGCCATTCACGGGGGAACAGCAGGCCGTTGTCGTCCTGGAGGAAACGCTGCTGGCAGTGCGCGAGCGCCCAGCCACCCGCCTGGGCGGTATCCGGCCGGCCAGCCTGCCAGCGGAACTCGCCGGCCATCTCAGGCCGCCACCGGCAGGCCGAGCGCCTTGACGCTGGCGCTGGCCAGGTCGAGCACGTCCGGCTGGCCCTGCGGGCGCAGCACGGCCCCGCCCTCGAGATAGTACTCGAGGCTGGTCAGGGCGTCGGCGAGGGTTTCCAGCATCTGTTCCGAGGGCATCTGCGCGGTCTCGATCATGCGTTGCTGGATGTAGTCGGCACAACCGCCGACCAGCAGCGCGGCGCGCTCCTGGCCGAGGAACCAGAGGCCGCCGCGGACGGCCTGCAGGCTCGCCGGGACGTTGGCCAGGTTCAGCTTGTCGCCGTTGGATTCGAGATAGGCGGTTATCGCCCGCTTGGCCAGCGCCAGGCCGGCCTTGGCCTCCTCGATCACCACGATGCGCGCCTCCGCCAGCTGATGTACCGCGAAGGCGTCGGCCTCCCCGGCCTCCAGCGGAGACGGCCGGCTGATGCGCCGCTCGCCACGCTCCAGGTTGCCGACCATGCTTTCCACGTACAGCACCGCATCGGCCAGGCGCAGAAGCGCCTGCGGCGAGTCGGCTACGCCACTGGCTGCCCAGGCGGCCACGGTGGGCAGTTGGGTCTGCAGGGCGGTGCCGGCCGAGTTCAGGCCGACCATGCCGAGGGTCTTGCTCAGCTTGCCCAACTGTGCGTGCAGGTTGCTCAGGCTGTCCGGCTGGGCCACGCCGCGCTCGATCAGGTCGAGCATGTCCTTGACCCCCGCCAGTTCCTCGCGAATCGCCGTTGACAGCGAACGCATCACCGACTGCCCCGGACCGGACAGGCGCTGCGATTCCTCTTCCAGCAGGTGGTCGGTGAACGGCAGCGGCGCCAGCCCATGCAGCTCGCGGACCTCGCGCGAACGCGGGCCCTGGCCGTCGGACAGCGCCACCAGGTAGAGCAGTTCCTTGAGCAGATGGCGCGGCGCCTCGTAGGCCGGGCCGATCAGCAACTGCTTGAGTTCCCGGTCGATGCGCGAGAACAGCTGCTTGCGCGACTTGCGCGGCAGCAACTGGCCATCGACGATCGACTCGATCGCCGCCGCGCCGATCCAGCACAGCCGCGAGCGGGCCACTCCGCCGTGCAGGCTGTCGAGGCGGGCCAGCGCACGGCCCATCAGCTTGAGGCTCGGATAGAGGTTCTGTTCGCGGATCAGCCCGAGCAGGCCGATCTGGTACATGTGCCGCAGGCGCCGGCTTTCCTCGTCCAGCTCGGCCTCGGCAGGCAGGTGGTCGATGGCGGTGCTCGGCGGCCGCGGGATATCCAGGCGAGCGCTGAAGAAGAAGCTCTCCGGCAGCGCCGGCTGCCCGGCGGCGCAACGCACCTCGTTGATCGCCGGCAACAGCAGCTCGGGGATCTCCTGGCGATTGGCCTCGACGTTCTCCAGGTAGCGGCGCAGCACGTACAGGGCATTGCCCAGGGCGGCCAACTGGCCGTCGCGCTCCTCGCTGACCCCGGTGGGGATGTCGGTCGCCAGTTGCAGGGCCTCCTGGGCCAGCAGCTCGGCACCGGCCAGTTCGATCAGGTTGAGGGTGCCGCGGATCTGTTGCAGGCATTCGACGGCATGCTGCAGCAGGCTGCCGTTCTGCCGCTCGGCAATGAACTGCTCCAGGCCCTGTTCGGCCTGCTCCATGGTGGCGAACAACTCGTCGCGCACCAGACTGAGGGACGTGGCTCCTGTGACCATCGGCCTAGTGCGCCTCCCGCGCAAGAATGTACAACGGCATCAATCAGCGAATTCCGGTTGCTGTTTGGCCATATGCGCGGCCATCGCCACCCGCAGGTCGGCGGACTGGAGCATGGCGGCGTTCCAGGTGGCGACGTACTCGAGGCCGTCGTCGACCCGGTGGTCGCGCATATAGCGAATCATTTCCTTGGTTCCACGGATGGCGATCGGCGACTTCGCGGCGATCTGCCGCGCCAGTTCGAAGACCCCATCCATCAAAGCGGCCTGGTCCGCATAGGTGCGGTTGACCAGACCGATGCTGCGCGCCTCCTCGCCGTCGACCATGCGCCCGGTATAGGCCAGCTCGCGCATCATGCCATCGCCGATGATCCGCGGCAGGCGCTGCAGGGTGCCAACGTCGGCGGCCATGCCGATGTCGATCTCCTTGATCGAGAACTGCGCATCGGCGGTCGCGTAGCGCATGTCGCAAGCCGAGACCAGGTCGATGGCGCCGCCCAGGCAATAGCCCTGGATCGCCGCGAGCACCGGCTTGCGGCATCTGTCGACAGCGTTGAACGAGGCCTGCAGTTCGAGGATCTTGCGTCGCAGGGCGTCGGCATTGCGCCCGACGTCCTTGCCCAGCTGGGCGCCGACCTGGGCCAGCAGCATCAGGTCGATCCCCGAGGAAAAGTGCTTGCCCGCCCCGGACAGCACGACCACCCGCACCTCGTCGGTGTCGTCGGCCCAGCGGAAGATCTCGATGATCTCGCGCCAGAAGTCCTGGTTCATGGCATTGATCTTGTCCGGACGATTGATCTGGACGTGGGCGATCCTGTCTGCCAGCTCCACACGGAATGCGTTGTACTCGGTCACGGCGATAGTCCTCGGCAGAGCAACTGCGCTGTCAGAACGCAGAGATTTTTGTTGTGCGGAAAATCCCGCAACTATAACAAGGGCGAGCCAAATGTCGATGCCGCACTGTGTGATGCAGGGCACGCCCATTGATACCGCAATCTCTTCGATGGATGCGCTAAACGCTTGATCTAACGAAAGTCCTGCTGGCATTTTCAGCGTTTTCCCCGCCGTGGAGACCATCGTGAGCAGCCCTTTGAGCCAGGCTTTCGCACAGAACTTCCTCGGGCATTCGCCACGCTGGTACAAGCTGACGATCCTTGCCTTCCTCTTGTCCAACCCGCTGCTGCTGTGGCTGGCCGGCCCGACGGTGGCCGCCTGGGTACTGGTCGGCGAATTCATCTTCACCCTCGCCATGGCGCTGAAATGCTATCCATTGCAGCCGGGCGGCCTGCTGGTCCTGGAAGCGCTGCTGCTCGGCCTGGCCAGCCCCGAAGCGCTGTATGCCGAGCTTCAGCACAATTTCCCGGTGCTCCTGCTGCTGATGTTCATGGTCGCCGGCATCTACTTCATGAAGGACCTGCTGCTCCTGCTGTTTTCCCGCCTGCTGCTGGGCGTGCGCTCGAAAACCCTGCTGTCGCTGCTGTTCTGCCTGCTCGCCGCGCTCCTCTCGGCCTTCCTCGACGCGCTCACCGTCACCGCCGTGGTGATCAGCGTGGCGGTGGCGTTCTTCGCCGTATACCACCGGGTCGCTTCGGGACAACGCGCCAGCGAGGACTACGACCCCGCCACCGACCGCCAGGTCCCCGAACTGCACCGCGCCCATCTCGAGGAGTTCCGCGCCTTCCTGCGCAGCCTGCTGATGCATGCGGCGGTCGGCACCGCGCTGGGCGGCGTCTGCACGCTGGTGGGAGAGCCGCAGAACCTGCTGATCGGCCACGAGGCCGGCTGGCATTTCGTCGAGTTTTTCCGCCAGGTCGCGCCAGTGTCGATGCCGGTGCTGGCAGCCGGCCTGCTGACCTGCGTGGCGCTGGAGAAGAGCCGTCGCTTCGGCTACGGCGCCCAGTTGCCGGCGGCGGTGCGCCAGGTGCTCGCCGAGTACGCCGCGGGCGAAAGCCGCAAGCGTGGGCCGCAGCAGAAGGCCGCGCTGCTGGTACAGGCGCTGGCAGCGCTGGTGCTGATGATCGGATTGGCACTGCATGTCGCCGAGGTCGGCCTGATCGGCCTGCTGGTGATCGTGCTGATCACCGCCTTCACCGGTATCACCGATGAACACCAGATCGGCCGCGCCTTCCAGGAAGCCCTGCCGTTCACCGCGCTGCTGGTGGCGTTCTTCGCGGTGGTCGCGGTGATCCACCAGCAGCACCTGTTCACCCCGATCATCCAGGCGGTGCTGGCGCTACCGGCGGAACGCCAGCCGGGCATGCTGTTCATCGCCAACGGACTGCTCTCGGCAATCAGCGACAACGTGTTCGTCGCCACCATCTACATCACCGAGGTGAAGCAGGCGCTGGACGCCGGGCACATGACCCGCGAGCATTTCGACACCCTGGCGGTGGCGATCAACACCGGCACCAACCTGCCCAGCGTGGCGACGCCCAACGGCCAGGCCGCGTTCCTCTTCCTGCTGACCTCGTCCATCGCCCCGCTGGTGCGCCTGTCCTACGGCCGCATGGTGTGGATGGCGCTACCCTACACCCTGGTCATGGGCGGCCTCGGCTGGTGGGCGGTCAGTCACTGGCTTTGAGCGTAGGCACCCCGTTGACCTGGTTGCGCCACTGCCGCCAGGTATACATCGGGATACCCGCCATCAGCACCAGGAAGCCCCAGAAGATCGCCTGCTGGCCGGTGCCGTAGAGCGCCCACAGCGAGTAGGCGAAGCCCAGCGAACCGATCACCAGCAACTGCCGGCGCGAGCGCGGCGAGAACTCGCCCGGGCGCACCGCCAGCAGTTGCAACAGCGCGGCGGTGCAGAACGCGTAGGGCACCACGCCGGTCATGGTGCCGAGCAGGATGATCACGTTGAACACGTCGACCAGGTCACCATGCCCGTCGACCATCACCAGCGCCGTGACCAGCAGCCCCGAGGCCAGCAGGCCGTGGGCCGGCGCGCCGTTCTTGTTGAGCTGGCCGAGCGACTCCGGGAACAGCCCGTCGCGCGCCGGCGCCACCGGGATCTGCCCCTGCAGCAGCACCCAGCCATTGAGCGCGCCGAGACAGGCGATGACCGCGCCGGCGGCCACCAGGTAATAGCCCCAGTCGCCCATCAGGATCCGTGCCGCGTCGGCGAACGGCGAGGTGGAGCGGGCCAGCACCTCGGGTGGCATCAGCCCCTGCACCGAGGTGATCGAGAGAATGTAGAGCGCCGCCGCGGCCAGGGTGCCGAACAGCGTCGCGCGTGGGATGGTGCGGCGCGGATCCTCGACGTCGTCCGCCGGCACGGTGGCCGATTCCAGGCCGATGAACGACCACAGGGTCAGCGCCGCGGTGGTGGCGATCGCCTGGGCGTAGCCCATGCTCGGCAGCTCGCTGCGCGCCGGGATCGCCAGGTACTCCGGATTGAAGTGGAACCAGCCGAGGATACCGACCAGCAGCAACGGCAGCAGCTTGAGGACGGTCAGCAGGTTCTGCACCACGCTGAAGGTACCGATGCCACGCAGGTTGATCAGGGTGCACAGCCAGATCGCACCGATGGCGACGCCGACCATCAGCAGCGGATCGGCCAACGCCGGGATGAACACTCGCAGGTAGCCGACCAGGGTCACCGCGATCGCCGCGTTGCCGATCCAGGCGGCTTTCCAGTAGGTCCAGGCGCACAGGTAGCCGGCGAAGCTGCCGAAGCCGTCGCGGGTATAGGCATAGGGGCCGCCGGCGCCAGGGTTGACCCGCGCCAGGCGGGCGAAAGTCAGCGCCAGCAGCACCGCACCGGTACTCGATACCAGCCAGCCGAACAGGCTGAGCCCGCCGAACGCAGCCAGGCTGGAGGGGAGCAGGAACACACCCGAGCCGACCATGTTGCCGATCACCAGCGCGCTGCAGGTCCAGAACCCCATGCCGCGCTTGCCGGCCTTTTCTCCTCCCGCCATCGACTCCCCTTAGCCTATCGGCTTCATTCCTTTATGCATTCAACGGTATAGCAGCGCCCGGACGGTCCGTCCTGATGCTGCAGGCCGTGCACATCGGAATCGAAGCCGGGGAAGGCGCGCTCGAAGGTCCGCGCGAACTCGAGATAGTCGAGGATCGAGCGGGTCGCCTCGGTGAAGCGCTCACCCGGCATGATCAGCGGGATGCCCGGCGGATAGGGTACCAGCATGACGGCGGCGATGCGCCCTTCCAGTTGGGCGATCGGTACCGCCTCGACCTCGCCGCGGACCAGCTTGTCGTAGGCCTCGGACGGACGCATCGCGACTTCCGGCAACACCGTGTACATGCGCTTCATGGCCTTCGCCGTGGCATTGTCGCGATAGCTGGCGTGCAGGGCGTCGCTGAGGTCGCGCAGACCCATGCCGTTGTAGCGCTTGCCGCCGGCCTGGGCCACCGAAGGCAAGACATCGACGAGCGGCAGGTTGGCGTCGTAGCAACGCTTGAACTCGAGCAGTTCGGTGACCAGGGTGCTCCACTTGCCCTTGGTGATGCCCATCGAGAACAGCACCAGGAAGGAATACAGGCCGGTCTTTTCCACCACCAGGCCACGCTCCCAGAGGAAACGGCTGACGATGGCGGCGGGAATGCCCTGCTCGCCGAGCTTGCCGCCGGCGCTCAGCCCCGGCGTGGTCAGGGTGACCTTGATCGGGTCGAGCAACACGTAGTCTTCGGCGATGTCGCCGAAGCCGTGCCAATCGGCGCTCGGCTCCAGCACCCAGTCGCCGGTGCGCACCTGGTCGGTGCCCTCCACCTGCTCCGGCTGCCAGACGCCGAACCACCAGTCGCCACGACCGAGGTTCTGTCGCGCGTTGGCCAGGGCGCGGCGGAAGCTCAGGGCCTCGTCGAAGGTTTCCTGGACCAGCGAGCGCCCGGCGGGCCCCTCCATCATCGCCGAGGCCACGTCCAGCGAGGCGATGATGCCGTACTGCGGCGAGGTGGAAATGTGCATCATGAAGGCTTCGTTGAAGCGCGCCACGTCCAGCTGGCGCGCGCCGCCGTCCTGCACGTGGATCATCGAGGCCTGGCTGAAGGCGGCGAGCATCTTGTGCGTGGAGTGGGTGGCGAACACCAGGGGGCCCGCCTCGCTGCGCGAGGTGCCCATGCCATAGCGGCCGTCGTAGAACTCGTGGAACGCCGCATAGGCGTACCAGGCCTCGTCGAAGTGCAGCACCTCGACGCTGTCGCCGAGGGTTTGCTTGATCAGCTCGGCGTTGTAGCACAGGCCGTCATAGGTGGAGTTGGTCACCACCGCCAGCTTCACCTTCGGTTCGCGGCCACGCGCCAGCGGGCTGGCGGCGATTTTCGCGGCGATCGACTCCCGGCTGAACTCGCTCAGCGGGATCGGCCCGATGATGCCCAGTTCGTTGCGCTCCGGGGTCAGGTAGAGCGGGATCGCCCCGGTCATGATGATCGAATGGAGGATCGACTTGTGGCAGTTGCGATCAACCAGCACCAGGTCCTCGCGGCCGACCATCGAGTGCCAGACGATCTTGTTCGCGGTGGAAGTGCCGTTGATCACGAAGAACGTGTGGTCCGCGCCGAAGTTGCGCGCGGCGCGGTCCTCGGCCTCGGCCAGGGGACCGGTGTGATCGAGCAGCGAGCCCAGTTCGGGGACCGAGACCGACAGGTCCGAACGCAGCGTGTTCTCCCCGAAGAACTGGTGGAACGCCTGTCCCACCGGGCTCTTCCGGTAGGCGACGCCACCGCCGTGGCCCGGCGTGTGCCAGGAGTAGTTGGACTGCGCGGTGTGCTCGACCAGCGCGCGGAAGAACGGCGGCAGCAGGCCGGCCAGGTAGTTGCGCGCCGCGCGGGCGACCTGGCGGGCGAGGAACGGCACGGTGTCCTCGAACAGATAGAGGATGCCGCGCAACTGGTGCAGGTCGGCCATCGACTCGGCAGGGGCGTTCTCGATGGTCACCTGCTCGCCAAGGGCGAAGATCGGCAGTTGCGGCGCCCGCACGCGGGCCACGCGGATCAGCTCCACCACATCCTGCAGCAGGCGCTGGTTTTCCCCGGCGCCTTCGGCGGCGACCAGGATGCAGGCCAGGCCGTGATGGGTCGAGGCGACGATGCGTCCTTCGGCGGAACTGGCGGTGGAGAGAATGCTGAAGCCGTCCTGCTCCAGCTCGTGGGCGATGCCCCGCACGCGTTCGCCGGCAACGGTGTCGGCCTTGATGTCGCGATGGACGATGAGGACGGGAAATTTGAGGTCTTTATACATTGTTGATCCCGAGCAGCAGGCGGGCGAACCCCGCCGGTGGGCTCAGGGTAGAGAGTTGCCGGCACGCGCGTAACCCCCGGCGGCTTGCGCGTATAAGAAAAGGTCGCGGCAACACAAGTCATGCTTGCGCGCCTGCCTCCCCAACTGCCGGCGAGGAGCATGGTCCCTCCCACGAAAGAAGATACCGATGCGCAACGCCTGGCAGATCGTCGGCGGCCACTATGCCGCCTCGACCTGCGGCGACCTCGCCGGGATGCCGGCGGACATGGACGAACGCACGCAATGGACGGAAACGGCCGGTTTCCCGCTGGCCGGCACCCATGTCGGCGTGGCGATCCGCGCCGGGGTGTTCCAGGCCTTGCAGCGGGATTGGGAGGGCTTCAGGGTCGAGATCGAGCGCCTGATCGCCGGCGGCGACAACGTGGTCGCCGTCGGTCGATATGCAGCGCCCACCGTCGCAGCGGCAAGTCGTTCGAGGCGCGGGTGGCGCATATATGGATGGTGAAGGACGGCAGGTTCCGCCGTTTCGAGCGGTTCCGCGACACCTCGCTGGAGGATCGGGTGACGCGCTGAATGCGGCGCCCGCGGTGCGTGGGCAGGCTATTCGCCGACCGGCGCTTCCAGTTGCGCCCAGAGCGACGGACCGCCTGCCGACTTCTCGATCACCGCCAGCCGCGCCGCATGCGCAGCCAGCTCTTCGGCGCTGGCGCGCAGCACCGGGGTGGCTACCCGCGCCGGATCGAGCCGCCGGATCGGACTGACCATCGGGCGCCCGCTGCCGTCGCCTTCCGCGCCGCTGCCGGCCAGCGACAGGCTGGTCTGGCCGCCGGTCATCGCCAGGTAGACGTCGGCGAGAATCTCGGCGTCGAGCAACGCGCCGTGCAGGTCACGACCGGAGTTGTCCACGCCGTAGCGCTTGCACAGCGCATCGAGGTTGTTGCGCTGGCCCGGATGGCGCTCGCGGGCCATCAGCAGGGTATCCAGCACCGTGCAATATTCGGTGACATCCGAGCGGTCCTGCTGGCCCAGCAGGGCGAACTCGTTGTTGATGAAGCCGATATCGAACGCCGCGTTGTGGATGATCAACTGGGCGCCACGGATGAATTCGAAGAAATCGTTGGCGACCTCACGGAAGCGCGGCTTGTCCTTCAGGTATTCGTTGGTGATGCCGTGGACGGCGATCGCCCCTTCGTCGACCTCGCGGTCGGGTTGCAGGTAGACATGGAAGTGGCGGCCGGTCAGGCGGCGGCCTTCCAGTTCGACACAGCCGATCTCGATGATCCGGTGACCATCGGTCACCGGCATGCCGGTGGTTTCGGTATCCAGTACGACGCTACGCATCTATGAGCCTTTTTTCTCTTTCGGTGCAGCCCGAGGCTGCTGGAACGCTTGTTTCTACGGTGCCCGCTCAGCGCGGCAACTCGGCGACGCCGCGGTTGGCCAACTGGTCGGCACGTTCGTTGCCGGGATCGCCGGTATGCCCGCGCACCCACTGCCACTCCACCTGGTGTCGGGCGACCTGCTCGTCCAGCGCCTGCCAGAGGTCGGCATTCTTCACCGGCTGCTTGCTGGCGGTCTTCCAGCCGCGCTTCTTCCAGTTCGGCAGCCATTCGGTGATGCCGCGCATCACGTATTCCGAGTCGGTGACCAGGCGGATCGGACAGGAACGCTTCAGCGCCGCCAGTGCCTGGATCGCCGCCATCAGTTCCATGCGGTTATTGGTGGTATCCGGCTCGCCGCCCCAGAGCTCCCGCTCGGCGCCCTTGTAGAGGAGCAGCGCGCCCCAGCCGCCGCGCCCGGGATTGCCCTTGCAGGCGCCGTCGGTGTAGATCACTACCTGTTCTTTGTCTGTCATGCCTAGATTTCGGAATCTCGCCGGCTGACTTTCGCCACCGGCATGGGCACCAGCTGACCGCGCGGTTCGCGCTTGCTCTGGCGCAACGGGCGCAATCCCACGACCAGCTTGCGTGCCACCAATAGATAGAAGCCGGCGCCCGAAGACTGCCAGGCATCGCCCCAGCGCTCCAGGCGCGCCAGGCGCGATTGCCAGGCTGCCGACGCAAGCGGCGGACGATAGCACCCGAAGCGTCGTTTCTCCAGCGCGAAGCCCAGCAGGTTGAGCCAGTCGCAGGCCCGCGACGGTGGGATGCAGCGTGCCTGGCGCAGCGCATCGCCGGCGAAATGATGCCGCACACCCCAGAGACTCCAGGGGTTGATACCGACCAGCAGCAGATGGCCGCCCGGACGAACGGTACGCGCGGCTTCGCGCAACAGGCGATGGGGCGACAGGCAGAAATCCAGGCCGTGTTGCAGCAGCACCACGTCCGCGGCATGTTCGCTGAGCGGCCAGGCGCCCTCTTCGCAGGCGATGTCCACGCCCGGCATCGGCGGCCCCAGGCGCACGCCGCGCTGGATCTGCCCGGTGCTCGGCGGCAGTTCGGCATGCGGCCCGTAGTGCACCAGGTAACCACCGAAGTAGCGGGTCAGCTCGTCGCACAGCAGGCGTCGCTCTTCGGCCAGCATCAGACTGCCCAGCGGTCCCTGGAACCAGTCGCGCGCCCGGTTGATCGAGGCCAGCCATTCGGCATCGGTCTGGGCGAAGGCTTGCGGTTCGTTCATGCGTACCTCCAGCGTCTTCCTCCTCGCGGCGACAGACATCGGCACGAAGGGAAAATAAGCAATACTATGCGCCAATGACTTCTGCTTAGCGACATCGAGCCATGATACAGATCGACGCCCTGCCCGCCTTCAACGACAACTACATCTGGCTGTTGCAAGATGCGACAAGCCGTCGCTGCGCGGTGGTCGACCCCGGCGACGCCAGGCCGGTGGAGGCCTGGCTGGCGGCCCATCCCGACTGGCGGTTGAGCGATATCCTGGTGACCCACCACCATCATGACCATGTCGGTGGCGTCGCCGCGCTGAAGGAGCTGAGCGGCGCGCGGGTCCTCGGCCCGGCCAACGAGAAGATCCCCGCGCGCGACCTGGCGCTGGAGGATGGCGAACGGGTCGAGGTGCTCGGCCTGGTCTTCGAGATCTTCCACGTGCCCGGCCATACCCTCGGCCACATCGCCTATTACCACGCGGCACAAACACCCCTGCTGTTCTGCGGCGACACCCTGTTCGCCGCCGGCTGCGGCCGCCTCTTCGAGGGAACCCCGGCGCAGATGCATCGCTCGCTGGCGCGGCTGGCGGCCCTGCCGGCCAACACCCGGGTCTACTGCACCCATGAGTACACCCTGAGCAACCTGCGCTTCGCGCTGGCGGTGGAGCCCGAGAACCAGGCGCTGCGGGAACGCTTCGAGGAGGCGACCCGGCTACGTGAACGGGATCGCATCACTCTGCCATCGGAAATCTCGCTGGAATTGTCGACCAATCCATTTCTTCGCGTTTCGGAAAATTCTGTTAAGAAAAAAGCCGACCAGCGGAGCGGCCAGCAAAACCGCACCCCGGAGGAGGTTTTTGCGGTCCTGAGGGCCTGGAAGGACCAGTTCTGAAGGCTGGCGAAATCTTGACCACCCTTGAGGTCATTTCTAGAATCGGCTGAATTTTTGCCCGGAACAGCACTCAGCCGATGCCGCCACAGACCCGTAAAACCCCCGATCTAGACGCCCTGGCTCGCGCCGTTCGGGTGTCCATCCTGCTCATCGCCGGCGCCCTCGCCGGTTGCCAGGGCAGCGGCCAGATCAAGGGGGAGGCCCAGGCCAAAGCAGCACGCCCCGGCGCCCGAGCCGTCGACGTCCAGTTCAACCCCTCCTGGCTGCACACCCAGCCCGGCCAGGACACCGCCTACAACGATATCTGGGACCGCATGCGCGACGGTTTCCAGCTCCAGGATGCGATCAGCACCAACCCGCGCATCGAACGCCAGCGTCTCTGGTTCCTCAGCAACCAGTCGTTCCTCGAACAGTCGAGCGAGCGCGGCAGCCTCTACATGCACTACGTGGTCGAGCGCCTGGAAGAACGCAACATGCCGCTCGAACTGGCGCTGCTGCCGGTCATCGAAAGCGCCTACAATCCGTTCGCCCTGTCGCGCAGCAATGCCGCCGGACTCTGGCAGTTCATTCCCGCCACCGGCCAGCATTTCAACCTGCGCCAGACCAACTTCTACGACGGCCGCCGCGACATCACCGCCTCGACCAACGCTGCCCTGACCTACCTCGAGCGCCTGCACGACATGTTCAACGGCGACTGGATGCTCGCCCTGGCGGCCTACAACGCCGGTGAAGGCACCGTCAGCCGCGCCATCGAGCGCAACGAGAAGCTGGGCCTGCCCACCGACTACTGGAACCTGCCGCTGCCGCAGGAAACCCAGGACTACGTACCCAAGCTGCTCGCCCTCTCGCAGATCGTCATGGCGCCAGACTCCTACGGCATCAGCCTGAGTCCGATCAACAACGAGCCGTACTTCCAGGCCGTGCGGGTCAAGCGCGGGATCGACCTGTCCAGCGTCGCCGCGCTCGCCGACCTCGACGAGGACGAGCTGTACCAGTTGAACCCGGCCTACAAGCGCCGCGTGACCATGGACGGCCCCCAGCAACTGTTGGTGCCGATGGAGAAAGCGGCGTTCCTGACCGCCTCGCTGGATACCCTCAAGCCGAAGGAAATCACCGCCTGGCAGCAATACCGGGTGCGTAGCGGCGACAGCCTGCACAGCATCGCCAACCGCTACCGGATCACCGTGGCGGAGCTCAAGAGCGCCAATCGCCTGTCCAGCAACCACCTGCGCAAGGGCCAGCAACTGAGCATCCCCGGTCAGATCGCCGGCGGCGCCAGCAAGCCTGTCTACCAGCAGCTCGCCCGGCAGAGCGCGCCACAGGCCCGGACCCGCTCCTACAAGGTCAAGAACGGCGACAGCCTTTGGCAGATCGCGCGCAACAACGGCGTCGACGTCAACGACCTGAAGCGCTGGAACGGCCTGGACAAGCACGCCCTGAAGGTCGGCCAGACGCTCAAGCTGCAAGGCGGCACCCAGGCCCTGGCGGCGCGCAAGGGAGGCACGTCCGGCAAGCGTGACAGCGCCACCTACTACAAGGTCAAGCGAGGCGACTCGATGTACCTGATCGCCAAGCGCTTCAATGTCGAGATGAAGCACCTGCAGCGCTGGAACCCACGCAGCAAGCAGGCGCTCAAGCCTGGCCAGACCCTGACCCTGTATCTGGACACCGCAAGCCGCTGACGGTCCGCTGCGACCAGCCCTGGAAACGCCACGCCCGCTCCCGCCGGCGTGGCGTTTTCGCAAATACCGCGGGAACGGCGAAACGACGTGTCGGACAGGACCGGCGCGCCCTCTTTTTTCCTGTGCGAGCAAGGTGTTACTGTTGCCGGACGATTCGTTGTCAAAAATAGCCAAGGACCCGGATACACGCCTGATGCGTCGCCTCTCCTTCCTGATCCTCGGCCTGGCCGCAAGCCTGCCCGGCTTCGCCGCGATTACCCAGAGCCATGGTTATGCCCAGTTCGGCACGCTCAAGTATCCGGCCAACTTCCAGCATTTCGACTGGACCAATCCCGACGCTCCCAAGGGCGGCACCCTGCGCCTGATGGCCTCGGGCAGCTTCGACACGCTCAACCCCTACACCCTGAAAGGCACCAGTCCGATCGGCACCGGCGATTTCCTGCAGTACGGCGTCAACGAGCTGAACGAGCCGCTGATGGTCGGCACCGGCCTGTACGATCCCTCCGGCGACGAGGCGGCCTCCAGCTATGGCCTGATCGCCAAGAGCGTGGAATACGCGGAAAACCGCAGCTGGGTGGTATTCAACCTGCGCCCGGAGGCACGCTTCCACGACGGCAGGCCGATCACCGCCAGCGACGTGGCCTTTTCCTACCGCACCCTGGTCAAGCAGGGACATCCGATGTACCGCACCTATCTGCAGGAGGTGAAACGGGTCGACATCCTTAACCCCCACCGGGTACGTTTCGTCCTGCGGCGTTCCGGCAACCCGCTGTTGATCCTGCGCCTCGGCGAGCTTCCGGTCCTGCCACAGCACTACTGGAAGGATCGCGACTTCCGTGCCACCACCTTCACACCTCCGCTGGGCAGCGGTCCCTACCGTGTCGTCGAGGTCGATCCCGGCCGGCGCCTGGTATTCGAACGGGTCAAGGACTGGTGGGGGGAAAAGTTGCCGGTAAACCGCGGCAAGTACAACTTCGACCGGGTCGTGGTGGATTTCTACCGGGACAACGGAGTCGCCTTCGAAGCCTTCAAGGCCGGCGAGTTCGATTTCTATATCGAGCACCAGGCGAAGAACTGGCTGAACAACTACCGCTTTCCCGCCGTCCTGCGCGGCGAAGTGATCCGCACGGAAATCCCGCACCAGATACCCAGCCAGACCCAGGCGCTGTTCATGAACACCCGCCGCGCCGTATTCAAGGAACGCGCGCTGCGCCAGGCGCTGGGCGAGATGTTCGACTTCGAATGGACCAACCGTGCCCTCTTCAGCAATTCCTACCTGCGCTCGCTCAGCTACTACCCGAACAGCGAATTCGCCGCCCGCGGTGTTCCCGAAGGCCAGGAATGGCTATACCTGTCGCCGTACCGCAAGCAGTTGCCGGCGCAGTTGTTCAAGCAGCCTTTCAGCCTGCCGACCACCGAGGGGCGCGGCATTCCCCGTGAAACCCTCAGGCATGCGCTCGGTCTACTGGCCGAAGCCGGCTGGAAGCTGTCCGGCGACCGACTGCTGAATAAGAAGGGCGAACCGCTGCGTTTCGAAATCCTGCTGGTCAATCCGAGCCTGGAGCGGATTCTCCAGCCCTACCGCGAAAACCTCGCCAGCATCGGTATCGACGCGCGCCTGCGTACCGTCGACCGCGCCCAGTACAAGCAGCGCCTGGACCAGTTCGACTACGACATGATCCTCATGACCCTGCCGCAGACCCTGAGCCCCGGGCTGGAGCAGTGGCAGTACTTCCACTCCAGCCAGGCGAAGGTCAAGGGCAGCAAGAACTACGCGGGGATCGCCAACCCGGTGGTCGACGCGATGCTCAACCGCCTGCTCGGCGCCCACAGCCGCGACGAGCAGGTCGCCGCCGCCCGCGCCCTGGACCGAACCTTGCTCTGGCAGTACTACAGCATTCCCAACTGGTACCTCAATTCGCACCGCCTGGCGTACCGCAACCGTTTCGCCTTCGTCACCACCCCGCCCTACACCCTGGGCCTGCGCGCGTGGTGGCAGAAAAACCTGGAGACGTCCCGATGATCCGTCCCCGCTTCACCCCCCTTCTGGCAGCCCTGCTGTTCGGCTGCTGCGGCCCCCTTCTCGCCGCACCGAAGCACGCACTCACGCTCTACGACGAAGCCCCCAAGTACCCCGCCGACTTCAAGCACTTCGACTACGTCAATCCGGACGCGCCGAAGGGCGGCATCCTCCGCCAGGCCGACTTCGGCGGCTTCGACAGCCTCAACCCGTTCATCGGCAAGGGCGTTTCCGCACCTTCGCTGGGCCTGATCTACGACACCCTGGCCTTCCAGTCGCAGGACGAGCCCTTCACTGAGTACGGCCTGCTCGCCGAGAAGATCGAGAAGGCCCCGGACAACAGCTACGTGCGCTTCTACCTGCGTCCCCAGGCACGCTTCAACGACGGCACGCCGGTGACGGCCGAGGACGTGGTGTTCACCTTCGAGACCCTGGTGAGCAAGGGCGACCCGATGTACCGCAACTATTACGCGGATGTCGACAAGGTGGTCGCCGAAGACAAGCTGCGCGTGCGCTTCGACTTCAAGCACGCCGGCAACCGCGAATTGCCGCTGATCCTCGGGCAGATCGCGATCCTGCCGAAACACTGGTGGGCCGACCGCGACTTTTCCAAGACCGGCATGGAAATCCCGGTAGGCAGCGGTCCCTACCGCATCGCCAAGGTCGATCCGGGACGCTCCATCAGCTACGAGCGGGTCAAGGACTGGTGGGCCAAGGACCTTCCGGTCTCCCGCGGACTCTATAACTTCGACACCATCACCATCGACTCCTATCGCGACATGTCGGTCGCCCTGGAAGCCTTCAAGGCCGGTCAGTACGACGTCAACCTGGAATACTCGGCGAAGGACTGGGCCACCGGCTACGAGTCGCCGGCGCTGCGCGACGGGCGCTTCGTCAAGGCCAGCATCCACAATTACAACCCGGTCGGCATGCAGGGCTTCGCCTTCAATATCCGCCGCCCGGTGTTCCAGGACCGCCGGGTACGCCAGGCGATCAGCCTGTTGTTCGACTTCGAATGGTCGAACAAGCAGCTGTTCTTCAGCTCCTACAAGCGCACCAACAGCTATTTCGAGAACTCGGAGATGGCCGCCCACCAGTTGCCCAGCGAAGCCGAGCTGAAGATCCTCGAACCGCTGCGCGGCAAGATTCCCGACGAAGCCTTCGACCAGGTCTTCCAGAACCCGGTCAACGATGGCAGCGGGGTGATCCGCGAGCAGCGGCGCAAGGCCTACCGGTTGCTCACCGAAGCCGGCTACAGGATCGAGAACAACCGCATGGTGGGTCCCGACGGACAACCGCTGACCTTCGAGTTCATGCTGTTCCAGGCCAACATGGAACGGGTCATCCTGCCGTTCAAGCGTAACCTGGCCGAACTTGGCATCGACATGCAGATCCGCCGCGTCGACGTCTCGCAGTTCGTCAACCGCCTGCGCTCGCGGGATTTCGACATGACCTCGGCGACCTGGCCGCAATCCAACTCGCCGGGCAACGAGCAGCGCGAGTTCTGGCATTCCAGCAGCGCCGACAAGGCCGGCAGCCGCAACTTCATCGGCCTCAAGGATCCGGCCATCGACAGCCTGGTGGACAGCCTGATCCAGTCCGACTCGCGGCAGAGCCTGATCGACCATACCCGCGCCCTCGACCGGGTATTGCTATGGGGCTACTACGTGGTGCCGAACTACTACGTCGACACCTGGCGGGTCGCGTACTGGAACCGCTTCGGCCGGCCCAAGGTCACCCCGCTCTACGACTGGGGCCTGATGACCTGGTGGCAGACCAGCGACAAGGCGCTGCCGAGCAAGCCGCAAGCCGAAGCCGCGCAAGACGCCGCGCCGGAACGGGAGTAACGCCGCATGCTCTCCTACATCCTGCGGCGCCTGCTGCTGATCGTCCCGACCCTGTTCGGCATCCTGCTGATCAACTTCATCATCATCCAGGCCGCTCCCGGTGGCCCGGTGGAACAGATGATCGCCAAGCTGGAAGGCTTCGACGCCGCTTCCGGCGGCGCCACCGGACGCATCTCCGGCGGCGGCGGCGAAGTCGCCGTGGCCGGCTCGCAGTACCGCGGCGCGCAAGGCCTGGACCCTGAGCTGGTGAAAGAGATCGAGCGCATGTACGGCTTCGACAAGTCGGCGCCCGAGCGCTTCATGATCATGCTGAAGAACTACCTGCACCTGGATTTCGGGCAGAGCTTCTTCCGCGACGCCAAGGTCACCGACCTGATCATCGAGAAACTGCCGGTGTCGATCTCGCTCGGCCTCTGGAGCACACTGATCATGTACCTGGTGTCGATCCCGCTGGGGATAGCCAAGGCGGTTCGCCACGGTAGCCTGTTCGATATCTGGACCAGCTCGGCGATCATCGTCGGCTACGCCATCCCCGCCTTCCTCTTCGCCATCCTGCTGGTGGTGCTGTTCGCCGGCGGCAGCTACTGGGACTGGTTCCCGCTGCGCGGCCTGACCTCGAACAACTTCGACCAGCTCAGCCTCGGCGGCAAGGTTCTCGATTATTTCTGGCACCTGGCATTGCCGGTAACCGCCCTGGTGATCGGCAACTTCGCCACCATCACGCTGCTGACCAAGAACAGCTTCCTCGACGAGATCGGCAAGCAATACGTGGTCACCGCCCGCGCCAAGGGCCTGACCGAACGCCGCGTGCTCTACGGTCACGTATTCCGCAACGCCATGCTACTGGTGATCGCCGGCCTGCCGGCTGCGCTGCTGGGGATCTTCTTCACCGGCTCGCTGTTGATCGAGGTGATCTTCTCCCTCGACGGCCTCGGCCTGCTCAGCTTCGAAGCGGCGATGAACCGCGACTACCCGGTGGTCTTCGGCACGCTGTTCATCTTCACCCTGTTCGGGCTGGTCATGAAGCTGATCAGCGATATCGTCTACACCCTGGTCGATCCGCGCATCGACTTCGAGAACCGGGAGTAATCCGATGCGCCTGTCTCCCATCAACCAGCGCCGCTGGGCCCGCTTCAAGAGCAACAAGCGTGGCTGGTGGTCGCTCTGGCTGTTCCTCATCCTGTTCGTCGGCAGCCTCGGCGCCGAACTGATCGCCAACGACAAACCGCTGGTCGTGCATTACGACGGCGGCTGGTACTTCCCGGTCTTCAAACGCTACCCGGAAACCACCTTCGGCGGCGAATTCCCCCTGGAAGCCAACTACAAGAGCCCCTACATCAGCCAACTGATCGCCGAGAAGGACGGCTGGGTGCTTTGGCCACCGATCCCCTACAGCTACGACACCATCAACTACGAGCTGAAGGTTCCCGCTCCCGCCCCGCCGTCGGCGGAAAACTGGCTGGGCACCGACGACCAGGCCCGCGACGTGCTCGCCCGGGTGATCTACGGCTTCCGCGTGTCGATCCTCTTCGCCCTGACCCTGACCGTGCTCAGCTCGCTGATCGGCGTCATCGTCGGCGCCCTGCAAGGCTACTACGGCGGCTGGGTCGACCTGCTCGGCCAGCGTTTCCTGGAAGTCTGGTCGGGGCTGCCGGTGCTCTACCTGCTGATCATCCTGGCCAGTTTCGTCCAGCCGAACTTCTGGTGGCTGCTGGGCATCATGCTGCTGTTCTCCTGGATGAGCCTGGTGGATGTGGTCCGCGCCGAGTTCCTTCGCGGCCGCAACCTCGAATATGTACGCGCCGCCCGGGCCCTGGGCATGCGCAACAGCGCCATCATGTTCCGCCACATCCTGCCGAACGCGATGATCTCGACCCTGACCTTCATGCCATTCATCCTCACTGGCGCCATCGGCACCCTCACCTCGCTGGACTTCCTCGGCTTCGGCCTGCCGCCCGGCGCGCCCTCCCTCGGCGAGCTGGTGGCCCAGGGCAAATCCAACCTGCAGGCGCCCTGGCTGGGCATCTCCGCCTTCGTGGTGCTGGCGGTGATGCTGAGCCTGCTGGTGTTCATCGGCGAAGCCGCCCGCGACGCGTTCGACCCGAGGAAATGAGATGAGCGAGAACATTCTGGAAATCCGCGACCTCGCCGTCGAGTTCACCTCCGGCGAACAACGCCAGCGCGTGGTCGAAGGCGTCAGCTTCGATATCCGCCAGGGCGAGACCCTGGCGCTGGTCGGCGAAAGCGGCTCGGGCAAGTCGGTGACCGCCCACTCGATCCTGCGCCTGCTGCCCTACCCCATCGCCAGCCATCCCACGGGCAGCATCCACTATCAGGGCGAGGACCTGCTGAAACTGCCGGAACGGCGCCTGCGCGGCATTCGCGGCAATCGCATCGCCATGGTCTTCCAGGAGCCCATGACCTCTCTCAACCCGCTGCACACCATCGAGAAGCAACTGGCCGAGGTCCTGGCACTGCACAAGGGGCTGAGCGGCGCCAGGGCCGCCGCGAGGATTCTCGAACTGCTCGAACTGGTCGGCATCCCGGAACCGGCCAGGCGCCTGAAGGCCTACCCGCACGAACTCTCCGGCGGCCAGCGGCAGCGGGTGATGATCGCCATGGCCCTGGCCTGCGAGCCACAATTGCTGATCGCCGACGAGCCGACCACGGCGCTGGACGTCACCGTCCAGTTGAAGATCCTCGACCTGCTCAAGGAGCTGCAGGCACGCCTGGGCATGTCCCTGCTGCTGATCACCCACGATCTCAACCTGGTCCGCCGCATCGCCCACCGCGTCTGCGTCATGCAGCGCGGCCGGATCGTCGAGCAGGCCTCCTGCACGGAGCTTTTCGAAGCCCCGCGGCATCCCTACACCCGCGAATTGCTGAATGCCGAACCCAGCGGCGGCCCGGCGGTCAATCCACCCGGCGACACCCTGCTGGCGGTGGACGACCTGCGGGTCTGGTTCCCGATTCGCAAAGGCGTGTTCCGCCGCACCGTGGATCATGTGAAGGCGGTGGACGGGGTCAATTTCGAATTGCCCCGCGGGCAGACCCTGGGCATTGTCGGCGAGAGCGGCTCGGGCAAGTCGACCCTGGGCCTGGCTATCCTCCGGCTACTGGAAAGCCAGGGTGGCATCCGCTTCGAAGGCAGGCGCCTGGATGGCCTGTCGCAGCACGAAGTGCGTCCCCTGCGCCGGGAGATGCAGGTGGTGTTCCAGGACCCGTACGGCAGCCTCAGCCCGCGCATGTGCGTCGGCGAGATCGTTGGCGAGGGCCTGCGTATCCACGGCATCGGCAGCGAAGCCGAACAGGAGCAGGCGATCATCGACGCGCTGGTGGAGGTCGGGCTCGACCCACAGACCCGTTATCGCTACCCCCACGAGTTCTCCGGGGGCCAGCGCCAGCGTATCGCCATCGCCCGGGCGCTGGTACTGAAACCGGCGCTGATCCTGCTCGACGAACCCACCTCGGCGCTCGACCGCACCGTCCAGCGCCAGGTCGTCGAGCTGCTCCGGCACTTGCAGGGCAAGTACAACCTCACCTACCTGTTCATCAGCCACGACCTCGCGGTGGTCAAGGCCCTCAGCCACCAGTTGATGGTGGTGCGGCACGGCAAGGTGGTCGAACAGGGCAGCGCCGAGCAGGTCTTCGCCTCGCCGCAGCACGCGTACACGCAACAATTGCTGGAAGCGGCCTTCATGGCCCCGGCAACCGTGGAAACCGAATAGCAGACGAGGACCGTAGAATGGGATTTCTCACCGGAAAGCGCGCCCTGATCGTAGGCGTCGCCAGCAAGCTTTCCATCGCCTCCGGCATCGCCGCCGCCATGCATCGCGAAGGCGCCGAACTGGCCTTTACCTACCAGAACGACAAGCTCAAGGGCCGCGTGGAGGAGTTCGCCAGCGGCTGGGGCTCGGGGCCGCAGTTGTGCTTTCCCTGCGACGTGGCCGACGATGGCCAGATCGAAGCGGTGTTCACCGCCCTGGGCAAGCACTGGGATGGCCTGGACATCATCGTGCACTCGGTCGGCTTCGCGCCAGGCGATCAGCTCGATGGAGACTTCACTGCGGTGACCACCCGCGATGGCTTCCGCATCGCCCACGACATCAGCGCCTACAGCTTCATCGCCCTGGCCAGAGCCGGTCGGGAAATGATGAAAGGCCGCAACGGCAGCCTGCTGACCCTCTCCTACCTGGGGGCCGAGCGGACCATGCCGAACTACAACGTGATGGGTATGGCCAAGGCCAGCCTGGAGGCTGGTGTGCGCTACCTGGCCGGCAGCCTCGGACCGGAAGGAACCCGGGTCAACGCGGTCTCCGCCGGACCGATCCGCACCCTGGCGGCCTCCGGGATCAGGAACTTCCGCAAGATGCTCGCCGCCAACGAACGGCAGACACCGCTGCGGCGCAACGTCACCATCGAGGAAGTCGGCAACGCCGGCGCGTTCCTCTGCTCGGACCTGGCCAGCGGAATCAGCGGCGAGATTCTCTATGTCGATGGCGGCTTCAATACCACCGCCATGGGGCCGCTGGGCGACGACTAGGTGTCCTGCGCCTAGCGAAAGAGGCCGCTCCGCGCGGCCTTTTTCATGTCTCGGAAACAGGAAAGGCCGCTTGCGCGGCCTCTCCTGTCGACTTCGGTCTCAGTATTTCTCGACTTCGGCCTTGTCCTGCAACTGGCGACGGAAGGCGGCGAAATCTTCCTGGCCGCTACGCGACGCCAGGAAGCGGCGGTACATGGCCTTCTCATCGTCGGAGATAGCCTGCTCCGGCTCGCTGACGCCATTCAGACGGATCACCACGTAGTCGCCGTTGGCCAGGGTCACGCCGGAGAACGACGGCTTGTCCTTGGCTTCCGGACGCTGCATGCGGAACACGGTCTGCAACAGCTTCGGATCGATGCCCTCCTGGCCCCGGGAAGCGGCTTCGACCACTTTCCAGGCTTCGCCCGGCTTAGACGGCGCACGCCCTTCGCGCAACTCGGCGATCAGCGCCTCGCCCTGCTTCTTCGCCGCCTCGGCGGCCTTCTCGGCGGCCAGGCGGTCGCGGATGCCCGCGGCGACCTGTTCCAGAGGCTGCTCCTTGGGCTTGTTGTGCTCCTTGACCCGCAGGACCACCACGGTGTCCGGATCCAGCTCGATCGCGCCGCTGTTGGCAGCCTCTTCCAGCACTTCGGTGCTGAATGCAGCCTGCACTATCTGGCGGTTGGCGGCGATGCCATCGCCACCCGAGCGGCCGAACGGCTGGCTGGTCTGCACCTTCAGCCCCATCTCCTGCGCCGGCTGGCTCAGATCCGCAGCTTCGTAGGCGGAACTTTCGAGGTCCTTGGTGGCCTCGACGAAACGCTGTTCGACCATCTGTTTCTTCAGCTCGTCCTCGAGCTTAGGCTTGAGGCTTTCCAGGCTCGGAACCTCCGGTGCCTGTACGCCCAGCAGCTTGATCAGGTGGTAGCCATACGGGGTTTTCACCGGCGCCGACACCTCGCCCTGCTTCAGTGCGTACAGGGCTTCCTCGAAGGCCGGGTCGTAAACGCCACGTCCGGCATAGCCAAGGTCGCCGCCGGTGGCGGCCGAACCGATGTCCTGGGAGAACTCCTTGGCCAGCGCGGCGAAATCCTCGCCCTTGGCCAGGCGCGCCTTGATCTCGTCGATCTTCGCCCTGGCCTGTTCATCACTGGTCTTGTCATTCACTTCGATCAGGATGTGCGCGGCGTCGCGCTGCTCGGAGAGGTTGGCGATCTCCTTCTGGTACAGCGCATCGAGATCTTCCTGCTTCACCTTGACCTGGTCGAAGAAGGAAGACTTCTTCAGCTCCACGTACTCGACGACCACTTGCTCGGGAGTCATGAATTCGCTCTTGTGGCCCTCATAGAAAGCCTTCACCTCGTCCTCGGCCACGCTGCTCTTGGACGCATCGGCCTTGACCGCAAGGGTGGCGAAGTCGCGGGTCTGCCGCTCCAGGCGGGCGAAGGACTGCAGTTCGTTGTCGGTGACGAAGCCGGTACCCGCCAGGCCGGCACGGAGCTGGCCGATGAGCATTTCCTGGCCGAGCATCTGGCGGAACTGCAGGCGGCTGTAGTTCATCTGACGGATGACCTGGTCGAAGCGGTCCGCATTGAACTTGCCATCCACCTGGAACTCGGGCGTTTGCAGGATCAGTTGGTCCAGAGCCTGGTCGGAGAAGGCGAACTTGTCGTCCTTGGCGGCCTGGAGCAACAGGGTGCGCTCGATCAGGCCCTTCAGGGCCGCTTCCTTGAGCAGCTTGTCATCCAGCATGGATGGGTCGAAATCCTTGCCCAGGCGCTGCAGCAGCTGGCGGCGCTGCATGTCCACGGCCTGTTGGACTTCGTTGAGGCTGATGTCGTCACCGTTGACCTTGGCGGCCACGTTGGAATGGTCGGTAGCCCGGATGATGGCGTCGAAGCCGGTCAGCGACAGGAGAACGATGATCACGCCAATGATGGTCTTGGCGATCCAGCCCTGGGAATTATCCCTGATGTTCTGCAGCATGCAGCCCCCAAAAACTGCCACGACCAGCCGTCTGGGGCGGCGCGGCGTGGGTAAGAGATGCGGATATAAGAAAGGCGCATCCGAGGATGCGCCTTCTCGTAACTGGCGGAGCGGACGGGACTCGAACCCGCGACCCCCGGCGTGACAGGCCGGTATTCTAACCGACTGAACTACCGCTCCGCAGCCAGGCCAGCCTTGGCCAACCTGGGTAGAACTAGTCCAAAAAGACGCTTAGTTGACAGCATCCTTCAGGGCTTTACCGGCCTTGAAGCCCGGGATCTTGGCAGCGGCGATCTTGATCGGCTTGCCAGTTTGCGGGTTGCGACCGGTGCGAGCAGCGCGCTCTTTGACAGCGAAGGTGCCGAAACCAACCAGCACGACGGAGTCACCAGCCTTCAGGGCGCCAGTGACGGACTCGATCACTGCGTCCAGTGCGCGACCGGCAACAGCTTTCGGGATATCAGCAGATGCGGCAATTGCATCGATCAGTTCCGACTTGTTCACTCTAAGTCCCCTTATTTCTGTTGAGTATGTTTCTATGTGTTAGGTGTAAGGAAATTCTGTGCTGGTAGGCCAACTGACTCAGCAAGTGCCGCTTTATAACAAGGGCCCAAAAACAGTGTCAAGAATACCTACCGACTAATGCGTGCTAATTCGCTCCTTGGAATCAGGCTCGCGTTTATCATCCTTTGCAACCATCTCCGGAGCCGCATCGGGCAAGGGCTCCGGGGCGTATTGCAGCGCAATTTGCAGGACTTCGTCAATCCATTTAACCGGTTTAATAACCAGATCACTCTTAATATTGTCCGGAATTTCCTTCAGGTCGCGAACATTTTCCTCGGGAATGATCACGGTCTTGATGCCGCCACGGTGCGCCGCCAAAAGTTTTTCTTTCAGCCCACCGATCGCCAGCACCTGTCCCCGCAGGGTGATCTCCCCTGTCATCGCCACGTCGGCACGCACCGGAATCTGCGTGATCGCCGAGACCAGAGCGGTGCACATGCCGATCCCGGCGCTCGGTCCATCCTTCGGCGTGGCGCCCTCGGGCACGTGGATGTGGATGTCGCGCTTCTCGTGGAAATCCGCCGCGATCCCCAGGCTCTGGGCGCGGCTGCGCACCACGGTGAGGGCCGCAGTGATCGACTCCGCCATCACATCGCCCAGCGAACCGGTCTTGGTCAACTGGCCCTTGCCGGGAACCACGGCCGCCTCGATGGTCAGCAGCTCGCCACCGACCTGGGTCCAGGCCAGGCCGGTCACCTGGCCGATCTGGTCCTGCTGCTCGGCCAGCCCGTAGCGGAACTTGCGCACACCCAGGTAGTTCTCCAGGGCCTCGGTGGTGACCAGCGCCTGGATACGCTTCAGCTTGGCATGTTCCTTCACCGCCTTGCGGCAGACCTTGGCGATCTGTCGCTCGAGGCTGCGCACGCCGGCCTCGCGGGTGTAGTAACGAATGATGTCGCGAAGGGCCGCCTCCTCGAAGGTCAGCTCACCCTTCTTCAGGCCGTTGGCCTGGACCTGCTTGGGAATCAGGTACTTGGAGGCGATATTGACTTTCTCGTCCTCGGTGTAGCCCGGCAGGCGGATGACCTCCATCCGATCCAGCAACGGCGCCGGGATGTTCATGGAGTTCGCCGTGCAGAGGAACATCACGTCGGACAGGTCGTAGTCGACTTCCAGGTAATGGTCGTTGAAGTTGTGGTTCTGCTCCGGATCGAGCACCTCGAGCAGGGCCGACGCGGGGTCGCCGCGCATGTCGCTGCCCATCTTGTCGATCTCGTCGAGGAGGAACAACGGGTTGCGCACACCGACCTTGGTCATTTTCTGGATCAGACGCCCCGGCATCGAGCCGATGTAGGTGCGGCGGTGGCCACGAATCTCGGCCTCGTCGCGCACACCGCCAAGCGCCATGCGGACGAACTTGCGGTTGGTGGCGCGGGCGATGGACTCGGCCAGGGAGGTCTTGCCCACCCCGGGCGGGCCGACCAGGCAAAGGACCGGCCCCTTGAGCTTCTTCACCCGCTTCTGCACGGCGAGATACTCGAGAATGCGCTCCTTCACTTCCTCCAGGCCATAGTGATCGGCGTCGAGGATATCCTCGGCCTTGGCGAGGTCATGGCGCACCTTGCTCTCGGCCTTCCACGGCACATTCAGCAGCCAGTCGATGTAGGAGCGGACCACGGTGGCCTCCGCCGACATCGGCGACATCTGCTTGAGCTTGTTCAGCTCGGCGGTAGCCTTGGTGTGCGCTTCCTTGGTAAGGCCGGCGTTGTCGATGCGCTTCTTCAGCTCCTCGACCTCGTTATGCCCCTCATCGATGTCGCCCAGTTCCTTCTGAATGGCCTTCATCTGCTCATTCAGGTAGTACTCGCGCTGACTGCGCTCCATCTGCTTCTTGACGCGGCCGCGGATGCGCTTTTCCACCTGCAGCAGGTCGATCTCGGCATCCAGCAGGGCCAGGACGTGCTCGACCCGCGATGGCAGGTCGGTGATTTCCAGAATGTCCTGCTTCTGCTCGATCTTCAGCGCCATGTGCGCCGCCATGGTATCGACCAGCCGGCTGGGCTCGTCGATGCTGTTCAGCGAGGAAAGCACCTCGGCCGGGACCTTCTTGCCCAGCTGGACATATTGCTCGAACTGGCTCAACAGGCTGCGGGTGAAGACTTCGGCCTCGCGCTCGCCGACCTCGGCGTCGTCGACGACCTGGACCGCGGCACGGATGTGCCCCTCTTCCTCGATGAAGCGCTCGACCTGGCCGCGCTGCTCGCCCTCGACCAGCACCTTGACGGTGCCGTCCGGAAGCTTGAGCAGTTGCAGCACGGTCGCGACCGTGCCCATGCGATACAGGCCATCCTCGCCGGGATCGTCGTCAGCGGGGTTCTTCTGCGCCAGCAGGAGAATCTGCTTGTCGCCGGTCATCGCCGCCTCGAGGGCCTCGATGGACTTTTCCCGCCCGACGAACAACGGGATGACCATGTGCGGGTACACCACCACGTCACGTAGCGGCAGCAAGGGCAATTCGACGAGTGTTTTCATAATGTCGGCTCTACAGCGGCACTTGGCCACGAAACAGATAGGAAGATCTTTCAGCCTAAGATGGGGTTAGGCCCGGGAAAAAACAAGCGTGGCAGTCGGAAAAGAAAAGGGGCCCGAAGGCCCCTGCTCTGTCATGCCTCAGGCGCAGCCTTGGCTGGCTTTTCGCTGTTCTCGTAGATCATCAGGGGTTGCGACGAACCATCGATGACACTCTCATCGATGACCACCTTGCTGACATCCTGCTGGGAGGGAATCTCGTACATGGTATCCAGAAGAATACCTTCGAGAATCGAACGCAAGCCGCGTGCGCCGGTCTTGCGCTCGAGCGCCTTGCGGGCCACGGCCTTGAGGGCGTCCGGGCGGAACTCGAGATCGACGCCTTCCATCTCGAACAGCTTGGCGTATTGCTTGGTGAGCGCGTTCTTCGGCTCGGTGAGTATCTGCATCAGGGCAGCCTCGTCGAGTTCGTCGAGCGTGGCGATTACCGGCAAACGGCCGACAAACTCCGGGATCAGGCCGAACTTGACCAGATCCTCCGGCTCGACCTCCTTGAACGCCTCGCCGACCTTCTTGCCCATTTCCTGGCTGCGCACCTCGGCATTGAAGCCGATGCCGCCGCGCGCGGAACGGTTCTGGATGACCCGCTCCAGGCCGGCGAAAGCGCCGCCGCAGATGAACAGGATGTTACGCGTATCGACTTGCAGGAATTCCTGCTGCGGATGCTTGCGGCCACCTTGCGGCGGCACCGAGGCGACAGTGCCCTCGATAAGCTTCAGCAAGGCCTGCTGCACACCCTCGCCGGAGACGTCGCGAGTGATGGAAGGGTTATCCGACTTGCGGGAAATCTTGTCGATCTCGTCGATGTAGACGATACCCATCTGGGCCTTTTCCACATCGTAGTCGCATTTCTGCAGGAGTTTCTGGATGATGTTCTCGACATCCTCACCCACATAGCCGGCTTCCGTCAGCGTGGTCGCGTCGGCGATGGTGAACGGCACGTTCAGCAGGCGCGCGAGGGTCTCGGCCAGCAGGGTCTTGCCCGAGCCGGTTGGGCCGATCATCAGAATGTTGCTCTTGCCGAGCTCGATATCGTCCTTCTTGTCACGCTGGTTGAGGCGCTTGTAGTGGTTGTACACCGCTACCGCCAGAACCTTCTTCGCCCGCTCCTGCCCGATCACGTACTGATCGAGGATGGTGCGGATCTCTTTCGGCGCCGGAAGTTTGTGCCCACTACTTTCCGCCTGCGCTTCCTGCACCTCCTCGCGGATGATGTCATTGCACAGGTCGACACACTCGTCGCAGATAAAGACCGAGGGGCCGGCAATCAACTTGCGCACTTCGTGCTGGCTCTTGCCGCAGAAGGAGCAATACAGCAGCTTGCCGTTGTCCTCGCCGTTGCGGGTATCAGTCATTCGATCGATCCAATGGGTAGCTTCAAACACAAGATGAAGGCAATTGTGGGCATTTTCAAGCCCACGAGGCGGCCGAATGTCACGGCCGCCAGCATTGCGGAGCCTTAGACGGCCTGGTCGCGCTGGGTCATGACCTTGTCGATCAGGCCATACTTGACGGCTTCGTCACCGCTCATGAAGCGATCACGATCGGTGTCGCGGGCGATGACGTCCAGCGGTTGGCCGGTATGGTGCGCCAGAACCTGGTTCAGACGTTCCTTGATGAAGAGGATTTCCTTGGCATGGATCTCGATATCCGAGGCCTGGCCCTGGAAACCGCCCAGCGGCTGGTGGATCATCATCCGCGAATGCGGCAGGCAGTAACGCTTGCCCGCGGCGCCACCGGCCAGCAGCAAGGCACCCATGCTGCACGCCTGGCCGATACAGGTGGTCGACACGTTCGGCTTGATGAACTGCATGGTGTCGTAGATCGACATCCCGGCGGTCACCGAGCCACCCGGCGAGTTGATGTACAGGTGGATATCCTTCTCGGGGTTCTCGGCTTCCAGGAACAGCAACTGGGCAACCACCAGGTTGGCCATGTAGTCCTCGACCTGGCCGACCAGGAAGATGATCCGCTCCTTCAGCAGGCGGGAATAGATGTCGTAGGCGCGCTCACCGCGGGCGGACTGCTCCACCACCATGGGCACCAGGCCACCGGCGGCCTGGATATCGGGAACGTGCGGAATAAAAGAGTTGCGAGACATGTCTAGCGATCACTCCCTAACAGATAGTGAAGCCTCAAAGACGCACAAGCCAGCACTAAGGCTGGCTTGTGGGATTCGAACGAGAGGACGAATCAGGCCGCTTGCGGAGCTTCGGCCGGCTTGACCGCTTCCTCGTAGGATACCTGCTTATCGGTCACAGTGGCCTTTTGCAGGACAGTATCTACGACTTGTTCTTCCAGTACAACAGAACGGACTTCGTTCAGCTGGGGCTCGTTCTTGAAGTACCAGGCGACGACCTGCTCGGGCTCCTGGTAGGCGGAGGCCATTTCCTCGATCATCTCGCGCACACGGCCTTCGTCGGCCTTCAGCTCGTGCTGCTTGACCACTTCGGCAACGATCAGGCCCAGCACCACGCGGCGCTTGGCCTGCTCTTCGAACAGCTCCGCCGGCAGCTGGTCCGGCTTGATGTTGCCACCGAACTGCTGGACGGCCTGCACGCGCAGACGGTTCACCTCGTTGCCGATCAGCGCCTTGGGAACCTCGATCGGATTGGCCTGCAGCAGACCTTCCATGACCTGGTTCTTGACCTTCGACTTGATCGCCTGGCGCAGCTCGCGCTCCATGTTCTTCTGCACTTCCGCGCGGAAGCCATCGAGGCCGGTTTCCTTGACGCCGAACAGGGCGAAGAATTCCTCGTTCAGTTCAGGCAGCTTGGGCTCGGCAACGCTGTTGACGGTGACGGTGAACTCGGCGGGCTTGTTGGCCAGGTCCAGGTTCTGGTAGTCCTCGGGGAAGGTCAGGTTGAGCACGCGCTCTTCACCGGCCTTGGCGCCCACCAGGCCCTCTTCGAAACCGGCGATCATGCGACCGGAGCCCAGCACCAGCAGAGTGCCCTTGGCGGAACCGCCGGCGAAGGCTTCGCCGTCGATCTTGCCGACGAAATCGATGTTCAGCTGGTCGTCGTTCTGAGCGGCACGCTCGACCACTTCGAAGCGGGTGTTCTGCTTGCGCAGGACGTCGAGCATGTTATCGACGTCGGCGTCTGCCACCTCGGCCTGCAGGCGCTCGATCTTGATGCCTTCCAGGCCGGAAACGGTGAACTCGGGGAAGACTTCGAAAGTAGCGATATATTCCAGGTCCTTGCCCTTTTCGAAGGACTTGGGCTCTACCGACGGCGAACCGGCCGGATTCAGCTTCTGCTCGACCACGGCTTCATAGAAGGTTTCCTGGATCAGATCACCCATGGCTTCCTGACGCGCGGAAGCTTCATAGCGCTGACGAATGACACTCATCGGCACCTTGCCGGGACGGAAACCTGGAATCTTGGCACGACGGGCGGTCTGCTGCAGACGCTTGTTGACTTCGGTCTCGATACGCTCGGCAGGCACACCAACGGTCATGCGGCGCTCAAGAGCGGAAGTGCTTTCAACAGAAACTTGCATGGATATTCCTCGTTGCACAGACGTAAGCCGGTCCTTCCGGCTCCCAGAATCAAGGGCATGCATTCTAGTAGAGGGAAATGCAGAAGTCACCCCGGCAGGATGCTGTGGCATCGCGGGAATATTCCGACCGCTTTCCCAAGGTCGCCACGTCGTCGACCGCCACTGGAGCTTCGCCCGGGACCGATGCATATAATGCCCGCCGATTCCGTTCCCACCGATGAATCCTTATGGACTGCCCTACCCTCAGCAAGGTATTGCTCGTCGAAGACGACCAGAAGCTCGCCCGCCTGATCGCCAGCTTCCTTTCCCAGCATGGTTTCGAAGTGCGCCAGGTACACCGCGGCGATGCCGCGTTCGGTGCCTTTCTCGACTTCAAGCCGGAACTGGTGGTCCTCGACCTCATGCTTCCCGGCCAGAACGGCCTCCAGGTGTGCCGCGAGATCCGCCGCGTGGACAATCTGCCGATCCTCATTCTCACCGCCCAGGAAGATGACCTGGACCATATCCTCGGCCTGGAGTCCGGCGCCGACGACTACGTGATCAAACCGATCGAACCCCCGGTGCTGCTGGCCCGCCTGCGCGCCCTGATACGTCGCCACGCACCGCTGCCCGCCTCGCCCGAAACCCTGGCGTTCGGCCAACTGAACGTCGATCGACGGCGCCGCGAAGCGGAGCTGGATGGTCGCAGCATCGAACTGACGACCATGGAGTTCGAGCTGCTCTGGCTACTGGCCAGCCAGGCGGGGGAGATCCTCTCCCGCGACGAGATCCTCAACCAGATCCGCGGTATCGGCTTCGACGGCCTGAACCGCAGCGTCGACGTCTGCATCAGCAAGTTGCGCAGCAAACTGAAGGACAATCCTCGCGAACCGGTCCGGATCAAGACTGTCTGGGGCAAGGGCTACCTGTTCAACCCGCTGGGCTGGGAACTCTGAATGCTGCGCCTGTTCCTGCGACTCTACCTGCTCCTGGCCCTGGGCTTCGCCGCCGCGATCTTCGTGGTCGACCATGTCCTCGACGCCGCCTACGACAGCATCCTGGAGAACTACCACCGCGACGCCGTGCGTGGACAGGCCTATTCGCTGGTGGAGAAGCTGGCCCCGCTGGATCAGGCCGGACGCCTGCGCCAGCTCGAGGAATGGCGCCCCCACTACGGCCTGGGCCTGAGCCTGACGGACGCCGGCCTGGCGAAGCTGACGCAGGAAGAACGGGCGCTCCTCGACAAGAACCTTCTGGTCGTGCGCGAGGACTTCACCGAATTCATCAGCCGCATCGACGACGGCCCGCAACTGCTGGATATCAAGCTGCCGCCGGAACCCTCCCTGACTCCGCTGTACACCGTACTGGCCTATATCCTGCTCGGCGCGCTGGTCGGCATCGCCCTGCTGGTCTGGGTACGCCCGCATTGGCGCGACCTCGAGACGCTGCGCCTGGCCGCGCAGCGCTTCGGCGACGGCGACCTTTCATCGCGCACGCGCATCTTCCGGCGCTCCGATATCCGCACCCTGGCCGAACACTTCAATCAGATGGCCGATCGCATCGAGGGCCTGATCAGCCACCAGCGCGAACTGACCAACGCGGTTTCCCATGAGCTGCGCACGCCGATCTCCCGCCTGTCCTTCGAACTCGAACAACTGAACAAGCAGATCGGCGCCGAAGCGCGCCAGGAGCTGATGGAGGATATGCGCGCCGACCTTGGCGAACTGGAGGAAATGGTCTCCGAACTGCTCACCTACGCCCGCCTGGAACACGGAGCGGTCGGCAGCCACCGGGAAATCGTCGATGCTGCGAGCTGGCTGGACAGCGTGGTCGCCGACGTCACCCTCGAGGCCGAGGCCGCCGGCATCACTTGCGAGATCAGCGCCTGCCAGGTCGAGCAGATCCGCATCGAGCCGCGCTTCATGGCTCGCGCCGTGATCAACCTGCTGCGCAACGCGATCCGCCACGCGCATTCACGCGTCGAGATCGCCCTGCTCGACCTTGGGGAAACCTGCCAGATACGGGTCAACGACGACGGCCCGGGCATACCGGCTGACGCCCGGCAGAAGATCTTCGAACCCTTCTCGCGCCTGGACGATAGCCGCGACCGCAGCACTGGCGGTTTCGGCCTGGGACTGGCGATCGTTCGCCGGGTCGCGCAATGGCATGGCGGCCACGCCGAAGCGCAGGGAGCCCCGCAAGGCGGCGCTTCGTTCCGCCTGACCTGGGCGCGCCCGCACTGAAGGCTTAACAATCTTTCACAGATTGCTGACAAAGCTGCTGGGATTGTCCGCAGCACCGCCCCTAGCATGAGACACCTCGCTTACTGCCAGGTGCTCCATGTTCCGCGCAATGCATCTCCCTCTCCTCGGCTGCCTGATCGGCGCCAGCGGCTGCCAGGGCCTGCCGCCCAGCTCTCCGACGACAAGCGCCGATCCGGAACACTACGGCGAGGTCATCGACTACCTGCAACAGCATATCCGCCAGCAGATGAAGATCCAGAAGATCCCCGGCCTCGCCCTGGCGCTGGTCGATGATCAGCAACTGATCTGGGCACGCGGCTTCGGCTACGCCGACGTCGAACGCAGGAGCAACGCCAGCGAGCACACCGCCTTCCGCGTCGGCGGCCTGTCCAAACTGCTGACCGCCAGCGCCTCGCTGCAACTGGCAGAGCGCGGGCTGCTGCCGCTCGACAGCCCCCTGCAGGACAGCCTGCGCGAGTTCTACGTCCGCTCGCGGTTCCATGCCGACCAGGGCGAGGCGGATCGCGCCGTTACCATCCGCCGGCTGCTCAGCCACCAATCCGGCCTGCCTGGCGACCACATGCCGGATCTGTTCGACGACCGCCCACTGCCACTGGCACAGCTGCCCGCGAAAGTATCCGGAGTCTGGCTGAGCAATCCACCCGGAACCCAGGTCGCCTATTCCAACCTGGGCTACGCACTGCTCGGCGCGGCCATCGAACGCAGCAGCAGCGAGGATTTCGAGCAGCACCTGCAGGACAGCCTCCTGCGCCCCCTGCAGATGTCCCACTCCAGCTTCGCCACGCACACGCGGACGGAACAGCATCGCGCCCGCGGCTACGGCGCCACCGAAGACGAGTCCCGCGACCTGCCGGCCAACGGTTTGTGGGCCAGCCCGGCCGACCTCAGCCGCTTCGTCCGCATGCTGTTCGCCGACGGCCGGTACAAGGACCGGCAGTTGCTGCGCAAGCAGTCGGTCGAGGAGATGTTCCGCCAGCAGAACGCCGGCAACGTCCTGGACTTCGACTGCCAGGTGGGTCTCGCGTGGTTCCTGACGTCCTGCGGCACGCCGCCCCTCGAAAACGCCGGACGCCACTACGCCTACGCAGGAAGCGCAGCGGGCTTCCATGCCTACCTGATCCTGGCACCGGAGCAGCGCCTGGCGGCCATCGTCATGAGCAATTCCGCCGCCGCCGGCAGCCTCACCTCCTCCCTGGCGCGGCATGCGCTTTCGCTGATGCTGCGGGTCAAGCAAAGCGGCGCGCCCACCCCGATGACAACGACGCCCTCCAGATCCGCGGGCCTGGCAGTACCAAGCCCCATGGATCGCCAGCGGCTGAGCGGTCATTACGCGACCAGTCTTGGACTGGTTCGCCTGCACGAGCGCAAAGGCCGCCTGTATGCCGACTTCGGCGACCAGCGCGTGGAGCTGCTGCGCAATGCCGCGGGCTGGCTCCAGGCGAGAAAACGGCTGCTGGGACTCTGGCCCGTCGACCTGAAGGAACCCGGGCAACCGCAACTGGACGTCGTCAGCCATGGTCAGCGACAGATCCTGGTCTGCCGCCGCCACGGACGAACCACCTACCTTGGCGAGCGCATCGCCCGGACACCCCTGCCCCAGGCCTGGGTAGATACCGTCGGCAGCTACCGCGTCTCCGGCAATGGCGGGCACAGCTACCTCGATGGCCTGTCGATCAGGCTAGCGGATGGCTTCCTGCTGGTGCGCGGACGAACCGGAAACGGCCAGCTCGGCGAATTCATCCTGCAACCCGTGGACAGCGCGCATGCGGTCCTGGCCGGCAGCGGCCAGGGCCTGGGGGACACCTTCAGCCGTGACTTCGACGGCCTGAACGCGCTCGGCTACCGCTTCGCCCGCCAGGGCACCCAGGCATCACCCTGAACCAATCGAAAGGAATCCCTCATGAAAACCGCCTCCCTGTGCCTCGCCGGCACGCTCGCCGGCCTGTGTTCCGCCGCCACCGCCGAGGAATGGCACTACAGCCTCGGCCTGGGCGCCAGCAACGCGCCCCGCTACAGCGGTAGCGACGAACGCGTCAGCGCTCCCCTGGTCAATCTGGAAGTGGAGGGTCCTTATGGATTTTTCCTGGACCTGGACAAAGGGCTCGGCTGGCAACATGACTGGCAGGACGCCAGTCTTGCGCTCTACGCGGGTCCCAGCGAGCGCCGCAAGGACCGCCGCTCGCGCTTCCATGGCTCGGACCGCCTGAACGGCCTGGGCTCGATCGATGCCCGCCCCCGGCTCGGCCTGGCCGGTACCTACGATATAGGGCCGGTCACGCTCGGGGCGACCTTCGAGCACGCCCTGCGCAAAGACAGCGAGCGCGACACCGGCTCCGCCTTCAGCAGCCTGGAACTGAGCCTTTCCGGCGAACTGTACGAAGGCCGCTTCGGCCGGCTGAACGGGGCTCTCGACAGCCGCTTCGGCGACGGCGACTACCTGCGAACCTGGTACGGCGTCAGCGCGCGACAAGCGGCGCGCAGCCGCTTCAAGGCCTACGACGCGCACGGCGGATTGGTGAGCATTGGCGCCAGCCTGACCTGGCGCTATCCCCTTGGCCAGGACACCAGCCTGATCGGCGCCTTCGACATACAACGCCTGGCCGGCGACGCCGGAGACAGCCCGATCGTCGAACGTCGTACGCAAAGCTCGCTCAGCGCGCTGGTGGAATATCGCTTCTGACACGACACGCAAGAGAGAGCACGGACATGTTCACGACCTTCGCCCTCCGTGGCCGCCAACCCTACATCGCCCGCCGAAGCGCCCTGCAGGGCAACGCCCCGCTCGAGAAACCGACAGGCCGCCAGGAGCCCCCGGCAGCCACGGGAAAATCCTGATCCTCCTCGGCCACGGCGCGCTTCACTGGCAACGGATCACGCCGCTGGCGATGTCGTCATCGATGGAACGAAGCACATCGGCACCCTGGTGCATTCGCTCGATCACTTCGAGCAAGCGCTGAGCCAGCCTGGGATCGCTCGAGCGCTCGACGGCGCGCATGATCTCGACGGCCGCAGACTCATGATCGTTGGCCATCTGTTTCAACGCCTTGCGCAAGCGCTGCTCGGTCCATTTCATCGACATGTCCTTCACTCATACTGCCTAGAGGGGCCCGGTAGGAACACGGGCCCGCTTAAGAGCACCGCGCCGGTGACAAGTTCAACCCGTCGACATGCCCGGCCGACACCAGCGAGCCAGGCGGAAGCGATGGCGTGGCGGAACCGCGGGAAATCCGGGGAAAGACGATGCAGAGGCGTGGGGAGGGAGGAACGAAAACGCCAGGCGCAAGGCCTGGCGTTCGAAAATATGGGGTGGACGATGGGAATCGAACCCACGACACCAGGAGCCACAATCCTGTGCTCTACCAACTGAGCTACGCCCACCATATTTCAAATCGTACCGGATTATCCGGCGTTACCCGCGGCGGTCGGCTGGACTCTGCCTGAAGGTGGTGCGGACGGAGAGACTCGAACTCTCACGCCTTGCGGCGCTGGAACCTAAATCCAGTGTGTCTACCAATTCCACCACGTCCGCGGGACACTGCTTGGAAATGAAAACGCCAGGCCCTGGGCCTGGCGCTTCGGAATATGGGGTGGACGATGGGAATCGAACCCACGACACCAGGAGCCACAATCCTGTGCTCTACCAACTGAGCTACGCCCACCATATTACGACTTGCGGTAAAACATCGCCTGCTTCTTGCCGATTCGCCGAATGGCGCACCCGGCAGGACTCGAACCTGCGACCATCCGCTTAGAAGGCGGATGCTCTATCCAGCTGAGCTACGGGCGCTTTATTCATCTGCATTCAATGCTGAGCGCAAACTTTAAGCTCTGGCAATCACAAAGTCAGCAACCGACTTGCATTACCTCTTACCCTGCGTCCGGCTGTGCTCGGCAAGCGGGGCGCATGTTATACAGGGGGCGAAAGGCCGTCAACGGGTTTTTTAAAAAAATTCAGTCATATAAAGGAGTTACGGCAAATCAGCGGGCCGCCTCCTTTGCCCCGGGCGGCGTCCGTGCGAAAATGCGTACCCTTTTTCCACCCGATTCGATGGTTACCCTTCCGACATGACCGCACAACTGATCGACGGCAAAGCGATCGCCGCCAACCTTCGCCAGCAGATAGCCCAACGCGTGACCGAGCGCCGCCAGCAAGGCCTGCGCGTTCCCGGCCTGGCGGTGATCCTGGTGGGCACCGATCCGGCCTCTCAGGTCTATGTGGCGCACAAGCGCAAGGACTGCGAGGAAGTCGGCTTTCTTTCCCAGGCCTACGATCTTCCCGCCGATACCAGCCAGGACGAGCTGCTGGCACTGATCGACCGCCTGAACGACGACCCCGCCATCGACGGCATCCTGGTCCAATTGCCGCTGCCGGCCCACCTGGATGCCTCCCTGCTGCTGGAACGCATCCACCCGGACAAGGACGTGGACGGCTTCCATCCCTACAACATCGGACGCCTGGCCCAGCGCATGCCGCTGCTGCGCCCCTGTACCCCGAAGGGCATCATGACCCTCCTCGCCAGCACCGGCGCCGACCTGTACGGCATGGACGCGGTGGTGGTCGGCGCCTCGAACATCGTCGGTCGGCCGATGGCCCTGGAACTGCTGCTGGGCGGCTGCACCGTCACCGTGACCCACCGCTTCACCCGCGATCTGGCGGCCCACGTGTCGCGCGCCGACCTGGTGGTGGTCGCCGCCGGCAAGCCGGGGCTGGTCAAGGGCGAGTGGATCAAGGAAGGCGCCATCGTCATCGACGTCGGCATCAACCGCCAGGCCGACGGCCGCCTGGTCGGCGACGTGGAGTACGACGTTGCGGCCCGGCGCGCCAGCTGGATCACCCCGGTTCCGGGCGGTGTCGGACCGATGACCCGCGCCTGCCTGTTGGAAAATACCCTGCACGCAGCCGAGCACCTGCACGACTGAGGGTTTCCGGCAATGAAAAGCCCCGCGAACGCGGGGCTTTTCATTTATCGCTGCGGACTCAGTCGGCCAGGCGCCAGGTAGTGCCGCCCTTGCCATCCTCCAGCACCACGCCCATGGCAGTGAGCTGGTCGCGAATCCGGTCGGACTCCGCCCAGTTCTTCGCCGCCCGTGCTTCCAGGCGCGCCTGGATCAGCGCCTCGACCTCGGCCGCGTCGACCTTGCCCTCGGCGCCCGCCTGCAGGAAGGCCTCCGGCTCCAGCTGCAGCACACCGAGCAGGCCAGCCAGTTGCTTCAGGCGCGCCGCCAGGGCCGCCGCAGCCGGCAGGTCGCTGTCGCGCAGGCGGTTGACCTCCCGGGCCAGCTCGAACAGCACCGAGCAGGCGCCAGCGGTGTTGAAGTCGTCGTCCATCGCCGCGGCGAAGCGCTCGACATGCTCGGCCGCTTCCGCCGGCGCCGCCTCCGGCAGGCCTTTCAGGGCATTGTAGAAACGATCCAGGGCGGCCTTGGCCTCACGCAGGTTCTCCTCCGAGTAGTTGATCGGGCTGCGGTAATGGCTGGCGATCAGCAGATAGCGCACTACCTCGGGGTGGTATTTCTCCAGCACCTCGCGGATGGTGAAGAAGTTGCCCAGGGACTTGGACATCTTCTCGCCATTGATGGTGATCATTCCGCAATGCAGCCAGGACTTGGCGTAGGGCTTGCCAGTCGCCGCCTCGCTCTGGGCGATCTCGTTCTCGTGGTGCGGAAACTCCAGGTCGTTACCGCCGCCGTGGATGTCGAAGGAGTCACCCAGGCAGCAGGTGGACATCACCGAGCATTCGATATGCCAGCCCGGGCGCCCCTCGCCCCAGGGCGACGACCAGCTCGGCTCGCCCGGCTTGGCGCCCTTCCAGAGCACGAAGTCGAGCGGATCCTCCTTCGCTTCGCCCGGCTCGATCCGCGCGCCGATGCGCAGGTCCTCGACCCGCCGACGCGACAGCTTGCCGTAGCCGGCGAACCTGCCGACCCGGTAGTACACGTCGCCGTTGCCGGGGGCATAGGCATAACCCTTGTCGATCAGGGTCTGGATCATCGCGTGCATGCCGGCGATATGGTCGGTGGCGCGCGGCTCCTGGTCCGGCTTGAGGATGTTCAGCCGGGCCTCGTCCTCGTGCATCGCCGCGATCATGCGCTCGGTCAGCACGTCGAACGGCTCGCCGTTCTCGTTGGCGCGATTGATGATCTTGTCATCGATATCGGTGATGTTGCGCACGTACGTCAGGTCGTAGCCACGATGGCGCAGCCAGCGCGTGATCACGTCGAACGCCACCATGCTGCGGCCGTGGCCCAGATGGCAATAGTCGTAGACGGTCATGCCGCACACGTACATGCGCACCTGGTTGCCGACCAGCGGGGTGAAGACTTCTTTGGTCTTGCTCAGCGTGTTGTAGATCTGCAGCACGGTCTTTCCTCAGCCCTGTCCCCAGGAGTCACGCAGGGTGACGGTACGATTGAACACCGGCTTGCCCGGCCTGGAGTCCTTCAGGTCGGCGACGAAATAGCCTTCGCGCTCGAACTGGAAGCGATCCTCCGGGTTCGCCTGGCCCAGCGACGGTTCGGCGCGGCAGCCGGTCAGGACCTGCAGGGAGTCGGCGTTGATGTTGTCGAGGAAGCTGCCACCCTCTTCCGCCTTCTCCGGATTGGCCGAGCGGAACAGCCGGTCGTACAGGCGCACCTCGCACTCGACGCTGCCTTCGGCCGGCACCCAGTGGATCACGCCCTTGACCTTGCGGCCCTCGGGGTTCTTGCCCAGGGTGTCCGGGTCGTAGCTGCAGCGCAGTTCGACGATGTTGCCATCGGCGTCCTTCACCGCTTCGTCGGCACGGATCACGTAGCTGCCACGCAGGCGCACTTCGCCACCGGGAATCAGGCGTTTGTAGCCGGCCGGCGGGACTTCCTCGAAGTCACCGGCATCGATGAACAGCTCGCGACCGAACGGCAGCACGCGCACGCCCATGTCTTCCTTAGGATGGCGCGGCAACTCGAGGTTCTCCACCTGCCCCTCGGGGTAGTTGGTGATCACCACCTTCAGCGGTTTCAGCACGCACATGGCACGCGGCGCGCTGGCGTCCAGGTGGTCACGGATGCTGAATTCGAGCATGCCGATGTCGACCACGCCGCTGGCACGGTTGACGCCGATCATCTCGCAGAAGTTGCGGATCGACTCCGGGGTGTAGCCGCGGCGGCGATAGCCGGACAGGGTCGACATGCGCGGATCGTCCCAGCCGCTGACATGGCCCTCGTCGACCAGTTGCTTGAGCTTGCGCTTGCTGGTCACGGTGTAGTTCAGGTTGAGCCGGGAGAATTCGTACTGGCGCGGTTGCGCAGGCACCGGCAGATTGGCCAGGAACCACTCGTAGAGCGGGCGATGGTCTTCGAACTCCAGGGTGCAGATCGAATGGGTGATGCCCTCGATGGCGTCAGACTGGCCGTGGGTGAAGTCGTAGCTCGGATAGATGCACCACTTGTCGCCGGTCTGGTGATGATAGGCATGGCGGATCCGGTACAGGATCGGATCGCGCAGGTTCATGTTCGGCGAACTCATGTCGATCTTCGCCCGCAGCGAACGAGCGCCGTCGGGGAACTCACCGGCCTTCATGCGGGCGAACAGGTCGAGGTTCTCCTCCACCGAACGATCACGGTAGGGGCTGTTGCGGCCCGGCTCGGTGAGGCTGCCACGGTACTCGCGCATCTCCTCGGGACCGAGGTCGCAGACGAACGCCTTGCCGGCCTTGATCAGCTCGATGGCCCAGGCATGCAACTGGTCGAAGTAGTTGGAGGCGTAGCAGACCTCGCCGGACCACTGGAAGCCCAGCCACTTGATGTCGGCCTCGATGGCGTCGATGTACTCCTGGTCTTCCTTGGCCGGGTTGGTGTCGTCGAAGCGCAGATGGCAGTCGCCAGCGAATTCCTGGGCCAGGCCGAAGTTCAGGCAGATCGACTTGGCGTGGCCGATGTGCAGGTAACCGTTGGGCTCCGGGGGGAAACGGGTGACGATCTTCGCGTGCTTGCCGGCATCCAGGTCGGCTTGAACGATCTGGCGCAGGAAGTTCGGGGCGGCGGTGGTCTCTGGCTTGCTCATGGGATCCTTGGTCATGCTCTCGCCCGGCCAGGGTAGGCCAGGCAAATCAAAGCGCTTATCATAGCCGAAGCTGTCAACCCCCTGACAGGCCTTCGATTTTCACGACAAAGCGGATTACCCACATGATCAAGCTGCATACCAACCATGGCGTCATCACCCTGAAGCTAGACGAAGAGAAAGCCCCGGAAACCGCGGCCAACTTCAAGGAGTACGTGAAAAGCGGCCACTACGACAACACCATCTTCCACCGCGTGATCAACAACTTCATGATCCAGGGCGGCGGTTTCGAGCCGGGCATGAAGCAGAAGTCCACCCGCGCGCCGATCAAGAACGAGGCCAACAACGGCCTGACCAACAAGGTCGGCAGCATCGCCATGGCCCGTACCATGGACCCGCATTCGGCCAGCGCGCAGTTCTTCATCAACGTCGCCGACAACGACTTCCTCAACCATACCGCCCCCACCACCCAGGGCTGGGGCTATGCCGTATTCGGCGAAGTGGTCGAGGGCATGGACGTGGTCAACAAGATCAAGGGCGTGGCCACCACCATGCGCAGCGGCCACCAGGACGTGCCGGCCGAGGACGTGATCATCGAGAAGGCCGAAATCGTCGAAGAGTGAAGCGATGAGCGTCCTGTTCATCTCGGACCTGCATCTCGAAGCGGAACGCCCGGACATCACCCGGGCGTTTCTGTCTTTTCTCGATGAGCGCGCCCGCCGGGCCGAGGCCCTGTACATACTCGGCGACTTCTTCGAAGCCTGGATCGGCGACGACGGCATGGACGCCTTCCAGCATTCCATCGCCAGCGCACTGCGCCAGGTGGCCGACGGCGGCACGCGCCTATACCTGATGCACGGCAATCGCGACTTCCTCATCGGCCAGGCGTTCTGCCGCGAGGCCGGCTGCACGCTGCTGCCCGATCCGAGCGTGATCGACCTCTACGGCGAGCCTGTATTGCTGATGCACGGCGACAGCCTGTGCACCCGCGACGAGGCCTACATGCGCCTGCGTCGCTGGCTGCGCAACCCGCTCACGCTCTGGGTACTGCGCCATCTGCCGCTGGCCACCCGGCACAAGCTGGCGCGCAAGCTGCGCAAGGAAAGCCGCGCGCAGACCCGGATGAAAGCCGTCGACATCATCGACGTCACCCCCGACGAAGTGCCCCTGGCCATGCGCAGGCATGGCGTGCGTACCCTGATCCACGGCCACACTCATCGTCCGGCCGAGCATGCGCTGGAAGTCGACGGCCAGCCCGCCCGGCGCATCGTGCTCGGTGACTGGGACCGCCAGGGCTGGGCGCTGGAGATCGACGCCAACGGCCATCGCCAGGCGCCCTTCCCGCTCTGACCCACCCCAGGCCCGCCACGCGGGCCTTTCAGCGAAGTATTATGCGATTCGCATTTTTTCCGCCGTCCATCTTGACGCCGCGGGCCACCTTTCAGCAGGATCGCGCACCCCACCCCCGCATCAAGGAATGATCGTGATCATCTCGAAGGGAAACCTGATCAAGTTCGTCGCCGCTCCCATCGGCGTTCTGGCCCTCGGCTTCGGCCTGTTCAACGGCGTGTTCTTCTACAACGAAGCCGGCTTCATGACCCACGTACGGACCATCTTCGGCGACGAGAAGATCGTCGACGACGTCGGCTACGCGACCAAGTGGTTCGGCCGCGCCACCACCTGGAAGAAGGCCATCAGCGTGCAGTCCGTGCTGATCACGGACGACAACGACACCAATCCGGACAACGACGGCCTCGGCGCCACCATCGAGGCCTTCCCGATCGTCTTCCTCGGCAACGTCGATGCCAAGGTCGAGTCCTCCGCGCGCTTCCGCCTGCCCGGCGGCGAGCCGTTCCTGAAGATGGCCCAGGAATACCGCAACCCGGACAACTTCATCCGCACCGCGCTGGTGCCGGCGATCAAGGAAACCCTCCAGGCCACCGCCTCGCTGATGAGCGCCGACGACTACTATGCCGGTGCCCGCAGCGAATTCGCCGCCGAGTTCGAGAACCAGCTCAACGACGGCCTGTACCTGATCAAGCGCAAGGAAGTCCGTGGTCCGCGCGGCGCCGTCCCGCACCAGACCGCGATCCTCCAGGCCGGCACCGAGCAGGGCGCGTTCGGCGACAACAACGCCAGCCAGTTCGTCACCGAGAAGGTCACCGATGCCAAGGGCATCCCGGTACGCAAGCAACAGCAGTTCCGCAAGTTCGGCGTCGAAGTGGTGGAGGCGCGGATCACCAATGTCGACCCCAACCCGCAGTACAAGCAGCGCATGGTCAAGGTCCAGCAGGCGCTCGCCGAGCTGGCGGTGGCGCGGCAGAACCGCCTGAAGGAAGAAGAGGAAAAGCTGCTGGTCACCGCCCGCGGCGAGAAGGAAGTCGAGGCCAAGCGCCAGGAAACCCTGCGCGACCAGATCGAACGCACCACCCAGGCGGAAACCGACAAGCAACTGGCGGTGATCAACGCCGAGCGCGAGAAGCAGCGCGCCGAGATCGAGAAGCAGACCGCCGAACTGCTGCGCGACAAGGCCACGGTGACCGCCCAGGCCACCAAGATCACCGCCGACGCCGAGGCCTACGCCCGCGAAGCGGTGATCAAGGCGGACGGCGCGTTGCAGCCGAAGCTCGACGCGCTGATCGCGATCAACAAGGTCTGGGCCGAAGCCGCCGCCCAGGCCCCCGTCCCCAGCGTAATGATGGGCGCCGGCGCCAACGGCGCGGCGAGCCGCCAGGACGAGATTGGCCAGCTGATGGGCGTTCTGGCGACCAAGGCCGCCCGCGACCTGGCCCTCGACCTCAAGGTCAAGGACTGATTCAGGCAGCAAAAAAAGCGCCCCGCGGGGCGCTTTCTTGTTTCCGGCTCAGGCCACCAGGTCCACCGGGTGGCCGCTGTGGAAGCGGAATTCGTTGTCCGGACTGCTGATCAGCTCGGCCTCCTTGGCCCGCACCACCTCGATCGTCCGCTCCACGTCGGCCTCGTCGCCGTACTGGTAGGCCAGCTTCAGGTAGTCCTGGAAATGCCGCGACTCGGACTTCAGCAAACCGCCGTAGAATTTCGCCAGCTCCGCGTCCAGGTGCGGCACCAGGGCGGCGAAGCGCTCGCAGGAACGCGCCTCGATGAAGGCGCCGACCACCAGCGTATCGGTCAGCCGCTGCGGCTCCTGCTTGCGCACCAGGTCGCGCAGCGCCGAGGCGTAGCGGGAGGCGCTGACATTGACCACCGGGATCCCGCGTTTCTTCAGGATCGCCAGCACCTGCTCGAAGTGGCGCAGCTCCTCGCGCGCCAGGCGGCTCATCTTGTTCACCAGGTCCAGGCGGCCGGAGTACTTGCCGATCAGTTGCATCGCCGTCGCCGCGGCCTTCATCTCGCAGGCCTTGTGGTCCAGCAGCATGACGTCCTGGCGCTCCAGGGCCGCCTCGACCCAGGCGGCGGGAGTGGAACAGGCGAGGAATTGGTCGATCTCGGGCAACATGGTGCAGGTCACTCATTCTGGAAAGGGCCTGCCACGACGCTGGTCGGGGCAGGAAAGGCGGAGCATTATACGGAAGCTGCGGTGGTCGGGCAGGCCGACCCGTTTGATATGCATCAAGAGCAGCGGCTGGATTGCGTCTAGAGTTGTTTCAGCGATAACCACAAGCACTCAGGGAGACGATCATGCAAGCCATTCGCAGCATCCTCGTGGTGATTGAACCGGACCAGCTGGAAGGTCTCGCCCTGAAACGGGCACAACTGATCGCCGGCGTGACCCAGTCGCACCTGCACCTGCTGGTCTGCGAGAAGCGCCGCGACCACAGCGCCGCCCTCAACGACCTGGCCCAGGAACTGCGCGAGGAAGGCTACAGCGTCTCGACCAACCAGGCCTGGAAGGACTCCCTGCACCAGACCATCATCGCCGAGCAACAGGCCGAAGGCTGCGGGCTGATCATCAAGCAGCACTTTCCCGACAACCCGCTGAAAAAGGCCATCCTCACCCCGGACGACTGGAAGCTGCTGCGCTTCGCCCCCTGCCCGGTACTGATGACCAAGACCGCCCGTCCCTGGACCGGCGGCAAGATCCTCGCCGCGGTCGATGTCGGCAACAACGATGGCGAGCACCGCGCCCTGCACGCCGGGATCATCAGCCATGCCTACGACATCGCCGGCCTGGCCAAGGCCACGCTGCACGTGATCAGCGCCCATCCCTCGCCGATGCTGTCCTCCGCCGACCCGACCTTCCAGCTCAGCGAGACCATCGAGGCCCGCTACCGCGAGGCCTGCCGCACCTTTCAGGCCGAATACGGCTTCAGCGACGAACAACTGCACATCGAGGAAGGCCCGGCCGACGTGCTGATCCCGCGCACCGCGCAGAAGCTCGACGCGGTGGTCACGGTGATCGGCACCGTGGCGCGCACCGGGTTGTCCGGTGCACTGATCGGCAATACCGCCGAGGTGGTGCTGGACACCCTGGAGAGCGACGTCCTGGTGCTCAAGCCGGACGACACCATCAGCCATCTGGAAGAACTGGCCAGCCAGGACTGACGGGACATCGGAGTGAAAAAAGCCGCCCTCGGGCGGCTTTTTCCTTCACGGGCCGGCGTCAGCGCCCGCTGGCCTGCAGGAACGAGGGCGCGATGTAGCGCTGGTAATGCGCCTCCGACAGAAGGAAGAATTCCCGATCGATGGCATCGCGCAGGTCCGGCAGGTTCCAGTCGCGGAACTCCGGCAGCAGTGCCACGCCGTAGGCTTCGATCTGGTTGATCAGCCGCGAACCGCGGGCGATCAGCTGGTAGGCCCAGCAATAGGGCGACTGCTCGGGGACGAAGCGGATCTGCCGCTGCTCCAGTTGCAGGCGCAGGCGCGCGGCGTCGAAGACTTCCAGCTTGGCGGCCATCACCTGGGCCAGCAACTGCTCCAGGCGACTCCAGACCGCGCGCTTCTCTTCGGCGTCGTAGAGGTTCCAGTTGACCACCTCGTGGTGGAAACGCTTGCAACCACGACATACCAGGTCGCCGTATACCGTGGAGCAAAGCCCTACGCAGGGGGTTTTGATTCTTTGCGAAGACATGACCGGGACAACGAAGACAAAGCGGCATCTTAGCCCTTTGTCTAATCAAGATCACCCCATGGCGCCTGGGGTTTCCGACTTAACTTTGTGCGGAGTTTCCAGTAATATTGCTCCGCCTTTTTAGGCGCCAATGTCCGTTAGAAGCTGTTTTCAAAGCGTCACGAGCACAGTTTCCGGCAGGTACGCTGGCGACGGCGCCACCCTCAAGCGTCTCGCCAGCCCCACACCCCAGCCCGCCGGCGTAAAACTTTGAAAACAGCTTCTGTCTGGAACCTGCCGATGCCCTCGTAGGTTGGTGGATTACCGTCCACCTGGGCCTGACGAGCGGATCTGCGTCGGTTCCTGGATACGTGTCCCCCGGGACCACTGATGAGGGAAATACTGTGCTTGAAGCCTACCGCAAACACGTAGAAGAGCGTGCCGCCCAGGGTGTCGTGCCCCAACCGCTGAACGCCGAACAGACCGCAGGCCTGGTCGAGCTGCTGAAGAACCCGCCGGCCGGCGAAGAAGAATTCCTCCTTGACCTGATCACCAACCGCGTACCGCCGGGCGTCGACGAAGCCGCCTACGTCAAGGCCGGTTTCCTTTCCGCCATCGTCAAAGGCGAAGCCACCTCCCCCCTTATCGACAAGCAACGTGCCGTCGAGCTGCTGGGCACCATGCAGGGCGGCTACAACATCGCCACCCTGGTCGAGGTGCTGGACGATGCCGAACTGGCCAGCATCGCCGCCGATCAGCTGAAGCACACCCTGCTGATGTTCGACGCCTTCCACGACGTCGCCGAACGCGCCAAGAAGGGCAATGCCGCGGCCAAGTCCGTGCTGCAGTCCTGGGCCGATGGCGAGTGGTTCAAGGCCAAGCCGGAAGTCCCGGAAAAGCTGACCCTCACCGTGTTCAAGGTCCCCGGCGAAACCAACACCGACGACCTCTCCCCCGCCCCCGACGCCTGGTCGCGCCCGGACATCCCGCTGCACGCCCTGGCCATGCTGAAGATGGCCCGCGACGGCATCGAGCCGGTCCAGCCGGGCTCGGTCGGTCCGCTGAAGCAGATCGAAGCGGTCAAGGCCAAGGGCTTCCCGGTCGCCTACGTCGGCGACGTGGTCGGCACCGGCTCCTCGCGCAAGTCCGCCACCAACTCGGTGCTGTGGTTCTTCGGCGACGACATTCCGTTCGTGCCGAACAAGCGTGCCGGCGGCTTCTGCTTCGGCACCAAGATCGCGCCGATCTTCTACAACACCATGGAAGATGCCGGCGCCCTGCCGATCGAGTTCGACTGCACCAACCTGGCCATGGGCGACGTCATCGACGTGTACCCCTATGAAGGCAAGGTCGTTCGCCACGACAGCGGCGAAGTGGTCACCACCTTCGAGCTGAAGACCCCGGTCCTGCTCGACGAAGTCCGCGCCGGCGGCCGTATTCCGCTGATCGTCGGCCGTGGCCTGACCGAGAAGGCCCGCGCCGAGCTGGGCCTGGGCGCCTCCGACCTGTTCCGCAAGCCGGAAGCCCCGGCCGACAGCGGCAAGGGCTTCACCCTGGCGCAGAAGATGGTCGGTCGCGCCTGCGGCCTGCCGGAAGGTCAGGGCGTGCGTCCGGGCACCTACTGCGAACCGAAGATGACCACCGTCGGCTCCCAGGACACCACCGGCCCGATGACCCGCGACGAGCTGAAAGACCTCGCCTGCCTCGGCTTCTCCGCCGACCTGGTGATGCAGTCCTTCTGCCACACCGCGGCCTATCCGAAGCCGATCGACGTCAAGACCCACCACACCCTGCCCGACTTCATCATGACCCGCGGCGGCGTGTCCCTGCGTCCGGGCGACGGCATCATCCACAGCTGGCTGAACCGCATGCTGCTGCCCGATACCGTCGGCACCGGCGGCGACTCGCACACCCGCTTCCCGATCGGCATCTCGTTCCCGGCCGGCTCCGGCCTGGTGGCCTTCGCCGCCGCCACCGGGGTGATGCCGCTGGACATGCCGGAGTCGGTGCTGGTGCGCTTCAAGGGCAAGCTGCAACCGGGCATCACCCTGCGTGACCTGGTCCATGCGATCCCCTACTACGCGATCCAGCAGGGCCTGCTGACCGTCGAGAAGAAAGGCAAGAAGAACATCTTCTCCGGCCGCATCCTCGAGATCGAAGGTCTCAACGACCTGACCGTGGAGCAGGCCTTCGAGCTGTCCGACGCCTCGGCCGAGCGTTCCGCCGCCGGCTGCACCATCAAGCTGCCGGAACAGGCGATCGCCGAGTACCTGAAGTCCAACATCACCCTGCTGCGCTGGATGATCGGCGAAGGCTACGGCGACCCGCGCACCCTGGAGCGTCGCGCCCAGGCGATGGAAGCCTGGCTGGCCAAGCCGGAGCTGCTGGAAGCCGACAAGGACGCCGAGTACGCCGCGGTGATCGAGATCGACCTGGCCGACGTCAAGGAGCCCGTGCTCTGCGCGCCGAACGACCCGGACGACGCGCGCCTGCTGTCGAGCGTGCAAGGCCGCAAGATCGACGAGGTGTTCATCGGCTCCTGCATGACCAACATCGGTCACTTCCGCGCCGCCGGCAAGCTGCTGGACAAGGTCAAGGGCGGTATCCCGACCCGTCTGTGGCTGGCCCCGCCGACCAAGATGGACGCCCACCAGCTGACCGAGGAAGGCTACTACGGCATCTACGGCAAGGCTGGCGCGCGCATGGAAATGCCGGGCTGCTCGCTGTGCATGGGCAACCAGGCTCGCGTCCAGACCGGCTCCACCGTGGTCTCCACCTCGACCCGCAACTTCCCGAACCGTCTGGGCGACGCCACCGATGTGTTCCTGGCCTCGGCCGAGCTGGCGGCGGTCTCCTCGATCCTCGGCAAGCTGCCGACCGTCGAGGAGTACATGGCCTACGCGAAGGACATCGACAGCATGGCTGCCGACGTCTACCGCTACCTGAGCTTCGACCAGATCGCCGAGTTCCGCGAAGCGGCCGCGAACGCCAAGATCCCGGTCGTCCAGGCCTGATCCCAGCGACGCGTCGAAGAAGCCCCGCCCCGTGCGGGGCTTTTTCTTGCCCGCGCGAAGGTCCGCCGCCTCCTGGCATAGCGCTTGCTGCTGCCCCGGCAATGGTGCGCGCCAGCGATGGCGCCTGCACGCCGGACAAGGGGGCGAGCGTACCGCCCCGCCGTATACGAGGTGACGATGACAGACAGAGCGATACGCAACCAGGCCTGGGTCGGCGGCTCCGACGCACCGGAAAAGAGCGCCCTGGACATCGGCTTCATGGCGCTGACCGACTCGGCCTCGCTGATCGTCGCCGCCACCCAGGGCTTCGCCCAACCCTACGGCCTGACCCTCAACCTCAGGCGCCAGCCGTCCTGGGCCGCCCTGCGCGACAAGCTGCTGAATGGCGAACTGGACGCCGCCCAATGCCTCTACGGCCTGGTGTACGGCGTGCAGCTGGGTCTCGGCGGCAGCCCGCCGCGCGACATGGCGGTACTCATGGGTTTGTGCCAGAACGGCCAGGCGATCAATCTTTCCGAACCGCTGAAGCGCGCGGGCGTGACCAGTCCCGAGGCACTGCTCCGCCATCGGCGCCAGAATGGTGCATGCCTGACCCTGGCGCAGACCTTTCCCACCGGCACCCACGCCCTGTGGTTGAACTATTGGCTGGCGAGCATCGGCCTGGATCCGCTGCACGACGTGCACAGCGTGGTGGTTCCGCCGGCGCAGATGGTCAGCCACCTCCAGGCCGGGCGCATCGACGGTTTCTGCGCCGGCGGCCCCTGGGGCGCCCTGGCCGTGGAGCAGGGCCAGGGCTTCACCATCGCCACCAGCCAGGCGATCTGGCCGGACCACCCGGAAAAGGTCCTCGGCGCCACCCGCGCCTTCGTCGACACCCATCCGAACACTGCCCGCGCGCTGGTGATGGCGGTCCTCGACGCCAGCCGCTTCATCGAACGGAACGCCGAGAACCGCCTGGGCACCGCGCAGCTGATCAGTGGCCGCGACTATGTAGACGCGCCGCTCGGCGCGATCCAGCCGCGCTTCCTCGGCCGCTACCAGGATGGCCTCGGCAACGCCTGGCAGGATCCCCATCCGCTGCGTTTCTTCGGCGAGGGCGCGGTCAACCGGCCCTGGCTCTCCGACGGCCTGTGGTTCATGACCCAGTTCCGCCGCTGGGGCCTGCTGCGCGAGGACCCGGACTACCTGGCCATCGCTCGCGCGGTGCAGCAGACCGCGCTGTACCGCGACGCCGCCAGCGCCCTCGGCCTGAACACGGAGGGCGGCGACATGCGCAGTTCGACGCTGATGGACGGCCGCACCTGGGACGGCAGCGACCCCGCCGGCTACGCCCGCAGCTTCCCGATCCATGCCCTGGCCGACGCCGGCCAGGGCATCGTCCTCTGACCCTGGTGCGCCCGCCATGCTGCGTATCCTGCTGATCAACGATACCCCGAAGAAGGTCGGACGCCTCAGGACCGCCCTGCTCGAGAGCGGTTTCGAGGTGGTCGACGAATCAGGGCTGACCGTCGACCTTCCGGCCCGCGTCGAAACATTGCGTCCGGACGTGATCCTGATCGATACCGAGTCCCCGGGCCGCGACGTGATGGAACAGGTCTGCCTGCTCAGTCGCGACCAGCCGCGACCGATCGTGATGTTCACCGACGAACACGACCCGGGCGTGATGCGCCGCGCGATCCAGTCCGGGGTCAGCGCCTACATCGTCGAAGGCATCCAGGCCAGCCGACTGCAACCGATCCTCGACGTGGCCATGGCGCGCTTCGAGAGCGACCAGGCCCTGCGCGCCCAGCTCCAGGCGCGCGAGGCACAGCTGGCGGAACGCAAGCGCATCGAGCTGGCCAAGGGCCTGCTGATGAAGATGAAGCACTGCGGCGAGGAAGAGGCCTACACGCTGATGCGGCGCCAGGCCATGAGCCGGCAGCAGAAACTGATCCAGGTCGCCGAACAGATCATCGCCATGCACGACATGCTCGGCGGCTGAAGCCGATGGGCAGCTGGCGATCATATCGCCAGCCACCCTGCTGGCCCCCGGCGCGGGGCGGCGCGGCTATGCTCGGGCGCCCGGCGCGGACCTATCCGTTCTGGGAGTCACCCCCTCGCCACCCTCGACTAGCATGACCAGGGAGGCCCGCAGTGGACGCCCAGGGCTAGGAGCCGCAGGCGTCCGCCCGAACCGCACCGCCTACTCAGCGGTCAGGAGATGCTCAGCATGATCGATCTCAGCACCTGGAACCTCACCATCCCCACCGAGCCCACCCCACAGGTGATCACCACCCAGCAGCTCAACAACGGCTACCAGAGCCAGTATTTCCAGCAAGGCAGCGATGGCGGCCTGGTGTTCTGGGTACCGATCGACGGTTCGCACACCGAGGACAGCACCTACCCGCGCACCGAGCTGCGCGAGACCCAGGCCGACGGCAGCCTCGACAACTGGTACTACTGGCAGGCCGACAACGAACTGCGGGTGACCATGAGCGTCGAGAAGGTCCCGTCGAAGAACAAGGTGATCATCGGCCAGATCCACAGCAAGTCGCCGCAGACCGACGACGGCGAGCCCCTGGTGAAACTGCAGTACTACTACAAGCCGGAGGAAGGTCTCGGCCGCGTGGAGGCGCTGGTGCGCAACCACCCGGACGATTCCTACAGTCGCAACGTGCCGATCCTCGAACAGGTGAGCCTGGACGAGCGTTTCAACTACAGCCTGCGGGTCACCTCAAGCGGCGAGCTGGCGGTACGCGCGCGCAGCCAGGACGGCGAAGAGGACGCCTACTACCAGACCCTGGGCAGCGCCTGGGACAACCAGCTGCTCTACTTCAAGGCCGGTGCCTACGTGAACGACAACGCCGGCGACAGCGGCGAAGGCAGCCGCGTGACCATCTACCACCTGAACACCGCCCATCGCTGACCCACCGCGGCGCACGGATGCGCCGCCCCAGCCCTGTGCAGGCTCCCGGCGCTTGCCACCGGGGCGTGCACACCCAGCCACCCAGGCTTCCCCGCGACCGCTCTACGGCGCGCTCTCGACGACTTGGCAAAGAGCTTGCTAAGTCCAGCCTGACGGTAGCCAACGGCGGTTACCCCTCCCCGACAAAGACGTCGCGCGGCCACTCCTCCGGGAGAGGCCCGTGGCGTCTTCGTCGTTTCGCCCCAGTGCCGGGGCGGGTGGGTGTTCCGCTGTCGGACGCTCACCTTGTAGCGACGCAACTTCCGCCGGGCGGCCATTCCGCCCCCGAATCCGCTGGATACGAGGTGTTCGATGAACAACAGCTTCTGGAAGGCCGGCCATGCGCCGACCCTGTTCGCGGCGTTTCTCTATTTCGACCTGAGCTTCATGGTCTGGTACGTGCTCGGCCCACTGGGCGTGCAGATCGCCGGCGACCTGCAACTGAGCACCCAGCAGCGCGCGATGATGGTCGCCACGCCGATCCTCGCCGGCGCCGTGCTGCGCTTCCTGCTCGGGATGCTGGCCGATCGCTGGTCGCCGAAGAGCACCGGCATTCTCGCCCAGGTCATCGTCATCGCCGCCCTGGCGGCCGCCTGGCTGCTGGGCGTGAACAGCTATCCACAGGCACTGCTGCTGGGGTTGTTCCTCGGCTTCGCCGGGGCATCCTTCGCCGTGGCCCTGCCGCTCGCATCGCAATGGTACCCGCCGCAACACCAGGGCAAGGCCATGGGCATCGCCGGCGCGGGCAACTCCGGTACCGTGCTCGCCGCCCTCTTCGCCCCCGGCCTGGCCGCCGCGTTCGGCTGGAACAACGTGTTCGGCTTCGCCCTGCTGCCTCTCGTCCTGACCCTGCTGGTGTTCGCCATGGTCGCGCGCAACGCCCCGCAGCGGCCGGTGCCCAAGGCCATGGGCGACTACCTGAAGGCCCTCGGCGACCGCGACAGCTGGTGGTTCATGTTCTTCTACAGCGTCACCTTCGGCGGCTTCCTCGGCCTGGCCAGCACCCTGCCCGGCTACTTCCACGACCAGTACGGCCTGAACCCGGTGACCGCCGGCTACTACACCGCCGCCTGCGTCTTCGCCGGCAGCCTGATGCGCCCGCTCGGCGGCGCCCTGGCCGATCGCATCGGCGGCATCCGCAGCCTGCTGATGGTCTACACCCTGGCCGCCATCTGCATCGCCGCGGTCGGCTTCCACCTGCCCAGCGCGATGGCCGCGCTCGGTCTCTTCGTGGTCGCCATGCTCAGCCTCGGCGCAGGCAATGGCGCGGTATTCCAGCTGGTACCGCAGCGCTTCCACAAGGAGATCGGCGTGATGACCGGGCTGATCGGCATGGCCGGCGGCATCGGCGGCTTCTGCCTGACCGCCGGCCTCGGCGCGATCAAGCAAGGCACCGGCGACTACCAGCTCGGCCTGTGGCTGTTCGCCAGCCTTGGCGTGCTGGCCTGGTTCGGCCTCCATGGGGTCAAGCGGCGCTGGCGCACCACCTGGGGCTCGGCGGCGGTCACCGTCGCGCGGGTCTGAGCATGGGCCTGCGCCTGAGCATCGGCGAGGCCAGCGCCTGCGGGCCCCGCGCGGAAAACCAGGACGCACTGCGGGTGGTCACCCCGGCTCCGGCCCTGGCCGCCAGCAAGGGCCACCTGTTGGCCATCGCCGACGGCGTCAGCCAGTGCGCCGATGGCGGCCTGGCGGCGCGCAGCAGCCTACAAGCGCTGGCCCTGGATTACTATGCGACTCCGGAAACCTGGGCCATCGTGCAGTCCCTGGACCGCCTGCTCCTGGCGCAGAATCGCTGGCTGCAGGCCAACGGCGGCGGCCAGCCGCTGCTCACCACCCTCACCGCCCTGGTGCTGCGCGGCACCCGCTACACCCTGGCCCACGTCGGCGATTGCCGGGCCTACCTGTGGCGCGACGGCGAGTTGCTCCGGCAGACCAGCGACCACGTCTGGGAGCAACCGCACATGCAGCACGTGCTGACCCGCGCCCTGGGCCTGGACCAGCACCTGGTGGTCGACTACCTGGAAGGTGAGCTGGAGCCCGGCAGCCAGTGGCTACTGGTCAGCGACGGTGTCTGGGCCACGCTGGGCGATAGCGGCATCCGCAGCATCCTGCGCAACGCCGACGAGCCGCAGCGCAGCGCCGAGGCCCTGGTTCGCGCCGCCCACCTGGCAGGCAGCCAGGACAACGCCAGCGCCCTGCTGGTACGCGTGGAAGCCGTGCCCGCAGGCAGTCTCGGCGACGCCCTCGCGCAACTGGGCCAATGGCCGCTGCCGCCGCCGCTGAAGCCCGGCCAGCTCTTCGAAGGCTGGCGGGTCCGGCAGTTGCTCGGCGAGTCCCGCCAGTCCCTGCTCTATCGCGTCGAGGATGGCCAGGGCCACCCCTGGCTGTTGAAGACCCTGCCCGCAGCGCGTGCCAACGACCCGCTGGCGCCCCAGGCCCTGCTGCTCGAGGAATGGTTCCTGCGCCGCGTCCAGGGCCGGCATTTCCCCGAGCTGCACGGATTGGCGCAACGCCAGCACCTCTACTACCTGATGCGCGAACACTCCGGGGAGACGCTCGCCGAGCGCCTGCGCAGCCATGGTCCGCTGTCGCTGCCGGAGTGGCTGGGGCTGGCCAACCAGTTGCTGCGCGGACTAGGCCAGTTGCACCGACGCAACCTGCTGCACCGCGACCTCAAGCCGGAGAATCTCCATCTCGGCCGCGACGGCGAGCTGCGCCTGCTGGATTTCGGCCTGGCCTGGTGTCCGGGATTGTCGCGCGAAGACCCCCACCTGCTGCCGGGTACGCCCAGCTACCTGGCGCCGGAGTGTTTCGCCGGCAGTCCGCCCGCGGTGCGCCAGGACCTCTACGCCGCCGGCGTCTGCCTCTACCAGGCGCTGACCGGGCGCTATCCCTATGGCGAGATCGAAGCCTTCCAGCATCCCCGCTTCGGCCGCCCCGTCCCGCCCAGCCGCTATCGCCCGGATCTGCCGGCCTGGATCGACGACCTGCTGCTGCGCGCCGTCGCCTGCGACCCCGCACAGCGCTTCGAGACCGCCGAGGAATGGCTGCTCCTGCTGCAGCAGGGAGAAGCGCTGCCGGCCACGACACCCCGCCCGCTGCTGGAGCGCGAACCGCTGAAGACCTGGCGCGCCATCGCCCTGCTGTCCCTCGCGGCCAACCTGGCGCTATTCCTGGCCTGGCTGGAGAGCTGAGCGGCACCAGTCCGGTGCGCAACGCCCCGGCACAGAGCAGAAAGGCCTCGCGGATCCCGCGTGTCATTCCCGCAAGATCGTGGAGAGGGGCAATATCGCAAGTTGGCACGGCGCCTGCTTGGACTTTCCCGACAATCGACAACACAGCGCCGACCTCAACGACGAGGCTGCGCTTCCCGACCGAACGGGACCTGGACAAAGGCGTCCTGCTGGCAACAGCGGGACGCCTTTTTTGTTTGCGCCAACCTTATGCAGGAGCTCCTCCGCATGAAGAAGATCAAACTGGTGATGGTCGGCAACGGCATGGCCGGGGTCCGCACCCTGGAAGAACTGCTCAAGCTCAACTCGGACTTCTACGACATCACGGTGTTCGGCGCCGAGCCCCATCCCAACTACAACCGCATCCTGCTGTCCCCGGTGCTGGCCGGCGAACAGACCTTCGAGGAAATCGTCCTCAACGACCTCGACTGGTATGCGGAAAACGGCATCAAGCTGCTCCTCGACCGCAAGGTGGTGCAGATCGACCGGGTCCGCCGCAAGGTGGTCGCCGCCGATGGCACCGAAGCCGAGTACGATCGCCTGCTGCTGGCCACCGGCTCGCTGCCCTTCATCCTGCCGATCCCCGGCAATCGCCTGCAGGGCGTGATCGGCTACCGCGACATCGCCGACACCCAGGCCATGATCGACTGCGCCCGGAGCCACAGCCACGCGGTGGTGATCGGCGGCGGCCTGCTCGGCCTGGAGGCGGCCAATGGCCTCAAGCAGCGCGGGATGGACGTGACCGTTGTGCACCTCTCCGACTGGCTGCTGGAGCGCCAGCTCGACCGCACCGCCGGCAAGCTCCTGCAAGGCGCGCTGGAAGCCCGCGGCATCCGCTTCCGCCTGAACACCCAGACCCGCGAGCTGATGGACAACGGCAGCGGCCGGGTCTGTGCCGTGCAGTTCAACGACGACGACGTGATTCCCGCCGACCTGGTGGTAATGGCCGCCGGCATCCGTCCCAACACCGAGCTGGCCGAAAGCGCAGGCATCCCCTGCAACCGCGGCATCCTGGTCAACGACACCCTGCAGACCTACGATCCGCGCATCTATGCGGTCGGCGAATGCGCCAACCACCGTGGCATCGCCTACGGCCTGGTGGCGCCACTGTTCGAACAGGCCAAGGTCTGCGCCAACCACCTGGCTCATCTCGGCTATGCCCGCTACCAGGGCTCGGTGACCTCGACCAAGCTCAAGGTGACCGGCATCGACCTGTTCTCCGCCGGCGACTTCATCGGCGGCGAAGGCAGCGAGACCATCACCCTTTCCGACCCCATCGGCGGCGTCTACAAGAAGCTGGTGATCAAGGACGACGTGCTGGTCGGCGCCTGCCTCTATGGCGACACCACCGACGGCGGCTGGTACTTCCGGCAGATCCGCGAAAACCACAACGTGGCGCAGATCCGCGACCACCTGATGTTCGGCGAGAACGCCCTCGGCGATGTCGGCCACCAGGGCCAGAACAGCGCCGCGAGCATGCCCGACACGGCCGAAGTATGCGGTTGCAACGGCGTCTGCAAGGGCGCCATCGTCAAGGCGATACAGGAACACGGCCTGTTCAGCGTCGACGAAGTCAAGAAACACACCAAGGCCGCCAGCTCCTGCGGCTCCTGCGCGGGCCTGGTCGAGCAGATCCTGATCAGCACCGTCGGCGGCGCCGCCGACGTCAAGCCGAAGAGCGAGAAGGCCATCTGCGGTTGCAGCGAGCTCAACCACGGGCAGATCCGCAAGGCCATCCGCGAACACCGGCTGACCAGTCTCGACGCCGCCATGCGCTTCATGGACTGGAAGACCCCGAACGGCTGCGCCACCTGCCGCCCAGCGCTGAACTACTACCTGATCTCGACCTGGCCGGGAGAGGCCAGGGACGACCCGCAGTCGCGCCTGATCAACGAACGTGCCCACGCCAATATCCAGAAGGACGGCACCTACTCGGTGGTCCCGCGGATGTGGGGCGGTGTGACCAGCGCCGCCGAGTTGCGGCGCATCGCCGACGTCGCCGACAAGTACCAGGTGCCGATGGTCAAGGTCACCGGCGGCCAGCGCATCGACCTGCTGGGGGTGAAGAAGGACGACCTGCCGGCCATCTGGAAAGACCTCGACATGCCCTCGGGACATGCCTACGGCAAATCCATCCGCACCGTGAAGACCTGCGTCGGCAGCGAGTTCTGCCGCTTCGGCACGCAGAACTCGACGCAACTGGGCATCGACCTGGAACACGACCTGTTCAACATGTGGTCGCCGCACAAGGTCAAGCTGGCGGTTTCCGGCTGCCCGCGCAATTGCGCCGAGGCCGGGATCAAGGATGTCGGCATCATCGGCGTGGACTCCGGCTGGGAGATGTACATCGGCGGCAACGGCGGGATCAAGACCGAGGTCGCGGAGTTCTTCGTCAAGCTCAAGACCGCCGAAGAGGTGCGCGAATACAACGGCGCCTTCCTCCAGCTCTACCGCGAGGAAGCCTTCTATCTGGAGCGCACGGTGCATTACCTGCAGCGGGTCGGCATGGCGCATATCCGCAAGGCGGTGGTCGAGGACGCGGAAAACCGCAAGGCACTCAACGCCCGCCTGCAATTCGCCCTGTCCTTCGAGCAGGACCCATGGAAGCAGCGCATCGAACAGCCGCTACTGAAGAAGGAGTTCGAACGGATTCCGCTCAAGCAACTGGAAAACGTCTGAAGCCCTTGCCCGGGCCGTCCCACGGCGGCCCTTCCCAACCGGAGTGAACCGATGAACTGGCTGGATATCTGCGCCCTCGATGAAATCAACCCGCTGGGCTCGCGCGTGGTCGCCGGCCCGAAAGGCGACATCGCCATCTTCCGTGCCGCCGACGACCAGGTCTTCGCCCTCGATGACCGCTGCCCGCACAAAGGCGGCCCGCTGTCCCAGGGCCTGATCTACGGCAAGCGAGTGGCCTGTCCGCTGCACAACTGGCAGATCGAACTGGAGAGCGGCGAAGCCGTGGCCCCGGACCAGGGCTGCGCCCATCGCCACCCGGTGCGGGTGGAAAACGGACGGGTGCTGCTCGGCCTGGACAGCGTGGCGCTGTGCGCCTGATCTCTCGACGATAACAGGAGCGAGCATGCCGACAGACTCCCACACTACTGCCTCGACCTGCTGCTATTGCGGCGTGGGTTGCGGCGTCCTGATCGAGCACGACGGCGAACGCATCCTCGGCGTACAAGGCGACCCGCGGCATCCGGCCAACTTCGGCAAGCTGTGCAGCAAGGGTTCCACCCTGCACCTGACCGGCGACCTCCAGGCCCGCGCGCTCCATCCCCAGTTGCGCCTCGGCAAGCAACTGGCGCGGGCTCGCAGCGACTGGGACAGTGCCCTGGATCATGCCGCCGGGCGTTTCGCCGAGACCATTCGCGAACACGGGCCGGACAGCGTGGCCTTCTATATATCCGGCCAGTTGCTGACCGAGGACTACTACGCCTTCAACAAGCTGGCGCGGGCCCTGGTCGGCACCAACAACATCGACAGCAATTCGCGCCTGTGCATGTCCTCGGCGGTGGTCGGCTACAAGCGCAGCCTGGGCGCCGACGCACCGCCATGCAGCTACGAAGACCTCGACTGCGCCGACTGCGTGCTGATCGCCGGCAGCAACATGGCCTTCGCCCATCCGATCCTGTTCCGCCGCCTGGAGGCCGCCAAGGCGGCACGACCGGAAATGCGCATCGTCGTCATCGATCCGCGGCGCACCGATACCTGCGAACTGGCCGACCTGCACCTGGCGCTGCTCCCCGGCACCGACGTCGCACTGTTCCACGGCCTCCTGCACATCCTGCTCTGGGAGGACTGGATCGATCGTTCGTTCATCGCCGAGCACACCGAGGGTTTCGCCGCCCTGAAAGACCTGGTGCGCGACTACCCCCCCGCCGCGGTCGCCGACCTCTGCGGCATCGCCATCGCCGACCTGCAGCGCTGCGCAGAATGGATCGGCCGCTCGCCGCGCTTCCTCTCGCTCTGGTGCATGGGCCTCAACCAGTCGAGCGCGGGCAGCGCGAAGAACAGCGCACTGATCAACCTGCACCTGGCCACCGGCAAGATCGGCCGTGCCGGATGCGGGCCGTTTTCCCTCACCGGCCAGCCGAACGCCATGGGCGGCCGCGAGACCGGCAGCCTGGCCAACCTGTTGCCCGGCCATCGCGACGCCGCCGACCCCGCGCATCGCGCGGAGGTAGCCCGCCACTGGGGCGTCGAGACACTCCCCTCGGCCCCCGGTCTCAGCGCCATCGAGCTGTTCGACGCGGTTCATGAAGGCCGGATCAAGGCGCTCTGGATCGCCTGCACCAACCCCGCGCAGTCGCTACCGGACCAGCGCAGGATCCATGAGGCGCTCGCGCGCTGCCCCTTCGTGGTGGTCCAGGAAGCCTTCGCCACCACGGAAACCTGTCGCTACGCCGACCTTCTGCTTCCAGCCGCTTCCTGGGGAGAAAAGGAAGGTTCGGTGACCAACTCGGAGCGCCGCGTCAGCCATGTCCGCCGGGCCATAGCCCCGCCCGGAGAAGCCCGCCAGGACTGGCAGATCGTCTGTGACTTCGCTCGCCGCCTGGAGCACCGCCTGCGTCCGGGGCAGCCCAGCCTGTTCGACTTCGCTGACAGCGCCAGCCTGTTCGACGAGTACAAACGACTCACCGCCGGGCGCGACCTCGACCTGGCGGGACTCAGCTACGAGCTGCTCGACCGCCTGGGGCCGCAGCAATGGCCATTCCCCGCCGGTGCCGAGCAGGGCACCGCGCGCCTCTATGGCGACTGGCGCTTCCCCACCGCATCGGGGCGCGCCCAGTTGATCGCCGATCCCTATCGCGCCCCGCAGGAAAGGCGCGACGCCCGCTACCCGCTGACCCTCAATACAGGACGGCTGCGCGACCAATGGCACGGGATGAGCAGGACCGGTACCTGCGCGCGGCTGTTCGGCCACGAGGGGGAAGCCCTGGTACACCTGCATCCCGAGGAACTGCGCCGCCGCCAACTGCAGGAAGGACAGTTGGTTCGCCTGAAGAGCCGGCGTGGCGACCTGGTCCTGCCGGTGGGCGCAGACGACTCGGTGCGCCCCGGCCAGGCCTTCCTGCCGATGCACTGGGGCGACCGCTTCCTCAAGGGGCTGGGCTGCAACGTACTGACGGTGCCAGCCTTCGATCCCCTGTCGAAGCAGCCGGAACTCAAGCATGCCGGGGTACAGGTCGAGTCCGTCGAACTGCCCTGGCGCCTGTTCGCCCTGGTCGAGATCGATATCCAGACGCGTTTCGAAGCCCTGCGCCCGCTGTGCGAAGCCTTTGACCATGCCGGTTTCAGCCTTGCCGGAGGCGAGCGCCCGGCCCTGCTGATCGATGCAGCGCATCGCGAAGCGCCGGACAGCACCCTGCTGGAACGCATAGACCGCCAGCTCGAACTGCTCGACGGACCGATCCTCGCCTACGACGATCCGCGACGGGCGATCGGCAAACGCGTGCGCCTCGAAGACGGGCGCATCGTCGCCGTCCGGCTCGCCGGCGAAACCCTCGCCCGCGACTGGTTGAAAGAGCTCTGGCTTACCGGCCGGGCCGATAGCGAGCTACGCCGCTGGCTGCTCGCCCCACTCGGCGCGGCACCGGGACGACCCAGCCAGGGTGCGGGCGGCAAGACCCTGTGCAGTTGCCAGAACGTCAGCCAGCAAACGGTGCTCGGCGGCATCGCCCGCGGATTGGACCTGGACGGATTGAAGCGCGAGTTCGGCTGCGGCACCGGCTGCGGCTCCTGCGTACCGGAAATCAAGAGACTGCTGGCGGCCCCCCGGCCCATGGCGGCGAATGCCTGAGGAGAACGACGATGAGCGGTAAGGTCTGGCTGGTGGGTGCGGGTCCCGGCGATCCGGAACTGTTGACCCTGAAGGCAGTTCGCGCCCTGCAGGACGCGGATGTGGTGATGATCGACGATCTGGTCAACCCGGGCATACTGGAGCACTGTCCGTCCGCCCGGCTGGTCCGGGTCGGTAAACGCGGCGGCTGCCGCTCCACACCGCAGGACTTCATCCAGCGCCTGATGCTGCGGCATGCCCGCCAGGGGCGCAGCGTGGTACGCCTGAAAGGCGGCGATCCATGCATCTTCGGCCGCGCCGGCGAAGAAGCCGAATGGCTGGCCCGCCACGGGATAGACAGCGAGATAGTCAACGGCATCACCGCCGGGCTGGCTGGCGCCACTGGCTGCGGCATACCGCTGACCTACCGCGGCATCAGTCGCGGCGTGACCCTGGTGACCGCGCATACCCAGGACGACAGCCCGCTGGCCTGGGAAGCCCTTGCGCGCAGCGGCACCACGCTGGTGGTCTACATGGGCGTGGCCCGTCTCGCGGAGATCCAGGCCGGGCTGCTGGCTGGAGGCATGGGCGAGGATACGCCGCTGGCAATGATCGAGAACGCCACCCTGGGCAACCAGCGCGAGTGCCGCAGCAATCTCGGCAAGTTACTGCGGGACGCCGGACGTTTCGCCTTGAAGAGCCCGGCGATCCTGGTGATCGGCGAAGTGACCCGCGGCATCGTGTCGCAACCGGTTTCCCTGAGCGCCTGACGAGCGGTCTTTTTCCAGGCAAAGAAAAACCCGGCCTGGGCCGGGTTTTCTTTGAAGGCTCAGCCGATTACTTGGCTTCGGCTTCTACTTCGGCTTCAACGCGACGGTTGATAGCGCGGCCTTCAGCGGTGGCGTTGTCGGCAACCGGGCGGGACTCGCCGTAACCGACAGCGTTCACGCGACCACCTTCCACACCGTACTCGTTGACCAGTACGTCACGAACGGCGTTGGCACGACGCTCGGACAGCTTCTGGTTGTAAGCGTCGGTGCCGACGGAGTCGGTGTGACCTTCAACGGTGGTGGAAGTGGACGGGTACTGCTTCATGAAGTCGGCCAGGTTCTTGATGTCAGCGTAGCTGTTCTCTTTGACCTTGGACTTGTCGAAGTCGAACTTCACGTCCAGCTGTACGCGTACGACTTCGGCGACAGCCGGGCAGCCGTTGGCGTCAACGGTGACGTTGGCCGGGGTGTCCGGGCACTTGTCGACGTTGTCGCAGACGCCGTCGTTGTCGGAGTCGGAGCAAACGTCGGCAACCGGTTCCGGAGCCGGAGCGGCTTTCGAACCACCGAAGTTGAAGCCGACGCCCAGGCCAGCCATCCACTCACCCTGGTGACCGTTGTCACGCTTCTCCAGGCCGTACTGGCCGTCGAGGCTGGCCTTGGCGAAGAAGTTCTCGGTGAAGTAGTACTTCAGACCAGCGCCGATGTTGGCCATGGTCATCTGCTGACGGCCTTGGCTGTCGCTGTTGATGTTGGTGATGTTCTGGTGAGCCAGACCAGCCGACACGTACGGACGCAGACCTACGCCCGGGGTACCGAAGTGGTAGATGGCGTCCAGGGAGGTCAGGTTGCCATGGACCTTCTTGTTGCCGGTTTCGTAGGTGCCACGAACATCGTGGTACTCACCGTAGGACAGAGCCAGCTCGACGTCGTCGGTCAGGAAGTAGCCGATCGAGCCGCCGTACAGGTCAGCGTTCTTCATGTTGCGAACGCTGTCGGTGAAGTAGCGCTTGCCGAAGGCTTCGATCTCTACCGAGTTCTGGCCCTGGGCGAAGGCGTTCATTGCCGAAGCGGCAACCAGCGAGCCGATGACAACGCCTAAGGTGTTCTTCAGTTTCATCCGTTAAATCCCCATCTTGATGGTCAGTTAGTTGTCCAACAATCAGCCGCACAACTTGGGTGGCAAGTTTATCAGAACTTCCCGCATAGAGAGACAATATTTACCCAACTATGTTTCGGTCGCATCTGAAAACTTTTCGCGCAGGCGGTCCAGTGCCCGCTTGTAGCGCATTTTCGTCGCACTCAGACCCATGTGCATGATATCCGCTATCTCCTGAAACTCCAGTTCCGCGACGAAGCGAAGAACCAGAATCTCCCGATCAATCGGATTGACATGGACGAGCCAACGGTCCAATCCGCCCCGTTCCTCCACCTTCGGCGACTTCTCCTCGGAAGCCTCCTCCAGCGGGTCGAGGCTGAGCGCATCCATCAATCGGCGCTTTCGGCGCTCCTTGCGGTACTGCGTGATGCACTCGTTGTACGTGATGCTATATAGCCACGTTTTGAACTTCGACTTGCCCTCAAAGTTCTTGAGGCCGTACAAAACTTTCAGCATCACCTCCTGGCACACGTCGTCCGCGTCACGGTCGTTGCCCAGGTAGCGGGCGCAGACGTTGAACAGCGTGCGCTGGTAACGCCGCATCAATTCCTCGTAGGCGCGCGTCACGTGGAACAGCTCCGAGTGCGCACGCTCGACCAGCTCTTCGTCGGAAAGCTGGCGTGGGTCATACCGCTGTGACAGGGGGTGAGGCTTATTCAAGTGAGATCAGGCCAGTCATATCGTAAGCCGGGCCGCCCTGCAGAGCAGCCACGTCCATTATCTCTCCAGGATCAGCGGCTGGTAACTCGCTGATCGAGCAGTAGACGGTTGGCCAGTGACACAAGCTCTCCCTCTTCCGTCAGCAGGATGGTCTTGACCGTACCTATCTCTTCAATAGTGCCTTCGATGTCGCCCACTTTCACCTGTTGTCCGACCTGATACAGTTCGCGGACGTAGATTCCCGCGATGATCTGCCCGGCCACCTCGCGGCTGCCCAGGCCCAGGGCCAGCGCCGCGGCCAGGCCCACGGTGATCAGGACGATGGCGATGATGTAATTGAGCAGGTCGGTCTTGACCTCCAGCTGCCCTACCGCCACCGAGATGCTGATGATGATGACCAGCCACTGGGCGATTCGCCCGAGGCCGTTGGCGTATTCGAGGCCGACGCCATCCGCCGCGCCGCGCACCACGCTGTTGACCAGTTGCGCCAGGAGCACGCCGACGATCAGCACCAGGGCCGCGCCGAACACCTTGGGCAGGTACAGGGCGAGGACATCCAGGGTGGCCGAGACCCGCTGCAGGCCGAGCGACTCGGCGGCGGAGACCAGGAATACGAGCAGCACGAACCAGTAGACGATCTTGCCGACCAGTGTCGACACCGGAACCTGGATGCCGACCCGGGCCAGCAGCTTGGTCAGGCCGGTACCGCCCATCAGGCGATCCAGGCCGAGCTTGGCGAGCAGCTTGGAGAGCAAGGCGTCGAGCAGCTTGGCGATGACGAAACCGAGCAGCACGACCACCAGGGCGCCGAGCAGGTTGGGAATGAAACCTGCCAGCTTGCCCCACAGGGTGTTCATCGCGGTCAGCAGGCTCTGGGTCCAGATATCGAATTGCATGTTCACTCAGCCTTGTCAGCAGCAGATGCGTTTTTCGCGGAAAGACGGGAAACCGGCGCCAGGTGCGGCGAGCCGTTGTTGATGCCGATCATCAGCGCCTGCAACCAGTGCCCCATCAGGCTGAACAGGTCCCCGGCGCCGACCTGGCGGTTGGCCGTCTTCAATACCCGGCCCAGACGCGCATCGTCGTCCGGCTGGGGAGCCGAAGCCTTGAGCAGGTCCCGCAGGGACTCTTCGAACGGATCGTGCATGCGCACCTCATGTCTGTACGAGGGGGTGACGCCCTCTTCCCCGCGCTGGTCACGTCAAAGCCAGCGCAGCCGACGAAATACCCACCACTGGAACGTGGCGACCCCGCCGATCAGCAGGCAGGCCAGCCAGAACCCGTGCGGGGCATCCGCTCCCGGAATGCCGCCGACGTTGATTCCCAGCAGGCCGGTGACGAAACTCATCGGCAGGAAAAAGCCGGTGATTATACCAAGGAGATACATGGTGCGGTTCATCCGCTCGGTGATTCGTCGCGACTCGGCCTCCTGCAACACGCTGATGCGTTCCCGGATCAGCTCGAGTTCCTCGAGATTGCGGGTCAGCCGGTTGTTCAGTTCGTTCCAGTAGTCGGCATCGTCCTCGACGAACCAGGACAGCTTGTAGCGCGCCAGTTGCGAGTAGATGTCGCGCTGCGGCGCCAGGTAGCGACGCAATCCGGCCGAGCGACGGCGCAAGGTGCGCAACTGGTGCTGGTCGGGACTGGCCCGTTCGTTCGCCTCGACCAGCTCCTCGATCCCGTCGAGCTGGTCGGCTATCGCACTGATGAGCGTGTCGACACGGTCTGTCAGATAATGCGCGAGATAGTAGACCACTTCCGAGGCCGTCCTCGGCCCCTTTCCCGCCTCCAGGTCCGCGCGCAGGTCGGCGACCGCCTTCAGCGGACGCAGGCGCAGGGAGAAGACTCGTTGAGCATCGGCGAAGACCCGCAGCGACACCATGTCCTCCGGCTCCGCGCCCGGGTTCAGGTTCACCCCGCGAAGGAATACCAGCAGGCTTTCCGCGCCGAGGTCCACCAGCCTGGGGCGGGTCGCCTCCTCCAGCAGCAGGTCGCAGGCGAATTCGCTCAGTCCCGCGGAATCACGCAACCAGGCCTGCGCCTCGGGTACGCCCCGGTCCCAGTGCAACCAGAGGCTCTCATCGGGCGTCAGGTCGAGCACGGCAATTTCATTGCGGGCGACACGCCGGCCACCGCCACGCCCATCGAGGACGTAGCCATAGATCAGACCGCGCTCGTTACCTGACTCATACGCTGGCATTGCGCTTCCCTTGGCAAAACGACCATTCCGACAGTAAAAGCAGAAGACTGGCTTCAGTCAATTCATGGACTTGCGGCACAAGCTTAAAGTCAACCCTGAGACCAGGACTGTCTCATGGGGTTCACTCCTACGAAAAGCCCCGGGACACTGCCTGCGTCGCCGGGGCCGGGAACCCTGCGTAAAACAGCCTTAGCCGGGCATATTCAGCGCCTGCGGGGAAACGATGATGCCGTTGTTGTCGGCATAGACGAATTCGCCGGGACGGAACGTGACGCCACCGAAGGTCACGACGACGTTCAGGTCGCCGATCCCGCGCTTGTCGGTCTTCATCGGATGACTGGCCAGGGCCTGGACGCCGAGCTCGGTCTGGGCGATCACATCGACGTCGCGGATGCAGCCGTAGACGACGATGCCTTCCCAGCCGTTCTTCGCCGCCTTCTCGGCGAGCATGTCGCCAAGCAATGCACGACGCAGCGAGCCGCCGCCATCGACGACCAGGACCTTGCCCTTGCCGTCCTTGTCGACCTGCTCCTTGACCAGCGAATTGTCTTCGAAGCACTTGATGGTCACGATCTCGCCACCGAAGGCATCGCGACCGCCGAAGTTGCTGAACATCGGTTCGACGACCTGGACCAGTTCCGGATAGGCATCGCACAGATCGGGAGTGACGTAATGCATGAGGAAGCTCCTGTGGGTGAAGTTCAGGCTCGCGCGGATCCGGCTGCCACACCCGCCCGTTCAGGCGGCGCCGACGTGACCGGAGCCACTGTTTGCGTCACATGTTAGCCGCTGAGACCGGCTTCCGATACGTCTAGCGCCCGACTCCGCACGGTTTCCTCCAGCACCGCCGAACGCTGGCGCAGCCAGCGCTCGACCAGCGGCCATACCTCCCGCTGCGCGGCCTTGCTTACCAGCATCTCGATATGCCCGTAATCCTCGACGAACCCCTCTTCGCGGCCGAGCAGCAGGTACTCGCGCTCCGCCGAGGCAAACCGCTCGAACAACTTGCGGCACGCCCAGGGCGGGTCCTGGCGGTCCCCCGCACCGGCCACCGCCAGCAGCGGCACATCGACCGCCGCCAGCCCCGTCCACCAGTCGTTGCCCGGCTCGCCGAAACGCCCGAACAGACCATGCCAGCGCAAGACCTCCAGGGCGACCCCGACCGGCTCGTCTTCCGGCCCCTGCCGCCAGCGGCTCCCGGAGACTGCGTCGACACGACGCAGCAGCAGGCGCGCGACCCAGGCCGCCAGCGGCAACCTGAACAACCAGTGCGCGGTGCTGACCTGGCTGCCGAACAGCGCTACGGAGCCGATCCGTGCCTGGTCCAGATACCCTCCCCCCAGGCCCGCCGCCAGCACCACGCCACCCAGGGAGTGGCCGATCCAGTGCGCCGGCTGCCCGCTCTGCTCATGAATGAAGTCGGCGATCGCCGGCAGATCGTGGCGCGCATAGTCGGCAACCCGGTTGCCCCGGTAGCCGTCATTGCGGATCGACAAGCCGTGGCCGCGCATTTCCGGCAGCCAGACGTCGAATCCGGCCCGCGCCAGATGGGGACCGAGCCCGAGCGCACGCGGCGAATACCAGAAGCGCCGATTGGAAAAACTGCCATGCAGGAGAATCACCGGCACCCCGCGACGCTCGCCGGCAGCCTGCTGGCCAAGGCGGGTGACGACCAGCTCGACGCTGCCGTCAGGGCTGTTGCCGGGCTTCAGGCGGTAGATGTCTTCGGTGAGGTCGGCGCGCAGCTCGGCGCTGACCAGGGCGACAGGAAAGAGGCGACTACTGCTTTGCATGCTTATCTTGGACTGGAGACACAAAAAAGGGCGGTGTTACCCGCCCTTTCCGGATACAGCGAGGAGCGCTCAGGCCTGGTGGTCTTGCCCTTCGGCGAGGAAGAACCAGGTGTCCAGCACCGAGTCGGGGTTCAGCGAGACACTCTCGATGCCCTGCTCCATCAGCCAGCGCGCCAGGTCAGGATGGTCGGAGGGGCCCTGGCCGCAGATGCCGATGTACTTGCCGGCCTTGTTGCAGGCGGCGATGGCGTTGGCCAGCAGCTTCTTGACCGCCGGATTGCGCTCGTCGAACAGGTGGGCGACGATGCCGGAATCGCGGTCCAGGCCGAGAGTCAGCTGGGTCAGGTCGTTGGAGCCGATGGAGAAGCCATCGAAGAACTCGAGGAACTCATCGGCCAGCAGGGCGTTGGACGGCAGTTCACACATCATGATGACCTTCAGCCCATTCTCGCCGCGCTTCAGCCCGTTACCGGCCAGCAGCTCGACCACCTGGCTCGCCTCGCCCAGGGTACGTACGAACGGCACCATGATCTCGACGTTGGTCAGGCCCATCTCGTTACGGACCTTCTTCAGCGCCCGGCACTCCAGCTCGAAGCAGTCGCGGAACGATTCGCTGATATAGCGCGATGCGCCGCGGAAGCCGAGCATCGGGTTCTCTTCTTCCGGTTCGTAGAGCTTGCCGCCGATCAGGTTGGCGTACTCGTTGGACTTGAAGTCGGAGAGGCGCACGATGACCTTCTTCGGCCAGAAGGCCGCGGCCAGGGTGCTGATGCCCTCGACCAGCTTCTCGACATAGAAGCCGACCGGGTCGGGATAGCCGGCGATGCGCTTCTCGACGCTTTCCTTGATATCCGCCGGCAGGCCGGCGAAGTTCAGCAGCGCCTTGGGGTGCACGCCGATCATGCGGTTGATGATGAACTCGAGGCGGGCCAGGCCCACGCCTTCGTTCGGGAGCTGGGCGAAATCGAAGGCGCGGTCGGGGTTGCCGACGTTCATCATGATCTTGAACGGCAGTTCAGGCATGGCGTCGACCGAGTTCTTGCGCACGTCGAAGCCGAGCTCGCCCTCGAAGATGAAGCCGGTATCGCCTTCGGCACAGGAAACCGTCACGCCCTGGCCGTCCTGCAGGACCTGGGTGGCGTTGCCACAACCGACCACGGCCGGAATGCCCAGCTCGCGGGCGATGATCGCGGCGTGGCAGGTACGCCCGCCACGGTTGGTGACGATGGCGCTGGCGCGCTTCATCACCGGCTCCCAGTCCGGATCGGTCATGTCGGAGACCAGGACGTCGCCCGGCTGGACCTTGTCCATTTCCGACACATCGTTGATCACCTTGACCGGGCCGGCGCCGATACGCTGGCCGATGGCGCGACCCTCGACCAGGACGGTCCCCTTCTCTTTCAGCAGGTAGCGCTCCATGACGGTGGCGCTGGCACGACTCTTCACGGTCTCGGGGCGGGCCTGAACGATATACAGCTTGCCGTCGTCACCGTCCTTGGCCCATTCGATATCCATGGGGCGGCCGTAGTGCTTCTCGATGATCATGGCCTGCTTGGCCAGCTCGGTGACCTCGGCGTCGCTCAGGGCGAAACGGGCGCGGTCGGCACGCTCGACGTCGACCACCTTGACCGAGCGACCGGCCTTGGCCTCTTCGCCATAGACCATCTTGATCGCCTTGCTGCCCAGGTTGCGGCGCAGGATCGCCGGGCGACCGGCCTCCAGGGTCGGCTTGTGCACGTAGAACTCGTCGGGGTTCACCGCGCCCTGGACCACGGTCTCGCCGAGACCATAGGCGCCGGTGATGAATACCACGTCACGGAAACCCGACTCGGTATCCAGGGTGAACATCACCCCGGCGGTGCCGGTTTCCGAACGGACCATGCGCTGCACGCCAGCGGACAGGGCGACCAGCTTGTGGTCGAAGCCCTGGTGCACGCGGTAGGCGATGGCGCGGTCGTTGAACAGGGAGGCGAAGACTTCTTTTGCGGCACGGATCACATTGTCCACGCCACGGATGTTCAGGAAGGTCTCCTGCTGGCCGGCGAACGAGGCGTCCGGCAAGTCTTCCGCGGTAGCGGAGGAGCGCACGGCCACGGCCAGGTTGTCGTTGCCGTTGGCCAGGGCGGCGAAGGCCTGGCGGATCTCGCTGTCGAGGCGGGCCGGGAACTCGGCCTCCATCACCCACTGGCGGATCTGTGCGCCGGTCTTGGCCAGGGCGCTGACGTCGTCGACGTCCAGTGCGTCCAGCGCCGCATGGATACGGTCGTTGAGGCCACTCTGCTCGAGGAAGTCACGGTAGGCCTGGGCGGTGGTGGCAAAGCCGCCGGGTACGGAAACGCCGGCACCGGCCAGGTTGCTGATCATCTCGCCGAGGGATGCGTTCTTGCCCCCCACATGCTCTACATCATGGACGCCGAGCTTATCGAGGGAAACTACGTACTCTACCAAGGTGATCTCTCCACTATTGAATTGGAAAAGCTCAAGCGGGGCCAGGAGCAGCTCCGCTGGATTCTGGCCTGGCCCTTAGAAATAAGTGACAATGCTGCGACAGAAAGGCCTCTGACAACGCGCGGCCTATCATAGCCAAGAATCGTTCCTACCTTAAGGCTTTCGGTGCAAATGAAACGAACCGCATTCTTCATCTCGGATGGCACCGGCATCACCGCCGAGACCCTGGGCCAAAGCCTTCTGGCACAATTCGAGAACATCAGCTTCGTCAAACTGACGAGACCGTACATCGATACCGAAGAAAAAGCGCGCGCCATGGTACAGCAAATCAACAATGCTGCCGAGTCGGACGGGGCCCGCCCGATCATCTTCGACACCATCGTCAACCGCGACATACGGGCGGTCCTGGCGCAATCCAACGGTTTCATGATCGATATCTTCGCCACCTTTCTTTCGCCTCTGGAACAGGAGCTTTCCGCCGATTCCTCCTACTCTGTCGGCAAGTCCCACTCGATCGGCCACAACTCCAACTACATGGACCGTATCGAGGCGGTGAACTTCGCCCTCGACAACGACGACGGCGCCCGCACCCATTACTACGACAAGGCCGACCTGATCCTGGTCGGCGTCTCGCGCTGCGGCAAGACCCCCACCTGCCTGTACATGGCCCTGCAGTATGGCATCCGTGCCGCCAACTACCCGCTGACCGAAGAGGACATGGAGCGCCTGCAGCTACCCAGCGCCCTCAAGCAGCACAAGCACAAGCTGTTCGGCCTGACCATCGACCCCGACCGCCTGACGGCGATCCGCAACGAACGCAAGCCCAACAGCCGCTACGCCAGCTTCGCCCAATGCGAGTTCGAAGTGCGCGAGGTGGAAAGCCTGTTCCGCCGCGAGAACATCGCCTACATCAACTCCACGCATTTCTCGGTGGAAGAGATTTCCGCCAAGATCCTCGTCGAAAAAGGCGTCGAGCGGCGCTTCAAGTAGCGCTTCCAGGACCTCCGGCCAGCGCCGGCAGGACTGCTTGCCGGCTTCCGGTAACGCTTCGAGCCCCGGGACGGGATTTTGTTTCATGCAGGGAGCGAAACCCCGACCAAGTGGCATAAGCGGCTGTCGCTGGCGAAAATCCGCATGATAGAATCCGGCCCGCATGCGCCTGGCGGGGCGCCCGGCATGCCGGCCAGCCGAGCGCGGGCCGATGACGCAGGGTTTTCCGTCACGGACTGGACAGCGATCGCAAGATCGACCCGCCGAACGCGACACCAACCAGGACTTATGAAACTCAAGCCCTCCCTGTTCTGCCTATTCATCGCCGTACCAGGCCTGAGCGTAGCCGCCGAGAAGACGGTCTACGGCCTGAACGAATACGCGCGTATCAGTGACCCGGACATCCAACTGGCCGCCAAGCTCGATACCGGCGCCAAGACCGCCTCCCTCAGCGCCCGCGACATCAAGCGCTTCAAGCGCGACGGCGAGACCTGGGTGCGCTTCTACCTGGCCACCGACAACGCCGACGACACCCCGATCGAGAAGCCCCTGGCGCGGATCAGCAAGATCAAGCGCCGCCATGGCGACTTCAATCCGGACGAGGGCAAGGCCTATACCGCCCGTCCGGTGATCGAGCTGCAGGTCTGCATGGGCAAGGCGATTCGCACCATCGAAGTGAACCTGACCGACCGAAGTGCATTCCAATACCCGCTTTTGATCGGCTCGGAAGCCTTGAAGAAATTCGATGCGCTGGTCGATCCGAGCCTGAAATACTCGGCCGGGAAACCCGGCTGCAAACCTGATGCAAAACCTGCTGAGTAAACCACATGCGCTCTCTCAACCTGCATCTGAAAGTCCTGATCGCCATTCTCCTGACCCTGGGCGTGGCGATCACTGCCTATCAGATTTTCGTCCAGGGTATTCCCGTCACCGAAGCCGAAACCGATGATCTCTGGAACATCGATGCCAAGGTCGACTTCGTCGCCACGCCGAAAACCCCGGTCAAGGTGCAGATGTTCGTTCCGCCGTTGAGCCAGGACTATGTCAGCCTCAACGAAAGCTTCGTCTCCAACAACTACGGCGTCAGCATCAATCGCGCCGACGGCAACCGCAAGGTGACCTGGTCCGCGCGCCGCGCCAACGGCAAGCAGACCCTCTACTACCGCCTGGTGCTGACCAAGCGCTACACCGGCGAGAAGACCAAGGAGAAAGGCCCGATCTTCCGCGACAGCCTGCCCCTGGAAGGCCCGGAAAAGATCGCCGCCGAAGCCCTGCTCGCACCGATCCGCCAGCACTCGGCGGACGTCGAGACCTTCGTCAGCGAAGCCATCAAGCGCGCCAACAACGGCAACGACGACAACGTCAAGCTGCTGATGGCCGGCGACACCAGCCTGGAAAAGAAAGCGCATATCGTCGAAACCCTGCTGTCCATCGCCCACGTGCCGATGGAGCGGGTCCATACCATCCGCCTGGTCGCCGACCTGCAGCAGAGCCCGGAACTCTGGCTGCGCAGCTTCAACGGCGAGAACTGGCTGTACTTCAACGTGGTCACCGGCGAGCAGGGCCTGCCCTCCGACCGCCTGATCTGGTGGCTCGGCGATGAACCGCTGATGAGCATCGACGGCGGCAAGAAGGCCCAGGTCAGCTTCAGCCTGAACAGCAGCGAGATGAACGCCATCCGCCTGGCCAAGCTGTCCGACGAGAACACCGAGGCGGCCTTCCTCGAGTACTCCCTGTACGGCCTGCCGCTGTCTACCCAGCAGACCTTCCAGATCATGATCATGATCCCGATCGGCGTGCTGGTGATCCTGATCCTGCGCAACCTGATCGGCCTGCAGACCCTCGGCACCTTCACCCCGGTGCTGATCGCTCTGGCCTTCCGCGAAACCGGCCTGCAATGGGGTATCGCCCTGTTCACGGTGATCACCGCGCTGGGCCTGTCGCTGCGCTCCTACCTCGAGCATCTGAAACTGCAGATGCTGCCGCGACTGTCGGTGGTGCTGACCTTCGTGGTGGTGATGATCGCGGTGATCAGCCTGTTCAGCCACAAGCTCGGCTTCGAGAGCGGCCTGTCGATCGCCCTGTTCCCGATGGTGATCCTGACCATGACCATCGAACGCCTGTCGATCACCTGGGAAGAGCGCGGCGGCGGCCATGCGATGAAGGTGGCCATCGGCACCCTGTTCGCGGCATCGCTGGCGCACATCCTCATGCGCATCCCGGAACTGGTGTACTTCATCTTCACCTTCCCGGCCGTGCTGCTGATCCTGGTCGCCTTCATGCTCGCCATGGGCCGTTACCGCGGCTACCGCCTGACCGAGCTGTTCCGCTTCAAGGCCCTGCTCAAGGACTGAACCATGTCGATCTGGAAGACCTGGAAAGACCTGACCGCCAAAGGCGTGATGGGCATCAACCGACGCAATGCCGATTACGTCCTGAAGTACAACAAGCGGCACCTGTACCCGGTGGTGGACGACAAGATCATCACCAAGGAACGCGCGCTCGAGGCCGGCATCCACGTGCCGGAGATGTACGGCATCATCGAGACCGAGAAAGGCATCGACAAGCTCAACGAGATCATCGGCGAGCACAACGATTTCGTCATCAAGCCGGCGCAGGGCGCCGGCGGCGACGGCATCATGGTGATCGCCGACCGTTTCGAGGGCCGCTACAAGACCGTTTCGGGGAAGATCGTCAGCCACGAGGAGATCGAACACCACATCTCGAGCATCCTCTCCGGCCTCTACTCCCTCGGCGGTCATCGCGACCGCGTACTGATCGAGTACCGGGTGACCCCCGACCAGATCTTCAAGAGCATCAGCTACGAAGGCGTGCCGGACATCCGCATCATCGTGCTGATGGGCTACCCGGTGATGGCCATGCTGCGCCTGCCGACCCGCCAGTCGGGCGGCAAGGCCAACCTGCACCAGGGCGCCATCGGCGTGGGCGTCGACCTGGCCACCGGGGTCACTCTGCGCGGCACCTGGCTGAACAACAAGATCGCCAAGCACCCGGACACCACCAACGCGGTGGACGGCGTGCAACTGCCGAACTGGGACGGCTTCATGAAGCTGGCGGCCGGCTGCTACGAGCTGTCCGGCCTCGGCTACATCGGCGTGGACATGGTTCTCGACCAGGAGAAAGGCCCGCTGATCCTCGAGCTCAACGCCCGCCCGGGCCTGAACATCCAGATCGCCAACGACAGCGGCCTGGTGCACCGCTGCCACGCCGTCGAGGCGCGACTGGAAGAACTCAAGGCGAAAGGCATCGAAGAGTCCGCGGAAGAGCGCGTACGCTTCTCCCAGCAGCTGTTCGGCCACGTCCAGCAGCAACAGGGCTGACGTGCTTCCGGTATGAAGAAGCCCGGCTCCGGCCGGGCTTTTTCATGTCTCGGATTTCAACGCACCACGGCCAACTCGAAACCGCCCTGCCGGGCGTGCTCGTGCACCTGCATACCCGCCTCGTTTACCGCCAGGTCCTGCAACGGACGCTTGAACGGCTTGTTGTCGAGGGTTTGCAGCGAGCGGTCCTCGTCGGTGGTCAGCAGCAGCACGTAGCGCTCGCCGCGATTGGCCCGCACCGGTACCGTACCCTCGATGAAAGCGTAGCGATACCAGGTTTCCGGGTTCAGCTTGTACACCGCGTCGCTGACCAGCCGGGTCGGCCGCTTGTGCTCGTCGAGGAACAGCAGCGACGGGTAGACCACCTGGCGGTTGGCGAAACTGCGGATGCGCAGGCCGTAGACCCCCTGGGAGCGCGGCAGCCGGATCGCCGCGTAGAAGCTCCTGCCCATGGGAAAGTCGAAGCTCGGTGAAAAGCGGTTCAACTCCTCGTAGCGCGGTTCGTCGGCGTCCAGCTCGGTGAAGTCGCTTTCGGCGATCTGCTCGCAGCAACGCCGTTGCAGATCCTGGTAGAGATCGTCGATGGTCATCTCGGTGCCCTTGAGCAAAGCCTTCAGCGCATCGCTCTGCTGGCCGGCGCCATCCAGGCCGGGCAACGCCGCCGGACGCTGCTTGAACTCGATCTGCCGGCCCTCGGTGAAGGCGATCTGCGACGAAGGCGCGGCCTCCCGCTTGAAGCGCGCCGCGCGCTCCTCGGGCGGGATCTGCGAGTTGTGCATGCGGCCCTTCTCGTCCACCCAGGTGTAGTAGGGACTGCCGTTCTCGCTGCGAACGAAGCCCTTGCCCTCGAAGGCCTCGGCATCGATGTATTCGGCGGAGTGCTCGCCGTTGGGCAGGACATAGTCGGCGCGCTGCCCGGCGACCTGGGCGCCGGCGTAGAAGCTGTTCTGCACGTTACCGCTGGCGTCGATCCAGGTGTAATAGCGGCGCTTGCTCTCCCCGCCGCTCTTGTTCCCCGGCCACTGCGTGGCATTGTCCGCATTGTTCAGCACCCGCGCCTGGTCGCTCTGGCCGACGCGCTGTCGCGCCTGGCGTTGTTGCTGCTCGAACCGGCCGTCGACGAAGGTGTTGTGCACCCCGCCATTGTCGTCCACCCAGGTCAGGTAGCGGCCGCCGGAAGCCCAGCCCGCCGGGGATCCCAGCAGCGCCAGCGCAGCGCCGAGTACGATGGATGCGCGCATGTTCCAGCCCTCAGAAGGTCGTGCGGTAGGTCATGGCGAAAATATAGGCTTTCACCGTGGTGTCCACGTCCAGACCCGCGTAGGGGTTGTACACCAGGTTGTCGAGCCCGGTGCAGTTCAGGTTGCAGCTGGTGTCGGCCTTGACGCTCTGCTTGGTGACGAAGTAATTGAAGCCGACATCGATCACCGTGTCCTTGTCCCACTGGTAGCCCAGCCCCAGGCCGTAGAGATCGGCGTCGCCGATCGGCACCAGGATGTCTGCCTGGCCCTTGGGAATCGCCGAGGGCCGGTACTCATAGCCGGCGCGCAGCTGCAGGCGATCGTTGACGTCGTACTGCACGCCCATGGCCCAGCTCCAGGTGTCGCGGTAGCCGCGGTCGAGGGTGATGCTGTGGCTGGTGGCATCCTTGGAGTCGAGATATTTGGCGATGCGCAGCAGGTCGAGTTCGCGATCGAACTCGATCTTGAACTCGTTCCAGTCGCTGTAGCCGTTCCATTTCAGGTCGACGTTGAATTGCCATTTCTTGAACGGTCGCACCCGGATCCCGGTGGAGAAGGCGTCCGGGTAGACCATGTTCATCGTCGCGTTGCCGTGTTCCTCGTCGACGTTCCCGTAGGGGAACATCTGCCCGAGAATCGCACCGCCGAGCGACTTGTGCACCCCGGTCCAGAAACCCTGCCAACCCTGGCCGTAGTCGACCCGATACTTGCCCTTGAGCTTCATCCGCGACTCGCTCTGGTAGGTCGCGCCCCAGGCGAACCAGTCGGTGGGCTCCCAGAGCACGCCCAGGTTGAAGCTCGGCGACAGCGATTGCTGTATGTCCAGATCGATGTTCGCCAGGTTCTGGAACGGGCCGATGTTGCCGCCACAGACGTTGAAGAACACCTCGAGGATCTCCTGCATCCCCGGCAGGCAGCCGATCTCCTTGGTCTGCTGCAACAACCCGAGCAACTGGTTGGGCGCGCGGAAGTCCTGGTTAAGCGCCACCGCCTGGTGGGAGAAGCCCACCGAGAGGCCGACCGACAGCTCGTCGTTGACCTGGTAGGCCAGCGTCGGCGAGAAGTAGGTCAGTCGCTGCAGCGATACCTCGCGCCCCTGGTAACGCGCCGGATCGCTGTCGGAGTCGCGGCTGTAGCCCAGCGCCTGAGGGGTATAGACGTTGGTGGCGAAGGTGAACTTGGAGCCCGGCGGGTTGATCGAGATCCCGGCCAGCGGCGCCACCAGCAGGGGTACTTCGGTCATGCCGCCGAGCCCCGGCAGGTACATGGTCGGGGTCAGGGTCCGGCTGTGGCTGTTGGCGACCGGATCGTCGCGCAGGCCGAAGGTGCCTTCGCCGTAGTTCGGCGGCGCCTTGAAGCCGGCGCGGATATCCATCACCCCGGTCAGCAGCTTCACGGTCGCCTGGCGCCCCTTCATCCTGGTCAGTGCCGCCGGGTTGTAGTGCACCGAGTCGATACCGGTCTCGTCGGCTGTAACAGCGTTGCCGAGAGCCATGGCTTTCGGGTTGCCGATGGTCAGGTCGTTGGCCATCTGTGCTCCCGCCTGCGGAATCCAGGCCAGGCACACCCCTGCCAGCGCCAGCCGGAGCGGCGCAATGCGCATCTTCATAATGGGCCTCGCTCGCGGGTTACTGGGCCTTCAGCCCTTTGATATCCAGGGGTACGGATAACCCCAGCAGTACATCCGGCGAGTCTTCCGTGAGGCCGAAACCGGCGTTGACGTTGACGATGTAGTCCGGCGACGTCCGCAAGCCGAGCGAGAAGTTCATGATGCTGCTGGTCTGTTCGGACGACTCGAACGTACCGGCAGTGGTGTGATAGCGGTTCTTCAGCGTGTAGGCCATCTGGTACGAGGTCGCCAGCGAGACGTCGTAGGACAGCGCGTAGGCCATGCCCATGTTGAAGTTGATCGTGTTGCCGGGCGAGACCTTCTCCAGCCGGGAGTCGTCGGCCAGGGTCTGGTGCACGTCGTCCACCGGCAGGTTCCAGGTGTAGCCGAGCGAGCCGTAGAGGACCACCGGGTCGATCACATAGGACATGTTCGCGCCGAAGCCCAGGCTGTAGTAGCCGTTGCCGGTGGAGATGTCCTTGTCCAGGTTGGTCTTGTAGGGGCTGTCGCCGGTCGGCAGGCCGATGGTGGTGTACAGCGTGGTGACCGGCCGCCCGCGCACCGCCGCCCAGGGCTGCCAGCGCAGGGTCGCGGAGACGTCGCCGAGGCTGTAGGCGTGGGTGTCCATCTCGGTGTCGTACTTGGCCACCAGCGGCAGGCGGAAGCTGAAGGTAAGGTTGTCCCAGATCCCGTAGTCGAATGTGAAGGAATTGGTGAACGTGTGCTGTGCCTGGCTCTGCCGGCCGGCCAGGCCGTAGATCTGCGTACCGCCGCTGGTGGTGGTCAGCGGCACCAGGGCCAGGCGCTGGTCGCGCACCAGCGCGTAGTCGAACCCGTAGGTGAGGGTCCGCTCGCCCTTCTTCAGCAAGGTGTAGCTCTTCTCGGCGGCCTGGAAGACCTCTTCCAGCGCCTTGGCGCTATCGGCGTCATCCGACTTCTTGGCCAGCGCGTCACGGGCCTGGTCGACCGAGGCCTCCTCGGCGACGGACAGGCCGCTGATGCACAGCAGCAGCGCCGCTGCGCCTGTGTACCCCCTGATTCTCATGGCGCTATCCCCAGAGATTGTTCTTGTTTTGGGTACCTGCTACTTGGTGCGCAGGTGTATCACGTCGCCACCGCTGCCCAACTCACGGACCTGGTTTTCGGTGAATTTGTTGATCTGCGGAAACTCGCGGAATGCCAGCAGGCTGACGGTGCGGTCATCCACCAGGCGCATGTCGCGGTCGCTCAGCGCCAGCGCGTTGCGGGGCTCCTGCCCACTCGGGAAGATCACGAACAGGACGTTCTGGTCCCAGATTTCCTCGAAGCGCGTCCGGGTGAAGCTGATGTTGCCCAGGGCCGGGTCGGCGACGAAGACGTGATCGTTGTAGACATCGCGGACCACCACGAAATGCTTGAAGCCGGCGTAGTGGATGGGCACCAGTGCCGGATGCTCGAGGGCGTCCAGATCGCTGAACTCGGCGCGGAAGCCGCCGCTCTTGTAGCCCAGCGCGGCGGCGTAGCGCTTCATGTCGAGCAGCGAGAAACCGCGGCGCTGCACGATCTTCTCGGCCTCGCCATAGCGCAGCAGGCCTTCCATGACCTGGCGTTCCTCGAGGTTGCGCCCGAGGTAGTAGTCCAGCAGCGTGGTAAGGGCCGCCGAGCCGCAGCTGTAGTCGTAGGCCTGGCGGATGACGTTGCGGAACTGCAGCTGGCTCATCGGTTCCAGCTGCACGGATTCGCGATAGGGGCCATTGGGGGTCAGAGGCTGGCTGAGGTTGACCGTGCCCTGCGGTTGCGGCTTGGTGTCGACCGTCTGGGTGAACCCGAACAGTCCGATCAGACTTCCCAGCAAAATCTCGAACATCGCCCCGTCGCACCTCTTTGGAGAAAGACCCCGCCGATGCCTCGGCGAGGTCTTCGCGTCTCGACCCGGATCGCCTGGATCAGTGACCCCAGACCTTGATGGTGGAACCGGCCATGTTCAGTCCGGAAACGGTCAGCGAACCGATGCTGGCGGCGCTGGTGTCGCCTACCTTGATCGCGCCGACGGTCACGTCGCCGGTGATGGCCGGCAGGCCGATGGCCAGTTGCTGGGTCGACTTGCCGCCGATGTCGGCGGTGACCACATCGATGGTCAGCGGCTTGCTGTCATCGATGGTCAGCGCCGGCAGGCTGATGCTTTCCAGGCGCAGGGAGCCGCCGTTGGTGTCGGTGTCGGTGTAGGTCACGGCTCCCACGGAGCCCTGGAAGGTACCGGAAATGCTGATGCCTGCCTGACCGGTCACGTCGGACAGCGCGCCATCGTCCATGGCTTTCAGGTCGGCATGCGCCAGCAAGGGAGCAGCCAGAACAGCAGTTGCAAGGAACAGGTGCTTTTTCATTGTTATTTCTCCAGTGTTCAGGTGTGGTTTGCCCCAGGGCACTGCCGTTTGCATCCTCTCCCCGGCAGGTCGACCGGCGTTTCGCCGATCTCCAGGTCCGGGACTGCTTCCCTAGGTGTCCCGGACATGGATGCGGTAGAGCGTCATGCTCTCTCGTCCCGGTTTCCAAGCTACTGGGCCACCCCCTGCACCGCCAGCCCATCCAAGGGATGGAGCGATGGCGGGACATATTCACGCCTCGCTCAGCAACCCCAGGCTTTTACCCTTTAGTACGGCTTGCGTTCTGCTCTTCACCCCCAGCTTGGCGAACAGGTTGTGCAGGTGCCATTTGATGGTGGCTTCCGACAGGTGCACCGCCTGCGCGATATCACGATTCGACAAGCCCGCCGCCACCAGCCGCAGGATTTCCCTTTCGCGATGGCTAACATCCTGATTTTCATCGAAACTCTCCGGATCCACGGAGAGTTTCCGGCACTGTTCGCGAAGCAGGTCGGCCAGTCCCTGCCAGGCTGCCGCGCGCTTGGGCTCCGCCTCCCGCCAGCTTTCCCACATCGGCAGCAACCACAAAGCATCGTCCTGGAACAGCCGCCGGTAGCCGAGATTCCAGGCTTCCTCGAGCGTGGCGAGGAACAGGCCGATGGCTTTTTCGCTGTTACCTTTCTGCCAATACGCCACAGAAAGTAACAGGGACAAACGCAGCCGCCGGTCCCTCTGGTAGGCCGAAGAGTAGCCGGCCAGACAGCCTTCCAGCTTACTCTGGGCGCGTTCGGCATGCCGCTCGGACAATGCCAGGCGCGCCTCCGCCAGGACCAGGGCGGTCTGCGCGTCGGCATGCCGTTCGCCGGAGAGCCCGGCCAGGTGTCGTTCCAGTTGCAGGCAGACCCGTTCGGCCTCGTTGGGCCGGCGCAGCCACAGAAGGAACTGCACCTTGCAGCTCATGGCATGAGCGTAGACGCGCTCGTAGCCAGGCGAGAGCAAGCCGCCCAGCCACTCGTCGAGTTGCGCCAGGCCCTGTTCGGCGGCGCCGGAAAAGAAGCGCGCCCTGGCCATCACCAACTGGCCGCGGCTGAGCAGTTCGACGGGTGTCGCGACGTCCCGCCAGACCGTCGCCAGCGGTAGCTCGGCAAGCACGCCGGCGTGCCGGTCCTGCTCGTAGAGCAGATCGGCGTAGGCCAGCGACAGCGGACCGCCGACCCGGCTGCGGCGGCCGAAGACCTGCTCGACCCGGTTGCGCGCCGACTCGGCGATCGCCCTTCCCCGCTCCAGGTCGCCGCTCTCCTTGCAGATCAGCGACTCGATCAGGCTGGTCACCACCTGCAGGTATTCGCTGTCGGCGACCTTCAGGTCCTCACGCGCCGAACCGATGGCGCCGGCAGCCTCGGCGTAGTCGCCGAGCAGGGCGTACGCCGAGGCCTGCACGCAGAGCAGGCTGGCGCGGAACACCGGCTGGTTGCTCGGCACCATCGACAGCCAGTGACGGGCGACCTTCAGGCAGGCTTCCAGCTTGTCCTGGTAGAGCAGCACCAGGGCCTTGAGCACCTGGGCCGCGGCGAGCAACTCACCGAGGCCGAAATGCATGACCTTGCCGCGTCCCTGCAGGAGACGGTGGCTGACCTCTTCGATCAGCGCCTCGGCCTCGGCGAAACGCTGCTCGAACGCCAGTTGCCAGGCGTAGAAGATCTGGAACACCGGATGTTCGCGGATCACCTCGGAAGGAATGCCGTTGAGCATGCCAAGGATGCCGTACACCCGGTTGCCGGCGATCAGGCGCGCGCCCTGCCGCTCCAGCAGTTCGGCGGCGAACAGGTAGTCGCGGGCGCGCAGGGCATACTTGATCGCCCGGTCGGCCATGTCGCGCCCCTCGCACCAGCGCGCCGCCGCATGCAGCAACGGGGTCGGGTCGGCATGCCGGGACAGGCGCCCCTGGAGGAACTCGGCGAACAGGTGGTGATAGCGGAACCACTCGCGCTGGTCGTCCAGGGCGATGACGAACAACTGCTCGTTCTGCAGGCGCATGAGCATGTCCAGGCCATCGCGGCGGCCGGTCAGCGCGTTGCACAGCTCGGCGTTGAACTCGTCGAGCACCGAGGTCTGGTCGAGGAACAGCTGCAGGTCGGCGGGCAGGCTGGCCAGTACGTCCTCGGCCAGGTAGTCGGCGATGTTCCGTTCGGTCCCCGAGAGACCACGGAGGAAGCCTTCCCGATCGGTATTGCGGCTCAACGCCAGGGCTGCCAGGTGCAGCGCCGTGATCCAGCCCTCGGTGCGCTTGAACAGCAGCTTGAGCTCGCGCTCGCCCAGATCCAGCCCCTTGAGTTCGAGAAGGAAGGCATCGCTTTCCTCGCGCGAAAGGCGCAGGTCTTCCGCGCTCAGGCAGAAGGTCCAGGGCTTGAGGGTCGGTTCGTCGACCAGGAAGCGCGGCCGGAAACGGGTCGAGGCGACCACCCGCACATGGTCGGGCAGATTCTCCACCAGGTAACGGACGCCATGCGGCAAGGCGGCGTGGCGAATCCGGTGGAAATCGTCGAGGAACAGGTACAGCGGCCCCTCCAGGCGCCGCAGGTCGGCGAGGAAGGCATCCAGGATACCCTCCAGCGGTACCGCGACATCGGCCCCCAGAAGGTTGGCGGTATTGCCGCCGAAGGTCGGCACCACGCTCTGGATGCTCGCCAGCAGGTACTGGATGAGACGCTGCGGCTCGCTGTCGGTCTCGTCGCAGGACAACCAGGCCACCGCCGCGCCCTGCTCCAGCAGACGCAGGCGCAGCTGGCAGAGGATGGTGCTCTTGCCGAACCCGGCCGGCGCGCTGAGGACCAGCGCGCGCCGCGCGCGGGCCTCGTACAGGCGGTCGATCAGCGCCTGCCGGGGCAGCAGCGGGAGTCCGCCGGCGTTCGGCGGGAACAGCTTGGTCTGCAACAGCGGAATGGCGCTGGCGGAAGCTCCGTCGCGAATCGTCATGGTCAGAGCAGGCTCAATTCGCGGGCCCGCCGGATCGCCTGGGTGCGATTGCGCACCTTGAGCTTTTCGTAGATGTTGTGCAGATGCCATTTGACGGTCCCCAGGGCCAGCGACAGGCGCTGGCCTATTTCTTCGTTGGATAGACCCTGTGCGGCCAGGCAGACCACTTCGCGCTCGCGCTCCGTCAGTCCTTCCTCGAGCGCATCCTGGGGTTTGCGCACGCCCTGCCCCGGCCAGATGCCGAGCAGGCCGCGGATGAACGCCTGCAATGCCGGCTGGCGCTCGGTGGACTCGAGCTGCTGGAGCAACTGGCGGATTCCCTCGCCCTCTTCGACGAAGAGGCTGCGCACCCCTTCGCGCTCGGCGTTGATCAGGCATTCGCCGAGCAGGCTGTTGGCCCGTTCCTGATAGCCCAGGCGCTGGTAGCTGAGCGCCGCCAGGATGTCCAGGCGCAGACGCTGCAGGCCGTGCCAGCCGGGCTGCAGGGTGCCGCGCAACTGAGTGATCTCGTGCAAGGCTTCGCTGAAATGCCCGCGCCCCTGCAACAGGCGCACACGGGTCACGCCCAGCGACCAGTTGACCGGGTTGAAGGCCATGTTGCGGTAGTGCGCGGCCATCTTGTTCCAGTCCACGCTCTTCAGCCGCTGCTCGGCGCGCTTCAGGCGATCGGGCCCGACGTCCTGGAGGATCAGGTTGATTTCCTCGGCCATGGCCTGGGCGAAGAAACGCCACGACTGGTTGCGCGAGGCCAGGGCCTGCATCGCCGCAAGGCTGGCCAGCGCCTCCTTCGGGCGGCCGAGCAGACGCTGGGTGCGCGCCAGGCAGATCTGTCCCTGGGCATAGAAGTCGATCGGGTTGATCACGTCCACATGTCCCAGCGCCCAGCCCAGACGCTCCTCGAGGCCCTCTAGCTCGACCCGGTAGTAGGCGGTCAGGGCTTCGGTGATGGTGGGCAGGGCCAGGGCGCTCCTGGACTTCTCGAACAGAGGCTGGGCGCGCTGCCGGAGCCGCTCGATGAGAAGTTGCGCCTGCTTCACCTGGCCCTGCTCCAGGGCCAGGATCACCTCGACGTTGGCCAGCTGCATGTCCAGGTAGCGCCCTTCGAGGAAATGATTGCGCTGCTGCGCCAGCCCCAGCAGACGTCGCGCCTGGTCGGCCTGGCCGCGCACCACCTGGGCCAGCGCGGCGGTGATCAGAACAGCCACTTCGAGGAAGGCGGCGTTCTGGCCGAGCTGTACCTCCACCCGGCGCGCCAGGGAGATGCACAGTTCCAGGTCATCCTTCTGCAGCGCGACCACGGCTTTCACCGCCAGCGCCGACAGGTACTGGTCGCCCATCGGACCGTCGCCGCGACTTTCGCCCCAACGCGCGAGCAGCTCGTCGATGATCCGGTTGGCGTCGCCCAGGCTCAGGTCGCTGGCGCGCGACCAGGCATCGGTGAGCACCAGGATCGGATAACGTTCGGCAATTTCGTCCGGCACGTGCTTGCGCCAACGATAGATCAGGCTGAGCTGCCCGCGGTTGATCAGCTCCAGGCCGCAACCGTCGACCAGCGCGGCGATCATTTCCGGATCCTCCGCGGCGCAGGCGTGCTCGATGGCGAAGGTGGGCATGTGGTGGTTGGTGAACCACAGGCTGGCGTTGAAATGCAGTTGCTTGAAGCGGTCCGGGTCGGACTCGCGCAGGCGGGTACGGAGGAACTCGGCGAACAGTAGGTGGAAGCGATACCACTGCCGCTCGCGATCCAGCGGCAGGAGGAAGAGCTGCATGGATTCCAGGCGTTCCAGCAGCGCCTGGCCGTCCTGCCGCCCGGTCAGGGCATTGGCCAGGTCACCGCTCAACTGGCTGGCCACCCCCAATGCCAGCAGCGCTTGCTGCAGGTCGTCGGGCAGGCGCTCGAAGACCGCCGCCAGCAGATAGGCGCTGACCGCTTGCTTGTCGCCGTCCAGCAGGGCCATCTGCTGATCCTGGACTTGCGGCTGCTGGCGCAGCCACAGGCTGACGAGATGTACGCCGACCACCCAGCCCTCGGTCTGGCCATGCAGCGCCTTGAGGCAGGCCTCGTCCAGGTAGAGCCCGCTGCGCTCGAGGTATTCGCGGGTTTCCTCGAAACCGAGGCGCAATTCCTCGACGCCGATCTCCAGCAACAGCCCCTTGGCCCGCCAGGTGGCCAGGCTCAATGGCGGCTGCGAGCGCGTACCCAGGGCCAGGACCAGACCGGGTGGCGCGTACTGCACCAGGCGGTTGAGGCCGGCGAAAATGTCGGGGTTGCTCACCAGGTGCAGGTCGTCCAGCACCAGCAGCAGGGGCCGCGCATGGCGATTGAGCTCGCCGAGCAGGCTTTCGATGACCGCCACCACCGGTACCCGCATGGTGTTCTGCAGATAGGACTGGGCGTCGTCGCCCAACTGCGGTACAGCTTCGCCAACGGCTTCGATGAGTTGCCGGCAGAAACGCGCGGGATCGTCGTCCTCCTCGGCCAGCGACAGCCAGGCCACCGCCTGGTCTGCTACAGTGCGCTCCCTGGCCAGGGCCGCGAGCGCACAGGTCTTGCCGAAGCCGGCAGGCGCGGAAAACATCAGAACGCGGGAATGAGGGTTGCGATCCAGCAGAGCGCGGATCGCGGGGCGAAGAGAATATTCGGCTGGCACCTGAGGCGGCACTATTCTGGAGCGCGAAAGGCTGCCGGCTGCTGGATCCTGTACTGCATCCACGGCCTGTATCCCTGTGTCATTATCATTGTGGTACGGAGCCAAATCTCCGTGGGATATTTCCATAATTAGCAGATCACCCTTCTTACGTAAACTGAAGAAATGGCTCTAGGATCGACGATTCCGGCGAACTAGAATTCCTGATTGTCCCACTACCCCCACTTTCCATGCCCAGTTGTCATGTTCACCCGTTGCCCTACCACAGCGACCCGAGCTGTCGTTTCGCCATCATCCACGAGGCTCCCGGCGCGGTAATGCTCGATTCGGGTCGCCCTGTCGCTACCCGTGGACGCTATGACCTTATGAGCGCCTGGCCATTGGCAGAACTGGCGCCACTGCCCGACGAATCGGCCAACCGCTTCTTCGCCCGCCTACGCGAAGCGGCCGGAACCCTGGGCCCCACGCAGCTGCCAGCGCCGTACGAACTGCCCTTCGCCGGCGGTCTGCTGGGCTATTTATCCTACGACCTGGGTCGGCGCATCGAGCGCATCGGCGAACACGCCCGCGATGACCTGGGCCTGCCGCTGGCCTCCGTCGGCCTGTATGCCTGGGCGCTGATCAGCGACCACCAGGCCGGCACCAGCCAACTGGTATTCCACCCGCGATTGGACAAGCGCGAACGCCAGCGCCTGATCGCCCTGTTCAGCGAGGAAACGCAAGGCACGGCCGGCAACTTCAAGCTTCTGGGAAAATTCCGACGGAGCATCAGCGCATCCGACTATCGGCAGGCGATCCGCCGCATCCAGGACTACATCCAGGCCGGCGACTGCTACCAGGTGAACTACAGCCAGCGCTTCCAGGCCGCCTGCAGTGGCTCGCCCTGGGCGGCCTACCAGGCCCTGCGTCGCGCCTGCCCGACGCCGTTCTCCGGCTACCTGCGACTGGCCGGCGGGGCGATCCTCAGCCTCTCGCCGGAGCGCTTCCTCAGGCTCAGCCAGGGGCAGGTGGAGACCCGTCCGATCAAGGGCACCCGCCCCCGTGGCGAGACGCCTGCGGAGGATGCGGCGCTGGCCACCTCGCTGCTGTCCAGTCCCAAGGACCGCGCGGAAAACCTGATGATCGTCGACCTCCTGCGCAACGACCTCGGCCGCAGCTGCCGCCCCGGCAGCGTGCGGGTGCCGGAACTGTTCGCCCTGGAAAGCTACCCCAACGTGCACCACCTGGTGAGCAGCGTCACCGGCGAACTGGCGTCCGACAAGGACGCCCTCGACCTGCTGGAAGGCAGCTTTCCCGGGGGCTCGATCACCGGCGCCCCGAAGATCCGCGCCATGCAGATCATCGACGAACTGGAGCCGAGTCGCCGCGGCATCTACTGCGGCAGCCTGTTCTACCTGGACGTGCGTGGCGAGATGGACAGCTCGATCGCCATCCGCACCCTGTTGGTCAAGGATGGCCAGGTCAGTTGCTGGGGCGGCGGCGGCATCGTCGCCGACTCACGCTGGGAAGAGGAATACCAGGAGACCCTGGACAAGGTCAGGGTCCTGCTGGACACCCTGGAAGGGCTGGCCGCCAGCCGCCCGCTGGAATGAAAGAAGCCCGCGGCAGGCGGGCTTCTTCCGCAGCGTCGGTTACAGGCTCAGTGAACGACTGGAAGCCTTGAGGAACTCGCGCTTGAGGTCCTCGTAGCTATGCACCGCGGGAAACTGCGGGAACTCGCGGATCACGTTTTCCGGCGCATGGAAAAGGATACCGGCATGGGCCTCGGACAGCATGCTGGTGTCGTTGTAGGAGTCGCCGGCGGCGATCACACGATAGTAGAGGCTCTTGAAGGCGATCACCGACTGTCGCTTGGGATCTTTCTGGCGCAACTGGTAGCCGACCACGCGGTCGCTTTCGTCGATCTCCAGCTTGTGGCACAGCAGGGTCGGAAAGCCCAACTGGCGCATCAGCGGCTGGGAGAACTCATAGAAGGTGTCGGAGAGGATGACCACCTGGAAGCGCTCGCGCAGCCAGTCGACGAACTCCACCGCGCCTTCCAGCGGCTTCAGCGTGGCGATCACCTCCTGGATGTCGCCCAGCTTCAAGCCATGCTCGTCGAGGATGCGCAGGCGCTGCTTCATCAGCACGTCATAGTCCGGGATATCGCGGGTTGTCGCCTTCAGCGCGTCGATGCCGGTTTTCTCCGCAAACGCGATCCAGATTTCCGGAACCAGCACGCCTTCCAGGTCAAGACAGGCAATTTCCACAGGACTCTCCTCGAAATTCTCTGAACGATGGGGTGACGACGGACGCGGCACTCTAGCCGCTCGCCGACGGCAAGGCAACGCCAGCTTATTCCACGAACGAAGGTAGACAAAGGTAAATGGTTATTTAGGGCCATATGCCGCCCTTTGCTACCATTCCCGCCACAGAGCGCGACAGCGCCGCCCAGCACCAGGACCCCAGCCCGATGAGCCAGCCGTTTGACGTTCTCGCCCTCGCCTCCCGCCTTGCCGACCAATCCCCCCAGGAGATCCTGAAAGCCGCCTTCGAACATTTCGGCGATGACCTGTGGATCTCCTTCAGCGGCGCCGAAGACGTCGTCCTGGTGGACATGGCCTGGAAGCTCAACCGCAACGTGAAGGTGTTCAGCCTCGATACCGGCCGCCTGCATCCGGAAACCTACCGTTTCATCGACCAGGTCCGCGAACACTACGGCATCGCCATCGACGTGCTCTCCCCCGACCCGCGCCTGCTCGAACCGCTGGTCAGGGAAAAGGGCCTGTTCAGCTTCTACAGGGATGGCCATGGCGAGTGCTGCGGAGTGCGCAAGATCGAACCGCTCAAGCGCAAGCTCGCCGGCGTTCGCGCCTGGGCCACCGGCCAGCGACGCGACCAGAGCCCTGGCACGCGCAGCCAGGTGGCGGTGCTGGAGATCGACGGTGCCTTTTCCACCGCGGAAAAGCCGCTGTACAAGTTCAACCCGCTGTCGGCCATGACCAGCGAGGAAGTCTGGGGCTACATCCGCATGCTCGAGCTGCCCTACAACAGCCTGCACGAGCGCGGCTACATCAGTATCGGCTGCGAGCCCTGCACCCGCCCCGTGCTGCCCAACCAGCACGAGCGCGAGGGCCGCTGGTGGTGGGAGGAAGCCACCCACAAGGAATGCGGCCTGCACGCCGGCAATCTGATCAGCAAGGCCTGAAAGCGTCGATAGGCGTATGCAATCGGGGTAAAGTGCGGGTCGAACCCCGAGCGGAGACCCAGCATGCGCATCACCATGGTCAAGAAAGTCCTCGCCGACGGCGAGGACTGCCGCAAGTGCAAGGAAGTCCGGCAACGTCTGGAGCAAGGCGGCTACCTGCCGCGCATCCATCGCACCCTGGTGGCCGACGAGCGCGACCCGAACAGCGTCGGCTGGATGGTGGCCGCGCAGTATGGCGTGGACACCGCGCCGTTCTTCGTGGTTCGCCACGACGACGGGCGCGAGCAGGTCTACACCGTGTTCATGAGCTTCCTCCATGAAATCCTCGAACCGCAGGCGGAGAAAGCCGCGGATGCCGATCGCGAGGCCCTGGCCAGGCTGGCCGGACGCGACAATCTCGACATGCTCTGAAGGCCGGCCATGAAAAAGCCCAGCCTGGCGCCGGGCTTTTTCATGGCTGGAGGCGATCAGTAGACCGGCAGCTCGATACCGTCGAACAGCTCGTCCAGCTCGGCCTTGTTGTGGCACTGCACGGCCTTGGCCAGCAGTTCGCGGGTCAGGTGCGGGGCGAATTTCTCGATGAAATCGCACATGAAGCCACGCAGGAAGGTGCCGCGGCGGAAGCCGATCTTGGTCACGCTGGACTCGAAGAGGTGGCTGGCGTCGAGAGTCACCAGGTCGTTGTCGAGCTTCGGGTCGACCGCCATGTGCGCCACGATACCCACCCCCAGGCCCAGCCTCACGTAGGTCTTGATCACGTCGGCATCGGCGGCGGTGAACACCACCTTGGGCACCAGGCCGCGCTGGCTGAATGCCTCGTCGAGCTTGGAGCGCCCGGTGAAGCCGAACACGTAGGTGACGATCGGCTGCTCGGCCAGGGCTTCCAGGGTCAGCTTCGGCAGCTTGGTCAGTGGATGGCCATGGGGCACGATCACGCAACGGTTCCAGCGATAGCAGGGCATCATGATCAGGTCGCCGAACAGTTCCAGCGCCTCGGTGGCGATGGCGAAGTCGACGGTGCCGTCGGCGGCCATCTCGGCGATCTGCATCGGCGTACCCTGGTGCATGTGCAGGGAAACGTCCGGATACTGCTTGATGAACCCACTGATCACGTTGGGTAGCGCGTATCGCGCCTGGGTGTGGGTGGTGGCGATGGACAGCGTGCCCTTCTTCTCGTTGGAGAACTCCTGGGCGATCTGCTTGATGCTCTCGACCTTGCGCAGGATCTCGCCCGCGGTATGGATGATCCGCTCGCCCGCCGGCGTCACCCGGGTCAGGTGCTTGCCGCTGCGCGCGAACACCTCGACGCCCAGTTCGTCCTCCAGCAGGCGGATCTGCTTGCTGATGCCCGGCTGCGAGGTGTAGAGGCTTTGCGCCGTGGCGGAGACGTTGAGGTCGTGGTGCGCAACCTCCCAGATATAGCGCAGTTGCTGAAGCTTCATGGAGATTCCTCGAAAAGGTTGTCGCGACCGGCGATCAAGAACCGTAGGTATATAACCATATTAATGGTTTGAGGAATAAAATTAGACGTTTTTTCTGATTCTGCACGCTTTTTCGCCAGGCCGGTCACGCCGCGATTCACAGGTCGCGGCTGCGGTGCTGCAGCATCGGCACCAGGTAGACCGGCACTTCGGCCAGTTGCACCAGGCGCGCCGCGGTCCGTCCCAGCGGCGTGTCGAGCTGGGTGCCGTGGCTGTGGCTACCGGCGACGATCAGGTCGACGGCCAGCCGTTCCGCCTCGTCGAGGATCATCTGCGGCGGATCGCCCTGTACCACCCGCACGCTCTTGACCAGCGCGGCGTCCTGGGGCAGTTCGCCAAGCTCGTCGCGAAAACCTTCCAGGACACGCTTCTCGATGCTCTCCATGACGTTGTCCAGACCCTGCGTGCGAAGGTCCTGCAGGCGCTCGGTGTCCAGGTAGGTCTGCAGGACCGACTCGGCGAACAACCCGAGCGGCTCCACCACATGGACGACATAGAGTTCGGCATTGTAGGCGCGGGTCAACGACAGGGCGTGCTGCAGGACGTACGGGGCATAGAGCCCCAGGTCGGTGGCATAGAGAATCGAACGAATCATGCGGCCTCCTCGACAGCCTGCGCGGCGGGCCTCATTGGCAGATTAGCAGCAAGCATCCATTCTCCTAGCGTTCCCTGCTGTTTCGGGCTTTTTCCAGCCATGTCGCCGAGCGCCCCATCCGGGGGCGTCGCGTTTGTTCAGCGTCCTCGCGCTTCGAGGAAGCGCAACGCCTGGTGCAGCGCCTCTACCCTGGGCATGTCGCATCCCCTGGCGGCGGCCCGCGCCAGAGGTGCAGCATAGATCGCCGCGAGTTCCAGCGGACGCCGCTGGGCGAAGTCGTGGTACATGCTCGGGCGATAATCGGGCATCCGCTCGGTCGCCGCCAGCAACTGTCCGGCATAGCCAGGCGGCAGGAGGAAGCCGCAGGCAGCGGCGGCGTCGATGACCTCCTGCATCATCGCCTCGATCAGCGCCCGGCTGTCCAGGTCGGCCATCAGCGGCGCGGTGCTGCTGTCCAGCAATACCGACAGCCCGTTGTAGGGGATGTTCCACACCAGCTTCTGCCAGCGCGCCTGCTCCAGGTCCGGCATCGCCGTCGATTCCAGGCCGGCGGCGCGGAACAGCGCGGCCCCCTCCTCGACGATCTCGCCTCGTCGCGACTGCTCGGCCGGGCCGGAATGATAGCCGAGGTTCACCCCGCCATAAGCCTGGTGCTCGATCACTCCCGGCTCGCTGCGGTGCACGCAGATGAAACAGAGGCCGCCGAGCAGATGCAGGCTTTCGGGCAGCAACGGGCGCAACTGTTCCTCGACGTCCAGGCCGTTCTGCAACAGCAGCACCTTCGCGCCCTCCGCCGCCGCCGCGCTGATCAGCGGCGCGAGCTGGGCGTTGCTGGTGGTCTTGGCGCCCACCAGCAACCAGTCGCAGGGCGGCATGTCCTGCGCCGAATGGTAGGCCTGGACCGGCGCCAGGCGCCGCGTGCCATGCACCGCGCTGTTCAGGGTCAGGCCGGCGCGACTGACCGCCTCGAACTCGCTGCGCAGGAGAAAATGCACATCGTGGCCGGCATGCGCCAGCATCGATCCATAGAAGCCGCCGATGGCTCCCGTACCGATGATGCCGATCCGCCGCTGCGTTGGTTTCATCAGGGCAACTCCTCAGGTGAACCGGACAATCCCGCCAGTACCGCGCCCCGCAGGGCCTCGCGTTGCAGCGGGACATTCAAGGCGCCGTGGAAACAGCCGTCGCGAACCACGAACAGGGCTGGCAGGTGGAAAACCCCGTAGCGCTCCACCAGTCCGCCGTTGCGACCGGCATCCACCCAGCACAGGCGCTCGACGGGGAGATCCAGGTCACCGAGGTGACGCCGCGCCCATCGGCAGGAAGCGCACCCTTCGCCGGTGAAAACCAGCAGGGAAACCCCTGGCAGGGCGAGCAATCGCTGGTCGGCGTCCAGATCGGTGAGTTCCAGGGACGGCACGCTGTTGACCTCGGTAGAGATGGATTGGGAAAAGCGCTGCCGGTGCGTTCGCCGCTGCTCCCGCCGAGCGTTGGGCCAGGGCCCCGCCTCGCCTGCGGGCGCCGCGCCACCGTAGCGCCTGCACACTATCGACCGCGGCGGCGACGCCTGCAACTGCGGCGACGCCTGGGCGAAGAAATCTCCCGGCGCGCGGGAAAAACCCCGCCCATCCGCGTCCGGCCCATTGTCTAGGCCCGGCCCGACACGTTAAGGTTCGTCTCCCCGCTTGCGAACTTCATGCCTGCGCCCTTTCGCAGGGGGACTCCCGGCGGCCGGCGCCCGTGACCTGATTGAGTACCACGATGGCTGATTTACAGATCGACGACCTTAACGTTGCCTCCAACGAGACCCTGATCACGCCGGAGCAGCTCAAGCGTGAAATCCCCCTGACCGACAAGGCCCTGCAGACCGTGGCCCACGGTCGCCAGGTGGTGCGCGACATCCTCGACGGCAAGGACCACCGTCTGTTCGTGGTGATCGGCCCGTGCTCCATCCACGACATCAAGGCCGCCCACGAATACGCCGACCGCCTCAAGGCACTCGCGGCCGAAGTGGCGGATACGCTGTTCCTGGTCATGCGCGTGTACTTCGAGAAGCCACGCACCACGGTCGGCTGGAAAGGCCTGATCAACGATCCGTACCTGGACGACTCGTTCAAGATCCAGGATGGCCTGCACATCGGCCGGCAACTGCTCCGCGACCTCGCCGAGAAAGGCCTGCCCACCGCTACCGAAGCGCTCGACCCGATCTCCCCGCAGTACCTGCAGGACCTGATCAGTTGGTCGGCGATCGGCGCGCGCACCACCGAATCGCAAACCCACCGCGAGATGGCCTCCGGCCTGTCGTCCGCGGTCGGTTTCAAGAATGGTACCGACGGCAGCCTGACCGTGGCGATCAACGCCCTGCAATCGGTCTCCAGCCCGCACCGTTTCCTCGGCATCAACCAGCAGGGCGGCGTATCCATCGTCACCACCAAGGGCAACCGCTACGGCCACGTGGTGCTGCGCGGCGGCAACGGCAAGCCGAACTACGACTCGGTCAGCGTCGCCCTCTGCGAACAGGACCTGAACAAGGCCAAGGTCCCGCTGAACATCATGGTCGACTGCAGCCACGCCAACTCCAACAAGGACCCGGCCCTGCAACCGCTGGTGATGGACAACGTCAGCAACCAAATCGTCGAGGGTAACAATTCGATCGTCGGCCTGATGGTGGAAAGCCATCTGGGCTGGGGCAGCCAGCCGATCCCGAAGGACCTCGGCCAGTTGCAGTACGGCGTCTCCATCACCGACGCCTGCATCGACTGGGCGGCCACCGAGAAGAGTATCCGCAGCATGCACGCCAAGCTCAGGGACGTATTGCCGAAACGCCAGCGCGGCTGAGCGTGGGGTAAACGAAAACGCCGGGCATCCGCCCGGCGTTCTTCCTTGCGCGCCTCGCTCAGGCGGCGGGATCGGCCTGCCGCTGGCGCCGTTCGATGTAGCGCTCCACGTAGGAGCAGGACGGGATCACGCTGTAGCCCATGCGATCGGCATACTGCAGGGCATGCTCGGTCAGCGCGGCGGCGATCCCGCGGCCACGCAGCGAATCCGGCACGAAGGTCCGGTAGATGTCCAGGGTCTGCTTGCCCAGGTCCATGTAGGCCAGATAGGCGCGATGGCCATCCACCGTCGTTTCGAACTGATGGCCGCCCACGTCGTGATGGATGGACAGGGACTCGCTCACTTTGATCTCCTCAACGGGCCCGCAACCCGACCCGCGCCTGAATGATTGTTCCACGCGAGGCCATCCCTCGCGCTACCGGCCCTCCTCGGACCACCGAATACCTTCGTCCGCTCGCGTCCCCACGGCGAATGGCGCCCGGCGGAGTCCTCGAAACGGCTGACTCGCGCTCATGCGCGGCCGGACTAACGATAGGGCCCATATTGCGGCCTTCCCCGACCAGACTCAACCGTTTCTTCTGGCAGGCCGGGCAATGCCGGGCTCGGAGCCTTCGTGGCGGCTTCCGGCGTCCACTCCGCTTCGCCACGCACCGGCAGGTCCAGACCCGCAGCAGAACCTCGCGAGCCCGGCCCGGCATGACCCATGGGTCAGCCAAAGCGCTTTACGCAGGCTGCGCCCCTCAATAAAGTCTGCCCCACTCCACCACAAGGAAACCTGTCATGAGCGAGTTGATCAGCTACCAGTTCGAAGACGGCATCGCCACCCTGACCCTCAGCAACGGCAAGGTAAACGCCATCTCGCCGGCGCTGATCGACGCCTTCAACCAGGCACTCGACCAGGCCCAGCAGGACAAGGCCGTGGTCATCGTCACCGGGCAACCGGGCATCCTTTCCGGCGGCTACGACCTGAAGGTCATGACCTCCGGCCCGGAAAACGCCGTCAACCTGGTCACCGCCGGTTCTACCCTGGCCCGCCGCCTGCTCTCCCACCCCTATCCGGTGATCGTCGCCTGCCCCGGGCACGCGGTCGCCAAGGGCGCCTTCCTGCTGCTTTCGGTCGACTACCGCATCGGCGTCGACGGGCCGTTCCAGATCGGCCTGAACGAAGTCGCCATCGGCATGACCATGCATCACGTCGGCATCGAACTGGCGCGCGACCGCCTGCGCAAGTCGGCGTTCACCCGCTCGGTGATCAATGCCGAGATGTTCAGCCCCTCCGCCGCGGTCGACGCCGGCTTCCTCGACGTCCTGGTCAGCCCCGAGCAGTTGCTGGAGACCGCGAAGAGCGCGGCCCACCAACTGAAGAAACTCAACATGACCGCGCACCGCAACACCAAGCTCAAGGTGCGCAAGGCGCTGCTGGACACCCTCGACCAGGCGATCGAACTGGACAGGAAACACCTGGGCTGAACAGCCCCGCCCGATGAAGAGCCCGACCCGCGTCGGGCTTTTTTACGACAGATAATTACCTATAAGGTAATAGTTACTCTTATAAAGCGCAGTTTTTCAAAAATTATTACGGATCATACTGATGACATCCAAGGAAAACCGGAGGTCATCATGAAACGCAATGTCTTCGCCACTCTCCTGCTCGGCCTGGTCGCCAGCCTTTCCCTGCCGGGTGCCTTCGCCGACGAGTCCAGCCTGATGGAAAACCGCATGGTCCGGTTGAACCAGCACGCCATCGAACAGGCCCACCAGCAGCAGGCCATCGCGCCGGCTGCGAGCGATAGCGATGCGCAGGGCTGAGCCCCCTCGCCCGCTCATGCCCACTCGTAGAACCTGAAAAGCCCGGCGGATGCCGGGCTTCTTCGTTCAGGCCAGCTTCTCGTCGGCCGCCACGCCCTTGCGATAGACCTCGTAGAGAATCACCGGGATCTCCAGGTCGGCGAGATGACGCAGCACCAGCGGCTTGACCTCGGACCAGGCCAGCCCGCCCACGCCAGTCGCCACGCAGGGCAAGGCGAGGCTGCTCACCCCTTCGCTGCGCACGTAGCGAGCCAGTTCGCGCAGGGCGTGGCCGACATCCTCCAGGCTCGCCTTGCCCGGCTTGGCGCTGCGTCCGCTGTGCAGCATGCCCTGGGTGATCAGGTTGACGATGCACTGCGTCCTGCCCTGTTCGTCGACCCCGGCCCAGACCCAGATGCCGCCCGGCTCGGGTGCCCTGGCATGGGCTGCGTGGCGGTAGTCGCGGACCATCGACGGCCAACGCTCGCGCAAGGCCAGGGCCAGGCCGCTGTCGAAATGATCCTGGGGAGCGATGCCATGGGCGATCACCTGCGCCCCGGAAAGCAGAATGTCACCTTCAACTTCACGAATCATGAGCGTTTCCTTCTTGGCTTCGGGCTGGCGCGGCGTGCGCCGCCTTGCATCTTTCACCGTACGCCTCGCCCACCGGCGCCAGTTGATGCGCATCAAGGGTCGCCGGGACCACCCCGCGCCTGGCCGACTAGACTGCATGCGGGGGAACCTTGGGGGCGCCTCGCCCCTCCATTGGTTTCCAGCGTTTCACCATGACAAGGAAAATCCGCCATGCCGAAATGGATTGCACTTTGCCTGCTCCCGCTGTTGGCAAGCTGCGCCACCTGCCGCCAGGAAAACGACAGGGAGAAACTGCTGTTCGAGAATGACATGCTGCAGGCGAAGCTGATCATCGTCGCCAATGACCGCGAACGCCTGCCCCTGGCCCAGGCCCTGCTCGAGCGCGCCGCGCGCGACGATCGCAGTGGCGAGGCGGACTTCTATCAGGCGGTCCTGCTCGCCCGCCGCGACGGCCAGGCCAGCGACTGCGAACGCGTCACCGGCCTGCTCGAACGCTCCGCCAGGCGGGGCTACCCGCTGGCCAATGCGATGCTCTACAAGATCTACGCCGAACCCTACCTGCTGCCGCGTGCCGACATTCCCAGGGCCGAATCCTACCGGCAGGCCTACGCCGACCTGCCGGTGGCGCGCAGCGGCTACCCTTCCTTCGAGCGGGCCCGGCAGGTGGTCGACCGGCTGCTCGCGCCGACCTCCTGAGCGCTGCGGGCCCAGGATCCCTCCGCCTAAATCATCATTTCTGTCGATAGTTGATAGCGCGATAATTCGTTATTCAATCGAATTTCCATCCGCGATCCTATGCCCATCGAGGTATCGATCACGGAAGCCGCCATGAAACGTCGCAGCCCACGCCACTATGCCCGCAACACCGCCCTGGCCACCCTGGGTCTGTACGCCATCCTCATGCTGGTCGTGCTGAGCCTCCTCGCCGGCGCCGAAAGCGCCAGGAACGCCACACCCGACAACGACACCGCCACGACCTTCTACAACCAGATCGGCCAGGCCCTGCCAGGGCTGCTCTCGGGGTTGAACAGTCGACGCGCCGGTTGAACGCCGGCTTCTTTCCCGGGAAACAGCATGAGAAGGCAAACAAGGAAATTCTGGATCGTCGCCTCCCTGGCGATATTGACCAATGGCTATTCGCTGCTCGGCCTGGCCCAAGGCTCGGCGGGTGCGCTGGCGCGCACCCTCGAATGCAACCAGGCGATGGTTCGCGCGCTGGCGGCCAACCTGGCGCTGAAGTTGCAGAGCGGCACCCCGCCGGCACGCCCGCAGCGCGGGATCCCTGAGCGCTTCATCCTCGACTGCCCGGCCTGAAACGAAAACGCCGCCAACCCCGGGAGGCTGGCGGCGCTCGTATGGCGCGGGCCGGCTCAGGCGCCGGTTGGCTGGCGCGCGACGAAGCGCATCATCCATTCGGCGACGACGGTGCCCTGGTGGTCCCTCGCCAGGCTCTCGACCCCCTTGCGATAGAGCTCCTCGCCCAGGTGCTGCTGGCGCAGTTCGAGCAGTTCGCGGGAATAGTCGTGGACGAACTCGGGATGGCCCTGGAAGCACAGCACCTGGTCGCCGATGGCGTAGGCGGCGTAGGGACAGAAGTCGCTGGAAGCGATCACCCGCGCGTTTTCCGGCAGCCGGGTAACCTGGTCCTGGTGGCTGATCAACAGAGTCAGGTCCGGCAGCGCGGGACTCATCCAATCGGCTCGCTCGTTCAACTGGTACTGGTGGATGCCCATGCCCCACCCCTGGCTGGCGCGCTCGGCCTTGCCACCGAGCAGCAAGGCCAGCAACTGGTGGCCGAAACACACGCCGAGGAGCTTGTCGCCGCGCTCGTAGCGGTCCAGGAGGAAGGTCTTCAGGGTCTGGATCCACGGGTCGGGAGCGAAGGAGTCGGCCTTGCTGCCGGTCACCAGGTAGGCGTCGAAGCGCTCGTCCTCCGCCGGATAGCGTCCCTCCACCACATTGTGGATGACGAACTCGGCAGCGATCGGCTGCTTGGCGAACAGTTGCTGGAACATCCGGCCGTAGCCCTCGTACCGCTCGATCAGTTCGGGGCGAAGGATATCGGTTTCCAGGATACAGATGCGGAGCGACATAAAGACTCTCTGAAGAAGTGGGGTTATTGTCGTTTTCGTTTGATTTAATTAACACAGGAGCGCAGGCAAGGGAACTGTCGCCCTGCTCTCGAAAGGAATATCCGGACGATTCGCCAAAAAACAAGCGACCGGCAGAAAGTTTCCCGAGGCGCGCAACCGTAAAGAAATCTGCACAGGGGACGGAAGGCCTCCCCACACCCGGAACCGCCACGTAAACTGGCGGTTTTTCCCGCGAGGCACATGCCATGTTGCTCAAGGCAATACGTAACGGACTGGGTCAGGCGATCATCTTCGCCGACTTCGTCAGCCGCCCCCGCAAGCTGCAGCGCAGCGCCGAGGCCCAGGCCGAGGTCGAGCGAGCGCTGCGGAGCCTGTCCCTCTACCAGTTCCGCGCCTGTCCGTTCTGCGTGAAGACGCGCCGCGCCATGCACCGCCTCAACCTGCCGGTGCAACTCAAGGACGCCATGAACGATCCGCAGGCCCGCCAGGCCCTGCTGGAAGGCGGCGGCAAGGTCAAGGTGCCGTGCCTGCGCATCGAGGAAAACGGACAGGTGCGCTGGATGTACGAGTCCAACGAGATCATCGCCTATCTGGAGGGCCGTTTCGCCAACGCCTGAATGCCCCCTCCACCGCCCCCGGCCGCGTCCAGGGGCAGGCGATGGATCAGCACACGCGCCGGTACCTCGTCCTCGCGCCCCGCAACAGGCGTCTTACTTCGCGGAGCCGGGTTGCGCCGGGGGATTCGGGCGTGACGCATCCGCCCCGGTTCGCGACCATGAGAAAACCGGCCCGAAGGCCGGCTCTCCATGCGCCGGCAGGACTCAGAACAGTTCGCCCTTCGCCGCCTTCTCCAGCAACAGCGCCGGTGGCTCGAAGCGCTCGCCGTACTGTTCGGCCAGGTACTGGGCACGGGCGATGAAGTCCTTCAGGCCGTACTGGTTGATGAACTGCAGGGCGCCCCCGCTCCAGGCGGCGAAGCCGATGCCGAAGATCGAGCCGATGTTGGCGTCCGCGGTGGACTGCAGCACGCCCTCCTCCACGCAGCGCACTGTCTCGATGGCCTGGATGAACAGCAGGCGGTCGCGTACGTCCCCGGCGGAGATCTGCGCATCGGGTTTCTCGAAACGGCTCTTGAGTTCCGCCCAGAGATGTTTCCTGCCGTTCGCCGGGTAGTCGTAGAAGCCGGCACCGGCGGCCTTGCCCGGGCGCTTGTACTCGTTGACCATCAGGTCGATCACGGCGAACGCCGGATGCGCCGGCAGTGCCTTGCCCTCGGCCTGCAGGTCGCGGGCGGTCTGGTTGCGGATGTGGGTCATCAGGCTCAGGGAGACTTCGTCGGAAATCGCCAGCGGCCCCACCGGCATCCCGGCCTGGCGCGCCTGGTTGTCGATCATCGCGGCGCTGATGCCTTCGCCGAGCATGGCGATGCCTTCGTTGGTGAAGGTGCCGAAGACCCGCGAGGTGAAGAAGCCGCGGCTGTCGTTGACCACGATCGGCGTTTTCTTGATCTGCAGCACGTAGTCGAAGCCGCGTGCCAGGGTCTTGTCACTGGTCTTCTCGCCGCGGATGATCTCCACCAGCGGCATCTTGTCCACCGGGCTGAAGAAATGCAGGCCGATGAACTTCTCCGGCCGCGCCACCGCCTGCGCCAACCCGGTGATCGGCAGGGTCGAGGTGTTGGACGCCACCAGCGCATCGGCCAGGGCATGTTTCTCCGCCTCGGCGGTGACCTTGGCCTTGAGTTCGCGGTCCTCGAAGACCGCCTCGATGATCAGGTCGCAACCCTCGAAATCGGCTTCGCTGGCGCTAGGCGTGATCCGCGCGAGGAATGCGTCGCGCTTCTCGGCGGACAGGTGGCCGCGCGAAACCTTCTTGTCCAGCAACCTGGCCGAATGGGCCTTGCCCTTCTCCGCCGCTTCCAGCGAGACGTCCTTGAGCACCACCTCGATGCCGGCCGCCGCCGAGACGTAGGCGATGCCCGCGCCCATCATCCCGGCGCCGAGCACCCCGACCTTCTTCGTCGCCCGCACCGGATATCCCTGCGGCCGCGACTTGCCGGCATTGATCTCGTTGAGCTGGAACCAGAAGGTGCCGATCATGTTCTTCGCCACCTGGCCGGTGGTCAACTCGGTGAAATAGCGCGCCTCGATCAGTTGCGCGGTATCGAAGTCGACCTGGGCGCCCTCCACGGCCGCGCACATGATCTTCTCCGGCGCCGGGAAGCACCCCTTGGTCTTGTCGCGCAACACCGACGGTGCGATGGCCAGCATCTGCGCCACGCCGGGGCTGGACGGCGTGCCGCCGGGAATCTTGTAGCCGGCGCCGTCCCACGGCTGCTTGACCGCGGGGTTGGCGAGGATCCAGGCGCGCGCCTTCTCCAGCATCTCCTCGGGACTGCCGGCCAGCTCATGGAGCAGCCCGGCCTTGAGCGCTTCGGCCGGGCGCACCTTCTTGCCTTCGGCCAGGTACGGCAGGGCTTTTTCCAGGCCCAGCAGGCGTACCATGCGCACCACCCCGCCGCCGCCCGGCAACAGGCCCAGGGTCACCTCCGGCAGGCCCAACTGCACGCCGGGATTGTCCAGGGCGATGCGATGGTGGCAGGCCAGGCAGATCTCCCAGCCCCCCCCCAGCGCCGCCCCGTTGATCGCCGCGACCACGGGCTTGCCGAGGGTTTCCAGGCGCCGTAGCTGGCCCTTGATCGCGAGGATGCCGGCATAGAAGGCCGGGGCGTCGGCCCTGGTCACCTTGATCAGCTCGTTGAGGTCGCCGCCGGCGAAGAAGGTCTTCTTCGCCGAGGTCAGCACCACCCCGGCGATGCCATCCTTTTCCGCCTCCAGCCGCGCAACGGTCTTCTCCATCGCCTCGCGGTAGGCGCCGTTCATGGTGTTGGCACTCTGCCCGGGCATGTCCATGGTCAGGATGACGATGTTGTCCTGGCCTTTCTCGTAACGGATCGCGTCAGTCATTGCGGTTCTCCCCTTCACACGCGCTCGATGATGGTGGCGATGCCCATGCCGCCGCCCACGCAAAGCGTGGCCAGGCCGTAGCGCAGGTTGCGCCGCTCCAGCTCGTCGAGCAGCGTGCCGAGGATGATGCAGCCGGTGGCGCCGAGCGGGTGGCCCATGGCGATGGCACCGCCGTTGACGTTGACCTTGCTTTCCGCCACGCCCATGTCCTTCATGAATTTCATCACCACCGAGGCGAACGCCTCGTTGACCTCGAACAGGTCGATGTCTTCCACCTTCAGGCCGGCCTTGGCCAGGGCCTTGCGGGTCGCCGGCGCCGGGCCGGTGAGCATGATGGTCGGATCGGTGGAGGTCACCGCCGTGGCGACGATCCGCGCCCGAGCCTTCAGGCCCAGCTCGCGGCCCTTTGCCTCGGAGCCGATGAGCATGGCGCTGGCGCCGTCGACGATCCCCGAGCTGTTGCCCGGCGTATGCACATGCTCGATGCGCTCGACCTGGCTGTACTTGCGCAGCGCGGTGGCGTCGAAGCCCATCTGGCCCATCATCTCGAAGCTCGGCTTGAGCGCGGCGAGGCCCTCGAGGGTGGAGTCGCCACGGATGAACTCATCGTGGTCGAGCAGGACGATGCCATTCTGGTCGCTGACCGGTACCAGCGACTTGCTGAACAGCCCGTCGGCGCGGGCCTGGGCGGCCCTCTGCTGGGAACGCAGGGCGAACGCGTCGACATCGGCGCGGCTGAAGCCCTCCAGGGTGGCGATCAGGTCCGCGCCGATCCCCTGCGGGACGAAGCTGGCGTGCAGGTTGGTTTCCGGGTCCAGCGCCCAGGCGCCGCCGTCGGAACCCATCGGCACGCGCGACATGGACTCGACGCCACCGACCAGGACCAGGTCCTCGAAGCCGGAGCGCACCTTCATCGCTCCGAGGTTGACCGCTTCCAGGCCGGAAGCGCAGAAGCGGTTGATCTGCACGCCGGCGACCTGTTCGTCCCAGTCCGCCACCAGCGCCGCGGTCTTGGCGATGTCGGCGCCCTGGTCACCCACCGGGGTCACGCAACCGAGCACGATATCGTCGACCTGTGCGGTGTCCAGATCGTTGCGCCGCTGCACCGCACGCAGCAACCCGGCCATCAGGTTCACCGGCTTGACGCTGTGCAGCGCGCCATCCTTCTTGCCCTTGCCGCGGGGAGTACGCACGGCGTCGTAAATGAATGCGTCGGTCATGGCGGTCTCTCTTATCCTGTTCTCGTCCGGCCGAGCGGGCCTCCGCCTACCTTAAACAGGCACGCCAGCGGGACAATGACCGAACCGCTCAGGCTGATTGACCACCCAGCTCAGCCTGTGGCGCGCCGGACCACATGGGCCATGCCAGCTTTCGATCGGAAGCGGCGGCGAGCGGACGAACGGTCGGGGCGCACGCCAGAGCGGTCACCGCGCTGTCATATAGAAGGATTATGTCTGGACTCGAGCGTCTTGTATCCAAGTGGTCTAAGCCCGCGCGGGCCGGGGCTTAGACTGATCATGCAAGCGTTCGAAAGGGAGGTCGACGCCGGGGATGCCGGGCCGACCGAAGAGCACGCCACACCGTGGCAAGCCACTCCGTCGAGCCATGGCGCGGAGCCGGCTGCCACCCTGACAACAAGAAAGGCAGACAGGCCATGTTGAACGAGCAGCTGAAAAGATGGCGGCAAGCGAGCCTCATCGTCTTCGCCACCACAGTCATCCTGATCCTTCCCAACCTTAACAGTCTGATCCGCTAGGGCCCTTGCCTGCATGCTGCGCGCCGCGCCCGCGGTCAGCGCAGCGCGGGCAGCCACCAGCTCAGCAGCAGGGGAATGAAGGCGAACGACAGGAGCGTAGAACACAGCACCAGGCTGGCGACCTGATCCGGCGAGCGATTTCCGCGCAAGGCGTAGAGATAGTTGAACACCGCCACCGGCATCGACGACTGCACCACCAGCACCCCCTGCGCCAGCGGCGGCAGATCCAGCAGCAGCGCCACCGACCAGCCCACCAGCGCTCCGAGCAACAGGCGCAACCCACCGTAGAAGAAGCCATGGCCCAGTTGTCGCGGGCGGATGCTCGCCAGCGACACGCCGAGAGTGATCAGCATCAACGGGATGGTCAGTCCGGCCATCAGGTCGACGGTATTGGCCAGCCAGCGCGGCAGTTGCAGGTCCAGCCCCATCAGCAGCAGCGCCAGCAGCACGCTGAGGAGGATCGGGTTGCCCAGCAGCGAGCGCCAGGAACGCTCGCCGCTCATCCAGAACACGCCGAGGCTGAAGTTGCCGATCGACATGATCAGGTAGAACGCCACCGCCAGGGTCATTCCCGCCTCGCCGAACGCATAGAGGCATACCGGCAGGCCCATGTTGCCGACATTCGGGAAGCTGTAGGCCGGCACCAGCACCTGCCACTCCTGGCGCCCGAGTCGCGCCGCCAGCCATCCGAGCGCCCCCATGCAGAGGCAGATCAGCGCGCTGGCCAGGGCCATCCGGCCGAAGCTGTGCAGATCCACCCGGGTGTGGGCGAGGGTCGCCAGGATCAGGCAGGGCGAACCGATGTTGAACACGATGCGCGAGACGAACTCGGTCGGATAGGCGTGCCCGAGACGAACCCAGGCATACCCGACACCGGCGCCGAACAGTACCGGCGCCATCACGGCGAACAACTCGGCGAGCACAGGAACCCCTTGGTCAGCCAGCCATGCAACGGCCCGCATGCTACCGCGAGGCCCCCGTTCCGTGCCAATCTCTCGCTCCATGCCGAAACCGGCGGATGCACGAGGAACCCCTATGCCTGTCTCTCTCCCGCGCCTGGCACTGCTGGGCGCCCTGCTCTTCCCTGTGGCCGCCTGGGCCGCCGAGCTCCGCCTGGAACTGCCGGGCGGCACGCAGACCTGGAGCAGCGAGGAATTGCTCAGGCATCCGCAGGCCCGCGAGCTGGATATCCCGGCGGACGTCGCCTACCGCCGGAGCATGCGCTACCGCGCCGTACCACTGGCGGCCCTGTTGAAGGGCGTGCGTCCCGCAGACCACCTGCAGGCGGTGGCCAGCGACGGCTTCGCCGCCGAGATGGCGGCCGCCCCGCTGCTCGCCAGCCACGGCTCGCAAGCCTGGCTGGCGATAGAAGACCCACAGCACCCCTGGCCACCGCTGGGCGCCGGCAAGCCTTCCGCCGGGCCGTTCTACCTGGTCTGGAGCAACCCCGAGGAACGACGCATCGGCCCGGAGCAATGGCCCTTCCAGGTCGTCCGCATCCGTTACCAGCCCCCCTTGGCCGAACGCTTCCCGGCCCTGCTGCCGGCCGCCGATGCCAGCACGGAGGTGCGCGCCGGCTTCGCCGTGTTCCAGAAGAACTGCCTGGCCTGCCACCGCCTCAATGGCGCCGGCGACGCCCAGTTCGGTCCGGACCTGAACCTGCCGTACAACCCCACCGAGTACTTCCAGCCGCGCTTCCTCGCCCGCTACATCCGCGATCCGCAGGCGCTGCGGCAGTGGCCGCAGGCGAAGATGCCGGCGTTCCCGGAACGGGTGATCGACGACGAGGAACTGCGCCAACTGATCGGCTACCTGCGCCACATGGCCGGGCGCAAGGCCGGCGCGGCCGGCTGAAGAGTCGTCAGATGTTGTACACCGGGGGCGGCGACGGCAGGCGTTCCAGCAAGTCGTGCAGGCCGGCGCCCCACTGCCGGCGGATGGCGCTGAAATAGGCGTCGTCCTCGGTGACCCGGTAGCCCTCCGGCAGGATCAGGCTGTCGCGATGATAGACCAGCAGGTCCAGCGGCATGCCCACCGAGAGGTTGCTGCGGATGGTCGAGTCGAACGACACCAGTGCGCAACGCAGGGCCTGCTCCGGCGGCGTATCGAAAGTCAGGTTGCGGTCCAGGATCGGCTTGCCGTACTTGCTTTCACCCAGTTGCAGGAAAGGCGTGTCCGGCGTGGCCTGGATGAAGTTGCCCTGGGGATAGATGCTGTACAGCGCCGGCGGCTCGCCGGCGATCTGCCCGCCAACCAGGAAGGAACAACTCAGGTCGGTATTCCCTGCCAGGTTGCCGCCGTCGCGCTTCATGACCTCGCGGGCGGTCTCGGCGACCAGCGCCGTGGCGTCGTAGACGGAAGGAACGCTGAGCAGGCTGGCGCCGTCCCGGCGGATGCGCTGCTGCAACAGGTTGATCACCGATTGCGAGGTCGCCAGGTTGCCGGCCGTCTGCACCACCAGCAGGCGCTCGCCGGGCGTGCCGAAGGTGAACAGCTTGCGGAAGGTGGCGATATGGTCGATACCGGCGTTGGTCCGTGAATCGGAGACGAACACCAGCCCCTCGGCCAGGTGCATCGCGACACAGTAGGTCATCTCGAATCTTCCTTCTTCCGTCCGTCCCCGCCTCAAGCGTAAAGGCAATCGCCGATAACGCCAGGCGCGCAATGGCTCGTCACTGTTGCTGGACCTGCAGCAACGGCGCGCTGACCAGCACCCGCGCATGCATCTGCTCGCAACCGCCGCCACGGCGCAGGCCGCGCACCGGGCAGGCGTCGAGGTAGTCCAGGCCAACCGCCAGCTTGAGATGGCGCTCCGGACGGCCGAGCCGGTTGGTCACGTCGAAGCTGTACCAGCCGTCGCCGAGCCAGGCCTCGGCCCAGGCGTGACTGGCCAGGTGCGTCTCGTCCTCGGTGTAGAGATAGCCGGACACATAGCGCCCCGGCACGCCCTGGCTGCGAACGCAGGCGAGGAAGGCGTGGGCGTGGTCCTGGCAGACCCCGGCGCGAGCGCCGAAGGCCTCGATGGCGGTGCTGTCGACCCGGGTCGCGCCCGGCTGGTAGGCGATGCGCTCGTGCAGGGCATGCATCAGGTCGAGCAGGCCGCCGCGGTCCTTGCGCCCGCCCAGCGCCCGTTCGGCGAAGGCGCGCATCTCGGCATCGGCGCCGGTCAGGCGGGTGCTGCGCAGGAACGGCAACGGTGACTGGCGGTCGTGTTCCACTTCGCTCTCCTCGTCGATCTCGACCAGGCCATGGGCGGCGATCAGCACCGACTCGTGCGGCTCGTCGAGGGTCAGCACGTGCAGGATGTTGCCATAGGGATCGCGTTGCGGCCGGGCCGGGCGCGGCAGGTCCAGGCGCCAGTCGACCACGTGCTGGCGCTCGCTGTCCTGGGGTGTCAGGCGCAGGTACTGGATGCTCGCCCGTACCCGGTCTTCGTAGCGGTAGGTGGTGTCGTGGCTGATCGAGAGTCTCATGCGGCCTCCAGATAGGAGCGGTGGATGGCATTGGCCAGCTGGCGAACCAGCAGGATGTAGTCGGTGATCCAGGTATGCAGGCCCTGTTCCAGCACCTCGTCGATCCCGGTGTAGCGCACCCGCGCCTGCAGCTCGGCGGCCAGGCGCTGCGCCGGGCGGCCGTTGACGCCCGGCAGGCCGGAGAGAATCTCGCTGAGTTCCTCGATGCAGGACAGCAGCGAGCGCGGCACGTCCTCGCGCAACAGCAGCAGCTCGGCGATATTGCGGGCGTTGGGCGAGGCGCGGTACAGCTCGGTGTAGCCCTCGAAGGCGGACAGCGCCCGCAGCAGCGCGCTCCACTGGTAGTAGCCGCGCGCAGTGCCCTCCTCGGCGCCGACGCTGTCGCCTGGCTCGTCCTGGGTCTGGTAGCGCGCATCGAGCAGGCGCAAGGTATTGTCGGCGCGTTCGATGAAGGTTCCGAGACGGACGAAGCGGAACGCGTCGTTGCGCATGCTGGTGGCGAAGGTCGCCCCGCGGAACAGGTGCGAACGGTCCTTCACCCATTCGCAGAAACGGCTGATGCCGTAGCGCAGGATGCCCTCCGTGGCGATCCCGCGCATCTCCAGCCAGGTGGCGTTGATGTTTTCCCACATGTCCAGGGTGATCCGCCCGCGCACCGCGTGGGCGCAGGCACGCGCCGCGGCCAGGCAGCTGTAGATGCTGGCCGGGTTGTCCGGGTCGAGGGCGAAGAAGTTCAGCAGGCGCTCGGCGGCCAGTTCGCCGTGGCGTTCCAGGTAGGCGTCGAGGGTACCGGTGATCAGCAGCGGCATGGCCAATTCGTCCAGGCCACCGCCGCTGCGATCCTGCGGCAGCAGCGACAGCGAGTAGCTGACGTCGAGCATGCGCGCGAGATTCTCGGCGCGCTCCAGGTAACGCGACATCCAGTACAGGTCCGAAGCAGTGCGGCTGAGCATGCCTATTCCTCCACCACCCAGGTGTCCTTGGTGCCACCGCCCTGGGACGAGTTGACCACCAGCGAGCCCTCGCGCAACGCCACCCGGGTCAAGCCGCCGGGCACCAGGCGGGCCCGGTCCGGCGCCGACAGGACGAACGGGCGCAGGTCGATGTGGCGCGGCGCGACGCCGCTTTCGACGAAGGTCGGGCAGGTCGACAGCGACAGCGTCGGCTGGGCGATATAGGCCTCCGGGCGGGCCTTGAGGCGCTCGCGGAACAGTTCGATCTCTTCCCGGCTCGCCGTCGGCCCGACCAGCATGCCGTAGCCGCCGGAGCCCTGGGTTTCCTTCACCACCAGCTCCGGCAGGTGAGCCAGCACATGGGCCAGTTCCTTCGGCTTGCGGCACTGCCAGGTCGGCACGTTGTGCAACAGCGGCTCCTCGCCGAGGTAGAAGCGGATCATCTCCGGCACATAGGGATAGATCGACTTGTCGTCCGCCACACCGGTGCCGATCGCGTTGGCCAGCACCAGGTTGCCGGCCCGGTAGGCGGCCAGCAGGCCGGGTACGCCGAGCAGCGAATCGGGATGGAACGCCAGCGGGTCGAGGTAGGCATCGTCGATCCGCCGGTAGATCACGTCCACCGCCTGCGGTCCTGCGGTGGTGCGCATGTAGACCCGCTCGTCGCGGACGAACAGGTCGGCGCCCTCGACCAGTTCCACGCCCATCTCGCGGGCGAGAAAGGCATGTTCGAAATAGGCGCTGTTGAAGCGCCCCGGAGTCAGCACCACCACGCTCGGCCCCTCGACCTCGCTGGCGCGCTTGAGAGTATCGAGCAGCAGGTCCGGGTAGTGGTCGATGGGCGCCACGCGCTGGCGAACGAACAGTTCGGGGAACAGGCGCATCATCATCTTGCGGTTTTCCAGCATGTAGGAAACGCCGCTGGGCGTGCGCAGGTTGTCTTCCAGCACGTAGTAGTTGCCGCTGCCGTCGCGGACCAGGTCGACCCCGGCGATGTGCGCGTAGACGTTGCCCGGCAGATCCAGCCCCTGCATCGCCAGCTGGTACTGGTCGTTGGCCAGCACCTGTTCCGCGGGGATCACCCCGGCCTTGAGGATCCGCTGTTCGTGGTAGAGATCGGCGAGGAACAGGTTCAGCGCCTGGACCCGCTGGATGCAGCCAGCCTCGATGTGCGCCCACTCGACCGCCGGGATGCTGCGCGGGATGGTGTCGAAGGGGATCAGCCGCTCGGTACCCTGCTCGTCGCCGTAGAGAGTGAAGGTGATCCCGGCCCGGTGGAACAGCAGGTCGGCCTCGCGCCGGCGCTGTAGCAGCTGTTCTTCGGGGGTGTCGGCCAGCCAGCGGGCGAACTCCCGGTAATGCGAACGGCATTCGCCGCCCGCATCGTGCATCTCGTCGTAAAACATGCGTGCCATGCCGGACTCCTTGTCGTCACGAACAACGGGGAACTCGCAAAGCCCGTGCCAGCGCCGAGCCAGGACCCAGTGGCCACTGGCAGGGTTGTTGCGGCGGCTTCGCCCCAGTCTGGTGCATCCTGCCGACACGGAAAGAAAGGGCGCCCCGTTTGACGGCATACGCGCCCGCAACCACGGACCGGCATCGACCTGCCGGTCACGAAGCATCCTATCGGGCCGATGGGTCTGGAACAGACCCGGAAGGTAGAGGTTCTTCTCCCACCTTCTATCCAGACAGCCGCCTCGCTCGAACGAGCGATCGGGCGGACCAACGGTAGCAGGGAGGGCCGCCCGAGGCGGGCGGCCTCAGCGGAGCAGGGACAGCCAGTGGCGATAGAAGCCCTCCGCCACCCGGTTCAGCGCGGCAACCTTGAGCGGCAGGTCGGCCAGCATCGCCTCGCGGGACTGCTGGCTGGGCTGCGAGGAGTCGAGCAGCTGCGGCCAGCCATCGATCCAGCGCCGCACCAGTTCTTCGGTCATTTCCGGATGTCCCTGCAGGCCGAGCACATGCCCACCCCAGGAAAACGCCTGGTTCTCGCACCAGGCACTCGACAGCAGGCGCTCCGCGCCCTGCGGCAGGTCGAAGGCATCGCCGTGCCACTGGAAGATCGCGAAGCGCTCCGGCAAGTGCGCCAGCCACGGGCTGTCGCGGCTCTCGCGCTGCATCGGCTGCCAGCCCATCTCGGTATAGGGCTGTTGCCGTACCGTCGCGCCAAGGACGCGCGCCAGCAACTGCCCACCGAGACAATGGCCGAGCAAGGGTATGCGTCGCTCGATGAAGCGACGCAGCAACGCCAGTTCGTCGCCCAGCCAGGGCAGGTCGTCGTTGACGCTCATCGGTCCGCCCATGATCGCCACCGCGCGCGGGCGTTCGGCGTCGAGGCCGGCGAGTTGGCCGAGGTCGGCGCGGACCACCCGGAAATCCAGGCCGCGCTGCGCCAGCACGGTGGCCAAGTGACCCGGCGGACAGAACTCGGCATGAGTCAGAATCAGAATATCGCTCATGGCTTACCTCCGTCCCCAGTCTGAAGGAAAGCCTGCGCGGAAGAAAAGCCCGGCGCCCACCGCCGGAGCCCCGGGCGTCGCGCCCCCCGGCCGTTGGCGGCGGCCGGGGGCATACCGCCATCACGGTCGCAGCGAGGTGACCTCCTGGGTTACGCCCCAACCATCGAGCACACCCCCCAGCGGCACCACGACTTCCTCCAGGTCATGCTCGAAGGCGCCGATGGCGGCGTGGGTGGCGTACATCACCTTGCTGACCTGCAGGTTCCAGGTACCATCGTCGCGGGCTACCACCTGGGCCCTCAAGGATTCGCCGCGAAACTGGCCCGCGGCCTGGCGGGCTTCCCGCTCGCTGGGAAAGATGGCGAAGAAGTCGATGGGATGGATCCGCGCAAAATCGAAGCCGCCTTCTTTCATGCGGCGCAGGACATTCACGCTGACATCATCCGAGAAGGGCTTTTCCATGAGACGCACCTCCTGCCGAGACATTCATGTAGTTCACCGGATTCCCCAATAACTTGCAGTCATCGTCGGCGATCGTAGGATTTTCTTGACTGCTTGAATTGATGATCGGCGACCACGGCTTCTTTCAGGGTAGCGTCAACCTGCCAGCGCTGCCGAGCTTTCCAGCGACTCTGCGGGCGAGGAGCGACCGGCGGCAGACGAAGCGCTGTACCAACCCCCGGCGGGTTGAGCTAGATTTCAGCTGCGCCGAAGTACCGATAGCGACCGTTGGTCTTCCCCGTTGGCAATCGCGGACGGGACTCATGCAATAATGTCAGGTTGACATCAATCACTCTTTTCCCGTAATCCCGCTCGGACGCTTTCATGCTTATCAGCAGCTACAACCAGGTTCTTGTCGCCTTTTCCCTGCTTGTGGCCATCCTCGCGTCCTACACCGCTCTCGACATGGCGGGACGGGTCACCCTGGCGAAAGGCCGCGAGGCGGCCCTGTGGTTGAGCGGCGGCGCCTTCGCCATGGGCTTCGGCATCTGGTCGATGCATTTCCTCGGCATGCTCGCCTTCAGCCTGCCGATCCCGCTCGGCTACGACCTCGGCCTGACCCTGCTGTCGCTGCTGCTGGCCGTCGGCAGCTCGGCTTTCGCCCTGTGGCTGGTGTGCCAGGCCGAGCTGCCCTGGCAGCGGCTGGCGTTGGGCGCCTTGCTGATGGGTAGCGGCATTGCCGCCATGCACTACACCGGCATGGCCGCCCTGCTGATGATGCCGGGCATCGTCTACGACCCGCTGTGGTTCGGCCTGTCCATCCTGATCGCGGTAGTCGCTTCCGGCGCCGCGCTGTGGATCGCCTTCCGCCTGCGCCACGGCAGCCGCCGTATCGTCCTGGTGCGCACCGGCGCCGCCCTGGTGATGGGCTGCGCCATCGTCGGCATGCACTACACCGGCATGGCCGCCGCGCAATTTCCCCTGGGCAGCTTCTGCGGCGCAGCCGGGCGCGGGATCGACAATGGCTGGCTGGCGGTGCTGGTGATCGTCATCACCCTGGCGGTGATCGCCATCGCGCTGATCGTCTCGGTCCTGGACTCGCGCCTGGAAGCGCGCACCTCGGTGCTCGCCAACTCCCTCGCGCGGGCCAACCGCGAACTGATCCAACTGGCGCTGCACGACAACCTGACCAAGCTGCCCAACCGCATGCTGCTCGACGACCGGCTGGAACAGGCGATCCAGCAGGCGATTCGCGATGACCGCCGGTTCGCCGTGCTGTTCATGGACCTCGATGGCTTCAAGGCGGTCAACGATGCCTACGGCCACCACCTCGGCGACCTGCTGCTGATCGAGGTCGCCGAGCGCATCCGCGGCAATGTACGCGCCCAGGACACCATTGCCCGCCTTGGCGGCGACGAGTTCGTCCTGCTGATCGAGGCGCGCGAGCCGGCCGACGCCGCGACGCTCGCCGAGAAACTGGTGAAGCAGATCAGCCAGCCGTACCAGATTTCCCGCCATGAGGTGCGCGTATCGGCGAGCATCGGCATCGCCCTCTTCCCCGGCGACGGCCAGACCCGCCACGAACTGATGATCAACGCCGACGCCGCGATGTACCACGCCAAGGACCAGGGGCGGAATGGCTACTGCTTCTTCGAGAGTTCGATGAACGCCAACGCCCAGGAGCAGTTGCAACTGCTCCACGACCTGCGTCAGGCCCTGGAGCGCCAGCAACTGGTGCTGCACTACCAGCCCAAGGTGCTGGCGCCGAGCGGCCCGATGATCGGCGTGGAAGCCCTGCTGCGCTGGCAGCACCCGCTGCATGGCCTGATCACCCCGGACCAGTTCCTGCCACTGGCGGAAAAGACCGGGCTGATCGTGCAGATCGGTGAGTGGGTCCTCGGCGAGGCCTGCCGGCAGATGCGTCTGTGGCTGGACGCCGGCCACTCGGACTGGAGCATCGCGGTCAACCTCTCGGCCCTGCAGTTCGCCCATGCCGGACTGCTCGACGCGGTGCGCGACGCCCTGCAGCAGCATGCCCTGGAACCCGCACACCTGATCCTCGAGGTCACCGAATCGACCGCCATGCGGGACGCCGATGCCAGCCTGGTGATCCTCGAGCGGCTGTCGGCGATGGGCGTCGGCATCTCCATCGACGATTTCGGCACCGGCTACTCCAGCCTGCTCTACCTCAAGCGCCTGCCGGCAAACGAACTGAAGATCGATCGCGGCTTCATCAACGAGCTGGCCCATGACAGCGACGACGCGGCGATCGTCTCGGCGATCGTCGCCCTGGGCCGCACGCTGAACCTGAAGATCGTCGCCGAAGGCGTGGAAACCGAGGCGCAGAAGGAGTTCCTCACCCGTCTCGGCTGCAATTCGCTGCAGGGGTTCCTCCTCGGCAGGCCGATGCCGGCCGAGCAACTGCTCGCCAGCGTCGCCTGAGCGCCGACAGCGGCCCGTCGCCAGAGCCGTCGAACCATCGCCGCTGCGTTGACTTCCGCCCTCGCTGCGAACACCTTATGTCGCGCCCGCCGGGCGGCATGGGCCAATGCGCGCCACGCCGCCACGACGAGCGTCTACCCAATAACGAGAAAACATGCATGAACAGGCTGTGTGTACTGGGGCTTTTCATCGGGCTGAGCGGGAGCCCGGCACTGGCGGCAGGCCAGGCTGGATCCGCCGATCCGGCAGCGGATGCCAAGGAGCGTTTCATTTCCACCCTCATGGCTCGCATGAGCAACGAGGAAAAGATCGGCCAGCTGCGCCTGGTCAGCGTCGGCGCCGACCATCCCAAGGAAGCGCTGATGGCGGACATCCGCGCCGGCAAGGTCGGCGCGATCTTCAACACGGTGACCCGGCCGGACATCCGCGCGATGCAGGACCAGGTCCGCCACAGCCGCCTGAAGATCCCGCTGTTCTACGCCTACGACGTGGCCCACGGGCATCGCACCATCTTCCCCATCAGCCTCGGCCTCGCCGCCAGCTGGGACCCCGAGGTGGTCGCCCGCAGCGCACGGATTTCCGCGCTGGAGGCCAGCGCCGACGGCCTCGACATGAGTTTCTCGCCGATGGTCGACATCACCCGCGACGCACGCTGGGGACGGGTCTCGGAAGGCTTCGGCGAAGACACCTACCTGACCTCGCTGCTGTCGGGCACGATGGTCCGCGCCTACCAGGGCAAGGACCTCGCCGCGCCGGACAGCATCATGGCGGCGGTCAAGCACTTCGCACTGTATGGCGCAGCCGAGGGCGGCCGCGACTACAACACCGTGGACATGAGCCTGCCGCGCATGTTCCAGGACTACCTGCCGCCCTACAAGGCCGCGGTGGACGCCGGCGCCGGCGCGGTGATGGTCTCGCTGAACACCATCAACGGCGTGCCCGCCACCGCCAACCGCTGGCTGCTGACCGACCTGCTGCGCCAGCAATGGGGCTTCAAGGGACTGACCGTCAGCGACCACGGCGCGGTGAAGGAACTGATCAAGCACGGCCTCGCCGGCAACGAGCGGGACGCCACGCGCCTGGCGATCCAGGCCGGTGTCGACATGAACATGAACGATGATCTCTACTCCACCTGGCTGCCGAAGCTGCTGGCGGCCGGCGAGATCGACCAGGCCGACATCGATCGCGCCTGCCGCGACGTGCTGGTGGCGAAGTACGACCTCGGCCTGTTCGCCGATCCCTACCGGCGCCTGGGCAAGCCGGACGACCCGCCGTTCGACACCAACGCCGAGAGCCGCCTGCACCGCCAGGCCGCCCGCGAGGTGGCTCGCGAAGGGCTGGTCCTGTTGAAGAACCGCGACGGCCTGCTGCCGTTGAAGAAACAGGGGCGGATCGCGGTGATCGGCCCCCTGGCCAAGAGCCAGCGCGACGTCATCGGCAGCTGGTCGGCCGCCGGCGTGCCACGCCAGGCGGTGAGCGTGTACCAAGGCCTGGCCAACGCCGTCGGCGAGCGCGCCACCCTCCTCTATGCCAAGGGCGCCAATGTCAGCGGCGACCCGGCGATCCTCGACTACCTGAACAGCTACAACCCGGAAGTCGAGGTCGATCCGCGCTCCGCCGAGGCGATGCTCGAGGAGGCCTTGCGCACCGCGCGCGACGCCGACCTGGTGGTCGCTGTGGTCGGCGAATCGCAGGGCATGGCCCACGAGGCCTCCAGTCGCACCGACCTGCGCATCCCGGCCAGCCAGCGGCGGCTGCTGAAGGCACTGAAGGCCACCGGCAAGCCACTGGTGCTGGTGCTGATGAACGGACGCCCGCTGTCGCTGGGCTGGGAGCAGGAAAACGCCGATGCGATCCTGGAAACCTGGTTCAGCGGCACCGAGGGCGGCAACGCCATCGCCGACGTGCTGTTCGGCGAGCACAACCCCAGCGGCAAGCTGACCATGTCCTTCCCGCGTTCGGTGGGCCAGGTGCCGGTCTACTACAACCACCTGAACACCGGCCGGCCGATGGACCACGACAACCCCGGCAAGTACACCTCGCGCTACTTCGACGAGGCCAACGGACCGCTCTACCCGTTCGGCTACGGCCTCAGCTACACCGAATTCAGCCTCTCGCCACTGCGCCTGTCCAGCGAGCGCCTGGCCCGCGGCGATACGCTGGAAGCACGGGTGACCCTGAAGAACGATGGCAAGCGCGCCGGCGCCACGGTGGTCCAACTGTACCTGCAGGACCCGGTCGCCAGCCTCAGCCGGCCGGTGAAGGAACTGCGCGGTTTCCGCAAGGTGCTGCTGCAGCCAGGCGAGTCCCGCGAGATTGTCTTCACCCTCGGCGAGGCGGACCTGAAGTTCTACGACAGCCAGCTCAGGCACGCTGCCGAGCCAGGCGAGTTCAAGGTCTTCGTCGGCCTGGACTCGGCAAAGGTCGAGGAAGGGCGCTTCACCCTGCTCTGAGCGATCGCGCGATGAAAAAAGGGGCCTGACGGCCCCTTTCTCATGCACCCCGCGGATCAGTCCTTGTCCGGAATCCCGTGCACCACGCCGGCGGTGTTGTCCAGCAGGCTCTTGGTCGCGGTCTGGATGAACGATTCCAGCTTCTTCTGCAGTTCGGCCTGGTCCGGCACGTCCTTGGTGATCACCGCCTTGGCGTCGCCGCCCAGCTGGTAGTCGTAGACGCGCACGTCGCCGTCCTTCGGCCGCACCAGGATGCGATTGCCGGAAACGATGGCGACGTTCTGCTCGCTGCCCGACGGCTTGATCACGCCGAAGCCCTTGTCGCCTTCGGGCAGGTTCAGCAGGTCACGGCCCCAGCACTGGTGGACGGTCTCGCCGCCGAGCAGGCCCATGATGGTCGGCACGATGTCGACCTGGGTGCCGACGGTCGGCAGGCGGGTGCCGAACTTCTCCTGGATGCCGGGAGCGATCAGCAGCAGCGGCACGTTGAAGCGGTGCAGGTCCATCTCGGTGAGCTGCTCCGGGCTGCCGAAGCCGTGGTCGCCGACCACCACGAAGAGGGTGTCCTTGTAGTACGGCGACTGCTTCGCCTTCTCGAAGAACTGGCCCAGCGCCCAGTCGGAATAGCGCATCGCGGTCAGGTGTTCGTCGAGCGAACCGTAGCCGGTCACGCGCTCCACCGGCAGGTCCTTCGGCAGCGCGTAGGGCACGTGGTTGGAGAGGCTCTGCAGCAGCGCGTAGAACGGCTTGCCGGTGCTCGCCAGCTTGTCCAGCTCCTGGTTGCCACGGGCGAACATGTCCTGGTCGGAAACGCCCCAGGTCGGGTCGGAGAACACCGGGTCGACATAGTCGTTGCGGCCGATGAAGGTGGTCATGCCTTGGTTGCTGAAGAAGCCGGACTGGTTGTCCCAGGCGAAATCACCGTTGTAGACGTAGACGTCCTCGTACTGGCGGGCGCTGAGCAACTGCGGCAGGCCGGAGAACTTGTGGCCGCCTTCCGGGGTTTGCATCAGATACTCGAAGCCCGGCAGGTTGGGGAAGCAGGCCATGGTGGCGAACATGCCCTGGTGGGTATGGGTGCCGTTGGAGAAGAACTGGGTGAACAGCAGGCCTTCCTTCGACAGCTTGTCGAAATACGGCGTGATGTTGCCCGGCGCGCCCAGGGCGCCGACATAGTGGCCGGCGAAGCTTTCCAGCAGGACCACCACCACGTTGCGGATCGGCAGGGTGTTCGCCGCCGGCGGGGTGAATTCGCGGCGCACCGCGGCCTCGTCGGCATCCACCAGCTTGTCGTTGGGGGTCAGCAGCATCTGCCGGGTGGTTTCCAGGGCGACCTTGTCGTCCAGGGTGGCCTTCCAGATGTTCGCGCGATCTTCGGAGAAGCGCTCCTTGGCCGCCTTGACCAGGGTCAGGGTGCCGTTGAGGCCCAACTGGTTGGCGAACATCGATTCGGTGGTGAAGGCGTCGCCCCAGCGCAGCGGCGGGCCCTGGCGCAGGGTGCCGCGGGCGGCGAGGACGCAGACCAGCACGCAGACGAACAGCACCACGCCGCGCACGTACCAGGGCGCGGCGGCGTTCGGCCGGGCGACCACGCTGTCCTCGCGCGGCTTGCGCTGGCTCGGGCGGGTCGCCAGGTCGACCGCCTTGAACAGCCGGTACAGCACCCAGGTGGCGAACGCCCAGGCCAGCAGGTAGCGGACCACCGGGAAGCCGTACCAGAGCATGCTCATCACGGTCTTCGGGTCTTCCGACATGTACTGGAAGACCAGGCTGTTCAGGCGCTGGTGGAACTCGCGGTAGAAGTCCAGTTCCAGTACGCCGAGGAACAGGGTGATGCTGGCGAACACCGTCAGCCAGGCGCGGAACAGGCCGCGGGCGGCCATCGCGCGCAGCGCGAACAGCGAGAGCACCAGCGGCGCCACCGCGTAGACCACGACCCGCAGGTCGAAGCGCACGCCATTGAAGAACGCCTCGAGGAAGGTGCTCGCCGGGGTCGCGCCGATCAGTTCGCGGTTGTAGATCAGCAGCGCCAGGCGTAGCAGGCTGAACATGACCAGCAGCACCAGGGCGCTCAGGGCGGTGAATGCCAGGTGGCTGCGGATGGTCGGCTGGAACAGCCGGGATGGCGATTGGGTGGTTCGGACTTCCGTTTGGTCCATGTTTACAATTCGCTCTTCTGTCGTTCGATTTCGAGAATGCGGTCCCGCCCCTGCTCGGCCAGCAGGTAGCGGCCGGGCCCGATGGGCAGGAGGGATTGCGCGGAGCGCAGGCGCCGGACGATCACCTGCAGCTGGCCGCCGGGCGGCAGCAACAGGGCCCGCGCATTATGCGTCGAGTCCTCGGTGATCCACAGGCCTTCGCTATCGCACAGCAAGAAGCTCGGTGCGTTCAGTCCGTTCAGCACCACCTCGTCCTCGGCCCCCTCATGCAGGCGCATGACGTGGCCACGTTTCTTTTCCGTATAGAAGACGCCGCCGTCCGGGCAGGCGGCCACCCCCTCGGAGCGCTGCAATCCCTCGCGCAGTACCGCCAGTGCGCCCGTCTCCGGGTCGTAGCGGAGGATCCGTCCGTCCAGGTCGCGATCCTCGGCGGCGTACAGGTAGCGGCCGTCGCTGGCGACGCCCTCCACCTGGACCCCGTCGAACAGCGGCAGGGCCTGCTGCCCATGCCACCAGAACACCGGCGACTGTCCCTGTTCCTGGCTGATCGCGATACCGTCGCGGAACGCGGCCATGCCGTCGGGCTTGGACAAGCCGTCGAGCACGGTAGTCCGGCTACCGTCGGCGGCGATGCGGAAGACCAGCCCCTTGCCGTCCTGCAGCTCCTGGCTCACGTAGAGCAATCCGTCCGGGTCGCGGGCCAGGGCGCTGACATGGGGAATATCCTCGAGCACCACCCGATAGGACCAGCCCGGAATCGCGGACACCGGGGCGAAACGCTGCCAGCCGAGGAAGGTCAGGGCGATTAGGAGGACGCTACCGAGCAGGCAGGAGGCTACTACGCCGCTCTGGCGCAATCGTTTGGTCGGCATTCGATGCACTCAAGGACAAAACTGCCATTTATAGCCATGGCGATGGAAAAAAGCGCGCAGATTTTCCCGGATCAATTGTGAAAAAAATGTTAGCTGGCAGTAACAGGGGATGTCCGCGCCGGACATGAAAAAGGGCCTTTCGGCCCTTTCCCCGGTGAAGCGTCAGTCGTTGTCCTGCTTGCCGATGGCCTGCAGTACGTACTGCGGCAAGGCAAAGGCGCCCTGGTGGATATCGGCGTTGTAGTAGCGGGTGGCGATGCCACTGTCGCGGAAGCGCTGGCGCAGGGTCGCCAGCGGCAGGTGACGCAGGCCCTCGCGGGTCGAGCCCCAGGCGAAGGTCATGGCGCCGCCGATATAGGTCGGCACCGCGGCCTGGTAGAAGTGCCAGTCGACGAACAGGCCATTGGTGCGCCCGGCGGTGGTGCGTACCTCGTCCAGTTGCATGAACGGCGTGCCGTTCTGGGTGACCAGGATGCCGCCCTCGTTCAGGCAGCGCCGGCAGGCCTGGTAGAAGTTCTCGGAGAACAGCACCTCGCCAGGGCCGATCGGGTCGGTGGAGTCGGAAATGATCACGTCGAAGCGTTCTTCGGTGGTAGCCACGAAGCGCATGCCGTCGTCGATCACCAGGTTCAGCCGCGGATCGTCGAAGGCGCCCTGGGAGTGGTTGGGCAGGAACTCCTTGCACATGTCGACCACGGTGCCGTCGATCTCGACCATGGTGATCCGCTCCACGCTCTTGTGCTTGGCCACCTCGCGCAACATGCCGCCGTCGCCGCCGCCGATGATCAGTACACGCCTGGCCGCGCCGTGGGCGAGGATCGGCACGTGGGTGAGCATCTCGTGGTAGATGAACTCGTCGGCCTCGGTGGTCTGGATCACTCCGTCGAGGGCCATCACCCGGCCCATCCGGGCGTTCTCGAAAATCACCAGGTGCTGATGTTCGGTGCGCACCTCGTGCAGCATGTTGTCGATGCTGAAGCGCTGGCCGTAGCCCTGGTACAGAGTTTCCTGATAATCGCTCATGGGCCGGGATCTCCCTGGTAAGGCTGCAATCTGGCACGGGGACCTGCCCGCGCCGCGAAGAAAGGCGCGCATTCTACGCTGGCGGCCATGACAGGTCGAACCCCCGCCGGCGGATGGCGCCGAACGCGGCGGACGGGTATCGTCTGCCCATGAACCAGCCCGATTCTCCCCTCGTCCTGCACCTGCCCTACCAGTCGCCCTGGGAATGGCGCCAGTTCCACCAGCATTTCGCCCTGCGCCTGCTCGCCGGCGTCGAGAACCTGGGCGAGGGACACTATGCCCGCAGTTTCCGCGCCGATGGCCGTGGCGCCTGGTTCGAGGTGCGTCCGCTGGCGGAGCGCCAGGCCCTGGCACTGACCCTGAGCCCGGCTGCCCGCCCGCTGGCCCGCGAACTCGAAGCGCGGGTCCGGCGGATGTTCGACCTGGACAGCGACCCGGAAGCCATCGCCCGGCATTTCGCCGGCGATCCGCTGCTCGGCCCGCTGGTGGCTGCCAACCCCGGGCTGCGCCTGCCGGTGGCCTTCGATCCGTTCGAGCAGGCGGTGCGGGCCATAGTTGGCCAGCAGGTCACGGTGAAGGCCGCGGTGACCATCACCGGGCGCCTGATCCAGCGCCTCGGCGAGCCGCTGGAAAATCCCGGCTACGACGGCATCAGCCACCTGTTCCCGACGCCCGCCGCGCTGGCGCAAGCCAACCTCGACGGCATCGGCATGCCCGGCAAGCGCGTACAGACACTGCAACGCTTCGCCGCGGCGATCGCCTCGGGAGAGCTGTGCCTGGACCTGGCGGACGGCCCCGAGGCGCTGGTCGAACGCCTCTGCGCCCTGCCCGGCATCGGCCCCTGGACCGCCGAGTACATAGCGCTGCGCGCCATGGGCGAAGCCGATGCCTTTCCCGCCGCCGACCTCGGCCTGCTGAAATCCACGGTCTGGGGCCCGGGCGGCATCGACGCGCGCAGCCTCAAGGCCCGCGCCGAGGCCTGGCGGCCCTGGCGCGCCTACGCCGCCATCCACCTGTGGCAGCACTATGCCGCCGGCGGCTAGCCGCCGCGCGTACCTAGAGCTTCACGTTGCCACGCGGGCCGGCGATGGCCCAGATGATCAGGCCGAGCACCGGCAGGATGATGATCACCAGGACCCAGATGATCTTCATCCCGGTTTCCGCAGCGCTTTTCAGGATGTTGACGATGGCCCAGATATCCAGGGCCAGGATGACCAGGCTGATCAGCCCGCTGAGGGTGGAACCCATGGCGCGATGCTCCCGAGCGAGAGTGTTCCCTCAGGATAGCCGGCGCGTTCACTCCACGACGATGTCGGCAAAACTTGCCACCGTCGGATGCCCGTCCAGGCTGCCGCCTTCGCGGGCCACGCCGAGCGTGCGCAGGCCCGCGTCGCGCGCGGCATCCAGCTCCTGCACCACGTCGGAGAGGAAGAGGATCTGCGCGGCCGGCAGGCCGATGGCCCCGGCGATCCGCGCATAGGAGGCGCTTTCCCGCTTAGGCCCGCTGGTAGTGTCGAAGTAGCCGGAAAACAGCGGGCCCAGGTCGCCGGCCTCGGAACAGCCGAAGATCAGCTTCTGCGCCTGGATCGAACCGGAGGAATAGACGTACAGGTCCAGCCCTCTCGCCTTCCATTCGCGCAACGCCTGCGCCGCGTCCGGGTAGACATGCCCCTTCAGCTGGCCGTCGCGGTAGCCCTGGGCCCAGACCATGCCTTGCAGGGTCTTCAGCGGCGTCGCCTTGCGGTCCTCGGCGATCCACTGCAGGAGGATCGCGATCACTCGCTCGACACCAGCGTCCGCCTCGCCGCTCGCGGCGCGCACCGCATCCAGCTGCGCGGCCACCTCGGCCTCCCCGGCGTGCTCGCGGACGAAATCCGGCAGGTGCCGGGCGGCATAGGGAAACAGCACTTCGAAGACGAAGCTGACCGCGCTGGTGGTGCCTTCGATGTCGGTGAGGATGGCTTTGATGGTCATGCGGACTCCGGATGAAACCGCCCCCGGCAGGACCGGGGGCGCGGATGGTGACGGATGGGGCGGTGCCTCGCTCAGTCTTCCAGCAGGGGGAAGCGGCTGGCGATGTCGTCGCCGGTGAACTGGGCGACCCAGCCCTCGGGGTTGTTGAACAGGCGCACGGCGACGAAATGCGGATGCTCGCCCATGTCGAACCAGTGGCGGGTGCCGGCCGGCACCGAAATCAGGTCGTTGCGCTCGCAGAGCACGGCGTAGACATGCTCCTCGATATGCAGGACGAACAGGCCGCGCCCGGCGACGAAGAAGCGCACTTCGTCTTCGCCATGGCGGTGCTCGTCGAGGAACTTGGCGCGCAGCTCGGCCTTCTGCGGGTGGTCGCTGTCCAGGCTGACCACGTCCACGGTGATGTAGCCGCGCTCGCGCTTGAGCCGCTCGATCTCGTGGGCGTAGGCAGCGATCACCTCTTCCTGGCTGGCACCGGCGGCGATCGGCGCGGCGGCCTCCCAGCGTTCGAAACGGACGCCGACCTCGGCCAGGGTCGAGGCGATGTCCTCGGCATGGGTCAGCAGCTTCAGCGGCTGCTCCGGCTGGCTCTCGTGATAGACGGTAAGGCTGCTCATCGGCTCAGACTCAGTACTTTCAGTTCACACTCGAACAGAAACTCGAAAGCTTCCACCTGACGCAGGGCATCGCTCATGCGTGCGCCCCAAGTGTACAGCCCGTGGCCGCGGATCAAATACCCCGGGCAGTCCGGGTGCGCCTCCAACCAGGGCTGCACGCGACCGGCCAGGCGGGCGATGTCCTGGTCGTTGTCGAAGATCGGCACCTCGACCTGTCCTTCATGGGTGGTGACTCCGGCGAAGGCCTTCTGCAACTCGTAGTCCTGCAATACCAGGCGGTCGCCGCGGACCAGGCGGGAAAGCACGGTGGCGTTCACCGAATGGGTATGCAGCACCGCGCCGATCGCCGGACTCCAGGCATACAACTGGGTATGCAGGAGGGTTTCGGCGGAAGGTTTCTTGCCCGGCTCCAGGCTGTTGCCGGCCAGGTCGGTGGCCAGCACGTCGTCGAAGCCCAGCTGGCCCTTGTGCCTGCCGGAGACGGTGAGCAGCGCGCGCCCCTCGTCCAGGCGCGCGGAATAGTTGCTGCTGGTGGCCGGCGACCAGCCACGGCCATAGAGGAACCGGCCGGCGTCGATGATCTGCTGGGTCAGCTGTTCACGGTTGTCGTTCATGCCCGCACCTCTTGCAAACGGGTTCTGATGATAGCGGCTGCCAGCAAGGCTGCCAGGCTGGCGATGGCGAAGGTCCAGGCCGCGCCCAGGCTGTTCCAGCTGTAGCCGGAATACAGCGCGCCCAGCGCACCGCCGGTGCCGGCCAGCGCAGCATATAGCGCCTGCCCCTGTCCCTGCTGGCGCGGACCGAAGCTGCGCTGCACGAAATGGATGGCGGCCGCATGAAAACTGCCGAAGGTGGCGGCATGCAGCGTCTGGGCGAAGACCAGGAGCGCAAGGCTGTCGGCCAGGTTGCCGAGGAGCAGCCAGCGCAGCGCCGCCAGCAGGAAGCTCGCCGCCAGCACTTGGCGCAGGCTGAAACGTTGCAGCAGGCGCGGCATGACCAGGAACAGCAGCACCTCGGCGACCACCCCCAGCGCCCAGAGCAAGCCGATCAGCGCGCGGCTGTAGCCCAGCGCCTCCAGGTGCAGGGTGAGGAAGGTGTAGTACGGCCCGTGGGACAGCTGCATCAGGCACACGCACAGATAGAACGCCAGCACGCCCGGCTGGCGCAACTGGGCGAGGAAACCGCCCTCGCCTTCGCGCGGCTCGCGATGGGCCGGCTGGGCGTTGGGCACCCACCAGCTGCACAGCACGATGCCGAGCATGATCGCCAGCAGCGCGGCCGGGTAGACGTCCAGGCTCAGGCGCTCGAACAGCGCGCCGAGACCGACCACGGTGCAGATGAAACCGATCGAGCCCCACAGGCGGATGCGGCTGTAGCTGGCGCTGCGCTCGCGCAGGTGGGCCAGGGTGATGACCTCGAACTGCGGCAGCACGGCGTGCCAGAAGAACGCGTGCAACGCCATCACCAACGCCAGCCAGGCGTAGCTGTGGCTGACGAAGATCAGCGAGAAGCCCAGCGCCGTGCATACCGCGCCGAAACGCACGATGGCCAGGCGCTGGCCGCTGTGGTCGCCGAGCCAGCCCCACAGGTTGGGCGCGACGCAACGCATCAGCATGGGAATCGCCACCAGCTCGCCGATGCGCGGGCTGGGGAAGCCCAGGTGATGGAAATACAGGGCCAGGAACGGCGCCGTGGCGCCGAGCAGGCCGAAATAGAAGAAATAGAAGCTGGACAGGCGCCAGTAGGGAACCGCGCTGGTCACGATCCGCCGTTCACCCGTCCCGCATCGCTGCCTGCCACAGCCCTCACAGCTGCGGCAGGATCGGCGTGTCGACGCGCACGTCGGCGTTCTGCCCACGCTGGCGCAGCAACTGGTCGAGCAGGACGATGGCCATCATCGCCTCGGCGATCGGCGTGGCGCGGATGCCGACGCACGGGTCGTGACGGCCCTTGGTGATCATGTCCACCGGTTCGCCGGCGGTATCGATCGAACGGCCCGGGGTGGTGATGCTGGAGGTCGGCTTCAGCGCCAGGTGAGCGACGATCGGCTGGCCGGAGGAGATCCCGCCGAGGATGCCGCCGGCATTGTTCGACAGGAAGCCTTGCGGGGTCAGTTCGTCGCGGTGCTCGGTGCCGCGCTGGGCGATGCTGGCGAAGCCGGCGCCGATCTCCACGCCCTTCACCGCGTTGATGCTCATCAGCGCATGCGCCAGCTCGGCGTCCAGGCGGTCGAAGATCGGCTCGCCCAGGCCCGGCGGCACACCTTCGGCGACCACGGTGATCTTCGCCCCGATCGAGTCCTGGTCGCGACGCAGCTGGTCCATGTAGGCCTCCAGCTCCGGCACCTTGTCCGGGTCGGGGCTGAAGAAGGCGTTCCGCTCGACGCTGTCCCAGGTCTTGAACGGGATCTCGATCGGGCCGAGCTGGCTCATGTAGCCGCGCACCCGGATGCCCAGGCCCGCCAGGTACTTCTTGGCGATGGCGCCGGCGGCCACGCGCATGGCGGTCTCGCGCGCCGAGGAGCGGCCGCCGCCGCGGTAGTCGCGCACACCGTACTTGTGGTGGTAGGTGTAGTCGGCGTGGGCCGGACGGAACAGGTCCTTGATCGCCGAATAATCCTTGGACTTCTGGTCGGTGTTGCGGATCAGCAGGCCGATCGGCGTGCCCGTGGTCCGGCCCTCGAACACCCCGGAAAGGATCTCCACCTCGTCGGCCTCCTGGCGCTGGGTGGTGTGCCGACTGGTGCCGGGCTTGCGCCGGTCGAGGTCGCGCTGCAGATCCTGGGCGGACAGTTCCAGCCCCGGAGGGCACCCATCGACGATGGCGACCAGCGCCGGGCCGTGGCTTTCGCCAGCGCTGGTGACGGTGAACAGCTTGCCGTAGGTGTTGCCGGACATGCGAGGCTCCGCGGGAAGTCGAGAGGGAAAGGCAAAGGAGTATACCCGCCGGAAACGGGCCTGCGAACCTTCCCCGGCAGGCGCGCTCAAAGCGCTATCATCCGTCCATGAAGACCTCCATGCCGCGCGCCCTCCTCGCCCTGCTCTGCCTGTTCGCCAACCTGGCCCATGCCGCTCCCGGCAGCATCCTCCACCGCCCCTACGACCTGGACACCGGCCACGGCGTGCTGCGCGGCTCGCTGCTGCTGCCCAGGAGCGCCGAGCCGCCGCCGGTGGTCCTGCTGGTCGCCGGCTCCGGGCCGACCGATCGCGACGGCAACAACCCCTTCGGCGGCAACAACCGCTACCTGCTGCGGCTTGCCGAGGCCCTGGCCGAACGCGGGATCGCCAGCGTCCGCTACGACAAGCGCGGGGTCGCCCGCAGCCTGGCGGCGGCGCCGCGCGAGGAGGACCTCAGCGTCGGCGCCTACGTCGACGACGTGGTCGCCTGGAGCCAGCGGCTGGCGCGCGACCCACGCTTCTCCCGGCTGATCCTGGTCGGCCATAGCGAAGGCGCGCTGATCGCCAGCCTGGCGGCACCACGCACGTCCGCCGATGAACTGATCGCCATCGCCGGCAGCGGCCAGCCGATCGACCAGGTGCTGCGCGAGCAGTTGCGTGGCCGCCTGCCGCCGGCGCAACTGCGCCAGGCCGACTCGGTGCTCGCTTCGCTGAAGGCCGGGCAGATGCGCCGGGACATTCCGCCGGCCTTGTCCAGCCTGCTCCGCCCCAGCGTGCAGCCGTACCTGATCTCGCTGTTCCGCGAGGACCCGGCACGGGCCTTCGCCGCCCTGCGCATCCCGACCCTGATTGTCCAGGGCCGCAACGACATCCAGGTCGGCGTCGCCGATGCCCAGGCGCTCAAGCGGGCCAAGCCCGACTCGCAACTGGTGCTGATCGACGGCATGAACCATATCCTGCGGATCGCCCCGAGCACCGGCCTGCAACAGCTATCCGCCTACAACGACCCGAACCTGCCGCTGGCGCGGCAACTGGTCGAGGCGCTCAGCCGCTTCATCCTGCGCAGCGGCAACGCGGAAAAAGCCGGCTGAGGCGCTACAGAAATCGCCCCTGGCGCCGACAACGTCTGAAAGCCGGCCCGTGAACGCGGCCGGCCAGAGGATGCCCGATGATCGATAGCGACACCCAACCGGCCGCAGAAGAAGCCGAGAAGCAACCACCGCACCCCTGGGCCGACCTGGCGCCGGAGCATTTCCGCCTGCTCCGCCTGGCACCGCTGCCCACCGACCGGAGCACCGGCGCCCGCCCGCTGCGCTTCGTCCAGCTCGGCCGGGTCGAGCGTCACAGCGCCGACCAAAGCCTGCTGCGCCTGAGCATCCAGGTTCCGGGCCTGATGCTGCGCAAGGAACAGAACCTGCTGGAGGTCTGGGCCGATCATCGCAACAAGGAAGTGCGTTTCGGTTCGGACGCCGGGCTCAGCCTGGAACCCTTGAACCGCGGGCTGGGCCGCTTCCTGCTGGCCCAGGCGATCGCCTGGGCGCAGCGGCGCTGGGCCCACTACAAGGTCGAGGGCGGCGCACTGGCGCTGAAGGATGGCCTGACCGAAGACGCACGCCTGCGCCGCGACCATTTCATCCGCGCCCAGGGCTTCGACGTCACCTACGAGGACCAGCGGCTGCTCAAGGCCCGCTACAGCGCCGGGCGGATCAGCGAACTGCACAGCGATTGGCACAAGGACAAGGTGCAGCTCGTACCGCTGCTGGACGCCGCGGCGATGCTGGAACAGGCCGAGCAGGCCCTGCAGTCCCAGGAAAACGAGATCCGCCAGCTGGAGCAGCGCATCAACCACTATCGCCGCGACGACACCGGCCTGCGCTTCACCATCGCCTGCCTGACCGCCTTCGCGGTGTTCCAGGCCGGCCTGCTGATCTGGATCGCCACCCACTGAACGGCTGGCGACCTCGCATCACTTCTTCAGGCGCGCACGGAACAACGCCTGGTGCTCGCGGCACTGCGCGGCGGACAGCATGAACACGCCATGCCCACCGTGCTCGAACTCCAGCCAGGTGAAATCCACTTCCGGGTACAGCGACTGCACGTGCACCTCGCTGTTGCCCACCTCGACGATCAGCAGGCCTTTCTCGCCGAGGTGGTCGGCCGCCTCGGCAAGCATCCGCCGCACCAGGTCCAGGCCGTCGTCGCCACAGGCCAGGCCCAGCTCCGGCTCATGGTGGAACTCCGCCGGCATGTCGGCAAAGTCCTCGGCGTCCACATAGGGCGGGTTGGACACGATGAGGTCGAAACGCTGCCCGGGCAGGCCGGCGAAGCCATCGCCCTGGACGGTATAGACGCGCTCGCCGAGGTCGTGGCGCTCGATGTTCATGTTGGCCACCTCCAGCGCGTCGAAAGACAGGTCGGCGAGCACCACTTCCGCCTGTTCGAAAGCGTAGGCGCAGGCGATGCCAATGCAGCCGGAGCCGGTACAGAGGTCGAGGATCCGCGCCGGCTCGGCCGGCAGCCAGGGGGAAAAGCGCTGTTCGATCAGCTCGGCGATCGGCGAGCGCGGCACCAGCACGCGCTCGTCGACACTGAAAGGCAGGCCGCAGAACCAGGCCTCGCCCAGCAGGTAGGCGGCCGGGATGCGTTCCTCGATGCGCCGGCGGAGCACCTCCGCCAGTTCGAGGCGCTCGTCATCCTCCAGGCGGCAATCCAGGTAGCTGTCCGAAATTTCCCAGGGCAGGTGCAAGGACCCGAGAACCAGGTGGCGCGCCTCGTCCCAGGCATTGTCGGTGCCATGGCCGAAGAACAGGCCGGCGGCGTGAAAGCGGCTGACAGCCCAGCGGATGTAGTCGCGCAGGGTGAGCAGACGGGACTCGGACATGACGGAATGGCTCCTCGCAACGCACAAAAGGCCGTCATTCTAGCCGATCGCGCCGCGCCTGGCCTCCATCGCCGGAAGTCCATACCACTTTAGTGCGCCTGCGGCAAAGGTTCACAGTCTCGTCGATAGGGGCCAGAATGAAGGACATGTGCCTTCTCAGGAGTAGTGTCATGCCTCATCCGCTCACCCTTTTGCAGATCAGCGGACGCGGCTACCCGCCAGCCCCCCTTCGGCAGAGCACCCTGCTGATCATCGATGCCCAGGAAGAGTACCGCAGCGGCGCCCTGCGCCTGCCCGGCCTGGAGGCCGCGGTCGCGGAGATCGGCGTGCTGGTGCAGGCGGCACGCGCCAGCGGCACGCCCATCGTCCATGTCCGCCACCTGGGCATCCAGGGGGGCCTGTTCGATCCGCAGGGCCCGCGCGGCCAGTTCCTTCCGGAACTGCAACCGGAGGATGGCGAAAAGGTCGTGGAGAAACGCCTGCCCAACGCCTTTTCCGGCACCGAGCTGCACGAGCTGCTGCAGAACCATGGACGCCTCGACCTGATCGTCTGCGGCTTCATGACCCATTCCAGCGTCAGCACCACCGTGCGCGCCGCCAAGGACTATGGCTATCGCTGCACTCTCGCCGACAGCACCTGCGCCACCCGCGACATTCCCGCCCTGAACGGCGAGGTGCTGCGCGCCGACGACCTGCAACGCGCCGAAATCGCCGCGCTCGGCGACAACTTCGCGGCGATCGTCGCCCAGGCCAGGGAACTGGTCTGACCGCCCATCCTGCCGCTCTCCCGCCCGGCCCTGCGGAGGACTAGTCTGCCTGCAGGGCCGGGAGACGCGGCGCACGGTTTGCCCGCAGCTCCCGGAAACTCGGGAACCCGGCCGGGAGCTTCCGGTCCTAGCCCCGATGACACATGAGGAAGTCGGGATGAAGTTGTCCGATAGTTTCGATGCGCGCCGCCTGCGCCCGCGCCGACCACGGGTCTGGCGCTGGCGCCTGGCGGCGGCGCTGGCGGCCCTGGTGGCGACCCTCGGCGTGCTGCTGGCGCTGGCCGGCGCCTCGGCGCTGATCGGCCGCCAGCCGGCGGTGGGGATGATGCATATCGAACCCGGTGCCGGCGGCGTACTGCTGGCGCTTGGCCTGCTATCGCTCTGGCTGGGCGTGTTCTTCTGGCGCTTCAGCCGCCGCCGGGGCCGTCGCAACAGTGACCTGAGCCTGTCCCCCAGCCTGATGAAAAAGCGCGACTGAGCGGGCTGCCGGCGGCCGGCCGATCCGGTAGAATGCGCCGCTTCGCGGAGGCCCCATGCAAGACGACGACTTTTCCCTGTTCAAGAGCGAGATGCGCGGCGTCAAGCGCATCTCGGTCGACCGCGCCGACACCGGCAAACCCCGCAACGACCGCCAGCAGCTCAAGCAGCGCCAGCTCAATGCCAGCGTGCGCAACGACGAGATCCGCGTCGACGGCTTGTCCGACCAGTTCGTCATCGACGTCGGCCCCGAGGACGAGCTGTCCTGGGCACGCGATGGTGTCCAGGAAGGCCAGCTGCGCAAGCTCAAGCAGGGCCTGATTCCCTTCGACGGCAGCCTGGACCTGCACGGTATGAGCGTGGAAAAGGCCCGGCAGACCCTCTGGGATTTCCTCGCCGAAGCCACCCGCCTGGAAATCCGCTGCGTGCGCGTGACCCACGGCAAGGCGGCACGCAAGGACGGCCGCAGCCCATTGGTGAAGAGCCACGTCAACACCTGGCTGCGCCAGCACCCGCAGGTGCTCGTATTCACGTCCTGCCTGCCGCGCCACGGCGGCACCGGCTCGGTCTATGTGATGCTGCGCAGGACCATGCTCGAAGGCCGCGACGAATAACCGGCGTCCGCCGAGTCTTGCCAGCGGCCCGGCGACGTCCTACCCTCCGCGCTGGTATTCGTCTGACTGGAACGCCCATGTCCCTGGAACAACACTACTCCTCGATCCTCACCCAGCTCGGCGAGGACGTTAACCGTGAAGGTCTGCTGGACACGCCCAAGCGTGCCGCCAAGGCCATGAAATACCTGTGCCGCGGCTACGAACAGAGCCTGGAAGAAGTCGTCAACGGCGCCCTGTTCAGCTCCGACAACAGCGAGATGGTGCTGGTCAAGGATATCGAGCTGTATTCGCTTTGCGAGCACCACCTGCTGCCCTTCATCGGCAAGGCCCATGTGGCCTACATCCCGAACGGCAAGGTACTCGGCCTGTCGAAGGTCGCGCGGATCGTCGACATGTATGCCCGCCGCCTGCAGATCCAGGAGAACATGAGCCGGCAGATCGCCGAGGCGGTCCAGCAGGTCACCGGCGCCCTCGGTGTCGCCGTGGTGATCCAGGCCCAGCACATGTGCATGATGATGCGCGGCGTGGAAAAGCAGAACTCGTCCATGGTCACCTCGGTGATGCTCGGCGAATTCCGCGACAACGCCGCGACCCGCAGCGAATTCCTCAGCCTGATCCGCTGAAGCTCGCTCCGTCGATGAAAAAACCGGCCCAATCGGCCGGTTTTTTCATTTCCATACCCGGCGCTCAACCGAAGAAGCGCTTCATCGAGCGCGACAGCCAGCCGCCCTCGCTCTTGTCCTTGACCAGTTCTGACATGCTGTGGCGCACCGCGTCGACGTAGCCGGCATCGTCGTTGCGGATGTGATTGAACAACCAGCGCGAGAGCAGGCCCTTGAGTTCGTCGCCAACATCCTCGCCGGCCTGGAAGCGCACGCGGTACTCCGAGACCCGACGAATGAACAGCTCGTGGATCTTCTTATGCGCCCGGGAGAACTGATAGCCGGCGTCCTCCATCAGGGTTTCCTCGAAGGCGAAGTGCGACAGGGTGTAGTCCACCAGTTCCTCGATCACCTCGGCGATGGCCGCGTGCTCCTTGCCCTGCTGGGCGTCATGCAGGAGATTGATCATCTCGACGATGCGTTTGTGTTGATTGTCGATGACCTGAATACCGGTATTCAGGTCATCCTGCCAGACCAGATGCGCCATGATGACTTCCCCCAAGCGAACAGCGAACGGCCTTTCCGAACGGCCTGGGGCCAGGGTATTTTTGTGACGCAGTATGGGTATTGACGCCGGTCAAGCGGGACAAGATGTTAATGAATTTCGCATGAGTTCATTCGCCCCCCTCGCGGCGGCCTGCCCGCTCGATCCACTCGGTTTCGCGCGGCTGAACATCGACCATCGTCGCCGGAAAGCGGCGTCACCAGCGGTCCCGACAGGACAGGAAGGAAATGAACCTGATCGCGCACGTGGAAATACCAGTGTCCGATTTGGAGAGGGCGATGCGTTTCTACGCCTCGGTGTTCGGAGTGGCGTTCGGCGAGGTAGCCACCCTGCACGGAAGCAGAATGGCGCATTTCCCCTTCGAGGAAGGCCGTGATGGTGCCAGCGGCGCACTCGCCGAGGGCGACGTCTACGTGCCTACGCTACATGGGGCGATCATCTACCTGAATGTCGCGGACCTGGATGCCGTCCTTGCTCGGGCCCTCGGCGAAGGCAGCGAAATCCTCTTCCCGAAGACGCCGCTTGGCGACGGCGTGTTCATCGCCGAGATCAGGGACAGCGAAGGCAACCGTATCGCCCTGCAGAGCGCTTGCGGAGAGCGGCCGTAGAGGCCATGCAAACCGAGCGCCGCCGGCTCAACGGGCGAAAACGCCGGCCAGCCAGGAACGCCGCGCGCCCAGCGCTTCCTGCAATTCGCGGACGCCGATGCAGCGTCGTTCGGGGTCGAGGCTCAGGGCGGTACGCAGCGCCGGCCAGCAGCGCCGAGGCAGGTGTCCGGGCGCGCGCAACTGGCGCTCCAGCCCCTGCTCCCGGGCCTGGTTCGAGGGCAGGCGGCGGAACGGATGGCGACCGTCGGCCAGTTCGTAGAGGACGCAGGCCAGCGCATACAGGTCGGCCGCCGGCGACAGCGGCGCGCCCTCGAGCAGTTCGGGAGCGGCGTAGCCCGGAGTCCAGGCGTCGATGCGGCCCCGGCTGAGCTGCGGCAGGCCGTCCAGGATGCCTGCCTGCGCCTGGCCGAGGCCGAAGTCGAAGAGCCGCACGCCCTCCTCGCCGAGCATCACGTTGCTCGGCTTCAGGTCGCCATGCAGCACCCCTTGTTCGTGGGCATAGGCCAGAGCATCCAGCAACGGCCGGGCGATCGCGCTCAGCTCGGACCAGGGCAGGCCTTCGGGACGCTCGCAGAGCAGGCGGTCGAGCGGCAGGCCAGACATGAGTTCCATGACGATGTAGGCGCGCTGGCAGGCGGTGTCGACGTCGAAAGTGAACAGACGCACGACGCTCGGATGGCGCAAGCGCCGGGTCAGGGCGAACTCGCTATAGAGCAAGGCGCTGGCGTCGGGTGACTCGGCGACCGATTCGTTGAGCAGCTTCAGCGCTACCAGCGGCGCCGGGTCGCCGAACTGCTCATGGAGCAGGTCCCGGGCACGGTATACCGTCCCCATGCCGCCGGCGCCCAGCATCCGCTCCAGACGGTAGCGCCCGGAAAGAACGTCCGGCAGCGGACCGGGCAACACGGCCGGCAGCTCCGGCGCCGAGGCGGCCGGGGCGGCGAAGGCGAAATAGGTCAGGTTTGCGCCGCCCTCCTCCTCCGGCAGCAGCTCCAGCGACGACAGCGGTTCGTTCATTGGCGGATCACCACGGCCGTCAGGTTGTCCCGCGCGGCGCCGCTCAAGGCGCCGTCGAACAGCCGCTCCACCGCCACCTGCGGCGATGCCAGGCTCAACGCGCGGCCCAGTGCATCGGCGCTCAGCTCTTCATAGAGTCCGTCGCTGCAGAGCAGGAAGACGTCACCGGGATGCACCTCCAGTTCCAGCACGTCCAGCACCAGTTGTTCGCTGGCGCCGACGGCACGGGTCAGCGCGCGCGCCGAGGGATAGGCGCGGGCCTGCTCGATATCCATCCGCCGTTCGTCGACCAGTCGCTGCAACAGCGAGTGGTCGCGGGACAACTGGTACAACCGCTGGCCGCGCCACAGGTAGCAGCGGCTGTCGCCAACCCACACGCAGGCCGCCCGCGAACCCTCCACGACCAGCGCCACCACCGTACTACCGATGATCCTGTCACCGCGTTCGGCGCTGAGGGTGAGTTCCTCGCCCAGGCGCCGGTTGAGCCAGTGCAGGCACTGGCGCATCGCGTTCAGGCGCTCGTCGAATCCCGCTCGGGCCGGCAGTTCCGCCAGGCTGGTGACGATCATCCGGCTGGCCAGGTCGCCGGCCTGGTGCCCGCCCATGCCATCGGCGACCGCCCAGAGCCCGCGATCCGGGCAGTCCAGGAAGGCATCCTCGTTGCGCGCGCGGACCTTGCCGCGATCCGTGCGCGCCGCGCTGCGCCAGGGCTCGGTGCGTTGCATCAGAGCTGCACCGGCATGCGGAAGCTGCGCAGGACCGCGAGATCGAACGGATTCGGCGTGCGCTGGGCGAGCAGCAGGTAGTTGGCGCGCAGGCCGCCCAGGTCGGCCTTGAGCACCATCACGTCACGCCCGCTGAGGTACTCGGTCTGCATCAGGTCGAACAGCCTGAACAGCGACCAGGGCCCGGTATTGCGTTCGACTCCCACCGGTCGCCCGGCCATCCTCTCCAGCACCAGGCTGGTGCGGCCGCCGTCGGCGTCGCTGGGCCACTTGAACGACATCGGCACGATCGGGCCGTGGCGGTATTCCATGGATTGACCGTCGAAACGGAACTCGGCGCGGCTGACGCCAGGATCGAGGGTATAGGGCTCCAGGCGGAAGCGCACCTGCGGCTCGGCCGGGTTCTCGGCGAAGAAGCTCTGGCGAATCACCAGGGCCGTGCCCATCTGGTCGAGATAGACCTTGGACATCGGCAGGCTGTAGCCGTCCACGCTGCGCAGGCGGTAGCTGCCCGGGTCACCGCTGACGAAGGGCCGCATGTAGGTTTCGAAGAAGCGTTCGGCGACGCCCTGCGCCTTGAAGAACTCGCGAAAATCGCTGACCGCGACATCGCTGGCGCTGTGCGCGTTGAACGGGTAGCGCTTGTTGATCGCCTTGCTGTAGAAACCGTACAGCTCGCTCTGGTAGCGCTGGTTGAGGTACAGGTAGGCATCGCCGAGGACCAGCCGCCAGGCGTCTTCGGCCAGTACGCTGAACCATCCGCCGAGCGGTCGCGGCAGTCGCGCGGAGGCGTTGCGCAGGTTGCTCAGGGCATCGCGCTGGCCGCCCATGCGGCTCTTCGCCATGTCGAAAGCCGCCTGCTCCGGCTGGCTGGCGCGCGCCAGTCCGGCGAGTTGCAACTGCAACTCGTTGAGCGCCTGCAACAGCGGGGTGAGGTCGGCCGCCGGGCCGTTGTTATCGTCGAGCAGGCGATGCAGGGGCTCGAAGCGGCGTTGCAGGGACTTCTTCGCGGTATCCGGCAGGTTCTTCGCCAACGCGTCCCTGGCCTTGCCGGCCGCCGCAGCGGCCGCCTTGCCCAGCTTGCCGCCCTTTTCCGTGGCCTTGTCGCTAGCCTCTGCCAGCGCCTCGGCGCTCTCCGCCAGGACCGGGAAACGGGTGTTCTCACGGACCTCCAGCAACAACTGGAGGATCGGCGAGTTGGCGGCGAGCAGCCCGGAAATCTGGTCGGCACCCTCGCCGGCATCGTTGAACGGCAGCAGGCCCAGGCGTCCGACCGCCTCGCTCCAGAAGTTCGCGTAGTCGCGGAAATACAGCTGTTCGAGTTCGACCATCAGGCGCCGCAGGTCCATGTCGCTGATCCCGCTGCCCTCGCCCAGGACCCAGTTGTCGCGAAGGATATCGTTGACCAGGCTGGCGCCCTGGACCACGAAGTACTGCTGGTAGCCCTGCTGGGTATAGAACCCCGGGATCACGTAGTCGGTGCCGACGAACAGACCGGCCTGCGGCCCCAGGTGCTGGCCGAAGCGATACTCGGGCAGGCTTCGCGCCTGTTCGCGCAGCACCCGGTAGACCACGTTGGCCAGGGACTCGCTGCGCAGCACCTGGCGTGCCTGGGCCACCAGGGTGTCGTTCAGCGGATAGCTGAACGGTTGCTCGAGCAGACGGGCGAAATGCGTGTTCAGGCCATTCTGCACGGTGCCGTTGCCGGCATAGCGCTGCGACCAGTCGGTAGCCACCCAGTCCTTGAGCCATCCGTTCTCGCGGCGCTCGCGCAGATTCAGCATCAGGTAGGCCCGCAGGCTGTTGAGCAGGCGTTCGCGATTCTGCAGATTGCCGCGGATCTGCGCTTCAAGCATCCGCGCCACACGCGGCAGCAGTTGCGTCTCCAGCTCGCGGCGATAGGCAGCGGCCAGCGGGGGGTTGACCTCGTTGCCCTGGTACAGCCCGGCGCGCTCGTGCAGCGAGACTTCCCCTTTGGGCGGAAACACGGTGGTCGCCGCATAGCTGCTATCCAGCGTCTTCAGCGCCGCCATGGCGTCATCGCGTTCGCCAAGCGCCTGGCGCTGTTGGGTCCATTGCTGCGCCAGCTCGCGCACCCGCTCCAGGCGCTCGTGGTTGGCCGAGAAACCGCCAGCCCAGAGCAGGCCGAATAGCATAAGGAGCGCCAGCGAACCGACGTACAGGGCGCGCTGGCCCCAGTGGATGCGCGTGCGTTCGCGGCGATCGAGACCTGCCAGGTTGGCCTCGGGGAAGATCACCTGGCTCAGCAGGTGATGGATGAAGCGCGAGCGCCCGTTGCGCAGGGTCGGCAGCAGGCCGCTGGCGATCCCCAGGTTGGCGCCGATGCCGGCGGTGTCCTCGTCCAGCTGCTGGGCCAGGTGCGGCGCGCTGGTCAGGTAGAAGCCGCGCAGGCGGCTGGCGCGCTGGTATCGATTGCCGGTGAAGGCGAGTTCGACGAACAGGCACAACCGCTCGCCGATCTGGCCAAGCTGGTGCGGAAAGTCGAGGATGCGACCGCGACGCAGGGTATCGCGTTCCTGGTGGATGCGCATGATCACCTGGCTGTTCAGGCGTCGCAGGAGGTCCTCGAACGCCTGGCGCAGGACCGTCACATCGGTGCCGTTCTGCTCCTTGCCGAAGCTGGTGCCCAGAACCTGGTCGCTCTCCTCGCGGCTCAACTGGTCGAAGAACTCGTCGAAGCCGAGCAACTGGTCGGCCTTGCTCAGCACCAGGTAGACCGGCAGATCGAGGTGCAGGGTCTGCTGGATTTCCTGCAGACGCGCGCGCACCTGGCGAGCCAGCGTATCCAGCGCCATCTCGTCGTCGCTGAGCAACGTCTCCACCGGAATCGACACCATCACGCCATTCAGCGGCCGTGCGCGGCGGCGCTTGCGCAACAGGCCGAGCAGGGTCGCCCAGGCGCCCCCGTCGACCTCGCCGTCGGCTTGGGTCAGGTAGCGCCCGGCGGTGTCGATCAGGACGCCGTGGTCGGCGAAGTACCAGTCGCAGTAGCGCGTACCGGCGGTGTCACGGGTCAACTTGCGGTCGATCCGGTTGATCGGGAATTCCAGTCCGGAAAAGTCCAGCAGGCTGGTCTTGCCGCTTCCCTGCGGGCCGATCAGCAGGTACCAGGGCAGCTCGTTGCGCCAGCGCTCGCTGCGGCCGCGGTACAGGCTGGAGGTCTTCAGGGTGCGCAAGGCGTCCTTGAAGCGGCTGCGCAATTCCTTCTGTTCGTCTTCGATCAGACCGTCGCGGCGCAGGCGCTCCTGGCCCTCGTCGCTGTCCTCGACGGCCTTGCGCCGCACTCCGGCGCGCCAGCTGACGAAGACCATCGCCAACCCCCAGACCAGGAACATCAGGCTGATGCTCAGCAACCGCGAGGTCGGGCTTTCCCAGAACTTGTAGTCGGCGACCGCCAGCAGCGGCCCGACGAACCACACCAGCAATGCCGCCAGGAGTACCAGCAACAGCGTCCAGACCCACGTCTTGCGCAGGAAGACGCCGACTTTCTTGAAGAAGTTTTTCATTTCGCGTCCCTGTGTTTACGAACCGGGCTGTCCTGCCGCCGCATCGAGCGACTGGTATGGCTGCAGCACCGTGTCGCGTTGCTCGCCGAGAACCCAGGCGAATCCCGAATACATCACCACCAGGCAGACCAGGGTGAACAACGCCACCATCCACCAGGGCACGATCCGCACCAGGCCGCGACGCTGGTCGCTGAGCCCCTGCCAGTGCGGTGACAGTTCGCGCGGCACGTCGCCGCGCAACTGGCGGATCTGCCGGTAGAGCGCATCGGAAATACCGTCCAGGTCGAGCACGCCGCGAGCCATCACCCGGTACTTGCCCTCGAAGCCGAGGGCCAGGCAGAGGTACATCAGCTCCAGCATCGGCAGATGCTTGACCGGGTTCTTCGACAGCCGGTCAAGCAACTGGAAGAACTTCTCGCCGCCGAAGGTCTCGTTATGGAAGCTGCTCAGCAGGCTGATCTTCGACCATTCGCTTTCGTTGCCCCACGGGGTGGTCACCACCGCCTCGTCGACCACCGTGCACAGCACGTAGCGCGCCGCCATGACCTGGCTGTTTTCCACGCCATCCTGCACGGCGCGGAATTCGAAGAGCTTCATGGCGGAGGTCAACCGCTCCTTGAGCGCCGCAAGGTTCTCCAGCACGGTGCTGTGCTTGAGTCGGACCACTTCCGAAAGCAGTTCGGAAGCCGCCGCCACCAGCGGGTTCAGGCTGACGTTGAAGGCTTCGCCCGGACGCAGGCGCGCCGCGTAGATCATCCGCTCCTCGAGCTGCTCGAAGCGCGGCGGTTCGGCGAAATCGGTCAGCGGCCCCTGGGCCGGTACCTGTCCCTGGTGATCGAGGAGGACGGTCTTCTCGTCCTCGTGGTATTCCCTTTCCTTGATCATGTTCAGTTCCTGATGGCCCAGAATTTCAGCTCAAGCTCGGAGAACTCGCCGGATACGTGGAACGCGAAACCGCCGGAGCGCTCCAGTTGGGTCATGTCCTCGGCGTTGGGTTCGAGAATGAAATAGGTCTTGCTGGAGTGGAACGGGATCTGCCGCGGCGCCACCGGCAGCGGCTTGACCCGGATCCCCGGCAGGTGCAGGTTGACCAGTTGGCGAATGTGCTCGACCGCGCCCACCTTGAGATGCGCGGGCAGGCGCTGGCGCAGTTCCTCCGACTCGCAATTGGCACTGGCGGCGAGGACGAACGAGGCGCTGCCGAGCAGCTTGTGGTCGTGCAGGGGCGAGACCAGGATGCCGTACTGGCGGGCCTGGAGAGGCAGTTCGATGGCATGCTGCTCGAGCACCATCGACAGGACCTGGCGGATCGCCTCCATCAGCCTGCGGAAGCTGGCGCCCTGGTCGCTGTGCTGGTAACGGCTGTCCAGGCGCGGACGCTTGCTCTCGCTGCCGAAGGTGGCGAGGTCGCCGAGCATGGTCAGCAGCACCCGGTACAACTGCTCCGGATGCACCTGCTCCAATCCCAGGTAGTGGCGCAGCAGCAACTCGGTGCGATTGATCAGTTGCAGCATCATGAAATCGCCGACCTCCGCGCCGCCGACCTTGCCATTGGACCGGATACGCTCGGCGATGGTGTCGCCGCGATGGCCGAGCATGCTGATCACTTCCTTCAGGCAGGACAGCAGGTAGGCGGATGCATGGGCGTGGAGGTGGCTCGGCACGAAGTCAGGGTCGAGGCTGATCACCCCGTCCGGCGTGGTGTCCAGCACCACCGCCACCTTCAGTTTGACGTAGGCCTGGTCGCTCTGCTGCTCGCCGAGCAGCAGGCGAAAATCCGGCCGCGCACAGCTGACCTGCACCATGGAATCCTCGCCGGCGTTGGAGTCCGCCACCTCCAGGTCGTAGGCGGTATAGCGCGCCAGGACCTCGGCCTGCTCCGGCCGGCGCGCCTCGATGTGGTTGCCGGTGACCAGCGGCAGGGCCAGGTAGATCGGCACGTTCGAGGTATTGGGCGGCACGTCGAGAGCGAGCGGCTCGGTGTTGCCGCCGAGTTCGAACAGGCTGCCGTCGGGCAATACGCCGGAGGCCTGGCTGATCACCAGCTTGCCCATGTTGAGGAACTGGCGGTCCAGCTCCAGGGCGAGGAAGCCCCAGCTGTAGCTGCCCAGCAACTGGGTCCGGGCCTTCATCTGGTTGTCGTAGTAGCGGTCGTTGTGTTGCAGGTGCTGCGGGCGCAGCAGCATGCCTTCCTGCCAGACGATCTTGTGCACGTTCATCGCGCGTCACCCGCCTTGCCGAGCAGTTCGCCGGCATTCAGGATGCCCTTCTGGTCCAGCTTCAGCTCTACCCGGGTCAGCTCTTTCGCCGTGACCGGCACCACGTAGCGCCAGCTTGCCTCGCCGAGATCGCGGTAGGCGGCGAGCACGCCCACGTAGCGGCTCCCCTGCTCCACGCTGAGCTTGAGTTCGACCCGCTCGCCGGGACGCAACTCCAGCTCCTCGCTGGTCACCAGGTCGGGGTCCAGGGTCTCCTTGGGACGTTCGTAGAGGCTGAAGAAGTCGGCGTTCTCGAACGCCACCGGGTGCTTCAGCTCGAACAGCCGCACTACCACCGGCGACGGCCGGCCATTGAGGTCGGGATTGACCCGCTCGCCGGCGCTCAGGGCGAGGTCGAGCTTGGTCAGTCTGGAATACGGCGACAGCGTGGAACAACCGGCCAGCAGCGCCAGGACGGCGAGCATGGCCAGCGCCCTGGCTGGCGGGATCGGGCGACGAGACATGGCAATCATCCTTGGTGCTCGGTGTAGAGGGTGGAAATCAGGCGAACCTGCTCTTCGTAGGCCTGGGCGAAATCACGCGCCAGCAGGCGCTCGCTCCAGTCGTCGTCCTGGCATAGCGACTGGTGGTAGCGACCGTAGGCACGCCAGCGGCTGCCCGAGGTAGCCAGCAACGGCCGGCGGCCGTCGCGCTCGAAACGCAGGGCCAGCTGCTGCGGCGAGAAATGCTCGAGGGTCGCGCGCACCGCCGCCCGGCTGGCGCCGAGCAGCGCCACCTGGTGCGCCTGGAGGTCGCGGAAACTGCGTGCGACGGCCTGTTCGCCACTCAACTGGCCAGGCTTGCCATCCCGAAGCAGATGCCCCAGCGCCTCGCCGGCATCGGCGCTGAAGCGCAAGGGATTCTTGCCGGTATCGCGCAACGTGCTCAGCGACAGCCGCAGTTCGTTCTTCAGTTCGCTGCGGGTTCGCAGGCTCTGCTGCAAGCCGCCGATGCACTGCCGCAGCAAACCGGCGGCGTTGATCGCCAGCGCTTCGCGCGCAGCGCCGTCGAGGCCGTCGAGGCCGTCGAGGTCCACTCCGAGGGCCTGGCCGAAACGCTGCCAGAAGGCTTCGTCGCGTTCCGGACGCGGACTTTCCACGGGTTCCTGCGGAGCCGCCGGGGCGGGCACCAGCTCCGGTACGACCAGGCTTTCCATGTCGATCCGCGCGTAGTCCGCACGCGCCCCGGCCTCATGACTGGGCTGGGCGATCGCGCTCAGGTCGTCGAGTTCGTAGGCATCTGTACCGTCCTGGTCGAGCGCCTGCAACGGATCGAGGGCCAGGAAGGCATCGTCCGGAATGATGCTGCCCGCCGGCTGCGGCCGCCCGACGTCCATGGCGAACTCGTCGGGCTCGCGCAGCAACCGCGCGCGGATTTCGAAGTCGCCGAGCAGGAAGACGCTGTCCTGCTCGATGCGCTGCGGCTCGCCATGCGGCAGGCGGCTGCCGTTGCCGGCGCGGATGCCGTTGCTGCTGGTGTCGGTCAGGTAGAACGCGCCGTTGCGATAGCTGACCCGCGCATGCTGCTTGGACAAGTGCCGCTTGCGATCGGGAATCGCCCAATCGCACTCACCGCCGCGGCCGATGAGGCCGCCGTTCCTGCCGAAGGTCTTGCTGCATAGCTCCGTCGGTACGAATTGCTTGGCGCTGAGCATTTCCAATACCAGTTCCATGAGATCGCTCCTTGCGGTCACTTGCCGCGATTGACCGCCTGCGGATCGCCAAGCGGGCGATAGTCGCCGTCGTTGAATTTGTAGTTGCCGCTGCAACCGGCGAGGCCGCAGAGGACGGCCAGGGCCAGAAGCACGGCGGGCCAGTGACGAACAGGCATCAGGGAGTCTCCATGGAAGGGCCGCGGACGCCGCGCTCCAGGCGCGCGCCCGGCTGGGCTGGTTGGAAGGAAATCTCGATCATGGGCTTCAGGTCCGGGGATCGCCGAAATGAATGTTCAGGCGTCCCATGCGATAGATCAGGGTTCGGCGCGGCAGACCCAGTTCGCGCGCGGCGAGGGTCTGGTTGCCAGCGTTCCTGCGCAGGCAGGCGAGCAGCAGGTCCCGTTCGATCTGCTCCAGATGCTCGCGCAGCTTGAGTGGCGCCTCCGCTTCCGGCGGGGCGCGCAGGGAAAAGTGTTCGGCCAGCAGCACGTCGCCTTCGCAGAGCAATACCGCGCATTCCACCAGTCCCTTCAGCTCCCGAACGTTGCCGGGAAAGCCATAGCCCTCGAGCAGTTCCAGCGCTTCCGCGGACCAGCCCAGCGGCGCGCGACGCAGGAACACGCAGGCGCGTTCGGCGAAATGCCGGGCCAGTTCGAGGGCGTCGCCCTCGCGCTGGCGCAACGGCGGCAACTCGATGGGAAACTGCGCCAGTCGGTAGTAGAGGTCTTCGCGGAACTTGCCATCGCGTACCAGCAGGGCGAGGTCACGGTGGGTAGCGGCGATGATGCGTACATCGACCTTGTGCGTATCGTTGCCGCCGAGCGGGCGAATCTCGCCTTCCTGCAGCACGCGCAACAGCTTGGCCTGGAGCGGCAGGGACATGTCGCCGATCTCGTCGAGCAACAGGGTTCCGCCGTCGGCGGCGTCGAACAGCCCGGGGCGGTCGCGTTCGGCACCGGTAAAAGCGCCCTTTCGGTAGCCGAACAGTTCGCTCTCCAGCAAGTTTTCCGGAAACGCCGCGCAGTTCTGCACCACGAAGGCCTGCGAACGTCGCGGACCGTACTCGTGGATCGCCCGTGCGACCACCTCCTTGCCGGTACCGGTCTCGCCCTGCAGCAGTACCGTGTAGGGGGTATGCAGGACCTTGCTGATCATCCGGCAGGTCTCGCGCATCGCCGCGCTCCGACCGATCAGCCCGTAGCCGCTGACCACCGGCGCACTGGATGGTCCCTGCGGCTCACTGGCGGGATGCGCCAGGCGCTGCAGCAAATGCAACTGGGCCAGCACGAACGAGCCGAGCTGGCCCAGCGCATGGGCGAACCCCTGCAGGTTCAGTGGCCGCAGGGTGGCGCAGACAACCACCCCTCCTACCGTTTTTTCCGGGCTCATCAGCGGCACGCACAGCAGGGACAGCCACGGCTTGTCCCGTAGCGGCAGGAAGCCGGTCTCGTGCAGCCGGGCCGGAAGGTCAACGAGGCTGACCACACGGTTCTGACAAAGAGCGAACTGCAGCAGTTGCTCGCCGTTGTAGTCTGCCGGCAGGATGGAGGGCTCCAGCGCCTGCGGCAGGCCATCGCGGCACTCGGCGCTGAGTGTGAGCACCGTATGGGTCTGGTCGAGCAGGTACAGTTGGCTCAGCTCGCATCCGCAGAGCTTACCGACAGCGCACGCGAAGCCTCCCAGCAAGGCCGAGGCATCGGTTTCCCGTGACAGCGCGGTGAACTGCGCCAGCAGGGCTTCGGCAAAGGACAGCGGTTGCGCAACACGACTGAACATAGCAACCACCTCAGGCGAACTCGCAGAACACGTGTCCGTGCTCGTCGAGTGTCGCGTGAACCCGTACGAGCCGCTCGTCGCGCGCCATCGCCTGCAGCAACCGGTCGGCCACCAGAGGCAGAAGATGAGTGTCCAGCAGATGATCGATCAGCCGGGCGCCACTGTCGCTCTGGATGCAACGTTCACCCAGGTGATCCACCAGCGCAGAGCTGTAGTCGAAAGCCAGGTGGCGGCGGGCCAGGCGCTCGCCGAGCCGGTCCAGCTTGATCCCGATCAGCTCTCGCAGCACCCTGCCGCCCACCGGGTAGTACGGCACCACCCGCATCCGTGCCAGCAACGCCGGTTTGAAATGCTGGCTGAGCACCGGGCGGATGGTGTCTTCGAGAATCTCGGGGGACGGCCGCTCGCCGTCCCGGCAAAGCGCGGCGATACGTTCGCTGGCGAGGTTGGAGGTCATCAGGAACAGGGTGTTGCGGAAATCGATCTCGTGCCCTTCGCCATCGTTGGCTACACCCCTGTCGAATATCTGGTAGAAGAGGTTGAGCACGTCCGGATCGGCCTTCTCCACTTCGTCCAACAACACCACCGAATAGGGCTTCTGGCGTACCGCCTCGGTGAGCATGCCACCCTCGCCATAGCCGACATATCCGGGCGGTGCACCGATCAGGCGCGAGACGGAGTGCTTCTCCTGAAATTCGGACATGTTGATGGTGGTGATGAAACGCTCGCCGCCATACAGCAGGTCGGCTAGCGCCAGCGCGGTCTCGGTCTTGCCCACCCCGCTCGGCCCCACCAGAAGGAACACACCGGCCGGCGCATCGGGCTTGTTCAGCCCTGACGCGGTGGCGCGCATCGAACGGTCCAGTGCCCTGATCGCCTGTTCCTGGCCCCGGATTCGCGCCCGCAGGTCGTCGGCGAACCCCACCACCTTGGCATTGTGCTCCCGCGCCAGTTGCTCCACCGGTACACCGGTCCAAGCGCTGATCACCTCGGCGACCAGGCGCGGGCAGACCTCGAAACTGACCAGCCGCCCCTGGGCCTGGGCATCGGCGAGTGCCTGGCGGGTTTCGTGAAGGGCCTTTTCCAGGGCTTCGACACCGCCATGCTCGTCGGCCGGGAAAGCCTCCGCGTCCGCCTCGCCGCCCTGTTCTTCCCGGCTCGCCTCGCGGGCCCTGGCCAATTGCTGGCGCAGGGCGAGCAGGCGCTCGGCGAGTTCGCGCTGGCGGCTCCACTGGTCCTCCAGTACGTGCCGCTCGCTTTCCGCCTGGGCCAGGCGTTCTTCCAGCACCTGCAGGGCCTCGTGGTCGATCGGCAGCCCTGCCTCGGCATCGCGGCGCAGGGCCTGGCGCTGGCGCTCGCCTTCGGCCAGCTCGCCGCGCAGGCGCTCGAGACTCTCCGGCGCCGCCGCCAGGCTGATGCGCACCCGCGCACAGGCGGTGTCGAGGATGTCGACGGCCTTGTCCGGCAACTGGCGACCCGCCAGGTAGCGGGCGGACAGTTCGGCGGCGGCCACCACCGCGTCGTCGCGCAGGTAGATACCGTGGCTTTCCTCGTAAACACGGGCCAGGCCACGCAGGATTGTCACCGCTTCGGCAACGCTCGGCTCATGCAGTTGCACGGGCTGGAAACGCCGGGCCAGCGCCGGGTCCTTCTCGAAATACTTCTTGTACTCGGCCCAGGTCGTCGCCGCGATGGTACGCAACTCACCGCGTGCCAGGGCCGGCTTGAGCAGGTTGGCGGCATCCGAGCCGCCGGCCTGACCGCCCGCGCCAATCAGCGTATGGGCCTCGTCGATGAACAGGATGGTAGGCCTGAGTGCTGCCTTCACTTCGTCGATGACGCCTTTCAGGCGCCGCTCGAACTCGCCCTTCACGCTGGCACCGGCCTGCAACAGGCCCATGTCGAGGGACAACAGCTCGACGTCCCTCAGTGCCGGCGGCACTTCCCCTGCGGCGATCCGCGAGGCCAGGCCTTCGACGATGGCGGTCTTGCCGACGCCAGCCTCGCCGACCACGATGGGGTTGTTTTTCCGCCGACGGGCCAGGATGTCGACCATCTGGCGAATAGCCCCGTCGCGACAGAGCACCGGATCGAGCTTGCCGTCGCGCGCCTGCTGGGTAAGGTTGTGGGTGAAACGCTGCAACAGGGACTCGCCGCCACCCGGCTTGCCGCTGGGCGCGCCCTCCAGCGGCTGCGAGAGCGCGAAATCCTTCAACCGCTCGATGTCGAGCCGCGCCAGCAGTGGCTGGTAGCGGCTGCCGGCATAGCGCAACGGGTTGCGTAGCAGGGCCAGGATCAATGCCGCCTGGTCGATCTGGCTACGGCCCAGTTCGAGGTTGGCCAGCAACAGCGCATCCTGCAGCCACTGCACCAGCTCGGGCGCGAACACCGGATTGCGCGAGGCACTGTGCTCGCCGCGCGCTTGCAACGCGGCGTTGAGTTCGCCGGCGTCCACCGCGGCATCCTGCAGGGCGCGCGCCAGCAATCCCTGGGGACGCTCCAGCAGGCCCAGCAACAGGTCTTCCACCAGTACCCTGCTGCCGCCGCGGGCGACGCAGCGCTCGGCGGAGCCCTCCAGGTCGCGCCGGGTGTCGGCATCCAGCGCCTGAATCAGTTGTTGCAGGTCTACGTTGATCATGCTCATCCATCCTTAATGAATCTTGCTGCCCAGCGTCACCACGCCATCGGCGCGTTCCCGGCCCAGCCAACTGGTCCAGCCAAGGCGGCACGGGTTCTGCGCGCCGATGCGGAACTCGCGGATTTCCTCGTGGCGCAGGACCAGTCGGATGTCATAGTCGAGCGGGTCACGCAGGGTGAAGCGCACCAGCGCACAAAGCGGCTGGTAACCGGGACCGATTGGCAGGAACTCGTGAAAGCGCTGCCAATCGAGCTGGCGGATATGAATGCGGAACTTGCCGCTGCGGTCGCGAACCCGTTCGCCCAGCACTGCGTCCTCGCCAAGCTGGCTGTTGAACAGACCGAGCCGGTTGCGCTGCTCCTCGAGGATCGCGACGCGCCGTTCGATGCATTGCTCGGCGAGCAGCTCGGCGTGCTTGAAGTAGTAGCGCAGCACCGACTCGATCAGGGCCGCCGAGTGGGCCCGCAGGCTGAGCAGACCGAGGTAGGGCAGCAGACGTTTCCAGTTCAGCTCCCTGGCCTTGCGGATCTCTTCTCCACCCAGCCCGACAACGGAGAACAATTGGGCGGAGAACGCATCGCTCGCGCCGCTCTGGAAACTCACCCGGTAGCGATACTTGCGCCAGATGGGCAACAGCAACCGATGCAGGCGGTGATGGAAAAGATCGAGGAAGTTCCGCGTAGGGTTACTCTCCTCACTGTCGCCCAGGGCCTGCTCGCTGTAGAACGCCGGCAGCGGCGAACTGGAACCGAACAACCCCATCAGGTTGAAGCGCAGCCGCGCCCGCAGCATGCCGCGCTCTTCGAAGAACTCCACCCGATCTATATCGCTGGCCGGAAAGCCGAGACTAGGATTGGCCTGGAATTCCAGCTGATCGTAAAGCGCCTCGTCCCCCAGCCCGGGGTATTGCTCGCGCAGACGATCCATGACCAGCAGGACCGCCTGGAACAGCGAGTATTCGCGAATACCCCGTGCCAACGCGCTTACAGCAGGGGCTGCAAACCCATGCGCGGTTTCCATTGGTACACGTCTCCCTGTGTGCTCCTCACCCGCAATTCGTGGTAAGAGTTGATGCTGGCGTAAAGTGCGAAAAATTCGTTCAGAACCGAAGCGAACACAAACAGGTCGCCCTCGCCGATATAGCCTTCCGGATCGATCGTCAGCTCGGTACGCAAGCCGCGCAGCGGCAGCCCTCGGTGCAAGCGGTCGACATGCTCGTGGCGGACCGCCTTGAGCCCGCCCAGCAGGCGCTTGCTGACCTTCGCGGCATGCTGGTCGTAGTAGCGCGGCAGGTCGTAGGTTTCGAGGATCACCTTGAGTGCATCGACGTTGGCCAAAGACAGGTAGTTGAGCGACATGTTGCTGATCAGCTTCCAGAGGAAGTCGCGGTGCAACGGCGGCGCGTAACTCGGGGTCGCCGGGGTGATATTGCGGAAACCGAGGAACTCCGGTGTGCCTTCGCAGGCGACGCAGATGTCGCCCAGGCGCAGCCGCTGCGGCAGGTTCTGATTCGTGCAGGTAAGCTCCACCGACAGTGTCTCGATCTGCTCGGGATGGCGGATGCCGAAGCTCAGGTAGGTATCCAGGCCATCATGCAGGAGCGAGGTGCGTTGCCGGATGCTGTAATGGGGACGAGCCTCGGGTACATCGAAGCTGGGATCGTGCTCGAACGATTCGAACGGCACATATCCCCGGTAGCCTAGTCCGCCCGGCCGCCAGCCGGTGACACTTTCCACCGAGAACACTCCGCAGTCCTCCAGGGCGTATCTGACCGGCATAAGCAGGTACTCGTCCTGCTTGCCGTCGAGACGGATAGGTAGCGCATCATGGCGGAACAGGTTGACCACCGGAGTGCAGTACAGCCTGATATTCTCCAGCGTCGGGTGCAGGCGCTGGATGCCGTTCTTGCGGATATCGAAACGCAAATCCAGGCCACGAACCTGCTTGAGGAGGTCATCGGGCAGGCTGTCGAGCAGCTCCAGTCCATCGACGTCGACGAAAAGGAACTTGTCCTGGAACGCAAAGTACTCCTGCAGGTAGCGGTAGCCGCGGAAGGTATTCAGCGGATAGGGAATCAGCGCCTCGTCCTCGGCGAACCCCACCGGCCGCACCCGCTCGCCCGCCAGGCGAAACGCCAGCGGCTTGCCGTCGACCCCATCGAGCGGAAGCCCCTGGGCGCCTAACGGGATCAGTTGGATATTGTCCAGATTGCGCAATAGGCACAGGTAGAGCATCTGGCTGATGTAACGCTCGCCAGTCAGGTGCAGGCGCAGACGATTCAGTCGCAGCTCGCCGAGATGCCCGTCGCAGTTCATCTCCAGTCGCAAGCCCAGCAATGCGCCGTCGCCAGTCACCGAGTAGTTCAGCGCCTTCAGGGTGAGCGGCAGGACTTCGGTGGTATAGCAAGTGCGGAAGCGGCAGGCGACCTCGCCTACCGGCCGGCTTTCCACCGGGGTATCGCGTTCCACGCGCAGTGCTTCGCCTGGTCGGGTCAGCGGGTCGAACTGGAGGATGCTGAACGCCGGCAAGGGGCGCATATAGTTCGGCCACAGCAAGTGCATCATCGAGTGGCTGAGTTCCGGCAACTCGTCGTCCAGCTTCTGCCGCAACCGTCCGGTCAGGAAGGCGAAGCCCTCGAGCAGCCGCTCGACGTCCGGATCGCGCCCGGCCTGACCGAGGAACGGCGCCAAGGCTGGGCTGCGCTCGGCGAAACGGCGTCCCAACTGTCGCAGTGCGGTGAGTTCGCTCTGGTAGTAGTGGTTAAAGGGCATGGCGTAGAGATCCGCAGATAGGCGCGATGGCAGGCTCCAGGAACGAGGCGGCGCCCGACGAAGACAGTGCCGAAACCAGTGGTATTCTCTTTCTTGCAGGCATGCGTCCCTGCCTATCTTTCCTGGAGCCCTCGACTCCATCGGCGGCCAGGCCAGGGAACCGGCGGGCGCCAGGAGCGAGCTCACGGACGATGGGCTTGCAGGACATCAGAACCTCCTCAACTGACCGTCACCTGGCCGCGCCCATCCAGGCACGCGGAAAAACTCACCTGGCGCTTGACTCCCTCCACTTCCAGCAGGCCCTCTATGCTGAAGGCCAGGCGGAGTTGGTCGTTGTCCGGCGGCAGGGGAACGACATGCACCTCGCCCAGGCGTGGTTCATAGGCCTCGATGAAGCTTTCGATGGCCGCCCGGGCCTGGCTCAGGGCATCATGCAGGCTCAGGCGCATGTCGTTGAGATCGGGTAACCCGTAGTCGGACAGCGTCTGCACGCTGCCCGCCCGGGTGCTGAGCATCTTGGCCAGATGGGCAGCCACCGACGCCATGGCGGAAACCTCGCTGCTCCAGCCAGCGCGTTTATCCGTCTCGCCGGTGAGGCGTTCGAACAGACTGCCGTATCCGGTCATGGGACGCCCCGCTTACTCCTTGTCCAACTTGCCGACCAACGACAGGGTGAAGTCCGCCCCCATGTACTTGAAGTGCGGACGCACGTTCAAGCTGACGCGGTACCAGCCCGGCTCACCCTCGACATCACTGACGATGATCTGCGCGGCACGCAGAGGACGCCGGCCGCGGACCTCGGCGCTGGGGTTTTCCTGGTCGGCAACGTACTGGCGGATCCACTTGTTCAGTTCCAGTTCCAGGTCGGTGCGTTCCTTCCAAGAGCCCAGTTGCTCGCGTTGCAGCACCTTCAGGTAATGGGCCAGGCGGTTGACGATCATCATGTACGGCAGTTGGGTACCGAGCTTGTAGTTCAGCTCCGCAGCCTTGCCTTCGGCACTGATACCGAAGAACTTCGGCTTCTGCACCGAACTGGCGGAAAAGAACGCTGCGTTATCGCTACCCTTGCGCATGGTCAGGGAAATGAAGCCTTCCTCGGCCAACTCGAATTCGCGGCGATCGGACACCAGCACCTCGGTAGGAATCTTGGTCTCGATCTCGCCCATGCTTTCGAAGTGATGCAGCGGCAAGTCCTCCACCGCGCCGCCGCTCTGCGGCCCGACGATGTTCGGGCACCAACGGTACTTGGCGAAGCTGTCGGTCAGCCTGGTACCAAAGGCATAGGCGGTGTTGCCCCACAGGTAGTGCTCGTGGCTGTTGGCCACGGTCTCCTTGTAGGCGAACGATTTGACCGGGTTTTCTTCCGGATCGTAAGGCGTGCGCAGCAGGAATCGCGGGACGGTCAGCGCCACATAGCGAGAATCCTCGGACTGGCGGAAGCTCTGCCACTTGGCGAACTGCGGGCCTTCGAAGTGATCCTTCAGGTCCTTCAGGTCCGGCAGCCCGGTAAAGCTCTCCAGGCCGAAAAACTTTGGCCCGGCAGCGGCCACGAACGGCGCGTGGGCCATGCAGGCCACGCTGGAGACGTACTGCATCAGCTTGACGTCCGGCGAGCTGGGCGACAGGTAGTAGTTGGCGATGATCGCGCCGACCGGCTGGCCACCGAACTGTCCATATTCTGCGGTATAGATATGCTTGTACAGGCCGGATTGCATTACCTCCGGCGAGTCCTCGAAATCGTCCAGCAAGTCCTCCTTGGATACGCTGAGGATCTCGATCCTGATGTTCTCGCGGAAGTTCGTGCGGTCGACCAGCAATTGCAGGCCGCGCCAGGCCGACTCCAGGGCCTGGAAGTCCGGATGATGGAGGATCTCGTCCATCTGACTGCCGAGCTTGGCATCGATCTCGGCGATCATCCGATCTACCATCGCCTTCTTCACCGGCTCGCCTTCGTTCTGCGGCTTGAGCAGTTCCTCAATGAAGGCCGACACACCACGCCTGGCAATGTCGTAGGCCTCGTCGTCCGGGCTCAAGCGAGTTTCGGCAATGATGCTGTCGAGAATGTTGTACTCACCGTTCTCGTTCCGGTTTTGCTGTGCAGCATTCGTGCTCATGTATTTGCTTCCTTGGCTAGGGGCGCTCAGGCGTCCTGGGATGGTGTGGTATTCAGTCCCAACTCGCCCAGCACACGGCTACGGGATTCGTCATCTGCCAGCACGCCTTCGATGGCCTTGCGGAACGCCGGGGCATTACCCAGCGGCCCCTTGAGGGCGACCAGCGCATCGCGCAGTTCCATCAGTTTCTTCAACTCGGGCACCTGCTCGACGATGCTGGCGGGATTGAAGTCCTTCATCGAGTTGATCTGCAGGCTAACCGCCAACTCCTCACAGCCCCCCTCCACCTGCAGACGGTTGGCCACGCTCAGGGTCAGGCCCAGTTCCTGCTTGGCCAGCACTTCGTCGAAGGTCATCTTGTCAATGCTGATGGGCTTGCGATTCTCCACCTTGCGCTCATCCGCGCGCTGGGTGTAATCCCCGATCGCCAGCAGCTTCAACGGCAGTTCGATTTCCTCCTGCGCCCCGCCCGTGGCGGGTTTGAAAGTGACGTTGATGCGTTCCTTTGGGCCTACCGAGCCTTCTTTGGCCATGGCTTTTTCTCCTTGAAAAATGAGGGCGCGCGGCCCTATTCGAGCACCACCTCGAGATCGAGATGGCACAGCCTGCGATAAATGTCGTCCTTGCGTTCTCGCACGGCATGGTTCTGCGGCAGCAGCTCGCAGCAACTGTGCAGCAGGTGCAGTACATCCAGCGCAAGCTCGGGTTCCCAGGCGCTGAGGCCGGACTCGTGCAACTGCTGGTCGAGGCTTTCCAGTTGGGTCTTGGCCAGTTCGTATTTCTTCGCCAGGAAGCACAACCGTGCCAGGCTCAGTTGCCAGAAGAACCGGGCGCGACCGCCATGTGCACGCGTCATGCCCTGTTTGAGGACCTTTACTGCGGCTTTCAAGCCGTCCTTGCGCAGGATTGGCTGGGCCTCGTCGAGTGCAATGTCCCACTCGGCCTGTAGCGCCACGTTCTCCGCCATGCGCGGGACGCTGCCACTCTGTAGATGCGGCATGACGTGGGCACTGATCCAGCTGCGGGTGGCCGGTTCGGCAAACGCCGTGCCATCGTGGAAGCGCAGGTCCACCAAACCCGGCAACCGCTGCAGCAGCAGCGCAAAATGCATCTCGACTTCCCGCATAGCCTTATCGGCATTGAGCCCCTGCAGACATTCCCAGACCAAACGCTGCCCGTCGAACCAGAACGGCGCCCGGGACAGGCTCGCTTCCAACTCCACCAGCAGGTCGGCGTACAGGCCTTGGGCGAAACGCTCCTGGTAGCTCTTCAGCCTGTCCGCCGGTACGCCCCTGAGCGCGGTGACCTGTTCGCCATTGCGCTCTGGCATGGTCTCGATGGGCAGCCAGAGCATCGTCCGGTTGAGGCGCAGCGCGCGCAGGTCGGTGGCTTTCTGCCGCAGCCACCAGGCGCACAGGGAACGAGCGGCTTCCTGCTGGGCGCGCATGGACTTGTGCGCGTCACGCTCGTTGTCGATGGGGGTACCGGGAGCCAGCAACTGGCTGGCCGCCTGCTTGACCTGGGCCACCATGGCGCCGACCATCCCGGGCTCCGGCTGGACGTCAGTGGTGCGCTGGAGCATGCCCGCCAGGCGCCGGCTGATAGGCAGGAGCAACGGTGCTTCATCGCCCAACTGCTCGGTCAAGACGGAATCGAGGCTGTCCAGATGCTCGACGAGACGTCGGAATAGGGGGAATTGCTCCTTGAGCGGAACGCTCTCGCTGAGCGCCTGCTCCAATCGAGGCACCAGCCAGGCGATGGCCGCGGCTCGGGTGCGCGGCTTGGCCGGGTGCATCTCGACCCAGTGCCTGCAGCACAACCGGTCCAGCAGTCCCAGGCCGGCCAGCAACCCGCTAAAGGACTCGCGCTGGTAGAGAGCCCAGGTCAACCAAGCGGCGACACGCAGGTCCTTGGACTGGGTGCGCAGAAGCACCTCGCTGTTTTCCAGGATCTTCAACCAGTCGACTTGACCACTTTCGTGGAGCGACAGCGCCTTGCCCAGCTCGTTCTCCAGGGCTTCGTACTCACTGGAGAAACGCACATCTTCCCCCGCAAAGACATCCTTTGAAATCGGCTGGTCCGCGAGTTCGAGATAATGCAAGGAGAGCTTGCTTGAATAGGTCATCCTAACCCTTCAATGCACACCATGTGCGTCAGTAAATATCTTGATAGCTCAATTGCTTGGCAGGGAAACCCAAATGAGAATCCCAGTAAACTGCCGAGCGCTTTGTCTCCTCATGAAAACAACATAAAAACCGGCTTGCAATAGGAGCTCCCTTTTTTGGGAATTTTCCTATTCGCTGATACGTATCAATGAAGGGTCATCAAATGGCAAGCCTGTTTCTACGGCCTTGCAGTGCGTCGACAGCCATCATAACGACATTGATGGCCTTTTGGAAAACCCTACCAAAACAGGTAGTTAAAAAAACAAGAAACAGCCCTCAGCCTTAAGAAGGCCAATATGCCAAAAGACCTCCAATGATTCCGTCCTTGGCTGAGAATAGAACTCAAGGATGTGCAAAAAGCTGCACAACCGTAACTTCCAACCTTTCAAAATTAGTCTTCAAGCCCTTGTTAACGCTGCCTAGCACGCAACTGCGCAAAAAGCTGCACACAACATTCCAGCCCCACATCATCTCAACTGTTTCTTCTAAAGAAATGCGAAACGAATGACACTTGAGCAACTGATGAAACTGAAACAGAAATACAGGGAAATAAGCTCGGGGCATTGCGGGACACAGCCTCCGATGAGGCGTAACCCTGACCCAACGGGAGGCCGTGCAAACCGTCCCCACGACCAGCCCAGCTTCCATTGGACGCCACGTTGGCACGCTAGCAGCCGGCTCGCCCAGTTCCCCGGCCAGAACAGTGACCGTGCGACATACGGCCACTAGCGATGTGCAATGGAGCCAAAACAGGTAGGCGAACCTTCGCCGAATGCCGAATAAAGAAAGACCGGCGGTATCACCCGCCGGCCTTTTCCGCCGCGAAGGCGGCTTTGAATCCATCGTCTGAAAAGTGCCTGCCCGCTTTGGACAGTTCCTTCCCTCAGTCCAGCATCCCCACGTACCCAGGCACCTCCCCTACCCGCCTGATCCACGCGCGGATCGCCGGATAGGCCGTCAGGTCGAAGCCGCCTTCGTCGGCGACATGGGTGTAGGCGTAGAGGGTGATATCGGCAATGGAGAACTGTTCTCCGACCAGGAACGGCGTGCGCGCGAGCTGTTTTTCCATGACGTCGAGGGCCTTGTAGCCGCCGGTCTTCTTCTCTTCGAATTCGGCGCGGCGGGCCTCCGGGAGGCCGAGGTAGAGCTTGATGAAGCGCGCCACGGCCACATAGGGCTCATGGCTGTATTGCTCGAAGAATTGCCATTGCAGCACCTGGGTGCGCAGGCGCGGTTCGCTGGGCAGCAGGGCACTGCCGTCGGCGAGGAAGTTGAGGATCGCGTTGGACTCCCACAGGCAACTGCCGTCCTCCAGCTCCAGCACCGGAATCTTGCCGTTGGGGTTCTTCGCCAGGAATTCCGGGGTCTGGGTCTCGCCCTTTAGGATGTCCACCGGTAGCCACTGGTAGTCGATGCCGAGCAGCGACATGGCCAGCTTGATCTTGTAGCAGTTGCCCGAACGGTAATCACCGTAGACCTTGTACATCGTGTCGCTCCTGGGGTCGGAGGCCGGCGCGGAAGAGCGCCGGCGAAGGTTCAGGCCGCTGCGGCGGCCTGGGCGTCGCGGACGACCTTGGCCAGGCGCCGCAGGCCTTCGTGCAGGCGCTCCGGAGCGACATGGCTGAAGTTCAGGCGCAGGCGCCCGAGATTCTGCTCCGGCTCGGCGAAGAAGGGTTCGCCGGGCATGAAGGCGACGTCCGCGGCCAACGCCGGCTTGAGCAGGGTGCGGGTATCCAGCGGCTGCTTTAGGGTCAGCCAGAAGAACAGCCCGCCCTCCGGGATGTTCCATTCGGCCAGCTCGCCGAAGTGTTCCAGCAGCGCCTCCTGCATGGCATCGCGGCGGACCCGGTAGAAGCCGCGCAGCTCGGCCAGGTGCTGGCGATAGGCCTCGCTGCCGAACCATTGCAGCGCCTGCCACTGCCCTACCCGGTTGGTATGCAGGTCGGCCGACTGCTTCAGGCGCAGCAGGTGCGGGAACAGGTCCGGGGTGGCGATCAGGAAACCGACGCGCAGCCCCGGCAGCAGGGTCTTGGACACCGTGCCGGTGTAGATCCAGCTGGACTTGCGCAGGCGGCTGACCAGCGGGGACGCGCGGCCCTCGTCGAACACCAGCTCGCGATAGGGTTCGTCTTCGATCAGGGTCACGCCGAATTCGTCCAGCAGCGCCGCCACCGCATCGCGGCGCTCTTCGCTGTAGCGCACGCCGGACGGATTCTGGAAGGTCGGGATCAGGTAGGCGAAGGCCGGCTTGTGTCGCTCCAGGCGCTGCCGCAGGGCAACCAGGTCGGGGCCCTCGGCACCCAGCGGCACGGTTACGCAATCGGCGCCGAACAACTGGAAGGCCTGTAGCGCGGCGAGGTAGGTAGGCGCCTCGAGCAACACCTCGGTACCCGGGTCGATGAACAGCTTGCTGGCCAGGTCGAGGGTCTGCTGCGAACCGCTGACGACCAGAACCTGGCTCGCCTCGCAGGGTACTCCGAGTGCACGCGCCTCGGCGGCGATGGCTTCGCGCAGGGCCGGCTCGCCCTCGCTCATGCCGTACTGGCCCATGGAGGCCGGCATCTGCTCCCACTGCACCTTCGGCAGCATCGGTTCGGCCGGCAGCCCGCCGGCGAACGACATCACCTCCGGACGCTGTGCCGCGGCGAGGATTTCGCGGATCAAGGAGCTTTTCAGGCGGGAGATGCGTTCAGAGAAGGCCATGGGTTCACCGGTAGCGTAGGCATGGGAAAATGGGTCAAACTGTTTGACCGAAACTACGATGCCGCCCCCGGAAGCGTCAATATGCCTGACCTGAAAAACCACGCCGTCCAGCAGCAGGCCATGATGGAAGCCTTCTTCTTCGCCTACCAGGCATTCACCGCCAAGCCGGACGAGATGCTCGCCCGCCGCGGCCTGGGGCGCGTGCACCACCGCATCCTGTTCTTCATCGCCCGCCACCCGGGGCTCAGCGTGAAGGAATTGCTGGCCCTGCTCGGGGTGACCAAGCAGGCGCTGAACATTCCATTGCGCCAGTTGCTGGAGATGGACCTGATCAGCAGCGCCGCCGCCGACGAGGACAGGCGCAAGCGCCTGCTCGGCCTCACCGGCGAGGGCGTACGCCTGGAGAAAGCGCTGCGCCGGGAACAGTCGCGGCTGCTACAGCGCTGCCTGGAGGAAGCCGGTGGCGAAGCGGTTGCCGGCTGGCTGGCGGTCAATCGCACGCTGGCCCGGACGCATGCCGGCGTTCGCGGCGAGACGGCGGCGGACGCCGACTAGCGCCGAGCGACAAGGCCGGTCGTCACCCCCGCCCCTGCTCCAGCTCCCGCGCCGCGCGCCAGTAGGCCAGCGCCATGGCCACGGTGGCGGCCAGCAGTGGCAGCATCGCCAGCACCAGCAGCAGGACCGAAACCACCATCGCGCCACCGGCGATGTCCAGCCAGGCCATGATCCGCAGCGAGGGATAGAGGTTCTCCTGCTTGAGCAGGCGCAGGCCCAGCCAGAGGGTGGCGACGCCAAGCAGCGCGAGCAGTGCGAAGTACACCAGCGCCTGCCAGTGCCACTCCTGCAGCGCGTCGTCCGTCACTGCCAGCAGGCTCCAGGCTTCGCCCACCAGGGTCAGGAGGATCGACAGCCAGACCGGCCAGGCCAGCGAAGGGCCGCGGAAGCGTGACTCGACCAGATGCTTGAGCCGCAGCAGCAGGTAGGCGCCGAGCAGGCTGAGGAGCAGGCCGAGCCAGTCGGCGTAGGCGCCGAGCGCGGCACCGTCGCCGAACGCCTCGAGCAGGCTGAGCACCATCAGCACCACACCGCCGGCTATCGAGGCCAGGCACAGCCAGGCGAGGACCCGCAGTTGCGCAGCCGTCCAGCGCTGGCGAAAGCCGTCCGGCACGCCCTGCTCGACCAGCTCGACACGCGGAGTGGCGTAGGGGTTTGCATCCATGGCGAAGCTCCTCGGCAAATGCCGCGACGTTACCAGTTGCGTTCGCTTCCGGCAGCAGGGACTGTATGGCCAACTATGTCCGCGGCTGTACCGGGACAGCCCCGCCCCGGCTGTTTAGGCTGCGGAAACAGTAGAACGATGATCGGCACCCTGCGCTTCGCGTCACCCTCCTCCGTGGCCCCGCCCACCGCTGTGCCCGGTCATCCCCACTCCATGGAAGTGCCCGGCATGACCGAAACCACCCAGCCTCAGCCGCAGTCCCGCCTGCGTCCTTTCGCCGACTCTTCGCCCGCCGCCGTGGTGGCCGGCTTCGTCGCCATGCTCACCGGCTACACCAGTTCGCTGGTGCTGATGTTCCAGGCCGGGCAGAACGCCGGCCTGAGCAGTGCACAGATTTCCTCGTGGATCTGGGCGCTGTCGATCGGCATGGGCCTGGCGACCATCGGCCTGACCCTGCGCTACCGCGTGCCGATCGTGATCGCCTGGTCGACCCCCGGCGCTGCGCTGCTGATCAGCAGCCTGCCCGGCGTGCCCTACAGCGAGGCTATCGGTGCCTTCATCGTCTGCGCCGCGCTGATCACCCTGTGCGGTGTCACCGGCAGCTTCGAACGCCTGATGCGCCAGGTTCCCTCCTCGCTGGCCTCGGCGCTGCTGGCCGGGGTGCTGTTCCGCATCGGCATCGAGATCTGCAACGCCGCCGAGCAGCAGACCCTGCTGGTGCTGGCGATGTTCTTCAGCTACCTGCTGTGCAAGCGCGTCTCGCCGCGCTACGCGGTATTCGCCGCGCTGCTGGTCGGCGTGCTGCTGGCCGGGGCGCTGGGCCAGCTGGACTTCAGCCGGTTCCGCCTGGAACTGGCGGTGCCGGAGTGGACCACGCCGAGCTTCTCCCTGGCCGCCACCATCAGCATCGGCATCCCGCTGTTCATCGTCGCCATGGCCTCGCAGAACATGCCCGGCATCGCCGTGCTGCGCGCCGACGGCTACCAGGTACCCGCCTCGCCGCTGATCTCGAGCACCGGCATCGCCTCGATCCTGCTGGCACCGTTCGGCTCCCATGGCATCAACCTGGCGGCGATCAGCGCGGCGATCTGCACCGGCCCCTCGGCCCACGAGGACCCGCGCAAGCGCTACACGGCGGCACTCTGGTGCGGCTTCTTCAACTGCATCGCCGGGACCTTCGGCGCCACCCTGGCGGCGCTGTTCGCCGCTTTCCCCAAGGCGCTGGTGCTGTCCATCGCCGCCATCGCCCTGCTCGGCTCGATCATGAACGGCCTGGCCAATTCGATGGCCGACGAGCGCCAGCGCGAGGCCGCGCTGGTGACCTTCATGGTCACCGCCTCCGGCTTCACCCTGTTGTCCATCGGCTCGGCGTTCTGGGGCCTGGTGGCCGGCCTGCTGACCCAGTTCGTGCTCAACTGGCGGCGCGGCTGACGATCCTCAGTCCGGCGCCGCCACGGGCGCCGGAGCGGCCTTGTGACCGCGGCTGACCCACCAGCCGAAGGCCGCCGCGGTGAAGAACATCAGCACTCCGTAGATCGCCGGCGGAATCGCCATGGTGCTGTTGTTCAGCAGACTCGGACTCAGCGCCAGGGCGATCGCCAGGGTGCCGTTGTGGATCCCGATCTCCATGCCGATGGCCACCGCCTGGGCCTTCGGCAGGCGCAGCAGGCGCGGCACCCAGTAGCCCACCGCCAGGCTCAGCAGGTTGAAGGCCAGCGCGGCCAGCCCGACCACCGGCGCATAGGTAACGAAGGTCTGCCAGTCCTTGGCCAGCGCCAGCAGGATGATCACCAGCAACAACAGCGCGGAAAGGATCTTCACCGGCTTCTGCAGGCGCTCCGCCACGGCCGGCAGGCGGTTGCGCACCAGCATGCCGATGGCCACCGGGCCGAGGACGATGACGAACACCTGCACGACCTTGGCGAACTGCAGGGGAATCGCCTGTCCATCACCCATGAAGTATTGCAGCGAGAGGTTGACGATCAGCGGCATGGTGAGGATGGCGATCACCGAGTTCACCGCGGTCAGGGTGATGTTCAGCGCCACGTCGCCATGCGCCAGGTGGCTGTAGAGGTTGGCGGTAGTGCCGCCAGGCGAGGCCGCCAGCAGCATCATGCCGACCGCCAGGGCCGCCTCCAGGGCGAAGCCCTGGACGATCAGGAAGCAGGCCAGGGGCAGCAGGACGATCTGGCATACCAGGCCGACCAGCACCGGCTTCGGATAGCGCACAACGCGGATGAAGTCGGCCGGGGTCAGGGACAGTCCGAGGCCGAGCATGATGATGCCCAGGGCGATGGGAAGAAACAGCGTCAGGATGGGATCGGCGGTCATTATTGTTATTGCTCCGATGCGACGAAGGCGGGCTCAGGCCGCGGATTCTCGACCCAGGTTAGTCCCCCGGCAGTGGCCTGGCGCGCCAAACCGCGCGCCGACCTGTAACAGAATGCGAACGCCCCGCGACGAGGCATCCGAGGCGGACGGCTCAGATCGCCGTCGCGCCGCCGTCCACCGGCAAGGCGATGCCGGTGGTGAAGCCGGCGTTATCGCTGCACAGGTAGAGCACCGCGGCAGCGATCTCCTCGACCCGCCCGACCCGCCCCAACGGATGCATCGCGGCAGCGAACTCGGCCTTGCGCGGGTCGGCCTCGTAGGCGCGGCGGAACATGTCGGTGTCGATCACCGCCGGACACACGGCGTTGATGCGGATGCCCTTCTTCGCGTACTCGATCGCCGCCGACTTGGTCAGGCCGATCACCGCATGCTTGGAAGCCGCGTAGATGCTCATCTTCGGTGCCGCGCCGAGGCCGGCGACCGACGCGGTGTTGACGATCGCGCCGCCGCCCTGGGCCAGCATCAGCGGGATCTGGTGCTTCATGCACAGCCAGACGCCCTTCACGTTGACCCCCATGATGGCGTCGAACTCGGCCTCGCTGCCGTCGGCCAGCCTGCCCTGCTCGATCTCGATGCCGGCGTTGTTGAAGGCATAGTCGAGGCGACCGTAGGCAGCCACGCAGCCTTCGACCAGCGCCTTGACCTCGGCGTCGCGGGTGACGTCGCAGCGGATGAAAGCGGCCTCGCCGCCGGCCTGGCGGATAGTCGCCACCGTGGCTTCGCCGCCGACGCTATCCAGGTCGGCGACCACCACCTTGATCCCGGCGTCGGCGAAGGCCAGCGCGGTGGCGCGGCCGATGCCCGCGGCACCGCCGGTGACCAGGGCGACCTGGCCGGAAAGGAGTTTGCTCATCTACTGATCCTCGGGGAAAACGTCTCCCGCCAACCGCGGCGGGATCGAACCGGGCCAGTCTAGCCAGGGTCCAGGGCAGGCATAGCACTATCAGGCGATTGGAGGATGGCCCATCCAGGCCATTGATGACACCGCGCAACGCCAATCACCCTCATAGATGACCGGTCATTTCCACACCGCTCGGCGCTTGCCGCCGCCGTTGCCGGCGACTAACCCTAGGTATCCGTTTTCCATTCCACGAGTGCCTGCCATGCAAACCCAGATCAATCGGCAATACCAGTTGGCCCAGCGTCCCAGCGGACTGCCCGGCCGCGACACCTTCAGTTTCGTCGAGGCCCCGCTCGGCGAGCCGGGCGACGGCCAGATCCTGGTACGCAACGAGTATCTGTCGCTGGACCCGGCGATGCGCGGCTGGATGAACGATGCCCGCTCCTACATCCCGCCAGTGGCCATCGGCGAGGTGATGCGCGCGCTCGGCGTGGGCAAGGTGCTGGCCTCCAGGCACCCCGGCTTCAAGCCCGGCGACTACGTGAACGGCGCCCTCGGCGTGCAGGACTACTTCGTCGGCGAGCCGAAGGGCTTCTACCTGGTCGACCCGTCCCGCGCGCCGCTGCCGCGCTACCTCTCGGCGTTGGGCATGACCGGGATGACCGCCTATTTCGCCCTGCTCGACGTCGGCCAGCCGAGGAGCGGCGAGACCGTGGTGATCTCCGGCGCCGCCGGCGCGGTGGGCAGCGTCGCCGGGCAGATCGCCAGGCTCAAGGGCTGCCGGGTGGTGGGTATCGCCGGCGGCGCCGAGAAATGTCGCTTCCTGGTCGAGGAACTGGGCTTCGACGGCGCCATCGACTACAAGAACGAAGACCTCGCCGCCGGGCTCAAGCGCGAATGCCCGAAGGGCATCGATGTGTTCTTCGACAATGTCGGCGGTGAAATCCTCGACACGGTGCTCACCCGCATCGCCTTCAAGGCACGTATCGTCCTCTGCGGCGCGATCAGCCAGTACAACAACAAGGAAGCGGTGCGCGGCCCGGCCAACTACCTGTCGCTGCTGGTCAATCGCGCGCGCATGGAAGGCATGGTGGTGATGGACTATGCCCAGCGCTTCCCGGAAGGCCTGAAGGAGATGGCCACCTGGCTGGCGGAAGGCAAGCTGCAATCGCGCGAGGACATCGTCGAAGGCCTGGAGACCTTCCCCGAGACCCTGCTCAAGCTGTTCAGCGGGGAGAACTTCGGCAAGCTGGTGTTGAAGGTTTGAGAGCCGTCCGGCGGCGCCGGGAAACGGCGGATATCGTCCTGCGATATTCGCCCTGCGCCTCCTCCCCGGAAGCGGCTACGGCGAAAAAATAATGACTCCCGGCAATCCCGCCGCCGGGCCTTCGGGATAAGCTGCGGCATCCGCGCCTGCAAGGAAACGGCCGCATGCCACTCGCCCGCTGGGTCCCCGGACTCGACAGCCTGCTCCACTACCGCCGCGCCTGGTTCCGCCCGGATCTCCAGGCCGGCCTGTCGGTGGCGGCGATCCAGATCCCCACCGCCATCGCCTACGCCCAGATCGCCGGCTTCCCGCCCCAGGTGGGACTCTACGCGTGCATCCTGCCGATGCTGATCTACGCCCTGATCGGCAGTTCGCGGCAACTGATGGTCGGTCCCGACGCGGCCACCGCGGCGATGGTCGCCGCCGCCATCACTCCGCTGGCGGCGGGCGATCCCCAGCGCCTGGTGGACCTGTCGATGATCGTCGCGATCATGGTCGGGCTGTTCTCCATCGTCGCCGGCCTGGCCCGCGCCGGGTTCATCGCCAGCTTCCTCTCGCGACCGATCCTGGTCGGCTACCTCAACGGTATCGGTCTGAGCCTGCTGGTCGGCCAGCTGGGCAAGCTGTTCGGCTACGAGGCGGCCACCAGCGGCTTCGTAGCCGGCATCCTGGCGCTGCTGGAGAACCTGCTGCACCTCCACTGGCCGACGCTGATCGTCGGCAGCCTCTCGCTGGCGGTGATGGTGCTGCTGCCGCGGCGCTTCCCGCAGTTGCCCGGCGCGCTCTGCGGCGTGCTGCTGGCGACCGTGGCGTCAGCGGCGCTGGGGCTCGACCGTTTCGGCGTCGAGCTGCTCGGCGAAGTGCCGGCCGGACTGCCGCACCTGAGCTGGCCGCAGACCAACCTGGAAGAATTGAAAAGCCTGTTGCGCGATGCCACCGGCATCACCGTGGTCAGCTTCTGCAGCGCCATGCTCACCGCGCGCAGCTTCGCCGCGCGTCATGGCTACAGCGTCAATGCCAACCACGAATTCGTCGCCCTCGGCCTGGCCAATGTCGGCGCCGGGGTTTCCCAGGGCTTCGCCATCAGCGGCGCCGACTCGCGCACAGCGGTGAACGACATGGTCGGAGGCAAGACCCAACTGGTCGGCATCGTCGCCGCGCTGGTGATCGCCGCCACGCTATTGCTGCTGAACAGGCCGCTGGGCTGGGTGCCGATGCCGGCGCTCGGCGCGGTCCTGCTGCTGGCCGGCTGGGGACTGATCGACGTACAGGCGCTGAAGGGCTTCTGGAAGCTCAGCCGCTTCGAGTTCAGCCTGTGCCTGCTGACCACCGTCGGCGTGCTCAGCGTCGGCGTGCTGCCGGGCATCTTCGTCGCCGTCAGCATCGCCGTGCTGCGCCTGCTCTACTACACCTATCGTCCGAGCGATGCGGTACTCGGCTGGATGCACGGCGTCGACGGCCAGGTCGAGCTGGCCAAGTACCCGCAGGCCAGCACCCTTCCCGGCCTGGTCATCTACCGCTTCGACGCGCCGCTGCTGTTCTTCAACGCCGACTATTTCAAGCAGCGGCTGCTCGCCGTGCTGGAGCGCACCGAGCAGCCACGCGCGGTACTGCTCAACGCCGAGGCCATGACCAACCTGGACATCAGCGGCCTGACCACCCTCCACGAGGTACAGCAGATCCTCAAGGCCCAGGGCGTGCACCTGTCGCTGGCACGGGTCACCGGGCAGACCCTGGACCTCCTGCAACGCTCGAGCATGCTCGGCGAGATCAAGCCGCCGCTGGTGTTCAGCTCGGTGCGTTCGGGCGTCAGCGCCTACCGCTACTGGCTACGCCAGCAGGCCAAGCTCGCCGGCGCGACGGCACAGCCCCAAGGCGAAACGGTTTCACCGCCGGCGTGAAGCCGGCGATACTGTGCCCTCCCCGGAGAAAGGAGGTTCCCGATGCGTTTCCCGCCGATCCTGCTGCTGGCCCTCGGCCTGTCCGCCAGCGCCCAGGCCGACTGGAGCGGCCCGATCGAGCAGCCGCTCTGGTCGCTGCCGGCGGCCCCGGGCCTGTCGCGCTGGCTGATCGTGCACAACCTGTCGAGCGCGGCGGCCGACGGCCTGTACCACGTCGAGGTCCTGGAGCGCCGCCAGGGCCAGCAGCCCTGGCAGTTCCAGCGCCTGGCCGCGCACCTGGCGCTGACCGAACAGGCGCTGCGGGCGAGTATCGTGGCGCCGCTGAAGCGCGGCGGGGTGTATCCGGAAAGCTACCAGTTCGCCTATCGCGAATGGCAGCGGCGGCAGGCCGCGGGGCAGGCACCGGTGTGCCGCAGCACGGTCGCCGAGTGCCTGCCGACGGCCGAGTGACACCGTCTACCTGGGCCGGATCATGCTGAACGTGTCGCGGGTATAGCTGTAGAGGCTGCCGCCGAGGCGACCGACCAGGTCGAGCCGGGCGCTGTCCACGTGGCGCTCGTCGGCCAGCACCGCGTCGTCGACATGCGCCAGCAGCACGCGGGCGAAGATCATGTGGCAATTGGGGTTCTCCGCCGGATACGGCTTGATCTCCGCCACCTCGCACTCGAAGGCCACCGCCGCCGCGGCGATCCGCGGCGGCGCCACGCGCACGCTGGGCACGGTAGGGATGCCCACCGTCTCGATCTCGCTGATCCCGTGGGGCAACCAGGCGGCGGTGGTGTTCATGGTCTCGGCCTGGGCGGCGCCGACCAGATGGATCACCAGTTGCCCGGTGGCCTGGACATTGCGCAGGGTGTCCTTGAGGCTGCCATCGTCGCGCAGGCTGACGTTGACCATCAGGGTCGGCGGCTCGTCGCTGATCACCTGGAAGAAACTGAAAGGCGCCAGGTTGCTGACGCCCTCGGCGGACAGCGTCGAGACCCAGGCGATCGGCCGCGGGGTGACGGTGGAGGCCAGCCAGCGATAGGCCTCGGCAGGAGCGATGGTGGTGAAGTCCAGTTGCATGACGGGCTCGCGGGAATCGACGGAGGGGATGTCGATTATGCCCGAGCGCGCTCAGCCCGGAGGCGCCAGATAGTCGTAGACCAGGGCAGGCATCTCCAGGCTGAGATCGGCGACCAGGTGACTGGCGCCGAGCACTTCCAGCACCGGCAGGTCCGCCATCGGCGCCAGGGCATGCGCGAACAGCTGCAGGCGCGCCGGGCCGGTCCAGGCCTCGTGCAGCCGGATGTCGCTGATCCGGGTCCGCACCAGCTCGCAGATCCGCGGGCGGCTGTCGTAGCCACGCATGGTCTTGAGCATGAAGGTTTCCACACCGATCGCCGCCAGCGCCTCGTCCCTGGGCAACGGCCGGTGCTTGTAGCCCATGGTCGCGGTGGCGATGCGCAGGCTGCCATAGTCGATGCTCCCGACCAGGGTATCGGAGTCCACGTACAGGGCCGGCTTGCCGAGCTTCTTCGGGTAGGCGCTGGCCTCGCGCCCGGCGGCGATGGCCGGCAGGCTGTCGACATACATCGCATGCAGGTACTCGCCATGGCAGCCATCGAGGCTCACCCGGATCGCCTGGCCACCCTCGGCATAACGCCCCAGCCCGACGCTGTCGGGCATCAGCATGATCTCGAAGCGCACCAGCGCGCCGTCCAGTCGCAACGGTTCCGGGACCACCCGGCGCAGCGCCGCGGGATCGCTGCGGTAGTAGATGTTCAGGTATTCGCGGCGGAAGAAGCGGTACGGCCCGCCGGGATATGCGGCGCCGTCGCCCAGCGGGGTGGAAACGGCGCGCAGGACCTCTTCGATGTTCATCGTACATACCCTGTCGAGATGGACGCTGGAGTTCTAGTCCAGCGTCCGGCCGCCGGCAAGCACGCCTGTAGGGTTTCACAGGCCGGCGCGGGGGACGCCCACCGGCTAGAGTTGTAACCCTTCCCTATCGGAGACAACGCCATGAACCATCGAGGAAGCTGCCACTGCGGAACCATCGCCTACGAGGTCGAGGGCGATCCCGACCGGGTGATCCAGTGCAACTGTTCGCTGTGCCGCCGGCGCGGCTGGCTGCTGTGGTTCGTGCCGCGCGACCGGCTGGCGCTGAAGACCCCGGCCAGCGCCATGCGCACCTACAGCTTCAACAGCCACCGCCTGCAGCATCACTTCTGTCCCACCTGCGGCTGCGCGCCGTTCAGCGAAGGCATCGGCCCGGACGGCCAGGCCATGGCCGCGGTCAACGTGCGCTGCCTGGAGGGCGTCGACGCCGACGCGCTACCGCTGCAGCACTACGACGGCCGCAGCGCCTGACGCTGGCGCAGGTAGGCGATCACCTCGGCCTGGTTGCCGCGGAACTCGACGCGGTCTTCCTTGCTCTGCCGCTGGAAGGCGTACATCGGGTCGTAGTATTCCTTGAGCAGGCCCTCGATCCAGCCGCGGTGGGTCTCCACCGAGCCATCGCGGCCCTGCTCCTCCAGCGCCTGCACGAGGATCGCCGCCAGCCGCTGGTAGCGCTCGCCACCCAGGCGCTTGACGATGCCGGCGAGGCTCTTCTGCAGGTAGGCGGAGAAGACGGCGAAACCCTCTTCCGCACCGACCACGCGCTCGAACTCGCTGCGCAGGTCGATCACGTAGTCCTTGAGGATGCGCGCGACGCGCTGTTCGAAGCCGTCCTCCAGCCACACCAGCGGATAGCCCTGCATGCCCTGGTACAGCTCCAGCGGCAGCGAGCAGCTGCCGACGATCCGCCCCTCGTCCTCGAGGACGAACTGGCCGACGCCGCGATGGCGCTTCTTCAGGATGTCGATGGCCAGGCGGTTCTCGAAGTCGATCTGCGCCGGCTGCGGCGTGGCCCGCCGGCCGAAGCTGGAGCCGCGGTGGTTGGCGTGGCCTTCGAGGTCGAGGCTGTTGTCCAGCGCCGCGATCACCTCGGTCTTGCCGCAGCCGGTGAGACCGCCGACCAGCACGAAGTCGCATTCATCGACCGCCGCGCGGGTGGTTTCGAAAAGGAAGTTGCGCAGCGCCTTGTAGCCACCGATCACCCGCGGATAGTCGATGCCGGCGTCCTGCTTCAGCCACTGCTGGACGATCTGCGAGCGCAGGCCGCCGCGGAAGCAATACAGGTAACCGTTCGGATTGGCTTCGGCGAAGGCCTTCCAGGCCGCCAGCCGTTCGGCCTTGACCGCCCCGCAGACCAGCTCGTGGCCAAGGGCGATGGCGGCCTGCTGGCCGTGCTGCTTGTAGCTGGTACCGACCTTCTGCCGTTCGATGTCGTTCATCAGCGGCCGGTTGACCGTGTGGGGGAAGGCGCCCTTGTGGTACTCCACCGGGGCGCGCACGTCCATCAGGGGTGTGTCTTCGAGGAACAGTTCGCGGTAATGCTGGGTGTTGTCGCGCATCACACCACCTGTACCGCGAGACTCTGTCGCTCGACCAGCTCGCCGATCGGCGCCAGTTGCAGGCCGAGTTCCGCCGCCACGGCAAGGAACTCCGCCTCGCCCTCGGGAGCCACCGCCACCAGCAGGCCGCCACTGGTCTGCGGGTCGCAGAGCAGCAGCTTCTGCACCTCCGGCAGGGGCGCGATACGTTCGCCGTAGCTGTCGAAGTTGCGCAGGGTGCCGCCGGGCACGCAGCCCTGCTCCAGGTAGTACTCGGCGCTGGCCAGGCGCGGCACCGCGGCGTATTCGACGCGCGCGGTGAGCCTGCTGCCGTCGGCCATTTCCACCAGGTGGCCGAGCAGGCCGAACCCGGTGACATCGGTCATCGCCCTGACCCCGGCCAGGCGACCGAAGCGCGCGCCGGGCCTGTTCAGGGTGCACATCCAGTCACGTGCCACGCCGACGTCCTCGGCGCGCAGCCTGGCTTTCTTCTCGGCGGTGGTGAGGATGCCGATGCCCAGCGGCTTGGTCAGGTACAGCCGGCAGCCGGCCTCGGCGGTGTCGTTGCGCTTCATGAAGCGCTTTTCCACCATACCGGTCACGGCCAGGCCGAAGATCGGCTCGGGAGCATCGATGGAATGCCCGCCAGCCAGCGGAATGCCGGCCTCCTCGCAAACCCTGCGGCCACCGGCGATGACTTCGCGGGCGACTTCGGCGGCCAGCACGTTGACCGGCCAGCCGAGGATGGCGATGGCCATCAGCGGGTCGCCGCCCATGGCATAGATGTCGCTGATCGCGTTGGTCGCGGCGATCCGGCCGAAATCGAAGGGATCGTCGACGATCGGCATGAAGAAATCGGTGGTGGAAACCACCCCGCGCTCCTCGTCGATGGCGTAGACGGCCGCGTCGTCGCGCGAGGCGTTGCCGACCCAGAGCTTCGGATCGAGGTTCTGCGCGCCGCTGCCGGCGAGGATCACCTCCAGTACCTTGGGCGAAATCTTGCAGCCGCAGCCGGCGCCGTGGCTGTACTGGGTCAGGCGGATCGCCTCGCTCATCGGTGTACTCCCGTGGATGTCGGAAAAGTGCCCATTCTAGCAAAGCCGACGCCATCGCCAGCGGTCCGATCGCCGCGCCCGTCTCAACGCCCGGCGCGCGACTCGCGGATATAGAAGCGCGCCTTCTCGGCCTTGCTGGTACAGCCCTCGTAGGCCTCGAACTGCTGCTGGGTCTTGGCCCCGGTGAGCAGGGTCAGGGCCTTCGAGTAGCTGACGGTGCCGGCGAAGCCTTCGGCCTTGGCCAGGTCGAGCTCCTTCCAGGCCGCGTCCAGCTGGTCGGCGCAGTTTTCCCGGTAGGCGGTCTTGCCGGCGCAGCCGGCCAGGGTCAGGGCGAGGACGGGCAGAACGATCCAGGTTTTCATCGACAGGTCTCCGGACAGGGAACGGACCGGCGCGGCGCTCTTGGCGGCGGCCGGCTGACGCGCGTATCGTTTTCGCTTCGTCACGCAGTATTGGCAAGGGGTTGCAGATGAGCAAACAGGTCGCCCTGGTATTGGGCTCCGGCGGTGCGCGCGGCTATGCGCACATCGGCGTGATCGAGGAACTCGAGGCACGCGGCTATGAGATCACCTGCATCGCCGGTTGTTCCATGGGTTCGGTGATCGGCGGCATCTACGCCGCCGGCAAGTTGCGCGAGTACCGCGAGTGGGTGGAAAGCCTGGACTACCTCGACGTGCTGCGCCTGCTCGACGTCAGCTTCCGCCTCGGCGCGATCCGCGGCGAGCGGGTGTTCGGCAAGATCCACGAGATCCTCGGCGAGGTGAACATCGAGGACCTGTCGATCCCCTACACGGCGGTCGCCACCGATCTCACCAACCAGCAGGAGATATGGTTCCAGGAGGGCTGCCTGCACCAGGCCATGCGCGCCTCGGCGGCGATCCCGAGCCTGTTCACCCCGGTCATGCAGGGCAGCCGCATGCTGGTCGACGGCGGCCTGCTCAATCCGTTGCCGATCGTCCCGGTGGTGTCGGCCCACAGCGACCTGATCATCGCGGTCAACCTCAACGCCACCAACCAGAAGCAGTACCACCTGCCGGTGATCGAGCGTCCGGCCGCGCTCAAGGGGCGCTTCGACAGCATGATCGAGAGCCTCGGCCACAAACTCTCGTTCTTCCGCCGCCACGGCGACGACAACACCCCGCCGGAACTGAGCGCCGACGCCCTGCTCCACCCGGTGCCGGCGGATTCCGAGGAGCCCGCCGAGCCGCAACTGCAACAGCCGGCCGCGGCGCCGCAGGGCAAGGACTCGCCGAAGTCGGCCAGCGGCACCACGGTGGTGGAGAGCAGCGGCCCGGCGTCGTTGCTGGAACTGGTCAACCAGAGCTTCGAGGTGATGCAGACCTCGCTGGCGCAGTACAAGATCGCCGGCTATCCGCCGGACATCCTGATCAACGTGCCGAAGCGGGTCTGCCGCTTCTTCGAGTTCTACAAGGCGCCGGAGCTGATCGCCCTTGGCCGGCAGATCGCCAGCGACACCCTGGAGCGCTACGAGGAAGACAACGCCTGAGGCTCAGCGGCTGAACTCGAGGACCTCGTAGCCGCCGCGCCGTTCCGGGAACAGCAGGAGGAAGCCGCCGGCGTGCGGGCGCAGCAGCGCGACCACGTCGGACTCCGCCGGCGCGCCATGGGCCAGCCCGCTGAAGGCCACCTGGGGTTCGTCGTTGACCGTGGCGCCACCGAGGAACACGTAGCGCTCGGCACCTTCCGGGAACAGGTAGCCGCTGACCCGCTGCGAACCGCTGGTCTTCTCCAGGAACAGGCCCTGGTCGGTGCGCCGGATGCGGCACTGGAAGTTCGGATAGCGATAGATGCCGTACTGGTCGGCCTGGGTCGAGCGGCACTTCCAGTTGCCCAGCAGGCCTTTCTCGTCGATGGCGACGGCGGGCTGCGCCAGGCTGAGTTCCAGTTGTTCCAGTTCCGGCAGGAAGTCCTCGAAGGCACTGTCGTAGTAGCGCTTGTTGATGACTTCGGCGTCCTGCTCGACAGCCAGCACGCTGCGCTGCTGCTGTTCGCTGGTGTAGCCACGCCAGTCCGGTTCGGCGGCGCCGGCATGCGCGCAGGCGGCGAGAACGGTGAGGCAGGCGAAGACACGGGAAACGGGGATCGGACGGGACATGGCGACCTTCCTGGCGAGTGGACCGGCGCATCCGGCGCATCCGGCGCCGGCAAGCGGTAGCCACAGAACATAGCGCAGCGGCGCCGGGAATTCGAGCGCCGCCGCGACGGACGGCGGCTTCAGAAGATCGACCAGCCGATCCGCTCGCTGAGCTTCTCCAGCGCGGCGATCCCGGCCAGGGAATTGCCGGCGCCGTTCAGCTCCGGCGACCACACGCAGACCGTGAAGCGCCCCGGCACCACCGCGATGATGCCGCCGCCGACACCGCTCTTGCCCGGCAGGCCGACCCGATAGGCAAAGTTGCCGGCCTCGTCGTAGAGCCCGCTGGTGGCCATGATCGCGTTGACCTGCTTGGTCTGCCGCTCGTTGAGTACCTGCTCGCCGCTGTGCTTGCAGAAGCCCTTGTCGGCGAGGAAGCAGAACGCCCTCGCCAGGTCGACGCAGCTCATGCGCAGCGCGCAATGATGGAAATAGCTGAGCAGCACCGCTTCGACGTCATTGTGGAAGTTGCCGAACGACTTCATCAGGTAGGCCGCCGCCGCGTTGCGCGAGCGGTGCTGGTACTCGGAGCGCGCCACCACCGAATCCGAGACCACCTCCGGGTTGCCGCACAGGCGGCGGACGAAGTCGCGCATCGATTGCGCCGGCGCGGCGAAGCGCGACTGGTTGATATCGCAGATCACCAGGGCGCCGGCGTTGATGAACGGGTTGCGCGGGCGGCCGCGCTCGAACTCCAGCTGCACCAGGGAGTTGAACGGCTGGCCCGAGGGCTCGTGGCCGAGGCGCTGCCAGATGTCCTCGCCGGAATGCTGGATCGCCTGGACCAGGCTGAACACCTTGGAAATGCTCTGGATGGAAAACGGCCGCAGCGCATCGCCGGCATGGAACAGTTCGCCGTCGCGGCTGTACACGGCGATCCCCAGTTGGTCCGGCTCGACGCCAGCGAGCGCGGGAATGTAGTCGGCGACCTTGCCACGCCCGATCAGCGGGCGGACTTCATCGAGAATCTCGTTCAACAGTTGCTGCATGGTGACCTTCATCGTGACGCTGGAACGCCGGGCCGGATGCGCGGCTGGCGCGAATGCGCGGCATCATAGGCGATGAAGGCGCGCGCGGCATGCCCGCCGCGCGAAAAAACGCTCTGCATCAGCTATCGCGCAGGCGGTAGCCGACACCCGCCTCCGTAACCAGGAAGCGTGGGCTCGCCGGGTCGTCACCGAGCTTCTGGCGCAGGTGGCCGACCACCACCCGCAGGTAGTGGGTATCCTCGACGTGGGTCGGCCCCCAGATATCCCTGAGCAGTTGCTGCTGGGTCACCACCCGGCCTAGATGGCGCGCCAGCGCGGCGAGCACCGCGTATTCCTTGCGGGTCAGCGCCACCTCGGCGCCGGCCAGGCTGACCCGGCGGTAGGCCAGGTCGACCTGCAGCGGGCCGACCGTCACCGCCGCCTCAGGGCTCTCGCCCTGCGCCGCCTGGCGCAACAGGACGCGAACGCGGGCGAGGAACTCCTGGATACCGAACGGCTTGGTCACGTAGTCGTTGGCGCCGCCGTCCAGGGCCAGCACCTTCTCGCCCTCGCTGGCGCGCACCGACAGCACCAGCACCGGCACCGCCGACCATTCGCGCAGGTCGCGGAGAATGTCCTGGCCGTCGCGGTCCGGCAGGCCGAGGTCGAGTACCACCAGGTCCGGCCGGTTCAACGCGGCCTGGGCCAGCCCCTCCTCGCCGTTGCCGGCCTCCAGAACCCGGTAACCCTGGGCGGTGAGGCTGATGCGGAGGAACTTGCGGATCTGCGGCTCGTCGTCGATCAGCAGGATGGTGTTCTGCAATTGGGTCATGGCGCTCGGCATGGCAGGAGGAAACGGGCGACGAGCCGGCGGCGGCGTCGCGGAAACGGCAGGAATAGCGCGGCCGGCGGCGCCAGGCAAGCGCGCCGTGCTCATTCGTCGGCCTCCAGTTGCCCGAGGTCCGGCTGCGGATGCAGCGGCAGGTGCAGGACCAGGGTGGTGCCGCGACCGTCCAGGCCTTCGCCGACGCTGATGCGGCCGCCGTGGGCACCGATCATGCCCTGGCAGATCGCCAGTCCCAGGCCGGTGCCCTGGCCGCCACGGTCGCCGCGCGCGGCGGTATAGAACATGTCGAAGATCTTCTCCCGTTCGGCCAGGGGAATTCCCGGCCCTTCGTCGCTTACCGCGAAGCGCAGCTCGGCGTCGCCCTGGCTGACCTCGACGCGCAACCGGCCTTGGCTCGGCGAGAAGCGCGCGGCGTTCTCCAGCACGTTGATCAGCGCCTGCTCGATCAGCGCCGCGTGCACATACAGCAGCGGCAGGTCGTTGCCCACGATGGCCTGCACCCGATACGGCGCCAGCACCGCACGCAGGCGGTTCAACGCGCTGCCGACGATGTCGCCGGGGGCCACCCAGTCGCGCGCCAGCTTCAGTCCGCCGTGGCCGAGACGGGTCATGTCGAGCAGGTTCTGGATGTAGCGATCCAGCCGCTCGGCCTCGTCGCGGGTGCTTTCCAGCAGTTCGCGACGATCCGCCGGCGGGATCGCCTCGCCCAACGCCAGCAGGCTGTCGATGGAGCCGCGCATGGCGGTCAGCGGCGTGCGCAGGTCGTGCGATACCGAGGCGAGCAAGGCGCTGCGCAACTGCTCGGTCTCGCCATGCAGGCGCGCGGCCTCCAGGTCCTCGGCCAGGCGCGCCCGCGCCAGGGCCTGGGCCAGCGGCTGGCCGAGGGCGGCGAGCAGGCGCCGGCGCTGCGGGCTGAGCGGCTGGCCGTCCAACGGTGCGATGCCGAGCAGCGCCAGCGGCCCCTCCTCCGCCGACAGCGGCCACCACCACCAGCGCCCGCCCGGCAGGGTGCCGGTGCCCAACCCGGCCGGCTGGTCGTGGCTCCAGGCCCAATCGGCGGCGACCCGTTCCTGGTCCGTGAGCGGCCGCTGCGCGCCGGCCTCGGTTTTCCATTCGCCATTGACCTGGCCGAGCAGGCACACCTCGACGTCCTGCCAGCCCTCGAACTGCTGGGCGGCGGCGGCCAGCACCGCCTGGCGGTCGGTGGCGGCGGTGAGCTTGCGCGAAAGTTCCAGCAGCAGGCTGGTCTCCTCCTGGGTGTCGCGCAGCGCCTCCAGCTGTCGGCGCTGGCGGGCCGCCAGGTTGCCGGTGAGGCCGGCCATGAACAGGAAGAAGGCCAGGCTCAGCAGGTCCTCGTGACGATGGATGGCGAAGGAGAAATGTGGCGGGATGAACAGGAAGTCATAGGCCAGGAACGACGCCACCGCGCACAGCAATGCCGGCATCAGACTGCTGCGCACGGCCACCAGCAGTACCGCCATGAGGAACACCAGGGAGATGTTCGGCAGTTCCAGCAGGTGCGCCACGCCCCAGGCCAGTCCGCTGGCCAGGGCGGTCGCCAGCAGCGCCAGCAGATAGTCGTTCCAGGCCAGCGGATAGCGTGGCCGCGGTTCCGCCGGACGCAGGTCGGCCTCGCTGTCCAGGGCACTGATCTCCAGGCCCTGGCCGTCGCGCAGCAGGCGTCCGGCGAGGCCGCCGCCGAAGGCTCGGCGATACCAGCGGCGCCGCGACTGGCCGACCAGCACCAGGCTGGCGCGGCGCTCGCGGGCATGTTGCAGGAGAGTCCGCGCCACCTCGCCGGCGCGCAGCACGACGATCTCGCCACCGAGCCGCTCGGCCAGCTGCTGGGCGCCCTGCAGGCGCATCCGCGCCTGCTCGCCACGCAGCCCGCCGGTGTCGACATGCACCACGCTCCAGGGCAGGTGGCGGCGCTCGGCGACCCGGCAGGCGTGACGTACCAGGCGCTCGGCCTGCTCGTCGCCGTCGATGCCCACCAGCAGCCGGCCGCGCAGCGCCGGCGCCTCCTCGCCGCGCTGGCGGTAGCGGTGGGCGAGGTCGGCGTCGACCCGCGCGGCGGCGGTCTGCATCGCCAGTTCGCGCAACGCGGTGAGGTTGGTCTGCGAGAAGAACGCGTCGATCGCCGCCCGCGCCTGCTCCGGCACGTAGACCTTGCCCTCGCGCAGGCGCTCCAGCAGCTCGCGCGGCGGCAGGTCGATGAGGACGATCTCGTAGGCTTCCTGCAGCACCCAGTCCGGCACCGTCTCGCGGACCTGCACGCCGGTGATGTCGCGGACCTGGTCGTTGAGGCTCTCCAGGTGCTGGACGTTGACCGTGGTGTAGACGTCGATCCCCGCCGCCAGCAGTTCCTGGATGTCCTGCCAGCGCTTGGCGTGGCGGCTGCCGGGAACATTGCTGTGGGCCAGCTCGTCGACCAGGGCCAGCGCCGGCGGATCGGCGAGCAACCCGTCGAGATCCATCTCCTGCAGTTTCATCCCGCGGTATTCGAGGCTGCGCAGCGGCTGCTGCGGCACCCCGGCGAGCAGGGCCTCGGTTTCCGCCCGCGAGTGGGTCTCGACCACCCCGGCGCGCAGTTTCACGCCCTGGCGCAACTGGGCCTGGGCGGCCTGCAGCATGGCGAAGGTCTTGCCCACCCCCGGCGCCGCGCCGAGGAAGACTTTCAGGCGGCCGCGCCCGTCACCGGGCAGGTCGGCGAGCAGCGCGTCGGCGCGTGCGGTGTCGGTCATGGATCGGTCGTGCTCCGTTGCTCTGCGCCGCGAGGGGCGGGCGATCGCCGGCGATCATCCGCCGATCCGGCATTATTTCAGGTCCTCGCGCCTATGGGGAAACCTAGCGGCCGATACCGGCCAGCGCCATGTTCAGCGCCAGGACGTTGACCACCGGCGGCCCCACCAGCGGCCGCTCGGTGTGGCTTTCCACCAGGTCCTCCACCAGCCGTAGCGGCAGCCCGCGCGCCGTGGCCACGCGCAGCGCCTGGTAGCGCGCGGCCTGGGGAGGAAGCTGCGGATCGAGGCCGCTGCCCGAGGTGGTGAGCAGCGCCAGCGGCACCGGTCCCTGGTCGGCGAAACGCTCGTGGGCGGCATCCCTGGCTATACGCTCGGCCAACGCCGGGTTGCTTGGCGCCAGGTTGCTCGCGGCACTGGAAACGGTGGCGTAGTCGCCCGCCGAAGGCCGCGAATGGAACCACTCCTCGCCGTCGAACTTCTGCGCGATCAGCCGCGAGCCGAGCACCTTGCCCCCGGCGTCGCGCAGCAGACTGCCATTGGCCTGCCCGGGGAACGCCAGCTGGGCGATGCCGGTGACCAGCAGCGGATAGGCCACGCCAGTGGCCAGGCTCAGCACCAGCAGTGAGGCCAGTGCCGGACGGAGTTGCTTGAACATGTGCAGATCCTCTCTTCAGTCCCAGGCCCGCGCCCGACGGCGAGGGCCGTTGTTCATGCCAGACCGACTGCGGTCAGCAGCAGGTCGATCGCCTTGATCCCGAGGAACGGCGCCACCAGGCCGCCGACGCCATAGACCAGCAGGTTGCGCTGCAGCAGTTGCGCAGCGTCCGCCGCCTGCACCCGCACGCCGCGCAGCGCCAGCGGGATCAGCGCGACGATGATCAGCGCGTTGAACACGATGGCCGACAGGATCGCGCTCTGCGGGCTCTGCAGGCGCATCACGTTGAGCACGTCGAGCTGCGGGTAGATGCCGACGAACAGCGCCGGCAGGATGGCGAAGTACTTGGCCACGTCGTTGGCGATGGAAAAGGTGGTCAGCGCGCCGCGGGTGACCAGCAACTCCTTGCCCACCCGGACCACGTCGAGCAGCTTGGTCGGGTCGCTGTCCAGGTCGACCAGGTTGGCCGCCTCGCGGGCGGCCTGGGTACCGTCGTTCATGGCCATGCCGACGTCGGCCTGGGCCAGCGCCGGGGCGTCGTTGGCGCCGTCGCCGCACATCGCCACCAGGCGACCTTCGCCCTGTTCCTGGCGAATCCGCGCCAGTTTCTTCTCCGGGGTAGCCTCGGCGATCACGTCGTCGACCCCGGCCTCGGCGGCGATGGCGGCGGCGGTCAGCGGGTTGTCGCCGGTCACCATCACGGTGCGGATGCCCAGCCGGCGCAGTTCGGCGAAGCGTTCGCGAATGCCCGGCTTGACCACGTCCTTCAGGTGAATGGCGCCGAGCAACCGGCCGTTGGCTACCACCAGCAGCGGGGTGCCGCCGCTCTGGGCGATCTTTTCCACCTCCCGCGAAAGTACCTCGGGCATCTTCTCCCGCGGCAGGTCGATGAAGCGCAGCGCCGCATCCACCGCGCCCTTGCGCAAGACCTGGCCGTTCCAGTCGACCCCGGACAGGCGGGTTTCCGCGCTGAAGGCGATCGGCGTCAGTTCCTCGCGGCGCGGCTCCTCGATCGGATGCAGGATGCGCAGGTATTCGACGATCGACTTGCCTTCCGGCGTATCGTCGGCCAGCGAGGCCAGCAGCGCGCCCTCGGCCAGTTCCTTGCCGCTCACCCCAGGCGCGGCGTACAGCGCGCTGCAGCGGCGGTTGCCGAAGGTGATGGTGCCGGTCTTGTCGAGCAGCAGCACGTGTACGTCGCCGGCGGCCTCCACCGCGCGGCCGGACTTGGCGATCACGTTCAGGCGCACCAGGCGGTCCATGCCGGCGATGCCGATGGCCGAGAGCAGGCCGCCAATGGTGGTCGGGATCAGCGTCACCAGCAGCGCCACCAGGAATACCAGCGGCAGGTTGCCGCCAGCGAACAGGGCGAACGGCTTGAGCGTCACCACCACCAGCAGGAAGATCAGGGTCAGGCCGATCAGCAGGATGTCCAGCGCCACTTCGTTGGGGGTCTTCTGCCGCTTGGCGCCCTCCACCAGGGCGATCATCCGGTCCAGGGTCGACTCGCCCGGGTTGGCGCCGATCCGCACCAGCAGCCAGTCGGAGACCACCTGGGTGTTGCCGGTCACCGCCGAGCGGTCGCCGCCGGACTCACGGATCACCGGCGCCGATTCGCCGGTGATGGCGGCCTCGTTGACCGCCGCCACGCCTTCGATGACTTCGCCGTCGCCGGGAATCATCTCGCCGGCCTCGACCCGCACCACATCGCCCTTGCGCAGGCTGCCGGCGGCGACGCTCTCGAAGCTGCCGTCGGCGCGCCGCCTGTTGGCGGAGAGGCCCTGGCTGCCGGCCTTGAGACTGTCCGCGCGGGCCTTGCCGCGCCCCTCGGCGAGGGCTTCGGCGAAGTTCGCGAAAAGCACGGTGAACCACAGCCAGAGGGCGATCTGCAGCGCCACCGAGGTCGGCACCGCCTGGTCGGGAACGAAGCACAGCAAGGTGGTGAGCACGGCGGTCAGTTCGACCACCAGCATCACCGGCGAGCGCAGCAACTGGCGCGGATCGAGCTTGACGAAGGCTTGCAGCAGCGCCGGCCGCCACAGGGCGGCGAGGCTGGTGGATGCGTTGCTGCGACGTTCGAGCGGTTTGTGCAAGGCGTTCTTGGACGCCTGGGTCTGAGCGTTCATGTGCGATTCCTTCAGAAGCCGAGGCTCAGTTGTTCAGCGATCGGGCCGAGGGCCAGGGTCGGCAGGAAGGTCAGGCCACCGACCAGCAGGATGGTCACGGTGAGCAGACTGACGAACAGCGGGCCGTGGGTCGGGAAGCTGTTCGGCCCCACCGGGCTGGCCTTCTTCGCCGCCAGGCTGCCGGCGATGGCGAGGATCGGCAGGATGTAGCCGAAGCGGCCGATGAGCATGGCCAGGCCGATCATCAGGTTGTGGAACGGCGTGTTGGCGCCGAAGCCGGCGAACGCCGAGCCGTTGTTGGCGGTCCCCGAGGTATAGGCGTAGAGCAGTTGGCTGAAGCCGTGCGGGCCGGGGTTGGTCACCGCCGAGGCCGGTCCCGGCAGGCTGGCGGCGATGGCGCCGAGCACCAGCACGCCGACCGGCATCACCAGCAGGGTGAAGACCAGCAGGCGGACCTCCTTCGCCTCGAGCTTCTTGCCCAGGTACTCCGGCGTCCGCCCGACCATCAGGCCGGCGAGGAACACCGCGATGAGGACGAACAGCAGCATGCCGTAGAGGCCGGCGCCGACACCGCCGAAGATCACCTCGCCGAGCATCATGTTCAGCAGCGGCAGCATGCCGCCCAGCGGGCTCAGGCTGTCGTGCATGGCGTTCACCGAGCCGTTCGAGGCAGCGGTGGTGGTGATCGCCCAGAGCATGCTGGCGGCGGTGCCGAAGCGACTCTCCTTGCCCTCCATCGGTGCGCCCTGTTCGACCGGCAACTGCGCCAGCGCCGGGTTCGGCTGGTATTCGGCCCACAGCGACAGGCCCAGGACGAGGCAGAACAGCAGCAGCATGCAGCCGAGGATCGCGCGGCTCTGGCGCAGGTCCTTCACGTAATGGCCGAAGGTGAATACCAGCGCCGCCGGGATCAGGATGATCGAGGCCACTTCGAACAGGTTGCTCCAGGCGCTCGGGTTCTCGAACGGATGGGTCGAGTTGACGCCGAAGAAGCCGCCGCCGTTGGTGCCCAGCTGCTTGATGGCGATCTGGCTGGCCGCCGGGCCGAGCGGTATGGTCTGCTCGGCGCCTTGCAAGGTGGTGGCGTGGACATAGTCGAAGAAGGTCTGCGGCACGCCCTGCCAGACCAGCAGCAGCGCCAGTGGCAGGCACAGCGGCAGCAGCACGTAGAGGGTGGCGCGGGTCAGGTCGACCCAGAAGTTGCCCAGCTGTCGTGTGGAGCGGCGGCTGATGCCGCGCGCCAGGGCCACCAGCACGCAGAGACCGACCGCCGCGCTGACGAAGTTCTGCACCGTGAGGCCGAGCATCTGGCTGAAGTAGCTCAGCGAAGCCTCGCCGCTGTAGGCCTGCCAGTTGGTGTTGGTGACGAAGCTGACCGCGGTGTTGAACGCCAGGGTCCACTCCAGGCCCGGCAGGTGCTGCGGGTTCAGCGGCAGGCTGCCCTGCAGCACGAGGATCGCGAACAGCAGGACCAGGCCGGCCAGGTTGAATGCCAGCAGCGCCAGGGTGTAGGTCTTCCAGTCCTGCTCGCTCGCCGGATCGACGCCGAACAGGCGATAGCAGGCGCGCTCCAGTGGCGCCAGCGGCGCGCTGAGGAGATTGCGCTGGCCTTCCATCACCTTGAAGCAATAGCGCCCGAGGAACGGTGCGGGCACCAGGACCAGGGCGAAGAAGGCCAGGATCAAGAGAATCTCGTGGCTGTTCATGTGCCCTCCCCTAGGCACGGTCGGCGCGTAGCAGCGCCACCAGCAAATAGACGAACAGTCCCGCGGCCAGGGCCAGGGACAACCAATCCAGAACGGTCATGTGTGCGATCTCTCCTTCGAGCGGCCTCTGCCGCTTGAGGGAAAGTCTCCGCAAAGGGGGCGTAAAGAAGCGATTCCGGGCCACGCCGGACGGCATAAAGAAAGCGTAAAGAGTGGCGCACGGCCGGCGCCGGGGAGCCGGAGCCGGCCGGGACTGCGCCACGGCCGGCAAGGCGAAGGGTCGGCGCTAGCCCTGGGCGGCGCGAATCATGTTGCGGGCGATCAGCAGTTGCTGGATCTGCGTGGTGCCTTCGTAGATGCGGAACAGTCGCACGTCGCGGTAGAAGCGCTCGATCCCGTAGTCGCCGATATAGCCGGCGCCGCCGAAGATCTGCACCGCGCGGTCGGCGACCCGGCCGCACATTTCCGAGGCGAACAGCTTGGCGCAGGACGCCTCGGTACCGACATCGCGGCCTTCGTCGCGCTGCCGCGCGGCGTCGATGACCATGCAGCGCGCCGCATAGGCTTCGGCCTTGCTGTCGGCGAGCATCGCCTGGATCAGCTGGAACTCGGCGATCGGCTGGCCGAACTGCTTGCGCTCCAGGGCATAGCGCAACGCATCCTCGAGCATCCGCTCGGCGACCCCCACGCAGACCGCGGCGATGTGCAGGCGGCCCTTGTCGAGCACCTTCATCGCGGTCTTGAAGCCGATCCCCTCGACCCCGCCGATCAACTGGCTGGCCGGCACCCGGCAGTCGTCGAAGATCACGTCACAGGTATGCGCGCCCTTCTGTCCCATCTTGCGATCCGGCTTGCCCAGGGACAGCCCGGGCGTACCGCGCTCGACGACGAAGGCGGAGATCCCGCCGGCACCACGGATCGCCGGGTCGGTGCGCGCCATCACGGTGTAGATGCCGGCCTGCGGGGCGTTGGTGATGAAGCGCTTGGTGCCGTTGAGCACATAGTGCTCGCCGTCGCGCAGCGCCGTGGTCTTCAGCGAGGCGGCGTCGGAACCGGAGTCCGGTTCGGTGAGGCAGAACGAACTGAGCAGTTCGCCCGACGCCAGGCGCGGCAGGTAGCGCCGCTTCTGTTCCTCGGTGCCGTCGATGACGATGCCCTGGGAGCCGATGCCGTTGTTGGTGCCCAGCAGCGAACGGAACGCCGGCGAGGTCCGCCCCAGTTCGAAGGCGATGCGCACCTCTTCCTCCATGGTCACCCCTAGGCCACCGTAGGCCTCGGGGATCGACAGGCCGAACAGGCCCATCTCGCGCATGCGGGCGACGATCGCCTCGGGGATGCGGTCGGTTTCCGCCACCTCCTGCTCGTGCGGCACCAGGCTCTCGCGGACGAACTGGCGGACGCTGTCCAGCAGCAGGTTCAGGGTTTCCGGATCACGAATCATGCTCACTCCTTCAGGCCCGCAGGCCGGTTGCCATGATTCCGTCACCGGCCTCGGTCAGCGGGTGGCGGCCTCGATGTTGTGGACCATGTGCAGCAGGCGCGGGCCGATGTCGTCCTCCAACTTCTCGCGCTTGAGGTGGAAACTCGGCCCGCCGCAGTTGAACGCCAGCAACCCATGGTTCTCATGGCGCAAGGCCACGCCCACCGCATTGACGTCGCGCTGCCATTCGCCGAGCGAGAGGCAGAAACCGTAGTCGGCGTAGTCGCGGAACGCCCGCTCCAGCCCCTTGCGCACCTCCGGCCAGTCGTCCGGGTGGCGCTTGCGGATATGCCCGAGGAGAAACTCCCGCTCGTCCTCCGGCAGCGCCGCCAGGCAGGCCCGGCCGATGGCGCTGCGGTACAGCGAGAGATGGCTGCCGACCTGCCGGCGCATGGTCAGGTTGGCCTCGCCGTGCACCACGTCGAGGTAGACCATGCTCAGCCGGTCGCGGGCCGCCATCGCCACCGCCGCCTTGGCGTAGCCGGCCATCTCCTCCATCAGCGGACGGGCGACCGCGCGGATCGACAGGTTCGACAGCATCGCGTAGCCGAACGACATCACCCCCGCCTCCAGCTGGTATTTGCCGCTCTGCGGCAAGTGACGCAGGTAGCCCAGCCGGGTCAGGGTGTGAGTCAGACGCGACACCGTCGGCTTCGGCAGTCCGGTCTTCCTCGCCAACTCCTGGTTGCCCAACAGGCTTTCCCGCGGCGTGAAACAGCGCAGCAACTCCAGCCCACGGGCCAGTGCGGTGACGAACTGGCGGTCCTTGAGCTCCTCGTCTTCCTCCTGCATCGGGTCGATCAGCACACGCTCGAAGGCGGACGCCTCCGTTCCTTCGGCCGGACTCCGGCGCTCGTCGTTGCCGCGCATAGTAGGGATCTCTCTTTCAAAAAATCAATAAAACAAAATTAAGTTTCGCATAGCGAAACCAATGGAAGAACCGATCAACGTTCAACAAGTAAGATAAAACTCTTCAAAAACAGCGAATTGCACCGCTTTATCGCCTCATGATCGACGAGGGTGTTTACAACGCCACGGCTGCCGCTGATTATTTTCGATAAATCATGAAAGCATATTTCGCATAGCGAAACACGCTTCTTCCGGAGCTTCCATGTCCGCCGATCCTTCGTCCGTGGTCCTGCTCGAATTTCCCGCAGCCGATATCGCCCTGCTTCGTCTCAATCGTCCGCAAGCCAGGAACGCATTGAACGACGAAATGCGCCAACATCTCGCCGCCCACTTCCAGACGCTTGGCGCGGACCCGGCGATCCGCGTCATCGTGCTCACCGGCAACCCAGGTTGCTTCGCCGCTGGCGCCGACCTCCGCGATCTTTCCACGCGCACGGCGATCGGCCTGTACGGCGGCCACAGCGAGCGCTACTGGGAAGCCATCGCGCGCTGCCCGAAACCGGTGATCGCCGCGGTCAACGGCTTCGCCCTGGGCGGCGGCTGCGAGCTGGCGATGCATTGCGACCTGATCGTCGCCGGCGAATCGGCGCAGTTCGCCCAACCGGAGATCAAGGTCGGAGTGATGCCCGGCGCCGGTGGTACCCAGCGCCTGGTCCGGGCGGTGGGCAAGTTCCAGGCGCTGCGCATGCTGTTCACCGGCTGCCTGGTGAAGGCTCCGCAAGCGCTGGCCATGGGCTTGGTCAGCGAAGTGGTGGCGGACGAGTCGACGCTGCCGCGCGCCCTGGAACTGGCCACGGAGATCGCCCGCCTGCCGCCCCTGGCGCTGGCGCAGATCAAGGAAGTGGTCCTGGCCGGCGCCGACCTGCCGCTGGACAGTGCACTGGCCCTGGAACGCAAGGCGTTCCAGCTGCTGTTCGACTCACAGGACCAGAAGGAAGGCATGCAGGCCTTCCTGGAGAAACGCCCGCCGAACTACCAGGGGAAATAGACGATGCCCGATATTCGCTGTATCGCCGTGGTCGGTACCGGTGCGATGGGCACCGGGATCGCCCAGATCGCCGCCCAGGCCGGCCTGACCGTGTGGCTGTTCGACAGCCGCGCCGAGGCCGCCGCCGAAGCCCGCCAGCGCCTACGGCAGACCTTCCAGAGCCTGTGCGGCAAAGGCAAGCTGGGCGCCGCCGACGCCGAGGCCGCGCAAGACCGGTTGCGGGTGGCGGAACGCCTGGAACAACTGGCCGACTGCGAACTGGTGGTGGAGGCCATCGTCGAGCGCCTGGAGGCCAAGCAGGACCTGCTGCGCCGGCTGGAAGCCATAGTCGCGCCGGAGACCATCCTCGCCAGCAACACCTCGTCGCTGTCGATCACCGCCATCGCCGCCGCCTGCGAGCGGCCGCAACGGGTCGCCGGCCTGCACTTCTTCAACCCCGTGCCGCTGATGCGGGTGGTCGAGGTGGTCGACGGCCTGGCCGGCGCACCGGAAGTCGGCGACGCCCTGCTCGCCCTCGCCACGCGCCTGGGTCACCGTGGCGTGCGGGCCAAGGATACCCCCGGTTTCATCGTCAACCACGCCGGCCGCGCCTATGGCACCGAGGCCCTGCGCATCCTCGGCGAAGGCGTCGCGGAGTGCGCCGAGATCGACCGCGTGCTGCGCGAGGGCGCCGGCTTCCGCATGGGGCCGTTCGAACTGCTCGATCTCACCGGCCTCGACGTGTCGCACCCGGTAATGGAGTCGATCTACCGGCAGTACTACCAGGAACCGCGCTACCGCCCGCACCCGCTGACCCGCCAGCTGCTCGCCGCCGGCCATCTCGGGCGCAAGAGCGGCCAGGGCTTCTATCGCTACGTCGATGGCCAGCCGCAGGACAAGCCCGGCCCGCAGCCGGTGCCGAGGGTCGCCGCCCTGCCTCCGGTGTGGCTGGGCTGCGAAAGCGAGGCCGACCGCCGTACGCTCGCCGGACTGCTGCGCCGCCTCGGCGCCGAACCGGAAACCGGCGAGCGTCCTTCCGCCGCAGCGCTCTGCCTGTTGGCCGCCTGGGGCGAGGACCTGAGCAGCGCCGTGCAGCGCTTCGCCTGTCCGGCCGAGCGCAGCGTCGGCATCGACCTGCTCTGCGATCTCGAGCGCCGGCGCTGCCTGATGCTTTCGCCACTGACCGCCCCGGCCATGCGCGACGCCGCCCACGCCCTGCTGGCCAGCGACGGCGTCGGGGTCACGGTGCTGCGCGACAGTCCCGGCTTCGTCGTCCAGCGGGTCCTGGCGATGATCGTCAACCTCGCCTGCGATATCGCACAGCAAGGTATTGCCAGTGTCGAAGACATCGACCAGGCGGTGCACCTCGGTCTCGGCTATCCCCACGGCCCGCTGGAGTGGGGCGACCGTCTCGACCCGCGGCGCCTGCTGAGCATTCTCCAGCGCCTGCAGGCGCTCACCGGCGACCCCCGCTACCGCCCCAGTCCCTGGCTGCGCCGGCGAGCGCAACTGGGCATGTCCCTGCGTGCCGGGGAAACCGCCATCGTAGGCTGACGCATCGGCGAGCTGGCGGCGCAGCGCTATGCGACTGGCCGCCAGGCCAGCGCTTTTTTCTCAAGCGACGCTTTCCGGGCTTGCAAGCGCCGAGGTATCCTGCGCGCAAATTCATCCGATGATTGGATGTTTCCTCCGTGACCATTCCCCTCAAGCGCTCCCTGGTCGATATCGCCCTGGAGCAGATCCGCCAGCGCATCGACGCCGGCCACTGGCCGCTCGGCCAGCGCCTGCCAGCGGAGCCGGAGCTCGCCGAACTGCTCGGCATGAGCCGCAACACCGTGCGCGAAGCGGTGCGCGTGCTGACCTTCTCCGGCGTGCTGGAAGTCCGCCAGGGCGACGGCACCTATGTGCGTGCCTGCGCCGATCCGCTGGAAACCATGCTGGTGCTGGCGCGCAGCGCGGTGCAGCACGCCCTGGAAGCGCGCGGGATGATCGAGATCGAAGCGGCGCGCCTGGCTGCCACGCGCCGCGACGATTGCGACCTGGCCGCTTTGCGCGAATATCTCGACGCTTCGCGCCAGCGCCACGGCAGCGACGACCTGCAGGACTACATCGAGCACGACATCCGGTTCCACCAGCGGATGGTCGACGCTGCCCACAATCCGGTGCTCAGCGAACTCTATCGCTACTTCTCGCAGGTCATCCGGACCTCGCTGGAACGCACCATGGCCGACCCACAAAGGGCCCAGCCCTGCTTCGAGCTGCACCAGCGACTGCTCGACGCCATAGAACGCGGAGACCCGGACGCTGCCGCCGCGGCCAACCGCGCACTGCTGATCTGAACCCGGGACATACCCATGACTCACGCCTTGAATGCCCGGCCGGGAGCGCACCCCGGCCATCCTCCGGAAGAACTGCTGATCGATGCCGAAGTCGACGACGAACCAGCCCCGCCGGCGCCGCCACTGCGCCCCTGGCTGCTCCTGCTGGGCCTGGTGCTGGTCGCGCTGAACCTGCGGCCGGCGCTGTCCAGTCTCGCCCCGCTGCTCAACCAGGTGCGCGACGACACCGGCCTGTCGGCAGCCGCCGCCGGCCTGCTGACCACCGCGCCGGTGCTCTGCCTGGGCCTGTTCGCGCCGCTGGCGCCGCGCCTGGCCCGCCATATCGGAGCCGAGCGCAGCGTACTGCTGATTCTCTTCTGCCTGGCCGGCGGCATCGTCCTGCGCAGCCTGTTCCCGGTGTTCGGCCTGTTCGCCGGCAGCGTCCTGGCCGGCGCCAGCATCGGCATCATCGGCGTGCTCCTGCCGGGCATCGTCAAGCGTGACTTCCCGCGCCAGGCCGGAGTGATGACCGGGGTCTACACCATGGCCCTGTGCCTCGGCGCGGCGCTGGCCGCTGGCGCCACCGCGCCGCTGGAGAAGCTCTTCGGCAACTGGGAACTGGCGCTGGCGTTCTGGTCGCTGCCGGCGATCCTCGCCGCCGCGTTCTGGCTGCCGCAGACCCGCCAGGGCCGGCACGCCCACCGCCAGGCCTTCCGTGTCGTCGGTTTGTGGCGCGACCCGCTGGCCTGGCAGGTCACGCTGTACATGGGCCTGCAATCGTCCCTGGCCTACATCGTCTTCGGCTGGCTGCCGTCGATCCTGATCGACCGCGGCCTGACCCCGGTGGAAGCCGGCCTGGTGCTGTCCGGCTCGGTGATGCTGCAACTGATCACCGCCCTGCTCGCGCCCTGGCTGGCCGCCCGCGCCAAGGACCAGCGCCTGGCGGTGGTCCTGGTGATGGCCACCACCCTGGCCGGCCTGCTCGGCTTCCTCTATGCGCCGCTGCAGACCATCTGGTGCTGGGCGCTGCTGCTCGGCCTCGGCCAGGGCGGCACCTTCAGCATCGCCCTGGCGCTGATCGTCCTGCGCTCGCGCGACGCCCACGTCGCCTCGCACCTGTCGGGCATGGCCCAGGGCGTCGGCTACACCCTGGCGGCCATGGGACCGTTCATGGTCGGCGTGGTCCACGACCTGAGCGGCGGCTGGAACGCGGTCGGCTACATCTTCGTCGGCGTCGCCATCGCCGCCACCCTGTTCGGCCTCGGCGCCGGTCGCAGCCAGTACGTGGGAGCCCGCAGCGAACACCTGTAGCCCCGCAGATGCAAAAAGCCCCGCATCGCGGGGCTTCCTCTCCTTCGTCAATCAGGCATCCGGACCGCGCCCATCGGCGGGCGGTCGCGGCGTGCTGGCGATCCAGTCGCTGACCAGGTTGTAGGCCACCGCCAGCAGGATCGGACCGAGGAACAGGCCCATGAAGCCGAACGCCAGCAGCCCGCCGAATACCCCGAGCAGCACCACCACCAGCGGCAGGTTGCCGCCACGGCTGATCAGGTAGGGCTTGAGGATGTTGTCCACCCCGCTGATGATGAAGAAGCCCCACAGGCCGAGGAATATCCCGTGGCCGTAGTCGCCCTGGAAGAACAACCAGGCGGTGGCCGGTCCCCAGACCAGCGGCGGGACCATCAGCAGGCTGAAGACGAAGGTCAGCAGGCCGAGCAGCATGGCCCCCGGCACGCCGGCGATCGTGAAGCCGATCCAGGCCAGCAGCGCCTGCGCCGCGGCGGTGCCGATCACCCCGTTGACCACCCGTTGCACGGTGCCGGCGACAAGGTCGCGATAATGCTCCGCGCGGTTGCCGATCAGTCGCTCCAGGGCACGGTGGACGATGGACTCCAGGCGCGGCCCGTCGCGGTAGAAGAAGAAGATCAGCACCAGGCTGAGCACCAGCTCCAGGATCCCGCCGCCGATCTTCGCGCTGCGCGCCAGCAGCCAGTTGCCGACCTCGCCGACGTAGGGCTTGAGCACATAGAAGAACGCCACGCCCTGCTGGTCGATGGAATCCCACCAGCCGATCAGGCGGTCGCCGACCAGCGGCACCCCGGCCATCCACGAAGGCGGCGGCGGCAGGCCTTCCACCTGGAGGTTCTTCAGCAGCTCCATCAGCGAGCGGACGTTGTCCGCCAGCCCGAAGCCGAGCCAGACCAGCGGCAACGCCACCAGGACGATCCAGCCCAGGGTCAGCAGCCCCGCCGCCAGCGACTCGCGGCCACCGAGCAGGCGCGTGAGCATGCGCATCAGCGGCCAACTGGCGAAGGCCAGTACCGCGGCCCAGAACAATGCCGACCAGAATGGCGCCAGCACCCAGAGACTGGCAGCGAGCAGGCCGAACAGCAGCACGCGGAGCAACAGCCGATCGTTATCGAACATCAAGGCAAGCCTTCCTAAGAGGGGGAATACACCGATAGACAGCGCTCGGCGTGCGCCGTTTCCAGCCGAAGCGTGGGGCGCGGGACAGGCAGTCTACCCCTCCAGGGGAACAGGTCGACAACCCTGGCGAAGCCGCCCGGGCCGCGCGCCCGGGCGAGTCGATCAGCGCAGCCAGTTCAGGTGCAGGCCGTCGGTCTCCGACTGGCCCAGTTCCATGCGGCTGTTCAGCACGCCCTGGTCACGCAGGGCGTCGCGCCACTCCTGGGCATGCCTGCCGGACAACTCGACGCGCACCCCGGTGTCCAGGCGCAGGGTTCGCACCAGCAGGTCCAGCCAGGAACCGGCGGGCTCGGCCGGCACGTGGCTGAGGGTCAGCTCGCCATTGGCCTTGAGCAGGCGCAGCAGGGTCGACGGGCTCGGCTGCAGTTCGCCCAGCGGCGCGGCCGCTTCCAGTTCCTCGGCCTGCAGGTAGGCGCGGCGATTGCCACGGGTGATCGAGTAGACCGCCACCAGGCTGTTCTCCCGCGGCGCCGCCAGGCGCACCAGCAGGTAGGCCTGCTGCTCGTCCGGGCCGTACAGCTTGGCATTGCCGAACACCGCGTTGGCCAGCAGGCTGCTGGAGCCGCAGTCGCGCCGCTCGCACCAGAACAGCGGCGTGGCGTCGGCCTTGAGCAGCGCGGTGCGCGCCGCGGCGAACGCCTCCTGGCTGCTGTGCTCGGGCGGCAGGCGGTAGGTCAGCGCGGTCAGCTCGCCTTCGGCGCGCACCTCGCCCTCCATGCGCAGGCGCCCGCTGATGCGGCTGATCGCGCCGAGCGGGTAGACCCGCTCCTCGCTTGGCGCCTGGCGGAAGTCGACGATCTCGGCACGCGGGAAACGCGGCAGCACGTCCAGGTCATGGCTGTCGGGCACGTCGGCGGCCAGCGCCGACAGGCTCAACGCCCCCAGGGAAAGCAACAGGAACCCTCGCATACCGGCCCTCAACGGGTCAGCATCGACTGGGCGGTACGGATGGCGTCGTCGCCCTCCTTCTCCCGCCGCGGCACCAGCAGTCCGCGCTGCACCGCGGGACGCGCCTCGAGGGCGGCGATCCAGCGCTGCAGATTGTCCAGGCCGTCGACGGCGACGCCGGACCAGTCGTGGATGCGCACCCAGGGATAGGTGGCGATGTCGGCGATGCTGTAGTCGCCAGCGAGGAACTCGGCCTCGCCCAGGCGCCCGTCGAGGACCTCGTAGAGGCGCCGGGTCTCATGCTGGTAGCGATCGATGGCGCCCTGCAGCTTCTCCGGGAAATAGCGGAAGAATACGTTGGCCTGTCCCTGCATCGGACCGACCCCGCCCATCTGGAACATCAGCCACTGGATCACCCGCGAGCGGCCCTTGACGTCGGTGGGCATCAGCTGGCCGGTCTTCTCGGCGAGGTAGATGAGGATCGCGCCCGACTCGAAGACGGCGAAGTCGTCGTTGCTGCGGTCGACGATGGCCGGGATCCGGCCGTTGGGGTTGATCCTGAGGAATTCCGGAGCCTTCTGCTCCTTCCTGTCGAACGACAGCGCGTGCACCGTGTAGGGCAGGCCCATTTCCTCCAGGGCGATGGATACCTTGTGGCCGTTCGGCGTGGCGGCGGTGTAGAGATCGATCATGGGGTGACTCTCCGTAGCGATCCGTCCAGCCTTACGGCTGGACCCGGAATAGTCAAGGAAACAACGGCAAGCCGGTGTTTCAGCGGGCGAAGAACTTCGCGAAGACCTCGGCCACCGCCTGGGCCCCGGCTTCGTCATCGAGGTGCAGGTGATGCCCGCCGGGCAGGTGGTGCCGCTCGAACGGCAGGGTTTCCAGCAGCGCGCGCATGCGCGGCTCCACCGCCAGCATGCCCTGCTCGGCCAGCACCAGGCTGACCGGGCATTCCACGCTGCGCACGAAGTTCAGCGCATGGGCCTGGGTCAGGCGCAGCGGCGACGGTAGGGTCAGGCGCGCATCGGTGCGCCAGGTATAGCCACCAGGCACCGGCTCCAGGCCACGCTGGGCGAGCAGCTCGGCGGCCTCCCGGGATATCTCGCCAACCCCGCGCATCCGCGCTTCCACGGCTTTTTCCAGTTCGGCATAGACCGGCTTGCGCTTGTGGCGCAGGGCCAGCTGCGCCTTCAGCGCTTCGCCGAGTTTCTGCGGCGCCTTGTCGGCTTCGCCGGTGTAGGGAATCAGCCCGTCGATCAGCGCCAGGCGCTCGACGCGCTCGGGCAGGGCGCCGGCGAGCAGCACCGAGACGATCGCGCCCATCGAGTGTCCCAGCAGGGAGAAACGCTCCCAGCCCAGTTGCTCGGCCACCATCAGCACGTCCAGGGCATAGTCCCAGAGCAGGTAGCTGGCGCCCTCGGCGCGATGCGCGGAATGCCCGTGGCCGGCGAAATCCAGGGCGACGATACGCAGGCCGGCGAGCTTCGGCGCCAGGCGCGAGAAGCTCATGGCGTTGTCCAGCCAGCCATGCAGGGCGATCACCGGCCTGCCATCCGGCGGACCGAACAGGTGCGCGGCCAGTTCGATGTGCGGCAGGCTGATGCGGACTTCCTCGACCTGCAGGCTCATGCCGAACGCTCCTCGGCCAGCCGCGACCAGCGCTCGAACACGCCCCGCAACAGGTCGGCGGTCTCCCGCGGACGCTCCAGCGGGAACATGTGGCCGCCGGGCAGCGACATGAACTCGCCGCGCGGCATCGCCCGGATCAGCCGGGTGTGGTGCGGCAACACCACCTTGCTGTGCCGCCCGCGCACCATCGCCAGCGGCACCTGCAACTGGCGCGGACGCCCCGGGCTGCTGTGCGGCACGCTGCGGTAGATGCTGATCTCGGTGGCCGGGTCGAAGCGCAGGCGCAGGCCGGAACCGCCACCGCCGTCGGCCAGGCCATGGCGCACATAGGCCTCCAGGCAATCCGGGTCGAAACGGCGGAACAGCGCCTTGCCGGAGAAGTACGCCCGCGCCTCCTCCAGGTCCGGGAACGCCTCGCGGCGCCCCAGGGTGCGTCCGGCCGGAGTGATCCGATCGATGAAGCCGAAACGCTTGGCGGCGCGGATCACCAGGCGGTCGGCGAGGGTCAGCACCGGCGAATCGAGCATCACCACGCCGCGGTAGAACTCCGGCCGGCGCAGCGCCGCGTGGTAGTGCAGCACGCCGCCGAGGGAATGGCCGACGCCCCAGACCGGCTGTTCCAGGCTGGCGAGATGGTGCAGCAGCTCGTCCACCAGGTTGTCCCAATTGTCGTTCACCGGGAAGCGCGGGTCGTGCCCGTGCATCTCCAGGTGATCCACCCGGTACTCCGGGGCCAGGGCCTCGAACAGCTTGGCGTAGGTGGCCGAAGGGAAGCCATTGGCGTGGGCGAAGAAAACCGATTGCGACATGCGCGACGTCTCGACAGGGCTGATGCCTGGGATTCTCCGGCAGCCTCGCCGGGGCGGCAATGGCTTTGCCGGCTGCCACACACGGCGAAGCGGCCAAACCCTCAGGCAGAGCGGACGAGGTGCTCGACGATCGCCAACGCCACCAGCAGGAACACCACGCCACAGGCGCCGTCCAGCCAGGGCACCGCGCGCAGCAGGCGGGCCTGCAGGCCCGGCCGGGTGAGAGTCAGGCTGAGCAGGCCGAACCAGCAGGCGCCCATGCCGAACAGCAGCGCCGCCACTCCCAGCTTGCCGCCCAGCGACATCTGCGGCGGAATCAGGCTGCCGAGCAAGGCGATGAAGAACACCAGCGCCTTGGGGTTGAACAGATTGGTCGCCACCCCGCGCAGCCAGGGCCCCAGGGGCGATGGCGGCAACGCCCCGTCGAGCCGGCCCGGCCGGCCCTCGCCACGTCGCCACCAGGCGCGCAGGGCGCCGACGCCGAGCCAGGCCAGGTACAACGCGCCAACCGCCTGCAGGGCGGCGAACAGCACTGGCGTGCGGCTGAGCAGCAGCGACACGCCGGTCAGCACCAGGGTGGTATGCAGGAGGATCCCGCAAGCCAGCCCCAGGGCACTGGCCAGGCCGGCGCGCCGTCCCTGGTGCAGCGAGGTGCGTACCACCAGGGCGACATCCGGGCCGGGGCTGAACAGGGCCACGGCGAACACCGCCGCCAGGGTCAGCAAGACAGACAGTTCCTGCATGGCTACTCCGCGAAAAGGAATTGGATCAAGGGAAATGGCGGCTCAGCGCTGGCGCAGACGGGCTGGCGGCAAACCGTAGGTACGGCGGAACAGACGACTGAAGTGCGCCTGGTCGTAGAAACCGAACTGCTGGGCCACCTGGCTCAGCGGCTGCTCGCCGCGCAGCACCAGCGGCAAGGCGCGCTCCAGGCGCAACTGGGTCAGCCACTGGTGGGGCGGCAGGCCACAATGTCGGCGGAAACGCCGCAGCGCCTGCCACGGACTCAATCCGCAGAAAGCGGCCAACTCCTCCAGGCTCGGCGGGTATTCCAGGCGCGACTCGAGCCATTCGCGCAGCCGCCTCCAATCGCGCCGGCCGAATCCTTCCCGGTCGTCCTCCTCCACGCGCAGGCTGCTGCCCAGGCTGAGCAGGCAGGCCAGCGCCTGCCAGAGATGTTCTTCCAGGGCCAGGCGGTTCTCCAGCGCCGCCGCTCCGCCGAGCATGCCCAGGTGCAGCTGGCGCAGGCGCTGCTGCAGGCGCTCGTCGCGAACCAGGCTGCCGGTCAGGCGCGGCGCGCCGCGGCGGCCGTCGCTGAAGTCGCGGCCGGCGCGCTCCAGCCAGTCGGCATCGAGCGCCAGGACGCGAATCCGATAGCCTTCCTCGCCGGCGCTGCTGCCGTCGTGGATGCTTTCCGGCGCCATCAGCAAGGCATCGCCGGCCCCGGCCAGGCGCCGTTCGCCGCCGGCGACATAGCGATGCCGGCCCTGCAGCAGCAAGCCGATGTGGTACTCCAGGTGGAAGTGCCGGGGAAAGGAAAAGCGGTTGTGCACGGCGTCGATCAGGCGTACGCCGGGAATCCCGCTGCTGAGATGGGTGATCTGCTCCATCCCGCTACTCTACCGCCAACGGGACGGAACGATCTTGGATAAAATTGCGGAGCGCGCTCAGCCCGCCCTGCCCGCCAGCGGCACCACCGCCATGGTCAGGCGGGCGATGCAGCTCGGTTTGCCGTCGTCGCCACTGAGGCGGATGTCCCAGACATGGGTGGTACGCCCCAGGTGGATCGCCCTGGCCACCGCGGTGACCCGGCCGCTGCGCAGGCCGCGCAGGTGGTTGGCGTTCACTTCCAGGCCGACGCAATAGTACTGGCTGGTGTCGACGCACAGGTAGCTGGCCATCGAGCCCAGGCTTTCCGCGAGGACCACCGAGGCGCCGCCATGCAGCAGGCCGAACGGCTGGTGGGTACGCGAGTCGACCGGCATGCTGGCGGTCAGCGACTCGTCGTCGAAGGCTTCGAAGCGGATGCCGAGCAGGTCGCCGATGCTGTTCTTCTGCGAGGCGTTCAGTTGCTCCAGGTCGGGCGTTTGTCGCCAGAGGCTCATGGGAATTCCTTGCGCAAGGGGGAAGCCCGGAGGGGCTTCCCGTCGGTGGGAGTCATTCGTGCCAGAGCACGGCCTCGCGGCGTTCCACCCATTCGTGGAAGCGCGAGCCATAGGCACCTTCCACCATATTGCGCTTGATCTTCAAGGTCGGCGTGAGGAAACCGTTGTCCACCGCCCAGGTTTCCTTGACCAGTACCAGGCCGACCAGCCGCTCGTGCTTGTCCAGCGCGCCGTTGACCTGTTCCAGGTGCGCCCGCAGGCTGTTTTCCAGGACCCCGCGGGTGCCGTTGAGGGCCTCGCGCCGGCCGACCTCGGAAAGCACGCAAAGCCCCAGCGGCGCGCTGAGTCCCTCGCCGACCACGCAGACCTGCTCGATACGGTCATGCACCGCCAGGCGGTTCTCGATCGGCGCCGGCGCCACGTACTTGCCCTTGCTGGTCTTGAAGATTTCCTTCATCCGCCCGGTCAGGCGCAGGTTGCCCTCGGCGTCCTGCTCGCCCTTGTCGCCGGTGCGCAGGAAGCCATCGGCGGTGAGCACTTCGGCGGTCTTTTCCGGTTCCTTGTAGTAGCCGACCATGGTCGCGCCGCTGCGCACCTGCACCTCGCCCTCGTCGCTGATGCGCACCTCGACGCCGGGGCTGTTCTGGCCGATCCAGCCGGTCTTCTGCCTGCCGGGCCGGCAGACATGGGAGTAGCCGCTGTTCTCGGTCATCCCGTAGACCTCGAGCACGTCCAGGCCCAGGCGGCGATACCAGAGCAGCAGTGCCTCGGGTACCGGAGCCGCGCCGCACAGCGCATAGCGCACCGCATCCAGCCCCAGCCCGGCGAGCACCTTGCGGCCGACGATGCGGCCGAGGATCGGCAGCTTCAGCAGGCGGTCGAGCTTCTGCGCCGGCATCTTCGAATACACCCCCATCTGGAACTTGGTCCAGATGCGCGGCACGCCGAACAGCAAGGTCGGCCGCGCACGCTTCATGTCCTCGAGGAAGGTATCCAGGCTGTCGGCGAAGAATACCGTGGTACCGCCGTAGAGCGAGCCCATCTCGACGAACATCCGTTCCGCCACATGGCACAGCGGCAGGTACGAGAGCATGCGGTCGTCTTCGCGCGTGCCGAACAGCTCCACGCCGCGGCTGGCGGCGAAGGCGAAGCTGCTGAAGTTGTGCATCACCCCCTTGGGCACGCCGGTGGTACCGGAGGTGTAGATCAGGGTGGCGAGCTGGTCGGCGGCGGTCGGCGTGTCGCCTTCGAGCGGCGCGCAGGCCTGCAGGTCGCTCCACTGGCGGTCGAAACGCCCCTCCGGGTGCAACGGCATGGCCACGGTCGGTATGCCCTCGGGGATCCCGGGCGCCATCGCCGGCCAGTCGTCGAGCTTGCCGACGAAGACCACCGCCGACTCGGAATGCTCCAGCACCTGGCGCGCCGACTCGGCGGTGAGATTGGGATAGAGAGGGACGGAAACGTGACCGGCCATCCAGATCGCCAGATCGGTGACGATCCAGTGCGCGCAGTTCTTCGAGATTATCGCGATACGGCTCCCGGCGGGGAGATCCAGGCTGCGCAACCAGGCGGCTGCACGCCGCGCCTGGTCGCCCACTTCGCCCCAGCTCAGCTCCTCGACCCGGCCGCCGCCGATGGGCTGCACCAGGTAACGCCGTTGCGGGTGACGCTTTTCGCGCTCGAAGAAGACTTCGAGCGGCAGACGATTTGCAGTGACCACGTACCGCCTCCGTTGTTGTTGTTCTGGGAGATCGACCAAGCACTTGCTTGGTCGAATATTCCATCACAGCCAACCGCAGGCAAGCCGGGAAATGTTTCGGTTTGTAGTCGTTGCGCCAGGCGCTTCCTAGCCGTGCCGCGGGTGATGCAGCGAGACCAGGCTCATCAGCCCGGCGGCGGCGAAGTCGCCTTCCAGCTCGGCCAGCGAGGCGGTGCTCATCGGCAACGGGTCGCGCCGGTTGCCATGCACCAGCAGGCCGCCCAGCGCCCCGACCAGGGGCTGGTGGCTGACCAGCAGGAGATTGCGCTCGCTGCGCTCGTCGAGGAAACCGAGCACCTCGCGCGGATCGTCGTCGGGCGTCAGCCAAGGCGCGGTGCCCACCGGTTCGACCAGGCCCAGCGCCTCGCGCACCAGCTCGGCGGTCTGCTGGGCGCGCACATAGGGGCTGGCGAGGATCCCGTCGAGCGCCACGCCGGCCAGCCGCGCGGCGCTCTGCAGCACCTCCTTGCGTCCCTGGGCGGTGAGCCGCCGCTCGGCATCGCGGCTGGCGTGCGGCTCGGCCTCGCCATGGCGCAGCAGCCAGAGCCTCACAGTTTCGGCTCTTCGTCACGCGCCGGATGGGCTGCGGGCGGCACGCTATGGGCGGCCTCGCCTTCGGCCGGGCGCGCGGCCGGCCAGTCGGCGAACGGCCAGGGCTTCTCGTCGCTATGGAAGGTACCGAAACGGCCGATCTGCGCCAGGTACTGGCTGAGGCTGTCGCCGAAGGCCATCAGGCTGCCGTTGGGTGCGCCGTAGATCAGGCGATAGACCAGCTGGATCACTACCACAGCCCCGAGGAGCAGTTCGGCGACCTGCCAGATCAGGACGAACAGCAGCATCCAGAGGATGCGGATGGCGATGGACTCGCGCGCTTGCGGATCTGCGGACATGGCGGTCTCCTCGTCAGAAGCCGGTGGTGGGAATGAAGTCGACGTCGGTCTTCGGCTCGCCGCGCATCAGCAGCTGGATGACCTGCGCCAGGGTGCGCCCCTCGAAGAGGATCGCATGGAGACCGGCGACCAGCGGCATGTACACCTGCATCTCGTCGGACTTTTCCTTGAGAACCCTGAGCGTGTTCACCCCTTCGGCGGTCTCGCCCAGGCGCGATACCGCCTGCTCCAGGCTGAGCCCCTCGCCGAGGGCGTGGCCGACCTGATAGTTGCGGCTCTTCGGCGAGGAACAGGTGACGATCAGGTCGCCGACGCCGGCCAGGCCGAGGAAGGTCATCGGGTTGGCGCCGAGCTTGACGGCGAACCGGGTCATTTCCGCCAGGGCGCGGGTGATCAGCATGCTGCGGGTGTTCTCGCCCATGTCCATCGCCGCGGCCAGGCCGGCCATGATCGCGTAGACGTTCTTCAACGCGCCGCCCAGCTCGACGCCGAAACGGTCGCGGCTGGCGTAGACACGGAAGGTGCGGCCGTGCAGGGCCGCCTGCACGCGGGCACAGAGCTCGTCGTCCTCGCTGGCGACCACCGTGGCGGTCAGCTCGTGCTCGGCGATCTCGCGCGCCAGGTTCGGCCCGGATATCACCCCGATCCGCGCCTGCGGGGCGATTTCCTCGAGAATCTCGCTCATCAGCTTGAAGGTGTGCGCCTCGATGCCCTTGGTCAGGCTCACCAGCAGTTTGTCCGTCAGCGCCAGCTGATGTGGCTGCAGGACTTTGCGCAAGGCACTGGAAGGCAAGGCGACGAAAATCAGCTGGCAGTCGGCCAGGGTGCGTTCCAGGTCGGTCACCGGCTCCACGCCGGGATGCACCTTGACCCCTTTCAGGTACCGCGGATTCTCGCGCCGGCTGCGGATCGCCTCGGCCTGCTCCGGGTCGCGCATCCACTGGCGCACGGCCTGGCCGTTCTCGGCCAGCAGGTTGGCGATGGCGGTGCCGAAACTGCCGCCGCCGAGCACGGCAATCGGTTGCTGCTCTGTCATGATTCATCCATTTCTGGCCGCCACGCGGCAATCACGCCATTATACGGTCGGCCAGCCAGCCGACCAGTCTTGACGCTGGCGCTGGCAAAAGCCCGCGCCTCGTTTACCATGCCCGGGCCGACAATACCTACCGAGAACAAGGTCGTTCCGTGCCCATCGCTTCGCGTGCTCCCGTTCCCCTGACCCTGGTCGCCTTGCTGTTCGGCGGCAAGGCGCTGGCCGCCGACCTGTTCAACGACCCCAGCGGCGTTCCCGAGGTATTGACCGCGACGCGGCTGAAACAGTCCCCGGCGGAAGTACCCGGCAGCATCAGCGTGCTCGACCGCGAGCTGATCGTCGCCAGCGGCGCCCGCGACATCCCGGAGCTGATGCGCCTGGTGCCGGGCATGATGGTCGGCTACCTGTCGGGCAACCAGCCGACGGTCAACTACCACGGTACCAGCATGTCCGGCGCCCGCCGCCTGCAGGTTTTGATCGACGGCCGCTCGGTGTACCGTCCGGGCCTGGCCAGCGTCGACTGGAGCGACTTGCCGGTGGCGCTGGAGGATATCGAGCGGATCGAGGTGTTCCGCGGGCCGAACACCGTCAGCTACGGCGCCAACGCGCTGATGGGAGTGATCAACATCATCACCCGCGCGCCCGGCGAGTCGCCCGGCACGCGCCTGAAGTACACCGCCGGCCAGCGCGGCATCCGCGACTGGTACGCCAGCCAGAGCATCGCCCTGGAGGACAGCGATTTCCGCCTGTCGCTGTCCGGCCAGGAAGACGACGGCTTCGATCACGCCCACGACGGCCAGTCCCTGCGCGACGGCCGCCGGCTCAGCCGCTTCAACCTCAACGCCAGCCACAGCCTGGCACCGAACCAGAGCCTGGAGTGGCAACTGGCGGCCAAGGAAGGTTCGAACCAGCATCCCTATGCCTACCACTCGCCGTTCCCCCGGGTTCCCGACAACGTCGACAATTCCGACACCCTGGCCCACGACTACGCCGGCTCGCTGCGCTGGAACGTCGATCTCGACCCGCGCCACAGCTTCTATATACAAGGCTACGCGCAGCACTGGGAACGCCAGCAGGAGTGGAACGCCTGCGAGGCGGCCATCGCCTTCAGCCCCGAACTGGCCCGGCTCTGGGAACTGAATCCGGGTTACCTGCGGCAGTTCGGCGACGACCCCTCGCGACTGCCGCCCGGCAGCGCCGAGGAGCAGCGACTGGCGACGAAAGTCCTCGAGCAGTTGAACAGTGGCGGTCTGCAACCGGTCTGCGGCCGCGTCGACCGGAACATCCGCGAGAGCCGCTATGACCTGGAGCTGCAGGACACCCTCAGCCTCGGCGACAACCTGCGCCTGCTCAACGGCCTGAGCTACCGCTACGACCAGGCGCGCTCCGAGACCTTTTATGGCGGCAAGGTCAGCAGCCAGATCTGGCGCCTGTTCAGTCAGGTCGAGTGGCACGCCGGCGAGCATTGGCTGCTGCAGGGCGGCGGCATGCTCGAGGACGTCCAGGGCTCAGGCAGCTCGTTCAGCCCCAGGCTGGCCGTCAACTACCTGATCAACCCGCAGCACAGCCTGCGCGCGGTGTACTCGGAGGCGGTGCGTTCGCCGGGGATGTACGAGAACGACGTGGACTGGCGCTACCGGGTCCGCCACCTGACCCCCGCCCCCTACGGACAGAGCGAAGCCTACTATTTCGCCAGTGCGCACGGCCCCGGCGACCTAGGCAAGGAGCATACCCGCTCGCGGGAGCTGGGCTACAACGGCTTCTTCCGCGAAGCCGGGGTGGCCGTGGACGTACGCCTGTTCCACGAGGAGATCACCGGTCTCATCAGCGATCCGCTGAGCGTGGTCGACTTCAGCCCGGACAACGGCGACCGCATCCGCTTCGCCGGCGCCGAAGGCCAGCTGGACTGGCGCCTGGGCCTGCGCGACCGCCTGCGCGCCACCTATGCCTACCTCGACTACGACGCCACCAGCCGCTACGACCGACGCCTGACCGCACGCCACGGCGGCTCTGCCGGCTGGATGCGCGATTGGGGACGGGGCTGGTCCAGCGCCCTTTTCTACTACGGCGACGACTCGTTGAACGGTCACCGCTTCGAACGCATCGACCTGCGCCTGGCCAAGCGCATCCCCCTGGGCAAGGCTGCCCTGGAACTGTCCGGAGTGCTGCAGCAGCGCCTCGACGACGAACCGCTGACCCTCCCCGACAACCGCTACGACAGCCGCCACCTGCTCTATTTCAGCGCCGAGGTGACGTTCTAGATGCGGCGCCTCCGTCATCCCCGCCGGCTGCTCTCGATTCTGCTCGTGCTCCTGCTCTGCGCTTTCACCCACGCCAGCGAGGCGGCACAGCTGATCCTCGTCAGCGCCAACCAGGGTGCCGCGCTGGGCGCCTTTCGCGACGCCCTGGCGCAGCGCCGGCCGCAGGACCGGGTCGAACTGCGCACGCCGGCCGCCTTGCCGGACGGCAGCGCCTTCGCCAGCGACACCCGCCTGCTCCTGCTCGGCCCGGAAGCGCTGGCCTGGCGCCTGCGCCAGCGGCAGGCGCCGCCGACCCTGGCCTTGCTGCTCAGCCGGGTCGACGGCCAACGCCTGCTGCCCGCAGCCAACGACCGTCGCGGGCACAGCGTGGAGGGCCTCTGCGTACTCTGGAGCGATCCGCCGGCGGCGCGCCAGCTGCGCCTGGCGCGCCTGATCCTGCCGGGCATACAGCGCATCGGCGTGCTCTACGGCAAGGACAGCGAGTTTCTTCTCGAAGAGCTCAGGCGCGAGGCGCGCAGCCAGGGCCTGCAACTGTTCGTCGCCAGCAGCAGCGGCAACGACGATCCTCGCCCGCTGCAGTTCCTCCTCGGCAATAGTGACCTGCTGCTCGGCATCGACGACAAACAGCTGTACAACTCGCAGAGCATCAAGAGCCTGCTGCTCGGCAGCTATGCCAAGAATCGCGCGCTGCTCGGCCCCACGGCCGCGTTCGTCAAGGCCGGCAGCCTGGCGAGCAGCTACAGCGACCAGGAGGACTGGCTGGACACCCTCGACGAACTGCTCGGCCAGCCCCCCCGACGCTGGCCTCCCAGCCTCTACCCCGGGCACTTCAAGGTGCTCGGCAATCGGCAGGTCGCCCGCTCCCTGGGCATCGATCTGGCCAGCGACGCCGAACTGGGCCGGCGCCTCGCCGAAGGAGAAGAACCATGAGCCAGCGCCACGGCTGGGACATCCGTACCCGCATGCTGGCGATCAGCCTGGGGCCGGCACTGCTGCTGACCCTGTTGCTCACCGCCTACTTCACCTACTCGCGCCTGCAGGACCTGCGCCAGGAACTGACCCATACCGGCCAGTTGATCGCCGACCAGCTGGCGCCTGCCGCCGAGTACGGCGTGATCGCCGGCAACACACCGGTCCTGCAGAAGCTCCTGCAGGCTACCCTCGACACCCCGCATGTGCGCTTCATCGAGGTGCGCGACCGCAACGACAACATCCTCGTGTATGTCGAGCAGTTGCCCGGCGCACTGCAGAACGCCGCGCCGATCGACATCTTCCATTCGACCATCCAGCGCCAGCGCATCGCCCTGGCCAGCGATCCGCTGCTGGACAGCGCCAACGACGGTGACGGCCTGCCGGGCGAAGACTACCTGGGCCGGGTGGTGGTCGGGATGTCCAACGACGCCTTCAGCCAGCGCCAGCAGGAAATCCTTCTCAAGGCCGGCCTGCTCGCCGCCTTCGCCCTGATCCTCACCTTCCTCGTCGCCCGTCGCCTGGCGCAGCGTCTGTCGGCGCCGATCAGCACCATGGGCCAGGCGGTGGAGGCGATCCAGAGCGGCGACTACAAGACCAGCCTGCCGATCCTCGACGACGGCGAGATCGGCGACCTGGCGCGCCACATCAACAACCTCGCCAGCGGGCTGGACCGCGCCAGCCGGGAGCAGGAGCAGGCGATCGGCCAGTTGATCAGCGCCCGCGAGGAGGCGGAGCAGGCGAACCGGGCGAAATCCGACTTCCTGGCGATGATGAGCCATGAACTGCGCACCCCGATGAACGGCGTGCTGGGCATGCTGCAACTGCTGGAAACCACCGAGCAGACTCGCGAACAGGCGGAATACACCGCGCTGGCCACCGAGTCCACCGAGCATCTGCTGAAGGTCATCAACGACATCCTCGATTTTTCCCGCATCGAACGCGGCGCCCTGGAACTGGAATGCATCCCCTTCAACCTGCTGGAACTGGTGCAGGGCTCGGCCCTGGTGTTCCAGCACAGCGCCCAGCAACGAGGCCTGGCCCTGGAGCTGCAGATCCAGGCCGGCCTGGAGCATCTGGAGGTGCGCGGCGACCCGACCCGGATCCGACAGATCCTGGTGAATCTGCTGGGCAATGCGCTGAAATTCACCGAGGAAGGCTCCATCCACCTCAGCCTGGAATGGCAGGCTCTGGATCACGAGGTGCTGTGGCTGACCTGCGCGGTGCACGACAGCGGCATCGGCATTTCGCCGGAACGCCTGGAACACATGTTCGACGCGTTCCAGCAGGCCGACTCCTCGATCTCCCGCCGCTACGGCGGCACCGGCCTCGGCCTGGCCATCGCCCGGACCCTGGCGGAGCGGATGGGCGGCACCCTGCAGGCGCAAAGCAAGGAAGGCTGCGGCTCGACCTTCACCCTGGAGATCCCGTTGCCCTTCCAGCAGTCCCTGCCGCACCCGCAGCAGGCCAGCGGTGGCGCCAGCCCGGTCGCCGCCGGTCAGGAAATCCTCCTGGTGGAGGACAATCCGGTGAATCAGACAGTCATAGAAGCCATGTTGCGCAGCCTCGGCTATCGCGTCACCCTGGTCGCCGACGGCATCCAGGCGGTGCGCCACGCCGAACGCCAGCAGTACGACGCGATCCTGATGGACTGCCGGCTGCCGGTGCTGGATGGCTATGCGGCGACGCGCGAGATCAGGGCCCAGGAAAACGGCCGCCAGGTACCGATCATCGCGTTGACCGCCAACGCCCTGCAGGGCGATCGGGAGAACTGCCTGCACGCGGGAATGAACGATTACCTGGCCAAACCATTCAAACGGGCGGAATTGCAACGCATACTGCAACGCTGGATCGGCTCGCAGCCGGACCTCTCCAGGGCATCGAACGCCAGCGGAGGGGCGGAGCCGGACTGATCTGCGACAAGGGCGGCAAGCGGACGCGGGAATAAAGTGAACATCTGTTCGCCGGACACTGTGACTTTCACCGCAACGCAACAGTCTATGACTAGGCTGCCGCCCCGACGCCGATACAATAACCCGGCGCGACGGCCGCTGGACGAACCGCCACAACCCTGCAGTTCAGGGATTTTTGAGGAGCTCGCATGACCAAACAACACGCCTTCACCCGAGAAGACCTGCTGCGCTGCAGTCGCGGCGAGCTGTTCGGCCCGGGTAACGCGCAACTTCCCGCCCCCAACATGCTGATGATCGATCGCATCGTCCACATCAGCGATGTCGGCGGCAAGTATGGCAAGGGCGAACTGGTCGCCGAGCTGGATATCAACCCCGACCTGTGGTTCTTCGCCTGCCACTTCGAAGGCGATCCGGTCATGCCCGGCTGCCTGGGCCTGGACGCCATGTGGCAGTTGGTCGGCTTCTACCTGGGTTGGCAGGGCAATCCGGGCCGCGGTCGCGCCCTGGGGTCGGGCGAAGTGAAGTTCTTCGGTCAGGTTCTGCCGACAGCGAAGAAGGTCACGTATAACATTCATATCAAGCGCACGATCAATCGTTCGCTGGTCCTGGCCATCGCCGACGGCACCGTCAGCGTCGATGGCCGCGAAATCTACAGTGCCGAAGGCCTCCGCGTCGGCCTGTTCACCTCCACTGACAGCTTCTAAGGGTTATCCGCATGCGTCGCGTCGTTATCACCGGTCTGGGCATCGTTTCCTGCCTCGGCAATGACAAAGACACCGTTTCCGCCAACCTCCGTGCGGGTCGGCCCGGCATTCGCTTCAATCCGTCCTATGCCGAGATGGGCCTGCGCAGCCATGTTTCCGGCTCGGTCGACCTGAACCTCGAAGAACTGATCGATCGCAAGGTATTCCGCTTCATGGGCGATGCCGCCGCCTACGCCTACCTGGCGATGGAACAGGCGATCAAGGACTCCGGCCTGACTCCGGAACAGATTTCCAACCCCCGTACCGGCCTGATCGCCGGCTCCGGCGGCGCTTCCACCCTGAACCAGATGGAAGCCATCGACACCCTGCGCGAAAAGGGCGTCAAGCGCATCGGCCCATACCGCGTGACCCGCACCATGGGCAGCACCGTATCGGCCTGCCTGGCCACCCCGTTCCAGATCAAGGGCGTCAACTACTCGATTTCCTCCGCCTGCGCCACCAGCGCGCACTGCATCGGCCAGGCCATGGAACAGATCCAGCTGGGCAAGCAGGACGTGGTCTTCGCCGGCGGCGGCGAAGAGGAACACTGGAGCCAGAGCTGCCTGTTCGACGCCATGGGGGCGCTTTCCACCCAGTACAACGACACCCCGGAAAAGGCTTCGCGCGCCTATGACGCCAAGCGTGACGGCTTCGTCATCGCCGGCGGCGGCGGCATGGTGGTGGTCGAGGAACTGGAGCACGCGCTCAAGCGCGGCGCCAAGATCTACGCCGAAATCGTCGGCTACGGCGCCACCTCCGATGGCTACGACATGGTCGCCCCGAGCGGCGAAGGCGCGATCCGCTGCATGCAACAGGCACTGGCCACCGTCGACGCGCCGATCGACTACCTGAACACCCACGGCACCTCCACCCCGGTCGGCGACGTCGCCGAGATCCGCGGCGTACGCGAAGTGTTCGGCGACAAGGCCCCGGCCATCAGTTCGACCAAGAGCCTGTCCGGCCACTCGCTGGGCGCCGCCGGCGTTCACGAGGCGATCTACTGCCTGCTGATGATGGAAGGCGGCTTCATCGCCGGCTCCGCCAACATCGACGAACTCGATCCGGAAGTGGCCGACCTGCCGATCCTCCGCGAGACCCGCGAGAACGCCAGGCTGGATACCGTCATGAGCAACAGCTTCGGCTTCGGCGGCACCAATGCCACCCTGGTCCTCAAGCGCTGGCAGGGCTGATCCCGCCATCGCCGCATGAAGCGCCCTCCGGGGCGCTTTTTTGTGCCCGGCGTTTCGCCTGCCAAATCGCATGAACGGCCTAAACCTCCCGTCTTGCCTGCCGATAGCCTGAACAGCCCTGTCCCCCCCTGCCCCCTGGAACACGCCACCATGTCTTTGCGCAGTATGCCCATCGCGACCCGTGCCGCCCTGAGTTTCGCCCTCATCACCCTGTTGCTGGTCATCACCGGGATCTTTTCCCTGAACCGAATGGGCTCGCTCAACGAAGCTTCCTCCGACATCAGCGACAGCTGGCTGCCGAGCGTGCGCGAGAGCGGCGAGATCAACGTCCTGCTGGCCGAACTGCGGCAGGTTCAGCTGGCCCATGTACTGGCCGCGGACGATAGCGCCAAGCGCTTCCTGGAAAGCCGCATGACGGAGATCGGCAAGGAACTGGCCGATCGGGAAGGCGCCTACCAGCGCCTGATCACCGGCGCCGAGGAACGCTCGATCTACGAGCGCTACCTGGCCGCCCGGCAGACACTGTTGCAGAGCCAGCAGACACTGGTGCAGATGTCGCGCGGCAAACCGCTGGAAGAAACCCGCCAGTACACCGAAACCACCCTGCTCGACCAGTACCGCGCCACCCAACAGCAACTGCAGGCGCTGATCGACTTCAACGCCAAGGGCGCCAGCCAGGCCAGCAAGACCTCGGACGAGGTCTACGACAACGCCTTCGCGGCGGTGATCGGCGTGTTGCTGGTCGCCGGCCTGGGCACCGTGCTGCTGGCCTGGTTGTTCACCCGCAGCATCACCCGTCCGCTCGGCGAAGCGCTGCGGGTCGCCGAAGTGATCGCCTCGGGCGACCTCACCAGCCGTATCGACACCAGCGGTCGCGACGAGCCGGCCAAGCTGCTGGTCGCCCTGCAGGGCATGCAGGCGCAACTGCGCCAGACCATCCAGCAGATCGGCAGCTCGGCGACCCAGCTGGCCTCCGCCGCCGAGGAACTGAGCGCGGTCACCGAGCAGGGCAATCGCTCGCTGACCCAGCAGAACGACGAGATCCAGATGGCCGCCACCGCGGTCAACGAGATGACCGCCGCGGTCGAGGAGGTCGCGCGCAACGCCAGCTCCACCTCGGACGCCTCGTCCGCCTCCGAGCAGTCGGCGCAGAACGGCCGCCAGCGCGTACTGGAGACCGTCCAGGCGATCCGCCTGATGAGCGAGGAGGTGGACAACACCTCGGCACTGGTCGGCGGCCTGGCGGAGAAGGCCCAGGACATCTCCAAGGTTCTCGACGTGATCCGCGGCATCGCCGAGCAGACCAACCTCCTGGCGCTCAACGCCGCCATCGAGGCGGCACGCGCCGGCGAGCAGGGCCGCGGTTTCGCCGTGGTCGCCGACGAGGTCCGCGCCCTCGCCCACCGGACCCAGGAATCGACCCGCGAGATCGAGCAGATGATCGCCAATATCCAGGACGGCACCGGTGCCGCGGTGGGCGCCATGGACAGCAGCAGCGTGCGCGCCCGCAACATGCTGGAGATCGCCGAGGCCGCCGGCCTGGCGCTGAACGAGATCGCCGAACGGGTCGGCCAGATCAACGAACGCACCCTGGTGATCGCCAGCGCTTCCGAGCAACAGGCCCAGGTTGCCCGCGAGGTCGACCGCAACCTGGTGAACATTCGCGACATCTCGCTGCAGACTTCCGCCGGCTCCAACCAGACCGCCGCCGCCAGCCAGGAACTGTCGCAACTGGCCATCGACCTGAACAACATGGTCACCCGCTTCGTCGTCTGAACGGCATGGTGCGCCGCCTCACGGCGGCGCACTTCCTCCGGTTGCCCGCCGTGGAGCCCGGGTTTTACCATGGAACCCGATCCCCACCGGAGCCGCCAAGATGGTCAAGCGCACCAGCCACAAGCAAGCCAGTTGTCCAGTCGCCCGTCCGCTGGACGTGATCGGCGACGGCTGGTCGATGCTCATCGTGCGCGATGCCTTCGAAGGTCTGACGCGCTTCGGCGAATTCCAGAAAAGCCTCGGCCTGGCCCGGAACATCCTCGCGGCGCGCCTGCGCAACCTGGTGGAACACGGCGTGATGGTGGCGGTCCCGGCCGAAAGCGGCAGTCACCAGGAATACCTACTGACCGACAAGGGACGCGCGCTCTTCCCCCTGCTGGTGGCGATTCGACAATGGGGCGAGGATTACTTCTTCGCCCCGGACGAGTCCCACGTCCGCCTCGTCGAGCGCGACGGCGGCCAGCCGGTGCCGCGCCTGCAGGTACGCGCCGGCGACGGCAGTCCGCTCGCCGCGGAAGATACCCGGGTCAGCAGGGACTGATCGACGGACGAACAGGCTAACTTCGGCATCCGCGAGCACTCCGTCGAAAACGGCGGACAACGCGGGCGGTCATTCGCCCCGGGGCAAGCTGGTAACCGGCCGCTGGCGCCTGTCGGTCAGGGCGAACAACGTTGCCGGTGTCATCCGCCGATACTCCACACTACAGCGCAGTCAGCGCAAGAAAACGAACACTTCGCCCGGCGCGCGCTCAGCGCACGTCGAAGGTCTTTTCCGCCAGCAGGCGGTCGCCCTGGAACACCATCAGTCGCCACTCGCCCTTCACCACCTCGTGCGGCTCGGTGAATTCGTAGGCCATGACATCGGTCGGCGCGCCCGGCACCAGCTTCTGCACCACTTCGAACCTGTCATGCCGCTGGCCATCCGGAGTGACCACGCCCGGGGTGAGGTAGAGCAGCGTCAAAGGCGTATCGCCTTCCTGCTTGCCGCTGAGCTGATAACGCATGCCGAACTTGGTGCCAAGCTTGGCCGGGACTTCGGTGGTCCGCTGGATGTTCTGCTCGCTGCGGGTCAGCACCCGCTCGCCGGGCTGGAAATCCTGGTAGCGGCTTTCGAACACGCCGTACTCGATGGGGCCGTCGATACGCACCTCGGCCTGCGCCGCCGCGGCGACGCCGGCGCCGAGCAGGAAGACGGAACGACTGATGCAAGAACGCATGAAGGACATGACTCACTCCTGGATGGGGCTGGCCGCGAGCCTATGACACCGGCATGACAGACTGATGACCGATCCGGGTTATTCGCCTCGCGGATCGGCCGGCTGGCGCGGCAGCACCGCGAGGAAATTGTCCCGCGCCACCTGGCGGGCGACCGACTCGGGCAAGGCGTCGAGGAACGGGTCGAAGCTCGTCATCAGCCCGGGCAGGCTGTCGAACTGGCCGACCACGTCGGAGCCGAGCATGAAGCGCTGCGGGAACCGCTCGACCAGCGCCAGCCACTGCGGGTCGGGCTTGCCCTGCTTGTCCAGCAGGTACGGGCGCAACACCGACCAGGACAGGTCGATGTACAGGTTCGGGTAGCGCTCGAGCAAGCGGCCCAGGGTCGGCAGGAGGAAATCCAGTTTCTTCTGGTGGCGATGGATCTCCATGCTGGTCCCGGCGTGGGCCCAGATGAAGCGTACATGTGGATGGTTGCGCAGGGGCTCCTCGATTTCCGCCAGGTACAGCGGGTTGCGCTCGCGCTTGGAGGTCACGTTGGCATGCAGCAGGACCGGCAGGTCGAACTCCGCGGCCAGGTGGTAGACCCGCGCCAGAGCCTCGTTGTTGGCCCGCGGGACATCGCCATAGGTGAGCGCGGTGAGGTCGTCGTGGCGGGTGAAGACCTCGCCGATGCCCTGCCAGAGCCCCGGGTCCAGCTCCAGCATGCGGCGAATGTGGGCGTCGGCGTTCTTGTCGGTCGGATTGAAACCGGTCAGGAACGGATGCACGCGCCGCCGTTGCTCGGCAGGCAAGGACTTCACCGCCGCCGCCACGATCACGTCGGTGGCGCTGTACCAGTAGGCACCGGCATCGTCGCCAGCGTAGTAGCGCGGTCGCTTAGGCTCGTCCTCGTGCCATTTCTTGGCGACCGCGATGCCACTGAGCATGACGTGTTCGACCCGGCCCTTGTCCATCGCCGCCAGCAAGCGCGGCATGCCTTCGCTTTCCTGGAAGAAATCCACATAGTGCACATGGGCGTCGCTGTAGCGATAATCCCTGGCAAGGGTCGTGGACGCCACCAGGGACAGGGCGAACAATGTCGAGAACAGGGCACGCGAACGGGAGCCAGCCATGGCATTCCTCCTGATAGGCCTGAGTGAACATAGACCGTCGCCGCTCGGCCGGGGTTCGCCGCAACGCTGGTTCGTCCTGTTGCTCGCCTTGCTGGCGTGGCACGCCGGGGCCGGTGAACGGCTGGTCTATCCGCGTCACTCCGAAGGACGCAATCCCGAACCCTATGTCGTCGAACTGCTGCAGCTGGCCCTGGCCAGGAGCGGCGGCGACTACCGTCTGGAGCCCAGCCCGCAACCCATGCCGCAATCGCGCGCGCAACTGCGCCTGGAGCAGGACGACCCGAGCCTGCAGGTGATGTGGGCGCAGACCCGCGACGACCTGGAAGACGCCCTCCTGCCGGTCAGGATTCCGATCTATCGCGGCCTGATCGGCTGGCGCCTCCCCCTGGTCAGCACCGCTCACAAGGAACTCCTGGCGCCCGTGCGAAGCCTGGATGATCTCCGTCGTTTCCGCTTCGGCCAGCGCCAGGACTGGGCCGACACCGCGATCCTGCGCGCCAACGGCCTGGAGGTGAAGACCAGCCAGAACTACGAGAGCCTGTTCCGCATGCTCGACGCCGGCCGTTTCGAGGTATTCCCCCGCGAGGTGGTGGTGGTCGACGGCGAGCTGGAAGACGCTTCCCGCGCCGGGCTGCACCTGGCGATCGACGAGCATGTGGTCCTGCACTATCCCGCCGCCTTCTATTTCTTCGTGTCCCGCCAGCGCCCGGAACTGGCCGACGCCATCCGTCAGGGGCTGGAGAAAGCCATCGATGACGGCAGCTTCGAGCGCTTGTTCGAGCGCCATTTCAAGACATTGCTGGGCAAGCTTGCCTTACAGAATCGAAGAATCATCGAACTGGAAAATCCTTATCTTCCTAAGAAAACTCCCTTTCAGCGCAAGGAACTCTGGTACCGTCCATGAGCTAGAATAGGCCTCACCTCACCACCGACGCCCAGCATGTCCCGTACCGCGCCATACCGCCTCGACGACCAGTTCGGCTTCATCCTGCGCCAGGCCAACCAGCGCTATGCGGCCCTGTTCGCCAGCGGCATCGGCAACGGTCTGACGCCGACCCAGTGGGCCGCCCTGGTCCGCCTCGGCGAGACCGGCCCCTGTCCGCAGAACCAGTTGGGCCGGCTCACCGCCATGGATGCCGCGACCATCAAGGGCGTCGTCGAGCGCCTGGACAAGCGCGGGCTGATTCTGCGCAGCGCCGATCCGGACGACGGTCGCCGCCTGCTGGTCAGTCTCAGTCCTGCCGGGCGCGCCGAACTCGAGGCCGGCCTGGCGGCCGCCCGCGAGATCAACCGGCAGGCCCTGGCGCCTCTTTCCCCGCAAGAACAGGAAACCCTGCGCGCCTTGCTCGCTCGCCTGCTCTGACGCCATTCCGGCGTGTCTTTTCTCCGCGCTTCGCCGATCGAACCTGCGCCTTTCGTCGTAGCCGCCTGCCATTGACAGTTCGCCGCGGGCGTCCATAGCATGTTTGTATACAAACAAATTCCCGCATAGCCGCACGCTACCAGGCACGGCCGACGGGATATCCGCCTGATGAACAGCCATGCCCCCGGCATGGGGAGAAACCGCCATGAGCGATGCCCTTGCCCTGACCGTCAACGGTCAGTCCCTGCGCCTCGATGTCGCCCCCGATACCCCCCTGCTCTATGTCCTGCGCAACGACCTGCAACTGAACGGTCCCAAGTTCGGCTGCGGCCTCGGCGAGTGTGGCGCCTGCACCGTGCTGATGGACGGCGTCGCCACCCGCTCCTGCATCACCCCGGTGGAGGCCGCCGTCGGCCGCCGGGTGGTTACCCTCGAGGGACTCGGCGACGCCGCCCATCCCCATCCGCTGCAACAGGCCTTCATCGACGAACAGGCCGCCCAGTGCGGCTACTGCATCAACGGCATGCTGATGACCGCCAAGGCGTTGCTGGATCGCAACCCGGATCCCAGCGACGGCGAGATCCGCCAGGAATTGGCCTACAACCTGTGTCGCTGCGGCACCCATGTGGAGATTCTCAAGGCCGTCCGGCGTGCCGCAGAACGCCTGAAGGACCGCCAGGAGGAGCACCCGGCATGAGCCTGGCCAATCCCTCGCGACGCGGCTTCCTCAAGGCCGGCGGCCTGCTGCTGGTCACCGTCAACCTGCCCGCCCCGCTGCTCGCCCTCGCCGAGCAGGGCGCCACCGACCTGCCGCTGGACCAGGTCGACTCGTTCATCGCCATCGCCGCGGACGGCAAGGTCAGCGCCTTCTGCGGTCACGTCGACCTCGGTACCGGTATCCGCACGGCACTGGCGCAGATCGTCGCCGAGGAACTGGACGTCGCGTTCGACCAGGTCGAGATGATCCTCGGCGATACCAGTCGCACGCCGAACCAGGGGCCGACCATCGCCAGCGCCAGCATCCAGGTCAGCGCCGTGCCGCTGCGCCAGGCCGCCGCCGAAGCCCGGCGCTTCCTCCTGCGCCAGGCCGGAAGCCATTTCCCGGTGCATCCGGACAGCCTGCGCAGCGAAAACGGCCAGGTCTTCGCCGCCGCCGATCCGCAGCGCCGGATCGGCTACGGCGAGTTGCTGCAAGGCCAGCGCTTCAACCTGAACATCGACGGCAAGGCGCCGCTCAAGCCGCGCAGCGAATACCGCCTGGTCGGCAAGCCGGTGCGCCGGGTGGATATCCCGGCGAAGCTGACCGGCCAACTGACCTATGTCCACGACATGCGCCTGCCCGGCATGCTGCATGGGCGAGTGGTGCGTCCGCCCTATACCGGCGCGGATGTCGGCGCCCCGCTCGGCAGCGGCCTGCTGGCGGTGGACGAAAGCTCGCTCGCCGGACTGCCGGGACTGGTCAAGGTGGTCGTGATCGGTGACTTCGTCGGCGTGGTCTGCGAGCGCGAGGAGCAGGCGATCCGCGCCGCGCGCCAGCTCGAGGTGCGCTGGAAGGACTGGCAGGGGCTGCCGCCGCTTGACCCCGACCGGCTCGAGGAGTCCCTTCGCCAGCACCCGAAGAAACCACGCACGCTGCACGACTCGCCCAGTCTCGACCACCACCTCGCGGGCGTCGCCCGGCCCCTGTCGGCCACCTATGTCTGGCCCTACCAGTTGCATGCCTCCATCGGTCCGTCCTGCGCCCTCGCCGAGGTCGATGCGCGACGCGTTCGCGTCTGGTCCGGCACGCAGAATCCACACGACCTGCGCACCGACCTGGCCAGGCTGCTCCGGCGCGATGCCGGGGAAATCGAAGTGATCCGCATGGAGGCCGCCGGCTGCTACGGACGCAACGGCGCCGACGACGTCAGCGCCGACGCCGTGCTGCTGGCGCAGGCGGTGGGACGGCCGGTACGGGTACAACTGATGCGCGAGCAGGAGCATGGCTGGGAACCCAAGGGCACCGCGCAACTGATCGAGGTTCGCGGCGGGCTCGACGAACAGGGCCAGGTGGCGGCCTACGACTTCGCCACCTGCTATCCCTCCAACGGCGCGCCGACCCTGGCCCTGCTCCTCACCGGGCGGATCCCGGCCACGCCACAGGTGGCCGACATGGGTGACCGCACCGCAATCCCGCAATACCGCTACCCGCGGATGCGGGTGGTGGCCAACGACGCGGCCCCCATCGTCCGCGCTTCCTGGATGCGCGGCGTTTCGGCGCTGCCGAACGTGTTCGCCCACGAGTCCTACGCCGACGAACTGGCGCACCTGGCCGGCGTCGACCCGATCGCCTTCCGCCGTCGCTACCTGGACGACGAGCGCGCCCTGGCGCTGATCGACGCCCTGGTCGCGCGCGCCGGCTGGCAACCGCGCACCTCGCCCAATCCGGCGCCTCGCGAGGGCGATGTACTGAAAGGTCGCGGCTTCGCCTACGCACGCTACTTCCACAGCAAGTTCCCCGGTTTCGGTGCCGCCTGGGCCGCCTGGATCGCCGACGTCGAGGTGAACCCGGAAAACGGCGCGGTGCGCGTCGCCAAGGTCTGGGTGGCCCACGACTGCGGGCAGATGGTCAATCCCGAGGGGGTCAGGCACCAGGTCCATGGCAACGTGATCCAGTCCACCAGCCGGGTGCTCAAGGAGTTCGCCACCTTCGACCGGCGCGGCGTCACCAGTCTGGAATGGGGCGGCTACCCGATCCTCGGCTTCCCCGAACTGCCGGAAATCGACGTGCTGTTGCTCGACCGTCCCGAACAACCGCCGATGGGCGCTGGCGAGTCGGCCTCGGTACCCAGCGCCGCGGCCATCGCCAATGCGATCTTCGACGCTACCGGGGCGCGCCTGCGACAGGTGCCGTTCACGCCGGAACGCGTACTCGCGGCGCTGCGCAGGACGCAGGCCTGATCCTTTTCCCCGGGGCGCCACGGCGCCCCGCGCAGTGGATGACTGACAGATGAAGAAGGCAACACGTATCGGCCTCTGGGCCACCGGCAGCCTCGTCGTGCTCGCCGCCATCGCCCTCGGCTACGCCTGGCAACCGGCCATCGCACCGCTGGACGGCGCGCCCGGCCCGTTCAGCACCGAGCAGATCGCCCGCGGCGAACGCCTCGCCGCCCTCGGCGACTGCGCGGTCTGCCATACCCGCGAAGGCGGTCCGCGCAACGCCGGTGGACGGGCCTTGCCGACGCCGTTCGGGACGATCTACAGCAGCAATCTCACGCCGGATCGCGCGAGCGGCATCGGCGGCTGGTCCTATCCCGCCTTCGAGCGGGCCATGCGGCATGGCGTGGCCCGCGATGGCAGCTACCTGTACCCGGCGTTCCCTTACACCGCCTTCACCAGGACTCGCGACGAAGACCTGAAGGCCCTGTACGCCTACCTGATGAGCCAGCCGGCGGTGTACAGCGAAACGCCCGCCAACCAGATGCCGTTCCCCTTCGACCAGCGCCTGCTGATGGCCGGCTGGAACCTGCTGTTCCTCGAGCCCGGCGCCTATCGCGACGAGCCGATGCGCAACCAGCAGTGGAACCGTGGCGCCTACCTGGCGGAAGGGCTCGGCCACTGCGGCGCCTGCCACTCGCCGCGCAACGCGCTGGGCGCGGAAAGGAGCGGCAGCGAGCACTTCGCCGGCGGCGAGGCGGAAGGCTGGACGGCACCCGCGTTGAGCGCCAGCTCGCCGGCGCCCATCGCCTGGAGCGAAGCAGCCCTCCATGCGTACTTCCGCCATGGTTATTCGGCCTATCACGGGGTCGCCAGCGGGCCGATGGCGCCGGTGGTCGGCGAAGGCCTGGCGCGGCAGTCGGACGAAGACCTGCGCGCCCTCGCCCACTACCTGGCGTCCTACGCCGCGGCGCCAGCCCGGGAAACCGACCAGCAGCAGGCCCTGCGCCTCAACCAGCAGAGTTACGGCCGCCTGCAACCGCCCAGCGGCAACGGCGCACGGCTGTTCGCCGGCGCCTGCCTGGCCTGCCACCACGACGGCGACAGTCCGCGCTTCTTCGGCGTACGGCCATCCCTCGCGCTGAACAGCAACGTGCACGCGGACAGCCCGGACAACCTGCTGCGGATCATCCTCGACGGCATCCACAGCCCGGCCACCGGCGACCTCGGCTACATGCCCGGTTTCCGCCACAGCCTCGACGACCAGCAGGTCGCCACGCTGGCCAACTACCTGCGCGAGCGCTTCGCCGGCAAGCCCGCCTGGCCGGACCTCGCTGCCAAGACGGCAAGCCTGCGCCAACAGGCGGCACCCTGAAGCATGCGGCTCAGCCGGGCAAGCGCAAGGAGCGGGCGAAGCAACCAGGGGTCTGGCCGAAATGACGCTGGAACAGGCTGATGAACGCCGAGGTGGAGTCGTAGCCAAGGTCGCTGGCCACCCGCGTCACGCTGGCACCCTCCTCCAGCGCGGCGACCGCGTTGAGCAGACGCAGGCGCTGGCGCCACTCGCGAAACGACAACTGGGTCTGCTCGCGGAACAGCCGCGCCAGGGTCCGTCGGGAAGCCCCCACCAGTCCCGCCCAATCCTCGATGCCGCGCGAATCGGCCGGGTCCGCCTGCAGTGCGTCGGTGATCCGACGCAAGCGCGGATCGACGGGCAGCGGCAGGGTCAGCGGCGCCTCGCGCAGGCGACCGATCTCGTCGGCGACCACCTGCATCAGCCGCTCCGCCTCGCCACCCGGCGGATACTCGCGGGGAAACTCCGCCGCCCGCGTCAGCAATTCGCGCAGCAGGCCGGAGACCTCCAGCACCCGGCAGGCGCCGGGCAACGCGTGGTCCAGGTACAGGCTGCGGAACAACACGGTGTTGCAGGCTTCTGCGGCATGCCGGACGCCCGCAGGGATCCATAGCGCGTGCTGCGTCGGCACCAGGTAGCTGCGGCGTTCGGTACTGGCGCGCAAGATACCGCTGGCGGCGTACATCAACTGGCCCCAGGGATGCTCGTGCATCGCTACCCGATGGCCGGCGGGCATCTCGAAGGCGCGCAGATAGACCGCGCACGGCAGGCTGCGGAACCCCGGCAGGTCGCGTTCTTGTCCCATTTGCGGCATCGGTTGTCCCCATCCGTCGAGTGAGCGGTGCGCCGTCGATGGTAGCGTGTCGCTCCCCGCAGACAAACCGGAGCCGCCGCATGAGCAGCCATCGCCCGCAACACCGCCTGTCCGTCCCCGACCTGCAGCACCGCAAGGGCGCTGGCAGTCTGGTCGTCTTGACCGCCTACAGCACGCCCATGGCGCGCCTGCTCGACCCGCATGCCGACCTGCTGCTGGTCGGCGATTCGCTGGGCATGGTGCTCTACGGCATGCCCAGCACGCTGGGCGTGAGCCTGGAGATGATGATCGCCCACACCCTGGCGGTCGTGCGCGGCAGCCAGCGGGCTTGCGTGGTGGCCGACATGCCCTTCGCCAGCTACCAGGAGTCGCCCCGCCAGGCCTTTCGCAACGCCGCACGCCTGCTGGCGGAGAGCGGCGCCCAGGCGGTGAAGCTGGAAGGTGGCGAAGAGCTGGAGGAAACCGTGGACTTTCTCGTACGCCGCGGCGTACCGGTGCTCGCCCATATCGGCTTGATGCCGCAGCGGGTCAACACCATGGGCGGCTTCAAGGCCCAGGGCCGCGATCCGGAAAGCGCCGAACGGGTGCGCCGCGACGGCCTCGCCATGCAACGCGGCGGCGCTTTCGCGGTGGTCATCGAAGGCGTCGGCGAACCGCTGGCACGCCGCCTGAGCGAGGAACTGGCGATTCCCTGCATCGGCATCGGCGCCTCGCCGGCCTGCGATGGCCAGGTGCTGGTCAGCGAGGACCTGCTCGGGCTCAGCGGCGAGCAGGTACCGCGCTTCGTCGAACGCTACGCGCGGCTCGACCGGGAAATCGCCGAAGCGGCCCGGCGCTTCGCCGAGGACGTGCGCGAACGGCGCTTCCCCGAGGCCCGGCACTGCTTCGCCATGCGCGAGTAGGTCGTCGGTCTCAGGCGAAGACTTCCGCCAGCAGGTCGTCCATCGCCTGGAAGGCACGGCGGGAGGTCCTGGCGTCATAGTGCATCTTGCCCGGCACCTTGGCATGCGGGTCGGTGAAGGAATGCACCGCGCCACCATAGCTGGTGAGCTGCCAGTCGACGCCGGCATCGGACATCTCCCTGGCGAAGGCCGGCAACTGCTCGCGCGGCACCAGCGGATCGGAGGCGCCGTCGAGCACCAGGACCGCGCCCTTGATGTTCCTGGCATCCGCCGGGTCCGGCGTGTCCAGGGTGCCATGGAAGGAGACGAAGGCCTTCAGCTCGGCGCCGTCGCGCGCCAGCTCCAGCGCGCAGCAACCGCCGAAGCAGAAACCGAAGGCGGCCTGGCGGGTCGCATCGACAGCCGCGAGCTTCTGTCCGCGCAGGGCTGCCAGCGCCGCCTGCATGCGCTTGCGCAGCAAGGCGCGGTCGTTCTTCAGCGGCATCATCGCCGCGCCCGCCTCGTCGCCGTTCTGCGGACGCACGTCCCTGCCGTAGAGGTCCGCCACCAGCACCACGCGGCCTCGCCCGGCGACCTGCCGGGCAATCTCCAGCGCGCCGGCGCTCACGCCCATCCAGTTCGGCGCCATCAGCAGGCCCGGACGCGGCCCCGCGTGGCTGGCGTCGTATACCAGTTGACCTTCGTACGGCTGCCCATCGATGTCGTAGGCGACCGGCTCTACACGAATCTCACTCATGGCTACTGCTCCTGCGAGAGTTGGAAAAGACAAAGCCCGCCGAAGCGGGCTTTGTCGGGGCTACTGCTTAAGCGGACAGCTCCACCAGCAGCTTGTTCAGTCGGCGTACATAGGCGCCCGGGTCCTTGAGGCTGTCTCCCGCGGCCAGGGCGGCCTGGTCGAAGAGGATATGCGACAGCTCGCCGAAGCGGTCCTCGTCCGGCTCCGCATCCAGCTTCTCGATCAGCGGATGCTGCGGGTTGATCTCGAAGATCGGCTTCGACTCCGGCACCTTCTGCCCGCTGGCCTCTAGGATCTGCCGCATCTGCAGGCCGAGGTCCTGCTCGCCGATGGCGAGGATCGCCGGCGAGTCGGTCAGGCGATGGGACACGCGCACTTCGCTGGCCTGCTCGTCGAGCACCTTCTTCAGGCGTTCGATCAGGCCTTCCTTGCTCTTGGCGACCTCTTCCTGGGCCTTCTTGTCCTCTTCCGAGTCCAGGCTGCCGAGGTCCAGGTCACCGCGGGCGACATCGACGAACGACTTGCCATCGAAGTCCGGCAGGTAGCTCATCAGCCATTCGTCGATGCGATCGGTGAGCAGCAGCACTTCGATGCCTTTCTTGCGGAACACTTCCAGGTGCGGGCTGTTCTTCACCTGCGAATAGCTCTCGCCGGTGAGGTAGTAGATCTTGTCCTGGCCTTCCTTCATCCGGCCGATGTAGTCGGCCAGCGCTACGCTCTGCTCGCCCGAGTCGCCGCCGGTGGAGGCGAAGCGCAGCAGGCCGGCGATCTTCTCCTTGTTGCCGAAGTCTTCCGCCGGGCCTTCCTTGAGGACCTGGCCGAAGTTCTTCCAGAAGGTCTTGTACTGCTCCGGCTCGTTCTTCGCCAGCTTCTCCAGCATGTCCAGCACGCGCTTGGTCAGCGCCGACTTCATCGAGTCGATCACCGGATCCTTCTGCAGGATTTCCCGGGAGACGTTCAGCGACAGGTCGTTGGAGTCGACCACGCCCTTGATGAAGCGCAGGTACAGCGGCAGGAACTCGTCGGCCTGGTCCATGATGAACACCCGCTGCACGTACAGCTTCAAGCCACGCGGCGCTTCGCGATGGTACAGGTCGAACGGCGCGCGGCCCGGCACGTAGAGCAGCGAGGTGTATTCCAGCTTGCCTTCGACCTTGTTGTGGCTCCAGCTCAGCGGGTTCTCGAAGTCATGGGCGACATGCTTGTAGAACTCCTGGTATTCCTCGTCCTTCACCTCGGCGCGCGGACGGGTCCACAGCGCGCTGGCACGGTTGACCGTTTCCCATTCCGGCTCGGCGGGCTTTTCGGCCTCTTCGCCATGGAACTCCTTGGGCAGCTCGATCGGCAGGGCGATGTGATCGGAGTATTTCTTGATCACGTTGCGCAGGCGCCAGCCATCGGCGAACTCCTCCTCGCCCTTCTTCAGGTGGAGGACGATACGGGTGCCGCGCTCGGGCTTGTCGATGGTGGCGACGTCGAACTCGCCCTCGCCCTTGGACGACCAGTGCACGCCTTCGCTGGCCGGCTGGCCGGCGCGACGGGAGTAGACATCGACCTTGTCGGCGACGATGAAGGCGCTGTAGAAGCCGACGCCGAACTGGCCGATCAGGTGCGAGTCCTTCTTCTGGTCGCCGGAGAGGTTCTTCAGGAAGTCGGCGGTCCCGGACTTGGCGATGGTGCCCAGGTGGGTCACCACATCCTCGCGGCTCATGCCGATGCCGTTGTCTTCCAGGGTGACGGTATTGGCCTCCTTGTCGAAGCTGACGCGGATCTTCAGCTCGGCGCCGCCCTCGAGCAGCTCGGGATTGGCCAGGGCTTCGAAACGCAACTTGTCGGCGGCGTCCGAAGCGTTGGAAATCAGCTCGCGGAGGAAGATTTCCTTGTTCGAATAGAGAGAATGAATCATCAGGTGAAGCAGCTGCTTCACTTCAGTCTGAAAGCCCAGTGTCTCTTTTTGGGTTTCCACGCTCATCGCTCCAAGCTCCATCAATGACATAAGCCGCGTACCACGGCGGATGTCCCCTAGGTGGGGCCTTCTCCCGGATTTTCAAGCGCTTATGCAAAAAAACCGTTCGCGCCTGCCGCCCCTAGCGCTCGAGCAGCTCGAGACGGGCGATCTCCGCCGGACGCAACAGGTAGCTCGCCTCCCCCGCCCCGGGCATTTCCCGGCGGATCACCAGCCGTCCCTCGCCGTCGAGGCCGGTGAAGCGGCCCTCGGCGATTCGTCCGCGCAAGGTGGTGGCCTTGACCAGGCGCTGGCGATAGCGCTCGGGCTCGACCTGCACCGTCTCCAGGTCCAGCTCCGCGTTGCGCGGCGCCGGCGGCACCTGCGGTTCGGGCGCAGCGACCAGGAGCGCTGGCGCCTGCTCCGCCGGCAGTTCGGCGAAGTCGTCGCCGCGTACCGCCCATTCCCGACGGGCGTTCCGCTCCAGCGTCAGCTCCAGGACCTCGCTCCGGCCGCCCACCAGCGCCTCGACGCGCAGCGGACGGGCACGGCTGGCCGCGCGCCAGGAGGGGGCCCGGACGAGGCTGACATCGCGATTGGCGAAGCGTCGTTGCAGGTAATCGCGCAGGACCAGCGCCACGGTATCGTCGGAGTCGTAGCCGAGGTCGACCTTGCCGTAACGGTAGCGCAGGCGGTCGGTATACAGTTCGAGATGACCGCTGAGGGTGGTGCGGTAGTCGCTCGGCAGGCTCAGGTGGAACTCCCCCGCCAGGCGGTTCGGCGCCTTTGGCTCGAGGTCCAGGTGCAAGGTGTAGCCCCGGGCGAGGCGACGGGCTTCGGGCAGGTCCTGTTCCGGCAGCAGCCAGCTCAGTTCGATTTCCGGTAGCGCCCCGCCGTCCTCCGGCAGCACATCCAGGCGCAGCGGACCGGTCGGCTGGGCCGGCAGGCGGATCTGCAACTCGCGCTGGGCATAAAAGTCATGGCCCTGGCGCAGGCTGAGCACGCCATCGATCAGTTCGCCGCTCTGCGGCATGAACGGTCGCCCGTTGAACTCGCCGCGCAGGACTATGGCCAGTTCCGCCGGCGGCTTGGCTTCCGGCTTCAGCCAGCGCAGGCTGAGGATAGCCTCCAGCCGCGCGGCGTCGTGGTTGGCCAGCAGGGCCAGGCCGACCACCAGCGGGATACAGCCCAGCGCGGCGAGCCCCACGCCCTTGCGCGCGGTGCGCCAGTGCACACCGATGTAGGCCAGCGTCACCGGCGGCAGTAGGCTGCCGTAGCCCCACAGCAGGCCGGTGCCGAAGGCCAGGACGATGACCCAGATATAGCCGGCGACCATCAGCAGCAGGCCGCCCAGTATCAGCAAAGCATCCATCGCGATTTCCTCAGGCCCGGCGGCGCGACGCGCCGCTCACGGCTCGTCCACCTTGAAGTGCGCCCGCGCAGTGGCGATCGGCTCGCTCTGGGTGCTCTGCCAGGCAGTGATCGCGACATTCGCCACCCGCCGCCCCTGGCGCCAGACCTGGCATTGCGCGTAGGTATCGCGGAAGTGCCCGGCGCGCAGGTAATCGATGGAAAAGTCGATGATCTTCGGCAGGTGCGGCATGCTCATGAAAGTCAGCAGGTGCAGCATCGCCGCGTGCTCCATGAAACCGGCGATGACCCCGCCATGGATCGCCGGCAGGGTCGGGTTGCCGATGTTGTCCTTGCTCGCCGGCAGGCGGAAGACCATGTCGTCGCCCAGGCGCAGGCATTCGATGCCGATCAGCCTGGCGTAGGGGATGAGCTCCAGCAGCGGGCTGTAGTCATTGTTCTGCCGCGCTTCGCGGACCAGTTGTTCGAGGCTGGCCGGGCTCATGCCGCACCTCCCTGCGCACCCGGCCTGGCGCTACCGGCGCGGGCGACGCCGCCCATGCGCATGAACGCGCCGACGACATGGGCGATCGGCTGACCGGGATCGTCCTGGTAGGCGAAGCCACGGGTGAAGATCACATTCGGCGTGACCCGGTAGCACTCGGCGAAGCCATAGACATCCTTGTTCGGCTCGGCGGGGTGCATGTAGTCGATGCGCAGGTCGAGGGTCGGGCAGATCTCGAATTCCGGCAGCACGCACACCGTGGAGATTCCACAGGTGGTGTCCATCAGGGTGGTGATAGCGCCGCCATGGATCACCCCGCTTTCCGGATTGCCGATGATTGCCTGGCTGTACGGCAGGCGCAGGGTCAGGCCTTTTTCATCCGCGGCCTCCACCGTCACGCCCAGCACCTGGCAGTGGCGCAGGGCCGAGAGAAAGCGGCGGGCGCGCTCGAGGAGGGGGTTTTCCGACATGACGGCAACCTTGCTAGGAATTTTCCGAAGGCGAATCATACCCTGCGACCAAAGCCCCGGCAGCCGGGGTTTCGGCCATATCGATCGAAATAATCGAAGTGTGTGGAACTTCACGCCCCGGCCCATGTTCAAAGGGCTACAACGAGGAAAGCCGCACATGGAGGCTAAACGATGAAAAAGACCGTAACTCTTGCCCTGCTGCTCGCCGCCAGCCTTGGCCTGGCCGCCTGCGACAAGAAAGAGGAAGACAAGGCAGCCGCCCCGGCAGCTCCGGCTACCGAGCAGCAGCCCAGCGCTCCGGCTACTCCGCCTGCCGAGCCCAGCACCCCGGCGCCGTCGAGCGACACTCCGGCCACCCCGCAGACTCCGGCCCCGACTCCGGAGCAACCGCAACAGAACCAGCAATGAGTTCTTGTTGACGTACCCTGAAAGAGCCCGCGCAAGCGGGCTTTTTCATGCCCGGGATTCAGCCCCTGGGCACCTCGCCCTCGCCTTCCCGTGGGCTTTCGGAAATGGCGGTCGCGGTGTAGACCATCACTTCCAGCACGTCCGAATGGAATTCTCGGCGATAGAGAACCAGCACCACGCCGGTCGTCACCAGCATGAAGAACCAGGAATTGATGAACCAGGCGAGCATGGCCAGGCCGAAATAATACGAACGCAGGCCGAAGTTGAACTGGTTGGCGGCCAGCGAGATCACCCGTGCCGCGCGCTCGGCGAAGGACTTGCGCTCCAGCTCGCCGACGTTGCGCTCACCGATCATCGGCGCCGAACCGACCAGGATCGCCGCGAAGTTGTACTGGCGCATGCACCAGCTGAAGGTGAAGAAGGCGTAGACGAAGACCACCGCCAGGCACAGCAGCTTCAGCTCGGACAAGCCGCGACTGGCCTCCTCGACGAACGGCAGGTCGGCCAGAACCGAGACCGCGCGGTCGGTGGAACCCAGCAGGGTGAGAATGCCGGCGAGGATGATCAGGGTGCTGGAGGCGAAGAAGGATGCATTGCGCTCCAGGTTGCCAATCACGCTGGCATCGGCGATGCGGTTGTCGCGCAGCAGTAGCCGGCGCATCCAGTCCTCCCGGTAGAGATGCAGGACGCTGGCCAGGCAGGCGGTGTCGCGCCCCTTCCAGGTCGCATAGCGGGTGTAGCCCACCCAGCAGACCAGGAACCAGAGCGCCGCCAGCAGGTGTTGCAGCAAGTGCCCGTTGAAGATGCCGAGTTCGGCAGTCATGAAAACTTCCCCCGTGAGCCGGTCGGGAATCGCCCCGCCGTTGTTTCGCGCCGTTGGGACGTCGCCCGCCCCGGCCAGGACACGACTTTCGTCGGCTCATGAAAAAGGCCGCCCGCAGGCGGCCTTGGCGCGTACGCCTGAGGTCTCAGGCAACCGCTTCGCGTGGCTTGCCCAGCAGTCGATCGCAGATGACCGCCAGGACGAGCGCAATGGATACCGGCAGCAACCACCCCAGGCTCTGGCCGGCCAGCGGGAGCTTGGCGAAGACCTCCGGCACCCATCCGTTCAGCTTGGCCGCCCCCAGCCCGTCGACGATGCCGAAGATCAATGCCACGATCATCACCGGCACGAATACCCGCGGAGCCGATACCCAGAGACGGTCGAACAGGCTCAGGGCGATCAGCACGATGGCGAGCGGATAGAGTCCTACCAGAACCGGTACCGAAAGGCTGATCAACTGGGTCAGCCCCTGGTTGGCGACCAGCAGGCTGAACAGCGAGAACACGATCACCACCACCTTGTAGGAAACCGGCAACAGCTCGCTGAAGAACTCGCCGCAGGCGGTGATCAGCCCCACCGCCGTGGTCAGGCACGCCAGGGTGATGACCACCGCCAGCAGCAGGCTGCCGGAAATGCCGAAGGTCTGGTGTACGTAGGCGGTGAGTATCTGCACGCCGTTCTGCGCATCGCCGGCGATGCCCTGGCTGGTGGCGCCGAGATAGAAGAGCGCAAGGTAGACCAGCGACAGGCCGGTCGCAGCGATCATGCCGGCGATCATCGAATAGCGGGTGACCAGGCGACTGTCGCTGATACCACGGTCACGGATGGCGGTGGCGATGACGATGCCGAAGACCAGCGCGCCCAGCGTATCCATGGTCAGATAGCCTTGCAGGAAGCCCTGCACCAGCGGCGCGCTCCGGTATTCCCCCGAACTGCTGCCGATCTCGCCCGCGGGCGCGAAGATCGCCGCGCCGCCAAGGACCAGCAGGGCCGACAGCAGCACCGGCGTGATGACCTTGCCGACCCGGTCGACGAGGCGGCCCGGGTTCAGCACGAGGAACAGCACCACGGCGAAATAGGCGACGGTGTAGACGAGCAGCGGCGCGCCTCCATCCCCGGTGAAGGGCGCGACGCCCATCTCGAAGGACACCACGGCCGTACGCGGCGTGGCGAACAGCGGACCGATGGCGAGATAGACGGCGATGGCGAACGCCACCCCCGCACGCCGCCCGATCGGCTGGGTCAGCCGGCCGATGCCGCCGCCGACGCGAGCCAGGGCGACCACCGTCAGCAACGGCAGGCCGACACCGGTGAGGAGGAAGCCGAAGGCCGCGCTCCACACATGTTCGCCCGCCGCCATACCGGCGCTCGGAGGAAAGATGATGTTACCCGCGCCAAGAAAAAGCGCGAACGTCATGAAGCCAAGGGCGAGCAGGTCGAACCCTTTCAAATGAGTCATAGGAGGATGTACCACTGGCAGAAGTCTCGGTTGTTCGGGGTTTCCCTTTGGGGGTGTTAGGAAACATCGTCCTTCCGGATGGGGAGGACCGGTCAAGCCGCCCGACCCCTTTTGAGGGCCATGTGGCGTTATCGCTGCAGGTGCGATGACCTGCGAGGCATTGCATGGCGCGTCCGACGGTTTTGTCGGACAAGAACCGCTGGCAATGATAGCGCATCGCGACGACATCCGTTCGACGGACACGATAAAACGACGAAGGCCACCGCTGTGAGGCGGTGGCCTTCGTTCTGGAAGTCGGAAAACCCGGGAAATCAGGCCTTCTTCACTTCCCAACCGGTCAGCTCGGCCAGGGCCTTGCCGATGTCGGCCAGGGAACGCACGGTCTTCACCCCGGCGTCCTGCAGGGCGGCGAACTTCTCGTCCGCGGTGCCCTTGCCACCGGAGATGATGGCGCCGGCGTGGCCCATGCGCTTGCCCGGAGGGGCGGTCACGCCAGCGATGTAGGAGACCACCGGCTTGGTCACGTTGGCCTTGATGAAGGCCGCGGCCTCTTCTTCAGCGGAGCCGCCGATCTCGCCGATCATGACGATGGCTTCGGTCTGCGGGTCTTCCTGGAACAGCTTCAGGATGTCGATGAAGTTGGAGCCCGGGATCGGGTCGCCGCCGATGCCCACGCAGGTGGACTGGCCGAAGCCGGCGTCGGTGGTCTGCTTCACGGCTTCGTAGGTCAGGGTGCCGGAACGCGACACGATGCCGACCTTGCCCGGCAGGTGGATGTGACCCGGCATGATGCCGATCTTGCACTCGCCGGGAGTGATCACGCCCGGGCAGTTCGGGCCGATCAGGCGTACGCCCAGCTCGTCGCACTTGACCTTGGCGTCCAGCATGTCGAGGGTCGGGATGCCTTCGGTGATGCAGACGATCAGCTTGATGCCGCCGAACGCCGCTTCCAGGATCGAGTCCTTGCAGAACGGAGCCGGAACGTAGATGACCGAGGCTTCGGCGCCAGTGGCTTCCACGGCTTCCTTGACGGTGTTGAACACCGGCAGGCCGAGGTGGGTGGTGCCGCCCTTGCCGGGGGTCACGCCGCCGACCATCTTGGTGCCGTAGGCGATGGCCTGCTCGGAGTGGAAGGTGCCCTGGCTACCGGTGAAGCCTTGGCAGATGACTTTGGTGTCTTTGTTGATCAGGACGCTCATTACTTACCCTCCGCGGCCTTGACGACTTGCTGGGCAGCGTCGGTCAGGCTGGTTGCCGCGATGATGTTCAGGCCGCTCTCGGCCAGGACCTTGGCACCCAGTTCAGCGTTGTTGCCTTCCAGGCGGACGACGACCGGAACCTTCACGCCGACTTCTTTGACGGCGCCGATGATGCCTTCGGCGATCATGTCGCAACGCACGATGCCGCCGAAGATGTTCACCAGAACGGCCTTCACGTTGCTGTCGGACAGGATGATCTTGAACGCTTCGGTGACGCGCTCCTTGGTCGCACCGCCGCCAACGTCGAGGAAGTTGGCCGGCTTGCCGCCGTGCAGGTTGACGATGTCCATGGTACCCATGGCCAGGCCGGCGCCGTTGACCATGCAGCCGATGTTGCCTTCCAGCGCGACGTAGTTCAGCTCCCACTTCTGCGCATGGGCTTCACGGGCGTCGTCCTGGGACGGGTCGTGCATGGCGCGCAGCTTCGGCTGGCGGTACAGGGCGTTGCTGTCGATGTTGATCTTGGCGTCCAGGCAGTGCAGGTTGCCGTCCTTCTTGATCACCAGCGGGTTCACTTCCAGCAGGGCCAGGTCGTAGTCCTGGAACAGCTTCGCCAGGCCGACGAAGATATGGGTGAACTGCTTGATCTGGTCGCCCTTCAGGCCCAGTTGGAAGGCCAGCTCGCGGCCCTGGTACGGCTGCGCGCCGACCAGCGGGTCGATGGTGGCCTTGAGGATCTTCTCGGGAGTGTCGTGGGCGACCTTCTCGATGTCCACGCCACCCTCGGTGGAAGCCATGAACACGATGCGGCGGCTGGAACGATCGACGACGGCGCCGAGATACAGCTCCTTGTCGATGTCGGTGCAGGACTCCACCAGGATCTTGCTGACCGGCTGGCCGTTGGCGTCGGTCTGGTAGGTCACCAGGTTCTTGCCCAGCCACTGCTGGGCGAACGCCTTGGCGTCCTCTTTGCTCTTCACCAGCTTCACACCGCCCGCTTTACCGCGGCCACCGGCGTGCACCTGAGCTTTGACGACCCACTCGCCGCCGCCGATCTTGTCGCAGGCTTCTGCGGCCTCTTCGGGGGTGTCTACGGCAAAGCCCTTGGATACAGGCAGGCCGTATTCAGCGAACAGCTGCTTACCCTGATATTCGTGGAGATTCATGCTTGTCTACCGTTATTCGTCTAGGTATTGCGCATTTCGGTGGAGCGCTCGTGGCGCCCCACCACCTGTGACCGTCACTTCGCGAACCGCCCGGCTCGCGAAAAAACAGTCCGGCGGTATGCGCCCGCGGCCACCTCGCAACGGTCGCCGGCGCTCACCCACCGTGGTTCTTCTGAAAGTCTGCCGCTGCGTCATCCCGACGCAGGCGGCAAACCGTGGATTCTACAGAACCCGGACCCGACAAGGCCAGGAACCTGTCCTGGCCTGACGGACGACGCGTCCCGCGTCGTTGTGACGCCCCTGGCGTGAACCGGGGCGTCGGTTCACTCAGCGCTTCTTGCGGTTGGCGATGTGGATGGCGTGGCCATTCACCGCCAGGGCGGCTTCGTGCAGGGCTTCGGACAGGGTCGGGTGGGAGAAGACCATCATGCCCAGGTCCTCGGCGCTGGTGCCGAACTCCATGCCGATCGCGCCCTGCTGCACCAGTTCGGCGGCGCTCGGGCCGATCACGTGGACGCCCAGCACGCGGTCGGTCTTCGCATCGGCGATGACCTTGACCAGGCCGGTGGTGTCGTTGGCAGCCATCGCACGACCGCTGGCGGCGAACGGGAAGGTGCCGACGTTGACTTCGACGCCCTCGGCCTTGAGGGTCTGCTCGGTCTTGCCGACCCAGGCGATTTCCGGGTGGGTGTAGATGACCGACGGAATCAGGTCGTAGTTCATCTGCGCCTTGTGGCCGGCGATGCGCTCGGCGACCATCACGCCCTCTTCCGAGGCCTTGTGCGCGAGCATCGCGCCGCGAACCACGTCACCGATGGCGAAGACGCCCGGAACGCTGGTCTTGCAGTGGTCGTCGACGTAGATGAAGCCACGCTCGTCGAGGGTCACGCCGCTGTCGGCGGCCAGCAGGTCGGTGGTCACCGGGCGACGGCCGACCGCGACGATCAGTTTGTCGAAGGTTTCCTTCTGCTCGCCGTTGGCGTCGGTGAAGGTCACGGTGACCTGCTTCTTCTTCACTTCCGAAGCGGTCACGCGGGCGCCCAGACGGATGTTCAGGCCTTGCTTGGTCAGGACCTTCAGGGCTTCCTTGGCGATCTGCTCGTCGGCGGCCGGGAGGAACTTGTCCAGCGCTTCCAGGACGGTCACCTCGGCACCCAGGCGGGCCCATACCGAACCCAGCTCCAGACCGATGACGCCGGCGCCGATCACGCCCAGCTTCTTCGGCACGGCCTGGAATTCCAGGGCGCCGGTGGAGTCGACGATGATGTCGTCGGTCAGCGGGGCCGGCGGGATCTCCACCGGACGGGAGCCGGAGGCGATGATCACGTTCTCGGCTTCCAGGACCTGGGTCTTGCCGTCCAGGCCGGTCACTTCCACCTGCTTGTTGGCCAGCAGCTTGCCGTGGCCTTCGAAGGAAGTCACGCCGTTGGCCTTGAACAGGGTGGCGATGCCGCCGGTCAGGTTCTTGACGATGTTGGCCTTGCGCGCAACCATCGCCGGAACGTCGATGGTGACGCCCTTGGCTTCGATGCCATGGACTTTGAAGGCCTCTTTGGCCTCGTGGTACTTGTAGGAGCTGTCCAGCAGCGCCTTGGACGGGATGCAGCCAACGTTCAGGCAGGTGCCGCCGAGCGCCACCTTGCCTTCCTTGCCGATGTACTTCTCGATGCAGGCGGTCTTCAGGCCCAACTGGGCAGCGCGGATGGCGGCAACGTAGCCGCCGGGGCCGGCACCAATCACTACCACGTCGAATTTCTGGCTCATATCTCAATCCTTATTCGGGTGAAACCGGACGGCCCCACGAGGGGGCCGCCGTGAAGAGAAACGCTAAATCAGACGTCCAGCAGCAGGCGAGCCGGATCTTCCAGCAGGTCCTTGATGGCCACCAGGAAGCTCACCGCTTCCTTGCCGTCGATCAGACGGTGGTCGTAGGACAGCGCCAGGTACATCATCGGCAGGATCACCACCTGGCCGTTCACGGCCATCGGGCGCTCCTGGATCTTGTGCATGCCGAGGATGGCGGTCTGCGGCGGGTTGACGATCGGGGTCGAGAGCAGGGAACCGAACACGCCACCATTGGAGATGGTGAAGGTACCGCCGGTCATGTCCTCGATGGTCAGCTTGCCTTCCTTCGCCTTCTTGCCGAAGTTGGCGATGCCGCCTTCGATTTCGGCCAGGCTCATGAACTCGGCGTTACGCAGGACCGGGACCACCAGGCCACGATCACTGGAAACGGCAACGCCGATGTCCTGGTAGCCGTGGTAGACGATGTCGTTGCCGTCGATGGAGGCGTTGACCCCCGGGAAGCGCTTCAGCGCCTCGGTGGCGGCCTTGACGAAGAAGGACATGAAGCCCAGGCGAACACCGTTGTGCTTCTTCTCGAAGAGGTCCTTGTACTTCGAACGCAGGTCCATGATCGGCTTCATGTTGACCTCGTTGAAGGTGGTCAGCATGGCCATGGCGGACTGCGCCTCGACCAGGCGCTCGGCGACCTTGGCGCGCAGGCGGGTCATCGGCACGCGCTTCTCGACACGATCGCCAGCGGCGAAGATCGGCGCCTCGGCGGCCGGAGCGGCAGGCTTGGCCGGAGCGGCCGGGGCGTTCTTCTTCGCTTCGACGGCGGCGACCACGTCTTCCTTGGTCACGCGACCGCCCTTGCCGGTGCCGGCGATGCTGTTCGGGTCGATGCCGGCTTCCTCGGCCAGCTTGCGCGCGGCCGGGGACAGGATGGCATCGTCGCCGCCAGCGGCAGCCGGAGCGGCAGCGGCCTGGGCAACCGGAGCGGCGGCGGGCGCAGCGGCAGCCGGAGCGGCCGGAGCGGCGGCACCGCCTTCGTTCAGCTTGCCGAGCAGCTCGTTGCTCAGAACGGTGTCGCCTTCGTTCTTGATGATCTCGGCCAGCACGCCATCAGCCTCGGCGAGAACCTCGATGACGACCTTGTCGGTCTCGATGTCGACGATCAGTTCGTCACGCTTGACCGCTTCGCCCGGCTTCTTGTGCCAGGTGGCGACGGTGCCGTCGGCGACCGATTCCGGGAAGGTTGGGGCTTTGATTTCGATAGCCATTATGTGCGTTTCCTTAAATTCGGTTTCTTCAGCGCGTAGGCGTTAAACAGTAAAGGCGTCTTGCAGCAGTTTTTCCTGCTGCTCGGCGTGCATCGAGGCGTAGCCGCAAGCCGGAGCAGCGGAGCCTTCGCGACCGGCGTACTCGAGGTTGAGACCCTTCTTGTGCGCGGCGATGACACGGCGCATGTGATGCTGGCTGCAGAACCAGGCACCCTGGTTCATCGGCTCTTCCTGGCACCAGACGATGTGCTTGAGGTTCTTGTAGGGAGCCAGAACCTCCGCCAGGTCGTCTTCCGGGAACGGATACAGCTGCTCGATACGGACGATCGCGGTGTCTTCGCGGCCTTCCGCACGGCGCTTCTCCAGCAGGTCGTAGTACACCTTGCCGCTGCACAGCACGACGCGGTCGACCTTCTTCGGATCCAGGCTGTCGATTTCCGGGATCACGGTCTGGAAGGAACCGTTGGCCAGATCTTCCAGGGTCGAGATGGCGAGCTTGTGACGCAGCAGGGACTTCGGCGTCATCACGATCAGCGGCTTGCGCAGCGGGCGGATCACCTGGCGGCGGAGCATGTGGTAGACCTGGGCCGGGGTGGTCGGCACGCAGACCTGGACGTTCTGCTCGGCGCAGAGCTGCAGGTAGCGCTCCAGACGCGCGGAGGAGTGCTCCGGGCCCTGCCCTTCATAGCCGTGCGGCAGCAGCATGGTCAGGCCGCAGAGTCGGCCCCACTTGCTTTCGCCACTGGTGATGAACTGGTCGATGACCACCTGGGCGCCGTTGGCGAAGTCGCCGAACTGGGCTTCCCAGATCACCAGCGAGTTCGGCGTGGTGGTGGCGAAACCGTATTCGAACGCCAGCACGGCCTCTTCCGAAAGGAAGGAATCGTAGATATCCAGGCGCGGCTGGCCGTCGAACAGGTTGGCCAGCGGTACGTAGACCGAGTCGTCCTTCTGGTTGTGCAGCACCGCGTGACGGTGCGAGAAGGTGCCACGGCCGACGTCCTGGCCGGTCATCCGCACCGGATGGCCTTCGAACAGCAGGGTCGCGTAGGCCAGGGTCTCGGCGAAGCCCCAGTTGATCGGCAGGCCACCGGCCGCCATCTTCTGGCGATCCTCGTAGATCTTCGAAACCTGGCGCTGGACGACGAAGCCTTCCGGCACTTCCAGCATCTTGCTGGACAGTTCCTGCAGGGTCTTCAGGTCGAAACGGGTATCGTGACGCGCGGTCCAGGCGTGACCCAGGTACGGACGCCAGTCGACGAACAGTTCCTTGTTGGGCTCCTTGACCAGGCTCTTCACCACGTGCAGGCCGTTGTCCAGGGCGTCGCGGTAGTCGTCGATCTTCGACTGGACCTGCTCGGCGCTGAGCACGCCGGCGTTCACCAGGGTGTCGGCGTACAGCTCGCGGGTGGTGCGCTGCTTGGCGATCTGCTGGTACATCAGCGGCTGGGTACCGCTCGGCTCGTCGGCCTCGTTGTGGCCACGACGACGGTAGCAGACCAGGTCGATGACCACGTCGCGCTTGAACTGCATGCGGTAGTCGACGGCCAGCTGGGTGACGAACAGCACGGCTTCCGGATCGTCGCCGTTGACGTGGAAGATCGGCGCCTGAATCATCTTCGCCACGTCGGTGGCGTACTCGGTGGAGCGCGCATCGTCCTGGCGGCTGGTGGTGAAACCGACCTGGTTGTTGATCACCAGGTGGATGGTGCCACCGGTCTTGTAGGCGCGGGTCTGCGACATCTGGAAGGTTTCCATGACCACGCCCTGCCCCGCGAAGGCGGCATCGCCGTGGATGGAAATCGGCACGACCTTGTCGCCGGAACCGTCCTTGCGGCGATCCTGGCGAGCGCGAACGGAACCCTCGACCACCGGGGAAACGATCTCCAGGTGGGACGGGTTGAACGCCAGCGCCAGGTGGACTTCGCCACCGCTGGTCATCACGTTCGAGGAGAAGCCCTGGTGGTATTTCACGTCACCGGAGCCGAGCTCGACGATCTTCTTGCCTTCGAACTCGTCGAACAGGTCGCGCGGGTTCTTGCCCAGGGTGTTGACCAGGACGTTCAGGCGGCCGCGGTGGGCCATGCCAATGACGATTTCCTTGGCGCCGTAGGAACCGCAGCGCTGGATGATCTCGTCGACCATCGGGATCAGGCTCTCGCCGCCTTCCAGGCCGAAACGCTTGGTGCCCGGGTACTTGGTGCCCAGGTACTTCTCCAGGCCCTCGGCGGCGGTCAGGCGCTCGAGCAGGTGCGCTCGCGCCTCGGCGGAGAAGCCGGGACGGCCGCGCACGCTTTCCAGGCGCTGGAGGAACCACTTGCGCTGCTCGGAATCGACGATGTGCATGAACTCGGCGCCGAAGGTACCGCAGTAGGTGCTCTTCAGGCTGTCGACGATTTCACGCAGGGTCGCTTCTTCCTTGCCGATATAGAGCTCACCGGTGCGGAAAGTCGTATCCAGGTCGGCACCCGTCAGACCATAGTGGTCGATCGACAGGTCGGCAGGCGCGGGACGCTGCCACAGGCCGAGCGGGTCGAGGGTGGAGGCCTGGTGGCCGCGCAGACGGTAAGCGTGAATGAGACGAAGGACTTCGACCTGTTTCTTCTCGTGCTCGCTGCTCACGCTGCCGGCGGAAACCGGCTGGGCACGGCGCTGGTTCTTGGCCAGCAGGACGAAATGGTCGCGCACCGTGGAGTGCGAAACGTCGGGGGCGGGATTGCCATCGGCGGGAAGCTTCTGGAAATACGTGCGCCACTCTTCTGGCACAGCGTTAGGGTCGTGCAGGTAGAGCTCGTAGAGCTCTTCGACGTAGGCAGCGTTACCACCGGATAGATGGGCACTGTTCCACATCCGCTGCATTACGCTTTCGTGCATGCTAGGTCACCCTCGGTAAGGGGACAACCACCTGGCGAAACCTTGAAGGCTCCGAAGTCCTCAGGCAGCGACATCGGTATGGCCACTACAGATCCCGCAGATAGTCCGGGTACCAGCCCGGATGCCCCTGCTGGTCATATTTTTCAAATCTGGGCCATGGCTTTGTGAGCTTGGCCCGCTTAGTTGCTGCGACGCCGGAAGAACTCCGGCGCCACAGGTGTCGCTAGGTACAACTCATATAACAACTGCGAGGGGATCAGGTTCCGCTCTGCAGCAGCATATTACGCACGTGGCCGATCGCCTTGGTCGGGTTCAGACCCTTCGGGCAAACGTTCACGCAGTTCATGATTCCGCGGCAGCGGAACACACTGAACGGGTCGTCCAGCGAAGCCAGACGTTCCTCGGTCTTGGTATCACGGCTGTCGGCCAGGAAACGATAGGCTTGCAGCAGCGCGGCCGGGCCGAGGAACTTGTCGGGGTTCCACCAGAAGGACGGGCAGGAGGTCGAGCAGCAGGCGCACAGGATGCACTCGTACAGACCGTCCAGTTTCTCGCGCTCTTCCGGGGACTGCAGACGCTCGATGGCCGGAGCCGGGGTGTCGTTCTGCAGGAACGGCTTCACCTTCTCGTATTGCTTGTAGAAGATGCTCATGTCCACGACCAGGTCACGGATCACCGGCAGGCCGGGCAGCGGACGGATCACCAGCTTGCCGCCCTTCAGGCCGGCGGCCGACAGCGGGGTGATGCAGGCCAGGCCGTTCTTGCCGTTGATGTTCATGCCATCGGAGCCGCAGACGCCTTCACGGCAGGAGCGACGGTAGGAGAAGCCCTCGTCCTGTTCCTTGATCAGCGCCAGCACGTCGAGGACCATCACGTCCTTGCCGTTGGTGTCGACCTGGAAATCCTGCATGTACGGCGCAGCATCTTTGTCGGGGTTGTAACGGTAAACACTCACTTGCAACATGGCGGGCACCCTTAGTAAGTCCGAACCTTGGGTTCGAATGCCGGAACGGTCTTCGGCGCGAAGTTGACGGAACGCTTGGATACGCGCTTCTCACCCGGGAAGTACAGGGTGTGGCACAGCCAGTTCTCGTCGTCGCGCTCCTCGAAGTCTTCACGGGCGTGGGCGCCACGGGACTCCTTGCGGTGCTCGGCCGCGATCGCGGTGGCCTCGGCCACCTCGAGGAGGTTTTGCAGTTCCAGCGCTTCGATGCGCGCGGTGTTGAATGCCTGGCTCTTGTCGTTGATCTTGACGTTGGCGATACGCTCGCGCAGGTCGGCCAGCTGGGCAATGCCCTTCTGCATGTACTCGCCGGTGCGGAACACACCGAAGTAGTTCTGCATGCAGCTTTGCAGCTCGCGCTTGAGCGGAGCGACTTCTTCGCCGCTGGTGCGCTCGTTCACGCCGTTCAGGCGCTTGAAGGAGGCCTCCAGGTCGCTCTCGGAGGCGCCACGGGCGTCGATGCCCTCTTTCAGCGCTTTCTCCAGGTGCAGACCGGCGGCACGGCCGAACACCACCAGGTCGAGCAGCGAGTTGCCGCCCAGGCGGTTGGCGCCGTGCACCGATACGCAGGCCACTTCGCCCACGGCGAACAGGCCTTCGACGATCTGGTCGTTGCCGTTGGCGTCCTGGGTGATGGCCTGGCCATGGATGTTGGTGGCAACGCCGCCCATCATGTAGTGGCAGGTCGGGATCACCGGGATCGGCGCGACGACCGGGTCGACGTGGGCGAAGGTCTTGGACAGTTCGCAGATGCCGGGCAGGCGGCTGTGCAGGACTTCCTCGCCGAGGTGGTCGAGCTTCAGCAGCACGTGGTCCTTGTTCGGGCCCACGCCGTTGCCGGCCAGGACTTCCTTGACCATGGAGCGGGCGACCACGTCGCGACCGGCCAGGTCCTTCGCGTTCGGCGCGTAGCGCTCCATGAAGCGCTCGCCATGGGCGTTGATCAGGTAGCCACCCTCGCCGCGGCAGCCCTCGGTGACCAGCACACCGGCGCCGGCGATGCCGGTCGGGTGGAACTGCCACATCTCGATGTCCTGCACCGGCACACCGGCGCGCAGGGCCATGCCCACGCCGTCACCGGTGTTGATCAGGGCGTTGGTGGTAGAGGCGTAGATGCGGCCGGCGCCGCCGGTGGCCAGGACCACGGCCTTGGAACGGATGTAGACGGTCTCGCCGGTCTCGATGCAGATGGCGATGATGCCGACCACCGCGCCGTCCTGGTTCTTCACCAGGTCGACCGCGTACCACTCGTTGAGGAACGAGGTGCCGTTCTTCAGGTTGGCCTGGTACAGGGTGTGCAGCAGCGCGTGACCGGTACGGTCGGCGGCGGCGCAGGTACGGGCGGCCTGGCCACCCTTGCCGAAGTCCTTGGATTGGCCGCCGAACGGACGCTGGTAGATGCGGCCGGTTTCGGTACGGGAGAACGGCAGGCCCATGTGCTCGAGTTCGAACACGGCCTCGGGGCCGACGGAGCACATGTATTCGATCGCGTCCTGGTCACCGATGTAGTCGGAGCCCTTGACGGTGTCGTACATGTGCCAGCGCCAATCGTCGTTCGGGTCGGCCGAGGCGATGGCGCAGGTGATGCCGCCCTGTGCGGATACGGTGTGGGAACGGGTCGGGAAGACCTTGGTCACCACGGCGGTCTTGTGGCCACCCTGGGCCAGTTGCAGCGCGGCGCGCATGCCGGCGCCACCGCCACCGACGATGATGGCGTCAAAGGAAAGTGTACGAATGCTAGCCATGGATCACATACCCCAAAGAATCTGCACACCCCAGACGAAGAATGCGAACATCGCCATGCCGCAGACCGCCTGGAAGAGGAAACGCACGACTGTCGCCGCCTTGCCGAGAGCCATCGGAGTCAGGTAGTCGGTGGAGATGGTCCACATACCGACCCACGCATGGACGCTCAGGGCAACCAGGGTCAACAGGCTGAAGATGCGCATCCAGCCCTGCGAGAACAGGCCGTGCCAGTCCGCGTAGGAAATGTTCGGGTGAGCAATGAGGTAGCCCAGCAGGAAAATGACATAAGCCGCGAGAACGACCGCGGAAACGCGCTGTGCCATCCAGTCGTAGAGGCCCGAGCGCGAGAAGTTTGTGACGTTAGTTACCATACCCATACCCCCGCCAGAACGATCAGCACCACCGCGATGGCGATGACGATTTTGGAGCCACGCTTACCGCCTTCCAGCGTCTCACCGACGCCAGCGTCCATGACCAGGTGGCGAATACCGGCCACCAGGTGGTACAGCAGCGCAGACAGCAGGCCCCAGATCACCAGCTTGGCCAGAGGACTGGTCAGGCACGCCTTCACCTGCTCGAAGCCTTCTTCCGACCTCAGCGACTTGTCGAGCGCGAACAGCAGCACGGCAATACCGAGGAACAGGATGACGCCAGAGATACGGTGGAGAATGGACGTGTAAGCGGTGACAGGGAGTTTGATGGTCCTTAGGTCTAGGTTTACAGGTCGTTTGCTATTCACGGCTTTTTTCACACTGAGAGCCCTAACGAACAGGGCTAGTTGTCGGGAAGTGCACTTGTCAGGTACCCATCACCAGGGAGTGGCGACCGTCTATGAAAGCGGGCCAGGAATACCCCTTGCGGTCGGACGCCGAGTATAGACAGTTAGGCTACTAATGACAACGAAAACACCCATCGCCAAATGGTTGATTGCGGGCCTTTTATAAAAGGCGTAAATAGCCCCCTTTTTCTGCGAAAACCCCGCAACGAAAGGCTCTACGGCATGGATTCGCGCAAATTGACTTTCGAATTTATCCCTCTATAGTGGTGCGGGCCCTGCGTGGGGGGTACTGATGATTTCAAGCATAAATAGGAGGCCATCATGGCTGACAAAAAAGCGCAGTTGATCATCGAGGGCTCAGCCCCCGTCGAACTGCCCGTCCTATCCGGTACCATGGGTCCCGATGTAGTGGATGTACGGGGCCTCACCGCCACGGGCCACTTCACCTTCGATCCTGGCTTCATGTCGACCGCCTCCTGCGAGTCGAAGATCACCTATATCGACGGCGACAAAGGCGTCCTCCTCCATCGCGGCTACCCCATCGAGCAACTGGCCGAGAAGTCCGACTACCTGGAAACCTGCTACCTGCTGCTGAACGGCGAACTGCCCACCGCCGCGCAGAAGGAACAGTTCGTCGGCACCATCAAGAACCACACCATGGTTCACGAGCAACTGAAGACCTTCTTCAACGGCTTCCGCCGCGACGCCCACCCGATGGCCGTGATGTGCGGCGTGATCGGCGCCCTCTCCGCCTTCTACCACGACTCCCTGGACATCAATAACCCGAAGCATCGGGAAGTCTCCGCGCATCGCCTGATCGCCAAGATGCCGACCATCGCCGCCATGGTCTACAAGTACTCCAAGGGCGAGCCGATGATGTATCCGCGTAACGACCTGAACTACGCGGAAAACTTCCTCCACATGATGTTCAACACCCCTTGCGAGACCAAGCCGATCAGCCCGGTGCTGGCCAAGGCCATGGACCGCATCTTCATCCTCCATGCCGACCACGAGCAGAACGCCTCCACTTCCACGGTGCGCCTGGCCGGTTCCTCCGGCGCCAACCCGTTCGCCTGCATCGCCTCCGGCATCGCCGCCCTCTGGGGCCCGGCCCACGGTGGGGCGAACGAAGCGGTACTGCGCATGCTCGACGAGATCGGCGATGTCTCCAACATCGAGAAATTCGTCGACAAGGCCAAGGACAAGAACGATCCGTTCAAGCTCATGGGCTTCGGCCACCGCGTCTACAAGAACTTCGACCCGCGCGCCAAGGTCATGAAGCAGACCTGCGACGAAGTCCTCCAGGAGCTGGGCATCAACGACCCGCAGCTGGAACTGGCGATGAAGCTGGAAGAAATCGCCCGCCACGACCCCTACTTCGTGGAACGCAACCTGTACCCGAACGTCGACTTCTATTCGGGAATCATCCTCAAGGCAATCGGCATCCCGACCAGCATGTTCACCGTGATCTTCGCCCTGGCGCGCACCGTCGGCTGGATCTCGCACTGGCAGGAAATGCTCTCCGGCCCCTACAAGATCGGCCGTCCGCGCCAGCTCTACACTGGCCAGACCCAGCGCGACTTCACCGCCCTCAAGGATCGTGGCTGAACCCGGCCCCCGACGAAAAAGGCTGCTTCGGCAGCCTTTTCATTGCCCCGGAGAAAGCCTCCGACGGGCACAAAAAAGGGCCTGTGTCAAGCTCTTGGCGAAAATCGCCAAGAGGCCGAAAGCCTAAACGAGACAGGGAGTTAGCTCTACTTCGTGTCGCTTTTTGAGGCTGCGGCTGTGTGGACTAGGAGCCACATGGGAGCGTCACGGTAGAGGGCCAAGTCGTGCTGCATCGGGGACGATCGCCAGCAGACGGCAGGTATGCAGCACGATCATAGCCCACTCTGTCGCCATCCTCCAGAACGACGAACGCCCAGCGTCGGGCTGCGCGTTTGAGGGGATGACCGCCGGCTGGATTGAGCATCGTCAGCCGGCTTCGATGCCACGGCCTTGCTCACCACCCCGTCTACTGCCTCTTTCTACTGCCTCCTGCAATGAAGGCTTCGAGCATGTACGGGATCAGCGTCCCAGTACCGAACCTCTGAGTACGTGGGCCACTCCTGGCGAAGGCTTGGCGGGTCGGTTGGCAGCAACATTGACACTCTATCTGTCGTTTGGTATCGTTTGGCATCAAATGGTGAATAACATGACAGAATCTGATGGCTGGCTCTCCCTTGAGGAGACCGCGACCTACCTGGGAATGGGCAAAACGGCGCTGTATGCGATGGCGCGCGAGGGCCGGATTCCGGCGCGGAAGATCGGCAAAAAATGGATCTTCGAGAAGAGCGGGCTCGACCAATGGGTGCGCACCGCTCGCCCTCTTCAGTCGTTTTTTCTCGACGCTGATTTCAAGATCGACGGGAACGACCATCTTCGCGACCCGCAACGCGAGGGTTACTTGCGCACCTACGAGTTCTTCCGCGCAGGAAAGAACAAGGCAATCCTCCAGATTCCCGTCGGGTGCGGTAAGACCGGCTTGGCATCCTTGCTTCCGTTCGGAATTTCGGAAGGCAGGGTCATCGTCATCGCGCCAAACCTAACCATCAAGGATGGTCTCTACGAGGCGATGGACATCACCAACCGTCAGAAATGCTTCTGGCGGAAATCCGGCGTACTAAGCACTGACCAGATGCTGTCTGGACCACTCGCCTGTACGCTTGACAGCGGCAACCTCTCGATCGCGGCGAAGTCCCATATCGTTATTACGAACGTCCACCAACTTGCGACCAACGTGGACAAATGGCTGACCCAGTTCCCTGATGACTTTTTCGACATGATCATCGTCGATGAAGCTCACCACAGTGCTGCTGCCAGTTGGCAGAAAGTCATCGAGCGTTTCCCGAAGGCCAAGGTCGTGCTTCTGACGGCAACTCCATTCCGAAGCGATCGCCAGGAACTCGATGGCGAACTGGTGTTCCGGTACCCATTCAGGAACGCCACTCTGAAAGGTTATATCAAGCGCCTTAAGGCGAGCTACGTCGCCCCCTCGACCATTGAACTCGGCTTCTCCGATGCTGGCGGAAAGACGTACACATTGGAAGAAGTTCTGAAGCTGAAGGAGGAGGAATGGTTCAGCCGCGGTGTTGCGCTTGCCAGGCTGTGCAACAAGCACATCGTCGACAGCAGCTTGCAGAAGCTTGAGGAACTCCGTCAAAGCGGAACGCAGCACCAGTTGATCGCAGTCGCATGCTCCATCAACCACGCGCGGGAGATTCGTTCGCTGTACCAAGAACGCGGCTTCAATGCCGATGTTATCCATAGCAAACAGACGGAGGATGAGCAGGCGGCCATTCTTGCCGCGCTGCGCAACGGCTCGCTCGACTGCATCATCCAGGTGCAGATGCTGGGCGAGGGGTTCGACCATCCGAAATTGAGCGTAGCGGCGATTTTCCGCCCGTTTCGATCGCTAGCCCCCTACATCCAATTTGTCGGGCGCATCATGCGAGTCGTGGTCCAGAACGATCCGGGGCACCCTGACAACATCGGCCATATAGTCACTCACTTGGGCATGAACCTTGATGCGCGCTTGAAGGAATTCAAGCAATTCGAGAACGATGACCAGGCATTCTGGGACAAGGTTATTGGTGGCGATGAACCTGAGGTGCCGCAGGCGGTGCTCGACGGTACCACGCGGCTCCGCGCGGGTGATCAGGTTGTCGTTCATGGTGAGGTCGTCGATTCTTTGTGGGAAGAGGACTTCACGTCGGTTGAGGACACGCAGATCGTTGCAGATCTCCGCGAGCGTCTAAAGCTCCTCGGCCTCGACGACAGCAAGGCTGAGGAGATGGTTCGACTCGCACAGCAATCTCCCGTGCGCAAGAACTCGCCCACTGCACCTTTCATGGTTCAGCCCCAGCGGGAGTGGGAAGAAGCCAGGAAACGGATGCAGGAGCAGGCCAAGCGCTTGGCAAACGTGCTGCTAAACCATGTTGAACTCAAGCAGACCGGCAACGAAATGGTCTACAAATACAAGACCTTGAAGCTCACCGGAAGAAATAACTACATCTGCGCGCTGATGATGGTGAACAAAGAGATGGAAAAGCGCCTGGGAAAAGAAAGGCAGCAGGCGACAACTGAAGAATTCCGCTCCGTTCTCGATAATCTGGATGACCTGTTGCAGGTGCTCGTGCGGCGCGTGCACAAGGCGAAGGCTGTGTATGAAAAAATCGAGTCCTAGAGGGCCGACGCCTTCTCTGATTGGAGGAACCAACGGCCGCCCCAAGCGGGCGACCGTTAAACGGCTTAGCCAATGCTACCGCTGTCACGGCGATCTGGTTATGGGATCGAACTGCATTGAAATCCCAAAACTTGGGCAGGCGTATTCAACCGACCGACGTGTATGCGACGAATGCTTCCAGCTCATTCTGCGCAAAACAGAGGAGGACTTGGCTGAGATCAGGAAGCTTTAAGCGGGACATTTATCTGCTGCTCCCGCATTGAATGTCGTATTTTCAGGGGTCAAATCGACCTTCCCACCCGCCTGAACCCTCGGTCCCCTGCCATGAAGGCTTCCAGCATGTGCGGGATCAGCGTCGCTGCATCGACCGCTTCGCCATAGGTTTGCGCATGGAGCTGTGCATAGCGGTCGAGGTCGGCTTTCAGGCTGGCCGGGCAGGCAAAGGTCAGCTTGATGCTTTCGGTCTTGGGCAGCGGCCCCAACCGCAACTTCTTGGTCGTGCTCATCGTGAAGTCCCTCGGTTGAAGAACAGCGGCTGGTAGGGCCGCAGCACAAGATCCCGATTGACGATGATGCGAACCGGCAGGCCCGGCCGCTCGGTCAAGGTGGGCTGGATGTTGAGATTGCGCCGGGTCATCTCCTGGCCGACTTGGTTCACGCTGTCCTGCAAGCTGTCGCGGCCGGCGATGATGACGTGATCGCCGTCCTGCCGGTTCTCCGGCGCGGCCAGCTCGGCACCGATGCCCAGCAGCGTGGTCAGCGCCGCGCCGGCAAAGATGCGATCCCAATGCCAATCGACGCCATCCTCCAGGCCGGCGTAGCCGGCCGGGTCGGTGCCGGCCAAGTTATCGAGCGTCAGCGAGGATGTGTCGGGCAGGATGATGCGGTTCCAGACGACTTGAACGCGGCTCTGCCCGTAGCTGACCTGACTGTTGTAGCGCCCGAGGATGCGCGACCCCTGCGGGATCAGCAGGAACTTGCCCGTGGCCGTGTCATAGACCGGCTCCGTCACCGTGGCGATCACGTCGCCCGGCAGGTCCGACTTGATGCCCGTCACCAGCGCGCCGGCGACCACCGTTCCGGCCATGACTTGGTACGGCGACGCCGGCAGCGCCAGGTTGCCGGAATTGCGGGTTTCCGTAGAACCGGCTTTCAGGAATGCCTCTTTCTGGTCTTGTCGGTTCTGCACGGCGGTTGGGTCGGCAGGCTGGGCCGCAGTCGAGGCGGGTCCGGCGGCGAGCGCGTCAAAGGCTGCGAGCGCATTTGCACCACCCGGCGCTGCCTGCGCTACCGTGGCAGCAGCCTGGCCCTGGCCGCCCGAGCGGAAGAACACCGACGAGGCCGCAGCGGCTTCTGCCTCTTTGCGCAAGGCGTCGTTGGGGTCGTGGTCAGGGGCCGCGTAGGCGGCGACGGCCGGCTGCTGCGAGTTCACGATGGCCGGGCCGAGATCACCCGGCAGCGGCGGCCCCAGCTCGGGCACGGATGTCGGCAAAGGGGGTGGCAGCTTCGAGTAGTCGGCCGGCAGGCCATCCAGCCCTTCGGACTTTGAGACGCGATCGACGTTGTAAAGCTCGGTCTGCTCGTTGGCGCCGCGCCGCTGCGGTTGCAGCGACCAGATCGTGGCCCCAAGCACGGCGACCGACAGGCCGCCGACGAGGATGGCCAGCGTGCGCCGGTTCAGGCGCGTGACCGGACGCGGCTGGGCGCGCAGCACCACCGCCTCGGGCGCGACCTTGCCCGCCGAAGGCGCGGCAAGGTCGGGAGTGTCGTCCTGGCTCATGGTCAGTTCCTCCGCGCAACGCCGTCCGTGCGCTCGATCCGCACCACGTCGCCCTTGTCGCCACCCAGCCGCAGCTCGGCGGCGCCGAACAGCCGATCGACGATGAAATACGGCGAGCGGAAACGGTAGTTCACCAGTTGCCCATCACCCTGCGCGCCGATGACGAACAGCGGCGGCAGCTCGCCTTGGGCGATGCCCGGCGGGAACTGGATATAGACCTTCTCGCCGTCGTCGAACGCGCGCAGCGGCTTCCACGGCGGACTGCTGCCGCTGATCGCGTAGCGGAAGCGCAGGTTCTCCAGCGACAGCCCGGTATCGACCGGCGCGGCGGCGCTGGCCGCCTGCGCCTGGCGCTGCAAGGCCAGCATCCGGTCGCGCGGGTACTCCCAGGACACCGACGCCATCCACGTCTTTTCCGTCGAAGCCAACTCCAGCAGGTACGTCCTGCGGTTGGTGGTGATGACGAGATTGGTCTTGAGGCCCGATCGGATCGGCTTGACCAGCACATTGACGCGCAGGTCGGCGCCGCTGCCGCTCGACGTATCGCCCACGATCCAGCGCACGGTATCACCAGCGGCCACCGTCACCAGCTCCTCGCCCGGCTGGAGCGAAATCACGGTCACGCGGCCCACGGCTGCATAGACTTGGTAGAGCGCGCCATCGGTGAACGGCCACACCTGAATCGCGTTGACGTATCCCTCGCGCGTGGGTGCGACGCGCGCCTCGGCATTGGCCCGTGAGATGCGCACCTTCTCGTCGGCTGGCTCCGGCGTGGGCTTGGCGTCCTCGGCTTCGGGCAATGGCTTCAACTGCGCCGGCATCGGCAGCACCTCGGGCACCGCCACCACCTCCACCGGCGCGGGTGGCTCGGGTAGCGGCTGGGCCTGCACCGGCTCATCGAGCGAGATGGTCGGCGGTGGCTTGCCCTGCGTGGCGCAGCCCGCCAGGGCAAGCAAGATCACCGGCAAGGCGGATTTACGGAAAAGATCATTCATGGCTTGGCTCCTTCGGAAGAATCCAGTTCGCGGCTCCATGACAGGCCGTTGACGTAGATGCCCAGGGGGTTCTGGCGCAGGCGTTCTTCGGTGCGCGGCGGCTGGAGCACGATGGACACCACGGCCGTCCACCGCTCCAAGCCCGCCGCGGCGCCGTTGACGTAGCGGCGTTCCGTCCAGCGCACGTTGAAAGACGTGTCGCTGGCGCGCACGACGCTGGTGATCTGCACCGTCACCGACTCCTTGCCGATGCGCGCGAACGGGTCGTTGACCCGTGCGTAGTCGTTGAGCACGGCCGCGCCCTTGTCGGTCGTGTAGTCGTAGGCGTCCAGCCAGTTCTGGCGGACGACGATGGGGTCGATGGACAGCGAGCGCACCAGCGTCACGAAGCGCGCGATGTGGTGCGCGGTCTGCGCATCGTTGGGCCGGTATGGCGTGGCGGCTTCGCCCACGGCGCGTACCTGGCCCGCGTTGTCCACCTCCACGACGTAGGGCGTCACGATGGATTGCGCCGAGCGCCACACCAGGCCACCGGCCATCAGCAGCGCGAGCGTCAGGCAGCCGAAGGCCATCAGGCGCCAGTTCTTCGCCTGGACGCGCGGCGAGCCGATGCGCTCGTCCCACACCTGGCCGGCAGCTTGGTACGGCGTGGCAGGCTGCGGCGTGTCGGCGTAGCGCACCTGCGGTTTCTTGAATCGCATGGTCAGTTCTCCTTATGAATCGGAATCGCGCAGGCTCGGCCCCTGGCCGGAGCCGCCGCCATCGCCACCGCGCAGTGCGTGGGCGGTGGTGGTCGCGGCGTGGGTGAGTTGCTGGCGGCGATGCAGGCGCTTGGCCCAAGCGGGCTGTTCCTGTGTCTGCGCCGTAGCGGCGCCGGATGCGGCCTCGCCTGCGGCACCCTGACCGGATGCCGCCCCCGCGCCGCCATCGGCAGCAGTGCCATTCCAGCCAGCGCGGAAGGGAGCGGCCATGCGTTGCCCGGCAGCGGAAGCGCGGGATGCAGCGCCTCGCCCGGCTGCCTGCGCGCCGGTCTTGGCGACGTTGCCCAGGCCCGCCATCGCACCCTTTGCGCCGCCGCCAGCGGCGGCGGAACCGGCCTGGAACGCCGACTTCGCACTGCTGGCCGCCGACGTGGCGGCGCGCGCACCGCTACCGGCCAGCTTGGCGGCAGCCGGGGCCATGCGCGCACCAGCAGCCACGGCGCCACCCACGCCCGTCGCGGCGGCGCCGATGGCGACGGCCGTGCCGGCAGCGCCGACAGCAGCACCGGCCATTGCGCCAGCGCCGAGCTGCGGCGCACCGGAGACGAGGCCCGTGGCGATGCCGGGGCCGAAGATCCCGAGCGCCAGCAAGGTGAGCGAGGCCAGCATGATGACCAGCGCGTGGTCGATAGACGGCTCGGCGGGATGGACTTGGAACTGAGCGAACAAGCCCGAGCCGATACCGACGATCACGGCCAGCACCAGAACCTTGACGCCGGAGGCCACCACGTTGCCCAAAACCTTTTCGGCGAGGAACGCGGTCTTGTTCCAGAGCGCGAATGGCACCAGCACGAATCCGGCGAGCGTGGTCAGCTTGAACTCGATCAGCGTGATGAACAGTTGGATCGCCAGGGCGAAGAAGCACAAGACCACGACCAGCCATGCGAGGAACATCACCACGATGGGGTCGAGGTTCACGAACACTTCGGGAAAGCCCGCCATCTCGCCGATCTGCTCCAGAATCGGCGCCCCGGAGTCGATGCCGGTTTTCGCCAGCCGGCCCGGCTGCAAGAAGTTCTCCATCGTGATGGCCGAGCCGGTGGCGGTGATGCCCAATCCCGCAAACGAGCGGAACACGATGCTGGCCAGCCAGTTGAAGTTATTGATGATGTAGGCGAAGGCACCGACGTAGAGCACCTTGCGCAGCAGCTTGGCGATCACGTCCTCGCCCTGGCCGGTGGCATGACTCATGGCCCAATACAGACCGGCGATCGTCATGTCGATGACGATCAGCGTGGCAGTGAGGAAGGCCACTTCGCCCCGCAGCAGCCCGAAACCCGATTCGATATAAGCGGCAAAGGTGTTGAGGAATTGGTCGATGATGGTCACGTCATTCATGGCGTGTCCTCCGGTTCGGCGGGAACGGCCGGCGCCATGCCATCGGCCGGTTCCTCGAAGCTCGGCGGGATCGGCGGCAGGTCGGCCAGCGTCTGGTATTCATCCGGCCCGGCCTCGCCGGAGAAGAAGCGCCGCCGGAAGGCTTCGGCGGCGGCGCGGCAAGCGTCCTCGCCCGTGGCCTGCCGGTCGGCCGCGCATTGCGCGCGCAATGCCTTCAGCCGCACGGGATCGGCGGCCAGGGCATCGGCAAGGTGGTCGGCCGGCTGCTCGCCGCAAGCGGCCAGCAGCGCGACACACAGGACGAGGACGCATCGCATGGCGGCCTCCCGTCAGTTGCCGTAGAAGTTCACGGACTGCGGCGTGTACGGCGTGCCTTCGCCCAGGAAACGCCGCCGCACTTCGCGGGCGCGCTCCGTGGCTGCCGCCTGCCGCGCCAGTTCCAGCGACGCCGCCCGGTCTTGCGTGATCTGGAGCCGCTGCGACTGGATCGACTGCTTGGCCTGCAAGGCCAGCAACTGATTCATGGCCTGCATCGCCTGCAACGCACCTTCGGCCGACTGGCTCTTGCCAACGAGATCGGCCAGCACGCTCTCGTCTTCGCCCAGGTTCTGCGACACCTGCGCCTGCATCTGCATCGTGGTCTGCAAGCCGTTGAGCGTGTTCCGCCAACGCTCCTGCGCGTCGCGGTACATCTGGTCGCCGCTGACGGTGGCGGCGTACTGCTCGGGATACAGGCGCGCGAACTCCCGATCCAGATTCGTCAGGTCGTAGGCCAAGCCCCTGGCCTGGGCGATCAGCCGCTCGGTCGTCGCCAGGTTGGCGCGCAACTGGCCGACCACGCTGGACGGCAGGCTGGCGAGGTTGCGCGCCTGGTTCATCAGCATCTGCGCTTCGTTTTGGAGCTGCTGGATCTGGTTGTTGATCTGCTCCAGCGTGCGGATCGCGGTCAGCGTGTTCTGCACGAGGTTCGTGGGATCGACCACGACCCATTGCGCATGGGCGGTGGCGGTGCAAAGCATGGCCGCGATGGCGGCGGCGACAAGACGCTTCTTCATGACAGGTTCTCCAGGGGTTGGTCAGCGAGGGAACCCGGCGCGAGGCCGGGGAACGAGGGCAGCAGGTCGGCCGCCCAATCGAGGCCGCGATGGCGCAGCCAGGCGCCCGCGAAGCCGGGCACGCCGGCGTCCAGCAGCACGCGGTCTATGTCGCGCTGGTCTTGCGGCGTGGAAGCGCCCGCAAACGCCAGCGCCGCCGGCCCCAGGTCGAGGTCGAACAGGCGGTTGCCGAGGCGGGATTGGTAGTAGTAGTCGCGCTTGGGCTGCGCGGTGGCGACGATTTCGATCTGCCGCCTGTTGAGGCCGAAGCCCTCGTAGATCGTGCGAATCTGCGGCTCGTTCGCCTGCGGGTTGGGCAAGAAAATCCGACTCGCGCAGCTCTCGATGATCGCGGGCGCGATGCTCGAATCCTTGATGTCGGCAAGGCTCTGCGTGGCGAAGATGACGCTGACGTTCTTCTTGCGCAGTGTCTTGAGCCACTGGCGGATACGCGCGGCAAACACCGGGTCATCGAGGAACAGCCACGCTTCATCGAGGATCAGCAGCGTGGGCGCTCCGTCGAAGCGTTCATCGAAACGCGCAAAGAGGTAATGCAGCACGGCCATGACGGCGGCCTTGCTGTGCATCAGCTCCTCCATCTCGAAGCACTGCACGTCGGCCATGCCCAGCCGGTCGTGGTCGGCGTCCAGCTGCTTGCCGTGGGCGCCACCCAGCACATAGGGCGACAGCGCCTGCCGCAGCGTGTTCGATTGCAGCAGCACGGAAAGTCCCGTCATCGTGCGCTGCTCCACCGGCGCACCGGCGAGACTTCCCAGCGCCGACCAGATAGCCGCTTTCTCGTCGGGGCCGACCGCCACGCCCTCGTGCAGCAAGCGGCCTTCGATCCATTCGGCGGCCCAGGTGCGGTAGCCCTCACGGTCGATGCGCGCGAGTGGCTGGAAGGCGATTTCGCCATCCGTGCCCAGGCCGTAGTGTTCGCCGCCCAGGCCGAGGATGGCGGCCCGCATGGAGCGGCCCATGTCGAAGGCGAAGACGCGCGAGCCGCGATAGCGGCGAAATTGCATCGCCAGCGTGGCGAGCAAGACCGACTTGCCCATGCCAGTCGGCCCCGCGACCAGCGTGTGGCCCACATCGCCGATGTGCGTCACCAGCCGGAACGGCGTGGCGCCATCGGTGCGCGTGACGATCAGCGGCGGGCCGTCGAGGTGGTCGTTCTTCTCCGGCCCAGCCCATACCGCCGACACCGGCATCATGTGCGCCAAGTTCAGTGTCGAGACGATGGGCTGGCGCACGTTGGCGTAGGCGTTGCCGGGGAGCGAGGACAACCAGGCATCCACGGCATTGAGCGTTTCAGGGATGGTGACGAAGCCCCGGCCCTGGATGACGCGCTCCACCATGCGCAGCTTCTCGTCTGCGACGGCGGCGTCCTCGTCCATGACGGTGACGGTCGCCGTCAGATAGCCGAAGGCGACTTGATCGCTGCCCAGCTCCTGCAAGGCAGCGTCGGCATCGGCGGCCTTGTTGTTGGCGTCGGTATCGACCAGCGGGCTTTCCTGCTGGAAGATCGTTTCGCGCAGCAGCGCGATGACGTTCTTGCGCTTGGCGAACCACTGGCGGCGCAGGCGGGAAAGCTCTTTTTCCGCCTCGGCTTTGTCGAGGCAGAGAAAGCGCGTGCTCCAGCGGTACGCAAAACCGAGGCGGTTGAGGTCGTCCAGAATCCCCGGCCAGGTCGAGGTTGGGAAGCCCCGCACTGACACCACGCGCAGGTGCTGGTCGCCCAGCATGGGTGCCAAGCCGCCGACCAGCGCGGAATCGGTCAGGAGCGCGTCGATGTGGAACGGCACTTCGGGCACGCCGACGCGGTAGCGCCGCGTCGAAATGGCGGCGTGCAGGTAGGTCAGCGTCTGCGCGTCATCGAGCCAGTCAATTTCCGGCATCACGCCGTCGAGCAGGTCAAAGACGCGATCCGCTTCCGCGACGAAGGCTTGCAGCCGCTCGCGCCAGTCCACGCCATTCGTCGGCGTGTTCTCGTAGAGCATCCTGGCTGCACGGGCGCGGGATTCTTCCGGCGGCAGGTAAAGCAGCGTCAGGTGATAGCCGCTCTCGAAGTGATTGCCCGATTCCTCGAAGGCGGCCCGGCGTTCTTCCTCCACCACCCACGAAAGCGGCTCGGGAAACTCCGAGTGCGGATAATCGGCCGCAGGCCGGCGCTCGGCTTCGATGAATAGCGCCCAGCCCGATCCCATGCGGCGCAGCGCGTTGTTCAACCGCGCCGACGTGGCGATCAGTTCGCCTTGCGTCGCGCTGTCGAGGTCAGGCCCGCGAAACTGGGCCGTGCGCTGGAAACTGCCGTCCTTGTTCAAGACGACGCCCGGTGCGACCAGCCCGGCCCAGGGCAGCCAGTCGGCAAGCAAGGCCGGGCGCTGGCGGTATTCGGCGAGATTCAGCATCGCGGCGTCCTCCTCTCACACGTCCAGCAGCGGGCGGTGCTTGATGTGCCGCGCGAACACGGCCATGAACTGCGGATCTACACGAGCGCCCCACACCGCCAGCGAATGGCCGACGATCCAGAGCACCATGCCGGGAATCCACAGTTGCAGTCCCAGGCCGACAGCGGCGGCCAGCGTGCCGTTGGCGATCGCCACGGTGCGCGGCGCACCGCCCAGCAGAATCGGCTCGGTCAGCGAGCGGTGCAGCGGCACCTCGAATCCATCCGCGAAGGTGTCCGGGGCGCTCATACGACGGCCCCGCCGGAGAAGCTGAAGAACGACAGGAAGAAGCTGGAAGCCGCGAAGGCGATGGACAGACCGAAGACGATCTGGATCAGTTTGCGGAACCCGCCGGACGTGTCGCCGAACGCGAGCGCGAGGCCCGTGGCAATGATGATGATGACCGCGACGATGCGCGCCACCGGCCCCTGGATGGATTCGAGGATGGATTGCAGCGGGCCTTCCCACGGCATCGAGGAACCTGCGGCCTGCGCGGTTCCGGCCAGGAACAACAGCAGCGCGGCCAGCAGCAGCCCTTGCCCCGCAGGACGGGCCAGGCAACGCAGCCGCGCAAGACGCAAAGCCGGATTTGCAGAAAAACGGAAAGCAGGAATGGTCATCTGCGTCATGGCAGTTCTCCAAGTGAGTCAGGGGATGGGGAAGTCGCCGCAGCAGGTGCGGCATGGGGAAGTGGCGGCAGCTCGGGAAACGGCGCTTCCAGCGCGTCCGCCAGTTGGTAGCCCACGCCGTCGAAGCCGACGACGCGGGCGATGCTCTTGATGCGGCGCTTGCGCCCGCGCCCAGCGATGTGGATCACCACGTTGACCGCTTCCGCGATCAGCGCACGGGGCGGGCTCACCGCCACTTCGAGAATCAGTTGCTCCAGGCGCAGCAGCGCGCCGAGCGCGGAGCCGGCATGGATCGTGGCGATGCCGCCCGGATGGCCTGTTCCCCACACCTTGATGAGATCCAGCGCCTCGGCGCCGCGCACTTCGCCAACCACGACGCGATCAGGCCGCAGGCGCATGGACGAGCGCACCAGTTCGGTCATAGACACCACGCCTGCGCGGGTGCGCAGGGGAACGTGGTCACGCGCCGCGCATTGCAGCTCCACCGTGTCTTCGAGCACCAGCACGCGGTCGCCCGTCGCGGCAATCTCGGCCAAAAGCGCATTGGCGAGCGTGGTCTTGCCACTGCTGGTGGCGCCGGCGATCAAGACGTTCTGCCGCTCGCGCACCGCGCGGACGAGAAAGCCCGCTTGCGCGCTGGTCATCATCCCGTCGATGACGTACCGCTCCAGCGGAATCACGCCGATGGCGCGCTTGCGCAGCGCGAAGGCCGGCCCCGGCGCTGCCGGCGGCAAGATGCCCTCGAAGCGTTCGCCCGTTTCGGGCAACTCGGCGGACAGCAGCGGCTGGCCGCGATGGACTTCTGCGCCAACGTGGGCCGCGACCAGGCGGATGATTCGCTCGCCGTCCGCCTCGGGCAGTTCCACGTCCATCGGCGCGCGTCCGCTGGAAAGCCGATCCACCCAAAGGGTGCGATCAGGATTCAGCATCACCTCCACCACGTCCGGGTCTTCGAGCGCGGCGGCGATCAGCGGCCCCATCGCCGTTCGCAGCATCTGGATGCGGCGGTCGAGCGACGTGGCGCTCATGGACTGCGGAACGGCGCTCATGGCGCACGCTCCCGCGCTTGCGCGGCTACCACCGCGTCCTCCATCCGCATCGGGTCGGGATGCAGTTCCTCCACCACGTCGCGCACCAGACTGCGGCCCCGCAGCAGGTGGCGGCCAAGCTGCTCGGTGAACTGCTCGAAGCGCGCTTTGCCCTGCGCGCGTGCCGCGTCTTGATGCGCCTCGGGAACCGGCGTGCTCACGGTCAGGTAGTAGCGGATGAACAGCGCCAGCGTTTCGATGGCGATGTTCTGGTCGCGCTCCATGCGCTCGGCCTGGCGCGATAGGCGATCCAGCCGCTTGGCGATGGCCGCTTCGCGCTGATCGGCTGCATCGGGCGACAGCCACGATGCGAGTGCCGCCGCGACGATGGACGACTTGGATACGCCTTTCTTGGCGGCCAGCTCATCAAGCCGCTTGGCGTGCTCCGGCTGGATAAAGAGGTTCAGGCGGTAGTGGCTCATAGCTCGATTCCGTCGTTGGGGTCGAGGGAAGCCAGCCGGGCCGTGCGCTGCATGGCTGGATCGAGCTGGCGAGGAAGGGGAAGCGGCAGGTCGTCGTCGTCATCGAGCAGCCCGAGGTCGGCCGCGGGCACGGCCAGTTCGGGGTCGTAGGCGATGGCTTCGGAGAGTTCGGGCTGTCGACGCGGGCCGCCGTCGTCGGCCGAACCCAAGTTCTCCAGGCCATCGGCGGATGCCGTGGCAGGCGCAACGGGCACGGACGGAATCTCCAGCCTGCTCCAGTCGTCGGGCCGCGACGGCGGCGCGTCGGCGTACTGCCCGTTCGTCAGCGTGGGAGGTGGCAGCACACGAAGCTTGAAATTGGCGTCCGCGTAGTAGCGCAGCTTCTTCGCCTTGATCGGCGCCACGCTGGACACCATCACCACGGCCTCGTCAGGCGGAAGCTGCATGACTTCGCCCGGCGTCAGCAGCGGGCGCGCGGTTTCCTGGCGCGACACCATGAGGTGGCCCAGCCACGGTGCGAGCCGGTGTCCCGCGTAGTTGCGCTGTGCGCGCAACTCGGTGGCCGTGCCCAGCGTCTCGGAAATACGCTTGGCCGTGCGTTCGTCGTTCGTCGCAAACGTCACGCGCACATGGCAGTTGTCGAGAATCGAATGGTTCTGGCCGTAGGCTTTGTCGATCTGGTTGAGCGACTGCGCGATGAGGAAGCTGCGGATGCCGTAGCCCGCCATGAAGGCCAAGGCCGTCTCAAAGAAGTCGAGTCGTCCCAGCGCCGGGAACTCATCGAGCATCAGCAGCAGCTTATGGCGGCGCTCGATGCCGTCGGAGCCATCGAGCGATTCGGTGAGGCGCCGGCCGATCTGGTTGAGGATCAGGCGGATGAGCGGCTTCGTGCGCGATATGTCCGAAGGTGGCACCACCAGGTACAGCGATACCGGATGCTCGGCAGCGATCAGGTCGGCGATGCGCCAATCGCAGCGCGAGGTGACTTCGGCCACCGTGGGGTCGCGGTACAGGCCGAGGAACGACATGGCGGTGCTCAACACGCCGGAACGCTCGTTGTCCGATTTGTTGAGCACTTCGCGCGCAGCGGACGCCACCACCGGATGCGGGCCATCGCCGAGGTGCGGCGTGGTCATCATCCGGTGCAAGGTCAGCTCGAACGGGCTGGCCGGGTCGGAGAGGAAGTTGGCGACGCCGCGCAGCGTCTTGTCCTCGCCCGCGTAGAGCACATGCAGAATGGCGCCGACCAGCAGCGCGTGCGAGGTCTTTTCCCAATGGTTGCGCTTCTCCAGCGCGCCTTCGGGATCGACCAGAATGTCAGCTATGTTCTGCACGTCGCGCACTTCATGCGCGCCGCGCCGCACTTCCAGCAGCGGGTTATAGGCCGCCGATTTCGCATCGGTCGGGTTGAAAAGCAAGCAATGCGAGAAGCGCGAGCGCCAGCCTGCGGTGATCTGCCAGTTCTCGCCCTTGATGTCGTGGATGACGGCCGACGCCGCCCAAGACAGCAGCGTTGGCACCACCAAGCCCACGCCTTTGCCCGAGCGGGTGGGCGCGAAGGTCAGGACGTGTTCCGGCCCTTCGTGCCGTAGGTACTGGCGGTCGTACTGACCGAGGAACACGCCGACCGGCTGTATGAGGCCGGCTTTGCGAATGTCATCCGCGTTCGCCCAACGGGCCGAGCCGTAGGTCGTGACCAGGCGCGCTTGGCGCGAGCGCCAGACCGACATTGCGATGGCAACGCACACGGCGACCATGCCACTGGCGCCGGCAATCGCGCCGCCAGTGTCGAAGACCTCCGGCGCATAGGCGCCGAAGAAGAACCACCACTCAAACAGCTTCCACGGGTGGTAGATCGACGTGCCAAGTAAGTCGAACCAGGGCGAGCCAAGGCGTACTTGATAGCCAAGGACCGCTGCTGTCCATTGTGTGGCGCCCCATACGCCGGCGATCACGATGCCGAATACCACGGCGATCTGACCGAACAGCACGTTCGTCCCTTGCATGACCTGGCCTCCGATTTCTCCTGCGCTGATTCCTCGCTAGAAAGCGGCGCCCATTCGCGCCGCACAGGCGAGGATCAGAGCCGGGCTCGGTGCCGGTCAAAGACCTTTATCGGGAGAAAGGTCGAGCAAAAAACAAGAGTTCGCGCGGTAGCGAAGAAAGAAGAAACGCTGCAAGCGCGAGCGCATTGCGGCGTGTAGAGAAATCTTTTTGAGTTTGTGGCTCGGAAGCGGCGATCAGAACTTCGGCGGTGTCTCGGGCGGCGTGTAGGGCACGGTTCCATTCCCATAGAAGCGCTTGCGCGTGGCCTCAGCCACGCGGTTGCACAACTCGTCACCCAGCTTGGCGCGATCGAGCTTGCACTGTTGGCGAAGCTCCTTGAGCCGTTCAAGGTTGGTCGCAAGTTCCTCAACCGTCGGCACCGCTGCCGACGTCGGTGTCTCGGACTGGCCGCAAGCGGCCAGCACTACGGTCAGCAAGAACGGTGTGATCTTGTTCATGGCTAACTGTCCTCCGAAACATGAGATTGAGGCGGGGTCCTGGTCCTGGCGCCGTCGGGCGATTCGATGAAGTGCACCCGCTCAATGAATCGCGCCAAGGTTCTCGATGGCTCTCCGGCTGGGCGCAGCAGGTAGGTGGTCAGCACCGGCGAACGGCCTTCGAGGGGACGGGCGACCACGCCAAGCTCGCGGCTGGCCGCAATGTGTGCCGCCCCGGTCAGGCCCAAGGCAAAGCCGGCCGAAACCAGCGCCATCATCAGGTCGCAGGATGCCACTCGTTCGGCAATCAGCGGCTCCGTCTCCGCCCGTCGCAACACCCGCTCGATCTGCTTTGCGTGGCCTTCGCACACCTGTGGGTCACACAGCACCAGCGGATGACGCAGGACTTCGTCCAAGGGGATGCGCTTGTATTTGAGCAGCGTATGCCGAGCCGGCACGGCCACCATCAGCGAATCGCTCCACACCGGCTCGGCGACAAGCGCTTCACCCACTTCATCCGATTGAGCGAATCCTACGTCGTACAAGTCCTCCTGCAAGCCCTTGATCTGCTGCGACAGCGGAACCTCGAACAAGCGAATCTCTATCTCGGGTTCCTCCTGACGGCACAACGCCAGCAGGGTTGGCAGGCGCGACGGTGTAATGCCATCGGACAGTGCGATGCGTATTTGGGCGTGAAAGCCGTTGGCCGCAGCCTTCACGCTGTCCCGCGCCTGCTGCAAGGCGGCGAAGACACGCGGCATATGCTCCAGAAACAACTTGCCCGCACGGGTCAGTCGGGTGCTGCGCGTGGTACGCGCGAACAGTCGCGCGCCCAATTCGTCTTCCAGTTCCTTGATGGTTCGTGATAGCGGCGACTGCTCTATGTGCAACCGCTCGGCCGCGCGAGCGAAGTGGAGTTCTTCTGCGACTGCGAGAAAACAACGAAGATGACGTAGCTCCATTCTCTTGATCTCATCGCGCTGCATTGCCAGCCGAAACCGCGCCCCGCCAGAGAGGCTGACTGTTGCCTCCTCACGGAATACTACTTATCGTGTGCGCCTTTTCGGCGCCTGCTGTGTGACGATGGCTTTCTAAAGCGATCCTCGAACCACTTTCCGACTCCTTCGGATACGCGAAAGAGTGCGACACAGGCGATCACGACAACTGCAACGAAGATGATGCCCTGCAACACCGAGGGCACCGACATCTCCAAGCATGCGAATCGGGAAACCATATCCGAGCCGCGGATGGTTCGCCGTAAATTCAACGTAAATTCCTGCCCGGCTTCCTCGTCCGAGGATCGGACCATCACGCCCTTGCATTGCGGCGTGTCTTCATCGTGCTTGGAAGGCCCAACTCCCCGCTGAAGTTTACGCAGAATTTATGTGCGAACCCTTTCCCTGAATGGAGAATTTACGGGCCTCTATCGAATACTTGAGTCTGGCTATTTCGCCATTGATTTGCGAAGCAAAACATGCCTCTCAAGATTATTCAATCGACCGCCAAGGTCGTTGCTGTTGCCGTCGGTGGGTTGCTGCTGGGAATGGCGAGTAACGCGCAAGCGCAGGTTTCAGGCAGCGCCACACTGACGTCGGACTACGTTTGGCGCGGATCCTCTCAAACGCGCGAAGACCGCGCCATCCAGGCGGGGGTCAAGTACGCCCATGAGTCCGGGCTGTATGCCTCCGTCTGGGGCTCGAGCGTCAAGTTCAAGCCAGACAGCGGTGCACGCAGCGAGTTCGACCTTGCCGTTGGATGGAGTGGAAAGATCGCCACGGATTGGGCGCTGGATGTCTATCTCCTCCGCTACCAGTACCCCTCGGCGGACACCAGCCTGAACTGGAACGAGATCAACGCGAGCATCACCTGGCGCGACAACTACTGGCTGGCGGTGGGGCACTCGAACAACGCGATGGCCACCGACACGACCGGCACGTATGCGCTGCTCGGTGCCCGTTATCCGATCGACGACCAGTGGCGCGTCGAAGGCAGCGTAGCCCGCTATGTCCTCGATAGCACCTATGCCGACAGCTACACGCACGGCGCGCTCGGCGTCGTCTGGACGTTTAAGGCGCCTTTCGAGGCCAGGCTCACGCTGCATGGCACCGACTCGGCGGCCAAGCGGCTGTTTCCCGGCATGGCTGGCACGCGCGCAGAGCTGGCGCTGCAGGCCTCGTTCTGAGGAGGCTGCAATGGTCCTGAGCACAAGTCCTTGTCCTTGCGACAACCGCGGAGTCACACGCCATGATTGAGTCCATCCTTCTCCTCGTTCTGCTCGTTGCCCTTGGTTGGCCGTTTGGGCGCTATCTGGCCGCGGTCATGCGCGGCGCGCCGATGCGCAGCGACGTGCTGTTCGGCTGGATCGAGCGGCCGATCTATGCCGCGCTGGGCACACGCCCCCATACGGGCATGAGCTGGCGCGGATATGCCGGAGCCTTCCTGCTGTCCAATCTGCTGCTGGCCATCGTGGTCTGGATCATCTTCATGACCCAGGCCTGGCTGCCGCTCAACCCCGACGGCGTGCCCAACATGAGCTGGGACCTGGCGCTGCATACCATGGTGTCCTTCCTCACGAACACCAATCAGCAGCACTACTCCGGCCAGGCGCAACTGTCCTACCTGTCGCAAATGACCGGTATCGTCGGGCTGCAGGTGGTCACGCCGGTGATGGGGCTGGCGGTGGTTGCCGCCACGCTGCGCGGCCTCTTCGGGGGCCGTCAGGCCATGGAGCATGGCGTGGAAGGTGGCGCCACCGCTCCTGCCGGTGCGATCGATGTCGGCAACTATTGGGCTGATGTGACCCGCGCGACGCTGCGCTTCGTGCTGCCGCTGTGCCTGGTGTGGTCGGCGCTATTGACCTGGCAAGGCGTGCCGGCAACGTTGGCAGCCGGGCCTGTCGCAGCCCCGATAGAGGCCACCGCCGAACTCAAGGAGCAGAAGATCCCGCTCGGCCCCGTCGCTCCGATGGTCGCCATCAAGCAACTGGGCAGCAACGGCGGAGGCTGGTATGGCCCCAACAGTTCCGTACCGCTGGAGAATCCCACGCCCCTGTCGAATTTCCTGGAAACCCTGGCAATCTGCCTGATTCCGGTGAGCGTCATCTTCATGATTGCGCCGTTCACGGGGCGCCGAAAGTTCGGCGCCATGGTGTTCGGCACGATGCTAGCCATGTCCGTGGTTTCCGTGGGCCTTTCACTGTGGTCGGAGGGGCACTCAGGAACGGCTACCGATATCGCCCTGATGGAGGGCAAGGAAGTGCGTCTCGGTGCCGACGCATCCGCCCTGTGGGCTTCGGTGACCACTCAGGTGAACAACGGTTCGGTCAACTCGATGCTGGACTCGGCGGCGCCGCTCACCGGCATGGTGTCGATGGTGAACATGCTGATGAACTCTATCTGGGGCGGCGTAGGCTGCGGGCTGCAGCAGTTCATCGTCTATCTGCTGCTTTCCGTGTTCCTGGCAGGACTGATGACCGGGCGCACGCCGGAACTGTTCGGCCGCAAGATCGAAGGGCCGGAGGTCAAGCTGTTAGCCATCCTGGTGCTCTGGCAGCCGTTGGTCATCCTGGGTTTCACGGCGGTGACGCTTGCGGTGCCCAGCCTCACGGGCACTTCGAACCCAGGGTTCCACGGTATCAGCCAGGTGTTCTATGAGTACGTCTCCGCCTTCGCCAACAACGGCTCAGGTTTCGAGGGGCTGGGCGACGCCACCGTGTGGTGGAACGTCAGCTGCGCCTTCGTTCTGGCTGCGGGACGCTTCCCCGCTCTGGTGATCCCGCTCGCCATCGCCGCGATGCTGGCCGCCAAGCGCCGTGCCCCCGAGGGCTCCGGCACGCTCCACATCGAAACGCCGACCTTCGCACTGACACTGATCGGGATCGTCATCATCCTCACGCTGCTGCAGTTCATGCCGGTGCTGGTTCTGGGCCCCGTGGCCGACCACCTCGCCCTGACGCAACTGCTTGCTCGTTGAAAGGAATTTCCTATGTCTACTGCACATAAAAAAATGCCGATCGACGTGGACCGGGGTCTGAAGCCCGCGCTCGTCGATTCCTTCAAGAAGCTGGCCCCGCACCATGCCATCAAGAACCCGGTGATGGCCGTGGTGTGGCTGGGCACGCTGGTCACCGCCGCGACGACCATCGCTGGCTGGGCCAGCACGGGATTCGGCTGGGCGGTCACCATCATCCTGCTGATCACCGTCCTGTTCGCGAATTTCGCTGAAGCGGTGGCCGAGGCGCGTGGGCGAGGCCAGGCGGCCTCGCTGCGCCGTGCGCGCAAGGACCTCGTGGCGCGCCGCCTCGACAAAACGGACCACGAGACGAGCGTCCCTGCCGCCGATCTTCGGCCGGGCGACCGGGTCGTGGTGGAGGAAGGCCAACTGATCCCTGCCGACGGCGAGATCATCGAGGGCCTCGCCACCATCAACGAAGCGGCGGTCACCGGTGAGTCCGCGCCCGTCCTGCGCGAGGCCGGCACCGACCGCTCAGGTGTGATCGGCGGCACCAAGGTGTTGTCCGATCGCGTCATCGTGCGCATTACGGCCGAACCGGGCAACAGCTTCCTCGACCGCATGATCGCGCTCGTCGAAGGATCGAACCGCCAGAAGACGCCCAACGAGATTGCGCTGGGAATCGTGCTGGCCGTGATGACGTTGACCTTCCTGATCGTGGTTGTCACTCTGCCGTTCATCGGCGGCTTCGTGGATGTCCAGATCAACGTCGTGCTTCTGGTGGCGCTGCTGGTGTGCCTCATTCCAACCACCATCGGCGGTCTGCTTCCGGCCATCGGCATCGCCGGCATGAACCGCGCACTCAGGGCTAACGTGCTGGCCAAATCCGGCAAGGCCGTGGAAGTGGCTGGCGATGTGGACGTGCTGCTGCTGGACAAGACCGGCACCATCACCCACGGAGATCGTCAGGCCACGGCCTTCCATGCACTCGCCGGGGTGGACAGTGCGCAACTGCGCGAGGCGGCGTTGCTGGCCTCTCTGGCCGATCCAACGCCAGAGGGCAAATCCATCGTCAAGCTCGCCCGCGGCAAGAACGAGAGGCTCGACGAACCCGAAGGCGCGCACTTCGTACCGTTCTCCGCGCAGTCGCGTATGTCGGGCGTGGACCTTCCTGGCGAGCGCAGCATCCGCAAGGGCGCAATGGACGCAATCGCACAGCACGTACAGGTTTTGGGTGGCCTGATTCCTACAGAGCTGGAAGCCCGGGTTGCAGGAGTTGCCCGCAAGGGTGCCACGCCACTGGTGGTGAGCGATGGCAAGCACGTCCTAGGTGTCATCGAGCTGTCCGACGTGATCAAGCACGGCATCAAGGAGCGCTTTGCCCGCTTGCGGGCGATGGGCGTCAGAACCGTGATGATCACGGGCGACAACCCGCTCACGGCGGCGAACATCGCCGCAGCGGCCGGCGTCGATGACTACATCGCCGAGGCCCGGCCCGAGGACAAGCTCGCGCGCATTCGCGCCGAGCAGACTGGCGGCCGCCTGGTGGCGATGGTCGGCGACGGCACCAACGATGCGCCGGCGCTTGCCCAGGCCGACGTGGGACTGGCGATGAACTCCGGCACCCAGGCCGCGAAGGAAGCCGGCAACATGGTTGATCTCGACAGTGATCCGGCGAAGCTGCTGGCCGTGGTGGAAATCGGCAAGCAGCAGCTCATCACGCGCGGTGCGCTGACCACGTTCTCCCTGGCCAACGACGTATCCAAGTACTTCGCCATCCTGCCTGCGCTGTTCGCGGCGGCAATCCCGTCGATGGCAGCACTCAATGTGATGAACCTGTCGAGCCCATCCAGTGCGGTTCTGTCGGCGTTGATCTTCAACGCCCTGGTCATCCCGGCGCTCATTCCGCTGGCCCTGCGCGGCGTGCGGTTCAGGCCTGCCAGCGCGACCCACCTGCTGCGCAACAACATGCTGATCTACGGCGTAGGTGGTGTGTTGCTCCCGTTCGTCGCCATCAAGTTGATCGACGTCGTGCTCGCCGCCCTGTTCAACGTTTGAGGAGTCTCCCATGAACATGATCGCACCACTTTCAAACAATGCGCGCAAAGCCGCAGCGACCGACTCCACGGTGGTGGACCGAGGGCTCTGGCGCGGCGCCATCGGGCTGACCGTGCTGTCCTTGGCCGGATTCGGCTTTCTCTATTCGCTCGCCGGCGTCGGAGTCGGGCAGGCGCTGTTTCCGCGAACGGCCAACGGCAGCCTGATCGAGCGCGACGGCAAGGTGATCGGCTCCGAGCTGGTGGCCCAGCCGTTCGCAAGCGACAAGTACTTCCAGCCCCGCCCCTCTGCGGCCGGCTACAACCCCCTGGCCTTGGCCGGCAGCAATCAAGCACGGACCAACCCGGACCTGCGCAAGCGCCTGGAGGGAACACGCGCGGCCGCGGCGCAGCGAGAAGGCGTGGATTCGTCCATGGTTCCGGGGGATTTGTTCACCCAGTCCGGCGGAGGCATCGACCCACATATCAGCCCGCAGGCAGCTGCCATCCAGGTCGATCGCGTCGCGCGCGCCCGTGGGCTCGGACGCAATGTGGTCGAAGGTCTGGTCGCCTGGCACACGGAGAACAAGCAGCTGGGTCTGCTGGGCCAGCCCCGGGTGAATGTGCTCGACCTGAATCTGGCACTGGATGACTTGGCTTCACCGGCCACCCGGGCGCCTGCGGCGAACCAATGAGCACACTTGGCGCCTATCTACAGGCCGAGGATGTTCTCCTCAACCTGCCGGTCGCCGACAAGGGCAGTTGTTTCACGCCGTCGGCGTGCACGTCCAGCGCATCGGTGGCTTGGCACCCCGAGGACGTTTCCTCCGGGCTGATGCGGCGCGAGCAGGCCGGCTCAACGGGGCTGGGCCTGGGCATGGCCGTCCGCACATACTACAGCGGCATCGGCAACACAAATCGCGACAAAGAGTTAAAACAACTGGACTTTGAGGATCGGGCTTTCCATGAGAGCCGAACAGACTGAACAAGCAGATGCCCTGTTGGGCGAACTCGAGCGCCAGACCGCTGGACGGTTGACGGTGTTCCTGGGTGCTGCGCCTGGCGTAGGCAAGACCTACGCCATGCTGGTGCGCGCACGCGAACTTCACCACCAGGGGGTGGATGTCGTCGTCGGCATCGTCGAGACCCATGGCCGTGGCGAGACCCAGACCATGGTCGAAGGATTGTCGTTGCTGCCTCGCAAGAAGGTGGAATACCAGGGCCGTCAGTTGGAGGAAATGGACCTCGATGGCTTGCTGGCGCGCAAACCGGCAATCGCCCTCGTCGATGAACTCGCCCATCGCAACGTCCCTGGAAGCCGCCATGAGCGACGCTGGCAGGATGTGGAGGAATTGCTCGACGCCGGAATCGACGTCTATACGACGGTCAATGTCCAGCACCTAGAAAGCGTGAACGACGTAGTGCATCAGATCACCGGCGTTCGGGTGAGCGAAACGGTGCCCGACGCCGTATTCGAGCGACTGCGCGATATACGCTTGGTCGATCTGCCCGCTCGCGAGCTGATCGAACGCCTGAACCAAGGCAAGGTGTATTTGCCGGAGCAGGCCGCCCAGGCACTGCAGGCGTTCTTCTCGCCCTCGAATCTCACCGCGCTGCGCGAACTGGCGATGCAGACCGTCGCCGAACATGTCGATGCCGATTTGCGCGAGAAGCGCGCGGCTCGTGGGCTCGAAGGCATTTCCATCCAGCGTCATGTACTGATCGCCGTCGACGGCCGGGGACACTCGGAATACCTCGTAAGGGCCGGCGCCAAGATCGCCGAGCGCCGCGGAGCGCCGTGGTCGGTGGTCACGGTGGAGACCGGACGCTCGGCCGATGCCGCCTTGCATACGGACGAGATGGATCGCGCGGCTCCAACGCTCAACAGAATGGCGCGCGACGAACAGCAGCGTTTGATGGAAATCGACAAAGCGTTTGCGTTGGCGCGCAACCTGGGCGGCGAGACGGAAGTGATGCACAACACCGATGTCACCCAGGCCCTGCTCGATGCCGCTGCAGCACGTGGCGCCAAGTCCATCGTGATCGGCCGCACACGGGAGCGGCCCTTCGCCCGCATCTTCAATCGCACGCTGACGCAGCAACTCCTTCTGCGGGGGGCACGCTACGAACTGACCATCATCAGCACACCGCAGGCTCGGCAACGCTCGCTGAGGCTGCCCGACATCACGGGAGAACGCCTCACGTGGCGAGAGGCTTTGTTGATCCTGATGGCCAGCCTCGGAGCCGTCGGTACGGCGGCGCTGGCCGAGCGCACCCTGGGTTTGCAGGATCTATCCATGGTCTTCCTGGTGGCAGTCATTCTGGTCGCTTCGCGCACGCGCATGGCCTCGGCTGTCATTACTGCGACACTGTGTTTCCTCGCCTACAACTTTTTCTTCATTGAGCCGCGGTACACGTTCCTGATTAGTGCCCATCGTGGGGTGGCTACCGTGATGCTGTTTCTTGCAGCGGCCCTGATCGCTGGGCGACTGGCCTCGCGACTGCGCATGCAGGTGGTGGCACTGCGCGCGGCGAACACCCATGCCATGGCCATGCAGAATCTGGGGCGCCGCCTCGCCAAGGCAGCCGATCTCGGGCAGGTCATCACGGCAGGGGCATCTATCCTGCAGTCGACTTTGCATGCTGAGGTGTGGATACGCATCAATGGTGAATCTGGACCCGCAACTTCTGCGGGCCGCCTTGCCGATAAGGATTTGACAGCTGCTGATTGGACGCAACAGCACGACCAAGCCAGTGGACGCTATACCGATACTTTGACCAACTCTGCCTGGTGGTTCCTGCCAGTGTCCTCGGACAAGGACACTCTGGGCGTGGTCGGCCTGAGATTCCCACCGAACATGGGCCGCCTGTCGTTCGAGCAGCGCCGCCTTGCCGAGAGCATGGTGGAAGACATCGGCCAAACAGCTCTGCGCACGCGCTTGGTGTCGGAACTGGAGGTGGCGCGCGTCACAGGAGAGACGGAACGGCTGCGGTCAGCGTTGTTGTCTTCCGTGTCACACGACCTTCGCTCACCACTGTCGTCGATGATCGGTGCAGCGGACAGCCTGGCGCGCTACGGCAAGGACATGGGGCTAGAAGATCAGCAAAGCCTACTGGAAACCATCCACGTGGAAGGCGAGCGCCTCGACCGCTACATCCAGAATCTCCTCGACATGACCCGGCTCGGGCAGCAAGGATTGACGCTGACGCGCGACTGGATCGGTATTGATGAGTTGGTGGGTTCAGCATCCCGGCGCTTGCAGCGGTACGAGCCCGACGCTCGCATTGAGCATGAGATTCCGGCAGAACTGACGCCGATCCACGTTCATCCCGCACTCATCGAGCAGGCTTTGTTCAATGTCATGGAGAACGCAGCGAAGTTCTCGCCACCTGGAGAGCCCGTCCGGGTGCAGGTCCGGCGAACCAATGACGATCAGTTGCAGATTGACGTTTCGGATCGTGGTCCGGGCATTCCAGAGGAAGAACGACGGCGCATCTTCGATATGTTCTACAGCGTCGAACGTGGCGACCGAGGCAAACAGGGAACCGGCCTCGGGTTGACGATCGTCCAAGGTATCGTAGGTGCCCACATGGGCAGCGTCGAGGCGCTGCCTGGCCCGGAAGGCCGCGGAACCACCATCCGCCTGACCTTGCCTTGGGGCGGATACTCCAATCAGGAGGCGAAAGAGAATGATGGGACTTCCCAGTGAATCGAGTCCGGGTGCGCCGGCCGCCCGGGTTCTCGTCGTCGATGACGAACCTCAGATCCGCAAGTTCATCGACATCAGCTTGCGGTCGCAAGGCTACGCAACCCTGCTGGCGGGAACAGGCCGGGAGGGCCTGACGCTGCTGGCCAGCAGAGGGGCCGACCTCGTCGTCCTGGACCTGGGATTGCCGGATATGGACGGGAAGGATGTGCTCAAGGAGCTGCGGCAATGGTCGCGCGTGCCCGTCATCGTGCTGACGGTACGCTCCGGCGAGGACGAAAAGGTGGCCCTGCTGGACGCAGGGGCCAACGACTACGTGACCAAGCCGTTCAGTGTCGAGGAACTGATGGCACGCATTCGCGCATTCCTGCGCACGGTGGCGACAGGGACAGACGATAGTCCGATCTACGACGACGGGATTCTCCGAATCGACCTGGCGCAACGGGAAGTGGCCGTTCATGGAGAAGCCGTCACGTTGAGCCGCAAGGAGTTCTCTCTGCTGGCCTTGCTGGTCAGGCAGCCGGGACGGCTGGTGACGCAGGCACAGATACTGCGGGAGATGTGGGGGCCGACGCACGAGGAAGATACCCACTACCTGCGCATTCTCGTGGGCAAGTTGCGCCACAAGCTGGGGGACGATGCCTCCGCTCCTCGCTACATCGTCACCGAACCTGGGGTTGGGTTGAGATTCGTCTCGGAGGAACAGCATCCGGCCTGACCTGTTCGCCGGGAATTCCCAAAGAGGCATTGCGGGTGCGGCTCACCCCAGGGCCGGCCCACGCTGTCGTCCAATCTCCCAAGACACGCCGCCACCGCGCACCGTCGCGGCGAGCTGCTCCCCAAGCCGCTGTTCGATGGGCTTCCACCGCACGAGGCTGGACCCCTTGGCGTCATCAAGCATCCCATTTCGCCCGCTGGCGAGCATGACGGGGCGCCGGTAGACGCCGGCAACGCGCTGGCCGTCGGCCACGGGGCGATGCTCCAGGCCGGTATCGGCGGCAATGTCCTTCGCGGCCTGCGCCAGTTCCCGAGCCCGCTGCTGCCCAGCAGATTCCGGTGAGGATCACGCGCTGCCCGCGCCGCTCGGCCAGTCCCTGTTCGGCCAGGAAGTCCGCGCGCTGCTGTATCGCCTACTTGGCCTCACTGCTAAAGCCCAGGTCGCCCAAGCCCGAGCCACCGTCGATCAACTGCTGGTCAAGCCAGGTGGCACCGATCACGCGGGCCTGCCGCTCGATGGGCAGGTGCGATTTCAGCTCCACCGTCACGCCACCAAGACGCTGGGCGTCATAGCGGCGGCCCTGCTCGGGCAGATCGTCCGGCACCTTCCATAGTCCCTCGGCCACGCACACCACGATGCCGGCCTGGTGCAGGGCTTCGAGGCGGCGGGTGTGGCCCGCAACGACTTCCAGCGGATCACGCCCGACACGGCCTGACCTAGCTCGACGACCAGGTGAGATCGGTGACCGCGCTAGTCAAGCAACCGGCGTGCCATGGCGTTTACGGCCAGATCAATCGCAGCGCCCTCGCCCTCGCCGTCGCCGTCGCCGATGAACCAGGCTGCCGACAAGCCCGTCCATGCAATGATCCAGCGAAGAAGCCGTTCGGGCTCAAACCCGGTCGTCGCGACCACAATGCTGAGTCGAGCCTCCAGCCTGCCCGGCAGGATCGCAAGCGGGCGACCGGGGTCGCTGAGATCGGGATTCGTGAAGATGTTGGCATAGTCGAAGGTGCGCTCGCCGAGCAGTCCGTGCGGGTCGATGGCCAGCCAGCCGCGGTCGCCGAAGTCGAGCACGTTCTCGTGGTGCAGGTCGCCGTGGAGCGGGCACACCTCGCGCGGCGCCGCCAGAAGTTGGCGCGCTACGCTGGCGGCGGGCGCAAGTGCCGCGTGCTCAGCGGCCAACCGGAAAAGCGGCTGGAACCATTCCTGTAGCGGATGGAGATCGGGCGGCGGTCCGGACCGCGGCGCGTGCAGACGAGCGGCGGTGTCGCAGAGGATCCTGCAAGCCTCGTCGTCCTGGCCGGACCACGCTATCTGTGCAAGGTCCCCGGCCCCGGACGCGCGCTCCATGAGCAGAGCGCCCGCCGCCGAGGCGAAGACTCGGGCGGCGCCCTGCCCGTCCCACCAGGTCAACAGGCGGTAACCGGCCTCTTCATCGGGAATGCGCGCGACCTTCAGCATCGCCGGCATGTCCCCCTGGCGGACGGGAAGTATCCAGCTCGAGTGGGTGGTGAGCAGCTCGCCGTCGCGCAGCAGGCGCCAGCGCTCCATCCACGCAGTGACCTCAGGCGGAAAACGGGAAGACACACTCATGAGATGCCTGCAAGCAATTCGTTCTGTATCAGGCGCAGGAGCGTCCCGTCCGGGTCGACCAAAGCGGCCATCGTGCCTCCCCACTCCTGCAGTTCGGGGGCATGGATGCGCGGATAGCCGCTGCTGGTTTCCTGGATGCCGACGGATTTGCACTGCCGGTAGAACTCCGCGAGGTCGTCCAGCCTCAGGCAGCAGCTGAACCAACTCGCGAGGGGATCGAGCCCGGGGTGGGCGAAGAACTCCAGCATGAGATCCCCGCGCTGGAGGATCATCCAGCCGGCGTCCCGGAAAACGATTCCGAAGCCCAACCTTTCATAGAAGGCGGCGGTGGAATCGAAATCTCGTGATGGCAGGTTGGGCGTCGCTTGGTCGGTCATTTCGAACCCCAGAGTCCCGCTCAGAAGAACTCGTCAAGAAGGCGATAGAAGGCGATGCGCTGCGAATCGGGAGCGGCGATACCGTAAAGCACGAGGAAGCGGTCAGCCCATTCGCCGCCAAGCTCTTCAGCAATATCACGGGTAGCCAACGCTATGTCCTGATAGCGGTCCGCCACACCCAGCCGGCCACAGTCGATGAATCCAGAAAAGCGGCCATTTTCCACCATGATATTCGGCAAGCAGGCATCGCCATGGGTCACGACGAGATCCTCGCCGTCGGGCATGCGCGCCTTGAGCCTGGCGAACAGTTCGGCTGGCGCGAGCCCCTGATGCTCTTCGTCCAGATCATCCTGATCGACAAGACCGGCTTCCATCCGAGTACGTGCTCGCTCGATGCGATGTTTCGCTTGGTGGTCGAATGGGCAGGTAGCCGGATCAAGCGTATGCAGCCGCCGCATTGCATCAGCCATGATGGATACTTTCTCGGCAGGAGCAAGGTGAGATGACAGGAGATCCTGCCCCGGCACTTCGCCCAATAGCAGCCAGTCCCTTCCCGCTTCAGTGACAACGTCGAGCACAGCTGCGCAAGGAACGCCCGTCGTGGCCAGCCACGATAGCCGCGCTGCCTCGTCCTGCAGTTCATTCAGGGCACCGGACAGGTCGGTCTTGACAAAAAGAACCGGGCGCCCCTGCGCTGACAGCCGGAACACGGCGGCATCAGAGCAGCCGATTGTCTGTTGTGCCCAGTCATAGCCGAATAGCCTCTCCACCCAAGCGGCCGGAGAACCTGCGTGCAATCCATCTTGTTCAATCATGCGAAACGATCCTCATCTGGCTCATATATCTTCGGTCAGCGCCGGATGGGCAAAATACCAGGCAACCCGACTGGCGAGGAATCTGATTGCAGGGGGGAAGATATGGTCATTACGTAAATTACTCGCTCAGTCTCTCGCCAAAACAAGAGATCTTGAACCTCCAGGCTTCGCAGTCCCTCGTACAACCGGAGACAACATCCAAGCGATAGCGCGGCTCGGTTTGAGGGCATGCAGGCGGTGGACCAAACGCAAGTTCACCAGCCTGACATGCATCTCCGCATTCTCTTATTGGCAGGACGCTGATCATTGTCACGATCCTTGAAACGCTCAACCACGTAATGCTCAAAATTTTGGTGGTTCCTTCGGCGGATTGTATGGCGTTGCACCGTCGCCATAGAACCGCTTGCGTGTGGCTTCGGCGACCCGGTTGCACAACACGTCGCCCAGCCTGGGGCGATCGGTCTTGCACTGCTGGCGCAGTTCCTTGAGTCGTTCAGGGTTGGCGGCCAGTTCCTCCACCGTCGGAATATTCGCCTCCGAAATGTTGGCCTTCTGAGGCGCCTCGGACTGGCCGCAGGCAGTCATCGCGGCGAACAGTAAAAGCGGGATGATTCTTTTCATGGCGCAGGTGCATCCGGGGAATCAGGGCAATGCTTGGGAGCTTCCGGCGATTCGATGGCCTGCACGCGCTCGATGAAGCGCGCCAGCTCATTGGACGGATCGCCCTCAAGGCGCAGCAAGTAGGTCGTCAACGGCGGCACACGCGATGCTAGTGGCCGGGCCACCACGCCCGGCTCGCGGCTGGCGGCAATGTGCGCCTCACCAGTCAGGCCCAGCGCGAAACCTGCGGAGACCAGCGCCATCATCAGATCGCAGGAGGCCACCCGCTCGGCAATCAATGGCTCCATGTCTGTCCGGCGCAGCACCCGTTCGACGTGCTTGGCAAGACCCTCGCATACCTGTGGGTCGCACAGCACCAGCGGGTAGCGCAGCAGTTCATCCAAAGGGATGCGTTTGTGGGCCAGTAACGGATGCCGCGCGGGCACCGCCACCATGAGCGCATCGCTCCATGCGGGCGTGGTGACGATGCCGTCGCCCACTTCATCGGACTGCGCAAACCCCACGTCGTACAGATCGTCATGTAGACCTTTGATCTGCTGAGACAATGGCACCTCGAAGAACCGGAGTTCAACTTCGGGTTCTTCTTGGCGGCACAGCGCCAGCAAGGCAGGTAGCCGCGACGGCGTGATGCCGTCGGACAAGGCGATACGCAACTGGCCGTGGAAGCCGTTGGCGGCCGCCTTCACGCTGTCGCGCGCCTGCTGCAAGGCGGCGAAGACGCGCGGCACATGATCCAGGAACAGCTTGCCCGCACGGGTCAGGCGCGTGCTTCGCGTGGTACGGGCAAACAGCACCACGCCCAGTTCTTCTTCTAGCTCCTTGATGGCACGCGACAGCGGTGACTGCTCGATGTGCAGCCGCTCGGCCGCACGGGCGAAGTGAAGTTCTTCGGCGACCGCAAAGAAGCAGCGCAAGTGGCGTAGTTCCATAGGCTAAGCGTTTCTACGATCCAGATGGAAAAGGTTCCATCCGAGATTCATCCCCGCCACGGCAGCCAGGATGGCGACGGCCCCGACGATCTGCATCGCGCCCAGCAGGTGGTCGAATGCCCAGGCATCGACCACGATGGCGACGATCGGATAGACGAACGAAAGCACCCCCACCAGCGCGGTCGATATCTTCTGGATCGCGCCGTACAGCAGTGTGGACATCAGGCCGGTGTGGATGAAGCCGATGGCCAGCAGGAGGCCCCAGGCATGGGGCGAGGATGCGCCATCGGGCCAGAGGGCAAACGGCGCCAGAAGCACGCTGCCCACGATCATCTGAATCACGACGATCACGTGCGGTGGAACGCCCTTGAGACTCTTGGTGATGGCCGCGGCGATGGCATAGAAGAACGCGGCCGCCAGTGCCAAGCCGATGCCGGCCAGGTAACCCGGAGCGTGCGAGCCGGCCTGCTGGCCGCCGATGACGATCAGCACGACGCCACCGAAGGCCACACCCAACCATCCGAGCTTGTTCGCCGTCAGCTTTTCGCCGAAGAACAGCGCCCCCAACGCCACCAGCATGAAGGGCTGAGTGTGGTAGGTCACGGTGGCGACAGAGATGGAGGCGTGCGAGTAGGCGGTGAACAGCAAGACCCAGTTGGCGATCAAGGCCACGCCGCCCAGCGCAGCCAGTCCCGCCTGCCTGGCGTCGAGTACGCCCCGGCGCAGCAGGCCCAGGCCAGCGCAGGCCAACAGCATGGCAACCGCCCCGAATGCACAGCGCCAGAACACGACGGAAGCGGCCGGCATCCGTGTTTCGAGCACGAACCAGCCGACCGTGCCGGATATGACCGTTTGACATGAGGGGCGGCCAAGGGCGCCAGCCCTTGGACGTCCCCCTCGATGGAAGGGTTAGGCATCACTGCGTGTTCGCTCGAATGCCTGGCGTGTTTGAACCATGTACACGGCTGGACCATCTGGGGTGGTTACGGTACCTTGCCTCTCAAACCCCGCTTTCTCGTAGCATCGGATCGCTCGCAAGTTGCTCGGCGACGGGTCCGTTTGGATCTTGGTGACCTCGGGATCATTGAACAGCAACTCAACCAGAGCTCGAACCAGCTTGGTTCCCAAGCCTTTGCCCAGTTGTGATGCATTCGCCAGTGACTGGTCTATTCCGCGTACTCCTGGATCGGTTTCTTCTTCCCACCATCCGTCCCCGCTTCCAAGAGCAACGTACGACTGGGCATACCCAATCGGCTCTCCATTCAGCATTGCAATGTATGGAGTGACGGACTCTTGCGCTAAAACGCTTGGCAAGTACTGTTCCTGTACGTCAGCAAGTGTCGGGCGTGCTTCTTCTCCGCCCCACCACTCGACGATATGAGATCGATTTAGCCACTCATAGAGCATCGCAAGGTCATGCTCAGTCATGAGGCGCAGTGTGACGGAATCGGTGCTGTTGGTCACGATGCTGTACTTTGTGATGCCTAACATCGCCGTGGTCATCTCCATGATTCCCCGAGTTTTGGTGTTCATTGGCGGTGAAGAAAAATCAAATCGATCGACGAATAGAACAATTGACCGATATGATGATCAGAAGCATATCGTTCGTCAAGTCGAACGATCGTTTGTTCTGAAGAACACAATGACGCCCCCTTCCCAAACCTCCCCGCCCTCGCCAATCGGCCTGCTGGCGGCGTCAATCAAACGTGAACGAGAGCGTTTGGGCCTTTCCATTTCCGAGTTGGCCAAGCGGGCCGGCATCGCCAAGTCCACGCTGTCGCAGCTTGAAGCGGGTGTCGGCAACCCGAGCTTGGAAACGCTCTGGGCCTTGGCTATGGCGCTGGACGTCCAGGTGACCCGGTTGATCGCCCAACCGAGAAGCCGCGTTCAGGTCATCCGCGCCGATGAAGGGGCCACCGTGGCTTCGGAACAGGCCCACTACGCGGCCACCCTGCTGGCGGTCTGCCCGGCCGGCGTTCAGCGTGATCTCTACCGGCTCGTGGTCGAGCCTGGAGCGCCACGGCTGTCCGATCCGCATCTCCCGGGAACGCTCGAACATGTCGTCATTTGTCACGGACGTGCCAGGTTGGGGCCGGTCGGGCACCCGGTAGAGCTGTCCGCAGGCGACTATGCGAGCTATTCGGCTGACGAGGCCCACATGTTCGAGGCGCTCGAAGCCAGAACCACCGCCGTCATGTTGATCGAGCACACGTGATGCCCGACAGCCGATCCCGTGCGGCTAACTGAATAAATGAGGTTCAGGAAATGGCCGACCCTCTCTGTCGTCCCACCTCCCACGACACCCCGCCGCCGCGCACCGCTGCGGCGATCTGCTGCCCCAGCCGTTGTTCGATCACCGGCCTCCACGGCACCAGGCTGAAACCCATGCCGTCATCGAGCATGGCGTAGCGTCCGCTGGCGAGCATGACAGAGCGCCGGTAGATGCCGGCCACGCGCTGCCCATCGGCCACCGGGCGATGTTCCAGGCCGGTTTCGGCAGCAATGTCCTTCGCAGCCTGCGCCAGTTCCCGGTTGCGCAACGTGCCCAGCAGGTTGCGCGCCAGGATCACGCGCTGCCCGCGACGCTCTGCCAATCCCTGTTCCGCCAGGAAGTCGGCGCGCTGCTGCATCGCCTGCTTGGCCTCGCCACCAAAGCCCAGGTCGCCCAGGCCCGAGCCGCCGCCGATCAACTGCTGGTCGAGCCAGGTGGCCCCGATCACGCGGGCCTGCCGCTCGATGGGTAGGTGCGATTTAAGTTCCACGGCCACGCCACCTAGGCGCTGCGCGTCGTAGCGGCGGCCCTGTTCGGCCAGGTCGTCCGGCACCTTCCATAGCCCTTCGGCCACACGCTCCACAATGCCGGCACGGCGCAGGGCTTCGAGGCGGCGGATGTGGACTACGACGACCTCCTGCGGATCGCGGCCCGGTACGGCCTGACCCTGCGCGATGGCGAGGTGGTGGTCGGTGCGGTACAGGCCATCGCTCGCCAGCGCGGCGATGTTGCGGTCGGCCGCACGCACGTCGGCCGATCCCTTCACCTCCACCACGGCGCCGGTCGGATAGTTCGCCAGCTCGTCGCGGGCGTTGAGCGCAACGTAGTGGGCTTTGCCGTCCACCCCGTTGATGACCAGATAGCCTCGGTCGCGTAGCTCGTCGGCCAGCCCCTTCGCGGCCACGCGGCCGAGGATGGTTCGGCCATCGTCGCCCGGCTCGAACACCGCCAGTTCGCGCGGCTCGCCGCGCATGGCCCGCTGCATGGTGCGGATGATGTCGCCACGCTCGCCCAGGGCGCGCAGGGTCTTTTCCGCGTCGGCATGGACGGCCCAGGTGCCGGGCTGCATTTCGTCGGCCAGGCCCAGGCGCTGCAAGCGTTGTAGGCGGCCGATCAGCAACAGGCGCTGGCGTTGCAGCCGCGGTTTGTTGAAGCGTTCGATCTGCACCCAGCCATCCTCGCCGGCCTCGCGTTGCAGGGTGCGATCCAGGCTCGTCCATCGCTCCTGTTCCACCTCGCGCTGCAAGGTCTGCTGGATCTCCAGCTCGGTGCGTGGCCCTAGCCATTCGGTCGCCAGTTCGGCGGCGCGATGGCGGAAACCGTGCGCGATGTAGTCGCCCGCGATGATGAGGTCTTTGCCGGTGTCGTCGCGCCCGCGCACGACGATGTGCGTGTGCGGGTTGTCGGTATTCCAGTGGTTGACCGCCACCCAATCGAGGCCCGTGCCCAGGTCGGCCTCCATGCGGCCCATGAGGTGCCGCGTGTAGGTGCGCAGGTCTTCGAGTTCCGCGCCATCCTCGGGCGAGAGGATGAAGCGGAAATGGTGTCGGTCGTCGGCACAGCGTTCCTTGAAGACGTCGAGGTCGGCCGCATCGGTCTGCGGCCCGTAGGATTGGCCCGGCTCGCCATCGCGGCCCACGCCATCGCGCTCGATGTAGCGCAGGTGCTTGGCGAGCGACTGCGGGCTGGCCTGGCGCTGGTTGACCAGCAGCGTCTTGATGGTCACGCGCCGCGACATGGGCGTGAGCTTCGCCCCCGCGAAGCGCGCCGCCGTATGGCCCCGCCCGAGGCGCGAGCCGGGCCGCTGGCCGGTGCCACGCGCCGACGCCGGACGGCGCACCGAGGACTTGCCTCCGCTGGCCTTGCCCGCCTGCTTGAGCACCTTGGAGACGAAGCCCTGGCCCCGGTTCTTCGGGGCACTGGGGCGGATGCGGAAATCGTCGTCGCGGCGGTCGGTCATGGTTATGCCCTCTGCAAGCTCCGGCGTGTCTGGTCGTGCAAAGCACGCGGACATGCCTGCATTGGCGCGGGCCTCGCGCCACAAGCGGCACGGCGGCAAAACCGTTCCGTGCCGCGCAACCCCCATGTGCAGACTGGCTTTCGACGCGGCCCGGTGCCGCGTCCTTTTGTCTTGCCTTCCGCCTTTGCCTTCCGCTGTCGCTCCAGGCACCGGCGGCCCGGCGGCGCTGCTGCGTGAGCAGCCAGCGCGCCGGCGAACGCGGCGATGGCCGTAGGCCGGGCGCGTTCGAGGCAAGACGCCTGCACGTTGGACGGCTGCGCCGGATGCAGCGCGACGTGCGGTGCGAATGCACCGGCACGGCAGGTGCGGCGACACGGAAGCAGCCAGCAGAACGACATGCCCGATGGCACGTCAGAGCGCAGCGAGTCGGCGGCCATCATGGGCGTGTCACCAGCCACACCGGATGCGCAACGCCGATCACGGCGGATGTGCTCACCGGGCCGAAATAGCGGCTGTCGAACGATGCCGGATTCGTCACGCTCAACAGGAACAGTTCGCCCGGTTCAAGGCGGCGGCAAAGCTGTAAGGATGGCAGCTCCCGGCCCAGCCGGTCGGCAGGCAGCACGGTGGCCGAAGGCACGCCGTCGATGCGTACCTGACCGGCGACGATGCAGACGTGTTGCGGCGCGACCGCGCCCACACGTTTGAGCAGCGGAACGCGCGTCGGCAGGTAGCCGCGCTGCGCAGCGAGCCCGGCGGCCGTGGCCGGAAGCGGCACCAGCACGATGCTGTCCACGGACAACGGACGTGGCAGCGAGGCGGTGCGCGGGTTGAACGGGTCGATGCGATACCAGCCGACCGCCACGCTGTCGGACGGGTTGTAGGTCAGACGCGGCAGCGGCGACACGAAAGCCGCCCAGGCCAGCGCAGCGAAGCCGATGGCGGCCAGTGTCGCCACGACGATGCGAGCGCGCAAACGTGAACGCGGGTGCGAGCGAGGACGTGGCGCAACGGCAGGCGCGTTGGCGGTGGTGGTTGGGGCGGTCATGGCAACACCTTCCCGGCCAGCCAGGCGGCGTGCCGCTCGGCGGTGTATTCGGGCAGCGCAAGGCGAGCCGCCAGACGGTTGCCCAGCGTGCGCCAGTACGCGGGCGACACGTCGATGGCGGCGATACCCAGCGCCTCGATGCCGTCGATGCGCTCCAGCACGGCGCGCACGTTGGCATCGCCTTCGGCGTGCAGCAGCAGGCGCGCGCCCGGCTGCACGCCGGGGATGCGCTGTGCCGCGTCCAGCGGCGGGCAAGCCTGCATCACCATGAGCTGCCAGCGGATCGTGCCGTAGTCGTTGGCCTGCCAGCGGATGCGGCAGAGCATCGCGCCCGGCAGGAACACCGCGCAGCGCCGCCAGTCGTCCAGGCGCAGCGTGCGCGCAGGTTCGCCGAAGCGCAGGTAGAGTTTGAAGCGATGTTCGAGGTAGGCCAGCGAAACGCGGGTCAGCGGCACGTTGCCGGCCTGACCGGCGAGTATCGCGGGATGCAGCGGCGGTGCAGCCGTGGCCGCGCCAGCGGCGGGCGAAGCGGATGCGGTCATGGTGTGTTCTCCCTGCGGTGTTCTGGAAACTCCCGCTCCAGCAGGCTGCGCAGCAGATCGGCCACAGTCACGCCTTGCGTGAAGGCCGACACCTTGATGCGCGCCCGCATGGCGGGCGTGATGTCGAGCGTGAGGCGGGCCGTGTAGAGGTCGCCTTTGCCAAGCGCATCGGCGTCGCCCTGGCGAATCCACGCCTCGGCGTGTGGATTCGCGGGCGGACGTGCGCCGATGCCGACGCGCTTGCCCGTGCGTTTGCTGTTGGGTGGCTGCTTGGTTGTCATGTGGGCCACCGCAGCAGTTCGTCCACCAGGGCGGTGATTTCGCGGGCGGCGGCGCTGTCGGGCGCTGTCTCGCGTGCGAGCCGGCCAGCGGCCACGCTGTCGGCGAACACGATGCGCTGATGCACTTCCGAGCGCAGCGCGGGCAGCGGCTGTTCGGCCAGCGATTGCCGCGCCTCGCGGCCGATGATGGTGGTGCTGACGCGCCGGTTTATGACGAAGGCCGCGCGCAGCGCAGGCCGGAACACCTGCGCCTCGCGGATCAGCGCCACCATCTCGGCGCTGGCCCACAGGTCGTAGGGGCTGGGCTGCACCGGGATCAGCACGCGCTCGGCCGCCAGCAGCGCGGAGCGCGCCAGGGCCGCGATGCGCGGCGGGCCGTCGATGATGACGTGATCGGCGCGGCGGGCCAGCTCCGGCGCTTCCTGATGCAGCGTCTCGCGGGCAAGGCCCACGGCGCTGAACAGCCGTGGCAAGCCTTGCTGGCTTCTGCGCTGCGTCCAGTCCAGCGAGGAACCCTGCGGGTCGGCATCGAGCAGGACGACATGCTGGCCGCGCAGCGCCAGTTCGCCCGCGATGTGCGTGGCGAGCGTCGTCTTGCCGACACCGCCTTTCTGGTTGAGCAGAGCGAGGATCATGGCGCGGCCCTCCGTGTTGGAAAGCCGGTCTTTCGCTCCTGCGTTTGGTGCCGTTGGGTGGTTGTCCACCGAAACGGCGCGCTTCTACTAAAAGTTATGTATTTCTTGTTAGGTAAGTTAGAGGGGACGCAAACCCGCGCCGTTATTGGCTTTCCGGCGTTTTCGTACTCCTGATAGCACGATAGGCGTACTCCTGATAGCACGATACCCGGTACTCCTGATAGCACGAGGCTATTCACACCTTTTCCCGCAGTTATCCCCGTGCCGTGTGCAGCACGGGCCGGAACGTCAGCAGCTCCGTTCCGTCGTCCGGTATCCGCTCGATGCCCAGGACGTAGCCGGGCAGCGACTGCCGCACCACCAGAGCGCGCAGGTCGTAGGCGAAGTCGGAGAAGCGCGCCGCGCTGCCCGACTTGCGGTGCAGGTGCCGGAAATCGAATTGCCAGCCGTCCGGCTGCTTGCCGCCGTGCTTGCGCACCAGGCGGTACAGCCAGCGTTCGATGCCGCCCTTCAAGCGGAAATAGGCCGGGTCGATGGTCAGCACCAGCGCGGCATCGAGCACGCCGGCATAGAACCAGTCCGGCAGGATCAGTTCGATGCCCAACGGCGTGCCGCTGGCGTCGGCCAACTCGCGCCATTCGTTGATCCACGAGAAACGGTGCAGCCGCCGGCCGGTCGTCTCGCGGATGGACGTGGCAATGCTGGTCGATTGCAGCCGGTCGAGCGCGGCTTTCAGCCGCAGGTAGTCGTTGAGGGACGTGCCGCGCCCGATGAAGCGCAGGATCTCGTAGGGCGTGGCGCGTATCCAGCGCGAGGGGCGGATGCCCGCATCGCGCGCCTCCACGATCTGCGAGGCGGCCCATATCAACACGTCGGCATCCCATATCGTTGCGATGCCATGCTCGGCCGTGCCTTCCACGCGGATGGTGATGCCGCCGGCGCGGAAGTCGATCGGCGCCGTGCGCCGCGACTTCGCCAACGAGAAGAACGGAAAGGCCATCAAGTCCTGGCTGTCGCGGGGTGCCATGTCGCCCGGCAGCGCGCGGAACAGGTCGAGCTGTTCGCGCTGCGGCAAGGCTTGCCCTGGCGGGCTGGACATGGCGACGGCCACCCACGCGCCAGCGATCAGCGGCCATCACGGTAGTCGCCCGCGTGGCGTTCGGCATATTCCGGGTCGGAAGTCGCCTCGTAGCTGCGTTGGTCGGCCCAGGCATCGAGGTCGGACACCGCGTACATGACACGGCGGCCGAACTTACGGAACTTCGGGCCGCCGCCGATCACGCGCTGTTTCTCCAGCGTGCGCGGCGAGAGGCGCAGGTACTCGGCGGCTTCGTCGTTAGTCAGGTAGCGTTGGGGCTGCGCAGGCGCAGCGACAGCAGCGGCGGCAGGCCGCAAGGGAGCGGGTCGCATGGGATGTACCTCCATCAAGCCCGGCCACACCACGCGGCCGGATAGAGGCACTTTCAAGAAAGCGAGGCTGCTTGCTAAGGGACGATCTGCGGGGGACGCGAAACGTCCCCCCTACTGCAACGGCAGCAGCGGAAGCTGTGCCAGGCGGCGATAGCCGCCGCGCATCAGCGCCTCGCCACGCCGCACCAGCCGGCGCACGCGGGCGCGCAAGGCGCTGTCCTTGTGCCAGTCGGCCGCGACGGCATCCGCGCCGAACAGCCCTTCGGCGACTTCGCGCAAGGACGCGCCCGCCAGGGTCGCATCGAGAGCCTGCAAGGTGTGCAGTTCCAGCACCGCGGCCGTCGTGGGCCGGGAACGGGCCGCCGCCGCAGGCGCGGCAACCGTTGCCACGGCCAGGGCGTCCAGCTCGGCCGCGAGCGTGCGATAGCGCGCGCACGGCGTGGCGCAGGCCCGAGTGGCGTAAAGGTAGGCCATGCCGTCCTCCAGGCCCGGCGCAAGCGCGAGCCGCAGGCAGCAGCCTGGCCAGTGCGACACCAGCACCAGGCGCTTGCCATCGTGGATCAGTTGCTTGCGCCCAGGCACGCGCCAGAACTCGAAGGCATGGGCCTCGGGCGGTGGGTCGGCATCCGGGTAAAGTTGTACCACGGCGTCGTGATCGGGGAACCAGGCCGGATGCGCGTCGCGCGCATCCAAGGCTGGATCTTCCAGCAGGCGCAGACCCCATGCCTGCGCTGCGTCCGGCCGTCGGCGACGGCGCAGCCAGTCGCGGCGGTAGTCGGGATTTCGGCGCAGGTATTCCCAGGCCAGCGCGGGGGCGTCGAGGTGCAGCGTGTAGAGATACGCGGCAGTCGGATACCAGTGTGCGGCGCTCGAATCAGCCATGACGCAACCTCCTGTCGATCAGCAGGAACGTCGCCACGGATTCCGCCGTGCGGGAGCTATCGAATCGCCATCAGGTCGTCATCAAAAACGGTTAAGCTGTAACTGTCGGTGTCAAGACCATTTGGCTCCTGCGTGTTGCGGAAATCGTCTGAATGCGACGGCTGCACCGCCAGAAAAATGACGAGCAACATGGGAACCGTGCTGCAATCCGCGCCGTCGATCATGACTATTTGCAGCAGAGCGGCACTGCATTGGCGCAAGAATGCGGATTCAGACCTGCACGGTCTTGACCAAGACTGAAATAGTCACAATGCGCCCCGGCTGGCTAGGTCGCGCTGGTTTTCATCAGTCCGTGATCGCGCCGTTCTCCTGCGCCAGCCGGACATACTCCGATAACGGACGCACCGCCTGGAAATACCGATCCCGCCGCACCGGCAGCTTGCGCGGCCCGACGATGCCCGCCAGGTCGGACAGCTTGACCGTCCCGAGCGCAGGCATCCCGATACTGAGGTCGATCAGGCCGTAGGCCGTGTCGCCATCCGCAGGATCGAGCGACACCAGCAGCCAGGTCACATGCGCGTCCGGCGTGAACAGACGCACCACGGGCAGCGGGTCGAGCCGCTGACCAGCGGCGAGCGCCGCGCCGTGGGCCAGCAACCGGGCGCGTTCATCAGCGGTGACAAGCGGCAGGGTCATGGGCAGCCTCTCCACGAAACCGATGATGCGCGGATGCGCTTTGGTGCCGAAGCGCAGAACCGCCGAAACGCATCCGTGCATTCGTGTGAAAGCACGGATGCACAAGCCATCGCATCCGTAGAAGCACGCAAGCGCAGAAGCGGAATTGTAGGAAGCCGGAAAGACACGGATGCGATTCCCCGGTTCTGTCGGAATCCGCAGATGCGGATTTCCGTAAAAGCACGAAAGCGGGCCTTTCAGCCACGAATGAACACTATAGATTGTAGCCCTATAGGGCGCAATGGGCTGTCATCTTGGTTTTTGTGGGGAAACCAAGTTAGTGGCAGCGAAACACTCATTAGCAGCGGCAATACGGACAGTCAGGAAGGCGCGAGGCTTGAGCCAGGAAGCGTTCTCCGACGTGTCCAGCCGCACCTATATGAGTACGCTGGAGCGCGACTTGAAAAGCCCGACCCTGCACAAGCTGACCGAGCTGTGCGAGGTCATGGAAGTACATCCGCTGACGCTGTTGACGCTGGCCTACGCCGGCGACGACACGCACAAGGCCGACGAACTGCTGGCGCGGGTGCGCCAGGAGTTCGAGGCCTTGCTGAAAGAGCGCGACGCGCCCTAGCTGTGATGTCCAGGGACGTTGTTGAGTCGGTCGAAGGGTACGCCGCCAATCGCAGAGTGGTGTCGGTGGTGGTTGTAGAAGTGGAGCCAGCCGGGCAGCGCCAGGCGTCGTTCGGCCTCTGAACCGTAAAACCTGGCATAGGCCCAGCCGTCCCCGAGCGTGCGGTGGAATCGCTCGATCTTCCCGTTCGTCTGCGGCCGGTAGGGGCGTGTCCGCTTGTGTCGGATGCCGAGCCGAGCGCAGAAGTCCCTCCATGCGTGGGATCTGTATGCCGACCCGTTGTCGGATAGGACTCGCTCGACGGTCACGCCTCGTTCGGCGAACCAGGCCACGGCGCGTTCGAGAACTCCCACCGCTGTGCTCGCCTGCTCATCCGACCAGATTTCTGCGTATGCGACGCGGGAGTGGTCGTCGATGACTGTGTGAACGAACGCCGTCCCGGTGCGCGGCTTGTGATCTTTTCCTCGTGGTAATCCCGGAGTCGCGAGCTTGTTCCGTGCGCCTTGCTGCCGACCTACGTAACGATGTCCACCGCCGTCGGGGATGTTGCCGAACTTCGTGACATCGACATGAATCAACGATCCCGGATGAGGATGCTCATATCGCCGCAATGGCTCGCCAGTGACACGATCGATATGCGAGAGGCGGTTCACGCGGCAACGGACGAGGACCGCGTGAACAGTCGACGTCGAGAGACCAAGTCGCGCAGCGATCTGGGCTGGCCCCAGTCGAAGCCGCCAGCGCAGGTTGATGATCTTCTTCTTGACATGCTCGGGCGTCCTGCCTGGGATCCGGTGCGGCTTGCTGGAGCGATCCTGCATCCCAAACTCACCCTCTTCCCGGTAGCGGCCTGCCCATTTCCGGGCAGTGATCGGGGAGACCATGAACATCTTTGCGGCGATCGTGGCCGGATAGCCGTCTTCGACAATCAGCCGAGCTAACCGGAGACGGGCACGAGGAGTGAGAAGAGCGTTCGGATGGGTCATCAATTGGCCTCCGCCGCGGTCTTCGTAAGCGCGCGTCTGGTGAGAAGCATGATGACGAGAGCGATCGCTGTCAGCACCGAAGCGACCCAAACCGGCGCGAGCAGCCCCAGCCCGGTCGCGAGCCCGAGCGCACCAAGCACGGGCCCCGCTGCAGCTCCGATATTCAATGCTGCGGTTGCGTACGAACCGCCCATCGTTGGCGCACCCGATGCTGCATACAGCACACGCGTGATCAGAGTACTGCCGACGCCGAACGACAGGAATCCCTGAACGAGGACGAGGACGATAAGCGCAACGGGATGAGATGCGACCACTGCCAACACGATCCAGCCTGTCAGCAATAGCGGTCCGCCGACTGCGAGCACGAGGCCAGGTCGTTGATCTGATAGTCGTCCTGCGATCGTGACGCCAAGGAACGATCCGATGCCGAACATCACCAGCGCGACGGACACCCACGCTTCGGCCAAGCCCGCGGTCTCGGTCACGATGGGTGCCAGGAAGGTGAATGCCGCAAAGGTCCCTCCGTTGATCAGCGCTCCGAGTGCCATGGCCAGGATGAGCCGCGGCGTCGCCAACTGGCTGAGCTCGACACGGAGCCTTGGTGAGGTCGCGCTAGTCTCGCTCCGACCAACATTGTTCGTGACGCCACGAATGACTCCAACGGCCGCGGGAATACAGAGGATGGCGATCGCCCAGAACGTCGTTCGCCAGCCCAGCGCTGTGCCGAGCAGTGCCCCGGCGGGGACGCCCACGACGGTTGCGATCGTCGTGCCGGAGAGCAGGATCGACAGTGCACGCCCCTTCTGGTTCGCTGGCACGAGGGTAGTGGCCGTGCTCAGTGCTACGGCGAGGAATCCTGCGTTTGCGAGAGCGCTGAGCACCCGGGTGATGAGCAGGAGAGAGAACACTGGTGTCATCGCTCCGATGACGTGGCTTCCCGCGAACACGAGAAGGCAAACGATCAATGTGAGCCGCGGTGGCCAACGGCGAGCGAATGCCGCCATCACTGGCGCGCCGACGACCATACCGACTGCGAATGCGGAGGTCAGCAGGCCCGCAGTGCCGACCGAGACGTCAAGTTCGGTCGCGATCGCGGGGAGCAATCCCGCGAGCATGAATTCTGAAGTGCCCATGACGAAGACCGCCAGGGCAAGCATGTAGAGGGCAAAAGGCATCGAGTACTCCGAGGTGTGAGATCAAGAAATGGTTCTTCTTGTCACCACGGCCAGCGCCCCGGGTACGCCAGACATACGCCCACACAGATCGTGGGCGTCGTAACTAGTGGTTCAAGGGGCTGGCGGTGTGACCGACAACCCCTGACCTGTCTGATTCGGGACTCGACATGCCCCAAACTCTAACATGCCTTCAATGGCAAGCGGTCTGGACAGATACTTCTTGAATCGGCACGGTGTCATTACGGGCGGGGGCCAGAACAACGTCCCTGGACATCACACCTAGCGCGTCTGAATGCCCGCAAGCGGAGCGCGCAGCGCCGCCAGGCGCGAAGGCGTGAGGGATTGAAGCCGAATGGACATGACGCCATTAGCGGCATGGGGCGCAGCCCGAAAGCCCGGCGGCGCAATGCGCCGACACGCCATATTGTTCCTGCTGCCACGGGCTTCGAGCCATCCGACCATCGCCAATGCGATACCGATCCTGGACATGCCGGGCATGAAGCAACCGGCGAAACCCTGTGCGTGCGGTGCTGCGATCAGCAGCATCGCGCCCCGCCGCAATGAGTGGGGCGCGGTGGGCGGCCGTTAGGCCGCCTTGGGCTTGCTGCGCGACCAGATCAGGTCGTGCGTGCCGTTCTCGCCTTCGATCAGGCGGGCATAGACCGTCGCCGGGAACGAAGGATCGTCGATGGCCACCGACAGGTAATCCCGCCCGGCCTCGCTGGTTTTCTTCCACGCCGCGCCGAAGTCGTGGCCGGCCGCGTGCAGGCGGAAGTCCGGGGCGCTTTCGTTCTCGCCCTTATCGTTGGAAACCAGCTTGACCTTGATGTTGAGGGTCAGGGTGCGGAGCTGGCCGGTGAAGCCGTCTTTCTCTGCGGTGAAGGTGCCGATGTTAGCCATGATGATTTCTCCTTTCGGGTTGAACAAGGTCGCGCCAGTGCGTCCTTGTTGTGATCCGTCCGGCGGGGGATGGGCTGGCCGCACCGCGCAGCGGTCGCAACAACGTGGAGAACCTGGAAGCGAAAAGAATTTGTCCCGCGAGGAATGCGCGCAGCGCAGGGGAAATTGTTTTCGCTGGAAGGTTGCGGCCATGAAGCCCAGCCACCGCCAGGATTCACAACAACACAAGGACGTACTGGCCGCCCACTCCCGAATGGAGACATGGCCGACTCGGCATCCCCGCGCGACGGCTTCACCGGCCTGTGCCCTGACACGGGCAAGGACAACACCCGACGACAAGGGCGCAAGCGCCCCTGACGTTGCAGGCGGCCTCTTGCATGAGGCGTGGTGTGGAAGCTCCATTGCAAGGCCGGGCGGTGTGTCGGTGAACCGTCCTTCGTGACGTACAGGCGACGAACCGCCAGCGTCGAGGACGGCACGCTTTCGTGCAACCTGCGGCAGCAAGCCGGGGCGTAGCCCCACAAGTCCCGCCCATTGCAGCGGGGCGCGTTCGGAATGTCGTCAGCGCTGTGCGCCGACGCACTTATGGGCTTCAAGGGTTTCACGCGCACAAGGCCACTTGTGCGCCGCCCCTTCGCCGCCTGCCCGAAGGCGGCGAAGGGGCGTTCTGGCTTTGGGCCTTGAAACCGGGCGCGGCCACCGCCGCGCCCGGATTTTTGACCATCGGCACCAGGGCGGAACGGCCTGGGGCCGATGCTGATGGAACAGCGAAGCGCCCCGGCCGAAACCGGGGCGCTCGGTGGTGGTGAAGCTCAGGCGGCGAGTGCGTGAGCCTGCTGCTCGTCGTCGTTGTCGATGGCTTCCGGCTCGTCGTTCGTCACGGCCTGCGGCGCATCCTGCGCCGTGGTGTCGTCGGTGCCTTCGGCCTTGAAGATGGCAGGCATCCAGCCAGTGCCATCGGCCAGCCGCTCGGCTTCGCTGGCAATGTCGGCCTTCTTCAACTTCGCCAGTCGGGTGACGTGCGCCGGGGCGTACTGCTCCACGGCTTGCAGAATCGCGGCCTTCGGGATGTGCTGGAAATAACCCTCATTGGTGGGCTTCCACCATGCGGCCATGTCCAAGCCGACAGCCTGCGCCAGTTCCGCGCCCGGTTGCTGCTGCGTGGCGCGGGGTGTCACCACGTCCACCGTGACGGCCACGCATACCGCCAGCAGCCGCACCAGTTCATCTTGCGACTTCGCCAGCAGCACGGCGAACAGTTCGGCGCTGTCCTCCGGCAAGCCTTCGCCTGCCACCTGCTGCAACTCGCGCAGCGCCACGGCGGCGGGCGAATCCGGTATGTCCGGGGCGATGCCTTCCAGCCGGTCTTGCGCTTTGAGGCTCACGCCCAGCGGCAACGCATCATGACGGGGGCCGTAGTGGCTTCCCTGCAAGACGGTCTGCACCATGCCATGCACCAGCGCGGCCAGCGCCACTTGCGGATGCCGGGCGACTTCGATTTGCAGCGCGGCGGTGCGGTGGGCGCTCAACCGCTGCGCCAGCTTGTCGGACATGGCGGCGGTCTTGTGCTGCTCGTCGTCTTCGCCTTCGTCGTCGTTCCCGGCTTCGCTTTCGCTGCTGAAACCCTGCCGCAAGCGTTCCAGCGTGCGCAGCGCCTTGGCTTCGGCTTCGCGCAGCAGCCCGCGATGAATCACGGCTTCGCCGTTGCGGTCGATGGTGACGATGGCACCGGCTGCGGCCTTCACTGTCGCGCCGTAGTCCTGCAAGCCATCTTCCAGCGCCTGCAACTGCTCGCCCACGGTTTCACCTTCCTCCTGCAAGGCATCGGCCTTTTCTTCGTCCTCGGCATCCAGCGCGTCATCCACGGCTGCGGCCAGTTCGTGTAGCTTGGTTTGCAGCTTTTCGATGCGCTGCGCTTCGCGCTTGTTCGGTTCGCGGCGCTCCCTCGGCGCACGCTGGAAGGCGTGCAGGTCGGCATGGGTCACGGCGGGGGTGGCATCCACCCACGCCCAGCCTTCGGCCTTCACCTCGGCGGCGATGCCTGCCAGCTTGTCTTGCGCCAGCCGTTCCAGCAGCGCGGCATCGGTCAGATACACGCCCGCGTCACCTTCCGCGAACAGGTCGCGGCGGATGCCGCCGCCTGCGGCTTCGTAGGTGTCCAGTTCCACGAAACGCACCAGCGGATGCCGGTAGGCGTCAATCTCGCGCTCGGTGAGGCGGTCGCGCAATTGGGAAGGGTTGCGCTGCCACGTCGGCGCGTCGTAGAACGCGGTTTCCTGCGCGGCGTGGTCGTCGGTGATGGCAAGGGCCATCAACTGATCGAGCGTCACGGCTTCGGCGCGGTAGTCGGCCAGCAGGCGGGGCGACACGTTCGCCAGCTTCAAGCGGCGCTGCACCACCAGCGGGGACACGCTGAAATCGGCGGCTATGTCCTCGATGGGTCGGCCTTCGGCCACCAGCGCGGCGAATGCCTCGAACTGGTCGGCGGGGTGCATGGCTTCGCGCTGCACGTTCTCGGTGAGGCTGGCCGTGCGGGCGGTGCCATCGGCCACCAGCAGGCAAGGCACTTCCCATTCCTTGCTGATGCGGCGTTTCTTCGCCAGCAGCTTGAGGGCGGCAAGGCGACGGCCACCAGCCACTACTTCGTAATGCTCGCCATCGGCGGCAAGCGTGACGATCAGGTTTTGCAGCAGGCCCACGCGCTGGATGCTCGCGGCCAGTTCGGGGATGGACATGCGCGGGACGGTCTTGCGCACGTTGCGGCCCTTGGGGCGCGACACCAGCCGCGACAGTGGAACCAGAATCAGGTTCTTGCTCGGGTCGGCGGCTTCCAGCGGGATGACGGCGGCGGTATTGACGGCGCGGGCTTCGGTTTGAGTGATGGCGTTCATGGTGATAGCTCCTAACGGTTCAGGGATGCAGCAGCGAGGGATGCGGCAAGGGCTGCTGCCTGCCCCTGCCGCGTGGGGAATCAGGCTTTCAACTGGCGCAGGCCATCGGCCAGCATCCAGAGGGCGCGATTGAGGCGCACATCGGAATCAATGCCCTGCACGGGGCGGGTCTGCTGGCGACGTCCGTTGGCGCTGCGGCCATGCAATCCGCCTTTGGTCAGGTTTTCTTGCGTGCGGTTGAACACGCTCCACAAGTCCGGGCGGCGGTCGTCGAACCGGCGCGGCATCAGGATTTGCGATTCGGTGATGGGCGCGGGCTTGTTGTCGGTGGGGTCGTATTTGAGGGCCAGCGCGGAACGGGCGAACACTTCGGCTTCGCCTTCGTCCAGCGTGATCGCGCGCATGGCATCGCGGGATTCCTTCACGCGCTCGAAACCGCTCAACACCTCGAAAGCGCCTTCGATGACTTGCCCGGCCACGTCGCCCTTATGGGGTACGCGCACATCGGCCACGGTGTCGCCGCACACGAGGCCATTGCTGCACACAAACCGGAACATGCCCGCGAGCATCTGATAGCTGCTCGTGCCATCGTGCGAGTTCAACAACACGATTTCATTGGCTTCCGCGCCGTTGATCTGGCTGGCATGGCGCAGGCGCAGCATGTGTTTCGTATGCTCGCGCTTGCCTTCATCGCGCACGCGGGTTTGCGTCACCATGAAGGGCTGGAACCCTTCTTTGCGAAGCTCGGCCAGCACGGCAGCGGTGGGGATATAGGCGTACCGCTGCGAACGGCTTTCATGCGGCGCGTCCGCGAAGATGGACGGCGCTACGCGGTGAATCTGGTCATCGGTCAGCGGGTAGTCGCTGCGCAGCGAGGGGGAACGGGAAGCGAAACGGGATGCGAGTTGCATGGTCTTTCTCCTGACAAAGAAAAAAAAGGGTTTGCTGTTCACCGCACACCGGATTCCAAGATTCGGAGCCCAGCCTTTGTGGCTGTTCGGTGCGGTCGGCACGAGGAACCCGGTTGGCCCTGTTGCCACCGTCTTTCCTGAGTTCATCGCCCGCGACGGTCAGGAGCGCGCGGACGGGGGCCGTCAAGGAAACAAGCGCAGGGGGTGGTGCGGCCCGCAGGCGTAGCCGAGGACACGGCCCTGCGCGCCTTGATGGCACGCGGAAGCGGGCTACAGTCGCGGACAAGGTGATGAAGTCAGGGGAGACGGCTGGACATGGCAACGGCCGTCCCTGTGTGCCGAACCGCACGCAAGCGAAGCGCGCAGGCCCGAAGCTGGAAGCCGGGCCGTAGGCGTCAGGGATGTGGAAGGCTGGCGAATGCCAGTCCCGTCAGGGATGAGCGGATAGCGAACCTGGAGCAGCGCGGTTCGCGAAGCGGAGACGCAAGGATGTCTCCAGATGTTATGAATTTCTGATAAATTACATACTTGGGGCAGGTTGGCACCAAAAAACTATTTGGCTTGCCTTAAAGGAAAATATTGCCAGCGCCAAAATAATGTGAGGAAAAATATAGCTCTCACATTATTTAAATAAATTCAATATGAAAACGGGGTGTTGATGAGCATTCTTAGCGAAAAAGAGGCAGAAAGCCTCACCATTGAGCGAATGATCTTCCACGTTGTCGATCCAGCATCAGAGTCCCCCGTTTTCTTAGCAGAAGTCAAACCACCGCAATGTGTGGATTTTTTCGTTGAGCGAGTTAAAGAAACTCTTCGTGGAGCCGCGTATGAATTTCTCCCGGGCGCAGGAATTCCGGGCCTTCTTTATCGAGCCTTGCCGAGTCAGGGCGCGAAAGATGAATTTGTTAAAGTCTCGCACGACCTGGCGGATAGATTCAAAGAGAAAGTAAAACAAGATAAGCGACTTGCACCCGGCGTATTGATGCTTTTCTCCTTAAAAACGGAAGGTGATAACCGACTTGTCGCCGTCATAAAATATGAGCACCAGCAAGTTGTATCTTACTCCTACATTAAGGATGACAAGGGCAAGCCGATATTGGATGCAGACGGAAACCCTGTTCCTGATTTGCAGACGCTTGTGGAAACATTTACGAAGGATCGCAAGGCTATGCAGAAATCTGCAGTCATACGATTCCAAAGAAGTAATAGCTCTGAATCGGATGGAGACGTTCAATCATCAATCGTTGTAATTGACCATTCGTCCGGTCGCTACCGCGATGCCACTCAACACTTTGCAAATTTCCTGGATATACGCCGAGCCCTTGAACCTGTCGAACTGACCAAACGCCTCGAAGATGCGGCAGTCGAGTCCATCAAGGCGCACAAGAGCGAGGTCCCCCCAGAAGTTGCTAAAGCTCCCAAGCGGTTTGTACGAGCAGCCATGTCAAGGCTTGAAGGGTTTGACTTTGAAAAACCAGAGGAATTTCTTGGTGCCGTATTGCAAGGAGTGGCTCCAGAGGCCGCAATCCTCAAAACCTTCAAGAGCAAACTCGCCAGCAAGAATATAAGCACAGAAGCATTCAAGTTTGAGGGAGCCACCCCACCACCAGCCGAGTACCGACGAGTAGTCACAAACGAGGGGATTACTCTCTTGTTTAGTGCCGGGCATGAAGAAAACAAGAACGTAGAGATAAAAACAGAGGGGAATGGAGGCGTTGAAATAACCATACGCTCTACCGGCCTGGAACGTAACGATGAACTCGAAAAAATGCCTCGCATCCCTGATTGATTCTTTGGGGGAGCATGCCAACATCCGAGAAACCATCGGGCAAATCGACATTTCCGGGCATGTCTCTCCTGAAAAATCGGACGATTTCAAGCAGGCCTTCAAAGATTTCTCGGAAAAGAAATCTGAGGCTTGGTCGATTTCTATCCGTGATGGCGAATTTTCCGAGATCTCCACAGATGCCATTGCGAATGAGGATGTCACCCTTGTAATCAAGAAGCCAATAGGAGGCAGGATTTTCTTTGCGTCACTAGCAGGATTCTCGGCAGCCTTGGAAGACAAGGCGCTGACATTGGCTAGCGAGCTATTGGTGCTAAGTTCTTTTAATGGATTCAAAACCAGAGGATTTTCTGTCCTGCCTTGGGATGGTGAACCTTTGCCTGGCTTGCCGTGCTTGGAGCCTGATTCAGATGCAATCGACCCTAGAAAAGGCGTAGTACGAGACTTGACCGGCAACACTGTTCCGGCAGACCCCTATCGTTGGATACTAGTAGGTCATGACGGCGGCGGCGAGCCGTGGAATATATGGAAGACTCTGGCAACTAAAAATCTGGCAACACTACTTGTTTCGGATGTCTGGAAAGAAGATACAACGAAAGTATCCATCAATGGCGCGAGAAAGCGCACTTTCTCACTCGGAGAAAAATGCCAGGATAGCAACGCTTACTCGAAAATATGCCAAGCTGCCGATTGGATACTTGTAAAGCAGGACACGGAAGCCCGGCATGAAGTTCTTGTGCGACGTCTTTCTTCGATTGTCAGAGACTCCGACTCCAATGGAGTCGCGGAGTGGCTAACCGTATTGCCTGAATCTCTGCAAGAAGCCCTTGATGGGGCTCGGCTTGATCATCGCGCCTATGTGAGATCAAAGTCAGCAGAAACGGTAAAAGCTATGGCCGACCTCAGAAAGGCGGTTGGAGAAGATGTTTCGCGTATCGTAGAGCGCATTCATAGACTTTCTGCAGGTTTTGTGATTGGTCTGGCTGCACTGGCAACGGGGCTAGGTGTCCGCCTTACATTGCTGACCTCTCAGAAGAACACCTGGGCAGTTGCTGGGATAATTTTCTGCTGCGTCGTACTAGCGATTACATGGGCAAGCATTGTTCTTCAGCATCATGTTAGCTCTAAATCATTGGTAAATGAGTTGCGCAACATGAGGCGTTGGCATAAAAACATTCACATAGCACTAACCCGGTCGGACTATCGAGAGTTGGCATTACATCCGGTGCTTGATGCCATTCGCCTATATAAGAAAACAGCGAAGTCCACCATTAATGGAATGATTGCCGCTTCATTTGTTTTTATTGCCCTTTTTATTATTACCCCTTTTTTCTACTCGGCAGAACCTGTTGGCGCCAATGATAAAAATAGGGAGTCGCAATCATTACTTAATTCTGACATTGAAGAGTCGGCTTTAAAAGTTAGCCCTACCCAGAGAGAGGGCAGAAATTTGGAAGTAGCTCCCCCTACAGGGCAAGAGTCAAATTCAGAAGACGACAAAGCCGTACAAGATACGAGCATTCTTGATGATAAGCAGAGCAGCTCTTCCCAAGATGTATTTGAGGCCGGAGAAAAGGGCCGAAGCCCCGAAAATTATATTAGCCCTCGCTCGGCGAACGACACCGTTCCTACACCCGCTACGATCATGTGATCCAACGTGCGTACCTCCACCAGCCCCAGCGCTTCCTTGAGTCGCTGTGTCAGCACCTGGTCGGCATTGCTTGGCTCAGGATTTCCGCTCGGATGGTTGTGCGAGAGGATGACCGCCGCAGCATTGAGCCGCAACGCCTCCTTGACCACTTCACGCGGATACACCGATGCACTGTCGATGGTGCCGTGGAACATCTCCCGGTACTCGATCAGCCGATGGCGTGCATCCAGAAACAGCACCGCAAAGACTTCATGCTCGAAACCTGCCAGCTTGTTGTGCAGGTATTCTTTGACCAGCGCCGGGGAAGTGAACTCAGCACCGCGCTGCATCTTCAGCTCGATGGCCTGGCGTGCAGCTTCAAGAATTTGATCCACCGATGCCGGGAGGTAGCGCCCTTGGGCGTCACGCACCAGCAAAGCGTTATCGAACGAGGAAAAGGACAGTTGCGACATGATCGTGCTCCGGTTGCTCGGGCGGAATTGCCCGGAACCGTGGCCAGCACGGCGCAGCGCAAAGCAGTCAGGGGGCGTAGCCGACCGCCAGGGCGCAAGCGTGCAAGCACGCGCAGCCCTTGACGCTGCGAACGCCGTGATACGGTGAAGGGAACAGCAAGACCGCCTACACCCCACTCAGCCACACACCCGCCGCCGGCAAGTGCGCAGCACGCGCAGGCCCGGATCAACGATCCAGGCCGAAGGCGTCAGGGATCAGCGCCGAATGGCTGTGATTCGGCACGAAGCGCAGGGCGCAGCCCGCGAGCCCGACGGCGGTACGCCGGGACGCACTGATTCACTGTTTGAATAATCCTTTGGAGCGAACCGCATAAGACCCTTATAGTTCTGAAATGTCGGCCTACTGTCGGGTTGCTGTCGTGTTGTCGTTGTTCCTGGCTCCCCATACTTCGCCACATCGAATGAGAACGAAGGAGCCTTTCCATGAGCGCTACAGAACATGCCCAACAATCCCGTCTGCTGACTCCGACCGAACTGGCCGCTTGCATCAAGCTGTTCCGCGAGATGCGGCAGTGGTCACAGGAACAGTTGTCCGCGATTTCCGGCCTCAACGTGCGGACGATCCAGCGTGTAGAGCAAGGCCAAGTCGCCAGCCTTGACACCCGCCGAGCCCTTGCCCGAGCGTTCGAGCTTGAGGACATTGACGCGCTCAACAAGCCGTTCGTCATTCCATCCGAAGAAGACGCCAAGGCTGCGAAGGAAAAGTTCGACCAGGAGCACGTCACCTTGACGGCGACTCCGCTGACTACTGGTAAGCAATTGGCCAAGCTGGCAGAAACTTGCTCAATGGACTTGTCAGAACCGGCTTTTGAGCTGCCTCGCGAGGCCGACGAAACCTTCGCGATGCTGGTGGACTACCTGCGTGAGTATCGGGATTGTGCCGATGCCTATAACGAAACGCAGAAATTCGAGATATACGATGAGCTGCAATCCCACATCGACGCGCTCAAGGTGCTCGGCGTCTCACTGCGCTACGCCACGCGCAAGATTCAGGTGAAGTGGGGAACAGGTGCAGATGTGAAGCCGATGCTCGCCACGGTGCTTTATATCGTTGGCTTCCCACTCGGCAAAGAACCCGAACAGTTTGCAACACCGAAGTCTGCCAGCATCCGTCTGTAGTTGGGCAACCAACAAAGGCCACAGGCATCAAGGGTCAACGCCGGGCGACCTCGGAAATGAACCTTTCCTTGATCTGCTCCGTTTCAATGATCTGCTTCTCCGACGCCAGGTACAGCCGCTCGGCTTCCTCAGGTGGAAAACCTAGTTCCAGAAACAGATTTGCATCCGGCTTGGTGAGCTAGGCACTGTCTGGCGAATTGGCTCAGCCACAAGCCAGCCCAGCACGAGTGAATTTCCGAGACACTGTCTAGGAAATCCAGATGGGCAGCTTGCGAACCCGCCACTGCCTCCCGGGATGTCTACGATTGAGAGGCCCGCTGCTCAGAAATTCTCGTATCAGTGATACGGGAATCGACAGGCCCGGATAGCGTCAGTAGTGCGGCGAACTCCTGCAGCGTCTCCTGACTGATCGCGCTGGCTTCATGCAGCGCAGCCATGTCGTCCAGCAAGGGTTCAATGATCGGGCTTTCCATGGAAGTCAGGCCGCGACCGTAATGCCTGGCGCGTACTCGTGACGGGCCGGCTGCACCACGATTTCCACATGCTGATCCAGCGACACCAGCGCCTGCATCAAGCGCTCCAGCGAAATGTTCTGGAGCTTGTAGCGGCGAACCTGGGACACCTTGGGCTGGGTCATGCCGGTGATGTGGGCGGCTTCGGTCTGGCTCAGGTCGCGCTGGTCAATTAGTTCGTTGAGTTTGAGCGCGAGCGCGGCCTTCGCCGACAATTCTTCCGCATCGTCGAAACCGAGATCCAGCAGCACGTTGTCGGTGCCTTGAGGGGTATCTTTGCGACTCATAATGTTCTCCTGTTCGCTGCGTAGCGGGCGAGCACTGCCTTCAACCGCTTCTCGATCAACTCCACATCCGGCTGCGGCGTAGCGATGCCGGACTTGGACTTCTTCTGGAACGCATGCAGCACATGCACCGCGTCCCCGATCTTCACTGTGTAAACCGCACGGAAGGTGTCGCCCCGATGGTCTTCCACCAATTCGTACACCCCAGAACCGAGTCCCTTCCAGGGCTTGGCCGAGTCCGGCGTGCCGCCCAACTGGACGACGAACAATGACACGCCCATGTCCTTCTGCACGGGGACGGGAAACTCCTTGAAGTCCTTCTTCGATGAGCCTTCCCAGTACAGGAGCTTGCGTTTCTCTATCATGATTATATCCGTTCAGGTATAGATGGCAAGCGCCTGAATTGTCGCGACAGCGTTGCGACAATTGGGCCGGCAGGATCAGCATCAGGATGCCGCCGCACCACCGGCGCAGCGGGGCAAGACGTGAAAGCTCGCAGGCAGTTCATATCGCCATTTCCTCCGTGCGGCGCGCACCCGTAATCGCCAGCCGCCGATTCGCCACCAGTTCGGCCGCATCACGCACCGGCTTGTCCTCGGTGTGGACGTAGTGCATGAACATCGCCACGGTCTTGTGGCCCGTCAGCTTCATGCCCACCTTGGTCGGCACGCCCGAATTGGCAATGTCGGTTGTCGCACGGTGGCGGATGCCATGCGTGCCGACGTGCGGTACACCAGCGGCCTTGAGCACACGCGTCCAGCCGCCATAGTGTTCGCCGTGGGTCATGTGCCGGGTCGGGTCATTCGGCGACGGCAGGACATAGGGGCAACCTTCCCGGCGCGGCGCTGTGGACAGTAGCCGATAGGCTTCCTCACTCATGGGCTTGGAAATGCCGCCGGTCTTGCTGTCGGGCCAGACGACGCGGCGCTTTTCCAGATCAATCCAGTCCCACTCCAGCGGGCAGATTTCGGAGCGGCGGGCAGCGAACTCGAATTGCAGGCGAATCGCCAGCGGGATGACGTAGTTCTCCAGTCCTTCCGCCTCCAGCGACTCCAACTGGCGGAAGATCCGCACCAGTTCATCGTCCACGATGAGCCGGGTTTCCTTGCCGGGTGGGTACATCGGGACGTGGCGGCATGGGTTCGTCCCATCAGGGCGCAGCCCCCATACTTCGGCCAGGTTGAACATCTTGCGCAGCACGCCGAAGGTGCGGTTCGCCTCGGCCTGCTTGTAGGCCAGCTTCTTCATCAGCGTGGCCACGTCCGGGCGCTTTACGTCCTGCACCTTCATCCGGCCCATGATCGGGATGATGCAACGGTCAATGACTCCCTGGTAGCCGCGCTGCGTGCTGGGCTTGTTGCGCTGCTTGGAGTAGTCCTCCATGAAGGTGTGGCAAAACTCCTTCATAGTCGGTGCCTTGCGGGCGGCGTTCTTGGCCGCGCTTGGGTCGCCACCTTTGCGCACCTCGGCCAGCCACTCCTGCGCCATTGTGCGTGCCTGATCGACGGTCAATTCCCCGTATTGGCCCAGGGCGGGCTTACGGCGCTCGCCCGCGTTCGTGCGGTACTGGAGCATGAACACCTTGCGGCCCGCCGGGGTGATCTTGCACAGGAAGCCGGGCACCACGGTATCCCGCAGTTCGATGGCCTTGTCTTGAGGTTGTGCCGCATCGACTGCGGACTTGGTGAGCTTGATCTTCGCCATGATGACCCCTCGGAAAGCCCGGTTTCCAAGAGCCGCATGGGAGCCACGCGAGGGGAAGCCGGGTCAGGTTTCGGAAAGCACCGGCATATGTTGAACTCGCCTAAGTGATTGATAAACCTGCTGTATCGAGCCTTGGCGTAGTCCAGCGAATTGCGGTACTGGAGTCATCGTGAAACAAAAAACCGCCTCGAAGGCGGTTTTTTCGCGAAGGCGATGCGCTCAACGCTTCTCGGCGGCGCTACGCAACCCCTTGAGGGTGTTCAGCGGTGCATCGACCACGAAGCTGTTGGCCAGCCAGGACGGAATGCTGCCACCCGGCTCGGTTTCCACCTGGTAGGTGACCTCGGTCACGCCCTGCCCCTTCGGCTGCAGCTTCCACTCGCCGACCAGCTTGGGCACGCGGATCTGCCCCTTCTCCTCGGGAATGTAGGTCGGATCGGCCTTCAGATGACGGATCACGGTGCCATCGGCGGTCTTCTCGGTGGTGACATGGATGACCACGTCGCGACCGGTGACCGGCCAGGGCATGTCGATCCTCGAGTAGGTCCAGGCGTCGGCGCCCTCCTGCTTCAGGAGTTTCATCTCGGCGCAGGCATGGATCCACTTGCAGGAACCCTTGACGTCCTCCTGCAGCTCCTCGATGGTCGCCACGTCGGCCTTGATGTCGGTAACGCCGCGATAAGCCTTGTACTTGGAGCCCTGGACACTGCTCAGATAGACCTTCACGCCATCCTCGTCCTTGGCCAGTTTCCAGTCTTCGGCCAGGGCGTTGCCGGCCACCCCGAACACTGCGGCAGCCAGCACGGTCATACGCAAAATGCCACGCATCGTTCCTGTTCCTCTCATTATGGTTATTTTCGGTTCGTCGGCCGGGCGGTCGACGCCCTGCAATCCGCGATCCTGAGCCTTCGGCGCGGGATGGGCAGCAGTATGGCGCGAGACGGCCGGACTTCCAACCCGTTCACGCGGCGGTGATGATTTCCCATTGTGCGATCAACGCCAGCGCCTGTTCGCGGCTGTCGCCGCAGAGCTCCGGATCGGCGTCGAAACGTCCGCACACCGCGGGGCGCTCGGGCCGGCCGAAGAGCCCGCAGAGATTGGCCTCGTCCAGGTGCACGCAACGCACGCCGGCAGGCTTGCCGCCCGGCATGCCGGGCAGCGCGGAGGAGATCGACGGGGCTATGCAGCAGGCGCCGCAGCCGGCTCGACATTGCATGGGAAGGGTCTCGCCCGGGGGGTTGGGAACGGACCGGCAAGGAACGCCGGTCGAAACGGGCGCAAAGAATACGGATCCACCCGGCCGCCGCCAAGCCCGGCGGATCAGCGGCGCGTTTCCGCCTCGAGGCGGGTGTGCCGCAATTGCCATTGCTCGCGGTTAGCGGCGACGAACAACCAGGCTCTCGCCGACTGCGCCGCGGCCCGCCACTGCACCCGACCCGGCTCGCGCAGGTCGATGGACTGCGGCGCCGTCGAAGCGCCGAGGAAGGCGTTACCGGCGGAACTCCAATAGCCCGCGACACCAGCCGGCAAGGTCCGGGAACTGCCCTCCGCGTCGTCGTCGACGATGCCGGAAAGCCGCTCCCCCTCCTCCCGCCGCCAGGACAGAGCAACCCGGTTCAGTTCCGCGTCGGCCAGGACGATACGCACCGCCACCGCGTCCTGGACCGGCTCGAAGGACATTTCGTAGGCGCTCAGGCGGCCATCTTCGCAGCGCAGGTGGCCTTTGAGGGCCAGCCGCCGGCCGATCAGCTCGAAACTTTCCAGGCTCTGCTCCTGGCAGCGCAACAACAGGCTTCCGTCGCGCTCCCGGCCCGCACCGAGGAAGCCGTCTTCGCTTCGCCAGAGCGGTGCGCGGGCGGCGCCGGCGGCATGCAGGTCGAAGCCGTTGCCGCGCCAGCTCAGGCGATAGGCGCCCAGGTCGAAGTCCCTTGGCATGGCGAAGGCTGGCGGAACGTGCAGCTCGCTCCACAGCGCCGGCTCACGCAACGCCCGGACAGCCCACCAGCCCCCCGCCAGCACAACGGCCATCCCTCCCAGCGCGACGCGCCAGGCCCATGAACGCTTGCGCAACCACATACCTTCCGTCCTTTTCCCATGGCCAACCCTTCCGAGCGGGGCTCGCCCTCTTGGTTTTGTCGGCGCCGCCGATTAGGCTGCGCCGTCCCCGCCCTCCGGAGCCTATCCATCATGCCCGTCTGGCTGCAAACCGCGCTGCTGCTGGCCTGTTCCAACCTGTTCATGACCTTCGCCTGGTATGGCCACCTGAAGACCCTCAACAGCAAGCCCTGGATCATCGCCGCCCTGATCAGCTGGGGTATCGCGCTGTTCGAATACCTGCTGCAGGTACCGGCCAACCGCATCGGCTACACCGAACTCTCGGTCGGCCAACTGAAGATCATGCAGGAAGTCATCACCCTGGCGGTCTTCGTCCCGTTCAGCGTCTATTTCATGCAGCAGCCGTTGAAGCTGGATTACCTTTGGGCCGGCCTGTGCCTGCTCGGCGCGGTGTACTTCATCTTCCGCGCCTGAGCCGCGTCACGAACGCAGCCGGGCAATCAGGCTGGAGGTATCCCAACGACCGCCGCCCATCGCCTGCACTTCGGCGTAGAACTGGTCGACCAGCGCCGTGACCGGCAACTGCGCGCCGTTGCGGCGAGCCTCGGCGAGCAGGATCGACAGGTCCTTGCGCATCCAGTCCACGGCGAAGCCGAAGTCGAACTCCCCGGCCAGCATGCTCTGGTGGCGGTTCTCCAACTGCCAGGATTGCGCCGCGCCCTTGCCGATCACCGCCATCGCCGCCTCGCCGTCAAGGCCGGCGCGCTGGGCGAAGTGCAGCGCCTCGGCCAACCCCTGGAGCAGGCCGGCGACGCAGATCTGGTTGACCATCTTGGTCAGTTGCCCGCTGCCCACCTCACCCATCCGCCGGACCATCCGCGCGTAGCTGCACAGCAGGGGCTCGGCACGCCGGTAGAACGCCTCCTCGCCGCCGACCATCACCGTCAGCGCGCCGTTGATGGCGCCCGCCTGGCCACCGGAGACCGGCGCGTCGAGAAAGCCCAGCTCACGCTCGGCAGCCAACAGCGACAGCTCGCGGGCGATTTCCGCCGAAGCGGTGGTGTGGTCGACGAACAGGCTGCCCGGCGCCATCCCCGCGAAGGCACCCTGTTCGCCCAATGCCACGGCGCGCAGGTCATCGTCGTTGCCCACGCAGCAGAACACCAGTTCGGCGCCGACACAGGCCTCGCGGGGTGTGTCGGCGCACCGTCCGGCGTACTCCTCGACCCAGCGCGAGGCCTTGGCCTGCGTGCGGTTGTAGACGCAGACATCGTGGCCTTCGCGGCGCAGATGCCCGGCCATCGGATAACCCATGGTGCCCAGGCCGAGAAATGCGACTGCAGTCATTCGGTGATCTCCTCCAAGTCCGACCAGGCAGCCTAGCACAGCGGTTTGCCGAGGTCCGGAAGCCCCGCCATACTCACGGCGGACCCTGGAATGGATAGCTCCGATGCCTCACTGGCTGGTAATCGATCTGGAGGCCACCACCGCGGAAGGCGGCTGGCCCCTGGAGGAAATGGAAATCATCGAGATCGGCGCGACCCTGGTCGCTGCCGCCGACGCCCGCGAACTGGACCACTTCCAGCGTTTCGTGCGGCCGCTCAGGCGGCCGCTGCTGACCCACTTCTGCCGCGACCTCACGCACATCAGCCAGGCCAGCGTCGATGGCGCCGCCCAGTTCGATGCGGTGTGGGAAGCCTTCGAGCGCTGGCTCGCCCAGCATCGTCCGCGACTGGCTGGCTGGGCCAGCTGGGGCGACTACGACCGCCGCCAGCTGGAGCAGGAATGGCGCCAGCACCGGCTGAGCAGCCAGCTCAGCGAAGTGCCGCACGTCAATCTCAAGCAGCGCTTCGGCGAAGTCCGCCAGCTACCCCGCCCGGTCGGCCTGAATGCCGCCCTGCAACTGGCCGGGATGAGTTTCCAGGGCCAGCAGCACCGCGCCCTGGAGGACGCGCGCAATACCGCACGGCTGCTGCCGCTGGTATTGCCGGTGGAGCGTTGAGCGAGGCCCGCGCCGCCTAGTGACGCCTTTCCGAGGCTTGGGCATACTGGCGGGCCTTTTCAACCCCGCCTGTTCACCCCTTCAGGAGAAGCCCATGTTCAAGGTCAACGAATACTTCGACGGCACCGTCAAATCCATCGCCTTCGACATGACCGCCGGCCCGGCCACCATCGGCGTGATGGCGGCAGGCGAATACGAGTTCGGCACCAGCCAGCTGGAAGTCATGCACGTGATCGCCGGCGCGCTGACGGTCAGGCTGCCGGGCAGCGACGAGTGGCAGAACTTCGCCAGCGGCAGCCAGTTCACCGTCCCGGCGAACAGCAAGTTCCAGCTCAAGGTCGCCCAGGACACCGCCTACCTCTGCGAATACCGCTGAGCCCGGGCAGACAGGAAAACCGGCCGCAGGCCGGTTTTTTTTCGCCCACCGTTAGCGCCTACGGCGGAGGTGCCGGTGCAGGGCGACCCCGCCGCCACAGCGGGCTTGCCCGGCTCACTCCCCCTGCGGGAAGCGGTAGTGCCCGATCACCTGGTAGCGGAACAGCAGATCGTCTTCCCGCACGCCGGCACCGATGTTGTGCAACACCAGCGGCCTGCCATCCAGCGCGCGATCGGAAAGCACGCCGATATGCAGCAGGCCGTTGTCCAGGCGCCAGGCGACGATGTCCCCGGCTCGGTAGGCGGCGGCATCGCGGCTCGGCGCCAGCGACAATCCCTGGCGACTGAACCAGGTCATCAGGTTCGGTACGCGGCGGTGATCGATGTTGCGATCGGCACCTTTCATCCCCCACTGCTGCGGGTAGGCCGCGAAATGGCGGCGCATGTCCTCGTGCACCGCCTTCTGCAGGTCCAGTCCCTGCCCGCGCAGCGCACGGATGACCACGTCGGTGCAGACCCCGGTCTGCAGTGGCACGTCGCCGCCCGGATAGTCCAGCTTCCGGTAGGCGGGGTCATAGCCCAGCGTCACGCCGACCTGGGCGCGCGCCGCCTCCACCAACCGCTGCGGCTCGACCGCAGCGGACGACGCCAGCGGCAATCCGAGCATAGCGAGCAGCAACAGGCGGCGCAGCGCGCCGGATACGTCCATGTACATCCTCGTCTCCTTCTTTTCATGCGCCTGCGGGCGCGTCCCGATCCTTCGCGTACCCCAGCGGATACAGCAGTTCTTCCTTGTAGCCGGCCCAGACCCGGATGGCAGCCGGGAAGCTGTCGTCCAGTGTCGGGTCGCCGCTGTCCACCAACAACGGACGTCCCTCGAGGGTACCCAGCTTGCGCTTGGTGGCGACCACGCGCATGCGCTCCAGGCCGATCGCGCGCAACACTCGCGGGCTGATCTGCTGGTTGCCGCGACCGATGACATGGCCCTGGCCTCCGATGGCCGTGACCAGCAGGAACGCCGGATGGCCGTCCACCAGGCCGAACAGTTGGGTTTCGTCGACATCGCGGGCGATCACCGCCCCGTTTTCCAGCACATCCACGCCCAGCAGGGTGGTTTCCAGGCCGAGGTTGCGCGCCAGGCCGTGGAGGGTCGAGCCCGGCCCCAGCACGTAGCGCACGCCCTCCTCCCAGTTCTCCGCCAGCCAGTCGGCGAGATCCACCAGGACCAGCTCTTCCGACTCCACCCCCGCCTGCTTGACGTGCTGCATGAAGTGCCCTTCCTCGGGAACCGTCATCTCGCCATACCAGCGGGCGGCGACGCGACCGGCGCGCAGGGCGTCCTCGTCGAGGTCGCGCACCTCGCCGCTGGCCAGCCGCACCAGGCCGCCCTCGACCAGGCGCCGGGCCAGCTCGCCGGCAGCGCGTGGACTGATGGCGTAGACTCCCGAATGAATCTTCACCCCGGCCGGAATGCCCAGCACCGGCTGCTGCTCGCGCACCACCCCGGCAACATCCCGTGCCGTGCCGTCACCACCGGCGAACAGGATCAGCGCGACACCGGCTTCCTGCAGGCGCTCGACTGCGCGGCGAGTGTCCGCCGCGCTGCTGAGCGCGCCCTGCAATTCCCCCAGCACGCGGTGACGAAACCCCATGCGCGCCAGCAGCTCGGCCCCCATGGCACCGGGAAAGGTCAGGAACTCGATCTTCTCGACCAGCGGCAACAGGCACTCCAGGGCGATCCTGGTGCGCTCCAGCGCCCGCGGTTCGGCGCCTCTGGCCAAGGCCTCGGCAGCGACTCCGTCGCTGCCCTTCAACGCGACCGAGCCACCCAGCCCGGCCATGGGATTGACCACCAATCCCAGGCGAAACACGTCCATACTCATCCTCGGGCGAACTCCAGGGCGCCCCTGCCGGTCGGACCACTATAACCAGAAAAACGCAGCGGCGGCCGGCAAGCTGGCACGCGGGCTGCAAGATTGCTATGGTCCATGGCTTTCGCACTGGAGCGAGGACATCCGCCGCTTGTCACGGCGGTTTCATCTGCGCTCCCTAGACTGCCGATAAACCTGATGAGGAGACGGGCAATGAATTCGCAACACACCGATACCGCCAAGCGCCGCGTGATCCCCTTCAACGCGCAGCAACACAGCGGTGGCGCCATCATCGACGCGCAGGGCCGGGAAATCCCGATCACCGAAGTGATGATCCAGCGCGCCTGCCGCGAACTGGACAGGTCCCTGGAGCAGGAACAGAAGCAGGCCTGAGCGCCCGCCAGTACGACTTCGAAGCCCGGTGTCCGCCGGGCTTTTTTTGCGCGAAGCCGCGCCCTAGCGGGGCGCCGGCAGGTCCTCGCCGACCAGGTCGAGGAAGGTCTCGACGATCCGCCGCGAACGCTGTTCGCGCAGGCATACCAGGGTCTCGGTCAGGCGTCGCTGGCAATCGACGATGGGTAGCGCATGGACCCGCGTGTCGGCGCCGAACTCCGCGGCCGACACCACCCCCACGCCGATCCCCGCCACCACCGCCTCGCGCGAGGCCTCGCGTCCCTCGACCTGGATCGCCGGGCGGATCCGCAGGCCGGCGCGGCTCATCTCCTCCTCCAGGGTCTGGCGGGTCACCGAGCCCTGCTCGCGCAGCACCAGCGGCATGTCGTCGAGATCGGCGAGGCGGATCGACTCGCGCCCGGCCCAGGGATGATTCAGCGAAACGAAAGCCACGATCGGATCGTTGCGCAGGGTCACCGAGAGCAGCCGCTCATCGCTGACATCGCGCCCCAGGAGGGCGAGGTCGGCCTGGTAGTCGAACAGTCGCTGCAGCGACTCGTCGGTATTGCCGGTCTCCACCCTTACCGCGATGCCCGGATAGCGCTCGCAGAACCGCGCGATCTGCGGCAGCACGTGCACCGGCGCATCCACTGCCAGGGTCAGGGTGCCGGTCCGCAAGGCACTGGAGGCGGACAGCAGCTCCTCGGCCTCGGCCTCGATCACGAACAGCCGCTGAGTCACCGCGAGCAGGCGTTCGCCCAGCTCGCTCAGGCGCACCGAGCGCTTGTTGCGGTGGAACAGCAGCACGCCGTAACGCTCCTCCAGCTTGCGCACCTGGTCGGAAACCGCCGGCTGGGTGAGGAACAGGCGCTCGGCGGCGCGGGTGAAACTGCCGTACACGGCGACCGCATGAAAAGCCTTCAACTGCGCATGGGATACCGACATGGACCTTCACCATTCCAGACAGGGCAAGGGGTTCCGCGCCATGGGCGGTGCACACGAGGATGACCGTTCGGTCAACTTCCCCGAGCCAGGCTTACGGATAAACAAGTAAAACTTATATTTAAAATTTGATAAATCGATTTCATTTATTTATCCGGAATTGTTTCCATCGCTTCACCACAGCGCGCCAGCGCCTCGGCAGCCAGCCCCTGCCAGGGCAGCCGCAACCCTTACCCAGGAGGTGAAGCCGACTCCAGATCCCTCTGACCAGGCACCGCGACATGGCGGTGCGGAAGTGCTCATCAGAACAACAACAAGGCGTGTTCCCCTCACACCTGCCGGCACCGATAACAAGATCGAGGTCAGAACCATGAATCAACGTCCCGGGATGGCGCTGCCGTCCTCTCCCGTGTCCAGCTTCCAGCGCTGGCGCCTGCAGATATTCGCGATCACCTGGCTGGCCTACGCCGCCTTCTATTTCACCCGCAAGGCCTTTTCCGTCGCCAAGCTCGGCATCGCCGAAGACCCGGGCTTCCAGTTGGACAAGATGGCGATGGCCGATCTCGACGCCATCTACCTCGCCGCCTATGCCGTCGGGCAGTTCGCCTGGGGCGTGCTGGCCGACCGCTTCGGCCCGCGGATCGTGGTGTCCGGCGGCCTGCTGATCTCCGCCCTGGCCGCGCTGGTCATGGGCACCTTCGCCACCCTGCCGATCTTCGCCACCTGCATGGTGGTCCAGGGACTGGCGCAGTCCACCGGCTGGTCGGGGTTGTGCAAGAACATCGGCAGCTTCTTCGCCACCCACGAACGCGGCCGGGTGCTTGGCCTGTGGAGCACCTGCTACGCCTTCGGCGGCCTGGTCGCCTCGCCGTTCGCCGGCTGGTGGGCCTACAGCGTGTTCGGTACCTGGCACGCGGCGTTCTATTCCAGTGCCACGGTGGTCGGCGGCGTGGCCCTGCTGTTCCTGTTGTTGCAGCGCAACCGCCCGGAAGACGTCGGCCATCCTCCCGTCGAACCGCAGGTCGCGAGCGAAGCCGTGCGCTATGCCGGCCTCAGGCCGCAAGGCAGCAACGGCGGCAGTCTGCAGATGCTCGCCAAGGTGGTGCGCAACCGCACGGTGCTCTGCCTCGGGCTGGCCTACTTCCTGCTCAAGCCGGCGCGCTATGCGATCCTCCTGTGGGGCCCGGTGATCGTCTACGAACGCATGCCGGCGCTCGGCAAGGTCGGCGCGGCGATCGTTCCCACCGCCTTCGAGGTGGCCGGCCTGCTCGGCCCGATCCTGATCGGTTTCGCCTCGGACAAGCTGTTCGGCGCACGGCGCATGCCCGCCTGCGTCATCAGCCTGCTGGCGCTGACCGTCTGCCTGGCGCTGTTCGTCCCGGCGATGGCCACCGGCAGCATTCCGGTGGTGGTCGGCCTGCTGTTCATGATGGGACTGACCCTGTACGGCCCGGACTCGATGATCTGTGGCTCCGCCGCTATCGACTTCGGCACCGGCGAGTCCGCCGGCACCGCCTCCGGTTTCGTCAACGGCTGCGGTTCGGTGGGTGCGATCCTCGGTGGCCTGCTGCCCGGCTACTTCGACACCTACACGGTGTTCATCGGCTTCACTGTCGCCGCCCTGATCGCCACCGCGGTGCTCGTTCCACACTGGAACAGCCGGCCCGACGGCGCCCGCGAAAGCCTGTGCAAGATCCCCAGCCTGGGGGACTTCCGCCCGATCCGCTCCTGACCGTCCGCGGCGGGACGCCCGCCGCGCCCTTCTCCTCGAACCAGGGAAATCCACAATGCACATCGAACGCTTCGAAGTGGTCAAGCGCCGGGCCGAGATGGCCCTGCACGGCAACACGATCTACATCGGCGGCCAGGTCGCCGACGACCCCAGCGGCGATATCCGGGACCAGACCCGCCAGGTGCTGGAGAACATCGACCGGCTGCTCCAGAGCGTCGGCAGCGACCGCGGCCAGGTGCTCTCGGTACGCATCCTGCTCGCCCACCGGGAGGACTACGCCGGGCTCAACCAGGTCTGGGACCAGTGGTTCCCCGAAGGCCGGGCGCCGACCCGCGCCTGCAGCCTGGCCGAGCTGATCGACCCGCAGTGGCGGGTGGAGATGATCGTCGTCGCCGCCCGCCCGCAATGACGAGGACACCCACAATGACCTTCCGCCCCTTCTGGCTGGACCAGGCCCTGCGCTCCGAACACGCGGCCCCCTGCCCGCCGCTGGCCGGCGACAGCCGCGCCGACGTGTGCATCGTCGGCGGTGGCTACACCGGGCTGTGGACCGCCATCATGCTCAAGGAACAGGATCCCGCACTCGACGTGGTGCTGGTCGAGGCCGACCTCTGCGGCGCCGGCGCCAGCGGCCGCAACGGCGGCTGCGCGCTGTCCTGGTCGGCCAAGTTCTTCACCCTGGAACGGCTGTTCGGCCTCACCGAGGCGATCCGCCTGGTCAAGGCCTCCGAGGACAGCATCCGGGCCATCGGCGCCTTCTGCCAGCGCTACGCCGTGGACGCCGACTACCGCCTCGACGGCACCCTCTATACCGCCACCAACCAGGCCCAGGTCGGTGGCACCGACGCCGTCATCGCCGCGCTGGAACGCCACGGCATCAACTCCTTCGTCAAGCGCCCGCTGGCCGACGTACAGCGCCTGGCCGGCTCGCGCAGGCACCTGGAGGGCTGGTTCTCGCCGGCCGCCGCGACGGTGCAGCCGGGCAAGCTGGTCCGCGGCCTGCGCCGGGTCGCCCTGCAACTGGGGGTACGCCTGTACGAAGGCACGCCGATGCGGGGACTGGAGCACGGCCGCCCGGCGGAAGTGGTCACCCCCCACGGGCGGGTCGTCGCCGATCGCGTGGTGCTGGCGCTGAACGCCTGGATGGCGCGGGCCTTCCCGCAGTTCGAACGCAGCGTGGCGATCGTCTCCAGCGACATGCTCATCACCGAACCACGACCGGACCTGCTGCAGGAGATCGGCCTGACCAGCGGGGTCAGCGTGCTCGACTCGCGGATCTTCGTGCACTACTACCACAACACCCCGGACGGCCGGCTGATGCTCGGCAAGGGCGGCAACACCTTCGCCTACGGCGGCCGCATGCTACCGGTATTCGACCGCCCCTCGCCGTACCTGGAACAGCTGCGCGGCAGCCTGCGGGAGTTCTTCCCCGCCCTCGCCGACGTGGCCATCGAGGCCAGCTGGAACGGTCCATCGGACCGCTCGGTGACCGGCCTGCCGTTCTTCGGCCGGCTCGACGGTCGCGACAACGTGTTCTACGGCTTCGGCTACTCCGGCAGCGGCGTCGGCCCCTGTCACATGGGCGGGCAGATCCTCTCGTCGCTGGCGCTCGGCCTGGACAATCCATGGACCCGTTCGCCGCTGACCCGGGGACCGCTCGGCCACTTCCCGCCGGAGCCGATCCGCTACGTCGGTTCGCTGCTGGTGCGCAACGCGATCCGCCGCAAGGAACGCGCCGAAGACGGCGGCCGGCGCCCACGCCATCTCGACGTGCGCCTGGCCAGGCTGGCTGCCGCCGCGGGCAAGGCCGACAAAGGCTGAGAGCGTTTCCGGGCGCCCCGCCAGCCCATTCGGGGGCGCCCTTCTTTTTCCTTCGGTTTCGATTTCGCTCAAGCAAAGGTCGGAAAAAGCGCATTTAATTCACCCGTCCGTCTGTGCGAGTCTGCTCCGACCCTTGTCCTCACTTTCGTTCATGCATCTGCCGACGACGCGCTCCCTGCCCTACCAGCCTTCCGCCAACCCGGCCGGAACGCCCGCGCGCCTGCCCCGCAAGCACAGCCGCTGGCTGGAACTGGAACCGCTCGCCCTCCCTCTCGAACTGGCCTTCTGGGCGCTCTGGCATTGCCGCCACGCGCGCCCGCCGGACGCTCGTCACGCCTGATTGCCCTCCGGCCCCGCACGACGGCGGGGCCGGCCTGCCGCTTGCATGCCGCTCCGCGACGACGCTGTCGCCGGAGCGTCGCTGCGAGCGCCGCGACACTACCGGACAAGACCGACAAGAGAGCCCCATGAACTTCGCCACCGAACAAGAAGCCCAGGACTTCCTGGCCGCCAACCCCGACATCGAACTCTTCGAACTGTTCATCCTCGATGCCAACGGCGTACCGCGCGGCAAGCTGCTGCACCGCGACGAGCTGCTGGCCGTCTACCGCGGCGGCCGGCCGCTGCCGAGCACCATCCTCGGGCTGACGATGAACGGCGAGGACGTCGAGGACTCCGGCCTGGTGTGGGACGTCGGCGACATCGACTGCCGCGCCTACCCCCTGTCCGGCAGCCTGGTACGCCTGCCCTGGCGGCAGATCCCGACGGCGGCGGTGCAGGTCAGCATGCACCCGAGCGAAGGCCTGCCGGCCAGCGTCGCCGATCCGCGCCATCTCCTGGTGCGAACCATCGAGGCGCTGAAGGCCGAGGGCTATCACCCGGTGATGGCCGCCGAGCTGGAGTTCTACCTGCTCGACCGTGAGCGCGACGCCTACGGCCGCCCGCAACCGGCCCGCGACGCCGATGGCGGCCGCCCGCGGGCGACCCAGGTCTACGGCCTGCGCGAACTGGAGCAGATCGAGCCGTTCCTCGCCGACCTCTACGCCGCCTGCAAGGCGCAGGGCCTGCCGGCGCGCACGGCGATCTCGGAATACGCCCCGGGCCAGGTGGAAATCACCCTCGACCACGGCGACGCCCTAGTCGCCATGGACCAGGCGATCCGCTACAAGCGCCTGGTCAAGGGCGTCGCGCACAGGCACGGGATGCTCGCCTGCTTCATGGCCAAGCCCTTCGACGACCTGGCCGGCACCGGCATGCACCTGCACGTCAGCCTGGCCGACGAACAAGGCAACAACCTGTTCGCCAGCGACGACCCCGCCGGCACGCCTCTGCTGCGCCAGGCGGTCGGCGGCATGCTCGCCAGCCTGCTCGACTCGCTCCTGCTGTTCTGCCCCAACGCCAACTCCTACCGGCGCTTCCAGGCCAACAGCTACGCGCCGCTGGCGCAGACCTGGGGCGTCGACAACCGCACCGTGAGCCTGCGCGTGCCGGGCGGCCCGGCCTCCAGCCGGCATATCGAGCATCGCATCTGCGGCGCCGATGCCAACCCCTACCTGGCCGCCGCGGCGCTCCTCGCCGGGGTCCACCGCGGCATCCGCGAAGGCATCGATCCGGGCGCGCCGGTGGAGGGCAATGGCTATGCGCAGGCGGGCAAGCGCCTGCCCACCGACTGGCTGACCGCCCTCGACGCCCTGCAAGGTTCCGAATGGGCGCGGCAAGCCTTCGGCGAGCCGTTCCTCGGCGTCTACCTGGCGGTCAAGCGCGCGGAATACCAGCAATTCATGGGCGAGGTCGGCGAGCAGGACTGGCGCTGGTACCTGACCCAGGCCTGAGCCATCCCGGATCCGCCCGCATATGGCGGCGCGCCGCCAGGACGCGCCGCACTGGAACAAGGAATACCCGATGAACGCAGCAATCCATCCCCGCCCGGCCGCGGAACGCGCGCCGTCCTACTACGCCGCCACCCTCAACGAGGAAACCGACTATCCGACCCTGCAGGGCACGGTGGCGGTCGACATCGCCATCATTGGCGGCGGCTTCACCGGCGTCGCCAGCGCGGTGGAGCTGGCCGAACGCGGCTACAAGGTGGCCCTGGTCGAGACCCATCGCATCGGCTGGGGCGCCAGCGGGCGCAACGGCGGCCAGGTCACCGGCAGCCTGTCCGGCGACGCCGCGATGCACAAGCAGATGCGCCAGTGGCTGGGCGCCGAGGTCGAGGACTTCATCTGGCACCTGCGCTGGCGCGGCCACGAGATCATCCGCCAGCGGGTGGAGAAATACGGCATCGCCTGCGACCTTCGCCACGGCCACCTGCACGCGGCGATGAAGGCCAGCCACATGGGCGAGTTGCAGGCCTCCTACGAGGAGGCGGTGCGCCGCGGCATGGGCGACCAGGTAAGCCTGCTGGACAAGGCCGGCGTCCAGGCCCACCTGGAGACCGGGCTGTACTGCGGCGCGCTGAAGAACACCCGCAACATGCACCTGCACCCGCTCAACCTGTGCATCGGCGAGGCCAGGGCGGCGGCCGGCCTCGGCGCGCTGATCTTCGAACATTCCGAGGTACTGGATATCGTCCACGGCCCGCGCCCGGCGGTGGTCACCCGCGAGGGACGGATCGAGGCGCAGCAGATCCTGCTTGCCGGCGACGTCTATCACAAGCTCGAACGAGAGAAGCTCAAGGGCATGATCTTCCCGGCCATGGGTGGAATCGTCACCACCCGGCCGCTCGGCGAGCTGGCACGGGAGATCAACCCGCAAGGACTGGCGGTCTACGACTGCCGCTTCGTCCTCGATTACTACCGCCCCACCGCCGACGGCCGCCTGCTGTTCGGTGGCGGCGCCAACTACTCGGGGCGCGACTCGCGGGACATCGCCGCCGAGCTGCGGCCGTGCATCGAGCGCACCTTCCCGCGCCTGAAGGGCGTGGAGATCGAGTTCCAGTGGAGTTGCGCCATGGGCATCGTGATGAACCGGATCCCCCAGCTCGGCAAGCTCTCCGAAAACGTCTGGTACTGCCAGGGCTACTCGGGGCATGGCGTGGCCACCAGCCATATCATGGGCGAGATCATGGCCAAGGCGATGAGCGGGAGCCTGGAGCAGTTCGACACCTTCGCCCGCTGCAAGCACCTCAGGGTGCCGCTGGGCGACCTCTTCGGTAACCCGATGCTGGCCGCCGGGATGTGGTACTACCAGCTCATGGAGAAGCTGCGCTGAAGCGCAAGGAAGGGTGGAGCCCGCGGAAGGCCTAGTCGGCCTTCTTGCGGATCCAGTAGAGATAGGTGCCCGCCTCTTCCTGCTGCTCGACCAGCTCGTGGCCGAGGAATACGCAGAACTTGGGGATGTCGCGACGGGTCGAGGGATCGGTGGCGATCACCTTGAGCAGGCCGCCGGGCGCCAGGTCGCGGACCTTGTTGTGCAGCATCATCACCGGTTCGGGGCAGTTCAGGCCGGTGGCGTCGAGAATGGCGTCGACAGGGTGGGTCATCGGGAAACTCCGCAACAGAATCCGCGCATTGTCGCGCATGCGGCGCGGCCGGTCACCTGTCCCCGGCCAGAACGCCGCCCCTCAGCGTTCGAGGCGACGCAGGTGGCAGGTCACTTCCTCGCGGTCGTGATACAGCTGCTTGCAGCCGAACGCCACCTTCAGGCCGCGCGCGTCGAAGCTCTCGCGCAGGCGCTGGAGGATCTTGCGCACCTCGGCGTAGCGCTGCTTCATCGGCAGCTTGAGATTGACCACCGCCTCGCGGCACAGGCCCTCGCCGATCCAGGTTTCGATCAGCGCGCCGGTGCGCGCCGGCTTCTCGACGATGTCGCAGACCATCCAGTCGACCCGCTGGCGCGGCCGGTACTGGTAGCCGTCGACCTTCTGGTGGTCGACCAGCCCGGAGTACATCAGGTTTTCCGCCATCGGTCCGTTGTCCACGGCGGTCACCCGCATCTCCCGGTTCACCAGTTGCCAGGTCCAGCCGCCGGGCGCCGCGCCGAGGTCGACGGCGAGCATGTCCGGCGCCAGGCGCTTGTCCCATTCCTGGCGCGGGATGAACTGGTGCCAGGCTTCCTCCAGCTTCAGCGTCGAACGGCTCGGCGCCTCGCGGGGAAACTTCAGGCGCGGGATGCCCATCGGCCAGAGCGCGCTGTTGCGCGGCTCGGCGAGGCCGACGAAGACCTCCCGGCCGGAGCGGAAGGTCAGCAGCAGGCGCGGCAGCGCCAGATCCTCCTGCAGCCGGCCGGCCTTGACCAGCGCAGCGCGCAGCGGTTTCTCGAACTTGCGGCAGAAGGTCGAGACCTCCTTGCCGGCGTTGGTGTCCAGCACCTCCAGCCAGAGACTGCCGCAGACCGGATAGCTCGCCAGCTCCTCCAGCAGCACCTCGATGCGCTGGCTTTCCGGCAATTCGATGAAGCCCGGGCCGCGCGCCCACTGGCGCGGGAAGATCAGCTCGGCGAAACGCAGGCGGCGCATCAGGCGCTCGGCGCCATCGACGTCCTGACAGACGAACTCGACATGGGCGCTGGCTGGCTTGCTCCTGGCGTAGCCGGGAATCTCGAGAGTGGCTGCATGCTCGGCGATTTCGGCGCAGACTTCACCTTCGAAGCCTGGCCGGCAGTGCATCAACAGGGTATTCATGGGGTTGTCTCCTTGGCCGCGCACTATAGTGCCGGGCATGCCTCAAGGGAACTGCTGCGACCGTTCGTCGGTCCAGTGTATATGGCAGGAGCCCTCGAGCCGGTCTAGCTTGAAGGTTTCGAACAACGCTATCCCAAAGTCTGACTCTCGCCAGCGGCCGGTACCGATGGGATCGGGCCACCGCGCATTACCGAGGTAACGGCACCCTCGCGTCCGCGGACGCCGCGGGTCCCGGGCGAAGCCAGGCACTATCGGCTCGACGACGGGCCTGGCGTCAGGACGAGGCCAGGCCCGCCGCCCCCGGGCCCGCCGTGAGGAAATCAGAAATGCCTGCTTTGGACAGCCTGAAAACCCTTCGCAGTCTCGCTGTGGACGGCAAGACCTACCACTACTACAGCCTCCCGGAAGCCGCCCGGACCCTGGGCGATCTCGGCAAACTGCCGATGTCGCTGAAGGTCCTGCTGGAAAACCTCCTTCGCTGGGAGGACGGCAGCACCGTCACCGGCGACGACCTCAAGGCCCTCGCCGGCTGGCTCCAGGAGCGCCGTTCCGACCGCGAGATCCAGTACCGCCCGGCACGGGTCCTGATGCAGGACTTCACCGGGGTTCCCGCGGTGGTCGACCTGGCCGCCATGCGCGCGGCCATGGCCAAGGCCGGCGGCGACCCGCAGAAGATCAACCCGCTGTCGCCGGTGGACCTGGTCATCGACCACTCGGTGATGGTCGACAAGTTCGCCAGCGAATCGGCCTTCGAACAGAACGTCGAGATCGAGATGCAGCGCAACGGCGAACGCTACGCCTTCCTGCGCTGGGGCCAGAACGCCTTCGACAACTTCAGCGTGGTACCGCCGGGCACCGGCATCTGCCACCAGGTCAACCTGGAGTACCTGGGCCGCACCGTCTGGACCAAGGACGAGGATGGCAGGACCTACGCCTTCCCCGACACCCTGGTCGGCACCGACTCCCACACCACCATGATCAATGGCCTCGGCGTGCTCGGCTGGGGTGTCGGTGGCATCGAGGCGGAGGCCGCCATGCTCGGCCAGCCGGTATCGATGCTGATCCCCGAGGTCATCGGCTTCAAGCTCACCGGCAAGCTGCGCGAGGGCATCACCGCCACCGACCTGGTGCTGACCGTCACGCAGATGCTGCGCAAGAAAGGCGTGGTGGGGAAATTCGTCGAGTTCTACGGTGACGGCCTGGCCGACCTGCCCCTGGCGGACCGCGCCACCATCGCCAACATGGCCCCGGAATACGGCGCCACCTGCGGCTTCTTCCCGGTGGACGAGATCACCCTCGGCTACCTGCGCCTGTCCGGCCGCCCGGAAAGCACGGTCAAGCTGGTCGAGGCCTACAGCAAGGAACAGGGCCTGTGGCGCGAGAAGGGCCACGAGCCGGTGTTCACCGACACCCTGCACCTGGACATGGGCGAAGTCGAGGCCAGCCTGGCCGGACCGAAGCGCCCGCAGGACCGCGTGGCCCTGCAGAACGTCGCCAGCGCCTTCAACGAGTTCCTCGGCCTGCAGCTGCATCCGTCCAGCACCGAGGAAGGCCGCCTGCTCAGCGAGGGCGGCGGCGGCACCGCGGTCGGCGCCAACGCCGCCTTCGGCGAGATCGACTACCAGCATGAAGGCCAGACCCACAGGCTGAAGAACGGCGCGGTGGTGATCGCCGCCATCACTTCCTGCACCAACACCTCCAACCCCAGCGTGATGATGGCCGCCGGCCTGCTGGCGAAGAAGGCGGTGGAGAAAGGCCTGCAACGCAAGCCCTGGGTGAAGAGTTCGCTGGCGCCGGGCTCCAAGGTGGTCACCGACTACTTCAAGGCCGCCGGCCTGACCCGCTACCTCGACGAACTCGGCTTCGACCTGGTCGGCTACGGCTGCACCACCTGCATCGGCAACTCCGGCCCGCTGCTGGAGCCGATCGAGAAAGCCATCCAGCAGGCCGACCTGACCGTCGCCTCGGTACTCTCCGGCAACCGCAATTTCGAAGGCCGCGTGCACCCGTTGGTGAAGACCAACTGGCTGGCCTCGCCGCCGCTGGTGGTGGCCTACGCCCTGGCCGGCAGCGTGCGCATCAACCTCAGCGAGGAACCGCTGGGCACCGGCCAGGACGGCCAGCCGGTGTACCTGAAGGACATCTGGCCGAGCCAGAAGGAAATCGCCGAGGCGATCCGGAAGGTCGACACCGAGATGTTCCACAAGGAGTACGCCGAGGTCTTCGCCGGCGACGAGAAATGGCAGGCGATCCAGGTGCCGCAGTCGGACACCTACGAGTGGCAGGCCGACTCCACCTACATCCAGCATCCGCCGTTCTTCGAGCACATCGCAGACGCGCCGCCGGCCATCGCCGACGTCGAGAAGGCCCGGGTGCTGGCGGTGCTGGGCGACTCGGTGACCACCGACCACATCTCCCCCGCCGGCAACATCAAGGCCGACAGCCCGGCCGGCCGCTACCTGCGCGAGCACGGGGTGGAACCGAAGGACTTCAACTCCTACGGCTCCCGTCGCGGCAACCATGAGGTGATGATGCGCGGCACCTTCGCCAACATCCGCATCAAGAACGAGATGCTCGGTGGCGAGGAAGGCGGCAACACCCTGTACGTGCCCAGCGGCGAGAAACTGGCGATCTACGACGCGGCCATGCGTTACCAGGAGGACGGCACCCCGCTGGTGATCGTCGCCGGCAAGGAGTATGGCACCGGGTCGTCGCGCGACTGGGCGGCCAAGGGCACCAACCTGCTGGGCGTGAAGGCGGTGATCGCGGAGAGCTTCGAGCGTATCCACCGCTCCAACCTGGTCGGCATGGGCGTGCTGCCGCTGCAGTTCGAGGATGGCCAGGACCGCAGGAACCTGAAACTGACCGGCAAGGAAGTGCTGAACATCCGCGGCCTCGGCGGCGAACTCAAGCCGCACATGCCGCTCAGCGTGGAAGTGACCCGCGAGGACGGCAGCCAGGACAGCTTCAAGGTCCTCTGCCGCATCGATACCCTCAACGAGGTCGAGTACTTCAAGGCCGGCGGCATCCTCCACTACGTGCTGCGCAGCATGCTCTGAGGCAATGACGACCCGCGCGAACAGAAGGGTGGCTTCGGCCACCCTTTTTCCTGCCCGCGCCGGCAGCCGCGGCCCTTCGAAGGACGCATAGCGCCCCGGGCGCGATCCGCCGCCCCCGGTGGACCGGAACCGCCCAGCGGCGGTTCGTCCCGGGCCCTCCCCGCCCCGTGCGCGCCGCCGGCAACGACACCAGGCCGTAGCGCATTGACCTCGATCAGCAAATCCGCCGCCTATCCGACCGATCGGTCGCGTCTCATGCCTTGGGTCAATAGCTATCTGTTTTTCCGCGTGAAAGCATTCACAAATCCCTCATGTGAAAGGCATTTTCGCCGATGCAGAGGTAAATGCTTCACTTGTTTGGAAGGCCCATGCGCAACAATCAGCCCATCACCCAGCACGAGCGCGTCTATCCGGCGGAACAGCGCCTGATCACCACGACCAATCTCAAAGGCATCATCACCTATTGCAACGAAGCCTTCATCGACATCAGCGGCTTCAGCCGCGAGGAGCTGATGTCCGCGCCGCACAACCTGATCCGTCACCCCGACGTCCCGCCGGCGGTGTTCGCCCACATGTGGACCACCCTCAAAGCCGGACGGCCATGGATGGGGATCGTCAAGAACCGCTGCAAGAACGGCGACCACTACTGGGTCAGCGCCTACGTCACGCCCATCTATGAGCGTGGCGCGATCGTCGGCTACGAATCGGTGCGGGTGAAACCGACTGCCGAGCAGATCCAGCGCGCCGAGGCGCTCTACCGCCGGCTCGGCGCGGGCAAGCCGGCGATCCCCCGGCGCGACCGCTGGCTGCCGGTACTGCTCGACTGGCTGCCGTTCATCCTGATCAGCCAGATCGGCTTCCTCATCGGTATCTGGCTGAACTCCTGGTGGGGCTTCATCCTCGCCGGCCTGCTCGCCGTTCCGCTCGGCCTGGCCGGACTGCGCTGGCAGAAGCGCGGGCTGAAGCGCCTGATGCGGCTGGCCGAGCAGACCACCTCCGACCCGCTGATCGCGCAGATGTACACCGACAGCCGCGGCGACCAGGCGCGCCTGGAAATGGCCATCCTCAGCCAGGACGCGCGCCTGAAGACCTGCCTGACGCGCCTGCAGGACACCGCCGAATACCTCACCGAACAGGCGCGCCAGGCCGACACCCTGGCCCACCACAGCTCCGCCGGTCTGGAACAGCAGCGCGCAGAGACCGAACAGGTGGCCACCGCGGTCAACGAGATGGCCGCCACCACCCAGGAAGTGGCGAACAACGTCCAGCTCACCGCCGACGCCACGCAGAAGGCTAACGAACTGACCTCGCGCGGCCGCGACATCACCGCGCAGACGCGCAACGCCATCCAGCGCCTGTCGGAGTCGGTGGGCGAGACCGGCGCCGCGGTCAGCCGCCTGGCCCAGGACAGCAACGAGATCGGCGGCGTGGTCGACGTGATCAAGGGCATCGCCGACCAGACCAACCTGCTCGCCCTCAATGCCGCCATCGAAGCCGCGCGGGCCGGAGAGCAGGGGCGCGGCTTCGCCGTGGTGGCCGACGAGGTGCGCTCGCTGGCGCAGCGCACCGCTGCCTCCACCGAGCAGATCCACCAGTTGATCGCCAAGCTGCAGAACACCGCCAACGATGCGGTGCATACCATGGAAAACGGCCTGCAGCAGGCCGAGGCCGGAGTCCAGCGGGTACTGGAAGCCGACCATGCGCTGGTCGGGATCAGCGAAGCGGTCGGCAACATCACCGAGATGACCACCCAGATCGCCGCCGCCGCGGAAGAGCAGAGCGCGGTGGCCGAAGAGATCAACCGCAACATCAGCACCATCGCCGCGCTGGCCGAGCAGACCTCCGACGAGGCGCTGCGCACGGCGAAGCTGAGCGAGGAGCTGACCACCACCGCGCAGAGCCAGTACTCCCTGGTCGAGCGCTTCAACCGCTGAGATCAGGGCGCGGGGAGGCGCCTCCCCGCGCTCGCCGTCACTTGAAATCCCACTGCATCTGCGCCGGGATGCTCACCGCGCTGGACGACTGCACGCAGACATCCAGATAGTCGGTAAAGCGGGGCGGCGGGGCGATCCCCTCCTCCAGCAGACGACTGTTGTCGAACAGATAGTTCAGGTCGGCGAAGCCGCTGTACAGGCGCAGCGCGCGCAGCACCAGGCGCGGATTGGCCGGACCGATGCGCGACTCGAAGCTCTTCGCCAGTTCCTTCAGGTCGTCCACGTCGACCTTGCGATAGCGCCCGCCTACCGGCGCCGCCCCGTTGGCGCGGGCGAAGGCCTCGTCGATCTCGCCGAAGGTGCAGGCCGCGTGATGGCCGGCGGAGATATGGTAGAGGCTGTGCCCCAGGCGCGGCTTCAGCGCCAGGCCGATCAGCGCTTCGGCGCAATAGTCCACCGGAATCACGTCGATCTGTTCCTCGAGCCCGCAAGTGAAGCTTTCCAGGGCGAAGCCCATGCGGAACACCCAGAAGATGCTGCCGGAAGCCTGGCAGCCGAGGGTGCGATGGCCCACCACGATTGACGGTCGCGCCACCACCAGCGGCAGGCCCGGCAACTCCTCGCGCATGCGCCGCTCGATCTCCGCCTTCGACGCGGTGTAGTCCACCAGTTGCTGCTCGGCCGCCGGGAACTCCCAGGACTCGCTGATCGGCGACTGCCGCTGCGGTCCGCAGCACATCGCGGTGCCGACATGGAGGAAACGTTTCAGCCGCTTGGAGCGGCTGAGAACCTCGGCGAAAGCGAAAGTACCGTCGACATTGACCGGCCAGATGGTCGGGTTCTTCGAGAACGAGGCCACGGCGGCGCAATTGATCACCCGCTCGACCTGCATCAGGCGCAGGGTCTCGCGGGCCAGCCAGGAAGTGTCGAGGAAATCGCCGCAGATGATCTGCTCCGTGCCCAGGGCCATGTAGTCGATCTCGGCGACGCCATGCATCAGCAGGTTGCCGCGCAGGCGTTCGAGCCCCTGCTGGCGGGACTCGGCACGAACCAGGAAGGACAGGTTGGCGCCGTGTCCGTCGGCGATCAGCCGGGCGGCGACCGAGCCGCCGAGGAAGCCGGTGGCGCCGGTCAGCAGGATGCGTTCGCGGGTATCGGTAGCGGTGATCTGCTCACCGTCGGCATGCATGTTCATATCTTCCCCCCTCAGAGAAGTCCGGATCGCCCACCCTCGATGCGAGGGTGGTTGCGCCGCAGCTTATGAGGGGATGCCTTAAGGAACCGTTAATGGCACTGGAGCCCGCGAAGGAAGCCGGCCACCTCCCGCGCCGTTGCCGCCAGGTGCTGCTCGTGGGTAAGGCCGGAGGCCTTCAGCGGCTTGAGGTCGTGGTCCGCCGCGGCCAGCCAGTGCAGGCGGATCGCCGGCGCCAGCGCGTAGCCCGCCACCGCCTCGCGGTTGCCCAGGGCGTCGCGCTCGCCCTGGACGATCAGGGTCGGCGTGCGCAGCCCGGCGAGGTGCGCGACCCGCGGCTTCTCCGGCTTGCCGGCGGCGTAGAACGGGTAGCCGAGGCAGACCAGGGCATCCGCGCCCAACTCGTCGGCCAGCAGGCTGGCCATGCGCCCGCCCATCGACTTGCCGCCCAGGGCCAGCGGCCCCTCCACCGCCTCGCGGACCTGCGCATGGACCCGCCGCCAGCAGTCGAGCAACTGCGCCTGCGGGTTCGGCGGACGCTTGCGGCCGTCCTCGCGGCGCTGGGCCATGTAGGGAAACTCGAAGCGCGCCACGGCGATGCCCTGCCCGGCGAGCAGTTCGGCGATGCGCTCCATGAATGGGCTGTCCATCGGCGCGCCGGCGCCATGGGCGAGAATCAGGGTGGCCGACAGCGCGTCGGCCGGACGGTTCCATTTCAGCGACAACTTGCCACACCTCCTATCCAGTCGGGGCCGGGAAGCCAATTGATCCCGATCAATATTTCATAACGGCCCATTATCCATGCTTCCTCTCGCTAATTACGCCAATTAGACCAGCCCCAATGGGGGGACGCCCGGCATCCCAACTGCCGGAAAAGCCATAGCGTATAACCGTGGATGGAAGCCCATAGCATGAGCACCACTAACCCAGAGTCCGCCTATAACTACAAGGTGGTCCGCCAATTCGCCATCATGACCGTGGTCTGGGGCATCGTCGGCATGACCGTCGGTGTCCTGATCGCCGCCCAGCTGGTGTGGCCCGACCTGAACTTCGGCTTGCCGTGGACGAGCTTCGGCCGCCTGCGCCCGCTGCACACCAACGCGGTGATCTTCGCCTTCGGCGGTTGCGCACTGTTCGCCACCAGCTACTACGCGGTGCAGCGCACCTGCCAGGTGCGGCTGTTCTCCGACACCCTCGCCTCCTTCACCTTCTGGGGCTGGCAACTGGTGATCCTGCTGGCCGCCATCAGCCTGCCGCTGGGCTACACCTCCTCCAAGGAGTACGCCGAGCTGGAATGGCCGATCGACATCCTCATCACCGTGGTCTGGGTCGCCTACGCGGTGGTGTTCTTCGGCACCCTGGTCAAGCGCAAGGTCAAGCACATCTATGTGGGCAACTGGTTCTTCGGCGGGTTCATCCTCACCGTCGCCATGCTCCATGTGGTGAACAACCTCGAGCTGCCGGTGACCTTCACCAAGTCCTACTCGCTGTACGCCGGCGCCACCGACGCCATGGTCCAGTGGTGGTACGGCCACAACGCGGTGGGCTTCTTCCTCACCGCCGGCTTCCTCGGCATGATGTACTACTTCGTGCCCAAGCAGGCCGAGCGTCCGGTCTACTCCTACCGCCTGTCCATCGTCCACTTCTGGGCGCTGATCGCCGTGTACATCTGGGCCGGCCCGCACCACCTGCACTACACCGCGCTGCCGGACTGGGCGCAGTCGCTGGGCATGGTGATGTCGCTGATCCTCCTGGCGCCGAGCTGGGGCGGCATGATCAACGGCATGATGACCCTCTCCGGCGCCTGGCATAAGCTGCGCAGCGATCCGATCCTGCGCTTCCTGGTGGTCTCCCTGGCCTTCTACGGCATGTCCACCTTCGAAGGCCCGATGATGGCGATCAAGACCGTCAACGCCCTCTCCCACTACACCGACTGGACCATCGGCCACGTCCACGCCGGCGCCCTCGGCTGGGTCGCCATGGTTTCCATCGGCTCGCTCTACCACCTGATCCCGAAGGTCTTCGGCCGCGAGAAGATGTACAGCCTGGGCCTGATCAACGCGCACTTCTGGCTGGCCACCATCGGTACCGTGCTGTACATCGCCTCGATGTGGGTCAACGGCATCACCCAGGGCCTGATGTGGCGCGCGGTCAACGAGGACGGCACGCTGACCTACTCCTTCGTCGAAGCGCTGGCCGCCGGCCACCCCGGCTTCATCGTGCGCATGCTCGGCGGTTTCATCTTCCTGCTCGGCATGTTCCTGATGGCCTACAACACCTGGCGCACCGTCAGTGCCGCCAAGCCGGCCGAATACGAAGCCGCCGCACAGATCGCCTGAGGAGCCGAGCATGAAACACGAAATACTCGAGAAGAACGTCGGCCTGCTGGCGTTGTGCATGGCCGTGGCCGTGAGCATCGGCGGCCTGACCCAGATCGTGCCGCTGTTCTTCCAGGACGTGACCAACACCCCGGTGGAAGGCATGAAGCCCTATACCGCGCTGCAACTGGAAGGCCGCGACATCTACATCCGCGAAGGCTGCGTCGGCTGCCACTCGCAGATGATCCGTCCGTTCCGCGCCGAGACCGAGCGCTACGGCCACTACTCGGTGGCCGGCGAGAGCGTCTGGGACCACCCGTTCCTGTGGGGTTCCAAGCGGACTGGCCCGGACCTGGCCCGCGTCGGCAGCCGCTACTCCGACGACTGGCACCGCGCGCACCTGTTCAACCCGCGCAACGTGGTGCCCGAGTCGAAGATGCCGGCCTACCCGTGGCTGGTGGAGAACAAGCTCGACGGCAAGGACATCGAGAAGAAGCTCGAAGTGATGCGCACCCTCGGCGTGCCCTATACCGACGAAGACATCAAGGGCGCCAAGGACTCGCTGAAAGGCAAGACCGAAATGGACGCCGTGGTCGCCTACCTGCAGGTGCTCGGCACCTCGATCAAGAACAAACGGTGACGGCAATGGATATCGGGACGCTGCGAGGACTCGGCACGCTGCTGATCATGGTCGCCTTCATCGGTCTGGTGATCTGGGCCTACAGCGGCAAACGCAAGAAGAGCTTCGACGAAGCGACGATGCTGCCCTTCGCAGACGACCCCGAATCCAAAAAGCACGTCGAGCAAGCTTCTAGGAGTAACAAAGAATGACCACCTTCTGGAGTCTGTACATCACAGCTCTTACCGTCGGTACCTTGATCGCCCTGCTCTGGCTGGTCTTCGCCACCCGCAAGGGCGAGGCCAAGGGAACCACCGAAAAAACCATGGGCCACTCCTACGATGGCATCGAGGAGTACGACAACCCGCTGCCGAAGTGGTGGTTCATGCTGTACATCGGCACCATCGTCTTCTCCGTCGGCTACCTGGTCCTGTACCCGGGCCTGGGCAACTGGAAAGGCGTGCTGCCGGGCTACGAGGGCGGCTGGACCCAGGACAAGCAGTGGGAACGCGAGATGAACATCGCCCAGGAGAAATACGGGCCGATCTTCGCCAAGTACGCCGCCATGCCCATCGAGGAAGTGGCCAAGGACGAGCACGCCATGAAGATGGGCAGCCGCATGTTCGCCACCTACTGCTCGATCTGCCACGGTTCCGACGCCAAGGGCGCCCTCGGCTTCCCCAACCTGGCCGACAACGAGTGGCGCTGGGGCGGTGACCCGCAGAGCATCGAGACCACCATCCTCGGCGGTCGCCACGCGATCATGGCGGCCTGGGGCGATATCCTCGGCGAGGACGGGGTGAAGAACGTCGCCGCCTACGTCCGCACCGAGCTCGCCGGACTGAAGCTGCCGGAAGGCACCAAGGCCGACGTCGAGGCCGGCAGGCAGATCTTCTCGGTCAACTGCGTCGCCTGCCACGGCCCGGAAGGCAAGGGTACCGCCCTGGTCGGCGCGCCGAACCTGACCAACCCCGGCGCGTTCATCTACGGCTCCAGCTACGCCCAGCTGCAACAGACCATCCGCCACGGCCGCCAGGGCCAGATGCCGGCCCAGGAACCCTACCTGGGCAAGGAAAAGGTGCACATCCTGGCCGCCTACATCTACAACCTGTCGCACAACCAGGGCGCCAACTGACCCTCCCCCCACCCGCGCCCTTCCGGGCGCGGGTCCCTCCTCCGGTCTCAGACCTTAGTCCCAGGCGGCGCGACGAAGTGTCGCAGCAGCGGGCGCCTTTCCTACCCATCCATTTCAATCGCGTCTAAGCTGCTCTGCATTCGTCTCTCTCCGGCAGAGCGACGGGACACCTAACTTCACCGGTCGAACCCACTCGACCGGATAGCGCCAAAAAGCCATCCGGCCGCCTTGGAAAGCGCTTCGAAGCAGGCATCAAACTGGCGCCGCCCCTGGCCTGGCGCGTTGCAATGCCCACCCGCTTTCTCCATACTTGCCGCCGATTTTTTGTCCCTAAAAAAGTCCATTAACCGTGGAACCCCTAGCATGAGCACAGCAATCAGTCAGACTGCTTATAACTATAAGGTGGTCCGCCAGTTCGCCGTTATGACGGTGGTCTGGGGGGTCATTGGAATGGGTCTCGGTGTCCTGATCGCCGCCCAACTGGTATGGCCCGAATTGAACTTCGACCTGCCGTGGACGAGCTTCGGCCGCCTTCGCCCCCTGCACACCAACGCGGTGATCTTCGCCTTCGGTGGGTGCGCCCTCTTCGCCACGTCGTACTACGTGGTGCAACGTACCTCGCAAGCCCGACTGATTTCAGACACGCTGGCGTCCTTCACCTTCTGGGGTTGGCAGGCCGTGATCGTGGGCGCCGTGCTGACCCTGCCGCAGGGTTTCACCACCTCCAAGGAATACGCCGAACTGGAATGGCCGCTGGCCATCCTCCTGGCGATCGTCTGGATCACCTACGCGATCGTGTTCTTCGGCACCATCGTCAAGCGCAAGGTCAAGCACATCTATGTGGGCAACTGGTTCTACGGTGCCTTCATCCTGGTGACGGCGATGCTGCACATCGTCAACCACATGTCGCTGCCGGTCAGCTGGTTCAAGTCCTACTCGGCCTACTCCGGCGCCACCGATGCCATGGTCCAGTGGTGGTACGGCCACAACGCCGTGGGCTTCTTCCTGACCACCGGCTTCCTCGGCATGATGTACTACTTCGTGCCCAAGCAGGCCGAGCGTCCGGTCTATTCCTATCGCCTGTCCATCGTCCACTTCTGGGCGCTGATCTCCCTGTACATCTGGGCCGGCCCGCACCACCTGCACTACACCGCGCTGCCGGACTGGGCGCAGTCGCTGGGCATGGTGATGTCGCTGATCCTCCTGGCGCCGAGCTGGGGCGGCATGATCAACGGCATGATGACCCTCTCCGGCGCCTGGCATAAGCTGCGCACCGACCCGATCCTGCGCTTCCTGGTGGTATCCCTGGCCTTCTACGGCATGTCCACCTTCGAAGGCCCGATGATGGCGATCAAGACCGTCAACGCCCTCTCCCACTACACCGACTGGACCATCGGCCACGTCCATGCCGGCGCCCTCGGCTGGGTGGCGATGATCTCCATCGGCTCGCTCTACCACCTGATCCCGAAAGTCTTCGGCCGTCCGCAGATGCACAGCATCGGCCTGATCAACGCGCACTTCTGGCTGGCCACCATCGGCACCGTGCTGTACATCGCCTCGATGTGGGTCAACGGCATCACCCAGGGCCTGATGTGGCGCGCGGTCAACGAGGACGGCACGCTGACCTACTCCTTCGTTGAAGCACTGGTCGCAAGCCACCCGGGCTTCATCGTGCGCATGATCGGCGGTGGCTTCTTCCTCACCGGCATGCTGCTGATGGCCTACAACACCTGGCGCACCGTGCGTGCGGCCAAGCCGGCCGAATACGAAGCCGCCGCGCAGATCGCCTGAGGAGCCCGACGTAAATGAAGAACCACGAAATACTCGAGAAGAACGTCGGCCTGCTGGCCATCTTCATGGTGATCGCCGTCAGCATCGGCGGCCTGACCCAGATCGTGCCGCTGTTCTTCCAGGACGTGACCAATACCCCGGTCGAAGGCATGAAGCCGCGCACCGCCCTGGAACTGGAAGGCCGCGACATCTACATCCGCGAAGGCTGCGTCGGCTGCCACTCGCAGATGGTCCGTCCGTTCCGTGCCGAAACCGAACGCTACGGCCACTACTCGGTCGCCGGTGAGAGCGTCTGGGACCACCCGTTCCTGTGGGGTTCCAAGCGTACCGGCCCGGACCTGGCCCGCGTCGGCGGCCGTTACTCCGACGACTGGCACCGCGCGCACCTGTACAACCCGCGCAACGTGGTACCCGAGTCGAAGATGCCTGCCTACCCGTGGCTGGTAGAGAACAAGCTTGATGGCAAGGACACCGCCACCAAGATGGAAGTCCTGCGCAAGCTGGGCGTGCCTTACACCGACGAGGACATCGCCGGTGCACGTGAAGCCGTGAAGGGCAAGACCGAGATGGACGCCCTGGTGGCGTTCCTTCAAGGCCTGGGAACCTCTATCAAGAGCAAACGGTGAGTGTGATGGATATCGGGACTCTGCGTGGACTGGGCACCGTGGTGATCATGGTCGCCTTCATCGGCCTGGTGATCTGGGCCTACAGCGGCAAGCGCAAGAAGAGCTTCGACGAAGCGACGATGCTGCCCTTCGCAGACGACCCCGAAGCCAAAAAGCACGTCGAGCAAGCTTCTAGGAGTAACAAAGAATGACGACCTTCTGGAGTCTGTACATTACAGCTCTCACCCTCGGCACCCTGCTGGCGCTGACCTGGCTGATCTTCGCCACCCGCAAGGGCCAGCGCAGCAGCACCACCGACGAGACCGTGGGCCACTCCTACGACGGCATCGAGGAGTACGACAACCCGCTGCCGAAGTGGTGGTTCATGCTGTTCGTCGGCACCCTGGTGTTCGCCGTGGGCTACCTGGCCCTGTACCCGGGCCTGGGCACCTGGAAAGGCCTGATGCCGGGCTACCAGTCCGCCGACGAGTTCGCCGACAAGGAAAAAGGCTGGACCGGCGTCCACCAGTGGGAAAAGGAAATGGCCAAGGCCGACGAGAAGTACGGCCCGATCTTCGCCAAGTTCGCCGCGATGCCCATCGAGGAAGTCGCCAAGGATCCGCAGGCGGTGAAAATGGGCGGTCGCCTGTTCGCCTCCAACTGCTCGATCTGCCATGGCTCCGACGCCAAGGGCGCCTACGGCTTCCCCAACCTGACCGACGCCGACTGGCGCTGGGGCGGCGAGCCGGAAACCATCAAGACCACCATCATGGCTGGCCGCCACGCCGCCATGCCGGCCTGGGGTGAAGTGATCGGCGAGGAAGGCGTGAAGAACGTCGCCGCTTTCGTCCTCACCCAGATGGATGGCCGTAAGCTGCCGGAAGGCGCCAAGGCGGACATCGAGGCCGGCAAGCAGGTCTTCGCTACCACCTGCGTCGCCTGCCACGGTCCGGAAGGCAAGGGCACCCCGGCGATGGGCGCTCCCGATCTGACCCACCCCGGCGCGTTCATCTACGGCTCCAGCTTCGCGCAACTGCAGCAGACCATCCGCTACGGTCGCCAGGGTGTGATGCCGGCGCAACAGGAACACCTGGGCAACGACAAGGTGCACCTGCTGGCCGCCTACGTATACAGCCTGTCGCACGGCGAGAAGAGCGCCGAATAAGCGCTCCCTCCCCCACGACCCAGACGGCGCCGGCAACCCCGGCGCCGTTTTATTTTGTGCAAAAGAACAGTGCGAATGGGACAATACGCGACCAAAAGTCGCACAGTTACCGCAAAAAGCCTGATAGATCAGGCGTATAATCAGTAGGCGTGCAACTATTTTCTGACCCTGTCGGCATGTACCGGCCGGGCGCCCCCCACTGCCGTGGTACGCACTGATGAGCAAACAGATTCCCGTTCAAGACGTCACCCCGCCTGCCAAGGGCGACACCAATGACAACGATCTCTACGCCAAGCGCGAGAAGATCTACACCCGGGCCTTCACCGGTATCTTCCGCCGACTGCGCATGGTGGGCGGTGCGGCGCTCTTCCTCCTCTACTTCGGTACCGTCTGGCTCAACTGGAGCGGCCGCCAGGCCGTCTGGTGGGACCTACCCGAGCGCAAGTTCTACATCTTCGGCGCCACCTTCTGGCCGCAGGACTTCATGCTGCTGTCCTGGCTGCTGATCGTCTGCGCCTTCGGCCTGTTCTTCATCACCGTCTTCGCCGGCCGCGTCTGGTGCGGCTACACCTGCCCGCAGAGCGTGTGGACCTGGATCTTCATGTGGTGCGAGAAGGTCACCGAAGGCGACCGCAACCAGCGCATCAAGCTGGACAAGGCCCCGATGAGCGGCAACAAGCTGCTGCGCAAGACCGCCAAGCACAGCCTGTGGCTGCTGATCGGCCTGGTCACCGGCCTGACCTTCGTCGGCTACTTCTCGCCGATCCGCGAGCTGATCCCCGAGCTGCTGACCGGCCAGGCCGACGGCTGGGCCTACTTCTGGGTCGGCTTCTTCACGCTCGCCACCTACGGCAACGCCGGCTGGCTGCGCGAGCAGGTGTGCATCTACATGTGCCCCTACGCGCGCTTCCAGAGCGTGATGTTCGACAAGGACACCCTGATCGTCTCCTATGACCCGCGTCGCGGCGAGAAACGCGGCCCGCGCAAGAAGTCGCTGGACTACAAGGCCCAGGGCCTGGGCGACTGCATCGACTGCACCATGTGCGTGCAGGTCTGCCCGACCGGCATCGACATCCGCGACGGCCTGCAGATCGAATGCATCGGCTGCGCCGCGTGCATCGACGCCTGCGACAGCATCATGGAGAAGATGAACTACCCGAAAGGGCTGATCAGCTACACCACCGAGCACAACCTCAATGGCCAGAAGACCCACCTGGCCCGGCCGCGCCTGATCGGCTACGCCATCGCCCTGGTGCTGATGATCTCCGCCCTGATCACCGCGGTGATCCTGCGTCCGCTGGTCGGCTTCGACGTCAGCAAGGACCGCGTGCTCTGCCGCGAGAACGAACTCGGCCGCATCGAGAACGTGTACAGCCTGAAGATCATGAACAAGGATCAGCAGGACCACACCTACATCCTCGGCGCCAAGGGCCTCGAAGGCCTGACCCTGGAGGGCCGGCGCGAGCTGAAGGTGGCGGCGGGCGACATCCTCAACCTGCCGATGGAACTGTCCATCGACCCGGAGAAGCTGCCTTCCACCACCAACGAGATCGTCTTCACCATCGAGTCGGCCGACGACCCGAGCATCCATAAAGAAGCGAAGAGTCGCTTCATTGGCCCACGCACCCGTTGAGTAACTTGAGCATGCAGTCCGAGACCCACCCTCAACCCTGGTACAAACACTTCTGGGCCTGGTTCATCGTGGCCCTCCTGGCGACCTCGGTGGTGCTCGGGCTGAGCCTGGTCACCATCGCGGTGCGCAACCAGGACACCCTGGTCACCGACAACTACTACGAGGCCGGCAAGGGCATCAACCGCTCCCTCGAACGCGAGAACCTGGCCGTGCGCCTGCAGGTGCACGCCAAGGTCAAGGTCGACGACCTGACCGGCGAAGTCGAAGTGCGCCTGACCGGCAACAGCCGCCCGGAGCAGCTCACCCTCAACCTGATCTCGCCGACCCAGCCGGAGAAGGACCGCCGCGTCGAACTGCTGCGCAGCGCTTCCGAGCGCGACCGCTACGTCGGCCAGTTGACCGACGCCGTCGAGGGTCGCCGCTTCGTCGAGCTGCTCGGCCAGGAAGGCAGCGGCCAGTGGCGCCTGTTCGAGGAAGAGGTGGTATCGCCGACCGTGGTCATGGAGCTGGGCGACGAGCCGCTCCAGGGAGCAGAAGCGAAGCGCCCATGAGCGCCCCCCTGCCCTGCTACCACTGCGGCCTGCCGGTTCCCGCCGGCAGCCGCTTCGAGGCCCGCGTGCTCGGCGAGACGCGGGCCATGTGCTGTCCGGGCTGCCAGGCGGTGGCCGAGGCCATCGTCGCCGGCGGCCTGGAAGGCTACTACCGGCACCGCAGCGAGAATGCCGCCAACCCCGAGGCGCTGCCCAAGGCGCTCAGCGAGGAGTTGCAGCTCTACGACCGCCCGGACGTACAGGGCGGCTTCGTCCAGCACGCGGGCGAGCTGGCCGAAACCAGCCTGATCATCGAGGGCATCAGTTGCGCCGCCTGTGGCTGGCTGATCGAAAAGCACCTGCGCCAGTTACCCGCCGTCGCCGAAGCGCGGCTCAACCTGTCCAACCATCGCCTGCACGTGCGCTGGCAGGACAGCCAGCTGCCGCTCAGCCAGTTGCTTGGCGAACTGCGCCAGATCGGCTACGCCGGCCATCCCTACCAGCCGGATCGCGCGGCCGAGCAACTGGCCGTGGAGAACCGTCGCGCCCTGCGCCAGCTCGGGGTCGCCGGGCTGCTGTGGATCCAGGTGATGATGGCGGTGATGGCGACCTGGCCGGAATTCAACCTCGACCTTTCCGCCGGCATGGACCGCATCCTGCGCTGGGTCAGCCTGATCCTCACCACGCCGATCGTCTTCTACTGCTGCGGACAGTTCTTCCGCGGCGCCCTGCGCGACCTGCGCACCCGCCACCTGACCATGGACGTCTCGGTGTCCCTGGCCATCGGCGGCGCCTATGTCGCCGGTATCTGGTCAACGGTCACCGGCCAGGGCGAACTGTATTTCGACGCGGTCGGCATGTTCGCCCTGTTCCTGCTCGCCGGGCGCTACCTCGAACGCCGCGCGCGGGAACGCACCGCCGCCTCCACCGCGCAACTGGTCAACCTGCTGCCGGCCTCCTGCCTGCGCCTGGACGCCGCCAACCAGAGCGAACGCATCCTGCTCCGCGAGCTGCGCATCGGCGATCGCATCCTGGTGCCACCGGGCGCCGTGCTGCCGGCCGACGGGATGATCCTCGACGGCCAGTCCAGCGTCGACGAATCGCTGCTCACCGGCGAGTACCTGCCCCGCCCGCGCCAGGCCGGCGACACGGTCACCGGCGGCACTCTCAATGTCGAAGGCCCGCTGACCGTCGAGGTCGCCGCCCTCGGCGACGACAGCCGCCTGTCCGCCATCGTCCGCCTGCTGGAACGCGCCCAGGCGGACAAGCCGCGCCTGGCGGAACTGGCCGACAAGGTGGCGCAGTGGTTCCTGCTGATCGTCCTGCTGGTGGCGGCCATCGTCGGCGCGCTGTGGTGGCAGGTCGACCACCAGCGCGCCTTCTGGGTGGTGCTTTCGCTGCTGGTCGCCACCTGCCCGTGCGCGCTGTCCCTGGCCACGCCCACCGCCCTCACCGCCGCTACCGGCAGCCTGCACAAGCTCGGCCTGCTGATCACCCGCGGGCATGTGCTGGAAGGGTTGAACCATATCGACACGGTGATCTTCGACAAGACCGGCACCCTCACCGAAGGCCGCCTGACGCTCAAGCAGGTGCAGCCCCTGCGCGATCTCGACGCAGATCGCTGCCTGGCGCTCGCCGCCGCCCTCGAGAACCGTTCCGAACACCCCATCGCCCGCGCCTTCGGCCGCGCCCCGGAGGCTGCCGAAAGCGTCGAGAGCCACCCTGGGCTGGGCCTCGAAGGCCTGGTCGAAGGCCGCCGCCTGCGCATCGGCCAGGCCGCGTTCGTCAGCGAGCTCAGCGCCGGCGCCATACCGGCGATGCCCGGCGACTCCGGGCAGTGGCTGCTGCTCGGCGACGAACAGGGTCCGCTGGCCTGGTTCGGTCTCGACGACCGCCTGCGCGGCGACGCCCCCGCCCTGCTCGCCGCCTGCAAGGCCCGTGGCTGGCGCACCTTGCTGCTATCCGGCGACGCTTCGCCGATGGTCGCCAGCGTCGCCGCCGAGTTGGGCATCGACGAAGCCCATGGCGGCCTGACCCCGGACGACAAGCTGGCGATGCTCAGACGCCTGCACGAGGAAGGCCGCCGGGTCCTGATGCTGGGCGATGGCGTCAACGACGTGCCGGTACTCGCCGGCGCCGACATCAGCGTCGCCATGGGCAGCGCCACCGACCTGGCCAAGACCAGTGCCGACGCGGTACTCCTGTCCAATCGCCTGGACAGCCTGGTACAGGCCTTCCGGCTGGCGCGCCGCACCCGTCACATCATCATCGAGAACCTGGCCTGGGCCAGCCTGTACAATGGCCTGGTGCTGCCCTTCGCCGCGCTCGGCTGGATCACCCCGGGCTGGGCGGCGATCGGCATGTCGGTCAGTTCGCTGCTGGTGGTGGTCAACGCCCTGCGCCTGACCCGAACCCCTTCGCCGAGGTCCGTATGGCCGCGCTCTACATCCTGATCCCCGTCGCGATCGTCATCGTCGCCATCGCCATCTACGTGTTCTTCTGGGCAGTGGACAGCGGCCAGTACGACGATCTCGACGGCCCCGCCCACAGCATCCTCTTCGACGACGAGGACCCGAAGCACCAGGCCGGCGTCGACGAGGCGGAGAAGCCATCGAAACCCGAGGACCAACCGCGTGGCTGAACTGGCGCCGCTGCTGGTTTCCGCGCTGATCCTCGGCCTGCTTGGCGGAGGCCACTGCCTGGGCATGTGCGGCGGCCTGATGGGCGCCCTGACCCTGGCCATTCCCGCCGAACAGCGCGGCCGTCGGCTGCGCCTGCTGCTGGCCTACAACCTCGGTCGCATCCTCAGCTATGCCTGCGCCGGCCTGCTGCTCGGCCTGGCCGGCTGGGCCGTGACGCGAACCCCGTTCGCCGGCGCGCTACGGGTCGTCGCCGGGTTGCTGCTGGTCGCCATGGGCCTCTACCTGGCCGGCTGGTGGAGCGGACTGACCCGCGTCGAGGCGCTCGGTCGCGGCCTCTGGCGCCATCTGGAACCCTTCGCCCGCCGCCTGCTGCCGGTCTCGAGCCTGCCGCGAGCCCTGCTGCTCGGCGCGATCTGGGGCTGGCTGCCCTGCGGGCTGGTCTACAGCACGCTGCTCTGGGCCACCAGCCAGGGCTCGGCGCTGGACAGCGCGCTGTTGATGCTGGCGTTCGGCCTCGGCACCTGGCCGGTGCTGCTGGCCACCGGCATGGCCGCCGAGCGCCTGACCGCCCTGCTGCGCCGTCGAGGCGTACGCATCGTGGGCGGCCTGATGGTCATTCTCTTCGGCCTCTGGACCCTGCCCGGCCCGCACCAGGCGTGGCTGATGGGGCATTGATGGACGCAAGTCCCAACATGCGGCGACACATTCTGTACACATTCACCCGCTTGATACAAATCAACAGGCTTTCCCGGCGCAATCCCTAGACTTCCCGACTAAAGCTCGCCAACTGGGGATCTCTGGCATGCTCGACACCATTCGCTGGGACGCTGACCTGATTCGGCGCTACGACCTTTCCGGCCCGCGTTACACCTCCTACCCGACCGCCGTGCAGTTCCACGAAGGCATCGGCCCGTTCGACCAGCTGCACGCCCTGCGCGACAGCCGGAAGGCCGGACACCCCCTGTCGCTCTACGTGCACATCCCGTTCTGCGCCAACATCTGCTACTACTGCGCCTGCAACAAGGTGATCACCAAGGATCGCGGGCGCAGCGCGCCGTATCTCGCGCGCCTGGTCCGCGAGATCGAGATCGTCAGCCGCCACCTCTCTCGCGAGCAGGTGGTCGAACAACTGCACTTCGGCGGCGGCACCCCGACCTTCCTCAGCCCCGGCCAGTTGCGCGAACTCATGTCGCAGCTGCGCACGCACCTCAACCTGCTGGACGACGACTCGGGCGACTACGGCATCGAGATCGACCCGCGCGAGGCCGACTGGTCGACCATGGGCCTGCTCCGCGAGCTCGGTTTCAACCGCGTCAGCCTCGGCGTGCAGGACTTCGACATGGAAGTGCAGAAGGCGGTCAACCGCATGCAGACCCCGGAGGAGACACGCACCATCGTCGAGGCCGCGCGCACCCTGCAATACCGCTCGATCAACCTGGACCTGATCTACGGCCTGCCGAAGCAGACCCCGGACAGCTTCGCCCGTACCGTCGACGAAGTGCTCGCCCTGCAACCGGACCGCCTCTCGGTGTTCAACTACGCGCACCTGCCCGAACGCTTCATGCCGCAGCGACGGATCAACGCCGACGAACTGCCGAGCCCGGGGCACAAGCTGGAGATGCTCCAGCGCACCACCGAGCAGCTCACCGCGGCGGGCTACCGCTACATCGGCATGGACCACTTCGCCCTGCCTGACGACGAACTGGCCAGCGCCCAGGAGGACGGCACCCTGCAGCGCAACTTCCAGGGCTACACCACCCACGGCCATTGCGACTTGGTGGGGCTGGGAGTCTCGGCGATCAGCCAGATCGGCGATCTCTACAGCCAGAACAGCAGTGACATCAACGACTACCAGGCCAGCCTCGACAACGGTCAGTTGGCGATTCGTCGCGGCTTGCACTGCAACAGCGACGACCGGGTGCGGCGCGCGGTAATCCAGCAGCTGATCTGCCATTTCGAACTGGCTTTCGCCGACATCGAGATGGAGTTCGGCATCGATTTCCGCAGCTACTTCGCCGAACTCTGGCCGGACCTCGAGCGCTTCGCCGCCGACGGCCTGATCCGCCTGGACGCCAAGGGCATCGACATCACCTCCTCCGGCCGCCTGCTGGTGCGCTCGATCTGCATGCTGTTCGACCGCTACCTGCCCAACGTCAACCGCCAGCGCTTCTCCCGGGTGATCTGACAGCACGCCGCCCCGCCCGCACGGCAGGGCGGCGAATCCCCAGCCCTTCTAGCGCCCCCCCATCATTTTCATGATCAGCGCCGGATCGCTGAGGCCCATTTCCTTGATGGCCTTGGCCAGCGCGGCGGTGGCCGTCTGCAGGGCCGAGTTGAGCTGCTGCAGCTCCTTCTGCAGGGCCGGCAGGCGATTCTGCTTGACGTCCGGATCGGACGAGCCCATGGCCTCCTGCAACTCCTTGAGCTTCTCCTCGATCTTCTGCTTCAGCTCGCGGATCATTTTCACCATCGGCCGCAGTTCCTGCGGAATATCCTCGTCGTCATCCTCCGGCGGGACGCCCCGGGTGGCGGCCAGTTCCCGCCCGGCCTGGGAAATCCGTACATGCCGCTCGGACGCGCCCTCGGCGGGCGCCTGGCTTTCCGGCGGCTCGCCAGCAGCGCCTTCCGCGCGCGCCAGCCTGCCCTCCGTCGCCGGCCGCGACGCCGGTGGTACCTGTGTGGTGAGCCATCCACTGAGCGTGAGCATTGCTGTCCCTCCGAGAAAAACACAACTCTTCCATTAAATCGGCCTTCGCGACCTGAACTTGAGCGCTCCTTCACCCGTTCTTGACAGGGTGCGGCCGGTAGTCGCAGAGATATGCCGCAAGTCACTGATTGGAAAAGCCCCAGCCCTGTCAGAAATGGTCGTTGCCAGCCCTACGGCTGGCACCCGCATCGCACCTGCGTTACCCTTACTCCTGTTGTGCCTTTAACCTAGCAAGGACCCCTCAATGGCCGAAACCATCAAGGTGCGCGCACTGCCCCAAGCACACTGCAAGGATTGCAGTCTGGCCCCGCTGTGCCTCCCTCTGTCGCTGACCGTGGAAGACATGGATTCGCTGGACGAGATCGTCAAGCGCGGTCGTCCCCTCAAGAAAGGCGAATTCCTGTTCCGCCAGGGCGATCCTTTCGGTTCGGTCTTTGCCGTGCGCTCCGGCGCCCTGAAAACCTTCAGCATCACCGATGCCGGCGAAGAACAGATCACCGGCTTCCACCTGCCCAGCGAACTGGTCGGCCTGTCCGGCATGGATACCGAGACCTACCCGGTATCGGCGCAGGCACTGGAAACCACCTCGGTCTGCGAGATTCCCTTCGAGCGCCTGGACGAACTCTCCGAGCAACTGCCGCAGTTGCGTCGCCAACTGATGCGTCTGATGAGCCGGGAGATTCGCGACGACCAGCAGATGATGCTGCTGCTGTCGAAGAAGACCGCCGACGAGCGCATCGCTACCTTCCTGGTCAACCTGTCGGCGCGTTTCCGCGCCCGCGGTTTCTCCGCCCAGCAGTTCCGCCTGGCCATGTCGCGCAACGAGATCGGCAACTACCTCGGCCTGGCCGTGGAAACCGTGTCGCGGGTCTTCACCCGCTTCCAGCAGAACGGCCTGATCAGCGCGGAAGGCAAGGAAGTGCACATCCTCGACTCCATCGAACTGTGCGCCCTCGCCGGTGGCCAGCTGGAAGGCTGAGCCCCGCCCGATCTCGCGACGGGCCCGCCTCGGTGCGGGCCCGTTGTATGATGGAGCCTGAAAGAGCCCCACCCCAGGATCCGCCATGATTTTCGACGAGTTCACCCTCAAGTCGCAGATTCGCGCCGTGCCGGACTTTCCCAAGGCCGGCGTGGTGTTCCGCGACATCACCCCGCTGTTCCAGTCGCCACGCGCGCTGCGCATGACCGTGGACAGCTTCGTCCAGCGCTACATCGAAGCAGACTTCAGCCATATCGGCGCCATGGACGCCCGCGGCTTCCTGATCGGTTCGGCCGTTGCCTATGCCCTTAACAAGCCGCTGATCCTGTTCCGCAAGCAGGGCAAGCTACCCGCCGACGTGCTCGCCGAGGCCTACCAGACCGAATACGGCGAGGCCTTCCTCGAAGTGCACGCCGACAGTCTCTGCGAAGGCGACAGCGTGCTGATCTTCGACGATCTCATCGCCACCGGCGGCACCCTGCTGGCGGCCGCCAGCCTGGTACGCCGCCTGGGCGCCAGGGTCTTCGAGGCCGCCGCCATCATCGACCTGCCGGAACTCGGCGGTTCCACCCGCCTGCAAGACGCCGGCATCGCCACCTTCAGCCTCACCGCGTTCGCCCTCGACGAACGATGAGCCTGCGGGGCGCGTCCGCGCCCCGCCTCGCCCATACCCTATCTTCCGTCTGGCGCCCGGCGCCTTGGCCATTTTCGACCTGGAAATGGCCGTGAATGACCTCCCCTTGCTGGACAGTCCTGCAAATAATTACATCAGCTAATGACACATTCAGAGGTGTTATAGCGAACTCGCCATAGGGAGGCCCGGAAACCCGGCGCTCGCTCCCCAGAACAACAAAGGAGTTAGCCATGACTGCCAGCAGCACCACCTCTACGGTTCGCGCCAATTTTCCCGTGCGACGGATGGATTTCAGCTTCAGCGAAACCCCGAAGTACTGGTGGGACGGGCAGCCGTTCATGACCCAGTTCATGAACAACCTGTCCTCGCTGTTCCCCTACGGCGAAAAGTTCTTCGTCGATAGCGTGCGCGCCGTGCGCGACCGCCTGGAGGACCCGCAACTGAAGAAGGACGTCAGCGCCTTCATCGGCCAGGAAGCCATGCATTCCAAGGAACATGCCGCCTACAACGAATACGCCGAGGAACACGGGGTCGACCTGGAGTGCCTCGAACTGCGGATCAAGGTGCTGCTGGAAAACGTCAGCAAGGTCACCACGAAGAAACACCAGTTGGCGATCACCTGCGCCCTGGAACATTTCACCGCGACCATGGCCGCGCAATTGCTCAAGCGCGAGGACCTGACCGTGCAGATGCAGTCGCCGAAGATGTACAAGCTGTGGATGTGGCACGCCATCGAGGAGAACGAGCACAAGAACGTCGCGTACGACGTCTACCAGACGGTCTACGGCGGCTACTTCACCCGCATCCTGGTGATGATGCTGACCACCCTGATGTTCTTCGGTGTCATCGGCTGGTTCCAGCTCGACCTGCTGCGCAAGGATCGCCAGTTGTCCAACTGGCGCTCCTGGAAGCACGGCCTGGGCACTCTCTTCGGCCTGCGCAGGGGCTTCTTCACGCAATTGCTGTTGCCCTATCTGGACTACTACCGCCCGGGCTTCCACCCGAGCGACCACGATACCGCCAGGCTGGAAAAATACTGGAAGGACAAGCTGGCCTTCGCCGATTGAAGCCTCGTCACGTCATTGCCCCTCCTATCGACGCCAGGCCCTGCCTGGCGTTTTGCATGGTGCAAAAGAACAGGATATTGCACAGGCAAAACCTTCACTCTCAGCAAGACCTCCTGAAAGAGCCGTAGACACGAGGAAATAATTAGTCAAATCCTATCGATTGGATTTTTTCGATGCCCTGAGGTAATATCATGTTCATTATGTTGAACACCAAGGCATTACCTCTTCCCACCTCCCGTCTGGTCTCCCGCGAGCGTCACTGGACCGGCGACCTCTAGCCCCTCCCCTCGACACCCCTCCTCGGTGGCGACCGCCCATGGCGGTCCGCGGCCCGCCCGCACCCCGCCACCGTTCTTCGTCGTCTTTGGCCGCGGCCTCCATTCCGCGGTGCCCATGGGAGGGCAACATGCGTTCCTGGATCTATCTGTTGCTGGCTATCGGTGCCGAGGTGATCGGCACCACCTCGATGAAACTCGCCGCCACCCACGCCCCGGTCGCCGGTCTGCTGCTGATGTACGGGATGATCGGCCTGTCGTATTTCTTCCTCGCCCTGGCGGTCAAACGCGTCCCCGTCGGCGTCGCCTATGCCCTCTGGGAAGGCATCGGCATCGTCCTGATCACCGCGGTCAGTGTCGCCTGGCTGGGTGAAAGCATCGGTCTCTACAAGGCCGTCGGCCTCGGCGTGATGATCGCCGGGATCCTGCTGATCAAGTCCGGCACCCGCAACGGCGAAGCGTCGCGGACGAAGGCGCCGGGGGAGGCTGCGACATGCTGACCCTGGACTGGCTCCCCTTCGCCTGGCTCGGCCTGGCGATCGTCCTGGAAGTCGGCGCCAACCTGCTGCTGAAGTACTCGGACGGCTTCCGCAAGCGCGGCCTCGGCGGCGCCTCGATCCTTTGCGTGCTGGCCGCCTTCACCGCGCTGGCGCAGGCGGTCAAGGACATCGAGCTGTCACTGGCCTATGCGATCTGGGGCGGCTTCGGCATCCTCGCCACCGTCGCCATGGGCTGGGCCCTGTTCGGCCAGCGCCTGGCCTGGCGCGGCTGGCTCGGCCTGCTGCTGTTGCTGGCCGGCATGAGCCTGCTGAAGCTCGCCTGATGCCTCGGCGTCGAGCGACACACCCATCATCTGCAGGACTGTGGCGCCGGTGAACAGCAGCAGGATCTGCTCCTCGCCCAGGGCGCAGATTTCCCGGCGCCGCTCCGGCTGGCCGATGTAGTCCAGCGACAGCTGGAACAGCTGGCGACCGATCAGGCTGGAAAGGCGGCGAATGGTCGCCTCGCTCACCGACGGCAACAGCCTGAATTCGATAATGTCTTCCGACATGTCCTCGGCGAACTCGTCCATGATCTGACGCAGGGCGCCGCGCAGAACCGGCGAGGCGCCATGCAGTTCGCGCACGCCGACGATGAAGGCGGCGGGGTTGCTCTCGACGAAATCGAAGAACAGCCGCACCGTTTCCCGGCAGACCCGTCGCCCCCTCTCCAGCTCCAGGCCGAATGGCATCGCCTCCGGCCGAGCGCCTGGCGCCGCGCGGTTCGCGGCCTCGCGACGGAGCTGCCGCAGCGGCTGGCGCAACTGGGTGGAAATATCGCGGATCATGGTCAGGCCAAGATCGTCGATGTCGCGGAAATGCCGGTAGAAGGTATTCGGGTTCAGACCCGCCTCGCGCGCCAGTTCGCGCAGGCCTATGGCGCCCAGGCTGCGGCTGCTGCTGCCCAGGCGCAGGGCCGCCTCCAGCAGGGCGCGCTTGCCGGGAGCGTCGGTGATCCTGTCCTTCGTCTCGCTCATGTCACTCATGTTCCACCTGGTTGTTTCCATGCGCCACAGGACTGGCCATTGCCTCGGCCGGACCCTACCTAAGGTTGGCTTGACCCTGAAGTATACAGATGTCTACATTCGCAGGTAGACGAGTGTATACGCCAGCAACAATGATAACAGGAGCTTGGCCATGAGTACCCAACCTGTCCCTGTCACCCCGCGGCACTGCAAGGTCGCCATCATAGGCACCGGTTTCTCCGGGCTGGGGATGGCGATCCGCCTCCGCCAGGAGGGCGAGGACGACTTCCTGATCTTCGAGAAGGACGCCGGCGTCGGCGGCACCTGGCGGGTCAACAACTACCCGGGCTGCGCCTGCGACGTGCAATCCCATGTCTACTCCTTCTCCTTCGAACAGAATCCGGAATGGACGCGCATGTTCGCCCGCCAGCCGGAAATCCGCGCCTATCTGGAGAACTGCTGGCAGAAATACCGCCTGCCGGAACGGACACTGCTGAATACCGCCATCGACAGGCTGGCCTGGGACGACCGGCAGAACCTCTGGCATCTGCACGACAGCCAGGGCAACCACTACACCGCCAACGCCGTGGTCTCCGGGATGGGCGGCCTGTCGACCCCGGCCTATCCGGACCTCAAGGGCCTGGGGGACTTCCAGGGCAAGGTCTTCCATTCCCAGCAGTGGGACCACGACTACGATCTCAAGGGCAAGCGCGTGGCGGTGATCGGCACCGGCGCCTCGGCCATCCAGTTCGTCCCGGAGATCCAGCCACAGGTGGCCGCGCTGGATCTCTACCAGCGCACCCCGCCGTGGATCCTGCCCAAGCCCGACCGCGCCATCAGCGAGGCCGAGCGGCAGCGCTTCCGTCGCTTCCCGCTGCTGCAGAAGCTCTGGCGTGGCGGCCTCTACAGCCTGCTCGAAGGACGGGTGCTGGGCTTCACCTTCGCCCCGCAGGTGATGAAGCTGGTACAGCGCCTGGCGGTCCGCTACATCCACAAGCAGATCAAGGACCCGGAACTGCGCCGCAAGCTCACGCCGGACTACACCATCGGCTGCAAGCGCATCCTGATGTCGCACAATTACTATCCGGCGCTGGCCGCGGCCAACGCCACGGTGATCACCGAAGGTATCCGCAAGGTCACCGCCCACGGGATCGTCGACGCCAGCGGCCAGGCGCGCGAAGTCGACGCGATCATCTTCGGCACCGGCTTCACCGCCAACGATCCGATTCCCCGTGGCATGGTCTTCGGTCGCGACGGCCGTGACCTGCTGGACAGCTGGACCAAGGGACCGGAAGCCTACAAGGGCACCACCACCGCCGGCTTCCCCAACCTGTTCTTCCTGATGGGGCCGAATACCGGCCTGGGCCACAACTCGATGGTCTACATGATCGAGTCGCAGATCGCCTATGTCCTCGGCGCGCTGAAGCTGATGCAGCGTCGCGAACTGCTCAGCCTGGAGGTCAAGGCGCCGGTGCAGGAACGCTACAATGAATATCTGCAGCGCAAGCTCGACCGCAGCGTCTGGAGCGTGGGCGGCTGCAAGAGCTGGTACCTGCATCCGGTCAGCGGCCGCAACTGCACCCTGTGGCCGGGCTTCACCTGGCGCTTCCGCGCCCTGACCCGGCAGTTCGACGCCTCCGCCTACCACCTCAGCACCACACAGCTCGCCAGCCTGAGCAACGAAACCCGTCAACCGGCCGAAGGGGTCCCTGCATGAAATCGTTCGAAAACAAAGTCGCCGCCATTACCGGAGCGGGTTCGGGCATCGGCCGCGCTCTCGCGGTGGAGCTGGCCCGCCAGGGTTGCCACCTGGCGTTGGCCGACGTCAACGCCGCCGGTCTCGAGGAAACCCGCCAGATCCTCGCCAGCAGCGGCGTACGGGTTTCCATCGACATCGTCAACGTGGCCGAGCGCGAGCAGGTGCAGGCCTGGGCCGACAAGGCGGCCGCCGAGCACGGCCGGGTCAACCTGATCTTCAACAACGCCGGGGTCGCCCATGCCGGCACCGTGGAAGGCAGCGACCACTCGGAATACGAGTGGATCATGAACATCAACTTCTGGGGCGTGGTGAACGGCACCAAGGCCTTCCTGCCGCACCTGAAGGCCTCCGGCAATGGCCATGTGGTCAACGTTTCCAGCGTCTTCGGGCTGTTCGCCCAGCCAGGCATGAGCGCCTACAACGCGACCAAGTACGCGGTGCGCGGTTTCACCGAGTCGCTGCGGCAGGAGCTGGACATGGAGGATTCAGGGGTTTCCGCCAGTTGCGTGCACCCCGGCGGGATCAAGACCAACATCGCCAAGACCGCACGGATGAACGAAAGCATGGCCAAGGTAACCGGCCAGACCCCCGACAAGGCCCGCCAGCAGTTCAACGACCAACTGCTGCGGACCACTCCGGAAAAGGCCGCCCAGGTCATCCTGCGCGGCGTGCAGCGCGACAGCCGGCGCATCCTGATCGGCGCCGACGCCCATGCGATCGACGTGATGCTGCGCCTGGCGCCGGTGCTCTACCAGCGTGTGGTCACCGCCAGCATGCGCCTGGCCGCGCGTTTCGCGCCGCACCCGAAGAGCGGCCAGGGCGCCCGCGAAGCCAGCGAATGAGTCAGTGGGACCGGGTAGCCGCAAGGCGGCCCGGCCGGCATACTCGACGGCCGACCTCCAGGGAACGGCCGTCATGAATCCTCCCCTTCCGTACTTCCGCTACCATCCCGAACCGCTCGCCAGCGGCAGCATCGAGGCTTCCGCGGCAACCTGCCGGTGCTGTGGCAAGGCCCGCGGCTACGCCTACACCGTATCGCCCTATTCCCGTCACGAACTGCCGCCCGGCAGCCTCTGCCCGTGGTGCATTGCCGACGGCAGCGCGGCCGCGCGCTACGAAGCGAGTTTTTGCGACGACCATCCGTTGCTCGAAGCCGGAATCGCCGCGGAGATCGTCGCCGAAGTCTGCGAGCGCACGCCCGGCTACGCCTCCTGGCAGCAGGAACGCTGGTTGAGTTGCTGCGAGGATGCCTGCGCTTTTCGCGGCGACGCGGGGCGCGAGGAAATCGGACGACTGGGAGCCGAGGGCCTGGCGCAGCGCTTCGTCGATTTCGCCTGGCCGGCTATTACCTGGAAACGCCTCGTCGACGCCTATGCGCCCGGCGGCAACCCGGCCATCTATCGCTTCGACTGCCTGCATTGCGGCCAGGCGCATTACGACCTGGACTTCACCTGATGGGCCGCGGCACTACAAGCCCATCTGCTTGCCGATGATCTCGTTCATGATTTCCCGCGAACCGCCGCCGATGGTGAGGATCCGGTTGTCCCGGTACAGCCGCTCCACCAGGCTTTCGCGCATGTAGCCCATGCCGCCGAGCATCTGCACGGCATCGTAGGTCAGGCGATCGGCGACATCGGTGGCGAAGTTCTTGGCCATCGATATTTCCTTGATCACGCTCTTGCCGGCGGACATCTTCGCCGCCTGGCGATAGGTGAATTCGCGCGACACCTCCAGCTGCGTGGCCATTTCCGCGAGGCGGTGGCGCAGCACCTGGAACTTGCCGATCGGCTTGCCGAAGGCCTCCCGCTCGCGCGCCCAGCGCAGCGACTCCTCCAGGGCCAGTTGCGCGGTCATGTTGGCCATCACCGCCAGGGCCAGGCGCTCGCTCTGGAAGTTGGCCATGATGCAGGCGAAGCCGGCATTCTCCACGCCGATCAGGTTCTCCGCCGGAACCCGGCAGTCGTCGAAGAACAGTTCGGCGGTATCCGAGGCCCACCAGCCCATCTTCTTCAGCTTGCGCCCGACGCTGAAGCCCGGCGTGCCCTTCTCCACCAGCAGCAGGCTGACGCCGCCGAAGCCTTCCCCGCCGGTACGCACCGCCACCGTGTAGTAGTCGGCACGCACGCCGCTGGTGATGAAGGTCTTGCTGCCGCTGACGCGATAGTGATCGCCATCGCGCACCGCGCGGGTCTTCAGGTTGGCCACGTCGGAACCGCCGGACGGCTCGGTGACCGCCAGGGCCATGATCTTTTCGCCGCGCAGCACCGCCGGGACCACCCGCTCGCGCACCTCGGGACGGGCCCACTTGACCACCGGAGGCAAGCCGATATCCAGCGATCCCAGCCCGGCGACCAGGCCGCCGGAACCGCAGCGCATGAGCTCTTCGCTGGCCGCCACCTTGGCGAACAGATCACCTTCGCAACTGCCGCCATAGGCTTCCGGGTAGCCGATGCCGAGGATCCCGGCTGCGCCGGCCTTGAGATAGAGTTCGCGGGGAAATTCCTCGACCTCCTCCCATTCATCGATGTGCGGCAACACCTCGCGCTCGACGAAACGACGCACCGAATCCCGGATCAGTTGATGGGACTCGTCGAAGTACTGCTGGAAGTCAGTCATGGCCGGGCTCCTGATGGGAGCCTCAGAACTTACCTAGCGCTTGCTTGGTTTTCAATACGGGAAAATAGCCATCGGCCAGGGTGTATAGGCCGCCTCGCCGCGGGCAATACGGCAGGCGCGGAAGGGGCGCTCTTCAGGAGATCGGCCGACGGCCGGCCAGGGCATGGGCCAGGGTGCCGCCATCGACCAGCTCCAACTCGCCGCCCAGCGGCACGCCGTGGGCGATGCGCGACAGGGTCAGGCCGCGATCGGCCAGCAGTTGCGCGATGTAGTGGGCGGTGGCCTCGCCTTCCACGGTCGGGTTGGTGGCGAGGATCACTTCGCTGAAGGCGCCGTCCCTGATCCTCGCGTCCAGCTCGGGAATGCCGATCGCTTCCGGCCCCAGCCCGTCGAGCGGCGACAGATGACCCTTGAGCACGAAATAGCGGCCACGGTAACCGGTCTGTTCCACGGCGAACACATCCAGCGGCCCCTCCACCACGCAGAGCAGCGAGTCGTCGCGTCGCGGATCCGCGCACTGCGGGCACAGTTCCTCTTCGCTGAGGGTACGGCATTGCCGGCAGTGACCGACACCCTCCATCGCGGCGGTCAACGCCTGGGCCAGCTTCAGGCCGCCGCTGCGATCGCGCTCCAGCAGCATCAGCGCCATGCGCTGGGCCGACTTCTGCCCGACACCGGGAAGAATGCGCAGGGACTCGATCAGTTGGCGGATCAGCGGGCTGAAACTCATGCGGGACTCGTCGGATAGAGGGAGGGGGAATGGCTGCCGGGCGCCATCCGCGGATGGCGAGCCCGGCGCGAACGCGGGATCAGAAGGGCATCTTGAAGCCGGGCGGCAGTTGCATGCCCGAGGTGAAGCCGGACATCTTTTCCTGGTTGTTCTGCTCGATCTTGCGCACCGCATCGTTGACCGCGGCGGCGATCAGGTCCTCGAGGATCTCCTTGTCTTCCTGCATGAGGCTGTCGTCCAGGCTGACACGCTTGACGTCGTGGCGCCCGGTCATCACCACGCTGACCAGACCGGCGCCGGATTGCCCGGTCACTTCGGCGTTGGCCAGCTCTTCCTGCATCTTCTGCATCTTTTCCTGCATCTGCTGCGCCTGCTTCATCAGGCCGGCCATGCCACCTTTCATCATGTTCTTCACCTCGAATGTCGTCTTGTTGCGTGCGCCAAGCGCCGGTCAGGCCTTGGCTTCCAAAGGTTCGATGGTACCGTCACGGACCACCGCGGCGAACTGCTCGCGCAACTGCCGGACCAACGGGTCGGCATCGATCGATGCCTCGGCCGCCCGCTGGCGCTCGGCGCGCCGGCGTGCCGCCGCCTGGGCCGGGGTCTCCTGCTCAGGCTTCTGCAGGGTCACCTCCAGTTTGAGGGTGCGCCCCAGGTGCTGGTTCAGCGCATCGTTCAGCCGCCGCTGCTGGGTGGCGTTGAACAGCGCGCTCTGGCCCGGATCCAGGTGCAGGTGCCAGTGTTCCTCGTCGGCGGCCACCAGGGTGCAGTTGGCGCCGATGCTGGCGGTCAGGCCGCCGAGGCCGAGGCGCGGGAACAGCTCCAGCCACTCGGCGGCCAGGCCGGTGGCCGGCTTCGCCGCGGGCAGCGGCTCCTCCACCGGGGCCGCCTCGGGCTCGGGAGCGGCGTCCAGGTAAGCCAGGGTATCCATGTCGACTTCGTAGTAGTCGTCCGCCGGTGGCGGCTCGTCATCCGCGTCGTCCTGCTCGTCGGCCACCACGGGCAGCGCCACGGGCAGCGCCTCCAGAACGCTTTCCACCACCGCCTCGACCACCGCTGCCGGCGGTGCCTCCACGGCTGCGGGCTCGGGCTCGGGCTCGGGCTCGGGCTCGGGCTCGGGCTCGGCAACGATGCTCGGCGCCGGCTCTTCCCAGGGCAAGTCGACGACCTCAGCCGCGGCGGGCGCTGCTTCGACAGCCACTTCCGCGACGCGCGCCTCGACCGCCGCCGGCGCGGATGGCGCAGCCGGTACGGCAAACGGCGCTTCGGCGGGCGCAGCGACGACCGGCATGGCAGCAATGGCAGCGACCGGCGCAGGCGAGGCCGCGCCGGCCACGGGGTTGTTGGCGGGATCAGCCGTGGCCTTGCTGATCCCCAGGTCCTTTAGTGGCGTCCTCGGCGCGCCGTCGGCATCCGCCGGGCGGAACGCCAGCATCCGCAGCAGCACCATCTCGAAACCGCTGCGCGGATCGGGCGCCAGCGGGAGGTCGCGGCGACCGATCAGGCCCATCTGGTAATAGAACTGCACATCTTCCGCCGGCAGCGCCTGGGCCAGCGCCAGGACTCGCTCGCGGTCGCCCTGGCCGTTGTCGATGGCCTCCGGCAAGGCCTGGGCGATCGCCACGCGGTGCAGCACGTTGAGCATCTCGGCGAGCACGCCGCCCCAATCCGGACCCTGTTCGGCGAGATGGCGCACCGCTTCGAGCAGGGCCCGCGCATCGCCATCCAGCAGGGCCTGGAGCACGCCGTAGACCTGGCCGTGGTCGAGGGTGCCGAGCATCGCCCGCACGTCGGCGGCCAGCACCTTGCCCTCGCCGAAGGCGATGGCCTGGTCGGTCAGGCTCATGGCGTCGCGCATCGAACCGTCGGCGGCGCGACCGAGCAGCCACAGGGCATCGTCCTCGAACGGCACGTTTTCGGCGCCGAGAACGTGGGTCAGGTGTTCGACCACCCGCTCCGGCGGCATGTTCTTCAGGGAGAACTGCAGGCAGCGCGAGAGGATGGTCACCGGCAGCTTCTGCGGGTCGGTGGTGGCGAGCAGGAACTTGACGTGCGGCGGCGGCTCCTCGAGGGTCTTGAGCAGCGCGTTGAAACTGTGCGACGAGAGCATATGCACTTCGTCGATCAGGTAGACCTTGTAGCGACCACGGGTCGGCGAGTACTGCACGTTGTCGAGCAGTTCGCGGGTGTCCTCGACCTTGGTCCGGCTCGCGGCATCCACCTCGATCAGGTCGACGAAACGCCCCTCGTCGATCTCCCGGCACACCGAACATTCGCCGCACGGCGTGGAACTGACCCCGGTCTCGCAGTTCAGGCACTTGGCCAGGATCCGCGCAATGGTGGTCTTGCCGACCCCACGGGTACCGGTGAACAGGTAGGCGTGGTGCAGCCGCTGGTTGTCCAGGGCGTTGATCAGAGCCTTGAGCACATGGGTCTGGCCGACCATTTCACGGAAGGAACGGGGACGCCATTTACGCGCAAGAACTTGATAACTCATCGAAAACCGTCGCTGAAGGGAAGCACAAGTCGGCCAATGCTAGCGCAATTTGCCCCTTCTGCGCTCGCTGACTTGGCAAACTGCGTGCTAAGAATTCGCCCTACCCTCCATGAGCCCTCGCCCGTGGCAATGACTCGACCTTTCCCGTCCGTATTCGCAGCCCGTTTCATCGCCCCGGCGCTGCTCCTGCTCCAGTTCGCCGCGGCCCAGCCTGCCACGGCTGGCGACAGCGCCGCACCGCCGCTGCGCTTCGCGGTAATGGAAAGCTGGGGCATGCCGCTGATCCGCCTGGAAGAAAGCCAGCCGACCGCCGGCATCGTCCACGATATCACCCGTTCCCTGGCCCGCCAGGTCGGCCGCGAAGCGCTCTACCACCCCTATCCGCGCGCACGTATCGAACAGGCGATGGACGGCGGCGAAATCGACGTCCGCTGCTACATCAGCCCCGCCTGGCTCAGCCGGGACTTCCCCGGCTACCGCTGGAGCGTGCCGCTGCTGGTGCAACGCGACATCCTGGCCGCCCGCGAAGGCTTCGCGCCGATTCCCGAGGCGCTGCCGGCCCAGCGTATCGGTACCGTCCTCGGCTACAGCTATCCACGCCTGCAGGCGCTGTTCGACATCGGCCGGCTGCGCCGCGACGACGCGCGCACCCAGGACCTGGTGCTGGAAAAACTGCGTGCCGGGCGCTATCGCTACGCCGTGAGCCATCAACTGGCCCTGCGCTGGAACAACCGCCAGACGCCGGGGCAGGCGCCACTCCAGGAAGCCGCCCAACTCGAGGAAACCCCGGTGAGCTGCCTGGTGCGGGATGCCGCGGAGGTACCGGTGGAAGCGATCCTGAAGACGTTCGAGGAGATGAAGCGAAACGGAGAGATCGAGGAGATATTGCGGCGCTACCGCTGAGCGCCGGCGGCCCATGGAGAAATGACGGGCCTGAAATGGAGGCGGCCCCGCCAGCCACACCCCGGCACACGATGTTCCCGCTGTGGCTGCTTCCTTCCGGACCTGACCAGGTTGACGGGTAATCGTTGCGGGGGGACCGACAGGGCCACCATTGCAGCCTACCCTGGGGTAGGCCGCGCCATTCTACCGGCTTGCGCGTAAGTTACAACCACTTCAAGCACTTACGTTTGCAATCGGCTTCGCAGAAGCCGCTCAATGCTGCTGGATCAGGCCCTCCGGCGGCGGCTGGGTGGATACGCTCAGTTCGCTGTCGACGTACAGGTCCAGGGTGCCCCAACCCGGCTTGGTGCTGAACGAGGCATACTTCTCCTCGCCCCGGTGGAAGGAAAAGGCGATGCGATAATCGCTGCCGCCGAACAATTTCACCGGGAATTCGCGCACCTGGCCGGGGCGGATCTCCCCGGAGAAGGTCTCCACGCCCTTCTCCCTGTAGCTGTAGGCGATCGGCGCGGGCGCCTGGCCGCTGTAATGCAGCAGGATGCGCGGCCGCTCGCTCCAGCCGACATAGGCGCCGAACAGCACCACCAGCGCCAAGACCCCCAGCAACCGCTGCTTTCTTGCCTTGTCCATCGTTCACTCCAGTCTTCGGAAATCGTTCGTAGCGACGGCGCCGCCGGCTCAGTGGGCGACGCCGTATTCGTCCAAGAGTTTCAGCAGGCCGTCCTCGTCGAGGACCTTCAGCCCCAGTTCGTTGGCCTTGGCCAGCTTCGAGCCGGCGCCGGGCCCGGCGACCACGCAGTGGGTCCTGGCCGAGACCGAGCCGGCGACCTTGGCGCCGAGCCCTTCCAGCTTCTCCTTGGCCACGTCGCGACTCATCGCCTCCAGGGTGCCGGTCAGTACCCAGGTCTGCCCGGCCAGAGGCAGGCCTTCGACCGCTTTGCGCTCGCTCTGCCAATGCATGCCGAACTCACGCAACTGCGCCTCGATGGCCAGGGCACGCTGCACGTTGGCCGGCTCGTCGAGGAAATCGCGCAGGCTTTTCGCCGCTCGCTCGGGCAGACGCTCCACCTGGCGTAGATCGAGCCAGTCGGCGCGGATGATGCCGTCGAGCGAACCGAAGCGGCTGGCCAGCTTTTCCGCGCCGGTGGCGGCGATGAAGGGAATGTTCAGCTTGTCGATGAAACCGGCCAGCGAGGCACAGGCGGCGAACTCCGCGGCGACCTCGCCCTCTTCCTGCAACTGCACGCCATGTTCGGCATCGCGCAACTGGGCGATCACCTGGCGGTTGTGCTCGTCGGCGAAGAAGTTGTGGATCTCGTATGCCACCTCGGCGCCGACGTCCGGCAGGTAGGTCAGCACTTCCGGCAGCGCCTTGCCGATCCGCTCCAGCGAACCCAGCGAGCGCGCCAGCAGCTTGGCGGTCTCCTCGCCGACGTCGGGAATCCCGAGGGCGAAGATGAAGCGCGCCAGCGAAGGCGTGCGGCTGTCGGCGATGGCCGCCAGCAGGTTGTTGGTGGACAGCTCGGCGAACCCTTCCAGCTCGAACACCTGGTCATAGGTCAGGGTATAGAGATCCGCCGGCGAGGCGACCAGCCCGCGATCCACCAATTGCTCGACGATCTTGTCGCCAAGGCCGTCGATGTCCATTGCCCGGCGCGAGACGAAATGGATGATCGCCTGCTTCAGTTGCGCCTGGCAGGACAGCCGGCCGACACAACGGTAGATCGCGCCCTCGCTGAGCGACTCCCTGCCCTTGCTGCGCCTGACCAGTTGGGTCCGCTCCACGGCCGAGCCGCAGACCGGGCAGTGCTCGGGCACCTCGATCGGCTGCGCATCCGCCGGGCGGCGCTCGAGCACCACCTGCATGACCTGCGGAATCACGTCGCCGGCGCGGCGGATCACCACCGTGTCGCCGATGCGCAGACCCAGGCGGGCAACCTCGTCCATATTGTGCAGGGTCGCGTTGGACACCGTGACGCCGGCCACCTGCACCGGCTTGAGACGCGCCACCGGAGTCACCGCGCCGGTACGGCCGACCTGGAACTCCACGCCGAGCAGCTCGGTCAGTTCCTCGCGGGCGGGAAACTTGTGGGCGATCGCCCAGCGTGGCTCGCGGGCGCGGAAACCCAGCTCACGCTGGAAGGCGATGCGATTGACCTTGAACACCACCCCGTCGATCTCGTAGGCCAGCGCATCGCGCCGGCGGCCGATATCGTCGTAGTAATCGCGGCAGGCCTGGGCGCCCTTCACCAGGCGCAGCTCGCGGCTGATCGGAATGCCCCAGCCGCGGAACGCCTCCAGGATGCCCACCTGGGTATCCGGCAGCGTTCCGCTGACCCGGCCGAAACCGTAGGCACAGAACTCCAGCGGGCGGCTGGCGGTGATCTTCGAGTCCAGCTGGCGCAGGCTGCCGGCTGCCGCGTTGCGCGGGTTGGCGAAGGTCTTGCCGCCGGTTTCCACGGCCTTGGCGTTGAGCGCCTCGAAACCGGCCCTGGACATGAACACCTCGCCGCGCACTTCGAGGATGTCCGGCCAGCCTTCGCCGTGCAGCTTCAGCGGTACGTTGCGAATGGTGCGCACGTTGCTGGTGATGTCCTCGCCGGTGCTGCCATCGCCGCGGGTGGCGCCGCGCACCAGTTGACCGTTCTCGTAGAGCAGGCTGACGGCCAGGCCGTCCAGCTTCGGCTCGCAGCTGTATTCCACCTCCGCCCCGCCACCGAGCAGGTCGCCGCCCGGCAGCAGATCGGCCAGGCCCTCGCGCACCCGACGGTCGAAGTCCAGCAGGTCCTGCTCCTCGAAGGCATTGCCGAGGCTGAGCATGGGGATTTCATGGCGCACTTCGCCAAAAGCCGAGGCCGGGGTGCCGCTGACCCGCTGGGTCGGCGAATCGGGCGTCAGCAGTTGCGGGTGCTCCGCCTCCAGCGCCTGCAGTTCGCGGAACAGGCGGTCGTACTCGGCGTCCGGAATGCTCGGCTCGTCGAGCACGTAGTAACGGTAGTTGTGGGTGTCCAGCTCGGTTCGCAGTTGCGCGATACGTTCGGCGGCGGCCTGGGTGTCGGTCATGGTGTGGGAGTCCGTGAAACGAAAAGAGCAGCCTCGGCTGCTCTATAGAGTAGTTCGCCCCCTCTCCCGCAAGAAGGAGAGGGGTATGGCCGGCTCAGCGCTTCTGCATCAGGCTGCGACGCTCATGGTCGATGATGCGCTGGCGGTAGTGCTCGATGGTCTGGGCGGTCAGCACGCTGCGCTGCTCGTCCTTCAGTTCGCCGTTCAGCTCGTGAGCCAGCTTGCGCGCGGCGGCGACCATCACGTCGAAGGCCTGCTTCGGATGGCGCGGCCCCGGCAGGCCGAGGAAGAAGCTCACGGCACGGGTGCTGAAGTTGTCGATGTCGTCCAGGTCGAAGGTACCCGGCTTCACTGCGTTGGCCATGGAGAACAGGATCTCGCCATTGCCGGCCATGCTTTCGTGGCGGTGGAAGATGTCCATGTCGCCGAAGCGCAGGCCGCTCTCGAGGATGTTCTGCAGTAGTGCCGGTCCCTTGAAGCCGCTCTCGTCGCGGGCGATGACGTTGATGATCAGCACCTCGTCGACCGGCGCCGGCTCGGCGGCGGCCACGCTCGGGGCCTTTTCCCGCTCTTTCTCCTTGCGCCCCTTCGACTTGCCCTTGCGCGGTTCCAGCGGCTCGGCGGCATCGCTCGGATCGGCCTCCAGGGCCATGCCCTCGTCGAGATCCAGGTCGCCCTGGCGCGGCTCGTCCTGGCGCTTGCCGCCCTTGCGTTCCTTGCCTTCCCGCGCGCTGACGCTGGGCAGGTCCTGTTCGTCGAAGGACGGCTCGCGATGTTCGACCACCCGCGCCGGGCCGAGCAATTCAGCCGAATCGCCGTCGTCGTCCGGTAGGTTGGCGAAACTGCGGTCGAGCTTGAACTTCAACTTGCCCTTGCCGCCCCGCATCCGCCGCCAACCGTCGAAGAGAATGCCGGCGATCACGATAAGCCCGATAACGATAAGCCATTCGCGCAGACCGATATCCATGTAATTCCGTAGCCCCTAGTGAAAATGGTGAATAAAAAAAATGAAAAAAGGACATCCTATCCCTTGAAACGTGGAGCCAACCTTGTTCTGACAGACCTTTCCCACGCGATACAAAAAAGTGGCCATTAAACTAACATGCCCATGCGCAAGTTTACACTGCCTGATCCTCAGGCTTCAGCCAATGCGACGGCCTCTTCCACATCAACTGCAACAAGCCGTGAACAGCCCGGCTCATGCATGGTCACGCCCATCAACTGATCGGCCATCTCCATGGCGATCTTGTTGTGGGTGATATAGATGAACTGCACTTTCTCCGACATTTCCTTCACCAATCGCGCATAACGTCCGACGTTGGCGTCATCCAATGGCGCATCGACTTCGTCGAGCATGCAGAACGGCGCCGGATTCAACTGGAAGATGGCGAATACCAGCGCCAGTGCGGTCAATGCCTTTTCCCCGCCGGACAACAAGTGGATGGTGCTGTTCTTCTTGCCCGGCGGACGAGCCATGATCGCCACCCCGGTATCGAGTAGATCTTCGCCGGTAAGTTCCAGATAGGCCGTGCCGCCGCCGAAGACCTTCGGGAACAATGCCTGAAGGCCACCATTGATCTGGTCGAAGGTTTCCTTGAAACGATTGCGGGTTTCCCGGTCGATCTTGCGGATGACGTTCTCCAGGGTTTCCAGCGCCTCGGCCAGGTCGTCGTTCTGCGAGTCCAGGTAGCGCTTGCGCTCGGACTGCTGCTGGTACTCCTCGATCGCCGCCAGGTTGATCGGGCCGAGCCGCTGGATACGCGCCGCGAGACTTTCCAGACGCTCCTCCCATTCGCGCTCGCTGGCATCCAGCGGCAGGTTGGCCAGCACCGTGTGCAATTCGTAGCCGTCCTCGGCGAGCTGCTCCTGCAGGGCCTTGCGCCGCACCACCAGCCCCTGCCATTCCAGGCGCTGCTGCTCCAGCTGCCCGCGCAGCAGCTGCGACTGCTGCTCGGCCTGGCTGCGGCGCTTCTCCACATCGCGCAAGTCGCGGTCTGCGTCTTCCAGGGCCAGCCGCGCCTGCTTCAGCTCGTCCTCGACGGCCATCCGTCGCTCCAGCAACTCCTCGAGCTTCATGCGCAGCTCTTCCAGCGGCGCGGCGCCCTCCTCCAGGTTGAGGTTGAGCTGCTCGCAACGCTCGTTGAGGCGAGCCGACTGCTGGTCGAGGCGCTCCAGGGCCTGCTGGGTGGAATTGTGCTGCGCCTTGAGCGAGCCGACCCGCACCGCCAGTTGATGCGCATGGTCCTTGTGGGTACGGGCATCCTGGCGAATCCGGTCGAGCCGTTCGCGCAGGGCGTCACGCTCGGCCAGCAGGGTTTCCCGCCGCTCGGTGTCCAGCGCCATGCTATCCAGTGCTTCCTGCAGGGTCAGGCGCGCCTCGCTCAGTTGTTCCTGTTCCAGCGCGCGCTGCTCGGCCAGTTCCGCCACTTCTTCGTCGAGACGGCGGCGACGCAGCACCAGTTGCTCGACCTTGGCCTGCTGCGCGGACAACTGCGCCTTCAGCTCGCCGTGCCGGCGACCCTCCTCCTGGACCTGCCGGCGCACCTGCTCGCGCGCGCCTTCCAGCTCGCGCTGCTCGTCGCGGGCCGCGGCCAGGCGCTCCTCGCCTTCGGCGACACGGGTTTCCAGGGTCTCGCGCTGTTCCTGCAACGCCTCCAGTTCCTGGGCGCGGGCGAGCATGCCGCCCTGGGCCTCGTCGCTGCGCCGGACCCGCAGGAAGTGCCGGCCGACCCAATAGCCATCGCGACTGATCAGGCTCTCGCCGTCGTCCAGGGCGCCGCGCTGGGCGAGCGCCTGCTCCAGGGTCTCCACCGGCGTCACCCGGGCCAGCCAGGGACTCAGGTCGGCGTCGGCACGAACCTTGTCCAGCAGCGAACCGGACGCCTTCGCGGCTCCGCGAGCGGGGCTGAGCAGGCGCAGTTCGCCCTTGCCGAAGCCGCCCAGGTCGAGCCCGTCGAAGCCGTCCAGCAAGACCGCCTGCAGATCCGCGCCGAGCACGGTCTCCACCGCCAGCTCCCAGCCCGGCTCGACGCGCAGGCCTTCGGCGAGGCGCGGACGTTGTTCCAGGCCCTGTTCGCGCAACCACTCCAACGCGCCCTGTCCGGGATCGAGAGCCGCCTGCTGCAAGGCCTCCAGCGAAGCGATACGCCCGTTCAGGCGCTGCAACTCGCCCTGCGCCAGGTTCTGTTCGGCCGCCAGTTGCTGCAATTCCCGGCGCAATTGTTCGAGCCGCTCGGCCTGGCCCTGCTCCTGCAATTGCAGTTCTTCCAGGGCCAGCTCGGCGATCGCCACCTGTTCGTTGAGCTCGAGGATCGCCGCGTCCTCGGGATCGGCCGCCAACTGGCCACGCTCGTCCTGCAGGCGTCGCTCGCGGTCCTGCAGGCGCTCCAGGCTCTGTTCCAGATGCTGGATGCGCGACTGCTGCACCTCGGCCTGGCGGCGGGGCTCGGCGCTCTGCTGGTTGAAGGCATCCCACTGCTGCTGCCAGGCCTGCATGTCCTGCTCGGCCTGTTCCAGGGCGATGCCCGCCTCTTCCGCGGCGGCCGCGCTGAGCTCCTGCTCCGGCGCGAGCATGGCCATTTCCTCTGCCAGGGTCGCCAGCAGGGTACGGTCGTGCCCGAGGTGCGATTCGGTTTCCTGGCGGGTCCGTTCGGCTTCGCGCAGGTCGTCCTGCAACTGACGCTGGCGCTGCTGGCCATGCTGGATGCTCTGCTCGACCCGGGCGATGTCGCCGCCGACCGAATAGAAACGCGCCTGCACCTGGTTGAAGCGTTCGGACAACTCGTGATGGCCGTCGCGCAGCCGTTCGATGCCGGCATCGGCGCCACGCTGCTCGGCCACCAGGGCCTCGAAGGCGATCTCCTGGTCGCCGATCACCCGCTCGCGCTGACCGACCTGCTCGTTCAGGTCGCGCCAGCGCACGGCGCCCAGCTGGGCCTTGAGCTGGCGCTCCTCGGCCTTGTGTTCCTGGTATTTTTCCGCCGACTGGGCCTGGCGGTGCAGGCGCTCCAGTTGCCGCCCCAGCTCTTCGCGCAGGTCGGTGAGGCGTGCCAGGTTTTCCTGGGTCCGACGGATGCGGCTTTCGGTTTCGCGGCGGCGCTCCTTGTATTTGGAAATGCCCGCGGCTTCCTCGATGAAGTTGCGCAGGTCTTCCGGACGCGCCTCGATCAGCTTGGAGATCATGCCCTGTTCGATGATCGAGTAGCTGCGCGGCCCCAGGCCGGTGCCGAGGAAGATGTCGGTGATATCGCGCCGCCGGCACTTGGTGCCGTTGAGGAAATAGGTGTTCTGCCCGTCCCGCGAGACCCGTCGGCGAATGGATATCTCGGCGTACCGGGCGTATTCGCCGACGAGCGTGGTCTCGGCGTTGTCGAAGATCAGCTCGATGCTCGCCTGGCTCACCGGTTTGCGGGTGTTCGAGCCATTGAAGATGACGTCGGTCATCGACTCGCCGCGCAGGTTCTTCGCTGAACTCTCGCCCATCACCCAGCGCACCGCGTCGATGATGTTCGACTTGCCGCAGCCGTTCGGTCCGACCACTGCCGCCATGTTGCTGGGGAAGTTCACCGTGGTCGGATCGACGAAGGACTTGAACCCCGCCAGCTTGATGCTCTTCAGGCGCATGCGTGCGCTCCCGCCAGGATCGCCATCAGCGTTCGGCGAGCGCTGCCAGCACCAGCTGGCAGTTGTGGCGGCCGTATTCCAGCAGGACCTCGCGGATCCTCGCCTCGTCGCGGGCGATCACCGCTTGCAGGAGCTGGGCGAAACTGCCGAGGAACTGGTTCATTTCCGCCTTGCGCCGCTCCAGCGCCAGGTGATACGCGCGGCTCACCGCTGGCAGGAGGTTTTCCACGGTCTCTTGCAGGTACGGATTGTTGGCGAAGGGGAAGGCCGCGCGCATGATGTCGAAGCTGGCCTCGACGAAACCGTCGATATCGCTCTGCGCCAGGTTGCCCAGCAGACGCTGCTGGATGCCCAGGAACGGCGCCAGCTCGGCTTCGCTGCGCCAGCGCCGGGCGACGCTTTCCGCCAGCATGATGTAGAGCTGCACGATTAGCGCATAGAGGCTTTCGACATGCTGCGGGGACAGTTCGGACACCTGTGCGCCGCGCCGCGGCAGGATGTTCACCAGGTGCCGCCGCTCGAGGATCAGCAACGCCTCGCGGACCGAGCCACGGCTGACGTTGAGGGTCTGGGTGACCTTCTGCTCCTGGATACGTTCCCGTTCCTTGAGTTCTCCCCGGATGATGCGTTCCGCGAGGTGGTGGGCGATCTGCTCTGCCAGGCTGTCCGGGGCCTTGAACGTCATGGTGATCCTTTTATCCAGGGGCACGTTTTCCGGGGGTATGTGGATGGGAAGTGTAACACAGGGCGTTACCCCGCCGGCTTCCCGGCGAAGCGGCGGACAGAACGAAGGTTGGGATGGGGCGGCCCGGCCAAGGGGGGACAATTGTCAGACAATCTAACAAGACAAATACGAGGACTCCCCATGTTTGCCTCGCTTTCCTCTGCCTGGATGCTGCGTCTGAAAAAGTACGGCTACTGGATCTGGCTGATCGCGGTGTTCGGCATCCCGCTCAGCTACTGGTGGTCGCTCGGTAGCGCCTACCCCAACGCCTGGCCCTGGCTGGTGATCAGCGTGGTGTTCGGGCTGATCCCGATCCTCGATGCCATCGTCGGTCGCGACCCGGCCAACCCCGAGGAAGCCAGCGAAGTGCCGGAGATGGAAGCGCAGGGCTACTACCGCGTGCTGTCCCTGGCCACCGTGCCGCTGTTGCTGGGCATGCTCGTCTGGTCCGGCTGGATCCTCGCCCACGAGACCCGCTGGGACTGGGTCGGGCAACTGGGCTGGATCCTCTCGGTGGGGACCGTGATGGGCGCCATCGGCATCACCGTGTCCCACGAACTGATCCACAAGGACCCGCAACTGGAACAGAACGCCGGCGGCCTGCTGCTGGCGGCGGTGTGCTACGCCGGCTTCAAGGTCGAACACGTGCGCGGCCACCACGTACACGTCTCGACCCCGGAAGACGCCTCGTCCTCGCGCTACGGCCAGAGCCTCTACTCATTCCTCCCGCACGCCTACAAGCACAACTTCCTCAACGCCTGGCGCCTGGAGGCCGAGCGCCTGAAGCGCAAGGGCCTGCCGGCCCTGCACTGGCGCAACGAGCTGATCTGGTGGTACGCCATCAGCGCCCTCTTCCTGCTCGGCTTCAGCCTGGCCTTCGGCTGGCTGGGAGCGCTCTTCTTCCTCGGCCAGTCGGTGATGGCCTTCACCCTGCTGGAGATCGTCAACTACGTCGAGCACTACGGCCTGCATCGGCGACGCCTGGACAACGGCCGCTACGAGCGCACCACGCCGGAACATTCGTGGAACAGCAATTTCCTCCTGACCAACCTGTTCCTTTTCCACCTGCAACGGCATTCCGACCACCACGCCTACGCCAAGCGCCGTTACCAGGTGCTGCGCCACTACGACAGCAGCCCGCAACTGCCCAACGGCTACGCCGGGATGATCGTCCTCGCCCTGTTCCCGCCGCTCTGGCGCGCGGTGATGGATCCGAAGGTGCGCGCCTATTATGCCGGCGAGGAATACCAACTCACCGACAGCCAGCGCGCCTGAGCGTCCCGCCCTGGGAAACGGCACCTTCGGGTGCCGTTTTCGTTTATGGGGAAAGTGACTGACCTACAGGTCAAAAAATTATTTGACTCAAAAGTCAGTTTTTTCTAGATTCGCCTCCATGCTCCTACCGTGGAGCCCTGTGCGGAAACCGCCCCACTCCGGCCGGTTCTCCTGCAAGGCCTAGAATTCAATAACAAGAACCCGCCTGGAGGCACGCCTTGATCAGGTTCCTGCTCAACCGGGAGATCCGCGTCGAAGAACGCCTGGACCCCAATCTCACCGTCCTCGACTACCTGCGCCGCCACCTCGGCAAGACCGGCACCAAGGAAGGCTGCGCCTCCGGCGACTGCGGCGCCTGCACCGTGGTGGTCGGCGAACGGGTCACCGGCGAGGACGGTGCCGAACGCATCCGCTATCGCAGCCTGAACGCCTGCCTGACCTTCGTTTCCGCCCTTCACGGCAAGCAATTGATCACCGTCGAGGACCTCAGGCAGCAGCACCGCCTGCACGACGTGCAGCAGGCGATGGTCGACTGCCATGGCTCGCAGTGCGGGTTCTGCACGCCGGGCTTCGTCATGTCGCTGTTCGCCCTGCAGAAGAACAGCGCCGGCGCCGATCCGGCCAAGGCCCACGAGGCGCTCGCCGGCAACCTCTGCCGCTGCACCGGCTACCGGCCGATCCTCGAGGCCGCCGAGCAGGCCTGCCGCCATAGGCGCGCGGACCAGTTCGACGCCGGCGAAGCCGCCATCCTCGAACAGTTGCGCAGCATCGCCCCGCGCGAGACCGCCGAGCTGAACAGCGGCGACAAGCGTTGCCTGCTGCCACTGACCGTCGCCGACCTCGCCGATCTCTACGGCGCCAACCCGCAGGCGCGCCTGCTGGCCGGCGGCACCGACCTGGCGCTGGAGGTCACCCAGTTCCATCGTGAACTGCCGGTGATGATCTACGTCGGTCACATCGAGGAAATGAAACGCATCGAAGTCGGCGCGAACTGCCTGGAGATCGGCGCCGCCACCGCGCTGACCGACTGCTGCCAGGCGCTGGCCGCCGACTACCCGGACTTCGGCGAGTTGCTGCAACGCTTCGCGTCCCTGCAGATCCGCAACCAGGGCACCCTCGGCGGCAACATCGGCAACGCCTCGCCGATCGGCGATGCCCCGCCGCTGCTGATCGCCCTCGGCGCGAAGATCGTCCTGCGCCGCGGCGAACGGCGCCGCGAGCTGCCGCTGGAGGACTACTTCCTCGACTACAAGGTCACCGCCCGCGAAGAAGGCGAGTTCATCGAGAAGATCCTCGTCCCGCGCGCCCGGCCCGGCCAGGCGTTCAAGGCGTACAAGGTCTCCAAGCGCATCGACGACGATATTTCCGCGGTCTGCGCCGCCATCAGCCTCGACCTGGAAGATGGCCGGATCGCCCGCGCCAGGGTCGCCTTCGGCGGCATGGCGGCGATCCCCAAGCGCGCCGCCGCCTGCGAAGCGGCGCTGCAAGGCGCGCGCCTGGAAGCCGCCAGCTTCGAACGCGCCGCCGCCGCCCTGGCGAACGACTTCACCCCGCTCAGCGACTTCCGCGCGAGCAAGGAATATCGCCTGCTGACCGCGCAGAACCTGCTGCGCAAATGCTTCCTGGAGCTGCACGCTCCCGCCGTCGAAACCCGGGTGACCGCCTATGTCTAACCATCGCAAGCCGCACAAGAGCCAGGAAGAGCTGGCCGCCCTGTTCCGCGCCGAGCTGACCACCGGGGTCGGCCGCAGCGTCAAGCACGAAAGCGCACCCAAGCACGTCAGCGGCGAGGCGCTCTATATCGACGATCGCCTGGAGTTTCCCAACCAGTTGCACGTCTATGCGCGCCTGAGCGAGCGCGCCCACGCCCGCATCACCCGCCTCGACGTGACGCCCTGCTACCAGTTCCCCGGCGTCGCCATCGCCCTCACCGCCGCCGACGTTCCCGGCCAGTTGGACATCGGCCCGGTGGTGGCCGGCGACCCGCTGCTCGCCGACGGCAAGGTGGAGTATGTCGGACAGATGGTCCTGGCGGTCGCCGCCGACAGCCTGGAGACCGCGCGCAAGGCGGCCATGGCGGCGATCGTCGAGTACGAGGACCTGGAGCCGGTGCTCGACGTGGTCGAGGCCCTGCGCAAGCGCCATTTCGTCCTCGACAGCCACCAGCACCGCATCGGCGACTCCGCCGCCGCGCTGGCCGGCGCCCCGCATCGCCTGCAAGGCACGCTGCACATCGGCGGCCAGGAGCATTTCTACCTGGAGACGCAGATTTCCTCGGTCATGCCCACCGAAGACGGCGGCATGCTCGTCTATTGCTCGACGCAGAACCCCACCGAAGTGCAGAAGCTGGTGGCCGAGGTTCTCGGGGTTTCCTTCAACCGCATCGTCATCGACATGCGCCGCATGGGCGGCGGCTTCGGCGGCAAGGAAACCCAGGCCGCGGCGCCGGCCTGCCTGTGCGCGGTGGTCGCCTATCACACCGGGCGTCCGGCGAAGATGCGCCTGCCGCGCATGGAAGACATGCAGATCACCGGCAAGCGCCACCCGTTCTACGTCGAATACGACGTCGGCTTCGACGACGATGGCCGCCTGCACGGCATCCAGATCGACCTGGCCGGCAACTGCGGCTATTCGCCGGACCTCTCCGGCTCGATCGTCGACCGCGCCATGTTCCATTCGGACAACGCCTACTTCCTCGGCAACGCCACCATCAACGGCCACCGCTGCAAGACCAATACCGCCTCGAACACCGCCTACCGCGGTTTCGGCGGGCCCCAGGGAATGGTCGCCATCGAGGAGATCATGGACGCCGTGGCCCGCAGCCTGGGCAAGGACCCGCTGGAGGTGCGCAAGCTCAACTACTACGGCAAGGACGAGCGCAACGTCACCCATTACCACCAGACCGTCGAGCACAACCTGCTGGCGGAGATGACCGCCGAGCTGGAAGCGAGCAGCGAGTACGCCCGCCGCCGCGAGGAAATCCGTGCGTTCAATGCCGCCAGCCCGGTCCTGAAGAAAGGCCTGGCGCTGACCCCGGTGAAGTTCGGCATTTCGTTCACCGCGACCTTCCTCAACCAGGCAGGCGCGCTGATCCACATCTATACCGACGGCAGCATCCACCTGAACCATGGCGGCACCGAGATGGGCCAGGGCCTCAACACCAAGGTCGCCCAGGTGGTCGCCGAAGTGTTCCAGGTCGACATCGACCGCATCCAGATCACCGCCACCAATACCGACAAGGTGCCCAATACCTCGCCCACCGCCGCCTCCTCGGGCACCGACCTGAACGGCAAGGCCGCGCAGAACGCCGCCGAAACCATCAAGCGGCGCCTGGTGGAGTTCGCCGCGCGACACTGGAAGGTCAGCGAGGAGGACATCGAGTTCCGCAACAACCAGGTACGCATCCGCGAACTGATCCTGCCATTCGAGGACCTGGTCCAGCAGGCCTACTTCGGCCAGGTCTCGCTGTCCAGCACCGGTTTCTACCGCACGCCGAAGATCTTCTACGACCGCGAGCAGGCCCGTGGCCGGCCCTTCTATTATTTCGCCTACGGCGCCGCCTGCTCGGAGGTGATAGTCGACACCCTCACCGGCGAGTACCGCATGCTGCGCACCGACATCCTGCATGACGTCGGTGACTCGCTGAACCCGGCCATCGACATCGGCCAGGTGGAAGGCGGCTTCGTCCAGGGCATGGGCTGGCTGACCATGGAGGAGCTGGTCTGGAACGCCAACGGCAAGCTGATGACCAGCGGCCCGGCCAGCTACAAGATTCCCGCCGTCGCCGACATGCCGCTGGACCTGCGGGTGAAACTGGTGGAGAACCGCAAGAATCCGGAGCAGACCGTGTTCCATTCCAAGGCCGTCGGCGAACCGCCGTTCATGCTCGGCATCTCGGTCTGGTGCGCGATCAAGGACGCCGTGGCCAGCCTCGCCGACTACCGTGCGCAACCCGCCATCGACGCGCCGGCGACGCCCGAGCGGGTGCTCTGGGGCGTGGAACAGATGCGCCGGCTGAAGACCGTACAGGCGCAAGCGGCGGACGCCGCCGTGGAACCGGCCTGAGCCGCCGCGATCGGGAGGATGACGAGATGAACTGGATCAGCGCCCTGGCCGAACTGCAGCGCAACGGCGAACCCTGCGTCCTGGTGACCATCATCGAGGAGCGCGGCTCGACCCCGCGCAACGCCGGCTCGAAGATGGTGGTCAGCGCCGAGCGGCTCTACGACACCATCGGCGGCGGCCACCTGGAATACAAGGCCCAGGCCATCGCCCGGGAAATGCTTGCCGCGCGCAGCCAGGATAGCCGCCTGGAACGCTTCAGCCTGGGCGCCAGCCTGGGCCAGTGCTGCGGCGGCGCCACGGTGCTGCTGTTCGAACCGATGGGCCAGCCGCAGGCACACATCGCCGTATTCGGCGCGGGCCATGTCGGCCGCGCCCTGGTACCCTTGCTCGCCAGCCTGCCCTGCCGGGTGCGCTGGATCGACTCGCGGGAGAACGAATTTCCCGCGGACCTGCCCGACGGCGTGGAGAAAGTGGTGAACGACGAAGTGCTCGACGAGGTCGAGCGGATGCCGCCCGGCAGCCACTTCATCGTCATGACCCACAACCACCCGCTGGACCTGGAGCTCACCGCGGCGATCCTGGCGCGCAACGACTTCGCCTACTTCGGCCTGATCGGCTCGAAGACCAAGCGCGTCAAGTTCGAGCACCGCCTGCGCGAACGTGGTGTCGACGCCGAACGCCTGCAACGGATGCGCTGCCCGATGGGCCTGGAGCAGGTGAAAGGCAAGCTGCCGGTGGAGATCGCCATTTCCATCGCCGGCGAGGTGATCGCCACCTACAACGCCGCCTTCGGCCTGGAGCGCAAGCAGGGTCCGTCGAGCGTCACCCGGCTGACCCCGGAGTCACGCCGCGCCCAGGAATCCTGAGCATCCCTCCCCGCGTCCGCCGTCCGGCGGCGGACCTCCCACAAACCTTTTTTCGAGACTGCCATGACCCGCAACGCCAAAGCCTACCGCGCCGCCATCCTGCACAGCATCGCCGATCCCGCGGAGGTCGGCGTCGAACGCTCCTACGAATACTTCGAGGACGGCCTGCTGCTGGTGGAGGACGGCAAGGTCGCCCGCCTCGGTGACGCCGAAGCCCTGCTCGGCGAGATCGGCGACGTCGAGGTCGTCGAGTACCGCGACGCGCTGATCACCCCCGGCTTCATCGATACCCATATCCATTTCCCGCAAACCGGGATGATCGCCTCCTACGGCGAACAACTGCTGGACTGGCTGAACACCTATACTTTCCCCACCGAGCGCCAATTCGGCGACAAGGCCCACGCCGACCAGGTCGCCGCCATCTTCCTGCAGGAACTGCTGCGCAACGGCACCACCACCGCGCTGGTCTTCGGCAGCGTGCACCGGCAATCGGTGGACTCGCTGTTCGAGGCCGCCCGGCGCCTGGACCTGCGCCTGATCGCCGGCAAGGTGATGATGGACCGCAACGCGCCGGACTACCTGACCGACACCGCCGAGAGCAGTTACCGCGACAGCAAGGCGCTGATCGAGCGCTGGCACGGCCAGGGTCGCCTGCTCTACGCGGTGACCCCGCGCTTCGCCCCGACCAGCAGCGCGGAACAGCTGGACATGGCGGCGCGGCTGCTGCGCGAGCATCCCGGCGTATACCTGCACACCCACCTGTCGGAGAACCTCAAGGAAATCGAGTGGGTGAAGGAGCTGTTCCCCGAGCGCAGCGGCTACCTGGACGTCTACGACCATCACGGCCTGCTCGGGCCGCGTTCGGTGTTCGCCCATGGCGTGCACCTGTGCGACGGCGAATGCCAGCGCCTGGCGGAGACCGGCTCGGCGGTGGCGTTCTGCCCGACCTCCAACCTGTTCCTCGGCAGCGGCCTGTTCGACCTGCCGAAGCTGGAGCGCTACAAGGTCAAGGTCGGCCTCGGCACCGATGTCGGCGCCGGCACCAGCTTCTCCCAGCTGCAGTCGCTGAACGAGGCGTACAAGGTCATGCAGTTGCAGGGCGCCCGGCTCGATCCGTTCAAGTCGCTCTACCTCGCCACCCTCGGCGGCGCCCGTGCGCTGGAGCTGGACGAGCGGATCGGCAGCTTCGCCGCCGGCAACGAGGCGGACTTCGTGGTCCTCGACTACCACGCCACCCCGCTGCTCTCCTACCGCCTGAGCCAGGCCGGCAGCCTGGCCGAGCGGCTGTTCGCGCTGACCATCCTCGGCGACGACCGCACGGTGAAGGAAACCTTCGCCGCCGGTCGCTCGGTGCATCGTCGCGACTGACTCCCGGCGGTAACGAAAAAGCCCCGCGACGCGGGGCTTTTTCATGCTTCGGATCAGGCCGCCGAGTCGCTGTCGGCCTTGGCCCGGCGCGGCTTCTTCTTGCTCCCGAGCAGATGCGAGAACACCGCGTGCAGGTCACCGGACGCGTTGTCGCTCTCCAGGTTGAGCTTGCTGTCGATGTGCTCCATGTGATGCATCATCAGGGTCACCGCGCGCTCCTTGTCGCCTCTCTCGATGGCGTCGAGGATCTCGTTGTGCTCGTCGAACGAGCAGTGCGAGCGGCCGCCGCTTTCGTACTGGGCGATGATCAGCGAGGTCTGCGACACCAGGCTGCGCTGGAAGCTCACCAGAGGAGCATTGCGCGCCATCTCGGCGAGCTTCAGGTGGAACTCGCCGGACAGGCGGATGCCGGCGCCACGGTCGCCACGGGCGAAGCTGGACTGTTCCTGCACCACCATCTCGCGCAATTCGGCCAGGCGCTCGGTGGTGGCGTTGTCGGTGGCCAGTTCGGTGATGGCGCGCTCGACGGTGCGGCGGGCGAAGAGGATCTGCCGGGCCTCGTCGATGCTCGGGCTGGCGACTACCGCGCCGCGGTTCGGCCGCAGCAGCACCACCTGCTCGTGGGCCAGGCGCGACAGGGCGCGGCGAATGATGGTGCGGCTGACGCCGAAGATCTCGCCGAGCGCTTCCTCGCTCAGCTTGGTGCCGGGGGCCAGGCGTTGTTCGAGGATGGCGTCGAAGATGTGGGCGTAGACGATCTCGTCCTGGGTACCGCTGCGGGCAGGCTTGCCGGTGCGCGGCGGCTTCCTGATGTGTTGCAACTGATCGGTCATCGGTCTCGAACCTTGTGCGTCCGGCTTGTGGCCTGGGCTGATCCTCGCTCGCGGGCGCGAGTGAGGCGCGCCGGCGTCTGATAGCGAAATAGTGTACACAAGCAGCGGCACCCGGCGCATCACCCCTTTCCCTCCTCGTTTCCGCCGCTGCGCCGCCCCGGGCGAAGACCCGCGACGGAAAGCTGATAAAAATGTGGGGAAACGCCCTCAAACATTCTTTGACCTTTTTGTATACAAAGGCATAATCGCTCGCACGAGTTCTTGACCCAAAGGTCAGAAAATCGTGCCCTCACATCACCTTCGAGCCGCGTCAGGGACCTGGTAACCAACCGGCCCGCAGGACCTAACAACAAGAGCGATGAGGAGTACCTGCTGTGGAAAGCACCAAACAAGAAGAACAAGGGATCTACGCTGCGACACCGCCCGCCACCGGCCTGCTCGAACGCCTGTTCAAGCTGCGCCAGCACGGTACGACGGTCAGGACCGAGCTGGCGGCCGGGCTGACCACCTTCATCACCATGGCCTATATCATCTTCGTCAATCCCAACATCATGGCCGACGCCGGCATCGACCACGGCGCAGCATTCGTCGCCACCTGCCTGGCAGCCGCCCTCGGCTGCTTCCTGATGGGCCTGTACGCCAACTGGCCGGTGGGCCTGGCGCCGGGAATGGGATTGAACGCCTTCTTCACCTATACCGTGGTCGGCACCATGGGCTACAGCTGGCAGATCGCCCTCGGCGCGGTGTTCATCTCCGGGGTGATGTTCATGCTGCTGACCTTCTCGCGGGTCCGCGAATGGCTGCTCAACAGCATCCCCCGCAGCCTCAGGTTCGCCATGGGCGCGGGGGTCGGCCTGTTCCTCGGCCTGATCGGCCTGAAGACCGCCGGCATCGTGGTGGCCAGCCCGGCGACCCTGATCAAGCTCGGCCACCTCACCTCGCCCGGCCCGCTGCTGGCGGCGCTGTGCTTCCTGATGATCGCCGTGCTCGAGTACCGCCGGGTGTTCGGCGGCATCCTGATCAGCATCCTCGGCGTCACCCTGGTCGGCTGGGCCCTCGGCCTGGTCGAGTACGGCGGGGTGTTCTCGGCGCCGCCGAGCCTGGCGCCGACCTTCCTGGCCATGGACATCGCCGGGGCCTTCAACGTGAGCATGATCAGCGTGATCCTGGCCTTCCTCTTCGTGCACATGTTCGATACCGCCGGCACTCTCATGGGGGTCGCCCAGCGCGCGCACCTGGTGAAGGAAGACGGGCGCATCGAGAACCTGTCGAAGGCGATGAAGGCCGACAGCGCCTCCAGCGTGTTCGGCGGTGCGCTCGGCGTGCCGCCGGTGACCAGCTACGTGGAAAGCGCTGCGGGCGTGGCCGCCGGCGGACGTACCGGGCTCACCGCGGTGGTGGTCGGTGCGCTGTTCGTCGCCGCGATGTTCTTCGCCCCGCTGGCCGGGATGATTCCCGCCTTCGCCACCGCCGGCGCGCTGATCTACGTGGCCATGCTGATGATGGGCGGGATGGCGCACATCGACTGGGACGAGCACACCGAGACCATCCCGGCGATCGTCACGGTGATCATGATGCCGCTGACCTTCTCGGTGGCCGACGGCATCGCCCTGGGCTTCATCACCTACGTCGCGATGAAGGTCCTCACCGGCAAGCATCGCCAGGTCTCGGCCAGCCTCTATGCCTTGTTCGTGATCTTCGTCGCCAAGTTCATCTTCCTCTGACCCCCGCGGATGGCGGGTAGCCGCAAGCGGCTATCCGCCCCGAACCCGTCGTTGCCCCCGGGGCGCACGACGCGCAGCGTCATCCGCCACCCGGCCGCACCGTGCCTCTCTCCTCGTTCCCCGCAGATCGCCGATGACCGACCCTCGGCACACTTCCCGCGAACGAAAAAAAGCCCGCTCGATGGCGGGCCAGGGAAAAGGACTCAGGGAGTCAATGTTTCGTGGCACGCACCTAGCTGCCGCGATAGGTCGAATAGCTGTAGGGCGAGATCAGCAGCGGCACGTGGTAGTGATCGTCGGCGCAGGCGATGCCGAAGCGCAGCACCACCTGGTCGAGGAACGCCGGCTCCGGCAGCTGTACACCGCGGGCGCGGTAGTAGTCGCCGGCATTGAAGACCAACTGGTAGACCCCCGGGCGGAAATCCTCGCCCTGCAGCACCGGCTGGTCGCAGCGGCCGTCATGGTTGGTCAGGGTGGTGGCGATCAGCTCCAGTTGCTGGCCTTCGACCCGGTACAGCTCGATCTTGATGCCATGGCCGGGGCAGCCGTGCGCGGAATCCAGTACATGCGTGGTCAAACGTCCCATGGGTTGCGGGCGCCCGCTGGCGGACACCACTCCTCCTCTTGCCGTTGTTCTAGGGGTCGCTCCGGGGCCGGCCCGGTGCCGCTCGCTGCAGCCTGCTGGGAGGCCGCCTGCGAGGCAATATAAGTTATTTTCCGAATGATTGTATACAAAAATACCGATACGATCACAAAATGCGCTGCCTGCCCCGAAATCGTGCATTCGTTCCACAAGCCGCACCCGAAGGGGCTCGACTCATCAAGAGTTGACCATATGGACAGGTTTGCCGATGGATGAGTGGCATGCTGGCGCTGCAAGGATTGTATTTACAGACCACCGGCAAACTTGTATACAATAAATCCATCACGGCACCCACCGGCCTGCCCGGTACGCCGCCCCTCCACAACAAGGAACACGGCTGTGAGCGCTGACTACCCACGCGACCTGATCGGATACGGCAACAACCCTCCCCATCCTCACTGGCCCGGCGATGCACGTATCGCCCTGTCCTTCGTGCTCAACTACGAAGAAGGTGGCGAGCGCTGCGTCCTGCATGGCGACAAGGAGTCCGAGGCGTTCCTTTCCGAGATGGTGGCCGCCCAGCCCTTGCAGGGCGTGCGCCACATGAGCATGGAATCGCTCTACGAATACGGCAGCCGCGCCGGGGTCTGGCGCCTGCTCAGGCTGTTCAAGCGACGCAACGTGCCGCTCACGGTGTTCGCCGTGGCCATGGCGGCGCAGCGCAACCCCGAGGTGATCAGGGCGATGGTCGCCGACGGCCACGAAATCTGCAGCCACGGCTACCGCTGGATCGACTACCAGTACATGGACGAGGCCCAGGAGCGCGAGCACATGCTCGAAGCCATCCGCATCCTCACCGAACTCACCGGCCAGCGTCCGGTGGGCTGGTACACCGGACGCACCGGCCCGAACACCCGGCGCCTGGTGATGGAGGAAGGCGGCTTCCTCTATGACTCCGATACCTACGACGACGACCTGCCCTACTGGGATCCGGCCAGCACCGCGGCGAAACCGCACCTGGTGATCCCCTATACCCTGGACACCAACGACATGCGCTTCACCCAGGTGCAGGGCTTCAACAACGGCGAGCAGTTCTTCCAGTACCTGAAGGACGCCTTCGACGTGCTCTACGAGGAAGGTGCGACGGCGCCGAAGATGCTCTCCATCGGCCTGCACTGCCGGTTGATCGGCCGTCCGGCGCGGATGGCCGCCCTGGAGCGCTTCATCGAGTACGCGCAGGGCCACGACAAGGTCTGGTTCGCCCGCCGCGAAGACATCGCCCGCCATTGGCACCGTGAACACCCCTTCCAGGAGAGCAAGGCATGAGCCGTTTCCAGACCCTGACTCCCGCCTCGCTGTCCCGCGAGGCCTTCGTCGAAGCCTTCGCCGATATCTACGAACACTCCCCCTGGGTCGCCGAGCAGGCCTATGACCTGGGCGTCGACGACAGCCTCAACGATATCGACGGCCTGCACCAGCGCATGGCCGACATTCTCCTCTCGGCCAGCCGCGAGGCCCAGCTGGCGCTGATCAATGCCCACCCGGACCTCGCCGGCAAGGCGGCGATCCGTGGCGAACTGACCGCCTCCAGCACCTCCGAGCAGGCTGGCGCCGGCATCCACGAATGCAGCGCCGAGGAGTTCGCCCGCTTCACCGAACTCAACGACGCCTACAAGGCCAGGTTCGGCTTCCCCTTCATCAAGGCGGTGAAGGGCAGCAACCGCCACCAGATCCTGGCGGCCTTCGAGGAACGCATCCAGCACTCCGCCGAAGAGGAATTCGCTACCGCGCTGGCCGAGATCAACAAGATCGCCCTGTTCCGCCTGCAGCAGCTCTGAGGCCTGCGGAGACGAACATGAACGCCGACCACGCGCCCTTCCGCCACTACCTCGACCTCGCCGACGCGCGCCTGGGCAGCCAGGTGGTCGCTGTCAGCGACGAGTGGTTCGCCCCGGCCAGCCGCATGCTGCAGGCCGGCGAGCCGGTGTGGAAGGAAGGCGTGTTCGACGACAGCGGCAAGTGGATGGACGGCTGGGAAACCCGCCGCAAGCGCTTCGAGGGCCATGACCAGGCGGTGATCCGCCTGGGTGTGTCGGGCGTGCTGAAGGGCGTCGACATCGACACCCGCTTCTTCACCGGCAACCATCCGCCGGCGGCTTCCCTGGATGGCTGCTTCTGCGCCGAAGGCGATCCGGATGACGGCACGTCCTGGAGCGAAGTGCTGCCGAGCGTGGAGCTGCAAGGCGATCGCCACCACTACCACGCGATAGATGACGAGCGTCCCTGGACCCACCTGCGCCTGAACATCTACCCGGACGGCGGCATCGCCCGCCTGCGCGTGTACGGCGTGCCCTACCGCGACTGGCGCAGCCAGACGCCGGGAACGGCGCTCGACCTGGCCGCGGCGATCAACGGCGGCCGGGCGCTGGCGTGCTCCGACCAGCACTTCGGGCCAATGGTCAACCTGCTCAAGCCCGGTCGCGCGCTCAATATGGGCGACGGCTGGGAAACCGGCCGTCGCCGCACCCCGGGCCACGACTGGGCGATCATCGCCCTCGGTCATCCCGGCAGTATCGAGGCGGCGGTCGTCGATACCCTGCACTTCAAGGGCAACTATCCGGAAAGCTGCAGCATCCAGGCCGCCTTCGTGGAAGACGGAAACGAGGCCCGGATCGAGGCGCAGAGCCTCTTCTGGCGCGAACTGCTGCCAGCGCAGAAGCTGGAAATGCACCACGAACACCGGTTCGAACGGCAGCTCAACGCCCTCGGCCCAGTCAGCCATGTACGCCTGAACATCTTTCCCGACGGCGGCGTCAGCCGCCTGCGCCTGTTCGGCAGGCCGCAACTACCGTGAGGCCCCGGGCCCCGCGTGCGCCCGGAAGACAACAAACAGAATCGACAGGACCAGTATGCGCACTCTCAAGATCGAGCCGTTGACCAAGGAAGCCTTCGCCCCGTTCGGTGATGTGATCGAAACCGAAGGCAGCGACTATTTCATGATCAACAACGGCTCCACCCGCCGTTATCACAAGCTGGCCACGGTCGAGACCGCGCAGCCGGAGGATAACGCGATCATCAGCATCTTCAGCGCCGAAAAGCTGGAGATGCCATTGCGCATCCGCATGCTGGAACGCCATCCGCTGGGCAGCCAGGCCTTCATCCCGCTGCTCGGCAACCCCTTTCTGGTCGTGGTCGCGCCACTTGGCGATGTACCTGTACCGGGCCTCGTCCGCGCCTTCCTGACCAACGGAAGGCAGGGCGTCAATTACCACCGCGGCGTCTGGCACCATCCGGTGCTGACGATCGAAAAGCGGGATGACTTCCTGGTGGTCGATCGCAGCGGTTCAGGGAACAACTGCGACGAGCATTTCTTCACCGAGGACGAACAGCTCCTCCTCGACCCCCAATCAAACCAATAAGAGAGGTCCTGCCGCCGGTCCGCCGGCCAGGGCAAGAGGTACAAGACTGTGGAAGCACATCTCATCGAATGGCTGAACCTGCTGGTGCGCTGGATTCACATGATCGTCGGGATCGCGTGGATCGGCGCGTCGTTCTATTTCGTCTGGCTGGAGAACAACCTCAACCGCAGCAACCCGCGTGAAGGCCTGTCCGGAGACCTCTGGGCAATCCACGGTGGCGGCATCTACCACCTGGAGAAATACAAGCTGGCCCCGCCGAAAATGCCGGAGAACCTGCACTGGTTCAAATGGGAAGCCTATTCCACCTGGATGTCCGGAGTGGTCCTGCTGACCATCGTGTTCTACCTGAACCCGAGCCTCTACCTGATCGCTCCCGGCAGCGACCTGGCGCCGGCGGCGGCGATCGCCATCGGCATCGGCTCGCTGATCTGCGGCTGGTTCGTCTACACCATCCTCTGCGACTCGGCGCTGGGCAAGACTCCCGCCCTGCTCGGCCTGGTCCTGTTCGTCCTGCTGGTCGCCGCCGCCTACGGCCTGACCCAGGTGTTCAGCGGCCGCGGCGCCTACCTGCACGTCGGCGCGATCATCGGCACCATCATGGTCGGCAACGTGTTCAGGGTGATCATGCCGGCCCAGCGCGCGCTGGTGAAAGCCATCGAGGAAAACCGCGAACCCGATCCGGTGCTGCCGGCCAAGGGCCTGCTGCGCTCCCGGCACAACAACTACTTCACCCTGCCGGTGCTGTTCATCATGATCAGCAACCACTTCCCGAGCACCTACGGCAGCCAGTACAACTGGCTGATCCTGGCCGCCATCGCGGTGCTCGCGGTACTGGTGCGCCACTACTTCAACACCCGCCACGAGAGCAACCGCTTCGCCTGGGCCCTGCCCGCCGGCGCACTGGGCATGATCGCCCTGGCCTTCGTCACCACGCCGAACTACCAGCAGGCTTCCGCGCCGCTGGCCAGCGCCCCGGCGGCGGCTCCAGCGCAAGCGGCGGCCGGCGGCGAAGCAGCGCCGGCAGCCAGCCAGGCGTCCAGCGCCGGGGCGGCAGGTAGCCAGGACTTCGACAAGGTCCACCACGTGATCCAGGAGCGCTGCACCGTCTGTCACTCGGCCAAGCCGACCAGCCAGCTGTTCAGCACCGCGCCGGGCGGGATCATGCTCGACACCCCGCAGCAGATCCAGCAACTGGCGCCGAAGATCCAGGCCCAGGCCGTGGCTTCGCAGATCATGCCGCTGGGCAACATCACCCAGATGACCCAGGAAGAGCGCAACCTGATCGGCAACTGGATCGCCAAGGGCGCCCAGATCAACTGAGCCCTGGCCTCGAGGCAAAGGAACCGCACCTCCGGGTGCGGTTTTTTTTCGCCTGAAGCTGGGGCATCCGACCAATGTCGAACACCGTTCGGCGTTCCGCCTGCAAGCTGCGCCATTCCTGTGGATACAGTGGGAGCAGCTCTGGAAAGCCTGTAGTCGACCGATTGGTCAACTACAAAAAATTACTTTGTATACAAAAAATCGATTGAATCGAGCACACAACGGCGATATAAAACACCCCACCGCACCGCCCTGAAGTCTGGGGTGGATGTTCGGCCAGAAATACCCGGCCGCCGGAACCCGCCTTTTCCGGTGTCCGCCTGCGACTGACAACAATAAAAACGCCTGAGGTGTTGCATGTCCGTGGTAACTGATCGCCGCATCCCCGACTCGCCCGTAGACCAGCGCCTGCCGCTGACGCAGCTGCTGCTGGTGGGCTTCCAGCACGTGTTGCTGATGTACGGCGGCGCCGTCGCCGTACCGCTGATCGTCGGCCAGGCGGCCGGCCTCTCCCGCGAGGAAATCGCCTTCCTGATCAACGCCGACCTGCTGGTCGCCGGCATCGCCACCCTGGTCCAGTCGCTGGGCATCGGCCCGATGGGTATCCGCATGCCGGTGATGATGGGCGCCAGCTTCGCCGCTGTCGGCAGCATGGTGGCGATGGCCGGGATGCCCGGCGTGGGCATCACCGGGATCTTCGGCGCGACCATCGCCGCCGGCTTCTTCGGCATGCTCATCGCGCCGTTCATGTCGCGCATCGTGCGCTTCTTCCCGCCCCTGGTCACCGGCACGGTGATCACCTCGATCGGCATGTGCCTGTTTCCGGTGGCGATCAACTGGGCCGGCGGCGGCAAGGGCGCGGAGGACTTCGGCTCGCTGCACTTCCTGTTCCTCTCCAGCCTGGTGCTTTGCACCATCCTGCTGATCAACCGCTTCATGCGCGGTTTCTGGGTCAATATCTCGGTGCTGATGGGCATGGGCCTGGGCTATGCGATCGCCGGCGGCATGGGCATGGTCGACCTCGGCGGGCTGGCCGAGCGGCCCTGGTTCGACATCGTCACCCCGCTGCATTTCGGCGCGCCGACCTTCGACCTGGCGCCGATCCTCTCGATGTGCCTGGTGGTGGTGATCATCTTCGTCGAGTCCACCGGCATGTTCCTCGCCCTGGGCAAGATCACCGGCCGCGAGATCACCTCGACCGAACTGCGCCGCGGGCTGCTCTGCGACGCCGGCGCCTCGTTCTTCGCCGGTTTCCTGAACACCTTCACCCATTCCTCGTTCGCCCAGAACATCGGCCTGGTACAGATGACCGGGGTGCGCAGCCGCTACGTGACGGTCGCCGCCGCCGGCTTCCTGATCCTTCTCAGCATGCTGCCCAAGGCCGCCTTCCTGGTCGCCTCGATCCCGCCCGCGGTGCTCGGCGGCGCCGGCATAGCGATGTTCGGGATGGTCGCCGCCAGCGGCATCCAGATCCTCCACGAGGCCAACATCACCGACCGCCGCAACCAGTTGCTGGTGGCGGTGAGCATCGGCATGGGCATGGTCCCGGTGGTACGTCCGGACTTCTTCGCCCGCCTGCCGGTGTGGATGGAGCCGATCACCCATAGCGGCATCGCCATGACCGCGATCTGGGCAGTGGTGCTGAACCTGCTGTTCAACATCCTCAGCCGCAACGATCGCAGCCACCTGTGCGGCAGCCACGCGCCGGCGCCCAAGCATTCCTGACTCCCTGGCGGGCCGACGACACTCACGGCCCGCCCTTCCCTCGGGCCGGACCTCGTCCGGCTTCTTTTTTCCTGCGCGTTGTCCGCGCCGCTCAGTCCCGCCGAAGGAAAGGCCCTGCCTTGCGTTCCAGCAGCTGCAGCAATTCCGCCTGCATGTAGGCGTAGTCGTCCGGAATATCCAGGCAGACCAGGCGCTTGCCTCTCATCGCCACGGCGTGCCGACGCAGCAGAGCCTGCCGGTGACGGCGTTCCATGACGACGACCAGCGTCGCCCATTCCAGTTGCTCCCGCTCCAGGGGCGTCTCGGCGTCCACCGCCAGCCCGGCGGAATCGGTCTCGACGCCCGGCCAGTCGGCGAACAGCCGCTCGGCGCTGGGACTGCGCAGGCGGTTGCGACTGCAGATGAACAGGACCCGGTGCATGGAAGTCTTCCTTTGCTGGCATGGCAGACAGCATGACCTCTTCGCTGCGCTTCGGCGCTGCGCTGCATCGCGCTTTCCGAGACCGGCCAGCCGCCGGAAGACGGCCGCCTGGACGGCATGCGGAAGAGGCGGCGAATCGCGCCATTGGCGTGATCGCCCTACGAGGTGTCGTCAGCCGCCGGTCATGCTCATGAAACGCAGCACCTGGACCTGCTCCTGGGCGTCGAAGTGATGCCGCTCCGGCTTCAGGTTCAGCGCCGCCACCAGCGCCGCGCTCAGGCGCTCGCGGTCGCCGGGATGGCTGCGCAGCAGTTGGCGCAGGTCGAGCGCGCCTTCGTGGCCGAGGCACAGCACCAGCTTGCCCTCGGCGGTGACCCGCACGCGGTTGCAGTCGCCGCAGAAATTGTTGCTGTGGGGAGAGATGAAGCCGATACGGCTGGGTTCGTCACCGATCTGATAGTAGCGCGACGGTCCGCCACTGCGCGCCAGGCTCGGCGTCAGCGGCCAGCGCTGCTCGATGATCGCGCGGACTTCGTCGCTGGTGCAGAGGGTCAGCTCGCGACGGTGGCTGGTGATGCTGCCCAGCGGCATTTCCTCGATGAAGCTGATGTCCAGTTGGTTGGCCAGGGCGTACTCGACCAGGTCGAGGATCTCGTCGTCGTTGCGGCCCTTCTGTACCACGCAGTTCAGCTTGATCCGCTCGAAACCGGCTTCGCGCGCGGCCTGGATGCCATCCAGCACCTGCTCCAGGCGATCGCTGCGGGTGAAGGCGGCGAAGCGCTCGCGGCGCAACGAGTCGAGGCTGACGTTCAGGCGGCGCACGCCGGCAGCCTTCAGCTCCCCGGCACGCTCGCGCAGTTGCGAACCGTTGGTGGTGATCGCCAGGTCTTCCAGTTCGGGGCGCTGGCCGAGGCGCGCCAGCAGCCCGGCGATGCCCTTGCGCACCAGCGGCTCGCCGCCGGTGATGCGGATGCGCCGCACGCCGAGGCCGATGAAAGCGTCGGCCACCGCGTACAGCTCTTCCAGGCTGAGGACCTGGTCGCGCGGCAGGAACTGCATGTCTTCGCTCATGCAGTAGGTGCAGCGGAAATCGCAGCGATCCGTCACCGACAGGCGCAGGTAGGTGATGCGGCGGCCGAAGGGATCGACCAGGCGGGAATCGGACATGGTGACTCGTTCTGTTCCGGGGGCTCGCCCGGCGCTCGGTGGGTGAGTGCGAGCGGGCGACTCGATACCCTCAACGAATACTCCAAATAGCGGAAAATGTATAGCGCAAATGAACCAGCGGGTCAGGATTTTCCAGGGCTCCGTCTCGTTCGCACCTTGCTTGAGGGGCGCTCCGGGCGGGTGCTACCATCTTCGGCTTCCTGCCGCCGTTGCAGCAATGAAGAACAAGGACTGATGACCAGCATCCGCGAGCGCAACAAGCGCCTGATCCTCCGCGCCGCCAGCGAGGAGTTCGCCGACAAGGGCTTCGCGGCGACCAAGACCAGCGACATCGCCGCCCGCGCCGGCCTGCCCAAGCCCAACGTCTACTACTACTTCCAGTCCAAGGAAAACCTCTACCGCTGCGTGCTGGAGAGCATCGTCGAGCCGTTGCTGCAGGCATCGGCGCCGTTCCGCGTGGAAGACGACCCGCTGCTCGCCCTGCCCGCCTACATCCGCTCGAAGATCCGCATCTCCCGCGAGCTGCCGCATGCCTCCAAGGTCTTCGCCAGCGAAATCATGCACGGCGCGCCGCACCTGCCGAAGGAATACCTCGACGAACTGAACGCCCAGGCCCAGCGCAACGTCACCTGCCTGCAGACCTGGATCGACCGTGGTCAGCTCGCCCCGGTGGACCCGCATCACCTGCTGTTCGCCATCTGGGCGGCGACCCAGACCTATGCCGATTTCGACTGGCAGATCTCCATCGTCACCGGCAAGGAACAGCTCAGCGACGCCGATTACGACGCGGCGGTGGAAACCATCACCCGCCTGGTCCTGAAAGGCTGTACGCCCGACGGCCAATCCGGCAAGAGCGCCGGCCGGTTGCGGCCGCTGCCGCTCTGACCCGCTCAGGGCGCGCAGCCAGGGCGCGCCTGTCGAGCCCTGGCAACAGCCGGGATCAGGCTGGCCCCGTACCGCTGGTACGCCGGTGGCGGCCGAGCCGCCGGGATGCCTGCTGGGAACCGTTGCCAAGCATCGCTGCCACGCCGAGGAATCCTGCTTCCGGCACGGCACCCAGCCCCTGGCGGACGGCGGCACACGCCAGCTGAAGAAGCGAGGAAAGGCCCGGCCGCCATGGCCGGGCCTGGCGATCAGCCGGCGTCGGGCACCAGCCCGACCGCCAGCACGCCCTGGATCGCACACTGCTCGTCGATGTCCGAGGTGTCGCCGCTGATGCCCACCGCGCCGACCACCTCGGCCTTATCGTTGCGAATCAGCACTCCACCCGGGGCCGGTACCAGGTTGCCATGGGCCAGGGTATTCACCGCCGAAATAAAGGAGGGTCGCTGCTGCGCGTCCGCCGCCAGCACTCGCGACGACTTGCCCAGGGCCACCGCGCCCCACGCCTTGCCGATGGCGATCTGCGGTCGCAGCATGCTCGCCCCGTCCTCACGCTGCAGCGCCACCAGGTGGCCGCCGGCGTCCAGCACCGCGATGGTCAGGGGCGCGGTGGACAGTTCGCGCCCCAGCGCCAGCGCCTGGCGGGTGATGCCCAGCGCGGTTTCCAGACTGATGGTGGTCATGGTCGTTCCTCTCGAGTTGATAAGGGTAGAAATCGGGAAGCCACCCGCAAGGCGGGTGCGTTCGAAAATTTGTACCCAATCTAGTAGCCGACCGGCTTTCCGAAAGCAACACATCAGAACAATCTGAACATATTTTTGTATACATTTTTTCAAACGATGGTTTTATAAGCCTGCTAACGTAGAGACTAAGTTATTGTTTTAATTAGATAAAAATGAATTTCAGCGGCTTTTCCCAGCGTATACAACCCATCTTGACCTTGCGCTCACCCTCTGCCTAGAATCGCTCCAACTTTTGTACACAATTAGTATAAGAACGAGGAACAAAACGATGGCCAGAATGAGAGCAATCGAAGCCGCCGTCCTGGTGATGCGCCGCGAAGGCGTGGATACCGCGTTCGGCGTCCCCGGTGCCGCGATCAACCCCATGTACGCCGCGCTGAAGAAGATCGGCGGCATCGACCATGTCCTGGCCCGTCACGTCGAAGGCGCCTCGCACATGGCCGAGGGCTATACCCGCACCAAGGCCGGCAACATCGGCGTCTGCATCGGCACCTCCGGCCCGGCCGGCACCGACATGATCACCGGCCTCTACTCCGCCTCCGCCGACTCCATCCCGATTCTCTGCATCACCGGCCAGGCACCGCGCGCCCGCCTGCACAAGGAAGACTTCCAGGCGGTCGACATCTCCAGCATCGCCGCGCCGGTGGCCAAGTGGGCGACCACCGTGCTGGAACCGGCCCAGGTCCCCTACGTGTTCCAGAAGGCCTTCCAGCTGATGCGCAGCGACCGGCCCGGCCCGGTGCTGATCGACCTGCCGTTCGACGTACAGATGGCCGAGATCGAGTTCGACATCGACGCCTACGAACCGCTCCCGGTGAGCAAGCCGAAGGCCACCCGGGTCCAGGCCGAGAAGGTCCTGGCCATGCTCGACGAAGCCGAGCGCCCGCTGCTGGTGGCCGGTGGCGGCATCTTCAACGCCGACGCCGCCGAGCGCTTCCGCGAGTTCGCCGAACTGACCGGCATCCCGGTAATCCCGACCCTGATGGGCTGGGGCGTGATCCCCGACGACCACCCGCAGATGGCCGGCATGGTCGGCCTGCAGACTTCGCACCGCTACGGCAACGCCACTCTGCTGGAATCCGACCTGGTGCTCGGCATCGGCAACCGCTGGGCCAACCGCCACACCGGTAGCGTCGAGGTCTACACCGAGGGCCGTCGCTTCATCCACGTGGACATCGAGCCGACCCAGATCGGCCGGGTGTTCATGCCCGACCTGGGTATCGTCTCCGACGCCGGCGCCGCCCTCGACGCGTTCCTCGAAGTGGCCCGCGAGTGGAAGGCGGCCGGCAAGCTGAAGTCGCGCGCCGCCTGGCTGGAAAGCTGCCAGCAGCGCAAGCGCACGCTGCAACGCAAGACCCACTTCGACAACGTGCCGGTGAAACCGCAGCGCGTCTACGAAGAGATGAACGAGTTCTTCGGCAAGGATGCCTGCTACGTCAGCACCATCGGCCTGTCGCAGATCGCCGGCGCGCAGTTCCTCCACGTCTACCAGCCGCGCCACTGGATCAACTGCGGCCAGGCCGGCCCGCTGGGCTGGACCATTCCCGCCGCGCTGGGGGTGGTCAAGGCCGACCCGAGCCGCCAGGTGGTGGCGCTCTCCGGCGACTACGACTTCCAGTTCATGATCGAGGAACTGGCGGTCGGCGCGCAGTTCAAGCTGCCCTATATCCACGTACTGGTGAACAACTCCTACCTGGGCCTGATTCGCCAGGCGCAGCGCGGCTTCGACATGGATTATTGCGTGCAGTTGGCCTTCGACAACATCAACGCCCCCGAGCTGGAAGGCTACGGCGTCGACCACGTGGCGGTGGTCGAGGGCCTGGGCTGCAAGGCGATCCGGGTGTTCGACCCGAACGAGATCGGCGCCGCCCTGGCCAAGGCCCGCGAACTGATGCAGCAACACCAGGTGCCGGTGGTGGTCGAGGTGATCCTGGAGCGCGTCACCAACATCTCCATGGGCACCGAGATCAACGCCATCAACGAGTTCGAGGAACTGGCCGAGAAAGGCGCCGACGCGCCGACCGCCATCTCCCTGCTCGATTGATCGTCGGCCTTTCCCGGGGGCGCGGACGGTGCGTGCGGCACCCCACCCCTGGCGAAAGGCCTCCCGAACGTTTGACCGAACGATAGGAGCAAGACATGCCCCGTTTCTGCGCCAACCTGTCCATGCTGTTCACCGAGGTGGACTTCCTCGACCGCTTCGACGCCGCCGCCAAGGCCGGCTTCGCCGGCGTGGAATACCTCTTCCCCTATGACGTCGAGGCCGAGGCGATCAAGGCCCGCCTGGAAGCCAACGGCCTGGAGCAGGTGCTGTTCAACCTGCCGGCCGGCGACTGGGCCAAGGGCGAGCGCGGCATCGCCTGCCACCCGGACCGGGTTCAGGAGTTCCGCGAGGGGGTCGACAAGGCCATCGCCTATGCCAAGGTGCTGGGCAACCGCCAGGTGAACTGCCTCGCCGGGATCCGGCCGCAGGGGCACGACTGCGCCAGTGTCGAGCAGACCTTCGTCGACAACCTGCGCTACGCCGCCGACAAGCTGGAAGCCGCTGGCATCCGCCTGGTCATGGAGATGATCAACACCCTCGACATCCCCGGCTTCTACCTGCAGAACACCCGCCAGGCCCTGGAGATCCGCGACAAGGTCGGCAGCGCCAACCTGTTCCTGCAATACGACATCTATCACATGCAGATCATGGAAGGCGATCTGGCGCGCACCCTGGAAAACCAGCTGGCGGCGATCAACCACGTGCAGCTGGCCGACAACCCAGGCCGCCACGAACCGGGCACCGGCGAGATCAACTACCGCTTCCTCTTCGAGCATCTGGACCGCATCGGCTACCAGGGCTGGATCGGCTGCGAGTACAAGCCGGCCACCACCACCGAAGCAGGTCTCGGCTGGATGAAGACGCACAACGTCGTCTGACCCGCCCCCACGAACAAGACGCTCCCGCCTCTCTGCGCGGAGCCACTCGACAGACAGAACCAGGAGACACCCGCATGGCCAAGATCGGATTCATCGGCACCGGAATCATGGGCAAGCCCATGGCGCAGAACCTGCAGAAGGCCGGCCACAGCCTGTTCCTTTCCACCCACCACGACGCCGCTCCGGCCGACCTGCTGGAGGCCGGCGCCATTGCCCTGGCCAACCCGAAGGAAGTGGCCCAGGAAGCCGAGTTCATCATCGTCATGGTGCCGGACACCCCGCAGGTCGAGGACGTGCTGTTCCGCAAGGACGGCATCGCCGAAGGCGTCGGCCCGAACAAGGTGGTGATCGACATGAGTTCGATCTCCCCCACCGCCACCAAGGGCTTCGCCGAGAAGATCAAGGCCACCGGCGCGCAGTACCTGGACGCCCCGGTCTCCGGCGGCGAGGTCGGCGCCAAGGCGGCGACCCTGAGCATCATGGTCGGCGGCTGCCCGAACACCTTCGAACGCGCCCTGCCGCTGTTCCAGGCGATGGGCAAGAACATCACCCGCGTCGGCGGCAACGGCGACGGCCAGACCGCCAAGGTGGCCAACCAGATCATCGTCGCGCTGAACATCCAGGCGGTCGCCGAGGCCCTGCTGTTCGCCGCCCGCAACGGCGCCGACCCGGCCAAGGTGCGCGAGGCGCTGATGGGTGGCTTCGCCTCCTCGCGGATCCTCGAGGTGCACGGCGAGCGCATGGTCAAGGGCACCTTCGACCCGGGCTTCCGCATCAGCCTGCACCAGAAGGACCTCAACCTGGCCCTGGCCGGCGCCCGCGAGCTGAACCTGAACCTGCCCAACACCGCCAACGCCCAGCAGGTGTTCAGCACCTGCGCGGCCATCGGCGGCAGCAACTGGGACCACTCGGCGCTGATCAAGGGCCTGGAACACATGGCCAACTTCTCGATCCGCGACGAGTGATCCGCAGTCCGCGCGGGCCCGTCACCCCGCGCGGAGCGACGAAACCCTTCTCGAAGGGATCGGGGAGAGGAACGGTCGACGAACTCCGGTGTTCGCCGCCGCCCTCTTCCTTCCCCGCCCACAAGGCGGGGTAAAGGAAGCGAACGCCCGGCCGGGAGATTCACGGCCTCTGCGTCCGGGCGCCTCGCTTCCATTGCACAGTTCCCGCCGGTGCGGGTGCTGCGCAATGGAAGCGTCGACCACGCTGCGACCGCCGGCCCGACCGGCGGCACGACAACAAGAAATTCGGAGCCTGTCATGAGTACCGACCCACGCGCCTTTCTCACCGAGCTGTTCAATACCGCGGTGGCGGCCGGCCACCCCTACCAGGTGCTGGCCGACCACCTGCCGGAAGATCGCAGCGGGCGCGCCATCGTCATCGGTGCCGGCAAGGCCGCCGGGGCCATGGCCGAAGTGGTGGAGAAGTACTGGCAGGGCGAGATCCGGGGCCTGGTAGTGGCGCCTTACCGCTACGGCGCGCAATGCCGTCGCATCGAAGTGGTGGAAGCCTCCCATCCGGTGCCCGACGACGCCGGCGAGCGCGTCGCCCGTCGCGTGCTGGAACTGATCAGCGACCTGAACGAGAACGACCGGGTGATCTTCCTTCTCTCCGGCGGCGGCTCCGCGCTGCTTTCGCTGCCGGCCGAAGGCATCGCCCTGGCGGACAAGCAGGCGGTGAACAAGGCGCTGCTCAAGTCCGGCGCCGCCATCGGCGAGATGAACTGCGTGCGCAAGCACCTCTCGGCGATCAAGGGCGGCCGCCTGGCCAAGGCCTGCTGGCCGGCCAGCGTCCATACCTACGCGATTTCCGACGTTCCCGGCGACGAGGCCACGGTGATCGCCTCCGGTCCCAGCGTCGGCGATCCGACCACCTCCGCCGATGCCCTGGCGATCCTCAAGCGCTACGCCATCGACGTGCCGCAGAACGTCCTCGACTGGCTCGCCGACCCGCGCTCGGAAACCGTCAAGCCCGACGACCCGTGCCTGGCGCGCAGCCACTTCCAGTTGATCGCCACGCCACAGAACGCCCTCGACGCAGCAGCGGTGAAGTGCCGCGCGGCCGGCTTCTCGACGCTGATCCTCGGCGACCTCGAGGGCGAAGCGCGGGAAGTCGCCAAGGTCCACGCCGGCATCGCCCGGCAGATCCGCAAGCACGGCCAGCCGCTGGCGGCGCCCTGCGTGATCCTCTCCGGCGGCGAGACCACCGTCACCGTGCGCGGCAACGGCCGCGGCGGACGCAACGCCGAGTTCCTCCTCAGCCTCACCGCCGAGCTCAAGGGCGAACCGAACATCTGGGCCCTGGCCGGCGACACCGACGGCATCGACGGCTCGGAAGACAACGCCGGCGCGCTGATGACGCCCTGCTCCCATGCCCGCGGCGAGAAGGCCGGGCTGAAGATCCGCGACGAGCTCGATGACAACAACGGCTACGGCTATTTCCAGGCCCTCGGCGACCTGCTGGTGACCGGACCGACCCGGACCAACGTGAACGACTTCCGCGCCATTCTCATCCTCGAGTCCTGACATGACAGCCGACAAGAAAGCCAAGATCCTCGCCACCCTCGGCCCGGCCACCCGCAGCCGCGACGATATCCGCGCCCTGGTGGAGGCCGGCGCCAACCTGTTCCGCCTGAACTTCAGCCACGGCGACTATGCCGATCACGCGCAGCGCTTCGCCTGGGTGCGCGAGGTGGAAGCGGAGCTGAACTACCCGATCGGCGTGCTCATGGACCTGCAGGGTCCGAAGCTGCGGGTCGGCCGCTTCGCCGCCGGCGCCGTGCACTTGCAGCGCGGGCAGACCTTCACCCTCGACCTCAGCGACGCCCCCGGTGACGAGCGGCGGGTCAACCTGCCGCACCCGGAGATCATCCATGCCCTGGAGCCGGGCATGAGCCTGCTGCTGGACGACGGCAAGATCCGCCTGGAAGTGGTCAACTGCCACAGCGACGCCATCGAGACCCGCGTCGCGGTGGGCGGCGAGCTGTCCGATCGCAAGGGCGTCAACGTGCCGGAAGCGGTGCTGCAGCTCAGCCCGCTGACCGACAAGGACCGCCGCGACCTGGCCTTCGGCCTGGAACTGGGGGTCGACTGGGTGGCGTTGTCCTTCGTGCAGCGCCCGGAGGACATCGACGAGGCTCGTGGACTGATCGGCGACAAGGCGTTCCTCATGGCCAAGATCGAGAAGCCCAGCGCGGTGAGCGCCATCGAGGCGATCGCCGAGCGCGCCGATGCGATCATGGTGGCGCGCGGCGACCTCGGCGTCGAAGTGCCGGCGGAGAGCGTGCCGGGCATCCAGAAGCGCATCGTCCAGGTCTGCCGCCAGCTCGGCAAGCCGGTGGTGGTGGCCACCCAGATGCTCGAGTCGATGCGTTTCTCCCCCGCCCCGACCCGCGCCGAGGTGACCGACGTGGCCACCGCGGTGGGCGCCGGCGCCGACGCGGTGATGCTCTCGGCGGAAACCGCCTCCGGGCAATACCCGCGCGAGGCGGTGGAGATGATGGCGAAGATCGTCCGCCAGGTGGAGGCCGAGCCGGACTACCACGTCCAGCTCGAAGTCAACCGCCCGCAGCCCGACGCCACCGTCTCCGATGCGATCAGCTGCGCGATCCGCCGGGTCAGCCGGATCCTCCCGGTGGCGGTGCTGGTGAACTACACCGAATCGGGCAACTCGACCCTGCGCGCCGCCCGCGAGCGGCCCAAGGCGCCGATCCTCAGCCTGACCCCGAACCTGCGCACGGCGCGGCGCCTGACCGTGGCCTGGGGCGTGTATTCGGTGGTCAACGAGCAACTGGCGCACGTCGACGAGATCTGCTCCACCGCCCTCGACATCGCCCTGGCCCAGCGCATGGCGCGCCGCGGCGACACCGTGGTGGTCACCGCCGGCGTGCCGTTCGGTCGCCCCGGATCGACCAACATGCTGCGCATCGAGACCGTGGCGCCGCCGCTGGGAGGTCTCTGAAGCAAACGAGTTCGGTCCGGCCCGCGCCGTCCCCCCGGGCATGCGGGTCGGGCCACCCTTGTCTCTCTCGGATGGATGGGGCCGGAAATACGGGGCCGCGTCTCCATCCATCCGGGAAAGACCTTCTTGTCGGACCATGGCCTCCCTCGCGCACTCCCATGCAGGCCATGGACATTCAAGACCTCCGGTTCAACTCCTGCCGGAGGTCTTTTTTTCTCCCGGGACGCCCTGCTTGCATGCTCCTCGCCCGGCAACGTCGCGCGGGATGCGTCGACTCCGCTCCCGGCCGTACAATGATCAACCCCGCCTCTCGCGCAGGCCCGGCATCTCCGTGCCTGCCGAGCGGCCCTTGCCGCGCTGACCGCCATGCACCTGCAACCTGTCCTCAATGCATCCCGAATCCTCCTGCGCGGCATCAGCCAGGTGTTCCTCCAGGGCGACCCACGCCTGGGCCTGGCCTGCCTGCTGGCGATCGCCGTCGGCGCGCCGCCGCTGCTCGCCGGCGCCCTCCTTGGCGGCGCCCTCGGCCCGCTCCTGGCGCGCCTGTTGCGCTGCCCCGACAGCGACATCGCGGCCGGGCTGTACGGCTACAACGCGGTGCTGATCGGCATGCTGCTGGCATTCCGCTTCGCCTGGTCGCCGGGCCTGCTGGCGCTGGTGGCGCTCGGCTGCCTGGCCAGCGTGGCGCTGCAACGGCTGTTCCTGCATGGGCTGCGCCAACGCCGCTGGCTACCGCCCTATACCCTGGGCTTCGTCCTCAACGGCTGGTGGCTGGTGCCCCTCGGCACCTGGCTCGGCCTGGCCCCGGCGGTTCCTGGCGGCTGCTTCAACTGCGCCTGGAGCGGCACGGCGGAGCTTGCGGCGCTGCCGCTGGGGATCGGCGAGATCATCTTCCTCGGCGAACCACTCGCCGGCCTGCTCGTCTGGCTCGGCCTGCTGCTGGTCTCGCGACCCTCCGCCGCCTGGGCGCTGGCCGGCGCCGCGGCCAGCCTGCCGCTGGCCTGGCTGCTCGGCTACGACTGGCCGAGCGCCCTGGCCGGGCTCTACGGCCTGAACGCCGCCCTCGCCGGACTGGCCCTGGCGCTGCGCTACCGCACGCCATGGCCAGCGCTGCTCGGCATCGGCCTGGCGGTGGCGCTGCAGCCGCTGTTCGGGCTCCTCGGCCTGCCGGCGCTGACCGCGCCGTTCATCCTCGCCTGCCTGCTCTGCATCGGCGGCGAGCGCCTGTACCTGCGCCTGGCCGGCGGCCTCGGCGCGCGCCTCGGCCGTCGGCGTTCCTGAGGCGGGGAACGCTGGCGCCGGCCAGCTAGTCTGGTAAGGTGCCGCATCCATCATCAGGAGCCACGATGAGCGCACCCGACAGCTGGCGCGAACGCCTCTACGTCATCATCTTCCAGACCGATACCCGCGACGGCCGGCGCTTCGACAGCGCGCTGCTGCTGGTGATCCTGGCCAGCCTGCTGGTGGTGATGATCGACAGCATCGACGAGATCCACCAGGACTACGGCGACCTGCTGGCCTATATCGAATGGGGCTTCACCGGTATCTTCCTGGTGGAATACCTGCTGCGCCTGTACTGCTCGCCCAAGCCGCTGCGCTATGCCTTCAGCTTCTACGGGCTGGTCGACCTGCTGGCGATACTCCCCGGCTTCCTCGCCCTGCTCTATCCCGACGCCCAGTACCTGCTGATCGTCCGGGTCATACGCATGCTGCGGATCTTCCGCGTGCTCAAGCTGCGCCAGTACCTGAGCCAGGCCAACTTCCTGCTCACCGCCCTGCGCGGCAGCAAGCAGAAGATCATCGTGTTCTTCCTCACCGTGATGACCCTGGTCACCGTGTTCGGCGCGCTGATGTACGTGGTCGAAGGCCCGGAACACGGCTTCACCAGCATCCCCCGCGGCATCTACTGGGCGATCGTCACCCTGACCACGGTCGGCTTCGGCGACATCACACCGAAGACCCCGCTCGGCCAGGCCATCGCCAGCCTGGTGATGATCACCGGCTACTCGATCATCGCCGTGCCCACCGGGATCTTCACCGCCGAACTCGCCACCGCCATGCGCCAGGACCCGGCCAGCCTGCTGCACCGGGACTGCCCGGTATGCGGCAAGGCGACCCACGAGACGCAGGCGGCGTTCTGCTGCCGCTGCGGCAACCCTTTGTTCCCCCGCGAGGAAAGCGCCCATGCGGACACTTGATAGACAGCGCTGGGACGCCCTCTGGCAACGCTTCGGCGGCAGCCCGCCGGCGGACGCCTTCGACGCCCTGCTGGCGGCCTATACCGGCGCCGACCGGCACTACCACAGCGATCGCCACATCCTAGCCTGCCTGGAGCACTTCGACCGCTGGCGACACCTGGCGCGCCGGCCGGACCTGGTGGAACTGGCCTTGTGGACCCACGACCTGGTCTATGACACCCATCGTCAGGACAACGAGGCCGCCAGCGCCACCCGCACCGAGCGCTGGCTCGACCAGGCCGGGCTGGCGGCGCTGGGGCCGGCCCTGCGCGAACTGATCATGGCCACCTGTCACCAGGCGCCGCCGGGAGACGCCGACGCGGCCCTGCTGGTGGACCTCGACCTCGCCATCCTCGCCGCGCCGGCGCCGGTCTACGCGCGCTACGAGGCGGACATCCGCGCCGAATACGCCTGGGTGCCTGAGCCGCTGTTCCGCGCCGGGCGCGGCAAGCTGCTGCGCCAGTTGCTGGAGCAACCGGCGCTGTACCACTGCGAGCCGCTGCGGCAACGCTGGGAAGCCACTGCCCGCGCCAACCTGCGCAGCGCCCTGGAGCGCCTGGAACGCCCGGCCTGACGGCCACGGGGAAAATTTCTTCGCGACGCCTAACCCGTCTTTCACCGCTCTTGCGTCTCAGGCAGCAGGAAGGGACCGCACGCACGCGTCCCTCGCCCTCCATTCGCCCAAGGAAGAGATATCGTGAATCGACTCGCCGCCTCTCCGTTCCTGTTCGCCGGCCTGCTCGCCAGCGCTCCGCTGCTGGCCGCGCCGCAAGCGGTCGACAGCCGCATCAGCGCGGTCACCGTCTACGCCGACCGTGCCGTGGTCACCCGCACCGCACGCCTGCAACTGCCCAAGGGCCAGCACGAGATCGCCCTCGAGCAACTGCCCTTCCAGCTTGACGACGCCAGCCTGCGCGCCTCTCTCGAAGCCAGCGCCGCCGCCACCCTGCTCGACGTCAGCAGCGCCGCGCAACGGGTCGAGCGCCCGAACGACAACCGTGTGCAGCAACTCGACCAGCAACTGCGCGAGATCGACCGGCAACTGCGGGAAATCCATGATCGCGGCAGCGTGCTTGAAGCGCAGAAGAAGTTCCTCGCCGACATCCAGAGCGGCAGCACCCAGCCGGGCAAGGATCGGCCCCTGCCCGGCATCGACGAGCTGAAGAACCTGCTGCAGCTGACCGAAGGCAATCTCGAACGCCTGCTCGCCGAACAGCGCCAGCTGGACGACCGCGCCACCGAACTGGAGCAGCGCAAGCAGCAGTTGCAGGAGCAGCGCGGCACCCTCAACGGCGATGGCAAGCGCTTCAAGCGCGCGATCCTGCGGGTCGCCCTGGAGCAACCGGCGCAGGTCGAGGTGAAGCTCGACTACACCCTGCGCGACGCCTCCTGGCAGCCGACCTACGATGCGCGCCTGCGCGACGGCGCGAAAACCATCGAACTGACCTACCAGGGCCTGGTCCGGCAGAGCAGCGGCGAGGACTGGACCGACGTCGACCTGACGCTCTCCACCGCCCGTCCGGCCCTGGGCGGCAACGTACCGCGGCTGAATCCCTGGATCGTCGACATCGACGCGCCCAACGCGTACTACGGCGCCGAAATGGCCATGCAGGACGCTCCGGCGCCCATGCCGCAAGCCGCGCCCATCGCCAGGACCTCGGCGAAGATGGCCATGCCGGCCCCGGCGCCGAAGCTGGCCGAGGCGCGGCTCGCCACCGCGGAAGTCAGCAGCGGCGCCGCCAGCGCGTCGTTCCACATCCCCGTGCCGGCGTCCCTGAACAGCGACGGCAGCGCGCAGAAGGTCACCATCGCCCGCCTGGAAATGCCGGCCAGGCTGCGCTACCTGGCGGCCCCGGCCTTGCGCGAGACCGCCTACCTGGAAGCCGAGACCCGCAACGACAGCGATTACCCACTGCTTCCCGGAACCCTGAATACCTTTCTCGGCAACAGCTTCGTCGCCAGTGGCCATCTGCGCGGGGTGATGCCCGGGGAAAGCTTCGAACTGGCGCTGGGCGCCGACGAGGGCATCGGCATCGAACGCAAGCTGGTCAAGCGCTACACCGACAGCAGTGGCCTGATCGGCAACCGCACGCGGGTCAACTACGAATTCCGCATCGAAGTGCGCAACAACCACAAGAACGCCGAACGCGTGCAGTTCGAGGACCAGTTGCCGGTCTCGCGCAACGAGCAGATCCAGGTCACCCTGCTGGAACCCAAGGCGCAGGAAGTCAAGCGCGAGGACGACGGCAAGCTGAAGTGGGACTGGACCCTGCAACCCGGCGAGAAACGCAGCGCCACCCTCAAGTTCAGCGTGGAGTATCCCAGGGACCTGGCGGTCAGCGGCCTCGACTAGCGCTGGCCAAAGCGCCGGCCGCGGCATAGGCTCGAGCGGGTAATAAGCAAAGCAGTTTTTGATATTTACCCTGCATATAACCCGACGTTATAGTCGAGCCACTACAACATGCTCAAAGGAACTGCCCTGTGAAACGACTGTTCAGCGCCTCCCTGCTGGCCGCCGGCCTGGCGCTCGGCGGCGCCGCTCACGCCGCCCAGCCCCTGCTCAACGTCTCCTACGACGTGATGCGCGACTTCTACAAGGAATACAACCCGGCCTTCCAGAAATACTGGAAAGCGGAGAAAGGCGAGAACATCACCATCCAGATGTCCCATGGCGGTTCCAGCAAGCAGGCGCGCTCGGTGATCGACGGCCTGCCCGCCGACGTCATCACCATGAACCAGGCCACCGACATCGATGCCCTCGCCGACAACGGCGGCCTGCTGCCGAAGGACTGGGCGACCCGCCTGCCGAACAACAGCGCGCCGTTCACCTCGGCCACCGTGTTCATCGTCCGCAAGGGCAATCCCAAGGCCCTGAAGGACTGGCCGGACCTGCTCAAGGACGGCGTCCAGGTAGTGGTGCCGAACCCCAAGACCTCCGGCAATGGCCGCTACACCTATCTCTCCGCCTGGGGCTACGTGCTGAAGAACGGCGGTGACGAGAACAAGGCCAAGGAATTCGTCGGCAAGCTGTTCAAGCAGGTACCGGTGCTCGACACCGGCGGCCGCGCCGCCACCACCACCTTCATGCAGAACCAGATCGGCGACGTACTGGTGACCTTCGAGAACGAAGCCGAGATGATCGCCCGCGAATTCGGCCGCGGCGGCTTCGAGGTGGTCTACCCGAGCGTGTCCGCCGAAGCCGAGCCTCCCGTGGCGGTGGTCGACAAGGTGGTCGAGAAGAAAGGCAGCCGCGCCCAGGCCGAGGCCTACCTGAAGTACCTGTGGTCGGACGAGGGCCAGACCATCGCCGCCAACAACTACCTGCGCCCGCGCAACCCGGAGATCCTCGCCAGGTTCGCCGACCGCTTCCCGAAAGTCGACTTCTTCTCGGTGGAGAAGACCTTCGGCGACTGGCGCAGCGTGCAGAAGACCCACTTCATCGACGGCGGCGTGTTCGACCAGATCTACAGTCCCGACTGATTCCTGGCCGCTCGACGAAAAAGCCGGAAGCGCTCGCGCGCGTCCGGCTTTTGTCATTCGTGCCCCTGGCCGCAGAGTCTTTTCAGCGCCCTGGCCAGCCGGTCTCGCGCAGCGCCGCCAGGAGCGTCTCCCCCTTCAGCGCGGGGACCAGCCGGCCGTCCTCGGTGCGCATGTCCTCGCCGGCCAACAGCACGTTGACGATGGCTTCTTCCACCGCCTCCGCCGCCGCGGCGAACAGCGGCGAGATGTGATCGTTGTTGAGCATCCGTAGCGGCGTGCTCTGCGGCAGTTCCTTGCGCGCATAGTCGGCTGGCGGCAGATCCTGGTTGCCGGTGGCGAAGGCGAGGAACACGTCGCCGCTGGAGTCCTCGGTGCCGCCACCGGTGCGAGCGATGCCGATCGAGGCGCGCTGCGCCAGGCGCTGGCACTGGTGCGGCAACAGCGGCGCGTCGGTGGCCAGGATCACCACGATGGAGCCCATGCCCGGGGTGCCTTCCTCGCGGAACGGCGAGGGGATCTCGCCCAGTCGGCGGCCGACCGGGTAGCCATCGACCCGTAGCTCGCGGCGCTGGCCGTGGTTGGCCTGGACCAGCGCGCCCACCGTCCAGCCGCCCTGCTCCGCCGGCAGTCGCCGCGAGGCGCTGCCGATGCCGCCCTTGAACTCGTGGCAGATCATCCCGGTGCCGCCGCCCACCGAACCTTCGCGGACCGGTCCGGACTCGGCGCAGGCCAGCGCCTCACCGACCTGGCGGGCGCCGACGTGCTGGCCCCAGATGTCGTTGAGCAGGCCATCGAAGGTTTCCATCACCACCGGCATGCACCAGTACAGCCCGCTGTCGCCGAGTTCGGCGCGCTCCTCGGCGATCAGCGCGTCGCGCACCGCGCCGACGCTGTGGGTATTGGTGATGGCGATCGGGGTGGTCAGCAGGCCGGCCTCGCGGATCCACTCCAGGCCGGTGGCGTCACCGTTGCCGTTGAGCACATGGCAGCCGGCGAAGCAGGGTTGCAGGCGCGCCGCACCGGCGCGCGGCTGGACCAGGGTGACGCCGGTGCGAACCTGCCTGCCGTCGCTCCGCTGGTTCAGGGTGCTGTGGCCGACGCGCACGCCGGGAACGTCGGTGATCGCGTTGAACGGGCCGGGAGTGCCCAGGCCGAGGGTGATGCCAAGTTGTCGAGCGCGCATGCGGACTCCTGTGTCAAAGCTTCTGGAACGCCGGACTGAGCTTGCCGTAGGTGCAGTAGAGGATCACCGACACCGCCAGCAATCCGACGATGATCATCACGTCCCTGGCCGAGGCCGCCAGGAACAGGTTGAGCAGCAGGTACCCCGCGCCGCTCGCCGCCAGCAATGCCGGCAGCGGCCACAGCGGCATCCGGTAGGGATGTTCGCGGTCGCGCCGCAGCACCCGGCTGAACAGCGCGCAGAGGGCGACGATCAGGTAGACCATGACGATCAGCAGCACGGTGAACGAGGTCAGTTCGGCCAGGTTGGAACTGAAGCTCAGCGCCGCCGAGGGAATGGCGAGGAACAGCGTGGCCAGCCAGGGCGATTCCCAGCGCGGGTGGATACGGGTGAAGGCACGGTTCAGCGCCGGCATCCAGAGCGCGTCGCGACCACTGCTGAAGATCACCCGGGCGCTCTGGATGACGATGGCGACGATGGCGTTGAACACCGAGAGGAAGATCCCGGCGCTGACCAGGCGCGACAGCGTCTCGTTGCCGTGGCTGTTCAACAGGTAGCCGATCGGGTCGGGGCTGGCGAGCATCGCCGGGAGCGACGGCGCGCCGATCAGCAGCGCGGCGAGCGGGACGATCTCGATCAGCACCACCAGCGCCAGCGACCAGAGCACCGCGCGGTGCACGCTGTGGCCGCCGTCCTTCATGTCCTCGGCGAGCAGCACCGCGCCGCCGAAACCGTTGTAGGAGAACAGCGCGGTGCCGACCGCTCCGATCACCAATGCCCAGGGCGCGATCGCCAGCATGCCGTCGTCGCCGACCACCTGGGGCTGCAGCAGGACGCTCGCCGGCTGCTGCGCATGGCCGAAGCCGAGGCCGACGATCACCAGCAGCGCCGCCACTTCCAGCAGCAGGCAGGTGCCCGTGACCCAGGCGTTGACGCGGATGTTGAGGATGCCCAGCAGGTAGCTGAAGGCGACGATCGCCAGAGCCACGGTCTGCGCGTCGAAGCGGGTGCCGAGGGCGGCGTTCAGGTAGGTCGCCGCGCCGGTGGCGAGCACTGGCGGAATGAACAGCAGCATCGCCAGCACGGTGAGGAAGGTGGCGTAGCCGGCCAACCCGCCGAATACCCGCTTGGCGTAGACGTACTCGCCGCCGGCGGTGCTATGCGCCCGGCCCAGTTCGGCGTAGCAGCAGGCGAACATCAGCGCCAGCGCTGCGGCCAGGGCGAAGGCCCAGAACGCGCCGGTACCGGCCTGCTGGATGGCGAAGGGAGCGATGACGAACACCGAACTGGCGGGGGTGACCGCGGATACGGTGATGGCGACCACGTCGAACACGCCCAGGGTGGGTTTCAGCGCGCCCTCGGGCGCGGGGGAAGAGCTCATGTCGTTGTCCTCTGATTGTTATTGAAGTTGAGGCAGTAACGGAGACTCGCGGCGGCCCTTTGCCGGGGCGCTGGTTATGCGGCGACTTTAGGAGCGCGGTGCTGGCGGGCCAATCACCCTTTGGGGTTACGCCCCTTGACGCGGCGAGTGGAAAAGCCGCAAACCGGTGCCTGCGAAAAACCACCGAGGAGCGAATACGGATGCACACCCTGTTCCGGGACATCGGCATGCATGCCAGCCTGGGTCGCACCATCGAGCAGATCGGCGGCAACCGCTTCTGGAAGCAACTGGTCCTGCTGCTGCACCAGCACCTGCCGTTCGACAACGCCCTGGCGATCTTCTACCCGGCCAGCGGGCTGCCGGTGGCGCTGGAGGAATACGATGCCGAGCCGCACGCCGGGCCGGCCTCGATGCTCGCCTACCTGAACGGCCTGTACCTGCTCGACCCCTTCTACCAGGCCTGCCGCGAGGGGCTGCCGAGCGGCCTGTACCGCCTGGAGGAAATCGCCCCGGACCACTTCCGGCAGAGCGAGTATTACCTCAGCTACTTCCACGACAACGTGCTGGAGGACGAGGTGCAGTTCATCCTCCAGGTGCCCGGCCAGGGCGCGCTGTCGCTGTCGCTGGGCATGCAGCGGATGTTCGCCGACGAGGAATGCGGGATGCTCGGGCTGCTCGCGAGCTGGGTCCTGGCGCTGATGCAGCAGCACTGGCAACAGCGCAGCCAGCGCCTGTTGCCGGCCGCGCCGCAGGAAGAGATGGCCACGCAGATCCGCGACGCCCTCAGCCACTTCGGCGCCAGCGTACTGTCGGAACGGGAACTGGAGATCGCCCGCCTGATCCTCCGCGGCTACTCGTCGAAGGCCATGGCCGAGCGCCTGGCGATCTCGCCGGAGACCATCAAGGTCCATCGGCGCCACCTGTACGCCAAGCTGGACATTTCCTCGCAACCGGAGCTGTTCTCGCTGTTCATCCAGTCGCTCGGGCACGACCCGGAGAACCCCTAGGGGTCATGGATTGGCGTAGCGCCGGCTGAGACCGGGCGGGATGCCGCGGGCGTCGGTCTCGGTCCAGGGCCCCTGCGGGCTGGTGGACCAGAACCAGCCGCCGTCCCAGCGGTAGTAGGTGCGCTGGCGGTAGTAGAGATCGCGCTCGCCACGGATCACGTAGACCCCCAGGCTGCCGTCCCAGACGCCCTTGCCGCCTGGCGGCGGGGCGAACTGCGGACGCGAGCGGCTGGGCTGCGCCGGAGTCTGCGGTTGCGGGATGATCCGCGGCGGCGTCGGGCCCGGGGCGGTGCTCGGACCAGGCTGGCTCTGCGGCGGCAGCGGTGGCGCCGGTTCGCTGGTCTGCGGCGGATGGACCACGCAGCCGCCAAGCCCACCGAGGAGAATCGCCAGACCCAGATACTTCGCCTTCACCACCGCACCTCCCCCAACCGGTTGTCGTTATGGCCGGGCCGCCTGAGGCTGGTCCGGGCCGTCGATGGTCAGCGCTTGCGCCGACGACTGCGCAGTAGACAACGGTTTGCCGCGTCCGATCCACTCGCCGGAGACGGCGTTGCCGGCGCGGGATACCCGCGCCACCAGCTCGACTTGCGGGAAACCACTGAGCTTGAGCTGCGGCATCATGGCGTCGGCATCGCTCAGGCTGACCTCGGCCGGCAGGTCGGCGACGGTCAGGCGCTTCACCGCCAACGGCATCGGCGGGCCGCCGACGGCACGGGCGAAAACGAACACGCTGTCGTCGGCCTTGACCTGGCCCTTCACCGCGTCGCTGATATCCACCTTCACCGTCAGGATCACCTGGGCGGCGGGCGCGGCCGGCGCCGGCGGGGTCTGCCCGGCCTCGGTCATGCGCTCGCGGGCACGCTGGATGCCGCCCTGGATCGCCGAGCGCGCCGGGTCCTCGTTCGGCAACACCGACACCAGGCGCTCCCAGAAACCGATGGCGTCGGCGTAGCGCTGCTCTTCGAAGGCGGCGATGCCGAGCAGGCCGAGGGTGGTCACTTCGGCCGGGTCGCCCTTCAGCGCCTCGTCGGCCAGGGCCTTGATCTGCGCGGTCATTTTCTTGCCGCCGGAGAAATACAGCGCCTGCGCCCACTGGCCGAGCACTTCCGGCTGCCGTCCACTGAGTTCGGCGGCACGCTCGAAGGCACGCGCCGCGTCGGCGCCGCGCTCCTGGGTCATGTAGGTGCGACCGAGGAAGTACCAGCCCTGGGCAGAGTCCGGCTGGGCCTCGACTGCGCGCTCCAGGCGCCTGGTCATCTCTTCCATCGAATGCGGGGCCTGGGCGAACTCGCGGGCCAGCTCGACCTTGTCGCTGGCCCCCCAGTGCAGGTAGAGGCCGAGCGCGACCAGCGGCACCAGCAGCGCCGCGACCATTGGCAGCGCCCGGCCCAGGCGCGAGTTGCGCTCCTCGCCGCTGCCTTCGGTATCGGCGAGCAGTTCGCGGGCGGCCTCGGCGCGGCCGCTCTCCAGCTGCTCGGCGGTCAGCGTGCCGGCGGCCTGCTGGCCGGCCAACTCGGCGATCCGCTCCTGGTAGAGCGCGACGTTGAGGGCGGTACGGTCTTCCTCGGCCTGGGCGCGACGGCCACGCAGCAGCGGAATCAGCAGGAATGCCAGGGCCGCCAGCAGCAGCAGGCCGGCGGCGAGCCAGAAATCAATCATTTGTCGTTCTTCAACAGGTTGGCGAGGCGCGCTTGCTCCTCGGCGGACAGGGTGGTTTGCGCCTTGGCGGCGGGGCGCCGGCGGCGCAGGACGATCACGCCGATCACCAGCACGCCGAACAGCAGCAAGGCGCCCGGACCGAACCAGAGCAGCCAGGTACGCTCGTTGACCGGCGGCTTGTAGCGAACGAAGTCACCGTAGCGGGCGACCATGTAGTCGACGATCTCGCCGTCGCTCTTGCCCTGCTGCAGCTGGCCGTAGATCTGCTTGCGCAGGTCGGCGGCGATCGGTGCGTTGGAGTCGGCGATGTCCTGGTTCTGGCACTTCGGGCAGCGCAGTTCCTGGGTCAGGTTGCGGAAGCGCTCGCGCTCGGCGTCGCTGGCGAACTCGTAGGTGTCGATGGCGGCCCGGGCCACGCCGCAGAGGGCGAGACCGAGCAGCGCGGCGGCGAGAAGACGCTTCATCGGGCCTCCGGCTCGTCCAGCAGTTGCTGGTACAGCGGCGCCAGTTGCTCGCGCCAGACCTTCTGGTCGACCACCCCGACGATCTTGTGGCGGATGATGCCCTGCCTGTCGATCAGGTAGGTTTCCGGCGCGCCGTAGACGCCCAGGTCCAGGCCCAGGGTGCCGTCGGCGTCGCTGATGCTCAGCAGGTAGGGATTGTGCAGCTCGTTCAGCCACTTGATGGCGGCGGCGTTGTCGTCCTTGTAGTTGATCCCGTAGATCACCACGCCCTGCTCGGCCAGTCGGGTCAGTTCCGGGTGCTCGACCCGGCACGACGGGCACCAGGTGCCCCAGACGTTGACCAGCGCCGGCTTGCCCTTGAGGTCGGCCTCGGTCAGGCGCCGGGCCGGGTCCTGCACGCTGGGCAGGTCGAAGGCCGGGAACGGCTTGCCGATCAGCGCCGAAGGCAGCTCGCTGGGGTCCAGCCAGAGGCCGCGGAAGAGGAACACCGCGACGATCAGGAAGATCCCCAGCGGCAGCAGCAGAATCGCTCGTTTCAAGACTCAGGCTCCCTGACCGGCGAGGCCCAGGGCCTCGCGCACACGTGTTTTCACCTTCACCCGGTAGCGCCGATCGAGCGCCGCCAGTGCGCCGCCCAGGCCCATCAGCAGGCCACCGAACCAGATCCAGCGGACGAACGGCTTGACGTGCACGCGCACCGCCCAGGCGCCGTTCTCCAGCGGCTCGCCGAGCGCCACGTAGAGGTCGCGGGTGAAGCCGGCGTCGATCCCGGCCTCGGTCATCATCGAGCTCTGCACGGTGTACAGGCGCTTCTCCGGATGCAGGGTGGCGATCTCCTTGCCGTCGCGGCTGACGTGGATGCTGCCCTTGTCCGAGGTGTAGTTCGGCCCTTCGTGGTGCTTCGCGCCGTCGAAGAGGAAGTGGTAGCCGCCCAGTTCGACGGTGTCGCCGGGCGACATGCGCAGGTCACGCTGGGCGCTGTACTGGCTGCTGAGGACGATGCCGATGGCGCACACGGCGATGCCCAGGTGCGCCAACTGCATGCCCCAGTAGCTGCGGCTCAGGCTGCGGGCACCGGCCAGCACGCCCTTGTGGCGGGTCTTGTCGAGGAAGTCGCGGAAGCCGGCCAGGACCACCCAGGCGGACAGCAGGAACACCGCCAGCACCGCCCAGTTGAAGTCGCCGAAGAGCATCGAGCCGGCCGCCGCGAGTACCGCGCTGACCACCAGCACCGGGGTCAGCATGCCGAGCAGCCAGCGGCTCGGGGTGTCCTTCCAGCGCACCAGCACACCGACCGCCAGGGCCGCCATCAGCGCAGCCATCAGCGGCAGGAACATGGCGTTGAAGTACGGCGGGCCGACCGACAGCTTGGCGCCGCTGAGTGCGTCGAGCAGCAGCGGGTAGACGGTCCCGAGGAGGATCATCGAGGCCGCCACCACCAGCACCAGGTTGTTCAGCAGCAGCAGGGTCTCGCGCGACCACAGGGCGAAGCCGACCTGGCTCTTGACCACCGGCGCGCGCAGGGCGAACAGGGTCAGCGAGCCGCCGACCACCAGCAACAGGAAGGCCAGGATGAACACCCCGCGCTCCGGGTCGGAGGCGAAGGCGTGCACCGAGGTGAGCACCCCGGAGCGGACCAGGAAGGTGCCCAGCAGGCTCAGGGAGAAGGCGGCGATCGCCAGCAGCACGGTCCAGCTCTTGAACACGCCGCGCTTCTCGGTCACCGCCAGCGAGTGGATCAGCGCGGTGCCGACCAGCCAGGGCATGAACGAGGCGTTCTCCACCGGATCCCAGAACCACCAGCCGCCCCAACCGAGTTCGTAGTAGGCCCACCAGGAACCGAGCACGATGCCGACGCCGAGGAAGGCCCAGGCCACCAGGGTCCAGGGCCGCGACCAGCGCGCCCAGGCGGCGTCGAGGCGGCCGCCGAGCAGCGCGGCGATGGCGAAGGCGAAGGCCACCGAGAAGCCGACGTAGCCCATGTAGAGCATCGGCGGATGGACGATCAGGCCGACGTCCTGCAGCAGCGGGTTGAGGTCGTTGCCGTCCATCGGCGTCTGCGGCAGCAGGCGGCTGAAGGGGTTGGAAGTGACGATCAGGAACAGCAGGAAGCCGGTGCTGATCATCCCCATCACCGCCAGCACGCGGGCCAGCATCACCTCCGGCAGTTGCCGGGAGAAGATCGACACGGCGAAGGTCCAGCCGCCGAGGATCAGCGCCCAGAGCAGCAGCGAGCCTTCATGGGCGCCCCAGACGGCGCTGAACTTGTAGTACCAGGGCAGCGCGCTGTTGGAGTTGCCGGCGACGTAGGCCACCGAGAAGTCATCGCGCAGGAAGGCCCAGGTCAGGCAGCCGAAGGCGAAGGCGAGGAAGGCGAACTGTCCCCAGGCCGCCGGGCGCGCCAGGCTCATCCACTGGCGATCGCCGCGCCAGGCGCCGACCAGCGGCAGGCTGGACTGCACCAGGGCCAGGCAGAGGGCGAGGATCAGGGCCAGGTGGCCGAGTTCGGGAATCATCTATTTGCCCTCCTGGTTGTACGAGGTCTCGCCGGCGGCCTTGCCGTTCTCGTAGTGCTTCAGTTGGCCGCTGTCCTTGAGCGCCTTGGTGACTTCCGGCGGCATGTAGTTCTCGTCGTGCTTGGCCAGCACTTCGTCGGCCACCAGCACGCCGTCGCCGCCCAGCTTGCCGAGGGCGACGATGCCCTGCCCCTCGCGGAACAGGTCGGGAAGGATGCCATGGTAGGCGATGGTCACTTCCTTCGCGCCGTCGGTGACCACGAAGCGCACGTTCAGCGAGTCCGCGCTGCGTTGCAGCGAGCCCTTCTCCACCAGGCCGCCGGCGCGGATGCGGGTGTCGGTCGGCGCCTCGCCGTTGGCGATCTGGGTCGGGGTGTAGAACAGGTTGATGTTCTGCTGCAGGGCCGACAGCGCCAGGCCCACCGCGGCACCGACGCCCACCAGGATGGCGAGGACTATGATCAGACGTTTCTTGCGCACCGGATTCACTGCTGGGCCTCCCGGCGCAGGCGACGCGCCTCTTCTTGCAGGTAGCGACGCCGGGCCAGCAGCGGCTCGGCGACATTGATCGCCAGCACCAGCAGGCTGATGCCATAGGCCGACCAGACATAGGGGCCGTGATGGCCCATGGCGAGGAAGTCGCCGAACGATTCGAAACTCATCTTGCCTTCTCCACCTGGGCCTTCACCTCGGCCTTCGCCCAGGCGGTGCGGGATTCGCGCTTGAGCACTTCCAGGCGCATGCGCACCAGCAGCATGGCGGCGAAGAAGCAGTAGAAGCCGAGGACCATGATCAGCAGCGGCAGCCACATCTCCACCGGCATCGCCGGCTTCTCGGTGATGGTGAAGGTGGCCGGCTGGTGCAGGGTGTTCCACCACTCCACCGAGTATTTGATGATCGGGATGTTCACCACGCCGACGATGGCCAGCACCGCGCAGGCCTTGGCCGCGCTGTCGCGGTTACTGATCGCCTGGCCGAGGGCGATGATGCCGAAATAGAGGAAAAGCAGGATCAGCATCGCCGTCAGGCGCGCGTCCCAGACCCACCAGGCGCCCCAGGTCGGCTTGCCCCAGACGGCCCCGGTGAGCAGCGCGACGAAGGTCATCCAGGCGCCGATCGGCGCGGCGCACTGCACCGCCACGTCGGCGATCTTCATCTTCCAGATCAGCCCGACGGCACCGGCCACGGCCAGCATGACGTAGCAGGACTGGGCGAGGAACGCCGCCGGCACATGGATATAGATGATGCGGAAGCTGTTGCCCTGCTGGTAGTCCGGCGGCGCGAAGGCCAGCCCCCAGACGCAGCCGGTGACGATCAGCAGCGCCGCCGCCACGGCGAACCAGGGCAGCCAGCGGCCGCTGATCTCGTAGAACCACTTGGGCGACCCAAGCTTGTGAAACCATGTCCAATTCATCATCAGGCTCTGTTTACAGGGCTCTTTGGAAATACCGGGAAGGCCTTGCGCTGCCAACCCGGGTCAAGCGCGGGCGACGCAGCCGCCCGGTACCGCACCCCCGCCGATGCCTCGGCGGGTGGACTCATTCGCCTACGCTGATCTTCAGGCCGGCAGCGATGGCGAATGGCGTGAGTGTCAATGCTAGCGCCGCCAGGCTCGCCAGCCACAACAAATGTCCGCTGCCGGGCAGGCCCTGGAGGGAGGCCTGCAGCGCCCCGCTGCCGAGGATCAACACCGGGATGTACAGCGGCAGGATCAACAGCGCCAGCAACAGGCCGCCGCGCTTGAGGCCCACGGTCAAGGCCGCGCCGACGGCGCCGAGCAGGCTCAGCACCGGCGTACCGAGCAGCAGGGAGAGCAGCAGCACCGGTATGCAACGGGCCGGCAGGCCCAGCATCAGCGCGAACAGTGGCGACATCAGGACCAGGGCCAGCCCGGAGAACAGCCAGTGTGCCAGTACCTTGGCCAGCACCAGAAGAGCCAGGGGGTGCGGCGAAAGGACCCACTGCTCCAGAGATCCGTCCTCGAAATCGCTGCGGAACAGCCCTTCCAGCGAGAGCAGCACGGCCAATAGCGCCGCCACCCAGACCAGGCCGGGCGACAAGGTTTGTAGCAATTGGCTCTCCGGCCCGACCGCCAGGGGGAACAGGGCGATGACGATGGCGAAGAACACCAGCGGGTTGGCCAGCTCCGCCGGACGGCGGAACAGCAGGCGCGCCTCGCGCGCCAGGAGCAGGCTGAAGACGTTGCTCATGCCGGATCGCCCGCCAGCACCGGCTCGCCCGTCGCGCCGCCGGCCGCCTTGAGCGCGCCGAGGTCCAGTTCGCGATAGCCGGCGGGCACCTGCTGCAAGCTGTGGTGGGTGGTCAGCACCACCATCCCGCCGCGCCGGCAGTGCCCGGCCAGGTGCGCTTCGAGTTGCGCCACGCCCTGCTTGTCGAGGGCGGTGAAGGGTTCATCGAGGATCCACAAGGGCGGTGCGTCCAGGTACAGGCGGGCCAGCGCCACGCGGCGTTGCTGGCCGGCGGAAAGGGTGTGGCAGGGGACGTCCTCGAAGCCGCGCAGGCCGACGTCGGCCAGGGCCCGCCAGATCGCCTCGCGGCTGGCCGGCTGGTGCAGCGCACAGAGCCAGGTGAGGTTCTCCTCGGCGCTGAGCAAGCCCTTGATGCCCGCCGCATGGCCGATCCACAGCAGGCTGCGGGCCAGTTCGCCGCGCTGTTCGGCAAGCGGCCGGCCGTTCAGGCGGACTTCCCCGGCGGTCGGCTGCATCAGCCCGGACAGCAGGCGCAGCAGGCTGGTCTTGCCGCTGCCGTTCGGTCCGACCACCTGCAGCATCTCGCCGGCCGCCAGGCGCAGGTCGAGGCGCTCGAACAGCATGCGCCAGTCGCGCTCGCAGGCGAGCCCGAGGGTTTCCAGCAAGGGGCTGGCGGTGGGGACTTCAGCAGGATCGGACATCGAACAACATCGCCAAGCGTCTCTCCTCGTCGCGGCGCCGGAGGCCTTCACGGAACAGACCCTAAAGTCGGGATAAACACGGCCGCTATACTGGTGACGACGCGGCCAGCCTGTTTGACAGGCGCGGCATTATACACGCCCTTCCCCAGCCTCCGCAGGGTCGTTTAAGACAGGTTGTTACCCATGCCAGCCGAGATAGGCGCCTCCCCGCCACTACCCCCGGTTTCCGCCCCGCGCCCGCTGCCGCCGGCGCAATCGCAGGGCAGCGCCCAGGCCGACGCCGAGATGACCCTGAAGCTGGTGCAGACCCTGGCCGGCCTGCTGGGCGAAGGCGATTCGGGCAAGGCCGAGGTGCTGGCGGTCAAGGAAGGCCTGGCGAACAATTTCCAGGCCCTGCTCAAGCTCACCCTGGCGAACAGCGGGCAGAGCCTGGTGGAAGTGCAGAGCAACCGGCCGCTGGTGCCGGGCAACCTGCTCAACGTCAGCGCCACCAGCAATGCCAGCGTGGTCGCCACCCTGCTCGACAGCATGGCCGGCGCCGGCCCGCTGACCAGCCTCGATCTGGAGCAACTGCCGCCCGGCACCCTGCTCCAGGGCAAGGTCCTGTCCAGTACCGCGCTGCCGCCTGACAAGGCCCAGCAGGTGGTCTACCGGGTCCTGCTGAACCTGCTCAACACCCCGCTCGCCGGCAGCAAGCTGAGCCTCGACTCGCCCCAGGCGCTACCGGTCGGCAGCCTGCTCACGGCGCTGGTGCGGAACAGCCAGCAGATCGACTTCCTGCCACTCAGCGGACGCCTCGACCAACTCGCGCTGGGCCAGCAACTGGCCGGGCAGAATGTCCGCCAGGCTTCCCTGGAAGGCCTGTTCGCCGGCCTGCATGGACTGGCCGGTCGCAACGATTTGCCGGACAATCTGCGCCAGGCCGTGGAGCGCCTCTTCGCCGGCCTGCCGGACGCGCAGAAAATGGGCGACGCCAAGCTGCTCGGCCAGGCCCTGCAGCAGAGCGGACTGTTCCTCGAGGCGCGCCTGATGCAGGGCGCCACCGACCATCTCGGCCAGGACCTGAAGGCCAACCTGCTGCGCCTGTTCGCCCAGCTCGCGCCGCTGCCGCAGGCCGCCGCACAGGCGCCGGGCATGTTCGCCGGCAACACGCCGAACCTGGCCCAGGCGCTGCCGGCCTTCGTCCGCAACGCCCTGGGCAACCTGGGACAAAGCGCCAACAAGACCCAGGCGCTGAACTTTCCCCTGCCGAGCAAGGTTCTCCAGCTATTCGACGAGGACATGGAGCTGGAGTCGCTGCTGCGCCTTGCCGCCGCGGCGATTTCCCGCCTGCAGACCCACCAGCTGTCGAGCCTGGCGCAGACCAGCACACTGCCCGACGGCACCCAGTTGGCCACCTGGCAGATGGAGGTGCCGATGCGCCATCAGCACTCGGTGGTACCGTTGCAGGTGAAGTTCCAGGAAGAACAGCGCAAGACCGGCGAAGAAGCCCGCGAAAGCCTCTGGCGCGTCGAACTGGCCTTCGACCTGGAGCCGCTGGGACCGCTGCACGCCCAGGCCACCCTGCTGCGCGGCAGCCTGTCCAGCCAGCTGTGGGCCGAGCGCGACGCGACCGCCCGGCTGGTCGAGCATGAACTCGGCCATCTGCGCCAGCGCCTGCGCGATGCCGGCCTGACCGTTGGCGAGATCACCTGCCAGCGCGGCCGCCCACCCCAGGGGCCGCGGGCGACCATCGAACAACGCTGGGTAGACGAAACCGCATGAGCAGAAAACAGCCGCCCGCCCCGCGCCAGGCCATCGCCCTGAGCTACGACGGCCAGGCCGCGCCGACCCTTTCCGCCAAGGGCGACGCCGAACTGGCCGAGGCGATCCTGGCCATCGCCCGCGACTACGAGGTGCCGATCTACGAGAACGCCGAACTGGTCCGCCTGCTCGCCCGCCTGGAGCTCGGCGACGCCATTCCGGAAGCGCTGTATCGCACCATCGCCGAGATCATCGCGTTCGCCTGGCACCTCAAGGGCAAGTGCCCGACGGAACCCGCCCCATCCGCCACGACGCAGTCCATGCCGTTGCTGCTGGCAGGTCCGGACGACTGAACGAAGCCCGCTACAGGTCGGAGCCGAAACGCCGGAACCAGACATCACGGGAGCTGTCCCAGCACAACCCGTCCACACTTCGCAGGCCTTCCCATGCGCTCGCCAAGAATCCTCTCCACCGCCGCCCTGCTGCTTATCAGCCATGCCCAGGCCAGCCCGGCCATTCTCGGCGACGGGGAAAAGGATGCGGTCATCGATCGGCACCGCCTGACCCCGGAATTCCGCGTCAATCGGCAAGCCAAGGTACGCCATCACGAGGGGGCTATCGACCGGGTAGTCCTGATTCGGGATGGGAACCGCTTCACCTACCGAAGCTACCTTCGCGACGACCAGAACGAGCCTGCCACCTTCTGGATCCTGGAGTTCGACGCACGCAGCGGGAAACGCCTGAGCGAGCGCCAGACCGATGAGGACGACTATTGGCGCAGGCGCGACGCCGACTCGCGACAGGCGGACAGCGGCGAGAAGAGCCGCTAGACGTCAAGACTGAAACCTTCGACGGGCAGCCCGAGACTCAGGCGAACCCGCCATTGACCCTCAACACCTGGGAATTGACCCAGGCGCCATCCGGCCCGGCCAGGAACGACACCGCCGCGGCGATCTCGTCCGGTTCGCCGAGGCGCTCCAGTGGCGCCAGCCGGGCGATCTGGTCGATCTGCTCGGCGCTCTTGCCGTCGAAGAACAGCTCGGTGGCCACCGGGCCGGGCGCCACCGCGTTCACCCTGATGTCCTGGCCACGCAACTCGTTGGCCAGCACGTGCACCAGACCCTCGACGGCGGACTTGGAAGCGATGTACGGACCGTAGCTGGGCAGAGCCCGGGCGATCACGCTGGTGGACAGGGCGATGATCCGCCCGCCGCGCTCGACATGCCGGGCAGCCAGCCCGAGGACGATGAAGGCGCCGCGCAGGTTGGTGCGGATCACCCGGTCGAAGCCCTCCAGGTCGCCATCGGCGATCTTCAGGTAGGGCATCACGCCGGCGCTGTTGACCACCACGTCGATGCGGCCGAAGGCGCCCCTGGTGGCTTCGAACAGCTTGTCCATGTCCTCCGGGCTGGCCACGTCGCCCTGCACGGCGATGGCCGCGCCGCCGGCGGCGACGATTTCGGCCACGACCTCGTCGGCCTTGGCCTGGTTACCGGCATAGTTGACCGCGACCGCGAAGCCGTCGGCGGCCAGCCGCCGGGCGATGGCGCGACCGATGCCGCGGGAGGCGCCGGTGACGACGGCGGCTTGGATGATGTCAGGCATGGCGGGACTCTCCTGGAATGCACGCGGCGACGGCCACGAATCGTTGGCAACAGTCTAGAAGCAGGTCCAGGCCGGATAAACCGCATCGTTGCGCCATGACCATCCAGGAACCACGAACAATATCGCCATCAGCCAGCGTCGCGCTTGCGCCCGATCCAGGCGTACTGCTGGTATTTCTCCTCGCCCAGGCGCTGGCGTCGACGGTGGCTGGCGAAGGTATCCCCGGAGCAGTAGGTGCAGAAGGTGCTGGCCTCGATCTGTGCCGGATCGACGCCAGCGGCCCGGAACAACTGGCGACAGAACATCGCCAGGTCGAACCAGGCGCCCCGCCCCGCCTGTCTTGGCTCGGGCGGGTCGAACCAGGGCGCCCTTTCGGGGAGCGGGCGAGAATGGCTCCAGGGCCGCTGCGCGTCGATCCAGAGTCCGCCGTGACGCACCTGCAACGCCTCGGTGAAGTCGGAACCCACCTCGTAGCAGCAGGCCCTGATACCGGGACCGATGGCGACCCGGAGGTCCGCGCTGGCCACACCCCGGGCGTTGAAGCGGGCCACCGCCGCGCCGACGATGCCGGCGACCAGGCCTTGCCAGCCACCATGCAGGGCCGCGACCAGGCGCCCATCGGCGCTGCTCATGAGGATCGGCAGGCAGTCCGCGGTCACCACCGCGACCGCCAGCGGTCCCTCGCTGAACACGCCATCGGCGGCATGCTGTCCCGACTCCTCCAGCGAACGCGCCTCGACGATGCCGGCGCCATGCACCTGCCGGCACAGGAACACCCGCTCGGAAAGCGCCTCGCCCGCCGGCAGGAAGGCATGGTCGACGGTGTCGATCGACTTGAGGATCCCGGCCTGGACGGACATGCGACGCCTCGCTGCGGAAGGTTGGGTCTCGACCATAGCGCAAAGAGCGTCACCTTCCCACCTACAGCGCTCACGCGATGCCGCGCAGGTCCAGGCCACTGCGGTCGCGGGCCATCAGCGCCGCCAGCGCGGCATGGCCCAGGGGCCGGTCGGACAGGGAGCGGATGCTCAGGTTGTGCCCGGTGGACCACTCGAACAGCAGGCGCTTCTCCCGGCAGTCGAGTTCCCCCACCAGCAGGAAGCGTTCGACCTTGCCACTGCGCCCAAGCATCGCCAGGGTGCTCTTGCAGGCCGGGTCGAGACGGAAACCGTCATGGAGAAAGTAGTCGTATGGAAAACCCTGATCCAGCGAGCGGCGCAGCTCCTGCTGGTCCAGGCACAGGCTCAGGTGGAAATAGCCGCAGCAGTTGAACAGCGCTCCGTACCTGAGCAGACGGCCGGGGTTGGCGCACAGCACCATGGCGCGCCGGGGTATTGCAGGCATCCGTGTGGCCTCCTGGAAACGTGCTCATTGACCGGCATCGATTCTAGGAAGCGGGTGGCGCACAATTAATAGGATTTTTCCTCTAAATGCCTACCTGTGATCCGAAGCTGCCCCTGCCAGTTCCTGCAGGAGCCGCTCGAGGTGCCGCCGCAGCGCCTCGCGCAGCTCCACCGGCTGCCTGATCTCGAACCCGAAGGGCAGGCCGAACAGGCGGCGGGCGAACCAGTCCAGGTCGTCGGTGCGGGCGCGCAACAACGTGGCGCCGCCCTCCTCCTCCGAAAGCAGGCCGAGCGGCTCGCCGAACGCCGTTATGACCCGCTCCGGATCGGCCCGCAGGATGATTTCCAGCGGATAGGCACGTGGCACCCGGGCGAGGCTTTCCCGCAGATGGCGAAGGGTATCGAAGTCCGCCGGACGCTCGAAGCGCTCCGCCAGCAAACGCAGGCGGTCCAGCCGGTCGAGGCGGAACGAGCGCAGCTCCTGGCGCAGATGGCAGAAACCGCTCACGTACCAGCAACCATTGCGATAGGCCAGGCCATAGGGATCGAGCTGGCGGAAAGTCGCGCCAGCCTGCGGTCCCTGGTAACGGAACTCGACCCGCGAGCGGGTCTGGGCAGCCTCGGCCAGGGTTGCCAGCGCCGACACGCTGGCGACCCCGCGGCTGCGGGCGATGTCCAGGCTGGCCGTTTCGCTGAGCGCGCCCAGGCGCCGTCGCAAGGCGTCGGGCATCACCCGGCGCAGCTTGGCCTGGGCGCTTTCCAGGGCGAGTTCGCTCTCCCCCAGGCCGAGGCCGCGCACCGCCAGCAAGCCGAGGGAGACGGCCAGGGTTTCTTCGGCGCTGAACATCAACGGTGGCAGCTTGAAACCCGCCACCAGCCGGTAGCCGCCATGGCGTCCGCGCTCGCTGGCGATCGGGATGCCCAGTTCTTCCAGGGCGACGATGTAGCGCCGCAGAGTCCGGCCATCCACCTCCAGGCGCCGGGCCAGCTCGCTGCCACTGAGCTGGCCATGGCTCTGCAGCAGTTCGAGCAGGGCGAGCACGCGCACGGTGGGCCTGGACATTTTTTTCTTCCGTCGAATAAATCAGGACCGAATATAGCCTATATAGCCCCTACCCTGTGTTCAGGACGGTCGCGATACGCGCCGTGCGTTACCTGAACGGAGATGGAAAATGGAACCTGTACTGTTTTATGGCGTACCCCACGGCTGCTCCTTTGGTTCGATCGTCGCCCTCGAATGGCTGGGGCGACCCTACCGCCTGTGCCGGATCGAGATGCCGGTGGATGCCGAAGAGCGCACCTACGTGCGCCTGAACCCGGCGCGACAGACACCGACGCTGCTGCTGGAGGACGGCCGCGTGCTCAACGAGAGCCTGGCGATTCTCCAGCACCTGGCGGCGCGCGACCTGTGCAGGAAGCTGGGCTATCCGCAGGGCAGCGCCGAGTTCGACGAGTTGAACTTCGTCCTCGCCCTGCTGCATACCGAATGCCATTCGGCCTGGGGCGCGCTGTTCTACCTCGCCGGCGCCGGGCAGACCGCCCAGGCCGGCGCGCTGGCTCACGCCGCGCGGGCCTACGGGCGGATCGAAAGCCTGCTCGGCGAACGCAAGTGGCTGGCCGGCGAAGGACCGAGCGTCGCCGACGCCTACCTGGCCGGTACCGCGCGCTGGGGCCGGGAACTGGGCTACTTCGACCTGGCAAGCGACTTCCCGCGGCTGCACCGGCACCTGGAGAAACTGGAGCAGGACCCCGCCGTACGCTTCGCCCATGCCATCGAGGACGGGCTGCCTGCGCAAAGCAGCGGGGAGTTCAGGGGTGAGGTGGCACTGGAAGACGTGGCGAGCCGGCTGCTCGCCTGAAACGGCGCGATGAAGGCCGGATGGCCTTCACTTGTCCCTGGCTTCGTGCAGGCGCGCCACCAGTTCGGCTTCGGCCTGCGAGAGACCGCAGGCCTGGGTCAGGTCCTCGGCGCTGGCGCCTAGCCCGACCAGGCGCGCGGCCTGGCTGAACGACAGCGTGGTGGGATCGCGCTGCTCCAGGCGGGCGACCCGGTCGGGCAGCGGCGCCAGCTGCTTGCCCAGGTCCTGCAAGGCCTCGCCCATGCGGATGTTGACCTGCTGGTAGGACTCGATGCGCTTGCTCAACTCCTTGAGACGCCTGTCGCGGGCGACGCCCTGTTCCGCCTGCTGCGCCAGCAGGGCTTCCAGCCGGCGCAGCTCGCGGCGCAACCATAGGCACGCCGTCGCCAGGCCGAGGCAGGCGACGGCCGCCAGTGCCAGCGCGACGATCTCCATCTCAGCGAGCCCTCGTAGCGATCGGACGCATCAGATGCTGCCCAGCTCCGACCACTCTTCCTCGGTCATCATCTTGTCCAGCTCGACCAGGATCAGCAGTTCGCCGTTCTTGTTGCAGACGCCCTGGATGAACTTGGCCGACTCCTCGTTGCCGACGTTCGGCGCGGTCTCGATCTCCGACTGCTTCAGGTAGACCACCTCGGCGACGCTGTCGACCAGGATGCCGACCACCTGCTTGTCCGCCTCGATGATCACGATCCGGGTGTTGTCGCTGATCGGCGCCGGGTCCAGGCCGAAGCGCTGGCGGGTGTCGATCACCGTGACCACGTTGCCGCGCAGGTTGATGATACCCAGCACGTAGCTCGGCGCCCCCGGCACCGGGGCGATTTCGGTGTAGCGCAGCACTTCCTGGACCTGCATCACGTTGATGCCGTAGCTCTCGTTGTCCAGGCGGAAGGTGACCCACTGCAGGATCGGATCTTCGGCACTTTGCGCGGTGGCTTTGCTCATTCCCCTAACCTCTCGAAACCCGCCGCAACCGGCGGAAACTGTCTATCAACGGTCGCCATGCAGGCGCTTGACGGCGCCGCTGGCGATCAGCTCGGCGAGCGCCGCCACGTCCAGCAGCGCGCACATGTGTTCGATGACCGTACCGGCCAGCCAGGGTCTCTGGCTGCGCTGGCTGCGCCATTTCACCTCGGCCGGGTCGAGGCGGATCGAGCGGCTCACCTGGTGCACCGCCAGACCCCATTCGTAGCCCTGGACCGAGATAACGTACTTGAGGCCGTCGCGATAATCGTCGCGGTAGCGTTCGGGCATCACCCAGCGCGCGGTGTCCAGCACCTTCAGGTTACCCGCCTGCGACGGCAGGATGCCGAGGAACCAGTCGGGCTGGCCGAACAGCGGGGTCAGCTCCTGGTTCTCCAGCGGATAGATCGAACCCAGGCACACCAGCGGCACCGCCAGGGTCAGCCCGGCAACGTCGAACAGCAGGCACTCGAAGGGTTCCGCCGCCCAGGCCGGACGGCCGTCGTCGAGCAACGGCAGATCGAGCAACGGCGTTTCGCCCATGCTCGCCGGGGCGTTCGGCACGCGCAGCTCGATGATTTCGTGGTTGCCGGTCTCGACCGGCAGCCCGTCTGCCGGGGCCGGCACCTCGCGCAGCGCTACCGGTGGCGCCAGGCGCGCATCGCGGACCTGCTCCTCGAGCACCGCGGCCTCGAATTCGTCGAAATGCTCATCGATCGCCGCTGTCACCGTCTGGTCCGCCGGGATCGGCGCCTCGACCGGGACGACCGGAACGGCAAGCGGCGTCACCGGTGCCGGCGCGAGCGCGAGCGGCGCCTCGACGGGCGTTTCCAGTTCTTCGAAAGTGGCCTCCTGGAGCAGCGCGTCCAGGTAGGACTGCAAGGCCAGTTGCGAACGGGTGGCGGTAGCGGCGCTCATGTGGGTATTCCGCGACAAGGGTCTACAACGGTTATCGGCCGCACCCCGGTGCGGCTTGAATGCGCCTGTCGGCGCGCTCGCCGGCGCGTCATCAGGCCACCCGGGTGGCCGGCTGCTGCGCCAGCAGGTGCTTGAGCAGGGCGCGATAGGCGATCACCCCGCGGCTCTTGCCGTCATGCTGCGATGGCGTGACACCCGCCCGGCTGGCATCGCGCAGGCGGGTATCGATGGGAATGAATGCCTGCCACAGGTTGTCCGGGTAGTTCTCGTTGAGTATCCGCAGGGTGCTCAGGGATGCCTGCGTCCGTCGGTCGAACAGGGTCGGCACGATGGTATAGGGCAACGCCTGCTTGCGCGACCGGTTGATCATCGCCAGGGTGTTGACCATCCGCTCCAGCCCCTTCACCGCGAGGAACTCTGTCTGCACCGGGATCACCAGGTGCTGGCTGGCGGCCAGCGCGTTGACCATCAGCACGCCGAGCAGCGGCGGGCTGTCGATGATCGCGTGGTCGAAGTCCTGCCAGAGCTGCGCCAGGCTCTTCGAGACCACCAGGCCGAGGCCGCTCTTGCCCGGCGACTGGCGTTCCAGGGTCGCCAGCGCGGTGCTCGAGGGCAGCAGCGAGATGCGTTCGCTGCTGGTGCTGCGCAGCAGCGAGGCCGGCAGCCCCTCGGGAACGTTGCCCTGGTGCAGGAACAGGTCGAAGGCGCTGTGCTCGAGGGTGTCCGGGTCATAGCCGAAATAGCTGGTCATCGAGCCATGGGGGTCCAGGTCGACCACGACCACGCGCTTGCCGGCATCCGCCAGCAGGCCGGCCAGGGCGATGGACGAGGTGGTCTTGCCGACCCCTCCTTTCTGATTGGCGACTGCCCAGACTTTCATTGCTCTACTCTTCCTGGCATGGGACTACCCGGTTGGGGCCGCGCTACTGGCCGGTTCGGCCCCGGCGCCCGGACGGAAACCACGTTTCGCCCACTCATGGCGAAGGCGACGGGGAATTGACGGTTGCCGGCGCGGGCGCCGGCGTACCGCCAGTATTTGCAGCTTGCGTGCCAGCCGCCGAACCCGCGTGGCGCAACGCCGAATCCGGCTGCGCCTTGCCGCTGCCGACACCGCTGACGCTGCGCCGCACCTCCAGGTTGCGCGAGATCACCAGCACCACCCGGCGGTTCTTCGCCCGTCCAGCGGCGCTGGCGTTATCCGCCACCGGCTGGAATTCACCATAGCCCACCGCGGCCATTCGCGACGGTTCGACGCCATCGTTGCCGAGCAGGCGGACGATGCTCGCCGCCCGCGCCGCCGAAAGCTCCCAGTTGGTGGGATAGCGCTGGCTGTGGATCGGTACATCGTCGGTAAAGCCCTCGACATGGATGGGGTTCTTGTAGGGCGCCAGGATCTTGGCGACCTTCTCGACGATACCGAACGCCGCATCGTTGGGCAGTGCGTCGCCGCTGGGGAACAGCAGGCTGGAGTTGAGGGTGATCTCGATCCACAGTTCGTTGCCGCGCACGCTCAACTGGTCGGAGGCGATCAGGTCGCCGAAGGCGCCGCGCACGCTGTCGGCGATCTGCTGCAGCGAATCGGCGCTGGCCGCGTTGTCGCTGGGCTGCTCCTCGACGCTGGTACGTTCCGGTTCGGTGGTGCGCGGGCGTTCCTCGCCGATGGGGATCGGCTTCAGCGAGCGATCGGGCTGGTTGAACACCCCGGTGAGGGTTTCCGAGAGGATCTTGTATTTGCCCTCGTTGATCGAGGAAATCGAGTACATCACCACGAAGAAGGCGAACAGCAGGGTGATGAAGTCGGCATAGGAAACCAGCCAGCGTTCGTGGTTCTCGTGTTCTTCCTGGTGGCGACGGCGACGCGGCATGATCGGCTCCGCTCAGTCCATGAAGCCTTGCAGCTTCAGCTCGATGGAGCGCGGGTTCTCGCCCTCGGCGATGGACAGCAGGCCCTCCAGGAGCATTTCGCGGTAGCGCGACTGGCGCAGGACCAGGGTCTTCAGCTTGTTGCCGATCGGCAACAGCAGCAGGTTGGCGAAGCCGACGCCATAGATGGTGGCGACGAAGGCCACGGCGATGCCGCTACCCAGTTGCGCCGGGTTGGCCAGGTTGCCCATCACGTGGATCAGGCCCATCACCGCGCCGATGATGCCGATGGTCGGCGCATAGCCGCCCATGCTCTCGAACACCTTGGCGGCCTGCAGGTCGCGGCCCTCCTGGGTGAACAGATCGACTTCGAGGATGCTGCGGATGACCTCCGGCTCGGCGCCGTCCACCAGCAATTGCAGGCCCTTGCGCGCGTAGGGATCGGCCTCGGCATCGGCGATGCTTTCCAGGCCCAGCAGGCCTTCCTTGCGCGCGGTCATGCTCCAGGCGACGATCCGGTCGATGCCGCCGGCGAGATCCTCGCGCGGCGGGAAGAACACCCAGCCGAGCATGCCCAGGCCGCGCTTGAGCACGTTCACCGGGGTCTGCAGCAACGCCGCGGCAAGGGTGCCGCCGATCACGATCAGCGCCGCCGGCCCGTTCAGCAGGGCGCCGGCATGGCCACCCTCGAGGAAGTTGCCGCCGACGATGGCGACGAACGCCAGGATGATCCCGACCAGGCTGAGCACATCCATCAGCGCGCCCCTCCGGGCTGGCGGAAGCGTTCGCTGTTCGGCATGCGGCTGGCCATCGACGGCATTCTCTTCATTCCCCTATCCACGCCTTACTGGCACGCCTCGACCAGGTGCCGGCCGATGTCATCGAGGCTGTACACCGCGTCGGCCAGGTTGGCCTTGACCACGGCCATCGGCATCCCGTAGATCACGCAGCTGGCCTCGTCCTGCGCCCACACCTGGCTGCCGCCCTGCTTGAGCAGGCGCGCACCCTCGCGGCCGTCGGCGCCCATGCCGGTGAGGACCACCGCCAGCACCTTGTCGTTGTAGGCCTTGGCCGCCGAACCGAAGGTCACGTCGACACAGGGCTTGTAGTTCAGGCGCTCGTCGCCGGGCAGGATGCGCACCGTGCCGCGACCGTCGATCATCATCTGCTTGCCGCCCGGCGCCAGCAGGGCCAGGCCGGGGCGCAGGACATCGCCGTCCTCGGCCTCCTTGACGTTGATCCGGCAGAGCTTGTCGAGGCGCTCGGCGAAGGCCCTGGTGAAGGCCGCCGGCATGTGCTGGACCAGCACCAGCGGCGCCGGGAAATTGGCCGGCAACTGGGTCAGCACGCGCTGCAGGGCGACCGGCCCGCCGGTGGAAGTGCCGATCGCCACCAGGCGGTAGGCCTTGCGCTTCGGCGCGGCGGAGCCCGCCGATGCGGCTGCCGGTGCCGAGCCCGCGGTCCGGGCGCTCGTCCCGAGGCCGGCGGAGGCGCTCGGCGCATGGCTGGCCGCCGGGCTCGACGGCAACGGCGGCAGGCTGATCGAGCGGCGGTTGCTGCGGGCGATGGTCAGGACCTTCTCGCAGAGCAACTGGCGAACCTTGTCGGGGTTGCGCGAGATGTCCTCGAAATTCTTCGGCAGGTAGTCCACCGCCCCGGCGTCCAGCGCGTCCAGCGTCACCCGCGCGCCCTCGTGGGTCAGCGAGGAGAACATCAGGACCGGGGTCGGGCAGCGCTGCATGATGTTGCGCACCGCGGTGATGCCGTCCATCAGCGGCATCTCGTAATCCATGGTGATCACATCGGGTTTCAGGGCCAGCGCCTGCTCGATGGCCTCGCGGCCATTGGTGGCGGTGCCGACCACCTGGATCTGCCCATCGGCCGAGAGAATCTCCGAGACACGGCGGCGGAAGAACCCCGAATCGTCCACCACCAGGACTTTGACTGCCATAGCTACTCCTCAGAAGGCGACGCTCCCGCGTCGCCGGAAACCCATACGCGGCGTCAGATGCGCCGTGCGTAACGCTTGAGCATGCTCGGCACATCGAGGATCAGCGCGATGCGCCCGTCCCCGGTGATCGTGGCGCCCGCCATGCCGGGGGTGCCCTGCAACATCTTGCCGAGTGGCTTGATCACCACTTCTTCTTGTCCTACCAACTGGTCGACGACGAACCCGATACGCTGGGTGCCGACCGACAGGATCACCACATGTCCCTCGCCCTGCTCCTCGTGGGCCGCGCTCGGCACCAACCAGCGCTTGAGGTAGAACAGCGGCAGCGCCTTGTCGCGGACGATCACCACTTCCTGGCCATCCACCACGTTGGTGCGCGACAGGTCGAGATGGAAGATCTCGTTGACGTTGACCAGCGGGAAGGCGAACGCCTGGCTGCCCAGCATCACCATAAGGGTAGGCATGATCGCCAAGGTCAGCGGCACCTTGATGACGATCTTCGAGCCGGATCCCTTTTGCGAGAACACGTTGACCGTGCCGTTGAGCTGGGAAATCTTGGTCTTCACCACGTCCATGCCGACGCCGCGGCCGGACACGTCGGAAATCTCGGTCTTGGTCGAGAAACCCGGGGCGAAGATCAGGTTGTAGCATTCCAGGTCGGTCAGGCGGTCCGCCGCATCGCGCTCCAGCAGGCCCTTCTCCACCGCCTTGTTGCGCAGCACCTCGGCGTCCATGCCCTTGCCGTCGTCGGTGATCATCAGCAGGATGTGATCGCCCTCCTGCTCCGCCGACAGCACCACCTGGCCGACCCGCGGCTTGCCGGCGGCCTCGCGCTCCTCCGGGCTCTCGATGCCGTGGTCGACGGCGTTGCGCACCAGGTGCACCAGCGGGTCGGCCAGGGCCTCGACCAGGTTCTTGTCGAGGTCGGTCTCCTCGCCCACCAGTTCCAGATTGATCTCTTTCTTCATGTTCCGCGCCAGGTCGCGGACCAGGCGCGGGAAGCGGCCGAAGACCTTCTTGATCGGCTGCATGCGGGTCTTCATCACCGACATCTGCAGGTCGCCGGTGACCACGTCGAGGTTGGCCACGGCCTTGGCCATGGCTTCGTCGCCGCTGTTCAGGCCCAGGCGTACCAGGCGATTGCGCACCAGCACCAGCTCGCCGACCATGTTCATGATCTCGTCGAGGCGCGCGGTATCCACGCGCACGGTGGTCTCCGCTTCGCTGGCCGCCGGCCGCTCGCTCGCCGCCGGCCTGGGCGCGGCGGCCTTGGCGGGCGTCGCCGGTTTCGCCGCGGGACTCTTCGCCGCGATGTTCTTGGCTACCGCGGCGGCGGCCGCGACGGCTTCGGAAGCGCCATTGAACTTGCCCTTGCCGTGCAGCTCGTCGAGCAGCGCCTCGAATTCGTCTTCGCTGATATCCTCGCCAGTCGCGGCGGCCGGCGCCGTGCCCGCCCCTACCGTCTCGGCGGGAGCGCTGGCGGGGGGTGTCGCGACGGGCCCAGCCGCAGCCTCCGGTGCCTCGCCGAACTTGCCCTTGCCATGCAGTTCGTCGAGCAGCGCTTCGAACTCATCGTCGCTGATGTCATCGCCGCCAGCCGCGGCGGCTGCCACGGGCTCCGCCGGGGCCTGCTCCGGCGCGGCGGATGCCGCCGGCGGAACGAACTTGCCCTTGCCATGCAACTGGTCGAGCAGTGCCTCGAACTCGGCGTCGCTGATCTCGTCGCCGCCCGGCGCCTCGACGGCTGCTTCGGCGGGCGCCGCCTGCACCTCGCCACCCTGGAGGGCGTCGAGCAACTGTTCGAACTCGTCGTCGGTGATATCGCTGGAGCCGGCCTGCGCACTTGCCGGCGCCGGTTCGGGTTCGGGCTCCGGTTCCGCGACAGCCGGCGCTTGCGCGGGCGCAGCGCCCTCAGGTTCGGCCAGGCGCGCCAGCGCCGCCAGCAGCTCGGGGGTGGCGGGAGTCGGCTCGGACTGCTCGCGCACCTGGTCGAACATCGCGTTGACCGTGTCCAGCGCCTGCAGCACCACGTCCATCAGTTCGGAGCTGACGCGCCGCTCGCCCTTGCGCAGGATGTCGAAGACGTTTTCCGCGATGTGGCAGCATTCCACCAGCGCGTTCAGCTGGAGGAAGCCGGCACCGCCCTTGACCGTATGGAACCCGCGGAAAATGGCATTGAGCAGGTCCATGTCGTCCGGCCGGCTCTCCAGCTCGACCAGTTGTTCGGACAATTGCTCGAGAATCTCGCCGGCCTCAACCAGGAAGTCCTGGAGGATTTCTTCATCGGCGTCGAAGCTCATTCGGCTGCTCCCAGAGACGTGTTACTCGAAAGGGTCGGCAAGACCGCGGTCCTGCCGGAAATACCGGTCCGCGCCTTGCGGACCGACCTTCGTCCGCGCCGGGATCACCGGCATGACGAAGGCTGTGCCGGCGTCCCGTCGACGCCAGCGTTCAATGCATACTTAACGGCAGCTACGCCGCAGTCTTGAGCCGGGCGGGTCAGAAACCCAGGCTGGACAGCAGATCGTCCACGTCGTCCTGCCCGGACACCACGTCTTCGCGCTTGCTCGCGGCGACCTGCGGCCCTTCGCCCTTGGCCGAGCGCTCCAGCGCGGCCTGGTGGCGCATGCTCACGTGGTCGTGCTCGATGCCGGCGTAGCGGTCCACCTGCCCGGCCATCCAGACCAGCTTCACCAGGTTGCTCTCGACCTCGGTGACCAGCTTGGTGACGCGCTTGATCACCTGGCCGGTCAGGTCCTGGTAATCCTGAGCCAGCAGGATGTCGTTGAGCTGGGAAGACAACTGCCCGGCGTGCTCGCCGCTGCGCACGAGGAACTGATCGATGCGCTTGGCCAGCTCGCGGAAACCGTCGGCGTCGATTTCCCGGCGCATGAAGCGTTGCCAGTCCTGCTGCAGTGCCCGTGCATCGTCACCCATCTGGTTGACCAGCGGGGCGCTCTGCTCCACCAGGTCCATGGTCCGGTTGGCGGCCTTCTCGGTCATCTCCACCACGTAGGAAAGACGATCGGTGGCGTCGGCGATCTGCGACATTTCCTGCGCGTGCGGGGAATGCGGGTCGATCTGGAAATCGACGATGGCGTTGTGCAGTTCGCGGGTCAGCTTGCCCACTTCCTGGTACAGACCGCGGTCCCTGGCCTGGCTGAGCTCCTGGATCAGTTGCACCGCCTGCTGGAAATGTCCCCGTTCGAGGCAGTCCACCAGTTCGCGCGCGTGTTTTTTCAGGGTCGATTCGAATTCATCGCCCGTGGAATCGTTACCAAGCACCATGACACCCTCTTGGCCGGCTTCAGCCGTTGACCCGCTCGAAAATCTTCTCGATCTTTTCCTTCAGGACCTGGGCGGTGAAGGGTTTGACCACATAGCCGTTGACCCCGGCCTGGGCCGCTTCGATGATCTGGTCGCGCTTGGCCTCGGCGGTGACCATGAGTACCGGCAGGTGCTTGAGGCGCTCGTCGGCGCGCACCGCGCGAAGCAGGTCGATGCCGGTCATGCCCGGCATGTTCCAGTCGGTGACGAGGAAATCGAAGTTGCCGCTGTGCAGCATCGGCAGCGCCGTGGTGCCGTCGTCGGCCTCGGCGGTATTGGTGAAGCCCAAGTCCCGCAAGAGGTTCTTGATGATGCGTCTCATCGTGGAAAAGTCGTCCACGATGAGAATTTTCATGTTCTTGTCCAAGTAGACCTCCGTACAGACCAGGACGCGTCCCAGCGGGACGCGCCATACATTCTTTTGCGTTAACGTTTACAAGCCGCGGTCGAGGCCGCTTCAGGCCGACCGCCAATCCGCCAGGCGCGCGCGCAACCGCGCGGCGCACTGGCTGTGCAACTGGCTGACCCGCGATTCGCTGACGCCCAGCACCTCGCCGATCTCCTTGAGATTGAGCTCCTCGTCGTAATACAACGCCAGGACCAGGCGCTCGCGTTCCGGCAGCTTGGCGATGGCATCCGCCAGGGCCGCCTGGAAACGTTCGTCGAGCAGGCCGTGGATCGGCTCGTTGTGACTGAGGCTGGTATCTTCGGGCAATCCATGTTCGCCGTCCTGCAACAGGTCGTCGAAGCTGTACAGGCGGCTGCCCTGCGTGTCGCTGAGGATGCCGTAGTAATCTTCGAGGCTCAATTGGAGTTCGGCAGCAACCTCGTGATCTTTAGCGTCGCGGCCGGTTCTCGCCTCGATCGCGCGGATCGCGTCGGTCACCATGCGGGTGTTGCGGTGCACCGAGCGCGGCGCCCAGTCGCCCTTGCGGACCTCGTCGAGCATGGCGCCGCGGATGCGGATGCCGGCATAGGTCTCGAAGCTGGCGCCCTTGCCGGCATCGTATTTCTTCGCGGCCTCGAGCAGGCCGATCATGCCGGCCTGCATGAGGTCCTCCACCTGCACGCTGGCCGGCAGGCGGCCGAGCAGGTGGTAGGCGATGCGCTTGACCAGTGGTGCGTAACGCTGGATCAGTTGCTCCTGGGAGTTCTGCGCTTGCGCCTTGCTGTACATACGCACTCCAGAGGCCGCTGTCATACGGCCGAGCCTGTCGCGGGGTGTTGGACCAGTCGTTCGACGAAGAACTCCAGGTGCCCGCGCGGGTTGGCCGGCAGCGGCCAGCTGTCGACCTTCTGCGCGACCGCCTTGAAGGCCAGGGACGCCTTCGAGCGGGGGAATGCCTCGTATACGGCTCGCTGTTTCTGCACGGCCTTGCGTACCGACTCGTCGTAGGGGATGACACCTACATACTGTAGTGCGACGTCGAGGAAACGGTCCGTGACCTTGGTCAGTTTGGCGAACAGGTTGCGCCCTTCCTGCGGACTGTGGGCCATGTTCGCCAGGACCCGGAAGCGGGTCATGCCGTGGTCGCGGTTGAGCAGCTTGATCAGGGCGTAGGCATCGGTGATCGAGGTCGGCTCGTCGCAGACCACCAGCAGCACCTCCTGCGCCGCGCGGACGAAGCTGACCACCGAATCGCCGATCCCGGCGGCGGTGTCCACCACCAGCACGTCGAGGTTGTCGCTGATATCGCTGAACGCCTGGATCAGGCCGGCGTGCTGCATGGGCGAGAGATGCACCATGCTCTGCGTGCCGGAGGCCGCGGGAACGATACGCACGCCGCCGGGACCGAGCAGGAGGACGTCGCGCAGCTCGCAGCGTCCTTCGATCACGTCGGCGAGGGTGCGCTTGGGCGTAAGCCCCAGCAGGACGTCGACGTTGGCCAGGCCGAGGTCGGCATCCAGCAGCATGACGCGACGACCGAGATCGGCCAGAGCCAGTGCCAGGTTCACCGACACATTGGTCTTGCCGACGCCGCCCTTGCCGCCAGTTACTGCGATCACCTGTACGGGATGCATGCTACCCATCTGCTTCATACCTTGTGTTGTCGTCTTCCCGGGAAACCCTTCCAGGGTCTTCCGGTATTGGCGGGGCCGATGCACCATCGGTCCCGGCCCGGCGGAAGCCACCTTCGCTTCCGTCACCCGCGCCACGCGCGGCACTCACCGATCTCAGCCGACACGCCGCGCCGGTTGCTGATAGAGCCCGGCGAACATCTCGGCCATGGCGTCCTCGCTGGGTTCTTCCGGCGCCTGCAGGCTGACCGCCCGGCTGACCAGCTGGTGGCTGCGCGCCACCTGCAGATCGTCCGGAATCCGCGGCCCGTCCGCCAGATAGGCTACCGGGAGTCGCTGGGCGATAGCCAGCGCCATCGATTCACCGAGGCTGCCCGCCTCGTCCAGCTTAGTCATGATGCAGCCCGCCAGCCCGCAGTGCCGATAGGTCTGGTAGGCCGACCTGAGCACCTGGCTCTGGCTGGTGGTGGCCATCACCAGGTAATTCTTCACGTTCAGGCTCGGCGACGCCAGAGCCTCGAGCTGCATGCGCAGGGCCGGATCGCTGGCCGGCAGGCCGGCGGTGTCGATCAGCAGCATGCGCTTGCGCGCCAGCGGCGCCAGGGCCTGGATCAGCGACTGGCCGGGGTCGACCAGGGTCACCGGCACGTTGAGGATTCGCCCGAGGGTCTTGATCTGCTCCTGGGCGCCGATCCGGTAGCTGTCCATGCTCACCAGCGCCAGACTCTGCGCGCCGTACTTGAGGACGTAGCGCGCGGCCATCTTCGCCAGTGTGGTGGTCTTGCCGGCACCGGCCGGGCCGACCAGGGCCAGCACGCCACCGGCGTCGAGCGGGTCCTGGTCCGGCGTCGGCACGGCGCGCGACAGGTGTGCCAGGAGCATGCGCCAGGCCTGGCGGGTATCGCCCACCGCGGCGACTCGCTCCAGCAGCGGCTTGCTCAGCTCCGCCGGCAGGCCCATGCGTTGCAGGCGGCGCCAAAGATTGGCCTGCTGCGGGCGCTGATGCTGCAACTGGCCCCAGGCGATCGAACCCAGCTGCACCTCGATCAGTTCGCGCAGGCCGTTCAGCTCGAAGCGCATCGCCTCCAGGGTCTGTCCGCCCGCCGCGGCCTTGGCCTGCGGCGCCGCCATGGACTCGGCGAGGGTTGGCCGCGCCGGCTTCTGCTCGGCGAACAATTGACGATCCTTGCGCTGGCTTTCCGCCGGCCGGGCCGTCAGTTCGGCGCGTGCCTCGGCGATCCGCGCCTGGGTCTTGCGCAGTTCCACTTCCAGCGCCGGATTGGGCTTGCTCGGCGCCGGCGGGGCCTGGTAATCCAGCGCCGCGGTCAGTTCGATGCCGCCGGCGACCCGGCGGTTGCCGAGGATCGCGGCATCCGGACCCAGTTCGTCGCGGACCAGTTTCATGGCCTGGCGCATATCGGCGGCAAAGAAGCGTTTGACTTGCATTGCCCGAACCCCTCAGTTCAGTAGTCTTGCCGGCAACCTCTGGTTGCCCGGTGTGCCGGCCCTGGAGCCGGCGCAGCCCTCGTTCAGTTCTGTCCCACCGTCGCGACGATGGTGACCTGCTTGTTGTCCGGGATTTCCTGGTAGGCCAGCACATGCATGCTGGGCACCGCCATTCGCGCGAAGCGCGACATCATCGAACGGATCGGCCCGGCAACCAGCAGGATCGCCGGCTTGCCGAGCATCTCCTGGCGTTGCGCGCTCTCGATCAGCGAGCGTTGCAGCTTCTCGGCCATCCCCGGCTCCAGCAACATGCCGTCCTCGGAGCCTTGCCCGGCCTTCTGCATGCTGTTCAGCAAGATCTGTTCCAACCTCGGCTCGAGCGTGATCACGGGCAGCTCCGGCTCAAGCCCGACAATGCTTTGCACGATGGCGCGGGACAACGCGACGCGTACCGCCGCGACCATCGCGCCGGGATCTTGACTCCGCGGAGCGACGTTGGCGATGGCCTCGGCGATGGTCCGGATGTCGCGCACCGGCACCTGCTCCTGGAGCAGTGCCTGCAGGACCTTGAGCAGGGTGGACAGGGAAATCAGCCCCGGCACCAGCTCCTCCGCCAGCTTCGGCGAACTGCGGGCGAGCAGTTGCAGGAGCTGTTGCACTTCCTCATGACCGAGCAGCTCGTGGGCGTGCTTGTGCAGCACCTGGTTCAGGTGGGTGGCGACCACGGTGCTGGCGTCCACCACGGTGTAGCCCAGCGACTGCGCCTGGTCGCGCTGGCCGGGCTCGATCCATACCGCCTCCAGGCCGAAGGCAGGGTCCTTGCCGGCGATGCCGTTGAGGCTGCCGAACACCTGCCCGGGGTTGATCGCCAGCTCGCGATCCGGATAGATCTCCGCTTCGGCCACGCTGACGCCCATCAGGGTCAGGCGGTAGGCGTTGGGCAGCAGGTCGAGGTTGTCGCGGATATGCACCGAGGGCATCAGGAAGCCCAGCTCCTGGGACAGCTTCTTGCGTACGCCCTTGATCCGCGCCAGCAGTTGCCCGCCCTGGTTGCGGTCGACCAGCGGGATCAGCCGGTAGCCGACCTCCAGGCCGACCATGTCCACCGGGGTGACGTCGTCCCAACCCAGTTCCTTGACCTCCTGGGCGCGCTGCGCCGGCAGCAGCTCCTGCTGGCGCTGGACCTCCTGCTCGGCGGCCTGCCTGGCCTTGTTCTGGCGGTGCCAGATCCAGTACGCGGCGCCGCCGGCCAGGGCGCCGAGACCGATGAAGGAGACATGCGGCATGCCGGGGACGACGCCCATGGCGATCAGGATCGCCGCGGAGATCGCCAGCGCCTTGGGCGAGGCGAACATCTGCCGGTTGACCTGCTGGCCCATGTCCTCGGAGCTGGACACCCGGGTCACCATGATCGCCGCGGCGGTCGACAGCAGCAGCGACGGCAGTTGCGCCACCAGGCCGTCGCCGATGGTCAGCAGGGCGTAGACCTTGCCGGCGTCGCCGAAGGACATCGAGTGCTGGACCATGCCGATGGCGATGCCACCGATCAGGTTGATGAAGAGGATCAGCAGGCCGGCGATGGCGTCGCCGCGGACGAATTTGCTGGCGCCGTCCATCGAACCGTAGAAGTCGGCCTCCTGGGCCACCTCGCTACGGCGCTTCTTGGCTTCCTCCTGCTCGATCAGGCCGGCGTTGAGGTCGGCATCGATGGCCATCTGCTTGCCGGGCATGGCATCCAGGGTGAAACGCGCGCTGACTTCGGAAATCCGCCCGGCGCCCTTGGTCACCACCACGAAGTTGATGATCATCAGGATTGCGAAGACCACCACGCCGACCACGTAGTTGCCGCCGATCACCACCTCGCCGAAGGCCTGGATCACCTTGCCCGCGGCGCCGTGGCCGTCGTGGCCGTGGAGCAGCACCACGCGGGTCGAGGCGACGTTCAGCGCCAGGCGCAGCAGGGTCGCCACCAGCAGGATGGTCGGGAACACGGCGAAGTCCAGCGGCCGCAGGGCGTACACGCAGACCAGCAGGACCACGATGGACAGGGCGATATTGAAGGTGAACAGCACGTCAAGCAGGAACGGCGGGATCGGCAGGGTCATCATCGCCAGCATGGCCAGCAACAGGACCGGCACGCCCAGGCTGCCACGGCCCAGTCCCGCCAGGTTGCTGCGCACATTGCTGATCAGTTGCGTGCGGTCCACTCTCGACTCCCCTGCCCTGCGTGTGGCGCCCGAAGACAGGCGCCGTACAAACTTTTGACGCCGGAATGCGCGTCGAGCGGGTCAGTGCAGGAACCGTTCCAACTTTTCAATTGCTTGATTGAAAAAGGCTTTTCCCTATCACCAGCTGCCGGAGGCGCCACCACCGCCGCTCGAGCCGCCGCCGCCGGAGAAGGAGTCGGACGACGAACTCGACGATGACGACGAAGAAGAGAAACTCGTCGCCCCCTGGTATCCGCCGCCCCGCCTGCGCCGTCCGCCCGGACCGCCGGAACCGACGTTGCAGCCGATGAACAGCGGCAGGCAGGCGGCGGGCAGGATGATCAGCGCCTCGATGCTGTTCAGCGGGTCGTCCACCAGCAACAGCAGGCACTCCAGGGCCAGGGTCAGCAGCAGTCCCAGCAGACCCGGCAGGTAGGCCCGGCGGCGCCCCTTGCGCAACCCCTGCCAGGCCCCGGCCAGCATCAGCAGCGTCAACCCCAGCGACAGCGGAACGGCCAGCCCGTAGTGGAGCACCGCCACCCCGTAGCGGCCATAGGCCCAGAACAACCCCAGCGCATAGAGCGTGAGAACGGCGAAGAACCAGCGCGCGCCGCGCGAATACTTGAGCAGGGCGCCGAAGCCGACCCCGAGGAACGCCACCAGCTGCGCCACCGGCACCATCGCCCACACCGGCCAGTGGCGCCCCAGCGCCAGCGCCGCGCCGAGCGCCATCAGCGTCCCGAGGGTCCAGTACCAGGCTCGCGGGCGCACCAGCAACAGCACGCCACCAAAGGCGCCGAGCAGGAAGACGATGCCCAGGGTTCGCTGCACCCTGTCGGGATCGATCGGGTCGCGCGGCGGCGGCGGCAACGCCTCGCCGTCGATCAGGCGGACCAGGCGCTGCGCCGCCGCTTCCAGGCCGCCGGCGTAGTCCTGCTGGCGGAACGCCGGGGTCATGTATTCACGAATGATCCGCCCGGCATCGGCGTCGGTGATCGCCCCCTCCAGGCCATAGCCGACTTCGATGCGCATGCGCCGGTCATTCTTCGCCACCAGCACCAGGACGCCATCGTCGACGCCCTTGCGTCCCAGCTTCCAGGCCTCGAAGACTCGCACCGCATAGGCCTCGATGCTGTCCGGATAGGTACTGGAAACCATCAGGATCGCCACCTGCGCGCCCTTGCGCGTCTCGAGCGTCGCCAGGGACGCCTCCAGGCGGGCGCGCTCGCTGGAGTCGAGGGTCGCGGTAAGGTCGGTGACCCGCCGGGTCAACACGGGGACCTCGGCGGGTTCGTATGTCGCATCGGCCGCCCCCTCCATCCCGTCGACAGCGTCCTCGGCGGCAGCGGACGCCGGCGCGGCGGCGCTGACCGGTGCCGCCACGGCGGAAACGGACGGAACGTTAACGGCAACGGCACAGAGCAGCGCGCCGAACAGGCGAAACATGACGAAATAACGCATGATTGCAGACATCCTTGTCTCCGAATGCAATGAACGGGAAGCCACTACCAGCTGCCGGAGGCACCGCCTCCACCGCTGGAGCCGCCACCCCCGGAAAATCCGCCGGACGACGAAGAGGAAGAAGACGAACCGCCGCCGGAACCTCCCGACGAACCTCCGCCACTCCCGCCCAGGCGCACCCGGCCGAATACCAGCAATCCCAGCATGAGCTGGAACGGTATCAGGGCCAGCCAGGCCAGCGGCGCGTCCAGCCCACCGGACAGCAATCCGAGCAGCGGGTAGGCCGCCAGCCACACCCACAGCCGGCGCTGGAAACCCTTCCGCCGCTCGCGCCACAGGGAGCGCATCAGGCGGTAGTTCAGCCAGCCGAGCGTCGCCAGCATCAGCACCCCGGCCGGCCACAGCAGGCCGTAGATGAAAGACACCGCGCTGAAGAAATGCGCCGCCAGCCCGAGCAGGGCTACATAGACCAGTACGCCGATCACCAGATGGAACACCGGGCGCACCGTCCACAACGCGCCGAAGGTCGCGCCGCCGACCAGCATGCACAGCGGAGCGACCAGCAGCACGCTGAGCCATTCGCCGGAGGCGCCGACCAGCGTACCCAGCGCCCAGCAGCACAGCGCACCGCCGAGCAGCCAGGGCCAGCGCGCCGGCCGGGCAGTCAACAGCACCCCGGCGAGCGCCCCGTAGACGAAGGCGACCAGCAGCGCCCAGGCTTCCGCCGGCACTTGTCCCAGCGAGACTCCCGGCGCATCCGACGCATCCAACGCCGCCACGGCAACCGGCAGCGATTCGCCGTCGACCAGGCGGATCAGTTCGGCCACCGCGGCCTCGACCCCGCCGGCGTAGTCACCCTGGCGGAACGCCGGGGCCATCCGCTCGCGAATGATCCGTCCGGCGACCACGTCGGGCACCGCGCCCTCCAGGCCGTAGCCGACCTCGATGCGCATCCGCCGGTCGTCCTTCGCCACCACCAGCAGCAATCCGTCGTCGACCGTCTTGCGCCCGAGCTTCCAGGCCTGGAACAGCTTGTCGGCGAAGGTCTCGATGTCCAGGCTGCCGGTAGTCGCCAGCATCACCACCGCGATCTGCGCGCCGCGGCGGCGCTCCAGCGCCTCGAGCCGTTCCACCAGGCGCAGGCGCGTCGCCTCGTCCAGGGTGTTGGTGGTATCCACCACCCGCTCCGACAGGGGCAAGGCGACCCATTCCGCCGGCGCTTCGGCGTGCGCGGGCATCCAGGGCACCAGCCAGGCCAGGGCGAGCAACAGGAGCAAGCGTGGGAAAATACGATCAGACAGGGTTCGATCCATGAACGGCAGAGCTCTCATCCCGAGCGAGTAGCGGCCAAGGCTGCCACAGCGCGGCGCGCAGCTCCAGCCCGGTCATTCGTCGCGGCGCAGGTCCGGCGGGATCGGCAGGTCCTTCAGGGGGCTCGGGCGCTTGCCCTTGCCGGCCTGGTACTGCTTGAGCTGGTAGACGTAGGCCAGCACCTGGGCGACAGCCAGGTAGAGGCCGGCGGGAATCTCCTGGTCGAGTTCGGTGGAGTAGTACACCGCCCGCGCCAGCGCCGGCGACTCCATGACCATGACCTTGTGCTCGCGGGCCACCTCGCGGATCTTCAGGGCCAGGAAGTCGTTGCCCTTGGCCAGCAGCAGCGGCGCCCCGCCGCCCGCCGGGTCGTACTTCAGGGCCACGGCGAAGTGGGTCGGGTTGGTGATCACCACGTCGGCCTCCGGCACCGCCGCCATCATCCGTCGCTGCGCCATCTCGCGTTGCATCTGGCGGATCTTCGACTTCACCTCGGGCTTGCCCTCGGAGTCCTTGTATTCGTCGCGGACTTCCTGCTTGGTCATCATCAGCTTCTGGCGGTTGTCCCAGATCTGGTACGGCACGTCCACCGCGGCGATCAGCAACAGGCTGCAGGCCATCCAGAAGGCGCTCCAGCCGACCACCTGGGCGCTGTGCAGGATCGCCTGCTCGAGCGGCTGGTGGGCCAGCGCCAGCAGCGCATCGCGGTCGGCGGAGAGCACCAGCAGGGCCACCGCCAGCACCACCAGGAACTTGATCAGCGCCTTGCTCAGCTCGAGCAGCGACTTGGCGGAAAACATCCGTTTCAGCCCCGACAGCGGGTTGAGACGGCTGAACTTGGGTTGCAGGGCGTCCATCGAGAACAGCCAGCCGCCGAGGGCGATCGGCCCGACGATCGCCGCCACCAGCAGCATCAGCAGGATCGGCCACAGGCCCTGTGCCGCCAGGTAGCCCGAGGCGCCGAGCAACTGCAGCATGCTTTCGGTGTTCAGCACGGTTTCCCGGGACAGCTCGAAACTGCTGCGCATCAGGCGCAGCATGGCCGCCGCCAGGTCGGCGCCGTAGATCAGCAGACCACCGGCGCCGGCCATCAGGATCGCCAGGGTGTTCAGCTCCCGCGAACGCGGCAACTGCCCTTTCTCGCGCGCCTCGCGGCGGCGTTTCTCCGTGGGTTCCTCTGTCTTGTCCTGCCCGCTCTCGCTCTCGGCCATGGCTACCTCGCCCGCACCAGTTCACGGAGGAATTGCAGGGCTTCGCCGGCCAGCACCTGGTACTGGCCGAGCAGGTCGGCGGTGCCGATCCAGAGGATTCCCAGGCCCAGCACCAGGGTAAGCGGGAAGCCGATGGAGAAAATGTTCAGCTGCGGCGCCGCGCGGGTCATCGCGCCGAACGCCAGGTTAACCACCAGCAGCGCGGTGATCGCCGGCAGCGCCAGCAGCAGCGCCGCGCCCATCACCCAGCCGAGCTTGCCGGCGATGACCCAGAAGTGGTTGCCGCTCAGGCCCTCGCCCACCGGCAGGGTGACGAAGCTCTCGGCGATCACCTCGAACACCACCAGGTGACCGTTCATCGCCAGGAACAGCAGGGTCACCAGCATGGTGAAGAACTGCCCGAGCACCGGCACCGAGACGCCGTTGGCCGGGTCGACCATGGAGGCGAAGCCCAGGCCCATCTGCATGGAAATGATCTGTCCGGCGATCACGAAGGCGTGGAACAGCAACTGCAGGGAGAAGCCGAGCAAGGCACCGACCAGGATCTGCTCGCCGATCAGCAGCATGGATTTCACGCTCAGCGCGTCCACCTGCGGCATCGGCGGCAGGTTCGGCACCAGCACCACGCAGATCCCCAGCGCCAGGTACAGGCGCACCCGCACCGGCACCAGTTGGGTGCCGATCACCGGCATGGTCATCAGCAGCGCCGCGACCCGGAACAGCGGCAGCACGAAGCTGGCGATCCAGCCGCCGATCTGCGCGTTGCTCAGTTCCAGCATCAGCCGATCAACAGCGGGATGTTGCCGATCAGCGCCTGGGTGTACTCCATCAACTGCCGCAGCAGCCAGGGGCCCAGCACGATCAGGGTGAGCAGGATCACCAGCAGGCGCGGCAGGAAGCTCAGGGTCTGCTCGTTGATCTGGGTGGCGGCCTGGAACATCGCCACCACCAGGCCGACCAGCAGGCTCGGAACCACCAGGACGGCGACGATCATCGCGGTCAGCCACAACGCCTCGCGAAACAGGTCCAGCGCCACTTCAGGGGTCATGTCTCTCTCCAGCGCGCCCATGGCGCGTCAAGCCGGCGGCTCCGCTAGACGGTGCCGAAACTGCCCGCCAGCGTCCCGATGATCAGCGCCCAGCCATCCACCAGGACGAACAGCATGATCTTGAACGGCAGGGAAATGATCAGCGGCGACAGCATCATCATGCCCATCGCCATCAGCACGCTGGACACCACCAGGTCGATGATCAGGAACGGGATGAAGATCATGAAGCCGATCTGGAACGCGGTCTTCAGCTCGGAGGTGACGAAGGCCGGGACCAGGATGGTCAGCGGGGTGGCTTCCGGGCCGCTGATGTCGGTGCGCTTGGAGAGACGCACGAACAGCTCCAGGTCGGAGGTGCGGGTCTGCGCCAGCATGAACGCCTTCAGCGGCACCTCGGCCCGCTGCAGCGCCTCCTGGGCGGGTATCTGCTCGTTCAGGTAGGGCTGCAGGGCCTGGCTGTTGATCCTGTCGAACACCGGCGCCATGACGAACATGGTCAGGAACAGCGCCAGCCCCACCAGAACCTGGTTCGACGGGGTCGACTGCAGGCCCAGCGCCTGGCGCAGGATGGAGAAGACGATGATGATGCGGGTGAAACTGGTCATCAGCATGACGAACGCCGGGATGAAGCTCAGCGCGGTCATGATCAGCAGGATCTGCAGGCTCACCGAATATTCCTGCTGGCCCTGGCCATTGGTGGTCACGGTGATCGCCGAGATCGAGGTCGGGTCGGCGGCCAGCGCCGGCCACGGCGCCAGCAGCAGTAGACAGAGCGCGGCACAGGCGCCGGCCAGGGAAATGCGCGGGGTCATGGCTTGCCCTTGGGGTCCTTGTTCAGCAGCTCCAGCAGGCGCTGGGCGAATTCCGGGGTGGCCGGCTCGCCGTCCGGCAGGTGCACCGGCTCCTTGAGCACGTGCAGCGGCGTGATCCGACCGGGCGTGATGCCAAGCAGGATCTGCTCCTCGCCGACCTGCACCAGCACCAGCCGGTCGCGCGGCCCCAGCGGCTGGCTGGCCAGGGTGCGGATCAGGCGGTTGCTGCGCGGACCGACCTGCTGCACCCGGCGCACCAGCCAGGCGAGCAGGAAGATCAGGCCGATCACCAGGCCGAGGCCAAGCACCAGCTGCGCCAGCTGGGCGGCTGCGCCGGAGGCGCCACCCACCGCCGGCGCGGCGACACCGGCCGGACCCTCCGCGGCGTACAGCGGCGCACCGAGCGCGGCGAGCCCCGGCAGCAGTATCCCGGCGAACAGGCGGCGACGCATGTCAGCGCAGCTTCTTGATGCGTTCGCTGGGACTGATCACGTCGGTCAGGCGGATGCCGAACTTCTCGTTCACCACCACCACCTCGCCGTGGGCGATCAGGGTACCGTTGACCAGCACGTCCAGCGGCTCGCCGGCCAGGCGGTCGAGTTCGATCACCGAGCCCTGGTTGAGCTGCAGCAGGTTGCGGATGCTGATATCGGTATGCCCGACCTCCATGGAAATGGTCACCGGGATGTCCAGGATCACGTCCAGGTTCGGCCCCTCCAGGCCGGAAATGGTCGGTGCCTTGGGCGCCGCGCCGAACTCTTCCATCGGCGCCCGCGGAGTACTCGGCTCCGCCACCGGGGTGGCGCCACCCTGGGCCATCAGCGCGTCGATGTCGTCCTGGCTGGCGTCGCCCGCCTCGGCCAGCGCCGCCGCCCATTCGTCGGCCAGGGCCTGTTCCTCGGTGGTCACTTTTTCTTCGTCTGCCATGGTTCGTCTTTCCTCCGGGGGAAGCGGTCAGCGCGAGCGCTCGACCGCCTCGACAATCTGTAGCGCCAGGTTGCCCTTGTGGGCCCCCAGCTTGACCTTGAAGGCGGGCACGCCGTTGGCGCGCATCACCATGTGTTCCGGCATCTCCACCGGGATCACGTCGCCCGGCTGCATGTGCAGGATGTCGCGCAGCTTGAGCTGGCGGCGGACCACGGTGGCACCGAGCGGCACCTGGACGTCCAGCACGTCCTCGCGCAGGGCCTTGATCCAGCGCTCGTCCTGGTCGTCGTGGTCGGACTGGAAGCCGGCGTCGAGCATCTCGCGGATCGGCTCGATCATCGAATAGGGCATGGTGATGTGCAGGTCGCCGCCGCCACCGTCCAGCTCGATGTGGAAGGTGGAGACCACCACCACTTCGCTGGGGCTGACGATGTTGGCCATCGCCGGGTTGACCTCCGAGTTGACGTACTCGAAGTTCATCTCCAGCACCGCCTGCCAGGCCTCCTTGAGGTCGACGAAGGCCTGCTCCAGCACCATCCGCACCACCCGCAGCTCGGTCGGGGTGAACTCGCGGCCCTCGATCTTGGCGTGGCGGCCGTCGCCGCCGAAGAAGTTGTCCACCAGCTTGAACACCAGCTTGGCGTCGAGGATGAACAGCGCGGTGCCGCGCAGCGGCTTCATCTTCACCAGGTTGAGGCTGGTGGGGACGTACAGCGAGTGCACGTACTCGCCGAACTTCATCACCTGCACGCCACCCACGGCGACATCCGCGGAGCGGCGCAGCAGGTTGAACATGCTGATGCGGGTGTAGCGGGCGAAACGCTCGTTGATCATCTCCAGGGTCGGCATCCGCCCCCGGACGATGCGGTCCTGGCTGGTAAGGTCGTAGGACTTGACCGAACCCGGCGTCGCCTCGACTTCGGTTTCCACCAGGCCATCGTCGACGCCGTGCAGCAGCGCGTCGATTTCATCCTGGGAAAGCAGATCTTGCACGGCCATGGGATACCTACTGCAACACGAAATTGGTGAACAACACTTGCTCGACGGCCAACTGGCCGGTTTGCTTCTTGGCCAGCTCCTGCAACCCGGCGGTCGCCTGCTGGCGGAGCATCTCCTTGCCCACCGGGGTCACCAGCGAGTCGAAATTCTGACTCGAGAACAGCATCACCAGTTTATTGCGAACCAGCGGCATGTGCTCGCGCAATGCGTCCATCTGCGCCTTGTCGCGCCCCATCAGCGCGACGCCCACCTGCATGTAGCGCTGGCGGCCGTTCTGGTTGAAGTTGACGACGAAGGCCGGCGCCAGGATCTCGTACAACGCCGGCTGCTTGCCCGGCTTCACCGCCTCGCTGGCGACTTCCTCGGTCTTCTCGGCCTTCAGCGACTTGCTGAGGAAGAACCAGGTGCCGCCCACCGACAGGCCGATCGCCAGCAGCAGGCCGACCACGATCAGCAGGATCAGCTTCAGCTTGCTCTTGCCGCCGCCCGGAGCCCCCGCCTCGGCGGGTGTCGCCTCTTTCTTAGCCATGCCAAAAATCCGTCGCTATAGCGTCAAATGAAGTGTTTCAGGGGGTGAGAGCAAGGGTTGTGCCATTTTTCAGCGTCGCCCCGGCCCCGCCCTGAGGATAGACGGCGCGGATATTACAGGCTGGCCGGCGGAAGTCATCCCTGGAAACGAAAAGTATCTTCGGCTCAACGGCCTGTGAAACGCCGCCCAACCGGAATCATCACAGAATGGGCAACATGCCAGCTAAGAAGTGTGCCCGGCCTACAGGACCTCAGCCCACCATCGTGACGTCACCAGGAACCATACGGAATGCCATTTCTTTCAATGTAGGCTTTGGAAATATCGCTCAAGGGATAGTGATGTCCGCCTGACCCACCGCCATAGGGCCCCTTCTTCACCACTTCTCCCTGCACTCGGGTGACCTCGATGGGACTCAGGCACGGCCCCATGATCCAGGCCTTGGCGATGCCGCCGGGGGCCAGGCCGATGGCCAGGCCTTCGCGGTAGCCGGTGATCCACTTGTCATCGGCCCGGCAGTATGCCTTCTCACCCTTGACCATGGCCTGCCGGATGGCCTCGGGAATGACGATATAGGCCTGGTAGGTCTGCGGTTCCACCAGCGACTGCCAGCGCACGTAGATCAGTCGCGGCAGGGCCGCTCCACGGACATGCTTGCCGGCCCCCCAACCGGGGCGTTTAGGCCAGCCTCGAGGATTCCCCTTGAAGTTCTTCGGCGTCTGGATCGCCGCCACACCGCTCATGGCGCGGCGAAACACCCGGTCGTGGATATCCACCGCATCGGCGGTCTCGATCCACACCTCCATGTAGCTGGGCGCGAGAAAGCCCAGGCGCCAGGCGTCGTAGGGCAGGCCATTGCCGCCGCGGGCGCAGCCCGCCGGCAACCAGGCCAGGGCCAGCAGCAGGGCGAGCATGAACCTAGGCATTGGGATACTCCTTGCGCTTGCCGCCCTCCGCGGGGCGGTTGATGAACATCACCGCCAGCGCGCTGTTGTGCTTGCCCTTGGCGGCGTTCCAGTGGGCGGACAGGTGGATGTAGCGGCGGCACAGCAGGGCGATTTCCTCCTCGCTGAGGCCGGTGAAGTCCTCACCCAGGGCGTAGGCCTGCAACTTGGCGGCGATGGGCCGTAGTTCGTCCGGGAGGGCTAACGCGGGGTCGCGCTCTTCGATCGCCTTGAAGGCTACCCCGGCCCGCACCGCCAGTTCACGCATGATCCGCAGGTAGACCCGCGACAGCTCGCCGCGCACCCGCCGCTCGCTGCTGAGCGCCGCGTAGACCCGCTTCTCCGGCGGTTCGCCGCGGCGCTGGGGCTGCGCCACCGACCAGGTGGCGATGCCCAGGCGCTGCACATAGGGCCGCCAGTGCGGCAACTCGCGCTCCAGGCGTTGGCGGGTGCGCCAGTAGGCCTCGGTATGCTCGTCGGCCTGGCCCTGGCTGACCAGGTTGCTGTCCGGCCGGCTGAGCAGAACCTTCTCCACCGCTTCGGGCAGGTAGCCGCCGCCGATGTCCGAGTGGGCGCCGGGCAAGCGGATGTCGTGGTCGCTGCGGACCAGGGAGAAGTTGTGGCGGTACTCGTTGCCCGCCACCAGTTGCACCACCCGCCGCGCGCAGCCGGGGGCCAGGCCCAGGGCGAGGTCGGCGTTGCGCCCGTCGTGCGGACTGAAATCGCCGCGCAGCGGCGCGACGATGCCGGCCACGGTGTCGAACAGGCCGACGAAGTTCAGCGCGAAGTCGGTTCCGCGGCGCCAGGCGAAGCGCCGGGCGAACAATGGCGACCCGCCGGGCAGGGCCCGGGCCAGCGGGCTGTCCGGGCCCTTGAGCAGTTCGTTGGCGCAGTGCCGCGCGGCCGCCGCGCCGCGGCTGAAGCCGAACAGGTCGATTTCGATGCGCTCGATCAGGAGATTGGGATTGTTATCCTGCAACAGACGCAACTGCTCCAGTACCAGAGCAGGCATCTGCCTGATCCGCGCCAGTACCCCGGTCGGGCCCTGGCCCGTTCCCTGGCTGTAGAAGGAGTCCTCGCCGCCGCTGCGGGTGCCGACGCCCTCCAGATAGACCTTGAGGTACGCCTCTTCAACGTGCGAAGTTAACGGCTCGCCCGTCTGATCTGGATACAACTCGTACAACCGCGCCACATTGGTCGCATCGTTGCCATAGCTGTTGTCCGGCACCCGGCCCTCGCCGTCGTAGCCATAGGCGGCGCAGTGCTGGCGGATATCCTCGGCGGCCGTGTCGCTCAGGCCCACCGCCAGGGCGTGGCAGCCGGCGACCGCCGCGCTGTTGGCCTGGTTGTTGCCGGTGCCGTCGAAGAACAACCCCAGGCGCAGGGTGACGCCGCTCCGTTCTCCCTCTTCTTCCTCTTCTTCCAGACCTGCGCCGGGGGCTGTCGGCGAACGCCAGGCATCGGCCGGAGGAGGCGCCATCGAACGGCCTGGAAAGGGAGCGCGGGGATTGAGAGACATGGCCGCCGACTCCTCGGATGAGAGTACCTGGCAACGCAACGTCTGGTCGGCGAGCAGGCGTGGCGGCGGATCGCAGCGGCACATGCAGAGATCGCCGTCCAGGGCGGTGCTACGCGTTTCCAGCCGCTCGTCCAGGCGCGGGCCGACGCAGACGATGACCCCGGCACTGCCGCAGGCGGGGCAGAACACACTGTCACCCTCGCGGGCCATGGGCTTGCCTTCGATGCTGGCATGCTCCCAGGCGCTGGTGACGGTGCCGCCCGCCGTGGTGCGGGCGCCCAGGGTGATGTGGTAGCGCTTCATGGTTCCACCTGTGCCGAATGCAAGGGCCATCATATTGCCGGTGCAGGTAGATCAGAGGGCAGTACCACCCTGGTGAAGCAGACGTTTCTTACAAGGGCGGGGTATTTTGACGCAAGCCATTCAGCCCGATCTTACGGCTGCGCGAAAAAAGCAAAAGAAAGGCCTCTCATAGGAGGCCCAAAGGGGAAGCACGGACGCCAGTCTCAGGCGTAGTAGTCGACCAACCCACGGGCGGCCGCCGAACCGGGCCGGCCGCGGATCTCGCTGACTCCAACCAGGGTCTCCTCGTCGCCCGCCGCCTCGCCTGCGAAGCCGCGGCCACGCGCCGAGCCGCCCTCGCCGCCCCGCTGCTGGCCCTGCCAGCCGCGCGCCAGCGACTGGTCGGAGACGTTCACGTCGAGCTGGTTCATGCCTTGCTGGCTGAACATGTCGCGCAGCCGGTGCATCTGGCTTTCCAGGGCGTCGCGGACGCCGGCGTTGGGACTGGCGAAGGTCACCTGGGTCTGGTCCGCGGTCATGTGGATGCGCACATCCAGGCGCCCGAGCTCGGCCGGGTCGAGCTGGATCTCCGCCGACTTGAGGTTCTGGCTGGACATCCACATCACCCGGTCCACCACCGCCTCGCTCCAGCCGTTCTGCTGCATCGCCACCGGCTGGCCGGGCACCGTGCCGTTCACCGGACGGTTGGTCAGGGCCTGCTGCGCCATGGCCTGGGTCAGGCCGTTGAGCTTGGCGGCGAAGGGCTCGCCGCGCGGCTCCGCCTTGCTCTCCAGCAGGCTCTCGCTGGCGGCGCTGGCGAGGGCCGGCTCGGCGGTCTGCTGCAACTGGGCCTCGAGCGCCTTGCCGTCGACGGCCCTGGTCAAGGAATCGGAGGTCAGGCTGGCAAGGGCATCGCCGAGGTCCGCCTGGCGTGGATCGGTGCTCTTCGCCGGCCCGCCTTTCGCCGCCTGCGCGGCGTCCTGGGCGCCCTGCTCCAGGGCCATGCTCACCGCCGGCACGCCGTTGAGCTTGACCAGGGTCGGGTCGCTGCTGGCTTCGGTAAGACTGGCCGGCGCACTGCTGGCCGACGGCACGGCGGGCGGCAGCAGGGCCGCCTGGGTCGATTCGTCGAGCAGCGGCACGGCGCCGCCCAAGCCGAGCAGTTGCAGCGGATCGGCGGGGGTTTCGGTTTTTTCCCCGTCATCGGCGCTGGCCTGGCCGTCTGCCGGCAAAGGCTTGCCGTCTTCGGCAACGGCCGGCTGCCTGGCGGCATCCGCCGGCGGTGCCTCGGCTGCGTCCTTGCCGGCGTCCCGCGGCTTGTCCCGCGAACCTTTCGACGGGCCATCGGTGCGCTCGGCCGGCTTCCTCGCGGTCTCCTTGGCATAGACATCGGAGAAGCTGGAAGTCTTGTCGTTACTGGGCTCAGGCGTTTTCTGCGGGCTCTTCGGCGCGGCAGACTTGGGCTTTACATCAGGCGTCGGCGGCAACAACACACCAGGGGCGACGGCCATGGGAATTCTCCATCTGCGAAGGGATAGCATCGTGGCTTGCGCAGGGGACTCAGCAAGGTCCGGGCCAACTTCGCCGGTCCCCTCCGCGAGGCCTGCGCCAGGCCCTGTGCCGGGCACGCCCGCTTTGCCCGCAGGGCCCGTCTGGACTACAATCCAGAGCCGCATCCCTCCCGAGGTAGTACCCTGATGTCCTTCGCCGAAAAACTGTCCCGTCTGCAAGCCTTCCTCGATGCCGATGACCTGCACGAAGAAGCGCTGGACTACGTGGCGACCCACGGCTACCTGACCGCCCTGTCCATCTGCCCGGAGCAGGTGCCGGAGCGGGAGTGGATCGACGCGCTGTTCGCCGAGCCGCCGCATTACCGCAGCGACGAGGAGCGCCAGGAGATCGAGGGTTCCCTCGAACAGCTCAAGGCGCACATCACCCGCATGCTCGCCAGCGACGAGGATCTCGAGCTGCCCTGCGACCTCGACCTCGGCGACGAGCCGGACGATTCCGACCTGCGCGGCTGGTGCATCGGCTTCATGGAAGGCGTGTTCCTCCGCGAGGAAGTCTGGTTCGAGCAGGCCGAGGAGGAAGTCAGCGAGCTGCTGCTGCCGATCATGGTCGGCTCCGGCCTGTTCGACGAGCAGCCCGAGTTCGACGAGATCGCCCGCGACCGCCACCTGGTGGACGACATGGTCGCGCAGATTCCCGACCTGCTGACCAACCTGTTCCTGCTCTGCCAGGCGCCGGAAGAAAAGCCCGCCCTGCTCAAGCCACGCCCGCACTGAGGAGCCCCGCGGTGGCGCAGCGGGAGATTCGCCCGAGCGCTCGCGCCTGGGTGCGCTACTGCCTCCAGGGAGTGGGTTTCCTCAGCGTCGCCCTCGGCGTGATCGGCATCTTCCTGCCGGTACTGCCGACCACGCCGTTCCTGCTGCTCGCGGCGGCCTGCTTCATGCGCAGTTCGCCACGCTTCTACCATTGGCTGGTCAACCACCCACGGCTCGGCCCGTGGATCCGCGACTACCTGGACGGCGAGGGCATCCCGCTGAAGGGCAAGGTCTATGCCATCGGCCTGATGTGGGCCAGCATCGCCCTCTCCTGCTACCTGGTCCGTCGGCCCTGGGCCCAGGGCTTCATGCTGACCAGCGCGGTACTGGTCAGCATCTATATCCTCCGCCAGAAGACCCGGCCGCCGCGCGGCGCCTGAAGGGCCCGCTCAGGACAGCGCCGGATCGCCCTCGCCCAGCGGCAGGCGGTCACCGGGCCCGCGTCGCTCGGGGCTCAGCACGCTGAAGCCGAAGGTGTTCCAGCCGCCCGCGCTGTCGACGAACACCGAACCGCCGTGCATGCTCGCCACCGCCTTGACGATGGACAGGCCGAGGCCGTGGTTGGCCTCGCTGTTGCTGCGCGCCGCGTCGACCCGGTAGAAGCGCTCGAACAGGTGCACGCGGTGCTCCACGGCGATCGGCGCGCCGGGGTTGCTCACCGCCACCCGCACCTCGTCGCCGCGCCGCTCCACCGCGACCCGCACCTCGCCACCGGCCGCGGTGTGCTGGGCGGCGTTGTACAGCAGGTTGGTCACCGCCCGCTGGAACAGCGCGCGCTCGACCATCGCCCGGGCGTCGCCCTGTACCTGGGGGCTCACCCCGGCCTCGTCGAAGATCACCTCGAGGAACTCCACCGTGGTCGCGATCTCGCCGGCCAGCCAGGTGTCCTCGCGCTCGCAGGCCAGGCGACCCTGGTCGGCGCGGGCGAGGAACAGCATGTCGTTGACGATCGCTCGCAGCCGCTCCAGTTCCTCGAGGTTGGATTGCAGGACTTCCTCGTAGTGTTCGCCGCTGCGCTCGCGGGACAACGCCACCTGGGTCTGGCCGATCAGGTTGGTCAGCGGCGTGCGCAGCTCGTGGGCGACGTCGGCGTTGAACGATTCCAGGCGCACATAGGCCTGTTCCAGGCGGTCCAGCGCGCCGTTGAACGCCCCCACCAGCTCGCGCAGTTCGGCCGGCAAGGGCGACATCTGCAGCCGCAGCGACAATTGTCGCGGACTGATCCGCCGGGTTTCCTCGGACAGCCGGTGCACCGGCCACAGGCCCAGGCGGGCGATCCAGTGGCCGAGCAGCGAGGCCAGCAGCACGCCGAGGGCGGACAGGCCGAGCAGCCATTTCACGGTGGAAGTCCGCGCCTCGTGGAACGCCGCGCTGTCGATGGCGGTGACGTAGGTCAGCCGCGGCCGGCCCTCGCGCGCCGGCAACACGCCGACCCGCGCGGTCAGCGCGTACCGGTGTTCCGGCAACTGCAACTCGTAGCGCCCGGCGCCGCTGGCGATCAGGCGCTGCACCGGCTCGCTGAAGCGGCCGTAGCGGTAGCGCGGATCGTCACTGTCGATCCAGAAGCGAATCAGTTCGTACTCCTGGCTCAGGTTGTCCAGCTTGCCCTGCAGGTAGGGCCAGCGCTCGGCCAGGTCGGGGTGGTCGAGCATCCGCGAGACCATGTTGAAGCGCACGTCCACCTCGCCCTGCTGCAAGCGCTCGGTCTGCCGGTCGAGGATGCAGTAGAGCATGCTGCCGATCAGGGCGAAGATCACCAGCGCGGCGCCGGCGAACATGCCCGCCAGGCGGGTCGACAAGGACATGCCCATCTCAGCCCGGCTCCGCCAGCGCGCGGTTCTCCAGCACATAGCCCATGCCCCGGATGGTATGCAGCAGCTTGTTCTCGAAGGGCCCGTCGAGCTTGGCCCGCAGGCGCTTGATCGCGACCTCGACGACATTCGTGTCGGTGTCGAAATTGATGTCCCAGACCAGCTCGGCGATCGCCGTCTTCGACAGGATCTCGCCGCTGCGCTGGGCCAGCACGCAGAGCAGCGCGTATTCCTTGGCGGTCAGTTCCAGGCGGCTGCCGCCGCGGAACACCTTGCGGCTGAGCAGGTCGATGGACAGGTCGGCGACGCGCATCTGCGACGCGCTTTCGTGGTTGCCGCCGCGTCGGGTCAGGGCCTGCAGGCGAGCGACCAGTTCGAGGAAGGAAAACGGCTTGATCAGATAGTCGTCGGCGCCCTCGCGCAGGCCCCGCACGCGGTCCTCCACCCGCTCGCGCGCGGTGAGCATGATCACCGGTGTCTGCCGCTGCTCGCGCAGCGCCCGCAGCACGCCGTAGCCGTCGATCCCGGGCAGCATCACGTCGAGCACGATCACGTCGTACTCGCCGTTGAGCGCCAGGTGGCGGCCATCGATGCCATTGTCCGCCAGGTCCACGGTGAAACCCTGCTCGGTCAGGCCGCGGTTCAGGTAGTCCGCCGTCTTCGCCTCGTCCTCGACTATCAGTACCCGCATCTGTCGCCCGCTCCTCCACTCGCTCCGGCGCCCCGCGCGCCTGCCTGCATCCTAGTCATGCGGCAGGTCCGGGGAAAGTTCCGTTGGTATCCCTTCATGTCGCCGCCGTCTGGCCGGACTCGCCCGCCGACACCGCCTCGCGACGGTGGAACAGCCGGTCCAGGGCCAGGTAGACCACCGGCGTGCTGAACAGGGTCAGCACCTGGCTCACCAGTAGCCCGCCAACCACCGCGATGCCCAGCGGCTGGCGCAACTCGGAGCCGGTGCCGAAGCCGATCATCAGCGGGACGGCGCCGAGCAGCGCGGCCAGGGTGGTCATCATGATCGGCCGGAAACGGGTCAGGCAGGCCTGGTAGATCGCCCGCTCGGCGCTCAGGCCCTGCTCGCGCTGGGCGGCGATGGCGAAATCGACCATGAGGATGCCGTTCTTCTTGACGATGCCGATCAGCAGCACGATGCCGATCAGCGCCATGATCGAGAAGTCCTGGCCCCAGGCCCAGAGCAGGAACACCGCGCCGATCCCCGCCGAGGGCAGGGTCGAGAGGATCGTCAGCGGATGCACGAAACTCTCGTAGAGCACGCCGAGGATGATGTACACCGCGATCAGCGCGGCGAGGATCAGCAACGGTTGCGAGGCCAGCGAACTCTGGAAGGCCTGCGCCGCGCCCTGGAACACACCGATGATGGTCGAGGGCATGCCGATCTCCTCCTGCGCCCGCTGCACCGCCTGTACCGCCTCGCCGAGCGAGACCCCGGCGGCCAGGTTGAACGACAGGTTGACCGCCGGGAACATGCCGTTGTGGTTGATCTGCAACGGCCCGGAGCGCGGCGGCGCGACCGTGGCGATGGCCGACAGCGGGACCATCTCTCCGCTCAGCGGCGAGCGCAGGTAGAACCAGTCCAGGCTTTCCGCGCGGCCGCGCTGGCGCGCATCGAGCTCGAGGACCACCTTGTACTGGTTGACCTCGGTCTGGTACTCGCCGACCTGGCGCTGGCCGAAAGCGTCGTAGAGCGTCTGGCTGACGTCCTCGGCGCTGAGGCCGAAGCGCGCCGCCGCCACCCGGTCGATGTCCAGCGCGGTGACGCTGGCGCCGACCTGCAGGTCGTTGGACACATCCATCAGTCCCGGCACCTGCTTCAGGCGCTCGGTGAGGCGCTGCGCCCAGAGCGCCAGCTGGGTGCTGTCGCTGCTGCGCAGGGCGTACTGGTACTGGGTCCGCGAGGGGCCGGAACTGAGGTTGATGTCCTGCGCCGCGCGCAGGTAGAGCATGATCCCCGGCACCTTGGCCAGCTGTGGGCGCAACCGGTCGATGAACTCGCCGACCGAGACGTCGCGCTCGCCGCGGTCCTTGAGGACGATCCAGAAGCGCCCGTTGGCCAGGCTCTGGCTGCCGCCGGTGACGCCCACCGCGTGGTTGTAGCTCTGTACCGCCGGGTCGCGGGCGATGATCCCGGCCAGTTGCCTGTGCTTGGCGATCATGTCGTCGTAGGAAATATCCTCGGCCGCCTGGGTGGTGCCGAACACGAACGCGGTGTCCTGCAACGGGAAGAAGCCCTTGGGAATCCCGACATAGCCGGCCACCGCCACCAGGACGGTGAAGGCGAAGCCGACCAGCATCAGCCGCTGGTGCCCGAGCGCCCAGCGCAGGCCACGGTCATAGCCAGCGGTCAGCCATTCGGCGAAGCCCTTTCTCGGCGCCTCGGCATGCCGCAGCGCCGGCATGAAGCGCGAGGCCAGCATCGGCGCCAGGGTCAGCGAAGCGACCACCGAGATCAGGATCGCCACCGTGACGCTGACCGCGAATTCGCGGAACAGCCGGCCGACGATCCCGCCCATGAACAGCAACGGGATGAACGCGGCGATCAGCGAGAAGCTGATGGAAATCACGGTAAAGCCGATCTCCGCCGCGCCCTTGAGCGCCGCCTCGACCTTCGAGGCGCCCGCCTCCAGGTGCCGGTGGATGTTCTCCACCACCACGATGGCGTCGTCGACGATGAAGCCGACGGCGATGATCAGTGCCACCAGGGTCAGGTTGTTGAGGGTGAAGCCGAGCACGTACATCGCCGCGAAGCTGGCGCTCAGGGAGACCGCCAGCACCGTGGCGACGATCAGGGTGGCCGACAGCTGGCGGAGGAACAGGCCCATCACCAGCACCACCAGGCCGATGGTCAGCAGCAGGGTCAGCTCGACCTCGTGCAGCGACGAACGGATGGTCCGGGTACGGTCGTTGAGCACGTCGACCTCGATGGTCGCCGGCAACATCTCGCGCAGGCGCGGCAGCGCGGCCTGGATCGCATCGGCGGTGTCGACGATGTTCGCCCCCGGCTGGCGCAGGATCACCAGTGCCACCCCCGGCTCGCCATTCGGCCAGGCCTGCACGTAGTCGTCCTCGGGGGCGGAGACGATGCGCGCCACGTCCTTGAGGAACACCGGCGCGCCCTGGCGGTAGGCGACCACCAGGTCGTCGTAGTCGCTGGCGTTGAACAACTGGTCGTTGGCCGCCAAGGTCGATACCCGGCCCTCGCCGTAGAGCGCGCCCTTGGCCAGGTTGACGCTGGCCGACTGCAGCGACTGGCGCAGGTCGGCCAGGGTCAGCTGGTAGGCGGCGAGCTTTTCCGGCTGGGCCTGGATGCGGATCGCCGGGCGCTGCTGGCCGACCACGAAGATCTGCCCCACCCCGTTCACCTGGCTGAGCTGGCGGGCGAGGATGGTCTCGGCGTAATCGCTGAGCTCGATCAGCGGCATCATGTTCGAATTGACCCGCAGGATCATGATCGGGCTGTCGGCCGGGTTGACCTTGCGCCAGGTCGGCAGGTTCGGCATGTCCACCGGCAGCCGCCCGGCTGCGGCGTTGATCGCCGCCTGGACCTCCTGGGCGGCAACGTCGATGCTCTTGTCGAGGTTGAACTGCAGGGTCAGGGTGGTCGTGCCCAGGGCGCTGCTGGACGTCATCTCGGTGATTCCCGGGATCGCGCTGAACTGCACCTCCAGCGGGGTGGCCACCGACGAAGCCATGGTTTCCGGGCTGCCGCCGGGCAGCAGGGCATTGATCTGGATGGTCGGGAAGTCGGCCTCCGGCAACGGCGCCACTCCCAGCCGGAGGAACGCCAGCAGGCCCAGCAGCAACGATGCCAGGGTCAGCAACACGGTGGCGATCGGATGACGGACGCACCAGCCGGAAATCCCGGCGCGCGGCGTCACGGCCGTGCCCCCGTCGCCTGCGCCACGCTTGGACGCGGCGCCTGGACATCCACCAGGGCGCCGGGCATCAGCCGCGAGTGGCCGTCCACCACCACCTGGTCGCCCGCGGCCAGGCCTTCCACCACGCTGATGCCGTCGACATCGCGCAGCACCCGCACCGGAACCGCCTCAACCCGGTCGGCGGCCACCCGATACACGAAGTTGCCTTCCAGGCCGCGGCGCACCGCCTTGCTGGAAAGCACCAGCTGGTCCCGCTGCACGCCGGTATGCAGGCTCACCGCGACGAACTGGCCGGGCCAGAGCCGCGCCTGGCGATTGTCGAAAGTGGCGCGCACGCGGATGGTACCGGTGGAACTGTCGATCTGGTTGTCGATGGTCTGCAGGCGCCCCTCGCCCAGGGTGCTGCCGCCGTCGCGGCTGAAGGCCCGCACCGCCGCCTCGCTGCCAAGCAGCGCCTGGAGCTGCGGCAACTGCTCCTGTTGCAGGGAAAACACCACGGAGATCGGCGCGATCTGGGTCACGCTGAACAGCCCGACGCTATCGCCGACCCGTACCAGGTTGCCGACGTCGACGTTGCGGATGCCGACCTTGCCGCCCACCGGCGAGGTGATCCGGGTATAGGACAGGCGGACCCGCTCGGCGTTGATGGTGGCGTCGTTGGCCTTGAGCGTCGCGCGCAGCTGGGCGACCGTGGCCTGCTGCTGCTCGAACAGCTGGCGCGACACCGCGCGCTCGGCGTACAGGCTGCGGTAGCGCCGCAGGTCCTGCTCGGCCGACTTCAATTGCGCCTGGTTGCTCGCCTTGGCGGCCTGCGCCTGCTCCAGGGCGGCGACGATGGCGCGGTCGTCGATGGTCGCCAGCAACTCGCCCGCCTCGACCATCTGCCCTTCGCTCACCAGCAGGCGGGTCAGCTGGCCGTCGATCTGGGTGCGGATCACCACATTGTGCAGCGAGGTCACCGTGCCGATGCCACTGACCCGCTGCTCGACGTCACGGCGTTCCACCGCCGCCACGCTCACCGGCACCTTGGCCGGTGCCGGCGCCGCGTTCGGCGCGCCGTCGCCGCGCAACAGCGCCCAGGCGCCGATCCCGACCAGACCGGCGGCCAGCACAGCCACCAGAATCCGCCCCCCACCACTGCGCAACGCCTGCATCTGCCATCCATCCCCAGGTATCCGGTCCCGCGCGGCCGGCTTCAGGCTTCTTTATAAGCAGCGCAGCGGGACCCCACCCTGACCCGCGCATGACAATCCTGTCAGTTTCGCCGCGTACCCCGCGCTGGCGGGCCGCACGGCGCTCTCGTAGACTTCCCCGACCATCTCCGGAGCCCGCTCGATGTCGCCACCCCCAGCCGCCCGCCGGCCCTGCTCCAGGGCATACGCCCCCTGGCTGCCGCCGCTGGCCGCGATCCTGCTCCTGGCGGTCGGCGCAGCCCTGGCGCAGTGGGACCTGGAGTCGATCCTGAGCCGGGCCGAGCAGCGCTACGGCGAGCTGGGCGCGGCGAAGTCGCGACTGAGCGACTGGGGCAGCCTGCTCGAACAGGGCGGTACGCTCGACGAGGCCGCCAAGCTGCGCGCGGTCAACGACTTCTTCAACCGGTCGCTACGCTTCACCGACGACATCGGGATCTGGCAACAGGAAGACTACTGGGCGACGCCCGTCGAGGCGCTGGTCAAGGGCGCCGCCGACTGCGAGGACTACGCCATCGCCAAGTACGTGACCCTGCGCCGTCTCGGCGTCGCCAGCGACAGGCTGCGCATCACCTACGTCAAGGCCCTGCGCCTGAACCAGGCGCACATGGTGCTGACCTGGTACGCCAGCCCGGCTGCCGACCCGCTGGTGCTGGACAACCTGATCGGCGAGATCCGCCCCGCCTCGCAACGCGACGACCTGCTCCCGGTGTACGCCTTCAACGCCGAGGGCCTGTGGCTGCCCGGCCCCGACGGCGGGCGTCGGACCGGCGACAGCAAGAAGCTGTCGCGCTGGCAGGACCTGCTGACCAAGATGCGCGCCGAGGGCCTGGACCTCGACGCCCCCAAGGAGGACTGAATGTCACTGCTCAAGCAATTGTTCCTCGCCATCTGCCTGTTCCTCGTGGTCGCCTTCAGCGGCAGCTTCGTCAGCAGCGTGGAGAACTCCCGCGAGCAGTTGCGCGGCCAGTTGCGCTCCCACGCGCAGGACGCCGCCACCGCCCTCGGCCTGTCGCTGACGCCGCACGTGGACGACCCGGCGATGGTGCAACTGATGGTCAGCTCGATCTTCGACAGCGGTTACTTCGCCAGCATCCGGGTGATCGACATCCGGAGCGGCAAACCGCTGGTCGAGCGCGTGCAGGCACATGCCGAGCGCACGGTGCCAGGCTGGTTCGCGCGCCTGGTGGATATCCAGGCGCAAGGTGGCGACGCGCTGATCATGCGCGGCTGGGAACAGGCGGCGCGGGTCGAGGTGGTCAGCCACCCGCAGTTCGCCCTGGCGCGCCTGTGGGACAGCGCCCTGGGCAGTCTCTACTGGCTGCTGGCCTGTGGCGCGATCAGCCTGCTGCTCGGTGGCTGGCTGCTGCGTCGCCAGCTGCGCCCGCTCGACCAGATGGTGTTCCAGGCCCATGCGATCAGCCGGCGGGAGTTCCTCAGCCTGCCGAAGCTGCCACGCACGCCGGAACTGCGCCGGGTCGTACAGGCGATGAACCAGATGGTGGAGAAGCTCCGTGCGCTGTTCGCCGAAGAAGCCGCGCGCAGCGAGAAGCTGCGTGCCCAGGCCTACCAGGACAGCCTTACCGGCCTGCCCAACCGGCGCCTGTTCGACGCGCGCCTCAACGAACAGCTCGGCACCGGCGAGCACGCGCATGCCGGCCAGTTGCTGGTGGTGCGCCTGAACGACCTGAACGGCCTCAACCAGCGGCTCGGCGGGCAACGCACCGACGCCCTGATCCAGGCGGTGGCCGGGTCGCTGGCCGAGGCCTGTCGCCAGCATGGCCGCGCCGACTGGCTGCTGGCCCGCAGCCGCGGCGGGGAATTCGCCCTGCTCGCCCCCGGTTGCTCCCGCGAACAGGCCGAGCAACTGGCCGGCGAACTCTGCGCGGACCTGGAGAACCTCGCCCTCACCGGTGCCAGCGACCGCTCGCCGGTCGCCCACCTCGGCATCAGCGCGTTCGCCGAAGGCGACTCGGCGGCGGACGTCCTGGCCCGCGCCGACCAGGCCCTGGCCCAGGCCGAAAGCCAGCCCGGCCAGCCCTGGGCAAGCCAGGACGGCAGTGCGCGCGCGGCGCTCAACGACAGCCAGGACTGGCACGACTGGATCGACCTGGCGCTGGCCGAACGCCGGCTGCTGCTCCACTTCCAGCCGGTGGTGGAATGCCTCGATACCCAGCGCATCCTCCATCACAAAGTCCTGGCGCGTTTGCTCGCCCCTCAAGGCGAAGCCATCGCCGCCGGACGCTTCCTGCCCTGGATCGAGCGCTTCGGCTGGGCGTCGCGGCTCGACCTGGCGATGCTCGGACAGAGCCTGGAACACTTGCAGCGGCATCCGCACCCGCTGGCGCTCAGCCTGTCGGCCAGCAGCGTGCGCAACGCCCAGGCGTTCGCCCCGCTGCTGGCGCTGCTCGAGGCGCACCCGCAACAGGCGCGCCTGCTGACCCTGGAACTGGACGAGCGGCACCTGCCGCCGGCGGCCGAGCTGGAACGCCTGAGCCAGGCCCTGCGCGAGGTCGGTTGCGGCCTTGGCCTGCAGCATTTCGGTGGGCGTTTCAGCCTGATCGGCAACCTCACCCACCTGGGGCTGGCCTATCTGAAACTGGACGGCTGCTATCTGCGTGCCGTCGATCGGGAAAGCGACAAGCGCCTGTTCATCGAGGCGGTATATCGCACCACCCACAGCATCGACCTGCCGCTGATCGCGGAGCAGGTGGAAACCCCCGGTGAACTCGAGGTGCTGCGGGAAATGGGCTTGCGTGGCGCCATGGGACGCCTGTTCGGTAGCCCGGCACCCTGGTCCGGGGATACCTGATAGCGAGTCCGGAGCGGGTCGGACTCGCTTCAGCGCGGATTCGGCATCGACGCCAGGCGCTCCCTCTCCGACAGAGAACGCCCCGCCGCGAACCGATGCTCCACCGTCATGAAACCGCCAGTTGCTGTTCCACCAGCACCCCTCCGTACAGCGCTATCTGGGTCTTGGCGTTGAGCTCGATACGCAGGGCCACGGCGCGCTCGATGCCGATCTTCAGATGCGGGCCGAAGCGCGAGACGTCCAGGCCGGCACGGATCATCATCTTCTCCACGCCTACGGTGGTCACGGTCACCAGGGTCTGGATGTCGTTCTGCAGGCTGTAGCGGGCCAGCGCGCGCATCGCCTCCAGGGTACAGTCGGAAAAGCCCAGCGAACCTTTCTGCCCGGAGTTGATGGCGAAGCGGCTCAGCTCCCAGATATGCGGCGAACATGGTGCTTCCTTGCCATGCAGCAGCTCCGGGAAAGTGTTCTTGAGCATGTAGGGGCCGGTGGTATCGAGAATTCGCCAGCAACCGAAAACCTGGGCTTCGGGAGTGTCTTCCTGGATCAACATGTAATAAGGACTTAGCGCGTCATAACCATCGATCTCCATCTCGTCGATGACACTAACGTCCCAACCCTTGCGCTCCTTGAACACTTGCGCACGCAACTTGTGCATCTCGCCCAGCAGTTTTTTATCGAACTCTTCACGCCGACCAATTTGTACGATCATCTTCACTTCCTCCAAATAGGAAGCTGAAGAATTTATGCAAATTTCATAAATTTATAACTAGCAAATGAGATAGATTTCGGTCGTCCCGGTCCCTTGCTAGGCTCGAAGAAACGTCCGAAAAGATCAGAGCAATGGCTTCACACGAGAGAACACAGCCCCAAAACATGGCCTTCCGGGCAAAGGCCACCCGCACCGCCCGACGGGAAAGCCAGGAAACTTTCTGGAGCCGCTTCGGGATAAGCCAATCCTGCGGCAGTCGTTTCGAGAATGGCGAGAACCTGCCCTTCCCTATATACCTGCTACTGCATTTCTATATAGAAGGGCAAATTACCGATCGCCAGCTCGCCGACTTGAGAGGCAAGATCAGAGAGTAATAAGACCCAAATTAACAGCCATAATGGCAGCCACACGGCGGGAGGTGACACCAAACTTCCGCCGGATATTTCCCATATGGAAATTCACGTTGGCTTCCGAGCAGTTGCAGATGACCGATATCTCCCAACTGGTCTTGCCGATGGCGCACCACTGCAGGACTTCCTTCTCCCGGCTGGTCAATACCACCGGCTTGTTCACCGGATGTTCGAAGGCCAGTCCGGCGCCGCTTTGCAGTGCGTAGTCCTTGAGCATCCAAAGGGTCGGCAGCACCGACTCCATGAAGCGATTCGCCTCGGCCCGGCTCTCCGCCTCCACGCTCAGACTCAGGGCGCCGAGTTCGCCGCGCGCACCGTGCAACGGCATGGTCAGCCCGTACACCAGGCCGGCGGCCGAGGCTTCCTCGAAGAACTCGTGCTGCTTGCGTGTCTGGTAGATGGAGGGTTCCCAGAAGATCGGCAGGACGCTCTGGGTACAATGGCTGACCGTCGGGTCGACCCGCGCATAGCCGGCCTTGTCGTAATGCTCGCGCCAGGCGGCCGGGTAGTTGCCGACGATGAAGGCGTTCTCGTAGTCCTGGCTGTCCTTCGGTAGCAGGCCGAACAGGATTTTCGAAAACCCCAGGTCGCTCGCCATCTTCTGCAGGATGGCGCTCCATTCCAATTTCCCACTTGAGCGTTCCAGCTCAAGAAAACCGTCAACCAAGGCCATAGCGCTACGTTCTTCTTAAACTATTAACAATCAGCCAAATATGGATTCGGCACCCGATATCCGGCACGTTGTGCGGCAGTCCGAGAGACCGGCTTCCTGCCGAGGCGCATGCGCCCGTGCCCGATGACCCCTGAAGATGTCCAGTCAGCCCACTCTATAGAGTTGGCGATGTGCCGGAAAGGCACATTTCAGTCCCACTTAACAATAGACCGCGCCGTTTGATGCACCTAGTACGATACCCGTCCTAGAGGCCAAGCAAACGTTTAAATGTGATCTGCATCACATTTTATGCGAACTGAATACCCGGTCACAGTCTCCCGACGGGTCCGCCTCCCGCTCCCGGGTCCGGCCCCCATTTCCGAGCGCCCGGAGCGAGGTGAAGCGGCCGCCATCAGGCCCGTGCGACGCGCAGCCGGCGACAGGCCCACTTCTCCAGTTCGGCGACGCAGAACAGGCCAAGCCCGGCCAGCAGCACCCGCGCCCATTCGCCCGGCGCCAGGCCGACCGAACCGAACAGCGCCTGCAATGGCGATGCATAGGTGTAGAGCAGCTGCAACACCAGGCAGGCGGCGATCGCCAGCAGGACCTGGCGGTTGCCGGAAAGGCCTTCGCGGCTGAGCACCGAGTCCCGGATATGCCGGCTGTTGAGCAGGTAGAACATCTCGCACGCCACCACGCTGTTCACCGCCATGGTCCGTGCGCGCTCCAGGCCGGTGCCATGCTCCAGCTCCCAGAGGAACAGACCCAGCGCTGCGGCCATCATCAGCAGCGAGACCAGCAGCACCCGCCAGACGAAGAACAGCGACAGCAGCGGCTCCGCCGGCGGGCGCGGCGGCCGCTGCATGAGGCCGCGCTCGGCCGGTTCGAAGGCCAGCGCCAGGCCAAGGGTGCTGGAGGTGACCATGTTGATCCAGAGGATCTGCGCCGGGGTCATCGGCAGGGTCAGCTGGAACAGCACCGCGGCGATCACGATCAGCGCCTCGCCGCCGTTGGTCGGCAACATGAAGAGGATGAACTTCTTCAGGTTGTCGTAGACCGCCCTGCCCTCGCGCACGGCGTTGGCGATGGTGGCGAAGTTGTCGTCGGCGAGAACCACCTCGGCCGCCTCCTTGGCCGCCTCGGTGCCCTTGTTGCCCATCGCCACGCCGACATCGGCGCGCTTCAGCGCCGGCGCGTCGTTGACCCCGTCGCCGGTCATCGCCACCACCTCGCCGCTGGCCTGCAGCGCCTGCACCAGGCGCAGCTTGTGCTCGGGGCTGGCGCGGGCGAACACATCGACGCCCGGCAGCACTTCGCGCAGGCGCCGGTCATCGAGCAGTTCGATCTCCGCGCCGGTCAGCGCCGGCCGGTCGATGCCGATCCCGAGCATGGCGCCGATCGCCCGCGCGGTGTCGACATGGTCGCCGGTGATCATCTTCACCGCGATACCCGCCGCCTGGCATTCGGCGACCGCGGCCACGGCTTCCTCGCGCGGCGGGTCGATGATGCCCACCAGCGCCAGCAGGGTGAAACCGTGTTCCACGTCGGCGAAATCCAGCGCGCGCTGTTCCGCCGGCATCGCCCGGCGGGCGATGGCCAGCAGGCGCAGGCCGCGGGCGGCGGTGTCGGTGGCCAGGCGCCGCCAGTAGTCGGGATCCACGGGCCGCACCGAATCGCCGATGCGCTCCGCCTCGCACATCTCGAGAATGCGCTCCGGCGCGCCCTTCAGGTAGACCATCGCCTGCCCCGCATGATCGTGGTGCAGGGTGGCCATGAAGCGGTGCTCGGACTCGAAGGGAATCGCGTCGCTGCGCGGCCGCTCCGCCGCCAGCGCCTGCGCATCGAGACCGAGCTTGAGACCGAGGCTGAGCAGCGCGCCTTCGGTCGGATCGCCCTCGAGCCGCCAGCAATCATCCTCCTGGTGCAGCCGCGCCTCGTTGCACAGCAGCGCCGCGCGGCCGATTTCCAGCAGGTCGTCGCGACCTTCCGGAGCAAGGCTCTCGCCATTGTGGAAGAAGCCGCCGAGCGGCGCGTAGCCGGCGCCGCTGACCTCGATCACCTGGCCGGCGGTGACGATCCGCTGCACGGTCATCTCGTTGCGCGTCAGGGTGCCGGTCTTGTCCGAGCAGATCACCGTCACCGCGCCCAGCGTCTCCACCGCCGGCAGGCGGCTGACGATGGCGTTGCGGCGCGCCATGCGCTGCACGCCGAGGGCGAGGATCACCGTCATGATCGCCGGCAGGCCCTCGGGAATCGCCGAGGCGGTCAACGCCACCACCAGCATGAACATGTCCACCGCCGGCTGGCCCTGCCAGAGGGTGCCGAGGACGAAGGTCGCGCCGGCCAGCAGCAGGATCGCCAGGGCCAGCCAGCGGCTGAAGCGGGCGATCTGCCGCAGCAAGGGCGTGGCCAGGCTGCGCACCTCGCGCAGCAGCGTGCCGATCCGGCCCAGCTCGGTATTCGCGGCGGTGCCCACCACCACCCCGCGCGCCTGGCCGCTGGTCACCAGCGTGCCGGAATAGGCCATGCAGCGGCGATCGCCGAGCAACGCGTCGATCGCCACCGCGGCGATGCCCTTCTCCACCGGCAGCGATTCGCCGGTCAATGCCGATTCGTCGACATGCAGGTTCTTCACCTCGAACAGGCGCAGGTCGGCCGGCACCCGGTCGCCGGAAGCCAGCAGGACCACATCGCCCGGCACCAGGCACTCGGCGTCCAGCGCCTGGCGCTGGCCGTCGCGCAGGACCATGGCGTGCAGCGACAGCATGCCGCGGATCGCATCCAGCGCGTTGGCCGCCTTGCCTTCCTGGACGAAGCCGATCAGCGCGTTGACCACCACCGCCAGGAGGATCACCGCACTGTCCACCCAGAAACCAAGCAGCGCGGTGACCAGCGAGGCGAACAGCATCATGTACAGGAGAACGTTGTGGAACTGCCGTAGCAGACGCGGCAGCGGTCCCTGGCGTTTCGGCGCGGGCAACCGGTTGTGGCCGTGCGCCGCCAGGCGCCGGGCGGCTTCGCCGGCGTCGAGGCCGGCAGCGCTGCTGTGGAATCTTTCCAGCACCTGTTGCGGCGGGCTGGCATGGGCGTCGCGGGAAGACAGGTAGGGGAAGTCGTTCATGGGATTCCTGCGCCTCGTTCCGATGAGCAGGACTATCGGGCAGGCCTCCCAGGCAACGCTTGACCTGTCTCAAGCGGATGCTTGCAGTTGAAACTATCGGGCCGGGAAAAGTTTTCCGGATGTTGCGCCGCGCCTCGCCCGGCAGAGCGAGGCGCGGCACCGTCACAGGCTCATGTGCAGCAGCGGGAAGGGCCGTCCCGCCGAGTCGGTCGACGAACGGCCGGTCTGGCGGAACCCATAGTGGCGGTAGAACCCGCAGGCCCGCGGGTTCTGTTCGTTGACATCGACGCTCAGGCGCGGATGCAGGCTCCGCGCATGGTCGAGCAGGCATCGGCCGATACCCCGGCCGCGTTGCCCCGGCTCGACGAAGAGCATCTCGACGTGCGTCTGGTTCAGGCCGATGAAGCCCTGGGCCACGCCTTCGTCATCGACCAGCACCCAGACCTCGACAGCCGGCAGGTAAAGATCACGGACCTGCGGGTAGAGCTCGACGATGTCCGCTTCACTGAGAAAGTCGTGGGTCGCGCGGACGGAACGCTCCCACAGGTCGACCAATGCCGTGTTGTCGGCGGCGACCCGCTTGCGAATGTGCATGCCGGACTCCTTGAAAGTCTCCAGGAGGAACGGAACGGCGCCGACGGCCGCTCGACCGGGCGCCGCGCTGAGGTTCGGCGCCTGGATGCCCGTGGCGCGAATCAACGCATGGACGGTGCACAGCGGCGGCGGCGAGAAAGGAAGGGAGCGCCATCCTAAAGAAAAAAGACAGCGCGGGGAACGGGCCGGGCTCAGAAACGATAGGTCCCGCGCAGGGAGACGAACTGGCTATCGTCGGCGCCGGCGCTGCGCAATGCGCCGCCGACCTTGTAGTACTTGTAGTCGAGGTCGACGGTCAGGTTCCGCGAGGCGAACCATTTCAGGTTCGCCCGGAGGATATTGCCGACCTCGCGTCCAGCGCTCTGTTGCGCGCTCGCCGCGACGCCCATGCCCGGATAGTAGATGGCGTCGCCGGCCTGCTGCTTCCAGACCTTGAACAGACCGGGCTCGATACGTACCTGCGACCAGGGCGAGAAGCCCAGCACCGGACCGACGACAATCACGTTGGAGAGAGTGATCAGCGCCGCTTCGCCGTAGACGCCGTTACGCGGGAACAACGGGTCGAAGGTCTGTACCCGTCCGTCGCCGGCCTTGCGGTCGCCGCTGGCGGCGTCGATGCGCAGGCCCAGGCGCGGCTTCCAGGGCGCGGCAAAGCTATAGCCGCTATCGCTGGAAAGCGCCCAGGCACGGATGTCGGCACCGGCCAGCCGGCCGAACTGGCCGGCCAGGTCCCAGCTCCAATCCAGCGCGCCCTGCTTGCCGAACAACCGGCTACCCAGGGTATAGCGCTTCTCCGCGCCGCTCAGCCCGGCCAGGCTCCGTTGACGGGTATCCAGGCCGAAGGCGTACAGATCGACATGCCAGGCCCGCCATAGCGCCAGGCTGGCGTAGAGGCCGTAGAACTTCACCTGGTTGCTGGAACCATCGTCGAAGGCATCGCGACCGAGCCGAACCGGGCGCATGGCGAAGGCATCGAGGCGGGTGTCCGCCGACCAGCTCGCGCTCAGGCGCACGCCATCGAAGGCCTGGCGAACGTTGGGCACGTCGCGGTAGGTCACCAATACCTGGGCGCCGTAGGCCATCTCCTGGCGGCCCACGCGCGTCGTCAGATCGGCCCCGGCGACCTCGAAGCGCGCATCGACGAACGCCTGCTGGACGTCCGTGCGGCTCTCGTCCGGCGGCGCCAGCGTGTCCTTGCCCCAGGCGCGGGTGTTCTGCACCTGGGTGAACAGGCGCAGCCGGCCGTCCAGCAGGTGCAGGTCGGCGTGCGCCTGCAGGCGCTGCATCAGATAGGAATCGTCGGCGTCGCCACGCATGCCGAAGTACGGTTCCCCGACGGCGTCCGCGCGATAGCGCAACTCGCCGCCAAGCTGCAACCAGGCTGATTCGGAGAGACGTCGATAGCGCAATTCATCGAACGGATCGTTGCGCTGGCGCGGGTCGTCGAGAAAACGGTAGTCCTCCAGCCAGCGTGGCAGGCCGGGGCGCAGTGGTCGTTGCTGTTCCAGCCCATCGGCCGCGACGACGTCGACCAGCGGCGCCAGCAGGCCGACCAGGACGCCGCCGAACAGGCCGCGCAACGAGAGTGGGATCGGATATCCGGTCATCGTCGGGTCTCTTGTGGTTTTCCCCGCGCACGGCCATCCCACCGCTCGCTGCACGGAACGGCGGGAGACAGGCGCTACGGATGAAGGCGAAGGGAACGGCGGCCCCGGCGCGCGGCGGGGCCCTGCCGCGCTACTGGATGCAGTGGCTGTACAGGCAGGTCATCTGCCCGTATTTGTAGCGGATCGGCGCCGGCACCACGCCATTGTCCCTGGCGTAGTCATTCCAGTCAGCGGCAAGCTCGGCGACCTTGCCCGGCTCGCTCGCGGAGAGATCGCGGTTGAAGGCCGGATCGCGCACCAGGTCATACAACTCCCAGCGGCCGCTGCCATAAGGCGGCTTCTGCATCTGCGCGGCCCATTGGCCCTTGTACAGGGCCCGGCGACCGTTGAACTCCCAGCCCAGCACCCGCGCCGGCTGCTCCCGGCCCTGCAGGGCCGGGAGCATGGAGCGTCCCTGCAGCGGCAACAGCGCCTCTCCCCGGTACCGTGCGGGATAGTTCGCCCCGGCCAGGGCGAGGATGGTCGGCACGAAGTCCTTCACGTGCAGGACCTCGCCACTGATCGCCCCCTTCGGGGTCGCCGCGGGATAGCGCACGATCGCCGGTACCTGGATCCCGCCTTTCGCGGTGAAGCTCTTGAAGTACGGGAACGGCGTGGCGCCGACCTGCGCCCAACCCGGTCCGAGGGTCACGTACGAGCCCTTGCGGCCCATGTTCCGCGGGCTGTTGTCGAAGGTCGCATCGACCCATTCGCGGATGCCGTTGCGGTCTGCGGTAGTGCCCAGCGATTCTGGGCTGGCCGACTCCGGGCCGTTGTCGGACATGAACAGGACGAAGGTATTGTCCAGCTCGCCGCGCTTGCGCAGGTGCTCGAGCACGCGCCCGATGTTGTGGTCCATGTTGTCGACCATCGCCGCATAGATCTGCATGATCCGCGTCTGTTCCTGGCGCTGTGCCTCGGTCAACTGCTCCCAGGTCGGCAGCTTGTCCGCCAGCGGATCGTTGGGCCGGGTCCCGGCCGGCAGTATCCCCAGTTCGATCATCCGCGCCAGGCGCTTGCGGCGCAGCGCTTCGTAGCCGTCCGCGTAGTTGCCGCGATACCTGTCCAGGTACTCGTCCGGCGCCTGCAGCGGCCAGTGTGGCGCGGTGAACGCCAGGTAGGCGAAGAACGGCTTGCCCGGCTGGCGGTCGCGCTCCAGGTAGCCGAGCAGGCGGTCGGTGTAGAAGTCGCTGGAGTAGAAATCGTCGGGGATCGAGACGTCCTTGCCGTCCTCCAGGTAGCGCGCCTTGTAGTTGCCGGGGAACATCTGGGTCTTGTCCATGTGGCTGGCGCCCCCTGGCATCAGGGTATAGGAGCGCTCGAAGCCACGCGCCGCGGCGTTGCTCTGCGGGGTCGCGCCGAGGTGCCACTTGCCGCTCATGAAGGTGTTGTAGCCGACGTCGCGGAGCAACTCGGCGAGCGTCGCCACGCGGCGATTCAGCTGCCCTTCGTAGCCCGGCTTGCCCTTCTGTTCCGGTTGCAGGTATTCGGCCATGGTGCCGAGACCGGCCTGGTGATTGTCGACCCCGGTGAGCAGCATCGAACGGCTCACCGAGCAGGTCGGACCGGCATAGAAGTTGGTCAGGCGCACGCCCTCGTCGGCCAGCCCCTGCAGGCTGGGCGTGGAGATTTCCCCGCCGAAGGGCGAGGTATCGGAGAAGCCGAGGTCGTCGGCGACGATCAGCAGGACGTTCGGACGCGACGGTGCCGCGGCCTGGCTCTGGGCTACGCAGCACAGCAAGGGGAACAACAGGCCCAGGGCCTTGCGGGAAATTGCGCTCATGAAGCTACCTTCTTCTTGGACTTGTACGGTGGCTGCCGTCCCTCCGCCGGGCGGAAGCGGCAAGCGCAAACTAGACCGCGCCGCGGCCGCGCAACAATAAGCGCAGCGGCAAACTGAGCGTTCGCGGAACTCGAACAATCCCTTCCAGGCGTGTGCCAGAGCGCTCGCCGTCTGGGCGCCGGCAGTGTGCGCGAGACCGGGGATGGACGCTTCCGGGGAAGCTGGGTAGGGTCCGCGCAGAACGACTTCGGAAGCCCATGCGCATGCCCTTCGTGCCCGACCGGCGAGACGCCCACCCACCCCTTCCCCGCCGCCGCGCCAGCTACTGCGCGGGCCTGCTCTGGAGCGCGGCGCTGGCGTGGTCCCCAGCGATCGCGGCCGGCGCGACCGCCGGCCTGGTCGACGAAGGCACCTGCCAGGCCTGCCACGCCCGGCAGAGCGAACAGTGGCGCGGCTCGCACCACCAGTTGGCGATGCAGCCGGCCAGCCCCGGGAGCGTCCTCGGCGACTTCTCCGACGTGCGTTTCAGCCACGCCGGGGAAACCACCCGCTTCTACCGCAAGGGTGACGCGTACTGGGTGAATACGCCCGGCGCCGACGGCAGCAACGCCGACTTCCAGGTGCGCTACACCTTCGGCGTGGAGCCGCTCCAGCAATATCTGCTGGACACCGGCGGCGGACAACTGCAAGCCCTGGGCGTGGCCTGGGATACCCGACGCAAGGCCTGGTTCCACCTGTACCCGGACGAACGCGTGGATGCCCGCCATCCGCTGCACTGGAGCAAGCCACAGCAGAACGCCAACTTCATGTGCATGGAGTGCCACAACACCGGTTTCGAACGCAATCACGACGCCGCCAGCGGCCGCTTCGACAGCCAGTGGCTGGCTACCGGCGTCGGTTGCCAGAGTTGCCACGGTCCGGCCGCCGCGCACCTGGCCTGGACCCGCCAGCCCGATCGGAGGCAGGCGCACGCCGGCTTCGCCGGGAGCCTGGCGGCCACCGCCAACCGCGCCCAGGTGGAAAGCTGTGCGCGCTGCCATTCGCGGCGCTCGCCGCTAGGCGACGGCTTCGATGCGACGGCGCGCCTGCTCGACGACTACCTGCCCAGCCCCCTCGGCCCGGTGCTCTACGAGCTGGATGGAAAGATCAGGGACGAAGTCTTCGAGTACGGTTCCTTCGTCCAGAGCCGGATGTACGCGAAAGGCGTGGCCTGCAGCGACTGCCACGATCCGCACAGCGTACGCCCGAAAGCCGAGGGCAACGGTGTCTGCCTGCAGTGTCACAACCCCTCCGGTCGCGCCGTTCGCCGTGGCATCGACGCTGGCGGCCTGGCCGCCGGCGACTACACCTCGCGCGAACACCTCCGCCACCGCCCCGAAGGCCCGGCCGGGCAGTGCGTCGCCTGCCACATGCCGGGGAAGTACTACATGGTCAACGACCTGCGTCACGACCATTCCTTCAGCGTGCCGAACCCGGCCCGGGCCCTGGCGCTGGGTCTCTCGGACGCCTGCCTCGGCTGCCATGCGCAGATGCCCGGGGCAACCCTGGTGGCAAGCTTCCGCGACTGGTATCCGCGCGCACTCCCACGCGATGGCGGCTATGCGCAGGACCTGGCACTGGTGCGCAACGGCCACCCCGGCGCCGCCGCGGCCCTGCTGCGGCAACTGCGCCGCACCGACCTGCCGGCGATCCGCCGCGCCACGCTCCTCGGCGAGGTTCCCGGCTATCCCGGGCAAGCCCTGCTGCAGCAGGCGCTCGCCGACCTGGGCGACGACGATCCGCAGGTTCGCGAGGCGGCCATCGGTGCCGTCGCCGCCCTGCTTTCGCCAGCGGAACGAGTCGCGCGGATCGCTCCGTCGCTGAGCGACCCGCTGCGCGCGGTGCGCCTGTCGGCCGCCTACGCGCTGCTCCCCGCCATCGCCGAACTCGGCACGCACGCCGCGGCCTGGCGCCGAGCCATCGACGAATACGAACAGGCCCAGCTGGCCCAGCGCGAACGCGCCGAGGCCAATCTCAACCTGGCCAGCCTGTACCAGGCCGACGGCCGGCCGGGCCTGGTACAGGCGCGCCTGCGGGAGGCCCTGCGCCGCGATGCGGATTTCGCTCCGGCGCGGGTCGCCCTCGGCCAGTGGCTGGAGAACGCCGGCCGCGACAGCGAAGCCATCGAGCTGTTGCAGGACGGCATCCGCCGCCAGCCACGCTCGGGCCTGCTGCGCTACGCCAAGGGACTGGCGCTGATCCGCCAGGGCAAGCGCGAAGCCGCACGCCAGGCGCTCGCCGAAGCGCTCGCGGCGGAACCGGACAACCCGCGCCATGCCTATGTCCTCGCCGTCGCCTGGCACGAGGCCGGACAACCAGGCAAAGCCATCGAGGTCCTACGCGCCCTGCTCGCGCGGCGGCCGGCCGAACGCCCGGCGCGCCTGGCTCTGGCCGGCTACCTGCGGCAAGCCGGCGATATCGCCGGGGCCGAAACGGCGCTGGCCGAACTGCGGGCGATCAACCCCGACGATCCGCTGTTCCGCTAGGCGCCATGCGAAAAGGCTACCTCCACCTTCGCCGCTCAGGCACGCAGCAGGACCAGCATTCCTGCCTCGACCCGACAACGCAGGCCCTCCAGAGCCGCTCCCGCACAGGGGCCGTCGATGCACAGGCCATCCTCGAAGCGGAACAGCGCGCTGTGGTGCGCGCACATCAGGACCTCGCCGCGATAGGTGCAGAACTCGCCGGAACGGAAGTCCAGCGGCACGGAGAAATGCGGACAGCGGTTGCGATAGACCCAGGCCTCGCCGCCCCGGCGCACGGCGACCAGCGACAGGCGCTCGCCGTCCAGGACCAATTGCAGGCCCCGGGCGCCACCGTCGGGGATCTCATCCAGGGCGCAAAGCACGCGCACGGCGACGTTCACGGCAGCGCTTCCGGCGCGCCCAGGCTCCAGCTCCAGGGACGGATCTCGACCCGCTCGAACAGGCCGGCACGGACATAGGGGTCGTCGGCGAGGAAGGCCTCCACCTCGTCCAGCGAGGCAGCCTCTATCACCAGCAGGGTACCGTTCATCCGCCCGTCGCAGTCGTCCAGCGTCGGCCCACCCAGGCGCACCACCACCCGGTGCGGCGACGGGTTGCGCAGGTGCGCACGGTGCGCAGGGCGAACCCGCCGGCGCAGGGCGTCAAGCCGCGGGTGGTCGGTGGCGAAGACCGCGAAGTAGCGGTTCATGCCGGCTCCAGGACGAAGTCATAGCGCACCAGGCGGAACGCCGTGTCGATGCCGAACTCCCGCGCCAGCGGATGCTCGGCCGTGCAGGCCAGGTATTCCACCCGCAGCGAGTCCTTCACGCCGAACACCGCGTCCGACGCCAGGTAGGGATCGTCATGCTTGAACAGGTGCGTCACCAGGCGCCGATGCCGCGCCGCCTCGATCATGAAATGCAGGTGCGCCGGCCGCCACGGATGACGGCCGCTGGCCTGGAGCAGACGGCCGACCGGGCCGTCGCTGGGGATCGGGTAGCTGGTCGGGACGATGCTGCGGATCGCGTAGCGCCCCTCGCCGTCCGAGCGATAGCGGCCACGCAGGTTGCCGTGCGGTTGCGTCGCATCCTGCCCGGAATAGCAACCGTTCTCCGCGCTCTGCCAGACGTCCAGGCAGGCGTCGACGACAGGCCGTCCCTGGTCGTCCAGCACCCTCCCCATCACCAGCGCCGGGACACCCGGGGTGAGGGCCATGCTCTCGCCGTAGTCACGTTGCGGCATCCCGGCGATGTAGAAAGGCCCGAACACGGTGCTGTCGGTGGTCCCGGCGCTGCCGCGATGGGCGAGCGCATCGACCAGCATCGACAGGCCGAGCACATCGGACAACAGGATGAACTCCTGGCGCACCAGGCCATCGCAGGTTTGCCCGGTCTCGGTGAGGAAACGTATCCCGGCGAACCACTCCTCCTCGCTCAGCTCCACCTCGCGGACGAAGGCGTGCAGGTGCTCCACCAGCCTTTCCAGCAGGCGACGCAGCCGTGGGTCCGGCGCGGCGGCGAAACTGGCGAGGACCTGGGCGGTGATCCTTTCTTCGGCGGCGTTCGCGCGCCCGGCCGCGTCCGGCCTCGCCGTCATGCCGGCGGCAACCCGTCGCGCGCGCGCTCGAGCAACGCCTGGATGGCCGCGCGATCGAACGGACGGGGGTTGTAGTAAGGGCTGGCGCAGGCGATCCGCGCGACCTCCGCCGGGCCCTCGGGCGGCAGGCCGAGCTCGCCCAGCGAGGCCGGTACGCCGAGGCGGCGGTTGAGCGCGAACAGCAGGGGCCCGGCCTCTTCCGCCGTGCTTCCGCCCAACGCCCGGGCGACCCGCGCCAGGGCGCCCGCCGCGGCCTCGCGGTTGTAGTGCGCGGCGTGCGGCAGGACCACCGCGTGAGCCTGCGCGTGCGGCAGGTTGAAGGTACCGCCGAGGGTGTGGCAGAGCTTGTGGTGGATCGCCATGCCCACCGAGCCCAGACACACGCCCGCCAGCCAGGCACCGTACAGCGCCTGGCCGCGCGCCTCGCGGTCGCCGGGATCACCGACCACCCGTGGCAATGCCTGCGCCAGGGAGCGGATGGACTCCTCGGCCATCAACCCGATGATCGGGTTGGCATCCTCGGCATAGAGCGCCTCCACCGCATGGGCCATGGCGTTCATCCCGGAACAGGCGGAGACGGCCGGCGGCAGGCTGAGGGTCAGCTGCGGATCGTAGATCACCGTCCTCGGCAAGACCCGGGCGTCGCGGCCGGTCTTCTTCAGGCGCTCCTCGGTCATCCCCCAGATCGGCGTCATCTCCGAACCGGCGTAGGTGGTCGGCACCGCCAGGATCGGCAAACCGGACTCCAGCGCGATGGCCTTGCCCAGGCCGATGGTCGAACCGCCGCCCACCGCGATGCAGCAGTCGGCCTGGCGCCTCGCCGCCTCGGCGCGGGCCGCCCGGGCGACCTCCAGCGGCACGTGCATCACAGCCTCGGGATAGACTCCGGCGCTGCGTGATCCGAGGATCCTTGCCAGCCGCTCGGCGAGCTCGCGCTGGTCGGGGGTGGACAGCAGCAGCGCGCGCTCGGCGCCCAGCCTGCCGACCTCCTCGCCAAGGCGCTGCAAGGCACCGTCGCCGAAGACCACCCGGCTCGGCAGGCCCTGATAGATGAATGTCCGCATCTGTCACCTCAGCGCTTGTAGTGCGGCGCGATCTTCGCGTCGACGTTGACCCACACCGAGTGCGCCTCGGTGTACTCGTGCAGAGCCTCGAAGCCCATCTCGCGGCCATATCCGGACTGCCCGACGCCACCGAACGGGCTGGCCGGGCTGACCCGCTTGTAGCAGTTGATCCAGCACATTCCCGCGTGGATCCGCCCGGCCACCCGGTGCGCCCGCTGCAGGTCGCGGGTCCAGAGACCGCTGCCGAGCCCGTAGCGGGTGCCGTTGGCGATGGCCAGGGCTTCCTCCTCGGTGGAAAAGCGCAGGACGGTGACGAACGGCCCGAACACCTCTTCCTGGGCCACCCGGTCCTCGGGCCGCGCCTCGACCACCGTCGGTTCGACGTAGTAGCCCGCGGCCAGGGCGGGATCGCCCGGCGCCCGCCCGCCGGTGAGGATGCGCCCGCCCTCCTCCTCGGCGATCGCGGCGAAGGACAGTACCCGGTCGCGATGCAGCGCCGAGGTCAGCGGTCCCATTTCGGTTTCCGGATCCAGCGGGTCGCCCAGGCGGATCGAGCGCGCCAGCGCGACGAAGCGTTCGAGGAAGCGGTCGGCGATGCGCTCGTGGAGGATCAGCCGCGAACCGGCGATGCAGGCCTGGCCCTGGTTGTGGAAGATGGCCCAGGCGGCGCCGTTGATCGCCGCGTCCAGGTCGGCGTCGTCGAACACGATGTTCGCGCCCTTGCCGCCCAGCTCCAGTTGCACGCGCTTGAGATTGCCGCGCGAGGCCTCGACGATGCGCTGCCCGGTGAGGGTGGAACCGGTGAAGGCGATCTTGCCCACGTCGGGATGCTCCGCCAGGCGCTGGCCGGCGGTATTGCCATAGCCCGGCACGATGTTGACCACCCCGTCGGGGAAACCGACCTCGCGGATCAGCTCGGCGATGCGCAGGGTCGACAACGGGGTGATCTCCGACGGCTTGAGCACCACCGTGTTGCCCGCCGCCAACGCCGGGCCGAGCTTCCAACTGGTGAACATCAGTGGGAAATTCCACGGCACGATCTGCCCGACCACGCCGATCGGCTTGCGCTGCACGTAATTGAGGAAACCCGCGTCCACCGGGATCACCTTGCCTTCGAGCTTGTCGGCGATGCCGCCGAAATAGCGGAAGCAGGCGGCGGTGCGCGGCACATCGAGGTTGCGCGAGTCGCGCAGCGGGTGCCCGGTATCCAGGGACTCCAGCCGGGCCAGTTGCTCGGCATTGGCCTCGATCGCATCGGCCAGTTTCAGCAGCAGGCGGCCGCGCTCCGCCGCCGGCAGCCCGGCCCAGGCCGGAAAGGCACGCCGGGCGGCGGCCACCGCGAGGTCGACGTCGGCCGCCTCGGCGGCGGCGATGCGGGTGATCGGCGAACCGTCGGCTGGGTTCAGCACCTCGATCTCGCCGCGGCCCACGGCAGGGACGAAGCGGCCGTCGATGAACAGTAGGTTCTGCATGGCAAAGGCTCTCCACGCGCCGCTCCGGAGCGGCGCGGCGTCAGGCGGGGTACGGAAGGGAAAAGCGGGCAGCCGACGGTGCGGGCAGCCCGGAAGGTCCTAGAAGTCCACCGGATAGGGCTTCAGTTCGCCGCTCTCATAGCGTTGCGGCAGGTTCGGCGTGGCGTTCTCCCACACCAGCAGCATCGAGCGCTTGGTCGAGTAGCCCTGGTGGCGGATGTCCGCCGGCATCGCCGCGATGTCGCCGGCGCGCATGATCACCCGCGCCCGGGGCGTACCGTCGTCCTTGTCGGCGACATCCCAGACGATCTCGTCGGAAAGCTGCAGGAACCACTCGACCCTGTCGTTACCGTGGAACACCGGGAGGATGAACTCCTCGGTGGTCGGGCAGAACAGGCTGGCCTTGCATACCGAGCTGACCGAGGGGTTCCAGGTCACGTCCGAACGCGAAAGGTACTTGAACAGGTTGAAGGCATGCAGCTCGCCTTCGTAGCCTTCGGCCGGGTGCAGTTCAGGTTCGTCCTGGGGCACATCGAGGAACTGGCGGTTCACCGGCAGGTCGTCGCGCAGCGGCGAATCGTCGGGGAGGCCGGGCATGCGCCGGGTGGCGATACGGAAACGCTCGATGGCCTCGGTGTTGTCGCCGTGCTTGCGGCCGAAGGCGCTGCCGGTCTCCTCCGGCGCGGCGAACGGATCGAAGCTGGCGTTGGTCCAGTCGCGCAGCACCGCCTTGAAGGTCGCCATGATCTTCGGCGTGTCGAACCGTTCGGTGTAGTCGACCCCCGCCTCGCGCAGCACGCCGTTGAAGGTCCCGGCGTAGAGATCGACCTTGCCGTAGTGGTTGCGCGTACCGATCACGTGGTCGAAGTTCACCCAGCCGTAGAAGAAGCCCCAGGCCACGTCGCGCATCATCGCGCGGAGGAAGGCGTCGACCGGGATCAGGTGCGAGCGCGACTGGCCCTTGGCCGGCCATTCGACGCGGGCGAAGTATTCGTCGCGCGACAGCGTGAAGGCACCGAGCCGGAAGCTGCGGTAGCCGGTGGCCGGGTCCGGACGACCGGCCTCGACCTCGTCGCTGGCGAAGCCGCGGGTCTGTTCGGGGGTATCGAGCATGGCCATGATGGCTCTCCTTGTTGTTCTCTGGCAGGCGCCTACTTGAGGCAGATGTCCGCCCACTTCTCCACCGAGAGCGGGCCGAGGATCGTCTGTTGCAGGAGCACGCAGGGCCGCGCGGCTTCGAAGCGGTAGGCGCGGCCGGCCGGCAACAGGACCTGGTGGCCGCGGCCGAGCAGCACGTAGCCCATCGGCCGGCCGCGCGGCAGGTCGCCGGCCAGCTGGGTGCCCTCGCCTTCGCGCGGCGGGCGCTCGAGGTCGAGGAAGTCGACGCGCACCTCGCCGTCCATGGAAATGGCGAACTCGTCATGGCTGCAGGCGAACCAGGGCGAGCGTCCCTCGGCGCGCAGCGCCTCGATGACGTAGCCGAGATTGAGGCCGACCACCACCTTCTCGTAAGGCGCCGAGCGGGCGGCGACCTCGAAGACGTTGGAAAAGGCATAGTGGCGGGCATCGCCCTTCACCAGTTCGATGGAACCCTTGCGGTAGTCGCCCAGGGAACCGAAGACAGTCCGAATAGCGGCATTCATCTCGTCGCACCCGTTTGTTGTTGTAGTCGTGGGGACAAGGTAAAGGCCTTGGTGGAAGGCAACAATCGGCGGGAGAACGACAGGAGTGTTCGCGAATCGCAAACAAATTCCGCTCGGCGCCCACCGTCAGCGAACCCAGCCCTTTTCCAGCAAGGGCCGGTCCCAGCAGGGCTCGTCGCTGATCCGCTCCACCAGGAAGTCGATCAGGGTGCGTACCTTCAAGGCGCGCCGCTGGGTGGCGGGAAACACCGCGGAGAAGTTGAACGACGACAACGGATAGTCGACCAGCAAAGGTAGCAGCCGGCCGCTTGCCAGGTCGGCATGCGCCACCAGCGTCGGCAGGCACACCAGCGCGGTACCGGCCAATGCGTAATCGCGCAGCAGGTGGACCGAATTGGAGCGCACCTGTCCCGCCAGGCTCAGTTCGACGGTCTCGTCGCCATGCTGGAACTGCCAGCGGTTGCGCGACGGATAGCCTTCATAGAGAGCGATCCGGTGCTCCAGCAGGTCACCCGGCCGTTGCGGCGCCGGATGCCGCTGCAGGTACTCCGGCGAGGCCAGGAACAGCCGGCGGACACTGAACAGCTTGCGTTCGATGAGCGTCTCGGCCTGCGGCGGGAACATCTGGAAGGCGATGTCGAAGCCCTCCTCTATCGGGTCGGTCAGGCGGTCGTTGACGATCACGTCCACCTCGATGTCCGGGTACAAGGCGGTGAACTCGGCCAGCAACGGGCCGAAGTGATCGATGGCGAAGCCCGGCAGCATCTGCACGCGCAGCTTGCCGGTCGGCTTGGCGCGCAGGTTGCGCATCTGCTCGGTGAGGCTGTTGAAGCCGGCCACCATGTCCGCGCATTCCTTGTAGTAGGTCTCGCCAACCTCGGAGAGGCGCACATGGCGGGTGCTACGGTGGAACAACGGGGCATTGATGAAATGCTCCAGTTGCTGGATGCGGTGGGTGACGACGGAACGGGTCACTCCGAGCTGCACGGCGGCCTTGGCGAAGTTTCCGGTCTCGGCCACCCGCACGAACGCCTCGATGCTCAGCAAACGGTCCATCTGTACCTCTCTTCTTGTTGTCGGCGTTTTCGGCAGGAGGACTGTACCGCCTATTTCCCCGCCGCCGAAATGCCATCCGCGCAATCGCGCGAACGCAGCCGCCAACCTTCCCCCGTGGCCTCCAGGCTCCCCTCCAGCCCCAGCTCGCGGAGGAACAGCGGGTCGTGGGAAACCACCAGCAGCGCCCCGCGATACTGCCGGAGCATCGTCTCCAGGGCCTGGCGGGCGGCCAGGTCGAGGTGGTTGTCCGGCTCGTCGAGCAACAGCAGCTGCGCTGGCCGGTCGGCATAGAACACCAGGGCCAGGGCGGCCTTCAGGCGTTCGCCGCCGCTCAGAGTGGCACATGGCTGGGCGAGCCGTTCGGCCGGCAAGCCGAGTTGCGCCAGACGCATGCGCAGCCAGCTCTCTCCGCGACTGCGATTGGCCTCCAGCAACTGCTCCAGCACGCCTCGCCCGTCGTCCAGCAGGCTCAGTCGCTGGTCGAGGTAGGCGGCGCCCACCGTCACCGCGCAGGTTCCCGCCAGCGGCGCCAGTTGCCCGGCCAGCAGTCGCAGCAGGGTCGACTTGCCGCTACCGTTCGGACCGACCAACGCCAGTCGTCGCGGACCGCTCAGGATCAGCTCGAGTTCGCGCAACGGCCCGCGCAGATGCGGCAGGACCGCGCCCTTCAACTCGACGATGCGCCGCTGCGCCGCCAGTTCGGCGTCGGGCGAATCGAGCAGCACCGGCGCCGCCTCCCCTACTTCCCGCGCAGCCTCGCGCACCTCGCGGTCGAGGCGCTCGCGCTCCGCCTGGTGGGCCTTGCGCAGCTTCCCGGCGCTGACCTCGCTGCGTTCCTTGAACCCACCGAGCAGGATCCTCGCCTGGTTCGCCGTCTTGCCTTCACGCCGGCCGCTGGCCTGGCGGCGCTCCTGGCGCTGCTGCTGTTCGCGCATGGCCAGGGTCTGCCGCTTGCGCTCCAGGCGACGCTGGTCCAGGCGGTGCCCGGCGGCCTCGCGCGCCTCCTCCCGGCTCCGCGCGTAGAAGGAATAGCCGCCGCCGTAGCTGCGCAGGCCGAGGGACGACAGCTCGACGATCCGCTGCATGCCCTCCAGCAGCTCGCGATCATGGCTGACCAGCAGCAGGCCGCCACGCCAGGCCTCCAGCCTCGCCCGCAGAGCGAGCCGGCCGGCACGATCGAGGTGGTTGCTCGGTTCGTCGAGGATGAGGAAGTCGGCTTCGCCGAGGAAGGCGCCGAGCAGGGCCACGCGCATGCACTCGCCACCGCTCAGGCGGGCGCTCGGGGCGTCCGCCCGCAGGTGCCCGAGGCCTTCGGCGGCCAGGGCGTCGGCCAGGCGCTGGCGGATGTCCCAGCGTTCGCCCAGGCATTCGTAGTCGGCGGCCGCCACGCTGCCCGCCTCGATCCGCGCCAGCGCCTCCAGCCATGGGCGGACGCCGGCCAGGTCGGCGACCGTCGGATAGTCGGCCGGATCGAGCTGCTGGGCCAGGTAGCGCACGCGGCCCTGGCGCCGGACGCTACCGCTGGACGGCTGCACGTGTCCGGCGAGCAGGCGCGCGAGCAGCGACTTGCCGACGCCGTTGCGTCCCACCAGCCCGGTGTGCCGGGTGTCGAAGGTTTCGTCGAGATCGGAAAACAGCAGGCTGCCGTCCGGCAGTTGGAAAGAGACGCCAGCGAGCGTCAGGGTCGACGTATTCGTCATGGATACCCCCTTGATGCCATGCATTCCCCCAGGCCACGGGCCAGGGACGGAAAACCGGCCGTGCGGACACGGCAGCATCAATTGCGCATCGGACGAACACCTCGCAAGGAAGGAAAGGCCGCGCAGTGTACTCCGCGCATGTGGCCCTGCCAATCGGGCATACTCGTTGTCCCTTCCTCGAAACGTCCGATCGATATGGCCAGACCGCGCGTCTCCGAACTCTTCGAACAGGAACCCCCGCACTGGGGCGGTCGCGGCGATCCCTACTTCTGGCGGGAAATGGCCGAGCAACTGGCGGATGCGCCCTGGCCGGCCTCCACCGAGGCATTGCACCGCCTGCTCGGCGAAACCTTCGAACGCCTCAGCGGCCATCCGCTGGACTACGACACCTGGATCTACCTCGCCCGCCACGCCCACGGCGGCATGTCCAGCGGCATGGTCAGCCCGGAATTCTGGCGCGACACCGCCATCCCGGAGCTGCTCGAACGCTATCGGCGGCGGCGCTCATGGCCGAGGTGGTTGCGCCGGTAGGTCTCTTCGCCCATCGCCGCGATCTGCCCCTCGATGAGGGCGTCGAACGGCTTCAGCAGGGCCTCGTAGGTGCGCGGCGCCTCCAGTTCGTCGAGCGCCGCGGCGATCGCCTCGATGGTCGACAACGCCCCCTCCCCCGGCGCCTTGCGCAAGCGATAGCGCGACGACAGCCCCTCGCCCAGGCTAACCCGCGGCAGCGCCGCCAATCCGGGATTCAGGTGCAACAGCTTGCGCGCCTTGCGCCAGGTGCCATCCGGCACCACCAGCAACAGGGGCTCGGCGCCGGCCTCGGCGGCCCGCTCCGCCAACGCTCGCGCCTGCTCGCCGGGGAACAGCAGGCAGGCCCGGTGGCCGGGCCTGCGCCAGGTCTCTTCGGCGAAGCGCTCGCCGACCCGCAGTTCCGCGTTGCGCAGGCCGAGCACCGCCAGCCCGGCGGTGTTCAGCGCATGGCCGACCTCGCTCGGGTGCTGCAGCACCAGCACCCGGGTGCGCGACGGCAGGGACGGAATCAGCGCACAGAGGCAGTGACTGGCGGGGCGAGCGCAACGCTCGCAGCGGCTACGGGACATCGGCGGCTCCTGGAGGGCGCCCAGTGTGCCACAGGTAGCGCTATAACCGGGACATAGCCCTGGCGTCATATTTCCGACGAAAGGCGGTAAATTGTTTCACTCATTGAGAATAACGACGAATTTTTGTCGTTCAATGGAAAAATACAATCGATCCGCCCTCTCAATTCCCCTTCGCCGGCGCCGAAGACTGGAAGGAGGCCCCTCTCTCTATCCAAGGAACTTTCTCATGTTCACTCGCAAGTACCGACAGATGAACGCCGACTTGCAACAGCAACTCGCCGCCGAACGCCTGCACATGGAGGCGCTGGACCGCTCCATGGCGCGCGTGGAGTTCGACCCCGAAGGCAGCATCGTCGACGCCAATGAGAATTTCCTGAACCTGCTGGGCTACCGCCGCGAGGAAATCCTCGGCAAGCCGCATCGCCAGCTCTGCGACGGCAGCTACGCGCAATCGGACGAATACCGGCGCTTCTGGGAGCGCCTGCGGCGCGGCGAACACTTCTCCGGACGCTGCAAGCGCATCACCCGCGAGGGGCGGCCGCTCTGGCTGGAGGCCACCTACAACCCGGTGCGCGACGAGCAGGGCCGCCTGCTCAAGGTGGTCAAGTATGCCAGCGACATCGACGCCATCGTCCATCAGGAACACGAGATGCAGAGCAAGCTCGACGCCCTGTCGCGTTCGATGGCGATGATCGAGTTCGATCTGGACGGCAACGTCCTCGACGCCAACGACAACTTCCTCGCCACCATGGGCTACGGCCGCGCCGAGCTGGCCAACGCCAACCACCGCCAGTTCTGCGAGGCGGCCTACCGCGACGGCTCGCAGTACGCCGACCTGTGGCGCCGGCTGAATCGTGGCGAGTATGTCACCGGGCAGTTCCGCCGGGTCCACCGCAATGGCCAGCCGGTCTGGCTGGAGGCCAGCTACAACCCGGTCTACGACGCCGACGGCAAGCTGTACAAGGTGGTCAAGTTCGCCAGCGACGTCAGCGACCGCATGCGCCGCTACCAGGCCGAGGCGGACAACGCCCAGCAGGCCCATACGCTGTCCACCGAGACCCGCACCGTCGCCGAGCACGGCGCGCTGATCATCCAGAGCGCGGTGGAGGAAATGCTCAAGATCGCGAACACCCTGGACGCCTCGTCGCTGAACATCGGCGAACTGTCGCAGCATTCGCAGCAGATCACCTCGATCGTCAACACCATCCGCGAGATCGCCGAGCAGACCAACCTGCTCGCCCTCAACGCCGCCATCGAGGCCGCCCGCGCCGGCGACCAGGGACGCGGCTTCGCCGTGGTGGCCGACGAGGTACGGCAGCTGGCGGAGCGCACCAGCAAGTCGACCAAGGAGATCGCCGACATGATCGGCCGCATCCAGACCGGCACGCGCAGCGTCATCGACGACATGCAGCACAGCCAGGAACAGGCCCGCCGCGGGGTGGAGCTGGCGAACGAGGCCGGCACCGCGATCCTCGGCATCCGCGAGAGCACGCACAAGGTGGTGGAGGCGGTGCAGCAGTTCTCGCGCACCCTAAACGCCGATCTCTAGGGCTCAGGCCAGGCTCATCTGCGTCCGCAACTGGTCGCGGAAGGCCTGGATCAGCGGCTCGCGCGAACGGCCGCGACGGAGGATCAGGGAGAACGGCGCCTGGTAGCCGAAGGTCGCCGGCAACAGGGCGCGCAGGCGCCCCTGCTCGACCCAGGGATGGGCATAGTGCTCAGGCAGGTAGCCGATGTAGCCGCCGGAAAGGATCAGGATCAGCTGCGCCTCCATGCTCTCCACGGTGCCGGCGCTGTGCTTGAAACCGTGCCGGGCCAGCTCGGCCTGGCTCCAGTAGCCGCGACCGACCATGCGCTGCTGGGTGATCAGGTCGGCGGGAATTCGCCGCCCGTCGAACAGCGGATGCCGGTCGCTGCAGTACAGCCAGTGCTGCTCGCGGTACAGCGGCTGGTAGACCAGCCCGTTCATGCGGCTGGAAAAGGCGCCGATGGCCAGATCCTGGCGGTTCTCCAGCACGCTCAGCTGCAATTCGTAGGGGCTCTGCACCAGCAGGTGCAGGTGCACCGCCGGATGCTCGCGGCTGAAGGCGCCGATCACCTCGGCCAGCGGCAGCGCCGGATCGCTCACCGTGGAGTCGAGCACGCCGAGGTTCAGGGTGCCGCGCAGCTCGCCTTTCAGCGCCAGCGCATAGCGCTCGAAACCCTCCAGTTCGCCGAGGATGCGCAGAGTCTCCTGGTGGAACAGCTCGCCCTTGCTGGTCAGGCTGAAGCCGCCACGGCCGCGGTGGCAGAGCACGATGCCGAGCTGGTTCTCCAACTGGCTCATGTAGGTGCTGATCGCCGAGGTCGACAGGTTCAACTCCTGCTGGGCGGCGGCGAAGCCCTGGTGGCGCACCACCGCGGCGAAGATGCGCAACAGGCGCAGGTCGGGCAAGGCGTTGGACACGGCGACTCCGGTTTGCGGGGCGATGATTTCGGACAGCGGGCCGGGGCCACGGCCGCCGTCCGGGCTCGGCGGCGAAGTCTAGCCGCTTCGCCATTAGTTTAGAAATCTCTGAACTGATTATTTGTAGCCAGCGATTTGACTCGCTACCGGCTGTGAAGAGAATCCGTCCGACCCCTAAAACAACCACAACGACCGTGAGGCCACCCCGTGGACAAGAATCTCCACCAGCCCCTGGGCGGCAATGAAATGCCCCGCTTCGGCGGCATCGCCACCATGATGCGCCTGCCCCATGTCCAGTCCCCCGCCGAACTCGACGCCCTCGATGCCGCCTTCGTCGGCGTGCCTCTCGACATCGGCACCTCCCTGCGTTCCGGTACCCGCTTCGGCCCCCGCGAGATCCGCGCCGAATCGGTGATGATCCGCCCCTACAACATGGCCACCGGCGCCGCCCCCTTCGACTCGCTGAACGTGGCGGACATCGGCGACGTCGCGATCAACACCTTCAACCTGCTGGAAGCCGTGCGCATCATCGAGCAGGAATACGACCGCATCCTCGGCCACGGCATCCTCCCGCTGACCCTCGGCGGCGACCACACCATCACCCTGCCGATCCTCCGCGCGATCAGGAAAAAGCACGGCAAGGTCGGCCTGGTCCACATCGACGCCCACGCCGACGTCAACGACCACATGTTCGGCGAGAAGATCGCCCACGGCACCACCTTCCGCCGCGCGGTGGAAGAAGACCTGCTGGATTGCGACCGCGTGGTGCAGATCGGCCTGCGCGCCCAGGGCTACACCGCCGAGGACTTCAACTGGAGCCGCAAGCAGGGCTTCCGCGTGGTGCAGGCCGAGGAGTGCTGGCACAGGTCGCTGGAGCCGCTGATGGCCGAGGTCCGCGAGAAGGTCGGCGGCGGCCCCGTCTACCTGAGCTTCGACATCGACGGCATCGACCCGGCCTGGGCGCCCGGCACCGGCACCCCGGAAATCGGCGGCCTGACCACCATCCAGGCGATGGAAATCATCCGCGGCTGCCAGGGCCTGGACCTGGTCGGCTGCGACCTGGTCGAAGTCTCTCCGCCCTACGACACCACCGGCAACACTTCGTTGCTGGGCGCCAACCTGCTCTATGAAATGCTCTGCGTCCTCCCGGGCGTGGTGCGTCGCTGAGCCGTGACGCGAGCATGACCGACGAGCGCGTCGAACAGGTGCTGGAGGCCGCCCGCCGACTGGTGGCGGCCTTCGCCCGCAACGATGCCGAGGCCTATTTCGCCGCTTTCAGCGAGGACGCCAGCTTCATCTTCCACAACTGGCCGCAGCCGCTGCGCTCGCGCGCGGCCTACCGCGAGCTGTGGGAGCGCTGGCGACGCGAGGACGGCTTCGAAGTGCTGGCGTGCGAATCCAGCAATACCTGCGTCAGCCTGCAAGGCGACCTGGCGATCTTCAGCCACGACGTCGCCACGCGGCTGCGCCTCCAGGGAACGGAAAGCCTGAACCGTGAACGGGAAACCATCCTGTTCCGCCTAGAACAACAAGAAGGCCGTTGGCTGGCCTGCCATGAGCACTTGTCGGCGATGCCGGAGCACCTGCCATCGACTAGCTAGCTCTCCCGGGAGAACGTCATGGATAACAACAATAACCAACACGCAATCACACGCATCGAAACCTTCGGGGTCGAACAGATTCCCGACCACGAACGCAACGCCACGCCGGTCGATCTGTTCCGCATGATCTTCGGCGGCGCCAATACCTTCGCCACCGCCGTGCTCGGCAGCTTCCCGGTGCTCTTCGGGCTTTCCTTCCAGGCCGGGCTGTGGGCGATCCTGCTGGGCGTCACGCTCGGCGCGCTGATCCTCGCCCCGATGGGCCTGTTCGGCCCGCTCAACGGCACCAACAACGCGGTCTCCTCCGGCGCGCACTTCGGCGTGCACGGGCGCATCGTCGGCTCCTTCCTCTCGCTGCTGACCGCCATCGCCTTCTTCTCGCTCTCGGTGTGGAGTTCCGGCGACGCCCTGGTCGGCGGCGCCCGGCGCCTGGTCGGCCTGGAAGAGAGCGAACTGAACCTGGGCTTGGCCTACGGCCTGTTCGCCGTGCTGGTGCTGACCGTATGCATCTACGGCTTCCGCTTCATGCTGCTGGTCAACAGGATCGCCGTGTGGGCCGCCAGCCTGCTGTTCCTGCTCGGCCTGTTCGCCTTCGCCGGCCCCTTCGACGCCGCCTACGCCGGCAGCGTGCGGCTCGGCCAGCCGGGCTTCTGGGCCGCCTTCACCGGCGCCACCCTGCTGGCCATGAGCAACCCGATCTCCTTCGGCGCCTTCCTCGGCGACTGGGCCCGCTACATCCCGCGCCGGACCTCGCAGGCACGGATCATGCTGGCGGTGATCGGCGCGCAGCTGGCGACCCTGGTTCCCTTCCTGTTCGGCCTCGCCACCGCGACCATCGTCGCCGTCCGCGCGCCGGACTACATCGCCGCCAACAACTATGTCGGCGGCCTGCTGGCCATCGCTCCCGGCTGGTTCTTCCTGCCGGTATGCCTGATCGCGGTGATCGGCGGCATGTCCACCGGCACCACCTCGCTGTACGGCACCGGGCTGGACATGTCCAGCGTATTCCCGCGCCTGCTCTCGCGGGTGCAGGCCACGGTGCTGATCGGGGTCGCCTCGATCGGCTTCATCTTCGTCGGCCGCTTCGCCTTCAACCTGGTGCAGAGCGTCTCCACCTTCGCCGTGCTGATCGTCACCTGCACCACCCCGTGGATGGTGATCATGCTGATCGGCCTGCTGACCCGCCGCGGCTTCTACCGCCCGGACGACCTGCAGGTGTTCACCCGCGGCCAGCGCGGCGGCGTCTACTGGTTCGAGCACGGCTGGAACTGGCGCGGGATGGGCGCCTGGATTCCCAGCGCGGCGGCCGGCCTGGCCTTCGTCAACCTGCCGGGGCAATTCGTCGGCCCGCTCGGCGAGCTGGCCGGCGGCATCGACCTCAGCCTGCCGGTCGCCCTCGGCCTGGCCGCCCTGCTCTACCTGGCGCTGCTGCGCCTGTTCCCGGAACCGCCTTGCGTCTACGGCCCGCGAGGTCCGCGCTGGGTGCGCGCGCACGGCACGCGGAGGGCGCCGGCGATAGCCGCCGCCTGAGGCGGAGTACACACACGGCGGGACGCCAGCGTCCCGCGCTTCCGGCGCCTCGCCGGATACAACAATGACAATGAGAAACCTGGGAGACCTGATATGGCCCTCGACATATTCGTCGTTCTGATCTACGCCGCGGGCATGATCGCGCTCGGCTGGTACGGCATGCGCCGCGCCAAGACCCGCGACGACTACCTGGTGGCCGGCCGCAACCTCGGCCCCGGCTTCTATCTGGGGACCATGGCCGCCACCGTCCTCGGCGGCGCCTCCACCATCGGCACCGTGCGCCTGGGCTACGTCCATGGCATCTCCGGCTTCTGGCTGTGCGGCGCGATCGGCCTCGGCATCGTCGGCCTCAGCCTGTTCCTGGCCAAGCCGCTGCTGAAGCTGAAGATCTACACCGTCACCCAGGTCCTGGAGCGTCGCTACAACCCCGCCGCGCGCCACGCCAGCGCCCTGATCATGCTGGTCTACGCGCTGATGATCGGCGCCACCTCGACCATCGCCATCGGCACCGTCATGCAGGTCCTGTTCGGCCTGCCGTTCTGGGTCTCGATCCTGATCGGTGGCGGTGTCGTGGTGCTCTACTCCACCATCGGCGGCATGTGGTCGCTGACCTTGACCGACATCGTGCAGTTCCTGATCATGACCGTCGGCCTGGTGTTCCTGCTGATGCCGCTGTCGATCAACGACGCCGGCGGCTGGGACGCCCTGGTGGCCAAGCTGCCGGCCAGCTACTTCGACTTCACCGCGATCGGCTGGGACACCATCGTCACCTACTTCCTGATCTACTTCTTCGGTATCTTCATCGGCCAGGACATCTGGCAGCGGGTGTTCACCGCCCGCAGCGAGACCGTGGCCAAGGTCGCCGGCTCCGCCGCCGGTATCTACTGCGTGCTCTACGGCATGGCCGGGGCGCTGATCGGGATGGCCGCCAAGGTCCTGCTGCCGGACCTGGAGAACGTCAACAACGCCTTCGCCAGCGTGGTCGAGCACAGCCTGCCGAACGGCATCCGCGGCCTGGTCATCGCCGCCGCCCTGGCGGCGCTGATGTCCACCGCCAGCGCCGGCCTGCTGGCGGCTTCCACCACCGTCACCCAGGACCTGCTGCCGCGCCTGCGCCGCGGCCGCGGCCAGTCCGACAACGGCGACGTGCACGAGAACCGCATCGCCACCCTGCTGCTGGGCCTGGTAGTGCTCGGCATCGCCCTGGTGGTCAGCGACGTGATCAGCGCCCTGACCGTGGCCTACAACCTGCTGGTAGGCGGCATGCTGGTCCCGCTGATCGGCGCGATCTACTGGAAGCGCGCCAGCACCGCCGGTGCCATCACCAGCATGACCCTTGGCTTCCTTACCGTGCTGGCGTTCATGATCAAGGACGGCCTCGACGCCAATACGCCGATCTACTACAGCCTGGCGGTCGGCCTGCTCAGCTTCGTTCTGGTCAGTCTGTTCACCCGGCGCCCGGCGGGTGTCGCCAGCGCCGCCTGAACCAGGCACAACCCCGACAGGCGAGGGACCTTCCCTCGCCTGTTCCATTCCCGAGAACATGAAAAAGGAACGGCCATGACCACCTGCGGCGAATTCCTCGTCAAGCAACTCGAAGCCTGGGGCGTCGAGACCGTCTTCGGCATCCCCGGCGTGCATACCGTAGAGCTTTACCGCGGCCTGCCCGGCAGCCGCATCCGCCATGTCACCCCGCGCCACGAGCAGGGCGCCGGCTTCATGGCGGACGGTTACGCGCGGGTCACCGGCAAGCCCGGCGTATGCTTCATCATCACCGGCCCGGGGATGACCAACATCCTCACCGCCATGGCCCAGGCCTACGCCGACTCGATCCCGATGCTGGTGATCTCCAGCGTCAACGAGCGCGCGCGCCTGGCCCACGGCAACGGCTACCTGCACGAGTTGCCGAACCAGCGCGACCTGGTGGCCAACGTCTGCGCCTTCAGCCATACCCTGATGAGCGCCGAGGAGCTGCCGGCGGTGCTCGCCCGCGCCTTCGCCGTGTTCGACGGCGAGCGGCCGCGGCCGGTGCACATCGAGCTGCCGCTCGACGTCATCACCGCTCCCGCCGAGCACCTGGCCCTGCGCCCGCGCACCGTCGCCAGCCGTCCGGCGCCGGCCCTCGCGCCCTTGCGCGAAGCGGCGGCGCGCCTGCGCAACGCGAAGAAGCCACTGCTGCTGCTCGGCGGCGGCTGCCTCGAGGCCGCCGCCGAGGCCCGAGCCCTGGCCGCCGCGCTGGACGCGCCAACCGCCCTGACGATCAACGCCAAGGGCCTGCTGCCAGCCGACCACCCGCTGCTGCTGGGCAGCAACCAGTCCTGCGTGCCGGTACGCGAACTGGCCGCGGAGGCCGACGTGGTGCTGGCCATCGGCACCGAGCTGGGCGAAACCGACTACGACGTGGTGTTCGACGGCGGCTTCGCCCTCAATGGCGAGCTGATCCGCATCGACATCGACCCGCAGCAACTGATGCGCAACCACACACCGAGCCTGGCCATCCATAGCGACGCCCGGCTGGCCATGCGCGTGCTGCTGGCCGAACTGCCGGGCGCCGAGGCCTCGCCGCACAGCCCCGGGGCCCGGCGCGCCGCCGCCGTGCGCCAGCGCCTGGCCGAAGACTTCGCCGGCTGGTCGCACTATCGCCAGCTGTTCGCCGCGATCCTCGCCGAGTGGCCGGACGCCCGCTTCGTCGGCGACTCGACCCAGACCGTCTACAGCGGCAACCATCTGGTCGATCTCGACGAGCCACGCCGCTGGTTCAACGCCTCCACCGGCTACGGCACCCTCGGCTATGGCCTGCCCGCCGCCATCGGCGCCAAGCTCGGCGAGCCGGGACGCCCGGTGGTCAGCCTGATGGGCGATGGCGGCCTGCAGTTCACCCTGCCGGAGCTGGCCAGCGCGGTGGAGGCCAAGGTCGGCATCGTCGTGCTGCTGTGGAACAACCACGGCTATGGCGAGATCAAGCGCTACATGGAGCGACGCGAGATCACTCCGCTCGGGGTCGATATCTACACCCCGGACTTCCTCGCCATCGCCCGCGGCTTCGGCTGCGCCGCCGAACGCGCGCGCGATCTCGAGCACCTGCGCGAACTGCTGCGCGACGCCCCGGCGGACCGTCCGCTGATCGTCGAGGTGCTGCAGGCCGCGCCCTTCCATCCCTGACCCGGAGCCCGCCATGGACGATACCGAACTCTACCGCTCCCTCCGCGAGATCCTCGGCGCCCGTGGCGTGCGCGACGGCGCCGCGCTCGCCGGGCAGGACCCCGGCTATCATCCGCAGAACCTCGCCGGAAGCTTCCTGGTCCTGCCGGAAAGCACCGCCCAGGTCGCCGCCGTGGTACGCCTGTGCCGCCAGGCGGGGCGCGCTCTGGTGCCCCAGGGCGGACTCACCGGCCTGGTCGGCGGCGCCGCCGCGCAAGCCGGCGACGTGCTGCTCTCGCTGCGCCGGCTGAATCGCGTCCACCAGTTGGATGCGGCCAGCCAGACCCTCGACCTCGACGCCGGCGTCACCCTCGAACAGGCCCAGGCGCTGGCCGCCGAGGCCGGGCTCGATCCCGGCATCGACCTCGCCGCGCGCGGCAGCGCCAGCATCGGCGGGCTGGTCGCGACCAACGCCGGCGGCATCCGCGCCTTCCGCTTCGGCACCATGCGCCAGCGCGTGCTCGGCCTGGAAGCGGTGCTCGCCGACGGCAGCGTCTACAGCGACCTGCGCGGGCTGCTGAAGAACACCACCGGCTATGACCTCAAGCAATTGTTCGTCGGTGCCGAAGGCACCCTCGGCATCGTCACCCGTGCGGTATTGCGCCTGGAGCCGTTGCAGCGTCCCGGCGCCACCGCCCTGCTCGGCCTGCCCGGCGTCGACGCGGCGATCGCCATCGCCGCGCGCCTGCGCCGCGAGCACGCGGAACGCCTGTTCGCCTGCGAGATTCTCTGGCACGACTACCTGCAATGCACCGCCGCGCCCATGGGCGACAGCGTGCCGAGCCTGGCGCCCTGTCCGCTCTACCTGCTGGTGGAACTGGCCGAGGACCGCCACCTGGACGCCGGCGAGGCGCTCACCACCCTGCTGGAAAGCTGCTTCGAGGACGGGCTGGTGGAAGACGCCCTGCTCGCCGCCAACGAAACCCAGCGCCTGGCCATCTGGCGCCTGCGCGAGGATTCCGACGCAGCGATCCACGCCGGCGTCGACAGCCTGTCCTTCGACGTATCGCTGCCGGTGCCGGCCCTGGCCGGCTACGTCGAGCGCATCCAGCGGCGCCTGGGCGAGTTGGTGGAAGGCATGCGGGTCTTCCTCTTCGGCCATTTCCTCGACGGCAATCTGCACGTCATGCTCGCCGCCGACGTCCCGCTGCTGCCGCTGCACCAGGCGGTGGAGGAAATCCTCTACGGCGAGTTGGGCGAATGCGCCGGCGTGATCTCCGCCGAGCACGGCATCGGCCTGGAGAAGAAGGAAGCCCTGGGTCGCTACGCCGATCCGCTGAAGCTCGCGCTGATGGCGCAGATAAAGGAGCTGCTCGACCCCAGCGGGCTGTTCAACCCGGGCAAGGTCATACCCTGAAGGCCTATCCTCCTGGGATAGCCTTTCCACCGACAGAGACCGCGATGAGAATCGTCAGCCGCGACCGCTGGTTCGAAACCCGGCACTTCTACAACGGCATCAGCCTGATCCACGAGCCCTACGTACGGCCCTTCTATCGCTGCAACATGTGGCATGTCCAGGGCCGCGAGCGCGACGTGCTGGTGGACAGCGGCTCGGGCCTGGTCAGCCTGCGCGAGCAACTGCCCTGGCTCACCGAACGACCGCTGCTGGCGGTGGCCAGCCACACCCACTTCGACCATATCGCCGGCCACCACGAATTCGCCGAGCGCCTGGCGCATCCGGCCGAGGCGGAGATCCTCGCCGCGCCGGACGGCGACAACACCCTGGCGCGCACCTATGTCGGCGACGAGATGTTCGAGGCGCATCCGGAGTGCCCGCTGTGCTACGCCGAGTACCGGGTACGAGCGGCGCCGGCGACCCGCCTGATCGACGAGGGCGACGTGCTCGATCTCGGCGACCGCGTGCTGCAGGTACTGCACACCCCCGGGCACTCGCCGGGCGGCATCAGCCTGTGGGAAGCGGCGACACAGACGCTGTTCTCCGGCGACATCGTCTACGACGGCCCGCTGGTCGAGGACGCCTATCATTCCAACCTCGACGACTATGCCGCCAGCCTCGCGCGCCTGCGCGAACTACCGGTGCGCACCGTGCATGGCGGGCACTTCGCGAGCTTTTCCGGAGAGCGCCTGCGGGACATGATCGGCGCCTGGTTCAGGAACCACGATCGATAGGCCAGAACCGGGACTCTGGCCAGCGCCGCAGGCGGCGGGGCCAGAGCGTCGGGGGAACCGGCTCAGCGACGTTGCCGCGCGGCGAGGCGCCGGCGTTGCTCGTCGTTTTCCACCGGGATGGGTTGCATGCGCGGGGGCTCGATCAGGCCGAGGGCGACACCGAGTTGCCACGCCAGGTTTTGCAGCCAGAGTTTCATGACAGGCCCCTTGTCCAAGGGAAGGAGAATCGGGCGACCTGACAAGTCAGGCCGCCCTAGGAAAGAGTAGACCGGCGTCCCACTCTCCGCACGTTCCACTCCGTCCTTGGAAACAACTTTACTGCGGGAAACCGGCCACGGACCCTGACCTGAATCAAGCCAACGCCGATTCCCGCCCCTGCAGGAGACCGATCCAGGCCTTCAGGTTGGCGCCGACCATGCCCCTGCGCCAGACCAGCCAGGTGCTCGCCCGGGCGAACGGCTCGGCCAGCGCATGCACCGCCACCGACTCCCGGCCCGGCAGGCTCTCCAGCATCGACACCGGCATCAGCGCCACCCCGCCGCCGGCCACCACGCAGGCCAGCATGCTGTGGTAGGACTCGATCTCCATCACCCGGCCCATGCCCACCCGCGCGCTGGCGAACCAGGACTCCAGCAGCAGGCGATAGGAGCAGCGCGGGCGAAAGGCGATCACCGCGCTACCAGCCACGTCCTCGGGCCCGCGCACCGGCGGATGGCCATTCTCGGTGACCAGCACCATGCGCTCCTCGAACATCGGCAGGCCCTCCAGGCCGTCGAAGTCCAGCGGGCCGTCCACCAGCACGGCGTCCAGGCGCCCGCCCAGCAGCGACTCGACCAGTTCGCCGCTGGGCGCGGTCTGCAATTGCAGGTTCACCGCCGGATAGCGCCGGTGGTATTCCGCCAGGCGCGGCGGCAGGTGGATCGCCGCGGTGCTGTACATCGAGCCGAGGGCGAAGTCGCCCACCGGCTCGCCGCCCTGGACCGCCGCGCTCGCCTCCTCCTGCAGGGCGAACAGCCGCGCGGCGTAGTCCAGCAGCACCTTGCCCGCCGGCGACAGTTGCAGGCGCTGGCGTTCGCGGAGGAACAGATCGACGCCAAGCTGTTCCTCCAGTTGCCGCAGGCGCGTCGACAGGTTCGACGGCACCCGGTGCAGGCGCTCGGCGGCGCGGGCGATGGAGCCTTCCTCGGCGACCGCCTGGAAGATCCTCAACTGGCCGAACTCCACGATAAATTCTCCAAAACAGAACAAGTAATTCTCGATTATTCAGTTTTACAGAATCCACGCAAGACCTAACCTGCTGCCACTCATCCCCCCGGCAGGAATCCGTACATGTCCCGTCATTTTCTTCGTTCGCCGCTGGTCGGCCTGCTCGCCTGCCTGCTGGCGCTGGTGGTCGCCATGGGGGTCGGGCGCTTCTCCCTGACCCCGCAACTGCCGCACCTGATCCGCGAAGGCCAGCTCGACCTGACCGGCGCCGGCCTGCTGGCCGCCGCCAATTACCTCGGCTACCTGGTCGGCGCGCTGGACGCGCTGTTCGCCCGCGAAGCGCGGCAGGCGCGCCTGCGCCTGCTGGTCGGGCTCTGGGCCTGCTTCGGCCTGACCCTGGCCTCGGTCTGGGCCGAGGGCTTCTGGCCGCACGCGCTGCTGCGCTTCGGCCTCGGCGTGGCCAGCGCCTGGGTGCTGGTCATGGTCACCGCCCTCAGCCAGCGCCTCGCCGCGGAAAGCGGCCGGGCCCGGCTGGGCGCACTGGTGTTCGCCGGCCCCGGCATCGGAGTGATGGTCACCGGCCTGCTGGCGGCATTGGGCAACGCCCTGGGGCAGGACTCGGTATTCATCTGGAAGCTCTTCGCCGACCTCGCGTTGGTCCTGGTCCTCATGCTCCTGCCGCTGCTGCCGCGCCCGGCCGCACGCAACGCCGGCCACGACGCGCCCGCCACGGCAAGCGAGAACGCCGGCCTCGGCCGCCTGACCTGGGCCTACGGGCTGGTCGGCCTCGGCTACATCATTCCCGCCACCTTTCTCTCGCAGATGGCCGCCACGCGCTTCCATGGGCAATGGCAGGCCGACCTGTTCTGGCCCTGCTTCGGCCTGGCCTCGGCCACCGGGGTAGTGCTGATCAGCCTGCGCCGGCAGCGCCCGGACGGGACCCGCCGCTGGCTGGTCGGCGCGCTCTGGCTACAGGCCGTCGGCGTGCTCGCCTGCCTGCTGCCGGGGATCGGCGGACTGGCCCTCGGGGTAGTGCTGACCGGCCTGCCGTTCCTCGCCGGCATGCAGTTGGTGATGCAATACGCTCGCGAACTGGCGCCGCATACGCCGCAGCGCAACGCTGGCCAACTGACCACCGGTTTCGCCCTCGGCCAGTTGCTCGGCCCGCTGCTGGCGGCGCTCAGCACGCATTTCGCCGGCGGCCTGCAACCGGCGCTGGCGCTCGCCGGGCTCGGCCTGGTCCTGGCCGGCCTGCTGTTGCGCCGGCCGCACTCGCTCAGCGTCGCAGCAGGCGTCGCAGCCACTGCTCGCCGCTGACCAGGGTGATGCCGGCGAGGACCAGCGCCGCGCCGGCGACGAAGTTCAGGCTCAGCGGCTCGCCCAGCAGCAGTACGCCGAAGGTGACGCCGAACAGGGGCGTCATGAAGGAGAAGATCGCCAGGTTGTTCGCCAGGTAGCGACGCAGCAGCCAGAACCAGCAGAAGTAGCTGGCGAACGACACCACCACGCCCTGGAACAGCACGCTGGCGGTGCTCACCGGAGTCCAGCGGACCTCGCCGAACTGGCCGCTGAACAGGGCGATCAGCAGCAACCCGGCGCAGGCCACGAACAACTGGTAGAACAGCGTCAGGCTCGGCGGCGCCTCGGACAGCCGGGTGCCGCGCACCGCCACCGTGGTCGCTCCCCAGGACATCCCGGCGAGCAGGCCGAAAGCGTCGCCGAGCAGCATCCGCCCATCCATCTCCGCCCACGACAGGCCGCCGCCGAAGGCCACCGCGATGCCGCCGAAGCACACCGCCACGCCCAGCCATTGCAAGGGCCGCAGGCGTTCGCTGGGAAGCAGGAAGTGCAGCCCGAGGGCGGAGAAGATCGGCGCGGTATAGAGGAACACCGACATGTGCGAAGCCGTGGTGTATTGCAGGCCGAGGGCGATGAACAGGAACTCCAGGGCGAACAGCGTGCCGGTCAGCAGACCGGCGCCCAGTGTGCCCTGGCGCAGCCCCTCCCAGCCGCCGCGCCAGCACATCAGCAGGCCGACCAGGACGGCGGCGATGCCGGAACGGATGGCCGCCTGCATCACCGGCGCGATGTCCGTCGCCGCCCACTTGATGGTCACCTGCTGGATGCCCCAGATCACGCAGAGCAACAGCATCGTCTGGAAGGCGAAGGCATCGGCGGACTTGCGCATGGCGGACTCACAGGCAGGCATGGAAGGAAGCGGCCACCAGCGGCGACCGTCGGGCAGCGCCATTATGGACAAGCCGGCGCGTCCGGTCGAAGCCTGGAAGCGACCTCCAGCGGGCCGTGGGCGGCGGTTCCGGCCTGGTGGCCTGGCCTGCGGGACGCGACGGCCGGCGCCTGGGGCGCTAGCCGTCCTGCGAACCCGCCATCTGGCCGCTCACTTGCCGGTCTTGATCTTGCTCCAGGTCCGCGTGCGCAGCCGCTCCAGCTTCGGCGGCAGCATTTCCACCGTATACAGCCTGGCCTGCACTTCTTCCGGCGGGTAGACGTTCGGATTGTCGCGCAACTCCGCCGAGATCAAACCGTCCGCCGCCTTGTTCGGGTTGGCGTAGGCCACGTAGTCGGAGATCGGCGCCACCACCTCCGGGCGCAGCAGGTAGTCGAGGAAGGCGTGCGCCTGCTCGACGTTCTTCGCATCGCGCGGGATCGCCAGCACGTCGAACCAGGCCGCGGCGCCCTCCTTCGGGATGCGGTACTCGATGCGTATGCCGTTCTTCGCTTCCCTGGCCCGGTTGGCCGCCTGCATCGCTCCGCCGGACCAGGCGATGGCCACGCAGACGTTGCCGTTGGCCAGGTCGCTGACGAACTTCGAGGAACTGAAGTAGGTGATGTACGGGCGCAGCTTCGCCAGGTGCTCCTCGGCTCGGCGGTAGTCTTCCGGCTGGTGGCTGTTGGGCGACAGGCCGAGATAGTGCAGCACCTCGGGGATCACCTCGGTGGGCGAGTCGAGGAAGGCCACGCCGCACTGTTGCAGCTTTGCCAGGTTCTCCGGCTTGAACACCAGGTCCCAGGAATCCAGCGGCGCATCGTCGCCGAGCACCGCGCGGACCTTGTCGAGGTTGTAGGCGATGCCGTTGGTGCCCCACATGTAGGGCATCACGTAGCGGTTGCCGGGGTCCTTGCCGGCAAGCACCTTGAGCAGTGCCGGGTTGAGGTTCTTCCAGTTCGGCAGCTTGCTCTTGTCGAGCGGCTGGAACACCTCGGCCTTCAGGTAGTTGGGCAGGAAGCTGTCGCTGGGCACCACCAGGTCGTAGCCGGAGTGCCCGGACAGCAGCTTGGCCTCGAGCACCTCGTTACTGTCGTAGACATCGTACTTCGGCGCGATGCCGGTCTGCGCCTGGAAGTTCTTCAGGGTGTCCGGGGCGATGTAGTCGAACCAGTTGTAGATCCGTACTTCCGGCGCGGCCTGGACCAGCCCGGCGGAAGCGGCCAGCACGAGGCCGGCCAGCAGCTTGCGAGTCGATTGCATGCTTCGCTCCTCAGCGGGCCGCGCCTTCATAGCCCTGTAGCACGTTGACCGCGTTGACGCCGATGGCTTCCACCGCATAGCCACCCTCCATGATGAACAGGGTCGGCAGGCCCAGCCGGGCGATGCGCTCGCCCATCCGCAGGTAGTCCGGCGAGTCCAGCTTGAACTGGGAGATCGGGTCTTCCTTGTAGGTGTCCACGCCAAGGGAAATCACCAGGGCATCCGGGGCGTAGCCGGCGATCCGCACGCTGGCATCGTCGAGCGCCGCCGACCAGAGGTCCCAGCCGCTGCCATGGGCCAGCGGATAATTGTGGTTGCAACCCTCCCCGGCGCCTTCGCCGCGCTCGTCGGCATAGCCGAGGAAGTACGGGTATTCGACCCGTGGATCGCCATGGATCGAGACGAACAGCACGTCGTCGCGGCGGTAGAAGATGTCCTGGGTGCCGTTGCCATGGTGATAGTCGACATCGAGGATCGCCACGCGCCGGGCGCCCTGGTCGAGGAACGCCTGGGTGGCGATGGCGGCATTGTTGAGGAAGCAGTAGCCGCCCATGAAGTCGCCACCGGCGTGATGGCCCGGCGGACGGCAGAGGGCGAAGGCACTGCGGGCGCCCTGGCGCATATGCTCCTGGGCGGTCAGCGCGACCTGGGCGGAGCTGTAGATGGCCTGCCAGGTGCCGGCGGTGATCGGCGCCTCGGTGTCGAAGCTGTAGTGGCCCAGCTCGCCCATCAGCGCCGTCGGGATCGGCCCGTCGCGGCGCAGGCGGCGACCGGGGAAGGTAGTGGACACCAGGTCGCCGCTGTGGCCTTCGGCGGTCCAGCGGGCCCAGGCGCCCTGGAGGAAGTCCAGGTAGGCGGCGTCATGGATGCGCAGCAGCGGCTCGCGGCCGAAATCCTTCGGCGCGATCACCTCGCCAAGGTTCTGCGACTTCACCCGGGCCAGCACGGTATCGGCCCGGCTGGGCATTTCGAAACAGGGTTGCAGCTTGCCGTCGACCAGTTCCGACTGGCCGAAGTGCAGACGATGATCGTCGCTGTAGACGCTCAGCATGGAGAAGACCTCACGGGTTTCTTGTTCTTGGTGGGGGGATTCTGCCCAGCCTGCGACACCGGCAAAACGGTGGCGGCGGCCAAAAAGGGATTGATATGGCCAGAATTGCTGTCCCTTTAGCCCCGCCTGGCGATCGTCCCGGGAATTACTCGGCGCCCGCGCCGGTCCATACTCGTTGAGCCAGACAGAGCGGAAGGGGGATTCGATGCGGCGAGCCAGCCTGTTCACGTTTTTCTGCCAGACCATGATGGCGCTCGGCCTGAGCCTGCTCCTGGGCGCCGCCTGGGCCGCGGAGCCGGTCGCGCGAACCGGCGCCGACCTCGAGGCGCCGCCGGCCCTGGCCGAAGATGCCAGCCTCGATCAGCTTGCCGCGCAGCTGGACCTGATCCGCCAGAGCGTTACCGCCAATGCCAGCGACGACCTCCTCGCCGAGCTGCGCCAGAGCGCGCTGCAGGTCCAGCGCCAGGCCGACGCCCTGCTCGCCCTGCGGGTCGCCGACCTGGAGCGACTCGACGACCAGTTGAAAGTGATCGGCCCGCCCCAGCCCGACGAGGCGGAAAGCCTCGCCGCCCAGCGCCAGGCCCTGACCCGGCAGAAGAACGCCCTGCTCGACGACGAACGCCAGGCCACCCAGCTCGGCCAGTCCTCCCGCGACCTGGCGGCGCAGATCGTCAACCTGCGCCGCAGCCTGTTCAATTCACAGATCAGCAGCCGCGCGGCGACGCCGTTCAGCCCGAGCTTCTGGTCGACCCTGATCCGTCCCACCGACGACGACCTGCGCCGGCTGGACAAGCTGAAGGCGGAGGCCCTGGTCGCCTTCGACAGCGCCATCGCACCCGGACACCGCTGGGCCTTCGCCGGAACCCTGCTGGCCACCGTGCTGGTCTGGAGTTTCGGCCGCCGCCTGCTGGAGCGCATGCTTACCTGGGCGATGATCCGCTGGCTGCCGGAAGGCCGTCTGCGGCGCAGCGCCCTGGCCCTGGCGGTAGGGTTGGCGACCATCCTGACCATCGTCGGCGCGGTGTCGCTGATGCGCTGGGGCCTGGAAAGCAACGCCAGCCTGAGCCCCGACATGGCCAGCCTGACCGATCAACTGGTCAGCCTGGCGACCTTCTGCGCCTTCATCGCCGGCCTCGGCCGCGCCCTGCTGATGCTGCCGCGACCGTCCTGGCGACTGCCGGCGATCCCGGACCGGATCGCCAGCGCCCTCGGCCCGTTCCCGGCGATCCTCGCGGTGGCACTGATGCTGGTGGCCACCGAGGAGCGGATCAACAGCGTCACCGGCACCAGCCTGGCCCTGACCGTCGCTCTCAACGGCCTGACCGCGCTGGTCACCGCGCTGATCTTCGCCGCCGCCCTGCTGCGCTACCATCAGGTACGGCGCAAGCACGAACTGGAGCGTCCGGGCGGGATCGCCGGACTGATCCCCTTCGTCGCCTCGGTGTGGATCGCGGCGATTCTTCTCGCCCTGTTCACCGGCTATCTGTCGCTGGCCTACTTCCTCACCGTCAAGCTGCTCTGGATCAGCGTGATCGCGGCCACCACCTACCTGCTGATCGCCTTCTTCGGCGACATCTGCGAAACCCTGCTCTCGCCCAAGCACCCCAGCGGCCTGGCGCTGGCCAATGCGCTCGGCCTGTCGCCACGCCACCAGGCCCAGGCCAGCACGGTGCTTGCCGGGGTCGGCCGCACCCTGCTGCTGCTCACCGCGCTGCTGCTGGCCTTCCTTCCGGCCGGCTCGAGCCCCAGCGAGCTGCTACAGGGCTTCGCCCAGCTGGGCGAAAGCGGCAAGACCCTGGGCAACCTGAACATCGTCCCGCAGGACATCCTGGTCGCCCTGCTGCTGTTCGTCGGCGGCCTGTTCGCCCTGCGCATCGTCAAGCGCTGGCTGAGCGAGCGGCTGCTGCCGGAAACCAACATGGACGCCGGCATGCGCGCCTCGCTGGTGACCCTGGTCGGCTACCTCGGCTTCGTGCTCCTGGCGATGCTGGTGATGTCCGCCCTGCGCATCAACCTGACCAGCCTGACCTGGGTGGTCAGCGCCCTCTCGGTGGGCATCGGCTTCGGCCTGCAGGCCATCGTGCAGAACTTCATCTCCGGCCTGATCCTGCTCACCGAGCGGCCGGTGAAGGTCGGCGACTGGGTCAGCCTGGGCGGGGTCGAGGGCGATATCCGGCGGATCAACGTGCGCGCCACCGAGATCCAGATGGGCGACCGCTCCACGGTGATCGTGCCGAACTCGCAGTTCATCTCGCAGACCGTGCGCAACGTGACCATGGGCAACGCCCTCGGGGTGGTCGGGGTGAACCTGACCCTGCCGCTGGACACCGACGCGATGAAGGTTCGCGAGTTGCTCCTGCAGGCCTTCGCCGAACACCCGGCGATCCTCGACGCGCCGGCGCCCTCGGTGATGTTCAAGGATCTCGCCAGCAACGGCCTGGTGCTCAACGCCAGCGGCTTCGTCAACAGCCCGCGTTCGGTGGCCGGCGCGCGCAGCGACCTGCTCTTCACCATTCTCGACCGCTTGCGCACCGAAGGCATCGCGCTGTCCTCGCCGCAGAGCCTGTTGATGATCCAGGATGGCGGCCCGGCCAGCGCCGCGCCGGCGCCCGAGCCATCCACCTGAACGACGGTGGCGGACTGCCGGTCGCGCAACGGGTAGAATCCGCCCCTTTTCGCACACCCCGAACCGCCATGAACCGCGAAGCCCTCGATATCCTTCTCCAGCACCTGCTCGCCGCGCTGTCCCCGGCGCCTGCGGAAACCCGCCGCCTGTTCCACGGCCGCGGCCGTTGCTGGCCAGGCCTGGAGCAACTGACCGTGGACTGGCTGCAGGATGTCCTGCTGGTCACCCTGTTCAAGGAACCACCGGCCGAGGAGCTCGACGCCCTGCGCCGCACGCTCGCGGCGCTGGTCGCCGCCCCGGCCTGGGCCTCGAGCCAGGGCCGGCGCCTGGTCCTGCAGCACCGCTACCGCCCCGACAGCGCTTGCGAGTGGCTGCTCGGCGAGCCTCTGGAAACCTGGGACATCGTCGAGAACGGCCTGCGCTTCCGCCTCGACCTGGGACGCAACCAGAACACCGGGCTGTTCCTCGACATGCGCCTGGGCCGCCGCTGGGTGCAGGAGCAGGCCGCCGGCCGCCGCGTGCTCAACCTGTTCGCCTACACCTGCGGCTTCTCGGTGGCGGCCGTTGCCGGCGGCGCCAGCCAGGTGGTCAACCTGGACATGGCCCGCGGCCCGCTCAGCCGCGGCCGCGACAATCACCGCCTGAACGGCCACGACCTCGGCCGGGTGAGTTTCCTCGGTCACGAACTGTTCAAGTCCTGGGGCAAGCTGCGCAAGCTCGGCCCGTACGATCTGGTGATCGTCGATCCGCCGAGCTTCCAGAAAGGCAGCTTCGTCCTCACCCAGGACTACCGCAGGATCCTCCGCCGCCTGCCGGAACTGCTGGTGCCCGGCGGCACCCTGCTGGCCTGTATCAACGACCCGGCCATCGGCCCCGACTTCCTCCTCGAGGAAACCGCCCGCGAGGCGCCGTCGCTGCACTTCGTCGAACGCCTGGAGAATCCGCCGGAATTCCCCGATGTCGACCCCGCGGCGGGCCTCAAGGCGCTGCTGTTCCGCAACGCAGGCTGATCGACGCGCGGGCGGCGCGCCGCTAGGCTGTCGGCATGGACATGCCCGATGGATTCATCCCCCTGCCGCCCCGCGTCGAACCGCAGGCGGTCTTTCGCCCCCTGCTCGACGACCTGCGCCGGACCCTGGCCCGACCTCCGTTCGAGCGGGCCTTGCACAGCGTCTACCTGTACGGCAGCGTCGCCCGCGGCGAGGCCATCGCGGGGCGCTCCGACCTCGACCTGACCCTGGTCCTGCGCGACCGGCCCAGCTCCGAACTGGCCGCGCAACTGGAAACCGCGCGCCTGACACTGCAGGCGCGCCACCCGGAAGTCAGCAAGATCGATTTCGACATCGGCCACCTGGCCGAGGCTCGCGATCCGGCCAACCGCCACAGCTGGGGCTACTGGCTCAAGCATCGCTGTCGCTGCCTGTGGGGCGAGGACCTGGCGGCCGGACTGGCGCCTTCGCGTCCCTCGAAGGCCATCGCCCTGGCCCTCAACGGCGACTACGCGCAAGTGCTGGAGGACTACGCGGGACGCCTGGACGCCTCGCGCCCGGCCGAGGAGAGCCGACGCCTGCAACGGGAAGCGGCGAAGAAGCTGATCCGTTCCAGCGACGTTCTCCGCGGGGAAACGGAAACCGCCTGGCCGGAAACCCTGGAGCACTACCTGGCGCTGTTCCACGCGCGCCACCCCGAACAGGCGCCGGCCCTGGAATATTTCAAGGCTGTGCTGGACGGCCAGGCCGCCGACCCGGCGGAGTTCGCCGAGCGCCTGCGCGCGTTCGGCGCCTGGATGCAGGATCAGGAGCGGACGCCGCCTCCGGCCGGTAGAGCAGCTCCCGGATAACCATGGCGAACCGTCCGGCCCTTTCACGGAGGAAAGAAGGCTTGTCCGTCTGCGCCCCGGCAGGAGTCGCGGCTCGGTCCGTAGGCGGATAACGCCACGGCGTTATCCGCCGATACCCGTACAGCGACTACAGAAACGTCCTCCCCCAGCCAGCCACCGGTAGCCCGCGGAAAACACAGCGCTGTCGCTGCCGCAGCGGACTCGCCGGCCCCGGGCTTCCTACATCCGGAGCGACCTGCCGCCGTCGCCGCGACAACCATTGCTTAACAAGCCGGCGGTGCCGCGCGAGGATCCGGAGCTTACCCGTCCCAGCCGGAGCCAACCGATGCGCCTAGCCGCCCCGTTCCTCATGTCCCTCCAGCAATCCGCCACGACGACCATCCTCGCCGCCCTCTGCATCGCCCTGTCGGCACTGGCCGGCAGCCCACCGGCGGCAGCCGCGGAACTGCGGGTAATCACCTCGGGCGGTTTCAGCGCCGCCTACCGGCAACTGGCGCCGCGCTTCAGCGAGAAGACCGGCGATACGCTGCACAGCGCATACGGCCCATCGATGGGCCACACACCCCAGGCCATTCCGCAACGCCTGGAAGCCGGGGAAAAGGCCGATGCGCTGATCATGGTCGGCTACGCCCTCGACGAACTGATCCGCCAGGGCAAGGTGCGCGCCGACTCGCGGGTCGAGCTGGCCGACTCGCGCATCGGCCTGGTGGTGCGCAGCGGCGCGGCGCGACCACCGATCGGCAACGTCGCGCAATTGCGCCAGGCGCTCCTCGCCGCCCGCTCGGTGGCCTACTCCGACAGTGCCAGCGGCCGCTACGTGCAGGAGCGGTTGTTCAAGCGCCTGGGTATCGAACGGCAGATGCGTGACAAGGCAAGGATGATTCCGCGGATCCCGGTCGCCGAAGTGGTCGCCGACGGGCAATACGAACTGGGTCTGCAACAGGTCGCCGAACTGCTGCCGGTGCCGGGCGTCGATTTCGTCGGCCGCCTGCCCGAGGCGGTGCAGTCGGTGACCCGCTTCGCCGCCGGCATTCCGGTGAACGCCGAGCATCCACGGCAAGCCCGTGCCCTGCTGCGCTATCTGGCCTCGCCCGAGGCGCAGGCGATGGTTCGCGCCAGTGGCCTGGACTCCCTCGCGCAATCGGCGCCGGCGGGTGACCGCTGACCGCCAGACGGCGGAGTGACGGCCAACGCCTGCGGCGGTATCCGCCGGCCGCCCTCAGCGCCGCGCCAGCAAGGCCGTGGCGCCCTGCGCCTTGCGCGTGTACCAGAACACCCGGCTGACCCCACGGGTGATCGCCACGTAGGCCAGGCGCAGGCTTTCGTCCGCCATGGCCTGGTCGTAGCTGTTGCGGAAGAAGCCCGAGGCCGCATACAGCGCGTTGCGCAACGGATGCTTCTCGCCCGGCAGGCAATCGTCGACGATGATCGCCACCTCGGCCTGCAGCCCCTTGGCGCGGTGGATGGTCATGCCCTTCACCGGCAGCGCGCGGTCCAGCTCGGCCAGGATCGCCTGCAGCGGCTCGTTGCGCCGACTGAGCAGCAGCACCGCGGTGCGTTCGTTGCTGTTGCGGCTGGCGGCGTATTCGCACTGGCCGCGGACTTCCGCCAGCAGCTTCGGCAGTTGCGCGCGCAGGTCGAAGCGCTGCACCAGCTTCACCCCATGGTCGCCTGGCTGGATCGCGCGGAACGCGCGACAGGTCTTGTCCTGCTTGAAGCGCACCCCGGCCAGCACCGCCTCGCCGTCGCGAATGATCGGCTCCACCGAACGGTAGTTGGTTTCCAGCACCAGCAGCGCGCTCTTGCGGCCCCGCCCGCGCGAAGGGAAATGCCGGTCGAAGTCGATGAACAGCTCCGGCGAGCTGCCGCGCCAGCCATAGATCGATTGCCAGTCGTCGCCGATGGCCATCAGGCTCGGAGGCGTGCCCCGGGTCGCCAGGCACCGATGCAAGGCCTGCAGCCAGAGGACGATCTGCGGCGAGACGTCCTGGAATTCATCGATCAGCAGGTGGCCGAACGGCGCCAGCGCCGCGTCCGGCAAGCTGCCGGCGGCCAGTCGCTCGCCGAGTTGCTGGAAGGCGGCGTCGAAGGTCATCAGGCCCTGTTCGCGCAACAGCGCCTGGAAGCTCGCCCAGAACAGCGCCAGGGCCTCGACGAAGATCTTCTCGCGGACGCCGCACTCCAGTCCGCCACTGTCCAGCCGGTCGATGCGCAGGCCAAGGCTTTCGGCGAAACCGGCCTGGGCGTGGAAGGCCTCGTACAGCGGCAGCGCCTGGAACTCGCCGGCCAGCCTGAACGGCTCCAGCGGCGCCTTCGGCGGCCGCCGGCGCGCGCCCTCCTCCACCTCCGCCGGCGGCGGCAGGTCGAGCAGCTTGTGGGTCTTGGCGCGAAACGCCGGGCTGTCCGCGTAGCACCGCTGGTAGGCCTGCTTCAGCAGGCGCTGCTGGGCGGGGCGCAGGCGTCCGGCGGTGAGCGGGTTGTCCGGTTCGGCGGCCGGGTCGCGGTCGTCGAGTTGCTCGAACCAGCGCGGATTGCCCAGCACCTCGCGGGCCAGGCTGCCCAGCGCCGAGTGGAAGGTCCGCACGCACTGGCGCGCCTGGGCCGCGTCGAACGGGTACTCCCAATGGGCGAGGACCCGCAGTAGCTGTTCGCGCAACTGCGCGCAGGAGGCATTGGTGAAGGAGATCACCGTCAGCCGCTGCGGCTCCACGCCCAGGTGGCAGAGCATGAACACCACCCGCAGGACCAGGGTGGTCGACTTGCCCGAGCCGGCGCCGGCGAAGATCCGCGCCAGCGGCTGGCGGCAGAGGATCATCGCCCACTGCTCCTCCGAGGGCGGGCTCACCACGCCGAGCAGCGCCGCCTGTGCCACCTGCTCGCGCATCGCGCGCTCCTGGGCCTCGTCGATCTTCAGCGCGGCGGCTGGATAGATACCCTGCGGCGCGCTCCGCGCGGCAGCGACAGGCTTGCGCGGCGCCGCCCGCTTCGCGGCCTTGCCGGCAACCTTGGCCGGAGCCTTCGCGGCTTTCTTCTTCGGCCGCCCCCTGGGCGATCCGAACAAGGCCTCGCGGGCCTCGCGTTCGGCCTGCAGGTAGGCGGTGGTACGCGGGAAGCAACGCGCCAGGGCGCTGGAGAGCAACGACTTGTAGCGCCGTACGGCAGACAGCATCAGGACCTATCCGGACAAGGCATGTGGCTGAATAATAAGTGTTTTCCGCTGCCCGCCGACAGTCGTGCGCAGACCGCCCATCGCACCGGGGCAACCCTTGCGCCAGGCCACCGGTCTACCCTTCGGGCCTCGACGGCCTGTCAACTCAGCGAAAACAAGGAGCCTTCCAATGAGCGATTGGGCCATCACCTACAGCAAGGACGAAGCCACCGAGCGCCAAGTCCTGCCCTTCACCCACAAGCCGAGCCCCGAAGAGGTCGCCGAGCACCTGCTGGAGTGGGCCGAGGCCAACCTCAAGCCGGGCCACTACAGCACCGGCAAGCTGGAAAGCGACGAACCGGCCGAATTGCTGCTGCGTCGCTTCGGCATCGTCGTCACCGGCATCGCCGAAGCCTGATCCCTCCCGCGACCGGCAGGCGCCGGTCGCCCCAACGCCTCCCACCGTCCGCCGTCACGCCTTCGCCAGGCCCTCGAGATAGGCGCAGAGCATATCGGCCAGGGCCTGGCTGTAATGATCGATCTCCACCGCGTCGCGCGGCTGTTCGGAAAACTGCTTGCCCACCGCGCTCAGGGTAGTGGTGATCAGTTCCCCGGCGAGATGGTGCCGCTCCTCCGCGAGCGCCGGCAGGGCCTCGCGCAGGAACGCCTGGATCACCCGCGCGCCCTCGGCCTTCACCGCGCGCGCCTCATCGGCGTCGCGGTACAGCGGTGCGGCGTCATTGAGCGCCACGCGGATCGCCGCTTCCTCGCACTCCGAGACGACGAACGCCCGCACCAGCCGACGCAGGCGCTCCAGCGGCGGGCGGGTGGCATCCTCCAGGATGTCCGCGAGCAGCCGGGTGGTGCGCCGCCATTCATCGCTCTGCAGGCGGAACAGGATCGCCGCCTTGTTCGGGAAGTACTGGTACAGCGAGCCGATGCTGACCCCGGCCCGCTCCGCCACCCGCGCGGTGGTGAAACGCTGCGCGCCCTCGCTGGCGAGAACCTGAACAGCAGCCTCCAGGATGCTCGCCACCAGCTCGCTGGAACGGGCCTGGCGCGGTTGCTTGCGCGAGGAAATACGCGGGTTTCGGCTGGCGCTCATGGACAGCTCCGGAAATGCGAATAGCGGAATGCGACGAATCCATCGCATTCTAGATCCGCGCACTCATACGCTCAAACCCACATCCGGAGCAGCCCATGAATACCCTCACCAGCCCCCCGCTCGCCGAACTCCTGCAACGCCTGTTCGCCGAGGCCGAAGCCACCCGCCCAGGCGACAGCCCCGCCCTCGCCGACCTGGCGGACGGCGAACTGGACCGCCTCATGCGCAGCAAGACCGAGTACCGCGAATTCTACGGACGCCTCAGGGACCTGGCGCTGCCCGTCTCGCGGGAAACCGGCAGCCTGCTCTACATGCTGGCGCGCAGCAGCTCGGCGCGGCACATCGTCGAATTCGGCACCTCCTTCGGGCTGTCCACCCTGCATCTCGCCGCAGCTCTGCGCGACAACGGCGGCGGCCACCTGATCACCAGCGAATTCGAGCCGTCCAAGGTGCAGCGGGCGCGGCGGAACCTGGCCGCCGGTGGCCTGCAGGACCTGGTGGAACTGCGCGAGGGAGACGCCCTGCAGACCCTCGCCAGCGACCTGCCGGCAAGCATCGACCTGGTCCTGCTCGACGGTGCCAAGGCACTCTACCCGGAGATCCTCGCCCTGCTGGAAAACCGCCTGCGCCCCGGCGCGCTGGTGATCGCCGACAACGCCGAGCACAGTCCCGAGTACCTGGCGCATGTCCGCTCGCCCGCCAACGGCTACCTGTCCATCCCCTTCGCCGAGGATGTCGAGCTGTCCATGCGCCTGGGCTGAAGCCTCGACTGACGCCGCCTCGCGGGTTTGCTAGGGTCTGGCTCATGTCGCCCGGACACCTCGAAGGAGCCCCGCATGACCCGTGACCGACTCGCCGAGCGCTACCGCGCCTACATCGACTGTCTGAACCGCCAGGACTGGGCGCGTCTGGGCGACTTCGTCCATGACCGGGTGCGCTACAACGACGTGCAGATCGGACTCGACGGCTACCTGCGGATGCTCGAAGGCGACTTCCTGGCGATCCCCGACCTGCGCTTCGAAATCGAGCGCCTGCTCGCCGACCCACCAGCCCTCGCCTGCCGCCTGCGCTTCGACTGCACGCCCGGCGGCCAGCTGTTCGGCATCCCGGTCAATGGCCAGCGGGTGCGCTTCGCCGAGAACGTCTTCTATGAATTCGAAGGTGGCCGCATCGCCGGCGTCTGGTCGGTGATAGACAAGGCGGCGATCGCCGCTCAGGTGCGGATGGCATCGCCGCCGCCCTAGGCGCCAGGCATGGCCTGCCGGCCTACCAGGTATCCACGAAGCGCCGCTTGCTCCCCGCCCGTGGTGCCGGCGTACCGGCGGCGGCCAGGCCGCGCAGGAGCCAGGCGCGGGTTTCCGCCGGGTCGATCACCGCGTCGATCTCCAGGTAGCTGGCCATGTTCAGCGCCTTGCCGTTGCGGTAGGCCTTGTCCACCATGTCGCGGAACAGGGCCTCGCGCCGCTCGGGATCGGCCTCGGCCGCCAGTTCCTTGGCGAAGCCCAGGCGTACCGCGCCTTCCAGGCCCATCGCGCCGAACTCGCCGCTGGGCCAGGCGACGGTGAACAGCGGCGAGTGGAAGCTGCCCGCCGCCATCGCCTGGGCGCCGAGTCCGTAGCCCTTGCGCAGGACCACGGTGAAAAACGGCACCGTCAGGCTCGCGGCGGCGACGAACATGCGCGAGACATGGCGCACCGTGGCCTGTTTCTCCGCCTCCGGGCCGACCATGAAGCCCGGGGTGTCGCAGAGCGAGACCATCGGCAGATCGAAGGCGTCGCACAACTGCATGAAGCGCGCGGCCTTGTCGCCGGCCGCCGCGTCGATGGCGCCGCCCAGGTGGCCGGGGTCGTTGGCGATCAGGCCGAACGGCCGGCCCTCGATGCGCACCAGCGCGGTGACCAGGCCGGGAGCGAACTGGCGGCGCAACTCCAGCACGCTGTCCTGGTCGGCCAGGGCGTCGATCAGTTGGCGGATGTCGTAGACCCGCAGGCGGTTCTCCGGGACCAGGTGGCGCAGCTCGCGCTGGTCGGCGCAGCGCCAGTCGCCGACGGCGCCCTGGAAATAACCGAGGTAGCGTCTGGCCACCGCGACCGCCTCGGCTTCGTCCGCCACCAGCACGTCGATCACCCCGTTGGGTCCCTGCACGCTGGCCGGACCCACTTCCTCGGCGCTGAAGCGACCGAGCCCGCCCCCCTCGATCATCGCCGGACCGGCCATGCCGATGGTCGCGTCGCGGGTCGCGATGATCACATCGCAGCAACCCAGCAGCGCGGCGTTGCCGGCGAAGCAGCGGCCGGACACCACCCCCAGCAGCGGTACCAGGCCGGAGAGCCGGGCCATGCCGACGAAGGTATGGCAATCGAGCCCGGCGACGCCGACGAAGTCGCTATCGCCGGGACGCCCGCCGCCGCCTTCGGCGAACAGCACCAGAGGCAGCCGCCACTGCTCGGCCAGACCGAGCAGGCGGTCGGTCTTCTTGTGGTTCATCACCCCCTGGGTGCCGGCGAACACCGTGTAGTCGTAGGCCAGCACCAGGCAGCGCGCGGCCTGTGCGCCAAAGCGGGCGGCGCCCACGCTGCCGGTGCCGGCCACCAGGCCATCGGCGGGGCTGAGTTCCAGCAGTTCTTCCGTGGAGCGCCGACGACGCTGGGCGGCCAGGGCGAAGCCACCGTATTCGCTGAAGCTGCCCTCATCCAGCAGGTCGAGCACGTTCTCCCGCGCGGTGCGCTGGCCGCTCCGGCGCCGCCGCGCCACCGCCTGCGGGCGGCGGGCATCGCCCAATGCGGCCTGGCGATCCAGCACTTCGGCGAGGTCGGCGCGGATATGCGCCAGGTCCGGCGCCTGTTCGACCTGCGCCAGTGCCTCGTCGCCGTCCAGCGGTTCCAGGAACAGCAGCGGCCGGCCCTCTTCCAGGGCGTCTCCGAGGCGCGCGGCGAGCGAGCGGACGATGCCGCCGCGAGCGGCCTTGACCTCGAATTCCATCTTCATCGCTTCCAGCAGCGCGACGCGCTGGCCGGGCCGCAGTCGCTCGCCCTCGGCCACCTCCAGGGCGACCAGCACGCCAGCGCTCGGCGCCGCCAGCGTCAGGCAGCCCGGCGGCGCCTGCTCCTCGCGCGACGACGCCGCTGCCGTTGGCACCGGCTCGGCATGCCGGGACGGATGCTCGCCGGGCCGGGGTGCCAGCAGCGCCTCCAGCTGGCTCTCGACGAAACGGGTGCCGACCCGGTTGGCCTGTACCGCTGGATGCAACAGGAGATTGCGCAACAGGTCCAGGTTGCTCGCCACGCCCTCCAGGCGGAACTCGCAGAGCGCCCGGTAGGCCCGGCGCAACGCGGCGGGATAATCCGCGCCACGCACGATCAGCTTGGCCAGCAGCGAGTCGTAGCCGGGGTTGACGCGATAGCCGGCGTAACCGTAGCCGTCCACCCGCAGACCGGGGCCGCTGGGCGGTTCGTAAGCGTCGAGGGTACCGGTGGCCGGGCGCGTGCTGCCGTCGGCGGCCAGGGTCTCCAGGTTGATCCGCAGCTGTATCGCGCAACCGCTGGGCGCCGCTGGCTGCGCCAGGCCCAGGCTGGCCAGGTCGGCGCCGGCGGCGAGGCGCAGTTGGGCGTGCAGCAGGTCGACCCCGGTGACCTCCTCGGTGACGGTGTGCTCCACCTGGATGCGCGGGTTGGCCTCCATGAAGTAGAACCGTCCCGGCCGCTCTTCATCGACCAGGAACTCGAAGGTGCCGATGCCCTGGTAGCGCACCGCCCCGGCCATGCGCAGGGCGCAGTCGATCAGCGCCCTGCGGGTGGCCTCCGGGAGGTCCGGGCCGGGCGCGATCTCCAGCAGCTTCTGCTGGCGCCGCTGCAGACTGCAGTCGCGCTCCCAGAGATGGCTGACCGCGCCGCTGCCGTCGCCAAGGACCTGCACCTCGATATGTCGCGCCCGCGCCACCAACTGCTCGACGTACAACTCGTCGCGGCCGAACGCCGCCTGCGCCTCGGCGCGGCAGCGCCGGTAGGCCTCGGCCAGTTGCGCGACGTCGTCCACCGCGCATATGCCGCGCCCGCCGCCGCCGGCCAGGGCCTTGAGCATCACCGCGGCGCCGGCGCCCAGGTCGCGCAGGAACGCTTCGGCCTCCTCCAGGCCGACCGCGCGGTTGAGTCCGGCCACCAGCGGCACTTCCAGGCGCTCGGCCAGGGCGCGCGCGGCGGCCTTGTCGCCGAACAGGTCGAGCACCTCGGCTTGCGGCCCGACGAAGCGAATGCCGGCGCGCTGGCAACGGCGGGCGAACTCGGCGTTCTCGGCGAGAAAGCCATAGCCCGGATGGATCGCGTCGCACGCCTGCTCCCGGGCCACGGCGATCAGCCGCTCCATGTCCAGGTAGGCCGGCGCCCCGCTGCCACCCAGCGGCACCGCGACATCGGCCTGGCGCAGGTGCAGGGAGGCCGCGTCGTCCTCGGCGTACACCGCCACCGAGCGGATGCCCAGGTCGGCACAGGCGCGGGCGATGCGGATGGCGATCTCGCCACGGTTGGCGATCAGCAGGGCATTGAAGGGAGCGGTCACGGCGGCTTCTCCGATTGGCGTTCGGTCATCCGGCGGGCCTCGCGCCGGTCGTCGCAAGCATCTTAGGCAGGCGCCGGGAGCGGCAGAACTGATGCTTATTCATCGATATCCATGAAACCAATGCATGGTTTCGCCAGCGCCACCGCCTGCTAGGCTGGCGGAAATCCCCGTGCCCGGGCGGAACCATGAATCAGCCACATGAATGGCCACCCCTCAGCCGCCTCGATCTGAACCTGTTCCGGGTCTTCGAAGTGGTCTATCGCGAGCGCAACCTGACCCGCGCGGCAGCGCTCCTGCATCTCAGCCAGTCGGCCGTCAGCCACGCCCTGGCGCGCCTGCGCGAACAGCTCGGCGACCCACTGTTCGTCCGCCAGGGCCGCGGCGTGGCGCCGACGCCGCTGGCCGAGCGCCTGGCGCCGGGCATCCGCGACGCCCTCGCCGGCCTACAGCGCAGCGTCGCTCGCTGCCAGTCGTTCGACCCGCGGCACGACGCCCGCACCTTCCTCCTGAACATGCCGGAGCAGTTGGAACCGCTGGTGCTGCCGGACTTCCTCGGCCACCTGCGGCAGGTCGCGCCACAGGTCGAGGTGCGCTGCAGCAGCCTGCACTGGGCGGAACTGAAGACGGAACTGGAGGCCGGCCGCATCGACGCCGCCGTCGAGGTCGCCCGCCCGACCGATGCCGCGCTGCGCCGCCAGCCGCTGCTGGAGGACCGCCTGTGGGTGATGGCCGGCCCGGAGTTCGCCGGCGAGCTGAGCGCGGAACGCTACCTGGCGGCCGCGCACGTGGCGGTCACTTCGCGACGGCGCGGGATCTGCATCGAGGACCTCGCCCTCGGCCAGCTCGGCCTCACCCGCAAAGTGCGCCAGCGCTGCCAGCACTACCTGTCGGCGGCGCTGCTGGTCGCCCAGGGCGGCTACCTGCTGACCCTCACCCGGCGCTACGCCGAACTGCTCAACCGCGGCCTGGGCAATCGCCTGTTGCCGATGCCGCTGGCCTTGCCAGCGGTGGCGCTGAACCTCTACTGGTCGCGCCAGGCCGACGCCGAGCCCGGTGGCCGCTGGCTGCGCGGCGAACTGATGGAACTGGCCGCCCGCGCCGCGCGAGCGGCTGACTAGGGCTTCGCCGCCTTGTCGCGCGCCGCCCTCAGCCATTGCCCGGCCTGCGCCGAACATTCCATGACGTAGGTCGTATCGATCGCGCAGCGTTCGCCGGTGGCCTTGAGCAGATAGGCGGCGTCCGCCACCTCGTAGTCGGAATGCCGGCGCGGCGTCCCGTTCTCCTGGGACTCGCGCTCGTCCTCGCGGATAGCGCAGTACAGCGCGTTGCTGCGGGCGAACAGCTCGAGGCACTCGGCGTCCTTGCCCAGCAATGGGTTGGCGCTTCGCTCGTCGGGGTCGGAGCAGCCGCCGAGCAACAGGCAGGCGCAGGCAATCATGGTCATCGGGCGTCGCATGGATTGCTTTTCCTTGGCCAATGGAGGCCCCATTAGAACAGCCCTTGCGCCGCCACGCACCCGCTCCGCCCGCATGGCCGCCCCACGGCGGCGGCCTGCCAGCTGTGCCGCCTGTGGTTCGCGTAAGGTGACAGGCTCAGAGGGAGCAATGGCTTGGCGCGAAGCGGGACCCGCCTCCCGACAATAAACCTGGGAGGCAGAGCGAATAGAGAAGCCCACCGGCAAGGCGTGCCTTGCTCCACACTATCCAGACGCATCGATATCCAGATCGAACACCGCTCCAGGGACATGGCCGCCTACCAGAGCGGCGATCGCGCGCTCATTGCTGTCGGCATCCGGCGGGGCCATCGCGAGTTGTTCATGCGAGCGATTGAACGAGTGCGCCAGCCAGCGCTCCAGGCTCACCGCCAGCGCCTCGGGCCGATCGGCAACCCGGCCGTAGACCTTGGTCTCGCTGACACGCTCGACGCTCAATGCTTTCAGTCGCACAGCGGTCTGTTGCAACCTGCCGATTTCAGCGCGCAATGGCCCCATTATCTGTTGTTCCCTGGCAGAACCGTAGGCCGCCGCCTCCTTTTCCCGCAACTGCGCCTTGAAGTCCTGCAGCGCTTCCCCGACCCGCTCATACTCGGTCGGGGTCACCACGGTGCGGCCTTCCTCCAAGGCCTCTTGTGCACGGCGCAGGGAAGCCCAGCAATGCGGGATGTAGCTGGCGACCATCTTGTGATCGGCATTATCCAGCATCTGCCGCAGCAGCCCGCCCCGCTCCGGCAAGCCATTCCTTGCAGCCAGTGCCTTGGCGCAGACCGCCGCGCCGCCGCGCTCGGTAATGCTTTCGCAGCCGGGCGTCCACAGGATCGCGGACTTGTGCCCATCGGCAAACGACACGGGCATGAAATGACGCAGTTTGCCGTGGTGCGTGTAAGGCTCGCCGACGATGTTGACGGGACTCAGGAGCACCACCGCCCCTCCGATGGCGGGGTTGAAGAGCATCAGCAGGACGCCCGCCCCCGACATGCGCCAAGACGTTTTCATCCAGGCCGCCGGGACACTGGGCACCGGATCGTTCTGGTTGACCATGCGGTGATGTACCAGAGGCCTGGCGTTTTCCACGAAGGTCTTGTCGCCTACGCGCGGGCTGCCATAGGTGTAGAGCACGATGTCATATTTTTCTGGTTGTTGCCGCAACATCTCGGCGACCAGCAAAGCCACCGCACCACCAAGGCTATGGCCGGTGATCACCAGCTTCTGCCCGCTGTAGAACTTATCCAGGTAGGTTGCAAAGAACTTGATGGCCACCTTGGCCGACTCGTAAAAGCCGTTGTGTACCTTGCCGCTGGTTTCCTCGAACGGCGTCTGCGCAGCATCCACATCGCGCAGAACGTCAGCCATACTCGCGGTGCCGCGTACCACCAGCAGCATCAGCTCATCGTTGTGGGTGACATATGCTTGCGTATCGGTACCCCCTCGTTTTTTGGCATCGTCCAGGTAATGGAGCCTGGCCGGATGTTCCTGATCCGCCCCGAGTTCGGGGCTGTTCACTTCGGGGTAGAGCTCGGGGTCGAACGGTACGACCTCCAGGCGCCTGGAGTAGGCCACTTCTTCATACAGGGGGTAGTAAGCCTTCCCGCCGGCCTGAGTTGCGTCCACTTGCCACAGCTCATCGGACCTGGCCAGGGCATCGCCGAACCAGTTGCCAACGCTGGGTTGCGCCGGAAAGCTCACGCTGTCGGTTTCCACCGGTTGCGTATCGGGTTCCTGGCCAAACGGGCTATAGCTCAGGGTCGACATCAGCGCCAACTGGTACAGGTTGAGGTAGCAGAACGCTTCGCCCGTGGACAGGAGTGGACTCAGCGCCCGCAAGGGGCGCACCTCCAGCACATGGTGCCGGTTCGGCAACAGCGCGATACCGCGAACCCGGGGAGGCCTGGGGCCGAATCCCAACTCCGCCATGGCGGCCGAGGGACGGCGCATCAGCGCATGCACCTGGTGCCGGGGCGGAAAGTACCGGAGCGCCAGGGGCGGAAGATGGGCCCGGTGCTCCACCAGTTCGCTCACCTCGACCTGGCAGAAAGAATCGGCCTGGCCTTGGGCGGGGTTGGACCGGGTGCGGGCGCCGTCAGGGTTGACAAAGCGGGTCTTCTCGGCACGCACTTGCAGTTCAGTGATGGGGAGCGGGTAATGTGGCCTCTTTTGTAAAAACGTGTAGCTCTTCTCACTCCCTTGATAGGCTTGAGCGAGCTTGAGAACGACCGGCCCGCAATAGTGCCGATTGATTCGGCCTGTCCCTGTTTCGTCCAGAACACCAAGGTAGACAACCTCCTCAGAATCGCTGACTTCATAGGCCAGACCGGCATAGGGGCTGCCATCCCCCCGCTCATCCACCAATTGAAAGCTGGTCGAGTGAGTGCGACGCGGGCAGGCATGGATACGTTCACTGAAGAATGGCTTTTCCCACTCCTCCATCGGCCCAGGGGTCATGGGGACACCGCCTTGTTTTCCGTACAACCGGGATAGAGGGTGCAGTTGCGTCCATCCGGCATTCTGAAGGTGCTGAAGTCCTTGTAGTTTCCATAGCAAAACGCGTATTGATCTTCAAAATTGTCACCCAAGCAGCGTTTCCACCCTCCAGGTACCTTGACCCACGTGTCGCCGATAGCTGGCAGCTCTTCGTCAGCCAGCTTGATCCTCAACTTCACCGTCTTGCCGGGCAGTTGATCCAGGGTATAGGCCACGAAAGGTTTCGCTTTGCGCCGTACACCCGTCTCATCCATCCTTTTGCAATCGAGGAGCTTTCTCAGAACACGGGTCTTCCCGGCTGTACGAAACAGCCACTGGCATTGCCCGGCAAACTCGCTTTCCCCGGCCGCATTGAAAGTGCCTTTTTTCACCTCGACCAGCTTGTCTCGTACGACGATCAGGGCCGAGTCACGCCCGAAATCCCTCCAACTCTTGCCATACCAGCCATAGATATAGAAATCGATGCTCTGCAGTACCAAAGGGCAGCCACTGACCGTACGGCGTAACAATATCTTCGAATCCCGTTCATATTTTTCCCGACCCGAGTTATAGCCAATCTGGGTATCCTTCCCCCCCGGCACCGTGCAGGTTTCACCTTTGGCCGGCACATAAGTTGCCGTGGCTTCGTAAGTGAACTCAGGCGGCAGATCCGCCGTAACGGTAAAACTGTTGGACTTGCCCAAGGCAGTGCAGCCCTGGGCCAGCGCAAGGCAACTGGCAAGGGTCATGTTTTTAAGGGTGCGGTTCATATGGAGGCGTCTCCTTGCCAATAACTGCAGTCTTGGACGTTATTCGTCCACGGGTTGAAAGTTGCTGGAGCGCGAGCGCAGTGGGCAGGTATGGATACGCTCAGCGAAGAACGGCTTTGCCCACTCCTCCATCGGCCCAAGAATCATGGGGTCACCGGCTTGTTTTCCGTACAGCCGGGGTAGATGGTGCAGTAGTCACGACCATCCGGCATTCTGAAGGTGCTGAAATCCTTGTAGTTGCCGTTGCAATAGGCTCTTTGATCGTCAAAACTCTTGCCCATGCAGCGCTTCCAACCACCGGGCACTTTGACCCAAGTGTCGCCCCACCCCGGCCTCTCTTCGTCAGCCAGCTTGATCCTCAACTTCACCGTCTTGCCGGGCAGTTGATCCAGGGTGTAGGCCACGAAAGGTTTCGCTTTGCGCCGTACGCCCGTCTCATCCATCCTTTTGCAATCGAGGAGCTTTCTCAGAACACGGGTCTTCCCGGCTGTACGAAACAGCCACTGGCATTGCCCGGCAAACTCGCTTTCCCCGGCCGCATTGAAAGTGCCTTTTTTCACCTCGACCAGCTTGTCTCGTACGACGATCAGGGCCGAGTCACGCCCGAAGTCCCCCCTAGCCTTGCCGTACCAGCCATAGATATAGAAATCGATGCTCTGCAGTACCAAGGGGCAGCCACTGACCGTACGGCGTAACAATATCTTCGAATCCCGTTCATATTTTTCCCGACCCGAGTTATAGCCAATCTGGGTATCCTTCCCCCCCGGCACCGTGCAGTTTTCACCTTTGGCCGGCACATAAGTTGCCATGGCTTCATAAGTGAACTCAGGCGGCAGGTCCGCCGTAACGGTAAAACTGTTGGACTTGCCCAAGGCAGTGCAGCCCTGGGCCAGCGCAAGGCAACTGGCAAGGGTCATGTTTTTAAGGGTGCGGTTCATCTGTAGGCGTCTCCTTGCCAATAACTGCAGTCTTGGACGTTATTCGTCCACGGGTTGAAAGTTGCTGGAGCGCGAGCGCAGTGGGCAGGTATGGATACGCTCAGCGAAGAACGGCTTTGCCCATTCCTCCATCGGCCCAAGAATCATGGGGTCACCGGCTTGTTTTCCGTACAGCCGGGGTAGATGGTGCAGTAGTCACGACCATCCGGCATTCTGAAGGTGCTGAAGTCCTTGTAGTTTCCGTAGCAGAATGCATATTGATCTTCAAACCCTTTCCCCATACAGCGCTTCCACCCACCAGGAACCTTGACCCAGGTATCCTTCATATAGGGGCGCTCTTCGTCAGCCAACTTGATCCTCAACTTCACCGTCTTGCCGGGCAGTTGATCCAGGGTATAGGCCACGAAAGGTTTCGCTTTGCGCCGTACACCCGTCTCATCCATCCTTTTGCAATCGAGGAGCTTTCTCAGAACACGGGTCTTCCCGGCTGTACGAAACAGCCACTGGCATTGCCCGGCAAACTCGCTTTCCCCGGCCGCATTGAAAGTGCCCTTTTTCACCTCGACCAGCGTGTCTCGTACGACGATCAGGGCCGAGTCACGCCCGAAGTCCCCCCTAGCCTTGCCGTACCAGCCATAGATATAGAAATCGATGCTCTGCAGTACCAGAGGGCAGCCGCTGACCGTGCGACGTAACAAAATCTTCGAATCACGTTTGTACTTTTCCCGGCCCGAGTTGTAGCCAATTTTGGTATCCCGCCTACCCGGTACTGTGCAAGTCTCACCTTTGGCCGGGACATAGGCCGCCGTGGCTTCGTAAGTAAACTCAGGTGGCAGGTCCGCCGTAACGGTAAGACTGTTGGACTTGTCCAGGGCAATGCAGCCCTGTATCAACGTAAGGCAACTGGCAAGGGTCATGTTTTTAAGGGTGCGGTTCATACGGGGGCATCTCCTTGCCAGAACCGCACCTCCTGATACACACGCTCGAAATGCGTCGTGGGGGTTTCATCGGGCAGGGGTGACCAGGACCTGGGCAGGGCGTCATCCGATGCGAGCAAGCGTTGAAGCAGTAGAAAGCGGATCTGTTCAGGCGCCCGCCAGCCCCATGTGCGGGCCAGTTCCAACTGCGCCTGAAGCCAGGCGTCGGCATCCCGCTGCCCGGCCAATTCCGCAAACGGCTCCGTCCATTCGGCGATCAGGTAGCGCCAGGCGTTGTCGAACTGAATGCCTGCCGCCGTCTCCGAAGCCGTGGGGACAACGAGCCACGCCGGTTCGGCCGGCACGGGATGGTCGCCAGGGGCGGGGTTGTCGGCATGGAGCCATCGCCCGGCCAGCCAGTAGCACGCGCTGGAGATCGGCCCAAGGAACGCCGGGCGCTGCTCCGGCTGCAGGTGGGCCAGGGCGCGACCCAGCACGCGACTGTCGTGAAAGCGATAAAGCGCCTGGTTCGGCCGCTCGCCCGTTACCAGGCGAGCGCGCCAATGCCGGGCCAGCGACTCCAGATCACTGCTCGCGCTGCTGGCCAGCCAGCCCCAATGACGTTCGGGCGACTTGAGCAACGCCTGAATGACCGGATGGTCCAGCGCATCGAGCCGGAACAGGTAGGGACCTATCGCCGCCAGCGAACTGGCGGGCGTACCGCTATACAGATTGCCGTACTGGTGGGGTTCGCGCCCTTCGAGCAAGGCATCGCGCTCGTCGAGCTGGCCATCGGAGTCCAGTAGCAGATACAGGTATCGGCCCAGCTCACCTTGCTTCTGCAGCCATTGTTCGGCCGTGGTCATGCGGCACCTCCAACACTGCACAGTCCATCGCGACAGATTTCGCAGAGCGGGCAGAAGTCCGCGGCACGTTGCCTGGCGGCAGCCACGAGAGGCAGCGAATTGGCGACGACGGTCTGTGGTGCTTCGGCCAGAACCTGGAGCGCCTGCTGCGGAGCGATGCCGGCCATGGGGGCTCCGCCCTGCACGATCGGCACGCTGCTGAAAATCCCCGCGGAGTTGATGACGATATGCTGTCCACCGGCCTTGAGTGTCAGGTTCATGTCGGCATCGACCACCACATTGGTGGCGGTGACGCGAGCCTGTGATCCGGCCTGCACGACCCAGGTGCCGTCCACGGCGATGCTGCCGGCACCGGTGATGGAAAGCAGTTCGTTGCCGCCGATCCGGGTGTTGCGCTCACCCTGGGTGGTATGCAGCTCATCGCCCTTGATCAGGCTGGAACTGTTCATGTTCACCTGCTCAAAGCGGTCTTTTTCGACCAGGCTGCGGCTGTCCCGGCTTATCCGTTCGTGACGGTCATTGCCGATGCTGGTGTGACTGTCGTTGAGGATCAGTTGCTCGATATCACGCTGCGCGCGCAGGAAGATCTTTTCCTGGCCTGCCCGGTCTTCGATCGAAAGTTCGTTGTAGCCGCCGCTGTTCGGCGTACTTCGACTACGTAATACGGTTCTGCTTTTGTTCGCCGGCAGCGCGTAGGGAACAGGTGTGGTCTTGTTCGGCACGACACCGGTAATCAACGGGCAGTCCGGGTTGCCTTCGAGGAAGCTCACCACCACTTCCATGCCAATGCGCGGGATGGTCACCGCGCCGAAACGCTCACCTGCCCAACTGGAAGCAACCCGCAGCCAGCAACTGCTTTTGTCGCTTCCCAGTTCCCGTCTGTCCCAATGTAGTTCGACCTTCACCCGCCCGTATTCATCACAGAAGACTTCCTCGCCGGCCGGACCGGTGACCCGAGCGGTCTGGCATCCCGGCAGGGGCCTGCGCGTCAGCAGCGGCGGCCGGAAAAACACATCCCATGGAATGGCGGTGAAGGTATTGCGATAACCCTGGGTGAAGCGGTCTTCTGCCTGGCTATCGCCGGGCACGGACTCTTCGAGTGACTGGGGTTGCCGACCAGAGTGCGTGACGCTCAGCAACAACCACAGTTCGTTGCATGTCTTGCGCGGATGTTCGGTCAGCTTGAAGAAGTGACCGCTGCGCAACGTCGGCTGATCGCTCTGGCCTTCGGCCAGCTGGTAATCGACACGATGCCGTTCCAGAGCCTGTCTGGCCAACACCTGCCCACGCTCCAGCGTGGTGATCGGCGAAGGATAACGATAGTCCTCGAGGGCCGGCTCGAACTCCGCGGTGAACTGGCTTTCCAGCAACAGGCTTGGCCGCTTCAGGTCGTAGTCGCGGCGAGTCACCTTGCTGGTGCGGGAACTGAAACGCTGGGAAAACCGATTGACCACCGGATGATCGGCGACCGTCCCAGTATCCTGGCGGTATGGCGTACATCCCAGCAAGGGGAACCAGGCCTGGTCCTCGGTAAACACCAGCAGGTGAGTATCCGCTGAATGCTGGTGGTGCCAAGCGATGCCGTCCTCTGCACACAGCCGTTGGATGAAATCGAAATCACTTTCACCGTACTGAGTGCAGTATTCGCGTTCCGGGCTGGTGTGGACATTGAAGACGTAGACATCAGGCTGGATACCATGGCCTGCCAGCACCTGGGCGATGATCTGCGGTACTGTCAGGTGCTGGAAAATGCGCTGGTTGAAGCTGAACTGCAGGTAGTGCAATACCGGCACCAGGGTCAGGTGATAGCGCGCCAGGCGCCTACCGGCTTCGCCCACGTACACGTCTTCGATATGCCCATGGATCCCTTCGCCGCTCAGGCCGAACTGGAGAAACGCCGGTTGACCGAGCAAACCCTCCAGGTCGAAATCGGGGTTCTCGCTGAGCAGTTCGATGCGGATGGAATAAAGGGTGCTGATGGCTTCGGTGCCATCGAAAGCCAGCACCTTGAAGTCGTTGCGTACGGAGGGGATCGATAGCGCAAAGTGCGCACTATTGGCTGGCGCGAACATTCTTGCTTTTCCTTAAGCCGGACCGCCCAGGTGCAAGCAGCACTTGTAAAAATGCTGCCGCGCGGACATGGAGCGGGGACTCTAGCAAGTCTGCTTTCGAACGTATGCGCAGAAAATTCTGAAGTTGCTTGCCAGTCGGGAGCGACTCTGTTGGGCCCGCTTCCGTTTCACATGGCCAGCCAAGGGACTGCGCAGGCCGTCGCCACAATGCTCTTGCAGTTATCGGACGGCCTTGCCTTTCGGCACTGCTGGCTCCAGGCCGGCGAAACGGCGAGATGAGCGGCCACCGCCTGCCGCCGTCGCAGACCCGATTCCGGCGCCGCCACTACTTCCCTTCCCCATCGCCCAGCGCCGCCCGGTACTTCACCGCCGCGGCGGTGCGCGAGGGCACGTCGAGCGCCTTGAGCAGCGACGAGACATGGATCCGCACGGTGTAGTGGGAGATGTCCAGGACGCGGCCGATCTCCTTGTTGCTCTTGCCCTGGGCCAGCAGGCGGAGGACGTCGAGCTGGCGCTCGGTGAGCCCGTCCAGCAACGCCGACGACTCCAGCGGCAGCAGGCCGGACGGTTCGTAGCGCACCAGCACCTCGCCGGCGCGGATGGCGAGGATCGCCTCGCCGAGTTCCTCGGGGGCGATGCTCTTGCCGAGGAAGCCGTCGACGCCGGCGTCCATCACCTCGGCGATGAGTTGCGGGTCGTCGACCATGGAGACGACGATCAGGGCGGTGCGCGGAAACCGCCGGCGCAGGTCGGCGAGCAGGTCGATGCGGGTCAGGCCGGGAAAGCGCAGGTCGAGGATCAGCGAGTCCGGCTCCTCGCCCTGTTCGGCCAGGTGCACGACCCCGGCGAGATCGCCCGCCTCCTCGAGACTGGCGTCGGGCAGCAGGCGCTGGAGGGTGCGCAGCATGCCCTCGCGAAACAACGGGTGGTCGTCGGCTACGATGATGCGGCCTGTCATTCTGGTGCTCTCCGGAGTCGCACTTTCCGCCGCGCATGCTACCTTAGCCCGCTATCGCCGCGCCCGCCCTTTGTCCGCCCGCGTGACGAAGGGGGCGAAACCGGAAGGCGCCGCGACGGCCCCATGCACAAGGAGGTGCACATGAAGTTCGAGAAGAATACCGAGCTGGACCAGGCCAACCTGCGCCTGATCGTGGCCACCTGCGCGATCGCCTATGTCGTGCTGATCGGCCTGCTGCCCGGGCTGAAAGTCGAGACCTACCTGCCGATCGTCGTCTATTACGGCCTTTTCCTGGTCGCCTCGGTTGTCCTGCGCCAGGCCATCGTGCGCTGGCCGGGCCACTACCCGGCACGGCGGGTCTTCTCCATGCTGCATGACTACGCCGGCACCTCGTTCGGCCTGGTGGTGGGCGGCGAGGCGGCGCTGCCGCTGTACGCGGTGATGGTCTGGATCAACCTCGGCAACGGCATGCGCTACGGCTCGCGTTACCTGGCCATCGCCACCGCGCTGGCGCTGCTGGCGCTGCTGGTCATCTATCGGCTGACCCCGGCCTGGCAGGCGCAGCCGTTCATGCTGCTGATGCTGATGACCACCAGCACGGTGATCCCCTTCTATGCCCATCTCCTGCTGGAGCGCACGCGCAAGGCCACCGAGGAAGCGCTGCAGGCCAACCGGGAGAAGTCGCGACTGCTGGCCCAGGCCAGCCACGACCTGCGCCAGCCGATCCACTCCATCGGCCTGTTCACCGCCTGCCTGCGCGACGCCCGGCTGGGCGACGAGGAACGGCGGCTGGTGGACAACATCGATCGTTCGCTGCTCAACGTGTCGCAGCTGTTCCGCTCGATCCTCGACCTCTATACCCTGGACAACGGCCGGATCCAGCCCAAGCAGGAGAACGTGCACCTCGGCGAGCTGCTGCGCGACCTGGTCCGGCGCAACGCCGAGGCGGCGCGCTGGGCCGGCGTGGAGCTGCGCCTGCGGCCCTGTCGGCTCTGGACCCGGACCGATCCCGGGCTGCTCACCACCATGCTGCAGAACCTGCTCTCCAACAGCCTCAAGTACGCCGCCGAGCGGCCGCTGCTGATCGGCGTGCGGCGGCGCGGCGAGGGCCTCGCGGTGACGATCTACGATCAGGGCCGGGGAATCGCCGAGGAGCACCTGCCACGGGTCTTCGAGGAGTTCTACCGGGTCCGCGAGACGCGTGACCGCGACGTCGAGGGCATCGGCCTGGGCCTGGCCATCGTCCGCCGCCTCGGCCAGTTGACCGGCATCGAGGTGGCACTGCGCTCGCAGGTCGGTCGCGGCACCGCGGTGACCCTGCACGGCCTGCCGGCGATTGCCGCGCAGGCCCTGCCACGTCGCGACGATCCGCTGCAGGCCGGCCTGCTCGGCGGCCTGCGGGTGTGCCTGGTGGAGGACGACCACAACGTCCTGCGCGCCACCTCGGCGCTACTGGAACGCTGGGGTTGCACGGTACAGGCGGAAACCTCGGCGCAGGGTTGGCAAACCGATTGCGACATCCTCGTCGTCGACTACGACCTCGGGCCGCACGCCTCCGGTGTCGAGTGCATCGAGCGGGTCCGCCGGCAACGGGGAGAGGCGGTGCCGGCATTGGTCATCAGCGGCCACGACATCGAACGCATCCAGGCCGACGTGGAAGACGCCGGCATCGCCCTGCTCTCCAAGCCGGTGCGCCCCAGCGAACTGCGCATGACCCTGCGCGCGCTGCGCGAGCGGTCCGCCACCACGGACCAGGCGTCATGAGGAAGAACCGCCGCGCAACGGACGTGCGCGGCACTGCGGCCCCGGACCCCGGGTCTCCGCGCCAGCGATCCGCCGTCCTACGGCGGGCCGTACTTGATGCCACTGCAGCCGTGGGACAGCAGCAGCTCGCCGTCGTCGGCCTCGAACTGGGTGATCCGCTTGCTCTTGTCGACGGTGATGTTGATGATGCAGCGGTTGGGATGGTTGACGGTGTCCCAGTAGTTGGTGTTGACCATCACGTTGCCCTGCATTTCCGAGCTGCTGCCTACCACTTCGTAGCGGGAATAACTGGTGTCGGTGTACCACTGCATCACCACCTGCGAACCGTCGGCGGTGCGCTGCATGTTCTGCGGCGTACCGAAGAAGGCTATCGCTTCCTCGGCGGAGCGGCCCTTCCACTGGCTGCGGGCGTACACCTCGGGCAGCGTGTCCATCTGGATGCAGCCGCCCAGGGAGAGCGACGCCAGCAATGGCGCGATGAATATCCGGCGCATGGTTCCTTCCTTGTCTCGTGCGTCCAGCACAACCGGGTTTCCGCGAAGCGGGGGATCGAGGGCGGGACTATAGCGCCGCGTCGGCGCACCCCGAATAGCACATAGGTACTAGTCGAGCGCCCGGCCCCGATGCGGAAGAAGTCCGCCACGGCGAACACGCCCATCGCCCGGCAACCGTCGTAGGCCAGTACCTCCTTCATTGTTCCTCCTGGCCCGATCGGACTATGAAAAGGCCCTTTCGAGGATCGTTTACCGTGGTGCGCCAACCTGACATGGACGGGTTCTTGGTTGCCCAGTCGACACCTCGTGATATCCCGTGCAGACCGATCGGACTATCGCAGAGAAGCCAGGAGGCAGCCTTCCATGAAGCCCATGGACAGCCGCGAATACCGGATCGACACACCCCACGGGCAGCTCTTCGCCAAACGCTGGACGCCCGCCGCGGCCGGCGCCGCAGCGCCGAGCGTACTGCTGCACGAATCGCTGGGCTGCGTGGCGTTGTGGCGGAACGTCCCCGAGCGCCTGGCGGCCGCCAGCGGACATCCGGTAGTGGCCTATGACCGCCTCGGATTCGGCCGTTCGGCGGCCTACCCCGGCGCCCTGCCACTGAGTTTCATCGGAGACGAGGCGCATCTGGACTTTCCCGCCGTGCTCCGGCAACTGGGCATCGAGCGCTTCATCGCCTTCGGCCACAGCGTCGGCGGCTCAGCGGAGCATGCCGGCGCGCACCGTCAGCGGCCAGCGGACCCGCCGGCGGAGCCACGGGTCGCCCCAGGCCTCGCGCAGTTGCGCGGCGAACGCGACAACCGGGTCCTGGCCCAGGGCCTTGCCCGCTTCCTTCACCGCCGACCAGGTGCCGACGTAGCCGAGCAGGTCGTCCACGCTCCACTCCACCTCGATGGCCAGAGCCGGCAGGCGTCGCTCCTCGAAGGGGAACGGCAGGTTGCGATAGCCTTCCTCCACGTGGCGGCGCTCGGCCGGCCAGTAGGGACCGACGACCTGGTGGTAGAAGTGCTGGAGCAACGGCTCCATGGGCCCGTCGACATGCAGCACGCCATAGGTGACCAGAGCCAGGATCGCGTCCGCGCGGGCCACTCGCCGGGCCTCCTGGTAGAAACGCGGCAGGTCCAGCCAGTGGGCGGCCTGGGCGACGGTCACCAGGTCCACGCTGGCCGCCGCCAGGCCGCTGTCCTCGGCCAACGCGACGCGGTAGTCGACCCGCGGGTGGGCCTGCGCCTTGTCGATCTGCGCAGCGCTGGCGTCGGTGGCGACCACCCGCTCGAAGCGCTCGGCCAGCAGCACCGAGAGTTGACCGGTGCCGCAGCCGCAATCCAGGGCCAGGCCGCGGCCAGGGCTGAGCGCGGCCAGTTCCTCCACCAGACGCGGCGGGTAGCTCGGCCGGTGTGCCGCGTAGTTCGCCGAGCCGGTGGAGAAATGATCCTTGAAGTGGGTGGTCATGGCTGTCTCCGGAAGTGGCGGTGCCACCATAGGCTAGGCGAATGCCGATGGCGGCGAAATAGGGCTTTGGAAGGGCCGCGGCGGTACCCGTCGCCTAGTCGAACAGCGTCTCTTGCGCGCCCGCCTCGCCCCGCGCCAGCAAGCTCCTGATCTGGCTCTCCAGCACCCGGTGCCGCGACCTCGTGATAGCCCGCCGCCAGCGTCTCGTCGGTGCGCTGGCGCAGTTCGCCGCCGACGATCACGCAGAGGAAGAACGCCTTCAGCGCATGCGGCAACTGCGGCGGATGCGGGTGCCGCTGCTTGTCCCAGAGCGCCAGCAACTGCCTCGCGCGCACCCGCAGCCCGGTTTCCTCGTACACTTCGCGGACCACCGCCGTTCCCGGCGACTCATTTGCGCCGCGCCCGCCTACCTCGAATGCCGTGGCGCACCGGGTGCCCCGGCCGACCTCGTGGCGCACGACTGCCTGGGCTTCAGCGGCCTGCACAGCCACCCCGAATGGAAGCTGACCGGCCAGGGCGAGCAGCCGGTGCGGGTGCGCGGCGCGCTGGTCAGCAACGACAACGAGGCCCTGCTCTGCACCGCGCGCCTGGGCCTGGGGATCTTCGCCGCCGGCGGATGGCTGATGAGCCGCGACCTCGACGCCGGCCCGCCGTGGCAGCGCCGCCAGGACTGAGCGCGCCGGACTATCCGGATACCTCCCGGCCAACATGCGGATAGCCAATGCCCCGCCCGTCGGTTCCTACTAGGCTGGCTCGCTTCGCTTTCGCGTTTTCCCACACCAACAACAACTCGATGAGGAATCCAGGCATGGGACAGTACGTCAGCATCGCCGCGTCCGACGGCAGCGGCCGGTTCGACGCGTATCTCGCGCTCCCCGCCAGCGGCAAGGGCCCGGGCGTGGTGATCGGTCAGGAAATCTTCGGGGTCAACGCGAACATGCGCGCGGTGGCCGACCTGTACGCCGAGGAAGGCTACGTCGCGCTGGTCCCGGACCTGTTCTGGCGTCTGCAGCCGGGCGTCGACCTGGGCTACGACGAAGCGGCCTTCGCCAGCGCCATCGACCTGTTCCAGCGCATCGACCTGGACGCTGCGGTGGACGACATCGCCGCCTGCATCGGGCACCTGCGCCAGCGCGAGGAAGTGGCCCACGCCGGGATCGGCTTCGTCGGTTTCTGCATGGGCGGCAAGCTCGCCTACCTCGCCGCGACGCGCACCGACGTTTCCTGCTCGGTGGGCTACTACGGCATGGGTATCGAGGCGCTGCTCGACGAGGCGAAACAGATAAGGGGCCGGCTGGTGCTGCATTTCGCCGAACAGGACGCCTACTGCCCGGCGCAGGCGCGCGACACCATCCTGCCCTGCCTGCGGTCCCTGCCCAAGACCGAGCTGTACCTCTACCCCGGCGTCGACCACGCCTTCGCCCGGGTCGGCGGCACGCACTTCGACAAGCCGGCCTACCTGATGGCCCATGAGCGCAGCATCGCCGCCCTGAAGCGGGAGATCGGGCCGAACTTCGACCTGTCGGCGCTGTGGGACGAGCACGTGCGCCACGAGTTCGACACCCGCGACGTTGCCGCGACCATGGCGACCATGGTCGCCGAGCCCTACGTCAACCACGTCCCGACCCTCACCGGCGGCGTCGGCCAACGCGAGCTGAGCCGCTTCTACCGCCACCATTTCATCCACGGCAACCCGCCGGACATGACGCTCACGCCGATCTCGCGGACGGTCGGCGCACTGCAGGTGGTCGACGAGTTCATCATGCGCTTCACCCATAGCTGCGAGATCGACTGGTTGCTGCCCGGCGTGCCGCCCACCGGGCGCTTCGTGGAAATCCCGATGCTCGGCGTGGTGCGCTTTCGCGGCGACCGGCTGTACCACGAGCACATCTACTGGGACCAGGCCGGCGTACTGGTGCAGATCGGCCTGCTCGACCCGCGGGGCCTGCCGGTGGCGGGCGTGGAGAGCGCGCGCAAGCTGCTCGACGAAAGCCTGCCATCGAACGGCCTGATGCCGCGCTGGGCGAGCAGCGAGGGGCTCGGCCTCTAGGGACGGCGAGACGCGGCTAGCCGCCGACAAGAGCGGCGGCGATCACATCGTCGTAGGTAGGCAGGTCGAGCATGGTCGGCTCCTCGGACCTTGGCAAAGAAAAAACGGGCAAGCCGCCAGGCTACCAGCCGAACGCCGCCAGCAGCGCCTGCGCGACGTCATCGGCGGCGATCCGATCGGTCTCGACCACCAGATCGTCCAATGCCGCCTCGCGCAGTATCGCGTCCAGTTCGGCGCTGCGCCGCAGGTGCCAGGCGAGCCCCTGCGGATCGCTGGCGTGGCGTATCCGCAGGCGCGCGGCGAGGGTTTCCGGCGACGCCTGCAGGCGACAGAGCGACAGCCTGCCCCCGCCGAGCGCGTCGCGGTAGCGCGCGAGGTCGGCGCGACGCTCGAGCACCCCCGCCAGGATCAGGCGTTGCGCTCCGGCCGCGCGATAGTTGGCGGCCAGCACGGCAAGGTTGCGCAGCTCCAGCGCGAGGTTGAAGGGATCGTCCGCCGGCGCCGGCCAGCAGTGCCGGATCGCGTCCAGGTCGAGCAGCGCATGCGCCACGCCGCGCCCGGCCAGGCGCCCGGCCAGGGCCTCGGCGACGGTGGACTTGCCGACGCCGACGGTGCCGTTGAGGAAAAGGCTCTGCATGGGGCGCAGCTCCACGATTCGGGTCTGCCTCACTCGTCCAGGTAGCCATCCCTGATCCCCTTCGAACGGCGATACAGGTACAGGCCGACGCGCAGCACGACGAGCACGCCGAAGAACACCCCGACGGTCACCCAGGTGTTGCCGAAGAACCATTCCAGGCAGACGTAGAGCAACGCCAGCGGAATGCACACGAGGGTCATCAGCAGGTAATGCTTGATCATTGCGGTGGGCACTCCTCTTCTTCGTCCTTCAGCGGGCACTTGACGATCTGCTTGCCCGTCTGCCAGGCGGCCTGGGTGGCCACCGCCTTCTTGATGGTATCGGCATGCGCGGCCTTGCGCGCGGCCAGCTTGGCCGCGCGGTTGGCGGTGTTCGCCGCCTGCCCCGAGAGGGTCCTGATCGCCCTCGCCGACTGGACCACCGTCTTGCCGGTGCTGAGCATGCCCGGCGCCACGGTGCCGATCGCCGCCGAGGCGCCGACATGCTTCCAGTTGATGTCGATGCACTTCCACTTGATGTCGGTGAGATCGCGATCGTTGTCCCAGTTGTCCTTCATCTGTCCCAGCACTTGCTTGCCGGTCTGCATGCCCAGCTCGATACCGGCGCCCAGCGCCGCGCCGATCGCGGCCCGCGCGGCGAAGGCGCCGATCACCACCAGCGGGATGATCAGGCCGGTGGGGTCGTAGGCCACCGACGGCGCGTTCAGCGCATAGGTATAGGGATTGGGCCCGCCGCCCAGGCCGAGCGGATCCTGGCTGGCGTAGCGGCCGGCCTCGGGCAGGTAATAGCGATAGCGGTTGTAGTAGAGGCCGCTTTCCTCGTCGTGGTACTGGCCCTGGAAGCGGATCGGCTGCGCGCCGGGCTCGCGGTCCGGCTCGACCGCCCGCCAGTCGTGCGCGACGCCCTGCCAGCGCAGTTGCCCGCGTTCGTCGCTGAGTTGCAGGGGGGTCCCGAGATGATCGGTATGGAAGAATGCGAACCGCGCCTCGCCCAGTTCCGGCACGCATTGCGCCGGCAGCGGCTGGCCTTCGGCAGCGAACGTCCGGCGCAGCTCGAGCAGTTCCGGGGTATCGGGTTCGCGGGCCTGCTCCAGGCGCAGCAGCGGGACGAAACCGCCCGGTTCGTGAACCGTCGTGCGCAGCTGCCGCTCGAAGGCCTCGGCGCACTGGCGGTCGCCGTCCCAGCCGAAACGCACCTGTTGCTCGACGCCGTCGCGCAGCACGCTCTTGGCGATCCGCCGCGACAGTGCGTCGTAGCGATAGCGCGCCTCCACCCGCGTGCCGTCGGCAGCCTCGCGCGTCAGCCGGACCAGGCGCTGCGCGCCGTCGTAGGCCAGGCGCAGGCGCTCGCCGTCGGCACCGACGCGCTCCACCAGGTTGCCCTGGGCATCGAAGTGGTAGCGATTGCCGGCGATCCGCTGCACCCGGTTGCCGAGCCAGCGCTGCGGGGCCTCGCCGGTCTCGCTCTCGCCGCTTGCGGAGCGAGTGAACCCGGAACGGTACAGTTCGTTGTGCTCGAAGGCCTGGCGACCCGCTTCGCGCCGGTTCGCCACCTCGTCGTCCAGGCGGTTGCCGGCGGCGTCGTAGTGGTAGCGGCGGTCCGGCAGGCCGGCTCGCCGGCTGCCGAGCAGGCGGCCGGCAAGGTCGTATTCGTAGCGCACGGCCGGCTGCTGGTTGTCGTCGATGCCCACCAGTTGCCCGAGTCCGTCGTAGCGATAGCCACGTTGCCAATCGGCGCCCCCGGCCAGGCGCAGGCGACTCTCCTGCAGGCGCCCCAGCGCACCGTAGCGGCGCTCCTGGACGAACAGCGCATCGCTCTTCCCACCATGGCGCGCGTCGCGACGCACCTCGCGCTGCAGGGCGTCACGCTCGAAGGCCAGCTCGATGGCGCCGACCAGCGCGCCGTGCAGGTGACCGGCGCCGTAGGTCAGCCAGGTCACCGGCGGCGCGTCGCCGTAGCGGCTGGTCTGACGCATGCCCAGCTCGTCGTGGCTGTGCTCGACGCTGTAGACCCAGCCATCGGCATGTAGCTGGCTTTCCAGGCGCAGGTTGCCCACCTCGTCGTACTCGTAGCGGACTTCGCAATCCGGCCCGACGGCACTGGCCAGGCGGCCGTCGGCCAGCCAGCGGTAACGTTCGACCAGCGCCGGCGCAGCATCGCTGGCCGGGATCCGGACGCTCGCCAGGCGACCGTCGCGGTCGTAGGCATAGGCGGTCTCCCGACCGTCGGCGTCCTCGCGGGCAACCAGCTCGTCGGCGGCATTGTAGCGGTAGCGCTGGCGACGCCCGTCGAAGCCGGTCTCCTCGACCAGGCGGTCGAGCGGGTCGTAGCGGAAATGCGCCTGGGCGCCGTTCTCGTTGGTCAGGGTGAGCAGCCTGCCAGCCTCGTCGTGCTGGTAGGACAACTCGCGACCGCTGGCATCGGAGACCAGCGCCAGCAGATCGCCATGCCCCCAGGAAAACAGCGTGGCCCGGCCCTCGGCATCGCTGATCCGGGTCTGCCTTCCGAGAGCGTCGTAGGCGTAGCCGAGGGCGCTGCCATCGGCCAGGGCCAGGCCGATCAACTGGCCCAGCGGATCGTAGCGGCGCCGGGTGACCTGGCCCAGCGGATCGGTCTCGCAGGTCAGGCGTCCTTCACTGTCGTATTCGTAGCGCCAGGTCTGGCCGGAACAGTCGGTCAGCGCCGCCAGCAGGCCGAGCCGGTTCCACTCCAGGCGTCGTTCACCGCCACGCGGATCGACGATCCGCGTCGGCCGGTCGGGCAGGCGCGCGTCCTCGTAGCGATAGCGGGTGCTGCCGGCCGGGCCGTGCACGGTGACCGGGTTGCCCCGCTCGTCGCGCTCGAAGCGCCAGCGGCGCTGCATCGCGTCCTCCAGTTCGACCAGCAGCCCGGTCTCCTCGTCGAGCGTCTTGCGGTAACGCGCCTTGCCCGGCGTCTCCTCTTCCAACGTCCGCCCCTGGCCATCGCGCCGGCGCCGGGTCTCCCGGCCCAGCGGGTCGCGCAGGGCGACCAGGCGGCCGAACAGGTCGTAGTCGAACTCGGTGCGGCTGCCGTCAGCCCTGACCAGCGCCGTCCAGCGCCGCTGCCCGCCTTCGCCGGCGAACTCGTAGCGTTCGACGCGGCCGAGGCTGTCGCTGACCTCGGTGGCATCGCGCAGGTAGCGGAAGCTGCGGGTCAGGCCGCCCGCCTCGATCTGTTTCAGCACCCGCCCGTGCGGGGCATGGACATCCCACTCGTAGCGAACCTCCAGCCCGCCCGGCTCACCATGGGCGACCAGCATGTGCGCGTGCCAGGCGAACACCCGCACCACCTGGCCAAGGCGATCGCGCACGGCGATCAGGTCGCCGCTGTCGTTGAACTGGTAGCGCACCAGCCAGTCGAGCCCGGGATCCTGCGGGTCGATATGGTCCGGCGCCGGGCCGTCGTGGCTGGCCAGGATCACGCCGAACAGGCGCAGGCCGTCGTCGCCCTCGCTCGGCGCGCAGGCCTGCTGGTAGACCAGCGCATAGCTGCGTCCGGCGCTGTCGCGCACGCCGGTGAGCAGACCGCGTCCGCTCCAGCGGTACTCGGTACGGTAGCCGGCGCGGCCGAAGCTGGCCTGCAGGCGCCAGATACCGTCGGGATGGCGAAGGAAGTGCAGGTAGCTGTGGCCCGAGAGCACCAGCACCGAGGCTTCCTGCGCCCGGAGTTCGGCCGGCACCGCCGCCCAGCGTCCGCGCCAGGCCTCCACCTCGCCGTCCTCGCGGTTCGAGCCGCCGCGGCGCAGCCAGAGCTCCTCGCTGCCGGAATAGAACTGCGCGCCCGGCGCCAGGGCGGGAAAAGCGATCCGCCGCCCCTGGGCATCGACCAGCACGCAAGCCTCGTCACCCAGTTCCAGATGCATGCTTTCGCCCGGCAGCCACCAGCCCTGGCCGAGCCGCCCGACCCGCGGATTGCTCGACAGGTAGCCGCGGGCGAAGGTGAAGGTGTCCGGCGCCGCCAGGGCGAAATCGACCTCCTCCGGCAACAACTTGCACCCGAGCATCGGGTTGACCGGTTTGCCCACCAGCGGCACGCAGGCCGACACCCGGTCGGCCAGGCCGACCGCGCTGCTGCCGACGTGCACGGTGGGAGAGCCGGTGGAGATCACGCCTCCCGAGACTTTTTCACCGACATGGGAAACGGGTAGCCCGCTCATCTATCCATCCTTCCTTGGCAAAACCTGCGACCGGGCATTCGCCGGCCGCTCAACAGTTGATATCGACGTTCGGCGAGAGGATCTCGATCTCCGCCGGGGTGATGCGGATGGTGCTCTGCCCGCAGCGCAGGAGGATCTCGCGGTCGGCGGTCAGCTCGATGCGCTGGCTGCCGAGGACGATGCTCCTGCCGTCCAGGCCGATCTTCGACCCGTCGTCGCTGCCGCCCACGCTCACTTCGTAGCTGTCGCCCACCGACAGGGTCTTCTTCTTCATCACCTGGGTGCTCTGGTTCAACCCGACCACCGTGTTCATCATCATGCCGACATTGAGGCTGTAGCCGAGGCCGACGTTTTCCATGCGCCCCATGCCGACGTTCTGCAGCGAGGCCATGAGGATGGTCTCGCTCTTGTTCATGCCGATCTTCACCGTTTCGTTGCGGTCCACCGTCTTGCTGCGGTTGGCATGCACGGTGATGGTCTCGTTGTTGTCCACCGTCTCGGTGCGATCGTGCTTCACGTGCACGGTCTCGTCGTGGTCGATGGTCTTGCTGCGGTCGTGACCGACCCAGTGGGTCTCGTCGTTCTCGACCTCGATGTCCTGGTTCTTCTCCGCGTGGATGTACAGCTGCTCGGCGCCCTTCTTGTCCTCCATGCGGATCTCGTTGAAGTTGGCCGGCGTGCCGCCCTTGCTCGAACGGCTCTTGGTGCCGCTCTGGGTGGCGTTCGCCGGCAGTTCGTAAGGCACTGTCTGCTCGGCGTTGTAGACCCGCCCGGTGATGATCGGCCGGTCCGGGTCGCCTTCGAGGAAGCTGACGATCACCTCCTGGCCGATCCGCGGGATCTGGATCGAGCCCCAGTTCTTCCCGGCCCAGGCCTGGGATACGCGCATCCAGCAGGAGCTGTTCTCGTTCGACTGGTCGTGGCGGTCCCAGTGGAAGTGCACCTTGACCCGGCCGTACTGGTCGGTCCAGATCTCCTCGCCCTTGGGCCCGACCACCACCGCGGTCTGCGGGCCGCGCACCACCGGCACCGGCGTCAGCGGCAACGGCCGGAACGGCTGGGCGGCATCGATGCAGTCCAGTTCGCTCTCGAACTGCGCTCCGGCGCCGCCATTGCCGGTCTCGAGAAGCTCCTGGACCACCCGGTATTCCGCCGCCACCACCAGGTACTCGCGGTTCTGGTCGAGCCGCGGATAGTTGCTCAGGTGGAACAGGTGCCCGGAGCCGATGCCCCTGGCGCAACCGCGCAGGCGTACCCGCTCGTGCTGGGTCTGGATCGCTTCGATGCGGGTCCGCGCGTAGTGTTCGCCATCCTGGCTCTGCACGTATTCCCCGGGGTAGTCGTACAGCGGGTAGTCCGCCGCCGCATGGGCGCGCCCCACGTTGGAGCGCACCTCCAGGCGGGTGCCGGGACGCTGGAAATCGTAGTCGTTGAGGCTCAGCGAACCGGGCTGGACCTCGCGCGCCACGTGCCAGTCGAAGAAATGGTCGCGCTCGCGGTGGCCGAGGGTCGGCGGGTAGTAAGGCACGCTGGCGTAGCCGACCGGGCTCTGGTGCGCACCGTAGGCGTCGGAGAGGACCAGGATGTGGCGCTTCTTCTCGTGGCGGAACCAGTAGTAGATGCCCTCCTGCTCCATCAGCCGGCTGACGAAGTCGAAGCTGGTCTCGCGGTACTGCACGCAGTACTCCCACTCGCGGTAGGGGCGTGTCAGGGCATCCTCGAAGTCGGAGAAGCCGAGATCGCGGAACACCTGCTTGATGATGTCCGGGACCTTCTGGTTCTGGAAGATGCGACAGTCGGAGGTGCGCGTGAGCAGCCACAGCCAGGGCCGCAGGGTGACCTGGTAGCTGGCGAACTGGCCGCTGCCGGCACCCTGGCTGCAGCGCGCGACGATGCCGTGGAAATGCCGCCGGATGCCGCCGGGCAATTCCAGTGCCAGGCTCATCGGCTTGCCCAGCAGGGCGTCCAGGGGCAGGGCGTGATTGCTCGAAACCAGCTCGAGCTCGTGGTTGAACAGCCTGCCCAACTCTTCGCGGCCTTCCAGCCGTTGCAGTTGCAGGACCTCGGGGCCCAAAGGGGAATCCACGTGGACCAGGCGGGTATGTTGGGAGAACAGCATGGGAAATCTTCCTTGATAGTCACCTGCGATGGACGGTTCGAACAGCGCGTGCCACCGACGCGGCGAATGATCGTACAATCCCGCGCCGCCGCGAAAGGCTGGCCATTCGCCACACCCCTGCCCGCCTCCTGCGGACCCGCCGACCCTATGCCAGAAAAAAAACCGAGGCAACGGCGGTTTTGTCGAAAAGTATTTCCGCCGCCATGAGCGCTGCGTCGCATTGGCCCATTGCCCCCGGTCACGTGGAAATGCGATATTCACAAACGTGAATCATTCTCATACTACCCTGCCCGCTCCCGCCCCCCGCCTGCTGCTGGTCGAAGACGATCCGCGCCTGCGCGAGGATCTCGACGCGCATTTCCGCCAGCGCGGCTTCCACGTGACCGTCTGCGGCGATGGCTCGCACGGGCTGGAAGCCGCCGGGCGCGAAGCATTCGACCTGGTGTTGCTGGACATCATGCTGCCCGGCCTCGACGGCCTGGCCCTGCTGGAGTCGCTGCGCCGCGAGCAGGCCACGCCGGTGATGCTGATGTCGGCGCTGGGCGCCGAGCAGGATCGCATCAGCGGCTTCACCCGCGGCGCCGACGACTACCTGCCGAAGCCGTTCAGCCTGGCCGAGCTGGATGCCCGCACCGACGCCCTGCTGCGCCGGGTACGCCTGGATCGCCAGCCGCCCGCGCCACGCCAGGACACCCGGCTGGCGTTCGACGAACAGGCCCGGGAGGTGTTCCACGAGGGGCTCCCGGCAGGCCTGACGCCGTCCGAGTACCGCCTCCTGGCCATCCTCCGCGAACACGCCGGCGAGGCACTGAGCAAACCCTTCCTCTATCGCAGCGTGCTGCACCGCAACTACACCCGCCTCGATCGCGGTCTCGACGTGCACGTCTGCAACCTGCGCCGCAAGCTCGCCGCCATCGCCGTGCGCCACCTGCAGATCCAGGCGGTACGCGGCCAGGGCTACCTGCTGGTGGAAACGGAACGGCCCTGATGCGCAGGCATCCGCTGCTGTGGAAACTGGCGCTGCTGCAGGTCGGTTTCTGCCTGCTGCTGACCTGGCTGATCTACACCTGGGGCCTGTCGGTGGAGCGCAGCACCTACTTCCTCGCCCCCGCCGACCGCAGCTACCTGGCGGACTACGCGCGGCAGGCGGAGGATGCCTGGCGCAGCGAGGGCGCCGCGGGCGCCGAACGCTTCCGCAAGGAACTGTCGGCGAAGGAAGACACCTGGGTGGCGCTGGTCGGCCCGCACCTGGAAAGCCTCGGCAGCACGCCGTTGAGCGCCGCGGAATCGAGCCACCTGACCTTCATGCGCAAGCTCGACTGGCCAATGAGCCGGCGCTTGCGGGACGAACTGCCGTACGTCAGCATCGAGTTTCCCGATCATCCCGAACAGGGCCGGCTGGTGATCCAGTTGCCGGAACGCCTGCTGCCCGGCGGGCTGACCCCGCGTACTCGCCTGGTCACCCACGGCATAGTCCCGACCCTGCTGGCCGCCCTGCTCGGCCTGCTGCTCTACCGCCACCTGGTGGCGCCGCTGAACCGCCTGCGCGACCGCGCCGACGCCCTGCGCGCCGACGAACTGGAGACGACGCCGCTCGCCGCGCCGCTGGCGGCGCGCCGCGACGAACTCGGCGAGCTGGCCCAAGCCCTGGAGCACATGGCCGCACGCCTGCGCCAGAGCCTCGCCCAGCAGCGTCTGCTGCTGCGCACCCTGTCCCACGAACTGCGCACGCCGCTGGCGCGCCTGCGCATCGCCCATGACAGCGACCTGCCGCCGGACCAGCTGCGCCAGCGGCTGGACCGCGAGGTCGGCGACATGCAGCGCCTGCTGGAAGACACTCTCGACCTGGCCTGGCTGGACACCGAGCGTCCGCAACTGCCCACCGAGCCAGTGCTGGCGCTGTCGGTGTGGGAAGCGCTGCGCGAGGACGCCTGCTTCGAGAGCGGCTGGGAGCCGTCACGGCTGCCCTGCCGGCTGGGCATCGACTGTCGCGTCGAGGCGCACCTGGACAGCCTCGCCCAGGCCATGGAGAACCTCCTGCGCAACGCCATCCGCCATTCTCCGGAGGGCGGCACGGTCAGCCTCGACGGCGAGCGCGAGGGCGACTTCTGGCACCTGCGCCTGCAGGACCAGGGGCCGGGCGTGGCGGAGGACCAGCTGGAGCGTATCTTCCTCCCCTACCAGCGCCTGGATGCCGCCGCCGGCGAAGGCTTCGGCCTCGGCCTGGCGATCGCCCGGCGCGCCATCGAGCTGCAGGGTGGCCGGCTCTGGGCCAGCAACGGCAGGCCCGGACTATGCCTGCACCTGTGGTTGCCGGCGGCCGCCTGAGGGCGAAGTGTTTAGAAAGTTAATGCGCTTTACTCTCAAATAACAATCAATATCATTCGTGATCTCTCGCTTTTTGCCGCACTGCCCGGAGATCACCGATGTCCTCACGCGCCCTTCCCGCCGTTCCCTTCCTGCTCCTGTCCAGTTGCCTGCTGGCCAACGCGGTGCACGCCGCCGGCCAGGACGACGGCTCCATCATCGAGCTGGGCGAGCAGACCGTGATCGCCACCGCCCAGGAGGAAACCAAGCAGGCGCCGGGGGTCTCCATCATCACCGCGGAGGACATCGCCAGGCGGCCACCGAGCAACGACCTGTCGCAGATCATCCGGACCATGCCGGGAGTCAACCTGACCGGCAACAGCTCCAGCGGCCAGCGCGGCAACAACCGGCAGATCGACATCCGTGGCATGGGCCCGGAGAACACCCTGATCCTGGTCGACGGCAAGCCGGTCAGCTCGCGCAATTCGGTGCGCTATGGCTGGCGCGGCGAGCGCGACAGCCGCGGCGACAGCAACTGGGTGCCGGCCGATCAGGTCGAGCGCATCGAGGTGATCCGCGGGCCGGCGGCGGCGCGCTACGGCAACGGCGCGGCGGGCGGCGTGGTGAATATCATCACCAGGCAGGCCGGCGCGGAAACCCACGGCAATCTCAGCGTCTACAGCAACTTCCCGCAGCACAAGGCCGAGGGCGCCAGCGAACGGATGAGCTTCGGCCTCAACGGGCCGCTCACGGAAAACCTCAGCTACCGCGTCTACGGCAACATCGCCAAGACCGCCTCGGACGACTGGGACATCAATGCCGGCCACGAGTCCAACCGCACCGGCAAGCACGCCGGCAGCCTCCCCGCCGGACGCGAAGGCGTGCGCAACAAGGACATCGACGGGCTGCTCAGCTGGCGCCTGACGCCCAGGCAGACCCTCGAGTTCGAGGCCGGCTTCAGCCGCCAGGGCAACATCTACACCGGCGACACGCAGAACACCAACAGCAACAACTACGTGAAGCAGATGCTCGGCCACGAGACCAACCGCATGTACCGCGAGACCTATTCGGTCACCCATCGCGGCGAATGGGACTTCGGCAGCTCGCTGGCCTATTTGCAGTACGAGAAGACCCGCAACAGCCGGATCAACGAAGGCCTGGCCGGCGGCACCGAAGGTATCTTCGATCCCAACAACGCCGGCTTCTACACCGCCACCCTGCGCGACCTGACCGCCCACGGCGAGGTCAACCTGCCGCTGCACCTGGGCTACGAGCAGACCCTGACCCTCGGCAGCGAGTGGAGCGAGCAGAAGCTCGACGACCCCAGCTCCAACACCCAGAACACCGAGGAAGGCGGCTCGGTCCCCGGTCTCGCCGGGAAGAACCGCAGCAGCAGCTCCTCGGCGCGGATCTTCTCGCTGTTCGCCGAGGACAACATCGAGCTGATGCCAGGCACCATGCTTACCCCGGGCCTGCGCTGGGACCACCACGACATCGTCGGCGACAACTGGAGCCCGTCGCTGAACCTGTCCCACGCGCTCACCGAGCGGCTCACCTTGAAGGCCGGCATCGCCCGCGCCTACAAGGCGCCCAACCTGTACCAGCTGAACCCCGACTACCTGCTCTACAGCCGCGGCCAGGGGTGCTACGGGCAGAGCACCAGTTGCTACCTGCGCGGCAACGACGGCCTAAAGGCCGAGACCAGCGTGAACAAGGAACTGGGCATCGAGTACAGCCACGACGGCCTGGTGGCGGGGCTGACCTACTTCCGCAACGACTACAGGAACAAGATCGAATCCGGCCTGTCGCCGGTCGACCACGCCAGCGGCGGCAAGGGCGACTACGCCAACGCGGCGATCTACCAGTGGGAGAACGTGCCCAAGGCGGTGGTCGAGGGCCTCGAAGGCACCCTGACCCTGCCCCTGGCCGACGGCCTGAAGTGGAGCAACAACTTCACCTACATGCTGCAATCGAAGAACAAGGAAACCGGCGACGTGCTCTCGGTGACGCCGCGCTACACCCTCAACTCGATGCTCGACTGGCAGGCCACCGACGACCTCTCGCTGCAGGCCACGGTCACCTGGTACGGCAAGCAGAAGCCGAAGAAATACGACTATCACGGCGACCGCGTCACCGGCAGCGCCAACGACCAGCTCTCGCCCTACGCCATCGCCGGCCTCGGCAGCACCTATCGGCTGAGCAAGAACCTGAGCCTCGGCGCCGGCGTCGACAACCTGTTCGACAAGCGCCTGTTCCGCGCCGGCAACGCCCAGGGCGTGGTCGGCATAGACGGGGCCGGCGCGGCTACCTACAACGAGCCCGGACGGACCTTCTACACCAGCCTGACCGCGTCGTTCTGAGCCATAACGAGAAAGCCTGATGAGAACCCCCCTGCTCGCCGCCGCCCTGGGCCTCGCCCTGGCGGCGACCCTGCCCGGCACCGCGCCGCTGGCGCAACCGGACCCCGAGGCGACCATGGACCGCAGCCTGCTGCAACGCCAGGACCTGCCCTATCGCTTCAGCGCCGTGGACCTGGACTCCGCCGACGGCCAGCGGCATTACCGGCTGTGGCTCGGTCGACCGCTGCAGGCACCGCCCGCCGCCGGCTACCCGGTGCTCTGGATGCTCGACGGCAACGCCGCCCTCGGCGCCCTCGACGAGACCGCCCTGAGACGCCTGGCCGACGGCGACGCGCCGCTGCTGGTCGCCATCGGCTACCGCACGCCGCTGCGCATCGACCGCGCCGGGCGCACCTTCGACTACACTCCGGCGCGTCCCGGCCAGGCCGAGCAGCGCGACCCGCTCAACGGCCTGCCCAGCGGCGGCGCCGATGCCTTCCTCGACCTGTTGCGCGACGGCATGCGTCCGGCCGTGGCGGCGCAGGCTCCCCTGGACACGGCGCGGCAAACCCTCTGGGGCCACTCCTACGGCGGCTTGCTGGTGCTCCACGCACTGTTCACCCGTCCCGGCGAGTTCGCCCGCTACGCCGCGGCCAGTCCGTCGCTGTGGTGGAGCGACGGGGCAATCCTCGGCGAACGAGCGGGGCTCGAACAGCGACTGCGCGGAAAGCGCGCTGAACTCCTGCTCTGGCGCGGCAGCGCCGAGCCGGCCAGCCCGCGCGGCTCGCTGAGGGCCGAGCCGGGCCAGGCGATGGCGCGGCTGGTGGATGACCTGCGCCAGGTGCCCGGGCTCACGCTGGACTTCCAGCCGCTCGACGGCCTGGGTCATGGCGAGACGCTGGGGGCCTCGTTGCGCCTTCTGCTCGCCCGGCCGGCGGTGGAACGCCAGCGCTGAAGGCGCGCGCTCCCAAGAGAACCGACGCAACGGCGGATAACCGCTTCGCGGTTATTCGCCCTACCGGAGGCCAGGCATCCGCGCGCCGCGACATCCCTCTACGCCGCACGGCCCCCTCTCCCGCCTGCGGGAGAGGGTTGGAGTGAGGGAAAATCGCCCTACGCCACCACCGGAATCAACGGGTCGGCCGCCGCCAGCGCGATGGCGCGGTCCGCCGCCGGCGGGTAGATCCACACGCCGTTGATCTCGGTCTTGATCTTCTTGCCCTCCTCGCGCACGAAGCGCACCTGGCGGTCCCAGCCCTCGGTGAACACCGCGCCCCAGCCGCCGAGGTCGAGGCAGGTCACGTACTTCACCTGGCTGTAGGGAATCGGCTCGACGCCGAGCAGGTCGGCGGCCACGTTGTTGCCGGCCGAGCGGCCCAGGGCGATGGCATGCTGGCAGGTCATCAGGGCATGGTTGCCGCGGTCGTCGGTAGCCGCGCGGGCCACGTCTCCGGTGGCGTAGACATCGTCGAGACCGAGCACCTTGAGGTTGCGGTCGACATGCAGGCGACCCTGTGCATCGCGCTCGCCCGGAATCTGCCCGGTCAGCGTGCTGGCCCGCACGCCCACGGTCCAGACCACGGTCTTCGCCTCGATCCGCTGGCCGTCGTCGAGCGTCACGCCCTCGGCATCCACCGCCGCCACCGAACGCCCGAGGCACCACTCCACGCCCAGCTCCGCCGAGGCCTCGGCGATCAAGCCGCCCAGTTCCGCACCCATCGATGCGCCAATGGCGGCGCCGCGGTCGACCACGATCACCCGCAGCGCCGCTTCCTCGCCGAGGATCGCCCGCAGGCGCGCCGGCATCTCGGTGGCGGTCTCGATGCCGGTAAAGCCGCCGCCGGCGACCACCACGGTGTTGCGTGCCGACGAATCCGGCAGGTCGCGCAGGGCATGCAGGTGTGCCTCCAGGCGCAAGGCGTCTTCCAGTTGGTCGACATCGAAGGCCGCGTCGATGCCGGCGACACTCGCCGGCCGCCACACGCCGCTGCCGGCCGCCAGCACCAGGCGGTCGTAGTCCAGCTGCGCCGGCGCGCCCTCGGCATCGCGGTACGCCACCCGCTTGCCGGCCACGTCGATGCGCTGCGCGCTGCCCTGCACGAAGCGCACGCCGACCGCGTCGAACAATTCGCCCAGCGGCGCCGTCATGCGCTGCACCTCGGGCTCGTAGAAACGCGGGCGGATGCGCAGCTCGGGTTGCGGCGCGAGCACCGCGACCTCGATGTCGTCGCGGCCATGGCGGTCGAGCAGGCGGACCGCGCTCAGCGCGCTCCACATGCCGGCGAATCCGGCGCCGACGATCAGGATACGTTGTTTCATGGAGGCTCCTGGAAGGATGAGGACGGGTTCTGCGGAGAGTCGCCCCTCCGTAACTACGACTATATTAGTCGTAGTTACGGAAAACAAGCCCCGGCACCGACACGAGCAACCACCCACTCCCGCCGTTCGACAGAAGAAGAAGTCAGGAAAAAGGGGTGAAAAATCGGAAACAGAGCGGTTTCGGCCGGGAAAAGCGAGACAGCAAAATCTTGTGACCGCTCTGAAAAGCTCGCACACTATTGCGAATATTTCTGTCGGAGTTAGTGATGGCTCTCTATAGCGCTGGCGTCGAGTACGGCATCCATTGCCTGCTGTTCCTCGCCGACGAGAAAGGTGACAGCCGCGAGTCCAGCGTGCGCGCCCTCGCCGAACTGCAGGGGGTGCCCCCGGAATTGCTGGCCAAGGTCTTCACCCGCCTGGCCAAGGCCGGCCTGGTGGCGGCCACCGAAGGCGTGCGCGGCGGCTTCCGCCTGGCGCGTCCGGCCAACGAGATCAGCGTGCTCGACGTGGTCCGCGCCATCGATGGCGACAAGTCGATCTTCGAGTGCCGGGAGATCCGCGAGCGCTGTGCGCTCTTCGAAGGCAACCCGCCATCCTGGGCGACCCGCAATACCTGCTCGATCCACGCGGTGATGCTCACCGCGCAGAAGCGCATGGAAGAAGCGCTGGCCCAGCAGACCATCCTCGACCTGGTGCGCCGGGTAGGGCGCAGCGCGCCGCCCGAGTTCGGCGAGCAGGTGCTGCGCTGGATGGAAGCCAGCCGCGAAGGCCGCAACCCCACCCGCGACTGAGTCCCTGCGCCAGGCGAGCCGGCGCCGCAAGTCCCTTTCGCGGAAAACACCATTGTCGACTGCGGTGCTAATCGCGCCGGCGTTTCTCCCTACCCTATCCCCAGAGGCCGCCGTAGAGCGGCCGCCGGCCCACTGCAACGGCCCGTGTCCAACTTGCGTGATAGGTGAATGATGGAACCTGGCAGCTACCAACTGACCATGAGCGTGCTCATGACCCCCGACAAGGCGAACTTCTCCGGCAACGTCCATGGCGGCGCCCTGCTCAAGCTCCTCGACGAGGTGGCCTTCGCCTGCGCCAAACGCTACGCCGGACGCTACGTGGTGACCCTGTCGGTGGATCAGGTGATCTTCCGCGAGCCGATCCATGTCGGCGAACTGGTGACCTTCCTCGCCTCGGTGAACTACACCGGGCGCACTTCGATGGAGGTCGGGGTGAAGGTGATGACCGAGAACATCCACGAGCGCACCGTGCGCCATACCAACAGCTGTTTCTTCACCATGGTGGCGATGGACGACCAGCGTCGGCCAGTGGCGGTGCGTCCGCTGGAACCGGAGACGCCGACCGAGAAGCGCCGCTACGCCCAGGCCCTGGCCCGGCGCGAGCAGCGCAAGCTGATGGAGCTGCGCTACCAGGAGATCCGCGAACAGGTGGATCACGCGATGCCGGCCTGAACACCGCCCGGCCCGCGGGCCGGGTCCTCAGCCCTCGCCGACCAGGCTCTCGAACGCTTCTTCCAGCACGCTGGCGCTGCCGGGCCGGACCACCCGCGCCACCTCGCGGCCATCGCGCAGGAAGACGAAGGTCGGCCACAGCTTGACCTGGAACGAGCGGCCCAGGCGCCGGCCAGGGCCGTCCTCGATCTTCAGGTGGGCGACCTCCGGGTAGTCGTCGAGCACTTCCGCCAGCAACGGCTGGGCAGCCTGGCAATGGCCGCACCAGTCGGTGCCGAACTCCACCAGGGTCGGACCGGCGAGCCGGTCCAGTTCGTCGCGCGCCGGTGCCTCGGCGCTGTATCGGCTGTTCATGCGTTGCGTCTCCGTGACGATGGCTGACAGGACGACAGACTGTCGCGGCGGGATCGGGTTCGACCCGCCCGACGATGTCCTCAGCGTCCGCGGGCGCGGACCATGCAGCGCTGGTAGCGTTCGTCGACGCGCTTGGCGAACCAGGCGGTGGTCAGCTTGCGGGTGATCTTCGGGCTTTCCAGCGTGATGCCCGGCAGCACCGCGCGCGGCAGTTGCTTGCCGGTGGCCGCCTCGGCCAGGGCGAAGACCTTGCGGTACAGCGCGCTGTCGGCGAAGTCCGCGCTGTCGCCCTGCTCCAGCGCCCGGCGGATCGCCGCGTCGCTCATGTCCAGGCGCTTGCCCAGGGCGCGCACGGCCAGCTCGGTGGAGCCCGGCGTGCGCGTGCCGTAGCGGATCAGGTCGCCATCCAGCGCCAGCGGGATCCCCGAGACGCGACTCAGCGCGCTCTGGAAGGCGGCGTTGCGGCTGGCGTACCAGCCGGCGTTGAAGTCGGCGAAGCGGTACAGCGGCGCCGGGTAGTCCACCGGATAGCCGAGCAGGTGGGCGATGCCGAAATACATGCCGCCGCGCCGGCTGAACACTTCGCGGCGGATGCTGCCATCCACCGGGTAGGGATAACCGTCGGCGTGGCGCTCGGCGAAAGCGATGCTGACCTGCATCGGCCCGCCGGTGTGCACCGGGTTGAAGCCGCCGAACAGCTTGCCGCCCATGGGCACGATGGCGATGAAGTCGTCGAAGGTCTCGCTCAGCTCCTTCTCCGTCCGCGCCGCGGCCAGGCGCTGGCTGTAGGTCCGCCCATCGGGCGACTTGATACCCAGCGCCGAGCTGACCAGGAACGCCGGCACGTGCAGCTTGCCGGCGCGGCGCTCGAGTTCGCGGGTGGCGATCCTGCCCAGGCCGGCTACCGGCGGGTCGACCTGGTAGGTGGACTCCTGCTCGGTCACCGCCAGCACCGCACAGAGATTCTCGTCGCTGGGGTAGACCTGCTGGGCGGAAAAGGCCGCGTAGATATCGCGGGCCCAACCCTGGCGATCGCGCACCGTGGCCGGCATCAGACGGACGATCTTCGCCCGTACTTCGTCGGGGTTGGGCGGCGGCGGCTCCGCCGACCGCGAACTGCACCCGGCCAGCGCCAGGAGCATGGCCAGCCCCGTTACGCCGCAACCCTGGCGTACTGCTTTCATCTGCGATTCCCTGTTCCGTTGCGAAGTGGGCGGCCGGTGGCGACCGCCGAAGCCAGGGCATTCTAGCCGAGCATCCGGCGGCTTCCGTACCGTCCGTCACGCACGGTCGCGCTTCAGAGCGCTGCGTCGGCGCGCTGCCGCTTGACCCGGCGCCAGGTCGAGGGCGAGGCGCCGGCCAGCCGGAGAAAGATCCGCGAGAAATGCGGCTGGTCGGAAAAGCCGCAGGCGACGCCGATCTGCGACAGCGGTTCGTCGCTGCCCAGCATCAGCTCCTTGGCCCTGTCGACGCGCATGCGCATCAGCCATTCGTGGGGCGACACACCGGTGCTGCACTTGAAGGCCTTGGTGAAATAGCTGCGCGAGAGGCCGCACTCCTCGGCCAGGCGCGCCACCGATACGCCCTCGCTCAGATGCCCGGCGATCAGCTCCTTGGCCCTGCGCAATTGCCAGGGCGCCAGGCCCTTGCCAGTACAGGCCGGGACCGGGGTCGAGGCGAAGCGATCCTGGACGTGGGTCAATAGCGCCAGCATGACCTGTTCGATGAACAGCTCGTTGCGCTCCCCCGCCCTGGCGAAGCTGGGCAGCAGCGCCAGGGCCAGGTGATAGACCACCGGGTCGTCGACGCCGATGATCCGCTCCGGTTCGGCGGACATGCGCTGCCCCTCTTCGTAAAGAAACTCCTTTATCGAAGCGCGCGGCAACATGAAGCGGACATTGTCGTAAGTTGCCCGGTGCTGGCACTTTATTTCATCGCCAAGATAGGCGATGGAGATACTTTTCTGCGGATGACCGCCATCGAATACCAGTTTTTTTCCATTCCAGAGACGGTGGGAGTTGAAGTCGCGCAACTGAACGATGACGGAAAACGAATCGGCACAAGGAATATGGATGACCTTGTCCGGATCGGGAGTCGTCTCACTGTTGCGAATCAAGGCGTATCCCTCTCCCCTTATGATGTTCCCTGGCGTGGGCTGGTCGCTCTTTGTTCTGTCTACGGCAACAGTCATGACTCCCCCTGATTCCATGCGCCTGATGATCTGCTGAAATATTCACTTTCGACGCGATACAGGACGCACGAAAGCTCCCAGAGATTAATCCGAGGGAGCCTTTCGGGGAAATCGAACCCGACGAAGGTAACTAGAAGATTACCATCGCATTACGCGATAATTATAACGTTCAACCCTTTTCCTTTTCCGACGGGCCAGCGACCTGGTCGAGGCGATGCCGACCCGGTAGTTGCCCCAGCACATGGCCGACCGAACCCGCCTTGTCGCAGGCCGAGGCGAACGCGCAACCGCCGAGCAATTGCTTGCCGACCGGGATGACCTGCTCGCCGAGCAGGATGCCGAGCAACCCCACCAGCGCCACCAGCGGCGGAGCCGGCGAACGCACCTGCAACAGGCTGTACACGATCCCCACCAACAGTCCGGCGCCCAGCGACAATACGTAGAGCTTCATCTTCGTTCTCCTTCGCGGCCGTGCCGCCCGGCGGGCCGGAGCGGCACGGCCGGCATTCACTTGGCCGGATTCGGGCCGATGCGTTCGCCGTGGGTCACCCGCTCGGGCGCCTTGTGCACCATGGTGTAGGCGTAGTCCACCCCCATCCCGTAGGCCCCGGAATGCTCCTTGGCGATGGCCATCACGGCGTCGTAGGTATCCCGGCGGGCCCAGTCGCGCTGCCATTCCAGCAGGACCTGTTGCCAGGTCACCGGTACCGCGCCGGCCTGGACCATGCGGTCCATGGCGTACTTGTGGGCGTCGCTGGAGGTGCCGCCCGAGGCATCGGCCACCATGTAGATCTCGTAGCCGCCCTCGAGCATGGCGCAGAGGGCGAAGGTGGTGTTGCAGACCTCGGTCCACAGCCCGGCGACCACGACCTTCTTGCGCCCCGCGGCGGCCAGCGAGTCGCGCACGTTCTGGTCGTCCCAGGAGTTCATCGAGGTGCGCTCGAGGATCTTCTGCTCGGGGAACACCGCCAGCAGCTCCGGATAGGTCGGGCCGGAAAAGCTGTCGGTTTCCACCGTGGTGATGGTCACCGGGATGTCGAACACCTTCGCCGCCTTGGCCAGGCCCACTACGTTGTTCTTCAGCGTCTGGCGATCGATGGACTGTACACCGAATGCCATCTGTGGCTGCTGGTCGATGAAGATGATCTGACTGTTCTGCGGAGTTAGAACTTCGAGATAGTGGCTCATGATTGTTTCCTGACGACGAACGATTAATTCCAGCTGTTGCGCACAACAGCACGCGGGCCAACGGACAACTTTCCGAGGCCGACCAGACTATGAAGCATGGATATTAAAAAAAACAAACCTTTCGAGAAAATAAATCGCCGAACGACAGTATCCGTGAAAGTTGAACAGCGTTATTGAAAACATTCGGCACATAGATACAAAAAGCGCACATCGAGACAATAGGAACAGGACTCCCATCCAGCACAATCGACAGTCCACCCAATAACAAAAGTGCCTATCAAGTTCAGGATCGGGCTCGCGCCTTATCTGGACTCCATTAGCAGAAAGTTGCGCTTGCAGGAGGACGCGTCATTCGGCAAAGCCGCTCTTTCGTCCCGCACGTTTCCTGCCGCACCTATCCTGTCCGGTGGCTTCTCTCGCCGCCGCCTTCGCTGACCGATTCCGCCCCGTCGCCAGGAGCACGCCATGAGCCACGATCCGCCGAGCAAGAACCGCCGCCATTTCCTCGCTACCAGTTCGGTGCTGGGCGCCGCCGGGGCCCTGTGGTCCGCCCTGCCCTTCGCCGACGCCGCCAGCCTTTCTCCCGCAAGCAACCCAGGAGGTTCCATGACCGCCGACCTGATCCTGCACAACGGCCGCTTCCACACCGTGGACCGCGACAACCCCAGCGCCACCGCCGTGGCGATCAAGGACGGGCGCTTCCTCGCCGTCGGCAGCGACGCCGAGGCCATGCTCCATCGCGGCAGCGCCACCCAGGTCATCGACCTGCGGAAGCGCTGCGTGATCCCCGGTCTCAACGATTCGCACCTGCACCTGATCCGCGGCGGCCTCAACTACAATCTGGAGCTGCGCTGGGAAGGCGTACCGTCGCTGGCCGACGCCCTGCGCATGCTCAAGGCCCAGGCCGAACGCACGCCCAGCCCTCAGTGGGTGCGGGTGGTCGGCGGCTGGAACGAATTCCAGTTCGCCGAGAAGCGCATGCCGACCCTGGAGGAACTGAACAAGGCCGCGCCGGACACCCCGGTGTTCGTCCTCCACCTGTACGATCGTGCCCTGCTCAACCGCGCCGCCCTGCGCGTGGTCGGCTACACCAGGGACACGCCCAACCCGCCTGGCGGCGAGATCGTCCGCGACAGCAGCGGCGAACCCACCGGCATGCTGATCGCCCGGCCCAACGCGATGATTCTCTACGCCACCCTGGCCAAGGGACCGAAGCTGCCGCTGGAATACCAGGTCAACTCCACCCGCCAGTTCATGCGCGAGCTCAACCGCCTCGGCCTGACCAGCGCGATCGACGCCGGCGGCGGCTTCCAGAACTACCCGGACGACTACCAGGTGATTCGCGAACTGGCCGACCAGGGCCAGCTCACCGTGCGCATCGCCTACAACCTGTTCACCCAGAAACCCAAGGAAGAACTCGCCGACTTCAAGAACTGGACCGTCAGCGTCAAGTACGGCCAGGGCAGCGATTTCTTCCGCCACAACGGCGCCGGCGAAATGCTGGTGTTCTCCGCCGCCGACTTCGAGGACTTCCTCGAGCCGCGCCCTGACCTGCCGCGGAGCATGGAACAGGAGCTGGAGCCGGTGGTCCGCCACCTGGTGGAACAGCGCTGGCCGTTCCGCCTGCACGCCACCTACGACGAGTCGATCTCGCGGATGCTCGACGTATTCGAGAAGGTCGACCGCGACATCCCGTTCAATGGCCTGCCCTGGTTCTTCGACCACGCCGAGACCATCACCCCACGCAACATCGAGCGGGTGCGGGCACTCGGCGGCGGCATCGCGATCCAGGACCGCATGGCCTTCCAGGGCGAGTACTTCGTCGACCGCTACGGTGCCAAGGCCGCCGAGGCCACGCCGCCGATCCAGCGCATGCTCGCCGAGGGCGTGCCGGTGGGTGCCGGCACCGACGCCACCCGGGTCTCCAGCTACAACCCCTGGACCTCGCTGTACTGGCTGGTCAGCGGCCGCACCGTCGGCGGCATGGCCCTGTATCCGCAGGGCCTGCCGCGGGAAACCGCGTTGCAGCTGTTCACCCAGGGCAGCGCCTGGTTCTCCAGCGAGCAGGGCAAGAAAGGACAGATCAAGGTTGGCCAGCTGGCCGACCTGGCGGCGCTGTCGGCGGACTTCTTCGGCGTCGAGGAAGAAGCCATCAAGTGGATCGAGTCGGTGCTCACGGTGGTCGACGGCAAGGTCGTCTATGCCGCCGCCGAGTTCGACAAGCTCGGTCCGCCGGCGCCGCCGGTGCTGCCGGACTGGTCGCCGGTGGCCAAGGTACCCGGCCACTGGCGGCAAGGCGCGCCGCTGACCGCCCAGGTCCACCAGTGCGTCGGTGCCTGCGCGGTACACGCCCACGAGCACAACCGCGCGCGCCACTCCAACGTACCGGTGAGCGACTTCCAGGGTTTCTGGGGCGCATTCGGCTGTTCCTGCTTCGCTTTCTGACGTACCCGGGCGGGCCCTTCGCGGCCCGCCTCGCCCGGAGTTTTCCCGATGATCCGCGTTCGACCGGTCGGCCGCCTGGCCCTTTTCCTGGCGCTGGGCGGCACCTCGCCGTGCCACGCCGCGGCCCAGGAACCCAAGGCGCCCGAGCTGCTGGAGTGGCGCCTGCTCAACCGCAACTACTTCCTTTACAACGACTATCGCCGCGCGGACGCCGGGCGCGGCTACCGCAAGGAATGGGCACACGGCCTGATCGCCGACCTGGAGTCGGCCTATACTCCCGGCCGCGTCGGTTTCGGCCTCGATCTCCACGGCTTCGCCGGCTTCAAACTCGACGGCGGACGTGGCCATGCCGGCACCGGCCTGTTGCCGCTGGACTCATCCGGCGATAACGCCAGCGAGTATTCCGACGCCGGCGCCGCACTCAAGCTGCGGCTCGGCGAGAGCCTGCTCAAGGTCGGCGAAATGACCGTCGAGACCCCGGTCTTCGACACCAGCGACAAGCGCCTGCAACCCCAGTACGCCAGGGGCTTCTTCCTGCAGAGCGACGACTTCGACCGCGTGCGGATCCAGGCCGGGCGCTTCACCGCCTTCAAGGAACAGGCCGCCAGTTCCGGCCATGGCGACTTCGACGGCTACGGCGCGAGCACCGCCGGCAGCGCCATCGGCTTCGCCGGCGCCAGCCTGGCGGCCAGCGACGACCTGAGCGGCTCGCTGTTCGCCGCGCAACTGGACAACGTCTGGCGCCAGGTCTATCTCAACATGAACCTGCAACGTGCCGCGTTCAGCCTGGATGGCAACCTCTATCGCACGCGCGACCAGGGCCGCAGCCGGGCCGGCGCGATCGACACCCTGGCCTACAGCCTGCAGTTGAAGTACCGCGTCGGCGCACAGGGGTTTTCCCTGGCCTACCAGCGTGTCCACGGCGACACGCCGTTCGACTTCGTCGGAGGTGACTCCATCTACCTCGCCAACTCGATCAAGTACGCCGACTTCAACGGCCCCGGCGAGCGCTCCTGGCAGGCCCGCTACGACCTCGACCTGGCGCCGTTCGGCCTGCCGGGGCTGAGCCTCATGGCGCGCTACGTCAGCGGCCGCGCCATCGACGGCAGCCATGCGCCGGCCGGCGGCGCCTACAACCCGCTGGCCGCCGATGGCCGCTATCGGCCCCTGCTGGGCAGCGGCGGCAAGCACTGGGAGCGCGACCTCGACCTGCGCTACGTGTTCGCCTCGGGCCCGCTCAAGGACCTCTCGCTGAACGTCTCGCACCTCAGCCACCGGGCCAACGCGGCCCAGGCCGGCGACGACATCGACCGCCTCTACCTGATCGTCGAATACCCCCTCAAAGGCTCGCTCTGACATGAACGCACCCGCCGCCTCCCCCTGGAGTCCCCTGCGCCAGACCACCTTCCGCTGGCTGTGGCTGGCCAGCATCGCCTCCAACATCGGCACCTGGATGCACGAGGTGGGCGCCGGCTGGCTGATGACCTCGCTCTCCGCCAGCCCGCTGAACGTGGCGCTGGTGCAGGTCGCCGGCTCGCTGCCGATGTTCTTCCTGGCCCTGCCGGCCGGCGCCCTCGCCGATATCGTCGACAAGCGGCGCTACCTGCTCGGCGTGCAATTGTGGATGGCGTTGGTGGCCACCCTGCTGGCCAGCCTCACCCTGCTCCAGTCGACCAGCGTCTGGCTGCTGCTCGGCCTGACCCTGTGCATGGGCATCGGCACCGCGCTGATGATGCCGGCCTGGAGCGCCACCACTCCGGAACTGGTGGGCAAGGACGAACTGCCGGCGGCGGTGGCGCTGTCCAGTGTCGGGGTCAACCTGGCGCGGGCGGTCGGCCCGGCCATCGCCGGGGTGCTGGTGAGCCTGGTCGGCCCCTGGCTGACTTTCGCCCTCAACGCCCTCTCCTTCTTCGCGGTGATCGCCGTGCTGCTGGCCTGGAAACGCGAGGCCGTGCCCTCGGTGCTGCCGGCGGAACGCCTGTTCGGCGCCCTGCGCGCCGGCTGGCGCTACAGCCGCAGTTCAAGGCCGCTGCAAGCGGTGCTGGTGCGCGCGGTGGCGTTCTTCCTCGGCGCCAGCGCCGGCATGTCGCTGCTGCCGCTGATCGTGCGCGGCGACCTGCAGGGCAACGCCATGGACTTCGGCCTGCTGCTGGGCAGCGTCGGCGTCGGCGCGGTGCTCGGCGCCGCGTTCCTGCCGCGCCTGCGCGAACGCCTCGGCAGCGACCGCCTGGTGCTGCTCTCCAGCGTGCTCTACGCGCTGGTGCTGGTGGCCCTGGCGCTGCTGCGCAACCTCTATTTGCTGGTACCGGTGATGCTGCTCAGCGGCGTGGCATGGATCGCCGTGCTTTCCAGCCTGCAGGTCGCCGCGCAGACCTCGGTGCCGGCCTGGGTCCGCGCCCGCGCGCTGGCGGTCTACATCCTGGTGTTCTTCGGCAGCATGGCCGCCGGCGGCGCCCTGTGGGGGCTGCTCGCCAGCCACCTGTCGATGACCTTCGCCCTGCTCTGCGCCAGCGCCGCGCTGCTGCTCGGCCTGTTCGCGTCGCTGCGCTGCCATCTGCCGGTCACCGCGGCCGAGGACCTCGCGCCGTCGCTGCACTGGCCGGCACCACTGGTCGACGAAGAGGTGGACCGGGAACGCGGCCCGGTGCTGGTCACCCTCGAGTACGACATCGACCCGCAGGACGCCGCGGCATTCCAGGCGGCGATGGTCGAGGTGCGCGCCATGCGTCGGCGCAACGGCGCGGTGTCCTGGGGACTGGTCCAGGACAGCGGCAACCGTCGCCTGTGGCTGGAGTTCTTCATCGATGAATCCTGGCTGGAACACCTGCGCCACCACCAGCGGGTGACCCGCGGCGAGTTGCGGGTCGAGGCCGCCGCCCGGCGCTTCCAGAGCGCCGGCGTCGAGGTGCGTATCCGTCATTACCTGCACGGCGCGGCGCGCTAGGCCGGCGCGACACGGTCGTCGCCCGCCGCTGGCGCTGCCGCGCGCAGCTGTTATCCTGCTCCCGGTGGCGCCAAGGACGGTGGCCGGCAGCGATGCCGCGCACCCACGGCGCCGCGAACGCAACCCACAGGGAAGTCCACGCATGTCCTACGACTACGAGAAGACCAGCCTCACCCTCTACCGGGCGATATTCAAGGCCAACTACGAGGGCGACGTCGGTCGCTACCTGCGCCCCGACAAGGAACTCGCCGAGGCCGCGGAAGTCGCCCCGCTGCTGCATCCGACCTTCGACAGCCCCAGCACCCCCGGCGTCCCCGCCCGCGCGCCGGACATCGTCGCCGGCCGCGACGGCCTCTACGCCCCGGACACCGGCGGCACCTCGGTGTTCGACCGCGCCGGCGTGCTGCGCCGCGCCGACGGCGACTTCGTGATCCCCGACGGCACCGACATCCCGCCGGACCTGAAGGTGAAGCAGGACAGCTACAACAAGCGCCTGCAAGCCACCCACTACACCATCATGCCGGCCAAGCCGATGTACCGGGAGGTCCTCATGGGCCAGCTGGACAACTTCGTGCGCAACGCCATCCGTCGCCAATGGGAAAAAGCCCGCGGGCTCTAGGAGTGAACCATGAACCTGAAACCCCAGACCCTGATGGTGGCGATCCAGTGCGTCGCCGCGCGCACCCGCGAACTCGACGCGCAGTTGCAGAACGACGACCCGCAGAACGCCGCTGAACTCGAACAGCTGCTGGTCGGCTACGACCTCGCCGCCGACGACCTGAAGAACGCCTACGAAGAGGCCTTGGCGCAATACAGCGGCCTGCCTCCCTATGACCGGCTGGTCGACGACCCGGCCGCCTGAGGCCACGGGCCAGACGGCTTCGGCCTGCGCCCGCTCCGGCGCTCAGGCGCGGAAATGGCTCGGCGGCTGTCCGCTCCAGCGCTGGAAGGCGTGGCGCAGGCTGGCGGTCTCGCTGAAGCCGAGCGCCTCGGCGATCCGGTAGATCGGCATGTCGCCGCTCTGCAACAGCTCCTTGGCACGGGCGAAGCGCAACTCGTCGAGCAGTTGCTGGTAACTGGTGCGTTGCTGCTGCAGGTGCCGGCGCAGGCTGCGCGAGGAGCAGTTCAGGCGCCGGGCCAGTTCCTCCAGGCCGGGCGGATCCTGCAGGCGCTCGGCGAGGATCGCGCGGACCCGGTCCAGCCAGGCGCGACGCGCGGCCAGGTCGATGTTCTGCCGCCGGCACTGTTCGAGCATCTCCCGGTGGGTCACCGGGTCGGCCAGCGGCAACGGGCGCTCCAGCCATTCGGCGGCGAAGCCGATGGCGCTGCGTTCACGGCCGAAATGCAACGCGCAGCCGAAGCCGTCGACGTAGGCCCGCGCCATCGCCTCGTCGCCGGCATAGTCGAAGGCCGCCTCCAGCAACGGTAGCGGCTGGCCGAGCAGGTCGGCGCAGGTGACCTTCAGCGAGCCCAGGCACAGTTCGGTGTTGAACGGCCGCAGCGCCTCGTCCTCGCCGTAGCCGGTGGCCACCAGCCAGGCACGGCCGTCGGCGATCTCCAGCGACAGGTGGAAGTAGGTACCGAGCAGCACCGGGTAGCTCAGGCCGATGCGCAGCGCCTCGCCGAGGCTCGGCGCGGAGAGCAGCGCGTAGCCGAGCAGGCCGTAGGCGGAGATCCGCGTGCGCAGCCCCAGGCGCAGGCCCAGCGCCGGTTCGTCGCTCAGCCGGCAGGCGTTGGCGAACACCTGCTGCTCCTGCCAGGGACTGATCAGGCGCCGCAGGTCGAGCAGGTCGGCGGGGGTGATGCCGCTGCCTTCGAGCAGTTGCTCGCGGGCGAAGCCTTCCCTCTCCAGCAGGGAGAGGGTCAGGGTCGACATATGCAGCGAGTTGAGCCAGGTGGCGCGGGAGAAGGTCGAGTCGATCATGGCGTTTCCATCGTTACCGGTGGCCGCGCCGCATTGTTACCGCACGGGCGAGGCAGGACAGCTTAAGCAAGTTGCGCGCCGTCGTGCCTGTCGCTCGTCCCGCGCAATGCGCCTCAGCCCCGCGAGAGGAAGCGCATGCCCTCCTCCAGGCCGCTCAGGGTCAGCGGATACATCTGTTCCTTGACCAGTTCGCGGACCAGTCCGGTGGACGCGGTGTAGTTCCAGGTGTCCTTCGGATAGGGGTTGATCCAGATGAGCTTCTTGTACTTCTCCATGAACCGCTGCATCCAGACGTAACCGGCTTCCTCGTTCCAGTGCTCGACGCTGCCGCCGGCCTGGGTGATCTCGTAGGGCGCCATCGCCGCGTCGCCGACGAACACCACCTTGTAATCCGGACCGTACTTGTGCAGCAGGTCGAAGGTGGCGGTGCGCTCGCTGCTGCGGCGCAGGTTGTTCTTCCACACCGACTCGTAGATGAAGTTGTGGAAGTAGAAGTACTCCAGGTGCTTGAACTCGGTCTTGCAGGCCGAGAACAGCTCCTCGCAGACCTTCACGTGGGCGTCCATCGAGCCGCCGATGTCCAGCAGCAGCAACAGCTTCACCGTATTGCGCCGTTCCGGGCGCATCTGGATGTTGAGCAGGCCGGCGTCCTTGGCGGTGTGGTCGATGGTGCCATCGATGTCCAACTCCTCCGCCGCGCCCTCGCGGGCGAACTTGCGCAGGCGGCGCAGGGCGATCTTGATGTTGCGCGTGCCCAGTTCGACCTGGTCGTCGAGGTTCTTGTACTCGCGCTGGTCCCAGACCTTGGCCGCCCTGCCCTGGCGCTTGCCGGCGTCGCCGACGCGGATGCCCTCCGGGTTGAAGCCGCCGGAGCCGAACGGGCTGGTGCCACCGGTGCCGATCCACTTGTTGCCGCCGGCGTGCCGTTCCTTCTGTTCCTCGAGGCGCTTCTTGAACTCCTCGATCAGCTTGTCCAGGCCGCCGAGGGACTGGATCTGCGCTTTCTCCTCGTCGCTCAGCAGACGCTCGAACTCCTTGCGCAGCCATTCCTCGGGGATCAGCGCCTTGAGGTGGTCGTCGAGTTTCTCTAGGCCCTTGAAGTAGGCGCCGAAGGCCCGGTCGAACTTGTCGAAGTGGCGCTCGTCCTTGACCATGATGGTGCGCGCCAGGTAGTAGAACTCGTCCATGTCGGCGAACACCACGCGGTGCTTCAGCGCGTCGATCAGGTCGAGCAGCTCGCGCACCGAGACCGGCACCCTGGCTGCGCGCATTTCGTTGAACAGGTTGAGCAGCATGGCTGCGACCTCGTCTGTTGTCCGTTGATCCCGGCGCGCGGGCGCCGGTCAGTGTTGGTCTTCCTGCGGCAGGTCGTCGGCGATGGCGTACCAGTCGGCCTTCGAGCCTACATAGATATGCCGCTGCGGCACCTCGCCCAGCGGCGAGTCCAGCGTGCCGAGGGCGATCGAGGTGGACGCCGGGTCCTCGTCGCCGCCGAGCCACTGCAGGTTCGAACCGCAGTGCCGGCAGAAGGTCCGGGTGACGCCGGGCGAGGAGTGGTACTCGGCCACCGCGTCCTCCCCGGCGACATAGCGGAACGCTTCGCGGCGCAGGTTGCCGTAGCTGGCGAACGCCGCGCCGTGGGCCTTGCGGCACTGGCTGCAATGACAATGGCTGGCCGATTCGATGGGCGCGTCGATTTCATAGCGTACCGCGCCGCACAGGCAACTACCGCTGAGCATGGGATGTCCCTCCGCTGTCTGCCGCCGCCACTGCCGGTCCTCTCCAGGGAAAGGGCCGATCCGTTCAGCGACTGGCGCGGCGGCTCATGAACGCCAGGCGCTCGAGAAGCTGCACGTCCTGCTCGTTCTTCACCAAGGCGCCGGCCAGCGGCGGGATCGCCTTGGTCGGGTCGCGCTCGCGCAGCACCGCTTCGCCGATCTCGTCGGCCATCAGCAGCTTCAGCCAGTCGACCAGCTCGGAGGTCGAAGGTTTCTTTTTCAGGCCGGGCACCTTGCGCACGTCGAAGAAGATGTCCAGCGCCTCGCTGACCAGCGACTGCCTGATGTTCGGGTAGTGCACGTCGACGATCTTCTGCAGCGTCTCGCGGTCGGGGAAGGCGATGTAGTGGAAGAAGCAGCGGCGCAGGAAGGCGTCGGGCAGTTCCTTCTCGTTGTTCGAGGTGATGATGATGATCGGGCGCTGCTTCGCCTTGATGGTTTCGTTGGTCTCGTAGACGTAGAACTCCATCTTGTCGAGTTCCTGCAGCAGGTCGTTGGGGAACTCGATGTCGGCCTTGTCGATCTCGTCGATCAGCAGGATCACCCGCTCCTCGGCCTCGAAGGCCTCCCAGAGCTTGCCCTTCTTGATGTAGTTGCGCACGTCGTGGACCTTGTCCACGCCCAGCTGCGAGTCGCGCAGACGGCTCACCGCGTCGTACTCGTAGAGGCCCTGGTGGGCCTTGGTGGTGGACTTGATGTGCCAGGTGATCAGCCTGGCGCCGAAGGATTCGGCCAGTTGCTCGGCGAGCATGGTCTTGCCGGTGCCCGGTTCGCCCTTCACCAGCAGCGGCCGCTGCAGGGTGATGGCGGCGTTGACCGCGAGCTTGAGGTCGTCGGTGGCGACGTAGGACTGGGTGCCTTCGAACTTCATCAGGAAATCCTCGAACGGTAACGCCCTGGCGGGAAAACCGGGCAGTTCAGTATTGTTTGAAAACCCGACTATAACGCGGGGACAAGCGCACTGTGAACGCAGACGGGTCATTCAGTCACTGAATGCCCGGCCACCTCGCGACCCGCCGTTCCGCCCGCGTCTTCAGCCGTCGTTGTCGCGCATCGCCGGGGAACGCTCGAAACGGGCGTTGAACGCCTCGACGAACGCATTGCGGAGAATCCCGAGGAACGCCTGGAAGGCACTGATGTCCCGCTGCCGGACATTACCGCTCAGCTCCACGCGGGTTGCGAACTGATCTTTGCGCTGGTTCTTCAGCGCCGTCTCGCCGCCGCCGACCAGCGCTTCCCAGACCGAACGGAACAGGTTCTTGTCACTATCCTCCACGTCCTGCCGCCAGTTGAACACATCCACGTCACGCAGCAGCGGCTTGATATAGCCGTCCAGCTGGCCGCGCTTCGCATGGGCCTCCAGCACCAGGTCGCCGCTGCCGGCATTGAAGTCGAACTTGCCATAGGCGCTGGCGAAATCGTTGAGGCGCTTCAGCTCGACGCCGGTGACCCGCAGGCGCAGGTCGAAGTCCTCGAAGTCGCTCAGCGGGTCGAATCGCGCCGTCACCTCCAGCGGTGCCTGGCCGAGTATCCGCGCCGTGCCTTCGAGATGCGCCGGCCGCTGGCCCTGGGCGTCGGCCACGTTGGTCAGGTTGTAGATACTGGCGTCGAGCGCCGAGGCGCGCAGGTTCACCGGCGGCTTCGAGCCGAAGTTGCGGAAGCGCAGGGTGCCGTCCACCACCCGCACCTCGTCGAGGGTGATCGGCAGTAGCTTGTCCAGTTGCTCGCGCCAGTCGGTGCCGGCCCCGGTCTGCGAGGCCTCGCGGTCGCCGCCGGCGTCGACGAAGTTGAGCTGCGGACGTTCGAAGACCACCCGCGCCACCACGGCATGGTCCTGCCAGAGCGCCCGCCAGCTCACCGACAGGTCGATGCCCGGCGCATCGAGGAACGGCACCGGCACCCTGCCGTTGTCCTTGACGATGCTCAGGCCATCGATCCGGTAGGCGCCGCGCCATAACGCCAGGTCGACATCGGCGATGTGCCCGCGGTAGTCGCCCATATTGGCCAGCCTGTCGTTCAGGTAGCCACGCACCAGGTACGGCAGCGCCAGGTGCAGCGCCAGCGCGAGCAGGAGCAGCGCCGCCAGGGCGCCCAGGGGAATGGCATAGCGTTTCTTCATCGATGCGGCCCTCCTGGACAGTGGACCCACCCGGCGCGCCGCTGGTTCGACCGCGTCTGGACGCGCGCGCGGGGGCGGAATAGGCTGGTTGATCTTTCCACCCGGCGACAAGGACACCATCATGAGCCGCATCTTCGCAGACAATGCGCAGTCCATCGGCAACACGCCGCTGGTCCAGATCAACCGCATCGCCCCGCGCGGCGTCACCATCCTGGCCAAGATCGAAGGGCGCAACCCGAGCCACTCGGTGAAATGCCGGATCGGCGCCAACATGATCTGGGATGCCGAAGCCAGCGGAAAACTCAAGCCCGGCGTGACCCTGGTCGAGCCGACCTCCGGCAATACCGGCATCGGCCTGGCCTTCGTCGCCGCGGCGCGCGGCTACAGGCTGCTGCTGACCATGCCCGCCTCGATGAGCCTGGAACGGCGCAAGGTGCTCAAGGCGCTGGGCGCCGAACTGGTCCTCACCGAGCCGGCGAAGGGCATGAAGGGTGCGATCCAGAAAGCCGAGGAAATCGTCGCCGGCGATCCGGACAGGTACTTCATGCCGCAGCAGTTCGACAACCCGGCCAACCCGGCGATCCACGAGAAGACCACCGGCCCGGAGATCTGGAACGACACCGAGGGCGCGGTGGACGTGCTGGTCTCCGGGGTCGGCACCGGTGGCACCCTCACCGGCATCGCCCGCTACATCAAGAACACCCGGGGCAAGCCGATCCTCGCGGTAGCGGTGGAACCGGCCACCTCGCCGGTGATCAGCCAGACCCTCGCCGGCGAGGAAATCAAGCCCAGCCCGCACAAGATCCAGGGCATCGGCGCCGGCTTCGTGCCGAAGAACCTGGACCTGTCGCTGGTCGACCGGGTCGAGAAGACCACCGACGACGAGGCGAAGAACATGGCCCTGCGCCTGATGCAGGAGGAAGGCATCCTCTGCGGCATCTCCTCCGGCGCGGCGATGGCCGCCGCGGTGCGCCTGGCCGAGGAGCCGAACATGCAGGGCAAGACGATCGTGGTGATCCTCCCCGACTCCGGCGAGCGCTACCTGTCGAGCATGCTCTTCGACGGCCTGTTCAGCGACCAGGAACTGGCCCAGTGACCCACCACCTGCGGCGCCACGTCGAGATGGCGCCGCCTGCCGGAAGCCCGCACCATGCTGGAAACCTCGCTCTTCGTCGCCACCCTCGCCACCCTCGGCATGCTCTCGCCCGGCCCGGACTTCTTCCTGGTGATCCGCAACGCAGCGCGCTACCAGCGCTCGGCGGCGATGATGACCTCGCTGGGAGTGACCCTCGGGGTGGCCACCCACATGACCTACTGCGTCGCCGGCCTGGCCGTGGTGATCACCACCACGCCATGGCTGTTCAACGCGCTGAAGTACACCGGCGCGGTCTACCTGATCTGGATCGGCATCCAGGCCCTGCGCGCGCGCGGCGGCGGCCGCGTCGACCTGGCGCTCGGCGAGACGCAGCGCATCGGCCACTGGAGCGCATTCCTCCAGGGCTACCTGTGCAACCTGCTCAACCCCAAGGCCACGCTGTTCTTCCTCGCCGTGTTCACCCAGGTGCTGAGCCTGGACTCCAGCTTCGCCGAGAAGCTCTGGTACGCCGGCATCATCGTCGGCCTCGCCGCGCTCTGGTGGCCGCTGCTGGTGGTGCTGATCCAGAGCGCGGTGGTTCGTCGCGGCCTGGCCAGGGCCCAGGGGGTGGTCGACAAGCTGCTCGGCGGCCTGCTGATCGCCCTCGGGGTCAAGGTCGCCCTGAGTTGAGGCACGAGGCCGGGGCCTCGCCCCGGCGCGGCGCACTCTCCTGCCTGCGGGCCCGCAGGGAAAAGCCGCCCCTTTCCTCGCTTCCGGCAACGCGGGATAAAACCCGGGTGCCGGCCAGCGTTGCCGGCGCCCCCTGAGCGCCGGCGGCGAACCAGTCCGTCGCCGGCGCTGTCGTCAGCCGACAGGACACCTACAACAATGAAGACCCGCATCGCCTCCCTCACCCTCCTCGCCCTCGCTTGCGGCAACGGCGCCGCCTTCGCCGCCGACACCCTGAAGATCTACAACTGGTCCGAGTACATCGCCCCGGAGACCGTGGCGAACTTCGCCAGGGAAACCGGCGTCCAGGCCACCTACGACGTCTACGACAGCAACGAGACCCTCGACGGCAAGCTGATGACCGGCCAGTCCGGCTACGACGTGGTGTTCCCGTCGAACCACTTCATGGCCAAGCAGATCCAGGCCGGCGCCCTGAAGAAGCTCGACAAGAGCCAGCTGCCCAACTGGAAGAACCTCAACCCGGTGCTGCTCAAGGCCCTGGAGGTCAACGACCCGGGCAACCAGTACGGCTTCCCCTACCTCTGGGGCACCACCGGCATCGGCTACAACCCGGCGAAGATCAAGGCGGTGCTCGGCGACGACGCGCCGCTGGACTCCTGGGACATCTTCTTCAAGCCCGAGTACATGCAGAAGCTGAGCAAGTGCGGGGTGGCGGTGCTGGACAACGGCCCCGAGCTACTGCCCATCACCCTCAACTACCTCGGCCTGCCACACCACAGCCAGAAGGCCGACGACTACAAGCAGGCCCAGGCGGCGCTGCTGAAGGTGCGCCCGTACATCCGCTACTTCCACTCCTCGAAGTACGTCAGCGACCTGGCCAACGGCGAGATCTGCATGGTGGTCGGTTTCTCCGGCGACATCCTGCAGGCCGCGACCCGCGCCAAGGAGGCCAACAACGGCGTGGAAGTGCGCTACTCGACGCCGAAGGAAGGCTCGCCGCTGTGGTTCGACATGGTCTCGATGCCAATCGACGCGCCCGACGAGAAGGCCGGCTACGCCTTCATGAACTACCTGCTGCGTCCCGAGGTGATGGCGGCGATCAGCAACCACGTGCACTACGCCAACGGCAACCTGGCCGCCGACCCGCTGGTGGACGCGCAGATCAAGGCCGACCCGGCGATCTACCCGCCGCAGGAGAAGATGGCCAAGCTGTTCGCCCTGGAATCCATGCCGCAGAAGATCGACCGCGTGCGCACGCGTACCTGGAACACGGTGAAGACCGGCAAGTGAAGCCCGGCGCCGGCCCGGTTTGTCGCCGGGCTGGCGTTTTAGCGCAAGGCTCGCCCACAGGCTCGTCAAATCCCGGACGGCCCGCTATAGTCCCTCTCGTTGTCTTCATCGACCGGATAGCCTCCATGAACCAGCGCTCGCACAGCTCGCTCCCCGCCCTTCCGGTAGCCACCGGCGAGGTCGGCGCGCTCCAGCCGTGCGCCAGCCTGGGCTGCGTTTCCCCTCCTGTAGTCGCCTCGACTCCGCCTCCACCTCCCGGTTCGGCCGCCTGCCCGCCGCCGGGCGTCAGCCCCTGACGAGCGCGGTAGCGCCCCAACCCTCTTCCACAGCCCGCCGCGGCAGCACCATTCGCTGCCGACGCGTGCCGTCCGCCGCCGGCCCGAGCCCGCGGCATGCCCGACTACAAGGTGGCAGATCCATGCTTGCACTGAACAAATCCGCGCTGGCCGGCCTGGCCAGCACCAGCCTCTTCGTCCTGCTCTGGAGCAGCGGCGCGATCGCCTCGAAATGGGGCCTGGCGCATGCCTCGCCGTTCGCCTTCCTGGTGTTCCGCTTCGGCATCGCCCTGGCCTGCCTGCTGCCGCTCGCCCCGCTACTCAGGCTGCGCGCGCCGCGCAGCGCGCGTGAGCGCGGCAAGGCCCTGCTCACCGGCCTGGTGATGCTGGGGATCTATCCGATCTTCTATATCTTCTCGCTGAAGCTGCAGGTCACTCCCGGCATGATGGCGACCATCCTCGGCGTGCAACCGATCCTCACCGCCGTCATCCTCGAACGCCGGCAGTCGCCGGCGCGCCTGTTCGGCCTGCTGCTGGGCCTGGCCGGCCTGGTGCTGGTGGTCTACCAGGGCATCGGCCTGGCCGGGATGTCCACCGCCGGTATCCTCTGCGCGCTGCTGGCGCTGGCTGGCGTAACCGGCGGCTCGATCATGCAGAAGGGCATCCGCGAGAACCCGCTGGGCACCCTGCCCCTGCAGTACCTCGCCGGCCTCGGCCTGTGCCTGGCGTTCGTGCCCTTCCAGCCGTTCGAGTTCGAATGGAACGCCGGCTTCCTGGTCCCCGCGCTGTGGATGGGCGTGGTGGTGTCGGTGGGCGCGACCCTGCTGCTCTACCGGTTGATCGCCCAGGGCAACCTGGTCAACGTCACCAGCCTGTTCTACCTGGTGCCGGCGGTGACCGCGATCATGGACCTGCTGGTCTTCGGCAACCGCCTCGGCTGGCTCAGCCTGCTGGGCATGGGGCTGATCGTGGTCGGCCTGACGTTCGTCTTCCGCAAGGCCGGCTGAGCGAACGGCCAGCTGCACGTGCTGAACAACCGCAAGACCGCTGCCCACGCCGGCTTCGACGGGTGGCCGCCGACCGCCTGTTCCAGGCCATGCTCGGCAACCCGTCCGGGGTGGTCTTCGCCGAAACCAACCACGCCGAAAGCTGGCAGGCCGTGGCCCGTCCCGAGCAGCGGATCAACCTGCACATCCCCGAACTGTTGCCGGAACTGGCCAGGCTCGCCCACAGCGCGCCGTCCCACGACCCGGCCTCCCCCTTCATCCTCGCCGCCGGCGAGCGGCGCAGCGACACCAGCAATACCGCCGTGCGCGACACCGGCTGGCACCGCCGCGGGCGCTACGGCACCCTGCGCATCAGCCCGCAGGACGCCGAGGCGCTGGGCTGCGCCGACGGCGAGGTGCTGCGCGTGGTGACCCGTCGCGGCGGCGTCGAGGCGGAAGTGGAGATCAGCGACATGATGCAGCCGGGCAATGTCTCCCTGCCCAACGGCCAGGGCCTGGAATACCGCAACGCCAACGGCGAGGTAGTGCGCCGGGGCGTGGCGCCCAACGAGGTGACCGACTGCAGCCAGCGCGACTTCCTCGCCGGCACGCCCTGGCACAAGTACGTGCCGGCGCGCCTGGAGCGGTTGGCGCCGGCCGCGCCGGCCGACGCCTGAGCCGGGAGAGACGATCATGACCTTCGTCGTGCTGGAAGAATGCATCCGCTGCAAGCACACCGACTGCGTGGAAGTCTGTCCTGTGGACTGCTTCTACGAAGGCCCGAACTTCCTCGTCATCCACCCCGAGGAGTGCATCGACTGCGCGCTCTGCGAGCCGGAATGCCCGGTCGCCGCGATCCGCGCCGAGGACGAGGTGCCGCTCGGGCAACGGCAGTTCATCGGCCTCAACGGCGAACTCGCCGCGCATCCCAACTGGACGCGGATCACCCGCAAGAAGCCGGCGCCCGACGACCACGACGCCTGGTTCGGCATGCCGGGCAAGCTGGCCGAACTCGACCGCAACGGCGCCTGAGGCGCGGACAGCGCTCAGGCTTCGGCGCGCGAACGCATGAGCCGCCGGTAGCGACGGGTCTGCAGGAACGCGCCGGTCTGCTGCGCGAACAGCGCGCACAAAGGCGACACCCGTGGGTTGGTCGCCCTGCCCCGGCTCAGCTTGCGCAACTGAAACTTCACCGCCGCCATGTTCGCCAGCGAGGCCAGGGGTTTGTTCTTCCAGGTTATCGGCCGCAGCTGCGGCGCCGGGTCCCTGCCGGCGCGCCAGTCGCGCGGCAGGCCCGGCTCGAGGGCCAGCGCCGTGCCGATGCCGACCATGTCCACCCCGCTGGCCAGCACCTGCTCGGCCACCGGCCGTCGGCGAATGCCTCCCGTGACCATCACCGGCATCCGCGCCACCGTGCGGATGTCGCGGGCGAACTCGACGAAGTAGGCCTCGCGGGCCAGGGTCCGTCCATCGCGCGCCTCGCCATGCATGGCCGGTGCCTCGTAGCTGCCGCCCGACAGCTCGACCAGGTCGACGCCCAGGCCATCGAGCATCCGTACCACCTCGCGGGCATCGTCGGCGCTGAAGCCGCCACGCTGGAAGTCGGCGGAATTCAGCTTCACCGCCACCGCGAAAGCGGGGGAAACCTCGGCGCGCACCGCCCGGACGATCTCCAGCAGCAGGCGTGCGCGGTTCTCCAGGGAACCGCCCCAGGCATCCTCGCGACGGTTGCTCAGCGGCGAGAGGAACTGGCTGAGCAGGTAGCCGTGGGCGGCGTGGATCTGCACCCCGCTGAAGCCGGCCCGTTCGGCCAGCGCGGCGCTGCGGACGAATCGCCGGATGACCTCGGCGATCATCGCCTCGTCCATCGCCCGCGGCGTGGCGAAGTGCTTCGACAGCCCGCCCAGCTCCAGCGGCACCGCCGAGGGTGCCCAGGCCTGCTGGCCGAGGTTGGCCTGCATCTGCCGGCCCGGATGGTTGATCTGCAACCAGAACTGCGCGCCGGCGGAACGGCCGATACGCGCCCAGCGGCGGAATTTCTCCAGTTGCGCATCGTCTTCCAGGACCACCCCGCCAGGGCCGGTCATGGCGCGGCTGTCGATCATCACGTTGCCGCTGATCAGCAACCCGGCGCCGCCATCGGCCCAGGCCTGGTAGAGACGCATCAGCGCCTCGGAGGGCGCCTGCCCGGCGTCCGCCATGTTCTCTTCCATGGCGGCCTTGGCAATGCGGTTGGGGAGGGTCGAACCGTTGGGGAGCGAGAGGGGGTCGAACAGGTTCATGGGGCTACCTCGTAAGGACAGTGGCCCGACGATAAGATTGAAGTGAACTTCAAGGTCAATGCTTTTTTCCCATCCACCGGTTCGGTAGTGGCCGCCGGGCATGCCTGCCCGGCGGCCGTCACGCTCAACCGCGGATGAACGCCAGCAGGTCGGCGTTGATCACCTCGGCCTGGGTGGTCGGCATCCCGTGCGGGTAGCCCGGATAGGTCTTCAGCGTGCCGTTGCGCAGCAGCTTCGCCGAGCGTACGCCGGAGTTCTCGTAGGGCACGATCTGGTCGTCGTCGCCGTGCATCACCAGCACCGGGATGTCGATGCGCTTGAGGTCTTCGCTGAAATCGGTCTGGGAAAAGGCCACGATCCCGTCGTAGTGGGCCTTGGCGCCGCCCATCATGCCCTGCCGCCACCAGTTGCGGATGATCCCTTCCGAGGGCTTCGCCCCAGGTCGGTTGTAGCCGTAGAACGGGCCGGCGGGAATGTCCTGGTAGAACTGCGCGCGGTTCGCCGCCAGCTGCGCCTGCAGGTCGTCGAAGACGCTCTTCGGCAGGCCGCCGGGGTTGCCCTCGGTCTTCACCATCAGCGGCGGCACGGCGCTGATGATCGCCGCCTTCGGCACCGGGTCGTCGGGATAGCGGGCGATGTAGTGGACCACCTCGCCGCCGCCGGTGGAATGGCCGACGTGGATCGCGCCGCGCACCCCGAGGTGCTCGACCACCGCCGCCACGTCGTCGGCGTAGTGATCCATGTCGTGACCATCCCAGACCTGGCTGGAGCGTCCGTGGCCACGGCGGTCGTGGGCGACCACGCGGAAACCTTCGGCGAGGAAGAACAGCATCTGCGCATCCCAGTCGTCGGCGCTCAGCGGCCAGCCATGATGGAAACAGATCACCTGGGCGTCGCGCGGCCCCCAGTCCTTGTAGAAGATCTCGACGCCATCCTTCGTTGTCACATAACCCATGTCGCTTCTCCCGCTCTGGTGTGGATGCAGGCACCCGCGCGACAACGTCGGCGGGCACCCCGTGTAGAGTAGAAAGCCGCCGCCGGCGCGCCGCCTCGACGAGGAAAACGCGACCGACGGTAGCGCGCCGGCGACCAGCCTGTCGTGTTCGTCGCCCGGCGGTGAAACGACCCTAGGCTTGAAGTAGGCTTGAAGGTCAACGCATTTCGAGGTGCGACATGAAAATCGGCGAACTGGCGAAACTCACCGGCCTGGCGACTTCGCGCATCCGCTTCTACGAGGCCAGCGGGCTGATCCGCTCGCAGCGCAGGGCCAACGGCTACCGCGACTACACGGCGGACACCGTGTGGATCCTGAAGCTGGTCACCGGCGCCCAGGCCGCCGGCTTCTCCCTGGAGGAGATCGCTCGCCTGCTGCCGAGCGGCGACGGCGCCTGGCAGCACGGCGAGCTGCTCGAAGGCTTGCGCCGCAAGGTGGCCGAGATCGAGGCCCTGCAACGACGCCTGGAACAGAACAAGGCGCAATTGCTGCTGGCCATCGAGAGCATCGAGAACAAGCCGGAAGGCCTGCAGTGTACGGAGAACACCCAGCGCGTGCTGGAGCGTCTGCGCGAGGAAAGCCGCTTACAGAACGCCGGGCCTGCACGGTAAACCCGGCGCCCTCTCCCGCGCCGGCGGAGCAGCGGCTTTCACTTGACCTTGAAGCTGACTTCAACCCTAGAGTGACGCCAACCCGCCCGGACGGCATGCCGAAACCGGCGCCGGCGGGATCACTCACCGAGGAAGGTCAACGCAATGACCAAGCGCATCCTGCACGTCGTCACCAACGTCGCCCACTATGCCGATCCGACCCAGCCCACCGGGCTGTGGCTGTCGGAGTTGACCCATGCCTACGAGATCTTCGCCGCCCGGGGCTACCAGCAACGCCTGGTCAGCCCCCGCGGCGGCGAGTCGCCACTGGAGCCACGCGCCCTCGGCTGGCCCCACGCCGATGCCAGCGCCAAGGCCTGGCTGGCCGACGAGGCGCTACTGGCGCTACTGGCCGACACCGCCGCTCCCGAACAGGTCGACGCGGAGGCCTTCGACGCCATCTATTTCACCGGTGGCCACGGCGTGATGTGGGACTTCCCCGACGCCGCCGGGCTGCAGCGCCTGACCCGCGAGATCTACCAGCGCGGCGGCATCGTCTCGTCGGTCTGCCATGGCTATTGCGGCCTGCTCAACACACGCCTGGACGATGGCCGCCTGCTGGTCGCCGGGCGCCGCCTCACCGGCTATTCCTGGATCGAGGAGGTGCTCGCCGGGGTCGCCCGCAAGGTGCCGTACAACGTCGAGGAAGAAATGAAACGGCGCGGCGCGCTATACGAAAGGAGCCTGCTGCCGTTCACCAGCAAGGTGGTGGTCGACGGCCGACTGGTCACCGGGCAGAACCCGCAGTCGGCCAGGGCCACGGCCGAGCGGGTGGCCGCCCTGCTCGGCTGAGCGCGCGGCGCTTCAGTCCTGCGCACGCCTCACCTGGAAGTCGTGGCGCCGCTTGCCGATTAAGAACGACATCTGCATCGTCCCGTCGGCCAGGGGCCGCAGGATCGTCGCAGTGCTGGTCTTGTGGTAGGGGTGGCTGAACAGCGCCGGCTTTTCCGTGTAGGCGTAGCTGCGGAAATGCAGCTCGTCGCCGACCCAGCGCACGTCGTTGTAGAGGTGCCGCCAGTTATCGCTGTCGGCCATGTACAGGCGGGCGCCGCCGTCCGCGTCGCGGAGCACTTCGAGCTGTACGCCGTCGTCGTTCGCCCAGCGGCCGATATAGCGCTCCAGGCCGACATGCGGGGGAATCGCCGGCGCGGGGAGGAAGTCGCCGCTGCGGTACGGCGTCAGCCTGCCGCGCTCGGCGTCCGTGTTGTACATCCCGCACAGCGAGGCGACCCTGTCCACCTTCAGGTAATCGAAGGTCAGCTCGGCGCTGGCGATGCGCATGCCCAGGCGCATCGCCTGGGGCTTGAAGTCCAGAACCCGCAGGTCGAACTCGTCGAAGGGCGACCTGACATGGATGGAGCCGCCATCGTCGGCCACCCGGTAGTCGGACGTTTCGATCTCCCGACGTTCGTCGAGCTTCGAGCAGTTGAAGGGGTGCAGCAGCACCTTGCCGTCCGCCCGGTACTCGGCGACGTTGGCGATGCCGTTGCGCAGCGGCAGCATGGCCCAGATGCCGACGATGCGGCTCTGGTCCTCGGCGAGGGGCGACGACGGGGCGGGTTCCCCCGCCTCCTTGTGGGCGCAGCCGCCCAGGACCAGGGCGGCCAGGGCGAAAGGAAGGAATCTGTTCGGCATGCGGGTCATCCATGATTCGTTGGCGAAAACCCCCAGCGCCGCGCTGGAGCATGGCGTTCGCGGACGGCTGCGGAGCGTAGCGCAGAGCGCCGCTCCGCTGCCAGCGACCGGTTCCGCCTTGCGGGCTGCGCGACGCGGCGGCCTATGCCAGCGGCTTGAGCATCAGGAAGTTGCGCACGCTGTAGTAACCCTGCGAATCCCGCCAGTCGAGAGCGGCCAGGCTCTGCATGCCGGCCTCCCACGGCTGGTTGTCGAACAGCGCTTCCACCGTGCGCTGGTTGCCGAAGGCGCAGAAGAAATGCCGGAACCAGTGCAGGCGCGGGTCCAGCGGCTCGGCGCGGATCGCCCGCTCGATGCCCGGGAACAGCCCCGCCGGCAGCGCTGGCGCCTTGCCCTCGGCACCGCGCAGGCCGAGGTTGCCGATGTGCGCCTCGAAACGCCGCTCGCCGATCTCCCAGGTTTCCACCAGCACCTGGTCCTCCCCGGCATGTCCCCAGAACACCGAGAGCAGGACATGCAGGGAATTGGAGCAGAAATTGCGCAACGCGTCCTGCAAACCCTCCTCGCCGCCACCGATGCCGGCGAAGGCCTCCTGCAACTGGCGCTCGTCCTCCAGCAGCACGTCGACATCCAGCCGTCCGGTCTTCTCCCCCGGGTACCAGGTGGCGCGGATCGCCGGCAGCCGCCCGTTGGGTGCCACCCATTCGCCGTGCGCGACGTACTCGATCTGGTGGGAGTCGAACAGTGCAGCCAGGTGCTGCGAGGCGGAGACCGCTTCCATGGGTTGTCCCTTCATGCGTCGATGGCGCGCCCGAGGCGGCCAGGAAAACCCGGCGAGGCCGGGCGAAACGCGGCATAGGGTAGCGTAGATCGACACGCGCGGCGCGCCCGCCCGTTCGGCGCCTGCGCGGGCCGCCCGCCGCCGGGCGGCTAGACTGCCTGGGTCGCCCCCCGCCCGTGGAGACCGCCCCATGACCAGCAAGAACACCATCTGCCTCTGGTACGACAACGCCGCACTGGAGGCCGCGACCTTCTACGCCGAGACCTTCCCGGACAGCGCCGTGCTGGCCATCCACCGCGCCCCCGGCGACTACCCTTCCGGCAAGGAAGGCGACGTGCTGACGGTGGAGTTCCGCGTGATGGGCATTCCCTGCCTCGGTCTCAACGGCGGGCCGGCGTTCCGCCACAGCGAGGCGTTCTCCTTCCAGGTCGCCACCGACGACCAGGCCGAGACCGACCGGCTGTGGCACGCCATCGTCGACAATGGCGGCGAGGCAAGCGCCTGCGGTTGGTGTCGCGACAAGTGGGGCCTGTCCTGGCAGATCACCCCGCGCGTGCTCAGCCAGGCCATCGCCAGTCCGGACCGCGCGGCGGCCAGGCGCGCCTTCGAGGCGATGATGACGATGGGCAGGATCGATATCGCGGCGATCGAGAAGGCCTTCCGAGGCTGAGCCGGCCCACTGGATCACAGAGGAGTTGCGAAATGGACCGATACACCGGCGGCTGCCTCTGCGGCCAACTCCGCCTGGTGGCGAGCGGCCAGCCCTACCGGGTCGGTCTCTGCCATTGCCTGGACTGCCGCAAGCACCACGGCGCGCTGTTCCACGCCTCGGCGATCTTCCCCGAGGACGCGGTGCGCATCGAGGGCGAAAGCCGCGACTACGCCGGGCGCTGCTTCTGTCCGCACTGCGGCTCGTCGGTGTTCTCGCGCAGCGCCGACGAGATCGAGGTCAGCCTCGGCGCCCTCGACGCCCCCGACCGGTTGCGCCCCACCTATGAACTCTGGACTATCCGCCGCGAGAGCTGGCTGCCGGCGTTTCCGCTGGCCCGCCATTATGAAGGGGATCGCCCGGGCAACGGACGCAGTGAAGAATGAAGTTCAAACCCCAGGAAAAAGGTATCGCCATGGACGAATCGTTCGAAGAACATCTGGAACTCGCCAAGACGCTGTTCGCGCGGCGCCTGCCGTACTGGTGCGACGCTTTCCTGCGCCCGGCCGACCAGGCCTTCCACGCCTTCCTGAACGCACATGGCCACGCCACCACCTACCTGGTGCTCGAAGGCTTCGATCCAGTCTATATTCCTCGCGGCTGCGACCTGGATGCCGTACGCGCGACCGCCAGGGCCAGGGCCCGCCTGAGGGAGGAAGGCGCGGCGAAGGACACGCTGCCCATCCTGCTCTGATCGCCTCCCGCCCGGATGGCGGAGCGTCCCGGGCCAGCCCTTCGCCCCCACGCATTGCCCGCCAACGGAAGGCCCCGATGAACCCCCAGCCCCTGTTCCGTCTCGCCGCCTGCCTGGCCCTCCTCCTGCCGGCGGCCTGTGCCACGCCCCGCCCCGCCACGCCGGCGGACCCCGCCACGCTGTTCGCCGACGCCCTGCGCTGCCGCGGCGCCTTCCCCGACGGCCGTGACCCGGCGATAGCCGGCTACCTGCGCGCCAATGGCGTCGAGATACAGGACCGCGTGCCCGGCGGGCCCCTCGACCTGCTCTACCGCTTCGCCAGGCCGCCGCGCATCGACGGCAGCCTGGTGAACGCGGTGCGCGTGCGCGGTGGCAACGGCGTGCTGGTGATGGCCTATGCCGAAGGCGACCTCGAAGACTTCGCCCGCCGCCAGGGTGCGGCGCCCCACCCCGGCGAACACGCCGCCGCGGATGGCTTCGGTGAACTGGAGGTGCTCTACAGCCGGCCCCTTCCACTGCGCCCCGGCCTCGACCAACGCCCGCCGCGCCTGGTGATCGGCCGCGGCATCGAGGCGGCGACGCGCGCGTTCCGCTGGGGCTGCCGGAGCTACGACGGCTGAACGCGGCAAGCCCGGTCAAGGACAACCAGCCCAGGGTCCGACGCCGCCAGCCAGGATCAGGGCGCCTCCGGCCCGGGCAGGCGCGGCGCCAGCCTCAGCATGGCGTCGAGCGCCCCCCGGCGCGCAATGGGCCTCTCACCTTCCTTCGCCAACGTTGCATCTTCCTCGCCTGTGCCGGAAGCGAGGCGATCGAGAACGGGGCAAGGCCGGGCAAGCCGCGACCTCCCTTCAAGCGTCCCGCCCATCGCCTCCAGGTCCGGGGGCCCGCAGGAGAATGCGCACCGCCCAGAGCCACTGGGCGATGAGGGTCTCGTTATGTTCCGGATTGCCCAGCAGCACGCTCGACAGCGCCATGCCGCGCAGGAAACGGATGCTCAGCGACTTCACCGCGTCGTAGTTGGGCGTTTCCCGGACCGCCGCGAACAGGCTGTCGACCACCCGTTCGCGCTCGACCCAGGCCTGCCGCTCGGCGTCCCTGACCGCGGCCTGCAGGTCGGCGTCGGTGCGCGAGGCGCCCCACAGCTCCAGCTCGGCGAGAAAGGCCGGACGCAGGCTCATCGCCGCGAGAATGCGTATCGCGCGCTCGACCGGGTCGCTGACCCCGGCCATGGTCGACTCGGCCTGGCGCACCGCTTCGTCGTTGCGCCGCACCAGCTCCTCGATGGTGGCCGAGAGCAGCGCCGCATGGGTCGGGAAGTGATGGAGCAGCGCGCCACGGCTGGCGCCCGAGCGGCGCTGCACTTCGAGGGTGGTGGTCCGGCTCGCGCCCAGTTCGATCAGCGACGACACGGCCGCATCGAGAAGGCGTTGGCGGGTGGGGACTTTACTGGCGGGCGAGGGACTGCTTGCTGCTGGCATGACGGGCTATTCACTCGACGAATGATGGAAACAGTCAGGATTGACTGTCCGCTCGGGCATTCATACAGTCAACCCTGACTGTGCTGTCCCGAACAACCGAGATCCTACTCCCTGGAGACCGAGATGCCGACCTTCGCCACCGTCAAGATCGAACTGGATCCGCAGTCCCCGCGCATCGCGCGGCTGCTGCTGAACCGCCCGGAGCGCCTGAACGCCATCACCGACCAGACGCCACGCGACATCCGCGCCGCGGTGGAGTGGGCGGAGGCCCACGACGAGGTCCACGTGATCGTCGTGGAAGGCGCCGGCAAGGGCTTCTGCGGTGGCTACGACCTGGCGGCCTCGGCCGAACGGATGCTGGAACACCCCTGCCAGCAGGAAAGCAGCCCCTGGGACCCGATGCTCGACTACGCCTGCATGAAACGGAACACCGAGGACTTCATGAGCCTCTGGCGCTGCAGCAAGCCGACCATCGCCAAGGTGCACGGCCACGCCGTGGCCGGCGGCAGCGACATCGCGCTGAGCTGCGACCTGCTGGTGATGGCCGAGGATGCGCGGATCGGCTACATGCCGACGCGCGTCTGGGGCTGTCCGACCACCGCGATGTGGACCTTCCGCCTCGGCTTCGCCCGCGCCAAGCAACTGATGTTCACCGGCGACGTCCTCGACGGCGCCACCGCCGCGGCCTGGGGCCTGGCCAACCTGGCGGTGCCGGCGGAGGAGCTGGAGGCGGCGACCCTGAAGCTCGCCGAGCGCATCGCCGGGGTGCCCAGGTCGCACCTGGCGATGCACAAGATGGTGGTCAACCAGGTGATGCTGAACATGGGCCTGGAGCAGACGCAAAGCCTGGCCACCCTGTTCGACGGCATCACCCGGCACAACCCCGAGGGTGTCTGGTTCCGCCGCTACGCCCAGGCCGAGGGCTTCAAGGCGGCGGTGGAATGGCGCGACAGCGGCCGGCCGATCCCCGAGCGGGAAGAGGCTCGCGAGCTGATCCGCGACCTGGAGGCACGGCTGAAGCCGTAGTCCACTTCCGTACCGCGCGCGCATGCCGCGCGCAGCCACCCGGAGATGCCCGATGTCGACCGCCGTCCCACGCAACGCCGAGTTGCACCGGCGCCTGGCCGCCACCCCCAGCCCCTTCGACCTGCTCGCCGCGACGGTGCGAGAGGTACCGCAGCGAACCGCCCTGGAATGCCTCCCCGACGACCTCGCCGGTGCCCCGCAGGCGCTCAGCTACCGCCAGTTGCTGCTGGACGTGCAGCGCTTCGCGGCGGCGCTGCGGGCGACCGGCGTCCGCCAGGAGGAAGCGGTGGCCATCCTGCTGCCCTTCGTTCCCCAGGCGGTGGTCGCCCTTCTCGCCGCCAGCGCCGTGGCCGTCGCCTTCCCGGTCAACCTGCTGCTCTCGGCGGAGGCGATCCGCACGCAACTGGAGCTGGCGCGCTGCCGCGTCGTCGTCTGCCTGGGCCCGCATCCGGCGCTGGACGTACGGGAGCGGGTCGGCCAGGCGCTCGCCGCGATGGCCGGGCCGCCGCTGCTGGTCGAGGTGCCACTGGCCGGAGCGACGCCCGGCGCGCTGTGCTGGAACGCCTTCATCGCTCGTTCCGCCAGCGGCGTGGACGCGCCCGACGCGCCCGAGCGCCTCGGCGCGCTGGTCCACACCGGCGGCAGCACCGGGCAGCCGCGCCTGGCGCGCCTGTCGCTGCGCAACATGGCCAGCGCGGCGCTCATGGCCGGCGCCGGCCTCGGCATCCGGCCCGAGGAGCGGCTGCTCAGCGGCTTGCCACTGTTCCACGTCGGCGGCGCCATCGACGCCCTGCTGGCCGCGCTGGCGGTGGGCGCCACCCTGGTCTTCCCGACCGCGCTGGGAATGCGCAACCCGGCCGTGGTCCGGCAGGTCTGGCAGATCGTCGCGCGCTACCGGATCACCCTGCTGGCGGCCGTGCCGACCTCGCTCGCCGCGATCCGCGACAGCCCGCTCGCGGATGCCGACCTCAGCCAGCTGCGGGCGCTGATGACCGGCGGCTCGCCGCTGCCCGAGGAACTCGCCCGGCACCTGCGGGCCCGCACCGGCAAGCCTATCTACCAGCTCTACGGCATGACCGAGTCGAGCGGCATCGCCAGCGCCCAGCTCACCAGCGGCCAGCCTGCGGCCCACGCGGCCGGGGTGCCCGTGCCAGGGGTCGAGATCGCCCTCGGCGAGCCCGGCGTGTACCGGCCGGGGGCGAAGGGCGAAATCCTCGTGCGCGGGCCGAACGTCTTCCATGGCTACCTGACCGCCCAGGGCGTGGTCGACGATCCGCGCGGCGGCTGGCTCGCCTCCGGCGACCTCGGCGAGGTCTCGGCCGACGGCGAGCTACGGATCGTCGGTCGCAGCAAGGATGTGATCATCCGCAGCGGGCACAACATCGATCCCCTGCTCATCGAGGAGACCGCCCACCAGCATCCGGACGTGGCCCAGGCCGCTGCGGTGGCGATGCCCGACGACTATGCCGGCGAGGTCCCGGTGCTGTTCGTGGTGGCGCGCGCAGGCGCGCAGGTCATGCCCGGTGAGATCGCCACCTTCGTCGCGCAACGCATCGCCGAACCGCCGGCGCGTCCCCGCCAGGTCTTCGTTCTCGACGAACTGCCGCTGACCCCGTTCGGCAAGATCGCGCGCTTCCGCCTGCGCCAGCGCGCGGTTGAACAGCGGGTCGGCGAATTGCTGGCGGAGCGCCTCGGCGCAATCACGGTGAGCTGCGACGACCCCGCCGCCAGGCGCGTGACGATCGGCAGCGGACAACGCCTGGAGGAACCCCGGCGCGCGGAGATCGAGCGTCTGTTGCAGCGCTTCGACCTGCAACTGGAGATCCGCCAGCGCTAGCGAAGGCAGCGGTCCGGTGGCTGGCTGGCGGAGATTCTGGTCATTTCCGGGGCACCGCTCCCGGCGCGGGCTGCCACGCCTGTCCAGGCGCCTGCTGCGAGGCACACCATGCGATCGAGGGCAGGCGGCGTCCGGCCACGGGGAGACCATGTGCCGCCAGTTGAAGCGAAAGGGGAAGCGTCCGGCTCTCGCTGTTCTCTCCTACCCCTGCAGCTCGCTTCTCGCCTCGGCCAACTCTCGCTGGGCCTTCCTCAGCTTGCGGGCTTTGCTACGGATCTTGTCTTCCTTGCCGCTGGCCTGGGCCTCCAGCAGTTCCTCCCGCCTTTCCTCGACTTCCTGTTCTTTCTTGCGAATATTCTCTTCATGTTTTCGAAGCAACGAGGCATCGGTGCAGTGCGCCTCGATCCTCTGCAAGGCGATTCGCAATCCGGCTTCACGGTGCGTATTGTCGTGCATCCGGGCATAGTCGATCTGCTGGCGGATCCTGGCCTTCTTGGCCTCGCAGCCTCTGAATTCAGCGTGGGATTGAGCTGACACACCAAGCAGAATGGCGAGCATCAGCGACAGCGCCTTGTTGTTCCTGGCCATCGGGCTTCCTTGTTGCGTGTGGCGACAGCGAGCGAAAGCGGACTCCCGCCCTCCGCCTTTTATCCATGAAGGCATTCCTCATGGGCAGGCCGGCTTTATATGTTTCCGCCCGTAACAACCGATATAGGACGTTTCCGAAAGGGCCGGGGTCGCCAGGGCGATCCGCCTGGCGACCGTTCCCGCCCGCCCGGCTGCGCGGCGTCACGTTCCTGTAGCCAGCGCGGCACCTGGCGACCGGGGTTCGCCCTGCGACGCCCGCGGGCCATGGTCGCAAGCCGAGGAACGGCAGGCGCCGCGACTGGCGTGGTCGCACAGGGCCGGTGGCAGCGGACGCGGCAACCGATTCACTGCATGGGCAAACGGACCGCACCCGGCCGAAAGCCATTCCTCGACGTGCCTCGCCTCTTCACTCCGCCACCCTGCCCTCGACCCGCCGCAACCGCGCCATGCTGTACACATCCACGAAGCGCCCATCCCGCACCGCGTAGTCGCGCATCTCCCCCTCCGTCTCGAAGCCGAACCTGCGATACAGCGCCAGCGCCGGGGCATTGTCGGTGTAGACGGTGAGTTCGAGGCGGCGCAGGTTCATCCAGTTGTCGGCGATGTCCAGCAGTTCGCCGAGCAGGCGGCTGCCGACGCCCTTGCCCTGCCAGGCGACGGCGACGCCCATGCCGATGCTGCCGCTGTGGCTGCGGCGGATGCGCGGGTGCCGTTCGAGGCTGGCGCTGCCGATGACGTCGCCCTGGTGCAGGGCGACGAGGATCAGCAGGCGGTCGTCGTCCGCGCTGCCCTGCAACTGCCTGCGGCGCTGCTCCACCGACTGGTAGGGCATCTGCAGGACCTGGCGGGCCACGGCGGGGTCGTTGTACAGGGCGGTGAGGCCTTCCACGTGGCGTTCGCTGTAGCGTTCGAGGCGGATCGTCGGCGATTCGGCGGTCATTGCGGTCGTCCCTGGCTGTCTGGCCGTCCAGCATAAGCGTCTGCGCCGGGCCCGACCAGCCGGTCGGAGATCGCGCTTTCCCTGTCGCGCGGCTCTGGCTAAGCTCGGCGTTCGAACCACGAAAGGACGCCAGCATGGTCCAGAGTGCCCCAGCCAGCGAAATCGCCGCCCTCATCCTGCGCGGTTTCGACGCTTACCGAGAGCAGTTCCGCGAGATCACCGACGGCGCCCGGGCCCGCTTCGAGCAGGCGCAATGGCAGGAAGCGCAGCGCGCCTCGGCGCAGCGGATCAACCTCTACGAGGAAAAGGTCGCCGAAACGGTGGCCGGGCTGCGCGCGGGGCTGGCCGACAGCGAGCTGCTGGACGTGGAGCGCTGGCCGATCATCAAGAGCGCCTACATCGCGCAGATCGACCTGCGGCTGGACGACGAGCTGGCCGAGACCTGGTTCAACTCGATCTTCTGCGGGCTGTTCAGCCACGACAACATCAGCGACGGCACGATGTTCGTGCACACCACCCGGCCCTCGCTGCGCGCCCACGCCCGCGCGCCCTACACCCGCACCTACCGGCCGGGCGGCGACCTGCGCCAGGCGCTGGAGAAGATCTTCGACGACTACCGCTTCGACGTGCCCTACGACGACCGCGAGCGCGACCTCGAACGGATCGACGCGCTGCTGCACAGCAACCTGCCGGATTGGGTGTGCAAGGACCCGGACCTGGCCATCGAGCTGATCGGCTCGGTGTTCTACCGCAATAAGGGCGCCTACCTGGTGGGCCGCCTGTTCACCCCGGACGAACAGTGGCCGCTGGTGTTCCCGCTGCTGCACCGCGAGGGCCACGGCATCCAGTTCGACACGGTGATCACCGACGAGGCGGAAGTCTCGATCATCTTCTCCTTCACCCGCTCCTACTTCATGGTCGACGTGCCGGTGCCGGCCGAGCTGGTGGCCTTCCTCAAGCGCCTGCTGCCGGGCAAGCACCTGGCCGAGCTGTACACCTCGATCGGCTTCTACAAGCAGGGCAAGAGCGAGTTCTACCGCGCGCTGATCAACCACCTGGCGACCACCGACGACCGCTTCGTCATGGCCCCCGGGGTACGCGGGATGGTGATGAGCGTGTTCACCCTGCCCGGCTTCAACACGGTGTTCAAGATCATCAAGGACCGCTTCAACCCGTCGAAGAGCGTCGACCACGCCACGGTGATCCAGAAGTACCAGTTGGTGAAGAACCACGACCGGGTCGGGCGCCTGGCCGACACCCAGCAGTTCGCCGACTTCCGCTTCCCGGTGAGCAAGTTCGAGCCGGAATGCCTGGCCGAGCTGCTGGAAGTGGCGCCGTCGACGGTGGTGGTGGAAGGCGACGTGGTGCTGATCCGCCACTGCTGGACCGAGCGGCGCATGACCCCGCTGAACATCTACCTGGAGAACGCCAGCGAGGCGCAGACCCGCGAGGCGCTGAACGACTACGGGCTGGCGATCAAGCAACTGGCGGCGGCGAACATCTTCCCCGGCGACATGCTGCTGAAGAACTTCGGCGTGACCCGCCACGGCCGGGTGGTGTTCTACGACTACGACGAGATCTGCTACCTCACCGAGGTGAACTTCCGCTACATCCCCGAGCCGCGCTTCCCCGAGGACGAGATGTCGTCCGAGCCCTGGTATTCGGTGGGGCCCAACGACGTGTTCCCGGAGGAATTCCCGCGCTTCCTGTTCGTCGACCTCGACCAGCGCCGGCTGTTCGCCAAGCTGCACGGCAACCTCTACGACGCCAAATACTGGCAGGGCCTCCAGCAGCAGATCCGCGAGGGCAAGGTGATCGACGTGTTTCCCTATCGGCGGCAGGAGACGCCCGAGCAGTTGCTCAAGTAGCCCGAACCAGCCGCACGCGCCTAGACCAACTGCGCCCCCAGCGCCCGCACCACCCGCTGCAACTCCGCCTGTCCACCGGTGGCGACGCGCAGGCCGGTGATCTCGCGGCGCGGCGGGTAGTGTTTGCGCAGGGCGTCGAAGGCGGCGCGGCGGGTGGCGCTGTCGCCGGTCAGGCTGCGGCGGAAGGCGGCGTCGTCACTGCGCGGGTCGTACACCGCGCGGCACAGCGTGGCCAGGGCCCAGGCCGGGTCGCAGCCGGGGTTGAGTTGCAGGCCGGCGAGCCAGGTTTCCGGCAGCACGTCTTGCAGGCTCACGCGTTCGGCGATGCCGCGCCAGGCGCAGTAGGCCTGGTAGATCTGCGCGGTGCCGCGCAGCTTGCCTTCCAGGCTGTAGCCGGCGATGTGCGGAGTGGCGATCAGGCAGCGCGCGGCCAGTTCGGGGTCGGCCTGCGGTTCGCCTTCCCAGACGTCCAGCGCCACTTCCAGGTCGGCGCCGCCTTCGAGCAGGCGGCGCAGGGCCTGGTTGTCGACCACCGCGCCACGGCTGGCGTTGACCAGCCAGGTGCCGGGACGCAGGGCGGCCAGGCGGGGTTCATCCAGCAGGTGGCGGGTCGGGTGTTCGCCGTCGCGGTTCAGCGGGGTGTGCAGGCTGATCACGTCGGCCTCGGCCAGCAGCCGTTCCAGCGAGACGAATTCGCCGTCCGGCTCGCGCGCCTGGCGCGGCGGATCGCAGACCAGCACCTTCCAGCCCAGCCCGCGCAGCACCTCCACCAGCCGCCCGCCGACCTGCCCGGCGCCGACCACGCCATAGGTGCGTTCGGCCAGGTCGGCGCCGCGCACCTCGGCCATCGCCAGCAGGCAACCGAGCACGTAGTCCACCACCCCGCGGGCGTTGCAGCCGGGCGCGCTGGACCAGGCGATGCCGGCCTCGGCGAAGTAGTCGAGGTCGAGGTGGTCGGTGCCGATGGTGCAGGTGCCAACGAAGCGTACCGGCGAGCCGGCCAGCGCCGCGCGGCTGACCTCGGTGACCGAACGCACCAGCAGCACGTCGACCTCGGCCAGCGCCGCGCGGTCGATGGCGCGCCCGGGCAGGCGGCGAATGGAGCCCTGGTCGGCGAAGAAGGCGTCGACCAGGGGAATGTTTTCATCGGCGAGAATACGCATGCAGACCTCCGCGAACGAGGCTGCACACTCTAGCAGGGCGGAGGCTCGCGGTGTTGCCGAACGGCTCGCGAGACGGACCTGCCAGCGCCATGCGCAAGCCTCGACGATCGCGTTTCTCCCAACCACGACCGCGAACGATGGCCCGCCACAAGGAACAGAACCGCGAATCGCTTCCTCGACCAGGCCCGCGACGGCTTCGTCATGGGCGAAGGCGCCGGCCTCCTGGTCATCGAGGAACTGGTGGGCTGCGGCACCAGCGCCGACGCCTACCACATGACCGCCGGGCCGGAAGATGGCAGCGGCGCCCGCCGGGCCATGCAGCAGGCGCTGCGTCAGGCCGGCGTGGAAGCGGTCGCGGTGCAGTACCTGAATGCCCCCGCCACGCTCAACCTGGAAACGCCCGACGCAGACGCCGAGGGCCTCGACCTGGTTCGCGGCCAAGCCCGGCGGTGGCCGATGGAACATGCGCTATCCAATGGCTTCGGCTGCGGTGGGGTGAATGCCAGCGTATTGTTCCGGCGCCGGGTGTAGGACGGCCGGCCCCTCCGCCAGCCGCTCGGAACCCGCTGGCGGGGGCATCGAGCACAAGGAAACTCCCGGTGCCTGCCCTGCCAGCAGCGGGCCTCGAAGCCGCCCCGAAGGGATTCTGTTGCCGCAGCGAAACGCTGTGAATACACTGCCCGGCATGATTCGTCGCCTTCGCTTGCTCGTAGTCTTGCTGCTGACCGTCGCGCTTCCCCTCACCGGGATGGCGGGCATCGAGGCGCCGACCGAACCTTGCCCGATGCAGAGCATGGGGATGGAGCGGATGGCGGGCATGGATCAGGATTGCTGCAAGGACATGAGCAAGACGCCCCAGCACGGCAAGAAGGACTGTAAAAGCGGACAGGAATGCAAGAGCGGCAGTCTTTTGCAGGTCAATGTCCTGAAGCCCGCCACCCCCACCGCCATTTCCCACCGCGCTACGCGGCATTCCGACGTCGTGCTCGGCCAGGCTCCAGCCGACCCCTGGCGACCACCCTGCGCCTGATTCCTCTCTCGACCTGACCCCCGCCCGCGGCCTTGGCGGCTGCCGGGCGGCCCGCGCCCATGCGCTGGTTTTCCAGAGGAATTCTCGACGTGACCCATGTCCGACTCCTATCGGGCTGGCTGCTGCTCGCGCTGCTGCCCAGCCTGTCCGCGCAGGGTGCCGCCCTGTCGCTGGACGAAGCCTTGTTGCTGGCTGAACGCAACGCACCATCCCTGCTCGCACAAAGCGAGAAGCTATCTGCCGCGAAAAGCGCCGCCATCCCTGCCGGAGAACTTCCCGACCCCAGGCTGAGCCTGGGTGTGCAGAACGTTCCCATCGAGGGCGACGAGCGTTGGTCCACCCGGCGCGACAACATGTCCATGCAGGTGGTCGGCCTGACGCAGGAGATGACCAATGGCGACAAGCGCAAAGCCCGTATCGAGACAGCGCAGGCCGCCATCGAGCGCGCCGATGCCGAGGCGGGCGTGGAGCGCCTGAAGGTCCGTAATGCCTTGGCCCAGGCCTGGATCGGGGCCTACACACTGCAACGCAAGCTGGCAATGTTCGACGACTTCTACCACGAGAACCGTCTGCTCGAGGCGGCCGTCCGCGCGCGCCTGGCCGGCGGCGGCGCAAGCGCGGTGGACGGGGTAGCCCCGCGCCAGGAGGCCGCCCTGCTGGATGAGCAGAAGGACGACCTGCTGCGCCAGGCTGCCCAGGCCCGTGCAGCGCTCAGGCGCTGGATCGGACAGGACGTGCCCCGGACCCTGAGCGGCGGCTTCCCGCACTGGTCCATCGATGCTGCGCGTTCGCTGCAGGCGCTGCACAGGCACCCGGAACTCGCCGCCTACGGACCGATGACCCGCGAGGCGGAAGCGCTGGTGCGCGAGGCCGTGGCGGAGAAGAAGCCGGACTGGAGCTGGGAAGTGGACTACCAGCGTCGCGGCCGCGACTTCGGCGACATGATGACGCTGCAGCTGAGCTTCGACCTGCCCCTGTTCAGCGGCACTCGCCAGGATCCGAAGATCGCCGCGCGACGTGCCCAGGTGCGCCAGCTGGCAGCCGAGCGCGAGGCCCTGGCGCGCGAGCACGAGCAGCAACTGGCGGACGACCTGGCCGAACATCGCCGCCTGCAACGTGCCTTGGAGCGCAGCCAGGGCACCCTGGTGCCGCTGGCCGAGGAAAAGGTACGCCTGGCCACCGCGGGCTACCGCGCCGGCAAGCTCCAGCTCGACGAGGTGATCGGCGCCCGCCAGCAACTGGTGGCGGCAAGGCTCAGGCAGATTGACCTGCAAGGCGCCCTGGCACAGGTCGCGGCGCGCCTCCACTTCACTTACGAGGAGGGCCGCGCATGAGCCGTTTCCCCTGGAAAGCTTCGATCCTGTCAGGTCTCGTCCTGGTCGTAGGCGCCAGCGCCGGCTATTGGCTGGCGCGACCCACCCAGGCGCCGGCAGCGGCACCGCCGCCGGGTACCGAACGCAAGCCGCTGTACTGGTACGACCCGATGGTCCCGCAGCAGCACTTCGATGCACCGGGCAAATCGCCCTTCATGGACATGCAGTTGGTGCCCAGATACGCCGACGATGCCAGTGCCGCCGACAGCGAGCCCGCAGTACGTATCGAGCCGGGCATTCAGCAGAATCTCGGCGTACGCCTGGCCGTCGTCACCCGCGACAAACTCGATCGCGCACTGCGGATCAGCGGCGTCCTGGCTTTCAACGATCGCGACGTGGCCGTGCTGCAAGCCCGTGCCGGCGGTTTCGTCGAGCGCACCTACGCCCGCGCGCCGGGCGATGTGGTGACCGCCGGAGCCCCGATAGCGGACGTGCTGGTACCCGAGTGGACGGCAGCGCAGGAGGAATTCGTCGCCTTGCGCCGTATGGGCGAGCCGGCACTGCTGGCAGCCGCCCGCCAACGACTGCTGCTGGCGGGCATGCCCGCTGAACTCGTGCGACAGATCGAGCGCAGCGGCGAGGTCCAGCCCTTGGCCACCCTGAGAGTGCCGATCGGTGGAGTGATCCGGGAGCTCGATGTACGCCCGGGCATGACCCTGGCGGCGGGCGCGTCCCTGGCCAGGATCAACGGCCTGGGGCACGTCTGGCTGGAAGCCGCCGTGCCGGAGGCGCAGGCCGCCGGCCTGCGTGTCGGCCAGGCGGTCACGGCGCGCCTGATGGCTTTTCCTGAGCGCCCGGTGGCCGGGACCCTGGCCAGTATCCTGCCGGAGAACGACCGGCAGAGTCGCACCCTGCGACTGCGCATCGAACTGCCCAATGCCGATGGCCAGTTGCGCCCGGGCATGACGACAGAGGTCAGCCTCGATCTTGCCGGTCAGGACGCCGTGCTACAGATTCCCAGCGAAGCGGTCATCCGTACCGGGAAGCGCAACCTGGTGATGCTGGCGGAAGGCAAGGGGCGGTTTCGTCCGGTCGAGGTTCGACTCGGCCAGGAGAACGGCAGCCATGTGGCCGTTCTGCAGGGCTTGCAGGAAGGCCAGCGGGTGGTCGCTTCCGGGCAGTTCCTGATCGATTCGGATGCCAGCCTCAAGGGCATCGAGGCCCGCACGGCCGACGAACCCGTCGCGCCGATGCGGATGCCGCCCGTTCACGAGGCGGACGGCCGCATCGTGGAGATCTCCGCGCAAGGCTTGACCATCGACCACGGCCCGTTCCACACCCTGGGCATGTCCGGCATGACCATGACCTTCCCTCTCGCTCGCCCCGGTCTGGCGGCAGGCCTGAAGCCCGGCGACCGCGTTCGCTTCGGCGTCAGCCAGGGCGATGCCGGACTGGTCATCGAACAGATCGGCAAGCAGGAGCCGCAGCCATGATCGCCAAGCTCATCCGCTGGTCGGTGGCCAACCGTTTCCTGATACTGCTGGCCACGCTGTTCATCGTTGCCTGGGGGGTGTGGTCGCTGCGCAGCACGCCGGTCGATGCGCTGCCGGATATCTCCGACGTGCAGGTGATCATCCGTACCAGCTACCCAGGGCAGGCGCCGCAGATCGTCGAGAACCAGGTCACCTATCCGCTGGCCACCACCATGCTGTCGGTGCCGGGTGCGAAGACCGTCCGCGGCTTTTCCTCGTTCGGCGACAGCTTCGTCTACGTGCTGTTCGAGGACGGAACCGACCTCTACTGGGCTCGCTCCCGAGTGCTGGAGTACCTGAACCAGGTGCAATCGCGTCTGCCGTCGACGGCGAAGGCCGCCCTGGGGCCGGACGCCACCGGGGTCGGCTGGATCTACCAGTACGCCTTGCTGGATCGCAGCGGCCGGCATGATCTGGCACAGCTCCGCGCGCTGCAGGACTGGTTCCTCAAGTACGAGCTGAAGACCGTGCCGGACGTGGCCGAAGTCGCCACCGTCGGCGGCATGGTCAAACAGTACCAGGTAGTGCTCGACCCGGTGCGCCTCGCCAGCCTGGGTATCACCCAGGGCCAGGTGATCGAGGCTATCGGCAAGGCCAACCGGGAAGCCGGTGGCGGCGTACTCGAACTCGGCGAGGCGGAGTTCATGGTGCGTGCCTCGGGTTACCTGGAGACGTTGGCGGACTTCCGCGCGATTCCCTTGCGCCTGGCGGCCAACGGCAGCCCGGTGACTCTCGGCGACGTCGCCAGCATCCAGCTCGGCCCGGAGGTACGCCGGGGCATCGGTGAGCTGGACGGTGAAGGCGAGGCGGTGGGCGGGGTGATAGTGCTGCGCAGTGGCAAGAACGCTCGCCAAGCCATTGCCCATGTGAAAGCGAAGCTGGAGACGCTGAAGAAGAGCCTGCCCGAGGGAGTGGAGATCGTCACCACCTACGACCGCAGCCAACTGATCGATCGTGCGGTGAGCAACCTCAGCCACAAGCTGATCGAGGAGTTCATCGTCGTCGCGCTGGTCTGTGCCGCGTTCCTCTGGCACCTGCGCTCCTCGCTGGTGGCCATCGTCTCGCTGCCGGTGGGGGTGCTCATCGCGCTGATCGTGATGCGCCACCAGGGGATCAACGCCAACATCATGTCCCTGGGCGGCATCGCCATCGCCATCGGCGCGATGGTCGATGCTGCGGTGGTGATGATCGAGAACGCGCACAAGCGAGTCGAGGCCTGGCAGGAGAAGCACCCTGGCATGCCACTGGTTGGCGAACAGCGCTGGAAAGTGATGACCGAGGCCGCGACGGAGGTCGGCCCGGCACTGTTCTTCAGCCTGCTGATCATCACCCTGTCGTTCATTCCGGTATTTACCCTGCAGGCGCAGGAGGGACGCCTGTTCGGCCCGCTGGCATTCACCAAGACCTATGCGATGGCCGGCGCCGCCGCGCTCTCCGTGACCCTGGTGCCGGTACTGATGGGGTACTGGATCCGCGGACGCTTGCCCTCGGAGCAGCGCAACCCGCTCAATCGCTGGCTGATCCGGCTCTACCAGCCGGCGCTGGATGCCGTGCTGCGTCGCCCACGCACGACCCTGGCGACAGCGGCGCTGGTCTTCCTCTCCGGACTGTGGCCCCTCGCCCACCTGGGCGGGGAATTCCTGCCGCCGCTGGACGAGGGCGACCTGCTGTACATGCCCTCGGCCCTGCCGGGGCTCTCGGCGCAAAAGGCTTCGGAGCTGCTGCAGAGCACCGACCGCCTGATCAGGAGCGTGCCGGAAGTGGCTTCGGTGTTCGGCAAGGCCGGCCGCGCCGAGTCGGCCACCGACCCGGCGCCATTGGAGATGTTCGAGACGACCATTCGCTTCAAGCCAGAGGAGCAATGGCGACCTGGCATGACCAGTGAAAAGCTGGTGGAGGAACTGGACCGCGTGGTGAAGGTACCGGGCCTGACCAATATATGGATTCCGCCGATACGCAATCGCATCGACATGCTCGCCACCGGCGTCAAGAGCCCCATCGGGATCAAGGTCGCCGGTACCGACCTGGCCGAGATCGACCAGGCCACCCAGGCCGTGGAGCGGGTAGCCAGGGGCATCGCGGGGGTGAGTTCGGCCCTGGCCGAACGCCTCGTCGGCGGCCGCTACATCGATGTCGACATCGACCGCCAGGCAGCCGCCCGCTATGGCATGAACATCGCCGATGTGCAGACCATCGTCAGCAGTGCCATCGGCGGCGAGAACGTTGGCGAAACAGTGGAAGGGCTCGCCCGCTACCCCATCAATGTGCGTTATCCACGCGAGTGGCGCGACTCGGTCGAGGCTCTGCGACAATTGCCGATCTACACCGCCCAGGGTGGGCAGATCACCCTGGGCAGCGTGGCCCGGGTGCGCATCAGCGAAGGTCCGCCGATGCTCAAGAGCGAGAACGCCCGGCTTTCCGGCTGGGTCTACGTGGACGTGCGCGGTCGCGACCTGGCTTCGGTGGTGGCGGAACTGCGCCAGGCAGTGGATCGCGAGGTGCGGCTGGCACCGGGCATGAGCCTGAGCTACTCCGGGCAGTTCGAATACCTGGAGCGCGCCAACGCCCGCCTCGGACTGGTGGTGCCGGCGACCCTGGCGATCATCTTCGTCCTGCTCTACCTCACTTTCGGTCGTTTCGACGAGGCCCTGCTGATCATGGCCACTTTGCCCTTGGCCCTCACCGGCGGGGTGTGGCTGCTGTACCTGATGGGCTTCAACCTGTCGGTGGCGACCGGAGTCGGTTTCATCGCCCTGGCCGGGGTCGCGGCGGAGTTCGGCGTAATCATGCTGGTCTACCTGAAGAACGCCTGGTCCGTACGCCCGGACGGCGGCGGTCCTGGCGAATTGCTGGCGGCCATACGCGAGGGCGCGGTCCAGCGCGTACGCCCCAAGGCCATGACCGTCGCCGTGATCGTCGCCGGCCTGTTGCCGATCCTCTGGAGCGGCGGCACCGGTAGCGAGGTGATGAGCCGCATCGCCGCCCCCATGGTCGGCGGCATGCTCACCGCCCCGCTGCTTTCGCTATTCGTCATCCCCGCCGCCTACTGGCTGATGCGTCGTCGTCAGCCCGGCGAGATAGCCCAACCCCACCCAGGAGAAATTGCATGAACGCTTCCTTCATCGCCCTTGGCGCCCTGCTGTTCGCCCTGTCCTTCCCCGCGTTCTCCGAAAGCATGCCCGACAGGCGGATGGACGGCGCGAAAAGCTACCAGACCGCCCGTGCCGAGGGCACCATCGAGGCGATCGACCCGGAGCGCCACACGGTCACTCTCGCCCATGGTCCCGTCGTCGCGTTGCAATGGCCGCCAATGACCATGGGGTTCAAGACCTCCGACGAGCAACTCGAGGGTCTGCGGGTCGGGGATAGGGTGGAGTTCGAGTTCCGCAGTGAAGGAGGCTCGTCGCGGATCCTGAGTATCCGCAAGAAGTAACTCCCGAGCGCGCGTACGTCCCGTCGGCCGGTTCGGTCGACGGGGCCCTCCCCCGATAGCTGACTGCCGGCCGGGAGGAAGTTGCCCAAGATAGCCATCGTCGAACCGCAGGCGCGTGAGCGGCTGATACCCAACAATCGCGAAACCCGGTTTCGCACGGCAGCCACCTGCCCTATCCTCCCCCCGCCACAACGCCAGGAGGCTACATGCCGGTTTCGTTACCCTTCGAGCAAGTCGATGTCTTCTCCGAACAGCCCTTCAAAGGCAACGCCGTTGCCGTGGTGATCGGTGCCGACCACTTGAGCAGCCAGCAGATGCTCGAGTTCGCGGCCTGGACCCAGTTGAGCGAGACGACCTTCCTGCTGCGGCCGACCGTTGCCGAAGCCGACTATCGCGTGAGGATCTTCACCCCGCTGCGGGAGCTGCCCTTTGCCGGGCATCCGACGCTGGGAAGCTGCCAGGTCTGGCTGAACCAGGGGGGCGGCAATGCTGCTGACGAGATCGTCCAGGAATGCCTGGCGGGCCTGATCCGCATCCGCCGCAAGGGCGCCTTGCTGTCGTTCGCGGCGCCTCCCCTGCTCCGTGGCGGAGCGGTCGAAGACGAAGTTTTGCGACGGATCGAGAGCGGGCTAGGCCTGTCCCCGGGGCAGGTACTCGGCAGCCAATGGGTGGACAACGGACCCGGCTGGGTCGCCGTTCGGCTGGCCACGCGTGACGAGATCCTGGCCATTCGCCCGGACTACGCAAAGCTCGACGGGCTCAACGTGGGGGTGGTCGCGCCCTGGCAAGGTCCCCAGGCGGAGGCTGATGTGGAAGTGCGCGCCTTCATGGGCGAGGAACTCAATGAAGACCCCGTTACCGGCAGCCTCAACGCGAGCCTGGCGCAATGGCTGATCGGCACGGGGGTCATGCCCGGGCGCTACACGGCGAGCCAGGGCACGGCCTTGGGTCGCCGGGGGCGGATAAGCGTCGAGCAGATCGGCGGCGATATCTGGATCGGCGGTGAGGTACAGCCGGGCATGTCGGGGCAGGTCGTGTTCTGAGCGGGACGGCGTAACCTGCCCCTCCCCATTACCTGGCCGGCATGGAGCGGCGTCCGGCATTGGGCAGAAATGCCTGCCCACGCGGATGACAACGAGGGCGCCTTCTCTCTGGAAGCATCCTCCCTGCCCACCGGGCCGCCCAGGCCCGGTGGCTCCGCCCTCCCCTCACCAGTTGTGCGTATAGCTCGCCGTCAGCACCGTGCCCGGCGCCGGCAGGTGGCTGGTGTTGTTGTTGTTGCGCAGCAGTTGGCTGTAGAGCGGGTAGTAGTCGCGGTTGAACAGGTTCTGGATGCCCAGGCTCAACTGGTCGTCGGGGGTGATGCGGTACTGGCTGACCAGGTCGACCGTGGTGTAGGTGCTGACCTGGCGGCGGCCGAAGCTTTCCACGCCGTCGAGACGGTAGTCCTTGGAGTCGAAGAAGGTGGCCTGCAGACGGTTGTTCCAGTCGGCATCCGGCTTGTATTGCAGGTAGGCGGTCAGCTTCAGCGGCGGCACACGGTAGCCGGTCATGTTCTGCCAGTCCTTGCCGTCCGGCTTCTCGCGCCCGCGCATCCAGGTGGCGCTGCCGCCCGCGCCCCAGACTTCGTCGTCGCTGAGCCAGTCGGCGCTGGCCTCGACGCCGTAGATGCGTTCCTTGGTGCGGGTGAGGATCAGGCCGTTGTTGAAACTCTGCACGTCGCCCAGCTTGGAGGTGGTGTAGAACAGCGCCAGGCTGCCCAGGGTATTGCCGCCGATGGCACCGCGCCAGCCGAGTTCGTAGTTGTTGGTCTTCACCGGTTCGAGGTTCGACGAGCCGATATCGAAGCCACGGCGGGCGTTGCGCAGTTGGATGCCGACGTCGGGCAATTGGAAGCCCTGGCTGAAGGAGGCGTAGATCTCCTGGCCGGCCACCGGCGAATAGACGATGCCGAGGTTCGACAGCACCGCATCGTAGTCGAGGTCGCCGCCCTTGACGGCCACCGGCGAGGCGGCCTTGGACTCGGAGAGCGGGATGAAGTCGTCGAATTCGGCGGTGGAATATTCGTAGCGCAGGCCACCGTCGATCGACCAGTGTTCGTCGAAGCGATGCTGCAACTGGGCGAACGCGCCGGCGCTGCGAGTCCGTAGCGGCGGCATGTAGGTGAGCTTGCCGATCTTGTCGAAGACCAGCCCGCCGCTGGCGTCGTAGGCCGCCGGGTCGAACACGTCGAGCGGCATGTCGCTGCGTTCCTGGTTGTAGTCGCCGCCCCAGACCAGTTCGGTATTGCCGCTCTCGCCCAGCGGCGTGCGCAGGGTCAGGCGGCTGCCGAACACTTCGCTGTTCTGCATGATCTGGTCGACGTTGCCGCCACGGGTGGAGACGGCGCGGGCGTCGAACGGAGTGAAGCGAGTGAAATAGTCGCGGTAGTAGAGCTGCGCGGAGAGCCGGCTGCCGAGGATGTCGAGGTTCTCGTACTCGAGGTTCGCCAGGGTGTTGCGGATGCGGTTCTGCTCGTCCAGCTCCAGGCCCTTGATCGCGTTGGCCGGGACCGAGCCCGGCGGCAGTCTGGCGACCCTCGGGTCGGTGGCGTAGTCGGTGTCCTGGCGGGCGTCGTAGTGGCTGAGGGCGAGCTGCACGCGCTGGTTCTCGTCGATGCGCAGGCCGAGCTTGCCGCCGATGTTGTAGACGTTCGAGTCGAACAGGTCGCCCTGGCTGGGTTCCGGGGCGATACGGTCGCCATGGGCATCGTAGGAAGCGCCGACGTGGCGGGTACCGAAGTCGAACGAATAGTCCAGCGCCCCCAGGGAGCCGGCGAAGTACTGCTGGAACTGGCCGCCGAGGCCATCGCTGCCCAGGCGGGTCAGCGGCGAGGTGGCGCTGAGGCGGGTTTCCGCGCGGTTCTCGCCGCCGGCCGGACGCGTGGTGATGGAGATGATCCCGCCGGTGGCGCCACTGCCGTAGATGGCGCTGCTGCCACGGATGACCTCGATCCGCTCGATCAGCGCCGGGTCGATGTTGGCCAGGTTGCGCGAGGAGTCGCGGTTGGTGTTCAGCGGCACGCCGTCGACCATCACCAGCATGCTGCGCCCGCGCAGGGTCTGGCCGTATTCGGTGATGGTGCGGCTGGAGTCGGACATCCCCGGCACCGCCTTGGCCAGCACGGTGGCCAGGCTGTCGGAGCCCTGGCGCAGCTCTTCCAGCTGGGCATGCTCGATGACGGTGGACTGGCGGGTGGCGGAAACCAGGTCGCTGCTGGTGCGCGAGGCGGTGATTTCCATCTGCTCCATGTCCAGCGGTTCGCTCTGGGCTTGCGGAACGGGCGCGGCGGCTTTGCGGGCTTCGCCGGCCGGTACGACGATGAAGGTATGTTCGTCCCTGGTCTGTGCCTGCAGGCCGCTGTCCCGGAGCAACTGGCGCAGCGCCTCCTCGGGGGTGTAACGACCCTTCAGCGCGGGCGCCTGGCGGCCGGTGCCGAGGTCGCCGGCGAAGAGGATCTGTACCGAGGACTGCTGCGCGAGGGCATTGATGGCCTGGCCGAGCGGTGCGGCGGGCAGGTCCATGTCGAGCTTTTCCTGGGCCTGGGCCGACACCGCGAGGAGCAGGCTGCTGGCGAGCAATGAGGGGCGCAGGTGGCGACTGCGGAGGGAAAAATGCACGTCTCGATTTCCTTTGCAGGTTGGCTTTTCCTGGATAGCCGCCACGGCGCGCGGGAAACCCTACCTGCGTCCGAGAATTATTTTCGCGTCGATTTGCGTTGGATCTCGACGCTGCCGTCTTCCTGCCGCGACACGGCCACGGGGAGGATGCTCGGCAGCAGGTCGAGCAGCCGGTCGGCGTTGTGCGCGGCGAAGACGCCGGTCAGCCGGAGGGTGGCCAGGCTGGGATCGTCCAGGAGAATGGGCGCCTTGCGGTAATGGCGCAGCAGCGCGACGGCTTCGCCCAGGGGCGTGCGCTCGAAGACCAGGCGGTCGTCCTGCCAGGCCATCGCCGTGGCGGCATCGACCTTGGCCACCGGGGTCAGTTGCCCGCCGATCGAGTCGACCTGCTGCCCCGGCAGGAGCACCAGCGGCGCCTTCGCGGCGGCCATGTTGGCCACTTCCACCCGGCCACGGGCCAGGGTCACGCGGACATCGTCGTCCAGGCGGCGGACGTTGAACCGGGTACCGAGCACGCGGACCCGGGTCGACCCCGCGGAGACCACGAAGGGCCGGTACAGCGTCGGCGACACCTCGAAGAGCGCCTGCCCCGAGCGCAGCTCGACCTGGCGGCTGAACGGGTGCCAGCTGACCTCGACCTGGCTGCCGCTGTCGAGCAGCAACTGGCTGCCATCGGCCAGGGTCACGTCGCGCCGCTCACCGATGGCGGTGACGAAGCGCTCGTGCTGGTAGGCCGGGTCCAGCCAGGCCAGGGTGCCGACGGCCAGCGCCAGCAGCAGCGCGCCCCCTGCCGCCTTGGTCGCCTTGCGCGGTTTCGGCGTGGCGGGCGGCAGCGGAAACAGCTCCTTCAGCGCATCGCGATGGCGCTGCAGGGCTTCGTCCACGGGAGCCTGCCCGCCCGGCCTGGTGGGCTGGGTCATGCCTGTACCTCGCCACGCCCGAGGCGTTCCCGGCAGGCCGTCAATCCAAGACGCAGGTGCTTTTCCACGGTCTTGATGGAAATGCCGAGCCGGGCGGCGACTTGCGCCTGGGGAATCTCGTGGATCTTGTGCATGACGAAAACGGCCTGGCAGCGAGGAGGAAGCGCGGCGATGGCCTCGACCAGCGCCTGGAACTCGCGCTCGGCCTCATGCCGGCCCACCGGGGTCGCCGCCGCGCAGGCGACCTCGGGAAGCTCGGCGACGGCTTCCACCCAGGCCGCGCGGCGGCGCTCGCTACGATAGCGGCTCACGGCGGTGTCGTGGGAGATTTTCCGCAGCAGCGCCAGGGGCGTGTGGACGTCGCCCTTCTCGTCACGCTCGAGCAACTGCACGCACACGTCGTGCACTACCTCGCGCGCCATGCCCCGGTCGCCGAAGCGCCGGCGAATGTGGTCGACCAGTTCCTCGTAGTGACGAACCAGTGTGGACAGCAAGGTCGGCTTGGCGGGATCGAACGGCACGATGCACCCAGGAAAGGAGCCGGGCTCCGGATAATGGCGGTCGAGTGTAAATGAGAAACAGTCGCAGATGAAAGACCGGCCATCGCCAGGCCTGCCGATAATGGCTTGGCTTGCACGCACGGCGGCGTGTGCATGACCGGACGGCTGCCGCGAGCCAACGCCGCAACGGGCCGATGCCTGGGCGTCTGAGAGAGGCTGCGGAAAAGTCTGGGAGAGGTGTCCCGCGTGTCCAGGGCGCGTTGTCCAGGGCTGCCATGGCTATGCGGCGGATTACCGCCAAGCGGTTGTCCGCTCTCCGGCGCCTGGTTTCAACAACGCGGGGTCGTTTGCCTGCGCGTAGCGGCGGTAGGGCGAATACCGCCACAGGCGTTATCCGCCGCTGCCACGGGTTTGCGGCGGATAACCGGCACGACCATGCCCACCCTTCCTGACCACCCCGTCAACCCGTAAACTAGCCGGTTCCCCTGCCCAGACAAGGACCGCCGTGAACAGCCCCGCCCTGCCCCTTTCCCGTGGCTTGCGCATCCGCGCCGAACTCAAGGAACTGCTGACCCTCGCCGCGCCGATCATGATCGCGCAGCTGGCGACCACCGCCATGGGCTTCGTCGACGCGGTGATGGCCGGCCGCGCCAGCCCGCATGACCTGGCGGCGGTGGCGCTGGGCAACTCGATCTGGATCCCGATGTTCCTGCTGATGACCGGCACCCTGCTCGCCACCACGGCCAAGGTCGCCCAGCGCTACGGCGCCGGCGACCAGCCCGGCACCGGGCCGCTGGTGCGCCAGGCGCTGTGGCTGGCGCTGCTGATCGGGCCGCTGTCGGGGGCGGTGCTGTGGTGGCTGTCGGAACCGATCCTCGGGCTGATGAAGGTGCGCCCGGAGCTGATCGGGCCGAGCCTGCTGTACCTCAAGGGGATCGCCCTGGGCTTCCCGGCGGCGGCGCTGTACCACGTGCTGCGCTGCTACACCAACGGCCTGGGGCGGACCCGGCCGAGCATGGTGCTGGGCATCGGCGGGCTGCTGCTGAACATCCCGATCAACTATGCGCTGATCTATGGCCACTTCGGTATGCCGAAGATGGGCGGCCCGGGTTGCGGCTGGGCCACCGGCTCGGTGATGTGGTTCATGTTCCTCGGCATGCTGTTCTGGGTGAACAAGGCTTCCATCTACCGCGCCAGCCAGCTGTTCTCGCGCTGGGAGTGGCCGGATCGCGCGACCATCGGCCCGCTGGTGGCGGTCGGCCTGCCGATCGGCATCGCGGTGTTCGCCGAGTCGAGCATCTTCTCGGTGATCGCCCTGCTGATCGGCGGACTCGACGAGAACGTGGTGGCTGGCCACCAGATCGCCCTGAACTTCAGCGCGCTGGTGTTCATGATTCCCTATTCGCTGGGGATGGCGGTGACCGTACGGGTCGGCCACAACCTCGGCGCCGGCCTGCCGCGCGACGCGCGCTTCGCCGCCGGCGTGGGGATGGCCGCGGCGCTGGGCTACGCCTGCGTCTCGGCGAGCCTGATGCTGTTGCTGCGCGAGCAGATCGCCGCGATGTATTCGCCGGACCCGGCGGTGATCGCCATCGCCGCCTCGCTGATCGTGTTCTCCGCGCTGTTCCAGTTCTCCGACGCCCTGCAGGTCACCGCCGCCGGTGCCCTGCGCGGCTACCAGGACACCCGGGTGACGATGATCATGACCCTGTTCGCCTACTGGGGCATCGGCCTGCCGGTGGGCTACAGCCTCGGCCTCACCGACTGGTTCCAGGAACCCAGCGGGCCGCGCGGCCTGTGGCAGGGCCTGGTGGTGGGCCTGACCGGCGCCGCGATCATGCTCTGCATCCGCCTGGCGCGCAGCGCGCGGCGCTTCATCCGCCAGCACGAACGCCTGCAACGCGAGGACGCGGCGGCCGCCTCAGTCCTTGGCCGGTAGCGCCGGGGCGGGGCCGCGCGACTTGACGCTGAGGGTGGTGCCGACCGAGGCGAGGATGATCGCGCCGATGGCCAGCCACTGGGTCGGGCTCAGCCGCTCGCCGAGGAACAGCAACCCGGAGAGCGCGCCGAAAGCCGGCTCGATGCTCATCAGGGTGCCGAAGGTGCGCGCCGGCAGGCGGGTCAGCGCGACCATTTCCAGGGTGTAGGGCAAGGCCGTGGAGAGCACCGCGACGCCCAGCGCGAGCGGGATCAGCGCCGGGTCGAGGAGGTCGGCGCCGGCGTGGGCGACGCCGATCGGCACCACCAGGATGGCCGCCACCAGCACCCCCAGCGCGGCGCCCTGGGCGCCATGGTCGGCGCCGGCGCGCTGGCCGAAGAGAATGTACAGCGCCCAGCACACGCCGGCGCCGAGGGCGTAGGCGGCGCCGACCAGATCGAGCGGCTCGGCGCTGTCGCCCAGCGGTAGCAACAGCCAGATGCCGAACACCGCCAGGCCGATCCAGAGGAAATCCAGCAGGCGCCGCGAGGAGAGGATCGCCACCAGCAGCGGCCCGGTGAACTCCAGGGCCACCGCGATGCCCAGCGGCACCGTGCGCACCGAGAGGTAGAACAGCAGGTTCATGCCGCCCAGGGCGATGCCGTAGACCACCACCGAACGCAGCGATTGCAGGCTCAGGCGCTTGCGCCAGGGGCGCAGGAACAGCAGCAGGATCAGCGCGGCGAAGAACAGCCGCAGGGCCGTGGTGCCCTGGGCGCCGACCAGGGGGAACATGCTTTTCGCCAGGGAGGCGCCGCTCTGGATCGAGGCCATGGCGATCAATAGCAGGCCGACCGGCAACAGCGTTCCGGCGAGGCCGCGGGAGGTGGAGGTCATGCAAGAGGTCCGGCAGTGGGAAGCAGCCCGATGGACTGCGGGAAACGGGATGTGCACTATAATGCGCAAAACCGCGACAGTGAGCAATATATTGCCCAACCCTACCGAACGCCCCAGCGTCCTCGAACATGTCTCCGGCAACGTCCGCCGCCTGCGCCTGCAAGCCGGCCTCAGCCAGGAAGCGCTGGCCCGCGCGGCCAGCGTCAGCCGGCGGATGCTGGTGGGCATCGAGAGCGGCGACGTCAATGTCAGCCTGTCGACCCTCGACCGCATCGCCGCCGCCCTCGGCGTGCTGTTCCCCGACCTGGTCCAGGCAGCGGCCACCGACCGCTCGCGGATCAACGCGGTGGCCTGGGTCGGCCGCCACCCGGAGAGCCGCGCCACCCTCCTGGCCAGCGCGCCGGCGCGCCGCGAGGTGGAACTCTGGGCCTGGTCGCTGGGGCCGGGCGAGCGCTACGTGTCGGAACCCGACGCCGCCGGCTGGCGGGAAATGGTGCTGGTCATCGAGGGCCGCCTGCGCCTGGAACTGGCCGACGGCGAGCGGTGCATCGCGGCCGGCGACTTCCATGCCTTCGCCAGCGACCAGCCGTACGCCTACGTCAACGACGGGGACGAGGTGGTGCGTTTCACCCGCAATGTGGTGAGCTAGGCTCTAGCGTCGAGCCAGCCTTCCAGAGGAAACCGCGATGAGCGCACGCGTACGACCCTTCCTGATGTTCCAGGGCGTCCAGGCCGAGACGGCCATGAACTTCTACCTGTCGCTGTTCGACGACGCCGAGATCCTCCATATCCAGCGCTACGGCGCCGAGGGGCCGGGCCCGGAGGGCTCGGTGCTGAAGGCGCTGTTCCGCCTCGGCGACCAGAGCGTGCACTGCATCGACAGCCATGTGCGCCATGCCTTCGATTTCACCCCGGCGTTCTCGTTCTTCGTCGACTGCGAGAGCGACGCGCAGATCGAACGCCTGGCCGCAGCCCTGGGCGACGGCGGCAAGGCCCTGATGCCGCTCGGCGACTACGGTTTCAGCCGGCGCTTCGCCTGGCTGGCCGACCGCTTCGGGGTGTCCTGGCAGCTCAACCTGGCCTGAGCCCGGCAGTTGTCGTCAGGCTTCCTGGAGGACTTCCTGGCACACATCGACCCACTGCGCGCCGACCAGCTCGGCCATCCGCCGCGGGGCGATGCGCACCGCGCTGTGCACCGCGCCGGCGGCCGGCAGCACTTCGTCGAAGGCTTGCAGCGAGACGTCGCAGTACACCGCCAGCGGCGTCGCCAGGCCGAACGGGCAGACTCCACCGACCGGGTGCCCGGTCAGCTCGACCACTTCCTCGGCGCCGAGCATCTTCGCCTTGCCACCGAACGCGGCCTTGATCTTGCGGTTGTCCAGCCGCGCGTCGCCGCGCGCCACCACCAGTACGGTGCGCTCGCCGACGCGCAGCGACAGGGTCTTGGCGATCCGCCCCGGCTCCACACCATGGGCCTCGGCGGCCAGGGCGACGGTGGCGGTGCTGGTCTCCAGCTCGATGACGCGCAGGTCCGGGGCTTTCTCGGCGAAGAACCGCCGGACGGATTCGAGGCTCATGGGGTGGGCTCCTTGGCGAAAACCCACGAACTTATGCAAGCGCGCCGAGGCTGTCCAGCGCCGCGCGCTCAGGCGAAGCGCACGCAGTAGATCGGCGGCAGGTTGGCCGAGAGCGGCTGCCAGCCCTCCCCGCCGTTCTCGCTGAGCCACAGGCCGCCGGTGGTCGAGCCCATGGCCAGGCGTTCGCCGCTGGGGTCGATGTCCAGGCCGTGGCGGTAGACCAGGTCGTAGGCCGGGCCCTCCGGCAGGCCACGGGCGAGGGTCTCGAAGCTGCGGCCGCCGTCGCGGGTGCGGGTGACCACGAAGCGGGCGTCCCTGGGAATTCGGCATTCGTCCTTGGTCGCCGGGACGAACCAGGCCGTGTCCGGCTGCCGCGGATGCACGGCGACGGCGAAGCCGAAGCTGGACGGCTCGGCGACCACGCCCTGCCAATGCAGGCCGCCGTCGCGGGAACGGAAGATGCCGTTGTGGTGCTGTACCCAGAGGAACTCCGGGCGCGCCTGGCACTGCACCAGGCGGTGCGGGTCCTGGATCGCCGCCTCCTCGCTCTGCTCCGGCGGCATGTAGTCGGCGCGCATGCCTCTGGTGGTGCAGGTCCAGCTGCGGCCGTCGTCGTGGCTCTGCCAGACGCCGCCGCAGGACACCGCGACGGTGAGGTGGCGGCTGTCGCGCGGGTCGACGCAGATGGAGTGGATGCCGGGATGCTCGTAACCGCCGCCGAACCATTGGGCGCGTTCGGGTCGTTCCCACAGCTCGCGGTTGAGGCGCCAGCTGGCGCCGCGATCGTCGGAGCGGAACAGGCCGCCGGGGATGGTCCCGGCCCACAGCGTGCCGGGGCGGTCGGCGCCGCCTGGCTCGAGGATCCACAATTGCTGCAACGACCAGTGAGGTTCCGCCGCCTGCCCTGCGGCCGCTGGTGGCTGCGGCGGATAGACCGGCACCGCGCATTCCATCCAGTCCGTCGCGCCGGCGTCGCGACGCCACAGCTTGACGCCGAAATGGCCGAGGTTCAGCGCCGCATAGAGCGCGCCGTCGCGCGGATCGGCGAGGAGCATGCTCACCGGTTCGCCGAGGAAGTGGCTGGCCATTGGCAGCCACCGGCCCGCCGCGTTGCGCCGCAGTTCGAACAGACCCTTGCGGGTGCCGACGTAGAGTCGCTCGCTCACCGGATGTCCTCCTCTGTCGTGCTCAACCGCCGCTCAACGCCTGCACCACGTAGACCTCGCTGTCGGCTTCGAGGCGGTCACCCAGGCCGCGGCGGTCGCGGACCTGCACGCCATCGACGAACAGCGCCACATGCCGGCGCAGGCCGCCCTGGTCGTCGAGCAGGTAGCCGCGCAGACGCGGTTCGCGGGCGAAGGCCGCCTGCAAGGCGGCGGCAACGCTGGCGGCGCTGACCTCCAGGGCAGGCATGGCGACATGCCGCTGGATGGCCGGGGCGAAGACGATACGGGGCATGCCGGGGCTCGCGGAAGTGGCTCTGCTGGAACAGTGTAGAAGCCCTGCAGGCCACGGCTGGCGCGGCCCGCCCAGCGGTCGGCAAGCTCCGCAGCGACGCTCGTCGGCCATCCCGGCCGCTCGGCGCGGGCCTCCTATACTGCCCCGGCCAGCGAAAAAACCGCCGTCACCTGTCGATCCGCCGGCCCGCCGTTCGACCAGTTCGGGAGGCGGGCCAGAACGGGCCGCATTGCGCAGAACAACAAGGAGAACGCAGATGAGATTCATGGTGATCGTCAAGGCCACCCAGGCTTCCGAAGCCGGCGAGATGCCCAGCGAGGAACTGCTCGCGGCGATGGGCCGCTACAACGAGGAACTGGTCAAGGCCGGGGTGATGCTCGCCGGCGAAGGCCTGCAGCCGAGCGCGAAAGGCGCGCGGGTGCGCTTTTCCGGGAGCACGCGGACAGTGATCGACGGCCCCTTCGCCGAAACCCGCGAGCTGATCGCCGGTTTCTGGATGTTCCAGGTGGCCTCCCTGGAAGAAGCCATCGAGTGGGTCAAGCGCTGCCCCAACCCATTCGACGGCGAATCCGAGATCGAGATCCGCCAGGTCTTCGAGGCCGAGGACTTCGGCGAGGAGTTCACCCCGGAACTGCGCGAGCGCGAGGAGCGCCTGCGCGCCGAACTGGAAAAACGCAACTGAACCGCCCCGCACTCCGCCAAGAACGAGGAAAGCGCCATGCAAATCGTCCCCTACCTGATCTTCAACGGTAATTGCCGGGAGGCCTTCACCTGCTACCACCAGCACCTGGGCGGCACCCTGGAGGCCATGCTGCCGTTCGGCGACAGCCCCGAGTGCGGCGACATCCCGGCCGACTGGAAAGACAAGATCATGCACGCACGGCTGGTGGTCGGCAGCTTCGCCCTGATGGCCTCGGACAATCACCCGGCCTATCCCTACGAAGGCATCAAGGGCTGTTCCATCAGCCTCAACGTCGACAGCAAGGCCGAGGCCGAGCGCCTGTTCAATGCCCTCGCCGAGGGCGGCTCGGTGCAGATGCCGCTGGGCCCGACCTTCTGGGCGGCGAGCTTCGGCATGTTCACCGACCGCTTCGGCGTGGCCTGGATGGTCAACTGCGAGCAGGACCGGTAGCGACCGCTACGCGGCCCGCCGCCAGGTAAATCGGCGGCGGGCCCGCGTTCCGCTGTGCGCGAGTCGCTATCGATAGACGCATTGCTGCGATAATTTAGGTTGCATTTTGAAACCAAAAATTCCTAGCCTCCGATTTAGTTTCATATTGAAACCTTACGGAGCGCTTCGCATGCCATCCTCGCCATCCTCCCTCCCCTCCGCGCTGGTGCTGCTGTTCGCCATCGCCTGCGGTCTCAGCGTGGCCAACGTCTACTACGCCCAGCCGCTGCTGGACGCCCTCGGCGCCGAGTTCGCCATCGACCAGGCCGGGGTCGGCCTGCTGTTCGGCGCGACCCAGGCCGGTTGCGCCCTGGCCCTGCTGCTGGTGGTGCCGCTGGGCGACCTGCTGGAGCGCCGCCGGCTGATGTTCGTGCAGCTCCTGCTGCTGGTGCTGTCGTTGCTGCTGGTGGGCTTCGCCGGCGACGCCCTCGGCCTGGCGCTTGGCCTGCTCGGACTGGGTCTGCTCGGCACCGCCATGACCCAGGGCCTGCTGGCCTACGCCGCGGCGCTGGCGGCGCCGGGCGAGCGCGGCCGGGTGGTCGGCGCGGCGCAGAGCGGCGTGGTCATCGGCCTGCTGCTGGCGCGCACGCTGGCCGGGCTGCTCGCCGACCTCGGCGGCTGGCGCAGTGTCTACCTGGTCTCGGCGACGGCCATGGCCGCGCTCGGCCTGCTGCTCTGGCGGGTGCTGCCGGCAGCGCCGGCGAACGCGCTGGGGCTGTCCTACCGGCAACTGCTCGGCTCGATGTTCGTCCTGCTGGCGAGCCAGCGCACGCTGCAGGTGCGCGGCCTGCTCGGGCTACTGATGTTCGCCGCCTTCGGGGTGTTCTGGAGCAGCCTGGCGTTGCTGCTCAGCGCGCCGCCCCATGCGCTGTCGCACAGCGCCATCGGCGCCTTCGGCCTGGTCGGCGCGCTCGGCGCACTGGGCGCGGCGCGCGCCGGCAGCCTGGCCGACCGTGGCCACGCACAGGCGCTCAGTGGCGCCGCCCTGCTGCTGTTGCTGCTGTCCTGGCTGCCGCTGGGCCTCGGCGCGGACTCGCTGCTGGCGCTGGTGCTCGGCGTGCTGCTGCTCGACCTCGCCGGGCAGGCGATCCACGTGCTCAACCAGAGCCTGGTCTTCGCCATCGATCCACGCGCGCACAGCCGCCTGGTGGGTTGCTACATGCTGTTCTACGCGGCCGGCAGCGGCCTGGGCGCCAGCGCCGGCACGGCGATGTACGCCTGGGCCGGCTGGCACGGGGTGAGCCTGCTCGGCGCGGCGATCAGCCTGGTGGCGCTGCTGTTCTGGTGGCTCACCCGCGGCGAGGCGCCGGCGACCTGCGCCGGCGCCGCCTGACGCGCCTCAGTCGAGCTCGCGCAGGCGTCGCTCGATGAAGCGTCGCTCCGGCTCCTGGCGCGCCAGGGCCAGCGCCGCGCGGTAGGCCTCGCGTGCCTCCTGGCGGCGGCCGAGCCGGCGGCAGAAGTCGGCGCGCGCCGAATGCGCCAGGTGGTAGCCATTCAGCTCGCCGCGCGCCAGCAGCGCGTCGACCACCGCCAGCCCGGCCTCGATGCCGTCGCGCATGGCCAGGGCCACGGCGCGGTTGAGCTCGATCACCGGCGATGGCGCCAGGCGCAGCAGCATGTCGTAGAGAGCGACGATCCGCACCCAGTCGGTATCCTCGGCGCGCGGCGCGCGAGCGTGCACCGCGACGATCGCTGCCTGCAGGGTATAGGGACCGAAGCGGCGGCTGGCCAGGGCCCGCTCGACCAGGTCGAGGCCTTCGCCGATCAGTTCGCGGTTCCACAGCGCGCGGTCCTGCTCGTCGAGCCGCACCAGTTCGCCGCTGGCCGAGGTACGCGCCTGGCGCCGCGAATCGTGCAGCAGCATCAGGGCGAGCAGGCCGAGGGCCTCCGGGTCCGGCAGCAGCTCGACCAGCAGGCGACCGACGCGGATCGCCTCGCCGCTGAGATCGGCGCGGGTCAGGCGCTCGCCGGCAGACGCCGAGTAGCCTTCGTTGAACACCAGGTAGATGACCTGCAGGACGTTGTCCAGGCGCCCGGGCAACTCGTCCAGGGCCGGTACCTGGTAGGGAATCCGGGCGTCGCGAATCTTGTTCTTCGCCCGCACGATGCGCTGGGCGATGGCGCTCGGCGCGGCGAGGAACGCGCGGGCGATCTCCTCGGTGCGCAGGTCGCAGACCTCGCGCAGGGTCAGCGCCACCTGGGCCTCGGCGGTCAGCGCCGGGTGGCAGCAGGTGAAGATCAGGCGCAACCGGTCGTCTTCCACCGCCTCGCCCTCCTCCGGCGGCGCTTCGCCCTGGTCTTCCAGCTGCTCGGCGAGCAGCCGCTGCGAGGCGTCGAAGCGCGAGCGCCGGCGCAGGTTGTCGATGGCCTTGAAGCGCCCGGCGGAAACCAGCCAGGCGCGCGGGTTGCGTGGGATACCGTCGCGCGGCCACTGTTCGACGGCCGCGATGAAGGCGTCGTGCAATGCCTCCTCGGCCAGTTCGAAATCGCCGAGCAGGCGGATCAGGGTCGCCAGCACGCGCCGCGACTCCTCGCGGTAGAGCGCATCGATGCGGCTGCGCAACGGCTCGCCGTGCGCCCTCAATGGCGACCCTCCGCGTGGCAGCAGGCGCTTCTCGACGCCTCGTCGTAGCGGTCGTGATGGCGCAGCCAGTCCATGATCTGCTCCTCGTTGCGGCCCCTGGGCGTGAGGTCGAGGAAGTTGTAGGTGGTGAGCAGGATGTCCAGGCCGCGCGCGTAGGCCGAATAGGTGTGGAACACCTCGCCCGCCGGGTTGCGGTAGAACACGCTGGCGCCGGGCATTTCCTCGCCGGCATCGCGGCTCGGCTCATAGTTGTAGTCGACCGCGCCGGCGGCCAGTTGCGCCTTGTCGAAGGCCACGCCGAAATCGCGGTTGAAAGCGCTGCCGTGGGAGGAATACCAGGCGAAGCGCCAACCCATGCGTCGGCGGAATGCCTGGAACTCCTCCAGCGGCGCGCGCGATACCGCCACCAGGCTGACATCGTGGTGCGCCAGATGCTGGTTGGCGCCGTCGATGTGGTCGGCGAGGAACGAGCAGCCGACGCAGCCTTCGCTCCAGCCGGGACCGAACATGAAGTGGTAGACGATCAGTTGGCTGTTGCCGCCGAACAGCTCGGCCAGCGAACGCTCGCCGTGCTCGCCCTGGAAGCGGTAGTCCCGCTCCACCCGGACCCAGGGCAGTTGGCGGCGTTCGGCGGCGAGCTGGTCACGCAGCCGGGTCAGTTGCTTTTCCCGCGCCAGCAGGCGGCGGCGGGCATCCAGCCAGTCTTCCCGGCTGGTCACCGGGTGTTCCTGCAAGGAAAGGTTCATTGCCGATTCTCCACGGAAATTCCAGGTTTGCCGCCGGACTCCGCCTTCGCCCGCGACGGGCGCCGACGCCCGCCCAGCAGGGCGATGCCGGTCAGCGAAGCGCCGCCGGCGAACAGCAGGGACAGGGACGCGATACAAACGGGGCACATGCTCCACCTCCGGCGCCGGGCGCCGTTCACTCCCACTCCTTGATCGGCCGCACCTCGACGCAGCCGAGCCGTCCCGGCGGGATCTTCGCGGCTATCTGCAACGCCTGGTTCAGGTCCCTGGCCTCGATCAGGTAGAAGCCGCCGAGTTGCTCCTTGGTCTCGGCGAACGGACCGTCGGTCATCGCCAGCTTGCCACCCTGGTGACGCAGGGTGGTGGCGCTCTGCACCGACTGCAGGGCGTGCGAGGCGATGTAGTGGCCGGCCTTGCTCAACTGGTCGGTGTAGCTCATGCACTCGTCGACGATGGCGGCGACTTCCTCGGCCGGTACGGCGGCCAGCTTCGCTTCGTCGAAATAGATCAGGCAGAGGTATTTCATGGTGGGCTCCTGGTGCGGATCGACGATCCGTTCGTTCAGTAGTCGCCCGGCGCAAGCGCCTTTCGACAGGGGCGGGAAAAAAACCGCGCGGCGCGGACGAACGGTCGGCGCGGGCGCAGCACAAGCCTAGACCCGCCCGGGCCCCGCGGCGCGGGCCGTCGGTCAGGGCTGGCGCGGGGCGTAGGGATTCAGGAGGGGATCGCGCAGCGGGCTCTCGCGGGTCGGCCCGGCATCGTCCTCTTGGCTGCTCCCGGGGTTACACGATCACCGCCGATAGCGACGCTGCGACCCGCGCATGACCGACGGCATGACGCCCGGCAAGCCAGTCCGGGCCCTGTCGTTCAATTCACCGCATCGCTCGGAAAACCTATTAGAACAGCGCAAAAAAACCCTATCAAAGGTACAGCACTAGCCAGCAGGTACGGATATAACCTGAGACTAAAAGAGCAACCTCATGATTCCTCGTCGACAGGAGAATAAGCCGATCCCGAAACACGGCCAGCAGAAATGACCCTGTAAACATTCGACCATCCCGACAGGCACTCGCCTTAACCAACCTCCTTCCATTCAAAGTTCCACCCACATGTATGTAATGAGTGGAGTAGCCTATGACGTTATCGGATATCGAAAGAATTCAGGATATGAGTCGACACATGTCGGTGCATATTCCTATCGAACTGATCATTTCCTGGGAGCAGAGCGAAGAAGCCTGGAGCGTAAAGGACACCTGTCTGAACTTCGTCTACGTCAATCGACGCTACATGGAATTGATTACCCCGCAGTTCGGTCAGAAAAGCTCCCTGCTTTCGCCGTTCAGCAGCAACATCGAATTGCACGACAAGCTGGTGATCCAGACCGGCAAGCGCATAGAGGCGCTGGCGCTGCTCAGCGCCGAAGACCATCCCGCCCCCCGCTGTCTCTACTTCGAGCGGATGCCGCTGTACGACCGCCGGGCCAACCGCACCGGCGTGATCGCCCACGCCAAGTCGCTGACGTCCATCGCCCCGCGCGGCTTCATCGCCACCGATGGCATCGGCACCTTCACCTTCACGCAGCCCACGCCATTGTTCACCGCACGCGAGTGGGACGTGATCTACCTGATGCTCGCCGGCCTGTCGGAAAAGGAAATAGCCGAACAGATCAGTCGTTCCCTGAGCACCATAAAGTTTCACAAGAGCAACATCTTCCAGAAAGCCGATTGCACTTCCATCAGCGCCTTCAAGACCCTGGCGCGGCGCAACAAGTGGAACTTCTACATTCCACCGGCCTTCGCCAGCGCCAAGTACGTCATCAACCACTGACATTCCTTGAAACCGACGGCGGGCAAACTTCCCTGGTTGCCAGCGCCGTCCCGAGAGAACTCGAGAAAAAGGACAACGGCATGTATCGAAAAGAGTTTTCCATGGCTCCAGGCAACCTCCTTTCCTCCGACAATGTTGGCGAGCGGGAAGTGGCTGTGGAGGGCGGATATATCACTTTCAAAGGTACCAGCCACCCCTCGCCTCCCGCCTGGCCGGCATGTTCTGTGAGAATTTTCCTAAGAATTACCAGCCAGGATTCAAACGCCATATTCATCGATCAGAGATTTCCGAAGAAACCACCTCACGCGCAAACCCGGGAAGAAACCGGCTATTGCCAATCGCCCACTCGAACCCTTTCCCGCTCCACCTACAATGGTTATCCCATCAGGGTCATCCATGGCGACGAGTTCTTCCCTGCGACGCTTGCGTTTTTCTCGGGATACCTGAACCAGCATGCCTCGCCGCCGTCCCCCTCCGGACCGGCGGCGACGCCGCTGTCCGACTCGCCGGAGCCCTTGTCCGAGGAGCGCGAGCCACTCGCCCAGGCCTTCCATCAGGCGCTGCGCGCAGCCATGCAGCGACTGGCCGGACAGGACGGCCACCACTGGTTCTTCCAGCCCGCCGTAGCCGCCTCCCGCGCCGCGGAGGAAGCACCCGCGCGCCGACGCTGGCAGGATTTCAGCCGGGCACCCGGCAGTTGTTGCCAGTCGCTAGCCCTGCGAGTCGACCTGGGTTGTCCGGGACTCGATGCCCAGGGTCGCCCGGCCAGCTTCGGAGTCCCTGCGCAGGTGGTCTCGCGCTATCTGCGTCGCCATGGCATCACGCCGCTGTGCACCGGAGACTATCGCGTGCTGCTGTTCCTTCCCCGGGACGCCCAGCCGGAACATGCCCGTCCGCTGGTGGACAAGCTGCTGGAGTTCAAGCGCTGGCATGACGAAGATGCGCCGCTGAAACAGGTGATACCCGACCTGCTGGAGAGTTCGCCCCTCTACAACTACCTGGGACTGCGCGAACTCTGCGCAATGATCCACGAGGCCTCGCTCCGCCTGCGCCTCGCCGAGCTGGCCGCGGCCAGCGTCGGGACCGCCATCCGCGGCGCGGTCTCGCCGGCCGCGCTCTACGGCTACCTGGTCAACGGCGAGACCGAGTGGGTGGAACTGGCCGACCTTGGCGGACGCGTCGTCGTCAGCCTGATCGGCGCCGGCCCGGCCGACCCGCTCCTGCTGCTGCCGGGTGACCGCGTGCCCCTGGAACCGCGAGCGCTGGTCGACTATCTGCTGGCGCTGCGGACCTTCGGCGAACACTTCCCCGGCTTCGAGCCGCTGCTACAGGGGGTCGAGGTGGACGCGCGCGGCCGCCATGTGGTTCGTTGCGTCAAGCCGGCCGCGCTCGCCCTGCGCTTGGCACCCTGAGCAAGGCCGCCATGCTCAGCGCAGCGCCTTGCTCAGTTGCCCGCGATGCTTGAGCTCCAGGCGGCGGACGAAGGCCTGGAGGATGCGCCGGTAGAGTTCGTCGCCGAGCTGGCCGTCCTCGATGCCGGCGTCGAGGTTCGGGTTGTCGTTGACCTCGATGACCAGCACCCTGTCGCCGGCCTGCTTCAGGTCCACCCCATAGAGGCCGTCGCCGATCCGCCCGGCCGCCTCCAGAGCCAGCTCCAGCACCGCCGGCGGCACCTGCTCCAGCGGTACGGCGCGGCACTCGCCGTTGACGTCCTGGCCGTCGGCCTTGTGGTTGTAGATCTGCCAGTGGCCGCGCGACATGAAGTACTGGCAGGCGTACAACGGCTGGCGGTCGAGCACACCGATGCACCAGTCGTACTCGGTGTAGAAGAACTCCTGCGCCAGCAACAGGACCGAACGCTCGAACAGCTCGCTCGCCGCCGCCAGCAGTTCGCTGTCGTCGTTGACCTTGACCACGCCACGGGAGAAGCAGCCATCGGGAATCTTCAGCACCAGCGGGAAGCCCAGGCGCCGGGCCACCCGCTGCCAGTCCTGCGGGCGTTCCTTGTAGAGGATCTCGGTGAGCGGCATGCCCAATTGCCGGCAGCCGAGCAGGTCAGCCAGGTAGACCTTGTTGGTGCAGCGCAGGATCGATGCCGGGTCGTCCATCACCACCAGTCCTTCGCGCTCGGCCTTCTCGGCGAAGCGATAGGTGTGGTGGTCGACCCGGGTGGTCTCGCGGATCAGCAGGGCGTCGAACTCGGCCAGGCGTGCGTAGTCCTTGCGTCCGATCAGTTCGACGTCGATGCCGAGGCTGGCGCCGACCCGCACGAAGTTGGCCAGCGCCTGCGGGTTGGACGGCGGCAGCGCTTCGTCGGGATCGTGCAGGATCGCCATGTCGTAGCGCGCCACCCGCCGCGAACGCGGCATGCGCCAGGCGCGCCGGCTGAAACCGTCGAGGGCTCCGGCGAAGACATCCTCCTGGTCGCCACGCAGGCGGTTCAGCACGCCAGGACGCACTCCCTCGATATGCCAGCCCTGCTGGCGACGGAACTCCACCAGCAGGATCGGGCAGGGAAAGACTTCGAACAACTGGCGGGCCAGGTCGGCCAGCGGCTCGAACTCGGTATGGCCGAAATACAGGGTCAGGGTGAAGCCGTCGGTGGCGCCATAGGGCGTGCGGCACAGCGCCTTGTCCAGGGCCTTGTCGAGGCCGCCCAGGGCCAGCCCGTACACCGACTTGCGAGCCAGTTCGCTGATGCAGCGCAGCGACGGGATCACCCGGTGGCCGCGGGCCTCGGCCAGCAGCGAACAGTAGTAGCCGAGGCCGAGGTACTTGTAGCCGCGGCACAGGTTGATCACCTGCACGCGGCGGCCGCCGTGGTCGCGCGCCGATTGCTCGAGGTATTCCTGGACGGTGAGGACTTCCTCGCTGGGCAGGTAGGAGGCCCAGTCCTCGCGTCGCTCGACGACAATCATCAGGCGGCTGCCGAGGTCGGCGAGAGCCGGCGGTCGGGGTTGCTCGACGGGGGTCATGGGGAGCGACCCGTCGAGGAAGGCTAGCGAGGCTGCTGACATGAGTGGCGGTATCCTCTGAATGACGGTACCTGCCGTTCTAGACCTCCCCGCACTTCCTGTCGCGCCTCGTTACGCAAGCTTTACGAGCGCCGCCGCCAGGCGCCGGCGTGGCAACCGGCCAGGGCCGCCGGGTGCCGTGCCAAGCGTGCCGAGGAGTGTTTTTACGCTGGCGTTGCGCGCTCCTCAGGCCAGGCTGTCGAGCACCCCGCCATCGACCCGCAGGGCCGCGCCGGTGGTCGCCGAGGCCTGGGTCGAGCAGGTGTAGACCACCAGGTTGGCGACTTCCTCGGGCGTCGCCAGGCGCTGGATGATCGAACTGGAGCGGTGCTGCCGAACAAAGGCGGTACCGGCCTCTTCTATGCTCAGCCCGGCCTTGCGCGCATCCTCGCGGAGCATCTCGGCGACGCCTTCGGTGAGGGTCGGCCCGGGCAGCACCGCGTTCACCGTCACCCCGCTGCCGGCCAGGCGCTTGGCCAGGCCGCGCGACACCGAGAGGTTGGCGGTCTTGCTGAAGCCGTAGTGGATCATGTCCGCCGGGATGTTCAACGCCGACTCCGAAGACAGGAACACCACTCGTCCCCAACCGCGCTCGACCATTCCCGGGACGTAGGCGCGGGCCAGGCGCACCCCGGACATCACGTTGACCTCGAAGAAGCGGCTCCACTCGGCGTCCTCGATGTCGAAGAAGTCCTTCAGCTCGAAGATGCCCAGATTGTTGACCAGGATGTCCGCCTTCGGCTCGGCGGCGACGAAGGCCGCGCAGCCCTCCGCCGTACCCAGGTCGCCGGCGACGCCGCGGACCCTGGCATCCGGCTGGCCGTCCCGGATCGCCGCGATCGCACGGTCCACCGCCGCCTGGCTGCGGCCGTTGACCACCACGGTGGCGCCAGCGGCGGCGAGCCCGGTTGCGATGGCGAAGCCGATGCCGGCGGTGGAACCGCTGACGATCGCCAGTTTGTCGCTCAGATCGATCTGCATGGGAGTCTCCTGTCGAATGGCGAACCGCTCGGGAACGCGGCTCGGGGAACAGACGACAGCCTAGACCAGCCAGCGTTCCGCGCCCGCCTCAGAGACGCAGGCCGACGTTGATCATCGCCGCCGAATTGCCCAGCAGCACCAGCTCGCTGCCCAGCGCGCCGAAGCGCATCCCTACCGAGGGAATGATCACCGGCGCCACGCCGAAGCGGTTCAGCGGGATCTTGTCGCGGTATTCGCCGCGATAGCCCTGCAACAGGCCGCCGGTGACCTTCAGGTAGACCGGGTGGCTGTCACTGTCGAAACGCTTGCCCAGGTAGGCGTAGTTGGAGCGCTGGCGGAAGGAGTTGCGGAAGGTGGCGCCGCCGGCCAGCACACCATCGGCGCGGTTGTATTCGAGGCCGAGCAGGTCCTGATGGTTGTTGTGCTCCGGGTCCGGGTTGAAATGCCGCGTATAGACGCTTGTCTGCAAGTACCAGAACTCGCCGTCGGCGGCCCAGGCAGGTGCGGCGAGCACGGCCAGCAGGCTCAGGATGGGAAAGCGCATGTGGGCTCCAGGGACCGTCGCCAGGGAAGGAAGGCAAGACGTGACGGCTTGCGCCTCGCAGCGTGGATTGTGCTGAACCCGGCCTGAATCGGGACTGAATGAAGCCTGAACAGTTTCTGAACGAACCGTCAGAAAACCCTGAAAAGGCTCAAGAACGGCCTTCGGCAAAACGTTCGGAAAACCGAACGCCATGCCCCGAAAATATTCGGAAGAGCGGACGGAAGGCCATTTCGGGGCATTTTCATCCAAATTTAATTTCTTTTATCTTCAACAAGTTAGGCTAAAAACAGCCGGATTTCATAAGCTGGCATGCATCCTGCCACTACACTGTTCGGCAAGCACGATACTCTCGTGGCTTCCCCTGCCGGGGAAAACCGCGAAACACCCTGTCCCGGAGAGGCCAGGCGCTCGCGGCTCAATAAAAATCAAAACAAGTCGAGGAAGAAATTCATGCGTATCGCTCCCAGTCTGCTGAGCACCGCCATCGTGGCCGCTCTGTTGTCCGCTCCGGTCGTCGCTGACGAGCTCACCGGCACGCTGAAGAAGATCAAGGACACCGGCACCATCACCCTCGGTCACCGTGACGCTTCGATTCCCTTCTCCTACCTCGGCGTCGAACCGGGCAAACCGATCGGCTATTCCCACGACCTGCAACTGAAAGTGGTCGAGGCGGTGAAGAAGGAACTCAACCTCCCCGACCTGAAGGTCCGCTACAACCTGGTCACTTCGCAGACCCGCATCCCGCTGGTGCAGAACGGCACCGTGGACATCGAGTGCGGCTCCACCACCAACAACGAAGAGCGCCAGAAGCAGGTCGACTTCTCCGTCGGCATCTTCGAGGTCGGCACCCGCCTGCTGTCGAAGAAGACCGCCAACATCAAGGACTTCGACGACCTCAAGGGCAAGAACGTGGTGACCACCGCCGGCACCACCTCCGAGCGCCTGCTCAAGGCCATGAACGCGGACAAGAAGATGGGCATGAACATCATCTCCGCCAAGGACCACGGCGAGTCCTTCATGATGCTCGAGTCCGGCCGCGCGGTGGCCTTCATGATGGACGACGCGCTGCTCTACGGCGAAATGGCCAAGGCCAAGAAGCCGGACGACTGGGTCGTCGGCGGCACCCCGCAGTCCTTCGAGATCTACGGCTGCATGGTGCGCAAGGGCGACGCGGCGTTCAAGAAGGTGGTCGACAAGGCCATCACCGACACCTACGCCTCCGGCGAGGTCAACAAGATCTACGACAAGTGGTTCACCCAGCCGATCCCGCCGAAGGGCCTGAACCTCAACTTCCCCATGAGCGACGAGCTGAAGAAGCTGATCGCCAATCCGACCGACAAGGCCGCCGAGCAGATGTAACGAGCGCCTGGCGTTCCTCCGGGAGCGCCAGCGCTTCGCGCGTCGCCCCCGCTTCGCGGCGGGGCCTCGGGGACGCGGGAGGGGCTCGCCCCTCCCCAGCCGTCTCCCCCGGAAGTACCGCGCCGCGGGCCGCCAGGCCCTGCCGGCGCCGTCCTTCCTCGCCAGTGTCTGCAACCGATTGAACCGAGGGGAAACCCCAACATGAATTACAACTGGGACTGGGGCGTGTTCTTCAAGTCCACCGGGATCGGCAGCGAAACCTACCTCGACTGGTACATCGCCGGTCTGGGCTGGACCATCGCCATTTCCCTGGTCGGCTGGATCATCGCCCTGGCGCTGGGCTCGCTGCTCGGCGTCATGCGCACCGTGCCGAACCGCCTGGTATCGGGCATCGCCACCGCCTACGTGGAACTCTTCCGCAACGTGCCGCTGCTGGTGCAGCTGTTCATCTGGTACTTCCTGGTGCCCGACCTGCTGCCCGAGGGCCTGCAGACCTGGTTCAAGCAGGACCTCAACCCGACCACCTCGGCCTACCTGAGCGTGGTCATCTGCCTCGGCCTGTTCACCGCCGCGCGAGTCTGCGAGCAGGTGCGCACCGGCATCCAGGCATTGCCCTACGGACAGACCTCGGCGGCCCGCGCGATGGGCTTCCGCCTGCCGCAGATCTACCGCCACGTGCTGCTGCCCCAGGCCTTCCGGATCATCATCCCGCCGCTGACCTCGGAGTTCCTCAACATCTTCAAGAACTCCTCGGTGGCCTCGCTGATCGGCCTGATGGAACTGCTCGCGCAGACCAAGCAGACCGCCGAGTTCTCCGCCAACCTGTTCGAGGCCTTCACCCTGGCCACGCTGATCTACTTCACGCTGAACATGAGCCTGATGCTGATCATGCGCCTGGTGGAGAGAAAGGTCGCCGTACCGGGCCTGATCTCCGTAGGAGGTAAATGATGGACTTCAGTGGAATCGTTCCCGCCCTGCCGAGCCTCTGGGAAGGCATGCTGATGACCCTCAAGCTGATGGTCCTCGGCGTCCTCGGCGGCGTCGCGCTGGGTACCGTGCTGGCGCTGATGCGGCTGTCGAGCAGCAAGCTGCTGTCGAACATCGCCGGCTTCTACGTCAACTACTTCCGCTCGATCCCGCTGCTGCTGGTGATCACCTGGTTCTACTTCGCGGTGCCTTTCATCCTGCGCTGGATCACCGGCGAGGACACCCCGGTGGGGGCGTTCACCTCCTGCCTGGTGGCCTTCATGATGTTCGAGGCGGCCTATTACTGCGAGATCGTCCGCGCCGGCATCCAGGCCATCCCGAAAGGCCAGATGGGCGCCGCCCAGGCACTGGGCATGACCTACGGGCAGACCATGCGCCTGGTGATCCTGCCGCAGGCGTTCCGCAAGATGACCCCGCTGCTGCTGCAACAGAGCATCATCCTGTTCCAGGACACCTCGCTGGTCTATACCGTCGGCCTGATGGACTTCCTCAATTCGGCCCGTTCGCGCGGCGACATCATCGGCCAGGCCAACGAGTTCCTGATTTTCGCCGGCCTGGTCTACTTCGTCGTAAGCTTCACCGCCTCGTTCGCCGTCAAACGTCTGCAGAAAAGGTTAACCGTATGATTTCCATCAAGAATGTCAGCAAGTGGTATGGCGACTTCCAGGTCCTGACCGACTGCTCCACCGAGGTTGCGAAAGGCGAAGTGGTGGTGGTCTGCGGGCCGTCGGGCTCGGGCAAGTCGACCCTGATCAAGTGCGTCAACGCACTGGAACCCTTCCAGAAGGGCGACATCGTCGTCGACGGCACCTCCATCGCCGATCCGAAGACCAACCTGCCCAAGCTGCGCTCGCGGGTCGGCATGGTGTTCCAGCATTTCGAGCTGTTTCCCCACCTGAGCATCACCGAGAACCTGACCATCGCGCAGATCAAGGTACTCGGCCGCAGCAAGGAAGAAGCCACCAGGAAGGGCCTGGCCCTGCTCGAGCGCGTCGGTCTCAAGGAGCACGCGCACAAGCACCCCGGCCAGCTCTCCGGCGGCCAGCAGCAGCGCGTGGCGATCGCCCGCGCGCTGGCGATGGACCCGGTGGTGATGCTGTTCGACGAGCCGACCTCGGCGCTCGACCCGGAAATGGTCAACGAGGTGCTCGACGTGATGGTCCAGCTGGCCCAGGAAGGCATGACCATGATGTGCGTGACCCACGAGATGGGCTTCGCGCGCAAGGTCGCCAACCGGGTGATCTTCATGGACCGCGGGCAGATCGTGGAAGACTGCGAGAAGGAGGAGTTCTTCGGCGACGTCAGCGCCCGCTCCGAACGCGCCCAGCAGTTCCTCGCCAAGATCCTCCCGCACTGATGTACCCGCCCTCGCCGGCCCGCCCGGCGGGGGCCTGCTCTACCCTCGCCTGCGATAACAATAAATAGGGAAAGCCCATGCAACCTGTGCTCTTCAGAACCCTGTCCCTCGGCGTCGCCATCGCCGCCGCATCCTCCTCGGCCTTCGCCGCCACGCTCGACGGCGGCGCCGTCGCCGCGCCCGACGAGTACGGCGCCAAGGTCGCCGCGCAGATCCTCGAGGCCGGCGGCAACGCGGTGGACGCCGCGGTGGCCACCGCCTTCACCCTGGCGGTCACCTACCCCGAGGCCGGCAACATCGGCGGCGGCGGCTTCATGACCCTGTACATGGACGGCAAGCCGTACTTCCTCGACTACCGCGAGGTGGCGCCGAAGGCCGCGAGCAAGACCATGTACCTGGACGACAAGGGCGAGGTGATCGAGAACCTCAGCCTGGTCGGCGCCAAGGCCGCCGGCGTGCCGGGCACCGTGATGGGCCTCTGGGAAGCCCACAAGCGTTTCGGCAAGCTGCCCTGGAGCGAGCTGCTGACCCCGGCCATCGGCTATGCGCAAAAGGGCTTCAAGGTCGCCGACAAGCAGTTCCAGTACCGCCAGGACGCCGTCGCCCTGTTCAACGGCAAGACCAATTTCGGTGACTACTTCGGCCACATGAAGGCCGGCGAGGCGTTCCTCCAGCCGGACCTGGCGAAGACCCTGGAGCGTATCGCCGACAAGGGCCCGGACGAGTTCTACAAGGGCCATACCGCCGACCTGCTGGTGGCGCAGATGCAGCAGGACAAGGGACTGATCACCCACCAGGACCTGGCCGACTACAAGGTCAGGTGGCGCGAACCGATGCGCGTCGACTGGCAGGGCAACACGCTCTATACCGCACCGCTGCCAAGCTCCGGCGGGATCGCCCTGGCCCAGTTGCTGGGCATCAAGGAAAACCGTGCCGCCGACTTCAAGGGCGTCGAGCTGAATTCCGCGCGCTACATCCACCTGCTGGCGGAGATCGAGAAACGCGTGTTCGCCGACCGCGCCGACTACCTCGGCGACCCGGACTTCGCCAAGGTCCCGGTGGCGCGCCTGACCGACCCGGCGTACCTGAAACAGCGTGCCGCCGAGGTCAATCCGGCGGCGATCTCGCCGACCGAGAAGGTCCGTCCCGGCCTGGAACCGCACCAGACCACGCACTTCTCCATCGTCGACGCCGACGGCAACGCGGTGAGCAACACCTACACCCTCAACTGGGACTTCGGCAGCGGCGTGGTGGTCAAGGGCGCCGGCTTCCTGCTCAACGACGAGATGGACGACTTCAGCGCCAAGCCGGGCGTGGCCAACGCCTTCGGCGTGGTCGGCAGCGACGCCAACGCCATCGAGCCGGGCAAGCGCATGCTTTCCTCGATGAGCCCGAGCATCGTCACCCGCGACGGCAAGGTCAGCCTGGTGCTCGGCACTCCCGGCGGTTCGCGGATCTTCACCTCGATCTTCCAGGTGCTGAACAACATCTACGACTTCCATCTGCCGCTGGAGAAGGCCGTCGCCGCGCAGCGCGTACACCACCAGTTGCTGCCCAAGGACACGATCTACTACGACGCCTACGCGCCGCTCACCGGCAAGGTCGCCGAGGAACTGAAGGCGATGGGCTACACCCTGGAGGACCAGGGCTGGAACATGGGTGACATCCAGGCCATCCGCGTCGACGGCAAGGCCGTGGAGACCGCTTCCGACCCCCGGGGCCGCGGCGTCGGCCTGGTGGTGAAACCCTGACAGGACGGCGGGCGGTCGAGGCCGCCCGCGCCTGATTGCGTGCAACGACGATAACCCTACCAACCTACCGACACGAGATATCGCCATGAAGCCATTGCTCCACGCGTTCGCACCCGGTGTTATGGCCCTGATGCTCCTGCTGCCGCAGGCCGCCCAGGCCAAGGAAGTCGCACCGCAACAGAAACTGTCCAACGTGGTCATCCTGGCCACCGGCGGCACCATCGCCGGCGCCGGCGCCAGCGCCGCCAACAGCGCCACCTACACCGCCGCCAAGGTGCCGGTCGACCAGTTGCTGGCCAGCGTGCCGCAGCTCAAGGACATCGCCAACGTGCGCGGCGAACAGGTGTTCCAGATCGCCTCGGAGAGCTTCACCAACGAGAACCTGCTGGAACTGGGCAAGACCGTCGCCAAGCTGGCCGACCGCGACGACGTCGACGGCATCGTGATCACCCATGGCACCGACACCCTGGAAGAGACCGCCTACTTCCTGACCCTGGTCGAGCACACCGAGAAGCCCATCGTGGTGGTCGGCTCGATGCGCCCGGGCACCGCGATGTCCGCCGACGGCATGCTCAACCTGTACAACGCCGTGGCGGTGGCCGGCGACAAGTCGGCGCGCGGCAAGGGCGTGCTGATCACCATGAACGACGAGATCCTCTCCGGTCGCGACGCGAGCAAGATGGTCAACATCAAGACCGAAGCGTTCAAGAGCCCGTGGGGCCCGCTGGGCATGGTGGTCGAAGGCAAGAGCTACTGGTTCCGCGCGCCGGTCAAGCGACATACGGTGAACTCGGAGTTCGACATCAAGCAGATTTCCGCGCTGGCTCCGGTGGAAATCGCCTACAGCTACGGCAACGTCAGCGACACCGCCTACAAGGCCCTGGCCCAGGCCGGCGCCAAGGCGATCATCCATGCCGGCACCGGCAACGGCTCGGTACCCGCGCGCGTGGTGCCGGCCCTGCAGGAACTGCGCAAGCAGGGCGTGCAGATCATCCGCTCCTCGCACGTCAACGCCGGCGGCTTCGTCCTGCGCAACGCCGAGCAGCCGGATGACAAGAACGACTGGATCGTCGCCCACGACCTGAACCCGCAGAAAGCCCGGATCCTGGCCGCGGTCGCGATGACCAAGACCCAGGACAGCAAGGAACTGCAGCGGATCTTCTGGGAATACTGAGTGAACCCTCCCGGCGCCGCCCACCGGCCGCGCCGGAAAACCGCCCGCTCCGCCGCCAGCCCGGGCGGCGGGCTGGCCTAGCCGCGACGACTGTGATGGAATCCCCCGATCCGCCCTGCCGCGTACCGCCGTCACTCGCCGTGAAACCCCGCCTCGTCCGCCAGTTGCTGCTGCCCATCCCCCTCCTCCTGCTGATGCTCGCCTTCGGCTACGGCGGCTACCGGATCAGCGAAAACGCCGGCATCCGCACCCTCGCCGAGAACGGCGAACGCCAGCTGGAACTGCATGCGCGCACGGTGGAGAGCGAGATCAGCAAGTACACCTACCTGCCCAGCCTGCTGGAGCTGGAGCGCAGCGTCAGCCAGTTGCTGACCGACCCGACGCCGTACCGGCGGAACATGGTCAACACCTACCTCGAAGGCCTCAACCGCCGCGCCGGCAGCCGCGCGGTATACCTGCTGGATACCAATGGCCGGGTGCTGGCCACCAGCAACTGGAGCGACCCGGACAGCTACCTCGGCGAGGACCTGTCGTTCCGCGCCTACTGGCAGGATGCGATGAAGGGCAAGCCAGGCCGCTTCTACGGCATCGGCAGCACTCGCGGCGAGCCGGGCTATTACCTGGCCCACGGCCTGGTCCACGGCGGCCGGATCATCGGCGTGGCGGTGGTCAAGGTGAAGATGGACGCCCTCGAGGAACGCTGGGAGAAGGCGCGTCTGGAAGCCTTCGTCAGCGACGAGAACGGCATCATCATCCTCTCCAGCAACCCTGCCCTGCGCCTGAAGGCGGTGCGCTCCCTGAGCCCCGACGACAAGGAGCGCCTGGCGCGCAGCATGCAGTACTACTGGTGGGCGTTGAACGAATGGCAGCCGCTGGAGCGCGAGCCGCTGGCCGCCGGGGTCGAGCGGCTGAGCTTCGCCGCCGACGCGCAGCACCCGCGCGGCGAGGCGATCAGCTACCTGGCGCAGACCCGCGCGCTGAACGACACGCCGTGGAACCTGACCCTGCTCAGCCCGCTGGAGGACCTGCGCCGCGATGCCGTGCGCAACGGCATGCTGGCCGCCATCGGCTTCGCCCTGCTGGCATTCCTGCTGATCGCCTGGAACGAGCGACGCAAGGTGCTGGCCACCCGCCTCGCCGCGCGCGAGGCGCTGCAGCGAGCCAACGGCGAACTGGAAGTGAAGATCGCCGAACGCACCGCCGACCTGCAGGCCAGCAACGAACGCCTGACCGCCGAGATCCACGAGCGCCAGCAGGCCGAGGACACCCTGCGCAAGGCCCAGGACGAACTGGTCCAGGCCGGCAAGCTGGCGGTGATCGGGCAGATGTCCACCAGCATCGCCCACGAACTCAACCAGCCGCTGGCGGCGCTGCGCACGCTGTCCGGCAATACCGTACGCTTCCTCCAGCGCGGCAAGCTGGAGACCGCCAGCACCAACCTGGCCACCATCAACGAGCTGGTCGACCGCATGGGCCGCATCACCGCCAGCCTGCGCGCCTTCGCCCGGCGCAGCGACGACGCCGGCCAGGCCAGCCTGGCCAAGGCGGTGGACGCCGCGCTGCTGATCCTCCATGGCCGCCTGGAACAGGACCCGCCGCTGCTGCACCGGCACTTCGAGGACGTCTGCCTGGGCATCGACCAGACCCGCCTGGAGCAGATCCTGGTCAACCTGCTGGCCAACGCCCTCGACGCCATGCGCGACCAGGCCGATCGCCAGCTCTGGCTGGAAGGCCGGCGCGAAGACGAACGCTACATCCTGCGCGTGCGCGACAACGGTCCCGGCATCCCGCCGGCGGCGCGCGTGCACCTGTTCGAACCCTTCTTCACCACCAAGCCCGGCGAACACGGCCTGGGTCTCGGCCTGACCCTTTCGGCCAGCCTGGCCACCGCCGCCGGCGGCAGCCTCAGCGTGCAACACCCCGAAAGCGGCGGAACCGCCTTCGAGCTGAGCCTGACCCTGGTTCCCGATTCCCCGACCGCGAGTCCCGCCCGATGAACGAGCCGCTTTCCGTCCTGATCGTCGAAGACGATCCGCATGTCCTGCTCGGCTGCCAGCAGGCGCTGGAGCTGGAGGACATTCCCTGCATCGGCGTGGGCAGCGCCGAGGAGGCCCTGCTGCGGGTCGACCGCGACTTCGCCGGGATCGTCGTCAGCGACATCCGCCTGCCCGGCATCGACGGCCTGACCCTGCTGGAACGCCTCAAGACCCTCGATCCGAGCCTGCCGGTGGTGCTGATCACCGGCCACGGCGACATCTCCATGGCGGTGCAGGCGATGCATGCCGGCGCCTACGATTTCATGGAAAAACCCTTCTCCCCGGAACGCCTGGTCGAGGTCGCCCGCCGCGCCCTGGAACAGCGCGGGCTGGCCCGCGAGGTCAGCGCGTTGCGCCGCCAGTTGGCCGGGAGGCAGGACCTGGCGCAACGGATCATCGGCCGTTCGCCGGCGATCCAGGCGCTGCGCGAGCTGATCGCCAACGTCGGCGACACCTCGGCCAACGTGCTGATCCTCGGCGAGACCGGCACCGGCAAGGAGCTGGTCGCACGCTGCCTGCACGACTACAGCCGGCGCCACCAGCATGCCTTCGTCGCGCTGAACTGCGGCGGCCTGCCGGAGAACCTGTTCGACAGCGAGATCTTCGGCCACGAGGCGCACGCCTTCACCGGCGCCAACAAGCGGCGGATCGGCAAGATCGAGCACGCCAATGGCGGCACGCTGTTCCTCGACGAGATCGAGAGCATGCCGGTCAACCTGCAGATCAAGCTGCTGCGGGTGCTGCAGGAACACACCCTGGAACGCCTCGGTTCGAACCAGTCGATCCCGGTGGACTGCCGGGTGATCGCGGCGACCAAGGCCGACCTCGCCGCCATGGGCAAGAGCGGCCAGTTCCGCAGCGACCTCTATTACCGGCTCAACGTGGTGACCCTGGAACTGCCAGCGTTGCGCGAGCGCCGCGAGGACATCCTGCTGCTCTTCGAACACTTCCTCCAGCAGTCCTCGCTGCGCTTCGACCGCCCCGCGCCGGAACTCGACCGGGCCACGCTGGCCAGCCTGATGGCCCACGACTGGCCGGGCAACGTGCGCGAGTTGCGCAACGTCGCCGAACGCTTCGCCCTCGGCCTGCCGGTGTTCAACAAGGGCGGCCAGGCCGTGCAGACCGGCGGCCCGCGCTTCGCCGAGGCGGTGGAGGCGTTCGAGAAGGCCCTGCTCGGCGACGCCCTGGCCCGCCACGACGGCAACCTGACCCAGGCCAGCCAGGACCTGGGCATGGCCAAGACCACCCTGTTCGACAAGGTGAAGAAGTACGGCCTGCAATAGGCCGGAGCGCCCTCTTCGCCCTGCCCGCCTGGCGCGGGGCGCAATGCTGCATCCGACATTTCTCACCCCCCTGCGATTCCGCTCGGCGGATAACGCCAGGGGCGTTATTCACCCTACGCGCCGGTGTGGGGAACGCGCTATCCGGACATTCATGAATTGAACTCAAGTGTCATTTTCACCGGCAGCGGTTTTTCGCACGAATCGTTCCGCCAATAATGCGCCCACCTTCTTCCATCGCGCCGCGCCACGGCCGGCCTCACGAGCGAGATCGCCAGCATGCTGTTCAGACCCTACACCCTTGGCCACCTGACCACCCCCAACCGCATCGTCATGCCGCCGATGACCCGTTCGCGCGCTGCCAGCGGCGAAGTCGCCACCGCGCTGATGGCCGAGTACTACCGCCAGCGCGCCAGCGCCGGCCTGATCATTTCCGAAGGCACCCAGATCAGCCGCCAGGGCCAGGGCTACGCCTGGACGCCGGGCATCCACAGCGCCGAACAGGTCGCCGGCTGGCGCCAGGTCACCGAGGCCGTGCACGCCGCCGGCGGACGCATCTTCGCCCAGCTCTGGCATGTCGGCCGGGTCTCGCACACCTCGCTGCAACCGGGCAACGCCGCCCCGGTGTCTTCCTCGGCGCTGGTGGCCGAGGGTGTGAAGGTCTTCGTCGACCCCCAGGGTCGCGGCCCGCAGGCCGGCGGCGGCGAGATGGTCCAGCATTCGACGCCGCGCGCGCTGAGCGTGGCGGAAATCAAGGGTATCGTCGCCGACTACGCCCAGGCCGCGCGCAACGCCCTCGACGCCGGCTTCGACGGGGTCGAGCTGCACGGCGCCAACGGCTACCTGATCAACCAGTTCATCGACTCCCAGGCCAATGCGCGCAACGACCAATACGGCGGCTCGCTGGAAAACCGCCTGCGCTTTCTCCGCGAGGTCGCCGAGGCGGTCACCGCGGTGGTCGGCCGGGAACGCATCGGCGTGCGCCTGGCGCCGCTGACCACCTTGCAGGGCGCGGTCGACGACACTCCGCAGGCCACCTACCTGGCCGCCGCGCGGCTGCTGGACGAGATCGGCGTGGCCTACATCCACATCGCCGAGGCCGACTGGGAAGACGCCCCGGCGATGCCGGCGGCGTTCAAGGAAGCGCTGCGCATCGTCTACCGTGGCAGCCTGATCTACTCCGGGATGTACACCAGGGCGCGCGCCGAGGAAGCGCTGGCCAGGGGCTGGGCCGACCTGGTCGGCTTCGGCCGGCCGTTCATCGCCAATCCCGACCTCCCCTACCGCCTGGAACACGACCTGCCGCTGGCCAGCGGCGACCGGTCGACCTACTTCGGAGGCGGAGCGGCCGGCTACACCGATTACCCGTTCCTGTCAAAGACGGCCGGTTGAAATCCACCGCCGAGCGGGCCGCGAAGCTGTGACCGCTCGGCGAAACATGCCGCCACAAGCTCGTCTTTGGTCGACTAGAAGCCTCGCCTGGCGCGGCCTAGACTCAATTCGCCAGATATTCATTATTAATAGGCCTGATTTCATGGACGGGGGGGACCACCGATAGCATTGAGGAAAATTCCGAGGAATCCGTCATGAGCAAGTCCCTGATCGTCCCCCTGGCCGCCTGCCTGATCGTCCTGGCCGGCTGCACCAGCCCGCCACGCAGCGCCGAACGCCCCTACAGCGACGCCGAAATCAAGTCCTACGCCCTCGACAGCCTGGAACACAGCGACCTCTCGCCGAAGCGCCTCGACCAGTACCGCAGCGTGCTTGGCACGCCGCACCGGCAGACCCTCTAGCGCCTTCAGACGGGGCGACGCCAGACGCTCGCCAGCCAGGGCTGCTGCTCGCGCGGCAGGCCCGGCGGCCGGTAGTAGTGCTCCAGCTCGACGAAACCGGCGTCCTCCAGCAGGCGTTTCCAGGCCGGGTAGTCGTGGTAGGCACCGTAGCGTTGGCCATTCCAGCCCTCGCGGTTGTCGCCGCGCGGATTGGAGCTGAACAGCACGCCGCCCGGCCGCAGCGCTTCGAAGAGTTCGCCGAGCACCCGCGGCAAGGCGCTGCCGGGCACATGGAACAGGCTGGCGTTGGCGAAGATGCCGTCGAAGTACCCGGCCGGCAGTCGCAGTGCCAGGAAGTTCTGTTGCCATACCTCGCAACCGCTGTCGGCCCTGGCCATCTCGACGAAGCGCGGCGTGCCTTCGAGTCCCACCGGCTGGTGGCCGAGGCGGCGGAAGGTGGCCAGGTCGCGCCCGGGACCGCAGCCGAAATCGAGGATCCGGTACGGCGGCGGGCCGTCGATATGGCGCAGCAGCGCCTCGACGTTCTGGCTCACGTCGTGGTCGCGGGTTCCTTCGCGGAAGCCTTCGGCGTTGCGCTGGTAGTCGGCCAGGGTGGTGCTGGTGATCTCGCGGAAATCGTCGGTGCTCATGGCGGCTCGCAGTGGCGGGAACCCGCCCAGTCTAGCGCCGGCGCGGGATCCGTCTAAGGTTTTGTAATAGTTTCCCGCTGTGGCGGTGGCCCGCGACACAGTAGGATCGACCTCCCTTTGACTTCCAATGGCCATCATGACCGCCCTTTCGGAGCCTCCCAGTCGTCCTCGCGGACAGCCCTCCCCGCTTCACCTCCTTTTCCTGCGCCCGGCATCGCCGGCCGATGCCGGACAGCTCGCCTCGACCCTCCCCCACTTCGCCGGCCGCCCCAGCCGGGCCGCGAGGTAAGCGCGCATGGAATGGATAGCCGACCCCACCGCCTGGCTCGGCCTGGCGACCCTGATCGTGCTGGAGATCGTCCTCGGCATCGATAACCTGGTGTTCATCGCCATCCTGGCCGACAAGCTGCCGCCGCACCTGCGCGACCGCGCCCGGGTCCTCGGCCTGTCGCTGGCGCTGCTGATGCGCCTGGGCCTGCTGGCGAGCATCTCGTGGATGGTGACCCTCACCGAACCGCTGCTCGAGGTGTTCGGCAAGAGCTTCTCCGGCCGCGACCTGATCATGCTGTTCGGCGGCGTGTTCCTGCTGTTCAAGGCCACCATGGAACTGCACGAACGCCTCGAGGGCCACGTCGCCCAGCACGCCGGCAACAGGACCTACGCGCTGTTCTGGCCGATCGTCGCGCAGATCGTCGTGCTCGACGCGGTGTTCTCGCTCGACGCGGTGATCACCGCGGTGGGCATGGTCGAGCACCTGGAAGTGATGATGATCGCGGTGATCGTCTCCATCGGCCTGATGATCGTCGCCAGCAAGCCGCTGACCCGCTTCGTCAACCGCCACCCGACGGTGATCATGCTGTGCCTGGGCTTCCTGATGATGATCGGCTTCAGCCTGACCGCCGAGGGCCTGGGCTTCCACATCCCGAAAGGCTACCTGTACGCGGCCATCGGCTTCTCGATCCTCATCGAGGTGTTCAACCAGGTCGCCCGCAAGCGCCGCAAGAAGAGCCTGCAGGGCCACCGCCCGCTGCGCGCGCGCACCGCCCACGCGGTGCTGCGCCTGCTCGGCGGCCAGCGCCTGGAGGCCGACGAGGTTGGCGAGGAGGTCGCCGACCTGTTCGAGGAAGGCGACGACCAGGTGGTCTTCGACCGCCGCGAACGGGTGATGATCAGCGGTGTGCTGCAATTGGCCGAAAAGCCCATCCGCAGCCTGATGACGGTGCGCGCCGAGGTCGACTGCATCGACCTGGACAGCGGTCGCGAGGCGATCCGCGCGACGCTGCTCGAGTCGTCCTACTCGCGCCTGCCGCTGGTCCGCGACGGCCGGGTGGAGGAGCCGCTGGGCTACGTGCACAAGAAGGAATTGCTCAAGGAACTGCTCGCCGGCGCCCAGCCGGACCTGGAAAGCCTGGCCCGCCAGCCGCTCAACCTGCTGCAGGACTGCTCGATCCTCAACGCCCTGGAGCAGATGCGCGAGGCCTCGACCCACGTGGCCTTCGTGGTCAACGAGTTCGGCGAATTCATCGGCCTGCTGACGCTGACCGACATCCTCGAGTCGATCGCCGGCGAACTGCCGGACGCCAGCGAGGTAGACGGCCCGGACGTGGTCGAGGACGCCGGCGGCTACCTGGTCAGCGGCGCCATGAACCTCAGCCAGGTGCGTCGCCACGTCGGTTTCGAGGCGCGCGCCACCGAGGACTACCAGACCCTCGCCGGGCTGGTGATGAGCCTGCTCGACCGCCTGCCGGCCATCGGCGACCGCCTGCAATGGCAGGACTGGGAACTGCGCGTGATGGAGGTGGAGGAACGCCGCGTGACCCGGGTCCTGCTGCGCAGGACCTGAGCCGATGCGGCGGCCGGCAAACCGGCCGCCGCGCCCGCTTCAGAGACAGGCGCCTTCGTCGCGCCAGACCTTGCCGCTGCCCTCGCCGCCGGTGAACGCCGGATCGCCGGGCTGCTGGCCGCGGCTCCACCAGCGCGCCGCGTACTGGCGGCCGCCGTACGTGACCCGGTCGCCGCCGACGTAGGCCGTCGAAGCGTTCCAGGACCTGCCGCAGGTCGCTCCCGGCTGTTCCGCCGCGACCCGCACCACGTGATCCTGGCGCACGCTGTGGCTGCCGTTGCCGAGGGTCAGGCTGAAGGTATAGCGACTGTCCTGCGGCGCCTTCGGCGCGACGAAGCTCAGGCGCGCACCGTCGGCTTCGAACGCCAGCGCCGGCGACACGCTCCACTGGTAGCTCAACTCAAGGCCGTTCGGATCGCTCGACCCGGAAGCGTCCAGAACCACCCGCTCGCCCGCCGCGACGTCGGTCTTGCCACTGATCTGCGCCAGCGGCGGCGGCACTTCGCCCTGCTGACAGGGACCGTCGTCGCGCCAGACCTTGCCGCTGCCATCGCCACCGGTGAAGTTCGGGTTACCCGGCTCCTGGCCCTGGGTCCACCAGCGCGCATAGTACTGGCGCCCCCCGTGCTGCACCATGTCACCGGACAGATAGGCCTTGTTGCGCATCCAGGCAGGACGGCAACTGGCATCCTGAGCAGCCTTGACCTTCACCTCGTGGTCGCGGGTCACGCGCTGCTTGCCGTTGTCCAGGGTCAGGGTGAAGCGATAGGGCGTGTCCTGCGCCAGGCTCGGCGCGACGAAGCTCAGGCGCGGGCCGTCCAGCTCCATATCCAGCGCCGGCGATACCGTCCAAGCGTAGCTCAGTGCGGCGCCCTGGGGATCCGAAGAGGCGGAGGCATCGAGCACCACCCGCTCGCCGGCCTCGGCTTCGGCCTTGCCGTCGATCTGCGCCAGCGGCGGCAGGTTGCTTTCCTTCGGCTTGAGCACCTGGATCTTCAGCTTGTTGTCCGCGGCGAAGCTGCCGTCGGCCACTTCGACCCAGCCGCCATAAGGATTGTCGCTGGCGTAAAGCCTATAGCCCTTGATGTTGCCGACCTGACTGTTGTCCTGCCGTGGCAGGTAACGCAGGTGCGAGAAACGGCTGTCCCGGCCCAGGTCGATGATCATCTCGTGGGGGAAGCCGGCGCCCGCCGCGCTAGCCCAGAAGGTCTTCGGGTCACCGTCGATGGCGTTGGCCGCCGCGCCCCTGGCGCCCTCGGCGCTGCTCACCGAGTGGATCCGCCAGTTGCGCGGATCGAGCAGACGGCTGCGCGAGTCGGCCAGCTGGATCTCGGCGGCGCTGGCGCCGCCCTTGCCGCTCGCCTCGGACTCCACCACCAGGCGCAGGTAGCGGGCCTCGACGCTGTCGCTGTCGACGGCGAAGGCATGGCCGTCGAGGATCAGGTCGTCGATGTCGGCGTTGTTGCCTTTCACCGAGACGTACCAGCGGCCGCCAGCCTCTTCGTGGACGCCGAGCGCGGCCACCACGCCCTCGCGCGAACGGTGGTCGAAGTCGGTTTCGCTCGGTCGGCCGTCACGCTTGAGGTAGATCGCGGTCCTGCCGGTCGGTTCGTGGCGCGGCCCCGAGGTGATGCCGAAGGCCAGGCGCCGGGTACCGGCGGGGACATCGACGACGAAGTGCTTCCAGCTGTCCGCCCTGGCCAGGCTGAAACCCTCGTGCAGGACGTGGGTCGCCCGCTCGTCGTCGACCGGCACCACCGAGGGAGCGTAGGCGGAGATCTTCGCCGCGTTGCTGCGCCATACCTGCGCCATGTTGGCGGTCAGGGCGTCGCCGATGGGCACGCCCTGGTTGTCCTTCAGCTCGGGATTGGAGTAGTAGCCCAGCTAGTTGCCGCACATGATGGTGCCGATCCGTCCGTTGTTGTAGCCGAAGTTGAAACCCTGGCCGGTCGGGCAGTGGCTGCCGCCGATGTTATGGCCCAGCTCGTGGCGAAACACGGTGGGGCCGTCGGCCGCGTTCACCGAGTAGCGTCCGTTGGTGTAGGCCCAGCCGGCCGCGCTGTTCTGCCCGGGGCCGGTGCCGCGGCCGGTGAAGAACGCCGCGACCAGGTCCGGGCTGTACTGGCGCATGCCCTCGGCGAAGAGGTTCTTCAGGTCGGCCAGGGTATCGGTATTGACCCGGTGGTCGTCGTCGATCACCTGGGTGCCGACCAGGCGCACGCGCACGCCCTTGACCCTGGAATTGTCCAGCGCCTGGTTGACCGAGGCGACCTGCGCCAGGGCGTAGGCCTCGTGGTCGCCGACATAGGCCACGGACAGCCTGGAGAAACCGGCCAGCACGTCGATCAGCAGGTCGCCGGCGGCATTGCGCTGGGCCTGGTAGCGCAGCGCGCCGTTGCGCGACTCGATCGTCGTCGCAAGCGGCGCGTCGGGTTCTTCCAGGTAGTCGATCTGCTCGTGGGCGGCGCCACGTTGCGCCGGGAACAGGGTAAGGGTCTGCTGGCCGTCGGCAGCACCGCGGATCATCGCGTTGCGCTCGGGCAGCAGGGCGACGAAGCTACCGTCGTCGCGCAGGGCCATCACGATATCGCCGGCGGCCTGCCGGGCCTGGCCCTCCAGGGCGCCGGCCAGCAGGGTGAAGCCCGGATAGCCGCTATCGTCCTGCACGCGCAGGGAACGGATCGACACCCCCGCCTCCTGGCGCAGGCGCTCGGTGCCGGGCGATGCGGCGCTGCGCGACAGCGCGCCGCCACGGACGGCCTGGACGTCGATGAAGCGTCCACCGAAGGTGACTTCCTGCTGGCTCGGCACGGCGTCCCGGGCGGCCTGCCCGGCCAGCGCCGGGGCCATCTGCGGCAACAGGACGCTGGCACCGAGGGCGGCGCACCAGAGACGGGTACTACGGGTGAAGCGATGGGTGGAGGGGCACGACATGGCAATTCCTTCAACTGCACGCCAGTGCGCACCGGACGAAGCGTTCGTCGGGTGGCAGGTGCAGAGTGGGCTGAACGTTTAGGAGAAGTGGTTGCCGGCGACGAAATGGTAGGGAGCCCCCCTTCCCCTGTAAACGCGAGGCCAGGTATTTCGGACCCGTCCTAACCGGCCCGCCGCGCCGGGCCAGAGCCCGTGCCTGGCGGACCGCGCCTCACAGGCGGCGCTCCCAGGCGCGGGCCTGCTCCTGCCTGACCGCCTCGACGAAACTCGCCGGCAGGAGGGTACGGAACGGGCCGTCGGCGGCTTCGACCAGCGCAACCATGCTGGCGATCATTTCCTCGGGATCGTGCTGTTCGAAGGGGAATCTCACGCCGCGGTAGTCGGTGAAATGCCGCCGCGGGTCGTACCAGCGCTTCCAGGTCTCCATCATGCGGTCGTTGAAGCCGGTCTGGTACGGGCCGGGGTTGATCGTTCCGACCTGGATGCCGAACGGCTTCAGTTCCGCATGCAGGGCTTCGGCGAAGGCCTCCAGGGCATGCTTGGAGGCGCAGTAGGCGCCTGTGTAGGGCCCGGTGAGCAGGCCGGCGATGGAAGAGACGAAGAGCACCCGGCCGCGACGCTTCTGCTCGACCATGCGGCGTACGACACCCTGGGTCAGCGCCAGGCTGGCGAACACGTTGGTCTCGAACAGCGCGCGCACCAGCTCCAGCGGAATCTCCGCGCTGGCCCCGGCCTCGGCGCTGCCGGCGTTGTTCAAGAGAACGTCGACATCCCACTCCCAGGCGCGCTCGCGATCGGCGCCGACGGTGATGTCGAGGACCTCCACCCGCAGCGTGCCGCCACGCCGCCCGGCCTCCTCGCGCAGGTCGCCGGCCTGGCCGGCGCTGCGCACCCCGGCGATCACCCGATGGCCGCGTTCGGCCAGGCGTAACGCCACTTCGCGACCGAAACCGCTGCCGGCCCCGGTCACCAGGATTCGCTTGTGAGTCATCGTGCTTGCCTCTGGATTGCCGCCGTGGCCACCGCGGCCTCGGCGATGGATTGATCCTGCGCGGCGCTGCCGCCGGAGACGCCGAGGCCGCCCAGGCAGGCGCCCGGCGCGCCGGCGATCGGCATGCCACCGGCGAAGCAGGCCAGCCCGCCGTTGCTCTGTTCGATGCTCCACAGCGGCTGGCCAGGGCCGGCGAGGCGCCCGAGCTCGCCGCTGGGCAGACGGAACAGCGCGGCGCTGCGCGCCTTGCGCTGGGCCAGGTCGATGGCGCCGGGCACGCTGTCGTCCATGCGCGCGAACGCCAGCAGGTTGGCATGGGCGTCGACCACCGCGACGCAGACCGCCTGGCCCTGCCGGCGAGCCTCGGCGATGGCCGCCGCGATGCAGCGTTCGGCCTGTTGCAGTGACAGATGGGTAGGCATGGCCCGCGTCCTCGTTGGTGGTTGCGAGCCAGTCTAGAAAGGACGAAGCTTCAACAGAACCAGGCCTCTCCTACGTAGACTTTCAAGTTTTTCTAACGATGAATCGACGCGACCCTCTCGCCGGCCTGCACGTCTTCAGGCAGGTCGCCGACACCGGCAGCTTCACCCGCGCCGCCGCCCTGCTCGGGGTGACCCCGGCGGCGGTGAGCCAGGCGATCAACCAGCTGGAAGCCGAGCTGCGCCTGAAGCTGTTCCACCGCACCACCCGCGGGGTCAGCCTGAGCGAGGCCGGGCAGCGCTACCACGAGCAGACCGAGCAGCCCTATCGTGACCTGCTGCGTGCCCGCGAGGCGCTCGGCGAAAGCCTCGAGGAACCCTCCGGACACCTGCGCATCAGCGCCCTGCACCTGGCGAAGCACCTGCTGACCGCGCCGCTGCTCGGCGCGTTCGTGCAGCGTTATCCGAAGGTGCAACTGGAGATCCGCTACGAGGACCAACTGGTGGATATCGTCAGGGAGCAGCTCGACGCCGGTATCCGCCTGGCCGACGCACTGCAGCCGGGCATGGTCGGGGTGCAGCTGACCCCACCGCTGGCCTGCCTGCTGGTGGCCACCCCGGCGTACCTGGCCGAGCGCGGCACGCCGGCCGCGCTCGACGGACTCGACGGGCATGTCGCGGTGCGCTTCCGCTTCCCGCGCAGCGGCCGCCTGCACAAATGGCGCCTGCGCGAGGGCGCGCGGGAAGTCGAGGCCGACCTGCCGGCGCGCTTCGTCAGTACCGATACCGAGGCGATCATCGAGGCGGCCCGCGCCGGCGCCGGGATCGCCCAGGTCTTCATCCGCGAACGGGTCGCCGCGGACCTCGCCGCCGGGCGCCTGGTGGAAGTGCTTCCGGGCAGTTGCCTGCCGCTGCCGCCGATGTGGCTGTACTACCTGAACCGCCGCCACGTGCCGGCCAAGCTTCGCGCACTCATCGAGCTGCTGCGCGAATGGCGACAGCCGGCCTGAACCTCAGCGGCGCTTGCCGGCCGGCGTCGGCCGGCCTAGCAGGAGGTCGTCCGGTCCGTTGATCTCGATGAAGCGCCCGGCTTCCAGCGCTTCCTCCAGCGGCGTGCCGGCGAGCACGTCGGCCTTGCGCAGGGCGCTGGAGAAACGCAGGTCGGCGCTGGCCTCGACCTTCGCCAACGGCACCTGGTAGGTCTTGAACGCGCCATAGCGGAAGCCTTCGCCGGGCATCATCCCTTCCTGCCCGAGCAGATAGGCGGAGACCCCCAGTTCGCCGCTGTCGGCATCGATCATCGCCACCACCTTCCAGAACTCCAGCGGCACCTGCACGCCCTGGAAGAGCGGATCGTCCTCGCGGAACACCGGGCCGGTGAATACCGAGATGCGGAAGCCCTCGCTCCTGGCGTTCTGCAAAACGTAGTCCTCCAGCGACAGCCAGCTGCGCTGGTTGAGCTGCGCCACCTGCGGCACCGCGTTGGTGTAGACGAAGGTGTCGTCCTCGGCCTGCCGGGCGACGGCGTCGCTGTCGCCCCAGCCGGGATCCTCGCGACGCACCATGTGACCCTTGTCGAACGAGGCCGGGCCGTAGAAGTCCTTGTGTCCGACCTGGGCGGCCGCCTCGATGCGCGGGTCGAAGCCCCAGGAATCCTTGCGCTTGAGCGAACGCTTGAGCGCGCCGTCGATATTCACCGCGGTGAGGATCGGCAAGCGCCGGCTGGCGCTCATCACCACCGAGAAATGCAGGTAGTCCAGGCGCGTGCCCTTGCCCACCGGCAGTACCTGGTGGCTCTTGCCCGGCTTGGGCAAGGCCGCCTTCGGCCCGAGGAAGGCCTCGTCGAAGCCCTTGCGCCCGGCCAGGTCGGCGACGCTGCGCTTCTTCTCCTGGAAGCGCGGCGCACCGCACTTCAGTTCCGCCTCGCCCACCGGCACCCAGGCGCGCCGCGCCAGCAGGCTGCGGATCACGCTGGCCTTCACCGCATAGTTGGTCTTGCGGAACTGGCCACCGAAGTGCAGGCCGACCACCTCGCCGCCGTCGATCGAGAGCACCGCCGAACCGGAGTTGCCGCCCAGGGTCGAGCAATCGTGGGTCAGGTACCAGGCATCCCCGGGCAATCCCACGACTTCGCCGGGCGCGAAGCGCTTGACGTCATAGATGTTGCCGAAGATGTCTTCCATCGCCCCGGCGTCGTTGCGGCTGTCGCGCGCCGGGTAGCCGACCACCGCCACCGCCTGGCGCGGCTCGGCGTCCCGGCGGGCGAGGCTCAGCGGCGGCGGCAGCAGGTCGCCCTTCACCACCTGGAGGATCGCCATGTCCGGCGCCTCGGAAACGTCCGGGGCAATCCACAGGACCCGCGCGATCACATGCTCGTCGCTCTCCGGCTGGCGATACTCCTCGCGGAAGTCCACGCGGGTGCGCACCTGCTTGCCGGCCTGGTTGAGGCGGAAACGGAACAGGTTGCCCTGGCGCTCGGCGAACAGACTGGCGACGTGGCGGTTGGTGACGATCAGGTCGTCCTCGATACGCCAGCCGGTGCCACACCAGTCCATGCTGTCGTGGTCGATCAGTTCCAGGCGGCCGACCGAGCGGATCGGCGTGGCCAGCGCGGCGCGGTGCCGCTTCAGGCGCTGTTCCAGGCCGGCCAGCGGCGCTTCGTCGAAAATGCCGTTCTTCACCAGCAGCACCGGCCGGCTCTTGAGCAGGACGATCGCCTCGCTGAAGCGCCGCGAGTCGAAGAACGAGGCGTCCGACTCGGGCGAAAGACTTTTGCCCAGGTGCTCGGCGATCTGCCCACGGCTGGCGTTGTAGGCCGGCACGTTGCTCCACTCGCCCCGGGCGGCGAGTTCGGCGAGCTCCTCGCGGGTGTCCTTTTCCTTCAGTACCGAGCAGACCCGCAGTTCTTCCGGCGTGGCCCGCCGGGCGTTGCGCTTGCGCATGGCCATGTCCCCTCGCTGAGCGGATATCCCTGCCAGCAGTCTAGACAAGGCTCATGACAGGGCCATGTCCCGCTGGCGGCTCGCCGCTCAACCGGCGAACAGCCGGTAGGCCGGGTTGTGGGTTTCCTCCCAGTACGGATAGCCGATCGCCTGCAGCGCCGCCTCCAGCTCGCCGCGCTCCTCGTCCGGCACCTGCAGGCCGGCCAGCACCCGGCCATCGGCGGCGCCGTGGTTGCGATAGTGGAACAGGCTGATGTTCCAGCGCGAACCGAGCTTGTCGAGAAAATTCAGCAGGGCACCCGGACGCTCGGGAAACTCGAAGCGGAACAGCCGTTCCCCACCCACCTCGGTGCCATGCCCGCCGACCATGTGACGGATGTGCAGCTTGGCCATCTCGTTGTCGGTCAGGTCGAGCACCGGGAAGCCCTGCTCGCGCAGGCCGGCGAGCAGCTCGGCGCGGCTGTCGGTGAGCGGATGGGTCTGCACGCCGACGAACAGGTGGGCCTGGCGGTCGCTGTGGTAGCGGTAGTTGAACTCGGTGATCTGGCGCCGCCCCAGCGCCGCGCAGAAGGCCTTGAAGCTGCCCGGCCGCTCGGCCACGGTGACGGCGATGATCGCTTCGCGCTGTTCGCCCAGTTCGGCACGCTCGGCGACGTGGCGCAGGCGGTCGAAGTTGATGTTGGCACCGGAGTCGATGGCCACCAGGGTCTGCCCCTCGGCGCGTTCGCGGGCCACGTACTTCTTGATCCCCGCTACGGCCAGGGCGCCGGCCGGTTCGGTGATCGAACGGGTGTCGTCGTAGATGTCCTTGATCGCCGCGCAGATTTCGTCGCTGCCGACGCTGATCACTTCGTCGACGTGGTCCTTGCAGACCTCGAAGTTGCAAGCGCCGATCTGCGCCACCGCCACCCCGTCGGCGAACAGCCCGACCTGGCCCAGCACTACCCGCTCGCCGGCGGCCAGCGCCGCCTGCAGGCAGTTGGAATCCTCCGGCTCGACGCCGATCACGCGGATCTCCGGACGCAGGTGCTTGACGTAGGCGGCGATCCCGGCGATCAGGCTGCCGCCGCCGACCGGCACGAAGATCGCGTCGAGGCGGCCGCTGTGCTGGCGGAGGATCTCCATCGCCACCGTCCCCTGCCCGGCGATCACGTCCGGATCGTCGTAGGGCGGGACGAAGGTCATGCCTTCGCGCTCGGCCAGTTGCAGGGCATGGGCCAGCGCCTCGGGGAAGGCATCGCCGTGCAGCAGCGCCTCGCCGCCGCGCGCCAGCACGCCCCTGACCTTGAGTTCGGGCGTGGTGCGCGGCATCACGATCACCGCCCGCACGCCCAGGCGCTGCGCCGCCAGGGCCAGGCCCTGGGCATGATTGCCGGCGGAGGCGGTGATCACCCCACGGGCCTTCTGCTCGTCGCTCAGGCGCGCGACACGGGTATAGGCGCCGCGGATCTTGAAGGAGAACACCGGCTGCAGATCCTCGCGCTTGAGCAGCACGCGGTTGCCCAGGCGCTGGGACAACTGCGGCGCGTGCTGCAAGGGGGTTTCCACGGCGACGTCGTACACCGGCGCGGCAAGGATGCTTTCCACGTAGCCGGCCAGCAGGGGTTTGCCTGCGCTGAGGGTAGAGGCGCTCATCGGCAGGCCTCCGCGCTCGCCGCCACCGAGGCCAGCAGGTCGGTGCCGTAGGAGTTGTCGACCGCGCAGCGCCACCGGCCATCGGCCTCCTGGCGGAACACGTAGGTGGCCCGACGTTGCAGGCGGCCGGCCTTCGACTCGATCACCGCCTCGGCCATGACCAGCGCCGTAGCTCCCGCCTCGATCACCCGCAGGTCGTGCTGGCGCACTCGCAGGCTGTGCTCGAAATGCCGGGCGATGGCGTCGAACGCCTGGCGGATCTGCGCCTTGCCGCAGGCGTTGAGGCCCGGCTTGACCACCAGGGTGGCGTCGTCGCAGTAGAAATCCATCAGGGCGTCGAACTGCCCGGCGTTGATCAGGGCGTCGGCCCGGCCAACGAGGTTGTGAAGGGTCTGGTGCTGCATGCTGTTCTCCCGGTTCGGTGGTTTTGGCCCAGGAGACAGAACGAAGAACCCGCCTCGAGGGCGGGTTCGGAGTGGACGCTGGCTAACCCGCCATAGCTGGAATGGCGGTAATAATGCTGCGGCGGGTAGGCAGGGTGGCGAAGGTCATGGAAACCGAAACTACGGGGGCGCCCCGGGGCTGTCAAGGCCGGACCGGCACGGCGGCGAAAAAAAGCCCCTGCGCGATGGCAGGGGCTTTCGTTGAGCGAGCGCCGCCGGTCAGCGGGTCAGCAATACCTTCTGCGGCTGCGAGCCGCTCACCGTGACCAGCTTGGTGACGGTGCCGCCCTCGGTGATGGTCTTGCCATCGCTCTGGGCGCTCCAGGTCAGTTCGCTGGAAATGTAGTAGGTGCCGTTGGGGATGTGGTCGAAGTCGAAGCGGCCGTTCTGGTCGGTGGTCGCCTCGCGCACATAGGTGGCGCGGCGCGGGTCGAGCACCGGCGGCTGCACGTCGGGATCGCGCTTGGCGGCATCGAGGTTGCCGAACTTCGCGTAGTAGGCCTTCATGTAGCTGGTCGCCGGCTCCAGGATGACCTTGGTGTTGGTCCCCTTCTGGATCGCGCCTGAGGCGCTGGTCAGGTACAGGTCGCCGTTGATCACGCCCTCGCCCACCTGCTGGGTCGCCGCGTATTCATGTTCCGGGAAATCCGGCAGGTCGTTGGGGTTGGAGGCGCAGGCCGCCAGGGCCGCGGTCATGGCCAGGAGGCCGAGGTTCTTCTTGATCGAAAGCATGGGCAATTCCTTTTTCAAGCGAAGGTAACGATTCCGTTGTGCGACACCCTCGGCGCGCTCAGGAGCGGCGGCCGAGAAGGAAGCCGGCGAGCAGGCCCACCGCGGTGGTGATGGCCACGGTCTGCCAGGGATTGGCGCCGATGTAGCTCTCCGTCGCGTCCACCGCGTGGCGTCCGCGTTCGGCGACGGCGCTGCCGCCCTTGCCGAGGGCGTCGTTGGCCTTCTCCAGCAGCGCGCCGATCCGCGCCCGCGCGCTGTCTGCCTTGTCGCCGGCGAAGGCGGCGCTGTCGGCAAGCATGCTGTTGGCTTCGGAGAGCAGTTCCTGCAGCTCGCTGTAGCTCTGGTGCTGGATCTGCTCGAGGTTGTCTTTCATTGCGTTCTTGCGTGCCATCTGAAAAGGCTCCCTGAAAAAATGACGTGCATAGGAGTTGATTGGCGGCGCAATGAAAAAGTTCAGCGCGTTCCTCCATGGATTCCGGCGCCCGCGCGGAAGGCGCCGGAATCCGTGGCCGCAGGCTCAGAAGGCGTAGACCGCCGAGAGGATCGCCGAGCGGCCGTCGCCGTATTCGATGGCGGAAGAGCGTGTCTGGTTGCCGGTGACCTGGCGTACCCGCTCGACGTAGGCCTTGTCGAACAGGTTGTCGAGGTTGAGCTGCAGCTTCAGGTCACGGGTCGCCTGGTAGCCGAGCATCAGGCTGTGGACCCAGTAGGCATCCAGCTTGGCGGTGCTCGCCGAGGTGACGTTGCGCTGGCTGACGTAGCGCGCGCCATAGCCCAGGGTCAGCCCTTCCGGCAGTTCGTAGGTGCTCCACAGGCTCAGCGAGCGCGGCGGCGTGTTGGCCAGCGCCTGGCCTTCCCGCTCGGGATATCTCACCGATTTCAGCACCTCGCTGTCGAGGAAGGTGTAGCTGGCGAACAGGTCCCAGCGCTCGCTCAACTTGCCCTTGGCGCTCAGCTCCAGCCCGCGCACGCGCTGCTCGCCGGACATCACGTAGGTGCCGTCGAGCAGGCTTTCACGGGCGTTCTCCTTCTTCACCTGGAACAGCGCCGCATCCAGTTCCAGGCGGCGTTCGAGGAACTCCCACTTGGTGCCCAGTTCGTAGGTGCTGTTCTTCTCCGGCGCCAGGTCTCCGGTGGCCTGGCTCACCCCGGAGCCGGTGCTGACCAGGTATTCCGCCGAGGGGTTGAAGGAAGTGCCGTAGGAAAGGTAGATCCGGCCGTTCTCCCGCGGCTTGAACACCAGCCCGGCGCGGCCGCTGAGCTTGCCGTCGGAACTGTCGGCGCGCACTTCCGGCTTGCCGGCCGGCCTGCTCCTCGACTTGCCGTCGATCCAGTCGTAGCGCAGGCCCAGGCTCAGGTCCCAGCGCGGGTGCAGGGCGATGGTATCGAAGGCGTAGAGGCCCCTGGTCTCCAGCTCGGTGCGGTTGCGTCCGCTGTCGCGCTTGTCGGTGGGGCCGGACCAGTGGCCCGGCGGATTGTGCAGGTCGAAGCCGTCCGCCGGGTAGAACTTGCCGATGTTGTAGGAATAGGTAGTGCGATCGTAGGTCTCGCGGGTCAGTTCCAGGCCGCCGACCAGGGTGTGCCCCAGGCCGAAGGTGTCGAAGCGGGCGGTGAGGTTGCTCTGGTTGGTCCACATCCGGTTGCGCGAATCACGTCCGTAGGCCTGCGGTCCGGCCGGCAGGTAGCGGCCCGGCGGCAGGCCCTTCTGGTTGACATGGGAGGCGGAGATCACCGTATCCCTCCGCAGGTGCGAGTAGCGGGTGAGGTTCTGCAACTGGAGTGCGTCGCTGAAATCGTGCTCGAACTTCAGCGTGGCGACATCGCTGTCGATCCGTTCCTTGTCCAGGTTGCGCCAGCCGAAATAGGCGTGGCGACCGACGCCGTCCAGCTTGCGGCCGTCCAGCGCCGGCACGCCATAGTCGGGAAGGTTGTCGTCGCGCTGGTGGAAATAGCTCAGGGTCAGGCGCGTCGGCGTATCCAGGCCGAAGGTCAGGGACGGCGCGAGGCCCCAGCGTTCCTTGTCGATCTCGTCGCGCCCGGCGACGTCGTTGTGATGGGCCATGAGATTCAGGCGCAAGGCGGTCGACTCGCCGAGTCCCTCCAGCGGCTGGTTGGCATCCAGGGTCAGGCGCCGGTAGCGGTCCGTGCCCAGGCCGCCGCCGAGGTGGGTGAAGGCTTCGCCCCTGGGCTGCTTGCTGACCATGTTGATGCTGCCGCCAGTGGTGCCGGCGCCACCGAACACCGAGTTCGGCCCCTTGATCACTTCCACCGCCTCCAGGTTGAACAGGTCGCTGCGGCTGGTCTGGGCGCTGTCGCGCAGGCCGTCCACCTGCATGTTGGCGTTGGCGCCGAAGCCACGGATGTTGATGCTGTCGCCGGACCCGCCGCCGCCCTCGCCGGCGTTGAAGGTGATGCCGGAGACGTTGGACAGGACCTGGCGCAGGCTCAGGGCGTTCTGTTCCTGGATCACCTTCTGCGGTACCACGGTGACGGTCTGCGGAGTGTCCAGCAAGGGCACCGCGTACTTCGCCGAGGCCGAGCGCACGACCCGCGACGAGTCGCGTTCGCCGGTGACGGTGTCCGAACCCAGCTCCAGGGGGTCGTCCTTGCGGGCCGCCTCTTCGGCCAGGGTCGGCGAAGAACAGGCGGCCATCAGCAGCATCAGTGGCGCCAGCGGGCGCCTGGGGGGCAATGGGGAGGGTTGCTTGCGACGATCCATGCGGTACTCCATCTAGCTATTGATAATCATTAGCATTTGATGGATGCGGGCAGTTCCACACAAGCCAGGGGGTTCCGAAAAAGCACCCGGAAAAATCCGAAGGCCGCCCCACTCCCGCATGCGCGAAGGGAATTGGCCGCCGTTCCGCAGAAGCGCCATGCCGCCCGTGGGGTGGACAAACCATCCGCCCATGCGCGCCGGGCACGCCGCGGACCACCGGCGGATGACGCCCCGCGCATCCAGCCGGCCCGCAGTCTGCCGGCGGCGCCATGGGCCTGCGCACGGGCAAAAAAAAGCCCCGCCAATCGACCGGCGGGGCTTTCCCTAAAGCGCGTCGCCTCAGGGCAGCGAGGCGACCAGGTGGGTGGCGGGCGCCACCTGGAAGTCGATGGACATCATCACGCTCAGCGCGGTGATGGCGACGATCGAGAAGGCGAACAGCTTGCGCGCCCAGAGCCGGTCGTCGGCGGTCCAGTAGCCGGTCAGGGCGATGGCCAGCCACCACAGGCTCACCGCCACCGCCACCAGCAGGTAGCCGTAGCCGGCGTAGCCACCCAGGCACAGGGCGAGGGTCGCCGCCATGAAGGCGAGGATGTAGAGCACGATGTGGATCTTGGTCACCGCGATGCCGCGCGCCACCGGCAGCACTGGAATGCCGGCCGCCTCGTAGTCCTTCAGGCGGAAGATGGCGATGGCGTACGAATGCGGCATCTGCCACAGGCAGAAGATCGCCAGCAGCGAGGCCGCGCCGGCGTCGAACTGCCCGGTCACCGCACAGTAGCCGACCACCGGCGGCATCGCCCCGGAAAGGCTGCCGACCAGCGTGCCGTACTGCGAGCGGCGCTTGAACCACAGGCTGTACAGGCCGACGTAGACGAAGTAGCCGAAGCCGGCCAGCGCGGTGGTCAGCGGGTTGGTCCGCCACCACAGCAGGCCGAAGCCGGCGACGCCGAGGACCAGGCCGTGGGCCAGGGCAGCCTTCAGGGAAATCTGCCCGGTCACGGTGACCCGTCCGCGGGTCCGCTCCATGTGCCGGTCGATGTCGCGGTCGATGCAGTTGTTCAGCACGCACCCACTGGCGACCACCAGCGACAGGCCGATCACCGTGGCCAGCAACAGCATCGGCTCGACGCTGCCGCGGGCGGCGAGGAAGTATCCCCCCGCCACCGCGATCAGGTTGCCGAAGATGATTCCCGGCTTGGCCACCAGGAGATAGCGTTTCAGCTTCACGTCATGGCCCTCAGGGCATCGGCATCATCAGCATGTCGGCGCTGAAGATGATCCACAGCGAGAGTCCGACCACCAGCAGGATCACGATCACCGTGAAGATGAACGCCATCACGTTCCAGCGCCCTTCCGACGACATGTTCATGTGCAGGAAGCAGATAAGGTGCACCACCACCTGCACCAGGCCGAGGACGACCATGGTGAGGATGGTCGCATGGCGCGAGAAGCCGCCGTCCATGACCATGTAGAACGGGATCGCGGTGAGGATCACCGAGAGCACGAAGCCGATCGCGTAGGAACCCAGGCTGCCGTGGCCGGCGCCGTGGTTGTCGTGTGCAGCGCTGCTCATTACAGGGCCCCCATCAGGTAGACGACGGTGAAGACGCAGATCCAGACGATGTCGAGGAAGTGCCAGAACAGGCTCAGGCACATCATCCGGGTGTTGTTCTGCGCGGTGAGGCCGCGGGTCCAGATCTGCGCCATCAGCACCAGCATCCACAGCAGGCCGGCGCTGACGTGCAGGCCGTGCATGCCGACCAGGGTGAAGAAGGACGACAGGAAGGCGCTGCGGCTCGGACCGAAGCCTTCGGCGATCAGGTGGTGGAACTCGTTGATCTCCATGCCGATGAACGCGGCGCCGAGCAGGAAGGTGACCCCGAGCCAGGCGATCGCCTGGCCCTTGGCGCCCTTGTGCGCGGACAGCATGGCCAGGCCGTAGGTGCAGCTGGAAACCAGCAGGATGGCGGTTTCCACCAGCACGTAGGGCAGCTCGAAGATGTCCTTGCCGCTGGGGCCGCCGGCGGTGTGGTGAACCAGCACCGCGTAGGTGGCGAAGACGCTGGCGAACAGCACGCAGTCGGTCATCAGGTAGAGCCAGAAACCGAATACGGTGTTGCCGCCGCTATCGTGTGCGTGATCGTGGTCGTGGCCCACTTCGTGGGCGTCGGCCAGATGCTTGTTCAATACTGCCGTCGACATGGTTCAGACCTGCTTGGCGAGTTGCTGGAAACGGGCGCTTTCGATCTTCTCGATCTCTTCGGGCTGGACGTAGTAGTCGACGTCCTGGTTGTAGCTGCGCACGATGAAGGAACCGATCATGCCGACGAAGCCGACCGCCATGAGCCACCAGATGTGCCAGATCGCGGCGAAGCCGAAGACGAAGGCGAACACGGCGATGGAGAAGCCCGCGGCGGTGTTCTTCGGCATATGGATCGGCTGGTAGGCCGGCAGCTTGCGGTAGGCGGTGCCGGCCTTCTTCATGTCGTGGAAGGCGTCCACGTCCTGCACCTTCGGCAGTTCGGCGAAGTTGTAGAACGGCGGCGGCGAGGAAGTCGCCCATTCCAGGGTGCGGCCTTCCCACGGGTCGCCACTGGCGTCGGCCAGCTGCTTGCGGTTGCGCACCGAGACGAACAGCTGGATCAACTGGCTGGCGATGCCGCAGAAGATCAGCACGGCGCCGAAGAACGCGACCACCAGATACGGCTTCCACAGCGGGTTGTCGTAGTGGTTCAGGCGCCGGGTCATGCCCATGAAGCCGAGGATGTAGAGCGGCATGAAGGCCATGTAGAAGCCCACCAGCCAGCACCAGAAGGAACGCTTGCCCCACTTCTCGTCGAGGGTGAAGCCGAACGCTTTCGGGAACCAGAAGGCGAAGCCGGCCAGGTAGCCGAACACCGCGCCGCCGATGATGGTGTTGTGGAAGTGGGCGATCAGGAACAGGCTGTTGTGCAGCAGGAAGTCCGCGCCCGGGATGGCCAGCAGGACGCCGGTCATGCCGCCGATGGTGAAGGTCACCATGAAGCCCAGGGTCCACAGGATCGGCGTGCTGAAGCGCAGGCGGCCCTTGTAGATGGTGAACAGCCAGTTGAACAGCTTCACCCCGGTGGGGATCGAGATCAGCATGGTGGCCACGCCGAAGAAGCCGTTGACGTCACCGCCCGAACCCATGGTGAAGAAGTGGTGCAGCCACACGGTGAAGCCGAGGAAGGTGATCGCGGCGCTGGCCCAGACCATCGACTTGTAGCCGAACATGCGCTTGCCGGCGAAGGTCGCGGTGACTTCGGAGAAGATGCCGAAGGCCGGCAGGATCAGGATGTACACCTCGGGATGGCCCCAGGCCCAGAAGAGGTTGATGTACATCATGGCGTTGCCGCCGAGCTCGTTGGTGAAGAAGTGCATGTCCAGGTAGCGGTCGAGCGACAGCAGGCCCAGCGCGGCGGTGAGGATCGGGAACGAGGCGACGATCAGGATGTTGGCGAAGGTGCAGGTCCAGGTGAAGATCGGCATCTGCATCAGCTTCATGCCCGGGGCGCGCATCTTGAACACGGTGACCAGGAAGTTGATCCCCGTGAGCAGCGTGCCCATCCCGGATATCTGTAGCGCCCAGATGTAGTAGTCCACCCCTACCCCGGGGCTATAGGCCAGCTCCGACAGCGGCGGATAGGCCACCCAGCCGGTGCGGGCGAACTCGCCCAGGCCCAGCGACACGTTGACCAGCATGGCGCTGACCACGAGCAGCCAGAAGCTCAGCGAGTTGAGGAAGGGGAACGCCACGTCGCGCGCGCCGATCTGCAGCGGCACGGCCAGGTTCATCAGGCCGGTCATGAACGGCATGGCCATGAAGATGATCATGATCACGCCATGCGCGGTGAAGATCTGGTCGTAGTGCTCCGGCGGCAGGTAGCCGTGGTTGGCGCCTTCGGCCAGGGCCAGCTGGCCGCGCATCATGATCGCGTCGGCGAAGCCGCGGACCAGCATGACCAGGGCGACGACGATGTACATCACGCCGATCTTCTTGTGGTCGACCGAGGTCAGCCACTCGGTCCACAGGTAGGTCCACTTGCGGTAGTAGGTGATCGCGCCGACCACGCCGAGGCCCAGCAGGGCGACGACGGCCAGTGTGACCATGACGATGGGCTCGTGGTAAGGCACGGCCGAGAGTGTCAGTTTCCCGAACATCTGCGCTTACTCCTGGGTACTCGGTTGCATGTGCATGTCCTTCATGTCTTTCATGCCCTGCATGGCTTGCATGTCCATGTCCTGCATGTCGTGACCGGGCATGGCGGCTTCGTGCTCGCCGTGCGCGGCACCCTTGGCGTCGCCGTGGTGCTCGTACTTGGTGAGGATGTGGCCGAACAGTTCCGGGCTGACCGAAGAGAAGTAGGTCGGCGGAACGTTCTCGCTCGGCTTGACCAGTTCCGGATAGGTGCCGATCGACAGGCTGGCCGGTGCCGCCCTGACCTTGGCGACCCAGTCCTGGAAGCCCTGCTCGGAGGTGGCGATGGCCTTGAAGCGCATGCCGGAGAAACCGCCGCCGCTGTAGTTCGCGGAGATACCGTCGAACACGCCTTCTTCGTTGGCGATCAGGTGCAGCTTGGTCATCATCCCGGCCATCGAGTAGATCTGGCTGCCCAGTTGCGGAATGAAGAACGAGTTCATCACCGAATCCGAGGTGATCTGGAAATTCACCGGGGTGTCTTTCGGGAAGGCGATCTCGTTGACCGTGGCGATGCCCTGTTCGGGGTAGATGAACAACCATTTCCAGTCCAGCGAAACGGCCTGGATGGTGACCGGCTTGACCTCGGAATCCAGCGGACGGTAAGGGTCGAGCTTGTGGGTGCTTTCCCAGGTGATCCAGCCGAGGATCGCGATGATCACGCAGGGCACCAGCCAGACCACCGCCTCGATGCGGTTGGAGTGGTGCCAGTCCGGCTTGTACTCGGCCTGGGTGTTCGAGGCGCGGTACTTCCAGGCGAACGCCAGGGTCATCACGATCACCGGGATGACCACGATCAGCATCAGCAGGGTCGCGGTAATGATCAGGGTGCGCTCGTCCATGCCCACCTGCCCTTTCGGGTTGAACAGGGTCATGTCGCAGCCGCCGAGCAACAGCGCGGGCGCCAGGGAAAGCCATTTCAATGCGGCAAACGGGTTTGCTTTGGTCATCTTCCGGCCTTAATCGATGGAAGGAGCGAGTGGTCGCTCATGGATGTCTCCTTGCAAGGCGTATGGCGGAGACCGCTGGCATCAGCCAGTTCCAGACATGCAGTCGCCGCCGGGGTACGGAACGCACGCCGGCCGGACACGGGAAAAGGCAAGCGGAGCCCTTCCCGATTCCAGTGGCGGAATCGTTCCACGCGCTGAGTCGTTCCTTGATGAACAGCGTTTACGAAGCTGTGCCGGAAGAGGCCAAGGGCGGCCAAGGCACGTGCATGCCTGGACGAGAAGGATTGCCCTTCCCGCCGGGGGATCAGGTCGCAGTTATCGGTCGGCTATTTGTTGTGCAACAGGCAAGGCAGGAACCCATTTATCGCGATGCGGAGCAGACACTCGCGCGACGCTCGTTGGACCGAAACTGAGCGTCAGTTATTACAATTCATTTCAGCTGGCGAGCCTATGACACATCTTGCAATAGACTTTCTCAAACATAGATAAAGTAGGGTTTTTTCCTGCATGCGACAGGTTGTCGCAGGTCATACCCTAGCACACCGGTTGGATTACGCGAATATTCTTCGCCTGGCCGGGCAAAGCGCAAGGAAATCGCCCTCGCGCCATCATCGTGACCCGAGAGTCAGCGTCTATCGATCCGCCACTGTACTCCTGCCGTTCGTCCAGATGCGCCGACTGTATCCGCCTCAGGTTCGGCGGTAACGCGCAGGCGCCAGAGCAGCGCGGCGGCCAGCAGCGCGCTGGCTCCAGCCACCAGCATCGCCAGGCGGAAGCCCTCGGCCAGCGCCGCCGGCAGTTCGCCGTCGAGCCCCAGCAGGGAACCAGGCAAGCGATGGGCCGTGACCGCCTGGGTGGCGAGCCGTTGTGCATCGGCAATTCCCAGCCCCTCCAGCCGGTCGCCCAGGACGACGATCGCCCGTCCGCTCAGCAGCGCTCCCAGCAACGCGATGCCGACGGCCATGCCAGCCTGGCGCAGGGTATTCATGGTCGCCGAGGCCATCCCGGAACGCTCGCGGACCACGCTCGCCATGACCGCCAGACCGGTGCCGGGAACGGCCAGGCCCATGCCCAGGCCCAGCGCCACCAGCAACAGGCCGATCCAGGGATACGCCGTTCCCGTACCACAAGCGGCCAGCGCCAGCATGGCCAGGCCGATCACCAGGTAGCCCAGCACCAGCAGGCGCTGCAGCGGTACGTGCCGCTGCAAGCGTCCGAACAGCATGGACAGAGCGCCCATGGCGAGGAACTGCGGCGCCAGGTAGAGGCCGGCCTGCTGCGCCGAGGCCCCCTGCACTTGCTGGAAGAACAGGGAGAGGAAGAACAGGCTGGCGTAGCCGGAAAAACCGAGGACGAATGAGGCCAGGTTGCAGACGGCGAACCGTGCCTGGCGGAACAACCCCAGGGGCAGCAACGGCCGGGCGGTCCGCCGCTCGACGAGAAGGAAGCCAAGCAGGCCTACTCCGGCCAGGAGCAGCGCCGGCCAGGCCGTGGGAGACGACCAGCCGCTCTCCCCCGCGGCGATCAGGGCGTAGGTCAGCGCCCCCAGCCAGGCCACGCTGAGCAGTTGCCCCAGGGGATCGAAGGCGGCGTGCTCGGGGTGCGCGGTTTCCTCGATGCCCCACAGGCCCAGGGCGAGCGCCAACAGGCCGAGCGGCAGGTTGATCAGGAAGATGCTCTGCCAGCCGGCGTGCTCCACCAGCAGGCCGCCGAGCAGCGGACCGAGGATCAGCGACAGCGCGCTGAAGGAGGTCCAGCCGCCGATCACCTGGGCACGCTGGCCGGGATCGTGGAAAGCCTGGGTGAGGATCGACAGCGCGCCGGGTATCAGCAGCGCCCCGGCGATGCCCTGGACCGCGCGGCCGAACAGCAGCGGCAGCAGCGAAGTGGCCAGCGCGCAGAGCAGCGAACCGAAGCTGAACAGGGCGACCCCGAGCAGCCAGGTGAGCTTGCGCCCGTAGCGATCGCTCAGGGGCCCCGAGGACAGCATGAAGGCGCTCAGGCACAGCGCATAGGCGTCGACCACCCACTGCAGGCCGGCCAGGTCGGTATCCAGGGCGTGCTGCAGCGTCGGCAGGGCGAGGTTGACGATGCTGATGTCGAGCGAGGCGATGAAGGTTCCCAGGTAGATGGCGGCGACCAGGGCGACACGACGCGAAGGGTTCATGGAGTACTCCGATGAGAGGGCGCTGGCCCAGGAATAATCCATTGACCGACGGTCAGTCAATAAATATCGCGAAACATTCTCATCTTCCTGTCATGCCTCGTCTTCCCCTCCACGCTCTTTTACACTGCCGCCAACCCAACCACCGGACCCGCGCTCCATGCCCGACCGCCACGCCGAACAGCCTGCCCGCCAACCGCGAACCAAACCCGCGGAGGTTCGTCTCGAGGAACTGATGGCGGCGGCGCAGCAACTGTTCCTCGACAAGGGTGTGGACGCCACCACCATCAGCGACATCGTCGCTGCCGCGGGGGTCGCCAAGGGCACCTTCTATCACTACTTCCAAGCCAAGACCGACATCCTCCAGGCCCTGCGCGAGCGCTTCACCCAGGCCTTCCAACAGCGCATCGCCAATGCCGTCGAGGCCTGTCCGGCGTACGACCATCCCGGCCGCCTGCGCGCCTGGACCGAGAGCGGCCTGGCCGGCTACCTGAAGGGCTACCGGCTGCACGATGTGGTCTACAGCGAGCACCATCACCACCAGCGTGGCAACCAGGAGCGCGACCGCGTGCTGGAGCAATTGGCGGAGCTACTGGAGAACGGCGCGGCGGCCGGCGCCTGGCCGCTGCGCAACCCACGGCTGAACGCCCTGCTGCTCTACTCCGGGCTGCATGGCGCCGCCGACGACGCCATCGCCGGCGGCCGCCTGGATACCCAGCCGCTGGCCGACGAACTCGCCGATGCCTTCCTGCGCCTGCTCGGCGCCAGCGACTGAGACGGGCTCAGCCGCGGAAGGTTTCCTGCAGGTGACGCCAGTACAGCCGCCCCTCGTCGTCACGGCGCAGCACTACGGTGGACAGGCGCTCGCTGCGACCCGCCGCGTCGGACTGGATTTCCCGATAGACCAGGGTCGCGCCAGCCGCGCCTGAAGCCAGCAGGCTCTCGCCGTCGATCTCGATGCGCAGCCCCGGACGGGTGCCGCCCTTGCCGCGGAACAGCTCGCCCAGCGCAGTCTTGTCCAGGACCGCGCCATGCGGCGTGACCATCGAGAAGTCCTCGGCGAAACGCGCCATCAGCGCATCCAGCGCGTCGGCGGGGGCCTCGCCGGCCAGCCAGGCGCGGATCGCCACGTGGGCGTCGTGGATTTCCCGGCGATAGGGGCAGTTCATGGTGGTATCTCCTTTCAGGTCTGGACCAGGGCACGCCCCCCCGGCGGAGTCGATACGCCTCACCCACGGCAGGGTAACAGCGTGAGAGCGGCGGCGAACAGGAAGCAGTGCACGAAGGCCGCGGGGTCGGCGCGCGCCTGCAACAGGTTGAGCAACCCACCGAGCACGGCCATGCCCAGGCAGAACGCCAGTTGCCGGTTGATGTTCCACAAGGCGCTGGCATGGCCCATGCGCGCCGCCGGGACGTCGAGCAAGGCCATGCTCTGCGCCGCGCTGCTGCAAAGGCTGCCGCCGAAGCCCATGGCGGCGCCCTGCGCAGCTACCGCGGAGCGCACCAAGCCATGCTGGTGGCCGACAACGCCGCGGCCCTGCGCGCCTTCGCCCTCGACGGGCTGGGTATCGCCGTGCTGCCGGACTGGCTGGTGCGGGCCGACTTGCGCAGCGGCGCGCTGCAACGCCTGCTGGCGGACCACGGTTTTCCGCTACAGGGCGTGCATGCCGTCTGTCCGCCGACCCGCCACCTGCCGTCGAAGGTCCGCGCGTTCATCGACTTCCTCAAGGCTCGCCTGGGGCACCCGGTCGGCGGCTAGAAAACCGAGGCCGCCGCGGTTGCCCGCGGCGGCCTCGGCACAGGCGTGGCTCAGTTGCCCTGCGGCATCTCGCCGCGCGCCAGGCGCGCATTGATGTCACGGACCACGGCCGGCAGTTCGGCGATGGTCTCGACCAGGTAGTGCGGGCGCGCACCTTCGAACATCTGCTCGATGCGCGTGCGTTCGCGTTCCAGTTCCGCCGCCGGCAGCCCCTTGTACTGCTCGTAGGTGAGGCCCAGGGCATTGCCCGAGCAGGTCAGCGCCACCGTCCACATGCCGGCGCGACGCCCTTCGAGGATGCCCGGCCAGGTGTCGTCGACCTTCACGCAGGCCGCCACATCGTCGATCCCCAGGGCGATCACGTTGGCCAGCGCCTGGGCCGGCCAGGGCCGGCCGTTGGGCACCTCGTCGGTGGCCACCACGTGGTCGGCGACGTAACCGTTGGTCTCGGCCAGGGCCACCACCTTCTCCATCACCACCGCCGGGTAGCCGGAACAGGAACCGATCTTCAGGCCCATTCCGCGCAGTTCGGCGATCGCCTGCAGGGCGCCGGGGATCAGCGCCGAGTGTTCGGCGATCTTCTCGATCTGCAGCGGCATGAAGCGTTCGTAGATGGCCGTGACGTCGTCATCCGTGGGCAGGCGGCCGAAGGCGACGCGGTAGCGCTCGGCGATCGCCGGGATGTCGCAGAGGGTGCGGATATGGTCCCACTTGCCCATTCCCATCGGTCCGCGCGCCTCCTCCAGGCTGACCTGGACGCCGAACTCGGCGAAGGCCTCGACGAAGATCTGGGTCGGGGCGAACGAACCGAAATCGACCACGGTTCCCGCCCAGTCGAGGATGGCGGCCTGGAGGGTGGCTGGCTGGTTGTAATTCATTGTCGTGAACCCTTTTTCTGCTGGTTATCGTTCAGTTCAGATCTCGAGGACTTCCAGTTCGCGCAGCGCCTCGCCGATGGCGGCGACCGCCTGCTGCATCTCCGCGGCATCGACGTGGCCGATGCAGCCGACGCGAAAGGTTTCCACCTGGGTCAGCTTGCCCGGATAGAGGATGAAGCCCTTCTCCCGCACGCGCTGATAGAAGTCGGCGAAGCGGTAGCGTGGATCGCGCGGCGCATGGAAGGTGACGATGATCGGCGCCTGGATCTGCGCCGGCAGGAAGCTGCGGAAACCGAGCCGGGCCATCTCGCCGAGCAGCGTTTCGCAGTTGCCCGCGTAGCGCCGCTGGCGCGCCGCCAGGCCGCCCTCCTCCTCGTACTGGCTGAGCGCCTCGTGCAAGGCGGCGACCACGTGGGTCGGCGGGGTGAAGCGCCACTGCCCGGTCTTGCGCATGTAGGCGTGCTGGTCCTGCAGGTCCATGGCCAGGGAATGGCAGTTGCCGGCGCTGGCTTCCAGAGCGGCGTTGCGGGCGAAGACGAAGCCCATCCCCGGGACACCCTCCAGGCACTTGCCGGAGGCGGCGATCAGGGCGTCGAACGGCACCTTCCGCGCATCGATCTCGATCGCCCCGAAGGAACTCATGGCATCGACGATCAGGCGCTTGCCGTGACGCTCGACGACCTTGGCGATGGCCTCCAGCGGATTGAGGATGCCGGTGCTGGTCTCGCAGTGGATCAACGCCACATGGCTGATCGCCGGATCGGCGGCGAGCAGGCGTTCGACGTCAGCGGCGGTGGTCGGCACGTTCTCTTCGGTCTCGAAGGTGCTGAAGGGGCGTTGCAGGACCTCGCAGATCTTCGCCAGGCGCTTGCCGTAGGCGCCATTGATCAGTACCAGGACCTTGCCGTCGCGCGGCACCAGGGTGCCGATCGCCGCTTCCACGGCGAAGGTGCCGCTGCCCTGCAGCGGAACGCAGGTGTGGCTGCCTTCGCCGCCGACGATCTTCAGCAGGCGCTGGCAGACGCTGGCGGTGAGTTCGTTGAAGTCGCTGTCCCAGGAGCCCCAGTCGACCATCATCGCCCGGCGGGTACGGTAGGAAGTGGTCAGCGGACCGGGGGTCAGCAGGATGGGTGCGCGTTCGGCAGTGCTCATGCTCATTTCCTCTGCGGGAATCGGCCAAAGAAACCGGATCGGGCTTCGCGGCCCGGGCGGTCGATCCGCGCCGGCGTTCCGGGGAAGCCTGGAGACATAAGGTGACGGCCGGGCTATTATCGTTCAAATTGTTTGTTCCGATGCCAGTCATAAGCCAGGCCGATACCCATGAACCTCTTCCAGCTCCGCGCCTTCGACGCCGTCGCCCGCGAAGGCAGCTTCACCCGCGCCGCCGAGCGGCTGTGCATCAGCCAGCCGGCAGTGACCGGGCACGTCAAGGCGCTCGAGGAGCATTACCAGGTCACCCTGTTCCGCCGCACCGCGCGACGCATCGAACTGACCGAGGAAGGCTCGCGGCTGGTGGCGATCACCCGCACCCTGTTCGCCCTGGAGGAGGAAGCCGAGGCCCTGCTCGACGCCAATCGACAGTTGGTCTCCGGGCGCCTCGAGGTCGCCGCCGACGGCCCGCACCTGGTGATGCCGATGCTCGCCCGGCTGCGCGCGCAGTACCCGGGGATCACCGTCAACCTGCGCCTGGGCAATGCCCAGGAAACCCTCGCGGCGCTGCTCAGCGAACACGTCGACATCGCCGTGCTGACCGAAGTCGAGGCGCGTCCCGGACTGTTCCTGGAGGAGTTGGTGAATTCACGTATCTGCGCCCTGTTGCCGCGCCAGCATCCCTGGTGCGAACGCAGCGCAGGCATCCCGCTGGAAGAGCTCGACCAGCAGATCATGGTGCTGCGCGAGCCGGGTTCGATCACCCGTCGCACCTTCGACCGCGCCTGCGCCAGCCAGGGCGTGTGGCCGCGGGTGCTGCTGGAGCTGGACAGCCGGGAGGCGGTGACCGAGGCGGTGGCCGCCGAGCTGGGGATCGGCGTGGTGTCCTCGCTGGAACTCGGCAACGATCCCCGGGTACGGGCGGTGCCGCTGATCGGCCCGGACCTGACCAACCGCCACCTGATCGGCTGCCTGGAGAAACGCCGCGGCCTGCGGGTGATCAAGGCGTTCCTGGAACTGGCGGCGGGCTGAGCCGTCGCTTCGTCAGCTCCAGTGCCGCTCGCGGGTGCGGCGGTCTTCGCCGAAGCCGAACAGCGAGCCCAGCGAATACACGATCAGTTCGGCGATCCAGGCGATCAGCAGCGCGCCGCCCAGGCCCCAGGCGATCACCTCGGGCTTGAGCAGGACCTGGTAGCTGTAGCTGGCATAGGTTTCCATCAGCAGCTCACGGTTGGGCGCCCGCAGCATGTGCCAGGCCCGCGCGTACCAGGGACCCTGCATGGCCTGCCACTCGGCGTCGAGCATGCGCGCGCGGCGCATCAGGCGGTCGAGGTTGTCGCCGTCGCGCTGGAACACCGGGTCGCTGTTGCTGCGGTAGTGCCTGACCAGTTCCTCCAGGCTGCCGTTGAAGAACTGCCCGGCGGTCTGCTGGAAGCCCTGGATGTTCTGCGCGGCTTCCAGGCGGTGAGCGTCGACGCGCTTGGCGTAGTCGTCGATGAAGCCGGGCACCTGCACCCCGAGCAGCAGGCCCAGGGTGAACAGCACCAGTCTCAGGTAACTGCGGAACATGCGCTCTCCTCGTTCGCGGCGGCGCTTCAGACCCGCCCCTTGGCCAACACCTCGCCACCCCACCAGAGGACCCATTCGCCGCTCTGCTGCAGGGTCCAGTTCTCGTTGTCGGTGAGCGGCTCGGTGGCGATCACCGTGACCACGTCGTCCGGCGTGGTTTCCGCATGGAAGTCCACGATCAGGTCGGCATCCTTCAGCCGCGCCGGGCCGAACGGCGCGCGACGGGTAATGTAGGCGAGTTTGCTGGAACAGAAGGTGAACAGCCAGTCGCCGTCGCTGATCAGCGCGTTGAACACGCCCTTCTTGCGATATTCGTCACAGGCCGAGATCAGCACCGGCAACAGCACCTCCACCGGCACCGGCTCGGGGAAAGCCCGGCGCACCCGGTTGAGCAGGTCGCAGAAGGCCGCCTCGCTGTCGGTCTCGCCGACCGGGCGGTAGAACCCCGGCTTGGGCTGGAAGTCGGCCAGTTGGCCATTGTGCGCGAAGGTCCAGTAGCGCCCGCCGAGTTCACGGATGAACGGATGGGTGTTGCTCAGCCCGACCTTGCCGACGTTGGCCTGGCGGATGTGCCCGATGACCGTCTCGCTCTTGATCGGGAAGCGCTGCACCAGTCGCGCCACCTCCGAGTCGACGCTCGCCAGCGGGTCCTGGAACAGCCGCACGCCGCGTCCTTCGTAGAAGGCGATGCCCCAGCCGTCGCGGTGCGGGCCGGTGCCGCCGCCGCGCTGCATCAGGCCGGTGAAGCTGAAGACGATGTCCGTCGGGACGTTGGCGCTCATGCCCAATAGTTCACACATGGCTCAAACCTCCCTGAGCAAGGCTGTACGTAGTAGTTGTTCTTCCCGGCGCAGTCGCGCCTGCAACCCCGCGCGGTCGATCGGCAGGAAGCGGGTCAGGGCGCGCCAGAGCAGTCGCGGCAGGTCGCCGCGACGCCGGGGAATCAGGTGCAGATGCAGGTGCGCCACGTGCTGGTTGGCGGCCACGCCATCGTTGAGCAACAGGTTGATGCCCTCCACGCCGAAGCCGGCCCGGCGCAGCGCGCGGCCGGTACGCTCGGCGAGCGCCGGGAGGGCGTCGCGGGCGGCGGCGGAAAGATCGCTCAGGTGCGGGGCGTGCTCGCGGGCGACGATCAGCACGTGCGCCGGTCGCAGCGGAAAGATGTCCAGCAGGACGATGAAATGCTCGTCCTCGAAGAGTCTGTGCGCCGGCTCGCGGCCACCCGCTATGGCGCAGAACACGCAATCCATGGGAAATCCCGACATAGGCCTCGACTCATGCTGAACGCCTGCCGGGCGTAGCGCAAGAATGGATTTCGTCGCGAAAGGCTACAGCCGCGGCTCGATGCGCATGCGCCGGTCGCCGTGCTCGTCGGTGCGGGTGTCGACGTCCGGCATCAACTCGGGCTGCATCATCTGCCGCAGGGTCGGCTCGTCCTCGGCGTCCTGCGACGGGTGCCGGCGATTCTTCCAGGCCCGCTCCAGCGGCCAGCGGATGGCGGCGATCAGCAGGTACAGGCCGAAACCCAGCAGCGCCACCAGGGCCAGGTCGGAGACCGCGCGCCAGGCGTTGTTGCCGACCTTGAACACGACGTCCAGCGCGGTGATGGCGATGGCCGGGGCGTAGAGGTCGTTCTGCGGGTCCACCGGGGTCGGCGTGAACAGCAGGATGAAGACGATCAGCCGCAGGGGCTCGCGCAACCAGCGCCACATCCAGCCGGTCATCAGCCAGAACACCAGCATCAGGCCGAGTCCGGCGATGGCGTAGGCGCCCCAGGCGATCAGATAGTCTTGTTCATTCATGCGGCGTGCGTGGCGATAGCGGTGATGGGGGGCTTATGATAGCCGCTTTTGCGTGCCGACGCGCCTACCCGCCGATGGCGGGCGCCGCGCCGCCAGTTTTATTCAGATTTCCCGGCCTCGCGCATGGCCGGGCCGACGAGGATTCCCGATGCCCCATCCGCAGCCCCCCATCGCCCGCCGCGACGCCGGACGCGACCCCTACGCCTGGCTGGAGGAGCGCGACGCCCCGGAGGTGCTCGACTACCTGAAGGCCGAGAACGCCTACCTGGATGCCGAACTGGCCGACCAGGCCGCGCTGCGCGAGACCCTGTTCGAGGAGATCAGGGGACGCATCCGCGAGACCGACCTGTCGCTGCCCAGTCCCTGGGGGCCGTGGCTGTACTACCAGCGCACCACCGCCGGCGACGAATACCCGCGTCACTACCGCTGTCCGCGTCCGGCGGACGGCAGCCTGGCGGTCGACGAAAGCGCCGAGCAACTGTTGCTCGATCCCAACCTGTTGGCCGGCGACGGCTTCCTCTCCCTCGGCGCCTTCAGCATCAGCCCCGACCAGCGCCTGCTCGCCTACAGCCTGGACACCAGCGGCGACGAGATCTACCGCCTGTTCGTCAAGGATCTCGCCAGCGGCGCGGTGCAGGCCCTGCCCTTCGACGACTGCGACGGCAGCCTGACCTGGGCCAACGACAACCGCACGCTGTTCTTCGGCGAACTGGACGACACCCACCGCCCGCACAAGCTCTATCGCCACCGCCTGGGCGAGGCCGGCGCCGAGCTGGTGTTCGAGGAAGGCGACGGGCGCTTCTTCCTGCACTGCTACCGCTCCAGCTCGGAACGCCAGCTGATCCTCCTGCTCAACAGCAAGACCACCAGCGAGGCCTGGGTGCTCGACGCCGACCAGCCGCAGGGAGACTTCCGTTGCCTGGCGCCGCGCGAGGAAGGCCACGAGTACTACCCCGACCATGGGCGCCTCGACGGCCGCGGCCTGTGGCTGATCCGCAGCAACCAGGCGGGGATCAACTTCGCCCTCTACCAGGCCGAGGAGGCCCGTCCGACCCGCGAGCACTGGCAACTGCGCGTGGCCCACGACCCGCAGCGGACCCTGGAAGATGTCAGCCTGAACGCCGAGGCGGTGATCCTCGGCCTGCGCGACGGCGGCCTGCCGGTGATCGAAGTGCAACCGCAAGGCCTGCCGGCCTACCGCGTGCAGTTGCCGGACGCCGCCTACAGCCTCTACGTGCAGGACAGCCTGGAATTCGACAGCCCCTGCGTGCGCCTGCGCTACGAGGCGCTGAACCGTCCGGCGCAGATACGCCAGCTGAACCTCGCCGATGGCACGCAGAGCGTCCTCAAGCAGACCCCGGTGGAAGGCCCCTTCGACGCCGACGCCTACGCCAGCCGGCGCATCTGGGCCAGCAGCGGCGACGGCACGCAGGTGCCGGTCAGCCTGGTGGCGCGCAAGGAAGTCCTCGACGGCATCGCCGCCGGGCGCCCAGCGCCGCTCTATCTCTATGGCTACGGCGCCTACGGGCATAGCCTGGATCCCTGGTTCTCCCACGCCCGCCTGAGCCTGCTGGAGCGCGGCTTCGTCTTCGCCATCGCCCATGTTCGTGGCGGCGGCGAACTGGGCGAGGCCTGGTACCGTGCCGGCAAGCTGGAACACAAGCAGAACAGCTTCGACGACTTCATCGCCTGCGCCGAGCACCTGCTCGCCGAGGGCTACTGCCGTCCCGAGGGCCTCGCCATCAGCGGCGGCAGCGCCGGCGGGCTGCTGATCGGCGCGGTGCTCAACCAGAGCCCGCACCTGTTCGGCGCGGCCATCGCCGAGGTGCCGTTCGTCGACGTGCTGAACAGCATGCTCAATCCGGACCTGCCGCTGACCGTCACCGAGTACGACGAGTGGGGCAACCCGCAGGAGCCCGAGGTGCATGCGCGGATCGCCGCCTACGCGCCCTACGAGAACGTCAGCGCCCAGGACTACCCGCACCTGCTGGTGGTCGCCGGCTACAACGACAGCCGCGTGCAGTACTGGGAGGCCGCCAAGTGGGTGGCGAAGCTGCGGGCGACCAGGACCGACGCCAACCTGCTGCTGCTCAAGACCGATCTCGGCGCCGGCCACGGCGGCATGAGCGGCCGCTACCAGGGGCTGAAGGACGTGGCGCTGGAATACGCCTTCCTGCTCAAGGTCCTCGACCTGGTATGACGACCGCCGGGGCCGGCGGCGCCGGCCATCCGCCACGAAAAAGGCAACCTTCGTGAAACGACGCTTCTGGTCCGCCATGGGCCTGCTCGCCGCGATCATGCTGGCCGTCTACCTGGCGAATCCGTTCGGCACCGCCAGTCTCGACCCGCGCGCGCGGATCCTCGGCGTGGCGCTGTACAAGATCCCTTCGCGCTCGATGGAACCGACCTTGCAACAAGGCGACTTCATCCTCGCCAACGCCGCGCGCTACGCCTTCGCCGAACCGCAGGTCGGCGACCTGGTGGTGTTCCGCTTCCCGCCGCAGCGCAGCATCGCCTATGTGAAGCGCATCGCCGGGATACCCGGCGATCGCGTGCGAATCGATGGCGGCCGGCTCTACGTCAATGACCGCCCGGTGACCGAGCCCTACCTGGCACAGCAGGCGCTGCGCCAGCCGGACTCCCTGCGCATGGCCGAGCGTAGCGTCCCCGCCGGCCACTACTTCATGCTCGGAGACAACCGCGACAACTCCAACGACAGCCGCTACTGGGGCTACGTACCGCGCGCCGACCTGGTCGGCCGGGTGTTCGTCGTCTGGTATGCCGAGGACACCCGGCGCATCGGCTCGGTGCGCTGACGCCCCTCAGAAGAACTGGGTGACGCTGATCTTGGCGTTGCGTCCCTGGCTGTAGACCAGGTCGCCGCCCAGCGGCTGGCGATAGGAGCGGTTGAACAGGTTGTCCACGGTGAAGTCGATGCGGGTGTCCTTCAGGCCCAGCTTGGCCGGGACCCACTCGGCGAACAGCCGATGGGTGTCGTAGCTGTCGTTGGCCGCGTGATCCCAGTAGATATCGCCGGAACCGGTACCCATCCCGCCGCTGTAGCGATCGCTGGGCAGGCGGTCGGTCTTGCGCACGAACTCGCCCTGCCAGCCGAGCCTGGCGTCCCACTCCGGAACCTTCAGGCCGAGCATGGCCACCCACTTCGGCGGCGGGATGTCGCGCGCCCACACGTTCGGTCCCCAGGGGTTGCTGTAGGCGCCATCGTGCTTGCCGGTCATCCACGAGTAGGACAGGCTGCCGAACACCCGCTGGCTGTCGTAAAAGCTCTCGATCTCGAAGCCCTTGATGGTCAGGCCCGGCAGGTTGCGGTAGTTGCTCAGCGGCAGCAGGTCGCCGCAACTGCCGCCGATACTGCCGTTGTCGATCGACTGCTGGCGGCAGCCGACGCTGCGGGTACGGAAGATCTCGTCCTTGATGCGGTTCTGGAACAAGGTGGTACGGATCTGCAGGCTGTCGCCGGCCACCAGCAGGTCCGGCAGGTTGATCACGCTGCCGCCGCGGATCGCGTGGATGCGCTCGGCGTCCAGGTCGCGGCTGCTGCCGCCGATGGTCGAACTGTTCTGCACTTCGTACTGCTCGTCGATCACCGGCGCTCGCCAGGTCTGGGTGTAGTCGGCGAAGAACGCCAGGTTCGGCGTCGCGGTCCAGAACACCGACAGCCGCGGCGACCAGCCGGAGTAGGTCTGGGCGCGATAGTCATGGCCGAGCCTGGGATTGTGGTAGATCGGCGCCAGGTTGGCCTGGCCGTCGTTGCGCACGCTGTCGAAGCGCATCGACGGAGTGATGGTCAGGCTGCCGTAGGTGATCGCATCCTGGATGTAGAAGCTCTGCGTGTCCTGCTTGCCGGCCGGCATGAATGCCGGTTGCAGCCAGCCGTAGTTGTAGCGCGGGGTATCGTAGGTCTTGCCCGGCATGTGCATGAGGATGTCGCGCTTGTGCTTGTGCAGCACCGCGCCCAGGGTCAGCTCGTGCTGTAGCGCTGCGGTATCGAATCGGCTGGTGTTGCGCAGTTCCAGCACCTTGTCCCGGTACTCGGTGCGCATCCGCTGGCCGCCGGTGGCGAGTTGGTAGAAGGCGCTGTCCTCGCGACGGTCGAGCTGCTCGGTGCGGGCATCGGAATAGCTCAGTTGCAGGTCGATCCAGGGATTGTCCAGCGGATGGTAGTTGTACTTGCCGGTCCAGGTGGTGTCGGTGGTGTCGCGGTGGGCCAGCAGGCGGGTCAGTCCCAGCTCGTAGCCGTAGCGGTCGATGGTCCACTGGCTCGGCGGGGTCGGGTAGCTGCTGGCGGAGAAAGGCGTCCAGCGCGAGCTTTTCGAGCGCAGGTAGGTGAAGCCCAGGTCGTGCTCCTCGGTGGGATGCAGGTTGAGCTTGAACAGGCCGGTCTTCTCGTCCTGGGCGCTGTTGGGCAGGCGCTGGGGATTGACCGGATAGTCCTTCGGCGACAACGGCAGGTTGTCGGCCAGCTTCATGTCGCGCCCGTCGCGGCCGTTGAGGTAGACCAGGGCATCGACGCGGCGGTCCTGGCTGCGGCCGAACACGGCGCCGGAATAGATCTTCTGCTGGTCGTTGGAGTGGTAGCCGTACTTGAGCATGGCGCCGACGTCGCGGTCTTCGCGCAGCAGGTCCGGGGCGTCCTTGGTCTCCATGTGCACGGTGCCGCCGAAGCCGCCGTTGCCGGTGAACACCGAGTGCGGCCCCTTCTCCACCTCGATGCGCTTGATCATTTCCGGCTCGATGAACACCGTGCCCTGCTGGTAGCGTTCGAAGCCGCTCTTCTGCGCGCCGTCCAGGGTGTAGGGCACATCCTCGGCGTCGCCCAGGCCCCAGATGTTGGTGGTCTGCCCGCCCGGCTTGGGCGAGCCGCCCATGGTCACCCCGGGCAGAGTCTGCAACAGGCTGGGGATGTTGTCCGCCTGCTGCCGCTCGATATCGCGCCGGGTCAGGGTGGAACGCCCGACGTTGCTGGCATCCACCTCGCGACCGTTGCCGACGATGGTCTGCGCGTCCAGTTGCAGGGCGTTGTCGCTGTAGGCATCGACCTGGCGCCGGCGCACCACGTAGCCGCCCCCCGCCTCCACCAGCTCCAGTTCGGAACCGGCCAGCAGCCGCTCCAGCGCCTCGCGCACCGCGTAGCTGCCGCTCAGTGCCGGTGCCCGCAGGCCGCGCAGGAGCGACTCGTCGAACAGCACCTGGACCTGCGCCTGCTGCGCCAGGCGCGTCAGCGCGGCGGCCAGCGGCTGCGCCGGCAGGTCGAAGCGTCGTTCGGCGGCACTGGCGCCGGCGGCCCACAACGCGGCGCCGAGCACGGCGGCGGAACACAGCGGACGCCAGGCGGCGCGGGTGAAAGGCAAGGTCATGCTGGAACTCCCAAGTGACTGCTGGAAATCGCCGGCAGCGGCGACGGACAGCAGAGAAGACGCGAGAGGGAGAAAAACCCGCATATGCGAATGAAAAATATTTTCATTAATGACACCAGCGCGGCTCAGCGCGCCAGGATCAGCACCTCGCCGTCGGCCTGCGCCTGCACGCGCACCGGCAGCAGCGCCGGCAGGGCCAGGAGGAAGTCGTCCGGACGGGCGATGCGCACGCTGCCGGAGACGCGCTTGCCGGCCAGGCCGGCGTCCACCAGGCGGATCGGCGCAAGCCGGTAGCGCGACAGTTCCGCCACCAGTTCGCCCAGTGGTTTGTCGCGAAACACCAGTTGCCCGTCGCGCCAGCTGGCGACCTGTTCCGGCGCCACGTGGCCAAGCCGCAGGCGCTGGTCGGCGAGGTCCAGGCGGGCGCTGTCGCCGGCCAGCAGCACCTGTTCGCCGTCCTTTTCCAGCGACGGCCGCAACGCCACCCGCCCCTGCTTGACCGCCACCGTGAAGGCCTGCGCGTCGCGCCGCACGCTGAACTGGGTGCCGAGCACGGTGACCCGGCTGTCGCCGCTGGCGACCCGGAACGGCCGGCTCGGATCGTGGCTGACCATGAAGAACGCCTCGCCCCTCTTCAGCAGCACGTCGCGGGTATGCTCGGCGTAGCGCACCTGGACCTGGGTATCGACGTCGAGGAACAGCTTCGATCCGTCCGCCAGGACCACCTCGCGCTGCTCGCCAGGTGCCGTGCCGTAGGCGAGGTTCGGTCCGAGCGACTGGTCGCGCCAGAACAGGGTGGCGACGAGCAGCGCGCAGAACACGAAGAACGCCGCCGCCAGCGCCCGGGGCAGGCGCCAGGCCGGCACCGGCTCGGGAATATCGTCCAGCGCCGGGCGCGGCAGGCCGTCGAATTCGCGCCAGAGCCGCTCCATGCCGTCGAGCGCTTCGCGATGGCGCGGATCGGCGCGCAGCCAGGCATCCAGCTCCAGCCGGCAGGCGGCGCTGAAATGCGCGGAACGGCGGCGGCTGAACCAGTACGCGGCGCGCTGGTCGATGTCCAGTTCGGCTTCCTCGCCGAACAGCGGCTCCACCCGCTCCGTCGGTTTCATCCTTCGCCTCCCTGGCCGAGGCGCCGCTTGCAGTGCAGCAGGGCGCTGGCGATGTGCTTTTCCACCATGCTCAGGGAAATTCCCATGCGCGCGGCCACTTCGGCCTGGGACAGGCCATCGAACTTGTGCAGGACGAACGCCTCGCGGCGTCGCGGCGGCAGGTCGGCCAGTGCCGCCGCGAGGTGGCTGAGGCGCTGCTGGTGTTCGAAGCGCTCGCCCGGCCCGGCCACCTCGGCCTCCGGCACGGCACGCTCGTCGTCAGCCGCCGGCCGTTCGAGGTCCTGGCCACGGCTCTGCTGCCGGCGCCAGTGATCGCGCAGGAGATTGCGGGCGATCTGGAACAGGAAGGCGCGCGGCTGTTCGACCGACTGCCGGCCCGGCCACTTCAACCACTGGGCGAAGGTATCCTGGGCCAGGTCGGCGGCGTCCGCCGAGCTGCCCAGGTGCCTGCGCAGGAAGCGCAGCAACTCGCCATGGAACGCCTGATAGGCATGCGAGACGGAACCACGGAAACGCTCATCCATCCGTGCCTCCCCCGGCGGCGCCCCCCGCGCCGTTGACCCGCTGCAACACCTCGCCTCCCCGCTTCCGTCGGATACGGAAGTCCCTTCGCAAATATGCGAATGATAATACATATCATTTCATAAAAGTAAGGAGGAGGGACGGACATGGCTCAGCCGGCGCGGAAGATCAGGTAGTCCTCCCAGTCGTCCTCGGCCACCTGGCTTTCGCTGAGCATGCGGCCGGACTGGGAAATGCGCTCCTTGTGCACCTGTTCCGGATCACCGCAGACCAGGTGGTGCCAGAGCGGCAGGTCCCGGCCCTCGGCCACCAGACGATAGCCGCAGGTCGGTGGCAGCCACTGGAACTCGTCGGCCTGGGCCGGGGTGAGCTGGATGCAGTCGGGGACGAAGCGGATGCGCTCGGCGTAGTTGGTGCAGCGGCAGGTCTGCAGGTCGAGCAGCTTGCAGGCGATGCGCGTGTAGTAGACGCTGCCGTCGTCCTCGTCCTCGAGTTTCTGCAGGCAGCACAGGCCGCAACCGTCGCACAGCGACTCCCACTCGTCCTGGTCGAGTTGGGCGAGGGTCTTGCGTTTCCAGAAGGGTTCGACTTTGGCGGCCATGGCATCGGGGGCAGGTGAAAAGGCGCGATAGTCTAGACCCCCGTCTCTCCCAGGCCAAGCGCCGGCCGCCGCGTGGCTACTTGAGGTAGGAACGCAAAGCGGTCACCACCAGTTCCAGGTCCTCGCGGCGCTGTTCCGCGCTCGCCTGCTCGGCGCCGAGGTGTTCGCGGATGTGCCCCTCCAGCACTTCGTTCATCAGGCCGTTCACCGCGCCGCGGATCGCCGCGATCTGTTGCAGCACGGCCGCGCATTCGCTGCCCTCTTCCAGCGCCTGTTCCAGCGCCCGGGTCTGCCCGGCGATCCGGCGCACCCGCGCCAGGAGCTTCTTCTTCCCATGGATGGTATGGGCCACCGCTTTCTCCTCAAGGTAATATACTGGGGTATAGTATATTTTCGACGTCTCGACAGGACAGTAGCAAATGCCCGGCACCCCGACTACCCAGCCTCTGCGCCACTCCCATCGGTTCGACCGGGGCAACCCGCTGGCCGAGCGCAATACGCGCTGGGCGGTGCTGCTCACTGCCAGCATGATGGTCGCGGAGATCGCCGGCGGCTGGCTGTTCAACTCCATGGCCCTGCTCGCCGACGGCTGGCACATGAGCTCCCATGCCCTGGCCCTGGGTCTGGCGGTGCTCGCCTACGGCGCCGCGCGGCGCTACGCCAACGACCCGCGCTTCAGCTTCGGTACCTGGAAGATCGAGGTGCTCGGCAGCTACACCAGCGCCCTGCTGCTTCTGCTGGTCGCCGGGCTGATGCTCTACCAGTCGGCCGAACGCCTGCTCGCGCCGACGCCCATCCACTATGAACAGGCGATGCTGGTCGCCGCGCTCGGCCTGCTGGTGAACCTCGCCTGCGCCTGGCTGTTGCGCGACGGCCATGCCCACCATGGCCATGCGCATCATGCCCACGACCACGACCACGACCATCATGCGCACGGGCACGACCTGAACCTGCGCGCCGCCTACCTGCATGTGCTGGCGGACGCCGCTACCTCGCTGCTGGCGATCGTCGCGCTGGCCGGCGGCCTGCTGTGGAACGCAGTCTGGCTGGACCCATTGATGGGTATCGTCGGTGCGGTGCTGGTCAGTGTCTGGGCCTGCGGCCTGATCCGCCAGAGCGGCCGGGTATTGCTGGATGCGCAGATGGACGCGCCGGTGGCCGCTGAAATCCGCGCGGCGATCGCCAGCAGCCCGCTGCCGGCGGAATTGCTCGACCTGCACCTGTGGCAGGTCGGCCAGGGCAAGTACGCCTGCCTGCTGAGCCTGCTGACCACCGCGGAAGGCAGCGCCGATTACTTCAAACGGCGCCTGGCCGAACACGAGGAACTGGTGCACATCACCGTGGAGGTGAATCCCCTGCTCCCGGCAGCGGCCGCCTGAGCCCGAGTGACTCAGTAGCCGCGGGCGAAATCCACCTCGCCGCGCATCGCGGTACCGGCCCAGAAGCGCGTGAGGTTGTCACGGAACAGCTCGACCATCATCCCCGGCAGCGTCGGCGCGGCGGTATGCCCGGTCAGCAGCAGGCGCGGGGTATGCCAGAACAGGTGGTTGGCCGGCAGCGGCTCTTCGCGGCAGACGTCGATCACCGCGCCGGCCAGCTGGTTGTTCTCCAGCGCCGCCACCAGGTCGGCGTCCACCACCGCCGCGCCGCGTCCGGCGTTGATGAACAACGCCGAGGGCTTGAGCCGGGCGAACAGTGCGCGGTCGTAGATGTCGTGGGTATCGGGGGTGTCGGGCAGCAGGTTGATCAGGTAGTCGGCGGTCTCCGCCAGGCGCCCGAGGTCATCCAGCGAGCCCATGCGGTTGAACGGCACCAGCGAGCGCGGATTCTTCGCCACGCCGCTGAGGTCCATGCCGAAGCCCGACAGGGTGTGCGCCACCGCCTGGCCGATCTCGCCGGTGCCGACGATCACCACCTGGCGGCCACGCAGCCCGCCGGGCGTGCGGCTGTCCCACTGCGTACCGACCTGGCTGGCCAGGCGGCCAAGGAACTGGCGCTCGTGGGCGAGCATGTAGGTCAGCAGGTATTCGCTCATGACCTGGCCGAAGATGCCCACCGCCCGCGTCAGGCTGTAGTCCTTCGGCAGGTCGGCGGCCAGCAGCGGCGTGATGCCCGCCCAGGTCGACTGGACCCATACCGGATGCACGCCCTGGCGCAGCATCTGCGCCACCAGGTCCGGCTGGCCGAGCCAGACGGAGCACTCGCTGGCGGCATCGACGAGCGCCAGGGGGTCATCGCCCGCCACCACCTTCAGGCTGGGATCGGCCGCCATCAACAGCGCGGCATAGAGAGCATGGTCACGTTCGAGAATCAGCAAGCGCATGGGTCACACTGCCAAGCCGGGCAAGGGCTGGCGATCAGGCCGGTGAATATTGTTCTTTCATGCATCACGGCTCCTGGAGGGAAACCCCTCGAGAGCAGCAGGATTGGCGCTGGTAGACCACGGTGGTTGCCAGGGGTTCCGCTATCGTGCGACATCTTGCGGACATCATGCACCGACGGACCAGCCTTGCACAGAGCGGGGTTCACGTCGTGAACGTGGCGCCGGGAACCCGGCGCCAGCGGGGTGCGACTCGCCTCAGAGCGGGTCGTTCATGCGCAGCAATTCCTCGGGGAGATGCTCGATGTATTCCTCTTCGCCCGGCGGCATCTGCAGGTGGAAACCCTGCTTCTCGATGTTTTCCAGGACCTTGGCGACATCCTCGCGGGCCAGTTGGCGTTCGGGCGTGAGGAGCAGGTCGAAGACGTGCTGCGGCGCGCCGAACGGCACCAGCAGTGCCTCGGGCACCCGGCTCAGCGCCTCGCGCTTGTCGACGTAGAGGTACATCTCGTTCTTGCGCGGACTCTTGTAGACGGAACAGATGCGTTTCATGCGCTCTCCAGGGCATTCAGCAGGGCCTGGCCCATGCGTTCGCGGCGCCAGCCGCGCAGGGAATCGGGCAGTTCGTAGGGACCGTGGGGATAACCGCTCTTGAGCAGTGCCTCGAGGATCTTCTTGCGCAGCATCAGCTCGGGCGCCATGCCCAGGGTCTCCGCTTCGCGCTGGCCGATGGCGCGCAGGCTCTTGAGCAGCGGGGTGACCTCCGGCGGCAGCGGCTCGGGCAGCGCCTCCGGCCACTCGCTCTGCGGCAGGCGGGCGGCCTCGGCGATCAGCTCGATGAGGAAGTCGCCGTCCTGGCGCACCGTGCGCGGATGCATGTCCTCGATCGCCGCCAGATCGGTCTTGTTCTTCGGCAGCAGGCGCGCCAGCGGCCACAGGGTACGCTCGCGCAGCACATGGTTGCGCGGCCGGTTGCGCAGGCGCGCCTGCTCCTCGCGCCAGGCGCACAGTTCGCGGAGCACCGCCAGCTGCTGCGGGCGCAGGCGCCAACCCAGCTTGACCTCGCGATAGGCCTCGCGCGGATCGCTCTCGCGACACAGGTTGGCAACCAGTTCGGCGCCATCCTCCAGCAGCCAGGCGCGCTTCTCCTCGCTCAGCCGCGCGTCCAGGGCCAGGTAGACCTGGGCAAGGTGCTGCACGTCGTCGGCGGCATAACGCATCTGCATCTCGGTGAGCGGCCGTTGCAACCAGTCGGAGCGTGTCTCGTCCTTGGGCAGGTCGATATCCAGCACCTCCTTCACCAGCTTCGAGTAGCCCATCGAGTGAGCCATGCCGAGGTAGGCGGCAGCCAGCTGGGTATCGAACAACGGCACCGGCAGGCTGCCGGTCAGGCGCAGGAACACCTCGAGGTCTTCGCTGCAGGCGTGCAGCACCTTCACCACCCGCGGATCCTCGAGCAGTTCGGCGAAGGGGCCCCAGTCCCGGACCAGCAACGGGTCGATCAGCCACTCCCGCCGGCCATCGCCCACCTGCACCAGACCGGCCGCGGGATAGAAGGTATCGACGCGCATGAACTCGGTATCGAGCGCGAGGTACGGCTGTGTGCGCCATTCCCGGCATTGCTGCGCCAGGCTGGCATCATCGCGGATCCACTGGATTTCGGGCGCGGTCACGAACATCTCCTTGGTCAAGTGCGGCGCATTATATAGAGCCCGGCGCCCGGCGAGCATTCCGCTCGGCACCGCGCTTGCCGATGAACGCAGCGAATGTCCATACTCCGCGCTTTGTCCGACAATCCGAACAAGGGAACTGCATGAAGAAGCTCAGCGGAATCATCGTCCTCCTGCTGGCCGGCGCGGCGTTGTACCTGGCGCTGAAAGCCAGCCCGATCGACCCGCTCGCCTGGGACGCACCGGCCGCCCCGCCGATGACCGGGGTCCTCGAGCCCAACGACACCCTGATGAAGGCCGAGCTGCTCGGCCAGGGCCAGGTGGATGGCCCCGAGGACACCGCGGTGGACAGCCAGGGGCGGGTCTATGCCGGCCTCGCCGACGGTCGCGTGGTGCGCCTGGACGGCAGCGGCAAGGTCGAGACCTTCGTCGACACCGGCGGCCGTCCGCTGGGCATGGACTTCGACGCCGCCGGCAACCTGATCCTCGCCGACGCCTGGAAAGGCCTGCTGCGCATCGATCCGCAGGGCAAGGTCGAGACCCTCGCCACCGAGGCCGACGGTGTCCCGTTCGCCTTCACCGACGACCTCGACATCGCCAGCGACGGCCGCATCTACTTCAGCGACGCCTCCAGCAGGTTCCACCAGCCCGACTACATCCTCGACCTGCTCGAGGCCCGACCGCACGGTCGCCTGCTGCGCTACGACCCGGCCACCGGCAAGACCGAGGTGCTGCTCGAGGACCTCTACTTCGCCAACGGCGTGGCGCTGTCGGCCAACGAGGACTTCGTGCTGGTCAACGAGACCTACCGCTACCGCATCACCCGCTACTGGCTCAAAGGCGAGAAGGCCGGCCAGCACGACGTGTTCATCGACAACCTGCCGGGCCTGCCGGACAACCTCCAGGGCGACCGCAAGGGCACCTTCTGGGTGGCCCTGCCGACCCCGCGCAAGGCCGACGCCGACTTCCTCCACCGCCACCCCTGGCTGAAGGCGCAACTGGCCAAGCTGCCGCGCATGTTCCTGCCCAAGCCGACCGCCTACGGCCTGGTCATCGCCATCGACGAACAGGGCAGGATCGTGCGCAGCCTGCACGACACCAGTGGCCACCACCTGCGCATGATCACCTCGGCCAAGCCGGTGGGTGACTACCTGTATTTCGGCAGCCTGGAAAACGACCGGATCGGCCGCCTGGCGATTCCCTGAGCGGCGTCGCGACAAAAAAAGCCCGGCGCGAACGCCGGGCCAAGCCAATCGGACAAACATCCCGAGCTGGAAGGATCATGGAGCAACATCTCGGAACGTCCCGATTCTGCCCGGGTAGACAAAGGCCAGGCTGCCGGGCGAGGCTGATGACCGCGTAAGAATCTTCCTCGCCTGCCCTCAGCGCTTTCCGCCCTCCGTCCCGCCACCGGCCCGGGTGACGGGCCGAGGCTCGCGAGGCATGATCCCTACCTCTGCCATTGGCATTGCTTTCCGACCCAAGGAGTCCGAGATGTCGTCCGCCCAACTGCTGACCGCGCAACAACTGGCCGCCCGTCTCAACGAACCCGACCTGCTGCTCCTCGATTGCCGCTTCGCCCTCGAGGATCCTGCCTACGGCGCTCGCGCCTATCAGGAAAACCATATTCCCGGCGCTCATTTCGTCGATCTCGAACGGGACCTTTCCGGCCCGGTGCACAAGGGCGTGACCGGCCGCCATCCGTTGCCGGACGCCGCCGGACTGGCGCTCAAACTGCAGGCCTGGGGCCTGCGCGAGGACAGCCAGGTGGTGCTCTACGACGACGGCCCCGGCGCCTTCGCCGCGCGCGCCTGGTGGCTGCTGCACTGGCTGGGCAAGCGCGACGGGGTCTACCTGCTCGACGGCGGCCTGGCGGCCTGGAAGGCCGCGGGGCTGCCCCTGACCAACGGCGAAAGCAGCGTCCATCCCGGCGACTTCCAGGGACGGCCGGACGATTCGCTGCTGATCGACGCCGCCACCCTGCAGGCGCGGCTCGGCCGCGCCGAACTGGCGCTGCTCGACGCCCGCGCGCAACCGCGCTTCCGTGGCGAGGTGGAGCCCATCGATCCGGTCGCCGGGCACATTCCCGGCGCGCAATGCGCCGCCTTCACCGACAATCTCGGCAGCGACGGCCGCTTCCTCCCGCCGGAGCAACTGCACCAGCGCTTTTCCGCGCTGCTGCGCGGCCGCTCGGCGGAAAACCTGGTCGCCTACTGCGGCTCCGGCGTCACCGCCTGCCACAACCTGTTCGCCCTGAGCCTCGCCGGCTTCCCATTGCCGCGCCTGTACGCCGGCTCGTGGAGCGAATGGATCACCGACCCGCGGCGCCCGGTCGCCACCGGCGACTGAGGTCATTTGCCCGGATGCGGCTGACGCCACGCCGGGCACCGTTCCGCAGAACCCGCAGCACCTTCCGCGGCGCTTCGCTGCGGGACAGGCCGAAGCGGCGCCCCTCCTCCCGCTTCTTGCGGTGCAACTCGAGTCGCGCCGCGGCGTAGACCCGGCAGGTTTTCCGCCGTGGCCCCAGGAGACGTGGGTCGGCGCGAACAGACCGGCAACGAGGCGAAGCCTGCGCAGCGCCTGATGTCTTCGCGGCCTGCACAAGCGCGACAAGGACCGGGCGGTTTAATTGCCGACAGGCATATCAGGGCCTAGCTAAAGCTGGAAACAATTTAAAAACAGTCCTTTACAGCTGACTTGTTTCACTACACTTCAAGTCAGGCGGCTAAGTCCGCTATCGGCGGGGTCATCGGATATAGAAGCTGCCAAACTGCCCGGCCCCGCCGATCCACCTTGCGCGAGGCCGTCATGGGTATTTCCGCCAACGATCTGTGCCAGCACGTCATACGCCCGACCCTGGACTACCTGTCCTGCCACAGCCCCGCCGCCGAAGCGCTGCTGCTGGGGGCCGCGGCCTGCCAGTCGGCGCTGGGCAGCGCCCTCGACGACCGTCGCGGCCATGGCCTCTACCGGATCGCCGAGGAACGCCACCGGCAGCTCTGGGACCACTATCTGGCGCATGACCCGGAACGTGCCAGCCGGGTCCGTGGCCTGGCCAGCCAGCACGCCTTCCTTGCCGCGCCGCACCTGGAACTGACGGTCAACCTGCGCTACAGCACGGCCATCGCCTGGCTGCTGGTGGAGTCCGCGCAACTGCCGCTTCCTGCCCCGCACGACCACCTCGCCCAGGCCCGCGTCTGGCGCCAGGTGTTCCAGCCGCACGGGCGCCTGCATGACTTCGTCGACGCCTGGCAACGCTGCATCGGCAGCCTCAGCCGGGTCGCCTGAGCGTCTGATGGGAAAACCCCACGTCCGAAACAGACCAACCGGTCAGAAAATTTTTTACATACAGACACGAACGGTTGCGCTACCTTCGCTCCACTGGCACCGGTGCCGACCGCTCTGTTCCGCACCCTGCGGAACTTCGGAAGACTGGCGCCGGTCTGGGAATCTTGGTAGTTTGCGCGCCGTTATACACAGGAGTTGCTCCAACAATGAAAACAATATGGTTTAAAACCTCTCTCGCACTGACCATTAGCGCTGTCTCGACCTACACCCTCGCCAACGGCATCGCCATCAACGAACAGAGCGCCAGCGGCGCCGGTACCGCCTACGCCGGCCGCGCCTCGTCCGCCCTGGATGCCAGCACCATCTACGGCAACCCGGCCGGCCTGTCCAAGCTGAAACGCACCGAAGTCAGCGGCGGTCTGGCGATCGTCAAGGCCAAGGACGACATCAGCCAGGCCCACAGCACCGCCCAGGGCAGCAACAAGGGTGACTCCGTGCCCCTGGCCGCCGTACCGTTCGGCTACTTCTCCACGCCGATCAACGAAGATTTCACCTTCGGCCTGGGCATCTACGTGCCCTACGGCATCATCAACGACTACGAAAACGGCTTCATGGGCAGCTCCCACGGCTCCTACAGCAAGGTGCAGGTGATCACCGTGCAGCCGACCATCGCCTGGAAGATCAACGACAAGGTTTCCGTCGGCTTCGGTCCGACCTTCAACCGCATCGACGGCCAGTTGAAGAACACCCTGGCCACCAACGCCCTGAACGGCGGCAACGGCGATACCAAGATCAGCATCAAGGGCGACGACACCGCGATCGGCTACAACGTCGGCGTGATGGTCGACCTGACCGACGACACCACCTGGGGCCTGACCTACCACTCCAAGGTCAAGTACCACCTGGGCGGCAATACCGAGGTGAAGAACTCCCCGGCGTTCCTCGGCCTGAACGGCAAGTACGACGCCAAGCTGGACATCACCCTGCCGGAATCGGTGGATACCTCCATCACCCACAAGTTCGACGACAAGTGGACCGGCTACGTCGGTGCCGTGTGGACTCGCTGGAGCCGCCTGGAAACCCTCGACGTGCGCAATTCCGGCCTGCCGGCCGGCCCGATCGGGCAGAACTTCCAGACCCTCAGCGAAGACCTGAAGTGGCGCGATACCTGGTCGTTCTCGGTGGGCACTTCCTACCAGGCCACCCCGGAATGGGTGCTGCGTACCGGCTTCGCCTACGAGCCGTCGCCGACCACCAACGAAGACCGCAACGTGCGCATCCCGGTGGGCGACCGCAAGGTCTTCACCCTGGGCGCGGGCTGGTCGCCGAACCAGGACCTGACCGTCGACGTGGCCTACGCCTACCTGTGGGAAAGCACCGCCAGCGTCAACCAGTCGGCCAAGTCGATCGGCCCGATCGACATCCAGCCGGCCTACAGTGCCAAGTACGACAACAGCGCGCATGGCCTGACCGCCCAGGTCACCTATCGCTTCTGATCGCACGCGCTAACGAAGAAGCCGGGCCCTTGCCCGGCTTTTTCATGCCTGCCCGACCCTCAGGGCTGGCTGGCGATGGCCTTCTCGATGGCGGCCTGGAGCTGCGGGTCGTCCGGGGTGGTCTTGCTGGAGAACTGCGCGACCACCCTGCCCTGGCGATCCACCACGTACTTGTAGAAGTTCCAGCGCGGCGCCTGGCCGCTCTGCTCGGCCAACTGGCGGAACAGTGGAATCGCCTCGTCACCGCGCACGTGCTGCGGCTGGGTCATGGCGAAGGTCACGCCGTAGTTGCCGTAGCAGATCTTCGCGGTCTCGGCGGTATCCGCGGCTTCCTGCTTGAAGTCGTCGGAAGGTACCCCGAGCACTTCCAGGCCCTGCCCCTTGTAGCGCTGATAGAGCGCTTCCAGCCCCTTGAACTGCGGGGTGAAACCGCAGTGGCTGGCGGTGTTGACCACCACCAGCGGCTTGCCGGCGTAACGCTGGCAAAGATCGATGCTTTCCTTGGAACGCAGCTTGGTCAACTGGCCCTGCAGCAGTTCCGGGCAATCGGCGGCCCAGCCGCTCAGCGGCAGCCCGGCGAGCGCCAGGGCGGACAACAGCACGCGAGGTTTCATGGAATGGCTCCTTGGCAACGGATGTCCCAGCTTACCCTTCCCCGCGCCTATCGCCACCTATCAGCATGCGCCCATGCCCAGCTCCAGCAGCGCCATTCCGCCACGCTGCCAGCCCCACCAGGCCAGTCCCAGCAGCGCTCCGGCGGCGAGCAGCCAGGCCAGCTTCATGTCGCGCCTCCGGCCGCCTGCAGGCGCGCCACCGGGCGCTCGCGCACCGGCCAGTTGAGCAGCGCCGCGAGCAGGCTGAGCAGGATCGACAGTTGCCAGACCAGGTCGTAGCTGCCGGTGCGGTCGTAGACCACCCCGCCCAGCCAGCCGCCGAGGAAGGCGCCGAGCTGGTGGAAGAGGAACACGATGCCACCGAGCATCGACAGGTTGCGCACGCCGAACAGGGTCGCCACGGTGCCGTTGGTCAGGGGCACCGTGGACAACCACAGCAGCCCCATGGCCACGCCGAAGGCATAGGCGCTGTAGACGCTCAGCGGCAGCCAGAGGAACAGCCCGATCACCGCCCCGCGCACCAGGTACAGCGCTGTCAGCAGGCGCGGCTTCGACCAGCGCCCGCCGAGCCAACCGGCGAAGTAGGTGCCGAACACGTTGAACAGCCCGACCAGCGCCAGCACCGTGGTGCCGACCTGCGCCGGCAGATGCTGGTCGACCAGGTAGGCCGGCAGGTGCACGCCGATGAACACCACCTGGAAGCCGCAGACGAAAAAGCCCAGCGCCAGCAGCCAGAACCCGGAGTGCGAACAGGCCTCGCGCAGCGCTTCGCCGAGGCGCTGCTCGTGCCCCTCGGGCGGCAGCGGGCGATCCTTCATCAGCCCGGCCAGCGGCACGATCAGCGCCACCAGCAGGCCCAGGGCGAGCAGCGCCGAGGCCCAGCCGAGCCAGCCGATCAGGCCGAGGGTGCCGGGCAGCATGGCGAACTGGCCGAAGGAACCGGCGGCGCTGGAGATGCCCATCGCCATGCTGCGCTGCTCCGCCGGCACGGCGCGGCCGACGGCGCCGAGGATCACCGAGAAGGAGGTGCCGGAAAGGCCCAGGCCGACCAGCAGGCCGGCGCTCAGCGACAGTCCGCTGGCCGATTCCGACAGCCCCATCAGGAACAGGCCGACGGCATAGAGCAGCCCGCCGACCAGCACCGCCCGCGCGGCGCCATGGCGATCGGCGAGCGCCCCGGTGAACGGCTGGGCCAGACCCCAGACCAGGTTCTGCAAGGCGATGGCGAAGGCGAACACCTCGCGGCCCCAGCCGAAGTCGGCGCTCATCGGCGCGAGGAACAGGCCGAAGCCATGTCGAACACCGAGGGACAGGGCGAGAATCAGGGCTCCGGACAGCAGGATCCAGAAGGCGGCACGCGGCATGGGTCGCTCCATCTACGGGTATATACCCGCTTTGTCGTGAACGAAGCGCCTCAGCGAGAGGCTTCGTCGGTTGTCAGTCCAGTCGCTCCAGTTCCACCAGCAACGCCGCCAAGGCGCCGCTGCGCTCCTCGCCAAGGCGCCCGGCGAGACGTCGCTGCGCGTCTTCCCAGGCCGGCAGGCCGCGCTCCAGGGCGGCCTGCCCGGCGGGCGTCAGCTCGACCAGGCGGTTGCGCTGGTCCTCGCCGCCGGCCAGACGCAACAGGCCATCGTTTTCCAGCACCCGCAGGTTGCGGCCGAGGGTGCTGCGGTCGAGCCCCATGGCTTCGGCGAGTTCGGAAATGCTCGGCCGGTCCAGGCGCTGCAGGTGCCGTAGCAGGGAAAACTGCGCCACCTTGAGGCCGGTATCGGCCAGCGCCTCGTCGTAGAAGCGGGAAACGCTGCGGGCGGCGCGACGCAGTTTGGTACAGAGGCATTGGGTCGGTAGCATGGATGCGTGTATATACCCGCACCTTCCGGCGGTCAAGCGGATTGTCCGAACTGCCAGCGCCGCCTGTTGCCCCTGCCAAGGCCGGACGCCGGGCGCTGGCCTATAACTCGCGCTGTCAGCGGCAAGCGGGACCACCCGCCGCCCTTCCATCCATCGCCGAGGTAGCCATGCCCGTTTACAAAGCCCCGCTGCGCGACACGCGCTTCCTGCTCAACGAGGTCTTCGATTTCCCCGCCCACTACCGCGACCTGGTCAACGGCGCCGAGGCCACGCCGGACATGGTCGACGCGATCCTCGGCGAGTGCGCGAAGCTCTGCGAGGAAGTCATCGCGCCGCTCTACCACAGCGGCGACGAGGAAGGCTGCCACCTGGAGAACGGCGAGGTACGCACGCCCAGGGGCTACAAGGAAGCCTACGAGGCCTATGTCGCCGGCGGCTGGCAGGGTCTCTCGCACCCGGTGGAATACGGCGGCCAGGGCCTGCCGATGAGCCTCGGCGCGCTCAAGCAGGAGATGATGGGCACCGCCAACTGGCCGTTCTCCATGTATCCCGGCCTCTCCCTCGGCGCGATGAACACCCTGATGCAACATGGCACCGAGGAGCAGAAGCAGACCTACCTGACGCCGCTCACCGAAGGTCGCTGGGGCGGCACCATGTGCCTCACCGAGCCGCAGTGCGGCACCGATCTCGGCCAGGTGAAGACCCGCGCCGAGGCCAACCCCGACGGTAGCTACGCGATCAGCGGGACGAAGATCTTCATCTCTTCCGGCGAACACGACCTGACCGAGAACATCGTGCACATCGTCCTCGCCCGCCTGCCGGACGCGCCGAAGGGCACCCGCGGCATCTCCCTGTTCATCGTGCCCAAGTTCCTCCCCGGCGCAGGTGGCTCCCTCGGCCCGCGCAACGGCGTGAGTTGCGGCGCGCTGGAGAAGAAGATGGGGATCAAGGCCTCGGCCACCTGCGTGATGAACTTCGACGACGCCACCGGCTTCCTCATCGGTCCGCCGAACAAGGGCCTGGAATGCATGTTCACCTTCATGAACAGCGCCCGCATCGGCACCGCCATCCAGGGCGTGGCCACCGCCGAGCTGGCCTACCAGGGCGCCCTCGCCTACGCCCGCGAGCGCCGCTCGATGCGCGCGCTCTCCGGGACCAAGGAACCCGGGCAGGTCGCCGACAGCCTCATGCACCACGGCGACGTGCGGCGCATGCTGCTGACCCAGAAGGCCATCGCCGAGGGCGGCCGCGCACTGGTCTACCTGGCGACCCAGTACGCCGACCGGATGATCCAGGGCATCCTCACCAGCGACGACGCCGAATACGCCCGCTGGGACGACAAGCTCGGCTTCCTCACGCCGATCCTCAAGGGCTGCCTGACCGAACTCGGCCTGGAGAGCGCCAACCTCGGCATGCAGGTATTCGGCGGCCATGGCTATATCCGCGAACATGGCATGGAGCAGATCGTCCGCGACGCGCGGATCGCCACCCTCTACGAAGGCACCACCGGCATCCAGGCCCTCGACCTGCTCGGACGCAAGGTCCTGCTGATGACCCAGGGCAAGGCCGTGCGCGACTTCACCAGGGTCGTGGCGCAGTTCGCCATCGACCTGCTGAAGAACGAACCGAGGATGCGCGGCCGCGCCCTGGTGCTGCTCAAGCTCTGCGCCCAGTGGAACCTGCTGACTCTGCGCATCGCCCTGACCGCGCGCAAGCAACGCGACCTGGTGGGCACCGCCAGCCACGACTACCTGATGTTCTCCGGCTACGCCACCCTGGCCTATTCCTGGGCCCTGCAGGAAGCCGCGGCGCGCCGCCGACTGCGCCTGGGCGGCAGCGAATCGGCGGACTTCTACAAGGCCAAGATCGCCACCAGCGACTTCTACTTCGCGCGTCTGCTGCCGCGCGCCAAAGGCCACGCGGCGGCGATGGCGAAGCCGGTCGGCTCGATCATGGACCTGAAGAGCGAGCACTTCGCCTTCGACTGACGCGCCCCGCCGATCTCAACCACCCCCGGGCGTTGTCGTCGCCCCGAGCAGCAACGCCTGGACATCGTCGAGCATCGAGTCCCATTCGTCCTGGGCGATGTCCATCAGGCGGAAGTAACGCAGCATGAAGGCACCTTCCGCCGCCAGGAACGCCAGGCGCGCGCGGCGTCCCTCGACACTGGCCAGGTCCAGCCCCTCCAGGCGACTGCGGTACCACGCGTTGCTGCCCTCCAGGTGCTCGGGCGTCTGGATCAGCGCCGCCATCAGCGCCGCCGCCTTGCTGCTGGACAGCTCGTCCGAACGCTGGGTCGCCTCGGCATGTGCGCGAACCCGCGTCAGTGGCGTCGGCTGGCTCCCCGCCACCGCCTCGAACAGGCTGTCGTAGGCCTTGCCCCAGCGCTCGAAGATCGCGTCGATCAGCGCATCCTTGGTACCGAAGCAATACTGCACACCGCCCTTGGTGATGCCCATTTCCTTCGCCACCGCATCGATGGTCAGGCCGGCCGCGCCCTCGCGGGCGATCACCGCCTCGGCGGCATCCAGCAACTGGTCGCGGTCGATCGTCCGTCGGCGTCCCATGGCTACCTCTTGAGTTTAAATCCATACGTATGTATTTATATTTTCACACGCCCGCCCGTGGCAGGCAATTCCCGGTATCCACGGCGAGCGAAGAACCGTTCGCCACAGAGGTTATCCCATGTTCCGGCAGAACCGCTGGCTGGTCCTGGCCATCGTCTCCAGCGCCCTGTTCCTCATCATCATCGACATGACCGTGCTCTACACGGCCCTGCCGCGCCTGACCCACGACCTCGGCGCGACGGCGGCGGAGAAGCTCTGGATCGTCAACGCCTACCCGCTGGTGGTCGCCGGCCTGCTGCCCGGCGCCGGGGTACTCAGCGACCGCCTCGGTCACAAGCGGCTGTTCCTCGCCGGCCTGCCGCTGTTCGGCCTGGCCTCGCTGTGCGCCGCCTTCGCCCCCGACGCCGGCGCGCTGATCGGCGCCCGCGCCGGGTTGGCGGTGGGCGCGGCACTGATGATGCCGGCGACCTTGTCGATCGTCCGCCATGTCTTCCAGGACGAACGCGAACGCGCCCTGGCCATCGGTATCTGGGCCTCCGTCGCCTCCGCCGGCGCGGCGCTGGGGCCGGTGGTCGGCGGAGTGCTGCTGGAGTTCTGCTGGTGGGGCTCGGTGTTCCTCGTCAACGTCCCGGTGGTGGTCATCGCGCTGCTGCTGGCCGTGCCGACCATTCCCGCCTGCGGCGGCCAGTCGCGCAAGCCCTGGGACCCGCTCGGCTCGCTGCAGGTGATGCTAGGCCTGGTCGGGCTGGTCTACGCGATCAAGACGCTCGGCACCCGCGCCCCCGACTTCTGGCTGGCCGCCGGCGCCGCCCTCGGCGGAACGGCATGCCTATACCTGTTCGTGCGTCGGCAACGCCGTGCCCGCGAACCGATGATCGACTTCGCGCTGTTCCGCAACCGGCGCTTCGCCCGCGGCGTCGCGGTGGCCCTGGTGGCGACCATGGCGCTGGTGGGCATGGAGCTGGTGTTCAGCCAGCACCTGCAACTGGTGCAAGGCCTGACGCCGCTGCAGGCCGGCCTGTTCGTCCTGCCGATCCCGCTGGCCTCGCTGGTGGTCGGGCCGCTGGCCGGCTGGCTGGTGCCGCGCTGGGGCGAGAACCGGGTGATGTGCGCCTCCCTGCTGCTCGGCAGCGCCGGATTGCTCGGCCTGGCCTTGTCCTACCAGGCCGCCACCGGAGCGCAACTGGCCAGCCTGGTGTTGCTCGGCGTCGGCTTCGGCGGCGCGATGACCGCCGCCTCCACCGCGGTGATGCTCAACGTAGACGAACACAGTTCCGGAATGGCGGCCGCCATCGAGGACGTGTCCTACGAATTGGGCGGGGTGATCGGCGTGACCCTGCTCGGCAGCCTGATGAGTTTCGTCTACGGGATCTCCCTGGCGCTGCCCTCGCCCGACCTGCCGGCACGGGTCCGTGACAGCCTCGACGACGCCCTGATGGTCGCCGAGGGCCTGGCGCCGGAGGTCGCGTCGCGGCTCGTCGAGCTTGCCCGGCAGGCTTTCGACCAGGCCTTCGTCGCCGTGCTACTGGCCGCCGCCGCGCTGCTCTTCCTCAGCGCCATGGCGGTCCTGCGCCAGCCGCGTCCGGCTACAGAGCCAGCGCCACCAGCACCGCGCACTCGGTAAGTTCGACCAGCGCGCCGGCGGTGTCCCCGGTGGTGCCGCCGAGGCGCGCGAGGAAACGGCTGCGCAGCCAGGCGAAGAGCATCAGCGTCACCAGCAGCGCCAGCAGACCGGACAGGCCGAACGCCAGGGCCAGGCCGAAACTCACGCCGAGCACCCACGGCAGGCTGCGCGCCGGCAGGTGCTCGGCGATGGCCTGGCCGAGCCCGCCGGGACGCGCGTAGGGGGTGGTCAGGAACAGCAGCGGCAGGCTGCTGCGCGCCAGCCACGGAGCCAGCAACAGCAGGCCGGGTCGCCCCGCGCCGAGCAGCGCCGCCAGGGCGCCGAACTTCAGCAGCAGGACCAGCACCAGCGCCACCACCGCCGCCGGCCCGCTGCGCGGGTCCTTCATGATCGCCAGGGTCCGCTCGCGGTCGCCCAGCCCGCCGACCCAGGCGTCCGCCATGTCGGCCAGGCCGTCCAGGTGCAGCGCGCCGCTCAGCGCCACCCACAGGCTCAGCAGCAAGGCCGCCTGCAACAGCGGCGGCGTACCGTCGAGCGACCGCGCCGCGCCATACAGCACGACGCCGATCAGCACGCCGACCAGCGGATAGCAGAGCACCGCACGGCCGAACTGCTCCGGCGTCGGCATCGCCGACAGGCGCACCGGCAGGCGGGTGAGGAACTGCAAGGCGACCAGCAGTGACTGCAAGGCTTCGCGCATGACTATTCCCCTTCCCGGCACTCGTGCCAGCGATCGTCGCCCTCTCCGGCGCGCAGGCCGAACAGCGCGCCATGACCGACCTCCACCTGCAGCAGGCGCTCGCGCGGCAGGCCACGGGCGCGAGCGAGCAACAGGCGCATGACGCCGCCATGGGTCACCAGCAGCACGCGGCGGCCGGCGTGACGCTGGCGCAGGCGTCGCTGGGCGGCCAGCACCCGCGCCTCGAACCCGGACAGCGGCTCGCCGCCCGGCGGGGTGAAGGCGTAGGGATCGGCCCAGAAGCGGCCGAGCGCCTCGCTGTGGCCGTCCATCAGGCTGGCCGCCGAGCGCCCCTCCCAATCGCCGAAATGCAGTTCGCGCAGATCGTCATCCAGCTCCAGCCCGATGCCTTGCCGCGCCGCCAGGTCCTCGGCGAAGGCGCGGCAACGTTGCAGCGGCGAGCTGACCAGCAGGTCCCAGCGTCCGCCGCCCACCGCCGCGCGCATCTGCGCCCAGCCGCGCGCGGTCAGGGCATCGTCGAGGCTGCCGCGGAAACCACCGCCGGACTCGGTTTCGCCATGCCGCAGGAGGTCCAGGCGCAGGCTCATGCCGGGCGGTCCGAGACCGCCGCTTCGGCGAAGGTCGCCATCCCCGCGTGCAGCGCGCAGGCCTGGCGCAGCAGCGGCAGCGCCAGCGCCGCACCGCTGCCCTCGCCCAGGCGCAGGCCGAGGTCGAGCAGCGGTTGCGCCGCCAGGGCTTCGAGCACATGGCGATGGCCCGGCTCGGCACCGCTGTGGGCGAACAGCAGCCAGTCGCGGCAGGCCGGGTTCAGGCGCACCGCGCAGAGCGCCGCGACGCTGCAGATATAGCCGTCGACCAGGGCGACCACGCCCTTCTGCGCGCAGGCCAGGTAGGCGCCGGCCAGCGCAGCGATCTCCAGGCCGCCGAGACGACGGAGAACTTCGAAGGGATCGTCGCGATGGGCGCCGTGCAGGGCCAGGGCGCGCTCGATGACCGCGGCCTTGTGCGCCACGCCGCTGGCGTCCAGCCCGGTTCCCGGCCCGACCAGCGCGCTCGCCGGCGCATCCAGCAGCGCGCAGGCCATGGCCGCCGCCGCGGTGGTGTTGCCGATGCCCATCTCGCCGCCGATGAACAGCTGGCTGCCGGCCTGCTCGGCGCGGCGCACGCTTTCGCGCCCGGCCTCGAGCGCCAGCAGGCACTGTTCGGCGCCCATCGCCGGGGCCTCGACGAAGTTCGCGGTGCCCGCCGCCAGGCGCAGGTGGCGCACGCCGGGCAAGGGTTCCAGGGGGACGGCGGTGCCCAGGTCGACCACCTCCAGGCCGGCGCCGAGTTCGCGTGCCAGCACGCTGATCGCCGCGCCGCCGCGGACGAAGTTGCGCAGCATCTCGCCGGTGACCGCCTGCGGATAGGCCGAGATGCCCTCGGCGACTACCCCGTGGTCGCCGGCGAAGACCGTCACCCAGAGCCTCTCCAGGCTCGGTCGTTCGCGCCCCTGCAACGCCGCCAGGTCGATCGCCACTTGCTCCAGGCGGCCCAGCGAGCCGCGCGGCTTGGTCAACCGGTCCTGGCGTTCGGCCGCGCGCCGGCGCATCTGCGGGTCCGCCTCGCGGCAGGCGTCGCGCCACCATTGCAGACTCATAGCGGTTCTCCTTTCAACGGCATGGGCAAGCCGGCGACGGTGAAGGTCACCCGCTCGCAGCGTTCGGCGATGGCCTGGTGCAGCCAGCCGGCCTCGTCGACGTAGCGCCGGCTGAGTTCGCCCAGCGGCACCACGCCGAGCCCGGTTTCGTTGCTGACCAGGATGATCCGCCCCGGCAGCTCGCCGAGACATTCCAGCAGCGCCTCGCGCTCGCCGTCGAGACGCTGGGGATCGTCGCAGAGCAGCAGGTTGGTCAGCCACAGGGTCAGGCAGTCGACCAGCAGGCAGCGTCCGGCCTCGGCCTCGCCGCGCAGCGTCGCCGCCAGCGCCAGGGGTTCTTCCAGGGTTCGCCAGTGGGCCGGGCGGCGCGCGCGGTGCTCGGCGATGCGCCGGCCCATTTCGCCGTCGCCGGCCTGGGCGGTGGCGATGTAGCTCACCGCCAGCCCGCTCTCGGCGGCCAGGCGCTCGGCCAGGCGGCTCTTGCCGGAACGGGCGCCGCCAAGGATCAGGTCACGCATGGGGTTCTCCGCAGAGGGCGAGCAATCGCCCGGTATCCAGGTGGCGCTCGACCAGGTCGGCGAGCCGCTCGATGTCGCGTTCGCGCAAGGCCTGGTAGTCCACCGCCCGGACCTCGCGCAGGCCGGCCCAGCGCAGCAGCGCCGAACAGGCCGCGGTGGATTCGAACAGGCCGTGCAGGTAGGTGCCCATGACGTTCCCGTCGACGCTGCGGGCACCATCCGCGCGGCCATCGTCGAGCACCACCGCCGGCCGCGCCAGGGCCTCGCCACGGGTGACCCCGGCATGGATCTCGTAGCCCGACAGCGGCGCGTCCTCCAGGCTCAGGCGGCCCTGTACGTTGCGCAGTTGCTTGTCCGCTTCCAGGGTCGTTTCCAGCGCCAGCAGGCCGAGGCCAGCGCTGCTGCCGGCCGCGCCTTCCAGGCCGAGCGGATCGTGCAGGCGCTCGCCGAGCATCTGCAGGCCGCCGCAGATCCCCAGCAGGCGACCGCCGTAGCGCAGGTGGCGGAGGATCGCCTCGTCCCAGCCGCGCTCGCGCAGCGCCGCGAGGTCGGCGCGCACGCTCTTCGAGCCGGGCAAAACGATCAGGTCCGCCGGCGGCAGCGCCTGGCCGGGGCCGACGAAGCTCAACTCGACCTGGGGGTGCAGGCGCAGCGGATCGAAATCGGTGTGGTTGCTGATCCTCGGCAGCACCGGCACCACCACCTTCAGGCGCGGCCCGGTCTTGGCCGCCTGGCGCGTATCGATGGCGTCCTCCGCCTCCAGGTGCAGGTCGCTGACATAGGGCAGCACGCCGAGCACCGGCTTGCCGGTGCGCGCCTCCAGCCAGTCGAGGCCGGGTTGCAGCAGGGCGATGTCGCCGCGGAAGCGATTGATGACGAAGCCCCTGACCCGCTCCCGCTCCGAGTCGGAGAGCAGTTCCAGGGTGCCGACCAGGTGGGCGAAGACCCCGCCGCGGTCGATATCGGCGACCAGGATCACCGGGCAATCCACCGCTTCGGCGAAGCCCATGTTGGCGATGTCGTTGGCGCGCAGGTTGATCTCCGCCGGCGAGCCGGCACCCTCCACCATCACCACCCGGTAGGCGGCGGCGAGACGCGCATGGGAGGCCAGCACCGCTTCCATCGCCACGCGCTTGTAGTCGTGGTAGGCGGCGGCGTCCATGCTGGTCACCGCGCGGCCATGGATGATCACCTGTGCGCCGATGTCGGTGTTCGGCTTGAGCAACACCGGGTTCATGTCGGTGTGCGGCGCCAGCCGGCAGGCCTGGGCCTGCACCGCCTGGGCGCGGCCGATCTCGCCGCCGTCGGCGGTGACCGCGCTGTTCAGCGCCATGTTCTGCGGCTTGAACGGCGCCACCGCGACGCCGCGCCGGGCCAGCCAGCGGCACAGCGCGGTCACCAGGGTGCTCTTGCCGGCGTCCGAGGTGGTGCCCTGGACCATCAGGGTCCGTCCGCGATCACTCATGAGCAGGCTCCTTGAAGCCGAGCAGCGCGGCATCGAGCCGGGCCCAGGCGGCCTCGTCGGCGGGCAGGCCGAGGCGCAGGCTGGCCGGCTGCTCGAACTGGCGGGTGAGGATGCCGCGCCGCGCCAGGTGGTCGTGCAACGCCGCGCAACGTGGATCGACCAGGCGCTGGAACAACGCGTTGCCGCCCGCCGGCGGCCAGCCGTGGCGGCGCAGCAGCTCCTCCAGGCGCTGGCTGGCGGCCAGCAGGCGCTCGCGCTGCTGGCGCTGTTGCTGGCGGTCGCGCAAGGCGCTCTGGGCCACATGGCGCACCGGGCCATTGACCGTCCACGGACCGAGCTGCTCGGCCAGCGCCTGCAACAGCGGCCGCTCGCCGAGGGCGAAGCCGAGCCGCGCGCCGGCCAGGCCGAAGAACTTGCCGAACGAGCGCAGCACGATCAGTCCGGGCCGATTGCTGCAGGCCGCCAGGCTCGACTGCGGGGTGCAGTCCATGAACGCCTCGTCGACCAGCAGCCAGCCGCCGCGACGTTGCAGGCGGGCATGCCAGGCCAGCAGCTCGGCGGGCTCGAAGACCCGCCCGGTGGGGTTGTTCGGATTGACCACCAGCAGCACGTCGAGGCTGTCGAGATAGGGCTCGACCTCGGCCTCGCCGATCTCCCGTACCAGGTGTCCGGCCTGGCGCCAGGCGTGGGCGTGCTCGGCGTAGCACGGCGACAGGACGCCGACCCGCCCGCCCCGCCGCAGCCGTGGCAGGGCCTGGATCGCCGCCTGGCTGCCGGCCAGCGGCACTACCTGTTCGGCGCCGTAGTAGAGGCAGGCGGCGGCTTCCAGGCCGTCGTCGCTCTCCGGCAGGCGGGTCCAGGCCTGCTCGGGGATCGCCGGCAGCGGAAACGGCCAGGGCGCGATACCGGTGGACAGGTCCAGCCAGTCCGCCAGCGGAATGTCGTAGCGGCGCGCCGCCGCGCGCAACCGCCCTCCGTGTTCAAGCATGCAGCCACCCCATGGCCCAGAGCCCGGCCAGTACCAGCAGCCAGAGCAGTACGCCCTGGCGCACCAGCGCCAGCGCCCGATAGATGTCGCGGCCCTGCGGCTGCGGGCCGCTGCCGAGGAGCGGCCGCTGGTGCAGCTCGCCGTGGTAGATCGCCGCGCCGCCCAGGGACACGCCCAGCGCACCGGCGCCGGCGGCCATCACCGGGCCGGCGTTGGGGCTGTCCCATTGCGGCGCCTGCTCGCGCCAGCAGCGCAGGGCCTGGCGGGTACCGCCGAGCAGCGCGTAGGTCAGCGCCACCAGGCGCGCCGGCAGGTAGTTGAGGATGTCGTCGATCTTCGCCGCGGCCCAGCCGAAGCGCTCGAAGCGCGCGTTGCGGTAGCCCCACATGGCATCCAGGGTATTGCTCAGGCGATACAGCACCACCCCCGGCGCGCCGGCCACGGCGAACCAGAACAGCGCGGCGTAGACCGCGTCGCTGCCGTTCTCCAGCACCGATTCGGTGGCCGCGCGGGCGACCCCGGCCTGGTCCAGTTCGCGGGTATCGCGGCTGACCATGTAGCCGACACGCCGCCGCGCCTCGTCCAGGTCGCCGGCGCGCAAGGCCAGCGCCACCGGTTCGGCGTGCTCGCCGAGGCTGCGCAGGCCGAGCGCGGCGTACAGCGCCAGGGCCTGGACCAGCCAGCCGAGGTAGGGAATTTCAGCGAGCGCCCAGGCCAGCAGGGTCAGTGGCAGCACCGCGAGGACCCAGGCGCTCACCCCGTGGCTGCGCCAGCCGACCCCGGGGTCGCCCTCGCCGGCCAGGCGCGAGCGGTTGAAACGGCGCTCCAGGCGATCGGCCAGGCGGCCGAAGGCGACCAGCGGGTGCCAGCCCTTCGGCTCGCCGAAGCGCGCATCCAGCGCCACGCCGAGGATACCCAGCAGTGCGCTCATGCTCGCTCGCCCCAGCGGTTCTGGTAGACCAGCTCGGCCAGCGGACGCGGTTCGCTCCAGCCCTCCAGCGCCAGCATCGGCACCGGGTAGAACTCCGCCACCGGGCCCAGGCAGAGCACCGCCACCGCCTCGCTGCCGGGCGGCAGGCCGAGCAGTTCGCCCAGCGCGGCCGGATCGAACAGCGACACCCAGCCCATCCCCAGGCCCTCGGCGCGACTGGCCAGCCAGAGGTTCTGGATCGCGCAGGCGAGCGACGCCAGGTCCATCTGCGGCAGGGTCCGACGGCCGAACACATGACGCTCGCGGTCATCCATCAGCGCGGCGACCAGCAGCTCGGCACAATCCAGCACCCCTTCGACCTTGAGCCGCATGAATTCATCGGAACGCTCGTCCAGCGCCTCGGCGGTGCGCCCGCGCTCCTCCTCGACCAGCCCGTGGATGGCCCGGCGCAGTGCCGGGTCGCTGATGCGGATGAAGCGCCAGGGCTGCATCAGGCCGACGCTGGGCGCCTGGTGCGCGGCCTCCAGCAGCCGCGCGAGCAGCTCCGGCGCCATGGCGCCGCCGCTGAAGTGACGCATGTCGCGGCGCTCGGCGATGGCCCGGTAGACGGCGGCACGCTCGGCGGCGCTGAAGGCGTGGGGAGAATCGGACATGTCAGTCGGCGTCTCGCGCAGGCGCCAGCAACGCGGCGGCGGCCTGCGGGTTGGAAGGCAGGTAGAAATGGATATAGGAAGCCGTCAGCCGGCCCAGGCGGTACACCGCCTCCGCCGTGCTCCGGCCGTTCGGGCAGACGCCACGGGCCAGGGGCTCGACGGCGCAGTCGAGGGTCGAGTGATGGAAGGTATGCCCGCGCAGGCGCCCTTCCGGCAGTTCGACCTCCTGCAGGGCCAGCGCGGTCAGGCGCTTCTGCAGGCGCGCCCGGCCCGGCAGCAGGCCGAGCAGTTCGCCGCGCTCGCCGTCGGCGTCTTCCAGGCAGTCGAGCAGGTAGAGCATGCCGCCGCACTCGGCCAGCAGCGGTTTGCCGGCCGCATGGTGGGCACGGATCGCCTCGGCCATGGCGCGATTGTCCTGCAGGCGCCCCAGGTGCAGTTCGGGATAACCACCTGGCAGGTACAGGCTGTCCACGGCGGGCAACGCCTGGTCCTGCAGCGGCGAGAAGAACAGCAGTTCGGCGCCGAGCTCGCGCAGCAGGTCGAGATTGGCCTGGTAGAGGAAGGCGAACGAGGCGTCGCGGGCCACACCGATGCGCACGCCCTCCAGGCTGCGTTGCAGTGGCGCGGGGGCGGGCACCTCGAAGGTCACCGGTTCCGGCAGGTCGGTCTCGGCGCTGGCCCGCAAGGCGTCGGCGGCGGCGTCCAGGCGCGCATCGAGATCGGCCAGTTCCTCGGCCTGGACCAGGCCCAGGTGGCGGCTCGGCAGTTCGAATTCGGCCGAGCGCGGCAGACCGCCGAACCAGCGCATGCCGGGCGGCAGGCAATCGCGCAGGATGTCGCTGTGGCGCTGGCTGCCGATGCGGTTGCCGAGCACCCCGGAGAACGGCAGGTCCGGCTGGAAATGCGCCAGGCCGTAGGCCAGCGCACCGAAGGTCTGGGCCATCGCCGCACCGTTGATCACCCCCAGCACCGGCACGCCGAAGCGGCGCGCCAGGTCGGCCGCCGAGGGGTTGCCATCGAAAAGGCCCATCACCCCCTCGATGAGGATCAGCTCGGCCTCGCCGGCGGCCTGGGCCAGCAGGCGTCGCGCTTCGGCCTCGCCGACCATCCACAGGTCGAGCTGGTAGACCGGCGCACCGGAGGCGCGGGCGAGGATCATCGGGTCGAGGAAGTCCGGCCCGCACTTGAACACCCGCACCCGCCGCCCCTGGCGCGCATGCAGGCGGGCCAGGGCGGCGGTGACGGTGGTCTTGCCCTGGCCGGAGGCCGGAGCGGCGACCAGCAGGGCCGGACAGCGTACCTGGGTCATGGATGGAACGCCCCCGCGCAGGACGCCGGCATCAGAATTCCACTCCCTTCTGCGCCTTGATCCCGGCCTTGAACGCGTGCTTGACCAGGCCCATCTCGGTCACCGTGTCGGCGGCCTCGATCATCCCCGGCTGCGCGCCGCGCCCGGTCACCACCACATGCTGCATGGCCGGGCGCGCCTGGATGTCGGCCAGGACCCTGTCCAGCGCCAGGTAGCCGTGCTTGAGGGCGATGTTCAGTTCGTCCAGCACCACCAGGCCGATGGCCGGGTCGGCCAGCAGTTGCGCGGCGACCTTCCAGGCTTCCTCGGCCTTGGCGATGTCGCGCTGGCGGTCCTGGGTCTCCCAGGTGAAACCCTCGCCCATCACGTGGTAGCTGACTTCCTCGGGGAAGCGTCGGAAGAAGGCCTCCTCGCCGGTGGTGGCGGCGCCCTTGATGAACTGCACGACGCCGACCTTCATGCCATGGCCCAGGGCCCGCGCGACCATGCCGAAGGCCGAGCTGCTCTTGCCCTTGCCGTTGCCGCTGTGCACCAGGAGCACGCCGCGTTCGGCGCGGGCCTGGGCGATCTTCTCGTCGATCACGGCCTTCTTGCGCTCCATCCGCTCGCGGTGGCGCAGGTCCTTCTCGGGGGATTCGTTCATGGTCGATCACTCCTTGCGGCGACGGGATCTCACCCGCCGCCTCGTTGATTCGAAATACAGGGCCTCACAGGGCCTGGTAGCGCACGCTGAGATAGACCGCCTGGCCGGGCTGGTTGTAGCCATAGGCGGTTTCGTAGTCGGCGCCGAACAGGTTGGCGATCCGGCCCTGCAGGCGCCATTCGTCGTTCAGCCGGTACTCGCTGCGCAGGTCGAGGGTGGCGTAGCCGCCCAGGCGCACCTTGTTGGTCGGATCATCATAGCGTCGGCCTTCGGCATGCACGCTGGCGCCCAGCGAAAGACGCTCGAAGCGCCGGTCCAGCTCCAGGTTGAACATCCGCCGCGCCCGGCGCGGCAACTCGTTGCCGTGGTTGACGCCGCCGGAACGGTTTTGCGGGTCGAGGAAGGTCGCGTTGGCGTTCCAGTCCCAGCCCAGCCATTGGCTGCCGAGGACCAGTTCGACGCCGCGGATGCGCGCTTGGTCGATGTTGTTCGGCTGCCCCCAGGGGCGCCCCGGCGCCGGGCGTGGATCGTTGCCGATCAGGTCGTCGACGTCGGTGCGGTAGGCATTCACCGCCCAGTGTCCCCACGCGTGCGTACCGCTGAGGCCGACCTCCAGGCTGCGCGAGGTCTCGGCGTCCAGGTCGGGATTGCCGTAGTCGGGGTAGTAGAGTTCGTTGAAGGTCGGCGCCTTGAACGCCGTGCCGTAGCTGACGGTGAAGCGCAGCGCGTCGCTCAGCGCGTAGCCCCAGGCGGCGCTGCCGGTGTCGTGCACGCCGAACTGCTGGTTGTCGTCGCGGCGCAGGCTCAGTTGCCAGTCCTGGCGGCCGTGCTGGCCGAGATACTGGGCGAACCAGCCTTTGTTCAGCCGCGAGTCGACGCTGAAGGCTTCGCTGCTGCCGATCTCGTCCTTCTGCCAGTCGTAGCCGAGGGTCAGCACATGGCCTTCGGCCAGGGTCAGGTCGTTCTGCCAGGACAGGCTGTCGCGACGGGTATCGAAACGCGAGTAGAAACGGCCATCCTGATAGGCATCGGCCTTGTCCTCGCTGCGCCCGGCCTGGAGGGTCACCAGCCAGGGATCGAGCGGAGTGAAGCGGGCGCGGCCGCCAACCAGGTTCTGCTCGCCGTCGGCGTTGGCATTGAAACCGGAATTGCCGAAGACCTGGTCATAGTCGTTGTGCGACTTGGCCCTGAGCAGGGTACCGTCAAGCTCCAGGCCGTTGTCGAAGCGATAGCCGCCGCGCAGGTTCCCGGACAGGTTGCGGTAGCCGTCGCGGTCAGGCTCATCGCCCCCGGTACCGGCGCGCTTGGTATTGATGCCCGCCGTATCGAAGCTGCTCACCCCGAGGCTGTACCAGCCGTTGCCAGCGCCGCCGCTGACCCCGGCGCTGCCCTCCAGGGTGTGATGGGTGCCGTAGCCGGCGGAGAAGAACGGCTTGGCGCCCTGCCCGTCGCCGCGCCGGGTGAAGATCTGGATCACCCCGCCGATGGCCTCGGAGCCGTACAGGCTGGAACGCGGCCCGCGCACCACCTCGATGCGCTCGATCAGCTCCACCGGCAAATCCTGGAACGCGGTGAGGCCGGCGCTGGCCGAGCCGACCTTGATGCCGTCGATCAGCACCAGCACATGGTCGGACTCGGTGCCGCGCAGGAACAGCGTGGTGTTCTTGCCGAAACCGCCGTTGTTCGCCAGCGACACGCCGGGTACCTGGCGCAACAGCTCCGGCACGCTGCGCGCCTGGCTGCGCTCGATCTCGGCGCGGTCGATGACGCTCACCGCCGCCAGGCTCTGGGCGGCGGTCCGGGCGGTACGGGTGGCGGTTACCACCTGGTCGTCGAGGCTGACCGGCTCGGCCAGGCTCAGGGAAGACGCGCCGCACAGCGCCACGGCTGCCGGGGTCAGGAAAACTCTGTTCATGCTCTGCGCTGCTCCGTCGCTCTCACCCGCGCGACCTGGGTTGACGAGGCGGACGGAGGACGAGGCGACGGCGGGAGACGTCCGACAGCGCCCTCCGCGATGCCGTGGGTGCGTCAGGCCGGTCTCCGGGCTCGCGAGCGAAGCGCTGGACGCTTCCAGCCGCGCCTTCCCATGCCGGAGCACAGTGGTCATGAAGCGGCTGTCTGATTCGCCTACCGTTGCGGGGGCAGCGCTGGCCTGGTTCCGACGGAACGCACCAGCTTCCCTGTTTCACCCCTTGCGGGGCACCTGTCGCAAGGCGCGCAGCTTAGTGGTTCGGGGCTTGCGCGGTCAATGTGGCCGGCCACCGCAGAACTAGCGCCCCGCTCCGGGGAGCGGGACCGCGCGCAGCGCCGTCCCGGCCGGGGCATGGCTGCGGCACCACTGTCGCCAGGTGGCCTGCAACTGCACCAGCGCGGCGCCGGCCAGCTCGCCGCGTTCGCTGCCGGCCAGCGGGCTGGCGGCCAACGCCTTGAGCAGGCGCATGGTCGGCGGGTCGAGGGCATGCTCGCGGTCGGCCCGCGGGCCGTCGCGCAGCAGCGCCAGGCGCAGGCGCCGCAGGTAGCGGTCGCGGGCCTCGGCCAGCGGCGCCGGGACCTGCTCCAGGCATTGCCGCAGATAGAGCAGCTCATCGCCGAAATCGAGTCCCATCAGGCCGTCCGACCAGGGCTGGCGGCGCCCCTCCGGCAAACGGTCGTAGCGCTGTGCCAGGCGGATCAGGCGATCGGCGGTGCGCCCGCCGAACCAGGCCTCGGCCTGCGCCGGCGAACGCAGGGTGAGCCGCGCCAGGTCGCCGAGGGTCGCCTGCAGCATGCGCCGGTAATGGCGCTCGCCCGGCCGCAGGCTGACCAGGTTGAACACCAGCACGGCGAAGGCCACGCCGAGCACCGTCGACAGGGCGTTGTTGAGGAAGTGCGCGAGGTCGTAGCTCATGCTGTTGCTCGGCGCGACGTTCTTCACGAAGAAGATGCAGAACGGCGAGGCGATCCCGGCCAGGCTCGCCCGGTTCACGCACAGCGCGGCGAAGAACAGCGGCACGCCCAGGCCCAGGCAGAGCAGCGGGAAGCCGTCGACGCCGGGCAGGTAGAACAGCGCGACGAAACCGGCCAGCGGGATCGACAGGAGTATCCCGCGCAGGAAGTTGAGGCCGGCCTGGGCCGGGTTGTCGCGGCTGGCGAAGAGACTCAGCACCACCCCGGTGATCGACACCGCGCCCAACCCGCTCGGCCAGGCGCTGGCCAGCCAGAAGGCGGCCACGCAGAGGAACGCCAGGGCGCTGCGCAGGCCGAACAGCACGCCGCGCTCGATGTCCCGGTGCCAGGCGATGGCGCCCGGCGCCTGGCGCGTGGGTTCGCCATAGACCAGCGCCTCGACGCTGCGCCCGGCCTCCCCCGCCTCGGCCAGCAAGCGTTCGAGGCAGACCAGGCACAGGTGCAGTTGCCCGTGCGCGAGGTCCAGCACGGCGTGCAGGCGCCGCCGGCAACTCTCGAACTCGCCCCGGCGGCCCTCGCGCAGCAGCGTCTCCACCTCCTCCAGCCAGGGCTGCAACGCATGCGCGCTGGCCGGATCGAGCAGCCTCCGCTCGCGCGCCACCTTGCGCGCCGCGCGCAGCAGGCCGAGCAGGTCGAGGCCGAGCACGCGCAGGGCCTGGGAACGGGCGCGACCCAGCGCGCCTTCGAACCAGGCATGGTCGCGCTGGGCATCCGCCGCGGCGATCCGCCCCAGCGCCGCGAGCAGTTCGCCGCGTTCGCTGGCGCCGCGCAGTTCCGCCGCGCCCGCCTGCAGGCCGGCCTCCCAGGCCGCCTTGCCCTGGGTCGCCAGTTGCTGCTCCAGGCGCCGTGGCCAGAGCAGGATGCTCACCAGCGCCGCGCAGAGGATCCCCAGGCCGATCTCCGAACAGCGCGCCACCGCCTGGTCGAACACCGTCGCCGGATCGGCGCTGGCCGGCAGGGCGACGATCGCCGCGGTGTAGCCGGCCAGGACGAAACCGTAGGAAGCATGGTTGTGCAGCAGCGACGCGCCAGCGGTGCAGAACGCCAGCCAGAGCGCCATCAGCAGGAGGAACGGCAGCGACGCCTGGCCATAGAGCGCGACCATGCCGATCGACACCAGCGCACCGGCGCAGGTGCCGATCAGGCGAAACATGCCCTTGGCCAGGACCATGCCGCTATAGGGCTGGCTGACCACGAACACGGTCATCAGCGCCCATTGCGGCTGCTCCAGTTCCAGGCTGAAGGCCAGGTACAGGGCCAGCCCGCCGGCCAGCAGGGCCTTCACGGCGAATTGCAGTTCGTGCAGGCGCGGGCACAGCAACACTTGCACCAGATCGGAGGAAAAGAAGGAAGGCTTGGCCATCGCGGACGCCCCGAAATACATGAGCGAGCGAATTATTAGCAAGCTAATTTTATATTGTCCAGCCACTCCGCGAACTTTCCGGAAGAGCGTTTCGCCCTGCGAAACATGGGCCACCGCCCGCGCCTCGCCTGCGGAGGCGGCATCGCGTCAAGGCGTCCCGCAGCAGCATGGAAGCTCACTGGAGCCGACGAACACGCCTGCGCAGAAGGCGCCAACCGGCAGCGGCACCCGCCGAGCGTTCGTATACAATATCCCGCACGTTCCCAACGCCACGCAGGTTGCCCCGCTTGCCTCTCTCCATGCTCAACGCCCCTAACCTGGGCATCGCCCCTTCGGCCTCCGAGATCATCGCCAGGCACCTGCGCGAAGCGATCATCGCCGGGCATTTCGCCGAGGACGAACCGATCCGCCAGGACGACATCGCGCAACTCTTCAACGTCAGCAAGATTCCCGTCCGCGAGGCCCTCAAGCGCCTGGAGGCGGAAGGCCTGGTGCTGTTCCAGCGCAACAAGGGCGCGGTGGTGACGCGCATTTCCGAACCGGAACTGGCGCAGATGTTCGAAGTGCGGGTGCTGCTCGAGGCACAGGCGATCCGCCTGGCGGTGCCGAACATGGACGAGGCCACCTTCGCCCGCGCCGAGGCGATCTGCGCCGACTTCGTCGGCGAGGACAACGTCGGCCGCTGGGCCGAACTCAACTGGCAACTGCACGCCTGTCTCTACGAGCCGGCGCAGCGGCCGTTCCTGGTCAACCTGATCCGCTCCATCCACGACAAACTGGAGCGCTACCTGCGCATGCAGATGAGCCTGTCCGAAGGCAAGCAACGCGCCGACCGCGAACACCGCGAGATCGTCGCCGCCTGCCGCGCCGGCGATGCCGAGCGGGCCGCGGCACTGATCGAGGAGCATATCGTCGGGGTCTGCCGGACCCTCTACGAACACCTGCCGAACCGCCCCGCCAGCACCTGAACGGACCATCCGGTTATGCCGTTTTCGTCATCCGCCTGAACGAAAATCCTCAAGCGCCCCGTCCCGCCGAAACGCCACCCTGTGTCGCATTCCCCCGGCACAGGCGACCGCCACCATGCAACGCATCCGCATCATCGATTCGCATACCGGTGGCGAGCCCACCCGCCTGGTCATCGCCGGCTTTCCCGAACTCGGCCACGGCGACATGGCCGAGCGCCGGCGCCTGCTCGGCGAGCGCCACGACGCCTGGCGCACCGCCTGCATCCTCGAACCGCGCGGCAGCGACGTGCTGGTCGGCGCCCTGCTCTGCGAGCCGGTCGACCCCGAAGCCTGTGCCGGGGTGATCTTCTTCAACAACAGTGGCTACCTCGGCATGTGCGGCCACGGCACCATCGGCCTGGTCGCCTCGCTGGCGCACCTCGGGCGGATCGGTCCCGGCGCGCACCGCATCGAGACGCCGGTCGGCGAAGTCGAGGCGACCCTTCACGAGGACGGCTCGGTCAGCGTGCGCAACGTGCCGGCCTACCGCTACCGGCGCGCGGTCGCCGTTCAGGTGCCCGGCATCGGCCGGGTCGTCGGCGACATCGCCTGGGGCGGCAACTGGTTCTTCCTGGTCGCCGGACACGCCCAGCGCATCGCCGGCGACAACCTCGACGCCCTCACCGCCTATGCCGTCGCCGTCCAGCAGGCGCTGGAAGACCAGGACATCCGCGGCGAGGACGGCGGCGCCATCGACCACATCGAACTGTTCGCCGACGATCCCCACGCCGACAGCCGCAACTTCGTGCTCTGTCCCGGCCAGGCCTACGACCGCTCGCCCTGCGGCACCGGCACCAGCGCCAAGCTGGCCTGCCTGGCCGCCGACGGCAAGCTGCTGCCCGGCCAGCCGTGGCGCCAGGCGAGTGTGATCGGCAGCCAGTTCGAGGGGCGTTACGAATGGCTCGACGGCCGGCCCGGCGGGCGCATCGTGCCGACCATCCGCGGCCGCGCCCACGTCAGCGCGGAAGCCACCCTGCTGCTGGAAGACGACGATCCGTTCGCCTGGGGCATCCGCCGGTGAACGCCGAGGCCATCGTGGTCGGCGCCGGCATCGTCGGCGCCGCCTGCGCCGAGGAGCTGGCGCGCCGCGGTCTCGACGTGCTGGTGGTCGACTGCCAGCGCGGCGGCGCCACCGCGGCAGGCATGGGCCACCTGGTGGCGATGGACGACAACCCGGCCGAGCTGGCCCTCAGCGGCCACTCGATCCAGGCCTGGCGCGCCTGGGCGGCGGAAATGCCGGAGGATTGCGCCTATCGCGGCTGCGGCACCCTGTGGCTGGCCGCCGACGGCGCCGAACTCGCCGAGGCCGAGCGCAAGCGCCAGGCCCTGCTGGCCGCCGGCGTCGCCTGCGAGATGCTCGACGCCGCGCGCCTGCAAGCCGTGGAACCGGCCTTGCGGCCAGGCCTCGCCGGCGCCCTGAAGGTGCCGGGCGACGGCATCCTCTACGCGCCCAACGCGGCGCGCTGGCTGCTCGAACGAGCCGGCCCGCGCCTGCGCCGGTTGCACGCCGAGGTCAGCGAAGTGGACGGCAGCCGCCTGCGCCTGGCCGACGGCCGCTGGCTGAGCGCCGAGGCGCTGGTACTGGCCAACGGCATCCACGCCGGAGAGCTGTGCGCGGAGCTGCCGATCCGCCCGAAGAAAGGCCACCTGCTGATCACCGACCGCTATCCCGGCTCCCTCCGCCATCAACTGGTGGAACTCGGCTATGTCAGCAGCGCCCACGCCAGCAGCGGTACCTCGGTAGCCTTCAACGCCCAGCCGCGCCCCACCGGCCAGGTGTTCCTCGGCTCCTCGCGGCAGTTCGACACGCTCGATCCGCAGGTGGAAGGCCCGGTGCTGGCGCGCATGCTGCGGCGTGCCCTGGACTACCTGCCGGGGCTCGCCGGCCTCAATGCGATCCGTGCCTGGACCGGCTTCCGCGCCGCGACTCCGGACGGCCTGCCGCTGCTCGGCGAGCACCCGGCGCAGCCGGGCCTGTGGTTGGCGGTCGGCCATGAGGGCCTGGGCGTGACCACCGCGCCCGGCAGCGCGCGCCTGCTCGCCGCCCAGTTGTGCGGCGACGCGCCGCCGCTGGATCCCGCGCCCTACCTGCCGCAACGCTTCCTCTCCAGCCCCGGGGGGCTTCGTCCATGATCGAATTGCTCATCGACCAGCGTCCGCTGCGAGTCGCCGAGGGCACCAGCGTGGCCGCCGCGCTGGCCCTCGGCGGCGACGGCGGCAGCCGCCGTTCCGTCAACGGCGGGCGGCGCGCGCCGTTCTGCGGCATGGGCGCATGCCAGGAATGCCGGGTATTGATCGACGGCCGGCGACGCCTGGCCTGCCAGACCCTCTGCCAAGCCGGCATGCGCGTGGAGACCCGGGCATGAGCGTCGACTACGACCTGCTGATCGTCGGCGCCGGTCCCGCCGGCCTGGCCGCTGCGCTGGCCGCCGCGCCGAGCGGCGCGCGCATCGCCCTGGTCGACGACAACCCGGCCGCCGGCGGACAGATCTGGCGCGACGGCCCGCGTGCCAGCCTGCCGCCACATGCCCGTGAGATGCGCCGACGCCTGGCCGGGTACGTCAACGTCGAGCACTTCGCGGCGACCCGGGTGGTCGCCTGCGGTCCCGGCAGGCGCCTGTTGCTGGAAGACCCGCAACGCGGCTGGCAGGTCGGCTACCGACGCCTGGTCCTCTGTACCGGCGCCCGCGAGCTGCTGCTGCCGTTTCCCGGCTGGACGCTACCCGGCGTCACCGGCGCCGGCGGCCTGCAGGCGCTGGCCAAGGGCGGCCTGCCGCTGGCCGGCCAGCGCCTGGTGGTGGCCGGCTCCGGCCCGCTGCTGCTGGCCAGCGCCGCCAGCGCCAGCCAGTGCGGGGCGCGCCTGCTGCGCATCGCCGAGCAGGCCCCGGCGAGTACCCTGGCCGCCTTCGCCGCGCACCTGCCGCGCTGGCCCGGCAAGCTGTGGCAGGCCGTCCGCCTGTTCGCGCGCAGCTACCGCGCCGACAGCTACGTGCTGGCCGCCCTCGGCGAGGAGCGCCTGGAAGCCGTGCGCCTGCGCGAAGGCGGCCGGGTCCGCGAACTCGCCTGCGAACGCCTGGCCTGCGGCTTCGGCCTGGTGCCCAACGTGCAACTCGGCCAGGCCCTGGGCTATCGCCTCGACGGCCAGGCGCTCGCCGTCGACGAATGGCAGGCCGGCAGCCTGCCCGACCACTACGCCGCCGGCGAATGCACCGGCTTCGGCGGCAGCGAACTGGCCCTGGCGGAAGGCGCCATCGCCGGCCATGCTGCCGTCGACGAGCGCGACGCGGCCCGCCGCCTGTGGCCTCTACGGCGACGCTGGCAGGGCTTCGCCGACACCCTGGCGCGACACTTCGCCCTGCGTGCCGAACTGCGCGAACTGGCGGAGGCGAATACCCTGGTCTGCCGTTGCGAAGACGTGCCCTTCGCCGCGCTGGCCGGGCATGCCGGCTGGACCGAGGCCAAGCTGCACAGCCGTTGCGGCATGGGCGCCTGCCAGGGGCGGATATGCGGCGCCGCCGCGCAATTCCTGTTCGGCTGGACGCCTCCGGCGCCGCGTCCGCCGTTCAGCCCGGCGCGCCTGGAGACCCTGGCCCGCTGGCAGGGCGACGCAGGCTAGCGACGCTCGGCGCGATACAGCCAGCCGAGGCCGGCCAGCGACAGCAGCAGGCCACCCAGCAGCATGGGTGTCAGCGGCTCGGCGAACATCCAGTGCGCCCATAGCAGGGTCAGCGCCGGACTCAGGTACAGCGCCGCACTGCCACCCTGCGCGGAAAGATGGCGCAGACCCAGCCAGTACAGGCCGTAGCCGCCGAAGGTGGGCAGCAGCACCAGCCAGGCGAGCCCGAACAGGAATTCTCCGGACAGCGGCGGCCGCAGGCTACCCTCCGCCAGCGCCAGGCCGGCGAAGGCCGGCAGCGCGGCGCCGATCTGCACGAACAGCACCGCGGCCAGCGATCCCGGCGCGTCGTCCCAGCGCTTCTGCAACAGGGTGGCCAGGGCCAGCGCCAGCATGCCCAGCAGCGGCAGGCCGTAGGCCCAGCCCGGTGCCCGCCCCAGCGCCAGCGCCGCATGCCCGGCCCAGAGCACCCCGGCGGCGCCCAGGGCGATCCCCGGCCACTGCCCCGGCCGCGTTCGCTGCCCCGGCAGGACCAGCGCCAGCAAGGCCACCAGCAGCGGCAACAGGTCGGCCATCAGCGCCGCCACGCCCGGCGAGACGCCGAGTTCGATGGCCTTGGCGATCGGCGCGATGTAGCCCGCGTAGGCCAGCGCCCCGATCAGCGCCTGGCGTCGCCACTGGCGCGCCGACAACCGGCGCAGCCCGGCCCAGGCGAAGGGCAGCAGCAACGCCAGGCAGGCGGCGAAGCGCCAGAAGCTGGTGAGGAACACCGGCGCCTGCTCCATGGCATAGCGGTAGCCGACGAAGCCGGAGCTCCAGGCCAGTACCATGCCCAGTTGCACGGCCAGCAGGCGGGTCGCCGCGGGCATCGCTCGCGGGGTAGAGGTGGTCGCGCGCATCGCTCGGCTCCGTCGGTCAGGTACGAATCGAGGCTAGGCGCCCACTGCCGCTACCATCAAACGAAACTATCTGCACCAGTCATGCAGGAAATCGAAACCATGAGCGCCACCCTGGACATCGAGCTGCTGCGTACCTTCCATGCCATCCTGCGCTTCGGCCGCTTCCTCGCCGCCGCCAGCCATCTCAACCGCAGCCCATCGGCGGTGAGCACTCACGTCCGGCGTCTGGAGGAACTGGCCGGCGGCCGGTTGTTCGAGCGCGACAACCAGTCGGTGCGGCTGACCCCGCTGGGGCAGCGTTTCCAGCGCCAGACCGCCGAGCTGCTGGAAACCCACGACCGCGTGCTCGCCGGGTTGCGCAGACGGGAAGAGCCGCTGCGAGTGCGCTTCGGCATTTCCGAGGAGTACGCCGGCAAGCTGCTCGCTCGCCTCCTGCCGCGCCTCGGCGCGGAACTGCCGGCACTGGAACTGGAAGTGCTCACCGACGCCAGCGGACGGTTGGCCGGGCGCCTGCGGCGCGGCCAGCTAGATCTCGCCCTGCTGGTGCAGGCGCAAGACGAAACCCCGTACGACGGGCATTCCCGCGAGATCGGCGGCACCCAGCCGGTGTGGGTCGCCGGCCACGGCCTGCGGATCGATCCGCAACGTCCGCTGCCGTTGGCCCTGCACGGCCATGGCTGTCCCTATCGGCAGGCGCTGCTGGAAGCCCTCGGCGCGGCGGGCCGGCGCTGGCGCACTGTGGTCAGCAGTCCCGGCGCGGCGGCGCTGGAAGCGGCCATCGAAGGCGGCCTGGCGATCGGCGTGATCGACCGTGCGCGGGTCGGCACGACGATGCGCGTGCTGGGGCCGGCGGAGGGCTTCGCCGAACTCCCCGCCCACCGCATTCGCCTGGCCTTCGCCCCGGGAGACCGATCACCGGCGCTGGAGCGCCTCGGCGAGCTGATCGCCGAGGACTTCCGGCTCTGAGCCGCCACAGCGCCAGGCGATAGACCCGCAGGCGGTGGCCGTCCGGATCGAGGCCGCAAAAGGTGTAGCCGCAGTCCATGGACTGCGGCGCCTGGACGATCTCCATACCCTCTCCGCGCCAGAACCGGTGCAGGCGCCGGACCTCCTCGTCGCTGTCCACCTGGAAGCACAGTTCGCCGCCGCCGGGCAGCCCGCTCGCCGGCGCCAGGGCTTCGACCTCCTCCAGGGAAACATCAGCGGTGGCAGTTCGAACCCTGGCCGCAGCAGGTAGCCGAGCCCGGCGCCGCCCTCGATGTACGCGCCCTGTCGTTGCAGGGTGACGATGTCGCGGTAGAGGGTGCCCAGGCTGATCCCCAGCTCGCCGGCCAGGACATGCCCGGCCACCGGTAGCGGTGCCGACGGAGGATCTGTAGTAATTCCCGCAGGCGCTGGCTACGCGACATGGCAACGCTTCACAACCGGCCCAGGCAGTCGCGGGCGTGGTCGTCGAGCGGCACGTAGACCAGCAGGCGGTCGCCGTTCTTCGGCGCCGACCACCAGTTGGTCTGCTGCAGGTCGAATTCGCCGCAGGCCGGATGGCGGAAGCGCTTGAGCTGGTTCTCGATGCCCATCACTTCGTTGCGCAGCCAGATTTCGCGGAACTCCGCCGAGACGTCCAGGTAGCGCTGCAATTGCCGCTCCCACAACGGATCGCCCATGCGCTCGACCATCGCCGCGCGGAAGAAGCCGACCATCCGCGGCAAGGCCTCCTCGCGGTTGGCCATGCAGGCGCGCCAGCGCGCATGGGTCAGCGCCAGGTAGATGCAGTTGCGGTCTTCCTCGGGGATCTCCGCCAGGTCGATACCCACCAGCCGGCAATAGGCGCGGTTGTAGCCGCGGATGTCGAAACGGGCGTTCTGCACCATGGCTGGCAACGGGTCGAGGGCGTCGAGGATGGCCTGGGTGGCGGCCGAGGGTTTCTCGCAGACCGCCCGCCGCGCCGAGGTCGGCGCGGCCAGCCCGGCGAGATTGAACAGGTGGTGGGTTTCCGTCTCGTTGCACAGCAGGGCGCGGGCGATGGCGCCGATCACCTGCTCCGAGGCGCGTACCGCGCGGCCCTGCTCCAGCCAGGTGTACCAAGTCACGCCGACCCCGGCGAGCTGCGCCACCTCCTCGCGACGCAGGCCCGGCGTGCGCCGGCGGCCGAGGCGGGAAATGCCGACCCGCTGCGGCTCGATGCTTTCCCGCCGGCGGCGCAGGAAGGCCCCCAGCTGTTCGGCGCGGGACGGCTGCGCGGGGCTTTCCGCAGGGTGGCTGGCAGGGGCATCGAGGGGCATGGCGAAGTCCTCCGGAGGGCAGACGGGTAGCGCCAATACCAGGATAAGCAAGAACTGGTACCGGGTTAGCCAGAAGCGCATGCTGCCAGCCCACTCCCCTCCACACAAGGACTCCGCCCATGCCCAGCGCCGTCTCGTCGTCGCGGCTCGGCCTCGCCGGGCTCTGCATCCTGCTGGCGGGGCAACTGTTGCCGATGATCGATTTCTCCATCGTCAACGTCGCCCTCGACGCCCTCGCCCACTCCCTCGGCGCCAGCGCAACCGAACTGGAACTGATCGTCGCCGTCTACGGCGTGGCCTTCGCCGTGTGCCTGGCGATGGGCGGCCGGCTTGGCGACAACTTCGGCCGCCGGCGCCTGTTCGAACTGGGCGTGGCGCTGTTCGCCGTCGCCTCGCTGCTCTGCGGGCTGGCCAGCTCGGTCTGGCTGCTGCTGGTGGCGCGCGCCCTGCAGGGCGTCGGCGCGGCGCTGATCGTGCCGCAGATCCTCGCCACCCTGCATGTCAGCCTCAGCGGCCACGCGCATTCCCGCGCTCTGGCCGCCTACGGCGCGATCGGCGGCCTGGCTTTCGTCGTCGGCCAGGTGCTCGGCGGCTTGCTGGTCACCGCCGACATCGGCGGCCTCGGCTGGCGCAGCGTATTCCTGATCAACCTGCCGATCTGCCTCGGCATCCTCCTCTGCAGCCGCCGCTGGGTCCCGGAGACCCGCGCCGGGCACGCCGCTCGCGTCGACGCGCCGGGCACCCTGCTGCTCGCCGCGCTGATCCTCTGCCTGTTGCTGCCGCTGGCGCTCGGCCCATCGCTGCACTGGTCCTGGCCCTGCGCCCTGCTACTGGCAGCGGCGGTGCCGCTGCTGGCCTGGCTATGGCGCACCGAGCTGCGCCAGGAACGCCGCCAGGCCTGGCCGTTGCTGCCGCCGTCGCTGCTGCGCCTGCCGAGCATCCGCTTCGGCCTGTTGCTGGCGATCCTGTTCTTCGCCTGCTGGAGCGGCTTCATGTTCGCCCTCGCCCTGGCCCTGCAGGCCGGCGCCGGTCTCTCGCCGGCGCAAGCCGGCAACGCCTTCATCGTCCTCGGCGCCTCCTACTTCGTCTCGGCGCTGCTCACCGCCCGGGTGGCGGCGTGGGTCGGCCCGGTACGCCTGCTGCTGCTCGGCTGCGTCATCCAGATGTGCGGCCTGCTCGGCCTGATGCTGACCCTGCAGCGGGTCTGGCCGCAGCCGGGCATCCTCAACCTGGCGCCGGCGACCCTGGTGATCGGCTTCGGCCAGGCGTTCATCGTCAGCAGCTTCTTCCGCATCGGCCTCTCGGAAGTGCCGGCCGCCCAGGCCGGCGCCGGCAGCGCCATGCTCGCCACCGTCCAGCAGGCCTCCCTCGGCCTCGGCTCGGCGCTGCTCGGCGCGGTGTTCGCGCATAGCCTGGAACGCCACGGCGACTACCTGGAGGCGACGCAGGCCACCCTCGCCAGCGAGTTCGCGCTGATGTCGGTACTGCTCGGCGCCACCGTCCTCTTCTACCTGCGCCACGTGCGCACGACGACGTTGCGCTGCGATTCGCCGGGCAACTGAGGCGCGCGGCCAGGCCCCTGTTCCCGGCCGCCGGCGCGCCGTATGCTGGCGCGGCCCTCCAGCCAGGCGTCCGTCACCATGCACGAACTGCTCGCCGCCCCGCCCCCCGCCGACCTCGCCAGCCTGCTGGCCAGCCTGCGCCAGGTCGAAGCGCTGCTCGACGCCATGCCCGGCGTGGTGTTCTTCGTCAAGGACGAGCGCGCCCGCTATGTACTGGTCAACCGCACCCTGGCGCGCCGCTGCGGCGTGAAGGACAAGACCGAGCTGCTCGGCCGCAGCGCCGACGAGGTCTTCCCTTCCAGCCTCGGTCCGCTCTATGCCGAACAGGACCAGCGCGTGCTGCGCGGCGGCGCGGCGCTGGAGAACCAGCTGGAGCTGCACCTCTATCCCGGTCGCCAGCCGGGCTGGTGCCTGACCCACAAGCAGGCGCTGCGCGACGCCGACGGGGCGATCATCGGTATGGCCGGCATCTCCCACGACCTGCCGGCGGCGCAGTCGGCGCACCCGGCCTACGGCCGGCTGGCGGCGGTGGATGCGTACATCCGCGAGCACTACGACCAGCCGCTCAGCCTCGCCGACCTCACTGCCATCGCCGGGCTCTCGGTGGCGCAACTGGAGCGTCACTGCAAGCGCATCTTCCAGCTCACCCCACGGCAGATGATCCACAAGGCGCGCCTCGGCGCCGCCTCGCAACTGCTCGCCGGCGACGCGCCGATCACCGAGATCGCCCTGCGCTGCGGCTACACCGACCACAGCGCCTTCAGCCGCCAGTTCAAGGCGCTCACCGGACTCTCACCGAGCCAGTACCGCGAGACCCATCGCCAGCCCCGAAAAGCGTAACGCCTCGCCCCGCCCCGGGGCGGCGGTAGCAATCCTGCTCCCTTTTGTAACACCGTCGGCCGCGCCCGATCGGGGCGCGGTCCGACCCGCTACGGCGCAGCGACGCGCCAGGCAAAGCGGTCGCGCTCCAGCGAAAGGTTTTTATCGGCGTCGGACGAGGTCCTGGCACAGCCATTGCTCATTGAAAATATCGTATACGAAATCACAAATACGCGATTCGCCACCTTTCTGCTCAACCGCATCGCCGAGGCCCCCAATGAATACCAAGAAGACCCTTGCCCTAGCCCTCACCGCCGCCCTGGGCTGTTCCCTCGCCGGTCTCGCCCAGGCCGACAAGCTCGACGACATCATCGAGTCCGGCAAGTTGCGCTGCGCCGTTACCCTGGACTTTCCGCCGATGGGCTCGCGCGATGCGCAGAACAACCCGGTGGGCTTCGACGTCGATTATTGCAACGACCTGGCGAAGGCCCTGGACGTCAAGGCGGAGATCGTCGAGACGCCCTTTCCCGACCGCATCCCGGCGCTGGTGTCGGGTCGCGCCGACGTGATCGTCGCGTCCACCTCGGACACCCTCGAGCGGGCCAGGACCATCGGCATGAGCATCCCCTACTTCGCCTTCGTCAAGGTGGTGCTGACCCGCGAGGACACCGGCATCGCCAGCTACGCGGACCTCAAGGGCCGCCCGGTCGGCGGCACCGCCGGCACCTTCGAGGCGCTGGCCCTGGAGAAGGACAGCAAGGCCTGGGGCGATGCCAAGGGCAGCTTCCGCGCCTACCAGTCCGAGGCCGACACCGCCCTGGCGATCAGCCAGGGGCATATCGACGCCACGGTCGTCTCTTCCACCGTCGCCGCCTCGTGGATCAAGTCGGGCAAGTACAAGGGCCTGAAGATCGCCGGCGACGCGCCCTACGACATCGACTACGTGGCCCTCGGCGCCAAGCGCAACGAGTACGGCCTGCTCAACTACCTGAACCTGTTCATCAACCAGCAGGTGCGCACCGGCCGCTACGCCGAACTGGCGCAGAAATGGGTCGGTGGCAAGGCGCCGGAGCTGACCACCAGCGCGGTCTATCGCTGAAACCGAGAGCGCGGTCCGTCGTCGGGCCGCGCCGTTTCCCCACGCCCTGGATGCGCCGATGAAGCACGCTCACCTCATCGTTTCCCGTACCCTGGTCGCCGGCAGCGCGTCCGGCGAACTGCTGTACGCCCCGACCGGCCTGAGCTTCTGGGGCGGCGTCGACCCGCGCAGCGCGGAAGTGATCGACCGCCACCACCCGCTCAGCGGCCGCCATCTGCACGGCAGGCTGCTGGCGATTCCCGGTGGGCGCGGCTCCTGTACCGGCAGCAGCGTACTGCTGGAACTGATCCTCGGCGGACGCGCGCCGGCGGCGATCCTCCTGCGCGAACCGGACGAAATCCTCGCCCTCGGCGCGATCGTCGCCGAGGAACTGTTCGGCCGCTCGCTACCCATCGCCTGCCTCGGCGAGCGCTTCGACGAACTCGCCGGTTATCCCTGGGCGCGCCTGGCCGACGGTCGCCTGGAACTCCACCACGATGCCCCGCCGCCGCTGCCGGCACAGCCCGCCGAAGCACCAGCGACCGATGCCGGCCCGCGACTGGATGCCTTCGACCAGGCGCTACTCGCCGGCGAACACGGCGAAGCCGCGCGCCTGGCGATGCGCATCGTCCTGCGCATGGCGGCGTTGCAGGGCGCGCAACGGCTGGTCGACATCCAGCGCGCGCACATCGACGCCTGCATCTACACCGGCCCGGCCGGCCTGCGCTTCGCCGAGACCCTGCGCGCCCTCGGTGCCCGGGTGCGGGTACCGACCACCCTCAACGCCATCTCCGTGGACCAGCGCCGCTGGCGCGAACAGGGCGTACCCGCCGCCCTGGGCGAGCCGGCCGCGGCCCTGGCCCAGGCCTATCTCGACATGGGCGCGCAGCCCAGCTTCACCTGCGCGCCCTACCTGCTCGACGACAGCGCGCGGGCCGGCGAGCAGATCGCCTGGGCCGAGTCCAACGCGGTGCTCTTCGCCAACAGCGTGCTCGGCGCGCGCACCAACAAGTACGCCGACTTCATGGACCTCTGCTGCGCCCTCACCGGTCGCGCGCCGCTGGCCGGCTGCCACCTCGACGAGCAGCGCCAGGCACGGGTGCTGATCGAAGTGGAAGACCTCGGCTGCGTCGACGATGCCTTCTACCCGACCCTCGGCTACCTCTGCGGCCTGCTCTGCGACGGACAGATCCCGGCGATCGACGGCCTGCGGCAGCGGCAGCCGGACCGCGACGCGCTCAAGGCGTTCGGCGCGGCGCTGGGCACCAGTTCCTCGGTGCCGATGTTCCACGTCATCGGCGTCACCCCGGAAGCCCCTGACCTGGCCAGCGCCTTCGGCGGCCGCGCGCCGCGGCGTACCCTGCGGGTCGGTCGCGAGCGCCTGCGCGACGCCTGGCGCGAGCTGGACAGCGCCGGCGAGACGCGGATCGACCTGGTGGCGCTGGGCAACCCGCACTTCTCCGCCAGCGAATTCGCCCGCCTCGCCGCGCTCTGCCACGGCCGCCGCAGACACCCGGAGGTAGCACTGGTGATCACCAGCAGCCGCCAGGTCGTCGCCCAGGCCGAAGCGGCCGGGCACCTGGCGACGCTGCAGGCGTTCGGCGCGCGGCTGGTCACCGACACCTGCTGGTGCATGCTCGACGAACCGCTGGTGCCGCCGGGCGCGCGCACCCTGATGACCAACTCCGCCAAGTATGCCCACTACGCCCCCGGGCTGATCGGCCGCCAGGTACGCTTCGCCGGCCTCGCCGGCTGCGTCGAGGCCGCCATCGACGGGCGGGCCCGCGCCGGGCTGCCCGCCTGGCTGAGCGAGGATCGCTGATGTTCGACTACACCTTCCACTGGCGCTCGGCGTTCAACGCCCTGCCGGAGATGCTCGCCGGCAGCCTGGTGACGCTCCAGGTCACCGCGCTGTCGATGCTCTTCGGCATCCTCATCGCCCTGCTCCTGGCCTTCGCCCGGCTCGGCGGCAACCGCCCGCTGCGCGCCGCCGCCGGAGCCTGGATCTCCATCGCGCGGAATACCCCGGCGCTGTTCCAGATCTACATCCTCTACTTCGGCCTGGGCTCCTTCGGCCTGCACGTCGGTTCCTGGTTCGCCCTGCTCGCCGGGATCACCTTCAACAACGCCGGCTACCTCGCCGAGACCTTCCGCGGCGGCCTCCAGGCGGTGCCCGAGACCCAGTTGCGGGCGGCCCGCTCGCTGGGCATGAGCGCGCCGCAGGCCTATCGCCTGGTGGTGATCCCGCAACTGCTGCGGGTGGTGTTCTACCCACTGACCAACCAGTTGGTCTGGGCCATGCTGATGACCTCCCTCGGCGTGGTGGTGGGCCTGACCAACGACCTCACCGGCGTCACCCAGGCGCTCAACGTCAAGACCTTCCGCACCTTCGAGTACTTCGCCCTGGCCGCCGTCCTCTACTTCGCCATGGCCAAGCTGCTGGTGCTGGCCGCCCGCCTGCTGGGCTGGCGCCTGTTCCGTTACTGAGGGGAATGCCGTGTTCACCACCAGCCTCACCGCCAACGACCTGCTGTTCCTCCTGCAAGGCGCCTGGACCACCCTCGCCATCACCGCCCTGGCGATGCTGATCGGCACCCTGCTGGGCGTCGTCTTCGGCCTGCTCCGCGCCCTGCTGCCACGCGCCAGCCTGCCGCTGGCGGCGCTGCTCGACGTATGCCGCAGCGTGCCGCTGCTGATCCAGTTCGTCCTGCTCAATTCCTTCAAGAGCATCCTCGGCCTCGACTGCAGCGCCTTCGCCGTGGCCTGCCTGGTGCTCGGCGTGTACGCCGCCGCCTACTGCACCGAGGTGGTCCGCGGCGGCGTCCTCTCGGTACCGCCGAGCGTGCGCCGGGCGGCGCGTTCGCTGGGCCTGAGCTATCGCCAGGACCTGTTCCACATCGTCCTGCCGATGGCCGCCCGGGTGGCATTCCCCGGCTGGGTCAACCTGACCCTGTCGGTGATGAAGGACACCTCGCTGGTGCTCTGGATCGGCATCGTCGAACTGCTGCGCGCCTCGCAGACCATCGTCACGCGCATCCAGGAACCGCTGTTCGTGCTCTGCATCGCGGGGCTCGTCTATTACCTCATGAGCTGGGTGGTCGCGCGACTCGGCGCCCGGCTGGAACGGAGATGGCAGCAATGATCGAGATCAGCGACGTGCACAAGGCCTACGGCCAGTTCGAGGTGGTCAAGGGTGTCGACCTGAGGGTGGACAAGGGCGAGGTGCTGTCGATCATCGGCGGCTCCGGTTCCGGCAAGTCGACCCTGCTGATGTGCATCAACGGCCTGGAGCCGATCCAGCGCGGCAGCATCCGCGTCGACGGCATCGACGTGCATGCCCGCGGCACCGACCTCAACCGCCTGCGGCGGAAGATCGGCATCGTCTTCCAGCAGTGGAACGCCTTCCCCCACCTGACCGTGCTGGAAAACGTCATGCTCGCGCCGCGCAAGGTGCTCGGCAAGAGCCGCGCCGAAGCCGAGGCGATGGCGGTGAAGCAGCTCACCCACGTCGGCCTCGGCGACAAGCTCAAGGCCTTCCCCCAGCGCCTTTCCGGCGGCCAGCAACAGCGCATGGCGATCGCCCGGGCGCTGGCGATGTCGCCGGACTACATGCTGTTCGACGAAGCCACCTCGGCGCTCGACCCGCAACTGGTCGGCGAGGTGCTCGACACCATGCGCCTGCTCGCCGAGGAAGGCATGACCATGGTCCTGGTCACCCACGAGATCCGCTTCGCCCGAGACGTGTCCGACCGGGTGGCGTTCTTCCGCAATGGCCTGGTCCACGAGATCGGCACCCCCGACCAGGTGATCGGCAACCCGCAGCGGCCGGAGACGGCGGAATTCCTCCGCTCGGTGCTCTGAGCCCGCCCTGGACAGGAGACAACCATGCGTTCGAAGCGGATCGTCCACATCGTCAGTTGCCATGCCGAAGGCGAGGTCGGCGACGTGATCGTCGGTGGCGTCGCCGCGCCGCCCGGCGCCAGCCTCTGGGAGCAGTCGCGCTGGATCGCCAGAGACCAGGACCTGCGCAACTTCGTCCTCAACGAACCGCGCGGCGGGGTGTTCCGCCACGTCAACCTGCTGGTGCCGGCCAGGGACCCGCGCGCGCAGATGGGCTGGATCATCATGGAGCCGGCCGACACCCCGCCGATGTCCGGTTCCAACTCGCTGTGCGTGGCCACCGTGCTGCTCGACAGCGGCATCCTGCCGATGAACGAACCGCTGACCCGGCTGCTGCTGGAAGCGCCGGGCGGACTGATCGAGGCCCGCGCGGAATGCCGCGACGGCAAGGCCGAGCGGGTGGAAATCCGCAACGTACCGTCGTTCGCCGACCGCCTCGACGCCTGGATCGAAGTCGAGGGCCTCGGCTCGCTACAGGTCGACACCGCCTATGGCGGCGACAGCTTCGTCATCGCCGACGCCCGGCGCCTGGGCTTCGCCCTGCGCCCCGACGAAGCCGCCGAGCTGGTCGCCACCGGCCTGAAGATCACCCGCGCGGCCAACGAACAACTGGGCTTCGTCCACCCGACCAACCCGGACTGGGACCATCTGTCCTTCTGCCAGCTGGCCGCGCCGCCGGAGCGCCGCGACGGTGTCCTCGGCGCGAGCAACGCGGTGGTCATCCGCCCCGGCAAAATCGACCGCTCGCCCTGCGGCACCGGCTGCTCGGCGCGGATGGCGGTGCTCCAGGCGAAAGGCCAGCTGCGGGTCGGCGAACGCTTCGTCGGGCGCTCGATCATCGGTTCGGAGTTCCAGTGCCACATCGAGTCGCTGACCGAGCTCGGCGGCCGTCCGGCGATCCTTCCGTGCCTGTCCGGGCGCGCCTGGATCACCGGGATCCACCAGCACCTGCTCGACCCGGACGATCCCTGGCCGCAAGGCTATCGGCTGTCCGACACCTGGCCCGCCGGCCACTGCTGACCACCCCGCCCGGCCGCAGGCAGCAGCCGGGCGGAAACCGATCCGGCGCGTACCGGATCGCCCACGACGGCGAACGCTGCCGTCGCCCTGTGACTCGGACCGCAGCGGTCCGGCTGAATTCGTATACGAAATACGAAGAAAGGAGAAAGCATGAGCAAGCACGTCAACTGGAGCGGCGTATTCCCCGCGGTCACCACCCAATTCAACGCCGATTTCTCGGTGAACCTGGAGGAAACCCACACGGTCATTTCCAACCTGGTGCGCGACGGCGTGTCGGGGCTGGTGGTATGCGGCAGCGTCGGCGAGAACACCTCGCTGACCATCGAGGAGAAGATGGCCGTCACCGAGGTCGCCAAGGACGCCTCCGGCGGCCGCGTGCCGGTGATCTGCGGGATCGCCGAGTTCACCAGCGCCGGCGCGGCGAAGGTGGCCAAGGCGGTGGAGCGGGTCGGCGTCGACGGCATCATGGTGATGCCGGCGCTGGTCTATTCCTCCAAGCCGCACGAGACCGCCGAGCATTTCCGCAGCGTGGCCAGCGGCACCGACCTGCCGGTGATGGTCTACAACAACCCGCCGATCTACCGGAACGACGTCACCCCGGACATCCTGGTTTCCCTGGCCGACTGCGAGAACATCGTCTGCTTCAAGGACAGCTCCGGCGACACCCGCCGCTTCATCGATGTACGCAACCAGGTGGGCGAGCGCTTCATCCTCTTCGCCGGCCTCGACGACGTGGTCCTGGAAAGCGTGGCGGTGGGTGCCCAGGGCTGGATCTCGGGAATGTCCAACGTGTTCCCGAAGGAAGGCGAGACCATCTTCCGCCTGGCCAGGGCCGGGCGCTTCGCCGAGGCGATGCCGATCTACGAGTGGCTGATGCCGATCCTCCATCTCGACGCCCGCCCCGACCTGGTGCAGTGCATCAAGCTCTGCGAGGAGCTCGCCGGTCGCGGCAGCGCCCTCACCCGCCCGCCGCGCCTGGCCCTGCGCGGCGCCGATCGCGAGCACGTCGAGCGGATCATGGCCAGGGCCCTGGCCAGCCGCCCGGCGCTGCCGGACGTGGGACTGTAGCCCGCACCCGCCGCCGCGTTCCCAGGGGCGGCGGGAATTCCGCCGTCCATTTTCCAGGGAGGCCCCATGCCCAGCATCCTCGGTCACAACTACATCGGTGACGCCCGCAGCGCCGCCGGCGATGTCATCCTGCGCAGCTTCGCCGCCGACAGCGGCGAAGCGCTGCCCTACACCTTCGTCCAGGCCACCGCGGCGGAGGTCGACGCCGCCGCCCGCGCCGCCGAACGCGCCTATCCACACTACCGGCAGCTGTCCGCCGCGCGCCGCGCCGGATTCCTCGAGGCGATCGCCGCGCGCCTCGACGCCCTGGGCGACGACTTCGTCGCCCTGGTCCATCGCGAGACCGCGCTGCCCGCCGCACGCATCCAGGGCGAACGGACACGTACCGCCAACCAGTTACGGCTGTTCGCCGACGTCCTGCGACGTGGCGACTTCCACGGCGCGCGCATCGATCGCGGGCAACCCGGGCGCACCCCGCCGCGCCCCGACCTGCGCCAGTGGCGGATCGGCCTCGGCCCGGTGGCGGTGTTCGGCGCCAGCAACTTCCCGCTGGCCTTCTCCACCGCCGGCGGCGACAGCGCCGCCGCCCTGGCCGCCGGCTGCCCGATAGTGGTCAAGGCCCACAGCGGGCACATGGCCACCGCCGAATGCGTGGCCGACGCGATCCTCCAGGCGGCGGCCGACAGCGGCATGCCGGCCGGGGTATTCAACATGGTCTACGGCAGCGGCGTCGGCGAGGCGCTGGTGCGCCATCCAGCCATCCGCGCGGTCGGCTTCACCGGTTCGCTCAAGGGCGGCCGCGCACTGTGCGACCTGGCCGCGGCGCGGCCACAGCCGATCCCGGTGTTCGCCGAGATGAGCAGCATCAATCCGCTGGTGGTGCTCCCCGAAGCCCTGCGCCGGCGCGGCCGGAAAGTGGCGGAGGAGCTGGCCGCCTCGGTGACGCTGGGCTGCGGCCAGTTCTGCACCAAGCCGGGCCTGGTGCTCGGTCTGCGCGGCCCCGCCTTCGACGCCTTCGTCGGCGCCCTCGGCGAGGAACTGGTCGCCCGGCCGCCACAGACCATGCTCAACGCCGGCACCCTGCGCAGCTACGAAGAGGGGTTGCAGCGCCTCGCCGGGCACCCCGGCATCGCGCATCTGGCCGGCGCGGCGCAGACGGGTCGCCAGGCCCACCCGCAGTTGTTCAAAGCCGACGTGCGGCTGTTGCTGGAAGGCGACGCGCTGCTCCAGGAAGAGGTGTTCGGCCCGACCACCGTGGTGGTCGAGGCCGTCGACGCCGACCAGTTGGCCCGCGCGCTCGACGGCCTGCACGGGCAACTGACGGCGACCCTGGTCGGCGACGAGGACGACCTCGCGGCATTCGCCGGGCTGGTCCCGCTGCTCGAGCACAAGGCCGGGCGCCTGCTGCTCAACGGCTATCCGACCGGCGTCGAGGTGTGCGACGCCATGGTCCACGGCGGTCCCTACCCGGCCACCTCCGACGCCCGCGGCACCTCGGTGGGAACCCTGGCCATCGAACGCTTCCTGCGCCCGCTGTGCTACCAGGACTACCCCGACAACCTGCTCCCGGACGCCCTGAAGAACGCCAACCCGCTAGGCCTGCTGCGCCTGGTCGATGGCCGGAGCACGCGCGAGGCCCTGGATTGAGCACGCCTGGAAGCCTGGATGGCGGATAACGCCGTTGGCGTTATCCGCCCTGCGCAGTCGTTCTCGCTACGCCACGCTGCCCGGTCGGCCCCGGCATGCCCCTCGCCTTACGCTCACTCCAGCAACGCCAGCAACTCCCGGTGCAACGCTTCGGGAATCGCCACGCCATCCCTGGCGCTGCGTGCGCGCGCTTCGAAGCGTCGCTGCGAGGGCAGCCGCGCACCCTGCCCGACGATGCCTTCGAACAGCGTCTCGGCGCGGGCCAGGTGCTCCTGTGCCGAGGCGCCGAGCATGCGTCGCGGATCGATGGCGACCAGCAGTTCGCCGCCATAAGGCGAGGAACCGCTGCCCCCGTCGTAGGCCAGCGACTCGGCGCTGGTCAGGTCGCCGATCAGCGGTCCGGCGAGCAGTTCGACCATCGCCGCCAGGGCCGAGCCCTTGTGTCCGCCGAAGGTGAGCATGGCGCCACGCAGCGCGGCGCTGGCGTCGGTGGTCGGCTGGCCCTGCTCGTCCACGCCCCAGCCCAGCGGGATCGGCTTGCCGGCGCGTTCGTGCAGCTGGATCTCGCCGCGCGCCACGGCGCTGGTGGCGAAGTCGAAGACGAATGGCGGACCATCCGGGCGCGGCCAGCCGAAGGCGATAGGATTGGTGCCGAAGATCGGCTTGTGTCCTCCCGCCGGGGCCACCCAGGCGTGGCTCGGGGTGGTCGCCAGGGCCACCAGGCCAGCGTCGGTCAGCGCCTCGATCTCCACCCACAGCGCGGAGAAGTGTACGCAACGGTTCACCGCCATCGCCGCGATGCCCTGGCTGCGCGCCTTTTCCACCAGGTGCGGCAGACCCAGGCGGAAGGCGCACTGGGAAAACCCGCCATGGGCGTCGACCCGTACCAGGCCCGGGGCGACATCGTGCAGTTCCGGCTCGGCGTCGGCGGACACCTTGCCGGCCTTCAGGGTGGCGATGCAACCGAGCAACCTCCAGATGCCATGGGAAGCGCATTCATCGCGCTCTCCCGCCACCAGGGTGTCGGCCATCGCCTGCACATGGGCCTCGCCGAAGCCATGCCGGCGCAGGATGCGCACAGCCAGTTCGCGCACCTCATCCAGAGTCATTCGAATCACGCGCATCTCCTTCTTCGTTGATCCCGTAGGGTCGCCCGTCGCGGCGGTGTTCTCTTGATTTCAATCGACCGGGAGGATGCCGAAAACGGCACACCACCTCCCGGAGTTTCGATACCGGCAATAAACCTACAGATAAAACCTACAAAACCAGTAGGAGAATTCCAATTAACCCGCAAGCCATCAAGAAACCCCTCCCCCTCTCCGCTATAGGGACCAAGCATCTTCCCTAGCCTGGTCGGAGACCCCACATGATTCTTCGTCGCATCGCCATCGCCCCACGCGCCATCATCGGCTTCGCCATCCTCGCCCTGCTGCTGGTGGCGCTCGGCCTGTTCGCCCACACCCGCATGGGCTCGCTGAACCGAGCCGCCAAGGACATCGGCGAGGTCTGGCTACCCAGCGTCGAGGCTTCCGCCCAGCTCAGCAGCCTGATGAGCGAACTGCGCCTGGGCGAGATGAACCACGTATTGCTGCACGATGCGGGACGCATGGAGCAGCAGGAACAGCAAATGGACAGGATCGTGGCCGCGCTTGCCAAGGTGGAACACGACTACCGCCCTCTGCTGGCCCTGGACGAGGAACGACAGTTGCTCGACCAGTTCGTCCGGCGCCAGCAGGAATACCTCGAAGGACACGCTGCCCTGCTCGCCCTGTCTCGGCAGAACCGCACCGATGAAGCCAGCGTGTTGATGGGCGGAGCGCAATTGCAGCGCTACGAGCAGGTACAGCAGACCCTCAAGCAACTGATCGTGGTCAATCGCGAGGCTGCCCGCGCTTCCGTGGCAGACGCCGCCGACGTCTACGTCCGGGCAACCCGCGCGATTCTCCTGGTGCTGCTGGTGGCGCTGGCGGCCAGCGTGGCGATCGCCTGGCTGCTGACCCGCAGCATCGTCGTGCCGATCCGCCAGGCGGTGGCGTGCGCCGACCGCATCGCGGCGCAGGACCTGACCGGCGAGATCACCAGCGAGGGTCGCGACGAGCCGGCCCAGTTGATGAACGCCATGCGCAGCATGCAGGCCAGCCTGCATGACACCATCGAACAGCTCGGCGATTCCGCCACCCTGCTCGCCTCCGCGGCGGAACAGCTGAATGCGGTGACCGAGGAAGGCAACCGCTCGCTGACGCGGCAGAACGACGAGATCGAGATGGCCGCCACCGCGGTCAACGAAATGAGCGCGGCGGTCGAGGAAGTCGCGCGCAACGCCAGCTCCACCGCCGAAGCCTCGACCCTCTCGGAACAGGCCGCCGGCACCGGCCGCGCCCGGGTCGAACAGACCGTCCGCTCGATCCGCCAGATGAACCAGGAGATCGGCCAGACCGCGCGCCTGGTGGAAGGCCTGGCCAGCCAGGCGCAGGACATCGGCAAGGTGCTCGACGTGATCCGCGCGATCGCCGAACAGACCAACCTGCTGGCGCTCAACGCCGCCATCGAGGCCGCCCGCGCCGGCGAACAGGGACGCGGCTTCGCGGTGGTCGCCGACGAGGTGCGCGCCCTCGCTCACCGCACCCAGCAGTCGACCCACGAGATCGAGGGCATGATCGCCAGCGTGCAGGAAGGCACCGATACCGCGGTCAGCGCGATGAAGGAGAACGACCAGCGCGCCCGGCAGATGCTCGACGAGGCCGAGGCCGCCGATCACGCCCTGAGCGAGATCGCCGAGCACGCCTCGCGGATCAACGAACGCACCCTGGTGATCGCCAGCGCGGCGGAGGAACAGGCCCATGTGGCACGCGAGGTAGACCGCAACCTGGTGAACATCCGCGACGTCTCCGTGCAGACCACCCAGGGCGCCGAGCAGACCCGCGGTGCCAGCCACGAGTTGTCGCGCCTGGCCAACGACCTCAAGGGCATGATCGGTCGCTTCGTGATCTGACTCTCAGCCGCCTGGCCTCTGTACGAAAGCAGCCGAGCGAAGGTAAGGCCAGGCGAGAATCGGTGAGGAAGCGGATTGGGCTCGCACACGAGTTTACGAGCGGTCAATGAGCATTCCGAATCGATTTTTAACGAAGCATCAGGCGCGTAGCCCGCAGGCACTTTTCGTACAGGGCCTAGGGCGCCACGCGGCGCAGCACCAGCTGCCCGCCGTCGCCCTTCTGCACCCGGTAGTCACCCTCGCCCTGGCGACCGAGCAGCATCAGGGTCAGGCCGTCACGCTCGAGCAGGGCGATGCCGGCCGGCGTCGGCCGCCAGGCGCTCGGCTCGCTGGGTAGCCAGCGCTTCAGGCAGGCGGTGTCGCCGCCCAGGGCATAGCCGCTGGCCTCCGCCACTTCGCTGGCGCGCAGCTCCAGCTGGCAGATGGCGGGCGCCTCGTCCTGCTGCAGGGTCCAGCGTCCGGCGAGATCGGTGGCGCTGGGAAGAATCAGACTGCTGGCCATACTGATACCTGTGCTGAAAAAACCGGTGAGCAAGCAAACCATCCTGGAGAGCTTCGCGCTTGCCGACATCGAGAGTTCTCCTTCAAGAAGCGCGGCGCACGCCGGCGACCATCGTCGCCAAGAACGTCACTCCAAGCCAGCCGTCGCGAACCTCCGTTCGTCCGCCGGTTTTCCGGCCCGTCGCGCTGGCGCGCCACAGTTCACAACGTCGCCCGCTGCGAAGACACCTATCCATTCGAACAGTGCCCCACCGTCGTGCGTCCCTCTTCGCCAGGGAACGCGGTTCGTACCGCCGCACCGAACCACGTCCGCTTCAGCCCGTCAGACGACGATGTCGGCCTGGGTCGCCTGGCCGATCAGGTTGATCGCGAAGTCGGCATGGGCGTCGCCGCTGAAGTCGATCGCCAGGCTGCCAGCCTTGCTCGCCGCGTCGTAGGACAGGATCGCCTGGCCGGCCTGGCCGGCGAAGGCGTCGACGTACTGCAGCAGCAGGCCACCGTTGACGAAGGCGTCCAGCCCGGACAGGTCGATCTTGTCCTGGCCGCTGACGAAGTCGCGCAGGGTGTCCGGCGCCGCCGCCGAGGACTCGTCGATCGCGCCGTAGACGAAGGTGTCGGCACCCGAGCCGCCCCACAGCTGGTCGGCGCCCAGGCCGCCATAGAGGATGTCGTTGCCGGCGCCGCCCTTGAGCACGTTGGCCACCTGGTTGCCGACCAGCAGGTCGCTGCCCGAACCACCGATGGCGTTCTCCACGGTGGCCCCGGCGGCGATAGAGACGTTGCCTTTCAAGCCGCCGACGTCGGACAGCGCCTTCTCATTGAGGTTGATCTTCTGGTTCTGGCTGAAGCCGGAGAAGTCCAGGGTATCGTTGCCACCGGCGTCCCACACCGAGAACACCAGCTTGGAAGTGGAGGAAGTGGCGCTGTAGAAGTCGCGCTCGGTGTTGGAATTGAAACCGTACACCGTGTCGCCGGTGCGGGTGGTCAGGTTGGCCCCGTAGAGTTGCTGGATCGCCGCGATGTCGTCCAGCAGCGGCGCCGAGGAATAGGCACCCTTGAAGTCCTGGCCGGTGTTCTGCTCTTCCCAGTAGCTCATCACCGAATAGGCGCGGGTGTCCTCGGCGTAGGTGGCGTCGGCGTAGGTCGGGTCGCCCTCGCCGGCGTTGTAGTCGCCGGGGTGGCTGAGACCCAGGGTATGACCGATCTCGTGGGTCAGCGTCTGGCGCCCGTAGTTGCCATTGGCCGGGTTGACGTTGGCGCTGTAGCTGCTGTTGATCAGGTACCAGGACTGGCCCTTGAGCGCATCCTGAACATCCGGCAGGAAAGCGAACGCCGCGCCGCCGACGCTGCTGCTGAAGTTACCGAAGACGAGGTCGCCCTGCTCGCCCTGGCCGGCGTCGACGAAGTTGATCTTGGCGACGTCCGACCAGGATTGCAGCGACAACTTGGTCTGGGCCTGCTGCTGGGCGGAAAAGGCGCTGAACTTGCCCAGCGAATAGATATCGCTGACATACTTCCAGGGTGAATTGAAGAAGTCGTTCGGCTTGGTCAGGAACGAATAGGACAGGGTCAGCACCGAGTCGCCCGGCGCTTTCTGCCAAGCCGCGTTTTCGCGGAGAATCTGGTCCGCCGCCTGGTCGACGGTATAGGACGGATGACCGTTGACCAGTTCGTCGCCCCCCCGCGCATAGGCATGCAGGAAGGTGTCTACCTGGGTATACGCATCGCTACGACCTTTCAATGCAAGAGAATTGCTGGACATTGTCATATCCCTTTAAGTGTAAAGGAAATAACTCGGATACAATTATCGGATGGATAATTGCAGTTATCGGCCCGATCAGGCCGGAATTAAAACTGACACACCTTATTTTCCAATGTCCACAGCTTTTACGAAAAAAATTAAGTCACACTTAAAGCAGATGAACAGGCCTATTCCGCACATATAATAATCATGCAGAACGGATAGGAATCTTCAACTTCAGCATATAACCATGACGCTTCCCTATAAAACCTCCCTTATATGAATGAACAACTTCAAGCGTACTGTTCGACAGTCCTGAACATCGACGTCCTCTCTTCCTGAAAATACCCTGCGTACCTCAATTGAGCGGGCTCCGCTGCGCATCCGTCCGCGCCAGGGCATGCAGCGGCGCCGGACAATCCCGCGTCGCGCAGTCGCGAGCGGGCGGCGCCTGGCCGGCGACGAAGTTCGCCGCCACCTGCTCCAGGTCCTGTTCGCTGAGCACCCCGGCGTAGAAGCGCAGGCGCGCCCAGGCGGTCAGGTAGTCATACTTGGCCCTGGACAGCTCATTCATCGCGCTGTATAGCGCCTGCTCGGCGTTCAGCAGGTCGAGGTTGACCCGCACTCCGGCGGCGATGCTCTTGCGCGTGGCCATCACCAGCGTCCGCGCCGAATCCACGGTCATCTCGTAGGCGCGGATCTTCGCCGCGCTGCTGCTGCTCTGGTTGTACATCTTGCGCACCTGATTGAGGGTCTCGCGGACCTTGTCGTCCAGGTCGTAGTGGCTCTTCTCCATGCGGTGCGTGGCCTGGCGCGTCGCCGCCAGGCTCTCGCCGCCGGAGTACAGCGGGATGCTCAGCTGGATGCCGACGCTGTCGGTCTCGTAGCGCTGGTTGTAGGTGTTCTCCGAACCGGACTTGGACTTGCCGGTGCTGGCGTACAGGCCCAGGCGCGGCAGGAAGTCGGCGCGGTTCTGCTCGACCTCGTGGCGGGCCACGTCCACCGCGTGGCGCAGCGAGGCCAGTTCGGGATTCTCGGCCAGCGCCAGGTCACGCCAGGCGGTGTAGCTGGCGGGACTCAGCGGTCGCACCTGGAAGCGTTCGCCGAGCGGCGCCAGGTCGGAAATCTCCAGCGACACCCCGACCAGCCGCTCCAGCTCGCGCAGGGCGGCATCCTGGCTGTCGCGCGCCTCGATCTCCTGCGCCTGGGCCAGGTTGAAGCGGGCCTGGGTCTCCAGGGTGTCGGTGCGCGTGCCGTTGCCGCGCTCGAACTGGCGCTGGTTGAGCTGGAACTGCTCGCGATAGGAACGCTTCTGCGCCCGCGCCAGGTCGATCTGGTCCTGGGCCAGCAGCGCGCCGGTATAGGCTTCCAGGACCCGGACCAGCAGTTCCTGGCTCTGGCTGCGGAAGCGCGCGTCGGACAGCAGCGCCTGGGCCACGCCCTTGCGGTAGCGGCTGAAGGCTTCGTAGTCGAACAGCGGCTGCTGCAGGCTGAGGGTGGAGACGTAGCTGTCGTAGTCGCGCTCCTCCTTGAAATCGCCGCGGGAGGTCTGGGTCACGTCGGACCAGCTGCGCCCGCGGTTGTAGCTGTACACCAGGCGCGGCAGCAGGGCCGCGCGGCCGAGCGCGCGGTACTGCTTGCCGGCCTCGTGCTCCTGGATCGCGCCCTGGAACTGCGGGTCGTTCTCCAGCGCCAGATGGTAGCCGTCCAGCAGCCCGAGGGCGAAGGCGTCCTCGCGCAGCAACAACAGGAAGGCCCCCAACAGCCAGGGAATCAGGCGTCGCATGGGCATCGGTCAGTTCTCCGCCAGCGCCACGTGGGCGCGGTCCAGCAGGGGCTTGAACAGGTAGTTGAGCAGCGAGCGCTCGCCGGTGCGGACGAACACCTGCACCGCCATCCCCGGGCGGATCTGCAGGCCCTGCAGCTTGCCCATCCCGGCCGCGTCGACCTGCGCGCGCAACGCGTAGTAGGGCTGCTTGTTCTGCTCGTCGAGCAGGCGGTCGGCACTGACCATGGTCACCTCGCCGGTGACCCGCGGGGTCTTGCTCTGGTTGAAGGCGGTGAACAGCATCTCCACCGGCAGCCCGCTGTGGATCCGGTCGACCAGGTTCACCGCGAGCTGGCCCTCCACTTCCAGGCTGTCGCTGTTGGGCACGATGTACATCAGCAGTTCGCCGGGGCCGATCACCCCGCCCTCGGTGAATACCTTGAGGCCGGCGACGTAGCCGCCGACCGGCGCGCGGATCTCGGCGTGCTGCAATTCATAGCGCGCCGAGGACAGTTCCTCCCAGAGGGTCCGCGCGTTGACCTGGGTTTCCGCCAGTTGCCCGCTGACCTCCTTGCGGTATTCCTCCTGGCGCTGGCCGATGCGCATCTGCGCCTCGGCGATGCTCTGGCGGATCTGCCCGAAGCGGCCGCTGCTCTCCGACAACCGCGCGTTCACCTCGGCCAGCTGGCGTTCCTGTTCGAGCAACTGGTTGCGCGGCATGTAGCCTTCCTCGGCGAGATCGCGCGCGCCGCTCAACTGGCTGTTCAGCAGGCGTTGCTGCAGGCGCTGGTTCTGCTCGGTCTGGCGCAGACCCTCGAGTTGCGCGCGCAGGCCCTCGATGTTCGCGCGCAGCGCGGAGAGTTCGTTACCCAGCGCGGTCTGGCGGCTGCGCAACAACTGCCGTTGCAGCTCCAGGCGCTCGCCGAGGCTCGCCACCGGCGCCTGACCGGCCAGCCCCGTGGGCATCTCCAGGGTATGCAGGCCGTCGTATTCGGCCTGCAGGCGCGCCTGGTTGAGCCGGGCGTTGACGTACTGGTTGACCAGCGAGTCGACGTTGGCCTGGGCCTGGGTCGGCTCCAGGCGGATCAGCGGCTCGCCCGCCTCGACGCGCTGGCCGTCGCGCACCAGGATGTGCTTGACCACCCCGCCGACCGGGTGCTGTACCGACTTGCGCTGGCCGGAAATGATCACCGTGGCCGGCACCGCCACGCCCTGGTCGAGCGGCGCGAAGGCCGCCCACAGCAGCGCGCCGCCGAAGCCGAACAGCACCAGCAGCCAGCCCATGCGCGCATAGGCGTTCTCGTCGCGTTTCGCCATACGGGTCATTCCACTCCTCCCTGGCGCGGCGCGGCCACCACCTGCGGCGTGCCATAGCCGCCCACCCGGTAGTCCGCGCGCTGCTGCGGCGCCGGCGCGGCGCGCTGGCTGTTCAAGGCACCGAGCACCTGGTCGCGCTCGCCGTACAGGTGCAACTGCCCGGCGTTCAGCGCCAGCAGGCGGTCGGCGCAGCTCAGCACGCCGGCCCGGTGGGTGATCAGCAGCACCGTGCAGCCGCGCGCCTTGAGCGCCTGGATCGCCGCCAGCAGAGCCTGTTCGCCGCTGTCGTCGAGGTTCGAGTTGGGTTCGTCGAGCACCACCAGGTTCGGCGCGCCGTACAGCGCGCGGGCCAGGGCGATGCGCTGGCGCTGGCCACCGGACAGCCCGGCACCGCCGACGCCGAGCGCGGTGTCGTAGCCTTGCGGCAGGCGCAGTACCAGCTCGTGGACGCCAGCCAGGCGCGCCGCCTCGACCACCTTCTCCGGGTCCGCCGCGCCGAAGCGGGCTATGTTCTCCGCCACCGTGCCGGCGAACAGCTCGATATCCTGCGGCAGGTAGCCGATGCGCGGACCGAGGGTCTCGCGCCGGTACTGGCGGATCTCGGCGCCGTCCAGGCGCACGCTGCCCTGCAGGGTCGGCCAGATGCCCAGCAGGACCCGCGCCAGGCTCGACTTGCCGGAGCCGGACGGGCCGATCACGCCGACCACCGCGCCGGCCGGAATCGCCAGGGTCAGCCCGCGCAGGGTGCGCGCTTCGCTGCCGGGCGGCGCCGCGTCCACCGACTCCAGCAGCAACTGGCCGCGCGGTTCGGGCAGCTCCATGCGTGCCTCGCGGGCGGGAAACTCGCCGAGCAGGCCGTCCAGCCGACGGTAGGCGTCGCGCGCCGAACCCCATTGCTTCCACACGCCGATCAACTGGTCGATCGGCCCCAGCGCACGGCCCATCAGGATCGAGCCGGCGATCATCATCCCCGGGGTGATCCGCCCCTCCACCGCCAGCCAGGCGCCGAGGCCGAGCACCAGCGATTGCAGGGCGATGCGCAGGTACTTGCTCAGCGCGTTGATCCGCGCCGCGCGCTCGCTGGCCAGGCTCTGCTGGTCGAGGAACGCCTGGTGCAATTGCTCCCAGCGCCCGCGCAGGCTGCCGAGCATGCCCATCGCCTCGATCACCTCGGCGTTGCGCAGGGTATTGCTGGCCACCTGCCCGGACTTGATCGACAGCTCGCCGGCCCTGGCCAGCGGCGCGCGGGTGGCGCGCTCGTTGAACCAGGCCAGGGCCATCAGCGCCAGCGCGCCGACCAGCGAGAGCAGGCCGAGCCATGGGTCGAAGAGGAAGATCACCAGCAGGTAGACCGGGAACCAGGGCGCGTCGAAGAAGGCGAACAGCGCCTGCCCGGTGATGAACTGGCGCAGGGTGGTCAGGTCGTGCAGCGCCTGGCTGGCCTCCTGGCCGCCACCGCGCAGGTTGCGTTCGAAGGCGGCGGCGTAGACCCGACCGTGCAACTGGCCGTCGAAACGCTCGCTGACCCGCACCAGGACGAAGCTACGCAGCGCCTCCAGCACGCCCATGAAGACGAACACGCCGAGCGCCATCAGGGTCAGCATCAACAGGGTGACTTCGTTGGCCGACGACAGCACGCGGTCGTACACCTGCAACATATACAGAGACGGCACCAGCATCAGCAGGTTGATCACCCCGGAGAATGCCGCCACGCTGCGCACCGCGCCGCGGCTGGCGGCGAGGGCCTGTTTGATTTCGTTGGTAACGCTGGAACCGAGCCTTGCCATCGAGCGCGCTCACTTCTGCCACGACTGCCGCTGGAATCCCGAATGAGCCCGGATGGCACCTCCCTGTGCCGGGCGTTCCCTCGCCGTCAGGCAGCCAGGGCCTGGTGCTCCGGCGCCGGGTCGGCGCCGATCAGCTGAATCGCCGGGGCCGCCGGCTCGACAGCCTGGCCGAGCAGCGCCGCGAACACCCTGCCGGCGCCGTCCAGGGCGCTGTGCGCAGTGTCCCCGGCGATGCCGGCGACGATCGACAGGTCGTTGTCGAGGTCGTGCACCAGCTCGATCTGCCCCTTCGGCCCGACCCCGGCCAGGTCGGCGCCGGCAATCGTTTGCGCATACAACTTGCTGTCGAAGTGCAGGTCCAGCGTCGGCAGCGAGATGCCGATGTCCTTGACCACCGGCACATAGCCGAGGATGCCGCCGACGATGGGCAGGTCCTTGAGGGTCACCTCGTTCCAGCTCAGCAGCTTGACTTCGTTGTAGCTGCCCAGCTCCAGGGTACCGCCGACGTTGGCCACGCCCAGGTTGTAGCTGGGGCCGGCGATGCCGTAGAACTTGGCGCTGAAGCCCTCCTTGTCGACCGCGCCGACCACGCCGAGGCCGCCGAGGTTGAGCGGCGCCAGCATCGGCACCAGCGGCGCGGTGATCGGGTTCAGCGCCAGGGCGGCGGTGACCAGCGGAGTCAGCGGCGTCTCGCCGCCGAAGGTCAGGCCCTGTTCGGTGAAGGAGACGTTGATCGGCAGCGGCCCGAGGATCCCGCGGCTGTCCGGGATCGCGCCCTGCTCGTGGTTGCCGCCGAGCAACGAGCCGATCACGTTGACCCCGAGCAGGCCGTCGCTGTTGCCGAAGCTCAGCGAGCCCCCCTGGTAGGCGGCGGCGTAGAGGTCGTTGGCGGCCCTCGCGCTGTCGCTGCCGAATTCCCAGGCATGGCCGACGGTGGCCGCCACGCCCTGGCCCAGGTCGCCGACCAGCTTCAGGTAGTCCGCCGGCTCGACACGCCCGTGCAGCAGGTCATCGGCGATCGCCAGCGAATTGCCGACCAGCCCGCTCGTCGTGCCGACCGCGGAGCCCAGCGTATCCAGCGCATCGCCGGCGATCTCGCCGGCCGTACCGAGCACCGACCCGACCGCTCCACCCACCGCCTGCTCCACGGTGACGACAGCGTCATGCACCGCGTCCACCGCTTCCTGCGCCTGCTGTCCCACCGCGTCCACGGTGGAGCCCACCAGCGTCCCGGCCACGTCCGCTAGCGCCGTGACGGCAGTGGCGGCCACCTGCGTAGCGCGCTCGTAGACCTGGCCGAACAGGTTCGCGGCTGCATCGAATAGTCCCATCTTCTGTTCCTCGATTAGTTGTCTCGGTTATCGCGTATCCGGCGCAGGCCGCTGTCACGGAATGAACCGGTCACGCGGTGAAGCGCAGTCAGTGAGTTCCGAAAACGGAACGCGGGTACCTGAAGAACCATCAGGCCTGGCGACAACTTGTTGTTATTGGAAGACGGAGTCCAGAGGGCGAGCCCATTTATCCCGAGCAGCCCGGAACAGAGCGCTCTCTACCACCATTTCGCCTGTTAAGTAGGACTAACATGGGAACGACGAATTTGTACCACCACTTAATTAAGTTCAATACTTTGGTTGGGCATACCGACCTGTCAGTTTTAACAGGTATTTTTCCAACTCCATGATTTTCAAGCAGATTCCTGACGGCTTCTATCAATAACGAATGACCGACGGTCGGCCAGGAACGAACTTTGACGCGGCCGGGAATGTTGTAGCGGATATAACCTTGTTCGGCCCGCTGCATACTCCGGGCGATACCTGCGCACAACTATCGGGCCATACCGGTAAAACGTGCACCATGAACAGGCATCCACGGCTTTTCGTAATCCGGCTGACATAAACTTATTACGTGAAGTGCGTCACATATTATTGAGCCGAACATTCCAGCCATGGTGTTTCTCCCCCGCGAACGATAAGACCACGGCCGCGCAATACCCGCCTCGGGATATCGGGAAGTTGTATGCGTCATTCCAGAACGAGAAGTGCCTGCCGACGGTTTTCCGCCGTCGTGCCCTCGGCACTTCGCCCGACGCGCCAGCGACCGCACCGGTGGCGGAACAGGAAGCGGTTCATCCCCAGGCATGTGGCGAACACCACGGGGCCCCGTTGCTGCCGCCAGCGCCGATACCGACCATCGAGTACCCGGTCTGCTACCAGGCTCTCTGCCAGGTCAGGTAGAAGCGTTCCGAATGCTCGGTGATGATCCCCGCCGGTCCGCGCGAGGCGACCTGGCGATGGATTCCGTCCGGCGTGCCGGTCGTACGGAAGCGGTCGTGCAGCCAGGCCAGGCTCAGTCCTCGCAGCGGCCCGTCGAAGCTGTACTGGAAGACATTCTGGAATTCCTTGCGGGAGAAACCGTCGTAGCCGTAGGCACGGTTCGAGAAGGCGTAGTAGGAGGACATCTTCAGGCCGGGCAGGCCGAACTTGCCGAGGTCGAGGCTCGAACTGGCCTTGTACATGTCTTCGTCGCGCAGGCCGAAGAAGAAATAGAGCTTGCCGCTGCTGTTCCAGGTGCCGTGATCCTGGGCGAAGAACAACCGGTCGAAGTCATCGCCGCGTACCTGGTTCCAACTCAGGGCCACCGAGTGCCCATCGATGTTGTAGCGTAGCGTCATGTCCAGATAGCGCGCATCGTGGCTGTTCTCGGCCTGGTACAGCCGGGGCACGCCCGTATACTCGAAGAGTTCACCGGCATCCTGCTGCCGCCCGTGGGTCAGGCTGGCGACCAGCGATTGCGAGGCACCGAGGTCAACGCGCTGTTCGGCCTGGATGAAGGCGCTGCGCAGGTAGTCTTGTGCCTCGGCATATTCGCCCGCCAACCGGGTTCCGAGCGGCAAGCGATAACTGGCCGAGTAGATCTGCAGATTGTCGATCTGTTGTCCACGGAAGTTTTCCAGTCTTTCGCCCCAGCCGGCGTCATTGCGGGGGCTGAAGGCATGCACGCGACTGTAGCGCAGCTCGGCCGCATCGGTTGCGTAGCCCAGGTCCCAGCCCATGGTCGCCGCGGGCAGAATCCGGGTGGCGTCATCGGTGTAGATGAGGTAGCGGCGGGATTTCTTGCCGTACCCGCCGCTCCAGGTTCGCGCGTCGTCTCGCCATTGCAGGCGCAGGTAGGCCTCCAGTGGCTTGTTGATGCTATGTGCATCGCGTGGGGAGCGCCCGGCGGACAGGTTGGTGACGCTGCTGGCGTCGTCGCCGATACGCAGTCCATCGGCCAACGCATGGGTGTAGTCGAAGCCCAGCACGTCGCGGAACCATCCAGAGCTGAACCCCAGTTGCAGGGCCTGCACCCATTCGTCGCGATTGGGGCCGACCGCGCCACCGTCGTTTTCCTTCCAGTAATACTGACTGTATTTCAACGTAGTCTTGCCGTCGTCGATCAGCGAGCCTGCCTGCGCGCCGGATACGCACAGCAGGCCGGCCACCCCGAGCCGGAGCAGAGAGAAGGCATTCATCGAGTCACCTGTTGTTGGTGTGATGGCTGGCTGACGCGTGTGACCTGGATCAGCCCGGCAAGGCGTGCTGGATTTCCCCTGGAGGCTCGCTTTCGCGCAGGCAAGCGGTGGCGATGAGACTCAGCAGTGTGGCGAACAGCACGTACCAGGCAGGAGCCACCGGGGTGCCAGCGGCATGCACCAGCCAGGTGACGATGAAGGGGCCGAAACCGCCGAACAGCATGACCGCGATGTTGTAGGCCACCGAGATCCCCGTCGAACGCACCCGGGTGGGGAACTGCTCGGCCAAGGCGCTGGGGGCGGGCCCGAAGCAGACCCCGAGGTTGGCGCACAGCAGCAGTTGCATGAGCAGCAGCCGGCTCAGGCTGGGGGCCGCCGTGAGCCAAGCGAACAGCGGGTAGGTCAGCAGGAAGAACGCCAGCGTCGAGCCGAACAGCAGCGGGCGTCGACCGATCCGGTCAGACAATGCGCCAGCCAGGGGGATGATGAGCGTCATCACCAGCACTGCCAGCATCTGGATCAGGAATACTTGTTCCAGTGGCAGGCCAAGCTCCTTGCTGGCGAAGGTCGGCATGTGTACCAGGATCACGTAGAACGAGGCTGTACCGAAGATGGTCATGCCCATGCTGACCAACACCGCGCGGCGGTGTCTGCCGATGACTTTCAACAGCGGTTCCCGCACAGCCCGCGGATCCTGGCTGGTGGCGCGGAATTCGTCGGTCTCCTGCAGGTGCCGGCGCATCCACAGGCCCAGCGGACCGATCAACAGACCCAGAATGAAAGGGAGTCGCCAACCCCAGCTGTCGAGCGCCTCCGGTGCGAACAGGTGGGTGACCAGTGCGCCCATTCCCGCACCGGCGAACACCGCCAGGCACTGGCCGAACAGTTGCCAGGCGCCATAGAGGCCACGCTTGCCCGCTGGCGCGGATTCGACCAGGAAAGCCGTAGCGCTGGCGTATTCCCCGCCCGTGGCGAATCCCTGGAGCATGCGTGCGGCCACGATCAGCATTGGCGCCGCGAGGCCGATTGCCGCGTAGTCCGGTGCGAAGGCGATCAGGGCGATAGCCAGCGTCATCAGGCGGATGATCAGTTGCATCGCCGCCTTGCGGCCCTGTCGGTCGGCATACATGCCCAACAGGATGCCGCCGACCGGGCGCATGAAGAACCCCACGCCGAAGGTGGCCAAGGCCATCAGCAAGGAGGCGTATTCGTCCCCGGCGGGGAAGAACAGCCGGGCAATGATGCCGGAAAGAAAGCCGTAGACGATGAAGTCATACCATTCGAGTGCGTTGCCGACCACCGCGGCCAGGATCTGGCGTGGCTTCGGCGCACTGTGAGCGGAGGCGTTCATGGACGAACTCCAGGACGGTAAAGACCGTCATGCGGATGAGGAGGAAATAACGGATGGAACGGCTCAGGAGCGGCAGTTGAGCGCCCCGATGCTTCGGGATACGGGGACTGGAGAGATAGGTCGCATTCGGACACCTCGCATGGCGGCTGTTCCCGCTCTTTTTGGGCTGTGGCCGTCGAGTGATACGGCCGTGCACCAGCTAACGGCATCGACGGCAACGACACAACGGCTCGCGGTTCCGCAGGGTGGAATCGTTTGGCGGTTCGCTGCATTTTTCCACCGCCCGGCCGATGCCAGCTGGGTCACAGCGGAGTCGAGCGAAGGCGCGCTTCGGCACCGGTACGCTGGCGATCAGCGGGTTTTACCGCGACGTCGGCTGACCGAACGCGGAGAAGCCAGCTTCCGCTGGCGGGAACGGTTCATCCCTACCTCCGTGGAGAACACGGCAGATGCCCACGAACAAACCGTCCTGTTCCGGTTCTTCCTCAGTACGAGGGGAACACCCGTTCCGTATCCCACTGTTTTCAAAAAAAGAAAAACAGCGGCCCAAATGCCACCGAGCCAAGCCGCCCTCGGCAATGAAAGCCACGCCACACCGCGGTCCGATCCAGCGCAACCCTGGCGACCAGCCGAAGCCTGTCCCGCGTCGGAGCCACGCAGTCCCCCAAGCGGATTGAACGCAAGCGCAGCCGTGGCCCTCCTATGGTCAAGGGTTCCGCCCCTGCCCTTTTCATCCAGCAACGGACACGACGCCGACGACATGACCCAGCCTTTCCTGATCGAACCAGCCCCGAACAGCGACCGCCAAGCCCCGCGCTTCCTGGCTCACGGAGGCGCGGTCGGCGAGTTGCTGGGCAGGCTCGACGCGGCCGCCTCGCCCCTGGGTCCGCCGGACGGCTGGCCGGCGAGCCTGCGGGCGGCGCTGGCCATGCTGTTGCCGGCGAAGGCGCAGATCGTGCTGTTCTGGGGCGCGGAATTCATCGCGCTGTACAACGACGCCTATGCGCCGAGCATCGGCGACAAGCATCCGCGCGCCCTCGGCCGGCCGGCGATCGAGAACTGGCGCGAGCTGTGGGACGACCTCGAACCGCTGCTGCGCGGGGTGTACGAGACCGGCGAGACCTACGCGGCGCGGGACCGGGCCTTCTACATCGAGCGCCACGGGGGTGGCGAGACGGTGTATTTCGATGTGTCCTACTCGGCGGTGCGCGAAGCCGACGGCTCGGTCGGCGGCGTGCTGTGCATCGTCACCGAGACCACCGAGCGGGTCCGCGCCGAAGCCGGGATGCGCGAGCTCAACGAAAGCCTGGAGGAGCGCGTCGCAAGCATGCTCGCCCAGCGCGAGAGCGCCCTGGCGCAGCTCCACGAAGCGCGCAAGATGGAGATGGTCGGCCAGCTCACCGGCGGCATCGCCCATGACTTCAACAACCTGCTGACGCCGATCATGGCCTCGCTGGAACTGATTCGCCGCCGGCTCGACGACGATCGCTCCGGGGAACTCATCGACGGCGCCCTGCAGGCCGCCGAGCGCGCGCGCAACCTGGTCGGGCGGCTGCTCACCTTCGCCCGCCGGCAGACCCTCAAGCCACAGGCCACCGCCCTGCACGAACTGGTCGAGGGCATGCGCGACCTCATCGAGCGTTCGCTCGGCCCGTCCATCGCGGTGCGCATCGAGGTATCCGCGAGTCTCCCGGCGGTGGTGGTCGACCCGCAGCAGCTCGAACTGGCCATCCTCAACCTCGCGGTCAATGCGCGCGACGCCCTGGGCGAAGGCGGCCGCCTGGAAATCGGCGCGCGGACGGACCAGGTGGTCGGGGGCACGGTCGATGGCCTGGCCGCCGGCCGCTATGTGCGCCTGGACGTCGCCGACAACGGCGCCGGCATGCCCGGCGAGGTGCTGGCGCGCTGCATGGAACCGTTCTTCTCGACCAAGGACGTGGGCAAGGGTACCGGGCTCGGCCTGTCGATGGTGCAAGGCCTGGCGGCCCAGTCCGGCGGCGGGCTGGGCATCGCCTCGGAGATCGGCAAGGGTACCCGGGTGAGTATCTGGCTGCCGATCACCACGGAGCGCGCGCAGGACGCTGTCGAAACCGCTGCGGACGCCCCGCAGGCCTCGCGGCCGACCCGGGCCCTGCTGGTCGACGACGACAGGATGGTGCGCTACACCACGGCCCTGCTGCTCGGCGACCTCGGCTACCAGGTCAGCGAGGCGGCCTCGGCAGCGGAGGCCCTGGAGCAGGTCGACAACGGCCTGGCGCCGGATATCCTGGTCACCGACCACCTGATGGCCGACCAGACCGGCGCCCAGCTGGCCCACGAACTGCGCCGGCGCTTTGCGCAACTACCGGTGCTGATCGTCACCGGCTACGCCAACCTCACTCCCGAGCAACTCGACGGCTTCGAGGTGCTGACCAAGCCGTTCCGCCACAACCAGCTCGCCGAGCGCCTGCTCCGCTTGCTGGAGGCCTCCGGCTGAGTCCGGGGCATCGCCTCAACGCACCCGCTCGCGACTGCGCACCGCCAGGTCGAGGGCCTTCTGCATGTCCAGCCGCGCGGAACGACCGACGTCGCGGTGGTCCAGCCGGTAGCCGCGCTCCGAAGGCAGGATCGGCGCGGTGAGGTCTTCGGCGTCGGCCGGCTCGAAGTCGTGGTCGCCACCGATGGTCATGGCGCTGCGCCGCAACAGCATGCGGATCTCCTCGGGCCGCAGGCGCGGGTTGAGGGAAAGCATGGCCGCGACCGTCCCGGCGACCATCGGCGTGGCATAGGACGTGCCGCAATGCACCGCCCCGCGCGCGCCATCCTCCAGGGTCGAGGCGTGGGTGCAGGCGGCGGCGGTGACGTCTACCCGCATGTCGACATTCGAGGTGCTGCGCTTCACCGCGTAGGCCGGGTCGTCGACCGCCAGGCCCGGGCGCTCGCCACGCTGGTGACCGCCGACCACCAGCAATTGCTCGGTGATGAAGGAGGATGGCAGGCGGTATTCATCGGCGCCGGAAAACGACGAGCCGTTGCCGGCGGAATTGACCACCAGCACATCCGGGTGCTCCTGGCGCAGCCAGAGGAAGAACTCCTCCAGCAACTCCTCGTAGCCGCTCATGGCGATACCCGAGCGCACCAGCGAATCCACTTCGTCGCCCTCCACGTTGCGGGCGCCCACGCGATGGATGCCCCAGCTCCAGTTGAGCACCCGCACGCCGTCCTCCACCAGGTTCACCGAAGCGGCGATGCTGGCCGTGATGCCAGCGTCCGAATTGCGCTCGACGATCACCTCGAAGCCCTGGCTGGCGCGGTCCAGCCCACGCAGGAAGCCACTGTTGCCGCCCTGCTCCCAACGCGCGGCGAGGATGCCGGCGACCGTCGAGCCGTGGTTGTCGGGGCGCTCGGCGTCACGCGCGTAGAGGCAGGTGCGCGGCGCGCCCGTCTTGCAGGCGCCGAGGTAGTCGGCGAAGTCGGAGGCATCGAAGTCGACATCGCGCTCGATCACCCCGATGCGCACCGGGCGGACTTCCAGCGGCACCTGGCGCGCGCGGACACGACGCTGGTAGTAGTTCACCGCATCCATGAAGCGGTTCGCCGTCCACTCGTCGGAGTCGCTGTCCGGCTTGTCCGCCGGGCGCCTCGCCGCCTCGGCCTCCTCGCCCTTTTCCGGCGCGGATTCCTCCACCACCACGGCGTCCACGCTGGTTTCGCTGCCGATGCGCAGGACCAGGGCGTCGCGCTGGACCAGGTCGCGCGCCGGCAGGCGCAACTGGTAGAGGTTCAGCGGCGGGATGGCGCCGACCACCCGCGCGCCGTACTTGTCCGCCAGGCGTTCGGCCTCGCGGCGACCGTCGCGGTCTTCCTCGATCAGCAGGCTGACCAGGTCGACGTAGGTGGTCAGGCCATCCATGTTCTTCGCCACCTCGTCGGGGCCTGCGGCGAGCACATGGCTGCCGTTCAGGGTCAGCCACACCGGATTGCTGGCGCGGCCGCCCTCCTCCAGCCAGAGCGGGCCGCTGGCGTGTCCCTGGCGTTCCAGGCGCAGCCGCAGGCCGGCGCCCTCGCGGCGCAGGGCGCTCGCCGGCAGCTCGCGGCCGTCCAGCAGCAGGCGCGGCAGGCCGGCGCCCAGGCCGCGTACCCGCAGGCACCAGTCCTGGTACTCGCTGGCCAGGAGGTCGCCGCAGCGTTCCAGACGCTCCAGGCGCAAGGGTGTTTCGGCGGCGCCGGCAGGGCCGGCGAGAGACGCGAGGAGGACGGCGAAAACGGCGCGATGCAGCGGCATGGGCTCGGCTTCCGTAGCGGGGAACTGTTGTTCCGACCACCTGGCGAAACGCTTCGTTCAGCTGGAAGCGAGCGGGCCTTGGCCAGCCCGCGGGCGCTGGATGGCATGTGCCATGGTGGCGCCGTGGCGGTCGAGCGACGCAGCGCTGGAGCGACGCGTCGCGGGGATTCTTCGCCCGGCGCACGGAGCGTCCCGCTCTCGATCGAGGCCACGGACGCCATGTCACAAGCCTGCCTGAGCGAAGCGCTCCGGGACCACGCCCGCGCCAGGCCCTCCCGGGCAGCCGGGGCTATCGCCGAAACGCGGCGCACGCGCTACCCTGGCTCCCCCGACGCGGCGGCGCCTGCCGCGCCGGCCGTCCCGATCCACTGGAGTGAAACGACCATGGTCTCTTACGCGGAACTGTTCGACATCGGAGAAGACTTCAGCGCCTTCGTCGGCCGTGGCCTGGCCGCGGAACAGGGCGCGGTCGCGCGGATCCGCCAGAAACTGGAAGCCGACGCCCTGTCGGACGCCAGCCGCGAGCGCCTGCGGCGCATCGACAAGCGCTACCGCCTGCTGGCCGCCGGCGAGATGTGGTGCCCGGACTGCCAGATCAACCTCGCCGCGCTGGACTTCATGCAGCGCCTGCAACCGAATCTCGAACTGGCGATCATCTCCAGGGGCCGCGCCGAGGATGCCCTGCGCGAGCGCCTTGGCCTGGAGCGGGTATCGATTCCGCTGGTGCTGGTACTGGACGAGGAGTTCCACCCGCTCGGCCGCTTCGTCGAGCGACCGCAAGCGGTGCTCGCCGGCGGCCCCGAGGCGCTGCCGGCGTACAAGGCCGGCGACTACCTGGACAGCACCGTCGACGAGATCCTGGCGATCATCGAGAGCCCCGCCGCGGGCGACTGACGCGGCCTTCTCAGTGCCGCGAACAGCCCGCGCCGAGCGCCCGGTACTGCAGGCGATGCAGGCGCCCCTGGCGATCCCGGTAGAGCATCACCCGGGCGACCACCCCGCAGGTCGCCGGCAGGGGCGTGACGGCGAGCACCCGCGCGATGTCCAGGCTCATCCGGTAAGCGTAGCGCTCGACCGGCGGCAAGCGTTCCGCGGCCGGCGCCGGCAGGCTGGCGAGCAGCAGCAGCGCTGCCAGGATGGACGATGCCTTCATGGCGTTTCTCCTTCGCAAGGCGCGCCGCCGGCCGAGGCGGCTTGCGCATAGGCCTGGAGCAACCAGGCGAGGTCGGTGAAAAGCAAGCTGTCACGTTGCGCTCCCAGGCTCGCCAGGCGCCTCGCCGCGCGCCGGGCGTGGCGGGCGGCGCGGGCCGGTAAGCGGTGGGCGGCGGCGATGCCGGCGAGCCCGCCGGCGATGGCGAGCGCCTCGGCGCTGCCGGGCGCGGCGGTCGAGCGTGCGCCACGCAGGCGCTGCAGTTCGCGGCCTAGCTGCAGGGACAGGAAGCCCTGGCGCAGCGCCTGGCGCGCCTGTGGGTGGTCCGCCCCGTGCAACGCGCCCAACTGGGCGATACGGTGCTGCTGGCGGGACTGCCAGGCCTGCGCGTCGAAACGCCGGCGACCGCGCAGCAGCGCCAGGGTCTCGCGGTGCAGGTAATCGAGCAGCACGGTGGAATGCCGCGCCAGGTCCTTCGGCAGCAGACGGTACACGAGCAGGCTGATGCACAGCGCCAGCACCCAGGCGCAGGACTGGTTGGCGAAGTCGATGAAGTCGAACCGGGCGACATTGTCGGTGGCGACCAGCGTATTGAAGGCGATCAGGTAGGCAATCCCCTGCAGCGCCCGGCGGGGCACGGTGGTGGCCTGGATGCCGAACGACCAGAAGAAGCCCAGGCACAGCACCAGCAAGGGGAACCCGTTGACCAGCGGTAGCAGCAGGAACTTGCAGAACAGCGCGGCGGGAATCGCGTAGAGCGTGCCGCGGATGAAGTTGCGCGTCCCCTCGGCGGGGAACGCCGAAGCCGCCAGCAGCGTGCAGTACGGGCCGAGCACGGCGAGCAGGGTCGGGCCCTGGTCCCAGCCGCTGAGGAACCACGCGGCGGCGCCGATCAGCATCGCCAGCCAGGCCCGCGCGCCGTTGCGCAGGGCCTCGCGGTAGTGGCGATGGAACGCCACCGGGCGCTCGTGGGCGGGGGGATGGCCATCGAGCCGGGCGAAACCGCGCAGGGCCACGCCCAGGTCCGCCAGTTGATCGCCCAGGCGCTCCAGCTGCAACGCCACGCGGCAGGCCCGCAAGTCCTCCGCCGGCAGGCGCCGAGCGCTCGCCGCCAGTCGCTCGCGCAACGCCTCGATACGCAGCGCGGCGCCGGCGAAATCCGCCTCGCCGCGCTCCAGCCCGGCGCCCAGGACCCGCAGCTCGCCGGCCAGCGGCCGAGCCAGGTCCCGCTCCGCCTCGCCGGCAAGGCGGAACTCCATCAGCGTGGCGAACAGCGCCGCCAGGCCGCCCCGGATCGCCGCGACCGCGGCGTTCAACCTGCGTGACTCGGCGCGCCCGACGCCGAGCAGGTCGTCCAGCGCATACACCTCGCCGACCAGGCCACGCCAACGGCTCTCCTGCGCCTCGTCGAGAGCGCCGACGCAACGCGCGGCGAGCAGCTCCAGGGCCGCCGCGCACAGCCTGCCGAGCCGGTCGCGCAGGCGCTGGAGCATGGTCCGGCGGCTGAACAGCACGGTCACCAGGCTCAGGCTGCAGACCCCGACGATCACCGCCGAAGCGCGGGTGACGATATGCCCGAAGGCCAGCCCGGGCTCGACCATCGCCGGCCCCAGCGCCAGGCAGACGGTATAGCCGGCCACCACCGCGGCGGTGGCGTAGAAGTGCCGGACCAGGCTCATGACGCCGACGCAGAGGCCGAGCCAGAAACCCAGGGCGATGACGAACAGCAACATCTTCTGCGCGAACAGCGCGCTGAGGACGAAGGCGGCCAGCGCGCCGGCCAGGGTGCCCACGGCTCGCCACCAGCCCTTGCCGACCACCGCCCCCTGCACCGGGTTGACCAGCAGGAGCACGGTGGAGGCCGCGGAGAACGGCGCATCCAGCTGCAGGTAGAGACCCAGGCCGAGGGCCAGAGCCGCGGCGCCAATGCTGCGCAGCACATAGCCCAGGCTGTGCGCGTCCCAGGGCAACGGCAGCGCCGCGTGCCAGCCACGGGCGCGCAGGACCGACGCCGCCATCAGAGGTACTCCTGCAGCCAGCGGGTCAGCCGCCAGCGCCCTTCGCTGCCCGGCTGCAGCACCTCGACGCTGCCGGTCATGCCGGCGGCCAGGACCACTTCCGGCGGCACCCGGTCAAGCTCGATGCGCACCGGCACGCGCTGCGCCAGGCGAATCCAGCTGAAGGTCGGGCTGACCTGGGGCAGGCCGCTGTCGGCACGGTTTTCGTTGAGGTCGGCGATACCGCGGCCGATGCTCGCGACATGCCCTTCCAGCAGCGGGTCGAAGCCCATCAGCCGGATTCTCGCCGGCGCGCCGAGGCGCACGTTGCGCAGCTTGGTTTCCTCGAAGTAGCCGGTGACCCAGAAGCTGTGGCGGTCGACGATGAAGAGATTGGTCTCGCCCGCCGTCGCGTAGTCGCCGGGCTGCACGCGCAGCTGGGTGACGTAGCCGTCGACCGGCGCGCGCAGTTCGCTGCGGCGCAGGTCGAGCAGCGCCTGGTCGAGCGCGGCGCCGGCGGCGTCGGCCTGGGCGCGGGCGATGCGCAAGGCGCGTCCGGCGTTGGCGATCGCCTCTCGTGACATCGCTCCGGCCAGTTGCGCGCGGCGGCGCCATTCCTCGTCGCGCTGGCGCAGGGTTTCCCGCGCCTGGGCCAGCTCCGCCCAGCGCTGGCGCACGGCGAGGCGATAGCTGCTCGGGTCGATGCGATACAGCGGATCGCCGCGCGACACCTGCTGGTTGTCGCCGACGAACAGTGCGTCGAGGGTGCCGGAGACCTCCGGGGCGATGCGGATCACCTGGGCGCTGACCCGCCCGTCGCGGGTCCAGGGCGCCAGCACATAGGCTTTCCACAGCAGCGACGCCAGGCACAGGGCGACCAGGCCGCAACCCAGGGTCGCGGCGACCTTGCAGATTCGAACGATGAACATGGGCACCTCGGGGTCAGAACTTCAGCACCAGCACGGCGAGCACGATGAACGACAGGAAAAAGCGCAGCAGGCCGGGATGCCAGGCACGCTCCAGCCAGCGCGCCGCCAGGCGCTCCAGCAGCAGGTAGAGCGGCATGGCCAGGCACAGGTAGATGAACAGGGGCGGCACGTAGAGGCCGGAAACCGAGACTTCGCTGAGCATGCGGGCACCAGGGCATCGAGGGCGCGGAGCGGTCGGCCGCTCCTGTCGGGTTGATGGACGCATGCTACGAAGCGCGGCGACTTGCAGATATCGAGCATTCAGCCAGAAAATAATCGAATTCGGACAAACCCTGGAAACCGCCGTGAACCGCGAATCGCAGACTTACCTCGCCGAGCGCTTCGATCCCGACGCCCTCGTCCAGCCGGCGCTGGCCCTGCAACTGGAAGCCCGGCACAACGACACCGAGGTGCCGGTGCACCGCCACCGCAAGGGCCAGCTGGTGGTGGCCTGCCGCGGCGGCATCACCTGCAGCGTGCCCGATGGGCTATGGATGGTGCCGTCCGGTTTCGGCGTGTGGATCCCCGGCGGCATCGCGCACAGCAACCGGGTCACGGCCAACGGCAAGGTCTGCTTTCTCTTCGTCGAGCCAGGCGCGGCGCGGCTGCCGGACGACTGCTGCACCCTCGCCCTGTCGCCGCTGATCCTCGAACTGATCCTGCACCTGAGCGAGCAGCCGCAGGACTACCCGCCCACCGGCCCGCTCGCGCGCCTGGCCGGCGTGCTCCTGGAACTGCTGGAACAGGCGCCCACCGAACAGCTCTACCTGCCATTGCCGGACCATCCCGGGCTGCGCCGGATCGCCGACGAACTGACCCGGCGGCCGAACGCCCGCGCCAGCATGGCCGACTGGGCCGTGCGGGTGGCGATGAGCGAGCGCTCCCTGGCACGCATGGTCCGCCGCGAAACCGGCATGACCTTCGGCCAATGGCGCCAGCAGCTGCAGATCATCATCGCCCTGCAGCAGCTCTCCGCCGGCGCCTCGGTGCAGCGCACCGCCGAAACCCTGGGCTACGAGTCGGTCAGTTCGTTCATCGGCATGTTCCGCAAGGCCCTCGGCAACTCCCCTGCCCGCTATGTGCGCGAGAGCATGCGCCGGCCACCGGACTGAGCGTCAGCGCGCCGTGGCAGATCGCCTTGCTGTTCGTCAGGACATTTCCCCCAAGGCTGGCACTCGGGAGCACTTCTGGGAATAATGCCGCCCTTTTTTGTCCAGGAGGATCAGATGGTTACGCACTTCTTGAGCGAATCCGGCCAGGCAGCCTGCGGTCGCGGCGACAGCAACGTGAACGGCTCGAGCGCGGTCGGGCAGGTCACCTGCAAGACCTGCCGGCGCACCAACGCCTTCACCCAGGCCCAGGAACACGCCGCTCCGGCCAGTGCCGCCGTTGCTCCCACCGCCGCTGCGGCGGCGCCCCGGGCCAATGCCAGGATCAAGCACGCCGCCCGCCGGCAGGGCGGCGACGCCGCGCGCGACGCCTGGCAGACGCGCCTCAACGAGCTGTCCGGGAAGAACCGTATGCCGCGCTCCCGCCGCCGCGCGCAAGCCTATCTCTGAACCGGCCCACGGTGGCCGACCGCGCGCGCCCGGCGGTTATGACGTGAAGGCCTCAGAGCAGTCCCTGCCGCTCCGCCAGCGCCAGACCGTCGAGGGCGCTGGCGCGCATCGCCTGCAGGTGGCGCGGATCGTCCGCCAGCTCGGCCAGCTCCGACAGGCGGTGCACCACCGTCAGCAGCGCGATCCGCCGCCGCTCCAGGCGCCGCCCGCTGGCCGCTTCGTAGGCCGCGACGATGCGCTCGGTCAGGTCGGCATCGATGAAGTTCGAGTAGATGAACTCCTGGTGGAGCGGGCCGATCCCCGAATCGGCGAAGTCGTATACCCCGTTCAGGCGCCCGGCCTCGGCATCGAAGGCCATGTTCCAGCCGTGCCCGTCGAAGAAACCGTAGGTGGAACCCAGCGGGTCGGCAGGTAGCCCGGCGTACTCCCTCAGCACCCCCCCGGCACGTTCGCGCCAGGCGCGAGGCAGCGCCGCCAGCGCCCGCTGGCGAATCGCCGCGGGGGCCTGCCAGGGCGCCACCGGCAAGGCGCCGGCCGCCAGCATGCGGGCCGGCTCCAAGCGGTGCAGCTCGGCGTAGAAACCAGCCAGCGCTTCGGCCACGGCCTGCCGCGCGTGCTCATCCAGGCGCCGATAGTGCTCGCCGAGAAGAAAGCCGCCCGGCAGCTTCGCGTGCCGGGAAAACCGTGGCGGCCCGGCGTATACCCGCAGCGCCGGCACCGGCAGGCGCACCGCCGGCCGCACCAGGCGCAGCAGCGCGGCTTCGCGCAGCAACGCCGCCTCGGCCTCCGCGCCGCGGGGAAACTTGAAGACCCAGCGGCCATCCACTTCCACCGCCGTGGAATGCCAGCCCGAAGCCAGGATGGCGAAGGAAGCGCCTGTCAGTTCCGGGCACTGCGCCAGGATTGCGCGACGGTATTCCTCCAGGGCCGGCGGCTCGCTCATGGGCGACTTCTCTCGACCATCGCGACGATGGCGACGAGCAGTTCCCGGCGCGCCTCCTCGGGGCTGATCTCCTCGGTGGCGGCGGCGTGCGACAGCGCCTCGGCGGCGCCGATCATCGCCCGCAGGCCGGCGATCGAGAGCCGCCCGCCGCCGGCGAAGGGCTCCAGCACGGCGCGGCACTTGTCCATGAACAGCGCCTCGTAGTCGCGCTTGATCCGCTCCAGATCCGGCGAACTGGCGAGCGCCGCGACCACCCCGGGAATCTCCCGCCCCTGTTGCAGCACGCAGTCGACGTAGGCCGAGGCGATGACCTCGGCGCGGCCGCGCAAGGTCGCCTCGCCGGCCTCCAGGGCGGCGTCCATCAGCGCCGTCTGGCGCAGGTCGTAGTCCTGGTAGAGCGCCGCGAGCAGTCCGGCGCGGGTGCCGAAGTGATCGTAGACCACCGGCTTGGTCACTCCGGCCTGCTCGGCAAGGCGGCCCAGAGTCAGGGCCTCGGTGCCTTCTTCGCGCACCAGCTTCCAGGCCACGTCGAGGAGCTGGCGCTGGCGCTCGTCGCGAGACAGCCGCCGACGCGGCGCCGGTTCTTCGGGAGAATGCGTTGACATATACAACCTACTAAAAGTAACTTACTAAAGGTAACTTGTTTCCAGCATATCGATCCCCTCCCATTCCCGCAATTCCCCGCAGGAGACCCGTCCCATGCATGCCCTCGTCGTCGTCGCCCATCACGATCCCCATTCGCTCACCCACGCCCTCGCCGCGCGCATCGCCGAGGGCATCCTCCAGAGCGGCCATTCGGCGGAAATCGCCGATCTCGCCGCGGAAGGCTTCGAGCCGCGCTTCGGCCTGGCCGACCACGCCGTGCACCGAGGACAGGCGGCGGCGCCGGCCGACGTCCTCGCCGAACAGGCGCGCCTCGACCGCGCAGATATCCTGGTACTGGTCTATCCGGTCTACTGGTGGTCGATGCCGGCGCTGCTCAAGGGCTGGATCGACCGGGTGTTCTCCAATGGCTGGGCCTTCGACTACAGCATCGGCGGCGACCTGCGGAAGAAGCTGCAGCGCCTGCGCGTGGTGCTGGTCGGGGTCGGCGGCGCCGACCCCGGTACCTTCGAGCGCCACGGTTACGCGGCGGCGATGCGGACACAGATCGACCATGGCATCTTCGATTACTGCGGCGCCCGGGTGGTCCGTTCCGAGCTGCTGCTGGAATCGGAAACCTCCGATCCGGCACGCCACCTGGCGCACGCCCGGGAGATCGGGCGGGCGCTGTTCGTCACCACGTCCGGTAAGACCCCGGTCTCCGCCTAGCACCCGCTCGGCCACCAGCGGCAACCGCCCGCTCTCAGTACCCCAGCTCGCCGATCGAGCGGGCCTTGCCGCCGTACTGCTTGTATTCCCGCCAGTATTGCGGAATGAGGTCCTGGCACTGGACGATATCCACCGCGGCACGGCGACGTATCCAGCGATTCTCGTAGCCGGAGATGTCAGCGACCCGGTTGTCCCAGGCGATGCTCTCACGGGCGGCGGCCATGGTCGCCCGGCAATCCAGGATCGCCTCCCTGGCCCGTTCGGCCTTGTAGGCATCGGTCTTCTCATAGGCCCGGCGCGCCGCCTCGAGGCGGGCCCGCTCGGCCTCCTCGATGGCCTTCCTGGCTTCCAGGCGCTGTTGCTCGCGAAGACGCTCCTGCTCCTGGCGAACACGCTGCTCGGACGCCGCGATGAACTGCGCGACCCTCGGATCATCGGGCGGTACGCGGGCGACCCGGAACGACTGGGCGAGGTATCCCCAGAATGCCTGGTCGAACTCCTGGGTCCGCCTCACCGCATCCGGCTCGTCGCGCCGGTAGATCTCCTGGTGGCCCGTCGCGCTGAAGTAGCGGAACCCGCTGGACGCTACGTGGGTAGTGAGGTCGAGCACGCCGACCACCTTCATGCTCTGGTCCCACAGCTGCGACGCCACCGGCATCATCAGTTTTCGATACTGGGTCTCCTCCAGCAGCACACCATCGACGCGGCAGGTGATCCCCCGCCAGGCCATGGCTGCGCAGGCGCTCCTGACCTCCTCCTCGGAGCCCAGAAGGACGAACTCCGGCGCCGGCGGCCGGGAAACCGCCTGGCATCCCCCCAGCAAAGCGCCGACCATGCCCAGCAGCAGAAATGTACGAATCGACATGAGTCTCCCTGTGAAACGGCGTCCGATGCACTCCCCCGGAAGCGTCTGCTCCTAGCGGCGCGACATCATATATGCGAAGGGCCGTTGAAGGGCGACTACTCCGCCAGGTGCGCGGCGAAGCCGACCCGCCCCGGGGCGATCTCGTCGCGCAGGGTCAGCGCGGGAATCGCGTAGTCGCCACCGTTCTGCCGGCGGAACGGAATCGGCGCGGTCCGCCACAGTTCGTCCAGGCGCTGCCCCAGTTGCTCGCCGAGCGCGGCGAAGCGCCCGGCGTCGAGCCGGCCGGTGCGGTAGACGACGAACGGCGGCAACACGGTGAAGCCGGGGTAATGCAGGATGCCATGGTGGATGGGAAACAACAGGTCGTCGATCGGCCCGTTGATGCCGCGCGCGGCGTAGTGCGACTCCCAGCCGCCGGCGCTGACCACCAGCATCGCCCGCTTGCCCTGCATCCGTCCCTCGCCGTAGCGGTCGCCCCAGTGGCTGTCGGAGTGCTCGCCGACCCCGTAGGCGAAACCGCAGGCATAGACGCGGTCGATCCAGCCCTTGAGGATCGCCGGCATGCCGAACCACCAGAGCGGGAATTGCAGGATCAGCGCATCGGCCCGGCGCAGCTTGTCCTGCTCGGCGGCGATATCGGCGCTCTGCCGGCCGTTCTGGAAGGCACGCAGTGAGTCGCGGGACGGATCGAAGCGCTCGCCGGTCGCGGGTTCGAGGCTGTCCGCGGCGTCGAGCGCGGCCTTCCAGCCCATCGCGTAGAGATCCGAGACCTGCACCGCATGACCGGCCGCCTCGAGGCGCGCGACCGCGAGATCCTTGAGCGCGCCGTTGAGCGAGCGTGGTTCGGGATGGGCATAGACGATCAGTACGTTCATGGCGGCTCCCCGCAAAAAAAAGGTGAGCGCAGGATCGGCCAGCCCCGCATATAGTTGAAATGAATATCCGAAATCCCAGGTATAGCCATGAATAATCTCAGACGTCTGGACCTGAACCTGCTGGTAACCCTCGACGTGCTGCTCACCGAACACAACGTGACGCGCGCGGCGGAGCGCCTGAATTTCTCCCAGCCGTCGGTGAGCGTGCACCTGGCCAAGCTGCGGGCGATCTTCGACGATCCGCTGCTGCTTCCCGGCCCGCGCGGGATGCGCCCGACGGCGCGGGCGGAAGAGCTGCGCGAACCGCTGCGCCTGGCCCTGGAGGCGCTGGAACAGGCGGTGGCGCCAGCCGCGCCGTTCGATCCGGCGCAGTCGCGGCATACCTGGCGGGTCGCGGCCACCGACTACGCCGAGTCGGCGGTCCTCCTGCCGCTCCTCGCCGCGCTGCGCGGGCAGGCGCCGGACAGCCGGCTGGCGGTGCTGGAACTGGCGCCGGCGCAGGTCAGCCGGCAGGCGGAGCGCGGCGAGATCGACCTCGCCTTCCACACCCTCGACGAGGCGCCGCCGGGGCTGCGCTGTCGCCGGCTGTTCAGCGAGCGCTACGTGCTGGCCGGGCGCGCCGGGCATCCGGGCCTGCGCCGGCGACCGACGCTGAAGCAGTTCTGCCGCCTCGACCAGGTGATCGTCTCGCCCGACGGCGGCGGCTTCCTCGGTCCCACCGACCAGGCGCTCGCCGAACTCGGCGCGGAGCGTCGGGTAGCGTTGTCGGTGCCGCACTTCCTGTTCCTCCGCGCGGTGCTGGAGAGCACCGACCTGGTGGCGATGCTGCCGTCGCGGCTGGCACGCGGCCACGACACGCTACGGGTGGTGGAGGCGCCACTGGAGGTGCCCGGCTACGACCTGGCCATGCTCTGGCACGAGCGCTCGCATCGTGATCCCGCCCATCGCTGGCTGCGCGAACTGGTCGCCGCATCGGTGTAACGCAACGATACGCTTCGATCGTCGCCGCGGTTTGACGCACCGTCGCGCTTTGCCCAAGCTAGCGGGCTTCGATCCACCACCGGGAAATCCTTGGCGTGAAGTTTCCGTCCCATCCCTGGCGCCGCCTGCTGCTCTGCGCGCTCCCCTTCGCCGCCCTGCTGACGGCATGCGACGACGGCAGCCAGAAAGAGCCGCCCCCCGAACCCGCCGAAACCACCACCTACAACAGTGTCTCCTGGGATGCCCTGCCGGCCACCAGCGACGCCGACCTGCTCGCCGGCTTCAACGCCTGGCGCTCGGCCTGCGCGCGGCTGGCCAGGGACCCTGTGTGGGGCGCGCCCTGTGCCAGCGCCACGACGGTCGCCGATGATCCGGCGGCGGTACGCGCGTTCCTCCGCGAGCAGATGCAGGTCTATAGCCTGCGGTCCTCCGGCAATGGCGACCAGGGCCTGATCACCGGCTACTACGAACCGGTCTACCACGGCAGCCTGAGCCAGGGCGAGAAGACCCCGGTACCGGTCTACGGCGTACCGGACGACCTGATCGTGGTTTCGCTGGAAAGCGTCTACCCGGAGCTCAAGGGCAAGCGCCTGCGCGGGCGTCTGGAAGGCCGGGTGCTGAAACCCTACGACGATGCCGCGACGATCCGCGACAACGGTTCCAGCGCGCCGGTGCTGGCCTGGCTGGGCGACCCGATGGACCTGCAGTTCCTGCAGATCCAGGGCTCCGGACGGATCCAGCTGGAAGACGGCCGGCAACTGCGCATCGGCTACGGCGACCAGAACGGCCACCCGTACAAGCCGGTCGGCCGCTGGCTGGTCGAGCAGGGCCTGGTGCCGAAGGAGGAGATCAGCATGAAGCGTATCCGCGACTGGGCCGAGGCCAATCCGCAGCGGGTCTCCGAGTTGCTGGCGAGCAATCCCAGCTTCGTGTTCTTCAGCCAGCGCCCGGACAGCGACGAAGGTCCGCGCGGCTCGCTGAACGTACCGCTGACCGACGGCTACAGCGTGGCCATCGACCGCAAGGTGATCCCGCTGGGCAGCCTGATGTGGCTGTCCACCACCCGCCCCGATGACGGCAGCCCGGTGGTCCGTCCGGTGGCGGCGCAGGATACCGGCGGGGCGATCGTCGGCGAGGTCCGCGCCGATCTGTTCTGGGGTACCGGCGACGCCGCCGGCGAACTCGCCGGCCACATGAAGCAGCCCGGTCGCCTCTGGCTGCTGTGGCCCAGGGGCGTGCCGCTGCCCGCCACCTGAAGAACGCGCGGCCGGGGCGCCAGCGCGCCGCCGGCCAGCGTCGCATCGATGCGGCCGGCATGACAAGCCAGGCGAGCGAATCCATCGCCAAAAAATCAACAAAAAAGATAAGTAAAAGCAAATATTCGCGCTTTTTAATCAAATAAATAAAGCGGATCATCTTTCCATCAACCGCCCGCCCCTCGCCCCAAACGCGCGGCGCCGGGCCCAATGGAGATCCGATCATGATCGAACGTCGCCCCTTCGACCGTCTGGGCCATGCCAACCACGGCTGGCTGAACGCGCGCCATCATTTTTCCTTCGCCGACTACTACGACCCGGAGCGCGAGGACTGGGGTCGCCTGCGGGTCTGGAACGATGACGAGATCGCCGCCGGCAGCGGTTTCCCCCCGCACCCGCACCGCGACATGGAAATCATCACTTACGTCCGCGACGGCGCGATCACCCACCAGGACAGCCTGGGCAACAAGGGTCGCACCGAGGCCGGCGACGTGCAGGTGATGAGCGCCGGCACCGGCATCGTCCACTCGGAGTACAACCTCGAGGCCGAGACCACCCGGATCTTCCAGATCTGGATCATCCCCGATCGCCGTGGCGACCAGCCACGCTGGGGGTCCAAGCCGTTCCCGAAGGCCGAGCGCGATGGACGCTTCGTCACTCTCGCCAGCGGCGATGCGAATGACGGCGAGGCGCTGCACATCCGCGCCGACGCCGAGGTCGCCGCGGTGACCCTGAAGGCCGGGCAGAGCGCCGAGTACGCCCTGGAGAACGGCCGCCGCGCCTACCTGGTGCCGGCCTCCGGCAGCATCGAAGTCAACGGCGTGCGCGCCGAGGCCCGCGATGGTCTCGCGGTACGCGACGAACCGATGCTGAAGGTGACGGCCCTGGAAGACAGCGAAGTATTGCTGGTGGAAGTGGCCTGACGCGCCAGCCCCTCGCCCTCGCGGGCGAGGGGCTTTTCGTTTCGCCAGAGGCCACGGAGCAGCGGCCCCGCCACGTTCGTTCTTCCCAGCTTCACGCTTCGCGCCCACACTACCCGCAGAAGAATCCGAGAGGCTCCGCCATGCGTGAACTGCAACCCCTGCTGGAAAACCACGGGCTGCTCCTGCTGTTCCTCAATGTGCTCTGCGAACAGGCCGGCCTGCCGATTCCCGCCTACCCGGCGCTGATCGTCGCCGGCGCGCTGGCCATGCAGGGTGTCGGCGCGCCGCTGGGCGTCGTCCTGCTGGTGGTGGTGCTCGCCTGCCTGCTGGCGGACATCGCCTGGTACCTGGCCGGGCGCCGCTACGGCGGCTTCCTCCTGCGCAGCATCTGCAAGGTCTCGCTGTCCCAGGACAGTTGCATCCGCCAGAGCCAGAACATGTATCTGCGGGTCGGCCCGCGGGCGCTATTGATGTCCAAGTTCCTGCCCGGCGCCAGCGCACTGTCCACCACCCTGGCCGGCATGACCCGCACCCGCCTGCGCCGCTTCCTCGCCTACGACGCCGCCGGTTCGGCGCTGTGGGCCGGTTCCGCGCTGCTGCTGGGAGTGATCTTCAGCGATGCGCTGGACCACCTGCTGGCCCTGCTCAGCGACTACGCGGCCATCGGCGCGCTGCTGATCGCCGGCGCCTTCGCCGCCTTCATCGCCTGGAAGCTCTGGCAGCGCCAGCGCCTGCTGTCGCGCAGCCGGCGGATTCCGCGAATCAGCGTGGAGGAACTGGAAAGCCTGCGCGAACAGGGGCAGGTGCCGGTGATCCTCGACGTCCGCGCCCATCACGACGACGAGCCGAGCGGCATACCGGGCGCGATACCGGTGGAACTCAACGTGTCGCTGAAGGAACTGCCCGGCGACCTCAGGGACGCCAGCATCGTCATCTACTGCGCTTGTCCCCACGAACTCTCCGCCGCCATCCTCGCCGAGCGTCTCAATGCCTCCGGCTTCAAGCGCACCTGGGCGCTGGCCGGCGGCCTCGACGCCTGGCACAAGGCCCACGGGCAGGCCCTGGCGGAGGCTTGAGCGGAGGCGCCGGGCTCAACCCAGCGCCTGCACCGCCGCGCCGTCGCCCTGGCGTTGCGAGGCCGGCGAGGAGAACACCAGGTAGCCGTCCTCGACCTTGCCATAGCGCAGCAGCGCCAGGTCGAGGACATAGTTCTGGTAGAGCTTCCAGGGCATCCGATCGCCCTGCTTGGGCATGCGATCGGCGGCGCGCTGGATGTAGCCGGAGTTGAGGTTGAGGAACGGCTCCTCGCGCACGTCGCCACTGGTGTCGCGGGCGGTCACCTGGCGCATGCCGATGGCGTCCATGTGGTTGATCAGGCGGCAGAAGTACTCGCTGGAAAGGTCGGCCTTGAGGGTCCAGCTGGCGTTGGTGTAGCCGAGCACCGCCGCCAGGTTCGGCAGGTCGCGCAGCATGATGCCACGGTAGCCCATGCTCTGGTTGACCTGGAACGGCTTGCCGTCCACCGCGATCTCGGCGCCGCCGAACATCACCAGGTCGAGACCGGTGGCGGTGACGATGATGTCCGCCTCCAGCACTTCGCCGGTCTTCAGGCGGATACCCCTGTCGACGAAGCGGTCGATGTGCTCGGTGACCACCGAGGCCTTGCCCTTGCGCAGCACCTTGAACAGGTCGCCGTCCGGCACCGCGCAGACCCGCTCGTCCCACGGCTTGTAGCGGGGACTGAAGTGGCGCATGTCGAACTGCTTGCCCAGTTGCAGGCTGGCCAGCTTGAGCAGGGCCTTGCGGACCACGCCGGGGAAGCCCTTGGCGAGCATGAAGAAGATCATCTGCATCGCCACGTTGCGCGCCCGCGCCTGGCGATAGACCCAGGTTTCCGGGAGGAAACGGCGAAGGAAATTGGAGATCGCGTCCTTCTGCGGCAGGGTGATCACATAGGACGGCGAGCGTTGCAGCATGGTGACATGGGCGGCCTTGTCGGTCATCGATGGCACCAGGGTGACGGCGGTCGCGCCGCTGCCGATCACCACCACCTTCTTGCCGCTGTAGTCGAGGTCCTCCGGCCACAACTGCGGATGGACGATCCGCCCGGCGAAGTCCTCGCGACCGGCGAACTCCGGCGTATAGCCGGCCTCGTAGCGATAGTAGCCGGTGCACATCAGCAGGAACTGCGCGGTCATGCGCAGCGGCTCGAGCTCGTCGTCGCGCTGCACGTCGAGGTTCCAGCGCGCATTGGCGGAATCCCAGTCGGCCTTGAGCAGCCGATGGCGGTAGCGGATCTTCCGGTCGATGCCGTTCTCGCGCGCGGTGTCCTCGATGTAGCGGCGGATCGAGGGGCCGTCGGCGATGGCCTTCGGATCGCTCCACGGCTTGAAGTTGTAGCCGAGGGTGAACATGTCCGAGTCGGAGCGGATGCCGGGGTAGCGGAACAGGTCCCAGGTGCCGCCCATCGCCGCGCGCCCTTCGAGCAGGGCGAAGCGCTTGCCGGGGCAGTGCTTCGTCAGGTGGCAGGCGGCGCCGATGCCGGACAGGCCGGCGCCGACGATGAGTACGTCCAGGTGTTCGACAGGCATAAGGTTCCTCGATCGGCGGATGCGTCCAGCCGTCTGCTGGGCTGCTGCCCTCCACCCTACAGAGGGGATGCCACGGGGGTATCCCAACCTTCGTACTGCGTTGCCCGGCAAGTATGGACCCTGGCGCGGGAATTACCCATGCCGGCGCGCCGGCATGGGCGATCGGCTAGGAGGCGCGGGAGGCGCCCTCCGGCGTCTCCGCCGGCACCGCGCCGCGATCCTCCAGCTGGTCGGTCTGGAACAGCGTCTCCAGTTCCACCCGCGCCTCGCGGGCGCTTTTGATCAGCGCGTCGCGATCGTTGTAGAACAGGTGCTGGGAGGCCAGCACTTCTTCGTCGTGGCGACGGAAGCGGCGGATCCGCGCGTCGGCCTGCTCCTCGCTCAGGCCCAGGCCGCAGAGCACCATGCGGCTCATCTCCAGGCTGGAAAAGAAGGTCTCGCGCACCGGCTCGACCCCGGCGTCCAGCAGCAGGTGGACGTGCTGGCGGTTGCGCGCGCGGGCGATGATCTTCAGGTGCGGATACAGCTTGCGCACGCGCTTGGCGGTCTCGATGTTGGTCTCCGGATCGTCGGTGGCGATGACGAAGAACTCGGCCTTCTCCACCTGGGCGGCGCGGAGGATCTCCGGGCGCATCGGATCGCCGTAGAAGATCGGGATGGCGCCCAGGGTACGGGTCAGCTCGATGGTCTCCACCGAGGTGTCCAGGGCGATGAACGGCACGCGCTGGGCGCGCAGCACCCGGGCGACGATTTGGCCCATGCGGCCGACCCCGGCGATCACCACGCGCGGGGTGTCGTCGTTGTCGATGCGCTCCATTTCCGGCGGCGGCTTGACCGCCTCCGGCTGCTTCGCCAGCAGCCGCGCGAGACCGAGCACCAGCAGCGGGGTCAGGGCCATCGACAGGGTGATGGAGAGCACCAGCAGGTTGTGCAGGTCGTTCTCGAACAGGCCCTGGTCGCGGGCCATCTTGAACACCACGAAGGCGAACTCGCCGCCGGCCGCCAGGACCACGCCCAGGCGCAGCGCCGAGGCCTTGTCGAGGCCGCCGGAAATGCGTCCGACGAAATACAGCACCGGCGCCTTCAGGGCGATCAGCAGCACGGTCAGGCCGAGCACCATCCACGGCGACTTGAGCAGCAGGCTGACATCCGCGCTCATCCCGACGCTGATGAAGAACAGCCCGAGCAGCAGGCCCTTGAACGGCTCGATCTGCGCTTCCAGCTCATGCCGGTATTCCGAGTCGGCCAGCAGCAGGCCGGCGAGGAAGGCGCCGAGGGCCATGGATACGCCGGCCAGTTCCATCAGCAGCGCGGTGCCCATCACCACCAGCAGCGCGGTGGCGGTGGACATGTCCTGCAGCTTGGTCTGGGCGACGATACGGAACACCGGGCGCAGCAGGTAGCGACCGCCGACCACCACCGCGGCGATGCTGCCGACCACCTTCAGGGTCTGGGTCAGTTCGCTGCCGCCGGCGTCGCTGTGCGCGCCGCTGAGCAGCGGGATCATGGCGATCAGCGGGATCGCCGCGATGTCCTGGAACAGCAGGATGGCGAACGCCAGGCGGCCATGGGGTTGGGTCAGTTCCTTGCGCTCGGCGAGGATCTGCAGGCCGAACGCGGTGGACGACAGCGCCAGGCCCAGGCCGAGCACCACCGCGCTGTTCACCGGCTGGCCGAAGCCGACCAGGGCCACCGTGCCGATCACCAGTCCGGTGAGCAGCACCTGCAGCAGGCCGACGCCGAACACCGACTTGCGCATCACCCACAGGCGCCGCGGCGACAGCTCCAGGCCGATGATGAAGAGCAGCAGCACCACGCCCATCTCGGAGATCTGCGCGACGCTTTCCGGGTTGTCCACCAGCCCCAGCACGCTGGGACCGATCAGCACGCCGGCCAGCAGGTAGCCGAGCACCGCACCCAGTTGCAGGCGCTTGGCCAGCGGCACCATGAACACCGCCGCGATCAGGAAGACCACGCCGGACTGGAGAAAACTGCTTCCGTGTTCCACGCTCAACTCCCGCTGGCGGCGCTGGCGCCGAACCGGTCGCGGATGGTGGCGATGGTTTCCACATCCATGGCGATATAGGCCTGCCTGACGAAGGCGTCGTAGGGCAGTTCGTCGCCCAGCGGCTGCAGGTAGCGGGTGCAGTAGGCGAAACGCACGAACAGCGAGCCGGGCACCGGCTCCTCGATGGTCATGTCGAGGCTGCCGCCGGCCACCTCGGCGCTCGGCTTGATGGTGTAGTGGGCAGTGTCCGGCGCCTTCAGCACCACCTCGTCCTCGACCACCAGGCCCGGCAGGTACAGGCGCCGGTGCAGGCGGTCGCCGTCATCGGCGAGGATCTCGAAGCGCTCCAGGCCGACGACGAAATGCTGCGGCTCGCGCGCACGGCAGACCAGGCCTTCCCAGAGTTGCAGCCGGTCGAGGACCGGCAGGTCGACAAGCGTCCGGTCATTGACCTGGACCAGGTGTTCGAATTGCATGTGGCTCACTTCCTGTTCGTGCATGCGATAGGCGAGTTCTGACCGGCGATGGGGGCAGAAAGTTTTCCCGCTGCCGGCAAATCGCCAGACCTCAGGTCCGCACCATCGCCGACAGGCATTCGAGGACGCCGCCGGAGTGCCCGGCGGCACATCGTCCTCATTCGGCGTCGATCTTCCAGGGAATCGGCGGAGCGCTCAAGCGTGCGCCTTCCAGGGCATCGAGCCGGCCGAAGCGGGCATCCCCCTCCTCCCAGGCCTTCTGCGCGCGGGCGATCTCGGCCTTGCTGTGGCCGACGAAGTTCCACCACATGAAGATTTCCGCGCCGAACGGCGCTCCGCCCAGCAACAGGACCCGCGCGCCGGGATCGAGCTGCAGCCGCAGGCCATCGCGGCCGTCGCCCAGGTAGGCCAGTTCGTTCACCGCGAAATGCTCGCCGCCCACCTCCAGGCCCCCCTCCAGCGGCAACAGGCCGTACTCGAAGTGCGGGTCGAGCGCCAGTTGCAGGGTCGAGGCGTCGTGGCAGGCCAGGTCGGCGCCGAGCAGCGGCGAGTAAAGCCGGCACGGCGCCTGCCGGCCGGCCAGCGCGCCGGCCAGCAGGGTGAAGGTCACGCCCTGCTCCTGCCAGCGCGGCAGGTCGGGATGATGATCGAAGGCCGGGGCGATGTCGCGCTGTTCGTAGGGCAGCGCGATCCACAGTTGCGCGGCGTGGGCATGCCGCTCGTCGGGCAGCGACTCCTCGGTATGGGCGATGCCGTGGCCGGCGGTCATCAGGTTGACCTGGCCCGGGCGGATCACCTGGACGTTGCCCAGGCTGTCGCGGTGCAGCGCCTCGCCCTGGATCATCCAGGTGAAGGTCTGCAGGCCGATGTGCGGATGCGGGCCCACCGCCAGGCCGCCGCCGGGCTCGAATTCGGCGGGGCCGGCGTGGTCGAGGAAGCACCAGGCGCCGATCATCCGCCGCTGGCGCGACGGCATCAGCCGGCTGACGGTGAGCCCGCCGCCGATTTCCGCCGCGCGGGCGGTGACGCGTTGCAGCAGGTGTTCGCGGCGTTCCGGACAGTCCCGCGAGGAGGACAGGTCGCAACGCTCTTCGGTATTGCTCATGATCAGGCTCTCCGGTGACGAGGCATTCAACCGCGCAGACGCCGTACCCATAGCTGCAGGGCCTGCAACTGCTGCTGGATCAGCTCGCGCGCCTTGTCGTCGAGCAGCCGGCCCTGGGCGTCGAAGGCGTTCTGCGCGCTCGAGATCATCACCTCCGGCTTGTTCAGCGGATGCACGTCGAGGAAGACCAGGGTCTGCCGCAGGTGGTACTGCGCCCGCGCGGTGCCGAAGCGCCCGGCGCTAGCGCCGAGGATCGCCGCAGGCTTGCCGGAGAACGGCTGCTCCGGCGGCCGCGAGGCCCAGTCGATGGCGTTCTTCAGCACCCCGGCCATCGAGTAGTTGTACTCGGGGGTAGCGAACAGCAGCGCGTCCGCCTGGCGGATCTGCTCGCGGAACCGCTCCACCGCGGGCGGGAAGCCCAGCGCGTAGACGTCCTCGTTGTACAGCGGGATAGCGGAGATATCCGCCAGCTCGATGCTCATCCCCGCCGGGACCAGACCGATCGCCGCCTGCAACGCGGCGCTGTTGTAGGAGCCGCTGCGCAGGCTGCCGGAAATGCCCAATACCTTGATGCTGTCGTCGCTCATGTGCTGTTCCTTCCTGTGTGTGCGGGTTCAGTCGCGCAGCTGGCTGCTGATGCTGACCTCTCCGGAGAGTACACGATGAATCGGACAGGCATTGGCGATCTCCAGCAGGCGCTGGCGCTGTTCCGCGTCCAGCGCGCCGTCCAGGCGGATCTCGCGGCGAATGTGGGTGAACGGTTCCGGCTTGGTGCGCTCCTCGACGATGTTCAACTGCACGTCGATGCCTTCCAGCGGCCACTCCTTGCGCTGCGCGTACATTGCCACGGTGATCGCGGTGCAGGCGCCGAGCGCCGAGAGCAGGATCTCGTGCGGCGAGGGGCCGCTGTCGCCGCCACCCAGCGCGGCGGGCACGTCGCTGAGCCACTGATGGCTGTCGTCGCTGAGGCTGACGCGATAGGGGGTGGTGCCGAGGGAGGCGTGGATGACCTGGGTTGCCATGGGTTCTCTCCTGTGTGGGCGAGGCGCGCCGAAACCTCGTGTTCCGGCGAAAGGCGGCGTCTGAATGAAAACATCCGCGGCGAAAACGACACAAGGCACCCGATGCTCGGAGTGCCTTGTGTCCGGGTCCGGCGCGGTCGGCTTACTTCTTCACGCTGAAGCTCTGGATCAGGTTGGCGTAGGCCGGCAGATGGCCGCCGAGGATCGCGCCGAAGCCCTCGATATCGTTGCGCCAGTCACGGTGCAGTTCGCAGCCGACGCTGAACCAGTTCATCAGTTGCGCGCCGGCGGCGGACATGCGTGCCCAGGCGGCATCGCGCACCACCGGGTTGAAGGTGCCCGAGGCGTCGGTGACGACGAACACGTCGTAGCCCTCTTCCAGCGCCGACAGGGTCGGGAAGGCCACGCAGACATCGGTCACCACGCCGGCGATGATCAGTTGCTTCTTGCCGGTGGCCTTGACCGCCTTGACGAAGTCCTCGTTGTCCCAGGCGTTGATGTTGCCGGGGCGGGCGATGTACGGGGCCTGCGGAAACATTTCCTTGAGTTCCGGCACCAGCGGGCCGTTGGGGCCGTCCTCGAAGCTGGTGGTGAGGATGGTCGGCAGGTTGAAGAACCTGGCGATGTCGGCCAGCGCCAGGACGTTGTTCTTGAATTCGTCCGGGCCGAAGTCGCGGACCAGGGAGAGCAGGCCTGCCTGATGGTCGACGAACAGGACCGCTGCATCGTTCTTGTCGAGTCGCTTGTAGGTGAAGGACATGGTTTTTCTCCGGTCTCGGGCGGCGTCCGTCGCCGCGTGGTATGAATCGAAGCGCCTCTGGCGAGGCAGGCTTGGGCGGCCTCGGCAGTGCCGACCGCCCATCAAGAGTAGTGGCGGCGGTGGTGTTTTACCGCCCGGCAAAACGAGAAAACGGTGTTCTCGAAAGACGAACGATCCTCCCCTGCCGGCGCGCTACGCTTGCCCTGCCGCCCCCGACACAGCGCGACCGGCACGCCCAGCCCCTTACCAGGAGTTCGCCCGCATGCGACAGTCTGCCTCCCGATTGTTTCGAGATTAGCCATGAGTCTGCGCCTTGAAGACATACAGGCCTTCCTCAACGTGGTCGAGCTGGGCAGCATCAGCGCCGCCGCCGAACGCATGAGCCTGTCCAAGTCCGTGATCAGCAAACGCGTCAGCGACCTCGAGCGCCACCTGGGCGTGCGCCTGCTCTACCGCTCGACGCGCAACGTCGAGCCGACCGAGGCCGGCGGCTTCTTCTACAAGTCGGCCAAGGCTTCGGTGCAGGACCTGAACAACGCAGCGGAAAGCGTGGCCCTGCGCGAGAACGACCTGTGCGGGGAACTGCGGGTGATGGCGCCGATGAGTTTCGGCACGCTCTGGCTGGGCCCGCTGGTGATGGAGTTCATGGCACGCAACCCGCGCCTGGAGGTGGTGCTGCAGCTGGACGACCGGATCATCGACTTCGAGAAGGAAGGCTACGACCTGGCGATCCGCATCACCCGCCTGCAGGACAGCTCGCTGATCGCCCGCCAGCTCGGCACCAGCCGCCGGGTGGTGTGCTGCAGTCCGGAATACCTGGAGCGGCACGGCGCGCTGCAGCGCCTCGAGGACATCCTCTGCCATCCCTGCATCGGCTACAGCCACAATACCCCGTCGCAGCTGTGGAGCTTCGAACCGCGGGTGGCCGGCGAACCGGCGCGGATGATCACCCCGCGCGGACGCTTCAACACCAACAACGGCCAGACCATGCGCGACGCCGCGGTGCGCGGTCTGGGCCTGGCGATCCTGCCGCTGTTCATCGTCGCCGAGGACCTCGCCGCCGGCCGCCTGGTGGAGGCCCTGCCCGAGGAGCGGCCGCTGGACGACCTGATCTACGCCATGTACTCGCGGGCGGCGACCCTGTCGCCGAAGGTCAGGCTGTTCGTCCAGTTTCTCCAGCAGGCGCTCAATGCGCCGCCGTGGGGCGTGCGCTGAGCGTCGCTCAGCGCTTGCGGCAGACGCTCAGGCCGTCGCCGATCGGCAGCAGCGAGTAGTCCACCCGCGCGTCGTTCTTCAGCGCCAGGTTGAGCTGCTGGATGCCGCGGGTATCCGCACTCTTCGGCTGCGCCTCGAGCACCCGCCCGCTCCACAGCACGTTGTCGAAGAGCACCAGCCCACCCGGGCGCACCAGCGCCAGCGCGGCCTCCAGGTATTCGGGATAGTTGGCCTTGTCGGCGTCGATGAAGGCCAGGTCGAATTGCCCGGCCTTGCCCTCGTCGAGCAGCGCGCGCAGGGTTTCCAGGGCGGGCCCGAGGCGCAGTTCGATGCGCTCCTCGACAGCGGCCTCGCGCCAGTAGCGGCGCGCGGTGAGATGGTAGTCGCCGGGCAGGTCGCAGCAGGTCAGGCGCCCCTGTTCGCCCAGGGCGGTGGCCATGCACAGCGCGCTGTAGCCGGTGAAGGTGCCGACCTCCAGCGCCCGCCGAGCGCCGATCAAGGTGAGCAGCAGGGCGATGAACTGGCCTTGCTCGGGAGCGATCTGCCAACGCGCGTTGGGCAGTCTCGCGGTCTCCTCGCGCAGACGGGTCATCAGCGGGGTTTCCCGCAGCGAGACGTCGAGCAGGTAGCGGTACAGGTTGTCGTCGAGGTTGAGGGTGCGGGTGGTCATGCGCCCTCCTCGCCTCAGGGCATCCGCGCCAGCGGCGAAGGGCCGACCAGCACGCGCTTGGCGTCTAGGTAGGCGCGCTGCCAGTAGCTATTCTGCAGGCTGTCCAGGCGTACCGTGCCGCCGGTGCGTGGCGCGTGCACGAAGCGGCCCTCGCCGACGTAGATCCCGGCATGGCTGACCGTGCGTCCGCCGGAGGTGGCGAAGAACACCAGGTCGCCGGTCTGCAGGGCCTGCACCGGCACGCTGGGAGCGCGCATGGAGATCATCTCACGGGTCGAGCGCGGCAGCTTGATGCCGGTCATGTCGCGGTAGACGAAGTTGATCAGGCCGCTGCAATCGAAGCCCGAATCGGGCGTGTTGCCGCCCCAGCGGTAGGGCGTACCCACCAGGCCGAGGGCGCGGAACAATACATCGTCGGCGGCGGGGGAGAAATTCGTCGCCGGACGGAACACGACCTGTTTGGCGGGCGCGGGAGGCGGCGCTTTGCTGGCGCAGGCGGTAAGCAGCGCAGCAAAGGCGAGGAGCGAGAATCGAGCCAGTGCGTGCATAGTGAAAGCCTTCCTGGTACGGAATGCCTTCACTTTGCTACGACAAAGAGTTAAACGCAATACTTAAAGTAAAACTTTAAGTTTAGCGCTTGCTGGTCAGGGTGTCCTTGTAGCCAGGCTCGAGCACCCGCTTGGCTTCCATGTAGCTCAGGCTCCAGTAGCTGGAGTCCAGGCTGTCCACCCGCACCCCGCCGCTGCGACGGCTGGCGGAATGGATGAACTGGCCGTCGCCGATGTAGATGCCGGCGTGGCTGACGCGGCCACGGCCACGGTTGTTGAAGAACAGCAGGTCGCCGGGCTGCAACTCGTCCTTGGAGACCAGCGGCACGTCCATATCGATGAGTTCGCGGGTGGAGCGCGGCAGCTTGATGCCGGCCTCCTCGCGGAACAGGTAGCCGACGAAGCCGCTGCAATCGAAGCCTTTCGCCGTCGTGCCGCCGAAGCGGTACGGCGTACCGATCAGCTCGAAAGCGCGCTCGAGGATGCTGGACGCCAGCGCAGGCGTACCAGCCGATGAATTGTCCGCCCCTTCGTCCTCAACATTCTGCCAAGCGATCACGTCGCGTTCGACGTCGATGCTGCTCTTGGCTGCGGCCGGCTCTTTGGCGACCTGCGGCTCCGGCGAATGGCTGGCGCATGCGGCCAGCAACAGAACGAAACTCATGGGCACGAGGGGTGCTAAGCGTTTAAGCATGGGCACGACCGTGTCTCATTAGTTTTACTAGCGGGCTAATTTGCCCTCTCGATCAAACCTATGCAAGTTTTTTATCGATAAATGTGACTCAGCACCTGCGGCATGATGTCTAAGGCTCGTCCTGTCATTTTCACATCGACCCGCCCGCTGAGGTCGGTGGTGCCGGGATTCACCTCCGCGGTGAAGCCTCCCGCCTGGCGCGTGCGCAGCACCGGCTCGACGATATAGGGGAAGCTCGCGGTGGTCCCCACCACCAGCACCGCCTCGAAGCCCTTGCGCAATTCGCGGTACAGGGCGTCGATCGCCGCCTCCGGCAGCATTTCCTCGAACAGCACCACCGGCGGCCGCAGCACGCCACCGCAGGCCGCGCAGCGCGGCGGCAACCGGCCGTGCAGATGTTCTTCCAGGCCGCCGCTCTCGGCGCCGCAGGACTGGCAGTAGAGCGGCGCCAGTTCGCCATGGATCTCGATCAGGCGTTCGACCGGCGAGCCGGCCTGGCGATGGAAGCCATCGATGTTCTGGGTCAGCACCCAGCATTCCGGCTTGCGCTTCTGCAACTCGGCGATGGCTTCGTGGCCGGCGTTGGGCCGCGCCGCCAGGCAAGCCTTGCCGAGTTCCGCGAGGTACTTCCAGCACAGCGCCGGATCGCGCCGCAGCATCGGCCCGGAGAGTGCCGCCTCGATCGGCAGGCCCTCCTCCGTGCGCCCGTTGTAGAGGCCGCCGAGGCCACGGTAGGTCGGCATCCCCGAGTCGGCGGAAAGACCGGCGCCGGTGATGACCAGGATGCGCTCGGCATGCCGCAGGGCGCGGGCGACGATGGCGATCGGGCTGTGGCTGTCCATGGGCGGCTCCTGTCAGGCTGGCGGGCTGGCGGCTGGCGATAAACCCAGTCGGCGCATGCGGCCGAGCAGGGTCGTGCGCGGTATCCGCAACCGCGCGGCGGCCCGGGAGAGATTGCCGCGTGCCTGGCGCATGGCGTCTTCTATCAGGTTGCGCTCCTGTTGCGCCAGCGCCTCGCGCAGGCCTCCGACCGCCGCGGTCTTCAGCGCGCGCGCGGCCTCGGCGACCACGGCCTCGGCGCCATCGTCGGCGAACGCCACCTCATCCAGCAGTGCGCCGCCCTCCCCGTGCAGCAGCAGGCTGCGGCGGATCACGTTTTCCAGTTGCCGGACATTGCCCGGCCAGTCGCAGGCCAGCAATTGCGCCAATGCCCGCTCGCCAAGGGCGGTGACGCGCGGGTTGAGGCTGCGCGCATCGCGCCGGACGAAGGCCCGCGCCAGCAGTTCGACATCGCCGGGACGCTCGCGCAGCGGCGGAATGCACAGGCTGCCCACGTCCAGCCGGTAATAGAGGTCCTCGCGCAGGCGTCCCTCGGCGATCGCCTGGCGCGGCGGCTGGTTGCTCGCCGCGATCAGGCGTACGTCGGCCCGCTGCGGGCTCAGGCTGCCCAGCGGCAGGTAGCTGCCATCCTGCAGCACCCGCAGCAGCTTGCTCTGCATGGCCATGGGCATGGAGTTGATCTCGTCGAGGAACAGCGTCCCGCCCTGCGCCAGGGCGAACATGCCCTTGCGGTTCTCGGCGCCGGTGAAGGCACCGCGGGTGGTGCCGAACAGCGTGCTTTCCAGCAGGGTCTCGGGGATCGCCGCACAGTTCAGGCTGATCATCGGGCCGCCGCGCCGCGGGCTTAGCGCATGGGCGCGGCGAGCGAACAGCTCCTTGCCGGTACCGGTCTCGCCATGGACCAGCAGCGGCAGGTCGGTGGCGGCGAAGATGTCCAGGCGGCGCAATTGTCGCAGCAGGCTCGGCGCCTCGCTGAGAATGGCCGGACAGTCGCCCACGGCAGCGGGCTCGTCAGCCTCCGCCACCACCTCGCCGACCTCCATCGCGCCGACCAGCTCGCCGCCACGTCCACGCAGCGGAACCGCCCGGTGGCGGTACTGCAGCAATTCGCCGCCGGCGCCGACATAGGCCTGTACGGTATCGATGGACGGCCGCCCCTGGGCCAGGCAACGCAGCAGGGTGCTCTGCTCCGCCGCCAGCCAGGGCGCGCTCTGCAACACGTGCATGCCCAGCGCCTGTTGCGGATCGAGGCCGTCGAGCAGGCCACTGGCGCGGTTGTAGTAGACGAAACGGCCAGCCGGATCGACCACCGTGACCGGTTGTCGCAACCCATCGAAAATCGGTGCGAGACAGCCGACCAGCCAGGCCAGCTCGTCGCTTCGCGTTGAATTCGTCGGTTTTTCGACAAGTGCCATGCGCGCCCCCGCTTCCTGATGTCGAGATATCGACAGATGTCCCATGATCGACCATCCGCGGCTTCCGGTCCTTGGTCCGGATCAACGAATCCACCGCAAAGCCAGGGAAATCTTCCGATTTATCAAGGTTTTCCCGCACGAAACCCTCGCCGTCCCTGGCGCGCGGCTTGCAACGATCACCTCGTCCCAACACGAGGAAAACCATCATGTTCAAGCACATCATCGCCCGCACCCCCGCCCGCAGCCTGGTCGACGGCCTGACCTCCAGCCACCTCGGCAAGCCGGACCACGCCAAGGCCCTGGAGCAGCACAACGCCTACATCCGTGCCTTGCAGACCTGCGACGTGGACATCACCCTGCTGCCGCCGGACGAACGCTTCCCCGACTCGGTGTTCGTCGAGGATCCGGTGCTCTGCACCCGGCGCTGCGCCATCATCACCCGCCCCGGCGCGGAGTCCCGGCGCGGCGAGACCGAGATCATCGAAGAGACCATCCAGCGCTTCTACCCGGGCAAGGTCGAGCGCATCGAGGCGCCCGGCACGGTGGAGGCCGGCGACATCATGATGGTCGGCGAGCATTTCTACATCGGCGAATCGGCGCGCACCAACGCCGAAGGCGCCCGGCAGATGATCGCGATCCTCGAGAAACACGGCCTCAGCGGCTCGGTGGTACGCCTGGAGAAAGTCCTGCACCTGAAGACCGGGCTCGCCTACCTGGAGCACGACAACCTGCTGGCCGCCGGCGAGTTCGTCGACAAGCCGGAGTTCCAGCGCTTCAACATCATCGAGATCCCCGAAGAGGAGGCCTACGCCGCCAACTGCATCTGGGTCAACGAGCGGGTGATCATGCCCGCCGGCTATCCCCGGACCCACGAGAAGATCGCCCGCCTCGGCTACCGGGTGATCGAGGTCGACACCTCCGAGTACCGCAAGATCGACGGCGGCGTCAGCTGCATGTCGCTGCGCTTCTGACCTCGCCCAACGGCGGCGGGCACCTGCTTGCCGTCCCTTGTCGCCCGCGCCAGGGCCTGGCGCGGTGCGACCTACCGGATGCAGTTTCGGAGGTGTCACATGCCGGATTCGGACAAGGGCAAACTGGGCTTGCCGGCGCTGACCGCGCTGGTGGTGGGTGGGATCATCGGCAGCGGCATCTTCAGCCTGCCGCAGAACATGGCCGAGGGTGCCGGCGCCGGCGCGATCCTGATCGCCTGGGCGATCACCTTCGTCGGCATGCTGACCCTGACGCGGATCTTCCAGTGGCTGTCGACCACCCGTCCCGAACTCGACGACGGCGTCTACGGCTATGCCCGCGAGGGTTTCGGCGAGTACCTGGGTTTCAACGCCGCCTGGGGCTACTGGATTTCCGCCTGGGTCGGCAACGCCGGCTACCTGGTGGTGCTGTTCAGCGCCCTCGGCTCGTTCGGCGCTCTGGCCTTCTTCGGCGACGGCACCACCTGGCCGGCGCTGCTCGGCGAACTGGCGGTGCTGTGGCTGATGCACGCCTTCGTCCTCCACGGCGTGCACAACGCGGCGATCACCAACGCCATCGTGACCCTCGCCAAGGTGGTGCCGATCGCCCTGTTCATCCTCTGCGTGGCCCTGGCCTTCCGCATCGAGACCTTCCACCTGGACTTCTGGGGCAGCCCGGCGCTGGGCAGCGTCACCCGCCAGGTGGAAACCACCATGCTCTACACCGTCTGGGTATTCCTCGGCATCGAGAGCGCCACGGTCTATGCCAGCCACGCGCGGCGCGCGGCCGACGTCAGCCGCGCCACCCTGCTCGGTTTCGTGGTCACCCTGCTGTTGCTGGTCTGCGTCTCGGTACTCTCGCTGGGGGTGGTGCCGCAGCATGAACTGGCGCAGATGAAGAACCCGTCCATGGCCCAGGTGATGGCCGCCGCGGTGGGCCCCTGGGGTGCCACGCTGATCAACGTCGGGCTGGTCGTCTCGGTCGGCGGGGCGCTGCTGGCCTGGACCATGCTGGCGGTGGAAATGCTCTACCTGGCCAGCCGCGGCGCCAACCACACCGCCCCGGCGCTGTTCGGTCGCACCAACGCGGTGGATACCCCGGCGCCGGCGCTGTGGTTGACCAACACGCTGATCTCGGCGTTGCTACTGGTGGCCTTCCTCAACGCCTCCGGCTACAACGCGCTGATCCAGCTGGCCACTTCGATGGCGCTGATCCCCTACCTGCTCTGCGCCGGCTTCTGCCTGAAGCTGGTGACGCGCCGGCCGCGCCCGGGGGCACTGCTGGCGCTGGCAGCACTGGGGACGCTCTATGGGGTCTGGCTGATCTACGCCGCCGGCCTGAAATACCTGCTGCTGTCGATGATCCTCTACGCGCCGGGCCTCGGCTTCTTCCTCCATGCCCGTCGCCAGCGCGGCCTGCCGGCGTTCGGCAACCCCGCCGAGGGCGCCGTCGCGACGCTGGTGCTGGTGCTCGCGCTGGCGGCGCTGTGGATGATCGGCAGCGGTCGGCTGAGCCTCTAGCTCAGTGGTTGACGGTATGCGCCAGCATCACCGACAGCTGGCACAGCGGCCGCCTGCTCTCCTCGCGCCACTGGTTGAAGGCGGCCTGCACGGCGGCCAGGTCCTTGAGGCTGGTGGGCGGCTTGTCGATGATTTCCTGGGCCTTCAGCGCGGCGACCATGTCGTCGGTGGGAATGAAGGTGTCCTTGCCGGCCATTCGCAGGAAACGCGGCGCCGACAAACCGCCGAGCTGGTTGCCGCGTTTGGTCAGCAGCTTCCACAGGCCGACGATGTCGGTTTCCGGCCAGTCGGCGAGCAGGTTGCCGAAGCTGCCATGTTCGCGGGCCAGGTCGAGCACCATCTGCGCGTTGCGCGGCACGCTCTTGAGCTTGCCCAGGTGGCGGATCAGGCGGGCATCCTGCATCAGCCGCTCGAGATGCTCGGCGCTCATCAGCACGACCTTCTGCGGATCGAAGCCGAAGAACACCTCCTCGAAGGCCGGCCACTTGGCGTCCACCAGGCTGTGCTTGAGGCCGGCGCGGAAGATCCGCAGGCTGATCAGCGACAGGTAGCGGTCGTCGCCCACCGCGCGCAGCTCGGCGGCGCTCTTCGGCTGCGGCAGGCGCGCCTCCAGGGCCGCCCTGGAACCAAAGCGGTTCAGGCAGTATTCGTACATCCAGGCGTAGTCGCGCATCGGAACTCCTTGCAGACCGGGGAGAAGAACTGACCGGCGGCGCGGCTCAGAGGTTCATCACATCGAGGAAGCGCGGCGTGGCGCTCTCGTCGATGCGCAGGCTGGCGAAGTCGAACAGGTTGCGGTCGGCCAGTTGCGACGGCACCACGTTCTGCAAGGCGCGGAACATGATCTCGGTACGCCCCGGCGACTTGCGCTCCCACTCCAGCAGCATTTCCTTGACCACCTGGCGCTGCAGGTTCTCCTGCGAACCGCAGAGGTTGCAGGGGATGATCGGGAACTCCTTGAGCTGGGAATAGGCCTCGATGTCCTTCTCGCTGCAGTAGGCCAGCGGGCGGATCACCACGTTGCGCCCGTCGTCGGCCAGCAGCTTCGGCGGCATGGCCTTCAGGGTGCCGCCGTAGAACATGTTGAGGAAGAAAGTCTCGAGAATGTCGTCACGGTGGTGACCGAGGGCCATCTTGGTCGCGCCGATCTCGTCGGCGAAGGTGTACAGCGTGCCACGGCGCAGGCGCGAGCACAGCGAGCAGGTGGTCTTGCCTTCCGGGATCTTCTCCTTGACCACCGAGTAGGTGTCCTTCTCGACGATGTGGTACTCGACGCCGATCGACTTCAGGTATTCCGGCAGGACGTGCTCCGGGAAGCCGGGCTGCTTCTGGTCCATGTTCACCGCGACGATCTCGAAGCGGATCGGCGCGACCTTCTGCAGGTAGAGCAGGATGTCGAGCATGGTGTAGCTGTCCTTGCCGCCGGACAGGCAGACCATGACCTTGTCGCCATCCTCGATCATGTTGAAATCGGTGATGGCTTCGCCGGCCAGGCGGCGCAGGCGCTTCTGCAGTTTGTTCTGATTGACCGAAAGGGTGCCCATGGTGCTCTGGAATCCGGGTGTACGAGGAGAAAAGCTGGCTATTTTACGCACAAAACACCCGGCCGGGATACGCACTTACCCCGTCGACAGGCAACCGGCAACATCCTTCCATCCATGGGCAATCCGCCGGTCCCATGCGATGGAGACAGGCGCCGCCACCCGATCAGCGCCTGATTGCGCCTTCGTTGGGCAGAACGCCTGCGCAAAGCGGTGCCCATCGCGTTCCTTCAGGGTTGCCTCGCAGCTCCGGGCAGAGAGGCTCCGCCAGCCACTGGATGTCGGCTAGCCGCCTGCCTCGTCGCAGAGTTTCTGCAACTCGGTGACCAGGCGGGCGGCGTGGAACCCATCGCAAACGGCGTGGTGTACCTGCACCGCCAGGGGAACGAGTGTCTTGCCGGCCTGGGAATAGTACTTTCCGACGGTGAACAACGGCGCAAAGAAGTTGTTCGCGCTGGCGAAGTTGAAATCGAAGCTGGTGAAGCTTACCCAGGGATTAGCCGAGACGTAGAAGACATTCTCGATGAAACCCTTGGGGAAATACGAATGGTCGTTCCGGTATTTTTCCCTGTCCATGGAATATTCGGCGAGGAAACGCGCCAGATCATCGTGGTAGTGGCTCCAGAAGGACGAGAATGTCTCGGTATCGGGATGGAAGGTCGTGTAGTTGGGATGGACGCAGTCCCAGACGATCAGCTCGTCGCCTTTCATGGCCATCCGGTATTCCGGGAACCGGTTCACCACTTTCGCAATCGAGTGAATGAACACCGGATAGAACCTGTAGCCCCTGGACCTGGTGAAGTCGAGCAGCCGCGTGATATCGAGTTGAACCGTCTGGCTGAACGTGCACTGCCCGTCGCCTCTGAATATTTCGAAGTGCTCCCGCCTGTTCCAGGACGAAATATCCACTCTCGTATAACTCATGATTACCTTTCACCGGTTGTCTGGCATGACCGTTCATTGTGCCACTCCGATCGACCTCGCGTATCATGCCGAGCAGCGGAACGGCCCGCATTACAGACGCGACGCCAGCCGCCCGTTGCCAACGCCCGATGCTAGTCTTGTCCCATGACTGCCGACCTCGACCATCGCCTCGACCTCGCCGGGCAGATCCTCTGCCTGCTGCGCGAGCACCCCGAAGGACTTTCCGAATACCAGCTGATCCGGTTGCTGAAAGCCCGCCATTCCACGCATATCCCGCACCGCGAGCTGGCCGACAAGCTGGTGCTGTTCCGCACCCATTTCCTGCTGTTCAACGCGCTCTACCACTTGCGCGACCACCTCCGCGCCGAGGGCGAGGCGCACCTGGAGATCAGCCCGCTGAGCCTGCGCCTGCGGCCCTACGTCGCTGGCGAGCAGGCGCTGGAGCGGGGCGACCCGTTGCGCGACTACTATCTCGACCTGCGCCACCTCGGCCAGACCAGCGAGGCCGACGTCGAGCGGCTGCTGCAGAGTTTCTGGACGCGCATGCAGGGCGGCGAGGAAAAGGCCGCCGCCCTCGCCCTGTTCGAACTGGACGGCGCTGCCGACTATCCCGCCATCAAGCTGCGCTACCGGCAACTGGTCAACCAGCACCATCCCGACCGCGGCGGCAGCACCGCGCGCCTGCAATCGATCAACAAGGCCATGGAAATACTGCAACGCTATTACAGCCGGCCGTGAAACTTCGATTTGCTCTAACCCCGCAAGCGACGCGGGGTCGGCCCGTTCCTATACTGCGACATAAGGTCGCATAGGTCGGCCGAGCACCGGTTGGCGCTGTCCATGCGCGTCCGGCGCTTCGCTGGGGGGCGGCCGCATAAGAACGAGGAGGAAACGGGCATGATCCATCATGTATGGGGGCTCTTCACCCATCCCGATCAGGAATGGCAGGAAATCCGTGGCGAAGAGGAAAGCATCAGCCACATGTACCTGACCCACATCCTGGTCCTGGCTGCCATACCGGCGATCTCCGCCTATATCGGCACCACCCAGGTCGGCTGGGTGATAGGCAATGGCGACCCGGTCAAGCTGACCCAGGCCAGCGCGCTGCAGATGACCGTGCTCACCTACCTGGCGATGCTCGCCGGGGTCGCGGTGATGGGCGCCTTCATCCACTGGATGGCGCGCACCTACGACGCCAACCCGAGCCTAACCCAGTGCATCGTGTTCGCCGCCTACAACGCCACGCCGCTGTTCATCGCCGGGCTGGCGGCGCTGTACCCGCACCTGTGGCTGGGGATGATCGTCGGGGTGGCCGCGATCAGCTACACGGTGTACCTGCTCTACGTGGGGATTCCCACCTTCATGAACATCCACAAGGACGAAGGCTTCCTGTTCTCCAGCTCGGTGCTGGCGGTCGGCCTGGTGGTGCTGGTGGCGATGATCGCCCTGTCGGTGATCCTCTGGGGCAGCGGGGTCGGCCCCGAATACACCAGCTGAGCCGCCGTGCCATGCGACCGGGCCGCAGGCAACCGCCGCCCGGTCCTTTTCCTGCCCACCGCCGCGCTTGCCTGATCCTGCACCCCGGACGAGCGGTCGCCATGACGACTGCGCCCTCCCTCCTCTCTCCGGCATAATCGCCCGCTGCCGGAGTTTCCCGAATGCCCGAACACCTCAACGCCCGCGTCGAGGCCTGCTATCGGCAGGCCGAAGACTTCTTCCAGCGCACCTTTCCTCGCCCGACCGTCAGCTTCCGCCTGCGCGGCCAGAAGGCCGGGGTCGCCCACCTCGACGAGAATCTGCTGCGCTTCAACCCCCAGCTGTACCGCGAAAACCGCGAACACTTCCTCGAACAGACCGTGGCCCACGAAGTCGCGCACCTGATCGCGCACCAGTTGTTCGGTCCGCGCATCCGTCCCCACGGCGAGGAATGGCAACTGATCATGCGCGGTATCTACGGCCTGCCGCCGGACCGCTGCCACACCTATGCGGTCAAGCGCCGCACCGCCACTCGCTACCTGTACCGCTGCCACTGCCCGGAGCACAACGACTTCCCGTTCTCCGCGCAACGCCACAACCTGGTGGCCAAGGGGCGCCGCTACTACTGCCGGCGCTGCAAGGCAACCCTGGTATTCAGCGGCGAAGTGACCCGCGACTGACTCAGGCGATCGCCCTGGCGGCCTTCAGCTCGGCGATCCGCTCGGCGGTATAGCCCAGCCCTTCGAGCACCGCCACGGTATCGGCGCCCAGCGCCGCGCCGATGTGGCGAGGCGCCGGCAGGCCGGCGGAGAACTTGATCGGGCAGGCCACCTGCGCCTGGCTGCCACCTTCCGGCCTCGGCACCTGGGCGACCAGCCCGCGTGCCTGCAACTGCGGGTGCGCGACCGCTTCGGAGAGCGGCAACATCGGCTCGACGCAGGCATCCAGGGCGGCGAACACCTCCTGCCACTCGGCGAAGTCGCGCTTTTCGAATTCGATCTCGATCTCGCGCTTCAGCGCGCGCTGTTCTTCCGGCTTCGGCGACAGGCCGCGGGCGGCAAGCTCCGGACGGCCGAGGGCAGCGCAGAACTGCTGCATGAACTGCGGCTCCAGGCTGCCCACCGAGAACCAGCGGCCATCGCGGGTGCGGTAGTAGTCGTAGAAGCTGCCGCCGTTCAGCGCCAGCGCCTCCATCTCCGGCTCGACCCCGGCCGCGAGGTAGCCGGCGCCGGCCATGCCGTGCAGGCTGAAGGCGCAATCGGTCATGCTGACATCGACGAACTGCCCCTCGCCGGTCTGCTGTCGGTGGATGACCGCCGCCAGCAGGCCCATCACGCCATGCAGCGAACCGCCGGCGATATCCGCCAGTTGTACCCCCAGCGGCAACGGCCCGCGTTCGCTGCGGCCGGTGTAGCTGGCGATCCCGGCCAGGGCCAGGTAGTTGATGTCGTGCCCGGCGCGCTCGCGGTAGGGCCCGGTCTGGCCGTAACCGGTGATGGCCACGTAGATCAGGCCCGGATTGACCGCCTTCAGCGCCTCGTAGCCGACGCCGAGCCTGTCCATCACTCCAGGACGGAACTGTTCGAGGACGATGTCGTACTCGCGCACCAGTTCCAGCACCACCTCGCGCGCGCCGGGCCGCTTCAGGTCGAGGCCGATGGAGCGCTTGTTGCGGTTCAGGTAGGCATGGCTGGCCGAGGTGCCGTCGACGTGCGGCGGCAGCACCCGCACCAGGTCCATGCGTCCCGGGGACTCCACGCGCAGCACGTCGGCGCCCATGTCCGCCAGCAGCAGCGAGGCGAACGGCCCTGGCAGCAGGGTGGAGAAATCCAGCACTTTCAACGAAGACAACGGGCCTTTCATGGTCACTCCTGGTATTCGCCGGGGGATCGTCGAGACATGGTGCCGACAGCCTAGCCGCGCGACGCGCGACGCGACATGGCCGTGGCGTCGGCCGGGCTCAGAGCTTCATGCCGCGGCTGATGATCTCCTTCATGATCTCCGAGGTGCCGGCGAAGATCCGCTGGATACGGGCATTCGCGTACATCCTGCAGATCGGGTACTCCCACATGTAGCCCCAGCCGCCATGCAGCTGCACGCCTTCGTCGACCACCCTGCCCAGCAGCTCGGTGGTGAACAGCTTGGCTTCGGCGGCGACTTCCGGGGTCAGCTTCTTCTGGTTGTGGTCCATCACGCAGCGGTCGGTGAAGACCTGCGCCACGTCGATCTGGGTACGCATCTCGGCGAGCTTGAAGCGGGTGTTCTGGAAGTGCGCCACCGGCCGGCCGAAGGCCTGGCGCTCCTTCACGTAGTCGATGGTCGCCTGCAGCGCCGCCTCGGCCCCGGCCACCGCGCCGCAGGCGTTGGTCAGGCGCTCCTGGGCGAGCATGTTCATCAGGTAGAAGAAGCCGCCCTTGGCGTCGCCCAGCAGGTTTTCCTTAGGCACCCGCACGTTGTTGAAGAACAGCTCGGCGGTGTCCTGGCTCTTCATGCCGAGCTTCTTCAGGTTGCGCCCGCGCTCGAAGCCCTCCATGCCGCGCTCCACCAGGAACAGGCCCATGGCGTGCCGGTTCGCCGGGTCGGTCTTCGCCGCGACGATCACCACATCGGCCAGCAGGCCGTTGGAGATGAACACCTTGGAGCCGTTGAGCAACCAATGGTCGCCCTTGTCCACCGCGGTGCTGCGCATGCCGGCCAGGTCGGATCCGGCGGCGGGTTCGGTCATGGCCACGGCGAGGATGGTCTCGCCACGGATGATCCCCGGCAACAGGCGGGCCTTCTGCTCGGCGTTGCCGTACTCGGCGATGTAGGGGCCGCACAGCGCCGAGTGCAGCGGGATCATGAAGCCCGGTTCGTTGATCCGCGCCAGCTCCTCGCACATGATCTGCTCGTAGCGGAAATCCTTGAGCCCGGCGCCGCCGTATTCCTCGTCCGCCCAGGGCAGCAGGAAGCCCATCTCCCCCGCCTTGGCCCACACGCCACGATCGACCACACCGGCCTCTTCCCATTCTTCCTGGTGCGGCACCACCTCCTTGAGGAGGAAGGCGCGGAAGGCATCGCGGAACAGGTTGTGTTCGGTCTCGAAGATCTGCCGTTGCATGTTCTGGGACTCCCTGGCGGTCAGTGGTCCCGCAGGGTAGGCGGCGCCGGCCGGCGCCCTCAATGACGCGAGCGCTCAGGCTCGCTTGACCGAATCGGACAGCTACCAGTCCATGCTCGCCGGCTCCACCCCCTGGTGCGAGGGAAACAGCGGCAGCACCTCCTCGGCCAGTTCCTGGATGACTTCCGCCGCCGGCCTGGCGGAGAACTGGATGCCCAGGGCGGCATGGTTGACGCCCGCCGCGCGCCACTCGCCGAGCAGCTCGATCAGGCCGTGGCGCCCGGTGCGCAGGACGTAGCCGCCGTGCAGGGGCGTGCGCGGATACGCCGGGTCGTCCACCAGGTCGAGCCATTCGTTGGTCATGTGCGGGCGGAACCCGCCATCGGTGATGGACATCCTCCAGGCGCGGATCTTCCCGGCCAGGCGACGTGGCCCGGACGCATCGACAGTCGACTCCGGATAGGTCAGCCAGCCATCGGCCTGGCGCGCCAGCCAGTCCGCCGTCTGCCGCGCGCTACCGGTGACGATCAGCGGAATGGCGCCGGCCGCCGGACGCGGCAACAGCTCGGCGTCGTCCAGCGTGGCCAGCGACGAGGCGAAATGCCGGCTGCCGTGGAACAACTGACGCAGGTAGTCCAGGCCCTGGGCGAAACGCTCGCCGCGTTGCGCATGCTCCAGGCCGTAGGCGGGAAACTCCAGCGGCCGGTCGCCGGAGGCGAGGCCGAGGACCAGGCGTCCGCCGGACAACCGGTCGACGCTCGCCGCGGCCTTGGCCAGATCCACCGGCTGGCGCAGCGAGAGCACCGCGCTGCCGGTGGCCAGGGCGATACGGTGGGTGCGCGCGGCCAGGTAGCCGAGGTAGGTGAACGGATCGAACACCTGCCCGGCGTCGCCGAAGCGCGGGTCGAACAACGGCACGTCGCGCACCCAGACGGCGGCGAACCCCAGCCGGTCGATCTCCTCGACCAGCCGCGCCTGGCCCAGCAGCACCGCCATGTCGCCCTGGTAGAAACGCAGCGGCAGGAACAGGCCCAGGGTCAGCGCGTCCTCGGCGAACATCCGCCGATAGCCCGGGTGCCCGGCGAAGGCCGCCGCCGAGGCGCCTTGCAACAGGGCGCTCATGGTCCCACCGCCGGTTCCGGCAGGACGATCCCGCGCCGCACCGCCGGCCGCTGGGCCATGCGTCGATGCCAGTCGTCCAGGTGGCGATGATGACTGAAGTCGAAGTCGACGATGCGCGCCGTGTGGGTCCAGCCGAAGGTGGCGATGTCGGCGATGGAATACTGCTCGCCGGCCAGCCAGGGCCGTTCGGCCAGGCGCCGGTCGAGGGTGGCGAAGATTTCCTCGGAGAGCCGCCGGTAGCGTTCGATGGCAGGTGCGTGGCGCTCTTCGGCGAATATCTCGAAGTGCACCCGCTGGCCGAGGATCGGCCCCATGCTCGATGCATGGAAGGTCAGCCAGGTCAGGGCCTCCCAACGCTCGCGGGGCGACTCGGGCAGCAGTTGGCCGGTCTTTTCCGCCAGGTACTGGAGGATCGCCGCCGATTCGAACAGGGTTATGCCGGCGGCGCGGTCGACCAGCACCGGGATCCGGCCATGCGGATTCAGCCGCAGGAACGCCGGGCGGCGCTGCTCGCCGTGGTCGATGCGGACGTGGTGCAGCGCATAGGGCAGCCCCAGTTCCTCGAGAGCGATGGTGATCTTGAAGCCGTTGGGTGAACTGTCGCTGTACAGCTGGAGGGAAGGCATCGCGAATATCCTTGCGGCGGTGGATTGTACGGCGCCGTACCGTCGGGACCGGCGACGACCGGGAAGCGGGCCTGCCGCTTCCCGCGAGCCGAAGAAAGCAGCTAGGCTAAAATGCTTCCCGTCTCGCACCGTCATGCTGCTCCCAGGCCCGGCGGGAGAGAAACGATCCTTTCTCCAATCTCTTTATAGAAAAACTGAAACCATGGGTGCCGTCCTTCCGCTCCTCGCGCTACGCGCCTTCGTCGAAACAGCCCGCCACGGCAGCCTGACCCGCGCAGCCGTCTCCATGGGCGTCACCCCCGGTGCGGTGAGCCAACAGCTACGGCTGTTGCAGGCGCGCACCGGCGTCGCCCTGTTCCAGCGCTCCAGCCACGGCATGCGCCTGACCGCGGCGGGCGAGCAGGTCTATCCCGGACTCCGCCAGGCCTTCGAGCAGATCGCCGCAAGCCTCGCCCAGCTGGAAGCCATCAATGCCCGGCAGACCCTTACGGTGAGCACCGAGCCCTCCTTCGCCGCCGCCTGGCTGGTGCCGCGCCTCGGCCAGTTCAGTGCTCGCCATCCCCAGGTGGAAGTCCGTGTCGAGGCCTCGGCGCAGCTCGCCGACCTGCGTCGGGAGCGCATCGACGTCGCCATTCGCCACGGCCTCGGCGACTACCCCGGGCTCGACGTGCAGGCGCTGATGGCGCCGCCACTGATCCCGGTGGCCAGCCCGCGCCTGCTGGCGGAAGGCCCGGCGCTCTGCGAAGCGGCCGATTGCCTGGCCTACCCGCTGCTGCAGGAAGCGGAGCGCCGCGACTGGCGCCTGTGGCTGCAGGCGATGGGGGTGGCGGACGACCCCCGGATGGACAGGGGCCCGGCCTTCGCCGACGACCTCCTCCTGCTGCGCGCCGCCGAGGCCGGCCAGGGCATCGCCCTGGTGCGCGACATCCACGCCCGCGCGGAGATCGCCAGCGGCCGCCTGGCGCTCGCCCTCGACAGCCCCTGGCCGAGCCGCTTCGCCTACTATGCGGTGAGCCTGCCCGGGGCGGCGCAACGGGCGCCTCTTTCCCAGTTCCTCGCCTGGCTACGCGAGCAGGCCGCCACCGAGGCATAAAAAAACCCGCCACGAGGGCGGGTTCGAAGGGCGGCAGGGAGCTCTTCACTTCCCCCTGCCGAACAGGGTTGAGCTTAGACCGCTTCGCGGCCGCCCACCGGAATATCGCTGGCGGGCGACGAGGCGTTGCCCTCGCCGGCCAGTTCGCGCTGCAAGGTGCCTTCGTCGAGCTGCTTGCACCACTTGGAAACCACTACCGTGGCCACGCCGTTGCCGACCAGGTTGGTCAGCGCGCGGGCCTCGGACATGAAGCGGTCGATGCCGAGGATCAGCGCCAGGCCGGCGACCGGCAGGTGGCCGACGGCGGAGAGGGTCGCGGCGAGCACGATGAAGCCGCTGCCGGTGACGCCGGCGGCCCCCTTGGAAGCGATCAGCAGCACCAGCAGCAGGGTGATCTGGTGGGTGATGTCCATCGGCGTGTCGGTGGCCTGGGCGATGAACACCGCGGCCATGGTCAGGTAGATCGAAGTGCCGTCGAGGTTGAAGGAGTAGCCGGTGGGAATCACCAGGCCGACCACCGACTTGTTGCAGCCGAGCTTCTCCATCTTGTCGATCATCCGCGGCAGGGCCGACTCGGAGGACGAGGTGCCGAGCACGATCAGCAGCTCCTCGCGGATGTACCTGATGAAGCGCAGGATGCTGAAGCCATGGGCGCGGGCGATGCCGCCGAGGACGATGAGCACGAACAGCAGGCAGGTGATGTAGAAGCACAGCATCAGTTGGCCGAGCTGCACCAGCGAGCCCACGCCATAGGCGCCGATGGTGAAGGCCATGGCGCCGAACGCGCCGATCGGGGCGACCTTCATGATCACGTTGATGATGTTGAACATCACGTGGGAGACGCGCTCGATGAACTCGAACACCGGCTTGCCGTAGCTACCCAGGCGATGCAGGGCATAGCCGAAGAGCACGGAGAAGAACAGGACCTGGAGGATGTCGCCGTTGGCGAACGCGCCGACCACGGTGCCGGGGATGACGTTCATCAGGAAATCGACGGTGCTCTGCTTCTCGCCAGCGGCGGCGTAGGCGGCGATCTTGCTGGTGTCGAGAGTGTTCGGATCGACGTGCATGCCGGCGCCCGGCTGGACCAGGTTGACCACCACCAGGCCGATGATCAGGGCCACGGTGGAGACGATCTCGAAGTACAGCAGGGCCATGCCGCCGGTCTTGCCGACCGACTTCATGCTCTGCATGCCGGCGATGCCGGTGACCACGGTGCAGAAGATGATCGGCGCGATGGCCATCTTGATCAGTTTGACGAAACCGTCGCCGAACGGCTTCATCGCCACCGCGGTCTCGGGATACCAGTGGCCTAGCGCGATACCGATGGCGATGGCGACCAGAACCTGCACGTACAGGCTCTTGTAGAAGGGTTGTTTGGTCATGGGCAGAGTCCTCGCGGGGAGCGCCTCGCCAGTTCCCTGGATCGCGCCCACCGGTAGCGTTACCCCCCTTGCCGGGGAGATTTTTTGTCGTGATCCGCCGCGGCGGAACCTTGCCCAGGCATTGCAGAGGCTGTGCCAGAAACCTTGATCAGATAATAAAATCTTTATAAATCAATAAGTTGATATAAAAATGAAAATGCATAGCGCACTAAGCGTGGCGGATTACCGCCCGCCGGACTGGTTGCGCCGTCCACGCCTGGCGGGACTCCGCCACTCCCTTGTCCTCGTCCGGGCCGCGCCCTACCATCGCCGTTCCAACAACAAGGACGCCGCCATGCGTGAGCGCACCATCGCCAGCCACTTCGTCCGTGCCGCCCTGCGCGGGGCCACGCGCCAGGGCCTGGACGGCCCCGCCCTGCTGCGCCGGGCCGGCATCCAGCCGGCACTGCTGGACGAACCGCGGGCGCGTATCGCGCCGGAGCAGTTCACCCGCCTGATGCAGTTGCTCTGGGAAGCGCTGGACGACGAATACATGGGCTTCGGCGAGGTACGCAGCAAGCGCGGCACCTTCGCCATGATGTGCCACACCCTGATCCACTGCCGGACCCTGGAAAAGGCCCTGCAGCGCGGCGAGCTGTTCTACGGGCTGTTTCCCCAGGCGCCGCTGGTCCACCTGCGGCGCGATGGCGAGCAGGTGCGCCTGAGCCTCGAGGAAAGCCACCTGGCGGACCCGGACCACTTCCTCGCCGAAAGCCTGCTGGTGATCTGGCACCGCCTCGCCAGCTGGCTGATCGGCCAGCGCATCCGCCTGGAGGAGGCCACCTTCAGCTACCCGGCGCCAGAGCACCAGGCCGAGTACGACCTGCTGTTCCCCTGCCCCCGGCGGTTTTCCGCCGGCTACACCAGTCTGCTGTTCTCCGCCCGCTACCTGGGCATGCCGCTGCTGCAGGACGAACGTACCCTCAAGCAGTTCCTCCAGCACTCGCCCGCCGACCTGCTGGCCCGTCCGGACGGCGGCGACAGCCTGACCAGCCAGATCCGCCGCCTGCTCGGCCGCGACTGCCGGCGCTGGCCGGATCTCGACCAGGTCGCCCGCCAGTTGCACATGAGCTCGCAGACCCTGCGCCGCCACCTGCGCGAGGAAGGCGGCAGCTTCCAGCAACTCAAGGATCACCTGCGCCGCGACCTGGCGATCTACCACCTGGGTCGCGACGAGCTGTCGATCCAGGATATCGCCGAACAGCTCGGCTTTTCCGAGCCCTCGGCCTTCCACCGGGCGTTCAAGAAGTGGACCGGCCTCACCCCCGGCGCGTACCGTCTCCAGGCCGAGGCCTGAACCTCAGCCCAGCCCCTGGCGGCGGGCGCCGCGCAACTGTTCGAGCACCGTGGCGAACGGCTGCGGCCGTCCCACCGCGTAGCCCTGGGCGTAGTCCACGCCGAGGCGTGCCAGGTGGTCGAGGATCTCCCGGCTCTCGACGAACTCCGCCACGGTCACCGCGCCCAGGCGCTGGGCGATCTGGTTGATGGAGTCGACGATGGCCTGGTCCACCGGGCTCTTGTCCAGGTTACGGACGAAGCTGCCATCGATCTTGATCGCATCGACGGCGAAGTTCTTCAGGTAATTGAACGAACTCAGGCCGGAGCCGAAGTCGTCCAGCGCCACCTTGCAACCGAGGTCGCGCAGCTTGTCGACGATTCGCGAGGCCACCGACAGCTGGTTCATCAGCGCCGTCTCGGTCAGTTCGAAGTACAGCCGCTCCGGCCCCAGCGGCGAGTGTTCGATGCGGTCCAGCAGGTAGGGCAGGAACAGCGGGTCGTTGAGCGAATTGCCGGACAGGTTGATGCCGATGGTCAGGCCATCGATGGCGGCGATCCGCGGCCCGAAGTTGATCAGCGCCTCATTGATCACCCAGCGGTCGATGCTGGCCATCAGGTTGAAGCGTTCTGCGGCGGGAATGAAGGCGCCCGGCGGGGTCATCTGGCCATCCGGATCGTACAGCCGCAGCAGCAGTTCGTAATGCCGGCCGCCATCGCGGCGCGCGACGACCGGCACGATTTCCTGCGCCTGCAGCTGGAAACGGTCGTTCTCCAGGGCTTCGCGCAGGCCGCTGGCGAGCAGGATGTCGCGGTGCTGGCGCTCCACCTCCTCGTGGCCGAACTGGTACACCGAGACCCGGTTGCGCCCGGCGTGCTTGGCCGCGTAGCAGGCCACGTCGGCCTGGCTCATCAGTTCGCTGGTGCTGCGCGAGGTGGCGGTGAGCGCGGTGATGCCGATGCTCGCGCCCACGTCGTAGACCCGCCCCTCCCAGGGGAAGCGCACCGAGCAGATCTGCTCGATCAGCTTGCTCGCCACTTCCTCGGCCACCGCCAGATCGCAGTCGAACAGCAGCAGGCCGAACTCGTCGCCGCCCAGGCGCGCCAGGGTGTCGGAGGCCCGGGTACGGTCGGCGAGGATCCGGCTCAGCTCGCGCAGCAGCATGTCGCCGGCGGCGTGTCCGGCGGAGTCGTTGACCACCTTGAAGCGGTCCAGGTCGATGAAGCACAGCGCATGCTGGCTCGCCCGCTCCTGCGCATTGGCCAGCGCGCGCCGCAGTTCCTCCTCGAACTTGGTGCGGTTGAACAGCCCGGTGAGGGCATCGTGGGAAGCGTGATAGCTCAGCTCGCGCTGCATCGCCCGGGCCTTGGTGACGTTCTGGAACACCAGCACGGTGCCGATGATCTCGCCGTCACGGGTGCGCACCGGCGCCGCGCAATTCTGGATGTCGTGCTGCTCGCCCTTGCGGCTGATCAGCGTGGCGCCATCCTCCAGGTAGAACACCCGGGTGTTCTGCAGGCAGCGTCGCACCGGGCTGTCGAGGGTATCGCCGGTGTCGCTGTCGAGCACGTTGAAGACCAGTTCGTGCGGCGCGCCGAGTGCATCCTGCAGGGTCCAGCCGGTCATCGCCTCGGCCACCGGGTTCATGAAGGTCACCCGGCCGCCGGCATCGGTGGTCAGCACGGCGTCGCCGATCGAATAGAGGGTGACCTGCAGGCGTTCCTTTTCCTCGTACAGGGTTTCCGCCAAGGTGCGGATCTCAGTGATGTCGCTGTTGATGCCGATCATCCGCACCGGCCGGCTGTCCTCGTCGCGGGTCAGCGTGGCGATCGCCCGCAGGTGGCGGACCTGCCGGTCCGGACGGACGATACGGAACTCGCAGTCGAACTTCTGCAGCCCGCTGAGGGCGCGATCCAGCTCGTGCAGCACACGCTCGTGGTCGTCCGGATGGAGGGCCGCCTGCCACTGCTCCACCGTGGTCTCGCCCGGCCCGCTGCGGATGCCGTAGAGATCGAACATGCGGAAGTCCCAGTGCAGGCGGTTGTGCCGCAGGTCCCATTCCCAGATGCCGATCTGGCCGGCATCGGTGGCCAGCTTGACCCGCTCGGCCAGGCGCTCGCGCTCCAGCTCGGCGCGCTTGCGGCTGTCGATGTCCTCGACCTGGGTCACGAAGTACTGGGCGATGCCTTCCTCGTCGCGCACCAGCGACACGCTGATACGCGCCCAGAAGGTCTCGCCGTCCTGGCGCAGGTAGCGCTTTTCCATCTGGTAGGAATTGATCCGGCCGGCCAGCAGGTCGCGGACCAGGTCGAGGTCCAGCTCCAGGTCGGCGGCATAGGTGATCGCCTGGAACGTCAGCTCGCCCACGCGCTCGGCGGGATAGCCGAGCATCCGGCACAGCGCCTCGTTGACCTTGAACAGCCGGCCGTCCAGCGCCACCAGGGCCGTGCCGATCGCCGAGAACTCCATGGCCCCGCGGAATTGCGCCTCGCCGATGGCCACCTGATGCTGCTCGCGCCGGCTGCGCTCCATGATCACCGAGACCAGGAAGGCCGGGATCAGGGTCAGGGCCATCGGCAGGTACAGCAGCGGTTCGCCGAAGCGCTGCTGGGACGATTCGGGAGCGAACACACCCATGGCGATCAGTACGGCGATGAAGCAGGTGTTAAGGCAACCGATCAGCGCGGTGCCGAACACGCTGGTGCTGGCCGCCGCCACCAGCAGCGGCAGCAGCACATAGATGAAGGAGTACGGCAGCCGGGTCAGGGCCACGAAGCTGATGAACAGGGTCGCCAGCAAGAGCATCGCGTTGTCCACCCCGGCGCGCCCGGAGAGCCCGTGGCGCCATGTCGCCAGGCTGCTGGCCAGGCACAGCGGGAGCAGCGCGAGCATGCCCATCGCATCGCCGACATACCAGCGCGCCCACATCTGCGGGAAGCTTCCCAGGCCGAACAGGCTGACCAGCGCCGCCCCCACCGAGGCGCCGAGCAACGGCGGTACCAGCGCGCCGGCCCAGAGCACGCGCACCGCCGAAAGCAGGTTGAAATCGAAGTCCTCGCGCACCCGGTTCATCCGCAACAGCATCGCGGCGAAGGTCGCCTCGCTCAGGTTGGCCGGAAGGAAGGCCGCGCTCATCCACAGGCTATCGCCATACAGGCGGTTCGCCGCGAGGTTGGCCAGGGCGGTGCAGAACAGGATCATCGGCCATTGGCGCAACGGCGCGCGCAGCAGGGCCGCGGCGAGGATCGCGTTGGGCAGCCAGATCGCCGCGATGGTGGCGGGCTGGCGCGACAGGTAGATGCAGGCCAGGGCGGCGAGAAAGAATAGCGCGCCGGTCCGCATACCCGGCCAGAATCCGTTATTCCCGATTTTGCCACTGAACATCCGCTCGAATCCCCGGTACCTGCATCAAAGGAGCTGCGCCCGCCGAACAGACTTCAGCGTAGCGCGGAAAAACCTCAGACGTAGGTAACGGCAGCCAGGTCTCAGACTGTAGCGAAACGGATGCGGAAGCAGGCGCCGCCCAGTCCGGAATCGTCCAGGCTCAGTTCGCCGTCGTAGCTTTCGATGATGTCCAGGGCCACCGCCAGGCCGATGCCCTGCCCCGGATGCTGGGTGTCGGCGCGCTCGCCGCGCTGGATGATCCGCGCGCGTTGCTCGGCGGGGACTCCGGGACCGTCATCCTCCACCCACAGCTCCGAGTAGCCCGGCCCCAGCCGCGCGCCCACGCGGACCTTGCCCAGGCACAGGCGATAGGCGTTCTCCAGCAGGTTGCCGAGCAGCTCCAGCAGGGCGCCGCGCTCCACCGGCACGCTGAAGGTGGGCGAGAAGTCGCGTTGCAGGTCGACGCGCTTGTCGCGGTAGACCTTGTCCAGCGCGTCGCACAGCGTCGCCACCAGCGGCGCCAGTTGTTCGCGATGGCGCACCAGGCCGCTCTTGCGCAGACTGGCGCGCTGCAACTGATAGCCGATCTGCTGGCTCATGCGCTCGATCTGGCCCTGCAGCACCCGCACCTGCTCGCGGTTGCCGGGCTGTTCGGCGAGCTGGTCGCCGACTCCCTGCAGCACCGCCAGCGGTGTCTTCAGGCTGTGCGCCAGGTCGCCTAGGGAGTGCCGGTAGCGCTCGCGCTGCTTGTGCTCGCTGCGCAGCAGCCGGTTCAGCGAATGGGTCAGGCGCAGCAGCTCGCGGGGGTGCTCCTCGCTGAGGCTCTGGCGCTCGCCGGATTCGATCTGGTCCAGCTCGGAGCTCAGCCCGCGCATCGCCCGGAAGCCCCAGGTCAGGCCCAGCCAGAGCAGGCCGAGCAGTACCAGCAGGGCACCACCGAGCCACAGGTAGAGCTGTTCGCGGAAGCCCTTGAGCAGACTCTCGAACTCGCTGACCGACTGCATGGTGACGATGCTGTAGGCAGCCTGCTTGCCGCGCAGCAGGTCGATCTCGACGTCGAACACGAAGAACTCCTCGCCCTTCGCGTCGCGGGTGGTGTGGAATTCGTTGCCGCGCCCGTCGTAGCGCGGCGTGTAGTGGATCGACTCGTCGGCCGCCGAGGTCGAACTCCAGAGCAGCTGGCCATTCTGGTCGTAGATGTAGCCGAGGACCTTGGCCTCCGGCAGGTTGAATTCCTCCACCGGCAAGTGCTCGGGCATCACCAGGCGGCCATGCTCGACCCGCGCCGCCGACACCAGGGTCGCCACGTCGGCGGCCAGGCGCTGCTCGATGGTGTTCTCCAGGGCGATGCCGAAGGCCCGCTGCAAGGCCGGCAGCAGCGCCAGCATGAACAGCACCGCCAGGGTGGCGGCGCCGAGCATCAAGCGGACACGGAGCGAGCGGATCACCGGCAGCGCTCGGTGAACAGGTAGCCCTGGCCGCGCACCGTGTCGATCGGCTTGAAGCCGCCGCAGGCCTCGAGCTTGCGCCGCAGGCGGCCGACCAGCACCTCGATGACGTTGGCGTCGCGCTCCTCGTCATCGGGATAGAGCTGCTCCATCAGGCGCTCCTTGGCCACCACCTGCTGGTGATGACGCATGAGGTATTCGAGGATGCGGTATTCGTAGGCGGTCAGCGCCACCGGTTGCTCCTCGACCAGCGCCTGCTTGCGGTTCAGGTCGAGCAGCAGCGGGCCGGCCTCGATGGTCGACTGGACGAACCCCGAGGAGCGTCGCAGCAGCGCGTTCAGACGTGCCTCCAGCTCCTCGAACTGGAACGGCTTGACCACGTAGTCGTCGGCCCCGGCGGCCAGACCCTCGACCTTGTCCTGCCAGTTGCCGCGGGCGGTGAGGATCAGGATCGGGAAGGCCTTGCCCTGCGAGCGCAGCTCGCGGATCAGGTCGAGGCCGCTCATGCCCGGCAGGCCGAGGTCGACCACCGCCAGGTCGTGGTGGTACTCGCTGACCCGGTAGAGGGCTTCCTCGGCGTCCGGGACGGCGTCCACCACATGCCCCTGTTCACCCAGGCGGGTATAGAGGTGGTGGCGCAGCAGCGCCTCGTCTTCCACGACCAGCAGTTTCATGAGGTTCCTCCGGATGAGATGCGGCCGGACCTTGCGGCCCGGCCATCCAAGCATGCCCTCGCGGGCGCTGCGCGGTCACTTAGAACTTGTAGTTGGCGCCCAGGTAGAACTGCGAGCTGCTGTGCAGGTCGAGGGAACCCAGCTTGTTGCCGCCATGCGGGGTCATCTCGGTGCTGGCGTTGGTGCGCAGGTAACGATAGCCGCCTTCGATCGACGCGCTCTTGCTCAGCTCCTGCAGGATACCGGCCTGCAGGCCCGCCGCGTAGCCGACGTCGCTGTCGCGCTTGAAGCCCTTGCCGTCCTGCTCCAGCTTGACCAGGCCGAGGGTGGCGCCGCCGAACAGCTTGGTGTTGTTGTCGCCGATCGGCAGGAAGGCGTCGTAGCTGCCGAGCAGGTTCTGCTGGCGCAGCTTGTTGCCGCTGTTGGTGTCGGAGATGTTCTCGTAGGTCGCGTAGTAGCGGCCCTGCTCGAACTGCTGGCCGGCGCGGATGCCCCAGGTGCCGGTGTTGTCGATCACCTTGTCGAGGTTCGGGCTGTTCAGGTTGCGGTTCAGCGACTTGGACTTCTGGATGTTGTTGCTGGTCTCGCCCCAGGTCAGGCCGACGAAGTTATCGGCGGCCTGGGCGCCAGCGGCCGAGCCCAGCAGGGCGGTAGCGATGAAGAGAGTCTTGAGTGCGTTCATGGTGTTTCTCCGTTCTGCGAGGGTCGTGTAGGTCACGGCTTGCAGAGTACGGTCAGGGTACTGAACCGCCCCTGAACGCTTGCTGAACCCGCGCTGAACGACTCGCGTTTGCCGGCGAACGCTCTGTTTCCAGGCTGCCGCGCGCCGCGCTCGACGAGGTTTTTGCCCGTACTGCAAGTAGGGTCTAGGCTCTCTACAGTCGTCTGCACAGAGGCTGGGCGAATGAACGAACAACCCGACCAGGGACGCGTCAAGGGCATGGAAGCCAGGCTCTTCCTGTTCCTCGTGATCTTCCTGTTCCCGCTGCTGTCCGTCGCACTGGTCGGCGGCTTCGGCTTCTGCGTCTGGATGTACCAGCTGCTGGCCGGCCCGCCCGGGCCGCCGGCCTGAGGTCGAACATGCCCACTCGCCGAGAGCTGTTCGGTCGCCTCGGCGGGCGTCCGCCGACGCGCCGCCCGCCATGGACCGCCGCCGACTTCGCCGTACGCTGCACGGGCTGCGCCGCCTGCGTCGAGGCCTGCCCGGAAGCTGTGCTGCGGATCGGCGCCGGGCGACTCGCCGAACTCGACCTCTCCAGCGCTGGCTGCACGCTGTGCGGGGAATGCGCCAGCCGCTGCGAGGCCGGCCTGTTCGATGGCACCCGCCCGGCCTTCCCCTGGGTCGCCGCGATTGGCGAAGACTGCCTGGCACTGGCCGGGATCCACTGCCGCAGTTGCCAGGACGCCTGCGAACCCGCCGCGATCCGCTTCCGCCCGGCCCCCGGCGGCGTCGCCCTGGCCGAGCTGGACAGCCAGCGCTGCAACGGCTGCGGCGCCTGCCTGGCGCCCTGTCCGAGCCAGGCCATCCAACTGCGCGCGCTATCCACCAAGGAGTCTCCACGACATGCCTGAAGCCCTGCAGATCGCCAGCCTCATCCTGCATTGCCGACCCGAGCGACTGCCGGCGGTGAAGGCCAACCTGGCGCTGCTCGACGGCCTGGAGATCTACCAGGAAAGCCCGCAGGGCAAGCTGATCCTGGTGCTGGAAGCCGAACGCGAAGAACAGATTCTCGACACCCTGGGCCAGTTGCAGAACCTGCCAGGAGTGCTCAACGCCGTGCTGGTCTACCACGAGATCCTGCACGACGACGATAGCAACGACGCGGCGGCCATGACCGACCGCGCGATACCGTGCTCGCCCGAGGAGACAATCGATGAACCTCACCCGTCGTGAATTCGCCAAGGCCAACGCCGCCGCCATCGCCGCGGCGGCGGCCGGCCTGCCGATCCTGGTCCGCGCCAGCAACCTGGTGACCGAGGCGGACGTCACCAGCCTCGACTGGAACAAGGCTCCCTGCCGTTTCTGCGGCACCGGCTGCAGCGTGATGGTCGCCACCCGCGACGGCCAGGTGGTGGCCACCCACGGCGACATCAAGGCCGAGGTCAACCGCGGGATCAACTGCGTGAAGGGCTACTTCCTGTCGAAGATCATGTACGGCAGCGACCGCCTGACCCGTCCGCTGCTGCGCATGAAGGACGGCAAGTTCGACAAGCAGGGCGAGTTCCAGCCGATCAGCTGGGAGCAGGCCTTCGACATCATGGCCGAGAAGTTCAAGGCCGCGCTCAAGGCCAAGGGACCGGAGTCGGTCGGCATGTTCGGCTCCGGCCAGTGGACGGTGTGGGAAGGCTATGCGGCGAACAAGCTGTTCAAGGCCGGCCTGCGCAGCAACAACATCGACCCCAACGCCCGCCACTGCATGGCCTCGGCGGTGATGGGCTTCATGCGCAGCTTCGGCATGGACGAGCCGATGGGCTGCTACGACGACATCGAGGCCACCGACAGCTTCGTCCTCTGGGGCTCGAACATGGCCGAGATGCACCCGGTACTCTGGTCGCGGGTCACCGACCGCCGGCTCAGCGCACCGCAGGTCAAGGTCGCGGTGCTGTCCACCTTCGAGCACCGCAGCTTCGAGCTGGCCGACATCCCCATGGTGTTCAAGCCGCAGACCGACCTGATCATCCTCAACTACATCGCCAACCACATCATCGAAAGCGGCGCGGTGAACCGCGACTTCGTCGAGCGCCACGTGCGCTTCGCCCACGGCGCCGAGGACATCGGCTACGGCCTGCGCCCGGACGACCCGCTGGAGAAGAAGGCGAAGAACGCCGACAAGGCCAACACCTGGAGCGACATCGACTTCAACGCCTTCGCCGAGTTCGTCAAGCCCTACACCCTGGAGCGCGCTGCCCGCGAAAGCGGCGTGCCGGCCGAGCGCCTGAAGGCTCTCGCCGAACTCTACGCCGCCCCCAGGCGCAAGGTGGTGTCGTTCTGGACCATGGGCTTCAACCAGCACACCCGCGGGGTCTGGGCGAACAACCTGATCTACAACATCCACCTGCTCACCGGGAAGATCAGCGAACCGGGCAACAGCCCCTTCTCGCTCACCGGCCAGCCCTCGGCCTGCGGCACCGCGCGCGAGGTCGGCACCTTCTCCCACCGGCTGCCGGCCGACCTGGTGGTGACCAACCCGAAGCACCGGGAAACCGCGGAGAAGATCTGGAAGGTGCCGGCCGGTACCATCCAGGAAAAAGTCGGCTTCCACGCCGTGCAGCAGAGCCGGATGCTCAAGGACGGCGTGCTCAACGTCTACTGGACCCAGGTCAGCAACAACATGCAGGCCGGTCCCAACGTGATGCAGGAGGTGCTGCCCGGCTGGCGCAACCCGGACAACTTCGTGATCGTCTCCGACGTCTATCCCACCGTCTCGGCCCAGGCCGCCGACCTGATCCTGCCCAGCGCCATGTGGGTGGAGAAGGAAGGCGCCTTCGGCAATGCCGAGCGCCGCACGCAGTTCTGGCACCAGTTGGTGAAGGCGCCAGGGGAGGCGAAGTCCGACCTCTGGCAACTGGTGGAATTCTCCAAGCGCTTCACCACCGACGAGGTCTGGCCCGCCGAGCTGCTGGCGAAGGCCCCCGAGCTGAAGGGCAAGACCCTCTACGAGGTGCTGTTCCGCAACGGCCAGGTCGACCGCTTCCCGGCCAGCGACCTGGCCAAGGGCTACGCCAACGACGAGGTCGACGCCTTCGGCTTCTATATCCAGAAGGGCCTGTTCGAGGAATACGCCGCCTTCGGTCGCGGCCACGGCCACGACCTCGCCCCCTTCGACGCCTACCACGAGGCGCGCGGCCTGCGCTGGCCGGTGGTGGACGGCAAGGAAACCCGCTGGCGCTACCGCGAGGGCTACGACCCCTATGTGAGCAAGGGCAGCGGCGTGCAGTTCTACGGCTATCCGGACAAGAAGGCGATCGTCTTCGCCCTGCCCTACGAGCCGCCGGCCGAGGCACCGGACCGGGATTACCCGTTCTGGCTCGCCACCGGCCGGGTGCTCGAGCACTGGCATACCGGCAGCATGACCGCGCGGGTTCCGGAGCTGTACAAGGCGGTGCCCGACGCGGTGGTCTACATGCACCCCGACGACGCGCGCCAGCTCAAGCTGCGCCGCGGCAGCGAGGTCAGGGTAGTCAGCCGGCGCGGCGAGATCCGCGCGCGGGTCGAGACCCGAGGGCGCAACAAGCCGCCCCAGGGCCTGGTGTTCGTACCGTTCTTCGACGCCAACAAGCTGATCAACAAGGTCACCCTGGACGCCACCGACCCGATCTCCAAGCAGACCGACTACAAGAAGTGCGCCGTTCGCATCGAACTGCTCAACCTGGCCTGAGGAGCGCGCCATGAAACCTCTGCTGACTGCCCTGCTCCTCGTCCTGCTCGGTGCTCCCACGGCCTTCGCCGCCGACCCCGGCTACCCGCTGGACGCGCCCGCCCCCGACGGCCGCCGCCCCGGCGGCACGCTGGCCGAGAGCCGTCCGGCGCCGCCGCTGGCGGCCGAGGAAAACAAGGACCTGAAACGCGAGCGCAACTACCCCGAACAACCGCCGACCATTCCCCACAGCATCGTCGGCTATCGCATCGACAAGGACAGCAACAAGTGCCTGTCCTGCCACAGCCGCGCCAACAGCGCGCGGACCCAGGCGGTGATGATCAGCATCACCCACTACATGGACCGCGACGGCCAGCCGCTGGCCGCCGTCTCGCCGCGCCGCTATTTCTGCGTGCAGTGCCATGTGCCGCAACAGGACGTGAAGCCGCTGGTCGACAACCGCTTCGAGAACATCGACCAGATCCTCGAGAAAGAAGCCGCCAATGCGGCGCGCAAGCCCTGAGGGAGGCCGCATGAAAGCACTCATCGCCTGGCTGGCCGGTTACTGGCGGGTCCTGCGTCGTCCCAGCGTGCATTTCAGCCTGGGCTTCCTGACCCTTGGCGGCTTCATCGCCGGGATCATCTTCTGGGGCGGCTTCAACACCGCCCTGGAGGCGACCAACACCGAGACCTTCTGCATTTCCTGCCACGAGATGCGCGACAACGTGTTCGCCGAGCTCAAGGACACCATTCACTACAGCAACCGCTCCGGGGTCCGTGCCACCTGTCCCGACTGCCACGTGCCGCACAAGTGGACCGACAAGATCGCGCGCAAGATGCAGGCCTCCAAGGAGGTCTGGGGCAAGATCTTCGGCACCATCAACACCCGCGAGAAATTCCTCGATCACCGCCGCGAGCTGGCCGAGCACGAATGGGCACGGCTCAAGGCCAACGATTCGCTGGAATGCCGCAACTGCCACAACTTCGAGTTCATGGACTTCACCCGGCAGAGCGTGCGCGCGCGACAGATGCACTCCACTGCGCTGGCCAGCGGCGAGGCCACCTGCATCGACTGCCACAAGGGGATCGCCCACCACCTGCCGGACATGACCGGCGTGAAAGGCTGGTAGCGCCGCCCGCGAACCGGGCGGCGCGGCGGGCTCAGGGCTGGGCGCCCTTCAGCGCCTCGAGGATCTTGCGCCCGGCGCGACCATCGGCCGGGGTCAGGCCGAGGCGCTTCTGCTCGGCCTGGATCGCCTTGCGCGTGCTGGTGCCGATCAGTCCGTCGGCCTCGCCGATGTCGTAGCCGCGCGCCAGCAACGCCTTCTGCAATTGCTTGCGCTCGAGCCGGCTGATGCCCGGGTCGTCGGTCGGCCAGGACGCCACCAGGCCGCTGCCGCCGCGCAGGCGGTCGGAAAGCAGGGCGATGGCCAGCGCGTAGCTTTCCGCAGCGTTGTAGGAATAGATCGCATCGTAGTTGCGATAGACCAGGAAAGCCGGGCCCTGGGCCCCGGTCGGCAGGAGGATCGCGGCCTTCTCGTCGCCGCCCGGCAGCGGCTGCCCGTCGACCCGCTTCACCCCACGGGCGACCCAGGCCGACAGCGGCTGGCGCTTGCCGCGCCCGGCCAGGCCGGCGGGGAAATCGGCCGGCACCTTCACTTCGTAGCCCCACGGCTGTCCCGTGCGCCAGCCGGCCTTCTTCAGGTAGTTGGCGGTGGAGCCGAGGGCGTCCGGCACGCTGCCGACCAGGTCACGCCGGCCGTCGCCGTCGAAATCCACGGCGATCCGCGCATAGGTCGACGGCATGAACTGGGTATGACCGAAGGCGCCGGCCCAGGAGCCGGTGATGCCGGCGTCGCGGATGTCGCCGGCCTGCAGCAGCTTGAGGGTGGCGAGGAACTCGCCCTGGAAGAACGACTGGCGGCGCCCGTAGCAGGACAGGGTCGACAGCGAGGTCAGCAGCGGACGCTTGCCGAAGATCCGCCCGTAGTCGCTTTCCACGCCCCACACCGCCACCACCGTGTACTTGTCCACGCCGTAGCGCGCGACCACCTGGTCGAGCAGCTTGTCGTGCTGGGCGAGCATCGCCTTGCCGTCGCTGACTCGCTGTTCGTCCACCAGGCCGGCCAGGTAGTCCCACAGCGGGGTGGTGAACTCCGGCTGCGCGTCGAGCAGCTCGAGCACGCTGAGGTCGGCCTGCAGGCCGCTGGTGAAGCGCGCATAGCTGTCGGCGGAAATGCCCTGTGCCTGGGCCTTCTTCTGCAGGCCGGCGAGGCAGGAAGGGAAGGTCGAGGCGTCGGGCTGCGCCAGGGCCAGCGTGGGCAGCAACGCCAGCGAGGAAAGAAGAAGACTGCGCATGGGTTTTCCTTGTGCGGTGAGCGGTCGTCCATGGCACCGGCGGGCTCCCCCGGCGCCGAAAGCCTAGTGGCCTGTGCGGTGGATTCGATCGAAGTTCGGGTACCGGGACTCCGCCGAGGAGCGGCAAACGCGGCATGGCGAAGCCCGGCGCCGAAATCGACGGGTCGAATCAGCCACACAGTCCGCTAGCCTACCGCCCCGTCGGGAGCGACGCCATCTCCCCCCCTGAATGAAAGCCGGCTGAAACCCTGCTCGGGCAGACTGACGACGGAATGCGCTTGCCGGGTGTCTCGTGGCCGATCCGCCGCGTCACACCTGGAGCCTGGATGCGACGGCGCACCTACGCGTCGATTTTCCGGGCACTGGCCGGGCGTCCGCCTGTCCAAGCAGTGTTCCCCGCCTCCGTCCACAAGCCGGAGCCGGCCCCGACGGTCCCCAGGACCACCGCTGGAAAGCCGGGCGGCCGCCATCCGCCGCCGTCCCGGGCTTTCCGCCCTCACTACACGTTTCGGAGTACAGCCTTGATCCACTGGTTGAGCGACCCGACGTTCTGGACAGCCCTGCTGCAGATCGTCGCCATCGATATCCTCCTGGGCGGCGACAACGCCGTGGTCATCGCCCTCGCCTGCCGGCACCTGCCGGCGCACCGGCGCAAGCAGGCGATCTTCGGCGGCGTCGCCGGCGCCATCCTGATCCGCATCCTCCTGCTGTTCTTCGCCCTGCACCTGCTCGACCTGCCGTACCTGAAGGTGATCGGCGCGCTCCTGCTGCTGTGGATCGGCATCAAGCTGCTGCTACCGGAGGAGGAGAACGGCGACGACATCAAGGGCAGCACCCACCTGCTCGGCGCGATCAAGACCATCATCATCGCCGACGCGGTGATGAGCCTGGACAACGTCATCGCCCTGTCCGCCGCCTCGGCCGGGGATTTCTTCCTGGTCTCCCTGGGCGTGCTGATCAGCATCCCGATCATCGTCTGGGGCAGCCAGCTGATCCTGCGCCTGATCGACCGCTTCCCGCTGATCATCCTCTTCGGCGGCGGCCTGCTCGGCTGGATCGCCGGCGGCATGCTGCTCACCGACAGCGCGCTGAAGCCCTGGCTGGCGCCCTACGCGCAGTGGGACCACTACCTGCACTACGGCGCGGCGGCCTTCGGCGCGCTGTTCGTGATCCTCGTCGGCAGCCTGCTGGCGCGTCGCCAGCTGAGGCGGCGGCATGCCATGCCAGCGGACGCCGAAGGCGAAAGCAGTTGAGCCGAACGGGGCGCCCAGGGGCGCCCCGTTCTATTTCTCCCTTCAGATATTGGTGCTCGCCGGAATCCGGCTCGGCAGCAGGAACTCGTAGGGCCGGCGCCGCGCCTGGTTGCGCGTGCGGATGATCGCCTCGACCTCCTTCAGGCGCGCCTGGAAGCGTTCCAGCGGTCCGCCGCTGGCGGTCACCCGCGCGTCCGAGAACACCGGCGCATAAGGGAAGCCGGTCTGCCGGTAGTCGCCCAGGCGACCGTGGTAGACCGAACCGAGCAGGTGGTAGATGTTCACCTTCTCCAGCGCCACCAGGGTCGGCGGCATCATCTTCAACCAGTCCGCCTCGCTCTTGCCGCTCGGCGAGTCCGGCGCCGGCGCCGCGCTCATGGCGCAGATCGCCGGCGCGTAGGTCATCATCGAAGGCTGCGGGAAATTGACCGCCGCGTGCTGCGCGGAGGCGGTGAAGATCACCATGGTCAGCACCTCGACCAGTTGCGCCCGGCTGGCGATCGGGCGGAACCCGGCCACCTTGCCGCTGCCGATCACTTCGCCGACCCAGGCCGCCAGCTCGACATCGCCGGTCACGTCGCCGTCGCCGACGTAGTACACCGCCACGTAGTCGGCCACCCACTGGCGGATCGCGTTCCACACCAGCAGGCCGTCGTCGCGATAGGGATAGTCCGGCAGCGCGAGCGGATCGTCGACGTTCCGCGCCTTCAGGCTCTCCGGCAACATGCCGCGGTAGAAGTCGAAAGCCAGCCGATTGCCGCCGGCGGTGGCCTGGGTGTCCTGGATCGGCGCGGCGAACATCACGTCGATGAAGCCGGCGCTCGGCAACAGGATCCGCGCCGCCCCCTCGTTGATGAACAGGGTCCCCTCGAAGTGCGGGGCGAGCAGGACATGCAGCGGATGGGTCGGCGCCAGGGTGCGCTGGGTAGCCAGGCAGAACGCCTCGCTCACCAGGTGGGTCTGGGCCAGGTGGACGAACATCTCGTGGTAGTTCTCCTCGGCCACCTGGACCACCGTCTTGGCCATCTGCCAGCCCCAGTACAGCTCGCTTTCCGACTCGGCGGGGCGCACGAACATCGGATGGGTCGCCGGGTCCTGGCCGCACTGGATGGCCACCGGCAGCAACGTCGCGCGGTCCTTGCCGAGGGCGAACAGGGCGATCGGCGCGTAGGCGAAGCCCGTGCCGGTAAGCGGCTTGTCCACCCCGCCCACTGGCGCCAGCTTGCCCAGTTCGGCGTAGTCCAGCAGGTACAGGCGGCGGCTGGCCGTGGCTTCCAGCAGGCTGTCGTCGGCGCCCATCACCCGGCGGAACTGCTCTTCGCTCAACGGAAAGTTGCCCGGCAACGCATCGACGCGGCGGATCAGCAGCGGGTTCGGCCCGGCCACCCGCCAGTGGGCGAACGCTTCGTCGTCACGGAAGCTGTCGGCGACCTGCGGCAGGCGCAGGGTGCCGAACACCGCGCGAAAGCGGTTCAGGCCATCGTCCTGCCCGCCCTGGGTAACCAGGTTGCTGGCGCTCTTGAGGATGTCGTCGACCAGCAAGCCGACCCGTGTCAGCAGGGCGATCACCCGTGCCTGCAACTCGGTGAAGCGCAGCAGCAGGCTGGCGGCCGCGGCCGGGTCGTTCTTCGCCTGCTCCAGCAACTCTGCATGGACCTTGCGCGCCGCCTCCAGGTCAGCGCTGAGTCCGGCGGCGATCCGCTCGAACTGGGCAGCGGCCGAGGCCGGCAGCGAGGCAACGAAATTGACGATCAGCTCGACGATCACTGCGCCGGTCTTCAACAGCCAGTCGACGTTCGGCAATTCACCCAGGGGCACCGAGCGTGCCATCGGCACACCTTTGACATTGGCGAAGTTTTCGGTCCAGACATATGCCAGCTTCTTGCCGGACAATACCGCGCGCCGCGCCAACTTCCCGGCCAGGTTGTCGTATTGCGGCAGACTCGGTGGAAGCAGATTGTCCAGCAAACTTCGCGAGGCATCGATAGATCGTTGTTGTTCCGCTCCCAGATATTTCAAGGGCGAAAAGAATATCGAGTCATTGGCCAGTGCGGTTCCGCTCAGGGCGATACCCGACAAGAGCACACTCCTGCGTTTCATATCATCGACTCCATCAATGCATTCACAGGGAACGACTCGATGCCGAGGCATCGAGTCGTTCTTTCAACGGTGCGTTCCGATCAGCTGTAGAGCCCTTCGCCACTTTCCTTGTTGTAATGCAGCGGAACGTTGTGGTTGTCGGTCCCGCCGAGAATCTTGCCCACGGTGATCGCCGCCACCGACGGCACCTGGAACGCCAGCAGGTCCACCAGTTCGTGAGTACGGTTGAGGCCGATGGCGCTGGCGACGTTGCCGATGCTGGAGAACAGTGGGGAATTGAGGAAGGAGTTGGTCGCGTAGACGCCATTGATGATGGCGTCGCCAAGGAATGTCCCAGCGCCGGCGACCTGTTCCACTTCCGCCTGGTCGAGAACCGGCAATGCATTTACCTGATCGTTCATATCGAAGACTCCCTATATTTCATTGAAATGAAAGTTTCTCGCTGATAACAGCCAAGGAACATTCACGCCCCGAACTTTCCCGGAACGTGAAAAATCAATAGCGACAGGTAAAACCGGCAATAAGCTGACGCTTCGCACAGTTGACAGGAAGTTACTTAATCAATAGTTATCCACAATAATTATTGGCGGTGTTTTTTTGACTTGGCGAATTACCGGACGGCAACCGGCAAGCGACAACTCCCGGCCGCGCGGGAACGCGCCCTTCCGGATAACGGAGGAGGATATTCGTCGAGCGCGGTATTTATTCGATGCGGGGAGCCAAGGCAAAAGAATGTACTCAAGTACCAGAAGCCGCGCTTCGCCCGGGCATTTCACCCTTTACAAAACATGGATATTTTTCTTCACGCGCGGAATTCCCGCCTCCGCACCTGTCAACTCTTGCAGTTGTGAAATCCTGCGAAGGCAGGTAGTGCGCGACGCACCACCGTCCTATCGTCACTGATGGCGAACGTGCAGCTCGCTGAAGGTTGCCCGTCCGCCTTCGCTGGAAGGCCCGCGGTTGTCCTGCAGATAGAGCCCGGCCTTGAAGTACAGCCCCTGGTAGGCCCATTGCGGGTCCAGCCGCTGCTCCAGGGCGCTGCCGTTCACCGAGACGCTGAGCAGGCCGTCGCGGGAAACGCCGATGCGGTAGCTGAACGACTGGCCCAGGGGGATCCCGTCCATCAGCGTGTAGACCCTGGTCCCGCTGTCATCCGGGCGCTCGCGCACCAGCGCCTGGACGCGCCCCTGGTCGAGACGCAGCTGGTAGAGCAGCTTCACCAGCGGCGCGGCCTGGCCACTGTTGCTGCCGTCGCTGTGGATCTGGCCGATGATCATGCGCCGGGTCGAGGGCACCGCCTCGATGCGCAGGGTCGCCTGCAGCCAGTTGTCGGCCCTGGCGTAACGCCAGTTGTAGGGCTTGCCGCTGGACAGGGTCTCGCGCAGCTCGCTGCGCGGGAACTCGCTGTTGCGCGTATGGCTGCCATTGACCGGCACCCAGAAGCGAATGCCTTCGGCGGTGCGCTGGAAATAGTCGCTGCGGTAGTCGCGCTGCAGTTGGCTGGTGGAGATGGTGATGGCCGGGCGGCCCTGGGGGATGGTCAGGTTCCAGGTACTCAGGTCAGGCATCCAGACGGTGTCCTAGCGAGGGGAAGGGAATCGCCCATAGGGTAGATGAGCGCCGCGCGCTTTGCCCGGCCCGGGCGGCCCGCGCTTGAGCGGCGCAGGGCCGGCACCGAGGGTTTTTCCCGCGACCCGCGCGCAAGCGTCTATCTTGATCGGGGACCCTTTCACGGAGAGACGCCATGCGCCTGCTCAGCGCCCTGTTGCTCATCGCCTGCGCGTTCGGCGCCCAGGCCGCGATCCAGACCCGCGAGATGCCCTACCAGGGCGCCGACGGCACGCGTATGGTCGGCTATTTCGCCTACGACGACAGCAAGCCGGGAATCCGCCCCGGCGTCATCGTGGTCCACGAGTGGTGGGGTCTCAACGACTACGCCAAGCGCCGCGCCCGCGACCTCGCCGAACTCGGCTACAGCGCCCTGGCCATCGACATGTACGGCGATGGCAAGCACACCGGGCACCCGCAGGACGCGATGGCCTTCATGCAGGCCGCGACGAAGGACGCCGACGCCGCCAGGACGCGCTTCCTCGCCGGCCTGGAACTGCTGAAGCGGCAACCGCAGACCGATCCCAGCCAGGTCGCCGCGATCGGCTACTGCTTCGGCGGCAAGATCGTCCTCGACATGGCTCGCCAGGGCCTGCCGCTGGCCGGCGTGGCGAGCTTCCACGGCGCCCTCGGCACCACCACCCCGGCCAGCAAGGGCAGCGTCAGGGCGAAGATCCTGGTGGAGCACGGCAGCGCCGACAGCATGGTCCCGACCAAGGACCTCGACGCCCTGAAACAGGAGTTGAGCGCTGCCGGCGCCGACTACCAGGTGGTGATCCAGGACGGCGCCAGGCATGGCTTCACCAATCCGGACGCCGACGCGCACCGGGGCCACGGCCTGGACATCGGCTACGACCGCCAGGCCGACCAGCGCTCCTGGGCGGACCTGCAGGCGTTCCTCGAGGACATCTTCAAGCGGGGCTGACCCGGCCTCGACGCATAAAAAAACGGGAGTCCCCGGAAGGACTCCCGTCTTGAAAGGTCGAGACAGGACAGTATCCCGTCATCAACAAACAACCTCACCTGCATTCCATGGGAATGCGCGGCGCAGTCTGTCAAAACCGGGCCTCGCGGTCCGTTTTCCTTTGTTGCGCTTTTGCAATCTTGTGTAAGCGCCGCGTGACTGGTGGGCCACGTCGGGAACCGGCACAATGCGCGCCATGAACGACCGTCTCCCCGCCTTCTGCTCCCCGCTGGACGCCCACTGGCCGCTGCCCGTCGCGCTGCCCGGCGTGCAGTTGCGCAGCACCCGCTTCGACCCGGCGCTGCTGCAACCCGGCGACTTCGCCCTGGCCGGCATCCAGCCGCCGGCGAACATCCTCCGCGCGGTGGCCAAGCGCCAGGCCGAATTCCTCGCCGGACGCCTCTGCGCGCGCGCGGCCCTGTTCGCCCTCGACGGCAACGGCCAGGTGCCGGCCATCGGCGAGGGCCGCGCGCCGGTCTGGCCGGCCGCGATCAGCGGCTCGATCACCCACGGCGACCGCTGGGCCGCCGCCCTGGTGGCGGCGCGCGGCGACTGGCGCGGCCTCGGCCTGGACGTGGAAACCCTGCTCGAAGCCGAACGGGCGCGCTACCTGCATGGCGAGATCCTCACCGAAGGCGAGCGCCTGCGCTTCGCCGACGACCTGGAGCGACGCACCGGCCTGCTGGTGACGCTGGTCTTCTCGCTGAAGGAAAGCCTGTTCAAGGCGCTCTATCCGCTGGTGGGCAAGCGCTTCTACTTCGAACATGCGGAACTGCTGGAATGGCGCGCCGACGGCCACGCCCGGCTGCGCCTGCTCACCGACCTGTCGGCGGAGTGGCGGCACGGCAGCGAGCTGGACGCCCAGTTCGCCGTGCTCGACGAACGCCTGCTCAGCCTGGTGGCGGTCGGCGCCTGATCAAGCCTTCCCCGGTGTGCGCCGCGACGGCCGCAGCGCGCGGCCTTCCGCCAGGCGCTCGACGGCGCGGGCGGCGGCGACCATGCCGAAGGTGGCGGTGACCATCATCACCGCGCCGAAGCCGCCGGCGCAGTCCAGCTTCACCCCTTCGCCGACGAAACTCTTCGACTGGCACACCGTGCCGTCCGGCTTCGGGTAGCGCAGCTGTTCGCTGGAGAACACGCAGGGCACGCTGTAGGTGCGTCCCGGCGTGCGCGAGAAATTGTAGTCGCGGCGCAGGGTGGAACGCACCTTGGCCGCCAGCGGGTCGTTGAAGGTCTTGTTCAGGTCGGCGACCTGGACCTGCGTCGGATCGACCTGGCCACCGGCGCCGCCGGTGCTGATCACCGGGATCTTGCGCCGCTTGCACCAGGCGATCAGCGCGGCCTTGGCGGCCACGCTGTCGATGCAGTCGATGACGTAGTCGAAGTCCACGATGTACTCGGCCATGGTCTCGCGAGTGACGAAATCGGCCACCGCGCGGACCCGGCAGGCCGGGTTGATGGCCAGGATGCGCGCGGCCATCACCTCGACCTTGGCCTTGCCCACCGCGCCCTCGATGGCGTGCACCTGGCGGTTGGTGTTGGTCACGCAGACATCGTCGAGGTCGAACAGGGAAATCTCGCCGACACCGCTGCGCGCCAGCGCTTCCGCCGCCCAGGAACCGACCCCGCCGACGCCGACCACCGCCACGTGGCTGTCGGCCAGGCGCTGCAGCCCCTCGCGACCGTACAACCGGCCGATACCGCCGAAGCGCTGTTCATCCACCTGCATCACCCACCCCTGAAACATCCGATCGCGAATTGCCGCGCATTATAAAAAGCCGGGCGCGCCGCGTCGCCTGCGATCTTGCAGCCTGCCGCGGCGACCGGGCCAGACCTGCAAGGGAGCCGCCAGCCCGGCGCCTGAGTGCCTCGCAGGGGCGCGGGACAGCATGCGAGGAGGCACCGGACAGAGCGGCGCTTGGGCGCAGCCCATGGAAACCCGCCCGGGGGTAGCGCTTCGCGCTACTCGCCTGTGCCCGATCCGGGCGCTGGATACTCCGGAGGGCGGATAGCCGTAACGCGGTTATCCGCCGCCGCGCCGAGGTTGCCGATCCGAAACGCCCGCCTAAACGGCGCCCCTTCGCCAGCGTTTATGCTTTAAGATTCCCCCTTTCCCGCTCGACCCGTTCAGGATGCCCTCCCCATGACCGCCTCTTCGCCGAGTCTCTCGCCGACCCTCGAACTCGCCTGCGAGTTGATCCGCCGCCCCTCCGTCACCCCTGTCGACGCCGATTGCCAGGCCCTGATGATGCGCCGCCTGGAAGCCGCCGGCTTCGCCCTGGAGCCGATGCGCATCGAAGAGGTGGACAACTTCTGGGCGCGGCGCGGCGGCGACGGCCCGGTGCTGTGCTTCGCCGGGCACACCGACGTGGTCCCCACCGGGCCGGTGCAGGCCTGGCAGCACCAACCCTTCGACGCCCTGATCGACGAGCAGGGCATGCTCTGCGGGCGCGGCGCGGCGGACATGAAAGGCAGCCTGGCGTCGATGATCGTCGCGGTCGAGCGCTTCGTCGCCGACCATCCCGGGCACAAGGGCGCCATCGCCTTCCTCATCACCAGCGACGAAGAAGGCCCGGCCCACCATGGCACCAAGGCGGTGGTCGAGCGCCTCGCCGCGCGCGGCGAGCGCCTGGACTGGTGCATCGTCGGCGAACCGTCGAGCACCAGCCTGGTCGGCGACGTGGTGAAGAACGGCCGCCGCGGCTCCCTCGGCGCCAGGCTGACCATCCGCGGCGTGCAGGGCCACGTGGCCTACCCGCACCTGGCGAAGAACCCGATCCACCTGGCTGCCCCGGCGCTGGCCGAACTGGCGGCGGAACACTGGGACGACGGCAACGCCTTCTTCCCGCCGACCAGCTTCCAGATTTCCAACCTGAACTCCGGGACCGGCGCCACCAACGTCATCCCCGGCGAACTGAGCGCGCTGTTCAACTTCCGCTTCTCCACCGAATCCACCGTCGAAGGCCTGCAGAAGCGCGTCGAGGCGATCCTCGACAAGCACGGCCTGGACTGGCACGTCGAATGGGCGCTGTCCGGCCTGCCGTTCCTCACCGAACCGGGCGAGCTGCTCGACGCGGTGGCCGCCAGCATCAAGGCGGTCACCGGCCGCGAGACCCGGCCCTCGACCAGCGGCGGTACTTCCGACGGACGCTTCATCGCCACCATGGGCACCCAGGTGGTCGAGCTCGGCCCGGTCAACGCCACCATCCACCAGGTCAACGAGCGGGTCCTGGCCAGCGACCTGGAACTGCTCACCGAGATCTACTACCAGACCCTGGTGAGGCTGCTCGCCTGATGCTGATCTGCCCGCTCTGCTCCGCCGCCCTGGGGACGGTCGACAACGGCGTCGCCTGCCCCGCCGGGCACCGCTTCGACCGCGCCCGCCAGGGCTACCTGAACCTGCTGCCGGTGCAGCACAAGAAAAGCCTCGACCCGGGCGACAACGCCGCCATGGTCGAGGCCCGCCGCCAGTTCCTCGGCGCCGGCCACTACGCGCCACTGGCCCGGCGCCTGGCCGAGCTGGCCGCCGAGCGCGCGCCACGGCGCTGGCTGGACATCGGCTGCGGCGAAGGCTACTACAGCGCCCAGCTCGGCGAAGCCCTGGGCGACGCCGAGGGCTACGCCCTGGACATCTCCCGCGAGGCGGTGAAGCGCGCCTGCCGTCGCGCGCCACAGCTGACCTGGCTGGTGGCGAGCATGGCGCGGTTGCCGCTGGCCGAGGCCAGTTGCGAGCTGATCGCCAGCGTATTCAGCCCGATCGACTGGAACGAGGCGGTGCGCGTCCTCGCCCCCGGCGGCGGCGTGCTGCGCCTGGGCCCGGCCAGCGCGCACCTGCTGGAGTTGCGCCAGCGCCTCTACGATGACGTGCGCGACTACGCCGACGACAAGCACCTCGCCGGCCTGCCCGCGCCGCTCAGCCTGCGCCATACGGAAACCCTCAGCTTCCGTCTGGCCCTGGACAGCTACGAAGCGCGGGAAAACCTCCTGGCCATGACCCCGCACGGCTGGCGGGTCAACGCCGAGCGCCGCGCGCGGATCCTCGCCGAACCCTTCGAAGTCAGCGTGGCGGTGCGCTACGATTGGCTGCAACGCGACTGACCGTCCCCGAGGACCCCATGCGCCAACCGGATATCGAGATCTACCTGAAAGACGCCGAGCACGCGGCCGTCGCCGCCTGGCTGGAACAGGCGCTGGGCCCCTGCGGCCCGTGGCAGGAACGCGGCCAGACCCTCAAGTGCACGGCACGCGGCGAACACGGCGCGGTGCGCGTCACCTGGCTGCCGAAGGCGGTGGGCAAGTGGCACAGCCTGTTCCTCGAGAGCGACAGCACGCCCTGGGACGACGACCTCGCCTGCGCCAGGGCCGCGCAGGCCGCGCTGGGCGTGGAGATCCGCTGCGCGCCGGGCGGCTGGGACGAGAACCAGGGCGAGGAAGACGCCGACCGCTGGCTGCGGGTCAGCGCCGAGGGCGTCGAGGAAATCACCTGGCGCACCGGCTGAACGACGAAAACCCCGCGCTGCGAGGGCCGCCCGTTGGCGGGCCTGGCGGGGTAGATGCGCTGGATGACAAAAGCCCGTCTCGCGACGGGCTTTTGCTTGCGGGAATCAGACCTTGGAGACGTCTTCCGCTTGCAGGCCTTTCTGGCCCTGGATCACCGAGAATTCCACTTTCTGGCCTTCCACCAGGGAGCGGTGACCCTCGCCGCGGATGGCGCGGTAGTGAACGAACACGTCCGGACCGCTATCGCGTTGAATGAATCCATAACCTTTGGCGTCATTGAACCACTTGACGGTTCCGACCTCACGATCAGCCATTACCACACTCTCCAACTTGCAATTTTTTATAAGTGGCCTTCCCAATCCGGGAAGACTTCGACGGTTCGGCTGCGCAACGCTGTTCTTGTTATCCGACCCCGGCAAAATGCCGTTGGAGCGGGCATTTCGAATGGCGTTCCACTAGCCACCGCGTCCCGGAGTATAAACAAACGAGTCCAACTGAAAAGGACTTTTTTAGCCCCTGGCGGAATACCTGCCACGCCCGGCGGGACTGGCCTTTCGATATGTTTTCGCTACGCCTGGAATACGTCTGCGCATGCACTTGCAGATAGCTAGCTGCCATATTTCCGTCAGCTTTTCAGCGGTCGCGCAAACCCGCCTTGCGCGGCCAGGCCAGGGTGAAGCAGGCGCCGCCCAAGGTCTCGCTGCGGCCGATGGAGGCCCGCCCGCCATGCCAGTAGACGATCCGCCGGACGATCGACAGCCCCAGGCCGTGCCCGCCGGAAGCCCGGGTGCGGCTGTCGTCCAGGCGCAGGAATGGCGTAAAGAGCCGCTCCCATTGCGCCTCCGGCACCCCCGGCCCGTCGTCCTCGACATCCACCCGGCACCGCTCCAGGCTGACCCGGTAGCTGATCCTGACCCGACGATCGGCATGCCGCAGCGCATTGGTCAGCAGGTTCTGCAGGGCCCGGTGCAGGTAGCGCGGCTCGGCCTCGACCCAGCTGCCCAGCTCCTCCGGCAGCAGCACTCCCTCCTCGCAGCTGACCAGCACCTCGCGGCGCAGCGGGGCGATCTCCTCCACCACCTGGCGCACCAGCGCGCCCAGCTCCACGCGCTGGTAGGTCAGCGGCGGCGAGCCCTGCTCCAGCCGCGCGTAGGTGAGCATCTCGTCGACCAGCTTGTCGAGGTCCTGGATATCGTTGTCCATCCCCTCCAGGTATTTCAGGCGGGCAGCGTCGGTCTCGGCGGTCTCGATCATCTCCAGGCCGAAGCGCAGCCGCGCCACCGGCGTGCGCAGCTCGTGGGACACCGCGCGGACCATCTCGCGCTGCACCGTCAGCAGCCGGTGGATATGCTCGGCCATGTGGTTGAAGGCCGCGCCCAGGCGGCCCACCGAGTCGCCGCCGCGCACCTCGACGCGGGTGTCCAGGCTGCCCCGGGCGATCCGCGAGGCCGCCGCCTCCAGGCTGCGCAGACGCTGCTCCAGGCGGCGCACCAGCAGGTAGATGATCAGGCCGATGAAGCCCAGGCACAGGGCGCCAAGCAGCAATAGCAGCTGCGGCGGATAGAGGTTCATCTGGTACAGCGGGCCCAGCTCCAGCACCCAGGGCGTGTCGAGGATGCCGGCGAAGATGCGGATCGAGTCGCCGTCCTTGCCCAGCGCCATCACCGTATCGCCTTCCACCACCCGCCGGCGCTGGTCGTCGTCGAGGTCCAGCTCCTTGACCTGGAGCAGGTGCACCGGGAAGCCGAAGCGCTTGTCGCGGACGATCCGCGCCAGGTGGTAGGGCTGCTCGCTGGCCGGGTAGCGCACCAGTTCGTCCATCAGCAGGTAGACCGTGGCCCGCGCCAGTTGCTCGCTGACCTGCTGCACCTCGCCACTGAGCACCAGGCCCTCGGTGGCGCTGGCCTGGGTATGCACGGTGACGGTGTGCTCGGCGGTCTGCTTCACCAGCACCTGGCCGTTCATCAGCCGCGCGCGGCTGCGCCCGTCCAGCCGCAGCTCGTCCAGTCCGACCAGCCGCAGCGGGATGCCCATCAGCCGGCTCCACTGCGCCAGGGCGCGCTTGCGCTCGGTGGCGCTCATCGGCTGCAGGTTGTCGGCCATCAGGCGGAAAGTGCCGCGCGCCAGTTCCTCGCGGTAGTGCTCGCCGCGTACCTCGTTGATCCAGTGCAGGCCGAACAGGCCCAGGCCGCTGACCAGCAGCAGGGCCAGGAGCATGCCGCCATAGATGCGCAGGAAGATGGATTTCATCGGCGAGCCCCCATGGGTGTCGATGCCGGCCGGGCGGGCCGGCGCGGCGAACGCGGCTCAGCCCTCGCCGACGAACAGATAGCCCTTGCTGCGCACGGTCTTGATCAGCCGCGGATGCATCGGGTCGTCACCGATCTTCGGGCGGATCCGCGAGATGCGCACGTCGATGGAGCGGTCCTGACCGTCGTACTCGATGCCGCGCAGGGCATTGAAGATCTCCTCGCGGGAGAGGATGCGCCCGGCGTTGGCCGCCAGCAGCCAGAGCAGGTCGAACTCGGCGCTGGTCAGCTCGATGGTGGCCTCGTCCAGCCAGGCCTCGCGCATCGCGTTGTCGATCACCAGGCGGCCGAACGCCAGGCGCTTGCTGTCCAAGGGCGGCGCGCCCGTTTCCGGGGCCTCGCTGCGCCGCAACAGGGCGCGGATACGCGCCAGCAGCACGCGCGGGCGCACCGGCTTGCACACGTAGTCGTCGGCGCCCATCTCCAGGCCGAGCACCTCGTCCATGTCGTCGGTGCGCGCGGTGAGCATCAGGATCGGGCCGTCGAACTGCGGGCGCACCTGGCGGCAGATGGACAGCCCGTCCTCGCCCGGCAGCATCAGGTCGAGCACCACCAGGTCCGGGCGCTCGGCGAGGATGCGCGCCGCGGCCAGCGCGCCGTTGGCCTCGATGTCGACCTTCAGGCCGTTGCCTTCCAGGTATTCCCGGGTCAGCTCGGCCAGGCGTCGATCGTCCTCGACGATCAGGATGCGCCAGGCTTCTTGCTCCACACAGCCTCCTTCGTATCGCGGTCCCGGGGCCGCCGTGCGGCCCTCTCGGAGCGGCCCGCATTGTAGCCAATACGGACGCCGCGCGGCAGCGGGCGCGGAACATCTTGCAAACACTACATATTGTGGGTAGGGTGCGCGCCCCGAAAGGTTGGGGAACAGGTCTGCGACGGTGCTTTCCGAGGGCGACGAATGGCATTCTCCAGCGCTGCCGCGGCCTACGGACGATTCCTAGGAATCACGCACAGAAGACCCACACTTTATCCACAGGTTTCCCCCAGACTGTTACCTTGCAAACACCCCATTAGCGCATTATCTTGTATCCTCATCGGCGCCACCCCCTATATCTTGGGTTTCGAGCGAACGAACGGCTACAACGGAACCAACCGCGCACGGACCACTCAGATGGCTCCGGCGGCTCCGAAAAAAGCCATTTCCAGACGTATTGAAAGCATCGGCGGTGCTCACCGCGGGGAGCCCTTCATGGCGTTGGAAAAGCGGTACGGGTGTTGCAACGGACACTGTAAACAGACAGTCAACACCACTAGGTATTGTGTTCGCCGGCAAAACGCCACGAACCCGCCAGGGCCAGGGAGGCACTCACAGTCCCCACCCTCAGCATTCGAATGAAGCAGCCGCCGCGAGGCCGGCTGCCCGGCTCTTTATCGATTCAAGGGAATGGGCGCCCCGGCGCCCGCTAGCAAAACCATTACGAGAACGTGGAGATACCCACCCATGCATACCGACACCACACGCGAGAACCCGCAGGCCAACGCGCCGCAGGCCGCCGATTCGTCGCAGGATCTGGCCGCCACCGCGCCGGGCCAGCTGCGCGTGATCAAGCGCAACGGCACTGTAGTCCCCTACACCGATGACAAGATCACCGTGGCCATCACCAAGGCGTTCCTCGCCGTGGAAGGCGGCACCGCCGCCGCCTCGTCGCGTATCCATGACACCGTGCGCCGCCTGACCGAGCAGGTCACCGCCACCTTCAAGCGCCGCATGCCGTCCGGTGGCACCATCCACATCGAAGAGATCCAGGACCAGGTCGAACTGGCCCTGATGCGCGCCGGCGAGCAGAAGGTCGCCCGCGACTACGTGATCTACCGCGAAGCCCGCGCCGCCGAGCGCAAGAACGCCGGCGCCACCAGCGACGTCGCCCAGCCGCACCCGAGCATCCGCATCACCCGCGCCGACGGCAGCCTGTCGCCGCTGGACATGGGCCGCCTGAACACCATCATCAGCGAAGCCTGCGAAGGCCTGGCCGAGGTGGACGGCGCGCTGATCGAGCGCGAGACCCTGAAGAACCTCTACGACGGCGTCGCCGAGAAGGACGTCAACACCGCCCTGGTGATGACCGCGCGCACCCTGGTCGAGCGCGAGCCGAACTACTCCTACGTCACCGCCCGCCTGCTGATGGACACCCTGCGCGCCGAAGCCCTGGGCTTCCTCGGCGTGGCCGAGAGCGCCACCCATCACGAAATGGCCGAGCTGTACGCCAAGGCCCTGCCGGCCTACATCGAGAAAGGCGCCGAGTTCGAGCTGGTCGATGCCAAGCTGAAGGAATTCGACCTGGAGAAACTGGGCAAGGCCATCGATCACGAGCGCGACCAGCAGTTCACCTACCTCGGCCTGCAGACCCTGTACGACCGCTACTTCATCCACAAGGACGGCATCCGCTTCGAACTGCCGCAGATCTTCTTCATGCGCGTGGCCATGGGCCTGGCCATCGAGGAGAAGGACCGCGAGGCACGCGCCATCGAGTTCTACAACCTGCTGTCGTCCTTCGACTACATGAGCTCCACCCCCACCCTGTTCAACGCCGGCACCCTGCGTCCGCAGCTCTCCAGCTGCTACCTGACCACCGTGCCGGACGACCTGTCGGGCATCTACGGCGCCATCCACGACAACGCCATGCTGTCGAAATTCGCCGGCGGCCTGGGCAACGACTGGACCCCGGTGCGCGCGCTGGGCTCCTACATCAAGGGCACCAACGGCAAGTCCCAGGGCGTCGTGCCCTTCCTGAAAGTGGTCAACGACACCGCGGTCGCGGTCAACCAGGGCGGCAAGCGCAAGGGCGCGGTCTGCGCCTACCTGGAGACCTGGCACCTGGACATCGAGGAATTCCTCGAGCTGCGCAAGAACACCGGTGACGACCGTCGTCGTACCCACGACATGAACACCGCCAACTGGATCCCCGACCTGTTCATGAAGCGCGTCTTCGACGACGGCTCCTGGACCCTCTTCTCGCCGTCCGACGTCCCCGACCTGCACGACCTCTACGGCAAGGCCTTCGAGGAGCGCTACGAGTACTACGAGGCCCTGGCCAGCTACGGCAAGCTGAAGCTGCACAAGGTCGTCCAGGCCAAGGACCTGTGGCGCAAGATGCTCTCCATGCTGTTCGAGACCGGCCACCCGTGGCTGACCTTCAAGGATCCGTGCAACCTGCGCAGCCCGCAGCAGCACGTGGGCGTGGTGCACAGCTCGAACCTCTGCACCGAGATCACCCTGAACACCAACAAGGACGAGATCGCCGTCTGCAACCTGGGCTCGATCAACCTGGTCAACCACATCGTCGACGGCAAGCTGGACACCGCCAAGCTGGAGAAGACCGTCAAGACCGCGGTACGCATGCTCGATAACGTCATCGACATCAACTACTACTCGGTCCCGCAGGCGCAGAACTCCAACTTCAAGCACCGTCCGGTAGGCCTGGGCATCATGGGCTTCCAGGACGCCCTGTACCTGCAGCACATCCCCTACGGTTCGGACGCGGCCATCGCCTTCGCCGACCAGTCCATGGAAGCCATCAGCTACTACGCGATCCAGGCGTCCTGCGACCTGGCCGACGAGCGCGGCGCCTACCAGACCTTCCAGGGCTCGCTGTGGTCGCAAGGCATCCTGCCGATCGACTCGGAGAAGAAGCTGATCGAAGAGCGCGGCGCCAAGTACATCGAAGTCGACCTGTCGGAAACCCTCGACTGGGCGCCGCTGCGCGAGCGCGTACAGAAAGGCATCCGCAACTCGAACATCATGGCCATCGCGCCGACCGCGACCATCGCCAACATCACCGGCGTCTCGCAGTCGATCGAGCCGACCTACCAGAACCTGTACGTGAAGTCGAACCTCTCCGGCGAGTTCACCGTGATCAACCCCTACCTGGTGCGCGACCTCAAGGCCCGCGGCCTGTGGGACCCGGTCATGGTCAACGACCTGAAGTACTACGACGGTTCCGTGCAGCAGATCGAGCGCATCCCGCAGGACCTCAAGGACCTCTACGCCACCGCGTTCGAAGTCGAGACCCGCTGGATCGTCGAAGCCGCCAGCCGTCGCCAGAAGTGGATCGACCAGGCCCAGTCGCTGAACCTGTACATCGCCGGCGCCTCGGGCAAGAAGCTCGACGTGACCTACCGCATGGCCTGGTTCCGCGGCCTGAAGACCACCTACTACCTCCGTGCCCTGGCCGCCACCAGCACCGAGAAGTCCACCATCAACACCGGCAAGCTCAACGCCGTGTCGGCCGGTGGCAACGACGGCCTGCAAGCCGCCCCGGCCGCCGAGCCGAAGCCGGCACCGGTGCCGCAGGCATGCAGCATCGACAACCCCGACTGCGAAGCCTGCCAGTGATCGCGCGTCGCTGAACGGCGTCCGTGTCGCGGCCGGGCAAGCCGGACTCCTCGCGTGGGTTCGCCTGCCCGGCGCCTGACGGTCGCTCGTCCAGCGCCACGCTGGCAGCGCAAGGCCCCTCGCCAGGGCCAGGAACAATCCCCTTCTTCCCTCCGGGGGAGAAGAACGGCCCGGCCAGACCGTGCCGGACCACCGCTTTCGCGTGCACCTCACGCCCCATATCCAGGCCGCCGAGACGGCCGCCAGACCAGGAGAGAGCAAGATGCTGAGCTGGGACGAATTCGACAAAGAAGACCCGACCGAAGCCAAGGCCGCGCCCGCCGCCGCCCAGGCCGTTGCCCAGGGCCATGACAAGCTGGACGACGAAGCCGCCGGCTCGGTGGAAGAAGCGCGCGCCGTTTCCGCCGACGACTCCGACGCCGTCGCCCGCGCCAAGAAGGCCCTGAACGACCTCGACATCCAGGAAGGCCTGGACGACCTCGAAGGCTCCGCCGCGCGCGTGCAGGTCGGCGACAAGCAGATGATCAACGCCCGCGCCGACCTCAACCAGCTCGTCCCCTTCAAGTACGACTGGGCCTGGCAGAAGTATCTGGATGGTTGCGCCAACCACTGGATGCCGCAGGAAGTCAACATGAACGCCGACATCGCCCTGTGGAAGAGCAAGGACGGCCTCAGCGAAGACGAGCGGCGCATCGTCATGCGCAACCTCGGCTTCTTCTCCACCGCCGACTCCCTGGTCGCCAACAACCTGGTGCTGGCCGTGTACCGCCTGATCACCAACCCCGAGTGCCGCCAGTACATCCTGCGCCAGGCCTTCGAAGAGGCGATCCACACCCACGCCTACCAGTACTGCATCGAGTCGCTGGGCATGGACGAGGGCGAGATCTTCAACATGTACCACGAGATCCCCAGCGTGGCGAAGAAGGCCTCGTGGGGCCTGAAGTACACCCGCTCGATCTCCGACCCGATGTTCCAGACCGGCACCCCGGAAACCGACCGCCAGTTCCTGCGCAACCTGATCGCCTACTACTGCGTGCTGGAAGGCATCTTCTTCTACTGCGGCTTCACCCAGATCCTCTCCATGGGCCGCCGCAACAAGATGACCGGCACCGCCGAGCAGTTCCAGTACATCCTCCGCGACGAGTCGATGCACCTGAACTTCGGCATCGACGTGATCAACCAGATCAAGATCGAGAACCCGCACCTGTGGGACGCCCAGATGAAGGACGAGGCGACCCAGATGATCCTCCAGGGCACCCAGTTGGAGATCGAATACGCGCGCGACACCATGCCGCGCGGGGTGTTGGGGATGAACGCGGCGATGATGGAGGACTACCTGAAGTTCATCGCCAACCGGCGCCTGACCCAGATCGGCCTGAAGGAAGAGTATCCGGGGACCACCAACCCGTTCCCGTGGATGTCGGAGATCATGGACCTGAAGAAGGAGAAGAACTTCTTCGAGACGCGGGTTATCGAGTACCAGACGGGCGGAGCACTGAGCTGGGATTGAGATTCTCGATTTAGGTCAAGACCGTTAGACGCTGTTGCCGGAAAGGGATTTTTGGGGCAGTGGTAGAGAAAAGAGCCCCGCCTTGTGCGGGGCTCTTCATTAAAGAGAAAAACATGCCCAACCATTCACTCAATCTGAAACCTTCGTAGGGCGAATAACGCGCAGCGTTATCCGCCACCTGGCCAAGGTACGCTCCGAAATCCCTCTGGATACACGGATGATCCCCAATGCCAAGCTACCGACGAACCTGGGTCCCTGGCGGCACCTATTTCTTCACCGTCACCCTGCATGACCGCCGCTCTAACCTGCTGACCCGCGAAATCGACCTGCTGCGCCGCGTGGTCGCTCAGACCAGGCACCGGCATCCCTTCCGCATCGATGCCTGGGTCGTGCTGCCGGAACACATGCATTGCCTCTGGACCCTGCCGCCCCACGATGCCGATTTCGCCACCCGCTGGAAGGTCATCAAGTCCGGCTTCGCACGGCGCATCCCCTGCCACGAATCACGTACCCTCGCGCAACGGCGGCGAGGACAACGCGCCATCTGGCAACACCGCTACTGGGAACACCTGATTCGCAATGACACGGACTACCGGCGCCATTTCGACTACATCCATCTCAACCCTGTGAAACACGGGCTGGTTACGGCGGTCAAGGACTGGCCCTTCTCCACCTTCCACCGGGCCGTAGCTGAAGGGCTTTATCCCAAGGATTGGGCCGGTGATCCTTCCTTGGAGGTCCGAGCGGCGGAGCGGGTTTGAGTCTGCTGGCGGATAACGGCTGTGCCGTTACTCGCTCTACCCCGGCTACCAAGTCTTTTTCTCGGCCTCGCAGGATGGCCGGCCCCGAGAAAGTAACCAAAGCGCTTGCCCCTGCATTCGACCTCCTACACGACGATTCCGCTCGGCCTCCTGATGGGGCGGACCGGAGCGTCGATGTTTCTCTGGAAGAGGTAGGGCGAATAACGCGAAGCGTTATCCGCAACTACACAGGATTTTCCTGTAACGCCCGAGCATCGGGGGATTGAAAGAACTTCGTCAAGTCGATGTACAAGCAATGGCTTCAGAGAATCGGCGGATAACTGCTTTGCAGTTATTCGCCCTACCGTTGACCGCTATCGGTGCGCTCCATAATCATTCTTCGGCGCTAAGAACGCATACCACCCAGCGGCAAACCGCTCCCGAAAGTAGCGGTGTATTCCATTGAGGAAATGCGTATGCCATTCGTTTTTCAACCCACCCCATTCATCCCCTCGCGGCACGACACCAACACCACCTCCCCGGAGGTGCGCCATGTCTGACACCCTCCTCCACCCCAGCCGTTTCACCCACCACCATCGGGTCCTGCGCGCCGTGCTGCTGGATGAGGAAGGCTGGTTCGTGTTCTCCGACCTGGCACGGCTGCTGGGCCGTTACCTGGGCGGTCGGGCGCCGGCGGCGTTGTGTGACGAGGCGCCGTGGTCGCTGGCGACGGCGGAACAGCGCGAGCGCTTGTTCGCCCTCTGCCATGCGCTGGAGCGGCATCTGGATGCCGACCAGTGGCGGCTCGCCTGGCTCCACGACGAACGCCACGGGCCACGTCAGGACTGCCTGGTCAGCGAGTCCGGGCTCTACGCCCTGCTCTGGCTCGCCGTACCCGGCGCGGCGCGAGGCTTGCTGTAGTGGTCTACTGATCCCGGACACCGATTTAGGCGAGAATCCTCGCCGTGAGAGAGGTGTCTGATGAGCAAGCAACGACGTACGTTTTCCGCCGAGTTCAAACGAGAGGCTGCCGCCTTGGTGCTGGACCAAGGCTACAGCCATATCGACGCCTGCCGTTCGCTGGGGGTGGTGGACTCGGCCTTGCGCCGTTGGGTGAAGCAGCTCGAGGCGGAGCGCCAGGGTGTGACCCCGAAGAGCAAGGCGTTGACGCCTGAGCAGCAAAAGATCCAGAAGCTGGAAGCCCGGATCAACCGCCTGGAGCGGGAGAAAGCGATATTAAAAAAGGCTACCGCTCTCTTGATGTCGGACGAACTCGATCGTACGCGCTGATAGACCAGTTGAGTGAGCAGGAGTCGGTGGAAGTGGTCTGTTCAGCTTTCGATGTGGCGCGGTCTTGCTACTACGTCCACCGTCTTCGACGGCGGCGTGTCGATGCTCGCCGCGTGGCGCTACGCAGCCAGGTCAACCAGTTGTTCAGCCAGAGTCGGGGCTCGGCCGGCAGCCGCAGCATTCTGGGCATGCTGCGCGAAGAGGGCGTGACCATCGGCCGTTTCCGAGTGCGTCGGTTGATGCGTGAGCTGGGCCTGGTTAGCAAGCAACCGGGCTCGCACGCCTACAAACAGGCCACGGTTGAGCGGCCGGATATCCCGAATCGGCTGAACCGCGAATTCGCGACCGAGCATCCCAATCAGGTGTGGTGTGGCGACATCACCTACGTCTGGGCGCAAGGCCGTTGGCACTACCTGGCCGCGGTGCTGGATCTGCATACCCGGCGGGTGATCGGTTGGGCGTTCTCGGCCAAGCCGGATGCCGAGCTTGTGATCAAGGCCCTGGACATGGCCTACGAACAGCGCGGCAGGCCACAGCAGGTGCTGTTCCATTCAGACCAGGGCAGCCAGTACGCCAGCCGCCTGTTTCGGCAACGGCTCTGGCGCTATCGGATGCAGCAGAGCATGAGCCGTCGGGGGAATTGCTGGGATAACTCGCCGATGGAGCGCCTGTTCCGCAGTCTGAAGTCGGAGTGGGTCCCGTCAACGGGTTACCTGACGGCGCAGGAGGCCCAACGGGACATCAGTCATTACCTGATGCACCGCTACAACTGGATCAGGCCGCATCAATTCAACGACGGGCTACCGCCTGCGGTGGCCGAAGAAAAACTCAACCCACTGTCCGGGATGGGTTGACCACTACATGCGTCGTTGGGTCAGCGGCTCGGTGCTGCCCTGCCTGCGCAGCCAGTCCCGCCCCCACGCCACGCCCCAGCGCGCCATGCTGCGCTGGAAAACCGCCGAGATCGACACCCTGCACTGGCAAGGCAAGACCTGGATCCCCCTCTCCGACTGCCCGCACTTCCTCGACAGCCCACGCCCGCTGATCCGGGCCTGATCCCGCCACATGCCCTGAAAGGAGTCAGGGCTTGAGCAATGGCGGACGCCACTCGTTCATGCAAGTCGACGCTCGTCACCGGATAGAGCGGCGGTTTCAGCCAGACGTTTTTCCTTGATAACCCTCCTGGGCTGGCAGCACCCGCCCACCTCAGCCATGATTCCCTCTCAGCCCCAGCGGAACCCCGACATGGACGCCAAAGCCCTGCTCCTCGGCAGCCTCTGCCTGGCCGCCCCATTCGCCGACGCGGCGACGCTCGACAATGCCCTCTCCGCCTGCCTCGCCGCCCGGCTCGGTGCGCCGCACACGGCGGAGGGCCAGTTGCACCTGCCACTCACCCTGGAGGCCCGGCGTTCCACCGGCGAATGCGGCTGTACCTCGGCGCTGGTGCGTTATCGGCTGCTGGCCACGCAGGCCAATGCGCAGGCGCTGGTCCTTCAGGAAGGCCTGCTCGACGGTCGCCACGAAGGCGTCCGCACGCTGATGCTGGCGGCGGATACGCGACTGGCGACTGACAGGACGCTCGCGGTGCGTCTCGGCTGCGCCAGCGCCGATTGACTGTCCACCGATCCAGCGACGGCCGGCGCGGCGCCTCCACCTGTCTTGCAAACGGCGCTTCACCGCTCTGAAACCGGCACACCGGCGACAATCTCGGATCTCCGGCCAATGCTCGCCTTCCGCGCCTGCTTCCACGATGAAAGCCCGCCTTGCATCCAGCCGGGCGGGTCTTCGGCCTATCCATCGAAAATCTGGTCTATTCCAAATCCCTGAAATTTCTCAATAAATGCCGTGCATCCCTCCTCCCGGTGCGAGGCTTTTGCATTAATCCAGGGCATTCCCTCGCAAAATTCGAATCCTTTTGCACTATTTTTGGTCTATACCAATAAAAATCACGGTGCTAGATTGGCCTCCGTTCACCGATCCGCCTGATCGGATCGCCGGGCAAGCCCCGCCATTACTGATCAACACCCCATGGCTATCTCGGCATGGCCGAGAAGGAGCGCGTCACCAGCCCCAACCTTGCGTGAAAAAAGTCATGGTCAAAGGCATCTGGCCTAGACCATGCATCCGGACAGCTTTGCAGCAGCACAACAAGAACAACCTCCCCGCACTGTCTAGACCCATAGGGACCCACATGAACAACCACAACGGTACCCTGCACCGTGGCTGGCAATCGCTCCAGCGCTGGCGCATCCAGATCTTCGTCATCACCTGGCTGGCCTACGCCGCCTTCTACTTCACCCGCAAGGCCTTCTCGGTGGCCAAGCTCGGCATCGCCGAAGACCCCTCCTTCGAACTCGACAAGAGCGCCATGGCCGATCTCGATGCCCTCTACCTGGCCGCCTACGCCGTGGGCCAGTTCATGTGGGGGGTGTTCGCCGACCGCTTCGGCACCCGCGTGGTGGTGCTCGGCGGTTTGCTCACCTCGGCGCTGGCAGCGCTGGCGATGGGCACCTTCGCCACCCTGCCGATCTTCGCCGCCTGCATGGTGGTCCAGGGCCTGGCGCAGTCCACCGGCTGGTCGGGGCTGTGCAAGAACATCGGCGCCTTCTTCGCCACCCACGAGCGCGGCCGCGTGCTCGGCCTGTGGAGTACCTGCTACGCCTTCGGCGGGCTGGTGGCGACGCCGTTCGCCGGCTGGTGCGCCTACCAGCTGACGCACGACTGGCGCATGGCCTTCCTGTGCTCGGCGGGAGTGGTGCTGGCGGTGGCCGTGCTGTTCTTCTTCCTCCAGCGCAACCGTCCGCAGGACGTCGGCCTGCCGCCCGTGGAGGCCGAGGCCGCGCCCTCCGCCAACGCGCCCCGGCCGAGCCATTCCGGCGCCCTGTCGAAGGCGCTGAGGAATCCCCACGTGCTGGTCCTCGGCATCGCCTACTTCCTGCTCAAGCCGGCGCGCTACGCGATCCTGCTCTGGGGCCCGGTGATCATCTACGAACGCATGCCGGAGATCGGCAAGGTCGCCTCGGCCATCGTGCCTTCGGCCTTCGAAGTCGCCGGGCTGGCCGGGCCGATCCTCATCGGCCTGGCCTCGGACAAGCTGTTCGGCGCCCGCCGCATGCCGGCCTGCGTGCTCAGCCTGGCGGCGCTGACCGTGTGCCTGGCGTTGTTCGTGCCGGCGATGCAGAGCGGCAGCCTGTACCTGGTGGTCGGCCTGCTGTTCATGATGGGCATCACCCTCTACGGGCCGGACTCGATGATCAGCGGCGCCGCCGCCATCGACTTCGGCACCAGCGAGGCGGCCGGCACCGCCACCGGCTTCGTCAACGGCTGCGGCTCGGTCGGGGCGATCCTCGGCGGCCTGCTGCCGGGCTACTTCGATACCCTCACGGTGTTCTTCGTGTTCACCGCCACCGCGCTGCTCGCCAGCCTGCTGCTGGTGCCGTTCTGGAACAGCCGGCCGGGCGCGCGCCAGGCCGAGCCGGCGGCGAGCATCGCCGGCGCGCCGCTGCTGGCGGCCGGCAAGGCGCGTTGAAGCTTTCCCCACTCACCCGCCCGGCCGCCAGGCGCGCCGGGCCAACCATCAGCGAACAAGGAACTGCCTATGCCACTTGCCCTCTTCGACCTCGACGACACCCTGATCGACGGTGACTGCGCGACCCTCTGGGGGCGCTACATGACCGAACTGGGCTGGGTCGAGAAGACCGCGTTCCTGCACCAGGAAAGCCGCCTCATGGAACTCTACGCCGAGGGTCGGCTGGCCATGGAGGACTACATGGACTTCAGCCTGGCGCCCATCGCCGGACGTACCCCGGCGGAGATCGCCAGCGCCGTCGAGGATTTCGTCGCGCGGATCATCGTACCGCGCATCCACGCCGACGCCGTGCGCTGCCTGGAACGCCACCGCCGGGCCGGCGACCGCCTGCTGATCATCTCCGCCTCGGCGCACTTCCTGGTCAGCGCCATCGGCCGCCGGCTGGGGGTGGACGAGGTGCTGGCGATCGACATCGAGGAGCGCGATGGTCTCTACACCGGGCGCACCCGCGGCACCCTCACCTACCGCGAGGGCAAGGTCCGGCGCCTCGACGCCTGGCTGGCCCAGGAGGACGAGACGCTGGCCGGCGCGACCTTCTATTCCGACTCGCGCAACGACCTGCCGCTGCTCTCGCGGGTCGACCGGCCGCACACGGTGAACCCCGACCCGGCGCTGCTCGGCCACGCCCGCGAGGCCGGCTGGCCGGTGCTGGAGTGGCGCTGAGAAGGCGCGCCGCGCTATACCGCCGGCGGCCCGGAAGCATTACCCTGTAGCCCCCGAAGCCCCAGCGGAGAAGCGCCGATATGCGCGACGAGCCGTCCCGCCCCCTGACGGTGATCTACCAGTCCCTGCGCGAGCAGATCGAGCGCGGCCTGCTCGCGCGCGGCAGCAAGCTGCCCAGCGAGCGGCAACTGAGCGAATTGTTCTCGACCACCCGCATCACCCTGCGCGAGGCCCTCGGCCAGTTGGAGGACCAGGGCCTGATCTACCGCGAGGAACGCCGCGGCTGGTTCGTCTCGCCGCAGCGGTTGCTGTACAACCCGCTGGTGCGCAGCCACTTCCACGCGATGGTCGCCGACCAGGGCCGGGTGCCGGAGACCGAGGTGCTCGGCGCGGCGATGATCCCGGCCAGCGTCGACATCTGCCAGCGCCTGGAGCTGCCGGCGCTGTCGCGGGTATTCCAGATCCGCCGGGCGCGGCGGGTCGACGGGCGGCTGGTGCTGTACGTCGAGCACTACCTGAATCCCGCCTACTTTCCCGGCATCGAGCGCTTCGACCTGACTCGCTCGCTGACCGATCTCTACGCCAATCACTACGGCATCCGCTACGGCCGGGTGCGCTTCGAGATGCTCCCGACCATCCTCCCGGCGGAGGCCGCCGGGCCGCTGCGGGTCTCGGTGGGCAGCCCGGCGCTGCGGATCGTGCGGGTCAACCGCGACCAGTCGGGACGCCTGATCGACTGCGACCTGGAGTACTGGCGCCACGACGCGCTGCAGGTCAACGTCGAGGTGCCCGAGTAGCGCCTCCCGCCCTCCCCACGGTTGGCCGGAACGCGTCGCGCCGGCGCCGAGGATTGCGACGGACCGCGGCGACCTGCTAAAAGCGGGTGGTCATTCGAAAACGCGATATCGCCATGAGCGACAGTGAAAAACCGAATAGCCGCCTGTTCGACCTCGACCTGCTCCGTGCTATCGTCACGGTGGCCGACTGCGGCAGCTTCACCACCGCCGCCGCGCGCCTGCACTCGACCCAGTCGACCGTCAGCCAGAAGGTCCGGCGCCTGGAAGAACTGGCCGGGCACCGCCTGCTCGAACGCGGCAACCGCGACGTGCTGCCGACCGATGCCGGCGATACCTTGCTCGGCTACGCCCGCCGCCTGCTGGCGCTGAACGACGAGCTGGCCGAGGCGTTGTCCGGCGCCACCGTGGCGCTGACGGTACGCATCGGCGTGCCGGACGACTTCGCCGCCGGCCGCACCACCGAGCAACTGGCGGCGTTCAACCGGCGCTACCCGCAGGTCAAGCTGGAGGTCACCAGCGGCATGAGCCGCGACCTCAGCGCCAGCTACGACCGCGGCGAACTCGACCTGGTACTGCTCAAGCAGCGCCGCGCCAGCCGCGAGGCGCTGGCCTGCTGGCCGGAAAAGACGCGCTGGGTCGACAGCGCCAGGAACCCCTGCATCGACCTCGATCCGCTGCCGATCGTCACTTTCCCGCCGCGCGGGGTCTATCGCGACGAGATGATCGCCGCGCTGGAGGCGGTCGGCCGGCGCTGGCACATCAGCTTCACCAGTTCCAGCCTCAGCGGCCTGCAATCGGCCATCGCCGATGGCATGGGCATCGGCCTGCTGCCGCTGCGCGCGGTGAGCGCAGGCCATGCGGTGCTGCCGAAGAACGCCGGGCTACCGGCGGTGGACGTGTTCGAAGTGGCGCTGCTGCACCGGCCGGCGGCGGACCCGATGGTGAAGGCGCTGGCACGCGTGCTATCGCGGGTGCTGGCGGAAGATACGCGTGGCCGGCCCACATTCGATAAATGAATACGGTGGATTCCAACATTTAATTTGTGCATGCGAGGGGCGCTGGATATCGTTGCCGTCAGCAACGGCTCGTGCCCAGCCCGCTTCATCCGGCGGCGCGCGTCGGCAGCAAGACAACAACGAGGAAACGCTCCATGTCCAAGTCCAGCTACTACGCGCCGCACGGCGGGCACCCGGCACAGACCGAGCTGCTCACCGACCGGGCGATGTTCACCGAAGCCTACGCCGTGATTCCCAAGGGCGTGATGCGCGATATCGTCACCAGCCACCTGCCCTTCTGGGACAACATGCGCATGTGGGTGATCGCCCGCCCGTTGTCCGGCTTCGCCGAGACCTTCTCGCAGTACATCGTCGAACTGGCGCCCAACGGCGGCAGCGACAAGCCGGAACAGGATCCCAACGCCGAGGCCGTGCTGTTCGTGGTGGAAGGCGAGCTGAGCCTGACCCTGCAGGGCCAGGTCCATGCCATGCAGCCGGGCGGCTACGCCTTCATCCCGCCGGGCGCCGACTACAAGGTGCGCAACACCACCGGCCAGCACACCCGCTTCCACTGGATCCGCAAGCACTACCAGAAGGTCGACGGCGTACCGCTGCCGGAAGCCTTCGTCACCAACGAGCAGGACATCCAGCCGCTGGTGATGCCGGACACCGAGGGCCGCTGGAGCACCACGCGCTTCGTCGACATGAGCGACATGCGCCACGACATGCACGTCAACATCGTCAACTTCGAGCCGGGCGGCGTGATCCCCTTCGCCGAGACCCATGTGATGGAGCACGGCCTGTACGTGCTGGAAGGCAAGGCGGTGTACCGCCTGAACCAGGACTGGGTAGAGGTGGAAGCCGGCGACTTCATGTGGCTGCGCGCCTTCTGCCCGCAGGCCTGCTATTCCGGCGGCCCGGGTCGCTTCCGCTACCTGCTGTACAAGGACGTCAACCGGCACATGCGCCTGACCCTCAATGCGCCGCATTGAGGAGAACGGCTAGCCCGAACCTGAAGAACCCGGCGAACGCTCGCCGGGTTCTTTCGTTTTCGCCGCCCGTCCGGGCCGCGCGGCGTGCCCGCCGCCGACGCCGTTACGGCGAACCGAACATGGCCGTCCAGTAGATACCCGCGTCGCTCTTCGGATCGGTGGCATAGCCCGCGCCCAGCTCGCGGTAGCCGGGGTTCATCAGGTTGGCGCAATGGCCGGGGCTGGCCAGCCAGCCGTCGACCACCTTGGCCACGCCATCCTGGCCGGCGGCGATGTTCTCGCCGATCAGCCCGCCGCCGTAGCCGGCCAGTTCGGCACGGTCGCCAGGCGTGCGGCCGTCGCGGTCGAGATGGTCGAAGAAGTTGTCGTTGGCCATCGCCCGCGCATGCGCCTCGGCGGCACCGCCGAGGGTGGCGTTCCAAGCCAGCGGCGGCGCCGCGGCGTAGGACTTGCCGCCGCACTGGCGCGCCTGCCCGCGGGCCACGTTGATCCGCTCCAGCAGCTTCTGCCCTTCCGCCTGCCAGTCGCCCATGCCGCCGCTGAGCAGCGGCCGCGCCAGGACGATGCGCCAGTCGCGGTCCTGGCGGCTGACGCCAATGTCGACGAATTGCGGGTCGAGCACCACGCGGCAGAAGCTTTCCTCCAGGGCCTTCATCGCCGCGCCGGCGTCGCGCGGGCCGGAGAGGCTGATCGACTGCACGTTGACCATCGGGTAGGACGCCCGCGCCATGGCCTGCTGCAGGTCGCCGGAAGCATTCACCGGCAGCGCCAGGCGCGGGTCGGCGGACAACGGCGGCAACTCGCCGCTGGCCTGTCCGGCACAGCTCTGCGGCTGGCTACGGTAGGCGTTGATCGCCTCGACCAGTTGCGCCTCGTCGGCGGCGCTGGCGGCCGTGGCCAGCGCCAGCCCGAGCGCGAGTACGGACAAGGGCGGGATGCTTGGGATTGCCATGGAAATCTCCTCGGTCTGGTGGCCGCCATGATGCGCGATTCCGCGGCGCGCCGCATTCGACCGGAATCCGCCGCCAGCGTTGCAGGCTCAGGCCGGCGCGTCGGTGAACGCCTCCACCAGCCGCTCGATCACCGCGCGGACCCCGGCCTGCCTGCTGGCGCCGGCAGTCGACGGGAAACCCGAGGACCAGCCGTTGAAGGGCTACGAGATCTGCGTGTTCCCCGACGCACTGGACACCGGCGCAACCTGGAGATCGGCTACATGCCCGGCCCGCTGCCATGGCTGGTGTCGGCAAGCTGGCCGCCGAGCCCCTCCTCGAAGCGGTCTCCCGCTGAGCCCCCCAGCGTTCCCCGCCACGCGCGCCGGGGAACGCTGCCGTTCGTCCCGGCGTCATCGAACTTAAACCACCCGCGCGCAGCATCGTCTTCCAGGAAAGGAATCGGCCATCGCCGGGCGCCGGGCGGTGAAAGACGAATCGATGACTGCACAGAAAGAAAACTCTGACAGCACGCCCACTAGCCGCTCCAGCAGCCGGCCGCTACCGTGCGAGGCCTTCGCAAGAACAGCCGAACCAGAGGAGAACCTCATGTCACTGCCGCCGTACCTCCAGCCCGGCGACAAGCTCGTGCTCTACGACGAACACTGCCGTTTCTGCGGCCTCTGGAGCAGCTTCCTGGCACGTCGCGCGGACGCCCGCCTGAAACTGTGCGCCGCCCAGTCCGCCGAGGGCCGGGCGATCCTCGAATGGTTCGGCCTGGCACCCGGGCATTTCGACACCTGGCTGTTCATCGATGGCGCCTATGCCTGCGACGACAGCGACGCCCTCCTGGAAGTCCTGCGCCTGCTACCGGGGCCCTGGCGCCATCTGCGCTGGCTGCGCCTGCTGCCGGCCTGGCTGCGCGACGAATGTCACGAGGCGCTGCGGCGCAACCGCTGGCACTGGTTCGGCCGCCAGCATCCGGCCCCGCGCCGACGCTCCTGGCGGACCCGCCGGGCCTGACGCCTCGCCGCAGCGGCCATGTTCCCCTCTGCCACGCACCGCCCGAGCGTGGCTGCCGGGCCCAGGTGAGCACGCGACGGGCGGTTTTCCTTTTCAGGCGCGGCCCAGCCAGTCGCCGCGGATCATTTCCATCAGCTGGCGCAAGCCCGGCTGCGGCTGGCGCCGGCTCGGATAATAGAGGCAGAACGGCGCGCCCATCGAGGTCCATTCCGGCAGTACCAGGCGCAGGCGGTCGCTGCGCAGTTCCTCGGCGATCCCCACCTCCAGGCAATAGGCCAGGCCGACACCATCCAGCGCCGCGGCGACCGCCGCGTTGCTCTCGTTGACGCTGAGCGGGCCGGGCACGTCGACCGCGACCATCCGCTCGCCGTCGCCCAGTTCCCACTTGTAGAACGAGTTGTCGCCCAGGCGCATGCGGATGCAGGCGTGCCGCAGCAGGTCGTCCGGCCGCTCGGGCACGCCGTGCCGCGCCAGGTAGTCGGGCGCCGCGGCCACCACCCAGCGCAATTCCCCGGTCAGCGGCACCGCGACCATGTCCTGCGGTACCGTCCCGCCGTAGCGGATCCCGGCATCGTAGCCATCGGCGACGATGTCGACCATGCGGTCCTCCACCGACAGCTCCAGTTGCAGGTCCGGATAGGCCTCGGTGAAGCGCCTCAGCACCGGCCCCACCAGCAGCCGCGAGGCGTCGCGCGGCACGTTCAGGCGCAGCCGGCCCACCGGCGAGGTGCGATAGGCGTCGAGTTCGCCGAGGGCCTCGCCGATCACCTGGAAACCATCCTCCAGCTTGGCCGCCAGCGCGCTGCCGGCATCGGTGGGCACCACCGAGCGACTGGTGCGGTTGAGCAGTTTCACCCCGAGCCGCGCCTCGAGGTTGCGCATGCTGTGGCTCAACGCCGAGGTGCTGACCCCCAGTTCCTGGGCCGAATGACGGAAGCTGCGGCGCCGGACGATAGTCATGAAGACATTCAGGTCGGCGAGTTCGGCACGGGTGAAGGCCGGCATTCCGGGGCTCCTGGCAGTTCTCGGGGGTCAATGCAGCATTGAGCCACATTCAATCCCGAGTGAGCTAGGGTAATCGTTCCCTGGTGGCCCGTACGGCCGATTCGTCGACTGCCACGCAGGCCACTCGCGCCGGCGCCTTGCCGGCGAGCCTTTCCCGACCAGCAGGAGAACTTCCATGAGCGTTGAAACCATTCGCATCGCGGGCATCGACACGCCGGTCTCGCGCGTCGGCCTGGGCACCTGGGCCATCGGCGGCTGGATGTGGGGCGGCGCGGACGACGCGACCTCGGTGCGGACCATCCGCCGCGCGGTGGAATCCGGCATCAACCTGATCGACACCGCGCCGGTGTATGGCTTCGGCCATTCCGAAGAGGTCGTCGGCAAGGCCCTGCAAGGCCTGCGCGACAGGGCGGTGATCGCCACCAAGGCGGCGCTGCAGTGGAACGACGCGGGCATCCACCGCAACGCCACGGCCGCGCGTATCCGCCAGGAGGTCGAGGACTCCCTGCGACGCCTGAACACCGACCGCATCGACCTGTACCAGATCCACTGGCCGGACCCGCTGGTGCCCCACGAGGAAACCGCTGGCGAACTGGAGCGCCTGCGCCGCGACGGCAAGATCCTCGCCATCGGCGTGAGCAACTACTCGCCGGAGCAGATGGACGGCTTCCGCCGCTTCGCCCCGCTGGCCAGCGTGCAGCCGCCCTACAACCTGTTCGAGCGCGCCATCGACGCCGACGTGCTGCCCTATGCCGAGCGCCACGGCCTGGTCGTGCTGGCCTACGGCGCGCTATGCCGCGGCCTGCTCTCCGGGCGGATGAGCGCCGATACCCGTTTCGACGGCGACGACCTGCGCAAGTCCGACCCGAAGTTCCGCCAGCCGCGCTTCGGCCAGTACCTGGCGGCGGTCGCGCAACTGGAGGAACTGGCTCGCGAGCGCTATGGCAAGTCGGTGCTGGCCCTGGCCATCCGCTGGATCCTCGACCGCGGCCCGACCGTGGCGCTGTGGGGGGCGCGCAAGCCGGAGCAGTTGAACGGCATCGCCGACGCCTTCGGCTGGCGCCTGGACGACGAGGCCATGGCGCGCATCGAGCGGATCCTCGCCGAGACCATCCACGATCCGGTCGGCCCCGAGTTCATGGCGCCGCCCAGCCGCGAGGCCTGAGCATCCGGCCGGGGTGGCGGCGCCCCGGCCGCTGGCCCGGCACGCTGGCGGAAGGCACAATGGCGGACTTCCACGGACTACCGGAACAGGTTATGGAAAACGTCTACAAGACTCCGCAAGCGCCTCTGGTCGAGGACCGCCCCGCGACCCAGGCGCATTTCTTCGTCACCTCGCTGGGCAAGATGAGCGTGCTTTTCCTCGTCACCCTGGGGTTGTACGCGGTGTATTGGATGTACAAGCACTGGAAGGCCCAGCAGCCGCAGATGGAGCAACGGATCAGCCCGGTGTGGCGGGCGATCTTCGGCATCTTTTTCTTCCACGCCCTGGCGCGGCGGATCCACCGGGCCCTGCCGGGAGAACGGCAGGCGCCGTGGAGCCCGGATCACGAGGCGACCTGGGCGGTGCTGCTGACGGTCGCGGCAAACATGATCAGTCACCTCACCGACGTCATCCCGGCGCTGCAGCCCTACTCGCTGCCATCGCTCCTGCTGCTGCTCACGCCGCTGATCCCGATACGCAACATCCAGCGCCAGGCCAACCTCGCCAGCGGCGACCCGCAGGGCGCGCGCAACGCCGGCTATTCGGGCTACAACCTGCTGTTCATCGTCCTCGGCACGCTCTACTGGCTATTGATCCTGGCCGGTTCCGCGGTGATCCTCCTCGGCCTGGACCAGGGCTGAGCCTCAGCCGGGAAACGCCAGGCGCAGCAAGGCGGGCAGGACCTCGCCGGCCGTCCCGACGAGGCAGCGTTCGCGCGGATGGCCGGTGCGCACCGGTTGCGGGTTCACATGCACCACGCTGGCACCGCGCTCCAGCGCCAGCGCCGGTATCCGCGCCGCCGGCTGCACCATGCCGGAGGTGCCGACGCTGAGCAACAGGTCGCATTCGCCGGCGGCGGCGAAGGCCTCGCGCAGGGCTGTCTCGGGCAGCGCCTCGCCGAACCAGACCACCCCCGGACGCACCGGCCCACCGCAGGCCCGGCAACGCGGCGGTTCGATCCGCCGTCCCGCCTCCGGCTCCGCCGCTTCCGCCAGGGGCCCCCGGTAGGCCATGGCGCAGCCGGCGCAGCGCGGCGCGTGCAGGCTGCCGTGCAGGTGCAGGACCTCGCGACTGCCGGCGCGCTCGTGCAGGTCGTCGACGTTCTGGGTGACCAGCCGGGTATCGGCGACCCGGTCGGCGAGCGCGGCGATCGCCCGGTGCGCCGGATTCGGCTGGGCGCGCAGCACCTTCTGGCGCCGCCATTCGTACCAGCCCCAGACCAGCGCCGGATCGTCGGCGAAGGCGGCTGGCGTGGCCAGGGCCGCCGGATCGTAGCGCGCCCAGAGACCGTCGAGGGCGTCGCGGAACGTGGGTATCCCGCTTTCCGCGGAAACCCCGGCGCCAGTGAAGACCACCAGGCGGCGGGCCCCGGCGAGCAGCCCGGCGGCGTGGCGCATCGGCGTCCCTCCTCTACAGCGCGGACAACGCGCGGTATTCGTCCTGGGCGTGCTGGTCGGTCATGCCGCTGACGAAATCCTGCAGCATGCGGCAGCGGTAATAGAACTCCCACTGCTGCCGCGGCGCGGCGCCGTCCAGGCTCTTCATGGCTTCCAGGTAGGCCTTGATCTGCTGGCTCGGCAGCCGCCGCACCAGCAGTTGCGGGTGCGGGGTGGCCGCCTGGCGGCCCTCGGCGAGGGCCTGGAAATCCTCCGCCGGCAGGCGCAGCAGCGGCGCGTAGAAATCCAGCAGGCCCTGGATGATCCGGTAGCCCTGCAGTTCCAGGGTTTCCACCTCCGGATGGCAGAACACCCGTTCCATGGCCACATCCTTGAACGTCTGGACGATGGCATGCGGCAGGCTGCCGTCCTCCACCAGCGCCCGCCCGAGGGTGCCGGCGTGCACCGCCTCGAGGTTGTCGATGAACTGCCGGGCGGCATGCCGGACCAGCGGATGGATCATCTTCACCCGCAGGCGGATGAAGAACTCGCTGACCTTATTGATCGGCTCCTGCTCGGCCTTTTCCAGCGAATAGGCGACCATCCGGCGGAAGCTCATGCCCTCGCGGTCGCCAGGTACCGGCGCATCCGGCGACTGGTGGACGGCGAACTTGTCCACCAGCAGGTCGGCCAGCTGGCCGATGCCGAGGATGCCCTTTTCCACCGAGTCTTCGATATCCGCCAGGCAGTAGGAGATGTCGTCGGCCGCCTCCATGATGTAGGCCACCGGGTGGCGCGTGCCCGGGCGCATGCCGAGAGCCTGGCGCAAGTCGCCGACGAAGGCCTCCTCGGACAGATAGAAGCCCGGCTTCTTGTTCAGGTAGTGGTTCGGCGCCGCCTTGTCCGGCCTCGGCTCATGGGCCGGGCGCACGTACTTGAGCAGGCCGGCGGTCTGCGTGTAGGTAAGGTTCAGGCGCAGCAGCTTGACCACTAGGCGGATGGCCTGGGCGTTGCCCTCGAAATGCTTGAGGTCGGTGAGCATGCGCTGCTGCAGCGGCGCATCGCCCTGGCCCGGCGGTACGCGCCGCTGGAACAGGCCGTCGAGGTTGCGCTCGAACCAGTCGTTGATGGCGAACTCGCCGAAATGGCCGAACGGCGGGTTGCCGATGTCATGCATCAGGCAGGCCATCTCCACCAGGCTCTCCAGCGCGCCCTCGAGCCCGTCCAGGCCGACCTCGGCGGCGCCCGGGCCGAGCTGGGCGAACAGCGTGCGGACAATGAAGCGCCCGGTCTGCTGCACTTCCAGCGAGTGGGTCAGGCGGCTGCGCACCGCGGCATTGCGCTCCAGCGGGAAGACCTGGGTCTTCTGCTGCAGGCGGCGCACCGCGGCGGAGTTGATGATCCGCCCGCGGTCGCTTTCCAGCTGGTAGACGATCTCCTGCAGATCGTCCTCGCCGGCATGTCCGAACGACTCCCGGTCATGCGGACGCTGACGGGATATCCGTTGCTTGAAATCCACGGCCCCTGGCATCTGGCGCTGTTCTCCACTCTGTCGACTGCGAACCCCGAGCCTAGCGCGTGGCGGCGGTTTAACCAAGGTCGCGACAATCCGTCCCACTACCGTTCGCGGTGCGCCATCTTCCACGCGCCGCGGCAACTGGCAGAATACCCCGCTCGGCCCGAGCGACCCCCGCCGCAGAACGGGGGCGCCGCCGATAGTGCGTGCACCCGTGGAAACAGGAACGTTCAGGGAGGTTCCGCATGAGCATCTCATCCACCGACATTTGCCAGGCCGCCGACGCCCTCAAGGGCTTCGTCGGTTTCAACCGCAAGACCGGCCGCTACATCGTGCGCTTCAGCGAAGACTCCTTCGGCATGGACGTACCCGACGACAGCATCACGCCCACCAGCGAATTCGTCTGGAGCTCGGTGCGCGACGACGTCATGCGCCTGGGTCGCGAGCAACTGCAGATCCTGCTGGAACAGAACATCAACGAACGGCTGAACATCGGCGAACCGCTGCTGGTCTACCTGCGCCGCCAGGACCTGCCGGAAATCACCGCGCAGCGGCAGTTGCGCTGAGCGCCCTGCTGAAGGCGCCCGCCGCTGGTCAACGGCCAGTCGCGCGGGCGCTGCGCGGGAGGGGGCGCCATGAGCAAGGCAATGAACGCGGAGAAGGAAATCCGCAGGAAGCCGCTGCGGAGCGCCCGGCAGAAGCGCCTGGCGAAGCGCGTGAAGAAAAGCACACCGCGAGCCCTGCCCGGCGCGCGCCGGCACAGGGATGAACCGGAGCGACGGGCGCTCAGTCGTCGGCGGCGGGATCCAGCCCGGGGAACAGTACCTCGGTGAAGCCGAACTTGCCGAAGTCGGTGATCCGCGAGGGATACAGGCGGCCGATCAGGTGGTCGCACTCATGTTGCACCACCCGTGCATGGAAGCCCTCGACGCTGCGGTCGATGGGTTTCCCCTGCGGATCGACGCCCTGGTAGCGGATGCGCCGGTGGCGCGGGACCATGCCGCGCAAGCCGGGCACCGACAGGCAGCCTTCCCAGCCTTCCTCAATCTCGTCGTCCAGCGCCGTGATGCGCGGATTCAGCAGGATGGTCGGCGGTACCGCCGGGGCGTCCGGATAGCGCTCGCTGCGCTCGAAGCCGAAGATCACCAGCTGCAGGTCGACGCCGATCTGCGGCGCGGCCAGGCCGACGCCGCCGACGTGGCGCATGGTTTCGAACATGTCGTCGATCAGCCGCTGCAACTCCTGGCTGCCGAACGACTCGGCGGGTACCGGCGGCGCGATGCGCAGCAAGCGCTCGTCGCCCATCTTCAGGATTTCCCGGATCATTCCACACCCCAGATAAAATCAGAATCCTCCTACATGCTCCGCCAGAAAACCAGACAGGACAAGGCGCCAAGCCCTTCACCTTCGCCTCGATTGCGCCATTGAATTGACGCCGAGCCGGTTTCTTTCCCCGCGCATCCGGTAATATTCGCCGCACATAACGCTACACTGGCCAGTTGTGCCGCCGTGCCTTTTCCCTGGAGGAATCCCTTTTTGCTTGCGTTCGGATCGCCTGCCTCGCAGACCCTCGACCCGTACAGGCGCACCCTCGCCTGGCTGGTTCTGGCGGGCCTGTGCCTGTGCGGCGGCCAGCTGTGGGCGGAGGAGACGCGGGTCTCGGTGGAACAGCGCAGCAATGCAGTGAGCCAGGTGCTACTGGGTATCTTCAGCTACGTGCGCTGGCCCAAGGAGCCCACGGTCCTGCAATTGTGCGTGGTAGGCCCGACCGAGTATGCCGACGGCATGCTTCGCGGCATGGTCCAGGCCAATGGCCGCCGGGTACAGGTGGAGCGCCGCGCGGTGGACAACCCCGGACTCGGCACGCTGTGCAACGTGATCTACCTGGGGGTGGTCGACGAACGCGAACGCCGGCAGGTGTTCCGCAGCCTGGCCGGGCATCCGGTGCTGTCGATCAGCGAACGCGGCAGCGAGTGCAGCGTCGGCAGCATGTTCTGCCTCAATGTCGGCGGCCCGCGCATCACCTTCGAGGCCAACCTCGACTCCATCGCCCGCAGCGGCGTACGCGTCCACCCGAGCGTACTGAAACTGGCAAGGCGGCAGGCTACCCCGTGATGAATCGTCGTCGCTATACGGGCTCCAATCCTTCCCTGCGCCGGGTGCTCTATCGCGCACACCTGGGAGTGGCACTGGTCGCCGTGTTCACCGCCGGGCTGGCGGTGACCCTGGTCGGGCTGCTGACCCTGCGCGCCTACGCCGACCCCAACCAGCAACTGATCGCCCGCTCGATCAGCTATACCGTCGAGGCCGCGGTGGTCTTCGGCGACGCCCAGGCCGCCGAGGAGTCCCTGGCACTCATCGCGTCCAGCGAGGAGGTCTCCAGCGCCATCGTCTACGACAGGCAGGGCCGGACCCTGGCCAGCTGGCACCGGGAAAGCACCGGGCCGCTGCACCTCATGGAACAGCAACTGGCACACTGGCTGCTCAGCGCGCCGACCGAGCAGCCGATCCTCCACGAAGGGCAGAGGATCGGCTCGGTGGAAGTCAAGGGTTCCGGCGGCAGCCTGCTGCGCTTCCTGCTCACCGGCTTCGCCGGGATGATCCTCTGCCTGCTGCTCACCGCGCTGGGCGCCTTCTACCTGTCGCGGCGCCTGGTCCGCGGCATCGTCGGACCGCTCGACCAACTCGCCCGGGTCGCGCATACCGTGCGCCGCGAGCGCGACTTCGAGAAACGCGTGCCGGAGGCCGCCATCGCCGAGCTGAGCCAGCTGGGCGAGGACTTCAACGCCCTGCTCGACGAGCTCGAATCCTGGCAGGCGCGCCTGCGGGACGAGAACGCCTCGCTGGCGCACCTGGCCCATCACGACAGCCTGACCAACCTGCCCAACCGCGCGTTCTTCGAAGGCCGCCTGAGCCGCGCCCTGCGCGACGCCATGCAGCATCGCGAACAGCTGGCGGTGCTGTTCATCGACAGCGACCGCTTCAAGGAGATCAATGACCGTCTCGGCCACGCAGCCGGCGACACCGTGCTGGTCAACATCGCCATGCGCATCCGCGGCCAGTTGCGCGAGAGCGACCTGGTGGCGCGCCTGGGTGGCGACGAATTCGCCGTGCTGCTCGCGCCGCTGGCCTCCGGCTCCGACGCCCTGCGCATCGCCGACAACATCATCGCCAGCATGCAGGCGCCAATCCGCCTGGCCGACGGCAGCACCGTCAGCACCTCGCTGACCATCGGCATCGCTCTCTATCCCGATCACGCGGACAACCCCGCGGCGCTGCTCCACGACGCCGACATGGCGATGTACATCGCCAAGCGCCAGGCCCGAGGCAGCCGACGCCTGGCGGACCTCAACGACCCCCGCATCCTGCAACAAGAAAAGGAGATAGACCGTGCTACCCCAGAGGTTCCACCCAAGTAGATTGCTCATCCTCGCCCTGTTCGGTCTGCTGCTCGGCCTGACCGGCTGCCAGACCAAGCCGCCGCAGACGACCGGCCTGACCGCGGAGCAGATCGCCGTGCTCCAGGAACAGGGCTTCGAACTCCGCGACGAGGGCTGGGAGTTCGGCATGTCGAGCAAGGTGCTGTTCGGCAACAACCTCGATCGCCTCAATCCGGACAGCCGCACCACCCTGACGAAGATCGCCCGCGCCCTGCTCGACGTAGGCATCGACAAGGTCCGCCTGGAAGGGCACACCGACAATTACGGCGACGAAGGCTACAACCTGAAGCTGTCCGAGCGCCGCGCCGAGTCGGTGGCCGCGGTGTTCCGCGAGGCCGGCATGCCGGCGGCCAACATCGAGGTCCGCGGCCTGGGCATGAGCAGGCCGGTGGCGGACAACAAGACCCGCGCCGGACGCAGCGAGAACCGCCGCGTCGCGATCATCGTTCCCGCCGGGTAGACCTGCGCTCGCGAGCTGCGTACGGCCCACCCGTACCCGGCCCGTCCATCGCCCCGCACCACCGGTACTCCGCTTCCGGCCTATGTTGAAGGAAGGCGCCAGTGGCCTGGCGTCCCGACCGTCGTTGCCGGGAATGCCGGACTGGATGCCGCATAAACAACGAACGATCCCGCCCCACCCGCCGCTTGCGGACGCCCGGGGTCCACCGACAGGGGGTATCCACCTTCGCCTGTTCACCCACGGAACAGGCCGTCAGACGATGGGAGGCATGCCATGAAGCGGCATTACTACATCAGCGACAACCTCGACGAGCTGGAACGGCTCGAAGCCGAACTGGAAGCCAGCGGCATCGCCACCGAGCAGATCCACGTCCTCAGCGACGAGGATGCGGAAGCCGGCCGGCACCACCTGCACGAAGTCTCGCCATTCATGAAGAAGGACGTGGTCCGTTCCGGCCGCGTCGGCCTGCTGATCGGCCTGGCCCTGGCCATCGTCGCGGTGGCCGCCGCCTACGCCAGCGGCTGGACCGAAACCGCCGCCGGCTGGATCCCGGTGCTGTTCCTCGGCGCCGTGCTCTGCGCCTTCTGCCTGTGGGAGGGCAGCTTCTTCGGCCTGCAACGGCCGAACAGTGCCTTCCGCCCCTTCGAGGAGCGCCTGCGGCAGGGCCAGCACCTGTTCTTCGTCGACGTGAAAAGCGCCCAGGAACCGATCCTGGCCAATGTCGTCAGCCATCACCCACGCCTGCAGGACGCCGGCACCGGCAGCGCCGCCTCGCCGCTGCTGACGGGCTGGCAGCAGCGCTGGCGGCAGTTCCGGCGGATGGTCTGAGCGTCGGGGCCTGCGCCTTCTCGGCGGCCGGCCCTGGCCTGGCCAGTCGCTGCTAGAATAGCCGGCTAGCCGCCCGCCATCCCGGCCGGCGCGGCCCGTCAGGAAACTCCATGAAACTCGATAAAGCCGCAGCCATCGCGCAGCTCAACCAGGCCCTGGGCATGTCCGTGCTGGACTCCGGCAACACCCTGCTCGCCCGTTTCAACAAGAGCAAGAATGCCTGGTGGTTCGATATCCCGCTGAGCCAGCTGAAGACCGGCAAGTTCCTCAACCTGTTGCTGCTGAGCCCGGCCGGCGACGCCGTGGAGCACCTGAAGGTGCCTACCAGCTTTCTCCGCCAGCAGCAGGAAGGCCTGGAGCTGCGCGACAAGAACGCCCGCCGGCCGACCCTGAGCCTGGAACTGAGCGCCGACGCCGGTAGGCGCCTGCGCGATATCCGTCCGGGTGGCACCGGGCTGGACTTCGCCGCGTTCCTGCAGCCCTGAGCGGCGGCGGCTTCAGCGCTGCAGTTCGATGCGCTCCGGGTGGATCAGGATCAGGCCTTTCTTGTAGAGGCCGCCGATGGCCTTCTTGAAGGTACCCTTGCTGACCCCAAACAGCCGGTGGATGTCTTCCGGCGAACTCTTGTCGCTCAGCGGCAGGCTGCCGCCGGCTTCCAGCAGCCGGGCGAGGATCTGCTGGCTGAGTTCCACGGCAGCCTCGGCACCGACCGGCTGCAGGCTCAGGGCGATCTTGCCGTCCGCGCGCAGTTCCCTGATGTAGCCCTGCTCGCGCATGCCGCTGCGGAGGAAGCGGAACGCCTCGTTCTTGTGGATCAGGCCCCAGTGCTTGCCCTCGATGATTGCCTTGAAGCCCATCTCGGTCCGCTCCACCACCAGCAGGTCGACCGCCTGGCCGACGCTGTAGCGCGGCGGAACGTTGTCCAGCTGGCGGTCGAGGCGGGCGGTGGCGGTGATGCGGTTGGTGCGCTTGTCCAGGTAGACGTAGACCACGCAGTAGTCGCCGACCTGCAGCGGCCGCTTCTCTTCCGAGTGCGGCAGCAGCAGGTCCTTGGGCAGGCCCCAGTCGAGGAACAGGCCGATCCGGTTGATCTCCACCACTTTCAGGCTGGCGAAACCGCCGACCTGGACCTTCGGCGTCTGGGTGGTGGCGATCAGGCGATCGTCGCTGTCCAGGTAGATGAATACGTTGAGCCAGTCGCCCACCTCGCTGGGCTGGTCCTTCGGCACATAGCGCCTGGGCAGGAGGATCTCGCCGTGCTGGGTACCGTCGAGGTACAGCCCGAACTCGGTGTGCTTGACCACCTGCAGGGAATTGAAACGCCCGATGACCGCCATGCTGACTCCTTCTGTCGAAGGGGCGGCATTCTACCGCCCGCGCCGGGTCCGGGCTGAAGTTTTTGCCACGGCACCGGCGCCGCTCATCGTCCGCGCGACCGTTCAGGCCGAAACATCCTGAAGCACGCGGAAATTTCCCAAATGCCGACTGTCTACTGGCAGCAAGCACAACGATGTTTCAAAATCGTTAATCTTTAATTCTTTTTTGGAACATCCTTATAAAGGATCGCCTCCGTTCACCAGGAGTTCCTGTGCGCCCATTCAGCCGTTGGCTTTCATCGTGCGGCTCGCTTCTTGCGCTGACCGCGCTGTTCATGGCCGTCCCCCTCGCGGCCCGCTACTGGCTCGGCTGGTCGTCGCCCTCCGGCTACCTCTCCGACCTTGCCCTCGGCAGCCTGCTGGCGTTGCTTCTGCACCGCCGCTCGCTGTGGTTGGCGCTGCCGGTGATGACGCTGTGGTGCCTGTTGCTGATCGGTACCGTCGAGCTGGTCGGCGCGGTCGGGCGCATGCCGGAACCCTCCGACCTGAAGTACCTGCTCGATCCGCAGTTCGTCAGCAGCTCGACCCAGGGCAGCGGCCTCGCCCACCTCCCGCTGGCGCTCGGCCTCGGCGGCGCGCTGCTGCTCTGCGTACTGCTCTGGCGTCGCCGCGGTCCGCGCCTGCCGCGCTACGCCTATGCCCTGCCGGCAGCCTTCCTCGCCGCCCATGTCGGCCTGCAGTACCTGCGGCCGAGCGACGCCGACCAGTGGTACCAGTACAACCTGCCACACAAGCTGCTGGCCGGCGCGCTCAGCAGCGGCCAGCTGGCGGCCGAGGACTGGCTCGCCGGTGATCGCCCGGAGACCCCGCCGGACGTCGCCGGCCTCAACCAGCTCGATCTTTCCGGCGCCCCCCTGCTGGCTGGCGGCGGACGTGCGCGCAACGTCCTGATCGTGGCCATGGAGGGGATTCCCGGCGCCTACATCGCCGCCAACCGCGCGGCCATCAACAGCAGCTACCACGAAGCGCTGATGCCCAGGTTGAGCGGCTGGGCCGAGCGGGCGATGACCACCCCGGACTACGTGCTGCACAGCCACCAGACCATCCGCGGCCTCTACGCCATGCTCTGCGGCGACTACAGCAAGCTCGACTCGGGCACGCCGAAGGGCGTCGAGCTGCTGAACAACCCGACCCGGGCCAGGGAGTGCCTGCCCAGCCAGCTGCGCCAGCACGGATTCAGCACGCACTTCCTGCAGGGTGCCGGCCTGCGCTTCATGGCCAAGGACAAGGTCATGCCGCAGATGGGCTTCGACAAGACCCTCGGGCGCGACTGGTTCCGCAACAAGTCCTACCTGGAATTCCCCTGGGGCATGGACGACAAGGCCTTCTTCGAAGGCGCCGCGACCTACGTGAAGCAACTGCGCCAGCAGAAGAAACCCTGGATGCTGACCCTGCTCACCGTCGGTACCCACCAGCCCTACTCCGCCCCCGCCGACTACCTGGCGCGCTACCCGAGCGCCAAGCAGGCCGCGGTGGCCTATCTCGACGACGCGATCGACGCCTTCCTCGCCGATCTGGAAAAACAGGGTGTGCTGCGCGACACCCTGGTGATCCTCACGTCCGACGAGTCCCATGGCGTCGACCATGTGCGCCTCGCCTCGGCCTGGGGCTTCAATCTGGTGCTGGCGCCGGAACAGGCGGCGCTGCCGCCGATCAAGAGCGGCGTCTACGGTCATGTCGACCTCACCGCCTCGGTGCTCGACTACTTCGGCTACCGGGTGCCGACGGGGATTTCCGGACGTTCGCTGTTCCGCGACTACGCCAGCGGTCGCGAAATGATGTCCTACACCAACGGTTTGCTGCGCCACCACGACGGCAAGGACACCTTCGTCGAGTGCGACTTCCAGCAGACCTGCCGGCGCTACCGCAGCGAGGGCTTCATCGCCGACGAGGCCGAGTTCCTTGGCCGCTTCGGCGGTCGCCAGGCACGCCTGGTCAGCCAGCGCGCCGCGGTCCTCGACCACTCCGTGCAGCAGGGCAGCCCGCTGGGCCAGGAATTCCAGTTCGCCACCCGCGAGCGTATCCGCCTGAAGCCGGAAAGCCACAACGACTGGACCGACAACCTGATCGGCGCGCAATACCTGGAGATGCCGAAGAACAGCCGGACCACGGTCAACCTGAAGATCCGCGCCCTGCAGATGGACCGCAGCGGCGCCCGGGTGACGCTCAAGACCAAGGAATTCGAGCGCGACGTGCCGATCCCGGTGCCGGAGCTCCCGCGCCTGCTCAAGGGCAAGCCGCTGGAGTTGAGCTTCGCCTTCGACAACCCCGAGGCGCGCAAGGCCTTTTCCTTCCACCTGCTCGCCGAGGGGCGCGGGATCATCGAGATCAGCGATTTCCACGTGGTCACCGTGGCCAATCCGGAGCCACCGGAAAGCCGCGGCCAACTCGCCGGGCAAAGCGTGGATCGGCCGCTGCTGAGCACCTTGAAGAGCCTGTTCGCCAACCGCCCCGAGGCGGAGGAAACGGAACGCGCGGACAACCCGCGCGAGCGCACCGTCATTCCCGAACAGAAGGCCCTGATCCTCTCCCACTGACCTTGCCGCGCGCGGCCGAACCCTTCTCCCGCGCCGGCGTCGAAGCTTCGAACGAAACGCAACGGAGAGCGGCATGAAGCATCTGCTATTCCCGGCCCTGGCCGGCATCCTGCTGGCCCCCCTGGCGCATGCGGCCAGTTTCGACTGCGAGAAGGCCACGCGGGCCGATGAAAAAGCCATCTGCGCCAACCGCGCGCTCAATGACCAGGACGTCGAGATGAGCGTGAAATACCGCTTCCTGCGCGGCCTGTTCGCCATGGGCGGACGTGGCGCGATGCAGGACCGGCAGCAGGCCTGGCTACAGGAGCGGCGCCGCTGCGGCGGCGACACCGGGTGCCTGTCCCGCGCCTATGCGCAGCGCATCGGCGAGCTGGACAAGCAGTACGCGGGCATCGACAAGCCGCTCTGAACTAGCGACCGGCGACGGCGAACTGCAACTCCGCCAAGCGCGCATACAGCGGGTTCTCGGCGATCAGCCGGGCATGGCTGCCGATCGCCACCAACCGGCCCTGGTCGATCACCGCGATGCGATCGGCACTCTGTACCGTGGCCAGGCGGTGGGCGATCACCAGGGTGGTGCGCCCGCTCATCAGGCTGGGCAGGGCTTGCTGGATCAGGTGTTCGCTTTCCGCATCCAGCGCGCTGGTGGCTTCGTCGAGCAGCAGCAGCGGCGCGTCCACCAGCAGCGCGCGGGCGATCGCCAGGCGCTGGCGCTGCCCCCCCGAGAGGCCGATGCCGCCCTCGCCCAGATGAGTGGCGTAGCCCTGCGGCAAACGCAGGATGAACTCGTGGGCATGCGCCGCCCGCGCCGCGGCCTCGACCTCGGCGGCGCTGGCGCCGGGGCGGCCGTAGCGGATGTTGTCTTCCACGCTGCCGAAGAACAGCGCGGGGTTCTGCGAAACCAGGGCGAAGCAGCGGCGCAGGTCGGCCGGGTCCAGCTCGACGATCGGCTGACCGTCCAGCAACAGCCGCCCCTGCTGCGGATCGAAGAAGCGCAGCAGCAGGTCGAACAGGGTCGACTTGCCGGCCCCGGAAGGACCGACCAGGGCCAGGGTTTCCCCCGGCTCGACGACCAGACTGATGTCGTCGATGGCCCACTGCGCAGGGCGGGTCGGATAGGCGAAGCTCACCCCTTGCAGTTCCAGTCGTCCGCTCACCCGTGCCGGCAGGACCAGCGGCTGAGCTGGCGGGCGGATCTGGCTGCGAGTCTCGAGCAGTTCGGCGATGCGCTCCGCGGCGCCGGCGGCGCGCTGCAGCTCGCCGATCACTTCGCTGAGCGTACCGAAGGCCATGCCGACGACCAGGCTGTAGAAGACGAAGGCGGCCAGTTCGCCGGCGGAGATGCTACCGGCGATCACGTCACGGCCGCCGACCCAGAGCATCACCCCGACCGCGCCGAGCACCAGCACGATCACCACGGTGACCAGCCAGGCACGCTGGGCGATGCGCCTGCGCGCGGTGTCGAAGGCCCGCTCGACGGTGCCGGCGAAGCGCTGGCGGTCCTGCGCCTGGTGATTGTAGGCCTGTACCGTCTTGATCTGGCCGAGGGTCTCGCCGACATAGCTGCCGACGTCGGCCACCCGGTCCTGGCTTTCCCGCGACAGGCTGCGCACGCGGCGACCGAACAGCAGGATCGGCGCGATCACCAGCGGCAACGCCAGTACCACGATGCTGGTCAGCTTGGCGTTGGTGACGAACATCAACAGCACCCCGCCGACCAGCATCAGGGCGTTGCGCAGGGCCATCGACAGCGAAGAGCCGATCACCGTCTGCAAAAGGGTGGTGTCGGCGGTCAGGCGCGACTGGATTTCGGAGCTGCGGTTGGTTTCGTAGAAGCCGGGATGCAGCTCGATCAGGTGGTCGAACACGCGCTTGCGGATGTCCGCGACGAAGCGTTCGCCGATCCATGACACCAGGTAGAAGCGCACGAAGGTGCCCAGCGCCAGGCCGAGCACCAGCAGGAAGAACAGCAGGATGTAGCGATCGAGTCGTTCCGGCGAGGCGGTGAGGAATCCCTGGTCCACCAGCAGGCGGATGCCCTGGCCGAGGGACAGGGTGATCGCCGCGGTGAACAGGAGCGCCGCCAGGGCACCCAGCATGCGCCAGCGATAGGGCGCCATGAAGCGCCAGGCCAGGCGCAGGGCGTTGCGCTGGCGGGAAGACAGGATGGCAGGCATGCGGCGCTCGCGTTCGGCTCGGGGTGCAGCAGGTTAGCACCGGGAGACGGGAGGAAGCGATGCGCGGTCATTGGCGAAGTGTCTTCCAGAGCAACTGGAAAACACATGTTTCACACAACTTCACCCAATAACCCGAAACAACTTTCCGGACAACTCGGAATAAGCGATGCAGAGCACCCCCGCCTATATCGGGATAAATAAACAGCGCCATTCTTCAGCGCAGCGTAGAACCTTACTCCCGGAATCTTCCCGCGCCTCGCCATGCGCGGTCCACGCCAAGCAAGGCCGCTGGAAATACCGCAGCGTGCCTCTCGGGTATTGGCTAACGGTCTTTATGGAAAACAGCAGGTTACGCCCGAAATCTGATCGATAATATTCAAGATGAAATAAAACCCCGCTTCGGTTATAATGAACGGCCATATTTAATGCAGAGACAGGTCCCCGGATATGGCCATCATGAAGAAAACCGTCGCTCCGAAAGTCGCCAAGCCGGCTCCCGCGGTGGAAACCCGCGAGTCCATCGAAGCGCAGGTCGCCGCCTTCCTCCAGGCCGGCGGCGAGATCCAGAAGATCGCCAAGGGCGTCAGCGGCCAGGTCTATGGGCCTTCCCGGCAGATCACCATCAGCAAGAAACGCTGATCACCCGTCCGTAGCGGGAACACCGAAGGGGATGGCTGGCCGGCACGCAGATGTGCCACGCTCCATCCCCTTTTTCATGCCCGAGTCCCGATTGTCCCATGGCCAGCCACCCCGATCCGCTGCACGGCGTTACCCTGGAAAGACTGCTCACCGAACTGGTCGCCCATCACGGCTGGGCGGAGCTCGCCAGACGCGTCGATATCCGCTGCTTCAGGAACGATCCGAGCATCAAGTCCAGCCTGGCCTTCCTGCGCAAGACGCCCTGGGCCCGGGAAAAGGTCGAGGCGCTGTACGTCCGGCTCAAGCGCAGCCAGGGCTGATCATTTCGGCAGCAGCCCCAGGCGCAGCAGTTGCCCGTCCTTCTGGTCGGTGAGCAGGTAGAGATAGCCGTCCGGCCCCTGCCGCACATCGCGGATGCGCACCCCTAGATCGCCCAGCAGGCGTTCCTCGTGAACGATCCGCTCACCGTCGAGTTGCAGGCGGATCAGCTCCTGCGTCGCCAGCGCGCCGATGAACAGGTTGTGCTGCCAGGCGGGGAAGCGTGTCGCGTCGTAGAACGCCATGCCGCTGATCGCCGGCGATTTCTCCCAGACGTGATGCGGCGCCTCGCTGCCCTCGACGGTCTTGCCCCTGGCCTCGGGGATCGGCAGCAGGGTGTAGTTGATGCCGTGGGTCGCCAACGGCCAGCCGTAGTTCCCCGCGGCCCGGGGAATGTTGATCTCGTCGCCGCCGCGCGGCCCGTGCTCGTGCGTCCAGAGCTGGCCGGTCCAGGGATTCAGCGCGGCGCCCTGCTGGTTGCGGTGGCCATAGCTCCAGATTTCCGGGCGCGCGTCGGCGCGACCAACGAAGGGATTGTCCTTGGGAATGCCGCCATCCGGATACAACCGGACGATCTTGCCCTGCAGCTTGTCGAGGTCCTGAGAGGTGCTGCGCTGGTTGTTCTCGCCCAGCGCGATGAACAGGTGGCCATGGCCGTCAAAGACCAGCCGCGAGCCGAAGTGATGGCCGCTGGACAGCTTGGGCAGTTGCCGGAAGATCACCTGGAAGTTCTCCAGCCGGCGCTTGTCCGCCGACAGCCGCCCGCGTCCGGCGGTGGTCCCGGCGCGGCCATCGGCGCCAGCCTCGGCGTAGGTCAGGTAGACCAGCCGGTCCTCGGCGAAACCTGGAGACAGGGCCACGTCGAGCAGGCCGCCCTGGCCGCTGGCGAAGACCTTCGGCACGCCTTCCAGAGGCGCCGACAGCTCGCCCGCCGGGCTGACGAGACGCAGGCGACCGGGACGCTCGGTGACCAGCATGCCGCCGTTGCCAGGGAGAAAGGCCACGGCCCAGGGATAGGCCAGCCCGCCGACCACCGGGGTGACTTCGACGCTGCCCAGTTCGCTGGCGTGGCGGCCGGCGTCCACCGCCTGTGCCGGGAGAGCGAGCAGCGCAACGGCGCTCAGCAGGATGGCGCGCATAGACAGGCCCGGCATGGGTTCTCTCCTTCCAAGCGGAAAAACACCACTCTAGTCGCTGATCCATCGCGTTTGCGCGCTTGCACACGGGCTGTAACAAAACCCGCCGCAGCTCTCAGAGCAGCGCGACCATTTCCTTGAGGGTCACCGCCCAGGTGCCCTTGGCGTTGATGTAGCGATAACCGAAGCGCGAGCCATGCGCCTCGCCGCTGATCACCGCGTTCCAGGCCTGGCCGCGCGGCAGGTCGTGGGCCGGGTCGAGGAGCAGGAAGGCGCGCTCGCTCATGCCGATGGCCAGGCCCCAGTGGCGGATGTCGCTGCCCTTGCGTCCGTGGAAGCCCAGCACCACCGGATAACCGCCCTGCAGGTATTCCCTGGTGCGCCGGACCAGCAGGCGCCCCTCGCCCTTCAGGGCGAAGTGCTCGGTATCGTTGATCTGCGCCAGCAGCTCCAGCAGGTCGACGCCGGTGGTGCCCACCCGCAGCAGGGGACCGTGCTGGCCGAGCGCTTTCATCAGGCGCCCATAGCGGCTGCGGCTATCGACCCGCTCCAGGCCCTTGGCCTGGCGCCGGCGCAACTGGCCGCGGACCAGCATCGCCATGACCAGGCAGTAGGGTCCGCAGGCGCCGTCCATGTCGCCCTGGCGCAGGTGCACCTTGTCGCCATGGACGTTGCACAGGCTGCCGCTGCCGTCCTCGTCCAGGTCCCACTCCAGGCCATCGATCAGGCGTGAATGCATAGGTTTCTCCCGACAGGTTCCTTCTGTTGGGACCGACCGCCGGACGAATCATTCCTCGGCGCCAGCCGCGCCAACGGGTACACTGGCGGCCCGCCACGCCAGTGCTCCCCGCCATGACCGAACCGATCCGCCTGTCCAGACGCCTCGTCGAACTCATCGCCTGCTCGCGCCGCGAGGCCGAGCTGTACATCGAGGGAGGCTGGGTCAGCGTCGACGGCACGGTGGTCGAGGAGCCACAGTTCAAGGTGCTCGACCAGCGCGTGGAACTGCTTCCCGGTGCCCGTCCCGAGCCGCTCGCGCCGGTCACCCTGCTGCTGCACAAGCCGGCCGGTTGCCGGGAGGACGAAGCCGCCCGGCTGCTGGTCGCGGCGCACCGCTGGGAGGCCGACGCCAGCGTCCTGCGGCCGCTGAAGAAGCATTTCGCCCGGCAACGCGCGACGCTCCCGCTGGATACCGAGGCGTCCGGCCTGTTAGTGTTCAGCCAGCAACATGGCGTGCTGCGCAAACTGGTCGAGGACGGCGCGCGGATCGAACAGGAATATCTCGTGGAAGTCGCCGGAGAACTGCCTCCCGGCGGTCTCGAACGGCTACGCCATGGTCTTGCCTACCGCGGCCGGGCACTGCCGCCATGCAAGGTCAGCTGGCAGAACGAAAACCACCTGCGCTTCGCCCTCAAGGGTGCCCAGCCCGGCCAGTTGCGCTTCATGTGCGAAAGCGAGGGACTGGAGGTACGCGGCATCCGTCGCCTGCGCATCGGCGCGCTGTCGCTGGCCAGGCTGCCATCCGGAGAATGGCGCTACCTCGGCGTCCACGAGCGCTTCTGACGCCTCAGTCCGCGCCACGCAGCGCCCGTCCCGGGGACTGCCCGCAAACCCGCCGGTACATGGCGATGAATGCGCTGTCGCTGGCATAGCCCAGGGCGTGGGCGACCTCGGTCACCGAACGCCCTTCGGCCAGTCGCCGGCGCGCTTCGAACAGGCGCGCCTGGGTCCGCCAGCGGGCGAAGCTGAGGCCGGTCTCGTCACCGAACAGGCGCGCCAGGGTCCGCCCGCTGGCCCCCACCTCGTGTCCCCAGGCGTCGATGCCACGGCCCTCGGCCGGTTGCGCCAGCAGCGCCTCGGCCACCCGCAACGCCCGCGGGTCGCGCGGCAGCGGCAGGCTCGCGGCCTGTTCCGGCGCCGCCGCCAGCTCTTCGAACAGGGCGCGCAGCAGCGTCCGGTGCCGGCCTTCCAGCTCGAGATCGGCAGCCCAGCCGGTCATGCGCAGGATCAGCTCGCGCAACAGCGGATTGACCTCCACCACCCGCGCCACCTGCGCCAGGTCGCTGAACGCCTCCGGCGCGAAATACAGGCTGCGGTAGGCGAAACGCCCATGCAGGACCGTGCGGTGCGGCACTCCGGAGGGCAGCCAGGCGGCCTGGAGCGGAGTCAGCTGGCAGATGCGCTCGGCGAAGTACAGCGTGACGCTGCCGGCGGCCATGTACAGCAACTGCGCGCGCCGATGGCAATGCCAGTCACTGCGGTGGCCGCTGCTGTCGACCTCTATGCCGACCACCGGACAGCGAGCGAGGTCGGGATCGTCGACCTGTTCGTAGGGGTAACGCGGCATCTTGTCCTCTTCGCGATGTTTCCTGTCCTGACCGCTGCATTCTGCCAGCGACATGCCGCCTAGGCTTGGCTCTTTTTTCCGGAGAGCCCATGTCCGAGCGTACCTGTCCTCCCCTGCCGCTGGTGATCGTCCTGCTCGCCCTGCCGCAGGCCGCCGAAACCATTCTCTCGCCCGCCCTGCCGGCGCTCGCGCGCCACTGGCAGCTGGACGGCGCCACCAGCCAATGGACCATGGCGCTGTTCTTCGTCGGCTTCGCCCCGGGCATCTGGCTCTGGGGCTGGCTGGCCGACCATCTCGGCCGCCGCCCGGCGTTGCTCGGCGGGCTCGGCCTGGCCACGCTGGCGACCCTCGGCGCCTGGGCCAGCGCAGACTACGCCAGCCTGCTCGCCTGTCGCGCGCTGCAGGGGCTGGGCCTGGCGACCTGCTCGGTGACGGTGCAGACCAGCCTGCGCGACGTGCTGCACGGGCCGGCGCTGATGAGCTATTTCGTCACCCTGGGCGCGGTGCTGGCCTGGTCGCCGGCCGTCGGTCCCGTCAGCGGCCAGTGGCTGGCCGACCTGGGCGGCCACCCGGTGGTGTTCGCCGCCCTTGCCGCGCTACTCGCCACGCTGCTGGCGCTGGTCGCCCTGCGCTGGCCGGAAACCCATGCGCCGGCGACGGCGGGTCCGGGAACCCTGGCGGTGTGCCGGCGGGCGCTCGCCGACCGCCTGTTGCAGAAGCGCGCGCTGCTGGTGGCGGTGCTGAACGTGCTGGTGTTTTCCTTCTACGCCGCGGGCCCGTTCATGGTCGGCAACCTGCCCTGGCTGGGCTTCGGTTGGGTCGGCCTGGCCATCGCCCTGGCCGGGAGCCTCGGCGCGCTGCTCAACCGACGCCTGCCGCCAGGCTGGCCCAGCGGCCGTCGGGTACGCCTGGGCCTGGCGCTGGCGGCCGGCGGGGCGGCGGCGCAGACGTTGCTGGCGCTCGCGGGATACGCCCACGGACTGGCCTGGGCCGCGCCGGCCCTGCCGATCTTCATCGGCTTCGGCCTGGCGATCCCCAATCTGCTGGGGCCGGCGCTGCACGCCTATGCCGATTGCCGGGGCCGCGCCGGCGCCCTGTTCGGCCTCGCCTATTACCTGCTGATCGGCCTGGGCCTGGCCTGCTCCACCCTGCTGCCGTTCGACCACGCCGGGCCCCTGGCCACATACTGGAGCGTCCTCGGGCTGGTCGCGCTGATCCTGGCCTCCGGCCTGCCGGACTGAAGTGGCCAGGTACGCCCATGCAAAACGGACGACCGGCCTGGAGACAGGGATGAGGAACCCTCCACGCCGCTGCCATGCCCTGATGGCACAACGCCCATGCAGGACCGCCGCACGTGGCCAGAACGACGCTCGAATCGATCCAGCACGCGATCGAGGTGAATTCCTCCCTGGCCATTCCCATCGCCCGGGAAAACCTGGCACGACCGACCTGCCTCGCACTGCTGACGGCGCCGGTCAACCTGGTGCATATCCTGGTGTCCTCCCTCAGGGACTTCCACGCCGACCCCGACCACCAGCCCTGGCGCCAGGAGATCATCCCTGGCCTGGCCATGCTCGCCTTCGAAGTGGCGACGGACCACGCCCAGGCCGACCTGCAACGGCGCGGCGAGCCTCGGCAGCGGTGCCCAGGCCAGACTCTACAGCACCGCCGACCAGGCCTTGTACCGGGCCGAGAGCAGCGGTCGCAACCGGGTTGAAGTGGCGCGCCTGGCCAATCTCGCGGAAAGCCTGCGGTAACAAATAATCGTTCGTGCCTGACGAGCGGTCGGGCCCCGGGCCGAACCTTGGTTAAGATGGTTCGTGGCGCTCTAGCACGCCGCTCTTCCCGCCCATCCAACCTGCCGACCTCGCCTGGCCCAGCGCCATGGCCTGGCCGTTGGCATGGCGCGGGAAGAACGGCGCAGCGCCGTTGTCCGCATCACCAGGGGAGAACCATGCTCAAGCACCTGCTCGTGCTCACCTGTGCCCTGCTCGCCAGCACCTCGGCCCTGGCCCAGGTAATGGCCCGCGACCTGGGCGACTTCGAACTGAAACTGGCGACCAGCCCGACCCGCAGCATGGCCCAGGGCCTGGTCACTCCGGGCAGCTCCGGCAGCTTCCACGGCGGCCTCGACCTCAGCCACGAAAGCGGCTGGTACATCGGCAACTGGACCTCCAACCTCGATCCCGGCAAGCCCACCGAGATCGACTCCTACGCCGGCTTCAAGCGTCCGCTGAACAATCGCCTGGGCTACGAGATGGGGCTGATCCGCTATAGCCGTCCGGAGCAGCCGGCCAACGACGCCGCCGAACTCTACGGCGGCCTGTCGGTGTTCGGCAGCCGCCTCGGCGCGGCCTTCAGCAGCGACCCGGGACGCAACGACACCACCCTGTTCGCCGACCTCGGGGTCAATCCGCCGTTCGGTTTCGACGTCACCCTGAAATACGGCAACCATCGCCTGGACAATCCGGCGAGCCTCGGCGGCGGGGGCTATGTGAGCGTGTTCAACGACTGGTCGGTGAACCTGTCGCGACCCTGGCTGGGCATCGACCTGAACCTGTCCTACAGCGGCACCAGCCTGACCGGCAGCGATTGCAGCGCCTACTCGGGACACAACAGCTACTGCGACACCACCTTCATGCTCAAGGCATCGCGTCCGTTCTTCTGAGCCTTCAGTCGTCCTGGCGGCGGGTACGCTGGGCGAGTTCGTCGAGCTGTTTCTGCTCGCGCTTGTCCTCGGCCTGGCGCGCCTCTTCCAGGTAGCGCTCGACCAGCTTGCGCAGGCCTTCCAGGCGGGCGTACTTCTCCTGCCAGTTGAGCCGTGCCTTGTCCACCGCTTCGCGATGCCAGTTCACGCTGTTGGCCTGCTGGACGACGGCCGTTTCCAGCTGTGAAAGAAAGCGCTGGTAGTTGATCAGCCACTGGCCGCTGACGCCCTTCTGGCCCTGGCTGATCCATTGCTGCTGGTAGTCGTTGCGGTAGCGTTCCAGCTCCGCCAGCTTCTGCTGTGCCGCAAGCAACTGCTGCTGGCAGTTGCCCAACTGGGTCGCGGCGTCGCGCTCGGCCTTGCTGGCCATGTCCACCACCGGCGCCAGCCGCGCCGCGCGCTTCTCCATGCCTCAGCGCGCCTCAGGCCTGGCCGCCGGCGAGCAGGCTCGCCAGGCGCGCACGGCTGTCCGCCAGGCTTTCGCTTTCGTCCAGGGCCTGGCGCAGGAACTGGCGCATCGCCGGGAAGCGCGCGATGGCCAGGTCGGTCTCGGCGTCGCCGCCGGCGACGTAGGCGCCGACGCTGATCAGGTCGCGGCTCTGCTGGTAACGCGACCACAGCTGCTTGAAACGCTGCGCGTCGCGCAGGTGCCCGGGCTCGACCACCTGCGGCATCACCCGGCTGATCGAGGCCTCGATGTCGATGGCCGGGTAGTGGCCTTCCTCGGCCAGCCGCCGGGACAGCACGAAGTGGCCGTCAAGCACGCCGCGGGCGGCGTCGGCGATCGGGTCCTGCTGGTCGTCGCCCTCGGAAAGCACGGTGTAGAACGCGGTGATCGAGCCGCCCCCGGCTTCGGCGTTGCCGGCGCGTTCCACCAGTTTCGGCAGCTTGGCGAACACCGACGGCGGATAGCCCTTGGTCGCCGGCGGCTCGCCGATCGCCAGGGCGATCTCGCGCTGGGCCTGGGCGTAGCGGGTCAGCGAATCCATCAGCAGCAGGACGTTCTTGCCCTTGTCGCGGAAATACTCGGCGATCCGCGTGCAGTACTGCGCCGCGCGCAGGCGCATCAGCGGCGCATCGTCGGCCGGCGAGGCGACCACCACGGAACGCTTGAGGCCCTCCTCGCCGAGAATCTCGTCGATGAACTCCTTCACCTCGCGGCCGCGCTCGCCGATCAGCCCGACGACGATGATGTCGGCCCTGGTGAAGCGGGTCATCATCCCCAGCAGCACCGACTTGCCCACGCCGGTGCCGGCGAACAGGCCGAGGCGCTGGCCGCGGCCGACCGTGAGCAGACCGTTGATCGAGCGGATGCCGACGTCCAGCGGTTCGCTGATCGGATGGCGCTTGAGCGGGTTGATCGTCGGGCCGTCCATCGGCACCCAGTCTTCGGCGCGCATCCCGCCCTTGCCGTCGAGGGCGCGGCCGGCGCCGTCGAGCACCCTGCCGAGCATCGACATGCCCATCGGCAGGCGCCCGGTATCCGGCAGCGGCACGACCCGCGCACCAGGAGCGATGCCGGCGAGGCTGCCGACCGGCATCAGGTACACCTTGCTACCGGAAAAACCCATCACTTCGGCCTCCACCTGCACCGGGTGGTAGCCGCTTTCATTGATCACGTTGCAACGGCTGCCCACCGCGGCCTGCAGGCCCTCGGCCTCGAGGGTCAGGCCGACCATGCGCAGCAGGCGGCCCTCGACCACCGGCTGGGCCGGCAGCGAGACCGCATTGGTGTAGCCTTCCAGACGCCGGGCGAAGCTGGTGCGCTCAAGACGCATCGACGTCTCCGGGAGCGTCGAGGTCAATGCGGATATCGCTGGCCAGCGGATGGGTGGCCTGTTCGCGCTGCTGCTCGAACAGTTGCTTCACCGCCTGTGCCAGGCGCGTCTCGATGCTCGCGTCGATACGGCTGTGCTCGGTCTCGATGCGGCAGCCGCCCGGCAGCAGCGCATCGTCCTCGAGGATCCGCCAGCTTTCCTCGTGGCGCTCGCGCAACGCCTTGACTCGCTCGAAGTCCTGCGGGTTGACATGGATGCGGATATTCTCTGCGCCCATCGGCAGCAGCTTCAGCGCTTCGCGCAGGACCTGGCGGATCTGGCTGGAGTCCATGTGCAGCTCGCGCTGGATCACCTGGCGGGCGACATGGTTGACCAGGCTGACGAGCCCCTGCTCGATCAGCGTGTCCTGCTCGGCGATCGGTTCCAGGAGCTGGCCCATCAGGCGCTCGAGGCTCTCCAGGCGCTCCTTCAGCGCTTCCTCGGCCTCCTGCCGGGCCTTCAGCTGGCCGGCATGGAAGCCGTCGCGCTCGCCGGTGGCGAATCCTTCGTTGTAGGCGTCCTGGCGGATCGCCTCGATCTCTTCCAGCGTCGGCGGCTTGACGGTTTCCAGCTCGACCTCCTCGACCGCCGCTGGCGCCGGTTCGGCTTCCACCGCCGGCGTCTCCGGCGGCGCGACGGCAGGTTCCTCGCGCGGCTCGTCGAAACTGGGCAGCGACCAGAGATCGAAGGCGGCCACGGCCTTGCCGCGGATCAGTTCGCTGGAATCGTCCTTGTCCTTGTCATGGGGCGCCACCTCAGATCATCTCCTCGCCACCCTTGCCGCCGAGGACGATATCGCCAGCCTCGGCCATGCGCCGGGCGATGGTGAGAATTTCCTTCTGCGCACCTTCCACCTCGCTGACCCGTACCGGCCCCTTGGCCTCCAGGTCGTCGCGCAGCAGTTCGGCGGCGCGCTTGGACATGTTCTTGAAGACCTTCTCGCGGATCGCCTCGTCGGAGCCCTTGAGCGCCAGCACCAGGACATCCGAGGAGACTTCCCGGAGCAATGCCTGGATGCCGCGGTCGTCGACGTCGGCGAGGTTGTCGAAGACGAACATGAGGTCCTCGATCTGCCCGGACAGGTCTTCGTCGACCTCGCGGATCGAGTCCATCAACTGGCCCTCGATCGAACTGTCGAGGTAGTTCATGATGTCCGCCGCGCGCTTGACCCCGCCCATGGTGGTGCGGGTGGAGTTGGAATTGCCGGCGAACTGCTTCTCCAGGATCAGGTTGAGTTCCTTCAGCGCCGACGGCTGCACGGTGTTCAGCGAGGACACGCGCAGGACGATGTCCAGGCGCACCTTGTGGTCGAAATGGCTGAGCACCTCCGCGGCCTGGTCGGGATCGAGGTAGGCGACCACGATGGCCTGGATCTGCGGGTGCTCGTAGCGGATCACATCGGCCACGGCGCGCGGTTCCATCCATTTCAGGCTGTCCAGGCCGCTGGTGCTGCCGCCGAGCAGGATACGGTCGATCAGGTTGTTCGCCTTGTCCTCGCCAAGGGCCTGGGTGAGCATCTTGCGGATATAGCCGTCGGCGCCGACGCCGAGGCTGGTCTGGTCGCCCACCACTTCGACGAACTCGCCCATTACCTGCTCGACCTGCTCGCGATGCACGTTGCGCATCGAGGCCATGGCCACGCCGACCCGCTGCACCTCTTTCGGCCCCATGTGCCGCAGGACCTGCGCCGCATCGGTCTCGCCGAGCGAGAGAAGCAGAATGGCGGCCTTGTCGACCTTGGTCAGTTTGGCGGCGAGACGGTTCTCACTCATGGCGCTCACTCATCGGCGTTGATCCACTCTTTCACGACCTGGGCGACGCGGCCCGGGTCCTGTGCGACCAGGTTCTTGATCGCGTTCAGTTGCGCATCATACCCCTCCGTGGGGCTCGGCAGGAGGATGCTCGACGGCCCGCCGATGCTGACCCGATCGTCGGCCAGCGAGCCCTCCAGGCCGCTGTCGCCCAGCGCCAGGTCGCCGTCGCGGCCGCCGTCGGCCAACGCCTTGCCCTTGCCGCCGCCGCTGATGTTGCTCAGCACCGGACGCAGCACGCCGAACACCAGGACGAGGATGAACAGCACGCCGAGCACCTGCTTGACGATGTCCCAGAACCACGGCTGCGAATAGAACGGAATGCTGTCGATCTCCTCGGCCTGGGCCGGGGCGAACGGCGCGTTGATCACGCTGACGCTGTCGCCGCGACTGGCGTCGTAGCCGACCGAGTCCTGCACCAGGCGGGTGAAGCGCGCCAGTTCGTCGGCGCTCCAGGGCTGGTGGCTGACCTCGCCGGTCTTCGCATCGACCTTCATCTGGTCGTCCAGCACCACCGCCACCGACAACCGGCGCAGGCGCCCCTGCTGCTGCTTGGTGTAGCTGATCGAGCGATCCAGTTCGTAGTTGCGGGTGGTCTGGTCGCGCTTGTCGGTCGGGTACGGCGCCAGTTCCGGCTTGCCGGTCTTCGGATCGATGATGGTCTGGCCGTTGGCGTCCTTCAGCGGCTGGCCCGGCGCGACGTAGTCGGCCGGCGCGCCAGCGGTAGCCTGCTGCGGCGCGGTGGCCGGCCCCGGCGGCTGGTTCGACAACGCCCCCGGCACGCCCTGCGGGCCGGAGGAGTTCTGCCGCTCCTCGTTGTTGCGCTGTTCGCTGCGCAGGGCCGGCTGGTCCGGGTTGTACATCTCCGAGGTCGACTCGACCGCGCTGAAGTCCACGTCGGCGGACACCTCGGCCTTGTAGCGGCCGTTGCCCAGCACCGGTTGCAGGATGTTGTGCACGCGCTGGGTGAGCAGGCCTTCCATGCGCCGGGTGAAGTCGAACTGCTTGCCGGCCATGGTCAGCTCGGAAAGCTCCTGCTGGTCGGAGAGCAGGTTGCCCTTCTGGTCCACCACGGTGACCTGCGACTTGTCCAGTTCCGGCACACTGGTGGCGACCAGGTTGACGATCGCCATCACCTGGCTCGGCTCCAGGCTGCGCCCAGGATACAGCTCGACCAGCACCGAGGCGCTGGGCTTGCGGTCATCGCGGACGAATACCGAGCTCTTCGGGATCGCCAGGTGCACACGGGCCGCCTTGACGTTGTTCAGGCTCGACACGGTGCGCGCCAGTTCGCCTTCCAGGCCGCGCCGATAGTTGGTCGCCTCCATGAACTGGCTGGTGCCCAGCGCCTGTTCCTTGTCGAGGATCTCGAAACCGATGTTGTTGTCGGTCGGCGCCACGCCGGCGGAAGCCACCTTCATCCGCGCGCGGCCGAGGTCGTCGGCCTTGACCAGCAGCGCGCCGGAGTTGGGTTCGACCTTGTAGGGAATGTCCGCCGCGGTCAGCGCTTCCACCACGCGGTTCGCGTCGACCCCGTTGAGGCTGCCATAGAGCGGCTTGTAGTCCGGCTGCTGGGACCAGAGCACCACGGCGAAGCCGATCGCCACGCTGGCGGCGAGACCGACCAGCAGGCCGATCTGGCGCAGCATGGTCATCTCGGAAAGGTTGTCGAGGAACGACAGTCCCGGGAAGGACTTCTTCAGCATCCCGGCACCGCCGCTCTTGGCGGGAACCTGGCTGTCGATCAGTGCATCGGCCATGACCTAGTTATCCTCGCGCCGCTCAGACCGGCATCTGCATGATGTCTTGGTAGGCCTGGACCAGCTTGTTGCGCACCTGGGTCATGGCCTGGAACGACACGCTGGCCTTCTGGCTGGCGATCATCACGTCGGTCAGGTCGACACCGCTCTGGCCCACCTCGAAGGCGTTGGCCATGGCGGTGGAGGCCTGCTGGGTCTCGTTCACCTTGCCCACGGCCTGGGAGAGCATCTCCGAGAAGCTCGGCGCCCCCGCTTCGGCCGGCGCCTGAACCGGTTTGGCCTTGGCCATGGCTTCCATTTGCATGGAGCGCATTTCCAGCATCAGACGATTGAACTCGACACCCTGACTCATGACTCTTCCTCCAACAGCCGCGGCTTTTTTGACGCCGCCCGGCACTTTGCAGAGGAGTTAGCAACAAGGGTGCCAAGTCGACCCCAAGGCCCGACGCCAACGTGCGCCGCCAATGCTGGCGACCGCTGGCGGGTCCGGCCCTTCTCCGGTTATCGGCAGGCGCGCACGCTCGAACAGCCCCGGGCGACGACCGGAGGACGATGCAAAAGGCCCGCGCGAGGCGGGCCTGGGGGACACGGCGAGCGCTCAGATGGCGTAGAGATAGGCCTCGACGTCCATCCCCGCGTCGCGCATCTGCGCGAGCTTGTAGCGCAGGGTCCGCGGGCTGATGCCGAGGCGCTCGGCGGCCTCCTTGCGACGGCCGCGCTCGCTGCGCAGGGTGTCGATGATCACCTGGAACTCGCGACGTCGCAGGTCCTCTCCCAGGGCGCCGTCCTGCGGCAGGCTCGGCGCCGGAATCTCGACGCTCGCCGCCGCCGGCGGCATCGCCGGCAGCGGCGCGGGCGCCGGGGCGGCGAGAGGCATGCCGATCGGCGCGGCGAGGCACAGGTCGGCCGGCTGGATCTGCCCGCCCTGCTGCAGGATCAAGGCGCGCTGGATGGCGTTGTCGAGTTCGCGCACGTTGCCCGGCCAGGCGTGCCGGACCAGGCACTGGGCGGCCTCGGCGCTGAGCGCAACCGCCCCCAGGTTCATCTTGCGGCTGTGCTTGAGCAGCAGGCGCTCGGCCAGCGGCAGGATGTCCGCCGGTCGTTCGCGCAGCGGTTGCCAGGCCAGCGGGAAGACCGACAGGCGATAGTAGAGATCCTCGCGGAAACGCCCCGCCGTCACTTCCGCCGCGAGGTCGCGGTTGGTGGTGGCGAGCACGCGGATATCCAGGCTGATCGGCTTGCGCGCGCCGACCCGCTCCACCTCGCGCTCCTGCAGCACACGCAGGAGCTTGGCCTGCAGGCCGAGGGGCATCTCGGAGATCTCGTCGAGGAGGATGGTGCCGCCATCGGCCAGTTCGAACTTGCCCGGCTGGGCGGCGATGGCGCCGGTGAAGGAGCCCTTCTCGTGGCCGAACAGCGTGGCCTCGAGCATGTTGTCCGGGATCGCCGCGCAGTTGATCGCGATGAACGGCTTGCCGGCGCGCGGCGATTGCTGGTGGATGTAGTTGGCGAGGACTTCCTTGCCGGTGCCGGACTCGCCGGAAATCAGCACCGTGGAATCGCTGCGCGCGACCCGCGCGGCCAGTTCCAGCAGTTGCCGGCTGGCCGGCTCCAGCGCCACCGGTCCGTCCTGTTCGCTGCCCGGCAACTGGCCCAGGGCGTGACGCGCCACCAGGTCGAGCAGCGCGCGCGCCTCGAACGGCTTCACCAGGTAGTCGGCGGCGCCCTGGCGCATCGCCTCGACCGCGCGATCCACCGCGCCGTAGGCGGTCATCAGCAGCACCGGCAGGTGCGGATGGCGCGCGCGGATCAAGCCGAGCAACTGATGGCCATCCATGCCCGGCATGTTCACATCGCTGATCACCAGGCTGAAGGCTTCGCGGGCCAGCACCGGCAGCGCGGCCTCCGCCGACTCCACGGCGACGAACTCATGACCGCCCAGCAGCAGGGTGTCGCTGAGGGCTTCGCGAAGTGCGCGGTCGTCTTCGACCAGCAGGACCTTGGCAGCCATGGGGTTACTCCTGAATCACGGAAAGAGGTGCCGCCGGGATCAGCGGCAGGATCAAGGTGGCGCAAGTGCCGCGCCCGGGCCGCGAGCGCAATTGCAGCTGCCCCTGGTGGGCGCGCGCCACGGCCTTGACCACCGCCAGGCCGAGGCCGGTGCCGGTGGCCCTGGTGGTGAAGAAGGGTTCGCCCAGGCGCGCCAGGGTCGTCGCGTCCATGCCCGGGCCGTTGTCGCTGACGCTCAGGCGCAGGCTGTCGCCGCGGACATACAGGTGCACCTTCAGGCGCAGGTCCGCGCCGCCGGCCTGGATCGCGTTCTCGACCAGGTTGAGCACGCTGCCCACCAGGGTGTCGCGACTGCACAGCAACTCGCCAGCGCGCGCCTCGCACTGCCAGCGCACCTGCAGACCCTGGACATGGGCGTCGGCCGCCGCGCGCAGGCTGTCGAACAGCGCCTTGGGCGTCACCCGGTCGCTCAGCGGCAGCTCGCCACGGGCGAATACCAGCATGTCGCGCACCTGGTGTTCCAGTTCGTGCAGGCGCTCTTTCAAGCGTCCTGCGAAGCGTTGCTGCTGGTCGGTCGGCAACGCCTGCTCACTGAGATGCCCGGCATACAGCAGCGCCGCCGATAGCGGGGTGCGGATCTGGTGGGCCAGCGAGGCGACCATCCGCCCCAGCGCCGACAGGCGTTCGTGGCGCGCCAGCTGCTCCTGGAGGCGTCGGGTGTCGGTGAGATCGTTGAGCAGGACCAACTGCCCCGGCTCGCCGTTCAACGAGCGGGTGGCGATGGACAGGCGACGTCCGTCGCGCAGGGAAATCTCGTGGCCATCGTCCTCGCGCGGGGCGAAGCAGCGGGCGATCACCTCGCGCCAGAGCAGGCCCACCAGCGGCTCGCCAAGCAACCCGAGCGCCGCCGGGTTGGCTTCGCGGACCACGCCGTGGGCGTCGATCACGATGACCCCGCCGGGAAGCAGGTCGAGCAGGCTCTGCAGGCGGTTGGCCAGGCGCTCCTTCTCCGCCAGCTCTTCCATGCGCTGCGCGCTGACCAGCGCCAGTTGCCCCTTCAACTCGCTGACACGCTCTTCCAGCAGGCTGTAGGACTCGCTGAGCTGGCTGGACATCTGGTTGAACAGCGCGAAAGCCTGCTCGAGGCCGGCGCGGCTGGTGGCCTCCGCCGTATCGGCGGGCTGCCCGGAAAGGAGATTGGCGGCTGGTTGCATTGCGATTCTCTCGGTCGGCGCGACGTCATGGTTCTGTCGGTCGACCGAGCTGTAGCAATACCCGTGCCTAAATATATTTCAAATGGAAATCAATGGGTTACGAAAACACCCGTCAATCATCCGACAGGTCGTCGTCGCGCCGGCTCATGCCGTACTTGCGCATCTTCTCCACCAGCGTGGTGCGCCGGATGCGCAGCCGCTCGGCCGCTCGCGCGACCACCCCGCCGGCATCGTCCAGCGCCTGCTGGATCAAGCCCTGCTCGAGGTTGGCAAGGTAGTCCTTGAGATCCAGGCCCTCGGCCGGCAGCATCGCCGGCGCGTCCATTCCCGGCAGCCCGGCGTTGATCGCCGCGCGCTCTTCCAGCTCTTCGCGCAGGCTGCTGGCGAGTTGTTCGTCCTCGTCGTCGACATGGCGGAATTTCTTCGGCAGTTCGCCGACCCCGATCACCCCGTAGGGATGCATGATCGCCAGGCGCTCCACCAGGTTGGCCAGCTCGCGAACGTTGCCCGGCCAATCATGGCGGCAGAGCGACATGATCGCCGCCGAGTTGAAGCGGATCGAACCGCGCTTCTCGTGCTCCATCCGCGAGATCAGTTCGTTGAGCAGCAGGGCGATGTCCTCCACCCGCTCGCGCAGTGGCGCCATTTCGATGGGAAACACGTTCAGGCGGTAGTAGAGGTCCTCGCGGAAGGTGCCATCCTCGATCATTTTCTCGAGGTTCTTGTGGGTCGCGGCGATGATCCGCACGTCGACGTTCTGCGTCTTGTTGCTACCGACCCGCTCGAAGGTGCGTTCCTGCAGCACGCGCAGCAGCTTGACCTGCATCGGCAACGGCATGTCGCCGATCTCGTCGAGGAACAGGGTACCGCCATTGGCCAATTCGAAGCGCCCGGCACGGCTGGTGATGGCGCCGGTGAAGGCACCCTTCTCATGGCCGAACAGCTCGCTTTCCAGCAGCTCCGCCGGAATCGCCCCGCAGTTGACCGGCACGAACGGTCCTTCGCGGCGCTTGGAGTGGTAGTGCAGGTTGCGCGCCACCACTTCCTTGCCGGTACCCGACTCACCGAGGATCAGCACGCTGGCATCGGTATCGGCGACCTGCTGCATCATCTGCCGCACCTGCTGGATCGCCCGGCTGGTGCCGACCAGACTGCGGAACAGGTTGGGCTCGCGGGAGCGGCCGCGCTCGCGGGCCTGGTCGTACATTTCGCGGTAGACCTGGGCACGATGCAGCGAGTCGAGCAGTTTGTTGTAGCTGGGCGGCATCTCCAGGCTGGCCAGCACCCGGCGCCGCAGCTCTTCCGGCCAGTCGGCCGGCGCCGGTTCGCCGATCAGCAGGATCGGCAGATACTCGTCCCAACTCGCCAGTTGCTTGAGCAACTCGACCGCCCCACCCTTCGACTCGACGCTGCCGAGCAGCACGCACAGGGCCTCGCGACTGTTGCTCAGACTTGCGGCGACCTCGCGCCAATCCTCGCTGTTGCAGGTCAGCTGGTCTTCGCCGAGGAAGTTGAGAATGACCGCCAGGTCGCGACTGCGATCGAGATTATCGTCAATCAGCAAGAGTTTGGTTTCGCGCCACATTTTGATCAGCTGCCTTGCATCCATGGGCCGTCGGCGACCCGAAAGAGGGCTGGGACTAATGCCTATTCAGAATAAGCAGCCAGCATTTGGCCACTAGTTAAGTCAAATGTGAACGATTAGTCAATTTTATGGCGTGTTTTTTTTGCTGTTTCCGACCAAATGAGCCATGAAAAAACCCCCACAGCCCGCATGGATTGCAGGACTGACGGGGGTTTCAGAGAGGCGGAAAATTCCTCAGAAAATTCCTGCGCCAAACTATCGGCACAATGCCATGGAAAACTCAACCGAACATCTGGTAGACCTTGGCGCCCTGTTTCGACTGGTTGAGCTGCACCAGATCGTTGCCCAGCCGCTGCCGCTCGCCCTGGCATACACCGATCAACTCGCGGTACAGCGCCAGCAGATCTTCCATTCGGGCACGCAGCGTTTCTTCATCCTGCACATCCAGCATCGCCTCGTCGACGGCCTGGCGGCAACGCTGGTCCAACTCGCCGATGGCGTCCCAGTCATGACTGGCCAGGGCAACGCGCAGGGCGCTACCGGTTTCTTCAAGGATCTGTACAGCTGCACTCATTGCTTGGTCCCTCTGGGGATGCCTCTCAGGGGGCGATCGCATCCCAACCGGATTTGATGTTGCGCAGCAGCTCGGCGACTTCCTCGAGCTTGCTCGCGTCGTTCTTCAAGTTGGCTTCGGTCAGGCGCATCGACATGTACTCGTAGAGACGATCGAGATTGGCTGCCAGTTCGCCACCCGCCTCGAAGTTCAGCCCCTCGCGCAGGCCTCCGACGATGGCGATGGTCTTGCCGATCAGCTCGCCCTTCAGCGCCACCTCGCCGCGCTCCAGGGCTCCGCGAGCCTGGGCCAGCCGGGTCAGGCCGCCCTCCATCAGCATCTGGATCAGGCGATGCGGACTGGCATCGATAGCCTGGGCCTGGGTACTGACATTCTGGTATTGCCGCATGGCTGCCATTGCGTTCATCGACGGTTGCCTTGTTCGGTGACTGATACTTCATGTATCGGTCGGCGACCGCGAATCTTTAGCCTGGATGGCGGGGTTCAGCCACTGCTTCGGTCGCTCCGATGGCATCCCAAGCCTGCTTGATCTCGCCCAGCAGCGCCTCGACCTCCTCCAACGGACGCGGGGTATCGTCCAGCGCGACGCCGGCCAGACGTCGGGTCATGTAGTCGTACAAGGCATCCAGGTTGCCGGCGATCTCGCCACCCTGCTGGTGGTCCAGAGCGGCCTGCAGGGCGCCGATGATCGACAGGGTCGAACCGACGGCCTCGCCACGCAGCGCCGGATTGCGCTCGAGCACCGCGCGACGGGCCAGAGCGATGCGCTCAAGGGCGCCGTCCAGCAGGAGCTTGACCACCTGATAGGGCGGAACGTCCTGCGCGCTGCCTACCTGGCGGTAGGTATCGATGGGCCGCGACATCAGTTTTTCACCACGCCGGGCAGGCTGCCCAGCGCCTGGGCCATACGGCCGCTGGTCTGGTTGAGCTGGCCGATCAGTTGGTCCATCGCGGTGAACTGCTTGAGCAGGCGTTCCTGCAATTGCTCGACCCTGCGATTGAGCGCCTCGCGCTGGGTATCCACCGACTTGATGGTGTCCTGCAATCCGTCCAGGCGCTGCTGGAGCACACCGCCGGTCTGGGTATAGGGGGTGAGCTTGTCATCGAGGCGCTTCATCAGGCCGGTATCGCCGGTGAACAGAGCGGAAACCGACTCGAACTTGTCCTTGAGGACCTTGTCCAGCTTCTTGTCGTCGATCTCCAGGGTGCCATCTTTCTTGGTGGTGATGCCCATGTCGGCAAGCATGCGCACGTCGGTGCCCTGCCCCGGCTGGACCATCTCGTTGCGCATGGTGGTGAGCAGGTTGCGCACGCTGCTGTCGCCGACCAGCGCACCGACCACCGGCGCCTTGTCATCGCCGACCTTGGTCACGCCGGTGAGTTCGGAAGTCACGCCGACCAGCTTGTTATAGGCCTCGACGAATTTCTTGATGTTGTCCTTGACCCCGGAACGGTCCTGCTCGACCGAGATGGTGACCGGTTTGTCCTTGTCGGTGACAGTTTTCAGCTCGAAGGTCACCCCTTTGATGACCTTGTCCACTGTGTTGGTCGGACTCTGGATAACGAGGCCGTCGATGCTGAACTCGGCGTTCCTGGCCTGGGTGATGTAGCCGCTGCTGGAGGGAGAGGTGCCGTCGAGTTGCGACAGGGTCAGCTTGCCATCGGCTCCGACGCTGCCGATGTTGAAATTCTCCAGCCCCGAACTGCCCTGGACGAAGACGTCCTTGCCGGCACCGGAATCCTTGCCGGTAAAGACCAGCCGCGAGGTGCCGTCTCCAGGGTTGTTGACGATGTTGGCGGAGATCCCCTTGTCCTTCAACTGCGCGTTGAGCGAATCACGCACCTCTTCGAGCGTGGCGCCCGCCGCGACATTGACCGTGACGCCGGCATCGTCGGGGCCCTGCTTGATGGTCAGGGTACCCCCCGTGGAGGTCTTGAAGGCATCCCCGAACGAAGCGGTCGCCACCTTGCTGACACTGGCCAGCTGGGTCACCTCGAGCTTGTAGATACCCGGAAGAGCGTCCTTTGTCGCGGTGGCGGTGACGAACTTCTCGTCGCTGGTGCTCGCCGAACGCTTCTGGAACATCTCGGGCTTGTTCAGTTCCTTGAGGATGGTCTGCAGATCGGAAATTGCGCTCTTGAGCTGGCCGATACCGGTGAACTTGGCAGTGGTGTCGCTTTCCAGGCGCTTGAGCTGCGCTTCTTTCGGCGCCTTCTCGGCCGCTACCAGGCTGGACACGATTCCCTTGATATCCAGTTGCGAGTTATAACCGTTTAGCGTTATGTCGTTAGCCATCTGCTTTCACCTCGTCAGCTCATTGACGCTTTATCCTTCCCATGCATCTGACACTCAAAAGACGTGCCAACTCCGTTCAGGCCTCGGCCTTGAACAGCAGGCTGCGCGCCTCGTCCAGCCGCTCGGCTAGGCGCAGCGCTTCCTCGGATGGGATTTGCCGGATGATTTCCCCGGAACTGGAGTCGGTCACCTTGACCACTACCCGCCCCGTGGAATCGTCCAGGCTGAAATTCAGGTCGCGACGGATGCTCTGGGTGAATTTCTCGATGGAGGAAACCGCTTCTTCCACCGCAGCGCGTTGTTCCTTGTCGCCGATCCTGTCGACCTCGCCCGGCCGTTGCGCGGTCGCGCTGGCGGCCGCTTCGCCGGCCTGCCCGGGGCGGGCAGCGTCGGAAGACGCCGAGCCGAACAACCGGATCACCGGAGCGGCCGTCGAATTGTTGACATTGCTGACGTCCATCGTCGCTACCTCTCAATGAGATACGAGGGGAAGCGCGCCAGCGCTCCCCCTCGTGATTTCACCTTGACCTCGCCGAAGCTTAACGCAGCAGGCTCAGGACCGACTGCGGCAGCTGGTTGGCCTGGGCCAGGATCGCGGTGCCGGCTTGTTGCAGCACCTGGTTCTTGGTCAGGTTGGCGGTTTCGGCTGCGAAGTCGGTGTCTTCGATCCGGCCGCGAGCAGCCGATACGTTCTCACCGATGTTCTTCAGGTTGTTGATGGTGTTGTCGAAGCGGTTCTGCACCGCACCGAGGTCGGCACGCTGGGCGTCGATCTGCTTGATCGCCTCGTCGATCACCAGTACGGCGGACTGAGCGCCCTTCGCGGTGGAGATGTCGATCTTGGCGACGGTGTCATTGGCCTCGGTGAACGTCGAGGTACTTGCCGCGGCACCTGCGCCGGTGCTGCCGGTGTCGGTGATGACCACGCCGGAAACCGCGCTGGTGGTACCATCCGCGCTAGCCTTGGACACGTAGCTGATCGTATCGCCGTCGCTGAAGGCACCGATGCCGACGTTGGCGTCGTTGACCGCAGCGGCGATCTTGGCAGCGGCTTGCTCGGCGGTTTCGTTGCCCTTCATGTCGACCTTGACGTTCACGGTGCTGCCGCCAGTGATGCCGAGCGCGATGTCGACGGTGCCCGAAGCGGTTGCGGCAGTGACCGCACCACCGCCGTCAGCCTTGAAGTAGGTGCCGTTCAGCGACTCTGCGCTCATCTCGTCGATGCCGACGCTGATGATTTCGTTGGCGGCCGAACCCACCTGGAAGCTGGCGACGCCGAAGGAACCGTCGAGCAGCTTGCGGCCACCGAAAGTGGTGGTGTTGCTGATACGATCCAGTTCTTTCTGCAGCTGCTTCACTTCGCCGTTCAGAGCGGTACGCTCGGAGTCGCTGTTGGAGCCGTTGGCCGACTGCAGGGACAGGTCGCGCATGCGCTGCAGGATGTTGGTCGACTGCTGCAGGGCGCCTTCGGCGGTCTGCGCCAGGGAGATACCGTCGTTGGCGTTCTTGGTAGCCACGTTCAGGCCGTTGACCTGGCTGGTCAGACGGTTGGCGATCTGCAGGCCGGCGGCGTCGTCCTTGGCGCTGTTGATGCGCGAACCGGTGGACAGACGCTGCAGCGAAGTGTTCAGCGACGCGGAAGAGTTGTTCAGGTTCCGCTGAGTGTTCAGCGAAGCGATGTTGGTGTTGACGGTCAAGGCCATCTTGATGCCCTCCAAGGACGATATGTTTGCCTGAGCTTGCGACCTCGGGTGGGCATCGCCCAGGCACCCCTAAAGTTCGCATTCGTGATCTTTATCGGCGCTTCCCTGGGGAGCTTTAGGTTTTTTTTTGACCATCCTGGTTTTTCATGCATCGGCCCCGCTGGCAATCGCTCCGCAAGGCCTTCCGGAGGCCCCCGCGGCCCGCCTGAAAGTCACGGGGCAAACCGTCAGTCCGGCATCCAGGCTTGTCTCCAGGCTCGCAGGTGGTCGCCTTCCAGCATCCAGTCGGCCAGCACCCGTTCGCGCAGGGCATCCCCGGCCCTTGCCGCGGCGTCGAGATCGCGGGTGTGCAGGCGGATCGCCTCGACCCAGTCGCGGAAACGGTTCTTCACCCGCGTCACCGGCAGATCGTCCTGGTAGCAGCGCACGTCGCTGCAGACCACCGGGAAACCGCAGGCGCCGTATTCCAGCAGGCGCAGGTTGCTCTTGCACTCGTTGAACAGGTTCTGCTCCACCGGCGCCAGCGCCAGGTCGAGATCGAGAGCCGCCAATGCTCGCGGATAGCGTTCGATAGGCACCCCCGCATGCACTTCCCTGACGAAGGGACGAATGGAGGGCGGGCACATGCCGAAGAACACCCAGTCGACTTCGTCGGCCAGTTCCCTGACCACGTCGGCGATCAGTTCCAGGTCACCGGTATGGCTCGAGCCGCCCGCCCAACCGACACGCGGCCGCTCGCCGCGCCGCCGCTGCGCCCGCAGCCCCTGCCACCACCCCACCGGCAGGCGGTTCTCGATCACCCGGATATCCGGGTGGAGACCGTCGAAGGCCTCTGCCAGGACCGGCGTCGACACCACGAAGCGGTCGACGTAACCCAGCCCGCGACGCAACGTGCGCAGGATGTCCTTCGGCAGGTGCTGGCGATGGGCGCTCTTGAGGGGCACGTTGGGCAGATAGTCGTCCAGCTCGTAGACCTTGAAGGCCCGCGAGAACGCCTGCATCCGCCGCATGGCCTCGAGGCGTTCCTCGCCGACCTGGCGCTGCAAAACCACCACGTCCGGGTCGTAGCGCTCCAGATCGGCCACGTGCATCAGGCCGATCGACAGCGCACCGTCGATGGACGCTGACTCGCGCAACGCGCTGAACGGCTGGATCACCCGGTAGTGGCCGCAGCCGAACAGGTCGGCGGGGTGCGCCAGGACGGTGGGCAGAGGCCGCCACGCCTGCAACGGGCGCCAGGCCAGTTGCGGGTCGGCCAGCTTGAAACCGCCCTCGGCCTGCAACGAGAAGCCCGGGTTATAGGCGGGATCGCGCGCCAACAACGGTAGCCAGCGCGCATACAACGCATCTTCTTCCTCGACGCTCGCCGCCGACGCGGCAGGCGCATCGAGCAACAACCGCGCGCGCGGCGTCCATACGTTCAGGTAGCCCGCCTGGACCGCCCGCAGGCAAAGGTCGATATCGTCCCAGCGCGTCAGTGCCTCGTCGAAACCGCCCAACTCGAGGAACAACTCACGGCGCATCAACAGACATTCGCCCCCCACCGCCGAGTAGTTCTGGTCCACCTGCAGGCGCTGCAGGTAACCGGCGTCCTCGTGCGAGCGCCCTTCGAAAGCCCGCCCGGCCGGCCCGCACAAGCCGAGCAGCCAGCCGGCGTGACAGACTCGTCCGTCCGCCGCCAGGAGCTTGGCTCCTACCGCGCCGACTTCCGGGCGCTGGCCGTGGTTGAGCAACTGCTGCAGCCAGCCCTTGTCGAGGACGCCGCTTCCGGCATCGAGCCAGAGCAGGAATTCGCCGCGCGCCCGGGACGCCGCCAGGTTGCGCAGAGCCGCGCGGGACAACTGCCCATCGCCTCGCAGCACCCGCACCTGCTCGACGCCCATGCCCTCGACGGCGAGCAGCCATTCGCAAACGTCGGCCGCTTCGCCACCCTGTTCCAGCAGGAGGATTTCGTAGTTGGGATAGGCGGTATTCTCCAGTACGGTTTCTACGCATCGCTGGAGCTGCGCCAGGCGCTCTCCGGCCAGCACGAGGATGCTTACCGACGGTTGGCCGGCGTGACCGTAGTCCAGCTCGTAGCGCCCCGGCAGCCGGCTTCCGACTGTCGCCTGCGCGTAACCACGGGCGCGCAGGTGGCCTTCGATCGCCGCGCGTTCGGCGGCGCTGTCGTGCAGGCGCAGCGCTTCGCCAGCCAACAGGGGTTCGCTGATATGACCGATACAGCCCAGGCCCTGCTGCTCGACGAGACGCAGCTGGTAGGCCAGCTCGAAGGCCTCGCCGGCGGTCTCGTCGAATCCGCCCGTGGCGAGCAGCGGCTCGCGGCGGAACAACCAGTGCCGGGACAGGCCGGCGGGAAAACTCAGCAGGAGATCGAGATTCAGGTCCGGGCGCAACGCCGCGCCCAGCTCGCCATCATCCAGGCGCATGAGTTCGTCGGCGTACACCGCCTGGCAGTTTTCCGGTGCCGCCAGCAAGTCCAGCGCCGCCACCAGCAGGCCGCTCGGGGTGAACTCGACGCCGGCCTCGACCAGCACCAGCCAGTCCGCCTCCAGTCGCGCCAGCACCTGATTGACCGCCGTCGCCGGCCCCACCGCCGGATCGAAGGCGATCGCCCCGCTCCGCTGGCCGGCCTCCGGCGAGAACAGGCAGGTTTCGACATTGCGGTACAGGCTGGCGCCTTCCAGGCTCGCCAGGGTGCGCTCCACGCCCTCCGCATCGCCCCGGGCATCGATGATCAGCACCGCGAGGCGCGGGCCGCCGCCCTGTTCTTCCAGGTGGCGGTCGATCAATGCCTGCTGCACGCCCTCCGGCCGCCGCGCCTCCAGCCAGGTGGACAGCGTCACACTGCCGAAACCCGCCGCCCGCTGCAGGGCGGCGAGCAGGTTGACCGGCTTGAACAGCCGCGCGCTCAACCGGGTGATCGGCGCGCTCCGGACGAAGCGGTTATCGCCGGACTGGCGATACCAGCCCAGCTCGCGAATGGCGAGGCGGAAGTCCTCGTGGCCCTTCTCGCCGATGCCGGGCTGGTCGCGGCCGATCTGGCTGAACTGCTGGCGGGAAACCCGGAAACGGGTCAGAGGCCGCGACAGGAAGGCCAGGTCGCCACGCTGCAGCAACTGAGCGCACATGGCCAGGTCGCCCACCCAGTGGATGTGACGGCCATTGAGGATCATCAATTGATCACAGATCGGCAGCAGTGCGCCGCGCCGGGCCATGATGCAGCTGGGCTCGCCGATGAAGTTGATCGTATGGTCGGCCAGGAAAGAAACCAGTTCGCGGCCATCGATGAGCACATCGCCGGCGAACGGGAAACAGGTCGCCAGAATGTCCGGCAGCCGCTGTCCTTCTTCGTCGATGCGCAACCGCCGCGACGAGGCCAGGACCACGTTCGGTTCGCGCTCCATCACCCCCACCAGCGCCTCGACGCAGTCGGGCTGCAACACATCGTCATCGTGCAGGAACTTGACGTATTCGCCCTCGGCCAGGCGGATGCCCTTGGCCGTGCTGCCCAGTTCCCCCAGGCGCGTATCGTTGCGATGGTAGCGGATCGGGAATGCCGCACTGGCGCGTTTCTCCTCGACCAGCGCCGCGATCCGCCCATCTTCGCTGTCATCGCAGATGATCAGTTCCAGCTCCGGATAGGTCTGGCCAAGCACGCTGTCGAGGGCTTCCTCGAAGTATTCGAACTTGTAGGTCGGCATGACGATGCTGACGAGGGTAGCTGAACTCATTTGATCGACCATCCGATTGATTGAAGCCCCAACGCTTCACTCCTCCGCTATCAGCGACAACTTCCACAGACGTGCCCCGACCCTGTCGGATTTCCGTCCGCATGCAGACTGGAAGCGGTTTTTCGTCACGCTCCCGGCAGAACCCGTACCGGTTGCTCGAACATCGGCGAGTAGAACGTCATGTCGGCGATGCTGCCGCTGTAGTGACGCTGCAGGTTCAGGTAGCAATGAGCCCCCACCCGGGTCATCCGGGCCAGGCTGGAATTCGCGCATATCGTGGTGAAGTCGCCCACCGAAGCGCCCTCCCGGATAGACACGTTCGCTTCCAGGGTAACGAAGCGGCCGAGCGTCACGTCCTCGCTCAGGACCACATTGGGCCGCAGCACGCAGTATTCGCCCAGCGTCGCGTTCGGTCCGATGGCACAGCCACTCTGGACGATCACGTTGTCCCCCAGCACCGCCGTCGGATCGATCTCGGCGCGCGGCGAAACCACCGAGGCCGGCTCGTAGCCGAGAGCTGCGATGGCCTCCGCCAAGGCGCGCCGGACATCGTTGATATAGAACTCGTTGACTACCACACAGACCTGCCACTCCTGCGGGTCGAAACGACCGAGCGCGGAAAGATTGAAGTGGTAGTAGTCGGTGCAGGGGATCTCCAGCATTTCCATCTGTCGCTGTGGCCATACCTGTCGCGCCAGCGAGTGGATCCCGCGCAGAGAACTGTCGGGACCGAGAACCAGCAGGGATTTCATGATGCGTCCTCTCCAGCCAGTCGTTGCATGTACCACTTGCCCATGGCGGCCAGGGGGGCTTCATGGTCGCCCATGATGCCGATTGTGGTGGCGCTCTTCAGCGCACGCTGCAATTCAGTCAGCAATACCGAGTCCTCGTCGATCACCCGCTTTTCCGCGTGATGGATGCCCCAGAGCAGATGGGGCTGCGGCGGCACTTCCGGCTTGAGCCTGGAAGTGAAGACCCACGAGTGATATTCGATGCGGTCCGGCGCGAGCGGCACGTACTGCTGGAGATAGAAATGCTCGCCATGGATCGAGCCGAAGTTCATGTTGGGAAAAAGCTTGCAGTTGAAGAACGCCCCCCTGCTATTGGACGCTTCGACCAACGAGGAGAACCAACGAGGAACATAGGGCATCGAGGCGCGCTCATACAAGGAAAGATCCTTCAGGCATACCTCGTCCAGGACGGCCGCGACAGTGGCTTCGATATCGATGGCTTCTTCTTCGGCCGTTCCTGCTTCGAGCGGTTCCCGCACCTCAACGCCCGAGGGAGACAACGCACCGGCAGGAGCCTTGATCACTCCATCGCTGGAGTATTGCAACAGCGGAGCCAAGGTGTGCGGATGCACGAATCGGAAATGATTCCAGTCAAGAATGTTCTCGAAGTTCAGTTTCCAGTTGTAATGATTGATGAAGCGGGTATACGAGACCTGGGGCGCAAAATGCGCGGAACTGCTCGTCAAGAATTCGAGTATCTCGCTGGAGAATTGCTCGGCGATAGGTAATGGCTGCTCGGAAAGACTGACGAAAACGAAGCTTCCAACCACCTCCAACGCATAACGCTGCAATCTGGCGTTGTCCCTCTCCGTCTTGCATATGTTGTAGAGCCCTGCACTCGGGATCCCCCGCAAGGCGCCATCCTCCCGATAGCCCCAACCATGATAGGGGCAGATCATCTTGCGCACTCCATGGTCCGCCGTCTGGATCGGCATGCCGCGGTGTGCACAGGCATTGCGAAACGCCCTCAACTGCCCCTTGACGTTCTGCACCAGCACCGGCGTGCCACTGAAGTTGCGGGTGATGAAACTGTCTTCGGCCGCCAGTTGCTGGGTCAACCCCGCCAGCAGCCATAAACGACCGAAGATCTCCCGCTGCTCCCGCTCGAACCAGTCCTGCTCGGTGTAGCAGGCCGGCGGCAATACCGGCTTGATCATGACCGGGCCTCGGCATAGAGGATGCTGTCGAAGTAGTAATACGAGTGGTGACGCAGGCGCAGTTCGTAAGAGGGTTCGATTTCGTCCAGCAGACGGGCGATGTCCAGCAGGTCATCCGCGTAGTGGTAACCGGTTATCGCCAATCGCGGACGATGTGTCGCGATCAGCCTGCGCCCTCCCCGTAGCACACTGGTCTCGTGTCCTTCGACATCCATCTTGATGAAGGTCGCATGGTCGACCATATCGTCCAGCGGTACCGCCTGGATCCGCACATTGCCGCTCTGGTCGATGCGGCTCCCCATCGTGCCGGTTTGGGCGAACTGCAGCGTCGACCGGGTATCGGACAGCGCCATGTTGTAGGCATGGAAATTGTCGAGCATGGCGAAATAACCTCGCTCGAGTGCCGAGTAGTTTTCAGCGTCCGGCTCGAACGCATGGATCGCCTGGTATTGCCAGCGGGTAGCCGTCAGGAATTTGCCGATCGTGGTACCGACATGGGCTCCAACATCCACCAGCACTTCCTCGCCACCCAGCCTGAAGGTGTCGACCTCGCCGGCGGCATAAGGTGAGAAGTACTCGTCCTCCAGGCTGCAGAGCACCGGCAGGACCGCCTTGCGGTCGAGCGTCAGGCGCAACTCCAGCAGCGCGCCGAGGGTACGGATGCTCAGCGGATCATGGAGTCGCCGGGCCAGAGCCAGATAGTCGTCCAGGCGCTCCAGCGTTGCCGCGCGCATGCAGGCGGCCGTCTGGTAGATCACTGGCAGGCCGAGGAAGTCCAGCAGCGGGATGACGTCCAGCTCCTGCGCTCCTGCCCGTCGGCAAGCTTGCGAGAAGAAGCAGGCGGCAAACACCGAGTTCCCCAGGTTCACCGCAAGCGCCCCGGGCCGGCGACGCGCCTCGTCGATGAACCCGCGGGTATCGAGCACCCGGTGTTCGCCGAACGCTTGCTGGCGACTGGCCAAGCCATCGTCGACGTACGCCACGTCGATCCCTGCCTCACCCAGCCTACGCGCGATACTTTCCGCAAAGCTCAATCCCAGGAACGAGGTGGGGCCCAGCAGATAAGCGCAGCGTGCCTGTCCGAGCATCTCCGGATGCAGGCCGCCGCCGCTCGCGCCGCCGGTCCACCCCATGAGCTGCGCCTCGAATCGTGCCAATGCCTGATCACGGCTCATGCTGACTCCTCACTTGGAAAATATGATCCGCGCCGGATTGCCGAACACCGTGACACCTGCCGGTACGTCATTGACCACGACCGAACCGATACCGACAGTGGCCCCATCGCCAATGCTGACATCCTTGGCGATGGTCGCGCGCGGATGGATGCTGGCGCCGTGTCCGACACGGACACCGCCAGCCAGGAAGGTCATGGCCCCCAGCATGGCGTGGTCGCCGATGGTCACGTCATGCCCCAGAACCACATAGGTATCGATGTAGACGCAACGGCCGATCTCGCTGTCCACCGAAAGAACGGCGCCCGGAGTGATGAACGTCCCCGCGCCGATGCGGGTCCGCGCACCGATGAAAGCCTGCTCGGAGTAGGTGGCAAGCTCGGCGCCCTGCGCCAGCAACGGGGCGAGCAAACGCTCGCGCAGCCCCGGGTCGCCAACGGCGGGAATGAACGCCTCGCCGGGGCGGACCTGGTAGTCGAGTGGACTACCTAGCAGCGGAGCCGCGATATCGTCCGGCAGCCGCAGGTCGGGACGGGTGTCGAGAAAGCCGGCCAACGCATATTGCTCGCCGAAACCCGCATCATTGGCCAGGACGTTGTAAACCACCCGGCCCAGCCCCCCGGCACCGACGATTAACAGCTTCTTGCGCATCGAATCACTCCACGGTGTGCCCGCCGTCGAGCACCAGCGCCCTGCCAGTGATCCAGCGACTGGCCGAAGACAGGAAGAAAATGGCGGCATTGGCGACATCCTCGGGCTGGCCGATACCCAGGGGATAACGGGCTATCGTAGCGTCCAGGCCGCCAGTGGTGGCCAAGGCTGCCTCCAGCATCGGAGTCCGGACCAGACCGGGGGCCACGCAGTTGACGCGAATGCTGCGACTGGCCAACTCCACCGACAGGCTACGCGCCATACCTTCCACCGCGGCCTTGGACGCCGAATAGGCGCTCACGCCACGCACGCCGATATGTGCGGAGATCGAGGAGATGAACAGGATCGAGCCGCCGTTCGATATGCACTGTCGGGCCAGCAGATGGCGCGTCAGCAACATGGGCGCAATCACGTTCGTCGCCAGTTGGCTCTCGATATGCTCGCGACTGGCCATCCGCAACGGCGACAGCGCCGAGACTCCAGCGCTATGCACCAGGCCGTCGATCTTGCCGACCGCCCTGCTCAAGGCATCCACCTGCGCATCGTCGTTCAGGTCCGCCGCCAGCATCCTGTGCGGCTCGCCGCCCAGCTCGTCGAGCACTGCCTGCAAACGCTCGCCGTTGCGTCCGCTGACGATCACCGTGGCGCCGGCGCCCGCGCAGCTCAGGGCAATCTGTCGCCCGATGCCCGACGAAGCGCCGGTGATCAGAATGGTTCGCCCCTGCAGGCCGAAAGCGCTCAGTACTGTGTTCATTGCCCAAAAGACCTCAGGACTCGATCAGGTCGGGGAACTTCGCCCCTTCGATATCCACCAGACAGGTACCCCAGGACAGGCCGATACCGAAGCCGCAGAGCAATACGCGATTGCGGCCGGCCTCGAGCTCCCGGTTGATCCGCGCGGTCATGGTCACCGGCAGCGAGGCGCCACTGGTGTTGCCGAAGTCGCGCAGGGTCGAGGGCACCTTTTCCGGCGGCAGGCCGAGCTTCTTGCGGATGGTCTCGTTGATCATCCGGTTGGCCTGGTGGAAGACGAAATAGTCAACCTCGTCCTTGCTCGCCCCGGCGTAGTCGAGCAGCTTTTCCACCGCCGGCGGCACACGCTGGGTGGAGAAACTGAGCACGGCGGTGCCGTCGAGCTGCAGGTCGATGGCGCGGTGCCAATGGTCGTTTTCGTCCTCGCGGAACGGCATCAGGTGCTGCACGCCGACCGGTTCGCGATGCCCGCCTACCGGCAGGATGATGGCCTTGTAGCCACTGCCGTCGCTGTTCAGGTCGAAGTGCATCGGCGGCGCGCCTTCGCAGAACTCCAGCGCCGTCGCGGTGCCCGCGTCGGAGAAGATCGGGTCATTGACGCTGGCGCCACGGTCGCCGACCAGCACCAGGCCCTTCTTCACCCCGCCGGCGGCGATCAGCGAACCGAGCAGATTGAGAGCGAACGGATAGGCGGAGCAGCCCAGGTTGACGTCGAACGCCACGGTGGAATGCGGCAGCCCGAGGCGATCCTGGAGAATGATCGCGGTGGCCGGCGCCAGATAGTCGGGCGACTGGGTCACGACGATCAGCGCATCGACCTCCTCGCGCTTCCACTCCAGGCTTTCCAGCAAGCGTTCGGTGGCGTCGAAGGCCAGGTCGGAGAAGCACTGCCACTCCTGTGCCATGCGCCGCGTCTCGATGCCGATGTTGCGCACCAGGCGCTCGCGCTCGGCGCGCAACTGCGGCTTGCAATCGGTCAGGTTGGAGATGACGCGCCTGGGGACGCAGGTCGCCATCCCGGCGAAGCGGACGTTCTTCAGCGTGGAGGTGGCCATGGTCAGAGTCCGAGCATCTGGTAGAGGTCGCCCACCGTCCGCGCCTTGATCAGGTCGTCGCCGGTAATGGTCTTGCCGTATTCCATGTCGAACATGACGATGACCCCGAGGGCGGCCAGAGAATCCCATTCCGGCAGGTCTTCGAGCTGGGTGTCCAGGCTGACCTCCACGGGATTCTGGAAGTCGGTGGCGGAAAGGAAGTCTTCGATGAATTTTGCTTGGCTCATTTCTTGTCTACCTGAGTGAGGCGGTTGTTCATTCGGTTATCGGTCGCCGCGAGCTCAACTTGATGCCCGCAGGCGCGGTGCGCCGGCGGAGGTGATCAACTCGACGACGAACTCGACGTCGGCGGCGACCAGCCCGGGGTAGATCGGCAGGCACAGGATCCGCGCGGAGGTCGAGCGCGCCACCGGCAGATTGGCGGGGGCCGCCGAGGGCAACGAATGGTACATGGGGAAGTCACTGATCAACGGGTAGAAATAGCGCCGCACCAGCACGTCGTGGTCGCGCAGGCGCTGGTACAGCTCGTCGCGCGACAGCGCAAAGCCGTCTTCTACCAGGATCGGGAAATAGGCGTTGTTGGCGAAGGTCTGGCTACCCGGGCGCAGACACTGGATGCCGGCTACCCCTGCCAGCAGACGCCGGTAGCGCTCGGCGATCTCGCGGCGCTGTTCCAGGGCCTGGTCGACATGCTTGAGCTGCAGCAGGCCGAACGCCGCGCCGACTTCGTTGAGCTTGCCATTGATCCCCGGCATTACCACGGTCACCTCGTCGACGAAGCCGAAATTCTTCAGATGGTTGAGACGCTGCCGGGTATTCTCATCCGAGCAGATGATCGCGCCGCCCTCGAAGGTGTTGAACACCTTGGTGGCATGGAAGCTGAGGATGCTCAGGTTGCCATGGCGCAGGACGCTGCCACCGGCATCGCGGACGGCGAAGGCGTGGGCGGCGTCGTAGATGACCTTCAGGTGGTGGGTATCGGCGATGCGCTGGATCGCCTCCACGTCGCAGGGGTTGCCGTAGCAATGCACCGGCAGGATGGCGGTGGTCTGCGGCGTGATCGCCGCCTCGATCCGTGCTGGGTCGAGGTTCATCGAATCCTTGTCGATGTCGACGAAGATCGGCTTGAGCCCGTTCCACAACAGCGCATGGCTGGTGGCGACGAACGAATAGGGCGTGGTGATCACCTCGCCGGTGACCCGCAGCGCCTGCAGGGCGGTGATGAGCGCCAGGGTCGCATTGGCGAAGAGCACGATATGCTTCACCCCCAGGTACTCGCACAGGGCCTCCTCCAGCGCCTGGTGCATGTCGCCGCCATTGGTCAGGAAACGGCTTTCCCAGATCTTTTCCAGATAGGGAATGAACTCTTCCAGTGGCGGCAGCAACGGGCTGGTGACCGGGATCGTCTTGTTGTTCATGTCGGGCCCTGATGAATGGATGCTCGGGCGAGTAAAGGGTGAAAAACCCGGGCACGCCACTCTATGCAAGGCTCGTACCGAAAGATCTTGATGCAGGTCAAGACCCCGGGCCACGCGGCCTGCCACCTTTTTGAGGGACTTGCAGGGCAGGCCGGAAGTCAAATTTCCGGCAACTCCTATTCCCACCCGCGCCGTGGCTACGGCGCGTTCGCTGGCGATCTACCGGCGAAACGAAAAGGCCCGTGAACCGGTCACGGGCCTTGCACGAGCGAAGACAGCCTCACTTCAGGTAGTTGAACAGGCTCAGTCCCTGGATCTTCACGTAGCTCTGCTGCGCGGCGTCCATGATGGTCGATTGCAGCGACAGCCGCGACAGCGCCTCGGCGTAGTCCAGATCCTGGATCTGCGACATCACCGAGGCGTTCACCAGTTTCACGTCGTCGATGAAGGTCTCGGTGCTTTCCACGGTATTCAGGCGCGCGCCGATCCGCCCCTGGCCGCCATCAACCGAGGCCGCGACGGCCGACAGGTTGGTCAGGGCCACCGCCGTGGCGTCGCGGATGGCGTCGTTGCCGGCCTGGTTGTCGGTGGAGCTTTCCAGGGCCTTGCGCAGGTCCGAGACCACGTTCAGCAGGCTGCGCTTCTCGCTGCCCGGCTTGTAGTTGACGTTGAACTCGTCGCCCGCCTTCGGCGTACCGTCGATCGTCACGCTGACGCCGGCGTAGAGCACCTTGTCGATGGTCTTCGGGTCGTCGTCGATGGCGCCCTTGGACAGTTGCCAGGCCGGCGGAGAGTTCGGGTCGTAGGTGTTCCAGTCATAGCCCGGAGGCAGGCTCTTCGGATCGTAGACCACGTACTCCCTGTCGCTGACGAAGTGGATGTCGAAGCCATCGGTGGCCGCCGGCGGGTTGCTCGCGGGAAACTGACTGCCGAAAGCCAGCTCGTCCTCGACCAGGCCGACCGAGATGCGGCCATCACCGGTATTGCCGGCGGCCGCCCTGGTATCGAGGCGGGCAGCGTTGACGATGTCCTCGAACAGCACCTTGCCGCTGTCGCTCACCGGGATCCGCGTGCTGCTGGCAATCTGCACCTCGCGCTGGCTTTCGTCGCCCATGTAGCTGTAGGTACCGTCCTCGTTGCGCACGAACGGCTGCACCGAACCCTGCGAGCCGGAGAACAGGTACTTGCCGCTGGCGTCGCGACTGTTGAGCAGGTTCAGCAGCTCGTCCTCGCGCTGGCTCAACTCGCTGGCCAGCGCCTTCTTGTCATTGGAGTCCAGCGCACCGTCGCCGGCCTGGCCGGCGATCTCGCGGATGCGCTGGAGCACATTGCCGACCGACCTGAGAATGGTTTCCTCCTGGCTGAGGCTGTTCTTCGCCTCGGTCATGCCGGTCTTGTACTGCTCGTTCAGCCCCTGCTCCTGATCCAGGCGCAGCAGACGCACCGAACCGACCGGGTCGTCCGCCGGGGTCAGGATACGCTTGCCGGTGCTGATCTGCTCGAAGGTCCGGTTCAGGTCCGCGTAGTTGCGGGAGATGCCGTTCACCGAGTTGTTGAAGGCCTGGATGGTGGAAATGCGCATGGCGGCGGTCTCGCTGGCTTAGGCTACGTCGAGCGAACTCAACGGAACGCTCCGATCAGGGTATCGAACAAAGTGCGGGCAACTTGAATCACCTGGGCCGAGGCACTGTAGTACTGCTGGAACTGGATCAGGTTGGCCGCCTCTTCGTCGAGGCTCACCCCGGACAGCGAGTCACGACTGTCCTGGGCCTGCTTCAGCACCGTGGCGCTGGCTTCGCTACTGGCGCGCACCTGGGCGGTCAGGGTGCCGACCCGCTCGACCAGGCCACCATAGGCCTCGTTGTAGGTGGAACCGGTGTTGTCGGTGCCACCGACCGTCGGCTTGGTCTGCAGGGCCAGCAGGTCGAGGGCGTTGCGGTTGTCGGAAATGCCCTTGTCGTTGAAACCGACCTTGAAGCTGTCGGCATTCTGCGGCACGCCGCTGAGTTCGAACTCGTAGCTGTACTTCTGCCCGCTCGGATCGGTGAAAGCCATGCGCACGGTATTGGAGTTGCCGCTGGTCAGCGTGGGGCTGCCGCTCAGGGCGTTGCCGTCCTTGTCGACGTAGCTCCAGCCGGCCGGCAACGGCGAGGACAGAGTATAGGTCTTGCCGTCGGCGCTGAGCGTGGCGGCGAGGCTGATGCCGTTTGGGCCGAAGGCATTCTGCAGGACCGCCGGGTCCACCGGCGACGGAGCGCCGGTGAGGGTCGGCGCGCCGATCTTGCCGGTGCCGCGGTTGTCGGTATTCGACTCGGCCCGCGCGGTGCCGGCGAAGGCCAGTTGCGAGGCGTTCTTCAGGGTCGCCTCGATGTCCGCCGCGCCGCGCCGGGTCGGCTGCAGGGTGAAGCGGTCGCCGGCGGCGGGCAACTTGTCCAGGGTCACGCTGAAGCCCTGGTCGACGCCGTTGGCATCCTTGAAGGACAGCGTGTAAGGGCCGCTGCCGCTGACCGTCACCTGCATGCTCGCGTCGTCGCCCAGGCGCCGTGCGGTAAAGTTGGTGCCATCGAAGTCCAGGCGAAAATCACTGGAATTCAGCTTGCTGGTATCGGTGATGTTCAGGTTGGCCTTGACGTCGCCGGTATTGCCATTCTTCGCCAATACCCGCAACGCCGTGATGTCCGGGTCGTTGATGTCGCCGAACAGGTTGCTGCCGGCCTTGCCGGCCAGGTCGAGGCCCTGCCCCAATTGCCTGTTGATGGTATCGGCGAGGGTTATGGCCAATTGCCCGAGCTTGTTGTAGCTGCTATCCAGGGCGCTGTTGCGGTAGGCCAGCAAACCGCCCATCTCGCCACCGGAAACCAGGCCGGTGACGTTCTGTATGGAGTTGCCGTTGCTCAGTTGCACCTGGTACCGGGACGGATCGTCCAGCCCCGGCACCACGCTCAGGGTCGACACGGTGTTACCCACCACTAGCGGCTGACCGCTGCCGATGAACAGGCTGACGCTATTGTCGTCCTGGGTCACCGCGGTCACCCCGATCATCTCGGACAGCTTGCGCACCGCCTCGTCACGAGCGTCCATCAGGTCGTTGGGCACCGCCCCCGCCGACTTGGCCTTGGCGATCGCGTCGTTGTAGCTGGCCACGCTCTGCGACAGATGGTTGACCTGCGAGGCCAGCGCCCCCAACTGCTGGTTGATCAGACTGTTCTGTTTGTCCAACTGGTCGTAGAGGGTATTGAAGGTCTTGCCCAGGCCTTGGGCCTGGGCAAGCACCGCTTCACGGGCCTCGGTGGAGGACGGGTTGTTCGCCGCGGTCTGCAGGGCGGCGAAAAACCTCTGCATGGCCGGGCTGACACCGGTGGTGGTATCGGACAGCAGGCCGTCGAGCTGCTCGATCTGGCTACGGAAGGCGCTCAGCTCGCTATTCTGGCTGGTGGCGTTGCGCAGTTGGCCGGTGAGGAAGTCGCTGGCCAGCCGGCGCACATCGACGATCTGGCTGCCCGAGCCCATGTAGCCGGCGCCGCTGAACTGCGGGACCTGCGTCTGCTGGATGGCGGACTGGCGGCTGTAGCCCGGGGTCTTGACGTTGGTGATGTTGTGCCCGGTGACGGTCAGCCAGGTCTGGCTGGTGCCCAGGCCGGACAGGCCGATGGAAAGTAGGTCAGACATGGATCAATCCTCCTTGCTCAACCCAGGGGCGGCGTGCCGGCGGCGGCGACGGCCTGGTAGGTCTGCATCTGTCTGGCGATCTGCGCCACCTTGCGGGCGTACTGCGGATCGGTGGCGTAGCCGGCGCGCTGCAGTTCCTGCATGAAGCGCTCGGGGTTGGCGGCTTTGTCCAGGGCGTTCTGGTAGCGATCGTTGCCCTGGAGGAAGCTGACGTAGTCGTGGAAGCTCTGCTCGAACGATGAATAAGAACGGAAGGCCGCGACTTCCTTCACCGCCTTGCCGGCTTCGTACTCGGTGGTCAGGGCGCGCGCCGAGGCGCCGTCCCAGCGGCTTCCGGTCTTGATGCCGAACAGGTTGTGGCTGCTGGCGCCATCCTGCTGGCGGATGATCGACTTGCCCCAGCCGGTTTCCAGCGCGGCCTGGGCCACCAGGTAGCGGGCGTCGACGCCGATCCGCTCGGCGGCCTTCTGGGCCATCGGCAGCATGGTGGCGATGAATTCGTCGGCCGAGGCGAACATCGACCGTCCCTTGGCCAGTGGCGGCTGGGCGAGGCGCCGGCTGCCCTGGCTGTCGAGGCCATCGGTGGAAAAACCGCGGCGGCTCGCCGCCGGGTAGCTCTGCGCCGGCAGGTAGCTGTCCTGGCCGAGGCCCTGTGCCTGGCTGGCGGCCGGCGAGGCGGAAGGTACGATGCCGGCGAGCATGCGCTCGGCCAGCTTGCCCGGCAGCGCCAGGCGCCGCTGGTTGAGCAGCTTCGAGTCGTCGCGACCGGCTTCCGGCAGCGGCAAGGCCTTGCCGGCCTGCGCGTTGGGATTGCTCGGCCAGTGTCCGGCGCCGTTCTCGGCGACCCGGGCGAACGGATTCTCGCCGTTGCCCCTGGCGCCCTGCTTCATCTTCGACAGCTGGCGCACCAGCACGTCGGCCAGGCCGATGCCGCCGGCATTCTTCGACAGGCTCACCGACAGCTGCTGGTCGTACATGTCCTGGTACTGCTTGGTGGTCTGGCTGTTCATGAAGTTGCCGTCGCCCAGCGCTTCGTTGGCCGAACGCATGGACTTGAGCATCTCGTTGAGGAACAGCGACTCGAATTCCTGGGCGACCTTGCGGATGTTCGCCTCGCCGTCGCGGTCCTTGCCGACCTTCAGCTGGTTGAGGCGGTTAAGGTCGGTGTAGGAGCCGCTGTCGGGGGTTCCACCGATACCGCTGAGCAAACGGGAATCCATGGCCTCGTCCTCAGATCACGATCAGGTCGGCCTGTAGCGCGCCGGCCTGCTTCAGGGCTTCGAGGATCGCCATCAGGTCGCTCGGCGCGGCGCCGACCTGGTTTACCGCGCGGACGATGTCGTCCAGCGTGGTGCCGGGACCGAACTTGAACATCGGCTTGGTCTCTTCCTCGGCGTTCACCCGCGAGCGCGGCACCACGGCGGTCTGGCCGTTGGAGAAAGCGCCCGGCTGGCTGACGATCGGGTCTTCGGTGATGCTCACGGTCAGGCTGCCGTGGGTCACGGCGGCCGGCGAGACCTTGACGTTCTGGCCGATGACGATGGTGCCGGTGCGCGAATTGATGATGACCTTGGCCACCGCCTCGCCCGGCTGCACGTCGAGGTTTTCCAGGATCGACAGGTAGTCGACCCGCTGGTTCGGATCGAGCGGCGCGCTGACCCGCACCGAGCCGCCGTCCACCGCATGGGCGACGCCCGGGCCGAGCAGCTCGTTGATGCGGTCGACGATGCGCTTGGCGGTGGTGAAGTCCGGGCGGTTGAGATTCAGCGTCAGGCTGTTGCCCTGGTCGAAGCCGCTCGGCACCGCGCGCTCGACGGTGGCACCGGCCGGGATGCGCCCGGCGGACGGTACGTTGACGGTGATCTTCGAGCCATCGCGCCCCTCGGCATCGAAGCCGCCGACCACCAGGTTGCCCTGGGCGACCGCGTAGACCTGGCCGTCGATACCTTTCAGCGGGGTCATCAACAGGCTGCCGCCGCGCAGGCTCTTGGCGTTGCCGATGGACGACACGGTGACGTCGATCGGCTGGCCGGGCTTGGCGAACGGCGGCAGGTCGGCATGCACGGATACCGCGGCGACGTTCTTCAGCTGCACGTTGCCGACGTTGGCCGGCACCTTGATGCCGAACTGCGCCAGCATGTTGTTGAAGGTCTGCAGGGTGAACGGCGTCTGCGTGGTCTGGTCGCCGCTGCCGCTCAGGCCGACCACCAGGCCGTAGCCGATCAGCTGGTTGGTCCGCACGCCCTGGATGCTGGCAATGTCTTTCAGCCGCTCGGCCTGGGCCGCGCCGGCGGCCAGGAGCAGCGCGGCGAGGGCCAGCAGGTGCTTGAACTTGGTCATCGCGAGCATCCTCAGAACGGCCACAGCGGGCTGAGGAAGAAGCGGTCCAGCCAGCCCGGCTGGCTGGCATCGGCGAAGGCGCCGGTGCCGGAATAGGTGATCCGGGCATCGGCCACGCGGGTCGAGGGCACGGTGTTGTCGGTGGCGATATCGTCGGCGCGGACCAGGCCGGCGATGCGCACCAGCTCGTTGCCGGTGTTCAGGGTCATCCACTTCTCGCCGCGCACGGAGAGAATGCCGTTGGGCAGCACCTCGGCCACGGTCACGGTGATCGAGCCGGTCAGGCTGTTGCTCTGCCCCGCCTGGCTGTCGCCCTTGGCATCGCGCGAGCCGCCGTACTCGGCGCTGAGGCTGAGGTCGCCGCCACCGATCGGGTTGTTGGTGGTCATGCCGCTGCCGAACAGCGAGGTCAGCCCCATCTTGGTCTTGCTGTCCTTCTGGATGTCGGAGTTGGCCTTCTTGCTCGCCTGGGTCTTCTCGTTGAGGGTGATGGTGATGATGTCGCCCACGCGGAAGGCCTTGCGGTCGTCGTAGAGGTTCTGCTCGAAGCCGGCCTGGTAGATCGCGCCGTTGTTCTGCGCGGCGGGCAGCGGGGTGCGCGGCAACACCGGCGCGTAGTACGGATCGTTCGGCTTCGGCGGTGGATTGACGCAACCGCCCAGGACGGTGGCGATGCCAAGCAGGGAGACGATCATCAGCCGGTTCATGTCAAGCTACCTCGCGGCGTACAGCCAGGGCCCGGTCAGGGCCCGTCAAAGATTCTGGGTGACGAAGGACAACATCTGGTCGGCGGTGGAGATGACCTTGGAGTTCATCTCGTAGGCGCGCTGGGTGGTGATCATGTTCACCAGCTCCTCGACCACGTTGACGTTGGAGTTTTCCAGGGTGTTCTGGGCCACCGTGCCAAGGCCGTTGAGGCCCGGCGTGCCGACCTGCGGCGCGCCGCTGGAGCCGGTCTCCAGGAACAGGTTGTTGCCGATCGCCTGCAGGCCGGCCGGGTTGATGAAGTCGGCGGTCTGGATGTTGCCGATCACCTGCGGCTGAGCGTTGCCGGTAGTGGTCACCGAGACGGTGCCGTCCTGGCCGACGGTGAAGGTCTGGGTCTCGTTGGGCACGACGATCGCCGGCTCCAGGGCGAAGCCGTTGGAGGTGACGATCTGGCCGTCGGAGTTCAGGTGGAAGCTGCCATCGCGGGTGTAGGAAACGGTGCCGTCCGGCAGCAGGACCTGGAAGAAGCCGCGCCCGTTCACCGCCATGTCCAGCGGCTGCTCGGTGGTCTGCAGGCTGCCCGGGGTGAAGATCTTCTGGGTGCCGACGACGCGCACGCCGGTACCCAGCTGCAGGCCCGACGGCAGCTCGCTGTCCTGGGTCGACTGGCCGCCCGGCTGGCGGCGGATCTGGTACAGCAAGTCCTGGAACTCTGCACGGTCGCGCTTGAAGCCGGTGGTAGATACGTTGGCCAGGTTGTTGGAAATGGTGGTCAGGTTCATGTCCTGGGCGGACAGACCGGTTTTGCTGACCCACAGTGCCGATAACATCGTCGTGCTCCTCGGGCGCCGGTTTCATGGCGCCCCGCTCAAGTGATTAGCTGATCTGCAAAACCCGCGCCATGGCCGCCGAATCGTCCTCGGCGGTGCGCATCATCTTCACGTGCAGTTCGAATTGACGGGACAGCGAGAGGATCGCGGTCATCTCTTCCACCGCGTTCACGTTGCTGCTTTCCAGGAAACCGGAGACCACCTTCACGTTGGCATCGGCCAGCGGCACCTGCTCGCCCGGCTGCGGCTTGTAGTGCAGCAGGCCGTCGGTACCCTTTTCCATCTGTTTCAGGTTCGGGTTGACCAGCTTGATCCGGTCCACCACCGCGACCACGTTGGGGTTCTCGCCCAGGGCGCGGATACTGATGGTGCCGTCCTGGCCGATCTCTACCTTCTCTTCCGGCGGCACGGCGATCGGCCCGCCGTTGCCCAGTACCGGCAAACCGTCGCCGGTGCGCAGCATGCCGACGGCGTCGATGTGCATGCCGGCGGTGCGCACGTAGGCCTCGCTGCCGTCCGGCGCCTGCACCGCGACGAAACCGTCGCCGTCGATGGCGATATCCAGTTCGTTGCCGGTTTCCTGCAGGCTGCCATGGCTGAAATCGGTCCCGGGCCGCTCGCTCATGGCGAATACCCGCGCCGGGAAGCTGTCGCCGAACACCTGCATCGAACGCGCCTGCTCGAAGTCGCGACGGAAGCCGCTGGTCGAGATGTTCGCCAGGTTGTTGGCATGCGCGCGCATCGCCAGGGTGTTCTGGCTGGCTCCGCTCATGGAGACGTACAGCATCTTGTCCATCGAATCCTCCGGGCTCCGGCACAGGCTGCCGGGTGTTCTTGCAGATTAACCAGCAAGCAACGTGCCAGAACTCGAAAACAAAAATAACTTATTGATTTAAAAGGAATTAAAAAACAGAAAAGCCCCCTGGCGGGGGCTTCGGGGGCAACCCCTGGCCGGGGGTTGCCGCTGGCGGCAAGCGGCCTTGCCGCCATCATCGTCAACGCAGGTTGATGATGGTCTGGGTCACCGCATCCTCGGTCTGGATGGTCTTGGCGTTGGCCTGGTAGTTGCGCTGGTGGACGATGAGATTCACCAGCTCGCTGGAAATGTCCACGTTGGACGCTTCCAGCGCGCCGGACTGCAACGCCCCCAGGGTGCCCGAGCGCGGCGCGCCGACCGCCGGCTCGCCGGACTCCGAGGACTGCACCCAGGAAGTCTTGCCGATCGGCGTCAGGCCCTGGATGTTGGCGAAGTTGGCCAGCACCACCTGGCCCTGCACCTTGGACTGGCCGTTGGTATAGCGGGCGAAGACCACCCCGGTTTCGTCGATTTCCAGCCCTGCCAGCTGGCCGGTGGTATAGCCGTCCTGGATCGGGTTGCTCTGCGCGAAGGCCGTGGAGTACTGGGTGGACTTGCGCATGTCGAAGGTGATGCCGCTGGCGGAGCCGGTGGCGCCGTTCCAGGCGTAGGTCGGCGGCGTCTTGCCGTCCGAGGCGGCCGGGATCCAGCCGGTGCCCGGGGTCGGCGGATTGCCGCTGGCCGCGCTGAACTGGATCACGTTGGTCGCCGGATCGATGCTGAAGCCCGGCCCGGCGGTGCTGCCATCCGGCGCGCGCACCGAGGTCATCTGGCCGCTGGCGTCGAAGCTGACGTTGAAGCTCATCGGCGTCTTGTTCGACGGATCGAGCGGGTTCACCCCGTCGATCAGCACCTTCATGGTCCAGCTGTTCTCCGGGATCGGCGGCGTGGCATTCGGATTCGGCTCGTTCTTGATGAAGAACTGGCTCATGGTGTGGGCGTTGCCCTGGCTGTCGTAGATACCCAGCGAGGACGACGAGGTGTAGGTGGAGGCGTCGCTCGGGTCGAACGGGGTCACGGTCGGCGGCTTCTTGGTCGAGTCCAGGTTGTACGACTGCTGGATGCTCGAGGTGGCCTTCGGCGCCTGGTTGGCGCGCTCGACCTTGAGGTCGGTGACCACGCCGTTCTGCAACTGCCCGTTAGGTCCCACGGCGTAGCCCTGCAGGCGGTAGCCGTTGTTGTCGACGATGAAGTCCTGCTTGTCGGTGTTGAAGTAACCGGCGCGGGTATAGCTGATCGCCCCGTTGTTGCTGGTGACGAAGAAGCCGTTGCCGTTGATCGCCAGGTCCAGCACGCTGTTGGTCGTTTCGAAATTGCCCTGCTTGAACATCTGCGAGATGTCCGAGAGCAGCACGCCGCTGCCCTGCGGGTTGCTGCCCGAGCCCAGCACCGAGGCGGCGTAGACGTCGGCGAACTCCGCGCGGGATTGCTTGAAGCCTACGGTGCCGGCGTTGGCGATGTTGTTGCCGGTGACGTTCAGGCCGCTGGAGGCCGCCTGGATGCCGCTCAGGCCGATATTGAAACTCATGGATAGCTCCTTGCCGGAAACGCCGGCTTATTGGCCGATGATCTGTACTTTGGACAGCGCGATGCTGCCCAGGCCGGCGAGGTTGAGCATCAGCTCGCCGCCGTTCTGCCCCAGGGTGACGCTGTCGACGTTGGCCGGCAGGTAGGTCTGGAGCCCGTAGGTCTTGCCGTCGATCGAGGTCTGCGCCTCGAACTTGTAGGTGCCCGGCGGCATGATGTTGCCGCTGCTGTCCTTGCCGTCCCACATGAAGCTGACGCTGCCGGCGGCCTGCTGGCCGAGGTTGATGCGGTTCACCACCGTGCCCTTGTCGTCGTAGACGTTGACCCAGACGTTGCTGCTGGAAACCGGCAGGTTGAGGGATGCCTTGAAGGTGTCCTTGGTATCCACCACCGACTTGTCGGTCGCCACGATGACCTTGCGCCCCACCAGCGAGGAAGCCTGCAGGGCCTGCGACGACTGATAGTTGGAGAGGATGCTCTCCATGCTCTTGTTCAGCGACTGCACGCCTTCGACGGTACTGAACTGGGCCAGCTGGGCGATGAACTCGCCGTTCTGCTGCGGCGACATCGGATCCTGGTTCTTCAGCTGTGCGACCAGCAGCTTGAGGAACTCGTCCTTGCCGAGGTTGCTGCTGCCCTTGACGCTCTGCCCGGTCTCGGTGGCGCCGGAACCGCTGGCCCGATTAGTGCTGTTGACGTTATCGATGCTCATGCTCTACTCCGCTCACTGACCCAGGGTCAGGACCTTCTGCATCATCTGTTTGGCGGTGTTCATCATTTCCGCGTTGGTCTGGAAGGCGCGGCTGGCGGAAATCATGTCGGCCATTTCCTCGACCACGTTCACGTTCGGGTAGTACACATAGCCATTGGCGTCCGCGGCCGGGTGGTTCGGCTCGTAGCGCGGCATCAGCGAACTCTGGTCCTCGACGATGCCCAGCACCTGCACGCCGGCCCCGGAACTGTCCTGGTCGGCGAACAGCGAACCGCTGTCGCCCTGGGCCTGCTGGAACATGGTGGAGAACACCGGGTGGCGGGCGCGATAGGTCTTGTCGACGCTGGAGGAAACCGTCTCGGCGTTGGCGATGTTGCTGGCCACGGTGTTCAGGCGGGTGCTCTGGGCGCTCATGCCGCTACCGGCGATGTTGAAGACACTGGCGAGGGACATGGCGGTTACTCTCCACGCAGGGCGCTGACCAGCCCTTTGAACTTGCTGTTGAGGAAGGTGAAGGACGCCTGGAAGTGCATGGCGTTCTCGGCGTAGTTGGCCTGCTCGATCTGCGCGTCGACGGTGTTCTGGTCGATCGACGGCTGCACCGGGATGCGGTACTGCAGGCTGCCCTCGCCCATGCCGAAGCCCTCGGCGGCGATATGCCGCTCGTTGGTGGTGCGGGTGGCGAAGGTGCCCTTGGCGGCCTTGTCCTTCTGTTCGGCGAGAACCGCGCCGAAATCCAGGTCGCGAGCCTTGTAGTTCGGGGTGTCGGCGTTGGCCAGGTTGTTGGCCAGCACTTCGGCGCGCTGGGCGCGGAAGCTGAGGGCCTGCGGGTGGATACCGAGTGCTCTGTCGAAACTGATGCTCATGGCTGCGAACCTGTTTGCCGGTATGGCTATCGTCGCCAATACTTCAGCAAGGGGCGTGCCAGATATAAAAAATCATTTTAATTCAAATAGTTGAATGAAAAACGGGGCTTCCCGACAACGGCAAGCGGCAAGGCATTTCCGCTTGCCGGCAAGGGTGGCAAGCGGCAGGCCCGCCTCCCCGGCAAACGAAAAAGGCCCGATATCGTGGATATCGGGCCCTTCCCTTGTCGGCAAAAGGGAGCGCGTCACTCGTGGCGGATGATCCGCTCCAGGTCCACCGGCTCGCCCGGGTGGGCGTGCAGCTTGTCGCGGATGTCCTCGAACATCGCATCGTATTCCTTGTGCACCCGGGTGATCGCGCCGAATTTCGGGTGCAGCCCGTGCTTCTGGGCGACCCGGGTGGCGTCGCTGGCGAAGTTGAAGGCGGTATCGCGCGGCAGCTCGAAGGAGTCGCTGAAGGGCTTGCCGTCGATCTCGCCGTCCATGTCGAAGTGCACATAGGCGCCGCTTTCGGCGTTGTGCCGCACCTCGTAGCGGATATGGATGTTGATGTCTTGCTGGTCGAGGCCGGGCAGGCTGACCAGATGGAGGTGGCCGGGTTCGAACATGACGAGTCTCCTGGTGGGAATCGGGATCAGTCTAGCCAGGGTCCGAGGAAAGAAAACCGCCCTGGATCAGTGCAACGTCTCTTTTTCCGCGCGCTCCTGGATGACCACCCAGGGCGCCACCACCACTGCCCAGAGGGGCGGGTCGCGCTCCAGGAAATCCTTCGCCGCCGCTTCTTCCACCTTGCCCAGCCCTCCGCCGGCGAGCCAGGCCGCGACCTTCTCGCGATCGTCCTCGGCCAGTGCCGCGGCGACCTCCACCAGGTCCAGGGCGGCGTCGACCTGGAGCAACGCGCCACGGGCGAAGAACGGTTGCAGCTCGGCCCAGGAAATGACCGCGGTTTCGCCGAGCAGCTTGGCATAGAGGGTGCTAGTTTGTTCTGTCATGGGATCTACCTGGATTGCATGGACGCCATGATAGCGTCCGCCGGTAGCCCACGACAGCCGAAGGAACACCGGGTCCAGGGAGGTGATGCAGGCCCACGCCGTTTTTCTATACGTTTATGTCAACCAGGCGACAGGATTCACGGGAGCTCGCCGTGCCGTGCTTTTCAAGCGACGAAGCGCCGCTCTACACTGTACCGGTACAGTTCCCGGGGTCCGTCCATGACGATCACCCGGTCTCCTCCGGCCGCCACGGCCGCGAGACTACAACAATGACAACACACAAGAAGAGTGGAGCACGTATGAAGAAGGGTACTCAGCGTCTATCCCGCCTGTTCGCCGCGATGGCCCTCGCCGGGTTCGCCAGTTACTCCATGGCCGCCGACACCATCAAGATCGCCCTGGCTGGCCCGGTCACCGGTCCGGTGGCCCAGTACGGCGACATGCAGCGCGCCGGTGCGCTGATGGCGATCGAACAGATCAACAAGGCAGGCGGCGTGAACGGCGCCCAGCTCGAAGGCGTGATCTACGACGACGCCTGCGATCCCAAGCAGGCCGTGGCGGTCGCCAACAAGGTGGTCAACGACGGCGTCAAGTTCGTGGTCGGCCATGTCTGCTCCAGCTCCACCCAGCCCGCCACCGACATCTACGAAGACGAAGGCGTGCTGATGATCACCCCCTCGGCCACCGCCCCGGAAATCACCTCGCGCGGCTACAAGCTGATCTTCCGCACCATCGGCCTGGACAACATGCAGGGTCCGGTGGCTGGCAAGTTCATCGCCGAGCGCTACAAGGACAAGACCATCGCGGTGCTGCACGACAAGCAGCAGTACGGCGAAGGCATCGCCACCGAAGTGAAGAAGACCCTGGAGGCCGCGGGTGTCAAGGTCGCCGTCTTCGAGGGCCTGAACGCCGGGGACAAGGACTTCAACGCGCTGATCAGCAAGCTGAAGAAGGCCGGCGTACAGTTCGTCTACTTCGGCGGCTACCACCCGGAAATGGGCCTGCTGCTGCGCCAGGCCAAGCAGGCCGGCCTGGACGCACGCTTCATGGGTCCGGAAGGGGTCGGCAACAGCGAGATCACGGCGATCGCCGGGGACGCCTCGGAAGGCATGCTGGCGACCCTGCCGCGGGCCTTCGAGCAGGATCCGAAGAACAAGGCCCTGATCGATGCCTTCAAGGCCAAGAACCAGGACCCGAGCGGCATCTTCGTCCTGCCGTCCTACTCCGCCGTGACCGTGATCGCCAAGGGCATCGAGAAGGCTGGCGCGGCCGACCCGGAGAAGGTCGCCGAGGCCCTGCGCGCCAATACCTTCGAGACGCCGACCGGCACTCTCGGGTTCGACGAGAAGGGTGACCTGAAGAACTTCGACTTCACCGTCTACGAGTGGCACAAGGACGCCACCCGGACCGAGGTCAAGTAAGCATCGTTGCAGTACGAAGCCCACGTCACCCACCGTGGGCTTTGTTTTAGCACCCGCAGATGATTCCGCGCACGGCGGCCCGACAGGAGCAGGCGAAGACCGGCAGCGTTCACCGTTGGTGGACGGGAGCCCGGTTTTCCCCCGCGTCCCGGCGGCCCGCCGCGCGCCGGATCGTCGCGGGTCTCAGCAGCGTTCCGGCCCCACACCCGCGAGCCGAACGTTTTCCTGCCGTACAACGGCGGGCGTTTAGCGAGAGAGTCCCATGCCCGAGATTTATCACTACCTGCAACAATTGGTTAACGGCCTGACCGTCGGCAGCACCTATGCGCTGATCGCGATCGGCTACACCATGGTCTACGGCATCATCGGCATGATCAACTTCGCCCACGGCGAGGTGTACATGATCGGCTCGTACATCGCCTTCATCGCCATCACCCTGCTGGCGATGATGGGGCTGGACAGCGTTCCGCTGATGATGCTCGCCGCGTTCGTCGCCAGCATCATCGTCACCAGCGCCTTCGGCTACAGCATCGAACGGGTCGCCTACCGCCCGCTGCGCGGCGGCAACCGCCTGATCCCGCTGATCTCCGCGATCGGCATGTCGATCTTCCTGCAGAACGCCGTGATGCTGTCGCAGGACTCGAAGGAAAAAGCCATCCCGACCCTGCTGCCCGGCAACTTCGTGTTCGGCGAGAGCAGCATGAACGGCGTGGTGATTTCCTATATGCAGATCCTGATCTTCGTCGTCACCTTCCTGGTGATGTTCGGCCTCACCCTGTTCATCTCCCGCTCCCGCCTCGGCCGCGCCTGCCGCGCCTGCGCCGAGGACCTGAAGATGACCAACCTGCTGGGTATCAACAGCAACAACATCATCGCCCTCACCTTCGTCATCGGTGCCGCCCTCGCCGCCGTGGCAGCGGTGCTGCTGGGCATGCAGTACGGCGTGATCAACCCCGGCATCGGCTTCCTCGCCGGCATCAAGGCGTTCACCGCCGCGGTGCTCGGCGGCATCGGCAGCATCCCCGGGGCGATGCTCGGCGGCCTGCTGCTGGGCGTCGCCGAGGCTTTCGGCGCCGACGTGTTCGGCGACCAGTACAAGGACGTGGTGGCCTTCGGCCTGCTGATCCTGGTGCTGCTGTTCCGGCCCACCGGCATCCTCGGTCGCCCGGAGGTGGAAAAGGTATGAGCCAGTCCCTCAAGCGCGCTCTGTTCAGCGCCCTCCTCGTCATCCTGGTGTCCTATCCGATCCTCGGCCTGAAGCTGCGCACCGTCGGCATCAAGCTCGAGGTCCTCGGCGCGGACGCACAGACCCTCTGGACCATCGCCGCGGCCGCCGTGGCCATGTTCGTCTGGCAGCTGTTCCGCGACCGCATCCCGCTCAAGCTGGGCCGCGGGGTCGGTTACAAGGTCAACGGCAGCGGCCTGAAGAACTTCCTCAGCCTGCCGTCGACCCAGCGCTGGGCCGTGCTCGCCCTGGTCGTGGTGGCGTTCGTCTGGCCGTTCTTCGCCTCGCGCGGGGCGGTGGACATCGCCACCCTGATCCTGATCTACGTGATGCTCGGCATCGGCCTGAACATCGTGGTCGGCCTGGCCGGCCTGCTCGACCTCGGCTATGTCGGCTTCTACGCGGTGGGCGCCTATACCTACGCGCTGCTCGCCGAGTACGCCGGGTTCGGTTTCTGGACCGCCCTGCCGATCGCCGGGATGATGGCCGCGCTGTTCGGTTTCCTCCTCGGCTTCCCGGTACTGCGCCTGCGCGGCGACTACCTGGCGATCGTGACCCTCGGCTTCGGCGAGATCATCCGTATCCTGCTGCGCAACATGACCGAGATCACCGGCGGCCCCAACGGCATCGGCTCGATCCCCAAGCCGACCCTGTTCGGCCTGACTTTCGAGCGCCGCGCGCCGGAAGGCATGCAGACCTTCCACGAATTCTTCGGCATCGCCTACAACACCAACTACAAGGTCATCCTGCTCTATGTCATCGCCCTGCTGCTGGTGCTGCTGGCCCTGTTCGTGATCAACCGGCTGATGCGCATGCCGATCGGTCGCGCCTGGGAAGCGCTGCGCGAGGATGAGGTGGCCTGCCGCGCGCTCGGCCTCAACCCGACCATCGTCAAGCTCTCCGCCTTCACCATCGGCGCCAGCTTCGCCGGTTTCGCCGGCAGCTTCTTCGCCGCGCGCCAGGGCCTGGTGACTCCGGAGTCCTTCACCTTCATCGAGTCGGCGATGATCCTCGCGATCGTCGTGCTCGGCGGCATGGGCTCGCAGCTCGGCGTGATCCTCGCCGCGGTGGTGATGGTGCTGCTCCAGGAAATGCGCGGATTCAACGAATACCGCATGCTGATCTTCGGCCTGACCATGATCGTGATGATGATCTGGCGTCCCCAGGGACTGCTGCCGATGCAACGCCCGCACCTGGAGCTGAAGCCATGAGCCGACCGATTCTCGAAGTGAGCGGCCTGACCATGCGCTTCGGCGGCCTGCTGGCCGTCAACGGCGTCAACCTGAAGGTCGAGGAAAAGCAGGTGGTCTCGATGATCGGCCCGAACGGTGCCGGCAAGACCACCGTGTTCAACTGCCTGACCGGCTTCTACCAGCCCACCGGCGGCCTGATCCGCCTCGATGGCGAGGAGATCCAGGGCCTGCCCGGTCACAGGATCGCTCGCAAGGGCGTGGTGAGGACGTTCCAGAATGTCCGCCTGTTCAAGGAAATGACCGCGGTGGAGAACCTGCTGGTCGCCCAGCACCGCCACCTCAACACCAACTTCCTCGCCGGCCTGTTCAAGACCCCGGCGTTCCGCCGCAGCGAGCGCGAGGCCATGGAGTACGCCGCGCACTGGCTGGAGGAAGTCAACCTCACCGAGTTCGCCAACCGCAGCGCCGGCACCCTCGCCTACGGCCAGCAGCGGCGTCTGGAGATCGCCCGCTGCATGATGACCCGCCCGCGGATCCTCATGCTCGACGAGCCGGCCGCCGGCCTCAACCCGAAGGAGACCGACGACCTCAAGGCGCTGATCGCCAAGCTGCGCAGCGAGCACAACGTGACGGTGCTGCTGATCGAGCACGACATGAAGCTGGTGATGAGCATTTCCGACCATATCGTGGTGATCAACCAGGGCGCCCCCCTGGCCGACGGGACGCCGGAGCAGATCCGCGACAACCCGGACGTGATCAAGGCTTATCTGGGGGAAGCGTGAGCATGCTGAGTTTCCACAAGGTTTCCACCTACTACGGCAAGATCCAGGCGCTGCACGACGTCAGCGTGGAAGTGAAGAAAGGCGAGATCGTCACCCTGATCGGCGCCAACGGCGCCGGCAAGTCGACCCTGCTGATGACCCTCTGCGGCTCGCCGCAGGCGGCCAGCGGCAGCATCCGCTACGAAGGCGAGGAACTGGTCGGCCTGCCCTCCTCCAGCATCATGCGCAAGAGCATCGCGGTGGTCCCGGAAGGCCGCCGGGTATTCTCCCGCCTGACGGTGGAAGAAAACCTGGCGATGGGCGGCTTCTTCACCGACAAGGACGACTACCAGGTGCAGATGGACAAGGTGCTGGAACTCTTCCCGCGCCTGAAGGAACGCTACGAACAGCGCGCCGGGACCATGTCCGGCGGCGAACAGCAGATGCTCGCCATCGGCCGCGCGCTGATGAGCAAGCCGAAGCTGTTGCTGCTGGACGAACCTTCGCTCGGCCTGGCGCCGATCATCATCCAGCAGATCTTCGAGATCATCGAGCAGCTGCGTCGCGAAGGCGTCACCGTGTTCCTCGTCGAGCAGAACGCCAACCAGGCGCTGAAGCTCGCCGACCGCGCCTACGTGCTGGAGAACGGCCGGATCGTCATGCACGACACCGGCGCCGCCCTGCTGACCAACCCGAAGGTGCGCGACGCCTACCTCGGCGGCTGAGCACCGTCCCGCCGGAGACATCAGCGGATACGAAAACGGCCCTGATGGGCTAATGCCAGTCAGTCAAGCCTTTGAGCGAGAGGCTTCTCGCTCACCTCGATGAGAAGGCCCAAGAAAACGGCGCTTCCCTCGCTTGAGGAAGCGCCGTTTTCTTAACTGACCGGCATGACCTGCTGGCTACAGGCCGTAGCGCTCGATGGCATCCAGGTGCGGCTGGGTGTCGACCTCCGCCGCTTCCGCCAGGCGCAGCCAGCACATCCGGTGCGGCCATTGGCCGGTGGCCTCCTGCAACGCCTGGTGCAGCTCGCGCGGGGCCAACTGCGCGGGCGTCGCCACGGTGAAGTAGATCGCCCGCAATTCCTCGCCGCTGCTGGCATCGCTGACCTGGTAGTCGCGGTTGCTGTGCACCCAGACCTTCCAGCCGCGCGCGTCCATGGCCTCACGGAAGGCGTCGAAGGCTTCCTCGCCGGGATACACCCCATCCACCAGCCAGCTCGGCGAATAGCCGCCGCCCTCCAGCACGTGCACCACGGCATAGGTGGGCACGAAGCGCTTGCGCTCCTCTTCGTCCTCCGGCGCCGGGTAGACCAGCCCGGCGTCGAACACCACCCAGTCGCCGACCCGCTGGCCGCGGTTGCCCGGGGCGTTCTCCAGGACCCGCGCGGTCACCGGGCCGGTGCGCCGGGCATAGTAGTCGAGCGCCTCGCCATCCTCGATGTAGCGGACGATCACCCAGCCCCAGTCTTCCTCGATCGGCCCCTCGCCAGCGGCGAACTCCATGCCCATCCCGGCGGCCACCTCGCGCAGCATCGTCCAGTCGCGCGCGGCGCTGGCGGCCGTCATCTGGTCCCACTGCACCGACTGCGGTTCCTCCAGCTTGCCGGCCAGTCGCTGGTAGGCCAGCGCCGCCTCGGCGAAGCGATCCTGCTCCATCAGCGCCTTGCCCAGCAGGCTGTGGGCCCCCAGCGAGCCGGGGGAAAGCTCCAGCACCGACTGGCAGGCGCGCTCCAGTTCCGGCCAGTCGTTGAGTTTCTCGGCCAGCTTGACCTCGCTCCACAGGGCGATCAGCGGCACGCTGTCGGCGTAGAGCCGTCCCAGACGCTTGACCTGGTCGTACTCGCCGCGCGCCAGCAAGGCGTTGAGCAGGTAGTAGGCCAGCTGCTGTTCCTCGTCGGTGTGGCGCTCGACGTATTCCCAGAGCAGGTCGATAGCCTCGTCGTCGGCGGAACACGCTTGCAGCGCCGAGGCGGCCACTTCGCGCAGGGCGGTATCGTCGGGTCGCTCGGCCAGCGCCTGGAGCAGCCACTGCACCTCCTTCTCCGGGTTGCGCGGCGAGTCTTCGGCGCCCTGCGCCGCCAGCCAGTCGAGCAGTTCCGCGGCCGGCACAGGCAGGTCCTGCTGCTGCGGCGCGGCGTCGATTTCCGTCCGCAGCCCGGCGAGCAGTTCGCTGGCGCCGCGATCGCGCTGCAACTGTTGCGCATGTCGCTCGGCCAGCGCCAGGTGACGCCTGGCGCTCCACACCGAACCGCGTTGCAAGGCGAGGCGGATGGCCTGGCTGGCGACGTCGACGACCACCCGGTGCGCGCCCTTCTGCGAGTAGTGTTCGAGCATCTGCTGCAGGCGCCCGCCGAAGTCCCAGGTGTTGCGCTCCGGGGTCCGTTGCAGCAGCAGGTAGACCGCGCGCAGCCAGATCGTGCGGTAGCGCGGAGCGATCTCGGAGAACGGCAGCAGCGCCTCCAGGGCTTCCTCGTCGCGCGCCAGCAAGGCCAGCGCATGGGCCTTGTACAGGCGCCGTGGCTGGCTGATGTTGTTCCACTCCGCGCCTTCGACCTTGTCCTCCATCTCGCCGATCAGGGCCAACGCCTGTTCGGCGCGGCCCAGGCTCAGGAGGATCGCCACGCGCATCTCCAGGAGGCTGTCGAACACCTCCTCCCCTGCGTCGAGGATCTTCTTCTCCTGTTCGGCGAGGAAGGCCAGGGCGTCTTCGCCGCGCCCGTCGTCGAGCAGCGCCTCGGCCTTCTCATTGCTCAGGCAGTGGAAGCAGGCCCAGGTCGGGTCGATCCGCGCCAGGGTCTCGTCACAGACCTCGATGCGCTCCTCCACCCAGCCGGGGCCGTCGACGTTGGCGTAGCACGACGCCAGGTCCTGGGTCACGCAGACCGACTGCGGGCAGGCCTGGGTGTCGTCGCGGTTGGCCAGTTCGAACAGGGAGACGGCGTCGGCCAGGGCGGTCTCGCCCTCCAGTTGGTTGCCGACCCGGTTACGCATCTCCCAGTGGCGGACGAAGATTTCCAGCCACGGGTTGTTCAACGTCCGGCTCAGCGCCTTGACCTCCGGCAACAGCGCCTCGGCGCGCTCCACCTCGAGGTCGCAGACGTACGCGGTGAGTTCGTCGATCAGCCGCGCACTCTGCTCCTGGCCGGCTTCACGCAGGTCGGCGCGGAGCTTTTCCACCCAGTTCCAGATATCCATATGCTTCAGTCTCCATCAGGCGTGTTGCGAATTTTCTTATTGCCCCAGCAGGCGCTTCACCGAATCGGCGAGTCCGGCCAGGGCCTGGTTCAGCGAGGTCGCGGGCTGGCCGCGCCCCTGACCGGCGATGATCACCTTGAACGAGCGCAGCAGCAGCGCAGCATGGGCCGCTTCGCCGCGCTCCTCGCCGACGGCCGCCAGCAGCGCCTGCACTGCCGGATTGTCGAGGTTGACGTAGAGCCGGCTCGGCTGGCGATTGTCGAGCTTGCGGGTGAACTGCCGGGCCAGGCGCAACGCCGCGGTGGAGATACGCTTGTCGGCCTCGTCGTCCTCCAGCCGGCGCTTGAGTTCGGCGTCGCGGTCGGGCACTACCACAAGCGGCAGTTCCTCGGGGCTGAAGCGGGCGATCACCAGTTCCTCCCCGGCGCTGCCCAACTGCTCGGCAAGCCAGGCGGTCTCGCGCTCGGGCAGACGATCCAGGCGGAACAACTGGCGGTTGCCCTGCTCGGTGCCCAGTTCCACCAGGCGCTGGCCCTTGGCCTGGGCCCAGCGACGCAGAAAAGGTACCACCGCATAGCGATTGCCATGGGCCACCGGTACGCCCATGGCGCGGAACAGCATTTCCTCGAAGCCGCTGTCGTTGTCCAACAGCACGTGCACCGCGCCGCGCGAAAGGAGTTCGGAGGCCGGGAGGTCGCCCTGCGAGGTGGGTACGCGCAGGCTGTCCATCATCAGCGCGAACAGTCGCTCGTCGCACAGCGCCGCACCCAGCAGGGCTTCGTTGTGCCGCAGCAGGACCCGTCGCCATGCCTCCGGCTGCTGCCGGGCGACCTCGCCGAGCCCGGCGATCAGCGCCTCGGCCAGCGCATGCTGGATCGCCGCGTAATGGTCGTCGCGCTGCAGGTCCTCACGGCTGGCGGTGGGCGTCAGGCGGTTCGACTCGATCACCCCGCCGACGAAGCCGGCCCAGGACGGCAGCAGGTCGCGGGCGTCGTCGTCGAGCAGCATGCCGCGGAGGAATACCGAGAGATTGCGGTTGTCGCTGGTGCCATAGGTGCCACCGTCCTGGATCCACAGCAGGCCCCGCACGTCGACCCGCTCGTCGGGCCGCACCGGCAGGCAGCAGATCGGCTCGAAGTCGTGTTCGAAGCGCGCGGCGAACTCCAGGTCGCGGCGTCGCTGCTGCAGGGGGTGCAGCGCGGCATCGGCGGCCAGCCGCCACGGCGGCGGCTCCGGGTTGATCGGCTGGGCGTCGCCACCGACGTGAATCGGCTCGCGCAGCAGCACGCAGTAGCGTTCGAGGATCTCGCGCAGACGCGCGGCCTGGGTCAGCGCGCTGTACTCGTCCTGCAGTTCGAGGGTGATCTCGGTGCCCACCGGCCGCGCCGGCATCGGCGTCACGCTGTACTGCTCGGCGTTGCTGGAGACGTAGCAGAAACCCAGTTCCGGCTGCTGGTAGGAAGTGGTCCGCACGCTGACCCGGCGGGCCAGCACGAAGGCGGAGAGGAAGCCCAGGCCGAACATGCCGATCAGCCCGCTGTCCTCGTGGCCGGACTGGCGCAGCCCACGGGTGTAGCCGACGCCGACGGTGGCCAGGTAGGCATGGATTTCATGCTCGGTGAGCCCGGCGCCGGTGTCGACGATGCGCACGGTATTGCTGGCGCTGTCGCCGATCACCTCGATCCGCGAAGGGTCCTGCCAGTCGGGCTGCTCCAGGCGGCGGCGGAGGATCGAGTCGTGGGCGTTCTGCACCAGCTCGCGCAGGGCCACGGTGGGCGTGGAATAGAGGTGCTTGCTGAGCACCGACATCACGCCGTTGAGATCGACTCCGGCGCGACGGATCTGGGGAGTGTTCGATTGCGGAAAGCTGCTTTGCATGTCCCTATCCAAGCGTTCGATGAGTGGCGTCCGCTCGCGCTCGAGCGGTCCGGTGCGCAATTCTGCCACGTTCCGTCGCCTTCCTTGTGCGACGACGGGCCCGCGATGGGTCCCGGCCCGGCATCGGGCCGGCTCGGAGTGCAATAGAGCCGTGTCGCGGCGAAATGTTCAACCCTGCAGGCCGATCAATTGTCGCCGGCTGCGCTCGAACCAGTCGAGCAGGTAGTCGGCGAGCACCTGGGTACGCCGCGGCAGGCCGCCCTGGAACGGGTGGACGAGGAACATCGGCGTGCTGCGCGTCTGGTAGTCGCGCAGCAGCCAGGCCAGCCGACCATCGCCCAGTTCGTCATGGACCATGTACGACGGCAGCCGGGCGATGCCGGCGCCGGCCAGCGCGGCCTTCTTCAACAGGCTGTAGTGGTTGCTGGCGAGGAAGCCCGAGACCGCTACCCGCTCCAGCCGGTGGCGACGGTGGTAGAGCCACTCCTCGTGCCCGCTGTAGTGCGAGTTGAGCAGGCACTCGCGCTCGCGCAGCTCGCCCGGACGCAACGGTTCGCCATGCCGCGCCAGGTAGGCGGGGCTCGCGCAGGTGATTTCCTGCAGGACGAACAACGGCCGCGCCACCAGCCGCGCGTCCTGGTCCACGCCGGCGCGGATCGCCAGGTCGAAGCCCTCGCCGACCAGGTCGCGCAGGCCATTGTACAGGTCCAGCTCGACGCGCAGCAGCGGATAACGCGCCTGGAAGTCCTCCAGCAGGGCATCGAACAGCGTCTCGCCCAACGACACCGGCAAGGTCACCCGCACCTGTCCTTCCACCGACTCCTGCAGCCGCGCCACCGCCTGCCGCGCGCGTTGCGCCTGGGCTCGCAGCGCCTGCGCCTCGGGCAGCAGCGCGGCGCCCGCGGCGGTCAGCGACAGTCGCCGGGTGGTGCGGTGCAACAGGATCACGCCGAGCTGCCGCTCAAGGGCGCCGATGCGCTTCGACAGTTGCCCCTTGCTGCAACCCAGGCGTTCGGCGGCGCGGGTGAAGCTGCCCAGTTCGACGAGCACGGCGAAAGCGGCCAGGTCTTTCAGGTCTTTCACGACTGTTTCCCCATGGAAACGAAAGGTTGACGATTGGCTGGATTATCCACACCAAAGCCGACTCTACACTGGAAACCGTCTTCCTTCATTCCAACGAGAGGCTCGCATGAAGATCATCCTCATCGGTGCCAGTGGCACCCTCGGCAAAGGTATCGACAAGGAACTCGGCGAACGCCACGAGATCGTCCGGGTCGGCCACAGCAGCGGCGACTTCCAGGTCGATATCAACGACGCCGCCTCGATCCGTGCCCTGTTCGAAAAGACCGGTCGCTTCGACGCGCTGGTCGCCGCGGTCGGCAAGGTGCACTTCGGCGCGCTGGAAGAGATGGGCGAGGTCGAGTATCAGCTCGGTCTGCGCGACAAGCTGATGGGCCAGGTCAACCTGGTCCTGATCGGCCGCGAATACGCCAACGACGGCGGCTCCTTCACCCTCACCAGCGGCATTCTCAGCGATCAGCCGATCCGCTCCGGCAGTTCCGCGAGCATGGTCAACGGCGCTCTGGAAGGCTTCGTGCGCGGCGCCGCCATCGAACTGCCACGCGGCCTGCGGATCAACGCCGTGAGTCCGACCGTGATCAGCGAGGCGATGCCTGGCTACGCCCCCTACTTCCGCGGCTTCAAGCCGGTACCGGCGGCCGATGCGGCGCTGGGCTACGCGCGCAGCGTGGAAGGTGCGCAGACCGGGCAGGTGTATCGGATCTGGTAAGGGACGCCGGTCAGGACAAGCGGTCCGCATAGCAGGTCGGCGAACTGCCCGGTTGTTGCCGGTCGAGTTCCTCCTCGAGGAATTCGGCCAGCACCACGGCGTTGTTGTGCCGCTGGTCGTGGGCGCCATAGAGCAGGGTGAGGGTGCCCTCGCGGGCACTGTCGAGCAGGCCCCACCAATGTTCCGGATGGGCCTGCAGCTCGGCGCGGTAGCGCTCGCGGAAGCTGTCGAACAGCGCCGGGTCGTGGCTGAACCGCTTGCGCACCTCGCTGGACGGCGCCACCTCCTTCAACCAGTCGTCCATGGCCAGCGCTTCCTTGCGGATGCCGCGCGGCCACAGCCGGTCCACCAGGACGCGCCGGCCATCGGCGGGCGACGCCGGTTCGTAGACTCGCTTGCATTGGATCATCGTTCGCCTCCCCGGTCATAGTGAAGGCCGATCGGACTTGAGCTCGGCCCGGACGCTCGGTAACGTGGGCGCATTTTCGATGGAGTCTTCCTTATGCGCCCTGCCCGTCTGCTGGTCTACAGCCTGCTCCCCTTGTTCGCCGCCTGCCAGGTGTGGAAGCCCGAATCGCCGAGCACCAGTGTAGACACCCGCTTCCAGGGCGAACTGGTGAAGATCAACGGCGCGCTGCAATTCCGCCCCTGCGCCGAGAAACGCCTGTTCAGCGTCGAGGACGTGGCCAATACCGGCCTGCGTCGCGAAGCCGACGCCCTGTTCGACGACGGCGCCCAGGGCCTGTTCGTCGACCTGCGCGGCACCATGGGCCCGGCCAAGGCGCGCGGCACCGACGGCAAGCTGGAGGTCAGCCGACTGTACCGCGTGCAGAACGAGGGCCCCGGCTGCGACGATCCTAACTTCAAGCTGCTGACCTTCGCCGCCAATGGCAACGAGCCGTTCTGGAGCGCCAGGGTAAACAACCAGGGCCTGCGCCTGGATCGCCCGGAGCACGAAGCCCTGGCCCTGCCCTATGTCGCCGAGGAGCTACCCAACGGCAGCACCAGCTACTCCAGCGAGGCGAACGGCAAGAAGGTCGAGCTGTGGATCGCCCCGTCGCCCTGCAGCGACAGCATGAGCGGCGCCTTCAGCAGCTATTCCGCCGAGCTGCGCATCGACGGCGAGACGCTGCGCGGCTGCGCCTATCCGGGCGCGCTGGGCAAGTGACGACACGGGCCGCCACGGCGGCCCGTCTCCCGTTCAGAACAGCAGTCCGGCCTGTTCCAGGCGCCGCCGCAATGCCGCCAGGCCGCCTTCGTACTCCCAGTAGGCGACGCGACCATGGGAAGCGCTGACCAGCAGGTACTTCTCGCTGACCGACTGGATACGCTCGACGCGCAGCAGTTTCTCGACGAACCGTTCCTCGCCGATCTGCTCGACGATTTCCCGGTTGTCCGCGTCGTAGCCGTGGACCATGAAAGCGGCGCGCACCTTGAGACGGATGAAACTCACCGTGCGGCTTCGCGCTGGAGGGAAAGATTGCGATGGCATACCGTCGAGCGCCCCGAGCCGTTCGGCCGCCGCGCCGGATCGGCATAGGTTTCCAGCTCGACGAAGCCGGCCTTGCGCATCATTCCCGCCGACGCCAGGTTCTCTTCGTGGCGATCGATATAGACGTCCTCGATGCCTTCGTCGGCGAGCCGGGCCAGCACCGCCTCCAGCAACGCGCTGCCGAGACCCTGGCCGGCCGCCGCCGGATGCACTACCGCCTCGCAGATATAGGCCCGCGGCGCATCGGCACGCTGCGGCTGGTAATGGGCGAAATCCTCGGTGCGACGGAAGCTGGCGAACCCCAGCAGCCGCTCGTCGCGCTCTGCCAGGACGGCACGTACCTCGCCGCCGGCGATGGCCCGCAGATGCGCACGCACCCCCTCCTCCGGCAAGTGGTTCCAGGGATTCGGCCCGTGGCTCAGCAACAGGTCGGTCATGGCCTCGATATCGCCGGCTTCGGCAGCTCGCAAACGGTTCATGTCCCCTCCGTCAAAATCCAGCCACCAACAGTCCGTCGGGCAGCGCCACGCCGCGCTCGACGCAGGCAGCCACCGCCTCGATCAGGGGTTCCAGCGCATGACCCTGCCTGGCCAGCCAGACCGGATCGTAATAGGTGGTCGCATAGCGTTCGCCGCCGTCGCAGAGGATCGCCACCAGCGAGCCCGTCTCCCCCGCCGCCACCATCTGCCGCGCGGCCACCAGGGCGCCGATAAGGTTGGTCCCGCTGGAACCGCCGACCCGCCGGCCGAGGCGTCGCGCCAGGTAATGCATGGCCGCCAGCGACCAGGCGTCCGGTACCTTGACCATGGCGTCGATCACCTCCGGCAGGAATGACGCCTCGACCCGCGGCCGCCCGATGCCCTCGATCCGCGAGCCGCAATCCAGGGTCAGGCCACGATCGCCGCTGACGTAGGCGTCGAAGAATACCGAGCGCTCGGCGTCGGCGCAGAGCACCCGGGTGCAGTGCTGGCGATAGCGCACGTAGCGGCCGAGGGTCGCCAGGGTGCCGCCGGTGCCGGGGCTGGAGACCAGCCAGGTCGGGGTCGGGTGCGGCTCGTGGCGCATCTGCTGGAAGATCGACTCGGCGATGTTGTTGTTCGCCCGCCAGTCGGTGGCGCGCTCGGCGTAGGTGAACTGGTCCATGAAGTGTCCGCCGCTCTCCCGCGCCAGGCGCTCGGACTCGGCGTAGATCTGCGTAGGGTCGTCCACCAGGTGGCTCTGCCCGCCATAGAAGGCGATCTGCGCGATCTTTTCCTTCGACGTGCTGGCCGGCATCACGGCGATGAAGGGCAGGCCCAGCAGGCGCGCGAAATAGGCTTCGGAAATCGCCGTGGAACCGCTCGACGCCTCGATCACCGGCGCGGCCGGCCTGAGCCAGCCATTGCACAGCGCATAGAGGAACAGCGAGCGTGCCAGGCGGTGCTTGAGGCTGCCGGTGGGGTGGCTGGACTCGTCCTTGAAATACAGTTCGACACCCGGAAGGCCGGGGGTCTCCAGGGGAATCAGGTGGGTATCGGCGCTGCGCTGGAAATCCGCCTCGATGATGCGGATCGCCTCACGGGCCCACTGCCGGTGGTCGAGGGTCATGCCTACTCCTTCAGTTGAGGACGCCGGCCGGAGGCGGCGGCGCGGCGCTGCGCCACTGGCTGATGGCGACGCCGATGAAGACCAGGCCGGCGGCGAGCAGCTGCGGGCCGTTGAGGGTTTCGCCGAGGAACAGCGCGGCGAATACCAGGGTGAAGACCGGAATCAGGTTGATGAACCCCGAGGCCTGGCTGGCCGGCAATCGACCGACGCCAAAGTTGTACAGGCCGTAGGCGCCTACCGTGACCACCACGCCGAGATACACCACCGCCTGGATGCCCAGTGCGCTGGGCTGGCTCGGCAGTTCGGCGCTGGCCAGCGCCAGCGGCAGGAAGAACAGCGTGCCGACGAAGGCCTGCATGGCGGTCAGGGCGAACGCCGAGTAGCGCGCCGACAGGTGCTTCAGCAACAGGGTATAGCCAGTCGCGCAGAGCATCGCGAGGAGTTCGAAGAAGTTGCCCAGCAAAGGTCGCGGCGCATGCAGGTCGGGCTCGCCGGCGAGGCTCAGCCAGATCGAACCGAGCACCGCCAGGCCGAAGCCGATCCAGGTCATCCGGCCGATCCGCTCGTGCAGCAGCAGCCAGGCGCCCACCGCCACCAGCAGCGGCAGCAGCGCGGTGATCATCCCGGCCTGGGCGGCGCTGGTGTACTGCAGGGCGAAGGATTCGCAGAGGAAGTACAGGCAGGGTTCGCAGGCGGCCAGGCCGAGCAGGTACTTCCAGTCGCCCGGACGGTAGTCGATACGTCCGCGCCAGCGCCAGGCGGCGAGGAACACCAGGCTGCCGAGGGCCATGCGGGCGAAGATCACCCAGAGCGGCGGCAGTTCGCGGAAGGCGACCTTCAGCACCACGTACGAACTGCCCCACAGCGCCATCGCCAGGATCAGGCAGGCCAGGGCGAACCAGCGCGTCCGAGTCAAAGGGAACCTCCAGCACGGGCGCCAGTCGGCGCCGGAAAACGGATTCCCAGTATAGGCAGCCGGCTAGCCGCACCGACAGGCACAGAAGCCGGGCAAAACTGTTGCGCCGGTCCCGGGCCTCATTGCTCCCAGGGCTTGCCGCGAGTCTTCTTCGCCAGCGGCAACTGCTGCAGCACCGCGGCCTTGGCCAGCATGTAGGCGCTCACCGGGGCGCTGATGAAGAGGAACAGGCTGATCAGCAACTCATGGAGGCTGATCCCCGCCTGACGGTTGGAGAAGTAGACCAGCGAGGCCACTATCACCCCGCCGACGCCGAGGGTGGTCGCCTTGGTCGGGCCATGCAGGCGCATGAAAAAGTCCGGCAGGCGGTACAGGCCTATCGCGCCGATCAGGACGAAGGCGCTGCCCAGCAGGAGGAATGCCGAGACGATGATTTCCAGCCATAGGCCCAGGGGTTCGCCGTTCATTCGATGATGTCTCCGCGCAGCATGTATTTGGCCACCGCCACCGTGCCGACGAAACCGAGCACCGCGATCAGCAGCGCCGCCTCGAAGAACAGGTCGCTGTCGCGCCAGATGCCGTAGAGCATCAGCAGCGCGATGGCATTCACGTACAGGGTGTCCAGCGCCAGCGCACGGTCCGGCAGGCATGGCCCCCTGACCAGGCGCGCCAGGGTCAGCACCAGGGCCAGGCCGAGCAGCGCCAGGCACAGCGGGATCACGTAAGCGAGCATGGGAAGATCTCCTTCAGCGGCGCCTCGTAGCGTTGCTTGATCTCGGCGACCAGCGCGTCCTTGTCCGGCACGTCGAGGCCGTGCACCAGCAGGGTCTTGCGATCGTCGCTGAGGTCCGACGACACCGACCCCGGGGTCAGCGAGACGATGCTCACCAGCACGCTGATGGCGAGGTCGTTCTCCAGGTCGATCGGCACCTCGACGAACGCCGGACGCAGTCGCTCGACCGGCCCCAGGGTGAGACGGGCGACCTGGAGATTGGCGACGAGGATGTCCCACATCACCAGCACCAGCAGCTTCAGCAGCAGGAACGGGTGCCACTCCTGGCTGCGCCCGACCAGCAGGCGGTTGGTCAGCAGCGGGATACCCACCCCGAGGAAGGCGCCCAGCAACCACTGGCCGAGGGCGAAGGAGTCCACCAGCAGCAGCCAGACCAGCACCAGCAGCACGCTGAGCACCGGATGAGGCAGCACGCGCAGGAGTGGACGTGGCAGGGAACGGCTGATCATGCGGCACCTCCGCGGGTGACGATCTGGCGATACAGGTCGAGGTCATGCAACTGCGCGGCGGTGGCCTGGACATAGGCCAGCAGCGGCTTGGCCGCGACCACCAGCAACGGGCCTGCGGCCAGCAGCAGGATGCAGGCGAACAGCCGGCCGTGGTCCAGTTCGGCGCTACCGAGCACGGTGTGCCCGGTGCGCCAGAACAACGTGCTGCCGGCGCGGCTCAGCGCCACCAGCGCCGCCAGGCCACCGCCCAGCACCACGCTCCACAGCGCCAGCGCCTGGCCGCCCGGGGCGACCGACTGGAGCAGCATGACCTTGCCGAAGAACCCCGACAGCGGCGGCAGGCCGGCGACGGCGATGGCACCGAGGAAGAAGGCGCCGCCGAGCAGCGCCGGGTTCTGCAACGCCGGCCCCTGGACCAGGTCGCCGGCCTTGTCGCCGCGCTGGCGGACGATCAGGTCGGCGAGCAGGAACAGCCCACCGGCGATCCAGGTGCTGTGCAACAGGTAATACAGCGACGCCGCCAGCGCCCGCTCGGTGCCCAGCGCCACGCCGGCCAGGAGGGTCCCGGCGGAGACCACCACCAGGTAGGCCAGCAGGCCTTGCAGGGTGCGCGCCGCCAGCGCGCCGACGGCGCCCAGGGCGAGGGTCGCCAGGGCCAGCGGCCAGAGCCAGGCCTGGGCCAGGTTGGCCAGTTCGCCGGCGCCCTCGCCGAAGACCAGGGTGTAGACACGCAGGATCGAGTAGATGCCGACCTTGGTCATGATCGCGAACAGCGCCGCCACCGGCGCGCTGGCCGCGGCATAGGCGCGCGGCAGCCAGAAGTACAGCGGCAGCAATGCCGCCTTCAGGGCGAACACCACCAGCAGCAGGAGCCCGGCGGCGCCCAGCAGCGGTGCGCGCCCGGCGTCGGCCAGGGCGATCTTCTGCGCCATGTCGGCCATGTTCAGGGTGCCGGTGAGGCCGTACAGGGTGCCCACGGCGATCAGGAAGAACGCCGAGCCGACCAGGTTGAGGATCACGTAGTGCAGGCCCGAGCGTACCCGCTCAGCGCCGCCGCCATGCAGGAGCAGCGCGTAGGAGGCGATCAGGAGGATCTCGAAGAACACGAACAGGTTGAACAGGTCGCCGGTGAGGAAGGCGCCGTTGATGCCCAGCAGCTGGAACTGGAACAGCGCGTGGAAGTGCTTGCCCAGCCGGTCGTCGCCGCGCAGCGCGTAGATCAGCGCGGCGCTGCCGAGCACGGCGGTGGCCAGCAGCATCAGCGCGGCGAGGCGGTCGAGCAGGAGCACGATGCCGAACGGCGCGGCCCAGTTGCCCAGGGCATAGACGGTCAGGTCGCCGCTGGCGGCGGTGCGCAACAGCAGCAGACTCAACGGGATCAGCGCCAGGCTCGCCAGCAGCGACAGGCCGCGCTGCCAGCGCTCGGCCAGTGGCAACAGCAGCAGGCTGCCGGCGAACAGCGGGACCAGGATCGGCAGGATCAGCCAGTGACTCATGGGCGCGACTCCTCCTCGTCCGGGCGTCCGTCGACATGGTCGCTGCCGAGGTCGCCGAGGCCGCGCAGGGCCAGGACCACGACGAATGCGGTCATGGCGAAGCCGATGACGATCGCGGTCAGCACCAGCGCCTGCGGCAACGGATCGCCGTACTCGCCGGGGGTGCCGATCACCGCGACGCTGCCGCTGAGCCGGCCCATGGCGAAGAGGAACAGATTGACCGCATAGGAGATCAGGGTGAGGCCGAGCACCACCGGGAAGGTCCGCGCCCGCAGCAGCAGGTAGACGCCACTGGCGGTGAGCAGGCCGAGGGTGATGGCGAACAGGGCTTCCATCAGAGCGCCTCCTCTTTCGCGACGGGTTCAGGCATCAGGCTCAGCTTGCCGAGGTAGGACAGGATCAGCAGCGCGGCGCCGACCACCGTCAGGTACACGCCCAGGTCGAACAGCATCGCCGTGGCCAACTCGATCTCGCCGATCAGCGGCAACTCGAAGTGGCCGAACGCCGAGGTCAGGAACGGATAGCCGAACAGCCAGCTGCCGAGCCCGGTGAGCCCGGCGATCAGCACCCCGGCGCCGGCCATCGCCGCGTAGTTCAGCGGCAGGCGTTGCTCGACCCACTGCGAGCCACTGGCGATGTACTGCAGCACCAGGGCGATGGCGGTCACCAGGCCGGCGATGAAACCACCGCCCGGCAGGTTGTGCCCGCGCAGGAAGATGAACACCGAGATCAGCAGGGCCAGCGGCAGCAGCACTCGCGACAGGGTTTCCAGGATCAGCGGATGCTTGGCGTGGGCCCAGTTGCGTCCCTGCGGATCGCAGGTCGGCTTGTGCAGAGCGAAGCCGGCGAGCATCGCATGAATGCCGACCGCGGCGATCGCCAGCACGCTGATCTCGCCGAGGGTATCGAAGCCGCGGAAGTCCACCAGGATCACGTTCACCACGTTGTAGCCGCCGCCACCGGAGACGCTGTTCTCGACGAAGAACCCGGCGATGCTCTCGTAGGGTCGTGTCAGCACCGCGTAGGCCAGCAGCGCGACCATGGTGCCGACCCCGCCGGCCAGCACCACGTCGCGCAGGCCCCGCAGGCTGGAGGACTCCGCCGGGGTGCGCGAGGGCAGGAAATACAGCGCCAGCATCAGCAGGACCATGGTCACCACTTCCACCGACAGCTGGGTCAGCGCCAGGTCCGGCGCCGCGAAGCGGGCGAAGGCCAGCGCCACCAGCAGGCCGGCGACGCTGAGGACCAGCAGCGCGACCAGGCGCATGCGGTGGAACAGCGCCGTGGCCAGGCCGCTGAAGGCCAGCACCAGCATGCCCAGGGCGGTGATCCCGTCCAGCGGGGTCAGGCCGCGCGAACCGGTCAGGCTCGTCAGCGGCACCAGTTCGACCACCACCACGAGCACCGCCACGCCCAGCAGCCAGGCCAGGTAACGTTGCAGCGAACCGTTCTCCAGCCAGGCGGTGAAGCGTTCAGCCAACATCACCACGCGCTGCACCTGCTGTTCGAAGACCAGCTTGGCGTCGATCTCCGGCAACCCGGCGTACCAGTTGAACAGCGGCTTGCGCAGGACGTACACCAGAACCCCGCCGACCAGCGCCACCACGCTCATCAGCAGCGGCAGGTTGAAGCCGTGCCAGATCGCCAGGCTGTATTCCGGCAGGTGGCCACCGAGGCTGGCCCTGGCGGCGGTGGCCAGCAGCGGCGCCACGGTGTAGGCCGGCAGCATGCCGACCAGCAGGCAGAGGAACACCAGGATCTCCACCGGCACCTTCATGTAGCGCGGCGGCTCGTGGGGCGGAAACTTGGGCAGCCGGGCCGGTTCGCCGTTGAAGAACACGTCGTGGACGAAGCGCAGCGAGTAGGCCACCGAGAATACCCCGGCCAGGGTCGCCATCGCCGGAACCATCCAGTTGAAGCTGCCCAGCAGGTTCTGGCTGAGGGTTTCGCCGAAGAACATCTCCTTGCTGAGGAAGCCGTTGAGCAGCGGCACCCCGGCCATCGCCAGCGAGGCGACGATGGCCAGCACCGCGGTGTGCGGCAGGTAGCGCCACATCCCGTTGATCAGGCGCATGTCGCGGCTGCCGGTCTCGTGGTCGATGATCCCGGCAGCCATGAACAGCGAGGCCTTGAAGGTGGCGTGGTTGATGATGTGGAACACCGCGGCGACGTTCGACAGCGGTGAGTCGAGGCCGAACAGCAGGGTGATCAGGCCCAGGTGGCTGATCGTCGAGTAGGCCAGCAGGCCTTTCAGGTCGTGCTGGAACAGCGCCATGCCGGCACCCAGCAGCAACGTTACCAGTCCGCTCAGGCTGACCAGGTAGAAGAACCACTCGGTGCCGGCCAGCGCCGGGTAGAGGCGCGCCAGCAGGAACACCCCGGCCTTGACCATGGTCGCCGAGTGCAGGTAGGCGGACACCGGGGTCGGCGCCGCCATCGCATGGGGCAGCCAGAAGTGGAACGGGAACTGCGCCGACTTGGTGAATACGCCGAGCAGGATCAGCACCAGCACCAGCGGGTACAGGGCGTGGGTGCGGACCGCCTCGCCAGCCGCCAGTACCTGGGTGAGCTCGAAGCTGCCGGCGATGTGGCCGAGCAACAGGATTCCGGCCAGCAACGCCAGGCCGCCGCCGCCGGTGACGGTCAGGGCCATCCGCGCGCCCTTGCGGGCATCGGAGCGGCTGCCCCAGAAGCCGATGAGAAGGAACGACGACAGGCTGGTGAGCTCCCAGAACAGCATCATCAGCAACAGGTTTTCCGCCAGCACCACGCCGAGCATGGAGCCCATGAACAGCAGCAGGAAGGCGAAGAAGCGCCCCATCGGCTCCTGTTCGGAAAGGTAGTAACGGGCGTAGAGAATCACTAGCAGGCCGATGCCCAGGATCAGCAGGGCGAACAGGAACCCCAGGCCGTCCAGGCGCAGGCTGAGGTTGATGCCGATATCCGGCAGCCAGGCGTAGCTCGCGGTCAGCGCCTGGCCGGCGAACACCGTGCCGCGCTGGCCAAGCAGGAGCGCCAGGCCGAGCAGCGGCGCGACACCCGCCGCCGCCGCGCACAAGGTGCGGCCGCCACGCTCGGCGAGCAGGGGCAGCAGCGCCCCCAGGAACGGTAGCGCGATGATCAGCGCCAGAATCATGGGCTACTCCTCTTCGGTGGCGGAGCCCTCCGGCATGTCAGGCCGGCGGTGCTTCCCCGCGGTTGTCGGTGCGCGGCCGGATCGCCAGCAGCTCGAAGCCCCCGCCCACCGTCGGAAAGGCGCGGCGCGACGGAGCTACGATTATCGCAATCTATCGAACGAACGTCATGGATTGAATTATTACAAAATTCAGTCGTTCCGGCTGCCGGAAAACCGAAAAAAGCGCTGCAAGGGCAATGACTTGAAGCTTAGCAAGAGCACGCCGGGAGGGAACCGACGGCCTAACGAAAACGGCCGGCAAGGTGCCGGCCGCGGAATCACGAGACTGGGATCAATGGGCGACGCGGCTGGTGCCGTTCACGGTCAGGATGCGCACGCGCTCGCCGACCCGGAAGATCTGGCCCTGGTCGACCTGCTGGACGTAGGCGCGGGTGCTGCCGTCATCCTCGCGCACGGTGATCTCGACGCCCTGGGTACGGGTCAGCCCCTCTTCGGTGGCCGCGCCGAGCAGGCCGCCGGCGACCGCGCCGATGATGGCCGCGACGTAGCTGCCCTTGCCGCCACCGACCGCGCTGCCGGCGACACCGCCGACGCCGGCGCCGGCGATGGAGCCGATCGGAGTCTTGGTGCCTTCGATCTTGACCGGGCGCAAGGCCTGGATGGTGCCCATGCGTACAGTCTGCACGGTACGGGCTTCCTCACGGGAATAGGTATCGCCGGTGAGGCTGGATTGGCAGCCGCCAAGAGCCAGGGCCATGGCGGTGAAGGAAGCAACGATCAGGGCAGGCTTGCGCATAACGGGCATCTCCGAAAGGGATAACTGACGAACATTAGACTCTCCCGCGGCCGCTCCTGTCACCTGGCTGGCGCGAGATAATCGAATCGATTCAGCAATGGTACAGGTTCGTTCAGTTTCGACCGAACCCTCCCCCGCTTTCATCGGCGGAACCGATCGGCTAGGGTGAGCGCCCGCAGAAGGAACAGCCATGGACTATTTCATCATCGTCGTCACCACCGCCGCCGGCCTGTATTTCCACTGGTGGATCTACTGGCGCATCCGCCGCTGGATGGACCGCGACCTGGCGCTGTCATTCGCCGGCGGCGACCCGCAGAAGCGTGACTATCTGTTACGGCGACTGGCCGAGGCCAAGGCCAGCAAGGTGAAGCGGCGCGACCTGCCGGCCTGGCTGGAGCGCGCCGCCGCCGACTACCCTTCCCGCGAAGCCTGAGCCAGGCGCCAGAGCCGGGCGATCTGCTCGGCTCGCGCCTCGAGCTCCTCCGCCGCTCCGGCACAGGCCTGCTCCAGGCTGATCGGTCCCGGCGCCAGGCTGAACGCCGCATCGATGCCGGCCTCGTGCAGGCGCTGGTAGCCATCGCCCAGGCTACCGGCCAGGGCTACCACGGGAACGCCGGCCGCCCGCGCGATCCGCGCCACTCCGACCGGAGTCTTGCCATGCAGGCTCTGCGCATCCAGGCGGCCCTCGCCGGTCAGCACCAGGTCGGCATCGACCAGCGCATCGGCCAGCCGGGCCAGCTCCGCCACCAGTTCGATTCCCGGGCGGAAGCGCGCGCGGAGGAATGCCTTCGCGGCGAAACCCAGGCCGCCGGCGGCGCCGACGCCCGGCAGCCGGCTGAAGTCCTCACCCAGGGTCGCCGCGACCACCTTGGCGAAGTGCGCCAGGGCGGCGTCCAGCTGCGCCACCTGTTCGGCGCTCGCGCCCTTCTGCGGACCGAACACCGCCGAGGCGCCACGCGGCCCGCACAGCGGGTTGTCGACATCCGCGGCGACTTCCACAGCGACATCCACCAGGCGCGGATCCAGCCCACCCAGGTCGAGGCTGTGCAGGCGCGCCAGCGCCGCCCCTCCGGGTGGCAGCTCCACACCGCCGGCATCGAGGAAGCGCACGCCGAGCGCACTCAGCAATCCAGCGCCGGCATCGTTGGTGGCGCTGCCACCGAGACCAAGGATGATCTTCCGCGCCCCGGCGTCCAGCGCCGCGCGGATCAGCTCACCGGTGCCACGGCTGCTGCTGCGCGTGGCGTCGCGGCGGTCGCGCGGGACCAGGTGCAGGCCGCTGGCGGAAGCCATTTCGATCACCGCGGTGGCGTCGTCCAGCCAGCCCCAGTGCGCCAGGGTAGGTTCACCGAGCGGGCCTGCGACCCGGCACTCGCGACGTTCGCCGGTGGTAGCGGCGAGGACCGCCTCCACCGTGCCCTCGCCTCCATCGGCCATGGGCCGCAGGCACATCTCCGCCTGCGGGAAGACCCTCGACCAGCCACGCCCGATGGCGTCGGCGACCGCCGGGGCGGACAGGCTTTCCTTGAACGAATCAGGAGCAATCACGATTTTCATCAGTCACCTCGCAGGGCCGGGAGTCCCCGGCCCCGCTTCAATCAGAGCAGCACGAGGCTGAGCAGCCATACCGCGAGCATGCCGGCGATGCCCTGGACCAGGGTCGCCAGTGTCTGCGCGCGATAGGCGGTGGATACGGTCATGCGGCTGAACTGGGTGACCACCCAGAAGAAGCTGTCATTGGCGTGGGACACCGTCATCGCCCCGGCGCCGATCGCCATCACCGTCAGGACCCGGCCCATCTCGCTGTCCAGGCCGAGCTGCGGCAGCAGCGGAGCGACCAGCGCCGAGGTGGTGACCAGCGCCACGGTGGTCGAGCCCTGCGCGGTCTTCAGCGCGGCCGCCACCACGAACGGCATGAACAGGCCGATGCCCAACGCGGACAGGGTGCTGCCCAGGTAGTCGCCGAGCGGAGTGATCTTCAGCATCGCACCGAAGGCGCCGCCGGCGCCGGTGATCAGCAGGATCGGCGCGGCCGACTGGATGCCCTCCACCACGCGCTCGTGGAATTCCTCGCGCTTGTTCTCTCCCTTGAGCAGGGTGCAGGCCAGGGCCAGGCCGACCAGCAGGGCAACCACCGGCTGACCGAGGAAGTTCAGGCAGGCGAACAGTACGCCTTCGCCCAGCGGCTTGCTCGGGAATACCGCGACCGAGCCGAGGCAGATCAGCAGGATCGGCACGAAGATCGGCGCGAACGCCTGGGTCGCGCTGGGCAGCTTGCCGTAGCGGGCGCGCAGTTCGCCGAAGTCTTCTTCGGTTTGCGCGGCCTGGCCGTCGTCGACCAGGACGATATCCTTGCCGATGAAGCGGTTCGCCCACCACATGCCGGCCATCGCAGTGACGAAGGCGACCACCAGGCCCACCGCGATCACCAGGCCGAGGCTGGCGTCGAGGCCGAGGTTGCCGGCCGCGGCGATCGGTCCCGGGGTCGGCGGCACGAAGGTGTGGGTGGCGTAAAGACCGGTGGCCAGGGCCACGCTCATGGCGATGGTGGATATCTTCATCCGCGCCGCCAGGGCGTTCTTCAGCGAGTTGAGGATGACGAAGCCGGAATCGCAGAACACCGGGATCGACACCAGGTAGCCGATGATCGACATGGTCAGGGTCGGGAAGCGTTCGCCGAGCAGGCGGATCACGCTTTCCGCCATGGTGATCGCCGCACCGCTGCGCTCGAGGATCACCCCGATGATGGTGCCGAGCACGATGACGATGCCGATGTAGCCGAGGATGCTGCCGAAGCCGCCGGTGACGGTCTTGACGATCTCCGCGGTCGGCACCTGGTAGGCGAAGCCGGCGAGCAGCGCGGCGGCCAGCAGGGCCAGGAACGGGTGCAGCTTGAGTCGTGTGGTGGACAGGACGATAAAGGCGATCAACGCCAGCAGGATCAGGACCAGGGTCATGAGCCGCCTCCTTGTTGTTATGGGTGTGGGATGGGCGCCCAGGGGCGGCTCATTTTCGCTCCACCGGCGCCTGCGCCGCCTTGTGCAATGGCCAGAGGAAGGTGCCGGCGGATGCCCTTGATTTTGTGCGTCCGCACAGTGAATCGATTGGCGCGCTCTTCACCCGCGGCGTGGCACCAGCAATTGCAGGCCCAGCAGCAGTTGCTGGCGATGCTCCAGGCGACCGAGGTCGAGCCCGCTGATCGAGGCGATGCGCTCCAGCCGGTAGCGCAGGCTGTTGCGGTGGATTCCCAGCGCCTGGGCGCAGGCCTGGGGATGCCCGTCGTGGGCGCACCAGCACGCCAGGGTGGCGGCCAGCAGACCTTGCGGGTCATGGTCGAGCACCCGCTGCAGGGGCGCCAGCAACTGCCGCACCTGCCAGTTGTCACGCTGGCTGAACAGCAGGCTGGCGAGGCGGTGCCCGTCCAGGCCCACCACCCGCTGGCCGGGCAATCGGCTGCGCGCATAATCCAGCAATTCACGCGCCGCGCGGGCCGAGGCGCGCAGCGCCTCCAGGCTGTGTACCGGATCGCTGCAACACAGACGCGCCACGCCCCAGCCTCGCGCGTCGGCGCGCTCCAGCCAGTGCTCGAGCGCATCCGCCTGTGACGCCGGCCGGCACCAGAACACCAGGCGCTCGCCCAGCGCCGCGCTCCAATGCTCGGCCCGTGAGCCAAGCGCGGCCAGCAGACGCGCCTGGAACGGCAGCGGGTCGGCATGCTCGTGCAACTCGAGGAAGACCGCCTGGCGCGGCCAGTGCAAGGCCAGGCCAAGGTGCTCGGCGTCGGCGGCCAGCGCGCCCAGGCCGTGGGCGGGATCGAGCAGCTGGCGCAGCCAGGTCTCCTGGCGCTGGCGTTGCCAGTGCCGCTCATCCTGCATCTGGCGCTGCTCCATGAGCATTTCCGCGGCCATCCGCACCAGCTCGGCATAGGGCCGTACCACCTCCGGCGCTCCGGTGATGCCGAGCACACCGACCAGGCGCTCGGCATGCAGCAACGGCAGATTGACCCCCGGCCGCACTCCACGCAGGCAGGCGGCGGCCTGCTCGTCGATCTCCACCACCCGGCGGTTGGCCAGTACCAGTTGCGCGCCTTCGTGGCGGGTGTGCAGGCGCGACGGATCGCCGCTGCCGATGATCATGCCCTGGGCGTCCATCACGTTGATGTTGTGCGGCAGGATCGCCATCGCCCGATCGACGATGTGCTGCGCCAGCGCCGAATCCAGCTCGAACATGGCGGCGTCAGGGGGCCAGGCGTTCGCGCGCCCAGACGCCGTCCTGGTGCCGGTAGTCGAGGCGGTCGTGCAGGCGGCTCGGGCGCCCCTGCCAGAACTCGATGCGCTGCGGCAGCAGGCGGTAGCCGCCCCAGTGCTCGGGACAGCTCGGCGCCTGGTCGGCGAAACGCCGCTCGGTCTCGGCCAGCAGGCGCTCGAGCTCGGCGCGGTCGGCGATCACCCGGCTCTGCGGCGAGGCCCAGGCGCCCAGGCGGCTGCCCAGCGGGCGCACCTGGTAGTAGGCGTCGGACTCCTGCGCGGTGACCTTCTCGATCTCGCCTTCGATCCGCACCTGGCGTTCCAGGGCCGGCCAGAAGAAGGTCATCGCCGCCCGCGGATTGGCCGCCAATTGCCGGCCCTTGGCGCTTTCGTAGTTGGTGAAGAAGGTGAAGCCGCGTTCGTCGAGGCCCTTGAGCAGGAGGATGCGGCAATGCGGATGGCCGTCGGCGTCGACGGTGGCCAGGGTCATGGCGTTGGGTTCGACCGGCAGGCGCTCGGTCTTCACCGCGTCGTCGAACCACTGGCGGAACAGGCTGAAGGGGTCGCTCGGGGCGTTGGCCTCGCTGAGGCCATCGCGGGTGTACTCGCGGCGCATATCGGCCAGGGACTGGGTCATGGCGCATCTCCAGGGGGAAATGCGCCATAGCTTAACCGCAGACTCCGCCTCGCGCTTGATCCGGGACAATGGCGCCAGCGCCCCGCCCCGGCTTCGGCTCAGTTGCCCTGGGCCAGGGACAGCAGGCTGGCGCGCTGGGTATAGAGCACTTCGACGCGGCGGTTCTGGGCACGGCCGGCGGCGCTGGAATTGTCGGCGCGCGGCATGTCGGAGCCGACGCCCTTCAGGCGCAGCTGGTCGCCCTTCAGGCCGCTGAGGCGGAAGATCGCCGCCACCGACTGGGCACGCTCGAAGCTCAGCTTGTCGTTGACCGCCTTGCTGCCGGTGCTGTCGGTATGGCCGAGGACCAGGATGCCGCTCTGCGGATCGGCCTGGGCCATCTTGGCGACCTTGCCCAGCGGGTTGAGGGTGATCGGCATCAGCATGGTGTGGCGCTTGGGATTGAACGAATAATCGGCCGGGGCGATGACGATCAGCGCGTTGTCGCGCCGCTCGAGGGTGAATTCGCTGCCGGCGATCGCTTCGCGCAGGGCCTTCTCGTGGGCGTCCAGCCACTCCTTGGTGACCTTCTGCTGGACCAGCGCCGGCTTGCCCGAAGCCTTGCCCGCGGAGCTGGCGCCGAACGGCCACCACCAGGGGTTGGCGGTCTTCGGCTCGGCGGCTGCGGCGACGTCTTTCTTCGCCGCGGCGATCTCGGCCTTCTGCTCGGCCGCCTTGGCCGCTACGTCCTGGCCGGCTTCGTCCTTGCCGAACGGCCACCACCAGTGGCTGGAGCCGACATGCTCGGCCTCCGCCTTCGGTTCGGCGGCCTGCCTGGCGACGGTCTGCCCGTCGTCCTTGCCGAACGGCCACCAGGAATGGCCGGACGCCTGCTCGGCCGACGCCTTGGTCGGGGGGGTGGAGGCATCCTGGGTCTGGAAATAGCTGCAGCCGGAAGCGGTCATGCAGAGAAGAAGCGTCGAGGTCTTAAGCAGTTTCATACGTCGGGGTCCGTTGGAAGTGAAAGAAGGCGAGCCCGATGGAACATTCGGCTCAACCGCCGGTCACATCGCAGCGATGCCGGTTCAATCCACTGCACCGGCAACGCCCTATCTCATACGACGCTTTAGATTGTGTCGCTAAGCCATTATTTGGCAATGAAATTTGGCATTCAGCCGACAGGCGGTTAAAAGTTAACCAACCTATTACAGGCACTCGCCGGCGACGCGCGCCAACTGCTGCGCCCGCGGATCCATCAGCACGTACGGCCCCAAGGCATTGCTGACAAAGGAAAAAGCCAGTTCGCGCTCGGGATCGGCAAAGCCGATCGAACCACCCGCCCCGGGATGGCCGAAGGCCTTGGCACCGAGGCCGTAGGTAGCGTTGGCCACGCCGGGCTGGTCGAGCATGGTGCCCAGGCCGAAGCGGGTGCGTGTCAGCAGGGTCCGGTCCTCCCCCACCGCATGTTCGCGGGCCAGTTCGCCGAGCAACGCATCCTCCAGCAGGCGTCCCTGCAGCAGGCCGCTGTAGAAGCCGGCAAGCGCGCGCGCATTGCCGTGGCCGTTGGCCGCCGGCTGCTGCATGCGCCGCCATTCCGGCTTGTTGGTACTGGTGAGGATCGATGGCGGGTTGGTGAAGGCGCGGGTGGTCAGGGCCAGCGGCTCGCTCATCATGGTCTTGAGCATGCGCTGGGCGGCGGCGTCGCCGAGACTGCCCTTGCTCCGCGCCATGTGCGCGACGCGGCCGAACTGGCTGTCGTCCAGGCCGATGTGGAAATCCAGCCCCAGCGGCGCCGCGGTGCGGGCGACGATGGCCGCGCCCGGTTCACGGCCATCGACCCGGCGGATCACTTCGCCGACCAGCCAGCCATAGGTGATCGGCGCGTAGCCATGGGCCTCGCCCGGTATCCACCAGGGCTCCTCGGCGGCCAGCGCCGCGGTCATGGCTTCCCAGTCATAGAGGGCCTCCGGCGGCAACTGTTCGCGCAGCGCCGGCAGGCCGGCGCGATGGCAGAGCAACTGGCGCACGCTGATCGCCGCCTTGCCGTTGGCGGCGAACTCCGGCCAGTAGCGTGCCACCGGGGCGTCCAGTTCCAGCTTGCCCTCGGCCACCAGTTGCAGCACGGCGACGGCGGTGAAGGTCTTGGTGCAGGAAAACAGATTGAGGAGGGTGTCGCGCTGCCAGGGCTGGTGGCCGTCCTTGTCAGCGAATCCGCCCCAGAGGTCGACCACCGTCTCGCCGCCGACCTGCACGCACAGCGCCGCGCCGCGCTCCTGCGGATTATCGAAGAGCCTGGCGAAGGCCTCGGCAAGCGGGGCGAAACGGCGGTCACAGTGGCCTTGCGGGGTCATGCGGGAGCTCCGGCGGAAAGTGGTCGAAGCATTCTTCCAGCCCCCAGCCACCTTGTGAACCCTGACATAAGAGGGGTTCACAAGGTGGCTGCCGGCGAATGATCGCTCATCGAGCGGCTGAATCATCTCGCGCCGACGGCAATACACCGGCCAGCGCCAACTCTTGGGAAAGCACAGCCCGGCCGCCGCGACACCCTCGTGGCGTACAGGGCCGGCGACAGGGGGTTCGCCAGCGAGACCAGCGCCTCAGGCGATTTCCCGCCGGAACGGCGGCAACGCATTGAGGATGGCCTTGCCGTAGCGCTGGGTGACGACGCGGCGATCCAGCAGGGTGATGGTGCCGCGGTCCTGTTCGGTGCGCAGCAGCCGCCCGCAGGCCTGGACCAGGCGTAGCGAGGCGTCCGGTACGGCGATCTCCATGAACGGATTGCCGCCGCGCGCCTCGATCCACTCGGCCAGCGCCGCTTCCACCGGGTCGTCGGGCACGGCGAAGGGGATCTTGGCGATCACCACGTGCTCGCAGTAGGCGCCCGGCAGGTCGACGCCCTCGGCGAAGCTGGCGAGGCCGAACAGCACGCTTTCCTCGCCATCATCGACCCGCGCCTTGTGCTTGTTCAGGGTCTCCTGCTTGGACAGGTTGCCCTGGATGAAGACCCGCTTGCGCCAGTCGCGTTCGAGGCCGTCGAAGACTTCCTGCATCTGCTTGCGCGAGGAAAACAGCACCAGGCTGCCGCGCGCGCCCTTCACCAGGTCCGGCAGCTCGCGGATGATCGCCGCGGTGTGTTCGGCGGCGTTGCGCGGATCGGCCTTGAGGTCGGGCACTCGCAGCACGCCGGCCTCGGCATGGTGGAACGGACTCGGCACCACCGCGGTGATCGCGCCACGCGGCAGGCCGGCGCGCATCCGGTAGCGATCGAAGGTGCCCAGCGCGGTCAGCGTGGCGGAGGTCACCAGGACCCCGTAGGCGACGTTCCACAAGTTGCGGCGCAAGGTCTCGGCGGCCAGGATCGGACTGGCGTTGGCCTCGATATCGTAGAAGCTGCCGCTCTCGGCGAGGGTCAGCCAGCGCGCCATCGGCGGACTGTCCTGCGGATCCTCGCAAGTGAACGCGGTCCATAGCTCCCAGTTGCCCTGGGCGCGCGCCAGCAGGCTGCCGAACAGCGGGTACCACTCTTCCGCCTGGTGGCTGGCGATGCCGCCGGCGCCTTCGCCGTCCATCGCTTCCTTGAGGATGTCGGTGAGGCGGGTGAACAGGTCGGTCAGCTTGGCGAAGCCCTTCTTCAGCTCGATGCCCATCTCGCGGATATGCTCGGGGACGACCCCACCGACGAACCGGTGGCGCGGTCGCTCGCGGCCTTCCATGTCTTCGCCGGCGCGGAAGTCGCCGATCTCCTCGCAGGCGGTGAACATGAATTGCTGGTGGGTCTTGATCTCCCGGGCCAGTTCCGGCACCTGTTCGATCAGGCGTCCGAGGTCGCCCGGCAGCGGGTGCTGGGCGAGCAGCTTGGTGAGGTTCTTGGCGATCTGCTCCAGCCAGTCGGCGGTGGCGCGCAGGCGGGTGAAATGAGCGAAGTGGCCGATGGCCTTGTCCGGCAGGTGGTGGCCCTCGTCGAACACATAGAGGGTCTCGCGCGGGTCGGGCAGTATGGCGCCGCCGCCCAGCGCCAGGTCGGCCAGCACCAGGTCGTGGTTGGTGACGATCACGTCGACCTTGGTCATGCCTTCGCGCGCCTTGTAGAAGGCGCACTGCTGGAAGTTCGGACAATGCCGGTTGGTGCACTGGCTGTGATCGGTGGTCAGTTGCGCCCAGTGCGCGTCGTCGATCGCCTCCGGCCAGCTGTCGCGATCGCCGTCCCAGCGGTTGCCGGCCAGGCGCTCGATCATCTGGTTGAACAGCTTGCTGCTGGCCTCGTCGACATCGATGTTGAAGCCGTCGTCGGCGAACAGCTGCGCCGTCGCGCTCTGCGCCTGGCCTTCCTGCAGCAGCACGTCGAGCTTGGACAGGCACAGGTAGCGCCCGCGGCCCTTGGCCAGGGCGAAGCTGAAAGCCAGGCCGCTATTGCGCAGCAGGTCGGGAAGGTCCTTGTGGACGATCTGTTCCTGCAGGGCGACGGTGGCGGTGGCGATCACCAGGCGCTTGCCACTGGCCTTGGCGCAGGCGATCGCCGCCAGGCTGTAGGCCACGGTCTTGCCGGTACCGGTGCCGGCTTCCACCGCGAGCACCGCCGGCTCGCCCTCGCGGTGCCCCTCCTCGTCCTCCTTGATCGCGCCGAGGGCCTTGGCCACTTCGGCGATCATCAGGCGCTGGCCATAGCGAGGCTTCAGCTCCTTGGCTTCGAGAAAGCGGGTGTAGGCACCCTGGATCTGGGACTTGAGTTCGGCGCTGAGCATGGAATTCCTGGGCCCGGCGCGCAGCGGAAGACGAATCCGCCGGCGCGCCATAGCTGGATAAATTTTCAGTGGTTCGACAGGGCGGCTATGATAACGCGCTTCGTCACAACCGCCAGTGGAGATCGCCGAATGACCCCTTACGCCCTCGTCTACGCCCTGCATGTCCTGGCCGCCCTGGCCTGGGTCGGAGGGATGTTCTTCGCCTGGACGATCCTCCGTCCGGCGGCGGTCGCCACCCTCGAGGCGCCGGCCCGGCTGGGCCTGTGGCTGGAGGTGTTCCGGCGTTTCTTCCACTGGGTATGGGCGGCGGTGATCCTGCTGCCACTCAGTGGCGTCGGCATGCTGCACCTGAGCTTCAACGGCTTCACCGGCGCGCCGCGCTACGTACAGGTGATGATGGGCCTCTACGTCGCCATGCTGGCGCTGTTCCTGCGGGTACAGGCCCTGCAACTGCCGGAGCTGCGCCGGGCGGTGGAAGCGCGGGACTGGCCGGCCGGCGGCCAGGCGCTGGGCAGGATCCGTCGCACCGTCGGCTTCAACCTGCTCCTCGGCGTGCTCCTGGTGGCCCTGGTGGCCGCGCGCCCCAGCCTCTGAGGCGTTGGCGCAACCTGCGCGGGCCGCTCAGCGGCCTGCCGCCCTCCCGGCAGCCTCGCGCCTTCGCTCAGAAGCGCACGACATCCAGGCTGCCATCGCTGCCGTCGGCGCCATTCGCGCCATCCTGCCCGCCGCGGCCGGCCCGGCCGGCGTCCACCGAATAGATCCAGCAACCGTTGTCGGGATCGGCCGCGCCCGGCTTGCCCGCCTTGCCGCCGGCGCCACCGACGCCGCCCTCCAGGCGGGTCTGGAGGCGCTCCACGGGGAAGTCGCCCGGCACCTCCAGGCGAATCCGACCGCCAGCCCCACCCGGTCCACCGTCGCTGCCGGACTGGCCGTCGCCACCTTTCTGCGCGCTGCCCCAGAAGCATCCCGAGGCCTTGCCAGAGGCGCCGTCCAGGCCGTCATAGCCCGGCGCGCCGACGCCGCCGCGGGCGTCCAGCAGCAGGTTCTCCACTTCCACCGCCTGCAACCGCAGGGTCAGGTCGCGACCGTTGCCGGCACGCTGGCGAAAGGTGCCGGTGGCGCCCGGGGCGGCGATGATGCTGCCGTCGGCCAGGTGCCCGCTGATCACCTCGATGCTGATGCGCCCCTCGCCCGGGGCCACGCCGATGCGGGCATTGCGCGCCATGCGCAGTTCCTCGATGCGCAGCACGCTGACCTGCAGAGGAATCAGCAGGGCGCCATCCTCGCCGATCTCCACCCGTTGCAGGCGCAGCTCCTGGGCCCGCTTGGGCAGGCGCATCACCGAGTTGGGCTGGACCCGCACGGTGCCGCCGATGCCCTGCTGGCGTACCGCCGGCGCCGGGTTATCGGCCGCCATGGCGGCCTCGGCCCAGCACAGCGGAGCGATCAGCAACAAGCCGAACAGTCGCTTACGCATCGCCATCCTCCTGCTCCCGCGGCGCCTCGCTGGCCGGGCTCAGGGCCGGCAGCGCGAGCATGTGGAACACACCGAACAGCAGGACCTGGAAGCGATCCAGCCAGGGGTGCGCGCGCGCCTTCAGGCGCCGTCCGAGCACCAGGATCTCGATCAGGTGGATCAACAGGATCAGGCCGCCCGCGATCGACAACAGCCAGTTCAGCGGATAGGCGAACGGATGCAGCAGATTGACCAGCACCGTGCCCCAGAACGCCAGGGTCACGAGCTTGCCCAGGCCGAGAAACGCTTTCATGGAACTCCCCCCAAGACATCGTGTGCGGGGAACATACTCGCCAGTCCGCCGCTGCGCCAGCCATGGACGAAAACGGGGGCGACCAGGCCCCCGTTTTCCTGCGTACCTGCGGCGTCACTCGCGCTTGATGAGGATTTCCACCCGGCGGTTCTCGGCCCGGCCCTCGCGGGTCTTGTTGTCGGCGACCGGCTGGCTTTCGCCCAGGCCCTGCACGCCAACGATGATGCTCGAAGGCACCCCGGCATCGATCAGATAGTTCGCAACGGCATTGGCGCGCCGTTCCGACAGCTTCTGGTTGTAGGCGTCGGAACCGACGCTGTCGGTATGCCCGGTGATGCTCAGCCGGGTACTGGCCGCCTCACCCTTCAGGCGCTCGGCGATACCGTTGAGCTTCTCGCTGTCGGCGGCGTCCACCTTCGACGAGTCGAAGGCGAAGTGCAGGTCGCGCACGACAATGGTTTCCTCCTTGACCACCGGGGGCGGCGGCGCGACTTCCTCGACCGGTTGCGGAGGCGGCGGCGCGACCTGCTCGCCGGCGCCATGCACCCAGCAATAGGCGGCGCCGACACCACCGCCGATCAGGGCGCCCCAGCCGGCCCAGCTGCTGCTTTCGATCGCGCCCAGGCCGGCCCCGGTAACACCACCGACCGCCGCACAGGTCGGCCAGTCGCTTTTCTGCAACCCTGCGCAGCCCGTCAGCAAGCCGCTGACCAGGATCAGGGGTAAAGCGGTCCTCGTGATGCTCATTGGAATTCTCCTCGTGGATCGGTTGTTACCGACAGATAGGGAGTAAAGACCCCTGCCGAAAAAAGCGCCAGCACTAGGCCATGCAGGCGCTTCAGGCTAGTCTTGGCGAATCCGAGGAGGCTGTTTTCCCATGAGCGAACCGATTTCCCCGCGCACCCCGCAACAGGCCCTGGCCGCGCTGCTCGCCCGCCACGCGCCGAAGCGCCTGCTAGTGGTCGGCGCCAGCCGGCTGCCGGCGGTGGAGGCCTTTCTCCACAACCATCCACAGTGCCAACTGGCACACAGCCCGGCAGCGGAACTGCCCGCTGAACTGGCCAGCCAGCGTTTCGACCTGGCACTCTTCGTCGACTGCCTGGAACACCTGCCGCAGCGCCGCGGCCTGCAACTGCTCGCCGGGGTGCGCAACCTGAACGCCAGCCGGGTCGCGGTACTGGTCGACCTCGGCGCCAGCGACTGGAACGAAACCGATTTCTTCGCCCTCGCCATGCAGAACAGCGAACGCTTCCAGCGCGAGGGGCAGACCCTGACCCTGTTCACCTACGACCTGCACGAATACAAGCAGGTCCCCGACTGGCTGAACGCCAGGTTCTGGGCCAACCCGGAAAATTTCGGCAAGTACTGGTGGTAAGCATGAACCAACCCTCCTGCCCTTGCGGCAGCGGCGACCCGCTCGACGAATGCTGCGGCCGCTATCACCGGGGCCATCCGGCCCCCACCGCGGAAGCGCTGATGCGCTCGCGTTACAGCGCCTATGCCCTGGGCCTGGTGGACTACCTGCGCGAGACCACGCTGCCGGCGCAGCAGGCCGGACTCGATCTCGACGGCATCCGCGCCTGGAGCCACGGCAGCACCTGGCTCGGTCTCGACGTGGAAAGCCACGAGGTGCTCGGCGGAAAACCGGAACACGCGCGGGTCACCTTCACCGCGCGCTGGCACGACGCCGCCGGTGAGCATGCCCACCGCGAGTGTTCCGGCTTCGTCCAGCGCGACGGCCGCTGGTATTTCCTCGACCCCACGGTAGCCCTCGGGCTCGGCCGCAACGACCCGTGCCCCTGCGGCGCCGGCGGCAAGCTGAAGAAATGCTGCGGTCCCTGGATCAACTGACCGATGCGCTCGCTCGCCAGCTACATCCGCGCCATCCATGCCCTGCCCTCACCCGTTTCGATCAGCGACGAACAGCGCGAGGAACGGCGGTACCGGGAGGGCGGCAGCGAAATCCACAGCCGCGAGGCCATCTATCGCTTCGACAACGGCGTGCGTCTGCGCCAACATTGCGAACGCGACCTGTTGCCGCACGAGCAGGCCTGCGAGGAATGCTGGATCGGCTACGAGGTGCTGGATGCCGCGGGACAGGACATCCGCCCTTGCCACAAGCATTTCAGCAACGCCTGCCAGGAGCGTTTCTGGTTGCGCATGCACGCCTGAGAGACTGCGCCAGGCGCCGCGGTTTGGGCGTTCCCGGCCGCTCGGGTAGAATGCGCAGCCTTTTCATCCGGGCCCATCCCCATGCTGCTGACCGTGCTCTACATCATCGCCATCACCGCCGAAGCCATGACCGGTGCGCTGTCGGCCGGCCGGCGCAGCATGGACCTGTTCGGCGTGGTGCTGATCGCCTGCGTCACCGCCTTGGGCGGCGGCTCGGTGCGCGACATGCTGCTCGGCCATTATCCGCTGACCTGGGTCCGCCATCCCGAATACCTGGCGCTGACCGCCGTCGCCGCGCTGGTCACGGTCTTCATCGCGCCGCTGATGCGCCACCTGCGCTCGCTGTTCCTGGTGCTCGACGCGGTCGGCCTGGTGGCGTTCACCCTGATCGGCTGCCAGGTCAGCCTGGAGATGGGCCACAGCCTGCTGATCGCGGCGATCAGCGGGGTGATAACCGGGGTTTTCGGCGGCATCCTTCGCGACATCCTCTGCAACGACGTGCCGCTGATCTTCCGCCGCGAGCTCTACGCCAGCGTGTCCTTCGCCAGCGCCTGGTGCTACCTGATCTGCGTGGAACTGGAACTGCCCTCGGAACAGGCGATGCTGATCACCCTGTTCAGCGGCTTCCTGTTCCGCCTCCTGGCCATCCGCTTCCACTGGGAAATGCCGAAGTTCGTCTACCAGGACGATTTCGACCACTGAGCCGGTGTCCAGCGGCGCCGTAGCGATCACCGTCGAACCGGCGGATGACCACGCCGCGCTTGGTCGCTCTGGCCGAGGACTTGGCGCCGGACGCTTTCGATGCGTTGCCCGCCTGCCGGGCTGAGCGTCTCAATCCTGCAGGCGCAGGTGACTGGTATCCGGCGCCGGCGGCGGCGCCTCGGCGCGCGCCTGGCCCATGTCGCTGCCGACCGGGGCGATGCTGAGACCAGCGAGATCGAGCTTCGGCGCCTCGATCCCGGCCTTGGCGTCCTGCAGGTCGGCACCTAGCGGAGCCAGGCCGAAGTCCGGCGCGTCAACCTCGGCGAAGGCCGCCATGTAGCCGTCCCGCGGCGCGACCTGCAGGCGCCCGGCGGGTGCCGGCGCAGCCGCCACGGACGGCGGCGTCGCTGCCGAGGGCTGCGGCGCCGGTGGTGGCGCCATGACCACCTCCTCGACCTCCATCTCGCTGACCAGGGCGATCGCTCCCGCGCGCTCCAGCACGCTGCGGTACTTCTCCGCGGATGCCGCGTCGAGATTGTTCTTGATCACCACCCGGCGTCCGGAAAACAGCAGCTCGATGCGCTGCGCGTCGGCCTGGAACAGCTTGGCCAGGTTGGCCTTGACCACTTCGGGCCTGGCGCCCGCGACCAGTTGACCGGAAAAGGCGATTTCAAAGCGGCTCATTGGCATCTCTCCGAGTGACGGGCCGGGCGGAGTGGCGCCCCCTGACGATTGCGGGAACGATTGTACCCCTCGCCGTGGTCCCATGCAGTGACTGGGTCGGCAACGGCCAGGCTCGGGTCAGCCATGCCGGACGCGCGAGCCGACGGGAAGACTTGCACGGGCATACGCGCTTCTCCATGCTCCCCGGGCCGCAATGCGGGAAACATGTGGACACAGGCCTGTAGCTGAAACATCTTTCCTCTATACAACAATGAGTTGCAGCACATTCACTGCTTGATAAACTGGGGCGTCTCGGGGGGGATTGACATGAATTACCAGGCGCAAATGATAAGAATTATCAGCCTTATGATGATGTGGGGCGTAATCTCCAATCTGTCCGGCTGCAGCTGGATGACCGGCAACTTCGAAGACCCGGACGTCAAGCTGCTGAAGGTGGAGGTGATCAAGGCACGCCTGCTGGAGCAGGAGTTCGTCATGCGCTTCCGCATCGACAATCCCAACGACTTCAGCCTGCCGGTGCGCGGCCTGCGGTACGCGGTGCAACTCAACGACATCCAGCTCGCCGAAGGCGAATCCGGCCAGTGGTTCACCGTACCGGCCCACGGCCACGAAGTGTTCGACGTGCCGGTGCGAACCAATCTCTGGCGCCACATGAAATACATCGTCAAGCTCCTCGAACGTCCGGAGGAGCCGATCCGCTATCGCCTGGCGGGCGAGGTGAAGACCGGCCTGATGTTCGGCCGCAGCGTGCACCTGAGACGAAATGGCGAGATAATTCCCGGCGATTTCATTCCAGAGTAGGTCCCCCATGAGTCAGGAACCCCACGTGCACGGCCCGAACTGCAACCACGACCATGATCACCAGCACGACCATGGCCACGTCCACGGCCCGCACTGCAACCACAGCCACGAGCCGGTGCGCAACCCGCTGAAGACGGTGGGCCGCAACGACCCCTGCCCCTGCGGCAGCGAGAAGAAATTCAAGAAGTGCCACGGCGCCTGAGCGCCGCCGCGCTCGGAGAATTCCAGGCCCGCATGACAGCGGGCCTTTTGCCGGCGCGACAGCGCTGTGCAGCGACCGGCACGATTTGCATCGAACCTCCCGTCCTGGCGTACAGTCTTCCTTTCGTAACCCATCGAAGAAGCGGAGGCACCGATGATCGACCTCTACTACTGGACCACCCCGAACGGCCACAAGATCAGCCTGTTCCTCGAGGAGGCCGGCCTGCCCTATACCCTCCATCCGATCAACATCGGCCAGGGCGAGCAGTTCCAGCCGGAATTCCTGAAAATCTCTCCGAACAACAAGATTCCCGCCATCGTCGACCGGCAGCCGGCCGACGGCGGCGAACCCCTGGCCCTGTTCGAGTCCGGCGCGATCCTGCTCTACCTCGCGGAAAAGACCGGCCGCTTCCTCGCCAGGGACCTGCGCACCCGCGAACAAACCCTGCAATGGCTGTTCTGGCAGATGGGCGGGCTGGGGCCGATGGCCGGACAGAACCATCACTTCAGCCGCTTCGCCGCGCAGAAGATCCCCTACGCCATCGAGCGCTACGTCAAGGAAACCGCGCGCCTGTATGGCGTCCTCGACCAGCGTCTGGCCGACCGCGCCTTCGTCGCCGGCGACGACTACAGCATCGCCGACATGGCGATCTATCCGTGGATCGTCCCGCACCAGTGGCAGGAGCAGGATCTTGCCGACTTCCCCCACCTGCAGCGCTGGTTCGAGAACATTCGCCAGCGCCCGGCGACGCAACGCGCCTATGCTTTGGTGGAGCGCATCAACCCGCCGAAGTAGCGAGTCCCGAGCCGGCCTGCGAATGTCCTCGCGGACGACCGCAGGCGGAGCTTGCGCGGCCCTGCGCTCCTCTCTAACGTAGCGCCTCTCGACGCGACCACCCCCGCAGGAGCTCCCACCCCATGGCCTCGCCAGCCTTCATGCGCTTTCTTCCCCGTTGCGGCGCCGCCGCGGCCTTCGGCACCCTGCTCGGTCTCGCCGGCTGCCAGTCCTGGCTCGACGACCGCTATGCCGACAGCCTGCCGCCAACCTCCGGCGTGCAGCCGATCAAGGGCCTGGCGCAGAACGTCTCGATCCGGCGCAACGCGCTGGGCATGCCGCTGATCGAGACCAGTACCTTCCACGACGCGTTGTTCGCCCTGGGTTACGTGCACGCTTCCGACCGCCTCAGCCAGATGGTCGGCCTGCGCCTGCTGGGCCAGGGGCGTCTGGCCGAGATGGCCGGCCCCGGCGCGCTGGAGATCGACCGCTTCATGCGCACGGTGAACCTGCGCCAGGCCGCGGAGATCCAGTACAAGAACGCCTCGCCACGCCTGCGACGCTTCTTCGAGGTCTACGCGCGCGGCGTCAACGCCTACCTGTACCGCTACCGCGACAAGCTGCCGATGGACCTCGCCCAGTCCGGCTACCGCCCGGAATACTGGAAGCCCGAGGACTCGGCGCTGGTCTTCGTCCTGCTCAACTTCGGCCTGGCGGTGAACCTCCAGGAAGAAATCGCCTCGCTGGCGATCGCCCAGAAGGTCGGCAGCGACAAGCTGGCCTGGCTGACCCCGTCCTATCCCGACGAGAACCTGCCGTTCGACGAAGCGGAAAAGCTCAAGGGTCTGCGCCTGGACGGGCAGATTCCCGGTCTCGCCGGCATCGATGGCGCCGCCCGGCAGGTCGCCGCATTGAGCATGCTCGGCGTCGCCGCCTCGAATAACTGGGCCATCGCGCCGCAACGCAGCCGCAGCGGCAAGAGCCTGCTGGCCAACGACACCCACCTGCCGCTGAGCATGCCTTCGGTGTGGAACTACGTGCAGATCCGCTCGCCCAAGTACCAGGCCGCGGGCGTCTCCATCGCCGGCCTGCCGGGCGTGGTGGCGGGCTTCAACGGCAAGCTGGCGTGGGGCATGACCATGGTCCTGGGTGACAACCAGGATCTCTACCTGGAACAGCTGCGACGCCAGGGCAACCGCCTCTACTACCTGGCCGACGGCAAATGGCTGCCGACCCGCGAGCGCCAGGAAACCTTCTTCATCAAGGGCCAGCGGCCAATCCGCGAGGTGATCCACGAAACCCGCCACGGCCCGCTGCTCAACAGCGCCCTGGGTGAACGCAAGAACATCCTCCAGCCGCTGCCGCTGAGCAGCGGCTATGGCCTGGCCTACCGCAGCATCCAGCAGGAAGCCGACCGGACCCTCGACGGTTTCTTCGACCTGTCGCGAGCCCGGACCATCGAGCAGGCCTTCGACGCTACCCGCGAAATCCGCGCGATGCCTCTGAACATCGTGTTCGCCGACGAGAAGCACATCGGCTGGCAGGTCACCGGTCGCTACCCGAACCGCAAGGAAGGTCGCGGCCTGCTGCCCTCCCCCGGCTGGGACGGGCGCTACGACTGGGACGGCTATGCCGAGCCGATCCTCCATCCCTCCGACCAGGACCCGCAGCAAGGCTGGCTGGGCACCGCCAACCATCGGACCGTGCAACCCGGCTACGGCGCCCAGCTGTCCAACTCCTGGTACTATCCGGAGCGCGCCGAGCGCATCGCCCAGTTGGCCGGCGCCAGCAGGAGCCACGATACCCAGAGCATGATCCGCATGCAGTACGACCAGACCTCGCTGTTCGTCGCCAAGCTGCAGGCGATGTTCGACAGCCCCGGCATGGCCCTGCCGCTGCGCCAGGCCATCGACGCCCTGCCGGAAGCGCAGCGCGGTCGCGCGCACGAGGCCTACGACCGGCTGATGGCGTTCGACGGCAAGCTGGCGGCGAACTCCAGCGACGCCGCGCTGTACGGCGCGTTTCTCCAGGAAAGCGCCCGGCAGATTTTCCTCGACGAACTCGGTCCGGAGGATGGTCCGGCCTGGAAGGCCTTCGTCGAAACCGCCAACCTCTCCTACTCGGCGCAGGCCGACCACCTGCTCGGTCGCGACGACAGCCCGTTCTGGGACGACACCCGGACGCCGCAGATGGAAGACAAGCCGGCGATCCTGGCCCGCAGCCTGGCCGCTGCGGTGGCGTTCTGCGAACAGCGGCTGGGCAGCGAGCGCAAGGCCTGGCAATGGGGTTCGCTGCACACCTATGAATGGCAGAGCGACAGTTCGCGGATGGCTCCCTATCTGAGCGCCGGTGAGCGTGCCGGACTCGGCGCAATCAAGGGCTATCTCGACCGCGGTCCCTACCCGGCGGGGGGCGACCATACCACCCTGGACGTGTCTGCCTATAACTGGGGCCAGGATTTCGACACCTGGCTGATCCCGGCGATGCGCCTGATCGTCGATTTCGGCCAGAGCGAACCGATGATCGGCGTGAACAGCAGCGGCCAGTCCGGCAACCCGGCCAGCCCGCACTATGCCGACGGCATCGATGCCTGGCTCAAGGGGCGTTACGTCAGCTTCCCGTTCCAGCCACAGAACCTCGACCGCGCCTATGGCAGCAAGCGGCTGACCCTCACGCCCGCGCGCTGATGGGGACAGGCATGGAACTTTCCACCACGCCACCGCTCTGAACAGTCGACTTACTCCATGATCATCTTCGGGCGTCCTCCCGGGCGCCCTTCTTTTCCTCTCCCTCGCGACATCCTTTCCTCCATCAACCTTTTCCGAAGAGACTCACGATGCCTATCGAGTTGAAGCATTGCTTCGTCTTCACGGGCGCCCCCGGCACGGGCAAGACCAGCCTGCTCGAAGCCCTGCGGCGGCACGGCCAACGCTGCGTGGGCGAGGCTGGCCGGGCGATCATCCGCCAGCAACTGGCGAACCGGGGCGACGCCCTGCCCTGGGCGAACGCCGAAGCGTTCAAGACACTCATGCTGGAACAGGCCCTGGCGACGTGGCAGGCACATCGCGAAACCGCCGGCCCGGTATTCTTCGACCGCGGTATCGTCGACGTCCTGGGTTACGCCCGCCTGAGCCGACTCGACGAACCGCCCGCGCTGCGCGAAGCGGCGAACGACCTGCGCTACAACCGCCGGGTGTTCATCGCCCCGGCCTGGGAAGCGATCTATCGCAACGATACCGAGCGCCGCCAGGATTTCGCCGAAGCCCTGCGCACCGAACGGGCGATGCGCGAAGTCTATGCGGAGTCGGGCTACCGGTTGCTGGAACTGCCCAGAGCCGGCATCGCCGAGCGCCTGGCGTTCGTCCTCGCCCACCTCGGGACGGACTGAGGCTCAGTCCGCCCCACGCTCTTCCGCCGGCGCCACCAGCGCCCGATCCAGCCAGTCCGGCGGCAGGCTCTTGCTGGCGCGAGCCCCCAGCAGCTTGAGCTGCTCGCTACGGCTGATCAGGTTGCCGCGCCCCTCGGCGAGCTTGTTGCGCGCCGCCGCGTAGGCCTTGTCCACCTGCTGCAGGCGTGCGCCGACCTCGTCGAGGTCCTGGACGAAGAGCACGAACTTGTCGTACAGGGAACCGGCGCGCTCGGCGATCTCCCGCGCGTTCTGGTTCTGCCGCTCCTGGCGCCAGAGACTGTCGATCACGCGCAGGGTCGCCAACAGAGTGGTCGGACTGACGATCACGATGTTCTGCGCGAAGGCGTCCTGGAACAGGTTCGGCTCGGCCTGCAAGGCGGTGGAAAACGCCGCCTCGATCGGCATGAAGAGCAGGACGAAATCGAGGCTGTGCAGCCCCTCCAGGCGCCGGTAGTCCTTGCCGGAAAGCCCTTTGACATGGTTGCGCAACGAAGTCACGTGCTGCTTCAGCGCCTGCTGGCGCAGCAGCTCGTCGTCGGCGGCGACGTACTGCTGGTAGGCCGTGAGACTGACCTTGGCGTCCACCACCACTTGCTTGTCGCCGGGCAGTCGGATCAGAACGTCCGGCTGGAAGCGCTCGCCCTCGGCGCCTTTCAGGCTGACCTGGGTGTCGTATTCGCGACCCTTTTCCAGGCCGGCATGCTCGAGCACCCGTTCCAGCACCAGTTCGCCCCAGTTGCCCTGGGTCTTCTGGCCCTTGAGCGCGCGCGTCAGGTTGGTCGCCTCCTCGCCCAGGCGCAGGTTGAGTTGCTGCAGTCGCTCCAGTTCCTTGCTCAGGGAGAAGCGCTCGCGCGCCTCCTGCTGGTAGCTTTCTTCCACGCGCTTCTCGAACGCCTGGATGCGCTCCTTCAACGGGTCGAGCATCTGCCCCAGGCGTTGCTGGCTGGTTTCGGCGAAACGCTGCTCGCGCTCATCGAAGATCTTTCCAGCCAGTTCGGCGAACTGCGCCCGCAACTCGTCGCGCGCCGCCTGCAGGTCGGCCAGGCGCTGCTGATGGCTGTCCTGTTGCTCGCGCAGTTCCGCGGCCAGTCCGGCGCGCTCCGACGCCAGCCGGCGCAATTCCTCCTCCCGCGCCTGGCGCTCGCTGGCCCAGCGCGCTTCCGCCTCGGCCGCGCGCTGCCGCGCTTCGCCCATCAGTTCGGCTTCGCGGCGCAGGGCCGCGGCCTCGCCGGCCAGCTTGGCGTGACGCTCGCCGAGTTGCTGATAAGCCTCCCGCCCCATTTCCAGCTGCGCGTTCAAGCCATCCTGGGCCAACTGGGCGGTCGCCAGCCGCTCGCCGAGCAAGGCCACTTCGCGCTCCGCCAGGCTGCTCCGCCGCTGCAACTGCCAGGCCAGCCCGGCCAGGGGAAGCGCGGCGGCGAGCAGGCCAAGCAACAGGTTCGGTAGATCGACGGCCATCAAGGTACTCCAGCGGGAAAGGACGCCCTCGCCAGTCGGGCGGGCAGGCGCGTGCAGCGGATTCTAGGTTCTCGGAAAAAAGCCGTCGAGCGAATGGCGCCTGCCAGCCAGGCCAGGCAGGATGGCCCTTCCCCGAAGACCTCTGCGATGGCGCAGCAGCAGGCTGGCCACGGCTCGTAGCCAGCGCCGCCTTCGCCACAGGCTCCGGCACTCTTGTCGCGCTCGCAGGGCTTGCTTTGGAGCACGCGATGTGCTGTCGAGCAAGCGCTTGGGAAATCCACAGAACCTGTGGATAACTCGGTGGAAAAGACCTCAAAAAACTGCCGAAGCCCCGATGGAGCGGGGCTATGGGACAGATTGACGATTTTTTCACCAACTATTTTTATCTTTATTTTTCAATAAGTTACGAATCAAACATGAAAAATCAAGCGTTTAGAGCCTATCGCTCTCAGCCCTTGACAAGCTGCTTTCCATTTGTGCACAAATTTTCGCCGCGGCACCTTCGCGCTCCATCGCGGGGCATCCGCAAGCGAAACACGGGGCTTGCGGAGCCACAGGACGAACCGCTGCTCGCGAGAGATCCCGCTCACCCCGCCGTCCTCCAGTCTTCCGGCCCCCCCGCTCCCGGCTGCCGGCGCATTGCCTCAGGGTCATGCCGGCTGGGGCAGGCGGCCGTCCACCAGGAACAGTTCGCGAGCGAACACCTTCGGCGAGCCCGGCACGTGCGCAGGCTTGAACGCCACATAGCTGGCGGTGGTTTCGCACAGCCATGGGGTCAGGTTGCGCGGACGTTTCTCGATGAAGGCCCGCGGCGTGAACAGGGCGACATTGCAGCCACGCTGCGGGCAACGCGCCGAACGATACTCGAATGCCTGTACACCGGCGCCGCGCATGGCACTACCCAGCTCCTGGGCGACTCGGTAGTCGGCGGTATCGGTCAGCGCGCGCTCGTAGTCGGAGAACGGCGGTTCCTGCAGGCGAACGCCCCGCTCCACCTTCCAGGCCGCCTCGAACGAGGCGTGCTCGGAAAGGATCCGCCCACTGGGCGGCGGCACCGCCATGCCGCTCCACAGGACGCAACGGTAATAGGCGCCCTCGGCCATCGCTGTCTCCAGTTTCAGCGCGGCATAGAACAGGCCTGGCTCATGCCGGCGACCGAAGCGCGAGCCCCAGCGCAAGGGCGGATAGCGGAACGGCGTCTTCAACAGGTAATGCAGCGGCTCGGCACTTTCCGGCAGCGGCGGCTTGCTGGACTCCAGCAACTCCTCGAGCAACGCCTGCTCCTCGAGGGTATCCACCAGTTGCAGAGTCGCCACCTGCTCCTGGCTCTCCACCAGCCGCACCAGCCGCCCTTGCAGCGGCCGGACCTGCTTCTCGCCTGCGCAGAGGCGCCAGATCTCGCTCACCATTCCATCCCTCGCTTCCCGTGGTGTCGGATGCCAGCATACCGGCACCGGAATATCCGCTCGGCCAGGCGCGTCGCCACCGGCTGCCAGCCTTTTCCGCGACAGGCGTAGGCAACCCGCTCAGGCGCGCCGGGCATCAGACCTTGCCGCGGATCGCGTCGAGGTACTCCAGTACATGCACCAGGCCCTGTACCTGTCCCATCAGCGCCAGGGGCTCCCCGCCCAGGTGATGGTTGGGCGTGCGCATGAAATGACGCAGGTCCTCCTGTTGCCCGCCGAACAGGGCATACAGCGCGCGGTAGACCCGCACGAGCAGCAGGGCCAGTTCGCCGGTCTTGCTGTCCACCCGCAGGCCCTGGCTCTTCCAGCGACTGATGGCGCTGCGGTCGACGCCGAGGATCCCGGCCAGTTCGAGTTGCGTCAGGCCCAGCTGCTCGCGCGCGGCCAGCACCGCCTTGGCCAGGACGGCATCGGCACTGGGGCGTGCCTTGATGAGAGCGCTCATGACGACCTCCTCATGTGTGTTTACAACAAATTAACATCATTCTGCTGAAAACACACGCACGGACCGCCCTCCTCTAGAGCACGACCCGCAGGCACTGCCCGGCGTGGTACAGGGAAAAGCCCGCCTCGTAGGCGCAACCGCGCAGCCGGGCGGCCGTTACCGGTTTCGACGCGCTGAACGGCAACGGCAAGGCATCGCGCTCGCCGCCCAGCAGATACTCGGCGAACGCCTTGCCCACGACCGTGCCGGTGGTCACCCCCCGGCCGTTGTAGCCGGTCACCGCGAGCAGGCCCGGCGCAGGCTCGAACAGGCGCATCAGGTGGTCGGGCGTGAAGGCGATGCGGCCGGTCCAGGTGTACTCCCAGTCGACCCGGCCGAGCTCGGGAAAGTAGTGCCGCCGGATACGTTCGGCCCACTGGCGGAGAAACCAGGTCGGCTTGCTCGAACCGTTGCCGAGGCTGCCCAGCAGCAGGCGCCCCTGGGCGTCGCGACGGATGCTGCTGAGCACCGTCCGAGTATCCCAGGCCCCCTGGCCATGCGGCAGGATGCGGTCGGCCGCGGCTCCCCGCAGCGGCGCCGAAGCGACCTGGTAGTAGTAGCCGGGGAAGAAGTGCCGGCGCAGGTCGGTCCACTCGCCTTCGGTATAGGCATTCGAGGCGATCACCACCTGTTCCGCCAACACCACACCCGCCGCGCTGCGTACCGCCCAGCACGAGCCGTGACGCTCCAGCCGGCACACCGGCGAGCGCTCGTGAAGACGCCCGCCCAGGCGCAGGATGGCCGCCGCCAGCCCCCGTACATAGGCCATGGGGTTCAATGTTCCGGCACGCCGGTCGAGCAGCGCGGCGCTGATCCGGCGGGTGCCGCAGGCCTCGTGGCAGGCCGCTCCGCCCAACAGTTCCAGCGGCGCGCCGCGTCGCGTCCACTGCGCGTGGCGGCGCCGCAGCTCGGCCACGCCACTGGCGTTGTGCGCCATGTGCAGGGTGCCCTCGCGCCGCAGCTGGCAGTCGATACCGAGGCGCTCGATCGTTTCCATCACCAGCGTCGGCGCCCGGCCCAGCACGCCGTTGAGCTTTTCCCCATGCTCGGCGCCGAGTCTGGAGACCACCTCGTCCGGAGCAATCCAGGTGCCGGCGTTGATCAGCCCGACGTTGCGCCCGGATCCCCCGTGACCGATCTCGTGCGCTTCCAGCACGCACACCGAACGCCCGGCCTCCAGCAGGTGCAGCGCCGCCGACAGCCCGGTGAAGCCGGCACCGATCACGCAGACATCCGCCCGCTGCTCGCCGTCCAGGCTCGCCGACCCGGGCAAGCCTGGCGTGACCACTTCCCATAGACACCGTTGCTGCAAACCACCCATGCGCGACTCCGCTGCCAGCCCGATAGCCATTAGCCATGCGGCGAGCCATCCGCCGCGTTCCGTTCAGTCGAAGGTGATGCCCTGCGCCAGCGGCAGCTCACGGGAATAGTTGACGGTGTTGGTTTGCCGGCGCATGTAGGCCTTCCAGGCGTCCGAGCCGGACTCGCGACCGCCGCCGGTGTCCTTCTCGCCGCCGAAGGCGCCGCCGATCTCCGCGCCGCTGGTGCCGATGTTGACGTTGGCGATCCCGCAGTCGCTGCCGGCGGCGCCCTGGAAACGCTCCGCCTCGCGCAGGTCGGTGGTGAAGATGCACGAGGACAGCCCCTGGGGCACCTCGTTGTTCAGGCGCAGGGCCTCGTCGAAATCGCGATAGCCGATCACGTAGAGGATCGGCGCGAAGGTTTCCGTGCGCACCACCTCGGTCTGCCCCGGCATTTCGACGATGGCTGGCGACACGTAGTAGGCGTCCGGGTAGCGCTCCCGCAGTTGCCGCTCGCCGCCGAACACCTGGCCGCCCTGCTCGCGGGCCCGTGCCAGGGTATCCTGCATGGCCCGGTAGCTGTGCGCGTCGATCAGCGGCCCGACCAGGTTGCCCTCCAGCGGATGGCCGATCCGCACCTTCGAATAGGCCGTCTTCAGGCGAGCGACGATCTCGTCCTTCACCGATTCGTGGGCGATCAGCCGGCGCAGGGTGGTACAACGTTGCCCGGCGGTACCCACCGCGCCGAAGAGAATGCCGCGCACAGCCAGGTCGAGGTCGGCGCTCGGGGCGAGGATCATCGCGTTGTTGCCACCCAGCTCGAGAATGCAGCGGCCGAAGCGCGCCGCCACCCGCGGCGCCACCTCGCGCCCCATGCGGGTACTGCCGGTGGCGCTGAGCAGCGCGACACGCGGATCGTCCGCCAGCGCCTCGCCGGCCTCGCGACCGCCGATCAGCAACTGGCTCAGGTGCGCCGGCGCGTCTGCGCCGAATGCCCGCGCCGCGCGCTCGAACAGGGCCTGGCAGGCCAGCGCGGTCAGCGGCGTCTTCTCCGATGGCTTCCATACCACCGCGTTGCCACAGACCAGGGCCAGCGCGGCGTTCCACGACCATACCGCGACCGGGAAGTTGAACGCGCTGATCACCCCGACCACACCCAGCGGATGCCAGGTCTCGCGCATGTGGTGGCCGGGTCGCTCGGAGGCGATGGTGAGGCCGTACAACTGGCGCGACAGACCTACCGCGAAATCGCAGATGTCGATCATTTCCTGCACTTCGCCGAGGCCTTCCTGGGTGATCTTGCCAGCCTCCCAGGACACCAGTTCGCCGAGCTGGACCTTGTGCCGGCGCAGCTCTTCGCCGAACAGCCGTACCAGTTCGCCGCGACGCGGCGCCGGCACCTGGCGCCAGGCGCGGAACGCCTGTTCGGCGCGTTCGAGCCTGGCGCCCGCAGCATCGCGCCCCTCCAGGCGCAGCATGGCGAGGCGGCTGCCGTCGACCGGGGTATGCACGGCATGCTCGCCCTCGCCGAAGTCGGCGGGGTCGAGGCCGAGGCTGCGCAGCAATCCATCGATCATGGGGGTGGTTCTCCTGGCTGTCCGTTTCCGCCCGTTGTAGTCGGTTTGCCCGGCAGCGACAAACGACCTTTATTCGCCACGTCATTCCGACTTTTCATACAGTTCGGAGCGCTGTCTGGATCCGGCGCATTTCCCGTACCATGCACCCCTTCGCCGACCAGCCACGCCCGACCATGGACAAGAAACAGCTGCTGCACCTGATCATGCAAGCCCTCGCCGCGGATCTCGACGCCGCCGTGCGCGCCGCCCAGACCGCCCACGAGAGCGCGACCCACGAAGAGAACGTCGCCGAGAACAAGTACGACACCCTCGGCCTGGAAGCCGCCTACCTGGCCGCCGGGCAGTCGCGCCGGGTCGAGGAGATCCGCCAGGCGCTGAACCTGTACCGCAACCTGGCGCTGCGCGATTTCGACGAGGAGCAGGGGATCCAGCTCAGCGCGCTGGTCACCCTGCTGAACACCGACGGCAGTCGCCGCGTGGTGTTCCTCGGCCCCGCGGCAGCCGGCCTGAAGGTCGACTGCGAGGGCCGCGAAGTGCTGGTCATCACCCCGCGCTCGCCACTGGGGCAGAGCCTGCTCGGCAAGCAACCGGGCGACACGGCCGGGCCGAAGGATCCCCGCCAGGCGGTGGAAATCCTCGCCGCCGACTGAGCCTACCGCTGCGGCGCGCCACAGGCGCCGCAGAACTTCGCAGCCGCGGCGACTTCCGCCTGGCAGGCGCCGCAGCGCAGCGGCGCCAGGGAGCCACCGCAGCCCTGGCAGAAACGCGCCGTCGCCGCATTGGCGGCACGGCAAGACGGGCAGGGGACAGCCGGCGCGGCGGCCGGCGCCGACGGCTGGCCGTCCGCGCCGCGCCGATGACCGGAACCGTGGTGGCCGCCTCCGCCGTACCCATGATGGCGACCGCCCTGCAGCAACCGTTCGAAGAAACCCATGGCGCAATCCTCTCGTGGTGTTCTGACGCCAACCAGTGAAAAGGCTGTAGCCACTACAGGGTCAACGGCGTGGAAACATCGGGATACGCATGACCGTCGCGCGCCCGGGCGATCCTCGGCGAAGCCCGCCACGCCGGCCAGGAAGGAACGCCTCAGTCCTGCGCAAGCATGCCCTCCAGCCGTTGCCGCACCAGGCCGCGGGCCTGTTCGACGATGCCTTGCAACAGCTCGGCGCAGGTCGGCTCGTCATCGATCAGGCCCTGGACCATGCCGGCCGACCAGATCCCCAGGTCGGTATCGCCCCGCTGGTAGACCTGGCGGCCGCGCTGGCCGCTGACCAGCGCGGCGATGTCGGCGTAGGCGGCCCCGCCACGCGCCTCGATCGCCAGTATTTCCTGGCTGATCGCGTTGCGCGCCACCCGCGCGGTATTGCGCAGGGAGCGCATGATCAGGTCGGTGGAACGCTCGTCGGCCGCACGGATCGCCGCTTTCACCGCCGGGTGTACCGGACATTCGCGGGTGGCGAGGAAACGCGTGCCCATGTTGATCGCGTCGGCGCCCAGCGCCAGCGCCGCCACCAGCCCGCGTCCGTCGGCGAAGCCGCCGGACGCGATGATCGGCACGCGTAGCCGGTTGGCCGCGGCGGGCAGCAACACCAGCCCGGGAATGTCGTCCTCGCCCGGATGGCCGGCACATTCGAAGCCGTCGATGGAGACGGCGTCCACGCCCAGTCGCTCGGCCTTGAGCGCGTGACGCACGGCGGTGCATTTGTGGATCACCTTGACCCCGTGCCGACGGAATTCGGCGATGTGCTCGCCGGGGTCGTTGCCGGCGGTTTCGACGACGCGGATTCCCGCCTCGATGATGGCTGCGCGATATTCGGCATAGGGCACCGGCTTCTGCGTCGGCAGCAGGGTCAGGTTGACCGCGAACGGCCGATCAGTCAGTTCGCGGCAGCGGGCAATCTCCGCAGCCAGTGCCTGCGGGCTCGGCTGGGTCAGCGCCGACAGCGTGGCGAGGCCGCCGGCATTGGCCACCGCGGCGGCCAGCTCGGCGCGCCCGACCCACTGCATGCCGCCCTGCATGACCGGGTGTTCGACGCCGAAGGTCTCGGTGAAGCGGGTCCTGAACACGCCCATGGATTACCCCCGGTTCAGATCGGGTCCCAGGAGAACACATCCGGGCTGCGCGCCAGGTCCATGAAGCTGCCGCGCAACGCCGGCATGCCGTGCTCGGCGATGCTCTCCGCAGTCCAGCCGCGCTCGCTATGCACGCTGCGCAACGGCCGGCTCTGGCTCATCAGGAACAACTCGTGGTTGCGCGCGGCGAACACCTGGCCGGTGACTTCGCGGGCTGCGTCGGAGGCCAGGTAGACCGCCAGCGGTGCATTCTTCTGCGGGGTCATGCGTTGCAGCTTCTCGACGCGGGCCTTCTGCTCCGGGGTGTCGGCCGGGATCGAGTCGGTCATCCGGCTCCAGGCGAACGGCGCGATGCAGTTGGAGCGCACGTTGTAGCGCTGCATGTCGAGGGCGATGGATTTGCTCAGGGCGACGATGCCCAGCTTGGCCGCGGAGTAATTGGCCTGGCCGATGTTGCCGATCAGCCCCGAGGTGCTGGTCATGTGCACGAACGCCCCTCCCTGCTGGGCGCGGAAACGCTCGGCGGCGGCGCGACTGACGAAGAAACTGCCGTTGAGATGGACATCGATCACCGACAACCAGTCCTCGGCGCTCATCTTGTGGAAGATCGCGTCACGCAGGATGCCGGCGTTGTTCACCACGATGTCCAGGCGGCCGAAACCGTCCATGGCGCAGTCGACGATGCGCCGCGCGCTGTCCCAACCGGCGACGCTGTCGGTGTTGACCAGTGCGTCGCCGCCACGCTGGCGGATCAGGCCGAGTGTCTCCTCGGCCGGCGAGGCCGAGCCCCCCGCGCCCTGCAGCGACACGCCGATGTCGTTGATCACCACCCGCGCCCCGGAGTCGGCCAGGGCCAGGGCGATCTCGCGACCGATGCCGCCGCCCGCGCCGGTGACGATCGCGACCTTGCCTTCGTTGAGTTTCGTGCTCATGGGTAAACCTCTTGGTCCGCTGGATATCGGTTGCGCTCAGCCCGGCAGGCCGAGGACGCTCTTGGCCAGGATGTTGCGCTGGATTTCGTTGCTGCCGCCGTAGATGGTGGTCGGCCGCGACTGGATGAAGATCCCCGCCGGATGCAGGTCGGGATCGTCGGCGAAGGGTTGCAGCAGCGCCGCGTCCTCGCCGGCGATCTCCAGGCCCAGCTCGCTGATGCGCTGGTACAGCTCGGACTGGAAGATCTTCAGCATGGAAACCTCCGGCCCGAGCCTCTCCCCGCGGCGCAGGCGTTCGGCGAAACGCCCGTAGAGCGCCTTGTGGCTGTCCAGGTCCATGCTCAGCGCGGCGAAGCGCCGGGCGAACAGCGGCTCGCGCCACACTCCCAGGTGCCGGGCCAGGCGCTCCAGGCGCTGGAGGGCGAAGGTGGACTGCTTGGGCGAACCGAGGAAGATCCGCTCGAAACCGAGCAGCGCCTTGGCCATGCTCCAGCCCTGGTTGATCTCGCCGACCAGGTTTTCCCGGGGCACCCGCACATCGTCGAAGAACACCTCGCAGAACTCGCCGTGCAGCTCCAGGTTGAGGATCGGCCGCACCTCGATGCCGGGACTGTCCATCGACACCAGCAGGAAGCTGATCCCATGCTGCGCCCGGGTGCTGCGCTCGGTGCGCACCAGCATGAACATCCAGTTGGCCTCGGCGCCCATGGTGGTCCAGGTCTTCTGTCCATTGACCACCCACTCGCCGTTTTCCAGGCGCGCCTCGGTGCGCAGGCTGGCCAGGTCGGAGCCGGCGTTGGGCTCGCTGTAGCCCTGGCACCAGATGTCCTCGCCGCTGAGGATGCGCGGCAGGAAGCGCGCCCGTTGCGCCTCGTCGCCGTAGCGGATCAGCAGCGGACCGAGCATGGTCACGCCGCTGTCGGGCAGGCGCGCGCAACCGTAGTCCTCCATTTCCTCCATCATGATCAGTTGCTTGCCGGCGCTAAGGCCCATGCCGCCGTACTCCGCGGGCCAGCCGGGGCACAGCCAGCCCTGTCGCGACAGCAGCAGGTACCACTCGCGGGTTTCCTCGCGCCCCAGGCGGTGGGAAGGATTGCGGATGCGCTGCGGATAGTGGGCGGCGATCCAGTCGCGGACCACCCGGCGAAAGGTATCGTCGTCGAGACGGTTGTAGTCGGTCATTTCAGTGTCCTCCGAATACGGGGGGGCGCCTGGCGAGGAAGGCGGCCTTGCCTTCGGCGTGGTCGGCGCTGAGGAACAGCTGGCTCTGCAACTCGCCCTCGCGCTCCAGCAGCAGGTCAAGGCCGTCGGCGAGCAGCGCGCGAGTCATCGCCAGCGGCAACGGCGCCTGCTGCTCCACCCGCGCGGCCAGCGCCAGCGCGGCGTCCAGCGTGCCGCCGGCGGCACAGAGCTGATCGGCCAGGCCGATGCGCAGCGCTTCCTCGGCCTCCACCACCTGGCCGAACAGAAGGATCTGCCGCGCCCGGCCGAAGCCGATGCGCGCCGGCAGGGTGTGCAACTGGCCGAGATCGGCGAGCAGGCCGACCTTGCCGAAACCGGCGGCGAATCGCGCGGTGGCGCCGCAGACGATGCTGTCGCAGGCCAGCGCCACGGACAGCCCGGCACCCACCGCCCAGCCTTCGACAGCAGCGATCAGCGGCTTGCCCATGCGCACCATCTGTCGCACCAGGCGTGCGTTGTCGCGCATCCGCGCCCTGCCGTCGGCCAGGCTGCCGACCCGCATGTCGGCGAGGTCGCCGCCGGCGCAGAACACCTCGTCGCCGCCGCTGAGCAGCACGCTGCGAATCGCCGGGTCGCGCTCGGCCGCCTCCAGGGCAGCGAGCAGATCCATGCGCAGCGCCGGCGACAATGCGTTGCGCCGTTCCGGATTGTCGAAGCGCAGCAGGCGCACCGTGCCGCGCGTTTCCTGCAACAAGCCGCTCATCAGGCCACCTCCCGCTGTAGCGACTCGACGTAGCGCGCCCGGTGGAAATCCAGCGAACCATGGGCATTGAGCAGCACCATGGCGCGGCGCAGGAACAGGCCGATGTCGGCCTCGTCGGTGTAGCCGATGCCGCCGTGCAACTGGATGGCCTGGCGGGTCACCAGCAATGCCGCCTCCGAGCCGCGTACCCGCGCACTGGAGACCTGCCGCCGGCGCTCGTTGGCGGACGCCCCGGCATCGATCGCGGCGGCGGCCTGCCCAACCATCGCGCGCGACAGCTCGATCTGGATCTTCAGGTCGACCATGCGGTGCTGCAGCGCCTGGAAGCTGCCGATCTCGCGCCCGAACTGGCGGCGCACCCTGAGATATTCCAGGGTCCGCTCGAAGGCGCCGTCCATCAGCCCGACCAGGTAGGCGGCGCAAGCCAGCGCCGCCTCATCCAGCGCCTGCTCGACGGGCCCGTCGACGGGCAGCGGGCGCGCCGGCGTGTCGTGGAAACGCAGGCGCGCCCGGTGGGCGCCATCCTGGGTCGGCTCGCAAACCAGCTCAACCCCGGCGGCATCGCGCTCGACCAGCGCCAGGCCCTGCGCACAAGCCACCAGCCAGGCATCGGTGGCGCCTCCCAGGCAGACGCGGGCGACGCCGCCGCGCAGCCGTCCGCCATCCAGGCACGGGCGCTGCCGTTCCTCGCGGTAGCCGATGCCGGCGGGCAGGATCAGGCGCTCCCCGGCCAGCAACGCGGCGCGTTGCTCCTCCGGCAGCAGCGGCGCCACCAGCCCGGCCTCGATCAGCGGCTCGGGCAGCAGGCCGCGCCCCAGGGTCTCCAGCAACGCCACCCACTCGGCCATGCCCAGGCCGCTGCCGCCCAGCGCCTGGTCCAGACGCAGTCCCGGCCACCCCATGGCACAGACCTCGCGCCAGGCCTGGCGGTCCACCGCGGTCCCGCTGAAACGGCCGCGGCGCACCCGCGTCAGGTCGCCGTCGCGCGGCACCAGGGAGGCGGCGCTGTCACGGATCATCCGCAAGCGCTCCTCGCGCTCGCGGTCCCAATCGTCTTGCTCGCTCATCTGCTCGTACTCCTGTGGATGGGACGGTGTCCGCTCCCCTGCCGGACGGAGGGTGACGGCCGACCCCGCGCAGGCCATGGGTAGAACGCACGTCGGGCAATCCCGCCGCGACACCTGGAAACGCCGCTAGGGCTTCGCCACGCGATACCTGAAGCTGCCCGAAGCCATGGCGATCACCTCGCCGTCCTCGTTGCTGATCTGCGCCGTGCAGAAACAGATGGTGCGGGCCCGCCGCACCAGCCTGCCGACGCCCCTCAGTTCGCCGCGCGCGCTGCCCATGAAATGCGTGGCCATGTCGATGGTGACCATCGAGCAATCCGGCAGACAGGCGCGGATCGCCTGGGCCATGGCGGCGTCCAGCACGGACATCAGCACCCCGCCGTGGAATTGCTGCAGGTAGTTCATCAGTTCGGGACGATGCCCCAGGCGCACCCGCGCCACCCCGTCGGCGTCGGTCCAGCGCTCGAGGCCGATGAACTCCTGGAAACTGACGGGCGGACGCGCGCCGCTCGGATCGTGTGGGAAAGCATTCATGGCATACGCACTCCTTCTGCAGGATCAGGCCTTGGCCGGGCGCCGCCGGCCGCCAGTGGCGGGGATGCCGCCTGGCTGTCGCCGGACGCCCGGTTCGGGTCGTAGAGGCGGTCCGGAATGAACAGCGCCGGGATCAGCCCGGTGAATACATAGGTGATGCCCATCACCAGGAAACCCGCGCCGATCGATACATGGCTGGCCAGCAGGCCGATGCCGGCGGGCGCCAGCGCCGCGCCGATGCGTCCCAGGTTGTAGGCGGTGCCCACCGCCGAACCGCGTACCCGGGTGGAGAAACTCTCGGTCATGTAGGTGGCGAGTACGCCGACCGGGACGCCGTAGATGAAACCGAAGATGATCAGGATCCAGAGGATGTTGGCCGGCGAGTGATGGAACACGATCAGCGGCATGAAGGCTGCGCTGCCGATGGCCCCGGCGGCGAAGGTCAGGCGCCGGCCGAAGAGATCGGCGCAGGCGCCGGCGACGATCTTGCCGAGGATCATCGCGCTGTAGGTGCCGACCATATAGCCGGTCATCGACTTGAAGTTCATCCCCAGCTCGCTTTCGAGGTAGGACGGCATCCAGTTGTTGGTGCCGTAGTAGCCGAACAGCAGGAAACAGGAGGTCAGGCTCCAGAGCAGGAACATGCCGCGCGTTTCCGGATCGCCCAGCATCCGCCCAAGCGGACCGGCGCCGCGCGCCGCGCGCTGGGCCGCACCGGAACGCCGGCATTCGCTCCGGGTCGCCAGCCAGGAAGGCGACTCCGGCACCCAGGGCCGCAAGAGCAGGCAGACCAGCGCCGGGCCCAGCGCGGTGAAGAACAGCACGCGCCAGCCGAACTCGGGGATGATCCGTCCCGCGAGCAGGGTCGCGACCAGGTAGCCGACGGTCCAGCCGGCCTGCATGGCGGCAAGGAGGGTGGTGCGGTACTTCGTGCCGACGCACTCGGACATCAGGATGTTGCAGGCGACGAACAGCGAGCCGAGGCCGAGCGAGGCGACGAAGCGGACCAGCGCGAACTGCCAGTAGCTCTGCGTCAGCCCGAGCAGCGCGGTGCCGATGGAGAACAGCACGATGGTCCAGGTCACCACCCGCACCCGGCCGAAGCGGTCGCAGCACCAGCCTCCGTAGATACCGCCGATGGCCATGCCGGCCAGGGTCAGGCTGCCGAGGGAGCCGGCCTCGAAGTTGCTCAGGGCGAATTCGCTCTTCAGGCTGTTGAGGCTGTAGGCGAGGAACATCAGGTCGACGCCGTCGGCGAGCAGGCCGAGGAAGCAGAAGACGAAGGCGATGAGCATGGTGCGCCGGGGGATGGCCGGCGCCGGGTTCGGGGAAAGCGCGGTGGCATTCATTATTGTTGTTCTCGCAGGCAGGGGTTCGCTTCATCGTCGCGCCGGCCCGGAGCCTCCGGGCCGACACCCTTCGGTTCAGTCCGGCCGCTCTCGAGGGGCGCCGATCCGGCCGTTGTCCAGCACCACCCGGTCGCGCTCGACGACACGGGTACGGAACGAGCCATCGCTCCACATCTCCGTGCGCAGCGTCTCGCCGGGAAACACCGGCGCCGAGAAGCGCACCTGCAACTGCCCCAGGTGCTCCGCCCGATAATCGGCGAGCCCGCGCAGCAGCGCGTGGAACGCCACGCCGAGGGTGCACAGGCCGTGCAGGATCGGCCGCGGGAAACCGGCGCGAAGCGCCGCCGCCGGCTCGGCGTGGAGCGGGTTGTCGTCGCCGTTGAGGCGGTAGTACAGGGCCTGCTCGGGGCGGGTCGGCAGGTCGACCTGCAGGTCCGGCGCCCGCTCCGGCAGGCGGTGCGGCGCTTGCGCCACCTGTCGGGAACCGCCGCAGCCGCCGTCGCCGCGCAGGAAGGTGGTGCTGTGGGCGACGGCCAGCACCTCGCCGCTGAGCGCATCGCTGAGGACCTTCTCGCTGTAGAGCAGCGCGCCCTTCTCGGCGCCCTTGTCCACCAGCCCGGTGACCCGGGTCCGGCCGATCACCTCGCCCTCCGCCGGCAACGGCCGGTGCCATTCCAGGCGTTGCTCGCCATGCACCAGGTGTAGCGCGTCGACCCCGGTGTCCGGCCTGCCCAGCCAGAAGCCCGGATGACCGAGCACCAGCGCCATGCACGGCAGTGCCCGCAACTCCCGGCGTGGATCGACGAAAGCCAGCTGGCGCTCGTCCAGCGGGTCGCCGCCCAACCCCAGGGACAGGGCGTAGAACGCCGTGTCGCGACGGCTGTAGCGCTGGCGAACCTCGGGGATCGGGTAATTCAGGAGCACCTCAGGATCGAGCGCCATCGGCCACCTCCTCGAGTTCCACCACCGCATCCACGGCCCAGGCGCCCTGCCCCTCGGGCAAGGCGATGACCGGGTTGAGGTCCACCGAGCGCAAGCGCGGCCCCGCCGCCCAGGCGAAGCGCGACAGGTTCGACAACAGCCGCGCCAGCGCCGCCACGTCGGCCGCCGGGCGCCCGCGCGCACCGAGCAGGAGCGGCGCACCCTTGATGCCGCGGATCATCGTCTCGGCCTCCTCGGCGTCGAACGGGCAGCGACGGAACACCACGTCCCGCAGGACTTCGACGAAGATCCCGCCAAGGCCGAACAGCGCCACCGGGCCGAACAGCGGGTCGCGCTGGATACCCATGAAGCACTCCACCCCACCTTCCAGCTGACGCGCCACCAGCACCCCGTCGAGGCGCGCCAGCGGCGCCCTCTCGGCGGCGCGCCGCAGCAACAGGTCGAAGCCGGCACGCACGCCATCGGCGTCGCGGATATCGAGCAACACGCCGCCGATATCCGACTTGTGCAGGATGTCCGGCGAGGCGATCTTCAGCACCACCGGGTAACCGATGCGCCCGGCGAAGGCCACTGCCGCACCGGCATCGACCAGCACCGCTTCGGCGGCGGACTCGATGCCGGCCATCGCCAGCAGGCGCTTGGCCTCGGCCTCGGCGGGCGTGCCCGCGGGCAACTCCGGACCTTCGCCCGCCGTGCGCTGCCGCAGGGGCCGGGCAAAAGCCTCGCCGAGGCGACCCATGGCCTGGATCGCCACGACCGCCCGGGTGGGATCCTCGAACAGGGCGAAGCCGGCGCTCTCGTAGGGCGCCAGCTCCTCGCCCTGGCCCATCACCGAGACCACGAACAGGCGATCGGGGTGGGCCTCCTTGACCCGCCTCAGCTCCTCGGCCAGGCGCGGGCCGACGGAGGCGGCGGTGCCGGCCTGGGTGAAGAAGGCGATCAGCGACCGATAGCCGCCGTCGACCACCATCGACTCGGTGAAGTCGCGTACCAGGCCCAGGTCGTTGAGCGCCTGGGCGGTGCAATCCAGCGGGTTGATCGGCGAGGCGAACGACAGCCGCTCCTTCAGCCGCGCCTGGGCCGCCTCCGGCATCGGTGGCATCGGCAGACCGACCTCCTCGGCAGCGTCGCTGACGATGATCCCGGCGCCGCCGCTGACGGTGATCATGCCGAGGCTGTTATCCACCGGGTAGATGCGCCGGGTGGCCAGATAGGCGATGTCCATCAGCTCCTCGGTGGTGCGCGCGCGGATCACCGCGTAGTCGCCGAGCACCGCGTCCAGCACCTTGTCGTCGCCGGCCAGCGAGGCGGTGTGGGACAGCGCCGCGCGGCTGCCGAGGGCACTGCGCCCGACCTTGTGCAGGATCACCGGCTTGCCGGCGCGGTGCGCGCGCTCGAGGGCGGCGAGAAAGCTGTCGACATTGCGGATGGATTCGGCGTAGGCCATCACCACGTCGATTTCCGGCGACTCCACCAGCCAGCCGATGCTGTCGCCCAGGGTGACGTCGGCCTCGTTGCCGGTGGCCACGCAGATCGGCGTCCCCAGGTGACGCTGGCGCGCCATGCCGAGCAGGTGCGCGCCGTAGGCGCCGGATTGGGTGGCGATTCCCACCCGGCCCGGCAGCGGTACGCCGCGCTCCATGCTGGTGGAGAAGAACGCGTAGTAGCCGAGGTTGCCGTTGAATACGCCCAGCGCGTTCGGCCCGAGCAGACGCATGCCGCTCGCGCGGGCGGCAGCGACGATGGCTTCCTGCATCGCCGCGCCGGCCGCGCCGACTTCGCTGAAACCGGAGGAAAACACGATGGCGCTGCGCGCGCCCTTGCGCCCCAGCGCCTGGACGGTTTCCAGCACCTGCGCCGCCGGCACGGCGACGATCGCCACGTCCGGCGCCTCGGGCAGCGCCTCGACCTCGGCGAAGGCCGGCAGGCCCTGGATCTCGGTCCGGTTCGGATTGACCGGAAGGATGCGTCCGGCATAGCCGTGGCGCAGCATGTAGGCGATCGGTCGGCCACCGATGCGGATCGGATCGCTGGAAGCGCCGATCACCGCGACCGAGCGCGGTTCGATCAGCGGAGTGAGGCTGGCGAAGCGTGGAGCGTCGACGATCTGTTGCGAGTGGTTCGCTGACATGGGGTCCACCTGGTCCGTTCGTTTGCGGCCGGCGCGGCAACCTTTTCGCGTGCGAGCGCGCCCGTGGGACGCCGCTCCGGCGGTGCCCGGGGAAGCTGTCGGCCTGGGGTCTAGAGCGTGTCGCGGGTGCCGAGCAACGCGGTCACCTGGCTCGACAGCGTGCCGCCGTTGCCATGCAGCAGCGCCACGTCGGCCCTGGCCAGCTGCCGCTCGCCGGCCTGGCGGCGGAGCTGGGTGACCGCCTCGATGATCAGGAACATCCCGTACATGCCGGGATGCACGCAGGAAAGCCCGCCGCCGTTGGTATTCACCGCCAGTTCGCCGCCGGGCGCGATACGTCCGTCCTGGACGAACCGGCCACCCTCGCCCTTGGCGCAGAAGCCCAGGTCCTCGAGGAACAGCAGGGTGTTGATGGTGAAGGCGTCGTAGAGCATCACCAGGTCGATATCGGCGTGCCGCACACCGGCCATCTCCATCGCCCGGGGGCCGCTTTCCGAGGCCGCCGTCACGGTGAGATCGGGCATCGACACGATCGAGCGATGCCACTGCGCGCCGGCCGCGCCGAGGAAGTACACCGGCGTGCCGGGCAGGTCGCGGGCGCGCTCGGCGCGCACCACCACGCAGGCGCCACCGCCATCGGTGACCAGGCAGCAGTCGGCGGTGCTCAGCGGGTCGCTGACCATCCGCGCGGCCAGCACGTCGTCGACGCTCAGCGGACCGCGGGCGAATGCCTCGGGATTGAGATTGGCCCATTGCCGCGCGGACACCGCCACTTCGGCGAGCTGTGCGCGAGTGGTGCCGTACTGGTGCATGTGCCGGCTGGCCGCCAGGGCGTAGGCGGTGATCGGATGGCGCGGCCTGTAGGGCGTCTCGTGCCATTGCGGCTCGCTCATCGACACCAGGCGGCCACCGGCGGTGCGCTGGTTGGAGCCATAGCAGATCAGCGCGGCGTCGCACAGGCCGGCTTCCAGGGCGAGCGTCGCCTGGAGCAGGTGCAGTTCGAAACTGGAACCACCGATGTTGGTGCCATCGACGAATCTCGGCCGGATCCCCAGGTATTCGGCGACCGACAGGGTGGGAAAGGCATGGGAACTGGTGGCGGCGAAGATCGCATCGATATCGCGAAGTGCCAGGCCGGCGTCGGCGATGGCCCTGAGCGAGGCCTGGGCGAGCAGTTCGATGGCGCTGTGCCCCGGCGCTTCGCCGAGGCCCGCGCTGCCGATGCCGACGATCGCGGTCCTGCCACGGAGTGCCGCGCTCATGGGCGCACCTCCCGGGGAACGAACACCACGATGCTGGCGCCGTCCTGCTCGACGATGCGCGCCTGCAGCCGGGTACCGATCGGCAGGCTCGCATGCCCCTCGATCCGCGACATCATGCGGACACCTTCGTCCAGGTCGACCAGCGCGACATTGTGCTCGCCACCACGGGAGCGATTGACGGTGATCGCATAGAGCGTGCCCAGGCCACTGGCGGGAACCCACTCCAGATCGGTCTCGCCGCTGCCCGGCACCAGGTGGCGCGGGTAGAACACGTGACGGCCGCTGGAGCGACTACGCTGCAACATGAAACGGCCCTGGGCGAGATACGCAAGGTATTGCGCCTCCGGTCCCGGAGTACTGCCATCGGGAAGATCTGCCACGAGGTTTCTCCTTTGTTCTTGTCGACCTTTGCTGCAAAGTGCATCGCGGTGAACGCCGAACCGGATCCTGCCGATGACGCCGGTTGTACGCTCCGGAAGGTCAGAATATATTCACCATCGTGAATGTCAATCAGAATACTGAACAAGAAAGAGGAAGAATGACCAAGGACGCCCCAAGCAAAAGCGCCGGCGGCAAGGATGTCGGCGCCGTCGTGAATGCCATCCAGATACTTCGCCACCTGGCCCATGCCGACGGCGCGCAAGGCGTGGCCGCCATCGCCCGCGCCACCGGCATCAGCCCGAGCAGCGCGTTCAACATCCTGCGCACCCTGAGCAACGAACGCCTGGCCTCGTTCGACGACGCCAGCAAGACCTACCAGCTCGGTCTCGGCCTCTCGGAACTCGCCGTAGGATTCTTTGGCCGCAGCTATGCCGACCTGATCCAGCCGGAACTGGAACGCCTGAGCATCGCCCACCACATCCTCGTCGCCCTGTGGCAGGTGACCGACGACGCGCACATCCGTGTCATCGCCCTCGCCGCCCCGCCCGTCGCCCATGTCAACGTCGCCATCGGCACCCGCCTGCCGGAACTGGTCGGCGCCGCCGGACGCTGCATCGCCGGCCTGCGCAGGTTGCCGGAGGACGAACTGCGCAGGCGCCTGACCCGGGTGCGCTGGGAAAACCCGCCGAGCTTCGAGCAGTACCAGGCCGAAGCGGCCGACGCCGCCGCGCGCGGCTGGGCCATCGACGAGGAGCACCTGTATCGCGGCGTCAGCATGGTCGCCAGCGCCATCGTCGACCACGACGAGCAGCCGCGCTTCGCCATTTCCGCCATCGGCATCAGCGCCCAGCACCAACCCGACGATCTGGAACGGATCGGAACCGACCTGCGGGATACCGCGCGCTTCGTGAGCCGCGCGCTGTTTCCACAGAACGTGGCACACAAAAGCACGGCCAAGGAATAGCATTCAGCCAGCTGAAAGAACCGTTCGAAGCGCACCCGCGCGGCGACGGCGAAGGACTCGGCCGGGTCTTGTCGATGTCCAGCGAGACCCGCGCCTGCCGGGGCACCCGCTCAGCGCGGCAGACAAGCCGCGCTTCAACTCGCTTCGTTCACCGCGCTCAAGAAGCAGCGCGTCCGCTCATGCTGCGGCTGCCCGAACAGCTGCTCCGGCGTCCCCTGTTCGAGGATGCCGCCCTGGTGGAAAAAGCACACACGGTCGGCGAACTCGCGGGCGAAGCCCATCTGGTGGGTGACCATCAGCATGGTCAGGTTGTGCTCGGCGCCGAGCCGGCGCACCACGTTGAGCACCTCGCCGCACAGTTCCGGGTCCAGCGCCGAGGTCACCTCGTCGAACAGCATCACCTTCGGTCGCATGGCCAGGGCCCGGGCGATGGCCACGCGTTGCTGCTGGCCACCGGAGAGTTGCGTGGGATAGTGCTCCAGCTTGTCGCCCAGGCCGACCATCGCCAGCAGCTCCTCGGCACGCTCGCGAGCCTCGCTGCGGCGCATTCCCAGCACCTGGACCGGCGCCTCCATCACATTCTTCAGCGCGCTCATGTGCGGGAACAGGTTGAAGCTCTGGAACACCATGCCGATCTTGCCGCGCACGCGGCGCACGTGAGCTTCGGAAGCGCGCACCGGTTCGCCGTTGCGCAACTGGTGGGTAAGCGGCTCGCCATCCACCTCGATCACCCCGCTGTCGATGCTCTCCAGGGTCATCAAGGCCCGCAGCAGGGTCGACTTGCCCGAGCCGCTCGGGCCGATGATGGCGACCTTCTCGTTGGCGCCTACCTCCAGGTTCAGACGGTTCAGCACGCTGAAGCTGCCGTAGCTCTTGCATACGTCGCGAAAGCGCACCATCGGCTGCGCGGTCTGCGCCTGCGGGGCCTCGCTGGCCAGCGGCCGGGCGGTCATGGACAGGACGGTCATGGGGTTTCCTCCGATAGGCGTCTTCATGGCAGCGCCGTGCGTTTTTCCACCTGGCGGACGACGCTGGCCAGGCCGATGCTGATGAGCAGGAAGAACACCCCGACCAGGGTGATCGGCTCCAGATAGCGGAAGCTGTCGGAGCCAACGTTCTTGGCCTGCTGCATGATTTCCACCACGGTGATAGCCGAGAGCACCGGAGTGTCCTTGAACATGGCGATCAGGTAGTTGCCCAGGGCCGGCAGCACAGGGCGGATGGCCTGGGGCAGGATCACCTGGCGGTAGGCGCGCCACGGCGAGAAGTTCAGCGCCGTGACCGCTTCCCACTGTCCGCGCGGCACAGAATCCAGGCCGGCACGGTAGACCTCGGCGGTGTAGCAGGCGTAGTGCAGGGCGATGCCCAGGGTGCCAGCCACCAGCGAGGTCATGCTCAGCCCGTAGCTGGGCAGCACGTAGAACAGGAAATACACCTGGATCAGCAGCGGCGTGCTGCGGATGAACTCGATCAGCCAGGCCACCGGCCACGACAGCCAGAAGTGCCGGCTGCGCCGGGCCATGGCGAAGAGCAGGCCGAAGACCATCGCCAGGGTGAAGCCGACCAGGGTGATGCCGACGGTCTTGAGCGAGGCGTGCAGCAGCTGCGGCAGGATCTGCCAGGCGAACTGCCAGTCGAAGAATTTCATCGCAAGCCTCCCCGGATGCGCCCATGCCCCAGCCGGCGTTCCAGGCGGCGCATGAGGAAGACGATGACCTGGGCCATGGCGAAGTAGAGCACAAGGGTCAGGCTGAAGATCTTCAGCGTCTCGAAGGTCGCCTGGTCCAGTTGACGGGCGCGGAAGGCCAGGTCCGAAAGAGTGATCAGCGACACCAGCGAGGTGTTCTTCAGCAGCTCGATCAGCAGGTTGGTGCCCGGCGGTATGGCGCACAGCAGCGCCTGCGGCAGGACGATCCGGCGGAAGCGCGTGAACGGCGTCATGTTCAGCGCCAGCGCAGCCTCGTACTGGCCCCTGGGCACCGAGCCGATGGCCCCGCGCATCACTTCCGCGCCGTAGGCGCCGATGTGCAGGCCCAGCCCGAGAATGGCCACCGTGTAGGCGCCCAGATCAAGGTTGAACGGCGGCAACGGCAGTACGAAGAACAGCCAGAACAGTTGCACCAGCAGCGAGGTGCCGCGGAACAGCTCGATGTAGCCGATGGCCAGCCAGCGTACCGCCGGCCACGGCGCCAGGCGGCCGAGGGCGGCGATGATGGCCATCGCCACCGCCAGCAGAGAACCGAAGAAGGTGACCTGGACGGTGACCCAGGCGCCCTCCATCAGCAGTGGAAGCAATTCACCCATGTTGCGCATCCCGTATCGACAGGTTCGAAAGAACGACCGAGTGGCCAGGCCCCGTCGCTCATTGCTTGCAGAGCTCGGCGGCGCTCTTGTCGGTCAGATTGGACTTGTCGAAGCCGAACGGCTCGACCGTCCGCAGGTGATCGTCGCTGCCCAGCCACTTCTTCAGTTGCCGGTTCACCGCATCGCGCAGGTCCTGGTCTTCCGGGCGGAAGGCCAGGGCACCATAGCCGATGTGCGCCGGGTCGTCCTTGAAGTCGGTGATGGCCTCGACGCTGTCGCCCCCCTTGCTCGCCAGACCCTTCATGGTCAGCGCGGTGCCGACGCTGGCGTCGGCGCGACCGGCGCGCACCGCCTGGAGCTGCGCGGTGGTGTCCGGCACCTGGACGATCTGCTCCTCGCTCACTCCCTCGGCGCGGGCGTAGCCCAGCTCGACGGTGCCGGACATGATCGCCAGGCGCACGTCCGGGTTCTTCGCCACGTCGGCGTAGCTGTGCAGGTTCTTCGGGTTGCCCCGCTTCACCAGCAGGGTGTCGGGGATCTGGTAGTGCGGATCGGTGAAGATCACCTGCCGGCAACGCGGCGGGGTGATGTACGTGCCGGCTGCGATCACGTCGAAACGCCCGGCGCGCAATCCGGGGATCAGCGCGCCCCATTCGGTGAGCACCGGCTCTATCTTCTTCACGCCCATGGCGCTGAACACCTTGGCGGCGATCTCCGGCGACTCGCCGGTGACCTTGCCGGAGGTCTCGGTGTAGGCGAAGGGGGCCTCGTTGGCATAACCGATGCGCACCGTGGCGCTGTTCTGGATGCGTTCGAGGGTGCTCTCGGCCTGGCTGGCGAAGCTGGCCGCAAGGCCCGCCAGCAGGCTGCCGGCCAGGGCCAGGCGATGGAGGGAACGGGGGGCGGTACTCATCTTCGGATCTCCTGATCTTCTCGTGCCGGCCTTGTTGTGTAGTTGGGACGCGGCGGTGGATGGCAGGTAGCGATGTCGTGCGACTGTTGTTCTTATGTTGGGACCCGTCGAGCGGGCCTTCCGAAGTACTGCCCCGGGAGAGGGCATTCATTGCGTTGCAGACTAAGCCGTCCGGCCTTGCGGCAGTTCCCGATCGGCGCCGTCGCGACGGAAAAAACCGCCTGTCGCACAGCGCCCATCCGCGGCTTTTTTCTGCGCCGGCCCGCTCCGCGGCGAAACGGAGCCATGCACGACCGGTCGGGCCGAGCATACAAAAGGCTTTCCAGCGCTGGAATTGCACTAGGACAATCCATGGAAATGCCCTGATCCATCACCCTGTGCCGAGGACGAAAGGGAATGCCCATCATGCAAAGCTGGCGCCACGCGCTGGCCGGCCTGCGGGTCGGCGAATCCAAGTACAAGACGCTGGTCCAGGCCATCGCCACGGAAATCGAGCAGGGCCGCCTGCAGGACGGCCAGCGCCTGCCTGCGCAGCGCCAGGTGGCCGACGGCCTGGGCATCAGCGTGCAGACGGTGACCAACGCCTACAAGGAGCTGGAACGCCAAGGCCTGGTGCGCTGCGAGGTGGGTCGCGGCAGCTTCGTCTCGCGCCGCATGACCGAGGGCATGGCGCGCTACATGCTCGACCACCCGGAACGCGCGCTGGTGGACTTCTCCATCGCCAGCATCGTCCACACCGACGAGCACGACCGCCTGTGGCGGGACACCTGCCGCGAACTGGCACAGGAGACGGACCAGCCGTGGATGCGCGCCTGCCGGCCGATCGCCGGCTTCGACAGCCACCGCGAGGCGGCGGCGCAGTGGCTGGCGCAACAGGGCCTGCACTGCGAGCGCGACGACCTGCTGATCACCAACGGCGCCGCCCATGCCATCTTCCTCGCCCTCGCCTCGCTGGCCGGGCCGGACGACGTGGTGCTCTGCGAGCAGTTGACCGACCACGGAGTGATCGGCAACTCCCAGGTGCTCGGCTTCACCCTCAAGGGCGTGGAGGTCGACCGCGAGGGGATCGATCCGGAGCACTTCGAAGACCTCTGCGCCAACGAGCGCATCACCGCACTGGTGTGCACGCCCAACCTGAACAACCCCACTTCCAGCCTGATGAGCGATGCGCGGCGCCGGGAGATAGCCGCCATCGCCCAGCGCTTCGGCGTCTACGTCGTCGAGGACGACGTCTATGGCCCGCTGCTGGGCGAGCGCCGCGCACCGCCGCTGAGCCACTATCTGCCGGAGCTGTCGTTCTACTGCACCAGTTTCACCAAGAGCGTGCTCACCGGCCTGCGCATCGGCTATCTGGCAGTGCCACGACGCCTGGCCCTGCGCACCGAGAGCATCCTGCGGGTGAACAGCTGGATGGCCGCGCCGCTGCTGGCCGAGGTGGCCACGCGCTGGATTCACAACGGCAACGCCCAGGCCCTCGCGGAACGCCAGCGACGCCTGTTGGCGGCGCGTCAGGCGCTGGTCGGCGAGCGCTTCGCCGACTACCTGCTGGGCCATGCACCGCAGTCCCTGAACTGCTGGATGGGGATTCCCGAGCACTGGGAACTGGACAGCCTGGTGCGCGAACTGCGGCACCGGCACATCGCCGTGACCTTGCCGGATCCCTTCATGGTCCGCGGCACGCCCCGGCCGCGCGCGGTGCGCCTGTGCATGGGCGCCGAATGCAGCGACGAACGCATGGCCCAGGCCCTGGACGACATGCGCGAGCTGTTCGAGCAGTATCCGAAGATCCACGACTTCTGACGCAGGGCACGCTCCTCGCCCGGCTGGCGAGCGGTAGAGCGTATTCCCCGCGACGAATGACAATCCCCGCAACATCGTCCTAGTACATTCGTCGCGACAATTTCCCGCTCATACACTCGGCCCGACTGCATTGTCGGGAGGCCGCCATGGCCAACGAGATCCCCCTGATCGAGCTGTACCGCGCGCGCCAGCGCATCCACGGGATGGTCCGGCAGACGCCGCTGGAGCATTCGCCGAGCCTCTCCGCACGATTGGGCGCGCCGGTGTACCTGAAGCTGGAGTCGCAGCAGGCCACCGGCAGCTTCAAGTTGCGCGGCGCCAGCAACGCCATCGCCCAGTTGGACGACGCGCAGAAGACGCGGGGGGTGGTCGCCGCCTCCACCGGCAACCACGGCCGCGCCCTCGCCCATGCCGCCCGTGCGCTGGGCGTACCGGCGGTCATCTGCCTGTCGTGCCTGGTGCCGGCGAACAAGGTCGAGGCGATCCGCGCCCTCGGCGCCGAGGTGCGTATCGTCGGCAACAGCCAGGACGACGCGCAGGCCGAAGCCGAGCGCATTGCCCACGAGCGGGGCGCGGCGCTGCTGCCACCCTTCGATCACCCGCAGATCATCGCCGGCCAGGGCACCCTGGGCCTGGAAATCCTCGAACAACTGCCACAGGTACGCCAGGTGCTGGTCCCGCTCTCCGGCGGTGGCCTGTTCGGCGGCCTGGCCCTGGCGCTGAAAGCAGCCGATCCGTCGATTCGCCTGCACGGCATCAGCATGCGCCGCGGCGCGGCCATGGCCGCCAGCCTGGAAGCCGGCCGACCGGTGGAGGTGGAGGAGCGGCCAAGTCTCGCCGACTCCCTCGGCGGCGGCATCGGCCTGGACAACCGCTACACCTTCGACCTCGCCCGCGCCCACTGCGACGAGTTGCACCTGCTCGACGAAGCCGCGATCGCCGCCGGCATCCGCCACGCCTACCGCGAGGAGCGTCAGGTGCTCGAAGGCGCGGCGGCGGTGGGCATTGCCGCCTTGCTGGAAGGGAAGATCGCCGCCGAAGGGCCGGTGGTGGTGGTCGTCAGCGGCCGCAACATCGCCATCGATCAACATCAACGCATCATCGAGGAAGCCCCCCATGGCTGATGTCACCCTGCTCAGCGAAGCCGACCTGCGCGCCTGCGTGGCGCTGGACCGCGAAAGCCTCGACGCCGTCGAGCAAGCCTTCCGCCTGCTGGCAACGGCGGCGGTGGCGATGCCGCCGATCCTGCGCCTGGACATTCCCGAGCGCAACGGCGAAGTCGACGTGAAGACCGCCTACCTGCCGGGCCTGCCGCGCTTCGCCATCAAGGTCAGTCCGGGCTTCTTCGACAATCCCCGGCTCGGCCTGCCCAGCCTCAACGGCATGATGATGCTGCTGTCGGCGCACACCGGCCTGCTCGACGCCCTGCTGCTGGACAACGGCTACCTCACCGCGGTGCGCACCGCCTGCGCCGGCGCCGTAGCCGCCAAGTGGCTGGCCCGGGAAGACGCCCGCCGGGTAGCCCTCCTCGGCGCCGGCGAGCAGGCGCGCCTGCAGCTCAAGGCGCTATGCCTGGTGCGCCCGATCGAAGGCGCCAGCCTCTGGGCCCGCGACGCGGTCAAGGCGCGCCAGTGCGCCGCCGAGCTGAGCACCGCCCTGGGCATCCCGGTGGTCGCCTGCTCCAGCGTCGACGAAGCCCTGGAAGGCGCGGACATCGCCATCTCCAGCACGCCCAGTCGCGAGCCGCTGCTCGAACGGCGCCACCTGCGTCCAGGCCTGCACATCACCGCCATGGGCTCGGACGCCGAGCACAAGAACGAGATCGCCGCCGACGCGCTGGCGGCACTGGACTGCTACGTCGCCGACCGCCTGAGCCAGACCCGCGTGCTCGGCGAGCTGCACCACGCCATCGCGGCCGGCCTGGTAGCGGCGGACGCCGACTTCGCCGAACTCGGCCAGGTCATCGCCGGCCTCCGCCCGGGCCGCCGCAGCGTCCGGGACATCACCCTCTGCGATCTCACCGGCACCGGCGCGCAGGACACCGCCATCGCCGGCCTGGCCTTCCAGCGCGCGCAGCGCATGGGCAAGGGGTTCCGCTTCAGCAGTTGAACAATTCCCCCGCCGTCCCGGCCCTCCCCTGCAACGGCAGAGCCTCGGGATGACAGGGGAGCCCAGGCACGGGCCTTCCGGAGCAGGCCCGGCAACCACTCAATCCAGAGGATTTCCGCATGCCCGAAATCGTCGTCGATCTCCCCTTCGCGCGGGAGGAATACGCCCAGCGCCTGGCCAAGGTCCGCGCCAGCATGCAGCAGCGCGGCATCGAGCTGCTGCTGGTCAGCGATCCGTCGAACATGGCCTGGCTGACCGGCTACGATGGCTGGTCCTTCTACGTGCACCAGTGCGTGCTGCTGGCGCTGGACGGCGAGCCTGTCTGGTTCGGCCGCGGCCAGGACGCCAACGGCGCGCGGCGCACCGTGTTCATGCAGGCCGACGCTATCGTCGGCTACCCGGACCACTACGTGCAGTCCGTCGAGCGCCATCCCATGGACTACCTGGCCCGCGAAGTCATCGCCGCGCGCGGCTGGGAAACGCTGGCCATCGGCGTGGAAATGGATAACTACTATTTCAGCGCCGCCGCCTTCCGCTCGCTGCAGAGCAACCTGCCGCAGGCGCGCTTCGTCGACGCCACCGCGCTGGTCAACTGGCAGCGCGCGCTGAAATCTCCGCGCGAGATCGAATACATGCGCATCGCCGCGCGCATCGTCGAGAAGATGCATGCGCACATCCTCGAACGCATCGAACCGGGCATGCGCAAGAACCAGTTGGTGGCGGAGATCTACAGCGCCGGCATCCTCGGCGTCGACGGCCACGGTGGCGACTACCCGGCGATCGTCCCGCTGCTGCCCACCGGCGCCGACGCCAGCGCGCCGCACCTGACCTGGGACGACACGCCCTTCCAGCGCGGCGCCGGCACCTTCTTCGAGATCGCCGGCTGCTACAAGCGCTACCACTGCCCGCTGTCGCGCACGATCTACCTGGGCAAGCCGCCGCAGCACTTCCTCGATGCGGAAAAGGCCGTGGTCGAAGGCATCGCCGCCGGCCTGGAAGCGGCCAGGCCGGGCAATACCACCGGCGACATCGCCCGTGCGTTCTTCCGCGTGCTGCAGAAGTTCGGCATCCACAAGGACAGCCGCTGCGGCTACCCCATCGGCATCAGCTACCCGCCGGACTGGGGCGAACGCACCATGAGCCTGCGTCCCGGCGACGAGAGCGTGCTGCAAGCGGGCATGACCTTCCACTTCATGCCCGGCCTGTGGATGGACGATTGGGGCCTGGAAATCACCGAAAGCCTGCTGATCGCCGACAGCGGCGCACAGACCTTCTGCGACTACCCGCGCCAGTTGTTCGTCAAGGAGTGAAACCATGAACCAGTTGCCCGACAACCCCATCGCCGCCAGCGTCAACTTCGAGCACGACGGCGTGCAGCACGGCCATCTCAAGCTGCCCTACTCCCGCGACGACTCGGCCTGGGGCGCGGTGATGATCCCCGTCTGCGTGGTAAAGAACGGCGCAGGCCCCACCGCACTGCTCACCGGCGGCAACCATGGCGACGAGTACGAAGGGCCGGTGGCGCTCAGTCGCCTGGCCCAGGAACTGCGCGCCGAGGACATCCGCGGCCGGGTGATAGTCGTACCCTTCATGAACGCCCCGGCCTTCCTCGCCGGCAAGCGCACCTCGCCGATCGACGCCGGCAACCTCAACCGCAGCTTCCCCGGCCGCCCGGACGGCACGGTGACGCAGAAGATCGCCGACTACTTCCAGCGCACCCTGCTGCCGCTGGCCGATGTGGTGCTGGACATCCATTCCGGCGGCCGTACCCTCGACTTCCTGCCCTTCGCCGCCTGCCACGTCCTGCCGGACAAGGCCCAGCAGGAAGGCTGCGAGGCGCTGATGCGGGCGTTCTCCGCCCCCTACGCCATGCGCATGCTGGAGCTGGACGCGGTGGGCATGTACGACAGCGCCGCCGAGGCGCAGGGCAAGCTGTTCGTCACCACCGAACTGGGCGGCGGCGGCAGCAGCAGCGCGCGCAGCGTCGCCATCGCACGCCGCGGCGTGCGCAACGTGCTGGTGCAGGCCGGCATCCTGCACGGCGCAATCGAGCAGGCGCCTTCGCGGATGCTCGACATGCCCGACGCAGACTGCTTCGTCGCCAGCGAACACAGCGGCCTGCTGGAGATGTGCCGCGACCTCGGCGAGCGAGTGGCGCGCGGCGAGGTGCTGGCGCGGGTGCACGACGTGCTGCGCACAGGCGCCGCACCGGTGGAGTACCGGGCCAAGCGTGGCGGCATCCTCGCCGCGCGGCACTTCCCCGGTCTGGTGCAGAGCGGCGACACCCTGGCGGTGGTCGCCGAAGTGCTGGCCTGATGCGCACCACGGCGCCGGAGGTGGCGATGACCAAGCTCGACCGCTACGACCTGAAGATCCTGCGCATCCTCGCCGACGACGGACGCATCACCAAGTCCAGCCTGGCCGAAGCCATCAACCTCTCGGTCAGCCCGGCCTGGGAGCGGGTGCGCAAGCTGGAGGAAGCCGGCCTGATCAAGGGCTACCGCGCGCAGATCGACTGGCCGGCGCTGTTCCGCCAGCAGCAGGTGCTGGTGGAAGTCACCCTGGGCCGCCACACGGCCCAGGACATGCGGCGTTTCGAACAGCGTCTGCTGCAGGCGCCGGAAGTGGGCTTCTGCTACGCCACCGGCGGCGGGGTGGACTACATCGCGATGATCCAGGCTCGGGATATTGATCATTACCAGCGTTTTATCGACCAGTTGCTACTGGAAGACCTGGGAATCGAGCGCTATTTCACCTACATCGTCACCAAGGTGATCAAGCCGCTGGATGCGGCCGTACCGGCAGAGGCGCTGGCGGGAACCTGACGGCATGCCGCCCTTCGCCTGCCGGCGGCGCGCCGGCGGGCGAAAAAAGCCAAGCCGGCGGCGCATCTGCGGAAAGAATTGCCACCGCCGCCCCGCCCTTAGGAAAAAACCGCCACGGCGTCCGCCCTAGGATGACTCCCATGCCACCTGCAAGGAAACGCCGTCATGTCCTACGCCCACCCCCTCCTCTTCAAGTCGCTGTGCTACGTCAACGGCCAGTGGCTGCATAGCGCCAGCGGCGCCAGCGTCGCCGTGGAAAACCCGGCCAGCCGCGAGGTCATCGGCCACGTACCGCTGCTCGAACGCGAGCAGATAGTCGCCGCGGTGGATGCCGCCGCCGCGGCCTTCCCGGCCTGGCGCAAGCTGTCCCTGGACCAGCGCGCCGCGCCCCTGCTGCGCTGGGCCGAACTGATCCGCCGGCACCGCGAGGACCTGGCGCAGATGCTCTCCCAGGAACAGGGCAAGCCCCTGGCCGAGTCCCGGGGCGAGATCGACTACGCCGCCAGCTTCATCCCCTGGTTCGCCGAACAGGCCCGGCGCCTGGACGGCCGCAACATCCCCAGCCACATCCCCGGCGCCCACCTGGGCACCGTGATGGAGCCGGTCGGCGTGGCGGCATTGCTGACCCCCTGGAACTTCCCCGCGGCGATGATCACCCGCAAGGCCGCCGCCGCCCTGGCCGCTGGTTGCACGGTGGTGGTCAAGCCAGCCCACGAGACACCCTACTCGGCCTTCGCCCTGGCCCAGTTGGCCGAGGAAGCCGGGCTCCCGGCCGGCGTCTTCAACGTAGTGCTGGGCGAACCGCAGATGAGCATGGAAACCCTGGTACAGGACAGCCGCGTGCGCGCGGTGAGCTTCACCGGCTCGACCCGCGTCGGCAAGCTGGTGCTGCAGGCCGCCGCCCAGGATGTGAAAAAAGTGGCGCTGGAACTGGGCGGCAACGCGCCCTTCATCGTGCTGCCCGACGCCGACCTGGAGCAGGCGGTGAAATTCGCCATCAACGCCAAGTTCCAGACCTCCGGCCAGGACTGCTGCGCGGCCAACCGCATTCTGGTCGCCCGCGAAAGCTACGAGCCCTTCCTCAAGCGCTTCGCCGCCGCGGTGCGCGAGCTGCGCGTGGGCCCGGCCAGCGACCCGCGCAGCGACATCGGCCCGCTGATGCACCAGGCTGCCTTCGCTGCCACCTGCGAGCGCGTGCGCGACGCCATCGACCGCGGTGCGCGGCTGCTGGCGGGTGGCGAACCCCATGCCCTGGGCGGCTGGTTCCACCAACCCACGCTGCTCGCCGACGTCACCCCGGCCATGCGCATCTGGCGCGAGGAGAACTTCGCGCCCATCGCCGGAGTGACCGCCTACGACGACCTGGAGCAAGCCGTCGAACTGGCCAACGCCAGCGAGTACGGGCTGGCCGCCTACATTTGCGGACAGCGCCTCGATCAGGTCTGGCCGCTGATGCGGCGCCTGGAGTTCGCCATGGTCGCGGTGAACGGCGCCCGCTTCACCGGCCACCCCATTCCCTTCGGCGGCATGAAGGCCTCCGGCCTGGGCCGCGAGGGTAGCAGCGAAGGCTTCGAGCCCTTCATCGAGACCAAATACTTCTGCCTGCATCACGGCGCCATCTGAGGAGAACACCGCCATGACCGACTACGCCAAGCTCTTCGAACAGGACCGGGCGCACTTCATGCACCCCTCCACCCACGCCCACGACCACGCCAGCGGCACCCTGCCCGGCCGCATAATCACCGGCGCCTCGGGCGTGCGCATCCGCGACCAGCAGGGCCGCGAACTGCTGGATGCCTTCGCCGGACTGTACTGCGTGAACATCGGCTATGGCCGCCTCGAAGTGGCCGACGCCATCCATGAGCAGGCCAAACGACTGGCCTACTACCACACTTATGTCGGTCACTCTTCCGAGGCGATCATCGAGCTGTCCGCACGGATCATCCGCGACTGGGCGCCGGCAGGCATGAAGAAGGTCTACTACGGCCTCTCCGGCTCCGACGCCAACGAAACCCAGGTCAAGCTGGTGCGCTACTACAACAACGTGCTGGGCCGTCCGCAGAAGAAGAAGATCATCTCGCGCCAGCGCGGCTACCACGGCTCGGGCATCGTCACCGGCAGCCTCACCGGCCTGGCCAGCTTCCACCAGCACTTCGACCTGCCGGTGGAAGGCGTGAAGCACACCCTCTGCCCGCACTTCTACAAGGCCCCGGCGGGCATGGACGAGGCGGCCTTCGTGCGCCACTGCGCCCAGGAACTGGAGAAGCTGATCCTCGCCGAAGGCCCGGACACCGTGGCGGCCTTCATCGGCGAACCGGTGATGGGCACCGGCGGCATCATCGTTCCGCCCGAGGGGTACTGGGAAGCGATCCAGGCGGTACTGGCGAAGTACGACGTGCTGCTGATCGCCGACGAGGTGGTCTGCGCCTTCGGCCGCCTCGGCGACAAGATGGGCAGCCAGCGCCATGGCCTGCGCCCGGACCTGATCACCACCGCCAAGGGCCTGACCAGCGCCTACGCGCCGTTGTCGGCGGTGCTCGTCGGCGAGAAGGTCTGGGATGCGATCGACAGCGCCTCCGCCCGCGAAGGCGCCATGGGCCACGGCTGGACCTATTCCGGTCACCCGATCTGCGCGGCAGCGGCGCTGGCTAACCTGGATATCCTCGAACGCGAAAACATCACCGCCAACGCCGCGGACGTCGGCGGCTACCTCAACCGACGGCTGCGCCAGACCTTCGAAGGCCACCCGCTGGTGGGAGAAGTGCGCGGCGACGGCATGCTGGCGGCACTGGAGTTCATGGCCGAACACGAGACGCGCACGCCCTTCGACCCGGCGCAGAAGATAGGCCCGAGAGTCTCGGCGGCGTGCCTTGAACGCGGCATGATCGCCCGCGCCATGCCCCACGGCGACATCCTCGGCTTCGCCCCGCCGCTGGTGCTGAGCCGCGCCGAGGCCGACGAGGTAGTGGAGATCGCCAAAGCCGCGGTGGACGCCGTGGCGGCGGAGGTGCTCTGAAGGCCAGCACCGAAACGCCCTTCGTGGGATGGAGGCGCTGCGCGCCCCATCGCCTCAAGACAGCCACAGAAAAGACAAAACCCCTGAAATGCCAAGCATTTCAGGGGTTCTGGCCATATGTAATGGCGGAGAGATAGGGATTTGAACCCTAGGAGCCATTGCTGACTCAACGGATTTCGAATCCGTCCCGTTCGACCACTCCGGCATCTCTCCGTGCGGCGCGCATGATACCAGCTTGTACGCAGAACGCGAAGCCTTCTTGAAGATTTTTTCGCGTTCTTTCAGATGGTTGCGCGCGTCCGGAGGTTAAAGCGGCACGCCCAGGCGCCTGGCCACCTCTTCGTAGGCTTCGATCACCTCGCCGAGGCCCTGGCGGAAGCGGTCCTTGTCCATCTTCTTGCGGGTTTCCTTGTCCCACAGGCGGCAACCGTCGGGGCTGAACTCGTCGCCGAGGACGATCTGGCCATGGAACAGGCCGAACTCCAGCTTGAAGTCCACCAGCAACAGGCCGGCCTCCTCGAACAGCTTGTTCAGCACTTCGTTGACCTTGAAGGAATAGGTCTTCATCTGCGCCAGTTGCTCGGGAGTGGCCCAGCCGAAGGCCTGGACGTGGGATTCGTTGATGAACGGATCGCCCAGGGCGTCGTTCTTCAGGAACAGTTCGAAGGTGGGAGGAGTCAGGGCGATGCCCTCTTCCACACCGAGGCGACGCACCAGGCTGCCGGCGGCGAAATTGCGCACCACGCACTCGACCGGGATCATGTCGAGCTTCTTCACCAGGCACTCGGTATCCGACAGCAGCGTGTCGAACTGGGTCGGAATGCCGGCGGCTTCCAGCTTCTGCATGATGAAGGCATTGAACTTGTTGTTCACCGCGCCCTTGCGATCGAGCTGCTCGATGCGCTTGCCATCGAAGGCGGAGGTGTCGTTGCGGAACAGCAGGATGAGACGGTCGGCATCGTCGGTCCGGTAAACCGACTTGGCCTTGCCGCGGTAGAGTTCTTCGCGTTTTTCCATGATGGGCTCCGCTTACGGGTAATAGGGCCTAGGCGATCTCGCGCCAGTCCAGGCCTGAATGCTGATCGGCCACCTGCAGCCAGCCCGGATCGCACCCGAGGGTGTCGACGAAGGTTTGCCGGGCCAGCTGCGGCGAGTTGTTCTTTTCGCTGAGATGGGCCAGCACCAGGTGCTGCATGCGGCGCCAGTCCAGCTGCTTCACCAGTTCGGCGGACTGGTGGTTGTTCAAGTGCCCTCGCGGACCGCCAACGCGGGCCTTGAGAAAATAGGGGTACGGGCCGCCGGCGAGCATCGTGCTGTCGTGATTGGCCTCGACCACCAGCGCATCCACCGCACGATAGCACTCCAGCACCTCGGCCGTGGCCATTCCCAGATCGGTGAGCATGCCGAAGCGCCGCTGCCCGTCGGTCAGCACGAACTGGGTAGGCTCGCGGGCATCGTGGGAGACGCCGACCACCTGCACCTCCAGCCCGCGGATCGCCAGGCGCTGGCCGGCCCGCAACAGTTCGGCGGGAAGCACCGGGCGACGCATGCCGCGCAGGGTACCCGCACTCAGATAGACCGGGATCTGGTAATGCCGCGCCAGCAGCTCGACGCCATGGATATGATCGGCGTGTTCATGCGTGACCAGGATCGCGTCCAGCTGCGCGGGGCTCAGCCCCAGGCGCGCCAGACGCTTGATGATTTCACGCAGCGGAAAGCCGCAGTCGATCAGTATCCGGGTGTCAGAACTGCTCACCAAGGCCGAATTGCCCCGGCTTCCGCTGCCCAGAACCGCGAACCGCATTGCGCATGCTCTCCTGGAGTTTTTCCAGTACGTTTTGCGCGACATCGGCCGGCGCAGAGGTGTTGATGTCCTTGTCGACGGTGACCTGCACGGCGTCGCTGACGGTGGTCAGGCGGACCTGGTAGCGCTGCGCCTTGGCGTCTTCCTCTTCCTTGGTCTTCTCGCCGCCGCCGAACAGGCGACTGAAGAAGCCAGGCTTGTCTTCGTCGGGCTTCTTCGCCCCTTCGGCGATGTTCACGTAGTACACGCCAAGGCTGCGGTTGAGGTCGTCGACGCGGATGTCGGCGCTGTCCAGGGCACGCCCGACGCTGACCCAGGAGCGGTCGAAGTCGGACTGCAGGGTCAGCACCGGGTTGCCGCTGCCGTCCTTGCTCAGCTCGAAGGTGCCGGGCGTATCGTAGACCGAGTTGGCTGCCAGCAGGGAGACCGAACCGCCCTGCTCTGCGCTGCGCGCCATGCTCGCGACCATCTCGTCGAGCAGCGCCGCGTCGAGGCTCGGCGCCACCGACTTGCTCGGCCAGCTCGGGCTGCTGGTGTCACCGGCGGCGCGGGTCTGGCTGAGCACGTAGACCTCGCTGGTATTGCTTTGCACCCCGGGCTCGATGCGCACCCGAACCCGTGCCTGGCCGTCCGGCTCGACGCCGCTCACGCGACTGCTCAGGCGGCGTGCCAGCGGCGCGGAAAGCTGCGACAGCGATTGCCAGTCGGAACTGAACTCGCCGGTCTGCGGACGCTCGTCGGCGATGCGGAAACCGTTCTCCTCGAAGAACTGCCGGGCCACCGGCCAGACCTCCGCCGGCGGCCGCTGGGCCACTACCCAGCGGCTGTCGCCGCTACGCTGCAGGCTGTAGTCGCTGATCTCGCCGGAATTGGCCAGCGGCTGCGGACGCGGAACCTCGTACTCCCCCTCCTTCTCATGGGTGGTGGCGACGTTCAGCGGAATCGGCAGCAGCGGATCGAGCGGCTTGCTGTGGACCCCTTCGGGCAATTGCATGGGCGGCGTCTCGCGGGCACCGAGGTAATCGGTGCCGCGGTCGCGGAAGTAGCCCTCCGGCCCCCACAGCCAGCCGCAGCCGGAAGTGTTGCCGATAACCAGGGCGAGGGCGGTCAGTCCAGCCAGTCGCTTCATTGCGTGGAGCTCCTTGATCAAGCCAATACGCCGGTCTGGCGCATGGCCTGACGCAGCGGCTCGTGGCAACGCGGGCTGAGCCAGGTCAGGGGCAGGCGGATGCCCTCGGGGATCAGACCCATCTCATGCAGGGCCCACTTCACCGGAATGGGGTTGGATTCGATGAACAGCGCCTTGTGCAGCGGCATCAGGCGGTCGTTGATGGCCCGCGCGGCAGCGGCGTCGCCGCGCATGGCGGCGGCGCACAGGTCGCTCATGGCGCGCGGCGCGACGTTGGCGGTGACCGAAATGTTGCCCTTGCCGCCCAGCAGCATCAGCTCGACGGCGGTGGCGTCGTCGCCGGAATAGACGAGGAAGTCCTTGCCGACGCGCTCGATGACTTCCCTGGCGCGCTGCAGGTCGCCGGTGGCTTCCTTGATGCCGATGATGTTCGGCACCTTGGACAGGCGCTCGACGGTCTCCGGAAGCATGTCGCAGGAGGTGCGGCCCGGCACGTTGTAGAGGATCTGCGGGATCGCAACGGCTTCGGCGATATGGCGGAAGTGCTGGTACATGCCTTCCTGGGTCGGCTTGTTGTAGTACGGCGTCACCAGCAGGCAGGCGTCGGCGCCGCCGCTCTTCGCGGCCTCGGTCAGCGCCACCGCCTCGCGGGTGGAGTTGGCGCCGGTGCCGGCGATCACCGGGATGCGCCCCTTGACCTGGTCGACCACGCGACGGATCACCTGGATGTGCTCTTCCACGTCCAGCGTGGCCGATTCACCGGTGGTGCCGACGGCGACGATGGCGTTGGTGCCTTCCTGCAGGTGGAAGTCCACCAGCTTGGCGAGGCTGTCCCAGTCCAGTCGACCCTGAGCATCGAAGGGGGTGACCAGTGCCACCATACTGCCCGCAATCATGCAACCGCTCCTGCCGCGAAATTAAAGCGGTAATGGTACTGTCGGCGGCAGGCCTTGCACAAGACGAGCGCCGCGTCGTCGGAAGCCCCTGACAGGCGGCAGACGTTTCCCTCGGCGGCGCTTTTCGCTACCCTTCCCGCTTTCAGGTACGGCCCGTGCCGCCAGCGTATTCCAGGAAAGTTGAATGTCCACCAGCCAACCCCGCGAACAATTCCTTCTGATCAGCGCCCTCGGCCCCAATCCGATGGAGCTGACCACCCTGCTCTGCCGCGCCTGCATCGAGAGCCGCTGCGCAGTGGTCAGCAGCCGCCTGACCCGCCATGGCGAGTTCAGCGCCCTGGTGCTGCAGGTCTCCGGGAGCTGGGATGCCCTCGCCCGCCTCGAGGGCAGCCTGCCGACCCTCACCAAGCGCGGCGACATCACCCTCAGCATGACCCGCAGCAACGCCCACGTGACCCGCGCCCAGGCGCTGCCTTACGTGGCCTATGTCAGCGCGGTGTATCGCCCGGACATCCTCAACGAACTCTGCCAGTTCTTCATCGACCACAACATCGAGCTGGAGAACCTCACCTGCGACACCTACCAGGCGCCGCACACCAACACCACCATGCTCAACGCCACGATCACCGTGACCCTGCCCGCCGGCACCCAGATCAGTTGGCTGCGCGACCAGTTCCTGGACTTCGCCGACGCCCTGAACCTGGACGCCCTGATCGAACCATGGCGCCCCCAACATCCCTGAGGAGCCGAGTCCATGCCGGTCGCTATCGACAAACCCGTCCCCGACTTCACCGCCCCCGCCACCAGCGGCAAGGAAGTGACCCTGTCCGCGCTGAGAGGCAGGCAGGTCGTCCTCTATTTCTACCCGAAGGACAGCACTCCGGGCTGCACCACCGAGGGCCAGGGCTTCCGCGACCAGTACGCGGCGTTCCAGCGGGCCGATACCGAGATCTTCGGGGTTTCCCGCGACGGCCTGAAGTCCCACGAGAACTTCAAGTGCAAACAGGAATTCCCCTTCGAGCTGATCAGCGACAAGGATGAGGCGGTCTGCCAGCTGTTCGACGTGATCAAGCTGAAGAAGCTCTACGGCAAGGAATACATGGGAGTCGACCGCAGCACCTTCCTCATCGACAAGGATGGCGTGCTGCGCCAGGAGTGGCGTGGCGTGAAGGTCCCCGGCCACGTCGATGCGGTGCTCGCCGCCGCCCAGGCGCTGAACGGGGCCTGAGTCCCGCACCAGCGAAAGAGGCCGCTTCCGCGGCCTTTTTCATTTCCACCCGACGCTACGAGGTCGCCGCCGGGCTTTCGGGAAGATCCTTAGGCCAGGCGTCCAGCACCGCCTTCACCAGGGTCGCCAGGGGGATCGCGAAGAACACCCCCCAGAATCCCCACAGTCCGCCGAACAGCAGCACCGCGCAGATGATCGCCACCGGGTGCAGGTTCACCGCTTCGGAGAACAGCAGCGGCACCAGCACGTTGCCGTCCAGCGCCTGGATGATCGCGTGGGCCACCATCAGGTAGATGAACTGGTCGCTCCAGCCCCACTGGAAGAAGGCGATCATCGCCACCGGCACGCTCACCACCACCGCGCCGATGTACGGCACCACCACCGACAGGCCGACCAGCAGGGCCAGCAACGCCGCGTAGTTGAGGCCGAGGTAGGCGAAGGCGATGTAGGTCACCGCGCCGGTGATGACGATCTCGATGACCTTGCCACGGATGTAGTTGGCGATCTGCTGGTTCATCTCCGCCCAGACCTGCTTCATCAACCCGCGCTCGCGCGGCAGGTAGCGGCGAAACCAGGTGTAGAAGCGCTTCTTGTCCTTGAGGAAGAAGAACACCAGGATCGGCACCAGCACCAGGTAGATCATGATGTTCACCACTACCGGCAGGCTGGCCAGCGACGAGGTCAGCGCCCACTGGCCGATCTGGCCGAACTCGCCGCGCGCGGCCTCTATCGCCTTGAGCACCTGCTCTTCGCTGATCAGGCTCGGATAACGCTCGGGCAGCATCAGCAGCACGCTCTGCCATTCGCCGAGCATCCGCGGCAGTTCGTTGAACAGGGTGAACAATTGCTGCCAGAGCAGCGGCAGCAGGACCACCAGGAACAGCGCCAGCAAGCCGAGGAACAGGCTGTAGACCAGCCACACGGCGAACAGGTGCGGCATCCGGAAGCGCTCCAGCATGCCGACCACGCCCTGGATCAGGAAGGCGATCACCATCGCCGCCAGCACCGGCGCGAGCATCCCGCCGAAGGCGAGGATGACGCTGAAGCCGAGCACCAGCATGATCGCCAGCACCACCGCTTCCTCGTCGGAGAAGTAGCGCTGCATCCAGTCGCGTAACACCTTGATCATCGCAAATCCTGAATCGGTACGGCGGAGGCTCCGCTAACGCTTGCGCAGCCAGTATCGGTAGATGCCCTCCTCAGCCTCCTCGCGGAGCAGCTCGTGGCCGGCGAGCTGGGCGAAGGCGCGGAAGTCGCGCTGCGACCCGGCGTCGGTGGCGATCACCTTGAGCACCCCGCCGCTGGGCAGGCGGTTCAGCTCCAGCTTGGCCTTGAGCAGGGGCAGCGGACAGTTGAGACCACTGGTATCCAGCTCCGCGTCACATACCAGGGAAAATGAATCGTTATCCGTCATGACAGCCTCTCCCGAAGGGCCGACAAGCATACCCAAGCCCATCCGCCGCTGGCCAGTTGAAACGGCGGGCGACCTCCAACAGCTTCGGGTCCCGGGCAGATACCTAGGCAGTGCCGATAACCAACGGCTAAAGTAAGGCCTTTGCCAACCTGAGCTTCCTGCATGAATTTACTGCGCCCCGCCCTGTTGACGCTCGCCTGCATGCTCGCTTCGCCGGTCATGTCGGACGATCTGCCCTCCCTGGGCGACGCATCTTCCTCGATCGTTTCGCCGGAGCAGGAATTCCAGCTGGGCCGCGCCTGGCTGAGCATGCTGCGCAACCAGGTCGACGCGATCACCGACCCGCAACTGAAGGATTTCGTCGAAAGCAGCGTCTATCGGCTGGCCGAGACCAGCGACCTGCAGGACCACCGGCTGGCCTTCATTCTCATCCGCGATGCGCAGATCAACGCCTTCGCCGCGCCCGGCGGGGTGATCGGGGTCAATGGCGGCCTGCTGCTCAACGCCCAGACCGAAGGCGAGTACGCCGCGGTGCTGGCCCACGAACTCGGCCACCTGATCCAGCGCCACTTCGCCCGCGGCATCGAGGCGCAGCAGCGCATGCAGTTGCCGGTGATGGCGGCGATGCTCGCCGGCATCGTCGCCGCCGCCGCCGGCGCAGGCGACGCGGGGATCGCGGCGATCGCCGGGACCCAGGCCGCGGCTATCCAGAACCAGTTGCGCTTTTCCCGGCAGAACGAGCAGGAAGCCGACCGCGTCGGCGTCACCAACATGGTCCGTGCCGGCTACGACCCGCGCTCGATGCCGAACATGTTCGAGCGCCTGGCGCGGCAGTACCGCTATGACGGCAAGCCGCCGGAGTTCCTGCTCACCCACCCGGTCACCGAGTCGCGTATCGCCGACACCCGCAATCGCGCAGAGCAGTATCCCCAGGGCGGCAAGGAAGACAGCCTGCGCTACCAGCAGATGCGCGCGCGTACCCAGCTGATCTTCGAGGAAACCCCGGGGATGGCCGGCAAGCGCTTCCGCGCCATGCTCAACGACAATCCCGGGCTGGACGCCGCACGCTACGGGCTGGCCATCTCGCAGACGCGCATCGGCCAGCTCAACGATGCCCGTGACAACCTCAGGCAATTGCTGGCGAAGGCACCCAACGACGTCGCCTACAACCTCGCCCAGGTCGAACTGGACATCACCGCCAACCGCCTGCCGGACGCCGACCAGCGGCTGAAGAAGATGCTCGCCCAGTTCCCCAGCAGCTATCCGCTGAAACAGGCGCGCGCCGACCTGATGCTGAAGATGGGCAAGCCGCAGGACTCGGAAAAGATCCTCGACGACCTGAGCAAGGTCCGCCCGCTCGACCCCGACGTCTGGAACCGCCTGGCCGAGGTGCGCAGCCTGACCAACAACGCCATCGGCGTGCACCAGGCGCGCGCCGAATACCTGTCGCTGACCGGCGACTACCAGGCCGCCATCGAGCAGTTGGACTTCGCCAAGCGCCGCGCCGGCGGCAACTTCCAGCTGGCCGCGCGGATCGACGCGCGCCAGCAGGAAATCCGCCAGCAGGAAAGGATGGTCAAGGAAATGTTCCGCTGATCGACGGCTGATCCGAGGAAAAAAGCCCGGTGATGTTCGCCGAAGCAGGGCGTGGGACGAATGCTGCCGGCGGCGCCATTCGCCCTGCGGAGCGGGCTTGCAGGCTCAGGCGTTGCCGGCCAGGCGCAGGCGCGCGGCCTGGGTGAAATCGAGCATGCGCTTCAACGGACGGACCGCGCGCGGAACCAGCGCCGGGTCGACGAAGATCTCCCCGCTGCCCTCGCGCAGGCAGGCCAGGGTGCGCTCCAGGGTATTCATCGCCATCCACGGGCAGTGCGCGCAACTGCGGCAGGCGGCGCCATTGCCGGCGGTGGGAGCCTCGACGAAGGTCTTCTCCGGGCACAGCTGCTGCATCTTGTAGAAGATGCCGCGGTCGGTGGCGACGATGAAGGTGCTGTTCGGCAGGGTCTGCGCGGCCCTGATCAACTGGCTGGTCGAACCCACGGCATTGGCCAGCGCCACCACGCTCTCCGGCGATTCGGGATGGACGAGGATCGCCGCGTCCGGGTAAAGCGCCTTCATGTCCTCGAGCTGCTTGGCCTTGAACTCCTCGTGGACGATGCAGGCGCCATCCCAGAGCAGCATGTCGGCACCGGTCGCACGCTGGATGTAGCGCCCCAGATGCTGGTCCGGCGCCCACAGGATGGGTTCGCCGTTGTCCATCAGGTGCTCGACGATCTCCACCGCGCAACTGGAGGTCACCACCCAGTCGGCGCGAGCCTTCACCGCCGCGGAGGTATTCGCATAGACCACCACGGTGCGTTCCGGATGCTGGTCGCAGAATGCCGAGAACTCGTCCACCGGGCAGCCCAGGTCGAGTGAACAGGTCGCCTCGAGGGTCGGCATCAGCACGCGCTTCTCGGGATTGAGGATCTTCGCCGTCTCGCCCATGAAGCGCACCCCGGCGACGACCACGGTCTGCGCCGGGTGCTGGTTGCCGAAACGGGCCATCTCCAGCGAATCGGACACGCAACCGCCGGTCTCCTCGGCCAGCGCCTGGATCACCGGATCGCAATAGTAGTGCGCCACCAGCACGGCATTCTGCGCCTTCAGCTCGGCCGCGATCGCCGCGCGATGCTCGGCGCTCTCCTGCTCGCTCAACACGCGGGGTTGCTTGGCGGCCAGGTGGGCCTGGACCAGGAGTCGTTCGGAAATCTGCGTCATAGTCGCTACACCTGAAGGCGCAACAGCGCGTCTCTCTATCTTATACCCGGCGGCAGGCTGGCCCGCCGGAAGCTGACGATTGCAGGCCCGGGCACGGCACCCGGCACCGCCTGCAAGGTCGCGGATTCTAACCGCATAGGCCTGGCCAGGGCCATCCCGGCGCCAAGCCCCGCTGGCAGACGGCTACGCTAACAAAAGACATAGGTTTCGGTGGTTAGACCGACACGACATAATTTTTCTGTTTCTTAGAACAAACCTTTTGAATCCTTCGTCGCCGGCGATCCGAACAACCCTGCCGGCGGGTAACGCCTGGTACTTTAGTATTAAACCCTTGGTATTAACGTTAAAGGCCCGGTAAATATCCGCAATTTCTTTTCGTCGAATTTACGAGCAATATGAAACTCATTTCACTGAAATAAGCTCTTCTTTCACATAATTATAAAAAATCCTGAAACAGAGCCGTCATCCCTCACCTTCGATACGACGACTCCCGTGCCATGCGTCGGCCACCGTGCCAAGCCGGCGGCCAGTAACACCCTTGCCACGCCAGCCCTTGCGCTTCACCGATCGACGGGAGGATTCCCCCGATGAAAACGTCATCCAGAAGACAAGTTGAAATACTCGGGCGCTATGTATCGAGTCCTCGACGCTTCTTCGCCAGCAGCGGCAACCTGACCCGATCAAGGGAAGCGGCACGCGCCACCCAATAAAAGGACAAAGGGATGCCTATTCATAACCTCAATCACGTCAATATGTTCCTCCAGGTCATCGCCTCCGGCTCGATCTCTTCCGCCGCGCGTATCCTGCGCAAGTCGCACACCGCGGTCAGCTCGGCGGTCAGCAACCTGGAAATCGACCTGTGCGTGGAGCTGGTCCGTCGCGACGGCTACAAGGTCGAACCCACCGAGCAGGCGCTACGCCTGATCCCTTACATGCGCAGCCTGCTGAACTACCAGCAGCTGATCGGCGACATCGCCTTCAACCTCAACAAGGGGCCGCGCAACCTGCGGGTGCTGCTGGATACGGCAATCCCGCCATCGTTCTGCGACACGGTGAGCAGCGTCCTGCTCGACGACTTCAACATGGTCAGCCTGATACGCACCTCGCCGGCCGACAGCCTGGCGACCATCAAGCAGGACAACGCGGAAATCGACATCGCCATCACCATCGACGAGGAGTTGAAGATCTCCCGCTTCAACCAGTGCGTGCTCGGCTACACCAAGGCGTTCGTCGTCGCCCATCCCCAGCATCCGCTGTGCAATGCCTCGCTGCACAGCATAGCGAGCCTGGCCAACTACCGGCAGATCAGCCTCGGCAGCCGCTTCGGCCAGCATTCGAACCTGCTTCGCCCGGTCAGCGACAAGGTGCTCTTCGTGGAGAACTTCGACGATATGCTGCGCCTGGTGGAAGCCGGCGTGGTGGGGTATCGCGCCGCACTATTTCGTCGAGGAGCGCCTACGCACCGGCACCCTGGCCGTTCTCAGCGAGCTGTACGAGCCGGGTGGCATCGATACCAAGGTGTATTGCTACTACAACACCGCGCTGGAGTCCGAGCGCAGCTTCCTGCGCTTTCTCGAAAGCGCCCGCCAGCGCCTGCGCGAACTGGGCCGGCAGCGCTTCGACGAGGCGCCGGCCTGGCAGCCGAGCATCGTCGAGACGGTGCCACGGTGCTCAGGCCCGAAGGCGCTCGCGTACCGGCAGCGCGCCGCACCAGAGTAGAGCGTTCTCCAGCAGGCGCTGGCCGTGGGTGGTGAGGATCGATTCGGGATGGAACTGCAGGCCCAGTTGTCGGTTCCGCGCATCGGCCATCGCCATGATTTCGCCATCCGCGTCCGCCAGGCACTCGAAGCCCTCCGGCAGACGGCTGACCACCAGCGAGTGGTAGCGCGCGACGCGCAGGTCGCCGATGCCATCGAACAATGGATGGCGCGGATCGAAGCGCAGCGCCGTGCTCTTGCCGTGCAGCGGGCGCCGCGCCACCGCGACCGCGCCTCCGGCGGCCAGCGCCAGGGCCTGGTGGCCGAGGCAGACGCCGAGCACCGGCAGGCGCCCGCGAGCCCAGGCGAGCAATTCCAGCAAGCAACCGGCGTCCTCCGGCCGCCCCGGCCCCGGCGACAGCACCAGCAATTCGCAGCCGTCGGCCAGCAACGCCGCGCGTACCGTCTGCAACGGCGTGTCGTTGCGCATCACCCGCACCTCGGCGCCCAGCAGGCAGAACTGCTCGACCAGGTTGTAGGTGAAGGAATCGAAGTTATCCAACAGCGTGATGCGCATCGCGCTCTCCCCTTTCGCGTTCGGCGGCGGCCACGGCGGTGAGTACCGCCAGCGCCTTGTTGCGGGTTTCCTCGGCCTCCAGCCGGGGCTCCGAGTCCAGCACCACACCGGCTCCGGCGCGGACCCGGGCGATGCCGTCGCGAACCTCGGCGGCACGGATGACGATGCTGGTGTCGAGATTGCCGGCGCTGTCGAGGATGCCGATCGCGCCGCCGTAGCTGCCGCGATAGCCGTCCTCGAACTGCCGCAGCAATTGCATGGCACGGACCTTCGGTGCACCGACCAGGGTGCCCATGTTCAGGCAGGCCCGGTAGGCGTGCAGGGCGTCCAGCTCGTGATGCAACTCGCCGGTCACCCGCGAGACCAGGTGCATCACATGGCTGTAGCGGTCGACCTTGAGCATGTCGCGCACCCGCCGGGTGCCACGCCGGCAGACCCGCGCCAGATCGTTGCGCGCCAGGTCGACCAGCATCATGTGCTCGGCGATTTCCTTGGCGTCCAGACGCAGTTCCGCCTCCAGGCGGTTGTCCAGTTCCGCATCGATGGCCCCTTCGGCGTCGCGCCCGCGCGGCCGGGTACCGGCGATGGGATAGAGCTCCACCTCACGGCTGGCGGCATCGTATTTCACCGCCGATTCCGGCGAGGCCCCGAACAGGCAGAAGTCCCCCGCATCGAGGAAGAACCGATACGGGCTGGGATTGCGCAGGCACAGTTGGCGATAGGCCCGCCAGGGGTCGGCGCAGGGCACGCTGAAACTGCGCGACGGTACGATCTGGAATACGTCGCCTGCCCTGACATGCTCCTGCAGGCGCTCCACCTGGCGGGCGAAGCTCGCGTCGTCGAGGTCGACCTGGTAGTTGCCGGCACGAACGCCGGCAAGCGCGGGTTCGACCGCGTCATCGACGGCGCCATGGTATTCGTCGGCGCACCGGCGCAGGCTGGCGGCCAGCGCCTGATGCCGGCCCGGTTCGTGGACGAAGGCCTGCAGCGAGGCCTGGCGCGCCACGTGATCGATGTCCAGCAGCAGTTCGGGAACCAGGAACAGATAATCCGGACATTGCCGGGCGGGATTGGCGGGCGCCGGCAGCGGCTCGAACTGCTCGGCCAGGTCGAAGCTGAACAGTCCGCCCAGTAGCACCGGCCGCTCGTCACCGCCCAGGGTCTCGAGCACCCGGCGCAGCGCCTCCAGGCTGGACAGGGCGTGCAGGCGCCACCATTCGTCCGCCTCCGGCGCCTCATGGGGGAAGCGCCAGTGCAGGGTATCGCCGTCGCGCAGGCAGGTGACCTGCGCCGGACACGCCTCGCTCAATGGCGCCAGCAAGGCGCGCCCATTGGGGTTGGACGCGCGCAGCAGCACATCGCGTCCCCAGCATTCGATGCGCAGGCAACTGGAAAGAATCGCCACGCTGCGCCGCGGCGCCTTGCTGTCGACATCGAAACAGTCGAACAGCATCCGTCCGCTTCCCGCCGCGCGCCAGACCGACAACGCGTCAGGCGACAGGGAGCGGTACTCCAGGCGCTCTTCCAGCCGATAACCGCTCCCGCTCACAAGCCACCCCCCGGCGCCCACGGGCTGCCGGCCGGCGTAGCGCGACCACGCAACAGCCTGTCCATCATCGATATCCCCCTTCATTCCCCCGATTGCGGCCAGCGCCGACGGCGCTCGCCGCCGCAATGAATTTCCCGTCTCACTCCAGCGGCAGCGACTGGCGGGAAAGAATCTCCAGCATCCGGCGCATGCTGCCCAGGTGCAGTCCGCCGGGCAGGAAGTCGACGCTCTGCCCACCCCAGGCACGGTGCAAATCCTCGCTCAACTCATTGATCGACTCGCCCATCGCCTGCCGCCAGCGCAAGCGCCGGCACAGCCGCAGGCACTCGGTGAAGGCGGACTCCGCCCCGTCCGCGGCCAGCCGCCCCCGCAGCAGGCCGCCATGGCCCGGGATCAGCTGCAGCAGGGTCGGCAACCGCTGCAGGCGCTCCAGGGTGTCCAGGTAGGCGTCCAGGTCCTCGAATACCAGCGGCCGCCACACCCCTTCCGCCTCGTCGAACTCACCCAGGGCGTCGCCACAGAACAGGCGCCGCCGACGTACGTCGTAGAAAACGATCTGGTCGTCGCTATGACCGTGCGCCTCGATGACCTGCAGGCGATGCCGCGGGCCGAGCTCCAGCCACTCGCCGTCGACCAGCGGACGCACCGGCAACGCGTCCCAGGCGCAGGCTTCGGGCAACCGCTGGTCCGCACGCAGCAGTTGCCGGTTCAAGCGCTCGACTACCCGCACGCCGCTTTCCGACCGGAAGGCCTGGCAGGTCCGCTCCGACGCCAGGACCTGCACGTTGGGCAGCCGCGGACACAGGTAGGGCAACAGTCCGCAATGGTCGTAGTGCTTGTGGGTGATGAGCCAGTAATGCACCTGGGACGGGTCGGCCACCCAACGGCACAGGTCGGCCCAGACCAATTCGGCATCCCGGCTGATCCCTCCTTCGACCAGCGCCCAGCTCGCCTCGCCGAGGCGCAGCAGGAACACCGGTACCTGAACGTCCCCCAACAGGCACAGGTCATCGTCCAGTTGGCCGGGAGCCGAGAGTCTCAACATGGCCGGTTCACCTCCTCCGGTTTGCGGTACAGCGCCGCGCCCCAGGTCGCCCCGGAGCCGTAGGTCAGGATCAGCACGCGTTGTCCCGGCTGGATGTCCGGCCAGAACATCGCCAGCGTCACCGGGGTCGAGGCCGAAGCCATGTTGCCGAGGCGATCGACGGTGACGGCGAACTTGTGCTGCGGGATGCCCAGTTGCTCCTGCACCGCATCGAGGATGCGCAGGTTCGGCTGGTGGCAGATGACGTGGTCGATGTCGTCCAGCGTGAGTGCGTGGGCGGCGAGCATCTCGCCGGCGATCCGCACCAGGGTCTGGCTGGCATGCTCGAACATCGGCCGGCCACGCATGAGGAACTCGCCACCGCCCTGGCGCAGGACATTATCGTCGAGGAAGGTCGGCGACGCGCTGCCCGGCGCCGCGGTCATCAGCAGGTCGAAGTAGTTGCCGTCGGCGCCCAGGCGCAGGTCCAGCAGGCCATCTTCGAGACTGTCGCCAGCGCTGACCACCGCCGCGCCGGCGCCGTCGCCGAGCAGGATCGACAGGTTGCGCCCGCGATCGGAACAGTCCATGCGCTTGGACAGGACCTCGCCGCAGACCACCAGGACATGCCGCGCCAGGCCGGCGAGGATCTGCCCGCGGGCCACCTGCAGGCCGTAGAGCAGCCCGCTGCATTGCGCCCGGATATCCAGCACCGGGATCTGTCGCAGGCCGAGCAGCGGCTGGATCAGGCAGGCCTGGGATGGATCGTGGTGATCCGGCGACAGGGTGTTGACCAGCAGCAGGTCGATGTCCCCCGGCAGCAGCCCGGCGGCCTCGATGGCCTGGCGCGCCGCCGGCACCATCAGCGCGCTGACCGCCTGCTCCGGTTCGACGTGGTAGCGCGTGCGCACGCCGGTGCGTTCGACGATGAATTCGTCCGAAGTGTTGATGCGTCCCACCAGGTCATGGTTGCTGACCTGGCGTTTCGGCAGGCTGAACCCCAGCCCGGCGAGAATCGGATTACCCATGTGCGGCCCTCCTCGAGCGCAGTGGATCGGCGTGGCGATGGGTCAGCACACCAGTACCTCGCCCAGCCGCCAGACCTGCGCGGCGAAGCCCCAGCCGGTCGCGGCGCCGGCCATGACGATGCGATCGCCGGGTCGGATCTTGCCCTCGCGCAGGCCGGTCATCAGGGTGTAGGGAATGGAAACCGAGATCATCACCCCGGTATCGCCCATCGTCAGCTGGTACTGGTCCGGACGCGCGCCGATGCCTTCGGCCCAGGCGTTGACCAGGAACGGCGCCGGCTGGTGGAACACGAAGTAGTCGATCTCGTCGCTGCCCAGCCCGGCCTTCTCCAGGGCGCGGCGCATCGCGATCGGCACGTTGGTCGGGACGAAGCTGGCCATCTTGTTCTGGCCATCGCTGAACAACGAGAAATACAGCCGCGGCCTGGCCTCGCCGGCCGGGTTTTCCGGCAGGCGCCAGCGACCGGTGGCCACTTCATAGAACGTGGCGTCGCTATGCTCGGCCGAGGCCAGCAGGTCGCAGCTGTCGTCGTCGCCGCGGGTCAGCAGGGCCACCGCGCAACCATCGGCGAACAGGGTCGAGGTGCGCGAGGTGAAGTCGAGCAGGTTGGAAATGTATTCGCTGCACACCACCAGCACCTTCTCCGCCTTTCCCTGGCGGATCATGCTCGCCGCCAGGCGCAGGTTGAGCAGGAAGCTGGCGCACTCCATCTGCGAATCCAGTGGCAGCGCCCGGCTCAGTCCGAGTTGCTTGGACAGCACGTTGGCCATGCGCGGGTAGAGACGCCCGCGCAGATCCGGCAGGACATCGCCGGCCTCCGTCATGATCGGGGAAGAAGCCGAACAGATCAGCATGTCCACGCTATCCGGCGCGGTATTGCTGCTGCGCAGCAGGCGCTCGGCGGCACGGACCACCAGGCTGAACTCGTTCTCGCCGTTCCGCGGATCGAAATAGCCCCGCCGATTGACGCCCCAGAATTGCCACCAGGACTCGCTGAGGTCCGGTACCGCGGCGAACACCGGATCGTCGTTTTCATAGCTGCGAGCCGGAAGCTCACAGGTGATCGCTGCCAGTTTGACCTTATGCATGAGCTTCTCCCGCCAGTTCCAGGGTCACGCCCTCCACCACCATGCCGAACGGATCGAAGCTGATCAGCAGCAACTCCTCCAGGCGGTCGCGTTGCGCCGCGCGCAACTGCAACGCCAGCTCGAACGGCCCCAGGCAACGACCATCGGGCCGCCCCTGGCCGAACCATTCCTCGCGCACCCAGTTCAGTTGCGGGAAGTCCCCGGCCAGGCGGGTGAATCCGGCGCGCACCGCTTCGGGCAACCCGGGCTGGGCCGGCAGGTTGAGGTGTCCCTTGACGTCGCCTACCTGGCGAATATCGGTATTCAGTGGAATGCTCAGCGGCAGCCATTCCTGCGCCGGATCACCGCCCAGCGCACCGCGGCGGAACGCAGCCTTGCCGGTCGGCTGGCAGAGCAGCGCCAGGGCGCCGTCGGCGAGGGCGAAGCCGGATTCGCTATCCACCTCCAGTCCCTGGCTGGACTCGCCGCGCACCACCAGCACGTTGCGATAGCCCTGGTCGCTGGCGAGGGTATCGACCACGTAGAGCGCGCGGGCCAGGCTGGAATCGGTGAGGTCGAAGACATGCGCACGCTTCGCCCCGAGCACTTTCTGCAAGGGGTGGCCGATCTTCGGCGCCATGATGTCGCGATTTTCGATGAGGTGGTCGGGAGACAGGGCGAGGCCCACGATCAGGTCGATCTCCTCGGGCTGCACCGACGCCTCGTCCAGGGCCTCGCGCACCGCCGGCAGCAAACGCTGCATCAGCATCTCGTCGCCCTGGGCCCTGGGGCGTTCGCCGCCCAGCGGTCCGTCCAGACACACATAGGATGGGGGCAGGTTCACCCCCACAGCCTGAATCAACATGCCCGTTCCTCCGGAAGGTTGTCGTGGTAGAGGGTGTCGGCGAGATGACGCAGCTCGGCGCGCGCCAGCTTGCCGTTGTCGTTGCGCGGCAGTGCCGGCAGTACATGCAGCTGGCTGGGCAGCATGTGCGAGGGAATCCGTTGGCCGAGATGCTGGTCGATGCGTTGCGCCAGCAGGATCTGGTTGCTCTCCTGGCGCTCGTCCAGGGTCACGAAAAGAGTCGGACGCAGGCCATCGTGACGCCGACTGGTAGGCACCAGCACGGCTTCGCGCACCTCCGGCAGATGCCGGCAGACCGCTTGCTCGACCTGGGTCGGCACCACCCAGCGGCCATTCACCTTGAACAGGTCGTCCTCCCGTCCGCAGTGGCGGTAGGCGCCTCGCTCATCACGCTCGAACAGGTCGCCGGTGCGGTACCAGCCGTCGGCGAAGCGCGCCTGCTGCTCGACGCTGGCCCGCCAGTAGCCCGGGCTCAGCCCCGGCCCGCGCACCAGCAGCACGCCCTGCTGGCCGGCCGCCTCGACGGTCTCGCCGTCACGGTCCAGCAACCGGCACTCGTAGCCCGGCAACGGCAGGCCGGTGCTATCGGCCTGCGCCTGGCCCGGCCGGTTGGCGAGGAAGACATGGCCGACCTCGGTCGCCCCGATGCCATCGCAGATCTCCAGGCCCTGGGCGCTCCAGAACTCGAACTCGCCGCGCGGCAGGGGCGATCCGGCGGAAAACGCCAGGCGCACGCTCTCCAGGAGTTCGTGCGCATGAGGGCGTAACGCCGCATAGATCGCCGGCACGCCGAACAGCACCTTCGGCCGGCTGGCGCGCAGGTTCTCCAGCACCCGCTCCGCGCTCGGCCAGGTGTCGTCGAGCAGCGCCGAGGCGCCGCTGAACCACGGGAAGAACAGGCTGTTGCCCATGCCGTAGCCGAAGAACATCTTGGGTATCGAATACAGCCGGTCGCCTTCGCGCAGCGCCAGCAATTCCCCGGCGAAGGCACGGCAGAAGCCGAGGGTATTGCGCAAGGTGTGGATCACGCCCTTCGGCGCGCCGGTGGAACCCGAGGTGTATTGCAGATAGCAGGGCGTCGTCGACTCCTGGCGGTGGAAGTCGCTCCAGCCGGGCTCGGCGGGCCCCGCCAGCGCCGCCAGGGAAAAATCGTCGAGCAACGGCTGCCCGACGGTGGCACGCAGGGTCAGCGGCGCCAACGGCCCGCTCAACGAAGGCGCATCGGCTTCGCGAACCACCAGGCTGGCCTGGCAATCGGCCAGGATCTCGGCCAGAGCCGGCTCGCGGGTCTTCGGATTGATCACCGCCGGAATCGCCCCGACGGCGATGCAGGCGAGGAACAGGCAGACCAGCGAGGGCGAATCGTTGAGCGCCAGCACCACCCGGTCGCCGGGTTCGAGCACCCGGGCCAGCTGGCTTGCCTGCGAGAGGATGGCGGAGCGGCACTGCCGGCGGCTCAGTGTCTGGCCCCGATAGCGATACAGTTCGGTGCCGGGATCGAAGTCGAGGCGGAACAGAACCTCGGTCAGGTTGGCCAGTGTGGTCATGACAGAACGTTCCCTCTTCAGCGATAGGCGCCCGTTTCAGGAGAGGCCTGAGCCAGAGCGCTTGCTTTGTCAGGAACGGGAAACTAGCGGCGCTGGGCGAAGCGCGGTATTCGGAGTCCGAACGAAAAAGTTTCGGTGGCCAGGGGCCGGCAACCGGCCTGGCCATGCCCAGGATGCTTCGCAGCCGCATGAACGACGGCTCTTCGCTGGAGAACCGGCCCGGACTGTCCGACGCTGGTGGCTGCGCCCACTACGGGAGGAATCCGGCAAGCGGCAAAGAACCGTTACAACACACCACCATCGAACGTCGTCTCCGGCTCGAAAAGACTACAAACCAATGACAACCTACTTTGCCCGGCAAATCGCCTGCCAGATCTCACAGTTCCGCTGGCCTGGCCGCAGGCGCCATCCAGGGCGCCGAGCACGACCCACCGGGGCGGGAAACAGGGGGCCTGGCCAACCCCTCTCCTCGCTCCCATGAATCATTGCGTACACTGGGGCGGCCTTGCCGGGAAAGGATGTGCCACAGATGTACTACCGCTATACGAAAATGCAGTCGCCGGTCGGTACCCTGACGCTGGTAGCCAGGGGCCCGGCGCTGGTCGCCGTGCTCTGGCCGCACGAACGTCCGAATCGCGTTCCGCTGGACGAGATGGAGGCGGCGGACGCCAACCCCGTGCTCATCGAGACCGAACGCCAATTGCGCGAATACTTCGCCGGCCAGCGCACACGCTTCGACCTGCCCATCGACTTCCAGGGCACCGATTTTCAGAAGAAGGTCTGGGCCGCGCTGCTTACCATTCCCTTCGGCGAGACCCGCAGCTATTCGGAAATCGCCACGCAGATCGGCAGCCCCAGGGCCGTACGGGCGGTCGGGGCGGCCAATGGCAGGAACCCGATCTCCATCATCGCCCCCTGCCATCGGGTCATCGGCGCATCGGGGGGGCTGACCGGCTTCGCCGGAGGGCTGGAGGCCAAGCAGAGGCTCCTGCAACTGGAACGCCAGGTATGCAGGCCGGACCTGCTGGATGGACTCGGCGGTGGCTGATACGTCGACCTGACGGCAAACCAGGCGAAGTGCTGGCGCCCGCCTGGCAAGAAGCGATAGTACCGCCCTTACTGGTAGCTCATCGTGAAGGTCGCGGCGGCATTGGCCTGGCCCGCTGCCAGCGCAGAGGACGTCGTCACATAGCGCGCCCTCAACGGAATCGAGGTGCTGGTGTTGCCGAACTGGCCGACGAACCATTGGTTGGGGTTGCCAGTGACGCTGGAGTCCGGGCCGAAGCTGACCACGGAGTCGTCCGCCCGGCGGATTTCCACGGCGACGCCCTTGGCCGCGGTGGAGCCCTTGGAGGACAGAGTCAACCGGTTGCCGCGATTACCCGGGTTCGTGGAGTCGGTCAGGGTGATGAACATCCGAGTCGAAGTACCTGTCGAACCTCCCGAGCATTTCAGGTCGATGGATATGGGCTTGTAGTCCGACCCGCCATTGCGCTCGAGCTGGTTGAGGCTGACCTCGCCCAGACCTACGTCGAGCCTCTTCCTCTGGATGGTGCAGGTAGGGACAGTCGGGCGAATCGGCAGGCCACCATTGAAACTAACCCGTGCGGCTACCAGGCCGCCATGTTCCAAAACCCTGATAGTACCGATCTCACCTGACAGAACGCCAGCGGCGGTGATAGGCCCGATTTTCACTAGTTGCACCCGATAATCCACTGCTCCCGGGAGAATTTTTCCCACTCCTTGGTAGTTTATGTTTTTTGGCCACCAGCCACCTGGTGCATATTCGGTTATCCGATAGCCGACTCCCGATACCGATGTTTCATAGGCGTTGAACTTGGCGTCGTACCTCCCCTTGCCTTCGTACACCATATTCCCTATGAGAGCACCATTGCACTTCACAACCGCGAAGTAGTTGTCCCCCATCCCCGTAGCATCATAGACCACCGCGCCATCCGGTACATTCGGGTCGAACGTCGGTGGCAATACCGCGGGGAACTTGATCTCCTGGTAGGAAATGGTCGCGCCATTACCCCCTTGGGTATCAACACGACATTCTGGTTCCGGCGCCGCAATGGCAACCACGGGAAGAACGAGAAAAACCATCACGCCGGGCAGGAAACACCGTTTCATGAAAACCTCTATCAAGTCCTGTTGCTGGAAGCGATGCAAGAGAGCTGCACGCGTTCATAGGCGAGCTCCTTATTCTTCGGCGGCAACTGGTAGTCAGCCATGCAAGAGCCGCTGCTCCAACGGATGGAAAGACGTCCCTGATCCTGGATGCCGAATACCAGCAGACGAGAAAGGTTGTCCACCATGCCGACCACCTTCTCTTCCGAGTCATAGGCCTGGGCACCGAACGGAATCTTCTCGCCAGAACCCATGGACAGTTCGAACTGCACCCGGCGGCCGGATTCCGCGGCGAAGCTGCTGCGGACCACCGCTCCGCGAGTGGGAACGACCATCTTGGAGTTGTCGGAAACCTCGGTATCGGAACCGAGCGTGGTGGCATCCAGGTTCACATAGTTGTATCGGTATGGCTGCGCGTAGGGCACTACCGCATAGCCGCTGCCATCGGTACGCACGCCCCGGTAACCTTCGATACCGACACCGGAGACATCCGGCACCTCGACCAGCGCGAAGGTTTCCCCGACCGACTGGCCAAAGGTCACTCCGCCCCCATGCACCACGACGGAACCACTGGCGCCCATGTCGATGTGCTTGTTGTCGCGTCCCTGACTGTAGTTGGCGCTCAACGAAGCTTTCGCGGTATCCCAGCCAAGCCCCACGCTACCGCTGTCGCCGTTGTACTTGCTATGCCCCGCCTGGACGGAATAGTTGACGGAGTTCTGATCGTCCAGGTAACCGGATACGCCGCTCTGCAGGCTGGAATCCCCATGCCGGGACGATACGGCACTGGCGTAGGCACGGTGCGAACGACTCGAACTACCCAATGGAATGCTGACAGAGGCGGTGAACTGCGTATCGGCCTGGCCCACCGGCCCGGTGTCCTGGGTACGCGATACCGCCAGGCTGTAAGTGGCGCTCCTGTAGCTGCTGCTGTAGCCGAACTGCCAGCGGCGGGTGCTGCCCTGGCGGTTCCAGTACGTCGTTTCGCCGGCGCTAAGATAGATCGAACTGGTGCGGAACAGGGTCTGGTTCACCGTCAGGTCCAGGCGGCTCTTCTGCCGGCCATAGCTGACACCATTCAGGAAGTCCTCGCTCGACAGATCCTCCACATGCTGGCTGAGCGTCCGGTAGCCCTCGGTGGAGTAGCGGTAGCCCACCATGGTGAAGTTGGTGTCGGTGGAGTTGATGGTCTTGGAATAGAGGAAGCGCAAGCTCTGCCCCTGGTTCCTGCCGCTGCGCCGGGCATTCGACTGGCTGTGGGTGATGTCCATCGAGAGCCCGCCATAAGGCGTGTTCAAGCCCAGGCCCAGGTTGGTGGCATTGTAGTTGTCGGCCACCAGCAGGCCGCCGTACCCGGTGACGTTGTCGGACACGCCGTAGACAGTGGTGCCCTGCACCAGCTTGGGCGAAGGTTGCCCGTCGTTCCGGTATTCACCAGCCGATACGCTGTAGCGCAGATTGCCCTTACGCGTCATCACCGGCAGGTAGGAATACGACTGCTTGAAGGTTCGCTCGCGCCCATCCTCCTCGATGATCTTCACCTCCAAGTCACCGTTGGAACCGCTGGGATAGATGTCGGTGATCTCGAAAGCCCCCGGCGATACGCTGGTGGAATAGATCACGTAGCCGTCCTGGCGTATCTCGACAGTGGCGTTGGTTTCAGCGATTCCACGTACCACGGGCGCGTAGCCGACCTCGTTGTCGGGTTGCATGCCGATATCGGATTGCAACCTCACCCCTCGCATACGCACGCTGTCGAAGATTTCCGAGTTGGTATACAGCTCACCGAGAGAAAGGGTGCCCTTGAGTGGACGTATATCGCGCTCTACATAGGTACGGTTGCTGCTGAACTTGTTGCGCATTCCGGTGCCGCCGACCAGGGAGGAGTCGTTGCGCAGGCGCCAGCCGAACAGGTTGAAGCCATTGCGCAAACCCAGGTATCGATAGTCGCTGCTGTCGCCATGGCTGGTATTGCGGCTGAAGTTGGCCTGATAGTTGGTGAACAGCGCCGTGACCCCATCGTCCCACAGGGAAGGATCCACATAGCCCCGGACATGCCGCTGGACGTACATCTGCGGAATGCTGACCAGCAGGGCCAACTGGTTGACTTCGAAATCGACCGACGCACCGGGGATGAGCGCTGCGATGTCCAGCGGGGTATTGTTCTCGAGATTGGATGGAATCAGGTTGTCGCGCATCAGGCGGGCGACGTCGACACCCAGGTCCCTGAGCAGGCCGACCTGGATGACCGGACGGACCTCGCCGGTTTCGGCATTGGCGCTGAAGTTGATGTCCTGGCGACGGATCATCGTCTGATTCAGGTAGACGTCGACGTTATAGGAGCCCGGCGCAACCGAGTTTCCTTGCTCGAAGTACTTGAGTTCAACCGGACTGCCATTGGTATTGTTCAGGAGTTCCGTATTGAACTCCACCGCCTGAACAGCGGCCGGCAGCGCAAGCCCCAGGGCCATAAAACAGGAAGACCCGGAACAAAGGGCTATTTTGAAATTGAACTTTTTCCTGAAAATGGCCACGAGACTATCCCTTGGGCTAACTTCCCAACTTAGGCTGGAAATACTTGTCCGTAATCAGGACAGGTTCCGACCTGCCCTACCCTGCATATGAATCAGTTTGTCAGGACACCTGAGTGCTTCTCGGAGGCACCAAAATCGTTGACGTTTTCAAACTCGACGCTCAAACCGGTGGCGGTACTCGGAACAGCATCCTTTAGAACCAACTTTTGAGAGGACTTCGGTCCAATCATGTCCGCCATGGCTTCATAGGACTTGCCACCGGACTTCAACTTCACGGCGACAAAGGAAATATGAAAGGGTGAATCATTGGTGACTTCGAGGAGTGCTTTTCCATCCTGACGAACCAGGCGCCATTTCAAGTTCTTTGGGGCGTCTTCAACAGTCGGCAGTCCTGCCGGACGATAGAAAACCTTGATACGTTGACGAAGTGCGATCTGCAGGGTGTTTTCCCCTTTTGCCTTCTGTGGGATTTCCTGGACGCTCAGGCGAAACACGGACTCACGATCCGACGGCAGCCCTTGACCCTGGAAGAGAATGCGTAGGTTCTGCTGTTTGTTCGCGCCCAACCGACTCAGTGGTGGCGTGATCGCAAAAGGAACATCCTGTATCCCGCTGCCGGATTCAGGCTCCATCCAGGACTGGATCATGATGTCCTCTGCGGCCTGGTTCTTCACCAGGATGGACGCCTCCTTGGCAGGAGCCTGGATAACGACGCGTGTGCCACCCAAGGTAATGCCCGCACTGGCCATGCCGGAAAACAACATGAAGGCGCCAGCCCAAAGTAATCTGGAAGACAATGCAAGTTTCATGGTTTAACTCGAAGCTTGAGAAAGGGGGGGCCGCAGCCCCCCCCTCTACAGGGCGGATTAACGGTAGGTCAGGGTGAACGGCAGGGTGCCGTTCGCGGAACCCGCAGTTACGCCTTTGGCATCGGAGGCGGTCATGACATAACCGGCGCGCAGGTTCAGCTTGGCGCTATAGGTGTAGTCCGGATCGGTGCCAGCCTTGACCAGCGCTTCCTCGAAGACGTCGCTGGAGTTGGACAGGTTGATACGGGTACCGTCCTGCTTGTACAGGCCGATGCCTACACCTTTGGCCGTCGAGCCGCCAGTCAGCTTCAGCAACTGGTTGTTGTTGGGGTCGACCTGGGAGCCGGATTGCGGGTCGAAGCGGAGCTGAACGTGGGTCAGGCCGGTACCAGTAGCGCCACAGTCCAGATCCAGGTTGATGTTGGTGCCGGCCGCGATGCCGCCACCAGCGGTGCCACCCAGGGCATCGATACTGACAGTGCCCAGGTTGACGTCGATGATCTTGTTGCCTTTCTCACCGGTAACACCGGTGCCGGCGCCGCCGGTGATATTGCAGGATGCAGCAGTAATGTTGCCGGTGAAGTTGATGGTGCCGTCTGCAGCCATGGCGTTACCGACGACCAGGCTGGCTACTGCGGCAGCCAGAAGACTTTTCATGGAAATGGACACGATTGAGCTTCCTTTTTGCTAGTGAATGTATTGCGAAAATTAACTCCGTAAGAGCCACGCCTATTCTCCAGAAGCCTCAATGGGACGACAATTAATCGCTTCCCATGCCGCCGTATGAAACGTCCCCCCGAAATGTATGAATTTTCCTACAAGGACCCTAAATAATGATTCATCTCAAATAACGAGACAGGAAAGCCCGCCTGTTTGCGTTCACAAGTGGAAAAACTTCCAGAAGTTCCGGTAGTTGCGAAACAGAAAGCCCATATCAATTCATCGGCGAATTGGCGCTTCACACAAGCCCGATTGAAACCATGGCAGATCCATTGAAATTAGATGGACGCTGTTTTTCAGGTGCCGCAGAGAAACCGGGACCAGACGGCCCGGCCTCGAGGAGACAGGAGACAGGAGACAGGAGACAGGAGACAGGAGACAGGAGAAGAAGCATGTCTCCGCAGGATAAGAAATTGGTAGGTGGTAGGCCGCTGAAGAACCCACCACCGAAAACGACTCAGACTTTTGTAAGCCTGGCCAACTCCGCCAGAATGCTGGCCTCGAACGTTTCGAGTCCATCGTCCAGAGTCGCCGCATAGCCGGGCACCAGGGCAAGACCTTCGCCCCGCCCCCGACAGGCCTCCTCGAGCCGGGTGCAAGCCTCCACCAGGACGCTGCTGCCAACCACCCTGGCAGCGCCTTTTATGCGGTGAGCAAGTTCGGCCAGCCCCTGCTGGTCCTTGTGTTCGAGCAACTGCGCCAAACGTGCGCGGTCGTCCCGGCTGCTCGTCAGCAGCGTGTCCAGCAGACGTCGCAATGCGTCCGGCTCACCGCCTGTTATGGACTCCAAGGATCGGCTATCGAACAGCCTATCCATCGACTGTTTCGAATCCAGTTTCTCGTTCATACGCCCCTCATCGTCATGCTTGCGGATTCGGCCAGCAAGTTTCCGCATGTCAAACCCATCGGCCTAGCCAGATCAACCTGAACCCAGCCATCGGAACATCAATCAATGGGCGAGGATAAGGGAATTGACCAGCGTCCGCTGCCGCTATCGCCCATCCCGCGTGGCTGCCCTCACCTCGCGAAGCGCGCCGGCTCCAGGCATGCATGCGTTGCAGCTGAGCAGTTCTTTCGCTTCGCAACGGCCGCGCCAACACAGCGGCTCAAGTCGGGAAAGTCCTACAGTAACGAAAATTCGCGGAAGCACCCTGGCCGCAAGGATCATTGAGGCGTCCGTGGCGGACAGGTGCTACCATGGCGCCCAGGACAGATCCATCGAGTCCCTGCCGCCAAGCATTGGAAGCACGGTCATGAACGCGTACCGAACGCCTGAACGTCGAAGTACCGACATTCCCGGTCCGTCTGAAACGTTTCCCTCTTTCCCGCGTTCGCCTTGCAAGGATGGAGGAGGCTCTGCGCCGGTCACACCTCGCCGGTGAAGAGGGCCTGCCGGCAAGGCAGCCAGCTCGACATCGCCTGGGACCCCGCGCGCCAGGCCATAGGCCCGCCGACGCACGGTTCCGACGCATCCACACCCAGCAGATTTCGAAGGACACTCCATGAGGGCAATGGCTTGGCGCGCGCTAGCCTTTCTTGTCGTTTTCCTTGCCGGCAACACGCTCAGCCTGGCCCAACAGACGCCCATCACCCTGTTCGGGCGGGTAGCCCCGACCCTTCGCCCCTGGCTGGACGAAGCCGATAGGCAGTGGCTGGCCGAGCGGGGACCGCTGACCCTTGGCGTGTCCAGCCCCGACTATCCGCCACTGGAACTGCTCAGCGCCAATCATCTGCAGGGCATTACCGCGGATTATCTCGCACTGCTGTTCGACCAACCCGTCCGGATCGCCCGCTATCCTTCGCGGGAAGCCGCGCTCCAGGCCCTGCGCCGGGGTGAAGTGGACCTGCTGGGCAGCAGCACGCCGGTCGAAGCCAGCGCCAGCAAACTGGCCCTGAGCGAACTCTACCTGCTCGACCAACCCGTGCTGGTCACCACCAGCGACGCAGCTGAATCCCTGGAGAAATCCGCCATCCGCCTGGCCCTCCCTCCCGGCTATCTCACGGAAACGCAGATTGCCGCCGCCTATCCCGGCAGTCGGCTGTTCCTCTACGAATCCACCAAGCGGGCACTGGAGGCCCTGGCCCTCGACGAAGTCGACGCGGCGCTGGGAGACGTGGTTTCCAGCAACTACCTCATCAATACCAATTACTGGGTGAACCTCAAGATCAAGAGCTTCGCCCCCATCGAAAGCCGAGGCTTCGGTTTTCTCCTGAGACCCGACGACGCGCGCCTGCGCGCCTATCTCGACAAGGCCCTGCCTGTCGTCTCCGCACAGTTCGGCGACGGCATCCTGCGCAGCTGGAGCGGTGGCCGAAGCATCAGCCTGAGCGACAACCGGATAGCCCTGACGCCCAGGGAAAACCGCTGGCTGGCGGAGAACCCCAGGATCAAGGTCGTGCTCAATGGTTCGCTGGGCGCGCTCGGGCAGTTCGACCAGAATGGCAAGGCGGTAGGCATCGGCCCGGACTACCTGGAGCTCGTCAGCCGCCGCAGCGGCCTCCGCTTCGACTATGTCGCCGCCCGCAACTACACGGAACTCGACCAGGCGATGGCCAGGGGGGATGCCCTGCTGTCGCCGGTGATGTCGCCTACGCCAGCACTATCGGACAGCATCGAGTTGTTGCCGCCCTACCTGCAGTCGTCGGTCATCGTCCTCGCCGCGAAAGGCTCGCCCAGACCCAGCGGAAACGATCAGGTCCATCACCTTTCCGAACTCGAGGGGCAGCGCGTGGCGGTGGTTTCCGGCTACTTCCTGGAAAGCGAGATACGCACGCATCACCCACGCATCAGACTGGCCGTCTATCCCACCCTCGTCGATGCGCTGCGCAGCGTCGACGAAGGCATAAACGACAGCTTCGTCGGCAGCGACTACGCCGCCCGCTTCGTGGTGACCCAACGCTTCGACAATCGCCTGCGGGTGACAGGCGTACTGGACGAGTACAGCCGCCCCGTCAGCCTGGCCGTGCAGGCGCCGGAAAAGGAGCTGTACAGCATCCTGGAAAAGGCCCAGCTCTCGGTGACCCCGGAAGAAATCTCCGAGCTGATCAGGAAATGGGAGCCCAGGTATCTGAGCATCAAGGGAAGCTTCTGGCGTGATTACCGGCAACTTATCCTGCAGATCCTGGGCGTGTTTCTGCTTCTGGTAGCCATTTCCATCGTCTGGGGGCTCTACCTGACCCGGCAGATCCGCAGGACCCGCCAGGCGGAGCAGAAGGCGGAGGCCGCCAACCAGGCCAAGAGCATCTTCCTGTCGACCATGAGCCATGAGCTGCGTACCCCGCTGAGCGCGGTGATCGGCCTGCAGGAACTGGCCCTGCGCCAGGCCGACCAGGGCGTGCTGGACAAGGAATCGCTCGTCGCCGCGCAGACCGCTGCCCAGGGGCTGCTCCTGCTGATCGGCAATGTCCTGGACCTGAGCCGGATCGAAAGCGGAAAAATCGACTCCACGCCCAAGGCCGTGGCGCTGAAGGCGCTGATGGAAGAGATAGCCGGGCTGGTGGACGGCCTGGCCCGCCAGAAACAGCTGACGCTGACCACCGAGTTCCATGGCGAGGTGGACCCGTGGGTCACAGTGGATCCGCTGCACCTGAAGCAGATCACCTTCAACCTGCTGAGCAACGCCATCAAGTTCACCGAGCGGGGCGGCGTGACCATGCGGGTAAGCGGCACGCGCCGGTCGCAGCATCTGCATGTGCAACTGGACGTCATCGACACCGGCATCGGCGTCTCGGCGGAGGACAGCGCCAAGCTGTTCCAGCCCTTCGCCCAGGTCGAATCCGCCCAGGCCGGGCAGGCTCATGGCAGCGGGCTCGGCCTGAACATCACGCGGCGCCTGGTGGAGCACATGGGCGGGCATATCGCGCTGCAGAGCGAACCCGGCAAGGGCTCGCATTTCAGCGTGACGCTCGAACTGCCGCTCGCCGCGCCTCCGGCCACCCTGCCCGAGGTGACGGCCAGTCCGGACATGGATACGCGGGAGACATCGCTGAGCATCCTCGTCGCCGACGACCACCCGTTCAACCGCATCGTCCTGGAAGGACAACTACTGCAGCTGGGCCATGCCGTCACGCTTTCGGAGGACGGGCTCGAAGCCTGGGAACGGTGGAAGACAGGGCAATTCGACCTGCTCGTCACGGATGGACACATGCCGAAGATGAACGGCTTCGAGCTGGTCGCCCGGATCCGCGCGGAAGAGCAGGCCGAAGGCCGCGCCCGTCGCCGCATCATCGCCCTGACGGCCAGCGCCGAGGAGGCCATGGCGGAGCGCTTCCAGCAAGCGGGCGCGGATGAGGTCCTGTTCAAGCCGGTTACGCTGGAGACGCTGGCTCTTGTCATCCGCAAGGAATGACCTGACGAACGTTCCTCGCACACCGGTACGAACGACAGCGAAGGCTTCCGCGCCTGGCCTGCGCGACGCAACCGCGCGTCTCGGCGGCGAGACCTGGATGAGCCGCTCCTCCAGGGTCTTGCGAGCGCAGTTGATGAGCATGTTCGAGGAGACCCAGTCGGGCACCCTGGGATTTTCCAGGGTGGTGATGGTTTCGAGCTGGCAGGTCCGCTCGGAAAAAGGCAGCGCATCGAGATAGGTCTCGTCGACGACGACGAAGATGCGGCTGGGCTTTTCTTCTTCGCTGTAGACGAGCCAGAGATCGCCCGCATGGACTGGCGCGATGCAGGCGACAGCGAGGGCCGCGGGCGGGCGGCCCCGGGGATCGCCCGGCGCGCCCATAGTTCATCCGTGCTAGTCGACCCTCGCGGCCGCCCGCACCTATGATTCCTCCCTTGGACGCCCCCGTGGCCAGGAACACCACATTTCAAGGAAGAAGCGATGACCAAACCACTCCTCCACCTTCGACGCTGGCTGCTGCCGCTGCCCCTCCTGTGCACGGCAACGACAGCCATCGCCGAAAGTTCGGGCGACTACTGGATCGTCTACGGCAAGGGCGAACGCTACAACAACGAGATATTCGTCGCCGACGCCGCCGGCATCGTGCAGAAGCCCAAGGGCATTCAGTCGGCGCAGATCATGCAGATCTTCGAAGACCCGTCGATGCCGACGCTGGCGGCCTATGAAGTCCAGTTCAAGTGCAAGGAGCGCAGGATCCGCTTCTACAACGCGCGCGCCATGCGCCGCATCGACAACGTCATCAACAACGTGAAAACCGTCGAAGGCTGGATCGATCCGGAGAAGTACGACTATTGGCTGCAACGCTCGTTCGCCTTCGTCTGCGCCCCTGCCATCCGCGCCAACAACCAGATGCTGCCACTGGGCAAGATGGCCACCGCGCGCATGGTGCGGACCGTCCAGGCGATGTTCGCCGAACTCAAGGGCGTCCAGGCCAGGAAACAGACCATGCGCGACCTGGACGAGATGCTCGGCAACGCGCCGAAATGACGGAAGGCGTGCACGCCCTCCCCGCCCCTTGGCAGGAGCCTGAAGTATCTTCGAAGTCAGGCGCCCCACCATCATCGGGATACCACAGCGTTATTCGAATCCTTGGCTTGCAGTGACGCTCTCAGCAAATATTCAGCGTCGCTGCTCCGATACGGTGATCTTGTGTGCCAAGTATTCAGCTCCCATGATTACAGTCGGGTTCGTCGCCACGGAAGGTGTCTCTGGATAGATTGACGCATCCACGATACGCAGTCCTTCGACTCCCCACACCATGCCTTCGCAGTTCGTCACGCTGAGACCGTCGCGCGCGGCCCCCATTGGCGCCGTTGATGTGATGTGCAGGGTGGGTTCCACATGTTGCTGTAAAGCTGCACGCAGAACATCCGGATCGTCCGGCACCGGGGTCCCGTCGCGGAACGTCACACTCTCCACGCGCTCGATCAAAGGAGCCTGGCGTACCACACGCAATGCAGCCTCGATGCCCGCCATCAGCCGGACGGTATCGTTCGGTACTTGAAGCAGGTTCAGTGCAACATCGATTTCCGCATCAGGATGACGGGCAAGCAATTCCATCGTTCCACGAGACTCCACATGACAGGCGCATACTATGACTCCGAACGCATGTCCGGAGGACGCGACTGACTCGTCCGCGTAATGATTGAAGCCAAGGTAGAAATCGAGTTCCTCTCCCGTTGCGAGTGGCGAACGTCCCCACACCTTGCCGCCCACCGCTGGCGTCCGCTCACCTCCATCGCGTGTCACAACCTGCAAGTAGACATGCGGCTGATCCATCAGCGCCTGCCCCACCGGCAAGTCTTCTACAAGTGGAATCCCAAGTCGTTCGAGCTTCGCTCGCGGCCCAATGCCTGAGCGAATCAGCACTGCCGCACTGCCAACCGCACCAGCCGCAAGCGCAACTTGACGACCGCGAAACTCTCTGCCGTCGGCTAGCCTGACACCGACCACGCGCTTGCCTGCAAACAACAGGACATCGACGCTGGCGTCAGCGACAAGCGTGAGATTTTCGCGCGCAACCACTTCGCGACCGAGATATGCCATGGCGGTGTTTATCCGCACGCCGTCGCGAACATTGGCCGGATAAATGGAGACTCCAAACGAAGAGGGCCCATTCGCGTCATCGACATAAGGGAAACCGGCGAATTGCGCCGCCGCAATGAACTCGCGCGCATCTCGAGTCAGTTCATCCAGGGTGCGCAAATGAACGGGAATCGGTCCGTCACGACCATGAAGCGCATCATCGCCATAATCGGAAGATTCGCATTTTTTATAGAAAGGCAGTACGTCACCATACGCCCACCCCTTCAGTCCATGTTCCGTCCATCGCGTGAAATCGGCTCGTGGTGCACGCACAAATGCGCCAGCGTTGATCGTTGAGCCCCCGCCGATCACCTTTGCTCGCAACCCTCCAGTCGGGCGCCCCCGGGCGACATCCCGTGTCGGCGGCCATCGATGCTCGGCGTCGCCGCCGACCGAATCTACCGATGCGAGTCGGTCTGGGAACTCATGAGAGCCGTAGTGGTGACCTGCCTCGATGAGCAGCACACGGAACCCAGGGGTTTCACTCAGGCGCGACGCTAGAACTGCACCCGCCGAACCACCACCAACGACGATAAGGTCAAACTCGAGGAACGCGTTCTTCATGAGACCAACCTCAGTTGGAAGTTGCGGGCGTGCGCTGGATCAGATTGAAGTCACGCAGTGCCACGTAGGGGTCCCAGTATTCACGGACGTAGGAGATCTGGCCATCCGCCACCTTGACGATGGAAATGAACTTCTGGTTGTACTCTCCGCCAGTGGCCTTGATCAGACCGCGACTGGTGTATTCGAAGACGTACGTACCCGGCTCGTTCGTCTTGAGCTGGGTCCAGTTCTTTATCTCGGAATATTCGAGCCGCCCTAGATAGGCGCTCATCTCGGTAAAATAACGGGTGATATTCTCCCGCCCGGTATTGGAGCGCGAAAATATCGGGAAGTCGTCCGCCGGCGCATAGGCCAGTTCAAATGTCCCCGTCGGGGTAAAGTAACGTGCGACGTTGTCTGGCGTCTCCGACCAACCATTCAGGCTTTCCCGAAAGAAGCGCGCCACATCTTCGGTGTCATAGCCCGGCGCCAGGTACTTATAATCACCTCGTTGGACGATATGGCTCTTTCCGTTTTCCGCTGGTGTATCGGCAAAAACACCGCTGGCAACCATCGCCAGCGACAGAGCGAACATGACAGGTTTAACAAGCTTCATGATTTTCCCCTTCATCTATGGATGTCGCATTTGAATGACAGCTTTGATCGTCGCACCTGAAAGAGAGTCTTCGATGGCCTGGTTTATCTCGTCGATCGAATAGAAACGGACCAGAGCATCGACTGGAAAACGGCCCTGTAGAAAGAGTTCGATCAATTGCGGGATGAATTCCCTCGGTGCGGCGTCGCCCATGATCGTTCCCTTGATATGGCGACCACGCATGACATGCATTACATCAAGCGGAATGGTCGTGTGCTCCTTGACCACACCCGTCAAGGCGCACTGGCCGTTCTCGGCCAGGCAGGCGATCGCCGACTGCATGACGCCGGTGTTGCCTGCGGCTTCCACCGCATAATCGGCACCGCGGCCTTGGGTCAACTCCCCCAACAGGGCCGTCAGATCATCCGTTTTCGGATTGAGGCAGTGGGTGGCACCCACTTGTTTCGCCAGCGCTAGACGATTGTCCTTGATATCGACGGCGACAATATGCCCACATCCGGCGACGCGTGCCGCCATTACAGCAGCCAGCCCTACCGCACCAAGGCCGAACACCACAAGCGTAGAGCCCGGGCGTGGGCTCAGGGTATTCAGTACCGCACCCGCACCGGTCATGATGCCGCATGCGAATGGCCCCAGATATTCCAGCGGCGCCTTGGGATCGACCTTGACCGCACTGCTGACGTTGACTGTCGCGTAATTGGAAAAAGACGATTGCCCAAAGAAGTGGCTATGGACATCTTTGCCGCTGTCCAGCTCATGCAGACAGGTCGTGGCATTGCTGCGACAGGCCGCCCAATTGAGTGCCGTATGCGATTCGCAATAGGTTGGCAGGCCGCTTGCGCATTTCCTGCAGGTTCCGCATGAGGCCAGAGACAGCACCACATGATCACCCGGTTGCAGGTGTTCGACACCGGGACCGACACACTCGACCACACCAGCTCCCTCATGGCCCAGGACGACCGGCATCGGCACATCGACGAGTTTGTCTCGCACCGCAATGTCCGTATGGCAGATACCGGTGGCAACGATGCGCACCATCACTTCGTTGAACCCCGGAGGGTCCAATTCCAGAGGAAGAATTTGTAGTACGTCGTCGCTTCTTACAGCGACCGCCGAAGTAACTTTCATACAAGTTCCTTTATTAAAAGTGCGGTATGGAACATGCACGCATGTTCCTCTTCCGGGCCCAGCCCTAGGCGATGTCGATCACCGTCTTGCCCCGTGCGCCGCCGGCCTGCCGTTGGCTCATGACTGCGGGCACGGCTTCGAGCGAGATGTGCTTATCGATCACGACGCGAAGGGAACCGCTGAGCACCTGTCGCGCAAGGGTCCGAAGATCCTCGCGATTGGGCAGCATTTCCAGATTGACGGCGCGTACTCCGCGCGCTGCCGCGACATCGGCAGTGGCGGACCAAATGCTACTGAGCGCCGTCCCGCCGGGAGCAATGCAGGAAACCAACTCAGCAAAGGCCGGCGCAGGATTGACGAGGTCGATCAAGCCGTTGATGCCAGCAGGCCAACCTGTGCTCAACCGCTCAGGAACATTCTGCGTTCTGTCGAAAACATGCTCGACGCCCAATTGCGCCAGCCATGGAGCCGCTTCGGTCGATGCGCTCGCCAGCACCTGGTAGCCTTTGGCACGTGCCAGTTGCACAGCGAACGTACCCACTCCACCAGTGGCCCCCATTATCAAAACAACGCTGCCAGGCGGCAGTCCGAGGGACTCGACGGCCTGAAGGGCAGTCGTCGCCGCGGTGGGCAGGGCTGCCGCCAAAGCTGGCGGCACGCCGAGCGGCGTGTGCAGCAGCGTTGCGTCAGCCGATATGGCTACATATTCAGAGAAGCTGCCGTTACCGACATAGCTGTGCAGAAACCGTCCGAACACGGAATCGCCGACCTCGAAGTCGCTCACCTGTTCGCCAATCGACTCGACGACGCCAGCACCGTCGATACCGAGCGTCAGCGGAAAGCGGTGTTCAAACCGGTCCTTGAAAAAACCTTCTGCGATCCGCCGGTCAATCGGATTCAGACTGGCGTGGGTCATTCGAATCAGAATTTCCTGCGGCCCGGCGACCGGAAGCGGGCGCTCGTCCACGATCGGCATGGTTCCAAAAGCAGACAGGACTATAGATTTCATCGTCACATCTCTAACCAGGTGGGAAAGCGCCTGCACCGCTGGAGTCGACATCGCGATGCAGGTGGTTAGGGATGTTATTTCCTGGACAATCTTCCGATAAGAGGCAATATAGTGACGAACTGTTCTTCCATGGACGACAATCCTGGTGAAAAAAAAAGCGGTATTGCAGGATCTGAATGATCTCTATTACTTCGCCGCAGTGGCCGAGCACGGTGGATTTTCAGCCGCAGGTCGAGTGCTGGGCGTTGCCAAGTCCAAACTCAGCCTGCGAGTATTGCAACTCGAACAACGTTTGGGCGTTTTGTTGTTCCAGCGCACCACGCGCAAGATTCAGTTGACCGAGGTGGGCGCCCGCTTTCTGGAACATTGCCGCAGCCTGGTCGCAGAAGCGCACGCGGCACAGGATGCGATCGACTTCTCTTCGTCCGGTCCCACAGGTCTGATCCGTATCAGTTGCCCCGCTGGCGCGGCGGAAATATATCTGACGCCATGGCTATCGCAATTCATGGCTCAGTATCCGCGTGTGCAGATTCAACTTCAGGCCTCCGATAGAGTCATGGACCTGGTAGCCGAAGGCATTGACGTTGCTTTACGACTTCGCCCCGAATCGAGCATGGCCCCCGAACTGGTGACACGCCGATATGGCACCAGCCGACGTATCCTGGTGGCCAGTCCGGCGTATCTGGAAAGACATCCGGCAATCCAGTCACCGGACGACTTAAAGCACGCCGATACGATCAGTTTGCTTGAAGAGGCTCCGCTACAGCAGTGGGAGCTGATCGGTCCTGAATCCGAAGTGCGCACCATTGAACTCCGCCCCCGCCTGATGGCCAGTGTCTGGTCCCTGGCAATGCAAGCGACTCGGGACGGCCAGGGGGTTGCGCTACTTTCGGCGCTGGGCTGCCGATCTGCTCTGGAATGCGGGGATCTGCGTCAAGTCTTGCCAGAATGGGCGGCGCGCGAACTGGTGGTGCATGCGGTGTTTCCTACCCGGCGCGGAATGGTGCCGGCGGTCAGGGCGTTGTTGGATTTTCTCTCGGACAGACTTCCCGTGATGACCGCACTCGATAGCTAGCGTTAGTTCCCAGCAATGCTGCACGCACCGAAGCAATCGGCGTTGGCCTGGAACACACAGCACCCTACGAAAAGCACAGCGAGTATCTGGCAATGAAGTCTGCTCCTGGCCGCTTGCTGCCAGTCTTCATTGGGTCTTCGCGGTTCAATGCACCCCGAATAGCCATGCAGTGAGTATTCGAATCGGTTCCGACACTAAATTCGCATGCCTAATCGACACCGATTCGCGCTCAAAACACCACCACGGCTTTTCAAAATCGTCAGCCAATCGCACGACTCCGACAGCCAGTCGCATACCCGACACCTATTCGCGTCCTCCGACAGCAGTTCGCAATCTCGACAGTCTGCTTTGCTCGCGCCTAGGACAGCCAATCTTCAAGCGATGCAGGGTTCATTCTGCAGTTCCCAGAAACGGACGTAGATGAAAGACAGTTGCCGGTAAATTGCGGACAGTGCACTAGCAAATAAAGCTGTCCCCTTTTCGGACGGCGGCGGCGTAGCCCGACCGTGCAACTGGCTGTCGAAACGCTCGCTGACCCGCACCAGGACAAAGCTGCGCAGCCTTCCAGCACACCCATGAAGAACGAACACGCCGAGCGCTATCAATGTCAGCATCAACCGGATGACTTCGTTGGCCGACCGAGCCGCGCTCATCCCTGCCACCACTGCCCGCCTAATCCCGAATGAGCCCGGATGGCACCTCCCTGTGCCGGGCGCTCCCTCGCCGCTGCGCCAAAACCGTAGAGTGCCTACTGGGAGTTCAACCTACACGATGCTTATTGCCTGAACCGAAAGAACTTCTGGGTTAATCCCAACCAAGGTGATCATCCCCAACGTCAATAGACACATTACCATCAACCATATTAATCATTTGATTCTAAAGTGCAGACTGACCATGAAATTGCGTGGTTCACCATAGAGGTAGCCGTTCTGGAATCCCACAGTTGTGTAGTACTTCCTGTCGAACAGGTTGCTTATATTGGCCGATAGGCTGGTGGTATCGGAGAGTTCATAACGGGCCATGAGCGACGTCAAGGCATAGGACGATTGCCCGACCTTAACGCTCTGCCGCTGGGGATTGGTGGCCTCTTGGTAGAAGCGGCTCTGCCAGTTGACCCCGCCGCCGACCGTCAGCCGGTTCCAATCGCCCTGCAGGCGGTAGGTCGTGAACAGGCGCGCGGTGCTGCGGGGAATCTGAGAGTTCAGGCGATAGCCGTCGCCATCCTCGGCGGTGAAGTGCGAGAGCCCGGCGTAGAGGTTCCAATCGGGGAGGGGTTCGCCCTGCACTTCGACGTCGAAACCGCGCGATACCGTACCGTTTGCCGCACGGTAGGCCTGGGTGCCGTCCGGCAGGACCTGCCCGGCGTCGAGTTGCGCGACGCCATCCAGGCGGGTCTCGAACACCGCGAGCGAAGCGTTGAGCAGACCGCCGAAGTATTCCCCCTTGATCCCGATTTCCTTGTTCTTTCCCTCTGCGGGTCCCAGTACCCTGTTACTGCTGTCGCGGTAGGCCGACTGTGGCTTGAAGATTTCTGTATAGCTCGCATAGACCGAGTAGGTATCGTCCAGATCATAGATCACGCCGACATACGGGGAGACCTGCCCAGTTTTCTTGTAATGGTTGTCATTACTCTCATCGATCTCGTAGTTGCTGCTGCGCGCGCCGATGATGAGCTTGAACGGGTCTGCCAGGGAAAGGCGCAGCGCGCCGAAGATCCCGCTCTGCTTGATAGTGGTATTGATCGTCGGGCCCGGCTGGAACGCTTGGCGCGGGAAGCGGCCGTTCCAGGTATAGATACTGCTGACATCGGAGCTGGACACGAAGTTGAGGCCATAATCGCTATGGGACCTGGAGCGTGAGCCGCTGCCGCCGAGGACCAGTTCGTGCTCGCGGCCCAGCAGTTGGAACGGGCCGCTGACCAGCAGGTCGAGGCTGTCCTGGCGTGTTTCGACGCCGCCGTTCAGGGCCGCAGGCATCCAGCCCAGGCCGGTTGCGCGGTCCGGGTAACCGTTCATCGACAGCAGGTCACTATTGACGTCGCTTTCCTTGTGGTCGGCGTTGACGCGCAAGGTCCAGCCATTGTCGAAGGATTGCTCGACCCTGGCAAACGTGGTGTTCAGCCTGCTTTCCCAGCGGTTCCAGCGTGCGGCCGGATTCTTCGAACGCGACCAGTCGGTGCGCGTGCCATCTGAGAAGAACAGCGGCATGCCGCCCCAGGTGACGCCCTTGGGGTCGTTGTTCTGGTACTCATGACCCAGAGTCAGGGTGGTGACCGGGGTGAGGTCAACGTCGAGCACGCCGTAGAAAGCCTGGCGCTTTTGCCGGTAGTGGTCCTGGAAGGAGTCGCGGTCCAGGTAGGTACCGACGATACGCCCGCGTACCCTTTCATCCGTACTGAGCGGCGAGGAAAGGTCGAACGTGCCGCGCTGGTTGTCCCAGCGTCCCAGTCCCATGTTCGCCGAGGCGGAAAACGTCTTCAGCGGACGCTTGCGGACCAGGTTGACCGACGCGGAGGGTTCGCCGATGCCTTGCAGCAGGCCGGTCGCGCCACGCACCACTTCGACGCGGTCGTAGAACGCCGTGTCCAGCATGCCTTCCCCTGGTGCCATAGCGTTGGCAGTCGTAGGAATTCCGTCGTACATGAAGCTGTCGATGCTAAAACCGCGGGCAAAGTAGTTGACCCTCTCGCTGTCCAACATAGTCGACGAGACCCCGGTGCTGTTCTCCAGCACGTCACGGAGAGAGTCCAACTGCTGGTCGTCCATGCGTTGGCGGGTGATTACGGTGAGAGACTGAGGCGTTTCCCGTGGCGTCAAGGCGAGGCCGGTTCCCGAGCGACTCTTTGCTGCCGTGTAGGAGCCCGAGCCCTCGGTCGAAAGGTCTTCCGAGCTGCCGGTGACGGTGTCGGCAGGCAGTGCCAGGGCCGCCTCTTCGTCTGTGGTCTGCTCGAGCATGTCGGAGTGGGGCAGCGCTTGCCGGGTTTGTGCATTGGCCGGAACCAGGACGTGTGCGACCAAGGTGCACAGACAGGCGGCATGGAGCAGGGGCTTGTGGGGGAAGATAAGGGGCCTGCGGCGGTAAGGGTGGGTCATTGGATCGATTCCTGGAAATGGGGCAAAACCTGCCCGAAGCCGCCGTGCCGATAGGCGCGGCGGCGCGAGCATCATAGAAATGGGGTGTTGCTTCAGGCGATGCGCCAGCCCTTGGCCATCTGCCGTTGCGCCAGGAAGTGCGCATAGCGCCCTTGCTGCGCTTGCAATTGCGCGTGAGTGCCGGACTCGACCACCCGACCGTCCTCCAGCACGGCGATCCGATCCGCCATTGCAACCGTCGATAGTTGGTGGGCAATGACGATCAGGGTCCGGCGGCCGCGCAGGCGCGCGAGCGCTTCGGCAATGGCCGCCTGGTTTTCCGCGTCCAGCGCGGCGGTGGCTTCGTCCACCAGCAGGATGGGGGCGTCTTTGAGCAGGGCGCGGGCAATCGAGATACGCTGGCGCTCGCCGCCCGACAGACGCATGCCGCCCTCGCCTACCGGCGTGTCCAGGCCCTGCGGCAGGCGCTCGATGATCTCCGTCACGCCGGCCAGTCGGGCCGCCTGCAATATTTCGTCATCGCTGGCATCGGGTTTGCCGATGCGAATGTTGTCGGCGATGCTGCCCTGGAACAGGTAAGTATTCTGGAAGATCTGGCTGATCTGCCCAGCCAACTGCTCGCTGCCCATTTGCCGCACGTCGACGCCCCCGACGAGCACGCTGCCGGCCGTCACATCGAAGAAGCGTGCGACCAGGGCCGCCAGCGTGCTCTTGCCCGAGCCGGAGGCGCCCACCAGCGCCAGCATGCTGCCCTCGGCGATATGCAGGTTCACTCCGCGCAGCACCTCGGGCGCGCTGGGCGCATAGCGGAATCTCACGTCACGCAGATCCACCGAGCCATCGATCGGCAGCTTCGGCTCGAGCGGTTCGGCCAGCGGTTTCTCGTTCAGCACTTCAGCTACCGCGTCGAGTTGGCCGCGCGCACTGCGCAGCACCTCTCCATAGCCGGCGATGTCAAGCAACGGGTCGATGAAGCGGTTCACCAGCAGCAGCGAGGCGACCACGGCGATGGCCGTGTCGGCCTGTGACTCCCCCCCCAGTTGGCTGCCCAGCCAGAGCGCGGCGGCGATCAGCAGGGCGGCGAACGCCAGTTGTACTGCCCAGGCATTGAGCACGACCGAGGCAATCGAAACATAGAGCAATCGCGAGCCGGACGCGTGCTGCCGATCGATGGCACGTTTCAGGAAATCCATGCTGCCGCTGCGAGCGCTGAAGGCGCGGAGCACCGACTGTGCCTGGGCGAACTCGACGATGCGCTGGCTGGTACGGGCGGCACTGCTGTGGAACGCCTCGTCGGCCTGTTGGCCCAGGCGTGCGCTGAACACGAATATCCCGGCCAGGATTGGCAACGCTAGCAGTGCGATCAGGCCCAGTGGCCAATGCAGCGTTGTCAGTGCGACGACGAAGACCAGCGGTGTCACCACGCCACTGAGGATCGGAGTGAACAGGTGGCCGGGCAACTCGGACAGCTCGAACATGCCGTGAGTCATGACATGATTGAGGCGTGCGGTGTTCTGTGGCGTGAACCAGCCGACCGACAGGCCGGCGATGTGATCGCCGATGCGTTGGCGGCAGTCGCGGAGTACGGCGACACGCACCGCCACGCTGGCCTCCTCGACCTGGCGGCGCCAGGCCCAGCAGGCCACGAGCCCTATACCCAAGGCGAGGAGCCAGAGACCGGCGCTGTGGACGTCGCCGGCCAGCAGGTGACTCAGGATCGGCACCAGGGCGGTGATGATCAGGCCATTGAGCAGGCCCAGAACGACGGCCATCCAGGCATAGCGGTGGAAGATGCGTGCATCGTCGCCCAGCAGACGGGAAAAGGTCTTGAACATCATTGCGTCACCTGGCCTCCGATTCTTTGCGCGGCCTGCGCATCGCCATAGCCGCCCAGTTCCCACAGGCGAGCGTAGTGCCCGTTGCGCGCCAGCAACTCCTCGTGGCGCCCTTGCTCTATGACGGTGCCATTGTCGATCACGACAATGCGGTCTGCGTGCATTACGGTATCGAGCCGATGTGCGATGACTAGGAGCGTGCGCCCGTGGGCGAAGCGCGAAAGCGCTTCCTGGATGGCCACTTCGTTTTCGGCGTCGGCGGCGGCGGTGGCTTCATCCAGTACCAACACCGGCGGGTCCAGCAGAATCGCGCGAGCGATGCTCACGCGTTGTTGTTCGCCGCCGGAGAGATGCGCGTCCTCGCCGATTACCGAGTCGTAGCCGCGTGGCAGGCTCAGGATGCGTTCGTGGATATTGGCTGCGCGCGCGGCGTTCTCGATTTCCGACCGGGCCGCCGAGGGACGGCCCAGCGCGATGTTGTCATGCACGCTGGCATGGATCAGCCGCACGTCCTGCAGGACGAAACCAATGTGCCGGTACAACTCGGTACTTTCGAGGTTCCGCAGGTCTGCACCACCTAACGTTATGCGCCCTTCGCTCGGATCGAAGAAACGCAGCAGCAGTCGCGCCAGGGTGGACTTGCCAGCGCCGGAAGGACCGACCAATGCGGTAACTGTGCCGGGTTCAAGTGTGAGATTCAGGTTCGCGAGCACTTTGTGCTGCGCGTCGTAGGTGTAGCCTACCTGCTCAATGCGAATCTCGCTGCCGGTGGGCGTCTGCCGCAATGCTGCCGCAGGTTGTTCCAGCACTGCGGTACGCAACAGGTCCTGCACACGCCGAGCCGCTCCCTTCGCGGGGTCCAGTCCGTGCGCAATGAAGATCAGCAGCATCAGCGGAGCAGACACCCCGGGAGCCACCAGGACAAAGGGCAGAACTGCCGCCGGGGTCATCCAGTCGAGATGCACGAACAGTGTGCCTGCCGCAAGCACCACGCCCAACACCGCGACCGGCGCCATCAGTGCGTTGGCGATGCTCATGGAGCCGAGCGTCGGCTGTAGCAACTGGAGAAATACTTCTAGGAAATCGTCCACCGCGGTCCGATAGTTGCCGTGAGCCCTGCCGCCGGCGCCGAAGGTCTTGATGACCGGAATGCCGTTGACGAACTCGACTACCGCATTGTCCACGCGCGCTTGTCCTGCGCCGAAGGCCTGCATCTGACGTTCGCTGAAGTTCATAGCCGAACCGATCAGCAGCAACCCGCCTACGTAGGGCAGGAGCGCTACCAGTGCCAGGCGCCAATCCAGCGCGAACAGATAGACCAGCGAGGTCAGGATGACACCGAGCGTGCGCCCCAGGGTGGTGTAGAAATGTGCGGTCAGGTCGTGCAGGGTGCCGATGTCGTCCTGCATGGCGTGCTTGATCTCGCCCGACGAGCGCGAGCCGAACCAGCCCAGCGGCACCTTCGCCAGCCGACGCGCCGCGGCTAGCCGCAGGTGGTGGGTCAGGCGGTTGTCGGCCGCGTGCGCCGTGGCTTCGGCCAGCAGGATCAGTAGCAGGCCGCCGAACAGGCTGGCGATGCTGAGGGCCACCGTCCGCCAGAGTTCGCCGTGGACCGTGGCTTCGGTGGCATGGGTGGCGACAGCGCCGAGCGCAATCTGTGCGATATGGGCGATACCGGCCAGCGGCACCAGCGTCAGCGCCGCACCCAGGCCTGCCAGGGTGGCGGCGCAGATCAGGCGGCTACGGATCGGGCGCAGGATCTGGCCCAGCGGCGCAGGCTCGTTGGCCGGCGTGTCGTTGGCTTCAAGGGCGCTCATGGAGACTCCCGGCAGGAATGTGTAGGGGGGCGTCGAGCCGGGCCGTGCGCTGCGCCAGGAAACGTCGCGGAGGCACTCCGACGGCCTTGCGGAACATAGTCACGAAGGCTCCGGGGCTGTCGTAGCCCAGGTCGTCGGCGATGGCCTGGATGAGATGGCCCTGGGCGAGCAGCGGCAAGGCCCTGATGATGTGCATCCGGCGGCGCCATCTGCTCACGCTCAAGCCGGTTTCGGCAACGAACAGCCTCGACATGTTGCGCTCGCTCATGCCGATGCGGCTGGCCCAGAGATCGAGCGTGGCATGCTCTGCCGGGGCAGCCAGCATCGCGTCGGCGAGTTTGCGAAGGCGTGGGTCGACAGGCATGGGCAGGTGCAGGCTCTCCTGCGGCGCGGCGATCAGTTCATCGAGCAACACCTGCATCAGGCGCGCCTGTGGGCCGTCCAAGCCATAGTGCGCGGGAAGGGCCGCGGTGCGTGCCAGCAACGCGCGCAGGAACGGCGAAACGGAGATCGTGCAGCAACTGCTGGGTAGCTCTGCCGCAGCATCCGCTTCGACGAACACCGCAAAGCCCTCGGCGTTTCCGCAACTGCTGGCGCGGTGCGGCATGCCGCTGGGAATCCAGACGGCTCCTTGCGGCGGCACCACCCAGATGCCGGCATCGGCCTCCAAAGTGATCAGCCCGCTGTCGGCGAATATGAGCTGCGCCTTACGGTGGTTGTGGAACGGTATCTCCCAACTGGCGGTTGGCATTTCCAGTCCGAGTACCACCACCGGGCGGTCGATGAGATCGGGATAGTTCGATTCGTTTCCGGCGATGGGCATCGGACGATTCCTCACGAGCTCATTCAGGCACCGGCCAGCAGCGACTCGGCCTTGGCGCGAGCGGCCTCGGCACTGGCGACAACGAACATGGGGTAGCCCCAGAACTTGGCAAAGACCATCGAGAACCCCTGCATCTCGGCGCGCTGGTCCGGCTCCGGGACGATCTGCAGGTGGCCTTTGATCAGACGCCGAATCTCGGTCCGGTGGGCCTTCATCCAGGTGACGATCTTGCGTCGGGTATCGATATGGTCTTCGGCGTCGTCGGGGGCATCCTGGCTGACGAATACGAAAGGGCGGCCGCGGGCCAACAGTTCCGAGATGCACTCCAGCACCTCCTCGATAGGTCTGGCGCGGGCGGGGGAGTTTTCCATACGTACGAAGGGATACTCAGTTGTGTCGATATTCATGGTCGGCTCCAGCACATCGATGCGATCCGGAATACAAATGAGAATACTTATCATATCCTCAAGAAGAAGTTGCGTCATTGGATAAAACGGACAAAAAATTCTTCATTTCAGCCAATCTGGCAAGGAAAGCTGCTTCTTTTTCGATTGCCTATCGAACCCAGGATGCAGAGTGGCGGCCGGAATATTGAGACGTTGGTGCGGCAACAATTCCAAGATGCTCTTGACTGCGCTCAAGCACACATCGCAGTGGCAGCATGTGAGGCTGCCGTTTTCGACGAAGTCTTCGCTTCCCACAAGGAAAACTATTCTCCGACTCCAAGCATTGTGGAAACCTGAAAGACTGAAACCTCCTCAGCAACCTTATTTTTGAATAACTCCATACAATCAATAGTTCAGTATTTTTTAAATTGGATAGTTTCCCTGTCTGACGTACCTACGCCCACATCGCTTAGTGTCCTAGACAGACGTCACCAAACCCAGCCAAAGCAGGCGGTAAGTCTTGACACTGTAGTGTTAAAATTTTAATAAAGCACCATACGCCTTGCCAGAAGTTTTTTTACAAATAAATTTTATCAGTCAAGTGACAATCACCACAAACCACAGGAGCAGCCAGCATGAAAATCACTAGAACTTCAAAAGGACTCATTTCCTCAATCACTTCCTCCGCAGTATTCTTTCTACTAACAGCTAGCAACCCAGCAAACTCTGAACCTATAACCCACCCATACACTGAAACTTACAGAAAATGCATAAACGACAGCACAAACACAGTAGAACAATACTCCTGCATAGAAGAGGAACATAAAATTTGGGACCAAAAGTTAAACAAGGCCTACAAAGAAACACTTTCAAGCAGAGTGAATCCTCCAGCCTGGAAAATAGCCCAACGCAACTGGCTGAAGTTTAGAAAATCACAATGTGAAATTTATAACTTCAAAAGCAACGGTTCCGGGGATGGAGTCTTGGAAGCAGTTTGCGAACTTAATTTAACCATTGAAAGGACCCTTCAACTGGAAGACAGCAACTGGCCTTCCTAACCATTGAGAAAAAACATAGGAAATGAATTCCTTTAAACTATTTATCTTAAAAGGCTTGCCATCAGACGATGGCAAGCCCGATCCTTATAAGAAATTTAAATTTACAAAATCAGATAAGAAAATCTTCAGCAATCTTCATAAAAACATTGCTTCTCTCCCCCATGCTATTATGCCCACAGTTCCTTATGCGCACGGACTTGGCACCGGGTATACCTTTCTCCAACTGCTTGGCATGAGGAGGCAGCAAACAGCGATCCTCCTCGCTCCAGAGCACTAAAGTACGAGCTTTAATCTCTCCGAGCCGACTTAGAGTGTCAGCCTTTCTATCAGCTTCTACATTACGAAGAAAAGCCGCTGGCTCTTGTGGTGCAAGTATCTTCGCAGACGCTTCAAGTAGTTCATCAACAGTCCGCCTTGATAGAGTGCTGGAACCATTTCCATAAATTGTCATAGACTTGGCAAAAGCCTCATCGCTTTGATAATTACGAAGGACCTCCCAACTATCGAACATGGCATTCATGTTGTCGTCAGTGCGAGCCCAGGTATTGGCCAACAGCATTCGGCTGACGCGAGCCGGTGCCATCAAAGCAAGCTCCTGCGCTATCTGCCCCCCCATCGAGTGTCCCACCAGATGAACACGCTCAATTCTCAACTCGTCGAGAAGTGCCAGAGCGTCCTCAGCCATGTCGCGCAAGGTGTAGTTGCTCGGGCTCAAACTACTCTGTCCTGAGTCTCTATTGTCGAGTAAAATGGTGTCGAAGCGCTGGAAAGCTTCCTGTACTGGCCGCCAGATCCCTCGATCACACATGGTGCCGGGAATAAGCAAGACTGGATGTCCACCATTGCGCTGCCGTTCATAGGCTATTCGCAGACCATTTGGTGTGGTGATGGAGCCTTGCTCGATCGGAATGGGCTTGGAGGTATTTGCAAAAACAGATGGCGCCATCGAGGCAGCTATTAGGGCTGTGCCTGTGCTCAGGTAGGTACCAACAAAGTTTCGTCGCGTCATCTCTCTGGACATGGTATTTCTCCTAGGCTGTTTAAGTAAAAAGCAAATGATTGCTCGAAAGCATATAACCGTTTGAACATATATAATTCAAAATTCGATTACAGAACAACTTAGGCTACCAGTTAACTAGACTATTAGTAGTAACCTCGGGAGGCTTCATCAAGTCAAGAAGGATGTTAGGTTTCAACGATTAATTCGACAGTACCATTTAGACCCCTAACCTAAGCTAGGCCATCGACCATATGTACTGTTCTGAATTCATCGAATACTGCATATTGACCTGCTGCTACCGGGATTTTTCAACGGTCTCGGCTGCCAAGCGCGCTTTGAGAAGGATCATCAATAAACGATCACGCTCGCAGGCCAATTCCTCAATGTTTCGTCCATCTACTTCCGCATACAGGCCGTCGACTATTTTTTTCTGCATCTCGGGGTTTAGCTGCACCTCCCCCAGGGGTGTCCACCATGTGACCAGTGGTCCGGCGAACTGCTGATAAAAGTGCTCAATGCCCCCCGATCCGCCACCAAGATGGTTGAGCAGCACGGGCCCCATCACCCCCCAGCGCAGACCCGGCCCCCACGAACACGCGGTATCAGCATCGGCCACTGTCACGACGCCCTCATTGACAAGCGACATCACCTCACGAATCAGCACACCTTGTAGCCGATTGGCTACATGCCCCGGCACCTCTTTATTCAACCGGATCGTTCGCTTGCCAAGAGCGGTGTAAAAAGCGTCCGCTCGTTTGATTGAATCCGGTGAAGTCCTCTCTCCAGCCACTAACTCAACCAGAGGAATGAGATGCGGAGGATTGAAAGGGTGGCCGACTAAGCATCGCTCTGGATGAAGGGCGCAGCCCTTCTGGATTTCCGTCATCATCAGCCCCGACGAGCTGGTAGCAATTAACACCTCAGGCGCCAGAAGCTCATCCAGTTGATGATACAAGCTCTGCTTAAAGGCCAGTCGTTCAGGGCCATTCTCTTGTACGAAATCAACATCGGCAATTTCAGCGAGGTCTTTAGTAAAAGTTAGATTTGTTGGCGAAGCTGCCGGAACCGCCAGCCCTAACTCTTCCAAGGCCGGCCAAGCATTCGCTATGTATTCACGCAGAATAGTCTCAGCCTCCGGTGCTGGGTCGGTTGCCGTTACCTTGAGCCCCCTGGCTAAAAATAAAGCGCTCCAGCTCGCACCTATGACCCCAGTACCGACCACTGCAACTTTCGTGATTGAATTGCTCATTACTAATTCCTCACTCTGTGGAAGCGTCACAACATTGACACAAGTATCATCGGATGCTCTTGATGCTTGTCTTTGCCTATAGGCCCTCGTTCCCGAGCCATCCAAATCAAGCCTTCATGCCTATGAGCCTGCGGCTCTTACCCGATCTATCGATTCGACTGGCGCTAAGTTAGGAAATAGATGAAGAGCAGTTCAAATACTTTGTTAAGTCCTACCTATAGCTTGCAGGTATGATCATGGGATGGATATCCGCCATCTACGTTATTTTCTCGCGATTGCCGATGCCGGCAGCTTCACCGCCGGAGCTCAGCGGTTACGGGTTGCCCAACCTTCGTTGACGCGCCAGATCCAAGCGCTTGAAGCACATGTCGGTTGCACGCTTTTTGTGCGCACGTGGCAAGGTGTACACCTGACTGAAGCGGGGGAGGTTCTTCGAAAGGAGGCCCTGCTGGCTGTCACCCAGTTCGATGCAGCCCTGAAACGCACGCAAGACAGCGGAAAACAGGTATGCCGCCTAGTGCTGGGCATGATTCCTGGCACGGAAGATGAATTGATGGGATTAGTCTCGGCGGCGCTGGCTTCTGAAACACGCTGTATTGGGGTTGACGTTCAAAGCAAGCTACCTCTCGAGCTGATCAGAGCTCTAGAGCTGCGCAGCATCAATGCCGCATTCATTCGGCGCGGCGATGTGCCTCCTGGATGGGCAAGTCAGGTCGTTCGAAAGGAAACCCTTATGGCCATTCTTCCGCGCGGGCATCGCTTATTGCACAAAAGGAAAATTTCTCCGTCAGACCTCTGCAAGGAGCGCCTAGTAGCGATTAGCGCCTCGGCGGCACCTGCTCTCCGATCCACCATCGACGAATTTCTCCACCAAAACGGCAATGCGGTCGTTGAACCGCTCGAGGCCGATGGAATGTTGAGTATCTTTTCCATGGTGGCGGCAACGGGGCTTTGCAGCCTAGTGCCCTATCATTTCTGCAACATGTTACCCAAGAGCATAACCATTCGTAGGCTTACATCAGTGGATCACTCAGCACTAGACCTCGTTCTGGTGCATTCCGGCAAGGAAACGTCGCCGCTTTTGGAGCGCCTACTGGTGTACATCCAAGACATGAGGCCCCCTGCTGTTGTAAACAACAGCCCTGGATCGCGGGTCAAAAATACACCGCTTACGTAATGATGATTTCCTGCTGCCCCATCGGAAGCGATCCTGTCTGCTATCCGTACCTCCTCGAACCGGTACAGACCCATGCCTCTTCATCACTCTCCCCCTGGCTGGCGGCCGCAGTGGCGCGGTCTTGCTACTACGTCCACCGTCTTCGACGGCGGCGTGTCGATGCTCGCCGCGTGGCGCTACGCAGCCAAGTCAACCAGTTGTTCAGCCAGAGTCGGGGCTCGGCCGGCAGCCGCAGCATTCTGGGCATGCTGCGCGAAGAGGGCGTGACCATCGGCCGTTTCCGAGTGCGTCGGTTGATGCGTGAGCTGGGCCTGGTTAGCAAGCAACCGGGCTCGCACGCCTACAAACAGGTCACGGTTGAGCGGCCGGATATCCCGAATCGGCTGAACCGCGAATTCGCGACCGAGCATCCCAATCAGGTGTGGTGTGGCGACATCACCTACGTCTGGGCGCAAGGCCGTTGGCACTACCTGGCCGCGGTGCTGGATCTGCATACCCGGCGGGTGATCGGCTGGGCGTTCTCGGCCAAGCCGGATGCCGAACTGGTGATCAAGGCCCTGGACATGGCCTACGAACAGCGCGGCAAGCCACAGCAGGTGCTGTTCCATTCAGACCAGGGCAGCCAGTACGCCAGCCGCCTGTTTCGGCAACGGCTCTGGCGCTATCGGATGCAGCAGAGCATGAGCCGTCGGGGGAATTGCTGGGATAACTCGCCGATGGAGCGCCTGTTCCGCAGCCTGAAGTCGGAGTGGGTCCCGTCAACGGGTTACCTGACGGCGCAGGAGGCCCAACGGGACATCAGTCATTACCTGATGCACCGCTACAACTGGATCAGGCCGCATCAATTCAACGACGGGCTACCGCCTGCGGTGGCCGAAGAAAAACTCAACCCACTGTCCGGGATGGGTTGACCACTACAAACAGATTCGCTACTGCCTCTCTCGACCCAGTCGTACAGCGACCTTTCGAGCGCTTTCAACATCGAGATAGGTTGAGGCGTATGAAGCGGCGAGCAGGTTTGGAGGAAGCACCCAGTCCCATTTCTCGCACATCATGTTTTGCACGTCAGATAGCAGCTCTGGGAGAGGCGGAACAGGTGACTCTGCTATGAGTCGCAGGGCTTCTTGGACACGTTCCACACTGCCATTAACCTCAAGCACCAGCCCTGCTCTATCACATCTCAAACCGTGCCATTCGAGCAGTATTACCAGGGCGTCATTCGTCCAATCGCCATGCCAAGTAAACACCGCGGTTACGGCACCAACATCAACCAGACCACGGCTCGCAAGTCCGAGCTCGCTAAAGCAACGACGCGCCTCGCCCAAAAGGTTCTGCCCCACCGCATCCACAAACGGACAGGGAGCTTCTTCGCTTAGGAGTTGCCTCATCTCTTGGCGAACATGGTCGTGAACACGGGCGCCGATACCGTCAAATACGGGAGGTGCGCCTCCTGGTGATGGCCGCACAACGACCACTTTGGCGTTTGCGTCGACATCAGTGACTTGCCACCTGCGTCCCGCAAAAATGATGCGTTGCTCGACAATCAGCGGACGGGAGACAGGCAAAGACCCAAGCGCCTTACCGTCACAGACAAGCCGAAACTCTTCATCGCTGATAAAGGCACTGTAGAAGTCATAGTGATTGATGAACCGCTCCCCTGACTCTCCAGGCAGAAGCAGGCCAGAGGACTCTTGGACGACGAGATCGTGCTCACCCATGGCCCGTAGCAGCATCAGAAAGTCGGGCTGAGCGACTGTCGAGAATGGCCCTGTAGCAACGAGGCTGCGCCAGAGCTCACCTGCTGTTGCCCCTCCCCGTTGAGCAATGATCGACAGGATCTGCTGAACGAGAGTCGAGTAATGGCAGCCCTGCACTTTGGGAGGCTCAAACCAGTTAGCTATCAGTAGACGTATCATCGCGACGCTCTGCACTAGCCCCTGGCGCAGCCGATCAGACAGAGACGAGTCATCGCTCAATGAGCGCTCTTTGCAGTAGCTACGAAGGATGGCTGACTCGCCCTGCCGACGCCCTGAGCGGCCTAGTCGCTGACGCAGGCTTGCCACGCTCGGTGGCGATCCAATTTGCCCGACAGTGCGAATGCTCCCGATATCGATACCCAGTTCAAGGGTCGTGGTGCACACCGCCGTTGCCGGGCGATTGCCAGCCTTCAGGGCCTTCTCGGCCTCCTCTCGGACATCCTTGGAGAGGTTGCCATGGTGGGGCCAAAACTCGTTCGGAACCCCGTCTCTTTCGCACAACCGACGCAACTGGTCGGCGTACCACTCAACCTTTCCGCGGCTGTTGGGGAAGACGAGGTTGTTGCTCCCTCGCAGTACTTGGTACAGGTGCGCAGCGATCGCCTGCTCTACGCCCGAGTCATCGTCCCGCTGTGCCTCTTCACTATTTGCTGTCTCTTGCTGCGAGAGCGCCTCAACGTACCCTCTGACCTGAACCTTAAGTACCTGCTCAGAAGTCTTTGATTCGATGATCTCAACGCCCTGCTCTTTTCCAGGGCGCAGGAAAGAAGATGCCAACGCCATGTCGCCCAACGTTGCCGAGAGCCCCACTCGGGGCACGGTTCGCTCTACGACCAGCTCGACCCTATGGAGCAGCGACTGAAGCTGCTTACCACGCTCGCTCCCAATAAATGCATGCAGTTCATCAACGACTAGATAGCGCAGGTTAGCGAAAACGCCTGCGAGCCCTGTCCCTCGATTCACAAACATCGCTTCGAGCGATTCGGGCGTGATCAAGAGGACGCCGCTTGGAGACTTTAAGAAGCGCCGCTTACGACTCGCAGAGATGTCGCCGTGCCAGGCAATAACAGGGATATCCAGCTCTTGGCAGAGGGTCTCAAGCCGGCCCCATTGATCGTTGATCAGCGCCTTCAAAGGACTGACGTAGATAACAGAGCCTGCAGGGTCATCATGCTTCAGCAGGTTCGTGAGAATCGGAAGGAACGCTGCTTCGGTTTTACCTGCAGCAGTCGAAGCCGCAATGATCACATCGCGATCGGCGTTCAGAAGCGCAGGAATAGCTCGCTCCTGCGCATCTCGCAGTGACGTCCACCCCTCTCGCCAGACCCAGCGTTGAATCGCTGGGTCTAGCAGGCCGAAGCCGGCAGAGTCAGAGTTTGAAGGTGGCAAGCTCATCGTCGGGATCTACCTGCGTGTCAGCTGCACCACCATCGTCAGTAGCTACCTCGATCACACCGAGGAAACTTCTCCAATTCGCACCTGGGTTCTGTTCCAGTACCGCAAGAAGGTTGATGAAGGCTGTGATCGTCGTCCGCGGCGTACGGAAGTAAGCGTCACCGAGCCGCTGATTGCAGTGAGCCATGAACGCGGGCAGAGCTTCGTCAGGCAGCAAGTAGCGGGACTGCTCCCCCCCGGCGTAAACATGCCGCAGCTTCTGCAGGAGGACGTAGAAATCCTCTGGCGACAGGCTGGCCAGCCTGATGACTGGCCCGGACAGGTCGATCAGGCCGGATTTCGCGAAAGAGTTCTCGGCTAGGCGCGACTGCAGCGCAGGGTAACTGTAGAGCCCGCGCCGGGTATCCATGAGGAACTCTGGCGTACCGCCAAGCACGAACCCAAGACCTTCTGCAGCGCCCTGGAGAGAGTCATTCAGGATCCGCAAGATCTGCTCGTAGTTGGCGTTTCGTGCCTGCGTATTTGAGAGCTTGTACAGGTTTACCAGCTCATCCAGGCAAACCATCAAACCGCTGAAACCTGCGAGCCTCACAAAGCGCGAAAGGAGCTTGAGCTGGTCGTAAACGGATGCGTCATCAATGATCGTGCGAACGCCGAGGGCGGCCCGGGCATCCGTCTTCGTGGTGAACTCACCGCGCAGCCAACGAATGGCATCGGCTTTCAGTTGCTCGTTCCCTTCCTCAAAGCCTTTGCAGTAAATCGCGATCACATCAGCAAAGTCGTATCCATTCACCATTTCGGTGAGCTCATCGAGATGCGAGCGAATGACCTCTTCGCTGCTCTTTCCTGAGCTCTTTGCCTCTGCCTTAGCCTGAGCGATGAATTTCTCCACGATGCCCTGCAGTGCACCACCGTCGGGCTTGGTGCGCGTGGACATATTCTTGGCAAGCTCGGCGTAGAGCGATCGCGCCTGGCCTCCAGTGGCGTGCAAACGCCGATCGGGATTGAGATCCGCGTGCATCGTCACGAGCTTCCGTTCCATCGCAATGGCGCGAACCAGATTCAGGAAGAACGTCTTACCCGCACCGTACTCTCCTATTACGACTCTGAAGGCAGATCCTCCATCCGATAATCGCTCGACGTCGCGGATCAGCGATTCAAGCTCACCGACACGCCCTACCTGGATGAGATGCTGGCCAACGCGGGGAACCACGCCAGCACGAAGAGACTGAATGACTGCGTCACGATCTTTAGCTCTGATGGTGCTCATACAGTTAGCTTTTCCCTGATCTCTGAATTGATTTCGACAGGCTCCTCACCTTCCGTGAGCGGCATGTCAAACAAGTCGAATGCTGCGTCGTTGACGTGCTCTAGAGCACCATCAAGCATCAGCTCCATGTCTGCGGCCACAGCTTCAAGTTCGTCTCGACTCCACTCGCTGCGCGATACAAGCAAGCGAAGGAACGCAGAGTGCTCGGCGTCGAGACTCCAAAGACTTGTATCGCCCGAAGCCTCCTCCTCCACCGTAGGTTCCTCGGGCTCGACAACTTGCTCATCGACGAACACCTGAGCGAGGAGCTTGGAGACTTGCTCGGTCTCCTTCTGCAGTGCAGCAATTCGATCCTGGTCTAGAACGAAACCACCGCCAGCTGTCGGCGCCGGCGCAGCTGCTTGAGGCGACAGTGCAGCAGACGGAGTACTACCAGGCTGGCTGCTTGCTGCGATATGCAAGTCGCTATAGAGCAACTGGGCATCTAGCTGCAGTGATTTATAGACACGCTCGAGCAGCTTCACCTCCGCCGGACTCACTTCCCCATCGGCCTGAGCAAGGTGCGCTAGAAAAGCAACAATCGCTCGTTTCGCCGACGTGTCTAATGGATCCAGGCGTTTCTTGAGGCTCTGCAGAGTCGGCGGCTGATTCAATTGGAGGCGCAGGTGCGCTTTCAGACGCTTGCGATGGGCGCTGCTCAAGTGACTCCAGGAGTCGATGTGACGCGAGAGCAGCATGATCTCTTGAGGCGATGTCTCGCCATCAGCGGCGGCAACAGCACAGGCAAGATCGAGGGTTACCGATGCGGCACCATACGCAGGAGACGATCGCAGATCACCGTCCTCAGGCTGCGTAGCAAACAGTGCGATCGAGTTCTCTGACTTGGGAATTCGGCTCCCCGCGAGAACGTCGGGTTGCAGGCCTATCTGCAATGATTCAAGGGCGCGCGCAAACGCTAAGACTTTGTCCCTTGAAAGCGCGCCTGCGCTCTTCAGGCGTCCCGCTAGCTCGCCAAAACTCATGACGAGCATGCCCTCGCCGATCCGCTCCTTTAGCGACTCAAGCTCAGCACGGGTGGTCTCCGGCCACAGCGCAATCGGAAGCTGAAGCACGCCCTCCAGCGCATCAGGAGAGTCGGGGTTACGCCCCAGGTACCGACTGTACGAATCCAGTTCCGCCGTGCACTCATCAGTGATCTTCTGCAGCTTATTTCGAGGCCCACTCACCGCAGTCACGTCTGGAAGATTTTCGGTACCGGGAACCTTCAAGGGCCTCAACGAGCCGGACGCTGGCTGGTACTCGACCTTCACTCGAGTCTTGTTCTGAGGCAGAACGATCCCAGCACCGTGGGCCTCCTCGTACCTCATCTTGAACAGCTTGGCGAACTCCGCCTGGCAACGAGTAGCAGGTGTGCGCAGACCAATGTTGACGTCGGAGAGCACCCACGCGAGAGCCCACTCTGCCGGCACTGGCTGCTTGTCCAACGCTAGCTGGCCAAGACCCACTCTTAGCTCCATAGCCATATCGTAGGACGACCGATCTACTTCCGGAGGCTTCTCTAGGTAACGCTTCTCTTGGAAGCCTCTCGTAGTCACAAATTCCAAGAACCTTCTGGCATAGCCTTGGAAGGAATAGTTGTCGTGATAAATGGATTGCAGCCGCACAACCTCAGCAATGATTGCTGGCACTTCCCCTGCAGCTACCGGATCGCTTTTCGCGTCAATAAGGACCCGCCGCTCCAGTCCATAGAAGAAGATGAAGACGTAACCGATGTTCGCATGTGGCGCCTTCCTGCCACTGGACAGCCACTGCAAGTATGCACGCCTCGCCTCCGGAGAGAGACTGTCGTATCTCGGCCAGTAATAGGTCAGACGCTCGGCGATATCAACGATTCGACGCGCTACGGGAAGGCTTGGGTCGATCATCGAGGGCTCCGTCTCGCCATACGACAGACCCGTGGTTGTTCCTAGGTAGAACATCCCTCCAGGAATCTTCTCGCCCGCAACTTCGACCGTTTCGCCTGCCGGCACCCAATGGGGCTCTATGTCCTCAAACTCTGCTGGTCGATCAGGAATCGGGTACGACGGTGGTTTGCTAGACCCAATCGATATCGTGAAGAAGTGCGAGAGGTCTTTCTCGGGCGGCGGTGGCGGATCAAACCGTGCGGGCGTTGAAGCAGCCCGAACGATAGGTAGAGGCGTCACAGCAATCGGAGTTTCACGCTTGCTAGTTTCGCTCCGAGTGATTTCGGCCGCATGAACAGGAGAAGTTTGAGTTACTGGTGTATTGGTTTTGATTGGGCTGGTGGCGAGCTGAGACAGGGCTTTCACTGCCGGTGCCGGCGAACTAACCCGTGCGGGGGCAGAAGCAGCTTGAACCACGCTAGGAGGCGCCTCAGAAGTGGGTGCGACCGTCTTGGTTTCGTTCTTAGTGCTCTCGGCTGCGGCTGGCAAAGCCTTGAGGACTGGCTCCGGTTCATCGAGCGAGAGATTAAAAAACGCCGAAAGATCGATTTCAGTGCGAGGAGATACTTGCGCCTGAACGACTGCCGGGGCTGGCTTCGTCGCACGAGGGGCTGCGGCAACCGGAGTAGGAGGCTTAGTTGGCTTGGCAGGCTTCGCAAGCTTTACAGGCTTAGTGGACGCGACCTGATCAACCTTGACAGGAGGGGCGCGATTAGCAAGAGGCTTTGAGTCAGCGACAAGCTTGGCAATCAGCCAAATGATTCCCCCCAATACCAGCGCGATGCCGATGAGAAACCATACAGTCTTGGGAATCGATGCAAGGATCACGACGAAGATGGCGGCTAAAACCAAACCGCCAGATGCGTTCGACTTCCTTCCTCTGCGCTTCCTTGCCATGAGCCCAACCCTTCCTATATCCGATACTGGCAGATCGTCAGTATCGGCAATTTGGGCTCAACCGCCAACCATCAGGAGACACCCGGCAGTTGGCACGCTCAGAGGCCTTACGGTGTACAGACTATCTGTCTCTGCTGCGGGCTAGCTGCTGGAATGCAAGACGGTGAAGTACCGGCCGCTCTAGCAGGTCGCGAGACCGGCGAGGATGGAGTTGTCACCGGGGGAGCGGTAGCTGGCCGGAGTCATCTGGTCAAAAGCGATCTAGCGGGCCAGTTTTAAGCGAATGGATCATGAAGAGCAGCGGTTTACGCAAAATAAAATGACTAGATCCAATCAGGCCAAGAGCTGCAATGGATTCCTGGGTGGATGGCACCGATGCATGTCCGCTTTGGGTCAAAATCACTATGCAGTGTGCTGTCAATACCGAAACCGGTGGGAAGCACTGCCTGAAGATGGCACATTGCCAACAAAATACCCTTCCCCGCTACCGTTGTTTTATCGTTGTTGCCAGCCCCTGATCTGGCGGAAAAGCCCGCTCCATGAATCGTCATGGAGCCTCCCATGTTTCAACTCCTTTCCTGGATATCCAGGAAGCCGTCCCCCAGCCCACCAACCAAAGCTGCCCCAGAGGGATTCCTCCCTCCTCTGAGCAGTACGGAGCTGCTCGGCACGCCTCGGCGCCGGCAGCTACTGGAGAACATCTGGCAGCGTGCCTCGCTATCCAAGCAGCAATTCGAGGAGATCTACCGGCGGCCATTGGCCAACTATGCCGAGCTGGTCCAGCAGCTCCCAGCTTCAGAAAACCATCACCATGCCCATCCAGGCGGGATGATCGATCACGGCCAGGAGATCGTGGCCTACGCACTCAAGGTACGACAGACCTACCTGCTCCCGATCGGCGCAGCGCCGGAGTCACAGTCAGCCCAGGCTGAAGCCTGGTCAGCCGCCGCGGCTTATGGTGCCCTGGCTCACGACCTAGGCAAGATCGTCGTAGACCTGCAGGTGGAGCTGCAGGACGGCAGCACCTGGCACCCTTGGAACGGACCGATCAACCAGCCATACCGCTTCAAGTACGTGAAGTCCCGCGAATACCAGCTCCACGGCGCTGCCTCAGCACTCCTCATCCACCAACTGCTACCGCGCACGGCACTCGATTGGCTCAGTCGCTTTCCAGAGCTGTGGGCTCAATTGATCTACCTGTTCGCTGGGCAGTACGAGCACGCCGGGATCCTCGGCGAGATCATCGTGAAGGCAGACCAGGCCTCAGTTGCACAGGAGCTGGGAGGCAATCCGGATCGAGCGCAGGCTGCACCGAAGCAGTCGCTGCAGCGGCAGTTGGCAGACGGCCTTCGCTTCCTGGTGAAGGACAAGTTCAAGCTGAATCAACCTGGCGGTCCGTCCGATGGATGGCTGACCCAGGACGCACTCTGGCTGGTGAGCAAGCCTGCAGCCGATCAACTGAGAGCCTACTTGCTGGCCCAGGGTATCGAAGGGGTGCCCTCCTCCAACTCGCCGTTCTTCAACATGCTCCAGGATCAGGCCGTCATCCAGACCAACGCCGAGGACAAAGCCATCTGGACGGCCACGGTAGACAACGGTGCTGGATGGAGAAACAAGTTCACGCTGCTCAAGATTGCTCCAGCCTTGATCTGGACAGATGCTGCCGAGCGCCCCTCACCCTACAGCGGATCACTGGTCGTTGAAGATGGAACCGCCTCAACGGAAAAGCCGGAAACGACCTGTGAAATTCCCAACGAGCCGGCTGAACAGCAGCAAGCACCAGAAACGAAGATGACGCTCCATCAACCTGAGCCGAGCGTTGCGAAACCGGCAAACGAGACGCGGGCGATTGCGAAACCCTCAACTGATGATCAAGAAGAAACAGACGATTTGTATGCACTTCTTGGTAATATCAATTCGCCACCAGAAGAGCTAGACACTAGCCACGACTCGCCGGCTGCTTCTCCTACGAACACACGCGGGGAGGAGAACCTACAGCAGCCACTAGGGACCAAGGAGCCAACAGATTGCGCTCCTGAAGCAATTGAAGATGTATTTATGCCTAGCAGAAGCACTGATCTGGGACAGGGATTCATTGGCTGGATGAAATCTGGTATCGCGACCCGTCGCCTGTTCATCAACGACACCAAGGCTTTGGTGCATACCGTCGACGGGACCGCCATGCTGGTCACGCCAGGAATCTTCAAGCGTTATGTCCAGGAGCATCCAGAGCTCGAAAAGCTGGCCCAGGCCAAGGAGACGACCGGCTGGAAGCTGGTGCAGCGCGCGTTCGAGAAACAAGGGCTTCACCGGAAGACCAGTAAAAACCTGAACATCTGGACCATCAAGGTTTCTGGTCCTCGCAAGACGAAGGAGCTCAAGGCTTACCTGCTCCAGGATCCCAAACTGCTGTTCCCTGTGCAGCCTCTGGACAACCCAAGCCTCACGGTCATCACCGATGCCGAAGGAGGTGTGGAATGACGCCGCAGCAGCTCACCGAGGAGTACATCTTCGCGCACGATCTCCGAGAAGCCAGCGCGAAGATCTACCGCGCCGCGACCAAGGCGCTGCTCAAGCACTTCGGCCCTACGGCAACCGTACAGGAGGTGGACCACAGGTCTGTGCTGGGATGGCGGCGCAAGGTCCTGGAACAAGGCCTGTCGAAGCGGAGCTGGAACACGTATTCGAATCATCTGCGAACGATCTGGGGCTATGCCATCGAGCACGAGCTGGTGACTCACTCCCAAGTCAACCCGTTCAGAAAGACCACCGTCATCCCCCCCAGGCGAGCAAGCAAAACCGTCGCAGCCGAAGCCATCCTGCGCGCCCGCAATTGGCTCAACATGCAGGTCGGCGCCGAGCGCTGCACTGGCGATCGCGCACGCATCACTCCCGCCTGGTTCTGGCTTTGCACGTTCGAGGTCTTCTACTACACCGGCATCCGGTTGAATGCGCTGCTGTGCATCCGCAAGCGCGACATCGACTGGGATAATCAACTGATCCTCATCCGCGGCGAGACAGAGAAGACTCACAAAGAGTTCGTTGTGCCAATAACGGAGGGGCTTGTGCCTCACCTATCGAGGCTCCTGCAAGAGGCCGATAGAGCCGGATTCGCCGATGACGACCAGTTGTTCAACGTCAACCGGTTCTCACCGCACTACAAGAGCAAGGTGATGAACTCCGACCAGGTCGAAGCCATGTACCGGAAGTTGACCGAGAAGGTTGGGGTGCGGATGACCCCGCACCGTTTCCGGCACACCCTGGCCACCGACTTGATGAAGGCACCCGAGCGGAACATCCACCTCACGAAGTGCCTGCTCAACCACTCGAACATCCAGACCACGATGAGCTACATCGAGGCCGACTACGATCACATGCGTGCCGTGCTGCATGCTAGAAGCCTGGCCCAAGGCGCGCTGGAGAATGTCAGGAAGGTGGATTTCAGCGGCTCCCCGCAAGCCTCTGCCAAACCGAAGCCATGCGGGCAACCTCTCGCTCGAGTGAGTGAAGCACCGCCACCGGAGGTCAGGACAGAGCCTGCAGAACCAAGGGAGCACACGCCAGGGACAGGCATTCAGGGAGGCCCAACCGCGTGGGAAGCAGAAGCGCTACCACAGCCACCTGACACCTTCGAGCAAAGCGTGCTGTTCACTCTGATGGCTCAACACTTATCGAACCGTGCCGCCTCGGCATCCGCGGCTCCCGCTGCAACAAGCGGATCTGGTGGATGGGGATCTACTGCCCGAAGCAGTCTCGCCTAGCGATACCGGTACTGAGGGGCCGGCTACCGGACGAAAGGTAGCCGCACCTCCCAGCAGTTCGCTAGGCCTGTAGGAAAAATCTGGAATTACCGAGAGCGCCTGGATTCCAGCGCCGGCATGCTGGCAGAGCCCCACAGTTTCAAGGCCAACACCGCAGTACCCTCTGTAATCGCTGATTACGTCGAGGGCGCATTGCTACGCCTGCAGAATGGTTTCAGGGCCTTAGAAACAGAAAAGCCCACCTAGAAAGGCGGGCTATTCCATATTGACATCACGTCAATGCGAGCCTAATGTTCGGCCCAGACGGCTGCAAGGCTAGAACGGTGCAACACCCCCTTCCTAGACCTACGCAACTCGCCCCGTAGAAAATGGTGGGTCGTGTAGGATTCGAACCTACGACCAATTGGTTAAAAGATAATTGGTTGCAGGCCTAGAACCCTCATCAGGAAGAAGCCAGAACTACTACCGCCGCAGCCTCTAATGACCCCACATTAGAGGCTGAGAACATGATAGCGACTTCGGTCATTTCCACGAAGGGTGGTGCAGGCAAGACTACCACCACCGCCAACCTCGGTGCGATCTGCGCCGATGCCGGCCTAAAAACCCTCCTCATCGATCTGGACCCCGTCCAGCCCTCCCTATCCTCGTACTACGAGCTTCCGGAAGTTGCCCAGGGCGGCATCTACGACCTGCTCGCCGCCAACATAACGGACCCGGCGAGGATCATCTCCAGGACGATTATCCCCAACCTGGACGTCGTGATTTCCAACGACCAGAACAATCAGCTCAACAACCTACTGCTCCAGGCACCCGATGGCCGGCTACGCCTGGCGAACCTGATGCCCGCTCTGAAAGAAGGCTACGACCTGGTGCTGATCGACACCCAGGGTGCGCGCTCAGCTTTGCTCGAAATGGTTGTGCTTGCATCGGACCTGGTTGTTTCCCCCCTCCAACCCAACATGCTTACCGCCCGTGAGTTCAACCGCGGCACCATGCAAATGCTCGACGGCCTACGCCCCTATGAGCGTCTCGGCATGCGGATCCCCAATGTTCAGATCGTCATCAACTGCCTGGACCAGACCAATGACTCCCGGGCAATTCACGAGAATGTGCGTGCCATCTTCGATGAGCATCAGGACATTTCTGTGCTCGAAACGACTGTCCCGGATGCCGTCGTGTTTCGCAACGCAGCATCGCGCGGGCTACCAGCGCACCGCCTCGAAACGCGGCAACCCTCCAATCGCACATCAGCGCCCGCGCTGGAAATCATCCGCAACCTGGCCATCGAGGTCTTTCCCGAGTGGACTGACCGCTTCCTGGCGCTGACGCCGGAGGCGGTTGCAGCACTGGTCAAGGGAGGGCGCTGACATGGCGAAGACTCCTATCACCCAAGCCCGCGACGTCGACGCGGAACTTGTGCTGCAACTGAACAAGTTCGGCAGCGCCGCCGACCTTCGGAGCCAACAGGCCAAGTTGACCGGCGCTGCGCGAGAAATACGCAAGCTGACTGGTGGCGGTACCGACCTGTTCGGGAAGCTGGGTGGCTACTTGAGCTTCGAACAAAAGCAGCTCCTACAAGACGCTGCGCGTTTGCTCGACTCGGTGAACAAGCAGATCGAGCATGCGAAGGAAAAGCGTGATCGCGACGAGAAACAAGCCAAGAAACGGCGTGAGCTGCGTGGGCGCCTGGCCAAGCAACTGGTCGCCTCGAACTACCCGCTTCCGGCAAACACGCTCGAAGAGCGGCTGGAAATACTGCAGATCGCGCTGATCTACAACCGGGCCAAGGTGTTCGATCCCCTGTACTCCACCCGAGAACTCCACTCAAGACTGAAAGGTTGGCTGGAGCGCCCCAAGAGGGACATCGGTTGGCGCAGTGAGGCCGAGTATTTCGCCAGTTGGGTAGGATGTCTGCGCAGTGAATTCATTCAAAGCCTGACCGACGAAATCGCCTACGACGATGGCAGTGAAGTCGAGGAGCGTCTGCGCGTCATCAAGCAGAAGGTCGCTGACTGCACCGCTCAAATCGCTCTGACCAGCGAGGAGCAGGAAACCCTTCGGCTCTGGAAAGACGCTCTGCAATCGGCTCCGGAGGGCTCCATATGAACCTCCAGAACCGCAACAACCTCCTCCTGAGCTTGATCGCCGAGACCCAGTTCGACGCCTACGTGCAAGGCTACATGGCCAAAGCAGGCGCTGCCGCCGGTGCTTCCGAGAATCTGCAAATCGAGGCTGAAGGTGCTGCGATGTTGCAGGGTCTGGTCGCTCCCGTTCGCGATCAGCAGCGTGCCTGTGGACAGTCCCTGCAGAACGCCCTGCTCCAAATCGCCCACGACCTACTGTTGCAGACGAAGTCGCAACTGGCCATCGCGGCCAATGCCAGCTCGATCCACGTGGTCCAGCGGGACATGAACAGGGCCATCTGGAATATCGCGACTGCCATCGATCACCTGGCCGAGTTCTCCCAACCCTCGCAGGACACTGTGAGGGTCATCGAGCGGCTGATGCTCTTCGTCGGCAGCTCACCAAGCACTGAAGGCCAGCAACTGGCCGCCGAGGCAAGTGCGGTGCTCGGCATGAGCGTGGGGGGCCTGGCATGAAACCTATGATTCAAGCCCACCTGGTCGAGCGCGATCAGTTCGGCTTCTGGACCCATCCGAACTATCCGGACCTGGCCGACAACTGCTCTTCCAACGAAGCGCAGGAAACGCTGCGCCGGCTTGGCCTTGAGTTGCAGACCGTCTTCATGGAGTCGGATGCGCCTCGCCTCTACGACTCTGCACGATCGGACCAACGATACAGCGAGTGGATCCCAACGCGGCCCGAAGGCTCCGGTTGGTTCGTGCTGTCTATCCACGATACCGAGAACGGCCCGGTGTGCCAGTACGTGAGGCCCCTCGCAGAGAGCCTCAGCCCAATCGATCTTGATGCGGCAGCAGAACAGCATGAGCGCCTGCTCAGCGAGGCTTGTGCCAAGGCCTTGAATCAGCGCGACGCCGCCCTGGCAAGGGTCGCCTCGCTTGAGTCCAAGCTGGCGGAACTGGAGAAGCAGGAGAAGCAGGAGAAGCAGGAGCCGGTAGCCTATCGAATTGAGGCCAGGGATGAACGCGGCATCGTTCGCCGCGATTATCTGTCGCGCACGCCATTGCTCAAGCCCTGCCCGCTCTGCGGCAGCACGAACATTCGTATGCTGGAACCCGAGCAGTTTGACTCTGGTGCCTGGAACTGTGCCGTTGAGTGTCTGGATTGCGAGGTCCACGTGGGGCCGTCCTACTGCGAGCCAGACCCGGTAACAGCGAGGTATTCAGCACAGGTCGACTGGAACAGGCGCCCAAGTGCAAAAAGCCACTCCGCCACCGAGCAGGGCTCAACCTGCTGCAAGGGGGGCGCGTAATGGACAAGCAAAAAGTCCTCGCCAAGGTCGAGAAGCTGATGGCCCTGGCGAATGCCAAGGGGGCCACGCCGAACGAGGCGGAAACCGCATTGCGCCAAGCCGCGATCCTGAAGCGCCAGTTCGACCTCAGCGATGCGGAGATCTCGGCCCACACGGTGGAAACCGCGTGCGTACCCACACGTACCAGGCGCTCTCCAGCACCGTGGCTGCATGACCTGGCCGGGATCTGCGCCAGTTCCTTCGGCTGCGACTACCTGGCTGCTTACGCGATGCCAGCGGGCTGGACGTTCAAGTTCATGGGCCGAGGGATCGGCCCTGAGCTAGCCGCTCACGCCTACTCTACGCTCCACCACCAACTGGTGGCGGCGCGCTCGGCTCATGTCGCTCAACAGAAGCGCTGCAAGCTGTCGACCAAGCGCCGTCGCAGCAAGCTCTTCGTCGAAGGCTGGCTTCTCGCAGTGCGTTCGCTGGTACGTGACTTTGCCGGCAGGCCGGACGAGTCGACTCAAGCAGCCATCAAGGCCTACCTCGAACTACACCATCCGGAGCTGAAACTCCTGGAGCCGGCAGCGCCGACGAAGCCCCTGGCCTATGACCAGGCTTCGCTGCACGCAGGCTGGGAGCACGGCAAAAACACTCGCCTGCACCGCGGCGTCAGCCGGCGAGTTCAGGGCGCGCTCGAGCAGGGAGGTTCCCGATGACTCGCTCTGCTCTCTCGACCATCGCCTACGAGGCCCTGGTGCGTGCCCGCCGCAAATTCAGCAACCGAGAGGAGCGCTGCATCCGCGAAACCTGGACCGCCGAACAGGAACTGGTGCTGCTGCGCCTGTATCCGGATATGCCGAACGAGGTCCTGGCAGCCAGGTTGAACAAAACGCTCCAGCAGATCTGCTCCAAAGCGTATCGGCTCGGGCTGAAAAAAAGCCCCGAGTTCTCCAAGAAGATCCGGCAGGACTGGGGCAGCGCAACTCGGTTCAAGAAGGGGCAAAAGCCCCACACATGGCTCCCAGTCGGCAGCACGCGGATCAGCGCTGATGGCTACCTGCAACGAAAGATCTCGGATACCGGCTATCCCCCCCGGGACTGGAAGGGCATCCACATCCTGCTCTGGGAAGAACACTTCGGCCCCATCCCAACCGGCCATTGCGTCTGCTTCAAGGACAACAACAAGCAGAACGTCGTCATCGACAACCTGGAGCTCATCACCCGGGCCGAACGCATGCGCCGCAACTCCATCCATCGCTATCCACCTGAGCTGAAGAGCGCAATCCGCGTCATCAGCAAGCTCAAGCGCACCATTCAGGAGGTCGAGCATGAAGAACAAGATTGAGGATCTGCGAAATCACCTCTTTGCCACCATCGAAGGGCTGCTTGACGAAGACAAGCCCCTGGATATCGAACGCGCGAAAGCGGTGGCTCATGTGGGTTCGGTGATCATCGAGTCCGCCAAGGTGGAAGTGAAAGCGCTGGAGATCATCGGCTCCCCGGACGGCAGCGGAAGCACGTTTCTGCAGATCGGCCGGGAGGACTCGAAGTGAGTGTTCTGGAACTTACGCCGCCGCACTCCGTCGAGGCGGAGCAAGGGGTACTCGGCGGCCTGATGCTGGACAACGCGGCATGGGACATTGTCGGCGATCAGTTGCAGAAGGAGGACTTCTTCCGGCATGAGCATCGGCTGATCTTCACCGCCATCAGCGAGTTGGCCGCAAAAGATGCTCCGTTTGATGTCGTGACTGTGTCGGAAGCGATCGAAGACCTTCCAGAAGCCGGCGGGCTGGCCTACCTCGGCCAGCTCGCCGACAACACGCCCTCCGTGGCCAATATCGAGGCTTACGCGCAGATCGTTCGCGATCGGGCGCACCTGCGGCAGTTGATGTCTCTCGGGCACCACTGCACCAGGACCGCCTCGAACCACCAGGCAAATCCCTCTGAGGTTCAGGAGGAGATTGAGCAGAAGCTGTTCGCCCTCGGCCAGGACCACCACAACGCCGATTTCGTCGATATCAACAAGAGCCTCACGAAGATCGTCGACACCATCGATTACCGCTTCAACAACAACGTGACGGTAACGGGGGTCCCGACAGGCCTGAAGGATCTCGACGAACTCACCGGCGGACTACAGAAATCGGATCTCATCATCGTCGGTGCCCGCCCCTCGATGGGCAAGACGTCGTTTGCCCTCAACCTGATCGACGCGGCGCTGCAGAGCGACCAACAGAAGTCTGTCCAGGTTTACAGCATGGAAATGCCGGCAGAGCAGTTGCTGTTCAGGCTTACCGCCCTGTTCGGCCACCTGGACCTGGGCAAGCTGATGAAGGGCCAACTGCAGGAGGAGGATTGGCCCAGGCTGTCTCTCGCGATCCAGCGCATAAACGACTATGGCAGCCGGCTGGTTATCAACGACCAGAGCAACCTGACGCCGACAGAGCTGCGCGCCAAGGTTCGCCGCGCAGCCAGGAAGTACGGTCACCCCGTACTGATCCTGGTCGACTACCTGCAGCTGATGCGCTGCCCAGGCCTGGAAAACCGAGCCACCGAGATCTCGGAAATCTCCCGCTCGCTGAAAGCACTGGCCAAGGAAATGGATTGCCCCGTCGTGGCCCTGTCCCAGCTCAATCGCGGCTTGGAAAACCGGCCGAACAAGCGGCCGAACAGCGCGGACCTGCGCGAGAGCGGCGCAATCGAGCAGGACGCGGACGTGATCATGTTCGTGTACCGCGACGAGGTCTACCACCCCAACACCGAGGCCAAGGGCATCGCCGAAATCATCATCGGCAAGTACCGCAACGGCCCTATCGGCACCGTTCACACCGCCTTCATCGCCAACCAGACCCGCTTCGCCGACCTTGCACCAACTTGGCAGGGAGCTCTTGCGTGAGCCCCTTCATTGAACTTCCGATCTCTCGCCGGCGGGAGCCGGCAAGGAGTCTAGTCATGCGTGACCAGCAGCCCGCTAACAATCCCCCCTCGATAGCGAGCGCCGAATGGATACAAGCCTTGCAGAACTTCTGCCACCGCGGACGGGTGTATGACGGGTCCGCCGCCAATGCCTGGCTATTGGATGCCTGCCTACTTGTTCCCAGTGCTGCCCTCATCCACGGTGTCATCGAGTACGTTCTTAACAGCCGTGAAGACATTCCATACGGAGGGCTACGCCCAAGCTGGGTAGCTCAGCGGCTCGAGCAGGAGGGATTGATTAGTCACCGGTGCGGGGCAGTCTTGCACTGGCAGGAGCACGGCTATCGCTTTTCCACGGTGGTCAGGATCGACCCCGAACAGATTTGGCCCGATAAGCGCTCGAGACCCGAAGCATTCGTTACCGGACCACTAGATAGCCAGGAGCTTGGGGTAATTGAAATCCTGGCGCATCCGAACGCCAGACGTCGTAGTCCGTCCCCGGTGCGCCTGGCAGCACTGGTTCGATCTTCGCTAGCCATACCTGCTGAGCCTCTTCATCCCATTGCAAATCCGCCAGCTCTTCATGCAGTGCTAGCCACCTATCCCGAATTGGCATCTCCCGAATGGTTTCCAGTGGCCAGGAGTAGCAACGCATGAGCGCATACTCAATGGCATCCATGCCCCATAGCCTCCAGCCTTTGTCACGTGCCAGTGAGTTACCAAGGGTACACAGCACAAAGACTTGGCTTATCCATTGCGCTCTGGCCATCGTCATAGGCAATCCGTCCCCCTTTTGTGAGTCAGGAACGCATGCCTGGATCTGGATAAGCATCTCGTCGTATCCAAAGCGGTATTCGTTCTTCATGCCGGACCTCCTGTGGTCTGGGTGGGTTTGTTTGGCGACGCCAACCTTACCACCGGATGCGTCCGGCTCCCTTTCGCGCCTGTGGCCACAGGCTGCACGACGCCCTGCCGTCCCTGCCCTCCCCTCCGATCTCTCGCCGGCGGGAGCCGGCAAGGAGTCTAGTCATGCGTGACCAGCAACCTGCTACCAATCCTCCCCAGCCTTGCGCCCAGAGTCCAAGTCCAGACTGGCTCCAAGACCTGTCCCATGCACTGATCGAGTCACTCATGGCCGAGCCCAGTGGTTTTCATGGCGAAGCACAGGCAGAGGCCTTCCTGCGAGCTCATTTGGCACGGCTCCCCCACTACGAACGACTGGGGCTGTCGAAGGCTAATCTCGTTCCCCTGATGCAAGATATCTTCAGGCAACTGCAGCACACCTTTTCTTTCCTGGGTATCGATGCGACCTGGCTCAGGCAGCGCCAGCTCGAGCGACAAGTCGCTCAGACGAATGCTTACTCTGTCTTGAAGGCACTGCAAAGCGCCGTCGCACAGTTGCGGACCCACGAAGGGCCGAGCCCCGTACTCTGGTTAACGGGGCTCGACCGGACGACCCGGCCGTTCGTTCGGGCTTCGGCATTAGAGGGAGCCCTACGCCAAGCACTTACCGACAAAGGCTGGACGACCTCGCAGATCGAGGACGCCTGGCCAAGCGCAGGCCTGCAACCTTACCTACAGGCCCTTGGCCTGTGCCGGCAGACGCTCGCCTTCGCGCTTGACGACCCCAGCCAAGCCCTGGACCTGCCAACCCAGCGTGCAGCCATCCTGGCCGCTCATGACGAACTCATCATTGAGCTGAGGGGGCGGCCTCTCTGGGAGAGCTGGAACAGTCCGCCAGCAGACTACGAATGGGGTGAGAGAGCGACCGTTCCAATGACCTCTAGCTCGTCCACGGATACTACTGGGCAAACGCTTCCCGCCACACCTCGAGGTCGTCCTTCCTACTATCTATGGGAACTGGTCCCCACACCTGTCTCTCATCGCGCCACACCCGACGCGCCTCTTCCGGGACATGAAGCGGCTCCAGCTCATCGCAAATGGCTAGCCATTTATGAGCAGGAGACAGCGCCTGCACCTGCGGCGGCGTCCAGGAGTAGCGTCTTATGAGCGCGAAATCGATCGCGACGACCTCACCCAGGGGCCAACTGTACTTCTCTGCAAGTGCAGTGCCCAAGACGTTGAGCAAATACTGCTGCTGGAGCACCACTACATCTTCAGTGGCCAGCGGCTGGTCCTTTTCCAAACCATTGTCCTTCCTATATCGCTCGATTAGGCGGGTGAGTATGCGCTCGTACGCCTTTACACCCTGCGACATCCCCTCTTTGCCTGCGTTCATGCCGGACCTCCTGTGGTCTGTCTGGTTTTGGTTCGCACCGCCGACCTTACCACCGGATGCGTCCGGCTCCCTTTTAGCAGCGACCGTCACGCCTTCAGCGCTACCGGTCCTGCAACCTCATTTTTCATCTCATCTTCAACTGCCAGTTGCTGGCCCACGCCGGCAAGGAGCCCATGCATGAACACTTCCCAGCACCTGGTCACCCACCAGTGCATGAATTGTGGCCGGCACCACCCACACCACTTGGTGCGCCAGGTTCTCCCCGCCGAGAACACCCCAGAAGGAGAAGCCGAGGTGTTGGTCTGCCCCTGCTGCGGGAGCTACGACGTCCATCAGTTGGAGGCTGTCTTTGATGAACACTGAAGCCCGCTTTCCGAGTATCCACGCCTCGGCCGCGTTCACCGACTCGGCAGTGGTTCATGCCAATCACGTTGGGGTCAACCCCATCGAGCTGGACGCCCTCAGCCAAGTGATCTCGCGCCTTTCGCGGGACGAGAGCACGGTCGCACCCAGTTCGATGGAGCGAGAGCTTCGTGAGCTGGAGGAACTGGGGTACATCGAAATCTCGACCACCCAGGCCGGGACCCTGGTGGTCACTACGCGCGCTCCGGGGCAATTGCTTTCGGCTTACTTCTGGTCGGTATGGATCCCGCGACACCTGTTCAGTTGCTCGCTGAAAGTGAGCCTGGTGCCGTACCTCTGCTGCGGCACTCAGGACTCCCAGCACCTCACCGCCGTGTTCCGCATTGCAGGCAGCAAGGACGCCGCGCGCGAGTTCCTGCATCAGTTGGCCAACAACTATCCCGGGCATGAGCCGGAGTTGCCCGAACTGGTGGCCGTTCAGGTCGGTGATGCACTCAGCAAGGAGGCCGAATCATGAAGGCGTCCCAGACCTATCAGTGCATCGTCAAGTTCGATGGCGCCGGCTTCTGGACCAATACCATTCAGAAGCAGCGTGCGACCTGCACCTGGAGCGACAAGGTTGCAGCCTCCCGCCTTGCCGAACGGCTGTTTGGCGAGGACAACGCCTACATCACCCGTATGCCGGCACAGGCAGGCGACCACGAAAAGCGCGTCGAGAGCCGCTGGGAGCTGTCCTGTGGCAATCCCAAGGAGGTAGCGTGCGATGGCTGACGTCACTGCCTACCGACCGCTCGAGCACTTCCAGAAAGGCGAGCTGATGCTCGAGCTCAAGTTGCGTGAAGGTCCTTCGTGGATCTGTCTGAACTGCGGCTATCACCTGGATGGCAGCGGCGCACAGCCCTGCCCTGACTGCGGAAAGTCGCGCTACTGGACCAGCGGTTGGAGTGTAGGTCGTGGCCATCGCTTCTCGGCAGCAAGGGAGGAGTGGGAAAACCGCCTCAGGACACGGTCGCGGTCACCTGTCGCGTCAACGGCACCAGTAGCAACTGACGACGTATGCACTCAACTGCGCACAGAGGTCCGCATGCTGCGTTCCGCGCATGACGACCTGGCCTGCAGCCGGCAGAGCGATCGTCGCAGCCTTCAGGCGCTGGTGAAACGTCTCCTGGATGCCGCCGCCACCGATAGCCTTCCCCGCTCCCTTGCAGAGATGGAGACCTGGCTGCAGCTCAACAGCGAGGAGACCACGAATGCGTAGTTTCCTTCGCGGCGCCCGGGAAAGCGTTCGCCGGCTGGTGGCCTTCGCTCAAGCAGAAGGCTGGAGCGTCGACCGCTCCGCAGGCGGCCACTTGAAGCTCAGCAAGATCGGCTGCGCCTCGATCTTCATTTCTTCCACGCCAAGCGACGCACGCGGCGAGCTCAATGCCCGCGCCCTGCTCCGTCGAGCCGACAGGCAGCGTTCCCTGAACCAGGAGTCTTTCTGATGCCTATCAAACACGCCATCGTCCACCTGATCGAGAAGAAGCCCGACGGCACCCCGGCCATGCTCCACGCACGCGACGCCGAGCTGGGCGACTCCCAGGCCATCGAGAACCTGCTGGCCGACCTCAACGAAAGCTACAACGCCAAGAACAAGGCCTGGGGCTTCTTCCAGGGCGAGTCCGGGGCCTACCCGTTCAGCGGCTGGCTCGGCGATTACCTGGAGGGCGACCGCGACTTCGTCGGCTTCAGCCGCGAAGCGGTCGAGCACCTGCAGAAGCTGATGGAGGAGTCCAATCTCTCCACCGGCGGCCACATCCTGTTCGCCCACTATCAGCAAGGCATGACCGATTACCTGGCGATCGCCCTGCTGCACCACAGCGAAGGTGTGGCGGTGAACGAGTCGCTGGAGGTCACCCCGTCGCGCCACCTGGACCTCGCCCAGTTGCACCTGGCCGCGCGGATCAATATTTCCGAATGGCGCAACAACAAGCAGTCGAAGCAGTACATCTCGTTCATCAAGGGCAAGGGCGGGAAGAAGGTCTCCGACTATTTCCGCGACTTCATCGGCTGCCAGGAAGGGGTGGATTCGCCGAGCGAGACGCGCACCCTGCTGAAAGCCTTCAGCGATTTCGTGGAAAGCGAGGACATGGCCGAGGAACAGGCCCGCGAGAAGACCGAGACGCTGGTCGACTACGCCACCTCGCAGGCGCGCATCGGCGAGCCGATGACCCTCGACGCGCTCTCGGAACTGATGGACGACCAGCAACCGCGGGCGTTCTACGACTACATCCGTAACAAGGACTACGGCCTGTCGCCGGAAATCCCGGCGGACAAGCGCACCCTCAACCAGTTCCGCCGCTTCACCGGCCGCGCCGAGGGCCTGTCGATCAGCTTCGAGGCGCACCTGCTGGGCTCCAGGATCGAGTACGACGAGGAGCGCGACACGCTGCGGATCAGCAGTCTCCCCACTCAGCTTCGCGACCAGCTCAAGCGCCGCAAGGCGGAGCAGGAGAGCACGTCATGAAAGGGGTTCGTCGCCCAATCCTGCGCTACCACGGAGGCAAGTGGAAACTTGCTCCCTGGATCATCCAGCACCTGGCGCCACATCACACTTACGTCGAGCCCTTCGGCGGCGCAGCCTCCGTCCTGCTCCGGAAAGCCCGCAGCTACGCCGAGATCTATAACGACCTCGACGGGGACGTGGTGAACCTGTTCCGCGTCGCGCGGGATCACGGTGAGGAACTGCGCCAGGCCCTGGCGCTTACCCCGTTTGCCCGGGAAGAGTTCGAAGCCAGCTACGTCGAAACAACCGATCCGCTCGAGCGCGCGCGGCGGATGGTTATCCGAAGCTTGCAAGGTTTCGGTACCGCAGCTGCGTCCGGCGAACGTACAGGGTTCCGCTCAACCTCGACCAGATCCGGTACCGGACCTGCACTGGACTGGCGCAACTACCCCGACACGCTGACCGCGATAACAGAACGCCTGCAGGGCGTGGTGATCGAGAACCGCGACGCCCTCGCGCTGATGGAGTATCACGACCGGCCGAATACGCTGCACTACGTGGACCCGCCCTACGTCCACTCGACCCGCAGCACGAAGGTGCGCCACAACGCCACCGGCAAGTCGTACCGGTACGAAATGGACGACAACCAGCACAAGGAGCTGGCGGCACTCCTCAAACGGCTGCGCGGCATGGTGGTGCTCTCCGGATATCCCTGCCCCCTCTACGACGAGCTCTACATCACCTGGCACAGAGTCGACCGCCACGCCTATGCAGACGGCTCCAGAGAGCGAATCGAATGCCTCTGGCTCAACAGCGCAGCGCTTGAGGGGTTGGCACAACTGGACTTCTTCCAGGCCAGTAATGCGTCTCCATCGCCCTCATTCCAGACCACGGCCGCTCATTACTGAGCGATCTGCAGGAGAACAACATGAAGAACGTTACTTCGATCAGCCGCAAACACGCAGAAGACAAGTTTGTTGTACGCATGCCGCAAGGGCTCCGCGATCAGCTCAAGCAAAAGGCCGCGCATAACCACCGCTCGGCCAACAGCGAGATCGTCTACCGACTGGAGCGCAGCAACGAGCTCGAGGAAGAACTCGCGCGAGCAAACCGAATGGTCGACGAGCTCCTCGCCAAGAACCAGCGTCTGCAGGCAGAGCTGGCGGCGGCGAACGCGCCTCAGGTGGCGGAGGCATGAGTATGGCCAAGATCAACCCGCAAGATCTGAAAGACCGGCTACTTGCCCCTGGTTTTACCGCGCCGCCCAAGGTTCTGGAGCAGCTGTCGGACCCAGTCAGCGACACGCCCATGGTCCTGACGCTCGACCAGGTCCTCCCCTGGCACGATAACCCCCGGACCACTCGAAACCCGAAATACGATGAGTTGAAAGAATCGATCCGGCATCGAGGCCTCGATACGCCGCCACCAGTGACTCGACGCCCTGGCGAAGACAAATACCGCATTCGCAACGGCGGAAACACTCGCCTGGAAATTCTCAACGAGCTCTACAAAGAGACCGGCGACGAGCGTTACTTCCGCTTCAACTGCCTATTCCGCCCCTGGGATCAGCAGCGCGGCGAAATCATCGCGCTCACCGGTCACCTGGCCGAAAACGATTTGAAGGGCGACCTCAAGTTCATCGAGCGGGCCGTCGGCATTCAGAAAGCGAAAGCCTTGTATGAGGAGGAGAAAGGAGAACCGGTCGGCATCCGCGAGCTATCTCGGAAGCTCACCGATGACGGCTATCCTGTTTCACCCTCACACATCAGCAAGATGTTGGATGCCGTTGAGATACTGCTGCCAGCCATCCCTGTGATGCTGTATTCGGGACTCGGCAAACCTCAAATCGAAAAACTCCTGTCACTCAGAAAGTCAGCCTCTTCCTGCTGGACACGTCTATACGCCGGCGAAGGCATCGACTTCGAGATGCTGTTCCAGGACACCCTGGCAATCTTCGACAGTAGCCCTGACGAATTCATATTCGACCGATTCCAGGACGAACTCATCGACCAGATGAAGCGTCCCTTGGGCCTGCGTTATGACCAGATCCTGCTCGAGATCACCAACGGGCAGCAGGAACAACGCCGCAGCACTCTGGTCGACCTGCCCACACCTGCCGGGCCACCTGAAATTCCACCAGTTGGGCAGGAAAACCCTGCTGCGTCGTCTACTGGGCAAGCACAAATACAGAGCCCCGCTACCGGCCTCCAAACGTCCAAGACCAAGAGCCCCCCGGGTACATCTACCCTGCCAGCTCCGCCGCCACCAGTCCAACAACAGCAACTGACCGACGAGGAGCGTGCAGCGGTCTTGGCAGGCCATATCGTGAGCCCGGTATCGACCAGGATCCAGCAGACTCGCCAACGGCTTGCCGGCCTTGAGGGTGAACATCTACCTGTCTTCGATGAAACAGCCCTGCAGGCAATCCCAGTGCAAGTCGGCGGTCTGCACCCGATCACCGACCTCTGGTACATCGAGCGGTCGATCGATACCCCCGAGATCTTGCGACAGCACATCGCTGACCTGGCTGAAGAGATCGCTCTGCACGTCGGCGCCCCAGGCGAGATCGTCAGGATCCAGGGCGGTGTGGGTTACACGTATCGCGAGCCCAATGAAGACCGTGAGATTACTGATTCAGCGCTGCACCTCATGACGTTGCTTCAAGCGCTCAGCGGCCAGGTCCAAGTCGTTCTGAACACTCACGATCAACAGACCTGCCGCGATGCACTGGGTGAATTCCAGTTCTCAGCTGGCCTAGCTCAGTTGCTGCTGGGCCAACCCACCACAAGCGATCAGCCATCCAGCCAGGCAGGCCGTCTCAATGACGAAGCCCTGGTGAAACTGTTCCGGATCATTCGTCTTGCCCGACGCCTGGTTGACCTTGAGCTGCCGCCGACCGCCTTCGAGCAAGCAGCTACTGACCAGTGATTTCGCACGATTTGGGGAGGGATCGACATGTCGAAGTCGTTGATCAATGAAGCGGTCCTGACGCAGGTGCTCAACCACCTGCGCAACGGCCAGCTCAGGCGTTGTGCCGAGATGGGGCTGCGGCCGGAGATTCTGGCTCAGCTCCAACAGCCTGCCGTCATGAGCATCCTGACCAATACCCCGGTTTCCTGGGTAGACGTCAGAGTGAACATCGACGTCATGGAGAAGATCCTGGCCACAGCCGAGCGCAGCGCGCAGGAAGACCTGCAGATCGAACGCGCACTGAAGCTGGGAGCCACCACAACGATGATCCAGAGCTTTTTCGGTCTGTCGCCGGAGGACACCGCCACCAAGCGCTTGATGCTGGAGATCCACCCGCGCCGCGGTCGCTGGCGGCAGCTCGATGAACAGATCGAGCGCCAGATTTGGTTCCGCTGGGAGCACCTGATGCATGAAAACCAGGTCCGCCTCGAGGACAGCATGGAGTTGCTGGACATCGCGATGATCCTCACCGAGGAAATCAACGCCGGAATCGAACAAGACAGTCCAGAATTCATCAGCCTCGCCATTGTGTGGTCTCTCATCCAGAGCTGGTTGAAAGACAACCTCTATCAACCAAACAGGAAAGGACAGGCCAAGCCCACCACCCTTTACCTGGCCAGCGTCAGCGCTCACCTCCCCTCGCCTGCGGCTCACCCGCCACAGAGTCCCGCCCTGGAGATTGAGCCTGCGCAGCAGCAACTCCTCAACCTGGTTCAGTCGGAAGGCGATACGACACCATGACAATGAGGCTGTCGCGCTTTCCCATTTCGACCTTGCTGGACTCGGCCTCGGGACATCTCGAGGACCACTTGTTTAAGAAGCGGCTCGCTGCCGAAAGCGGCGAACCGCTGGCTCAACAATATTCCGGTATCATTTTCAGCGGCAACCCGCATGAAACCGTTCCTCGGCGCCTGCTGCTGGATAAACGCCTCACCCCGCTGGAGCGGAACTGCTGGCAAGTGTTCCGCCTGCTCATCAACGACGACGGGCTGACCGCGTTCCCGACATACGAGCAACTACGCCCCTACCTCGGTATGCAGCCGGGCAAGATCGCCTCGCGCGAAACCATCGCCAAGGCACTCACGGTCCTTCGTCTGACCCGCTGGCTCAGCCTCGGCCGACGCCTACGCAACGACCTCAACGGACAGGTCCAGGGCAACGTTTACATCCTTCACGACGAGCCTGTCTCTCCAGCCGAAGCCTTGGAGCTGGACACCGACTACATGCAGTTGCTGAGCCAATCCACCGGCCACGGCAACCGAGCCATACGCGAAATCGGGCAGATCATCTGGCGGGAGTTCAGGGATGACCCGGACGTGGGTCGCCGCCTCCCAACCCATCTGGAGAAGCTCGAGGGACGATTGAACCACCAGCAATGGGCTATCGATAGTCAGCTCGAAGCGGATCCAGCGGCAGAGTTCGGCATCCGAACTCTGCCCGATCTACCTCATTCAACCCCGAGTTCGGATGCCGAACTCAGTGAAATCAGCAACAAGCAATGCGCTTTACCGCTGAGTTCGGATGCCGAACCCAGACAGAATCCGCCGAGTACGCCCTTGGTTCGGATGCCGAACTCATATAGTACGTATACATACAAACAAGATTCTGTATGTAAAAAGCCAGTACAACCGCGAGCACGCGAGGACGCACATCCGAACTGGCAGGATCTCCTGAACGGACTGGAGGCCGAGCAACGGATCCAAGCCGTAAGCGCGCTCCGACGGGTGTCGGAGGATCTTCGGCTACCCATCATCGAGCAGTGGCAGCACCGATGTGCCGGCGGAACCGTCGGCAATCCGTTCGGCTACCTCATGACGCTCATCCAGCGTGCAGTCCAGGGCAAGTTCAACGCTTCTTGGACTCCGGAAGAACCGGCTGAGCGAACCATCCCCGCAACGGAACGCCCCATTCGTGCTCCGGCACCATCAAGCCCCATAGCGCCTACACAGCCTCAGGTCCAGCCCAGGGGGGATACCCGGACAGGGAGCGAGGTCCTCAGCCGGCTCAAGGACCTCATTCGGCCCAGGCACGGATCGAGCGTGCCATCCGAGCGGGGTGATGAGCCATGAGAAAGTCTCGGTCGGGCGTCGTGTTTTTTAGTGTTGCGGCCCGCATCACTCTGCCAAGGAACGACCTCGGCGCCGACGGCAAGCTGGGTGTTTCCACTGGAAACACTCTGCCAAGGATCGACCTCGGCGCCGGCGGCGAGTTGGGTGTTGCCACTGGCAACACTCCGCCAGGACCTGGCCTCGGCGCCGCCGGTGCGTTTGGTGTTTCGGCCCGAAACACTCTGCCAAGGATCGACCTCGGCGCCGGCGGCGAGTTGGGTGTTGCCACTGGCAACACTCCGCCAGGACCTGGCCTCGGCGCCGCCGGTGCGTTTGGTGTTTCGGCCCGAAACACTCTGCCAAAGCGAGACATCACCACACACGAGGAACTCAAACAATGTTCTTGAGCATGGCCCCTTTCTTTTTGGTCGTTCTCGTTCTTTCTGCACTTTTTACAGATGCGTGGAACGACCGAGAACTCAGGCTGTTGTTAATGCTGACCGTGTTCGGGTATTCACTAACCGTGTTGACCATTACGGTTGAGATGTATCGCTTTGAAATGGCAGAAAAAGCGATGTGGGGAGCTTCATGCAACAAAGCCAACTACATGAACTGCCAACCAGATTACCAACGGTAGAGATACCCAAGTCGGCGCCAACGGCAAGATGAGTGTTTCCACTGGAACCACTCCACCAGGTCCTGGCCTCGGCGCCGGCGGCAAGCTGGGTGTTGCGGCCCGAAACACTCTGCCAAGGATCGACCTCAGCGCCGACGGCGAGCTGGGTGTTTCCACTGGAAACACTCTGCCAAGGATCGACCTCGGCGCCGGCGGCGAGTTGGGTGGTTCCACTGGAACCACTTCACCAGGAACTGACTTCGGCGCCGACGGCAAGCTGGGTGTTTCCACTGGAAACACTCTGCCAAGGATCGACCTCGGCGCCGGCGGCGAGTTGGGTGGTTCCACTGGAACCACTTCACCAGGAACTGACTTCGGCGCCGACGGCGAGTTGGGTGATTCGGCCCGAAACACTCTGCCAGGTCCTGGCCTCGGCGCCGCCGGCGAACTGGGTGTTGCCACTGGCAACAGTCCGCTAGGACCTGGCCTCGGCGCCGAGGGCTATCAACCTCTCCCACTCAATAGGAACCGAAAAGATGTGCGACTCAATCGTGTATGCCCCTATGGACGAACTCGAATTCGAGCGGCTGCTAGGGCTGGCAACCCTATTCAACGACAACGATGAATGGCCTATCGACTTTACGGAGCTGCAGGAACTGAGCGAGCTGCTCGGCAAGCTCAAAAGTTGCGTCGACGTAGCGATAGACAACGCCCCTGAGGGGGCCAAGAGCTGAAGGAAGCCAACCTCCATGAGCCGCAAGCGGGATGATGATGAACCCGCACTGCCAGCGGAAATACCCCAGCGGCGAACCATGTATTTCCTACTGCGCGCTCCTACCCCGATCAGCACGATGTGGCCGAACCCCTTCCCTATAAAGGAACCCTGCACCATGGCTGAAACCCATCGGCTTCAGATCGGCTCTCTCCGCAGCGATGTCGCCCTGACGCTTCACACCTATCACGCCGCCCGCATCTGGACAGGCCGGCAGAAGTCGGATGCCAAGCACAGCATCCTCGGCCTCTCCGGCTTCTGCGCCTACGTGAATCGCATGCACCGCGGGGCAGCACTGGACGATCCGTACTCCGACTGGTGGCTGGTTCAGATCGAAGAGAAAGTCGAGAGCTGCCAAGCCGCACTCAAGGCCATCGACCAGCGACTGGATGACGTCATGGCCAAGCTGCCCGCGACCCTCGATATCTCCGAGAACCTGTCCGTCACACCGGTCAAGGTCCCGTTGTTCATCTCCAACCCTCTCGGCTTCAAGGCAGTCTATCTCCTGACCAACTACGACGAACTCGCCCGTCGAATCCTGCTGGCCCAGCACGTCGGACTGGTCGGTCGCCGCGACATGGAGGTCTGGCTCGACGAAGGTGCGTCGGTGCTGCGCAGCCTCTTTGGTCTGGCCCAGAGCTACCAGTTCTCGGGGGCCACTCGCGACGACTTCGCCGCAAACAATGCTCGCGCCGAAGCCGCGCGGAAGATGTACGAGAAGTTCGGCGAGATCCCGCAGGACATCCTGGAGGGCACCCGACGCTCGAACTTCGCTCCGCCGATCACCCGAGGCCGCTCTGACGGTGATGCCGATGATGACGCTGACCGTGTTGAGCTTGAGGACTGATCGGAATGCGGCAGCTCGATAAGGACCAGCAAGGCGCTCTGCAACAAAGTGCCTTCCGCCCACTGCAACAAACTGCCTTCCAGGCGCTGCAACACAGTGCCTCACTAAAAGGCCTTTTAAAGCCTTTTAAAGGTAAGGGGGAGCTGGCCCAGTTGGCGGAGCAGTGCGAAGTCCTGGAGCAGGGATTGCTTGAACTTGCCCAGCGATTGCTGGCCCAGGTTCGTCGCCCGCCCTTCACTCTTCTGCCCGCCCGACTCATCGAGCAGCGCACATCCGCCCGCACCACCTTTCTTCGCTGGCAGCACATTGCAACCCGGCGGATGGGCGTCGGGGTGTGGGCGGAAATGCTGCGCCAGGACAAGACCCCGGAATACCTGCTGCAAGACCTCTACCAGATGGAGCTGCAGCGCATCACCCTCAACATGCAGATCAGCTTGATCCACTCCATCGGCAAGCAGGCCGCCGAGTGTGCGGAAAAGATGGGCCAGGCCGAGGCCGAGTTCATGGGCCGACTGCAGCAGAGTCAGACCCGCCCTGGTTCCGTGGGCATGTAGCTGTACCGCTCTACCTTCGACGAAACGATCACCAACGGAGAGAAAACATGAGCAACATCAGCAGCAAGACCGTTTCCAACACCAAAGCCCAGCCCTCCACCGAGGTCAGCGTCGAGATCATCGGCGGCAAGCCCACCACGACCAGCCTCGACGTCGCCAAGCATTTTCGGAAGAGGCACGACAACGTGTTACGGGATATCAAAAACTTGGAATGTCCCGAGGATTTTGCACTCCTCAATTTTGAGGAGTGTTCCCGCACGGGAGCGAACAACAGGCCAGAGCCATACGTGCGCATGACTCGCGACGGCTTCACCCTTCTCTGCATGGGGTTCACTGGCAAGGAAGCTATGCACTGGAAGGTCGCTTACATCAACGCCTTCAACAAGATGGAACAGGCGATCATCGAGCAACCCGAGATCCTCAGCCACAACCACCTGCTCCAGTTCGCTATCAAGACCCTCGACCTGATGCGCGACCACACCCTCGGCGAGCCGGCCCGACCCAGGACAGAACAGGTCGTATGCAACTACCTGGCCGTCGAGTCCTTGGACGCGGCGAATCCCGAGCAGATCAAGCAGGCCCTGAACTTCCTCCAGGGGCAGATCATCGGTGAAGGTGTGGCCGCCAAGTCCTTGCCCAGCGTGGCCGGCTCCTCCATCGCCAAGGACCTGCTCTACGGCTTGCTGCGCTCCGCTCATGACGCGGAGCTGCTGTTCAACTCCCTTTACGACAGCGGCGTCGAAAAGCTGGCCAGCGAAGTGTTCAAGGAGCACATGGCCAACACCTTGGCTGCAACGTCTCGGCAAACCCGTGAACTGCTCGGGTACGTGGCCAGCCGCGCCACTCGCTCCCCCTTCAAACCACGCTCCACCCACTAACCCCCGACTCAACCGACTGGAGATTCATCATGGCTACCCCCGTCTTCTGGGAAGGCAACATCGGCTCGGCGCCGGAGCACCGCAGCTTCCCCAACGGCAACAATCCCCCGCGGCAGTTGCTGCGTCTCAACGTGATGTTCGACAACTCGATTCCCGATGGCCAGGGTGGCTACAAGGATCGCGGCGGCTTCTGGTGCAGCGTCGAGTGGTGGCATCAGGATGCCCAGCGTTTCGCCGAACTGTTCGCGAAAGGTATGCGCGTCAAGGTCGAAGGCCGGGCGATCATGGACCGCTGGCCGGACAAAGAGTCTGGCGAAGAAGTACAGGCGCTGAAGGTCGAAGCCTCGCGCATTTCCATCCTTCCGCATCGCCTGGCCGAGGTCACCCTGTTGCCGTCTACCAACGGCCAGTCGACACAACATCAGCAGTCTCGGCAGGTGCCGCCGCAACCTGCTCAGCAGGATGCGCAATCGCAGCAGGACTACGACAGCGCCTTCGACGACGACATCCCCATGTAACAGGCGGCTTAATTTTTGGCCGCCCATTCGTGAAGCTGCGGGTGGCAAGCACTACTCTTCGCCGCCCGCAGCCTCTTAAAAACACTCGAGCAACTGGATCAACCACAATGATCGGAAATCGACTGAGGGAAGAAAGGCTTCGACTGGAAATGAGCCAAGACGCCTTTTCACAGCACTGTGGGGTGACGAAGAACACTCAGGTTTCGTATGAGAAGGGACGGCGCAGTCCCGATACCACCTATCTGCTTAAAGCCATCGAGATCGGAGTCGACGTTCTATACGTAGTCACTGGCCGACATGTTCCAGCGGCGGTGAAAGCGCTCACTCAAGAGCAGCTGGATATCCTCAATTACATGTCCGGAATGTCCGAGCAAAACCGCGCCGATCTCGTTCGCGTGGGAAGGGCAATGTATGACGCCAACCAGTTTCGAAGGATGGCGCCTGCAAACTCCCTGTCTTAATTTTGGCCGCCCGTTCGTGAAGTCTCTGGTGGCAAGGGCTTCCGATTCGGAAATCTCGACCAGTACGAGGTGCAGTGTGTCAAAGAAAGCTACCGATACCGACAAGCTGGACAGACGACACTTCAACGATCCCCACCGGACTGTACGGGCTATTGGTGCTGAGGCCGCGCGGAAAGGGCTACGGGTGTTCGACTGCCCCTACAGTCATCCTGCGATGCGGGCGTCCTGGTTGAAAGGGTTTGCCCAGGAGCAGCAACAGCAGCTCGACTTCTGATGACGTTACCCTTCAGTTCCTCTCGAAAACTGCAACAGCGCACCGTCCATTTCGTATTGTTGGCCCGCTCTCTGATCGCGACAGTTCGACCGACTGTTCCGAGAGATTCCGCCGATGCACCTCGTAATCATTGAAGCCCCGGGCAAGCTGAAAAAGCTGAGGTCCCTTCTCCCCTCGATTCGTCCCGACGTGACCTGGCAGGTCGAGGCGACAGCCGGCCACATCAGAGACCTACCCGTTCACGGCCAGGATCCGCAGATGCTCACCGTCGGCGTGGGCCAGGATTTCAAACCGCACTACCAGATCCTCTCGGGCAAGGAAAAAGCCGTCGCACGGCTGAAGGATCTGCAGCAGAAAGCTCTGGAGATCTACGTCGCATCCGACCCGGATCGCGAAGGCGAAAGCATCGGCTGGCACATACTCCAGGCTGCCGGGATCAAGAACTACAAGCGCGTTGCCTTCAAGGAAATCACCAAGTCATGCATCAGCGCCGAACTCAGCTCGCCGCGTCGCCTGGACCTCCCGAAGGTCGCCTCGCAGGAATGCCGTCGCGTCATCGATCGCCTGGTGGGGTATCTGGTCACGCCAGAGTTGCGGCGCGTGATGGGCAGGCCAACCACCGCCGGGCGCGTGCAGTCCGTCGCTGTGTACCTGGTGGTCCTGCGAGAGCGGGAGATTCGCGCCTTCACACCAATCAAGCATTTCGGGGTGGAACTGGCCTTCGTTTCGCCCAGCGACGGCCGCACCTGGAAGGCGGAGTGGGATCCAGTGCCCACGTTTGCCAGCAAGGAATTTCCGTATATCCAGGATCGTCAACTCGCAGAACTGGTGGGGGCTATACGCAATGTGATCGTCGAGACCTGCATTGATGGCGAAGAAACCGATATGCCTCCGGCGCCGTTCATCTCCTCTTCGCTCCAGATGGCAGCCGGAAATGCACTGAAGTGGTCACCCGACAAGACGATGAAAGTCGCCCAGCGGCTGTATGAACAGGGGCTCATCACTTACCACCGAACGGACAACCCCAATATTTCGAAGGACTCGATGCCGGATATCCGTGCTGTCGCCAAAGCCTTGGGGCTGAAGTGTGTAGAGCAACAGCGAATGTTCAAAGCGGACCAAGACGCTCAGGAAGGCCACCCCGCCATCACCCCTACCGACTGGATGGCCGCTACCGCCGGTGAAACTGCTGATGAGCAGGCGCTGTACCAGCTCATTCGAGTTCGCGCGCTTGCCAGCCAGATCGAAGCTGCCGTGTACGCAGTGAGAACCATCACCCTCCTGGGCGTCGGCCCCGACAAAAAGCCACTGCGCTTCGGCGCCAAAGGGAAGCTGTTGAACGTGCCTGGATGGAGAAAACTGCTGCAGGGCGATGATGCCGAGGAGCAAAAGAACGAAACGCCTTCAAGCCCCATCCCGGCGCTGGAGCCAGGCCAGATACTCAAGGTCTACAGCGGCGAGGTCCTGGAGAAGAAAACCACCCCTCCCAAACGCTTCACCGATGCCAGCCTGGTGGGCGAGATGAAGCGCCGCGGGATTGGTCGGCCATCCTCCTACGCCTCGATCGTGAAGAACATCATCGACAAGGGCCAGGTGCAGATGAAGGGCCGAAGCCTGATCCCCGGCGAGCTGGGCGAGGCCACCATAGCGCTCCTGGAGCACAACTTCAGCTTCCTCAGCCTCGACTTCACCCGCAACCTCGAGGTCGCCCTGGACCGGATCGCCAACAGCGAGGACACCTACATGAACGTGGTCCAGCAGTTCTACCAGCTCCTGCAGTCAGAGCTGCAGACGCTGCGCGCGCTCCCCAGCGCACAGGGCGACCCGCGAGCAAGCTCTACCGCCAGCGCTCCCTCGGCGCCGGCCAGTGACTTCCTCTGCGGCAAGTGCGGTCTGCCCCTGGTCCACCGAAAGAAAGCCGGCAAGGGCGGCTTCGACTTCTGGGGTTGCAGCGGCTATCGCAGCACCGGCTGCAAAGTCAGCTACCCCACCAAGGACGGCCAACCTGACTTCGACAACCCGCGCGGGCTATAGGTAAATACATGAACATGCAGACCAGCACCGACAGGAACCTCAATTTCGACTTCGTGCGCAGGCAAGTCGAGCAACCGCCAGCATGGGCATCAGAGGTCCTGCTGTCGTGGGAGGAAGCCTACCCCCAGGAAAAGCACGCCTTCCTTCAAAGCCACTACTGGACCGAGACGGGATCGATCAATGTGTTCCGCGTCGTGGGTACCGACCGCAAAGACTACCGGGGAAGGTCCTGGCTCGACTTCCTCACTGGCGGCAAGCGAATGCAGCGAAACCTGCAGGCCTTGCTGGACAACCCGAGCTACTACCTGCAGCCAACGGAGCGTAGGCCCGCGATCCACTACAACACGCTCGATGGCTTGAGCTTCTACGTCGGCTCCGACGGCAACCACCGCACCTGTATTGCTCGATTCTTCCTGGCCGAGCAGCAGAAGAGCCAGCTCCACGACGTGACGCTCAACCACTACCAGGTCAACGACGCCTTCTACCGCCTGTACGGGCAACTCCGGCAACAGGTCCTGCTACAAGGGCTGCCTGTACAAGTTCATCCGGAGCGCGTGCAGTTGGGCCGGGAAGATACTGCTGGCTGGAAGATGGATACCTACCAGACCACTTTGAACTGGCTGAACCTCAAGACTCAGGAGGAAATATCTCTGAACGAAGCCCAGGCGCGGGAGCAACTCATCGACCTCATTCGGAGAAAACCATCTGAAGAGCAACCGCGAGGCTGGAAGGCAAGGCTGAAATGTCTCATTTCAGGCTGAGTTCGCAGTCAGACTTGCATCGCTATTCGGGCCAGCTACGCTCAGCCATACACGCTGTATATCCCCGGCGTGTTCCCCGCCCCCGACACCCTGTTCCCGCACACAGGCCTGTCGGGGGCTCCTTTTGAGGTCAGTGGCCATGAAGGTCATGATGTTCAGCTTCACCGTTTTAATTCTCTTTGCAGTGACTCTCAGCGTCCACCTGGTGTTCCTGGCCTCGTAATCCAAAGAAATACAGGCCGCGTGGCCTGAACATTTCCCATCGATCCGTAGCACACCGACCAGCCACAGTGCTGCTCGCTTACACAGGAGCATGCGCGTGGCACCTCTCGACAACGCCTCCCCTAGCGGGCCGCTACAGGATCCATTCCTTGCCCGCTACAGCGAGCGGCAGCTCGCCGTTGCCAACACCTGGGCAACGCATTTCTCCCTCGCTGGGACAGCTCGAACCAAGTTCATCCGTCACTACCTGCGCAGCACCTCTACGACCAGGTGCTGGTGCATCACCGTCGCTGCAGACAACGGTGTGCGTTACACCATCATGCGTGCAGGGCCACTACTCCAGGTGTTCGACGGTCAACTGATCGGTGCGTGGGAGTGCAAGCCTACCCATCGTATCCCGGCAAGCACGCCGTCCCCAGCAGGGGCGTTGAAGCTGCTACAGCGCCTTGAGAAGTTCGACGACGCAGTTGCTGTACTCAGCTCATACACCAAGCGAGCGCACGACCTAGCCACACAGATGGCCAGGGACGACCTCGGACTTCCACATCGCCTCGTGTATCCGAGCCACAGCAACAAGCGCTACTACGCGCCAAGGCACCAGTTCTACTTGAAGCAGATCGGAGCGGTCTTGCGAACCTTCAGACAGGTCCTGGACCAAGACCTGCTGTTCGCCATCCGCTCGGTTCGGTGCCTCTCGCCCCAGCTCTACAACTGGCTGGCTCAAGGCAACCGGGTGCGCCGGCTGCAAATGCTGAAGGCTCAGCCGGTCTTGACGCCGCTACTGGTGGATTGCGAGGAGGGAGTCTGGCCTCACACGACGACCAATGACAACGGCGAGAGCATCTACCATTACCTTCCTTGCCCCTTTTCCCTGATTGATAGTGAACGACCGCAGGCCGCCGCCATGCCATGCGATTTGTACCTCGATATGGGCCGTATTCTTGGGCAGGTCGCGGACGAAGGGATTTCGGTCATCAACTTTTTCGCCTGGCTATTTCAGGCGCCGCGGGCCTCGATTCGATTTCTTAGTCACGTCAGTCCCGGCCGTGCGGGAGGAGCTCTCTTCCATCGCAAACGGGAAGGCCGATGTTCGGGATGGCATGCTCTCCTACTGGCAGCATCGTTAGGTAACCGGCGGCCGATCACTCGCGCTCAATGGACAGCATTCTATGCCGCCTACAATGCGATCCCTTGGCAAATTCACAACGCCAAGCCCGACTACAACCGTCTCTTCAACGGCTGCCCGTCGGATTGGCAGGATCCGGCATGGCTTGCAATCACTGCACGGCTGAGCGACATCAAGGAATTCTATTCCGCCCTCGACCAGGGGAACTCACAGGTTGTTCGGCAGGCGCGCAGCGCCCTGAAAGCGTATCTGGGTCATTGTACCTACCGACAGGCTGGCAACCTGGTGGACGACTACCATCAGGTCCAGAGGGAGCTGCGTGCTGCAGTGCAGAGCAGCCTGCCCGATCTGGTCGACACCGACGAGTACACCACCTGGGAGGGAATGCTGCCTGTCGGCCTTGTCGATTGCCCTAATGGCCTGCAGATCGTCGAGCTCCGCTGTCCTGCCGACCTCTATGCCGAACATGTCGCTCTGGCACATTGCATCGATAGCTACGACCAGGCCGCCTACCGAGGAGACTGCCGACTGCTCTCAGTACGTGAGGCTGGTCGTCCGCTGGCCTCTGCCGAATTGGAGCTCAGGCGTGAGCATGGCGAGCCTATAGGTAGGCCCTGGAGTCCCAAGCACCTTTCCACGGTGCAACTTCGCGAATTCGATAATGCCCCCGTGCCGACAGACTCGCCTGCCGGCCAGGCATACCGCTGGTTCATGGAACGAATTCGCTCTGGAGCCATAGCGACGAACCTGAACTGGCCCGACATGACCGTCCACATGACGCGCTTCGCCAATGGTCGCTGGAAGGCGGGCCTCGCCGAAGCCACGGCGAAATGGCTGCTCACTCGGTTGGAAGACCGATGAACCGTCCACGCCTGATCAACCGTACCTCCGCGACACCTTCGACGCTTCTGCAGCGGGCGATCTTCGACGGCTACGACTTCGGCTTGAAGATCCCCTACATCGCAGGCAGCAACCGCGCGCTGCTAGAGCTGTCCGGCTTCTTCATCAGCGCCCGGGAGCATCCGTTGCACCGCTACTGGCGGGTCCCCAAAGGCAAGCTGCTCCCTGAACTGGACACTCTGTACAACCGTCTCGCCGAGCTCGCTGGAGGCCTTCACTCCCAGTCCTGGCGGGAGTTCAGCTCCTTGGTCGAATCCGCGCAGGCCTCGCTTGACCGACAGGCCTTCACCTGGGGGATGCTGCTGCGCATCGCGCCCCTGGCCGAGGGCGGCGTCCTACTGTCAGGCGAGTTCCATCCTGGTGTGGTGGCGGTGGCTCGGCGGATGCGCGGGGTGTTCCTGCGCCCATCGAGTTCCTGGCGCATCGACACCACTCCCGAGCTGCTTCGAAGCAACCTGATTCTGGAGCTTGGCCTCGCCGAGGAACAATTCGAGATTCTGGATACTGTCCAGGAGCTGCTCAGCGACGGCAGCTTCGCGCCGTCGACCGAGCTGCCCAGCATGAGCATCGGCGGTCCACAGCAGGAACCGGCAGCGCCATCCCTGGAGGACGAGTCAGCCTCTGACATCTACCTCGCCGCGGTGCCGGAGATCGAGCGTACCGAGTACAGCTCGGCTGATATCGAGGCGGCGCTCCAGGGCTACTCACTACTGGCCCACCAGCCTGACGGCATCGCTCATCTGCTGCAGAGGACCAGCGCCTTACTGGCCGACGACATGGGACTGGGCAAGACCCGCCAGGCGGTCATCGCCGCTTCGATCCGCGCGGCGGGCAAACCAATTCTGGTCATCACCCTGGCCACCCTGCTGATCAATTGGCAGCGGGAGATCCAGGAGGTCTATCCCTCGGCCACCGTGGCCATCCAGCAGGACACCCCAGAGGCGCAGTGGATACTCGTTAACTACGAGCAGTTGAGCCCCCTCGTCGCCAACGCTTCGCGCTTCGCCGTGATGGTCATCGACGAGGCGCAGCGGATGAAGGAACCGACGGCGCAATGCACGCGGCACGGTTTCGACATTGCCGCCCAAGTGCCGAACCGCTACCTGCTTACCGGCACGCCGGTGCTCAACCGCGAGACCGAGCTGCACACCCTGCTGCGCCTCTCGGGCCACCCCATCGGCCAACTGCCGCTGAAAGAGTTCTGCGACCGTTTCGCCGGCAACCCGGAGTTCCGCCAGAGTCTGCGGGCGGAGCTGGGTGACTGGATGCTGCGCAGGCGCAAAGATGTGCTGCCCAGCCTCAAGGGCAAGCAGCGGCAGTTGCTGAAGGTGGCCCTCTCCACCGAGGAACGCCAGCAATACGACGTGCTGCGTCTCGAGGACCGACCGGTCTTCGCGCGACTCGGCGCGCTGCGGCGTTACCTGGAAACGGTGAAGGTTCGCGTGGCGATGGACCTGTTGAGCGAGCTCGACGCCGAGGACAAGGTGATCCTGTTCTGCGAGTTCAAGCCGACCGTGGCTGCGCTGAAAGAACTCTGCGAGCAGGCCGGGCACGGCTGCGTCACGCTGGTGGGCAATGACTCGCTCACCAAGCGGCAGAAAGCGATCGATCGCTTCCAGCAGGATCCCGACTGCCGGGTGTTCATCTGCACCACGGCGGCCGCCGGGACGGGCAACAACCTCACTGCGGCGAACTACGTGTTTTTCCTCGGTCTGCCCTGGACTCCCGGTCAGCAGGAACAAGCCGAGGACCGCGCGTACCGCAACGGCCAGCTCCGCATGGTGGTGGTGAAGATCCCACTGGTCGAGGGCACGATCGACGAGCAGCTGTGGCAACTGCTCAACGCGAAACGCCAGGTAGCCCAGGACCTCATCGAGCCAGAGCAGGTTGACGGAAACCGTGCGCTTTTGGCCGCAAGCCTTGCCGAACGCTGATTACTCGGGTTGAACCAGCCGCTGATCGACACAGTAAGAAAACTACTCTCACCAACCGAGCACTTCCTGCTGCAACACGGAGGAGCAGGAAGCAAGCTCGATCACAACGACACGACTGTTCAGCAGGAGATGCCCCCAAAATGAGATTCGAGCAGCCCTCACCGACTATCGACTACAGGAGAAATATGGTGCTGCAAGCGTTGCTGAAGATCGAGGCGCTCTACGAGCTCGCACATGCCGCCTCTCCAGAGCTGCTAGCGAACATTAAGGAAACGCTGGCCGACCCAGATAGACTTTGCGAAATGGCGACAGCAATCGCCTTATATTACCTTCACCGGGAACCTACAGTTCCAGCGCTATACATAGAACTCGTCGAGGATGAAGTTGCACGCTACCCCTTCACCTATGACGAGATAGAGTCAGTGATGGATTCAAAGATTAGGGAAGTCCTATTCCCTAGGTATGAGCGATACCACGATACATGAGTGAGCCCAGCAACTCGATTCACCAGTGATAGCCAAGGATCGGGAGAGAGAACTCTAACTGGACGAGTTCTCACTGAGCATGCGGGCGGGCGGTCAGATCAACTCCCAGAGCTCGCATTACTGCCAGCATGGTTTTCAATGTAGGGTTCCCGCGCTCACTAAACGATTTGTAAAGCTGCTCCCTGGCCAAACCCGTTTCCTTGGCCAACTCCGTCATCCCCTTGGCGCGGGCCACGACTCCCATAGCCTTAGCGATATAGGCGGTGTCTCCAGTATCCAAAGCGTCTGCGATGAACAGAGCCATGGCCTCCGGGCTATCCAGCGCTTGCGCGGGGTCATAATCATAAATTTGCTCGGTCATTGCGGCCTCCACTCATTTGCCAGGCGTTTCGCCATTTCTATATCCCTGGCCTGGCTGCTCTTGTCTCCACCACATAGCAGGATGACGATTTCCGTCCCGCGCTGCTGGAAGTACACCCGATAGCCTGGGCCATAGTGAATCCTCAACTCGCTCACACCCTGGCCGACTGGTGACACATCGCCGGGTAGTCCATTCGCCAATCGGAAGATACGGGCGGCGATCACGGCCTTTGCCCGCCGATCCTTTAGCTTGCTTTCCCATGCCATGAAAGTGGCGGTTTGTTTGACTTCAACCATGGATCAACTGTGACTTATAAATCACAAACAGTCAATCGCTCGCAGCCTTAGCACACGCTTTGTTCCAAATTCTGTTGGCTCCCCTTGAAGCACAATCCTTCGGATAGGCAAAATAAATCCCCTCCCCTGTTGCCGAGTATTTCCTGCTGAAGCATGGCGATTGGCCTGCCATTGTGTGCCCCATCATCAAAGGGGGCCTCAATGACCAGGCAGTTGACCACTCTCACGCTGTGCCTGCTGCTCGCCAGCTGCACGACCCACAAGGCTGAGCCGGCCAGGCCCGCCTTCGACAGCAGCCGCAATCCAGACCTGCTCTCCCCGGACCTGTACCCGAATGGCGTACAACCGGAGAAGGAGCCCGTCGTGCGCTACGGGCGCTACACCCTGGTCAGCACCCAGCCTGATGCCGGTCAACGCGACCTGATGGCCCAGATCATCGACGTAACCATCCCGTCGAGCATGAACCCGAGTGTCAAGGACGCCATGCAGTACGTGATGAGCCGCTCGGGTTACTCGCTGTGCCCGGCAGAGGCCGGTCATGTGAACATCCTCTACACCCGGCCGCTGCCGGCGGCTCAGTACAAGCTCGGCCCGATGACCCTGCGCAACACCCTCCAGGTCCTCTCCGGCCCTGCCTGGCAGGTGAAGGTCGACGAGGTCGCGCGGCAGGTCTGCTTCGTGCTGCGCCCGGGCTATCAACTTCCCCCGGTGCCAAGGCCGAAACCGGTCCAGCAACTGTATGCGAAGCCCGCTGCCCCAACTCCAGCGGCGGTAACGCAACCCTCCTCCACGGAAAAAGTCAGCACGCTGGAGTCGCCCGTCGTGGTCGCCTCGGTGCCAACGCCGGCGCCGATCACAACCAGCCCCGCTCCGACCAAGAAGCCTGAATACACCACTGTGCTCCCCCCAGCCGCACCGGCCAAGGATGGCCACTCCTCTTCTCCTCCCGCGGCTTCGGCACCGATCAAGCTTCCGGCCTCCGCCGTGAAGTCCACGCCGCCCACTCCGGCCACCGTGGCTTCCACTCCACCGGACAAGGCGCTCCCTTCGGCGGAGCCGAGTCGGCCGCTGACACAGGCCTGGTCGGCCGAGACGGGATCAACCCTGCGCGACACCTTGGAAGCCTGGGCCAAGCGCGCACGCTGGACCGTCCGCTGGGAGCCGCAGGATCTCAACTATCCGATCGAAGCTCCTCTGACCTTCCACGGCTCCTTCGAGGACGCGGTATCCGAGCTGTTCCCGCTGTATGACGCTGCCGAACGGCCCTTCCTGGTGAACGCCAGCCGGCCGCAGTCCCTGATCATCATCAAGGAGCGCAAGAACTGATGCGTGCCCCCCTGAAGAACCTCTTGCCTTGCCTCCTGATCCCCGCGCTGGCCAGTTGCTCGGTCGCACGGGTGAACGAGTCGGCGGATCGTGTCGAAGCTACGGCAGATTCCGCGTCGACGATCGCAGCACAGATGCGCAACACCCGACCGGATCGCCGCGATACGGTGGTGTTCTCCGACAAACCCTGGGTCAGCACGAAGCCCCTGAGCGTTTCGCACACCTTGTCCAGTGACTGCATCGTGACGTGGCGCCCTGCAGGCGCAGCGTCGCTGCAGGAGGCCGCCCAGGAAGTCATCAACCAATGCCACCTGGCGGTCAGTATCACGCCCGACGCGCTGAACCCGGCCGCTTTTGCCCTGCAACCTCAGCAGCGCGCGAGCAACGCCCCGCCGCCCATCCAAGGCGGCCAGGACATGGCCACCATGCTGTTTCCTGCCTCCGTCGCCAACGGCATGTCCCTAGGTGCCGGCGGCAGCATGGGATCGAGCTTCGGGTCCTACGGCCCGCGGTCGCTGTACAACATCAAATGGAACGGCAAGGTCAGCGGGTTCCTCGATCTCATCGCCGCCCGCGCCGGCGTGTCCTGGCGCTACAACCCAACCGAGAAACGGGTCGAGTTCTACTACCTGGACACTCGGACCTTCCGCATCTACGCCTTCGACGACGTCAACACGGTGGACTCCACCGTGCGTTCCGGTATGACGACGGCCGCCGGCATCAGCGGGGACGGCTCCGGATCCACTGGACAGAATGGCAGCTCCGGCATCAGCGGCGACTCCGGCAGCAAGCAGACCACCAGCTCCGAGCTGAAGACCTCGATCCTCAGCGACATAGAGAACAGCATCAACTCGATGCTGACGCCGAGCATGGGACGCATGTCGCTGTCGCGTGCCACGGGCACCCTGACCGTCACCGACCGACCAGAGGTCCTCAACCGCGTCCAGCAGTTGGTCAACCGGGAGAACGAGAGCATCACCAAGCAGGTGCTGCTGAACGTCAACGTGCTCTCGGTCGCCCTGACCGACAAGGATCAACTGGGGATCGACTGGAACCTGGTCTACAAGTCGCTCAACAACAAGTGGGGCATCGGCCTGAAGAACACCATGCCAGGCATCGATCAAAGCGCGATCTCCGGCTCCGTGAGCATCCTGGATACCGCCAACAGTGCCTGGGCAGGATCCAAGGCCATGGTCCAGGCGCTGGCCCAGCAGGGTCGCGTCTCGACCGTCCGCTCCCCGTCCGTGACCACGCTCAACCTCCAGTCGGCGCCGATCCAGATCGGCCGCTACGACAGCTACCTGGCCTCCAGCCAGATCTCCAACGTCGCCCAGGTCGGCAGTACCACCTCGCTGATCCCGGGCGCCGTGACCAGCGGCTACAACATGAGCCTGCTGCCGTTCGTGATGGAAAGCGGCGAGATGCTGCTGAAGATCAACATCAACATGACCTCCAGACCGACGTTCGAAATGCAGACCAGCGGGGACTCCAAAGCCCAGTTCCCGAGCTACGACATACAACTGTTCGACCAGAAGGTACGCCTGCGCAGCGGCGAGACCTTGGTGCTCTCCGGCTTCGACCAGACCACCGAGGATACCAACAAGGTCGGCACCGGCGACGCCGGATTCTTCGGCCTTGGCGGCGGGCTGACCCGCAATACCAAACGCGAGGTCATCGTGGTGCTGATCACCCCCGTCGTGCTGGGCTGAACCATGGAGAAGCCTGACATCGGTAGCCGTGGACCAGACGTCTCGATCCTGAGCTACCACGGCAACAAGTTCGTCAGCGGCCTGTTCTGGCGGCCGCTATCCAGCCAGCGGCAGTACATGAAGGAAGCGCGCAAGCTGGGCAAGGAAGAGCATCTGGACATCGTTGCCATCCGCCATTCGCCGACAGTGATCCAGGCCGGCTTCGTTTCGAAGTCGCAAGGCGCAGTCAAGGGCATGTACTCCCTGGCCTCGGCGCTTTCAGGCCAGTTCGAAGGCGACTTCCTGGCCTGCTGGAAGGTCGACGAGGACCGCTACGCACTGGTCGCCACGCTCGATGGTGCGATCGTCCCCGGCCAGGACCTGGTCACTACCTTCGACGAAGCCAGGGACCGGATCAGGAAGCTCTCTACGCGCGGCGTGCTTCGAAACGCACAGGTCTTCGTTCCCGAAGGATTCGATTTCCCCGTCAAGGACTTCGACATCGAGGAACTGCTCGCGCCGAAGCGCCTGCGGCGCGACTACCGCCTCCGGCAACTCACCTTCGGCTTGTCCGCCAGGGAGTGGACGGCAGTGGCCCTGCTCGGTTGCTTGGTAGGCGGGTCGCTAACCGCCTACTACCTATGGAATGCCCACCAGCAAGAGCTCGCCAGACAAGCCGCGCTCCTCGAGGAGCAGAGGCGCCTCGCCGAGCTGGCCGAGAAGAACGCCCAGGCCAAGCAGCCGCTGGACCTGGCTTCATTGCAGAAGCCTTGGACGCTCATGCCTGACCTCGAGGACATGCTACGCGCCTGTAGCAAGGCAACGGGGGTACTGTCGCTGTCGATCCAGGGCTGGCTCTTCGAATCCAGCAAGTGCGACGGCAGGGTCCTGGTCGCCACCTACCACCGTACCGGCAACAGCACGGCAGCCGACCTGACAGCGGCCAGCCAGCACCTGTTCGCTGACCGCCCCGCCTTCGTCATCGACAACGGCAACACCGCGGCCCTGAAGGTCGACCTGAAAGTCGCCATCGGTAGCGATGAGCCGCTGCAGCCAGCCGACGACGCGCTGCAGGCGCTCACCAGCCATCTGTACCGTCAGGGTGTCGAGCCCAAGCTGTCGATCAGCCAGGAGACAACTCCACCCCTTCCTGGCGCGGAAGCGGCGACGGAGCAGCAAGTGGTGTTGCCCTCCTGGAAGAAATTCACCTTCAGCGCCCAGACCAGGCTCCCGGCAGACCTGACCTTCCAGGGGCTGCCCGCCGCCGGGGTCCGCATCACCAACCTCGAAACCACGCTCAAGGACAGCCAGTTGGACTGGACTGTCACAGGAGAAATCTATGCGAACTGAGCCGATCGGCATGGCCGTGGCCGTGCTCTTCCTCCTCGCGTCCGGCCAGGCCTGCGCCGGCACCGTTGGCGAACTGGCGGAGATCCAGGCCCAGGCCATCCTCACCGAGGCCAAGGTGCGTCTGGCCACGGCGCAGCGGCAACTGGAGGGCAAAGGCGAAACCGGCCAGGTCGTCAGCGCCCAGGGGCAGACGTTCGCCATGCCGGTGCCGGCGGCGGCGCCGACGATCACGCAGCCGGTTCCGCCAGTGGTGCGGACCATCTACGGCGCCGGCGGCAAGATGACTGCCACATTCTTGTTCCCGGGCGGGTACGAGGTGGACGCCGCCAGCGGCGCGGAGCTGCCGGGCAACTACCGCGTCGAGTCGATTTCCCTGGACCAGGTCGTACTCACCGACAAGGACGGCAACCGCGTGCCCGTGGGCTTCTCCAGCGTTGCCCCGACCCAAGCCGCCTCCTCGGCCCAAGGCGCCTCCGTTCCGCCGGCGCTGCCCGGGGCGGTACCGCAGCCGTTCATCCAGTAGGTACCGCCATGACGAACCTTCAAATTGCCGCGCTTGTACAGCCCTCCATGGTGACCCAACTGCTCACCGCCGACGGTGGCGAGTGGGAGGTCTCGAAGCACCTGCAAGAGATCATGGCCCTGGCCGCCGACGGCACGCTCTATCTATCGGAGAGCCACCAGAACGACATTCACGTTCTGTCGTTCATCGACCGTCTCGATCGCCGTGGCTTCCGATACCAGCTCAACCTCACCGACCTGCAGACCATTCACCAGCTCTACCGCGCCGTCGCCATGGACGGCCTGGTCGATAGCGATGGCCAGCGCGCCACCCAGATGCAGGAGCGCGTGGTCAAGATCATTCGTAAGGCCACAGAGCTGCGCGCCAGTGACGTGCATTTCGTCGTGAGTCCCGCCGGCACCGGCAGCAAGATCCGTTTCCGCGTCGACGGCCTGCTGAAGACCGTCGAGCAGTACCGCAGCCAGGAACTGCACGAACTTTGCGCAACCATCTACCAGTCCATGTGCGACGTGGCCGAGCCGCTTTTCAAGCCGCAATTGGACCAGGACGCGCGGATGAGCCAGGCCTTCGTCGAGAAGCTGAACCTGTTCGGCGCCCGGATCGCGACCCGCCCGCGCGCCGGTGGGTTCCTGATGATCCTGCGGCTGCTCTACGACGATACCGGCCTCGACAGCCTGGAGCAGCTCGGCTACCTGCCCGAGCAGAACGCGCTGTTCGATCGCATGATGCGCATGCCTTACGGCATCAACATCCTGTCCGGCCCCACCGGGTCAGGGAAGTCGATGACCTTGAAGGTCACCATGGAAGGACTCGATAAGCTGCATGGCGGATCCAAGCATATCCTGACCATCGAGGATCCACCGGAATACCGCATTCGCGGCGAAGGCATCAACCAGACCCCACTGGTCTATGACGCCACTGACCCAGACGCAGAACGCCAGGCCTGGGCCGCAGGCATCGCCAACGGCATGCGCCTGGATCCGGACTACATGATGATCGGCGAAGTGCGCGACCTCTTCGCCGCTGTCGCCGCCTTCCGTGGCGCGATGACCGGGCACGGCCTGTGGTCGACCCTGCACACCAATAGCGCGATCGGCATTGTCCAGCGCCTGAAGGACCTGGGCGTCGACCCCGGCTTGCTGTTCGATCCGGCCCTGCTGACCGGCCTGATCAACCAGAGCCTGCTGCCTAAGCTCTGCCCCCACTGCAAAGTGCGCTTCCAAGACCACCAAGACCAGCTCGCGCTCGACCTGGTCGAACGGGTCCAGCGCTTGACCGATGTTTCCCAGGTGTACGTCAAGGGGCCTGGCTGCCAGGCCTGCCGTGGCTCCGGGGTCAACGGCCGCTCGATCGTCGCCGAGGTGGTGCTGCCCACCCTCGCCTTCATGCGTGTGTTCGCCAAAGGCGGCCCAGCCGAGGCACGCAACTACTGGGTCAAGACCATGCAGGGCATCACCAAGCACGCCCACGCCATCCGCCGCATCAACGAGGGTATGTTCGACCCGCAGATAGTCGAGGATTTCATTGGGCCACTCGACTTCGATGAGCATCTGCTCGACGACAGCTTCTACTCGCAGGAGGCGTGCTGATGGGGGGCTTCTGGGAGCAGTTGCAGTTCGCCTTCTACAGCAAGCAGTTCGGCCGCAAGGAACGCCTGCAGTTCTACGAAAGCATGTCCACCCTGCTCGAAAACGGGGTCCCGTTGAAGGACGCTGTGGCAGAGGTGCACAAGATCTTCGCTCATGAGGGACAGCATCCGTTTCATCCGGTGGCCATCGCCAGTCGCGAAGCGCTGATGGGGCTGTCCAACGGCAAGCGTCTGGCCACCGCCATGGCGCTCTATCTGCCCGCCCAGGAGCGAGCGCTGATCGAGGCCGGCGAGATGAGCGGCAACCTGGTTCAGGCCATGGGCGATGCCGTCTCCCTGGTCGAGGCCCAGGCCAGGATCCGCGCCACCATCTGGCAGGCGCTGCTCTATCCCTCGGCGCTGTCCGCCATGATGGTGTTCCTGCTGTGCATCGTGGCCTATCGCATGGTCCCCAGCCTGGCCAGGCTCTCCGATCCAGTCACGTGGACCGGCCCGCTCGCCACGCTCAACGCCATTGCCAGCTTCGTCACAGGACCTGGTATCTACGTTCTGGTCGCCGTCATCACCCTCACGGTGGTGGTCATCGTCACGTTACCGACCTACCGCTGGAAAGGCCGGGTCTGGCTGGACCGGATGCTGCCGCCCTGGTCCATCTACCGCATGCTCCAGGGCACCACCTTCCTGCTGAACATGGCCGTCATGCTCAACGCCGGCATACGCCCCTACGACAGCCTGGCCAGCATGATCAAGATCTCCCCGCCCTGGCTGAAGCAGCGCTTGGAAGCTGCCCGCTACGGCGTGGGCCTGGGCCAGAACCTGGGAGTCGCCCTTCGCAGCGCCGGTCACGATTTCCCCGACCGACAGGCCATCCAGTACCTGTGCATCCTCGCCAACCGGGGAGGCTTCTCCGAAGCTCTGGTCAAGTTCAGCCGCCGCTGGCAGGAGACCAGCCTCAAGCAGATCGAGCTGGCCGCCGGGCTGGTGAAGAACTTCGCCCTGATCTTCATCGGCGCGCTGATGATCCTGGTCCTGCTCGGCGCCTACCAGGCACAGCAGCTCATCCAATCCATGAACCACTGAAACCTCACCAAGGAGCGCTCCATGAGCACTACGCAACGCACCTCCCGTCCGACGCAGGGCGGTTTCGTTTCCATCGAGATGATCATCGTGCTGATCATCATCGCCATCGGGGTCGGCCTGGGCCTGGCCGCAGCGGCTGGGATGTTCAGTTCGTCCAACGCCAACGAGGAACAGCGCAACATCAGCGTCATTGCGGCCAACGCACGTGCCCTGAAGACCTCTTCGGGCTACGGCTCCAGCGGTACCAACCTGATCCCGAGCCTGATCGCAATCAACGGCGTGCCGAAGAACATGAGTGTCTCCTCCGGCGTCGTCTACAACGTCTACGGCGGATCGGTCACTGTCTCGTCCACCGGCATGGGCTTCTCGATCACCACCAGCAAGCTGCCCAAGGATGCCTGTATCACCCTGGGCACCAAAATCGCGAAGAACACCTTCGAGCAGACCAAGATCAACAGCGGCACCGCTATCACTGGTGAGGTCACCACTGCGGCTGCGACCCAGGCCTGCAGCAGCGATAGCAACAGCATTACCTGGACCTACAGTTCGTGAGTGTGAACCCGATCATTCAGGCTCAGTTCGTCGACCTTTACCTCGGTGAAGGCTTCGCCGACGTGAAGGGCCTGGCCGGCGTCGGCGCGCGCCGAGTCGAGGTGCCTCGCGAGTGGGAGTCGCACGCCCAGGAACTGCTCCAGCTCTGCAGGCAAACGCTGGAGGAGCTGCAGGATCCCGAGTTCGCCATCGTCGTCGACGGTGTGCTGCTGCGCGTCACCCAACTGGAAGATGCTTTCAACGGCGGGAGTGTCTTCGTGCTGCGCCGGTCGACAGCCCAAGTTCGAAGCTTCGAGGATATCGGCTATCCGAGCGAGGTGGTCGCTACGCTCCTGAACCCGCAACTGCAGGGCTTGATCCTGTTCTGTGGCGATATGGCGACCGGCAAGACCAGCTCCGCCGCCTCGCTGATTCTCGCCCGACTGCAGACCCTGGGCGGGGTTGGCTTCACAGTCGAGGATCCACAAGAAACCAATCTCAGCGGCCAACATGGACTCGGCCGCTGTATCCAAGTCAGAACCTCACGACGCTCGGGAGGCTACAGCGAAGCCCTGTTGCGCACCCTGCGTACCGGAGCCGACCTGATATTGATCGGCGAGATCCGCGACGAAGACACCGCCTATCAGGCTTGCAAAGCTTCGCTGAACGGCAACCTGGTCATATCGACCATCCACGCCAAGAACTGCCCGCAAGCCATCGAACGGCTGATCACCCTGGCCAAACCCCTCGCGTCCAATGCCTACGACGTCGTGGCTGAAGGCATTCAGGCCGTGATCTGCCAGGAGTTGGTAAGTGATGGCGGCGCTCGAAGACTGCACGCAGAACCGTTGCTTTTCACCGGAGTGGACTCCGTCGCCATGCGCGATAAGATCCGCCGGCAGCAGATTCATCTACTTGAGGACGATGTGAATCGCCAGGCTCGCAAAAGCCTGTGGGAGCCTATCTATGAATAACCTCAAGCTCAGCCGCGGCTTTATCTCAATTGAATTAATGATCGCCTTGATCGTTATCGCCATCGCGACTACCGGCGGGATTTCAGTCTTGATGAGCTATCTAGACGGCCTGAATGAACAGCACGCGGCCCAGCAGCAACAGCAGGTGGCCAAGGCAGCGGAGAAGTACCTGAAGGACAACTTCAGCACGGTTCTGGCCAGCGCCGGCGCCACGGCCCCGGCGGTGATCACCGTCCCGATGTTGCGCAACACCCGTTACCTGCCCGCAGGCTTCCGCGACACCAACATCTACGGCCAGCAATACCAGGTACTGGCCCGCAAGCCGGCGGCCAACCAGCTCGAAACGCTGATCGTGACCACGGGTGGACAGGTAGCTTCCGAACTCTCGATCCGCCGGATCGCGCAGCTCATGGGAGCCACCGGGGGCTACATCTCGAAAACCAACACCAGTGTCGCCCAGGGCGCCGCCTGGCAGGTGGCCTTGAGCAATTTCGGTAGCGCTCCCGGCGCTGGACACCTGGCGACGGCGCTGTTCTTCCAGGACGGCGCCATTGCCAACGAGTACCTCTACCGCAATGCCGTCCCGGGTCATCCCGAGCTCAACCGGATGAACACGGCATTGAATATGGGCGGCAACAATATCGCCGCAGCCGGAGCGGTCACCGCCAGCGGAAACATCACGACCAGCGCGGACATCAGCGCGCGCAACGTGACAGCCACTGGCACGGTGAAAGCCGGCACTGCTGACGTCGCCGGCGAGACGTACACCGGAGGCTGGTTCAGGACCCGCGGTAACTCAGGTTGGTACAACGAACGGTGGGACGGTGGCTGGTATATGAGTGACAGCACATGGGTCAGGTCGTGGATGAACAAGAACGTTTATACCGGCGGAGAATTGAGAGGGGGAAAGCTCAGCTCCGAAGGTAGAACGACCGTCGGCGAGTACCTTCAGATCAATGGTTTGGCGGCAGAAAATGCAGGATGCGCCCCCAATGGCCTGGTAGGCAGAGACAACAGCGGCCCCCTATTCTGCACCGATGGGCTGTGGAAACGGCCCAGTGGCGTGAATATCGCCACCCCTGTGGTGCTGGCACAGTATCCCGCCGATAACCGACCCCGCACCCACTGCCAAGCGGTATCCAGGGACGCGCTGATCAATGGCTCCGGCCCCGGCGTTCTGCGCCTGGAAGTCGATGGCGTGATCGTTGGTCAAGCGCGCTCCACCGCTGGGCGAAACGCTGACGTAGTTGAAGACGCCTCGATCTCCGCCATGGTGAAAGCCGGACACCGGTTCTGCCTTTACAGCACCGTTGTGCTCGCAGGATTCGGCAACTCCGCCGGCATGCGTGTGACGGCCACCTACCTCAACTAGGGAGTCCTCCAGATATCATGCCGCTGCTCTGGATTGCCCTATTGCTCACCCTGCTCACCGGAACCTGGCTGAGTGTACAAAGCGACCACGCGACCTCGAGCGCCGAACTGGCCGAGGTCGATACCCTGGCCAGGAGCTTGCTGCTCTACCGCTCCAGGCTGGCGGAGTACGCACACGCCAACCCCGGTTTCAGCGGTTCGCCGGCGGACTCCGCTCTTGGTTTACCGGCCTGGTTCCGCAAGCCAGCGCGGCTTCAGGGCTACATCGCCGCCGACACCAGCTACGCCTTCATCGCCTCGCCGCCGGCAGGGCTGGCGGCAGCCGTGGATGCCGGTACGGAATCCGACCTAGTTGGTGTCAGGCGCAACGGCCAGTTAGTCACGCGCCGCCTCGGAGCCACTGCCATTGCGCTCCCTGCGCCCATCCCCGAGGGCGCGGTGGTCGCGGTCAAATAACCTCCAGAGGCCAGTAAACCCCGGCGCTGCTTGATAAACCAGCCTTCTGAACACATAATGCCATCAACTTTGATTTCACCCCGCTGGCTACTGACGGTCATCAGTAGCGCCCTGGTGATGCAGGTTCGCCTCATCTCCAAACCGTAAGCACGCTACAACACCGGGTGGGGCGTGCGGATCTGGTTGAGAATTCTCCCTGTGTCTCCCTGTTCTTTTGCTTGTCATGCAGCCGTCAACTCGTGTCGAGCGAGTTTAAAGGCACATAGGGTTCTCAAGAGGTTCGGTGTTTCCTCGATTTAAGGGTCGTACTGGTGTTACGGCCCCTCCTTTTCCCCTCTCCATGGGTAGCCTGATGCTCCTGCTCCAGGGGCATCAGGCTACCCATCGGGATCCTTCTCCCTGCCGGTGGCCCGCCGGTGATACGCAGGGCTCCCTTTGTACGCGGATGCGTGCCTACTGTTTGCTGGCCAAGCCACGATAATGGCCGGGTGATGGGATCGAGACGATCAATGCCCAGGGATCGACGATTCAACCACAGGTGGCTCACTTGACTCCCCTTCCAGACACGGCTGGGGAAACCTTTGACAGGGTTTCTACCAGCCGCGCTCTTCCGCCCTCGCTCTCCGCCCGCTGTATCCTGCATCCGCTCCCCCTCCTGCTTGACCTTGACACTTTCGCCCCCTGCTTCGATGATGAACGCGTGATCTGCTGACGTTGTCAGCGACATGCCCCCATGCAGCTCGGATCCGAAATGCTGCAGCACAGCCCACCGTGTTGATCCAACCCAAGACCGCATAGCTTCTGGTAGCGCGGTCGGTCGGCCTCGGTCGATAGAAGCTCCCTTCCGCAACCCAGCGGGGAATCCACTTCCCCGCCAGGGCCAGTGTTTTCTCCGCACCCTCAACCTGCAGGAGAAACACCATGTCCAAGCAATCCACCAGCTTCGAAATCGGCTTTGCCCTCGGCAGTGTTGTGCGTGAGTTCCGCAGAGCGCTCAGGCGCCCTCCGGTCGTAGTGCAAGCACAAGCGCCGGTTGCGTTGAGCGTCCAGCGCATCGATCCTGCCTTCCTGGCCGGCCCGACCGCTGGCGAGCTAGAACACATCAGCGACATCCCAGCCATCGTCCGGCTGAAGAATGTCAACCTGAATGACTGGTATCTAGCCAATACGCGCGAGGTGCAAAAGCCCAAGCGCGCACGCAAACCCAAGCCGGCCAAGGCGACCGCCAAAGCTGAAACGCCAGTCAGGAAGGAGCTCAAGATGGGTTCCCTCGACCATTTGATTGCACCCAACTCCGAAAGCGAAATGGGGAGGCCCCCTCTCCAGTTAGAGTCCCTGAACGATCATGAGATTGCTCTTTTGCCAGCACCTCCTGGTAGCGCAGTCTCTTGGGAACTCCATCGGCGTACTCAGGAGCAATACCACCAACGCTGGCAGGACTACTTGTCCACCATGACGGATGAACAAGTAGCTGCTCTCGGCCGCTAATAGCCACTGCTACCACCCCCAACCCTGCCGGGAACCATCCCGCAGGGTGGTTTTCCGGCATTTTTCGAGGAAAACCATGGGTTCCGCAAAACTTTCCGCAATCGCAGAAGATCTACGCAAGATTGGAACCACGGCGGTAGCCGCTGGTTTGATCGGTATTTTTCTCGGCGAGCATCGCATCCTGACTGCCCTTGCGCTGTCGGTAGGTGTGGTAATCTGGTCTACAGGTATCTACCTGACTCAGGAGGAATCTTGAGATGAGCCAAACGACTTTCGGCGTGATCATGCTGACCGCCTTGCTTGTAGTGTGCTTGTCGATGGCGGCCTGGGCCGATTGGCCCAACCTCAAGCGCAAGCTTACGAAGTTTAACCATCGGCACCGCCCGCACTGACCTCAAGCCCCTCCGTGTGAGGGGCTTTTTCATTCGCGGGGGCTTGACAACTGCAACAGGCCTTTTCATTCTTTGCACCGTGAGCTGCTGACGTTGTCGGCAATCCTCCCCCAGTAGTCATGATCTGAAAGACTACGACACGGATTTCCGTGTAGATCGAACCCAAGATCGCACCAGCTTCCGGTAGCGCGATCAATCAACCACAGGTTGATGGAAGCCCTCTCCCTCAGATTTACCTCCCAATACCGACCCATGCGGGGAATACTTTTCCCTGACGGGCAAGGTGTTTCTCCGCTTTCGCTTACGAAACTGGAGAACCATCATGAGCAACAACACCCAAGCCCAAGAAGCCAAATATTTCGACCTGCACACCACCGGTATCGGCTACCTCAATCGCATCCGCGAAGTACCGATCCGCCGAGGTGAACCGTTCCTCGCCGCTACTGTTGCTGCCCTCCATGGCGCGGCAGACAGCGTGGAATACTCCTACATCGATTGCAAAGTGGTCGGCGCCCAAGCTGAAAAGCTTGTCCGCCGTTGCAAGGAAGCAGTCGAGGCCGAGAAGAAGGTGCTGATTTCTTTCCGTATCGGCGACATCTGGGCGGATCCCTTCACCTACGAGAAAGGCGAGAAAAAAGGCCAGTCCGGCGCAAGCCTCAAAGGCCGGCTGCTCTTCATCTCCTGGATCAAAGTGGATGGCACCACCGTCTACGATGCGAAGGAAGAAGCTGAGAAAGCCCAGCAAGGCCAAGGCGAACCGCAAGGTGAACCCGCAGCCCCCGCTGAGCACGCTGAACAAGCCGCTGCTTGAGCACGGCTTGATCGAATACCGGCCCTCATCCCGAGGGCCTTTCACTACCTACGCTATGCGCCACTCTTCATCGCATACCCACCCGGGGGGCACCATCTCCCCCAGGGCGTGGTGTTCTCCATTATCTGGAGATCATCATGAGCAATATCCAAATCGTAGATCTGCCCGCCCTGCCGGAAGTAGAGGAGGTTAGCCTCAGCGACGTCGAGGACGAGCTGCTGCTCAGCAGTCAGTTCTGCAACTTCGCCTGGCTGTTCCTAGCCAGCAACAATGCCCAGGTATCTGCCTTGGCCTAACCGCCAGACATTTCCCATTTAGGGGACCTCAGTCCCCTTGGGACTGGTGTTTCCTACCGAAAGGAGAATCACCATGCAATACGGAAAGCGGGCACTCGCCCATCTTCGTCTCGAACTGCCGCTGCAGGTTCTTATGTCCAACGCCGGCTTTTATATCGGCACCCTTGATGAAGAAGGACCAGCTTCGCGCGAGTCGGTTGAATACTACCCCTCCCGCGAACTTGCCCAACAGGCATTAGACAACGGCACGTGGTCGCAACGGGAATATTAAGTTTTACCCTTTTGCCTATGTGCCTCTGCTAATTCAACCCAGACGGGGTCATCCCCCTGTCGGGTGGTGACTTCTCCGAATTGCGTTAACCGCAACGACTCTACATCACCAGGGCGCTTCGGCGCCCCTTACTTCCCCTGGAGGTCCATAGTCTCTAAGGGCATGGGCTTCCCGGCTACTGGAGATACCCCATGACTCAATATAATCCGTTTATCCACGGCTATACTGACTTCAGAATCGAGCGAACGCTACAGATAACATACGAAGATGATTGCCCCCCCTGCTATCGCGCGTTGCATCCATCGCAGCAAATCCTCTCCGATACTCAACTACAGTGCTTTCCATGCATCTTCAATGACGACTTCGCCCTAGTTACTGAAGGTCGAGAGATCGATACTGCACTTTCTGACCGCTGTCCTTACAACGGTCTGGTGCGCAATGTGCTCTACGGCATCCTTGCCGAGCAGGACGGTCAGCAAAAGCACATAGGCGATCTGTATTCCTTGGCCGAAGCCCAGAGTGTCGTTCGTCACCTTTCGTTCGGTGGCGGTTACAACCGCTGCTGGGAGATCAGAAAAACACATCTACCCATCAGCGCGTGGAATAGCCTCTACGAAAGGTTCTCGACCAAGATGCCAATCCGCTTGCCCTCGGTGTTGGTATCGCTCTTCTGGTGTAACGAGCACGGTGCGGTGGGCTTTCGCTTGCACAACACCCCTTGGACGGATGAGTGTCTGGAGATCCTGGAGATGACCGCAGCCGCTCTTCGACAAGAACAGCTTGCCTTCGGCCTCGACGAACACCTGGTCGATCTACTTCACCTCGCGGGACAAGCAGACATTCGGTTCCTGGTACTCGATCCATTCGCGCCCACGCTTAAGGGCCTGCCACTTTATGACGATTGAGCAATCCGGCCGGCGGGACATCCCGCCAGCCCTCGAATTCGAATTGGCTCGCTGTCGTTGACAGCGCCTCCCAAGGAGCCAGGGTTTAAGGCTCCGGCGCGCAAGCGCTAACCCACCCAAGACCGCCACAGCACTCGGCAGCGCGGTCGCATCACGCAAGTGATGGAGTGCATCCTACCCACCCACGCGGGGACCTCATCCCCGCGGGAGAGGCCTGCGTATTCGGAGACCTCTCATGACCTCTCTCAACAACCACTCCAGCGCAGGCCACACTGCTGCGTACCTCAAACTCCCGATCGTTCTCACCAACGCGGCCTGGCTGCGCCTGGTCTATCTCGCCAACCCTGCCAGGGTCGACGAGATGGGCACCCGGCTGGCCAGTGTCGTTCAAACCGCCTGGCAGGAGCTTTCGCTCCAGCCGACCGCGAAGCACATCCAATTCCACCTGTACCACAAGGAGGAAGAGGGGCAGGACCGCGCGCTCGCGCTGCTGGTCCTCTCGATAGTCGAGCCGTCCGATGAGCCTTCCTACCTGCGCATCGAGCTGCAGGAAGAAAGCCTCCCGGGCAACCCGGATACCGAGTAGTTCTCCCCTCACCACGATCCCGCTTCGGCGGGATCATCCTTTTCGCAGGTCACGCCATGATCAACATACCCGGCCAGTTGGCCATTCGAACCATCAACGGTCGCAATGGCGAGTTCAACGTGGGAAAGCTCTCGACCTCGATCGGGGAGTTCGTCATCAAGGACGCTCTCCTGGACCAGCACATCGAAGGCAAGTACCGCGGTGATTTCGCCATCACCGAGATCCGTCCCTCCTACTACACCACCGGCGGCCGGCTGGTCGTCGAGATCCGCGCAAAGCTGGACAGCATGACGCTGGACGACGTGGACAACCTCAGCGACGAGGAGGCAGAGCGTCTCTCTGGCAATGAGGTGGATCCGCTCGACGAAGTGCCCGCGATCCAGCAGCCCACAGTAGCCCCGGCGGTACCGCCGAAGTCGCCCCAGAAACCGAAGCCTCTGCGCCCCGCTGCAACAGGGGAGGACGCGCCTTTCGGTATGTCCCCTCCGGCTCCTGCAGAGCAGGCCGCCACTCCGGACACAGACGCAGATGCAGAGCTGTTCGGGACGGTCTGGCCGCTAGGCGAAATCGTCAAGCTGGACACCACGGTCGACCGCAAGCGGCTACGTCAACAGTGCGTGCGGCTCGGCGCGCTGGGCTATGAGCTCGACTTCAAACAACAAGTGTGGACCCGCAAGGAGGCCGCATGAAATCGATCTACAACACCCCAGGCTTCAGCGAGGAGTTGTTGCTGGTTTGCGCCTCGCTGCGCGAGGTCGGACTGGACAATCTGGCTGACCAGTTCCGCGATGCAGTGTTCGACCGATCCGTCGTCGACCAGGCCATCATCGCACTGCGTGAGCGGGTGAAGACCCCTTCGCCGGAGCATGCGGCCGACAACGAGCCATGGCTGTACTGCGACTGGCAGGCCAGGCAAACAGCTTACCGGCTCCTCCAGCGCCTTGAGCGCGCAACACGCTGAAGCATCACCCTACCCACCCCTGCCGGGTTCTCCCGTCAGGGAGACCTGGCCAACCACAGGAGCACACCTATGGGATGGCTTTTCTCACATCAGACGAAGGAAGACCTGCTGCGTGAGCTGCTGGCCCCAACCAGTACTTTCGCAGGCAGCACCAAGGTGCTGGCACACGCAGTCTCCGGCAATGAACTTTGGACTGTCGTAAAACGAACCTTCCACCTTGCCGGATTCTATTTCGGCAAGCCGGCCGGTCACTCGATCACCATGATCGAGCTGCACTTGCTGGACTGCTCGGCCGGGCAATGGGGCTACAAGACCATTCCAGAAAGTGCCGGCCCGTTCTACTACGGCTGTCCGCTGGAGTTCCTGGACCTGGCTCACGATGAGGTCAACCAGGAGTGGCGTGAACGTCTGACGCACGAACACCAAGCCTGACCGCACCAACCACTTCCCTTGAGGGGCGCCCTCGAGGGCGCTCCTCGTCTACCACCAGGAGCGCACCATGAACCCGCTGTTCACCAACCTCACCCAGGAAACCCTCGCTTACCTCGAGGACCAACTGTCCAACAACGACGTCGCCGGCGACGACGAGCTCATCGACCTGTTCATCGAGGAGCTGTCGCTGACCTTGGAGCAGGCGGAAGCGGCTGTCGCGCTACGCGATCAGTACCTCTGCCAGGTCTTCCTGGTCGGCCAAGGGCCGCTGCACCGTCCTGAAGCCGATGGGCTCAGCTTCGACCCTCACACCAAGAGCGTTCGGTGACCACCACGCTCCCCTGCACCAGTTGGACTACACCCCCGAGGGGCTTCACCGCCCCTCGAGGGCGGCGTGGCTCCTCCTTCAAGGAGGTTCCTATGCCCAGTCCCACCCCGCTCTACCAGATCGAAGAATGCCCAGACCTGTACGTTGACGCCTGCGTGTGCGACGAGCAGCGCAACCTGGTCTTTCTTTCGGCCTGGGGCCGCGACACCGTGACACAAGAGTTCCTGGCCAGGCTGACGCTGGACCGGGAAGAAAATGGCATCGACCATTTCCACATTATCGTGGACGGCCGGCGCTTACCTGTCTTCCCAAACCAGGATCTCCTGGAGAAACGCACCACCCGCCAGTTCCGCGGCACGTTGTTCGGCAGCCTGCTCAACCTCTGGCTGTTCGATCGGCGCGCCTCGGCGCCCGACCGAGGCAATCACCTCGCCTTCGCACTCCTGCAGCGCGATGAGGATCCACACCAAAGGCTCTGGCCGCTGGTGATGGAGACCTGTCCGCTCCCCCTCCTGCAGCACTGGCGCGAGCCAGTGATGGAGGTCCTCACCCAGCACCAGATGTTGACCGCCCTGCCAGGGACGATCGGCAACGTCTGCGCCTGGCGACTCGCCCTGCGGGTCGACGTGCTCGAGCCCACCCTCGGTGAGCTGATCCGCGAAAGCATTCTTACCACCGATGCTCAGGCACAAGCCTGAGCCATCCCTCTCAGACTCAAGGAGGCCCCATGGCCCTCATGTTCCCGCGCTTGGCGCGCAACTTTGCACGCAACGGCTACTTCCCTACCGATGAGGTCACCCTCGAACGCGCTCTGCAAGCCCTCGCTCCCGCCCCGTCGGGCAGGATGAGGATCTGTGATCCCTGCGCCGGTGAGGGGGTTGCCCTGGCTGAGGCAGCACACATCCTCGGCCGCGACAAGGTCCAAGCCCTCGCTGTCGAGTACGACCGCGAGCGCGCCGACCATGCTCGAGGCTTGCTTGAGCGAGTGCTGCACAGTGACCTTTTCGACACCATGATCAGCAGGCAGTCGTTCGGACTGCTCTGGCTCAACCCGCCTTATGGCGACCTGGTGGCGGACCACTCCGGTGCGTCGCAGTACCAGGGCAGCGGCCGCAGGCGTCTGGAGAAAGCGTTCTACCAGCGCTGCCTGCCGTTGCTGCAGTACGGCGGCGTCATGGTCCTGATTGTTCCTCACTACGTCTTGGACGATGAGCTGACCGGTTGGTTGAGCAACCACTTCACCGGCCTGCGCATCTACGCAGCCGCGGATCCTACCTTCAAACAGGTGGTGATCTTCGGCATCCGGGTCCGTCGACAGGACCTGGCCCGGGCGGACGCCAATCAGGTGAGGTCTCGCCTGCAGGCGATCGGCGCGGGCCAGGAAAAGGCCGAGGAAATTCCAGCGGCTTGGCCGTGGGAACCCTATGTGGTTCTGCCGGCCACCAGCGAGCTGGAGCACTTCTATCGAGTAACCCTGGAGCCGGAGCAGTTCGCCGGCGAGATCCAGCGGCTGCGAGGTCTCTGGCCTGACTTCAACCTGCACTTCGCGCAAGCGGGGCTGCAGCCCCGCCCACCAGTCCGCGAGCTGTCTCGCTGGCACCTGGCCCTGGCCTTGGCCGCCGGCGCGATTTCCGGCGTCGTGCGCTCGAAGTCGGGCCGGATCCTGGTCGTGAAGGGTGACACCTACAAGGACAAGGCCCGCAAGACCGAATTCACCGAAGACGAAGACGGCAACATCACCGAGGTGAGGATCCTCACAGACCGTTTCATCCCGATCATCCGGGCATGGGAAATGACACCCTCCTCGGTCAATCAGGGCCGCGTGCTGACCATCAGCTCGTCGGCTGCGACCACGGAAGAGGCTGAAGAGCCCCAACCTGAGCCGGCCCCCGAACCGCTGCTGTTCAGCCCTGGCCAAGTCGTAATGACCGCTGCCGTGAGCCACCTGGTGGAAACCGGTCAACTCAACCCAGCGCCTTTGCTGAACCGCCATCTGGCGGGAGATTGGGGGACGCTGGACCAGGAAGACTGGAACACCAACCAGAGAGCCCTGAAGTTCGGCGATAGGCTGCTGTCGTCCTACGACATCGATGCCGGCGGCGAATCCAGGCTCTGGATCATCACCGAGGCAGACCGCAGCTCAACCACGCTTTTGCTCCCTAGCGACTACTGACCTCGCCCCCACGGCGATTCCTTCCACTCCACCCTGCAGGGTATGGCGATACCCGAAAGGGACGTGCATGCCCTGCTTTCTTCCTTCACCTGCAGGAGATGCACATGAACGCTCAGACCCAACCGGCCGCCCTGGCCGCCTCCTCCCTGAACATCAACCTGACCGACTTCATCGACGAGTTCGGCGACGAGCTCCTGGAGTCGCTCAATCGCTCCAACCCCCCGGTCTATACCGGCTCCGACAACGCTCACCGCCAGTTGGTGATGGACCGACTCAAGCGCAAGCCCTTCGCGGCCCAGGCCGAGGTCGTCCAGGCCATCACCGCCCTGCTGCTGGACCGTAACGAGCAGGCCGGGATCATCAACGCCGAGATGGGCACCGGGAAAACCATGATGGCCATCGCTGTCGCAGCGGTCATGCACGCGGCCGGCTATCGCCGGACCCTGGTTGTCTCTCCGCCGCACCTGGTCTACAAGTGGCGCCGCGAGATTCTGGAGACCATCCCAGCCGCCCGCGTCTGGGTACTCAATGGCCCAGATACTCTGCTCAAGCTGCTCAAGCTACGAGATCAGATGGGCGACGCCTACGACGGACGCCAGGAGTTCTTCATCCTCGGCCGCGTGCGGATGCGGATGGGTTTCCATTGGCGGCTCGCCTGCTGGAAGAAGCGCGCCGCCGGCGGCCAATTGCTCGCTGCGTGCCCGGATTGCGGCCAGGTCCTCGAGGACCTGGAAGGCAACCTGGTCACGGTGGAGGAGTTCGAGCGTGGTGACCGTCGACGTACCTGTTCCTCCTGTCGTGGGGCGCTCTGGACGCTGATCCGGCCAGGCAAGCCTGACGGCGGCAACCGGCGCGCAACGATCCTCAAGTCGATGTGTCGGATTCCAACCATCGGCCCGGTCAGGGCGGAGCGCCTGCTGAACGACTTCGGCGAGGACTTCCTGGCCACGATGTTGGTGGACAACGTCTCGGAGTTCATCAACCTGATGGACGCCAAGGGCGACTTCGTCTTCAGCGATCGGCAGGCCAAACGCATGGAGCGATCGATGGCGAACATCGAGTTCGGCTTCGGCGAAGGCGGCTACCAACCGACCGAGTTCATAAAAAGACAACTTCCCAACGGCTACTTCGATCTGTTGGTGGTGGATGAGGGGCATGAGTACAAGAACAGCGGTTCGGCCCAGGGCCAGGCCATGGGCGTTCTCGCAGCCAAGGCACGGAAAACCGTGCTGCTGACCGGAACGCTCATGGGCGGCTACGCCGACGACCTGTTCTACCTCCTGTTCCGCATCCTCACCCAGCGCATGATCGAGGACGGCTACCGGCCCAACGCGCGTGGCAGCATGGCTCCAGCAGCCATGTCGTTCATGCGCGACCACGGCGTGCTCAAGGACATCTACACCGAACGCGATGGTGACTCGCACAAGACAGCCCGGGGCAAGAAGCTCTCGGTACGCACGGTGAAGGCTCCCGGCTTCGGCCCGAAGGGCATCCACCGCTTCGTATTGCCGTTCACCGTGTTCCTGAAGCTCAAGGATATCGGTGGCAACGTACTGCCCGACTACCAGGAGGAGTTCGTCGACGTGCCGATGGCGCCTGATCAGGCTTCGGCCTATCAGCGCCTGGCGGCCACGCTGACAGCGGAGCTCCGCCAGGCTCTGGCGCGACGAGATACCACGCTCCTGGGCGTGGTCCTCAACGTGCTGCTGGCTTGGCCGGACTGCTGTTTCCGACCGGAGATCGTCAAGCATCCGCGAAGCCGGGACACACTGGCCTTCGTGCCAGCGATCTTCGGCGACGAGCAGTTGATGCCCAAGGAGCAGGCGCTGGTGGACCTCTGCCTCGAGGAGAAAGCGAAGGGCCGCAAGGTTCTGGCATACACCGTCTACAGCGGGACGCGCGACACCACGTCCAGGCTGAAGAAAGTGCTCGAGCAATCCGGGCTGAAGGTGGCAGTGCTACGTGCTTCGGTCGATACCGCTCGACGCGAGGATTGGATCCTCGACCAGGTCGATCGCGGCATCGATGTGCTGATCACCAACCCGGAGCTGGTGAAGACCGGGCTGGACCTGCTGGACTTCCCGACCATCGCGTTCCTGCAGACGGGGTACAACGTGTACACCTTGCAGCAGGCCGCGCGGCGGTCGTGGCGGATCGGGCAGAAGCACCCGGTGCGGGTGGTGTTCTTCGGCTACGCCGGCAGCTCGCAGATCACCTGCTTGCAGTTGATGGCGAAGAAGATCGCTGTGGCTCAGAGCACGTCGGGAGACGTTCCCGAGTCAGGTCTCGATTCGTTGAACCAGGACGGGGACTCGGTGGAGATGGCGTTGGCACGACAACTCATTGCAGCATGAACTCATAGGCCACCTTCGGGTGGCCTTTTTTTATATCAGCTTGGACGTACAGCGCCCTTGAGTAACTGCCAAGACAGTAAGACAGCATCATCCGCCCCAACCTCCTTTGCCGCCCAGCGCTGGACTGCCTCAATGTCAGTGTCGTATTCGATGGGGAATTCAATGTCTATTTGTCTCGTATGCCTGTTGGAAAGCCCCTTCCCCTGGCGCACGGACATGAAATGGACGTGGTATCGCGGCATGGCCCTTTTCTCTCCTACCTAGTGACCGTTTTATATTCAGCGAATAGATCGCCAGCAAACTCACGTCGCTTCCCTCAATCAGTTTGCCGCTGCTGGCGATGGTATGCGCCGGTATTTTTCGGCCTCGTCCAGCTGTTTGGCCAGGAGCATAACATCGGCCTCATACTCTGCGATTACCTTGTCACGCACGGCCACCGGGCCGAACCACAAGATAGCGAACGTGAAAATACAACCCAGGACGAAGGCCGGCATTGCGACCATGAAAACCCAAGCCTGGCGGCTTGGCTCTTGGTTCTTATTTTCCGTGAGCCTGGGGTAGAACTGCTTAGTCATGAGCATTTTCCTCGGTAATCAGACCTTTGCCAACTCGCCCTCCAGAACTCGCAAATGAGTGGGTCGATGAGGCAACCACGCCCGAACGGGCAGAGCAGATGGTACTGCAGGAAAGTGAGGCTCCAGAAGTGTTCACCTGGTATCGCGTCGACCGCGCGGTCGGCAATGTTCGCAATCAAGGGGTACACCTCATAGAGCCTCAGCGGACCGGGTAGGCTTAGTTCAACTATCGGCTGCCAGGAATTGCAGGAGGAAGTATCTGGCGATGAATCGGGGCGTTATCCTTCCCCTGTCGCCAGCGACGAAGGTCCTCGCTCACCCAATCATTCAGTGAGGCCGCGGACAAGGTTCCCCCATTCTTCAGGTAATATGCAACCTCCGCCATAGCTTGGTGATAGCCGCGCCGGTAAGTACCCTCTATTTGTGAATCGGCAGGACCAATATCTGAGCCTGGCCCCAACTTACCATTAACCATCCTCTCGAGAAGACTGTTTTCACCACTCATAATAACCCCCTATGGTTATAAATCAGTTTTACAAGCTTGATACAACCAAGGAACCTTAACCATTTTTCTCAATGTTCTTCAAGTGCATCAAGGGAGCAATTCGTCATAGCTTAATTCCTAGGAATAGCCTTTCAGTCAACCTATAGGCAACTGGCCGAGCACCAAAAGCGTGCTCAGTGCATGGTAGCGAGCCAGGTATTCGCTCCATGCCTCATCGACGTGCGCGCTCTCAATCCCTGCCTCCCTCTTGCGATAAAAAGCAGCCACGGCGGCCAGTTCCTGGCGCGCTATATCGATGATGGTTTGTTCGAGCTGGGGAAGGTCTGTATTCATGGCCTAGGGCTTCCTCGAAGCAGTGTTAACCAGAAATGACGCAGCCTGGATGCGTGTGAAGGGCACCCAGAGTCGACTGATCTTCGCATAGCGAATCAGGCCCGGCGATTCGCCAGAATCCTATCCAAAAAAATCCCACCCCCACTCACCGAGTATTTCCTACTGCCTCAATGGGGGCAGTCTGAGAGGGTGTCTCTGGCTTCGCGCGAGGACACTCATGAAACGCCCATCCCCTGCATCAATGATTCTTGGCCTCTGCTTGACAGCAATGGCCGGCCTGCTGGGCTACCAGCAGTACCAACTCATTCAGCTCCGATCAGGCGTGGACAGTGCCGCGGAAAAGACCTCGCTAGAGGCGATCCTGGCGCGCTTGAATCGAGTCGACGAGCGCCTCGACGCCGTGGATGGACAGCACCTGGTCAGCAACGAGGACTTCCGCTCAGGCCAGCAGGCGCTGTCCAACCGCATTGACGCCGCGCAGGCCTTCGCCAAGCAGGCCTCCGACGCCGTCGAGAACCTGGCTCAAACCACCGCCTCGGCCGGCGATCTCCTGGTGCTCAAGGCAACAGTGGAGACGCTGGACGGTTCTGTCCGCACGCTGCAAGAGAAGCAAGCCAAGGCTCCGCCGCTGATCGTGCCTCCACCGAAGCGCGGTGCCTTCCCTGTCAAGCCCAAGCCGAAACCCAAGCCGATCGAGCCTCCGCCCTTCTCAATCCTCGGCGTGGAGTATCGCGGGGGCGAACGGTTTCTGTCGGTTGCACCTCCGGGATCCACCCAGCTCAGCCAGATCTACCTCATTCGCCAGGGCGATGCCGTCGCCGGCACGACCTGGCGCCTGACCGACCTTGACGATCGTACCGCGCACTTCGACGTCGCCGGCGCCTCGCGCAGCGTCCGCATCCAACCATAGGACCCCGCACATGAACAGAACCGTATCGCTCCTGTCCGGCCTGGTGCTGCTGAGTTATCCCGCAGTCGGTCAGGAGGCTGCGGCAAGCCGAGAGACCAGCAGCCAGCTGTCCGGTAGCCAACTCGGCACGCTGAAACAGCAGACATCTCAGAGCGACCTGGCCCAGGAGTGGGGACTGAACCAACAGGAATGGACCCGCTACCAGACGCTCATGCAAGGCCCCAGGGGCGTGTACTCGCCTGGCATTGACCCGCTGACTGCGCTGGGCATCGAGGCGCGATCGGCAGAGGAACGGCGGCGGTATGCCGATCTACAGGTCCAGGCCGAACGGCGCCGGGTCGAGAAGGAACTCGCCTACCAGCGCGCATACGACGAAGCCTTCGCCCGCGCCTATCCAGGCGAGGGGGTGATCCGCCTCACCGAAAGCAGCACGGCCAACCCGTCGGGCACCCCGAACATGAGCCCAGCGTTGCAGAGCAGCGGGCGCCTGGCCCTGTTCGTCCAGGACAATTGCACCGCCTGCATCCAGCGGGTCCGCGACCTGCAGCAGCAGAACAAGGAGTTCGACCTCTACTTCGTCGGTAGCCAGAACGACGCAGAGCGAGTGCGGCATTGGGCAATCCTCGCCGGCGTCGACCCGAAGAAGGTTCGCAGCAAGCAGATCACGCTCAATCATGACGAGGGCCGCTGGATGGCCCTGGGACTGGGCGGGGCCCTTCCCGCCCTGGTCCAGGAGGTGAACGGCCGATGGCAACGTCTGTAATCCGCGCCCTCCAACTGGCCGCCCTGCTGGTCCTGGCCAACATCGCTCAGGCCGCCGTGGATCCACCGCCGGCGTATAAGCAGATCGCCCTGCCCAAAGGGGTTCCGGCCGAGGTGCTCTACTCGGTCGCGCTGACCGAGAGCAAGGTCCTGCTGCGCGGCGAATACGTTCCCTGGCCTTGGACATTGAACGTCGCCGGGAAATCCTACTACTACGCGACCCGCACCGCCGCCTGCACCGCGCTACTCGCGGCGATCAACCTCTACGGGGCCAAGAGCGTCGATTCCGGCCTCGGCCAGGTCAACATCGGCTGGAACGGACATCGTTTCTCCAGCCCCTGCGAGTCCCTGGATCCGTACAAGAACCTGGACGCCACCTCCGACATCCTGATCGAGCAGCGGGACGCCCTGTATGCATCCGCCCCGGGAAGACCGGTGGACTGGATCCAAGTTGCCGGCCGCTACCACCGCCCCGCCGGCGGCGCGCCTGCCGCCAAATACCGTAGGACGGTATCCCGCCACCTTAGCCAAGTCCTCGGCGTCAACCTACTGGTGACCAATCCATGAAGAAGATCCTTGCCACGCTGGCATTTTGCACGGCGTTCGCGACTCAAGCCTGGGCCGCCGGGCTGATCGTTGTCGAAGACCTCGGCGGCGCCTCGGCGCTCCCCTACTACCAGGGCCTGGATCCGCAGCCATCCGCTGCCACACCAGGACCTGGCGACCTGGGTGTCCGTGGCTCAGGTGCGTTTCCAGTTCGCTCGGTACGCCTTTCGCCAGGCCAGGTTCAGGGGCGCGCCATCAACGCCCCAGGCCTGCAACCTCTGTTCCTGGTCGGCGACGACACGCTGTCTCGAACCTGGCTGAAAGAGCGAGGCGACGAGCTCCGAGGCCTCCAAGCCGTGGGCCTGGCAGTGAACGTGGCCAGCGAAGCGCGTCTGACGGAAATCCGTGCCTGGGGAAAAGGACTTCAGATATTGCCGGCGCCGGCGGACGACCTGGTCGACCGGCTAGGTCTGCGGCACTACCCCGCTCTCATCACATCCACCGCCATCCAGCAGTAGGAGTCCTCATGACTACTCACCTGATCACCCTGGTCATCAAGCAGCCGAGCGACGCTCAGGCACGCCAACTCATGTACCAGGGGTTGCTCGACCTGATCTCACGCTACGGCGGTGAGGTGGCGTCCAAGGCCTTAGAGGACGAGTCGACCCTCTGCGAGCTGCTGGAGCAGATGCTGCCTGATGATGAGGTAGAGCAAGCCAGGAAACAGGTGCTCGAACTTCATGCCAAGGGCCGCCGACCGGGCCGCCTGCAGCCGGCGGCAAGCCTGAAGGTGTAACCCATGGCTGGCCAGTACCCGCTGGAAGCGCTCTTGCGGCCTGCCGTGGAGCTCTACACCACCACCGTGTGCTTCACCGCGGCCGCGCTCTGCATCGTCGCGCCGTGGACGTTCGCCCTCACTCCGCTGTTCGGCATCGTGGCCGCACTGGGCTTCGCCTGGCTGGGTATCGTGCGGCTGAAGCAGGCCGGCGTGGTGCTCCGCTACCGGCGGAACATCCGCCGACTGCCGAAGTACACGATGACCAGTGCCGAAATGCCGGTCAGCAACGAACACTTGTTCATCGGTAAAGGATTTCGCTGGACGCAGAAGCATACGCAGCGCCTGGCAGATACCTACCTGCCCCAGTTCGCCTCCTACGTCGAGCCCTCGCCGCTCTACGAGCGCGCGCGCCGGCTGGAGAAGCAGCTTGAGTTCGCCCCCTTCCCCCTCAAGCTGGTCGCCAAAGCCACTGCCTGGGACGTGGCCTGGAACCCCGCACGGCCGCTGCCGCCCGTGGGCGGTTTGCCTCGGCTCCATGGCATCGAGCCGCGCGAACAGGACGTAGGCCTGCAACTGGGCGAGCGCGTCGGCCACACACTGGTACTCGGCACCACGCGGGTGGGTAAGACGCGACTCGCGGAGCTGTTCATCACCCAGGATATTCGCCGCACCCACTGCCGAGGCCGACGCCAGCGAGTGAAGATGGGCCGGCGGACCCAGACGGTTCACCACGGCTATCGGCGCCAGCGCGCAGAGGAGCAGCCGGACTACGAGGTGGTGATCGTCTTCGACCCGAAAGGCGACGCTGACTTGCTGAAGCGTATGTACGTGGAATGCGAACGTGCCGGCCGCCTGGACGAGTTCTACGTGTTCCACCTCGGTCATCCTGACCTGTCGGCACGCTACAACGCCGTCGGCCGGTTCGGTCGGATCTCCGAGGTCGCCACACGCGTCGCCGGCCAGCTCTCCGGCGAGGGCAACAGCGCGGCGTTCCGCGAGTTCGCCTGGCGGTTCGTCAACATCATCGCCCGCGCGCTGCACGCGCTGGGTATCCGGCCTGACTACCAGCAGATCCTCCGGCACGTCGTGAACATCGATGCGTTGTTCGTCGAATATGCGCAGAAATACATCAGCGAGCACGATCCCAGGGCCTGGGACACCATCATCCAGATCGAGGGCAAGCTCAACGACAAGAACATCCCGTTCAACATGAAAGGACGGCCCCTGCGGGTCGTAGCCATCGACCAGTACCTGACACAGAAACGCATCGCCGACCCGGTCATGGAAGGCCTGAAGAGCGCCGTGCGCTACGACAAGACCTACTTCGACAAGATCGTGGCCTCGCTGCTGCCGCTACTGGAGAAACTCACTACCGGGCGGATCTCGGAGCTTCTTTCGCCCAACTACGCGGACCTCAACGATCCGCGACCGATCTTCGACTGGATGCAGGTCATCCGCAAGCGCGCCGTGGTCTACGTCGGCCTCGACGCACTATCGGATACCGAGGTCGCCGCCGCGGTGGGCAACTCCATGTTCAGCGACCTGGTCTCGGTGGCGGGTCACATCTACAAGCATGGAGTCGATGACGGCCTGCCCGGCTCACTCGCCGGCGGCAAGGTCCGCATCAACCTGCATGCCGACGAGTTCAACGAGCTGATTGGCGACGAGTTCATCCCCATGGTCAACAAAGCGGGCGGCGCCGGTGTGCAAGTGACGGCCTACACCCAGACCATGAGCGACATCGAGGCCAAGATCGGCTCCCGCGCGAAGGCCGGTCAGATCATCGGCAACTTCAACAACCTGTTCATGCTGCGGGTGCGCGAGACCGCCACGGCCGAACTTCTGACCAACCAGCTCCCCAAAGTCCAGATCTACACCAGCACGCCAGCGAGCGGCGCCAACGACGCGATCAACAACAAGAAGGCAGCCTTCACCTCCAGCTCGCACGACCAGGTGCAGATGACCAGCGTGCCGATGCTCGAGCCGGCCCACATCGTTGGTCTGCCCAAAGGACAAGCGTTCGCGCTACTCGAGGGCGGCAATCTCTGGAAGATCCGAATGCCGCTGCCGGCGGTCGATCCCGACGAGGTGATGCCGAAAAGCCTGCAGGAGCTGGCTGCCGGTATGCGCAAGGGCCAGGCCGCAAACAGCGAGTGGTGGGAGGCACCGGGATACTCCGCCCTGCAGGATGGTCTGCCCCAGGACCTGGTCGACGATTTCCGTCACCTCGGCGCCGGTGAGGATGCCGCCTGATGGCTGAAGTCACTCAACGTGCAGAGCAGCAACAAGAGAGCCAGAAGACCCTTGTCGGCACCATCATCAGTACGCCCTTCCAATTTCTCGGCGTGATGTTCGGTTCGCTGGTCGGCGCAATCATCGTGGAGTGGGTTTGCCTGTATTTCTTCTGGCCTGACGCGGGCTGGAAGCATGCCCAGGCCATGTTCGAGTACGAACTCAGTTGGCTGTCGCAGGGGCTGCTACACAGCGTCGTCGTGCAGGAGCCAGGTCGAACCGCCACCTGGCTGGCCCAGTTGGCCTATGACTGGTTGTTCGTGAAGACCGGGATAGTCGACTGGATGACCAACATGACCACCATCGCGCAGGCAGGGCCACGGAGCCCTCTGGACGTTCGCTATCTCACCGCCCAGGGTGTCTCCACGCTGCAGAACTACGGCCTGGCCGCGCTGTACACGGTGCTGACATTCGTCGTGCGCCTGGTGATTCTGGTCATGACGATCCCGTTGTTCCTGATGGCCGCGTTCACCGGCCTGGTGGACGGCCTGGTGCGCCGGGACCTGCGCAAGTTCGGCGCCGGCCGGGAGTCCAGCTACCTCTACCACAAGGCGCGCGGCAGCATCATTCCGCTAGCGGTCGTCCCTTGGACCCTCTACCTGGCGATCCCCATCAGCATCAACCCCTTGCTCATCCTGCTGCCCTGCGCCGCGCTGCTCGGCGTAGCGGTGTGCATCACAGCATCCACCTTCAAGAAATACCTCTAGTCCTCGAGGAGACGCTCATGGCCCTACCGCTGAAACACCTCTTGCCTTCGCGCGACACGGCTCTACACGCCAGTTGGATCACGCTGACTGTCCTTGTACTGCTGCTTTCAGCGGCTGTACTCATGACGATGGGCAGGCTCAAGGAGGCCGGCACGTATTGGCAAGTTCTCGTTGAAGTCGCCCTGGTATTGCTGTCAGTCCAATGGTTGCTCACCGCAGCCTGGGTTCGAGTTGGTACTCGTCGTGGTCCATGGACCAGACAGGCCGTTTTAACTCCGCTCGCCTGGCTCAGCGTGACCTCGGTTCTATACGTCTATGCCGTGGCACAGGTGATAAATCGGTTGATTCCAACAATGGAGACGATAGTCCCCCACGCTACTACAGGGGCCGCCGAGGGTGCGGCATTTCTCACGCTATGTGCCGGATTTTCACTATGCCTGGCGACTATGACAATGGTCATTACGCACCTTTGCTACCTGTGTATTCGTCACCGGCGCACTATCGGTTGAGCACCTCGAACCAGTGAATCAACCAAGGCACAGCATGTGATCTCAACTCGCTAGATGAGAACCACGCGACAGCAAAAAGCAGAATCAAAAAGATCAACGCAAATCGCCAAATTTTCATTTCGATGCCTTCAGGGAGACGAACGACAAATGATGCCATGCCCTGACTAGCTCCACAGCCACAGCCCCCTGTTTAACCAGACACCTACCAATCTGGAAGCCCTCGTATCTCCGGAGACACCTATGCAGTGGACTCACGAACAGTCACCGATCATCCAGTCGAAGGCATCGAAGATCCTGGTGCGGGCCTTCGCCGGCACTGGCAAGACGACCACCCTGGTGGGCTTTGCCAAGGCGAACCCTACCCTGAGAATCCTCTATCTCTGCTACAACAGCTCGGTGGAGAAAGCCGCGAAGGGCAAGTTTCCCCGCAACGTAGTGTGCAAGACCGCCCACAGCCTGGCTCATGCGGTGTACGGCATCCAGTACGCCCACAAGAAGACGAAGAACCTGCGTCTGACCGATATCGCCCGCGGACTCGATACCCAAGACTGGGAGTTGGTACGTGACGTGCTGGCCACGCTGAACAACTACATGGCCAGCGCCGACGCGGAACTCGGCCGACCGCACTTCCCGCGCTTCCGCGACAAGGCGTTCCTCACCAGTGCCCAGGAACGCTTCCTCAAGCAGGGCCTGGACATGGCGCGAGTAGTCTGGAGGCGCATGGTAGATCTCCAGGACACCGGCATGCTGATGCCCCATGACGGCTACCTGAAGCTGTATCAACTGAGCAAGCCCGATTTGAGCCAGCGCTTCGACTGCATGCTCCTGGACGAGGGACAGGACATCAACCCAGTGATCGCGGACATTGCCCACTGGCAGCGCATCAGAATGGCTATCGTCGGCGATCCCCACCAGCAGCTCTACCGGTTCAGAGGCGCGGAAGATGCCCTGAACAGCGACTGGATGGTCGGCGCCGAGGAGCACTACCTGACCCAGAGCTGGCGGTTCGGCCCCGCGATTGCGCACGTGGCCAACATCATCCTCTCCTACAAGGGCGAGACACGGAAACTTCAAGGATTGGGCCCGCAGACGCTGGTGAAAAAGTCCCTCCCGGCGGACCTTCCTCACCGCACTTTCATTCACCGCACCGTTATCGGCGTCATCGAGAATGCCCTGCAGCTGGTCCGCAATCATCCGGAGCCCAAATTCCACTGGGTAGGCGGTATCGACAGTTACTCGCTGCGCGACCTGGAGGATCTGTACGCATTCAGCCGAGGCCTACGCCAAAACGTCCAGAACAAGAAACTGCTCCGTGACTACCGCGACTACACCCAGTACGTGGAGATCGCCGAGATCAGCCAGGACGGTGAGATGCTTCGCTCGATCAAGATCATATCGACCTACCCTGATCTGCCTGCGCGGATCCTTGAGCTTCGCTCACTGACCCTTGACGATGAGCTGGACGCAACAATCACCCTGACCACCGCACACAAGGCCAAGGGGCTGGAATGGGATTTCGTTTGCCTGTACGACGACTTCAACGCGGACCCGCTGTCCCCCGACACCGACCCAGGCAAGCGCGACGATGAGTTGAACCTGATCTACGTCGCAGTGACCCGAGCGATGAAGATCCTCGCCATCAACAGCTTGGTGCTGTCGATCATGCAGCGGTACGTGGACGACAGACAACTGAAGGAGCAGATAGCTATCTGTAAAAAATGACTCAAAAAATGATATTGGTCACAGCGAATGCCTGATATTGACATAAGGCAAAGAGATTTGTAACCAACTCATTCAGCCTAGGAAGTACTCACACCAAGACTTTAACGTTAGGTCACAGCGGAGCATTGAGATGAAACTTATCCTTGATTTCGACGGACGCCTTCTAAATCCAAGCAACATGCTAGAGGCCCTATCAAAAGCAGGAAAGAATACAAGCATCAGCATAAGCAACGCGCAAGCACTAAATATAGACACTCTTCTCAAGGCAACAACCGCTGCAGAAAACACAAAAAACCTCTCAACAACTTTCAACGGCGCAGAGCTGACTGCTAACAACCTTCAGCAAGTCATAAACTCAGCAGGATCACTAACCAGAGTATCCACAATAGCCGCACAAGCCATCAATATAAACACACTTCTTTCCGCAATATCTACAGCAGGCAACTCAAAGAGTTTTAGCGCAGAATTCAATGGAGCCCAACTCAGCAGCGACAACCTACTTAGAGCAGTAAATGCGGCAGGAACAAACACTAGCATAAGCGTCAACACCGCACAAGCGGCAAATATAACCGCCCTTCTTCAGACTATTCATGCAGCAGGTAACACAAAAACATTCAGCGCAGAGTTCAACGGCGCTCAACTTACTTCAAACAACATTCAACAAGCTTTAGACGCCGCAGGAACCCGAACATCCATTAGCGTCAACACTGCTCAGGCGGTTAATATAAGCACCCTGCTAGCCCTCATCAATTCTGCCAAAGACACGAAAAAATTTAGCGCCGACTTCAATGGTGCACAACTAACAGCAGACAACCTTCAGCAAGCGATCAGCGCTGCGGCCTCGGGAACCAGTATCAGCGTCAACACCGCTCAAGCGGCGAATATATCCACCCTTTTACAGGCCATCAACATCGCGGGCAACACTAAAAGATTCAGCGCCAACTTTAATGGTGCCCAACTCACTTCAAACAACATCCAGCAGGCGCTCCGAGCGGCAGGATCAAACACATCAATCAGCATGAACTCCGCACAATCCGCCAACCAAAGCACTCTACTTGAACTTCTAGACATAGCAAGTTCCAGCAAGCAATTCCAAGCCAATTACAACGGCGGCATGTCTAATCCGAGCAACCTACAACAGATAGTTTCTCGTGCAGGCGCTAGTACAACCGTGTTTATTTCCGACGCACAAGGCCTACCAATCGCAAATATCCTTACCCTTATATCATCTGCCGGATGAGACTTATAGCCGTGGATGAAAAACACACCATCCACGGCTATACCCTAGTCCATACTGCCTTTTATCTGAACTAGCCTTCCATCGACAAACCTAAGCTTCTGGTACCAACCATTCCTTGGTCCGTATACCCAGTTTTCGACAGTAGCAGCCCCCCGCACTATATAGCCACTACCATCCACTGCGGGCCCTTCAACTTTACGGCTATCAGGGTTGCCGCACTTCCTAAGCACATCATCAATCAAGTCACCCTCACTAACAATTGCCGACCCGCATCGTAATGTAGCGGCAGCCACCCCATAACTGTCCAACATAGCAGCCATGGCTAGCAAAACTCCAATAGAGATGTTTCTAAGCATCAGCCGTCTCCCTTAGAAATATATATGAAATATACACCCAGACGTCCATACGTGTCTCTAAACCCGCCAACCACCAGAAATTCACTGGTGCTAGGCCTAGTATTTTCGGTTGAGGCCCTCCTCCTGCTCTTGAAACCGTGCGGTTCGACCCGAACCGCTCCAGGAGCACGTCATGAAGCAGACCTTCGAATACCATGTCGAGAACATCGATATTCCCTACAAAACTCTCACCAAGGGCGTCGCGATGTTCAAACACAAAGAAGAGACCTTGGAACCCGACGACCACGCCTTGCTCAACCCTCTGCGCTGGGCCGAGGTCGTGCGTCTGGGCCGGGAAGGCTGGGAGCTGGTGAGCGTTCAGCCACTCATGCGGGGCGTAACCGAGATCGGCAATCAAAACGCCCAGGGCTGGGCCTGGGGCATCGCTCTGCCCGTCAGCTACCTGCTGTTTTTCAAGCGCGCAACCTCATAAAAAAATACCCCGGACCCGCGCCGAGTATTTCTTGCGGAATGGAATCAGGGCGATCGGCAAGCTGATCGCACCCTGATCTGCAAGAGATTCGCCGTGAACACTCCACATCAACCCCTTCGCCGAACCTGCCTGGCCGTATTGGCCTGCGGTGCGCTGGTCGCACAGGGAGCCTTCGCAGCGAGCGCCTCCGAGCAGGCGAACCTGGCGGTGATGATCCGGCAGCTCAATGCCCTTGAGGACACCGCCCGCCGCAGTGCCCAGGGCGCCGATGAGCCCGGACAGCGCTTCTACTTCGACTACTCGCGCCTGGCCGCTGACCTGCAGCGCATCCGCCAAGGCCTGCAGGACTACATGACCCCCAGCCGCGCCCAACCGCGTGACCCTTCAGACCTATCTGGGAATTACACCCTGCGCGGAGGGCCGATGCCGTGAGCATGAGCGGAGCCCAGACATCAGCGTTCCAGGCCGCCGCTGGCTTTCCTCCATCGGCCGGCGAGGGGCTGTTCATTGGAGCAGCGATGACCTTCCTTCTGCTGTGGTCCGCCTGGGCGATGTACAGCACCTGGCGCGGCTGGGCCACCAACAACCTCGACAGCGCCACTGCCGGCGCTTCCGCGATACGGATCTTGGTCCTCCTCGGCATCACCTCCTTCATCCTCCTCAGCTGACCCATACGGAGACACTCATGCTGAAATTCACCCTCCAGAAACTGTCCACCCTCTGCCGGCGCCTGGCAGCCATCTCTTTGGCATTCCCAGGTGTCGCCTTGGCTGCACTCCCCAAACCCGAGGCACCTACCCGTGGGGAGGGCTCGGGGATCATGCAAACCATCCAGAACTTCGGCTATGACGGAGCAATGCTCCTCGCGCTACTCATCTGCGTGGCTGTCTTTCTGGGAGTCTCCTGGCATACCTACGGCACCTATCACGCCATCCATGATGGGAAGAAGAAGTGGTCGGATCTCGGGGCAGGCGTGGCCGTAGGCATCGGCCTGCTGATCTTGATCATTTATCTCGTCACCAAAGCCACCACCATCATGTAAGGGCCTTCCCATGCCCGAAGAACATCTGTTTCAGGATGGGACCCTCAGCTTCCTGCCGACCCGTTTGAACCGGCAACCGGTGGTCATCGGCGGCCTGACCGCAGACGAAATGTGGATCACGGTCTTCACCAGCGGAGCAGCCGGGTTCGCTCTTGGCATTCCAGCTGCCTTGGTCGTAGGTAACGCTGCCTGCATTCCACTGGGCGCGCTGCTGGTTGGCGCCCTCGGCCTGGGTATCGGCAGCCGCGTCCTGCGGCGGATGAAGCGGGGGCGGCCTGACACCTGGTTCTATCGCCAGGTGGAGCTGGCCCTCTCGCTGCGCTTTCCCGTCTTCGGCAACCGTCACCTGGTGACGCGCTCCGGCGCCTGGACCAGTCGACGCACGGAGTCCCCATGAGTTTCAGAAAACACACCGCGCAACAGCAGGCTCACATCAACACGTTCCGGTTCATCACCGGCTTCTTGTGCATGGTCATCGTGGTGCTGGCCTACTGCGTCTGGGAAGCCCGCAAGGACCTCTGGATCCACATTCCGCCCGACTTGCGTTCAGGGAGCACCCGGTTGTGGTGGGACATTCCGCCGGAGAGTGTCTATGCATTCGGCCTCTACATCTTCCAGCAGGTACAGCGTTGGCCCAAGGACGGCGAGGTGGACTACAAGGGAAACCTGTTCCGCTACGCCGCCTACCTCACTCCCTCCTGCAAAGTCTTCCTGGAGAAAGACTTCGAGTTTCGTCGTAACGCCGGCGAGCTCAGGGGGCGCGAGCGCACCACCTCGGAAATCCCCGGTCGGGGCATTGGCGAGAGCGATGGCCGCGTGATCCAGCACTCGATCAATGACTGGACCGTCAACCTGGACATGGACAGCACGGAGTATTACGCCGGCGAGAAGATCAAGCGGGCGCTGGCCCGCTACCCGTTGCACGTCATCCGCGCCGACGTCGACCCGGAGACCAATCCCTTCGGCCTGCAGTGGGACTGCTACTCCGACACGCCTCAACGTATCGAACTCGAGGAGCCGGCCGCCCCCACCAAGCGGGAGGGAGGTCTATGATCCGGAAGTCGACAGGCTCGCTCTTGCTAATGCTTGCCCTACCCACACTGGCCCACGCGGTGGAGATTCTGCGCTGGGAGCGCATTCCGTTGGCCATTCCATTGACGGTCGGCCAGGAACGCATTGTCTTTGTCGACAGAAACGTGCGAGTTGGCGTTCCTCGGGATCTGCAGGGCAAGCTGCGCGTCCAGAGTACCGGCGGCGCACTCTACCTGCTCGCCAACGAGCCGATTCCTCCAGCGCGCCTGCGCCTGCAGGACGCGACCAATGGCGAGCAGATGCTCATCGATATCGCCGCCTCCGAGGCAGCGGCCGATCAACAGCCGCGCGAGCCGGTCAGGATCGTCGCCGGCGAGCCCGTGGCTCCGCACTATGGCCAGCCCCGGGAAGCCCAGCCATCGGCAGCAGCGAAACAGACCGCGCAGGCAGAAGCACCGAAGGCCGTGCCGCGCGAAACGCCCGTCCCCGTGGTTCTGACGCGCTATGCGGCGCAGATGCTCTATGCCCCACTTCGCACGGTGGAACCGGTGGATGGAGTCGGTCAGGTGCGCGTCAAGCGACAGCTCGACCTGAATACCCTGCTCCCCAGTCTGCCCATCACGGCTACCGCCTTGGGCGCCTGGCGGCTGGACGACTACTACGTCACGGCGGTGAAGCTGCAGAACGCCAGCGCCCAGCACCTGGCCCTGGATCCCAGGGACCTGATGGGCAATTTCATCGCCGCAACCTTCCAGCACCCGTACTTGGGACCCCGGGGCGACGCTTCCGACACCACCACCGTGTATCTGGTGACGCGCGGCCGCGGCCTTGCCGACGCGCTCCTGCCCTCCGCCATCAGCCAGATCGATCCCAAAGGAGGCCGTCGTGGCGCTGACCGGTAATCCCCTCCTGAAATTGCTGGTCATCCCCGTCGTGATCGGCGCCATCCTGATCGGCGTGAGCATGATGGGCAAGAAGGAAAGCGCGCAATCACAAGGCGCCGCAACCCCGACGGTAACGTCGGAAGAAGCGGCAACCCTGGGCATCGACGGCGACACACCCGCCGACACACTACGCACCATCGTGGCGGAAAGCCGGCAGCTCAAGGACCAGATCAGCAAGGTCATCCAGGAGAATGACTCGCTCAAAGCTGCCAATGAGAACCTGCAGGGCCGCCTGCGCAGCATCGATCAGAACATCGAGCAGAAGCTCAACAACACCGCCCAGGAGCTGCAGCAACAGCAGGAGAACCGTAGCCAGACGATCCTGGACCAGGTACAGAAACGGCTCGAGAACCTAACCCACGTTCCCGAGGCCGGCGACACCGACCTGCCCGTAGGATTCGGCGTGCGACCAGAGGATGGCCAGCACTTTCAGGGAGCGGGCTCGTCTTCATCGGACATCGTCTGGATCGAGCCCCAGGACGCCCGCGCAGTCGATGCCAATGGCCAGCCGCTGGCCGCCGGCTCCACCACCCAACCGAGCGGATTCAGCTTCCCGACCTCCTTCGGCAATGCGGTCGATCGCGGCCAGAACGCGCTGGAGCGGATCGATGACGGGCTGCACCCCGTCGGCCAACAGCGATCCGACCTCGAGAACCGCAAGCTCGTCCGCAAGACCTACACGCTGCCGCAGAACTCGACGCTCATGGGCTCGGTGGCCATGTCTGCGCTGATCGGTCGTGTGCCGGTCGACGGGACGGTCAATGATCCTTACCCGTTCAAAATCCTCATAGGCCCGGACAACCTCACCGCCAACGGCATCGAGCTGCCGGACGTCGCCGGCGCGGTAGCCAGCGGGACCGCCTCGGGCGACTGGACACTCTCCTGCGTGCGTGGGCAGATCCGCAGCCTCACGTTCGTGTTCAACGACGGGACCGTGCGCACCTTCCCGGCGCCGGCCGAGGAGGTGAATGACAACCAGAGCAACAACAACCAGACCGCCAGCGCCGACCAGAAAACCATCCAGGGCGGCCTCGGCTGGATCAGCGACCCCTACGGCATCCCCTGCATCGCCGGTGATCGCCGATCCAATGCCAAGGAGTACCTGGGCAATCAGAGCCTACTCACGGCTGCCGGGGCCGGCATCGCCAAGCTCCTGGACGCCGACGAGAACAACACCAGTACCGTCTTCAGCGGCAACGGCACCAGCTTCGGGACGACCGGAACCAACAGCAACTCGGCCCTCAACAGCATCCTCTCCGGCGGCGTCGGCGATATCCGGCAGTGGATGAACAAGTTGTACGGGGAGGCCTTCGCCGCCGTCTACGTGCAGCCAGGTGCGCGGGTCGCCGTGCATCTCGATCAGCAACTGGCGATCGACTATGAACTCAAGGGCCGCAAGGTCGATTACAGCTCTGGAGCCGCTCATGCAACAGCAGACTTGGACTAACCCCCTTCTTCGTCTCTGCGCCGGCCTGGCCTGCGCGCTGGTTCTGGCAGCGTGCTCCACCAGCAAGGAGGAGATGCTGCCCCACGGCGAGGCCAACATGCTCGACGTCTGGGAGCGAGGTGCGACCAGCTCGATAGGCAACAGCCGTGGCCGGCTGCTCCTCGATGCCAGGCAAACGCTGCGGCGCCCAATCGATCCGCAGCAGGCTGCCTCCGCGAATGACCAGGCCGACTACACCCGCACGGCCAGCAACGAGATCCACAGCCAGTTCAAACGACTGCCCAATCCCGACCTGGTCATGTATGTGTTCCCGCACCTGGCCGGCAGCGATCCCGCCCCGGTCCCGGGCTACACCACCGTGTTCCCCTTCTACCAGCGAGTCCAGTACGCCATGCCGGGCGAGCGCACGGAGGCCTACTGATGGAATTGCTTCAATTTTTTCGCCGCCGCGCCCAAGGACATGACGCGGCTATTCAGGAAGGGCAGAACACCGCTCCACAAGAAGCCAAAGTCCAAGACGCACTACGGGAAGAAGCCACCGAGCGCTATCTGGCGCGACTGGCCGCCATGGGTATTCCTCTGCCCAACACCGGGAGCAAGAATGGCGCCACGCAGGCTGAAGCGTCACGCCTCTACGATCACGACCCATCGTTCGTCGACCTGCTGCCCTGGGCTGAGTACCTGCCCGACGAACAGGTGATGCTCCTGGAAGATGGGCGTTCGCGTGCCGTCTTCTTCGAGCTGGTGCCCTTGGGCACCGAGGGCCGCGACCCCAATTGGATGCAGAACGCCCGGGACGCATTGAAAGAAGCCCTGCAGAACTCCTTCGACGAGCACGAAACCTCGCCCTGGATCGTCCAGTTCTACGCCCAGGACGAGATCAGCTGGGACAATTTCCAGGAGCAGTTGAGGCAGTACGTCCATCCTCGAGCGCGAGGATCGGCCTTCAGCGAGATGTACCTGGCGCTCATGAAGCATCACCTGGAGGGCATTTCGAAGCCGGGCGGACTGTTCGTCGACACCGCCGTCAGCAAGCTGCCCTGGCGAGGACAACAGCGGCGCGTGCGGATGGTCGTCTACCGCCGGATCCGCAAGGCGGATGCGCAGATTCGCGGACAGGACCCGACGGCATATCTGAAATCCATCTGCGAGCGTATCCAAGGCGGCCTGGCGAACGCCGGCATCGTCGCTTCGCGCATGAGCGGCCAGGACGTCAGGAACTGGTTGATTCGCTGGTTCAACCCGCACCCGGATCACCTCGGCAAGACCGATGCGGATCTACGTCGCTTCTACGAACTGGTATGCCGGCCGGACGAACCGATCCTGCAGGACGAGTTGCCGCTGGCCGACGGCACCGACTTCTCCCAGAACCTGTTCTATCGGCAGCCTGTTTCCGATGCCACCCAGGGCGTATGGCTCTTCGATGCCATGCCGCACCGTGTGATCGTGGTCGACCAGTTGAACAAGGCGCCGCTGACAGGCCACTTCACTGGCGAGACGCTCAAAGGCGATGGCCTGAACGCCCTGTTCGATCGCATGCCCGAGGACACGCTGCTGTGTATCACCATGGTGGTGACGCCGCAGGACATGCTGGAAGGGCATCTGCAGCAGCTCTCGAAAAAGGCCGTTGGTGACACCCAGGCCTCGATCCACACCCGCGAGGACGTGGCCACCGTTCGCCGCCTGATCGGCCGGGAGCACAAGCTCTATCGCGGTTCGATCGCTCTGTTCGTGCGCGGCCGCGACCATACCCAGCTGGAGGAGCGCTGCATCACCCTGAGCAACGTGCTGCTCGGCGCCGGCCTTGTGCCGGTCGAACCGCAGAACGAAGTCGGACCGCTGAACAGCTACCTGCGCTGGCTGCCCTGCAATTTCGATCCGAACGAGAAGCGAGCCCTGGAGTGGTACACCCAGATGATGTTCGCGCAGCACATCGCCAACCTGTCGCCCATCTGGGGGCGCACCACCGGTACCGGGCACCCTGGCTTCACGCTGTTCAACCGTGGCGGTGCGCCGTTGACCTTCGACCCGTTCAACAAGCTGGACCGGCAGATGAATGCCCACGGCTTCATCTTCGGGCCAACCGGGTCCGGCAAGTCAGCGTCCCTGACCAACCTCATCAGCCAGATGCTCGCCATGTACCTGCCACGGATGTTCGTCGCGGAAGCGGGCAACAGTTTCGGCCTGCTGGCCGACTTCGCCAAGCGGTTTGGCCTCTCGGTCCACCGGGTCCGCCTCGCCCCGGGCTCCGGGGTCAGCCTGGCGCCGTACGCGGACGCCATCAAGCTGGTCGAGAGTCCCGACCAGGTGAAGGTCCTGGATGCCGAAGACATCGAGGCCTCGGACTCGGTCCAGGGCAGCAAGGCCGACCTCGAGGACGACCAGCGAGACATCCTGGGCGAGATGGAGATCGTCGCCCGCCTGATGATCACCGGCGGCGAGGAAAAGGAAGACGCGCGCCTGACCCGTGCCGATCGCAGCGCCATCCGCCAGGCGATTCTGGCGGCGGCCAGGACCTGCGCCGCCGCGAACCGCACGGTGCTGACCCAGGATGTGCGCGATGCGCTCTACCAGGCCTCCAGGAGCGATGGCTCCGCGCCAGAACGCCGCGCGCGCCTGGCCGAAATGGCGGAAGCCATGCAGATGTTCTGCATGGGTGCCGACGGCGAGATGTTCAATCGCGAAGGCACGCCCTGGCCTGAAGCCGACCTCACCGTGGTGGATTTCGCGACTTACGCGCGCGAAGGCTACGCCGCCCAGCTCGGGATCGCCTACATCTCGCTGCTGAACACCGTGAACAACATCGCCGAACGCGACCAGTTCAAGGGCCGGCCCATCGTCAAGATCACCGATGAGGGGCACATCATCACCAAGCACCCGCTGCTGCTGCCCTACGCCATGAAGATCACCAAGATGTGGCGGAAACTGGGCGCCTGGTTCTGGCTCGCCACCCAGAACATCGACGACATCCCAGCCTCCGGGGCGCCGATGCTTAACATGATCGAGTGGTGGCTGTGCCTGAACATGCCCCCCGACGAGGTAGAGAAGATCTCCAGGTTCCGCGAGCTGTCGCCGGCGCAGAAGTCGATGATGCTCTCGGCCCGCAAGGAAAGCGGCAAATTCACCGAGGGCGTGCTCCTGGCCAAGGGCAAGGAGTACCTCTTCCGTGTGGTTCCCCCGAGTCTCTACTTAGCCCTGGCCATGACCGAAAACGAAGAAAAGAACCAGCGCTACAACATCATGCAAGCCACCGGCTGCGACGAGCTCGAGGCGGCCTTGCAGGTCGCAGCGGATCTCGACAAGGCGCGCGGCCTGCCACCCTTCCCCATTATTTTCCCAGACCAACCGGCAGTGGAGTGCCAGGACGAATGAGAGCTCTGAATTCGCTGACCCAGAACCTGATCGACAACCTGACCCAGATCCTGCAGAACCCCGAAGAAGATGCCCTGCAAACGCTCAGGATATGCGCTCCTGTACTGATCGAGGAGCTGCAGCAGATACAACTGAGGGCGGTCGATCGCCGAGACATAGTCCCGCAGATAAAGCAGCTCCTGGATGAATGGCTGCAACAGCATCCACAGCCTGATACGGCCCAACAGGCGCTCATCGAGGCCGTGGACCGCGCGGAAATCCTACAGCGGAGGCAAGCGTGAGACTCTTGAAGGGCGGCTGGGCAGCGAAACGATTTCAAGGTCCTGCCCTGCCCTGGGCGGGGCTGCTGCTGGTCTTGCTGGCTGCATCCGCCGTAGCGGTAGAGCTTCTGGTGAAGGGGCTGCCAGCCAACCACAGCCTCTACGGCGATGCGAAAGCGCGCTGGACGATCAATGAATACGCCGACCTGGAGTGCCCCTTCTGCAAGGTCTACACCCCGCGGCTCAAGCGCTGGGTAGACAGCCATCCGGACGTGAACCTGGTTTGGCGCCATCTTCCCCTGCAGATGCATGGCGAGGCGGCCCGCCACCAGGCTCGCCTGGTGGAGTGCGCAGGGATCCAAGGCGGCGCCAAAGCCTTCTGGAGCGCTATCGATGCGATCTTCGCTCAGTCGGCCGGCAACGGGGGCGGGCTGCCTGGCGGCACATTGGACTTTCCTGAATTGGACCAGTCTCGACTGGAGAAATGTGCAAAAGACAACGAGCTGGTTGACTCATCCATCAAGTCGGACATCGACATTGCACGGTCGAAGGGCATTACAGCGACCCCTAGCCTGATTATCCAAGACAACCAGACGAAACGAAGCGTGAAGCTGGAGGGCATGGCCGACGAAACCACCTTGCTGTCGGCGATAGACTGGTTGATCCATAGTGGAGATTAACTCACTGTCAAACTCGTCCCTCAACTATAACTACTCAAGAGTTATCTATGCGACTCCACCGACAGAGTGCTCAAGATACAGCTTAGCGAGAAAATTTTGCATTTCCTCTATACTCAATGGCTCACCGTCAGACACAAAAACATTTGTGTGCAATAACGAAAGTTCCTTACTTACAAAATAGTCACTTCCAACAATCTGCTTGGCCGCGTCAGCCAAGTGCTCCCTGAGCTTAGGATCATTACTAGTCAAGGCCGACTTAAGAAAGAATCCAGCAACAACTTTTCTGCCAGCACCTGAGTTATCTACAATGACCACCCCATAGAGATAAGGCAGCAGTCTATATTCATCAATATTGTACCCGCGCCGATCATTATAATCGATATCACCAGAGTTGAACTTACAATCATACACCATAATCGAGGGTTTAGTCATAATCTCCGCGGATTCCCTCATAACCCTTTCAAGAACCCCTACCCCCTGAAGCGCATTAAACGTGTAGCCAATAAAGCTGGGAACATCCTCTCTACGAATAACTACAGTTTTAAGATCCCCAGTATTCTTAAATATCAAACTAAGGACCAACCCTCCATCTAACATCCTACTAACAACATGGCTAACGACGGTATCAAGACTTGGATTCTCTAACATAGAACGAGGCATCACCCCCTCATTCCTTTTAAACTCTCTCTCCGCCTCCGGTGACTCGCTAACCCCTCCTACTTCGACTAAGTAACCTTGAAACAACGAAGCCAACTGTGCACATACCATCTCACCCATACTCACCGAAAGAGAGCTGCCATCGCTAAACTTGAGATTATAGATTAAAGCAGCAAATTGACCTTTGTAATTAATGCACCCTACAGCGGTACCAACCAGCCTCACAGTCATACAGTCCTACCCCGGCCAAAGAAAAAGTAGATATCGATACCTCACAGCAAAGAATTTGAAAACTACTATAACTGATAGTTTTTAATGCATAGCGAGTCGGCGCATTGCCAGGCTTGCCTGGCGGGGTGTGCGGGGATCAAGGCGGCACCAAAGCATTCTGCAGCGCTTGTACGCAATCTTCGCTCAGTCGGCCGGCAACGGGGGCGGGTTGCCTAGCGGCACATTAGACTTTCCTGAACTGGACCAGTCTCGACTGGAGAAATGTGCGAAAGACATGGACCTGGAGGACCAGTTGATCAAGACGGACATCGACACTGCACGGTCGAAGAGCATTACAGCGACCCCGACCCTAGTCATCCGGGACAACCAGACGGGACGAAGCGTGAAGCTAGAGGGCATCGCCGACGAAACCACGTTGCTGTCGGCGATAGACTGGCTAGCCAAGGATCACTAGCGTCGCGCCAAGAGACTCTTGGCTAAGAAATCAGCGAGGATTCCAACATCCCTCTTTTGGGCCTCCAGGATGCCCTGCACTTCACCTGGCAGAACCTCGACCTCCTCCCCATCCACAATCTTTACCATTCTCTTGCGGCCGGAGCTGGTGAGGCTAAGCCTCAACTCCATTGCCGGCCGGGCATTGATGTAAATGCTCTCGAGCAAGCGCTCCATGACTTCGACTACTCCCTAATATCAATTAGCCAGCTACATACAGGAATTATGCTACCCAGGACATGCAGGCGTCACCCCTACTTATGTACGCAGCAGCGCTCGATCACGGCTCGAAAAAATACACCACCTACGAGTTGATGATTTCCTGCTGCCCCATCGGAAGTGATCCTGTCTGCTGTCTGTACCTTCCTCGAACCGGTACAGACCCATGCCTCTTCATCACTCTCCCCCTGGCTGGCGGCCACAAACGCTGGTCGTTGGCTTACTACTGGTACTGCTGAGCGGCGCGAGCCAGGCCGAAACCTGGGTCATCACCGACAAGGCTCATCCGGTCACTGCCACCGGATCATCGCGAGTCCTGCTCCTGGATGCCCAGCAGCACCTTGAGGAGCAGCTGACTGACGCTCTACCCAAGGATCCTCAACAAGCTCAGGCAGCATTTCAGCAGTTACTACAAAGCCCTGCGGGGCGACGCCTGCAGGCAGAACTGGTTAAGGCACAACAAGACGTCGCCGATGCGTGGAGTCTCGGTGTCGAGAAGATCCCTGCCGTAGTAGTCGACAGGCAGTACGTGGTCTACGGCGAACCGGATGTTTCGCGCGCGCTTGAGCTGATCGCCAAGGCCAGGAGGTCGCGCTGATGACCAGCCACAACCTCCGCCGCCTGGCAGCGGCGGCCGCCACCTTCAGCCTCTCGTTCACGGCCTCGGCCGCGATCAACAGCGCGGCCATCGTCTCCTCCACCCTTTCCCCTCAGTGCCTCGAATACAAGGTCGTCGGGATCTGTTACTGGCTGCTATGCGGCCCGCATGGCTGCAAAGTGAAGACGTCGGTCAAGGTCCGCCACTACGTGCCTGACGCAGTCGTCTCCAGCTACGCGAATACAGGGAGCAACCCCTGGACCGAGGTGTCGGCGCTGGGTACACCGAATCCACTCGCCCAGGCCGGCAATGACGCGACCACCAACTACAAGGCCGAGAACAGCATCGGCCGCTTCAAGGAAGCGGATGTGATCGGCCATCCTGGCGGGGCCACGTTCAGCCGGTTCGCCAGCGCCTCTGGGTACGTTTGCCCTGGTGCCACCTTCCCGCTGGTGCCGTACTTCCTCAGCACACTGGACGCCATTGGCTGGCGGCATGGAATTCCCGAGCAGGTGTACCCCGAAGCGTTGGTCCCAGGGCTGCGCGAGGTGGGGGGAGTCTTCTCCGGCGACATGTGGGGGAACCTCTATCCGCGCAGCGGATTCCTGCACCAGACCGACGACTACAAGACGGCAGCCGTCATCGCCCAGCGCGCCGGCGACATCACCACGCGAGTCGGCCAACTCCACGTCTACCTTCCCATGCGCGCAGCCCCCAAGGACGGCTACTGGCCGGCGGGCGAGCTGAAAGAGGGCGATGCCTCGACCGGGAAATGGCAGGAGCTGACCCCGTCCCTGAGCCTCAACTGCGCGGTGTTTCCCAACTCAGGGCCGAAGACGCAAGCCGTCGACGGCGATTACGCCTGGGCGCTCTGGCGTCCCTACTCCTGCTGCCAGCGCAAGGGGCAGATCTTCCTCGGCAGTACCGACTTCCAATAAGGACACGGAGACGAATCATGCGAATGAACATCACCTCGGTCGCGCTGACGTGCCTGCTCGCAGCGCAACTTGCCCAGGCCGACGACCCGATCAATGTGTCCAAGACCGGCACGGTTCTCAGCGACGAGGTCCTCTACAGCATTGGCGGCGGCAGTGCGGTGAGCATGGGCAGCGCCGGCCAGATGGACTCGATCGGCGTCGGCTTCGGCTGGAACAACGACCTTATGTGCGGAAACATGAACCTGAGCACCACCCTGGAGAACCAGCTCAACGGTGCCACACAGGGTTTCCAGAACATCATGGGCTCAGTCATCCAGAACGCGACCGGCGCAGTCATGTCGCTGCCGGCGTTGATCATCCAGCGCGCGAACCCTCAGCTCTACAACCTGATCACCAATGGCATCCTGCAGGCGCGGATCGACTACGACCGCTCGAAAGGGACTTGCAGAGCGATCGCCGAGAAGATGGCTGACATCGCTGGCGAGCAGACCGGCTGGGGGAAAATCGCCGAAGGCCAGGCCCTGGGTGCCACACTGGCCTCTGGCGGGAAAGACGCCGTATCCGCCCTCGAAGCAGTGGAGAAGAAGGGCGGCAACGATGGCATAACCTGGGTCGGTGGAGACAAGGCCGGCGGCTCCGGCCAGAAGCCCATTCGCATCGTCAACGACGTGACCCGGGCGGGCTACAACCTGTTGACCAGCCGCTCAGTGAATGACTCGTCGAGCGTGCCTTCCGCCACTTGCAACAACGGCCTGGTCTGCAACACCTGGTCCTCCCCCCAGGAAGCCGCCGCGTTCGCCACCCGGGTTCTGGGCGAACAACAGCAACAGACCTGTGAAGGCTGTCAGAAGACGGTGACGGCGGCAGGCGTCGGCCTGACCCCGCTGATCCAAGAGACCTACGACAAGAAGCTCCAGTCGCTGCAGGAGCTGCTGTCGAAAAGTAAGCCACTGACCGCCGAGAACCTGGCTGCGGCCGGCACCGATGCCTTGCCGATCACCCGCGGCGTCATCGAGGCGCTGCGCGACGAGCGTGACCAGGACGTCCTGGCGCGCCGCCTGGCGTCCGATGTCTCCCTGATGGACGTGCTCAGCAAGGCCCTGTTGTTGCAGCGCCTGATGTTCGCCGGCGCCAAGGAGCCCAACGTCGCCGCCAACGGCCTGGCCACCCAAGCCGTCGATCAGCAGACCAGCCTCCTGCAGCAGGAGATCTCCAATCTCAAGACCGAACTGGAACTCCGTCGCGAGTTGGCCAGCAATTCGCCCATGCGGGTCATCGAGCGCGGGCAACAGCGCGCCTCAGGGTCCAGTGGCGTGTTCGAGTCGGCGCCCGATGCCGATCGCCTCGATCGCCTGCAGGCCCCCTCTGCCGCCGACGGCAAGACGGGAGGGAGACCGTGATGGCAGATACGCTCACCACCCGAAAGCTCCTCGGCCAGCTACTGGTCGGAGTGCTGATCGTCGTCGGCCTGGCAGTGGTCGGTACGCTGCTCAGCCTCTTCGCCCTGAACCACTTCGGTGGCATCCAGGGCCTGGAGGCCTGGCGGCAAAGCAACTACTGGAGTTTGTTCGCCTGGCGGGCGCTGCTGTACTGCGCCCTGGCCATCGCCTGGTTCCGGCTCAAGCAGCGCAAGGAACTGAGCGCGCATGAGCGGCAGCGCATTCGGCGGATCGAGATCCTGGTGCTGTTGCTGGTCCTGCTCATCGAATTCAGCAAAGCCTACTTCCGCACGGGAGGCGCAGCATGACCTTCATGACCAATGACTACCTGGAGTATTACCTCACCCTCCTCGGTTGGATCATCAACAACGGGATCTGGAACATGATCTCGGATACAGGGCTGTTCGCGGTGCCCTTCGTGGCCATTGTGATGCGTGAGTGGCTGAAAGTTCGCGGGGAAGGCGCCGACGAGGGCAACAAAGGCGTGCTGTCTCTGGCCCGCATCGAGACGCATATCTACGTCGGATACATCGTGGTCGCCCTGGCGGGAATCCCGGTCGTCAACGTGAGCTTCGACACCATCGAGTTCGACCAGGCCCGCGCCCAGCAGTGCCAGTACAACCTGCCGGCGCCGGCAGACACCGGCTGGTCGACCTCCTTCAGCAGCCTGGCCGGCAAGAGTGCGCAGATGCCGCTCTGGTGGGCGATGATGCACGCCCTGTCCAAGGGCTTCACCGCCGGCGCGGTCGCGGCCATTCCGTGCGGCACGGATCTGCGGCAGATGCGAATGGAAGTGGACAATACGCGCGTGAACAACCCGCTGCTGGCACAAGAAATCGCTGACTTTTCCAGGGACTGCTACGGACCTTCCCGTGCGCGGCTGTTCATGCGGCAACCCGATCTGGGCTCCATCGCCGAGGACAACAAGGCGCTGCAGGACCTGAACTGGATCGGCTCCCGATTCCTGTTGAACACCCCGGGGTACTACGACACCGACTACTCGAAGAGTCCCCGTCAGTCGTGGCCCTACAACGCCACCCGCGACGCCGGGCTGCCCCAGGTGGGCGGTGGTGGTGGCTACCCAACCTGCAAGCAGTGGTGGGCTGACTCAGGGATCGGCTTGCGTGATCGGATCAAGGGCCAGGTGGATCCGGACCTGATGACCAGCTTCCTCAAGTGGGCGAAATGGCTGAACCAGGACGAGGTAACCGAGGCAGTCATTCGCCAGGTGATCTCCCCCTCCAGCCAGGTCAAGGGCAACGTCTATACCGATTACGGCGGGCAGGTTGGCGGCACCGTCTGGAACGGCATCGCGAGAACCGCAGGAACCTTCGGCGTTGCCCTGGGCAGCCTGGCCTATTTCCCGGCGATGGATATGGTCCGCCAAGCGCTGCCGATGGTGATGTCGTTCCTCAAGATGGCCATGGTCATCTGCATTCCGATGGTCCTGGTCATCGGCACCTATCAACTGAAAGTTGCCATGACGATGACGGTCGTCTTCTTTGCGATGATGTTCGTCGATTTCTGGTTTCAGTTAGCCAGATATATCGATAGCACGATACTTGATGCCTTCTATGGTTCGGGATCACCGCATCTTTCATTTGACCCAGTCATGGGGCTGAATACGGCTACTCAAGATGCGATCTTGAACTTCGTTATGGGTTCTATGTTCATTGTTTTACCACTACTGTGGATGACAGCGATCGGCTGGTCCGGAATTCAAGCAGGGTCTGTTCTGAACGGATTGAGCAGAGGGACTGAAGGAGTTCAAGCCGCCGGCAAGGAAGCAGGAAATAGAGTTAAAAACGCAGTTTGAGAAAGTATAAAGCCATTACCGGGTTCTAGTCCCGGTAATGGTGTGCTGCCTGATAGTCAAACAGCTCTGCTACAGATTCAGTTTCAGCTTGTGAAGTCATAGTTGAGACATCTCGACTTGGAGACCCTTTAGAGACGGAGATGTCCCCTTTAACCAAGGCAAATCCCACCAGAAAGACACACAGTAGAGTCATTGATACCCCAGCAAGCCACATAAAATTCTGTGACACTACAAGAGCCGCTAACAAGAATAGGCTAACTCGCTTAACCCAACGTAGAGCTGGACGGCGATCATGCAGGCAGAAACGCACAAGCATACCCAGACCAAAACCGATCCGGGAGGCAAAACCTTTGTTGGTGTGCGCGTTCATCATCAATCTCCTGGCTCCCAAAGGGAGGCATCCTGCTATCACCTATACGCCGAAAAAGATGATTTGGCAAGCCTTATGGCATATTATGCCACTAGCTATCTGCCGACTGGAGTACCTCATGGCAACGCGAAACGTCGTCCTTCCCGATCCGCTGGAGCAGGATATCAACGAGCTGGTGGAGACCGGCCGCTATCAGAATCGCAGCGAAGTCATCCGGGCAGGATTGCGCCTGCTGCTGCAACAGGAAGCCCAGAATAGCGCCAAGCTCGAAGCTCTCCGCAACGCGACATCCAGTGGGCTGATGCAATTGGAGCGCGGTGAATACGACGAGATCACCAGCGACGACCTGACCCAATACCTCGACGAGCTCGGCCACCAGGCGAGCCACTGAAGGATGGCCAAGTACCGAATATCCCATGATGCTCAGGCGGACATCATCGACATCTTGCGCTTCACCCAAAACCGATTCGGCGATGCCGCGCGCCGACGTTACCAGGCGCTCATAGGGGCGGCGCTGGAAGCAGTTGCGACAGACCCACAACAGGTAGGCAGCATCAGCCGTGAAGAATTGGGAGCTGGCCTGCGCAGCATCCACCTCGTTTACTGCCGCTCGATGCCCAACGTCGGTAAGGTTGTTCGGCCCAGGCACTTCGTCTTCTACCGGGTTGCGACAGACCAGGTGCTCGAGGTGGTTCGCGTGCTTCACGACTCGATGGAGCTTGAGCGTCACCTGGCTCGCAACCGATTACGTTGAAGCCAAATATCATCGTTCGCCGGGCAGCAAGTCACCCAGCACCCTCCGCGCCGCCTCGACCAAGCTACGGTCTCTACGCGGATGATCCTCGGGCAAAGCAATCAAACGCTGGAAATACTGACGGTTAAATACAATCGACTTCTTATATATGTCGATAGCCTTTCCTTTCCGCTCTGTGGAAACCAGCATCTCCATCCCCTCGATCAACTCACCCTCAAGGCTGTCCTTACGAAACCGGTGCTTCACAAAGCACATATTGAGATCGAAATACTCCTTCCTCCCTGACGCATCCACCTTCGAGGAAACTCGGCCATATTCATCAATCGAGGCTGCTGACACTTCAGTGGAGACTGCCTTGATAAGCTCATCATCAAGTAAAAGCTGTCCGAAAAGACTCTGAGAATCAGCCATATAGGCAAATATCCAGGGGATATTGGTCAGCGTTGCCCCAGTATAAAGATATCCTTTCTCCCTTCTGTACTGTTCCAGCATCCGGATAGCCAGGTTTTGAGAGATATTCACGCCCAGTTCTTTCCGCAGCAGGTAGATAACCCTGTCGAACTGCTCGATCAGTATTTTTAGTATTTTCAGAGGCGTGCCGTTTACCGAGGCTTTCCGCTCTGTCTTTTGGTGTACCCTTGGTTTGAAATAAGGGCAGTTCTCTCGCGCCTCCTCATCCGCTTCGGCAAGGTCTCGAACCGAACGAGCGTAATGACGCCCATAGGGACGAGCCACATTGGCGGGCAAATGATAAAGGCCTATGATTTGTACTGGATTGTCGCAGGCGGGACAGACAGCGAAATGTCCCTCCGTGCCATTTTCAGAGGTGGAGAACCAAGGCTCCTGGCGTCGCGTTTCTTCTTCGAAACGTTCGCGCTCGATTGGTCGCTCATCGGTTTCCTCTGGCTTCAACTTGTAGACATCCATAGCGCACCGCTCTCCATGAAAATAATCAATTTAGCCTGTATCGATTAGCCATCCGGCTCCACCAGCCCTCGGGAAGTTCGGGGACCGCCCCTTCATGCTCGGCCATTCTCAAGCACTGAAGAACGGTGCTCAAGCCAAGGGAGAGGACGTGATGTTTATCCTGCAGCGCAAAGATGAGTTCGTCATGGCACAGGCTCCCGCTGTCATCCCCGTTTTGCTCTTGGAGTAGCTCCGCCCGGTTATTCAGTATGTCGTCATGGTTCATCGTATCCATCTCCTGTCTGACTCGGCCAGATTGGCCAGGTCCGCAACGAGAGGGTGCCCGGTTACAGGGTGCAGCGCCTCGAAAAAACCAAACCTGACCCATGAAGTATTTTTCCGTCGACACCGGAGCACAAATGGCCAAAGGGTGAAATGGGCTTGAAGGGCGAAGGGAATGGTTCACAAGGGTAAAAGCCCTACCCGAAAGGGCCTGCCGGAAGGCAGAAAGGGCTGCGTTCGCGCCGGCGAACACGAAAAGGCTACGGGTGAACATCCACCAGCAGGTGCCCAATGGTTAAGCCTGGCCCAGTTCCTCCCAGGCAAAGCACAAGACGGGCCTGTCAGTAATTTCGTGTTTGGGGCATAACATGAGGTCAAGGAGTGTCTATGTCTCGCAAACCAAGAACCCAGCCGGCAGCGTTGCCTGTGATTCCTTCCGAGTTGCTGGAGTCGTTTGGTGACGGCTCGATGACGGCCGAAGCTATCAATGCGGCGTCCCTGGCTTTCAAGAAGGCCCTGATCGAGCGGGCCCTGGCCGGTGAGCTGAACCATCACCTGGGCTACCCGGCCGGCACAGCCAAGCCCGAGCGGATGAGTAATCAGCGCAACGGCAAGGGGGCCAAGACGGTGCTGACCCAGGAGGGGCCGATCCGTATCGACGTGCCCCGAGATCGCGAGGGCAGCTTTGCCCCGCTCCTGATCCCCAAGCATGAGCGCCGTTTTACTGGCTTTGATGACAAGATCGTCGCCATGTATGCCCGCGGCATGACGGTGCGCGAAATCCAGGGCTTTCTGCTGGAACAATACGGCACAGACGTCTCGCCGGACTTCATCAGCTCGGTCACTGACGAGGTTATGGCCGAGGTCACCGCCTGGCAGGCCAGGCCGCTCGAGCCCATGTATCCGGTCGTGTTCTTTGACGCGCTGCGGGTCAAGATCAGGGAGGATGCTGTCGTGCGCAACAAGGCCGTCTATCTGGCCCTGGGCGTGCTACCCGACGGCACACGCGATATCCTGGGTTTGTGGATTGAAGGCACCGAAGGCGCCAAGTTCTGGATGAAGGTCTTCAACGACCTGAAGACCCGGGGCGTGGGCGATATCCTGATCGCCGTGACTGACGGGTTGAAGGGTATACCCGAGGCGCTGGCCGCGGTGTTCCCGGCCACCACACTGCAAACCTGCATCGTCCATCTGATCCGCAACAGCCTCGATTACGCGAGCTGGAAGGATCGCAAGGCGCTGGCCGCCGCGATCCGACCGATCTATACCGCTGTCAGTGCTGAAGCGGCCCTGGCCGCGCTTGACGCCTTTGCCGATGGGCCGTGGGGTCAGAAGTTCCCCACCGTCTGCGCGGCATGGCGCAATGCCTGGGATCGCGTGATTCCGTTCTTCGCCTTTGCGCCGGAGATCCGCAAGGTGATCTACACCACCAACGCCATCGAGAATGTCAACTCGCAGCTACGCAAGATCATCAAGACCCGGGGCCATTTCCCTACTGACGAAGCCGCCTCCAAGTTGATCTGGCTCGCGCTGCGAAACATCACCGCCAAATGGAGCCGATCCGCTCACGACTGGAAGCAAGCCATGAACCAATTCGCTATCCTTTACGCTGACCGATTCAGTCGCCCTTCCGTGTAATTCTCTACCCGCCCTAAACACGGAATTTATGACACCCCCCACAAGACCGAGCTGGCATATTGCCAATAAAATACCCTACCCCGCTACCGTTGTTTTATCGTTGTTGCCAGCCCTGATCTGGCGGAAAAGCCCGCTCCATGAATCGTCATGGAGCCTCCCATGTTTCAACTCCTTTCCTGGATCTCCAGGAAGCCGTCCCCCAGCCAACTAACCAAAGCTGCCCCAGGGGGATTCCTCCCTCCTCTGAGCAGCATGGAGCTGCTCGGCACACCTCGGCGCCGGCAGCTACTGGAGAACATCTGGCAGCGCGCCTCGCTATCCAAGCAGCAATTCGAGGAGATCTACCGGCGGCCACTGGCCAACTATGCCGAGCTGGTCCAGCAGCTCCCTGCTTCGGAAAACCATCACCATGCCCATCCAGGCGGGATGATCGATCACGGCTTGGAGATCGTGGCCTACGCACTGAAGGTACGGCAGACCTATTTGCTCCCGATCGGCGCAGCGCCGGAGTCACAGTCAGCCCAGGCTGAAGCCTGGTCGGCCGCCGCGGCGTATGGTGCCCTGGCTCACGACATAGGCAAGATCGTCGTAGACCTGCAGGTTGAGCTGCAGGACGGCAGCACATGGCACCCTTGGAACGGACCGATCAACCAGCCTTACCGCTTCAAGTACGTGAAATCCCGCGAATACCAGCTCCACGGCGCTGCCTCAGCACTCCTCATCCACCAACTGCTACCGCGCACCGCACTCGATTGGCTCAGTCGCTTTCCAGAGCTGTGGGCTCAATTGATCTACCTGTTCGCAGGTCAGTACGAGCACGCCGGGATCCTCGGCGAGATCATCGTGAAGGCAGACCAGGCCTCCGTCGCGCAGGAGTTGGGAGGTAATCCGGATCGAGCGCTGGCTGCACCGAAGCAGTCGCTGCAGCGGCAGTTGGCAGACGGCCTTCGCTTCTTGGTGAAGGACAAGTTCAAGTTGAATCAACCTAGCGGCCCGTCCGATGGATGGCTGACTCAGGACGCACTCTGGCTGGTGAGCAAGCCCGCGGCCGATCAGTTGAGAGCCTACCTGCTGGCTCAGGGAATCGAAGGGGTCCCCTCCTCCAACGCGCCATTCTTCAACATGCTCCAGGACCAGGCCGTCATTCAGACGAACGCCGAAGACAAGGCCATCTGGACGGCCACGATAGACAATGGTGCTGGGTGGAGAAACAAGTTCACGCTCCTCAAGATCGCTCCAGCCTTGATTTGGGCTGACCCTGCGGAGCGGCCTGATTCCTACAGCGGATCACTCGTCATTGAAGAGGGCAACGCCTCCCCTGAAAAGCCGGAAACGACCTGCGAAATCCCCAACGATCCGATTGAACAGCAGCAAGCACCAGAAACCAAGATGACGCTCCGCCAACCTTCGCCGAGCGTTGCGAAACCGTCAAAGGAGATACGGGCGATTGCGAAGCCCTCAGCTGAGGATCAGGAAGAAACAGACGATTTGTACGCGCTTCTTGGTAATATCAATTCGCCACCAGAAGAGCTAGACACTAGCCACGACTCACCGGCTGCTTCTTCTACGAACACTCGCGGGGAGGAGAACCTGCAGCAGCCATTAGGAACCGCGGAGCCAGCAGATTGCGCTCCTGAAACAGTTGAAGACATATTTATGCCTAGCAGAAGCACTGATCTGGGACAGGGATTCGTTGGCTGGATGAAAGCTGGCATCGTGGCCCGCCGCCTGTTCATCAACGACACCAAAGCCTTGGTGCATACCGTCGACGGGACCGCCATGCTGGTCACGCCAGGAATCTTCAAGCGTTATGTCCAGGAGCACCCAGAGCTCGAAAAGCTGGCTCAGGCCAAGGAAACGACCGGTTGGAAGCTGGTGCAGCGCGCGTTCGAGAAACAGGGTCTACACCGGAAGACCAGTAAGAACCTGAACATCTGGACCATCAAGGTATCAGGTCCGCGCAAGACGAAAGAACTCAAGGCCTATCTGCTCCAGGATCCGACCTTGCTGTTCCCTGAGCAGCCCCTGGACAACCCAAGCCTTACCGTCATCAACGATGCTGAAGGGGGTGCACAATGACCCCGCTTCAGCTCACCGAGGAGTACCTCCTCGCGCATGACTTACGCGAGGCCAGCCAGAAGACCTACCGGTCAGCTGCTCGCGCCCTGATCCGCCACTTCGGCCCAGCCGTCTCCGTACAGGAGATAACCCACCGCAACATACTGGAATGGCGCCGCGAAGTCCTGGAGCAGGGATTGTCCAAGCGGAGCTGGAACACCTATTCGAGCCACCTGCGCACCATCTGGGGACATGCCATCGAGTCCGAACTGTTGACGCACACCCAGGTGAATCCTTTCAATAAAACCGGCGTGATTCCACCGAAGCGACCCAGTAAAACCGTGGCGCTCGATGCCATACAGAACGCACGGGCCTGGCTAAAAGTACAGGAGAGCTCCGAGCACTGTACGGGCGAGCGCGCCCAGATCACCCCGGCCTGGTTCTGGCGATGCGTCTTCGAGACGTTCTACGATACCGGCATCCGCCTCAATGCCCTGCTGTGCATTCGCAAATGCGACGTGCAGTGGGACAACCGAATCATCGTGGTGCGCGGCGAGACGGAAAAGACCCACCGGGAATTCTCCATCCCCATCACTGACGGCATGGCTCCCCACATACATCGACTCCTGAATGAAGCCGAGACTGCGGGAATCAAGAGCACGGATCAATTGTTCAACGTCAATCGCTTCTCGCCCCATTACTCGCGCCAGGAAATGAACAGCGATCAGGTCGAAGCCATGTACCGGAAGCTGACGGAGAAAGTCGGCGTGCGCATGACACCGCATCGCTTCAGGCATACGCTGGCGAGTGACCTGATGAAGCAGCCCAAGCGAAACATCCATGTCGCCAAGAGCCTGCTGAACCACTCGAACATTCAAACGACGATGAGCTACATCGAAGTGGACCTGGATCAGATGCAGGCCGTGCTCGACGAAAGGCGACAAGCGCACGATGCGTTGAGACACCGGCACAAAATCGACTACAGCCGCTCGCCACAGGCTGCCGCGCCGGTTCCGCCTTCTCGCTCCGAGCAGCCATCGGCTGCACAGCCACCCTCTTCACGCGCCAAGCAACCATCGGCAACGCGGGCTGCACGGCCTGCCGCCCGTGCTCGTGCGCCGGAGTCGGCTCAACCAGTGACGCGCTTGTCTCTTCCCCCTCCTGTCATCAGCGAGATGCCGTGTCTTGGTGTCGAGAGCAGGGCTTCGCCACCGCCAGAGCGCTTCGAGCAGACGGTCGTGATGGGCTTGATAGCGCAGTACATGGCACGCTCTGCCTCAGCGGTAATGACCGCGGCGAGGCCGGAACAGGGGCGCTCACCCCGGTGGGGGGAGTGCCAGCCAAAGCGGGATTACCTAGCACGATGAAATGCAGGCAGCTTTCCGACGAGCGGTAAGCCCGTTGTAACTCGATCGCCCGCCCGGTAGAAAGACGGGAATGGCCGAGAGCATCCGGTTTCCAGGCGTCAACATGCTGGCGGAGACGTGTACAGCGGTGTGCCCGCTCATCTACCCCCTTTAATCGCTGATTACACCGGGGGCGTTTTGGCACGTCTGTCAGAAGGAATCAGGGGCCCAAAAACGAAGAAACCCACCAATTACGGTGGGTTATCTCATATTGACATCATGCCAGAGGGGGCCTAATGTTCGCGGCAGACGGCTGCGTGCGGCTAATATGCGCTTGGCTTCTTCACCCGCTATCATCACACCCGCTTTTCAAAGTGGTGGGTCGTGTAGGATTCGAACCTACGACCAATTGGTTAAAAGCCAACTGCTCTACCGACTGAGCTAACGACCCAACGCGAGGCGTATAATACTGATTTCTAACGCAAAAACAACACCCCTCGCGAATTTTTTTCAGAAATATGGCGTCGGATCAGGAATACCGGCCGCCGCGAAGCCATCCGCGCGTAGCCGGCAGCTATCGCATTTGCCACATGCCCGCCCCTGATCATCGGCCTGGTAGCAGGACACCGTCAGCCCGTAGTCCACGCCGCGCGCAACGCCCGCCTGGATGATCTGTGCCTTGGACAGGTACTGCAGCGGTGCCTGGATCCGAAACCCATTGCCTTCCACGCCGGCCTTGGTGGCCAGGTTGGCCATCCGCTCGAACGCCTCGACGAACTCGGGACGGCAATCCGGATACCCGGAATAGTCCACCGCGTTCACGCCAATGAAGATGTCTCGGGCCTCGAGCACTTCGGCCCAGCCCAGGGCAAGCGACAGGAACACGGTATTGCGCGCCGGCACATAGGTCACCGGTATTCCCTGGCTGGGCGCCTCGGGTACGGCGATGCTGTCGTCGGTCAATGCCGAGCCGCCCATCCCGTTGAGATCCAGCCCTATCACCTTGTGCTCGATCGCCCCCAGCTGCCGCGCCACGCGCTCGGCGGCCTGCAACTCGGCGCGATGGCGCTGGCCGTAGTCGAAGCTCATGGTGTAGCAGGCATAGCCATCGGCCTTGGCCATGGCGACAACGGTGGCGGAGTCGAGGCCGCCGGAGAGCAGGATGACCGCTTTCTTCTGGTTCATGGTGAGTTTCCTCGTCTCAATGGCCCGGCTCGTCGTTCCAGAGAATCTTGTGCAATTGCAGTTGCAGGCGTACCGGCAGGTTGTCGGCGACGATCCAGTCGGCCAGCTCGCGCGCATCCACCTGCCGGTGGCTGGGCGAGAACAGGACTTCGCCGGTGCGCTGTTCGAGGCGATACTCGATCAGCTTGGATACCGCCCAGTCGTAGTCCTCCCGCGAGCAGACAACGAATTTCACCTGGTCGTTGGCAGTCAGCAACGGGATGTTTTCGTAACGGTTGCGCCCGACCTCGCCGGATCCCGGCGTCTTCAGGTCGAGGACCTTGCTCACGCGGGGATCGACCCGCGACACGTCGAGAGCCCCGCTGGTTTCCAGGGATACCTCGTAACCGGCGTCGCAGAGTCGTTCCAACAGCGGAATGCAATTCGGCTGGGCCAGCGGCTCGCCGCCGGTTACGCAGATATAGCGAGGCTTGTAGGCAGCCACCCGCTCGAGGATGGCATCCAGGCTGACGATTTCGCCGCCGCTGAAGGCATAGGCGGTATCGCAGTAATGACAACGCAGGGGGCAGCCGGTCAGGCGCACGAAGACCGTCGGCAAGCCGGCGGTACGTGTCTCCCCCTGCAACGAGTAGAAGATCTCGGTAATGCGCAGGGTCTGTTGCATATCAGCCACGGGCGTGACGACTGAACAGGTCGTCCGCCTCCGTTGCGGTAAATAGGAGAAGCGCCTCGGGAGCGCCCACATCCGCGGAAGTCTCCTGGCGGGAAACACGGGCATCAGCCGAGCTGAAACCGTGTAATTCCGCGGGGCGCCGATTCTAACGAAAAAACCCGCGACTGGCGCGGGTTTGTTCATCGAGACGGGATCAGCGAAGGTTCTTCAGGTCGCGCTGCGACAGTTGTGCCGCGGAGGTTCCCGGGTACTGGGAAATGACCTGCTGGAGGATGCCCTTGGCCTTGTCGTTGTTGCCCAGGCGGCGCTCGACATCCGCCAGCTTGTACAGCGAATCGGGCACTTTCTGGCTGCTCGGGTAGCTCTGGCTGACCCGCGCGAAAGCCTGGCCAGCGCCCTGCAGGTCGCCCTTGGCCAGGTTCACCTCGCCGAGCCAGTATTGGGCATTGCCGGAATACTGGCTGTTCGGATACTTGCGCAGGAAGGCAGTGAACGCCTGGCTGGCCTTGTCGAAATCCTTGCTCTTGATCAGGTCGAAGGCCGCGTCGTAATAGAGCTTTTCCTTCGCCGGGTCGCCCGGCTCGCCGCTCGGCGCCGGGGCGTTGTTGCCTGCGGGAGCCGCAGGCGCGCCGTTGGCGTTGATCGCGCCAGCCGGTGCGGAATTCTGTGCGGCAGGCGCGCCACCACCGGAAATCCGGCGGTCGAGTTCCTGGTAACGCTCCAGGCCTTCCTGCTTGAGTTGCTGGATCTGGTTCTGCTGTTCTTCCAGCGTGCCACGCAGGCGAGCCAGCTCGTCCTGCATCTGCTGCAGCTGCATGAACAGTTCCCCCTGCACGGAGGTGGGAGTTGTCACCCCACCTCCGGCAAAGGCGCCACCGGCACCTGCCGTGCCATACCCTGAAGGAGGAACGTTGCCGCCGTTGTTGGCGGCAACGCCGTCATACACAGGAACTTCCGCCCAGGCCGCGAACGGCATGCTGAGCGCGAGGAAGGTCAGGACACGCAGGTGCTTGGGCATGACGTCTTCTTACTTCCGCAGCTCGACGCGACGGTTCTGGGCCCACGACTGCTCGTCGTGGCCAGTGGCAACCGGACGCTCCTTACCGTAGGAAACCAGTTCCAGCTGAGCCGGGGACACGCCCTGCAGTACCAGGTAACGCTGAACGGCCTTGGCACGACGCTCGCCCAGGGCCATGTTGTACTCGCGGGTACCGCGTTCGTCGGTGTGGCCTTCCAGGACTACGCGCTGACCGCTGCCTTTCAGGTCTTTCGCATGTACGTCCAGAGCACGCATGGCTTCCGGCTTCAGGTCGGAGCTGTCGTACTCGAAGTAGAAGGTGGTGATCGCACGCAGAGCGGCTTCGTCGCTCAGGCTGCCGTCAACGGCACCGCTGTTGGCGCCATAGCCTGCGTTCGGGTCGACGCCGCCATTGGCACCTTCACCGGAAGCGTCGCCGCCCTTGGAGGAGCAACCCACAGCTACAGCCATGGCCAGAGCCAGCGCAGCAAATTTGCCGAATTTCAGCATTTCCATCATGTAACTCCTAATGAACCCCAGTGTATAAGTTTGTAACCGTTGGCGACCGTCAGTTCAGGTAAGGGGACCAGGAAGGCTCGCGCACATCGCCCTGAGCGGTAGGGAGAGGTATCCGTACGCGTCCGTTGATGGATACGAGCATCAGCACGCCCCGGTCCTGCTGGCGGGTGGCGTAGATTAGCATGGTGCCATTGGGCGCGACAGTGGGCGAATCGTCCAGGGTGGTGTTCGACAGCACCCGCAGATTGCCGCGCTGGAGGTCCTGGGCGGCGATCTGGAAGTTGGTGTAGCCCTGCTGGCGGTGAACCATCACCAGGGTCTTCTCGTCGGCCGAGAGTTTCGGGTTGGCGTTGTAGTTGCCGATGAAGGTCACCCGGTCCACGGCGCCGCTGCTCACGTTCATCTTGTAGATCTGCGGCTTGCCGCCACGGTCGGAGGTGAAGTACAGGGTGGAACCGTCCTTGCCCCAGAAAGGCTCGGTGTCGATCGCCAGGTTGTTGGTCAGGCGGCGCAGGGAGCGGCTGCCGAGATCCATCACGTAGATCTCCGGGTTACCGTCGCGCGACAGGACGAAGGCCAGGCGATTGCCGTCCGGGGAGAACGCCGGAGCGCCGTTCAGGCCTTCGAAGTTGGTGATCTGCTCGCGGCGGCCGGTATCGACATACTGGATGAAGATGCGCGGACGCTTCTGCTCGAAGGACACATAGGCGATGCGGCGGCCGTCCGGCGAGAAGCGCGGCGACACGATCGGCTCGCGCGACTGCAGCAGGGTCACCGGGCGCGCGCCGTCGTAGTCGGAACGCTGCAGGGTGTAGCGGGTGTTGTCGACCGAGAAACGCTCGGCGGTGACGTAGAGCATCTTGGTGGAGAACGCGCCCTTGATGCCGGTCAGCTTCTCGAACGACTGGTCGGCGATGTAGTGCGACATGTCGCGCAACTGGTCGGTGCTGCCGGTCACGCTGCCGGTCAGCACCTGCTGCTCGGTACCCACGTCGAACAGCGCGTACTGCACCTGCAGGCGGCCGCCGGCGGGCACGATGTTGCCCACCATCACGTAGTTCACGCCCACCGCCTTCCAGTCACGGAAGATCACTTCGCTGGCCTGGGCCGGCTGGCTGATCATGTTCTGCCGGGGCAGCGGCTCGAAGTAACCCGAGTTGCGCAGGTCATTGCCGATGATGTTGGACATGTCTTCCGGCAACACGTTGCCGCCCTGGAAGCCGAACGGCACCACGGCGATGGGAATGGCACGGTCGTTGCCGCTGGAGATCACCAGCGGGTCGGCAGCCTGCGCAGCACCCGCCACCAGGGCCAGGGCAAACAGCGCAATGCGAATCAGGGTACTCACAGACTCAAATCCTCCGGTTTAAAGATGATGCGGCGCTGACGGTACAGACTGTCGAAGGTCGCCCGCGGCAGTTGCTGCATCTCGGGAATGCGGCCGACGTTGCGTACAGCCGCCACCGCCGAACTGTCGAACGGCTTGTCACCGCTCGAACGGCTGACGCTGGCGTTGGTGATGGTACCGTCCGGCAGCATTTCGATCAGTACTTCTACGCTCATTCCATTACGCGCCGATGGAGGACGCCGCCACTGCTGGCTGACCAGGTTGACGATCAGGTCGTCAAGGCTGCCGGTGACCTCGCTGCCCACCTCGTCTGCCAGGGCCTGCTGGCGCTCGGTGGTATCAGAGAGCAGCTCGGCCAGGGCCTGGGCCTTCTTGTCCTCGGCGGCCTTGCGGGCTGCCGCGGCGGCAGCCGCCGCCTTCTTCTTGGCGGCCTCGACGGCGGCCTTCTTCTTCGCCGCCTCGGCTGCCGCTTTCTTCTTGGCTTCCTCGGCCGCTTTCTTCTTCGCGTCCTCGGCTTTCTTCGCCTGGTCGGCGGCCTTCTTCTTGGCCTCCTCTTCGGCGCGCTTCCTGGCTATGTCGGCTTGCTTCTTCTGTTCGGCGGCCTTGGCCTCGGCAGCCTTCTTGGCTTCATCGGCCTTCTTCGCCGCGGCGACTTTCTCGGCCTCCGCCTTTCGAGCCTCGTCAGCCTTCTTTTGTTCCGCCGCCTTCGCGGCGGCTACCTGCTGCTGTTGCAGCTTCTGCTGCTCGAGTTTCTGCTGTTCGAGCTTCTTCTGCTCGAGCTGCTCGACTTCATATTGCCTGGAGGCGGTCTTCTTCGCCTCGCCGGCGATCTTCTGGTTGGTCTGGGTGGTCGCCTGGCTCTTCGACTTGAGCTGGTAGAGCGTGGCCTGCACGATCGGCTTGGAGGGAGGAAGCTCCGGGGCAAACGCCCAGCTGACGAACAGCATGGCGAAGATCAGAACGTGCAGGACCACCGCCAGGACGACGGGCCAGAAATAACTCTCGGAAGGCGAGCGCTCGAACTGTTGCTTCAAGATCAGGGAGCCTCGGTAATCAACCCGACATTGGGCACACCGGCCTGCTGCAAGGCACCCATGGCGCCAACCACCGCACCATAGTTCACCGCCTTGTCGCCGCGGATGAATACCTGGGTGTCCGGACGGGCACTCATGATCTTGGTGACTGCATCGGTCATCTGTTCCAACGACACGGCGCTATCGGTCTGTTTTTCAGTATCCACTTCACTGCCGACGTTCCAGTAATAGGAACCGTCGGCCTTCACCGAAAGGGTCAGGACCTGCTTGTTGTTGTCCTGGGGCAGAGCCTCGCTGGACACCTTCGGCAGGTCGACCTTGACCCCCTGGTTGAGCATCGGTGCGGTCACCATGAAAATCACCAGCAGTACCAGCATCACGTCGATGTAAGGCACCACGTTCATTTCCGCGACCGGCTTGCGCTTGTGACGAACCCTTGCCATATCGGCTTACCTCTCAGTCGTCTTAGTCGTCGCTGGTGTGCACCTTGCGGTGCAGGATGGCCTGGAACTCGTCGGCGAAGGTGTAGTAGCGACCGATCAGCATCTCAGAACGCGCGGAGAAACGATTGTAGGCGATGACCGCCGGAATCGCGGCGAACAGGCCGATGGCGGTGGCGATCAGCGCCTCGGCGATACCCGGGGCGACGGTGGCCAGGGTAGCCTGCTGCACGGTGGCCAGGCCACGGAAGGAGTTCATGATACCCCAGACGGTACCGAACAGGCCGACGTACGGGCTGGTGGAGCCGACGGTTGCCAGGAACGGCAGACTGGCTTCGAGCTTCTCTTCCTCACGGGAAATCGCCACGCGCATGGCGCGCGCCACGCCTTCCATCACCGCGTCGGGATCGACGCCGGGCTGCTGGCGCAGGCGGGAGAACTCCTTGAAGCCGGCACGGAAGATCTGCTCGACGCCCGAGTCCGGGTCCGGGTTGCTACCGGCCTGGCGATACAACTTGGACAGGTCGATGCCCGACCAGAAGCGTTCCTCGAAGGCATCCAGCGCCTTCTTCGCGGCGCGCATGGCGTTGCCACGCTGGAAGATCATGATCCAGGATGTGACCGAGGCGGCCACGAGGGTCAGCATGACCAGCTGCACCACGATACTGGCGTTGCTGATCAGGCTCCACATGGAGGTATGGTCGACGACGTTCGGTTCCACTTTAATCTCCTGCTGAAAAAGAATCCGGGCTTCCGGCAAAAGCCGCACGCAACGCTTCGGGGATAGCACGTGGCTTCAGGGTGTCCGCTCGCACGCACGCCACCAGGAACCGCCCCTCGCAGAGCAGGACGGAGTCCGACGCTCGACGAACCTGTTGACGAAACTTCAGGCTCGCCCGGTTCAACTCCTCGACCTCGGCACTGACCAGCAGCTCATCGTCGAGCTTCGCTGGCGCGTGGTTGCGCGCCTCGGCGGAGTGGACGACGAACAGCAGGTTGTCACCGACCAGTTGCGATTGGGCGAACCCCAAAGCCCGCAGCCGCTCGGTCCGAGCCCGTTCCATGAACTTGAGGTAGTTGACGTAATAGACGATGCCGCCGGCATCCGTGTCCTCGTAATAGACCCGGAAACGCTGCTGGAACGGCTTTCCCCCGTGTTGCGCGCGCATACTCTAGAACCAAGTCCCGGCTTTGCCAATCGGCAATCGCCCACAAATGCAATTAATTACCATCTTCAGACGTGAACAGATCCGACGTTACCCCCGGACCCAACCTTTTCGGAATATTCAGGCCAAAATGCAGGTAGGCGTGGCGGGTCACCACGCGTCCCCGTGGCGTCCGCATGATGTAGCCCTGCTGGATCAGATAGGGCTCCAGTACATCCTCGATAGTGTGCCGCTCCTCGCTCAACGCCGCGGCGAGGTTGTCGATCCCCACCGGCCCGCCATCGAACTTGTCGATCATGGTCAGCAACAGACGCCGGTCGAGGTGGTCGAAGCCACGCTCGTCGACATCGAGCAGGTTCAGCGCCTTGTCGGCGATCACCCGGGTGATGTCGCCTTGCCCGCGGACTTCGGCGAAATCCCGCACCCGCCGCAGCAGGCGGTTGGCGATACGCGGCGTGCCACGGGCGCGCTTGGCGATTTCCGCGGCGCCCTGCGTTTCGATCTGCAGGCCGAGTATGCCCGCCGAGCGACTGACGATGGTCGCCAGGTCCTCGACGTTGTAGAACTCCAGGCGTTGTACGATGCCGAAGCGATCGCGCAACGGGTTGGTCAGCATGCCGGCGCGCGTGGTCGCGCCGACCAGGGTGAACGGTGGCAGGTCCAGCTTGATCGAGCGGGCTGCGGGGCCTTCGCCGATCATGATGTCCAGCTGGAAATCTTCCATGGCCGGATACAGCACTTCCTCGACGATGGGCGAAAGACGGTGGATCTCGTCGACGAACAGGACATCGCCGGCCTCCAGGTTGGTCAGCAGTGCGGCGAGATCGCCGGGACGCTCCAGCACCGGCCCGGAGGTGCTCTTGATCGAAACACCCATTTCCTGGGCGATGATATTCGCCAGGGTCGTCTTGCCCAGTCCCGGCGGACCGAAGATCAGCGTATGGTCGAGCGCCTCCTGGCGGCCACGGGCGGCATGGATGAACAACTCCATCTGCTCGCGCACGCTGGGCTGGCCGATGTAGTCGGCCAGTTTCAGCGGGCGGATGGCGCGGTCCAGCTGCTCTTCACGTTCGCGACCGGAAACGGCGGATATAAGGCGATCAGGCTCGATCATCGGGCGCTACCTAGACCATGCCCTTGAGGGCCTGACGGATCATTTCTTCGCTGGACAAATCCTCTCCCGGTACGGCTGCGACGGCACGGCTGGCTTCCTGTGGCTTGAAGCCCAGGGCGATCAGCGCGCTGACCGCATCGGCCTCCGCGCTTGAGACTGTAGCGCTAGCGCGGGGTTCCATCACCAACGGCGCAATGGTGGGCATGTTTTCCCAGGCCTTGAAACGGTCCTTCAATTCGACCAGCAGGCGCTCGGCCGTTTTCTTGCCGACGCCGGGAATCTTCACCAGGGTGGAAGTATCCTGCGCCTGCACGCAACGCACCAGCTCGTCCACTTCCAGGCCCGACATCAGCGCCAGGGCCAGCTTCGGCCCCACCCCATTGAGCCGGATCAGTTCGCGGAACAGCTCTCGCTCGCGCTTTTCGGCGAAACCATAGAGCAAGTGCGCATCCTCACGCACAACCAGATGCGTATGCAAGGTCACCGGCTCGCCCACCGAAGGGAGCCGATAGAGGGTCGTCATCGGCACCTCCACCTCATAGCCGACGCCATTCACATCCAGGATCAGGTGCGGCGGCTGCTTCTCCGCCAGGGTGCCACGCAAGCGTCCGATCACGACGAGCTTTCCTTATTCAAAGACGCAGGCGCCCGCCGCGACGGCGCGCGCCCACCAGGCCATGGGGGACCAGGCTCTGCTGGGTATGGGCATGACACAGGGCGATGGCCAGGGCGTCCGAGGCATCGATCTGCGGTTTCTGGGTCAGTTTCAGCAGGTGCATGACCATCATCTGCACCTGCTGCTTGTCCGCGCCACCAGTGCCGACCACGGCCTGCTTGACCTGTGACGCGGTGTATTCCGCCACGCTCAGCCCCTCCTCCATCGCCGCGACGATAGCCGCGCCGCGCGCCTGGCCGAGTTTCAGGGCCGAGTCGGCATTGCGCGCCATGAACACCTGCTCGATGCTCAAGGTTGTCGGGCCGTGGGTGCGGATCACCTCGCGGACGCTGCGGAACACCACCTGCAGACGCTCGTGCAAGGGGCCGTTGCCGGTCCGGATGCATCCCGACGCCACGTACTCGCAGCCGCGCGCCGTTTCCCGCACCACGCCGAAGCCAGTGATACGCGAACCGGGGTCAATCCCTAGAATCAAAGTCATAAGCTGGATACTAAAAGCCGGAAGCGGGGATCGAACGCGTCAAGCGTACCCCACTTCCGGCTTCGCGTTATCGCTCCGCTCGGCTCAGCCGAGTTGCGCCATTACGTCGTCCGGGATATCGGCATTGGAATAGACGTTCTGCACGTCGTCCAGGTCCTCGAGCATGTCGATCAGTTTGAGCACCTTCTGCGCGGTTTCCAGGTCCAGGGTCGCGGTGGTCGACGGGATCATCGTGACTTCGGCTTCATCGCCCTTGAAACCGGCGGCGGTCAGCGCCTCGTTCACCGAGATGAAGTCGGCGAAGGTGGTGAAGACGTCGATCGAGCCATCGTCGTTCACCACCACGTCGTCGGCGCCGGCCTCCAGGGCGGCATCCATCAGAGCCTCCTCGTCCACGCCGGGGGCGAAGCTGATCTGCCCCTTGCGCTCGAACATGTAGGCCACCGAGCCGTCGGTACCCAGGTTGCCGCCGCACTTGCTGAAGGCATGCCGCACTTCGGCGGCGGTACGGTTGCGGTTGTCGGTCATCGCCTCGACGATGATCGCCACGCCGCTCGGCGCATAGCCTTCATAGGACAGCTCGACCATGTTGTCGGCGTCGTTCGAGCCGACGCCGCGGGCGATGGCGCGGTCGATGGTGTCGCGGGTCATGTTGGCGGTCAGCGCCTTGTCCACGGCCAGGCGCAGACGCGGGTTGTCCGCCGGAACGCCGCCGCCCTGCTTCGCAGCGACGGTCAGCTCACGGATCAGCTTGGTGAAGATCTTGCCTTTCTTGGCATCTTGCCGCTCTTTGCGGTGCTTGATGTTGGCCCATTTAGAATGACCAGCCATAACTCACTCCGTATTGCTCTTTCGGCGGAAGGCGCCGCGTGCGACGCCATCGCAGGTTGATTCGAATCACTCGGCCTTCGGCTGCTCGCGCAGGCGGATGTGCAGTTCGCGCAGGGCCTTGCCGTCCACCGAGCCCGGAGCCTGGGTCATGACGTCGCCGGCGCTCTGGGTTTTCGGGAAGGCGATCACTTCGCGGATCGAGGACGCGCCGGTCATCAACATGACCAGGCGATCCAGGCCGAAGGCCAGGCCGCCGTGCGGAGGCGCGCCGTACTTGAGCGCGTCGAGCAGGAAGCCGAACTTCTCTTCCTGTTCCGCCTCATCGATGCCCAGCACGCGGAACACCGCCTGCTGCATGGCCTTGTCGTGGATACGGATGGAACCGCCGCCCAGCTCGGTGCCGTTGAGCACCATGTCGTAGGCGCGGGACAATGCCGCGCCCGGATTGGCTTCCAGCTCGGCCGGGGTGCACTTGGGCGAGGTGAACGGGTGGTGCAGGGCGGACAGCGAGCCGTCGTCGTTCTCCTCGAACATCGGGAAGTCCACGACCCACATCGGCGCCCACTCCTTGGTCAGCAGCTTGAGGTCATGGCCGACCTTGATCCGCAGTGCGCCCAGGGCGTCGCAGACGATCCTGGCCTTGTCGGCGCCGAAGAAGACGATGTCGCCATCCACCGCGCCGACGCGATCGAGGATCACGTTCAGGTTGGCCTCGGGAATGAACTTGACGATCGGCGACTGCAGCCCTTCCACGCCCTTGGCGCGCTCGTTGACCTTGATATAGGCCAGGCCCTTGGCGCCATAGATGCCGACGAACTTGGTGTAGTCGTCGATCTGGCTGCGCGGCATGGAAGCGGCACCCGGCACGCGCAGCGCGGCGACACGGCCCTTCGGATCGTTGGCCGGGCCGGAGAAGACCTTGAATTCGACTTCCTGCAACTGGTCGGCGACGTCGACCAGCTCCAGCGGGATGCGCAGATCGGGCTTGTCCGAACCGTAGCGGCGCATGGCCTCTTCGAACGGCATGTGCGGGAACTCGTCGAACTCGACGCCCAGGACTTCCTTGAACAGCTGGCGCACCATCTTCTCGGTGATGGCGATGATGTCGCTCTCGTCGAGGAAGCTGGTCTCGATGTCGATCTGGGTGAATTCCGGCTGGCGGTCGGCGCGCAGGTCCTCGTCGCGGAAGCACTTGGCGATCTGGTAGTAGCGATCGAAGCCGGCGACCATCAGCAGTTGCTTGAACAGCTGGGGCGACTGCGGAAGGGCGAAGAAATGGCCCGGGTAGGTGCGGCTCGGCACCAGGTAATCGCGCGCGCCTTCGGGGGTCGGACGGCCGAGGATCGGCGTCTCGACATCGAGGAAGCCGTTGTCGTCCAGGTAGCGGCGGATGCTGCTGGTGATGCGCGCGCGCAGTTTCAGCTTGGCGGCCATTTCCGGGCGACGCAGGTCGATGAAGCGGTAACGCAGGCGGGTTTCCTCACCCACGTCGGAATATTCGTCCAACGGGAACGGCGGGGTCTCGGCCTGGTTCAGTACCTCCAGCTCATAGCCCAGCACTTCGATGGAGCCGGAAGCCATGTTCGGGTTGCGCGCACCTTCCGGACGCAGGCGTACCCTGCCGGTGATCTTCACCACGAATTCGCTGCGTACCCGGTCGGCCTTGGCGAAGGTCTCCGCGCGATCCGGGTCGAACACCACCTGGGCCAGCCCTTCGCGATCGCGCACATCGAGGAAGATCACTCCACCATGGTCGCGACGGCGATGAACCCAGCCGCAAAGGGTGACTTCCTGGCCGTCCAGGCTCTCGTTCAGTTGGCCGCAATAGTGGCTGCGCATCATGGTGTGGTTCGCTTCTCGTAAGTCTTGGATTCTGTGGAGCCGCCGGCTGCCTGGCGACCATTGCCGGACTCTCCGGCCCTGACCGAGCACCGGCACCCTCGGCACGCCCCGGAAGGGCATCCCCCGCGCTGCCCGGTGAACGGCAACGGCGAAGCACCCGATCCGGGTTCACTTCGCATTGAAGGCGGGGATTATAGCCTGAAAAATCCATGGCTTGCAGCCAGCCCGGCAGCCGCGAGCCGGGCGGCATCGATGCGGCGCGGGAACGATTCGCCTGACCCTGCGAACCATTCTTTCAACCTCGCAGTCGGAATAGTTTCTCCCTATCGCCGTCTTTGACATAGACCAAGAGCGCCGGGAAAAACCCTGTGTTAGCCTGAACCCAACTATTTCGGAATGCCCCATTCACAGGCCGACTGAAAGGAGAACGCCATGGAAATCAATATCGGAATCGGCGAACAGGACCGCGCAGCCATCGCCGAGGGTCTGTCCCGGCTGCTGGCCGACACCTACACCCTTTACCTGAAAACCCACAATTTCCACTGGAACGTCACCGGTCCGATGTTCAATACCCTGCACCTGATGTTCGAGGGGCAGTACACCGAACTGGCCGTCGCGGTGGACGACATCGCCGAGCGCATCCGCGCCCTCGGCTTCCCGGCCCCCGGCACCTACGCGGCCTACGCGCGCCTGTCTTCGATCAAGGAAGAGGAAGGCGTTCCGGAAGCCGAGGAAATGATCCGGCAACTGGTCCAGGGTCAGGAAGCCGTGGTGCGCACAGCCCGTAGCATCTTCCCGCTCCTGGACAAGGTCAGCGACGAACCCACCGCCGACCTGCTCACCCAGCGCATGCAGGTCCACGAAAAGACCGCCTGGATGCTGCGCAGCCTGCTGGCCAGCTGACCGCCCCGCAGATGTCAGGCAGGGTCCGCTGCGGGACCCTGCCGTCACCTTCAAGCGACTGATTTGAGTAGCCTCCCGCTTTCCTGTTAAATAGCCGCCGTGCGTTACGCGCATAGGCCGGCCGTCCTTCCGCCCCCTTCGTTTCATGCAGCGAAGCGCTGTCCGGCTACTTGATCGTTACCCCATCAAGGTGAACTCATTGACATGTTGAAAATCGTCCTTCTGGTCACGGGCGTCGCCGCCCTATTGCTTTCCTTCATTCCCAGCCTAAGAACCGAAGCCACACCCTTCCTGCAACACCCCGATGCCATCTACCTGGCCATCCTCGGCCTGACCAACCTGCTGTTCGCCCCCACGCTGCACGCGACCCAACCCACCCGCCCGCTTCAGGCCGGAGCCGCGGCACTGCTGGTGCTTGGCGTCGTCCTGCAGGCGCTGATCCTGCTCGCGCCGCTGCCCACCATCGCCGACCAGCCCGCCGTCATCCTCCCGCTGCTCAGCCTGGCACTGGCGACGGCCCTGCAGTTGGCAGGCAGCCTCAAGCCCGGCCGCACCCCGGCTCGCGGCAGCGTCCCCGTACCGACCACCGGCAACCAGGATGCGGGCAATCGCGAAACGGGCACCGTGAAGTGGTTCAACACATCCAAGGGCTTCGGCTTCATTTCGCGGGACTCGGGAGAAGATATCTTCGTCCACTTCCGCGCAATTCGTGGCGAAGGCCACCGCATTCTCATCGAGGGTCAGCGCGTGGAGTTCTCGGTGGTACAGCGCGACAAGGGCCTGCAGGCGGAGGACGTGATCGCCTCGCGCCGCTGACCGCCCCGGGAAACAAAAAACCCGCCGACTGGCGGGTTTTTTCTGCGACTCAATAATGCGGCGGCGGGGCCTCGTCTTCCTCCACCCCACCGACCAGCCCCTGGACATCCTCCAGGCGCTTGATCAGCGCGGCCACCTGCAGCTGCAAGCGCTCGATGCTGCGCTGCTGCTCCACCACCACCTCGTTCAGCGCCTGCAGGGTGTCGTCCTGGAAAGCCTGGCGGCATTCCAGGTCGTCCATCCGCGACTCCAGCTCCATCTATGCACCCTCGTCAAAACGGAAGCCATCGGTGAGCACCATCCGCAGCTTGCCGCGGATCGCCTCGACCTCTTCGACCGCATAGGGCCGGGACGCATGTCGCCCCCACACGGGCCCCGGCCAGGCATCGTCGCCGCGGCGACGCACGATCACATGCATGTGCAGCTGGCTGACCACGTTGCCCAGGTTGGCGACATTCATCTTGTCCGCCCGAAAAGTATCCTTGAGCACCTCCGCCAGCACGGTCGTCTCGCGCCACAAAGCCTGCCGGTCTCCCTCATCGAGCTGGAACAGCTCGATGACGTCCTCCCGTCTCGGCACCAGGATGAACCAGGGATAGCGGGCATCGTTCATCAGCAGCAGACGACTGAGCGGGAAGTCACCGATCGGCAGGGTGTCCTGCGCCAGCCGGGGATCCAAAGCGAACATACTGGCCTCTCCTGTTCGACGGTCATTCAGGGACAGCTTAGCCCCTCCTCCCGGATGGGCTGCGCCGCGTTTGCCGCGCAGGATACTGCGCCCCCCGGCCAAAGCAAGTGCGATGCATCCGCCCCAGCTTGGCGCGCGGATAACGGCGAGCGCCCCATAAGTTGCCGGAAGAATGAATACAGGGCTGCGCCAGACATGCGACACAGGATGCATACAAGCGCCCCTGCCGAGACAACTCACCTGCAACCAACCCTTGCAACAGAGGGATTACAAACAGGTTTCACCGGGTAATTAGCTTGCTTTCAAAGACATTACGAACACCCTCGAAGAGATCAACTCGAATACATGATCGATGCGAGCTTTCAGTTGTGCACGGAGTTTGCTTAAGCGTCACTCTGCATAGTAAGAGCGGCGCATCGAAACATGACGATTTTATTACAAGCCATCCCGAACGAGGAAAAGCGATGTGAGAATCAGCCTCAACAAGAGTGACCAAACCCACGTCCTACGTCACTTTTTCAACCGGGCACCTACGCAGATGCGACATACGTCATGCAATTTTGCGACAGCGCCGTAAAGATTCCGTCGCTCCGGAACCGCAACTATCGCCAAGAAACACTGCGTGCTATAAGTTAGCGCCGACAAGAAGAACTAGCCGTCACTGCGCACTGTGACGGCAGAGATAATTCAAAACCAAAGGAGCAATCACAATGAAAGTGATGAAGTGGAGCGCCATTGCACTGGCGGTTTCCGCGGGTAGCACTCAGTTCGCCGTGGCCGACGCCTTCGTCAGCGATCAGGCCGAAGCGAAGGGGTTCATCGAAGACAGCAGTCTCGACCTGCTGCTCCGCAACTACTATTTCAACCGCGACGGCAAGAGCGGCAGCCGGGACCGTGTCGACTGGACCCAGGGCTTCCTCACCACCTACGAATCCGGCTTCACCCAAGGCACCGTCGGCTTCGGCGTGGATGCCTTCGGCTACCTCGGCCTGAAACTCGACGGCACCTCCGACAAGACCGGCACCGGCAACCTGCCGGTAATGAACGATGGCAAGCCGCGCGATGACTACAGCCGCGCAGGCGGCGCCCTGAAGGTACGCATTTCCAAGACCATGCTGAAATGGGGCGAGATGCAGCCGACCGCACCGGTCTTCGCCGCCGGCGGCAGCCGCCTGTTCCCGCAGACCGCGACCGGCTTCCAGTTGCAGAGCAGCGAGTTCGAAGGCCTCGACCTCGAAGCGGGCCATTTCACCGAAGGCAAGCAGGGCACCACCACCAAGTCGCGCGGCGAACTCTACGCGACCTATGCGGGCCAGACCGCCAAGAGCGCGGACTTCGCCGGCGGCCGCTACGCGATCACCGACAACCTCAGCGCCTCCCTGTATGGCGCCGAACTGAAAGACATCTATCGCCAGTACTACCTGAACACCAACTACACCATTCCGCTGGCGGAAGATCAGTCGCTGGGCTTCGACTTCAACATCTACCGCACCACCGACGAAGGCAAGTCCAAGGCCGGCGACATCAGCAACACCACCTGGTCCCTGGCCGGCGCGTACACCCTGGACGCACACACCTTCACCCTCGCCTACCAGCAGGTCCATGGCGACGAGCCGTTCGATTACATCGGCTTCGGCGAGAACAATTCCGGCGGTGGCGGCGACTCGATCTTCCTCGCCAACTCCATCCAGTACTCCGACTTCAACGGCCCCGGCGAGAAATCCTGGCAGGCCCGCTACGACCTGAACATGGCTTCGTACGGCGTACCCGGCCTGACCTTCATGGTCCGCTACATCAACGGCAAGGACATCGACGGCACCAAGGTCGACTCCAGCTCCGCCTACGCCGGCCTGTATGGCGAAGACGGCAAGCACCACGAGACCAACTTCGAAGCCAAGTACGTGGTCCAGTCCGGCCCCGCCAAGGACCTGTCGTTCCGCATCCGCCAGGCCTGGCACCGCGCCAACGCCGACCAGGGCGAAGGCGACCAGGACGAGTTCCGCCTGATCGTCGACTATCCGCTGTCGATCCTGTAATCGACCCGGCAGTCAGAAAGGAAGCCCGGCAACGCCGGGCTTTTTTTTCGAACGCCGGATCGCCTCTATAAAGGAAGAGCGTAGGTACCGGTCACATGGGCCACCAGCTCATCCTCGCGGCTCCGTGAGTACACCCCGACCTCGCAGACTACCTGGCGCCGCCCCAGCTTGAGGATGCTCGCCTCGGCCAACAGGTCCTCGGGACGGGGCTTGCTGAGAAAGTTGATGTTCAGGTTCGAGGTCACGGCCATTTCCACCGCCCCCAGGCGACCGAGGATGACCGCGTACATCGCCGCATCCGCCAGCGCCATGATGGTCGGGCCGGACAAGGTGCCGCCCGGACGCACCAGCCTGTCGTGGAAAGGAATGCGCGCCAGCGCATGTCGCTCATCGAGGCGCTCGACGCGCAGATCGATGTCTTCGGCCATGGGCAACCCCATGCGGATCAACGCCTGTACCTGCGCCGCGTTCATTGTCTGCCGACTCCTCATCATCGGTGGCCGGCGCCCTGTACGCGGCCAGACCGGCACCGTACAATGCCCAGCCATTCTCCCCGATACAACCGACATAACGGCCAAAGATGCGTACCAGTCAGTATCTGCTTTCCACGCTCAAAGAAACCCCCGCCGACGCGGTGGTGATCAGCCATCAACTGCTGCTTCGCGCCGGCATGATCCGCCGCCTGGCCTCGGGTCTCTACACCTGGCTGCCGATGGGCCTGCGGGTACTGCGCAAGGTCGAGACCGTCGTCCGCGAGGAAATGAACGCCGCCGGCGCTCTCGAGGTGCTGATGCCGGCCGTGCAACCGGCCGAACTGTGGCAGGAGTCCGGCCGCTGGGAGCAGTACGGCCCCGAACTGCTGCGCCTGAAGGACCGCCATGAGCGCGAGTTCTGCGTCGGCCCGACCCACGAGGAAGTGATCACCGACCTGGCGCGCAACGAGCTGAACAGCTACAAGCAGCTGCCGATCAACTTCTACCAGATCCAGACCAAGTTCCGCGACGAGATCCGTCCTCGCTTCGGCCTGATGCGCGGTCGCGAATTCATCATGAAGGACGCCTACTCCTTCCACCTGAACCAGGAATCGCTGCAGGCGACCTACGACGGGATGTACCAGGCCTACAGCAAGATCTTCACCCGCCTCGGCCTGGACTTCCGCCCCGTGCAGGCCGACAACGGCTCCATCGGCGGTAGCGGCTCCCATGAGTTCCACGTCCTGGCCAACTCGGGCGAGGACGACATCGTCTTCAGCGACAGCTCCGACTACGCCGCCAACATCGAGAAGGCCGAAGCCGTGCCGCGCGAGAGCGCCCGTGGCGCCGCCAGCGAAGACATGCGCCTGGTCGACACGCCTGACACCAAGACCATCGCGGCCCTGGTGGACGGCTTCGGGCTGCCGATCGAGAAAACCATCAAGACCCTGGTGGTGCACGGCGCGGAAGAAGGCACCCTGGTCGCCCTGATCGTCCGTGGCGATCATGAACTGAACGAGATCAAGGCAGCCAACCAGCCCCTGGTCGCCAGCCCGCTGGTCTTCGCCTCGGAGGCCGAGATCCGCGCCGCCATCGGCGCCGGCCCCGGCTCGCTGGGTCCGGTCAACCTGCCGATCGCCTGCATCGTCGACCGCTCGGTCGCCCTGATGAGCGATTTCGCCGCAGGCGCCAACATCGAGGACAAGCACTACTTCGGCGTGAACTGGGAGCGCGACCTGCCGCTGCCCGAAGTCGCCGACCTGCGCAACGTCGTCGAGGGCGACCCCAGCCCGGACGGCAAGGGCACCCTGGTGATCAAGCGCGGCATCGAGGTCGGTCATATCTTCCAGCTCGGCACCAAGTACAGCGAAGCGATGAAGCTGAGCGTCCTGAGCGAACAAGGCAAGCCGGTGAACCTGATCATGGGCTGCTACGGTATCGGCGTATCCCGCGTGGTCGCCGCCGCCATCGAGCAGAACCACGACGAGCGCGGTATTCTCTGGCCCAGCGCCCTGGCTCCGTTCCAGATCGCCCTGGTGCCGCTGAAATACGAAACCGAAAGCGTCAGGCAGGCCACCGACAGGCTGTATGCCGAACTGACCGCGGCCGGCTTCGAGGTGCTGCTGGACGATCGCGACAAGAAGACCAGCCCCGGCGTGAAGTTCGCCGACATGGAGCTGCTCGGCATTCCCCATCGCATCGTGGTCAGCGATCGCGGCCTCAACGAAGGCGTCCTGGAATACAAGGGGCGCCGTGACAGCGAGTCGCAGAATCTGCCGATCGGCGAACTGATGTCGTTCATCACCGAAAAACTCAGCCGCTGAGCGTAACGATGCCCACCGGAAGTCCCCTGCGCCTCTCCGCTGCCGTCCTGTGCGGCAGCCTTCTGCTGAGCGGCTGCGCCAACCAGTTGCCGCAGCGTAGCGAACACGAGGAGCGTGTCGAGCGAAAGCTGCTCGAACACACCCTGCAAGTCGATATCGGCCAGCCCGATGTGCTCGAACTGCCGCAGCGCCGGGTCCGGATCAACGACCAGAAGTCCTTCGAGGTCACCGAGTTCGAAGTGACCCGTCGTTACGATCGCTACACGCCGTACCAGCCCTGGCGGGAGATCTACGAGATCCCGCTGGGGGCGGTGGCGCTGGTGGCGGGCGCGGGGGCCAATGTCGTCAACGTGCTGACCTTCGGCAGCGTGCCGGACAACATCACCCACGGCTGGATCAGCTACGGCCTGGCCGGGGTCAACCCGTTCATGAACGTCGAATCCAATGGCCGCGCCGAACAGAACCTCGCCAGCATCGACGAAAAGCAGCGCGACAAGCGCCTGGAGTACTCCAGCCTGCCCTGGGCCGAGCGCCCGGTGATGGTCAGCTCTGGCAAGGAACTCAACGAACTGCTCACCGATCGCCACGGCGTTCTGCGCCTGAACCTGCTCGACAGCCCCTTCGCCGAACAGGACATCAGCCGCATCTCGCAGATCCACCTGTCGGTGAGCGATCCGCAGGACGGCACCCGCGCCGACGCCAGCCTACGGGTCAGCCGCAGCCTGCGCGGCAAGCTGCTGGAGGCTCACGCGCTGATCTACGACGACCTGGAAGGCGATGACGTCCATCATTGGGTGCACCGGGTGAAGCGCCTGTCGGAACTGGGCCTGGAGGAAGAAGCCAGCGAGCTCGAACAGAGCCTGATCGAACTCACCCGCAACGATCCCGAACTGCAGCAGCAATTCATGCATGCCCTGCTGCGGGATGCCGGGCGCCTGGCAGCCGATCCCGGCGAAACACCCTGAACGATGAATGCGTCGCTTCAGCGACGCACGATGAAGCCGGCGATCCCCTGCAACGGCAGCGCCTCGACCTCCACCCCCGCGACTCGCGCGCGCCGCGGCCCCCGCTCCAGCCAACGCTGCAGGGCCTTCACCTGCTCCTCCTCGCCTTCCCACAGGACTTCGACGCGACCGTCCTCCAGGTTGCGCACCCAGCCGTCGAGCCCCAGGCGCTCGGCCTCGTCCCGGGTCGACTGGCGGAAACCGACGCCCTGCACCCGGCCGCCAACATAGGCGTGCAAGCAGATCCTTGCCATCACCGCCCCCCCCGCAGGGCCTCGAGTTGCTTCAGGATGCCGTCAGCCGTCTGCTCGCCCAGCAGGCGCTGACGCATTTCTCCCCGAGCATCGACGATATAGGTGACAGGCAGGGCTTCGCTGCGCGGCAGCTTGAAGCGTGGAGCCGGATCCTCGGCGAGCACGGTGAAACGGATTCCCATGCCATCGGCCGACTTCTTCAGATCGGCGTCGCGCAGGCCGTCGAAATTCACCCCGACCACCCGTCCGCCCTGCCCTTCGAGCACTTGCGCCAGGCGATTCATTTCCGGGATTTCGGTTCGACACGGCGCACACCAGTCGGCCCAGTAGTTGATCACCAGCCAGCGTCCGTCCAATTGCTCGGCCGGCACCGGGCGCCCGTCCTGGTCGACCCCGTAATCCGCCGAACAACCTGCCAGAAGCAGAACCACCACCGCCCCCAGCGGGCGTAGCCAATTCCTCATGTCACGAACCTCTCGAGTCGGGAAGACAACCACCGGACCAGGGGCGGCCCGATATGGCAATACCGCGAGACCTTACTGGAAAGCGGCGCTCCCCTGCAAAAGCGCGCGGCAACGAACGGGAGAAGGAAGAGCCTGGATTCTTCCTACAAGCCACAAAGTGCGAGAAGGGTCACGGCGACCCTCGCCGAACCGCACAGTTTGACGCAAAGGTCCACCCCTATAATCCGCGTGCCACACACGACGCGACGACTCAATCGGCCGCACGCCGCCCGGCAGCGACCGGATCGACTTGGGGAGAAGTCGAGAGCGACGAGTCCGACGCCCTTTTGAAACGGACACACTGCTGCTTATGAAAGACCATCTGATCGGAAGCGTCCCCGCACACCTGGTGGACGCCGCCCGCCCGACCCTGACAGCCCACGAAGGACTGGTCGCGGATTACAACATCGCCGCCTGGCTGCATCTTCCAGACGCCTGCGACCTGCTGGTGTCGCTGGTGGTCAGATACCTGGATGGCGGACGGCAACGCGAGGTCGCGGTGGATCACGGACGAATAGACCGCCAGCAACGCATCCTGCTATCCGGTATCGCCCGCCTGCCGGTACGACAGAAAGTGGAGGACATGCAGATCCGACTGAAATCAGCCACGGCGCTGTCCCGCCTCGTCGTCGAAGAACTCTTCGTACAGGCGGTGGAGCAGGAAGGCCAGGCCCAGCAGCTGTCGGAGGCCTGAGCCAGGGCAACTCAGCCCTGGCGCACCTGCTCGAACAATGGTTCGGCTGGCGACTGTTCGAACGGCGGTTCGCTGGCGGGCGCCGCCGGTACCAGCGATTCCGGCCAACTGCTGAACTGCAGCCCGGTAATGCGGTTCAAACGCTCAAGCGCTGCCTGCTCATCCTTGTGATGCAAATGGACGACCTTGTTCGAGACTGGTGGCATGAACGGGAACCTCGATGGAACTACGGAGAAAAACGACTGTCACACGGGGGTTTGCCAGAAGCGTGCCAACCGCCAAAACCCGACTTTCGCCGGGCTTCCCCTGACCGAACTCACCTCCTTGCGCCCGACGTTCGCCGCAAACTGACACTTTACGTCACCTTCGCTGAGGCATTCCCCTCCGCCAGCCAGTGCGCCAGGCTTTCCCCGAACAGCCTTTCCTGCTCCGCCTGCAAGCGCTCCATCGCCTGCTGGAACGCCGGATACCACGCCTCGTCCAGTTGCGCCGGCATGCGTTCCCGGCTCGGCATCGGCCATGGACAGCGATTGAGCAGGCGGTGCAGGCTGTAACTGCCAAGATCCCGGCACAACACCCATTCGCCTCCACCTACCCGGCAAACGAACTGTTCCTTCTCGAGGAAATCCAGCAACTCCTCCCATTCGTCCTCGGGCAATAGCCAGCCGGCACGGTGCAGGTGGACGAGGCGCATCGACTGGCCGAGTTGCTGGCGCTGATGGAAGACTCTCAGCACGCCGAGCAGGACGATCGGCTTGGGTAGCGAGCGGCGTCGCCAGAGACGCGAGGAAGACAGATTGCAGACCAATACGGCGCCGAACAGGACGATCATCCAGGAGAGATAGATCCACAGCAGGAAGATCGGCACGGTGGCAAAGGCCCCGTAGATCAACTGGTAACCGGGAAACAGGCTGACATAGAGGCCGAACAGGGTCTTGGCGGCCTCGAACAGCACGGCGGTGAACATTCCACCCATCAACGCATGGCGAACGGGAACCCGGGCGTTGGGCACCGCCGAATAGAGCAGGGTGAAGGCCGCCACGCTGAACGCCAGCGGCATCAGCCCCAGCAGCGTTTCCGCGCCCGGCAGGGCATCCGGCCCGTGGAGCAGCGACAGCGAAGTGATATAGGTGGTCACGGCGAAGCCGGCCCCCAGCAGCAAGGGACCCAGGCTGAGGATCGCCCAGTAGAGCAGGAAGCGTCCGACGCCGCGGCGCGGCTGGCGTACCCGCCAGATCTCGTTGAAGGCTTTCTCGATGGTCACCAGCATGGTGAAGGCGGTGACCGCCAGGAACACCACGCCGACCCAGGTGAGATGGCGCGCCTGGGTGGTGAAACTCTTCAGGTAGGTCTCCACCGCCTCTCCGGCGGAAGGCACGAAATTACGGAAGATGAAAGTCTGGATCGACTCCCCCATGCCATGGAAAGCCGGGATCAGCGAGAGCATGGAAAACATCACCGTCATCATCGGCACCACCGCGAACAGCGTGGTGTAGGTCAGCGCCGCCGCGCTGTTGGGGGCCTTGTCGGTGACGAAGCGATGGGCGAGGAAGCGAGCGAATTCGATCCCGTCGTTAAAGTGTTCGCGCATGCCCTCTCCTTGAAGTCGCGCCGGTTCTTCGCCTCCTGGGGCGGTACTTCGCGCCGACGGGTTCAGTCCTGGTCGACGAGGCGGTTAGAATAGCCGTCACCTCCCCAGCCATGCGACCCCTGACATGAGCGAACTGATCCTGCTGCACAATCCCCGCTGCTCGAAATCCCGCGCCGCACTCGAGCTGCTCGAAGCCCGCGGTCTGCAACCCCAGGTAGTGCGCTACCTGGAAACCCCGCCGAGCGCCACCGAGCTGAAGGCCATCCTGGCCAAGCTGGGCCTTCCCGCCCGCCAGTTGCTGCGCACCGGAGAGGAGGAGTACAAGGCGCTCGGCCTGGACGATGCCAGCCTTGGCGAAGAGGCCCTCATCCAGGCGATGGCAGCGCATCCCAGGCTGATCGAACGCCCGGTGCTGGTGGCGGGCGACAGGGCCGTCATTGGCCGGCCGCCGGAGAAAGTCCTGGAGATCCTCGCTTGAACACCCCCTACATCCTGGTGCTGTACTACAGCCGCCATGGCGCTACCGCGGAAATGGCCCGGCAAATCGCCCGCGGCATCGAGCAGGCCGGCTTCGAAGCACGGGTACGCACGGTTCCCGCGGTCTCCACCGAGTGCGAAGCGGTGGCTCCCGACATCCCCGCCGAAGGCGCGCTCTACGCCACCCTCGACGACCTGAAGAACTGCGCCGGCCTGGCCCTGGGCAGCCCAACCCGCTTCGGCAACATGGCCTCGCCGCTGAAGTACTTCCTCGACGGCACCAGCAGCCTGTGGCTGACCGGCGGACTGGTCGGCAAGCCGGCAGCGGTATTCACCTCCACCGCCAGCCTGCACGGCGGCCAGGAAACCACCCAGTTGTCGATGCTGTTGCCCCTGCTGCACCACGGCATGCTGGTGCTGGGGATTCCCTACAGCGAGCCCGCCCTGCTGGAAACCCGTGGCGGCGGTACACCGTATGGCGCCAGCCACTTCGCCGGCGCCGACGGCAAGCGCAGTCTCGACGAACACGAACTGACGCTGTGCCGCGCCCTGGGCAAGCGCCTGGCGGAAACCGCCGGCAAGCTGGGGAACTGAAATGGCCCGCAAGAACAAACCGCTGCCCGAGCTGGCGTGGCTGCAGCCACGCCTGTCGATCACCCGCGCCATCAGCCTGGGCAGCTTCGTCGGCCTGGTACTGCTGATCCTCATCCGCGACCTGATCTACGCCGACGCCCATGGCGCGGCGAGCTGGGTGCCCTGGCTGGTCCTCGGCTTCAAGCTGCTGCCGCTACTGGTAGTGGCCCCCGGCCTGCTCATGGGCAGTGCCCGCGGCCACGCCTGGACCTGTTACGTGGTCAACCTGTACTTCATCCTTGGCGTACTCGCAGCCTTCGACCCCGGCCAACGCCTGTTCGGCTGGGCCGAAGTGCTGCTCAGCGTAAGCCTGTTCTGCGCCGCGCTGCTCTATACGCGCTGGCGCTTCCAATACGACAGGCGGATAGCCGGAGAACGCTGATGCGCCGGCAGGAGCGGCACTGAAAAATGCCGCTCCTGGGCTCTTCGAGGCTATCGCCCAGTCGAATGCGCCGGGCGATGGGCGCTCCTCGGACACTTCCAGCATCCGCCCCGGAGCGACTGCGTCCTGACCATCCGCTGAGACACTGCCGACAGACCATGCGCCGGCATTGCCGGGGCTATGCACGAAAGCTAGAGAGAGGGGGACACGCCCCACCCGGGGCCCACCCCGGTGAAGCACGACGGGGAATTCGCCGGCAAGCAGCCGCTTCTCACCAGCCGAGGGTTTCCTTGAGGAAGGGAATGGTCAGCTTGCGCTGGGCCTGGAGCGAGGCGCGATCCAGTTGCTCCAGCAGGTCGAACAGCGAGTTCATGCTGCGCGACCCACGGTTGAGGATGAAGCGTCCGACCTCGTCGGTGAGGTGCAAGCCACGGCGCGAAGCGCGAAGCTGCAGGGCGCGGAGCTTGTCTTCGTCGGAAAGACCGTGCAACTGGAAGATCAGCGCCATGGTCAGGCGCGACTTCAGGTCGGGCAGCTTGACCTGCAGCTCCCGTGGCGACTTCGACGCTGCCAGCAGCAGGCGTCGCCCGGTATCACGCAGCCGGTTGAACAGGTGGAACAGCCCCTCTTCCCAGTTGCGCTTGCCGACCAGCACGTCCAGATCGTCGATGCACACCAGCTCGCACTGCTCGAGATCGTCGAAGATTTCCGGCCCGTACTGCACCAGGTCCGCCATCGGCAGGTAGATGGTGCGCTCCTCGAACTGCTCGAAACGCAGGCAGGCCGCCTGCAGCAGGTGGCTGCGGCCGACGCCGTCGTGTCCCCAGAGATAGATCAGGCTTTCCGCCCATCCGGCCTCGGCTTCGCACAGACGCTCGACATATCCCAGTGCCGCGGCATTGGCACCGGGATAGTAGTTGGCGAAGGTGGCGTCGTCGCGCAGACGCACACTGAGGGGAAGCTGAATAGGTTTCATGCCAGGCTGGGCGGACAGTCCGAAAACGCCGCAGGAGTCACCGTAAAGGCTGCAAAGTTTATACGCCTCGGCAGGGCCGCACAATGAGCAACTAGGCAAGCAAAATCAAAGGTTTGCCGGTGGCCGCGGCCACCTGGCGCCGACCTGCCGCATCATTCTGGAGCAGGCCGGCGCCGCAACTCACCGCCAGCGGAAGACCAACTGGTTGGGCACCGCCGCCGCGCCGGGCGCCGAGGGCGGTGCGGAAGCATCCACAGGCGCGCTGGCGGCCGGGACCTCCTGCAACTGCGCCAGGCCCAACTGGGCGCGCAATTGCTCCGGACTGGCCTTCACGCTGTAGTCGAGGCGATCCCCCTGGACCCCGACCAGGCGCGCGCCGAACGGATCGAGCAGGCGTTGCAGTTCGGCATAGCGCGCCAGCGTCGCCCCCTGGACCTGCAGGGTCAGTCCGGTGGCCGCTCCCGGCGTGGCGACGAAACGGCTGGACAGACGGTTGGCGGCGGCCAGCATCACGCTGTCGGCCAGCGCGTCGGGGGTCGCGCCCTCGGCCTGGCCCTGTTCCCGCGAATCGCCCATCCACAGCCGCCATTGCGCCTGCCACTTGCCGTCGACCTCCTTGGCATCCACCGCCAGCAGCGCATCGGCGCCATAGCGTTCGGACGCGCCGCGCAGGGCATCGGGCTGGGCAGCGGTGAGATTCTCCGGCGTACCGACGATCTGCTCATCGAGATCCGCCAACGGCAGGCGCAGCGGCAGGCCGCGATTCTGTGCGGCACGCTTGAGCGGCTCGGCCGACGCCTGGTTGTCGCCGACCAGGTTGCTGCCCTCGCTGCTCTCGTTCAGCCACCAGGCCAGCACCGCCGGCCGGTTGGCGCCCCAGCTCGGCAGGCCGGCGGCGCGCAGTGCGTTGCTGGTGGCAGCGGGATCGAAATCGACCACCAACGCCAGCGGCGGGCCGTTCTCGAAGGCGTACTGGCTGATCAGTTGCTGCGGGTCCTTCAGGTAGCCCGCGAGCCCCGGCTCCTGCGGCGCCTGCGGATTTCCGGTGAGACGCACCAGCAGGGTCTGCAGCGCCCGCACCAGGCCGGCGTCGCGCTCGCCGGGTTGCTGCGAGGAAACAGGCTCGCGCACCTGGTACAGGTTGGGCACCGTTGCCGCGAAGACGGGCAAGCCAAGCAGGGAGAGGCAGAGAAGGAAGAGTCGGGCTATGCGCATGAAAGGCTCTCGACGAACGGATGGGAACGGCGGCGACGAGCTGTGAAGGCCGCGCAAGTGGACCTATACCTTAAACAGCAGCCCGCCCAGCGGCAACCGAGATGGCCGCTGCGTGGCAAGCCTGATAAAATCGCGCGCCTTCAAAACCGGCAAACAGCGTTGCACGCCTGGGCGGCCGGCCGATCTCCGAATTACCCCTATAGGCCTGGATTTATGAGCAGCAAGCAACCCTCGTTGAGCTACAAGGACGCTGGTGTGGACATCGACGCCGGCGAAGCCCTGGTGGAACGCATCAAAGGCGTGGCCAAGCGCACCGCACGCCCGGAAGTGATGGGCGGCCTCGGTGGCTTCGGCGCCCTCTGCGAAATCCCGGCCGGCTACAAGCAGCCGGTGCTGGTCTCCGGCACCGACGGGGTCGGCACCAAGCTGCGCCTGGCGCTCAACCTGAACAAGCACGACAGCATCGGCCAGGACCTGGTGGCGATGTGCGTCAACGACCTGGTGGTCTGCGGCGCCGAGCCGCTGTTCTTCCTCGACTACTACGCCACCGGCAAGCTCAACGTCGACGTCGCGGCTACCGTGGTCACCGGCATCGGGGCCGGCTGCGAACTGGCCGGGTGCTCGCTGGTGGGCGGCGAAACCGCCGAGATGCCCGGCATGTACGAAGGCGAGGACTACGACCTGGCCGGCTTCTGCGTCGGTGTCGTGGAGAAGGCCGAAATCATCGACGGCTCCCGTGTCCAGGCCGGTGATGCACTGATCGCCCTGCCCTCCTCCGGCCCGCACTCCAACGGCTATTCGCTGATCCGCAAGATCATCGAGGTTTCCGGCGCCGACATCGAGCAGGTCCGGCTCGACGGCAAGCCGCTGGCCGACCTGCTGATGGCGCCGACCCGCATCTACGTCAAGCCGCTGCTGCAACTGATCAGGCAGACCGGCGCGGTCAAGGCCATGGCCCACATCACCGGCGGCGGCCTGCTGGACAATATCCCCCGGGTCCTGCCCGACAACGCCCAGGCTGTCATCGACGTCGCCAGCTGGAAGCGCCCGGCGGTGTTCGACTGGCTGCAGGAGCACGGCAACGTCGACGAGACCGAGATGCACCGCGTGCTGAACTGCGGGGTCGGCATGGTCATCTGCGTGGCCCAGGCCGACGCCGGGAAGGCCCTGGAAATCCTGCGCGCCGCCGGCGAGCAGCCGTGGCAGATCGGCCGTATCGAAACCTGCGGCGCGGATGCCGAGCGCGTGGTCCTGAACAACCTGAAAAGCCACTGATGTCGACACTCTGCAATGTCGTGGTGCTGATCTCCGGCTCCGGCAGCAATCTGCAGGCGCTGATCGACAGCCTCCGGGACGGCACCACGCCGGCCCGGATCCGTGCGGTGATTTCCAATCGCGCCGATGCCTACGGCCTGGAGCGCGCGCGCCAGGCCGGCATCGACACCCAGGTGCTCGAGCACAAGGCCTACGCCGATCGCGAGAGCTTCGACCGGGCCCTGGCGCAACTGATCGACGCCCATGAGCCGCACCTGGTGATCCTCGCCGGGTTCATGCGCATCCTCAGCGCGGACTTCGTCCGTCACTATCAGGGCCGCCTGCTGAACATCCACCCCTCGCTGCTGCCTCGGCACAAGGGCCTGCACACCCACCAGCGCGCCCTCGAGGCCGGCGACCGCGAGCACGGCTGCAGCGTGCACTTCGTGACGGAGGAACTCGACGGGGGACCACTGGTCGTACAGGCAGTAATCCCGGTAGAGTCGCAAGATACGCCGGAACGCCTGGCCAGACGGGTTCACGAGGAAGAACACCGGATCTATCCGCTGGCCATGCGCTGGTTCGCCGAAGGCCGCTTGCGCCTGGGCGAACAGGGCGCCCTGCTGGATGGCCAGGCCCTGCCTGCCACCGGCCATCAGATTCGCACCAAGGAGATTCGCAATGCGTAAAGCCATGCTGTTCCTGCTGACGCTGCTGACCTTGCCGGCCTATGCCTTCGAGTTGAAGCCGTTCACCGCCAGCTATACCGCCGACTGGAAACAGATGCCCATCAGCGGCAACGCCTCCCGCAGCCTCAAGGCGCTCGGCGACGGCCGCTGGCAGCTGGACTTCGAAGCCTCCATGCTGCTGGCCAGCCTCAACGAGGTCAGCACCTTCAAGGTCGAGAACGATACCTTCCTGCCGCAATCCTACCGCTTCGCCCGTCAGGGCCTGGGCAAGGGCAAGCAGGTCGAGCTGGACTTCGACTGGTCGCAGAAGCAGGTGCTCGGCAGCGACCGCGGCGATGCGGTCCGGCAACCGCTGAACCGCGGCCAGTTGGACAAGTCCACCTATCAGTTGGTCCTGCAGCATGACGTGGCCGATGGCAAGAAGAGCATGAGCTACCAGATCATCGAGGGCGAGGATGTCGATACCTACGATTTCCGTGTACTCGGCGAGGAGAAGGTCCGCACCCAGGCCGGCCTGATCAATGCGATCAAGGTCGAGCGCGTGCGCGATCCGGGCAAGAGCAATCGCAAGACCATCCTCTGGTTCGCCAAGGACTGGGACTACCTGCTGGTCCGCCTGTACCAGATGGAAACCGACGGCAAGGAATACCAGATCATGCTCAAGGAAGGCACCATCGACGGCAAGACCGTCACTGGCGAGAAGAGCTGATATCTTCCTCCTACGAAAAGCCGGGCCATCGCCCGGCTTTTTCTTGCCCGCAGTTCAGGCGCAGGCCTGGTGCTCACGGCAGATCAATTCGCCATCGGCCTGGCTCAACGATTCCCGGGTAAGGCCGCAGAACGGCGCGCCGTCACGCTGCTCGTGGAAGCGACAGGTGCGACAGAGGCCGAACCCCGGCACGTCCTCCTCACGCTGGATGACCACCAGCAGTTCATGCAGCAACCCCTGCAAACGCTCGCCCTTCTCGCCCAGCGCCGCCACGGCCTGTTCCAGGAATCGCGGCGGAATCACCGCATCGATCAGCGAGCGTCCCGCCTCGGTCAGACGCAGATGCACGCTGCGCCGATCCCGAGCGTCCGGCACCTTGCTGATCAGCCCCTTGCCTTCGAGCACCTTGAGCGACTGCGACACGGTCCCCTTGGTGAGGCCGAGATACTCGGTCACCACCAGCGGCGTATCCGAATAGCGATTGCAGCGCGCCAGATAGTGCAAGGCACTCAGTTGTACCGGCTGCAGCTCCGCCACCAGCGGCTGTTCGCGCGACCAGGCGCGCATCAGGCTGGTCAGTCTTTCCAGGTAATCGTAAAGGGCGAGAGCGGACATGGGTTACCTCCTGGCATACATAGTATCGACTAAAAACATATTTGACAAAGCGGGCGAGCGATGACTAGCCTATACATGTATCGAATCGATACTAACTTAACAGGAGAATCACCATGTCCAAGGCCATCTACTATCACGCCGGCTGCCCTATCTGTGTCGAAGCCGAACGCTCCCTGCTGCCGCTGCTCGACAGCAAGCAGGTGGAAGTCGAAGTGGTTCATCTCGCCGAGCAATCGGCGCGTGTTGCCGAAGCGGAAAAGGCCGGGGTGAAGTCGGTCCCCGCCCTGGTCGTCGACGGGCAGGTACTGCACCTGAACTTCGGCGCGGCACTCAGCGACCTGAAATAAGGAGTCCGGCCATGGAGGTGAAAGTCTTCGACACCCACGTGCGAACCCGCGACGGCCGCTATCTGCACTTCGACGTGCTGGTTACGGAGGAAATGGGCGCTCGCGCAGGCGAGTTCGCTCGTCGCTGGCTCGCCGGAAAAGGCATCGACGATGCCGATATCAGCCAGGGGCATTGCAGTTATTGCCATAGCGAGATCGCGACAACGGAGGTTGCCGAAGCCATCAGGCTCCATGGCCATTACATCCTGCCCCTCGAAGGCTGCTGAAAGCGAATGGACGGCTATCGCCCGATCGCCTGCGATCTCCACGATTACCTGGAGATCGCCTGCCTCTATCGCTACCGGCTGCGCCTGGAGCTCGACGGTGATCTCTGCTTCGAGGCCGAGGCCCGCACCACACTGATCCAGGCGGACCAGCCAGGCGGGGACAAGGCGGAATATCTTGAAGTGGAGGTCGATGGCGCCACCCGACTGTTGCGCCTCGATCGTCTGCAGTCCATCACCGCTCTCACCGAGGGGGCGCTGTTCAGGCATGTACGACTGCGGTAAGAAGCCTGACGCAGAGCCCTGGCATACCATGTTCCGTGCTGGAAACTGAAAAGGTTTTTTTCAATTCCAGCCTATTTCATTAGCCAGCTAATGAAATAGGCTGGATCTGCCTTGATGCAGATCAACCCTGGAGTAGAAAAATGAGTGTGACAGTGACCGAGCGCGACGACGACCACAAATCCCGCGAACTGCGTGCACTTGGCCGCCGCTGCTGGGACGTGCACCAGCAGGGGTTGCTGGTAGGGGTCTTCCATAATGAAGAAGACGCCCAGGCTTACCGGCACAGACTGGAAAAGGAAGAACAGCTACGCCAGTCGGACAAGCTGGCGTGAGAAAACGCCCCCGCTACCCCGGGGGCGTATACATCAGGTCCCCGACAGGGTTCGCTCGAGACTGACGACCCCGGGAGGCAGTGCATGATCTTGCCGTTGCTGGAATGCACTACGCAACATAGCCCGCGCCAAGGCGAGCAGAACCCCTAGCATCAATCCCCCGAGCCCTCCCAATACGAGAACGACAACCTTGCGAGGCTTGATTGGCTGGAGTGGCATCGCGGCCCTCTGATCAACGCGCACCAACTCGATCTTCAGATCGCCTACCTTCAGCGTTTGCAATCTCGCCTGCTCGCCACGCAACTTTTCGATATCGTCGAAAAACCGCTCTTCTCCCTGCCGTGCCTGCAGATACTGGACTTCGCGATTGTTTTCCAGTTGCTTCAGTTCTTGCTGGATCGCCGCCACCCTCGGCTCGGTGAAGTCATCTCCCTTACGCTTGAGCAACGTGTCGCGCTCGGCAGTCAGGGCATCCACCCCCATGAAATACAGCGGAATCTGCTGATTGTTCACCTCGGTACGAAATACGCTACGCGAACCATCCAGCCCTACCTCACCCAATGCCCCCGGGGTCGTGGGCTTCACAATTCCCAAACGAGTGGAAATCTGAATCGCTTCATTCAACTGCTGAATCCTGGAATCACGAACCATCTTGAGCCGCCCGCGCAGGGCTTTCAACTCATCTTCCAAGCCTGCGCGGCGAATGTTGTCCGCCTCGAGCAACCTGGCGATCCGCCCCTGTTTGCTTGCCTGGTAGCTGGCGCGCTTGCCCTCGATATCCTGCGCGAGGAACTGCAAGCGGCTATCCACACGAGCCTGGAGATCCTCGAGGATCTGACGGCGCTCGCTGTCGATGGTCCGGGAGACCATATCGTTCAGGATACCGGCACCATCCATTCCCTTTGGATACTGCATGAATATCTGCACGAAAGGAGTAGCCTGCGGATCCTTCTGCAAGTCTGCCTGCTTCATGGAGAAGGCCGACAGATTGAATTTCCAGAACGCCTGCTCAGCCGACAAGCCGTTGTCCTTGTTCAACTGCTGGAATCGTTCCGGATGAGCTTGGAAATACTCGAACCGACCAGAGTATGCCGACAATTCGCTGGCTACGCGATCGAGCGCCTCCCTGGGCGTCAAGGCATAGATATCCCTTGCATTGACCGCTTCCAGCGCCTTCGTCTGTATCGGACGCAGGAGGACGCTAACCTCATAAGTGGGAACAACCAGTAGCAAATAAAGAACCGCGACAGCCAGTCCTACGCCCGTGATCGACGCGACAAGCCACTTCGCGCCCCATAGCTGTCGGAATAGCTGAACCAGATCGACTTCCGGGCGCTCTGGACCTGAATACTGCGAGGATGGCATGCCAACGTCCTTTTCGAAAAAAATGCCGCCCCACAAGAAGCACGCAGAATCCTGTAGGAATTTTCTTAAGAAAAGGCATTATGCAATCAAAAAGAAATCATCGATAGCATTTTGGTAACACTTCACAGTTAGCCTTGACCGATTTGATGTACGACCTGCGCTGCTTCAGGCCACTACCACATGAGGTCGTCGGGCACCACGTAGTCCTTGTACGGATCGTCCTCGTCCGGCTCCTGACTCTGCACATTGAGCAGCACCACCCGTCGTGGATCGCGCTCCTGGATGCGCACTGCCGCATCGCGCGGCACGATCTCGTAGCGCCCGTCGTAGCTGACGATAGCCAGGCTGCCACGGCTCAGCTTGTCGCGGATCAGGTCGTTGACGGCGATCCGCTTGACCTTCTTCGCATCGACGAAATTGTAGTAGTCGTCGCCATCCAGCCGAGGCAGGCGCGTGCCCTCGATCAGTTGCTTGATCTGCGCGGCTTTGGCCTTCTTCTCGGCCTTCTCCTGCTGCTGGCGGTTCAACTCCTGGTCGCGAGCCAGCTTCTCAGCCCTGGCCTGCTCCGCCGCCAGGCGCTGGGAGTCATCCTTCTCGACCTGGTTCTTGTGCTCCAGGCGCTGCTGTTTCTGTTTCTGCTTGGTGGCCTGCTTGGCCTGTTTTTCATTGACCAGCCCGGCTTTCAGCAACTGGTCACGCAATGACATGCTCATTTCGTCAACGACTCGCTCGCGTGGCACGCCCGGTGGGGTGCGGCATAATCTTCCAGCCGACTGGGGTTCAGCCGGCCCTCGCAGGGGGTATAATCCTCCCAGCCTAGGCCGCCTCAACGCAAGTCTCGGCGGCTCGCAAACTGCCACGCATGCCCGGACTCCCCTCTTTGTCGTCCCGAGCACTCGCAGGCACTTCCTCCCGGCCCCTGACATCGAAGGCATGGAAAGCAAGGCATGAGCGTTTCTCTCCTGGTAAAAGTCACCCTGGTAGGCCTGTTCGTCGCCAGCGTGCTGTTCGTTCACTTCCGCGGGCGCGCGCGCCTGCCCTTCCTGCGCCAACTGGTCAACCACTCCGCCTGGTTCGCCCCCTACAACTCGCTGATGTACCTGTTCTCCAGCGTTCCCTCCAGGCCCTATCTGGATCGCAGTCGCTTTCCCGAGCTGGACGAGCTGAAGAACAACTGGCAGACCATTCGCGAAGAAGCCCTCAACCTGTTCGACGAGGGTTACATCCGCGCCGCCCTGAACAACAACGAAGCCGGCTTCGGCTCGTTCTTCAAGAAGGGCTGGAAGCGCTTCTACCTGACCTGGTACGACGGTCCGCTGCCGTCCGCCCAGAAGCTCTGCCCGAAGACCGTGGAGCTGGTGAGCCGCATTCCCAACGTCAAGGGGGCGATGTTCACCCTGCTTCCCGGCGGCAGTCACCTGAACCCGCACCGTGATCCGTTCGGAGGCTCGCTGCGCTACCACCTCGGCCTGTCCACGCCGAACTCGGACAACTGCCGCATCTACGTCGACGGCCAGCCTTATGCCTGGCGCGATGGCGAAGACGTGATGTTCGACGAGACCTTCGTTCACTGGGTGAAGAATGAAACCGAGCAGACCCGGGTGATCCTGTTCTGCGATATCGAACGCCCTCTCCGCTCGCGCCTGCTGACCCGCCTCAACCGCTGGATCAGCGGTATCCTCGGGCGCGCCACCGCACCGCAGAACGTCGAGGGCGAGCGTGTCGGCAGCATCAACCAGGCCTATTCGGTGGCCATTCGCGTCGGCAACGCCATCGGCGCCCAGGTGAAGCGCTTCAAGCGCGCCTATCCGAAGGCCTACAGGATCCTCCGCCCAGTGCTGGCGGTGATCCTGCTGGTAGCGCTCTATCGCTGGATCTTCGGTTGACTCCGATGCCGTGGCGGCCCCGCCGCCACGGCAACTACCCTCTCAGCAACCCGACGGCTTCTCTGCTTTCTTCGCCTCGCCCCAGAGGCGGTCCAGCTCTTCCAGCGAACACTCTTCGGCCTTGCGGCCTGCTTCGCGCAGGTTCTGCTCGATGAAACGAAAGCGCCGCTCGAACTTGCCATTGGCCTGGCGCAGCGCGGCTTCCGGGTCGACCTTCAGGTGTCGGGCCAGGTTGACCGCGGCGAACAGCAGGTCCCCGACTTCCTCGCCCGCGGCGCCCTCGTCGCCATTCGCCATCGCTTCGAGCACCTCGTCCAGTTCCTCCCGCACCTTGTCCACCACCGCCAACGCCTCCGGCCAGTCGAAGCCGACCTGGGCCGCGCGTTTCTGCAACTTCGCCGCCCGCGACAGGGCCGGCAGGGCCGTCGGCACATCATCCAGCAGCGACAGTTGCTGCGGCTCCCTGGCCTTCTCCGCGCGCTCCTCGGCCTTGAGTTCCTCCCAGCGCTGCTTGACCGCCGCTTCGGCGAGTTTCGCCGCATCGGGCTTGCCGTAGAGGTCGCCATCCAGGAATACATGGGGATGCCGGCGGATCAGTTTGCGGGTGATGCCGTCCACCACCTCGTCGAAGGCGAAACGACCTTCCTCGCGCGCCAACTGGCTGTAGTAGACCACCTGGAACAGCAGGTCGCCCAGTTCCTCGCGCAATTGTGGGAAATCCTCCTGTTCGATGGCATCCGCCACCTCATAGGCCTCTTCCAGGGTATGCGGGACGATGGTCGCGTAGCTCTGCTGGAGATCCCACGGACAGCCGAATTCAGGATCGCGCAGGCGCGCCATGAGGTGGAGCAGGTCGTCGAGTCGGTACATGGGGCATCTCGAATCGTCAGTGAAGGGTACGGGCATTCTGCCCTTTGCGGAAAACCAAAGGCCACGGGCGGCCAGCGACCGCCCGTGGCCTGGCTGCCTGCCTCAAGGCGTGCGGTTGCGCCGCGCCTCGATGATGTTGGGCAGTTGCGAGACACGCGCCAGCAGGCGCCCCAAGGCGTCCAGGCCGGGAATCTCGATGGTCAGTTGCATGGTCGCGGTGTTGTCTTCCTTGTTCGAGCGGGTGTTCACCGCCAGCACGTTGATCCGCTCGTTGAGCAGGACCTGGGAGACGTCGCGCAGCAGGCCGGAACGGTCGTAGGCACGGATCGCGATATCCACCGGGTAGGTGCGGACCGGCTCCGGCCCCCAGCTGACCTGGATCATCCGCTCCGGCTCGCGTCCCGCCAGCTGCAACGCGGTGGCGCAATCCTGGCGATGGATGGTGACGCCGCGGCCGAGGGTGATGTAGCCGACGATGGGATCGCCCGGCAATGGCTGGCAGCACCCGGCCATCTGCGTCAGCAGGTTGCCGACGCCCTGGATCTGCACGTCACCACGTTTGCCGTGGCCGATCTTGCTCGGCTTGCGCGGAATCAGCTCGAGCTGTTCGCTGTCGCGATCCGGCTCGACCAGTTGCTGGGCGTAGTTGACCAGGTGTGCCAGACGCAGGTCCCCGGCACCGAGGGCGGCGAACATATCCTCGGCGGTCCGTACATTGGCCTTCTCCGCCAGGCGGTCGAAGTCCACCGGCGGCAGTGCCAGGCGCGACAGCTCGCGCTCGATCAATGCCTTGCCGGCCGCCACGTTCTGGTCGCGGGCCTGCAGCTTGAACCAATGGACGATCTTCGCCCGCGCCCGCGAGGTGGTGACATAGCCGAGGTTGCTGTTCAGCCAATCACGGCTCGGGCCACTGTGCTTGCCGGTGATGATCTCGACCTGCTCGCCGGTCTGCAGGCTGTAGTTCAACGGCACGATACGGCCGTTGATTTTCGCCCCGCGACAGTTGTGCCCGACCTCGGTATGTACCCGATAGGCGAAATCCAGAGGGGTCGCGCCCTTGGGCAGGTCAATGGCGTGTCCGTCGGGGGTGAAGACGTAGACCCGGTCCGGCTCGATGTCGACCCGCAGTTGCTCCGCCAGCCCGCCGATATCGCCCAGTTCCTCGTGCCATTCGAGGACCTGGCGCAGCCAGGAGATCTTCTCCTCGTAATGGTTGGAACTGGCCTTGACGTCGGTGCCCTTGTAGCGCCAGTGCGCGCAGACACCTAGCTCGGCCTCCTCGTGCATGGAATGGGTGCGGATCTGTACTTCCAGCACCTTGCCCTCCGGCCCGATCACCGCGGTATGCAGCGAGCGGTAGCCGTTTTCCTTGGGGTTGGCGATGTAGTCGTCGAATTCCTTGGGAATGTGCCGCCACAAGGTATGCACGATGCCCAGCGCGGTATAGCAGTCGCGCATCTCCGGGACCAGCACGCGGACGGCGCGAACGTCGTAGATCTGGCTGAAATCCAGGCCCTTGCGCTGCATCTTGCGCCAGATGGAGTAGATGTGCTTCGCCCGTCCGCTGAGGTCGGCCTGCACGCCGGTGGCGGCCAGGGCCTCCTTGAGCTGGCTCATCACGTTGGCGATGTATTGCTCGCGATCCAGCCGGCGCTCGTGCAGCAGCTTGGCGATCTGCTTGTACTGGTCCGGCTCGAGGTAGCGGAAGGATAGGTCTTCCAGTTCCCACTTGATATGCCCGATACCCAGGCGGTGGGCCAGCGGTGCATAGATATCGAAGACTTCACGGGCGACGCGGTGGCGCTTCTCCTCGTCGGCGTTCTTCACCGCGCGGATCGCGCAGGTGCGCTCGGCCAGCTTGATCAGGGCGACGCGAACGTCGTCGACCATCGCCACCAGCATCTTGCGCAGGTTCTCCACCTGTGCCTGGGTGCCCAGCACCATGGAATGGCGCGGATTGAGGCTGGCGCTGATCGCCGCCATGCGCAGGACGCCCTCGATCAGCTTGGCCACCACCGGCCCGAAGCGCTTGTTGACCGCCTCGAGGGTGATCGTGCCTTCGCGTACGCCACGGTAGATGACCGCAGCGACCAAGGACTCCTGGTCCAGCTTGAGGTCCGCGAGAATCTCGGCGATCTCCAGGCCCGTCTGGAAACTGGAGGTGCCGTCCGCCCAGGAGTTCTGTGCGGCGATGGCTCGCTGTTCGGATTCACGAGCGAACTCGCAAGCCTCCAGCAAGCCCTGACGATCGAGCCCGGGGACGAGGTTCTGGACGTGGTCCAGCCAGGCCTCGAGGTTGATACTGCCGTCGGTGTTGACCGGCTGGTGCGCTCTCACCTGTACCATCTTGCCTACCCTTTACCACGGTGCGCGTAGCCCACCGATGACTGCGCCAGCCTTCTCGTTCGGGCTGGTCGGATTACGCAGGCATCCTAGCCTGCCTCGAACAAAGCCATGGCCTCGACATGCGCCGTCTGCGGGAACATGTCGAGGATTCCGGCGCGCTTCAGACGATAGCCCTGCCTGGCCATTTCGCCAGCGTCGCGCGCCAGGGTCGCCGGATTGCAGGATACATAGACTACCCGGCGGGCACCCAGGGAACTCATTCCCCGTACCGCCTCCAACGCGCCATCGCGTGGCGGATCGAGCAGTACGGCGGTAAAACCTTGCGCCGCCCAGGGCGCTTCGGCAAGCGCTTTGGACAGATCGGCCTGGAAAAAATGCGCGTTGTCCAGGCCATTGGCCAGCGCGTTGGCGCTTGCCCGCCCGACCATCGCCGCCACGCCCTCCACCCCGACCACCTGCGCCACCTGGCGCGCCAGCGGCAGGGAGAAATTGCCCAGCCCGCAGAACAGGTCGAGAACCCGTTCCTCGGCCCCCGGCGCCAGCCATTCCAACGCCTGGCGGACCATCAGCCGGTTGACCGGCGCGTTGACCTGAACGAAATCGCCCGGCCGATAGGCCAGCGTCAGTTTCCAGTCATCCAGGGCATAGCCCAGTTCGGCCGCAGGCTCTACCGGCCTGGGTTCGTCCGCCCCCTGCAGCCAGAGCTGGGCCTGGTGCTCGGCGCAGAAATCCTCCAGGCGCCGGCGGTCCTCGACGGCGAGGGCCACCGTATGACGCAGCAACAATGCACTGGCCGTGCCATGGAAGAGTTCGACGTGGCCGATGGCTTCCGGCTTGCAAAAGCCCTGCAGCAGCGCCGGCAGAGCCTGGGCAATCGTTTGCAATGCAGGCACCAGCACCAGGCATTCATCGAAGGCGACGATCTCCTGGCTGGAGGATGCCCGGAAGCCGACCTCCAGGCGCCGCGACTTCGGCTCCCAGCGCACGGCGATACGCGCGCGGCGGCGATAGCCGAACTCGGGCCCGACCAACGGCGGCGCCCACTCCTCCGGCTCCATGCCGGCGAAACGCTGCAACTGTTCCTGCAGGGTGCGCTGCTTCAGCGCCAACTGTTCCGCGTGACCAAGGTGCTGCAGGGTGCAACCGCCACAACGCCCGGCAACGGAGCACGGCTCCCGGCGGCGCAGTTCGCTGCTGCCGAACAGACGTTCGCTGCGCGCCTCCACCACCTTGCTGCGCGCGCCGAGTACCCGGGCCTCCAGCTCTTCGCCGGGCAAGCCGCCGCTGACGAACCAGGTCATCCCGGCCTCATGGGCTATGCCACGCCCGTCATGGGCCAGGCGTTCGATCCGCAGACGCTGCTTCTTGCCGACTGGAACCGCGGGACCACGCGCGCCGCCACTGGGCTGGAAACGCAGGCCGCCTTTATTTCTCGCCATGGACATGCTCAGCGCGGGTCATAGACACCGGAAGACAGGTAGCGGTCGCCACGGTCGCAGATGATCGCGACGAGCACCGCGTTTTCCAGTTCGCGGGACAGGCGCAGCATCGCCGCCACCGCCCCGCCGGACGACACGCCGCAGAAGATGCCTTCCTCGCGGGCCAGCCGGCGCATCACATCCTCGGCCTCGTCCTGGTGCATGTCGACGACCCGGTCGACGCGGCTGGCGTCGTAGATCTTCGGCAGGTATTCCTGCGGCCAGCGGCGGATGCCCGGGATCGCCGAGCCCTCCATCGGCTGGAGGCCGACGATCTGCACCGCCGGGCTCTGCTCCTTGAGATAGCGCGACACACCCATGATGGTGCCGGTGGTGCCCATGGAACTGACGAAATGGGTGATGCTGCCACCGGTCTGCTGCCAGATTTCCGGACCGGTGCTGTGGTAATGGGCTTGCGGATTGTCGTCGTTGCCGAACTGGTCGAGGACCTTGCCGCGGCCTTCGCGCTGCAACGCGTCGGCCAGGTCGCGGGCACCTTCCATGCCCTCTTCCTTGCTGACCAGGATCAGCTCGGCGCCATAAGCGGTCATCGCCGCCTTGCGTTCGGCGGTGGAGTTGTCCGGCATGATCAGGATCATCTTGTAGCCCTTGATCGCCGCCGCCATCGCCAGGGCGATGCCGGTGTTGCCGGAAGTGGCCTCGATCAGCGTGTCGCCGGGGCGGATATCGCCACGCAGCTCGGCACGGGTGATCATCGACAGTGCCGGGCGGTCCTTCACCGACCCCGCCGGGTTGTTGCCCTCGAGCTTCACCAGCAGGGTATTGGAGGTTTCCCCGGGCAGGCGCTGCAGGCGCACCAGAGGGGTATTGCCGACGCAGTCGGCGATAGTCGGGTACTGCACGGTCATGGAGGCACTCGTTCGGCACTGACGGTAAAGGCTGAGGATGATACCGGTAAACTGTTGCCTGACCCTAGCACCGCAATATCCGCTCATGCATGTCATTTGCGCCGAAGAAGCGCCCGAAACCGCATGCGACGCGGGGGAGGAGATAACCGAAGGAGCGTCCGACCGTTGGCTGGTCGATGACTGACCAACGGTCGGGAATGGTCCGACAGGCATCGCGCCTGTCGGCGAAGGCTCGAATGGCGCCCCCGTTCAGAACGAGGTGGTCACCGACACGTAGTAGGCGCGCCCCGGCTCGTTGTAGGTCGCGGCACCGGCGTCGAACGAATTGCCCTGGCGGTACAGGCGCTTGTCGAAGAGGTTGCTGACCCCGCCGCGTACGCTCAGGTTTTCGCTGAAGGTATAGCCGGCACTGACTCCCCAGATGCCGTAGGTTCCCACTTCCTTGCGCGAGATGGCCCGGCTGCCGCGGCTGGTGGCGTGCTTCGGCGGCTCCTGGCGTCCGTATACGGTACTGGTCAGTTGCGTGGAAAGGCGTTCGCTGGCCTGCCAGTCGAGAGTCGAATTCAGGGTGTACTCGGGGATCACCGAGAGTGGGTTGCCGGTGTCCTTGTCCTTGGATTGCAGCATGTAGGTCAGGTTGGTGCTCCAGCTCAGGTCAGCCTGCAACGGTACCAGCAGGTTGCCCTCCAGCCCCTCGACCACCGCCTTCTTCGCATTGCTCCATTGCAGGATGTTGTTGCCGCTGCCGGTCTGTCCCATGACATCCAGCGGCGCGACGATCTTGTTCTTGTAGTCGTTGCGGAAGTAGGTGATCCCGGCGACCCAGCCGTCGCGCCGGAACTCCAGGCCAAGCTCCTTGTTGACACTGGTCTCGGCATCCAGGTTCTCGTTGCCGACCAGGTAGCAGCCGCCGCTGCTGGTCTGGATCGGGCAGCCGTTGCCGCGGGTATAGAGCAGGTAGTTGGGGTTGCTCTGGTACAGGTTGGGTGCCTTGAAGGCGCGAGCGATGCCGGCCTTGACCGTGAAGTATTCGCCGAGCGCCTGCGAGGCGTTCAGGCTCGGGCTCCAGTTCAGGCCGAAGTCGCTGTGGTCGTCCAGGCGCAGGCCGGGGGTGAGCATGGTGCCGGGACGTAGTTCGATGTTGTCCTCGACATACAGCGCGCGGATTTCAGCCTTGCTTTTCGGGCTTCGCGAGCCCGCCGCCGGGGTCCCCGGCAGGCTGTCGCCACCTACGAAGCCCTGCTTGAGCGAGGACGGATCGTTGAGGGTTTCCTTGTTCCACTCCGCGCCTACGGTCAGGACCTGCTCGAACAGTGCGTGCAGCGGCAGGTTCAGTTCGCCGTTGAGTCGGTAGTTCTCCAGCTTGCTGGTGCTGAACGACCGATCGGCGCCGATCTGTCCTTCGACGGAGCCGGCCAGGCCTTCCTCCAGCCGGTTGTTGCGGGTGGAGTCGTACTGGGCGACGAACTTGGAGGTGCCGAACTCCCAGGTACCGTTGTGGGTGATGGCGTAGTTCTCGCGATACATGCGGTTGGTCTCGGCGCCATCGTCGGCGAGTCCCTGGGTGTTCGCGTTGCCGTTGTTGTTCTGGGTATCGCCGGCGTAGATGTTGCCCTGGCGGCTGAAACCCGCCTCGAAGTCGACGATCTGGTCAGGCGTCACCTGCCAGGACAGCATCCCGCTCAGGTCCCGGTTGCGCACGCCCTCGCGCCCGGCCACGGTACGCGTGGGATCGACGCTGTGCCCGGCGTTGATGTCGGTATCGTCCGCATCGGTCTTGTTCGCGCTGCCGTAGGCGCGGAAGCTCAGGGCGTCGGTCAGCGGCCCGCTGAGACTGAAGTTGGCGCGACGGGTCGCACCGTCCTTCGAGCTTTCCGGGATATTGGTGAATACCGTCATGGAACCACGCAGGCGATCGGTCGGACGCTTGGTGATGATGTTCACCACCCCGCCCGCCGCACCGGAACCGTAGCGTGCCGCCGCCGGCCCGCGGAGGACCTCGATGCGCTCCACTTCCTCCGGCGGCACCCAGTTGCTGTCGCCGCGGGTGTCACGCTCGCCGCGCCAGCCATAGCGCACCGAGTTGCGCGAGGAGACCGGCTTGCCGTCGACCAGGATCAGGGTGTTTTCCGGCCCCATGCCTCGGATATCGATCTGCCGGTTGTTGCCGCGCTGGCCGCTGGAGCTGTTGCCGGTGAGGTTGACCCCGGGCATCGTCCGGATGATCTCGGAGAGATCGTTCACCGGCGGACGCTTGCGGATGTCCTCCGCGGTGATGATCGACACCCCCGGCGCCTGCTTCAGCTCCTGCTCGGCGGTGCCCAGCACCACCTCGTCGCCGAGCTGGACCACCGATTCGGACCGTTCGTCCAGTTCTTCCAGGCGCTCGTCCTCGGCCAGGGCCTGCCCGGCGAGCAGGCCCGATGAAGCGAAGAGGACGGCAGCGGCGAGATGGCCGCGACGAAAATGGGGATACATGCGTGACTACTCCTGTCGAGGGAAAGCGAACAGCAGGCGAGCCACGAGCGATACGTTGACGTTTTTTCCGAGGACCGGGTCGCCGGCGCTGTACGAGAAACCTCCCGGGACGGCATGGCGAACGGGCAGTAGGCCCTGGTCGGGAGCGGCCGGCGAGGTCGCCACGGATGATAATTATTCTCAAAGGATAGTAAAGATCATTTACATCCTGGCGATTTGTAAAGGCGCTCAGGCCGCTGGCAGCACCAGGCACAGGCGCAGGCCCGGATCGCCGGCCTCGGCCCACAGCCGGCCGCCCTGCAGGGCGATGGCGCGCCGGGCGATGCTCAGGCCGAGACCGAAACCCTTGCCGGTCCGCGCCGAGGAGAGACGGGTGAAGGGGCGGAAGATAGTTTCCAGCTGCTGCGTGGCGACGCCCTCGCCCTGGTCTTCCAGGCACAGGCGCCAGCATGTGCCTTCGCGCTGACCGTAGAAGCGGACCACACCTCCCTCCGGGGAATGGCGGATCGCGTTGCGCAGCAGGTTTTCCAGGGCCTGGGCCAGGCCATTGAGGTTGCCGCGGACCACGCAATCTTCGGGCAGGTCGCTGCGCAGGCGTTCGGCGGCCCAGCCGCTTTCGAAGCGGGCGTTCTCCACCAGCAGGTCCCACAGTGCCGGCAGGGAGATATCCTCCAGCGCCAGCGCCGGGCGCTCGGTGTCGAGCCAGGCCAGCTCCAGGGTATTGTCGACCAGTTGCTGCATGCCCTGCACTTCCTGCTCCAGGCGGGCGCGCAGCGCCTCCGTCGACAGCTCGCTCTCGGCCGCCACCTGCAGGCGCGCCAGCGGCGTCCGCAATTCATGGGAGAGGTCGCGGAGCAATTGGCGCTGCAGCACCATGTGTTCGTCGAGGCGCTCGGCCATGTGGTCGAAGGCCCGGCCCAGGTCGCCCAGTTCGTCGCTGCGCCGGGTGATCCGCGGCTGCGTGCGCGCAGTCAGGTCGTTGCCGCGCAAGGCATTGGCCTGCGCACGCAACCTTCCCAGCGGGACTATCCAGCGGCGGTACAGCAGGACGCCGAGCAGCAGCGCCAGCCCGGCCGGCACCAGGCCATGAGTGACCAGGCGCTTGGCCGGCGACAGCCCCGGAGGGACGAACTCGGCGGGCAGGCGCAGCACTACCCGCCCCTGTCGCGGATGGCCGGGGAAACGCAGGTTCATGAAGGGACGCGACAGGGAACGGGAACTCATCGGCCAGTCGATCCCACGCAGGAAGGTCAGGCGCTCGGCCTCCTCCTCCGTGAGCGGCCGGCTGCCCAGGGACTGCAGCCGGCCGTCGAGCACCACCACCCAGTCCAGCGCCCGCTGCCGCGGCTCGGCGAGCCAACGGTCGACCCCGGCGCGACCGCCGTCGAGCCAGGCCTGCTCGGCCCGTCGCGCATAGTCCTCGAGGCTGGCGCGGGCTTCGGCGGACAGGTAGTAGCCCTTCAGTTCGGCGCTACGCCCCCAGGTCCAGGACAGCCACACGGACAGCAGGAAGAACGCCACCAGCAACAGGGCCAGGCGCCAGAACAGCGAATGACGGTTGGGCATCATGACGTCGGCGTCAGGACGTAGCCCTTGCCCCATACGGTATGCAACTGGTGTCCGTGGTAGCCGAGACGCTGCAGCTTGCGCCGCAGGTGGCTGACATGCATGTCCAGACTGCGGTCGTGCTGGGTATGGCCGCGATGCAGGACCTGCTGGTAGAGGAAGGCCTTGGTCAGGGTTTCGCCTTCCGCGGCGAGGAAGGTCTCCAGTAGACGGTACTCGGTCGGCGTCAGGTCGGCGAACGTTCCACCGAGGCTGACATCGCAGACATCCGCGGCGAACTGCAATGCCGCCCGCGCCTGCGGCGCGCTGGCGCGTCCCGGCGGCTGGCCACGTTCGAGGGCGATGCGGCGCAGGATGGCGTCGATGCGCACCCGCAGTTCGGCCAGGCTGAAAGGCTTCGGCAAGTAGTCGTCGGCGCCCTGGCTGAAGCCGGCGATACGATCCTGCTCGGCGCCCAGCGCCGACATCAGGATCACCGGCAGGGCCTGTTCCTCGCGGAGCTGGCGAAGGATCTCCAGGCCATCGCGGCCGGGCAGCATGATGTCCATGAGGATCAGGTCATAGGCGCCATTGCGCGCCGCCGCCAGGCCCTCTTCGCCGTCCCGGCACCAGGTCACCTCGAAGCCGCTGCCATTGAGATGCCGGAACAGATGAGCGCCCAGCGTAGGGTCGTCCTCAATGGCCAGCAGGCGGGGTTCGGGGGTCACGGTCGGGATCATGGCGAGATGAATAAGATTGATTAGCAATCGTGCCAGTATTCACGATGTTTCCGCTCCGTCGCAAGCCGAATCCGCCAGGCTGCGCATGTCGCAGCAGATTCCCCCTGCGCTACCCGCTAAACTGCGCGGGATAAACGCATGGCCGGGGAGCTTCGGCCATCGCTCACCGATTCAGGCTCGACGGAGAGACGTGTGTTCAAGGATCTCGGCATCAAGGGGCGCGTACTGCTGCTCACCCTGCTCCCCACCAGCCTGTTGGCCATGGTGCTCGGCGGCTACTTCACCTGGGTCCAGCTCTCCGACATGCGCGCCCAGCTGATCGAGCGCGGGCAGTTGATCGCCGAGCAGCTGGCACCGCTGGCCGCCACCGCCCTGGCGCGCAAGGATACCGGCGTGCTCAACCGCATCGCCAACGAAGCCCTGGACCAGCCGGACGTACGCGCCGTGACCTTCCTCGACGCCCGCCAGGAGCGCCTCGCCCATGCCGGGCCGAGCATGCTTACCGTGGCTCCGGCCGGCGACGCCAGCCACCTGAGCATGTCCACCGAGCTGGATACCACGCATTTCCTCCTGCCTGTCCTCGGCCGCCACCATAGCCTGTCCGGCGCCACCGAACCGGACGAGGAACGGGTACTGGGCTGGGTCGAACTGGAGCTGTCGCACCATGGCACCCTGCTGCGCGGCTACCGTAGCCTGTTCACCAGCCTGCTGCTGATCGCCGCCGGGCTCGGCGTCACCGCCCTGCTCGCCCTGCGCATGAGCCGGGCGATCAACGCGCCGCTGGAGCTGATCAGCCAGGGCGTCGCCCAGCTCAAGGAAGGGCGCATGGAAACCCGCCTGCCACCGATGGGCAGCAACGAGCTGGACGAGCTGGCCTCGGGCATCAATCGCATGGCCGAGACGCTGCAGAGCGCCCAGGAGGAAATGCAGCACAACATCGACCAGGCCACCGAGGACGTCCGCCAGAACCTGGAGACCATCGAGATCCAGAACATCGAGCTGGACCTGGCGCGCAAGGAGGCACTGGAGGCGAGCCGGATCAAGTCCGAGTTCCTCGCCAACATGAGCCACGAGATACGCACCCCGCTCAACGGCATCCTCGGCTTCACCAACCTGTTGCAGAAGAGCGAGCTCAGCCCGCGCCAGCAGGACTACCTCTCGACCATCCAGAAATCCGCGGAAAGCCTGCTCGGGATCATCAACGAGATCCTCGACTTCTCGAAGATCGAGGCCGGCAAGCTGGTCCTGGAGAACCTTCCCTTCAATCTCCGCGACCTGATCCAGGACGCCCTGACCATGCTCGCCCCGGCCGCCCACGAGAAGCAGTTGGAGCTGGTCAGCCTGGTCTATCGCGACACTCCGGTCCAGCTGCAGGGAGACCCGCAGAGACTGAAGCAGATCCTCACCAACCTGGTCGGCAATGCCATCAAGTTCACCCAGGGCGGCACCGTCGCCGTGCGCGCCATGCTCGAGGACGAGAGCGACGATCGCGCACAGTTGCGGATAAGTGTGCAGGACACCGGCATCGGTCTCTCCGAGGACGACCAGCAGGCGTTGTTCAAGGCCTTCAGCCAGGCCGACAACTCGCTGTCGCGGCAAGCCGGTGGCACCGGCCTCGGGCTGGTGATCTCCAAGCGCCTGATCGAGCAGATGGGCGGCGAGATCGGCGTCGACAGCACGCCCGGCGAAGGCGCCGAGTTCTGGATCAGCCTGAGCCTGCCCAAGAGCCGCGAAGACAGCGAGACGGCGGGCGCCTCCTGGGCCGCCGGCCAGCGCGTGGCGCTGCTCGAGCCGCAGGAGCTGACGCGCCGCGCGCTGCACCACCAGCTCAGCGATTTCGGCCTGGAAGTCAGCGAGTTCGAGGACCTCGCCAGCCTCCAGGAACACCTGCGCAATCCGCCACCCGGCCAGTTGCCGCTCAGCCTGGCGGTGCTCGGCGTATCTGCCGCGATGTATCCGCCGGAGCAGCTCAGCCAGTCGTTCTGGGAGTTCGAGCGGCTCGGCTGCAAGACCCTGGTGCTCTGCCCGACCACCGAGCAGGCGCAATACCATGCGAGCCTGCCCGACGAGCAGGTCGAGGCCAAGCCCGCCTGCACCCGCAAACTGCAACGCAAGCTGCAGGAACTGCTGCAGGTTCGCCCGGCACGCAGCGACAAGCCGCACGCCGCGGCGTCGGGGCGGCCGCCACGACTGCTGTGCGTCGATGACAACCCGGCCAACCTGTTGCTGGTGCAGACCCTGCTCAGCGACCTCGGCGCCCAGGTCACCGCGGTGGATAGCGGCTACGCGGCGCTCGAGGTGGTCCAGCGCGAACGCTTCGACCTGGTCTTCATGGACGTGCAGATGCCCGGCATGGATGGCCGCCAGGCCACCGAGGCGATCCGCCGCTGGGAGGCCGAGCGGGAAGTCAGCCCGGTGCCGGTGATCGCCCTCACCGCCCATGCGTTGTCCAACGAGAAGCGCGCCCTGCTGCAGGCCGGCATGGACGACTACCTGACCAAGCCCATCGACGAGCAGCAACTGGCCCAGGTGGTGCTGAAATGGACCGGTCTGAGCCTCGGCCAGTCGCTGGCCAGCATGAGCCGCGCGCCGCAGCTCGGCCAACTGAGCGTCCTCGACCCCGAGGAAGGGCTGCGCCTGGCCGCCGGCAAGGCCGATCTCGCCGCCGACATGCTGGCGATGTTGCTGGCTTCGCTGGCCGCCGATCGCCAGGCGATCCGCCAGGCGCGCGACAACGACGACCGCACGGCCCTGCTGGAGCGGGTCCATCGGCTGCACGGCGCCACCCGCTATTGCGGTGTGCCGCAGTTGCGCGCGGCCTGCCAGACCAGCGAAACCCTGCTCAAGCAGAACGATCCAGCCGCGGCGGCCGCCCTGGACGAACTGGACAAAGCCATCGAAGCCCTCGCCAGCACCGCGTCGGCGACCACCCACCTGTCCTCCACCAGCCTCGACTCCAGCGAGCTCTGACCCATGCGCATCCTGTTCTTCAGCAGCCAGGCCTACGACAGCGAGAGCTTCCAGGCCAGCAACCACCGGCACGGCTTCGAGCTGCACTTCCAGCAGGCCCACCTGCAGGCGGACACGGCGCTCCTCGCCCAGGGTTTCGAGGTAGTCTGCGCCTTCGTCAACGACGACCTCTCGCGGCCGGTGCTGGAACGCCTGGCCGCCGGCGGCACGCGCCTGGTCGCCCTGCGCTCGGCCGGCTACAACCATGTCGACCTGGCCGCCGCCGAAGCCCTCGGCCTGCCGGTGGTGCACGTGCCGGCCTACTCGCCGCACGCCGTCGCCGAACACGCGGTCGGCCTGATCCTGACGCTCAACCGGCGGCTGCACCGCGCCTACAACCGGACCCGCGAGGGCGACTTCTCGCTGCACGGGCTGACCGGCTTCGACCTGCACGGCAAGCGCGTGGGAGTGATCGGCACCGGACAGATCGGCGAGACCTTCGCCCGCATCATGGCCGGCTTCGGCTGTGAACTGCTGGCCTACGACCCCTACCCCAACCCCCGGGTCGAAGCGCTCGGCGGCCGCTATCCGGGCCTCGACACGCTGCTCGCCGAGTCCGACATCGTCAGCCTGCATTGTCCGCTGAGCGCCGAGACCCGCCATCTCATCGATGCCCGTCGCCTGGCGGCGATGAAACGTGGCGCCATGCTGATCAACACCGGGCGTGGCGCCCTGGTGGACGCCGCCGCGCTGATCGAGGCGCTGAAGAGTGGCCAGCTGGGCTACCTCGGCCTCGATGTCTATGAAGAAGAAGCGGACATCTTCTTCGAGGACCGCTCCGACCAGCCCCTGCAGGACGACGTGCTGGCACGCCTGCTGAGCTTCCCCAACGTGGTGGTGACCGCCCACCAGGCCTTCCTCACCCGCGAGGCCCTGGCGGCGATCGCCGATACCACCCTGGACAACATCGCCGCCTGGCAGGACGGGACGCCTCGCAATCGGGTCAGGGCCTGATGGCGTGGTAGCATGCGCGGCTGACTGGAGGCTCCATGGCTGAACACGATTTCCGCTACACCCTGCTCAACCCGCAATACACCCTCAATGAATGCCGCGCGCTTTCCCCGGGACGCTACCAGGTCACCGGCACCGGCGGCTCGATCAAGGCCGACGACGTGCTGCTGGTCAGTCTCAAAGGCAGCAAGACCCTGAGCATGCGCCTGACCGTGGAGAAGGTCCGCCACCTGATCAACCCGCCCGGTCAATGGCTGGCGGTCGCTCGCGGGCCGGCGTTCCGCGAACTGGCGATCCATGCCTGGCAGGTCGATTGCGACCAGTGCCAGGCCCGTCTCGACTTCGAGTTCGCCGTCGACGCCAGCCTCGGCCGCAAGGCCCTGGCGCCGGCCGCCGAGGCGCGCATCCAGGAGCTGGGCTGGTGCAGCAGCGAAGGCAGGCACCTGTGTCCGAAGTGCCGGTAAGGCGAACGGTCAGTCCGACCGACGGTCTGTGAACTATCGCCCGTTCGAATCGCGCAAAGGAAACGCCATGAAATCCACTCTCCTCCTCGCCGCCTCCGTCGCTATCTTCCTCGCCGGCTGCGCCAGCCAGGAGACCACCCTGGAAACCGAGCAGGCCTACCAGGTCGACTGGGTCGGCGCGCAGCCGACGATGGACTACAGCCATATCAGCCTGACCTTCGACGGCCAGGGCCGCGCCTTCGGCAACGGCGGCTGCAACCACTGGTTCGCCAGCTACACCCTGAAGGACGAGTTGCTGCAGTTCGGTGCCATCGGCAGTACCCGGCGCCTGTGCGCGGAGGAAATCATGGAGCAGGAGCGGCGCTTCCTGGCGCTGCTGCAGAACGTCCAGCACTGGGATATCTCGCCCACCGACGAACTGCGCCTGTGGCCCGCCGAAGGCAAGCCGCTGCGCCTGGTCCCGGAGCATGACTGAAGCCAGGGACAGCGCGGGCGTCGTCCGTTTACATTTTCTTGACATCCATTTCATCCGCGCTTGACCCACGCGTCCCTAGGCTTCCGCATCCTCGCCCGGAGACGCTTGATGTTCGCCCCGCCCAGTACCGAGACACTCAACCGCTTCTTTCTGTTGTCTTGGCTGGTGGTGCTCTGGCAGGTGCTGCGCCTGCAGGACGGAATCTTCTTCGACGATGCCTGGCTGCCGCTATGGAGCGCAGCCGCCAACCTGAGCTACGCCTTCCTTTATCTACTCCCGCTGTACCTGGCCTGCCGCCTGGCCCTGCATGCCCATGAGCGCCTGCCCGCGCGCCTGCGTCCCTGGCTGGCCGCCACGCTGGCCATCCTCGGCAGCGCGGCGGTGCAGATCCTGCTCTACGCCGACCGTACCCTGTACGACTTGTACGGTTTCCACCTCAACGGCTTCAGCATCGGCCTGCTGGTCACCCCCGGCGGTCTCTCCAGCCTCGGCAGCGGCGACGGCACCCTGCTCAGCGCCGCCCTCGCCGCCCTCGCCCTGCTGCTCCTGCAAGGCTTGCTGTATTGCGCCTGCCAGGCCACCCGCCGACGCCTGCCGGCGCTGCCGCGAAGGGCCTGGCGGGGCCTGCTGGCCGCTTTCCTTTGCCTGACGCTGGGAGAGCGCCTGGGATATGCGTTCAGCTCCCTGCGCGACTACCGGCCGATCCTGCTGGCCAGCGAACGCTACCCGCTGTACCTGCCGCTGAGCGTGCGCAGCCTGGCCAGGAACCTGGGCATCGCGCCGACGCCCACCCAGCGCGAACTGCTGCAGCGACAGGGCGGCCTGCGCTATCCGCTGCAGCCGCTGGAAATCCACCCGCCCGCGCAGCCTCCGAACATCGTCTGGGTGGTCGCCGAGTCGCTGCGCGGGGACATGCTCGACCCTCGCTACATGCCCCGGCTCTGGGCGTTCTCCAAGCGAGCCATGCGCCTGGACAACCACTACAGCAGCGGCAACCTGACCCAGATGGGCGTTTTCGGCATGTTCTACGGGTTGCACGGTGGCTATTGGGACGCCGTGCTCGAGGCCGGCCAGCCGCCCGTGCTCATGCAGGTGCTCAGGCGGCAGAACTACCAGTTCCGGGTCAACGCCGCACAACGCTTCAGCTACCCGCCCTTCGACCGCAGCGTGTTCGTCAACCTGCGACCGCAGGACCTGCACGTCCTGGACAGCCAGGCACCGGCCTGGCAGCGCGACGCGCAGAACACCGAGGACCTGCTGCGCTTCATCGATCGCCGGCTGCCCGGCCGGCCCTTCTTCGCCTGCCTGTTCCTCGAGTCGAGCCATGCCAACTACAGCTTCCGCGACGAAACCGCGAGCGTGCGTCCCTACCTGGCCAACTTCAACTACCTGACCACCAACTTCCAGGCGCAGATGCCACTGATCAAGAACCGCTACCTGAACGCCGTGGGCGAGGTCGACACGCAGATCGGCCGCCTGCTGCAGCACCTGGAAAGCCAGCGGCTGCTGGAAAATACCGTGGTGGTGGTACTCGGCGACCACGGCGAGGAGTTCATGGAACGCTCGCGCTGGGGCCACAACACCGAGTTCAACCGCTACCAGACCGGGACCGTCGCCGTGCTCTGGGTGCCCGGCCAGGCGCCACGCGCCGTCCATGGCATCACCAGCCACGTCGACTTGCCCGCCACCCTGCTGCCGCTGCTGGGCGTGCGCAATCCGCCGCGCGACTACTCGCTGGGCCAGGACCTGCTAGCGGCGGACTACCATCGCGACTACGCGGTGAGCGCGGACACCACGCGCATCGCCTACCTCGGCGAAGGCTTCAAGGTCAGCTTCCCCCTGCATGGTACGGACCGCCGCCACGGCCCGGTGAGCGACGGCGACGACCGCCCGCTCGATCTGGAACAACAGAAAGCCATTCGCGGTCCGCTGCGCGCCGCGCGCCTGGAACTGTTGCAGGACCTCGGTCGCTTCAGCGAGCGGCCCCGGGAAGAGTCACAGCCGCAGAACCTGGCGACTTCACTGCGCCAATGAGCCGGCTCAGAACAGCCTGAGCTGTTCGTGGGCGCCCTGCAGGTCGAGCAGGCGCACGCCGACGCCGATCAGCCGCACCGGACGGCTGCCGCGGGCGAAGGCCTGGCCGAGCATCTGCCGGTAGCTGTCCAGGTCGCGCCCGGCGCCAGCCTGCTCCAGTGTGGTCTGGGTGAAATCATGGAACTTCAGCTTGACGAACGGCTTGTCCGGCCGATAGCTGCCGTCCAGGCGCAGCAGGCGCCCGTCCAGTTCCTCGAGAAGCGCCGGCAACTCTTCCAGGCAGGCCGCCAGGTCCGGCAGGTCGCGGTCGAAGGTGCATTCGACGCTGACCGACTGGCGCCGGCTGTCGACCTCCACCGGGCGCTCGTCGACGCCATGGGCCAGGCTCCACAGGCGCTCGCCGAAGCTGCCGAACTCGCGCACCAGGCTCAGCTTGCTGCCCTGGCGCAGGTCGGCACAGGTGCGGATACCCATCCGCGCCAGGCGCTCCGCGGTGACCTTGCCGACGCCATGCAGCTTGGCCACCGGCAGTTCGGCGACGAAACCGTCGACCTGCTCCGGAGTGATCACGAACAGGCCGTCCGGCTTGCGCCAGTCGCTGGCGATCTTGGCGAGGAACTTGTTCGGCGCGACGCCCGCCGAAACGGTGATCCGCAGCTCTTCGGCGACCCGCCGACGGATATCCTGGGCGATCCGCGTAGCACTGCCGGCGAAATGCGGCGAGGCGCTGACGTCCAGGTAGGCTTCGTCCAGCGACAGCGGCTCGATCAGTTCGGTGTAGTCGCGGAAGATCGCGTGTATCTGCTTCGACACCGCCCGGTAGACATCGAAGCGCGGGCGCACCACGAGCAGGTCGGGACACAGCTTGAGCGCCGTGCGCATGGCCATCGCCGAACGCACGCCATAGGCCCGCGCCTCGTAGCTGCAGGTGGCGACCACCCCGCGCTTGTCCGGCGAACCGCCCACCGCCAGCGCCTTGCCGCGCAGGCTCGGATCGTCGCGCATCTCGAGGGCGGCGTAGAAGCAATCGCAGTCTATATGGATGATCTTGCGCACCGGAATCTCGCTACAAGCCCCGCCGGGCCTGCCCCGGAGCAGGCAATTCTAGCATCGGGCAAGCGCTAAGCATTTGAAGAAAAAACACTTTTTTCAAAAAAACGATTGACAGCCCGGTGATAGTCCGTAGAATGCGCCCACACAGACGCGGGATGGAGCAGTCTGGTAGCTCGTCGGGCTCATAACCCGAAGGTCGTTGGTTCAAATCCAGCTCCCGCAACCACATTCGAAAAGCCCCGGCACTAGCGATAGCGCCGGGGCTTTTTGCATTTGCGCCGCATGTCTTCATTCCGTCGCCTCGCCTGCCGTTCGCTCGCATCATCGCACATTTAACTGTATATTCGTACAGTCAAGGCCCGCCCTCGATGAAGGCTCGGCAACGGATACGAAAAGGACTGATAGATGCTGAACGTCGAACAACTGAAGCGCAGCGTGAACCGGATGGGACTCGACGACATCCGCCAGGCGCTGGACGAACTGCAGATGGACGGCCTGGTCACCGACGGCAAGACACCGTTCAACCGTGTGCACTTCAATACCTGTTTCGCCGAGATCGAGGCGCTGTTCCAGCGCGTCGGCTTCCACCGGCCGCTCGACGTGGTCGGCTACCAGGGCGAGATCTACGCGCTCTACGACCCTTCGCGCTGGGAGGCCGTGGAAGTGCTGCGTTGGCTGAAGGAATACCGCGAGGAATCGCGCCATCTGACCCCGGCGTGACGGCTCCGCGCCTGCGTCAGCGCAGTTCGTACACCAGGCGCGCGCAGGCCATGCCCACCGCCAGCATCACCAGCGGGCCGAACGCGCGCATGGACACCCGGGCCAGGCTCCAGGACTCGCTTGCGGTGAACAGGCCTGCCGGATTCAACGCATAGACCAGCAAGGCCCCGAAGAACAGGCCGACGCCAAGCAGCCCCAGCCGGCGCGGCAATCCCCCGCGACGCAACAGGGTCACCAGAAGCGCGCCGTACAGCAGGCAATCGAGCCGCGCCACCGAATCCTTGACCTGCAACGCCTGTTCCCAATCCCCCAGCCACCATCCAGCGGCCACGCCCAGCACGACGCCGAAGCCGACCTGGAAGCCCGCCTGGATCATCGTCACCCTTCCCCCCTAGGAAATGGTCGGACCATGCAAGCCGCCACTATGCCCACGGCAAGCTGAACCATGGCTGAACGAATGATCGCCGATGGCCTTCGGCCACGTGGCCGACGCAACTCACGGAATCCGCCGCGGTCTTTTCCCTCTGACAGGGCGCCGCCGGCGCGGAAAAAAACTGCCGCGCCCACTTGGGAAGACGCCCGAGAGGCCATACTCTGTCGCGCAAATTCCCATGAGGTGGCTAATGCGCCCCGACGCTCCCGTTTCCGAACATTCCGCTGCGCCCAGCTCTCCCGCGTCGCCGCAACGCATTCGGCTGATCGACCGGATTACCGCCTATCGCCAGCCCATTGGCCTGGCCTTTACCTTGCTGCTGTTCGGCCTCGCGCTGGTGGCCTGCTACCACCTGCTGCGCGAGATCGATCCCGGCGCCCTGCATGACGCCATCGCCGACGTGCCCAAGCCGGCCCTGCTCGGCGCCCTGGGCGCCACCGCCATCGGCTTCGTCATCCTGCTCGGCTACGAGTGGTCGGCCAGCCGCTTCGCCGGCGTCGCACTGCCGGTGCGCAGTCTGGCCACCGGCGGCTTCAGCGCCTTCGCCATCGGCAACGCGGCGGGCCTGTCGCTACTCTCCGGCGGCTCGGTGCGCTATCGCCTCTATGCGCGGCATGGCATCAGCGCCGCCGAGATCGCCCGGATGACGGTGTTCGCCAGCCTCTCCCTGGGCTGTGCCCTGCCCATGCTGGCGGCGTTCGCCGCACTCTGCGACCTCGACGACGCGGCCCTGGCGCTGCACCTGCCGCGCACCGCGGTCGCACTCATCGCTATCGCCGCGCTGCTGGCGGCGGCCGGCCTGGTGGCGTTCCTGGCCCGGCACCGCCTCCCGGACGAACGACCGACTCCCGACAGCCTGCTGATTCGCCTGGGCCGCCGCAGCGTGCGCCTGCCCAACCTGCGCCTGTCGCTGCTGCAACTGTTGATCACCGCCCTGGACGTCGCGGCCGCTGCCACCGTCCTTTACCTGTTGCTGCCGGAAACCCCGCCGTTCGCCGCCTTCCTGCTGGTCTACCTGCTGGCCCTGGCCGCCGGGGTGCTCAGCCATGTTCCCGGTGGCGTGGGCGTGTTCGAAGCCGTGCTGCTCGCCGCATTCGCCGGCCAGCTCGGCGCCGCGCCACTGGCCGCCGCCCTGCTGCTGTACCGCCTGATCTACGTGGTCCTGCCGCTGCTGCTGGCCTGCCTGTTGTTGCTGTTCCTCGAAGCACGGCGGTTGTGGGTGACGCGCCAGGCGATCCGCGTCGCCTCCGGGTTCGCCGCACCGATCCTGGCGATCCTGGTCTTCCTTTCCGGCGTGGTGCTGCTGTTTTCCGGCGCCACGCCGGCAATCGACACGCGCCTGGAACACCTCGGCTTCCTCATCCCGCACCGCCTGATCGACGCCTCGCACCTGGTCGCCAGCCTGATCGGCGTGCTCTGCCTGCTGCTCGCCCAGGGCCTGCGCCGGCGCCTGTCGGCCGCCTGGGCGCTGACCCTGGTGCTGCTGCTGGTGGGCGCACTGCTCTCCCTGCTGAAGGGCTTCGACTGGGAAGAGGCCAGCCTGCTGAGCCTCACCGCCGCGCTGCTGGCGCTGTTCCGCCGCTCGTTCTACCGTCCCAGCCGGCTGCTGGAGGTGCCCTTCTCGCCGCTCTATGTCGGCGCCAGCATCTGCGTGATCGGCGCCTCGGTCTGGTTGCTGCTGTTCGCCAACCAGGACGTGCACTACAGCAACCAGCTCTGGTGGCAGTTCGCCCTGGACGCCGACGCACCGCGCGCCCTGCGCGCCGCCCTGGGCAGTTGCCTGTTGCTGCTGGCCCTGGCCCTCGGCTGGCTGCTGCGCGCGGCGCCGCCGGCGATCCGCGAGCCGGATGCGCAGGAGCTGCAACGCGCGGCGCGGATCATCCGCCAGTCCGACCAGCCGGACGGAGGCCTGGCCCTGAGCGGTGACAAGGCACTGCTGTTCCATGAGGGCGACGATGCCTTCCTCATGTACGCCCGTCGCGGTCGCAGCATGATCGCGCTGTACGACCCGATCGGCCCGGCCCTGCAACGCGCCGAACTGATCTGGCAGTTCCGCGACCTCTGCGATCTGCACCACGCCCGCCCGGTGTTCTACCAGGTACGCGCGGAGAACCTGCCGTTCTACATGGACATCGGCCTCACCGCCCTCAAACTCGGCGAAGAAGCGCGGGTCGACCTGCTGCGCTTCGACCTGGAGAACAAGGGCAAGGAAATGAAGGACCTGCGCTACACCTGGAACCGCGGCCAACGCGACGGCCTGGCCCTGGAGTTCCACGAGCCGGGGCAGGCGCCGCTGGACGAGCTGAAGGCGATATCGGACGCCTGGCTGGGCGGCAAGCAGGTTCGCGAGAAAGGCTTTTCCCTGGGCCGCTTCACCCCGGAGTACCTGAACTTCTTCCGCATCGCCATCGTTCGCCACCAGGGCAAGCCGGTGGCCTTCGCCAACCTGCTGGAAACCGACAGCCACGAACTGGCGAGCCTCGACCTGATGCGCGTGCACCCGGAGGCGCCGAAGCTGACCATGGAGTTCCTCATGCTCGGCCTTATCCTCCACTACAAGGCCCAGGGCCACGCGCGCTTCAGCCTCGGTATGGTGCCACTGGCCGGGCTCCAGCCACGGCGCGGCGCGCCGCTGACCCAGCGCCTGGGCGCGCTGGTCTTTCGCCGTGGCGAACAGTTCTACAATTTCCAGGGGCTGCGCCGCTTCAAGGACAAGTTCCAGCCCGACTGGGAGCCCCGCTACCTGGCCGTACCAGCCGGGCTCGACCCGCTGGTGGCCCTCGCCGATACCGCTGCGCTGATCGCCGGCGGCCTGACTGGATTGGTGAAACGCTGATATGTCTGTCGTGAAACGTCACTGGCGCCGTTTGCTGGTCGCCGCCCTGGTACTCGTCATCGGTGCCGCCCTGCTGCTCTGGAGCCGCCCGGCGGCCCAGGCGAAACTGGAAACCCTGGACCTCGCCGACGGCGGCCGCGCCACCCTCGCCGAACCCGGCGAGCGGCCGCGCTCGCGGGTAGTGGTGATCGCCGCCGCGGAACAGCAACTGAGCGACGCCCAATTGCTCAACCTGGCCCACGACAGCGCCGCCCGGGTGATCCAGTACTTCCCGCCGGAACGGGACGATTGCCGCGCGCAGCAGGCCCGTCTCGATGCGGTGCTCGCCCGTCTCGGCGGCAAGCCGAGCCTGGTCGCCGGCATCGGCCCGGGCTCGACCACCGCCTGGCGCTGGCTCGCCGGCCAGGACGACGACAAGGCCAAGGCTCTCTCGGTCGGCTTCGACCTCGCCCTGAGCGAACGCGACTGCGACGCCCCGCTGCCGCGCCAGGCGGCGCACGGCCAGTGGCTGCTGGCCTGGAACGACAATCCGGATGACGACACCGCGGTCTTCGTCCGCAAGCAGTCGAGCGCGGAAACCAGCATCAGCGACTACGACACCCCGCTGACCGACGTCCTCGCCCACCAGTTGCGCCTGCAACTGCAAGGCAACGCCGAGGCCCTGCCGGTGCTCGAAGTGCCGGCCGCGAAGCCATCGGACATCGTCACCCTCTTCTATTCCGGCGACGGCGGCTGGCGCGACCTGGACAAGGAATCCGCCGAGCACATGGCGAGCATGGGCTACCCGGTGGTCGGCATCGATACCCTGCGTTACTACTGGCAGCACAAGAGCCCGGAACAGAGCGCCGCGGATCTTTCCAAGCTGATGCAGCACTATCGCGAGAAATGGGGGGCGAAACGCTTCGTCCTGGCCGGCTACTCGTTCGGCGCCGACATCCTGCCGGCGATCTACAACCGTCTCCCGGACAAGGACCAGAAACAGGTGAAAGCCATGCTGCTGCTCGCCCTGGCCCGTACCGGCAGCTTCGAGATCGAAGTGGAAGGCTGGCTGGGCAAGGCCGGCGAGGAAGCCGCCACCGGGCCGGAAATGGCCAGGCTGCCGGCGGGCAAGGTGTTCTGCATCTACGGTGCGGAAGAGAAGGACGAAAGCGGCTGCACCCAGCCCCAGGCGGTCGGCGCCAAACTCGAGCTGCCGGGCGGCCACCACTTCGACGAAGACTACCTGTCCCTGGCGAAGAAGATGCTCCAGGCCATCCGCGAGCGCGAGAACGCTCCCGACGCCTGATCACGATCAACTTCCCCGTCGTTCCCGCTCTTCGCCCCGGCCGGCGCCAGCTAGACTGAGCCTGCCGGGGGCGTTCAGGCTGGCTTCGGCGAAGCCGCCGAGAATACCGGCCGACCCGCCGCAGAGCGGGCTTCCAAGAGCAGAAGAGAAGGAACCGTGATGAGCTGGAAAAACACCGAATCCCGTTATGGGAGCCTGACCATCGTCCTGCACTGGCTGACCCTGCTGCTGATCGTCGGGGTCTACGCCTGCATCGAGCTGAAGGGCAACTTCCCCAAGGGCAGCGACACTCGCGAACTGCTCAAGCAATGGCACTTCATGCTCGGCCTGAGCGTTTTCCTGCTGGTCTGGCTGCGCCTGCTGGTGCGCCTGCTCAGCCCCAACCCGCGCATAGAGCCCGCCCTGCCCGCCTGGCAAGCGGCGGTGGCCAGGCTGGTGCACTACGCCCTCTACCTGATGATGATCGGCCTGCCCTTCGCCGGCTGGCTGATCCTCAGCGCCGCCGGCAAGCCGATCCCGTTCTTCGGCCTGGAGCTACCGCCGCTGGTGGCGAAGAATCCCGACCTCGCCGGGCAGATCAAGGAATGGCACGAAACCATCGGCAACGCCGGCTACTTCCTGATCGGCCTGCATGCCGCCGCGGGGCTTTTCCATCACTTCGTCAGCCGCGACAACACCCTGCTGCGGATGCTGCCGCAACGTCGCTGAAGCAGACGCGGAACGCAGAAAAGGCGCAGTCCTCCGACCGCGCCTTTTTCCATGGATGCGATCAGATCTCGACCTGGGTCCCCAGTTCGATCACCCGGTTCAGCGGCAGGTTGAAATAGCGCAGGTTGCCGTTGGCGTTCTTCAGCAGGAAGGCGAACAACCCTTCGCGCCAGCGCGCCATGCCGATGCGCCTGGACGGAATGACCGTCTCCCGGCTGAGGAAGTAGGTGGTGCGCATCGGGCTGAAATCCAGCTCGTTGAGATGGCACAGGCGCAAGGCCCCCGGGATGTCCGGCTCCTCCATGAAACCGAAGTGCAGGATCACCCGGAAGAACCCGTCTCCATAGGCTTCGACCTCGAAGCGCCGGTCCGGCGCAACCCGCGGGCTGTCTTCGTTGACCACGGTAAGCAGCACCACCTGCTCGTGCAGCACCTGGTTGTGCAGCAGGTTGTGCAGCAGCGCATGGGGCACCGCGTCGGTGCGCGCCGTGAGGAATATCGCGGTGCCCTGGACCCGGTGCGGCGGCTGCACGCGCATGCTGGAAATAAATACCGGGAGCGGCAGCGAACCTTCGTCCAGACGCTCGACCAGCAGTTGCCGGCCGCGCTTCCAGGTCGACATGAGGATGAAGATGACGATGCCCGCGATGACCGGGAAGGCCCCGCCCTGGACCACCTTGGGTACGTTGGCGGCGAAGAACAGGCTGTCCACCGCGAGCATCACGCAGAAGAACGGAACGCCCAGCCACAGCGGCCACTTCCACAGGCGCCAGATCACCACGCCCATCAGCAGGGTGGTGATCAGCATGGTACCGGTGACCGCCACCCCGTAGGCCGCCGCCAGCGACGCCGACGACTCGAAGCCGAGCACCAGCAGCACCACGCCGACCATCAGCGCCCAGTTCACTCCGCCGATGTAGATCTGCCCCTGCTCGTGGCTGGAGGTGTGCTGGATGCTCATCCGCGGCACGTAGCCAAGCTGGATGGCCTGGCGGGTCAGGGAGAAGGCACCGGAAATCACCGCCTGGGAGGCGATTACCGTGGCCAGGGTCGACAGCGCCACCATCGGCAGCAGCGCCCAGCCCGGCGCCAGCAGGTAGAAGGGATTGCGCGCCGCCTCGGCGTTGGACAGGATGGTCGCGCCCTGGCCGAAATAGTTCAGCACCAGCGCCGGCAGCACCAACAGGAACCAGGCACGGGCGATCGGCTTGCGACCGAAGTGGCCCATGTCGGCATACAGCGCCTCGGCGCCGGTCAGCGCCAGTACGGTGGCGCCGAGGATGGCGACACCGATGCCGGGATGCGAGCCGAAGAAACGCACGGCCCATACAGGGTTCATCGCCTGCAGCACTTCCGGCTGCTGGATCACCCCGTAGACGCCCAGCGCCGCCAGGGCGCCGAACCAGAGCACCATGACCGGGCCGAACAGGATGCCGATCCGCGCGGTGCCGTGCTTCTGGATCAGGAACAGGCCGATCAGCACGATAAGCGCCAGCGGTACCGTCCAGTGCTCCAGGCCGTCGAAGGCGATCTCCAGCCCTTCTACCGCCGACAGAACCGAGATCGCCGGGGTGATCATGCTGTCGCCGTAGAACAGCGCCGCGCCGATCAGGCCGGCAACCACCACGAAGGTCTGCAGCCTGCCGAACGGCGCCGCCGCCCGGCGCGCCAGGGCCGACAGCGCCATCACCCCGCCCTCGCCCTGGTTGTCGGCACGCAGGACGAAGATCACGTACTTGATGGAGACGACCCAGATCAGCGACCAGAAGATCAGCGACAACACACCGAGCACGCCATCGTGGTTGGCCTGTACGCCATAGCCACCGATGAAGACTTCCTTCAGGGTGTACAGCGGACTGGTGCCGATGTCCCCGTAGCAGACTCCCACCGCTCCAACCATCAGGCCGACGGCGGAACTGGAATGCCCTCCCGACGTTCCCTCGGTACGCGTCGCTGCATCACTCATGAAAGGCTTTCCCTCGGAAAAATTCGGCAAATGCTGCGCCCATGCCGGCCGCGATGCAAGCGCCGACGCCCTGTGTCGCTATCACTATAGAGGGCTGCGCGGCCGCCCACCCCGGGCCCGGGAAGAGATTTTCCAGGGTTGGAAAAGAGCTGCACGGGAGACTGGAAAAGCCGCCGCGCTGCCGCTAGAATTGCGCACTTTTTGATCAGAGGCGCCAGAAAGCGCGCCCGTCCTGCCGAGGTTAGCCATGTCCACCCCCACTCCCAAAGTCGGTTTCGTCAGCCTTGGCTGCCCCAAGGCGCTGGTCGACTCCGAGCGCATCCTCACCCAGCTGCGCATGGAAGGTTATGAGGTCGTCCCGACCTACGAGGACGCCGACGTCGTGGTGGTCAACACCTGCGGTTTCATCGACAGCGCCAAGGCCGAGTCCCTGGAAGTGATCGGCGAAGCCATCGCCGAGAACGGCAAGGTCATCGTCACCGGCTGCATGGGCGTGGAAGAACACGCGATCCGCGACGTGCATCCCAGCGTGCTGGCGGTCACCGGCCCGCAACAATACGAGCAGGTGGTCACCGCGGTGCACGAAGTGGTACCGCCGAAGACCGAGCACAACCCGCTGATCGACCTGGTACCGCCGCAGGGAATCAAGCTGACCCCGCGCCACTACGCCTACCTGAAGATTTCCGAAGGCTGCAACCACAGTTGCAGCTTCTGCATCATCCCGTCGATGCGCGGCAAGCTGGTCAGCCGCCCGGTCGGCGACGTGCTGAGCGAGGCCGAGCGCCTGGTCAAGGCCGGGGTCAAGGAGCTCCTGGTGATTTCCCAGGACACCAGCGCCTATGGCGTCGACCTGAAGTACAAGACCGACTTCTGGAACGGCCAGCCGGTCAAGACCCGCATGAAGGAGCTCTGCGAGGCGCTCGGCGGCATGGGCGTGTGGGTGCGCCTGCACTACGTCTATCCGTACCCGAACGTCGACGACGTGATCCCGCTGATGGCCGCCGGCAAGCTCCTGCCGTATCTCGACATCCCCTTCCAGCACGCCAGCCCGAAGGTGCTCAAGGCCATGAAGCGCCCGGCCTTCGAGGACAAGACCCTGGCCCGGTTCAAGCACTGGCGCGAAATCTGCCCGGAACTGACCATCCGCTCGACCTTCATCGTCGGCTTCCCCGGCGAGACCGAGGAAGACTTCCAGTACCTGCTCGACTGGCTCACCGAAGCCCAGCTCGATCGCGTCGGCTGCTTCCAGTACTCCCCGGTGGAAGGCGCCCCGGCCAACGAACTTGGCCTGGAGCCGGTGCCGGACGAAGTCAAGCAGGACCGCTGGGAGCGCTTCATGGCCCACCAGCAGGCGATCTCCGCGGCTCGCCTGCAACTCAAGGTCGGCAAGGAAATCGAAGTGCTGATCGACGAAGTCGACGAGCAGGGCGCGGTCGGCCGCTCCTGGGCCGACGCTCCGGAAATCGACGGCAACGTGTTCGTCGACAGCGACGCGCTGAAGCCGGGCGACAAGGTCCGCGTGCGCATCACCGATGCCGACGAATACGACCTCTGGGCCGAGCCGGTCTGAGTCGCCCCCTGGAAGAGCCCCGCACCGCGGGGCTTTTTCATTGCCAACCATTGCGGAGAGCCCGATGCTCAACAACGATGTACTGCGCAGCCTGCGCTACCTGCTGGATCTTCCCGACGCGCGCCTGGCCGAACTGGCCGCCCCGTTCGGCGAGCGAGTCGAAGCGGACCTGCTCGAGGCTTACCTGAAGAAGGAAGACGAAGACGGCTTCCAGGCCTGCCCCGACCGTTACCTGGCACGCTGCCTGGACGGTCTGATCCTGCAACGCCGCGGCCGCGACGAATCGCGTCCGCTACCGCCGCTGGAACTGCCGCTGAGCAACAACATGATCCTGAAGAAGCTGCGGGTCGCCTTCGAACTCAAGGAGGAGGACCTCCACGCCATCCTCGCCAGCGTCGATTTCCCGGTCTCCAAACCCGAGCTGAGCGCCCTGTTCCGCAAGCCCGGGCACAGCAACTACCGGACCTGCGGCGACCAGTTGCTGCGCAACTTCCTCAAGGGCCTGACCCTGCGCGTCCGTGGCTGAGCGCGCCGTCCCGCTGCTGGCGGTGCTGCTCTCGGCACCGCCCTGTGCCAACCCGTGGTTCCTGGAGAGCCGCCTGGACCGCGACGGCCTCCGCGTGTCGCTCCAGGACCGCGCCACCCTGCGTACCTGGCGGGTGGAGTTCGTCGAGGTCGAGGGCGTGCGCCAACTGGACGCCGGCGACCTGCTGGAGTTCTGGCCGGCCTGCGCGGCCGCGCAAGGCTGGCTGTACCGGATCGAGCAAGGTGGCTGGCTGGACCAGGAATGCCGGCGCGCCGGCTTCGTCGCCCGCGAGACCAAGGCCATCGAGGAATACTTCATCAACGCCGGCGACCGCTGCCTGAACGTGCTGTCCTGGTCGCCGCCGAAGGTTTCCGCGTCGAACTGAAGACATGAAAAAGCCGCCCGCGGGCGGCTTTTTCATGGCGTCCGGCTACATCAGGAAGATCGTCGCCAGGCCGAGGAAGATGAAGAAGCCGCCGCTGTCGGTCATGGCGGTGATCATCACGCTGGAGCCCATCGCCGGATCGCGGCCGAAGCGATGCAGGGTCATCGGGATGAGTACCCCCATCATCGCCGCCAGCAGCAGGTTGAGGGTCATCGCCGCGGTCATCACCACGCCCAGTTCCCAGTTGCCGTAGAGATAGAAGGCGACCACGCCGATCACCCCTCCCCAGGCCAGGCCGTTGACCAGGGCCACGCCCAGTTCCTTGCGCAGCAGGCGGTTGCGGCTGTTGCTGGTGGGCTGTACCTGGTCGAGAGCGATGGCGCGGACGATCATGGTGATGGTCTGGTTGCCGGAATTGCCACCGATGCCGGCAACGATCGGCATCAGCGCGGCCAGCGCCACCAGTTTCTCGATGGAGCCTTCGAACAGGCCGATCACCCGCGAGGCGACGAAGGCGGTGATCAGGTTGGTGGCCAGCCAGGCCCAGCGGTTGCGCACCGACTTCCAGACCGAGGCGAAGATGTCCTCTTCTTCACGCAGACCGGCCATGTTGAGGACTTCGCTTTCGCTCTCCTCACGGATCAGGTCGACCATCTCGTCGATGGTCAGGCGGCCGATCAACTTGCCGCCCTTGTCCACCACCGGCGCGGAAATCAGGTCGTAGCGCTCGAACGCCTGGGCGGCGTCGTAGCCGTCCTCGTCCGGATGGAAGGTCACCGGGTCGGTGGCCATCACCTCCAGCACCTGCTTGTCCGGGTCGTTGACCAGCAGGCGCTTGATCGGCAGCACGCCCTTGAGCACGCCGTCGTAGTCGACCACGAACAGCTTGTCGGTATGCCCGGGCAGTTCCTTGAGGCGACGCAGGTAGCGCAGCACGACTTCGAGGCTGACATCCTCGCGGATGGTGACCATCTCGAAGTCCATCAGCGCGCCGACCTGGTCCTCCTCGTAGGACAGCGCCGAACGCACCCGCTCGCGCTGCTGCGCGTCGAGGCTTTCCATCAGCTCGTGGACCACGTCACGCGGCAGTTCCGGCGCCAGGTCGGCGAGTTCGTCGGCGTCCAGGTCCTTGGTCGCGGCGATGATCTCGTGGTCGTCCATGTCCGCGATCAGGGTTTCCCGGACCGCGTCGGAAACTTCCAGGAGGATGTCGCCGTCGTCCTCGGACTTGACCAACTGCCAGACCGTCAGGCGGTCGTCCAGCGGCAGCGATTCGAGGATGTGGGCGATGTCGGCGGGATGCAGTTCCTCCAGCTTGCGCTGGAGTTCGACGAGATTCTGCCGGTGGACGAGGTTTTCCACCCGGTCATGGTGCTGGCCTTCCTGACGGTGGGTCAGGTCTTCCACCACCTTGTGGCGATGCAGCAGCTCGACCACCTGCGCTAGGCGGTCCTGCAGGCTTTCCTGCGGCTTCTTGGCTTCTACTTCGGTCATAGCGCGCTCCACCCCCAGTAGCGGAGCACGCCAAAGGGGTCAATCAGAAACGTGATTGGTCAAACGAGAAACTGTTCGAGTGTCTACTGGGTAAGTCCATGGGGGTGTTCCAGGGGCCCTCGCGGGGCGGATACGGATAATGATAACACTCCGCTTGCGTTTTGCGCGTTACAAAATGGCGGCAAGAACAAGCGCTTGCGGCACAAAGTTCATCGTCACTCGACGCCTGACTGCGACGTCGGAAATTTCACTCAGGACACTCGGCCCCGCGGAAAAAGGCAGCGCGTTAGCCTGCACTCACCCTTATCCGACCCGGAGTGCCGGCCATGCGTTCCCTGTACCTCCTTCTCCTCCTCTCGCTGGCGCCCACCTGCGAGGCCGCCGCGGTATTCCGCTGCGAAGACGCCAGCGGCCATGTCAGCTTCACCCAACTCGGTTGCCCCGCCGGGCAGGCCGGCGAAACCGTCGTGGCGGACAATCCGCCGCCGGGAGGCAGGAGCGTCACGCCGATGGCCGAGACGAAGACGAAAAAGGCGTCCATCGGCCGGGAAAGCGTGCCGTTCGCGGTGATCGGAGAAAGAGAAGATCGCTGCGGAAGACGCCTGGACGAGAAGGAACGTCGCAAGGCGATCGTGGAGCAGCGAATAATGGCGGGAATGACCCGCTCCGATGTGGAGCGGGCGCTGGGCAAGCCGGACCGGGTCAGCGGGAACAATGCGGAGGTGCGTTATCAGTACAAGGCCGACAAGCGACGGGGAGCGAGAAGCGTGAGCTTCGATCAGGAGGGATGCGTGAAGGGAAAGGGAGGTACCGGGTGGAGCGAGTCGATCCCGGGAGCTAAGGCCGGGCCGACCTCATACCGATGAAAGCAGGACCGGCATCGCCTTTGGCGTGCCGGGCAGGGTGTCGCCCTGCCTGCATGGAAAAGACGGACGACAGTCTTCAGCAACCTACCGCCTGCCCGCCGCGCACGCCTCTGGCTGGCGGTTATGGTCAGGCTCAATCCTCTTTCTGCGGTTCGCCGGGCAACAACGCGCGTGATGAACAGACCGCGATACAGGTGGAATCCCGTTTGCACGTCCACCGTTTCGGAAGCGCCTTGCAATAAAGTCAAGGCAGCGATGCCCTTGCGCACGCGGCGCTCATTCAACGCGATGCTGTCTCCCTCCATCGGCAGCAAGGAGGGCAACGGCTCGCCAGCGGGTGCATGGTCGACAATGCTGCCGACGATGGTGATGAGTTTGTCGCCGCGCGCGCTGTCGGCAGCCTCTTGCCCCGGCTCGACGACACTTCCGGCAGCCTGCGCGAGGTTTTCGGAAATCACCGCATCCAGGCGAACGATGCCGACGCGATGGCTGATCAACATGACCATGGTTCTCTCCTCTGTGTATGGATGGCGTTGCACGGATGCATCGCAACGCCCCCTAGGAGGCCTGCTGGGGAGCGATGCGCTTGAGATCGACGACCAGCACGTGCTCGTGGCCGATGACCAGGTCGAAACGGGCCTGCTCCAGTGCCTGCCCGTCCTTGACGACGGACAGGTTCTCCAACGGCGTCAGGCGCAGCAGGCTGGCCTTCAATGCCCGCAGGGCGTCGATGGCGGCACTCGACTGCAGCAGGCAACGGGCGTCCTGCAGACGCTGGTGCGCCGCGGGGCCATGCCAGGTCAGGCGAAAGACGCTTTCGCAACTGGCCAGCAGGGACTCCTGCTCGTCGTCGGCGAAAAACTCCCGGCGTACGTTGCCGAGCAGGCTCGAGGTCTCCAGGCGCAGGGCCACATAGGGGACGGCCGGCGGCGCCAGCGGTTGGTCGGCGTCGACGACGCCGCCGGCGGGCAGGTCGAGCAACTGCCGCAGGGTTTCGCGCAGGGCGGCGTGATCCAGGCGCACGGTTGCACTGGACATGGCGAACTCCTTTTTCAGGATGGATGGATGACGGACAGGCACCGACGCGGCGGATACAACCGCCGGCCAGGCCGGAGCGAAGTACGTTCGTTCAATGCAGGCGCAGGACCCGCGCCAGGTTGCCGCGCGCCTGCAGCAGAAGGATCAGCAGCACCAGCAGTACCCCGAGCATCCAGGGCGACAGGTGCTCGGCGCGGTATAGCCCGGCGAGGATGCCCAGCGCCTGGCACCCGGTGCACAGCGCCAGGAGGTAGGCGCACAGGGAAACGCCGGGGCGGAAGCGGGCGCCGGCACGGCGGTAGGTAACCAGGCGCATGCAGATCGCCGAGCAGACCAGCACGGTCAGGGTGGACAATGGATCAACCATCTGACTTCCCCCTACGCCGGCGCAGCAGTGCGCGCATCCAGCTGGGAAGCTCGCCGCCGCGCATCCACTCGAGCATGCCGATGCCGCCGGTCACGCACAGGGTCGCGGCGACGAAGGCGGCCATGCCGCTGGTCTGGGTCAGACCGCGACCGAGCGCCTCGACCCCGGCGTAGTAGCCACCGACCCAGGACACCAGCAGGTAGCCCAGGCGGGTCAGGGTGTTGTAGTCGCGGGCGAACACGACAAAGAAGATGGCGCCGCCGAAACCTCCCAGCAGGGCGTTGCCATCGATACCCGGCAGGTACATGGCCAGGCCGACGCCAGCCATTGCGCTGGCGGCGGAGGCCGCGGAGCTTGGCTCGGACATGGATGACTCCCGGAAATGAAAAGGCCCGCCGAAAAGGGCGGGCCCGGAACGACCGAAGCCCGCACTGGCGGGCTTCGGTCAGAGGAATTTCAATCGTGGAGAATTTATACCTTTATCGTCCCATGTCGTCAATATGGGAAAACCTGTTTTTCAGCAGAAATTTTTTAATGCTCGCAGACGATCCCCACCTGCGCCATCGGCTCCTCGAGGCGCAACAGCGCCTGGCGCAGCAGCGCGGCGACCCGCTCGCGCCATTCCTTGTCCCAGCGATGCAGGGTGCTCTTCGACAGGCCGCTGAGTCGCTCGACCTCGCGGATGCTCGACGGCGGGCGGCGGAACATGCGCATCAGCAAGGCCAGGGCCGCGCGCTGCTCGATGGGGCCGGCAGCGGGCTTCAACCAGTCACGCAAGGCCGCCAGGCCGAGGACGAAATCCCGACCGCAAGCGAACTCGGCACGCACCACCGCCAGTTCCAGTGGATGCGCGGCCAGCTGGCGCTGGGCGAAGCGTACGGTCATCACCGCCTGGGCCTGCCATTCGTGCGGGCTCAGGCCGCTGGGCAGGCGCTCGATGAAACTGCGGTCGAAACGTTCACGCAGGCTGTCGATGACCATCGCCGTCGAGGACCTCGGCCCGGGTTGCTGCTCGAACATCCAGTAAGCCACCGCCAGCGCCTGTTCGGTACTTTGAAACATGGGGTATTCCCTCCTTGGCCGGCCCATCTGGCTGGCCGTTCGCAATCGCCACCCGCAGTGGCCTTTCTTGGGCTGCCGTCCTGCTCGATGGGAACGGGAAAGCGCTGAAAATATGGTAATACCTATATATAGATACTTGCAATGCCACAGGCACACCTTTAGTCTTGCCCCATGGAACTCAAAGATCGCATCAAGGCAGCGCGCAAGCATGCCAATCTCAGCCAGGTCCAGCTTGCCCAGGCGGTAGGCATGACCCAGACCTCCATTTCCGATCTGGAGCGCGGCAAGTCCCGCGCCACCAGCTTCGTCGCGCAGATCGCCGGCGCCTGCGGCGTCAACCCCCTGTGGCTGGCGGAAGGTCGTGGCGAGATGCTCGCCGAGCGCGGCCAGGCGAACGCAGGACCCAATGCCAGTTGGCTTGGCGCAGTAGAATCATGGGACGACGAAACGCCACTGGATGCCGACGAGATCGAACTGCCCTTCTACAAGGAGATCGAGCTGTCCGGCGGCAAGGGCAGCACGGTCATCCTGCAGACCGGCGGGCGCAAGCTGCGCTTCGGCAAATACACCCTGCGCAAGAAGAACATCGATCCGGCCAGCGCCGCCTGCGTCACCGTCAGTGGCAACAGCATGGAACCGGTCCTGCCGGACGGCAGCACGGTGGGCGTCGACACCAGCGCGAGAACGATCAGGGACGGCGACATGTACGCCTTCGACCACGACGGACAACTGCGCGTGAAGCTGCTCTATCGCCTGCCGGGCGGCGGCCTGCGGATCCGCAGTTTCAACAGTGACGAGCACCCGGACGAGCGCTACGAGCCCCAGGAAGCCGCCGAGCACATCAATGTGATCGGCCGGGTGTTCTGGTACTCGGTACTGGTCTGAGCGTCTCTCCGCCCTGCCTGGCGGCGGGGCCCTCCCACGGCGGAAGGAAATCCCGGACAAAGAAAAAGGGCCTGCATTTCTGCAGGCCCTTTCGGTATGGCGCACTCAGGAGGATTCGAACCTCCGACCGCTCGGTTCGTAGCCGAGTACTCTATCCAGCTGAGCTATGAGTGCGTTTCGGTGCTTTTGCCGGCCACCCGCCGGTAACGCTTCTTTTACCGCGAAAGACCGAAACTGTCGATCCTTCATCTCGGAAATCCTGTGTGAGGACTTCTTCGAAAGATGGCGCACTCAGGAGGATTCGAACCTCCGACCGCTCGGTTCGTAGCCGAGTACTCTATCCAGCTGAGCTATGAGTGCGTCGTGGGGGCGCATTATAGATTGTGGATTTTATCCGTCAAGCAATTTTTTCAATCAAATCAGTAACTTAGTTACCAAGATGGCTTTCGCCGCCTGAATCAACCTCTAACACTTGAATGGCGGAGAGGGGGGGATTCGAACCCCCGACACCCTTTTGAGGTGTACTCCCTTAGCAGGGGAGCGCCTTCGGCCACTCGGCCACCTCTCCGCAACACGGGGCGCATGATACCCATCTTTACCCCGTTTGCAAAGGGAAAATTAGAGAAAAATTAATGGTTTGGCTCTTGATCTTTCTCTTTCTGGATGCGCTGGTAGATTTCCTCCCGGTGCACGGCGACTTCCTTCGGCGCGTTGACGCCAATGCGCACCTGGTTCCCTTTGACACCCAGTACCGTCACGGTGACGTCGTCACCCACCATCAGGGTCTCTCCGACCCGACGAGTCAGAATCAGCATTCCTTTCTCCTCACGCGAATATTTCAGGACAACAGTCTGCAAAAAAGAAATGGCGGCGGATCCGCAGAAATCAAGAGCGCGATCCTTCACCCAGTATTGACCAGTCCCGCCGGAATGAAAGTTCCTGCCGAACGGTCAAAAACGACAAAAGGCGCGGGATCGCCGCGCCTTTCGCCTGCCCGCGTCACTCGCCCTGTCGCGCCGGCGCGTCGAGTTCGAACGCCGTGTGCAGGGCACGTACCGCCAGCTCCAGATACTTCTCCTCGATCACCACGGAAACCTTGATTTCCGAGGTGGAGATCATCTGGATGTTGATGCTTTCCTTGGCCAGCGCCTCGAACATGCGGCTGGCCACCCCGGCGTGCGAACGCATGCCGACACCGACGATGGAGACCTTGGCGATATTGGTGTCACCGATGGCTTCGCGCGCGCCGATGTTGGCGGCGGTCTGCTTGAGGATTTCCAGCGCGTTCAGGTAGTCGTTGCGATGCACCGTGAAGGTGAAGTCGGTGGTGTTATCGTGCGCCACGTTCTGCACGATCATGTCGACCTCGACATTGGCGGCGCTGATCGGTCCGAGGATCTTGAAGGCCACGCCGGGGGTATCGGGTACGCCACGGATGGTCAGCTTGGCTTCGTCGCGATTGAAGGCGATGCCGGAGATGATCGGCTGTTCCATGGATTCCTCTTCATCATCGATAGTAATGAGGGTGCCCGGACCCTCCTGGAAGCTGTGCAGCACGCGCAGCGGAACGTTGTACTTGCCGGCGAACTCGACCGCGCGGATCTGCAGCACCTTGGAACCGAGGCTGGCCATTTCCAGCATTTCCTCGAAGGTGATCTTGTCCAGCCGGCGGGCCTGCGGCACCACGCGCGGATCGGTGGTGTAGACACCGTCGACGTCGGTGTAGATCTGGCACTCGTCGGCCTTCAGCGCCGCCGCCAGGGCCACTCCGGTGGTATCGGAACCGCCGCGGCCCAGGGTGGTGATGTTGCCGTTGCCGTCGACGCCCTGGAAACCGGCGACCACCACCACCTTGCCGGCCTTGAGGTCGGCCCGGATGCTGCTGTCGTCGATATGCAGGATGCGCGCCTTGGTATGCGCGCTGTCGGTGAGGATACGAACCTGGTTGCCGGTGTAGGAAACCGCCGGCACGCCGCGCTTGATCAGGGCCATGCTGAGCAGGGCGATGGTCACCTGCTCGCCGGTCGAGACCATGACGTCCAGTTCGCGCGGAACCGGCTGCTCCATGATCTGGTTGGCCAGGCCGATCAGACGGTTGGTCTCGCCGCTCATGGCGGAAACCACCACGACGACGTCGTCTCCCGCTTCGCGGAATTTCTTCACCTTCTCGGCCACCTGCTCGATACGCTCGACGGTGCCGACGGAGGTCCCTCCAAACTTCTGTACGATCAAAGCCATTTCAAACCGCCTGATTCCGTGAAGGGCGCCCTTTTGAACCTGCCACATTCTTTCGCTACCCGGACTGGCGGGGCGCACCGCCGGCCGGGCATCAGGGAGCGCTGGCCACCCTGCCCCGCGTCGCTCCGACGAGGGGCGGGCGCGGCGTCAGAGCCCTTGCTCGACGAAGCGCTGGGCCAGGGCCAGGGCTTCGTCCAATTTCGCTGCATCGGTGCCACCGCCCTGGGCCATATCCGGGCGTCCGCCACCTTTGCCACCAACCGCCGCCGCGGCTTGCTTCATAAGCTCGCCGGCCTTCAGTTGGCCGGTCAGGTCCTGGGTCACACCTGCGACCAGCACGACCTTCCCGTCCAGCTCGCCGCCGAGCAGGATCACTGCGCGGCCGAGCTTGTTCTTCAACTGGTCGACCAGCGCCAGCAGCGCCTTGCCGTCCAGACCATCGAGGCGCGCGGCGAGTACCTTCGCGCCCTTGATATCCACCGCCGCCGCCGAAAGGTCGTCGCCGGCCGCGCTGGCAGCCTTGGCCTTGAGCTGCTCCAGTTCCTTCTCCAGCGAGCGGTTGCGCTCCAGCAGGGCGCCAAGCTTGTCCAGCAGGTTGTCGCGGCTGCCCTTGACCAGGCCGGCCGCTTCCTTGAGCTGTTCCTCGGCACCGTTCAGGTATGCCAGCGCCGCCGCGCCGGTGACCGCTTCGATACGACGAACGCCGGCGGCCACGCCGCCTTCGCTGGTGATCTTGAACAGGCCGATGTCGCCGGTGCGCGACACGTGGGTACCGCCGCACAGCTCGACGGAAAAGTCCCCGCCCATGCTCAGCACGCGCACCTGGTCGCCGTACTTCTCGCCGAACAGCGCCATGGCGCCTTTGGCCTTGGCGGTGTCGATGTCGGTTTCCTCGGTCTCCACCTCGGTGTTGCGGCGAATCTCGGCGTTGACGATATCTTCCAGGGCCTTCAGCTGCTCCGGCTTGATCGCCTCGAAGTGGCTGAAGTCGAAACGCAGCCGCTGGCTGTCCACCAGCGAGCCCTTCTGTTGTACGTGGTCGCCCAGCACCTGGCGCAACGCGGCGTGCAGCAGGTGGGTGGCGGAGTGGTTGAGCGCGGTGGCCTGGCGTACCGAGGCGTCGACCTCGGCCTTGACCGCGGCGCCGACGCTCAGGCCGCCCTCGGCGACCACGCCGTGGTGCAGGTGTGCGCCGCCAGCCTTGGTGGTGTCACGCACGTCGAAGCGCACACCGGCCGCCTCGAGGTAGCCGCTGTCGCCGACCTGGCCGCCGGACTCGGCGTAGAACGGCGTCTGGTCGAGGACCACGACGCCCTCCTCGCCTTCCTCCAGGCGCTCGACGGCCTGACCGTCCCTGAACAGCGCGACGATCTGCCCGGCGCCGGAGACGCCCTGGTAGCCGAGGAAGCGGGTCTCGCCATCGACCTTGACCAGGCTGTTGTAGTCCATGCCGAAGGCGCTGGAAGCGCGGGCGCGCTCGCGCTGGGCCTCCATCTCGCGCTCGAAGCCATCCTCGTCGATGGTCAGCTCGCGCTCGCGGGCGATGTCATTGGTCAGGTCGACCGGGAAGCCATAGGTGTCGTACAGCTTGAATACCACGTTGCCGGGAATCACGCTGCCCTGCAGTTCGGCCAGGTCCTGCTCGAGGATCTTCAGGCCCTGTTCAAGGGTCTTGGCGAACTGCTCTTCCTCGGTCTTCAGCACGCGCTCGATGTGCGCCTGCTGTTGCTTCAGCTCGGGGAAGGCATCGCCCATCTCGGCGACCAGCGCTGCGACGATCTTGTGGAAGAAGGTGCCCCTGGCGCCCAGCTTGTTGCCGTGGCGGCAGGCGCGGCGGATGATCCGCCGCAAGACGTAGCCGCGACCTTCGTTGGACGGCAGCACGCCGTCGGCGATCAGGAAGCTGCAGGAACGGATGTGGTCGGCTACCACCTTCAGCGACGGCGCGTCGTCGTTGGCGCAGCCGATGGCCTCGGCGGAGGCTTTCAGCAGATTCTGGAACAGGTCGATCTCATAGTTCGAGTGCACGTGCTGGAGTACCGCGCTGACCCGCTCCAGGCCCATGCCGGTGTCCACGCTCGGCGCCGGCAACGGGTGCATGACGCCGTCCGCGGTGCGGTTGAATTGCATGAACACGTTGTTCCAGATCTCGATGTAGCGGTCGCCGTCTTCTTCCGGCGAACCGGGCGGGCCGCCCCAGATATCCGGTCCATGGTCGAAGAAGATCTCGGTGCAAGGACCGCAGGGCCCGGTATCGCCCATCGCCCAGAAGTTGTCGGAGGCGTACGGCGCGCCCTTGTTGTCGCCGATCCGCACCATGCGCTCGGCGGGCACGCCGACTTCCTTGGTCCAGATGTCGTAGGCCTCGTCGTCGGTGGCGTAGACGGTGACCCAGAGCTTTTCCTTGGGCAGGTTCAGCCATTTCTCGCCGGTGAGGAACTCCCAGGCGTAGTGGATAGCGTCGCGCTTGAAATAGTCGCCGAAGCTGAAGTTGCCCAGCATCTCGAAGAAGGTGTGGTGGCGAGCCGTGTAGCCGACGTTCTCCAGGTCGTTGTGCTTGCCGCCGGCGCGCACGCATTTCTGGCTGGTGGTGGCACGGGTGTAGGCGCGCTTCTCCAGGCCGAGGAAGCAGTCCTTGAACTGGTTCATCCCCGCGTTGGTGAACAGCAGGGTCGGGTCGTTCGCCGGGATCAGCGAACTGGAGGCGACACGGGTGTGCCCCTTCTCTTCGAAGAAGCGGAGGAAGGCTTCACGGATTTCAGCGCTTTTCATAGGTTCTTCCACGGAAAATTGGCGGCCACGAATCGCCGGCAAAGGGCCGCATTATATCGGCCCTTTGGCAAGGTTGTAGTGTCTTTGCGCGATAGTTATTGCCTATTGGCGACCTTTTCGCTTATGAGCGACGAAAGGCCGCGAAGGCATCCAGTACTTGTCCTATGGACTCGGCGGAAACGTCCAGATGGGTGACCAGGCGCAAACGCGCCGCCGCGCTGATCCGCACCTCGCGCTCGGCGAGGAAATCGCGCAGCGCGACGGCCTGCTCACCGATGTCGAGGTAGACCATGTTGGTCTGCACCGGCTCTACCGCATAGCCCAGCTCGCGCAGCCCGTCGCCCAGGCAGGCGGCGTTGGCATGGTCGTCGGCCAGGCGCGCCACCTGATGGTCCAGGGCGTACAGCCCGGCCGCCGCCAGCAGGCCGGCCTGGCGCATCCCGCCGCCGACCATCTTGCGCCAGCGGCGGGCCTTGCCGATCAGTTCGACGCTGCCGCAAAGCACCGAGCCCACCGGCGCACCGAGGCCCTTGGACAGGCACACCGACACCGAGTCGAAGTGCCGGGTGATCTCGCTGGCGTCTACGCCCAGCTTCACCGCCGCGTTGTACAGGCGCGCGCCATCCAGGTGCAGGGCCAGCCCGCGCGCGCGAGTGAAGGCACGGGCGGCGGCCAGGTAGTCGAGCGGCAGCACCTTGCCCTGCATGGTGTTTTCCAGGGCCAGCAGGCGGGTCCTGGCGAAATGGAAGTCGTCGGCCTTGATCGCCGCCGCAACCTTGTCCAGGTCGAGCGAACCGTCGGCCTCGCCGTCGATCGGTTGCGGCTGGATCGAGCCCAGCACCGCGGCACCACCGCCCTCGTATTTGTAGGTATGCGCCTGCTGGCCGACGATGTATTCGTCGCCGCGCTCGCAGTGGGCCATCAATCCGAGCAGGTTGCTCATGGTCCCGGTCGGTACGAAGAGCGCCGCGGCGAAGCCCAGGCGCGCCGCCAGCTCTGCCTCCAGGCGGTTGACCGTGGGATCCTCGCCATAGACGTCGTCGCCCAGTTCGGCCGCGGCCATGGCTTCGCGCATGCCGGCGGTGGGCTGGGTGACGGTGTCGCTGCGCAGGTCGATGACAGGCACGGAGGGCTCCTCGGTTCGGCGGAAAAGCCCGATCCTACGGCGCTCCACCGGCAGCCACAAGGGAAGACGGGAAATCTTCCCGGTCGCAAAGAAAACGGAGCGCCGCAGCGCTCCGTCATGATCGTGGGGGAAACGGCCGATACCTCTCAGAGCTTGGCCGGAACCACCAGGATTCCGGCGCGCAGTCCGTTCTTCACCCGTGGATTGGGAAAGATGATGCGCGCGCCGACCTCGTCCACCACCCAGCGCGTGCCGCCGATATCCTCGGCCAGCAGGTAGCCCGGCGAGAGTTCGGTGAAGTTGGCCACGTCGTCGTCGAGGTGCAGGCGGAAGTGGTCGCTGTGCTTGATCACCTCGCGGGACACGCTGAACAGCTTGAGGCCGTCGAGGTGGGCGCCATCCGGGCGCTCCTCGCTGCCGTCGATGAGCATCTCCAGGCGCCGTTCCAGGCGCTCCAGGTTGACCTGCTGGTTCTGCCCGAATGGTCGCGCCTTGCCCAGCTCCAGGGTGAAGGCCTCGGCGCCGAGCTGGCCGTAGGTATAGGCGCTGAAGGTGATTCCCGGTTTGTTCTGCAGCAGCACCGCCTCGATGCCGGCGTCGCGCAGGCGGGCCAGTTCGGCGCGGGAGTGCTCGCGGCCCTCGGCCCAGGGATAGAGGGCGAACTGCTCGATCCTCGAGCCACGGATCGCGGTGTGCAGGTCGTAGTGCAGGCGGTCCCGCTCGCCCCGGCTGAAGAACACCTGGGCCAGGCGTTCCAGCTCGGCGGCGCGGAAGGCCTCGTTGCCGCTGCCTTCCTCGTGGCGGCCGTTGAACAGACGGTTCATGTCCTGCTCCACGAAGCGTTCGCCACGGCGAATCGCCTCGGGGTTGCCAAGCAGGAACAGGACCCGCGCGGCGGGCTTCAGCTCGCCGCTGGCGAGCTTGCGGACCAGCCGTTCGAGCAGTTCGATGGGCGCGGTCTCGTTGCCGTGGATACCGGCCGAGAGCAGCAGGTCGACGCCATTGTCGCGGGCGCCGATCGGCGTGACCTCCAGGGCGCCCTCGGCCAGCCAGTGCAGGCGGGTGCCGTCGGCGGTGAGCTGGATCTTCTCGGTCGGCTCGCGGCCGGCCAGGGTCAAGTCGAGCAGTTTGCCGAGGGCGAGCATGGGATGTCCTCAGTCAGTGGGTGTGGTCGCAGCCGCAGTCGGGGCCGTGCTCGTGGTCGTCGCCCTCTTCGATCGGCTCCATCTCCAGTTGCAGGCTGACCAGGTTGGTCGCCATCGGCCGCAGCAGCAGGTTGGTGTACTCGGTGTCGCCGTCCTCGACATCCACGCCGATCAGCAACTGGCCGTTACCGGCCTGCTGGATCCACACTTCCTTGCCCTGCCAGACCACGGCGAAGCGGGTGCAGGAGGTTTCCAGCTGGGTGCCGTCGGTGTCTTCGAGGATCAGTTGCAGGCTATCGGACATGATGGTGAGGCTCTCAATCGAGTTGGAAGGAATAGACCGAACCCAGTTTAAGGATCTGCGTCAGTTCATCCAATGCCGTCCGGCATTCCTGGAGCAATTGCGGATCGGCCAGGTCGGCTTCGCCGAGGCGGTCGCGATAGTGCCTGTCGACCCAGGCCACCAGGGTATCGTACAGGCCGGCAGTCATGATCACCCCTGGGTTCACCGCCGCCAGCTCCTGTTCCTTCAGCGCCACGCGCAGGCGCAGGCAGGCCGGGCCGCCGCCGTTCTGCATGCTCTGCTTGAGGTCGAAGACCTTCACCTCGCGGATCGGGCCATCGTCGCCGGTGAGCCGCTCCAGGTAGTTCCAGACCCGCGGGTTGTTCCGGCACTCCTCCGGTACCACCAGCAGCATCGAGCCATCGGCCTTCGACAGCAGTTGGCTGTTGAACAGGTAGGACTTCACCGCATCCTCCACCGCGACCTGCTCGCGCGGCACGCAGATGGCGCGGAAGCGGCCACCCCGGCGGCCGAGCTTGTCGTGCAGTTCGGCGAGGACCTTCTCGGTATCGAGGAAGGCATCCTCGTGGTGGAACAGCACCTCGCCGTTGCCCACCGAGATCACGTCGTTGTGGAACACGCCCTGGTCGATCACCGCCGGGTTCTGTTGAGCGTAGACCACCCCGGCCTCGCTCAGCCCGTGCAGGCGCGCGACCGCCTGGCAGGCTTCCAGGGTCTGGCGCGCCGGATAGCGTTGCGGCGCCGGGAAGCGACTGTCGAAGGCGCTGCGGCCGAAGACGAAGAACTCCACCCCGGCATCGCCATAGTCCTTGCAGAAGCGCGTGTGGTTGGCCGCGCCTTCGTCGCCGAACTGGCTCACCGCCGGCAGCGCCGCGTGATGGGCGAAATGCCGTTCGTCGTTGAACATCGCCGCCAGCACGCGGCTGGTGGTGGGATGCTCGATGGATCGGTGGAACTTGCAGTTCAGGTTGGCCGCCGTGAAATGCACGCGACCGTCGGCGGTGTCGGCGCTCGGACTGACCGTGGCGGCGTTGGCGGTCCACATGCTCGACGCCGAGCTGCAGGCGGCGAGGAGAGGCATCGCTTCCTTCGCCGCGCGGCGGATCACCTCCTCGTCGCTGCCGGAGAAGCCCAGGCTACGCAGCGCGGCGGTATCCGGGCGGGCTTGCGGGGCGAGCACGCCCTGCTTGAAGCCCAGCTCCATCAACGCCTTCATCTTCGCCAGGCCCTGCTTCGCCGCTTCCTTCGGGTTGGACAACGCCTGGCTGTTGCTTTGCGAAGCGACATTGCCGTAGGACAGGCCGCCGTAGTTGTGGGTCGGGCCGACCAGGCCGTCGAAATTCACTTCATGGGCATTCATAGGCTGATCCCGGGAGTCAGGGTGGCGGGAAGGGACACGCTGGGGCTTTCCAGCGAGGCGACCGGATAGGCACAGTAGTCGGCGGCATAGTAGGCGCTCGGCCGGTGGTTGCCGGACGCGCCGATACCGCCGAACGGCGCGCTGCTGGCGGCGCCGGTGAGCTGCTTGTTCCAGTTGACGATGCCGGCGCGGCTCTCGACGAGGAACTGCTCGAAGCGCTCGCGGGAATCCGACAACAGGCCGGCGGCGAGGCCGTACCGGGTGGCGTTGGCTTCGCGGATCGCCGCGGCGAAGTCGACGTAGCGGATCACCTGCAGCAGCGGGCCGAAGAACTCCTCGTCGGGACGCTCGGCCACCGCGCTGACATCGAGGATGCCCGGCGTCAGCAGGGCCGCGCCGTCGATCGGCTGGGTCATCGCCAGCAGCGGCAGCGCGCCCTTGCCGATCAGCTGCTCCTGGGCCTTGAGCAGGTGCTCGGCGGCAGCGAGGGAAATCACCGAGCCCATGAACGGCGCCGGCTGTTCGTCGAAGCGGCCGACCCGCAGGGTCGCGCTGACCGCCACCAGGCGCGCCAGCAGCGCGTCGCCCCAGGCGCCCTGCGGCACCAGCAGGCGGCGGGCGCAGGTACAGCGCTGGCCGGCGGAAATGAAGGCGGACTGGATGATGGTGTAGACGGCGGCGTCGAGGTCGGCGACCTCCTCCACCACCAGCGGGTTGTTGCCGCCCATCTCCAGCGCCAGGATCTTCTGCGGCTGGCCGGCGAACTGGCTGTGCAACAGGTTGCCGGTGCGACTGGAGCCGGTGAAGAACAGGCCGTCGAGCCCGCTGTGGGCGGCCAGCGCGACGCCGGTCTCGCGGCCACCCTGGACCAGGTTGAGCACGCCGGCCGGCAGGCCGGCCTCGATCCAGGCCTTGAGCGTCAGCTCGGCGACTTTCGGGGTCAGCTCGCTGGGCTTGAACACCACGCAGTTGCCGGCCAGCAGCGCCGGGACGATATGCCCGTTGGGCAGGTGGCCGGGGAAGTTGTAGGGACCGAACACCGCGACCACCCCGTGCGGCTTGTGCCGCAGCACGGCGCTGGCGTCGGCCAGCGGGCCGGACTTCTCGCCGGTGCGCTCGCGGAGCGCCTGCACCGAGATCGCCACCTTGTTGACCATGCTGGTCACTTCGGTCGCCGACTCCCACAACGGCTTGCCGGTCTCCTCGCCTATCGCCCGCGCCAGTTCGTCGGCATGCGCCTTGAGAGTGGCGGCGAAGCGCTCCAGCAGCTCGATACGCTGTTCCAGCGGGCGCCGCGCCCAGGCCGGGAAGGCTTCGCGGGCGGCGCGCACGGCGGCGTCGACCTGGGCGGCGTCGGCGCCTTGCCCGGACCAGACCACGCCCTGGCCGACCGGATCGAGGGACTCCAGGGTCTCGCCCTGGCCCGCCAGCCACTGGCCGGCAATGTAATGGGTACTCATCATCGACTCCTCGGGCGCCCTCGCCGGGGCGCCTGCATCAGGCTTTCAACCGCGCTTCTGCGCCGACAGCGGCACCGCGCGCACCGAGGCCCCGGCTGCCAGGCGCAAGCGCCTGGCGGTCAGCGGATCGACCACCAGGGTGCCGGCGGCGGCCCGCGCCGGCGCGGCGGTGATACGGCAATCCTCGCGCTTGCGGTTGTGGATCAGGTATGGCTCGGCGTCATCGCCGGGGGTGCCCACCGCCAGCACCAGGTTCTGGCTCTCGGCGATGGCGCGGATCTTGTCGGTCTCGGCCTCGATCGCCGGGCCGGCGTCGAAGATGTCGACGTAGCCCTGGTAGCTGAAGCCCTCGGCCTTGAGCATCGCCAGCGCCGGCTCGGTGTTCGGGTGGACGCGGCCGATCACCCCGCGCGCCTCCTCGGAGAGGAAGCAGGTGTAGAGCGGGAACTTCGGCATCAGCTCGGCGATGAAGGCCTTGTTGCCGACCCCGGTGAGGTAGTCGGCCTGGGAGAACTCCATCTTGAAGAAGTGCCGGCCGAGGCTTTCCCAGAACGGTGAACGCCCTGCCTCGTCGGACATGCCGCGCATCTCGGCGATCAGCTTGTCGCCGAACAGGTGGCGGAATTCGGCGATGAACAGGAAGCGCGCGCGCGACAGCAGCTTGCCGTTGAGGCCGCTGCGGTGGTCGGCGTGGAGGAACAGCGAGCACAGCTCGGAATTGCCGGTCAGGTCGTTGGCCAGGAACAGCGTGGGGATCTCGCGGTGGATGTCGAGTTCCTGCGAAGCGCTCACGGTGAGGCCGACCCGGTAGTTGTACCAGGGTTCGCGAAGTCCCACCGCTCCGGCGATGGCGGAGATGCCGACGACCTTGCCGGCGTCGTCCTCGAGGACGAACAGGTAGTCGGCGTCGCCGCGTTCGGCCTCGCCGCGGAAGGCCTTCTCGGCCCAGCTGACGCGATGCTGCAGGCGCTGTTCGTTGGCCGGCAGGGTGGTCAGGCCGGTGCCGGTGCTGCGCGCCAGCTCGATCAGGGCCGGCAGGTCGGCGCTGGTGACGGGACGTACGATCATGTCGGGCTCCTTCAGACCGCAACCAGGCGCACGCTGGCGCCTTCGCCGACGCCCAGGGCCTCGGCGGCTTCAACACTCAGGGCCACCGGCTTGCCGGGCGCCCAATCCAGGTCCAGCACGACCGCGCGGAAGTCCTGGAGCTGGCCGTTGGTGACCAGGTAGGGGCGACCGCTCTTCGGCGCCTCGCCGATCTTCACCGGCACCACCCGGCTCTGGGCGATCGAGCGGATCCCCGAGGTACGCGCGTGCAGGGTCGGGCCGCCATCGAAGATATCGATGTAGTTGTCGGTCTCGAAGCCTTCGCGCATCAGGATGTCGAAGGTGATCTGCGCTCGCGGGTGGACCTGGCCCATGGATTCCTGGGCGGCGTCCGGCAACAGCGGCACGTAGATCGGGTAATGCGGCATCAGCTCGGCGAGGAAGGTCCGGCTCTTCAGCCCGGAGAGCTTTTCCGCCTCGATGTAGTTGAGGTCGAAGAAATTGCGCCCGACCGCGTTCCAGAACGGCGATTCGCCCTGCTCGTCGCTGTAGCCGACGATCTCTACCACCACCGCGTCGGCGAAGCGCTCCGGATGGCTGGCCATGAACAGCAGGCGGCCGCGCGAGTTGAGTTCGGCGTAGACGCTCTGCACCAGGTCGCGCTGCACGTAGAAGCTGGTCAGCAGGCTGTTGCCGGTAAGGTCGTGGCACAGCGAGAGGACATGGATCTTGTTGTGGATCGACAGCGAGCGCGAGGCGTGCACGAAGGTTTCGTTGCGGAAGCTGTAGAACGGCTCGGAGAAGCCGGCCGAGGCGACGATCGCCGAGCAGCCGACCAGCTCGCCGCTGGCGCTGTCCTCGAGGACGAAGAAATAGCTTTCCTCGCCGTTGTAGCTCACTTCCGCGGCGAACGAGGCCTCGGAGGCGAGGATCTTGTCGCGCAGGCGTTCGGCGTCATCCGGCAAGGACGTGACGCCCACCGGGCTGTCCGCCGCCAGACGCTGCACCTGTGGCAGGTCGGCCGCTTGGGCGGGGCGCATCACCAACATGGCGTCACTCCTTTCTCAGACAACGATGATTGCTGCATCCATGCGCGGGATCGCGGCACCATCCTGTGCCACGGGGTCGATCATCCAGCAGGGAAGTAGGCGCACCGCGCACGGCACGCTTCACGGCCCCGGCGCAGGCCGGGACCGGCACGCCCGGGGCCCGTGCGGACCACCCGGGGCGTCACGACCGGGGGTCCCGGCCTCCAGCGGGACGCCAGGGTCCGGCTCAGCCGCGGACCAGCTTGGCCACGGCGCGCTCGAAGCGCTCCAGGCCTTCGTCGATCTCGGCGTCGTCGATCACCAGGCTCGGCGCGAAGCGGACCACGTCGGGGCTGGCCTGGAGCACCATCACCGCCTCCTTCTCGGCGGCGTTGAGCACGTCGCGGGCCTTGCCTTTCCACTCCTCGGTCAGCGCCGCGCCGATCAGCAGGCCCATGCCACGGATCTCGCCGAAGATGCCGTACTCCTGGCCGATCTTCTGCAGGCGGGACTTGAAGCGCTCATGCTTGGCCTTCACGCCGTCCAGCACTTCCGGGGTATTGATCACGTCCAGCGCCGCCTCGGCCACCGCCGAGGCCAGGGGGTTGCCGCCGTAGGTGGTGCCGTGGGTGCCGACCGACAGGTGCTTGGCGATCTCGCTGGTGGTCAGCATCGCACCGATAGGGAAGCCGCCGCCCAGGCTCTTGGCGCTGGAAAGGATGTCCGGGACCACGCCGTAGTGCATGTAGGCGAACAGCTCGCCGATGCGGCCCATGCCGCTCTGCACCTCGTCGAAGACCAGCAGCGCGTTGTGCTCGTCGCACAGTTTGCGCGCACCTTCCAGGTAGGCCTGCTGCGCCGGCAGCACGCCGCCCTCGCCCTGGATCGGTTCCAGGACCACGGCGCAGGTCTTGTCGGAGATCGCCGCCCTCAGCGCCTCGAGGTCGTTGTAGGGGACGTGGGTGATGCCTTCGAACTTCGGCCCGAAGCCATCGGAATACTTCGGCTGGCCACCGACGTTGACGGTGAACAGGGTGCGCCCGTGGAAGCTGTTGCTGGCGGCGATGATCTCGTACTTCTGCGGGCCGTAGACGTCGCTGGCATAGCGACGGGCCAGCTTGAAGGCCGCCTCGTTGGCCTCGGCGCCGGAGTTGGCGAGGAACACCCGCTCGGCGAAGGTGGCATCCACCAGCTTGCGCGCCAGGCGCAGCGCCGGCTCGTTGGTGAAGACGTTGGAAACGTGCCAGATGCGCTGGGCCTGCTCGGTGAGCGCCTTGACCAGCGCCGGATGCGCATGGCCGAGGGAGGTCACGGCGATGCCGCCGGCGAAGTCGATCAGCTCGCGACCGCTCTGGTCCCAGACGCGCGATCCCTCGCCTCGCACCGGGATGAAAGCGGCGGGGGCGTAGTTGGGGACCATATACCGGTCGAAGTCGGCACGTTCTACCTGCGCATGGGGAGCGGACATCGGTGTTTCTCCTGCCTGAAGGCGGCTATCGATGAAAGGATTGTAGGGATTGGAACCGGGCCGGCATTGCCGCCATGCGACAACTTGTTATAGCGCCAACCCGGGAATTTCCGCGGCTTTCGGAAATGCGACAGAAAGCATCGGGAAGGCGCAGTGTAAACGCGCGATGCCTCCGGGTGCATGCTTCTTCTGCGCCGGCCAGCGCGCCGCAAAGCCGCGGGAAAAGCCGGGACAGGAACGCGGATCGAGCGACGCCTGGTCGTGGCTTCGTGCGGCGGCCTCGGGAGGGGAGGCCGTCTGCGCCGGCAGGCGGAACCGGCCTATGCCCTGGCCAGCACCTTCAGCGCCGGCGCAGCGCGACTCAGCCGCGCTCGACCGGGGTGAAGGTCGAGTCGAAGGCGCTGCCGCCGCGCCGCTGGTTGCGGTCCTCGCGCGGCGTGACGCCGAAGAAGTTGCGGTAGGCGCTGGAGAAGTGCGGTCCGGAAGAGAAACCGCAGGACAGGCCGATCTGGATGATCGACTTGCTGGTCTGCATCAGCATCTGCCGCGCGCGGTTCAGGCGCAGCTCCAGGTAGTACTGGCTGGGCACGCGGTTCAGGTACTGCTTGAAGATACGCTCCAACTGGCGCCGCGAGACACAGACGTGCTGGGCGATCTCGTCGGTGGTCAGCGGCTCCTCGATGTTGGCCTCCATCAGCAGCACCGCCTGGGTCAGCTTCGGATGGCTGGAGCCGAGGCGGTTCTTCAGCGGGATGCGCTGGCGCTCGTTGCCTTCGCGGATGCGCTCCACCACCAGTTCCTCCGAGACCGCGCCGGCCAGTTCCGCGCCATGGTCGCGGGACAGCAGCGCCAGCAGCAGGTCGAGCACCGCCATGCCGCCGCAGGCGGTCATGCGGTCGCGATCCCATTCGAACAGGTGGTTGGTGGCGATGACCTTGGGGAAGCGCTCGGTGAAGTCGTCGTGCCAGCGCCAGTGCACCGCGGCGCGATAGCCGTCGAGCAGGCCCAGTTGGGCCAGCGGGTAGATGCCGGCGGACAGCGCGCCGATCGCCGTGCCCGAGCGCGCCAGTTGCTTGAGCGCCATGCCCAGCGCCGGCGATACCGCGGCCGGCGCCTCATCGGCGACCAGGAACAGCCGCGAGCACTGCTCCAGCCTGCCGTTCCAGGCCAGCCCCGGCAGGCGCCAGCCCTCCTCTTCCGGCGGCGCCTCGGCGAGCAGGAACAGCGGCTCGTAGAGAGCTTCGGGATGCAGCCGGCGGGCCGCCCGCAGGGCTTCCTCGGCGAGCGATAGCGTGAGCGCGCGGGTGGCGGGCCAGAGGAGGAAACCGATGCGTTGGGGTTGGGCAGTCATGGGAGCAGCTTAGCCGGCCTCTGCGATGAATGTTACTTGAGGCTGCCGGAGAGGAACTGCTTGAGGCGGTCCGACTGCGGGTTGGCGAGGACTTCCTTCGGGCAGCCGCGCTCTTCGACCAGGCCCTTGTGGAGGAACACCAACTGGTTCGAGACCTCGCGGGCGAAGCCCATCTCGTGGGTTACCACCACCATGGTGCGGCCTTCCTGCGCCAGGTCCTGCATGACCTTCAGCACCTCGCCGACCAGTTCGGGGTCGAGCGCCGAGGTCGGCTCGTCGAACAGCATGACTTCCGGCTCCACCGCCAGCGCCCGGGCGATCGCCACGCGCTGCTGCTCGCCGCCGCTCATGTGCGCCGGATAGGCGTCCTTGCGGTGCGCCACGCCGACCTTGGCCAGGTAGTGCTCGGCCTTCTCGATGGCTTCCTTCTTCGCCACCCCGAGGACGTGGACCGGCGCCTCGATGACGTTCTCCAGGGCGCTCATGTGCGACCACAGGTTGAAATGCTGGAACACCATCGACAGGCGCGAGCGCATGCGCTGCAGCTGGCGGGAGTCGGCAGCCTTCAGCGCGCCATCGCGGCCGGGCACCAGCTTCAGCTCCTCGCCGTTGAGCAGGATCTTGCCGGCGTGCGGCTGCTCCAGCAGGTTGATGCAACGCAGGAAGGTGCTCTTGCCGGAACCGCTCGAGCCGATGATGCTGATCACGTCGCCCGCTTTCGCCGCCAGCGAGACGCCCTTGAGCACCTCGTGGCTACCGTAGCGCTTGTGCAGGTCTTGGACTTCCAGTTTGTACATGTTGTGTGTTCTCGGCTAATCAGTCGCTGAGCAAGCGTCCCTGACGGATCGGTTGACGACCGGCCACCTTGGCCAGCCAGAGTCCCGGCTGCGCATAGCGCATCCGTTCGATGGCGAAAAGCACGCCGGACACCCCGGCGCACACCGTGCTGGCGCGGTCGGCCAGGGGATCGATGACCTGGAACAGCGGCTCGCCCGCCTCCACCCATTCGCCCGGCCGGCGCAGGAAGCTGACCACGCCGGTATGCGGGGCGTGCACGTATTCGGTGCCCTCGAAGGGCAGGCCTTCGCAGCAGTCCTCGGGCGCTGGCGGCCATTCGCCCTCGACGAAGCCCTGTTCGGCGAGGAAGGCCAGGATCGCCTCGGCGCTGGCCTCGGCCTGTTGCGGCGAGGTATCGGCCTGGCCACCCAGTTCGACGGTGGTCGCCAGGCAGGCCAGTGGCAGCGCGGCACGCGGATACAGGCGCGACAGGCGCAGCCAGGGCACCGAGCAGGCCTCGTCGAACGAGCCGCCGCCGGACTCCTCGGCGAGCAGCCCGACGGCGGCGCCCAGGCGCGCGGCCAGGGAGGCGAAGGCCGGCCACTGCTGCGGCAGGGTATAGAGGTGAATCGCGGCCTCGAAGTCGCAGTGCAGATCGAGCACCAGGTCGGCATCGCAGGCATGGCGGTAGAGCAGACGCTGCATGCCGTCCAGCTCCGAGGTCGCCGGCGGCAGCGCGTCCAGCGCCTCGCGCAGGGTCTGGCGGACCAGCGCAACGTTGGCCCGCGGGTCGTCGCCCAGGCGCTCGCCGGCGCTGTCGATCACCGCGTCCAGCAGGTCGGGGAAATCGCGGTTGAAATTGCGCCCGCTGCTCATCTCGAAGCGCCCCTGGTGCAGCGCCTGGATCATCTGCCCGAGACCGACCGGATTGGCCACCGGCACCAGCTCGACGGTGCCGCGCAGGCGGCCTTCCGCCTCCAGCCGGCGCAACCGCTGCTTCAGCTCCCAGGCGGTGCGCATCCCCGGCAGTTCGTCGGCGTGCAGGCTGGACTGGATGTAGACCTTGCGCGCGCCGGAGCCGAAGCGGAACACGCTCAGGCGCTTCTCGCTTCCCAGGGTGCTCCATGGCAGCAGGTGATCGATACGCTCCATGCGGTCCTCCGGGTCAGGATTTGCGCGGCGCCAGGTAGGCCAGCCAGCGTCGTTCGGCAAGCTTGAACAGGCGCACCAGGATGAAGGTCAGGCACAGGTAGAACAGGCCGGCGGTGATGAACGCCTCGAACGGCAGGTAGTACTGCGAGTAGACGTTCCGCGCGGCGCCGGTGATGTCCACCAGGGTGACGATGGACGCCAGGCTGGTGGTCTGCAGCATCATGATCACCTCGTTGCTGTACTGCGGCAGGGCGCGACGCAGCGCCGAGGGCAGGAGGATGCGGCGGTACATCTGCAGGCGCGACATGCCCATCGCCTTGGCCGCCTCGATCTCGCCGTGGGGCGTGGCCTTCAGGCTGCCGGCAAGGATCTCGGCGGTATAGGCGCTGGTGTTGATGGCGAACGCCAGGCAGGCGCAGAACGAGGCGTTCGACAACCAGGGCCACAGCGCGCTTTCGCGCACCGCGTCGAACTGCGCCAGGCCGTAGTAGATCAGGAACAGTTGGACCAGCATCGGCGTGCCGCGGATCACATAGGTGTAGAGCCAGGCCGGGAAATTCACCAGCGGCTGCCTGGAGACCCGCATCAGCGCCAGCGGCACCGCCAGCAGCAGACCGACCAGGAGGGAGATCGAGAGCAGCCTGAGGGTGACCAGCAGGCCGTCGAAATAGAGCGGAAGGCTGTCCCAGATGACAGAGAAATCGAAGATCACGGCAAGGCCCCTTGATTCACAGTTCCGCGGTTTTCACGCCGACCGAATAGCGGCGCTCGAGCAGACGCAGCAACAGCAGCGACACGCTGGTCACCAGCAGGTACAGGCCGGCCACGGCGAGGTAATAGGTGAACGGCTCGCGGGTCGCGTCGGAAGCCTGCTTGGCCTTGAACATCATGTCCTGCAGGCCGACCACGGAAATCAGCGCGGTGGCCTTGACCAGCACCAGCCAGTTGTTGGTGAAGCCGGGGATCGCCAGGCGGATCATCTGCGGCACCTGGACGCGGAAGAACACCTGGCGGTGACTCATGCCGTAGGCATAGCCGGCCTCGCCCTGGCCCTTGGGGATCGCCATGAAGGCGCCGCGGAAGGTCTCCGAAAGATAGGCGCCGAAGATGAAACCGAGGGTGCCGACGCCGGAGACGAAGGGATTCAGGTCGATGTAGTCGTCGTAGCCGAACTGCGGTGCGACCCAGTTCAACAGGGCCTGGCCACCGTAGAAGATCAGCAGGATCAGCACCAGGTCGGGAATGCCGCGTACCACCGTGGCGTACAGGTCGCCGCACCAGGCCAGCCAGCGCACCGGCGACAGGCGGAAGGCCGCGCCGAGCAGGCCGAGCATGATGGCCAGGAGCATGGAAAGCAGGGCCAGCTGGAGAGTCAGCCAGGCGCCATCGACGATGGTCGCACCGTAGCCAGTGATCATCAAAACGGTACCTCTATGCAGCTAATGCAGCGCTAAAGCAGGGGCGTCCACTCAATAAAAAAGTGGCACAAACAGCGCGAGGCGTCGCGGAGGTTTGTGCCACCTGTGACGGACAGCGTCAGTTCGCGCCGTAGACGTCGAAGCTGAAGTACTTGTCCTGGATCTGCTTGTACTTGCCGTTGGCGCGCAGGGCGTCGATGGCCGCGTTGAACTTGCCGGCCAGCTCGCTATCGCCCTTGCGCACGGCAATACCGACGCCTTCGCCGAAATACTTCACATCGTTCAGTTGCGGGCCGACGAAGGCGTAGCCCTTGCCGGCGTCGGTCTTGAGGAAGCCGTCCTCGAGATTCACCGAGTCGGCGACCACCGCGTCGAGACGACCGGCCACCAGGTCCATGTTGGCCTCCTGCTGGGAGTTGTAGCGCACCACTTCGACGCCGGCCGGGGTCAGTTCGCCGGAGGCATAGCGGTCGGCGGTGCTGCCGCGCAGGACGCCGGCCTTCCTGCCCTTCAGGTCGGCCTTGGGATCGTTGAGGCTGGCGCCTTCCTTCATCACGAAGCGCGCCGGGGTGTTGTAGTACTTGTTGGTGAAGTCCACCGAGCGCTTGCGCTCGTCGGTGATGGTCATCGACGACAGGATGGCGTCGATCTTGCGCACCTTCAGCGCCGGGATCAGGCCGTCGAACTCCTGCTCGACCCACTTGCACTGCACCTTCATCTCCTCGCAGAGGGCATTGCCGATATCCACGTCGAAGCCTGCCAGCTGGCCATCCGGGGTCTTCAGCGAGAACGGCGGGTAGGCCGCCTCGATGCCGATGCGCACCGGCTTGTCGGCGGCGAAAGTGGGCAGGGAGAGCACGGACAGCGCCAGGGCGCCGAGAAGTGCGAGCTTCTTCATCTGGAACTCCTTCGAAGGGGATAGCATCGATTGGCAGGAGAAATAGAACCTTGCCCAGGCCGCCGACGGATATGCGTGTTCACCGGCTCTTGCGCAGGGACGCCTTCTCGTGGAAAGGGCGCCAGCTGGGGTGAGCGGCATTCTAGCGACAGGCCGGAAGTGGTTATTTCTTCAATGCGACAACTAATTATAAAAGCACCGAAGAGGGCTTTCGGCGATATTGACAGGCAGCTGCATTTGTGCCCGGAAAGCGCGAAGTGTAATCAATGAGTAAAGCAAATCTCAAGCCATAAATTGGTAATTCCTTCTTCTTCAACGGTTTGGACGAGCCGACTCGCTTCGCCTGCTACCCCGTGTCGCACCCTCACGGTGCGTGGCGTTTCCTCTCGCCCCAATTATGCGCAGGCGCGCATCACCGAAGTGTTACCGCCCACGCATTCCCGCGCGCGCCCATTCGGCACGCCCTCCTCCTCGACCCGCGCCAAATGAAAGACCCCGCGCAGCTCGCACCGCGCGGGGTCGTTTCGGATCAGGCGGGAGTCAGGCGGCCTGCATCGAGCGATGGGTCTCGATCAGGTGCTGGACCACGCCCGGATCGGCAAGGGTGGAGATGTCGCCGAGGGTGTCGTACTCGGCCGCGGCGATCTTGCGCAGGATGCGCCGCATGATCTTGCCCGAACGGGTCTTCGGCAGGCCCGGCGCCCACTGGATCACATCCGGCGTGGCGATCGGCCCGATCTCGCGGCGGACCCACTGCTTCAGCTCCTGGCGCAGCGCCTCGCTCGGCTCGACCCCGGAGTTGAGGGTGACGTAGACATAGATGCCCTGCCCCTTGATGTCGTGCTGCATGCCGACCACCGCCGCCTCGGCGACCTTCGGGTGGGCGACCATCGCGCTTTCCACCTCGGCGGTGCCCATGCGGTGGCCGGAGACGTTGAGCACGTCGTCGACCCGCCCGGTGATCCAGTAGTAGCCGTCCTCGTCGCGGCGCGCGCCGTCGCCGGTGAAGTACATGCCCTTGAAGGTCTTGAAGTAGGTGTCGACGAAGCGATCATGGTCGCCGTAGAGGGTCCGCGCCTGGCCTGGCCAGGAGTCGAGGATCACCAGGTTGCCTTCGGCCGCGCCCTCGATCAGGTTGCCCAGGTTGTCCACCAGCGCCGGCACCACGCCGAAGAACGGCTTGGCCGCGGAGCCCGGCTTCATCGCATGGGCGCCCGGCAGCGGGGTCATCAGGCAGGCGCCGGTCTCGGTCTGCCACCAGGTGTCGACGATCGGGCAGCGCGACTGGCCGACGGTCTCGTAGTACCACTGCCAGGCTTCCGGGTTGATCGGCTCGCCCACCGAGCCGAGCAGGCGCAGGCTGGAGCCATCGGCACCGGCCACCGCCGCCTTGCCCTCGGCCATCATCGCGCGGATCGCGGTCGGCGCGGTGTAGAGGATGTTGACCTTGTGCTTGTCGATGATCTTCGCCACGCGGGTCACGTCGGGGTAGTTCGGCACGCCCTCGAACAGAATGGTGGTGGCGCCGTTGGCCAGCGGGCCATAGACGATGTAGGTGTGGCCGGTGACCCAGCCGATGTCGGCGGTGCACCAGTAGACTTCCCCCGGACGGTAGTCGAAGACCCGCTCGTGGGTCAGCGAGGCGTACACCAGGTAGCCGCCGGTGGTATGCAGCACGCCCTTCGGCTTGCCGGTGGAACCGGAGGTGTAGAGGATGAACAGCGGGTCCTCGGCGCCCATTTCCTTCGGTGCGCAGGTGCTGCCGGCGACCTTCATCAGGTCGTCGTACCAGACGTCGCGGTGCTGGTTCCACTTGATTTCCGCGCCGGTACGCTTGCAGACGATGATCTTCTGCACGCTGGAGGTTTCCGGGTTGGTCAGGGCGTCGTCGACGTTGGCCTTCAGCGGAGTACGCTTGCCGCCGCGCACGCCTTCGTCGGCGGTGATCACCACCTTCGACTTGCAATCGATGATGCGCCCGGCCAGGGCTTCGGGGGAGAAGCCGCCGAAGACCACCGAGTGGATCGCGCCGATGCGGGTGCAGGCGAGCATGGCGACCACGGCCTCGGGGATCATCGGCATGTAGATGGTGACCACGTCGCCGCGGTGCACGTCCTGCCCGCGCAGGGCGTTGGCGAACTTGCAGACCTGCTCGTGGAGCTGGCGGTAGGTGATTTCCTGGTGGTCGGCGGGATCGTCGCCTTCCCAGATGATCGCCACCTGGTCGCCGCGTTCGGCGAGGTGACGGTCGAGGCAGTTGTGCGACACGTTGAGGGTGCCGTCGGCGAACCATTTGATGTCCACGTGATGGTCGTCGAAGGAGGTCTGCTTGACCTTCTCGAACGGCTTGATCCAGTCGATCCGCTGGGCCTGTTCGCGCCAGAAGCCGTCGGGGTTGACGACGGACTGCTGGTACATCGTCTTGTAGGTGGCTTCGTCGGTGAAGGTCCGTGCCACCGCTTCCGGGTGCACGGGGTACAGGGATGCCGCAGACATGGCTTTAACCTCGGTACGTGAGTGTTGTTTTTGTTGTGCCCAGTTGTAGCGAGCGCACACTCCACGAACCATACGACCATGGTCTTACCACTGCGCGACACCACCTATGGTCGCTATAAGCCGCGCCGATCGTAGCCTTGCGTGGGTCGGCGGGGCGCGTCACTCACCCCGCCCCGGCCTCAGCTCATGCCCAGCAGGCCGGGCAGCCACAGCGAGATCAGCGGCACGTAGGTCACCAGGAGCAGGAACAGCAGCAGGATCATCAGCCACGGCAGCGCCGCGCGGATGGTCGCGCCCAGCGGCATACCGGTGACCGCCGAGGTGACGAACAGGTTGAGGCCCACCGGCGGGTGCACCAGGCCGATCTCCATGTTCACCACCATGACGATGCCCAGGTGGATCGGGTCGATGCCCAGCTTCATGGCGATGGGGAAGAAGATCGGCGCCAGGATCAGCACGATCGCCGAGGGCTCCATGAAGCTGCCGGCGACCAGCAGGACCACGTTGACCATCAGCAGGAAGCCGATCGGGGTCAGGCCTTCCTGCACCACCCATTCGGTGATCTGCTGGGGGATCTGCTCGGTGGTCAACACATGGGCGAAGAGCATGGCGTTGGCGATGATGAACATCAGCATGATGCTCAGCCGCCCCGACTCCAGCAGCACCTTGGGACAGTCGCGCAGGCGCATGTCCTTGTACACGAACAGCGCGACGAAGGCCGAATACACCGCCGCCACCGCCGCCGCCTCGGTGGGGGTGAACAGCCCGGAGTAGATGCCGCCGAGGATGATCACCAGCAGCAACAGGCCCCAGCCGGCGCGGCGCGCGGCGGCCAGCCACTCGCGGAAACTGGCGCGCGGCTGCGCCGGCAGCTTCTTGACCCGCGCGACGATGTAGATCACCACCATCAGGATCACCCCGAGCAGCAGCCCCGGAACCACCCCGGCGACGAACAGCTTGCCCACCGAGGTCTCGGTGGCGGCGGCGTAGACCACCATCACGATCGATGGCGGGATGAGGATGCCCAGGGTCCCGGCGTTGCAGATGATCCCTGCGCCGAAGGCGCGCGGATAGCCGGAGCGCACCATGCCGGCCACGGCGATCGAACCGACCGCCGCCACCGTCGCCGGCGACGAGCCGGACAGCGCGGCGAACAGCATGCAGGCGAGCACCGCGGCGATCGCCAGGCCGCCGCGGATGTGCCCGACGCAGGCGTTGGCGAAGTCGATCAGGCGCCGCGCCACGCCACCGGTGGTCATGAACGCGCCGGAGAGCAGGAAGAACGGGATCGCCAGTAGCGTGTAGGCCTCGGAGGTCTCGAACAGCTTGATCGCCAGCGAGCGTACCGAGTCCGGGCTGAACAGCAGGATCGTCAGCGCGCCGGACAGCCCCAGGGAGATGGCGATGGGCACGCCGATGAACATGAACAGGAACAGCAGCAGGAACAGGATCAGCACGGTCATGGACGGTACTCCCCGGTCTCTTCGCCGGCCAGTTTGGAGGCCTCGGCGGCTTCGTCGGCGAGACCCAGCCCGAGCTGGCGACCGCGCAGCAGGTTGACCAGGATTTCCAGGTAGCGCAGCAGCACCAGGCCGAAGCCGAGCGGCACCACCATCGCGATGTAGGCCTGGAGGATGCCGAAGTGATCGAGGTCCTCGGCGCCGATGCCGGCGACGAACAGGGTCTTCACCCAGTCGTAGCTGGCGATCATGAACAGCCCGGCGTAGCCCAGGCAGCACAGGCAGGCGAGCACCCCGACCAGGCGCTGCAGCGGGCGCGGCGCCAGGCGCACCAGGGCGTCCACCCCGAGGTGACCGGCAGTGCGCACGCCGTAGGCGATGCCGAGGAAGATCAGCCAGGCGAACAGCGCCCTGGTCAGCGCATTGCTCCAGGACATGTCCTGGGCCACCCCGAGGATCGCGTCGCCCACCGAGTACAGCGGAGCCCGCAGCGGCGGCAGGCGGTCGCCGAGGTCGTAGAACAGGGTGAAGACGTTGGTCATCACCACATAGAGGAAGGTCACCAGCGTCATCGCCGCCAGCAGGAAGGCGATGGCGCCCTCCTCGAAGCGGTTGCAGACGCGCACGAGTCGATTCATTTCGGTGTTCTCCACAATGCCCCGCCCGGCCGGGCGGGGCCGGACGGGTCAATCGGGACGGTTGGAGGCTTCGGCGGCCTGGAGCAGGTCAGCGCCGACATTGCCACGGAATTTCTGCCATACCGGCTGCATCGCCTGGCGCCAGTCGGCGCGCTGCTGCGGGCTCAGGGTATGGATCTCGCTGGCGCCGCTGGCGAGGATGCGCTGGCGGGCGTCGCGGTTGAGGCGCTCGGCCGCGAGGTTCACCTGCGCGGTGACCTCCTCCATGATCCGCTGCAGCTCCTCGCGGATGTCCGCCGGCAGGCCGTTCCAGAACTTCGCGTTGGTGATCACCATGTAGTCCACCAGGCCGTGGTTGGACTCGGTGAAATACTTCTGCACCTCGTTGACCTTCTGGCTCTCGTAGTTCGACCAGGTGTTCTCGGTGCCATTCACCACGCCGGTCTGCAAGCCCTGGTAGACCTCGGCGAAGGACATCTTCCGGGAGATAGCGCGCAACTGGCGGAACTGCTCGTTGAGCACGTCGGACGCCTGCACGCGGAACTTCAGGCCGCGCGCGTCTTCCGGCTCCAGCAACGGGCGGTTGGCCGAGAGCTGCTTCATGCCGTTGTGCCAGTAGGCCAGGCCGAGGATGCCCTTGTCCTGCATGCTGGTCAGCAGGCCGCGCCCCTGCGGGCTGCGCTGGAAGCGGTCGACCGCCTGGATGTCGTCGAAGAGGAACGGCAGGTCGAATATCTGCACCTTGCGCGTGTACTGCTCGAACTTGGCCAGGGACGGCGCGAGCATCTGCACGTCGCCCAGCAGCAGCGCCTCCATTTCCTTGCCGTCGCCGAATAGCGAGGAGTTGGGGTAGACATCCACCTCGACCCGTCCGGCCAGGCGCTGTTCGACGAGTTTCTTGAACAGCAGCGCACCCTGGCCCTTGGGCGTGTTTTCCGCGACCACGTGGGAAAACTTGATGACGATCGGCTGCGCGGCATTCGCCAGGCAGGAGCCACCGATCGCCAGGGCGCACAGCAGCGCCCGTACCATCGTCTTGAACATGTCGTGACCTCAGATTGTTGTTGTGCTTTCGAGGTATCGACGAGCCTGACGCAGCTGGCGCGTTCGGAGAATTCGCCATTGCACAAGCCCGCATTCGCGTCTGTCGAACGCGCTCAGCCGCCCTCCCCGGCCCGCTCCAGCAAACGCCGTGCGCGTCCCAGCACCGGCGCGTCGACCATCTCGCCATCGACCACGAAGACTCCCGCGCCGCAGGCGCCGGCCTGCGCCACGCGACGCGCCCAGTCCAGTTCCGCGGGACTCGGCATCAATGTCTGGTGGATCGGCTCGACCTGCCCCGGATGGATGCACAGCAGCCCGCCGAAGCCCATGTCGCGAGCGAAGCGCACGGCCTCGATCAGTCCGGCGCGGTTCTGGATCGCCGGATAGACGCCGTCCAGCGGCGGCGCCAGGCCTGCCAGGCGTGACTGCAGGAGCAGCGCGTAGCGGGCGTGGCCGAGGATCTGCTCGGCAGCGTTGCTGCCGGTGTTGAGATCGAGGTCCAGGGCCAGGTCGAGGGCGCCGAAGGACAGCCGCTCGACCCCCTCGGCGGCGGCGATCCCGCCCAGCGCGGCGAGGCCGCGGGCGCTCTCGACGATGGGCCAGACCGGCTTGCCGCTGCCCTGCGCGGCGTGTCGTACCTGGGCGGCACTCTCCACCTTCGGCAGGAGCAAGCCGATCACCCCGGCGTGCTCGCGGCACAGCGCCAGGTCGTCGGCATGCCCGGGATGCTCCGCCGCGTTGATCCGCACCAGCACCCGGGCTTCCGGCGTATCGACGAGGAAACGCCGGAGATTGGCCCGCGCCTCGACCTTCAGTCCCTCCTCCACCGCATCCTCGAGGTCGACGATGACTCGGTCGGCGCCGCTGGCAAGGGCCTTGGGGATCCGTTCCGGGCGGGTCGCCGGGACGAACAGCGCGCTGCGCACGATCTGTCGGTTCATGTCCGCCTCCTCATACCGTTCCGGTCGCGCGCAGGCGCTGGATATCGGCGGCGGTACAGCCCAGTTCGGCAAGCAGCGTGTCGCTGTCGCCGCCCAGCGCCGGCACCGCATCCATGCGCGGAACGAAGGCGCTGCTGCTGGCCGGCGGGAACAATGCCGGCAGGCGCCCGGCCGGGCTGTCGATGGAGGTCCAGCGTTGCCGCGCCTGCAACTGCGGGTGCGCCCAGACCCCGGCCATGTCGTTGACATGGGCATTGGCGATCTGCGCCTGTTCCAGGCGCGCCACCACCTCGGCGGCCGGCAGGCTGGCGAAGGCCTCGACGATCAGCGCGCGCAGGGCGTCACGGTTGGCCGAACGCTTGAAGTTCGCCGAGAAGCGCTCGTCGTCGGCCAGTTCCGGCTGCCGCAGGACCTTGTCGCAGAACGCCCGCCACTCGCGCTCGTTCTGCAGGCCGAGCATCACCGTACCGCCGTCGCCGGCAGGGAACGGCCCGTAGGGATAGATGGTCGCGTGCGAAGCGCCGGCGCGCGGCGGTGGCGGCGCGTCCTGGTAGGCGTAGTACATCGGGTAGCCCATCCACTCCACCAGGCTTTCCAGCATCGACACGTCGATCCGGCTGCCCTCGCCGGTGCGTTCACGCAGTAGCAGCGCCGAAAGAATGCCGCTGTAGGCGTACATGCCGGCGGCGATGTCGGCGATCGAGCAGCCGGCCTTGGCCATCTCGTTTGGCCCGGCGCCGCCGGTCACCGAAAGGAAGCCGCCCTCGCTCTGGATCAGCAGGTCGTAGGCCTTCTTCTTCTCGTAGGGACCGCCTTCGCCGTAGCCGGAGATATCGCAGACGATCAGCCGCGGGAAGCGCTCGCGCAGCGCCTCGTAGGACAGCCCCAGGCGCGTCGCGGCGCCCGGCGCGAGGTTCTGCACCAGCACATCGGCGCCCTCCAGCAGCTTCTCCAGCAATGGCAGCGCCTCGGCCTGCTTGAGGTCGAGGCTGAGGCTCTGCTTGGAACGGTTGGTCCAGACGAAGTGCGACGACAGGCCGTTGACCCGCTCGTCGTAGCCACGGGCGAAGTCGCCGACGCCCGGGCGCTCGATCTTGATCACCCGCGCGCCGAGATCGGCCAGTTGGCGGGTGCAGAACGGCGCGGCGATGGCGTGCTCCAGGCTGACCACGGTGATGCCGTCGAGCGGGCGCGGCTTGGGGGATTGCGTCATGGTTCGGGCTCCCTGCCCTCGCCCGACGGGGGCGAGGTGCGGCTGGTTCGGTTGATCAGATCAGTGCCGTCACGGACGGCGCCTGGCGCAGGCCCCAGGCCCGCTGGATGAGGGTTTCCGCCTCGGCGTCGGTGGCCGCGCCGGAGAACGCCAGCAGGCGGCGGAACTTTTCGGCCAGTTCGTCGCGGCTGAGGGTGTTGCCGGGATCGCCCTTGGGTTCGTCGATGGCGGCGGTGTGGCGACGCCCCTCGCGATCCAGTACTTCGACCCGCCCGAGCCAGCGCCGTGGATAGGCGGCATCGACCTCCGGGTCCAGGCGCATCTCGACCCGCGCGCGGAACGCAGCGACCCGCGGGTCGTTCAGCGCGTGCAGGTGGAACTCGCCGAGCCCGGCCTTGCCGTACACCGCGATCAGGCCCAGCACCGTGCCCATGGAAAACTTCGCCTGGTGCACGGTCTGCGGCTCGAGCACCCGTCCCAGCACGTCGATGGCGCCCTGGTGGACCCGCGCGGTGACCGCGGCGATCTGCGCATGATCGAATCCTTCGCGCTGCATAAGCGCCAGCAGGGCGTCGGCCGCGGGGTGGGTATGGCGGCACGAAGCGTGGAACTTGAACGAGGTTTCCAGCAGCGCCCAGCGGCTGCCGAGGCGATCCACCAGGCGCTCGGGGTCGGCGTCGCTGGACATCCCGGCGGCCATGCCCTGCTCGCCTTCGAGGATGTGCCGTGCGCCGCTCAGGCCGTCGGCGCTGAGGTAGGCGGCGAGCAGGCCGTCGGCGGCCGCCTTGGCGGTATGCAGCTGCTTGGAGTCGGCGGCGTCGCGGAGGAACTCCCAGAGCCCGGCGGCCTGGGTCCCGGCGCTGCCGAGGAGGTTGACGAAGCGCTCGCGGTCGAAATCCATCAGCTTGCCGACCGCCACCGCGGCGGCGAGGGTGCCCACCGTGGCCGTGGTATGGAACACCCGGTAGTGCGAACGACCGAGGAATTCGCCGATGCGGATGCCGGCCTCGTAGCCGGCCACCGCCGCGAGGAGCAGCTCGGCGCCGCTGCGGCCGAGGTCCTGGGCCGCGGCCAGGGCGGCGGGGAACACCACCGCGGCCGGGTGCAGCACCGAGCTGTTGTGCAGGTCGTCCTGCTCCACCACATGGGACGCCGCGCCGTTCACCAGGGCGGCGAAGTACGGCGAACTGCGCCGCCGGCTGGTGAGGATCTGCGCGCTGCCGTCGGCCGGGCCCATGCGTTCGGCGTAGCGCTCGAACAGCGGGATCGGGTGCTGGCCCTTGCCGGCCAGGGCCGAGCCGAGCCAATCGAGGAACAATTCCTCGATACGCGCCAGCACCGCCGGCGGCAGGTCCTGGTAGCGCAGGCCGGCGAGAAAGCCGGCGAGCTGCTGGGTGTAGTCGGTCATGACCAACGCTCTCTTGTAGTTGTCCCGAGGCACGCGGCCTACAGCGGGTTGCTCAGTTCGATCAGGTTCAGGTCGGGATCGCGCAGGTACAGCGAGAGGATCGGCCCGCCGGCGCCGGTGCGTTGCACCGGACCCTCGAGGATTTCCACGGCCTGCTGGCGCAGTTGCTCGGCCACCGCCCCAAGTGGCGTGGCGACGATGAAACAGAGGTCGGCGGACCCCGGCGTGGGTCGCTCGGCCTTGGGTTCGAATTCGCCCCCGGCCTGGTGCAGGTTGATCTTTTGCGCACCGAAGGCGAGGGCCTTGCGGCCGGCGCCGAAGGTGACGGCGCGCATGCCGAGCACGCGGGTGTAGAAATCGATGCTGGCGTCGACGTCGCGAACGGTGAGCACCAGATGGTCGAGGCGGTCGATCTGCATGGGCGGCTCCCGCTTCAGAACGAGCGCGGCAGTTCGAGCAGGTGCTCGGCCACGTAGGACAGGATCAGGTTGGTGGAGATCGGCGCCACCTGGTACAGGCGGGTCTCGCGGAACTTGCGCTCGACGTCGTATTCGCAGGCGAAGCCGAAGCCGCCGTGGGTCTGCAGGCAGGCGTTGGCCGCCTCCCAGGAAGCCTTCGCCGCCAGGTACTTGGCCATGTTCGCGCTGGCCCCGGCGTTGAGTCCGGCGTCGTACTCCCGGCAGGCGCGCCAGCGCATCAGGTCGGCGGCCTCCACCTCGATGTGCGCCTCGGCGATGGGGAACTGCACGCCCTGGTTCTGCCCGATCGGCCGGCCGAAAACCACGCGGTCGCGGGCATAGTGGCTGGCCTTGTCGATGAACCAGCGACCGTCGCCGATGCATTCGGCGGCGATCAGCGTGCGCTCGGCATTGAGGCCGTCGAGGATGTAGCGGAAGCCCTTGCCTTCCTCGCCGATCAGGCTATCGACGGGAATCTCCAGGTTGTCGAAGAACAGCTCGTTGGTCTCATGGTTGACCATGTTGGCGATCGGCTGCACGGTGAGGCCCTTGCCGATGGCCTCGCGCAGGTCGACGAGGAAGATCGACATGCCTTCGGACTTGCGCTTCACCTCGGCCAGCGGCGTGGTGCGCGCCAGCAGGATCATCAGGTCGGAGTGCTGGATCCGCGAGATCCACACCTTCTGCCCGTTGATCACGTAGCGGTCGCCCTTGCGCACGGCGGTGGTCTTGATCTTGGTGGTGTCGGTACCGGTGGTCGGCTCGGTCACCCCCATCGACTGCAGGCGCAGCTCGCCGCTGGCCAGCTTCGGCAGGTAGAAGCGCTTCTGCGCCTCGCTGCCGTTACGCAGCAACGTGAACATGTTGTACATCTGCCCGTGCACGGTGCCGGAGTTGCCGCCGCAGCGGTTGACCTCCTCCAGGATCACCGAGGCCTCGGCCAGGCCCAGGCCGGAACCGCCGTACTCCTCCGGGATCATTGCCGAGAGCCAGCCGGCGTCGGTCAGGGCCTTGACGAAGGCCTCGGGAAAACCGCGCTGCTCATCGATGCGGCGCCAGTAGGCGGCGTCGAATTCGGCGCAGAGGGCACGCACGCCCTCGCGGATCGCGTTCAGCTCTTCGCTGTTCGGATTCATCGGTGACTCCTCGATTCTTGTCGTTGGACGGGCGCTGGGCCCTTTCAGTCGAATTCCACGTCGCCGCGCTGGGCCAGGCCGGCGCCATTGCCGACCCAGACCTCGGCCTTGCCGGCGCCGAGCAGGCGGCCGCCGACCTCGAACGGATCCGGACAGATCAGCGGGCGCAGGCCGCGATAGGCGAAACGTCGCAGGCACGCCTGCGGATTGGCCCGGCAGAACGCGCGCAGGGCCAGGGTGGCGATCAGCGGACCGTGCACCACCAGGCCCGGATAGCCTTCGGCCTCGGTGACATAGGGCCAGTCGTAGTGGATGCGGTGGCCGTTGAAAGTCACCGCCGAGTAGCGGAACAGCAACACCGGATCGGGCTCCAGCGCCTCGCGCCAGTCGCCCGCGGGCAGCGCCTCGGTGCCGCCGAGCTTGGGCGGGGTCGGTTCGCGGTAGACGATGTCGTGTTCTTCGCTCAGCGCCAGTTGGCCGTCCTGGCGGTAGTCGTGGCGCAGGGTGACGAACAGCAGGGCGCCGCTGCGACCGTGCTTCTCCTCGACCCGCAGGATGGTCGAGGTGCGGCTGGCCTCGCCGCCGACCCGCAGCGGCTGGTGGAACTCCAGGCGTCCGCCGGCCCACATGCGGTTGCGATCGTCCGCCGGCGGCAGGAAACCGCCGCGCGCCGGGTGGCCGTCGACGCCGAGGCCGGCGGCCTCCACCGGGTCCTGGAAGAACGCCCAGTGCCAGAGCGGCGGCAGCGCCTCGCCATGGGCCGGGGTCGGCTCGCCGAAGGTGGCGGCGATGCGCTTGACCAGGTTGCGGCTCAGTTGATCGTGGGTTTCTTCCTGGCGACCGATCCAGGGGGCGAAAGCGGACTCACTCATGCGTGGCTTCCCATGACCTAGGGGTGATGGGAGGAGAATGATAGGATGCTAGCGTTTTGAGAATTTGCAATTTCGCAATGGCGCGTTCGGCTTTGCCGAACGCCATGGAGTGCCCATGCATTTCGATCTCGCCGACCTGCGCCTGTTCATCCATATCGCCGAGTCGCCCAGCCTGACCCAGGGCGCGCGCCGCGCCCACCTTTCCCCGGCCGCCGCCAGCGCGCGGATCAAGGCGCTGGAAGGCCAGCTCGGCAGCCGCCTGCTGTACCGCGACAGCCGCGGCGTCGAACTGACCCCGGCGGGCCAGCGTCTGCTACAGCACGCGCGGCTGATCATGCGCCAGGTGGAATACCTGAAGAGCGAGTTCACCGAGTACGGCAGCGACGCCGCCGGGCATATCCGCATCTTTGCCAATACCACCGCGGTCACCGAATTCCTCCCGGAAATCCTCGCCGGCTTCCTCGCCGCCCGCCCCGGGGTCAGCGTCGACCTGCAGGAACGCCTCAGCCGCGACATCGTCCGCGGCGTGCTGGACGGCTCCACCGACCTCGGCATCATCGCCGGGCCGGTGGCGGCCAGTGGCCTGCAGGTCCTGCATTTCAGCACCGACCGCCTGGTGATGGCGGTGCCCCAGGGCCATCCGCTGGCCGGACAGGCCAGGGTACGCCTGCGCGACACCCTGCAGTTCCAGCATATCGGCCTGCCCGAGGGCACCACCTTGCACGCCTTCCTGTACGAACGGGTGGAGCAGATGGGCGAGCAGCTGTCGTTGCGCATCCAGGTCTCCAGCTTCGAGGCGATCTGCCGGATGATCGAAGGCGGCGTCGGCATCGGCGTGATCCCGCAGTCCGCCGCGCGCCGCCACAGCCGGACGATGAAGCTGGCGACCATCGAGCTCGACGAACCCTGGGCGATCCGCGAACGCAGCCTGCTGGTGCGGGACCTGGAGGCATTGCCGAGCTGCGTGCGGGCGTTGATCGAGGAGTTGCAGAGGGTCGGAGACAGCCTGTAGGGCTCCGGAGAATCGGCGGATAACCGCCAGGCGGTTATTCGCCCTGCGACTCCCGACAAGCCAGGGTGCGATCGTCGCGAAGGACGCAGCTCAGTTCGCCAACCCACCGCTCTTCGCCAGGCTGCGTTCGTCCGCGGCGAGCATCGCCGGCATGTGCTCGCGGAGGAACTCGACCCAGGTGCGGATCTTCGCGTCCAGATACTGACGCGACGGGTACAGCGCGTAGACGTTGAGATGGAACAGGCTATAGCGCGGCAACACCCGCACCAGGCTGCCGTCCTTCAGGCCGTTGACCGCCGCGTACACCGGCAGCGCGCCGATACCCATGCCGGAGACCACCGCCTCGGTCATGGCGTCGGCGGTGTTGACCTGGAAATGCGTCTGGTTGATGCAGGCCAGTTCCTGGCCGTCGGGACCGTCGAACAGCCAGCGGTCCAGCGACATCACCGAGTTCACCAGGCGCAGGCAACGGTGCGCGGACAGCTCCGCCGGCAACCTGGGGAAGCCATGCGCGGCAATGTAGCCCGGCGAGGCGCAGAGGATGCTGTAGGTCTGGCCGATGCACTTGGAGACGAAACCGGAGTCCGGCAGTTCGGGGGCTATCACCACGGAAATGTCGTAGCCCTCGTCGAGAATGTCGGTGATCCGGTTGGCCAGGGTCAGGTCGAAGCCGACCTCCGGGTAGGTCTCGCAATATTGCGAGATGGCCTTGATCAGGTAGTGCTGGCCGATGCCGGTCATCGCGTGGACCTTCAGCGTGCCCGACGGCCGCGCATGGGCATCGCCCGCCTCGGCCTCGGCCTCCTCGATGTAGGCGAGTATCTGCTGGGCGCGCATCAGGTAGCGCTGCCCGGCTTCGGTCAGCGCTATGCGCCGGGTGGTGCGGTGCAGCAGGCGGGTCCGCAGGTGAGCCTCCAGCTTGGCCACCGCACGGGAGACATAGGCGGTCGTCAGGTCCAGGCGCTGGGCGGCGGCAGTGAAACTGCCGGTCTCCGCGACGCTGACGAACGCGCGCATATTGAACAGGATATCCATCACGGCCCTCTAGGCTCTGACGCTTATGGCGCGTCTCTTTTCCACGCAACCCGGAGGACACCCCAAGGCGGCGCAGATTCTGTCACGAGTCAACCCACCTATTATTGCCTTTTGTGACAAAAATTTTTCACCTATCCGCGCTCTTATCCGCAAGCGCGGGCGCTCCTAGAATTCCCAACCGTTTCGGCCTCCCCTCGCCGTCGTTCAGGATTCGCAGCAGTGCCCCGCGCCACCCGGAAAGGTCTCCCCCTGGTTCCACCGGCTCCCCTCGCGTTCATTCCCAGCCCCGACGAATTGCGCCGCGCCCTGCTCGAATGGGCGCGCAGCGACGGCGTGGCCTGGGTCTTCGTGTTCAAGGCCCTGCTCACCGCCAGCCTCGCCCTGTGGCTGGCCTACCGCCTGGAGCTGCCGCAGCCGAGCACGGTGCTGGTGACGGTTTTCATCGTCATGCAGACGCAGAGCGGGCAGGTCCTGGCCAAGAGTTTCTACCGCATCGTCGGGACCCTGATCGGCCTCAGCGTGATGGTCACCCTGATCGCCCTGTTCGCCCAGGAGCGCGTGCTGTTCCTCGCCAGCCTGGCGCTCTGGGTCGGCCTGTGCACCGCCGGCGCCGCGCGTTACCGCGATTTCCGCGGCTACGCCTGCGTACTCGCCGGCTATACCGCGACCATGATCGGGATTCCCGCCACCGCGCATCCGGAAGGCGCCTTCATGGCGGCGCTGTGGCGGGTCCTGGAAATCTCCCTAGGGATCCTCTGCACCGGCACCGTCAGCGCCATCTTCCTGCCCCAGACCAGCGGCGCCGCCCTGCGCACTACGCTCTACGGGCGCCTGCGCGACTTCGCCGGGTTCGCCGCCGAAGGCCTGCAGGGCAGCCTCGACGGCGAGCGCTTCGGCGAGCTCAGTGCGCGCTTCGTCGCCCAGTCCGTGGGCCTGGAGAACCTGCGCAGCGCCACTACTTTCGAAGATCCGCACATGCGCCTGCGCAGCGGCCGGCTGATTCGCCTGAACAACGAATTCATGGTCATGACCAGTCGCTTCCACGGCCTCCACCGCCTGCTCGAACGCCTGCGCGGGCGCGGCGCGCAGAATGCCCTGGAGGTCCTGGCGCCATGCCTGGCGGAGCTAGCCGGGCTGCTCGCGCCGATTCGCGAACGGCTGCCCACCGACGCCGATGCCGCCCGGCTCGCCGAGCGCATCGAGGCCTACAAGCCGGAACTGATGCAGAACATCCGCCAGGCCCGCCAGCGCCTGCTGGAACAGCGTCCCGGCGAGAACGACCTGCTGGATTTCAACACCGCCGCCGAACTGGCCTTCCGTTTCACCGACGACCTGCACAACTACGCCCTGACCCACGCCTCCCTGGCCGAGCACCACCATGCCCGCGAGCAGTGGAAGGAAAGCTTCGTCGCCCGCGCCAACCCGGTCGCCGCGCTGGTCGCCGGAGCGCGCAGCGCGCTGATGATCGGCCTGCTCGGGACCTTCTGGATCCAGACCTCCTGGCCCCACGGCGGCACCTTCGCCCTCACCGCGGTACTGATCTCGGCGCTCTCCTCGACCTCGCCGAATCCCGGCCGGTTGTCGCTGCAACTCACCCTCGGGACCCTCGCCGGAGCCTGCACCGGGCTGTTCGTGCTGCTCTACCTGCTACCCCACGTGGACGGTTTCCCGATGCTGCTCTGCTGCCTGCTGCCGGTCTTCGCGGTCGGCGCCCTGCTGCTCTGGCGGCCGCAGTGGAACGGCTACGGCGTCGGCCTGCTGGTGTGGTTCTGCTTCGCCTCGCTGCCGGCCAACATGGCGCGCTACGACGCCCTGGCGTTCTTCAACGAATACCTGGCGCTAGTCTTGTCGATGGTCCTCGCCACGGTCGCCGCCATGGTGATCCTGCCGCCGAACCGGCCGTGGATGTGGAAGCGCCTGGAGCACGACCTGCGCGAGCGGGTGGTGTTCGCCATCAGCGGCAAGAGCAAGGGCCTGGTCTCCGGTTTCGAAAGCGGCACCCGCGACCTGCTGAACCAGGCCTACACCTTCTCCGCCGGCCGCCCGGACGTGCAGCGCCGGTTGCTGGGCTGGATGTTCCTGGTGCTGGAGGTCGGCCAGGCGATCATCGAGCTGCGCCTGGAACAGCAGCGCCTGCCCCAGGAACCCTGCTACGCCGAACGCACGGCCTGGCGCCGGGCGATCCGCCTGATGGGACGCGCGCTGATCCGGCTGTTCCTGCAACCCGGCCCGAGCAACCGCCAGCGCGCCCTGCACGCGGTGGAGCAGGCGATCATGGCGGTCCGCGCGGCGCCGGAACCGCGCGCGCCGCAGTTCGACACCTCGCCGCTGCGCCGGGTACTCAGCTACCTGCATTTCATCCGCAGTTCGCTGCTCGATCCGCAGTCGCCGCTGGCCACGACCGGCAGTGCCGGATAGCGCGCCTGCGGCGCCCCAACAGGTCATTGTTACCAATCCGTACAAGGTTCTTGTCTTGACCGTGTCTATATGTCGCAGCATCACCGAATTTATAATTAACCCAACAGCCAAAGTTCACTTCCGTTGAACTTAGACTTCGCAACTTGATTGCAGACTTCAATTATCCAGCCTTGTTTATCGAGTTGCACCGGAGACCTGTCCGCCTGTCTTCCGACGGCAGATCGCACTCACTCAGAAACCACTCAGGTAACCAGTAATGAAGGCTTTCGCCCTGATCGCCCTGTTCGCCTGCTCGCCGCTGGTGATGGCGGCTGGCACCCAGGAACAACCTGCCAGCCAGCAGGAAGGCACTGTCGAGGAATATGCCTACGGCATGCATCTCGATGTCGCTCGCGTCATATCTTCCACCGATACTTCGGAGGCCTGCGGCATCGTTCCCGCACGCATGACCTACGAAGATTCCAAAGGCCGGAAACATACCGTGGAGTATCAGGTCTGGGGCAACGGCTGCAGCGGCGGCTAGAGCTCGTCCGGCCCTTGGGCCGCTCTCCGAAGGATCGCGCCACGATGGGCAACCCGCCCCTCCGGCGCGATCATTGTGTACCCGACGACGACAATCCGCTTTCCGGCCAGCCAGGCCGCATACCCCTCCCTTCCCTTCCTTACCCTCTGCGCTACCCAGTCGAATCAGGCCTTCACGCCAGTCGCGACACGCCAAACTTTCGTGAATCAGTTCACAGGCGTTTCTTCGTCCAGTCAGCAACCGGTCAATTTCTTTACTCGGATGTAACAAACGGGTGAGGTCTGCGACTAATCTACACAAGACACAAAGTTTACATAACAACACTTTGTGTCAAAGCTGTCGCTGAAACGTCCACGTCCTGCCCGTGGGCGCCTGATACATGAAGGATGCCGCGTGCCGTACCGCTCTACCGAATCATCGCCCCGCCGCCCGTTCTGCCGAGCCCTGCTGCTGGGCCTGCTCGGCGCCTCGCCCGTCTTCGCCGCCGATCCGGGGCAACCCGGGCAGGAAGCCCTGCGCCAACACCAGCAGCAACAACTGGAACTGCAACGCATGCAGCTGGAGGAACGCCAACGCCAATTGCAGCGCGGCAATTTCGGCGGCTCGACGGCCCCGGCGCCGGCATCGCCGCCCATCGCAGACCACGACTGCTGGCCCCTGAGCGGCACGCGGATCGGCGGCGTCACCCTGCTCAGCCGGGAGCGCCTGGACCGCACGCTCGGCCCGCTGATCGGCGAATGCATGGGACCCGGCCAGATCAACCGCCTGCTGGCAGCGATCACCCGGCTCTATGTCGATGCCGGCTACGTCGCCGCCCGCCCCTATCTGGCCAATCCCCCGGAGGCCGGGCAGAGCCTGGATATCCTGGTCGACGAAGGCTACGTCGAGTCCATCGAACTGGACGACCAGAGCCTGCCGGTATCGCTGCGCGGCGCCTTCCCCGGCGTGCTCGGCAAGCCGTTGAACCTGCGCGACCTGGAGCAGGGCCTGGACCAGTTGAACCGCCTGCGCTCGGTCGATCTCGCCGCCGACATCGCCCCGGGCAGCCAGCCCGGCGCCTCGCGGATCCTCCTGCGCAAACGCGGCGGCGCCGCGCGCTGGAGCCTCGGCCTGGGCCTGGACAACCTCGGCAGCCTGGCCACCGGACGCGATCGCGGCAACCTCAGCCTGGGCCTGGACAGCCCGCTGGAACTCAACGACTCGCTGTTGCTGAGCGCCAGCGACACGCTGAATCGCGACCGACGCTACAGCCGCAGCAGCAGCCTGTACTACGCGATTCCCTATGGCTACTGGACCTACAGCCTGTTCGCCAGCCACGCCGAATTCCGCTCGCCGCTGCGCACCGGCCGGCAGACCTTCTACCAGACCGGCGCGACCGATCTCTTCAGCCTGCGCGCCGACCGCGTGCTCTGGCGCGGCCAGCGTCACCAGTTGAGCGCCAACCTGCAACTGGCGCGCAAGGATGTCGACAGCTACCTCGGTGGCATCCGCCTGACCAACCAGAGCCCGCGGCTGAGCGTCGTCGAAGCCGGCCTCAACCTGTTCTGGCTGGACAGCGCGGTCTGGAGTCTCGACCTCGGCTACGCCCGTGGCCTGAGCGCCCTCGGCGCCGACCGCGATCGCGCGGGGCGGGCCGACAACTACCCCCGGGCGCAATTCGACAAGTACCGCCTCGGCCTCAATCAATGGCGCAACGGCCAGCTCGCCGGCCAGGCCTGGCAGTGGCAGAGCCAACTCACGGCGCAGTACAGCGCCGACCCGCTGCCAGCCATCGAGCAGCTGCTGGCCACCGACGACTCCGCGGTGCGCGGCTTCCGCCGCAACAGCGTCTCCGGCGCGATTGGCGCGATATGGCGCAACACCCTGCGCCTGCCGCTGCGCAGCGACCTGCCGGTGCAGGTCACTCCGCGCCTGGGCCTGGACCACGGCTGGGTCAAGCTCTACCACGGCGCCCCCGGCCAGTACCTGAGCGGTGCCAGCGCCGGCCTCAACCTGAGCTGGAAGCAGGTCCAGCTCGACCTCGACTACCAGCGCAGCCTCTCCGCGCCGTCCGCCTTCCGCCACGAGCCGGAGAGCTGGCTGCTGCGCCTGAGCCTGCAGATCTGAAGCCTGATCAGCCGCTGACCTGAGCGCGACAGCAGCGGCGACCACCAACCACGCGCAACGTTACAGCCAACCTGAACGAAGAGGTTCTCATGCATAGAGACAATCCTGTCTTCCACCTCTCCCCCCGGGGAAAACTCCGTTGCCTGATCGCCGGCCTGCTGCTGGCGCCCCACCTGCCCCAGGCTTTCGCCGGCGGGCTGGAGGCGGCCGGCGGGCCGGGCGGCACGCCGCAACTGCTCAACCAGGGCGGCGTGCCCATCGTCAATATCGTCGCGCCGAACGCCGCCGGCCTGTCGCACAACCAGTTCCTCGACTACAACGTCGACCGCCAGGGCCTGGTCCTCAACAATGCGCTGCAAGCCGGCGCCTCGCAGCTCGCCGGACAACTGGCGGCCAACCCGCAGCTGCGCGGCGACGCCGCCAGTGCCATCCTCAACGAAGTGATCAGCCGCAACGCCTCGGCGATCAACGGCCCGCAGGAAATCTTCGGCCAGGCCGCCGACTACATCCTGGCCAACCCCAACGGCATCTCGGTGAACGGCGGCAGCTTCATCAACACGCCCCATGCCAGCCTGCTGGTCGGCCGTCCGGAACTGGCCGACGGCAAGCTGCAGGCGCTGAACACCAACGACGCCGTCGGCGCCCTGCAGATCCAGGGCCAGGGCCTGAGCAACCGGGATGGCAGCATCGCCCTGCTGGCGCCGCGAGTCGACAGCCAAGGCAAGATCGAGGCGTCGGCCGAGCTCGACCTGACCGTCGGTCGCAACCGCATCGACTACCCGAGCGGCAAGGTCGAGCGCGACCCGTCCGGCGACGTCCGTCCGGGCGAGCGGCGCATCGACGCCAGCCTGTTCGGCGCCATGCAGGCCGGACGCATCAACATCCTCAGCACCGCCGAGGGCGCCGGCGTGCGCGTCGGCCCGGTCGGGATCGACGGCAGGGACGGCGTCGACCTGCGCTCCGCCGGCGACCTGTCGATCAGCGGCCAGGCGCTTCCCGACAACAGCCTGAACGCCTTGCGCGCGGCGATCCGCAGCGACAGCGGCAACGTCGGCCTGCATGCCCGCGGCGACCTGAGCCTGGCCGCCGCCGACGTCAGCGGCGGCAGGGTCGACCTCAAGTCCGGGCGCAACCTGACCCTGGGCAGCGTGGAAAGCCGCAACCTGCGGGAAAGCCGCGAGCGCTGGAGCAACAGCACCATCGGCATCACCTGGGAAACCTACGACCGCACGCGTACCGTCACCGATTCGAAGCAGCACGGCAGCCGGATCGATGCCCGCGCCGACGCGAGCCTGGCCGCGCGGGGCGACAGCGAACTGAGGGCGGCGACGGTCAAGGCCGGCGCTACCCTGAAAGTCTCCAGCGGCGGCGATACCCGTCTTCTCGCCGCCACCGAGACCCGCACCGAACGCGACCAGGGCGCGCACCGCAAGCACCTGTGGAAAGCCAACTGGGACAAGGGCAGCAGCGAGCAACGCAGCGTGGCCAGCAGCCTCGAAGGCGCGCGGGTCGAACTCGGCGGCGGCCGGCGCCTGAATCTGGAAGGCGCCGACGTGGCCAGCCGCGGCGACCTCGACCTGCAAGCCAAGAGCGTCGACATCGGCAGCGCCAGCCGCAGCCACAGCAGCCGCGACAACAGCTACTCCGGCGACCTGGTCGGCGGCAGCTTCTTCGGCAGCCACGGCGATGGCGACAGCGGCAAGACCCTGCAACAGGGCAGCCGGGTCAAGGCCGACGGCGCACTGACGGTGACCGCCGATGCGGTCGAGGTGCGCGGCAGCCAGGTACGCGGCGCGCGCAAGGCCGAGGTAGTCAGCGGGAAAGGCTCGCTGCGCATCGACGGCGTGGAGGAAACCGCCCACAGCAACAGCTACAGCAAGGACAGCAAGTTCTTCGGCATCGCCAAGGACGAGAGTCGCCAGCGCAGCAAGGACAGCAGCAACCGCGCCAGCGAAGTACGCTCGGACAGCAACCTGACCCTGCGCAGCGCCGCCGACATCGCCATTCGCGGCTCCCGGGTCGAGGCTGGCGGCGCCCTCGCCGCCGAGGCCAAGGGCAACCTGGAGATAGCCTCGGCGCAGGAGCGCCACGACGGCAACGACAGCCGCCACACCCGCGGCTTCGACGCCTATGCCGGCGAGCAGACCCCAGGCAGCCGCCAATACCGCGCCGGGGTGCGCTACCAGGACCAGCGGACCAGCGTCCGCCGCGAGGAAACCCGCAACAGCGGCTCCAGCCTGGGCGGCGCCTCCCTGGCCGTGAAGGCCGGCGGCGATCTCACCGTGAAGGGGGCCGAGCTGAAGGCCAGCGCGGGCGACGCCAGCCTCTCCGGGAAGAACGTCGCCCTGCTCGCCGAGCAGGACAGCAAGACCCGCAGCAGCGAACAGACCACCACCGGCGGCGGCTTCTACTATACCGGCGGCCTGGACCGTGCCGGCAGCGGTATCGAAGTCGGCCACCAGCGGATCGACGAGAACGACGCCGAAAGCCATGCGCGCACCAGCCAGGTGAACGCGACGGGCAATCTCAGGATCGACGCCGCCCAGGGCAGCCTGACGACGCAGGGCGCGCGCCTGGAGGCCGGCGACAGCCTGGCGGTCGCCGCCGGCACGGTCGACAACCAGGCCGCCCGCGACAGCCAGAGCAGCCAGCGCCACGACAGCGGCTGGAGCGGCGACATCGGCGCCAACCTCGAGTACCGCGGCATCGCCCGGCCGATCGAGAAGGCGGTCGAAGGCGTCGCCCAGCGCAAGGTCCACCAGCCCGGCCTGCTCGACAACCTGGAGCAGCCGAACGTCGGCGTCGACCTCGAGATCAGCCACCGCGACAGCCGCGGCGAGCAACAGGCGAGCCAGGCGCAGGTCAGCAGCTTCGCGGGCGGCCAGGTCGAACTGAAGGTCGGCGACGCCCTGCGGGACGAGGGCACCCGTTACCAGGCTCGCAGCGGAGGCCTCCTCATCGACGCCGCCAGGCATGACGCCAGGGCGGCGGAGAACACCTCCGGCAGCCATGAGCAGAGCCTCGACGCCAAGGTCGGCGGGCGCCTCTACACCACCACCGGCCAGGACCTGAACCTGCGCCTGAGCGGCATTGGCGGCAGCAGCGAGAACAGCGCCAGCCAGACCACCGCGGTGGTCGGCGAATACGCCGCGAAGCAGGGCGTCGAGATCCGCCTCGGCGGAGACGGCCTCTACCAGGGCAGCCGCTTCGACGGCGGCGAAGCCGGGGTCAGGCTCAGCGCCGGCGGCAACCTGGCCCTGGAACAGGCCAACGACCGGCAGAGCGCCAGCAGCGCCAGCCTGCGTGGCGACGCCGCGTTGAGCGGCGGCATGGCCCCCAGCGCCAACGGCAAAGGGCTGAACGCCAGCGCCGGCCTGCAACTCGACCACAAGGCCGGCGACAGCCGGGACAGCCAGGCGCGGGTCGCCGACATCCAGGCCAAGGGCGCGGTGGAGCTGCGCAGCGGCGGCGATCTGGTCCTGCAAGGCAGCAATATCGGCAGCGCGGCAGCGAAGACCGGCGACATAGTCCTGGCCGCCGGCGGCAAGCTCGACCTGCAGGCCGCCCGCGATAGCCACCGGGCCGGGGGAAACAACCTCGGCGGCGGCTTCAGCCTAGGCGGCGGCAGCGTTCGCGACGCCGAAACGAGCAGCAAGAACGGCAGCGTCAGCGGCAACTTCAACATCGGCCGGGTCGACGAGGAACGTCACGCGCTGAACGGCGGCAACCTGCACAGCGCGACCAAGGCCAGCCTTTCCAGCGCCGCAGACGACGCCACCGCGGTACGCCTGCAAGGCACTCGCATCGAAGCCGCCCAGGTCAGCCTCGAAGCCGGCAACGGCGGCATTCTCCAGGAGTCCGCCGAATCCAGCGAGCGGCGCGACAACTGGGGCGTGCTGCTCGGTGCCGGGGCCAACGGCGGCAAGACCACCGGCGCGCCGAGCGACTACCGGAGCGACTATGCCGTCCAGGCCCGCGCCAAGGTCGATGTCGATGTCCTGCGCAGCCAGACCCAGGGCGACAGCGTCATCCAGGCCGACCGGGTAATCCTGGCGAGCCAGGGCGACACCCGCCTGGAGGGCGCGCGCATCGACGCGGCACAGGTGGACGGGCGCATCGGCGGCGACCTGCGGGTGGAGAGCCGCCAGGACCGCGCGGAGGGCGTGAAGGTCAACGTCGACGCGCGCCTGGGCGTGGAGAAGAACCAGCCCGGCCTGGTGAACAAGCTGGCGAGCAAGACCGGACCGTTGAAGGACAAGCTGGAAACCAAGGCCGAGAATGCTTTCGACAAGCACCGCGGCAAGTTGGAGAACGGCATCGACCGTAATGTCGAGCGGCTCGGCAAGGCCGGGGACAACCTCCTCGCCAAAGCCGAAAAGGCCAAGGAGCGCCTGGGCGAGAAGCTGGTCCGCAGCGGCAGCTACGAGGTCAACCCGGAGCCGCGCGGCGCCTTCGCCAGCAAGCTGGACAGGGCCAGGGGCTATCTGGCGGAGAAAGGCGAAGCGCTCGGCGACCGGCTGTCCGGCCTCAAGCAGCGCCTGTCGCCGAACAAGACCGGTAGCTATGTGGTGAACGACAAGCAGACGGCCGGCGCCAAGGTCGGCAATGCCGCCGAGAACGTGCTGTTCGGCGACAAGAGCGGCGAAGCCTCGGTAACCCCGACGCTGTACCTGGACGTCAGCCACGTCAGCCGCAACTACGTCACCGAGGCCTCCGGCATCACCGGCAGGCAGGGCGTGAACCTGCAGGTGGGCGCAGCGACCCAGCTGACCGGCGCACGGATCAGCGCCAGCGACGGCAAGGTCGACCTCGGCGGCTCGCGCGTGGAAACCCGCGCCCTGGCCGGCAAGGACTACCGCGCCGATCTCGGCCTGAACGTCTCCAGGTCGCCGGTGGACCTGGCCTTCGGTATCAAGGACGAGTTCAGCCAGGAGCACGACCAGGCGACCCGCGACGACCAGGCCTTCAACCTCGGCGCCCTGCGCGTCGGCGGACGCAACCGCGACCAGCAGTTGCAGGCCGGCATCGAGCAGAAGGCCGACTGAGCCCGCCCCGCTCCTCGCCTGATCGCCGAAGGAGCGCCCGGCCCCGGTCTTCGCCGGGGCCGGGACTCAACCCTCGCCCTGCCCGACGCCGTACTGGCGCAGCTTGTTCGCCGCCGTGGTGTGCGACACCCCGAGGCGCTTGCCCAGTTGGCGGCTGCTCGGATGCTCGCGGAACAGGCGTTCCAGGACCGCCTTCTCGAAACGGCCGACGATGGCGTCCAGATCACCCTCCAGCGAGAAGTCCCCCAACGGCTGCGGCGCGCCGTAGTCCGGCAGGCGGATGTGCTCGGCCTTCACCGTCCCCCCTTCGCACAGCGAGACCGCCTGGAACAGCACGTTCTCCAGTTGCCGCACGTTGCCCGGCCAGTGGTAGCGCTCGAGGCGCTCCAGCGCCGGCGCGGAGAGCTTCGGCAGGCCGCAGCCGATCTGCCGGCTGGCCTGGTCGAGGAAGTGCTCGGCGAGCGGCGCCAGGCCGTCCAGGCATTCGCGCAGCGGCGGGATGTGCAGCGAGAGGACGTTGAGGCGGTGATAGAGATCCTGGCGGAACTCGCCCTTGGCGCAGAGTTCGGACAGGTCCACCTGGGTCGCGCAGATCACCCGCACGTCCAGGTACACCTCCTCGTCGCTGCCGACCCGGCGGAAACAGCCGTCCTGCAGGAAGCGCAGCAGCTTGGCCTGCAGGCGCGGGCTCATCTCGCCGACGCCGTCGAGGAACAGCGTGCCGCCGGCGGTGAGTTCGAGCAGGCCGAGCTTGCCTTCCGGACGCGCGCCTTCGAAGGCCCCGGGACCATAGCCGAACAGTTCGGTCTCGGCCATCGACTCCGGCAGGCCGGCGCAGTTCAGCGCCATGAACGGCGATTGCCCGCGCGGGCTGGCCAGGTGGCAGGCGCGCGCCAGCAGCTCCTTGCCGGTGCCGGTCTCGCCCTCGATCAGCAACGGCGCGTCGAGCGGCGCCATGCGTCGCGCCTCGCGGACCACCGCGGCCATCACCCGCGAGCTCTGGAAGATGCTGTCGAAGCCGCGCAGCTCCTGCTTGCGCACATGGTAGATGCGCTCGCCGACGCGGTCCGCGCGATGCAGGGTCAGCACCGCGCCGGCCAGCGCCTCGCTCTCGTCGTGCTCGGATTGCAGCGGGGCGATGTCGGCGAGGAACACGTCGCCCTTCACCTTCACCCGCAGCCCGTTGATCCGCGCCTTGTTGGCGCGTACCAGCTCGGGCAGGTCGAGGTCCTCGACATAGCGCGACAGCGGAATCCCCGGCACCTCGTCGACGCGCACACCGAGCAGCTGGGCGGCGGCACGGTTGGCGGCGACGATCTGCCCGCCCATGTCCACCGAGAGCACCGGAAAGTCCAGGGCGGCGAGCAGCGCGTTGAGCTCCAGGTGCCGGCGCTCGCTGGGCATCAGGCCGACGCGCTTGACCCCGAAGACCCCCGGCACCGCCTCCAGCTTGGGCCGCAGCGACTGCAACTGGAGATTGATCAGGTTCGGACAGAGCAGGTAGATGGCGTTGCCCTGGTCGCCGCCGACTTCGCCGCGATTGACGTTGATGCCGTAGTCGACCAGCAGGTCGAGGATGTCGCGAAGAATGCCTACACGGTTCTGGCAGTGCACTTTGATACGCATGGCGTGGCCCGGTGTTGTCGTTCTGATGGGCTCGCGGTCGGATTTTTTAACTCCCGACCGGAAATTTCCGTCAAGAATATGTGACAGTTAGACTCACCAGCAAGAATGCCTGAGCCAATGAACAGGCGACCCCGGCAAATTCGTAAGGAAAACTTTACGAAAACGCCGTTTCATCCTCGTTGCCCGGCCCCTATCCGGGGCTGCACGGAGCGTCCCGACGCGGTATCGATAAGGCAACGACAACAACAAAGACCCCGCGGCCACAAGCCGCTCATGGAGTCCGTATGAAAACGACGCAGTACGTGGCCCGCCAGCCCGACGACAACGGTTTCATCCATTACCCGGAAACCGAGCACCAGGTCTGGAACACCCTGATCACCCGGCAACTGAAGGTGATCGAAGGCCGCGCCTGTCAGGAATACCTCGACGGCATCGAACAGCTCGGCCTGCCCCACGACCGGATCCCCCAGCTCGACGAGATCAACCGGGTTCTCCAGGCCACCACCGGCTGGCGCGTGGCGCGGGTACCGGCGCTGATCCCGTTCCAGACTTTCTTCGAACTGCTGGCCAGCCAGCAATTCCCCGTCGCCACCTTCATCCGCACCCCGGAAGAACTGGACTACCTGCAGGAGCCGGACATCTTCCACGAGATCTTCGGCCACTGCCCCCTGCTGACCAACCCCTGGTTCGCCGAATTCACCCATACCTACGGCAAGCTCGGCCTCAAGGCGAGCAAGGAGGAACGCGTGTTCCTCGCCCGCCTGTACTGGATGACCATCGAGTTCGGCCTGGTCGACACCGACCAGGGCAAGCGCATCTACGGCGGCGGCATCCTCTCCTCGCCGAAGGAGACCGTCTACAGCCTCTCCGACGAGCCGCTGCACCAGGCCTTCAATCCGCTGGAGGCGATGCGCACGCCCTACCGCATCGACATCCTGCAACCGCTCTACTTCGTCCTGCCCGACCTCAAGCGCCTGTTCCAGCTGGCCCAGGAAGACATCATGGCGCTGGTCCACGAGGCCATGCGCCTGGGCCTGCACGCGCCGCTGTTCCCGCCCAGGCAGGCGGCTTGACGAGAATCGTCGCCGCTGCGGCTGACCCCGCGGCGGCCTTGTACTATGGTGGACGGGCCCGGCCCGTCCGCCGCTCCCACATGCGACAACCAAGGACTCCCACCATGACCGCACTCACCCAAGCCCATTGCGAAGCCTGCCGCGCCGACGCCCCGCACGTCAGCGACGAAGAACTGCCCGTGCTGCTGCGGCAGATCCCGGATTGGAACATCGAAGTCCGCGACGGCATCATGCAACTGGAGAAGGTCTACCTGTTCAAGAACTTCAGGCACGCCCTGGCCTTCACCAACGCCATTGGCGAGATCTCCGAGGCCGAAGGCCACCATCCGGGCCTGCTGACCGAGTGGGGCAAGGTCACCGTGACCTGGTGGAGCCACTCGATCAAGGGCCTGCACCGCAACGACTTCATCATGGCGGCGCGCACCGACGAGGTGGCGAAAACCGCCGAGGGGCGCAAATGAGTCATTTCGCCAAGGTCGCCCGCGTACCGGGCGACCCGATCCTGGGCCTGCTCGACGCCTACCGCAACGATCCGCGCGCGGACAAGCTGGATCTCGGCGTCGGCGTCTACAAAGATGCCCAGGGCCTGACCCCGATCCTGCGTTCGGTGAAACTCGCCGAGCAGCGCCTGGTCGAGCAGGAAACCACCAAGAGCTACGTCGGCGGCCACGGCGACGCGCTGTTCGCCGCGCGCCTGGCGGAACTGGTGCTCGGCGCCGCCTCGCCGCTGTTGTTGGAGCAGCGCGCCGACGCCACCCAGACGCCCGGCGGCACCGGCGCCCTGCGCCTGGCCGGCGACTTCATCACCCATTGCCTGCCCGGCCGCGGCATCTGGCTGAGCGACCCGACCTGGCCGATCCACGAGACGCTGTTCGCCGCCGCCGGCCTGAAGGTTTCCCACTACCCCTACGTCAGCGCCGACAACCGCCTGGATGTCGAGGCGATGCTCGCCGGCCTGGAGCGCATTCCCCAGGGCGACGTGGTGCTGCTGCATGCCTGCTGCCACAACCCGACCGGCTTCGACCTGAGCCACGACGACTGGCGCAGGGTGCTCGACGTGGTGCGCCGCCGCGAGCTGCTGCCGCTGATCGACTTCGCCTACCAGGGCTTCGGCGACGGTCTCGACGAAGACGCCTGGGCGGTACGCCTGTTCGCCGGCGAACTGCCGGAAGTGCTGGTCAGCAGTTCCTGCTCGAAGAACTTCGGCCTGTACCGCGACCGCGTCGGCGCACTGATCGTTTGCGCGCAGAACGCCGAGAAGCTCACCGACGTGCGCAGCCAACTGGCCTTCCTCGCCCGCAACCTGTGGTCGACCCCGCCGGCGCATGGCGCCGAGGTGGTCGCGGCGATCCTCGGCGACAGCGAGCTGAAGGGACTCTGGCAGGAAGAGGTCGAAGGCATGCGTTCGCGCATCGCCAGCCTGCGCATCGGCCTGGTCGAGGCCCTGGCGCCGCACGGCCTGGCCGAGCGCTTCGCCCATGTCGGCGCGCAACGCGGGATGTTCTCCTATACCGGCTTGAGCCCGCGGCAGGTCCAACGGCTACGCGACGAGCACGGCGTCTACCTGGTCTCCAGCGGCCGGGCCAACGTCGCCGGTCTCGACGCGCGCCGTCTCGACCGCCTGGCACAGGCCATCGCCCAGGTCTGCGCGGACTGAACCCCAGCGGTTACCCTGAGCCGGCCGTCATGGCCGGCTTTTTTTCGCCTCCGCGAACGCCATGCCCTCCGTCGAAGCGGCGGATAACCGCGTTGCGGTTATTCGCCCCACCGCACCACGACCATGCAGGCGTTATCCGCCGAACCTCTCCGAGCCGGGCCAGCCATAAGTCAGCAGTTTCAAAGCCCTACGTGCTTTTCCTATAAAAGAGCATAAAATGCTCAATTATGGGGACCAGTTCACACTGCCCCCGAGGCCCCCTCTTTCTCGTATTAGTGAGCAACGCACGTGAGAAACCGTCTCCTGTCACTGGTCACCCTGCTTCTCTCCCTCAGCGTTGCCACCGCGATATCCGCCTCGCCACCGCCCAAGGCCAAGCTGCCGCTGCAACAGGAACTGGCCTCGGGCAGCGCGCTGGTCACCGACCAGAACAGCGGCAAGGTGCTCTACTCGCGCAACCCCGACCTGGTGGTGCCGATCGCCTCGATCACCAAGCTGATGACCGCCATGGTCGTGCTCGACTCGAAGCTCCCGCTGGACGAGGTGCTGCCGATCGCGATAAGCGAGACCAGCGAGATGCGCGGGGTGTTTTCCCGGGTCAGGGTCGGCAGCCAGATCAGCCGCCGGGACATGCTCCTGCTCGCCCTGATGTCTTCGGAGAACCGCGCCGCGGCGAGCCTGGCGCAGAACTATCCGGGCGGCAAGAACGCCTTCGTCAAGGCGATGAACGCCAAGGCCCACGCCCTGGGCATGAAGAACACGCGCTACGTCGAGCCGACCGGGCTGTCGCTGCACAACGTCTCCACCGCCCGCGACCTCACCCGCCTGCTGGTGGCCAGCCGGCAGTACCCGCTGCTCAGCCAGTGGAGCACCACCCCGGAGAAAACCGTGGCCTTCCGCCACCCGAACTACACCCTGGGCTTCCGCAACACCAACCACCTGATCAACAACAAGACCTGGAACATCCAGCTGACCAAGACCGGCTTCACCAACGAAGCCGGGCACTGCCTGGCGATGCGCACCACGATCAACCGCAGCCCGGTCAACCTGGTGGTGCTGGATGCCTTCGGCAAGTACACCCATTTCGCCGATGCCACCCGCCTGCGGCGCTGGCTGGAGACCGGCCAGGTCACCGCGATCCCCGCCGCGGCCAAGGCCTATCGCCTGCAGCGCGACCGCGAGCGCGGCCTCGGCCAGCCGATGGCCCAGGCCGTGCGCTGATCCCGCGCGAGGACGGGTCGGCTCAGAAATCCACCTTGCCACGCCCGGCCTTCACCGCGCCGCGCTTGGCCTTGCCATCCAGCCGGCGCTTTTGCGAGCCGCGCGTGGGCTTGGTCGGGCGCCGCGCCTTCTGCACCTTGGCCACGCTGCGGATCAGCTCGGCCAGGCGCGCCAGGGCGTCCTCGCGGTTCTGTTCCTGGGTCCGGTACTGCTGGGCCTTGATCACCACCACGCCGTCACCGCTGATGCGCTGGTCGCTCAGCGCGAGCAGGCGCTCCTTGTAGAACGGCGGCAGCGACGAAGCCTGGATGTCGAAGCGCAGGTGCACCGCGCTGGAGACCTTGTTGACGTTCTGCCCGCCGGCGCCCTGGGCGCGGATGGCGTTCAGCTCGATCTCGTGGTCAGGCAGGTGGACGGCGTTGGAGATGATCAGCATGGGGCGGCACGGGGTACGAACGGGCTGCCAGCATAACCCCTTTGTCGAGCGCGAAGGCAGGCAAGAAGAAACCCGGCCGCGGCCGGGTTCCTGCGTTTCGGCTGGACGCCGGGCCGAACTCAACGTTCCTTGCAGGCGACCCCGTCGGTGGGCTCGCCGCCCTTCCAGTCGCCATAGAGGGTGGCCTCCTCGCCCTTGGTCCACCAGATGTACTGGCCGGCGGCGTACTTGGCGCCGGAGGCGGAAATCACGTTGCTGAAGACCAGCGTCGAGTTGTCGCTGACCGGCACCACGGCCAGGCTGTTGTCGCCCTTGTTCAGGTACTGCACGGTGAACTTGCGACCGTTCTCGCACTTGTAGTCGACGCTGCGGGTATCCAGCTTGGCATCCCCCGGCAGGGCCAGGTAGTCGACCTGGGCGGTCTGCTTGTCGTCGTCGCTGCCACCACAGGCGACCAGGACCACGGGGACGGCAGCGAGAAGCAGCCAGAGCGCTTTTTTCATGGAAATCCCTCTAACGAGAAAAAATGGCGCTGCCACTGTAGGAACTCGGCGGGCGGCCCGTCAACGACGGGCACCCCTAGAAAAAGTCTTGTGGATCACCGGGACACGGAGGGAGTCGCTCCCCACTCCCTCCGCGCCGGTGCCCCCGGTCACTCGGCGACCGGCTTCACCCGCAGGCCCGGCAGTGGCCGCGGGGCTCCCTTGAGTCGATAGCAGGCCCACATCACCAGCAGCCAGACCGGAATCGCGTACACCGAGACCTGGATGCCAGGGATCAGCAGCATGACGCCGAGGATGAACACCACGAACGCCATGCACAGGTAGTTGCCGTACGGGTACCAGAACGCGCGGAAGTGCGTGCGGGTGCCCTGGCGCTCCATCTGCGCGCGGAACTTCAGGTGCGCCATGCTGATCATCGCCCAGTTGATCACCAGCGCCGCGACCACCAGCGACATCAGCAATTCCAGCGCCTGGTGCGGGATCACGTAGTTCACCACCACGGCGAGGAAGGTCACCAGCGCCGAGACCACCAGGGCCCGCACCGGCACGCCGCGCTTGTCGACCCTGGCCAGGGCGCGCGGGGCATCGCCCTGCTCGGCCAGGCCGAGGAGCATGCGGCCGTTGCAATAGGTGCCGCTGTTGTACACCGACAGCGCGGCGGTGAGCACCACGAAGTTCAGCAGGTGCGCGGCGGTGCCGCTGCCGATCATCGAGAAGATCTGCACGAACGGGCTGCCGCTGTAGGCGTCGCCGGAAGCGTTGAGGGTCGCCAGCAGGCTGTCCCAGGGCGTCAGCGAGAGCAGCACGACCAGGGCGCCGATGTAGAAGATCAGGATCCGGTAGATCACCTGGTTGATCGCCTTCGGGATCACCGTCTTCGGCTTGTCCGCCTCGGCCGCGGTGAAACCGAGCATCTCCAGGCCGCCGAAGGAGAACATGATGATCGCCATGGCCATCACCAGCCCACCCACCCCGTTGGGGAAGAAGCCGCCGTGCGCCCACAGGTTGCTAACCGAGGCCTGCGGGCCGCCGCTGCCGCTGAACAGTAGGTAGCAGCCGAGCAGGATCATGCCGATGATCGCCACCACCTTGATGATCGCGAACCAGAACTCGGCTTCGCCGAAGGCCTTGACGTTGGCCAGGTTGATCGCGTTGACGACGACGAAGAACAGCGCCGCCGTGGCCCAGGTCGGTACGTCCGGCCACCAGTAGTGGATGTACTTGCCGACCGCGGTCAGCTCCGACATCCCTACCAGGATGTACAGCACCCAGCAGTTCCAGCCGGAGAGGAAGCCGGCGAAGCCGCCCCAGTACTTGTGCGCGAAGTGGCTGAAGGAGCCGGCGACCGGCTCCTCGACGATCATCTCGCCGAGCTGGCGCATGATCATGAAGGCGATGAAGCCGGCGATGGCGTAGCCGAGGATCATCGACGGGCCCGCCGACTTGAGCACCCCGGCCGAGCCGAGGAACAGGCCGGTACCGATGGCGCCGCCGAGGGCGATCAACTGGATGTGACGATTCTTCAGGCCGCGCTTGAGCTCGCCCGAATGCGGATGTTGGCCGTCCATTGAGTTATCTCACGCAAGTGGAAATTTATTGTTGTCGGAGGCGAAACGGGGCCGTGCGGCTCAGGCGACGGACGCACGGCGGGCGTCATGCGGGGCGCGTGGCGTCGGGCGGACGGCTGGGCGAAGGTGGGTTTCACGGGTCATGCGTCACCTGTTTGTTGTTGTACGTGACGTGGATGGGCCGCCAGGCTCGTGGCGCGGCGGTGCGGGCAAGGGCTTGGCGCGATGGCGCCGCTGGAACGGCAACGCGGGCTGCAACGAAAACCGCCAGCCCCGGAAGAGGCTGGCGGCTGGGAGTCAGATCACGCCACGGCGAATCTGGTCTTCCTCGATGGATTCGAACAGGGCCTTGAAGTTGCCCTCGCCGAAGCCCTGGTTGCCCTTGCGCTGGATGATCTCGAAGAAGATCGGGCCGATCACCGTGTCGGTGAAGATCTGCAGCAGGATGCCGTCGTCGCCCGGGGCGCCGTCGATCAGCAGGTTCAGCTCGCGCAGTTGCTCCAGCGGCTCGCCGTGGCCGGCGACGCGGGTGTCGACCTTCTCGTAGTAGGTGTCCGGGGTCGACATGAACTTCACCCCGTTGTCGCGCAGCTTGCGCACGGTGGCGTAGATGTCCTCGGTGGTCAGGGCGATGTGCTGGATGCCTTCGCCGTGGTATTCGCGGATGAATTCCTCGATCTGCGAGGTATCGTCGGCCGACTCGTTGATCGGGATGCGGATCTTCCCGCAGGGCGCGGTCATGGCGCGGGAGAACAGGCCGGTGAGCTTGCCTTCGATGTCGAAGTAGCGGATCTCGCGGAAGTTGGCGATACGCTCGTAGAAGCCGGACCAGACGTCCATCTGGCCGCGCTTGACGTTGTGCGTCAGGTGGTCGATGTAGGTCAGGCCGACCGAGTTGTCGTTGGCGCTGCGGCCTTCGACGAACTCGAAGTCGACATCGTAGATGGAGCGGTCGCCGTAGCGGTCGACGAGGTACAGCAGCGAACCGCCGATGCCTTCCAGGCAGGGGATGTTCAGCTCGCCGAAGTTGGCATGGCTACCCACCAGGGTCGCGCCCTGGGCTTCGGCATAGGCCGCGGCCTGGGATGCGTTCTTCACCCGGAAGGCCATGGCGCAGGCGCTCGGGCCGTGCTTGAGGGCGAACTCGTGGACGTGACCGGTGGGGCTGCCGTTGAGCACGATGTTGATGTCGTTCTGCTGGAACAGGAAGACTTCCTTGGAACGGTGCTTGGCGGTCTCGGTGAAGCCCATCATGGTGAACAGCTGGCGCAGCTGCTCGATGCCCTGGGCGTCCGGGGCGGTGAATTCGACGAACTCGAATCCGTCGGTACCGATGGGGTTGTGCTGTTCGATCTTGGCCACGGCGTTCATCCGGCCTCCTCGTTGTTCTTGTTGAATGGACCGCCGCCGGTTCAGGCGCCCGGCGACATGGGAGATGCCTTCATCTCACCCCGTGGCGACGCGCCGGACAAGCCGTCGGCAGGGCCCGGCGCAGGGCCTGGCGCAGGATTTCTGGCAACTATTCCTTACGCGCCGACGGCATGCATGGCGAACGCCCGGTCTTCGTAAAATTATCTTTACAGGGCGGTGCGAAAAGCTGCCAGCAGCGCTGTCACGGCTCCTCTGAAAGCTGGCGCTGCATGATCCGCGTCAAGCGGTTAACCTGCGTCTTTCCTCCGCTACGGCATTCCCATGGCACGACCCGCCCCACCCGACCTGAGCGATAGCCGCCGGCCCTTGCGCGGCGTCGCCCGCAGCTATCCTGCCGGGCACCGCGTCGATGCCCACGCGCACGCCTGGGGCCAGGTGCTCTACGCGGTATCCGGGATGATGTGGCTGGAAACGCCCGACGAGGCCCTGCCGGTCCCGCCGCAACGGGCGGTCTGGTTGCCTCCGGGCCTGCGCCATGCGGTGCGGGTCGCCTCCGAGTTGCAGATGCGCAACATCTACCTGAGCCCGGAACTCTCCCGCGGCCTGGAAGACCGCACGCTGGTGCTGGTGGTCGGCCCGCTGCTGCGCGAACTGATCGTCGGCCTGGTGGAGCAGGAGCGGCAGAGCGAGCCCGCCTATTACCAGGCACTGGCCAGCCTCGCCGTGCTCGAACTCGGCCGCGCCCGCCGCTCCAGCCTGCGCGTGCCGCTGCCGGACGCCTCTGACCGACGCCTGCTCGCGCTGTGCCAGGCGGTGATGGCCAACCCGTCGCTGGAGATCGGCCTGGAGCGCCTGGCCGAGGACGCCGGGGCCAGCGTGCGCACGCTCTCGCGGCTGTTCCAGCGCGGCCTGGGCATGGGCTTCGCCGACTGGCGCCGGCAGGTACAACTGGCCACCGCCGCCGCCGCGCTGATCGATGGCCGCGCGGTGAGCCGCATCGCCCACGAACTGGGCTATACGCCCAGCGCCTTCAGCGACATGTTCCGTCGCGAACTGGGCGTCTCGCCCAGCGAATACAAGGCCGAGCACCACCAGCCGAGCCTGCCTTGACCGGTATTCGATAGCGATTGGCCGATGGATCTTCCATCGGCCACCTAGACTGGCGCCATCCATCACCACTCCCGCCAGCCGCCATGAACTACCTGATCTCCCTCGGCATCGGCCTGCTGGTCGGCGTGCTCTACGCCGTCCTCGACTTCCGCTCGCCGGCGCCACCCGCCATCGCCCTGGTCGGCCTGCTTGGCATGCAACTCGGCGAACAGCTTTTCCCCCTTGGCCGCGACCTGTTGCAGCAGTGGCTGCACTGATCGCCCGCGACGACACGGAGCCCCCGATGAAAGCACTGCGATTCGACCGTACCGGTGACCTCGCCGCCCTCAAACTGGTGGAGATGCCCGCCCCGCCCCCCACCGCCGATGAAGTGCGGGTGGAAATCCGCGCCGCCGGGCTGAATCCGAGCGATGTGAAGAACGTCCTCGGCCGCTTCCCCTATACCACCCTGCCCCGGGTGCCAGGCCGCGACTTCGCCGGGGTGGTGGTGGAGGGACCGAAGGCCCTGCTCGGCCAGGCGGTCTGGGGCACCGGGCGGGAGCCGGGATTCTTCCGCGACGGTAGCCATGCGCAGTTCCTGACCCTGCCGGCCACCGGCGTCGCGCTCAAGCCGGAAAGCCTGAGCTTCGCCCAGGCCGCCAGCTGCGGGGTACCCTACAGCACCGCCTGGGACGCCCTGCAACGCAGCCAGGTCAAGGCCGGCACCCGGCTACTGGTTATCGGCGCCAACGGCGCGGTCGGCAAGGCCGCGCTGGCCCTGGCCAGGGCACTGGGCGCCGAAGCGCTCGGCGCGGTGCGGCGCGAGGAACAGCGCCAGGCGCTGGAGGCGCAGGGCATCCCCGCCCTGCTGCTGGGCGAGCCGGCCGAGCTGGCGGCACAGGTGGAAGGCGTCTTCCCCGGCGGCGCCGAGGTGATCTTCGACACCACCGGTTTCTGGCTGGAAGCGGCGGTCCCGGCGCTGGCCAGCTTCGGCCGCCTGGCGATCATCGCCGCGCCGCTCGATGGTCACGTGCGCCTGCCGGCGCTGAGCCTGTACCGCCGCGGCGCTTCGGTGGTGGGCATCAATTCGCTGCTCTACGGCGTGGAAGCCTGCGCCGGCTTCCTCCGCGCGTTCGGCGAGCTGTTCGACCAGGGCCGCCTGCCGCTGCCCGGCAATCTGCGGGAGGTGCCGCTGGAACAGGGCGTCGAGCAGTATCACGCGGTGCATGCGGGGTGCGCCGAGAAGGTTGTCCTGGTGCCCTGAGCAAAGGCGGCAGGGCTCCCGGCGAAATGCCGGAAGCGCCAGGCGAAAACACCGCTATTCCACGCCAACCGCCAGCTTGCGCCCGCTACGCGCCGTCTCCAGCTGCATCAGGCGCTCGAGGAACAGGTACATGTAGTCGTAGCTCTTGCAGACCGCGTCGCGCAGTTGCCGGCGCAGCTCGGCGCTGGGATTGGTGCCGGCCAGGGTGCAGATGATCTCCAGGGCCTCCCAGGGATGGGCATCGTCGTATTGGGCGTGGAGCTTGAGCCACTTCATGGCTCGCTTGCGGCCTTCCCTGGGAAAGGCGTTCTCGTAGACGCCGTTCGAACAGACCAGCGCCGACCACTCGCCGGTGACGCCCTCGATGGCGTAGTTGGTGGCGGCCATGGCCACCGCCAGCGAATCGCTGGAACAGGTGTGCCAGCACCAGTGGCTGAGTGCGTGCAACTCGGCGGGCACGTCCTGCGCCTGGATCTCGGCCAGGCTCACGCCATGGGCCTCGGCCCAGTGCAGCCAGTAGTCGGCGTGGTTGAGCTCGACGCGGATGTTGCGCATCAGCCAGCGGCGCGCCATGTCTTCGCCGGGGTGGCGGGCGAAACGGGTCTTCAGCAGGTTCTGCGACATGTACAAGGGGAACTGCTCGACCACCGGCCAGCCGCCGATCAGGTACAGGCGCATCAGCGCCGGGCTCAGCTCGGCGTCGCGCATGCGCCGGTACAGCTCGTGGCCGGACACCCGGTCCTTGCTCGCCTGGCAGTCGACGATCAGTTGCTGCGCCCACTGCGGATAGCTTCCCGCCTCCTGCAAGGGGCCCGTACGGTCAAAGAACTCGCTCACACCCGTCTCCCTTCTCTTCTTGTCGGCAACGGCCTCATAGCAGCGAAACTACTCTTTCTTCGCCCCGCGGTCACCTACCGGAGGTTCTGTCCGAGGCTCGGCCGCAAACCCTCCGCGCCCACCCCGCCGCCGGGAGGTTGGTGGCTGAACGGCAGGGGCGCGCCGATGGCCAGGCCCTGGGCATAGTCGATGCCGATCTCGCGCAGGGCCTCCATCACTTCCGCGGTCTCGACGAACTCGGCGATGGTGCGCTTGCCCATGACGTGGCCGATGTGGTTGATCACCTGGACCATGGCGCGATCGATGGGATCCTCGAGCATGTCCTTGACGAAGCTGCCATCGATCTTCAGGTAATCCACCGGCAGGTGCTTGAGGTATATGAACGACGACATGCCGGCGCAGAAATCGTCCAGGGAGAAACGGCAACCGGTGTCCTTGAGCTCGTTGATGAAGCGGATCGCGCTGGCCAGGTTGGCCACCGCCACGGTCTCGGTGACCTCGAAGCAGATGCTCTGCGGCGGGATGCGATAGCGGGCGAACTGCTCGTTGAGGAATTGCAGGAACGATTCGTCGCCGATGGTCGCCCCGGAAAGATTGATGGCGCAGGTGCCGATCGGTTCCGCATCGGGGTCTTCGGCGCGCTCGGCGAGGGTCCTGAAGGCGTTCTCCACCACCCAGCGGTCGATCAGGGTCATCAGGCCGTAGCGCTCGGCGGCGGGGATGAAGCTCAGCGGCGGCACCAGCCGCCCGTCCTCGTCGCGCAGGCGCAGCAGCAGTTCGACATGCGGGCCTTCGCCGTCTTCGCCCAGCGGCACGATGGGCTGGGCATAGAGGCTGAAGCGATCCTCCTCCAGCGCCAGGTGGATACGCTGGACCCAGGTCATCTCGCCGAAGCGCATCGACAGCTCGACGTCGTCCTGGTGGAACACCTGGACCCGGTTGCGGCCTTTTTCCTTGGCCATGTAGCAGGCCATGTCGGCCGAGCGCAGCGCTTCCTCGAGGGTCGAGATACCCGGCAGCAGATGCACCAGGCCGACGCTGACGGTGCAATTGAACGGCTGTCCGCTCCAGGTGAAGTGCAGGTCCTGCACCGTCTTGCGCAGGTGGTCGGCGATCTCCACGGCCTTCTCCGCCGGGCAGTTCTCCAGCAGGATGCCGAACTCGTCGCCGCCCAGCCGCGCCAGCGTGTCGCCTTCGCGCAGGCCCTGTTGCAGCAGGGTGCAGACCTGGCGCAGCAGTTCGTCGCCGGCGGCGTGCCCGCAGGTGTCGTTGACCAGCTTGAACTGGTCCAGGTCGAGGAACATCAGCGCGTGCCGCCCATTGCTTCGCTCCAGGCGCTCCAACGCCATCTGCAGGCGGTATTCGAATTCACGACGGTTGGTCAGGCCGGTCAGCGCGTCGTGGGTCGCCTGCCAGGACAGGCGCGCCATGTACTGGCGCTCGCGGGTCATGTCGTGGAGCACCAGCACCACCCCGGTGATCTCGCCGCCGCGGTGGATCGGCGCGCCCACCAGGGTCACCGGCACGCTGCTGCCGTCGTGGCGCAGGACCAGCTTGGAATGCTCGCGGCCGCCGTCGATCTCGCCGCTGAGGATCTGCTCGATCAGCAGCATGCCCTCCTCCCGCGAGCTTTCGTCGACGATCCGGAACAGCGACGCCAGGGGCAGGCCGCGGGCCTTGTCCAGGGTCCAATTGGTCATCTGCTCGGCGGCTGGGTTGAGGTAGGAGATGCCCCCCTCGGTGTCGGCGGTGATGACCCCGTCGCCGATCGATGCCAGGGTGATCTGCGCCCGCTCGCGCTCGGCGTCGAGGGCGTTCTCCACCTCCTGGCGCTGCATCAGCTGCTGGCGAGTGCGCAGGAACGCCAGAAGGATCAGCACGCTGGCGGTCGCCAGGTTGGCCACCAGCAGCAACCTGAGCAGCGCCCGCGAGCCTTCGCCAAGGGCGTCGCTGAAGGCCTTGGCCGCCGGCGTGACCTTCTCGTTGATCGCGTGGATCTCGCTCTTCCACTGGAGTACCTGCTCGGCGCCGGCCTGCCCGGCGCCGATCCCCGCGCGCATCCTGGCGGCGGCGACGTCGATCAGTTCCATGACGTACTTGTCGCCCACCAGCCACAGCTCGATGGCCCGTTCGAAATAGCTGAAGTCGTGGAAGTTGCGGTACAGCCAGATGATCGCGGTAACGTCGTCGGGGTGGTTGCCGCCCTTGAGGATACCCTGCCGCGCTGCCTCGATGTCGGGGTCGGGCTGGTCCAGCGCCAGGCGCATCTCGCGGTCGCCGAGGGGAATCGCGATGGCTTCCTCGTAGCGATGGAAGTCTTCGTCGGCACGCGAGTCGGCGTACAGGGTGAGATAGTAGATGGCGTCCTTCTGGCCCTTCGACCAGAGGCTTTCGCCACCGACGTAGCTGCGCACCGCGGAGAGGACATAGAGACTGCCTCCCGCGAGCATGGCCTGCAGCAACACCACGACGATGAAGGGCCATACCAGGCCGAGCAGGCGGGGCTTGTCGAGAGTCCGGTTCTGCCTCATTCCATCTACCATTCAAACTGGCGCAAAGCGATCGGGCGCGCGTCCGCGACACCCCTGACTGCATCACCTGTCGGCCGCTCAAGATCCCTACGCAGAACTCCCGAGGCCTTGCCCTGCCGGAAGCCGGCCATAAGCCGGCAAACAGTCTGAGTCTAGTGGCTGTTTGCCGAACCTGCCCTGCACCTGGCGGAACGGACAGCGGTTTTTATTGCTACAGCCAATAAAAACCCGACGTCTTATAGGGAATATACGAAAAAAAACGCCAGGCGCCAGCCCGCCGCCTCACATCTGCTGAAGATGGCCGTAGAGCCGGGCGTAGAGACCGCCTTCGGCGATCAGTTGCTGGTGGTCGCCGTCCTCGGCGATGCGCCCACCGTCGAAGACCAGGACCCGGTCGGCCTGCTTCACCGCCGACAGCCGATGGGCCACGATCAATGTGGTGCGGCCCTCGAGAAAGTCGCCGAGGGCCTGGTGCAGGGCATACTCGGTGGCAGCGTCGAGGGCCGAGGTGGCCTCGTCGAGGATCACCACCCTGGGCTCGGCGAGGATCATCCGGGCGATCGCCAGGCGCTGCCGCTGGCCGCCCGACAGGCGTACCCCGGAACGGCCGACGAGAGTGTCCAGGCCCTGCGGCAGGCGCCGCACGGCGTCGCCCAGCTGGGCGATCTCCAGGGCTCGCCAGCAGGCCTCGTCGCTGCGCTCGCGGCCCATGGTCAGGTTGGCGCGCACGCTGTCGTTGAACAGCGCCGGATGCTGCAGGACAACCACCACGTGCTCGCGCACGCAATCCAGGCCGATCTCCTCCAGCGCCACGCCGCCATAGCGGATGCTGCCGCGCTGCGCGCTGTAGAGGCCGAGCAGCAGTTGCACCAGGGTGCTCTTGCCGCCACCGCTGGCGCCGACCAGGGCGACCTTCTCGCCGGCTGCGATGTTCAGGTCGAGCTGTTCCAGGACCTTGTCCTCGCCATAGGCGAAGTCCAGCCCGCGCACCTCGATGCCGACGGTGGCGCGGCCGGCGAAGGGGTCGCGCAGCGGCGGATAGCGCGGCTCGTCGGCCCGCGCCAGCAGCTCGTTGATCCGTTGCAGCGCGCCGCCGGCGGCATAGTAGGCGTACTGCAGACCGAGCAGCTGCTCGACCGGGCCGATCATGAACCACAGGTAGCTGAACACCGCCAGCATCTGCCCGATCGACAGGTCCGAGAGCAGCACGGTGAGCATCGCCGCGGCGCGGAACACGTCGATGCCGAACTGGAACAGCAGGCCGCTGGCGCGGCCGGCGGCGTCGCTCTTCCATTGCGAGGCCACGGCATGATCACGGACCTCCTGGGCGCGCTGGCCGAGGCGGCCGAGGAAAAAGCCCTGGCGATTGCCAGCACGGACCTCCTGGATCGCCTCGAGGGTTTCGGTCAACGCCTGGGTGAAGCGCGCGGTACTGTCGTTCTCGAGCTTCTTGAGGTGCTTGACGCGCTTGCCCAGCTGTACCGTGGACCAGATCACCAGCGGGTTGAACAGCAGGATCAGCAAGGCGAGCTGCCAGTGCATCCAGACCAGGATCGCGGCAGTGCCGAGCAGGGTCAGCAGGGCCACCAGGAAGCGGCTGAGGGTTTCCCCGACGAACTTGTCCAGGGTGTCCAGGTCGGTGACCAGGTGGGCGCTGACCGAACCACCGCCGAGTGTCTCGTACTCGCCCAGGGCGATGTGCCGCAGACGCTCGATCAGGCGCAGGCGGACGCGGTAGACGATGTCCTTGGACAGCCGCGCGAACAACTTCGCCTGGAGCACGTTGAACACGAGAGCCGCCCCCCGCAACAGGAGCGTCGCCGCCAGCATCAGGCCTATGTAGCCGAACGCCACCTGCCAGTCGGCGGGCAACAGGCGGTCCATGAAACGCAGCGCGGCGTCGCCCTTGCCGAGCAGCACTTCGTCCACCAGCAGCGGCAGCAGCAAGGGGATGGGCACGGTACAGAGGGTAGCCAGCAGCGCCACCAGGTTGGCGAGCAGCAGGGCTTTCTTGTGGCGCAGTGCGAGTCGGCGAATCTCCGCCCAGCTCAGGCGGTCTCCGCGCTCACTCATGCCGGCCCCGCTCCAGCCAGCGGCCGAGCAGCGGCGCCAGCTCGGCGAGCGGCTGGTAGCCGTTGGTGAGCAGCGCCAGCTGGCCGTCGCGCTCGGCCAGCAGGGTCGGGAACCCGGCGATGCCGAGGTCCTGGACCCAGGCAAAGTCGGCGGCGGTGGCATCGTGCGCCTCGCCGCTGTCGAAGGCCGCGGCGAACTCGATGCGCGGGATACCCACCGCCTCCGCCAGGTCGGTCAACACCGCCGCCCGGGTGACGTCGAGGCCCTCGGCATAGAACGCCTGCTGGATCGCCTTGACCAGCGGCCAGGCGCACGCCTCGTCGAGGCTGCGCGCGGCCACCAGGGCGCGACAGGCCGGCTCGGTGTCGTAGACGAAGCCGTCGGGCAGTGCGTCGTCGAAGCGGAACGGCTGGCCGGTGGCCTGCCGCACCGTCTGCCAGTGGCCGAGAATATAGCTTCGGGTATTCGGGTCGAGTGCCGCGCCGTGGCCGGCGCGCAGGCCACCGGCCACCAGGTGGAAGGCGACCGCGTCGGCCGCCGCCTGCCGGGCCAGCGCCTCGGCGACCGGGGCGAAGCCCCAGCACCAGGAACACATCGGGTCCATCACATACAGCAGGCGGGCCTTGGCCAAGGTTCAGTTCTCCAGCGTGGACTGGCGCGGGTCGCGGCCGAGCGGGTGCGGCTGGTTGCGCTGCCGCGCCAGTTCGATCTGCTTCTGCCGCTCGCGGGCGCCGGCCCGGGTCTTCTCGCTCAGCGAGTCCCAGCAGTGCGGACAGCTGATGCCGGGCACGTAGTGCTCGGACTGGCGGTCTTCCACCGATACCGGGTTGCGGCAGGCGTGGCACTGATCGTATTCACCCTCGCTAAGATCGTGGCGCACGGTCACCCGGTTGTCGAATACGAAGCAGTCGCCGCGCCACAGGCTCTGCTCCTGCGGCACCTCCTCGAGGTACTTGAGGATCCCACCCCGGAGATGGAAGACCTCCTCGAAGCCGGCGCCGAGCATGTAGCTGGAAGCCTTCTCGCAACGGATGCCGCCGGTGCAGAACATCGCCACCTTCTTGTGCCGCGCGGGATCGTAGTGGGCCTTGATGTACTCGGGGAATTCGCGGAACGAGCGGGTCTTCGGATCGACCGCGCCCTCGAAGGTGCCGATCGCCACCTCGTAGTCGTTGCGGGTGTCGATCAGCAGCACTTCCGGATCGCTGATCAGGGCGTTCCAGTCCTTCGCCTCGACGTATTGCCCGACCCGCTTGTTCGGATCGACGCCGGGCACGCCGAGGGTGACGATTTCCTTCTTCAGCTTGACCTTGGTGCGATAGAACGGCTGTTCGTCGCAATAGGATTCCTTGTGCTCGATGTCGGCCAGCCGCGGATCGCTGCGCAGCCAGGCGAACAGCGCATCGATGCCTTCGCGGCTACCGGAGACGGTGCCGTTGATGCCTTCCTCGGCCAGCAGCAGGGTGCCTTTCACGCCGTTGTCGAGCAGGGTTTGCAGCAGGGGTTCACGCAGCGCCACGTAATCGTCGAGAGTCACGAACTTGTACAGCGCCGCCACGACGATGGATGTCATGGGGATATAGCCTCCAGGTGGTCGCCCGCGTAAAGGGCGGACCGGAACGATAGAAGCGCGCCAGCCGGTGGCGCATGGAAACGACAACGCCGGCGGAAGGCCGGCGCTGGGTGCGTAGTCTAGCGCAGCAGGGGCAGGCTCTGCACCCCGCCGCGACGGACGCCGTCTCAGGGTATGTCGTGCTTGCTGCCGCCGCGGCAGGTCGGCGAGGCCGGCACCGCGGCCTGGCTCCACTCCTCCGGAGTGTAGGTGTGCAGCGCCAGGGCATGGAATTCGCCCATCAGCCCGCCGAGGGTAGCGTACACCTTCTGGTGCCGCTTCACCGAGTTCAGGCCGGCGAACTGCGGGCTGACCAGCACCACCTTGAAGTGGGTCTCCAGCCCGCGGCTGTGCATGTGGCTCTCGTCGTGCACCTCGACGTGTTGCGGGTCGAGGGGCTGCAAGGCGGTCTGGATACGGTCACGCATGCTCATCGCGAATCACGGCTCACTTTTTCTTCTGGGCCGGCGCGGCGACGCCGAGTTCCTTGTCCATGTCGGCCATCAGCTTGTTCACCGGCTCCACGGCGCCCTGCAGCCTGGACTGGGTCAACTGGGCGGATTCGGCGGTCAGGCGCGGCATCTTCTCCAGCACTTTCTTGCCCAGCGGCGACTGGTAGAAGGCGTTCAGGTCCTTCAGCTCGGACTCGCTGAAGTTGCTGGTGTAGAGCTTGATCAGCTCGGGCTTGATCTTGTCCCAGCCGATGGCGCGGTCCAGCTCGGCATTGGCCTTGGCCTGGTAACGCTCGAGAACCGCCTTCTTGCTCTCCGGCGCCTTCGCCTGGGCGAAGCGCTGGGCCAGCATCTGCTGCACCTGGGCGTAGACCGGCACCGTCAGCTTGTCGGCATGGACCAGCTTGAGGAATTGCTCGGCCTGGCTGGCGGAATCGGCCATGGCCATGGAGCTGAGGCTGAGCAGCACGGCGCTGCCGATGAGGCGAAGACGGGTCATGGAAAATCCTTGAGGTTGGGTAGGTGTGTCCGTGGGACCCGACATTCTGCGCCTAAGTTCGAAATCCGCTCAAGCGCGACGCCGAATATCGGCAAAATCCTATTCCGCTCCCGCCGCTACCCATCGTCTACTATCAGTTCTGTAGCGGGTACTTGCCGCCCTCCTTCCGCAGCCGGCATGCTTGCCTCAGCCTGTCACATGGATGTGTTGGATGAACGAAACCGCCGCCGATACCCTCGCCGTATCGCCCCCGCCCCTGCGCAACCTCTGCGATGGCCAAGGCCGGCTCGATCCCCGCGCGATCGGCTGGTCCACCCGGCCGCGGGTGTTCTGCCGCATCCCCGGCCACTTCGGCCGGCGCAAGCGCTGGAACCACTGGTGCATCGTCAGTCCCGGCTGGATGCTCTCGCTGACCGTCGCCGACCTCGACTACCTGAACTACGGTGCCGCCTACTTCCTCGACCTGGCCAGCGGCCAGGCGGTGGCGCACACGCAGATCCGCTTCTTCGGCCACGGCTGCCAGCTGCCCGACGAGCCGCAGGCCAGCCATGCCTTCGAGCACCCGCGCCTGCAACTGCGTTTCGACGAGCAGCCCGGGCGCCTGCGCATCACCGGCCAGGCCCCGGATCTCGGCGGCCTGCCGCTGGAGCTGGCGCTGGAAGTGCGGCGGCCATCGCACCTGGAATCGGTGAACCTGGTGGTGCCGATGGGCGAGCAGACCTTCCACGCCTGCAGCCGCCAGCTCGGCCTGCCGATCAGCGGCAGCCTGCAGCTCGGCAACCGGCACTACGACTGCCAGGCGGGCCAGAGCTTCGCCGCATTGGACTTCGGTCGCGGCGTCTGGCCGCTGCACACCTACTGGACCCGCGCCGCCTTCGCCGCGCCTGGCGGCATCGCCGGCAACTTCGGCAGCGGCTGGACCGAGGCCAGCGGCCTGCGCGAGAACGCCCTGTGGTTCGGCGGCACGCTCAGCCGCGTGCTCGACGACGTGCATATCCGCGAACCTCGCGACCCGCTGGCCGAATGGCGCCTGGACAGCGCCTGTGGCCGCGTCGAACTGCTCTTCCGCCCCGAACAGCTGCACCAGGCGCGCCCCAGCGTCGGCCTGTTCTACGCCAATACCCGGCAGTGGTTCGGCCGCTTCAGCGGCACCCTGCGCCACGACGACGGCGATTGCGTACCGGTGGACGGCGCCCTCGGCTGGATCGGCTCGACCCGTGCACGCTGGTAGCCGCGCGCGGCGGCCAATCTATTTCCGACCCGCGCCGCGACGGAAAATGCCCGCGACGAAGCGACGGCAGCGGAACCCAGAGCCGGACGGAGGGCCTAAACTGCCGGAAACGCACGCCTGGAGAATTCTCATGAGCCGGACCGAAACCGACAGCCTGGGCACCATCGAGGTGCCCGACGACGCCTACTGGGGCGCCCAGACCCAGCGCTCGCTGGAAAACTTCGCCATCGGCGGCCAGCGCATGCCGCTCGCCGTGATCCATGCCCTGGCGCTGATCAAGAAAGCCGCCGCGCGGGTCAACGACCACCTCGGCGAACTGCCGCCGGAAGTCGCCCGGCTGATCGAGCAGGCCGCCGACGAAGTGCTCGAAGGCCGCCATGACGAGCATTTCCCGCTGGTGGTCTGGCAGACCGGCAGCGGTACCCAGACCAACATGAACGTCAACGAGGTGATCGCCGGCCGCGCCAACGAACTGGCCGGCAACCCGCGCGGCGGCAAGTCGCCGGTGCACCCCAACGACCATGTCAACCGCGCGCAGAGCTCCAACGACAGCTTCCCCACCGCCATGCACATCGCCGCCGCCAAGGCCGTGCACGAACAATTGCTGCCGGCCATCGCCGAGCTTTCCGGCGGCCTCGCCGAACAGTCGGCGCGCCACGCCAGTCTGGTCAAGACCGGTCGCACCCACCTGATGGACGCCACGCCGATCACCTTCGGCCAGGAGCTCTCGGCCTTCGTCGCCCAGCTCGACTACGCCGAGCGCGCCATCCGCGCGGCACTGCCGGCGGTCTACCAGTTGGCCCAGGGCGGCACCGCAGTGGGCACCGGGCTCAACGCGCCGAAGGGCTTCGCCGACGCCATCGCCGCGGAAATCGCCGCCGAGTCGGGCCTGCCCTTCGTCGCCGCGCCGAACAAGTTCGCCGCGCTGGCCGGCCACGAGCCGCTGGTGATCCTCTCCGGCGCCCTGAAGAGCCTGGCGGTGGCGCTGATGAAGATCGCCAACGACCTGCGCCTGCTCGGCTCCGGCCCCCGCGCCGGTTTCGCCGAGGTGAAGCTGCCGGCCAACGAGCCGGGCAGCTCGATCATGCCCGGCAAGGTCAACCCGACCCAGTGCGAGGCCCTGTCGATGCTGGCCTGCCAGGTCATGGGCAACGACAGCACGATCTCCTTCGCCGCCAGCCAGGGCCACCTGCAACTCAACGTGTTCAAGCCGGTGATCGTCTACAACCTGCTGGAATCCATCCGCCTGCTCGCCGACGGCTGCCGCAACTTCAACAAGCACTGCGTCGCCGGCCTGGAGCCGGACGCCCAGCGCATGGCCGACCTGCTGGAGCGCGGCCTGATGCTGGTCACCGCGCTGAACCCGCACATCGGCTACGACAAGGCCGCGGAGATCGCCAAGAAGGCCTACGCCGAAGGCACCACCCTGCGCGCCGCGGCGCTGCAACTGGGCTATCTGGACGAGGCGCAGTTCGACGAATGGGTGCGTCCGGAACTGATGCTGGAGGCCGGCCACCATGGTTGAGACCGCCAAGAGCGGCGCCACCCCGCTGGAAGGCGACGGCAAGCGCATCCTGCTGGTCATCGGCTCGCCCAAGCGCAAGAGCTTCTGCCACCTGCTCGCCGAATGCTACGCCCAGGGCGCGCGGAGCAAGGACCACGTGGTGCGCGAACTGAAACTCGGCGAGCTGGCCTTCGACCCGATCCTCCACGAGGGCTACGAGCAGAGCCAGGTGCTCGAGCCCGACCTGCTGGAAGCGCAGCGGCAGATCCACTGGGCCGAGCACCTGGTGTTCGTCTACCCGGTCTGGTGGGGCGGCCTGCCGGCCCTGCTGCAGGGCTTCTTCGACCGCGCCCTGCAGCCGGGCTTCGCCTTCCGCTACCGCGGCACCCAGGACAAGGACTGGGAGCAACTGCTGGGCGGGCGCAGCGCCGACCTGCTGGTCTGCCACGACCAGCCGCTGTCGCGCCTGCGCTTCCTCAAGGGCCCGCCGGCGCACCGGCAGATGGTGCGCAACGTGCTCGGCGCCTGTGGCATCGCCACCCGCCGCCTGGAAGAGTTCGCGCCGATGCGCAGTTCCGGCGAGGAACAGCGCCAGGGCTGGCTGCGCCGCGCCGAGCAGCTCGGCAGCCAGGTCTAGCCACCTTCCCGCCCGGCTGCGGCCGGGCGCGGACACTGATCGTTCTGACAGGTCCGCCCTCCTGCGTCGCCGTCGCTTCCAGCCCCTCGATGGCGGCCCTTTGCCTGCCTCTACCGGCTCACAGTGCGGGTGCCGACTGCTTTGCATTCCGTGACATCCACCCGCAATGGGTAGGAATTCTGACCGCCCCGTCACATTTGGTAGGGACCCTGCAGCGCCAGCCGGGGCTAGGATCAGCCCGCTTCGCAATGAATCCGGTTCTGCAAAAAAGGACTTGTCATGAAACACTACTCAGCCACCCTGGCACTCCTGCCACTCACCCTCGCCCTGTTCCTGCCCCAGGCGGCCAACGCCCACGGCTCGATGGAAACGCCGCCCAGCCGGGTCTACGGCTGCTTCCTCGAAGGTCCGGAGAATCCCAAGTCGGCCGCCTGCAAGGCCGCCGTCGCAGCCGGCGGCACCCAGGCGCTGTACGACTGGAATGGCGTCAACCAGGGCAACGCCAACGGCAACCACCAGGCGGTGGTCCCCGACGGCCAGCTCTGCGGCGCCGGCAAGGCGCTGTTCAAGGGCCTGAACCTGGCCCGCAGCGACTGGCCGAGCACCGCCATCGCCCCGGACGCCAGCGGCAACTTCCAGTTCGTCTACAAGGCCAGCGCGCCACACGCGACCCGCTACTTCGACTTCTACATCACCAAGGACGGCTACAACCCGGAGAAACCGCTGGCCTGGGGCGACCTGGAGCCGGCGCCGTTCTGTTCGATCACCAGCGTCAAGCTGGAGAACGGCACCTACCGGATGAACTGCCCGCTGCCCCAGGGCAAGACCGGCAAGCACGTGATCTACAACGTCTGGCAGCGCTCGGACAGCCCGGAAGCCTTCTACGCCTGCATCGACGTGAGCTTCAGCGGTGCCGTCGCCAACCCCTGGCAAGCGCTGGGCAACCTGCGTGCGCAGCAGGACCTGCCGGCCGGCGCCACCGTCACCCTGCGCCTGTTCGACGCCCAGGGCCGCGACGCCCAGCGCCACAGCCTGACCCTGGCCCAGGGCAGCAACGGCGCCAAGCAATGGCCGCTGGCGCTGGCGCAGAAGGTCAACCAGGACTCGACCCTGGTCAACGTCGGCGTACTGGATGCCTACGGCGCGGTCAGCCCGGTGGCCAGTTCGCAGGACAACCAGGTCTACGTGCGCCAGGCCGGCTATCGCTTCCAGGTCGACATCGAACTGCCCAGCGAAGGCGGCGAGCAACCGGGCGGCGACGGCAAGGTCGACTTCGACTATCCGCAAGGCCTCCAGCAGTACGACGCCGGCACCGTGGTACGCGGCGCCGACGGCAAGCGCTACCAGTGCAAGCCCTACCCGAACTCCGGCTGGTGCAAGGGCTGGGACCTGTACTACGCGCCGGGCAAGGGCATGGCCTGGCAGGACGCCTGGACCCTGCTGTAATCCCCATGACTGCCGCCCGCCCCCGGGCGGCAGTCGCTTTCGCCACACAACCGGCCAGCGGTACAGTCCGCCGGCGAAACCCCGGCTACGTGTGCCTGTTCAATCCCCTGTGCGCTCCCTAGGCTGGTCCGACCACAAGTACAGGGGAATCGCATATGTCATTTTCTCTCGCCGCCCTCGAGCAGGCCGCCGCGATCGTCCGCCAGACCCTGCCGCCGACGCCGCAGATCCGCTGGCCACTGCTGTGCGAGACGCTGGGCTGCGATGTCTGGATGAAGCACGAGAACCACCTGCCGGTGGGCGCTTTCAAGCTGCGCGGCGGGCTGGTCTACTTCCACCACCTGGCGCACCAAGGTGAACGGCCGGCCGGGGTGATCAGCGCCACCCGCGGCAACCATGGCCAGTCGGTGGCCTTCTCGGCGAGCCGCCATGGTATCCGCCCGGTCATCGTCGTGCCGCACGGCAACAGCCGAGAGAAGAACGCGGCGATGCGCAGCCTCGGCGCCGAGCTGGTCGAACACGGTGAGGATTTCCAGGCCTCCCGCGAATACGCCGCCGAGCGCGCCCGGCGCGACGGCCTGCACCTGATTCCGGCGTTCCATCCCTGGCTGGTGGCCGGGGTCGCCAGCTACGCCCTGGAGCTGTTCGCCGCGCAGCCCGATCTCGATGAAGTCTACGTGCCGATCGGCATGGGTTCGGGTATCTGCGGCCTGATCGCCGCACGCGACGCGCTGGGCCTGAAGACCCGCATCGTCGGCGTGGTCTCCGCCCATGCGCCGGCCTATGCGCTGTCGTTCGAGGCCGGCGCGGCGATCAGCCATCCGGTCGCCACCCGGCTGGCCGACGGCATGGCCTGCAGCACCCCGGACCCGAGCGCGCTGGAAATGATCCTGGCCGGCGCCGACCGCGTGGTGCGGGTCAGCGATGCGGAGATCGGCGCGGCCATGCGCCTGTGCTTCACCAGCACCCATAACGTCGGCGAGGGCGCCGGCGTCGCCGCCCTCGCCGCGGCGTGGCAGGAACGCGAGCGCCTCGAGGGACTGAAGGTGGGGCTGATCCTCAGCGGGGCGAACGTCGACCGGGCGCTGTTCGCCGAGCAACTGGCGGCGGTCGACTGAAGCCGCGCCGCTACGCCAGCCCCGCCAGGAGCAGCAGCCACCAGGCCAGCACCAGCAGTTGCACGAGGAAGCCGGCGAAGCGCAGCCAGACGAACAGCGCGGAAATGCTGAGCAGGTGCATCAGCGACTGGAACAGCCGCGCGCCGAGCAGCAGCGGCGCCAGCGGATCGGTCAGGCTGGTCTGTCCGCTGGCGATCGCGTAGAGCAGCACGCCGGCCAGCAGCGGCAGATTCTCCACGCAGTTGGCATGGGCACGGACCAGGCGCTGGCCGAAGCCGCCGGGGGTATTGCTGCCGTCGGCGGCGAAGGCGTTCACCGCCATGCGCCCGCCGAACACCAGCAGGCCACGCTGGCTGACCAGCAGGAAGACCAGCAACAGGGTCCAGGTGATCAGGCCGAGCAGGCAGATTGCGCTAGGGCTGAGAAACATGGATGACGCTCCTTCTTTCTATTGTGGTGGAAACCGCGAAGCGTCTGGATTCTAGGCCGGCTAGAGTAATTGCTCTATTCAACCCTTGCCGACCTTAAGTCGTGTTCTCGCGCGTCGGCCGCGCTCCCCCGCGTCACGGCGTCACCGGATCACCCACCGGCGGCGGCCCCCCTTTCGCGCGGGCAAAGAAAAGCCCCGCCGAAGCGGGGCCTTCCCTGCACGCAGCACTCAGGGCTGTCTTCTCATCAGAGCGAATCGAGATAGCGCTCCACATCCAGCGCGGCCATGCAGCCGGCGCCGGCCGAGGTGATCGCCTGGCGGTAGACGTGGTCTGCCACGTCACCGGCGGCGAACACGCCCGGTACGTTGGTCGCGGTGGCATTGCCTTCACGCCCGCCGTCGACCACCAGGTAGCCGTCCTTCAGGACCAACTGCCCCTCGAACAGCGAGGTATTGGGAGTATGGCCGATGGCGACGAACATGCCATCCACGGCGATCTCCTCGCTGCCGCCGTCACGCCTCTTCAGCCGCACGCCGGTGACGCCCATGGCGTCGCCGAGCACTTCGTCGACCTCGGCGTCGAGCTTGAGCACTATCCTGCCCTCGGCGACCCGCGCGCGCAGCTTGTCCTGGAGGATCTTCTCGGCGCGGAAGGTCCCGCGGCGATGCACCAGGGTAACCCGGCTGGCGATGTTGGCCAGGTACAGGGCCTCTTCCACGGCGGTATTGCCGCCACCGATCACCGCCACTTCGCGGTTGCGATAGAAGAAGCCGTCGCAGGTGGCGCAGGCCGACACGCCCTTGCCCATGAACGCCTGTTCCGACGGCAGCCCCAGGTAGCGCGCGCTGGCGCCGGTGGCGATGATCAGCGCGTCGCAGGTATAGGTGCCGTTGTCGCCCCGCAGGGTGAACGGCTTGCCGGCCAGGTCCACGGCATGGATGTGGTCGAAGACGATCTCGGTCTCGAAGCGCTCGGCGTGTTCCTGCATCCGCTGCATCAGCGCCGGGCCGGTGAGGCCATGGGGATCGCCGGGCCAGTTGTCGACCTCGGTGGTGGTGGTCAGCTGGCCGCCGGCCTGCATGCCGGTGATCAGCAGCGGCCTGAGGTTGGCGCGCGCGGCGTAGACGGCCGCGCTGTAACCGGCGGGGCCGGAACCGAGGATGATCACTCGGGCATGGCGAACGGTATCGGACATCTCGTCGAACTCCTGCCGACGTCAGTGTCGGCGCGAATAAAAACGGGGCCACCAAAGCACATGGGGAAGGCTTGGAAGGAGCGGTCGCCCCGGGAAAAGACTGGCCGGCCGCTCGCCGCGGCCGGCGACTGGGTTCACAGCGCCTCGGCGTTCTCGGCCAGGTACGCGGCCACGCCCGCGGCGCTCGCCTGCATGCCCTTCCGGCCCTTGCGCCAGCCGGCCGGACAGACTTCGCCGTGTTCCTCGGTGAACTGCAGGGCCTCGACCAGGCGCACCATCTCGTCCACCTCGCGCCCCAGCGGCAGGTTGTTCACCACCTGGTGCTGGACCACCCCGGCGCGGTCGATCAGGAACGACGCGCGCAAAGCCACTCCGTCGTCATGCTCGATGCCGTAGGCGCGGGTGATCTCGTGCTTGACGTCGGCGACCATGGTGAACTCGACCGCGCCGATGCCGCCCTTTTCCACCGGCGTGCTGCGCCAGGCGTGGTGGGTGAACTGCGAGTCGATGGACACGCCGACCACTTCCACGCCCAGCTCGCGGAACTTATCCATGCGGTTGTTGTGGGCGATGATTTCCGAAGGGCAGACGAAGGTGAAATCCAGGGGCCAGAAGAACAGCACCACGTACTTGCCGCGCAGGCTGGAAAGCTGGAAGGAATCGACGATGGATCCGTCGCCGAGCACCGCGGCGGCGTTGAAGTCGGGGGCTTGCTTGTTGACCAGTACACTCATCGATGACACTCCTGGAAAAGGGCTGGGTCGCGCCCGATGCCGCCGGGCTGCCGAAAGGATATGCGGCGCAGGTTACCCAGCCGCGACGATACATTGAAATGTCGAATTTCAATTCGCATGATAGAGACCGCCTATGCCGGTCTCCTCCGGCTAGACTCAGGCAGTCCCCCACTATCCCGGTCCCCGCATGCCCCTACGTTCGCGCCTGCTCCGGTTGTTCCTGCCGCTGCTGATCGTCAGCCTCGGCGGGATCTGGCTGCTGTCGGAAAGCATCCTGCTCAGCCGTTTCGACCGCGAGGACGAACGGCGCCTGCAGGAAGAGGCGCTGTTCCTGCAGAACAAGCTGGACTTCGAGCTCAAGCGCCACCTCGACATCGTCCACACCTACGCCTGGTGGAACGCCACCTATCGTTTCATCCAGAAGCCCGACGACGATTTCGAACGGGAGAACCTTGACCACGAGATGCTCGACGACCTCGGCTTCGACTTCGTCCTGTTCCTCGACGAGCGCGGGCGCGTGGCGCTCAGGCAGTGGTCGCCGGCCGCTCCCGGCCAGCGCGTGCTGTTCGGCGCACCCTCGGCGTCCGACCAGGAGCTGGCACAAGCCCTGGTACGGCGCGCCCTGGAGCTGGGCGCCATGGATTTCCGGCACGGCACCGGGCACAGCCTGAGCGAGCTGCTGCTGGTGGACAATCTGCCGACCCTGCTGGTCAGCGTGCCGATCAGCGACAACCAGGGCAGCGCCCCGCCGAAAGGGGTGATCCTCGCCGGCTATTTCCTCGACCAGGAGCGCCTGGGCGGCCTGCGCGAACAGATGAACGCCGACCTGCTGCCGCAGCCCAACGCGCCCACCGACCCGAGCTGGCGAGCCCTCCACAGCCGCACCGGAACCACCCGCAACCAGGCCCTGCTGAGCCCGCGGCGCTTCCTCGGCGAACACCGCCAGCAGGTCTCCCTGCAATACCTCAGCTCGCGCGGCGAGCCGCAGCTGCGCTTCGACATCACCACCCCGCGCCAGCTCTACCTGCAGGGCGAGAAGACCATCAACTTCTTCCTCGGCACCTCCCTGCTGGTCGCGCTGGGCGCCTTCCTGGTCGGCTACCTGGCCCTGGAACTGTGGGTCCTGCGCCGGGTCCAGCGGCTCAACCGGGAGGTCGCCGAGGTCGGCCGCAACAGCCACTCGGCGCGCCTGAGCGACTTCGGCAACGACGAGCTCGGGCAACTGGGCGGCGAGATGAACCAAATGCTCGAACGCCTCGAACACAGCGAGGCGCGCGACCGGGCGATCCTCCAGTCGATGCGCGACGGCTACTTCGAGATGGACACCGGGGGCGTGATCCTCACCGTCAACCCCGCGCTCTGTCAGTTGCTCGGCCACCCCTGCGAAACGCTGGTCGGCCATCCCTACTACGAACTGCTCGGCGAGGACGACCCGGCGCGCACCCGCCAGCCCTTCCAGCGCGCCATGCAGAGCGGCGCCGGGAAAACCTTCGCCGTGCCCCTCGAGCGCGCCGACGGCAGCCTCGGCTACTTCGAGGCCACGGTCTCGCTGGTCCACGACCTGCAGGGCGAACTGCGCGGCTACCGTGGCATCGTCCGCGACGTCAGCGACCAGGTCGCCTACCAGCAGCAATTGCTGGAAATGGCCTACCGCGACCCGCTGACCGGCCTGGGCAACCGCAAGGCCTTCGAGGAACAGCTCGGCCAGGCGTTGTTCCGCGCCGGCAACGGCGGCGCGGAGATCGCCCTGCTGTACCTGGACCTGGACCGCTTCAAGGAAGTCAACGACCGCTTCGGCCACGACATCGGCGACGCCCTGCTGAGGACCGTCGCCGAGCGCCTGCGCAACACCCTGCGGCAACCGGACAAGGCCTATCGCCTGGGCGGCGACGAGTTCGCCGTGCTCCTCGAGGACAGCCAGGCGAACAGCCCCGCGCGCCTCGCCGAACGGCTGCTGGCGGCGCTGGTCCAGCCCATCGCGCTGGGCGGCGAGCACATCGACTTCGTCACCCCGAGCATCGGCATCGCGCTTTATCCACGGCATGCCGGCGACGCCGAGGGCCTGGTGCGCGCCGCCGACAGCGCCATGTACCAGGCCAAGCGACAACGCAACCGCTACTGCCTGTACCAGGCGCCCTCCTGAAATGCCCGGTCAAACACGCCCTGTCCCGGGCTTTCGCGAGTCTGCTAAGGTTTCTGCCCGCCCCCCATTGGAGAGCCCCTACCCATGCCAGCCCTGAGCGGCCCGCAATACCTCGGCGAAGGCCTGAAGCTGATCATGCGCCCCGGCCTGCGCCTGTTCGTGCTGATCCCCCTGAGCATCAACCTGCTGGTGTTCGCCCTGCTGATCGGCTTCGCCATGCAGCAGTTCAGCCACTGGGTCGACCTGCTGATGCCCAGCCTGCCCGACTGGCTGGGCTTCCTGCAGTACATCGTCTGGCCACTGTTCGTCCTGCTGGTGCTGGTGATCGTGTTCTTCACCTTCACCATGGTCGCCAACATCATCTCCGCGCCGTTCAACGGCTTCCTCTCGGAAAAGGTCGAGGTGGTGGTTCGCGGCCGCGACGACTTCCCGCCGTTCAGCTGGGCCGAACTGCTGGCGATGATCCCGCGCACCATGGGCCGGGAGATGCGCAAGCTCGCCTACTTCCTGCCGCGCGCGCTGGTGCTGCTGGTGCTGAGCTTCGTGCCCGGGGTCAACCTGGTCGCCACGCCGCTGTGGATCCTCTTCGGCATCTGGATGATGGCGGTGCAGTACATCGACTACCCGGCGGACAACCACAAGCTCGGCTGGAACGAGATGCTCGCCTGGCTGCGCAGCAAGCGCTGGGCCTGCATGGGCTTCGGCGGGATGACCTACCTGGCGCTGCTGATCCCGCTGGTCAACCTGGTGATGATGCCCGCCGCCGTCGCCGGCGCGACCCTGTTCTGGGTCCGCGAGGAAGGCGAGAAGGCGCTGGTCAGGTAATCGCCCCGCCGGTCTCGCCTGTCGGCATTGTCATCCTGGCGTCACCGGCCTGACAGCGCCGACCGGGCACACTGCAACGGCCCTCGGGAGCGTCGGCGCGGACCGCAGCCGAGACCCGCGCCAGCCCTTGCAGACCGGCGAGACGCTGCCGAACCCGACTGGCCGCCCGTGCCCTCCCCACGCAGGCGGCCTTTTTTATGCCCGCCCGCCGCCCGGGCAGGATGGCCGCCGTCCACCCCCTTGCTGTCCGCAACGCCCCCCTCCGCCCGTACCAGCTGGCACTACAGTGGCAACCAGGCGAAGCGGGCCGCGCCCCGCATTCGTCGACCCCGGTTCCCCACACCGCCTTTCGGCGGACGACAAGAAGAGGGTCGCCATGTCACGTTCCGCGCTCACCAGACTGTTGCTGTCCTGCATCCTGCTGGTCCTTTCCCACCCCTCGCGGGCCGACGACCTGCCCTACCGCTTCGGCCTGGGCAAGGCGGACATCACCGGCGAAGCCGCCGAAGTCGGCATGATGGGTTACTCGTCCCTCGAACAGAAGACCGCCGGCATCCACATGCGCCAGTGGGCACGCGCCTTCGTCATCGAGGAACCGGCCAGCGGACGCCGCCTGGTCTACGTCAACACCGACCTGGGGATGATCTTCCAGGCCGTGCACCTGAAGGTCCTGGCCCGGCTCAAGGCGAAGTACCCCGGGATCTACGACGAGAACAACGTGATGCTGGCCGCCACCCACACCCACTCCGGTCCGGGCGGCTTCTCCCACTACGCGATGTACAACCTTTCGGTGCTCGGCTTCCAGGAAAAGACCTTCGACGCCATCGTCGACGGTATCGTCCGCGCCATCGAGCGGGCCCAGGCCAGGCTGCAGCCCGGCCGCCTGTTCTACGGCAGCGGCGAGCTGCGCAACGCCAGCCGCAACCGCTCGCTGCTGTCGCACCTGAAGAACCCGGACATCGCCGGCTACGAGGACGGCATCGATCCGCAGATGAGCGTGCTCAGCTTCGTCGACGCCAACGGCGAGCTGGCCGGGGCGATCAGCTGGTTCCCGGTGCACAGCACCTCCATGACCAACGCCAACCGCCTGATCTCACCGGACAACAAGGGCTACGCCAGCTACCACTGGGAGCGCGACGTCAGCCGCAAGGCCGGCTTCGTCGCGGCCTTCGCCCAGACCAACGCCGGCAACCTGTCGCCCAACCTGAACCTGAAGCCCGGTTCCGGCCCCTTCGACAACGAGTTCGACAACACCCGCGAGATCGGCCTGCGCCAGTTCGCCAAGGCCTACCAGATCGCCGGCGAGAACCAGGAAGAGGTGCTCGGCGAACTGGATTCGCGCTTCCGCTTCGTCGATTTCACCCGCCTGCCGATCCGCCCCGAGTTCACCGACGGCCAGCCGCACCAGCTATGCAGCGCAGCCATCGGCACCAGCCTGGCCGCCGGCAGCACCGAGGACGGCCCCGGGCCGCTGGGCCTGGAGGAAGGCAACAACCCGTTCCTCTCGGCCCTCGGCGGGCTGCTCACCGGAGTACCGCCGAAGGAGCTGGTGCAGTGCCAGGCGGAAAAGACCATCCTCGCCGACACCGGCAACAAGCAACCCTACCCCTGGACGCCGACCGTGCTGCCGATCCAGATGTTCCGCATCGGCCAGTTGGAACTGCTCGGCGCCCCGGCGGAATTCACCGTCATGGCCGGCGTGCGCATCCGCCGCGCGGTGCAGGCGGCCAGCGAGGCGGCCGGCATCCGCCACGTGATCTTCAACGGCTACGCCAACGCCTATGCCAGCTACGTCACCACCCGCGAGGAATACGCCGCCCAGGAATACGAGGGCGGCTCGACCCTCTACGGGCCCTGGACCCAGGCCGCCTACCAGCAACTCTTCGTCGACATGGCGGTGGCGCTGCGCGAGCGCCTGCCGGTGGAAACCTCGGCTATCGCGCCGGACCTGTCCTGCTGCCAGATGAACTTCCAGACCGGAGTAGTGGCCGACGATCCTTATATCGGCAGGTCCTTCGGCGACGTGTTGCAACAACCCAGGGAAAGTTATCGCATCGGCGACAAAGTGACAGTCACTTTCGTGACCGGACATCCAAAGAATGACTTGCGCACCGAGAAAACCTTCCTGGAAGTGGTGTATATCGGCAAGGATGGAAAACAGACTCCCATGACCATTGCCACCGATAATGACTGGGATACCCAATACCACTGGGAGAGAGTGGGTATATCAGCATCGAAAGCGACTATTAGCTGGACCATTCCACCAGGAACCGAACCGGGCCACTACTACATCAGGCACTATGGCAACAAGAAGAACTTCTGGACCCAGAAAATCAGCGAGATCGGCGGTTCGACCCGTTCCTTCGAGGTGCTCGGCACCGCTCCTTAGTGGACTCCAGCCAAGGCTTGAGATTCGCAAGGCAACTTTATGACGCATGAAAAACGTCAAATAAAATGTGACGAGCAACACGTAAAAAAGTGAAACTTCATTCAACCGAGAAGGGCATGGAAAACCATTTCCATGCCCTTCTTTTTCTACCTTGAAAAAAATTCTTAAGTTGTCGCTCAAAGTCATATCGGAGTCGCTTTCGGACCCAACCGATAAATTATCGCCATGAAATCATCAGTTCGCAGACTCCCCTACCGAAAAACAGCGAAGACGCTTAATCATCTCGAAACAAGAAGTACGCAGATTGATGGAAACCAAAAAACCACCTGGAAAATAAAACGATGACCGAAAACTGGAAATTCCGCCGTCGAACCTTTCTCAAGCACAGCGCCCAGGCCGCTACCCTGGCCGGCCTTTCCGGGCTGTTCCCGGATACCCTCCGGCGCGCCCTGGCCATCGAGCCGGACATTCGCACCGGAACCATCCAGGACGTCCAGCACGTGGTCATCCTGATGCAGGAGAACCGCAGCTTCGATCACTACTTCGGCCACCTCAACGGCGTCCGCGGCTTCAACGATCCTCGCGCGCTCAAGCGCCAGGACGGCAAGCCGGTCTGGTATCAGAACTACAAGTACGAGTTCTCCCCCTATCACTGGGATACCAAGGTCACCAGCGCCCAGTGGGTGAGTTCGCAGAACCACGAATGGTCAGCCTTCCATGCGATCTGGAACCAGGGTCGCAACGACAAGTGGATGGCGGTGCAGTACCCCGAAGCCATGGGCTACTTCAAGCGCGGCGACATTCCCTACTACTATGCCCTGGCCGATGCCTTCACTCTGTGCGAGGCCTACCACCAGTCAATGTTGGGCCCTACCAATCCGAACCGCCTCTATCACATGAGCGGACGCGCCGCTCCCAGCGGCGACGGCAAGGGCGTACACATCGGCAACGACATGGGCGATGGCACCATCGGTGCCAGCGGCACGGTGGACTGGACCACCTATCCCGAGCGGCTCAGCGCCGCCGGCGTGGACTGGCGGATCTATCAGGAAGGCGGCTACCGTTCCTCGTCGCTCTGGTACCTATACGTCGACGCCTACTGGAAATACCGCCTCCAGGAGCAGAACAACTACGACTGCAACGCCCTCGCCTGGTTCAGGAACTTCAAGAACGCCCCGCGCGATTCGGACCTCTGGCAGCGCGCCATGCTCGCCCGCGGCGTCGACCAGTTGCGCAAGGACGTACAGGAAAACACGCTGCCGCAGGTATCCTGGATCGTCGCGCCATACTGTTACTGCGAGCATCCCTGGTGGGGTCCCTCGTTCGGCGAGTACTACGTGACCCGGGTGCTCGACGCACTGACCAGCAACCCCGAGGTCTGGGCCAGGACCGTGTTCATCCTCAACTACGACGAGGGCGACGGCTTCTATGATCATGCCAGCGTCCCGGTGCCGCCGTGGAAGGATGGAGTCGGCCTTTCCACGGTCAGTACCGCCGGCGAGATCGAGGCATCCAGCGGTCTGCCCATCGGGCTCGGCCACCGCGTCCCGCTGATCGCCATCTCGCCCTGGTCGAAGGGCGGCAAGGTCAGCGCCGAAGTATTCGACCATACCTCGGTGCTGCGCTTCCTTGAACGCCGCTTCGGCGTCGTCGAGGAAAACATCTCGCCCTGGCGGCGCGCCGTCTGCGGCGACCTCACATCGCTGTTCGACTTCCAGGGCGCAGGCGATACCCAGGTCGCCCCCGACCTGACCAACGTCCCACAGAGCGACGCGCGCAAGGAGGACGCCTACTGGCAGCAGTTCTACCGGCCCAGCCCCAAGTACTGGTCCTATGAGCCCAAGAGCCTGCCCAGCCAGGAAAAGGGCCAACGCCCTGCCCTCGCGGTGCCCTACCAGTTGCACGCCACTCTGGACATCGACGTCGCCGCCGGCAAGCTGCGCCTGGCCCTGGGCAACGACGGCGTGAGCCTACCGAGCAATCCGCAGGGACATTCCGCCGCGGTATTCCAGGTGCAGCCACGGGAAGTCGGCAATCCGCGCTTCTATACCGTGACCAGCTATCCGGTGGTCCAGGAAAGCGGAGAGGAGCTGGGCCGCACGCTTAGCGACGAACTCGACGACCTGCTCGACGCCAATGGCCGCTACGCCTTCGAGGTGCATGGCCCCAACGGCTTCTTCCGCGAATTCCACGGCAACCTGCATCTCGCCGCGCAGATGGCCCGGCCCGAGGTATCGGTCACCTATCAACGCAACGGCAATCTGCAGTTGAACATCCGCAATCTCGGCCAACTGCCGTGCAGCGTGACGGTGACGCCGAACCCGGTCTATACCCAGGAGGGCAGCCGCCGCTATGAACTCGAACCGAACCAGGCGATCAGTGAGGTGTGGTTGCTGCGCAGCAGCCAGGGTTGGTACGACCTTAGCGTGACCGCCAGCAACACCGAGACCAACTATCTCCGCCGCCTGGCCGGACACGTGGAGACCGGCAAGCCGAGCAAGAGCGATCCGCTGTTCGACATTGCAGCGACCTGAAGCGAGGAGTCCACCGCATGAAATCCACCCTGACCTGGACATTGCTGGCCCTGTTGCTCTGCGGCGCAGCCATCGGCTCTGTCCTGCTGTTCTATCCACCGACGCCAGCGCCCATCGCGCAAACTCCGCAGGCCACATCGACGCCGAACCTCTCCACGCCCTCCCGAGCCCCAGAGATGACTACAGCCACCGCCCCCGACAACCTGGAACGACAACTCGGCGAATTCAGCCGCAGCGCCGCGCAAATGTCCGAGATCGAACGCAAGCAGGCCGCCGAAAGCCTGATCGAGCAACTGAAGCGCGAGGTGGTGGTCGGCGCCGATCCGCGCCAGACCTTCGAGGAAATCCAGCGCCTGACGCCCTATGTGGAGACCGATGCCAGGCGCCGCGAGGCGCTCGACTTCGAGATATGGATGGCGCTCAAGGATAGCGCCGCCATCCAACAGCAACCACCGACGCCCGGCGAGGAAGAACAACTGCGGGAATACGCGCAGGAGTCGGACAAGGCGATCGCCGAGGTGCTCGCCAGCGTCGAAGGCGAGGAGCAACGTCACGCCGCCATCGACGAACGCCTCAAGGCCCTGCGCAAGCAGATCTTCGGCGAAGAGAACCCGCGCCTGCTGCAGCGCTGAAAGCCACCGCGCCCCGACAAGGGCGCCGTCATCAAGTCATCACGAAAACGTCACATCCGCTACACGGCGCCGGTCGACACTGGCGTCATGAGCAGACCCCTGAGCATCGCCCTGATCAGCGAAACCTATCCGCCGGAAGTCAACGGCGTCGCCAACACCCTGGGACGCCTGCACGCCGGCCTCCAGCAGCTCGGCCACCGGGTCCAGGTGGTGCGCCCGCGCCAACCGGGCGACGATGGCCGGCGCAGCGATGCCGAGCTGCTGCTGACCCGCGGCTGGCCGCTGCCCGGCTACCCCGGCCTGCAATGGGGTATGTCGAGCCTGCACAAGCTGCTGCGCTGCTGGAAACGCCAGCGCCCCGACGTGCTTTACATCGCCACCGAAGGCCCGCTCGGCTTCTCCGCCCTGCGCGCCGCGCGGCGCCTGGGCATCCCGGCGGTCAGCGGCTTCCACACCAACTTCCAGCAGTACAGCGAGCACTACGGCTTCGGCCCGCTGACCCGGCTGGTCACCGGCTACCTGCGCTGGTTCCACAACCGCACGCAGATGACCCTGGTGCCCAGCGGCAGCCAGCGCATGGAATTGCAGCGGCGCGGTTTCGAACGCCTCAACCTGCTCTCGCGCGGGGTCGACAGCCAACTTTTCCACCCCTCCCGCCGCGATCCCGAGCTGCGCCGGCGCTGGGGCCTGGGCGAACAGGACATCGCCGTGCTGCACGTCGGCCGGCTGGCCGCGGAGAAGAACCTCGGCCTGCTCGGCGGCAGCTTCCGCGCGCTCTGTGCCGCCCATCCACAGCTGAAGCTGCGCCTGGTGCTGGTGGGTGACGGGCCGGAACGCAAGCACCTCGAACGCGACCTGCCCGAAGCGCTGTTCTGCGGCGTGCAGCGCGGCGAGACCCTGGCCGCCCACTACGCCTCCGGCGACCTGTTCCTCTTCCCGAGCCTGTCGGAAACCTTCGGCAACGTGGTCCTCGAAGCCCAGGCCGCCGGCCTCGCGGTGGTGGCCTTCGACCAGGCGGCCGCCGGCCAGCACATCCGCCACGGGCACAACGGCGTGCTCGCCGCGCCGGGCGACAACGCCGGCTTCGTCGAAGTCGCCAGCTGGCTGCTGGGCGATCAGGAGCGCCTGCGCCGGGTCCGTCTCAACGCCCGCCAGCACGCCAGCCGGCAAGGCTGGGAGAGCATCGTCGAACATTTCCAGAACTACCTGGAAGACGCCTGCGCCAGCCCGCTGCTCCAGCCCGCCCCGGCCAGGCCCGAGCGGCCGCCGGCGGAGGATGGCGGAGCCTTGCCGCGCAGCCGCGAGTGAACCTCAGGCAAAGGGTTTCGGCGCGGCGATGAAGCCCAGGCTCATCGCCCCGGCGCCCAGGTTGATGCCGCCGGTAGGGCTGAGCATGCCCAGGTGCAAGTGGATGTCGCGCTCGCGGCAGGCGTTCTCCAGCGCGGCGAAGCCCGGCAGGTCGCGCAGCGCGGTCGGATCGCCGGCATAGCTGAGACTCAGTTGCGGCGCCAGCAGCTCACCCGCCTGTACCCGCGCCAGGGCATAGCCGAGCAGCTTCTCCGCCGACTTCTCGAAGCTCGGCGAGAGCGCCACCGGTTTGTCCTCGCCTTCGGCCAGGCTGAACACCGGCTTGACGTCGAGCAGCGAGCCCAACCCCAGCGCCGCGCCCTTGACCCGGTCGACGAAACCGCTGCGATCGCCCTTCTGGAAGCCGCGCCGGCGCAAGTGGCCGAGGTCGTCGGCGACCAGGTAGGTGCAGGTCTGCAGGCTGAGCTGCTCGAGGCGCGTGCGCAGCGCGTTGGGGTGGCAGCCCTGCGCCAGCAGGCGCGCAGCCTCGGCGGCCAGGCAGGCGATGCCGGCGAACACCGCGTGGCTGTCGAGCACGCGCAGGGTGAAGGGACCGGCGATGCCGGCCGCCTGGCGGCGCTCGTGGTAATGCTGGAGCAGGCCGAAGGAGGCCTGGGTGGCGTGCTCGAAGATCGGGCTGCGCAGGCTGTCGACGGTGAGGCAGACCACGTAGTCGAAGTCGGTCACCAGTTCGTCGAGGAACCATTGCTGCAACTCGGCAGCGGAGAGCGGCTGGCTGCCGTCCTTGCTGCCGACCCTGGGCAGGTGGTCGCGGTAGAAGCTCAGGGTGGTGTCGGGGTCGCGTCGATCGATGAGCCGCTGCTCGCCCAGGCGGATCCCGATCGGCATCACGCGGATGCCGTGGGCGGCGAGGAATTCGGGCGGCAGGTCGCAGGTCGCGTCGACCACCAGGCCGATACGCATGGATTCGCTCCTCTGGCCGTTTCTCGGCCTATTGTTGTGTTGGCGGTCATACAATGCCCGTTTCGGACTTTGAAGTCAGCCGGCCGCACGGCGGGTTTTCGGAAAAAATCACGGGCATGAAAAATCCCACCCCCAAGGGTGGGATCTCCTTGCCGGCGCGGCGCCGGGCCGGTGCGCCGCGGACGCGGCCTCAGACCAGGCTGGCCAGGGCCTCGCGGCTGAACGGCTTGATGTCGCCGATACGCCCCTCGCGGACCTTCACCGCCCACTCCGGATCCACCAGCAGCGCGCGGCCCACCGCGACCAGGTCGAACTCGCCCTTGTCCAGGCGCTCCACTAGGCCGTCGATGCTCGCCGGCTGCGCCACCTCGTCGGTGTTGCCGAAGAATTGCAGGAACTCGCTGCCGTCCAGGCCGACGTTACCCACGGTAATGGTCGGCTTGCCGGTCAGCTCGCGGGTCCAGCCCGCCAGGTTGAGTTCCGAGCCTTCGAACTCGGCAATCCAGAAGCGACGGGTCGAGCAGTGGAAGATATCGACGCCGGCCTCCACCAGCGGCGCGAGGAACTCGCGCAGGCCCTCCGGGGTTTCCACCAGGCGCGCGGAATAGTCCTGCTGCTTCCATTGGGAGAAGCGGAAGATGATCGGGAAATCCGCGCCGACCGCCGCGCGCACCGCCCGTACCAGCTCGACGGCGAAGCGCGAGCGATTGGCCAGGCTGCCGCCGTACTCGTCGTCGCGCTGGTTGCTGCCTTCCCAGAAGAACTGGTCGATCAGGTAGCCGTGGGCGCCGTGGATCTCCACCCCGTCCATGCCGATCACCTGGGCGTCGCGGGCGGCCTGGGCGAAGGCGGCGATGACCTCCTGGATGTCGGCCTTGCTCATGCCGTGGACCAGCACCTTGCCGTCCTTGGCCTTCTCCATGGGGCCGTAGCCGGGCACGCTGGCGTCCGGCTCCACGCCCAGGCGGCGGACGCTGCCGACGTGCCAGAGTTGCGGAACGATGCGCCCGCCCTCGGCATGCACCGCCTCGACCACCTGCTTCCAGCCGGCCAGGGCGTCCTCGCCATGGAAGCGCGGCACGTTCGGATAGCCGTTGGCGGCCTTGTGGCCGACCGTGGTGCCCTCGGTGACGATCAGGCCGACGCCGGCGGCGGCGCGCCGGCGGTAGTACTCGACGACCTTGGCGTTGGGTACGCCGCCGGGGGAAAAGCTGCGCGTCATCGGCGCCATCACCACGCGGGTGGGCAGCTCCAGGGCGCCGAGGCGGAACGGTTGGAACAGGGCTTCTACGGGGGCACTCATGGACGGACTCCTAAGGGGGAATGGGCGGGTCGGGCAGGTATCAGGCACGGAGCAGCAGCTCCAGGCGCGACATGAAAGCGTTCAGCGGAGCGAGGCCGGCGCCGACCTTGAAGCGCGCCAGGGCGCCCTGCCAGGCGCAGCCGATGAAGCCGGCCAGGCTCGCGCAGTCCTCGTCGGCGGCCAGTTCGCCGGCCGCGCGCGCCTGCTCCAGGCAGTCCTGGAGGATTCGCGCGGAAGCCTGCAGGATCGACTCGACCCTGGCCGCGATCGGCGGCGACAGCTCGGCCATCTCGAAGCTCAGGCTGCCGATGAAGCAGTGGTATTCGGGCTTTTCCTGGCGGGCGAAGTGCTCCAGCAGCTCGCCGTAGTAGCGCAGCACCCGCTCGCGCGGGCTGAAGCGGCTATCGCCGAGGGCCTGGGCGTAGCGCGCCAGGCGCGGCGCGTAGACGTGTTCCAGGGCCTGCTCGGCGAAGGCTTCCTTGCTGTCGAAGTAGTGATAGAAGGAGCCCTTGGGAATGCGCGCGGCCTGGACGATCTCCAGCACCCCGGTACCGTGGTAGCCGCGCCGGGTCATGACCTCGGAGCCCTTGGCCAGGATCAGTTCGCGCTTGTCGAGTCGGTTGCTGTTCATGGAGCGAGAGAATATGACCGGTCGTCTCGCTCGCCCAGCACTATCAACGACAGTGATCAGGCATCACAGGCCGGGGCTTGTCGCGCCGCGTTCGGGAGGGAAAGGCGCCGGCGGGAGGCCTCCCGCCGGGCCAATCAGCCCAGGGCCTTCTCGATGGCCTGCACCAGGGCCGGGTCGTCCGGCGCGGTGCGTGGGCTGAAGCGCGCCAGCACGCGGCCATCGGGGCCGAGGAGGAATTTTTCGAAGTTCCAGGTGATGTCGCCGGGAAACTCCGCGCCCTCGCCCGCCAGCAGGCGATAGAGCGGGTGCCGCGCACTGCCGTTGACCTCGACCTTGGCGCTCATCGGGAAGCTGACGCCATAGTTCAGGCTACAGAAGGACTGGATCTCCGCCTCGCTGCCCGGCTCCTGGCCGGCGAACTGGTTGCAGGGGATGCCGAGCACCGCGAAACCGCGCTCGCGGTAGGTCTGGTAGAGGTTCTCCAGGCCGGCGTACTGCGGCGTCAGGCCGCATTTGGAGGCGACATTGACCACCAGCAGCACCTTGCCCTTGAACGGGGAAAGCGGCAGGTCCTGTCCATCCAACCCCTGCAGGGTGAGATCGTGAAAGGCACTCATGACGTACTCCTTGCGCATTCAGCGACACAACGTGCCAAGCCCCGCAGCGGACGGGATTCCCGGCTGCGGCGCAACCCCGGGGGACGGGGTGGAGAGCCCAGGCATGGCGCATGACGCGAAAGGCGCCCAAAGGCGCCTTTCGCAGTATCAGCTTAGCAGTTCCGCCGCTGGACGGCCCAGGCCATCAATCGGCGAACGACAGCCGATCAGTGGTGATGACCACCCTCGCCATGGATGTGGCCATGGGCGATTTCCTCGGCGTTGGCGTCGCGCACGTCGACCACCTTGACCTTGAAGTTCAGGCGCTGGCCGGCCAGCGGGTGGTTGCCGTCGACGGTCACGTCGTCGCCGTCGATGTCGCGGATGGTGACGATCTGCATGCCGCCGTCCGGCGCCGAGGCATGGAACTGCATGCCCACTTCCAGCTCGTCGACGCCCTCGAACATCTCGCGGGTCAGGGTCGCGACCAGCTCGGCGCTGTACTCGCCATAGGCATCTTCCGGCTCGATGGCGACGCTCAGCTCGTCACCGACGTTCTTGCCTTCCAGGGCCTTCTCCAGACCGACGATGATGTTGCCGGCACCGTGCAGGTAAACCAGCGGCGCGCCACCTGCGGAACTGTCGATGACATCCCCGGCGTCGTTGGTCAGGGTATAGTCGATGGAAACCGCCTTGTTGGCCGCGATCTGCATGGTACGAAACCTTTTCGATAAAGAAGATGAATGCGCAAGTGTACGCATCAATAGCCCCGAAAGCGACCGCGCCCCGGATGAACGGGACGTGCGAACGCCGTCGCGGGTGATTGATTTTCATCAGGACGAGGAAGGCCATTGGGTGGCAGTCTTGTCCTGTGGCCATACTCAGCACCTGCGCCACCAACCGCCCTGGCAGTCGCGCGCCTGGGTCCTGGACGAAAACGCGCGGCACAGACAGCTCGGCCGCCCCTTTCGCTGCGGCTGGTGTGCCCGGGAACAAGAAGAGCAGACCAAGGAGCAGTGATGCCCTCACGCAACATTCTGGTGATCAACTGCGGCAGTTCGTCGATCAAGTTCGCCCTGGTCAACGAAGCCCATTCCCTGTTTCCCCTGCACGGCCTCGCCGAGCGCCTGGGCAGCCGCGACGCGGTGCTGCGCTGGAAGCGCGGCGGCGATAGCGACAGCCTGATGATTCCCAACGCCGACCACCGCGCCGCCCTCGCCCAACTGCTGCCGATGGTGCAGAACGCCGCCGGCGGCAAGCTGCACGGCATCGGCCACCGGGTGGTGCACGGCGGCGAGCTGTTCACCCATGCCACGCGCCTCGACGGGCGGGTGATCGAAGCGATCCGCGCCACCGCGCCGCTGGCGCCGCTGCACAACCCGGCCAACCTGCAGGGCATCGAAGCGGCGATGACGCTGTTCCCCGGGCTGCCGCACGTCGCCGTGTTCGACACCGCCTTCCACCAGAGCCTGCCGGAACATGCCTACCGCTACGCCCTGCCGGAAGCCCTCTATCGCGAGCACGGCGTGCGCCGCTACGGCTTCCACGGTACCAGCCACCGCTACGTCAGCCACCGCGCGGCGGAAATGGCCGGGCTGGCGGTCGGCGACAGCAGCTGGCTCAGCGCCCATCTCGGCAACGGCAGCTCGACCTGCGCCATCGTCAACGGCCAGAGCCTCGACACCAGCATGGGCCTGACCCCGCTGGAGGGTCTGGTGATGGGCACACGCAGCGGCGACGTCGACCCCAACCTGCACAGCCACCTGGCGCGGACCCTGGGCTGGAGCCTGGAGCGCATCGACTCGATGCTGAACAACGAAAGCGGCCTGCTCGGCCTCTCCAACCTGTCCAACGACATGCGTACCCTGGAACAGGAACGCGAGCAGGGCCACCCCGGCGCGGCGCTGGCGATCGAGGTGTTCTGCTACCGCCTGGCCAAGTCCCTGGCGGCGATGAGCTGCGCCCTGCCGCAGCTGGACGGGGTGATCTTCACCGGCGGCATCGGCGAGAACTCGCCGCTGGTGCGCGCCAAGACCGTGGCCCACCTGCGCCTGTTCGACCTGCGCCTGGACCAGGAGGCCAACGCCCGCTGCGTGCGCGGCGTCGCCGGACCGATCCAGGCCACGGGCCACCCGCGGGTGCTGGTCATCCCGACCAACGAAGAGCGGCAGATCGCCCTCGACACCCTGGCCCTGCTCGACTGAACGGGACCGGAGCCCCCGCCCACCCGGCGGCGCGGCCCAACGCACGGCTTAAGGAGCCCAGATGCATACCTTCTTCATCGCCCCGACCGGTTTCGGCGTCGGCCTCACCTCGATCAGCCTCGGCCTGCTCCGCGCCCTCGAGCGCGCCGGGCTGAAGGTCGGCTTCTTCAAACCCATCGCCCAGCTGCATCCCGGCGACCTCGGCCCGGAGCGCTCCAGCGAACTGGTGGCGCGCACCCACGGCCTGGACACGCCGAAACCGCTGCCGCTGGCGCAGGTCGAGCGGATGCTCGGCGACGGCCAGCTGGACGAACTGCTCGAAGAGATCATCAGCCTCTACCAGCGCGCCGCCGCCGACAAGGACGTGGTGATCGTCGAAGGCATGGTGCCGACCCGCCACGCCAGCTATGCCGCGCGGGTCAACTTCCACCTGGCGAAGAGCCTCGACGCCGAGGTGATCCTGGTCTCGGCGCCGGAGAACGAGACCCTCACCGAACTCACCGACCGCATCGAGATCCAGGCCCAGCTGTTCGGCGGCCCGCGCGACCCGAAGGTGCTCGGGGTGATCCTCAACAAGGTCCGCGGCGAGGCCGACGCGGCCAGCGCCGAGGACGGCGTCGCCGACTTCGCCCGGCGCCTGACCGAACACTCGCCGCTGCTGCGCGACGACTTCCGCCTGATCGGTTGCATCCCCTGGCAGGACGAGCTCAACGCCGCGCGCACTCGCGACATCGCCGACCTGCTCAGCGCGCGGGTGATCAACGCCGGCGACTACGAACAGCGCCGGGTGCAGAAGATCGTGCTGTGCGCCCGCGCCGTGCCCAACACCGTGCAGTTGCTCAAGCCCGGCGTGCTGGTGGTGACCCCCGGCGACCGCGACGACATCATCCTCGCCGCCAGCCTGGCCTCGATGAACGGCGTGCCGCTGGCCGGACTGCTGCTGTGCAGCGACTTCCCGCCCGACCCGCGGATCATGGAACTCTGCCGTGGCGCCCTGCAGGGCGGCCTGCCGGTGCTGTCGGTGGCCACCGGCTCCTACGACACGGCGACCAACCTGAACCGGATGAACAAGGAAATCCCGGTGGACGACCGCGAGCGCGCCGAGCGGGTCACCGAGTTCGTCGCCGGGCACATCGACTTCGAATGGCTCAAGCAGCGCTGCGGCACGCCGCGCGAGCTACGCCTGTCGCCGCCGGCGTTCCGCTACCAGGTGGTGCAGCGCGCGCAGAAGGCCGGCAAGCGCATCGTCCTGCCCGAGGGCAGCGAGCCGCGCACCGTGCAGGCCGCGGCGATCTGCCAGGCGCGCGGGATCGCCCGCTGCGTGCTGCTGGCCAAGCCGGAAGAGGTCCGGGCGGTGGCCCAGGCCCAGGGCATCGTGCTGCCGGAAGGGCTGGAGATCATCGATCCGGACCTGGTCCGGCAGCGCTACGTCGAGCCGATGGTCGAGCTGCGCAAGGGCAAGGGGCTGAACGCGCCGATGGCGGAGCAGCAACTGGAGGACAGCGTGGTCCTGGCGACCATGATGCTCGCCCTCGACGAGGTCGACGGCCTGGTCTCCGGCGCCATCCACACCACCGCCAGCACCATCCGCCCGGCGCTGCAACTGATCAAGACCGCGCCCGGCTACAACCTGGTGTCGTCAGTGTTTTTCATGTTGTTACCGGACCAGGTGCTGGTCTACGGCGATTGCGCGGTGAATCCCGATCCTTCGGCCAGTGACCTGGCCGAGATCGCCGTGCAGAGTGCCGCGTCGGCGCAGGCTTTCGGCATCCCGGCACGGGTCGCGATGATCAGCTACTCCACCGGCGACTCCGGTTCCGGCGTCGATGTCGACAAGGTCCGCGAGGCCACCCGCCTGGCGCGCGAGCAGCGACCCGACCTGTTGATCGACGGACCCTTGCAGTATGATGCCGCCGCCATCGCCAGCGTCGGCCGCCAGAAGGCGCCGAACAGCCCGGTGGCCGGGCAGGCCACGGTGTTCATCTTCCCCGACCTGAACACCGGCAACACGACCTACAAGGCAGTGCAGCGCAGCGCCGATTGCGTCAGCGTCGGGCCGATGCTGCAAGGCCTGCGCAAACCGGTGAACGACCTGTCGCGCGGCGCGCTGGTGGAAGACATCGTCTACACCATCGCCCTCACCGCCATCCAGGCGGACGCCCAGGCGCCGGCCTGAGGGAACGCCGCCCAATGGGCGGCACTGGCTTCGGCCAGGCACGAGGATGTGCCATGTGAACGGCGGGATCACGCCCCGCTCCACGCGCCCGGCCCTGGCCGGGCGCCTACGTACAAGGACTCCTCGATGCTTTCGTTTCTCCCCCATTTCCTGCGCGGCTCGCTGGCCGGCCTGCTGCTGGTGGCCAGCACCCTGTGCTGGGCCTGCCTGCTGTTCGGCATGACCCTGGTCAAGCTGCTGCTGCCGTTCGCCGCCGCCCAGCGCCTGTGCAGCAAGATCATGAGCCTGATCGCCGAAGGCTGGATCGCCTGCAACAAGGGCTGGATGAACCTGGTCCAGCGCACCCGCTGGAACGTCCAGGGCCTGCAGGGGCTGGAGTACCAGCATTCCTACCTGGTCACCAGCAACCACCAGAGCTGGGTCGACATCCTCGTCCTGCAATACCAGTTGAACCGGCGCATCCCGCTGCTGCGCTTCTTCCTCAAGCAGGAACTGATCTGGGTGCCGATCATCGGCCTGTGCTGGTGGGCCCTCGATTTCCCCTTCATGAAGCGCTACAGCAAGGCCTACCTGGCCAGGCACCCGGAAAAGAAAGGCCAGGACCTGGCGACCACGCGCAAGGCCTGCGCCAAGTTCAGCCGCATCCCGGTGGCGGTGTTCAACTTCCTCGAAGGCACCCGCTTCACCCGCGCCAAGCACGACGAGCAGCAGTCGCCGTTCCGCCACCTGCTCAAGCCCAAGGCCGGCGGCATCGCCTTCGTCCTCGACGCCATGGGCGAGCAGTTGAAGACCCTGGTCAACGTGACCATCCACTACCCGGACGGCAGCCCGACCTTCTGGTGCCTGCTTTCCGGACGCCTGAAGGAGGTCGTGGTGCGCTTCGAGGAACTGGAAATCCCGCGCCAGTTCGTCGGCAAGAGCTACGACCAGGACGCCGCCTACCGCGCGGAGTTCCAGCAATGGGTCAACCAGCTGTGGGAGCGCAAGGACCAGTTGCTCGACAGCCTGCACCGCGAGTTTCCCGGTAACGCCAAGGCGTAGGACGAAGAGCGCCTACCAGCGCCCATGAAAAAGCCCGCCGAATGGCGGGCTTTTTCGTCCAGGCCGCGATCAGTACTGCGGCTGGGTCTGCGCCGGGCCCTGGGCGCCCGGAACCGGTCGCAGGTTGACCTCGACGCGGCGGTTCTGCGCGCGGCCGTCCGCGGTGGAGTTGCTCGCGATCGGCTGGTCCGGGCCCATGCCGCGGGTGCTCAGGCGGGTGCCGTCGACGCCCTGGGCGGTCAGGTAGCCGGCCACGCTCTGCGCGCGGCGCTGGGACAGGTCCATGTTGTGCTGGCGGCTGCCGGTGCTGTCGGTGTAGCCGACGATCTCGATGGTGTTCTGGTTGTACTGCTTGAACGAGTTCGCCAGGTTGTTCAGCGGCGCGTAGAAGCTCGGGGCGATGTTCGCCGAATCGGTGGCGAAGGTGATGTTGCCCGGCATGATCAGCTTGATGTCGTCGCCCTGGCGCTGCACTTCCACGCCGGTGCCTTCCATCTGCCGGCGCAGTTCGGCTTCCTGCTTGTCGGCGTAGTAACCGTAACCCGCGGCGGCCGCGCCGGCGACGGCGGCGCCGATCAGCGCGCCCTTGCCACGGTTGTTGTGATCGATCGCGGCGCCGGCGACAGCACCGGCCAGCGCACCCAGTCCGCCATACTTGGCCGTCTTGCTCATGCCACCCTGGCTTTGGCTTTGCGTGTCGTAGGGGTTGTTGGAGGCACAACCGGCCAGCAGGGCCAGTGCGGTGACGGCTGCGGCCAGAGGCAGGCAACGGGAGGTGAACATGGGAAAACTACTCCTCGAGGTACTGAAACGCCCCTGCGTGAGGGGCGGCCGATAGCTTAGAGCATAGCCAAGTGGCAAAATTCCCGTCCCTCGGAAAATTCCTATTCAGCCCCTGACGAAGGGGTTCTCGCGCATCTCCTCGCCCAGCGTGGTGTCCGGGCCATGGCCGGCGACCACCGTGGCGTCCTCGTCGAGACGGTACAGGCGCTGTTTGATCGAACGCTGGATCGCCGCCGAGTCGCCGCCCCACAGGTCGGTGCGGCCGATGCCACGGCGGAACAGGGTGTCGCCGGCGACCAGCAGCTTCGCCTGGGGGAACCAGAAGCTCATCGAGCCCGGCGTGTGCCCCGGGGTATGCAGCGCAACGCCGCAGCCGCAGGCCAGTTCCTCGTCGTCGGCCAGCCAGCGGTCCGGCGCCGGCACCGGATTGTAGGGCACGCCGAACAGCTGGCACTGCATCTCCAGGTTGTCCCAGAGGAACTGGTCGTCCTTGTGCAGGTGCAGGCTGGCGCCGGTGCGCTTCTTCAGCTCGCCGGAGGCGAGGAAGTGGTCCAGGTGCGCGTGGGTATGAACGATGCTGACCACCTGCAGGCCGAGCCGCTCGAGGCGCTGCAGGATCAGCTCGTGGTCGCCGCCCGGATCGACGACGATGGCCTTCTTCGTCAGCGGGTCGCCGATGATGGTGCAGTTGCACTGCAAAGGTCCGACGGGAAAGGTTTCGCGGATCAACGCGGGGGATGTCGACATGCAAGACTCCGATCACGGTCGGCGCGGCAAGCGCGCCATGGATTTCCAGTAGACGCCAAGCATGGCACATCCACCCGCCGCCGAGGACCGCCGGCAATGGCTCAGGGCGCTTCGCGGTAGTCGCTGGGCAGCTTGCCGGTCCACTTGCGGAACGCCCGGCGGAAGTTCGACGAATCGTTGAAGCCCAGCAGCAGGGCGATCTCGTACAGCGGTAGCTGGGTGGTGGTCAGGTACTGCAGGGCCAGGCGCTTGCGCACGTCGTCGAGGACCTGCTGGTAGCTGGTCCCCAGCGACGACAGGTGCCGGCGCAGGCTGCGCCCGCTGGTGTGCAGTTCGCGGGCGGCCTGCTCGAGATCGGGGAAGTCGCCGGGACGTGCCAGCAGCAGGCGGCGCACGCGGGTCAGCAGGCCTTCCTGGACGTCCAGGGTGGCCAGCAGCGCCTCGCACTGCTGCTCGCACATCTGCACCGTGGCCGGGTTGGCCAGCGCCATCGGCCGCTCCAGGTATTCGCTGGGCATGCTCAGCCAGTGGCAGGGCTGCTCGAACTCGGCGGCCACGCCGAACACCTCGGCGTAGCGCCGGGCATGGGCCGGCGGCGGATAGGCGAAGCCCACCCGCACCTCCTGCAGCGGCTCGCCGACCAGGAAACAGGCGATGGAATACAGCGTCGCCATCAGGCCCTCGGCGGCGAACACCGAGGCGGCGCCCAGCGGCATCGACTCCACCGCGCGCAACTCGGCGCGGCCGTCGTCGAGCACCAGCTCCAGTTCGTAGGCCAGGCCGAGCACCCGGTAGTACTTGAGGGCGAACTGGATGGCCTTGCCCAGGTTGGCGCTGGACAGCACCGCGTAGCCAAGGATGCCGTGGGCCGAGACGTTCAGCCGTTGGCCGAGCACCAGCCCCAGCGCCGGTTCGTCGCAGAGGATCTGGGCGCTGTAGGTGAGCTGGTTGAAATCGAGGAAGGACAGCCGGCCGTTCGGGCTCTCGAGCACCTCGGGGCGCACCCGCGCGGCGTCGAACAGCGCCTGGCGGGACACGCCGTGTTCCGCGACGAGATCGAGCAGCGCCTCGGCATAGGCCACCGGCACCAGTTCGGCGGTGAAGTTGAGCGGTTGTTTCATGGCTGATTGTTGTTCTGACCGCTGGCCGGATATGACCGGAAATTTGGCAGAAGATAACCTTGTGAGGCTACCCCCCGCAAGCGATAGTCGAGCCCATGGTCCTTCACCATCACAGGGAGCCGCTATGGCCAGCACCACCCCCGAAGGTCTGGAGATCCGCCCGCGTCATCTGGACTTCGACCTGCCCGATCCGATGCCGCGCCACTGGCACAGCGGCGACGCTTTCAAGACCCACATGTTCAACGCCATGTCGGTGCTGTTCCCCGATGGCGAGCGCTTCTTCATCGACTCCGTGCGCCACTACCGCGAGCGGGTCGAGGACCCGGCGCTGAAGCAGCAGATCCGCGGCTTCATCGGCCAGGAAGGCCACCACAGCCGCGAGCACCTGGTCTACAGCGACCGCCTGCGCGCCCTCGGCTACGACATCGATCGCCTCGAAGGTGGCGCCAAGCGGCGCATCCGCTTCGCCCAGCAGAAGCTGCACCCCTCGCGCCAGCTGGCGGCCACCGCGGCCCTGGAACATCTCACCGCGATCATGGCCGACGGCCTGCTGAGCAACCCCAGGTGGCTGGAGGGCGCCGACCCTACCATGGCCCGCCTGTGGCGCTGGCACGCGCTGGAGGAAACCGAGCACAAGGCGGTGGCCTACGACGTGTTCATGCTGGTCAACGGCAAGGCCAGCCTACGCCGCCGGGCGATGGTCCAGGGCACCTTCTTCTTCGCCCTCGACACCACCAAGGGCCTGGTCCACATGCTCAAGCGCGACGGCCTGCTGTGGAACTTCAAGGTCTGGCGCGACGGCATCAAGTGGCTGTGGGGCAAGGACGGCGTGTTCCGTTCGCTGGTAGGCGTGTACCTGGACTTCTACAAGAAGGACTTCCACCCCTGGCAGCACAATAACCTGCACCTCATCGAGCAATACCGCGACCAGTTCGAGCCGGAGCCGAAGGCCGCCTGAGCTTCCCCGCCGCCCCTCTCCACCGCGAGAGGGGCTTGCATCGCTCCCTCGCCCCGGTACTTCACCGACCTGCCGGCTTCTCACCCACGCAATAAAAAAAAGCCCGCGACTGACCAGCGCGGGCTTCTTCATGACGGCCTGGGATCAGGCCATCAGGAAGCGCAGTGCGTCCGCCGCGGTCTGCTCGGGAATCTCCTCCATCGGGATATGCCCGACGCCCGGATAGGTCTTCACCTGGATCCCCGCCAGGTCGCGTTGCCACAGCGGTACGTGCTTCGGCGAGATCCAGCGGTCGCGTTCGCCCCACATCAGCAGGGTCGGCGCGGCGATCCGGGCGATGCGTTCGCCGGAGCTGCCGAGTTCCTCGCGGTTGACCTTCAGCAGCACGCGGAAGATCTCCATCATGCCCTTGCGGTTGCCCGGGCGGCGGCTCAGGTCGTAGTAGCGGTCGACCACGCCCGGCTTGATCCGCCCCGGCTCGCCGTAGACTTCCCTGATGCCCTGGGCGATCAGCGCGCGCGGCATCCACAGCGGCATCGCCAGGGTCGAGCCGGGCAGCGCCGCCGCGGCGATCATCCACGGCACCTTGCGCATCTGGTAGCCGGCCGGGTCGATCAGCACCAGCCGCTCCACCCGCTGCGGCTGGGCCAGGGCGAAATTCCAGGCGATGTAGCCGCCCAGGGAGTTGCCGGCGATCGAAGCCTTGTCGATCCCCAGGTGGTCGAGCAACTGGCCGAGGATCGCCACCATGCGCTCGCCGGAGTAGTCGGTGTCGCGCCCCGGCCCGGTCAGGCCGAAGCCCGGCACGTCGAAACGGACGATGCGGAAGTACGGCGACATCGCCTTCACCCAGTCGTCCCAGGTGTGCAGCGAGGCGACCACGCCGTGGATCATCACCAGCACCGGCTTGTCGCGAGTGCCCTCGTCGCGGTAGTGCAGCGGGAAACCGTCCAGCTCGATGAAGCGCGAGCCACTGGACGGCGCGGCGTAGCGCTCGCGCAGCGACTCCAGCGACAGGGAGCCGAAGCCCAGGCGGGCGAATCCGACCGCCAGCGGCGGTTGCAGCAGATAGGGTGTCGCGGACATGGACGCACGTCTCCCGTCTTGTTGTCATGACAGGTCATCAGAGCATGGCCAAGGCAGGCTGCGAGCCCAACCTAGGTTCTGTCGGCGCGAGCGGCGACTGCCCGGCTGTTACCCTTGCGGTTTCGTCGGAACCTGGGTGCGGGGACAGAGCGTCCCCACCAGCAGGTCGCCGAGCACCCGCTTGACCCGTGGCAGCTCCAGCGGATCGCTGGCGTTGAGCAGGTCCAGCGAGGCCGCCTCCATCGCCCAGATCAGCACCCGGTAGGTCAGCGGATCGTGCGCCGCGCCCTGGGCGCCGAGGCGCTCGGCCCACAGTTCGATGATCCGCAGGTGCGCGCGCTGCCGGTGCGCCGCCAGCGGCGAGCCGGCGTGCAGCGCCTCCTCCTGCATCATGCGGATGATCGGGCCGACCGCCAGGTGATAGTCGAAGAACAGCGAGACCATCGCCCGCAGCCAGTCCTCGTCGCTGCCGGCCTCGCTGCGCAGCCCGCCGAAGCGCGCCAGCAGCAGTTGCACGGCGCTGTGGTAGATGCTTTCCAGCACCTCCAGCTTGCCGGCGAAGTACTTGTAGAAAGTCCGCCGCGAAACGCGCGCCGCCTCCAGCAGGTCGTTGACCGTGGTCTCGGCGATGCCCTTGCGGGTGAACACCGGGATCGCCGCCAGCTGGATGTTGGTCCGTTGCAGATGCCCCACCAGCGGCCCCTCGCCCTGTCCGGCCTGGCGCGCCAGCGCGCCGTAGCCGCCGAGGTCCTCGAACACCGCCTGCAAGCCGTTCCACTGCCTCGTCGCCACGCCGTCCGCTCCAATCGAAGCGCGGGGTGACGGCAGCCCCGGCCATCGCTAACCTAGGCCGATCCACGCGCCCCGCAAGGAAAGTCCGTGCCGACCCTATCACGCCGCCTTCTCTGGCCGCTGGCCATCCTTTTACTGGTTCTCGGCCGCCCGCTCGCCGCCGCCGACCTCTACTACCTCGGCCAGCGCATCCCGGACATCCAGAAGCCCTGGGACAGCCACGACTACCAGGTGCTGATCGACGCCCTGAAGAAGATCGAGGAAACCCAGAAGAACGCCCTGCCGCGACGCAGCGGCGAATTCACAGGGCCGCTCTATCTGCGCATGGTCAGCGAGGAAAACTTCCGCCCGCAGCTGAACATCTATAGCCCGCTGGAGATCCGCCAGAACGAGGCCCGCGAAGTGCTGTTCAAGCTCAAGGAACTGATGCGCCTGTACTTCGACTTCCGCGCCGCCAGGCAGCCCTACGGCGCCGAGGCGCTGGGCCTGATGAGCTACTCGCTGCGCGAGCAGTCGATCCTGTTCACCCTCACCGTCGAATTCTGGATGACCCTGTCCCAGGCCGAACAACGCAACCCTGCGCGCCTGCAAGGCATGCAGGAAACCAAGGCGGCCGCCGCGATGCTCACCGGCAGCGCCCTCGACTACCTCGGCCTCACCGCCCAGTTCGAGCGCCAGGACCTGGTGCTCTACTCCGCCGAACTGGCCAAGGAAATGCCCGAGCTGTTCATCCACCTGCCCTCCCCGGTACGCGCCCAGTTACTGGAACGCATCGCCGGCTTCGCCACGGACCACCCCTACCCCGAGGTCCGCGACAACATGCGTGACCTGCAACCGGTGTTGCAGGCGATCCAGGCCGACGTCGAACGCCAGCTCAAGCCGACCCCAACCGGCAAGGCTCCCGCCCGCCCCCTCGACCTGACCCCGCCGGAAGAGCGGAAATAACCTGTCATCAATGACTTAGCCGCGCCCGGTTGGACTCCCAGGCGCCTTTGCCGTACACTACGCCTCGACCTACCCAGGTTTTGGGGCCGATTAGGATTCGACGCCGGTAACGAAACTTGAGGGGCATGCCGAGTTGGTAGCAGATCTCGTAAATTCGCTGCTGCAATCTTATAGTTGCCAACGACGACAACTACGCTCTGGCTGCTTAATGCACCAGCAGTCGCTAGGGGATGCCTGTAAACCCGAAACGACTGTCAGATAGAACAGGATCGCCGCCAAGTTCGCTGTAGACGTAACGGCTAAAACTCATACAGCTCGCTCCAAGCACCCTGCCACTCGGGCGGCGCGGAGTTAACTCAGTAGAGCTGGCTAAGCATGTAGAACCGATAGCGGAGAGCTGGCGGACGGGGGTTCAAATCCCCCCGGCTCCACCAAATAATCATCTAAAGACGTCCTCGGACGTCTTTTTTTGTGCCTGAAACCCAGTAAATACGGGGCTTCCAGCATCATCACGATCCGATAGCGTCCAGCAGGATCTATGAGATTCGGTATTCCAAGTGGTATTCCAAGCCATCCACTGGTAACTTTTGGAATACCGAAACCTTTCTTGGAATACCCCATGTGCGCCCAAGCCACCCGCCTCTCGGACCTCAAGGTCAAAGCCGCCAAGCCTCAAGAGAAGGACTATGTCCTGAGCGATGGTGACGGCCTACAGATGCGAGTGTAGTGGTCAACCCATCCCGGACAGTGGGTTGAGTTTTTCTTCGGCCACCGCAGGTGGTAACCCGTCGTTGAATTGATGCGGCCTGATCCAGTTGTAGCGGTGCATCAAGTAATGACTGATGTCCCGTTGGGCCTCCTGCGCCGTCAGGTAACCCGTTGACGGGACCCACTCCGACTTCAGACTGCGGAACAGGCGCTCCATCGGCGAGTTATCCCAGCAATTCCCTCGGCGACTCATGCTCTGCTGCATCCGATAGCGCCAGAGCCGTTGCCGAAACAGGCGGCTGGCGTACTGGCTGCCCTGGTCTGAATGGAACAGCACCTGCTGTGGCTTGCCGCGCTGTTCGTAGGCCATGTCCAGGGCCTTGATCACCAGTTCGGCATCCGGCTTGGCCGAGAACGCCCAGCCGATCACCCGCCGGGTATGCAGATCCAGCACCGCGGCCAGGTAGTGCCAACGGCCTTGCGCCCAGACGTAGGTGATGTCGCCACACCACACCTGATTGGGATGCTCGGTCGCGAATTCGCGGTTCAGCCGATTCGGGATATCCGGCCGCTCAACCGTGGCCTGTTTGTAGGCGTGCGAGCCCGGTTGCTTGCTGACCAGGCCTAGCTCACGCATCAACCGACGCACTCGGAAACGGCCGATGGTCACGCCCTCTTCGCGCAGCATGCCCAGAATGCTGCGGCTGCCGGCCGAGCCCCGACTCTGGCTGAACAACTGGTTGACTTGGCTGCGTAGCGCCACGCGGCGAGCATCGACACGCCGCCGTCGAAGACGGTGGACGTAGTAGCAAGACCGCGCCACATCGAAAGCTGAACAGACCACTTCCACCGACTCCTGCTCACTCAACTGGTCTATCAGCGCGTACGATCGAGTTCGTCCGACATCAAGAGAGCGGTAGCCTTTTTTAATATCGCTTTCTCCCGCTCCAGCCGGTTGATCCGGGCTTCCAGCTCCTGGATCTTTTGCTGCTCAGGCGTCAACGCCTTGCTCTTCGGGGTCACACCCTGGCGCTCCGTCTCGAGCTGCTTCACCCAACGGCGCAAGGCCGAGTCCACCACCCCCAGCGAACGGCAGGCGTCGATATGGCTGTAGCCTTGGTCCAGCACCAAGGCGGCAGCCTCTCGTTTGAACTCGGCGGAAAACGTACGTCGTTGCTTGCTCATCAGACACCTCTCTCACGGCGAGGATTCTCGCCTAAATCGGTGTCCGGGATCAGTAGACCACTACACACAGCTAGAACCTTTTCCTTGATATTTTCCCGAACCTAAAACTATAAAAGAGAATAGATTTCTTCAGACTTCTAGTTCTTGGAGCAGAAACCCGACACCCATGAATAATAAAACTTAGCCAGACAGAAAAAATCAGAAAAACAAATCAATCTCCTAACTTCTCTTCACATCCCTTACGACCGAAAAACATCAGCATCAAGTTTTTCCTAAGAAAGCTTACTTGTAAAACACTAACACCAGCGTTTCAATCTGCGCTCTTTCTTCCGCATGGATTCGTGGGAAAACCAATGTCGCTGCAATCTGAAATGCTCGTGGAGCAGAAAGTTTCCAATGCCCAGAAATCGACCGGCACCGCCTATCTGCTGTGGTTCTTCCTGGGCGGCTTCGGCGCGCACCGCTTCTACCTGGGAAAAACCGGCACGGCGGTTACCCAACTGATCATCACGCTGATCGGCTGTTTCACCCTGTTCCCGCTGATCGTTACCGGCATCTGGTGGATCGTCGATGCCTTCCTGATTCCAGGCATCATCCAGGGCCATATGGAACAGGCCCGGCGCAATGCCCGGCTGGAAGTCGCCGCCATACAGGTAGCCGCCGCTCCGGTCTCCCAACCTCAAGGCTGACCGCGACGGCACGGCGTTACGAAGACTCCGGTGGCAGCTCATCCCTGACTGGGCAGGCCACCGCCACGTAGTGCTTTTCCTCATGTAGCAAGGAGCCAGGCCATGGCGCTGTATGAAGATGAAACGAAGGTTCGCAAGACTGGAAAACCAGAGATCTACAAGAAGTCTTTGAACATAGGGATAAAACCTGCAAACCCTGGCATCTACAAATGCGACACCTGCGGATTCGAGGATGTAATAAACCGCGAATGCGACAAGCTCCCGCCCTGTTCGAAATGCCGGGATAACAAGAGATCCAATACTTGGAAGCTTCTTGTCACGGCCACCGACAAATGAACCCGCAAAACCTCGTAACGCCTTAGAACCCAGTCACCTGGCTCACCCACGCTTTCGCCGACAAGGCCGTGGAACGCCCGGGCTCCGCTGTTCCTCGTCGCCTGCGGCGGCTGGAGCACCTCATCGTCAACCGCGCGGTGGAGTCTCTCGTCCATGGCGAACTCCGCGTGATCCTGTCGCAATCGATGAACGTGGCAACCCTGCCGCCGAACCAACGGATCGGCCGGCAGCCGCGCGTACTCGACCCGGCCTGAGCGCTCACCTGGCGAACAGCTGGCCCAGGTCGCGGAAGCTCTTGAACTCCAGCGCGTTGCCGCAGGGGTCGAGGAGGAACAACGTGGCCTGCTCGCCGACCTGGCCCTTGAAGCGGATGTAGGGCTCGATCACGAAACGGGTGCCGCGCTGCTTCAGGCGTTCGGCCAGGGCGTGCCAGTCGTCCCAGGCGAGGACCACGCCGAAGTGCGGCACCGGCACGTCGTGGCCGTCCACCGGGTTGCTGCCGGCGTGGCGCTGGGAGTCGGTCTGCGGGTGCTGGTGGATGACCAACTGGTGGCCGAAGAAGTCGAAGTCGACCCAGTGCTCGGCGGAGCGGCCTTCGCTCAGGCCGAAGACTTCGCCGTAGAAGCGCCGGGCGGCCGGCAGGTCGTGGACGGGGATGGCGAGGTGGAAGGGCATCAGGCTCATGGCGTGGTTCCTCTGTGGGTGTGCCGGGATTATTTGCCGTGCCAATTTCGATGGAAAGCGCATAATATTTCGCCTGAGCAACACTTTTTTCGAGGCTTGGATGATCCGCGAACTCCGCACCCTGGTCGCCGTGGCGCGCCGGGGCTCCTTCGCCGCGGCGGGGGAACAGGTGGGGCTGACGCAGTCGGCGGTGAGCGCGCAGATCCGTGCGCTGGAACGCAGCGTCGGCGTCGAATTGTTCCAGCGCACGCCGCGCGCGGCGCACCTGAACGAGGCCGGACGGCAGGCGGTGCGTACGGCCGAGCAGATCCTCGCGCTGTTCGACGGCATCGGCCAAGGCGACAGCCCGCGCGGGCGCCTGCGCATCGGCGCGGTGAACACGGCGCAGACCGGGCTGCTGCCGGAGGTGCTCAAGCGCCTCGCCGAACAGGCGCCGCACATCGAGCCGCAGGTGGTGCCGGGCGTCTCGCTGCACCTGCTGGACCAGGTGGACGCCGCCGAACTGGACCTGGCGATTCTCATCCGCCCGCCGTTCAACCTGCCGCGCGGGCTCTCCGCGCAACGGGTCGAGCGCCAGCCGTTCGTGCTGATCGCGCCGCCGCAATGCACCACGACGGATGCGCTGGAATTGCTGCGCACGCAACCGTTCATCCGCTACGACCATGTGTCCTTCGGCGGTCGCCTGGTGGGCGATTTCCTCGAGGCGCAACAGCTCAGGCCGCGCCAGGTGATGGAGCTGGATGAGATCGACGCGATCGCGCGGATGGTGGAGAACGGTCTCGGCGTGGCGCTGCTGCCTCGGGCTGGGCTGTGGCTACGCGAGCCGGCGCGGGTGCGAGTGATCGAACTGGGCGCGCTGGAATTCCAGCGCGAGCTGGTGATGGTCAGCCGCAGCGGTTCGGCGCAGGACGACCTGGTCGGTGAATTCCGCCGCGCCCTGCTCGCCGAGACGGCGGCTCAGGAGGCCGCGCCGACCACCGCGTAGCGCGGCGCCGGGCGCGCCAGCTCACCGAGGAAGGTCCACAGGCGTTCGGCCTCGCCGGGTAGCGGCAGGCGGCGGCGGATCAGGGTATAGCGCAACGGCACGTCGAAGCGCTGGCCGCCGGCGCGCACCAGGCGACGGCTGGCGAGGTCCTCGCGGACCAGGGTATGCGGCAGCCAGGCGACGCCCAGGCGCGACTGGGCGAAGAAGCGCAGCCCCTCGGTCTGGCTAGAGCTGTGGTGGCGCAGGAGGAACAGGCCGCTGTCGCGCAGCAGCGGTTCCAGGGCCCAGCCCAGGTGGCATTCCTCGGAGTAGCCGAGGAACGATAGCGCTTCGGTCTGCAGGCGGTCGAGGTTGAACAGCGGCTGGCCGGCGGCGTCAGGCGCGCAGACCGCCACCAGTTGTTCGTGGCCAAGCTCCAGGCGCTGGAACTCGGCTTCGCTATCGATGCCCAGGCGGCGCGACACCGCCTCGCCTTCGTCGAGCAACGCCACCACGTAGTCCACCGAGCCGTCGCGCAGGCGCGACAGGCATTGCGGCAGGTAATCGCAGTCGACGCTGAACTTGGCGCTGCGGAAGTCCGCCTGCAGGCGCGGAATCCAGTGCGGGAAGAACACCGAGGAGAGAATGTGCGGAGCGCAGAAACGGATGCGCCGCTGGGCGTCTTCGTCGCGCTCGCGGATCGACTGGCGCAGGTTGTCCAGGGCACGCACCGCGTCCTGCGCCACGTCTTGCAGCTGGCGGCCGGCCTCGGTCAGTTCGAGGGCGTGCTTGTGGCGCTCGAAGACCGGCGCGCCGAGCCACTGTTCCAGGGTCTGGATACGCCGGCTCAACCCGGACACGGAGACATGGCACTCCTGCGCCGCACGGCTGAAGCTCTTGATCCGACAGAGGACGAGGAAGTCCTTGAGCATCACCAGGTCGATCATCGTTGCGCGTTCCTCAACGGTCGGGCGTTCTCAGTCTACTTCGCGCGGCGGTGCCTGTTGCAAGGCTAAAGTTCGGTTTGTTTTGCCGATTTGGCAAGCAACTCGTCGACTCCCGCAAAACAGACCGGGAAAACCGGCCCACAGTAGTGAGGTCGCGCTTTTCCAGCCATCGACCCGCCCGTGCATCGTGGCCGGGCGGGTCCGCCACGAGGACAGGACCATGCAGACATCCCCCGCTCCGGCCATCGTCGCCGGCGGCGCCTACCAGCCGGTGGTGCTCCACGCCGGCATCGCCTACGTCAGCGGCCAGTTGCCGCGCCAGCACGGCGAGCTGCGCTGGACCGGCAAGGTCGGCGCCGAGCTCGACCTGGAACAGGCCCGCCAGGCCGCCCGGCTCTGCGCAGCGCGCTGCCTGCAGGTGCTGGAGGAGGCGCTGGGCGGCCTGCAACGAGTCGAGCGGCTGCTCAAGGTGACCGGCTACGTCGCCAGCGCGGCGGGTTTCGTCCAGCAGCCGGCGGTGATCGATGCCGCCAGCGAATATTTCGAGGAGGTGCTCGGCGCGCGCGGCGGCCACGCCCGCGCCGCCGTCGGCGTGGCCGAGCTGCCGCGCGGCGCCGCGGTGGAGGTGGAACTGATCGCGGCGGTGCGGCCATGAGCGCGCTCTTCCCCGCCGGCCCCGACGCCTTCGGTGCCGACGAACTGCTGTACCTGCGCCGCGAGACCCCGGCCTGGGGCAGCTACGCGCACTTCGCCCATGGCTCCGCCAGCCTGCCGCCGCAGGCGCTCTACGACGCCCTCGACCGCTGGCTGGAAGCCGAGCGGCGCTGGGGCGTGCAGCGCGCCGCCGAGCATTTCGCCGAGCCTTTGCTGGCGGTCCGCGACAGCGTCGCGCGGGTGCTCGGCACCCAGCCACGGCACATCGCCCTGCTCGACTGCGCCAGCCGCGCCTGGTCGGTGGCCTTCGCCGCGGCCCTGGCCGCCCATCCACGGATACGGGCGATCAGCAGCTTCGACGAATACGGTTCCAACAGCCTGTGCCTGCTCGCCGCGCGCCAGCAGCACGGGCTGGAGCTGCGCCTGATCGACGCGCGCGGCGACGCCGCACAGCTGTTGCAGCGGCTCGACGAGCAGTTGCACGACCTCGCCCCCGGCCAGACGCCGCTGCTGTCGCTCAGCGCGGTGCCCACCGGGCATGGCGCGGCTACCGTGCTGGAGGGCGTGGCCGAGCGCATCCGCGCCCATGACGGGCTGTTCTTCCTCGATGCCAGCCATGCGGTCGGCCAGTTGCCGCTGGCGGTGGAGGCGGTCGGCTGCGACGTGCTGGTATTCCCGCCGCGCAAGTGGCTGCGCGGGCCGAAGGGACTCGGCGTGCTCTATCTCGGCGAACGTGCCCTGGAGCGCCTGGCCCTGCCCGACGGGCTGGACGTCGGCGGCGCGCAATGGAGCGACGCCTTCGCCCTGCAGGCACGGGATGACGCGCGGCGCTTCGAATGCTCGGAGTTCAACCCGGGGCTGCGCCTGGCGCTCAAGGCCAGTTGCGACTACCTGTTGCAGACCGACGTCCGGCGCATCGCCCGGCGCAACCGCCAGTTGCGTGAACGCATCGCCCAGCAGCTTTACCGCCGGCTCGGCTGGACGCCGCTGGAACAAGGGCCGCACGCCAGCGCGCTGATGACCTACGCGGCCCCCGAACTGAGCGGCGAACAATGGCTGAAGCGCCTCCACGCGCGCGGCGTGAACGCCTCCTACATCGGCCCGCAGTATGCCCGCTGGGCGCTGCGCGAGCAGGCGCTGCCGGGGGTACTGCGCCTGACTCCGCACTACCTGACCGACGACAGCGAGATCGAGCGCCTCGGCGAGGCCCTGGAGGATTGCCTGCGACAGCGCGCCGCCAGTTGAGCGACCTTGCGCGAATGGCAACGTTGCGCCGCCGTGCCGGCGGTTGGCGCAACGCCGGGCGGTTTGCGCAAGGTCTTTGTGCCGGCGGCAACGAGCGTTGTCGAATGCGCCGCGCACGGCCGCCGCCATGCGGTTTAAATCCCTCTCGTAGAACAACGCATAACGATCCCGCCAGCGACATCTTTCACCTGCCTGAGACACCGACGACTTTCGACGCCCTGGGCAGCCTTTCGGTCCGCCGCGGACCGCTCCGCCCTCAATGGAATGATGAATGGAGGAAAGACGACCATGACCGGATCCCGGAAAACCCTGATTCTCGGATGCGCCTCCACCGGCGCCAAGTTCACCCCGCGCAACCACGCCACCACCGGCGACCACCTGCTCGACAGCATCTGCACCGGCGCCACCATCCGCACCGCCCCCGGCGAACTGCTGGACGAAGCGCGCCAGCTCTACGAGATGGGGTGCCGCTACTACCACTATCACGCGCGTAACCCGCTGACCCAGGAACAGACCACCGACAACGACATCTACCAGGCGGTCAGCCGCGCCCTGCAGAACCGCTTCCCCGACCTGATGCTGAGCTTCGGCGCCAGTCGCAACGGCAGCGAGGTGCAGGAGAACATCCGCCGCTTCGGCGAGTGGGAGCGGGTCAGCCACTGCGCCATCCCGCTGCACCTGGGCGGTGCGCACTTCGTGACGATCCAGGCGGCCATCGAATTGCAGGTGATCTGCGAGCTGGAGAAGCAAAGGCGCAAGCTCGACCTCGACTATGCCTCGAGCCCGGCCTTCCTCACCGACCTGCGCGACTACCAGCCGTCGACGGCGCTGGAAAAGGCCGAGTTGCAGACCCACTCCACCAGCAAGGGCGCCGACTACGGGGTGACCTCGCCGATGACCCAGTTCCAGGTCTACCGCAACGCCATCCAGGCGCGCCAGAAGCTCGGCCTGTTCCACGAGGTGGAGTGGGTGCAGCATGTGCGCAGCTACGCCATGACCCGTTTCGCCGTGGAGCACCCGCGCCTGCGCCTGGGCGGTTCCGGCCAGTTGAACGTGATCCTGCTGTTCGGCTTCTCGCCACGCCTGCCGTTCCCGGAGACCTACCAGCAGTTCCGCGCGGTGATCGAAAGCGCCAAGAGCCTGGAGTACGACATCGGCGAACCCGGGGTGCGCAAGCGCAAGGTCAGCATCACGGTCGGCGCGGCGGTGATGCCGCAGCATGCCGCGCAGCACTTCCGGCTGCTCGACGTCGGCCCTCGCGCCGGCACCCCGCTCTGCGCGGTGCGCCGGCTGGCCGCCTATGCCGCGCAGGCGGACAGCCAGGTCGACGTGCTGCGGGTCGGCATGGAGGACACGCCCTACGCGGTGGACGATGACGGCCGGGTGACGCTCAGCGACAACTGCCGGTTGCTGCGCCAGGCTCTCGACGAACTGCGCGCCAACGGCGCCGAGGCCGAGCTCGACGGCGAACGGATCTTCCAGCGCATGGGCATGGAACGCACCCTCGGCGAATACCTGTCGCTGCAGCGCCTGCATCCGCTCGGCGAAGCCAACTTCACCCTCGCACGGGAGTTCGTCCAGTGACCGCCGCCCTCGCCGCGAGCCCGACCCAGCGCTACCGCTGGGTCATCCTGCTGATCGCCACCTTCGCCCAGGCCTGCGCCTGCTTCTTCGTCCAGGGCATCGGCGCGATCGCCGTGTTCATCCAGAACGACCTGCAACTCTCGTCGCTGCAGATCGGCCTGCTGGTGTCGGCAGCGCAGCTGGTGCCGATCGTCGGCCTGCTGGTGGCCGGCGAGTTGCTCGACCGCTACTCCGAGCGGCTGGTGGTCGGCCTCGGCACGCTGATCGTCGCGCTGGCCCTCTGCGCCTCGCTGTGGGCCACCGACTACCTGACCATCCTGCTGTTCCTGGTGGTCGTCGGCGCCGGCTACAGCACGGCGCAGCCGGGCGGCAGCAAGTCGGTGTCACGCTGGTTCGCCAAGACCCAGCTGGGCTTCGCCATGGGCATCCGCCAGGCCGGGCTGCCGCTGGGCGGCGCGCTGTCCGCCGCGCTGCTGCCGTACCTGGCGGGAATCTACGGCTGGCGCAGCGCATTCCTCGCCGGCGGCCTGGTAGCGTTCCTCGGCGCGCTGGCCTTCATGCTCTTCTACCGCACCCCGCCGGACGCCCCGGCGCCCGGCGCGAACCCCGCCGAACGCGACCTGGGCGCGGTGGTGAAGTCGCGGCTGGCGATGATCACCGACCCGGCGATGAAGAACATCGTCTGCTCCGGGGTGGCGCTGATCTCGGTGCAGTACGGCATCCTGGTGTTCACCGTGCTCTACCTGCACGAGACCCTGGAGATCGGCATCGGCATGGCCGCGACCCTGCTGTTCGTCGCCCAGGGCAGCGGCGTCGCCGGGCGCATCCTGCTGGCCGCCTGGAGCGACCGCTGCCGCGCCGGGCGCTACTTCCCGGTGATGGTCTGCCTCGGTGCGGTGGTCCTCGGCCTGCTGGCGCTGGTCCTGCTGCCCCTGCAATCGCCGTTGGGGATGGGCCTGGTAGTGGCCTGGCTGGGCTTCTTCGGCTTCGGCTGGTACGGTCCCTGGGTGGCCTATGTGGCGGATACCGCGCCGGTCGGCAAGACCGGCTTCGCCCTCGGCCTGGCGATGGCCATCAACCAGTTGGCGATCGTTCTCGCGCCGCCGGCGCTGGGGCTGCTCAAGGACTTCAGCCACAGCTTCGTCCCCGGCTGGCTGGCGCTCTGCCTGATGGCGGCGGTAGCCCTTGTGGTCACCGCCTGGAGCGGCCGCGGCCTGCCCACGGCGCTGCCACAGAAGCACTGAAGCGATGACGGCCACGGCCGAGGAGGCACGATGCGCGCGATCCTGTTCGATGTGTTCGGTACCCTGGTGGACTGGCGTTCCAGCCTGATCGAGCAGTTCCAGGCGTTGGAGCGCGAACTCGGCGGAACCCTGCCCTGCGTGGAACTGACCGACCGCTGGCGCCAGCAATACAAGCCGGCGATGGACCGGGTACGCAACGGCCAGGCGCCCTGGCAGCACCTCGACCAGTTGCACCGGCAGAGTCTCGAGGCCCTGGCCGGAGAGTTCGGCCTGGCGCTGGACGAGGCCCTGCTGCAGCGCATCACCGGCTTCTGGCACCGCCTGCGGCCGTGGCCGGACACGCTCGCCGGGATGCATGCGCTGAAGGCCGACTACTGGCTCGCCGCGCTGAGCAACGGCAACACCGCGCTGATGCTCGACGTCGCGCGGCACGCCGGGCTGCCCTGGGACATGCTGCTGTGCGCCGACCTGTTCGGCCACTACAAGCCCGACCCGCAGGTCTACCTCGGCGCCTGCCGCCTGCTCGACCTGCCGCCGCAGGAGGTGATGCTCTGCGCGGCGCACAACTACGACCTCAAGGCCGCGCGCGCCCTCGGCCTGAAGACCGCGTTCATCGCCCGGCCGCTGGAATACGGCCCCGGCCAGACCCAGGACCTCGCCGCCGAGCAGGACTGGGACCTGATCGCCAGCGACCTGCCGGACCTGCACCGGCAACTGGCGGCCTCGGCCTGACCGACTTCCTGCTTCCTGCCCCCTGAACCGCTCGCCTACCCGCGTGCCAAGGCGCGCCGGGAAAGGCGCGCGGGCAGCGCCGGTACGCGTCCGGCAGGAGCTTAGCCATGTCCGCGAAGGAGACCCCGGCCACCCAGGCCGCCGAGCCCGGGCGCGCCCAGCCGGTCGAAGTCCCCGGCGGCGGCCACTGGTGGCGCCGCCTGCTGGCCTTCGCCGGCCCCGGCTACCTGGTCGCGGTGGGCTACATGGACCCGGGCAACTGGGCCACCGATGTCGCCGGCGGCGCACGGCTGGGCTACCTGCTGCTCTCGCTGATCCTGCTCTCCAGCCTGATGGCGATGCTGCTGCAGGCGCTGTCCGCACGCCTGGGCATAGCCAGCGGCCTGGACCTGCAACTGCTGGCCGACTTCGCGTTCGGCTGAGCATTGCCCGACGGCACGCTGCATGGTGCGGGACGCGCACTCAGGCGATGCTCAGCCATCGAGCCCGCGGGGAAAGCGGTCGGCCACCAGGTTCAGGGCGATGCCGTGCTCCAGGCAGGCCTTGAGCCCGGCCAGCACCAGGGTGAAACCTTCGGTGGCGTCTACCACCCGCGGGATGACCTCTTCCGGGGTGCCGACGAAACCGCTGTTGCGGATGCTGACGAAAGTCCCGGCGCCGGGCAGTTCCTCGAACAGCCACTCCACCTGGGAAGGGTTGCTGTCGCCATTCGGCCATTCGATGAGGATGCGACGGTTCGTTTGCAGGTCCTTCACTTCGATTTCCTGGGAAACCCCGTACATGTCCCAGTGCCAGCGCAACCGTTTCCCGGCTTCGAGGCGGGCATCGCCGCGGCTGAACCAGAACCTGGCGGTGATGGCCGGATCGACGAAGGCTTCGAAGACCTCGGCGATGGGGCGGCGGATCAGCATCTCCGCCTTGGCGACGACCTGTGCGGCAGCAGTCATGGCAAGTCCTCCATGGGGTTGGGCAAGGGAGCGGCCGCCGCATCGGGCGGCCGCTCGCTGTTAGTGGCTCAGGCCGGGTATTTCTCGTTCAGAGCGTAGAGGATCGCCGCCGTCTCCACATCCAGCGCGCCGTCGTGGTTCTCCGGGCGGAAATGCATCTGGAAGGCACGCAGCAGGCTGGCGAAGTAGGCGTCGTCGATCGTCGCCGGCAGCGCATAGCCGTAGCGACGGAATGCCTCCAGCAGCTCGGCGCGCGGCGGCAGGCCGTCGCGCTCGAAGCCTTCGCGATAGCGATCGCGGCTAGCGTCGTCGTACCAGGCGCCGATGCCGGCCGCGTAGAGTTCCTTCCAGGGCAGCTTAGGACCCGGGTCGGACTTGCGCCCGACGGCGATGTCGGAGTGGCCGACCACATTCTTCGGCGTCATGTCCGGATAGCGTTGCAGGATGTTCTTCGCCAGTTGCTTGAGAGCGCCGATCTGCGAGCGCTCGTAGTCGGGGAAGGTGAACACGCCGTCGTCGTCGCGGGCGAGGTTGACGATCTCGATGCCGATCGAGGTGTCGTTGAGGTTGTCGCGCCCGGCCCAGCCGCTGATGCCGGCGTGCCAGGCGCGGTCCTCCTCGGCGACCAGGTTGAAGATGCGCTGGCCCTTGAAGCCGGCAGCCTTGTAGCTGGGGTCATGCGGCGCCGGGATCAGGTAGTGGGCGCTGGCGGCGCCGGTGGTCAGGGCCTCGACCGAGGCGGCGAAGTCGAGCGCGGTGTAGTGCAGCACCAGGAAGCGCACACGTTTGCCGTAGGGAGTGGTGGTGCGATAGCTGTTGTAGTCGATGGTCAGCATGGTTTTCACCTTTTTGCGGATGATGGAAAGCCCCCGGCCACAGGCTCGCCTGTAGCCAGGGACGTCGCTGCAGCGATGAGGTTCAGGGGCCGGCCGGGGAAACGCGGGCCCCGGGTAGACCGGAAGGAAGAAGACCGGGCATAAAAAAGCCCGGCACGCGGCCGGGCAAAAGGGATACACCAAAGGCAAGCCCAGCGAACTGGGGGTACGGGGGCTCACCGAGGCGACTGAACGATGGCGTTATGACAGCAGTCGGCACAACCGAACTTTAAGTTGGCCGGATGCCGTGCGGGTGCACGCCAGAGCCTTCCGCGCCGGTCGCCGCCACGCCGCGTCCGGTAACACGGCGGGCGGAAACGACGAAGCCCGGCGCTGGGGCCGGGCTTCGAAGGCGACCACGGGAAACGTGATCATGGGAAAAAGCTACCGCGGGCGTCCCGCCGCTGGCAAGGCCGTTCGTCCGCTGGACGCTCTACTTTGCACTTCTTCACAAAGACCACAAATACCCATACAGACCCTGGACGAAGCGACTACTACTCTACACACGCCAGGTGCGATTGCTCCTCTATTCCCTGGCATTTCCCGCCACTGCCCCCCGCACAGTGGCTTTTTTTTTGCCCGCTCGCCGGGCCTTCCGGCGCCAGCACCAGCGCCAGGATGCAGCCAAGCAGGAACACCTGCAGCAACAGCCGCGCGCCCAGCGCCTGGGGCGGGAAAGCCGGGAACGACTCCGGGTGCTGCCACATGTGGAGGTTCGCCGGGGTCACGCAGAGGGTCAGGAGGAACAACCCGCAGGCCGCCATGCGCCGCCAGCCCGGCAGCAACAGGACGAAGGCGCCGAGCAGTTCGAACACCCCGCTGGCATACACCGCCGCCAGCGGCCAGGGAATATAGGGCGGGACGATGCCGACGAAGAAATCGGTGAAGACGAAGTGGCCGAGCCCGCCCAGCAGGAACCAGGCGAAGACGAAGGCCAGCAGCAGCGTACGGACGGTCGACGGCATGGATGAACCTCGGCGCGAGGATGGCCGGCACCGGCATCCTGCCACGCGCCAGCGGCGGCGCGCCCATAACCTTTGCCCGGTTGGCGGCCGCCCTGAAACAAATGCTCAAACATTCCCGACCCCGGGACGACATCTGCTCAAAAAATATCCTGGCCTTTCCCGGCCGAAAGACATACAATCCGAAACTGCGTACCAAACTGAAAGTCAATCAGGCTTTACCCCACGACCGGGCCCACAGATGAAAAGGGCTCTACCATCAGGGTTACAGCCTTCCGATGGTTCTTCGGTCGCCACTCTTCTGAAGCAATCCCCTGCCACGCAGGGCCGATGGGAAGACCGGCGTCCCGCAATACCACCCGCAGATTGATCAGGATCCTGGCCAGGAAACTTTTCCGTCAGTCCATCCTCTGATTAGTACCTGAACTGCCAGCTTGCTCTTTTCGAAAAAAGCCGGCATAACCAGTACGTTCCCCCGACACAAAGCTTTCTTGGCACTGTCACGGAGCGGGAACATTTGCAATATACGCTGACCTACAAGCGTGAAAGTAAAGGAAATAAGAACATGTCCATTCAACATCGTACTCAGGATGCAATTCGCACCCTAACCGCCGCATTTGCGCCGTTCGACTGCCTGATCCAGGCAACTCGTAAAGGAAACTTCAGTTTCACCATCGTTGACCAGCATGGCGTGGCCTGTCACAGCGAGCGCCTGTATCCGGAGCAATACGACGACTCCGGCAAAATGGAAGAAGTGATCAATCGAGTTCGCAAGAAGACACTGGCTGCCTGAATCATGCAAGCATCAGCGCGAATGCAAGAGAAAAGCCCCGTCCCCGACGGGGCTTTTTTGTAGGTGGCGAAGAAAGCAGACTATTCCCAAGAAAAATCCTACATAAGAAATAAATATTTACTTATTCCTTTTTAAATAATTCCCGGACAACTTCGTCATGTTCAAACGGCCCGCGGGAAAACCGCCGGCCGCCTGCTCTCTCTTCCCCTCAGACGATCGCCAGGTGCCGCTTGCGGGACGGTGGCGGGAAGGCCCGGTCGAGCGCCCGCAGGTCCTCGGCGGACAACTCCAGGCCGGCCACCGCGGCGTTCTGCCGGATGTGCGCGGAGGTCACCGCCTTCGGAATCGCGATCACCCCCTGCTCCAGCAGCCAGGCCAGCGCCACCTGGGCGCTGCTGGCCTCATGCCGCGCGGCGATCTCGCCGAGCGCCGGATGCTGCAGCAACTTGCCGCCCTGCCCCACCGGACAGTAGGCCATCACCGGCATGCCGCGCTCCCGGCACCAGGGCAGCAGGTCGTACTCGATGCCGCGCTCCTCCAGGTTGTACATCACCTGGTTGGCGGCGCAGTCGCTGCCCTCCAGTTCGTGCAGGTCGCCCAGGTCGAAGTTGGACACGCCCCAGCGCTGGATCTTGCCTTCCTCGCGCAAGCGCTCGAAGGCCTCGACGGTTTCCTCCAGCGGATACTGGCCCTGCCAGTGCAGCAGGTAGAGGTCGATGCTGTCGCAGCCGAGCCGTCGCAGGCTGCGCTCGCAGGCCGCCGGTAGGCCCTTGCGGCTGGCGTTGTGCGGGTAGACCTTGCTGACCAGGAAGACCTCCTCGCGACGCCCGGCGATGGCCGCGCCGACCACCTCCTCGGCACCGCCCTCGGCGTACATCTCGGCGGTATCGATCAGCGTCATTCCCAGCTCGATGCCTTCGCGCAGCGCCGCGACCTCGCGCTTGCGTTCGCTGGGATATTCGCCAAGGTGCCAGGTGCCCTGGCCGATGGCGGCGACCTCGCGGCCGCCGATCAGCGTCAGCGTTTTCATGCAGCGTCTCCTGTGGTGAATGGACGGGGCCTCATGCCCAGGGATCATAGCTGCCGAAGCTCCAGACGTGGCCCTCCGGGTCGCGGCAGGTGAAGCCACGGCCGCCGTAGTCCTCGTCCGCGATGTCGATGACGATCTCGGCGCCGGCGGCCTGGGCGGCGCGGAACAGCGCGTCGGGATCGGCCACCACCAGGTAGAGGCTCTGGGTATTGCCGCCGGCTTCGTCGACGTGGCGCATCAAGCGGCCATAGGCGTTGTCGCGCACGCTGGAGCCGAGCATGAGCATGCCGTTGGCGCCGCTCGGGCTGGCATAGGTCAGCTCGGCATGGAGTATCCGTCCATCCTCGCAGGGGACCACCCGCTTGCGCTGGAAGCCGAAGGTCCGGCACAGCCAGTCGATGGCGGCCGGGGCGTCGCGGTAGCGCAGGCAGGGAATGACGCTGGCGACGGTGTTGCTGGCAGGCGTGTGCATGGCGCATACCTCCGGGGGAAAGCACGACCACCAGCATAGACGCTGGACCGGACCGCCCCCGAGGCACGGGTGGGCGGCGCGCCCTTCAGCGCAGCAGCGCCAGCACCCCGCCGAGCAACGGCACTCCGGCGGCGCAAGGCAACGCCCAGCGTGGCCGCCAGGCGAGCAGCAGGACCAGCGTGCCGGTCGCCAGCATCGACAGGCAGGCCCAGAAGACGATGCCGATCTCCACGCCCTGGCGATGGATCGAGAAAGCCAGCGCCAGGCCCAGGTCGAGCGCCGCCACGCCGCGTAGCAGAAGCACCCGGGAAGCCGGCGGCTCGTGGCCGAGGAGGTTCCTGTGGTGGCGGTTCATGGCCAGGCAGAGAGCGGTGAAGGCCAGCAGGTTGAGGCCGAAGACCAGCAGCATCAGGCCACCTCCCGGGCGTCCAGGCGGCGCCGCGCGGGCTTCGCCGCCAGCTGCGGACGTCGCCAGCCGAGCCAGGCGCAGAGCAGGCCGATCCCGAGCAGGCTGAGGTCGACCCCGGCAAGCACCCAGTCGCCGCGCTGCAGGCTGGCCAGCAGGTTGCCTTCCGGGCTGCGCAGCAGGCCGAGCAACGGCAGGCCCAGCGCCAGCACGGCGGCGAGGCGCAGTTGCGTGCGACCGAGCGTCCCGCTGTTGCGGCGGACGATGGCCCACAGCGCGACCAGGAGCCAACTGGCGCAGAACACGCGAACTTCCCAGGCGTCGCGGCCGGCCAGTTGCGTCGGCAGCAGGCGGTTGCCCCACAGCAGCGCCAGGCTGGCCAGCGGCAGGCCGCCGCAGACCGCCAGGTTCAGCGCGCGCACCAGGCCGATGCCGCGGCCGCCGCGCGCCTCGCGCTTGGCCAGCCAGACCTGCAGCCCACCGAAGATCATCATCGCCCCGGAAAGCCCGAGCAGCAGGTACATCCAGCGCACCAGTTGGCCACCCCACTGGATCATGTGCAGGCCGGTCAGCCAGCCGTAGGTGGCGTAGCCGGGCGCGTAGGACGGCTGGGCGTGCAGCAGTTCGCCGCTGGAGGCGTCGAAGCTGACCGTGCGCTGGTCGTCGAGGATGCGCGAGGCATCGCGGCGGCGGATATCCACGGTGGCCGCCGCGTCGTAGGGATGGTGCACGCTGATCCAGCCCGGCGCGCCGCCGTCGCCCCAGACCTTGCCGGCCTCGACGATCAGGCCGTCGATGGACGCCGGCGGCCCCGCCGGGCGGCCGACTTCCTCGCGTTCGTAGGAGCCCTGTACTTCCTGGAAGAACCGTTCGCCGTCGTTCTGGTAGACCACCTGCAGGCCCGCCTGCATGTAGTAGACGATGAAGATCACCAGGCCGGTATAGGCGATCATCAGGTGGAACGGTAGGCCGACCACCCCCAGCACGTTGTGCGCGTCGAGCCAGGCGCGCTGCCGCCCCGCCTGCGGACGCAGGGTGAAGAAATCCTTGAAGATCCGCCGATGGACGATGGTCCCGCTGACCAGCGCCACCAGCATCAGCATCCCGGCGATGCCGACGATATAGAGGCCGACCATGCCGGCGTGCAGGTCGTAGTGCAGAGTGAAGAAGAACTCGCCGCCGACCGTCTTCGGCAGCGGCTGGCCGCTCGCCGCGTCGAGCTGGAAGACCTGGAACTCGCCGCCGTCGCGCGGCTCCCAGCCGGCGTTCCAGTAAGGCGCGCGCTCGCTCGGCGGAAGCATCCACCAAGCATGGGCGTCAGGGGCGCGCTGGCGCAGCCAGTCGCGCACCTGGTCGGCGCCCAGCGACTGTGCGCCGGGCTGGTGCAGCTCCGGCTGCATCCAGCGGGTCAGTTCCTTGTCGAAACTGGCCAGGCTGCCGGCGAAGACGATGACGAACAGCAGCCAGCTGACCAGCAGCCCCGACCAGGTGTGCAGGCCGGACATCGATTGGCGCAGGCTCATGCGCGCGCTCCGTAGTCGAGGCCGAGCCAGGCCAGGCCGCCGAGGGCCAGGCTGGCCAGCGCCAGCACCCAGCAGGCGCGCCAGGCGCTGCGCGCGGCGAAGGCATAGACGATGGCCGCGACCCACACGGCGAAGCAGCCGAGGCTGCCGAACGAGACACGGTCGGGACGCGGCAGCGGCAGGTAGATGCTCAGGCAGGCGGTGGCCGCGTAGGCCAGCGCATAGCCAAGGAGGATCGCGGCGAGGATACGGCCGCTGACGGACAGTCCGCCGGCCGGAAGCGGGCGGGTCATGGGGTGGCGTCCCTCGGGAAAACGGGGCCTTGCATCGTCGCTACCTCTGTCTGGCTGGCACGGCGACGCCGCGCCCGCGCAAGGCGGGACGGTCATCGATCCGGAAGGTTTGCGACTGTATCTCAATTACGTTCGCATTTGTACTTGCTCCGGACGACCGCCAGGTCGCGTCCCGCCCGGGACTGGCGGGCGCGGCGGCATGCCGGTCATATCCGGACACACTTGTCCGGCACGGCCATCGACCGCGCCATACGTCCATCTCCGCTCTGCGCAAGCGCCTCGAGCTTGGTAATATCGGCTGTTTGCGGTTTCGGCTGGTTCCGCCGAAGGACATACCGGATGACTTCACCCTCCGCCCCAGACACCCAGCTCAGCCTGGCCATCGACCCGGCCCGGCCGTATGCGCGGCTGACCCTCGGCAGCCACGTCCACAGCGGCTACGACCTGCGCAGCGGACGCATGCAGAGCATTTCCCGGCACCGCGCGGCGCTGGCCTTCATCTATGCCGGCGAGGCAGTTTCCGGGCGTCCCGGCAGCGAGCCGCGGGAAGCCCGCCGGCGCATCGAACGGCGCCCGGCGCACGAGCAGGAATATCGCGAGACCCTGCGCCGCCTCGGCTTCAAGCCGGCGACCCGGCGCAGCGACGCGCTCGAGGAAAGCGCCGGCGAGATGTTCGAACTGCCCGGCGACAACGCCTGGCTGCACTTCATGCAGGAAGACCTGCCGCGCCTGCGCCAGCAGGGCTGGTTCATCGACATCCGCGCCGACTTCGCTTACGACCTGACGCCCATCGACGCCTGGTACGCCGAGGTCGAGGAAGCCGACGACCGCCAGTGGTTCGAGCTGGAGCTGGGCATCCAGGTCGCCGGCCAGCGGGTCAGCCTGCTGCCGGCGCTGACCGAGCTGATCCGCCGCAGCCCGGCCCTGCTCGACCCGCGCGCCCTCGCCCGGCACGCCGACGAAGAGCAACTGGTGCTGCGTCTGGAGCTCAACCCGCCGCTGCGCGTGGCGCTGCCCTTCGGCCGCCTGAAACCGGTGCTGGCGGCGCTTTCCGACTTCTACCTGGGCGACCCCGAGCCGCAGCGCAAGCTGCGCCTGGGCGCTCCGGACGCGGCGCGCCTGGCCGACCTCGACGAACTGCCGCTGGCCTGGGAGGGCGGCGACAACCTGCGCGACTTCGCCCGCCGCCTGCGCAACTTCCAGGCCCGCCCGGCGACCCCGCCGCAAGGCCTGCGCGCGGAACTGCGGCCCTACCAGCTCGAAGGCCTGAGCTGGATGCAGACCCTGCGCGAACTCGACAGCGGCGGCGTGCTGGCCGACGACATGGGCCTGGGCAAGACCCTGCAGTCGCTGGCCCACGTGCTCCTGGAAAAGCAGGCCGGGCGGCTCGACGCGCCGGCGCTGGTGGTGATGCCCACCAGCCTGATCCCCAACTGGCTGGACGAGGCCGGTCGCTTCGCTCCCGATCTGCGCGTGCTGGCCCTGCACGGCGCCGGCCGGCGCCGCGATTTCGCCCGCATCGACGAGCACGACCTGGTGCTGACCACCTACGCCCTGCTGCCGCGCGACGCCGCCGAGCTGGGCAAGCGGCGCTTTCACCTGCTGATCCTCGACGAGGCGCAGAACATCAAGAACGCCACCACCAAGGCCGCCGTCGCCGCCCGCGAGCTGGCGGCGCGGCATCGCCTGTGCCTGACCGGCACGCCGCTGGAGAACCACCTCGGCGAGCTCTGGTCGCTGTTCCATTTCCTGATGCCCGGCTGGCTCGGCGACGCCCGCCAGTTCGCCCAGGACTACCGCACGCCGATCGAGAAGCACGGCGACGAGGCGCGCCTCAGCCACCTGGCCGCGCGCCTGCGGCCGTTCCTGCTGCGCCGGACCAAGGAACAGGTGGCCTCGGAGCTGCCGCCCAAGAGCGAGTTCACCCAGTTCGTCGAACTCAGCGAGGCGCAGCGCGAACTCTACGAGACCGTGCGCCTGGCGCTGGACCGCAAGGTCCGCGAGGAGATCGCCCGGCGCGGCCTGGCGCGCAGCCGCATCGTGATCCTCGAGGCGCTGCTCAAGCTGCGCCAGGTCTGCTGCGACACGCGCCTGCTGCAACGCCAGGAAGACAGCGCGCGCGGCGGCCGGGCGGCCAGCTCCGGCAAGCTGGCCTACCTGCTCGACATGCTCGACGAACTGATCGCCGAGGGCCGCCGGGTCCTGCTGTTCTCGCAGTTCACCTCGATGCTCGCGCTGGTCGAGGACGCCCTGCGCCAGCGCGGCGTCGACTATGTCCTGCTGACCGGCGAGACCCGCGACCGCCGCGCCCCGGTGCAGCGCTTCCAGGGCGGCCAGGTGCCGGTGTTCCTGATCAGCCTGAAGGCCGGCGGGGTCGGCCTCAACCTGACCGCGGCGGACACCGTGATCCACTACGATCCCTGGTGGAACCCCGCGGTGGAGAACCAGGCCAGCGACCGCGCCTACCGCATCGGCCAGGACAAGCCGGTGTTCGTCTACCGGCTGATCGCCCGCGGCACGGTGGAAGAGAAGATCCAGCACCTGCAGCAGGAAAAGGCCGCCCTCGCCGACGGCCTGTTCAGCGAAGGCAACGGCGACGGCTGGAAGCTCGACGAGGCCGATATCGACGCGCTGTTCGCGCCGCTGCCCAAGCCGCTCTGAGGCCGACGCTCAACGCGCCAGGCCACGGTAGACGTAGGTCAACGGGCGCGGCCCGGGCAGGTAGCCCTGTTCCAGCTCGTCGATGCTGAAGCCGGCTTCGCGCAGCAGCGCCGGCATGTCGCGGTCCAGGTGGCAGCCGCCGGCCAGCGGTTTCCACCAGGGTGTCAGGCGCCGCTGCCAGGCCTGCACCGAGGCGTCCGGCGCGCGGCCGTGCTCGCAGAACAGCAGCTCGCCGCCCGTCTTCAGCACCCGGCGCATCTCGCCCAGCGCCGGCAGCGGCGCGGCGATGGAACAGAGGGTGAAGGTGCAGACGATGCTGTCGAAGCTTTCCGCCTCGGCGCGGATCTCGCCAAGCTCCAGGGCGAGCATCTGCACCGGGATGCCGATCCGCTCCGCGCGCTCGCGGGCCAGGCCCTGCATCTGCGCCGCCGGATCGACGCCGACGATCGCCGACACCTTCGCCGCGTCGTAGAAGCCCAGGTTCAGCCCCGTGCCCAGGCCGATCTCCAGCACCCGGCCATGGGCGCGCGGCACCAGCAGCGAGCGCTGCTTCATCACGTCGCCCATGCCGCAGGCGAAATCGATCAGGCGCGGCAACACATAACGGTCATAGATACCCACGAACCTTCTCCTGGCAGCGGCGGCCGAACGGGAAAGCATAGCCCAACGCGGCATTAGACGATTGTCGACAATCATGCGAAGAATGATTGACCCAGCCCAATCAAGGCGGTAGGTTTCGCACACATTGTCGACACATCGACACAGGCAGCCCAGGCATGACCCAGAACCCACCCTCCCTCGAAATTGCCCATGACGACGGCGAGACCCTCTCGGAACACGTCTTCCGCAAGATCCAGAGCGCCATCGTCAGCGGCGAGATCGCGCCGGGCAGCAAGATTTCCGAGCCGGAGCTGGCGCGCACCTACGGCATCAGCCGCGGGCCGCTGCGCGAGGCGATCCATCGCCTGGAAGGCCTGCGCCTGCTGGTGCGGGTGCCGCACGTCGGGGCGCGGGTGGTGTCGCTGAGCCATGCCGAGCTGATCGAACTCTACGAGATCCGCGAGTCCCTGGAAGGCATGGCCTGCCGCCTGGCCGCCGAACGCATGAGCCAGGCCGAGATCGACGAGCTGCGCCGGGTGCTCGACACCCACGAGCGCGACGAGGCGTTCCAGGCCGGGCGCGGCTACTACCAGCAGGAAGGCGACTACGACTTCCACTACCGGATCATCCAGGGCAGCGGCAACGCCACCCTCAGCCGCATGCTCTGCGGCGAGCTCTACCAACTGGTGCGGATGTACCGCATCCAATACTCGACCACGCCGAACCGGCCGCGCCAGGCGTTCGCCGAACACCACCGCATTCTCGACGCCATCGCCGACCGTGACGGCGAACTGGCCGAGCTGCTGATGCGCCGCCACATCAGTGCGTCGCGCCGCAACATCGAGCGCCAGCTGGAAACCCAGCCGGCGAAGCTCGCCTCCGCTTCCTCCACCGTCTAAGAGGTCCGTGATGAGCCAGACGTCCCTTACCCCCGGCCAGCGCTTCCGCGAAGCCGTGGCCACCGAACACCCGCTGCAGGTGGTCGGCACCATCAACGCCAACCACGCCCTGCTGGCCAAGCGCGCCGGCTTCAAGGCCATCTACCTGTCCGGCGGCGGCGTCGCCGCCGGTTCCCTGGGCCTGCCGGACCTGGGCATCAGCGGCCTCGACGACGTGCTCACCGACGTGCGCCGGATCACCGACGTCTGCGACCTGCCGCTGCTGGTGGATGTCGACACCGGCTTCGGCTCCTCGGCGTTCAACGTCGCCCGCACGGTGAAGTCGATGATCAAGTTCGGCGCCGCCGCGATGCATATCGAGGACCAGGTCGGCGCCAAGCGCTGCGGCCACCGGCCGAACAAGGAGATCGTCTCGCAGCAGGAGATGGTCGACCGCATCAAGGCCGCCGTCGATGCCCGCAGCGACGACTCCTTCGTGATCATGGCGCGCACCGACGCGCTGGCCGTGGAAGGCCTGCAGGCCGCCATCGATCGCGCCTGCGCCTGCGTCGAGGCCGGCGCCGACATGATCTTCCCGGAAGCCATGACCGAACTGGCCATGTACAAGGAATTCGCCGCCGCAGTGAAGGTGCCGGTGCTGGCCAACATCACCGAGTTCGGCGCCACCCCGCTGTTCACCACCGACGAGCTGGCCTCCGCCGACGTGTCCCTGGTGCTCTACCCGCTGTCGGCCTTCCGCGCCATGAACAAGGCGGCGGAGAACGTCTACACCGCGATCCGTCGCGACGGCACCCAGAAGAACGTGATCGACACCATGCAGACCCGCATGGAGCTGTACGATCGCATCGACTACCACAGCTTCGAGCAGAAGCTCGATGCGCTCTTCGCGCAGAAGAAGAACGCCTGAGCATAGTGGTCGGCGTGCGCCTGAGCGCCGGCCCGCGAACCCCGTGAAACCGAGTTGCAGCATCCAGAAAAAATTCAAGAAAGGAGAGAGCAATGGCTGAAGCAAAAGTACTGAGTGGCGCCGGCCTGCGTGGCCAGGTGGCCGGCCAGACAGCCCTGTCCACCGTCGGCCAGGAAGGCGCCGGCCTGACCTACCGTGGCTACGACGTCCGCGACCTGGCGGCAGCGGCGATCTTCGAGGAAGTCGCCTACCTGCTGCTCTACGGCGAGCTGCCGAACAAGCAGCAGCTCGACGCCTACCTGAAGAAGCTCCAGGGCCAGCGCGACCTGCCGCAGGCACTGAAGGAGGTCCTCGAAAGGATTCCCAAGGACGCCCACCCGATGGACGTGATGCGCACCGGCGCCTCGGTCCTCGGCACCCTGGAACCAGAGCTGAGTTTCGACCAGCAGCGCGACGTCGCCGACCGCCTGCTCGCCGCCTTCCCGGCGATCATGACCTACTGGTACCGCTTCACCCACGAAGGCCAGCGCATCGACTGCAACAGCGACGAGCCGACCATCGGCGGGCACTTCCTCGCCCTGCTGCACGGCAGGAAACCCAGCGAGCTGCACGTGAAGGTGATGAACGTCTCGCTGATCCTCTACGCCGAGCACGAGTTCAACGCATCCACCTTCACCGCGCGGGTCTGCGCCTCGACCCTGTCCGACCTGTACTCCTGCGTCACCGGCGCCATCGGCTCGCTGCGCGGCCCGCTGCACGGCGGTGCCAACGAGGCGGCGATGGAACTGATCGAGCGCTTCTCTTCGCCGCAGGAAGCCACCGCCGAGCTGCTGAAGATGCTCGAGCGCAAGGACAAGATCATGGGCTTCGGGCATGCGATCTACAAGGAATCCGACCCGCGCAACGAAGTGATCAAGGGCTGGTCGAAGCAGCTCGCCGACGAGGTCGGCGACAAGGTCCTGTTCGCGGTTTCCGAAGCCATCGACAAGACCATGTGGGAACAGAAGAAGCTGTTCCCCAACGCCGACTTCTACCATGCCTCGGCGTATCACTTCATGGGCATCCCGACCAAGCTGTTCACGCCGATCTTCGTCTGCTCGCGGACCAGCGGCTGGACCGCCCACGTCTTCGAACAGCGTGCCAACAACCGCATCATCCGCCCGAGCGCCGAGTACACCGGCGTCGAGCAGCGCGCGTTCGTGCCGCTGGAGCAACGCTGATCCACGCCGTCCGGCGCGCCGCCGACCGCGGGCGCGCCGGACGGTTGCCGCACCCAGAATTCGAAAGGCCGGCGTGGGCTGCGCCACGGCGCGAGCGACACGCTTCCGAACACCCCGTGATTGAGTCCGAGCCATGAACAGCGCACACCGCAAACCGCTCCCCGGCACCCGCCTGGACTACTTCGACGCCCGCGAGGCGGTCGAGGCGATCCAGTCCGGCGCCTACGCCAAGCTGCCCTATACCTCCCGCGTGCTCGCCGAGAACCTGGTGCGCCGCTGCGACCCGGCGACCCTGGAGGCTTCGCTGCGCCAACTGGTCGAGCGCAAGCGCGACCTCGACTTCCCCTGGTACCCGGCGCGGGTGGTCTGCCATGACATCCTCGGGCAGACCGCGCTGGTCGACCTCGCCGGCCTGCGCGACGCCATCGCCGACAAGGGCGGCGACCCGGCCCAGGTCAACCCGGTGGTGCCGGTGCAACTGATCGTCGACCACTCGCTGGCGGTGGAATGCGGCGGCTACGACCCCGAGGCCTTCGCCAAGAACCGCGCCATCGAGGACCGCCGCAACGAGGACCGCTTCCACTTCATCGACTGGACCAAGCAGGCCTTCCGCAACGTCGACGTGATCCCGCCGGGCAACGGCATCATGCACCAGATCAACCTGGAGAAGATGTCGCCGGTGATCCAGGCGCGCGACGGCGTGGCCTTCCCCGATACCTGCGTGGGTACCGACAGCCATACCCCGCACGTCGACGCCCTGGGCGTGATCGCCATCGGCGTCGGCGGCCTGGAGGCGGAGAACGTGATGCTCGGCCGCGCCTCCTGGATGCGCCTGCCGGACATCGTCGGCGTCGAGCTGAGCGGCCGTCGCCAGCCGGGCATCACCGCCACCGACGTGGTGCTGGCCCTGACCGAGTTCCTGCGCAAGCAGAAGGTGGTCGGCGCCTACCTGGAGTTCTACGGCGAAGGCGCCGCCAGCCTGACCCTCGGCGACCGCGCGACCATCTCCAACATGGCTCCGGAATACGGCGCCACCGCGGCGATGTTCGCCATCGACCAGCAGACCATCGACTACCTGCGCCTCACCGGCCGCGACGACGAGCAGGTCGCCCTGGTGGAGGCCTATGCGCGCACCGCCGGGCTCTGGGCCGACAGCCTGGTAGACGCCGAGTACGAGCGGGTACTGAAGTTCGACCTGTCCAGCGTGGTGCGCAACATGGCTGGCCCGTCCAACCCGCACGCCCGGGTCGCCACCAGCGAACTGGCGGCGAAAGGCATCGCCGGCAACCTCGAGCGGGCCCGCGCCGAGGAAGCCGAGGGCCTGATGCCGGACGGCGCGGTGATCATCGCCGCGATCACCAGTTGCACCAACACCAGCAACCCGCGCAACGTGATCGCCGCCGGCCTGCTGGCGCGCAACGCCGACCGCCTCGGCCTGGTCCGCAAGCCATGGGTGAAGACCTCGCTGGCACCGGGCTCCAAGGTGGTCACCGAATACCTGCGCGAAGCCGGCCTGCTGCCGCACCTGGAAGCCCTCGGCTTCGGCGTGGTGGCCTACGCCTGCACGTCTTGCAACGGCATGTCCGGCGCCCTCGACCCGGCGATCCAGCGGGAGATCGTCGAGCGCGACCTGTACGCCACCGCGGTGCTCTCCGGCAACCGCAACTTCGACGGGCGCATCCACCCCTACGCCAAGCAGGCCTTCCTCGCCTCGCCGCCGCTGGTGGTGGCCTACGCCATCGCCGGGACCATCCGCTTCGACATCGAGCGCGACGTGCTCGGCGTGGCGGACGGCAAGGAGATCCGCCTGAAGGACCTCTGGCCGAGCGACGAGGAGATCGACGCGGTGGTCAGGGCGGCGGTGAAGCCCGAGCAGTTCCGCCAGGTCTACATCCCGATGTTCGACATCACCCACGGCGAGCGCGAAAAGGTCGACCCGCTCTACGCCTGGCGCCCGACGAGCACCTACATCCGCCGCCCGCCGTACTGGGAAGGCGCCCTCGCCGGCGAACGCACCCTGCGCGGCATGCGTCCGCTGGCGGTGCTGCCGGACAACATCACCACCGACCACCTGTCGCCGTCCAACGCGATCCTCGCCGACAGCGCGGCAGGCGAATACCTGGCGAAGATGGGCCTGCCCGAGGAGGACTTCAACTCCTACGCCACCCACCGCGGCGACCACCTCACCGCGCAACGCGCAACCTTCGCCAACCCGAAGCTGTTCAACGAGATGGTGCGCAACGCCGACGGCAGCGTGAGGCAGGGTTCGCTGGCGCGGGTCGAGCCGGAAGGCAAGGTGATGCGCATGTGGGAAGCCATCGAGACCTACATGGAGCGCAAGCAGCCGCTGATCATCGTCGCCGGCGCCGACTACGGGCAGGGTTCTTCGCGCGATTGGGCGGCCAAGGGCGTGCGCCTGGCCGGGGTGGAGGCGATCGTCGCCGAGGGCTTCGAGCGCATCCACCGCACCAACCTGATCGGCATGGGCGTGCTGCCGCTGGAGTTCAAGCCGGGCACCACCCGCCTGACCCTGGGGATCGACGGCAGCGAGACCTTCGACGTGGTCGGCGCTCGCCGGCCGCGCGCCGACCTGACCCTGGTCATCCACCGGCGCGACGGCGAGCGGCTCGAAGTGCCGGTGACCTGCCGCCTGGACAGCGACGAGGAAGTCTCCATCTACGAAGCCGGCGGCGTACTGCAACGCTTCGCCCAGGACTTCCTGGAGGCGGCCGGCGCCTGATGGCGCCGGCGAAACACCCTGGTAGGACGGACGACGCGTAGCGTCATCCGCCGACGACCGGCAGCGGCTGCCGAACGCAGCGGCTGCCCCTGAATTCGATTGCCGAGGACGACGACGCATGGCCCACCCACCCCAGATCCGCATTCCCGCCACCTACCTGCGCGGCGGCACCAGCAAGGGCGTGTTCTTCCGCCTGGAAGACCTGCCGGAATCCTGCAGGGTCCCCGGCGAGGCGCGCGACCGGCTGTTCATGCGGGTGATCGGCAGTCCCGACCCTTATGCCGCGCACATCGACGGGATGGGCGGCGCCACCTCCAGCACCAGCAAGTGCGTGATCCTCTCGAAGAGCAGCCAGCCGGGCCACGACGTCGACTACCTCTACGGCCAGGTCTCCATCGACAAGCCCTTCGTCGACTGGAGCGGCAACTGCGGCAACCTCTCCACCGGGGCCGGCGCCTTCGCCCTGCACGCCGGGCTGGTGGATCCGGCGCGGATACCGGAAGACGGCATCTGCGAGGTGCGCATCTGGCAGGCCAATATCGGCAAGACCATCATCGCCCACGTGCCGGTGAGCGGCGGCCAGGTCCAGGAAACCGGCGACTTCGAGCTGGACGGAGTGACCTTCCCGGCGGCCGAGATCGTGCTGGAGTTCCTCGACCCGTCCGACGACGGCGAGGACGGCGGCGCCATGTTCCCCACCGGCAACCTGGTGGACGACCTGGAGGTGCCGGGGGTCGGCACCTTCAAGGCGACCATGATCAACGCCGGGATTCCCACGGTGTTCGTCAATGCCGAGGAGATCGGCTACCGCGGCACCGAGCTGCGCGAAGAGATCAACGGCGACCCGCAGCAACTGGCGCGCTTCGAACGGATCCGCGTCGCCGGCGCCCTGCGCATGGGGCTGATCAAGACCCCCGAGGAAGCCGCGACCCGCCAGCACACGCCGAAGATCGCCTTCGTCGCCCCGCCCCGCGACTACCGCACCGCCAGCGGCAAGCTGGTGGCGGCCGGGGATATCGACCTGCTGGTCCGCGCGCTGTCCATGGGCAAGCTGCACCACGCGATGATGGGCACCGCGGCGGTGGCCATCGGCACCGCCGCGGCGATCCCCGGCACCCTGGTGAACCTCGCCGCCGGCGGTGGCGAGCGCAGCGCGGTGCGTTTCGGCCATCCCTCCGGCACCCTGCGAGTAGGCGCCGAGGCCCGCCAGGCGAACGGCGAATGGACGGTGACCAAGGCGATCATGAGCCGCAGCGCGCGAATCCTCATGGAAGGCTGGGTGCGCGTACCCGGCGACGCCTTCTGAACCGACCTATCCTTGCTCCGGCCTGCCGCCACCGCGAAAGGCCGGGGCGTCTTGCAGCCACGACAAGAAGAACCATCCCCGAACCAGCCTGACCCGAGAGGAAACCCACCACCTACGAACCACTGGAGTACGCGATGAGTGCCAACGTCGATCTCAACCAACGTCCCGACTACGACGCCGTCCTGCAGGACATCGCCGACTACGTGCTGGACTACCGCATCGATTCCGCGGAGGCCCTGGACACCGCCCGCAACTGCCTGATGGATACCCTCGGCTGCGGCCTGCTGGCGCTGCGCTTCCCGGAATGCACCAAGCACCTCGGCCCGCTGGTCGAGGGCACCCTGGTCCCGCACGGCGCGCGGGTGCCGGGCACCTCCTTCCGGCTCGACCCGGTCAAGGCCGCCTGGGACATCGGCTGCATCGTCCGCTGGCTGGACTACAACGACACCTGGCTGGCCGCCGAGTGGGGCCATCCCTCGGACAACCTCGGCGGCATCCTCGCCGTCGCCGACCACCTCTCGCAGAAACGCCTGGCCAACGGCGAAGCGCCGCTGAGCATGCGCCAGGTACTGGAAGCGATGATCATGGCCCACGAGATCCAGGGCGTGATCGCCCTGGAGAACTCGTTCAATCGCGTCGGCCTCGACCATGTGCTGCTGGTCAAGGTCGCTTCCACCGCCGTCTGCGCCAAGCTGATGGGAGCCGACCGCGAGCAACTGCTGGCCGCCCTCTCCCACGCCTTCGTCGACGGCCAGGCCCTGCGCACCTACCGTCACGCGCCGAACGCCGGCTCACGCAAGTCCTGGGCCGCTGGCGACGCAACGAGCCGCGGCGTGCGCCTGGCGGACATCGCCCTGCGCGGCGAGATGGGCATTCCCGGCGTGCTCAGCGCGCCACAGTGGGGTTTCTACGATGTCCTGTTCAGCCACACCAACAAGGATCTGGCGACCAAGCCCGAAGACAAGCGGCGCTTCGGCTTCCCCCAGGGCTACGGCAGCTACGTGATGGAAAACGTGCTGTTCAAGATCAGCTTCCCCGCCGAATTCCACGCGCAGACCGCCGCCGAGGCCGCCGTGCGCCTGCATCCGCTGGTGAAGGACCGCCTGCAACGGATCAGCCGCATCGTCATCACCACCCACGAGTCGGCGATCCGCATCATTTCCAAGGTCGGCCCGCTGGCCAACCCCGCCGACCGCGACCATTGCCTGCAGTACATGACCGCCGTGCCGCTGATCTTCGGCGACCTGGTGGCCGAGCACTACGAGGACGCCTTCCACGCCGCCCACCCGCTGATCGATCGCTTGCGCGAGAAAATGGAGATCGTCGAGGAGCCGCGCTACAGCCGTGAATACCTGGAGGCGGACAAGCGCTCCATCGCCAACGCCGTGGAAGTGTTCTTCGACGACGGCAGCAGCACCGGCCAGGTCGCCGTGGAGTACCCGCTCGGCCATCGCCGCCGGCGCGCCGAAGGCATCCCGCTGCTGCAGGAGAAGTTCAAGGCCAACCTGGCCACGCGCTTCCCGCCGCAGCGCTGCCAGAGGATCTTCGACCTGTGCAGCCACCAGGCATCGCTGGAAGCCACGCCGGTGAACCGCTTCATGGACCTCCTGGCGATCTGAGCGCGCCCGCCTGGAAGGCGCTGGGCGGCTGGCCGAGGACCCGGCGGAACATGGTCGAGAAGGCTGCCGGGCTCTGGTAGCCGCAGTCCAGGGCGATGGCGGTGACCGTTTCGCCGCCGGCCAGCCGCGCCAGTGCCTGCACCACGCAGGCGCGTTGCTTCCAGGCACCGAAGCTGAGGCCGGTGTAGCGACGGAAGGTGCGGTTGAAACTGCGCAGGCTGGTATGCAGCAACCCGGCCCAGCGTTCGGCGCTGGCGCGGATGTCGGGCTCGACGAGGAACGCCTCGCAGAGCGCCAGCCAACGCGGCTCGGGCGGCAAGGGCACGTGCAGCGGCAGCGTCTCGGCCGCCGCCAGCTCATGGAGCAACAGCGTCGCCAACGCGCCGTCGCGACCTTCGGTGTCGTATTCCAGGGGCATGTCCACCGCCGCCAGCAACAGTTGCCGCAGCAGCGGCGACACCGCCAGCACCTGGCAGTGCGCCGGCATCGCCATGGCGCTGCCGGGCTCGATGTACAGGCTGCGGGTGCTCACCCCGAGCATTCGCACCTCGTGCTCGACGCCCGGCGGAATCCACACTGCGCGCTGTGGCGGCACCACCCAGCCGGCGTCGCCGGTACGCACCTGCATCACCCCGCTGGCACCGTACAGCAATTGCGCGCGACGATGCCGATGGCGCGGCAGCAGGTAGCCGTCGGGATAGTCGGTACCCATGGCCACCACGGCCCGGGGCGTGGCGTCGTACTGCTCGATGGAAGCGTTGCGCATGGTCGAAGCACCTGGCCGAAACACGAATAGTATTGGCCAACCTCGCGAAGCGGGCCAGCCCCGTGACGCCTAAGCTGGCCTTCCGCTCTCGCTCCGGAAACCCGCCATGTTCTATCTCCTGCTCTTTCTCTGCGGCTGCCTCACCGGGGTCAGCGCCGTGTTGTTCGGCTTTGGCGGCGGCTTCGTGGTGGTGCCGCTGCTCTATCACCTGCTGCAACTCGGTCGCGCCGCCGACGACCCGCTGGCCCAGGCGGCCATGCAGGTCGCGGTGGCCACCTCGACCTGCGTGATGATCGTCAACGCCGCCCTCGCCACCTATCGCCACCGGCGCGCCGGCAGCCTGCTGCGCGCCTATGTCTGGCCGCTGGGCGCGTACATCGGTATCGGCGCGGTGCTTGGCGCGGCGCTGGTCGGCCTGGCCAGCGGCGACTTCATTCGCCTGGCCTTCGTCGCCTACCTCGCCATCACCATCCTCGACTGCCTGTTGCGTCGCGGCTTCCTCAGCCGCGCCGAGGAGCGCCAGGCGCGGCCGCTGGGCGTCGGCGAGACGCGCCTGGGCGGAACGCTGATCGGTGCGATCGCCACCTTCCTCGGCGTCGGAGGCAGCGTGATGACCGTACCACTGCTGCGCCGCTGCGGGCTGAGCATGACCCAGGCGACCTCCATGGCCAACCCGCTGAGCCTGCCGGTGGCTCTTGGCGGCACCCTTACCTACCTGGTCCTGGCCGGCTACCAGGAGCAAGGCCTGGGCCGAGGCTTCGTCGGCTACATCGACCTGCTGGCCTTCGCCACCCTGGCCGGCGGCGGCTGGCTCGGCATCCGCCTGGCGACCCCGCTGATCGGGCGGATTCCCGATGCGCTGCATGCACGGGTGTACGTCGGCCTGCTGGCGGCGGTGATGCTGAGCATGCTGGCGGGCTGATGCCCCAGCCTGGGTAGGGCGAATAACGCCAACGGCGTTATCCGCCGCACCGGGCCGGATATTGGCGCAACGAAAAAGGGCCTCGTCCGAGGCCCTCTTTCCTTTCCGGCGCTACACCGCTCAGGACGCCGCGCGGCTCACCGCGCCGGCATCGGCAGGTTCCTTCGGCGCCAGGTTGAAGGCGTAGTACAGGACGGTCAGCAGCAGGATGAACGGCGGGCCGATGTACAGGGCGATGCGGGTGTCCTCGAAGAAGGCCATGAGCACCACCACCATCACCAGGAACGCCAGCGCCAGGTAGGAACTGACCGGGTACAGCCACATGCGGTATTGCAGCTTGTCGCGCTCGGCCGGGCTCAGGGTCCTGCGGAAGCGCAGCTGGGCCAGCAGGATCATCGCCCAGGTCCAGATCGCGCCGAAGGTGGCGATGGAGGTCACCCAGACGAACACCTTCTCCGGCACCAGGTAGTTCAGCAACACGCCCAGCAGCAGCGCCAGGATCGACAGGATCAGCGCCCGGCGCGGTACGCCGCTGCGCGAGGCCTTGCCGAAGAAGGCCGGGGCCTGGCGATGCTGGGCCAGGCTGTAGAGCATGCGCCCGGTGCTGAAGATGCCGCCGTTGCAGGACGACAGCGCGGCGGTGATCACCACGAAGTTGATGATTCCGGCGGCGGTCTTGATGCCCATGCGCTCGAAGGTCATGACGAAGGGGCTGCCCTGGGTGCCGATCTCGTTCCACGGGTAGAGCGACATGATCACGAACAGCGAGCCGACATAGAACAGCAGGATGCGCCAGAACACCGAGTTGATCGCGCTGGGAATGGTCCTGGTCGGGTTGCGCGCCTCGCCCGCGGTGAGGCCGATCATTTCCACCCCGAGGTAGGCGAACATCACCATCTGCAGCGACATCAGCACGCCCTGGATGCCGTTGGGCATGAAGCCACCGTGGGCCCAGAGGTTGGAGATGCCGGTGGCGATGCCGTCGTTGCCGAAGCCGAAGGCGATCATGCCGATGCCGACCACCACCATCGCCAGGATGGTGACGATCTTGATCAGGGCGAACCAGAACTCGAACTCGCCGAAGGCGCGCACCGCGATGAGGTTGATCGTGCCCATGCTCGCCAGGGCCGCCAGGGCCCAGATCCAGCGCGGCACGTCGGGGAACCAGATACCCATGTAGACGGCGACGGCGGTGATCTCGGCGACACAGGTCACCAGCCAGAGGAACCAGTAGTTCCAGCCGGTGATGAAGCCCGCCAGCGGGCCCAGGTAGTCCTTGGCGTACTGGCTGAAGGAACCGGCCACCGGGTTGTGCACCGCCATCTCGCCGAGGGCGCGCATGATCACCAGGATCGCCAGGCCGCCGAGGATGTAGGAGATCATGATGGCCGGGCCGGCCATCTGGATGGCCTTCGCCGAGCCCAGGAACAGGCCGACGCCGATACAGGCGCCGAGCGCCATCAGGCGGATGTGTCGCTCACCGAGCTCGCGCTTCAGGGAGCCGTCTTGAACCTTCTGTTCGCCGACAGACGACATGGGAACAACCTCATTTTGTTATTGAGATAGATCAGTTGCGAACTCGCTCGTGCGGTCGGGGTAGGGAAGCGGATTTCACCAACGGCGCAGCCCCTGCGCGGTACCGCACAGCGGGCGACGACGGGGCGTCATAGGTTCCAGGACTGCACACCGGAAGAGGCTGTCCGCTCTCGTGGAGCGAACGTGGGCATTGCGGGAGTCGACTACAACTGAGGTCGGGCCGGAGTTTTACACAAGATTTCGAGGCCGTCATGCCCCGTGACGGGGCAACTGGACCAAAGGCGTAAGCGCCGCCGGAGGTGGCCCGCGCTGAATGGTTTCACCGCGAGTTCAGCGCAGGGGCTCGCGGCAGTGGAGATCGCGATAGGGACCGTCGAGCCTTACCCAACCGTCGCCCGGCGAGGTCTGCATGCAGGCGACCTGGCCGTCGAGCTTGCTCTGCCATTTGTAGAAGGGCGCCGGCGCGGCCTGCGCCGCGAGGCCGGAGAAACCCGCCAGGACGACAATGGCGAGAAGGGGGAAAAGTGTGCGCATCGACATTCCGGACCCGAAACACAAGGAACTCAGACAGACACTCTAACCCCTGCGCCACGCCGCTCCAACCCTCGGTCGTCCGATGCCGCCAGGGGGATTTTCCTTGCACGAATGACAGCAGGGTTGCAACGGGACAACTAGACTTCCCCCCAGGTGCGGATGAATTGCGCAGCTACAGGCGGTGCGAGCATGGGTGCATCAGAACGATCCACGAACGACCCTTCCGAGCTGCAACCCTGCGGTCTGCCTGCCGCCGCTCCCTCTCGAAAAAACCGCCTGCGCCAACGCCTGATGCTGCTCGGCTTCGCCTTGCCGATCCTCGGCGCGGTGGGCATCGTGGTACTTCACGAAGCGCACACTTCGCGCCTGCAGGCGCGCGAGCTGGCACGCTACGCCGCGACCCTGGACTACGCGGTGGGCCAGGGACCCAGCGAGGCCATCCGGTTCCCGGAGGACGGCCCGTTCGACCGCCGCCTCGGCTACCAGTTGCTGCCGTCCTTCATGCAGCGCCTGTACGACCGCGACTACACCATCACCCGCCAGGCGCGCTTCTCCCCGGCGCTGATGCGCTACGCCGAACACCGGCTGTTCCCGCCCTACGCGGAGAAGCCCCAGGCCGGGCTGGACATAGCCGACTGCCGCGGCGTGCCGATCTACGACTTCCGTTATCCGCAACGGCGCTACGCGAACTTCGCCAGCCTGCCGCCGCTGGCGGTGCAGAGCCTGCTGTTCATCGAGAACCGCGACCTGCTCGATCATGAGCGCCCCTACCTCAACCCGGCGGTGGACTGGGGCCGCTTCACCCAGGCGGCGCTGTCGCAGGTCGGCAGGATGCTCGGCTTCAGCGCGCACTCCTCCGGCGGCAGCACCCTGGCGACCCAGATCGAAAAGTACCGCCACTCTTCCGAGGGCCGCACCACCAGCATCGGCGACAAGCTGCGGCAGATGTTCTCGGCCAGCGTGCGCAGCTATCGCGAAGGCCCGGCGAACTTCGCCGCGCGCCAGGGCATCGTGCTCACCTACCTGAACTCGGTGCCGCTGTCGGCGGCGCCGGGCTACGGCGAGGTCACCGGCCTGGCCGACGGCCTGTGGGTCTGGTACGGCGCCGATTACCGGCAGGTCGGCGCGGCCCTCGACGGCAAGGCCGGACTGGCCGCCCAGGGCCTGGCCCTGCGCCAGGTGCTGGCGCTGATGATCGCCCACCGGCGGCCTTCCTTCTACCTGGCGCCGCGCGGCCGCGACGAGCTGAACCGGATGACCGACAGCCACCTGCGGGTGCTGGCCCAGGCGGGCATCATCGAGGCACCGCTACGCGACGCGGCGCTGGCGCAGAAGCTGGCGTTCCGCGACTCGCGCAGCCAGCCGACGGTACAACCGCTGCCGACCAACAAGGGCGTGACCCTGGCGCGTACCCGCCTGGCCGGGATGCTCGGCGTGCCGCTGTACGACCTCGACCGTCTCGACCTGCGGGCCAATACCACCCTCCAGCACGAGTTGCAGGAAAGCGTCAGCGCCTACCTGCAGAAACTCGCCGACCCGGACTACGCCGCCCAGCTCGGCCTGATCGGCGAACGCCTGCTGACCCCGAGCTCGACCGGCGCGGTGCGCTACAGCTTCACCCTGTTCGAACGCACGCCGAGCGGCAACCAGGTGCGGGTGCAGACCGACAACACCGACCAGCCCTTCGACATCAACGAAGGCAGCAAGCTGGAGCTGGGCTCCACCGCCAAGCTGCGGGTGCTGGCCAGCTACCTGGAGAGCGTCGCGCAGATCCACCGCGACTATGGCGGCATGAGCGTCGCTGAGCTGCGCAAGGTGGAAGTGGAGCCGCTCGATTTCATCCTCCGCTGGGGCATCGACTACCTGATGGCCAGCCGCGACCGCGATCTTTCCGCGATGCTCCAGGCGGCCATGGAACGGCGCTATTCGGCCAGCCCCTACGAGAGCTTCTTCACCGGCGGCGGGCTGCACACCTTCAACAACTTCCGCAAGGAAGACAACGGCCGCCGGCCGATGCTGCTGGAAGCCCTGCGCGAATCGATCAACCTGCCCTTCGTGCGCCTGCTGCGCGACCTGATCCGCCACGACATCTACCAGAACGCCGGGAGCAAGGTGCAATTGCTGGCCGACGACAAGGACCCGCGCCGCGCCGACTACCTCGACCGTTTCGTCGACAAGGAAAGCCAGGTCTACCTGCGCCGCTTCTGGGTCAAGTACCGCGACAAGGACGCCAACCAGCGCCTGGAGACCTTTCTCGACGGCCTGCGTCCCTGGCCGGTGCGTCTGGCTGCGATCCATCGCTACCTGCGGCCGCAGGCCGACCTGGCGAGCTTCAGCGCCTTCCTCCGCGAACGCCTGCCCCGCGGCAGCCTGACCGACAAGCGCGCCGCCGAGCTGTACCAGCGCTACGGCCCGGGCAAGTTCAACCTCAACGACCAGGGCTACGTCGCCCGCGTGCACCCGCTGGAGCTATGGCTGCTCGGCTACCTGCAGAAGCAGCCGCAGGCGACTTTCGGCGAGGCGGTGGCGGCCAGCGGAGCCGAGCGCAAGGAGGTCTACGGCTGGCTGTTCAAGTCGCGGCACAAGAACGCCCGCGACAAGCGCATCCGCATCCTGCTGGAGGTGGAGGCCTTCCTCGACCTGCACCAGCAGTGGAAGAAGCTCGGCTATCCCTTCGATCACCTGGTGCCGTCCTACGCCACCGCCCTGGGCAGCTCCGGCGACCGCCCGGCGGCGCTGGCCGAACTGATGGGGATCATCGTCAACGACGGCGTGCGCATGCCGACCCTGCGCCTGGAGCACCTCGACTTCGCCCTGGGTACGCCCTACGAGACGCGCTTCGCGCCGGAAGCCACCCTCGGCCAGCGGGTGATGACCTCGGAAGTCGCCACCACCCTGCGCAACGCGCTGTCCCAGGTGGTCGACGCCGGCACCGCGCGACGCCTGCAAGGCACCTTCAGCCGTCCGGACGGCGCGCCGCTGGTGATGGGCGGCAAGACCGGCACCGGCGACAACCGCCTGCAGACCTTCAGCGCCGGCGGCCAGGTGCGCAGCTCGAAGGCGCTGAACCGCACCGCCACTTTCGTCTTCTACATCGGCCCGCGGCACTTCGGTACCCTCACCGCCTACGTCGATGGCAGCGAGTCGAGCCAGTTCAAGTTCACCTCGGCCCTGCCGGTGCAGGTGCTCAAGGGCATGGCGCCGATCCTCCGGGACTACCTCGACCCGCGCACCGCCACGCGCTGCCAGGTGCCATTGGCGCCGCAACAGATCGGCCGCCTGTAGCGGTTCAGCGCACCGGCCAGTACCAGGCCGGCCGGTCGAGTTCGCGCAGGCCCTGCACGCGGGTTTCGCCGAAGTCCTTCTCCAGCCCCAGCGCATGGCATTCCGGCTGTTCTTCGAGCGCCGCGATCAGCCGCGCGGCGTGCGACACCACCAGCACCTGGGAGCGTTGCGCGGCCTGGCCGACCAGGCGCCCCAGAGCCGGCAGCAGGTCGGGGTGCAGGCTGGTTTCCGGTTCGTTGAGCACCAGCAGCGCCGGCGGCCTCGGCGACAGCAGCGCGGCGACCCACAGCAGGTAGCGCAGGGTGCCATCCGACAGCTCCGCGGTGCGCAGCGGCCGCAGCAGGCCGGGCTGTTCGATCAGCATCTCGAAGCGCCCGCCCGGGTTGTCGATGTGCAGGCGGCTGCCGGGAAAGGCGTCGTCCACCGCCTCGTCCAGCGCCGCCGCGTCGCCGATCTCGCGGATGGTCTGCAGGGCCGCGGCCAGGTCGGCGCCGTCGGCGCCGAGCACCGGGGTATGGGTGCCGATCTGCGGGCGCCGCGCCGGCGCCTCGGCGTCGCTGCGGAAATGGTCGTAGAAGCGCCAGGAGCGGATCCGCTCGCGCAGGCCGAGCAGTTCCGGCACCTGTCGCGGATCCACCGCCGCGCCCAGCATGCTGTCGAAGCTGGCGAGGTGCTGCGCCACTACCTCCCAGCGACCGCCACCACCGCGTGTACGCAACAGCGGCCCGCGACGGTCGACGAGGACATTGGCCGGGCGCAGGAACGGGCCGGCCCAGATGCATTCGCGCTTGATCACCGGATCGAGGCCGAACTTGCTCTGGCTTGGCTGCGGCAGGCCGAGATCGATGCAATAGCCGAAATCCTCCCCGGCGAAACCCAGGCGCAGGTTCACCGACTGCCTGCGCACGCTGCCCTCGATCGGCTGCGCGCCGCTGCGCATGGCCCGGCTGATGTCCTCCGGCCCCGCCCACAGGGTCGACTGCAGGCCGCCCTCGCGCGCCAGCGACGGAATCACTTCGCCGCGCGCGCTGTCCGCCAGCAGGCGCAGGGCACGGTAGACGTTGGACTTGCCGGCGCCATTGGCGCCGGTGATCAGGTTCAGGCGCCGCAGCGGCATCACCAGGTCGCGCAGGGTACGGTAGTTGGACACCGCCAGGGTGGTCAGCATGGCTGCTCTCGAAGGAACGGAAACGCCGCCGATTGTAGGCCAAACGCCGCCTCCCTTACTTGAGCCCGGCCACCCCGGCGACGATCAACCCGACCGAGATCAGCTTCACCGCCGTCAGGCTCTCGCCGAGCAGGAGCACGCCGAGGAACACCGTGCCCAGCGAGCCGATCGCGGTCCAGATCGGATAGGCGACGCTGACCGGCAGTTCGCGCAGCGCCAGGGTCAGGAAATAGATCCCGCCGAGCGCCGCGACCAGCGTCAGCAGCGACGGCCAGAGCCTGCCGAAGCCGTTGGAGAACTTCATGCCCATGGCGAAGGCGACCTCGAAGGCCGCCGCCACCAGCAGATGGAACCAGGCCATGGCGCCTCCTCAGATCGACCGCGCCAGCGCCAGCAGCCGCTGTTCCGCCTCGGCGCAGGAGTCGGCGAAGGACTTGCCGCCGGACTCCTCGCCCTCCGCCGCGACCACCGTGACCTGGTCGATGCCGATGAACCCCAGCGCGGTGCGCAGCCAGGGATCGGCGTGGTTCATCGCCTGGTTCTCACCGCCCGGCCCGAAGCCGTGGCCGCCGCGACTGGTGACGATCAGCGCCCTTTTCCCATGTACCAGCGGCCGGTACTGGCCGACGCCATTGTCGAGGACGAAATCGAAGGTCACTCCGAGGCGCACGATCTGGTCGATCCAGGCCTTCAGGCCGCTGGGCACGCTGAAGTTGTACATCGGCGTGGAGATCACCAGCAGGTCGCTGTCGAGCAGTTCGCCCACCAGTTGGTCGCTCAGCGCCAGGTCGGCCCGCATCGCCAGCGAACGCTGTTCCGGCTGGGGATGGAAGGCGGCGGCGACGAAAGCCTCGCTGACCGCCGGCACCAAAGCCCGGCCGACTTCGCGGCGGGTCGAGCGGGCCTGTGGATGGGCCTGCTGGTAGGCATCGAGGAAAGCTTCGGCCAGGCGCCGCGACTGCGAGCGCTCGCCCCTCGGGCTGGCATGGACAACAAGAACTCTACTCATCTGTATCTCCTTGGATTCGGCTAGACTCGAAGCACCTTGCGGCCCTTCGCTTGCAGGCAAAACTATTGGCGGCGAGGGCCGTCGACAAATGAGCAATAGTTGTTCCGGATGAATTGAATTCATCCATGGAGATTCCAATGTTCGCTTCCCTGCCGCTGACCGCGCTGCGCACCTTCGAATCGGCGGCCCGCCAGTCGAGCTTCAAGGCCGCCGCCGAGGAGCTTTCGGTGACGCCGACCGCCGTCTCCCACCAGATCCGTTCGCTGGAAGCCTGTCTCGGCGTTCCGCTGTTCCAGCGCCTGCCACGGCAGGTGCGCCTGACCGACTGCGGCGAACGGCTGTTCCGCAGCCTGCACGGGGCGCTGCTGGAGATTTCGCAGAGCGTCGACACGCTGCGTCCGCAGCGCAGCGGCGGCAACCTGACGGTTTCCACCACGCCGGCCTTCGCCGCCCTCTGGCTGGTGCCGCGCCTCGGCCGCTTCTATGCCGCCCACCCGCAGATCAACCTGCGCCTGGACACCAACTGCGAAGTCCTCGACCTGCACCAGGACGCCAGCATCGACCTGGTGATCCGCTACAGCCTCGACGACTACCCGAACTTCTACGGCCTCTGCCTGTTCGACGAATGCTTCGCGGTCTACGGCTCGCCAGCCCAGGTCGCCCTGGCCGCGGAGCAGCGGCCGACCCTGATCAGCGTGCGCTGGCACAACTCCAGGCTCTACGCCCATGGCTGGGAAGCCTGGTGCGCGCAGGCCGGCGAGAGCTGGATGCAAGGCCGACCGGTGGTCCGCCAGTACGACGAGGAGCACTATGCCCTGCAGGCGGCCATCGCCGGCCAGGGACTGGTGCTGGCCAGTTCGATCCTGGTTTCGGAAAGCGTCGCCAGCGGCCTGCTGCAATCCTACAGGCCGGAGATCAGCGTCGACGGCGCCGGCTACAGCGCGCTGTGCGTGCCCGGACGGGAACGTCATCCACCGGTGAAGGCATTCTTCGAATGGCTGAGGCTGGAGGCACGACAGTCGGGACACGCTTGCCGGCTGGAGCGGGACGCCTGAGTCGCGCGACGAGATGGGGGCAACGCGGCCGCCGTTATCCGTCCTGCGCGGCCAGGCGCAGACGCCGGAAAAAACGACGGCCCGCACCTTGCGGGGCGGGCCGTCGCGATGGGCGGGCGCTTCACGCGCCCGCAGGCTCGATCAGCGCTGGGTTACCGGAGCGGCGGCCCCTTGGTGCGCCTCGCGGTACTCCTGCTCCGCATCGTCGAAGCGCTTGAGCATGCTCGTCGAAGGCGCCTTGCCGACCAGGCTGAAGACGACGATGGCGACGCTGGCGAAGAGGAAGCCGGGGATGATCTCGTACAGGCCGGTCCAGCCCAGCAGGTTCTTCCACAGGATCACCGTCACCGCGCCGACGATCATGCCGGCCAGCGCGCCGTTGCGGGTCATCCGCTTCCACAGCAGGGAGAACAGCACCAGCGGGCCGAAGGCGGCGCCGAAGCCGGCCCAGGCATAGGACACCAGGCCGAGCACGCGGTTTTCCGGGTTGGATGCCAGCCAGATGGCGATCACCGCCACCAGCAGCACCATGGCGCGGCCGACCCAGACCAGTTCCAGCTGGCTGGCGCCCTTGCGCAGGAAGGCCTTGTAGAAGTCCTCGGTGAGCGCCGAGGAGCAGACCAGCAGCTGGCAGCTCAGGGTGCTCATCACCGCGGCGAGGATGGCGGACAGCAGCACGCCGGCGACCCACGGGTTGAACAGGATCTTGGCCAGTTCGATGAACACCCGCTCGGGGTTCTCGCCGACCGCTCCGGCCTGCTCCGGATGCGCCTGGAAGTAGGCGATGCCGAAGAAGCCAACGGCCACGGCGCCGCCGAGGCAGAGGATCATCCAGGTCATGGAGATGCGGCGCGCGGCCGGGATCGATTTCACCGAGTCGGCGGCCATGAAGCGCGCCAGGATGTGCGGCTGGCCGAAGTAGCCCAGGCCCCAGGCCATCAGCGAGATCACACCGATGAAGGAGGCGCCCTTGAGCATGTCGAAGCTGGTCGCGTCCTTCAGCTCGATGGCGGTGAAGGTCGGCTCGACGCCGCCGGTGGCGATCATCACGATCACCGGGGTGAGGATCAGCGCGAAGATCATCAGCGAGGCCTGCACGGTGTCGGTCCAGCTCACCGCGAGGAAGCCGCCGATGAAGGTGTAGGCGATGGTCGCCGCGGCGCCGGCCCACAGCGCGGTCTCGTAGGAGAGGCCGAAGGTGCTCTCGAACAGGCGCGCGCCGGCGACGATGCCCGAGGCGCAGTAGATGGTGAAGAACACCAGGATCACCAGGGCCGAGAAGATCCGCAGCAGGCGGCTGTTGTCCTCGAAGCGGTTGGTGAAGTAGTCGGGCAGGGTCAGCGCGTTGCCGTTGTGCTCGGTCTGCACCCGCAGGCGGCCGGCGACGAACAGCCAGTTGAGGTAGGCGCCGACGATCAGGCCGATGGCGATCCAGCTTTCGGACAGGCCGGACAGGTACACCGCGCCGGGCAGGCCCATCAGCAGCCAGCCGCTCATGTCGGAGGCGCCGGCGGACAGCGCCGTGACGAAGCTGCCGAGGCTGCGGCCGCCGAGGATGTAGTCGGAGAAGTTGTTGGTGGAGCGATATGCCGCCAGGCCGATCAGGACCATGGCCGCGATGTAGATCACGAAGGTGATCAGCGTGGGCGTATTGACACTCATAGGGACTCCCCTATTGCTTGTTTTTATCCGGGCCCTTGCGTGTGCAAGCAACGGGTAGCGGGCCCTTGGTTGGCAGAATGGCGCTTGTGGCGTCACTCCGTGAGTGCTTGCCGGAGCAAGCCGGAAACGCGGGTGGCCTCAAACGAGTCCGAACAGGCCCACGCCTCACGATCCCTCCCCTGTCGGGCAGGGAAAATCGTCCTTTATGGTCCGTTCCGGGCACGCACCGGAACGGCGGTCATTTCCACGGTGCCCGCCACGGCGGACCCCGGAAACCGACCCGGGCGCCAAGGCGCCCGGGAACGGAGTATCACTCGGCGTCGGCCAGCGACAGCAGCGACGCGTTGCCGCCCACCGCGGTGGTGTTCACCGAGGTGGTGCGCTCGCTGACGAAACGCAGCAGGTAGTTCGGCCCGCCGGCCTTGGGACCGGTGCCGGACAGCCCGTGGCCGCCGAACGGTTGCACGCCCACCACCGCGCCGATCTGGTTGCGGTTGACGTAGAGGTTGCCGACCCGCGCCAGCTCTTCGATGCGGCGGGCGGTTTCCTCGTTGCGGCTGTGGACCCCCATGGTCAGGCCGAAACCGGTGGCGTTGATCGCCTGCACGACCTTTTCCAGGTCCTGAGCGGCGTAGCGCACCACGTGCAGCACCGGGCCGAAGTTCTCTTTCTTCAGCTCGTCGATGCCGCTGATCTCGAACGCGACGGGAGCGACGAAGTGACCGTTCAGGTTGCCCGGCACCGGGGTCTCGGCGATCAGCTTGCCGGCGGCCTTCAGCGCGGCGATGTGCTGCTCCAGGCCGGCCTTGGCCTCGGCGTCGATCACCGGGCCGACGTCGCTGACGCGCACATCGGTCGGACCGACCTTCAGCTCGGCCATGGCGCCCCTGAGCAACTCGATCACCCGCTCGGCGATGTCCTGCTGCACGTACATCACGCGCAGCGCGGAGCAACGCTGGCCGGCGCTGGTGAAGGCGGATTGTACCGCATCCTTGATCACCTGTTCCGGCAAAGCGGTGGAATCGACGATCATCGCGTTCTGCCCACCGGTCTCGGCGATCAGGGTGGCGATGGCGCCGGGCTTCTCGGCCAGTTGGCGGTTGATGATGCGGGCGGTGTCGGTGGAGCCGGTGAAGGCCACCCCGGCGACCCGCGCGTCACGGCAGAACACGCCGCCGAGGGTGGCGCCGTCGCCCGGCAGCAGGGCGATCACGTCCTTCGGCAGGCCGGCTTCGAACATCAGTTCGACGGTGCGCGCGGCGATCAGGCTGGTCTGCTCGGCCGGCTTGGCCAGCACGGTGTTGCCGGCGACCAGCGCGGCGCTGATCTGGCCGAGGAAGATCGCCAGCGGGAAGTTCCACGGGCTGACGCAGGCGAAGATGCCGCGGCCCTCGTAGAACAGCTCGTTGCGCTCGCCGGTCGGGCCGCGCAGTTCCTCGCGGACCAGGCGCTGGCGGGCCTGCTGGGCGTAGTAGCGGCAGAAGTCGACCGCCTCGCGGATCTCGTCGATACCGTCCTGCAGCGACTTGCCGGCTTCCAGGGTGCACAGCGCCATCAGCTCGCCGCGCTGGGCTTCCAGCAGGTCGGCGAGGCGTTCGAGGATGCCGGCGCGCTCGTCCACCGGGGTGGCGCTCCAGCGCGGCCAGGCCGCCTGCAACACGTCGAGGGCCTTGCCGGCCTGCTCGGCGGACGCGTACTGGACGCTGCCGACCAGCTTCTCCAGGTCGTACGGGCAACGCACTTCGTGGGCCGGGCCGGAGAGCTTCTCGCCGTTGACGATCGGCGCGGCTTGCCACTGGCGGGTCAGGTGCGGCTTGTAGGCGAGCTCCAGCTCGTTCCACTGGTTCTGGATGTTCATGTTGATGCCCTGGGAGTTTTTCCGCCCGGCGCCGAAGATCGCCTGGGGCAGAGGGATACGGTCGTTGGCCAGCGTCTTGAACTGGCGCAGTTGGGTAACCGGGTGCTGGATCAGCGTCTCCACCGGCACGCGCGGGTCCACCAGCTTGTGCACGAAGGAAGAGTTGGCGCCGTTCTCCAGCAGGCGGCGGACCAGGTACGGCAGCAGGTCCTTGTGCGCGCCGACCGGGGCGTAGATGCGCACGTTGCGGCGGTACTTCTCGATCACCGTGTCGTACAGCGCGTCGCCCATGCCGTGCAGGCGCTGGAACTCGAAGTCGCGCTCCTCGCCGCCGGCGGCCCTGGCCTCGTCGGCCAGGGCGAGGATGGCGCTGACCGTGTGGGCGTTGTGGCTGGCGAACTGCGGGTAGATCACCCCGCGGGTGTGCTCGCTGAGCAGGTAGCGGGCGCAGGCCAGGTAGGAAGTGTCGGTGCCTTCCTTGCGGGTGTAGACGGGGTAGCCGTCGGCGCCCTGCACCTGGCACTGCTTGATCTCGCTGTCCCAGTAGGCGCCCTTCACCAGGCGCAGCGGGATGCGCGCGCCGAGTTCGCGGCCGAGCAGGGTCAGCCACACCAGCACCGGCAGGCAACGCTTGGAGTAGGCCTGGATGACCAGGCCGAACTCGCCCCAGCCGGCGATGGCCGGGTCGCGCATCAGCTTCTCGTAGAGTTCGAGGGACAGCTCCAGGCGATCGGCTTCCTCGGCGTCGATGGTGATGCCGACGTTCAGCCTGCGCGCGCGCACCGCCAGTTCCAGGACGTTGCCGAACAGCTCGCTGAGCACCCGCTCGCGCTGCGCCACTTCGTAGCGCGGGTGCAGCGCCGAGAGCTTGATCGAGATCGACGGCCGCGGCCCCGGACCGACCTGCGGCTCGGCGCCGACGGTGTCGATGGCCTGGCGGTAGTCGGCCATGTATTTCTCGGCGTCGGCCGCGGTCAGCGCGGCCTCGCCGAGCATGTCGAAGGAATAGGTGTAGCCCTGCTCGCGGCATGGACGGCCGTTCTTCAGCGCTTCGGAGATGGTCCGGCCAAGCACGAACTGCTTGCCCATCAGCTTCATCGCCTGGTTCATCGCGGCGCGGATCACCGGTTCGCCGGAGCGCTGCACCAGGCGGCTGATGACGCTCGGGGCGCGGCCGTCGGTGCGTTCGTCGATGTTCACCACCTTGCCGGTCATCACCAGGCCCCAGGCGGCGAAATTGACCAGAACGTTGTCGCTCTGGCCGAGATGGCGCTGCCAGTCGGCGGCGGACAGCTTGTCGCGAATCAGCGCGTCGGCGGTCGCCGCGTCGGGCACGCGCAACAGCGCCTCGGCCAGACACATCAGCATCAGGCCTTCCTGGGTGTCCAGGCTGTATTGGCGCAGGAGTGCGTCGAGGGTATCGACGGCGTTGTCCCGGCTGCGCACGGTTTCGATCAGTGCGCGGGCGTTGCGGCGGATAGCCTCGATGCCGTCGGGACCGGGGTCGGCGAGTTGCAGCAGTTCGCCCAGGTAGGCTTCCTCGTCGACCGCGTAGTTGGCGCTGACGACGGGGAAGAATTCGGCTGCGGACCGGGTCTGGTCCTCGCCCTGCAAGACGTGACTGGCTTTGAACATCACGCCCTCCTCTTGTGGAGCCATTGTTATTGAAAGAAGTCCGGCCAGGCGTCCATTGCCCGGGGCACCGCCGCCGACGGGTGGTGCCGGCGGCGCGGCACGTCCTGTGGCGCGGGAATACGGATCAGTATGGGTCAGGCCCATTCCGCCGGCGCGAGGCATCAGCGGATAGCGGAATGTAGTGGCTGCGAGAGGGGCGATTCTTGCGAAAGGCTCTGGAGTTTTTGCGGAAAACTCCTGGCCGCGGAACTTTCCCGTTCCTCTTCGCCGGCAGGCATGCGGACATTGCCGCTGCTCGTCGGCACGACGCCATGCAGAGTGGCTACGCGGGTCTACCGACACAAAAAGAAATAATATAACATCCCAACAAATACGCCGATCCAACCCCGTCGCCCTTCCTCCGGGAAGGGCCTGGGTTCGCTTTGGCCTGAAAAAAGTCCGTCCCATGACCATGGAGCCCGCAATGTCCTCTTCCGGCCTTTTCCCTTCCCGTCCGCTCTGGCCTCTCACGCCACTGGCGCTGGCCTGCCTGATCGTTTCGGGGGAAACGCTCGGCGCCGACGGCCGCCCCAGCGAATTGCCCTCCCAGGTGATCACCGCCAACCCGCTGGGCAACCAATCTCCCGCCACACCCAGCAGCGTGCTCGAAGGCGACGAGCTGACCCTGCGACAGAAAGGCAGCCTCGGCGAAACCCTCAACGGCCTGCCCGGGGTGTCCTCCACCTACTTCGGACCGGGCGCCAGCCGACCGGTGATCCGCGGCATGGACGGCGACCGCATCCGCCTGCTGCGCAACGGCGTCGGCGCGCTCGACGCCTCGTCGCTGTCCTACGACCACGCGGTGCCGGAAGACCCCAACAGCGTCGAGCGCCTGGAAGTGGTACGCGGCCCGGCCGCCCTGCTCTACGGCGGCAATGCCATCGGCGGGGTGGTGAACAGCTTCGACAACCGCATCCCCAGCGAACCCGTCGACGGCATCCACGGCAGCGGCGAACTGCGCTACGGCGGCGCCGACACCACCCGTAGCCGTTCCGGCGCACTGGAGGCCGGCGACGGCAACTTCGCCCTGCACGTGGACGCCGCCAGCCGCGAGTTCAACGACGTCAGGATTCCCGGCTACGCCCATTCCAGCCGCCAGCGGCAGATCGACGGCGACACCGGCAAGCATCGGGTGCAGAACAGCGATGGCCGCCAGGACGGCGGCGCCGTCGGAGGCTCCTACCATTGGGAGCACGGTTACGCCGGCCTTTCCTATAGTGGCTACGACAGCAACTATGGCTCGCCGGCCGAGGACGACGTGCGCCTGAAGATGCAGCAGGACCGCTACGCCTTCGCCTCGGAGATCCGCGACCTCGAAGGCCCGTTCACCTCGCTGAAGCTGGACGCCGCCTATACCAAGTACGAACACAAGGAAATCGAAGACGGCGAGACCGGCACCACCTTCAAGAACGAAGGCTACGAAGGCCGCATCGAGGCCCGCCACCGCCCGCTCGGCCCGCTGAACGGGGTGGTCGGCGCGCAGTTCGCCAACAGCCGCTTCTCCGCCCTCGGCGAGGAAGCCTTCGTGCCGCACACGGAAACCGACAGCGCCGCGTTGTTCGCCCTGGAGGAATGGAAGCTCAGCGACCGCCTCGACCTCAGCTTCGGCGCGCGCCTGGAGCACACCCGCGTGGACCCCGACGCCAAGGGCAACGAGCGCTTCGCCGAGAACGACGGTTCGCAGAGCTTCACCACCGGCAGCCTGTCCAGCGGCGCGGTGTACAAGCTGACGCCGATCTGGTCGCTGGCCGCCACCCTCAGCTACACCGAGCGCGCACCGACCTTCTACGAGCTGTACGCCAACGGCCCGCACGCCGCCACCGGCACCTACGAGGTGGGCGATGCCGACGCGGACAAGGAAAAGGCGGTCTCCACCGACCTCGCCCTGCGCTTCGACAACGGCGTGCACAAGGGCAGCGTCGGCGTGTTCTACAGCCGCTTCTCCAACTACATCGGCCTGCTCGCCAGCGGCCGCCAGCGCAACGAGGAAGGCGAAGTGGTCGCCGCCGGCGACGACGAGGCGCTGCCGGAATACCTCTACAGCGGCGTTCGCGCGGACTTCTACGGCGTCGAGGCGCAGGACCGCATCCATCTGCTGGAAAGCCCGTACGGCAACTTCGACCTGGAACTCTCCGGCGACTATACCCGCGCCAAGAACAAGGACACCGGCGAACCGCTGCCACGCATCGCCCCGCTGCGCCTGAACAGCGCGCTGATCTGGGAATTGCAGCAGTGGCAGGCGCGGGTAGACGTCGAGCACGCCGCCTCGCAGCATCGGGTGCCGGAGGAAGAACTCTCCACCGACGGCTACACCACCCTCGGCGCCAGCCTCGGCTACAACTTCGATCTCGGCGAGAGCCGCTGGCTGGCCTTCGTCAAGGGCACCAACCTGACCAACCAGACCGTGCGCTACGCCAGCTCGATCCTGCGCGACCGGGTGCCGGCGGCGGGACGCGGCGTCGAGGCGGGGGTGAAGGTGGCGTTCTGAGCCAGGCCGTGCGGGACCAATCCGCTCGGCGGATGACGTCCGCGCCGTCATCCGCCCTACGCCACTCCCGGCAGGGCGGATAGCCGCTGCGCTTAATCCGCCGAAGGTGGCGAAGGGCGGACGGCGCTCAGCCCTTGCGCAACGACTTCGGCGTCAGCCCCAGGTAGCGGCGCATCGCCGTGGTCAGCGCGCTCTGGCTGGAGAAGCCGCACTCCTCGGCGATCCGCACCAGCGGCAGGCGGCTTTCCCGCAGCAGCCGCGCGGCGCAGTCCAGGCGGACCTTGAGCAGGTACTGGTGCGGGGTCAGGCCGACGCTGTCCTTGAACTGCGCGTGGAAATGGCTCGGGCTGAGACAGGCGACCTGGGCCAGTTCAGCGACCGTGATGCGCCGCGCCAGGTTCTGCACGATGTGCGCATCCAGGCGCTCCAGGTCCAGCGGACCGCTGGCCGGCAGCGGTTGCTGCTCGCCGAACAGGCGCAGGTGCAGGGCACGGATCAGCACGCCGCCGAGGGCGCGGGTCAGCAGCGGGTCGCTGCCGTAGCGCGCCAGTTCTGCCCCGGCGTAGCTGAGCAGGTTCTGGAAGTCGGCATCCAGGGTCGGGTAGCGCGGCGCCTCGAACAGGCGGGCGAGCAGGTCGGGGTCATCCGGGGTCGGGTTGTCCTCGCCCAGGTCGATGATCAGCATGCGGTTGTCGCCCACCCCGGCGAATACGTGGCCCGCCTCGCCCGGCACCAGGCAGGCGCGCATCCGGCAGACTTCCCCGCCACAGCCGTTGACCTCGAATTCGGCGCGCCCGGCCAGGGACATCACCAGTTGATGATGTTCGTGGGCGTGGGTATGCGACTGGTCGGGCAGGCGGATGAGGCGGGTGTCGAACATGAACGGCAACTGCTCAATTTTTGCGCACTTTACTCGACTTGCCCGGCGCTGCCCAGCATCTCGCCGCAACTGGCACCGGCGTACCGCGGACTCCGTGGAAACCTCCGGCAACATCCCCTGCGCGGGCAGGGATTGAAACCCTCCCCCGGGGCCCCATCTAGACTCTCATGTTTCAGTCAGTCAGGTGCCTCATGAGCGACCAGGACGTTAATCCCGAACACATCAGCGACGCACAGCCCACCAGCACCGGCCTGGTGCTGCCCGGCCAGACCCTGCCGACCACCCTGTACGTGATCCCGATCCACAACCGCCCGTTCTTCCCGGCGCAGGTGCTGCCGGTGATCGTCAACGAAGAGCCGTGGGCGGAAACCCTCGAACTGGTGGCCAAGACCGACCACCATTCGCTGGCCCTGTTCTTCATGGACAACCCGCCGGAAGACCCGCGCCACTTCGACGTCAACAGCCTGCCCGAGCACGGCACGCTGGTCCGCGTGCACCATGCCTCGCGCGAGGGCGGCAAGCTGCAGTTCGTCGCCCAGGGCCTGTCGCGGGTGCGTATCCGCGGCTGGATCAAGCGCCACCGCCCGCCATTCATGGTCGAGGTGGACTATCCGAAGACCCCGATCGACCCCAGCGACGAGGTGAAGGCATACGGCATGGCCCTGATCAACGCGATCAAGGAGCTGCTGCCGCTCAACCCGCTGTACAGCGAAGAGCTGAAGAACTACCTGAACCGCTTCAGCCCCAACGATCCGTCGCCGCTCACCGACTTCGCCGCGGCCCTGACCACCGCGCCCGGCGCCGAGCTGCAGGAGGTGCTGGACACCGTGCCGATCCTCAAGCGCATGGAGAAGGTCCTGCCGCTGCTGCGCAAGGAAGTGGAGGTCGCGCGCCTGCAGAAGGAGCTGTCCGCCGAGGTCAACCGCAAGATCGGCGAACACCAGCGCGAATTCTTCCTCAAGGAACAGCTGAAGATCATCCAGCAGGAGCTGGGCATCACCAAGGACGACAAGAGCGCCGACGCCGATGAATTCCGCGCCCGCCTGGAAGGCAAGGTGCTGCCCGAGCAGGCGCGCAAGCGCATCGACGAAGAGCTGAACAAGCTGTCGATCCTCGAGAGCGGCTCGCCCGAGTACGCCGTCACCCGCAACTACCTGGACTGGGCCACTGCCCTGCCCTGGGGCGTGTACGGCAAGGACAGGCTCGACCTCAAGCATGCGCGCAAGGTCCTCGACAAGCATCACGCGGGCCTCGACGACATCAAGGATCGCATCCTCGAATTCCTCGCCGTGGGTAGTTTCAAGGGCGAAATCGCCGGCTCCATCGTGCTCCTGGTCGGCCCGCCGGGGGTGGGCAAGACCAGCATCGGCAAGTCCATCGCCGAGAGCCTCGGCCGGCCGTTCTATCGTTTCAGCGTCGGCGGCATGCGCGACGAGGCGGAGATCAAGGGCCACCGACGCACCTACATCGGCGCCCTGCCCGGCAAGCTGGTGCAGGCCTTGAAGGAAGTCGAGGTGATGAACCCGGTGATCATGCTCGACGAGATCGACAAGCTCGGCGCCAGCTACCAGGGCGACCCGGCCTCGGCGCTGCTGGAAACCCTCGACCCGGAGCAGAACGTCGAATTCCTCGACCACTACCTGGACCTGCGCCTGGACCTGTCCAAGGTGCTGTTCGTCTGTACCGCCAACACCCTCGACTCGATCCCTGGCCCACTGCTCGACCGGATGGAGGTGATCCGCCTGTCCGGCTACATCTCCGAGGAAAAGCTGGCGATCGCCAAGCGCCACCTGTGGCCCAAGCAACTGGACAAGGCCGGCGTGCCGAAGGGTCGCCTGAGCATCAGCGACGCCGCCCTGCGCGCGGTGATCGAGGGTTACGCCCGCGAGGCCGGGGTGCGCCAGCTGGAGAAACAGCTGGGCAAGCTGGTGCGCAAGTCGGTGGTCAAGTTGCTGGAAGACCCCGAGTCGAAAGTGAAGATCGGTCCCAGGGACCTCGAGGACTACCTCGGCATGCCGGTATTCCGCAGCGAGCAGGTGCTTTCCGGGATCGGCGTGATCACCGGCCTGGCCTGGACCAGCATGGGCGGCGCCACCCTGCCGATCGAGGCCACGCGCATCCACACGCTGAACCGCGGCTTCAAGCTGACCGGCCAGCTCGGCGACGTGATGAAGGAGTCGGCCGAGATCGCCTATAGCTACATCGGCTCGCAGTTGAAGAAGTATGGCGGCGACCCGACCTTCTTCGACCAGGCCTTCGTCCACCTGCACGTGCCGGAAGGCGCGACGCCCAAGGACGGCCCCAGCGCCGGCGTCACCATGGCCAGCGCGCTGCTTTCCCTGGCGCGCAACCAGGCACCGAAGAAGGGCGTGGCGATGACCGGCGAGCTGACCCTGACCGGCCAGGTCCTGCCGATCGGCGGGGTACGCGAGAAGGTGATCGCTGCCCGACGGCAGAAGATCTTCGAGCTGATCCTGCCGGAGGCCAACCGCGGCAACTTCGAGGAACTGCCCGAGTACCTCAAGGAAGGCCTCACCGTGCACTTCGCCAAGCGTTATGGCGACGTGGCCAGGGTGCTGTTCCCGGCCTGATCCGCGAGCGCCCGGCAGGTATCCCGGCCGGGCGCCACGTCAACCTTGGCACTGGGACGCCGCCAGGGTTTATGCTGGCGTCCTTTCCATTCGAGCCGAGGAACGCTGCATGTCCTTTTCCCCCTCCCGTCTGCTGCTGCCATTGTCCATCGCGGTCCTGGCCGGTTGCGCCGGACAACAGAAGCCGGTGGTCAGCCTGGACGACGCCGACGACTGCTCGCCGCTGAAGCTGACGCAAGGCCAGGAACTGGTGCTGACCCTGCCGAGCAATCCCACCACCGGCTTCCGCTGGGAACTGCGCAACCCCGCTGCCGGCGTGCTCAGGCGCCTCGGGCCGGAGGTCTACAGCAACCCGGACGACAACGGACTGGTCGGCAGCGGAGGCGAATCGACCTGGCGCTTCCGCGCCGCCGCCAGCGGCGACGATCGCCTGGAACTGGTCTACCGGCGGCCCTGGGAAAAGGACGCGGAACCGGCGGAAAGCTTCTCCTGCGCGATCCAGGTGCGCTGAACGCGCGCCACGACGGACACATTCTGTAGGAAGCGCGCCGCCCCACCGCACCCTGACCTGGCCTATCCTGGCAGTCCCTGCAATCACGAGTCCTCCATGCTCCGCGCCGCCCTCGTCCTGCTCGCCCTGTCCTGCGCCAGCCTGCCATCGGCACTTGCCGAACCACTGCGTTTCGCCGGCGAAGACGGCTGCCCCTACCTGTGCCCGCACACGCCGCAGGAACCCGGCTACCTCGCCGAGGCGCTCGGTCTGGTACTGCCGGAACCGCCACGCTTCGACAGCCTGCCCTGGCCGCGCGCCGTGCAGATGGTCCGCGACGGGCATCGCGATGGCCTGGTCGGCGCCTACGGACTCGCCGGACTGCGGGTCGGCAGCGAACCCATCGGCTGGGTCGAGCTGGCCTTCTATACCCGCCGCGACAGCGACTGGCGCTACCACGGCGACGCTTCCCTGCTCGGTCAGCGCCTGGGCCTAGCCCAGGGCTACGCGAACAGCCCGCGCTTCATCGCCTGGCGTAACCAGGCCGGCGACGACGACCTGCACCTGCAGGTGCTCGGCGGCGAACGCGTGCTGCCGCGCAACCTGCAGAAACTGCTGCTCGGGCGCATCGACGTGCTGCTCGAGGACCGGCACATCATCGAACACTACCTGTATCTTCACCCGCAGCTCGCCGGGCGGATCCGCCGCGCCGGCGAGCTGCCCGGTCGGCAGCCGCTGCATGTGGGACTCAGTCCGCACCTGCCGGCGGTCGACGAGCGTCTCGCGGAACTCGACGAGGGCCTGCGCCAGCTGCGCCGCGATGGCACGCTGAAGACCCTCGGCGAACGCTATAGGCTTTCTTTCGACTGAGTTTTCGGCGACGCCGGAAACCGCCGCCAGGCCAGCAACCACGCCGCTTCCAGTCCATTGAATAAATCCCGGCGCGCCTTCCGGGGCATCGTCTGTTATTCAATCACGACGGTCCCGGAAGGAGGCGCGTCAGGAGCACCCCTCTTCGCTACTCGCAGCTCCGGGCGTCCACTGTCTTCGTTTGCTCCTGCGACAGCCTGCCGCCCAGCGAACGAGCGGAAGTCCCATCCCCCTTCGTCGACTATCTCGATGCCGAGTTGCGCTATTCACAGGCGCACCTCCGGCAGCACCACCCGGCTGGGTTTCGATCCGTTGCCCCAGGGCAACGGCCGCATGCTGTCGTTCATCGACGCGCGGCTCATATTCATCCAGCCGCACATCCCCATCGACTACCTGCCCGGTGGCCTGGTGCAATGCCCGGAAGCGAAGGACCGCTGCATCGGCTGCGCCTTCGGCTTCGGCAAGACCGACACCCAGCGGGTCGCAGCTTCTGGTCGGACCTGTTCGACTTCCGCGAGAAACGGGAATTGCAGGGCCGCTCGTTCAAGACGGTGTTCGTCTTCGTCAACGACGCGCTGGTGCGCAAGCTCAGCAACGGCGAAGCGAACATCCATCGCCTGGCAGACAGGAAGAACCCGCTGGGTCCGCTGCAGGGCGCGGGCGAGAGCTTCTCCGACAAGCCCAGGTGATACCGCGCACATCGGGCAGGGTGAATCGTCGCCGCACGGTTGGGCGACGATCGTCCCTCGGCTACAATTCGGCCCCCTGAAAAGCCGTGATGCCCGAGGTCACCCGCGTGAGCGAGTCCGATCGCCTGTTCGCCCAGCCCCAGCAACGTGTCGCCGACTTCGTGTTCAACGAAGACGTGGTGCGCGTGTTCCCCGACATGATCAAGCGCTCCGTGCCGGGCTACCCCACCATCGTCGAGAACATCGGCGTGCTCGGCGCGCAGTTCGCCCGGCCGCACAGCGTGCTCTACGACCTCGGCTGCTCGCTCGGCGCGGTCACCCAGTCGCTGCGCCGCCACGTGCGCAGCGACGGCTGCCGGGTGATCGGCGTGGACAACTCGCATGCGATGATCGAGCGCTGCGGCGAGTACCTGCACGCGCAGGACGCCATGTACCAGGAACTGCTGCCGGTCGAGCTGATCGAGGCCGACATTCTCGCCCTGGAGTTGCAACCCACCTCCCTGGTGGCGATGAACTTCACCCTGCAGTTCGTCGCCCCGGACCAGCGTCTCGGTCTGTTGCGCAACATCCGCCGGGCGCTGCTGCCCGGCGGCGCGCTGATCCTTTCGGAGAAACTACGCTTCGCCGATGCGCAGGAGCACGCCCTGCTCACCGACCTGCACATCGCCTTCAAGCGCGCCAACGGCTACAGCGAGCTGGAGATCGCGCAGAAGCGCAGCGCCCTGGAGAACGTGATGCTACCCGACACCTTCGAGGAGCATCGCGAACGGCTCCTGGCCGCCGGTTTCAGCCGCGTCAGCCAGTGGTTCCAGTGTCTCAACTTCGCCTCGATGATCGCCCTGCCATGATCCAGCACCTCGCTCTCGACGCCCTCCAGCGCCACCTCGCCGGCTCGCCGCTGTACGCCTGGGCGACCAGCCTGCCGGCGCAGATCGCCGCGCGCATCGAGGAAGGCCACGGCGACCTCGCCCGCTGGTGGAGCGCGGTGCAGCGCCTGCCCCAAGTGCAGGCGCCGACGGTCGAGCTGGCCGGGCGTTTCGCCCTGCACAGCGAGCGGGACGCAGCCCTGCAACCCCAGGTGAAGGAGGCGCTGCAGGGACTGATTCCGTGGCGCAAGGGGCCGTTCGATTTCTTCGGCGTGCAGGTCGACACCGAGTGGCGCTCCGACTGGAAATGGAGCCGCGTCTCGCCGCACGTCGATCTGCGCGGCAAACGCATCCTCGACGTCGGCTGCGGCAATGGCTACTACCAGTGGCGCATGCTCGGCGCCGGCGCGGAAAGCGTGATCGGCATCGATCCGAACTGGCTGTTCCTCTGCCAGTTCCTCGCCGCCAAGCGCTACCTGGCGGACCTGCCGGCCTGGCACCTGCCGTTGGCCCTGGAAGACCTGCCGGAGAAGCTCGAAGGCTTCGACACGCTGTTCTCCATGGGCGTGCTCTATCACCGACGCTCGCCCATCGACCACCTGCTGGCGCTCAAGGACTGCCTCAAGCGCGGCGGCGAGCTGGTCCTGGAGACCCTGGTGGTGGAAGGCGACGCCAGCACCGTGCTGGTGCCCGAGGACCGCTACGCGCAGATGCGCAACGTCTGGTTCCTGCCCTCGGTGGCGGCCCTGGAACTCTGGCTGCGCCGCGCCGGATTCGCCGACGCGCGCTGCGTCGACGTCAGCCTGACCAGTGTCGAGGAACAACGCGCCACCGAATGGATGCGTTTCCAGTCGCTGCCGGAATTCCTCGATCCGCAGGACCGTTCGCGAACCGTCGAAGGCCTGCCCGCGCCGATGCGCGCCACGCTGGTGGCGCGCAAGCCCTGACGGCGGATATGAAAAAGCCCATCCGCGGATGGGCTTTTTCATGGGCTCTGTCCCGTCCTGAACAAGGTTTACAGGAAGCGGGGCGCAATGGCCTCAGCGCTTGGCCGCCGCGGCCAGCATCAGGGCCTTCATCTCGGCCACCGCCTGCCTGAAGCCGACGAACAGGGCATGGGCGACGATGGCATGGCCGATGTTCAGCTCGTTGATGCCCTCGATCGCCGCGACCGGCTCGACATTGTGGTAGTGCAGGCCGTGCCCGGCGTTGACGATCAGGCCGAGGGAGCGCCCGAGGGCCACGCCCTCGCGTACCCGCTGCAGTTCTCGGGCCTGCTCCCCGGGATTTTCGGCATCGGCGTAGCGACCGGTATGCAGTTCGATAGCCGGCGCGCCGACCCGCGCGGAGGCTTCGATCTGCCGCGGATCGGGATCGATGAACAGCGACACTTCGCTGCCCACCGCAGCCAGGCGGCGCACCGCGTCGCGGATCCGCTGTTCCTGGCCGGCGACGTCGAGGCCGCCCTCGGTGGTCAGTTCCTCGCGGCGCTCGGGCACCAGGCAGCTGTGCGCGGGACGGATCTCCTCGGCGAAGGCGAGCATTTCCTCGGTGACGCCCATCTCGAAGTTCATCCGCGTCTGCAGCACTTCCTTGAGCATCCGCACGTCGCGTTCCTGGATATGCCGGCGGTCCTCGCGCAGGTGCACGGTGATACCGTCGGCGCCGGCTTCCTCGGCGTCCAGGGCGGCCTTCACCGGATCCGGATAGCGGGTACCGCGGGCCTGGCGCAGGGTGGCGACGTGATCGATGTTCACGCCGAGCAGAATTCGAGTGGCTTCAGTCACGGGGTGACTCCTTACGGTTCATGAACAGCTCGCGGCTGACCAGCGGCCGGCCGCCCAGATGGGGAGCGAGCGCCTGGCGCATCAGGCGCTTGGCCGCCGCCAGGGCGCCCGGGGCGCTCCAGTCGGCGTCGGCCATGGATAACAGTTCGACGCCCTGGAACAGGCCGGGCTGCAACTGCGTCACCGGTTCCAGGCCGGCTTCGGGCAGCAACTGGTACAGCGCCTGCGGTTCGATCGGGCGTCCGTGGATGTCGACGTCGAGAGCGAAACCATAGCCCAGTTGCTCCAGCAGGCGCCATTCGAACGCGCGCAACAGCGGCTCGAGCGGCCGCCCCGCCGCCAGCAGCGGCAGGGTCGCGGCGTAGTGGGCGAAGATCTCCGGTTGCGGGTCTTCCGCCGGCAACAGGCGGATCAGCAGTTCGTTGAGGTAGAGACCGCTGAACAGCGCCTGGCCACTGAGCAGGTTGGGAATGCCGGCGCTTTCCAGGCGAGCGACGGTCTTCAGTTCGCCACGCCCGCGCCACTCCGCTTCCAGCGGCACGAATGGCCGCGCCAGTGCGCCAGCCTTGCCGCGGGCACCGCGCAGGACCGCGCGCAGGCGGCCCTGCGCGGTGAAGAAATCCACCAGGGCGCTGGTTTCCTTGTACGGCCGGCTATGCAGCACGTAGGTGGCTTGGGCGGCGGCGAAGGTCATGGCGGCTCGACCGGGCGCGGGTGGGACGGCGCCTGGCGCCGTGCGCCAGGCGACCGGGAACGTCAGAGGTCGCCGTAGCCCAGCGAACGCAGGGCGCGCTCGTCGTCGGACCAGCCACCCTTGACCTTGACCCAGAGGTTGAGCATGACCTTGGAGTCGAATAGCACTTCCATGTCCTTGCGCGCATTCTGGCCGATGCTTTTGATCCGCTCGCCCTTGTCGCCGATGATGATCTTCTTCTGCCCCTCGCGCTCCACCAGGATCAGCGCATGGATATGCAGGATGCGACCCTCCTGCTTGAACTCCTCGATCTCCACGGTGATCTGGTAGGGCAGCTCGGCGCCCAACTGGCGCATGATCTTCTCGCGGACCAGCTCGGCGGCCAGGAAGCGGCTGCTGCGGTCGGTGATCTGGTCTTCGGGGAAGAAATGCTCGCTTTCCGGCAGGCGCTCGGCCACCAGTTTCTCCAGCACCTCCAGGTTGGTCCCGTTCTGCGCCGAGATCGGCACCACCTCGGCCTTCGGCAACTGCTGGGTGAGCCATTCGAGATGCGGCAGCAGGTCGGCCTTCTCCTCGATGCGGTCGGTCTTGTTCACCGCGATCAGCACCGGGCAACTGACGTACTGCACGCGCTCCAGGACCATCTGGTCCTCTTCGGTCCAGCGGCTGCGGTCGACCACGAAGATCACCACGTCGACATCCTTCAACGCCGCGCTGGCGGTACGGTTCATGTAGCGGTTGAGGGCCTTCTCGCCGCTCTTGTGCAGGCCGGGGGTATCGACGTAGACCGCCTGTACCTCGCCTTCGGTCTTGATCCCGAGCATGTTGTGGCGGGTGGTCTGCGGCTTGCGCGAGGTGATCGCCAGCTTCTGCCCGAGGATATGGTTGAGCAGGGTGGACTTGCCCACGTTGGGGCGGCCCACGATCGCCACGTAGCCGCAGCGGCTGCCGGCGGGGATGTCGTCGTGCATGTCAGTCATGGCCATTCTCCACGCCCAGGGCCACCAGCGCGGCGGCCGCGGCCACCTGCTCGGCGATGCGGCGGCTGCCGCCATGCCCGTGGGTCTTGTCGCTCAGCAGGGCCACTTCGCAATCGACGAAGAAGGTCCGGCAATGGGGTTCGCCCTGGATATCCACCACTTCGTAGCGCGGCAGGTCGCAGCCGCGCGACTGCAGGAACTCCTGCAGGCGGGTCTTGGGGTCCTTGTTGGTATCCACCGGGGTCAGCTCGCGCAACTGCGGCCCGAGCCAGGCGATGATCCGCTCGCGCGCGGAGTCCATGCCGGTGTCCAGGTAGATGGCGCCGATCAGGGCCTCCATCGCGTCGGCGAGGATCGACTCGCGGCGGAAACCGCCGCTCTTCAGCTCACCCGAGCCCAGGCGCAGGTAGTCGCCCACCTCGAAGCCGCGCGCCAGCAGGGCCAGGGTCTCGCCCTTGACCAGCCGTGCGCGCAGGCGCGAAAGCTGGCCTTCGCGGGCCTGCGGGAAGTGGTGGAACAGCGCCTCGCCGATGACGAAGTTGAGAATGGCGTCACCGAGGAACTCCAGGCGCTCGTTGTTGCGCCCGGCGTAGCTGCGATGGGTCAGGGCCAGGACCATCAGGTCCTGGTCTTTGAAGGTATAGCCGAGCTTGCGCTCGAGTCGGTCCAGCGGATTACTCACGGCATGCGTACACGGAATTCTTTGTCGAAGTGGACCACCAGGTCGATGTTGCTGATCAGTGGCTCGCGTTTTTCATATTTCAGGTGCGCCCGGAATTCGTTGTCTTCCAGTTGCACGTCCAGGGCCTTTTCCAGGTCCAGGTTGCGGATGCCGTTGATCTGCATCCCCTTGCCGACGTAGCTGTAGAACTCCGGTACGGAACGCACCTCGGCCGCCTTGTCGGTCTCCACGGAAGTGATCACCTTTTCCAGGGAGTAGTAGTCCAGGTAGTGCGGGATGATCTTGAACGCGGCGCTGGCGAAGAATGCCACCACGCCCAGCACCACCAGCCACCCCAGCAGGGACATCCCCTTCTGCGAACGCGCGAACCTCATGTCGGACCTCATGTCAGTGTAGTTATTCCGTCCTGCGACCGGTAACACCATCGGGCGGGCCCGGCGGCGGCGTTCGCGGAAGTGAAAGCGGGGCTGCCCTCGGGCGAGCAGCCCCGCTTCGCGATTATTCAGCAGGACCGCCCTTCCGCGTGGCGAACCTGCGCACAGGTCAGTGAATCACGCCGACCCGGGAGAAGTTCGGCAGGTTGCTCATCTTCGGATCGGGCCAGCTCATCCACACGGCGAAGGCCTTGCCGACGATATTGCGATCCGGGACCATGCCCAGCAGCTCCTTCGGGATCTTCGGATCGTTCCAGTAGCGGCTGTCGTTGGAGTTGTCGCGGTTGTCGCCCATCATGAAGTAGTGGCCGGCGGGAATGGTCCACTGGCGATCGGGCTCGATGCGGTAGCGGCTCATTTCCTTGCGGATCAGGTGCTCGGCCTGGCCCAGCTTCTCCTGGTACAGGGTCACGCTGCCGAGGGTGCCCGGCTCCTCGCCGACCAGTTTCTCAGCCACCAGCTCGCCGTTGACGTACAGGCGCTTTTCCCTGGTGTAGCGCACGGTATCGCCCGGCAGGCCGACCACCCGCTTGATGTAGTTGATGTTCGGTTCGCTGGGGTAGCGGAACACCATGACATCGCCGCGCTGCGGATCACCGATCGGGATCACCTTGGTGTCCAGCACCGGCAGGCGGATGCCATAGGCGAACTTGTTGACCAGGATGAAATCGCCGACCTCCAGGGTCGGTTTCATCGATCCCGAGGGAATCTGGAACGGTTCGACCAGGAAGGAGCGCAGCACCAGCACGATGAACAGGACCGGGAAGAACGACTTGCCGTACTCGACCAGCAGCGGTTCCTTGTTGAGCTTCTCCAGCACCGCCGGATCGGGCTCGTTCACCTGCCCTTCGTAGGACGAGATGGCGGCCCGCCGACGCGGCGCGAACAGCACCAGGTCGACCAGGGCCAGGGCGCCGCATACAGCCACGGCGATGACCAGCAACAACGGGAAATTGAGTGTCATGGGTTCTAGCTATCCACTTTGAGCACGGCGAGGAAGGCTTCCTGGGGAATCTCCACGCTACCGACCTGCTTCATCCTTTTCTTACCGGCCTTCTGCTTCTCCAACAGTTTACGCTTACGGCTCACGTCACCGCCGTAGCACTTGGCCAGCACGTTCTTCCTGAGCGCCTTGACCGTCGAACGGGCGATGATCTGCCCGCCGATGGCTGCCTGGATCGCCACGTCGAACATCTGCCGCGGGATCAGTTCCTTCATTTTCTCCACCAACTGGCGGCCCTTGTATGGCGCGTTGTCGCGGTGGACGATCAGGGCGAGGGCGTCGACCTTCTCGCCGTTGATCAGCACGTCGAGACGAACCAGGTTGGACGGTTCGAAGCGATCGAAGCTGTAGTCCAGGGAAGCATAGCCGCGGCTGGTGGACTTGAGGCGGTCGAAGAAGTCGAGCACCACCTCGTTCATCGGCAGGTCATAGATCACCTGCACCTGGCCGCTGAGGAAGTGCATGTCGCGCTGCACGCCGCGCTTCTCGATGCACAGGGTGATGACGTTGCCCAGGTGGTCCTTGGGCACCAGGATGGTGGCGCGGCAGATCGGCTCGCGCATTTCCTGGATCGAGGCCAGGTCCGGGAGCTTGGACGGGTTGTCGACGTAGATGATCTCGCCGTTCTTCTGCACGATCTCGAACACCACGGTCGGTGCGGTGGTGATCAGGTCCAGGTCGTATTCGCGCTCCAGGCGCTCCTGGATGATCTCCATGTGCAGCATGCCGAGGAACCCGCAACGGAAGCCGAAACCCAGGGCCTCGGAGCTTTCCGGCTCGTACTGCAGCGACGAGTCGTTGAGGGTCAGCTTCTGCAGGGCGTCGCGGAAGTCCTCGAAATCGTCCGAGCTGACCGGGAACAGGCCGGCGTAGACCTGCGGCTTGACCCGCTTGAAGCCCGGCAGGACCTCGACGTCAGGGGTGTTGTTGAGGGTCAGGGTGTCGCCCACCGGCGCGCCGTGGATGTCCTTGATGCCGGCGATGATGAAGCCCACCTCGCCGGCCTTGAGGTCGGCGGTCTCGGTGTGCTTCGGGGTGAAGACGCCGACGCTGTCCACCTGGTGGACCTTGCCGGTGGATTTCACCAGGATCTTGTCGCCCTTCTTCACCCGGCCGTTCTTCACCCGTACCAGCGAGACCACGCCAAGGTAGTTGTCGAACCAGGAGTCGATGATCAGCGCCTGCAGCGGCGCCTCGATCTCGCCTTCCGGCGCGGGAATGACGGTCACCAGGCGCTCCAGCACCTCGAGCACGCCCATGCCGCTCTTGGCGCTGCAGGCCACGGCGTCGGTGGCGTCGATACCGATGATGCTCTCGATTTCCTCCTTCACCCGCTCCGGCTCGGCCTGGGGCAGGTCCATCTTGTTCAGCACGGGCATCACTTCCAGGCCCTGCTCGATGGCGGTGTAGCAGTTGGCGACGGACTGCGCCTCGACGCCCTGGCCGGCGTCCACCACCAGCAAGGCGCCTTCGCAGGCGGCCAGCGAGCGGCTGACTTCGTAGGTGAAGTCGACGTGGCCGGGGGTGTCGATGAAGTTGAGCTGGTAGGTCTTGCCGTCCTGCGCCTTGTAGTGCAGGGTCACGCTGTGGGCCTTGATGGTGATCCCGCGCTCGCGCTCCAGGTCCATGGAATCCAGGACCTGGGCCTCCATTTCACGGTCGGACAGGCCGCCGCACATCTGGATGAAGCGATCGGCCAGCGTCGACTTGCCATGGTCGATATGGGCAATGATGGAGAAATTGCGGATATGGCTCAGGTCGCTCACGGCTCAACACACTCGAAAAGGGCAAGGGCGGCAATCCGCCGAAAAATAGCCGGGGAGTTTACCTGATGCTCGGGCAGGGCGTCACGCAGGTAACGGATTGACGGACATGAAAAAGGGCGGTGGAAACCGCCCTTTTTTCGTCAGCCGGCTTATTCGGCCAGCTTGAAGGTGATGAAGCTGGCACGTCCCTGGCGCAGAACCCGCATCGAAACCGAACGATTCTTCGGCAGCGCCTTGGCCACGTCGGCGAAGACCTTGGTCGAGGTCACCGCCTTGTTGTCCAGGTGGGTGATGACGTCGCCCGGACGCAGGCCGATGACCGCGGCGGGGCCGTCCTGGACTTCCTTGATTACCACGCCGCCCTGGATATCCAGGCTCTTGCGCTGCTCGGCGGTGAGGTCGGCGACGGTCACGCCGAGGCGGTTGCTGCTGCGCTCGGCACCCGGGGCGCCCATCGAGGCGATTTCCTCGTCGTCGTCCGGCAGGCTGCCGACCGCCATGCTCAGGGTCTTGCGCTGGCCGTTGCGGATCACCTCGAGGTTGATCTTGTCGCCCGGCTTCATGTTGCCCACCAGGTGCGGCAGGTCGGCGGACTCGTTGATCGACTGGCCGTTCAGGCTGAGGATCACGTCGCCCACCTGCAGGCCGCCCTTGGCTGCCGGGCCGTCTTCCACCAGTTGCGCCACCAGCGCGCCGGACGGCTTGTCGAGACCGAAGGACTCGGCGAGATCCTTGTTCACTTCCTGAATCACCACGCCCAGCCAGCCGCGGCTGACCTTGCCGGCTTTCTTCAGTTGGTCGGCGACATTCAGCGCGACATCGATCGGAATGGCGAAGGACAGGCCCATGAAGCCGCCGGAACGGGTGAAGATCTGCGAGTTGATGCCGACCACCTCGCCCTGCAGGTTCAGCAGCGGGCCGCCGGAGTTGCCCGGGTTGATCGCCACGTCGGTCTGGATGAAGGGAACGTAGCTCTCGTTCGGCAGGCTGCGGCCCTTGGCGCTGACGATACCGGCGGTGACCGAGTGGTCGAAGCCGAACGGCGAGCCGATGGCCAGCACCCACTCACCGACCTTCAGCTTGTTCGAATCGCCCAGCTTCAGGGTCGGCAGGTTCTTCGCCTCGATCTTCAGCACCGCCACGTCGCTGCGCGGGTCCGCCCCGATCAGCTTGGCCTTGTGCTCGCTACGGTCGGACAGGCGCACCAGGATCTCGTCGGCATCGGCCACCACGTGGTTGTTGGTGAGGATGTAGCCGTCGTTGGAAATGATGAAGCCGGAGCCCAGCGACTGCGCCTCGCGCTGCTGGCCGCGCGGATTGCGCGGAACCTGCGGGATGCTGCGCTCGAGGAAGTCGCGGAACATCGGTGGCAGGCCTTCGAGGTCCGGGATCGACAGCTGCCCGCGCGCCATGGCGCGATCCGGCAGCTTCTGCCGGGTACTGATATTCACCACCGCCGGCGACGCCTGTTCGACCAGAGGCGTGAAGTCCGGCAATTCTGCCCGGGCCGTCATCGCCAGGCTCAAGGCCAGCAAGGCCACCATCGCAGCCATACAGCGTTTTAGGGTATGCATCGACTACAGCTCCCGTGATGTTCGAGGGAAGAGAAGGACTCAGGCCGAATCGGACGGCCCGGAAATCAGCGCTCGCAAGACCACCGGCTGCGAGGCTGGATCATCGGCATGACGACGAGCATGCCGACGCACCAATAGCCAGGCCGCCAGCAAACCTGCCAGCCCGGACACGATGACCAGGGGTTCCACAAGACCTGCCCGGCTCGCCAGCAATGCTGCCACGAAAAACCCGAGCAGAGGGAAAAGATAGAAGAGGATGGAGGCGCGCAACAACAGGTCTTCGCGAATTCCTAGGATGACGCCGTCGCCGACCCGCAGGCTCAGGTCGCAGAGCGCGCGCACCCGGGCGCGCCCTTCGCCGACGCCAAGCCGCTGCAGCAGCCCCTGGCCACAGCCGGCGTTGACCGAACAGGATGAGCAGGTGCTGCGGCGCGCGGTTTCGACCCACACCGCTCCCGGCTCGGTCGCCACCACGCGCCCCTGCTCTTCGATCATTTCTGGGCGGCAGCCTCAGGACGGATGGACAGTGCCACCCGCTCGGCGGTACCCAGCGGTACTTCGCCGACCACGGTCACCATCTGGCCGCCATCGTCGGTCTGCAGGCGCTTGGACACCACCACGGTGGGGCCGAGCTGGCTGCGTGCGTCACCGACCATCGCGCCATGCAGGGGCTCGATGAATACCGAGAAACGCGCCAGGCCATCGTCGTAGGTCAGGCAGGCGACCGGGTCGGGAGTCACCGGGCTGCGCCGCATGAAACTGCGGGTCAGGGTGAAGCCCGGCGGCAGCCACTCGGAGCGCCAGGCGACGGCTTTTTCCGCCTCGCCCTTGACCGGGCCGACCGCCTGGCACTCGGCGCCAGCCTGCAACTGGTCGTCAGCCGGCGCGGCGCCGGTGTTCAACCGGGTGAACTGGAAACGCTCGAGCAACTGCCCTTTCTCGTTGAGCAACAGCGACTTCAGCGGCAGGCCGGTCTCGCGATCCAGGTGCAGCTCGAAGCCATAGCGATGCTGGTCGCGCGGACTTACCGCCAGGACCACAGCCGGGCGCCCGGCAACACGCGACTCGCCGACCAGGCGCAGGTCATACCAGGACGCCAGCTGAGAGGGATCGAACTTGCGCACCGGCCACAACTGGGCATCGGCCAGTTGGTCGGCAAGTCCGCCGCTGATGCACTGGGTGCGGCCGTCGACGCGAACCACCTCCTGGCGCGCACCGTCGAGCTGCAGCAGGCGTTCACGGACCGCACCATCGCCCTCGACGCGATGCCAGATCTCATGGGTCGAGAAGCTGCCATTGCGCTCGTAGACGAAGGTGCCCTGGAAACTGTTCTGGCGCTCGGCCTCGGCGAGGCGCTTCAGCCAGTCGGAAGCGTCGGCGGCCTGAATGGCGGGTACCGCCATCAGGCTGCCGAGCAGGAGCAACAGGGAGGTGGTGCGCATGTCTCTCCTCAGCGGTTTTCCAGGCTGGCTGCCCGAGCGTAGGGCAGCGCGCTCTCTGAACCACTGACGGCGGACTGTTGCACGTGCTGACGCAGGTAGATCGGCAGGCGCTGCTCGTGCCAGCGGGTGTCGCTGGACGAGGAGTTGGTGATCACCTGCGGCGCACCCTGCTCTTCGCTGTAGCCGGCCAGCACAGCCGGCCCCTTGACCTGCGGCAGGGCGATCTGCGGGGTTGCCCCCTGCTGCGCCATCTGCGGCAGTGCGTCGTTCTGGTTGTACAGGCGCACACCGGCCAGCACCGCCAGGGTGACCGACGCGGCGACCGCCAGACGACCTACCATGCGCCACGGTCCCTTCTCCGCTTTCGGCGGAGCGGCCTCGTCGGCCAGGGCAGCCGATACCGCCGCAGCGATATCCAGCTTCGGCAAGGTAGGCTCGCGGTGCATGACGGACCGCGCCAGCTGGTAACGCGACCAGGTGGAACGCAGCTCGGCATCCTCGCCGCAAGCTGCGAGCACCCGCCGCAACTCAAGTTCATCCGCCTCGTTATCCATCACAGCGGACAGAGTTTCCTGCAGGGCTTCACGACTCATAGCGATACCTCTCTTGGCATTTGCCGCTGTGTCAGGCTTCTCGCAACAAAGGCTGCAGAGCTTTGTCGATTGCTTCACGGGCGCGGAAGATCCGCGACCGAACCGTCCCCACCGGACACTGCATCACGGTGGCGATATCCTCGTAACTCAAACCTTCGAACTCGCGCAGGGTCAGGGCCGTACGCAAATCCTCGGGCAACTGCTGGATGGTCTGGTGCACGGTGGCCTCGATCTCATCCCGCAACATCGCCCGTTCCGGCGACTCGATGTCCTTCAGGGCATGATCGCCCTCGAAGAACTCCGCATCCTCTGCGGTCACATCGCTGTCCGGCGGCCGACGCCCGCGAGCGACCAGGTGGTTCTTCGCGGTGTTGATGGCGATCCGGTACAGCCAGGTATAGAAAGCACTATCGCCGCGGAAATTTCCGAGCGCCCGGTAGGCCTTGATGAAGGCCTCCTGCGCTACGTCCTGGGCTTCCTGGGCGTCATGCACGAAGCGCACGATCAATCCCAGTATCTTGTGCTGGTATTTCAGTACCAGCAGATCGAAAGCCCGCTTGTCTCCGCGCTGTACCCGTTCAACCAGTTGCTGATCCTGTTCCTGGGTTAGCATGAAAGCTCCTCTTCGAACCCGGAGGAGCTTCGAGCGTCCCAGCGAATCGTCTTGCCAAGATAGACTCGGGCTTCTTGCAAAAGTTCTCCCCTCCAAGCATGCGCCACGAGATTTTTCCTCGCTCGTGACGTGCGGCCCCGGACATCGTGTCCGGACCCCGCGAAAATGGATTGCATCGGGCTCAGGGCCCGGCCTCTGCGCCGCTGGGTAGGCCAACCGGACGAGGTCTTCAGGCATCCTGCTTTGGAACCGATGCGTCTAAGAAAGTTCCAGCACTACATCGCCCCGCTCTGATGAAGCCTGCCGCTGGCAGGCCCGCAACTCATCCGCCGGACCGGCGGCGGGGTGCGCTATTGTGCCGCCAGGCCCTTCTATATACTAGGGCTCCACCATGGGGAAATGCGGGCATGAGCCAACATTATCAACACGATGTACTGGTCATCGGCAGCGGCGCCGCCGGCCTGAGCCTGGCCCTTACCCTCCCGGAACACCTGCGCATCGCCGTCCTCAGCAAGGGCGAACTGTCGCAGGGCTCGACCTATTGGGCCCAGGGCGGCGTGGCCGCCGTGCTGGACGATACCGACACCGTGGAATCCCACGTCGAGGACACCCTGGTCGCCGGCGGCGGCCTGTGCCGCGAGGATGCGGTGCGCTTCACCGTTGAGCATAGCCGCGAAGCGATCCAGTGGCTGATCGAGCAGGGCGTGCCGTTCACCCGAGACGAACAGGGCAACCACGAGGAAGGCAGCTTCGAGTACCACCTGACCCGCGAAGGCGGGCACAGCCACCGGCGCATCATCCATGCCGCCGACGCCACTGGCGCGGCGATCTTCAACACCCTGCTGGCTCGCGCCCGCCAGCGCCCGAACATCGAGTTGCTGTCGCAACGAGTGGCGGTCGACCTGATCACCGAACGCAAGCTCGGCCTGCCGAGCAAGCGCTGCCTGGGCGCCTACGTGCTGAACCGGGAAAGCGGCGAAGTGGACACCTTCCGCGCCCGTTTCACCGTGCTGGCCTCCGGCGGCGCGAGCAAGGTCTACCTCTACACCAGCAACCCCGACGGCAATTCCGGCGACGGCATCGCCATGGCCTGGCGCGCCGGCTGCCGGGTCGGCAACCTGGAGTTCAACCAGTTCCACCCGACCTGCCTGTACCACCCGCAGGCCAAGAGTTTCCTGATCACCGAGGCATTGCGCGGCGAAGGCGCCCTGCTGCGCCTGCCCAACGGCGAGCGCTTCATGCCGCGCTTCGACCCGCGTGGCGAACTGGCGCCCCGGGACATAGTGGCCCGCGCCATCGACCACGAGATGAAGCGCCTGGGGATCGACTGCGTCTACCTGGACATCAGCCACAAGCCGGCCGAGTTCATCAAGGCGCACTTCCCCACCGTCCACGAGCGCTGCCTGGACTTCGGCATCGACATCACCCGGCAACCGATCCCGGTGGTGCCGGCCGCGCACTACACCTGCGGCGGCGTGCTCGTCGACCAGCACGGGCATACCGACGTGCCGGGCCTCTACGCCATCGGCGAGACCACCTTCACCGGCCTGCACGGCGCCAACCGCATGGCCAGCAATTCGCTGCTGGAATGCTTCGTCTATGCCCGCTCGGCCGCCGCCGACATGCTCCAGCGCCTGCCCGGCACGCCGCTGCCGGAAAGCCTGCCGAGCTGGGACGCCAGCCAGGTCACCGACTCCGACGAGGACGTGATCATCGCGCACAACTGGGATGAGTTGCGGCGTTTCATGTGGGACTACGTCGGTATCGTGCGCACCAACAAGCGCCTGCAGCGCGCCCAGCACCGGGTGCGCCTGCTGCTCAGCGAGATCGACGAGTTCTACAGCAACTACAAGGTCAGCCGCGACCTGATCGAGTTGCGCAACCTGGCGCTGGTCGCCGAACTGATCATCCGCTCGGCCATGCAGCGCCGCGAAAGCCGGGGCCTGCACTACACGCTGGATTATCCGGACCTATTGCCCGAAGCCCGCGACACTATCCTGGTGCCGCCCATCTACGGCGACTGAAGCGCAAGCGGACGCGCAGGCGCCGATGGCTGTCGGCGCCCAGCGCGTCGGCCGGGATACAGCAGCCAAGGGTGCGCCAGCCGCCCGGCAGGCGCACGCGCAGTACGATCAGCCAGGGCAGCGCCAGGCTGTCCGGGCGCAACTGCACCGCCTGCCAGCCGCTACCGGCACTCCACAACTGCCAGCCGCGCTCGTCGTGGCGCAACCCGCGGAAAGCCTGCGGACCGCGCAGCAGTACCTGGCGCTGGAGCCCCCAGCCGCCATAGGCGAGACAGCCCGCGACGAGCGCCAGCTTCAGCCAGACCGGCAATGCCGCCAGGAAGATCGCCAGCAGCGCCAGCCCCCACAATGTCAGACAGGCCGCCAGCAGGGTCGGAGAGACCCGCCAGCGGCATTCGAACGGCTCAATCCGGCTGGACACGGTCCAGAATCATCCGCACCATCCGCCGCAGGTCGGCGTCTTCCGGTTCGCCGCGCTGCATGAACCAGCCGAACATGTCCTGGTCCTCGCACTCCAGCAGCTTGCGGAAGCGCGCCTGGTCCTCGGCATCCAGCCCCGGATAGACCTCCTGCACGAAGGGCACCAGCAGCACATCCAGTTCCAGCATGCCGCGACGGCTGTGCCAGTAGAGTCGTTTCAGTTCGGTTTCATCTGCCATGTCGGGCTCCTCGAAAACGCCCGGCATTATAGGGCGGTTGCGCTCGAATGGCGCGGCCCGATGACGAGGCACCGCCCCGCCGGCGTCCGCCCTTGGTCGTATTGCCCATCGCGCGGGGGCCACAGGCCGTCCCACGGACCACGCCCGCGGCCGTTTCGGAAGGGTCCGACAACTCGCCGGCAGGAACGGCGAACGCGCGACCCGCTGACAAGCCCCGGACCGAGTTCTATGATGACCACCCTGACTGACTGACCGCGCAGCATCGCAATGGCCGACTCCGCTTTCCATACCCCGCTTGTCCATGAAGGCATCCTCGCCGTCCGTGGCCCGGACGCCGCCAAGTTCCTCCAGGGGCAGCTGACCTGCAACCTGGCCTATCTGAACGACGAAACCTCCAGCCTCGGCGGTCGCTGCACCATCAAGGGCCGGCTGCTGTCGAGCTTCCGCATCCTGCTGCAAGGCGACGGCCTGCTGCTGGCGCTGGCCAGCGAACTGCTCGAGGCCCAACTGGCGGACCTGAAGAAGTACGCGGTGTTCTCCAAGGCCACCCTGGCCGACGAGAGCGCCGCCTGGGTCCGCGTCGGCCTGCGCGATGCCGGGGAGGCCCTGCGCGCGCTGGGCATCGAGGCGCCGGACGAAGCCGGCGGAATCGCCCGCCACGCCGACCTGCTCGCCGTCGCCCTGGGCGACGCCCGGGTCGAGTTGTGGATCCCTGCGGCACGCGCCGAGGCTGTGCTCGCCACGCTCCGCGAGCACAGCCGGGAGGCGCCGCTCGACGACTGGCTGCTCGGCCAGGTGCGCGCCGGCATCGGCCAGGTGTTCGGTGCCACCCGCGAGCTGTTCATCCCACAGATGATCAACCTGCAGGCGGTCGGCGGGGTCAGCTTCAAGAAAGGCTGCTACACCGGCCAGGAAATCGTCGCCCGCATGCAGTACCTGGGACGTCTCAAGCGTCGCCTGTACCGGTTGGCACTGGCCGGGGAAGACCCGCCGGAGCCCGCTACCGGGCTGTTCTCGCCGGTCCACGCCACCAGCGTCGGCGAAGTGGTGCTGGCCGCGCGCACGCCGGAAAACACCGTGGAGCTGCTCGCAGTGCTGCAGGACGACGCCGTCGCCGACGGCCAGATCACCCTCGGCAGCAGCGACGGAGCGCCGCTCGTCCTCCTCAATCTGCCTTACACGCTGGACAGCGACCGCGAAATCCAGCGCTGACCGTAGACTGTAGGTGCCGTCCGCGGACGGTCCGCCAGTATTCCCATGGCCGGTGCACGCACAGCGTGCCCCGGCCATCGCGTTTTCAAAGGAAGTGCCATGAGCAAGCTTGCCGACAAAGTCCAACAGGACCTGATCCGCGCCATCGATCAGGATGAACTGGTGCTGCCGACCCTGCCCGAGGTGGCCCTGCAGGTCCGCGAGGCGGCCGAGGACCCGGATGTCAGCATCCAGGCCCTGAGCAGGGTGATCGGCAACGACGCGGCGCTGACCGCGCGCATCATCCGCGTGGTGAACAGCCCGCTGCTGCGCAGCCCCAAGGAAATCACCGACCTGCAGATGGCGATCAGCCGGCTGGGCATCAACTATACCTGCAACCTCGCCACCGGCCTGGCCATGGAGCAGATGTTCCAGGCCACCACCGACGTGGTCGACCGCAAGATGCGCGAGGTCTGGAACAAGAGCACCGAGATCGCCGGCATCTGCCACGTGCTGGCCCGTCACTACACGCGCCTGGCCCCGGACCAGGCGACCCTGGCCGGCCTGGTGCACCAGATCGGCGTACTGCCGATCCTCACCTACGCCGAGGACCACAACGAGCTGCTGTCCGACTCCATCAGCCTGAGCCACGTGATCGAGCGCATCCACCCGCTGATCGGCGAGCGCATCCTCAAGGCCTGGGACTTCCCCGCGCCGATCGCCGAAGTGCCGCGCCAGCACCTGGACTTCAGCCGCGATTCGCCGCGCGCCGACTACACCGACCTGGTCCAGGTCGCCACCCTGCAGAGCTACCTGGGCAGCGAACATCCCTACACCCGCCTGGACTGGAGCCAGATCCCGGCGTTCGCCAAGCTCGGCCTCGAACCGACCGTCGACATGAAGGAAGACGAGGATCTTTCCAGCGCCCTGGAAGCCGCCACCAGCATGCTCCAGTAAGGCGCCCTACTCCGCCGGGAAACGCACCCGCACCAGCAGGCCACCCAGTCCGCCCTGGTCGAGCTGGATCTGCGCGCGGTGCGCCCGGCAGACTTCGCCGACGATCGCCAGCCCCAGGCCGCTACCGGGACTGTCGCCACGCCGGTAGAAGCGCTCGAAGACCCGCTCGCGATCGGCCTCGGGAATCCCCGGACCGTCATCCTCCACTTCCAGCACGCCTTCCCCCAGTACCCTGAGGATCACATTGCCACCCTGCGGGGTATGCGCCAGCGCGTTGTCCAGCAGGTTGCTGAGCAGTTCGTTGAGCAATGTCGGCTCGCCCTGGATCCACACCGATCCGGCGCTTTCCAGGGCCAGCGTGGCACCGCGCGCGTAGGCCAGCGGCGCCAGCGCCATGCCCAGTTCCCTGGCCAGGGCGGTCAGGTCGATGCATTCGGCGCCCCCCTCGGCGATGGCCTGGGCGCCGCTTTCGATGCGCGCCAGGGAGAGCAACTGGTTGGCCAGGTGGATCAGTCGGTCGGTGTTCTTCGCGGTGGTCTCCAGGGTCGAGCGCCAGGACCCGGGCTCGCGTTCGCGCAGGCCGAGTTCCAGACTCGCCTTCAGCGCCGCCAGCGGCGTGCGCAGTTCGTGGGCGGCATCGGCGATGAACTGCGACTGGCGCTCGAACAGGCCGCGCAGGCGCTGGGTGAAGTGGTTCAGCGACTCCACCAGCGGGCGCAGCTCACGCTGCACCTCGAGCATCGGCAGCGGGCGCAGGTCGTCCGGCTGGCGCTCCTCCACTTCGCGCCGTAGGCGGTCCAGCGGGCGCAACGCGGCGCTCACCGCCAGCCACACCAGCACCAGCGCGCCGACCCCGAGCAGGCCCAGGCGCAGCAGGGTATCGGTCATCAGGCTGCGTGCCATGCGCTCGCGGGCGCCCTCGGTCTCGGCCACGCGGATCTCCGCCATGCCGCTCATGCTCGGCTCGCTGACTGGCTGCAGCAGGCTCACCACGCGCACGTCGACGCCCTGGTAGACGCCGTCGTAGAACTTCGCCAGGGCCGGATAGTCGTCGGTGCGCAGGGCCTCGGCGGGCGCCGCCGGAAGATTCTCATAGCCGGAGATCATGCGCCCGTGGATGTCATTGACCTGGTAGAAGATCCGCCCGGCGCTGTCGTAGGCGAAGGTGTCCAGGGCCACGTAGGGCACATCGGCGCGCAGCGTGCCGTCCTTTTCGTAGAGGCCGTCGGCGATCGCTCGCGCCGAGGCCAGCAGAGTCCGGTCGTAGGCGGTGTCGGCCGCCTCGCGGCCGTTCCAGTAGGCGCTCAGGCTGCTCGCCAGCAGCACCAGCAACAGGAGCAGGGCCAGCCGCAGCAGCAGCCGCCCGCGCAGGCTGCCGGCATCAGTCACCCTGCGCCTCCAGCAGATAGCCGAGGCCTCGGAAGGTGACGATGCGTACGGCGCCGCCCTCCAGTTTCTTGCGCAGGCGGTGGACGTAGATCTCGATGGCATCGGCACTGGCCTCCTCGTCGAGACCGAAGACCTGGGCCGCCAGTTGCTCCTTGCTCATCACCCGCCCCGGGCGGGCGATCATCGCCTCCAGCACCGCCTGCTCCCGCGAGGTCAGGATCAGCGGCTGCTCGTCGAGGCTGAAACGCCGGGTGCCGAGGTCGTAGGCCAGGGCGCCGCAACGCTGTACCTGCTCGCCGCCGAGCATGCTGCGGCGCAGCAGGGCCTTGACCCGCGCCTCCAGCTCGGACAGTTCGAAAGGCTTGGCCAGGTAGTCGTCGGCGCCGAGATTGAGCCCGTGCACCCGGTCCTTCACCTCGCCGCGCGCGGTGAGCATCAGCACCGGCAGGGTCTTGCCGCGCCCGCGCAGGCGCGCCAGCACCTCGAAACCGTCCATCCGCGGCAGGCCGACGTCGAGGATCGCCAGGGCGTACTCCTCGCTGGCCAGGGCCAGGTCGGCGGCCACTCCGTCCTGCAGCAGGTCCACCGTCCAGCCGGCGCCCTTGAGCGCCTGGACCACGCTTTCGGCGAGTTGCGGATGGTCTTCCACCAGAAGGATGCGCATGGACGGTTCTCCACCACCGGATGAGGGCACAAGAGGCGAAGTGTACCGGGGAAAACCCTCCGGTAAATGGCTTCTCTGCCACCGGGGATTGCTGAAAGCCTGGCGAAAGCTTGGCGTCTTAGGATCAGTCGATGGACGGCGCAGATCGTCCGCCAAAACGCCTTGCAGCGTGGTGCTCGGCGTACAAGAACAAGAATCGGAGACCACTGCATGTCGACTTCCCTGCCGCAGGCCGCAAGGTCTGTACGTTCGTCCCGCAGCACCACCCTGACCACCACCGCCGTCGTGCTCGCCAGCATCGCGCCCCTGGGCAACGCCGCCGGCTTCCTCGAAGACAGCAAGGCCAGCCTGGAAACCCGCAACTTCTACATGAACCGCGACTTCCGCGACGGCCCCGGCCAGTCCAAGCGCGAGGAGTGGGCGCAAGGCTTCATCCTCAACCTGCAGTCCGGCTACACCCAGGGCACCGTCGGCTTCGGCCTCGACGCCATGGGCATGCTCGGCGTCAAGCTCGACTCCGGCCGCGGCCGCAGCGGTACCGGACTGCTGCCGAAGGATTCCGACGGCCGCGCGCCGGACACCTACTCGAAACTGGGCCTGACCGCCAAGGTCAAGGTCTCGCAGAGCGAGCTGAAGGTCGGCACGCTGATTCCGAAGCTGCCATCGGTACAACCGAACAACGGGCGGATCTTCCCGCAGATCTTCGAGGGCGCCCTGCTCACCTCGAAGGAAGTCAAGAACCTCGGCTTCACCGCCGGGCGCCTGGAGAAGACCAAGATCCGCGATTCGAGCGACTCCGAGGACCTCGCGCTGAACGACAAGAACGGCCGTTTCGCCGGGGTCAGCGCCGACCACTTCGACCTCGGCGGGCTGGACTACAAGCTCAGCGACAACCTCACCGCCAGCTACCACTACAGCAATCTGCAGGACGTCTACCGCCAGCATTTCGTCGGCCTGCTGCATACCTGGCCGATCGGCCCCGGCGAACTGACCAGCGACCTGCGCTTCGCCCGCAGCACCGATAGCGGCTCGGCCAAGGCCGGCGGCATCGACAACAAGTCGCTCAACGGCATGTTCACCTACAGCCTCGGCAACCACGCCGTCGGCGCGGCCTGGCAACGAATGAACGGCGACGACGCGTTCCCCTACCTGGAAGGTAGCAACCCGTACCTGGTCAACTTCGTCCAGGTCAACGACTTCGCCGGTCCCCGGGAGCGCTCCTGGCAACTGCGCTACGACTACGATTTCGTCGGCCTCGGCATTCCCGGCCTGACCTTCATGACCCGCTACATCAAGGGCGACAACATCGAGCTCGCCGGCCAGCGTGGCGAAGGCCGCGAGTGGGAACGCGACACCGAGCTGCAGTACGTGTTCCAGAGCGGCGCACTGAAGAACCTCGGAATCCGCTGGCGCAACGCGAGTTTCCGTTCCAACTTCACCCGCAACGTCGATGAGAACCGCCTGATCGTCAGCTATACCCTGCCGATCTGGTAAGCCAGAACAAGAACTCCCCAGGAGCTCCGATCATGATGAAACCGTCTTTTCGTCCCCTCGCCTCGCTTGCCGCCGGCCTGCTGCTGGCCGGCGTCGCCGTGGCCGAACCCAAGCGTCCCGAATGCATCGCCCCGGCCTCGCCCGGCGGTGGCTTCGACCTGACTTGCAAGCTGGCGCAGAGCGCCCTGGTCGAGGGCAAGCTGCTGAGCAAGCCGATGCGCGTCACTTACATGCCCGGCGGCGTCGGCGCGGTCGCCTATAACGCGGTGGTCGCCCAACGTCCGGGCGACGCCGGCACCATCACCGCCTTCTCCAGCGGCTCCCTGTTGAACCTGGCCCAGGGCAAGTTCGGCCGCTTCGACGAGAACGCGGTGAAATGGCTGGCCGCCATCGGCACCAGCTACGGCGCCATCGCCGTGCGCAACGACTCGCCCTACAAGAACCTCGACGACCTGGTGAAGGCGCTCAAGACCGACCCGAGCAAGGTGGTGATCGGTTCCGGCGGCACCGTCGGCAGCCAGGACTGGATGCAGACCGCGCTGATCGCCAAGGCCGCCGGGATCAACCCGCGCGACCTGCGCTACGTGGCCCTGGAGGGCGGCGGCGAGATCGCCACCGCGCTGCTCGGCGGGCACATCCAGGTCGGCAGTACCGACATTTCCGACTCCATGCCGCACATCCTCAGCGGCGACATGCGCCTGCTCGCTGTGTTCTCCGAGGAGCGCCTGCCGGAAGAGGCGATGGCCGGCATCCCCACCGCCAAGGAACAGGGCTACGACATCGTCTGGCCGGTGGTCCGCGGCTTCTACCTGGGGCCGAAGGTCAGCGACGAGGACTACGCCTGGTGGAAGAACGCCTTCGACCAGTTGCTGGCCTCCGAGGACTTCGCCCGGCTGCGCGATCAGCGCGAGCTGTTCCCCTTCGCCATGACCGGGGAGGAACTCGACGGCTACGTGAAGAAGCAGGTCCAGCAATACAAGCAACTGGCCAAGGATTTCGGCCTGATCCAGTAAGCCTGCCCGCGCGCGGCCGCACTCCGGCCGCGCCACGAGGATCGTTCCATGCCCCATTCAACGCTCTACCAGCGCCTGTTCGCCGGGCTCTGGCTGCTCGCCTGCGTCGGCCTGGCGATCGCCGGCTGGCAATACCAGGCGCCGTTTTCCTACGAACCGGTCGGGCCGCGCGCCTACCCGCTGCTCTGCCTGGCGCTGATGGGCGCCGGCCTGGCCTGGCTGATCGCGCGGCCGACGCCGATCCGCCACGCCGAAGACGAACAACCGCTGGGCGCCGCCGTGCTGCTCAAGGTGGTCGCCTGCATCGCCCTGCTGCTGGTATTCGCCGGCCTGTTCGAAACGCTCGGCTTCATTCTCAGCGCCGCCCTGGTCGGCTCCTGCATGGCCATTCTCTACGGCGCCCGGCCGCTGCCCGCGGTGATCACCGCGTGTCTGCTCGGCATCGGCCTGTACTGGCTGTTCGACCGAGCCCTGGACGTCCCGCTGCCGCTGGGCATCCTCGACTTCCTGCCGCTGTGAGGACTTCGTGATGGAAACCCTGAACTACCTGGGCCACGGTTTCGGCGTCGCGATGACCCCGACCAACCTGATCACCGCGCTGATCGGCACCCTGATCGGCACCATCGTCGGCCTGCTGCCCGGTCTCGGCCCGATCAATGGCGTGGCGCTGCTGATCCCGGTGGCCTTCGCCCTCGGCCTGCCGCCGGAAACCGCACTGATCCTGCTCGCCGCCGTGTACCTGGGCTGCGAGTACGGCGGGCGCATCAGCTCGATCCTGCTCAACATCCCCGGCGAAGCCTCGACCGTGATGACCACCCTCGACGGCTATCCGATGGCGCGCAAGGGCCTGGCCGGCGTGGCCCTGTCGCTGTCGGCCTGGAGCTCGTTCATCGGCGCCTTCATCGCCACCTGCGGAATGGTCCTGTTCGCCCCGCTGCTGGCCAAATGGGCGATCGCCTTCGGCCCGGCGGAATACTTCGTGCTGATGGTGTTCGCCATCGTCTGCCTCGGCGGCATGGCCGGCGACAAACCGCTGAAGACCCTGCTGGCGGCGCTGCTCGGCCTGTTCCTTTCCTGTGTCGGGATCGACGCCAACAGCGGTGTCTACCGCTTCACCGGCGACAGCATCCATCTCGCCGATGGCATCCAGTTCGTGGTCCTGGTCCTGGGCCTGTTCTCGGTCAGCGAGATCCTCCTGCTGCTGGAGAAGACCCATCACGGCCAGGAGGCGGTGAAGGCCACCGGACGGATGATGTTCAACCTCAAGGAGGCCGCCAGCGTGTTCGCCGTCAACCTGCGCTGTGGCGTGCTCGGCTTCGTCATGGGCGTGCTGCCTGGCGCCGGCGCGACCCTGGCCAGCGCGGTGGCCTACATGACCGAGAAGAAGCTGGCCGGCGCCAAGGGCGAGTTCGGCAAGGGCGACATGCGCGGCCTGGCCGCACCGGAGACGGCCATCGGCGGCGCGGCCTGCGGCGCCATGGTGCCGATGCTGACCCTCGGCGTGCCCGGCTCGGGCACCACCGCGGTGATGATCGGCGCGCTGACCCTGTACAACATCACCCCCGGCCCGCTGCTGTTCCAGCAGCAACCGGACATCGTCTGGGGGCTGATCGCCTCGCTGTTCATCGCCAACGTCATGCTGATCATCCTCAACGTGCCGATGGTCCGCGTGTTCACCCGCATCCTCGCGGTGCCGAACTGGGCCCTGGTGCCGGCCATCGCGATCATCACCGGGATCGGCGTGTACGGCGTGCACGCCACTACCTTCGACCTGTTCCTGATGGTCGGCATCGGCGTGCTCGGCTACATCCTGCGCAAGCTCGACTTCCCGCTCTCGCCGCTGCTGCTGGGCTTCATTCTCGGCGGCCTGATGGAACAGAACCTGCGCCGCGCGCTGTCGATCTCCAACGGCGAACTGGGCATCCTCTGGTCGAGCCCGATCAGCCTGGTGACCTGGGCGCTGGTGGTGGTGATGCTGCTGTTGCCGCTGCTCCGCGCCTGGCGCCGCCGCGCGGCACGACGCGCGACAGGATTGGCCGATGCCTGACCGCGCCACCTGGAAGCTGTACTGGGCGACCCCGCTGGTGGGCGCCCTCGGCGGCTGGCTGGCGAGCCTGGTCGGCTGGCCGCTGCCATGGATGATCGGCTCCCTGCTGGCGGTGATGCTGGTGCGCTGCCTGGCCGACCTGCCGCTGGCCGAGGTGCCGGGCGCGCGCAAGTGCGGGCAGTGGATCGTCGGCATCGGCATCGGCCTGCACTTCACACCGGCGGTGATCGAGCAGGTGCTGGCGCACAGCGCGATCATCGTCTTCGGCGCCGTCGCCACCACGCTTTCCAGCGTGCTGGCGATCGTTTTCCTGCGCCGCAGCGGCGAGGACCGCGCCACCGCATTCTTCGCCAGCATGCCCGGCGGTGCCAGCGAGATGGTCAACCTCGGCCAGCGCCACGGCGCGGTGCTCAGCCGCGTCGCCGCGGCGCAGAGCCTGCGCCTGCTGCTGGTGGTGCTGCTGGTGCCGGCGGCGTTCCAGTACCTGCTCGGCGGCGGCCAGCCGGGCCCGCACCAGGCCGCGCCGGTGGACTGGCGCTGGCTGGCCCTGCTGTTCCCGGCCGGGGCGCTGGTCGCGCTGGGCTGGCAGAAGTTGCGCCAACCCAATCCCTGGCTGCTCGGCCCGCTGCTGCTGGCGGCCAGCGTCAGCCTCGGCTTCGACCTGCATATCGGCCTGCCGGCCGGTTCCAGCGGCGTCGGCCAGTGGCTGATCGGCAGCGCCCTGGGCTGTCATTTCAACCGCAGCTTCTTCCGCAGCGCACCGGCCTTCGTCAGTCGCACCCTGGTCTGCACGCTGTGGATGATGCTTGCCGCGGCGCTCACCGCCGAGTTGCTCGGCTGGCTGAGCACCCTCGATCACCAGTCGCTGATGCTCGGCATGATGCCCGGCGGCATCGCCGAACTGAGCCTGACCGCAGAAGCCCTGCAATTCTCGGTGCCGCTGGTCACCGCCCTGCAGGTGCTGAGGCTGTTGCTGGTGCTGTTCCTCGCCGAGCCGTGCTTCCGCTACTGGACGAAGCGCGCCGGCTGACCGAGCCACGCCGCCACACCGGATGTGTGGCGTTTTCCAGCCCGCCTCGTGCGGGCTTTTTTAATCGCGGGAACGGCTGCGGCGGACTGCCGGGCGGCGGCCCCGGCGGGCTTCAGAGATCCGGCAGCGACCAGTCGATCGGCGTCTTGCCGTTCTGTTCGAGGAACTTGTTGGTGCGGCTGAAGTGGCCGTTGCCGAGGAAGCCGCGGTAGGCCGACAGCGGCGACGGATGCGCCGACTTGAGGATCAGATGGCGCTGCGGGTCGATCAGCTTCTGCTTGCTCTGCGCGTGGCTGCCCCAGAGCAGGAACACCAGGCGCTCGCAACGCTCGTTGACCACCTCGATGACGCGGTCGGTGAAAGGCTGCCAGCCGGCGTTGGCGTGGGAGCCGGCCTTGGCCTGCTCGACGGTCAGCGAGGTGTTGAGCAGCAGCACGCCCTGCTCCGCCCAGCGCTGCAGGTAGCCGTTGTTGGGAATCGGGATGTTCAGGTCGCGGTTGAGTTCCTTGTAGATGTTCTGCAAGGACGGCGGCGTCGGTACCCCGGGCTGCACCGAGAAGCACAGGCCGTGGGCCTGGCCCGGCCCGTGGTAGGGGTCCTGGCCGATGATCACCACCTTGACGTTCTCCAGCGGCGTGGTGTTCAGCGCGTTGAAGATCAGCGGACCGGGAGGGAAGATCACCTTGCCGGCGGCCTTTTCCTGGCGCAGGAACTCGCCCAGCTGCTTCATGTAGGGCTTGTCGAATTCCTCGCGCAGCGCTTCCTTCCAGCTCGCCTCGAGCTTGATGCGGTCGTCGTTATCGGTCATGGAACCCCCTGTCTCGGTACTGAAAAAGTCGTCCGGCCTTTTCAGAAGGTCGCCGACAGCCTGTGGCCGCGGAACCGTAGAAAAGCGCGCCGCGCTTGTCAATCTCGGGACAGGCGGGCCTCTTCCACCGGATACTTCACGCACACCCGGTTGCGGTACAGGCACTCGCTGGCCAGCAGGGTGCCGGCCTGGCCCTTTTCCCGGATATCGCGCCAGATCTCGTTGAGCCTCAACACCGCATCGCCGTCGCGGACAAAGCGCTGGGCCCTCTCGTAGACGTGGTAGCGCACAGGGCGCGGCGCGCTGCACAGCAGTTCGCCTTCCAACTGGTGGGCGGCGATATGGAAGCGCAGCTGGAAGCTATCCGCCGTCGGATTGTGCAGCACCAGGTCGATGAAGTTGTAGAAGATCGCCGCGCCCGAGCCGAACGGCAGGATCCGTCCCTCGTCGGGGAACGGATCGAAGCTGTGGTTGGCCCGCTCCACCACGCGCAGCGGCGAATGCAGGGCCATCCAGTGGATCAGGTTGCTCAGTTGGCAGATGCCGCCGCCGATTCCGCTGCGCGCCTCGCCGAAGGACAATTCCATGCCTTCGACGAAGCCACGCCGGGCGCTGGGCCGACCGACCAGCCGGCAGAACGAGAAGTACTCGCCGGGGCCGATGCGCACGCCGTTCATGCAGTCCACCGCCAGGCGCAGGTTGACCACCTTGTTGCGTTGCAGGGCGAGGTCGCTGTCGCCGAGGCGCCGAATCAGCTTCGAGGTATGCCTGATGTAGCGGTGCGGCAGGCGCTCGTCGACCAATGGCAGCCGCGCGTAGCGGCGGCCGCCAAGACGCCAGCGGCAGTGCCGCCAGAGACGCCGTTGCCAGACCCGCAGCCAGTAGAGCCAGGGGTGGTAGAGCGATAGAGGTTTGCGCATCGACGATCCTTGTCGGTCTCGGCCCACTGGCCGGAGACGGCATTATGCCCGGAGTGCTAGCCCTGGTGCAGCGCCCGGTAGTGACTGGGCGCCATGCCCACCACCTTGCGGAACAGCCGCGAGAAGTAATAGGGATCGGCGTAGCCGAGCTGCTCGGCGATCTGCCGCACCTCCAGCGCGCCCTCGTCGAGCAGGCGGCAGGCATGGGCCATCTTCATCTGGATGAAGTCCTGGATCGGTGCCTGGCCGGTCAGGGCGCGGTAGGTCTTGGCGAAATGGAAACGCGACAGCTTGAACTGCGCCGCCAGTTCGTCGAGGTTCAGGCTGTCGTGCAGGTGCGCGCGCATCAGCGCCTGTACCGCGTCGATGTCCAGCACCCGCCCGGACTTCAGGCTGGCCCGCGCCGGACGCACCGCCAGCGAGGTGAGCAGGCCCTGCAACAGGTGCGCGGCATGGATGAAGTGCGGCAGGCTGAGGCCCTGGCGGCGCAGCGCCAGCAGCGCGTCAAACTCCGCCAGCAGGCGCGGCTGCATGCCCAGGCGCAGGCGCGGGACGCTGCCCAGCGGGTGCAGGAAGTCCTCCGCCAGGACGCCTTCGAAATGCACCCAGTAGATGCTCCATGGCCGCTGCGAGTCGGCGCCGTAGGCATGTTCCAGGCCCTTGGGCAGGACCAGCAGGTCGCCGCCGCCGACCTCGACGCGCTCGCCGGCGCATTCCAGCCAGCCACGCCCGGCGCGGCAGTAGATCAGCAGATGGTCATCCGGCGTGCGCCGCTGCATGCGGTGGCCATGGGCTTCGGGGTAATAGCCCAGGGCCAGTGGATAGCAGGCCTGGCCGAGCGGGTGGCGGGCCAGGGCGCGACGCAGGCGCGGCGGCGTGATGAAACGCACGCCCTGGTTGGGCAGGGGCCAGGCGGAGGTCTGTACGGAACGCTTCACGGCGATGCGACTCGGCAGTCTGAATCCCAAGATCGTCCATCCCTTGCGCAAGATCGTCAATCCACAGGCGGCTTGCGGCCGGCTATAACGACTCAAAACAACATCCCGGCCCACCGGGAAGCGGAGGCGACGATGGCCAAGGCAATCCCCCAGCTGATCGACGGCGAATGGCGCGGCAGCCGTTCCCGCGAACTGATCGAAGTCACCGATCCGGCGACCCAGGACGTCCTCGCGCTGGCACCGAAGGCCACCGCCGACGAGATCGAGCAGGCCATCGCCAGCGCCCAGCGCGCCTTCGAGACCTGGCGCGAAGTCCCGGCTTCCGAGCGAGCGCGGTTGATGCTGCGCTACCAGCACCTGCTCAAGGAACACCACGACGAACTCGGCGAACTGCTGGCCCGCGAGACCGGCAAGAACCTTGCCGATGCCAAGGGCGACGTGTGGCGCGGCATCGAGGTGGTCGAGCACGCCGCCAACGTGGCCAGCCTGATGATGGGCGAGACGGTGGAGAACGTCGCCCGCGAGATCGACACCGCCAGTTGGATCCAGCCCCTCGGCGTGTGCGCCGGGATCACCCCGTTCAATTTCCCGGCGATGATCCCGCTATGGATGTTCCCGCTGGCCATCGCCTGCGGCAACACCTTCGTCCTCAAGCCCTCCGAGCAGGATCCGCTGACGCCCAACCGCCTCGCCGAACTGTTCCTCGAGGCCGGCGCGCCGAAGGGCGTGCTGCAGGTGATCCATGGCGGCCGCGAACAGGTCGATGCCCTGCTCACCCACCCTGACATCCGGGCGATTTCCTTCGTCGGCTCGGTCGCCGTCGGCCAGCACGTGTACCGCACCGGCACTGCGCACCTGAAGCGGGTGCAGGCCTTCGCCGGGGCGAAGAACCACATGGTGATCCTCCCCGACGCGAACAAGGCCCAGGTCCTCGGCAACCTGGTCGGCGCCAGCTGCGGCGCCGCCGGCCAGCGCTGCATGGCGATCAGCGCGGCGGTGTTCGTCGGCGCGGCGCGCGAGTGGATTCCCGAGCTGGCCGAGCGGATGGCCGCCCTGCGCCCCGGTCACTGGCAGGACCCGGACGCCGCCTATGGTCCGCTGATCAGCCCGCAGGCGCGGCAGCGCGTGCTGCGCCTGATCGCCGAAGGCAAGGCGGAAGGCGCCGAGTGCCTGCTCGACGGCTCGCAGTGCCAGGTCGAAGGCTATCCCAACGGCAACTGGCTCGGTCCCACCCTGTTCCGCGCAGTGACGCCGAGGATGGGCCTGTACCGCGAGGAAATCTTCGGCCCGGTGCTGGCCTGCCTGGAGGTGGATAGCCTGGATGAGGCCATCGCCCTGGTCAACGCCAATCCCTATGGCAACGGCACCAGCCTGTTCACCCGCTCCGGCGGCGCCGCTCGGCGCTACCAGCACGCGGTGCAGGTCGGCCAGGTGGGAATCAACGTGCCGATCCCGGTACCGCTGCCGTTCTTCTCCTTCACCGGCTGGAAGGGCTCCTTCTACGGCGACCTGCACGCCTACGGCAAGCAGGCGGTGCGCTTCTATACCGAGACCAAGACCGTCACCAGCCGCTGGTTCGACGATGAACCGACGGCCGACGAATCGTCGGCCGGCCCGAACATGACCATCCATCTCAAGTGACCCGAGGACCTATGGATTTCGACCTCACCGAAGAACAACGCCTGCTGGTGGAGAGCGCCCGCGCCTTCGCCCGCCACGAACTGGCGCCGAAGGCGGCCGACTGGGACCGCGACCATCACTTCCCGGTGGACGTCATCCGCGCCGCCGCCGAACAGGGCTACCTCGGCCTGTACATCGCCGAGGAAGACGGCGGCCTGGGCCTGTCGCGGCTGTCCACCTCGCTGATCTTCGAGCAACTGGCGGCCGGCTGCGTGGCCACCACCGCCTACATCAGCATCCACAACATGGCCGCCTGGATGCTCGCCTCGTTCGGCGACGCGGCGCTGAAGGAGGCCTGGCTGCCCGGCCTGATCGGCGGCGAGCTGCTCGCCTCCTACTGCCTCACCGAGCCGGACGCCGGCTCCGACGCCGCGCGCCTGCGCACCCGCGCCCGCCGCGAGGGCGACGAATACGTGCTCGACGGCAGCAAGTGCTTCATCTCCGGCGCCGGCAGCACCCAGGTGCTGATCGTCATGGCGCGCACCGGCGAGGACGGCGCCAGGGGCATTTCCTGCTTCCTGGTGCCGGCCGATGCGCCCGGCATCCGCTACGGCCGCAACGAGGACAAGATGGGCTGGCGCGCCCAGCCGACCCGCACCATCACCTTCGACGGCGTGCGCATCCCCGCCGGCAACCGCATCGGCCCGGAGGGCCAGGGCTTCGTCTATGCCATGAAAGGCCTCGACGGCGGCCGCCTGAACATCGCCAGTTGTTCCCTGGGCGCCGCCCAGGCGGCGCTGGAGCAGTCGATGCGCTACGTCGAGGAGCGCGAGCAGTTCGGCAAGCCGCTGGCGACCTTCCAGGCCTTGCAGTTCAAGCTCGCCGACATGCTCACCGAACTCACCGCCAGCCGCCAGATGGTCCGCCTCGGCGCCCATCGGCTGGACCGCGGCGACGCCGAGGCGACCCTGTACTGCGCGATGGCCAAGCGCTTCGCCACCGACCGCTGCTTCTATGTCTGCAACGAAGCCTTGCAACTGCACGGCGGCTACGGCTATCTCAACGATTATCCGCTGGAGCGCTGGGTACGCGACACCCGCGTGCACCAGATCCTCGAAGGCACCAACGAAATCATGCGGGTGATCGTCGCCCGCCGCCTGCTGGAGCAGGGCGGCATGCTCGATCGCCTGCTGTGAACGCCGCGAACCATCGCATCCGATAGTGCCGGAACGCCCCGGCCCATGATCCAGTGAGGGACTTCATGAACACTGCCGTCGAACCCTACAAGGCTTCCTCCTTCGACCTGACCCACAAGCTCACCGTGGAGAAGCACGGGCACACCGCGCTGATCACCATCAACCACCCGCCGGCCAACACCTGGGACCGCGATTCGCTGATCGGCCTGCGCCAACTGATCGAGCACCTCAACCGCGACGACGATATCTACGCCCTGGTGGTGACCGGCCAGGGGCCGAAGTTCTTCTCCGCCGGCGCCGACCTGAACATGTTCGCCGACGGCGACAAGGCCCGCGCTCGCGAGATGGCCCGCCGCTTCGGCGAAGCCTTCGAAGCGTTGCGCGATTTCCGCGGGGTGTCTATCGCGGCGATCAACGGCTACGCCATGGGCGGCGGCCTGGAGTGCGCCCTCGCCTGCGACATCCGCATCGCCGAGCGCCAGGCGCAGATGGCCTTGCCGGAGGCCGCGGTGGGCCTGCTGCCCTGCGCCGGCGGGACCCAGGCGCTGCCCTGGCTGGTGGGCGAAGGCTGGGCCAAGCGGATGATCCTCTGCAACGAGCGGGTGGACGCGGAAACCGCCCTGCGCATCGGCCTGGTCGAACAGGTGGTGGACAGCGGCGAGGCGCGCGGCGCCGCCCTGCTGCTGGCGGCCAAGGTGGCACGCCAGAGCCCGGTGGCGATCCGTACCATCAAGCCGCTGATCCAGGGCGCCCGCGAACGCGCGCCGAACGCCTGGCTGCCGGAGGAGCGCGAGCGCTTCGTCGACCTGTTCGACGCCCAGGACACCCGCGAAGGGGTCAACGCCTTCCTCGAGAAGCGCGATCCCAAGTGGCGCAACTGCTGATCCTTCCCATCGAACCCGGCGGGCTGCGCCACAGCCCGCCCGAGCCGAGAGCCCCGACATGAACGTGCTTTTCGAAGAACGCCCGAGCCTGCATGGCTTCCGCATCGGCATCGCCACCCTGGATGCGGAAAAGAGCCTGAACGCCCTGTCCCTGCCGATGATCGAGGCCCTGGCGGCGAAACTCGACGCCTGGGCCGAGGACGCCGGCATCGCCTGCGTGCTGTTGCGCGGCAACGGCGCCAAGGCCTTTTGCGCCGGCGGCGACGTGCGCAAGCTGGTGGACGCCTGCCGTGAGCAACCCGGCGAGGTACCGGCCCTGGCGCGACGCTTCTTCGCCGATGAATACCGCCTCGACTACCGCATCCATACCTACCCGAAACCCTTCATCTGCTGGGCCCACGGCTATGTGATGGGCGGCGGCATGGGGCTGATGCAGGGTGCCGGGATTCGCATCGTCACCCCGTCCAGCCGCCTGGCGATGCCGGAAATCGGCATCGGCCTGTACCCGGACGTCGGCGCCAGCTGGTTCCTCGCCCGCCTGCCCGGCAGGCTCGGCCTGTTCCTCGGCCTGAGCGCGGCACAGATGAACGCCCGCGACGCCCTCGACCTCGACCTGGCCGACCGCTTCCTTCTCGACGACCAGCAGGACGCCCTGCTCGCCGGCCTGGTGCAGATGAACTGGAACGAGGCGCCCCAGGTGCAACTGCATAGCCTGCTCCGCGCCCTCGAACACGAGGCCCGCAGCGAACTGCCGGAGGCCCAGTTGCTCCCGCGCCGGCCGCGCCTGGACGCCCTGCTCGACCAGCCGGACCTGGCGAGCGCCTGGCAGGCGCTGGTGGCGCTGCGCGACGACGCCGACCCGCTGCTTGCGCGTGGCGCGAAGACCCTGGCCGAGGGCTGCCCGATGACCGCACAGCTGGTCTGGCAGCAGATCGCACGGGCGCGCTATCTGTCGCTGGCCGAGGTGTTCCGCCTGGAATACGCCATGAGCCTGAACTGCACGCGCCATCCGGAATTCGCCGAGGGCGTGCGGGCGCGGCTGATCGACCGCGACAACGCGCCGAAGTGGCACTGGCCGGAGGTCGGCGCGATCCCCGCGGCGGTGATCGAGGCGCACTTCGAGCCGACCTGGGAAGGCGAACACCCGCTGGCGGAGCTCTGACCCCCACGGCGGCCTTCTCCCGCGGGAAGAGGGCCGCCAGTCCCGTGCATAGCGTCTAAGCTGTTTCACAGCATCCCCAAGAGGCCCCGGGCCGCCACAGGAGGAGCTCCATGAAACAGATCGCCTTCATCGGCCTCGGCCACATGGGCGCGCCGATGGCCGCCAACCTGCTCAAGGCCGGCTACCTGCTGAACGTCTTCGACCTGGTGCAGAGCGCCGTCGACGGCCTGGTCGCCGCCGGTGCCAGCGCCGCCCGCAGCGCCCGCGACGCGGTGCGGGGCGCCGACGTGGTGATCAGCATGCTGCCGGCCAGCCAGCATGTGGAAGGTCTGTACCTGGGCGACGACGGGCTGCTCATGCACATTGCCGCCGGCGCCCTGGTGCTGGAGTGCTCGACCATCGCCCCGGCATCGGCGCGCAAGGTCCACGCCGCCGCCCGCGAACGCGGCCTGGCGATGCTCGACGCGCCGGTGTCCGGCGGCACTGCCGGCGCGGCGGCCGGCACCCTGACCTTCATGGTCGGCGGCGACGCCGAAGCCCTGGAAAAGGCCCGGCCGCTGTTCGAGGCCATGGGTCGCAACATCTTCCACGCCGGCCCCGACGGCGCCGGCCAGGTGGCCAAGGTGTGCAACAACCAGCTCCTCGCGGTGCTGATGATCGGTACCGCCGAAGCCATGGCCCTGGGCGTTGCCAACGGTCTCGAGGCGAAGGTGCTGGCCGAGATCATGCGCCGCAGCTCCGGCGGCAACTGGGCGCTGGAGGTCTACAACCCCTGGCCGGGGGTGATGGACAATGCCCCGGCGTCGCGCGACTACAGCGGCGGCTTCATGGCCCAGCTGATGGCCAAGGATCTCGGCCTGGCCCAGGAGGCCGCCCAGGCCAGCGCCAGCAGCACGCCGATGGGCAGCCTGGCGCTGAGCCTGTACCGCCTGTTGCTGAAGCAGGGCTATGCGGAGCGGGACTTCTCCGTGGTGCAGAAATTGTTCGATCCGACCCAAGGCCAATAGACACCACGGCGGCTCCTCGCCCAGGCTGGTCAATTCGCCCGATGCGAGGAGCCTTTCGTGAATACCCTGCTGCTGCGCTACCGTTTCCGCCTGCTGTTCTTCTCCACGGTCCTCTTCACCCTGGTCCTCGGCCTCCCTTCCAGCACCAAGCCACGGGTGCTCGGCGCCCTCCTGCTGCTGGTGCTCAGCGGCATGAATACCCTGCGCCGGCGCAGCCCACTGGTCTACCTGACGGCCTTCTTCGGCCTGTTCAGCCTGGCCCTGTACACCACCGCCGACTTCAGCAGCCCCTATTCCAGCCTGCCGCCCGGCCTGCTCCGCGGTCTGAGCCTGATCCTGCTGTACCTGACCCTGTTCGCCGCGCTGTTCCGCCGCGTCACCCAGGAGCGCCCGGTGACCCACGAGTTGCTCTACGGCCTCTGCGCCCTCTACCTGCAGATGGCGCTGGCCTTCGCCCTCGCCTACTACATGGTCGAGCAGATGGCGCCGGCCAGCTTCATCGCCAGCCATGGCGCGCTGGGCCTGGATACCTTCGTCTACTACAGCCTGGTGACCCTGACCACCGTGGGCTACGGCGACATCCAGGCGATCAATCCGCTGGCACGCCTGCTGGCGGGCAGCGAAGGGGTGATCGGGGTGTTGTTCATCGCTCTCGCCGTGGCCCGCAGCCTGACCTTGATGAGCGACAGCGAAGAGCTCTGATTATTAAGCAGAGCTAATGAGTGCATCCGCTTCGCAACGGTTTATCCCGATCGTCTCGGCGCGGATGATGTGTTCCACCGCCGCCCCGCGGCATGTCTCGAACGGAAGGTGCAGCATGAAAATCGCCCTGATCGGCGCCACCGGCCACGTCGGCCACTATTTCCTCAACGAAGCCCTGCTGCGCGGCCACGCGGTGTCCGCGCTGGTCCGCGACCCGGGCAAGCTGGCGGCCCGCGACGGCCTCAATGTAGTGCAGGCGGACGTCAGCGACCCGGCCCAGGTGGCCAGCGCCGTAGCAGGCCACGAGGTGGTCATCAGCGCCTTCAACGGCGGCTGGGGTAGCGCCGACCTTCGCGCCCGCCACGCCGCCGGCAGCCAGGCCATTCTCGACGGCGTGAAACGCTCCGGCGTGCCGCGCCTGCTGGTCCTCGGCGGCGCCGGGAGCCTGGAGATCGCCCCTGGCCAGCGCCTGGTGGATAGCCCGGAGTTCCCCGAGCAGTGGAAGCAGGGCGCCCTCGGCGCCGCCGACGCCTTCGACCAGCTGCGCGGCGAGCAACGACTGGACTGGGTGTTCCTCAGCCCGGCGATGCTCCTCGAACCCGGCCAGCGCAGCGGCAAATTCCGCCTCGGCGGCGACCAGGTGCTGTTCGACGCCAAGGGCGAGAGCCGGATTTCCCTGGAAGACCTGGCGCTGGCCATGCTCGACGAGGCCGAGCAGCCCCGTCATCATCGCCAGCGCTTCACCGTGGCCTACTGAAAAGCCAAGGCGCCCCTCTCGGGCGCCTTCGTCGTCAGCCCTCGGACTTCGCCGCCGGCGTGACGACATCGAACCAGAAGTCGAAGTCGCCGAGCATGCCGAACAGTTGCCCCAGCAGCAGCGGATTGCCGGAACTCTTCAGCTTGCCTTCGAGGACCAGGCGTACCGCCGACACCTCCTTGAGCAACAGCCGGTTGAGATCGGCGCGGTCGATGCTCACGGTCTGCCCGGCGTCCTCGCTCTGCACGCCGCGCAGGTTGTTCAGGTGCGAGTTCTTCAGTTCCAGCAGGTAGTCCTCGCCGATGTCCGGCAGGCGCAGGTTGATGCTCAGCGCCTTGCCCTCCGCAGCGCCGGCGTCCAGGCGCACGCCGAGATAGTCGAACAGCAGGCCGGTATCCATCGCCGCCAGGGCATCGGCGCTTCCGGCCTTCATCGTCGGCTGGTCGCGCGGTACGCCGTGGCGCAGTTCGTAGGCGGCGCTCAGGTAGCTGTTGCGCCAGCCGGCGTTCTCCGCCTGGTAGCCGAGCTGCTCCAGGGCGTCGGCCTGCAACTCGCGCGCGGCCCGATTATCCGGCTCGGCGAAGACCAGCCTGTTGACCACCTCGACCACCCAGCGGTACTCGCCCCTGGCGTACGACGCCCGCGCCTGCTCCAGCAGGCGCTCGGCGCCACCCATGTATTGCACGTAGCGGCCCGCCGAGTCCTCCGGGCTGAGCGGGTCGAGGGTCGCCGGGTTGCCGTCGTAGTAGCCCAGGTAGCGGTTCAGCACGGCCCGTGCGTTATGGCTGACCGAGCCGTGGTAGCCGCGGTCGTACCATTCCTGGTCGAGGCTGGCCGGCAGGCGCAGGCGGTTGTGCACCTGGCTGATGGTCACGCCCTGGTTGGCCAGGTGCAGGGTCTGGTCGTGCAGGTAGCCGTACAGGTCGCGCTGCTTCTCCAGGACCTGGACGATCTCCGCGTTGCCCCAGCGCGGCCAGTTGTGCACCGCGAACATCACCTCGGCCTGCCTGCCGAAACGATGCAGCGCCTGGTTGATGTACTTGCTCCAGCCCAGCGCATCGCGTACCTCGGCGCCGCGCAGGGTGTACAGGTTGTGCAGGCTGCCGACCACGTTCTCGGCCATCAGCAGGGCCTTCTGCCGCGGCAGCCAGATGTTCATCTCCGCCGGCGATTCGGTACCCGGCGTGTTCTGGAAGGTGAACGGAACGCCGTCCAGCACCAGGTCCTCGCCCTCGCCTTCGATCAGGCGGGTCGGCGCCAGCAGGCTCAGCGGTCCACGCGCCAGTCCCTTGCCGATGGCCATGTCGACCTGCCCCTGCGGCCCCTTGGGCAATTGCGTGCCGTACTGGTAGGTGGCGCGGCGCATCATGGCATTGCCGGCCAGGACGTTCTCCTTGATCGCCGCCTCCATGAAGCCGGCCGGAGCGATGATCTGCACCGCGCCGCTGGCGACCTGCTGCGGCTCGACCAGACCGCGCACACCGCCAAAGTGATCGGCGTGGGCATGGCTGTAGATCACCGTACGGATCGGCCTCTCGCCCAGCTCGCGGCTGACCAGCTCGTAGGCCGCCCTGGCGGTGGCCGGGGTGGTCAGGGTGTCGACCACGATCCAGCCGCTGTCGCCGCGGATGAAGGTGATGTTGGCCAGGTCGAAGCCGCGCACCTGGTAGATGCCTTCGGCAACCTCGAACAGGCCGTACTTGAGATTGAGCAGGGCCTGGCGTTGCAGGCTGGGATTGATGCTGTCGCGGGGCTTGCCGTCGAGGAGAAAGTCGTAGCCGCCGAGCTGCCAGGCGACGCTACCGTCGGGGTTGCGGATGAACAACCGCTCCGGGCGTCGGATCAGGCCGCGTTCGGCGCGCTCGAAGTCGGCGCGGTCGGCGAAGGGCAATTCCGCTTCGACCCGCCGCTGGGCCTCGACGGTGAAGGCGCTGGGCGGCTTGGCCGCGGTGGGTTCGGCGGCGCCGGCGAGCAGCGGGGCGAGCGCCAGGAGTGCGAGCAGACGGCTCATCGGATGCTCCGTTTTATTGTTGTGGGCTTCGGCTGGCACTATGCCGAGGGACACGCCAATAATTCCAATGCATTCCAAATCCATATTCGATGCGGAGTCCGCATGAGCGATCTACGCCAGTTCCGCCATTTCGTCGCCCTCGCCGAACACGGCCACTTCGCCCGCGCCGCCGAGGCGGTGAATCTCAGCCAGCCAGCACTGTCGCGCAGCATCCAGGCGCTGGAGGGCCAACTCGGCTGCACACTGGTGGAACGCGGCGGCCGCGGCGTGGCGCTCACCGCCCACGGCCGGCTGGTGCTGGAACACGCCCGCCGCCTGCTGGCCGGGCATCGCGCGCTGCATAACGCGGTGAGCCAGCTGGGAAACCTCGACAGCGGCGAGCTACGCCTGGGCGGCGGTCCCTTCCCCGCCGCACGGCTGTTGCCCGAGGCACTGGCCGGTTTCTCCAGCGCCCACCCATGCGTGCGCGTCGCGCTGCTCATCGAGGACTGGCAGACCCTGCGCCAGCGCCTGCTGGATGACGTCGTCGAACTCTTCGTCGCGGACATCCGCGAGTTGCAAGGCGATCCGCTGTTGCACATCCATCCGCTACCCGAGCATCCCGGCGTACTCTTCTGCCGGCCCGGCCATCCACTGCTGCGTCTGGAGCGGCCGGGCGCCGCGCAACTGGCCGCCTATCCGCTGGCGGGGCCGCGCCTGCCCAAGGAGATCCGCCGCGACCTGGCGCGCCTGCTGCGGCGCGACGAACCGCTCGGTGTGCAATGCGACGACGTGCTGATGCTCAAGGGACTGGTCGGCTCCAGCGAACTGATCAGCCTGGCGCCGTGGGACGTGGTCGCCGCCGATGTCGAGGCCGGCCGCCTGGCGCTGCTGCCCTGGCCGGTCGGCGTCGAGCCCGCCCGCGCCAAGGGTTCCGCCTACGGCCTGGTCAGCCGCGCCGGCCGCAGCCTTTCGCCGGCGGCGGCAGTATTCGTCGAGCGGGTGCTGGAACAGGAGCGGCGCTTCGCCGACGCCTGAGGTCAGCGCCAGCGACCGTCGTCGCGGCGATTCTGCCAGGAACGGTTCCAGTCGCGTCCGCGGTTGTCATGGGCGCGGTCGTGGTAGCGCTCGTAGCGGTAATCGGGGCGATGCCGGTGGTCGTCGCGGTCGTAGAGCACGCAGGCCGACAACGGCAGGACGAGGATCAGCAGGGAGGAAAGCAAACGACGCATGGCGCCTCCTGTGCGGCCCCGGCCTCTCCTGCGGATGCGGGAGGATTGCCTTCCGGAGCCTGCACATCGGACTGCGCGACGCGCGGGCGGTGCCCGCGGCGAGGGTAAAGCCTGTGTAAATCAGCCGCGGCTGCGCAGGTGCAGGACGCCGAACAGCAGCACCTGCAGGCGCTCCAGCCAAGGTGCCGGGCGCGCCTCGAGGCGCCCGTTGAGCAACAGGATCTCGGCGGCATGGACCAGCACCAGTACGCCGGACGACAGCAGGATCGGGCGGTGCAGTTCACCCAGCGGATAGGCCAGGTTGACCAGCGCGACGAGCCAGAACATCGCCAGGGCGCCCTTGGCGAACGACAGGAAATGACTCATGGGAACCTCCTCGTTTCGGTATCGGCAGAGTGTGCCGAGCAAATGCGCCAAGGGGGTCCGCACTTTCGACTGGAAAGCACGGCGGAGTTTGGCAGGCGCCGCCGTGCCTTCCATCGTTCAGTTGCGCCAGCGGGCCGCGCCGCCGTGGTGGTCCTGGCGCCCCGGGCGGTCCTGCCGACCGTGTTGCTGCCAGCGTTGCGGCGAGTGTCCGCGCCATTGCGGCTGGCCACCGCGCTGCCAGTTGCCCGGATGCCGCTCGCCGCGGTGCGCCGGGCGCGACTCGTGGTAGCGGCGCTCCTGGTAGCGATACTGCTCGCGCCGGTAGTCGCGATGGCCATCGTAGCGCCGTGGCGCCGGGTAGTAGCGGCGGTCGTAGTAGCGCGTCGAGTGGTAGCGCCTTTCACTGCGCCAACCATCGTCATACACGCGATAGCGCGGCACTTCGTAGGCGTAGCCGTAGGGCTGGCCGCGATAGTGGCGCCAGTCGCGGTCATCGTAGTCGTAGTCATAAACCGCGCAGCCACCCAGGCTGGCGAGAAACAGGAGAAGCGGAACTCTCAGGAATGTGCGCCACATGGCAGCCTCCTGCGGCCCCGCCGCCAGCCGGCCGGATGACCGGCGACGCTGCGAGGCGCGCATACGACGTGAAGACTCGGGAAGGGAGTGGGCTCAGCACCAGCCTTTCTTGGCATGGCCCGGGGGACAATGGGGCGGACCGCCGCGATCGTAGCCGTAGTAGCCGACGTCGAACGGATCCAGCTCGACATAGGCGCCCGGCACACGGACGCTGCATCCGCTTATCAGGTAGGCCGCCAGCAGCAGCCCGATCATTCGCACGACCATCAGCATTCTCCTTCATCGCAGAACGCAGCCGAACCACGCCTGGACAAGATCCCGATGGAGCGGGAAACCGGTTGCGGCGGATGCAATCCGGCTGCAATAAAGACTGGAAGGAAAAGCGGAAATTCCCTGAATCCGACCAACGACACGGCTACCCACAGGACGTGACCGCTACCAATCTTTCTCGGTAGAGTGCGCAGATCAAGGACTGCCGGCCCGCCGGCAACGCTCAAGGAGCATGCATGCAACCCCTCGACCGCGCCCAGGCCCAGCAGCGCGCCAACGACATCCTGGTGTTCCAGCGCGAGCTGCAACGCCTCGACCAGGAGCAGGCGTTCCGCCTCGAACCGACCCAGGCCCGGCAACTCGCCGACTACCACCTGGCCCTGCTGGACGGCTACCGCGACCGTTTCGACATCGACCACGACCTGCGCAGCCAGCAACTTTCGCTGGGCATGCGGGTGGCCTCGTTCTTCGGCGCGCTGGCCTTCGCCGCCAGCGTGTTCCTGCTGTTCTATCGCTTCTGGGGCCTGTTCCCCACCGTCGCCCAGGTGGCGATCCTGGGCGGCAGCGCCTTCGCCGCGTTCTTCGCCACGCTCTGGGTCCAGGCCAAGGACGCCTCGGGCTACTTCAGCAAGCTGGCGGCGATGGTCGCGTTCGCCTGCTTCGTCCTCGACCTGACCATGCTCGGGCAGATATTCAACGTCACCCCGACCGACCTGGCCCTGGTGCCCTGGGCGCTCTATGCCCTGCTCCTGGCCTACCTGTGCAACGCCCGGCTGCTGCTGGCGGCGGCGATCCTCTGCGTGATGGGCTTCATCGCCGCGCGCGTCGGCACCCGGGGCGGCGGCTACTGGCTGAGCGTAGGCGAGCGACCGGAGAACTTCTTCCCCGCCGCCGCGCTGATCTTCGCCGTGCCGCTGTGCTTCGAGCAGCGCAACTTCAGCGGCTTCGCCGTGACCTACCGGGTGTTCGCCCTGCTCGGCCTGTTCCTGCCGATGCTGGTGCTGGCCAACTGGGGGGCGGCCAGCTACCTGGCGCTGCCGACAGCGCTGATCGAGGGCCTCTACCAGGTCGCCGGCTTCGTCGCCGCCGCCCTGGTGATCTGGCTCGGCGCACGACGCAACTGGGCCGACGTGAGCAACACCGGGGTCACCTTCTTCGTCATCTTCCTCTACACCAAATTCTTCGACTGGTGGTGGGAAGCGATGCCGAAGTACCTGTTCTTCCTGGTGGTCGGCCTCAGCGCCCTGCTGATCCTGCTGGTCCTGCGCCGCTTGCGCGCGCCCCTGGGTATCGTGAAGAGGGACGACGCATGAACCGAAGCCGTCGCAACGCCCTGGTCGCCGGCAGCCTCCTGCTGCTGGCAGCGAACCTGGCCGCCCTCGGCGGCGTCGCCTGGAACCGTTCCGGCGAGGCCGAAAGCAAGCTGCTGCTCAGCCAGCGCGAACTCCAGCGCAACTGGTCCTACGACTTCTGGAGCGAAGAGAACAGTGGCGTCGAACTACGCCTGGAGCTCCGCTCGCCGAACAGCGATCCGCCCAATGACCTCGTTCCCCCGCTGCCACCTGAGCAGATGCGCGCCCTCGGTTTCAGCGTCCCGGATTCGCTCGACGAGGAAAACGTGCGGCGCTACCGTCGCCAGCAGGAAAAACAGGTGCTGCTGGTCCTTGAGCTCGACGGCCCGGCCTATCGCCGCGAAGTACGCCTGGCCGAGGAGCGCCTGGCCGAAGCCCGCGCCCGCAGCAAGGCCCTGCCCAAGGATGAAATGCTGTCCAGCCACATGGAGGCCGCTCGCCACCAATTGAAGCATGAGCAGGAAGAGGCCAGCCGACTGTTCATCGTCGACGCCGGCCTCGACCTGGCCGTTCTGCGCCAGCGCTACCCGGAGCGCCAGCGCTACGCCATCGTCAAAGGCCGGGTACGCCCTTGGTCCGCGGTCGACGGAGGCAGGACGCTGGTCGGCGGCTACGTCAGCCGTACCGACCTCGCCGCGATCAACGTGCCACGTCAATGGCACGCAGTGTTCGCCAAGGTCGACGAGCAAGGCTACCGGCTAGCGCCGCTGGAACTGCATCTCAGCTTCGGCCAGCGCCTGGAGCCCTGGATCACCAACGCCGTCCGCCGCTGAAACGCCCCGCCCGGCGCGCGGCGCTTGCATCCGCGCGCCGGGCGCTGCACCCTGAGCGTTCCCGCCCGCCAACCACCGCGTCATGAACAGCGAAATCGATCCCGGCCGCTGCCCGCTGTGCCAGCAATCCAACCGCTGCACCCTGGCCGACCCCGCCAGCGCCACCCAGGCTTGCTGGTGCTTTACCACGGAAATCGATGCGACCGCGCTGGAGCGGATTCCAGCCGAGCTGCGCCGCCGCGCCTGCCTCTGTCCGCGCTGCGCGCAACTGCTACCGCCCGACGCCGACCACTGATGCGCCTGGACCGCTTCCTCGCCAACCTGCCCGAACTCAGCCGCCGCGACGCGCAAAGGCTGATCGCCGGTGGGCGCCTGCGCGTGGACGGCCAGGTGGTGCGCGACGGCACCCACGAGGTGCGGGTATTCAGCCGGGTGGAACTGGACGAACGGCTGCTCCAGGCCGGCAAGCCGGCGCGCTACTACATGCTGCACAAGCCAATGGGCTGCGTCAGCGCCACCCGCGACCCAGAGCATCCAACCGTGCTAGAGCTGCTGCCGCCAGATCACCGCGACGACCTGCATATCGGCGGCCGCCTCGACTACAACACCACCGGGCTGATGCTGCTGACCAACGACGGCCGGTGGTCGCGCCGTCTGACCCTTCCCGGCAGCCGGCGCGACAAGGTCTACTACGTGGAGACCGAAGAGCCGATCGACCAGCGCTACGTGGACGCCTTCGCCGCCGGCATTCATTTTCGCTTCGAGGACCTCGTCACCCTCCCCGCACAGCTCGAACCGCTCGGTCCGCGCAGCGCCCGCCTGACCCTGCACGAAGGTCGCTACCACCAGGTCAAGCGGATGTTCGGCCACTTCGACAACAGGGTACTGCGCCTGCACCGCGAGCGCATGGGTGACATCCAGCTCGACCCGACGCTACCACCGGGGGCATGGCGGCCACTGAATGCTGAAGAAATCTGTTCGGTGTGAAACCCCGCCGCCGGCCCCAGTGTCCACCGAAAGAGGCCGGCCCCCGCGGTTTGGCCGACCGTCGCGACCGACGCTAAGCTGAAAGGCATCTGTCGGATCGACAGTCTTTCCCGCATGGAGCAAGAGAAAGCGCCGATGAAGAGACCCCTTGCCGTACTGCTGCTGGCCTTCGCCGTCGCGGCCGTCCAGGCGGCCCCCGCCAGCCCGCCGAACGCGCCGCTGCCGCCGGCGGACATCAAGGCCCGGTTGAAGAGCATGAAGCCCGGCGAATACCTCTGGTATCCGGAGGTATCGCCACAAGGCCCGGTGACCATCGTGGTCAGCCTCACCGAACAGAAGGCCTACATCTATCGCAACGGCATCGCCATCGGCGTCAGCACCTTGAGTTCGGGGAAGAAGGGCCGGGAGACTCCTACCGGGGTATTCTCGATCCTGCAGAAAAGCGTCGACCACAAGTCCGATCTCTACAACAGCGCGCCCATGCCCTACATGCAGCGCCTGACCTGGGACGGCATCGCCCTGCACGCCGGCAACCTGCCCGGCTACCCCGCTTCCCACGGCTGCATCCGCCTGCCCATGGCATTTGCCAAGAAGCTCTACGGCATCACCGGCTTCAGCTCGACCACGGTGATCATCTCCGATGCCAGCAGCGCGCCGAAAGAGGTCGACCACCCCGGCCTGCTGGCGCCGACCGTGGCCGACGGCCGTCCGGTGACACTGCCGGTGGAGCCTGGCGAGATCGCCTGGAACGACCCCGGCGCCGAGCGCGGCCCGCTGTCGGTACTGATCAGCCGCGCCGACCAGCGCGCCTACGTGTACCGCGGCGGCCAGCGCATCGGCACCGCGCCGGTACAACTGCCGGCACGCCCGCAAAGCGGCATGGCGGTGTTCTCGCTGCTGGAAAAACCGACCCGGGCGGAAATCGAGGAAACCTCGCCGAACCTGCGCTGGTCGGTGGTCCAGGTGAGCAATCCGGGGCATGGCCTGACGCCCTCCGAACAACTGGGCAAGATCCGCATGGATCCGGCCTTCGTCCGCGAGATGCTCGGCGCCATGGATGTCGGCAGTACCCTGGTGATCACCGACTGGGCCTCGACCCGGGACACCCACAGCGACTCCGATTTCACGGTGATCGCCACGGAAACCCCGAACAATCCGACGAAATCGCTTAAAAAGTAGTCGGCAAGTTGTTCAAAAATCGAGCACAATGCCTCTCATCCGGTAAAAACCACACTGAACCGATGGGAATACTGCTCGTATGCCAACCTTCCTCCGTGCCGCCCTGCGCAGGCTGAGCCTGGCGGGCGCCACCCTTTGCGCACTGGCCAGCCTGCCGGTGTTCGCCCAGCCCCTTCCTTCCGCCAAGGACCTTCAGGAACTCGCCCCCCGGGCCAGCCTGCCAACCCTCGAACTGGCCCTCACCGCCTATGCCTGCGCGAGCGCCAGCCAGGGCGGCGACAACGGCCTGCTGACGGTGATCGACTACTCGCGGCCATCGCGCGACAAGCGCCTCTGGGTATTCGATCTGAAGGCCCGCAAGCTGCTCTTCGAAGAGTGGGTGACCCACGGCAAGAACAGCGGCGACGACCTCGCCACCTCCTTTTCCAACCGGCCGAACAGCTACCAGTCCTCCATCGGCCTGTTCCAGACCGGCCAGCTCTATACCGGCAAGCATGGCCAGTCGCTACGCCTGGTGGGCCTGGAGCCGGGCTTCAACGACAAGAGCGAAGAGCGCGCCATCGTCATGCATTCCGCCGCCTACGCCGATCCCAGAGTGGTCCCCGGACTCGGTCGCCTCGGCCGCAGCCAGGGCTGCCCTGCGGTACGCCCGGCCGTAGCCGCGCGGCTGATCAACACTCTCAAGCGCGGCAGCTACCTGTTCGCCTATTACCCGCAGCCGAAATGGCTGGAAACCTCGCGTTTCCTGACCCCGCAGAGCTGCGCCGTGGCTCGCGCGGCCCGCACGCCGGAAGTGATCGCCAGCCTGCTCAAGTAGCCCGCCGGGGCGGGAACGCCCCGCTCCTCGAAAACGCAGCGCAGGGGCATCCGCGTGCGGCAACTCGTCGGATTCCCTCCCCTCCACCCCTTTTCAAAAGCGAAACAGGCTTGCGGTGCCGCACGCCTGCTGCTTAACTGACGACCACGTTGTGACCGACCAGTCACGAACGACTTCCAAGAAAGCCCGCGTATCTGCCCGCGCTTCGGCGCAGGCCTTTCCTGCCCGGCCGAACAGCCGTATCCCCATGACCTGAAAGGGTTTTTGGACGATCTCCTTTTGGCCAGTAAGTCGTTGAAAATTAAGAGTTTGTTAAGTTACTCCGAATGACATCCAACTGTCATTGGGAGGCGCTTTCATCTGCCCATGAGCAATTTGACTTCGCCGCGACAAGCAGGTCGCCGCGTTCCCATCGAACGATTCCAGGAGGAAGCGACATGAGGCCGGAAACCGCCATCGTCGAGATTCACGGGCAACACCGCGTCCACACCGAGTTCTACGGCAATCCCGCGGCGCAGCAGACCATCGTCCTGGTCAACGGCTCGCTGTCGACCACCGCGTCCTTCGCCCAGACCGTGAAGTACCTGCAACCACACTTCAACGTGGTGCTCTACGACCAGCCCTATGCAGGGCAGTCCAAGCCGCACAACGACAACCGGGCGCCGATCAGCAAGGAATGCGAGGCCGGGATCCTGCTGGAACTGCTCGAGCATTTCCGCGCGGAGGTGGTGATGTCCTTTTCCTGGGGCGGCGTCGCCACCCTGCTCGCCCTCGCACAGCGTCCGGGACGGGTGCGCAAGGCGGTGGTCAACTCGTTCTCGCCGCTGCTCAACCCGGCCATGCTCGACTACCTGCACCGCGGCCTCGACTACCTCGCCGCCTGTGATCGAACCCAGGTCGGCAACCTGGTCAACGAGACCATCGGGCGCTACCTGCCTCAGTTGTTCAAGCGCTACAACTTCCGCCACGTCAGCGGCCTCGACGAGCACGAGTACCGGCAGATGCACTTCCACATCCGCGAAGTGCTGCGCCTGAATGCCGGCAGCTACACCGAAAGCTTCGCCGGCATCGAGATCCCGGTGCTGTTCATGAACGGCGAGCTGGACATCTACACCACTCCCCACGAGGCCCGCCAGTTCGGCCAGCTGATCCGCGCCGCGGAATTCCACACCATCCGCAACGCCGGCCATTTCATCGACGTCGAGCACAAGGCCGCCTGGCAACAGACCCAGGACGCCCTGCTGGCCTTCCTTCGTCCACAACACGCAAAGCCGCTCAACCCGATCTACCGCCCCCTGCCCAACGGCGCCAGCGTCCCCCTTGCCGCCCTCGCCAGTTGACCACCGCCCGGGGAGCCCCGCTCCCCGGACGGAAAAAACCAGCCACATCAACAAAAAAACCGCCCCGGGCTTCACCTGCCGCCACGCATCTGGTAAAAAGGCGCCCTGGCCGCAAAAGCCGTCCGAGCGGGCGTCGTATAATGGCATTACCTGAGCTTCCCAAGCTCATGACGAGGGTTCGATTCCCTTCGCCCGCTCCAGAACATCCTGTCAAGCCCCTGAAATGCCTAGCGTTTCGGGGGCTTTGCTTTTTGGGGGAAGGAAAGGTGTCGAAGAAGTGTCGAGGCGCATTCAGCGCTACATGCTCAGGAGTAGAAAGCCATCACTCGATTGGCCCCACCAAGCAATAGCGGATCAATTGTTGCTCAACGCTCTGCTTCTGTCGCAAAACCAAGATCACTGCCACCTCGCCTTGCTCTTCGTGGAATTCGTAAAAAACACGATAGGGGCCGGTATTAAGCTCGCGATAGCTCAGCACCCCCAGAAGACTCGCCTGCTGGCTGACTGGGTAACCTTTAGGTGCAAGTGAAATCTTCTCTTCAATCTCATCCAAAAGGCTCAGTACTGACTGGAGTGCAGCCTGTTCACCTTGGAATGGAGCCAAGTGGTGGACTTGGTCTTCGATGCTTTGCTCTGCGGTATCAGTAAAACGAATGACGACCGGGGACATTAAACCTCCTTATTCTGGCTGAGCGAACCTCCTGGAAAGGCGAGCTTTCAAATCATCAACAGAGCGATGCTTGCCTTCTGCGTACTGGCGGGAGCCAATCGCAAGCAACTTCACCAGCGCAATTGCTTCATCGCGCTGCTTCCGCTCAGCATATGACTCAACCACATAGGCAGGAACACCGTTCTGCGTGACGACCATTGGCTCGGATAAATCCAGGTCAGCCGCATGACGTTTCAAATAACTAATTGTCTCGACTCGCATGAGCCGGTACCTCCATTGCTGTGGGAACACTTAAGGCCTGGAACTCAGGTTCTACGGTGTTCGAACTCCACCACGCTCCATATCCAGGCGACGAGTGGGATTCGCGCGTCGGCAGTCTGTCTACCGTCGGCTCCAACATCATAATCCGAATTCAGACCGAATTTGAACCACCTCAAGTCTATTTTTCTTTCCCTCTGTCGACCCCCGCAGCCTTCAACCTATGAGCGGGTTGAATCGAACAGCCTCAGATAGGTGGTCTTGGGAGAGGTGCGCATATCGCATCGTCATCGACAACGAGGCATGCCCCAGGATGTGCTGTAACGTCACGATGTGCCCGCCGTTCATGATGAAGTGACTGGCGAACGTATGGCGCAGTACGTGGCTGGCCTGCCCCTTCGGCAGCTTGATCGAGGTCGACAGCTGTAGTGGTCAACCCATCCCGGACAGTGGGTTGAGTTTTTCTTCGGCCACCGCAGGCGGTAGCCCGTCGTTGAATTGATGCGGCCTGATCCAGTTGTAGCGGTGCATCAGGTAATGACTGATGTCCCGTTGGGCCTCCTGCGCCGTCAGGTAGCCCGTTGACGGGACCCACTCCGACTTCAGACTGCGGAACAGGCGCTCCATCGGCGAGTTATCCCAGCAATTCCCCCGACGGCTCATGCTCTGCTGCATCCGATAGCGCCAGAGCCGTTGCCGAAACAGGCGGCTGGCGTACTGGCTGCCCTGGTCTGGATGGAACAGCACCTGCTGTGGCCTGCCGCGCTGTTCGTAGGCCATGTCCAGGGCCTTGATCACCAGCTCGGCATCCGGCTTGGCCGAGAACGCCCAACCGATCACCCGCCGGGTATGCAGATCCAGCACCGCGGCCAGGTAGTGCCAACGGCCTTGCGCCCAGACGTAGGTGATGTCGCCACACCACACCTGATTGGGATGCTCGGTCGCGAATTCGCGGTTCAGCCGATTCGGGATATCCGGCCGCTCAACCGTGGCCTGTTTGTAGGCGTGCGAGCCCGGTTGCTTGCTAACCAGGCCCAGCTCACGCATCAACCGACGCACTCGGAAACGGCCGATGGTCACGCCCTCTTCGCGCAGCATGCCCAGAATGCTGCGGCTGCCGGCCGAGCCCCGACTCTGGCTGAACAACTGGTTGACCTGGCTGCGTAGCGCCACGCGGCGAGCATCGACACGCCGCCGTCGAAGACGGTGGACGTAGTAGCAAGACCGCGCCACATCGAAAGCTGAACAGACCACTTCCACCGACTCCTGCTCACTCAACTGGTCTATCAGCGCGTACGATCGAGTTCGTCCGACATCAAGAGAGCGGTAGCCTTTTTTAATATCGCTTTCTCCCGCTCCAGCCGGTTGATCCGGGCTTCCAGCTCCTGGATCTTTTGCTGCTCAGGCGTCAACGCCTTGCTCTTCGGGGTCACACCCTGGCGCTCCGTCTCGAGCTGCTTCACCCAACGGCGCAAGGCCGAGTCCACCCACCCCCAGCGAACGGCAGGCGTCGATATGGCTGTAGCCTTGGTCCAGCACCAAGGCGGCAGCCTCTCGTTTGAACTCGGCGGAAAACGTACGTCGTTGCTTGCTCATCAGACACCTCTCTCACGGCGAGGATTCTCGCCTAAATCGGTGTCCGGGATCAGTAGACCACTACACCCTGGCGATTGCCGCGAACTGCGCAGACACGTTCCCCCAGGCGGACGTTTGATCAGAGGCTGAACCAAGGACATGGACGGATTCAGCCTAACTCACCTCGGACAATACTCTCTTGGACAGATTCGCATGAGGTGCCCTCAACGATCATGAGCATTTGCCAAGATGCGCGCTGCCATGTCGTATCAGAATATTTATCAGCCGCACCTATCACGGCACCGGATCCCTGAAAGCTCGATAAAAGGACGTCGATTCAGGAAGCGCTCCGGTAGCACATGCCCTCCATGTCCGAGAAGCTGCCATGACGCGCTCGCAATGGCAGTGGCATCTCATGCCACCTGGCAAGGCGGGCATAGACCGACAACGGACAGCCTACATCATCAGCAAATACACCTGCTCCAACTGGTCCAGGTCGATATCCAGGGGCAGCGGCAACGGCACTTCACCGATATGCTTCTCACTGGCGAACCGCCCCTGCGCCAGTGCCCGCGCGGGGGCGTTGAGGGCCAGGAAGTCGCCTTCGGCGTATTCCCAGAAATTCAGAGGGGAGCGGCCCGAGTAGGTTTCGTTCCAGCAGGCGACGTACGAGCGTTTGCCCAGAACCTTCGGCCGGCAGGAAACGTAGGGATCCAGGTAGACCTCGTGGGTCAGGTACATCAGAGTCAGCTCATCGATCCTATGGACCGGGACTTCGCTGACCTCTTGCGCCTCCTCGGGCGCTCCCATGGCCATACCTCCGCCGATGAAAAGGAAAGCAACCACGACCAACAACTTCAACACGACGAAACCTCGCCTGAAAAGCGCAGAGATTACGCCGACAACTTTTCAAGTATGCGAACAGGGTAGCCCGCAACGTTCACCCCTAAAGCCCGATATCAGGCAATTCCTACATGACGGAAAGTACCGACCGGCCCCACACCCGACAGGTCCCTCCGCTCAGCGCTAATTCACGATTTACCGCGACAAGCTTTTTTAGTAATTTTCTGTAGGAAAAACTCTCCGAAAAAACCTCCTCATTTCCGTTCGATACCGATTTCAACCAATGTGCCTTCGGTGACACACGGCTGCCGATCGGCCCGCTACCGTGTCCATCCGGAACTCGCTGCGGCGGCACTGAACCTGGGCACACCGTTGTTGCACAACGCAGATCGGTTGACGATCCGCCGCCGCGGTTGCCCGGGTTTAGCCAAAACCTGCCGGTCATCACCCTCGCCTCGACCAGATGCGGGCCGTATCTCGTCGCGGCGGCGACAGGCCTGGAGAGGGAGCAGCGCCAACATGCTGCGGCGCATGGCAGCCTCCCGGCCTGGTTGGCAATGGAACCGCGAGTCACCGCGGGAGAGGACGAACGCCCTCACAAACCGATGATCCCGGGACAGCGGCATGACGACGCAGCCACTGCCTTGTCGTCGCCTCGTCCGCTCGGCTAGACTGTCGCCCCATAGTCACCTCCGTGACTGCCCCTCCCCGTTCCGAGGCTTGCATGCTGGAGATAGTAGTCATCCGATAACCGCCGCTTCGTCGCCTTGCACGAGGTGTCGCCGGTTATCTGCCTTCGCCATGGTCCGCATGCGCCTGTTCGCGCCGTGCGACCGCGTTGCCATACCGATGACTACAGGTTCTCCCGACATGAACGTTTCCAAGCCGGAACAACGGACCCTCCACGCCTTGGCCCAGGGTGGCCATATCGCTTTCTTCCGCGACGCCTCGGGCAAGGTCACCCAGGTCGAATGCTACAACCGCGACGGCCATCTCCTGCTCGACTGTACCCTGGCGGTGTTCGCCAGGCTGAAGAGCAAGCGCCTGATCCACTCCAGCCAGGGCCGGCCCTACCGTATCTCGATGGCCGGACTGAAAGCCGTGCGCCCGCAGGCGGACAATCGCTGAGTCCAATTCTTCTCCACCGCCCTGGCCAGGAGAAGGCCAGGGCCATGCCCGAGGAGTACACGCATGAACATCTCCATCCGTGCGGAGACCGCCGCCGACATCGATGCCATCGCCCGCCTGACCGAAGCCGCGTTCCGCCGGGCTACGCATGCCAGCCATACCGAGCAGTTCATCGTCGCCGCCCTCCGTCGTGCCGGCTCGCTGACACTATCGCTGGTCGCCGAGGGCAACGGCCAACTGTTCGGCCATGTCGCCGCCTCACCGGTGACCATCGACGGCGCACCGGGCGGCTGGTACGGCCTCGCACCGGTCTCGGTAGAGCCCGAATGGCAAGGACGCGGCATCGGCTCGCGGCTGATCCGCCAGTTGCTGGCCGAACTGCGCTCGCTGGGCGCGGAAGGTTGCGTGGTGCTGGGTGAACCGGCCTACTACAGCCGCTTCGGCTTCCGCGCTGAAAGTGGCCTAGTGCTGCCTGGCGTTCCCGCCGCTTTCTTCCAGGCACAGTCCTTCGCTGGAGCGGCGGTCCGGGGAACGGTCGCCTTCCATCCCGCCTTCGACGCTACCGGCTGAACCGAAGCGCCAGCGCCCGGGCCACCGGGCGCCTGTCGCGGCGTTCAATCGAACAGGGGCCCTCCTGGACCAGTTCGATCCCGTAGCCAGCCGCCCCCAGAAAGGCGTTCACGCGGTGCCTCATCACCCCGGCCTCGCGGAACACGCGGGCCCAGCGCCCTGGCGATCTCTTCGCCTGCGCGCCGGAAGGCTTCGTCGCACGGTTTGCCTCGCAACAGCACGACCTCCATGCCACTACGGTCGTCGAACTGGACTCCAGAAGCATCCACTTCGCCTGGCGCAAGCAACAGGCTTCACCGCTTGTCCTGGGCTGCACCGACAGCATCGGCGCGGGTTGACGCCGGCGCCGCGCAGCGCAACACGCGTACGGCGGGAAAAACGGCAACAGCGGAACCACTGCACAGACCGGAGAAAAAACCGCTGGCCGCCAGGCCTGGCGGCGGCCACGGAAGTACCCTCGCGGCCGATTGCCGAGCCGATCCCCTGCCTGCCCACCGGGCTTTCCGACGAAAGACCTTGATTCGCCGGAGGCAGAACCGTCTCCGCTAGACACCCCTTCAATCCTGTGCACGGGCACTGTCCGTGCGCCTCGGCGAGATTTGCCCATAGAGCCATCACCTATGACTGCGACAGACAGAACGCCCCCGCCATTGAAATGGCTTTGCCTCGGCAACCGTGACGCGAACGACGGATTCGAGCTCTTCGCCCACGGCATCTATGCGAGGAACGGCGCGTTGGTCGGCAGCAAGCTCTCCCTGCGCGAACGCCGTCAACGGGTCGACCTGTCGGCCTTCCTCTCCGGCGCCCCACCATTGCTCGCCGAAGCCGCGGTGAAACACCTGCTGGCACGACTACTCTGCGTCCACCGACACAACACCGACCTCGAACTGCTGGGCAGGAACTTCATTCCCCTGCATGCCAGCAGCCTGGGCAATGCCGGAGTCTGCGAGCGTCTCCTGGCCTCGGCCAGGCAGTTGCAGCAGCACCAGGTCGAGCTGTGCCTGCTGCTGGCCATCGACGAGCAGGGCCCCGCCTCGCCGGAATATCTCGCCACCCTGGCCCGTCTGCGCGACAGCGGCATGCGCATCGCGCTGCATCCACAGCGCATCGACACCGACGCCCGCCAATGCTTCGCCGAGGTCGATGCCGGGCTCTGCGACTTCCTGGCGCTGGACGCCCGCCTGCTGGCGCCCGGCCCGCTGACCCGCAACCTGCGCCAGCGCAAGAGCATCGAATACCTCAATCGTCTGCTGGTGGCACAGGACATCCAGATGCTCTGCCTCAATGTCGACACCGAGGAACAGCACCAGCAGGCCAACGCGTTGCCCTTCGCCTTTCGCCACGGCAGGCACTACTCGGAACCGTTCCAGGCCTGGCCGTTCAGCGCCGGCACCTGAGCGCCAGCGCCGTCCGCCAGCCGTCACGCCGCGCTGGCCCGTCCCCTCGCCAGAGGCTACCCTTGAGCGCTTCGACGGACAGGGACGCCAGGTCATGGGCAATTATTTCGCGAGTAGCTTCAGGGGCAAGCTGCTCTCGGAGCAAGTCAGCAATCCGAACATTCGGGCGGGGCGCTACAGCTACTATTCCGGCTACTATCACGGGCATTCCTTCGACGACTGTGCGCGCTACCTGATGCCGGACCGCGACGACGTGGACAGGCTGGTCATCGGCAGCTTCTGTTCGATCGGCAGCGGCGCCACCTTCATCATGGCCGGCAACCAGGGACAGCACGCCGGGTGGGCGTCGACCTTTCCCTTCCATCTCATGCACGAGGAGCCGGCCTTCGCCAACGCCGAGAACGGTTACCTGCCGGCGGGCGACACGGTGATCGGAAACGACGTCTGGATCGGCGCCGAGGCGATGTTCATGCCGGGCGTGCGGGTCGGCCACGGGGCGATCATCGGCAGCCGCGCGCTGGTGACCCGTGACGTGGCCCCTATGCCACCGTCGGCGGCAACCCGGCGCGGACGCTTCGTAAACGTTTTTTCGATAGCGATATCCGGCACCTCCTGGAAATGGCCTGGTGGGACTGGTCGCTGGAGGAGATCGAGGCTGCGATTCCGCTGCTCTGCGCCGCGGTTATCCCGGCCCCGTACCAGCACTGGCAACGGCGGTGAGCAGAGGCCCGATGCCCGCAAGCATGATCCGGAGGGTTTTTCTCGGCTCCACAGGCATATCCTCCAGGCTCCAGGCGGTATACTGTCGCGATACCCGGGTATCCAGGCATGCATGCCAGAGCCTTTCCGACGCTGGCGTGCCTCCGCTGAAAGGGGTCCGCTGATTTCTCGGAAGCTTCCCGAAGACCGACCGCTGGAACATTCGCAGGACTTCCTGACCGGCGCGCCGCCCGGGGCGGTCGCCGTGCAAGACGAGTGACAAGAACGACACATGATTGCAGAAGCCACTTCCAGCAAGCCCTCAGGCACGACGGATACCCCCCTGGTCTCCGTCGTCGCGCCCTGCTTCAACGCGGAAAAGTACCTGGAAGAAGCCCTGCGGAGCATCTATGCGCAGGACTACCCGAATTTCGAAGTGATCATCGTCGACGACGGTTCCACCGACGCCAGCTATGCCATGCTGGAACAGCTGCAGGCCAGCTACGGCTTCCAGCTCTACCGCCAGCGCAACCAAGGCGTCAGCGCCGCGCTGAACTTCGGCCTGCAGCATGCCCGCGGCGACTACGTCGCCACTCCGGACCTGGACGACATCATGCTGCCGCATTCGCTGAGCGTACGCGCCGAGTACCTCGACCAGCACCCCGAGGTCGGCTGCGTCGGCGCCCTGGTCATCTACATCGACAGCGAAGGCCAGGAAACCAAGCGGCAGAGCAGCAACCGCATCCGCCAGCTGGACTTCGACTACCTGCTCGGCAACGCCTATGTCTGCGGCGCCCCGGTGTCCCTCTACCGCATGGAAGCCCTGCGCGCCGCCGGCTTCTACGATCCGCAGATCAAGGTCCAGGACTTCCAGATGACCCTGCGCATCGCCAGCCAGGGCTACCAGATCCACAAGCTGCCGGTGCTGGTCACCCGCTACCGGCGCCACCCCGACAACCTGTCGCGGCGCTACAAGGTGCTGCTCGACGCCGACCTGCGCACCATCGAGCCCTACCAGTCGCATCCGGCCTACGAGCGCGGCCGCACGGAGCTGGTCAACAAGGCCCTGAAATACGCCGTGGTATCGGACAAGAAGCATGCCTGGCAACTGCTCCGCTCGCTGCCCCTGCGGCAGTGGAACCGCACCACCTTCCGCCGTCTGAAGCGCTTCCTGCTCCATCACGAGACCACCTGAGGCCCGCCGCGCCTGCCAGGGTGGCAAGGTAAACCAATGAGATTCCTGGAAAAACTGAAAAAACGCAAAGAGCGTAAATACTTCCGTGGCTGGGAAAAGATCTTCAAGGCGCCCGAGAAGATCCGCCTCGCCTATCCCGGCTACGAGGTCGGCGTGGGCACCTATGGGATCCCCGAAGTCACCGAGTTTGGCGACAAGTCCACCCTCCGGATCGGCGCCTACACCTCGATCGCAGCCGGCGTGAAGATTCTTCTCGGCGGCGAGCATCACACCGACTGGCTCACCACCTATCCCTTCCCGAAGATGATCGACGAGGTCGCCGACATCCCCGACAGCACCACCACCCGGGGCGACGTGATCATCGGCAGCGACTGCTGGATCTGCACCAACGCGCTGATCCTCTCCGGCGTCACCATCGGCCATGGCGCGGTGGTCGCCGCCGGCGCGGTGGTGACCCGCGACGTGCCACCGTTCGCCATCGTCGGCGGCAACCCGGCCCGGCAGATCCGCTGGCGCTTCGAGGAAGACGTCCGCGAGGCCCTGCTGGCCTCGGCCTGGTGGGACTGGCCCGTGGACGAGGTGAAGCGGGTCGCCAGGACCCTCTGCAGCACCGACATGCCGGCCTTCCTGCGCTACATCGAGCAACGCAACGGCTGAGCCGCGTCGGCGGAACAATCGCCGGCGATGGGCTATACCTCCCCGATACGTCATGTTTCGAATCCGTGCCCGGCTCCGGGCACGCCGGTCGCGCCTCGTCCGCGGCCGGTCTTCGGGGGAGTCTGAATGAGCGCGCTGCACGATATCGAGGGAGCCCGCCTGCTGGCCCTGTTCGCCCGCCGGGAATTGTCGCCGAGCGAGTACTACGAGCATCTGCTGGAGCACATCCAGCGCTGGGAACCGCACCTCAACGCCCTGTACCGCTTCGACCCGCAACGCGTCCGCGAACAGGCCGCGGCGGCCACCGAGCGCTGGCGCAAAGGGCAACCGCGGGGCCCGCTGGACGGACTGCCGGTGACCATCAAGGAACTGATCGCCACCGCCGGCGAGCCGATCCCGCAGGGCAGCGCCGCCACCGCCGCTCAGCCCGAGCCCCGCGACGCGCCACCGGCGGCGCGACTGCGCGAGGCCGGGGCAATCGTCCTGGCCAAGACCACGGTACCGGACTTCGGCATGCTTTCCTCGGGTATCTCCAGTTTCCACGGGATCACCCGCAACCCCTGGAACCTGGCCAACAACACCGGCGGCTCCAGCTCCGGCGCCGCTGCCGCCGCGGCAGCCGGCTACGGGCCGCTGCACCTGGGCACCGACATCGGCGGCTCGGTGCGCCTGCCGGCCGGCTGGTGCGGTCTGGTGGGCTTCAAGCCGAGCCTTGGGCGGATTCCCATCGACCCCTACTACACCGGCCGCTGCGCCGGCCCCATGACTCGTGGCATGGACGACTGCCTGCTGCTGATGCGCCACCTGGCGCAGCCCGACGCCCGCGACGCCACCAGCCTGCCGCCACAAACGCTGGATTGGAGCGCCGAGCCGGTCTCGGTTCGCGATCTCGAGATCGGCCTGCAGCTCGACCCCGGCTGCGGCCTGCAACCGGACGCGGAGATCCGCGCGGCGGTCGAGGCCGCGGCACGGCTGTTCGAGGAACAGGGCGCGCGGGTCCGCGTCGTCGAGCCGCTGATGGACCGCGCCCTGCTGGACGGCCTCGACGACTTCTGGCGCGCCCGCCTGTGGAGCGAACTGCTGCGTCTGGACGAAACCCGCCGGGCCAGGGTGCTGCCCTACATACATGCCTGGGCCGAGGGCGGCGCGCGGGTCAGCGGGGTCGACGCGGTACGTGGCTTCAACCAGACCTTCGAGATGCGCCGGCGCGCGGCCAGCCTGTTCGGCGAGATCGACCTGCTGCTGACGCCGACCAACCAGGTCGGCGCCTTTCCCGCCGACTGGGCCTCGCCGCTGAACGACCCGCACCGGCCGTTCGAGCACATTGTCTTCACCGTGCCCTGGAATATGGGCGAACAACCCGCTCTCTCGATAAACTGCGGCTTCACGGCCGCCGGCATGCCGATCGGCCTGCAACTGGTCGCGCCGCGCTTCACCGATACCTGGCTGTTGCGCGTCGGCAAGACCTACGAAGGCTGGCGCGGTCCGATCCGCGCCTGGCCACGGCCGCCGGCGGACTGAAACCGGCTGCCGGTCGCTGCTCGGCGCCAGGCCCGAGTGTTTTCGTCGTCACTGCGAGAGGGCCTCGCCATGCACTCCCCCACCACAACCCCGGCGGCCGCCGAACCAGCCAGCCGCCGCAGCGTCTTCGCCGTGGTGCTCGGCAACGCCGTGGAATTCTTCGACTTCGGGGTCTACGCGACCTTCGCGGTGATGATCGGGCAGACCTTCTTCCCTTCCGACAGTGCCTTCGTCAGCCTGCTGCTGTCGGTCACCGCGTTCGCCGTCGGCTTCGTCATCCGTCCCCTCGGCGCGATTCTCATCGGCGCCTACGCCGACCGCGCCGGGCGCAAGCCGGCGATGCTCCTGACCCTGCTGCTGATGGCGCTGGGCACCGGCGGCATAGCCGTGCTGCCCGGCTACGACAGCATCGGCCTCGCTGCGCCGCTGCTGCTGGTGCTGACCCGCCTGCTGCAGGGCCTGGCCTGGGGCGGCGAAGCCGGCCCGGCGACCACCTACATCCTCGAAGCGGCGCCGCCGCACAAGCGCGGCACCTACGCCTGCTGGCAAGTGGTGGCGCAAGGTATCGCGGCGGTCGCCGCCGGGCTGATGGGCTACCTGCTGACCCTCTGGCTCGACGAGCGGCAGCTGCAGCAGTGGGGCTGGCGGATTCCCTTCGCGGTCGGCCTGCTGGTCCTGCCGATCGGCCTGTACATTCGCCTCAACCTGGCCGAGACCTTTTCCGGACGCGGCCGCCAGGCCAGCACCCGGAGCCTGCTCGGCGAGTTGTTCGGCAATCATCGGCGGGCCCTGCTGCTCGGCCTGCTGATCCTCTCCGGCAGTACCATCACCCAGTACTTCCTCAACTACATGACCACCTTCGCCCTCACCGAGCTGCACCTGCCGGCGGGCATCGCGATGCTCTCGACGCTGGTGGCCGGCGCCGCCCTGGCGCTGTCGGCGCTGCTCGGCGGTATCCTCTGCGACCGCTACGGCCGCCGCGCCGTGCTGATCCTGCCGCGCCTGCTGTTGCTCGCGGTGCTGTTCCCGGCTCTACAGGCAATGACCCGCCATCCCGAGGCGTCGACCTTCCTCGCCGTCCTCGCCCTGCTCTCGGCCCTGCATGGCATGAGCGGCGCGGCACTGATCGTACTGCTGGTGGAAAGCTTCCCGCGGGCGCTGCGCTCCACCGGTTTTTCCCTGGTCTACGCGATCGGCGTCGCCGCCTTCGGCGGCACCGCGCAGATCGTGGTGACCTGGCTGATCGGCGTCACCGGCAATCCGCTGTCGCCGCTGGGCTACCTGCTGCTGGCCAACCTGGTCTGTCTCGGCGGGGCCTGGCTGGCCCGCGAGACCTGGCCGGGTCGCGGAAACATGCGAAACGAGGCGCTGGTGGTGCGCGACTGAGAACTTGCGCGGTTCGTTCAAGCGCCGCCGGCCTGCCGCGAGCGACGCTGGGGACCTCATTCATCCGGAGGTCCCACCATGCAGTTCTTCCTGCGCTACGCCTACGCTCCCCTCTTCTGGTCCGGCTTCATCGGCCTGGCGGTCTGGCAGGTCGGCTATCGCCAGGCTTCCCACGCCTGGCTGGTCGCCCTGTTCCTCGTGGCGCTCGGCCTGTCCTTTCTCGCCGAACGACGACTGCCCTACCAGCCACGCTGGAACCGGCCGCACGCCGACCGCCTGCGCGATGTCCTGCACGCGTCGGTCAACGAAAGCCTGAACGCACTCGGCATCCTCGCCCTGCCACTGCTGGCCGGAGTCCTGGGCTTCTGGCCGGTATGGCCGCAGGCCTGGCCGCAGGCCTGGCCGCTGTGGCTGCAACTGCTCCTGGCTATCGTCCTCGCCGATCTCGGCATCACCCTGGTGCACTACGCCAGCCACCGTTCGGCGCTGCTCTGGCGGCTGCACGCGGTGCACCATAGCGTGCAGCGCCTGTACGGTTTCAACGGGCTGATGAAGCATCCCCTGCACCTGGGCCTGGAAGCGCTCGGCGGCACCCTGCCGCTGTTGCTGCTCGGCGTGCCGCAGACGGTCGTCGCGCTGCTCGCCTTCGCCATCGGCATCCAGTTGCTGCTGCAACACAGCAACGTCGACATGCGCATCGGCGGGTTGCGCCATGTGTTCGCCTGGGCACCGCTGCATCGCCTGCACCACATCCGCTACGGGCGCGCCGGCGACGTCAACTTCGCGCTGTTCTTCAGCGTCTGGGACCGCCTGCTCGGCACCGCACTCCATCGTCCCGGCTACCGCCTGGACAGCGCCGACATGGGCATCGGCGACCAGCCCGACTATCCCCGCGACTACACCGGCCAGTTGCTCGCGCCATTCCGCGACCTGCCGCGCCGCAGGTGCGTCCCGCAGCCGCCGGAAGGACTGGGGCGTTCAACCGGCCAGGCGTAGGTGCGGCAGCGACAGGCCGGCGCGGATGCCGAGCAGGCTGCGTACGCTGCGCGACAGATGCGCGGCATCGGCGAAGCCGGCGTGATGGGCCGCCTCGGTCAGGCTGCGCCCCTGCAGGGCCAGGGCGAAGGCCAGGTACAGGCGCCGCCAGAGCACCAGGCGGCGCACCGACAGGCCGACCTGGACGGCGAACAGCCGCTCCAGCTGGCTCAGCGAAAGACTGGCGCTGCGCGCCAGTCTTTCCGCCTCGACCCGCGCCACGAGTTGCTCGTCGAGCGCCTCCAGGGCCTTTTCGACGCGACGGTCGAGTCGTCGACGAGGCAGCCGCGCAAGCCGCCCCAGCAACGCCTCGGGCTCGCCGGGAGCGTCTTCGAGAAGCTGACCCAGGACTTCGCTGTCGAATGCCAGCGGCTCGACGTACAGCGCCAGCAACGACTGCGACGTTTCGACGCGATGAGCTTGCAGCGAGGGCACCAGCAAGCGCCGGGCCTCCAGTACCTGGCCGGCGAGGCGCACCCGCAGCGGCGTCTGCGCCAGCAGCAACTGGTGGGCATAGTGCGCGTGCTCGCGGGTGTCGCCGTTGATCCCGGCGAACAACGCATGGTCCCGCGCCAGCCAGACCTCGCCCTGCCAATGCCGCTCCGTCATCGCGTGTCTTCCGTCAGCCGTTCCGTGGCGAAACGGTGTCGGCTATGGCGGCGGCCGTCAAGCCCGCAATGTCAGCGTCCGAACCAGTCGCGCCGGTCGTCGAAGGCATGCTCGATCAGATCGAGCAAGGCACGGACCTCGGTGCGGTTCGCCGCCTCCGACTGCACGCTCAGCCAGACCTCGCGCCGCATCGGCTGGTCGAACACCTGCGGCAACGCCGCCAGGTTGCGTTCCAGGCGCCCGGCGTAGTGCGGCAGCAGGCCGATGCAGGCGCCCCAGAGGATCGCCTGTAGCAACAGATCGTGGCTCTGTACCTCGATCACTCCCGACTGCCGTGCCGCCACCCGCCGGTTCCAGGGTGCCAGGGCGGCGCTGGCGGCGTGGCCGTGGAGCTGCGCCAGCAGGTAGTCGTCCAGCTCGTCTTCGCTGGCCGGCCGCGTGCGCTCGCGCGAATAGCGCTTGCCGATGTGCGGCTGGTACTCCAGCTCGGCGATACGCGCCGGCGCCGCGTCATGGCCTTCCAGTATCGGATGCGGCTGGTCCGGATCGGCGATCCAGATGGCGATCTCCGCCGGGCCGGCGTTGCCCGGCCAGCCTTCGCGCAATTCGGCCAGCGCCACGCGCAGGTTGGCGTTCTTGCGCAGGTAGCCCCACAGCTCGCGGCTGAGCACGTCGTGCAGCACGCTCTCGGCCACCGCCAGGCGCACCAGCGGCTGCTGCCGGTGAAGATCGGCATGGCTGTGGCTGTCCTCGACCAGGCGCTGTCCCGCAGCCTGGAGCAGGCGGCCCTCGCGGGTCAGCGACAGGGCGTTGCCCTCGTGCACGAACAGGTGCAGGCCGAGACGCTCCTCGAGCCGGGCCAGGGTCTTGCGCAACAGCGTCGGCTTGACGTCGAGGCTGCGCGCGGCCTGCATGAAGCAGCCGCAGCGGGCGGTGACCAGGAAGAAATGCACCACTTCCAGGGAGCCGAACAAGTCGTGCCAGTAGGCACGGTCGTCGCGTCCCTGCGCGGGCCTGAGCAGTACCGGGCGCTGCCCGGCGGACTCCGATAGGGCCATGCTTCCTCGCTAGCGTCCAGGCATGAGGCGGATCCGCAGCTCGATCGGCTGCGGCATGTGGTCCGGCGGCGGCAGACGCAACGAGCGATCCATCAGGGCCCGCCGCAGTTCGGCGTCGATCGGTTCGGCATCGGCGCGCAGGCAGGCCAGGCCGACGATCCAGCCGCTGGCGTCGAGCCAGACTTGCAGGTCGATGTCGGTATTCGGCAATTGCCCCGCCGCGCGCCGCGACTCCAGGTAGGCTTGCAGCCGTGGCGCGACCTCGGCGTCCTCGCCGAGACGCTGCTGTACCTGCTCGCCGAGCCAGGCGGCATAGGCGATCCATAGCCGCTGGCGCTCGTCGCGAACCCGCTCGGGTTCACCGAACAACCAACTACGCAGGTGCCGCCAGCGACTACCGCGTGGCGCTCGACCCGTCTCCGGCGCGCGCTCCATCAACGCAGCTCGGCCAGGGTCTTGCCAAGCAGCGCGCCATCGATGCTCAGGGTGGCGTTGTTCACCAGACCGTCCAGGTAGGCTTTGGCGATCTGCTCCTGGCGTTGCGCGCGCAGGCTGGCGCGCAGGCGTTCGCGGACCTCGTCGAGGCTGGCGAGGCGGGGGTCGCGACGCTCGGTCAGCTTGACCAGGTGAAAGCCGTTGCCGCCCTGGATCGGTTCGGATACTTCGCCCACCTTGAGCCGTTCCAGCGCCGGGCGGATCGCCGGCAGCAGCTGCGCCTGCGCCAGCAGTCCACCGATATCGCCGCCGTTGCGCGCGGTCTGCGGGTCATCGGAATACTTTCGCGCCAGCTCGGCGAAATCGCCGGTGGCGGCCTGCCGGTAGAGTTCCTGGGCGCGCTTGCGCGCCTCGGCCGGGCCTCCAGCGGTGGCGGTGGCGATGAAGATCTGGCTGACCCGGTACAGCGCCGGCACCCCCAGTTGCGCCTTGTTCGCCTCGTAGGCGTCGTGCAGATCGGCATCGCTGGGATAATCCTCGGGCACCGTGCTCACCGACTCCAGGTAGGTGCGCAGGACGATCTGTCGCGTGGCCGCGTCGATCAGCGTCTTCACTTCCGGTCGCTGTTGCCAATCCTGGGCGCTGGCCTGCTCGTAGAGCGCCTTCTCGGCGAGCCGCGCACGCATCCAGCGCTCCAGAGCGTCGCGGTTCTCGCCCAGTTGCGCACGGGTTTGCGCCGGTACCTCGGCCAGCAGAGCCTTCAGCTCGTCCGGCGCCACCTGCAAGGCTCCGAGGCGCGCCACCGCGGGCTCCGCGACGCCGCTGGCAGGTGGCTTGGCAAGCGCGGCCTGGGCCTGGCCCGCGCCGCCGTTCCCGTCCTGGCCGCAGCCGGCGAGGATGACGAACGCGAGCGCCAGGCCGCCGCAACGGTAAACCGGCCGCATAGGTTCAGGCCTCGCCATCGACGGACCGCGCGGCTTCCTGCGCCACGCCCTGTTGCTCGGCGGCCAGGCGGCTGTAGTCGCGCAGATAGGCGAGGAACTCCTGCAGCAGGCGGTCCCACAGCTCGACATGGCTGCGCAGGTTGGCCGGGCTGACGCCACCGGCGACGATCACGTCCATCTCCATCACCAGGAACTCGCCCTGTTGCGACAGGCGGCCGAAGCGCCGGCTGAGGTTCCAGCGCTCGGTCAGCCCGGCCGGCAGCTCGCCCTGCACGCGCAGGGCGCAACTGAAGGTGAAGTCGAGGTAGCTCGCCGGCACCGACGCCGGATTGCCGAAGCGCACCGCGTAGCCGATCCCCTGGCTGGCGCTGAGCAGTTGCACCACGCCGTTCTGTTCGCTGCGATTGACCCGGTAGCCGGCGTCCTGCAGGGCTTCGGTCAGGCTGTCGATGGAAAGGTGTTCGATCAGGGTGATATCGCTCATGTACGGATTCCTTGATTGCTCTGGAGGTTCACTGGGCCAGCGCCGCCTGGCGGTCGTCGACCTGGGTCTTGTAGAGGTCGTCGCCGAGCTTCTGCGCCATCTCTTCGAATTTCACCCGCGCACCGCTGGCGAACGGCTGGCGGATCTTCATCACCTCGGCGACGCTGACGTTCTCGTAGGCGCCGAGGATCTCCTTGGCCACGCCATACATTTCCCGGTTCTTCGCGGTGCATTGCTGCAACTGCCGGTCATGCTCGCGGAACGCCAGGTCGAGCTTCTGCCGCTCGGCCTCCTTGGCTCGCGCCATGACCAGCAACTCGTCGTAGGCCTGCTTGTACTTGCCCAGTTGCTCGTTGCTCGCCTCGACCATCTGCCGCGCCCGGTCGTGCAAGCCCTGTTGCTGGGCCGAGAGCTGCTCGGCCTGGCCCTTGGCCCGGATCAGCTCGGCGGTCAGTTGCCTGACCTGGGCCAGCGCCGCGTCGCGCTGGCCTTCCAGCGCAGCCTTGGCCGCAGCGGCCTGGGCCTGCTCGGTCTGCAGCGCCTGCAGCTGCTGGGTGGTGCTGCGCAACTGGGCGCGCAGGCGTTCCTCCAGGCTGTCGGCATAGGCCGCCTGGCTGGCGTAGGCGGCGAAGGCGGCCCCGGCGAGCAACGCCTGGGCCCAGATCGGCAATGAGAAAGGTCGCATGTTCATGGTCTGCCTCTTCATGGCCTGCCTCGGGGAGCGCTCAGAAGCGCGTATTGACCTCGAGCTGCAGGACGTCGATGGAGAACGGTGCGCCGTAGACTTCGTCGGAACTGAGCCAGCGCGCGGTACCGTAGACGCGCTTGTCGAAGCCGTAGCTGGCGCCGAGGATGTAGCCCTTGGCGTTGGTCCCGCCGAGATGGAAGGTGGAGTCGTTGAAGCCATCCGGCAGGGCGTCCGGCTGGATGTACTTATAGGCGGCGAACACCTGCCAGTCGCCGGCCTCGCGCATATCCAGGGCGTTGCCCAGGGTGAACTGGAGCATCCACGCATTCGCCCCGCTCTTGATGTCGCCATCGGAGCCGAGGTTGTTGGCGATCTGCGCCACACCACCGGCGCGCTTGCGCATGTCGCCCTCGTCGTAACCCAGGTTGTGCACGTAGTTGCCGGCCACCCGCAGCTTGAAATCGTTGGGCAGCTCGGCGTCCCAGCCCAGGTTCAGGTCGAGCAGGTTGAACTCCGAGGCGAGGCCGACGTACTGCGGGTTCGGCGTGTTCGCCGGATCGGCCGGGTTGGGCACGATGTCGCGCAGGAGGAACACCGTGTTGCCCTTCTGCATGAAGGTCGGACGGCTGCCGTCGGTATCGCACTCCGGCTGCCCGGCCCAGGGCCGGCAGGGGCTGGAGCGTTGCCCTTCGATGTCGTCGAAGCGGTAGTAGGCCAGCGCGCCGGTAAGGCTGTGCCGCGGGTTGATCTTCCAGGTGGCGCCCAGTTGCGCGCCGTAGAGCCATTTGTTGTCGCTGTCTTCCTTGTCGAAGCCGTTCGACGAGGCGGTGTCCGAGCTGTATTCCACGGGGAACGCACCGACCGTGCCGAACAGCGAGACATCGCGGCCCAGCGGCTGGTTGAAGATCGCCGCCACGCCGTCGAAGTTGAGGTCGCTGGAATACAGCAGGTCGGTGGACAGGAACGGGTTGGCGATCCGTCCGCCGGTCAGGCTCAGGCGCTCGCTGGGCTTCCAGGTCAGGTAGCCCTGGTCGAGCCAGAGGTCCTTCTTGCCGAAACCGCCGCCGAGGGTCTGGGTGGTCGATACCGGGTTGTTGTCCGAACCGGTACCGATGCGGATCCCGGCGCTCCAGCTTTCCGACAGCGCCGCCTTGAGGCCGAAACGCGCGCGCAGGCGCAGCAGGCTGTCGCGGTCCTCGCGGGTATTGAGCAACGGCGGCAGGCCGGAGCTGGTGTTCGGGTTGACGTCGTACGGGCCGTCGTCGTTGAGTTCGGCGAAGTCGGTGATCTGGTTGCTGTTGCCGTTGCCGAAGGAGCGCGACTCGTAGCGCAGGCGCACGTCGCCGTCGAAACTGATGCGCGAGGCCCAGTCCGGGAAGGCGTTGGGCTGCGCCCAGTTCTCCGCCTTGGCCTGGGTCATCACCTCGGCCTTCACCTCGTCGCGGATCTGGTCGCGCACCACCTGCGGGATATAGGGCACGCGGACCTCCCCGGGGACCGCGGCGACGGCCGCCGCGGGCGCCACGGCCTGGCGCGCCTGCTGGGCCTGCAGCGCCTCGGCCTCGGCCTGCCTGACCAGCGCATCGGCCTGGTCCTTCTTCAGCACGCCCTGCTGCACCAGCAGGCGGATCAGGTTGATCGTGGCATTCTCCGAGGGCGCCGGCGGCTGGGCCTGCGCCTGGCCGGCCAGCGCGGCGAGCATGACGCCCATCGCCAGCGCCGGTCGGTTCATTTTCGCGTTCATCTGTGTACGGCTCCTAAGGTCCTTCAAGGCAGTCGCCTGCCGGAAATCGTTCTGGGTTGGCGTCTTCTCATCCCGGCCGCTTGCCCTGCAGGGCGATGCGCACCGGCAGGGTCAGCGAGGCCGGCGGGCGCTCCTGCAGGCGGCCGGCGCCGCGCAGGGCGGCGAGCACCTTCTGGTCGGTCTCGGGGTCGCCGCTGGAGCGGGTCAGCTCGACCCGGGTGATGTCCCCCGAGGAACTCAGCCAGACCTCCGCCTGCAGGCGGAACGCCAGGTTGCGCAGCTCGGGGTTGTCCCGCAGCAGGCGCTGGAAGGCGTAGGCCAGGTACTGGCTGTAGCTGGCGTTGCCGGCGCGACCGCCGCCGGAACCGGCCATCCCGCCGCCCTTGCCGGCGCCGATGTTGAAAGCGTCGGAACCGGACTGGGCATCGCCGTCCATCTGCATCGGATCGGCCAGGTCGTCGGCCGGCGACGGCGGCGCTTCCTCCTGCGGCTTGACTTCCTCCAGCTCTGGCTGCGGCTCCGGCTCGACGATCTTTTCCTCCTCCACCGGCTGTTCCGGCTCCGGCGGTTTTTCCGGCGGCGGCGGAGGCGGTGGCGGCAGCGGGATGATCGCCGGCACCTTGGGCGCCTCGCGGCGCACGCCGCTCATGTCGTTGGCCCACTCCCAGACCAGCCAGGCGAGGCCGGCGAGCAGCAGCGCGCCGATGCCCCACTTGAGGTAGCGCAGGGTCGGGTTCGCCGGGCGGCCGTCGATGGACAGCGGCGCGGCGTTGTTCGGCTCGGGGGTGTGCTTGGGATCGGCGGACATGTTCATCCCGGGCCTCAGGTCGGTTTGCCGGTGACCAGGCCGACCTGGGACAGCTCCAGGCGGCGCAGCAGGTCGAGGACCTCGATGACCTTTTGGTACTGCACCGTGGCGTCGCCGCGGACCACTACCGGGAAGTCGGGGTTGAGGGCCTTCTCCGTGCGCAGGCGGTCTTCCAGCTCGGGCAGGGTCACCGGGTAGGCGTCGAGGAACACCTGGCCGGCGTCGTTCACCGAGATCGCCTTGGTCTTGGGCTGCGACAGCGCCACGGTGGCACTGGCCTTCGGCAGGTTGATCTGGATCCCGGCGACCTGGGCGGTGGCGGTGAGGATGAACATCACCAGCACCACCATCAGCACATCCACCAGCGGGGTAATGTTGATGCTGTCGACGGCACCGTCGTCGTCATCGTCGTGGCTGCTGTTCACGGAAGCCATGGCGTTCTCCTCAGGCCGGCAACGGCTGGCCGTTGCGACGATGGGCCACTTCGCTGAGCTGGCTTTCGCCATGCACCTCGGCGAGGCGGGTAACGAATTCGTCGACGAACACCCGCATGTCCGCGCTGACTTCCTTGTTCCGCGTGACCAGGCGGTTGTAGCCGAACAGCGCGGGGATCGCGACGAACAGGCCCATGGCCGTGGCCAGCAGGGCGGCGGCCATGCCCGGGGCGATGGCGTTGATGTTGACGTCGCCGGCCATGGCGGTGCCGAGGAACACCACCATGATCCCCAGCACGGTGCCGAGCAGGCCGATGTAGGGGCCGCCGGCGATGGCGTTGGACAGGCTCGACAGGCGCGCGCCGAGCTGCTGGTTCTCCTTGGTGCGCACGCCGTCCATGGAGGCGCGGATCGCCTCGATGGTGGCCGCGGAAACGGAAGAAGTGTCGGCGCCCTGCTCGCGGCGCGTGCGGATCTCCTTCACCGCCACCTGGTACAGGCGCCACAGCGAGGAGTGTTGCAGGCGGGCGGCCAGCTCGCGGTCGTCGGCGAGCAGTTCCAGACGCGTGCCGACCTCGGCGAAGCGCTCGCGGAACAGCCCGTTGGCGCGACTGACGCGGCCGACGTTCTGGTTCTTGCGGTACATGATCACCCACGACTGGACCATCATCAGCGCCAGGATCGCGATGATCACCCAGGCGTCCAGCGGCACCGCGTTGAGCAGGAAGCCAAGCTTGCCGAAGCCGAAGCCGGACTGCTTCTCGTCGACCCCGTAGGCCACCAGGCGCGACTCGGCGCCCTGGGCGGTGGCGTCGGCGAGGAGCAATGCCGCCGGACGGGCGATCTTCGACAGGCGCAGCTCGTCGATCGCGCCCTGGAAGGGTTGCAGGGTCGGCGCCGCCTCGCCCTCGCCGGCGACCGCCGCGGTGGCTGGCGCGGGCTCCGCGCCGATGGCGATGGCGCCGCTGAACGCCGGTAGCGCCGCCGCCAGGCTGGCGACTTCGCGGCCGCCGAGATACAGCGCCAGGCGGCTGCCGTCGGCGACCAGGGCCAGGTGCTGCCACTGGCCCTGGACCAGGGCCTGGCCGGCGGCGCTGCGCTGGCCGTCCAGCTCGACGAAGGGCGCGCCCTGGGCCAGGCCCAGCAGCAGCGAGTGGCCGCCCTCGCGGCGCGCCAGCAGGACCTGCTCGCCGGCCAGTTGGTCGGGACGCACCCAGCCGCTGAAGCTGAAGCTGCCGCCGGCGCTCACCGCCAGCGACGGGCTGGGCGGCAGCAGCAGCGGCTGGCCTACCAGCTGTGCGGAGCGACCGATGACGCCTTCCACCGGGCTGCCGGCGGCGCTCTGCGCGTTGTTGGCATAGGCGGTGGCGTCGCGTGGCGGAGTGCCCGGCGCGCCGTCGAAGTGGTAGACCAGGGTGTAGTCCGGGTCGAACACCGCGGCGCCGTTGCCGCTTTCCGGGGCCTTGGCGTTGCCGTAGTACATCCAGATATCCTGGCGCTGGCCCCCCTCCACCCGCGGCACGTCGACCCAGATCAGCGCCATGCCCATCAGCGGGTCGAAGCTCTCCACCTGGTGGTGCAGCACGGTCTTGTCGTCGGCGGCGACGAAGCGGATGTCCGAGCCGTTCTCGTTGACCCCGTCGAAGGTGAAGTTGCCGGTATGCAGACGCACCAGCAGCGGCAGGCGACCGAGACTGTCGTTGATCGCCGCGCCTTGCGGGGTGGTATCGACCGATACCTGCTTGCGGTACTGCCAGTCGTCCTGCCACCAGGCACTGGCGCTGGCCGGGGCCAGCAGGCCCAGGCAGATCAGCGATGTCAGCAATAAGCGATACATGGGTGGGTACTCCGGGGTCGGGGTCAGAAACTCGCCTGCACGCTGAAATGCAGGCGCGAGTCGTGTTTGTCGGTGTTGGTTCCTTCCAGCAACGGGAAGGCCCAGTCGAGGCTGCCGGACAGCCAGTCGGCGAGTTGCGCGCGGGTGCCGATGCCGACGCTGGCCAGGCTGAAGTCGTCGTCCTGCTCGGGCAGCGCGTCCTGCAGGCGCAGTTGCGCGCCCTCGGCGAACACATAGAAGCGCCAGTCGTTGACGTAGCCGCCGGCGCGCTTGCCGAGGAAGCGTCCGAGGGACGGCGTACGCCATTCCTGGGAGAGCAGGTAGCCGTCGTCGGCGGTGTTCTCCGCCGCCAGGTAGCCACGCACGCTGGTGGCACCGCCGGCGGCGAACTGTTCGTTGGAAATCAGCGGCCCGGAGGCGAGCTGGAAGGCCGCCTTGGTCGCCACCTGCCAGTCGCCGCCGAAGGTCAGGGTGTGGTTGAGATCGCCCTTGAGCACGCCGAAGCCGGACTTGGCGCGATAGCGCTTGCGGTCGAACGCCTCGTCGTCGTCGCCGTAGCCGAGGACGCTGCCGGTGCCGGCCACCAGGCTCAGGCCGAGGGCCAGCTGGGAACGTTCGGTGTAGCGGAAACCGTTGTAGCCGAGGGTCAGCGGGGCGTACCTGATCGGTACCTTGTCGTTGTTGCCGCCGATCCGGGTCTGTTCCTCGAAGTCCTTGAAGTCGACGCCGAAGGAGAACGAGTGCGACCAAAGGCCGGTGACCGGCAGGCTGTAGATCGCCGCCACGCCGTAGGAGTGGCCCTGGCCGACCACGTTCATGCTGCCCACCGTGGCCACGTCGCTGTCGGACTGGTAGCCGGACAGCTGCACGCTCCAGCGCTGGCTCAGCGGCGCGGTGTAGGAACCGGACCAGACCTTGGCGTTGTCCTGGTCCTGCGGCGCCGTGAAGTAGGTCAGCGACACCGCGTGGCCGAGCTGCCACAGGTTGTCGTAGCCCAGCGAAACCACCGAGCGCAGGTGGCGGGTATCGGCGCTGTAGTCGTTGTTCAGGCCGATGCTGGCGTGCCAGGGATTCTTGTCCTCGACCTGCAGGTCGACATCCATGGTCCCGGGCCGCTGGCCCTCGCGCACCAACGGCAGCACCTGGCGGCCGGGGGTGCGATTGACCTGCGCCAGCTCACGCTGGACCTGGGCGAAATCGGGCACCTTGCCCTCCTCCAGGGCCGGCACTTCCTCGCGCAGCTCCACCGGCGAATAGTGCTTGGCGCCGACCACCCGGACACGACCGACAGTGGTCTCGGTGACCTGCAGGTAGACCACCCCGCCGTTCACCTGCTGCTCCGGCAACTCGACATGCACCGACTGGTAGCCCTTCTCCTGGTAGGCGGCCTGCAGCGCATCGCGCGCACCCTCGATGTCGCCCAGGCTGCGCTGCGGCCCGAGGAAGGGATACACCGCCGCCTCGATGGCGCGGTTGTCCAGCACGGTGTTGCCGCGCACCACGTACTCGTTGATGTCCACCAGACGCTGGGGCTCGCTTCCCGCCGCAGCGGGAGGCGCCTCGTCGGCCAGCGAAGCGCACGACAATGCGACAGCCAGGCAACCGATCGACCAGCGCTGGCGAAACGGGTGCGCACAATTGAACAGCGAACGCTTCACACGGTCCCCCGAAGTTCCATCGGGACTTATTGTTCTCTTCAACAAGTCCGTTCATCGAACAGTTCTATGAAAGGCAACAAACTAGCGACGGCGCATGAACAACCTGTGAAAAACAGTGCTCCGCCCTTATGAAATTTCGTTCTTTTCTATTTTCACCAGCGCGCTAGATATTCCGCTGTCGCACTCCGCCATGACGCGCCTGCCAGGTATGCAACAAGGCGAAATTGAGGGAGAACTCCGGCATCTGCATGAGGTCTCCGGAAATTACTTCGGCGATAATCCGGCCTATTATCTTCACCGCCTCCGCGCTATTCAGCAGAACGCTTATATCGCTGACGAAAACCGGGAAACTCCAGATCTTCTGCTTCATCTCGAGGCCGACGAACCAGCGGTACAGCAGGTTGTAATTGAGTTGTTCGTACAATTGCTGTTCGCTGGGAATCGCGTACAACAGTTGCAGCAACAGGGCCTGGATCAACGGCTCAGGCGCCAACTGCATGGCGTTCTCGCGGGCGATTCCCGAGAGGACTTTCGCCTCTTCGCCAAGGAGACTTTCTATTTGCGGTTTCAGCAATGCCAGGGAATGTCCGGGCGGTATATAACTGGAAACTTCCTTGAGCGCGCCCTGCCAATCTTCCTGGGACACTATCCAGACCCACGGCGCTCCATAACGATAAACCGACACCGGTTTCTTGCGCGCAGCCTCGACGATCTTCGACAAACGCTGGTCAAGCTCCTGCATACCGACCTTCGAATAACTTTCCATCAACGTTCACCGTCCTTCGCCATCGCCGTAGAAACACCGACGGCCGTTAGCGGATACTATTTCTCCTGTTTCAGAGCAGGGCTTGTCGTTGTCAATGACGCGCCCTTTTTCAGCAACCGGTTCGCGTAACCCGGAACAGCTCGCTTCCCTTCGTATCCATCCCTGGTCGTCATCGAGGAATTCCGTTTTCGTCATGCACACCTGATTGACGGAAAGGCCGCCGCACCACCGAACTTTTGTCATGAAAACTTCATGCGCCCCCTGGTTCGCCAGCCACCGGCGGGGACGAACGGACGTTCTCCCGAGGATCACGCCCAGTGGCGGTTGCTGCGAAAAAAAGAAGCCCTCCGCGGGGAGGGCTTCAGTGGTCCTTCCCGGCCCTACAAGGCCAGGTTGCCGCGCTCCTCGTCGGTCAGCTGGCGACGTGCCTGCTCGCTGAGCGCGCCGGCGCCAAGCACCTGCACGGCGCTGTCCGGGTCGTAGCCCGGCGCGCGGCTGGCGCCGTCGCGCGAAGGCTCCAGTCGCTCGTTGCCGAAGCCCAGCACCTGCACCGTGATCACCGAGGGCATGCGCTGCCGCGCGGTGGCCTGCTGCTGGCGGCTGACATCTTCCGCCGCCTGGCTCGCCGAACTGGCCGCGGCGCTGGCGGAAGTCAACGCGCCGGTGTTCACCGAGGCCACCACCGGGATACCGCTGGACTGGCCCTGGGTCTGGATGTTCGCCGCGTTGATCACCTGCAGCGCCGCCACGTTGACGTTGCCGGAAACCCGGATGCCGGCCTCGCCGGCGTCGATGGTGCCGAGCGGCGCGATCAGGTCGATATCGCCCGGCGCCACCTCGGGAATCGGGTTGAGGGTGGCGATGCCGGCGCCGGTGCTGGGCACCTGCGGCGACAGGCTGACATTGCCCCAGGCGTCGTACACGCGCCGCGGCGGGGTGTACACCACGGTGGTCTTGCTGCCACGCCCGGCGTTGATGTCTCCCTCGGCCGACCAGATCTGGATATCCCCGCCGAACGTGGTCATCATCCGGCTCTGGCCGAGGAGGATGCTGCCCTGGGCATAGGAGCGGATGTTCCCCATGCCCTGGGTCACCACGCCGGCGCTCGACGGCGGCGCCTCGCCCTCGATGCCGAACACCTGTTGTCCACCGGGAGTGAGCAACTGGATGTCGCCACCGAAGTTGGTGTGCACCCCGGCACCACCGTACATGACGATGTCGCCGTCGTAACGGATCGGGTTGCCTGCCGGGTCGCGCCCGGGGAATAGCGTGGCGATCGCGTTGCGGCCGCGCAGGTAGCTGCCCTGGCGCACTCCACCGGCCTCGTTGTACTCACGACCAGCGGCCTTGAGTTCGGCGAAGTACAGCTCGCGGGCGAAGATCCGTTGCTGCTCCGCCGGCAGGCCGGCGAGGAAGTCCCGCGCCTGGAGGACGTCGCCGCTGAAGCCATAGCGGCCGGCGAGCCACTCGACCAACTCGTTCTCGTAGGTCCGCACTACCTTGCCGGGCTGTTCCGCCAGAGACACTGCCGCCAATGCAAGGTTATCGGGTTCCAGGTAACGCTGGAGGAAACCGGAATAGTCCGCCTGGCTGGCGCCCGCCTGCAGGACGACGCTGGCGCCGGAACGAGCATCGCCCGGCGCGACCGGTCCCAGGCTGGTGACCGCCACCTCGTCTTCCATCAGCAGGTTGCGCCCGGCGCTGATTTCCAGGCTGCCCGGCCCGGCGACGTTGAAGTTGCCGTAGAGGATGTCGCGCCCCGCCTGCACCAGCGACACGTCGCTAGCCAGGGTATTGACGAACAGATTGCCGCTGCTGGCGTAGTTCTCCAGCGTGCTCGCGAACCGTCGCTCGATTCCCAGTCCGGTTCCGCTGCTGACGATGTCACGGCCGGCGAGCATGCGTACCGCGCCGTAGCCCTCGTACCGCAACTGGCCGAAACGCGCATCCCCCGGATCGGTGTAACGCAGCAGCCGTCCACTGTCGACGCCGACCAGGTCTCCGCTGAGAGCATGGAAGCGCGACGGTTCCTGCGCCGCTCCCCATTCGCCGGAAACGCTGTTGGCGCCGAAAGCGAACAGCGGGAACAGTTCGAAACTCGCGCGGCTGCCGTCGCTGGCAAGGTTGTCGGCCTGCCGCGCCCCCCCGGTGTACCCCTGGTAGCTCGGGTTCGACGGCGTGGCCAGGCTGGCGGCACTGGCGCCGGAGCGGCTGATGCTGTAGCCGCCAGCATAGATGGAATCGCCTGCCAGCAGGTCGAGACGGCCCTGGCTCGACGGCGCCAGGACCAGTGCGGTCATGTCGCTGCGTGTATTGTCGCGCCGTGTCGCGTTGCCGTAGTAGAGGCTGCCGGCAAGCGCCACCGCGGATAGCTTGGCGGGGTAGACCAGCGCCGAGTCGGTGACCTGCTCCGGCCTGCCCAGGGAAACCGGGGTCAGGTTGCCTCCCGCCGAGGCCAGGTCGATCGCCGTGCGTTCGCTCCACAGCGAGAAACCGCTCAGCCCGTAGCCATCGACGCCGCCGCTGGTATAGGGCGTGCCGTTCATCAATGGAGCCCGGCCGGGATCGACCACCCCCTGCAGGACCAGGTCACCCAGGCTGTTCAGGCTGAAGGTGGCGTCGCCCGGAACCAGCGTCGGCCCGCCGTTGGCCAGGCCGAGGGTCGCGACGAAAGGATCGTAGGCCCGCCGTTCGCCCGGAACCTGCAGGGAATCCGTACGGCCATAGAGCAGGTCGATACCGCCCAGGCTCGTCGCCCGTACCTGGGCATTGCCCCGCAGATTGATCACCGCGCCGTACAGCGAACTGCCCTGGTCGAAAGGGGTCAACGGATTGAGCGTACCGCCGATGCGCACGTCCATGTCGCCGCCGCCGCTCAGGCTCAACCGGCCATCCTCGCCGACCCGGCCACTGCCGCCCACCGCCAGCACCAGTCCCTGGCTGCGCTGCGACCTCACCTGCGCGACGCTGGACGTACGGGTCTCGATGATACCCGCATCGCCCGCGACCCTCAGGCTCAGGTCGCCACCACCAAGGGTGCCGATGCCGGTGAAGCCTACCTGCTGGGTGGCGGCGGCAGCCCCCTCGCTGCCGGGCCGGCGCGCATAGGTACCGAAGTTGACCCACCAGGCGGTGGCATCGGTCGTACCGGCGGTCGACGCGCTGCCCTGGCGCCAGAGCCAGTTGCCGACAGCGGCCGAATCCTGGCCGGTGTTGGACACGGCACCGGACAGCCGTCCCAGTATGTCGCCACTCAGATCGCCGCCGACCACCAGTGTCAGGTTGCCCCCCTGGGTCGGATACCAGGCGCTGTAAAGGCTCTGTTCGCCGCCATCCACCCATTGCTCGTAGCCGCCCAGCGCCGGATCGAGCAGAACGCTGCCGCCATCCCTGGCGCGTGGGAGGTTGTACCTGGCATCGACGAGGCTCGCGGTACCTGCGGTATAGACCCCGAACGGCGAGTCCATGCGCAGGTTGCCAGCGGCGAACAGCTCGAGATCGCCGGTACCGGTGCGCAACACGCTGAAGCGCGAAGCGTAGGGTTCGGCTTCCAGGGCGTAATCGTCTCCGGACGCCGCGCACCAGGTGGGGAAATCGTCACAGAGGGTCGGGTAGCCCAGCGCCTCCGGGTCCAGCGGATCACCCGGCTTGATGCCGGGATCGCCCCAGCCGGCCACACCTTCCTCGGTCCATACCATGCCGCCGGAACTCGCCGCGCACCAGCTCGGGAAATCATCGCAGAGCGTCGGATAGCCCAGCGCTTCCGGGTCCAGCGGGTCGCCGGGCTTGATGCTGGGATCGCCCCAGCCATCGACTCCCTCCTGGGTCCATACCAGTCCGCCGCCCGTCGCCGGTATGCGCCGCATGCCATAGTGCGTATCGGCGAGACGCATCTGCCCGCGGGAAAGCGGATCGGTCAGCCGCGGATCGGCCGCCTGCAGGTCGGCGCCAGCCACCAGGCGCAAATTCCAGGACTGCGAACCGGCCGTCAGCATCGGCGCAATGGCCCAGTTGCGCGAAACCGCGCCGACCGGGCGCACATCCACCGAGGCGGCGCCATCGGGCAGGCGGATGTCGCTGCCGGCCGGGAGGAAGGCCCCGGCGCGCAATTCCAGTCCACCTGCCAGGCGCACGCCATCGGCCTCGCCGTTGGCCAGCGTGGCGCGGCCGGGCAACGGCACGCCGCCAGGCCAGCTCATGGCCATCACCGGCGTCGCCAGCGGCAGGCGGCTGCCCGCGCCGAGGCGGGTGCCGGCGGGCAGCTCCAGGGCCTCGCCAAGCAGGCTGCCGGCCGGCTGCAGCAAATTGCCGGCAGCATCCAGGATCGCCCCTTCGAGCACGGTCCCCGCCGGCAGCCGCAGCGGCTGGCTGAGCACCGCCTCGACTGGCAGTCGGGTACCGGCGGCCATAGTCATGGCCTTGATCGGCAGTTCGAAGTTGAGCGTCTTGCCCGCCGGGAAGAAGCTGTCGTCGTCCAGGCGCACGCCGGCCGCCGGCACCACCCGGTCGCCGCCCAGGCGGTCCTGGCCGGAAAGCAGCCGCCAGCCCTGGTCGTCGTCGGTTTCCGGCGGAGGGGCGAAACCGTCGGTGACGCTGCCATAGATGTTCAGGTCGCCGCCGGCGCGGAGTGCCAGCGAACCGGCCTCTCCGGAACCGTAGACCATGGTCTTTGCCGTATGCGGGTTGAGGCTGGCGTAGCGATAGCCCGAGAGGTCCAGATCGCCCTGTACCACCAGGTCGCCGTCGGCCGTGGCGCTGACGATCTCCAGTCCGGGGCGGAGGTGGAACGCGTCAGCGTAGGCGGCATCGTTCAGGCCGGCCAGCTTGCCGTCGAGCAGGGCGGCATTGGCAAGGGCGGCTTGCATGAACAGCTCGTTCTGCTGGTGCTTGCCATCCAGATAGGCCTGGGTGATCTCCTGGTACGCTCGGCCGTTGCTCGCGGGCTGCGCGGCGCTCGGCGCATCGTCGTAGCGTTGCACGGCGTTGAGGGTGATGGTGCGGGCGCCGAGTATCTGCAACGGGCCGCTGGCGTCGACCGCGATGTCGCCCGCCGTCGCCCCGCCCAGGCGTGGCGCGTACAGGTCGAGGCTGCCGCGGGCGACGCCGTCGTTCTGCCCGGCCGCGCCGCCCGGTGCCGCTGCGGTGCCGTGGCGCAGGTCGATACGGGCGCCGGCGCCGAGGCTGAGCAATCCGTCTCCGGCATTCAGCTCGATCACCGCGCGGTTCGGCGAATCGATGATCTTGCCGTAGCTGTCCACCCGCAGCCGGCGCCCATGGGCGTCGAGCAGCGCCTCAGCGCCGATGCTCAGGCCCTGCTTGCCGGCCAGGCGGATACTACCGACCTGCTCGCCGCTGGCATCGAGGACACCGTTCACGCGCAGATGGCCACCGTCCAGCGACACCTCGATCGCCGCGGCCTTCACCTCGCTGCCGATGGTCAGGTCGCCCTGCTTGATCTGGAAACTGCGCGCGCCGAATACCTGGCCGGCATTCAGCCTCTGGTTGAGGTCGGCGAACCGGCTGTCTGGCGTACCCTCCCCACCCAGTTGCTGGGCGCGAATCTCGACGCTGCCCGCAGCGTATGGCACCAGGGTGCCACCGGCGTCGTATTCGCCGCTGCTCGCCGCCAGGAGCTGCCCCTGCAGGTCGACCACTCCAGCCTCGCTGCCCAGCGCCACCGCCGTCAGGCTGCCAGCCCGGTTGTTGCTCGCCGACAGGTCGATGCGCGAAGCGCCAGCCTGGCGGATATCGCCGCCACGGCTCAGCAGGTTGACTTCACCGCCCCAGCTGTAGCGGGTCACGTCATCGAAACGGACCGCCCGCCCCGCCAGGTCGAGCTGCGCGCCGGCGCCCAGTTCCAGGTCCTCCCGCGCGGTCAGGCTCAACTTGCCGCTGGGCAGGCCGACGCGAGTGTCCAGCAGCAGGCTCCCTCCTTCCAGGGCCAGCTCGGCGCCCAGGGCGCCATTGGCCAGTTCGAGCGGAGCGGACGTCACGTTGCCCGGCCCCGCGCTGACCCGCAACGAGCCGCCGGCCAGCAGGCTGTTGCGCGAGCCGGCCTCGCCGGTGAGCAGGGGCGTGATCAGGTTGAGGTCGCCGCCGCTGTATGCATAGCCGCTGCCGGCCTGGTACTCGCCCTGGCTCTGGTAGACCGCGAGGCTGCCCTTGTGGTTGGCGGTGATCCGCTCGCTGGCCGACAGGTTGACCGTGGCGAAGCCCAGCGCCAGGCGCCGGTAGCTGTCGATGGCGCTGGGCTGGCTGAAGGGGCCGTAGCCGAATTCCAGACGCTCGCTGCGGATGTCCAGCGTACCCTGGCCGCTACCGGCGCCACCGGCGATGACCCCGGCGGGCGGGGTCTGCGCGCCGTTCCAGATCAGGTTGGAGGTCCGGATCGAGGCGACGCTGTCGCTATCGCCATAGCCATAGATCGCCGGGGTGCCCAATACCAGGCGTGACAGGCGGGAACGGCCGGTCGCCGGATCGTAGGAGTCGAGGCCGACATCACCATAGAAGTTGAACGCGTCGCGGGCGTTCAGCACCAGGGTTTCCAGGGGCGGCGCCCCCTCCGACGCATCGCCCTGCAGCAGGCGGTCGAGCAGGCGCTGGTCGAGCGCCAACCCCGTCGGCAGCACGCCACGTTGCGCCAGGCCGGCCAGCAGCGCCTGCTCGCCGACATTGAAGGCGCCCGCCGCCAGGGTCAGGTTACGCGTGCCGTAGCGCACGCTGCTGTCGAGCACGAAACGCTTGTCGGTGGCCGCGACCAGACTGCCCTCGGAATACAACCGGGTTTCGCCAGCCGCTCCGCCGGCAGCGGAAACACCGAGCAGGATGTCGCCGGGACCGCGATCCGGCGTTCCCGCCTCCGGCGGCAATACATTCAGCACGCCGTTGGAGAGGGCGAGCATGGAACGCCCCCCCGGCGCATACAGGAAACCATCCCGCGCATCGTAGGCCGCTGCCCCTCGTCCCAGGGTGACGATGGCGGCGCCTTGCTCGAGGCTGATCGCCTCCCCCGGCCGGTTGGCCAGGAGGAACACCTCGGGCGCGGCCAGCTCGGCGCCATTGCGCAGGACAATACTTCGTGCGCTATCGGTGATATCGAAGCTGACGTAGTTGCCGCCCTGCCCGTAGAGAACCGTTGGCGTCGAGCCGATCACCAGGCGGGCGGCACCGACGGCGTTGAGATCGTCGGCCCGCAGCGTCACGCCCTGGAAACCCTCGCTGGCCTGCGCGCCGCCGCCGACGATCTCGATCCGCTGGTTGTTGCCCGATACCACCAGGCTACCGCCATAGCCGCCGCGGGCGGCCTGGAACAGCCCACGGCCGTCGAACGCCAGCGCGTCGGCGCCGCCCCCGGCGAGCAGGTCTAGGCGCAGGCTGCGCGCATCTTCCGGCAGCATCGGCCGCGGGACACCACGGCGGGCGGCATCGGCTCGAGCGAAGTCGCTGTAGCTCGTCTCGTTGTACTGCGAATGGCGTCGCACCACGTCCGCCGGGGTCAGCAGCACCTGGCGGTACAACTGGTCGCGTACCCCGGTCCCGGCCAGGGACAACTGCCCGGCCAGCGACCAGGAGCCGCTGCGCATGAGCTGGGTCGGCAACGCGCGGCCCAGCCCGGCCTGGCCATTGAGTTCGACCCGATACGCCCCGGGCAGCAGGGCATAGGTCGACGGCAGCAGCGTATAGGTTCCCGCCGGCAGGCCGGGCACGCCGCCGCCGATGCTGATCTGCTGGCCGACCAGCGGATCGACGGCACCACGTTCGGCGGCGACCGGCGCGATGCGCTGGACACCGGGCACGATGGCGTAGATCGGATTGTCGGCCAATCCCGGCAGGCTGAAGCGGCCATCCTCGTCGATGCGTACCAGCGGGTTGTAGCGCGCGTCGGTGGAACCGCCGCGACCGGAGACGAAGCCGGCGCCGAGCAGTTCGCCGCCGCCGGAAAGATCCAGCGTCGCGCCGGGCGCCACCTGCACGGAGAGGCCGCCCAGGTCGAGGCCGGTTTTCAACACTCCCCTGTCGTTGGAACTGCCGCCCACGCCGGTCAGAACGACTTCCTTGCCGGCGTAGCGCCAGGCCTGGCCGTCTACCGTACCGCCGTAGGGCAGCGCCAGACCGGCGCCGCTGACCGAGGTCAAGCTCCCGGGCAACAACTCGACCCTGTTGGTCGTGCCGGCACCGCCATTGCTCTGGCCGATCTCCAGGTAGCCCAGTGGCGCGCGCACGACACCACCCTGGATGACACTGGCCGCCCCCAGCGACAGGCTGCCGAAAACCGCAAGCGGCTGCTCCGGCGTCGTCGCACCGCTGCGCTCGATGCGCAGGCTGCGCGTCGGGTCGAATGCCGGGGCGGCGCCATCGGCCTGATAGCCGTAGCCGGCGAGAATGCGCGCGCCTGCACCGCTGCCCGGATAGAGCTGGGCGGCGCGAATCAGCACATCGCCAGCGCTGAGCAGCTGGGTGTTGATACGTTCCATGGGTTCGGCGTTCCCCGCCAGCAAGCGCATGTCGCCTGTGCTGGAAAGCTCGACCCGGTCGAAGCCGCGCCGGTCGACCACGCGCGTCCCGCCGGTGGCGTCGCGGAAACCGCCGCGCGAACCGAACACCAGGCTGTCGCGGATATCCAGCACCTGCGCGCTGGCCTCGAAGCGCGCCTCGCTGGGCTGCCTGGAGACCTGGGCCAGGCTGGTCGACAGCGGCTGGGTTTCATTGTTCTCCGCCGCTTCGTTGACGAACGCTCCCGCCAGCAGCAATGACGGCGCCGCCAATCTCACCCGGCTGTCGGCGGCGGCTCCTTCGCCGAGTCCCAGCGCCCCGCTGTAGAGGCTCAGGCGTTGCGCCAGGGACAGCTCCAGATCGCCGGCGAAGCTCAGCAGCCCGTCACTGAACAAAGTCAGCTCGCCGAACCCGCCGTCCTGCACCTGGCTCGCCGCCAGGCGGCCATGGCCATAGGCGTAGCCGCGCTCTTCCCCGGCGGTATCGCGCTGCTGGGCGACGACCAGCTCGCGCGGGCGCAGCACCTGGTCGGTCGCCAGGCTGGTCAGGTAGTTCGGCGTGGCCAGCGCCACCGACAGGCTGCCGGCGGCGGCACCCTCCCCACCGGAGAAGGCTCGCAAGTCGCCGTCCAGGTACAGGCCATTGGCCGAGGCCAGGGAGATACTGCCGCCGGCGCTGGCGACCCGGGTCTGGCCAACCCCCGGGATGTCCAGCAATGCCTCGGTGCCGGACGCATCCAGCAGGCTTCCCGGACGCAGATCGATGAACAGTTCGGCGGCGGCGGCCTTGCCGCCGGCCTGCTCGACCGTGCCGCCGATGACGATGCTGCCGCCCTCGGCCACCCGGCCGTAGCGCCGTCCCTGGAAATCCAGCGCGGTCGCGGCGCGCGCGGCGACATCGAGCACGCCCTGCTCGCCGACGCGGATGGCCCGCTGGTGGCCGACGCTCTCGAGCGGATCGCGTTGCGGAGCGGGCAGCGCCACGCTACCCAGCTCGATCGAACCGCCCCAAGCGTTCAAGCGACCTTCGATGTTCAACTGGCCGACACCGCGCAGCTCGATGCGCTGGCCGGGGTCGACCTCGAGCAGGCTGCCGCGGGCGATGTCGAGGACGCTGGCGGCTACCTGCCCGGCACCGGTCTGGCGAGTGCCGGCCTGCAGGAACAGGCTGGCGCCGGGACGCTGGAGCAGCTCGCCGCTGGCCGGCCGCTCCTCGTACAGTGGCGCCAGCCAGGGTTCCAGCGCGCGCAGCGGGTCGGCGCCGCTGGCGATGGCCACGGCGTCGTCGCGGAAACGGTACAGCGGGCGCCGCACCTGCACCTGCGTGCCTTCCGTCACTTCCAGGCCTTGCTCGCCGATCACCCGATAGCTGGCGAACCCCCTGTCGAAGAATCCGCTGGCAAGCGCCAGGGTGTCGTCCCGCGCCGTCGCGCCGATGCTCACCCGCGGCGCCTGGATGCTCAGGGTGCCGGCGCCGGCGACACCATGGCCGGCCAGCTCGCCGCCCAGTTGCAGGCGGCCGTCGGTCGCCGCCGCGCCGGTGTTGGCCGACAGCGTCAGGTCGCCACCCTTGCCGCCCACCTGCTTGCCGTCGGCGAGAAGCGCGGCGCCGGAGGACACGTCGATGCGGCTGTCCACGCCCAACGACAGGTCACCGCTGCTACGCAGGGAAACCCTTCCGCCATCGAGGTAGGCTCGCTCGGCTTCCACGCCACCGCGCAACAGGTTGCTCCAGAGGCCGCGCGCATCCAGCCTGACGCCATCGCCCAGGGTCACGCCGGCACGCTGGCCGGCGGCGGGGCCGAGGTAGGTATCGAGGCGCTCGCCACGCACCATCTCCACCTGTTCCAGGACGTTGCCCAGGCGAAGGCTGCCAGCGCGCGCGACAAGATCGGCGTTCACCTCTACCTCGGGAGCGTAGAGGGTGATCTCGCCACCGTTGCCGACTTGCAGGGCGTCGCCCACCTCGATCCGCTCGCTCGCCGCCACCCGTACCGCCCCCAGTTCGAAACCGGACAGGCGTTCGCTGTCGAGTTGGAGCGTGCCGCGCTGCTCGTCGGCCAGCGCGGTGTCCAGGCCGAGACTCGCCGCCGAGGGTCCGCCGCCATCGGCCAGGCGCACCCGTTGCAGAGTCGGTGCGAGGTTGTACGACACGTTGCCGCTGGCACCTTCGTAGCGTGGTGTATAGCTCCCCACGACCAGCTCGGCGCCGCGCGCCACCGCGTTCTGCGCCTGCCGATAGCCATCCGCCCCCGGCTGTGGCGCGCGCACTTGGCGCTCACCCTGGAACACCTTGCCGAGCAGGTCGCCCTCGAGCACCGCCGAAGCGGTGCCGACCACCATGCGGCCGGCGTCGCGTCCGACCATGTAGCCGTTCTCGTAGCGGCTCTGCGGGGCGATCAGCGGATTGTAGAAATAGCGCGTCTGTCCCCAGCGCGGGCTGCTGTCCTCGAAGCCACGATAGATACCCTCGTAGAGCAGGTCGCCGGGGGCGCGGGAAATTTCGTAAAGGCGCCCGTCGCTGCCCTTTAGCCAGGTTTGCCGGATGAGGCCGCCCTGTACGTCGAGGGTGCCGCCGGAGAGGTTGGCCACCGAGCCGGGCTGGCTGACCAGCTCGCCGCCGGTGAAGGTGAGGGTGCCGCCCTGGGCCATCCATTCGCCCGCCGAGTGGTTGCGCGTGCCGAGATAGCCGCCCAGCTCCAGCAGGCCGCCGGCGGTATACCAGCGATCGGAGGCATAGCCGTTGCTACCGGCCGGGACCAGCACCAGTTCGCGGGCGTCGACCCAGACATCGTTGCTGGCCAGCCCGCCACCTTCGCGGTTGACCGGTGCGTCGCGCTGTTCGTTGCCCTGGACGTTGATCCGGATGTTGTTGCTTTCCATTGCCACCTTCACCCCGACGGCGCCAGCGACATCCACCTGCGCGCCGTCGCGCAGCAGGCTCCGGCCCGCGGCGCTGACCGCCACCTGGCCGCCACTGGCCAGGGTCAGCGAGCCCCTCTGGAAATCCACGTTGCCACCGCTGACGATCTCGATCCGTGACTGCTCGCTGCGATCGGTGACCCGACTGAGGTTGTCGAAACGACCGGTGACGTTGTTGGTCGGCGAGGCACCGTCCAGCGCCTGCTGGGCGGCATCGCGCTGGCTGTCGAGCGCACCGGCGCCACTGGCGTCGACCAGCACCGCGGTGCTGCTGCCCTCGCCCAGGACCACGCTGCCCCTGGTATCGCTGGCCGAATTGAGCAGGTGGATGGTACCGCGCACATCGGTGGAACTGCTGGACAGGACGACCCCCTCCTGCCGTACCTGGCGGCCGGTCAGAGTGATGTCGCCGGTGGAGGCCTGGACCAAGCCCTGGTTGACCACCCGCCCGGCGCTGCTGCCGGCGACCAGCGCGGTGGCCACTTCGTTGCCGCGGGTGGTAGAGCGCAGGTTGCCGTCGGTGCCGACACCGCGGCGAATGTAGAAGCTATCGCCCGCCGCCAGGGTCGCCTGGCCCTTGGGCGTGACGATCTGCCCGGCGTTCTCCACCTCGCTGCCGAGCAGCAGCACGTAGCCGCCTGCCGCGGTGGAACTGGCCGGATCGGCGCTCTGCAGCAAGGCCCCCCGCTCCACCCGTACCGCTCCGGCGGCGTCGGTGAAGCTCGGCTGACTGCCGTTGGCATCGAAGTACAGCCCGCGCTCGCGGAACTGGATGTCGCTGATATTGGCCGCCGCGGCCACCAGGTTGCGGACATTGACCTGGCTGCTGCCGCTGAACACCACACCGTTGCGGTTGGCCACCATCACCGTGCCGCCCGCCTCGATCCGGCCCTGGATCTGGCTCGGCCGGGCGCTCGGGTCGTTGACCCGGTTGAGCACCGCCCAGTTGCTCTGCTGGTCGAAACGCAGGGTGGTCTGCCGGCCGATGTTGAAGGTTTCCCAATTGAGGATCGCGCGATCGGCGGTCTGCTCCACCGTCACCGTGGTACGCCCGCCATCTTGCGACTGCACCGGCGCCTTGGCGTTCTGCCAGGCCTGTTCGAACGGCAGGGATGCGTCCACCTTCAGGCCGCCCTCGCCCAGGCCGTCCGGGATATTCGTCGGCGCCGCCAGCGCGGCCTGGCGTCCCGCCGCCTGGGCGGCCTGCTGCGCGGCGATCGCCGCCACGGTGTTGTTGAGGTTCTGCAACGAACGCTGCAACTGCTGGTTGACCTTCTGCTGCTGGGCCAGCGGCGGTGGCGTCATGCCCGGTAGCGGCGCGCCCGGACGCGCGACTCCAGCGCTCTGCTGGGCGCCCTTGGCAGCGAACCAGGCCGCGCTGAACGGCTGGGAAGCCTGGGCACCACCGGCAACCATGAGCAGGGCGATGACCTGTGCCAGCGGTTTCAGCCGCGGCAGGCCGCTATCGAGCGAAACGACGGTTGACGAAGGGGCGGACGGGCGAGACGGGCGAGACGGCATGACGCGGGATTCCTTGGGCCTGTTCAACTCGACGCGCCGGTTCGCCAACGCGCACTCCTGATGGGAAGACGGCCGGCGACGGGGTGGGCCGAAGTCTTGTCACGGAAAGTTCATGGAAAGCGGTTATGCGCCGGAAAAAGAAACCGGCAGTGCTTGCGCACCACCGGTCCCGGGTATCGCCTGTAGGCGGGAACGTCTCAGAGCGGACGGCCAATGCCGTTGCAGACGTTGGTGTGGCCGATGTACAGGTTGTTGGTGGAAGTCAGGAACGACTGACGCACCGCGAGCTTCCAGGAAGCAGGCAGCGGCACGAAGCGATGGTTGGTGATCGCGGCGTCGTTGTTGACGCTGGCGCCGTAGTGACGGGTGAAGAAGTCGCGCACCTGCTGGGTCTGGGTGGCGTCCGCGTAGCACTGGCTGAAGATCAGGTTGGTGAAGCCGAGGATCGGGTAGCCGGTGGTGGGGTACGGACGTACGCTCGGATCGGTCGCGCTGGCGGTGGCGGCGAAGACCGGCACCCAGTTGTTCGGATCGGAGCGTTGGGCGGTGGTCGGCGGGGTAACGGCGCCGATGGCGGCCGAGACGTTGGCCGGAGCCGGCGATACGCCGCGAATCTGGGCGACCTTGGTGGCATCGTCGAGACCGGCCAGGGTCGGCGCGGCGAAGTCCGGGCTCATGTAGGTGATGCGGCCTTCGGCGGCGTTGAGCGTGTTCATCACGGCCTGGCTGCCCTGGGCCGAGACGGCGCCGGACGGCAGGCCGCCAGAGAAGCTGCTGCCGAAGCTGGTGGTGATGGCGAAGGTACCGCCCTCGGTGGCGCTGGAGCAGGAAGCGTTGAGGAAGCGGGTGAACAGCTCGGTGGTACCGCTGCTTTCCGAACGGTAGACCACGGTGATGGCGCCGGTGCGGCCCGAGTCGGGGATCTGGCTCCAGTCGGTCAGGCGGCCGGAGAACACGCCGCAGAGGGTGTTCACGTCGGCGAAGTTGACGGCGTTGCTGCCTGCCTTGTTGAACGGAATGGCGACCGAGGTGGCGACCGAGGGAACCTGGATCAGCGGACCCCAGGCGGCGCCATGGGCGGCCAGGTAGGGGCTGGTTTCGCTGGTCGGGTTCAGCTTGGAGTCGCTGCCAGCCCAGTGCACGTTCTTGTCGGTGGTGCCGGCGACGAACTTGGTGTAGTCGTTGTTCAGGAAGGCAGCCTTGCCGTTGCCGCTGCCGACGCCGATGTAGGCGGCGAAGCCGGCGGTCAGGACGCCGGGCTCCTGGTACAGCTGCTGCGGCAGGGTAGCGCCGCCGCCATTGACGGTGGCCATGGCCTGGGCGGATACGAGGGCGGCCACGCTCAGCGAGGCAGCGATCAGAGAGCGCTTGAACATGAAGAATCTCCTTTCATCGTGGTGTTGGTACGTTGAGAAGTCGTCTTGCATGAGGCGGCGCCGTGCTTGCCGGGCTTTGCATCCCTAGCCGGTCGAAGGGGCCGCTGGGGTTAAAACTCGCAAGTTCCGGTGACAGATCGGGGAAAAAATCTCGGGAGCATCGAATTGTTTTCAGGCCCTTTCCTCGGGTGTTCGAAGGCTCTGCGCCGGGCGTTTTCGCCAGGCGCGCAATGCCTTCTTGGCCTGCCCCGGCGGGTGGCCCGCGGCGGCCCTGGCGCGCCCGCGGGGCAACCTCGCTGAAACATGCACCCGAGCCCTGGCGCGGGGCCACACGGGTTGATGACAGCCAGAGGAAGGCCTGCCTGCCCTCGGCCCTCCCGCTGGCCGGGCAACGCCAGCGGCGTTATCCGCCCGACACGGCAGTGGATCGTCCAGGCACCGGCTACTGGACCAGTTGGTTCATCTCGATGATCGGCATCAGCACCGCCATCACGATCATCAGCACCACGCCGCCCATGACCACGATCATCAGCGGTTCGAGCAACGCGGTCATGCCCATGGCACGGCGTTCGATGTCGCGCGACAGGGTCTGCGCCGCGCGGTCGAGCATCGGTGGCAGCGCGCCGGTCTTCTCGCCGCTGGCGATCAGGTGGGTGAGGATCGGCGGGAATACCTGCCGCGCGCGCAGCGCCGAGGCCAGCGAGACGCCCTCGCGAACCTGCGCGGTGGCCTCCTCCACCGCCCACGCCAGGCAGTCGTTGGCCAGGGTCTGGCGCGCCGCGTCGAGCGCGCGCAGCAGCGGCACGCCGGCGCTGCCGAGGATCGCCAGGGTGGAGGCGAAGCGCGCGGTATTCACCCCGAGCACGAAGCGGCCGATCAGGGGCAGGCGCAGCACCCGGCGATGCCAGTCGAGCCGCGCCTGCGGGTTGCGCAGGTACAGGCGCCAGCCCCAGAAACCACCGCCGAGGGCTCCCGCGCAGAGCCAGCCCCAGGCGCGCACGAAGTCACTGGCCTGGAGCATCACCCGGGTCAGCGCCGGCAGGTCCTGGCGCGCCTGGGAAAAGGCGCTGACCACCTGCGGCACCACGTAGCCGAGGAGGAAGATGACGATACCGATGGAAACCACGCCGACCACCGCCGGATAGATGAACGCGGTGAGGATCTTGCCACGCAAGGCGTTGCGTTCCTCGATGTAGTCGGCCAGGCGCTCCATTACCTGGGCCAGGTCGCCGGACTCCTCGCCCGCCGCCACCAGCGCCCGGTAGATTTCCGGAAAGTCGCGCGGCCGCGCGGCGAGGGCGTCGGCCAGGCGCATGCCGCCGCGCACGTCGCTGCGCACGGCGCCGAGGGTCTGTGCAATATGCTTGCGCTCGGCCTGGTCGAGGGTCGCGCTCAGCGCCGCTTCCAGCGGCAGGCTGGCGGCCAGCAGGCTGGCCAGCTGGCGGGTGGCCCAGGCCAGGTCGCCGTCGGACAGGCGTGGGGCGAACAGCGCGCCCGCCCCTTGCCCGGTCCCGCCACCAGCCTGCTCGCGGACCTCCAGCGGAGTCAGGCCGCGGGCGCGCAGCTGGCCGAGGGCACCGCGCGGGCTGTCCGCCTCCAGGGTCCCGGTCTCGATCCGCCCCTGGGCGTCGGCGGCTTCGTAGCGGAAGGTCTGCATCAGGCGTCCCGGGTCACGCGGAGGATTTCCTCCAGGGTGGTGGCGCCGCTGGCGATCCAGCGCTCGCCGTCCTCGCGCATGCTGCGCATGCCGGCGGCGCGGGCGGCTTCGCGGAGATCCTGCTCGGCGCGGCCCTGGTGGACCAGGCGACGGATCTCGTCGTCGATCACGAACAGCTCGTGGATGCCGGTGCGCCCGCTGTAGCCGGTGTGGTTGCAGGCCGGGCAGCCGACCGCGCGCCAACCGCCGTCCTCTTCGACCCGGCAGTGCGTGCACAGGCGCCGCACCAGGCGCTGGGCGAGCACGCCGAGCATCGACGAGGCGAGCAGGAATGGCTCGACGCCCATGTCCACCAGCCGGGTCACCGCCGACACCGCGTCGTTGGTGTGCAGCGTGGCCAGCACCAGGTGCCCGGTGAGCGAGGCCTGCACGGCGATCTGCGCGGTCTCCAGGTCGCGGATCTCGCCGATCATGATGATGTCCGGGTCCTGCCGGAGGATCGCCCGCAGGGCCACGGCGAAGGTCATGTCGATGCGCGCGTTGACCTGGATCTGGCTGATCCCGGGCAGGTCGTACTCCACCGGGTCCTCGACGGTGAGGATGTTGCTGGTGCTGGCGTCGAGCCGCGCCAGGGCGGCGTAGAGGGTGGTGGTCTTGCCGCTGCCGGTGGGCCCGGTGACCAGCACGATGCCGTGCGGCTGGCGGATCAGCTGGTCCAGCGGCGCCAGCACCCCCGGGGCCATGCCCAGGGTCTCCAGCTTCAGGCGCCCGGCCTGCTTGTCCAGCAGACGCATCACCACCCGCTCGCCGTGCCCGGTGGGTACGGTGGAGACGCGGATGTCGATCGGTCGCCCGGCCACCCGCAGGGCGATGCGGCCGTCCTGGGGCAGGCGTTTCTCGGCGATGTCCAGCTGCGCCATGATCTTGATCCGCGATACCAGCGCCGCGTGCAGCGCCTTGCGCGGCGCGACCACGTCGCGCAGGGCGCCGTCGACGCGGTAGCGCACCACCGAATGGGTCTCGAAGGGCTCGATGTGGATGTCGCTGGCCTCGTCGCGCGCGGCCTGGGTCAGCAGCGCGTTGATCATGCGGATCACCGGCGCGCCGTCCTGGGTGTCGAGCAGGTCGGTGACCTCGGGGATGTCGTCCAGCAGGCGGTCGAGGTCGACCTCGCTCTCCGCCGCGCCGACCACCGCCGCGGCGCTGCCGGTGTCGGAATAGGCGCTGGCCAGCAGGGTGTCGAGTTCGTCATCGCGGACGCTCTCGAGACTGGCCACGGCATGCCGCTGGCGCACCTCGCTGATCGCCCAGCCGGGCGTGCGCGGACTGACCAGCAGGGTCGCGCCGTCGGCGCCCGGCCGCAGCAGGGCGCGCTGCGCCTTGGCCCAGGCGTAGGGCAGCAGGCTCACAGCGGCGCCGCCTCGTCCAGCGGTACCGCACGCAACGGCCGCGGGGTCGGGCGCAGGTCGTAGGCGGCCTGCGGGATGCCCTGCTCCGCCGGCGGCAGTACCGGCGCCTGCATGTCGCCGACGCTCCAGTCATGGCGCGGTTGCACGCGCTGCTGGGCGCGGCGGATGAAGTCGTAGCGGTTGAGGGTGATGCTGCGCCCGGCGGCGGCGTCGCGGACGATATAGGGACGCAGGAACACCATCAGGTTGGTCTTGGTCCGCGAGCGCTTCTGGTAGCGGAACAGCGAGCCGACGCCGGGCAGGCTGGAGAGTCCGGGAACGCCGTCGGTGTTGTCCTGCACGTTGTCCTGCAACAGGCCGCCGAGGACCATGATCTGGCCGTCGTCGAGGAGGATGCTGGTATCGATCGCGCGCTTGTTGGTGACCACCCCGGCGACGGTGCTGGCGCGCTCGTCGACGCTGCTGACTTCCTGGTAGACGTCGAGCTTGACCGTGCCGCCTTCGGAAATCTGCGGTCGGATGTTCAGCTTCAGGCCGACGTCCTCGCGCTGGATGGTCTGGAACGGGTTGTTGCTGGTACCGCCGCCGTCGGTGACGTACTGGCCGCTGACGAAGGGTATGGTCTGGCCGACCATGATGCTCGCCGACTCGTTGTCCAGGGTCAGAAGGTTCGGGGTCGACAGCACGTTGGTGCCGCCGCGGCTCTTCAGCGCCCGGGCGAGCACCTTGAGGTCGAGGATCTTGCCGATCCCCGGGATGTCCACGGTGCCATCCACCAGGCCGATGTTGAGGCCCTTGGGCAGCACGTCGATGCTGTTCCTGGCGGCCGTGTTCAGCGCCGACTGGCCGAAGTTGACCCCGCCGATCACGCCATTGCCGCCGAGGTTGCCGGCCTGCCACTGGATGCCGAACTCGCTGGAATCGTCCTCGCTGACCTCGACGATCAGGCTTTCGATCACCACCTGGGCGCGGCGCTGGTCGAGCAGGTCGATGACTTCGCGGAGGTTGCGGTACAGCGGCTCGGGCGCGGAGATCAGCAGGGTATTGGTGGTGGCGTCGGCCTGCACGGTGACGCCGCCGGCGGAGAACGCCGAGTTCTCCTCGCCCATCGCACCGGGTCCGCCGCCGGCCTGGCCGCTGCCCATCGCACCGTAGGCGCCGCCGCTGCGGTTACCGCCGCCCAGCCCGCTGGAACCGCTGCCCGTGGTATTGCCGCTGGTTCCCAGGCCCTGGCTACCAGTACCGCTGTTGCCGCCACCGAGCATGCCGCCGCCGCTCAGGCGCGCGCGCTGCTGGTCGCCCTCGTTGCCCTCGCCGCCGCTGTCGCCGGTGATCAGCCCGCGCAGGGCCTGGGCCAGGCGGGTCGCCTGGGCGTTGCGCAGGTACACCACGTGGAGGTTGCCGGGGTTGCTCTGCACGCTGTCGAGCTTGCCGATCAGCTCGCGCGCCAGCTGCGTGCGCTCCGGGCTCGGCGAGCGGATCACGATGCTGTTGGAGCGTGGATCGGCGAGCACCACGGTCTTCTGGCCCTGCTCGGCGCCACCGCTGCCCTGATTGTCGAGCAGTTCGGAGACGGTGCTGGCGATGTCCACCGCGATGCCGTTCTGGATCGGCACCACATCGGTGTCGCTGGCGCTGGGGGTGTCGATGCTGGCGATGATCCCGGCGACCCGGTCGAGGTTTTCCGCGTAGTCGGTGACCACCACGGTGTTGTTCCCCGGATAGGCGTTGATCGGATTGTTCTGCGCGACGATCGGGCGCAGCACCGGGATCAGGTTCACCGCGTTCTCGTAGCGCAGGCGGAAGGTCCGCGTGACCATCCCGTTGGCCGCCGGCCGGTCGGCGCCGTAGACCGGCCCGCCGAGCAGCTTGGCGTCGGCCTCCGGCACCACCTGGCTGACGCCGTCGACGTCGACCACGCTGAAGCCCTGCATACGCAGGGCGCTGGTGAGCATCCGGTAGGCGGTGCGCGCCGGCACCTGGCCTTCGGAGACCAGGGTCAGCTTGCCTTTCACCCGCGGGTCGACCAGGAACTGCCGGCCAGTGGCGCGCGACAGCGCGCGCACCACCGCTTCCACCTCGGTATCGACGAAATTCAGGCTAACCGGCTGCTCGCCGAGTTCGGCCGGAGCTGCCGGAGCCGGGGCGCCGCCGCTGGAGCGCGGCCCGCCGCGCCCGGCGCCCAGCGCGCGGCGGGCCTGCTCGGCCTGGGGTCGCCCAGCGACATCGGCGTTGCGCAACGGCGCGCCGGAGCGGACGCTGCTCAATGGCCGGCCGATTTCCTCATCGGCCGGTGGCACGCCGGGAAGCTTCGGCGTCTCGCTGCACGCCGCGACCAGCAGCGCGCCCAGCGCCACGCCCAGTACAGGCCAACGACGCCGGGCAGGATGGAAAGCTGTTTGCCTCATGGGGAATCCTTGGGAGCGGAAGTCGACTGCAAATGGATCGAGGCGGACACCAGCCCGCCGGCGGCTTGCTCCTCGGTGGGCGCCTCGAGACGCGTCACCCGTGCCTGGTCGACGCTCAGGCGCAATGCTGTCGGGCTGCGCGCCAGCCAGCGCAGCAAGGCCTCGCCGGAAGCGCTGGCGAAGTCCAGTTGCCACTGGCCGGGCCCTATCGCCTCCAACTGGAAACCATCCAGGCCCTGGTCGCGCAGGCTGCGGCCGATCGCCTGGGCATCCGCCGCACCATCCAGGAGCGGGCCGCGCAGCGCCTCGACTTCGCCCAGCACAGCGTCCACCGCCGCCGCCTGCGAACGCAGGCGGGGCAGCTCGGCCTGCCAGTGCTCGATGCGCGCCAGCGGCGGCTCGACGAAGAGTTGCCAGGTCAGCGCCAGGCCCAGCGCCAGGCCGCCGCCGGCGACGGTCCTGCGCTCGCGCGGAGCCAGTCGCCGCCAGTAGGCCTGCGCCCGCCGCAGCAGGGGATTCCAGCGCTGCGCCGGAGCCGTCAGGAAGCCCGCCAGGCGCCTATTCATCGCCGGCCACCCCGGTCTCGCCACCATCCGCCGTGCCCGGCGCCAGCGGCGTTTCCGCGGCACGCACCTGCCAGCCCCTGTCGGAGGCGTCGGCCTGCAGGCCATGCTTGCCCAACTCTCCCTGCCAGGTGGCGGCATCGGTGATGGCGGGCCCCGGCAACAGGGCCAGGTCCAGTTCGCCGTCGCGGTAGTCCAGGCGCTGCAGGCGCCCGGCGAGGAACGGCATCGCCTCGCCGGTGCCATGCAGCAGCGCGGCCAGTCCCGGCGCGGCATCGCCATCGGCCTTGCCGGCCAGGTAGGCGTCTCGGCGCTCGCGAGCCTGGCGCAGCGGATCGAGCACCACCGGCAGTTCGGGAAACGCCTGCTGTACGCGCTGGATGCCCTGCCGTTGCAGGGCCTGGCCCTGCCCCGCCAGGCGCCCGGCATACAGGTTCAGGCCGGCGACCCACACCAGCAGGGCGAGGGCGGCGCAGGTCAGGGGGAGCTTCCAGGTGCCACGACCGGCACCCGCCATCGGCTGTTTCAGCGCCAGTCCCCAGGGGCAGGCGGGCCCGCTCCAGCGCAACGCCTCGTCCAGCGCCTCGGTCCGCGCCAGGGTGGCGCAGTTCCACGTTGGCCGTTCGCCCAGCCAGTACAGGCGCAAATCCTCCGGCAACTCGTCCAGGCCTTGTTCCGGCAAGGGGTGGACCGCGGCATCGGTCAGCGAGCGGCGCAGCAGGAGATGGCCATCCCACTCGCCGGCCACCCAGCCGTCTTCGCGCAACGGCAGCAGGAACGGCGCGGCCTGCACCTGTCGCACATCGAGCCGCAGGCGCTGCAGGGCCTGCTCCAGCGGAGCCAGGGCCGACGCCTCCAGCCAGCCCAGGGTCAGGCCCCCGTCGGCGCCGCGCGGCCCATGGGCCAGGCGCAGTTGCGCCGGATCGCCGAGGACCAGCGCCTCGGCCGCGCAGTTCACCGCGGCGGCGAGCTTCGCCGCGGGCAGCGCCGGCAGCTCGAGAGCAGCCAGGCGGCAATCGCGCGGATGCAGGTAGAGTTCCACGGGCAGGCCCTGGCGCCGCTGCGCCAGTTCCCCGAGGGACAGTTGGCAACGCTCCAGGAGCACTCCCCGCGCATCCAGGCGCAGGCAATCCAGCGACGCCGCCTCGGCGAACCCGGCCAGCGGCGGCAGCAGGCAACGCCAGGCGGCCTTCACGGGCCCACCCTCAGCCAGTTCACCGTGGTGCGCTCGCCGGCCTGCCGCTGCAGCAGGGCCTGCAGACGCACCTGTTGCTGCTCGCGCTGGGCGTAGGCATCGAGCAGGAACCAGTCGCTGGTGATCCCGACCTTCACCGACTGCGCCTGCAACTGCGGCATGTTCAGGCGGTTGACGAAGTCGCCGCGGTTGAGGAACCAGCGGCCCTGGTCGCGCTCGCCGACCACCCGCCGCGCCTGCTCCAGGCCGAGCCCGGGAACGCAGGCGGCGAGCACTTCGGCACGCGCGGTGTTGCCGTTGACCCAGGTGCTTTCGGGCAGGATGGTGACGTAGGGGCGCAACCGCTCCAGGGTCGCCGCCGGAATCCCCAGCCGCGCCAGATCGTCGAACCGCCGGAGCGGCGGTCGGCGTGCCGCAAGCGCTCGCCGCGCAGCGCCCGGTGAGGTTTCGCGACCGCTGTCGAAACCCGGGGGACGCGTATCGGCCAATGGCACCTCGGCGGGTAGCCGCGCATAGGAGGCGAGCACTCGCTCGACGATCAGCCGCGCGTCCTTCGGGCGCACGCCGAGCAGCCCAGCGAGGCGTTCGAAATTGGCCTGTTCCTGCGCATCGGGACGCTGGTCGACCAACAGGTTGCGCAGGTTGAACTTGCCCTGTTCATCTTCCATCCGGCCGTTGAACAGCAACTCGGCGTCGCTCAGGCGCAGATCGCGCATCGGTCGCGCCCAACGCTGGTCGAGGCGGGTCAGCGGGTCGCGGCGGCTGTCCTCGAGCAGCAACTGGCGACTCCACTCCAGGCCGCCGCGCAGCATCCAGCTGGCGCGGATGCGCAGTTGCTCGCTCTCCAGACCGCGGATATACGCACCCTGGCGGGCGATCAGGCCGGCGGCGATGACCGCGACCACGGTGACGATCAGCAGCGCGCTGATGATCGCCATGCCGCGCTGGTGACGGCCGTTCATGGCGCGCTCAGAGCTGCCAGGAGCCGATGTCGGCGTTGATGCCCTCGCCGCCCGGCTGGCCGTCGGCGCCGAGGGAGAAGACATCGATCTCGCCGTTCACGCCCGGGTTCAGGTACTGGTAGGGCTTGCCCCAGGGATCGTTGGGCAGGCGCTCCAGGTACGAGCGCCAGTTGCTCGCCGAGGCATCGGCGGGACGTTCCGCCAGCACCTTGAGGCCCTGCGCCTGGCTCGGATAGCGCCCCTGGTCGAGGCGGTAGAGCTTGAGCGCCTGCATCAGTCCGGAAATGTCCTGGCGCGCCGCGGTGGCGCGGGCCTGGTCGGGCCGGTCGAGCACCTTGGGTACCACCATCGCGGCGAGGATGCCGAGGATCACCACCACCACCATGATCTCGATCAGGGTGAAGCCCCGTTGTCCCCGACGTCCTTTCGGGCTGGAGCTGAACTGCACGATATCCATCTCGACACTCCTCGGCATGGTTCGATTCGCCGCGGATTGTTTCAGGAAGATATGTCAACGATATTGAAAATCCTCGGGTGCGCACCTCTCCCGCAGGGGCGCGGAAGGCCCTGGAACAGGGCTCTCCGGCAGGTCTTGGAAGGCCCGCCGGGGGAGCCCTCCCGAGCTTTTGTCAGGTATCGGTCAGATTCCCCGGCTAGCCTGGAAGCCCTCCTTTCGCCGACCCGCGATGCCCATGCCCTCTTCTTCCCGCGGTTTCACCCTGATCGAGGTGCTGGTGGCCCTGGCCATCGTCGCCATCGCCCTGGCCGCAGCGATCCGCGCGGTGGGCCTGATGACCGATGGCAACGGCCTGCTGCGCGACAAGTCGCTGGCCCTGCTGGCGGCGCAAAGCCGTCTCGCCGAACTGCGCCTGGATGGGGCCGTGCGTCCCGGCGAGAGCGATTTCGAATGCTCCCAGGGGCGCCTGCGGCTGTACTGCGAGCAGCGCGTCCAGGCCACCGCCGACCCGGCCCTGCTGTGGGTGGAGATCCGCGTACGCGCGCAGCGCGAACAGGCCGTCCCGCTGGCACGCCTGAATACCCTGCTGAGCCGCGTGCCCTGATGTCAGCCGCGCTTGAGGGTGGCCAGTGGCGGCGGCTCGGCGAGCCGCGGCATGGCTACCCGGCGAACCTCGCCGTTCTGCTCGATGAGCACCGCGTCGGCCTCGATCCGCCGTACCTTCGCCGCACGCCCCAGCGCCTCGCCCTCGCGGTAGGCCTGGAGTGGCGCGCCATTCACCGAAAGGATGGCGATCGCCGCCGGCCCCCCACCGATCAGCCCGGCCAGGGACACCTCGATCTCGCTGGAAGGTGCCGCGAACCAGCGCTGCGCGGGCTCCTCGCTGGACACTGGCGGAGCGGCGCCGACTTCGGCCTGGACCACGCCGGGAATCGGCGCCAACAGCAGGTAGCCCCAGAACAGCAGGCCGGCGAGAAGCGCCAGAACGGCGGCGAGCTGGACCAGGCGGGGCGGGTCGATACGGGGTATGGCCGGCATGGCGGGACACTCCTGGAGAATGAACGGCGGGCACCGCGAACGGCGCCTCGGAACCAGCCTAGCGCCGAATTCTCTCCGTTATGTTTCACACGCCGATCATCTTCGTCGGGCAGGCTGGAGCCTTCTATCCCTGCGAAGAGGCATGCGGTGGCGGGTTCCCGGCAAGGCGGCTTCACCCTGATCGAACTGATGGTGGTGCTGGTGATCGTCGGCATCGCCACGGCGGCCATCAGCCTGAGCACCCGTCCCGATCCGACCCGGTTGTTGCGCCAGGACGCCGCGCGCCTGGCGCAATTGCTGGAGATCGCCCAGGGCGAGGCGCGGTTGCGCGGCACGCCGATCCTCTGGCAGGCCAACGCAAAGGGCTACCGCTTCAGTCCGCAGGCGTATCGCGGCAAGGCCGACGCCTTCGCCGCCGACGCCCAGTTGCGCGCGCGCCACTGGCAGGCCGCGCCGCTGCGGGTCAGCGTGCGCCCGTCGCGACCGGTACTGCTGGATGCCGAATGGATCGGCGCGCCGTTGCTCATCATCCTTTCCGATGGACAGCACAGCGTCACCGTGCGGCGCGAGGCGAACGGCCATGTGCGGGTGCGCTGAGCGCGCCTCGGCAGCGCGCCGGCAAGGCGGCTTCACGCTCATCGAGGTGATGGTCGCGATCATGCTCATGGCCATCGTCAGCCTGATGGCCTGGCGCGGCCTGGACAGCATCACCCGGGCCAGCGCGCACCTGGAGGCGACTACCGAGCAGAGCGCCGCGCTGCTTCGCGCGCTGAACCAGCTGGAACGCGACATCGCCCTGCACGCCCCCAGCCGGGAAGAAGCCTCCCCCATCGATGGCGAGGAGCCTGCGCAGCCGCGCGATCGGCTGCCGCCTGGTCTCGAACTCAAGCGGCTCGGCGAAATCCCGCTGCGCCTGGACATCGTCCGCGCCAGCGCCGAACCCGGCGCGCCGCTGCAACGAGTGCGCTGGTGGCGCCAGGGCAAGATCCTCTACCGCGCCGCCTCGCCCAGCGGCGATCGCTTGCCGCTGCCGGCGCTGGCGGAGCGGGTGGCGGTGCTGGAGGACGTGACCCGCTTCGAGATCCGCGCCTGGGTGCCGGGCAAGGGCTGGACGCGCCTGCCGGCGCACGGCAAGGTGCGCGCCAGCGGGCTGGAGATCAGCCTGGCGCGGGTCACCGGCAATGGCGTGGAGCGTTACCGGCGGGTGGTGGCTTTGCCGTGAGCCGACGATTCAGCCGAGCAGCACCACCCCGCCCGGCAAGCGGGTGACTTCGATGCCGTAGGCGTCGCGGATCAGGGTCGCCACGTCGGCCAGCTGGTCGAGGCTGAAGCGGGCCTGGACCCGGCGCCGGCCGAGGGTCTTGTCGAGCAACAGGAGCATCCCGGGACGGTAGCGGTTGATCTCGTCGATCAGGGTGGCCAGCGGTACGTCGTTGAACACCAGCATGCGCTCGCGCCAGGCCATCACCTCGGCGGCATCGAAAGGCACCGGCGGACCGTTGCGGCGCTCATCGAAGGTCAGTTGCTGGCCGGCCTCGAGGTCCAGCCGCTGGCCCAGGTGATCGAGCACGACGCGGCCCTCCAGGCAGGTCACCACGCAGACATCGTCGTTGCTGCGCACATTGAAGCGGGCCCGGCTGGCGCTCAGCCAGGCGCTCCCGGCCAGTACCCGCAATCCGCTCTGCGGCGGGTGGCTGGCGATGATCTCGGCTTCGCCGCTGAGCAACTCGATGGTTTCCTGTTGCTCGCGGTTGCGCCGCACGTTCAGGCGGGTCCGGGTGTTCATCTCGATCCGCGTCCCGCCGCTCACCTGCACCTGGCGCTGCTCGCCGACCGCTGTCACGTAGTCGGCGCCGCCCAGCCCCTGTCCGAGCAGCGACGGACGCAGGGCGAACAGCGCCACCGAGGCGGCCAGCGCCCCGCCGACGAACCAGCGGCGCCCGAAACGCCGCGGCGTCCGCGTGGCTACCCGCGCCACGGCCCGTGGCTCCAGCGGGAGCGCGGCGGCACTGCCGAGGGTCTGCCAGAGATCACGCGCCTCGACGAACGCCCGCAGGTGTTCCGGACTGCGCGCGCACCACTGGCGGAAGGCCCGCGCGTCGCCCTGGGTGACGCGTCCGGAGGTCAGGCTGATCACCCAGGCCTGCGCCTCGCGGCGAAGATCGCCGGTTTCATCGGCGGCGGAGTCGGAGGCTGTCATGGCTGTGCTTTACGGACACCGGAATGGCTCATGGATTGAAGGCGGCCGCGACGGTTTCGGCCTGCTTGTTCTTATGACGGTTTTCCGGCCCCGGGACCGAACCTCTGGATGACTTTTCTTTCTAGACGCTCCGCGCAGTACCACAGCGCGGCCTTGAGTTCCTTCTCCACGGTGCGGGTGGAAATGCCGAAGCGACGGGAAATCTCCAGGTGCGGCGTTTCCTCCAGGCGCGAAGCGATGAGGATCTGCCGGCGCCGCGCGGGCAGCTCGCAGAGCGCCTCCACCAGGCGGCGGATGTCGGCGTGGCCACCGACGATGCGTTCCGGGTCGAGGCCTTCGTCGGGCACCTGCAGTAGCTCCGCCACCTCCTCCCCGGTGAGCAGCCGGGCGTCGCCCTCGCGGCGGTCGGCGGCGATGTTCAGGGCGATGCGGAACAGGTAGGCCTGGGGCTTCCTGACCTCCAGGGCGTGATCCATCCGGTCGACCCGCAGATAGGTCTCGTGCAGGACATCGCTGGCCAGGTCCTCGGAACCCAGGCGCCGCTTCAGGCGCGCCTTGAAGTCGTCGTAGGAGGCAAGGAACAGCTTGACCATCGCGCTTTGCGGCGATTCGCTCATGACCCTCCCACTCCCTCCCTCAACGTGCATTCCATGGCCCTGTCCGTCGCCTTCGGCAGCAACAGGATGGTCAGCGGCTGGGCCAGCGTGGCCGGCGTCGCGCGCATCACCCTCACTCCGCGCAGGCTCTCGACCAGGGCGCCGTCGCGCCGGGCATCGCCGGTCGAGCCGAGCAGGCGGCTGTGGCGTACCTCGCCATGGCGTCCGATCCAGAGCTGCAACACCGCCCGGTAGGTGCCGGGACGGGTGTGTGGCGAACGATACAGCTGTTCCTCCAGGGCCGCCTGGAGCGCTCCGGCGTAGCCGCGATCCAGGGGCTGCACGGCCCGCGACGAGGAGATCGGCGACGCAACGACGCTCCTGGCGGCTTGCGCCGGCAGCAGGGTGAACGCCTCCTGGCTGGTATAGCGCGCCATCAGACCGGTGCCGTCGAGCAGCCGGGCCAGGGCGTCACTGGCGGTGAAGCGGCCCTGCAATCGTGCCGAACGCCGCCCGCGGGCCAGTTCGCCATCCACCAGAACCGCCATTCCCGTCACTCCGCTGTAGGTCACCAGCGCCGCTGCCAGGCCCTGCGGGGGAATATCGAATTCATGCACCGCCAGGCGCAACATCGGCCTGCCACTTTCACCCGGCACGGCGCCGGGCGCCGGCAACACCATGCCGAGGCCGAGCAACGACACTGCACACGACCTTGCCACCCCGAGGATCGACATCGACGGATTCCAGTCCGAACTACCCGGTGCAGGCCAGATGGCCATCACCCAGGAGGGACATCCTGATGGCACTGTGTGACTGTGGTGTGACGGCGCGCGCGGTGACATGTTTTCGCCGATTGCCGTATAAGCGGGAAACCACCATCCCAGCGCGGGAGAATCGTCATGCACCGTTCATCGCGGATCCTGCCGGGCCTGTTCCTGGGCCTGGCCATGTCCACCGCCCAGGCCGACGAGCCGACGCCACCGGCGAACTGCATCAGCACCAAGGTCAATGGTTACCAGGCGCTGTCCTATGAATGCCTGAGCCAGCAGATGGCCGACCCGGAGAGCGCGGCCAGGGCCCGCCGCGAACAGGAGCTGGATTCCGCCGCCATCGTCCGGCGTCCGCCAAACCAGCTCGGCCTGTACAACCAGTCGGCGACACGCATTCGCCTGGGTACCTCGTTCGGCAACTCGGTGGAAGCGCAGCGGCCACCTCGTTAAGGGCTTCCATCTGCCGACGCCGGCCTTCATTCGCCCTGCCGGTCGGACACGCTGTTCCTGGCCGGCGGCAAGACAAAAAAGCCCCGGACCAGGCCGGGGCACTCGTCGTCGGCAGGGTTGGCCGCCGACCAAAGGAGAAGGAACGCCACTCAGGCGAAGGTACGCTCCAGCAGGTCGCCGAAACGATTGAAGGCATCGCTGGCGCCCTTCGCGGCCAGGCGCTCTTCCTCGTCGTTCAGTTCGATGCCGTCGAGGATCGCCACGAAGCTCTTCCAGCCCTGGGCGCGACCGCCTTCCGGTTCGGCCAGGTGGCGGGCGCCGAAGTTCTCGTCGAGCTCGAGGGCGGCGGCCTTCTTGAACAGGAACGCCGCGCCCAGCTTCGAGCCCTCGGAAACGAACAGCCAGCCCAGCGCCTCGGCCAGGCTCAGGTCGGCCTCGCGCACGCTCTGGTCGCCTTCCGGCACGGCGTGGCCGAGGTCGGCCAGGTCGGCACGGGCGGCATCGTCGCGGGCGCGGGAAGCCAGGTCGGGGAACAGACGGGCCAGCGCCTCGTTGCGATAAAGCGGCTCCAGGTCATGCTGGAAGAGATACTGGGCAGCGACGAAGCGGGCGAAGTTGTCTCGGCTGGCGAAGGGTTCCTTGCTCTTCACCAGGCTCTCCAGGCGCTGGTGCGGCTCGTTGGTCAGCAGGTTGAGGCGTTGCGAACGCAGGTTTTGCCGAGTGGATTCGGGGGCCAGGGTATCCATTAGGGAAATTCCTTTCGAGAGACGGAACGCATTGGGCCGCCGAGGCGAGCCCAAATATAAATAACGATTCTCAATTATATTCGTTATTGAGTCTCAATGGCATAGAAAAGGATGCCGACCGACAGTCATTGACCAGAAAAGGACTACAGCAAATACTGTATTTACATACAGTAAACGAGTCATTTTCCTTGGCCTCCCTGTCATCCGTAGCCCAGCGTTCCCCTCTCGACACTCTCCCGGGACAAGGAGCAGGCATAGACCTGAATACCCTGCTCGATGCCCGTCGGGTCTGGAAAGGCCAATCCGCTCCCCCGGCCAGCAGCTCCCAGCCCACCGGGCATGCGCGCCTGGACGCGCTGCTACCGGGCGGCGGCTGGCCGGAGCATGCCCTGAGCGAAATCCTCCACGCCCGCGACGGCGTCGGCGAGCTGCAATTGCTGCTACCTACCCTGGTCCGCCTGACCCGGGCACAACGCCGCGTAGTGCTGGTCGGCGCGCCGTACCTGCCCTATCCGCAGGCCTGGCTCGCCGCCGCGGTCGATCTGCGCCACCTGGTCCTGGTCCAGGCCAGCGGCCGTGACGCCCTGTGGGCCGCCGAGCAATGCCTGCGTTCGGGCAGTTGCGCCGCCGTGCTGTGCTGGCCGCAGCAGGCCGATGACCGCGCCCTGCGTCGACTCCAGGTAGCCGCCGAAAGCGGCCAGGCGCTGGGGTTCGCCTATCGCCCCCTGCGAGAAGCGGTCAATCCCTCGCCCGCGGCGCTGCGCCTGTGCCTGGAGAGCCACCCCGCGCGCCTGCGCATCCTCAAGTGCCGGGGCGGCCTCGCGCCGGCGACCTCCCTGCCGGCCAGCGCCTGGCAATGAGGCGGCCATGCTCTGGGCTTGCATTCTCCTGCCGCAGCTGGCCATGGACAGCGCCTTGCGCCAACGGTCGGATCCCGGGGCGCCGCTGGCGCTGCTCGGGGGACCGCCGCAACGCCGCCTGCTGCGGGCGGTCAACCCGGCGGCGCGCGCCCTCGGCCTGAAGCCCGGGCAGTCGCTGATCGCCGCCCAGGCCCTGAGCCGGGACTTCGCCACGGCAGAGTACGACCTCGTCGCCATCGAACGCTGGCAGGCCTTTCTCGCCGCCTGGGCCTATGGCTTCAGTTCGCAGGTCAGCCTGCACTATCCACGCGCGCTGCTGCTGGAGGTACAGTCGAGCCTTGCCCTGTTCGGTCCCTGGCCGCGCTTCGAGGCCCGCCTGCGCAGGGAGCTGACGGCCCTGGGTTTCAGCCACCGCCTGTGCCTGGCGCCGAACCCGGCGGCGGCCAGGGTGCTGGTGGACAGCCAGGACGGGCTGGCCATCGAGGACGACGACGCGCTGCGTCGCCACCTGGCCAGCCTCCCGCTCGACCGGCTGGGACTGTCCCGGGACCTGACGACCGCCCTCGGGCGCATGGGGCTGCGCCACCTGCGACAGGTCCTCGACCTGCCGCGCGCGGCCCTGGCCCGCCGCTTCCCTGCCGAACTGCTGCTGCAGATCGATCGCATCGGCGGACGCATCCCCCTGGCCCTGGAGCACTACCGGCCGCCGGACGTATTCGATCTGCGCATCGAGCTCAACTTCGACGTGGAATCCCACCAGGCCCTGCTCTTCCCCCTGCGCCGGCTGACCGCCGACCTCGCGGCCTTTCTCGCCGGGCGCGACAGCGGCGTGCAGCGCTTCAGCCTGCGCCTGGAGCATCACGGACGCGCCGACAGCCTGGTCACGATCGGCCTGCTCGGCGCCGAGCGCGAGGCGGCCATGCTGTTCGAACTGACCCGCGGCCGCCTCGAACAACTGCAATTGCCCGCGCCGGTGCATGCCGTGCGCCTGCTGGCCGACGAACTGCCCCCCTTCACCCCGCGGCACAGGGAACTGTTCGACGAGCGTCCGCAGCAGTTCCTCGCCTGGGACCAGTTGCGGGAACGCCTGCGGGCACGTCTGGGCGACGAGGCCGTGCACGGCCTGAGCGCTGTCGCCGAACATCGTCCGGAGCGCAGCTGGCGGCTGGAGACCTGCGACAGATCCGTGCCGCTGGCCCCCGCCGGCCTCCGCCCCGGTTGGCTGCTGATGGAGCCCCGGCCCCTCGGCGAGGCGCTGCCGACCGTGCTGGCCGGCCCCGAACGCATCGAGTCGGGCTGGTGGGACGGCGAAGACATCCGTCGCGACTACTACCTGGTGGAAACCCGTTCCGGCCAACGCGCCTGGGTCTACCGCGAAGTCGGCAGCGAAGGGCCGCTGTGGCTGCATGGCTGGTTCGCATGAGCGCCTACGCCGAGCTGCACTGCCTGTCCAATTTCAGCTTCCAGCGTGGCGCCTCCAGCGCTGCGGAGCTCTTCGCCCGCGCTGCCCGCCTGGGCTACCGGGCCCTGGCGATCACCGACGAATGCAGCCTGGCCGGCATCGTGCGAGCCTGGCAGGCGGCGCGGGAGTACCGGGTGAAATTGCTCGTCGGCAGCGAGATCCGCCTCGAACAGGGACCGAAACTGGTCCTGCTGGCGGAGGACCTGGCGGGCTACCAGCAGCTCTGCCGACTCATCACCCGTGGCCGGCGGCGTGCCGACAAGGGCAGTTATCGGCTGCTGCGCGAAGACCTGCAACCTGCGCTGGACGGAGTGTTGGCGATCTGGCTGGCCGAGCCGGGCGATGACGACGATGCCGCCTGGCTCGGCGAATGCTTCCCGCAACGCCTGTGGCTGGGCGTCGAGCTGCATCGCGGCGCCGATGACGACGCTCGCCTGCGCGGCCTGCTGGCGCTCGCCGCCCGCGCGCAGTTGCCGGCAGTGGCCTGTGGCGACGTGCATATGCACTGCCGTGGCAGGCGCGCCCTGCAGGACTGCATGACGGCGATCCGCAACCATCTGCCGGTGAGCGAGGCGGGCGCCCATCTGTTCGCCAACGGCGAGCGCCACCTGCGCCCGCTGGCGGCCCTGCAGGGCATCTATCCGGAGGCCCTGCTGGCGGAAACCCTGCGCATCGCCGAACGTTGCCGGTTCGACCTGGAACAGTTGAAGTACCAGTACCCCCGGGAACTGGTGCCGGCCGGACATGACCCGGCCTCCTGGCTACGGCGACTCACCGAGAAAGGCATCCGCAGGCGCTGGCCGGACGGCGCGAGCGCCAAGGTCCGCGAGCAGATCGAGAAAGAACTGAAACTGATTTCCGAACTGGGTTATGAAAGCTATTTCCTCACGGTGCAGGACATCGTCGGCTTCGCCCGGCGCCAGAAAATCCTTTGCCAGGGACGCGGCTCGGCGGCCAATTCGGCGGTGTGTTTCGCCCTCGGCATCACCGAGCTCGATCCGGAGCGGATCAACCTGCTGTTCGAGCGCTTTCTTTCCCGCGAGCGCAACGAACCACCGGACATCGACGTGGACTTCGAGCATGAACGCCGCGAGGAAGTCATCCAGTACGTCTTCAACCGCTACGGTCGCCAACGCGCGGCGCTGACCGCGGTGGTCAGCACCTACCATGGGGCCGGCGCGGTGCGCGACGTGGCCAAGGCACTGGGCTTGCCACCCGACCAGGTCGATGCCCTGGCCAATTGCTGCGGGCGCTGGAGCGACCGGGCGCCCAGCGCCGAACGCCTGATGGAGGCCGGCTTCGATCCGCAGAGCGCGGTCCTGCGTCGGGTGCTGGCCCTGACCGGCGAACTGGTCGGCTTCCCGCGCCACCTCTCGCAGCACCCCGGCGGCTTCGTCATCTCCGAGCAGCCCCTGGACACCCTGGTGCCGGTGGAGAACGCCAGCATGGTCGAGCGCACCGTGATCCAGTGGGACAAGGACGACCTCGACGCGGTCGGCCTGCTCAAGGTCGACGTGCTCGCCCTGGGCATGCTCAGCGCCCTGCGCCGCAGCTTCGACCTGCTGCACGAACTGCGCGGCGGCGAACGCCTGAGCCTCGCCAGCATCCCCAGCGAAGACCCGGCGACCTATGCGATGATCAGCCGCGCCGATACCATCGGTGTGTTCCAGATCGAATCGCGCGCGCAGATGGCCATGCTGCCACGCCTGCGCCCGGAAAAGTTCTACGACCTGGTGATCCAGGTCGCCATCGTCCGCCCGGGGCCGATCCAGGGCGACATGGTGCATCCCTACCTGCGGCGGCGAAACGGAGAAGAGCCGGTGGCCTATCCCTCCGTCGAACTGGAGAAGGTCTTCGAACGCACCCTGGGCGTGCCGCTGTTCCAGGAACAGGTCATGGAACTGGCGATCGTCGCCGCCGACTATTCGCCGGGCGAGGCGGACGAACTGCGTCGTTCCATGGCCGCCTGGAAGCGCCACGGCGGCCTGGAGCACCATCGCGAACGACTGACCCGCGGCATGCTCGCCAACGGCTACGAAGCCGACTTCGCCGCGCGTATCTTCGAACAGATCAAGGGCTTCGGCAGCTATGGCTTCCCCGAGTCCCACGCCGCCAGCTTCGCCCTGCTCACCTACGCCAGCAGTTGGCTGAAACGTCACGAGCCGGCGGCCTTCGCCTGCGCCCTGATCAACAGCTGGCCGATGGGTTTCTACAGCCCCGACCAGTTGCTCCAGGACGCACGGCGGCACGCCATCCAGACACGTCCGGTGGATGTCCGCCACAGTCGCTGGGATTGCAGCCTGGAGCCCATCGGCCAGGAGCAACCGGCCATTCGCCTCGGCCTGCGGATGATCCGCGGCTTTCGCGAAGAGGACGCCAGGCGCATCGAACAGGCCAGGCAGGCGCAGTCATTCACGGACGTGCATGACCTCGGCCGACGTGCCGGACTCGATACCCGGGCCCTCGAGTTACTGGCCGATGCCGGCGCCTTGCGAGGGCTCGCCGGGCATCGGCACAAGGCGCGCTGGGCGATCGCTGGCGTCGAGCCACAGTTGCCGCTGTTCGCCGAGGGCCCTCGGATCGAAGAACCGGCGATCAGCCTTCCACTACCCAGCCGGGGCGAAGAGCTGCTGAGCGACTACGCCCTGCTCGGCACCACTCTCGGCCCGCATCCTCTGAAGCTGCTGCGCGTCCAGCTCAAGGCGCGCCGCTGTCGTGCCTCCCGCGAACTGGTGGGCATGGAACATGGGCGCCCGGTGCGGATCGCCGGTCTGGTGGTCGGCCGGCAGCGGCCGCAGACGGCGAGCGGCGTAACCTTCATCACCCTGGAAGACGAGTTCGGCATGGTCAATGTGGTGGTCTGGCACGACCTCGCCGAGCGGCAGCGGCGCCCCTTCCTCGAATCCCGCCTGCTCCAGGTGGAAGGCACGCTCGAGTCATCCAGCGGCGTACGGCATGTCATCGCCGGCCGTTTGCAGGACCTGACGCCCCTGCTCACCGGACTGGACGTACGCAGCCGGGACTTTCACTGAGACAAAGAAAAAGGCAGCTCGATGAGCGAGCTGCCTGGGATGGCCAACAGGGATGGCCACGAAGGGGGGAGCGCTCACGATACTGTTTATTCATACAGTAAAGCAAGCGATTCCCTTCAGTAAAACCCATCCGTTTCTTTTCGAGGCCGCGAGCTAGCGCTCTAGCCAGTGTTTCAGGCCCGTCGACCGCGGCGCTGAGACAGGTGGAAGGGAAAGGGCACCCTCCCAGAGCGCGGCAGCCCGCCGATAAAGGCTGCAGCGCAGACTCGGGCTTCGGAGGCAACTCGCGAACGTCGTCGAGCCGGGATATTTCCAGCGCCAAAGCAAAACCCCCGGCCATTGCTGGCCAGGGGTTTTGGGATAGGAGCTTGACGATGACCTACTCTCACATGGGGAGACCCCACACTACCATCGGCGATGCGTCGTTTCACTTCTGAGTTCGGGAAGGGATCAGGTGGTTCCAACGCTCTATGATCGTCAAGCAATTCGGTTGGATATCCGTTTGCTTGTGCTTACGTCTATCCGGATTCAGGTATGTGATTTCAAGGTGTTTGCGGTTCATGCGAACTTTCGGTTCGTCGACTTCACCCTACAACACACAATCATCAGATTGTTTGGGTGTTATATGGTCAAGCCTCACGGGCAATTAGTACTGGTTAGCTCAACGCCTCACAACGCTTACACACCCAGCCTATCAACGTCGTAGTCTTCGACGGCCCTTCAGGGGAATCAAGTTCCCAGTGAGATCTCATCTTGAGGCAAGTTTCCCGCTTAGATGCTTTCAGCGGTTATCTTTTCCGAACATAGCTACCCGGCAATGCCACTGGCGTGACAACCGGAACACCAGAGGTTCGTCCACTCCGGTCCTCTCGTACTAGGAGCAGCCCCTCTCAAATCTCAAACGTCCACGGCAGATAGGGACCGAACTGTCTCACGACGTTCTAAACCCAGCTCGCGTACCACTTTAAATGGCGAACAGCCATACCCTTGGGACCGGCTTCAGCCCCAGGATGTGATGAGCCGACATCGAGGTGCCAAACACCGCCGTCGATATGAACTCTTGGGCGGTATCAGCCTGTTATCCCCGGAGTACCTTTTATCCGTTGAGCGATGGCCCTTCCATACAGAACCACCGGATCACTAAGACCTACTTTCGTACCTGCTCGACGTGTCTGTCTCGCAGTCAAGCGCGCTTTTGCCTTTATACTCTGCGACCGATTTCCGACCGGTCTGAGCGCACCTTCGTACTCCTCCGTTACTCTTTAGGAGGAGACCGCCCCAGTCAAACTGCCCACCATACACTGTCCTCGATCCGGATCACGGACCAGAGTTAGAACCTCAAGCATGCCAGGGTGGTATTTCAAGGATGGCTCCACGCGAACTGGCGTCCACGCTTCAAAGCCTCCCACCTATCCTACACAAGCAGGCTCAAAGTCCAGTGCAAAGCTACAGTAAAGGTTCACGGGGTCTTTCCGTCTAGCCGCGGATACACTGCATCTTCACAGCGATTTCAATTTCACTGAGTCTCGGGTGGAGACAGCGCCGCCATCGTTACGCCATTCGTGCAGGTCGGAACTTACCCGACAAGGAATTTCGCTACCTTAGGACCGTTATAGTTACGGCCGCCGTTTACCGGGGCTTCGATCAAGAGCTTCGCTTGCGCTAACCCCATCAATTAACCTTCCGGCACCGGGCAGGCGTCACACCCTATACGTCCACTTTCGTGTTTGCAGAGTGCTGTGTTTTTAATAAACAGTCGCAGCGGCCTGGTATCTTCGACCAGCCAGAGCTTACGGAGTAAATCCTTCACCCTAGCCGGCGCACCTTCTCCCGAAGTTACGGTGCCATTTTGCCTAGTTCCTTCACCCGAGTTCTCTCAAGCGCCTTGGTATTCTCTACCCGACCACCTGTGTCGGTTTGGGGTACGGTTCCTGGTTACCTGAAGCTTAGAAGCTTTTCTTGGAAGCATGGCATCAACCACTTCGTCATCTAAAAGACGACTCGTCATCAGCTCTCGGCCTTGAAACCCCGGATTTACCTAAGATTTCAGCCTACCACCTTAAACTTGGACAACCAACGCCAAGCTGGCCTAGCCTTCTCCGTCCCTCCATCGCAGTAACCAGAAGTACAGGAATATTAACCTGTTTCCCATCGACTACGCTTTTCAGCCTCGCCTTAGGAACCGACTAACCCTGCGTCGATTAACGTTGCGCAGGAACCCTTGGTCTTTCGGCGTGGGTGTTTTTCACACCCATTGTCGTTACTCATGTCAGCATTCGCACTTCTGATACCTCCAGCAAGCTTCTCAACTCACCTTCACAGGCTTACAGAACGCTCCTCTACCGCGTCACTTACGTGACACCCGCAGCTTCGGTGTGTGGTTTGAGCCCCGTTACATCTTCCGCGCAGGCCGACTCGACTAGTGAGCTATTACGCTTTCTTTAAAGGATGGCTGCTTCTAAGCCAACCTCCTAGCTGTCTAAGCCTTCCCACATCGTTTACCACTTAACCACAACTTTGGGACCTTAGCTGGCGGTCTGGGTTGTTTCCCTTTTCACGACGGACGTTAGCACCCGCCGTGTGTCTCCCATGCTCGGCACTTCTGGGTATTCGGAGTTTGCATCGGTTTGGTAAGTCGGGATGACCCCCTAGCCGAAACAGTGCTCTACCCCCCAGAGTGATACATGAGGCGCTACCTAAATAGCTTTCGAGGAGAACCAGCTATCTCCGAGCTTGATTAGCCTTTCACTCCGATCCACAAGTCATCCCCTACCTTTTCAACGGGAGTGGGTTCGGTCCTCCAGTCAGTGTTACCTAACCTTCAACCTGCTCATGGATAGATCGCCCGGTTTCGGGTCTATACCCAGCGACTAAACGCCCTATTAAGACTCGCTTTCGCTACGCCTACCCTATTCGGTTAAGCTCGCCACTGAATATAAGTCGCTGACCCATTATACAAAAGGTACGCAGTCACCTAACAAGTAGGCTCCCACTGCTTGTACGCATACGGTTTCAGGTTCTATTTCACTCCCCTCTCCGGGGTTCTTTTCGCCTTTCCCTCACGGTACTGGTTCACTATCGGTCAGTCAGTAGTATTTAGCCTTGGAGGATGGTCCCCCCATGTTCAGACAAAGTTTCTCGTGCTCCGTCCTACTCGATTTCACTTCAAAGATCCTTTCGCGTACGGGGCTATCACCCACTATGGCCGCACTTTCCAGAGCGTTCCGCTAAAATCAATGAAGCTTAAGGGCTAATCCCCGTTCGCTCGCCACTACTAAGGGAATCTCGGTTGATTTCTTTTCCTCAGGGTACTTAGATGTTTCAGTTCCCCTGGTTCGCCTCTTGCACCTATGGATTCAGTACAAGATACCTAGGTTATCCTAGGTGGGTTCCCCCATTCAGAGATCTCCGGATCAAAGTCTGTTTGCCGACTCCCCGAAGCTTATCGCAGGCTACCACGTCTTTCATCGCCTCTGACTGCCAAGGCATCCACCGTATGCGCTTCTTCACTTGACCATATAACCCCAAGCAATCTGGTTATACTGTGAAGACGACATTCGCCGAAAATTCGCGCTTGAACTCGCAAATTTTACCTTGACTTTAATGATCACCAGTGAAAGAGATCATTCAGTCTTACTTCTATCACATACCCGAATTTTTAAAGAACAGTTCTGGTGCAAAGACCAGAAATCAATGTTCATCCACGAACATTCATTTCTGAGCTTTCGACGATTGTTAGATGGTGGAGCCAAGGAGGATCGAACTCCTGACCTCCTGCGTGCAAAGCAGGCGCTCTCCCAGCTGAGCTATGGCCCCGTATCGGATCACGCAGCACACCAACAATTGGTGGGTCTGGGCAGATTCGAACTGCCGACCTCACCCTTATCAGGGGTGCGCTCTAACCAACTGAGCTACAGACCCAATCGTCTAACCAGTGAATCAAGCAATTCGTGTGGGAGCTTATGAAGAAGCTGGGATCTTCGATTAAGGAGGTGATCCAGCCGCAGGTTCCCCTACGGCTACCTTGTTACGACTTCACCCCAGTCATGAATCACTCCGTGGTAACCGTCCCCCTTGCGGTTAGACTAGCTACTTCTGGAGCAACCCACTCCCATGGTGTGACGGGCGGTGTGTACAAGGCCCGGGAACGTATTCACCGTGACATTCTGATTCACGATTACTAGCGATTCCGACTTCACGCAGTCGAGTTGCAGACTGCGATCCGGACTACGATCGGTTTTATGGGATTAGCTCCACCTCGCGGCTTGGCAACCCTTTGTACCGACCATTGTAGCACGTGTGTAGCCCTGGCCGTAAGGGCCATGATGACTTGACGTCATCCCCACCTTCCTCCGGTTTGTCACCGGCAGTCTCCTTAGAGTGCCCACCCGAGGTGCTGGTAACTAAGGACAAGGGTTGCGCTCGTTACGGGACTTAACCCAACATCTCACGACACGAGCTGACGACAGCCATGCAGCACCTGTGTCTGAGTTCCCGAAGGCACCAATCCATCTCTGGAAAGTTCTCAGCATGTCAAGGCCAGGTAAGGTTCTTCGCGTTGCTTCGAATTAAACCACATGCTCCACCGCTTGTGCGGGCCCCCGTCAATTCATTTGAGTTTTAACCTTGCGGCCGTACTCCCCAGGCGGTCGACTTATCGCGTTAGCTGCGCCACTAAGATCTCAAGGATCCCAACGGCTAGTCGACATCGTTTACGGCGTGGACTACCAGGGTATCTAATCCTGTTTGCTCCCCACGCTTTCGCACCTCAGTGTCAGTATCAGTCCAGGTGGTCGCCTTCGCCACTGGTGTTCCTTCCTATATCTACGCATTTCACCGCTACACAGGAAATTCCACCACCCTCTACCGTACTCTAGCTCAGTAGTTTTGGATGCAGTTCCCAGGTTGAGCCCGGGGATTTCACATCCAACTTGCTGAACCACCTACGCGCGCTTTACGCCCAGTAATTCCGATTAACGCTTGCACCCTTCGTATTACCGCGGCTGCTGGCACGAAGTTAGCCGGTGCTTATTCTGTTGGTAACGTCAAAACAGCAAGGTATTAACTTACTGCCCTTCCTCCCAACTTAAAGTGCTTTACAATCCGAAGACCTTCTTCACACACGCGGCATGGCTGGATCAGGCTTTCGCCCATTGTCCAATATTCCCCACTGCTGCCTCCCGTAGGAGTCTGGACCGTGTCTCAGTTCCAGTGTGACTGATCATCCTCTCAGACCAGTTACGGATCGTCGCCTTGGTAGGCCTTTACCCCACCAACTAGCTAATCCGACCTAGGCTCATCTGATAGCGTGAGGTCCGAAGATCCCCCACTTTCTCCCTCAGGACGTATGCGGTATTAGCGCCCGTTTCCGGACGTTATCCCCCACTACCAGGCAGATTCCTAGGCATTACTCACCCGTCCGCCGCTGAATCCAGGAGCAAGCTCCCTTCATCCGCTCGACTTGCATGTGTTAGGCCTGCCGCCAGCGTTCAATCTGAGCCATGATCAAACTCTTCAGTTCAATACTGCTTGGGTTTTGAGAAAACCCTAAACTTGGCTCAGCAATCGCAATTAACTCTTGTGAATTCACAGAGTTACTTGTGTTGCTGATAATCTTGCGATCACCAGTCTTACATCACAAGCACCCACACGAATTGCTTGATTCGACTTGTTAAAGAGCAGTTGGTCAAGGCTTTCGTCTCAACCGAGGCCGCGCATTCTACAGCAACCTCTCGTTCCGTCAAGCGTTATTTTCGAAAATTTTCTTTTCTACTCAACCGCTTGCGCCGACCTTCAAACCATCTTCCGATCAGCGGGAGGCGCATTCTACAGCGTTCAAACTCGCTGTCAAGCACCTCGGCGAAGCTTCGTTTCGAGCCCCTTCCGGGACCGGACCGCTGCGGCGAACAACCTGCCGGAGCGCTTCACCACCCCTGGGAGAGAATCCGTAAACCCTTGATTTTCAAGCATTTACTCTTCGTCGTCGCCGGGAGTGGTGCGCATTATAGGGAGATAAAAACTGCCGTCAACACTTAATTGAAACTTTTCAACCCAAAGGTCAAGAAGCCTCCGGCGGACGCCACGCCTTCCTTATAGGCTGGCTTGCCCCGCCCTCTCCTTCTGTTGCCTCATATAAGGAATGCGAGCCCGCTCCCCGTTTTCGACGAGTCATCCATGCGCCTCATCCACACCTCCGACTGGCACCTGGGCCAGACCCTGCACGGCCAGGACCGCGACCATGAACACGCGCGCTTCCTCGACTGGCTGCTGCGCCAGCTGGAGGAGCAGCGCGCCGATGCCCTGCTGATCGCCGGTGACGTCTTCGACACGGTCAACCCACCGCTCAAGGCCCAGGAGCGCCTCTACGACTTCATCGTCAGCGTTCATCAGCGGCTGCCGCAACTGGAAATAGTGATGATCGCCGGCAACCACGACTCCGGCGCGCGCATCGAGTTGCCGGCAGCATTGATGAAACGTCTGAACGCCCATGCCATCGGCCGTATCGGCTGGATAGACGAAAGCCTCGACAGCGATCGCCTGCTGTTACCCCTGCACGATGCAGATGGCCAGGTTGCCGCCTGGTGCCTCGCCCTGCCCTTCCTGCGCCCCGCCGAAGTCACCGGTGGCGCGAACGGCGACGACTACCTGGCCGGCATCCGCCAGGTGCATGAACGCCTGGTCGACGCCGCGGAGGCTCGCCGCGAACCGGGACAGGCGCTGGTCGCCCTCAGCCATGCGCACATGGCCGGTGGTGCGATTTCCGAAGATTCCGAGCGAAACCTGATCATCGGCAATGTCGAGGCGCTACCCGCCAGCCTGTTTCCGGAGCAGATTGCCTACGTAGCCCTCGGTCATCTGCACAAGCCACAGAAAGTCGCCGGACAGGAGCGCATTCGCTACAGCGGCTCGCCGTTGCCGTTGTCCTTCGCCGAAGTGAACTACCGCCACCAGGTCCTGCTCGTCACCCTGGAGGGTGAGCGGCTGGAGGATGTGCAGAGTCTCCAGGTGCCCCGCGCCGTGGACTTGCTGCGGATCGGTCCGGCTCCCCTTGGCGATGTCCTGCTGCAGCTCGCGGGGCTGGCCGACGCCGATCTGCTGGACGAACACCGCCCCTGGCTGGAAGTCCGCGTGCGCCTGGACGAACCGCAGCCCGATCTCCGCCAGCAGATCGAGAGCGCCCTGCAGGGCAAGGCCTGTCGCCTGGTGCGTATCGCCAGCGAGTACCGGCGGCGCGATGAGGAGCAGGCGCCGCTGCTCGGTCTCGACCAGCTCAGCCCGCAGGAGCTGTTCAGCCGTGCCTGGGAAAGCGCCTATGGTTCCAGCCCGGATGCGCAGGCGCTGGACGACTTCGCCAGCCTGCTGCAGAGCGTCGAACTGACCACCGAAGAGCCCTCGGGGAAATAAGCCGCTTCATGAAGATTCTCGCCATCCGCCTGAAGAACCTCGCCTCCCTCGGCGGCGAGCAGGAAATCGATTTCACCCGCGAGCCACTGTCCAGCGCCGGCCTGTTCGCCATCACCGGGCCGACCGGCGCCGGCAAGAGCACCGTGCTGGACGCCCTGTGCCTGGCCCTGTTCGGCAGCACCCCACGCCTGGAATCCACCTCGACCACCAGCAAGGTGCCCGACGGCCGGAACGAACTGTCCAGCAACGACGAGCGCAACCTGCTGCGCCGCGGTTGCGCCAGCGGCTACGCCGAAGTGGACTTCGTCGGCATCGACGGCCGCCGCTACCGCGCCCGCTGGGAAACCCGCCGCGCGCGGGACAAGGTCGACGGCCAGTTGCAGGCCAGCCGGCAGAGCCTGCAGGACCTGGATAGCCGGCAGATGCTCGCGGCGAACAAGAAGAGCGAATTCCGCGAGCAGCTGGAACAGAAGCTCGGCCTCAACTTCGCCCAGTTCACCCGCGCCGTGCTGCTGGCACAGAGCGAATTCAGCGCCTTTCTCAAGGCCAACGACAACGATCGCGGCGCGTTGCTGGAGAAACTCACCGACACCGGCCTCTACAGCCAACTGAGCAAGGCCGCCTACCAGCGCGCCAGCCTGGCCGACGAACAGCGCAAGCAGCTGGAACAACGCCTGGAAGGCAGCCTGCCGCTCGCCGAACAGGCGCGGACCGAGCTGGAGTCGACGCTGGCGAACCACACCCAGGCCCGCCAGCAGGAGCAGCAGGCGCTGCAGCGCCTGGAAAACCAGCAGCAATGGTTCCTGGAGGAGCGGCGCCTGGCCCTGTCTTGCGAGCAGGCCCAGCGTCAACTCGCCGAGGCGCGGCACGCCTGGGACGGCCTGGCCGCCGAGCGGGAAACCCTGCAGCAGCTGGAGCGCCTGGCCCCGGTTCGCGGCCTGCTGCAACGCCTCGAACAGCTCGGACAGGACCTGCTGCTTTCCCAGGAACAACATCGCCAGCAAAGCCAGCGGCACACCGCGGGCAGCGAACGTCTGCTGCAGTTGCAGAGCCAGTTGCACGAGGCGCGGCAACGCCAGGCCGCCGCCGAAAGCACTCTTCGCGAAGCCCAGGGGCCGCTGCGCGAGGCTTTCCAGCTGGAGGCCGAGGCCAGCCGCCTCGAGCGGACGCTATCCGAACAGCAGACACTCCATCGCCAGTCGAACGAGCGCCATGCCCAGCAGTGCGAGGCAATCCAGCGCCTGGAGAGCGAACGGCAGCGCAGCGCCGAAGAACAGACGCAATTGCGGGCCGCGCTGCAGCAGAGCAGCGCCCTCGCCACCCTCGGCGACGCCTGGCCGACCCAGCAGGGCCAGTTCGCCGCTTTCCTGCAACGGCGCCAGCGTTCGGCCGAAAGCCGCGCCCTGCTGCCGGAGCTGGAGAACGCCCTGGCGCAGGCCGCTGAGCCACTCGGGCAGCTCCAGGAAAAGTGGGTTGCGCTGCATGGCAGCGACACGGATGACCTCGCCGCGCGACTGGATGAGCTGCGCCAGCAGACCTCCGGGCTGGAGCAAAGCCAGGCGCTGTACAAGGAGTGGCAGCAAGGCCTGGGCCGGCGCGCCGACCTGGTCCGACGCTTGGCCGAACTCGGCCAGCGCCTGGTCGCCCAGGAACAGCAGCTGCTAGAGCTGAAGCAGCAAGGCAGCCAATGCGCCGAACAGGTGAAGGCGGCGGAGCAGGCGCTGCAACTCACCCGCGAGTTGCTCCAGCGCCAACGCCTGGCCCGCAGCGCCAGCGTGGAACAGTTGCGCGCCGGCCTGGTGGAGGGAGAGGCCTGTCCCGTCTGCGGCAGCCAGGAGCATCCCTATCACCACCCCGAGCGATTGCTCGCGGCCCTCGGCGAAGCCGACGACCAGGAACAGGCCCGCGCCGAGCAGGCTCTCGAGCAGCAGCGAGGAGCCCTCGGCGATCTGCGCGAGCGTTACTCCAGTCAACGCGAGAAGCTCAACCAGAGCCGTCATGAACAGCAGGAGTTGACCGAACAGTTGGCCGCACTCGATCGCCAGTTGGGGCAATGGACCCTGCCGGGAGAATTGCTGCGCCTGGAACCAGCCGCACAACTGGAGTGGCTGGGCACGCGCCTGGACGAGCTGGCGGAGCAGCGCCAGCACAGCCAGCAGGACTTCGACCGGCTGATCGCCCGCCAGCGTCAGGCCCAGCAGTTGCGGCAGCAGCTGCGGGCGGCCGAGGCGACGCTCCAGCAACGGCAGCAAGCGCTGCACGAACAGCAGCAGCGCTGCGAACACCTGCGCCAGCAGGTCGAGGAGGACGACCAGCAACTGCGCCTGCTGCTTTCCGCCGAACACTGGCAACGCTGGCAGGACGCTCCGGAGCCGACCTTCCAGGCGCTCGCCCAGGCGATCGAGCAACGTCGGCACCAGCAGGACCGCCTGCTGCAGGTCGAACAGCAGTTGCAGGAACTGGAGCGGCGCGGCGACGAGCTGCAGTGGCAACTGAAGCAGAACGACGAACAGCGCAGCCAGGCCCGCCAGGCCGAGGAACAGACCCAGGCGGAACTGGCCGGGTTGCGCGGGCGCCTGGGCGCCCATCTCGGCCGGCACACCCGCGCGCAGGACTGGCAGCAGGCACTGGAAAACGCCGTGCAGGCGGCGCAGGCCACGGTCGAGACGCTGCAGGCGCCGCTCGACACGCTTCGCGAAGAACAGCTCAGGCTCGGCGAAGCCCTCGAGCACCTGCAACACCAGCAGTCGCGCCAGCAAGAGGAGCGGCAGCGGCTACAGGCCGACTGGCAGGCCTGGCGCGAAGGCCAGGAGAATCTCGATGACAGCCGCCTCGACGCCCTGCTCGCCCTCCCCGACGCGCAGGCCCGGCAATGGCGCGAACACCTGCAGCAGCTGCAGGAAGAGATCACCCGCCAGCGGACCCTGGAGGCGGAACGCCAGGAACAATTGCAGCAGCATCGTCGACAACGACCGGAGCTTGACCACGAGGCACTGGAAGACATCCTGCGCCAGCAGCGCGAACGCCTGGCCGCCAGCGAACAGGCCTATCTCGACGCCTACAGCCAGTTGCAGGCCGACAACCAGCGCCGCGAACAGAGCCAGGCGCTGCTCGCCGAACTGGAGCAGGCTCGCGCCGAGTTCCGCCGCTGGGGGCGCCTGAACGAGCTGATCGGTTCGTCCAGCGGCGACAAGTTCCGCCGCATCGCCCAGGGCTACAACCTCGACCTGCTGGTCCAGCACAGCAACGTGCAACTGCGCCAGCTCGCGCGGCGCTATCGCCTGCAGCGCGGCGGCAGCGAACTGGGCCTGCTGGTGGTGGATACGGAGATGGGCGACGAGCTGCGTTCGGTCTACTCGCTGTCCGGTGGCGAGACCTTCCTGATCTCCCTGGCCCTGGCGCTCGGCCTGGCCTCGATGGCGTCGAGCAAGCTGCGTATCGAGTCGCTGTTCATCGACGAAGGCTTCGGCAGCCTCGACCCGGAGTCCCTGCAACTGGCGATGGATGCCCTGGACAACCTGCAGGCCCAGGGTCGCAAGGTAGCGGTGATCTCCCACGTACAGGAAATGCACGAGCGTATTCCGGTGCAGGTGCGGGTACAGCGCGAAGGCAACGGCATGAGCAGCCTGAAGGTGGTCGGCTGAGCCGACCACCTTCAGGCGCGTCCTCAGAACGGTAGCTCGCCCTGTTCTCCAGGCTGGCGCGGCGCTTCCCGGCTTTCCGCCTGCAGATGCAGCATCAGCCCGCTGAGTCGGCGCACCTTGCGCCGCAGCGCTTCCTCGAATACCCCGGGGTGGCTTTCCACCAGGCTGAACCAGTCGCGGGCGCGGGTGATGCCGGTATACACCAATTCCTTGGTCAACACCGGGTTCAGCGCGTCCGGCAGAACCAGCGCGGTATGCGCGAACTCCGAGCCCTGCGACTTGTGCACGGTCATGGCGAACACGGTGTCCACCTCGACCAGGCGGCTCGGCAGGACGAAACGCACCCCGCCGCTGCCATCGTTGCGCGGGAAGGCGACCCGCAAGGCGAAGCGCAGGCTACCGTCGGCGCCGCGCTCGGGCAGGCGCAGGGCGATGCCGATGTCGCCGTTCATCAGCCCCAGGCTGTAGTCGTTGCGCGTCACCAGCACCGGTCGTCCCTCGTACCAGCCGTGGTCGGCGTCGATCAGGCCGAGTCGCAGCAGTTCCGCCGCCACCCGCTGGTTCAACCCCTCCACGCCCCAGGGACCGCGGCGCAGCGCGCAGAGCAGGCGGAAGGCATCGAACGCCGCCAGCACCGACTGCGCCCAGCGCTCCCAGGCCTCGCTCTCCAGCGCCAACCCGGCAGGCGGACGGCCCTCGGCCAGGCGTTGCAGGTAGTGCCGATAGCCGTATGGGGTTCCAGCCGCGCGCGGATGCCCGTCGACGAACAACCGGGCGAAAGCCACGTCCCGCTCGCCGCGCAGGCGCAGATCGAACAGGTCGGCGGGCGGCTGGTCGAGCAGCGCGCGGGCATCCGCGGCCTGTTGCCGATTGACCAGCCGCGCCAGGCGGCCGATCCCGCTGCTGGCGCCGAAACGCCGCGAATGCCGCAGCATCACCGTTTGCTGCGCCAGCGGATGCGCCTGCGCCGAACCTTCGCGCAGCCCCTGCCAGGTTTCGCCGCTGACCTGCTGCAACCAGGCGCGGGTCTCGGCGCTATACCAGCCTTCCTCGGCGTCCCGGCAGAGATCGCCGAGCACCGCGCCGGCCTCCACCGAGGCCAACTGGTCCTTGTCGCCAAGGAGGATCAGGCGCGCCTGCGGCGGCAGCGCGTCGAGCAGGCTGGCCATCATCTCCAGGTCGATCATCGAGGCCTCGTCCACCACCAGCACATCCAGCGCCAGCGGGTTGTCCCGGTGATGGCGGAAGTGCCGGGTATCCGGCCGGCTGCCGAGCAGCCGGTGCAGGGTGGTGACCTCGGCGGGGATCGCCTGCAGCACCGCCTCCGGCAATGGCAGGGCGCGGACCTGCTGGCCGATGGATTCGGACAGGCGCGCCGCGGCCTTGCCGGTGGGTGCCGCGAGGCGGATGCGCAGCGGCTGGCCGGCGGCCACCGCCGGCGCCTGGAGCAGGCCGAGCAGGCGTACCACGGTAGTGGTCTTGCCGGTGCCAGGGCCGCCGGTGATCAGACTGAAGTAACCGCGCGCCGCCAGGGCGCAGGCCAGCTTCTGCCAGTCGGTGACGCGCCGGCCGTCTTCCCGCGGCGGCTGCGCGAACAGCGCGGCCAGGCGTGGCGCCAGGTCCTCGGCCAGGGGCGCCCGGCGCGCCAGACGCTCGCGCAGGGCCGCGGCGATTTCCAGTTCATGCCGCCAGTAGCGGCGCAGGTAGAGACGCTGGTCGCAGAGCACCAGCGGCGAGGCCTCCTGGTCGCTCGCTGCGGGATCGTCCGCACGCCCGTCGACCACCTCCACCAGCGGCGAACCTGCCAGGGCCTGGCGCCAGGCGTCGAGGCGCATACCCTGCAGCAGCTGCGAAGGCAGCAGGACATCACCACTTTCATCGCCTTCCGGCGGCAGCGACAGGGCCGCGTCGGGGGCGCCGAGGGTCGCGTCCAGGTCCAGGCAGACGTGACCATGGCCCAGTTGGTGGCTAGTCAGGGCCGCCGCCAGCAGCACCCGGGGATCGGCCTGCGGCTCCAGTTCGACGAGGAAGGCCACGAGCGCGCGGTCCAGCGCGCGCAACCAGCCGCGCGCCACCCACAGGTCGAGCTGGCGCAGCAGATCGTGGCGCGCCGCCAGCGGTTGCGTCAGCCGCTGGTCGCCAGTATCGCGAACTTCGCCGGCCAGTTGCTTGAGGGTCGGATTCATCGCGGGACTCCCGGCTGGCCGCGGAACAGAGCGTCCAGGTCCTCGATCAGTTCGCGCGGCGGTCGTTCGAAATGCAGGCCCTGGGTCGCCGCGCGGGCGCCGCGGAGGAACAGGTAGACGGCGCCACCCACGTGGCGGTCGTAGTCATAATCGGGCAGGCGCGCCTGCAACTGCCGGTGCAGGGCCAGCAGGTAGAGGACGTATTGCAGGTCGTAGCGGTTCTCCAGCACCGCGGCGGCCATCGCTTCCGGGCTGTAGGCGCCGTCGTCGGCGCCCAGCCAGTTGGACTTGTAGTCGGCCACGTAGAAACGCCCCTGGTGCTCGAAGACCAGATCGACGAAGCCCTTGAACATGCCGTTCAGCAGGGTCGGCGCCAGCGCCGGGCGCGCCGCGCCGCCGAGGGTATGGCGGCGGACCAGGGCGTCGATCGCCTCGGCCTGGACCTGGTGGCTGGCGAACCAGAACTCCATTTCCACCTGGTAGGCGAGCAGCCCGGCCAGGCTGGCTTCGCCGCCGGGCCAGCGCAACGGTTCGGCGAGATACTGTTCCAGCCACAGGTCGAGCGGTTCGGCCCAGTCCTTCCAGCCACGCAGTTCGCAGCGCCGGGCGATCAGCTCGCGGCGACGCGGGGCATCCGCCCGGGCCGCCTCGAAGCCTTCGCGCCCGGCCCACTCGAGCAGGCCGTGGAGGAAGGTGCCGGGCGCCGGGCCGCGCGGGAAGCGGTGCAGGTCGTCGCGCATCGCGCTGGCGACGGCGGGCGGCGGTTGCTCGGCGGAGCGGCCCTCTTCCTGGAAAGTGGCTTCCTCGGCGCTGATCGGCTCCTGCGACTCGGCGACGGCGACCGCCTCGTCGTCCTCCAACCCGCTGGAAGCCTGCAACTGCAGGCCGGAATAGCTGGCGACCCACCATTTCTCGCGGCTGCTGCGGCAGGTCTCGCGCGCCTGACCGAGCGCCTCGCCGCGCCCCATCACATAGGGTTCGGCATCCGCCGGCGGCGCCGGCTCGACGACGATCCCCGCACATTCGCCACGCAGCGCGGCGAGGCAGCTCGCAAGACCCTCGCCGCTGATCGCGGCGCCGCCGGCGAGCAGGTAGCCCATGGCGCCCTTGTGCAGTTCCGGTGATCGGCTGTTGCCCGCCACCAGCGGCGCGATGCCCAGCCACACCGAGTGCCGCGCACGGGTCAGGGCCACGTAGAGCAGGCGCATGTCCTCGCCGAGACGCTCGTCGTTGGCCTGCTCGTAGGCGCGTGCGGCCTGCTCCTTGCGCCGCGCCAGCTCGACCACCTGCCCCGGGATGCCGTCCTCGTGGAAACTGGCCGGTGCGCCGCTATTGCCGTCCAGTTCCTTCCAACTGCAGATGAAGGGCAGCAGTACCAGTGGATATTCCAGGCCCTTGGATTTGTGGATGGTCACTACCTTGATCAGGTCGGCGTCGCTTTCCAGGCGCAGGATCTCTTCGCTGCCGGGGCTCTGCAACTGCTCGGCGAGGTGGCGGACCAGCGCATGCTCGCCGTCCAGCTCCACCGCCGCGCGTTGCAGCCATTCGGCCAGGTGCAGCAGGTTGGTCAGGCTACGCTCGCCGTCGGTATGCCGCAGCAGGCGCGCCGGCAGCTCGAAGTCGGCGAGCAGGCGCCGCAGCATCGGCAGCACACCCTGGGTCTGCCAGAGGCGACGATAGTCGCGGAAGCGCAGGACCATCCGTTCCCAGAACAGTTCGTCCTGGTTCAGCCGCTCCAGGGTCGCCCAGTCCAGGTGCAGGCTGCGGCTGGCCAGGGCGACCCGCAGCAGGGTATCGGCGCCCGGGTCGGCGCAGGCGCGCAGCCAGTGCAGCAGGTCGGCGGCTTCCTGGCTGTCGAACACCGAGTCGCGGTCGGACAGGTAGACGCTGGCCAGACGCCGCGCCGCCAACGCGCTACGGATCGCCTCGGCCTCGGCGCGACCGCGGACGAGGATGGCGATATCCGCCGGGCGCAACGCCCGCCAGCCGCCCTGTTCGTCGGCGAAGCCGGCGCGGCCCAGGTCGGCCAGGCTCAGCCAGCGGCGGATGGCACTGGCGCTACGCTCGGCCATTTCCTGGCGATACGCCGCGGAGCCGAGCACGCCGGCTTCGGCGTCGAGGCACCAGAACGTCATCGCCGGCGCCTCGGCACCATCGATCGACAGGCGTTCGGCGCGCCCCTGGGCATCGACCGCATGGAACGGCAGCGGATTCTCCACCCCCTCGCGGGCGAAACGAAAGGCGCCGCGCGGATGCTCTTCGGCGAAGGCGAAACAGCGGTTGGCGGCCGCCACCATGGCGGCGGTCGAGCGGAAGTTCCTGCCGAGGGTGTAGTGGCGGCCGCGAGTGGCTTCCCGCGCACGCAGGTAGGTATGGATGTCGGCGCCGCGGAAGGCATAGATCGCCTGCTTGGGGTCGCCGATCATGAACAGGCCGGTCTCCCGCGCCTGGGGCCCGGCGGGATCGGCGGCGATCCGGTAGATGCGTTCGAAGATCCGGTACTGCACCGGGTCGGTGTCCTGGAATTCATCGATCAACGCCACCGGGAACTGTTCGCGGATCAACTGCGCCAGGCGCTCGCCACCGGGACCTTGCAGGGCGCGGTCAAGACGGGTGAGCAGGTCGTCGAAGCCGATCTCGGCACGCCGCTGCTTCTCGACCTCAAGTTCGCGGCCGACCTCGCCCAGCGCGTGCAACAACAGGTGGGGAGCGATATCGGGACGCTCTTCCTGATGCGCGGCCCAGGCGTCGATGGCCCGCAGCGCGGGATGCTCGGGCGCGGCACGCTTGGCGGTAAGCTTGATCCGGGTCTGGCCGAACTTGCCCAGGTTGGCCGGCTGGTCGCCGCCCTCGCTCCAGTCCGCCAATGCCTGCAGCCAGGCGTCGAAGGTCTCGTCGCTGTCCTTGCCGCGATAGCTGTTGCCGTTCAGGCAGGGACGCAGCTCGCGCAGCAGCGTTTCCAGTTCGACGCGCGCTGCGCGCCAGGCGGCGCGGGCTTGCGCGTCCAGTTGGTCGAGCTGGCGATACCAGTCGCCGCCCCGCTCCAGCAAGGCTGCCAGCGACTCGGGCGCACTCAGCGCCTGGTCGGCGTAGCGGAAGTCGGCGTCCTGCCGCGCCAACAACGGCTGCAAGGCCTTGCCCAGCGCCTCCGGCCCGCTGTAGCAGCTGGCCACGGCTTGCGCCGCCTGCGCCGTCAGGCCGTAGAAATTGCGCCGCCAGTAGTCCCGCACCACTTCGGCGAGCAATTCGCTCTGGTCGGTTTCCAGGTTCTGGGTGAACAGGCTGCCGCTGTCGAAGGCGTGTTCGCGCAGCATCCGGTAGCACCAGCTATGGATGGTCGACACCGCTGCCTCGTCCATCCACTCGGCGGCCAGCCGCAACAGGCGCGCGCAGCCCGGCCAGCGTTCGGCGGGATATTGCTGGCGCAGCGCGACCAGCAGGCCGTCGTGGCTCGCCTGCGGCTCGGCGAAGCAGCGCGCCGCTTCGGTCAGGCGACTGCGGATACGCTCGCGGAGCTCGCGGGTCGCCGCATCGGTGAAGGTCACCACGAGGATTTCCGGCGGACTCAGCGGCCGGCCGAAGGCGTTCTCGCCACCATGGTCGAGGACCAGGCGGACATACAGCAGGGCGATGGTGAAGGTCTTGCCGGTCCCGGCGCTGGCCTCGATCAGGCGGCTGCCGTGCAACGGGAAATCCAGCGGATCGAGGGGCGCGGGCATCTGTGCAGTCATGCCGGTTCCTCCGTGCCACGGCCCAGGGTGGTCAGCAACGGTGCGTAGAGCAGTTCGGCCCAATGGGCGAAGCCACCATCGGCGAGAAGCCGATCGAAGTCCGGGTAGACCCGCGCCAGAGCCGGCGAGCCATCCACTTCGCCGCCGACGTTGAAGCCGCCTTCGTAGCGCTTGCGCGCCTCGCGTGCGGCCTTCTCCGGCTCGCCGGCGCCACCGCCGGCCAGCCAGGCGAAGGCTGTCCGGCAGGCCACCGGCAGGGGCCGGCGCATGCCTTCGCACCAGGCGTCGAGCAGCCGGTCGAGGTGTTCACCGGCGCGCTCGGCCGGCAGCGGCGGAATCTCCAGGGTTCCGCTCTGGCTCACCAGCACGCTGCGCACCGGCTGGCCGAGCATCTGCAAGGCAAGGTGCTGCAACCAGTGGCGCACCAGGCTATGCCACTTGTAGCCGCGCCCTTCGTGGAGCTTGCCGCTGAGCAACTGCAGGCGCGCCAGGCGTCCGGATGCGTCGCGGCGCAGTCCACCGAGCCAGTCCTCCAGTTCCAGCCCGGAAGGATGGCGATGGCGCAGTTCCTGCTGCTGCTCGACCACCTCCGGCCAGCGCTGGATTTCCTGGCGATAGCGCCAGAGCAGGTCGGGCAGCGGTTGCAGCAAATGGCGCGCGGAGAACTCGCCGAACGCCGCCAGCGGCAGGCGCCCCTGCCGGCGCAGGCGCTCGACCTGCGCCTGCAACTGCGCCGGCAGGCGCTCGGCGTCCCAATCCAGCTCCACCCAGCGCTTCAGGCGCTCGGTCAGCTCGAACTGCAGCTTCCAGTTGTCCAGGGCATCCAGTTCGAAGGGTTCTTCGTCGTTGCCGGTCAGTTGCTCGTCGTCGAAACGCACCTTGAGCCGCTGCTGGAAGAAGGCGTTCACCGGGTTGGCCAGGAACTCCGCCAGCGGGCGCAAACCCAGCGCGCCCTCCAGGACCAGCGGGGGCAGCGGCGCCTCGGCCTCGGCAGCGGCGGCTTCGTCCTCGCGATGGACTTCGCGCCACTCGCGGGCATAGGTAAACAGACCGTCCACGCCCTGCGCCGGCGCAGCCTGGAAATAGCGCCGGCTGAACGGCTGCAGCGGATGTTCCTGGGTCAGGGCGCGCAGCAGCGCATCGCCGTCAGCGTCCGGAGACAGGCGCCAGCCGGCCGCCAGGTGATCGCGCAACTGGCCGATCAGCACCGAGGGCGGCCGCTCTTCATTGTCGCGGATGCTTCGCCCCACCCAGCTCACGTAGAGCTGCTCGCGCGCCGAGAGCAGCGCCTCGAGCAGCAGGTAGCGATCGTCCTCGCGCCGCGAGCGGTCGCCGGGACGGTAGTCGTTGCGCATCAGGTCGAAGTCCAGCGGCGCTTGCTGGCGCGGGTAGTCGCCGTCGTTCATGCCCAGCAGGCAGACCAGCCGGAACGGGATCGCGCGCATCGGCATCAGCGTGCAGAAGCTCACCGCGCCAGCCAGGAAGCGCTGGTTCAGGCCGCCCTGGTCAAGACTGCCGAGCCAGGCCTCGCGTACCACGCTGAGCGGCAGCGGTTCGGCGAAAGCCGCGCAGGCGCAGTGTTCCTGCCAGCGCTCGAGCAGTTGCAGGAGCTGGGTAAGCAGCAGTTCGTCGCGCTCGTCGTGGGCCTCGAAGAATACCGTGAGCAAGGCCTGCAGGCGCTCGCCCCACTGTACCGGGGTGGCCGGCTCGGCCAGTTCGGCATAGGCCACCTCGAGGCGCTCCAGCAGCACCGCCAGCGGGCCGGCCAGGGCCGCGTCGAGACCACCGACCTCGTCATAGGGCTGGATCCCCTGCAGGGGCGCGCCCTCGCCGACGGCATAGCCGAGCAGCATGCGCCGCAGGCCGAAGCGCCAGCTGTTGCCCTCCAGGCCCGGCGGCAGGCCGAGACGCTCGCGCTGCGCGGCGTCCAGGCCCCAGCGTACCCCCGCACCCTCGATCCAGCGATGCAGGATCGCTAGCTCGGCCTCGTCGACGCCGAAACGCCGGCGCAGTGCCGGGACGTCCAGGAGGTCGAGGATTTCACTTACCGCGAAGCGGCTCTCGGGCAGTTTCAGCAGGTGCTCCAGGGCGATCAGCAGCGGTTCGCGGCCGCGCTGGCCCTGGTCGGCGAGGGTGTAGGGAATGAAGCGCTGGTCGTCGCGCGGCACCTGGCCGAACACCGCTTCGATGTGCGGCGCGTAGGCGTTGATGTCGGGGACCATGACGATCACGTCGCGCGGCTTCAAGCGCGGATCGGCGTTGAAGCGGGCGAGCAATTGGTCGTGGAGGATCTCCACCTCGCGCTGCGCGCTGTGCGCTACCTGGAAGCGGATCGAGGCATCGTGCTGCGGGCTCACCGGCGGCCAGTGCCGACGGGTCTCCGCCAGCGGGCGCAGTTCGAGGATGTCGTCCTGCAACTGGCCGAGCAGACTGGCCGGCGGCTCCTCGCTGAACAGGTCGATGCGCCCGCCGTTGACCTCGCCGAACAGCGTGCGATAGCTGTCCGGGTCGTCGTAGCTGTCGAGCAGGTTGATGTAGTCGCGGCCCTGCTTGCCCCAGGCCGCCAGCAGCGGCTGGGCGTGCTGGTGCTGGAGGTCCTCGTCGAGGCCGGCCGGGGTGCCGGCGCGGCGCTGCTGGCGGCGGTACTCGTGGCGCAGCAGGTCCTTGTCGGCGACGATGTCGGCCCAGTGGTGGCGGCAGGGGTTGTGCACGCAGAGCAGCACCTGGCTGAACCTGGCCAGGGCGGCCAGCGCCTCGAGGGTCTGCGCCGGCATCGAGGAGATGCCGAACACCACTACCCGCCGCGGCAATGCGCGCGGTGCGACCTCGGCCGAACGCAAGGCCTCGATGAAACGTCGGTGCACGCCGGAACGGCTGCGGGCCAGGCTGTCGGCGCCGACGTCGGCGAGCAGCGCGCGCCACAGTTCGGCCTGCCAGCGTTCGCTGGCGTCGAGCGGACGCGCCTTGCCGTTCGCCGTGCGCAACTGGTCGCGCCCCTGGCTCCAGTCGTCGAGCCAGTCGCCGCGGTAGACCTGGTACTGGTCAAACAGGTCGGCCAGGCGCTCGGCCAGTTGGTGGCGCTTGCGCAGGTCGGCGTCATCGGCGAGGAAGCGTTGCAGGGCATGGAACTCGGGACGCTCCAGCAGCCCCGGGAGCAGGCGCATCAGACGCCAGGTCAGCGGCGCCTTGTCCAGCTCGGAAACCTCGGGAATGCTCTCGCGACCGAGCACCGCGCGGTAGGCCTGCCAGAGGAACTGCGCCGGCAGCTGCACCTCCAGCGCCGCGGCGATGCCACCGCCGCCGCCGTCCGCGCGCGGATCCTCGGCCAGCGCCAGCTTCAGCCACTGGGCGATACCGTTGCTGTGCACCAGGATCCGCTCGCTCTCCAGCGGCGCCAGCGGATAGCGGCGCATCCAGGAGACCGCGAGGTCGCGCAGGTCGTCCAGGCGGTTGCCATGGACGATCATGAATCCGGGCGTGAGGGCTGTGGTTCCCAAGGGTTCTGGCATCGGTACGGCTATTCCTGGCGCAAGGCTCTGGCGGAAGGATCAGGATCGGGCGGCGGCGAAGCGGCGCTCCAGGTCGGCGCTGTCGGCCAGGCGGAAATCGCTCCAGCGTTCGCTCAGGCCGAGGTGGCTGTCCGCCCGGCAGTCCGGGACGCTGGCGCAAAGACGGGTGAAGGTGTTGACCACCTCGACCATCTCCTCGCGTTCGGCGCCGACCAACAGCGCCGCGTGCGCCAGCACCACCGGCCGCCCGGCGCCATTGCGCCGCCAGCGTTGCGCGGTACCGGCGAGCTTGCGCCCGTCCAGGGTTACATTGTAGCGGCCGTCGCAGAAGGAGCCCGGCACGGCGCCGACGCCAGCGTCCAGTCCGCGCTCGCGCAGCCAGTCGCAGATCGGCTGGCAGAGCCGCTGGTAGGCGGTCTCGATGCGCGTCTGCTCGTTGTCGCCAGCGCCCAGCGCATAAGAGAGGGCGATGTTCAGCACACCCGGCGACTGCGGCACCGGTTCGCCGCCGGTGTCGCGCAACAGCACCGGCCAGCCGCGCCCGGCGACCGCCGCGCTGGCCGGCTCGAATCGTTCCAGCCGCTGCATCCGGCGCGGCATGACCAGCGCCCGGTCGCGCGGCTGCCAGAGCAGCAGGGCATGATCGCGGACACCGCCGCACACCTCGTCGAGCAGGGCGCGCTCGGCGTCCAGCCCGTCCTGCACGGAAAACACTTCGACCACGATTCTTCCTCTTTTTTCAGGCGGGAACGGCACGGCCCCGGGGAACGGGGCCGTGCCTATGATAGCCAGTGGCGCCGCGTACGTGCGCCGTGATCGCGAGGAAGATACAGGCAAATCAGCAGCTTGCCGATCGCAGGCGGGCCGGCCGGCGCTGCCAGAACTCGGCCAGCAGCACCCCGGCGAGGGTCAGTGCGCCGCCGACCAGGTGATGGACGGTCAGGCGCTCGCCGAGCACCAGGGTGGCGATGCAGGCGGTGATGATCGGCAGCAGGTTGAAGAACAGCGCCATCCGGCTCGGCCCGAGACGGGCGACACCGTGCATCCAGGCCAGCGCGGCGACGATCGAGGCGAACAGCGCGGCGTACAGCACCAGCGGCAGGTTGGCGGCGTTCAGCCCGCTGCGCGGCGACAGCAGGTACAGCGGCAGCAGGGCGAGGATCGCCACCAGCACCTGCAGGTAGAGCATCTGCATCGCCGGCAGCTGCAGGCTCCATTTCTTCAGCAGCACGCTGTACACGGCATAGGACAGGGTCGCGACGATCATCATCGCGTCGCCGAGATTGACCCCGTGCTCGAGCAGCGCGCCGAGATGTCCCTGGGAGATCACCAGGACCACGCCGGCCAGCGACACCAGCGCGCCGAGCACGGCGCCGGGATTCAGGCGGTGGGCCAGGATGCTGCTGGCCAGGCCCAGCGACATCAGGGGCATCAGCGACAGGATGATGCCCATGTTGGTGGCGCTGGTCAGGGCCGCCGCGTAGTAGGCCAGGCTCTGGTAGACGGCCATGCCGAGCAGGCCGAGGAGCACGAGGCGGCCGAGGTTGGCGCGGATGTAGCGGCGGTTGCGCAATACCGGCCGCAGCATGAAGGGAGTCAGCGCCAGGCCCACCAGCAGCCAGCGGAAGAAGCCGATCTCGGCGGGCTGGATGACGCCGACGGCGAGCTTGTTGACCACGGTGTTGCCGGCCCAGATGAACACGGCGAGCAGGGGAAACAGGTATTGCATGGAGGTTCCGGGCATGGACAAGGAATACCCGGCCATTCTGGTCCAGTCCGAATACAGACGTATAATGAAATCCAGACAAACTACCCGTGCGTTCGGACATGTCGACCACCACCCTCCTGCGCCTGCCCGATCTCCAGGGCCAGCCGTTCGATGTCTATTTCCGCTACGACGAGTTCGGCGCCGACAGCCACTCGCCGCCACACACCCACGCCTGGGGCCAGCTCAATTATGCTTCGCATGGCGTGATGCAACTGGAGATCGACGGCCAGCGTTTCCTTTCGCCGCCGCAGTACGCGGTCTGGGTGCCACCGGGGCGGGAGCACAGCTGCTACAACAGCCAGGCCATCGTCTATCGCTCGCTGTACCTGTCCGCCGAGCTGTCGCGGCGCCTGCCGACGACGCCCTGCACCCTGGCGATCAGCACGATCCTCAAGGCGATCCTCTCGGACTTCGCCGAGCGCCGGGTCAACCTGCCGACCTCGGCGAAGGACCTGCGCCTGGCCCAGGTGGTGATCGACCAGCTGGAATGCGCCCAGCCGCATGACGACTACCTGCCCTACGGCCGTACCCCGGCGCTGCGCGAGGTGCTCGACGCGCTGCAGGCCGAGCCGGGCGACAACCGCTCGCTGGCGCAATGGGCCGAGCGGGTGCACAGCACCGAGCGGACCCTGGCCCGCTACTGCCAGCGCGAACTGGGCATGACCTTCGGCGAATGGCGCCAGCGCCTGCGCTTTCTCTCGGCGATCGATGCGCTGGAGGCCGGCGAAGGCATCCAGCAGATCGCCTTCGACCTCGGCTACAGCAGTCCCTCGGCATTCATCTCGATGTTCCGCCGGCTGGCCGGCACCACCCCGGAACAATACCGCCTGGCCAGCCGCGCGCAGGACGCCTGAGAGGTGTCATCCGCCGTGCACGCGCGGCGGCTATGCTCGCAGCAGTCAGCACACCGGAGCCCGCATGCCTACCAACCGCCGCCATCCCGACACCGCCCGCACGGTATTCTTCGCCTTCCTCAAGCTGGGCTGCAGCGCCTTCGGCGGGCCCATCGCGCATCTCGGTTACTTCCGCGACGAGTTCGTCCGTCGCCGCGGCTGGCTGAGCGAAAGCAGCTACGCCGACCTGGTCGCCCTCTGCCAATTCCTGCCCGGCCCCGCCAGCAGCCAGGTCGGCATGGCCCTGGGCCTGGCCCGCGCCGGCTACCCCGGGGCGCTCGCCGCCTGGGTCGGCTTCACCCTGCCCTCGGCGCTGTTGCTGGTGCTCTTCGCCCTCGGCCTGGGACGCTGGGGCGCGCTGTTGCCCGCTGGCGTGCTGCACGGCCTGAAGATCGCCGCGCTGGCGGTGGTGGCCCAGGCGGTCTGGGGCATGGGCCGCAGCCTGTGCCCGGACCGCCCGCGCCTGGCGCTGATGGCGCTGGCCTGCGCCACTGTGCTGGCCTGGCCGAGCGCCTGGGCGCAGGTCGCGGTGATCGCCGGCGCAGGCCTGGCCGGCCTTGGCCTGCTGAAAACCGACCCCGGGGCAGGCCACGAGGGCCTGCCGATCGCCGTCGGCTATCGCGCCGCGCTGTTGTTCCTCGCCCTGTTCGCCGCGCTGCTGGTCTGCCTGCCGCTGGCCGCGGGCCTGTGGCCGGAGCAGTGGCTGCGCCTGTTCGATGCGTTCTACCGGGCCGGAGCCCTGGTCTTCGGCGGCGGCCACGTAGTGCTGCCGCTGCTGCAGGCCGAGGTGGTGCCCAGCGGCTGGGTCGATGGCGACACCTTCCTCGCCGGCTACGCCGCCGCCCAGGCGGTGCCGGGACCGCTGTTCACCTTCGCCGCGTTCCTCGGCGCGGCTTCGTCCAGCGGTCCGGGCGGCTGGAGCGGCGCGCTGCTGTGCCTGCTGGCGATCTTCCTGCCGTCGTTCCTGCTGGTCGCCGGCGCCCTGCCGTTCTGGGAGCGCCTGCGCCACAGTCCGCGGGCACGGGCCGCGCTGGCCGGGGTCAACGCGGCGGTGGTCGGCCTGCTGCTGGCGGCGCTGTACCAGCCGCTCTGGACCCAGGGGATCCTCGGCGCGGCCGACTTCACCCTGCTCCTCTTCGCCCTGCTGGCCTTGCTGGCCTGGCGCCTGCCGCCCTGGCTGGTGGTGCTCGGCTGCGCCATGGCAGGCGGTCTGCTGGCGGCGGCCGGCTAGGTCCTCAGGCCAGGCTCAGGCGCGCCGTCGACGCCGCCGGAACCTTGCCCGGTTCCGCATCCTCCGGGCGATAGCCCAGGCGCAGTCCGCCCCAGTGCTTGCCGTGGATGAAGATCGGTACCGAGAGATCGTGCATCAGCTCGCCGGTATCGCGGGTGTAGGTCTGCAACAGCAACGGCTGCTGGTGACTGCCGCAACGGATCCCGGTCCGATCGTTGAACAGACGCTTGCTGCGGCTGCGCAGGGCATCCGCCTGCGGGTCGCCGCTGGGCGGATGGGCGAAGGCACGGTTGTGGGTCGGCACGTAGCCTTCGGGGGTGCAGGCAATGGCGAACACCAGGTTGCGATTGCGCTCCAGCAGCTGTTCCTGGATGCCCGGCAGGACCTGGTCGGTGTAGCTGTCGAAGCGCGTGCGGTACTTGGTCGGCTGGGTATTGGGCAACGGCTGGTAGCTGCGGTCGAACAGGTCGTCGAGGTCGATGCGCCCGGCACGCACGTCCTCCTCGAACCGCGCGGCGATGGCCGCCGCGCCTTCCCGGGCGAGGTCGTAGACCGCCTGGTGGTAAGCGTCCAAGCTGACCTCGGCGAGCCGTTCGCTGATCACCTCGGCCTGGTTCTCCAGTTGGCTGGCGGCCTCGCCGAGGCGCAGGGTCTGCTCTTCGCTGGCGCTGAGGTCGCCGCGCACCTGCTCGACCGCGGCGAACAGGCTGGCCAACTGATTGCGGTTGATCTCGGCGCCCTGGGCGATCTCGGTGATCTGGCTCTCCACCCCGGCGGCCAGCTCGGCGATGCCTTCCAGTTGCCGGCCGGTCAGCTCGACCTGGCCGACACCTTCGCCCAGTTCCAGCGACAGCTGGCGGATCTGCTCGACCACCTCGCTGGTCTGGCGCTGGATCTCGGCGATCATCTGGCCGACTTCCTCGGTGGCCTCGGCGGTACGCCCGGCCAGCCCGCGGACTTCCTCGGCGACCACCGCGAAGCCGCGACCGTGTTCGCCGGCGCGGGCCGCCTCGATGGCCGCGTTGAGGGCCAGCAGGTTGGTCTGGCTGGCGATGCCCTGGATCACCAGGGTGACCCGCTGGATGTCCTCGCTGCGCTGGTTCAGCGCCTCGATCGCCTCGCGGCTGGCGCCCATCCGCTCGCTCAACTGGTGCATGCGCTCGATGGTCGAGGCCAGCAACGCCTGGCCCTCGTCGCTGCCGGCGCGCGCGCGGGTGGCGGCATCCATCGCCTGGCGGGCGAGATTGGAGGTGGCGCGTTCGGTATGGATCATCACCTCGGCGCTGCCGACGATCTGCTCGGCGGCGTCGAGTTGGGACTGCAGCTTCTCCGCCAGGCGCTTGACCGCGTATGCGACGCCGGCGGCCGACAGGGCGTTCTGGCTGGTGTTGTGAGAAAGGTCGCGGGCCAGCCGAGCGATGTCCGGCTCGCCGACCGCCGCCGCCGCGGTGCGGTTGCCGGGCAGCAGCCAGGGCCCCCAGAGCAGCGCGATGCCCAGCGGCATGGCCAGGTACAGCGGCAGCCAGCCATGCCGGGCGCCGACCAGCAGGAGGACCAGGGCCAGGCTCTGCAACAGGCAGATGAAGAAAATTCGGGAACGAGCGGGCTGCATCGGGTCTCTCCAGCCTCCGGAGCGTTGCGTCATGACCGCGCGGACGGACAACGCCGGGGCGTTCTTATTTGACTTGTGCCTGCGTTTGTAGCCTGCCCCCGGCAAGGCCGCCATCGTTCCTTAGTGGTATGGCCATTGCTGGGTATTCGACTAGCGCCCGCCCCGGCCACATGCCGGAAACTCTCCACCGGGCGCCTCCGGGGCCCCGGCCCAGCGGGGTCATACGGCGTTGGCACGGCCCGCTCGAAGAACTTCCGACCTGCCGTCCGTCGGCCCGTACCGTATGACAAGCCGGGAGCGCACGTTATAATTCCGCGCCCCATTCACAACCGGTAACGCTCGACTGGACTGCCGCCCAGCGCCGCGCGGATCCCGTTTCCGCACAGCCGAACCGTTGCCGGGCCTGCTCTTTTTTGGACCCAGGACCACCCGTGACGAAAGACGAGTTGCGTGCCGCGCTGGCGCGCGAGGAACAACGTTACAAGGATGTCTACGGCGGCGAGGTAACGCTTTATGCCGCCCAGCCGGAACCCGACCGCAAGCCCTGGCGCAAGCGCCCCAGCGTCCAGGACCAGGCGTTCGACAGGGAACTGCAGAAGATAGAAGAAGAGCGTCTCAAGGCCGGACAGGAAGCGGCCGGAACCCTTTCATCAACCCCCAACCGACAGGAGAGCGAGGGATAACGAAGCGTTTCAATGTGTTTCGTTTTTCCCGCAAAGCCCGATGCGCCGGGGCGTTGCCCGCGACAATGGCAACCTTCCGGAGTTCCAGACGGATAAAAAAGCATCTGGCATAATCGCCGCCCCGTCTCTGACCGGTTTCTCACATGTTCGATCTTTTCAGCGGGCTCGATGCCTGGGTAGGCGTCAGCCTGGTGCTGGCCCTGATCTTCGTCCTCAGCTTCGAGTTCATCAACGGCTTCCACGACACTGCCAACGCGGTCGCCACCGTCATCTACACCAAGGCGATGTCGCCCTACCGGGCGGTGATGCTCTCCGGCGTGTTCAACTTCCTCGGCGTGCTGCTCGGCGGCGTCGGCGTGGCGTATGCCATCGTTCACCTGCTACCGGTGGAACTGCTGATCAACGTGAACACCGGCCATGGCCTGGCGATGGTCTTCTCGTTGCTCGCCGCGGCCATCGCCTGGAACCTCGGCACCTGGTACTTCGGCATCCCCGCCTCCAGTTCGCATACCCTGATCGGCTCGATCCTCGGTGTCGGCCTGGCCAATGCACTGATCACCGACGTGCCGCTGGCCGAGGGGATCAACTGGCAGAAGGCGATCGACATCGGCCTGTCGCTGATCTTCTCGCCGATGGCCGGTTTCCTGGTCGCCGCGCTGGTCCTGCTCGGCCTGAAGTGGTGGCGTCCGCTGTCGAAGATGCACAAGACCCCGGAGACCCGCCGCGAACTCGACGAGAAGAAGCATCCGCCGTTCTGGAACCGCCTGGTACTGGTGCTGTCCGCCATGGCGGTGAGCTTCGTCCATGGCTCCAACGACGGGCAGAAGGGCATCGGCCTGATCATGCTGGTGCTGATCGGCATCGTTCCGGCCAAGTTCGTCCTCGACCTGAACAGCACCACCTACCAGATCGAGCGCACCCGCGACGCCGCGCTGCACCTCAGCCAGTTCTACCAGCGCCACACCGACACCCTCGGCGAGATGCTGGCGCTGGGCAAGAGCAACGCCAGCGAGATGCCGCAGTTCTACCGCTGCGATCCGAAGCAGACCGAACCGACCATCAATGCCCTGCTTCGCGACCTGCGCGGCGTGCCCAGCTACAACGACCTGAGCGCCGACGAGCGCGTGCAGGTGCGCCGCTACCTGCTATGCCTGGACGACACCGCGAAGAAGGTCGGCAAGCTGTCCGACCTGCCGGCGCGGGAAAAGGCCGACCTGGAAAAACTCCGCAAGGACCTGACCGCCACCACCGAGTACGCGCCGTTCTGGGTGATCATCGCGGTAGCCCTGGCCCTTGGCATCGGCACCATGGTCGGCTGGAAACGCGTGGTGCTCACCGTCGGCGAGAAGATCGGCAAGCAGGGCATGACCTATGCCCAGGGCATGAGCGCGCAGATCACCGCCGCCGCCGCCATCGGCATGGCCAATATCTACAGCCTGCCGGTGTCCACCACCCATGTGCTGTCTTCCGGCGTGGCCGGGACCATGGTGGCGAACAAGAGCGGCCTGCACGGCGGCACCGTGCGCAATATCCTGATGGCCTGGGTGCTCACCCTGCCGACCTCGATGGCGCTCTCCGCCGGCCTGTTCTGGCTGGCCTCGCAGTTCCTCTGAGCCCTGCCGTCCGCAACGAACGCCTGCTCCCGCAGGCGTTTTTTTTGCCCGCTACGCCTCGCCGGACGGCGGCGCCAGCGGCAGGCGTATCACGAACAGAGCCCCTTCCGGCAGGTTGCTCGCCGCCAGGCTGCCGCCCATGTTGCGCACCAGGTCGTGGCTCACCGAAAGCCCCAGGCCGGTACCCTTGCCTTCCGCCTTGGTGGTGAAGAAGGGTTCGAAGATCCGCTCCAGCAGGGCCGGCTCGATGCCGCCGGCGTTGTCGCGCACGTGCAGCTCCACCCAGCCCGGCTCGCGGCAGGCCTCCTGCGCCAGGACGATGCGCCGTTCGGCCAGTCCGGGGTTGCCGAGCAGGGCATCGCGGGCGTTGGCGAGCAGGTTGATGATCACCTGTTCGAGCTGGTCCGCATGCCCCCTGACCACCACCCGCTGCGCCGGCGCCCGGCATTCGACCTGGATGGCGTGCTGCTGCAGGCCTTCGCCGAGCAGGCCGAGGGCACCTTCGAAGGCGGCATAGGGATCGAACGGCAGCGCCTCGACCGCCGATTTGCGGCTGAACACGCCGAGGTGGCTGACCAGTCGGTCGACGCGCATGACCTGGGCGTCCATGCGTTCCAGCTTCTCGTCCAGATAGCTTTCGTCGAGGCCGACGTTGTTCATCCGCTGGCGCATGTTGAACAGGGTCATGCGCAGCACGTGCAGCGGCTGCTTCACCTCGTGGGCCAGGCCGCTGACCATTTCTCCCAGGCTGGCCATCTTGGCGCCCTGCGCCAGTTGCTGCTGGGCCCTGCGCACCGGGGTGTTGTCGCGCCCGACTGCCTGCACCTCGAGTAGCTGGCCGCGGCCATCGTAGAGCGGCCGCTCGGCCCACACCAGCCAGAGGAAGCGCTGTCCCGGCAGGTTGAAGCGTACCTCGGAGACCTCGATCGCGCCCTCCCGTGGCGCATCCAGCAACCGCGCCCGCAGGGCGCTGCCGTCCTCCGCCGCCAGCCACTCGTCGAGCCGCCGGCCGACCAGTTCCTCCGGGTGCGCCGCAAGGCAGTCGGCGAACGTCCGGTTCACGTAGGTGAGCACCAGGTCGGCGGTATAGCGGCAGATCAGCGCCGGCGAATCCTCCACCAGCGCCCGGTAGCGCTCCTCGCTCGCGGCGATGCGCTGCGCCGCCAGGTGCTGCTCGGTGACGTCCAGCCACAGGCCGACCGCTTCGCTGGGCAACCCCTGGGCGTCACGCAGCAGCTTGGCTTCGTCATATAGCCAATGCCACTGGCCCTGGCCATCGGCGAGACGGTAGCGGGTCTTCACCCGCCCCTCGCGCAGCAACTCGCGTCCGCGGGCGAAGAAGGTCTCCAGGTCGTCCGGATGTACGCGCTCCGCCAGCGCTTGCCAGCTCTGCCCCTGCAGGTCGAGACCGAGCAGGTTGCTCGCGCTCTCGCTGTAGAACTCCGGCACCAGCCGCCCCTGCTCGACCCGCTGGACATAGATCACCACCGGCGCGCTATCGATCAGGTTGCGCAACCGCGCGTGGGCCGCCTGGGCGTGCTCCTCCTGGCGCCGGCCTTCACTGATGTCGAGGAGGACGCCGGACAGCCCCGGCGCACTGCCGCCCCCCTGCGGGCGGCCTTCGATGCGCAGCCAGCGGCGCTCTCCACGGCTGTCCGGCTGGCGCAGGCAGAGATCCTGGGCCAGCGCCTGGCCACTGCGCAGGCTGGCGCGCAGGCGCAGGCCCAACTCGTCGGCGTCGGCCGGCTGCAACAGGTTCTGCAGTTGCTCCAGCGGCACGCGACGCTGCTCGCCGGTCAGGCCCAGGCTCTGCAGCAGCGCCGGCGACAGCTCGAACAACTCCTGCTCCGCCCGGTAGTACCACCAACCGCCACCGATCATCTCCTGCAGCAGGCCCAGCTTGCGGGCGCTGTCGCGCTGCGCGTGGAGTTCGCAGCGATCCGCCACCTGGTTCGCCAGCAGTTCCGCGAGATACTGCCAGTCCTGCGGCGCCGGCCCCTCGGCCAACTGCTCCAGCGAGACGGGCTTGACCAGCAGGGCGCCGACGCGCCCGCCGCGCATGGCCGCCGGCACCAGGTAGACAGCCTCCTCGCCGATCTGCCGCAGCAGCGCCGAAGCGCCATCGCCACTGCGCAGCAGGCGTACCCCACGCTCCTCGCGCAGCTCGCCATCGGCCAGATGCAGCCCGGGCCGCAGCAGGCTGTCGCTACCGGGCCGGACGTGGCTGGCGAAGACCGAGCAGGCGCCGTCGCCATCCCCCAGCAGCAAGGCGATCGCCTGCATCCGGAAGGCTCCGGAGAGCGATTCGAGGATATCCTGGGTCGCCTCCGCCAGATGGCCCAGGGAGACATGCCGCAGGCGCGAGAGGACCAGCTTGCCCAGGCTCAGGCTCTGCAGTTGATGCAGCTGGCTGTCGGACTGCCAGTTCAGGTCGGAGATATCCATGCCCAGCAGCAATGAACGCCCCAACCCATCGAGCGGCTGCATCGGCTGGAAACGACAGGTGAAGGGCGCCGCCGCATCGCTGCGCAAGGCCAGGTCGAGCCGTTCGCCGCGGCGCAGGGCCGCCAGCGCCGGCGCGCCGGGAGCGCGCCGTTCCAGGTACTCGGCGAGCGGCCGCGGTCCGTCGCCACGACCGTGGGGGCGCTGCAGGCGATAGGCCTGGCGACCGCCGACGCGGATCACCCGGTCCTGCTCGTCCAGCTCCAGGCACAGGTCCCAGCTCTTCAGCGCGCCCGCCCATTGGCCGGCGCCTTCCGGCGAAAGCGGCTCGCGCGCCTCGCAGGCGTCCGCGGCGGAAGACGAACGGGAAAACTCGAACATGCCACCACCTCACAGCAACAGGTTGGCGCTCGCCTTCAGGGTCTGCGGCAGGTTGGGGATCGCGCCGATACCGGGAAAACGCAGCACCGGAATGATCGCCTTGGCCGGATCTCCGTACTGGTACTGCACGCAGACTTCGATCCGCGAGGTGGCACCGACATAGTCGGCATACTGGCCGTTTCCGGCGCAGGGCTCCAGGTTCGCCCGCCAGGTCGCCGGCATCCACGCCAGGCGCGCCAGCAGCTCGTCCTTGGCGCGGGTTTCGGCGAGCGCCTCGTAGCCCGGCTCCGAAGGATCCACAGCGACCGCCGCGCGCGCGCCCACCGCCGCGGCATCGTTGAACGACTGCAGCATGAGCAGGGGGATGCTGTAGCTGATCAGGCCGTAGATCAGCGCGAAGAACAGCAGGAAGACCGCCGTGAATTCGATGGCGACGGCTCCCTTCTGGCCTCCCCGGAAAGCTTTTCTGTGCATGAGCTGACATCCCCGTTCCGCATCCTCAATACTAGTCGGCATTGGCGTCGCCAACGCTAGCGAAAAAGTATTAATCCAGGGTTTCGAAAAAGGCTGCCGAAAAGCATGGAACAATTAGCATTGGCGCTATGGGCAAGCGTTTGCGGTTATCAGGACATCAAACGTTTGCGCGTTTCAAACTGGCTTACCCTGGGCGGCCTTCTTATTTCCTTTATTTATTTATATGTGAAAGAGTCAAGCCTGGCCGGCGGCACGGTTAATATGGCAATGATCGCACTTCTTATAGGTGTCGCGCTCACCCTTCCCGGGTATTTCTCCGGTAGACTCGGCGCCGCCGACGTCAAGTACCTTGCCGCTCTGGGGCTGGCCAGCGAGCCGCTCACGGTCCTCTACAGCCTGTCCTTCGGCTGCCTGACATGCATAACGCTATTCATGCTCCGAAAACTATTCGAACGCGCAGTTGGAAAATCCGTAATGCATGAGGAAGTTGGTAATCCGCAGGCACCGTCAAAAAACAAGACATTCCCCTTTATATTCGCCATGAGCGTCGGCCTTTTGGCACACCTGACTATCAATGAAATTACCTGAGCAAACTTGCGGAAAACCTCACTTAGCGACTATATGCTTATGGCTAATACCATTCGGTATGGCTGCATTTCGTAATGCACGGACACCCTAAAAACACAATAAGCAAATGGAGCGTATGACCATGGACAAACCAGCCTCGCGGCGTTTCGGCGTGTTGATCATCGATGACGAACCCCAGGTGACCTCGGAACTTCGCGAACTGCTGGAAAACAGTGGCTACCGTTGCGTGACCAGCACCCACCGGGAGGCGGCCATCGCCAGCTTCCAGGCCGACCCGAACATCGGCCTGGTCATCTGCGACCTGTACCTGGGCCAGGACAATGGCATCCGCCTCATCGAGAGCCTCAAGGAGGCCGCCGGCAGCGGGCGTTTCTTCGAGTCGATCATCCTCACCGGCCACGATGGTCGTCAGGAAGTGATCGAGGCCATGCGGGTCGGCGCCGCCGACTACTACCAGAAACCGGTGGCGCCACAGGAACTCCTGCGTGGCCTGGAGCGCCTGGAGAACCGCCTGCAGGAGCGGGTGCGCAGCCAGCTGAGCCTGAGCCACGTCAACCAGCGCCTGGAGTACCTCGCCGAGTCGCTGAACTCGATCTACCGGGATATCCACAAGATCAAGTACGAAGTGCATGGCAACAGCCAGCCGAGCGCCCTGAAGAGCGAGGACAGCCCGCCGCCGACGCCGGTCGCGGAAAGCCAGGTCTCCCCGGCCAACCCGCTGTTCAGCAAGCTCTCCCCCCGCCAGCAGGCGGTGGCGCGCCTGGTGAGCAAGGGCCTGACCAACTACCAGATCGCCTACGAGCTGGGCATCACCGAGAACACCGTGAAACTGTACGTATCCCAGGTGCTGCGCCTGATGCACATGCACAATCGCACCCAGCTGGCGCTGGCCCTTTCGCCCGCGGCGATGCAACAGGGCAGCGGGGCGGTGGTGCACTGAGGCGGCCACTACGGCGGAATCGCTAGATCAGCAGTTCCGCCTGCCCCACATCGACTTCGAGGATTTCCGCATCGATGTAGCCGAGCTGTATACCCAGCAGCGGCAGGACCAGGTTCAGGAGCGGCGTCAGCAGATTGTCCACCAACGGCGCGACGACCGAGTTGAGGATGAGGTCGGTCAACGCCGTCGGGCCACACAGCAACGGCAGGCACAGCCCCAGTACCTCAGGCTGTACGCTGATCCGGGACCTGAGCGTGCTGCCGAGGGAGCCGCCTTCCGGCAGCCTGCGGCTTTGAGAGAGATCGGAACCATCGGCTTTCACCACGACTGCGCTGTCACCGGAGCTGTTGGCGAGGGTGGTGTCCAACTTCAGATTCAGCTTCACCAGGCCTCCAAGCACCAGGATGGCACCAGCCTGGTCGATGTTGCCCGGTGCGCCGATCCGTATGGTCGCCCCGCTGCTGTTCCACCCGAGCCCCAGGTGAGTGTCGGGCCGGGAGCAGGTCATGCTCTCCAGCCAGAGCGCCCCTGACGCCCCTTCGATGGCCAGTTGCAGTTTCGTTGTGGCAAGGATCGAGAGGAAACCGGAGTCGATATCCGCGGTGAGCCTCAGTTGAGCCTGTTTCACCTCGGTTCGCCATGCCCCGGCGGCATCTCGTCCCGGAGGACCGGACACCACCCTCTTGGGCTCGATGACCGTGACCCGGACGTTGGCCAGCCCCGGTATCCCCAGACCCACGGCGACCGCCGAGTTCTTGTTGGCGACCTGGGCCACCGCCATGATGAGGTCCAGGGCGTTGATCGCCGTATCCAGCTGGGACACGCTGTTCACCTCGCCGGCGCTCAGCCCGAGCACGTCCCCCAGCTTCAGCGTGGCCGACTTCACTCCAAGCAGCTGCGTCTTCAGCGCCTCGACCGAAGCCACGCCGCTCTTCGCCAGGACATTCACGCTGGCGGCAAGCACCTGCTGCAGTCCGACATTGGTATTCAGCAACTGCTCGATGGTGCCCAGGCTGGTATCGACGCCGATCAACCCCATTCCGTCCGGCCCGAGGATGTCCAACACACTGAGCTTGGCATCGGCGATGCCGTTATAGGCCGCCGCCGAAAGACTGACGTCGGTTCCCAGCAATCCGCTCAGTATGGGATTGAGCAGGGCCGACTGGCTGCTGTTCAAACTCGCCAGACCGGTGCCCGCGGAAATCGTGGCGCTCGGCAGACGTCGGGCCACCGCTTCCGCGCGCAGGTTCACGTTGGCGTTGGCACCGCCGAACAACCCCGCCAGGTTGGCCACCAGGCTGCCGGGAACGCTCTTGCTGACGAGCACACGCACCGCCTCGTTGTCGACGGCCACGTTCGAGGCGCTGGAGGAAAATCTGCGCAGCCCTCCCAGGCTTTGTACCCCGCCCACCTCCGCCAGCAGACCGGAACCGGCGGCGTTCGCATCGAAACCGTTGAGCGATGCGCTAGCCTTGGCGAAAGACGTGGCCTGGGCACTTGTCTGGTCACCGCACAAGGCCCCCTGGGAAGCGCTTTCCAGCGCCGCCACATCCGCCACCCGCTGCAGGTTGCGCTGCTCCAGGTAGAGCCGCCCGGTATCCACCACCAGCAGCAGGCAGATCAGCGCCAGCAGCAGAGTGGTCGCCGCCAGGATGCCGATCGCCCCGCGCTGTCTCGCAGGCCATCCGTTCATGCCCTGCCCTCCGCCCGACCCGTCAGTTCTTGCTTTCGCCGAAGCCGCGATCTTCCAGCAGGTACTCGGGAATCTCGTGCTCGTAGCTCTTCAGGTAGCGCTGGTAGGCGCGTTCGCGCTCCGCCGCGGTCGCGCCCTGGCGCACCGGGCTGGCGGCCTGGCCGCTGGCCTGGATGGCCAGCCAGGCGCGGCTGGCGGTCTGCGGCTCGGCCGGCGGCGGGGCGGCGGGATAGACAACCGGCCTTTCCGCGCCCCGGGCCAGTGCGGAGGCCAGCAGCAACGCGCCGATCAGGATTGGCTTGTGCATCGTTCAGCTCCCCGGCGCCGGCTCACGGCGCCTCGTTGGTCATCGCGGTACGCAGGTGCGCGGGCCGCGCCGGAGCGGCCGGCAGGTCCGCCAGTGGCTCCTGCTCCGGCGCCGGGCCGGACGGCTGCGCCGGGGCGCCCCAGTTGCGCGCCCGCGCCTCGGCCTCGCGGATGTCCCGCTGGTCCAGTTGCAGGCGCTCGATCAGGCGCTGCGCCTCCCGCCGCTCGCCCTGCAGGTAGAGCAGGCCGAGCAGGTTGGTGGCCGGCAGCTTGCCGCCCTGCTGCAGCTCCAGCGCGGTGATGAATTCGAAACGCGCGCCGACCCGGTCGCCGCGCTTGAGCAAGGCGACGCCGAGGTCGTTGCGGAAGCGGCTCTCGGTCGGCCGCAGGCGTGCCGCCTCGCGCAACTCGAGGACCGCGCGGGCGCTGTCGCCGGCGCGCAGGGCGAGCAGGCCCAGCCCGTGGTGCGCTTCCGGCGCCTTGCAGGTCCGCAGCAGCGACTGGTACTCGGCCCTGGCCTTCGGGTCGCCGATCCGGCGCAGGATCAGTGCCTTTTCCTCGCGCACGTCGAGCAACGCCGGCGGCATGCTTTCCAGGTTGGCCAGGGCCGCGTGCAGGCGCCCTTCCCTGATCATGTCGCGCACCATGTTCATCTGCAGTTCCTGCTCCTGGCCGAGCTGCGCCGGACACTCGCGTCCGGCGCCCGGCCCCGCAGGCAGCCCCGGCAGGCTGGCGCAACCGCCGAGCAGGGCGGCGCCCAGGGCAATGCCGATCAAGCCTTTCATCCCAATCCTCCCAGGGCCTTGCTGATGGCGATCACGCCCGGTCCGGCGAGCACGATCAGCAGCGCCGGGAACAGCAGCACCATCATCACCAGGCTCATCTTCGCCGACAGCTTGCCGATACGTTCCTGCAAGGTGGTCAGGCGCCGGTCCTCGAACAGTTGCTTGAGCGTCAGCAGGGTGCCACGCGCGCTGCCACCCTGGCGCAGCATCTGCCGCAGCACGCCGCAGCAGTCGTTCAGCGGGTCCACCTGCAGGCGCCGGGCGAGCGCCTCCAGCTCCTCCGCCAGGTCGATGCCGTTGCCGGCACGGGCCAGCGCCAGGTCCAACTCGCGAGCCAGCTGCGGGGTGATGCCGCGGCCCTCCTGGCAGACCACCCGCAGCGCCTGCTCCACCGTCAGGCCGGCGTCGAAGAGGATGCGGATCAGTTGCACGAACAGGATCATCTCTTCGGCGATCAGCGCGCGCCGGGCCTTGGCGAAGTGCTTGAGGACCTGCTTGGGCAGGAGGAAACCGATGCCGGCGGCGAACAGCAGCGGCACCGCGTGGGACGCCTCGCTCTCGGCGCGCAGCAGCCTGGCCAGCAGGACCAGCAGGACGAACAGCAGCGGCGTGAGGAACACCGAGATCAGGTAGAGCGTGCGATGGCGGCTCGCATGCCAGCCGGCTTGCTGCAGCAACTGGCGTGCCTCGCTGTCCATCAGTTGCAGGCGACGCACCCAGAAGCTGTCGTCCATCCGCTCGGTCATTCCGGCCAGCCAGTCTCCCGCGCCGCCGGGGTTGGCCAGGCCGCCCAGACGCTTCTCGATCAGGCGCTGTTCGCGACTGCCGTTGCGCGCCTGGAGCAACAGCAACAGCCCGCCGCCAAGGGCCATCAGCACTGCCGCGAAGATCAGCCACTGTGCCTGCATGGTCACCTCCTAGACGCTCTTGAGCATGCGCCAGAGCGCATAGCAGCCGAGCAGTTGCAGGCCCAGCGAGGCCAGCAGCAGGAAACGCCCGCTGCCGTCGGCCCACATGTTCAGCAGATAGCCCGGGTTGCTCGCCAGGATGTAGCCCCCCAGGGCGCTCGGCACGCCGGCCAGGACATAGGCGCTGATGCGCGTCTCGCCGGTCATCGCGTGTAGCTGCCGGCTGAGCTTCTCGCGCTCATGGATGAGCCTGACGATGCCGTCCAGCAGGTCGGTGGTGTTGCCGCCGTAGCGGTGGTTGACCGAGACGCCGAGGGCGAGGATGCGCAGCTCCTCCACCTCGTAGAGTTCGGCGACCTCCTGCAGAGCCTCCGGCAGGTGGATGCCGAGAAGCACGTGGTTGCGCGCCAGGCCGAAGATGTCGCGCAGCGGGTCCTCGGCATCCTCCACCGCCTGCATCAGCGCGTCGCCCAGCGTGCGCCCGGCATGCAGGCTGCGCACCACCTGGTCGAGGAAGCGCGGCATCTGCCGGATCATCCGCTTCAGCCGGCGCCGGTAAAGCATGCCCAGGATGCCGCGCAACAGCAGCAGCGCCAGCAGCAGCCCGGCGAGCAGGCCGGGGAACCCCAGCAGCCGCTGTCCGGCCCCGGCCAGCAGCAGCGCAACCAGTAGCGCCCCGACCAGCCACGGCCGCGAATGCTGGATTCCGGCGCGACGCAGCTGCCGGGCCAGCCAGTGGCTGCTGCGCGGCCGTTCGGCGGTTTCCGGACGCCCGAGCAGGCGCTCCAGCACCTGCTCGTTGCGCCCGGCACGCCAGCCCATGAACGCCAGGGTCAGCGCGGTGAGGCCCAGCAGGCCGCTGAACAGCACCAGCAACTGCGCCCCGTTCACAACAGCTCCTGGCGGAACTTCTGGCCGACCGGCGCGGCCTGGCGGACGAACTGGCCGCTGCCACGCCGGTCGAGGCTGAACAGGGTATTGGTGACGTATATGCCGTCGCGCACCTCCAGCACCTCCAGCACTTCGCTGATGCAACGCCGACCGCTGGCCAGGCGGGTGATCTGTACCACCACGTCGAGCGCGGCGCAGATCATCAGGCGCAGGGTCTGCTCCGGCAACCTGTTGCCGGTGAGGCCGACCAGCATCTCCATGCGCAGCAGCGAGTCCATCGCCGAGTTGGCGTGCACCGTGCTCATCGAGCCATCGTGGCCGGTATTCATCGCCTGCAGCACGTCGAGCACCTCGACCCCGCGGATCTCGCCGAGGATGATCCGGTCCGGGCGCATCCGCAGGGCATTGCGGATCAGGTCGCGGGCGGTCACCTCGCCATAGCCCTCGGCGTTCGGCGGACGGGTTTCCAGGCGCACCACATGGTCGTGACCGAGTTGCAGTTCGGCAGTGTCCTCGATGGTGACGATCCGTTCGCGCGGGTCGATGAAACCGCTGATGACGTTGAGCAGGGTGGTCTTGCCGGTACCGGTGCCGCCGCTGATGAGGATGTTGCAACGCCGCGAGACGGCCTGGCGGAGGAACTCCAGCAAGGCCTCGTCGACGCTCTGGTAGGCCAGCAGGTCGGCGCTGCGCAGCAGTTCCTGGCTGAACTTGCGGATCGAGATGCACGGTCCGTCCAGCGCCACCGGCGGGATGATCGCATTGACCCGGCTGCCGTCCGGCAGGCGCGCGTCGACCATCGGGCTGGACTCGTCCAGGCGCCGCCCGAGCGGCGCGAGGATGCGCTGGATCACGCGCAGCACATGATGATCGTCGATGAAACGCAGGTCGCTCTGGTAGAGCCGCCCTTCCCGCTCGATGAACACCCGCCCCGGTCCGTTGACCAGGATTTCCGAGACGCCGGGGTCGCGCAACAGGATTTCCAGCGGGCCGAAACCGGTGAGTTCGTCGACCAGTTCCTCGGCCAGACGATCCAGTTCATAGCGGGAGATCGCCAGTTGGTGGCGCGAGCCGTATTCGCAGACCTTTTCCGAAACGTACTGGACCACCGCGCCGCGAGCGCCTTCCAGCAGGTTCATGCCATCTTCGTCGATCTCGTCGATGATGTAGCGGTGCAGGCGCAGCTTCAGCGCCTGGATATCCTGCTCCTGGCGATAGTGGAAACCGCCGCCGTCCGCCGGCGCGCCGAATGCAGGCCTCATAGCAGCGCCGCCTTGGCCCGGCCGAGCCAGGACAGCAGCGAGCGACGTTCGCCGCGCGCCACGCAGAGGCTGTCCGCCAGTTGCCGCAGCCTGACCGCCAGCGGGTCGCGCGGGGCCACCTCGAACAGACTCTTGCCTAAGTTCTTCGCGCGCAGGCGCGATTCCGGCGACAGCGGCAGCACGCCGAACAGGTCGAGGTCGAACATCCGGCTGAGGGCCTGCTGGTCCGGCGCCACGTTGGGCAGGTAGCGCTCGATCAGCAGCTCGATGGAAGGCAGCGGCAGGTTGCGTTCGCGCAGTCGGCGCAGGCGCTCCAGGCCTTTCTTGCAGGACGGCACGCTCTGGTCGACCATCCACAGCACGCGGTTCGCCTGCACCAGCAGCTGGTTGCTCAGCTCGCCCTCGGGCAGCCCGGTGAGGTTGACCACCACGTGGCTGAACGCCCCGCGCAGATTGCCCAGCAACAGATAGAGCTCGGCGGTGGTGACCCGCTCGAGCACGCCGGGCTCGTCGGTCAGGCTGAGTATCCGCAGGCCGCTGTCGAGGCGGGAGAAGGCGCTGTCGATGAGGGTCTGGTCGAGCCGCCGCAGGTTACGCAGGGCATCGCTGAAGGTGAAGGCCGAGTCCAGGCCGAGAATCGCCAGCGCTTCGCCGGTCGGCTGGCCGACATCCAGCAGCAGGACCTGGTTCGGCGTCTGTTCCTGCAGCGCCTTGGCCAGGTGCAGGGCGACGAACGCGCCGTCGGCATCCGGCCGCGCGCTGACCAGGGTCAGCAACTCGCCCTGGCGCGCCGCGCTCACCGGGACGCTGGGCAGGCGCCCGCCGAGGCGGCGAACCAGCCCGGTCAGCTCGCTGGCGCGGGCACCGTAGGTGATGAAGTCGCGCGCCCCGGCGCGCATCGCCGCGAGCACCAACTGGTTGTCCAGGCCATCGCCGATGGCGACCACCGAGAGCATCGGCCGTGCCGAGACCAACCCTTCGACCAGCGCGCCCTGGGACACCAGGTTGTTCTTGCCGAGGCTGATGAACAGCACGCCGGCGGCGGTGACATCGAGCAGCGCCAGCAGCTCCTCCAGGCTCGCACTGCCGGCCGGCACCACCTGCCCGGCGGAGGCCAGGCTGTTCTGCAGCCAGTCGAGCTCCCCGGGATGCTGGGTCAGCGCCACGAAATTCTGGTTCATCCGCGCCTCCCTAGTCCGACAGTCCGGTATCGTTCTGCTGGCCGTCGTATTCGCCGCGCTCGAGGAAATACAGGCGCGAGAAGCCCGGGTCGTAATGGCGCAGGCCTTCGCCGGGCAGGCCCGGCAACTGCGCGTCGGCGGCCAGCGGCTGGACCAGGTGCGGGGTGACGATCATCAGCAGCTCGCGGTCGTCCTTGTCCAGCTTGGTCGAACGGAAGAAGGCGCCGAGGATCGGGATGTCGCCCAGCCAGGGAAACTTGTCGACGTTGCTCACCGAGTTGCTGCTGGTCAGGCCGCTGATCACGAAGCTTTCGCCATCGGCCAGCATCACGCTGGTGTCGGTGCGCCGCACCCGCAGGGCCGGCACCGCCACCCCGCCGCTCTGGATGCCGGCGCTGTAGTCCAGCTCGCTGACCTCCGGCGCCACCTTGAGGGCGATGCGCCGGTTGTTCATCACCGTCGGGGTCAGGGTCAGGCGGATGCCGAATTCTTTGTATTCGATGGTGACGTTGTCGTTGGTGCCGTTCGGCACCGGGATCGGGAACTCGCCACCGGCCAGGAACGACGCGCTCTGCCCGCTCATCGCCACCAGGCTCGGACGCGCCAGGGTATAGGCGAAGCCGCTGCCCTCCAGGGCGTTCATGAAGCTCAGCCACTTGCCGCCGCCGAAGATCAGGTTGAAGCCCGACGCGCCGGCGCCGAAGGTACCGCCCAGGCCGCTGCCGTCGGCGTTCACCTTGATGTCGCCGAGGCTGCCCGGCGCGCCGAGCACCCAGAGATTGCCACCACGACGGACGAACGATGTGCTGGCCTGCTTGAGCTTGCTGCGGCTGACCTCGACGAAGCGGATGTCGGTCTGCACCTGGTTCGGCAACTCGTCCGCGCCCCCCGCCCCGAGCGCTGGCGCGGCTGCGGTATCGACGCTGCCGCGCCCTTCGACCGCGACCTGGCTGCGCAGTGGTTCCGCGCTGCAGGCGGTCCAGATCAGCAGGCTGGTGGAACCCTGCTCCTTGCCGGTGACCAGCAGGCTGCTGCGGTCCAGCAACTGCACGTCGGCGATCTGCGGATCGCCGATGGCCAGGCGCTTGATCGGCACCGCCAGGCGCAGGTCATTCTGCTGCCCCTGGGCGACACTGACCTGCGGCGCCTGCGCCAGCAGTTCCAGGCAGCCCTGCGGCAGGGCCGAGGCCGGCTGCGCAAGCGACAGCGCCAGCAACCCGGCCAGCCCACACCACATCTGTACTCCCCTGGTCCGATGCATGGGCCGGCTCCCTCTCAAGGCGCTTCGTGGGTCATGGCACTGCCACGGTAGACCGCCACCCCGGCGCCGGCCGGCGCGCGCGGCGCTGCGCTGCGTACGCCGGCCGGCGTGGCCTTGCGCCGCTCGAGCAACTGGTCGAGGGTCAGCGCCGCGCCTGGAGCGCCCAGCGAGGCCCGCAGCAGCGGGCCTTCCTGTTCCCTGCGGTAGAGTTCCTCGTCCTGGCTGCGGATCGCCAGGCGCAACGCCCCGGCCTGGCTCGCCAGCATCAGCCGCGCCACGCCTTCCGCCGGCACCGCCAGCACGGCGGTACGCGGCGGGCGCGGATCCTTTTCCGTGGCCGAACGGTCCTGGCCGTCGCCGCCCACGGCGATCCGTTCGCCGTAGGTGAGCACCCGCACGCCGGGCAACACCAACTGCGCCAGCGACGTCGACTCGCCACCGCGCTCGTCGCGGACGAAGAGCATCACGTCGACGTAGTCGCCGGGCAGGACGAAGCCGCCGCCGCCGATCACCTCGTCCACCGCGATCGCCATGGCGCGCTCGTCCGCACGGATGGTGCGGGCCAGCGGGCCGCCGGGCTCGAGCGTCGCCGCGGAGAGGATGCTGCCCGCCGGCACCGCCACCCAGACCCGCTTGCCGAGCAGCGCCTCGGGCTTGTCGTAGCTGCCGGCCGGCGCGGTGCGCAGCATTTCCACGACGAGGTCGTCCTTGCCGATCACCGCCAGCGCCGGCAGGTCACGGCTGGCCACCAGCACCGGCTTGCGTTCGAGTTTCTCCAGCGACGCGTCCACCACCGAAGTCGCCGGCGCCACCGCAGGGACCTGGACGGTCGAAGGCGCACGCCCGATGGACACGCCGAGGTATCCAAGCAGTACGGCACCGACCAGCAGCAGCCCGGCCAGCACCATCAGCACCTTGCTATTCATGGGCAGCCACCTGCTATGCGTCCGGGCAGTTCGGATATCGGAAAATCACCGGCGAACGCCAGTGGGCGAACAAGAGAGGGCGGCTTCTTACGGTCCGTGTCATGGCCATACTCCGGGATTGGCTTTCCATGGCAGGTACTTCGAGGCTATCGGCTGACCGGGAGGTATTCCTCAAGAACTAAAGCTCATAACTTCGCCTGGCCATCGATATATCCGAATCTAGACTTCCGATGATCAATGTCAATTTCCATTAGATGTAGTCCAAGTGCTGTAACCCGCCTATATAACCTTGCGACTAATCCACTCCTACTAATGCCATTTACTTGTTGCAAACTGCCATCACCGGCCTAGCCTCAGCGGTGAGGCATCGCTCTGTCTCGGTGGTTTGCCGCGTGCGAGGAGTAGACTGAAAATGAAAAACCTGTCCCTGTTCCTGTATTGCAAGTTCCGCGCATTCCTGGCGGATGAAGAGGGAGCCAATGCCATCGAATACGCGGTTATCGCCGGATTGATCGCGGTCGCTCTTATTGCGGTATTGAGCCCGACGGATAGCGGTATCGTCGGCGGGTTGAAAGCCTTCTTCGACGGCGTCGGGGAAAAAGTCGGCGGCCTGGCCCCTTCAGCCAACTGACCTCTTTTTCCTCCCGCAATCCTCCTTCCCCAGTGGCGCCATTTTCATGGCGCCACTATTTTGCCTTTATACTGGCACTATGCTACAAAGCCTCCCGCTCAGGCGCTGGAACACGGCTTTCCCCGGCAAGCTCCCCCCTGGTGGCCTGGGCTCCCTGCCCCATCTGAGGCTTTTGCCAGGACGCATCGCTCATGCTTCGCTCGCTGTCGTTTGCCAAGAAAATCCTTCTCGCCGCCGCGCTGGTGGTGGTCTTCGCCTTCACCTGCTTCATCCTCTACAACGATTACCGGCAGCGCGAGGCGGTGCGCACGGACACGGAAAACTACCTCGGGGAAATCGGCACCCTGACCGCCAGCAACATCCAGAGCTGGCTGGAAGGCCGCATGCACCTGGTGCAAGGACTGGCCTCGCAGCTCGCGCTGCTCGAGCAGCCCGACGAGGCGGGCATCGCGCGACAGCTGGAACAGTCGGTGTTCAGCAGCAACTTCGCCTCGGTCTACCTCGGCGAGGCAGCCACCGGGGCGTTCACCATGCGTCCCTACGATGCCATGCCGGCAGGCTACGATCCGCGTACCCGTGCCTGGTACAAGGAAGCGCTGGCAGCCGACCGGCTGATCGTCACCGAGCCCTTCGTCGATGCCGGCACCGGCGAGCAGATCCTCGCCATGTCGCTGCCGGTGCGGCACAACGGCCAACTGCTGGGCGTCGCCGCCGGCGACATGAAGCTGGAAACCCTGACCGCGATCCTCAACTCGCTGAAGTTCGACGGCGCCGGCTATGCCTTCCTGGTCAGCGACGCCGGCAGGATCCTCCTCCACCCCGACTCCGGGCTGGTCCTGAAGAGCCTCGCCGAAGCCTATCCCAAGGGCGCACCGGCAATCGCCCCCGGAGTCCATGAAGTGGAGCTCGACGGCCGCAGCCAGTTCGTTTCCTTCACTCCGGTGAAGGGACTGCCCGGCGTGACCTGGTATGTCGCCCTGGTTCTCGACCGCGACACCGCCTATTCGATGCTCAGCGAGTTCCGCACGTCGGCGATCGTCGCCACGCTGATCGCGGTGGTCGGCATCATGTTCCTCCTCGGCATGCTGATCCGCGTGCTGATGCAGCCGCTCACCGACATGGGCCGCGCCATGCAGGACATCGCCCAGGGCGAGGGCGACCTGACCAAGCGCCTGAAGGTCACCAGCAACGATGAATTCGGCGCCCTGGCGATCGCCTTCAACCGTTTCGTCGAGCGCATCCACGAGTCGATCCGCGAGGTCGCCGGCACCGCCCGCCAGTTGCACGACGTGGCGCAACTGGTGGTCAACGCCTCGAACTCGTCGATGGCCAATTCCGACGAGCAGTCCAACCGCACCAACAGCGTCGCCGCCGCGATCAACGAACTCGGCGCCGCCGCCCAGGAAATCGCCCGCAACGCCGCCGACGCCTCGCACCATGCTTCCGACGCCAACCATCAGGCCGAGGACGGCAAGCAGGTGGTCGAGCAGACCATCCGCGCGATGAACGAGCTGTCCGAGAAGATCAGCGCTTCCTGCGCCAACATCGAGGCGCTGAACAGCCGCACGGTGAACATCGGGCAGATCCTCGAGGTGATCAAGGGCATCTCCGAGCAGACCAACCTGCTCGCCCTCAACGCCGCCATCGAGGCCGCCCGCGCCGGCGAGGCCGGGCGCGGCTTCGCGGTGGTCGCCGACGAGGTGCGCAACCTCGCGCACCGCGCCCAGGAGTCGGCGCAGCAGATCCAGAAGATGATCGAGGAACTGCAGGTCGGCGCCCGCGAAGCGGTGGCCACCATGACCGAGAGCCAGCGCTACAGCCTGGAGAGCGTGGAGATCGCCAACCGCGCCGGCGAACGCCTGGGCAGCGTGACCAGCCGGATCGGCGAGATCGACAGCATGAACCAGTCGGTGGCCACCGCCACCGAGGAACAGACCGCCGTGGTCGACTCGCTGAACATGGACATCACCGAGATCAACACCCTCAACCAGGAAGGCGTGGAGAACCTCCAGGCCACCCTGCGCGCCTGCGGCGAGCTGGAGGCCCAGGCCGGGCGCCTGCGGCACCTGGTGGACAGTTTCAAGATCTGAGCCCGTCCGTCCCGCCGGGGATATCGCCACGGGCGTTATCCGCCGGGCCCCCTCGCTGAAACGGCGGATAATCGCGAAGCGGTTATCCGCCCCACGCACTCATCCAGCCTCCATGAAAAAGGCGCCCAAGGGCGCCTTTTTTAGTGCCTGGCGCTCAACGCCGCTTCTTGCCGCCCATCAACGAACCCAGCAGGCCGCGCACCAGCTCGCGGCTCAACTGGTTGGCCGCCTGGCGCATGGCGCTCTTCACCGTCGAGTTGGACAGCAGGCTGCCGAGGATCTGCCCGGCCATGCCGCCAACGCCGGACGAGCCCTCCTGCTGTGCGGGCGCCTGGCCCTGCACCTCCGGCTTGGCGGCCGCCTTGCTCGCCAGTACCTCGTAGGCCGACTCGCGATCGATCGGCTGGTCGTAGCGGCCCTTCAATGGCGAACGCTGGACCAGTTCGGCGCGTTCGCTGTCGCTCAGCGGGCCGATCCGCGAATAGGGCGGCGCCACCGCGACACGCTGGACCATGGCCGGCGTGCCCTTCTCCTCCAGGGTGCCGACCAGCGCCTCGCCGATGCCCAGTTCGGTCAGCCCCCCCAGGGTGTCGAACGCCGGGTTCGGGCGGAAACCGTCGGCCACCGCGCGCAGCGACTTCTGTTCCTTGGCGGTGAAGGCGCGCAGGCCGTGCTGGATACGCAGGCCGAGCTGGGCGAGGACGTCGTCCGGCAGGTCGCCCGGCGACTGGGTGACGAAGTAGACGCCGACGCCCTTCGAGCGGATCAGCCGCACCACCTGTTCCAGACGGTCGCGCAGGGCTTTCGGGGTGCCGTTGAACAGCAGGTGGGCCTCGTCGAAGAACAGTGCCAGCACCGGCTTGTCGGCATCGCCGCGCTCCGGCAGTTGCTCGAACAGTTCGGCCAGCAGCCAGAGCAGGAAGGTCGCGTAGACCTTCGGCGCCTCGTGCACCAGGCGACTGGCGTCGAGCAGGTGGATGCGTCCGCGTCCGTCCGGCTCGGGGCGGAGGATGTCCTCCAGTTGCAGCGCCGGTTCGCCGAAGAACGCCTCGGCGCCCTGCTGCTCCAGGGTCGCCAGGCGGCGCAGCAGCGCCTGCCCGGAAGCACCGGTGAACAGTGCACGGTCCTCGCCGAGGATTTCCGGATTGTCCTTCAGGTGGTTGAGCAGCGCCTTCAGGTCCTTCAGGTCGAGCAGCAGCAGGCCTTCGCGATCCGCCACCTGGAAGGCGGCGAACAGCGCGGCCTGCTGGCTGTCGGTCAGTTCCAGCAGGTTGGCCAGCAGCAGCGGGCCCATTTCGCTGATGGTGGTGCGCAGGGGATGGCCGGTCTTGCCGGCGATGTCCCAGAGGGTGGTCGGGTAGGCCTTCGGCTGGTAGTTCAGCCACGGCATGCTGGCGATGCGCTCGGCGACCTTGCCCTGCGGATTGCCCGGCGCGGCGATGCCGCACAGGTCGCCCTTGATGTCGGCGGCGAACACCGCCACGCCGGCATCGCTGAAGGACTCGGCGAGGTGCTGCAGGGTCACCGTCTTGCCGGTACCGGTGGCGCCGGCGATCAATCCATGGCGGTTGGCCAGGCGCCAGGCCTGCCCTACCGGCTGGCCATCGGGGCCAGCGCCGATCAACAACTCATTCGCTTGCGACATCCATTCATCCTCGGGACTAAAGCTCCAGCACGCAGTGCCGACAGTTAAGGAAAGCCCTTTTATACCGGGGCCTCCAGCGGCCCCCGCTAGCAGATGCGCGGGGACCGCGAAGGGGCGTCGGGCCCGCCGTACCGGCCCGACCTGGCCGTCCAGCTTCAGTGAAGACCGTCCGGCCTTCCTGAGACAGGAAAAAACGCCATCGTATCCGTATCACGCACTCTTCGGAGCCACCAGGGAACCGTGGCTTCGCGGCACAAGGCAGTGCCTGGGTCGACGGGCTTGCACCCGCCCGGCCCGCCCGACGCTGCAAGGCGTGCGGACAGCCCCGGCCGATCGCGGAGCGCTCGCCGGGGCCAGGTCAAAGACTGGCGCTACATACTCCTGGACGCAATACAACATGATCAAAAGTCTGAAGTTCAGCCACAAGATCCTCCTCGCGGCCTCCCTCGTGGTGTTCGCCGCCTTCGCACTGTTCACCCTCTACAACGACTACCTGCAACGCAACGCGATCCGCGAGGACCTCGAAAGCTACCTGCGGGAAATGGGCGACGTGACTTCCAGCAACATCCAGAACTGGCTGGGCGGCCGCCTGCTGCTGGTCGAGCAGACCGCACAGACCCTGGCCCGTGACCACGCCCCGGAAAATGTCAGCGCCCTGCTCGAGCAGCCGGTGCTGGCCTCGACCTTCAGCTTCACCTACCTCGGCCAGCAGGACGGCGCCTTCACCATGCGTCCGGACAGCCCGATGCCGGCCGGCTACGACCCACGCACCCGCCCCTGGTACAAGGATGCCGTGGCTGCCGGCGGCCTGACCCTGACCGAACCCTACGTCGACGCCGCCACCCGGGAACTGATCATCACCGCGGCAACGCCGGTGAAGGCCGCCGGCAACACCCTCGGCGTGGTCGGCGGCGATCTCAGCCTGAAGACCCTGGTACAGATCATCAATTCGCTGGACTTCAGCGGCATGGGCTACGCCTTCCTGGTCAGCGGCGACGGCAAGATCCTCGTCCATCCGGACAAAGAGCAGGTGATGAAGACCCTGGGCGAGATCTACCCGCAGAACACGCCGAAGATCGCCGCCGGTTTCAGCGAGGCCGAACTGCACGGGCATGCCCGCATCCTCGCCTTCACCCCGATCAAGGGCCTGTCCGGCCTGAACTGGTACATCGGCATCTCGGTGGACAAGGACAAGGCCTACGCCATGCTCAGCAAGTTCCGCGTCTCGGCTATCGCCGCCGCGCTGATCTCGATCGTCGCCATCCTGCTCCTGCTCGGCCTGCTGATCCGCCTGCTGATGCAGCCGCTGCACCTGATGGGCCGAGCCATGCAGGACATCGCCCAGGGCGAGGGCGACCTGACCAAACGCCTGAACGTGACCAGCCACGACGAGTTCGGCGTGCTCGGCGAGGCCTTCAATCAGTTCGTCGAGCGCATCCATCGCTCGATCCGCGAGGTCGCCGGGACGGCGCACAAGCTGCACGACGTCTCGCAACTGGTGGTCAACGCCTCGAACTCGTCGATGGCCAATTCCGACGAGCAGTCCAACCGCACCAACAGCGTCGCCGCCGCGATCAACGAACTCGGCGCCGCTGCCCAGGAAATCGCCCGCAACGCCGCCGACGCCTCGCACCATGCTTCCGACGCCAACCACCAGGCCGAGGACGGCAAGCAGGTGGTCGAGCAGACCATCCGCGCGATGAACGAGCTGTCCGAGAAGATCAGCGCTTCCTGCGCCAACATCGAGGCGCTGAACAGCCGCACGGTGAACATCGGGCAGATCCTCGAGGTGATCAAGGGCATCTCCGAGCAGACCAACCTGCTCGCCCTCAACGCCGCCATCGAGGCCGCCCGCGCCGGCGAGGCCGGGCGCGGCTTCGCGGTGGTCGCCGACGAGGTGCGCAACCTCGCGCACCGTGCCCAGGAATCGGCGTTGCAGATCCAGAAGATGATCGAGGAACTGCAGGTCGGCGCCCGCGAAGCGGTGGCCACCATGACCGAGAGCCAGCGCTACAGCCTGGAGAGCGTGGAAATCGCCAACCGCGCCGGCGAACGCCTGGGCAGCGTGACCAGCCGGATCGGCGAGATCGACAGCATGAACCAGTCGGTGGCCACCGCCACCGAGGAGCAGACCGCCGTGGTCGACTCGCTGAACATGGACATCACCGAGATCAACACCCTCAACCAGGAAGGCGTGGAGAACCTCCAGGCCACCCTGCGCGCCTGCGGCGAGCTGGAAGCCCAGGCCGGGCGCCTGCGGCAACTGGTGGACAGCTTCAAGATCTGAACCTGCGCGGCCTTCCCATCCAGCATCCGCCGAGCCGACGAGAAAAGCGCCCCCGGCGCTTTTTTCGCTCTCCACGTCGCATTCGGCGCAACCATTCATCCAGTGCGCTAAAGCTTCCGGGCTTGCCGCCGACAGACACGGCAAGCCTTGCAGTTGCGATCCAACTGGGGCTGTTCACGACAGCGCGCCCGCGCCTCCCGGATGCAAGAAACCATGATCAAAAGTCTCAAGTTCAGCCACAAGATCCTGCTCGCCGCCGCCCTGGTGGTGATCGCGACCTTCTCCCTGTTCACCCTCTACAACGACTCCCTGCAGCGCACCTCGATCCGCGAGGACCTCGAGGATTACCTGCACGAAATGGGCGAGATCACCGCCAGCAACGTGCAGAACTGGCTGAGCGGGCGCATCCTGCTGATCGAGAACCTGGCCCAGACCCTGGCCCGCGACCACAGCCCGGAAACCACCCAGGCCCTGCTGGAACAGCCGCTGCTGGGCTCGACCTTCCTCTTCACCTACCTGGGACAGACCGACGGTACCTATACCGCGCGCCCCACCAGCGACCTGCCGGCCGACTACGATCCGCGCCGCCGCCCCTGGTACAACGCCGCCACCAGCGCCGGCCAGACCACCCTCACCGAACCCTATATGGAGCCGGCCATCCATGAGCTGGTGCTGACCATCGCCAGCCCGGCGCGCCAGGGCGGCCAGCCGTTCGGCGTGGTCGGCGGCGACCTCAGCCTGCAGACGGTGGTGAAGATCATCAACTCGCTGGACTTCGGTGGCATGGGCTACGCCTTCCTGGTCAGCGGCGACGGCAAGATCCTCGTCCATCCGGACAAGGACCAGGTGATGAAGAACCTCAGCGACGTCTACCCACGCAACACGCCGAAGATCGGCAGTGGTTTCAGCGAGGCCGAACTGCAAGGCAACACCCGCATCCTCAGCTTCTCCCCGGTCAAGGGCCTGTCCGGCCTGAACTGGTACATCGGCATTTCGGTGGACAAGGACAAGGCCTACGCCATGCTCACCAAGCTGCGCACCTCGGCCATCGTCGCCGCGCTGATCGCGGTGGTGGCCATCGTGCTCCTGCTGGGTATGCTGATCCGCGTGCTGATGCAGCCGCTCACCGACATGGGCCGCGCCATGCAGGACATCGCCCAGGGCGAGGGCGACCTGACCAAGCGCCTGAAGGTCACCAGCAACGATGAATTCGGCGCCCTGGCGATCGCCTTCAACCGTTTCGTCGAGCGCATCCACGAGTCGATCCGCGAGGTCGCCGGCACCGCCCGCCAGTTGCACGACGTGGCGCAACTGGTGGTCAACGCCTCGAACTCGTCGATGGCCAATTCCGACGAGCAGTCCAACCGCACCAACAGCGTCGCCGCCGCGATCAACGAACTCGGCGCCGCTGCCCAGGAAATCGCCCGCAACGCCGCCGACGCCTCGCACCATGCTTCCGACGCCAACCACCAGGCCGAGGACGGCAAGCAGGTGGTCGAGCAGACCATCCGCGCGATGAACGAGCTGTCCGAGAAGATCAGCGCTTCCTGCGCCAACATCGAGGCGCTGAACAGCCGCACGGTGAACATCGGGCAGATCCTCGAGGTGATCAAGGGCATCTCCGAGCAGACCAACCTGCTCGCCCTCAACGCCGCCATCGAGGCCGCCCGCGCCGGCGAGGCCGGGCGCGGCTTCGCGGTGGTCGCCGACGAGGTGCGCAACCTCGCGCACCGCGCCCAGGAGTCGGCGCAGCAGATCCAGAAGATGATCGAGGAACTGCAGGTCGGCGCCCAGGAAGCCGTCAGCACCATGACCGAGAGCCAGCGCTACAGCCTGGAAAGCGTGGAGATCGCCAACCGCGCCGGCGAACGCCTGAGCAGCGTCACTGGCCGGATCGCCGAGATCGACGGGATGAACCAGTCGGTGGCCACCGCCACCGAGGAACAGACCGCCGTGGTCGACTCGCTGAACATGGACATCACCGAGATCAACACCCTCAACCAGGAAGGCGTGGAGAACCTCCAGGCCACCCTGCGCGCCTGCGGCGAGCTGGAGACCCAGGCCGGGCGCCTGCGGCAGTTGGTGGACAGCTTCAAGATCTGACCCCGCCCGTGTCCTGACAGGCATTCCCGCCGAGCCGGCGGATAACCGTGAGGCGGTTATCCGCCCCGCTCCAAGCGCGGCCATCCGCTCCACGCCCCTCGCCTGCGACCTATCCCCGCGCTGGCTCTTCCAAACGCGCCGGTTGGCGCTTTCTTTCCTAGACTTGAAGCCAGGCCGCCCCGCGCACGCCGTTCGAACGTCTGCCGGGGCCGGTGGTCCACTGACTGGCAGAAGGAACAAGCTCAACGGAGGAAGGCCCATCGTGCACATCGCCGATATGACCATGTTCTACGCGCCTGCCAGCGGGGGGGTTCGCACCTATCTGGAAGCCAAGCATCGCCATCTCTGGCACTACCCCGGTATCCGCCACAGCGTGCTGGTCCCGGGCGCCGGCTACCGCCAGGCGAATGGCATCCACGAGGTCCCGGCGCCGCCGCTCCCGTTCGGCAACGGCTATCGTTTTCCCCTCCGCCGCGGCCCCTGGCGCAAGGTGCTGCGCAATCTGCAGCCGGACCTGATCGAGGTCGGCGATCCCTACCTCACCGCCTGGGCGGCGCTCGACGCACGGCGCCGGCTGGACGTGCCGGTGATCGGCTTCTACCACTCCGACCTGCCGCTGCTGGTGAGCAACCGCATGGGCGCCTGGCTGGGCACCAATGCCGACAACTATGTGAGCAAGCTGTACGGCCATTTCGACCGGGTGCTGGCGCCCAGCCGGGTGATGGCCGAGAAGCTGATGCGCCTGGGCGTCGCCGACGTACACGTGCAGCCGCTGGGCGTCGACCTGGTCACTTTCCATCCGTGCAACCGCGACCCGGGCCTGCGCCAGGAGCTCGGGCTGGACGAGGAAACCCGCCTGCTGGTGTTCGCCGGTCGCGGTTCACGGGAAAAGAACCTGCCGGTGCTGCTCGATGCCATCCAGCGCCTGGGCGATGGCTACCATCTGCTACTGGTGGGTTCCAACATGCCGACCCGGGTACCGCACAACACCAGCGTGGTCGACCATTTCTGCGACAGCCGGGAAGTCGCCCGCCTTCTGGCCAGCAGCGACGCGCTGCTGCACGCCGGCGACCAGGAGACCTTCGGCCTGGTCGCCCTGGAAGCGATGGCCAGCGGCATCCCGGTGGTGGCGGTGCGCGCCGGGGCGCTGGCGGAAATCGTCCCGGAACGCTGCGGCGTGCTCTGCGCGCCGAACAATGGCGACGCCATGGCCTGCGCCGTGCGCGAGCTGTTCAGCCACGACGTGGCGCAGCGCGGCCAGCGCGCGCGCCGCCACGTCGAGCGCCAGCACGCCTGGGACGCGGTGGTCGCCGGACTGCTGCTGCACTATCACGCGGTACTCGGCGACAGCGAGGCGAGGTTCCCGCGCCATGGCTGAACGCAGCCTGCTGCTGGTGCTGCATGACGTGGCTCCGGAGACCTGGCCGGACTACCGGCCCTTCGTCGAGGCGGTGGATGCTCTCGGCCAGGTGCCGATGACCTGGCTGGTGGTCCCCGATTTCCACCATCGCAACCCGCTGGAAAACGACGAGGCGTTCTGCGAACTGCTCTCGCGACGGGTGGCGCATGGCGACGAACTGGCTCTCCACGGCTTCTATCACTACGATGACGCCCCACCACCGCGCACTCCGGGGCAATACTTCATGCGTCGCATCTATACCTGGGAGGGAGAGTTCTACGCCCTCGACCACACCGAGGCCAAGGCCCGCCTGGCCGCCGGCATCCAGCTGTTCCGCCGGCGCGGCTGGCCGCTGCACGGTTTCGTCGCGCCGGCCTGGCTGATGAGCGCCGGCACCCGCCAGGCGCTCGGCGAGAGCGGACTGCGCTACACCAGCGACCCGTCCAACCTGTACCTGCTTCCCCGACTGCAACCGATCGAGGCTCCCGGCCTGGTCTGGAGCGCACGCAGTGCCTGGCGTCGCGGCCTCTCCTGGGCGCTCAGCGAGCAGCGCCGGCGGGCCTGGCGCGAAGCGCCGGTGATCCGTCTCGGACTCCATCCCGTCGACATGCGTCATCGCTTCTCCCGCGAATACTGGCTGCGCACCCTCGAGACCCTGCTGGCCGAGGGGCGCCGTCCGCTGACCAAGATCGACTGGCTGGACCGCCAGCAGGCTTCGGACCGCGCGGCATGAGTCGAGGCTGGTTGCTGCTGTTCGGACTGATCGGCGCCTCGCTGATTCCGCTGCTGCTCGGCGGCAGCGACATGTTCCCGCGCCTGCGCGCCTTCCCGCTGGACAGCCTGCTGCTGATGTTCGGCATGATCGTGGTCTGCTGGTTCATCAACGGCCTGCGCCTGCGCCTGCTGCTCGCCGGCCGCGCGGGCAGGCTCGGGCAGATGCAGAGCGTCGGTATCATCATGGCCAGCGAGTTCGCCTTCTGCGCCACCCCCGGCGGCAGCGGCGGTCCGCTGACCCTGATGGCCCTGCTGGCCCGCCGCGGCCTGAGGCCGGCGCAGACCAGCGCGGTGTTCGCCGTGGACCAGTTGGCCGACCTGACCTTCTTCCTCTGCGCCCTGGGCGCGATCCTGATCTACGCCCTCAGCCATTCGCTGAGTCCGAACATGGAGTCGAGCCTGATCTTCAGCGCGGTGTTCCTGGTCGGCCTGTTCGTCGGCGCGGTGATGCTGATCCGCTACCTGCACCAGGTGATCCGCTTCAACGGCCGGGTCCTGGCCCGGCTCGGCGTGTCGCCGCGCAAGCGGTTGCACTGGGGACGCAAGATCCTGCACTTCCGCATCGCCCTGCACGACAGCCTGCGTCTGCCGAAACGCCGCCTGCTGGCGGTGTTCCTGCTCAGCAGCACGCACTGGCTGCTGCGCTTCAGCGTACTCGACCTGACCCTGCGCGGGCTCGGGGTGGATATCCAGTGGGCCTGGACCTTCCTGATCCAGATGGTTTCGCTCAGCGCCGGCCAGCTCTCGCTGATTCCCGGCGGCGCCGGCGGCACCGAGCTGACCTCGGCGGCGCTGCTGGCGCCCATGGTCGGCAAGTCGACAGCGGCGGCGGCCATCGTCATCTGGCGGGCAGTGACCTTCTATTTCTACCTGGTCGCCGGCGGTCCGGTGTTCGCCGTGCTCGCCGGGCGGCCGCTGCTGAAGAAGCTGATCAGCAGTCGCGAGGCGTCTTCCTGAGCCTGTCGTCGGCGGAGCCCTCGGCCATCTCGCCGCCGTTCTCCTGGAGACGCCGCCAGAGTTCGGCCGCGCCTGGAAACTCGGTTCCGTCCTCGTCGCCCAGCGCGTCGATGTCGTAGCGGCTGGTGCAGCCCTCGCCGAGGGTCGGCGGCGGGCTGGCGGTACCCGCCTGCCTGGGATCGCTCATGTTCCTTCCTCCGGATGCCGGCCATGGCCGGCACCGCGCGGGAACCGACTCAGTCGAACACCACCGTCTTGTTGCCGTGAACCAGTACACGGTCTTCCAGGTGATAGCGCAGACCGCGCGCGAGCACCAGTTTTTCCACGTCCTTGCCCAGGCGCACCATGTCCTCGACGTTGTCGCGGTGGGTCACCCGCACCACGTCCTGCTCGATGATCGGGCCGGCATCCAGTTCCTCGGTCACGTAGTGGCTGGTCGCGCCGATCAGCTTGACCCCGCGCTTCGACGCCTGGTGGTAAGGCTTGGCGCCGATGAAGGACGGCAGGAAGCTGTGGTGGATGTTGATCACCTGGTGGGCGTACTTGCGGCACAGGTCCGGTGGCAGGATCTGCATGTAGCGGGCCAGTACGATGCAATCGGCACCATGTTCGTCGATCAGCCGGGAAACCTCGTCGAAGGCCGGCTGTTTGTCCTGGGGATCGACCGGAACGTGGAAGTACGGGATGCCGTGCCATTCGACCATGCTGCGCAGGTCGTCATGGTTGGCGATCACGCAGGGAATCTCGCAGTCCAGTTCGCCACTGTGCCAGCGGTGCAGCAGGTCGGCCAGGCAATGCGACTCCTTGCTGGCCATCAGCACCACGCGCTTCTTCACTTCGGAATCGGTGATCCGCCACACCATGGAAAACTCGCGGGCGATCGGGGCGAAGGCCTGGCGGAAGCCATCGAGATCGAACGGCAGGGAATCGGCACGGATCTCGTGGCGCATGAAGAACCAGCCGTTATCGTTATCGGAATGATGGCTGGCTTCGGTGATCCAGCCATTGTAGGTGGCCAGGAAGTTACTCACCTTGGCAACGATCCCGACCCCGTCGGGACAGGCGATCACCAGCCGAAAAGTGCGCATGGGTATACTCCAGAAACATCGCGAAAAGCCGCCATTCTAGCGGCACGGCGGGAAAAGTTCAGCCTCGGCGACAGCCTTTCGACGGGCTGTTCGCAGGCGAGAATAAAGCCCGGCAACAGGGCAATGGCGATGCCGAATTAATTACTTTGAATTTCTTCGAGAAAACTTTTCTTCGCGGTTTACTTACAGTTTCGCCCTGACTATTATTGAATCTACTTACATGCCCGCCATCGCCACTCAGCACAGACAAGGTACCTGACATGTCCCTGATCAATGAATATCGCGCCACGGAAGAAGCCATCAAGGAACTTCAGGAACGCCTGAAGTCCCTCGAACAAGACGACAAACTGAAAAAAGAACTGGAATTCGAAGAGAAGCTGCGGGCACTGATGGGTACTTACCAGAAGTCTCTGCGCGACGTGATTTCCCTGCTCGATCCGGACGCCAAGATCGGCGGCAAGAGCACCCGCGCGGTGAAGGCCCCTGCCGGCAAGCGCGCGCGCAAGGTCAAGCAATACAAGAACCCGCATACCGGTGAAGTCATCGAGACCAAGGGCGGCAACCACAAGACCCTGAAAGAATGGAAAGCCAAGTGGGGCCCGGAGGCCGTCGAGAGCTGGGCCACCCTGCTCGGCTAAGCGCCGCTCGCTCGAAGGAACGCCAGCCTAGTGCTGGCGTTTTCATTTCTGCCGGAGAGTGCGCCGGCACATGCCTCGCGCCGTCAGTTGTCCAGCGCATAGCGTCGACGCAGTTCCCCGGCATAATCGCGCCAGGCCGCAAGTACCGCCGGCAATGTCCCGCCCTGCTCTTGTCGACAGGCTTCCATTGCCGCCTCGAAGGCCGGCAAAGTATTCGGCGCACCGAATTCTTCATGGGACAAACGATTGCGGCAGAACGCCTCCCATTGTTGTCGCTCGCTGGGACTTAAAGTTTCCGGGAAATTGCGCGCACGATAACGGAAGAACAATTCCTGCAAGCGGATATCGTCGAACGGCCATTGTTCTCTGGCCAACTGCTCCGGTTCGGCGCGACGCAGCTGTTCGCAAAGGCGCCGGTCGCGGTCGCCGATAAATCCGTCATACAACTGTTGTTCGGGGTCTTCGCTGGCAGCGAAACTTTCCTCGCTATATGCGAGGGCCAGTTTTTCCGTCCAGGCAGCCTGCCGCTGGCGCAACAGCTCGGCTCTCCGCTGGCAGGCCTCGACATCGATGCCTGTGCGCAGGCGATCCTCGGCACGCAACACCGACAGCGGCGCCACCACCGGGCAACGGTTCACCTGGATCTGCTTCAGCGGCACCGGCAGCTCGCCTTCGGCCAGCTCGTCGCGCCGGGTATACAGGCGCCGGCGCAGCTCCTCGGCGGACAGCTCCAGCAACGGCGCGGGGTCGGCGCGCAGGTCGCAGACGATCAGGGCATTGCGGTTGCGCGGGTGCCAGGCCAGCGGCAGGACCACGGAGAGGAAATGACGCTCGGCGGAAAAGCGCCCGGAGACGTGCACCAGCGGCTGCAGCAGGTGGATCTGGTCGAGCACCCTGTGCTTGCTGCGCAACTGGTAGAGATAGTCGTACAGGCGTGGCTGGCGCTGGCGGATCAGGCGGGCCAGGGCGATGGTCGCGCGGACGTCGGACAGCGCGTCGTGGGCCTGGCCGTGCTCCAGGCCATTCGCCGCGGTGAGCAGTTCCAGCTTCAGCGATACGCGACCGTCCGCTTCCGGCCACTGGATGCCTTCGGGGCGCAGGGCGTAGGCGGTGCGGACCATGTCGATCAGGTCCCAGCGACTGTTGCCGCCCTGCCATTCGCGGGCATAGGGATCGAAGAAGTTGCGGTACAGGCTGTAGCGCGTCACCTCGTCGTCGAAGCGCAGCGAGTTGTAGCCGGCCACGCAGGTCGCCGGGTGCGCCAGTTGGGCGTGGACCCGGGTCATGAAGTCGGCCTCGGAGAGCCCCCGCTCGGCCAGGCGCTGCGGGGTGATGCCGGTGATCAGGCAGGCCATCGGGTGCGGCAGGATGTCGTCGCTGGGGCGGCAATAGAGATTCATCGGCTCGCCGATCTCGTTCAGCGCCTCGTCGGTGCGGATGCCGGCGATCTGCAGCGGGCGGTCGCGACGGGGGTCGATGCCGGTGGTTTCGTAGTCGTACCAAAAAATACTCGCGTTCACGGTCATTCCCTATCTGGCGGCAGCAGGGAGTCTAACAGCGACAGCCGTTCCGCTTTCAAAGCCTTGAGGTATTCGCTGGTTTCCCCCGGGCTATCAGAAACCTCTGAACTCAATCCACCCCATAATCCGCGACAATCCGCCTCTTCCTCCATCCAACCTTGCGCAACGCCCCCACCCCTCGTTAGCATTCCGCACGCACGGATGCCCGTTTCACAGACAAGGAAAGCACCATGACCGACACCAGCAATCCCTACGCCACACCCGCCAGCGCGCTGCAGCCCACCCAAGCGGTGCCACCGGTGATCGGTGACTACGATTTCCGCATCGGCGACGTGATCAGCGAAGCCTGGGCCAGGATCAAGGGTGTCAAGGGCATCCTGATCGGCGCCTTCGTGGTCTACAGCGTGGTGGTCCAGACCGTCACCTTCGTCCTTACCCTGATCTTCGGCGGCATCGGCCTGATGAGCGAAGCCGATCCCGTCGCCCTGGCGATCGGCCAGATGATCGCCAGCCTGGCCGCCACCGCCGTCAGCTATCCGTTCTTCACCGGCCTGACCATGATCGGCATCCGCCGCGCCGCCGACCAGCCGGCGACCTTCAACGAGATGTTCAACTATTTCGGCGTGATGGTGCCGCTGCTGATCACCGGGCTGCTGATGATGCTGATGGTCTACCTCGGCTTCTTCCTGCTGGTCATCCCCGGCATCTACCTGAGCGTCGCCTACATGCTCGCCCTGCCGCTGGTGGCCGAGCGTGGCCTGTCGCCCTGGCAGGCGCTGGAAACCTCGCGCAAGGCCATCAGCCGCCACTGGTTCAAGGTCTTCGGACTGATGCTGGTACTCAGCCTGCTGATGCTGGTGAGCATGATCCCGCTGTTCATCGGCCTGATCTGGACCGGCCCGCTGTTCGTCGTCTCCATGGGCATCCTCTACCGCACCATCTTCGGCGTCCGCCCGCTGGGCAATTGAGAAGCCGTCCGGGCCGCCGCGGCGGCCCGGTTGCCTGATGACGCCGCGCTGGCTAGCATCTGACTTTCCCCGACACGGCCCCCCGATGCTCCCGAACGCTGCCGCCCGCCTCGTCGCGCCCGCCTCACGGCCTGGCGCCGAGGTCCTCGACACCCATTACCACGTGGAAACGCCGGAAGGCATCGACCTGCTCCTGCGCCCCGCCGGCGTCGTCCCCAGGGCCCTGGCCTACAGCATCGACCTGGGCATCCGCGGACTGATCATGCTGGTGCTGATGCTCGGCCTGGCCTTCCTCGGCAAGCTCGGCGCCGGCCTCGGTCTGCTGCTGACCTTCGTCATGACCTGGTGGTACATGGTCCTGTTCGAAGTGCTCAACCAGGGCCGCTCGCCCGGCAAGCAACTGATGGGCCTGCGCGTGGTCCACGACGACGGCACGCCGGTAGGCTGGGCCGCCTCGCTGCTGCGCAACCTGCTGCGCTTCGCCGACATCCTCCCGTTCGGCTACGCCCTGGGCCTGCTCAGTTGCCTCAACCACCCGGCCTTCAAGCGTCTCGGCGACATCGCCGCGGGAACCCTGGTGGTCTACCGCGAGCCCGAGCTGAGCCGACCGAGCCTGCCCGACGTCGAGCCGCTGCTGCCACCCTTCCCGATGAGCCTGGAGGAACAGCGCGCCTTCCTCGGTTTCGCCGAACGCGGCGCGGCGCTTTCCGCCGCGCGTCGCGAGGAGCTGGCGGGCATCCTCGCCGAACCGCTGGGCGTCGAGGCGGTCCGCGCCCAGGCCGAGATCAACGGCATCGCCCGCGGCTTTCTCGGCCTGCGCCAGGAGAGCGCATGAAACAGAGCCTCTTCGAACAGCGTCACCAGGCCGCCTGGCAGCGCTTCGACAAACGCCTCGCCTTCCTCGAGAAAGGCAGGAAGCTGGAGGGTTCCAGCGAGGACTTCGCCGCCGATTACCGGCGCCTCTGCCAGCAGCTGGCGCTGGCCCAGGAACGCGGCTACAGCAGCCACCTGATCGATCAGTTGCAGCAGCTGGTGATGCGCGGCCACCAGCAGTTCTACCGGCACCGCAGCCACCTCGGCAGCCGCATCCTCGGCTTCCTCCTCGCCGGCCTGCCGCGCCTGGTTCGCGAGGAATGGCGCAGCATCGCCGTGGCCAGCCTGCTGTTCTACGGCAGCGCCCTGCTCATGGGCCTGCTGGTCTACCACTTCCCCGACCTGATCTACAGCGTGGTCAGCCCGGACAAGGTCAGCGAGATGGAATCGATGTACGCCCCCGAGACCACCCGCCTCGGACCGCTGGGTGCGCGCGACACCAGCGACGACTGGGAGATGTTCGGCTTCTATGTCATGAACAACATCGGCATCGCCTTCCAGACCTTCGCCAGCGGCGTGCTGCTGGGCCTGGGCAGCCTGTTCTTCCTGCTGTTCAACGGCCTGATGATCGGCTCGGTGGCCGGCCACCTGACGCAGATCGGCTACGTGCAGACCTTCTGGCCGTTCGTCATCGGCCACGGCGCCTTCGAGCTGACCGCCATCACCTTCGCCGGCGCCGCCGGCCTCAAGCTCGGCTGGGCGCTGCTCGCCCCCGGTCGCCTGACCCGCGGCGAAGCACTGCGGCTGGCCGCCAGACGCAGCGTGCAACTGATCGCCGGGGTGATCGTGCTGTTGCTGCTGGCCGCCTTCACCGAGGCCTACTGGTCCTCCATCAGCCATTTCCAGCCACGGGTGAAGTACGTGGTGGGCGCAGTCCTCTGGCTGCTGGTCGGCGCCTACTTCCTGCTCGCCGGACGGAGCCGCCATGCGCCTGACTGACGCCAGCGTGGCGATCCGCCCGCGCAGCGCCTGGGAGGCGCTGGACCTCGGCATGCTGTTGGCGCACCGCCACGCGCGGCTGCTGATGGCCAGTTGGGCACTGCTGACGCTGCCGCTGTTCGTCGTGCTCAGCCTGCTGCTGTGGCGACACCCGACCCTGGCGATCCTGCTCTTCTGGTGGCTCAAGCCGGCCTTCGAGCGGCTGCCGCTGTACATCCTCTCGCACGCCCTGTTCGGCGACACGCCAACCCTGAAGCAGGCGCTGCGCGCCTATCCCGCACTGTTGAAGAAACAGTTGCCGGCCAGCCTGCTGTGGCGCCGCTTCAGCCCGACGCGCAGCTTCGACCTGCCGGTCCTGCAACTCGAAGGACTCGCCGGGGACACGCGCAGCCAGCGCCTGATCGTCCTGTCCCAGCGCAACGCCGGCGGCGCGACCTGGCTGACCGTGGTCGGCGTGCACCTGGAGATGGCCCTCTGGGCCGGCTTCGCCATGCTGCTGTACCTGCTGATCCCGGCGCAGAGCGAGATCGACTGGAACTGGCAGAGCCTGCTCGATCCGGAGGCCGGCGAATGGCTCTGGCTCGAGCACCTGTCGAACCTGCTCTACGCCCTGGTGCTGGTGATCTGGGAACCGATCTACGTGGCCTGCGGCTTCACCCTCTACCTGAACCGGCGCACCGAACTGGAGGCCTGGGACATCGAACTGGTGTTCCGCCGCCTGCGCCAGCGCCTGCTCGGCAGCGCCTACGTACTGCTGCTCGGGCTCGGCGGACTGCTGGCCTGGCTGCCCTCCCCCGCCGTCTACGCCGAGCCGGCGCCGGCCGCCAGCGCCGCCGCGGCCGAGCTGCCGCCCGAACAGCCCCGCCTGCTGCGGCAGAAGCTCAACAGCGAACAGGCCGGCAAGCAGATCCAGGCGCTCGTCGACGCCGCTCCGTTCAAGAACAGCGAGACCGTCACCGGCTGGCGCTTCGGCGACAAGACCGGGAAGAAGGACGGCAGCAAGGACGACGAGAAGCAGCTCAAGGCGTTCTTCGAGGCCCTGGCCAACTGGGTGCCGTTCCGCCATGTCGCCCAGGCCATCGAGGTACTGCTCTGGGCGTTGCTGTTCAGCGCGGTGTTCCTGCTGGTCTGGCGCTACCGCGAATGGCTGCGCCTGTTCGTCGGCAACCTGGGTCTGCCGCGCCGGCCCCGGCGCGAAGCGCCGACGGTGATGTTCGGTCTCGACCTCAGCCCGGAAAGCCTGCCCGACGACATCGCCGGTCACGCCGAGCGGCTCTGGGCGGAAAAACCGCGGGAGGCCCTCGGCCTGCTCTACCGTGGCCTGCTCAGCCGCCTGCTGCACGACTACCGCCTACCGCTGAAGGGCTCGCATACCGAGGGCGAGGTCCTGCGCCTGGTCGAGCGGCTCGACCAGCAGCAGCCACTGCTGCACTACGCCCGGTTGCTGACCGCCCAGTGGCAGGCCCTGGCCTATGGCCACCGCCTGCCCGCCGAAGAGCTGCGCCAGCGCCTGTGCGACGGCTGGCGTGGCCTGTTCGCCACCGAGGTGCGCCCATGACGAGCCGCCGTGCGCGTTTCCTGTTCGTCGCCGTGCTCCTGCTGCTGGCTGGTTTGCTGGCGCTCTTCCTCTTCAGCCGGCTGCAACCCTATACCGAGACCATCGACCTCGGCCCGGCGCCGGAGGCCCGGCGCAACCCCTACCTCGCCGCCGAGCTGTTCCTGCGCAAGCAGGGCGTCGCGGTGAACCGTGCCGACGGCCTGGAGACACTCAAGGACCTGCCGCCGGCCGGGCATACCCTGCTCCTGCTCGGCAGCCGCGCCGGCATGACCCCGGCCCAGGCCCGGCGGCTGCTCGCCTGGAGCGAACAGGGCGGACACCTGGTGCTGGTCGCCGAGCGTCTGTGGGACGAGGACGAGAAGAAGAGCGGCGACCTGCTGCTCGACAGCCTGGACATCCGCCAGTACCTGACCGAGGACTTCGACGACAGCCAGGACCAGGCACGGGAGCAGGCCCAGGCCGACGAGGAGGTGGCGGAAGAGGACGAGGCCGTGGATACGCCACCGGCGGACGCCGCCGAAGAGGACGCGCAGACGCCTGCCGACGCCACTCCCGACCATTCCGCGCTGACCCGCCTCTACCTGGAGAACGAGCAGTCGCCGGCCTACATCGGCTTCGATCCCGATTATCACCTCTACGACCCGCAGAACCACGCCTACGCCTGGGCCAACAGCGGCGATGCCACCCACCTGCTGCAGATGCAGCACGGCAAGGGCCTGGTCACCGTGCTCACCGACGCCTGGATCTGGCAGAACCGCAACATCGAGCAGTACGACAACGCCTGGCTGCTCTGGTACCTGACCCAGGACAACCAGGTCACCCTGCTCTACCGCGCCGAGCGCGACAGCCTCGCCACCCTGCTCGCCCGCCACTTCCCCGAAGCCCTGGCGGCGGCGCTGCTGTTGCTGCTCGGCGGCCTGTGGCGCGCCGGCCTGCGCCAGGGACCGCTGCAGCCGGTGGCCAGCCGCTCGCGCCGGCAACTGGAGGAACACCTGCGCGCCGGCGCCGACTTCCTCCTCCGCCAGCGTGGCCACGTCGCCTTGCTGCACGGGTTGCAACGCGACATCCTGCGCAGGGCGCGACGTCGCCACCCCGGTTTCGAACAGCTCGGCGTCGCCGAGCAATGGCAGATACTCGGGCGCATGACCCGCCTGCCACCCAGTGCCATCAGCCAGGCCATGCGCCCCTACCCGGCGCAGCGGCTTTCCGCTGCCGACTTCACCCGCCAGGTCGCCCACCTGCAAAGCCTCAGGAATGCCCTATGAGCGAACAGACGCCCGAACAACCGAGCACCGCGCCCAACCCGGCGCTCCAGCGCCAGCGCGCCAGCCAGCTGGCGCAGGCCTTGCGCAACGAACTGCAGAAAGCCCTGATCGGCCAGGGTGCGGTGATCGACGACGTGCTCACCGCGCTGCTCGCCGGCGGCCACGTGCTGGTGGAAGGCGTCCCGGGGCTCGGCAAGACCCTCCTGGTGCGCGCCCTTGCGCGTTGCTTCGACGGCGGCTTCGCGCGTATCCAGTTCACCCCCGACCTGATGCCCAGCGACGTCACCGGCCACGCCGTGTACGACCTCGCCAGCGAGCAGTTCAAGCTGCGCAAGGGCCCGGTGTTCACCCACCTGCTGCTGGCCGACGAGATCAACCGCGCCCCGGCCAAGACCCAGGCCGCCCTGCTGGAAGTGATGCAGGAGCGCCAGGTGACCCTGGAAGGCCGCGCCCTGCCGGTGCCGCAGCCGTTCATGGTGCTGGCGACGCAGAACCCGATCGAGCAGGAGGGCACCTACCCGCTGCCGGAAGCCGAACTCGACCGCTTCATGCTCAAGCTGCGCATCGACTACCCGGCCGAAGCCGAGGAGCAGACCCTGGTGCGCCAGGTGACCCGCTCGGCGCGCAGCGACATGCTCGACGTAGCCAGCCTGCGGCCGCTGCTGAAGGACAAGGACATCCTCGCCCTGCAGCGGATCGCCAGCGACCTGCCGCTCGACGACCAGGTGCTCGACTACGCCGTGCGCCTGGCCCGCACCACCCGCAACTGGCCGGGCCTGGCCCTCGGCGCCGGGCCGCGCGCGTCGATCGCCCTGGTCCGCTGCGGCCGCGCGCGGGCGTTGCTGCGTGGTGGCGAGTTCGTGCTCCCCGACGACATCAAGGGCTGCGCTCTGGCGGTCCTGCGCCACCGGGTCCGGCTGTCGCCGGAACTGGATATCGAAGGCCTGTCGGTGGACCAGGTCCTGCAACAACTGCTCGACCAGGTACCGGCACCGCGCGTATGAAGCCATCCCGCGCCCTGCTGGCGCTGACCGCCGCGCTCCTGCTGCTGGCCATCGTCCTGGGCAGCCTGTCGGCGCTCGGCCGGCAACTGCCGGCGCAGTTGCACACCTTCTGGTGGGCGGCGCTGGCCGCGCTGGTCCTGCTCGGCCTGCTGGACGCCCTGTGGGCACGACGCCAGCCGGCGCCGAGCCTGAGCCGCCAACTCAGCGGCAACCTGCCGCTCGGACGCTGGAGCGAAGTGCGCCTGCACCTGCAGCACGGCTACCGTCGCCCGCTGCGCCTGAGCCTTTTCGACCACCTGCCGGCCGGCATGGACTTCGAATACCTGCCGCAGGAAGTCGAGCTGCGCCCGGGCGAAAGCACCGAGCTCGGCTACCGGGTACGGCCACTGAACCGCGGCCACTTCGTGTTTCCCCGCTGCGAACTGGAACTGCCCAGCCCGCTGCGCCTGTGGCGGCAGCGACGCTACCTGGAGGTACGCGACGAAACCCGGGTCTACCCGGATTTCGCCCGCCTCTACGGCGCCGAGCTGATGGCGGTCGATCACTGGCTCAACCAGATCGGCGTGCGCGGCGGCCAGCGCCGCGGCCTCGGCCTGGAGTTCCACCAGTTGCGTGAATTCCGCGACGGCGACACCCTGCGCCAGATCGACTGGAAGGCCACCGCGCGCAAACGCACACCGATCGCCCGCGAGTACCAGGACGAACGCGACCAGCAGATCCTCTTCCTGCTCGACTGCGGGCGGCGCATGCGCAGCCAGGACGGCGACCTCTCGCACTTCGACCACGCCCTCAACGCCAGCCTGCTGCTGGCCTACGTCGCCCTGCGCCAAGGCGACGCGGTGGGCGCCATGACCTTCGCCGGCGACGACCGCCGGCACCTGCCTCCGGGCAAGGGCAACGGCCAGCTCGGCGCGTTGCTGAATACCGTCTATGACCTGCGGACCAGCCAGCGTCCCGCCGACTTCCCGGAAGCCGTCCAGGCCGTGCTGTCCCGCCAGCGGCGGCGAGCGCTGGTGATCCTGGTGACCAACCTGCGCGACGAGGATGACGAAGAGCTGCTCGGCGCGGTGAAACGCCTGGGCCGCCAGCACCGGGTGCTGGTCGCCAGCCTGCGCGAGGAAGTGCTCGATACCCTGCGCCAGGAGCCGGTGGCCCGCTACGAGCAGGCACTGGCCTACACCGGCACCATCGACTACCTGAACGCGCGCAACGGTCTCCACGAGAAGCTCGTCGCCCATGGCGTGCCGGTGCTCGACGCGCGCCCCAGCGAACTGGGCCCGGAGCTGATCAGCCGCTACCTGGGCTGGAAGCGCGCCGGCGTGCTCTGAGGCGTCAGACCGATTGCGGCTGGCGCGGGAAGCTGAAGTAGCGGCGCAACGCCTCGACCAGTTCGAGGAACTCGGCGGGCGGCGCCAACAGGTGGAAGCCGGAGTCGAAATGACCGGGCGTGACGTCCTCGCGGGTCCACTGGCAGTCGGCGGAAAAGTCGATGCATTGCGGGCGGCCGCCCAGTCCCGGAACCTTCAGGCGCAGTTCGAAACGTGCGCCGACCAGCATCGGCAGTTGGCTGATGAGCAGCAGGCCGTCCTCGGAGACATTGCCGATATAGCCCATCGGCTTGTCGGTGATGCGATTGAACACCTTCAGGTAGCTGGGCAACTGATGGCGCTGGATATGTCGTTGATGACCCATAATGGCATTTCGCTATGATTTGCAGTCCAGTATGACGATGCCGGCGCTCGCGGAACAAGCTCAGCGGCAGCGTTCGGACTCCCGCGAGGTCAGTTCGCGACGAATGGCGTCCAGCTCGGCATCGCTCAGGTAAACCTGCTCGCCGCCGGCGTCCTGCCGATAGAAGCGGCCGCCGCGTTCGAGCCGGGACAACTGTTGCCGCAAGCGCCCGCACTCTTCGGCCAGCGCGGCCTGGCGCTGGCCGGCGCGTTCGGCGGCGGCGTCGCGTTCCTCGCGGCGAGCATCGAAATACTCCCGGGTGCGCTGCTCGCGCTGAAGGGTGGCGGCGTCACGCTCCACCACCTGCGGCCTGACTTCGACGCGTTGCGCGCCGGCCGGTGGCGTGGCGGAGAAGTGCACCTTGCCCTGGGCATCGGTCCAGCGATAGATGTCCGCCTGTGCCAGCAAAGGCAGCAGACCGAGACAGAACCACAGGGCACGCATGCGAACCTCCTCCGTGAAATCCAGGGCGCAGCTTACCGGATCGGCCAGGCCTGCACGCGACCGACGGTCAGCCTGAACGCCCGTCCAATCCGCCGGGCGCCTACAGGCGGGTTGGCACGGCACTGGCCGAGGCCGGCGTCTCGCTCAGCCGGCCCAGTTGGCGCAGCGTCTCCAGCCGCGCCTTGGCACGGTAGGCATATTCGCTGGTGGGGTAACGGGCGATGATGAAGTGGTAGGTCTGCGCCGCGTCGACGAACAGGCTTTGGCGCTCCAGGCACTGCCCGCGCAGCAGCGAGATTTCCGGCTGCAGGTAGGGCCGCGCGCGGATCCGCCGCTCGGCGCGCGACAGGTCGAGCATCACCTGTGCGCAATCGCCCTTGTCGTAGGCGCGGTAGGCCCCGTTCAGGTCGCTGTTCAGCGACCAGCTGTTACAGCCGGTGGCACTCAGCGCCAGGCAGGCAACGATCAAGCTTCGCATAGGCATATCCTCCGTTGGGTACTGTATCGGCGCGTATTGGCGTGGCTGAAGGGCCTGACTAGACTGGAGCGGCCCTCGCCCTGGCGCCAAGGAGATGCCATGCGCTTCGCCCGCCGTCTCGTCCTGCCCCCGCTGCTGTCGCTGCTGGCCGCCTGTTCGCCGACCACGCCGTTGTTCGTCGCCCAGGTCACCACAGGCGAAGTCGCCGAATACAAGCAGATGAAGAGCAACCGCATGACCGCCGCCATCGAGGAGGAAGGCGACCTGCTGACCTACAGCGCCATGGCGATCCGCGACAACAGGAGCGCCGAGGCGGAGAAGCTCTACCTCACCGGCTACGACAATGACCGCTACAGCGCCGAGGTGCGCGGCATCTCGCTGTACCAGATCGGCCTGATCTACATGAGCCGCTACAACGACCAGCGCGACGACGCCAGGGCCACCGACTACTTCCAGCGCGTGGTCCGCGAGTTTCCCGGCACCCACGCCGCCGAGCATGCCCAGGCGCGCCTGCTGGTGATGCGGCAGCGGGCCAGGGAGCCGGTGCAGAAGAGCGCCCGCGAATTGCTCGCCACCTGGAAGCCACAGCAGAACCTCGACCTCTACAAGACCAGCCTCGACCCGGACATGACCCTGCTGTCGCGCCGGGCGGTGCTCAAGGATCGCGTCGACGAAGCCGCCGAACTCTACCTGCTGGCGGTCAACGATCCGGCGATTCCCGCCGGTATAAAGGAAAAGGCCCTCTACCAGCTCGGCCTGATGTACCTGGCGCCGGACAACCCGCACCCCAACCGCGACAAGGCCATCGAATACCTGCGCCGCCAGCTGCTCGACTATCCTGAAGGGGATCTGTCGAACAAGGCCAGCCGGCACCTCGACCAGGCTCTCAACGCGCAGCCGCGCTGATACCCGCCGGACTGACCCAGATCAAGCGCCCGACGCGGCGCCTGGTCTGCAATGGCATTCTCGCCCACAGCCAGGAGCGTTGCCATGAACCTGCAGAACCTGCTGGTGGTCATCGACCCGAGCAGCGACGAACAACCGGCTCTCACCCGCGCGCAGTGGATCGCCGAGCGCAGCGGCGCCAGCGTCGAGTTGCTGCTGTGCGACTTCAACCCGGCGCTGGACGGCGGGCTGTTCTTCGACAGCCACTCCCTGAGGCGCGCCCGCGACCTTTACCTGGACGAACGGGTCACCTGGCTGGAGCAGCTTTCCATGCCGCTGCAGCAGGCCGGCCTCCGCACCCGGGTCGAGGCCCTGTGGGGCAAGCCGCTGGACCGGATGGTCCTGCAGCGGGTCGACGAAACCCGCCCCGACCTGGTCCTCAAGAGTACCCGCAGGCACAACCTGCTGCGCCGCCTGCTGCTGGGCAGCAGCGACTGGCAACTGATCCGCCACTGCCCGCAGCCGCTCTGGCTGGTGCATCACGATAGCTGGCGCGGCCAGCGCCTGTGCGCGGCGCTGGACCCGCTGCACGCCAGCGACAAGCCAGCGGCCCTCGACCACCAGCTGATCGCCGCCGCCGAGCGCCTGGAGGCCAGCCTCGGCCTGCGCGCCGACTATCTCCATGCCTACGCGGCAATGCCGCGCAGCCTGCTGTTCGACGCGGAGATGCTCGCCGGCTACGAGCGCTTCGTGCTACAGCACGAGGAACGACACCGCCAGGCTTTCGACGATCTGCTGGCGGCTTATCCGCAGGTCGCCGCGGAGCGCCGCCACCTGCTGGCCGGCTACGCCGAGCAGGCGGTTCCCGACTTCGTCCGGGCCAACGACATCGACCTGCTGCTGATGGGCGCGGTCGCCCGCGGGCACCTGGACAACGCGCTGATCGGGCAGACCGCCGAACGGGTGCTGGAAGAGGTGGAGTGCGACCTGCTGGTGCTCAAACCGACAAATGACATCTGATGCAGATAGTATGACTCCGCAGTCGCCGCCGAGCCTCGCCGGTGGTAGCCTGCACGCCAGCGTTATCCAAGGAGTCCTTTGCATGTCCGTTCGCCGCACCAAAATCGTCGCCACCCTCGGCCCAGCCAGCAATTCCCCGGAAGTGCTGGAGCAGCTGATCCTGGCCGGGATCGACGTCGCCCGCCTCAACTTCTCCCACGGCACCCCCGATGAACACCGTGCCCGCGCCAGGCTGGTGCGCGAGCTGGCGGCCAGGCACGGCCGCTTCGTCGCCCTGCTCGGCGACCTGCAAGGACCGAAGATCCGCATCGCCAAGTTCGCCAGCAAGCGCATCGAATTGCAGGTCGGCGACAGGTTCCGCTTCTCCACCAGCCACCCGCGCGACGCCGGCACCCAGGAAGTGGTCGGCATCGACTATCCGGACCTGGTGAAGGACTGCGGTGTCGGCGACGAACTGCTGCTGGACGACGGCCGGGTGGTGATGGTGGTCGAGGAAGTCGCCGCCGACGAACTGCGCTGCCGGGTGCTGATCGGCGGCCCGCTGTCCGACCACAAGGGCATCAACCGCCGCGGCGGCGGTCTCACCGCGCCGGCGCTGACCGACAAGGACAAGGCCGACATCAAGCTGGCCGCGGACATGGACCTGGACTACGTGGCCGTTTCCTTCCCGCGCGACGCCAAGGACATGGAATACGCCCGCAGCCTGCTCACCGAGGCCGGTGGCAAGGCCTGGCTGGTGGCCAAGATCGAACGCGCCGAAGCGGTGGCCGACGACGACGCCCTCGACGGCCTGATCCGCGCCAGCGACGCGGTGATGGTGGCGCGCGGCGACCTCGGCGTGGAAATCGGCGATGCCGAGCTGGTCGGCATCCAGAAGAAGATCATCCTGCACGCCCGCCGCAACAATAAAGTGGTGATCACCGCGACCCAGATGATGGAGTCGATGATCCACAGCCCGATGCCGACCCGCGCGGAAGTCTCCGACGTGGCCAACGCCGTACTCGACTACACCGACGCGGTGATGCTCTCGGCGGAAAGCGCCGCCGGCGAATACCCGGTGGAAGCGGTGAAAGCCATGGCCCGCGTCTGCCAGGGCGCCGAGAAGCACCCGACCAGCCAGAAGTCCAGCCACCGCCTCGGCCAGACCTTCGACCGCTGCGACGAGAGCATCGCCCTGGCGTCGATGTATACCGCCAACCACTTCCCGGGGATCAAGGCGATCATCTGCCTGACCGAAAGCGGCTTCACCCCGCTGATCATGTCGCGCATCCGCTCCTCGGTACCGATCTACGCCTATTCCCCGCACCGCGAGACCCAGGCCCGCGTGGCCATGTTCCGCGGCGTGGAGACCATCCCCTTCGACCCGGCCGCGCTGCCACCGGAAAAGGTCAGCCAGGCCGCGGTCGACGAACTGCTCAAGCGCGGCGTGGTGACCAAGGGCGACTGGGTGATCCTGACCAAGGGCGACAGCTATACCGCCCAGGGCGGGACCAACACCATGAAGGTCCTGCACGTCGGCGACCTGCTGGTATAAGCGCCTCACGCACGTCGCGGCGGATAACGCCTGGAGCGTTATCCGCCCTACGGATCGGCGCCCCGCCAGCCCGACAACGGCGCACTCAGGCGAACCTGGAGAAATCCGGCTGGCGCCGGTGCATGAAGGCGCTGAGCGCCTCGATCGCCTCGGGTGAGCGCAGACGGGCACTGAAGATATCGCCTTCCTCGGCGATCACCCGGCGAAGCTCCTCGATGAATGGCGCTTTCATCAGACGCTTGCTCTCCACTACCGCCGACGGCGCCAGGTGCAGGAAGCGCCGCGCCGCATCGCGGGCGTGCTCCAGGACCGTGGCGCCATCCTCCAGCGCCGCGTTGGCCAGGCCCCAGGCGGCGGCCTGCTCGCCGCTGAAGTCCTGCCCGAGCAACAGCAGCTCGGCGGCCCTGGCATGACCGAGCATGCGCGGCAGGATCAGGCTGGAGCCGAACTCCGGGGTCAGGCCGAGGTTGGCGAAAGGCATCTTCAGTCGCGCGTTGCGTCCGACGTAGACCAGGTCGCAATGCAGCAGCAGGGTGGTGCCGATGCCGACCGCCGGACCGTTCACCGCGGCGATCACCGGCTTGGGAAATTCCAGCAGCGCGCTCATGAAGCGGCCCACCGGGCTGTCGCGCAGGGACGGCGGCTGCTCGAGAAAATCGAGGATGTCGTTGCCGCTGGTGAAGCAGGCGTCGCCACCGGTGATCAGCACCACCCGCACAGCCGTATCGGCCTGCGCCTCCAGCAGCGCCTCGGCCATCCGGCTGTACATCGCGCGGGTCAGCGCGTTCTTCTTGTCCAGGCGGTCCAGACGCAGGGTCAGCAGACCCGCCTCGCGCTCGACCCGAATCAGCTCGCTCATCGTCACTCCCAGGAATGCGGCGCGCGGCCGCGGCAATCGCTGCAAGGCCCTGCCGCCAGCGCCGCTCAGGCGTGGGGCAGGAACAGGTCCGCGAGCGTCTGGCTACGCGGCACGCCGGCCAGGTAGAGATGCCGGGCGAAGCGCTCGACACTGGCGGGCTGGCCGCAGAGTAAGGCCAGGCTGCGCCGGGGAACAAGGCGGAGATCGGCCAACGCAGAGGGCAACTGCGCCGCCGTGACCAGGCTGGTCCGCAACTGCGGGTATTGCGCGGCCAACCCGGCGAGTTCGCCGGCCAGGTAATGCTCGCGCGCCAGGTGCAGCAGCTGGATCGGCGCCTGGTGCCCGCCGCGCAGGGCCTCGCGCAGAATGCCCCAGAGCGGGGCCAGGCCGGTGCCGGCGGCCATCAGCAGCAACGGCCGGTCCTGCCAGTCGGGTTCGTAATGCAACGCCCCGCCGCGCAGCTCGCCGAGCCGCAGGCTGGCGCCGGGTGCCAACTGGCGGGCGCGGTCGCGGAAGGCGCCGGGCTCGCGGCAATCGATGTGGAATTCCAGCCAGGGGTCCTCGTTGGGCAGGCTGGCCAGCGAGTAGGGCCGCGCCACGCCATCCTCGCTCCACAGCAGCAGGTGCTGCCCGGCGCGATAGCGCAACGGCCGCTGCGGTTCCAGGCGCAGGCGCAGCACCTGGCCACCCAGCCAGTCGCAAGCGAGCACCCGGGCCGGCAGTCCGTCGCGCGCCGGGTCGAAAGGCTGCAAGGCGAGGTCGCCGCGGATCCGGCACTGGCACGCCAGCCGCCAGCCCTGTTCGCGCCGCTCGGCGTCGAGCGCCTCGGGCAACACGTCCTCCACCTCGCCGTCCAGGCATTGCACCAGGCAGGCATGGCAACTGCCGGCCCGGCAGCTATAGGGCAAGGCGATAGCGCCGGCGAGCAGCGCGTCCAGCAGGTTGCTGCCGGCGGCGACGACCAGGCGTCGCTCGCCGACCCGGATCTCAGGCACTGGTGACCTCCCAGGTGGCGTCGCAGCGGTTTCGTCCGCCGCGCTTGGCACGGTAGAGCGCCTGGTCGGCCCGCTGCAAGGCCTCGTCGAGATCGTCGTCGGCATACAGCAGGGTCATGCCCACCGACAGGCTCAGGACCTCCACCGCCACGCCCACCGGTTCCGCCTGTTCGAATGCCAGGCGCAGGCGCTCGCAACAACGTTCCAGCTGCTCGGCATCGGCGTGCGGCAGCAGCAGGACGAATTCCTCGCCACCGTAGCGGGCCAGGATGTCACCGTCGCGCAGGCAGGAACGCGCCACCGCGGCGAAGGTCTGCAGCACACGGTCGCCGGCGGCATGGCCGTGGCGGTCGTTGATCCGCTTGAAGTGATCGAGGTCGATCAGCGCCAGGCCGTGCTGCCGGTTCGGCAGCAGGTCTTCCAGTGCGCGCCCGGCCATGCGCATGAAGTGCCGGCGGTTGAACAGTCCGGTGAGTTCGTCGGTGGCGACCAGGTCTTCCAGTTGACGCATCATCCCGCGCAGGGTGTCCTGGTGCGCCTGCAGGGCATAGCGGCGCTGGCGCATGCGCTGGCGCATCGCCTGCACGTAGCTGGCGAACAGACTCAGCCAGACCAGCACGATGAACAGCGCCAGCACCTGCAGGGCGGCGCGCCCCGGCAGTTCGAGGCGCCGCTGCAGGACTTCCACCAGATGGATGCCGGAGAAGGCGATGAATGCCAGCGCCGCGCAGCGGGCGAACACCCGTGGCGGCAACTGGAATACGCCGAACAACAGGGCCAGCACGTAGAACACCATGAAAGTGCCGCGCAGGCTGTCGACGTGATAAAGGAAGTAGGTCAGCCAGACGATCGCCACCAGCACCTGCGGCTCGGTCAGGCTGGGGTCGGCGTAACGCAGGTTGCGGCCACTGGCGAACAGCCAGAGGAACGCCAGTTGGCAAGCCACCACCAGGGTGGTGCTGAGCGCCGCGGTGGTCGGCGCGGCCCGGTAGAAACCGCTGAGCACCGCCAGCCAGAGCAGGACCAGGCCGAACAGGTAGGTGCCGGCGGCCATGCCGAACCGGCGGAGCAAGAGCTTTTGCAGGGCGCGCTGCTTCAGAGGAGGCTTGTCTGTGCGCATGGGCTCCGTCCCGTAATGGCACCTGGCCGCAATGTACCCTTCCCCCCGCGGGTTGCCTAGTCGAACGAACAGCCAGCTAGTCACACCCCCGGCCGACCAAGGTCTGATCGCCGGCGCGTGCCCCTGTCGCGCGGGAAGGGCTATACTGTTCCGCCTTTTTTGCGCCGGTGCCTGACCGGCGCGCTCCTCGGCTGCGGCCGGTTCCGTGACCCTACCCCGCCGCCGAATTACCCGCCTGAAGAGGACCGTGCTCCATGGCCGTGATCAAGCAAGACGACCTGATCCAGAGCGTCGCCGATGCCCTGCAGTTCATCTCCTACTACCACCCGGTCGATTTCATCCAGGCCATGCATGAGGCCTACCTGCGCGAAGAGTCGCCGGCCGCCCGCGACTCCATGGCGCAGATCCTGATCAACTCGCGCATGTGCGCCACCGGGCACCGCCCGATCTGCCAGGACACCGGAATCGTCACCGTGTTCGTCCGGGTCGGCATGGACGTGCGCTGGGACGGCGCCACCATGAGCGTCGACGACATGATCAACGAAGGCGTGCGCCGCGCCTACAACCTGCCGGAAAACGTCCTGCGCGCCTCGATCCTGGCCGACCCGGCCGGAGCGCGGAAGAACACCAGGGACAACACCCCGGCGGTGATCCACTATTCCCTGGTCCCCGGCGACAAGGTCGAGGTCGATGTCGCGGCCAAGGGCGGCGGCTCGGAGAACAAGTCGAAGATGGCCATGCTCAACCCGTCCGACTCGATCGTCGACTGGGTGCTCAAGACCGTTCCGACCATGGGCGCCGGCTGGTGCCCGCCAGGTATGCTCGGCATCGGCATCGGCGGTACCGCGGAGAAGGCCGCGGTGATGGCCAAGGAGGTCCTGATGGACCCGATCGACATTCACGAGCTGAAGGCCCGCGGCCCGCAGAACCGCATCGAGGAACTGCGCCTGGAACTGTTCGAGAAGGTCAACCAACTGGGCATCGGCGCCCAGGGCCTGGGCGGCCTGACCACCGTGCTCGACGTCAAGATCATGGACTACCCGACCCACGCCGCTTCGCTGCCGGTGTGCATGATCCCCAACTGCGCCGCCACCCGCCACGCCCACTTCGTCCTCGACGGTTCCGGCCCGGCCGAGCTGGAAGCGCCGCCGCTGGACGCCTACCCGGAGATCGTCTGGGAAGCCGGCCCGTCCGCGCGCCGCGTCGACCTGGACAGCATCACCCCGGAAGAGGTGCGGAGCTGGAAGCCGGGCGAGACCCTGCTGCTCAACGGCAAGATGCTCACCGGCCGCGATGCCGCCCACAAGCGCATGGTCGACATGCTGAACAAGGGCGAAGAACTGCCGGTGGACCTGAAAGGCCGCTTCATCTACTACGTCGGCCCGGTCGATCCGGTCGGCGACGAGGTGGTCGGCCCGGCCGGTCCCACCACCGCCACCCGGATGGACAAGTTCACCCGGCAGATCCTCGAACAGACTGGCCTGCTGGGCATGATCGGCAAGTCCGAGCGCGGCCCAATCGCGATCGAGGCGATCAAGGACAACAAGGCCGTGTACTTGATGGCCGTCGGCGGCGCCGCCTACCTGGTGGCCCAGGCGATCAAGAAGTCCAGGGTCCTGGCCTTCGCCGAACTGGGCATGGAAGCGATCTACGAATTCGACGTGAAGGACATGCCGGTCACCGTCGCGGTCGATACCAACGGCGAGTCGGTGCACATCACCGGCCCGGCGGTCTGGCAGAAGAAGATCAGCGAAAGCCTGGCGGTGGAAGTCAAGTAGAACGCGCCGCCCCAGGAAAAGCCCGGCCTTGCGCCGGGCTTTTCCGTTAGGGACGCACGCATCCCGCTACCAGACCACCTGCTGGTCGAGCGCATAGGCCCGACAGGGGGTCGACGAGTTGGTGTTGCAGTACTCCAGCGCTTCATCCAGCGGATTGGCGGAAACCGACCAGCCCCAGGCGTCCCCATCCTCGCTCAGGGCGAAAGCCCGTTGACCGGCAGCCTCGAGGAAGGTCCGGTAGTCCTTGCCGCCGGCTTCACGCTCGTGCTCGACGAACGGCACGCTGTCGACGTCCCCGATGGCGGCGAACCCGCTCTCGCCCGGACGCCTGGTTTCGGCGATGTGCCGCACCTTGCGCGTCGGCAATCCCACGGCCCGCATGAACCCCTCTACCTCCGGCCACCAGGCTTGCAGTCCGCTCCGCTCAGGGAAGAACAGATGACCGTCGCCGGGATGCGCAGCCAGCACTCGCAGGCGCCCCGCGCCCCCCGCCTGGCGGTAGCTGGCGAACAGCTGCCGGGCCAGCTCCGGCGGGAACATCCGGTCGTTTTCCGCGTACACCCAGAGGGAGGGTATCCGCGAGGCCGCGGCCTGGCGCATCTCTTCCAGCAGCGGCGTCTGCCAGTCGCAATTTTCCCAGCGGAAGCCGCCCGCCATGTTTACGACGCCGACGACGCCAGGCAAGTCCTGCTCGGCTGTCTTCAGTCCGACCAGGCCACCCACCGAATGACCCACAAGGAGGATCCGCCGCGTGTCGATATCGTCGCGCGCCAGGGCCAGCCGCAGGGTAGCGTGGATTTCGCGCTGCGCCTCGCGGGTATAGGCGCCGGGCTGGCAGTCCGGCCAGTCGCGCGGCCCCTCGGAACCGCCGAAGGAACGTCGCTGCGGCACCATCACGGCGTAGCCGCGCTGGACGAACTCGCGCGCGGGCACCTGGAAGCGTACGCGGTCCCGGCTACCGTCGGGGTCGATGCCATGGTTGAGGATGACCAGGGGGAACGGCCCCGGTCCCGAGGGTAGGAAGGTGTTCACCCGGATCACGAAGGACTTGCCCGGGCGGGGCGAGATCCGCTCGTAGAGAATGGTCTCGCCGATTCGCCGGTCCAGGTGGTCCGTGGCGAACGTCGGCCCGCCATTCAGTGCGAGCCCGATGAGCAAGAGAAACCCGCGGCTGGTTCTTTTCATTGCTGCACTCCCGTTGGTCGTGGACATTGCGTCGAAGACAGTCATCGCCGACCGCCGGCGTTCCCGGGGACAAAGGACAAGGTTGCCGCATCGTCCGCATGGACAGGACTGGACCGGGATTCGAAAGAGCAGCCGGAATGACTTTCCCGCTGACGCCCCATCCACGCGGGGGTTCCACGGAGAAAGCCGAGCGCGCGACCCAGCTCACACTTGGGGAAAAGAACGCGCGGCCGGGGAATTCCCCTGGCTCTCCAGGCTCGGGCCGGAGCCGAGCGTTTTCAGGCGAACCAGAAGTACAGCAGGGCCAGGTTCGCCGCCGAGATCAGGCCGAACAGCAGCCAGGCCAGCGCGCTCACCCAGGGCGGGTTGACGAACTCGCCCATCAGGCCCCGGTCGCCGCTGAAGCGGATCAGCGGCCATAGCGCGAACGGCAGTTGCAGGCTCAGCAGCACCTGACTGAGCACCAGCAGCTTGCCCACCGCGCCCTCGCCGAGCCAGAGCACACCGAGCAGTGCCGGTACCAGGGCCAGGCCGCGGGTGATCAGGCGCCGCTGCCAGCAGGGAATCTTCGCGCGGAGGAAACCCTCCATCACCACCTGGCCGGCGATGGTGCCGGTGAAGGTCGAACTCTGCCCGGCCGCCAGCAGGGCGAAACCGAACAGGAAGCTGGCCAGGGCGCCTCCCACCAGCGGGTCGAGCAGGTGGTAGGCGTCCTGGATCTCCACCACCTCGGTATGGCCAGTGCCGTGGAAGGCGGCGGCGGCAAGGATCAGGATCGCCGCGTTGACCAGCAGTGCCAGGGACAGCGAGCCGATGGTGTCGAACCGCGAGAAGCGGATCGCCGAGCGCTTGCTCGCCGCGTCGTCGCCGTTGACCCGGGTCTGTACCACGGAGGAATGCAGGTAGAGGTTGTGCGGCATCACCGTCGCGCCGAGGATGCCGATCGCCAGGTACAGCGGCTCCTGGCTGCCCAGGGTGTCCCAGGACGGCCGCAGGCCGGCGGCGACGTCGGGCCAGTAGGGCTTGATCAGCACCAGTTCGACGAAGAAGCACGCGCCGATGGTGGCGATCAGGCCCAGGACGATGGCTTCCAGGCGGCGGAAGTTGGCGCCCTGCAGGGCCAGCACGATCAGGGTGTCGAAAGCGGTGAGCACCACCCCGGTGGTGATCGAGACGCCCAGCAGCAGGTGGAAGGCCAGCGCCGCGCCGAGCACCTCGGCAAGGTCGGTGGCAACGATCGACAGCTCCGCCAGCAGCCATTGGCCGCGCGCCACGCCGGGCCGGTAGCGCTCCCGGGAAAGCTGCGCGAGGTCGCGGCCGGTGGCGATGCCCAGGCGCGAGCAGAGACTCTGCAGGAGCATCCCGGACAGGCTCGCCAGGACTACCACGAACAGCAGCGCATAGCCGAAGCGCGAGCCGGCCTCGATGGCGGTGGCCCAGTTGCCGGGGTCCATGTAGCCGACCGAGACCAGCAGGCCGGGTCCCACGAACAGCGCCAGCTTGCGCAGCGGCGAAGCATTGGCCGGCACCGCGACGCTATGGCTGACCGCCGAGGGGCAGAACGGCGCGGTGGCGGTGGAGGGCAGGGAAAATTTCACGAACACTTGCCAGGTCGGAAGGGAGGCTCTGCCAGAGTAAAGCTTTCCACCCGGCCGCGCCTCCCCGGTTCAGCCCTGGGCGCGCTGGCCGACCAGGCTCAACCCGGCGACATTGGCGCGCCGCTGCGCCAGGTAGCGGGTGCAACTGACGCGCAGGAACGAAGCGAAGTTGAGCACTTCGCCGCGATAGTCCATCACTTCCTCGTAGAGATTGGTGATCAACTGGTTGGTGCTCAGCCCCTCGCCTTCGGCGATCTCGCGGAGGATATCCCAGAACTGGTTCTCCAGGCGCAGGGTGGTCACCACCCCGCGGATGCGCAGGGAGCGCGAGCGCGATTCGTAGAGGATCGGATCGGCTTTCACATAGAGTTCGCACATGCGCGGGGCCTCCTGGATCTCAGTGACTGATACGGGTGCCGAGCACCTCGAGGAAGCGCGCCAGCCAGGCCGGGTGCGCCGGCCAGGCCGGCGCGGTGACCAGGTGGCCGTCGACATGGGCCTGGTCCACCGGGATGTCGACGTACTCGCCGCCGGCCAGGCGCACTTCCGGCGCGCAGGCCGGGTAGGCGCTGCATGCCCGCCCTTGCAGGACACCGGCGGCGGCCAGCAGCTGCGCGCCATGGCAGACCGCGGCGATCGGCTTGCGCGCGGCGTCGAAGGCGCGCACCAGGGCCAGCACCTGCTCGTTCAGGCGCAGGTATTCGGGGGCGCGTCCTCCGGGGATCAGCAGGGCATCGTAATCCTCGGCGCGAGCCTGGGCAAAGTCGGCGTTGAGAGCGAAGTTGTGCCCCGGCTTCTCGCTGTAGGTCTGGTCGCCTTCGAAATCGTGGATGGCGGTGCGTACGCTCTGCCCGGCGCTCTTGTCCGGACATACCGCGTGCACCTGGTGGCCGACCATCTGCAGGGCCTGGAACGGCACCATGGTCTCGTAGTCTTCGGCGTAGTCGCCGACCAGCATCAGGATCTTCTTCGCAGCCATCACGCGCACTCCTTCGGGCGGGGACCCGGACACCCCGGGAATCCACCTAAGGTAGCCAATCCCGCCGGTGTCGCGGGTAATAGGCGGTTACTACAGGCGCGCCGGGCTCAGATGCCGATCCTGTCCAGTGTCCGCCCGACGCCTTCCCAGAACGAACGCTGGATGCGCTTCTGGTAGCCGCTGGCGGCGAACTGCATGGGCTCCTGGACCTGGTGGGTGGCAGCGATCTCGGCGCTGCCGAGGTCGCCGCCCACCAGTTGCAGCGGGCCGTCGCCCTCGCCCGCCGGATGCTCGCTCTTCGGCGGCGGGGCGAGTTCGTCGTAGCGCAGGTAGTAGACCGCGCCGGCCCTGGCGTCGAGCACGAAGCTGGCGATGCGGGTGAAATCCATCGGCCCGTCGGCGAACAGGGTCCAGAAGCTGCCTGCCAGCGGACGGCGCATCTCCAGCTTGTAGCTGCCGGTCTCGAACTCGAAGGCCAGGTAGCCGTTGCTCGGCAGGCTGCCGATCAGCTCGTTGTTGAGGAAGATGCCCGGCGCCTCGAGTTCCTCGTCCGCCCACTGGCTCTGCGGGCGGTAGAGGTAGACCGTGGCGTGACTGGCGTCGGCGGCAGGATGGGTGGCGAAGACGGGACCGTCCAGCGCACCGAAGAACGCGCCGGGCGTGCTGCAGCCAACCAGGCTCGCGACGATCGACAGGGCCAGCGACAGGCTGCGCAGCATGCTCCATCCCTCTTCTTATGGTTATTCGCCAAGAATAACCAGCCCGGTCATGGCTGCCACCCGTCGAAAGTCCGGTTCGCCGGCCTCAGGCCGGGCGCGGCACCTTGGCCAGCGGCGGGGCCGGCATCAAGCGGCGCACCAGCCACTTGCGCACCGGCACCACGCCGCGCTCCTGGAACAGCACGCAGAACGCCACCAGCAGCATCAGGAACAGCGGGTAATAGAGCAGCGACGAGGGCAGCGCGGCCGCCGCCTCGGTACAGGCGCGCCAGTCGTCGAGACAACGCCCCGGCACGGCGATAAGGCGCTCTCCCCGGGAGAACAGGGTGAACAGCGGCACATGCAGGGCGAACAGCGACAGCGAGGCGGCGCCCAGGCGCGGCGACCAGTGGCGGACGAAGGCGCTCTTCGGGTCGGCGGGCAGCGCGCAGAGGCACACCAGCAGCAACTGTGCCGGCAGCAGCAGGCCGTTGTGCAGCAGGAAGTACCAATGCTTGGCACCCTGGGTGAACAGATAGTCGGCCACCAGGAAGGCTGCCACCACCAGCGCCACCAACCCGGCGAGAAGACCGCGCCCTGGCGCCAGGCCACGGTCGCGGTAACCGCGGAACAGCCCGTAGGCGAGGATGCCGCCGAGGAATTCCGGCAGGCGCAGCAGCGGATTGCGGTGCAGCAGGCCGGTCCAGGGAATCCCGTAGCTCTCGCTGGCCACCACCAGCACCGGCGGAACCAGATAGACCAGCCAGACCAGCGCCAGCACCTTCCACTTGTGCCGGCTGCGCATCAGCCGCGGGGCGACGAACGGAAACGCCAGGTAGAAGAACATTAGCGTCGACAACGACCACAAAGGCGCGTTGAAGGTCAGGTAGTAGGGATTCCAGGCCTGCAGCAGGAGGATCTGCAGGATGCTGTTGAGGAACAGTTCGGTGTTGCTCATCCAGTGCAGGAAAAGCTCCGGGTGGGTGCGACCGAGCACTTCGTTGGTGTCGTAGATGACGAAGCGCGGAGTGGCCTTGTCCAGGTCGGGGCCGATCCCGAGATGGCTCAGCGCCAGCAGCACCAGGATCGACAGCAGCAGGGAAAACAGGTGCAGCGGGTATAGATTGGACAGGCGCTTGGTCCAGAAGCTGCGGGCACTTTCGCGCAACCGGCCGCTGCGCGCGTAGACGTGGGCCAGGAGGAAGCCGGAGAGCGCGAAGAAGGTGCTGGTAGCGAAGAACCCCAGGCTGGTCAGCTCATCGAGGCCGGGAAACTTCTGCTCTTTCGGATAGCTATGCAGGGTGTGGTACACCACCACGTACAGGCCGAGCAGGAAGCGCAACCATTCCAGTCCGATGAAACGTTCCTTGGAGTCGGGCGTTGCCACGCATCTCTCCTTTGTCATTGTAATGGGCGGTCCGGGGTAGACCCGCAGGCTCCCCGGCAAGTTTCACCGGGGCGGCCAGCGGGTACGAACGGCCGGCACCCTAGCGACGACGGTCGAGGAAATTCACCACCACCCGGTCCAGCCACCCCCACAAGCGCTGGTGCAGACGCATCCACAGCGGCCGCGCGCGCCACATCTCCAGGGTCACCTCGCGGCTGTCGGCGAAGTCCGCCAGCAGGCTCGCCGCCGCCTGGTTGGTGAAGTCCGGGTCGAGGGCCTCGAGATTGGCGTCGAGGTTGAAGCGTAGATTCCAATGGTCGAAGTTGCAGGAGCCGACGCTGACCCAGTCGTCGACCATGACCATCTTCAGGTGCAGGAAGCGCGGTCGGTATTCATGGATCTGCACGCCGGCGCGCAGCAGGCGCGGGTAATAACGTTGTCCGGCATAGCGTACAGGGGCGTGGTCGGTGAGCCGCCCGGCGAGCAGCAGGCGCACTTCCACGCCACGCTGGGCGGCCTTGCGCAGGGCCCGGCGGACCTTCCAGGTCGGCAGGAAGTACGGTGTCGCCAGCCAGATGCGCCGCCGCGAACCGTTCAGCGCGCGGACCAGCGACTGCAGGATGTCGCGATGCTGGCGAGCATCGGCGTAGGCCACCCGGCCCAGCCCCTGCTCTGCCCCCGGTTGCGGCGGCAGGCGGGTGAGCGTCATGCCGTCGCGGGGCTTCCAGGCCTTGTCCTCCAGGCAGGCCTGCCATTGCCGCTCGAACAGCGCGGCCCAGTCCGCCACCACCGGGCCGTCCATCTCCACCATCACTTCGCGCCAGGCGCTGACGTCACTGACCGGATCCCAGAATTCGTCGGTGATCCCGGCGCCGCCGACATAGCCGATGCGCCCGTCCACCAGCAGCAGCTTGCGATGGTCGCGGTAGAGATTGCCGCCGGTCAGCTTCCAGCGCAGCGGGTTGTACAGCCGCAGTTCGCCACCGGCCTCGCGCAGGCGCTGGCCCCAGGCGCTGCCCAGGCCTAGGCAGCCGAAGCCGTCGAACAGGCAACGCACGGCGACGCCCCGGCGGCGGGCATCGAGCAGGGCCAGAAGAAACAGTTCGGCGCAATGCCCGTCCTCCACCAGATACAACTCCAGCTCGATGCTCCGCTGCGCCGTCTCGATGGCCAGAAGCATGCGCGGAAAGAACCGCGCGCCATCGTTGAGCAGGGCGAAGCGGTTGTCGCTGCGCCAGGGGAAGACCGGGCCGCTCACCGCGACGTGAAGATCAGCACGGCGCCGACCGGCACCGTGAGCCCGATGCTGCTGGCGCCGGCCAGCTTGCGCAGGGTCTCGATACCCGGCGCAAGGTCGAAGTCGGCGGCTTCCAGCACCAGCGGCGACAGGGTGACCACCTGGAAGCGATGCTCGTCCAGGCGGGTCACCAGCAGGTCGCTGGAGTAGCGCTTCTGCCTGCCGTGCAGGCTCACGGTCAGCGGCTGGCTCATCTCCAGCTGTACGCCGCTGGCCAGGTCGACGATCGGACCCAGGTCGAGCTGCGCGGTGATCTCCGCTTCGGCGAAGCGCTTGGTCTCGAACAGATGCTCGCGGATGCGCTCGTCGCGCAGCGGGATCCCGCTGCTCACCGAGTCCAGTTCGACGCGCAGGCGCGCCTGGCCCTTGTCATCGACCTTGCCATGCATGACCAGGAAGCGGCCGACTTCGGAAAGGGTGGCGTTCTTGGTGGAGATGAAGCTGAGTCGCGACGACTCGTAGTCCAGGTACCAGGCGGCCTGGACCGGCAAGGCCAGCAGGGCCAGGCCGAGGCAGATCAACTTGTGCATGCGGGCTCCCTATGCGTCCGGCGCCACCTTAAACCGGGCGCCGGGGAGCAGGCAAACCCCCGCCTCAGTCCAGCGCGTGCTGCAACTGACTGATGGTCTCGGCCAGGGTTCCCAGGTGCCGCCGGCGAACCCGCTCGACGCAATCCTGGTCGCACGGCCAGTGCAGCGCCACGCTGCCCAGCAGGCGGCCCTGGACGCGCACCGGCAGGGCCACCGCGCGAATCAGGAACGGCAGGCGCACCGGGTATTCCCAGTGCCCCTCGGTGCGTTCGCCGTAACCCTGGCCATGGGCCTGTTCGCGGGTGCGCAGCCAGAGGTCCTCGTCCACCTGGTGGTGGCGCGCCAGGCGGCGTACCTCGCTGTCTTCCAGTTCGCCCAGGCAAGCCTTGCCCATCGCCGAGTGGAACAGGCTGGCATGCTGGCCGACCACCAGCCGGTTGGCCGGGTAGCGTTTACGCAGGGCACCCGGCACCGAGCTTTCCGCCACCAGCAAGTGGTCGCCGTCGAGGATCGACAGATCGGCGACCAGCCCGGTACGCTCGCTCAGTTCCACCAGCAGCGGCGCGGAACGCTCCACCACCTGGCAGCGGAAACGCTCGGCGGCGTCGCCGTACAGGCGGTTGGAACGCAGGCGGTAGCGCCGGTCGGTCAACGCGCGGTACAGCCAGCCCTGTTCCAGCAGGGTATGCAACAGCCGCGACACCGTGGCCTTGGGCAGCCCGCTCAGATAGTGCAGTTCCTCCAGGCCCAGCGCGCGGTGCTGGCCAAGCAGGTCGAGGAGCGCCAGCGCCCGCTCCACCGAACGGACGGTTCCCGCTTCTTCTTTTTCCGGCATGACGACACCTCCACCGTCGACAGACCGTGATGGCAAAGCAATATGCAAGCCCAGGCCTTGTAGGAGAAGTCTGCAAGCACAGCCAGCGTGCCTACCGAAGCCAGGCCGCTCCCGCCACCTCCAGCATCGCAGGCGGGCGCCGGCCGACCCAGCCGGTCAGTTTCTCGTGGGCCCGGGCCAGTTGCAGCACCGCCAGGTCGGCCTGCGCCGGGCCGATGATCTGCAGCCCCATCGGCAAGCCCGCCGCACCGAAACCGATCGGTACGCTGATCGCCGGCAGGCCGGCCAGGGTCGCACCGATCACTACCTCCATCCAGCGATGATAGGTGTCCATCGGCCGCCCGCCGACCTGCCGCGGCCAGGGTATCTCTGCATCGAAAGGAAACACTTGGGCGGTGGGCAGCAAGAGGAAATCGTAACGTTCGAACAGGCGCGCCAGGGCGCGGTACCAGTCGCTGCGATCCAGCGCCGCGCGATACACCTCGGCAGCCGTCAAGCCGAGCCCGGACTCCACCTCCCACTGCGCCTCCGGCTTGAGCCGGGCGCGACGCACAGGGTCGGCGTAGAGCTCGCCGAGGCTGCCCTGCACCAGCCACTGGCGATGGACCAGCCAGCTGCACCACAGACGTTCCAGCGAATAGTCCGGCAGGCACGCCTCGACCTCGCAACCCAGTTCGGCGAAATCGCCCAGCGCGGCGTCGCAGAGCGCCAGCACGCCCTCCTCCGTCGGCAGGTAGCCGGCGTAGTCGCCGAGCCAGCCGAGCCGGGCGCCGTGGAAATCGCGCTCCAGGTCGCTGGCGAAAACGCCCGGATCGTCACGCAGCGACAACGGGCAGCGCGGGTCGTAGCCGGCCTGGGTGGCCAACAGCCGGGCGACATCGGCGACGCTGCGGCCCATCGGCCCTTCGGTGGCCAGTTGCTGGACGAACAGCTCCGGCTGCGGTCCGTGCGGCACCCGGCCCTGGGACGGCCGGAAGCCGTAGATGTTGTTGTAGGCCGCCGGATTGCGCAGCGAGCCCATCATGTCGCTGCCGTCGGCCACCGGCAACATGCGCAGCGCCAGCGCCACCGCTGCCCCGCCGCTGCTGCCGCCGGCGGTCCGCGACGGATCGTAGGCGTTGCGAGTGGTACCGAAGACACGGTTGTAGGTCTGCGAGCCGAGGCCGAACTCCGGCACGTTGGTCTTGCCGATGACGATCGCCCCGCTGCGCCTGGCGCGTTCGACGATGATCGCGTCGTGCGCCGGCACCTGTCCGGCGAACAGCGGCGAGCCCAGGGTGGTGGGGATGCCGGCGGTGGCGGCGAGGTCCTTGACCGCCTGAGGCATGCCGTGCATCCAGCCAAGCCATTCGCCGCGCGCCAGTTGCCGGTCGCGCTCGTCGGCCTGGGCCAGCAGCAGGCTTTCCGGTCGCAACGAGACGATGGCGTTGACCCGTGGGTTGAACCGCTCGATCTGCGCCAGGTAGGCCCGCATGACCTCGCGACAGGACAGCTCGCGTCGGCGGATCGCCGCGGACAACGGCAACGCGTCCAGCGCGACGATCTCCTCATGGTTGTCGCGTCGATGGCCGGTAGCGCTCATTCACAGACTCCTTGCCGGCTTGCCCAGGACCGGTTGGGGGGCGCGCGGAGCGGGCGTGGCGCCCTCTCGCAGGTACAGGGTGGCAAGCAGGCCGAGGAAGGCCGCGCCGAGCACGTAGAACGCCGGTGCCACCGGCGAGCCAGCGGCCTCGCTCAGCCAGGTGACGATGAACGGGGCGAAGCCGCCGAACAGCATCACCGCCAGGTTATACCCCACCGCCAGGCCGGTGGAGCGGACCCGCACCGGGAACTGCTCGGCCACCGCGGTCGGCGCCGGGCCGTAGAAACCGCCGATCGCCGTGCACAACAGCAGTTGCATCAGCAGCAGGCGCTCCAGGCTGGGCGCGGCGGCGACCCAGGCGAACAACGGGTAGACCATCAGCATGAAGGCCAGGGTCGAGACCAGCAGCACCGGCCGCCGGCCGACCCGGTCGGACAATCCGCCGGCCAGCGGGATCACCAGCGTCATCAGCGCCACCGCCGCCATCTGCACCATGAATACCTGGTCCAGCGCCAGGCCCAGTTGCTTGTGGGCAAAGGTCGGCATGTTCACCAGCACCACGTAGAAAGACACCGTGCCGATCACCGTCAGGCCCATGCTCACCAGCACGCCGCGCCGGTGCCGGCGCAGCACGCCGAGCAGGCCCAGGCGCTCGCCGGGCGCCTGGCGGGCCTCGAGGAAGGCTTCGGTCTCGCTCATGTAGCGGCGGATCCAGAACCCCACCGGGCCGATCAGCAGGCCGACCAGGAACGGCAGCCGCCAGCCCCAGCTTTCCAGCGCCGCCGCACTCAGGCAATGGGTGACCAGCGCGCCCATGCCGGCACCGGTGAATACCGCCAGGCACTGCCCGAACAACTGCCAGGAACCGTAGAGGCCACGCCGATGCGGCGGCGCGCTTTCCACCAGGAACGCCGTGGCGCTGGCGAACTCGCCACCGGTGGCGAAGCCCTGCAGCATCCGCGCGATGACGATCAGCAGCGGCGCGCCCAGGCCGATGGCCGCGTGGGTCGGGGCGAGGGCGATCAGCGCGATGGACAGGGTCATCAGCAGGATGATCAGTTGCATCGCCGCCTTTCGCCCCTTGCGATCGGCATACAGGCCGAGCAGCACGCCACCGGCCGGGCGCATGAAGAAGCCGACGCCGAAGGTCGCCAGGGCCATCAGCAGCGAGGTGTAATCGTCGCCGGAGGGAAAGAACAGCCTGGCGATCAGGCTGGAGAGAAAGCCGTAGACGATGAAGTCGTACCATTCCAGGGCGTTGCCGATCACGGCAGCCGCCACCTGGCGGGTACGCGAGGTACCGCTCGGGCAAGCGTGCATGGGAGTCTCCTGGTAACTGGGAAAGGCCGGCGCGGTTCAGGCCGCACCGAGGCTGGCGGCGGTGCCGACGCCGGCGGCCGCGGAAGCGTCCAGCCAGGTCTCGGCGAGCGCGCCCCAGTAGGCGGCGCCCAGGACCAGGATGTCGTCGTTGAAGTCATAGCCCGGGTTATGCACCATCGGTCCCCCGGCGCCATTACCGATGAACAGGTAGCTGCCGGGGCAGCGTTGCAGCATCCAGGCGAAATCCTCGCTGCCCATCAGCTTCGGCGTAGCGCCGTCGACCTGGTCCGCGCCGAGCAGCTCGACCCCGACCTGGCGGGCGAACTCGGTTTCCTCGGCGCTGTTGACCAGCACCGGGTAGGCCGGATAGTGCTCGATGCTGGCCTGGCAGCCGTAGCTGGCGGCCTGCTGCTCGATGATCGCGCGGACCCGTTGCAGGACCTGCTCGCGCACCTGCCCGTCGAGCGCCCGTAGGCTCAGGCGCAGCAAGGCGCGCTGGGGAATCACGTTGGCCGCTTCGCCGGCCTGCAGCGCGCCGACGGTGACCACCGCGGCCTTCTGCGGGTCGATGTTGCGCGCCACCACGCTCTGCAAGGCCATCACCACGCCGGACGCGGCGAGCAGCGGGTCGACGCTCAGGTGCGGCATCGAGCCGTGGCCGCCGACGCCTTCGACGGTGACCGTCAGCAGATCCTGGGACGCCATCATCGGCCCGGCGCGGAAGCCCAGGTGGCCGGCCTCCAGCCCCGGCATGTTGTGCATGCCGAACAGCGCGTCGCAGGGGAAGCGCTCCAGCAGACCATCGGCGAGCATCGCCTCGGCACCGCCCTGGCCTTCCTCGGCGGGCTGGAAGATCAGCACCAGGGTGCCGTCGAAACGCCGGGTCGCCGCCAGGTAGCGCGCCGCGCCAAGCAGCATCGCGGTGTGCCCGTCGTGGCCGCAGGCATGCATCCGCCCGCCGTGGCAACTGCTGTAGCCGAGCCCGGTGGCCTCGACGATGGGCAGCGCGTCCATGTCCGCCCGCAGCCCGATCCGGCGCGGACTGTCGCCCTGGCGCAGGACCCCGACCACGCCGGTGCGGCCGATCCCTTCGTGTACCTCGTAGCCCCACTCGCGCAGGCGGTCGGCGACCAGCGCGGCGGTGCGCCGCTCCTCGAAACCCAGTTCGGGATGGGCGTGGATGTCCTGGCGCAGGCTGCGCAGATCGTCGCCGACCTCCTCGAGCCAGGCCACGATGTGTCGATGTCGAGCCATGCCGTCTCTCCTCTGGCCGGATAGCGCTCCGGTCTTGTTGGCGGGAGCCCCGGGACGCAAGGCCGCCCGGGCTTGGCAACAGCTAAGCGCGGCACGCGGCGGAGGACAACGAAAGGCGGTTCCACTGGGTGGAACCCGACGCCCGCGCCGGCCTTCAGAGCTGTTCCGGCGGCACTTCGCGGAAGTTGAGCACGGCGAAGACCGGCACCTCGGGAGTGATCGAAGGGATATTGGCCATGTCCTTCAGCGGCTTGAGCTTTTCCTCGAGGTTGAAGTCGAGCAGCTTGAGCAGCACCGGCTCCAGGGTGGCCACCTGGACCAGCCCCTCGCCCTGGCGGGTGACCAGCACGTCGGCCTTGAGGCGACGCTGCTGGCCGTGCAGGTCGAGGGTGAAGTCGAGCTTCTCGACCCGCGACTGGCCAACCCGCAGGTCGTCGAAGCCGGCCATGTCCAGGCGGCTCTCCACGGTGGCCTGGGGGAAGCGCGAGGTCTCGAAGAAGTTGTCCTTCATCCGCTCGTCGCGCAGGGCCAGGCCGCTGTCCAGGGTGCCCAGCGGTACCACGATGCGCGCCACGCCCTGCTTGTCGATCTGCCCGCTGAGACGGTCGAAGCGCTGCACCTCGGCCATCTTCGCGCGCTTCACGGAGACGAAGCTGATTCGCGAATAATCCGGTTCCAGCTGCCATTCCGCCGCCGACAGCAACGGGCTGAACAGCAGCAGCACACACAATACGACAGGCATTCCACCTCCGGCTGCGGGCCGGCGCCATCCCTCGCACCGCGCCCCGACATGCGCCGCCGGTCAGTCCGGCAGCCTGTCCGCCTCGGCCAGCAGCCGGCATCCTTCGCGCGGGCCCAGCCAGGCGGCCGTCTGCGTACTGCCGAGGCCGCGGGCGGTCACCCGGCGGCGGGCTTCGTCGTCGAAGAAGCCGCTGATCGGCACGTACTGTTGGGTATAGGCCCGGCAATAGTCCGCAGAGTTCCCCATCACGTAGCGACAGGAACAGTACTCCTTGGCCGTGTAGGCGCCGATGATGGCGGGAAAGGCCGCCAGGTGGACGCGGTTCTGCCAGGCCCAGGCCAGCGCCGCGAGCAGTAGCAGGAGGAACAGCGCGAGCCAGGGGTGGCGTCGGATCATGGCGGTGTGTCCCCGGCGAACGCCGCCCTGGCCAGGCCGAGGAAGCGGTTGTCGTCGTAGCGTCCGTCGCGGTCGTCGGCGTAGCGCACGATCACCAGCTTCTGCTCGGGCAGGACGTAGAGCGCCTGGCCCCAGTGACCGAGCGCGGCGAAAGCGGTCTCCGGGATGTCCGGCCAGGGCGGCGGCGCGCCTTTCACCGCGCGGTTCAGCCACCAGTGCCCGCCGGGCACCGCCTCGCCGGCCTCTTCCGGACTCGGCCGGTAGCGGGCGAAAGGCGTCAGGTTGAATTCGATCCAGGACAGCGGCAGCAGCTGGCGCTCGCGCCAGCGCCCGTGGCGCTGCATCAGCAGGCCGACGCGGGCCAGGTCGCGGGCGCTCAGGTAGGCATAGGACGAACCGACGAATGTGCCGGCGGCATCCCGCTCCCAGACCGCCGAACGAATCCCCAGCGGCTCGAACAGCGCGCGCCAGGGATAGTCGGCGTATTCCGCGCCGAGCATGCCGTGCAGGGCCGCCGCCAGCACGTTGCTGTCGCCGCTGGAGTAGCGGAAGCGCCGGCCCGGCTGGCGTGCCGCCGGTGTGCTGGCGACGAACCCGGCCATGTCGTCGCGGCCGCGGGTATAGAGCATCGCCACCACCGAGGATTTCAGCGGCGCGAACTCGTAGTCCTCCTGCCAGTCCAGCCCGGAGGACCAGTTCAGCAGGTGACGCAGCGTCACCTCGGGATGGCGGGCGAACGGCGGGTAGTAGCCGGCGACCGGATCGTCGAGCTGGAAGCGCCGCTCACCCTGGGCGATGCCGAGCAGCGTGGCGAGCAGGCTCTTGCTCACCGACCAGGTCAGGTGCGGCGTCTCGGCGCGGCTCGGCCCGGCATAGCGCTCGTAGACCAGGCGGCCGTCGCGGACCACCACCACCGCATCGGTGCGAACGCCCTTGCGACGGACATCGTCACGACGGGGAAAGGCATAGCGCTCGAACGCCTCCAGCGCCGGCCCGGTGGGCTGCGGCGCGCGCGGCCAGTCGGCGTCGGGCCAGTCTTCACCGAGAGCGGCAAGGGAACACGTCAGGAGCAGCGCGGCGAGGGCGCCGCGGAACAACGGCAAAGCGGGCATCGGCGGGGCCCTCTCGACAGTCGAGGGGCCACCCTAGCACGGCCTCGATGACAGCCGGAAGCGCGGGTTCAGCCGGGCATGCGGTAGTCGTCGGGACCGAGCAGGTCGATGCCGCACTCCAGGTTCTCGATCCAGTAGAGGAAGGCGCTGATCATTTCCTTGCCGACGAAGGGGCGGCCGTGTTGCGGCACGATCATCTCCACATCCATGTCCCGGACCATCCGCGCCCACAGGCGGCAGATCTTGTTCGCCGCCATGTAGCGGCGATGGAAGCCGTCCATGTACTGGATGTGCGCGGCGAAGTCGGTCACCGGCGAGGCGTCGTCCACCAGCGAGGCGCCCATGTCGCCGGAGAAGAGAATCCTGCTCACCGGATCGTAGAGCTGGAAGTTGCCCACCGAGTGCAGGAAATGCGCGGGAATCGCCTTCAGCGAACAGTCGCCGAGGGAAATCGCCTGGCCGCGGTCGGGCAACGGGATGACCCGGTCGTAGGTGTTGATGCCATGGCTGACCGCCAGGTAGTTGGCCGTCAGGTGCGGCAGGAAGCGTGCCCAGAGCTTGGAGCAGATCACTCGCGCGCGGGTGTGCAGCAGCCATTTGTCGAGGGCGGCGATGATGTCCGGGTCCTGGTGCGAAGCGAAGATGTAGTCCAGTTCCTGCAGCGGGAAGCGCTTCGACAGCTCCAGCGAGAGCGGCGTATAGGTCAGGTCGCCGCCCGGGTCGAGCAGCAGGTACTGGCCGTTGTCGACGATGAGGAACTGGTTGGACTGGACGCCTTCGCCGCTGACGAGGTCATCGAAACACAGGCACTGGTGGCTGCCGTTGTCGAACAGCACGATCGGTTCGCGTCGCATGGTCGGTGGAATCTACTCTGTGCAGGCGCGAGGCATGCCTCGCCGGATGCTGCGCAGGGTAAGCGCCTGCGGCGCGGCGCCTCACTGACCTGGGTCAAGCCCGAGGGTGGTCAAGGCCTTTTCCAGGCGAACTTTGCGGGCCCCGTTGGCAATCGCCAGCAGGCCGCGGTCGCGCTGCCACAGCGCCTCCCAGGCCGAGGCGTTGGCGGCGAAGGCGGCGTCGAGGTCGGCTTCGAGCGCCCTGAACTGTTCGAACAGCCCGGCCAGCACCGCCTGGGTACCGACGCAGGCGACCGGGTGTCGCGCCACTTCGGCGCAACCACCGAGGACCCCGGCCAGGCGCAGCAGCAGCGGCGTCGGCCAGCCGCACTCGTGGCCGACGCCGTAAAGCCAGGCGCCGAGCGCGGCCAGCACGTGGACGTCTTCCAGCAGACGGAACGGCTTGACGTAGTCGTCCCAGCCATCGCCGGGCAGGCGCTCGCAATGGGCGCCGTCGAGCACCAGGCGGGAATGCGGCACGTCCGGCATCAGCGGCAGCGCCGGGAACGCCTCCAGGCGCGCCCCCGGCGCGCCGGCCAGGACCACCGTCATCGACAGTCGCGGCGGCTGCCCCGGCGCTTCGTCGCGGGCGGCCACCAGCCACCAGGCAGCACTGTCGCCAGCGGTGACGAAATCCTTTTGCCCATGCAGGACCAGCCCCTCCAGGCGGGTCTGCAGGTCTGCCGGGCGCACGCTGCGCTTCTCGGTGACGCACAGCGCGCCGAGGCCTTCCGGCGCCGCCGGCCAGAGCGCGCGCAGGGCCGCCTGGTAGCCGGCGAGGAAGGCCAGGCCCGGACTCGCGGCCAATCGTCCGCCGAGCACCGCGCGCTCCAGGCTGCCGAGGCCGTCGGCGCGCGCCAGGACGGCGGCGTGCCAGTCCTCCAGGGAACCTTCGGTGGGCAGGCGGTCGAGCGGGCCGAGCAAGGGTTGCCAGGACATGGCGGACTCCAATCGAAGATGTCGAAACCGGCATCCTGCCGAGGCTGCCGGGGTGGAACAACGGCGCGTTACATCCGGCGACAATGTCATACAAGCATCACGCCCCTGTCACAGGGGTGACACCGCGCCTTCCTAGCCTGAGCTTGCACAACAAAGCCGAGCGGCCGCAACCCGCGGCGCCGGCCCAAGGAGGCCCAGGCATGACCCAGACCGCCATTCCCCGCGAACCCGTCGCCGGACGCCGCCTCAAGGCCGAGCGCCTGAACGGTGCCCGCGCCCTGCGCGAGGCCCAGGCCTTGCGTTACCGCGTATTCAGCGCCGAGTTCGACGCCAAGCTCGAAGGCGCCGAAGACGGTCTCGACCGCGACGACTACGACCGCCACTGCGCGCACATCGGCGTCCGTGACCTCGACAGCGGCGCCCTGGTGGCCACTACCCGGCTCCTCGACCATCGCGCCGCCGAGCGCCTCGGGCGCTTCTACAGCGAAGAGGAATTCCACCTCTCCGGGCTCGACGCCCTGCACGGCCCGGTGCTGGAGATCGGCCGCACCTGCGTCGCCGCCGAATACCGCAACGGCGCTACCATCGCGGTACTCTGGGGCGAACTCGCCGAGGTCCTCAACGAGGGCGGCTACCGCTACCTGATGGGCTGCGCCAGCATTCCCATGCGCGACGGCGGGGTCCAGGCCAAGGCGGTGATGCAGCGGCTGCGCGAACGCTACCTGTGCACCGATTACCTGCAGGCCGAGCCGAAGAACCCGCTGCCGCCGCTGGACGTCCCGGAAAACCTCACCGCCGAACTGCCGCCGCTGCTCAAGGCCTACATGCGCCTGGGCGCGAAGATCTGCGGCGAGCCCTGCTGGGACCCGGACTTCCAGGTCGCCGACGTATTCATCCTGCTCAAGCGCGACGAACTCTGCCCACGCTACGCCCGCCACTTCAAGGCGGCGGTCTGATGGCGCGGCTGCGCCTGCTGCTGCGCAGCGCCCGCCTGCTCGGGCTGGTCGCGCTCGGATTGGGCCTGGCGAGCTGTGTCAGCCTGCGCGAGCGGCTCCCCGGGACCGACGTCACGCCGCTGCGCCAGCGCCTGACCCGCTGGTGGCTGGCGCGCCTGTGCGCGGCGCTGCCGTTCGATATCCGGGTCAGCGGCGAAGCGCCACGGCAACCGATGCTGTGGGTCGCCAACCATGTGTCCTGGACCGATATTCCCCTGCTCGGCGCCCTGGCGCCGCTGACCTTCCTGTCCAAGGCCGAGGTTCGCGCCTGGCCGCTGGCCGGCTGGCTGGCGGAAAAGGCCGGAACCCTGTTCATCCGCCGCGGCGCGGGCGACAGCCGGCTGATCAACCAGCGACTGGCCGAACAGTTGCACCGCGGGCGCAATCTGCTGATCTTCCCGGAAGGCACCACCACCAACGGCGAGAGCCTGCGCACCTTCCACGGACGCCTGATGGCCAGCGCCCTGGAGGCCGGCGTGGCGGTGCAGCCGGTGGCGATCAGCTACCGCCGCGATGGCGTACCCGATGCGCTGGCGCCGTTCATCGGCGACGACGACCTGCTCAGCCACCTCGGCCGCCTGCTGCGCGGCGAGCGCGGCAGCGTGCACATCCAGCTGCTGGAACCTATCCCCAGCCAGGGCCTGGACCGCGCCGAACTGGCCCGCCAGGCCCAGCAGGCGGTGCGCCTGGCGCTGTTCGGCACTGCCGTCCCTGCGGAAACCCGGCGCGCCGCCTAGTCGCGCTTGGGCGGCACCGCCAGCACGTCGCATGGCAGGTCGCCGAGGGCCGCCTCGGCCACGCTGCCGATCAGCGCGCGGCGGAAGCCGGTCAGGCCCTGGGTGCCGAGCACCGTCAACTGCGGGGCCTGGCGCCGCACCTCGGTCATGATCACGTTGATCGGCAAGCCTTCGCCTACGCGCAGCTGGATATCCTCGCGGCCCAGCCCCAGCCCGGCGACGTAATCGCGCAGCTCGACGTTGGCCTTGAGCTCCTCCTGGTCGACGTAATGCTCGACGCGGTCTTCCTTGATCCCCGAATAACGCATCATGCCCTTGGCGAACGGCTCGAAGGCATGCAACGCGGTAAGGCTGGCGGCGTCGAGGAAGCCGAGCTGGCCGGCCATCTGCACCGCGCGCGTGGAGGTCGGCGAGAAGTCCAGCGCCAGCAGCACCCGGCGGTACTCCTCTTCCGGCGCACCGGCCGCGCGCAACACCGGGATCTTCGCATTGCGTACCACCCGCTCCAGGGTGGTGCCGATGAACAGGTCGCGCAGCGGCGTGTGCCGGTGCGCCCCCATCACCAGCAGGTCGGCGCCGAGTTCCTCGGCCACCGCGTTGATCACCACCACCGGGTCGCCGACCCGCACGATCGCCCTGGAGTCGACCCCGAGGCGTTCCTTCAGGGCCTGCCCATTGACCTCCAGCAGGTTGGCGATGGCCAGCCGCTGTGGCGCGATCAGCACCGGTGGCTGGTCGTCGTCGAGCACATTCAGCACGGTCAGCTCGGCATTCCTCGCCTTGGCCAGTGCCGCGGCGCGCATGACCGCCAGCTCGGAACGCGTGGACAGGTCGGTCGCCACCAGGATTCGTTTCATCTTCCACCTCCATTGGCAGAGCGTTGAACGTCGGCCTCATTGAACGATCGACGCGACCGTTGCCGGTTGATATGCATCAAGCGGATGCTTCGGCCTGAAACAATTGACAGGTGATTCCGCCGACCGGGCCAATGGCCGCTGCGCCAGGGGTCAGCGCTGGCTCAGGGCGAAGGCCTGGAGCTGCGGGTAGAAGGCGCGGAAATCCGCGCTCAGGACGTCGTAGCGCTGGGCCAGTTCTTCCCAGGAGCCGTCCAGCAGGTGCGGTCGCGACAGCCTCCGCGACATGCCGCCCAGCACTTCGCGCAAGACCTCGAACTCGCGGTAGCTGCCCAGCCAGTCCTGGGCCGCCATCCGCGGCGCGATGCGCGCCAGGCGCTCCGGCAGCGGCGAGGCGGTGCGCAGGGTGCCGTAGACCCGCTCGACGAACTGCGGCAGCGGTTCGTCGGCGTAGTCGCTCCAGTCGCGCGCCAGGCAGTGGTCGAAGAACACGTCCAGCAGGACACCGGCGAAACGCCGTCGCTCCGCCGGGAAGCGCCGCTTGGCCGCATGCACCAGCGGGTGGCTGTCGGTGAAGGCGTCGATGCGCCGGTGCAGCTGGATGGCCCGCTCGATCTCGTCCGGCCATTGTCCCTGCAGGCGGCCCTTGACGAAGTCGCCGTACAGGCTGCCGAGCAGTTGGGCCGGCTGCGGGCCGCCGAGGTGGAGGTGCGCGAGGTAGTTCATGCGGGCTAGCTTACCCCAGGGACGGAACGGTCGTTTCGATCATCGTCATCAGCCCTGTCGATAGCGACTATCGTCGCAATCGATCCCAATATCGTCCCGCGTCGATATATAGTTCGTTCCAACCCGATATGAACGGCCAACGGACCACCGCCATGCCACTGGACATCGACGAAATCATCAAGGCTCTCTCCCACCCGGTGCGACGCGACATGCTGCGCTGGCTGAAGGAGCCGGAGAAGTACTTCGTCGAACAGGACCATCCGTTCGAGATCGGCGTCTGCGCCGGCAAGTTCGACCAGCGTACCGGTCTCTCCCAGTCCACCGTGTCGGTGCACCTGGCCACCCTGCAACGCGCCGGCCTGGTGACCAGCCGCCGGGTCGGCCAGTGGAACTTCTTCAAGCGCAACGAGGAGACCATCCAGGCCTTCCTCGACCAACTCGGCGACGAGTTGTAAGCAGCACTCGCTTCCACCCCACTACTTCGCTGTCCAGGAGCTCGACCGATGCCGGCGTCCCTTCTCGTCCTCGCTTTGTCCGCCTTTGCCATCGGTACCACCGAATTCGTCATCATGGGCCTGCTGCCGCAGGTCGCCGGCGACCTGCGGGTCTCCATTCCCAGCGCCGGCTGGCTGATCAGCGGCTACGCCTTCGCCGTGGCCTTCGGCGCCCCGCTGATGGCCATGGCCACCGCCCGCCTGGAGCGCAAGAAAGCGCTGCTGGCGCTGATGGGCATCTTCATCGTCGGCAACCTGCTCTGTGCGGTGGCCGCCAACTACGGCCTGCTGATGCTGGCGCGGATCGTCACCGCGCTCTGCCATGGCGCCTTCTTCGGCATCGGCTCGGTGGTCGCCGCTGGCCTGGTGGCGCCGAACCGCCGCGCCTCCGCCGTGGCCCTGATGTTCACCGGCCTGACCCTGGCCAACGTGCTCGGCGTACCGCTGGGCACCGCGCTCGGCCAGGAAGCCGGCTGGCGCGCGACCTTCTGGGTGGTGACCCTGATCGGCGTGGTTGCCTTCGTCGGCCTGGCCAGGGTGCTGCCGAACGACCGCGAGGAAGAGAAGGTCGACCTGCGCCAGGAAATGTCCGCGCTGAAGAACCCGTCGCTGTGGCTGGCCCTGGGCACCACCGTGCTGTTCGCCGCCTCGATGTTCGCCCTGTTCACTTACGTCGCGCCGCTGCTCGGCGAAGTCACCGGGGTCAGCCCGCGCGGCGTGACCTGGACCCTGCTGCTGATCGGCGTCGGCCTGACCGTCGGCAACGTGATCGGCGGCCGCCTCGCCGACTGGCGCCTGGGCACCACCATGGCCGCGGTGTTCGCCGCCATGGCGCTGGTCTCGGCGCTGTTCAGCTGGACCAGCCAGGCCGTGCTGCCGGCGGAAATCACCCTGTTCTTCTGGGCCGCCGCCGCCTTCGCCGCGGTGCCCGCGCTGCAGGTCAACGTGGTGCGCGTCGGGCATGCCGCGCCGAACCTGGTGGCGACCCTGAACATCGGCGCCTTCAACGTCGGCAACGCACTCGGCGCCTGGGTCGGCGGCAGCGTCATCGACCACGGCCTGGGCCTGACCCGCGTGCCGCTGGCCGCCGCCGCGCTGGCCGCGCTGGCGCTGCTGGCCACCCTCATCGGCTTTTCCGGAAACGGCCGCGCCCAGGCGCAGCCGGTCCTCGATTGATCCCTGTCCGTCTATTCCCTAGTGGAGGATGTTCCATGGCTACTCTGTTCGATCCCATCGTGCTCGGCGACCTCGAGCTGCCCAACCGCATCGTCATGGCGCCGCTGACCCGCTGCCGCGCCGATGAAGGCCGCGTGCCCAACGCCCTGATGGCCGAGTACTACGCCCAGCGCGCCGAGGCCGGCCTGATCCTCAGCGAGGCCACCGCGGTCACGCCGATGGGCGTAGGCTATCCCGACACCCCCGGCATCTGGTCCGATGACCAGGTCCGTGGCTGGAGCAACGTGACCAAGGCGGTGCACGCCGCCGGCGGGCGCATCTTCCTGCAACTCTGGCACGTCGGGCGGATTTCCGACCCGCTCTACCTGAACGGCGAGCTGCCAGTGGCGCCGAGCGCCATCGCCGCCGAGGGGCATGTCAGCCTGGTGCGTCCGAAGCGTCCCTTCGTCACCCCGCGCGCGCTGGACACCGAGGAGATCGCCGACATCGTCGAGGCCTACCGCCAGGGCGCCGAACGGGCCAAGGCCGCCGGCTTCGACGGCGTGGAGATCCACGGCGCCAACGGCTACCTGCTCGACCAGTTCCTCCAGGACAGCACCAACCAGCGCACCGACCGCTACGGCGGCTCCATCGAGAACCGCGCACGCCTGCTGCTGGAAGTCACCGACGCGGCGATCTCCGTATGGGGCGCCCAGCGCGTCGGCGTACACCTGGCGCCGCGTGCCGACTCCCACGACATGGGCGATTCCAACCGCCTGGAAACCTTCAGCCATGTCGCCCGCGAGCTGGGCAAGCGCGGCATCGCCTTCATCTGCGCCCGCGAAGCGCAGGCCGACGACAGCATCGGCGTGGCCCTGAAGGAAGCCTTCGGCGGTCCCTACATCGCCAACGAGAAATTCACCCGCGACAGCGCCAACGCCATCCTGGCCAGGGGCGACGCCGATGCGGTGGCCTTCGGTATTCCCTTCATCGCCAACCCGGACCTGGTCAAGCGCCTGCGCAACGGCGCCGAGCTGAACCCGCCGCGCCCGGAGACCTTCTACACCGGTGGCACCGAAGGCTACCTGGACTACCCGACCCTGGACTGATCGCACCACCCAGGAAAAAGCCCGTCACGCTTGCCGTGGCGGGCTTTTTTCGCATCTAGCGGCGACGGAACCGCGGCTCCGGCTCCGCGCAAGGATCGCGCTGGGCGCAGCCCTTGCAGCCACCGCCGCAACCGCCCGAGCCTTGCGCAGCCACCCGCTCGACCTTGCCGAGAGCGATCAGCCGCTCCAGGATCGCCTCCACCAGCGCCGGCGGCGCGTCCACCTGGCGGCTGAGCTGTTTCAGCCCGCGCGCCTGGCCGTCTTCCAGGGCGGCGCGGATCTGCATGAGTGTCGCCATCAGTGACATCCTCCCTGCCCGCCCGGGGCATCGACCATTCGGCCTGGCAGTTGCAGTACCTGCTCGCGGCCGAACAGACGCAGGCAGGTCATCAGGATCAGGTTGAAGACCAGCACCACGGCGATGGTCAGGACGCTACGCTCGGGGTGCGCGGCGAAGGTGGCGACCTGGTAGCAGAGGGTCGCCAGCGAGTAGGCGACGTTCAGCCCCCAGAGCACCGAGAAAGCCATCCAGCCCTTGCTGCTTTCCCGGGCGATCGCGCCCATGGCGGTCACGCAGGGCACGTAGAGCAGGACGAAGACCAGGTAGCTGTAGGCCGCGATGGGGCTGCCGAACTTGCTCGCCATGGTGCCCATCGAGCCGGCCGCCATGTCGCCGTCGGCCATGCTCGCCTCCACCGGGTTGGCCAGCACGCTGAGGCTGAAGGTATCGATCAGGCCGTCCCAGGTTTCGGTCAGGGCGTCGCGCAGCTGTCCGGGCAGGTCGTAGCCTTCGTAGTCGAAGGCCTCGCCCTGGATCTGCTCGGCGGTATAGAGGGTGTTCAGGGTGCCCACCACCACTTCCTTGGCCATCGCCCCGGTGACCAGGCCGACGGTGGCCTGCCAGTTGTCCGGCTGCACCCCGAGCGGCGCCAGCAGCGGAGTGAGACGCTGGCTGACGCTGGCCAGCGCGGAATGGCCGATGTCGCCCCGCACCGGCTTGCCGTCGAGGGTGATGCTGTTCAGCCCGCCGATCACCAGGCTGACCAGGATGATCACCTTGCCGGCCCGCACCACGAAGCCGCGCAGGCGCGACCAGGTCTGCAGCAGCAGGCTCTTCAGGTGCGGCACATGGTACAGCGGCAGCTCCATGACGAAGGGCGAGGCCTCGCCGCGCATCAGGGTGTGCTTGAGCAGCAGCCCGGTGAGGATCGCCACGACGATGCCGAGCAGGTACAGGGAGAAGATCACCAGCGCGCCGCCCTGGCCGAAGAAGGCCCCGGCGAACACGGCGAAGATCGCCAGGCGCGCGCCGCAGGACATGAACGGCGCCATCATGATGGTGATCAGCCGCTCGCGCTGCGCGTCCAGGGTGCGCGCGCCCATGATCGACGGCACGTTGCAGCCGAAACCGACGATCAGCGGCACGAACGACTTGCCCGGCAGTCCCAGCGCCTGCATCAGGCGGTCCATGACGAAGGCCGCGCGGGCCATGTAGCCGGAGTCCTCGAGCAGCGAGAGGAACAGGTACATCAGGCCGATCTGCGGCACCAGCGGCAGCACCGTGTTGACCCCGCCGCCGATGCCCTGGGCGAGAAACACCGTGAGCCAGTCGGGCAGGCCGAAGCGGATGCCCAGCCACTGGATGCCATCGATGAAGATCGCCGCCGAACCCTTGTCGAAGATCGGCTGCAGCGCCCCACCGATGTTGATGGCGAAGAAGAACATCAGGTACATCACCAGCAGGAAGATCGGCAGGCCCAGCCAGCGATTCAGGACGATCCGGTCGAGCCACTGGGTCAGCAGGTGCGGCTGCGCCTGCTGGTGGTCGCAGACCGCCGCGCAGATCTCGCCGATCAGCCGGTAGCGCGCATCGACGATAGCCAGCTCGGGCTCCTCGCCGCAGGCCTGGCGCGCCTGTTCCAGGGTAGCGGGCGGCAAGCCCAGCGCCGGGCCGTTGAAGATGTCACCTTCCAGCGCCTGCAACGCCAGCCAGCGCGGTTCGATGGCCGAGGCCGCCGGAGTGCGCGTTTCCAGCAGGTAGCCTACCTGCGCCTCGATGGTCGCCGGGTAATCCACCGCCAGCGCCGCCTGCGGAACCTGCAGGTCGTCGATGGCCGCCTTCAGCTCGTCGATGCCATCGGCGCGGGTGGACACCAGCGGCACCACCGGGCAACCGAGGCGCCGCGCGAGTTCGTCGATGTCGATGCGGATCCGCTGGCTGCGGGCGATGTCCAGCATGTTCAGCGCGACGATGCAGGGGATGCCCATCTCCCGTAGTTGCACCGTGAGGTAGAGATTGCGCTCCAGGTTCGCCGCGTCCACCACGTTGACCAGCACGTCCACTTCGCCACTGGCGATGTAGCGACACGCGATCTGTTCGTCCAGCGAGGCCTGGGCGGACACGCTGGTCAGCGAATAGGTACCCGGCAGGTCGACCAGGCGCACCGCGTGGCGGGCGGTGTGGAACGCGCCCTCCTTGCGCTCGACGGTGACGCCGGCCCAGTTGCCGACCCGCTGGCGCGAGCCGGTGAGCTGGTTGAACAGGGTGGTCTTGCCGGAGTTGGGGTTGCCGATCAGGCCGAGGGTCAGCGCGGTCATGGGGACTCCGGGCGGGATCAGTCGAGCGGGACGAGGGTCAGCAGGGCGAGGTCCTTGCGCCGCAGCGCCAGGCTGGTCTGGCGGGTCTCGACCTGGATCGGGTCGCCCAGCGGGGCGATGCGCACCACGCGCAGCGCGGCGCCGGGCAGCAGGCCCATGGAGAACAGGCGCTGGCGATAGCCGTTGCCGATGGCCGGTGAATACCCGGTGATGCGATAGGTACGGGAAGGTTGCAGTGCGCTCATGGCGGATTCCAGGCAGTAGGGAGGAACGGTGGCCTCCCTGGCCGCTGATCGAGAATCTAAACGACTCTCACTTAAGGCTCGCTTAAGGGCGCAGTATCGGAGCGGATGGACAGCGGATTCGCTGATCCAGAGCAATGGATGGAGGGATTTCCGCGCGGCGCGGCAATCTGTCGCCGCCAGCGCCCCGGGCAACGGAGCAACTGGCGACACAGCGGATTCAGCGGCTGTTGAGCTGCTGTTGCAGGTTCTGCACCTGGGCCTGGAGGGTATTGATGTTACGCATCACCTGGGTGCGGAAGGCGTCGAACTCGGCGGTATTGCCACCCTGGGGACGATTGTCGAGCTGGCTGCGCAGCACCAGCAGGTCGTCCTGGATGCCCTTGATGGCCTGGCTGGGATTGCCCTGTTTCTTCAGCGCCGCGACGTCGCCACCGAGGCTCTTGAGCTGCTCGTTGGTCTTGCCCAGCTCGGCCTGCAGCGCCTTCAGCTTCTCCTGCTCGGTGGCCAGCGCCTGCAGCTTGCCGTCGAGCTGCGCGACCAGTTGCGCGGCGCTTTCCTGCTGGGCCTTGAGGTCGCTGGCCAACTGGTCGAGGCGCTTGCCCTGGCCGCCGAACTGGTTGCTCACATCGGCCTGCTGGCGTTCCTGGCTGCCGAGTTTCTCCTGCAGTTGCTTGACCTGCAGGCGCAGCGCCTCGCGCTCGCTGGTGACGCTGGACTCGCTGGCGACCACCTTGCCGCGGATGTCGTCGAGGCGCCCGGCGGCTTCCTCGCTGATCCGCACGAAGCTTTCCTGGGTCGCGACCAGTTGCTGCTCCATCAGGCTGAGCTGCTGGTGACTCCACCAGGCCACTCCGGCGAGGGCGATCAGCATCGCCCCGAGCAGGGCCCAGAGCGGGCCGGTGGAAGCCGGGCGGCGCGCCTTGGTATCTACCACCCGACGCTGTTCCGGTTCGTAGACGTGCCGCGGGTGGTGGCCGAACTCTTCGCGGTCGGCGGCATCGGTGGTCAGGCTGGGCACATCGTCGAGTTCGTCGAAAGAATCGTTACGCATGGTGAAAACCTGTGAAGGGGAACGGCATCCTGCCGGAGGCCTGGAGAGAGGGCCGAATGACGCATTATATCGATTCGGCCCCACCCCTTCAGCGTCCGCGCGAAGGAAGTTCGTCGAGACCGGGGCGCTCCATCGCGGAGCCGCACGCACCATCACGGCGCGAGCCTGGCCCGACACAGACCGCCGCCGGACGCGGCCGGTTCCCGCGCGTCGCGCCGCCATCGGTGGAACCGTCGCGGCTGTCCGCACCCGCGCCGAGCCGGCATTACGCCGGCCCGCTGCGCGGCTGATCAGAGTTCCTGGGCGCGCCACCAGGCGCAGAACTCGTCGAGCGCCGTCCACAGACTGACCCGCGGATCGTAGTCGAGGTATTCGCGGGCGCGGTTGATGTCCAGGGTGAAATTCTTCGCCATCACCGCCATGCCCAGGCGGAACAGCGCCGGCTCCGGGCGCCCCGGGAGAATCCGGCAGACGCCCTCGTTGAGCGCCGCCAGGCCGTAACCCATGGCATACGGCAGATGCCCGGTGACTGGCGGCAGGCCGAGCTGGCGCATGACGTAGTTGACCGCGTCCCAGAACGGCACCGGCTGGCCGTTGCTGATGTTGTAGACCCTGCCCAGCGCCGGCTCGCCGGCCAGCAGGCAACTGAACAGGGCATCGTTGAGGTTGTGCACGCTGGTGAAGTCGACCCGGTTCAGACCGTTGCCGAGGATCCGCAGGCGGCCCTTGCGATGGGCCTGGATCAACCTTGGGAAGATGCTGGTGTCGCCAGCGCCGACCACGAAGCGCGGACGCAGGGCCAGCACCTCGAGGCCGAGGTCGCGGGCACTGAGCACCAGTTGCTCGGCCTGGTACTTGGTCGCCCCGTAGTGATCGGAAAAGCGCCGCGGGACATAGTCTTCACCGAGGTTCAGGTGGTCACGCCCGTCGAAGTAGATCGACGGCGACGACAGATGCACGAGGCGCCGCACCTTCTGCTTCAGGCAGGCCTCGACCACGCTCTCGGCGAGGCCGACGTTGGCCGCCTGGAACCGCTCGCGCGGCCCCCACACACCCACCGCGCCGGCACAGTGCACCACCGCCTCGACACCCTCGCAGAGGCGCTCGACCAGCGCCGGCTCGGCCAGGTCGCCGGGAACGAACTCGGCGCCCCGCGCCACCAGGTGCTGCACCGCCTCCTGGCGACGTCCGCTGACCCGCACCGACAAGCCCTGCTCTAGGGCGAAGCGGGCGAAACGCCCGCCGATGAAGCCCGTCGCCCCCGTTACCAGTATCCGCATCCCGAGTACTCCCGCTGTTCTTCTTGTGCCGCGACTCTAGCAATCCGACGTCGCGAAACCACTGGCACAGCATGCCAGAACAACGACCCTGCGGGCCGCCGGCACGACTTGCGTTGGGCGACAGGACAGGCATGGCGCGCTACAAGGGCTAACCTGAATGCCACCAGTTCGCGGGAGACGCAGCATGGCCAGTCACTGGATGATCTACGGCGCCAACGGCTACACCGGCCGGCTGGTCGCCGAACAGGCGCGGCGCGAGGGCCTGACGCCGCTGCTCGGCGGGCGCAATCCGGCCGCCCTGCACGCGCTCGGCAGCCAGCTCGGGCTGGAGGGCCGGGTCTTCGACCTGGGCAATCCGCACGGCTGCCGCGAAGCGTTGAGCGACGTGCAGGTGGTAGCCCACTGCGCAGGTCCGTTCTCCGCCACCAGCGCGCCGATGATCGCCGCCTGCCGCGCCGCCGGCAGCCATTACGTGGACATCACCGGCGAGATCGCGGTGTTCGAGCAGGCCCATGCCGGCGACGCCGAGGCGCGCGAGGCGGGCATCGTGGTCTGCCCCGGGGTAGGTTTCGACGTGATCCCCACCGACTGCCTGGCCGCCTGCCTGAAGGAGGCCTTGCCGGACGCGCAGCGACTGGCGCTGGGCTTCGACACCGGCAGCGGACTCTCGACCGGAACCGCCAAGACCAGCGTCGAAGGCCTCAAGCTCGGCGGCAAGGTCCGCGAGAACGGACGCCTGCGCGACGTGCCGCTGGGCTACAGGCGCCGCGACATCGATTTCGGCCGCGGCCTGCGGCACGCCGTGACCATTCCCTGGGGCGACGTCGCCACCGCCTACTACAGCACCGGCATCCCGGACATCGAAGTCTACCTGCCGGCGCCGCCGCTGCTGGCCCTGGGCATGCGCCTGGTCGACCCGCTGCGGCCGCTGCTCGGTCGCGAACGGGTCCAGGACTGGCTCAAGGGTCAGGTCGACAAGCGCATCGCCGGCCCCGACCAGGCGGCCCGCGAACGCCTGCGCACCTGGGTCTGGGGCGAGGCGCGCAATGCCCGCGGCGAACGCCGCACGGCGCGCCTGGAAACCGCCAACGTCTACGACCTGACCGTGCACGGCGTGCTCCTGGCGGTACGCCACCTGCTCGGCTACCAGGGCCCCGGCGGCTACTTCACGCCCTCGCAGCTGCTCGGCGCGCGCTGCGTCGAGGCGCTGCCCGGTTCCGGCCGGATCGCCGTCATCGGTTGATCAGCCGGCCACCCGCACCAGACCGTCGCCGGCACGGGCGAGCAGGTGCTCGGTGAGCGAGGCGAGCAGTTCACCGCCATTGCGCCAGTAGTGCCAGTACAGCGGCACGTCGATGACCTGGCCGGGCAGCAGCTCGACCAGTTCGCCGCGCGCCAGCTCGCCTTGCACCTGGCGCTCCGGCACCAGACCCCAGCCGAGACCGCCGGCGGTGAGGCGGACGAAACCTTCCGAGGACGGGCAGAGGTGGTGGATGAAACCGCCCTCGACGCCAAGGTCCTTGAGGAAGCGGTGTTGCAGCAGGTCGTCCGGACCGAACACGATCGCCGGCACCCTGGCCAGGGCGGCCGCTTCGACGCCCTGGGGAAAGTGCCGGGCGACGAACGCCGGGCTGGCCAGCCCGCGGTAGCGCATGGCGCCGAGCAGCAGCGAACGCGCGCCGGCCACCGGACGCGCGCTGCCGCAGACGCAGCCGGCCACCTCGCCCGCGCGCATGCGCTTGAGCCCGACTTCCTGGTCCTCCACAACCAGGTCCAGCAGCACCCCTCGCTCGGCGCAGAAGTCGCCCACCGCGGCGGCCCACCAGGTCGCCAGGCTATCGGCGTTGAGAGCGATGCGCAGGCGTTCCGGGGCACCGCCTTCATCCAGGTTCGGCACCCAGCGCTGCAGGTCGCCCTCCAACAGGCGTACCTGCTGCACATGGTTGAGCAGGCGACGGCCGAGATCGGTGGGTTGCGGTGGCGTCTCGCGCACCAGGACCGGCTGGCCGACCCGCGCCTCGAGCAGCTTGATCCGCTGCGATACCGCCGATTGCGACAGCCCCAGCGCCTGCGCGGCGCGCTCGAAACCGCCCTGCTCCACGACCGCGGCCAGCGCGGCGAGCAACTTGTAGTCGAACAAAATCAGTTTTCCTAATGAGAGATCAGCAGGATTCGTTTTCCTTATAAACCGTTCGCCATCACACTCGCCAGCACTTCCCGATCATCCACCGCGGACCGACCATGGCTGGCGAAACCTCGCTGCGTACCCTGCTGCGCACGCTCACTCCCGAACTCAACCCCGGCGACTACGTGTTCTGTACCTGCGCCGATGGCGCGCTGCCGGACGGCGCCGAGCCGATCGCCAGCTTCCGCGAGCGCGAGGGCCTGACCCTGGTGCTCGAACGCCAGCAAGCCGAACGCCTGGGCCTGCCCTACGAATACGTGGCGGCCTGGATCACCCTGACGGTGCACTCCTCGCTGGCGGCGGTGGGCCTGACCGCCGCCTTCGCCACGACGCTGGCCGGAGCCGGGATCAGTTGCAACGTGATGGCCGGCTATTTCCACGACCATCTGTTCGTCGCCCGCGACGACGGCCCGCGCGCCCTCGCCGTCCTGCAGAAGCTGGCCAGGGAGGCGCACTGAGATGTGGCAGAGCTATTTCAACGGGATCCTGGTGGCCGCCGGCCTGATCATCGCCATCGGCGCGCAGAATGCCTTCGTCCTCGCCCAGAGCCTGCGCCGCGAGCATCACCTCGCGGTAGCCGCTCTCTGCGTGCTCTGCGACGCGATACTGGTCAGCCTCGGCGTGTTCGGCCTGGCCAGGCTGCTGGTGGAGAACCCGACACTACTGGCCATCGCCCGCTGGGGCGGGGTGGCCTTCCTGAGCTGGTACGGGCTCAAGGCGCTGCTTCGCGCGCTGCGCCCGGACGCCCTCGGCGACGCCGCGGAAACCGGCCCTCGCTCGCGCCGGGCGGTGCTGCTGGCGGCGCTGGCGGTGACCCTGCTCAACCCGCACGTCTATCTGGATACCGTCCTGCTGATCGGTTCGCTCGGCGCCCAGCAGGCCGCTCCCGGCGCCTACGCCCTTGGCGCGGCCAGCGCCTCGCTGATGTGGTTCTTCGCCCTCGCCCTCGGCGCTGCGTGGCTGGCGCCCTGGCTCGCGCGCCCGGCCACCTGGCGCCTGCTCGACCTGATGGTCGCCGCCATGATGCTGGGCATGGCCGTCCAACTGGTCCTCCGCAACTGAGCGGAAATCCGGCGAGGCGATCGAACCCCGGCGCCGCCACGCAGTCCAGAAGGAAGGTGGGCAGTGCGCCGAGTGGCCTTGCGAAGCCCGGCGCAGCGCGCTGCCATCGGCCTTTGCCCCTACAGTTGCTGCGTGGATATGCCCCGACACGGGTGCTATGATCCGGAGTTCGCGGCACTGGGAGCCTAGGCTCCGAGTCGCACCCGGCGCCCTTTCCGGAGCGCTCCGCCGAACGTCCCCCCGGGGATCCAGGACGGGCTCCCGGACAGGCATCGGACCGGCCCCGTGAACCGGTCGCGCGCTAGCCGCGCCAGTCCTGACCTGAGGAAGAATAGGAGAGACACCATGGCTTTCGAATTGCCGCCGCTGCCTTACGAAAAGAACGCCCTTGAGCCGCACATTTCCGCCGAGACCCTGGAATACCACCACGACAAGCACCACAACACCTACGTGGTGAACCTGAACAACCTGATCCCGGGCACCGAGTTCGAAGGCAAGAGCCTGGAAGAGATCGTCAAGACCTCCTCCGGCGGCATCTTCAACAACGCCGCCCAGGTGTGGAACCACACCTTCTACTGGAACTGCCTGAGCCCCAACGGCGGTGGCCAGCCCACCGGTGCCCTGGCCGACGCGATCAACGCCGCCTTCGGCTCCTTCGACAAGTTCAAGGAAGAGTTCACCAAGACTTCCGTCGGCACCTTCGGCTCCGGCTGGGGCTGGCTGGTGAAGAAGGCCGACGGCTCCCTGGCCCTGGCCAGCACCATCGGCGCCGGCAACCCGCTGACCAGCGGCGACACCCCGCTGCTGACCTGCGACGTTTGGGAACACGCGTACTACATCGACTACCGCAACCTGCGTCCGAAGTACGTCGAAGCGTTCTGGAACCTGGTCAACTGGGACTTCGTGGCGAAGAACTTCGCTGCCTGAGTCTGTTCAGAACCACGAAAAAGCCCGGCATTCGCCGGGCTTTTTCGTTTTAATCTGTGGCCCAGGAGCCATCGTCTACCCTCAGGAACTGGTAGACCTCCGCTCGTGTTAGCCTCTTGAGGCAAAGAAGTTCTGCCTACCGGCTTGTCTTTCGCCCTGGCGACGTACAAGGAAGGCCCCTTGAAACTGGACTCCCGACACAGCCTCTCGCTCAAGCTGCTGCGTGTCGTGCTACTGGCGGCGCTGGCCGTTGGCGCAGTGCTCAGTTGCGCACAGATCGTCTTCGACGCCTACAAGGCCAGGCAGGCGGTGAACAGCGACGCCCAGCGCATCCTCGCGATGGTCCGCGACCCGTCCACCCAGGCGGTCTACAGCCTCGACCGGGAGATGGCGATGCAGGTCCTCGAGGGGCTGTTCCAGCACGAGGCGGTGCGCCAGGCGAGCATCGGCCACCCCGGCGAACCGATGCTGGCGGAGAAATCCAGGCCGCTGCTGGACCTGCCGACCCGCTGGCTGACCGACCCGATCCTCGGCCAGGAGCGCACCTTCAGCATCCGCCTGATCGGCCGTCCGCCCTACAGCGAATACTACGGCGACCTGAAGATCACCCTGGACACCGCGCCCTACGGGGAAAACTTCGTCACTACCTCGGAGATCATCTTCATCTCCGGCATCCTCCGCGCCCTGGCCATGGGCCTGGTGCTGTTCCTGGTCTACCACTGGATGCTGACCAAGCCGCTGTCGAAGATCATCGAGCACCTGGTCAGCATCAATCCGGACCGCCCCGGCCAGCACCAGCTACCGCTGCTCAAGGGACACGAACGCAACGAACTGGGCCTCTGGGTGACCACCGCCAACCAGTTGCTCGCCTCCATCGAAAGCAACAGCCATCTGCGCCGCGAAGCCGAGGACAACCTGCTGCGCATCTCCCAGTACGACTTCCTCACCGGCCTGCCGAACCGCCAGTTGCTGCAGCAGCAGCTCGACCAGATCCTCGACGGCGCCGGCCGCCAGCAGCGCCGGGTGGCAGTGCTGTGCCTGGGCCTCGACGACTTCAAGGGGATCAACGAGCAGTACACTTACCAGCTCGGCGACCAGTTGCTGATCGCCCTCGCCGACCGCCTGCGTGGCCACAGCGCGCGGCTCGGTTCCCTGGCGCGGCTGGGCGGCGACCAGTTCGCTCTGGTCCAGGCCGACATCGAGCAACCCTACGAGGCGGCCGAGCTGGCGCAGAGCATCCTCGACGGCCTGGAGGCGCCGTTCGAGATCGATCAGCACGAGGTGCGCCTGCGCGCCACCATCGGCATCACCCTCTTCCCCGAAGATGGCGAGACCACCGAGAAGCTGCTGCAGAAGGCCGAGCAGACCATGACCCTGGCCAAGACCCGCTCACGCAACCGCTACCAGTTCTACATCGCCAGCGTGGACAGCGAGATGCGGCGCCGCCGGGAACTGGAAAAGGACCTGCGCGACGCCTTGCAGCGCCACGAGTTGCACCTGGTCTACCAGCCACAGGTGGACTACCGCGACCACCGCGTGGTCGGCGTCGAGGCGCTGCTGCGCTGGCAACACCCGCTGCACGGCTTCGTTCCGCCGGACCTGTTCATTCCGCTGGCGGAGCAGAACGGCAGCATCTTCAGCATCGGCGAGTGGGTGCTCGACCAGGCCTGCCGGCAACTGCGCGAATGGCACGACCAGGGCTTCGACGACCTGCGCATGGCGGTCAACCTGTCCACCGTGCAACTCCACCACAACGCCCTGCCGCGGGTGGTCAGCAACCTGCTGCAGGTCTACCGCCTGCCGGCGCGCAGCCTGGAGCTGGAAGTCACCGAGACCGGCCTGATGGAAGACATCTCCACCGCCGCCCAGCACCTGCTCAGCCTGCGTCGCGCCGGCGCACTGATCGCCATCGACGACTTCGGCACCGGTTACTCCTCGCTGAGCTACCTCAAGAGCCTGCCGCTGGACAAGATCAAGATCGACAAGAGCTTCGTCCAGGACCTGCTGCAGGACGAGGACGACGCCACCATCGTCCGCGCCATCATCCAGCTCGGCAAGAGCCTGGGCATGCAGGTGATCGCCGAGGGCGTGGAAACCGCCGAGCAGGAGGCGTACATCATCGCCGAAGGCTGCCACGAAGGTCAGGGCTACCTGTACAGCAAGCCGCTGCCGGCCAGGGAATTGACCCAGTACCTCAAGCAGGCGCGGCGCCTGAGCCAGGCCACCAGCGAGCGGCCCTGAGGCTGCCGGAGGCACTTCGGACGACGACGCGGCATATCCCGGCACGCCGCGGCCTTTTCAAAAATGCAAATCTTTCGCATTATGTGGCGGTTTTTCCGCGCCCTTCCGGACGTTCTCGACAAGCGCACGCCGCTTCGGCAAGCCACCAATAAAGCAAAGGAATCCGCCATGACTCGTATGCCCCTGGCCACCGCCAGTCTGCTGGCCCTCGCCATCTCCCTCGCCGGTTGCGGCGACGACAAGAAAGCCGAAGCGCCTGCGACCCCGGCGGCCAGCACCCAGCCCGCCGCTCCAGCCGCCGCCCCGGCCGCCAAGGTCGACGAGGCCGCCGCCAGGGCGGTGATCAAGAACTACGCGGATCTCGCCGAAGCCACTTTCGCCGACGCTCTGAGCACCGCCAGGGAGTTGCAGAAGGCCGTCGACGCGTTCCTCGCCAAGCCCGACGCGGAGACCCTGAAAGCCGCCAAGGAAGCCTGGTTCGCCGCCCGCACCCCCTACTCGCAGAGCGAAGCCTTCCGCTTCGGCAACGCGATCATCGACGACTGGGAAGGACAGGTTAACGCCTGGCCGCTGGACGAAGGCCTGATCGACTACGTCGCCAAGGACTACCAGCATGCCCTGGGCAACCCCGGCGCCACCGCCAACATCGTCGCCAACACCGAGATCCAGGTCGGCGAAGACAAGATCGACGTCAAGGAAATCACCGGCGAGAAACTGGCCGGCCTGAACGAGCTGGGCGGTTCCGAAGCCAACGTCGCCACCGGCTACCACGCCATCGAGTTCCTCCTCTGGGGCCAGGACCTGAACGGCACCGGTCCGGGCGCCGGCGACCGCCCCGCCACCGACTATGCCCAGGGCAAGGACTGCACCGGCGGTCATTGCGACCGCCGCGCCGCTTACCTGAAGGCGGTCACCGACCTGCTGGTCAGCGACCTCGAATACATGGCCGGACAGTGGAAAGCCGGCGTCGCCGACAACTACCGCGCCAAGCTGGAAGCCGAGCCGGTGGATACCGGCCTGCGCAAGATGTTCTTCGGCATGGGCAGCCTGTCCCTCGGCGAACTGGCCGGCGAGCGCATGAAGGTCGCACTGGAGGCCAACTCCACCGAGGACGAGCACGACTGCTTCAGCGACGACACCCACCACACCCTGTTCTTCAATGCCAAGAGCATCCGCAACATCTACCTGGGCGAGTACAAGCGCGTCGACGGCAGCGTGGTGAAAGGCCCGAGCCTGGCCGACCTGGTCGCCAAGGCCGACGCCGCCGCCAACGACACCCTGAAGGCCGACCTTGCCGACACCGAGGCCAAGCTGCAGGTCATCGTCGACAGCGCCGAGAAGGATGGTGTGCACTTCGACCAGATGATCGCCCCGGACAACAAGGAAGGTCAGCAGAAGATCCGCGACGCCATCGCCGCCCTGGTCAAGCAGACCGGCGCCATCGAGCAGGCCGCGGGCAAGCTGGGCATCCAGGACCTGAAGCCGGATAACGCCGACCACCAGTTCTGATCCCTTCCTGCGCCAACAGCGTGCGGCCCATGGCCGCACGTTGCGTTTCAGGCCCGCCGCTGCGGGCTGCGGGGGCCTTCACAAACGCAAATCCCTCTTATTTTGATTAGCCCCAACTGGTAAGCTTGCGGGCTGTCTCCACGCAGTCCGGATGTTCGCCGATGTCGTTGCCGTCACCTCTTACACCGCTCGCCTGCCTCCTGACGGCGCTCCTCCTGAGCGGCTGCGGCGCCAGCGACGAGCCGCCGCGCGCCGAGCCCGGCGAACAGCTCTCCGGGGGCGCGGCCACGGTGCAGCAAAGCGACCGCAACGCCTTCTCCCTGCCGTCCGCCAACCTCGCCCCGAGCCGGCGCCTGGACTTCAGCGTCGGCAACAGCTTCTTCCGCAACCCCTGGGTCATCGCCCCTTCCTCCACCACCGCGCGCGACGGCCTCGGCCCGCTGTTCAACACCAACGCCTGCCAGAACTGCCACGTCAAGGACGGCCGCGGCCATCCGCCGGGGCCGGACGCGGTGAGCGCGGTGTCGATGCTGGTGCGCCTGTCGATCCCGGCCGGCCCGGACGACCAGCAGACCCTGTTGCACCAGGGGGTGATTCCCGAGCCGACCTATGGTGGCCAGTTGCAGGACGTCGGCATTCCGGGCGTCGCCCCGGAAGGCAAGGTGCGGGTGGACTATGAACCGCTGAAGGTGAGGTTCGACGACGGCACCGAGGTCGAACTGCGCAAGCCGGTCCTGCGCATCAGCCAGCTCGGCTACGGGCCGATGCACCCGCAGACGATGTTCTCGGCCCGTGTCGCCCCGCCGATGATCGGCCTCGGTCTGCTCGAAGCGATACCCGAAGCGGCGATCCTGGCCAATGCCGACCCGGACGACCGCAACGGCGACGGTATCCGCGGGCGCGCCAACCAGGTCTGGGACGCCGCGCGCCAGCGCAGCGCGCTCGGCCGCTTCGGCTGGAAGGCTGGCCAGCCGGACATCCCGCAGCAGAACGCGCACGCCTTCGCCGACGACATGGGCCTGACCAGCAGCCTGCGGCCCCACGACGACTGCAGCCCCGCCCAGGTCGAGTGCCGCCGGGCGCCCAACGGCGGCGAACCGGAAGTCAGCGACAACATCTTCGCCCAGGTGCTGTTCTACAGCCGCAACCTGGCGGTCCCGGCGCGACGCAAGGTGGAAGACCCGCAGGTGCTGGCCGGCAAGCGCCTGTTCGCCCAGGCCAACTGCGTCGCCTGCCATGTTCCCAGCTTCACCACCGGCGCCAACGCCAGTGAGCCGGAGCTGGCCAACCAGGTGATCCGCCCCTATTCCGACCTGCTGCTGCATGACATGGGCGACGGCTTGGCGGACAATCGCCCGGAATTTCTCGCCAGCGGGCGGGACTGGCGTACCCCGCCGCTGTGGGGCATCGGCCTGACCGAGACGGTCAACGGCCATACCCAGTTCCTTCACGACGGGCGCGCCCGCAACCTGCTGGAGGCGATCCTCTGGCACGGCGGCGAAGCCGAAGCGGCCAAGCGGCATGTGCTCGGCTTCGACGCCGACCAGCGCAGCGCCCTGCTGGCCTTCCTGAATTCACTCTGAGGAGCCCACATGTTCCGCCCACGACTGCTCTTGACCAGCCTCGCCATCGCCCTCGGCGCCTGTTCGCCGCAAGACCCGCAGGCCGTCACCAGTGCCGCCCTGGCGCAACAGGTGATCCTGCCGACCTACAGCCGCTGGGTGGAGGCCGACCAGGCCCTGGCCAGCAGCGCCCTGGCCTACTGCCAGGGCAAGGAAGACCTGGCCAAGGCCCGTGACGCGTTCCATGCCGCGCAGAAGGCCTGGGCCGAGCTGCAACCGCTGCTGATCGGCCCGCTGGCCGAAGGCAACCGCGCCTGGCAGGTGCAGTTCTGGCCGGACAAGAAGGATCTGGTCGGCCGCCAGGTCGAGCAGCTGCTCAAGAGCAACCCGCAGGTCGACGCCGCGGCCCTGGCCAAGGCCAGCGTGGTGGTACAGGGGCTCTCCGCCTACGAATACATCCTCTTCGACAGCAAGATCGATCTCGCCGACGCCGCCACCAAGGCCCGTTACTGCCCCTTGCTGGAAGCCATCGGCACCCACCAGCAGCAACTGGCCCAGGACATCCTGGCGCGCTGGAAGAACGACGGCGGCATGCTCACCCAGATGAGCAAGTTCCCCAACGATCGCTACGCCGACGCCCACGAGGCGATCGCCGAACTGCTGCGGGTACAGGTCACCGCCCTGGACATGCTGAAGAAGAAGCTCGGCACGCCGCTGGGCCGGCAGAGCAAGGGCATTCCCCAGCCCTACCAGGCCGAGGCCTGGCGCAGCAACGCCTCGCTGGCCAGCCTGGACGCCAGCCTGGGCGGCGCCCAGGCGCTCTGGGAAGGCATCGATGGCAAGGGCCTGAAGACCCTGCTGCCGGCCGAGCAGAAGGAACTGGCCGGCAAGATCGACGCCGCCTACGCCGACAGCCATGCGAAGCTGACGGCGCTGGAACAGAAACCGCTCTCCGAACTGCTCGCCAGCGAGGACGGGCGCACCCAGCTCAACGCCCTCTACGACAGCCTGAACGTGGTCCATCGCCTGCACGAAGGCGACCTGGCCCGCGCCCTCGGCGTGCAACTGGGCTTCAACGCCAACGATGGCGACTGAGGTCGGCGCCATGCTGCGACGTCATGTGATCGGCCTGGGCAGCCTGTTGCTCGGCGCCTTGTCCTTCGGTGGCTGGAGCTTCAGCCGCCAGGGTAGTCAGCCGCTGGTGCTGTCGGCGCGCGACGACGCCGAGGGCCAGCACTACGCGGTGGGCTACCGCCTGGATGGCAAGCGCCAGTTCGCCACCCGCGTGGCCCAGCGCTGCCACGACATCGTCCAGCACCCGAGCCTGCCGCTGGCGCTGTTCGTCGCCCGCCGGCCGGGCACCGAAAGCTACCTGATCGACCTGCGCGACGGTCGCCTGCTGCAGACCCTGGTCTCGCAGGAAGACCGCCACTTCTACGGCCACGGCGTGTTCCACCAGGGCGGCGAATGGCTCTACGCCACCGAGAACGACACCACCGACCCCGGCCGCGGCGTGCTCGGCGTCTACCGTTTCGACGGCGAACGACTGCGACACAGCGGCGAGATCTCCACCCACGGCCTCGGGCCGCACCAGGTTTCCTGGATGCCCGACGGCGAAACCCTGGTGGTGGCCAACGGCGGCATTCGCACCGAGGCGGAAAGCCGGGTCGAGATGAACCTCGACGCCATGGAGCCAAGCCTGGTGCTGATGCGCCGCGACGGCAGCCTGCTCTCCAGGGAAACCCTGCCACAGCAGATGAACAGCGTCCGCCACCTGGCGATCGGTCGCGACGGCACCATCGTCGCCGGCCAGCAGTTCATGGGCGACGCCCACGAACATGCCGACCTGCTGGCGATCAAGCGCCCCGGCGGTCCTTTCGAAGCCTTCCCGGTGGCCGAGGAACAGCGCCTGGCAATGGCACAGTACACCGCCAGCGTGGCGATCCACGACGAGCTGCGCCTGGTGGCCCTGACCGCTCCGCGCGGCAACCGCTTCTTCATCTGGGACCTGGACAGCGGCGCCGTGCGCCTGGACGCGCCATTGCCGGACTGCGCTGGCGTAGGCGCGGTGCGGAACGGCTTCGTCGTCACTTCCGGACAGGGGCGTTGCCGCTTCTACGACTGCCAGGGCGAACGCATCGCCGCGCAACCGCTGGAGCTGCCTTCCGGCCTCTGGGACAATCACCTGCACCTGGCCTGAAAGCGGCGCGCAGCGCTGGTTCCGGGTTTCCCGGCGAAGGCCGCGGGCGGCCTGCTAGCTGCCTGGCAGCTTTCGCCAGCCCGCTGCTTTGACAAGCCTTGAAAGCTGCACGTAATGTGTCGGATTCGCCCCGCGATGGGGCGCTCTCGACATACCAGGGACCAGGATTATGTTGCTCCGCCGCATGTTGATCATGCTCGCCGCAGTGATCGCCGTGGTGGCGATTCTCGCCGGCTATAAGGTCTATTCCATTCGTCAGCAGATCGCGCTTTTCAGCGCGCCGAAACCACCGATCAGCGTGACCGCCAGCCTGGCCGAGCGGCGACCGTGGCAAAGCCGCCTGCCGGCCATCGGCAGCCTCAAGGCGTTCCAGGGCGTGACTCTCACCGCCGAGGTCTCCGGCACGGTACGCGACGTGCTGTTCCTCTCCGGCGATCAGGTGCGGCTGGACCAGCCGCTGATCCAGTTGGAAAGCGACGTCGAGGAGGCCACCCTGCGCACCGCCGAAGCCGATCTCGGCCTGGCCAGGGCCGAGTACCAGCGTGGCCGCGAGCTGATCGGCAGCAAGGCCATCTCGAAAAGCGAGTTCGATCGCCTCGCCGCACAGTGGGCGAAGACCAGCGCCACCGTCGCCGAACTCAAGGCGGCACTGGCGAAGAAGCGCCTGCTCGCGCCCTTCGCCGGGACCATCGGCATCCGCCAGGTGGACGTCGGCGACTATGTCTCGCCCGGCACGCCGATCGCCACCTTGCAGGACCTGTCCACCCTGCTGCTGGACTTCCACCTGCCGGAGCAGGATTTCCCCCTGCTCAGCCGCGGCCAGGCGGTGAGGGTCCGGGTCGCCGCCTACCCCGGCCAGGTGTTCGACGCCGAGATCGCCGCCATCAACCCCAAGGTCGACAATGCAACCCGCAACCTACAGGTCCGCGCCGCCCTGGAGAACCCGGGCGGCAAGCTGCTGCCGGGGATGTTCGCCAACCTGGAGGTGATGCTGCCGGGCGAGGAACAACGCATCGTGGTGCCGGAGACGGCGATCACCTTCACCCTCTATGGCGACTCGATCTACGTGGTCGGGCAGAAGAAGGACGGACAGGGCCAGGCTTCGAAGGACGACAAGGGCCAGCCGCAACTGGTCGTCGAGCGCCGCTTCGTCAAGGTCGGCGAGCGCCGCGAAGGCCAGGCGGTGGTGCTCGAAGGCCTGCGGGACGGTGAGCAGGTGGTCACCTCCGGGCAACTGAAGCTCGACAACGGCGCCGCGGTGGCCATCGTCGCCGAGCGGGACCTCCAGCAAGGGCACTGAGTCGCACGCCTGACCGCCTTGCGGCAGGCCTGCCAAGGGACTGAAACATGGCTTTTACCGATCCGTTCATTCGTCGCCCGGTCCTCGCCTGCGTGGTCAGCCTGCTGATCGTCCTGCTCGGCATGCAGGCCTTCAGCAAGCTGGTGATCCGCGAATATCCGCAGATGGAGAACGCGCTGATCACGGTGACCACGCTCTACGCCGGAGCCAACGCGGAGACCATCCAGGGCTACATCACCCAGCCGCTGCAGCAGAGCCTGGCCAGCGCCGAAGGCATCGACTACATGACCTCGGTGAGCCGGCAGAACTACTCGACCATCTCGATCTACGCGCGGATCGGCGCCAACACCGATCGCCTGGTCACCGAGCTGCTGGCCAAGTCCAACGAGGTGAAGAGCCAGCTGCCGCCGGACGCCGAGGACCCGGTGCTGCAGAAGGAGGCCGCCGACGCCTCGGCGCTGATGTACATCAGCTTCTACAGCGAGCAGATGAACAACCCGCAGATCACCGACTACCTGTCGCGGGTGATCCAGCCCAAGCTGGCGACCCTGCCCGGCATCGCCGAGGCGGAGATCCTCGGCAACCAGGTATTCGCCATGCGCCTGTGGCTGGACCCGGTGAAGATGGCCGCGTTCGGCGTCACCGCCGGCGAGATCAACCAGGCGGTGCGGCAGTACAACTTCCTCGCCGCCGCCGGCGAAGTGAAGGGCCAGTTGGTGGTCACCAGCGTCAACGCCTCCACCGACCTCAAGTCGCCGCAGGCCTTCGCCGCCATCCCGGTGAAGACCGACGGCGACCGCCGGGTGCTGATGGGCGACGTCGCGCGGGTCGAGCTGGGCGCCGCCAGCTACGATGCGATCAGTTCGTTCAACGGCATCCCGTCGGTCTACATCGGCATCAAGGGTACGCCCAGCGCCAACCCGCTGGACGTGATCAAGGAAGTGCGGGCGAAGATGCCCGAACTGGAAGAGCAATTGCCGCCGAACCTCAAGGTGTCCATCGCCTACGATGCCACGCGCTTCATCCAGGCCTCCATCGACGAGGTGGTGAAGACCCTCGGCGAGGCGGTGCTGATCGTCATCGTGGTGGTGTTCCTGTTCCTCGGCGCGTTCCGCTCGGTGCTGATCCCGGTGGTGACCATCCCGCTGTCGATGATCGGCGTGCTGTTCTTCATGCAGGCCATGGGCTACTCGATCAACCTGCTGACCCTGCTGGCGATGGTCCTGGCCATCGGCCTGGTGGTGGACGACGCGATCGTGGTGGTGGAGAACATCCATCGCCACATCGAGGAGGGCAAGACGCCTTTCGACGCCGCGCTGGAGGGGGCGCGGGAGATCGCCATCCCGGTGGTCAGCATGACCATCACCCTGGCCGCGGTGTACGCGCCGATCGGCTTCCTCACCGGCCTCACCGGCGCCCTATTCAAGGAGTTCGCCTTCACCCTGGCCGGCGCGGTGATCATTTCCGGGATCGTCGCCCTGACCCTGTCGCCGATGATGTGCTCGCGCCTGTTGCGCCACGAGGAGAATCCCTCGGGCCTGGCGCATCGCCTCGACCTGCTCTTCGAGGGCCTTAAACGCCGCTACCAGCGCGCCCTCCACGGCACCCTGGAGACCCGTCCGGTGGTGCTGGTATTCGCCGTGCTGGTGCTGGCGCTGATCCCGCTCCTGCTGATGTTCACCAAGAAGGAACTGGCGCCGGAAGAGGACCAGGGCATCGTTTTCCTCATGACCAGCTCGCCGCAGACCGCCAACCTCGACTACCTGAACCGCTACACCGCCGAGTTCGAAGGCATCTTCCGCAGCTTCCCGGAGTACTACTCGGCGTTCCAGATCAACGGCTACAACGGCGTCCAGGCCGGCATCGGCGGCATGCTGCTCAAGCCCTGGGACGAGCGCGAGAAGAGCCAGATGGAACTGCTCCACGCGGTACAGGCCAGGCTCAACGAGATCCCCGGCGTGCAGATCTTCGCCTTCAACCTGCCGTCGCTGCCGGGCACCGGCGAGGGCCTGCCGTTCCAGTTCGTGCTCAATACCGCCAACGACTACGAGTCGCTGCTGCAGGTGGCGCAACGGGTCAAGCAGCGCGCCACGGAGTCCGGCAAGTTCGCCTTCCTCGACCTCGACCTGGCCTTCGACAAGCCCGAACTGGTGGTCGACATCGACCGCGAGAAGGCCGCGCAGATGGGCGTCTCCATGCAGGACCTGGGGGTGGCGCTGGCCAGCCTGCTCGGCGAGGGCGAGATCAACCGCTTCACCATCGACGGGCGCAGCTACAAGGTGATCGCCCAGGTCGAACGCCCCTACCGCGACAATCCCGGCTGGCTCGGCAGCTACTACGTGAAAAGCAGCGACGGCCAGCTGGTCGCACTCTCGACTCTGATCGAGACCCGCGAACGGGCGCGGCCGCGCCAGTTGAACCAGTTCCAGCAACTCAACTCGGCGATCATCTCCGGCTTCCCCATCGTCAGCATGGGCGAGGCCATCGAGACCGTGCAGCAGATCGCCCGCGAGGAGGCCCCGCGCGGCTTCGCCGTCGACTATGCCGGCGCCTCGCGGCAGTACGTGCAGGAAGGCAACGCGCTGCTGGTCACCTTCGGCCTGGCCCTGGCGATCATCTTCCTGGTCCTCGCCGCGCAGTTCGAAAGCTTCCGCGACCCGCTGGTGATCATGGTCACCGTGCCGCTGTCGATCTGCGGCGCGCTGGTGCCGCTGTTCCTGGGCGTGTCGAGCCTGAACATCTATACCCAGGTCGGCCTGGTGACGCTGATCGGGCTGATCAGCAAGCACGGCATCCTGATCGTCGAGTTCGCCAACCAGCTACGCCACGAACAGGGCCTGGGGCGCCGCGAGGCCATCGAACAGGCGGCGGCGATCCGCCTGCGGCCGGTACTGATGACCACCGCGGCGATGGTGCTCGGTGTGATCCCGCTGATCCTCGCCAGCGGCGCCGGCGCGGTCAGTCGCTTCGACATCGGCATCGTGATCGCCACCGGGATGTCGGTGGGCACCCTCTTCACCCTGTTCGTGCTGCCGTGCATCTATACCCTGGTGGCGCGGCCGGATGCTCCACCCGGCGTGACGCAGGCGGCAGGCGCGCACTGATCCGGAACGGCGGACAGCGCCCACGGCGCCGTCCGCCGACGCTTGCGCCGCCTCCCCGGCCATCCCGCCGCGATCCTATGTCCGCCGGCAGCCGCCTCCAGTAGACTGCCTGCTGAAACGCAGTGGTGAGACGAGCATGGCCGAGAGCGCTTTTTCCGAACGTATCGTGCAGAACCTGCTGGATACCGACTTCTACAAGCTGACCATGATGCAGGCGGTGCTGCACAACTATCCCAATGCCGAGGTGGAATGGGAGTTCCGCTGCCGCAACCAGGAAGACCTGCGCCTCTACCTGCCGGCCATCCGCGAACAGATCGAGTACCTCGCGGGCCTGGCGATCAGCGACGAGCAACTGGCCTTCCTCGAACGCATCCCCTTCCTGGCGCCGGATTTCATCCGTTTCCTCGGCCTGTTCCGCTTCAACCCGCGCTACGTGCAGACCGGCATCGAGAACGACGAGTTCTTCCTGCGCCTGAAAGGCCCCTGGCTGCACGTGATCCTCTTCGAGGTTCCGCTGCTGGCGATGATCAGCGAAGTGCGCAACCGCGCGCGCTACCCGAACGCGACCATCGAGCAGGCTCGCGAGCGCCTGCGGGAGAAGTTCGACTGGCTGCGCCGCGAGGCCGGCGCCGAAGAGCTGGCCGGTTTCAAGATGGCCGACTTCGGTACCCGCCGGCGCTTCTCCTACCGGGTCCATGAGGCCGTGGTGAGCGGCCTGAAGGAAGACTTCCCGGGCTGCTTCGTCGGCACCAGCAATGTTCACCTGGCGCGCAAGCTGGATCTCAAGCCGCTGGGCACCATGGCCCACGAATGGCTGATGGCGCACCAGCAGCTCGGCCCGCGCCTGATCGACAGCCAGAGTGCCGCGCTGGACTGCTGGGTCCGCGAGTATCGCGGGCTGCTCGGCATCGCCTTGACCGATTGCATCACCACCGATGCCTTCCTGCGCGACTTCGACCTCTACTTCGCCAAGCTCTTCGACGGCCTGCGCCACGACTCGGGCGACCCGCTGCTATGGGCGGAGAAGACCATCGCCCACTACCTGAAGCTGGGCATCGACCCGCTGACCAAGACCCTGGTGTTCTCCGACGGCCTCGACCTGCCCAGGGCGCTGAAGATCTATCGCGCCCTGCGGGGACGGATCAACGTCAGCTTCGGCATCGGCACGCACTTCACCTGCGACCTGCCAGGCGTCGAGCCGATGAACATCGTGGTGAAGATGAGCGCCTGCAACGGCCATCCGGTGGCGAAGATCTCCGATACCCCGGGCAAGGCCCAGTGCCGGGACCCGGACTTCATCCACTACCTCAAGCACGTGTTCCAGGTCGCCTAGGGCGGGCCTGGCCTACCGCGGCAAGGCGCCGAATGACGCCCGGAGCCAGTCGGTCGATCTTCCGGTGAACTCATCGCCCACGAAAAAGCCCCGCTCAGGCGGGGCTTTTTCATCAAGGATGTCCCGTCCTGAATAAGGTTTACACCTCCCATGCCGATTTTCCGGAGAGCTAGATGGAGCAAGGTGTAAAGCGCACACAGCGAGATTACTCACTGTCTTTTAAATTGGCCGTCGTTGATCAGATCGAAAAAGGCGAACTGACCTACAAGCAGGCCCAGGTGCGGTATGGCATCCAGGGCCGGTCGACGGTTCTGGTATGGTTGCGCAAGCATGGTCGGCAGGATTGGAGCCAAGGGGCGTCGATTCGAGCCGAGAGGAGTTGCGCGATGTCTGACCCCAAAACGCTCACTCCAGAGCAGCGGATCAAGGAGCTTGAGCAGCAGCTTGAGTTGATGAGCCAGAAGGCTCAGTTCTTCGAGACCGTCGTTGATGTCCTGAAAAATGATTACGGTGTATCGGTCGTAAAAAAGCGATCCGGCAAGTCCTCTCGCAAGGTCAAGTCGCAGGACTGAGCATTGCTAGGGCTTGTCAGTTTCTTGGCATGAGCCGACAGGCTTACTACAAGCGCAATCGAGCTGCTGATAGCAAAGCACGCCAGGCAGATCGGGTTGTCGAATTTGTTCAACAAGTCCGGATGCGTCAGCCACGACTAGGCACGCGAAAGCTGCACTATCTGCTGCATTGCCAACCTGATAGGCAGCTCCAAGTTGGCCGAGACCGACTATTTCAGGTCCTGGGAGAGCGCCGTTTGCTGGTGTTGCCCAAGCGGGCGTATCACAAGACAACACAAAGCTTTCATCGCTTCTACCGCCATCCGAACCTACTCAAGTCAGGCCCGAACCAGGTTGTCCCGTCAGGACCGGAGCACGTTTGGGTGGCGGACATTACTTACCTGCCAGCCAGTAGTGGCCCGCTGTACCTAAGCCTGGTAACGGATGCGTATTCCAGAAAAATTGTTGGCCACCATGTGCATGAAAGCCTGCATGCCGAGTCAGTTGCACAAGCCTTTAGGCAGGCCCTACGCAAACGGCAGCGTCGCCAGTCACTGGTCCATCACTCGGATCGCGGTATTCAATATTGCTCGGCACTGTATCAGTCACTGCATGCACGGCATGGCGTCCAGTGCTCGATGACTGACGGATATGACTGCTACCAGAACGCGCTAGCTGAGCGCATCAACGGAATCCTCAAAACAGAGCTGCTGCTGAGTAGCCCTGAAAATCTGGAGCAGGCAAGGAAGATGGTTGCTGAAGCCGTGCAGATCTACAACACAGAGCGGCCTCACATGGCCCTGAAAAACAAAACGCCCGATACGGTGCATCGGGCGTTTTGAGGCATATCGGCCTACCTGAGCAGGTGTAAACCTATTTCAGGACTAGACAGGAGTCTCAGCGCGAGAGGCTGGCTCCCCCCTGGGAAAGACCGAACATCAACAGCAGGATGTCCTTGTTCGGCTGGACCTCCTGCCGCGTCGGCCGCTCGGCCTTCAGCACCGAGGGTGTCGGACAGTACTCGTGGCCGCCGCTCATCTGCACCACGTTCGGCGCGGGTTCGTGCCAGGCGGCAGCCGCAGCCGTGGCCACGGCGAGAGCGCCGACCAGCAACAAACCTCGAGTGATTTCTAGTTTCATGTCTGCAACCCTTTGATGGCGCTGCCAAACGCCCTCTGGTAACCATAGATGAAGGCTTGCCACTGCGCGCTGGTCCACGACGAACGGCGCTTCAACTGCTTCAGATCGTGCCGGGACGCCCTGTTCACGGTGAGGCGACGACGGCTTTTCTCGAGGTCGATCAGCGCCACCTCGATGGTCTCGCCTTCGACGCGAACGAAAATATGCTTCGGATACAGGCAACCATGCTGCCAGTGAGCAAGGTTCATACGGGCGATGGTAGCGCCGATTTGTTGCAGAATTCTTTGGTGCTTCGCTTCGCCCCAACGATCCTGGTCACCGCGCGCATAGCACTCGTCGAGGCTGGAGAAACCCTCCAGGGCCTCGGTGACCAGCAGCGCCTGCCATTGCCCATCGACCTTGCGGCAGCCGGAGTAGACCAGGCGCGGCACGCGGATGCCGAGCGATTCGAAGGCCCGCAGCGCGTCGCGCTCGCGCATGGCGGTGGGATAGCCGAACGGACGTTGCCAGTCGCGGTAGACGTGCCCGGTCTGCTGCTTGCGATAGAGCAGCCGTCCATCGCCGGTGTACACCCGCTGCACGCCGCTGGCGCCGCCGCGCCGCTCGTTGGGCTCCTCGACCCAACTGCCGGGCACCTGCAACCACTGGTCGATGGCGGAGTCGCCGGAAATACGTTGCAGGGATGCCAGATCGGGAGCCATCGTTATTCCTTTCGCAAGATATAGACCCGCCACATGTGGTAAAGCGGGATGAAATCGAGATGCTTCTGAATGACGAAGCCGGCGTCGAGAAATTCGCGCTCGACCGTGTCGGCAGGTAACACGAAGCGGTTCTGGTAGCCTGTCTGTTCCCCGTTCGCTACCCGCCGTGCCTCCATGCGCCTGCGTTTCCAGGCCTTGAAATTGCCGTCGACCCAGAGGGAAAGAATCACGCTGTCCCGCGTGACCCGGTGAAACTCGCGCAACAGAACGCTCCGGTCGGTTGCCTCGCCGATATGGTGGAGCAGGCGCATGCAGAAGATGTTGTCCACCGAGTTGTCCGGCAGGTCGATGGCGAAAGCGGACGTCTGCAAGGGCCGTACCCGTTTCACCACGCCGTCGGGCTGTCCGGCGCAGGCGACCGCCAGCATGTCCGCGGAATTGTCCGCGCCGATGATCACCCGGTTGTCCTTTTCCGCCAGCAGTGGCCAGAAACGCCCGGCGCCGCAGGGCAGGTCGAGCACCAGGTTGGGCTGGCCGGCGAGCCTCAGCGCATGCCGGGCGAGTTGGACGTCGCGCCGGTGGGAAAGTTTCCGGGCGAGACCATCCTGATGCTTCTTCAGATAGGCCTCAGCATGCTCGCGATCATACTTGTGGGAAAAGTCGAGGTCGACAGGCGGATTGTTCATGATGGCTGCTCCTGGATTCATGGGACGAACGGTATGAATCCAGCCGTCAAGCTCGGGTCAAGGGGTGGTGAATTTTTCGTCAAGCAACATCGAGTAAAACTTCGAACCGGCAGCCGTGCGGCTCCACCGCGCTGAGGGTCACGCTCCAGCCCTCGGCCGCGCAGATCCGCTTCACCAGCGAGAGCCCCAGGCCCAGGCCTTCGCCACGTCCGGAGCTGGAACTGCCGCGGACGAACGGCAGGAAGATGCGTTCGCGTTGCTCTTCCGGTACACCCGCACCGGTGTCCTCTACGCTGAAACCGTGCTCGCCGAGGGTCAGCGTGATGCTCCCGGAATCGGTGTAGTGCACCGCGTTGCGCAACAGGTTGCCCATCACCGCGCGTAGCAACGGGGCATTGAACTGGCCGGCGCAGGTGCCTTCGTTGCGGTAGTGCAGGGTCAGGCCACGCGCCTCGACCTGTTCGCGCCAGACCTGCACCAGGTCGTCGGCGATGCTCTCCAGGCTGCCGTGGGGCGCCAGGCTTTCCTCACCCTTCTGCGCCCGCGCCAGCAACAGGAAGGTTTGCACCAGGTCGCGCATCTCCTCGGCAGCCTTGGTCATCCGCTCCAACTGGCCGCGGGCACGCGGCCCGAGGCTGGACTCTTCGGCCAGCAGTTCGCAGGAAGTGGCGATGACCATCAGCGGCGTACGCAACTCATGGCTGACATCGCTGGTGAACAGCTGCTCGCGCTTGAGCGCGTCGCGCAAGCGGCCGAGGGTCTCGTCGAACGAAGCGGCCAGTTCGCCGACCTCGTCGTTGGCGTAGTCCGGCGCCAGCGGCGGCGCCAGGCCGAGCAACTGTTCGCGGTGGCGCACCTGGCGCGCCAGCCGGACCACCGGCTCCATCACCTTGCGCGCGAGCATCCAGCCGAGCAGGCCGGCCAGGGCGATGCTCAGCACGTAGCCGGTCAGTACCGAGGCATAGAGCACCTGTTCGCGGGCTTCGAAATCGCTCTGGTCCTGCAGCAGGATGAAACGCCGGCCGTCGATATCGCGCACCAGCGCGTGGAACGACAGGTCGCCCTCGAAGACTTCGTGGAAACCGACATCCAGTTGGTCCAGCGCCGGCGGCATGGCGTAGGAACCCTGCCCGTCGCTGATGAAGAAGCGCATGCCGGGATCGAGCACCGGGTTGCGTCCCTGGGCCAGGTCGTCGCGCAGGATGCGCTCCAACTCGCCGCCCAGGTCGCGGGAAATCAGGCGCTCCTCGATGATGTGGACAACGCCGACGATGCCGGCGGAGAACAGTCCTCCCACAGCGACCGTCATCAGCATGAAGGCGATGACGATCCGACGGGCGAGGCTCTGCTTATACTCCATTCGGCTCCTCCGCCAGGCGGTAGCCGACGCCATGCACCGTATGCAGCAAGGCCACGGGGAATGGCTTGTCGATCACCTGGCGGAGTTGATGGACGTGGCTGCGCAGGCTGTCGCTGTCCGGACAGTCGTCGCCCCACACCGCTTCCTCCAGGGCGTCCCGGCGGACCACGTGGGGGCTCTTCTGCATCAGCACGGCGAGCAGCTTGAGGCCGATCGGGTTGAGCTTGAGCGACTTGCCGGCACGCCTGACCTCCAGGGTGTCCAGGTCATAGCTGAGATCGGCCACGCTCAGCTCGCGCCGGCCGCCGCCCTGGGCGCGGCGCAGCACCGCCTCGATACGCGCGGACAGTTCGGAAAGGGCGAAGGGCTTGACCAGGTAATCGTCGGCGCCGGAACGGAAGCCCTGCAGGCGGTCGTCCAGTTGGTCCCGGGCGGTGAGCATGATCACCGGGGTGTCACGCCGGGCATCCTCGCGCAGGCGCCGACACAGCGTATAGCCGTCGATGCCCGGCAGCATCACGTCGAGCACGATCAGGTCGTAGTGCTCGGTGGCCGCCAGGTGCAGGCCGGACAACCCGTCCTGCGCGCAGTCCACCGTGTAACCCTTGAGCGACAGGTAGTCGGCCAGGTTGGCCAGGATGTCGCGGTTGTCTTCGACCACCAGTATTCGCATGTCCCACTCCTTCACAGGAAGACCGATCGGGCGCGTTGCGCACATTACGGATTCTTCACCGGCGATTCACACCGACTCCACGCTCGTCACCACAGACTCCACGGCGTCTTCCACAGCAGCCGATCATAGCGGCTTTGGAAGTGCGCTCGAACCCCGGCGGTGGATTTAACCAGCGTCGAAGTCAAGAGAACGTCAACGCCGCGTCGGAGATCGCATGTCCCAGGCCGCCACCCGCCCCCTTTCCCGCCCCTTCAATCCCTGGCTGTTCCTCGTCCTGCCGCTGGGCCTGGCCGCGCTGCTGCTGGCCTGCGAGCCGGTGACCCTGGACCTCGCCCTGGCCAACCTGATGTACGAGCCGGGAGCCGGTTTCATCGGCCGGCACAGCTGGTTCCTGGAAAACATCCTGCACGACCGGGTCAAGCAACTGGTGATCGCCATCAGCGTCATCGGCCTGCTGGCTTCCATCGCCGGCCTGTTCTACCGGCCCTGGCGTGCGCTGAGCCGGCCGCTGGCCTATGTGTTCCTCGCCATGAGTATTTCAGCCAGCATAGTCACCCCGCTCAAGGCTCTCACGGCGGTGCAGTGCCCCTGGAGCCTGGCGCAGTTCGGCGGCGAGGAAGCCTACAGCTCGCTGCTCAGCCCGCGACCGCCGACCGATCACCCCGGGCGGTGCTGGCCGGGAGGGCACGCGTCGTCGGGCTTCGTCCTGTTCGCCCTGTTCTTCGCCCTGCGCGACCGCCGGCCGAAGCTGGCGCGCTACGCCCTGGCCTTCGCCTTCGGCATGGGTTGCCTGCTGTCCCTGTCGCGCATGCTGCAGGGCGCGCACTTCCTCTCGCACAACCTGTGGACGATGCTGTTCGACTGGCTGATCTGCCTCGGCCTGTACCGTCTGATGCTCTATCGACCGGCCGTGAGCGGGCAACACGACGGCGGCGGGGAAAACCGCGTTCAGGAAGCGGGCTCGTCCGCCCCGAGTGCGCCGAACTCGACGGGTACTTTCATGTAGAACAGCCGCACGCCAGCCTGGCGGATCGCCTCGTCCAGCAGCCAGTCGCAGAGCGGCTGGCCCTGGTGGTGGCGGCCCTGCTGGGTGATGAAGGTCAGTTGGTAGCCTTGCATGATCGTTCCTCCCGCTGCGCTATCTGCCCAGCATCCAGTTCATCGAGAACAGCCCCAGCAAGGTCATCAGCAGCGAGCCGCCGACATGCGTCGCGATAGCCCCGGCGGCCCAGCCCAGGCGCCCCTCCTGGAGCAGGGTGACGACCTCGGCGGAAAAGGTGGAGAAGGTGGTCAGGCCACCGCAGAACCCGGTGATGATCAGTAGCCGCCACTCCGGCGCTATGCCCGGCGCCTGGGCGAAATAGGCGATGGCCGCGCCAATGGCATAGCCGCCGACCAGGTTGGCCAGCAGCGTGCCGGGGGGAATGCTGGGCAGCAGGCTGTTCAGCTTGAGCCCGAGGAACCAGCGCAACAGCGCCCCGAGGGCGGCGCCGAGGGCGATGGCGAGAATGGATTTCCACATAGTCCTGTCCTTGTAGGAGAGCGATTCGGACAGGCGGCAGGCGAGCGCCTACGCGCCTTTTCCAGGTTCATGCGTAGGCATCATCAGCCCCAGGGGCGGTTGAAGGAGGAATGCCATCTCCTGCCGGCTAGATTGGCACAAAGCGCAGCGCCTATCAAAGCCCGGGGTACGCAGGCACGGGCAAAACGTGCCAGTCTGACAGCAAGAACCCCCTCGCCGGAGTCTCTCCATGCGCCCCTGCCTGCTGTTCTGTTGCCTGTTCCTCGCCTGCGCCGCTCAAGCCGAGGAATGCTCGTCGCACAGCCCCCTCGACAGCTGGTGCGAACTGCCCCTGGCGGCGCTCCACCCGACCCAGCAGAACGTCGGTCTGCTGCAGGTAGAGGATGAACAGGCCAAGCTCGCCGGGAAGAAGCCCAAGGCCCTCGAACGCTACCTGCGCAAGAAGGAGATCCCGGTGGTGATCGGTCCCGATGGAGGCTTCTACCTCACCGATCGCCACCACCTGAGCAGCGCGCTCTGGCGCCTGGATCCTACCCGGGAAGTGCCGGTGAAGGTGATCGGCCGGCTATCCCAGGGCAGCGACTTCTGGGAGAAGATGCAGGAAAACCACTGGGTCTGGCTGCACGATGCGCACGGCGCGCCGATCCCGCCCGCCGCCCTGCCCGACGACCTCGCCGGGCTCGGCAACGACCCCTACCGCGCCCTCGCCGGCTACGCCGAGGACGAGAACGCCTTCGACAAGGATCGGCGGAGCTATTTCATCGAGTTCCACTGGGCACGCTATTTCGGCGAACGCATGCACTGGCGGCCGATCAGCCGTGCCTCGCTGCCCGGCGACCTGGAGGAAGCCCTGCGCCTGGCCTGCGAACCGGCGGCGAAGGAACTGCCGGGCTACCGCCAGGACTGCCCGCGCTGAGGCAAAAAAAAGCCCCGCCGAAGCGGGGCTTTTTTCAACCACAGGGGCCGGTCGGCTTACATCATGCCGCCCATGCCACCCATGCCGCCCATGTCAGGCATGCCGCCCATGGCCGGCTTGTCTTCCACGATCTCGGCGACCATGGCTTCGGTGGTGATCATCAGACCGCCGATGGAGGCCGCGGCCTGCAGAGCGGAACGAGTGACCTTGGCCGGGTCCAGGATGCCCATCTCGATCATGTCGCCGTACACGCCGGTGGCAGCGTTGAAGCCATAGTTGCCGGAGCCCTGCTTGACCTTGTCGACCACCACGCTCGGCTCGTCGCCGGCGTTGGCCACGATCTGGCGCAGCGGCGCTTCGACGGCGCGACGCAGCAGGGCGATACCGACGTTCTGCTCCTCGTTGTCACCCTTCAGGCCTTCGATGGCCTGCAGGGCACGAACCAGGGCTACGCCACCGCCGGGAACCACGCCCTCTTCCACCGCTGCACGGGTAGCGTGCAGGGCGTCTTCGACGCGGGCTTTCTTCTCTTTCATCTCGACTTCGGTGGCAGCGCCTACCTTGATCACGGCAACACCGCCGGCCAGCTTGGCCAGGCGCTCTTGCAGCTTCTCGCGGTCGTAGTCGGAAGTGGTTTCCTCGATCTGCTTGCGGATCTGCAGGACGCGGGCTTCGATGTCAGCCTGCACGCCGGCGCCATCGATGATGGTGGTGTTTTCCTTGTTGATCACGACGCGCTTGGCGTTGCCCAGGTGCTCCAGGGTAGCGCCTTCCAGGCTCAGGCCGACTTCTTCGCTGATCACGGTACCGCCGGTGAGGATGGCGATGTCCTGCAGCATGGCCTTGCGGCGGTCGCCGAAGCCCGGAGCCTTGACGGCCGCGACCTTGACGATGCCACGCATGTTGTTCACCACCAGGGTGGCCAGGGCTTCGCCCTCGACGTCCTCGGCGACGATCAGCAGCGGACGGCCGGCCTTGGCGACGGCTTCCAGCACCGGCAGCATTTCGCGGATGTTGGAGATCTTCTTGTCGACCAGCAGCAGCAGCGGGCTGTCCAGCTCGGCAGCCATGGTGTCCGGCTTGTTCACGAAGTAGGGAGACAGGTAGCCGCGATCGAACTGCATGCCTTCGACGACGGACAGTTCGTTCTCCAGGCCAGAGCCTTCCTCGACGGTGATCACGCCTTCTTTACCGACCTTCTCCATGGCCTCGGCGATGATCTGGCCGATGGACTCGTCGGAGTTGGCGGAGATGGTGCCTACCTGTGCGATGGCCTTGGTGTCGGCGCAGGGCTTGGCCAGTTCCTTCAGCTGGGCGACGATGGCCACGGTGGCCTTGTCGATGCCGCGCTTCAGGTCCATCGGGTTCATGCCGGCGGCGACGGCCTTCAGGCCTTCGTTGACGATGGCCTGGGCCAGGACGGTAGCGGTGGTGGTGCCGTCACCGGCAGCGTCGTTGGCCTTGGAGGCAACGTCTTTCACCAGCTGGGCGCCCATGTTCTCGAACTTGTCTTTCAGCTCGATTTCCTTGGCGACGGAAACGCCGTCCTTGGTGATGGTCGGAGCGCCGAAGGACTTGTCCAGAACCACGTTGCGGCCTTTCGGGCCGAGGGTGGCCTTGACGGCATCGGCCAGCACGTTCACGCCGACCAGCATTTTCTTGCGAGCGGAATCGCCGAACTTAACTTCTTTGGCAGCCATGTTCTCTTTCCTCTAAATCGAATTCGGTGAAAACGGAGTGGGGAGACCGATCAGTCTTCCAGGACGGCGAGGATTTCGGACTCGCCCATCACCAGCAGTTCCTCGCCATCGACCTTGATGGCGTTGCTGCCGGAGTACGGCCCGAAGACCACCTTGTCGCCCACCTTCACTGCCAGAGCGCGCACTTCGCCGTTGTCCAGTACACGACCGGTACCTACGGCTACCACTTCACCGCGGTTCGGCTTCTCGGCGGCGGAACCCGGCAGCACGATGCCGCCTGCGGTCTTGGTCTCTTCCTCGCTGCGACGGATAACGACGCGATCATGCAGAGGACGAAGCTTCATAGTCGTAACTCTCCCAAACAGTGGTTTCCAACGGCCGGATCGAAGTCCGGCGGGTTTGTTGAAGCCGGCGTTGCCGGGTTGCGACTCGACGCGCGAGCCGCGTAAGACAGCCTGCCCGTATGGCAGGGACCTTGCGGTGACCGTTACATAAGGTCGTCACAAGCCATTTCAAGGGCAGGCAGTGAAATTTTTTTCAGCGGCGCGAATCGTCGCGGCGCTCGTACTCGCCCTCGATGACGTTCGGCCGCGACGCACCCTGTCCGTAGCGGGCGTCAAGGTCGTCGGCGAAGGCGCGGCGGCGCAGCGCCTGCTGCTCGACGCGACGGCGCAGGCCGCCGAGCATCAGGCGGCGGGTGAAGGGAATCAGGCAAAGGATGCCGAAGATGTCGCTGATGAAGCCCGGCAGCATCAGCAGACCGCCACCGACGGCGATCAGCAGGCCTTCGAGCATTTCCTCCTCCGGCAGTTCGCCGCGGGCCAGCCGCTCGCGGGCGCGCCAGGCGGTGGCGACACCGGCCACGCGCAGCAGGGCGGCGCCGATGAAGGCGCTGGCGACGATCAGGAACAGGGTCCAGCCCACGCCGATGACGCTGCCGACCTTGATCAGGACGGCCAGCTCGACCAGCGGGAAGAGCAACAGCAGAAAGAGAAAAGCGCGCATTTCAGAGTCCTTGGCGGGGCCTGGATGCCCCCGGTACCACCAGTAGTTGGCGCCGATCGGCGGAGAATTCAACCCTGCGCCGGCTCGGCGGTCGGCCAGCGCTCGGCCCTGGCCAGTTGCACCAGAGCCTGGCGCACCGCCCCGGGGTTGCCGCAGGCCGCGGGGAACGGCAGCCAGTGCAGGCCCTGGCCAATGCGCAGGTGGAAACCTTCTGTATCAATTCCCGCCAGTTGCGCCGCGGCGTGCGCCGGCAGTCCGGCCAGTTCCACATAGTGCGCGATGGCGGCGGCATGATCGCTGTTCATGTGCTCGACCATGCCGCGCTCGGCTTCGCCAGCGAACGGATTGGCCAGCGGCACGCGCTCGGCGCCCAGCCAGTGGATCGCGCCGAAACCGCCGATGAAGCGCCACTGGACCGGCTGCAGCACCCAGAAATCGAAATCGTGGACCCGATGGTAATCGGCGGACTCGGGAAAATAGCGGTAGTAGCGCTCGGCCGCCGCGGCGACCTCCTCCTCCGCCAGTTGCCGCGCCTCGGCCAGCAGGGTGAGGCGGCCGACCGCCTGGATGTCTTCGGCGCCGCGCTCGCCGACCAGCAGCGAGCAGCGCCGATCGGCCTGCAGGTTATGGGTGTGCTGGGCGATGCGGCTGATCAGGATCAGCGGCCGGCCTTCACCGTCCAGGCAATACGGCACCACCGAGCCGAAGGGAAAGCCCGGCCATTTCTTCGACTGGGTGGAAAGGACCGCGCGGTATTCCTTGAGCAGCAATTCTCGGGCATTCTTTGCAGCTTCAACGCTCAATTTATGACTCCTTGCATAAAATCCGTCGCAAACGGACGGGCATAGAAAAGTGCGTTCGCAGATGCCGGCAAGGTCCGCTTCCAGAAACTGCTCGTGGGGTTCCAACCAATGCAACTGAAAGACAAGGTCATCATTATCACCGGCGGCTGCCAGGGTCTCGGCCGGGCGATGGGCGAATACCTCGCCGGCAAGGGCGCCAGGCTGGCCCTGGTCGATCTCAACCGCGAACGCCTCGACGAAGCCGTCGCCGCCTGCAAGGCCGCCGGCGGCGACGCCCGCGCCTACCTGTGCAACGTGGCGGACGAGGAACAGGTTACCCACATGGTGGCCCAGGTCGCCAGCGACTTCGGCGCCATCAACGGCCTGGTCAACAACGCCGGCATCCTCCGCGACGGCCTGACCATCAAGGTCAAGGACGGCGAGCTGAGCAAGATGAGTCTGGCCCAGTGGCAATCGGTGATCGACGTCAACCTCACCGGTGTATTCCTCTGCACCCGCGAAGTGGCGGCGAAGATGATCGAGCTGAAGAACCAGGGCGCGATCGTCAACATCTCCTCGATCTCCCGCGCCGGCAACATGGGCCAGGCCAACTACTCGGCGGCCAAGGCCGGGGTGGCCGCGGACACCGTGGTCTGGGCCAAGGAGCTGGCGCGCTACGGCATCCGTGTCGCCGGCGTGGCGCCGGGCTTCATCGAGACCGAGATGACCGCGGGCATGAAACCCGAGGCGCTGGAGAAGATGACCGCCGGCATTCCGCTCAAGCGCATGGGCAAGCCGGTGGAGATCGCCCATTCGGTGGCCTACATCTTCGAGAACGACTACTACACCGGTCGCATCCTCGAGCTGGATGGCGGTCTGCGCCTGTAGGCGCCAGCACCGCAAGGAAAGAAGCCCCGCGTTCGCGGGGCTTTTTCGTGGCGCGGGTACTACCAGCCGACCCCGAGGCCGAAGGTATAGCGGCGCTGGTTGACGTTACCGTCGTTGCCGCTGAACTTGTCCCACTCCGCCTTCAGGCTCAACGAGGCCCAGCTGGTCAGCTTGTAGCGGATCCCCGCCTCGGTCTGCAGTTCGTAGTCCAGGCCCGACTGCAGCGGCTTGCTGACCTCGCCATTGGTGAACAGCTCGAACTGCTTGGCCAGCAGGTAGCGGTTGTAGTCCCATTTGAGGCTCGACGAATAGAAGTGCTCCTTCTCGCCGTCGGCGAACTCGTAGTCGTTGCGGTTGACCAGGGTGGCGATGGAGAACGCGCCCAGTTCGTTGTCCCAGAACTGGTAGCCGGGACCGGTGCCGATGGTGCGCTTCTTCGCCAGGTCCTCGATCATGTCGCGCTTGTAGGCGACCTGGCCCTGCCAGAACCAGTGATCGTCGATGAAGCGGTCCAGCGCGTACTGGCCGGAATAATTGTCGGTGCTGACCTGGCCGTTCTTCTTCTCGCGGTTGTACTCGCCCTGCATGTTATGGCGCCAGAGCCCATGGCGGGCGTTGGTCTTGAAGTCGATGTCGTAGTCGGAGACGTCGTTCTCGGCCTGCTTGCGGTCCAGCGAGAAATCGACGTTGCCGTTCCACACCCAGTCCTGGAGGATCGGCTTGGGCGGCATCATCTGCTGGATGCTGGCCAGCTCCACGGTCTTCGGTTCGCCATTGACCAGCGTCACCTGGCCCGGCCCGGCGGCCTTGATCCCCCTGGAGTGCTCGCCGGTCTCGGCGTCCTGCTTGACCAGCAGGTTCTGCTCGCTCTCGAAGGTGGAGATCTTGTCCCATTTGAGGGTGATGTCGCCGCCGTAGTCGGTCTTGAGCAGCAACTTGCCGCCATCGAACAGGGTGATCTTGCCGGTGAGGCGGTCACCGTTCTTCATCCAGACCGTATCGGCGAGGGTGGAGGTGGAGCTTGCGAGGGCGGCGAGGCACAGCAGAATTCTCGACAACATGAGCACAAATCAACTGAAGTGGGTTCGAAGAGGCCGGCATTATCCAAATGCCGGGCGGCAGAGCAAGGACCGGGGCACGGGCGGTAAAGTTCAGCCGGATCGGCCGAAAGGTGCGTCGGTTCACCAGCCGACGCCGATTCCGATCAGGTAGTGCCGGTCGGACTGGGTACCGCCCGCCGCGCGCAACTGGTCCAGTTCATAAAGGAACGAAAGACGCGCCCAACTGTTCAGGCGGTAACGCAGGCCGTATTCGCTGTCGAGCAGGTAATCGATCTGCTCGATGCCCGGCACCAGCACGGTTCCCTTGCTGTACAGCTCCAGCCGGGTCCCGGCGAGCAGCCGCTTGTAGTCCCATTCCAGCGAGTAGGAGGTGAAGTCCTCGCGCGGCTGGTCGCGCCATTCCAGTTGCCAGCGGCTGATCTCGGCGACCAGGTCGAAACGCCCCAGCTCGTCGTTCCAGAACTGGTAGCCGGGGCCGGTTCCCAGCGCACGCTGGCGCTCGAGACTGTCGATCCCATCGCGCTGCTGCGAATAGCTGGCGCGCCAGAACCAGTGTTCGTCGAAGAAGCGATCGAGATCGTAGTCCAGATCCCAATTGTCCTCGACCTGCCTGCCGTCCTTCTTCTCCCGTTCCACTTCTCCCGCCAGCACGTGGCGCCAGGCGCCGTGGCGAACCCGGGTATCGCCCTTGAGCTTCCACTCGTCCTTGTCGCTGTCGTTGCGCTTGCTGTCCAACTTGACATCGAGATTGCCCTCCCAGACCAGGTCCTCCACCAGCGGTCGTGGCGGCACCATCTGGTGGATGCTGGCCAGCGGGACGGTATGGCTGCCACCATCGACGATCCGCACCATGCCCTTGCCCGCCGCCTCCAGGGTTCGGCTACGCTGCCCGGAAACGCCCTGCTGCTTGACCAGCAGGGGTTTGTCGGAACTGATGGTGTCGATATTCTTCCAATCGATCAGTACCTGCCCGGCGTAGCGGGTCTTCAGCGCCAGCTTGCCGCCGTCCATCAGCACGATTTCGCCGGACAGGCGGTCGCCGTTGTCCAGCCACACGGTGTCGGCCAGCGCTGGGCCGGACAGCAGTATCAAGACCAATGAACAGAGGGCTCTGAGCGACATGGGCGTTCACAAGGCGGACAGGAAAGGGAAAACCGGCGAGCATGCCTGGACCGGCAGCGACCCGGCAAGCGCCCAGGCGCGCCGCGAGGCCCTGTACCTGGTGCTGGCGCAAGTGCCGCCGGGCCGGGTGGTCAGCTACGGCCAGCTGGCCGAAATGGCCGGTCTCGGCCGCGCCGCGCGCTGGGTCGGGCGAACCCTCGGCCAACTGCCGGCGGACACGCGCCTGCCCTGGCACCGGGTGCTCGGCGCCGGCGGCCGCATCAGCCTGCCGGCGGACAGCCCCGGCGGCCGCGAGCAGCGCACGCGCCTGCGCGAGGAAGGCGTCCTCCTGCACAACGACAGGGTGGACATACGTCGGCATGGCTGGCTTACAGCGAAGTAGAGCGGTTAGAGTGCGCGTTATTTTTTGCGGAACGGTTACCTCATGACTCAGCAATCCTGGCGAGAGGCCCTGGTCGCCTACAAGTCTCCCGCCAGCCTGGCCCTCCTGCTGCTCGGCTTCGCCGCCGGCCTGCCGACCATGCTGGTGTTCAACACCCTGTCGGTATGGTTGCGCGAGGCAGGCGTGGCGCGGGACACCATCGGTTTCGCCAGTTGGCTGGGTCTGGTGTACGCCTTCAAGTGGGTCTGGTCGCCGATGCTCGACCAATGGCGCCTGCCCATCGTCGGCCGTCTCGGCCGGCGCCGCTCCTGGCTGGTGTTCTCGCAGGTGCTGATCGCCCTCGGCCTGCTCGGCATGGCCCTGTGCAACCCGCAGAACCACCTGCCCTGGCTGATCGGCCTGGCCCTGCTGGTGGCGTTCGCCTCGGCGACCCAGGATATCGCGATCGACGCCTACCGCCTGGAAATCGCCGAGGACAGTCGCCAGGCCGCCCTCGCCGCCTGCTACATGACCGGCTACCGCGCGGCGATCCTGCTGGCCAGCGCCGGCGCGCTGATCCTCGCCGAATGGTTCGGCTCCACCAGTCTCAACTACAGCCAGACGGCCTGGGGCCTGACCTACGCGCTGTTCGCCCTGCTCATCCTGCCCGGCCTGGTCACCAGCCTGCTGATCCGCGAGCCGGCGGTGGACGTGCCGATCCACGTCAATCCGTCGCGCTTCGATTTCAACCACCAGTTGCTCTCGGTGCTCCTGTTGCTGATCCTGCTGATCTCGCTGCCGGCGATGATCACCGCCCTGCTCGACCGCGCCTGGCCACGCGCCGGCCTCTACGCCCTGCTGATGGGGATCTGCCTGTCGCCCTGGGGGCGCCAGCAGATCCGCCCGGTCCGCGAACTGCTCGCCACCGTGCGCCGGCCGCTGCTGGTGGCGGCGCGCGGCAAGGAAGTGCCACTGTTCGATTTCGTCCACCAGGCGGTCTCGGTGATGGTCCTGATCATCCTCCTGGTCACTGTCACCGCCATGTGCCGCGCCTACTACTCCGGGGCCTGGCCGCGCGGCACGCTGTTCCTGCTGATCGCCGCGTCCTGCCTGTCGGCGCCCGGACGCCTGCTGATGGCCCCGGTGCTGACGCCGATCACCGAGTTCGTCCAGCGCTACCGCTGGCAGGCCCTGCTGCTGCTCGGCCTGATCTCCACCTATCGACTGTCGGACACGGTGATGGGTGTGATGGCCGGGGTGTTCTACATCGACATGGGTTTCTCCAAGGAAGTCATCGCCAGCGTCAGCAAGGTCTTCGGCGTGCTCATGACCCTGATCGGCGCCGCCGCCGGCGGGGTGCTGATCGCCCGCTTCAGCATTCTCTCGATCCTGTTCATCGGCGGCGCCGCCTCGGCCACCACCAACCTGCTGTTCGCCATGCTCGCCCAACTCGGCCCGCTGCATGCCGAGGCCCTGCCCAGCCACGACGTGTTCAGCCTGGTGATGGCGCTGGAACCGCACGTGCTGATGCTGGTGATGACCATCACCCTCGACAACTTCAGCGGCGGCCTCGCCGCCTCGGCCTTCGTCGCCTACCTGTCGAGCCTGACCAACCTGAAGTTCTCCGCCACCCAGTACGCCATGCTCAGTTCGACCATGCTCCTGCTGCCGCGCTTCATCGGCGGTTACTCCGGAACCATGGTCGAAAGCCTCGGCTACGAGCGCTTCTTCTACGTCACCGCGGTGATGGGCATTCCCACCCTGCTGCTGATCGGCTGGCTGTGGCTGCGCCGCGCGCCGACCAGCGAGACGCCGGCGCCGGGGCACCAGAACGCCGAGCAACACTGAGTCGAATGAAAAAAGGCCGGCGAATGCCGGCCTTTCTCGTGGTCGCCCGCGCCGTCAGTCGGCCAATGCGCCCTGCACCACCTTGACCACCCGCTGCGGGAACGGGATGCCGATGCCTTCCTTGCCCAGCGCGTCGCGGGCCTTCTCGTTGAACATGAACATCACGTCCCAGTAGTCGGCGTTCTTCACCCAGACCCGCAGGGACAGGGTGATCGCACTCTCGCCGAGGTTGGCCACCACCGCCACCGGCGCCGGATCCTTGAGCACGCGCGGGTCGTCGGCCATGGCCAGGAGGATGTTCTGCGCGCTCTTCAGGTCGGCGTCGTAGTCGATGCCGACATCGAAGATCACCTTGCGCAGCGGCTCGGCCGAATAGTTGGTCACCGTGCCGTTGGACAGCGCGCCGTTGGGCACGATGATCCGCTTGTTGTCACCGCTGCGCAGCACGGTGTGGAAGATCAGGATCGAATCCACTGTGCCGGACACGCCCTGCGCCTCGATCCAGTCGCCGACCTTGAACGGGCGGAACAGCAGGATCAGCACGCCGCCGGCGAAGTTCGCCAGGCTGCCCTGCAGGGCCAGGCCGATGGCCAGGCCGGCGGCACCGATGGCGGCGACGAAGCTGGTGGTCTGGATGCCGATCATCGAGGCCACGCTGACCACCAGCAGGATCTTCAGGACGATGCTCACCAGGCTGCCGACGAAGCCCTGCAGGGTACGGTCGACGCTGCGCTTGGCAAGCAACCCGCCGACCCGCCCGGTCAGGGTGTTGATCAGCCACCAGCCGACCGCCAGGGTCAGCAGCGCCAGGGCGACCTTGCCACTGTACTCCAGCACCACCGGCAACCAGGACTCGGTCTGCTGCACCAGTCGGTCGTAGTTCAATTCCATGCATTACCTCCATTCTCGAGAAACACCCACCCGTGCGGCACGGAAAACGGGGCGGGCTCTTGCAGATTCCTGCCCGGAGACGCCGCGCGACGGTTTCCGGACCTGGACACGAATCGGCGCAGCGCGGATGGCCCGGCGCTGCGCCGACAGGGAGAGGCATCGCCGGAGACGCCGCGGCGGCGCTACTCCTATTGCGATGCCCGGGATGGCGAGAGGTTCCGAAAAACCTCGTCAATCGCGGAAGTTGGTGAACTGCAGCGGCATCCCCAGGGACTCGCCACGCAACAGGGCGATGGCTTCCTGCAGGTCGTCGCGCTTCTTGCCGGTGACCCGCACCTGCTCGCCCTGGATGGCGGCCTGGACCTTGAGCTTGCGTTCCTTGATCAGGCCGACGATCTTCTTCGCCAGGTCCTTGTCGATGCCTTCGCGGAAATTCACCTCCTGCTTGACCACCTTGCCCGACGGGTAGGCGTCCTTGACCTCCATGCACTGGCTGTCGACCTTGCGCTTGACCAGGTTGGAGCGGAGGATGTCGAGCATCTGCTCGAGCATGAAATCGGCTTCGGCGGTGAGGGTCACCGACTTGTCCTTGGCTTCGAAACTGCATTTGCCTTTCAGGTCGAAACGGCGATCCAGTTCCTTGATGGCGTTGTCCACGGCGTTGGTCAACTCGTGTTTGTCCAGTTCGGACACCACGTCGAACGAAGGCATGTCATCTCTCCAGATGGAAGGCGCGACAGGGTTCACAGACGGAACCGCGCCTGACTTGACGGTAAAAAATGCCCGCCCATTATAACCGAGCCCTCGCGAGCGAATGCCCGCCGGTTTGGCGGAGACCGACGATTTATTCCCGATGACGCGCACCAACGTGCCCGAAAGGGGTCTCCCGCGACGACCGGGCCCCTGCCGGCAGCGTACCGGCCCAATCCTCATCCCGAGTCCGTTCATGCCCAACCCCGATCTCAGCATCCTGGTCGTCGACGACGCCAAGTTCTCCAGCGCCATGATCGGCCGCGCCCTCAGCCAGGCCGGCTACCAGGACATCCGCTTCGCCAGCAGCGCCAGCGAAGCCCTGCGGCAACTCGAGGAGCGCCCGGTCAGCGTGCTTCTCGCCGACTGGCTGATGCCGGAGATGGACGGCCTGGAACTGACCGCCCGGGTGCGCCAGCTGGACGAAAGCAGCAACCACTACACCTATGTCGTCCTGCTCACCGGCAAGGAGGGCGAGAACGTCCTCGGCGAGGCCTTCGACCGCGGCGTCGACGACTTCGTCAGCAAGGCGGCGATGAACGAGCAACTGGTGCCGCGCATCTATGCCGCCGACCGCCTGTGCAACACCCTGCAGCGCCTGCTGGTGGAAAACCGTCTGCTCACCGAGAACATCGCGCGGATGGAGGAGCGCAACCTGGTGGATACCCTCACCGGCCTCGGCAACCCGCGCTACCTGCGGCAGAAGCTGGCCGACAGCCTGCGCCAGGTGGAGACCCGCGGCGGCGCACTGTGCTACCTGCTGATCGGCATGCCCGAAGCACCGACCCTGCGCCAGCGCCACGGCGAGGCCTTCCACCGCGAACTGCTGCTCGGCGTCGCCCGCCGCCTGCAACAACTGGTGCGGCCGCTGGACGTGCTGGTGCGCCTGGACGAACAGCACTTCGCCCTGATCACCCTGGTGGAAGACCTGCACGAGTGCTCGTCGAGCAGCTTCAAGCGGCTGCACGACGGACTCAACCTGAAGGCCTTCAAGACCAGCGAGGGCTTCATCGGCCTGAAGGCCGGCATCGCCATGCTCGGCCTCGACGGCAAGGCCCTGCCGCTGGGCATCGACGAACTGATGCAGCGCACCGAGGCGCTGCTGCCCGATGCCTACGCCAGCGGCCGGATCGCTACCTGCCGGATACCGGCGCTGCGCTAGACTTCGCCTATCGTCAGCCATTCGCAGTAGCACCCTCATGACCTGGCACATCCTCGGCGCCGGCAGCCTCGGCAGCCTCTGGGCCGCGCGCCTCGGCCGCGCCGGCCTGCCCGTCCGCCTGATCCTGCGCAACCGCCAGCGCCTGCGCCGCTACCAGCAGGCCGGCGGCCTGAGCCTGGTGGAGGATGGCCAGGCCAGCCTCTACCCGATCGCCGCGGAAACGCCCGATGGCGGGCCGCCGATCCAGCGCCTGCTGCTGGCCTGCAAGGCCTACGACGCGGAGGAGGCCGCCGCCAGCGTGGCCCACCGCCTGGCCGGCAACGCCGAACTGCTGTTGCTGCAGAACGGCCTGGGCAGCCAGCAGGCGGTCGCCGCGCGCCTGCCGCGCAGCCGCTGCCTGTTCGCCTCGAGCACCGAGGGCGCGTTCCGCGACGGTGATTTCCGCGTGGTCTTCGCCGGTCGCGGGCATACCTGGCTCGGCGATCCCCGCGGCGGTGCCGCCCCCGCCTGGCTGGGCCAGCTGTCGCAGGCCGGGATCGCGCACAGTTGGAGCGCCGACATCCTCGAGCGCCTGTGGCGCAAGCTGGCGCTGAACTGCGCGATCAACCCGCTGACCGTGCTCCACGATTGCCGCAACGGCGGCCTGCGGGAGCATTCCCAGGAGGTCGCGGCGCTCTGCGACGAACTCGGCCAGCTGCTCCACGCCGGCGGCTACGTCGAGGCCGCCGGAAGCCTGCTGCAGGAGGTCCGGGGAGTGATCGACGCCACCGCGTCGAACTACTCCTCGATGCACCAGGACGTCGCCCGGGGCCGGCGCACCGAGATCGGCTACCTGCTCGGCTACGCCTGCCAGCACGGCCAGCGCCTGGGGCTGCCGCTGCCGCGCCTGCAAGCCCTGTTCGTCCGCTTGCAGGACCACCTGCGCCAGCGCGGTTTGCCCGACCGCTAAAGCGCGCTACCCTGCCCGCCACCCTCTTCGCCACGAAACATCCGAGCCCATGAACCTGCGCCAGCGCCTCGACAACCTGCCCGTCGGACAGAAACTGCTCGCCGCCCTGCTGATCCTGCTGGCCACCGTGCTGCTGGTGGCCAACCTGGCGTTCATCAGCGCCGCCTACTGGATCTCCCAGGAAAGCGTCGCGCCCCAGGCCATGCAGACCATCGGCCGGCTGATCGCCAACCCGGCGCTGAGCCAGCCGGCGCTCAGTTCGCCGCAGACCGCCGAGGTCCTGCTGCGCCAGCTCAACGACTACCAGCCGCTGCGCGCCGCCGCCCTGTACGACAGCAACGGCCTGATGCTGGCCGACCTGCAGCGCGGCGATACCCTCAAGCTGCCGGCCCGGCTCGATCGCCTGGAACACTGGCGACGCGGCGAATATCGCCTCAATGCGCTGATCGAGCTACCACAGGAAAACGCCCGCCCCGGCTACCTGCTGCTGGTGGCCAGCGGTGAGCTGCCCAGCGCCTTCTACACCGGGACCCTCACCGCCAGCCTGGCGATCCTCGGTATCAGCGTGCTGCTCTGGCTGCTGGTGGCGCAGCAGATCCGCCGCCTGATCACCCGGCCGATCCGCGACCTGGAGGAACTCTCGCGCCAGGTCACCCGCGAGGAAAACTACGCGCTGCGGGCCCAGCGCGGCAACGGCGACGAGATCGGCCGCCTGGCCGACGCCTTCAACACCATGCTGACCCGCATCGAAGCCCGCGAGCAGCAGCTCAAGCGCGCCCGCGACGACGCCCAGGAGGCGGTCGAGCAGGCCCAGAGCCTGGCCGAGGAAACCCGCCGCTCGAACCGCAAGCTGGAACTGGAAGTGCAGGTGCGCAGCAAGATCGAGAAGAAGCTCACCGGTTTCCAGCACTACCTCAACAGCATCATCGACTCCATGCCCTCGGCGCTGATCGCGGTGGACGAGCAGCTCTATGTCACCCAGTGGAACCAGGAAGCCAGCCAGCTTTCCGGCACCAGCCTGGACGACGCGGTGAACCAGCCGGTGTTCCTTGCCTTCCCCTCGCTCAAGCCGTTCCTCCCGCAGCTCACCCGCGCCGCCGAGAAACACAGCGTGGAGCGCGTAGAAAGGGTCACCTGGGCACTGATCGACACCCCGCGCCACTATGCCCTGACCTTCTATCCGCTGATGGGCGGCACCGGCCGTGGCGCGGTGATCCGCATCGACGACATCACCCAGCGCCTGAGCCTGGAAGAAGTGATGGTGCAATCGGAGAAGATGCTTTCGGTCGGCAGCCTCGCCGCCGGCATGGCCCACGAGATCAACAACCCGCTCGGTGCGATCCTGCACAACGTACAGAACATCAAGCGACGCCTGTCCCCGGAGCTGGCGAAGAACGTCGAGCTGGCCGCCGAGGTCGGCGTGCCGCTGGAAGACATCAATCACTACCTCGATGGTCGCGACATCCCGCGCCTGCTTGAAGGCATCCAGCACGCCGGCTCGCGGGCGGCGAAGATCGTCACCCACATGCTCGCCTTCAGCCGCCGCAGCCACCGGCAGATGACCGCCTGCGAGCTGCCCGCGCTGATCGAACAGGCGGTGGAGATCGCCGGCAACGATTTCGACCTGGCCGAGGGTTTCGACTTCAAGTCGCTGCAGATCGTCCATGAGTTCGACCCCAACCTGGGGCCGGTGCCGGTGATCGCCAACGAGGTCGAGCAGGTCCTGCTCAACCTGCTGAAGAACGCCGCCCAGGCCATCCACCAGCGCGACGACGAAGAGGAAGGCGAGCAAGGCCGGATCGTCCTGCGTACGCGTCTGGTGCCGCCCTGGGCGGAAGTCCAGGTGGAAGACAACGGCAGCGGCATGCCGGAGCTGGTGCGCAAGCGGATCTTCGAGCCGTTCTTCACCACCAAGGAAGTCGGCCAGGGTACCGGCCTCGGCCTGTCGGTCTCGTATTTCATCATCACCAACAATCACAAGGGCCAGATGGAGGTGCGCTCGGAACTCGGCCGTGGCACCTGCTTCAGCATCCGCCTGCCGCTGGAGAGCACCGGACTGGTCGCCCCGGCACAGGCCAAGGCCCTGCCACCCGCCCTGCCGCAGCCGGGCAGCAGCCTGCGGCGTGGCGACGAAGAGGAAGGTTGAAGCCATGGGCAATCGATTGTCGAAGATCTACACCCGCACCGGCGACCGCGGCGAGACCGGCCTGGCCGGCGGACGCAGGGTACCCAAGAGCCATCCGCGCATCGAGGCGATCGGCGCGGTCGACGAGTTGAACAGCCAGTTGGGCCTGCTCCTGGCCGAGCTGCTGGAAGCGCGTGGCGCACATCCCGGCCTGGAGGAGATCGTCCAGGCGCTGGCGCCGGTGCAACACCGCCTGTTCGACCTCGGTGGGGAGTTGGCGATGCCGGAGTACCAGGCCCTGGACGAGACGGAAGTGGCACGCCTGGAAAGCTGCATCGACCGCTGGAACGACGAGCTGGGCCCGCTGAAGAATTTCATCCTCCCCGGCGGTTCCCGCCTGGTCGCCCTGGCCCATGTCTGCCGCAGCCTGGCGCGCCGCGCCGAACGGCGCTGCCAGGCGCTGGACCAGGAAGAAACGCTGGATGGCGTCGGCCTGCGCTACCTGAACCGGCTCTCCGACCTGCTGTTCGTCGCCGCCCGCGCCATCGCCCGGCGCCAGGGCGTGGCGGAGATCCTCTGGGAGGCGGCGGCAAAACCGGACTGACGGGGAGCGAGGGCGCGGCATCGAGACGAAAAAAAAAGGAGGCCGAAGCCTCCTTTTCTTCGTCCACCGTCAAAGGCCGCCCGGCCAGAACGCACGGATACCCGCCACGCCCTGGGCTCCATGCTCCCAAGCCTGCTCGGCCTGCTGCGGACCGACGCCACCCAGCAGGTAGACCGGCTGGTTGAAGCCGGCGATCAGTTCGGCGGCCTTGTCCCAGCCCAGCGCCGGCGCGCCGGGATGGCTCTCGGTCGGCTGTACCGGCGACAGGGTGACGAACTCCACGCCCATCGAGGCGGCCAGGGCCAGCTCCTCCGCGTCGTGGCAGGAAGCCGCCAGCAGGCGCCCTTCGGGAAACGGCCGACCGGCGCTGGCATACTTGCGCAGCTGGGCGGAGGTCAGGTGCCAGCCGGCGGCCGGGAAGTCGCCCAGCCATTCCAGCGGGCCCTTGAGCATCAGTTGCGCCTTGCCGGCGCAGAGCCCCTGGATATCGATGGCGAGATCGCGGTACTCGGGACTGAACATGTTGGGCGCGCGCAGCTGGATCAGGCGGATGCCCGACTCCAGTGCCTTGCGCACGCCGCTGATCAGTTCGCCCGGCTCCAGGCCATCCGGCGTGATCAGGTAGTGCGCCGGCAGGCGCGCGGCCTGGACGATCGGCACATTGGCGGCGGGGAACTCGTAGTCCGCCAGCTCGCGCGGCTCCGCCCAGGCCAGCGGCTGGCCTTCGGCGCCATGCGGCTCGCCGGAGAAACCATCGACCTCCCAGACATCGAGCAGCACGTGCTTGTCGGCATAGTCGTGGCGCACCTGGATCAGCGGGCGGGCCCGCTCGACGCGAATGCCCAGCTCCTCTTCCAGTTCACGGGCCAGCGCCACGCGCACCGGCTCGCCCTCCTCCACCTTGCCGCCGGGAAACTCCCACAGGCCGCCCTGGTGCTTGTCTTCCGGCCGCCGGGCGATCAGCACCCGGCCATCGGAGCCACGAATCACGGCCGCGGCGACATGTACTCGTTTCACGGATCATCTCCTCGCTACTGCCGCCGCGCACCGCCTGGGACGGTACCGACGGTCAACTAGGCCTGCTCGCGCAATGCCGCGTCGTACCAGGTACGAAACGCAGGCCACTGATAAATGGTCTCGACATAGGCCCGGGCGGTGTCCGGCAACTCCACGGCATAGCTGCGGAAGCGCGCCGCCACCGGCGCGTAGAACGCATCCGCGAGGCTGGCATGGCCGAACAGGAACGCACCGTCCTGGCCGAAGCGCCGGCGGCACTCCGCCCACGCCTGGCAGATACGCTGAATATCCTGTCGCGTCGCCTCGGACAATTCCACCAATGGCTGCTGGCGGCGCAGGTCCATCGGCAACTCGCCGCGCAAGGCCATGAAGCCACTGTGCATTTCCGCGCAGAGCGCGCGCGCCATCGCCCGCGCCGCCTCGCCGCGCGGCCACAGGTGGGCCTCGGGGAAACGCTCGGCAAGGTACTCGGCGATGGCCAGGGAGTCCCAGATATCGCCGTCCTCGCTTTTCAACAGGGGCACCTTGCCGGTCGGCGAATGCCGCAGGATACGTTCTCGGCTATCGGGCCGCCCCAGCGGCACGAGGATTTCATCGAAGGCCGCCCCGCTCATCTGCAGGGCCAGCCAGCCGCGCAGCGACCAGGACGAATCGTTGCGGTTTCCAATCACGATGGTAAGGGCCATGCGTCTCTCCTTCTCGGTCGTTCCTTCATCCAGGGGAACTTAAGAGGCGCATGGCCCGATGGCAAATTCCCGATTTTCATCCATCGATGAAGGATCGGAATGCCGGGCTCAGGTGCGGTACTCCGCGTTGATCTTGACGTATTCGTGGGACAGGTCGGTGGTCCAGATGGTCTCGCTGCAGGTGCCGCGTCCCAGTTCGATGCGGATGCCGATCTCGGCCTGGGTCATCACCGCCGCGCCCTGCTCCTCGGTATAGCTGGCCGCCCGGCCGCCACGGCTGGCGATGCAGACGTCGCCGAGGAATACGTCGATCTTGCTCACGTCCAGATTGGCCACGCCGGCACGCCCGACCGCGGCGAGGATCCGTCCCCAGTTGGGATCGGAAGCGAACAACGCGGTCTTGATCAGCGGCGAGTGGGCCACCGCATAGCCGACATCCAGGCACTCCTGGTGAGTGGCGCCGCCATTGACCTGAACGGTGACGAACTTGGTCGCGCCCTCGCCGTCGCGAACGATGGCCTGGGCCAGTTCCATGGACACCTCCAGCACCGCCTGCTTCAGCGCGGCGAAAAGCGCGCCGCTGGCCTGGGTCACTTCCGGCAGCGCCGCGCGACCGGTGGCGATCAGCATGCAGCAGTCGTTGGTGGAGGTATCGCCGTCGATGGTGATGCGGTTGAAGGACTTGTTCGCGGCGTCGCGCAACAGGTCCTGCAGCACGCCCTGGGCGACCTTGGCGTCGGTGGCGATGTAACCGAGCATGGTCGCCATGTTCGGCTTGATCATCCCGGCGCCCTTGCTGATCCCGGTCACGGTCACGGTCACGCCGTCGTGGACGAACTGGCGGCTGGCGCCCTTGGGCAGGGTATCGGTGGTCATGATCCCCGTGGCAGCTTCGGCCCAATGATCCTCGGCCAGGTCGGCCAGGGCCGCCGGCAGCGCCGCCTCGATCTTGGCCACCGGCAGAGGTTCGCCGATCACTCCGGTGGAATATGGCAGCACGGAAGTCTCGACGACTCCGGCCAGTTCGGCGAGCTTGGCACAGGTTTGCGCGGCGGCGGCGAGGCCGGCCTCGCCGGTACCGGCGTTGGCATTGCCGGTATTGGTCAGCAGGTAGCGCACCTCGCCGAGGAAACGCTGCTTGGCCAGGGTCACCGGCGCGGCACAGAATGCGTTCAGGGTGAATACCCCGGCCACGCTGGAACCTTCTGCGCAGCGCATGACCACCACGTCTTTGCGCCCCGGTCGCTTGATGCCGGCCGAAGCGATGCCGAGTTCGAAACCGGGGACCGGGTGCAGGGTGGACAGGGGGCCAAGACCGACAGCCATGGGAACGCGCTCCTTTACCAAACAGTGGACTCGATGCCGTCTGCGACGGCGTGACGGAAAACGCATCGGCGCCGGACTGGCGCCAATTCGAACAAACGCCGCGAGCGGCAGGACCGGTCGCGGCGTTGGTGAACCAGGCGGGAAGCTTAGTCCAGCTGCCCGTGGCAATGCTTGTATTTCTTGCCGGAACCGCACGGGCAAGGCTCGTTGCGGCCGATCTTCTGCTCGTTGCGCACCGGCTCGAGCGGCACTACCGGAGCCGGGCCCTCGGGAAGCTCCTCGTCCTCGCCGGCCACCGCCTGTTCCATCGACGGTGCCTCGGCATGCTGGAATTGCATGCGCTTGGCCAGTTCCTCCGCCTCGCGACGCAGGCGGGCTTCCTCTTCGGCCGGGTCTTCGCGACGGACCTGGACATGGGACAGCACGCGGATGGTGTCGCGCTTGATCGAATCCAGCAACTCCTGGAACAGGGTGAAGGACTCGCGCTTGTATTCCTGCTTCGGGTTCTTCTGCGCGTAGCCACGCAGGTGGATACCGTGGCGCAGGTGGTCCATGGTCGACAGGTGGTCCTTCCACAGGTCGTCCAGCACGCGCAGCAGCATCTGCTTCTCGAAGGCGCGCAGGGCCTCGGCGCCGGCCAGCTCTTCCTTCTCGTAGTAGGCGGCGACGATCTGCTCGAGGATCTTGCTGCGCAGGGTTTCCTCGTACAGCTTGTCGTCTTCGTCCAGCCACTGCTGGATCGGCAGGCGCACGGCGAAATCGCTGTACAGCGCGGCTTCCAGGCCTTCGACGTCCCACTGCTCCGGCAGCGACTGCGGCGGGATGTGCTGGTTGATGGTGGCGTTGAGGGTTTCCTCGCGGAACTCCTTGATGGTCTCGCCCACGTCCTCGGCCGACAGCAGGGTGTTGCGCATGTGGTAGATCACCTTGCGCTGCTCGTTGGCGACGTCGTCGAACTCCAGCAGTTGCTTGCGGATATCGAAGTTGCGGCCTTCGACCTTGCGCTGGGCCTTCTCGATGGCGTTGGTCACCATGCGGTGCTCGATCGCCTCGCCGGACTGCATGCCCAGCGCCTTCATGAAGTTCTTCACCCGGTCGGAGGCGAAGATGCGCATCAGGTTGTCTTCCAGCGACAGGTAGAAGCGGCTGGAACCCGGGTCGCCCTGGCGGCCGGCGCGGCCGCGCAACTGGTTGTCGATCCGGCGCGACTCGTGGCGCTCGGAAGCGATCACATGCAGGCCGCCCGCTTCGATCACCTGCTGGTGGCGCTTCTGCCACTCGGCCTTGATCTGGGCGATCTGCTCCTCGGTGGGGTTCTCCAGAGCGGCGACCTCGACTTCCCAGTTGCCGCCGAGGAGGATGTCGGTACCACGGCCGGCCATGTTGGTGGCGATGGTCACCGAACCCGGCGCACCGGCCTGGGCGATGATCTCGGCTTCCTTCTCGTGGTACTTGGCGTTGAGCACCTTGTGCTCGATGCCGGCCTGTTGCAGCAGCTTGGAAACGTATTCGGAACTCTCGATCGACGCGGTACCGACCAGGATCGGCCGGCCGAGGGCCTGGCACTGCTTGATGTCGGTGATGATCGCCGCGTATTTCTCTTCCTGGGTCAGGTAGACCAGGTCGTTGAAGTCCTTGCGCGCGATCGGTCGGTGGGTCGGGATGACCACCACGTCCAGACCGTAGATCTGGCGGAACTCGAAAGCCTCGGTATCGGCGGTGCCGGTCATGCCGGCCAGCTTGTTGTACAGGCGGAAGTAGTTCTGGAAGGTGGTCGAGGCCAGGGTCTGGCTCTCGGCCTGGATCGGCAGGCCTTCCTTCGCCTCGATCGCCTGGTGCAGGCCCTCGGACAGGCGGCGACCCGGCATGGTGCGCCCGGTGTGCTCGTCGATCAGGAGGATCTGGTCGCCCTGGACGATGTACTCGACATTGCGGTGGAACAGGGTATGCGCACGCAGCGCCGCGTAGACGTGGGTCAGCAGGCTCAGGTTGTGCGCCGAATAGAGGCTTTCGCCTTCGCCGAGCAGGCCGTTCTGGCTCAGCAGGTCCTCGATGAACTGGTGGCCCTGCTCGTTGAGTTCGACCTGGCGGGTCTTCTCGTCGATGCTGTAGTGGCCTTCCTCGCTCGGCTTGCCCTCGACCTCTTCGACCTGGCGCTTGAGACGCGGGATCAGCTTGTTGATTTTGATGTACAGCTCGGAGCTGTCTTCGGCCTGGCCGGAGATGATCAGCGGCGTACGTGCCTCGTCGATGAGGATCGAGTCCACTTCGTCGACCACGGCGAAGTTCAGCTCGCGCTGGAACTTGTCGTCCAGGCTGAAGGCCATGTTGTCACGCAGGTAGTCGAAGCCGAACTCGTTGTTGGTGCCGTAGGTGATGTCCGCAGCGTAGGCCGCGCGCTTGTCTTCCGGCGGCTGGAAGGGGGTGACCACACCGACGCTGAGGCCGAGGAACTCGTACAACGGGCGCATCCAGTTGGCGTCGCGGCGGGCCAGGTAGTCGTTCACCGTGACCACGTGCACGCCCTTGCCGGACAGTGCGTTGAGATACACCGGCAGGGTGCCCACCAGGGTCTTGCCCTCACCGGTGCGCATTTCCGCGATCTTGCCATCGTGCAGGGTCATGCCGCCGATCAGCTGGACGTCGAAGTGACGCATGCCCATCACCCGCTTGCCGGCCTCGCGAACCACGGCGAAGGCTTCGGGCAACAACTGGTCGAGCGTTTCGCCCTTGGCATAGCGCTGCTGGAACTCGGCCGTCTTCGCCTTCAACTGCTCGTCGGAGAGCGCCACCATCTGGGGCTCGAGCGCATTGATGGCCTGTACAGCCTTGGCCATGCGCTTTACATCACGCTCGTTCTTGCTTCCAAAGAGTTTCTTCAACAAAGGCGCAAACATATCGACTTGGTCATCCACACGTGGGGAATGGAAGGCTCACCCTTCCGGCGGCCCGTGCCGATCAACGGCATGAAAGGGAACATTCTACCCGGAAACGGGTATGAGAAAAGTACAGCAGATCAATGCGCGCCGCTCACTCGGAAACAGACGCGCGCGCGATGAAGCTTTGCGGATTCATTACCCGGCCATCCTTCATCACCTCGAAATGTACGTGGTAACCGGTGGAGCGTCCGGTGCTGCCGACCTTGGCCAGGACCTGGCCTCGCTTGACCAGGTCGCCGACCTCGACCAGGTTCTTCTGGTTGTGCGCATAGAGCGTGGTATAGCCATCGGCATGACCGACCTCCACCACGTTGCCGTAGCCGTTCTTGCGCCCGGACCAGGTCACCACGCCGGCCGCCACGGCCACCACGTCGCTGCCCGCCGGCGCGGCGAAGTCGATGCCCTTGTGCAGGCTCAGGCGCCCGCTCACCGGATTGACCCGGCGCCCGAACGGCGAGGAGATGTAGCCCTGGCGCACCGGCTGGCCGGCCAGGTAGGTCGACTGGCTGATGTGCTTGTCGGCGAGCAGTTGCTCGAGTACCTCGAGCTGCTGCTCGCGGGTATCCAGGCGTGCCGCCAGTTCGTCCAGCGTCGCCATGAACGACGGCGGGGCATAGGCGTTGCCCTCCAGCGGTTCATCGACGCCGCCCTGGCCGACGCCCAGGGAGAAGTCGAACTCTTCGGGGTCGACGTCGGCCAGTTCGGTAAGGCGCTCCCCCAGGGCATCCAGCCGCACCAGGCGTGCCTGCAGCTCACCTAGATGCACGCTCAGCGCGTCCATCTGCCGCTGCGCATCCTCGCGCGCGCTGCTGATCTCGTCGCTCTGCGCCTGCAGAGCGGCATCGACCTCGGTACCCACCGCCGGCGCCGGCGCGCGGAACAGCCAGGCGCCCATGAAGCCCCCCGCCAACAGGCTGGCGCCGACCACGCAGGCCCCCGCCAGCATCAGCAGCCGCGGCTGCAGATGGACGGAGCGAGCGGCCCCATGACGCCGGCTCAGAAAAATGATGTGCATGACTTATCCTTCATACGGGCCGGCAGTAGCGAAACGCTTTCTGCTACCATTCCGACTCAGTAACCCCCAGGCTTCCCGCCATGTCTTTTCGTCCCTTGCCCGCCCAGGCCTCGACCCAGTTGCTGCGCCAGGCCAAGCCGCTGCAGATGCTGTTCGCCGAGGCCCAGCGCATCTGCCGCCTGCAACAGCTGCTGGAAAGCCAGCTGCAACCGGCGGCACGTCCGTACTGTCACGTGGCCTCGTGGCGCGGCGGTTGCCTGCTGCTGATCGTCACCGACGGACACTGGGCCACACGCCTGCGCTACCAGCAACGGCGCCTGCAGCGACAGCTGCAGGGTTTCGAAGAATTCGCGAACTTAGCGAAAATCCTTTTCAAGGTGCAACCCACCACGTCCACACAACGTGCGGCGCGTCGCAGCTTGACCCTCTCCAGCGTGGCCGCGGAAAACCTACGCGGCTCCGCCGACATCGTCGCCAACCCGCGTCTCAGGGAAGCGCTCGAACGACTGGCAAGCCGCGCCGAGAAAAGCCGGCAAGAATAAATCCTGAAATAAAAAGAGGCCACCCTGAGGTGGCCTCCAAAGATGGAAAGGAGAGATTTCCTACACTGCTGCCGCCGGGCGCATATAGGAAATAGGCGCGGTACGCGCGTCTTCGAAGGTCACCACTTCCCAAGCGTCCCTGTCTGCGATCAGCGAACGCAGCAGTTGGTTGTTCAGGGCATGGCCGGACTTGAAGCCGCGGAACTCGCCGATAAGGCTGTTGCCGAGCAGGTACAGGTCGCCGATGGCATCCAGGATCTTGTGCTTGACGAACTCGTCCTCGTAACGCAGGCCGTCTTCGTTGAGCACGCGGTTCTCGTCGACCACGATCGCGTTCTCCACGCTACCGCCGAGCGCCAGGTTCTGCGAACGCAGGTACTCGATGTCGCGCATGAAGCCGAAGGTCCGGGCGCGGCTGACTTCCTTGACGAAGGAAGTGCTGGAGAAGTCGACCGAAGCCTGCTGGGTGCGGCCACGGAAGACCGGGTGATCGAAATCGATCTCGAAGCTGACCTTGAAGCCGTCGAACGGAACGAAGACGGCGCGCTTGTCGCCTTCCTCGACGCTGACCTCGCGCTTGATGCGGATGAACTTCTTGGCCGCTTCCTGCTCTTGCAATCCGGCGGACTGGATCAGGAATACGAACGGACCAGCGCTGCCATCCATGATCGGCACTTCCGAAGCGGACAGCTCGACGTAGGCGTTGTCGATACCCAGGCCGGCCATGGCCGAGAGCAGGTGCTCCACCGTATCCACTTTGACGTCACCCTTGACCAGGGTGGTCGACATGGTGGTTTCGCCGACGTTCTCGGCCCGGGCCGGGATTTCCACTACCGGATCCAGGTCGGTGCGGCAGAACACGATGCCGGTGTCCACCGGCGCCGGTTTCAGGGTCAGGTAAACCTTCTCCCCCGAATGCAGACCGACGCCAGTAGCCCGGATGATGTTCTTCAAGGTGCGTTGTTTGATCATGGCTTTGGCCGCTTAAGCGCTGACTGCGAACTGTTTTCAACAATGGCCGGCGATGATAGCAGAACCGGCCTTTGCTGAACACCAATCACGTCTCTACTCCTGATTAATAACTTCAATCGGCCTGGCGACGCAGGAACGCCGGGATATCCAGGTAATCCAGGTCATCCTGCGGGTTCAGCTTGGCCGCGGTCGCCGCGCTGCCGTGAGACTGGTTGCGCATCACGGTCGGACGGTCGAGGTCGCGGTAGTTCACCGACTGCTGCTCGCGCTGGGCCGGGGCGGCTGCCTGGGCGGCACTGGCCTGCACGGTGTTGTCGACGACCTTGACCGGCTTCTCCAGGCGCGCACCCAGGCCGGTGGCGACCACGGTGACGTGCAGCTCATCGCGCATGTCCGCGTCGATCACGGTGCCCACCTTCACGGTGGCGTGCTCGGATGCGAACTGTTCGATGATGTTGCCGACGTCGGAGTACTCGCCCAGGGACAGGTCCGGACCCGCGGTGATGTTCACCAGGATGCCGCGCGCGCCCTGCAGGTTGACGTCTTCCAGCAGCGGGTTGCGGATCGCCGCCTCGGTGGCCTCGCGGGCACGGTTCGGACCGCTGGCGCAGCCGGTGCCCATCATCGCCATGCCCATCTCGCTCATGACGGTCTTCACGTCGGCGAAGTCGACGTTGATCATGCCCGGACGCTTGATGATGTCGGAGATCCCGCGCACGGCGCCGGCCAGCACGTCGTCGGCCTTGGCGAAGGCAGCCAGCAGGCTGGCGTCCTTGCCGAGGATGGTCAGCAGCTTCTCGTTCGGGATGGTGATCAGCGAATCGACGCTCTCGGCCAGGGCACGGATGCCCTCGTCGGCGATCTGCATGCGCTTGCGACCTTCGAACGGGAACGGGCGGGTCACCACCGCGACGGTGAGGATGCCCATCTCCTTGGCCACTTCGGCGATGATCGGCGCCGCACCGGTACCGGTACCGCCACCCATGCCGGTGGTGATGAAGACCATGTCGGCGCCTTCCAGCACTTCGGAAATTCGCTCACGATCTTCCAGCGCCGCCTGACGACCGACTTCCGGATTGGCGCCGGCACCCAGCCCCTTGGTGACGCCCGGGCCGAGTTGCAGAACGGTGCGCGCCGCGATGTTCTTCAGCGCTTGTGCGTCGGTGTTGGCGCAGATGAACTCGACGCCCTCGACGTTGTTCTTGGCCATGTGATTGACGGCGTTGCCGCCACCACCACCTACACCGATCACTTTTATGACGGCGGTTTGTGCGATGTTATCGACCAGTTCAAACATTTCCCCTCTCCTTCCTTTCTAGTTTTGTCGCCTGCTGTTACCGCGTTGAATCAGAAATTGCCCTGGACCCAGCGTTTGAGCCGCTCCAGGACAGGTGCCTTGGGTTCGTCGCTGCTGTAGCTGCTGCCTGAAACGGACATCGACATGCCATCGGACTGCTTCTGCAGTCCGTACATCAGCAGGCCGACGCCCGTCGAATAGATCGGGTTGCGCACCACGTCGGTGAGGCCCTTCACGCTATACGGCACGCCGAGGCGTACCGGCATGTGGAAGATTTCCTCGGCCAGCTCGACCGCGCCTTCCATCTTCGAGGTGCCGCCGGTGAGGACGATCCCTGCCGGGATCAGGTCCTCGTAGCCGCTGCGGCGCAGCTCGGCCTGGACCAGGGTGAACAGCTCGTCGTAACGAGGCTCGACCACTTCGGCCAGGGCCTGGCGCGACAGTTCGCGCGGCGGCCGGTCGCCGACGCTGGGCACCTTGATGGTCTCGCCGGCACCGGCCAGCTTGGCCAGGGCGCAGGCGTAGCGGATCTTGATCTCTTCCGCGTACTGGGTCGGCGTGCGCAGGGCCATGGCGATATCGTTGGTGACCTGGTCGCCTGCGATCGGGATCACCGCGGTATGGCGGATCGCGCCTTCGGTGAAGATGGCGATGTCGGTGGTGCCGCCGCCGATGTCCACCAGGCACACGCCCAGTTCCTTCTCGTCCTCGGTCAGCACCGAATAGGCAGAGGCCAATTGCTCGAGGATGATGTCGTCGACCTCCAGGCCGCAGCGGCGCACGCACTTCTCGATGTTCTGCGAGGCATTCACCGCGCAGGTCACCACGTGCACCTTGGCTTCCAGGCGCACGCCGGACATGCCCAGCGGCTCGCGCACGCCTTCCTGGTTATCGATCACGTAGTCCTGGGCCAGGGTATGCAGCACCCGCTGGTCCGCCGGGATCGCCACCGCCTGGGCGGCGTCCAGGACACGCTCGATGTCCGCCGGGTTCACCTCGCGGTCGCGGATCGCCACGATGCCGTGGGAGTTCAGGCTGCGGATGTGGTTGCCGGCGATGCCGACGAACGCCGAGTGGATACGGCAACCGGCCATCTGCTGGGCCTCGTCGATGGCGCGCTGGATCGACTGCACGGTGGACTCGATGTTCACCACCACGCCCTTCTTCAGGCCGCGGGACGGATGAGTGCCGATGCCGACGACTTCCAACTGGCCATCGGCCGTCACCTCGCCCACCAGCGCCACCACTTTGGAGGTACCGATGTCCAGGCCGACGATCATCTTGCCGCTCTGCACGCTTGCCATGGTTATTACTGTCTCCTCAACTCACTGCACGGCGCTGGCCGTGGCCACCGACGTGGGCGTGACCGGCTCGCGCCACGCAACGGCCAGGCCGTTGGGGTAACGCAGGTCGATCCGCGCAATGTTCGAAATCTGATCTTTGAGTGCCTTGTCGTAGATGCTTACGAAGCGGCGAATCTTGTCTACCACGTGGTCGCGCCCGATCTGGATCTCGACGCCCTGGGCCGTGGTCAGCGCCCAGCCACCGCGATCGCTCATTTCCAGGCGGGCGATGGAGAACCCGAGGGGACGCAGCAGCTGGCTGAGCAACTGGTATTGCTGCATCACCTGTTGTTGCGCCCGCTGTGGACCATGCAAGCGGGGCAGATGTTCATAATTCGCCAGCTCTTTTGGCGTGAAGGCCTGTCCCTGGTTGTTCAGCAGCGCCTCGTCACCCCAGCGGGCGATCGGCAACTGCTCGTCCAGGCGGATCACCACCTGGTCCGGCCACACCCGGCGCACCTCGGCGTGGGCGATCCAGGGCATCTGCTCCAGTTGCCCGCGCATGCCCGCCAGGTCGATGGTGAAGAAGCTCGCCGCCAGGTACGGGGAGATCCGCTGCTGCACCGCGTGCTGGCTGATGTAGCTGAGGTCGCCCTCGACGCTGACCTTGGCGATCGGCCGGTCGGCGTACGGCAGGATGTACTCGGCGCCGCGATAGGCGCCATAGCCGAGGATCGCCAGCAACAGCGGCCAGGCCAGGTACTTGAGGAAGCTGAAGTCGGCTTTGGGCAGGCGCACGCTCAGCGGTTCCTTGGCCACCAGACGGCTGGCACCGCGCGGCATCGGCTTGCGCGGAGCGCGGCCGAGTCCACCGGGTTGCTGATGACGGAGCAGTACGCCGTTCATGGCTTATCCCCTCGCCTCGCGGCTATCGGCCAGGATCGCCAGCACCAGTTGCTGGAAATCCAGACCGGCGGCGCGCGCGGCCATGGGCACCAGGCTGTGGTCGGTCATGCCCGGTGCGGTGTTGACTTCAAGCAGCCAGAAACGCCCTTCGGCGTCCTGCATCACGTCGGCCCGTCCCCAGCCCTGGATGCCCAGTGCGTCGCAGGCGCGCGCGGTGAGATCCTTCAGCTCGCTTTCCTTGGCCTCATCGAGGCCACAGGGCACCTGGTAGCGGGTATCGCTGGCCAGGTACTTGGCGTCGTAGTCGTAGAAGGTGTGCGGCGTACCCAGGCGGATCGCCGGCAGCACCTGCCCGCGCAAGGTCGCTACGGTGAATTCCGGGCCGCTGATCCACTGCTCGACCAGCACCTGCGAGTCGTAGCGGGCCGCCTCGCGCCACGCCGCGATCAATTCGTCGAGCCCGCCGACCTTGGCCATGCCGATGCTCGAACCTTCATGGGCCGGCTTGACGATCAGCGGGAAACCCAGTCGTTGCGCGGCTTCGCGGCAATCATCCTCGCTGCCCAGCACCGCGTAGTCCGGGGTCGGCAGGCCGAGGCTGCGCCAGACCCGCTTGGTCCGCAGCTTGTCCATCGCCAGCGCCGAGGCCAGCACGCCGCTGCCGGTGTAGGGAATGCCCGCGCACTCGAGCAGGCCCTGCATGCTGCCATCCTCGCCGCCACGACCATGGAGAATGATGAAGGCACGGTCGATCTTCTCCTCGACCAGGCGATGCAGCAGGTCGTCGCCGACATCGATGCCAAAGGCGTCGACCCCGGCGGCCAGCATGGATTGCAGGACCATGGCGCCAGACTTCAGCGACACCTCGCGCTCGGCGCTCTTGCCGCCGAACAGCACGGCGACGCGACCGAAGGCCCTGGGATCCTGGGTGCCGTTCAGCAGGCTATCGAGGCTAAGGTTCATGCGCCCTTCCCTCCCTTGCCGGCGAACAGCGGGTTCCTGATCAGTTGCGGGGCCAGGCCGCCGACATCGCCAGCGCCCTGGCAGAGCAGGATGTCGCCGGCGCGCAGCAGCGGCTTGACCAGCGGCGCCAGGTCGGCGTCGCGCTCGAAGTAGATCGGGTCGAGCTGGCCGCGCTGGCGGATGCTGTGGCACAGCTGGCGACTGTCGGCTCCCGGGATCGGCTCTTCGCCGGCCGGATAGACCTCCATCAACAGCAGCACGTTGGCCTCGCCCAGCACCTGCACGAAGTCTTCGTACAGGTCGCGGGTACGGGTATAGCGATGCGGCTGGTAGACCATCACCAGGCGACGCTCCGGCCATCCGCCACGGATCGCCTTGATCACCGCGGCGACTTCGCGCGGATGGTGGCCGTAGTCGTCCACCAGCATCACGCTACCGCCCTCGACCTGCAGCTCGCCGTAGACCTGGAAGCGCCGGCCCACGCCCTGGAAGCCGGACAGGCCCTGGACGATGGCTTCGTCGGAAATGCCTTCGTCGGTGGCGATGACGATGGTCGCCAGGGAATTCAGCACGTTGTGCAGGCCGGGCATGTTCACCGAGACGTCCAGCGGCTCGCGCTCCGGGCGCAGCACGGTGAACCAGGTGCGCATGCCTTCCTGGCGGATGTTGATCGCGCGCACGTCGGCGTCTTCGCTGAGGCCGTAGGTCACGGTCGGGCGGGCGATCTGCGGAAGGATCTCGCGCACCACCGGGTCGTCCACGCACATCACCGCCAGCCCGTAGAACGGCAGGTTGTGGAGGAACTCGACGAAGGTCTTCTTCAGCTTGTTGAAGTCGCCGCCGTAGGTCGCCATGTGGTCGGCGTCGATATTGGTGACCACCGCGACCATCGGCTGCAGATGCAGGAAACTGGCGTCGCTCTCGTCGGCCTCGGCCACCAGGTAGCGGCTGGCGCCGAGCTGGGCGTTGGTCCCGGCGGCGTTCAGCCGGCCACCGATGACGAAGGTCGGGTCCAGGCCGCCGGCGGCGAACACCGAGGCGATCAGGCTGGTGGTGGTGGTCTTGCCGTGGGTGCCGGCGACCGCGATGCCGTGCCGGTAGCGCATCAGCTCGGCGAGCATCTCCGCGCGCGGCACCACCGGAATCCGCCGTTCCAGGGCCGAGGCCACTTCCGGGTTGGCTCGGTTGATGGCGCTGGACACCACCAGCACATCGGCGCCGTCGGCGTTTTCCGCCTGGTGACCGATGAAGATCTGCGCGCCGAACTTCTCCAGGCGCTCGGTCACCGCCGAGGCCTTGAGGTCCGATCCGGACACCTCGTAGCCGAGGTTCAGCAGCACTTCGGCGATCCCGCACATGCCGGCGCCGCCGATGCCGACGAAATGGATGCGGCGGATACGGCGCATGGTCCGGGTGACGCCATTGGGTTCCTTAACCACGGGCCACCTCCAGGCAGGCATCGACCACCGTCCGGGTAGCCTCGGGTTTCGCCAGGCTGCGTGCCTGGTCTGCCATGGAGCGCAGGGTTTCGGGATGCATCAGGACCTCGGACAGCTGCGCGGCCAGTTCGGCCGCGCCGGTAGACTTTTGCGGCAGCAGGCGGCCGGCGCCGCTGCGAACCAGGAATTCGGCGTTGCGGGTCTGGTGGTCGTCGATCGCATGGGGCAACGGCACCAGGAAAGCGGGGAGTCCCGCGGCGGCCAGCTCGCTGACGGTCAGCGCGCCGGCGCGGCAGATCACCAGGTCGGCCCAGGCATAGGCCGCGGCCATGTCGCTGATGAAGGGCGCGACGTCCGCTTCGACCGCCACTGTGCGATAACGCTCGGCGGTAATCTCGGCATGCTGACGACCGGCCTGATGGCGGATTGCCGGACGGATTTCCAGCGGCACCTGCGCCAGGGCCTCTGGCAACAGCTTGTTCAGCGGTTCCGCGCCAAGGCTGCCGCCGAGCACCAGCAGATTGACCCGACGGCCGGTCAGCGGCGCGCGGGCGTGCGCGTCGAGGAACAGCTCGCCGCGCACCGGATTGCCGGTGGTCAGACGCTTGTCACTGGCCGGGAAGGTATCCGGGAATGCCTCGCAGACGCGCCTGGCGATCGGCGCCAGGCTGCGGTTGGCGGTGCCGGCCACGGCGTTCTGCTCGTGGATCACCAGCGGCACGCCGTTGAGGCGCGCAGCCAGGCCGCCCGGGCCGGTGACATAGCCACCCAGGCCGAGCACGCAGACCGGCCTCAGCTGGCGGATCACCCGCAGCGCCTGGAACAGCGACTTGAGCAGTTCCAGCGGCGCCTTGACCAGCGACTTCAGGCCCTTGCCGCGCAGCCCGCTGACCTGGATCAGGTGCAACGGCAGGCCGGCCTTGGGTACCAGGTCATTCTCGATGCCGCGCGGCGTCCCCAGCCAGTGCACGGCATAGCCGCGCGCCTGGAACTCCCGCGCACAGGCCAGCGCCGGGAACACGTGTCCGCCGGTGCCACCCGCCATGATCAGGACATTACCTTTCATCGGCAAAGTCCTCTTCGTTGAACTCATATTCCTCGCTACCCAGGTGGGTTCGCCGTTCCCATTCGATGCGCAGCAACATCCCCAGACAGGCACAGCAGATCACCAGCGAACTGCCGCCGTAGCTGAGGAACGGCAGGGTCAGGCCCTTGGTCGGCAGCAGGCCGACGTTCACCCCGATGTTGATCAGGAACTGGCCGATCCAGAGGAAGGCCAGGCCGTAGGCCACGTAGGCGGAGAAGAACTGCTTGGCCTGCTCGGCCCAGATGCCGATGTACAGCGCGCGCAGGCTGACGAACACGAACAGGGCGACGGTCGCCAGGGCGCCGACGATGCCCAACTCCTCTGCAAGCACGGCGAAGACGAAGTCGGTGTGCGCCTCCGGCAGGTAGAACTGCTTCTGGATGCTGTTGCCCAGTCCCATGCCCAACCAGCCGCCGCGGCCGAAGGCGATCAGCGCCTGGCTCAACTGATAGCCGGCGCCGAACTGGTCGGCCCAGGGGTCGGTGAAGTTGGTCAGGCGTGCCATCCGGTAGGGCTGGGTCTGGATCAGCAGGACCACCGCGCCGACCGCCAGCAGCACCATCAGGCCGAAGCGGAACAGCCCCACCCCGCCGAGGAACAGCATGGCCGCGGCAGCGCCCATCATTACCACGGTGGCGCCGAAGTCCGGCTCGCGCAGCAGCAGGCCGGCCATCGGCAGCAACACCACGAAGGGCTTGAAGAAGCCCATCCAGCTTTCCCGGACCTCCTGCTGGCGGCGGATCAGGTAGCCGGCCATGAAGATCACCACGCAGACCTTGGCGATCTCCGAAGGCTGGATATTGAACAGGCCGAAGCCGATCCAGCGCATCGAGCCGTTCACCTCGCGGCCGATGCCGGGGGTGATCACCAGCACCAGCAGGCCGAAGGCGACCAGCAGTAGCTTCCAGCCCCAACGCTGCCAGGTGGCCATCGGGACCATCATGGTCAGGCCGCAGGAAATCAGGCCGATCACCAGGTAGATCAGGTGACGGACGGAGAAGTACAGCGGGTTGCCCGACTGCGCCGCCGCCACCTCGGAAGAGGCGGAAGTCACCATAACCAGGCCGAGGCCGAGCAGCGCCAGGCAACCCGCCAGCAGCGGGAAGTCCAGGTCGATGCCGTGCCGGCTCAACAGCGGCGACGGGAAGGGGCGCAACACCGACAGCATCACGCGAGTTCCTCTACGGCTTTGGCGAACAGGCGTCCGCGTTCTTCGAAGTTCTTGAACATGTCCAGGCTCGCGCAGGCCGGCGACAACAGCACCGCATCGCCTTCGCGGGCCAGCTCGGCGGCCTGCCGGACTGCTTCGTCCAGCGTTGCGACGCGCACCAGCGGTACCGCGTTGCCCAGTGCCTGGGCAATCAGCCCGGCGTCACGGCCAAGCAGTACCACCGCCCGGCAGAAGCGCGCGACCGGCTCGCGCAGGTCATGGAAATCGGCGCCCTTGCCATCGCCGCCGGCGAGCAGCACCAGCTTGCCGTCGATGTCGGCACCCAGCCCCTCGATCGCCGCCAGGGCGGCGCCGACGTTGGTGGCCTTGGAATCGTCGTAGTAGCTCACGCCCTGCCGCTCGCGTACCCACTGGCAGCGATGAGCCAGGCCGGAAAACGCCTTCAGCGCGCCGAGCATGGCGTCGAACGGCAGGCCGACCGCATGGCCCAGCGCCAGCGCGGCGAGCGCGTTGGAATAATTGTGGGCGCCACGGATCTTCAGTTCGCCAACCGGCAGCAGCTTGTCGAACTGGAACGCCAGCCACTTCTGGCCGTCTTCCTCGATCAGGCCGAAAGCCTTGAAGTCCGGCTTGTTCAGGCCGAACGACCAGCACGGCACGGTATCGGCGATCAGCGGTCGGGTCAGGGCATCGGCGCGATTCACCACGACCTGGCGGGCACCGCGGAAGATCCGGTGCTTGGCCAGGTGGTAGTCAGCCATGCCGTCGTAGCGATCCATATGGTCTTCGCTGACGTTCAGCACGGTCGCCACCTCGGCGTTGAGGCGATCGCAGGTTTCCAACTGGAAGCTCGACAGCTCCAACACGTACAGCTCGATGTCGTCGGCCAGCAGGTCGAGCGCCGGGGTGCCGAGGTTGCCGCCGACGGCGACACGCTTGTCCGCGGCCACCGCCATTTCGCCCACCAGGGTGGTCACGGTGCTCTTCGCGTTGGAACCGGTGATGGCGACGATCGGGGCCTTCGCCTCGCGGGCGAAGAGATCGATGTCACCGGAGATGCGCACGCCTTTCGCGGCGGCCTGTACCAGCGCGGGGGTGCGCAGCGACAAGCCGGGGCTGACGTAGAGTTCGCGGGCGGAGCAGAGGAACTCGGCGTCGAGTTCGCCGCAACGCACTTCCACCTGCGGATACTGGGCACGCAGGGTGGCCAGCTCCGGCGGGTTCTCTCGGGTATCGACCACGGCGAAAGGCAAGCCGCGGCGCGCCAGGTAGCGCACCAGGGACATGCCGCTCTTGCCGAGGCCGACAACGATGCGGAAGTGGTCGGAGGCGATCAGGCTCATGCTCTCTTCGTCCTCAACGCAGCTTCAAGGTGGCGAGGCCGATCAGCACCAGGATCACGGTGATGATCCAGAAGCGCACGATCACGCGCGGCTCCGGCCAGCCTTTCAGTTCGAAATGGTGATGGATCGGCGCCATGCGGAAGACGCGGCGTCCGGTCAGCTTGAAGGAAGCGACCTGGATCATCACCGAGAGGGTTTCCATGACGAACACCCCACCCATGATGAACAGCACGATTTCCTGGCGCACGATCACCGCGATGGTGCCCAGCGCGGCGCCCAGCGCCAACGCGCCGACGTCGCCCATGAAGACCTGCGCCGGATAGGTGTTGAACCAGAGGAAGCCGAGGCCGGCGCCGACCAGCGCGGCGCAGAACACGATCAGCTCGCCGGCGCCCGGTACGTTGGGAATCAACAGGTACTCGGCGAACTTCACGTTGCCCGACAGGTAGCAGAAGATGCCCAGCGCGCCGGCAACCATTACCGTCGGCATGATCGCCAGGCCGTCGAGACCGTCGGTGAGGTTCACCGCATTGCTCGAACCGACGATGACGAAGTAGGTCAGGACCACGAAGAAGATGCCCAACTGGATCTCGACGCTCTTCAGCATCGGCACGATCAGGGTGGTCTCGATCGGGGTTTCGGCAGTCATATAGAGGAACACGGCGGCGCCGATGCCGAACACCGACTGCCAGAAGTACTTCCAGCGGCTCGGCAGGCCGCGGGAGTTCTTCTCGATCACCTTGCGGTAGTCGTCCACCCAGCCGATGGCACCGAACAGCAGGGTAACGACCAGCACCACCCACACGTAGCGGTTGGAAAGATCCGCCCACAGCAGCGTACTGATGGCGATGGCGGTAAGGATCAGGGCGCCGCCCATGGTTGGGGTGCCCTTCTTCGACAGGTGCGACTGCGGACCGTCGTTGCGCACGGCCTGGCCGATCTGGCGGATCTGCAAGGTACGGATCATCCAGGGACCCAGCCACAGCGACAGCGACAGCGCGGTGAGCACGCTGAGGATGCCGCGCAGGGTCAGGTACTGGAAGACGCCGAAGCCCTTGTAGAACTGTTGCAGGTATTCGGCCAGCAGCAGGAGCATTAGTGACTCTCCTCGGAGGAACCGCACAGCGCCGCGACGACTTTGTCCATCGCCGCGCTGCGGGAACCCTTGATCAGAATGGTGGTTGTCGGTTGTTCGGTGGCCAGCGCCCGGATCAGGCTGGCCTGGTCGGCGAAATGCCGGCCCGCCTCGCCGAACGCCTGCACGGCGTTGGCCATCAGTGGCCCGACCGCGTACAGCGCGGATACCTTGCCGGCGGCGTAGGCGCCCACCTCGCGGTGGGCCTGCTCGGCCCAGGAACCGAGTTCGCCCATGTCTCCGAGGACCAGGACGGTGCGCCCGGAAAAGCCGCCCAGTATATCAATCGCCGCCAGCATTGACGCGGGGTTGGCGTTGTAGCTGTCGTCTATCACACGCAGCCCGCTGGCAGTCAGCTGCGCTACCGCGCGGCCCTTGACCGGTTGCAGCGCCTGCAGCCCGGCGACGATCCCGTCCAGCGGCACGCCCAGCGCATGGGCCGCGGCAGCGGCGGCCAGCGCATTGGCCACGTTATGCCGGCCCAGGAGATTGAGCTGGACCTGTGCCTCGCCCGCTACGCCGTGCAGCCGGAAGCCCATGCAGCCACGCGCGTCGCGCTGCAGATCGGCGGCATGGAAGTCGGCCTGGGCCTGCTCGAGGGAGAAGGTCAGCAGCGGACGCCCGTTGGCCCGCGCCTTCCAGGTGGCGAAGGCCTTGTCGTCCAGATTCAGCACCGCGGTGCCGTCGGCGGCCAGGCCTTCGAGGATCTCGCCCTTGGCCTCGACGATCTTCTCCGGCCCGCCGAACTCGCCGACATGGGCGGTCCCGGCATTGGTGATGATCGCCACGTGCGGGCGGGTCAGTCCGACCGTATAGGCGATCTCGCCGATGCGCGAGGCGCCCAGTTCGATCACTGCGCTACGGTGCTGCGGCGCCAGTTGCAGCAGGGTCAGCGGTACGCCGAGGTCGTTGTTCAGATTGCCACGGGTCGCCAGCACCGACTCGGCGTCGCCGGCCTGGGTACGCAGGATGCTGGCGAGCATCTCCTTGACCGTGGTCTTGCCGCTGGAGCCCGTCATGGCCGCCAGCGGACCGGTGAACTTGCGCCGGTTCAGCGCGCCCAGTCGCCCCAGGGCCGCACGGGTATCGCGCACCAGCAATTGCGGCAGGGGCGCGTCGGCGACTTCGCGCTCCACCAGCGCAGCCACCGCGCCCTTGGCGGCAACCTCGGCGAGATAGTCGTGGCCGTCGAAACGCGGCCCACTCAGGGCAATGAACAGTTGGCCGGGCCCGATGGCGCGACTGTCGGTGGAAACCGCCGAAAAGACGGCGTCCTCGCCGATCAGGCGGGCGTCCAGCGCGACCGTCAACTGGCTGAGGCGAAGAGGCTCAAGCATGCGGCACCTCCCAGGCGGCCAGGGCGCGCTCGGCCTGCTCGATGTCGGAGAACGGATGGCGTACGCCGTCGATCTCCTGATAATCCTCGTGACCCTTGCCGGCCAGGAGCACCACGTCATCCACCGCAGCGGAAGCAATCAGATGGGCGATCGCCTCACCGCGCGACGGCAGGAAGGTAACCTTGTCAGCGGCAGCGAAGCCTTTGCGGATATCGGCGATGATCGCCGCACTGGCCTCGGTGCGCGGGTTGTCGTCGGTGACCAGCACCCCATCCGCCAGGCGTTCGGCGATCGCAGCCATCAGCGGACGCTTGCCGGCATCGCGATCGCCACCGCAGCCGAACAGGCATAGCAGGCGCGCGGCCGCGTGCGGACGCAGGGCCTCCAGGACTTTTTCCAGGGCGTCGGGAGTATGCGCGTAGTCCACCACCACCAGCGGCTTGTCGCCGCCTCCCAGGCGCTGCATGCGGCCGACCGGCCCCTGCAGTTGCGGCAAGGTGCGGAGGATATCGCCCAGGGGATAACCCAGGCCAAGCAACGCACCGACCGCCGCCAGCAGGTTGCTCAGGTTGAAGCGGCCGAGCAACGGGCTGCGCAGCAGGCCCTCGCCGTGCGGAGTGACCAGCGCCGCCTCGATGCCGGCGTCGCCGAAGCGCGCTTCGCGGCAATAGAGGAACGCCGAGCTGTCGGTGAGGCTGTAGGTGATCAGCTCCGAGTACTGCTCCTCGCCGGCCAGTCGACGGCCGAAATCGTCGTCCAGGTTGACCACCCGGCAGCGCAGGCCCGGCCAGGCGAACAGCTTGGCCTTGGCGGCGGCGTAGGCCTCCATCGAGCCGTGATAGTCGAGGTGGTCGCGGGACAGGTTGGTGAACACCGCGATATCGAAACCGAGCGCCGCCACGCGCCCCTGGTCGAGGCCGTGGGAAGACACTTCCATCGCTACCGCGCGGGCGCCGGCCTGCTTCAGCGTGGCCAGCGTGGCCTGCACGGCGAGCGGGTCCGGGGTAGTGTGGCGGCCGCTTTCCAGCGCGCCATAGAAACCGGTGCCGAGGGTACCGACGATGCCGCAGCGCTCGCCGAGCAGGTCGAGGGCCTGGGCCACCAGTTGGCTGACGCTGGTCTTGCCATTGGTGCCGGTGACGCCGATCAGGTCCAGCCCGCGGCTCGGCTCGCCGTAGAAACGCCCGGCGACCGCCGACAGTTGCGCGGCCAGCCCCTTCACCGCGATCAGCGGCGCATCGCTGGGCGGCAACTCTCCGGCGCCTTCCGCCTCGTAAGCCACGGCAGCCGCGCCCTTGGCCAGGGCATCGGCGATGTGCGCACGACCATCCTGGCGCCCGCCCGGCACCGCCAGGAACAGGTCGCCCGGACGAACGCCGCGGCTATCCAGGGTCAGCTCGCGGATCAGCAGATCGCGCTCGGCCTGGGGAAACAGTTGGTTCAGGCTCATAGGCATCAGCCACGCCCTCCTTTTGCGGGCGCAGCATTGACCTGCTGCTGTTCGGTGGCCGTCGGCAGGTTATCCGGCGGCACGTTCATCAGGCGCAGCGCGCCAGCCATGACCTTACTGAACACCGGCGCCGACACCAGGCCGCCGAAGTAGCCCGCCTTGCTCGGCTCGTCGATCACCACGACCATCGCGATGCGCGGATCGGTGGCCGGGGCGAAACCGGCGAACAGCGAGCGATAGGCGTTTTCCCGGTAGCCCTTGGTGCCGACCGAGACCTTGCGCGCGGTCCCGCTCTTGCCGGCGGCGTGGTAACCCGGGACCTGGGCGCGGAACACCCCGCCCTGGGCCTCGACCACTTGTTGCAGCATGCCCTGCACGGTGGAAGCCACTTCAGGCGAGATCACCTGCACGCCATCCGGCACGCGGTCGACGCGGGTCATGCTCAGCGGCACGCTCTTGCCGTCGTTGGCCAGGGCCGCATAGGCATGCGCCAACTGGATCGCGGTTACCGAGAGACCGTAGCCGTAGGCCAGGGTCGCGGTTTCCGCCTTCGGCCACTTGCGGTGGTTGGGCAGGTTGCCGACGCGCTCGCCGGGGAAGCCCAACCCCGTGTCCTGCCCGAGACCGACCTGTTGCATGACCGAGTAGATGGATTCGGCGCCGATGTCGAAGGCGATCTTGCTGATGCCGACGTTGCTCGACTTGATCAGGATGCCGGTGAGATCGAGTTGCCGCGAATTGCGCGAGACGTCGCGGATGGTGTAACGGCCGATCTGCAGGGTGCCCGGGTAGACGTCGACGATATCGCTGGGTTTCCAGCGCCCGCTGGCCAGCGCCGCGCTCATCGAGAACGGCTTAACCGTCGAGCCCGGCTCGAACACGTCGATCATCGCCCGGTTGCGCATGGCCGCCGGCTGCAGGTTACGACGATTGTTCGGGTTGTAGGTGGGCTGGTTGGTCATGGCCAGGATTTCCCCGGTCTTCACGTCCATGATCACCAGGCTGCCGGCCTTGGCGCCGTTCTCCACCAGCGCATTGCGCAGTTCACGGTGGGCCAGGTACTGCAGGCGGAGGTCGATGGACAGCGCCAGGGTCTTGCCCGGCTTGGCGTTCTTGGTGACCTGCACGTCCTTGATCACCCGGCCACGGCGGTCCTTGAGGACCTGGCGCTTGCCCGGCACGCCGGCCAGCCACTCGTCGAAGGCCAGCTCGATGCCCTCGCGGCCACGGTCGTCGACATCGGTGAAGCCGACCGCGTGGGCCACCACTTCGCCCGCCGGGTAGAAACGACGAAACTCCTCGATGGAGTAGACGCCGGGTACCTTCAGACTGATCACGCCTTCGCCCTGCTCGGGGGTCAGGCCACGAACCAGGTAGATGAATTCGCGCTCGGCATTCTGTTCGATGCGATCGGCGAACAGCTTGGTGTCCTGGCCGAGCGCCGCCGCCAATTGAGGCCAGCGCTCCTTGGCGGCCATCAGTTCCTTGGGATTGGCCCACAGGGTGGTGACCGGGGTACTCACCGCCAGCGGCTCGCCGTTGCGGTCGGTGATCAGGCCACGGTGCGCAGGGATGGCGATATGCCGAACGCTGCGCGCGTCGCCCTGGCCCTTGAGGAAGTCATGGTCGATCACGTGCAGGTCGACGATCCGCCAGACGATGGCGCCGACCATCGCCAGCAGCAGGCCGACGATCACGCAGAACCGCCAAGGATAGAGCGCGCCCTGGAAATGGTTCAGCTTCATGGCGCCACCATCCTGACCTCGGACGGGTCGGGCACGCGCATGCGCAGTTGCTCCACCGCCAGGCTTTCGATCCGGCTATGGGCGGTCCAGGTGCTCTGTTCGAGGATCAGCCGGCCCCACTCGGCCTGCGCCTTGTCGCGCACGCTCAGTTCGGAATACAGCGAGTTGAGCAGTTGCCGGTTCCAGTAGGTGCTGTAGGCCACCGCGATCGCTGAAAGCAGCAGGCTTATATAAAGCAGCAGCATGAGAAAGCTGCCGGTGGGCAGGCGCTTGACGAAGAGGCGGCTCATTTCAGCTTCTCCGCGACACGCATGACCGCGCTGCGCGAACGCGGGTTGGCCTTGAGTTCAGCCTCCGAAGCGTACTGCGGCTTGCCCAGCAGCTTCAGGCGCGGCTCGAAGACCTTGGAGCGGATCGGCAGATCGCGTGGCAGGTTGTCCGCCTCGCCCTTGGCATGCTTGCGCATGAACAGCTTGACGATGCGGTCTTCCAGGGAGTGGAAGCTGATCACCACCAGGCGGCCGCCGACGGCCAGCGATTCGAGCGCCGCATCGAGGCCACGCTCGAGATCGCCCAGTTCGTTGTTCACATGGATGCGCAGGCCCTGGAATGCCCGCGTCGCCGGGTTCTTGCCTTTCTCCCAGGCGGGATTGGCGACCGTGATCACTTCGGCGAGATCGGCGGTCCGCTCGAACGGGCGCTCCTGACGGCGCTGCACGATGGCGCGGGCCATGCGCTTGGCGAAACGCTCTTCGCCATATTCCTTGAAGACCCGGGCGATCTCCTCCTCCGCGGCGCTGGCGATGAACTCCGCAGCGCTGATGCCCTGGCCTGGATTCATGCGCATGTCCAGCGGACCGTCGTTGAGGAAGCTGAAGCCGCGCTCGGGATCGTCGAGTTGCGGCGACGACACGCCAAGGTCGAGCAGGACGCCATCGACCCGCCCTTCGAGACCGCGTGCGCGCACCTCATCGCCCAGTTCGGCGAACGAGCGCTGCACAATGACGAAGCGGCCGTCTTCGGCCGCCAATGCTTTTCCTGTCTGGATGGCCTGGGGATCTTTGTCGAATCCGAGCAGGCGCCCCCCGGTGCCCAGTTTCTCGAGCAAGGCTCGACTATGGCCCCCTCTTCCGAAGGTACCGTCCAGATAGCAGCCGTCCTCCCGTGGGGCCAGCGCGGAAACGGCCTCCTCGAGCAGAACGGTGATATGGCGGTAGGTGGCATTCATAGTCAAAGGATCAGGTCGCGTAGTTCGTCCGGCAGCCCACCGGGTTGTTTGATTGCCGCCAGGTCGGCTTCAGCCATGGCGTTCCAGGCATCCTCATCCCACAACTGAAACTTGTTCAGTTGCCCCACCAGCATCGCCCGCTTGTCCAGCTTGGCGTACTCGCGCAGGCGCGGCGGAATCAGGAAACGCCCGTTTCCGTCCAGTTCCAGATCGACGGCATTACCGATCAGCAGTCGCTGCAGGCGCCGGGTCTCCTCACGCAGGGACGGCAACTCGCGCAGCTTGGCTTCGATCAGTTCCCATTCGGGCAAGGGGTAGACGGTGAGGCAAGGGTCGACTGCATCGATGGTGACGATGAGCTGGCCGGCACAACGCGAAACGAGCTCGTCACGATACCGACTCGGCATCGCGAGGCGCCCTTTGGCGTCGAGACTGATGGCATTAGCTCCGCGAAACACGTCAGCGCTTCCCCTGTGGTTGGCTTTCCATGCCAATTGATCCCACTTTTACCCACTTCATACCACTTCTGCACACTATAGAAATCCACACTCCCCACCGTCAAGGCGCGTCAGAAGTGAAAAATCCTTACAGGACGGAGATTTAGCGTGCTTTTGGAAGGTTGCGGAGCGCTTTTAGAAGTAAAAGAGATGACAAAACACAATAAGTCCAAAGTCTTAGCCTTCGAACTTAAAGTGATTTATCAAGAGTTGCGGCTTTTCGCTTTTGCGACGGACGGATAAAACCGGGAAAAAGCGAAGAGAGTGGGAAGAAGTGGGAGAGTCGATCTATAAGCCGGGTTCTGTCGAGGACAGCCATTCCTCTGGGACGCACATCACTGTACGCCTCAAGCGACCTACCCGAATCCAACGCGGGCCGCGCCAATGGATTCCTATTTGGTCTTGCTCCGAGTGGGGTTTACCTAGCCACGCACTGTTGCCAGCCGTGCGGTGCGCTCTTACCGCACCTTTTCACCCTTACCGGCGCTGCTGCGCTTAGGCGGTTATTTTCTGTGGCACTTTCCGTAGGCTCGCGCCTCCCAGGCGTTACCTGGCACTCTGCCCTATGGAGCCCGGACTTTCCTCCACCGCGCTATTGCGCGACAGCGACTGCCCAATCGACTCTCCGCCGACAAGGTTAGCGGGAGCAGGCGCGAAGAACAAGCTCAACTCTTCCCTTGGCGCTGCAAAGCCTGTTGATACAAAAGGTTTTTTCGCACCCCGGTGATTTCCGCCGCCAGCGCCGCGGCTTTCTTCAACGGCAGCTCGGCAAGCAGCAGGTCGAGCACCCTGAGCGCCTCTGCACCGATCGACTCCTCGCCTTCCGGCGCCTGCCACCCCGCCACCAGCACAACGCACTCGCCGCGCTGCTGGTTGCTGTCCGACGCGACCCAATCGTGCAGTTCGGCCAACGGTAGGCTGCGGATGGTCTCGAAGGTCTTGCTCAGCTCCCGCGCCAGCACCGCACGGCGCTCCCCGCCGAACACGTCGCGCATGTCCGCCAGGCTTTCCAGCAGACGATGGGGCGCCTCGTAGAAAATCAGCGTACGCGGCTCTTCCTGTACCGCCTGGAGGCGGCTGCGCCGTCCCGCAGCCTTGGCGGGCAGGAAACCTTCGAAGATGAACCGGTCCGACGGCAATCCCGCCGCCGACAGCGCCGCGATCAGCGCGCAGGAGCCCGGCACCGGGACGACCCGGATACCCAGCGCCTGCGCCTGGCGTACCAGGTGGAAGCCGGGATCGGAAATCAGCGGGGTACCGGCGTCCGAGATCAGCGCCACGTCGTCGCCGGACTGCAGGCGGGAGATGAAACGGCCGCCCTCCTCGCGCTCGTTGTGTTCGTGGCAGGCGGCCAGCGGCGTCTCGATGCCGAAGTGCTGGAACAGGCGGATCGAATGGCGCGTATCCTCCGCGGCCACCAGCGCCACCTCGCGCAACACCCGCAGGGCACGCGGGGTGATGTCGTCGAGATTGCCGATCGGGGTCGCCACTACGAACAGAGTGCCTGCTGACACGAAAACACCTCGGGAGCTATCTGAAAAGATGGCATTGTATCGCGATTCAGGGTGCCGCCATCGCACCCGGCGCGGGGCTCCGGTACAATCGGCGACTCTTTGTGTATGCGCCATGAGAAGCCCGATATGATCGCTTGCTTGCGTCCGCTTTCTGCTTTGATCCTGGCCGGTCTGCTGACCGCCTGCGCGACCTCGTCCAACTCCGGACTGGGCGAACTTCCCCGTACGCCGAATGCCAGCATCGAGCAATTGTTGCAGCAGGCCAGCCAGAGCAAGCCGGAAGAAGCCGCCCTGCTGCGCCTCTCGGCCGCGGACCTGGCCTACCAGCAGAAGGACCTGGCACGCTCCAGCGCCATTCTCGGGCAGATTCCCCTGGAAACCCTGAAACCGGCCCAGCAGGTCTTCGCCAGCACCCTCGGCGCCGAACTCGCCCTCGCCCGCAACAAGCCCAAGGCCGCCCTGCAGGCCCTGCAGCACCCGAGCATGCAGCATCTCGGCGAACTGCCGGTGACCCAGCAGGTGCGTACCCAACGCGCCAAGGCCCAGGCCCTCGCCGCCGACGGCCAGGTCCTCGCGGCAGCCAAGGAGCGCATCTACTTCGCACCACTGCTCGAAGGCCCGGCGGTACTCGAAAACCAGGAGAAGATCTGGAGCCTGGTCAGCAGCCTGCCGGTCGACCAGTTGCAACCGAGCGCCAGCGAAGGCGACCTCAGCGGCTGGCTGGCCCTGGCGCGCATCACCAAGACCTCGCCGACCCTGCAGCAACAGCAGGCCAGCATCCAGAGCTGGCAGCAGCAGAACCCGGAACACCCGGCTGCCAAACACCTGCCGGCCGCGCTGGAAAAACTCAAGACCCTGTCCCAGCAGCCGCTGACCCGCATCGCTCTGTTGCTGCCGCAGCAAGGCCAGCTGGCCAACGTTGCACGCGCCCTGCAGGACGGCTTCCTCGCAGCCCACTACCAGGCCCAGCAGGCCGGTCAGAACCCTCCCTCGATCAAGCTCTACGACAGCACCCAGGTGCGCTCGGTGGACGACTTCTATCGCCAGGCGCAGGCCGACGGCGTCGAACTGGTCGTCGGCCCGCTGGAGAAGCCACTGGTCAAGCAACTGGCCAGCCGCGAGCAACTGCCGATCACCACCCTCGCGCTCAATTATGGCGACAACAGCCAGGAAGGTCCGGCACAGCTGTTCCAGTTCGGCCTCGCCGCCGAAGACGAAGCCCGCGCGGTAGCCAGCCGCGCCTGGGGCGATGGCATGCGCCGCGCCGTGGCGCTGGTGCCGCGCGGCGAATGGGGTGACCGCGTCCTGGCCGCCTTCAGCCAGAGCTGGCAGGCCGCCGGTGGCAGCCTGATCGCCGCCGAGCACGTCGACCAGCCGGTACAACTGGCGCAACAGATCGCCGACCTGCTGCAACTGCGCCAGAGCGAAGGCCGCGCCCAGCGCCTGCAAGGTGCCCTGGGCAGCCAGATCGCCACCCAGCCGTCACGCCGCCAGGACATCGACTTCGTGTTCCTCGCCGCCACCCCGCAGCAGGCCCGCCAGATCAAGCCGACCCTGGCCTTCCAGTACGCCGGCGACCTTCCGGTGTACGCCACCTCGCACCTCTACACCGGGACCAACAACCCGACCCAGGACCAGGACCTCAACGGCATCCGCTTCTGCGAGACCCCGTGGCTGCTCAACCCCAGCGACCCGACCCGCCAGCAGGTCGCCGCCCAGTGGCCGCAGGCCAATGGCAGCATGGGCCGGCTCTACGCCATGGGCGTCGACGCCTACCGACTGGCTCCGCGCCTGCCCGAACTGAAGGCCGTACCGAGCCTGCAGATCGACGGCCTGACCGGCACCCTGAGCCTCAACCCGGCCCAGCGTATCGAACGCCAGCTGCAATGGGCCGAATTCCGCAACGGCCAGGTCCAGCCGCTGGGGACCACCAGCTTTTGACCGATAGAGCGAACTCCCGGGACAAGGGGCGCCAGGCCGAGGAAATGGCCTGCGCCCACCTCCTTCGCCAGGGCCTTGCCACACTTGGCAAGAATTGGACCTGCCGCCGGGGGGAGCTCGATCTGGTCATGCTCGACGGCGATACAGTAGTATTCGTCGAAGTCCGCTCCCGCCGGCATCGCGCCTGGGGTGGAGCGCTGGAGAGCATCGACGCGCGCAAGCGTCAGCGCCTGATCCTCTCCGCCGAACTTTTCCTGCAACAGGAGGCGCGCTGGGCCAAACGGCCCTGTCGCTTCGATGTGGTCACCGTCGATACCAGCGACGGACAATCACCACCGCGACTGGACTGGATTCAGAACGCGTTCGACGCCTGAACAGCCGCCCCACCGAAGGTCATTACCGATGGACATGCAACACCGTATCCGCCAGCTCTTCCAGGCCAGCATCGAGACCAAGCAGCAAGCGCTGGAGGTTCTGCCCCCCTATATCGAGCAGGCCAGCCTGGTGATGGTCAATGCGCTGCTCAACGAGGGCAAGATCCTCTCCTGCGGCAATGGCGGCTCGGCCGGCGATGCCCAGCATTTTTCCTCCGAACTGCTCAACCGCTTCGAGCGCGAACGTCCGAGCCTGCCGGCCGTGGCCCTGACCACCGACAGCTCAACCATCACCTCGATCGCCAACGACTACAGCTACAACGAAGTCTTCTCCAAGCAGATCCGCGCCCTGGGCCAGCCAGGCGACGTCCTGCTGGCGATCTCCACCAGCGGCAACTCGGCCAATGTGATCCAGGCCATCCAGGCCGCCCACGACCGCGAGATGGTGGTGGTCGCCCTGACCGGCCGCGACGGCGGCGGCATGGCCTCCCTGCTGCTGCCGGAAGACGTGGAGATCCGCGTTCCGTCCAAGATCACCGCGCGCATCCAGGAAGTCCACCTGCTGGCCATCCACTGCCTGTGCGACCTGATCGACCGCCAACTGTTCGGGAGTGAAGAATGAGCCGTACCGCCTTCGTCGCCGCCACCCTGGCCCTGAGCCTGGCCCTGGGAGGCTGCAGCAGTTTCCTCAGCGCCACCCGGGACAAGCCGATCGACGATGATCGCGGGACCCGCACCATCGGCAGCAAGATCGACGACTCGCTGATCGAGACCAAGGCCGCGGTGAACATCGCCAAGGCCGATCCGGCCCTGGACAAGGATTCCCACATCGTCGTGGTCAGCTACAACGGCATCGTGCTGATCGCCGGCCAGACCCCGCGCGCCGACCTCAAGAGCAAGGCCGAGCAGGCCGCGCGCACGGTGCAGAAGGTCAAGAACGTGCATAACGAGCTGCAGGTGACCGCGCCCTCCTCCCTGCTCGCGCGCAACAATGACACCTGGATCACCACCAAGCTGAAGACCCAGATGCTCAGCGACCCCAACGTGCCTTCCTCGCGGATCAAGGTGGTCACCGAGAACGGCATCGTCTACATGATGGGCCTGGTCAACCAGCAGGAGGCCGCCCAGGCCGTCCGTGTCGCCCAAGGCGTCGACGGCGTGCAGAAGATCGTCAAGCTGTTCGAATACATAAACTGACGAACGCCAGAACGAAAAAAGGCGATCCTTCGATCGCCTTTTTTCATTGCTCGCCGTCTACTTGACCACCTTCAGCGACGGCCTGCCGCTGGGACGCGGCGGCTCATCGGACGGTCCACCGTCGTCATCACCCGGCTCGTCGTCCACCGGACCTGGCTGCTCCAGATCGAAGACCATGCCCTGGCCGTTCTCCCTGGCATAGATGGCCATCACCGCCAGCGCGGGAATGTACAGGCTCTGGGCCACGCCCCCGAAACGCCCCTCGAAGCTCACCGCCTCGTTGTCCATGTGCAGATGGCGCACGGCCGAGGGCGAGACATTGAGCACGATCTGCCCATCGCTGGCGTACCCCGGAGGCACCTTTACCCCGGCGAACTCGGCGTTCACCAGGATGTGCGGCGTGCAGTCGTTGTCGACGATCCATTCGTAGAGCGCGCGGACCAGATAGGGACGGCTGGAATTCATCTTCATGTTCCTTAACGCATATCTCGTTCAACGGAAGACAGGCTGGCCCGGAAGCTGTCCCGGGCGAAGCCGCGCTCCATGTAGTCGAGCAACGGCTTGGCCTGCCGCGGCAACTCGATGCCCAGTACGGGGAGGCGCCAGAGGATCGGCAGCAGGCAGCAATCCACCAGGCTGAAGTCCTCGCTGAGGAAGTACGCCTTGTCGGCGAACAGCGGGGAAACGCCGGTCAGGCTCTCGCGCAACTCCTTGCGCGCCAACGCCCGCTCGGCCTCCTTGCTGCGCGCATCGAGGATCCGGTCCACCAGGGCACACCAGTCCCGCTGGATACGATGGATCAACAAGCGGCTGTTGGCACGCTTCACCGGATAGTCGGGCAAGAGTGGCGGATGTGGGTAGCGCTCGTCGAGGTATTCCATGACCACCGTCGGTTCGTACAGCGCCAAGTCGCGATCGACCAGGGTCGGCACGCTGCCGTAGGGGTTGACCTCCGCCAGCTCCGGCGGACAGCGCCCCGCCTGGATATCGACCACGTCCACGCTCACATTCTTCTCGGCCAGGACCAGGCGGATGCGATGGCAGTAATGATCGGCAGGGTCGGAATAGCAGGTCAGCTTGTTGATCGAAGCCATGGAGCCCTCCTCGCAGGTCGACTTGTGGGAGGTGAAAAGACGCGCGCGCCCCGGAGGGCGCGCGCTTCGAGACCAACGTGCGGGTTAGTGCACGTCCTTCCAGTACTCGCGCTTGAGGAGATAGGCGAATACGAAGAAGAAGGCCAGGTAGAGCAGGACGTAGGTACCGATACGCTCGGAGGCCAGTTTGTTCGGGTTGGCCGAATAGGCCAGGAAGGTCACCAGGTTCTTGACCTTCTCGTCGAACTGGGCTTCGTTCAGCTCGCCGGTCTTCGGCACCACGGTCAGCTGGTCACAGGCTTCGTGGGTCAGCGGGGTGCCGGTCAGCGGGTCGAACTGCTTCTTGCCATCCTCGACCACCTGCACCTGCTTGCAGCCGATCACCTGGCGTCCCTGCAGGGGAGCCAGGACGTTCGGCATGCCGACGTTCGGGAAGACCACGTTGTTCACGCCCCACGGACGCTTGGGATCCTCGTAGAACGAACGCAGGTAGCTGTACAGCCAGTCGGTGCCACGTACGCGGGCGACCAGGGTCAGGTCCGGCGGAGCGGCGCCGAACCAGGTCTTGGCGTCGGCCGGCTTCATGCCGATATCCATGTGATCGCCGATCTTGGCGCCGGTGAATACCAGCTTTTCCATCATCAGATCGGCAGGAATGCCCAGGTCGGTGGCGACGCGCTCGTAACGCTGGAACTTGGCGCTATGACAGCCCATGCAGTAGTTGGCGAAGGTACGCGCGCCATCCTGCATGGCCGCCTTGTCGGTCAGGTCGATATCGACATGGTCCAGTTGCGGCCCATGGCCGCCGGCGGCGAAACCCAGGACTGGCAGTACCGCCAGGATCAGTGCAGCGAATTGCTTTTTCATCAGCCAGTCACCCTTTCCGGAACCGGTTTGGTCTTCTCCATCCGGGTGTAGAACGGCATCAGGATGAAGAAGGCGAAATACAGGACGGTGCAAATGCGCGACAGGGTAGTACCCAGCGGGCTCGGAGCCTGGGCGCCGTAGTAGCCGAGGATCACGAAGGACACCGCGAAGATCACCAGCCACAGCTTGCTCAGCCAGCCCTTGTAGCGGATCGAGCGAACCGGGCTGCGATCCAGCCACGGCAGGACGAACAGCACGGCGATCGCCGCACCCATTGCCACCACGCCCATCAGCTTGTCCGGAACCGCGCGGAGGATCGCGTAGAACGGGGTGAAGTACCAGACCGGAGCGATGTGCTCGGGGGTCTTGAACTGGTTGGCCATCTCGAAGTTGGGCTTCTCGAGGAAGTAGCCGCCCATTTCCGGGAAGAAGAAGATCACGGTGCAGAAGATGAACAGGAACACCACGACGCCGACGATGTCCTTCACGGTGTAGTACGGATGGAACGCGATGCCGTCCAGCGGTACGCCGTTCTCGTCCTTCTTCTTCTTGATGTCCACGCCGTCCGGGTTGTTCGAACCGACTTCGTGCAGCGCCAGGATGTGCAGCACGACCAGGCCGAGCAGGACGATCGGCAGGGCGATCACGTGCAGGGCGAAGAAGCGGTTCAGGGTGATGCCGGAGATCAGGAAGTCACCACGGATCCACTGGGCCAGGTCTTCGCCGACCACCGGAATCGCGCCGAACAGGGAAATGATCACCTGGGCGCCCCAGTAGGACATCTGGCCCCAAGGCAGCAGGTAGCCCATGAAGGCCTCGGCCATCAGCGCCAGGTAGATCAGCATGCCGAAGATCCACACCAGCTCGCGCGGCTTCTGATAGGAGCCGTAGAGCAGGCCGCGGAACATGTGCAGGTAGACCACGATGAAGAACGCCGATGCACCGGTGGAGTGCATGTAGCGAATGATCCAGCCGTAGTCGACATCGCGCATGATGTATTCGACGGAGGCGAACGCCTCTTCGGCCGACGGCGTGAAGCTCATGGTCAGCCAGATACCGGTGAGGATCTGGTTCACCAGCACCAGCAGCGCCAGGGAGCCGAAGAAATACCAGAAGTTGAAGTTCTTCGGTGCGTAGTACTTGCTCAGATGGTCTTCCCACATCTTGGTCGCGGGAAAACGCGCATCGACCCAAGCCATGAACTTGTTCATCAGGCTTTCTCCTGGTCCACGCCGATGGTGATGACATCGTCAGCATCGAACGTATAAGGCGGAATCGGCAGGTTCAGCGGCGCAGGCTGGCCCTTGTAGACACGACCGGCGAGGTCGTAGTGGGAGCCGTGGCAAGGGCAGAAATAGCCACCCTTCCAGTCCGGACCGAGGTCGGCAGGGGCGACTTCGGGACGGAAGGTCGGCGAGCAGCCCAGGTGGGTGCAGATGCCGACGATCACCGCCAGTTCCGGCTTGATCGAGCGAAGCTTGGGATCGACGTACTCCGGCTGCTCCGAGGCCTTGGAGTCCGGGTCGGCCAGTTGTCCTTCGAGGCTCGGCAGGGCGTCCAGCATCTCCTTCGTACGGTGCACGATGAATACGGGCTTGCCGCGCCATTCAGCGATGATCTGCTGACCTGGATCGATCTTGCCCACGTTCACCTGCACCGGCGCGCCAGCAGCCTTGGCTTTGGCACTGGGGAACCATGACCCTACGAACGGGACCGCAGCACCCACCGCTCCCGCCGCGCCAACCACAGAAGTGGCCGCGACGAGGAAGCGACGCCGGCCTGCATTCACGCCGTCATTACTCATTCAGTCGTCTCCCATCAGCTTCAGACCTGTTCTAATCAGGCCTTTAAGTAAAAATTCGAGCCGCGCAAAAAATTCGCCAAATGGTAAAGAAAACCCCCTTTGATGACAAGGTAATAGCCTGACACAAACAGCCCGAAACCCTTGCAGGGCGCGCTCTCCGGCCATGCGACACCTTGCCGCAGAGAGTAGAGCGTAGACATAAAAAAACGCCCAGCTCCGAAGAGGTGGGCGTTTTTCATCAAGCGTCGACTTAACGCTTGGAGTACTGCGGACGCTTACGCGCTTTACGCAGACCGACTTTCTTACGCTCGACTTCGCGGGCATCGCGGGTCACGTAGCCGGCCTTGCGCAGCGGGCTGCGCAGGGTTTCGTCGTATTCGATCAGGGCACGGGTGATGCCGTGACGGATCGCGCCAGCCTGACCACTTACACCACCGCCGACGACGGTGACGAAGATGTCGAACTTCTCGACGGTCTCGGTCAGCTCGAGCGGCTGACGCACGACCATGCGAGCGGTTTCACGACCGAAGAACTGGTCGAGGCCGCGGTTGTTGATGGAAATCTTGCCAGTACCCGGACGCAGGAAGACGCGAGCGGTAGCGGTCTTACGACGGCCAGTGCCGTAATTTTGAGTCGCCGACATAATGAGCTATCCCGTTAAATCTTCAGTTCTTGGGGCTGCTGAGCGGTGTGCGGGTGGTTGGCACCCTTGTACACCTTCAGCTTGCGATACATATCGCGACCCAGAGGGTTCTTCGGCAGCATGCCTTTCACAGCGGTCTCGATGACGCGCTCAGGGGCCTTGGCGATCAGCTTCTCGAAGTTGATCGACTTGATGCCGCCCGGGAAGCCGGAGTGGTGGTAGTACATCTTGTCGGTGGTCTTGGCACCGGTCACACGCACCTGCTCGGCGTTGATGACGACGATGTAGTCGCCGGTATCAACGTGCGGAGTGTACTCAGGCTTGTGCTTGCCACGCAGGCGGCGGGCAATTTCGGTCGCCAGACGACCCAGGGTCTGGCCGGCAGCGTCGACGACGAACCAGTCGCGCTGTACAGTTTCCGGTTTCGCGGTATAGGTTTTCATTCGTTATAGCCTCAGGGGCCGCCTGAAAATAAGACGGCGAATCTTACTGGACAGTGGTTGCCTTGACAAGTCAAGGACAGCCGAAAACAGACACGAATTGGGGCTCGGGTCGGTGTGCGTCCGTAACGACTAGATATATCGATCGGCAGGCTAGGCATCCCCCGCCGATGAAAGGCTGCGGAATTATGCAGATTTCGCCAGAATTTACAACCGCATTAACCACTTAATTTCACGAGGACACCCGCATGCAGTATCGCCCGCTCGGCCGCACCGACCTGAAAGTCAGCGCCCTGTGCCTCGGCACCATGACCTGGGGCGAGCAGAACAGCGAGGAAGAGGCGTTCGCCCAGATCGCCAGGGCCAAGGCCGCCGGGATCAATTTCATGGATACCGCGGAGATGTACCCGGTGCCGCCGCGCGCGGAAACCTATGCCAGCACCGAGCGCATCATCGGCAACTGGTTCCGCCGCAGCGGCGACCGCGCCGACTGGATCCTCGCCAGCAAGATCGCCGGCCCCGGCAACGGCATCAGCCATGTGCGCGACGGCAACCTCAGGTTCAACCGCCACCACATCGTCGCCGCTCTCGACGCCAGCCTGCAGCGCCTGCAGACCGACTGGCTGGACCTCTACCAGTTGCACTGGCCCGAACGGCGCACCAACTTCTTCGGCCAGCTCGGTTACCAGCACCAGGAGGAGAGCTTCACCCCCCTGGAGGAAACCCTGGAAGTGCTCGACGAGCAGGTGCGCGCCGGCAAGATCCGCCATATAGGCCTGTCCAACGAAACGCCCTGGGGCACCATGACCTTCCTCAGGCTCGCCGAGGAGCGCGGCTGGCCGCGCGCGGTGTCTATCCAGAACCCCTACAACCTGCTCAACCGCAGCTTCGAGGTCGGCCTGGCGGAGATCGCCATCCGTGAACAATGTGGCCTGCTGGCCTACTCGCCAATGGCCTTCGGCATGCTTTCCGGCAAGTACGGGAATGGCGCCCGTCCGGCCAGCGCGCGCATCAGTCTCTACAGCCGCTTCACCCGCTACACCAACCCGCAGGCCGAGGCGGCCTGCGCGCGCTACGTGGCGCTCGCCCGCGAGCATGGGCTGGAGCCGGCGCAGATGGCGCTGGCCTATGTCACCTCGCGGTCGTTCGTCAGCAGCAACATCATCGGCGCCACCTCGCTGGAACAACTGGAAACCAACCTTGGCAGCATCCACCTGAAGCTGGACGAGGAAGTGCTCGCCGCTATCGACGCGATCCACCGGGAGCAACCGAACCCGGCGCCCTGAGCTCTCCAGGGCCCGGCGGCCGGGAGCGCGTCACAGCGCCCGTGCGATGATCTCCTTCATGATCTCGTTGGTACCGGCGTAGATCCGCTGCACCCGGGCATCGGCCCAGGCCCGCGCCACCGGGTATTCCCACATGAAGCCGTAGCCGCCGTGCAATTGCACGCATTCGTCGAGCACCTTGCATTGCAGGTCCGTCGTCCAGTACTTGCACATGGCGGCGGTGGGTACGTCCAGCTTGCCCTGGAGATGCTGCTCCATGCAGCGATCGACGAAGACCCGGCCGACCTGGATCTCGGTGGCCATTTCCGCCAGCTTGAAACGGGTGTTCTGGAAATCCGCCACCGACTTGCCGAACGCCTTGCGCTCGCGAGTGTAGTCGAGCGTCCATTGCAGGGCCGCCTCGGCCGACGCCAGCGCGCCGATACCGACGGTCAGGCGCTCCTGCGGCAGCTCCTGCATCAGGTAGATGAATCCCTGGCCGTCCTTGCCGAGCAGGTTCTCCCGGGGAATCCGCACATCCTGGAAGAACAGTTCGGAGGTGTCCTGGGCCTTCATCCCGACCTTCTCCAGTCGCTTGCCCTTGCTGAAGCCCGGCGTACCCGCCTCGACCACGAACAGGCTTATGCCCTTGGCGCCAGCCTTCGGATCGGTCTTCGCCACCACGATCACCAGGTCGGCGAGGAAGCCGTTGGTGATGAAGGTCTTCGAACCATTGATGACATACTCGTCGCCATCCAGTACCGCGGTGGTCTTCACCCCTTGCAGGTCGGAGCCGGCGCCCGGTTCGGTCATGGCGATGGCCGCGACCATCTCGCCGGATACCAGCTTCGGCAGGTACTTGCGCTTCAGCGCCTCGCTGCCGTAGTGGAGGATGTAGGGTGCGGCGATGTCCGAATGCAGGGAGAAGCCGATCCCGGTCAGCCCGGCCCGACCGATTTCTTCGATGACCACCGCGCTGTAGAGGAAGTCCGCGCCCATCCCGCCATATTCCTCCGGCAGGTGCGAACAGAGCATTCCGGCCTCGCCGGCCTTGTTCCAGAGCGCGCGGTCGACATGCCCATCCTTTTCCCACTGGTGATGGAAAGGCACGGCCTCCTGTTCGAGGAACTTGCGCACGCTGTCGCGGAACAGTTCGTGGTCGGAGCTGAACAGGGTTCTCGGTATCATCGTGGTCACCTGGAAACGGTCTGGGATCGGATTGGCCGCACGCGGCAGGCCTTCGACTGTAGGGAAATGCCCCGACCGACGCACTGGACAGTTGCGCCAAAAAATAAGACGATCCAGCCGCCTTTTGACCGCTTTCCCTTACTCACAACAACGATAAAAATCCATGCGCGCTCAATCCGCCCCGGTGCTGAAACATGTCGGCATCGTCGCCATCGACGGCGTCTTCGCCTCGACCCTGATGCAGGCCAAGGACTTCTTCCACATGGCCAGCCTGCGCCACGGCAAGCAGCAGGGCCTCGGCCTGCAGCCGGCCTTCCGTACGCGCATCCTCAGCCCCGACGGCCAGCCGGTACGCAGCTTCAGCGGCGACAGCATCGCCGTCGACGGCCCCCTCGCCGCCTGCGATATCGTGGTCCTGCCAGCCTTCTGGGGCGACTTCGACGCCCTCGAGCGGCGCTATCCGCAGATCGTCCCCTGGCTGCGCCGCAGCCACGCCGAGGGCACCGCGCTATGCGGCGAGGCCACCGGGGTCTTCTGGCTGGCCCGGGCGGGGCTGCTGGACGGCAAGGAAGCGACCACCTACTGGCGTTTCTACCGGGAATTCGCCGAGCGCTTTCCGAATGTGCTGCTCAACCAGGAAAAACACCTCACCGACGCCGACGACCTGTTCTGCGCCAGCGGCGTCACCTCCGCCTGCGACCTGTACATCTACCTGATCGAACGCTTCTGCGGCGGTCCGGTGGCCCAGGCGGTGGCCCGCGATACCCTCTACGAGGTGCAGCGCAGCTACACCCCGGGACGCATCGGCTTCGGCGGGCAGAAACTGCACCACGACCCGACGATCCTGCAGATCCAGCAATGGCTGGAAGACCACTTCGCCGACAAGTTCCGTTTCGAGGATGTCGCCCGCGACCACGGCATGAGCATCCGCAACTTCATGCGGCGCTTCCAGGCGGCCACCGGCGACAAGCCACTGCACTACCTGCAGCGCCTGCGCATCGAGACCGCCAAGGGCCTGTTGTCGAGTACCCGCAAGAGCATCAAGACGATCAGCTACGAAGTCGGCTACGACGACGCCAGCTTCTTCGCCCGCCTGTTTCGCCAGCACACGGAGCTCTCCCCCCACCATTACCGCCGCCAGTTCCTGCAGAAGGAAAGCTGAGCCGGCCATCCCTAGGATGGGTAGCCAGGCGGGCCTGCACGGGTTCTCATGAACCTCGCAGGCCCGCCGCAGACGCGGGCGTTCCGAACAACGACAAGAACGGACCTTTGCCATGCGCCTTTATCTGCTCGCCTTCCTGGCCCTCTTCGGTACGAATGTCATGGCCGCCGACCACTGGAAAGCCTTCCCCTACGACCAGAGCGCCTATGACTATCCCGGCGACAAGTTGAAGGAAGCCTGGCCGCGCCTGACCCGCGGCTTCGGCAGCTATCCCTATCCGGACGCCGACTGGGTGGTGAGCATGGCCACCTCGCACCCCGACGCCCTGGAAAAGACCGTGAAGGCCGGCACCGGATTTACCGGCAGGCCCGAGGAAGCCGCGGAGTATGCGGCGCGACTGCAGGACGTCTGGCGCCTGCTGTTCCGTGGCGACTACGCCAAGGCCAAGGAACAGGGCCTGGCCCTGGGGGTTGGCGGCCAGGTCCCGGCAATGTTCGCCCAGGTGCTCTACGCCATGTTCCTGGCGCCCACCCAGGCGGAGAAGCAGCGCCTGCTGGAAGAGGTGATCGACTACACCGAGCAGGCCGGCCCGCTGGTCAAGGCCGATATCGTGGCCCAGTTCGGCAGCGTCTACGCCAAGGCGCGCCTGGCCGAGGAACTGTCGGTACCGGTGGTGCTCAAGCGCGGCTATACCAGCGAGATCCCCAGGGAACTGGACGCCCTCCTGGCCAGGCAGCCCAACCAGCCGTTCGCCCTGGCGCTCTACGGCGGTTACGAGGCGGGAGTGATCCGCAAGGTCGGCAAGCTGGTCGGCAAGATGACCTACGGGGTCAGCGCCGACAAGATGGAGCAGTATTTCGCCCGCTCCTTCCGCCAGGCCGACGACCTGCCGATCGGCCACTACGAGTACGCCAACGCGCTGACCTACGTATACGGCGACGACGAACGGGAGAAAGCCATCGGCCAGCTGAAGCAGGCCGTGGCGATCAAGCCGATCAACGCCATGGAAGCCCTCGAAGTGGCCCACGCGAAGAAGCTCCTCGCCGGTTTCGAACAGAACACCGCGCAACGTTGAGACGCCGCGCGCCCATGAAAAAAGGGGTTGCCATCGGCAACCCCTTTCTCGTTCCCGCCCCGGATCAGGGCCGGTGCGGACGCGTCAGGTATTCGTGGGACTGCATTTCCAGCAGACGGCTGAGGGTGCGCTGGAACTCGAATTCCAGCCGGCCGCCACTATAGAGGTCCTTGAGTTCGACCTCGGCGGAGATGATCAGCTTGACGCTACGGTCGTAGAACTCGTCCACCAGGTTGATGAAGCGTCGCGCCATGTCGTCCTTGGCGACGCCCATCTGCTCGACGTTGGAGATCAGTACCGCGTGGAAGATCTTCGCCAGTTCGATGTAGTCGTTCTGGCTGCGCGGGCCGTCGCACAGCTCGCGGAACTCGAACCAGGCAACGTCGTCGCAGGTCAGGCGCGCGCGAATCTCGCGGTTCTCGATCATCAGCGCCTCGTCGCGCTGGGCCTTGGCGCAGTCCGGGGTCAGGGCCTTGAAGCTGCGCGCCATCTCCTCCTCGACCTGCTCGCTGAGCGGCCAGTGGAACAGTTCCGCCTGCTCCAGCGCACGCAGTCGATAGTCGACGCCGCTGTCGACGTTGACGATCTCGGTATGCTCCTTGAGCAGGGCGATCGCCGGCAGGAAGCGCGCGCGCTGCAGGCCGTCCTTGTAAAGGCCGTCCGGAACGATGTTGGAGGTCGCCACCAGGCTCACGCCGTTCTTGAACAGCTCTTCCAGCAGCGTGGCGAGGATCATCGCGTCGGTGATGTCGGAGACGAAGAACTCGTCGAAACAGATCACCCGCGCCTCGTCGGCGAAACGCTTGCCGATGATGGTCAGCGGGTTCTTCTCGCCCTTGAGGGTCTTCAGTTCTTCATGCACCCGCTTCATGAAGCGGTGGAAGTGCGTGCGCACCTTCTGCTCGAACGGCAGCGATTCGAAAAAGGTATCCACCAGGTAGGTCTTGCCGCGGCCGACGCCGCCCCAGAAGTACAGGCCCTTGACCGGCCCGCCGGACTTCCTGCCGAGCAGCTTGCCGAACAGGCCGGGCTTGGCATGGTCGGCGGCGACCAGGTCGTCGTAGAGGCGTTGCAGATGCTTCACGGCATTCGCCTGTGCGGCATCGTGGAAGAAATCGGGGCGTTGGAGATCGGCCTGGTAGCGCTCGAGGGGCGTCATGATCGGTAGCAATGCAACGAAAACGGGGCCGTCACTTTAGCGACGACCCCGTCTCTTGGCAATCGGCCATCCGTCGAGGGCGGGCCGCAGCCTTATTCCTGCGGCGCCAGCGCTTCGCGGGTGCGCTCGATGGCGGCGTCGCGGGCGGCGGCGTCGGCAAAGGCCGGGCTCTGCGCCACCGCTTCGCCGTCCAGCCACAGGCCGAAGGCATTGCCGTCGACCCGCAGGTCGGTCCCCTCGCCGCCCTGCAGGCGCTTGCTCACCGCGCCGGCGGCCTTGCCATCGGCAAAGGCGCGGGACAGCAGCAACTGCTCGCCGGCGGCATCCAGCAGGCGGAAACGGAAGCTGCCGTCGTCGTCGCGGAAGCTGACCAGGCGCGCCGCCTTGGTGGCCTTCTTCCTGCCAGCCTCGGCGCTCTTCAGCGGCTCGCGCAGGGAGCGCAGGCCGACCGCCTCGCGCAGCTCACCGAGGAACGGCGTGGCGATGCGGCGCGCCTTGGCCGCGCCAGCGAGAAGGATGTCCTCGATGTCGTCCGGCTTGGCGATCAGCGCCTGGTAGCGCTCGCGGGCCTCGCCCAGTTCATCGTCGAGCAACTGGAACAGGCGTTGCTTGGCCTCGCCCCAGGCCAGGCCGGCGAGCAGCTCCTGGCGGAACGTGGCGACCTGCTCCGAGCTGGCGAAGGCCGAATAAAGGGTGAACAGGTGCGAGTTGTCCGGGTCCTTCGCTTCGCCCGGCGCGCGCGAGTCGGTGACGATGCGGGCGATGGCGTCCTTGAGTTGCCTGGACGAACTGAACAGCGGGATGGTGTTGTCGTAACTCTTGGACATCTTGCGTCCGTCCAGGCCCGGCAGGGTGGCGACGCTTTCCTCGATCACCGCCTCGGGCAGGACGAAGAACTCGCGACCGTTGCCGAACAGGTGGTTGAAGCGCTGGCCGATGTCGCGGGCCATTTCCACGTGCTGCACCTGGTCGCGACCGACCGGGATCTTGTGCGCGTTGAACATCAGGATGTCCGCGGCCATCAGCACCGGGTAGCTGTAGAGGCCCATGGTCACGCCGGCGTCCGGGTCTTCGCCGGCCTCGACGTTGCGGTCCACCGCCGCCTTGTAGGCATGCGCGCGGTTGAGCAGGCCCTTGGCGCTGACGCAGGTGAGCAGCCAGGTCAGCTCGGGAATCTCGGGAATGTCCGACTGCCGGTAGAAGGTCGCACGCTCGACGTCGAGGCCACCGGCCAGCCAGGTCGCGGCGATCTCCAGGCGCGAGCGCTGGATACGAGCGGGATCGTCGCACTTGATCAAGGCGTGGTAGTCCGCCAGGAAGTAGAACGAATCCACGTCGCTCCGACGGCTGGCGAGGATCGCCGGGCGGATGGCGCCGGCGTAGTTGCCCAGGTGCGGAGTGCCGGTGGTGGTGATGCCGGTCAGGATACGAGTAGTCATGCGATACCAGGTGTCAGGCAAAGAAAAAGATGGCGCGCCGGATGGTAGCAGGGCCGGCGCGACGACGTCAGTCCTGCAGGCGCGGCAGCAGCAGGTCCTTCAGCTCGATCAGCTTGCCGTGGAAGAAATGTCCGCTTTCAGCCACCCGCAGCAACTCGTGCGGACGCGCCAGGGACTCGCTCCAGGCATACACCGCAGAAGGCGTGACCACATCGTCGTCTTCCGGCTGGATCACGGTCAGCGGGCAGCGCCCGGGCAGGCTGACGGCGAAGCGCTCGACCGGCGGCGCGATCATGAACAGTCGCGCCAGCGCGACGTCCTGCGCCTCCAGGCGGCCGGCCAGGTTGCCGGCCACGCAGGAGCCGAAGGAAAAGCCCATCAGGGTCAGCGGCAGCCCCGGATGGCGCTCCAGCAACCAGCGCGCGGCGGCCTCGGCGTCATCGATCTCGCCGATACCCTCGGCGTAGCTGCCGGCGCTCTGGCCGACGCCACGGAAGTTGAAGCGCAGGGTCGCCAGGCCGGCGTCGCGGGCGGCGCGCTGCAGGGTGGCGACCACCTTGTTCTGCATGGTGCCGGCGAACAGCGGATGCGGGTGGCAGGCCAGGGCGACGCCGCGGGCGTCCGCCAGGTCGAGGTGCAGGGCTTCCAGCGGCCCGCAGGGACCGTCGATGGTTACAGGGTTTTCGCGGGTAGACAAACAGGTACTCCGTGACCCCGGTTCGGGTCGACTCGTCTAGCAGATTACTCCAAGCGACACAGGCACTTACTCGCGTGCCGTGGTATACAGCTCGGACTCAAGCCGTTAACGTAAAGCAAAGCCGTCTATAGAGGAAGGATTCGCGTGGAACAGTCGCTCACCGCCTGGCTGCTGCCGGCCCTCGCCCTGGTCGCCGGGGTCGCCATCGGTTTTCTGATCGCCCGCCTGCTGCCCAACGCCGCACCGAACAAGGTGCAACGCCAGATGGACGACCTGCAGGACCGCTTCGACAGCTATCAGCGCGAAGTCGTGACCCATTTCAACACCACCGCCAGCCTCGTCAAGAAGCTGACCCAGAGCTACCAGGACGTGCAGGAGCACCTCTCCGACGGCGCCCAGCGCCTGGCCCTGGACGAACAGACCCGCCAGCGCCTGCTGGCCGCGCTGCATGCCGACGAAGCCTACCCGGCCGAGCGCCGCGAGCGCCTGACCCCGCCGGCCAGCGGCGAAGTGCCGAAGGACTACGCGCCGAAGAGCCCGGACAGCCCCGGCACCCTCGACGCCACCTACGGCCTGAAAGGCAAGTACTGACGCGTTGCGCAAAACCGTCGGACGCCCATGAAAAAGCCCCGCATCCGCGGGGCTTTTTCATGGCTGCGAGATGATCAGATCGCCTGGCGTTCGCGCAACAGCTCGAGCACCTGCTTCACGCCGTCCTCGACGCTCAGCGACTGGGTATCGATCACCAGGTCGGCGTCCAGCGGCACATCGTAGGGGAAGGACTCGCCAGGGATGTTGTCCTGCCCCGCCGCATACAGCCCCTGGGGATCGCGTTCGCGGCAGACCTGCGGCGAGGCCTGCACGTAGACCGTGATCAGGCGCTCGGCGCCGATCAGCGCCCGGGCCTGCGCGCGTCCTTCCGCGCTCGGCGCGACGAAGGCGCACAGGCTGATCAGCCCGGCCTCGTTGAACTGCTTGGCGACGTGCGCGGTGCGCAGCCAGTTCTCGGTGCGCCCGGCGCGATCCTGCGGCAGGCCCTTGTTCAGGTCGTGGCGCAGGTTCTGTCCGTCGAGCACGTAGACCGCGCGGCCCATGTCGAACAGCTTGCGCTCCACGGCATAGGCCAGGGTGCTCTTGCCGGCGCCGGAGAGGCCGCTGAACAGCACGGTGGCCGGCTGCTGGCCGAAGCGCGCGGCGCGCTCCTCGCGGGTGACGTGGGCGCTCGCGCCATGCTGGGCCGCACCATGGCCTGCCGGCGGCGCGGAGATGATCATGCCGGCGCCGACGGTGCCGTTGGTCAAGCGGTCGATGACGATGAAGGCACCAGTGGTGCGGTTCTGCTCGTAGCCGTCCAACGCGATGGGCGCGTCCAGGCTGACTTTGACCCGGGCGATCTCATTGAGCTTCAGCTCGCTGCCCGGGGTCTGCTCCAGGGTGTTCACGTCCACCTTGTGGACGATGCTCGGGATCGAGCCCGGCACGTAGCTGGTGGCGCGCTTGATGTCGTACTTCTTGCCAGGCAGCATCGGTTCCTCGGCCATCCACACGAGCATGGCGTCGAAGCCGTCGCTGACCAGCGGGCGGTTGTCGGCATGCACCAGCATGTCGCCGCGGGACACGTCGATCTCGTCTTCCAGGGTCAGGGTGACGGCCTGGCCGGGTCCGGCCTGCTCCAGTTCACCTTCGAAGGTGACGATGGACTTCACCTTGCTGCCCTTGCCGGACGGCAGCGCCACGACCTCGTCGCCCTTGCGCACCACGCCGCTGGCCAGGGTGCCGGCGAAACCGCGGAAGTTCAGGTTCGGCCGGTTAACGTACTGCACCGGAAAGCGCATGTCGTCGAGGTTGCGGTCGGCGGCGATCTCGACGGTCTCGAGGATCTCCATCAGCGACTGGCCGCTGTACCAGGGCGAACGCTCGGACTTGTTGACCACGTTGTCGCCCTTGAGCGCCGACATCGGCACGAAGTGCAGCGAACTGGTCTTCAGGCCGATCTTCTCGGCGAAGGCCAGGTAGTCGGCCTTGATCCGCTCGAAGACACCCTGGTCGAAGTCCTTCAGGTCCATCTTGTTGATCGCCACGACGATGTGGCGGATGCCCAGCAGCGAAGCGATGAAGCTGTGCCGGCGGGTCTGGGTCTGCACGCCGTAGCGGGCGTCGATCAGGATGATCGCCAGGTCGCAGGTCGAGGCACCGGTAGCCATGTTGCGGGTGTACTGCTCATGGCCGGGGGTGTCGGCGATGATGAACTTGCGCTTGGCGGTGCTGAAGTAGCGGTACGCCACGTCGATGGTGATGCCCTGCTCGCGCTCGGCCTGCAGGCCGTCGACCAGCAGCGCCAGGTCGACGTCGTCGCCCGTGGTGCCGACTTTCTTCGAGTCGCGGGTGATGGCCTCCAGGTGATCCTCATAGATCATCTTGGAGTCGTGCAGCAAGCGCCCGATCAGGGTGCTCTTGCCGTCGTCGACGTTGCCGCAGGTGAGGAAGCGCAGCAGTTCCTTGCGTTCGTGCTGCCCCAGGTAGGCGAGGATGTCCTCGCTGATCAGATCGGATTGATGAGACATGCTGCGTATCCTCAGAAATAGCCCTGGCGTTTCTTTTCTTCCATCGAACCGGCCTGGTCATGGTCGATGACCCGGCCCTGGCGTTCGGAAGTACGCGTCAGGAGCATTTCCTGGATGATTTCCGGCAGCGTGGTGGCGCTGGACTCGACCGCGCCGGTGAGCGGGTAGCAGCCGAGGGTACGGAAGCGCACCATGCGCTTCTCGATGCGGGCTTTCTCTTCGTCAGAGAGATGCTCGAGGATGCGCTCGTCGTCGATCATGATCAGCGTGCCGTTCTTCTCGATGACCTCGCGCTCGGCAGCGAAGTACAGCGGGACGATCGGGATGCCTTCGAGGTAGATGTATTGCCAGATGTCCAGCTCGGTCCAGTTGGACAGCGGGAAGACGCGGATCGATTCGCCCTTCTTCACCTTGCCGTTGTAGATGTTCCACAGCTCGGGACGCTGGTTCTTCGGGTCCCAGCGGTGCTTGCTGTCGCGGAACGAATAGACCCGTTCCTTGGCCCGCGACTTCTCCTCGTCGCGGCGCGCGCCGCCGAAGGCAGCGTCGAAACCGTACTTGTCCAGGGCCTGCTTGAGTCCCTCGGTCTTCATCACGTCGGTGTGCTTGGCGCTGCCGTGGGTGAACGGGTTGATGCCCTGGGCGACGCCGTCCGGGTTGACGTGGGTGATCAGGTCCAGGCCCATTTCCTCGACCATCCGATCACGGAACCTGTACATCTCCTGGAATTTCCAGCGGGTGTCCACGTGCATCACCGGGAAGGGCAGCTTGCCGGGGAAGAAGGCCTTGCGGGCCAGGTGCAGCATGACCGCGGAATCCTTGCCGATCGAGTACAGCATCACCGGGTTATCGAACTCGGCGGCCACCTCGCGGATGATGTGGATGCTTTCCGCCTCCAGCTGTTTCAGGTGCGTCAGTTTGTCGACCATGGCTACTCACGGAATTGCTTATGGACGGCCGTCGGGCCGTAGACGAACGCGCACTCTATCACAGCGCAAGGCTCTAAAAGATCGGTCTGTTATACCGAAAGAATATACCCATATAGCCATCCGCGCTCAGCGCCGAAGCCGGCGGAAACACTGGCCTGGAGAGGAATTCCGCAGTCTCGGCGAAGCCCTCTCGAGCAGGTACGCACAGCGTCTTTCTCCACCCCGTCGACAACCGGGCCCCGCCTGGCGGGGCATCCGCGGCGACCCTTCGGCGCCTCGACTTGTACGTCGCCGGCACTGCGCTAGCATAGCGGGCATCGTTCCCCGGCCAAGAAGACCGCACATGCGCCGCACCGCCCTCGCCCTGCCCCTGTTCCTCCTGGTCTCAGCCTGCAGCAGCGAACCGACGCCGCCTGCCAAACCCGCCGCCAAGCCCCAGGCCCGCAGCGTCATCTCGCCCCAGCCGGTACGCAGGTCGGTACAGCCGATCCTGCCGCTGCGCGGCGACTACGCGAACAATCCGCAGGCCCAGCGCTTCATCGACCGGATGGTCAGCCAGCACGACTTCAATCGCCAGCAACTGCACGACCTGTTCGCCCAGACCCAGCGCCTGGACTGGGTGATCCGCCTGATGGACCGCCAGGCGCCCAGCTATACCCCACCCAGCGGGCCGAACGGCGCCTGGCTGCGTTACCGGAAGAAGTTCGTCACCCCGGGCAACGTGCAGAACGGCGTGCTGTTCTGGGACCAGTACCAGGCCGACCTTCAGCGCGCCTCGCGCATCTATGGCGTGCCGCCGGAAATCATCGTCGGCATCATTGGCGTGGAGACCCGCTGGGGACGGGTGATGGGCAAGACGCGGATCATCGACGCGCTGGCCACCCTGTCCTTCTCCTACCCGCGCCGCGCGGAGTTCTTCAGCGGCGAGCTGGAGCAATTCCTCCTCCAGGCGCGCAAGGAAGGCAGCGACCCGCTGGCCCTGCGCGGTTCCTATGCCGGCGCCATGGGTTACGGCCAGTTCATGCCGTCCTCGTTCAGCAAGTACGCGGTGGACTTCGACGGCGATGGGCATATCGACCTGTGGAACCCGCGCGATGCGATCGGCAGCGTCGCCAACTATTTCAAGCAGCACGGCTGGGTCAGCGGCGATCGCGTGGCGGTTCCCGCCAGTGGCCGCGCGCCCTCGCTGGAGGACGGCTTCAAGACGCTCTACCCGCTCGACGTGCTGGCCTCAGCCGGACTACGCCCGCAGGGTCCGCTCGGCGGCCACCGGCAGGCGAGCCTGCTGCGCCTGGACATGGGCAGGAACTACCAGTACTGGTACGGCCTGCCGAACTTCTACGTGATCACCCGCTACAACCACAGTACCCACTACGCGATGGCCGTCTGGGAACTGGGCAAGGCAGTGGACCAGGCGCGTCACGGCGCCGTGGTCAGGCAGGATTGGGACAGTCGATGAACAGGTGTTCGATGGCGAAGCGCTTGCCCAGGTAGTCGCCCAGCGCCTGCACCCCGTAGCGCTCGGTGGCGTGGTGTCCGGCGGCGATGAAGCTGATGCCGTTCTCCCGCGCGCTGTGCACGGTCTGCTCGGAAACCTCGCCGGTCAGGTAGGCATCCACGCCGGCGGCGATCGCCTGGTCGATGTAGCCCTGGGCGCCGCCGGTGCACCAGGCGATGCGCCGGATCGGCTGGCCGGCATCGACCAGCAGCGGCTCGCGCCCCAGCGCATCGCGCACATGGCGGGCGAAGTCGGCGGGCTGCATCGGCTCGGCAAGCGAACCGAGGAGGACAATGGAACGCGGATTGCCCGGCTCCAGCGGTCCTTCCACCTCGAGGCCGAGTTGCCGGGCGAGCTGCACGTTGTTGCCCACTTCGGGATGCAGGTCCAATGGCAGATGGTAGGCCAGCAGGCTGATGTCGTTGTTCAGCAGGGTCTTCAGGCGCCGCTGCTTCATGCCGACCACGCACGGATTCTCGCCCTTCCAGAAGTAGCCGTGATGCACCAGCACCACATCGGCCTCGGCCTCCACGGCGGCATCCAGCAGCGCCTGGCTGGCAGTGACCCCGCTGACGATGCGCCGCACCTGCGGCCGGCCTTCGACCTGCAGGCCGTTCGGGCAGTAGTCCTGGATGCGCGCGGCCTCCAGGTAGCGGTCGGCTTCCTCGACCAGGGTGCTCAGGGCGATGGCCATGGCAAAATCCTCTTCATTCAGGCAGGGCGCGCCGCTCCTCTAATGGACGGCTTCGCCCTATAATGGCCGCCACCTTATCGGCCGTTTTTCGGCCTCGCAACCCCAAGGATTTCCCGATGCCCAAGGCCCTGCGTTTCCTCGGCTGGCCCGTGCTGGTCGGCGTGCTGCTGGCCCTGCTGATCATCCAGCGCAACCCCGAATGGGTCGGCCTGCCGCGCCAGGAGGTGCATGTCGAGCAGGCGCCGCTGCTCAGCCGCCTGCAGGAAGGCCCGGTGTCCTACGCCAATGCGGTGAGCCGGGCGGCTCCCGCGGTGGCCAACCTGTACACCACCAAGATGGTCAGCAAGCCGTCCCACCCATTGTTCGACGACCCGATGTTCCGCCGCTTCTTCGGCGACAACCTGCCGCAACAGAAGCGCATGGAGTCGAGCCTCGGCTCGGCGGTGATCATGAGCGCGGAAGGCTACCTGCTGACCAACAACCACGTCACCGCCGGCGCCGACCAGATCATCGTGGCCCTGCGCGACGGCCGCGAGACCATCGCGCAACTGGTCGGCAGCGATCCGGAAACCGATCTCGCGGTACTGAAGATCGACCTGAAGAACCTGCCGGCGATGACCCTCGGCCGCTCCGACGGCATCCGCACCGGCGACGTCTGCCTCGCCATCGGCAACCCGTTCGGCGTCGGCCAGACGGTGACCATGGGCATCATCAGCGCCACCGGGCGCAACCAGCTCGGTCTGAACACCTACGAGGACTTCATCCAGACCGACGCGGCGATCAATCCGGGCAACTCCGGCGGCGCGCTGGTCGATGCCGCCGGCAACCTGATCGGCATCAATACCGCGATCTTCTCCAAGTCCGGCGGTTCCCAGGGCATCGGTTTCGCCATCCCGACCAAGCTGGCCCTGGAGGTCATGCAATCGATCATCGAGCATGGCCAGGTGATCCGTGGCTGGCTCGGCGTCGAGGTCAAGGCGCTGACCCCGGAGCTGGCGGACTCCCTGGGCCTCGGCGAAACCGCCGGGATCGTCGTCGCCGGCGTCTACCGCGACGGCCCGGCGGCGCGCGGCGGCCTGCTGCCGGGCGACGTGATCCTGACCATCGACAAGCAGGAAGCCAGCGATGGCCGCCGCTCGATGAACCAGGTGGCGCGCACCCGGCCGGGGCAGAAGATCAACATCCTGGTGCTGCGCAACGGGCAGAAGGTCAACCTGACCGCCGAGGTCGGCCTGCGTCCGCCGCCGGCGCCGGCGCCGCAGCAGAAACAGGACGGCGGCGAGTAGAGAGCCTGCCCGAATGAAAACGGCGCCCGCGGGCGCCGTTTTCGTTTCACTTGAGGAAGTGCAAGGCGTCCAGCAGCGCCTGGTTCTGCTCCGGGCTGCCGATGGTGATGCGCAGGAACTGCTCGATCCGCGCCTGCTTGAAATGGCGGACGATCACCCCTTGCTCGCGCAGGGTCGCGGCGATCTGCCCGGCCTCGTGCCGCGGATGGCGGGCGAAGACGAAGTTGGCCGCCGACGGCAGTACCTCGAAGCCCAGCGCCCGCAGCGAGCCGCTCAGCGTCTCGCGGCTGTCGATCACCGCCTGGCAGGTGCGGCGGAAGTAGGCATCGTCCTCGAAGGCCGCCGCCGCGCCAGCGATCGCCAGGCGATCCAGCGGATAGGAGTTGAAGCTGTTCTTGATCCGCTCCAGCGCCTCGATCAGCTCGGCATGGCCGACCGCCAGGCCGACCCGCAGACCGGCCAGGGAACGCGACTTGGACAGGGTCTGGGTGACCAGCAGGTTCGGGTAGCGATCGACCAGGGCGATGGCGCTGTCGCCGCCGAAGTCGACATAGGCCTCGTCGACCACCACCACCGAGTCCGGCGATGCCTTCAGCATCGCCTCGATGGCGTCCAGCGGCAGCAGGCAGCCGGTCGGTGCGTTCGGGTTGGGGAAAATGATCCCGCCGTTGGGCCGCGCATAGTCCTCGACGCGGATGCGGAACTGCTCGTCCAGCGCGATCTTCTCGTACGCGATGCCGTACAGGCCGCAGTAGACCGGGTAGAAGCTGTAGGTCACGTCCGGGAACAGCAACGGCAGGTCGTGCTGGAACAGGCCGTGGAAAATGTGCGCCAGGACCTCGTCGGAGCCGTTGCCGACGAACACCTGGTCGTCCCGTATGCCGTAGTGCCCGGCCACCGCCTTCTTCAGGCGCTCGCCGTTGGGGTCGGGGTACAGACGCAGGTCGTCGTTGAGCTCCGCCTGCATGGCGGCGAGGGCTCTGGGCGACGGACCGTAGGGGTTCTCGTTGGTGTTCAGCTTGACCAGCCGCGACAGCTTCGGCTGCTCGCCCGGCACATAGGGCACCAGATCCTTGACGAACGGGCTCCAGAACTTGCTCATGCTCAGCTCTCCTTCTCGTCGAGGATGCGGTATTCGGCGCTACGCGCGTGGGCGGTCAGCGACTCGCCGCGGGCCAGTACCGAGGCGGTGCGGCCGAGGACCGACGCGCCCTGCGCCGAGCAGTTGATGATCGAAGAACGTTTCTGGAAGTCATATACCCCCAGCGGCGAAGAGAAACGCGCGGTACCGGAGGTCGGCAGCACGTGATTCGGCCCGGCGCAGTAGTCGCCCAGCGCCTCGGCGGTGTAGCGGCCCATGAAGATCGCGCCGGCATGACGGATCTCCGGCAACCAGCTCTCCGGATCGGCCACCGACAATTCCAGGTGCTCCGGCGCGATGCGGTTGGCCACCGCGCAGGCCTGGGCCTGGTCGGCGACCTGGATCAGGGCGCCACGCCCCTCCAGGGAGGTGCGGATGATCTCGGCGCGCTCCATGGTCGGCAGCAGGCGGGCGATGCTTTCCGCGACCTGGTCGAGGAACGCCGCGTCCGGACTGACAAGGATCGACTGGGCGTCCTCGTCGTGCTCGGCCTGGGAGAACAGGTCCATGGCGATCCAGTCGGGATCGGTCTGGCCGTCGCAGACCACGAGGATTTCCGAGGGGCCGGCGATCATGTCGATGCCGACCTGGCCGAACACGTGGCGCTTGGCGGTGGCCACGTAGATGTTGCCGGGGCCGACGATCTTGTCCACCCGCGGCACGCTTTCGGTGCCATAGGCCAGCGCGGCCACGGCCTGTGCACCGCCGATGGTGAAGACCCGGTCGACGCCGGCGATGCAGGCGGCGGCGAGGACGATCTCGTTGATTTCGCCGCGCGGGGTCGGCACCACCATGACCACCTCGGTCACCCCGGCGACCTTGGCCGGGATCGCGTTCATCAACACCGAGGACGGGTAGGACGCCTTGCCGCCCGGCACGTAGAGGCCGGCGCGGTCCAACGGGGTGACCTGCTGGCCGAGCACCGTACCGTCGGCCTCGGTATAGCGCCAGGAGCCCTGCTTCTGCTTCTCGTGGTAACTGCGCACGCGCTCGGCGGCAACTTCCAGGGCCTCGCGCTGGGCCGCCGTGATACGGGTCAGGGCCAGCTCCAGGCGCTCGCGCGGCAGGATCAGGTCGGCCATCGAGGCGGCCTGCAGGCCGTCGAAGCGCTGGGTGAACTCGACCACGGCGGCGTCGCCGCGGCTGCGCACGGCGGCGATAATATCGAGGACGCGCTGGTTGACCGAGTCGTCGGAAACACTTTCCCAGCTCAGCAGATGATCCAGATGACGCCCGAAGTCCGGATCAGCGGCGTTGAGTCGACGGATAGCGAAAGGAGCGGTCATAGCGAGCCTCTTTATGGATGGCGTTGTCTCGGGCGCCGCTAGACTACCAAGCCCACCGTGCGGGCACCCGAGAAAATTTGGCTATGACACGGATAGGCAGGTGCGGCGCGAGGGGCCGCACGGGTATCAGTGACGGTGTCGCGCCTCGACGGCGTCGCGCAGGGTGTCGATCAGCGCCTGGATTCGAGCATGCTGCATCTTCATCGAAGCCTTGTTGACCACCAGGCGCGAACTGATCGTGGCGATCAGTTCCTGGGGCTCCAGGCCATTGGCGCGCAGGGTGTTGCCGGTATCCACCACGTCGATGATCTTGTCGGCGAGGCCGACCAGCGGCGCCAGCTCCATCGAGCCGTACAGCTTGATCACGTCGACCTGACGGCCCTGCTCGGCGTAGTAGCGCTTGGCGACATTGACGAACTTGGTGGCCACCCGCAGGCGCCCCTTGGGTTCGGCCGCGCCGATGGCGCCGGCGGTCATCAGCTTGCAGTTGGCGATCCGCAGGTCCAGCGGTTCGTAGAGTCCCTGGCCGCCGTACTCCATCAGGACGTCCTTGCCGGCCACGCCGAGATCGGCGGCGCCATGCTCGACATAGGTCGGCACGTCGGTGGCGCGGACAATGAGCAGGCGCACATCGGGCAGGGAGGTCGGGATGATCAGCTTGCGGCTCTTGTCCGGGTTCTCCGACGGCACGATTCCCGCCGCTGCGAGCAGCGGCAGGGTGTCGTCGAGAATCCGGCCCTTGGACAAGGCGATGGTCAGCATTGCGCGACTGCCTCCGCTAGCCCGGTACGCGGCGGATCTTCGCGCCGAGCAGCTGGAGTTTCTCTTCGATGCACTCGTAGCCACGGTCGATGTGGTAGATGCGGTCGATCAGGGTGTCGCCCTCGGCCACCAGGCCGGCGATCACCAGGCTCGCGGAGGCGCGCAGGTCGGTGGCCATCACCGGAGCGCCCTTGAGCCTGGGTACGCCGGTGACGATCGCGGTGTTGCCCTCGACGAGGATCTGCGCGCCCATGCGGTTCATTTCATAGACGTGCATGAAACGGTTCTCGAAGACCGTCTCGATGACCGCGCCGGTGCCTTCGGCGACGGCGTTCATGGAAATGAACTGGGCCTGCATGTCGGTGGGGAATGCCGGGTACGGCGCGGTGCGGATATTCACCGCCTTCGGCCGGTTGCCCTTCATGTCCAGTTCGATCCAGTTGTTGCCGGTGTTGATGTGGGCACCGGCCTCTTCCAGCTTCTGCAGGACCGCCTCCAGGATGGTCGGATCGGTGTCCTTCAGTTTCACCCGGCCCCCGGTCGCTGCCGCCGCCACCAGGTAGGTACCGGTCTCGATACGGTCGGGGAGAACGTCGTAGCGGGCGCCGCCGAGGCGCTTCACGCCGTCGATGACGATGGTGTCGGAACCGGCGCCCTGGACGTTGGCGCCCATGGCGTTCAGGCAGTTGGCCAGGTCGACGACCTCCGGCTCGCGCGCGGCGTTCTGCAGCACGGTACGGCCGTTGGCCAGCGCGGCGGCCATCATGAGGTTCTCGGTCCCAGTCACGCTGACGGTATCGAAGAAGAACTGGCCGCCATGCAGGCCACCGACTGGGGCCTTGGCCTTGATGTAGCCACCTTCGACCTCGATCTGCGCGCCCATCGCCTCGAGACCGCGGATGTGCAGGTCGACCGGGCGCGAGCCGATCGCGCAACCGCCCGGCAGGGCCACCTCGGCCTCGCCGAAGCGCGCCAGCATGGGGCCGAGCACGAGGATCGAGGCGCGCATGGTCTTCACCAGTTCGTAGGGCGCGACCAGGGTCTTGATGCTGCTGGCGTCGACTTCGACGTTGAGCTTCTCGTCGATGATCGGCTGCACGCCCATGCGGCCGAACAGCTCGATCATGGTGGTGATGTCGTGCAGGTGCGGCAGGTTGCACACGGTGACCGGGGTATCGGCCAGCAGGGTCGCGGCCAGGATCGGCAGCGCCGAGTTCTTCGCGCCGGAAATGCGGATTTCGCCATCGAGGCGGTTGCCGCCGGTAATGATCAGTTTGTCCATCGCAGTGATTTCCCCCGTGGGCTCAGGAACGCTCGGCCCAGGCGGCGCGGCTGAAGAATTTCATGGTGACGGCGTGGATGCTGCCATCGGCGATCCAGGCGTTCAAATGGGCGTAGACCTGCTGCTGGCGCTTGACCGGGCTCTGGCCGGCCAGCTCGTCGCTGATCAGATTCAGTTGGAAATTGCACCCTTCGCCCTCGACTTCCACCTGGGTGCCGGGGAGTTTTTCCTGGAGAAGGCTCTTAACGTCTTCGGCCTGCATGCTCAACCTCAATCGGGCGCCCTACGCGCACGGTCGGCCATCATACAAAAAAGCCCTCCGCCTGCGAACCCCAGGAAGGGACGCGCAGACGGAGGGCCGCTCGTTCCGCCGGCCGGTCACGCCTGCAGCGGCAGGATTTCCAGCACGCTGCTGACCTTGGCGATCTCCCGCATGTCGTCCGGCAGTGCCCGGATGCTCAGGGTCTTGCCGGCCTTGCGCGCATCGCGCATGAAGGCCAGCAGCAGGGAAATGCCCACGCTGCTGGAGCGCTCCACCGCCGAGCAGTCGACCACCAACTGCGCCGCCTGGCTGGCATGGATCAGCCGTCCGCCCTGCTCGCGCAGCGCCGGCCCGCTGCTGTAGTCGAGCACGCCGACGAGCTGCAGCTCGCCAGGCGCACCTTCGCGCAGGCTGGCCTGGCTCATTTCGCCCCGGCCTCTTCCGCCTTCGCGGTTTCCTTGGCCTTGGCGACCACCTCGCCCCAGCCGGCGATGGTTTTCTCGAGGTCGTTGCGGTTCTTCTGCATGGTGTCGGCGAACTGGTCACGGAACAGTTTGCCGATGTTGATACCGTTGATGATCACGTTGCGGACCTTCCAGCCGCCAGCCAGGTTGGTCATGGTGTAGGACACCGGATAGACGGTGCCCTTGCTGTCGCGGATCTCCATGTTGACGCTGGCGCGCTCGTCGCTGGGCTTGGCCGAACTGGGCAGGACGCGGATGTCCTGGTTGTCGTACTCGAGCAGGGCGTTGCCGTAGAACTGCATCAGGCTGTTCTTGAACACTTCCTCGAAGCGCTTGATCTGCTCCGGCGAGGCCTGCCGCGAGTACTTCACGGTCATCACGCTCTTGGCGATGCCCTCGGCGTCGACCACCGGCCCGAGGATGCGGTCGAGGGTGGCGTAGAGCTTTTGCGGATCTGCCTTGTAGGCGGCCTTGTTGGCCTTGATGTCGGAAAGCAGCTCGTCGACCGTGCCCTGCACGACCTGTTGCGGGGTCGACGCGGCCACGGAAAGCAGCGGGAAAGCCGCCAGGAGCACCAGCAGGCCACGACGCAGGAGAGTCAGCATGGAAGAGAACCTCACTTTTTGGCTTCGTCTTTGTTAACCGAGTTCAGCAGGAACTTGCCGATCAGGTCTTCCAGCACCAGCGCCGACTGGGTGTCGTGGATGGTGCTGCCGTCCTTCAGGACGTCCTCGTCGCCACCCACGCTGATGCCGATGTACTTCTCGCCCAGCAGGCCGGCGGTGAGGATCGACGCGGTGGAGTCGACCGGCAGGTTGTTCACGTTCTGGTTGATTTCCATGGTCACGCGACCAGTGTAGCTGTCGCGGTCCAGGTCTACCGCGGTCACCTTGCCGATGGTCACGCCGGCCAGGGTCACCTTGCCGCGCACGGTGACGCCGGCGATGTTGTCGAAGTAGGCATAGACCTTGTAGGTATCGCCAGCGTTGCCCACGCTCAGGCCGCTGACGCGCAGGGCCAGCAGCAACAGGGCCAGCAGGCCGGCCAGGAGGAACAGGCCGACACCGATTTCCAGGGTGCGGGTTTGCATTCAGAAATCTCCAAACATCAAAGCAGTCAGAATGAAGTCGAGCCCCAGCACCGCCAGGGAGGCATAGACCACGGTACGCGTCGTCGCGCGACTGATCCCTTCCGAGGTCGGTTCGCAGTCGTAGCCCTGGTAGACCGCGATCCAGGTCACCACGAAAGCGAACACGATACTTTTGATCACGCCGTTGAGCACATCCTCGGTGAACTGCACGCTGTTCTGCATGTTCGCCCAGAACGATCCCTCGTAGACCCCCAGCCAGTCGACCGCGACCATCGCCCCGCCCCAGATGCCGACCACGCTGAAGATCGCGGCGAGCAGCGGCATGGAAATGAAGCCGGCCCACAGGCGCGGCGCGACGATGTACTTGAGCGGGTCGACGCCGATCATTTCCAGGCTGGAAAGCTGCTCGGTGGCCTTCATGTTGCCGATTTCCGCGGTCAGCGCCGAACCGGCCCGGCCGGCGAACAGCAGACCGGTCACCACCGGGCCGAGTTCACGCAGCAGGGTCAGCGCCACCATCTGCCCGACGGCCTGCTCGGAGCCATAGGAAATCAGGATGTTGTAGCCCTGCAGGGCGAGCACCATGCCGATGAACAGCCCCGAGACGACGATGATCGCCAGGGACAGCACGCCCACCGAGTAGAGTTGCTTCACCAGCAGGTGCAGGCCGGCGCCCGGCGTGCGCCGACCGAGCAATGCATGGCCGAGGAACAGGGTCGAACGGCCGAGCGCGGCGACCACGTCGAGGCCGGCGCGACCGAACAGGCGCACGCGCTCGAGGGGAGAGACTCTACGCATCAGCGCTCTCCCAGCAGGTCGGCCCGGTAGTCGCGGGCCGGGTAATGGAACGGAACGGGGCCATCCGGGATTCCCTTGACGAACTGGCGGATACGGGGATCGTCGGTTTCCTTGAGCACGTCCGGGGTCCCGTGGCCAAGCACCCGGCCATCGCCGACGATGTAGATGTAGTCGGCGATGCTGGCGGTTTCGGCCAGGTCATGGGAAACCACGATGCTGGTGATGCCCAGGGCATCGTTGAGCAGGCGGATCAGGCGCACCAGGACGCCCATGGCGATCGGATCCTGCCCCACGAAAGGCTCGTCGTAGAGGAGGATCTGCGGGTCCAGCGCGATCGCCCGGGCCAGCGCGACGCGGCGCTTCATGCCGCCGGACAGCTCGTCGGGCATCAGCTCCACGGCGCCGCGCAGGCCGACGGCCTGGAGTTTCATCAGGACGATGTCGCGGATCATTTCCTCCGGCAGCTGGGTATGCACACGCAGCGGAAACGCTACGTTCTCGAACACGTCGAGATCGGTGAACAGCGCGCCGCTCTGGAACAGCACGCCGAACTGCTTGCGCATGTCGAACAGGTCGCCGCGCGAGAGTTGCGGCAGGTTCTGACCGTTGACCCAGACTTCCCCTTTCGAGGGACGCAGCTGGGAGGCGATCAGCCGCAACAGCGTGGTCTTGCCGCAGCCGGACGGACCCATGATGCCGGTCACCTTGCCGCGCGGAATACGCACATCGATGTTGTCGAAAATCGCCCGCGATCCGCGCTTGAAGGTCAGGCCCTTCAACTCGACCGCGTAGGCACTATCGGTGCTCATCAGGACTCCTTGCGATGCGACCCGTCCATGCTAGACGCTCTGCCCCGTCGCAGAGGCACGCATCCGGGAGGGCCGAATGGGCGCGGACTATAGCACCGCGGCGGGTTGTCGCCCAAGGCCTGGTGCCGTGCCGTTCAGCTTGAATTCAGCTTGTTCGGAGCGATCTCCAAGCCTTTTAGGACATATCGCACACTTCAGGTTCAGCGCGGACAGAAAAAAATCACACCGTGGTCGAATATATCGACATTTGCGCAGTCATAGCGCGGAGGGCGGATGACCACGGCGTAACAGCGCGTTACAGCCGCCGCGCCATCGTTCGCGCGCCGCCGACCGGGTTCGCTGCACGGTTGGTGTAAGCCGGGCACGCTTTCCCGTTATAATCCCGCCTTTCATCCAGGCGCCACATTCGTTGAACATGAGCCAGAACCTCGATTTCATCCATTCCGCCCAGCGCACCATCGGCCTCGAGCGCGACGCGGTAGACAGCCTGCTGGCGCGGATTGGCGACGATTTCGTCAGGGCCTGCGAACTGCTGCTGGCCGGCAAGGGCCGGGTCGTCGTGGTCGGCATGGGCAAGTCCGGCCACATCGGCAAGAAGATCGCCGCGACCCTGGCCAGCACCGGCACCCCGTCCTTCTTCGTGCATCCGGCCGAAGCCAGCCATGGCGACATGGGCATGATCACCGAGGACGACGTGGTCCTCGCCCTGTCCAATTCGGGCTCCACCGCGGAAATCGTCACCCTGCTGCCGCTGATCAAGCGCCTGGGCATCACCCTGATCAGCATGACCGGCAACCCCGAATCGCCGCTGGCCAAGGCCGCGGAGGTCAACCTGGACGCCAGCGTCGGCCAGGAAGCCTGCCCGCTGAACCTGGCTCCGACCTCTTCCACCACCGTCTCCCTGGTGCTCGGCGACGCCCTGGCGATTGCCCTGCTCGAGGCCCGCGGCTTCACCGCCGAGGACTTCGCCTTTTCCCATCCGGGAGGTGCGCTGGGCCGGCGCCTGCTGCTGAAGGTGGAAAACGTCATGCACGTCGGCGAAGAACTGCCACAGGTATTGCTCGGCACTTCGCTGACCGGCGCGCTGATGGAGATGACCCGCAAGGGCCTGGGCATGACCGTGGTGCTCGACGAACACGGCAAGCTCGCCGGCATCTTCACCGATGGCGACCTGCGCCGCGCGCTGGACCGGGGCGTCGACGTGCGCCAGGTCACCATCGACCAGGTGATGACCGTCCACGGCAAGACCGTCCGCGCCGAGATCCTCGCCGCGGAAGCCCTGAAGATCATGGAAGACAACAAGATCGGCGCACTGGTGGTGGTCGACGCGGACGACCGTCCGGTCGGAGCCCTGAACATGCACGACCTGTTGCGCGCAGGAGTGATGTAATGAGCGATACCCACTCGGCCATGGAACTCTCGGCCCGGGCCCGCCAGGTGCGCCTGGCGATTTTCGACGTCGATGGCGTGCTGACCGACGGCAAGCTGTATTTCCTCGTCGACGGCAGCGAGTTCAAGACCTTCAACACCCTCGACGGCCACGGCATCAAGATGCTGATCGCCTCCGGCGTGCGCACCGCCATCATCACCGGCCGCGACACCCCGGTGGTCGAGCGCCGCGCGCGCAACCTGGGCATCCAGCATCTCTACCAGGGCCGGGAAGACAAGCTCGCGGTGCTCGATGAACTGCTCGGCGAACTCGGGCTAGGCTATGAGCAGGTCGCCTACCTGGGCGACGACCTGCCCGACCTGCCGGTTATCCGCCGCGTCGGCCTCGGCATGGCGGTGGCCAGCGCCGACCCGTTCGTCCGCCAGCACGCCCACGGAGTCACCGCGACCCGCGGCGGGGAAGGCGCGGCCCGGGAGTTCTGCGAACTGATCATGCGCGCCCAGGGCACGCTCGAAGCCGCCCAGAGCGCCTACCTGTAGAGCCGACCATGCCGAAAACACTGCAACAGAAACTGCTGCTCGCCCTGATCGCCCTGCTGTTGATCGTCGCGGGCTATTACTGGAACGTCGGACTTGAACTGTTCAACGAACAGCCGGCCCGGCCCGGCCAGGACAACACCATCGACTACTACGCCGAGAAGGCCCACAGCCTGCAATACCAGGAGAACGGCAGCCTCGACTACGAGATGACGGCGGTGAAGCTGGAACACCAGAAGGCCACCGACATCACCTTCGTCACCACCCCCGATCTGCTGCTGTTCCGCGGCAACGTGCAGCCCTGGCATATCCAGAGCGCCCGCGCCGAAGTCGGGCCAAAGGGCAAGGAAGTCGAACTGATCGACGACGTGCGCGTCGCGCGCACCGATGCCAAGGGCCAGCCAAGCATCCTCACCACCACCCGGCTGACCGTATTCCCCGACAAGAATTATGCACAGACCGAGCAAGCCGTTAAAATCGACGCGGCCAATGGAGTGACGACGGCTGTTGGAATGAAAGCGTATCTGAAAGACAGCCGGATGCACCTGCTGTCCAACGTAAGAGGTCAGCATGAGGTTCGTTAACACCCTCCCCCTTGTATTCGGTCTGACTGCCGTCCTCGGCAGTTCCCTGGCATGGGCCCTGCCCTCGGATCGCGAGCAACCGATCCGCGTCCAGGCCGACAGCGCCGAACTGGATGACAAGCAAGGCGTCGCGGTCTACCGCGGCGATGTCGTGGTGACCCAGGGCAGCACCAGGCTGACCGGCAACACCGTGACCCTGAAACGGGACAAGAACGGCGACGTCGAGGTGGTGACCTCGGTCGGCAGGCCCGCCTACTACGAGCAGAAGCCCGCGCCTGACAAGGACGTGACCAAGGCCTACGGCCTGACCATCCAGTACTTCGTCACGCAGAACCGGGTCGTGCTGATCGACCAGGCCAAGGTGATCCAGGAAGGCAACACCTTCGAAGGCGAGAAGATCGTCTACGACACCCAGCGCCAGATCGTCAACGCCGGCCGCGCCACCGGTTCCCAGGTGACCAGTCCGCGCCCGCGCATCGACATGGTCATCCAGCCGAAGAAAAAGGCCCAGTAATGGCAACGCTCAAAGCCCAGCACCTGGCCAAAAGCTATAAAGGCCGGCAAGTCGTCCGCGACGTCAGCATGTCCATCGATAGCGGGCAGATCGTCGGCCTCCTCGGCCCGAACGGTGCCGGCAAGACCACCTGCTTCTACATGATCGTCGGCCTGGTGCAGGCCGACCAGGGCGTGGTCCGCATCGACGAGCAGAACGTCACCCACCTGCCGATGCACGGGCGGGCGCGCGCCGGTATCGGCTACCTGCCGCAGGAGGCCTCGATCTTCCGCAAGCTGTCGGTGTCCGACAACATCATGGCGATCCTCGAGACCCGCAGCGACCTCGATCGCAACGGACGCAAGGACGCCCTGGAAGGCTTGCTGCAGGAGTTCCACATCCACCATATCCGCGACAACCTCGGCATGAGCCTGTCCGGCGGCGAGCGACGCCGGGTGGAAATCGCCCGGGCCCTGGCCAGCGCGCCGAAGTTCATCCTCCTCGACGAACCCTTCGCCGGCGTGGACCCGATATCGGTCGGCGACATCAAGCAGATCATCCATCACCTGAAGGCAAAGGGTATCGGCATCCTCATCACCGACCACAACGTCCGCGAGACCCTGGACATCTGCGAAACGGCGTATATCGTCAATGATGGGCAGTTGATCGCGGAAGGCGATGCCGAGAGCATCCTCGCCAACGACCTGGTCAAGGAAGTCTACCTGGGGCACGAGTTCCGCCTCTGAAGAAATCTCCTACCGTGCCCTCCGGCCCTGCCGGAGCGGTTTCGCACGTCCCCGGTTTTTACGGGCAGAGGTGTCGCCACGGGCGGATGATTTATTCGGAGCAACCCTAGGCAAAGTACGAAAATTCAGGCATATAATTTGCTTCCTGGCGGTGCCGCCACCTCGGCACCCGTAGTAGTGGATGGTGCCATCCGGTACCAGCGAATAAGGTACTAAGCCCTCAGCCATGAAACCATCGCTAGTCCTCAAGATGGGCCAGCAGCTGACGATGACGCCTCAGCTGCAACAGGCCATACGCCTCCTCCAGCTCTCCACCCTGGACCTCCAGCAGGAAATCCAGGAAGCGCTGGAATCCAATCCCATGCTCGAACGCCAGGAAGACGGCGACGATTTCGACGGCAGCGACCCGCTCGCCGATGGCGCCGAACAGGCAACCAGCGCGCCGCAGGAGAGCGCCCTCCAGGAAAGCACCACACCCAGCGTAGAAAGCCTCGACGACGACCAGTGGAGCGAGCGCATCCCCAGCGAACTGCCGGTGGATACCGCCTGGGAGGACATCTACCAGACCAGCGCCAGCAGCCTGCCCAGCAGCGACGACGACGAATGGGACTTCACCGCGCGCACCAGCAACGGCGAGAGCCTGCACAGCCACCTGCTCTGGCAGGTGAACCTGGCGCCGATGTCGGACACCGACCGCATGATCGCGGTGACCATCATCGACAGCATCAACAATGACGGCTATCTGGAGGAGTCCCTCGAGGAGATCCTCGCCGCCCTCGATCCGGAGCTGGACGTCGAGCTCGACGAAGTCGAAGTCGTGCTGCGCCGCATCCAGCAGCTGGAGCCCGCCGGCATCGGCGCTCGCAACCTGCGCGAGTGCCTGTTGCTGCAACTGCGCCAGCTGCCACCCGCCACGCCCTGGCTGGACGAAGCCCTGCGCCTGGTTTCCGACTACCTCGACCTGCTCGGCGGCCGCGACTACGGCCAGTTGATGCGGCGCATGAAGCTCAAGGAAGACGAGTTGCGCCTGGTCATCGAGCTGATCCAGTGCCTGCATCCACGGCCCGGCTCGCAGATCGAGTCGAGCGAGGCCGAATACATCGTCCCGGACGTCATCGTGCGCAAGGACAACGAGCGCTGGCTGGTGGAACTGAACCAGGAGGCGATGCCACGCCTGCGTGTCAACGCCACCTATGCCGGCATGGTCCGCCGTGCCGACAGCAGTGCCGACAATACCTTCATGCGCAACCAGTTGCAGGAAGCGCGCTGGTTCATCAAGAGCCTGCAGAGCCGCAACGAGACGCTGATGAAGGTGGCGACGCAGATCGTCGAACACCAGCGTGGCTTCCTCGACTACGGCGAGGAAGCCATGAAGCCGCTGGTCCTGCACGACATCGCCGAAGCGGTGGGTATGCACGAGTCGACCATTTCGCGGGTCACCACGCAGAAATATATGCATACGCCGCGCGGTATTTTCGAGCTGAAATATTTCTTTTCAAGTCACGTCAGTACCGCCGAAGGCGGGGAATGCTCGTCCACCGCGATCCGCGCGATCATCAAGAAACTGGTGGCCGCGGAAAATGCGAAAAAGCCATTGAGCGACAGCAAGATCGCTGGTTTACTGGAGGCACAGGGCATTCAAGTGGCTCGCCGCACCGTCGCCAAGTACCGCGAATCCCTGGGCATAGCCCCTTCGAGCGAGCGCAAGCGACTGGTGTGACGTTGATCCACGCCAAGGTGTTCCGGAGGCAGGTTGCTAACCTGCCACTTACACACGGGCAACAAGGAGAACGCGGTATGCAAGTCAACATCAGTGGCCATCAACTGGATGTGACCGACGCCCTGCGCGACTATGTCGGCGAGAAACTGAGCCGTCTGGAGCGCCATTTCGACAAGATCACCAATGTGCAGGTGATCATGGAGGTCGAGAAACTGAAGCAGAAGATCGAAGCCACCCTGCGCGTCGCCGGTGGCGAGATCGTGGCCAATGCGGAACATGAGGACATGTACGCGGCCATCGACCTGCTGATCGACAAACTCGACCGTCAACTGATCAAACACAAAGAGAAGTACCTCGAACGGCAGCAAGGCGTAGGCGCCCGCTGATCTCCCCTCCCCTATGATCCGACTTGAGCAAATCCTGACCCCCGGCCGTTCCCTCGTGAACGTGCCGGGTGGCAGCAAGAAACGCGTCCTCGAACAAATCGCCAACCTGGTAGCCAGGGAGCTGCCGGAATTCGACGCCCAGGACATCTTCGAAAACCTGGTGGCCCGGGAAAAGCTCGGCTCCACCGGCTTCGGCAATGGCATCGCCATTCCACACTGCCGCCTGGCCGGCTGCCAGAGCCCGATCAGCGCCGTGCTGCATCTGGATGCCCCGGTGGACTTCGACGCGCTGGACGGTGCGCCGGTCGACCTGGTCTTCGTCCTCCTGGTACCGGAGGCCGCGACCGAAGAACACCTCGAACTGCTCCGGCAGATCGCCGCCATGCTCGACCGTGCCGACGTACGCGAGCGCCTGCGCAGCGCTCCCAGTGCCGAAGCGCTTTATCAGATCGTGGTAGACGTACAGAACGGGCAATGACATGCGCCTGATCATCGTCAGTGGCCGCTCGGGGTCGGGCAAGAGCACCGCCCTGAACGTCCTCGAAGACAACGGCTTCTATTGCATCGACAACCTGCCCGCCAGCCTGCTTCCCGACCTGGCGCAACGCGCGCTGCTGCACACCGAGCTGCTGCACCCGCAGGTCGCGGTATCGATCGACGCACGCAACCTGCCCAGCCAGTTGCAACGCTTCCCCGAGCTGCTGCAGGAAGTGCGCGACAACCATATCAACTGCGACGTGCTGTACCTCGACGCCGACGACGAAACGCTGCTCAAGCGTTTCTCGGAAACCCGTCGACGCCACCCCCTGACCACCGATACCCGTTCGCTGGCCGAAGCCATCGGCGACGAGAGCCAGTTGCTCGGACCGATCGCCGACCTCGCCGACCTGAAGCTGGACACCACCAGCCTCAACCTCTACCAGCTGCGCGACACCATCAAGCTGCGCCTGCTGAACAAGCCGGAGCCGGGAACAGCGTTCCTCGTCGAGTCCTTCGGCTTCAAGCGCGGCATGCCGGTCGACGCCGACCTGGTGTTCGACGTGCGCTGCCTGCCGAACCCCTACTGGAAGCCCGAGCTGCGCGACCATTCGGGGCTGGAGCCGGAAGTCAGGGAGTACCTGGCCGCCCAGCCGGACGTCGAGGAGATGTACCAGGATATCGTCGGCTACCTGAACAAATGGCTGCCGCGCTTCGCCGCCAGTAACCGCTCATATGTGACAGTTGCGATCGGCTGTACCGGCGGCCACCATCGCTCGGTCTACCTCGCCGAACGGATTGGCGCTGCACTCAGGGAATCCCTGAAGAACGTGCAGATCCGCCACCGCGATCTCAACAGCTAGCCCATAACAAGAAGGACAGACTCCCCACGATGCCCGCCCTAGAGATCACCATCATCAACAAGCTCGGCCTGCATGCCCGCGCCGCGGCCAAGTTCGTCGGCGTCGCGGGACGCTATCCCTGCCAGGTCCGCGTCGGCCGCCAGGCGGACAGCTGTGTCGACGGCAAGAGCATCATGGCCGTGATGATGCTGGCCGCCGGCAAGGGCACCAGCCTGCACCTGCATACCGAGGGTGAGCAGGAGGACGAAGCGCTGAACGCACTGGTCGAACTGATCAACAACAGGTTTGACGAGGGCGAGTGAACGCCCTCACCTTCCGTCCTTAAAGCCGCTTCACACCTGGGCTACAGCCTGACCCTGTGCGTCCACACCAGATTCGCATTCCTTTTCAGCGTCCACGAAACGTCCACACCCCTGAGCCAATGGGTTCAGGTTGACGACTTCGGCCAAGTGTCCGGGGCTGAAATGTGCATAGCGCATCGTCATCTGGAGAGTCGCGTGGCCCAGCACGCGCTGCAGGGTCAGGATGTCACCACCGTTCATCATGTAATGACTTGCGAAGGTATGGCGCAGCACATGGGTCAGTTGCCCTTTCGGCAGTTGCAGATCCAGTTCGGCCACCGCCAGCTCGAACGCCTTGTAAGTCGCCGAGTAGGACGATCTCCAGGGGAGCGCCCCCTCAAGCGACTTCTGCAGCTCGGCAGAAATCGGCACTGCGCGGTTTCTTGCCGACTTCGTGCGGACGAAGTGGATTCGACCATCCCGCACCTGCAGAGGTGTCAGATTCATTGCTTCGGACCACCTGGCACCAGTGGCTAAGCAGACCCGGGCAACCATGCCAACCGTGGACGGGTGTTGATCCAGCTTGGCCAGCAAAAGCGGGATCTGTTCCCGACTCAGGTAGCCCATTTCCGTCTCGTCCTGCTTGAGCGCTCGAACCTTCGCCAACGGGTTCTCACCTGTCCACTTCTCCAGACGCTCCAGCTCATTGAACATGGCCCGCAGGTGCACCAGTTCGTGGTTCAACGTCTTGGCACCTACAGGCTTGGCCGCCTGCCCTTTCTTCTTGCCTGACCCAGTTTTGAGCCGCCCCCACTTCCCTGCAATCCGGGCAGCACGGTAGTCGGCAAACATCTCGGCGGTGAAGGTGCAAACCATGGGGTCGCCGATCCGCGCCACAGTGGTCAGCATTTCCCGGCGTCGCTTGTCGCCTTGCTTTAAGGTGTTGCCGTGCATGGTGAACCACAGCCCCACCAGTTCACTCAGGCGGCGTTCGTCGCGTTTCGGCTTCTTCTCAAACTCGCCCTTGGAGCCGTCGCCCATGATTCGACGCTCCAGGTGCATGGCTTCGTTCTTTGACTTCACCTTGCGACGAATTCGTGGACCGTCACGACCATCCGGACGGCAGTCCACCAGCCATTCCCCATTATCCAGCTTCTTGATCGACACAACGCTATTCCGGGGCTACCTGCCCGCACTCAGGGGCCGTTTCTCCGATCATCAGCCAGAGCGTGTACTTCTTGAAACGCTCGTGACCCAAGACCTTGGTAAGCGCGCCATACCCCATTTCGAAGGAGGCCCCTTCGTATTTCTTCACCGTGCTGATGCTGATCCCTGTCAGCGCAGCAAATTCAACCTGTGTCACCCGCTCTTGTGCCCGCATTGCTTTCAGCTTCGTGGCGAAGTCCATTCCTACCCCTCTTGACATGGATCCTATATAGGGACCAGGATACGTCCCTATATAGGTACTTTGATCCCCAATAAACGCCAAAGAGGTTATCAGAATGAAGATCACCATCGACACGCCATATGTGACCGTCGCTGAGTTTGTCCGCCGTTCCGGGCAGTCCACCAGCGCCGTTGAGCGCGAAATCAAACGCGGCAACTACATCATCCGGCCAAAGGAAGCAGGTTCGAAATCGGCCGTCCTCATCAACATGGTGCATATGGCCATGGAGGCAGCAGAACAGGCTCAACGGGTGCGTGGTGAGAATAGTCAGGCCGGTAAGCAGTAAGGGGCCGGCAATGACCGTACGTAGCACCCAAGAGCAGTTCGAAGATATCTACCGCCAGGACGTGATCCCGGCCCTGGAGAACGACAGAGAACTGGACTTCAAACCGCACGAAGCCTCGGACGAGTACCTGAACAAAGGGGAATGTCCGGGCTGCGGCAAGCGCTCGCTGTACATCAGCAAGAGCAAGCCCTACCAGTTGAAATGCAACCGGTTGAACCAGTGTGGTTACGAAGAGAAAACCCGCGAACGCTACCGCCACCTCTTCGAGAATCTGAGCGAGCGCTTCCCTTCGACGCCGGAGAACCCCAACGCCACCGCCGACGCCTACCTGCAGCGCAGCCGCGGCTTCGACATTTCCAAGATCGCGGGCTGGTACACCCAGGGCCGCCGGCCGATGGCGAACGGATCCTGGGCGGACACAGTGCGTTTCCCGCTCTGCAACGGCTATTGGGAACGGATCATCGACGCCCGCGCCGTGGCCGCGAACGAAGGCGACAAGGCCGGGATCCGCAAAGGCATGACGTACAAGGGCGATGGCTGGGAGCCAACTGGCCAGACCTACGAGAAGAACGACCGGGTGTACATCGTGGAAGGGATCTTCCATGCCATCGCGCTGTGGCTCGCCGGCTATAAGGTGATCGCCTCGATCTCGGCCAACAACTTCCCGTGGCGAATCCTCGAAGAGAACAAAGGGAAACTCATTACCTGGATCATCGCCCTGGATGATGACCCAGCTGCCCATGCAGTGATTCCTAAGTACCTGGCAGGGATCCGCAAGCGAGGGGAAATCGGCTGGGTAGCCCTAGCCGGGCAGCGGGCCGACGGGAAGAAGCGCGACTGGGACGACGTGTACCGCGACGGCCAGCTGGACGACGCATTCCTGCAGGAAGCGTGCTACCGGGGCCGGCTGTTCTGCGCCACGTCGCCGATGAAGAAGGCTTATCTGCTGTACATCAAGCGACCGCGCCCGTTCTTCCTGGTCGAGTTCGACAACTGCCTGTACTCGGCCCGGGTGAACCTCACCGAGTTGCAGAAAGATCTGGATGGCGACGACGTGGACGGACACCAGCCCGAGTTCGCCAAACACACAACCATCAGCCAGGTGGCCAACTGTGTCCCGCGCTTCGAATACATCGAGCGCGATGCGATCACCGGCGAGCAGCGCTACTTCTTCCAGTTCGACTTCCCGAACTCCCGCCTGAACTGCAAAGAGCCGCTGCCGCCGAGCGCGATAACCGAGCCGCGAGGCTTCACGAAAGCCCTACTGGAGCGCACCCCAGGCGGCATGTTCGAAGGCGGCGAACGGGTGCTGGCCATGCTCAAAAGCGAGTGGCTACGCAACCCCAGCACCGTTCGCACGTTGCCCTTCATTGGCTACGACGAAGCCACTGGCGCCTATTGCTACCCCTCCTTCGGCTTCCACAAAGGCAAGGAAATCATGACCAACGACCATGGCTTTCTGGACATTGGCGGCGACGGTTTGAAGACCTCGGCGCGTAGCTACCCCGTCTTCCAGGGCGAGGCCTTCGACCCGTCCTGGTTCGCAGACTTCCGCGCAGTGTTCAGCCTCAACGGCCTGGCGGCGCTCTCCTGGTGGACCGGTACCCTGTTTGCCCAGCAGATCCGCAGCGCGCAGTCCTCCTGGCCTTTCCTGGAACTGACCGGCGTCGCCGGGTCCGGTAAGACCACCTTGCTTCGGTTCCTCTGGCGCTTGATCGGCCGCAAGGACGAGGAAGGCATCAAGCCCAGCGGCAACGGCGCATCCGGCATCGGTCTACTCCGCGCCATGTCTGCCGTCTCTAACATGCCCGTGGTGCTCCTAGAGTCCGACCGGGAAAAGACCGACGCCATGGGGCGCACCCTGACTGAGCAATACAGCTGGGATGAAATCAAACCGCTGTTCGACCATAACGCCAAGCTGCGCGTCACCGGCGTGAAGTCGGGCAACAGCGATACGGAGGCGCTGATTTTCCGGGGGGCGGTCTGTATCTCACAGAACACCATGGTAGACGGCTCGGAAGCGATCCTGACCAGGATCGTCTATTTGCACATGACGCTGGACCACCATAGCCCCGACCTCAAGCCTCTGGCCGACCGCCTGAAAGCTATCCCGGTCGAGCAACTGGCGGGCTACCTGCGCGCTGTTCTGTGCCAAGAGAACGCCTGGCTGCAGCGCTATTTCGAGGCCTTCCCTCACTACGAACAGCGGTTCATGACCCAGAGCGGCGTCAGTCACAGCCGGATCGTGCTTTGCCACGCCCAGGTCATGGCGGCGGCCAAGGCCACCCAATCGCTGTTCCCGGCCTGGACCGATCGTGATCTGGAATCCCTGGCACGCCATCTGGAGGCCCGCGCCCTAGATCGGCAACAGAGCTGCACTGCAGAGAACAAGACCGCCGCCCAGTTCTGGCAGATCTACCACTACCTCAACGAGCAGACCGTCACCGTGACGGACAGCGATGGCGAAACCCACCACGAGATCCGCGAGACGCTGAACCACAGCACGGAAAAGGGATTGATCGCCGTCAACCTGAACCACTTCCAGCAGGCTTGCCGCGCTGCCGGCCAGGAGGTGCTGCCTACGGCCCTGCTCCAACGCTACCTGAGGCAAAGCCGCACGCACACCTTCATCGAGACTCGCAAGTGCCATTCCCGCCTGGAACAGCGCTCCATCAACTGCTGGATCTTCAAAAGGGCTGGATAGCCAGTCTTCCGTGGCCTGGAGAGTTTCCGGGATGGGTTCGTGGGTGAGTGGAAAGGCTTTCTGTGTACTCACCCTGAATATCTGGAATATCTGGAAGGAATAGGAATAGTTCAATGAATACAGTCAGTTACACCGATAAAGCAAGCCGCGTACCAGCGGAAGGCCCTGGAAGGTTTTTCCTTCCACTACCTTCCATCAACCTTCCACTTTCGGGCTTTTCGGCAGAGTCGGCTGGAGGCCTAGAGCCGCGTGGCCTACAGCCCTACCGGCATGCAACAACCTTCCACCACCTTCCACCCCAGGTGGAAGGAGCCCCAAAAAAATCAGCCCAGCAACCACGCGGGTTCCAGAGGTGCCGCCGCCACGGCCTTCCACTCCTTCCAGACGTTCCGGGGGAGTACGCGCCGCAGACCTTCTTACGGGGGATCGCATGAGCCTGCCCGCCGATATCGCATACCGCCGCGACTGCCTGGCCCGCCACGTTCTGCGCCATTGGAGGCGCGAAGAGATCACCGAATGGCTGGCCGATCCGAAGCACTCGGAGGAATACCGCGAAGACATGCGCAAGCGACTGAACGAGCAACAGAAGGAGATCCGCAGGAATGAACGCAAGCCAACCGCTCACCCATGAATTGGCCCGCGTCTGCGGTCCGTTCGACCTGGCAAGCACCACCGCGCACCAGGACTTTCTGCACTGCTGGCGGCGTGGCGCCAGGTTGCTGGGCCTGCCGCTGCTGCAACTACCACCGGCGAGGCATTGGGAAATACCCGTGATCGAGGACGCGCACCTACCGCAACTGCTCAAGGCCTTTCGGACCTTGGACACGTCCCGCCAGGTACTGCTGCTGACCATGCTCAGCCTGGCCGGCTTCAAGCGGTCGGCATGGCTCAGTCAGGAAGTGGGTCTGGAGTTCGGCCAACTGGCCGCCTGCAGACTCGGAAATGAAGTGTTCCAGGTGGTGGTCGGCCTGCTGGCCCACCACCGCGAAACCCCAAGCAACTGAGATAGGAGAAGCACTATGCAGAACGAACAGACGCCACGCCAGACCCTGGAAGCCGTACTGGTGACAGCTCTAATCGAGAGAGCCACCACCGCCGCGCTGAAACAGTTGGTACCAGCGGCCTTGTGTCACACCGAAAAGGGCAGCGTGATCGGACGCTTCCTGCTCGCTTTGGACGACGGAGCCGGACACCCCTTCAACCTGAACGATCTGCGCCGCCTGGAGCATGTGCAACTGGATGCCTGCCTGCAGATCCTCGCCGTCGATCATGCAGGCCGGCTTAACGTCCGCCAGCGCGTGGAAAAGGACGCGGACGGCCGCCTGGTCTGGGCTCTGCTGAGCAGCATGTGGGCGCCCCGCAAACCGAACGCCTGACGGCATGAAGAAGAGGCGTCGAGGAGTTGCCGCTCCCCGACGCCGACCACCAACCGAGGACACACCAGTGACAGTAGCAACCCAAGGCGGCGGCGCCGCTGAGACTACCACCCCACGGCCCGATACGCTCACCATCAGCGTTCGCTTCTCGACCGGCACCTATGTTGCCCGGGCGAAGGGCCATAAGCAGACAGCCAGTTGCACCGAAAACGCCTACCGGGCCGCCGAGCGACTGACCGAGAAACTGGGCATGGACCCCAAGACCTTGGAACTGCGGGAGCATCTGGACCAGCGCTGGATCTTCCAGACAATCGAGCTGGTGCCCGGCGAGTTCACCCACTTTTGCCACCTTTGCCCCGACTGCGGACAGACACACCTGGTGCCAATCACGAAGGATGCACCGCATCCCTACTGTTGCGGCCGGCGCACTCTGTTCAAAGGCGGACGGCACGTCCGGGAGGTCGCAGATGCGCGTTCGTAACGACGAGATCCGCCAGCTGTGCAAGCTGGCCAGGGCAATGGGTTACGCCGTCCAGCAGACCAAGCGGCTGCACCTGAAATTCACCAAGCCCGGGCGGCCACCAGTTTTCTGCAGCAGCACCCCGGGGGACTGCCGCGCCTGGCTCAATGCCCGCGCCCAGTTGCGCCGTTCCGAGCTGATGGCAGAGGGTGGTCCCGCATGAAAGCTGACCGCCACGGCACTCTGGAAGAACAGAAACGCTACGCGCTGCGCTGGCAGGACGTGAACGAACGCCCGGAGTGCGGCAACTGCTGTTACCTGCGCACCGAGAAAGCCCCGGCAGCAGCTTGTCCAGGTGCGGCCACACTGGCCGTCCACCACTGCGACCGGGGCGGTTTCGTCACCACCAGGACGGCGATCTGCGACCAGCACAGGAGGAAGAAAGCATGAGCAACGGCGCCCCCGTTCACGTCCAGGAGCGACAGGTATTCAACGTCAGCCCGGAGCGTAACCGCCAGGCCCAGGCCCAGTTAGGCCTACCGCCCAGCTTCGTGATCTTCGAGGCCTCCGGCGTCCTGAACTACTTTACCGGCCTGGGCGTGGTCCAAGTGCCCCTGCCGCAAGGCGAGTTCCTGGTGGGCCTGCAGGATCCTGTCGGCGCTCGACGCTTCGGCGTTGTGCGCTTTGACGGACTCGACGACCAAGAGGGATGGGGGGAACAGCAGTAGCCAAATAGAAAAGGGCGCCTCGGCGCCCTTTCCTATTACCCCCTATCTATAGTGATAGTTGTATTCGAGATCAAAATAAGCAGAAGCCGCTAACCTCAAGAATATGAAACATAGCAATCCAAAATCACGAACATAAAATAAAAACCATCCCCAACCCTTAGAACCTTTCAGCCCTCACGGCACTCTATTACCGAATAAATTCGCCATAAAAGCCCCAATCTTGACGCGAAAATATTAAAGAAAAAATCATCAGACATACTACATTAATTCTAACTTTTCCGCTTATCTCCCTCACACTTGACTATGTAATTTTCATAAAAGTAAAGTTAGGAAAACACGCAGTAAGGGAGTTGTTTTCATGGAATTTCAGACAGTCAACCTAACGTCAATCCGCGAAGGCCTGGACGATAGTAGGTATGTCATGAAATTTATTGGTGCTGCCGTTTGCCATGGCCAGTTAGGCGTGGAAGAGCGGCTGGGCGCTCAGATCGTCATGGAGTGGCTAGACCAACGCATGAACGATACCGCGTCCACGCTCCTGGTTCAGGACCGCAAGGCCCCGAGCTGATTAAATAGCTCAACCTGCAGGTGGCGGGGTAACTCCCGGAGCCGGTCAAACAGCAGCCGGTCCAGAGGCTCCGCCGCCGGAACCAAGGTATGCGAAAAAGACAGGTTCATGACGAACCTATGCCCGCAGCCCTTCGCGTCCAGGCACTGGCAATAGAGTTTGGCGAACTCCGGGGTGATGTCCTCTCGCGTAGCAATCCGCGCCTTCTCTCCGCACACCTTGCAATAAACTCGCATTTCGCCCCCATGGTTCCGTTATAGGAACCCATTCTGCCATAACAGCTAGCCCGATACAGGTTCCTTAAACGCAATCCGGCGATCCTCCCGCAGCACTTCATTCACCTGAAGGAACAGCTGTTGGATCGGACGAATCTCGTTATTCATGTACACCCGGTCGATCTTCTCAATGTCACCGAATCCAGCGCTATTCTCCGGAATAATTCCCGCCAGCGCCGGGTTCATTCGCCACGCGGCGATAACATCATTCCGAGTTATGTTCTTGACCTTCTCCAGTTCGTCCTTCGCCTGGAAATCGCCGACCGGGATTATCTGGATCGCCTTTTCAGAGCCGCCTGGGATGTTGACGAACATAGAGCGAAAGTTTCCGACTCCCTTACTTGCCGCAATCTGCTGTTTCAGATTCTCTTCATCTTCTTCCGACAAGTTCTCGTCGTTCGTATAGAACACATATCCGGCATGGGCGCCGTTACTGTAGTAGCGCCGGCGAAACAGTGTCGCCGCTTCGTTCAACAGCAGCGACTGGAGCCCGCCCAAGTAGTCGGGTATCCCGTAGATGTTCTGCTCCACGTCGTATTCTTTCAGGTGCAGCACTTCGTCCTGGTCAAACTCCAGTTCCTCAGCATGCGGCAGTAACATGGTGTACCCGCCGTCCAATCGGCAACGCATGTTGATCGCCGGCAGGTGCTCCAGCTCCAGGACCTGGCCGGCGATGTTCTCGCGCAGGTACAGGAAGCATTCCCCGAACACCATATGGTCCAGGCCTACACAGCGCATCGTCTGCACGCTGAGCCCAAGGGACGGGAGAAAGTCACGCAACAGCAGGTTGCGCTTGAACGGTGCGATGGCGCCGTGATGGGGGTTTGCACGCAGCAGCTTGGCCAGCCCCTGGCGCGACACGGGCGGCAGGTAGATCCGCCCGCACTCGCTGGCGAAGACGCCCAGGTACTCGCCGATATTCTGTGTCAGCACCTGTTCCGGTGCGCCGAACGAGAACGCGCGCGCGCCGTTGCGCTGTTGTGCCTGCTGCCGTGGTTTTCGCTTTGCCATGGGTCGCCTGTGTCGAGCTGCTGAGGGAATAGCGGCTGCGCCGCCGCTTGTTGGTGTTCAGGGGTTCATGAGCCAGCGCGTGCATGATCGACCATGCGACGTCGGCATGGCCGGTTGCCTCAGTCCTAGACGCGCTGTAGGTAATCAGGCCGCTGGCCGTGGTGCCGCGCTTGATCGACAGGAACGCCGCCGCGACCTCGGTCCAACCGGCATCCCATTCGATGCGCTTGCCCTGGATCACGTCCTGGGCCTTGAGCACCAGGGCGTTCTTCGCCTCCAGGCTGTAGTGAATCGGAGTAGCCCGGGGGAAGAAGTCTTTCACCAGGTCGAACACCCCGTAACCGACGCCGGTAATGTCGATGCCGATGTGCTGGACGTTGAAGCGCTCGCACAGCTTCTCGATCTGCTTTGCCTGATGCGTGAACGACGTCCCCCGCCAGCTGTGCTTCTCCAGGATCCGGAACTTGCCGCCCGGCTCCAGGGGCGGAGCAACGACAACGCACGTCGCGTCGTCGCGGGTTCGACTGGGGTCATACCCGAGCCAGACCGGGCGGTTGTCGAACGGCCGCGGGCTGTCCGGGTCGTAGTCGGTCCATAGGCCCAAGTCGGAATAGCAGCGCTCCAGGTCGGCCAAGGCGAATGCAGCCTGGGTGCTGTCGATGAACTTGCACATGAACAGCTGTTCGAAGCGCTCTTCGTCGTACTCCAGTTGCAGGCGCTCCAGGTCGAACAGGTTGCAGCCGCCGGCGATGGCGTCTTGAATCGTGATGACCTTGCGCCACTGCCCATCCGGGCACAACGCGCCGGCGTGGATCTGCGCTTCGCTGGGCCACGGCCCGGCCTTCTTTCCGCGCTTGCTGTTGCGGAACTCCTCGCCGGTCCAGTACGGGTACGCCTGGTGCGTTACTGCGCTGGGCGTGGAGAAGTACGTCAGGCGCCACTTTGCATGCGAGGCCATCGCGCTGGCCACCGTCTGCAGCTTCTGGAAATTGGGGATCCAGAACACTTCGTCGATGTAGACGTGGCCGTGGTAGCTCTGCGCCGTGTTGCTGTTCGTCGAGAGAAACCGCAGTTCCGCCCACGGCTTGCCGTCTTTGCTCAAGATGATGGGATTGCCGGACAGCTCGATATCGAACCATTGCGCGGCGAACGCGACGATGTAGCTGCGGAACACTTCGGACTGGGCGCGGCTCGCGGACAGGAAAATCTGGTTGTCCCCGGTCAGCACCGCGTCCATGAACGCTTCGGCGGCGAAGTAGTAAGTCAGCCCGATCTGGCGCGACTTCAGGATATGGCGGATCCGCGCCGTAAGCGGATTCTTCTTCGCCGCGAACAGCTCCAGCTGGTAGCCGAACATCCGCGACGTGAACTTGTCCAGGAAGTCGATTTCGGTCACGCCGGAGACGTCATTCTTCAACTTTTTGGGCTTGCGTTTGCCCTCTCGTGGCGGACGCTCGCCGCGCTCCCGGCCGCGCTCGGCGCGGGCTTCCGGTGCGGGCTCGCCTGCAGGTGACGGCGCAGGCCTGGCCGCCTGCTTCTGCAGGCGCTCGCGGATCGAGGTCAGTCGGTCCAGTTCGTCCAGGTCTGCTTTCGACAACGCCCCAGGCTTCTCCGCAATCAGCGTGATCCGCCGGCTGATCGCGGCCAGGGGTTCTTCATCTGTCAGCAGTTCGTCCCAGCCGCCCCGGGCGATCCAGTAATAGACGATGCGGACGTTGGGCAGGCCCAGCTGGGCCTGTATCTCCTTCGGCTTCGCCCGCCGGAGATACAGCCGCTTGGCGGCTTCCTTCACTTCGATTGAGTACGACATGGGGCGCAGTCTATGCGCCGAAAATCGCCCTAACGCGCTCCGCAACTGCCTGTTTTTACTAACGAAATCAGATCGCAGGAACGCGCAGTGGATCCGCTTTCTTGGCCCTTCTCCGCTCCCTATCGTGGCGCTCAACGACACCAACCGAGCACCACGAATGCCCCGTTCCCTTGTTTCACCGTGGAAGCGCGTGGCCGTCAGCGGCGACACCGTAGACGGGCGCGTCATCACCGAGCAGGAACTGCGCGACTGCGCGGAAACCTACGACCGCAGTTTCTACACGGCGACGATCTGGGCCGAACATGATCGCTGGAGGGGCGCCCACGGCACGGTCTACGAAGTGCGCCTGGTCGAAGCAAAGGACGACCCGGAACTTGAGCCCGGCCAGGTCAGCTTGGAAGCCCGCCTGCGCCCGAACGACGACCTGCTGGCCCTGAACGACCAGGGCAAAGGTCTGTTCTCCAGCATCGAGATCTGGCCGAACTTCCGCAATTCCGGCCGCTGCTACCTCTCCGGGATGGCCGTCACCGACGAGCCGGCAAGCACCCGCACCCAGGAACTGTATTTCTCCCGCCGCCGCCCCAACGGCGCTGGCGTCCGCTTCTTCACCAATTCCCACCCCCTCAGCAACCTGCGCGAAGACGACGGCGCGACCGCGCCCGAGGTGCGCGGCCTGATCGCCTCGCTAACCCGCGTGTTCAAGCTCTTCAGCGTCCCCAACACCCCCACCGAAAACCCATCATCCGACGAGGTAGAACCAATGGATGAAGCCACCGCCAAGGCCCTCAAGGCCCTTTACGATCAACTGGTTATCATCCTGGCCGGGCTCCAGGCAGTGATCGAACCCGTCGTCGAAGACGTGGACACCAGCGACACCCAGGAACAAGTCGATGCCGTTGGCGCCGCCGTCCAGGACGTGGTGGACCAGGCCGACGAAGAACGCGACTTCAAGCGCAAGAAGGGCAAGGAAGGCAAGGAAACCAAGGAACTCAGCGCCCGCATGGATGAGCTGCAGGACACCATGGCCAAGCTGCTCAACACCGCCCAGGGGCGCAAGATCCCGCGCACCACTGGCGCCGCCGCCAAGGCTCGCGGTAAGGGGCTGCGCTAATGGGAGCCCTCAGCGAACGCGCCCAGGCGCAGTACCAGCAACTCCAAGAGGACATGGCCGAGGCCTATAACGTCCACGACACCGCCCGCACCTTCGCAGTGGAGCCCACCCACGCCCAGGAACTCAACGACCAGATCACCGAGCGCGCCGACTTCCTCGGTCGCATCAACGTCGTCCCGGTCAGCGAGATCAAGGGCGAAAAGGTTCTGCTGGGCCTGAACGGACCTGCGTCGAGCCGCACCGACACCAGCACCAAGGACCGCGAGCCCCGCGACCTGCTGGACCTGAAGAACAACGAATACGAACTCTTCCACACCGAAACGGACGTGGCCCTGAAGTTCGCCACCATCGACAGCTGGGCGAAGTTCCCGGACTTTGCCGACCGCTACCTGGCGGCGGTTCAGCGCCGCATCGCCCTGGACCGGATCCTGATCGGCTTCCACGGCACCCATGCGGCCAAGCAGACCGACCTTCAGCAATTCCCGATGCTCCAGGACGTGAACAAAGGCTGGCTGCAACTGGCCCGCGAGCTGATCCCGGAACAGGTGCTGAAATCTGCCGACCCGGCCAAGAAAATCGTTATTGGCAAGGGTGGCGACTATGCCAACCTCGACGCGGCTGTGCACGACGTCAAGCAGATGATCGACCCTGTGTTCCGTGACGAAGGCGACCTGGTGGCGATCATCGGTTCCGACCTGCTGGCATACGACAAGGGCAAGCTGTATGCCGCGCAGGGGCAGACCCCGACCGAGAAAGAGCGGATCGAGGAAGCCCAGGTGATCGCCACCTATGGCGGCCTGCCGTCCTTCCTGGTGCCGTTCTTCCCGGTCAAGGGAATCATGGTCACGAGCTGGGACAACCTGTCGATCTACTTCCAGGACACCAGCTGGCGGCGCCATCTGCTGGAGAACCCCAAGCGCTCCCGCGTCGAGGACTACAACGGTCGCAATGAAGGTTACGTGATCGAGCAGTTGGGCAAGTTCGCTGCGCTGGAATCCGATTCCGTGGAGCTTGCGCCGTGAGCCTGGCCCTGGCCCACAAGCGCCGGATTCTGGCCGAGGGCGTGGCGGCTGGTGCCGCCACCGTCCCGGCCTACAACCCGAGCGAGGCCCTGAACAGCCCAGCGAACGCGCAGAAGCACCTGGCCCTGATGCTGACCGCCCTGGATGGCGACCTGGAGCGCATCAGCGCGATCAACAGCCGCGAGGAACGCCAGCGCCTGAAGCGCGACGAGCTGCTGCCCAAGTATCTGGACTATGTGCAGCGCTACCGCGCCGCCGGGCTTTCCTACCCGAACCCGGTCCTGGTCCAGGTGCTGGTCTGGCTGTTCGACACTGTGCAGTTCGAAGCCGGCCTGGAACTGGCCCTGTTCGCCATCGGGGATGGCCAGGAGATGCCCGAGCGGTTCAAGCGCCGCGACGTCCAGACGTTCGTCGCCGATGAGGTGATCGACTGGGCCGAAGCCGAGTACAAGGCCGGCCGCGCGCCGGAACCCTACGTCTCGAACCTGCTGCCGCTGGTGGACGGCCAGTGGCAATTGTTCGAGCGGATCCCCGCCCGCTACCACAAGCTCCTGGGCCAGTTGGCCATGGACAACGAGGAATGGGCGCAGGCCATCGAGCACCTGGACCGCGCCGTGGCGCTGTATCCGGAAATCGGCGTCGGCACCCGCCGCGCTGCCGCCGCCAAGGCGCTGACCAAGGCCGAGGCGGCAAAGCAGAGCGACGAGGGCGACGAGCCCCCGCCCACCTCGTAACCGACTACCCCCCGCAGCGGGGCGCGCCCAGGCGAGACGGCTACCTGTAGTCCGCTCAACCCGAAGGCGTCAGCCCCGCCCTATTCGAGTGTCACGCATGAGCTTTTCCGGCAAACCCACCAACGTGATCCAGCAGGCCATCCCCAACGACGGCTTCTGGCCAGACCTGGACGTCGCCGAGTTCCAGCGCCTGTACCGGATGCCGGCGGAATACCTGCTGGATCTGCTGGTGGACGGCGTGACCACCGCCCGGGCCGAGGTGAACCAGGACCTGGCCAAGCGCAAGCGCGCCTGGCAGACCGCCGGGGTCACTCGGCTGGAAACCGCAGATCCGCAGGTGCTGCCGGATCGCGCCGAGTACGTGGCGCACTACAAGCGCGCCGTCTACTGCCGCGCCAAGGCTCAGCTGCTGGGCCAGTTCGCAACGGTCAACCGCCGTCCCGAAGCCGAGAACCTGGCGAAAGAAGCCGAACAGACCCGCGAGCTGTTCCTTTCGTACAGCCAGCAGGCCGTCCGCCTGATCCAGGGCCGGTCGCGCATCACGGCGGAGCTGATCTGATATGAACAAGCTGCGCGCCCTGACCGCCTACCTGATCGACCGCCAACTGGTGCCCGCCGAGCAGTTGGACAGCTTCGCCGAACAGGTGAGCCTGACCCTGGTCTGGAAGCCTGAACGCGAAGGCCTGCGCCTGGGCGACATGCGCTATCGCGCAGTCGTCCTCCTGGAGCGCCTGGCCGACCACCCCGCACGCCTGATGGCACTGGTCGGCAGTTGGCTTGAGAACAACGACCCCGACCGCGACGGCCTGCCGGATCCGGTGTTCGACGTCGAGCAGATGGACCGCGACCTGGCCGACGTCGAGCTGGCCGTGGAGTTCGTCGAGCCGGTCCACCTGGCAGAGGATTCCGCCGGCGAGATCGAGGCGTTCGGCCGGCGCTGGGCGTTCGTGCCGTTCGATCTGTGGATTGCCGAACATGGCGAGGTGCGCCATGGCTGAGCCGCTGAATCTCGACCTGCGCGGCCTGCTCGGCGTGCGTGCCCAGCTGGCGCTGGCGACGCTGCCGCCGCAGCTGCGCCGGCGTCTGCTGAACAACGCGCTCAAGCGCGTCCGCGTCCAGGCCCGGCGCAACGTGTCCGGCCAGGCCAGCCCGGACGGCGCGCCGTTCCCGCCGCGCAAGCGCAAGGGCCGCCGCAAGATGCTTGCGGGCCTGGTCAAGCCCAAGCACCTGAACGTCACCCAACTGAACGCCGACCAGGGCGTCCTGGGCTGGCGGAACGGCCTGATGGGCCATATCGCCGGGCAGCACCAGGACGGCTACACCGAGCGCCGCACCGCCGCGCAGATGCGCCGCTGGAACCGCGTCCAGCCGAACCAAGCATGCACCGAGAAACAGGCCAAGCGCCTGCGCCGGCTGGGTTTCCGCGTGCGCCAGGCCGGCAAGCGCGGGCTGTCGCGCCCGTCCGTGCCGTGGATCCAGGAGCACGTCGGGTTTCTCCAGGCCGGGCTGCTGATCCGCGTCCTGCGCGACGAGCAGCCCGGGCCACAGAGCTGGGAAATCACGCTGCCCAAGCGGACGTTTCTCGGCATCACCCAGGACGAAACCGGGCGCCTGGTCGCCCAGCTCCTGGAACAAATCCTGAACTCACCCCGATAACGAGGCCCCCTATGGCTCTAGGCAGCGTCAGCGTCAATAACCTCAACCTCGGCCAAGGCCCGGTGACGGCTATAGAACGCTATTTCCTTTTCATCGGCCCGGCGTCGAAGAACGTCGGCAAATTCCTGGCCCTCAACACCCAGTCCGACCTGGACGTTCAGTTGGGGATCCCGGACGCGGACCTGAAACGCCAGATCGCGGCCGCACGCGCCAACGGTGGCCCGCGCTGGGCGTGCATGGCGGCGCCCATCGGCGCCGACGGCCGCTGGCAGGACGCCCTGGCCGCCGCGCAACAGCAGGGCGTGTCGGTCGAGGCGGTGGTCATCACCCGTCCGGTGGCCACCGCCGCCGAGCTGCAGGAGATGCACGCCGCCGCTGTGGAGCTGAGCAACCGCTACGGCCGCCGCGTGTTCGTGATGGCCGCCGTTGCCGGCCTGGTCGAGGGTCAGGACTGGGCCACCTACCTGAGCCAGGCGCGCGCCCTGGTCGCGGATCTGGCAGCGCCTCGCGTGCTGTGCGTGCCGCAGCTGCACGGCAACAACCTCGGCGTCCTCGCCGGGCGCCTGGCCACCGACGAAGCCAGCATCGCGGACAGTCCCATGCGCGTCCCCACCGGCGCCGTGCTCGCCCTGGGCGAGACGCCCAAGGACAAGGACGGCGTTCCGCTGGACATGGCGACCCTGGCCGAGCTGGACAAGGCCCGTTACTCGGTCCCGCAGACCTACCCCGACTATCCGGGCGTGTTCTGGGGTGACGGCAACATGCTCGACGCCCCGGGCAGCGACTTCAACGTCGTGGAGAACCTGCGCGTCGCCGACAAGGCCGCCCGCCGCGTGCGGATCCTGCTGATTCAGCGTGTCGCGGATCGCCGCGTGAACAACACCCCCGCGAGCATGGCGGCCACCGCCTCGGCGCTGATGCGCCCGCTACGCGAGATGAGCCGCAGCACCACCTTTGCCGGCCTTGTGTTCCCCGGCGAGATCCAGCCGCCGCTGGACGGTGACGTAGTGCTGACCTGGAAGAGCCGCACCGAGATCGAGGCGTTCATCCGGGTCCGCCCCTACAACTGCCCGAAAACCCTGACCGCAAACATCGCGCTGGATCTGTCCGGCGGCGACGAGGAGTAAGCCGTGGCCCGCATCTCTGGAATGAACTTCGATATCACCCTGGGGGACCTGCAGGTCCACGTCGAGAAGGCGACCCTGGATATCACCGACAACAGCGCGGTAGCCCAGACCCGTGGCGTGCCGGATGGATTCGTAGACGGCGACGTGACCGCCAGCGGCGAATACGAGTTGGACGCCGCGAACTTCGCCCTGCTGATCGAGGCGGCCAAGCGCGCCGGCAGTTTCCGCAAGCTGGAGCCGGTCGATTCCCTCTTTTACGCCAAGGCGGGCGACAGCGAAGTCCGCGTAGAGGCCTTCGGCTGCAAGCTGAAGGTTTCCAGCCTGCTGGATATCGACCCCAAGGGCGGCAGCAAGACCACCCACAAGGTGCCCTTCGACGTCACCAGCCCCGACTTCATCCGCATCAACGGCGTGCCGTATCTGGACGCCAGCGAAACCGAGGACCTGCGCTGATGGCCGACTGTTTCGACCGCGCCCAGGCCCGCGAGCTGCAGGACCGCGAACTGGCCCTGCAGGCGCACCAGGTGCGCGTCCGGCCCAGCGGGCCGAGCCTGACCCACTGCCAGGAATGTGGCGAGCAGATCCCCGAGGCGCGCCGCGCCCTGGGCGGGATCATCCGCTGCACGCCGTGCCAGGCCCGTTTCGAGAAAGGGGGCCGCTGATGGGCAACCGCACTACGCCTGCCGGCCGCCTCGGCAAACTGGAGCGTGACATGGCCGTCATCGATCACCGCCTGACCGACGTCGAGCGCCTGAACCGCGACGTACCGCCCCGGCTGACCCGCCTGGAACAACAGTTCGAGCACGTCACCGACCAGCTCGACGAACTGAACCAGGGCCAGCAGAAACTGGCCGTCACCGTAGACGGCCTGGGCCGGAAGATCGCCTGGGCACTGGGCGTCGCCAGCGCGCTGTGGGCCGTTATCCAGATGGTCGCACCACACCTACTGCGCGGGGTGATGCCATGAAGCTGCCGCCCAAGCTGGCCGCCGGCGGCGGCGTGCTGGCACTGGCCGCCGCCCTGGTTGCGCCGTTCGAGGGGCGTTCGTTGGTGGCCTACCTGGACCCAGTGGGAATCCCGACGATCTGCGAGGGCATCACCGCCGGCGTGCGCATGGGCGACAGGGCGACCCCGGCCGAGTGCGATGCACTGCTTGAACGCGAGCTGCAGCGCGCCGTCGATGCCGTGGACCGCCAGGTCCTGGTGCCGCTGCCCGACACCCGCCGCGCCGCCCTGGGCTCGTTCGTCTACAACGTCGGCGAAGGCCAGTTGGCCCGCTCGACGCTGCTGCGCAAGCTCAACGCCGGCGACGTGCGCGGCGCCTGCGCCGAGCTGTCGCGCTGGGTCTACGCCGGCGGGAAGAAGCTCGGCGGCCTGGTTCGCCGGCGCGCAGCAGAGCGCGAACTGTGCGAGATCGGTCTATGAGCCGCGTCCTACTCGCCCTGGTCGCCTGCCTTGTCGCGCTGCTGATCGAGCGCGGCTGTCTGCAGCGCACCAACGACCGGGCATCCCGCGACCTGCAGGACGCCCGCCGCGAGGTCGCCGGGCTGCAGCAGGCCGCGCAGGTCGCCGGCGAGCTGCTGGCCGCCCGCGATGCCCTCGACCTCAAGCACACCCAGGAACTGAACGATGAACGCAACGCGAACGAGCGCCTGCGCGCTGCTGTTGACGCTGGCCGTCAGCGGCTGCACGTCAAGGCCACCTGCCCCGCCCCTGTGCCCACCGATGCCGGCGCCGCCGGCCTGGCTGCTGCAGGAGCCGCCGAACTCGATAGAACGGCTCGACAGGATTATTACGCCCTCCGCGACGATCTCGCCCTGACCCGCCGCATGGTGCTGGCCCTGCAGGACTATGCCCGCAGCTGCTCCCGCTCCTTTTCCACCCAACCCCAAGGATCCACGCAATGACCGAACGCACCGAAATCACCCTGGAGATCCAGGACACCGAATTCCTGTTCACCCTGACCCCGGCGGACGTGACCCGCTATTTCAACGCCGTGACCCAGAACAACAAGGTCGCGCCGTCGAACAACCTCCTGCGCAGCACCGTCAAGCAGGAGCAACTGGCGTCCCTGCGCCCGCACCTGGCCAACCCCATGACGGTCATGAAGCTCGCCGGCGCGCTCCTCGAGGAGTACGCCCCCGACGTTGAAGTCACCGTAAAAAAGCGCTCGACCGAGCCGAGCGACTGACCGACGACGGCCTTGGCCAACTTATGGCCCTGGCCGAGCGCTGGCTACCTGGCGCCGCGCCCACGGCAGACAACCTGGGCACGGCCAAGTGGCTGGAGGACGAGCACTGGCGGCGGATGGAAATCGCCGTGGCAAACGGCATCGCCAAGGCCCTGAAAGGCTGATTTAGGACCACCACATGAGCACCAAGAGCACCGCGAAACTCGACTTTGTGCTACGCCTGATCGACCAGGTGACGGCCCCGGCCGCGAAGGTCAGCAAAAGCCTGATGGACGTGGCCGAGGTCGGCAAACGGGGGTTCATGCAGGTGGGCGCCGGCATCGCCGGCGTGGTCGGCTCGCTGATGGCATTCCGGCAATCGCTCGCCCCGGCGCTTGAGCAGACCGGCGCCCTGGGCGAGATCCAGTCCCTGGGCGTCGCCCAGGACGCCCTGGACGAGCTGAACCAGGCGTCGATGGAGTTCGCCGCGAACTACGGCGAACACGCCTCGGCGTTCGTGCGCTCGGCCTACCAGGTAGAAGGCGCCATCAAGGGCCTGGTGGGCAGCGAGCTGGCCAGCATCACCAGCGCGTCCAACGTGCTGGCCAAGGCCACGAAGGCCGACGCCGACACCATGACGACCTACATCGGCACCATGTACGGCCTGTTCCAGGGCCAGGCCGATGCGATGGGCCGGGCAAAGTGGGTCGAGCAACTGACCGGGCAGACCGCCCGCGCCGTCCAGTTGTTCCGCACGTCCGGCGCGCAGATGAACGACGCATTCAAGGCCGTGGGCATTGGCGCCTCGGCCGCCGGCGCCGACCTGGTGGAGCAGATGGCGGTCCTGGGCACGCTCAGCCAGACCATGGAAGGCGGCGAGGCAGGCGGGCTCTACAAAGCGTTCTTCGAAAACGTCAGCGCCGCCCAGGACAAGCTGGGCATGAAGTTCACCGACGCCGGCGGCCGGCTGCTGCCCATCATGCAGATCCTGGACAAGCTGCAGGTGAAGTTCGGCCAGTTGACCAAGCAGAGCGACCTGGACGCGATCACCGGCGCGTTTGGCGGCGAGGCGGCGCGGATGATCGTCACCCTGCTGAAGGACACCGGCGCCCTGGCCAACAACCTGGACCAGCTGGGAAAAGTGAAGGGGATGGAGCGCGCCGAGCAGATGGCGCGGGCGATGGTCGATCCCTGGCAGCAGCTCGACAGCGTGATCGAGAACATCCGGATCTCCTTCGGGATGGTCCTGCTCCCGGTACTCAACCCACTGATCGAAGGCCTGCGCGATGCTGGCAACACGTTCCAGCGCTGGCTTGTCATGTTCCCGAACATCGCTCGCTGGCTCGGCTATATCACCCTCGGCGTGCTCGGCCTGGTCGCGGCCGCCGGCATGCTGACCGTGCTGGGCGGCCTGCTCAGCCTGTTTTCCGTCCTGGTCAGCCCCGTCGCGCTGCTGGTGCTGGCGTTCATTGCCCTGGCCGCCGCCGTCGTCGGCGCAATCGTCTACTGGGACGAGCTGCGGGCGGCGTTCGGCGACACCAGCTGGTTCCAGGCCATCGTCATCATGGTCACGCCGGTGGTGCTGCTGTTCCGGATCCTCGGCGCGCTGCTCGGCCTGCTGTGGGACAAGTTCGCCCAGCTGTGGGACATGGGCGTGAAGTTCGCCCAGTCGCTGGGCCTGCTCAGCGAAAGCACCGCCGGCGCCACTGATGCCTGGGGCGGGCTGCTCAAGGTGCTGGCCAACCTGACCCCGCTGGGCATGCTGGGCAAGGCCTTGCGCGGCCTGATCCAGCTGCTGAACCTGATTCCCGGGGTGAGCATCGACGCGGAGTTTGGCGATCTGCCGGCAGCACCTCAGCCGGCCGAGCTGCCGGCGCTGCAGCAGTCGGTCGCGCCCGTGCTCGAGCACGCCACCGCGCCACGGATCCCCGCGCAGCCGCTGGTCCTGCTGCCCCAGGTCGCACCGCTGCCGGACGTGCCAGCGCTGCAGGCGCTGCCCCAGGCCACCGTCCCGCCGGCGCCAGTGGCCACAGAACGGATGGACGCCGCCCAGCGCGCCCGCGAGGCGATCAACCGAGCGATCCCGAGCCTGAGCCCCAGCCAGCCCGCAAGCGTGCCGCGCGGCGGGCTGCTGCAGACGATCCAGAACAGCAACCGCACCGACCGAGGGACGCACATCGAGAAAGTCGAGATCCGCACGGACAAGCCGCTGACACCGCACGAACTGGAAGGGCTGCTGGAGATGGCCGGATGACTGCCCTTTATATCGATCTCCTGATCGTCGGCAACGACCTGGACCTGGACCCGTCCCACCAGCCGCGGCTGGTCGACGACCGGGCCAGCATCGCTCAGGACATCGCCCACCTGATCCGCGAAAGCGGCCTGCTGGTCACGCTGGTCGCCGAGCGCAGCCGGCTAAGGCAGCGTGACTGTATCCAGCAGCTGGAACTGCTGGTGGAGTCCGACGAACGCCTGGTGCCGGGCACAGTACGGATTATCGAAGAGGGGCCGGGCCGCTACCTGGTCACGGCCACCACTGTTGAATTCGGCGCAATCGAGGTAACGCTGTGACTGTAGATTTCAAGGCCGCACTGCGCGATGCCGGCATCCCCACCACCGAAGCCGAGCTGCGCAAGGCGTGGGAAAAGGAAGTCGAGGCCCAGGGCTCGCTGTTGTCCAACACCAGCGCCTATTCGCCGTTCTGGCGCATCGTCACCGCGCTGGTGACGAAGCCGGTCCTGGCCCTGCTGGAGTTCGTCGCCGGCACCGTGCTGCCGAACTTCTTTGTTCAGACTGCCGGCGGCGCCTGGCTCGACATGCTGGCCTGGGCAGTGGACGTCGAGCGCAAGCCGGCGACCCGCGCCCTGGGCTCGCTGCTGTTCACCCGCGCCGCGCCGGCCAGCACGCTGGAAGTGCCCGCCGGCACGCGGGTGCAATCCGCCGCGATCAACGGCCACGTCTACGAGCTGGAGACAACCCAGCCGGGGCTGTTCAACGATGGACAGACCCAGGTGGCCATCCCCGTCCAGGCCGTCGAGCCGGGCAGCGGGTTCAACCTGGCGCCCGGTTACTACGCCATTCTCCCCGTGCCGGTCCCCGGCATCGTCCAAGTCGTCAACCCGGATGGGTGGCTGACCCAGCCCGGGGCCGACTCGGAGCCCGACAGCCAGCTGCGCCTGCGCGTGCGCAACCAGTTTTCAGCGGTCAACCAGTACCACACCGACGCCGTGTATCGGGCGATGATTTCCGGGTTCCAGGGCGTGCGCCCGGATGGCGTCTATTTCGAGCACGGCGCCCCGCGCGGCCCCGGCTCAGCCAATGCGTTCGTGCTGTTCGACGCCGGCGTGCCGGCGGACGAGTACCTGCAGCAGATCAACGCCTACATCCGCGACCAGGGCAACCACGGCCACGGCGACGATCTCCAGGTGTTCGTCATGCCCGAGACGCTGCACCAGGTGCGCGTCGAGATCTGGCCCCGGGCTAACCTCAGCATCGAGCAGCGCGCCGAGCTGAAAACCCAGGTGGAGCAGTTCATCCGCGCCGCCTTCCGCGAAAGCACGGCCAGCGACTACCAGCCGACGCTGACCTACCCGCAGTCGCGCTTCAGCTTCAGCCGCCTGGCCGAGGAGCTGCACGAGCAGTTCCCGCGCCTGGAGTCCCTGCACTTCGACAACACCGACATTCTGTCGCAGCTGAATATCCCCCGGCTCCAGAGCCTGCAGGTGGTCGCCCATGATTAAGCTGCACTTGCCCTTCTGGCTGGACGGCCCCGAGCTGGCCAAGCTGCGCCGCGCCGCGCAGGCTTGGTGGGAGCGGGCCGAGGGCTGGCTGCGCTGGCCGCTGCTGCAGCTCGACGCGGAAACCTGCCACCTCACGATCCTGGATCTGCTCGCCTGGCAGCGGGATATCAGCCGGTTTCGCGGCGAGCCGGAACCCCTCTACCGGCTGCGCGTGAAGCACGCATTCGTCAACGCCGTGGATGCCGGCTCCGTCGCTGGCGTGAAGCGGATCCTGCAGCGCCTCGGCGTCGGCTATGTCGAGATCGAGGAGCGCATGCCCGGTCGGGACTGGGACGTCGTGCTGCTGACGCTGACCGACTCGCAGTTGTCCGCGAATCCCGAGCTGTTGCGCGTCCTGGTGCAACAGTACGGGCGCACCTGCCGCCGCTACGACTTCCAGACCATCACCCCGGTGACGCTGCACGTCGTCGCCGTCGATTTCAACGACGACCAACAGACCCTGGTCGCGACCCTTTAGGAGCCGAACACATGGCACGCATTACCGCCGCCGGCGAACGCTTGATTGCCCAGAAGCTGGGCGAAAAGAAGATTCTGGAGGTCAGCCGCTTCGTGCTCGCCCTGGTCCCCGGGCTGGATCCCACCAGCCCTGTGGATCGCGACGCGGCCCTGCCGCCGGCGCAGCAGATCGTCCACACTGCGCCCGTCACCCAGGCCGGCTACGTCAACCCCAACCAGGTGGTTTACAGCCTCATGATGGGTTCGGACGTGGGCGACTTCGACTGGAACTGGATCGGCCTGGAGACGGCGGAAAAGGTCCTGCTGGCGGTCGCATACGTGCCTGTCCAGCAGAAGCGCAAGAACCGCCCGCCGCTGCAGATCGGCAACAACGTGACGCGCAACTTCCTGGTGGCGTTCGACGGCGCCCAGGAGCTGACCGGGATAACGATCGATGCCAGCACCTGGCAGCACGATTTCACCGTGCGCCTGGCCGGGATCGACGAGCGCGAGCGCCTGGCGAACCGCGATATGTTCGGTCGCGCTACGTTCTTTTCGACCGGTCTGTTGCTGGAGAAGGCAAGCACGAACTACCGCCTGAAGGCGGGCTTGGCCTACGTCGAGGGAATCCGCGTTCACGCGCCGGAGGACGTCAGTATCGCCGCACCGTCGCTGCCGAACACGGCCTGGCTCGATGTGCGCCTGCAGCGCAGCCAGTCCGACGTCGTGGCGTCCTGGTCCATCGCCTGGGGCACCAACCAGACCGACTACACCGACAGCGCCGGCGTCCGTCACTACCTGGTCCCGCTCGCGGATCTCGACGCCGGCGGCAATCTGGTGGCCGACCGGCGCCTGCCGAAACCCATCACCGGACCGCTGGTGGATCACTGGGCCGCCCAGGTCGGCGATTATCCGAAGCTGCGCGCCCGGGCGACGACAAAGACGGACGTCGGGCTGGACAAGATCCCGAACGCGATCAGCGACGACCCGGCCCTGGATCGCGGCGACGTGCTGGCCACGACGAAGGCGACCCGGGCCGTCCAGCTCCGGGCCGCCCAGGATCTGGACGACCTTGCCAAGAGCCTGGGGACTGCCGCACGGCGAGACGTCGGCACCGACGCCGGCGACCTCCTCGAGGTCGGCGCATTCGGCTGGGGAACGAATGACAGTCCGGTCGCCGCCTCAGTGAACATCTATGAATCATCCGTTACCAAGTTCACCCCGGCGACCGAATACGTTCCCGAGATCTTCGGCATGAGCTACGGCGTCGTCGCGACGTTCGCTTACAGCGAGCGAGAAACCCGTGCGTCGCAACTGTTTTTTGGGCAAAGCCCCGAAAACAAACTGATGTTCCGCTCTGGCAATTACACCTGGGCCCCGTTCCTGGAAATCTGGCATAGCGGCAACCTGAACCCCCAGGCCATCGTACCCGCCGGCGCCGTCGTGGCATTCGCCATGTACAGCCCACCGGCGGGCTACCTGAAGGCCAACGGCGCCGCCGTCAGCCGTACCGCTTACGCCGCTCTGTTCGCCACTATCGGAACCTACTACGGCGCGGGAGATGGATCGACGACGTTCAACCTGCCGGATTATCGCGGCGAATTTTTGCGCGCACTGGACGACGGTCGGGGACTCGACCTGGGGCGCCAATTGGGCACTCTCCAGTCGAGCCAGAACCTGGCTCATACCCACGGCGCGAGCAGTAGCGGCAATGGCGGCCACACGCACACCGTAACCGGGACCGCTGCGGCAGCAGGCGCGCACAGCCACAGCATTGCTTCGGTGAACGCCACCGCACTGGTTAGCGGCACACGCCTGGCAACGCTGGTAGGGAATGCGTCCAACAGTACGACAGACGTTGCCGGTGATCACACCCACGCCGTCACTGGTGTCGCCGCACTCGAAGGCACCCACAACCACACGATCTACGTCGAGTCCAGCGGCGGCAGCGAGGCCCGCCCGCGTAACGTCTCCGTCCTCATTTGTATCAAGTACTGAGGCCCCCGCCCCCATGACCACCCTGACCGTTTACCAAACCAACGCCCTGGGCCTGTACGTCGGCCCCACCGACGCCGATGAATCGCCTCTGGAGCCCGGCGTGTTCCTGATTCCCGCCGGTTGCGTGCAACTGGCCCCACCGAAGGAGCCGAAGGGCAAGCGCGCACGCTGGACGGGATCCGACTGGGAGCTGGTGGACTGGCTCGACGGCGTGACCACCTACAGCACCCGCGACGGCTCGCCCCTGGTGCTGCAGGGCCTGGAACCGCTCCCCGAGGGCTACACCCTGCAGCAGCCCGGGCCGAACCAGGTCTGGAAGGACGGCGCTTGGGTAGACGATCTGCCCGGCCTGCTCGCCGCCGCCCACAAGCGGAAGACCCTGGAGATCCGCGCCGCCGGCCAGGCGTTCCTGGACGGCGGTTTCTACTCCAGCGCCCTGGGCAACCCGCACTTCTACGCAAGCAGCCTGAGCGATCAGATGAACGTCACCAGCCTGGCCGCCCTGGGCATCAGCGCCGACTATCCGTGCGCCGCCGGCGGCGAGCAGAACCGCGAGTGGCGCCGCCACACGGCCAATCAACTGCGCCAGGTCGGCGTGGACCTGGTGCAACATCGCCAGGCTGGCCAGCAGCAGGTCGAGCGCCTGCAGGACGAACTGGACGCCGCCCTGGCCGCCCAGGATCTGGAACGCCTGGAGGCGATCACCTGGAGCATTCCGGCATGACATGGGCACCCGTCACCATGCGCTGGCCCGCACAGACGACCCGCTGGCTGGACGACCTGGGCGCGGCCCAGCAGCTCGCCAGCGGCGAGCTGGCGGGCACCGCCGAGCGCCTGCGCGGGCTCCAGGACCTGGCCACCACCAACCCGGGGCCGGTCGCCGGCGCCGCCAAGGCGGCCATCACAGCCGGGCGCAGCGCCATGGCCAGCACACTGGGCGAGGTACCGGCGTGCCTCGCGGTAACGCCGTTCCTCGCCGGCGTCGGCCAAGGCCAGGGCAACCAGCGATTCCTGTCCGCGCCGAACCTGCTGCAGCAACTGGCCGACAAGCTGCTGCAGCCGCAGCGCGACGACCAGGAACAGTACGCCCTGGTCCTGCTGTTCCTCGGCACCCGCTACGACCAGTTGGCCGCGACGCTGGCCCGCTTCAATGCCCTGCTGCCGGTCCCTGACCTGCAGCGCGCCGAGCGCCGCGCCGCGAGCCTGGCCCGCCTGGAACTGGAAAAGTGGATCATGCCCAGGACCACGCCCGGACCGCGCTGGCAGGACCTGCCGCTGGATCGCTGCACCATCACCCGCGCCGCCCAGCAGAGCCTGTCCGGCCAGTTGGCGGTTCTGGAGGGCTACACCGCCGACAGTTCGCCCATGGCCGAGCTGGGCGCCCTGGCGCAGCGCAAGCAGGCACTGCAGGCGAGCAAGGACAACGCACTGCAGGCGCTGCGCGAGCAGTTGGCCAACGGCGTGGCGGACGGCACGATGCAGGCCCGCCTGGTCGGCCCGGGCAATGCCGTCGAGCTGCGCCGGCAACTGCTCCAGGGCGAGGCCCCGGGCCACGAATGGGTCCTGTGCGCCGGCCTGGCACTGGTCGGCTCCCTCTCCGGCCTGGCGTTCGTGCGCGAGCTGGTGGGGCTGGATCCATGACGCTGCTCCTCGATGGCCAGCAGGTCCATGGAAAGGGCCTGCAGGTGACGGCCAATCTGCGGATCGAAAGCGCTGACCTGTCCGGGCAGACCAGCAACACGGCCAAGGCGCACAAGGGCTTCAAGCCCAAGGGGCTGACCGTCAGCCTGATGATTCCCTACGTGGACCAGGTGCACCTGGTCGAGCTGGTGCGGATGGCCGAGGCGACCGCCGGCGGCGGCCAGTTGCACACCTATCGGGTGGTGAACCAGACAGCGGCCGCGTTCGGCGTGCGCCAGGTTCAGTTCAGCGACAACCTCAGTGTCCGGGAAGATGACATTCTGCGGGCCTGGCGGATCCAGTTCACCCTGACCGAGCAGCTGTCCAACCCCGAGCGCGTGGAGACGCGCCGGCCCGGGAAACCGGTCCAGCAGCAGGTCGGCGCCGGCGCGCCGGTCGCGGATCCCGCCGCCGGCGGCGACGGCAAGCCAGGCCAAGAGCTGACCGGGTTCGAAAAGATCCTGCAGCGCGTAGACGACGCCATCGGGGGCGCCTGATGAAACTTCACCAGGTGCTCACCATCAACGGCAAAGCCGTGCCGCTGGTCCAGGACGAAGTCCGCCTGGATCTGCGCACGCCTGGGCGGGCGTCGTTCACCATCAAGGCGGCGGAGCCGGTACGCGGCCTGGTCGCCCTGGACATTGGCTACAACGACCGGCCGCTGCAGCGGCACTTCCTGGGCTACGTCGAGCGCTGCAGCGCGGCGAACGCGACGGAACAGGTCCTGTTCTGCCGCGAGCTGGCCGCCGTCCTCGCCCAGCCCCTGCCGATGGGGCTACGCCACGTCGATATGCGCGAGGTCCTCGAGGACGTGAGCCGCCAGACCGGGCTGTCGTTCCGCGTCCCCGACGCCGACTACTCCAGGACGAAGGCCCCTTACTTCTACTCGCTCGCCGCCGGCTACCAGGCCATGGACAGCCTGGCCCGGGTGTTCGGCATCCCCGATTTCGTCTGGCATCAGCAGGGCAACGGCGAGGTCTACGCCGGCAGCTGGGCGGACAGCTACTGGGGCGCCCGGGCGCCCATCGAACTAGAGGCCGAGCTGTTCGACAGCTACCAGGGGCGGCAGTCCGCCGTCATCGCAGCACTCCCCGGGATCCGTCCCGGGGCCACGATCAACCAGGGCGAGCGCATCACATCCGTAACGCTCACCGGCACTCAAATGGCCATCAAATGGAAGAAGCCGTAACCCGCATCGTAGAGCGTCAATTCCCCGAACTCTCCGGCGGCTACCACCTGCCGCGCTTCGCCCGCGTCATCGCCGTGGCGGATCCACCGGCAGCGAACGGGATCTGCGACGAGTTCCGCCCGCGCTATGCCGTGGACCTGGAGATCCTGGACGTGAACGGCGAGGCCGACCCGGCATTGCCGCCCATGCCAGGCGTCCCGCTACCGCTGCCGAACGGCGGCGGCGAACGCGGGTTCCTGGCGTTCCCCGAGGAAGGCAGCATGGTGGTGGTGGGTTTCGCCTACGGCCTGCCGAACAAGCCGTTCATTTTGCAGATACTGCCCCACGGCCAGAGCCTGCCGAAGCTGCCGAAAGAGGATCAGCTGTGGCAGCACAGCGAAGCCGTTCTGCAGCGCGTAGACGGCGCGGGAAACTGGACGAGGCAGACGGACGGGCGGATCCGCGATCAGGCCATGGAGCGCGAGGTAGAGGCCCTGGAGAACGTCGAGCGCTACCAAGGTAGCCGAGTCGAGATCGAGGACCACGCGACCGAGCAGGTGGGCGGAGTCAAGCGGATCGAGGCGCTGGGTGCGCTCAAGCTGTTATCCGGCGGATCCGCCAGCCTGGCCGCCGTGGACGATCTACACCAGGCCACCGGGCGCGACCTGAACCTGGTTGCCAGCCAGCGCTACAACGCCACCATCGGCGCCGACATGGACGAACGTATCCAGGGAATGCGCCGGAGCGTGGCGGCCGTCGCCCAGCGCCTGCAGGCGCCGACGACCTGGGTCGGATCCGCGGGCGTGAACGTCCTGCAAGTGCTGTGCGACCTGCTCGACCTGGTGGAGCAGATGAACAACCAGCTGGCCGGGCACGTCCACCCGCCAGTAGGACCACCGACGAACGCCGGCGACTTCACCGCCGACGCGGCCCAGGCGGCCAACCTGGCCGCGAAACTGAAGCCGATCACCGCATAGCAAAAGCCCGCCAGATGGCGGGCTTTTCGATCCTGGCGTAGGTCACGCCACTGACAGTTCGCGCATCGCCGCTGTTGCCAGAAAGCCCGACCGAGACTGATAGCGCTTATCCACCTTCACGCGCTCATCGATCCGCTGCAGAAGGTGTTCCGGGAGCGTCGCATTAAAGCGTACGGCCTTGCCCAGGTACGGGGTCACGTCGAAGTCAACCACCGCCCATACGCCACCTTCGAAGTCCGGATTCTTCATATGGGCGTCAACGTCCTGCGGCTGGGGTAGCTCTTCGCCGTCCGTAACCAAGCCTTCGAAGTGCAAGGCCAGCGCCTCTTCTACATTGGCCAGGGCCTCGGACACCGTAGCGCCGGCAGAGAAGCAACCCGGCACATCGGGCACAGTCACGCCATAGTCAGAATCAGGGTCTTTGTGTAACACCACGGGGAATTTCATGGCTCTACTCCGTGAGATTGACCGGCCTCACTTGAGGCCGGCTTGTTTCAGTATGTTGTTCAGGGTTCCTTTCGGTATCGTCGAGGACGGATGTTGAACCGTCACCTTTCCAGGCTTTGAAGGATGTTTGAACTGGTGGTGGCTACCTTTCACCGCCACTTCATACCAGCCATCCTCCAACAGCAAATCAATCACTTCCCTACTCCGCATCCAATCCTCCGACTGCGATCCTTGGTGTGTATTATACACACTTAAATCACACTATCCAACCTTTAATGCACACCATACACACCGAACCAACAGGCTTCGAAAAAATGCCGGCCGCCAAAAAATTCGCGGCCAAAACGCACTTATCCCCCTCCCGCCGACGGGCCGTGTGTCGTGGAAATCGTGAAACCCGGGGTGCAATGAAACCAAGCCTCCAGGGCGCGCCCCTGCTGGGCCTGGCGAGCCCAGGGGCCGTTTCACACTGTGAAAGGAATTGTGAAGGAATGAAGCAGGTGCGAGCGGATAGTGTCCACAAATCGTCCACACCAGGGATAGATATTTAACCCAAATAAGGGCAAATATCCAATAAAACCTTTACAATTCAACACTTTACAAGCTGAACCAAAGCATGCGAAGCGGTCAACAACCGCTTCGACGAAGGCGAATAGCCTCTCTTCCGCCACTGAAGAAAAAAGCCGCCAACTGGCGGCTTTTTCGTTTCCTCTGTCCCGTCCTGAATAAGGTTTACACCTCCCATGCCGATTCTCCGGAGAGCTAGATGAAGCAAGGTGTAAAGCGCACACAGCGAGATTACTCACTGTCTTTTAAATTGGCCGTCGTTGATCAGATCGAAAAAGGCGAACTGACCTTGCCCAGTCCTGAGCAGGTGTAAACCTATTTCAGGACTAGACATCCCTTCCGCTCGGCAACTAGCCCAGCGCGGTATCCAGCACCATCATCAGGCAGAAACCGAACACCAGGCCCAGCGTGGCCTCGGCGGCATGCCCCTGGCGATGGGACTCGGGAATGATCTCGTGGGTGACCACGAAGAGCATTGCCCCCCCCGCCGCCGCAAGGCCCCAGGGCAGGAGCAGCGCGGAGAGACCGACGAGCCAGGCGCAGAGCACGGCGAACAGCGGCTCGACCAGGCCAGACGCGGCGCCGACCAGCATCGCCTTGAACCGCGACATGCCGACCCCGGCCAGCACCAGCGCCACCACCAGCCCTTCCGGCACGTCCTGCAGGGCGATGCCCAGGGCCAGGCCGTTGGCCTCGTCCAGGCCGGCCCCGGCCGAGACGCCAACCGCCATGCCTTCAGGGATGTTGTGCAGGACGATCGCCGTGACGAACAGCAGGATGCGCGGAGGGATCCCGCCGGACAGGGGCGCGCCCTCGCGGCCGGGATGCACGTCCGGCATCAGCCGACCGAGGACGAACAGCCCCATGACGCCCAGGGCCAGGCCGAGGCTGACCAGGAAACCGGCGCCGAACCTGGAGTAGCCGAGGTCGCCGGCCGCGGAAAGCGCCGGCATGATCAGCGAAAAGGCCGTCGCCGACAGCATCACCCCGGCGCCGAATCCCAGCAGCGCATCCGACAGGCGCGCCGGCATGGTCCTTACCACCAGCACCGGCATCGCCCCCAGAGCGGTACCGAAGGCGCACAGCAGGCCGCCCTTCAGCGCCAGCACGACGGGTGCCGGGAGGTTGAGTTCGGCCAGCAACAGCGCGTGGCGACCGAGCAGATAGCCGCCACCGATGAAGATCAGCAGGCCAAGCAGGTTGCGCAGGGGCCGGGCATGGCCCTCGGCGATGCTATGCAGCAAGGCTTTCATCGCACCTCCGCGACACGGGCCACACCGGGGCAGCGCCGCAGCCGCGCCCACCCTCCTTCACGGACATCAGCGGGCCAGAGCCTGCGCATAGCGACGCGCGACCTCCCGCCAGTCGATCACGTTGTAGAACGCGCCGATGTATTCCGGGCGGCGGTTCTGGTACTTCAGGTAATAGGCATGTTCCCAGACATCCAGGCCGAGGATCGGCGTGTTGCCGTTCATCAGCGGGCTGTCCTGGTTACCGCTGCTTTCCACCAGCAGCCTGCCCTGCGGGGTCACGCTGAGCCAGGCCCAGCCGCTGCCGAAGCGGGTCAGCGCGGCCTTGGTGAAGGCCTCCCTGAACGCTTCGAAGCCGCCGAGTTCCTGGTCGATGGCCCGCGCCAGATCTCCCTCCGGATGGCCACCACCCTCGGGCGACATCACCGTCCAGAACAGCGAATGGTTGGCATGCCCGCCACCGTTGTTGATTACCGCCGGGCGCAGGTTCTCCGGCAGCCCGGCCAGTTGCAGCAGCAGGCTTTCCACCGGCTGCCCGGCGTAGGGCGTGCCTTCCAGCGCGGCGTTCAGGTTGTTCACGTAGGTCTGGTGGTGCTTGCTGTGGTGAATCTCCATGGTCAGCGCATCGATGTGCGGTTCCAGGGCATCGTAGGCATAGGGCAAGGCTGGCAATGCATGCGGCATGGAAACTCTCCGTCAGTGATAGCGAAGTGAGGGGGGCGGAGCGAGGAACTCGGGGCGGACTTCCGCATTCGGCGGTCCCTTGAGCAGGCGCTCGGTGCGTGGATAGGCGCCGTGCTCGCCGATGAACGACAGCAGTTCGACATAGGTACGCCGGCTATGATGCTGGGCCGCCAGGCGCAGGGCCTGCGGCAGCTTCTGGTCGGCGCTGACCCGCAGCAGGCGCTCGTGGCAGGCGCAGAGGTACTCGGCGGTCTCCTCCGGCTGCTCCAGTTGCAGATGCAGGTCGGCCAGGTTGTGATGGGAGATGACGAACGCCATCACCGCCTCGTCCGGATCGCCCCAGCGCTCCAGCAGGACCTGGGCCAGCGCCAGGGCGTGGAGATAGTGCTCGCGCGCATCGATCAATGCGCCGGTGACGAAGCAGCGGTTGCCCTGTTCGATCGTACGTTGCCAATGACGCATGGCCGGGACCTCCAGTACTGGGGCGGCCTCAGAGGCCGCCGGCCGTGAGTTTCTCCGGATCGAGCAGCGCCTCCAGGCGCGCGCGGTCCAGGTCGGTGTTTTCCAGTGCCACATCGATGATCGGCCGGGCTTCGCGATAGGCCTGCTTGGCGATCTCCGCGGCCTTCTGGTAACCGATGATCGGATTCAACGCGGTGACCAGGATCGGATTGCGCGCCAGCGCCTCGCCGAGCCTAGCCTGGTTGACCTTGAAGCTGGCGATGGCCTTGTCCGCCAGCAGGCGGCTGGCATTGGCCAGCAGCTGGATGCTGTGCAGCAGGTTGTCGGCCACCAGCGGCAGCATCACGTTCAGTTCGAAGTTGCCCGACTGGCCGGCGACGGCGATGGCGGCGTCGTTGCCGATCACCTGGGCGGCGACCATGGCGGTGGCCTCGGGGATCACCGGGTTGACCTTGCCGGGCATGATCGAGGAACCCGGCTGCAACGCTTCCAGCTCGATCTCGCCGAGCCCGGCGAGCGGGCCGGAGTTCATCCAGCGCAGATCGTTGGCCAGCTTCATCAGTGTCACGGCGAGGGTCTTCAGTTGGCCGGACGTGGCGACCGCGGTGTCCTGCGAACCGATCAGGGCGAAGAAGTCGTCGCCGGGACGGAACGCCAGGCCGGTCAGGTCGTTCAGCTCCTGGCTGAAGCGCTCGGCGAACTGCGGATGGGCGTTGATCCCGGTTCCCACCGCGGTGCCGCCCTGGGCCAGTTGCTGCAAGGCCGGCAACACGCCCTCGATATGTCCGGCGGCCTGCCGGACCTGCTGCGCCCAGCCGCCGAGCACCTGGCTCATGCGCACCGGCATGGCGTCCATCAAGTGGGTGCGCCCGGTTTTCACGTAGGCGTGCACTTCGCCGGCCTTGCGCTCGATGGTCTGCTCCAGGTGGCGCAACGCCGGCAGCAGGCGTTCGCCGATCTCGAGGGCGGCGCTGATGTGGATGGTCGACGGGATGATGTCGTTGCTGCTCTGCCCGCGATTCACATGGTCGTTCGGATCGACCTTGTCGCCCAGGCGCCGGCTGGCCAGGGTCGCCACCACTTCGTTGGCATTCATGTTGGAACTGGTACCGGAGCCGGTCTGGAACACGTCCACCGGGAAGTGCTGCATGAAATCTTCCTGGAGCAATTGCAGGCAGGCCTCGGCGATCGCCTCGCCCATCGGTGCGTCCAGTTGCTGCAGGGAGACGTTGGCCCGCGCCGCCGCGGCCTTGGCCAGCAGCAGGGCACGGACGAAGGCCTGCGGCATGCGCTGGCCGCTGACCGGGAAGTTGTTCACCGCGCGCTGGGTCTGGGCGCCATAGAGGGCGGTCGCCGGGACCGCCAGTTCGCCCATGCTGTCGCGTTCGATGCAGGTATCAGTCATCTTGGTTTCCTTGTTGCGGATGATCGAAGCTCATCGACGGCACCAGGTCTTGCCTGGCCATCCGTACCGAGAGCTGGCGCAGCCGGCGACGCTGGCTGCCGTTGGTGGTCAGTCGCTGCAGTTCGCAGAGGGGCCGGTAGGCGTAGTCGAGACAGAGGCTGCGCCAGTGCCAGGGCAATGCCGGATCGCGACCGGTAGCGAGCAGGAGGTTGTAGGTCTTCTCGAACAGTGGCCAGGCGGCCATGCCTTCCCAGCCGGCGAGATAGCGAGCCTCGCCGAAGTACTGGTCGAGCAGGCGCGGTTCGTCGGGAGCGAGCGCGCAGCGGATCTGCATGCCCAGCCAGTACCAGTGATCCAGTGCTTCCGGGTCGTGCGTCTCGACGGACATGGCAACCTCACTAGACGATAATGAGATTGATTATTGTTTTCTTCTTTCCAAAACACAAGCCATGGGACCGATAGAACCCGGCAATCGATCAGGCGCAAAGCAAAACGCCAGCGACAGGCGCTGGCGTTCGGAAGAAGCTGGGGCGGGGGGTCAGCGGCCGGCAACCATCATCGACTCGACAAGCACCGAACCGGTGTGCAGGTTGCCGCGTCCCTCCACGTCCTTGCCGATCGCGACGATGCGGCGGAACAGGTCGCGCAGGTTGGCGGCAATGGTGACTTCCTGCACCGGGAACTGGATCTCGCCGTTCTCCACCCAGTAGCCGGCAGCGCCACGGGAGTAGTCGCCGGTCACCAGGTTGACCCCCTGCCCCATCAACTCGGTGACCAGCAGGCCGCGCCCCATGCGTCGAAGCAGGGCGGCCTGGTCCTCGTCGCCATGGCTGACGAAGAGGTTGTGCACGCCACCGGCGTTGGCTGTGCTCGGCAGGCCGAGCTTGCGCCCGGAGTAGGTACCCAGCACATAGGAGACCAGCTCGCCGCTCTCCACGAAGGGCTTGGCGTAGGTGGCCAGGCCGTCGCTATCGAAGCTGGCGCTGCCGAGCGCACCGACCAGGTGCGGACGCTCGTCGATGCTCAGCCATTCGGGGAACAGACGCTGGCCCAGCGCACCTTCGAGGAACGACGACTTGCGGTACAGGCTGCCACCGGAAATTGCCCCGAGGAAATGGCCGAACAGGCCGACGGCGATTTCCGGGGCGAACAGCACCGGGACTTCCGCGGTCTGTACCGGGCGGGCGCCCAGGCGGCTGGCGGCGCGCTCGGCGGCGCGCCGGCCGATGGACTCGGCGCTGGCCAAGGCCTCGCCGCGACGATTGACGTCGTACCAGTAGTCGCGCTGCATCTGCCCCTCGCCCTCGGCGATCATCACGCAACTGAGGCTGTGTCGGGTGCTGGCATAGCCTCCGATGAAGCCGTGGCTGTTACCGTAGACCCGACAGCCCTGATGGGTATTCAGGGTGGTCCCGTCGGCCTTGGTCACCCGCCTGTCGGCGGCGAACGCCGCCGCCTCGCAGGCCAGGGCACGCTCCACGGCCTGCTCGGGAGTCAGGCTCCAGGGATGGTAGAGATCCAGTTCCGGCAATTCACGGGCCATCAGCGCCGCGTCGGCGAGGCCGGCGCAGTCATCCTCGGAGGTGTGCCGGGCGATCGCCAACGCCGCCGCCACGGTTTCGCGGATAGCCGCCTCGCCGGTCGCCGAAGTGCTCGCCGAGCCTTTGCGCTGGCCGGCGTAGAGGGTGATGCCGAAACCCTGGTCGCGGTTGAACTCGACGGTTTCCACCTCGCCCTGGCGCACGCTGGTGGACAGCCCCTGCTCCAGCGATACCGCCACTTCGCAGGCACTGGCGCCCTGGCGGCGGGCCTCGGCGATGATCTGCTCGACCTGCTCGCGAAGGTCCGGAAGAACGGCGGGACCGACTGCCGCGGCATGTAGACTCATCTGTTGGTTCTCCTGTAGACATGGCCGCCTACGCGGCCGGGCCGGACAAGCGGCCCCTGACTCGTTATCATGGCGGCGTTTTCCACTGGACCACCACCATGGCTGAATTTCACGACGACGACGCGCAATTCGAAGAGAAGAGCAAGTCGCAGATCAAACGCGAGCTGCATGCCCTGCAGGACCTCGGCGAACGCCTGACCACCCTGCAACCGCAGTTGCTGGAGCGCCTGCCGCTGACCGACCCGCTGCGCAAGGCCGTGCTCGACGCGCCGAAACACAAGGCGCACATCGCCCGCAAGCGACATATCCAGTACATCGGCAAGCTGATGCGCGACCAGGACGTGGACGCCATCGTCGCCCTCATCGAGCAGGTGGACACCTCCACCCGCCAGTACAACGAACGCTTCCACGCCCTCGAACGCTGGCGCGACCAGTTGATCGCCGGCGGCGACGCCGCGCTCGACGCCTTCGTCGGCGAATTCCCCGACTGCGACCGCCAGCATCTGCGCAGCCTGGTCCGCCATGCCCAGCACGAAGCCGCGCACAACAAGCCGCCGGCCGCCGCGCGCAAGGTGTTCAAGTACATCCGCGAGCTGGACGAGACCAAGCGCGGCTTGCGCTAGGTCCCGCAACGCCGGCCTCTGGGCCATGCCTCAGGCGCCGGTACCGCCGACGGTGATCGCATCGATCTTCAGGGTCGGCTGGCCGACGCCGACCGGCACCGACTGACCGTCCTTCCCGCAGGTCCCCACGCCACTGTCCAGCGCCAGGTCGTTGCCGACCATCGAGACCCGGCTCATCGCCTCCGGGCCATTGCCGATCAGGGTCGCGCCCTTCACCGGGGTGGTGATCCTGCCGTTCTCGATCAGGTAGGCCTCGCTGGTGGAGAACACGAACTTGCCGCTGGTGATGTCCACCTGGCCGCCGCCGAGGTTGGCGCAGTAGATGCCCTTCTCCACCGAGGCGATGATCTCCTGCGGATCGCTCTCGCCTGCCAGCATGTAGGTGTTGGTCATGCGCGGCATCGGCAGGTGCGCGTAGGACTCGCGACGACCATTGCCGGTCCGCGCCACGCCCATCAGGCGGGCGTTGAGCTTGTCCTGCATGTAGCCCTTGAGCACGCCGTTCTCGATCAGCACGTTGCAGTTGCTCGGCGTGCCTTCGTCGTCGACGCTCAACGAGCCGCGGCGCCCGGCCAGGGTGCCATCGTCGACGATGGTGCACAGGCTCGAGGCGACCTTCTCGCCGACCCGGCCGCTGTAGGCGGAACTGCCCTTGCGATTGAAGTCGCCCTCCAGGCCGTGGCCTACCGCCTCGTGCAGCAGTACCCCCGACCAGCCGGCGCCCATGACCACCGGCAGGGTACCGGCCGGCGCGGGAATCGCCTCGAGGTTGACCAGCGCCTGGCGCAGGGCCTCGCGGGCGTAGCCCATGGCGCGGTCTTCCTGGAGGAAGTAGCGGTAGTCGGTACGTCCTCCGCCGCCGTGGCCGCCACGCTCGCGGCGGCCGTTCTGCTCGACGATCACGCTGACATTGAAACGCACCAGCGGACGGATGTCGGCGGCCAGCGAACCGTCGCTGGCGGCGACCAGGATCTGCTCCCAGACCCCGGCCATGCTCACCGTGACCTGCTGGATGCGCGGGTCGAGGGCGCGGGTCGCGGCATCGATCTTCTTCAGCAACTCGACCTTCTCGGCGCGGCTGAGCACGTCCAGCGGGTTCTCCCCGGCGTACAGGCGAGCCGGCAGCACGGCCTTGAACGCCTGCACGCTGCCGTTCTGTCCCGCCCGGGAAATCGAGCGGGCCGCCTGGGCGGCCTGCTTCAGCGCCTCGCCGGTGATCGCGTTGCTGTAGGCGAAGCCGGTCTTCTCGCCCGACTGCGCACGCACCCCGACGCCCTGGTCGAGATTGAAGCTGCCTTCCTTGACGATGCCGTCCTCGAGCATCCACGACTCGGAGACCTGGCTCTGGAAATACAGATCGGCGGCATCGACGCCGGGGCCGCTCAGTTCATGCAGGATACCGGGCAGGCTGTCCAGCTCCAGACCACCGGGGGCCAGCAACTGCTGGCTGACGGATGACAACAACTCGCTCATATTCACTCCGTACGCGCCGGCCGTGGTTCGGCCGGCGGGAAAAATCGTCTGTGCGCCACCACCGGCATGCGCCGACGGATATCCGCCTGTTCTGCGGCGTCGCGCGCCGCCAGCAGCACCGCTTCGCCCTGCGGCCGCTCGGCCAGGACCCGTCCCCAGGGATCGACGATCGCCGAGTGACCGAACGTCTCGCGGCCCCGCGGATGAACGCCGCCCTGCCCGGCCGCCAGCAGGTAGCACTGGGTCTCGATGGCGCGCGCGCGGACCAGCACTTGCCAGTGCGCCGCACCGGTCACCGCGGTGAATGCCGACGGCGCCGTGATCAGCTCCGCGCCGGCCTCGCGCAGCGCGGTATAGAGCTCCGGAAAACGCAGGTCGTAGCAGACCGTCAGGCCCAGGCGACCGACCGGCGTATCCGCCACCACGATCTTCTGACCAAAAGCATAGTCGTCGGATTCACGGTAGCGGCCCCGCGCATCGGCTACATCCACGTCGAACAGGTGCAGCTTGTCGTAGCGGGCGACCCGCTCGCCATGTTCGTCGAACAGCAGCGAACAGGCATTCGCCTTCGCCTCGGGCTGGCCTTCGGGCGGCAGCGGCAGCGTGCCGGCGACTATCCACAACCTGAGGTCGCGGGCGGTGGAATTCAACCAGGGCAGGATCGGCCCCTCCCCCCGTGCCTCGGCCCGACCGAGTTCGGCGAGGTCACGGCGGCCCATGGCGGCGAAGTTCTCCGGTAACACGACGAGGCGCGCGCCGCCCTCGGCGGCCTCTTCGAGCAGCCGACGGGCGGCGGCCAGGTTGGCCATCACGTCGTCCTGGCTGACCATCTGGATCACGGCAATGGACATGCGTTCCTCCACGCGGGCGAGAACGCCCCGGCGCAGCACCGGACGGCGCTCAGCGGGGCTTCTCGAATGGCTTGTCGAAACTGATCTTCGGGTCCTGCCAGGGGCCCTTGACGCTGTATTGCACGCTGGCGAAACGCGAGACCCGGTCGCCGAGCAGCTTGTCTACGACGAAGACCGCGCCACCGACCGCCGGACCGCCGACTATCAGTGCCGCCAGGGTCAGGTTGTTGGTCAGTGGCAGGGTCACCAGCAGCTTGGCGTCGACCCGATCGTGAGCCAGGTCCAGGGTACCGTTCAACTCCAGGTTGCTCGAAGGCCCTTCCAGCTTCAGCGGCTCGCGGGTGATGTAGACGCCGTCGGTGGCGGAGAGGACCCCCTTCACCCGGTCATAGCTCAGGCCCTTGCCGAGGATGTCCGAGAAATCCAGGCGCAGGCGGCGGTTGATCGCGTTGAAGTTGAGCAGGCCGAACACCCGCAGCGCCTGGGCGCCCCCCTCGACCTCGACGAACTGGCCCTTGCGCAGCGATGCATCCATGCTGCCGCTGAAGCGTTTCAGGGCCATGTAGGCCGGCGATCCAGGCCACTGGCCGTTGATATCCATGCGGAAACGCTCGCTGGTGGCGCTCGGCGCGAAATTCCAGGCCTTGAGCACATCCGCCAGGTTCTTGCCCTCGATCCGGCCCTGGTAGGTGCTGCGGGTATTGCCCGGACTGCCGTCCCAGCGCAGGCTGCCGTTGACGTGCAAGCCACGCAGGTCGAGGTCCAGGTCGTTGAACGCCACGCCGTTGCTGCCCGGCCGCACTTTCAGGCTCCAGGCGCCCAGCGGCTGGCCGCCGAGGGCGACCTGGCCGATCTTCACGTCCACCGCCGGCAGGCTGCGCGGGTCGACGGCGGCCAGCGGGTCCGTGTCCTGCATCTTGTCCTCGTCGGGCAGCGTCGTTTTCGGCAGGTTCAGGCGGTCGAGATCGACCATGATCGGCACGCCCCGGGCATCCGGCAGGACCACCCGGCCCGAGGCGAGGTCGCTGACCAGTACCAGTTGCCAAGCCCGCTCCTGGCGCGCCAGATCGACGGTGAGGTTCTTCAGTTGCTGGCCGAAGCCCTTGAAGCTGTCGATGCGCAGTTCGGCTCCGCGCAGCACGCCGCCAGCTGCGCCGGCCTGGCCGCCGCCGGCGTAGCGCTTGAGTGTCGCCTGCCAGGCGTCCCAGTCCAGCTCCGCCAGGCGCCCGCGCACCCGCAATCCGGGCGCCGAGGGCAGCAACGCCGGATCACCGCCCAGGCGCAGGGCGCCGCGTCCGTTCAGCGGCTTGTCCGCCGGGGCCGCATAGGCCAGGCTGGCGAGGCCGTCGTAGCGCGCCCAGTAACGCCGCTCGGCGCCATCCAGGGTCATCCGCCACTCGGTCGGCCGCGCCTGGGCGGCCGTCTTGCCGAACGGCGCCGGCAGGTCGACCACGGCGCCCTTGAGGTCCGAATTGACCTGCAACTGGCTGTCCTTGCCATCCAGCAGCAGGTTGAGCTGGTACGGCAGGCGCCCCGAGACCGGCAAGGGACGCTGGCCAGCGCCGAGCCAGTCGCTCAGCGATCTGACCGCCACCTGGCCGTTGAGCAGCAAGCGCGTGCGCGCATCGCCGCGCCCCTCGGCGACGATTCGCCCGCGTACCTCGCTGCCCAGCACCCGCGCCTGCACCGCCGGCGCGCTCAGGCCCTTGGCCAGGTCGAAGCGGAAGTCGCCCTTCACTTCGCTCATATCCAGTTTCGGACTGGGCATCTTCAGGGTCGCGCCCACGGTGGAGAAATCCACGACCACCCCGGTCTTGCCGGCCTCGTCGTGGTCCAGCGGAATATCCAGCTTCAGGTTGCCCTGCAAAGGCCCGTCGCCCTCCCAGCCGGCGAAGATCTTGCGGGTCGGGATCGGCGCTTCCTGGAGCAGCTTGATCCCGTCCTTCAGGTTGCTGTCGACGGCGCCATCCACATACAGGTGCGGCGTCTGCCCCGGACGGCCGAGAGGTATGTCGACCTTGACATCGCTGACCCGGGAGTTCAGCAGGTTCCCGCCGGAGGCCAGCACGCGGACCCCGGAGTCCTCGACGAACACCTCGCCGACCGTTTTGCTCAGGGCGGGCCAGCCGGGCTGGTAGGCCAGTTCACCGTCGCGGACCTTGAAATACAGGTTCATCACATGGGCCTCGGGCGCCGCCCCGCGGTTCAGCGAGCCCTGCCACTGGAAATAGCCCTGGTCGACGTGGCCGCCGCGGATCGCGGTCTTCAGCCAGTTCGCCAGGCTCTTGTTCATCCCCGGCAACCGGGTCGGCAGGTACTTGGCGGTGAAGCGCGCGTCGCCGTCGCTGAGGCCGACCTGCAGGTCCATGTAATCTTCAGCGCCGGGATCACGCATCAGACGGATCAGCATGTCGCCGGCCAGGCTGCCCTCCTCGCCCTCGACCCGCATCAGGTGGCTGCCGAGGGTGAAGGCCCGCTCGTCCAGGCTCCAGAACATCCGCGTGCGGGCCTCGCGGTAACGCCACGGTTCGGGAAACACCTTGGCCAGGTGCAGCATGAAATCCTGCGCCGACGCGTCGAGCTGGCCTCCGGCCAGGGTGCCGGTCAGCGTGCCGCTGACGTTTTCCACCGCCGGGACTTCGTGGAACGCCGAGATACCGACCTTTTCCAGGTTGGTCGCGTAGCTGACCCGCTCGGGCAGCGCTCGCTGCGGCCAGAAGTCGGCGTTCAGGTTGTGCAGGACGCCCTTCGGCTTCAGGCCCGCCATCCACTCCGCCGCCGCGTCCGGCAATGGCGCCAGCGCTTCTATCGCCGGCACCAGGGGCGTCAGGTCGACGCGGTCGGCCTGCAGCTTCCAGTGCGACTCGTTCTGCTGCTGGTCGCGACGCAACAGCAGCTCCACTTCGCCCCAGCGCTGCTCGCCGAAATTCGCCGCGAGATCGCCAACGCGGACCTTCCAGCCCTGCGCCTCGCGATCGAAGAACAGATTCATGCCCAGGTCGTTGATTTCCACCGGCTGGCGCGCGGCGTACGACGCCTTCAGCTGCGGCGCCAGCAGCCGCGCCACCAGCCGTTGCGCCTTACCGTCGCGCCAGTCGAACCAGAAATCGCCGCCGGCCTTGGCCCGTGCGATCTTCCACTCCCCCGTCAGGCCGGCCGGCAGCCACTGCGCCCAGTCGCTCTGCGGCAGGCCGAGATAGACCCGGGCGTTGCTGCGCAACCAGTCCTCGGGCTTGATCCGGCCTTCGGCGTGCAGCGCCAGGGGCTGGCCATCCGGCAGCGTCAGGCGGGCATCGAGGCGCTGTCCGGCAACGGATGAACTGCGCAGGGTCGCGCCGAGCGCGCTCAGGGACAGCGTCTTCCGCCCACGCGGCGCCACTTCCAACTGGCTGTCGAGCAACGAGATGCGCTGGGTCTGCAACAGGAAGTTGAGGAGTTGCCGCGGATCGCTCGGCTTGTCGCTCCGTGGCAGGCCGTCCAGGCTCCACTGGCCGTCGGCGCCTTCGCGCAGGGTCAGTTTCAGCCCTTCAAGCTCCAGGCTGGCGATCCGCGCCTGGCGCGCCAGCAGGCTGCCGAGCAGGTCCGGCACCACCCTGACCCGCGCCAGGCGCAGGCCCTGCGGGTCTTCGCCGAGCTGGATGTCGCGCGCCACCACCAGGGGCTCGAAACCACGCCAGCTACCGCTCAGCTCGGCGATACGGACCGGGATGCCGAGCTGCTTGCCGGCCTCGTCCTCCAGTTGCTGGCGGTACTCGGCCACCAGCGGCACCAGTTGCCGCCCAAGGCTGACATACAGCGCCAGCAGCACCAGCACCAGGGCGCACAGACCCAGGAGGATCCGCAGCAGTCGTGTTCCGAGGCTCGCCACATCCACCATTTCAGCCATCAGCCTCAGAGCAGGACCACGTCATATTGCTCCTGCGAGTACATCGCCTCGACCTGGAACTTGATGGTGCGACCGATGAACGCCTCGAGGTCGGCGACATTGCCCGACTCCTCGTCGAGAAGCCGGTCCACCACCTTCTGGTTGGCCAGCACCAGGTAGGAATCGGCCTGGTAGGCGCGCGCCTCGCGGAGGATTTCGCGGAAGATCTCGTAGCAGGTGGTCTCCGCGGTCTTCAGCATGCCGCGTCCCTGGCAGCAGGGGCAGGGCTCGCAGAGGATCTGCACCAGGCTTTCGCGGGTGCGCTTGCGGGTCATCTGCACCAGGCCGAGTTCGGTGATGCCGATGATGTTGGTCTTGGCGTGGTCGCGCTCCAGCTGTTTCTCCAGGGTGCGCAGGACCTGCCGGCGGTGCTCCTCGTCCTCCATGTCGATGAAGTCGATGATGATGATCCCGCCCAGGTTGCGCAGACGCAACTGGCGGGCGATCGCGGTGGCCGCCTCGAGATTGGTCTTGAAGATGGTTTCCTCGAGGTTGCGATGGCCGACGAAGGCGCCGGTGTTGACGTCGATGGTGGTCATCGCCTCGGTCGGATCGACGATCAGGTAGCCGCCAGACTTCAGCAGCACCTTGCGCTCCAGGGCCTTCTGGATCTCGTCCTCGACGCCGTACAGGTCGAAGATCGGCCGCTCGCCCGGATAGTGCTCGAGCCGATCGGAAATCTCCGGCATCAGTTCCTCGACGAAGGAAGTGATCTTCTGGAAATTCTCCCGGGAATCGATGCGGATCTTCTCGATCCGCGGGTTGACCAGGTCGCGCAGGGTACGGATCGCCAGGGACAGGTCCTCGTAGATCACCGAAGGTGCGCCGATGCTCTGGATCTGCGCGGCGATCTGATCCCATAGCCGGCGCAGGTAGCGGATGTCGGCGAGAATCTCGTCCTCTCCCGCGCCTTCCGCGGCGGTGCGCAGGATGAAGCCGCCCTGCCCCTCGATCCCCTCCGCCGCGACGCAGTCGGCGACCACCTTCTTCAGCCGCTCGCGTTCGACTTCGTCCTCGATCCGCAGGGAAATCCCGACATGGCTGGTGCGCGGCATGTAGACCAGGTAGCGCGAGGGAATCGACAGGTGGGTGGTCAGGCGCGCGCCCTTGGTGCCGATGGGGTCCTTGGTCACTTGCACCACCAGCGCCTGGCCTTCGTGGACCAGCGCGCTGATGCTTTCCACCGCGCTGCCTTCGCGGGTGGAGATCTCGGCGGCATGGATGAACGCTGCCCGTTCCAGGCCGATGTCGACGAACGCCGCCTGCATCCCCGGCAGCACCCGCACCACCCGCCCCTTGTAGATATTGCCGACGATGCCGCGACGCTGGGTGCGCTCGACATGCACTTCCTGCAGGACGCCGTTCTCCACCACCGCCACGCGCGATTCCATCGGCGTGATATTGATCAGGATCTCTTCGCTCATGCGTCCACTGTCCTTATTTCGGCGCGTTAGGCGTTACGGCGGATTCCCGCCCACGGGCTGCCAGCAAGGGATGCCGAATTCCCCCAACAGTTCCGCAGTTTCACACAAAGGCAGCCCGACCACCGCACTGTAACTGCCTTCGATACGGCTGACGAATATCGCGCCAAGGCCCTGGATCGCATAGCCACCCGCCTTGTCCGCCGGCTCGCCGCTGAGCCAGTAACGCAGGGCCTCGTCGTGACCGATCTGGCGAAAGCGCACCCGGCACTTCACCACCCGCGCCTCGATGCCAGTGGCGGCGGCCAGCGCCACCGCGGTAAGGACCTGGTGTTCACGTCCGGAAAGCGCGGCGAGCATCGCCAGCCCGTCGGACTCGTCGGCCGGCTTGCCGAGGATCCTGCCATCGATCACCACCGAGGTATCCGCACCCAGCACGCACCCCTCCCCACCCAGCTCTTCCAGCATAGCCAGGCCGGCGGCGGCCTTGCCACGCGCCAGGCGTTCGACATAGGCGGCCGGCGCTTCGTCCGGCAACGGGGTTTCGTCGATGGCGATGGACAGCACGGAGAGCGGCACGCCGATCTGGGCCAGCAGTTCGCGGCGGCGGGGCGAGGCGGAGGCTAGGTACAGCGAGGACATGGAGGCTCCCGGGAAACGCGACGGGGATGCGGCGCCCCCGTCTCGAAGAATGACGATATCCGCCGCAGCATAGCCGCGGAACGGACCTACCTCACGTTAAGGCGCAGCCGTACGAACTGCAGCAGGGCGTACACCCAGGGCCAGAGCAGTGCGCTGACCAGTGCCGGGAGCAGGAAGGTCAGGGTCGGCGGACGGTTTCCGGTGAGAGCGTTGAGCCACAGCTGGAGCAGTTGCGCCAGGCCGTAGACCACCACCAGCACCAGGCATTGCTGCCAGGCCGGGAACATGCGCAGGCGCTGGTGCAGGGACAGTACGAGGAAGGTGATCAGGCCGAGGATCAGCGCGTTCTGCCCGAGCAGGTTGCCGTAGAGCACGTCCTGGGCCAGGCCGAGCAGCCAGGCGGTGACCATCCCGACCCGCTCGGGCAGCAGCAACACCCAGTAGGTCAGCAGCATCGCCAGCCACAGCGGGCGGCCGATCTCGGTAAAGGTCGGCATCGGCGCCACCGCCAGCAGCAGGCCGACCAGCAGGCTCAGCCAGATCACCCAGACATTGTTCGAACCCTGGGTCGCGCGAGCCATCAGCGACGTCCCCCGGCGGGCGCCGTCGGTGCGGCGGGTTGTGCGGGCGCGGCGGGGGCACCGGCGGCAGGAGTGGCGCCACCCTGCGGCGCGGGGCTTGCCGGCGCCGGGGCGGGCGCGGCGGCCGGCGGGGCCGCCTGGGCGCCGGCGGCGGCCTTCTTGTCCGCTTCTTCCTGGGCCTCTGCGGCGTCATTGGCGCGCTGTTCCGGCGTACGACTGTCGCTGAACACCAGCAGCACGTAGCGACTGCGGTTCATCTTCGCGGTCGGCACCGCGCGGACCACGGCGAACGGCTGGCCGGAATCGTGGATGACTTCCTTGACCGTGGCCACCGGATAGCCGGCGGGGAAACGCTGCCCAAGGCCGGAACTGACCAGCAGGTCGCCTTCCTTGATGTCGGCGGTGTCGGCGACATAGCGCAGCTCCAGGCGTTCCGGGTTGCCGGTGCCGACGGCGATGGCGCGCAGGCCATTGCGGTTGACCTGCACGGGGATGCTATGGGTGGTATCGGTGAGCAGCAGGACCCGCGCGGTGTAGGGCATGACCTCGACCACCTGGCCCATCAGGCCGCTGGCATCGAGCACCGGCTGGCCGACGAAAACGCCGTCGTTCTCGCCCTTGTCGATCATGATGCGCTGGGTGAAGGGGTTCGGGTCGACGCCGATCAGTTCGCTGACCAGCACCTTGTCGTCGACCAGCGCGGCGGAATTCAGCAGTTCGCGCAGGCGCACGTTCTGCTCGGTGAGCGCCGCGAGCTTCTGCACGCGACGCTGCATCAGCAGGGACTCGGCCTTGAGACGCTCGTTCTCGGCGATCAGCTCGCTACGGCTGCTGAACTGGTCGCGCACGCCTTCCCAGGCGCGCACCGGCATTTCCGCCAGGCCGTAGAAAGGCGTGAGCACCATCCCCAGCTTGCTGCGGACGGGCTCCAGATAGTCGAACCGGGCGTCCACCACCATCAGGCTGACCGACAGCACGGCCAGCACCAACAGGCGAACGCCCAGCGACGGGCCTTTGGAGAATAGCGGTTTGATGATCCGCTCCTAGACGACGATGCTCGCCACCTTACTCGGTGGAGAGCAGGTCCATGGAGTGGCGGTCCATCATCTCCAGCGCACGGCCACCGCCGCGCGCCACGCAGGTCAGCGGCTCCTCGGCGACGATCACCGGCAGGCCGGTTTCCTGGGCCAGCAGCTTGTCCAGGTCGCGCAACAGGGCGCCACCGCCGGTCAGCACCAGGCCGCGCTCGGCGATGTCCGAGGCCAGCTCCGGCGGCGACTGCTCGAGGGCACTCTTGACCGCCTGGACGATGGTCGCCAGGGATTCCTGCAGGGCCTCGAGGACTTCGTTGGAGTTCAGGGTGAAGCTGCGCGGCACGCCTTCGGCCAGGTTGCGGCCACGGACGTCGACTTCGCGGACGTCGCCGCCGGGGAAGGCGGTGCCGATCTCCTGCTTGATCCGCTCGGCGGTGGATTCGCCGATCAGGCTGCCGTAGTTGCGCCGCACGTAGGTGACGATGGCTTCGTCGAAGCGGTCGCCACCGACTCGGACGGACTCGGCGTAGACCACGCCGTTGAGGGAGATCAGGGCGATCTCGGTGGTACCGCCGCCGATGTCGACGACCATCGAGCCGCGGGCCTCCTCGACCGGCAGGCCGGCGCCGATGGCGGCGGCCATCGGCTCCTCGATCAGGAACACTTCGCGGGCGCCGGCGCCCAGGGCGGATTCGCGGATCGCCCGGCGTTCAACCTGGGTGGACTTGCACGGTACGCAGATCAGCACGCGCGGGCTGGGCTGCAGGAAGCTGTTTTCGTGAACCTTGTTGATGAAGTACTGCAGCATCTTCTCGCAGACGCTGAAATCCGCGATCACGCCGTCTTTCATCGGACGGATGGCGGCGATGTTGCCCGGGGTACGGCCGAGCATGCGCTTGGCCTCGGTGCCCACGGCGACGACGCTCTTTTGGCTGCCATGGCTGCGAATGGCGACCACGGACGGTTCGTTCAGGACGATGCCGCGCTCGCGCACATAAATAAGGGTATTGGCAGTACCCAGGTCGATCGACAGATCGCTGGAAAACATGCCACGCAATTTTTTGAACATGGGAAAGAAACCCTAGGCGAAGCGTGGGTGAAAAATACGCGGGTAAAAAAGTGCGGCAAACTCTAACAACGACGGGGATTTTGGGCAAGGCGGGCAATATGCTAAATTGCTGGCTTTTCCCGGCCCCACAAGGCCCGTCCAGGCGGAATTAGACCGCCGACCGCGGCATCCGTTCCCTGCCTTATATATCGCATGGCGCCCGCCGCCCTTCCAAGGCCGCTTTTGCTGGAGACTCCCGATGGCGCTTGAACGCTCCGACGTGGAAAAAATCGCCCATCTCGCCCGCCTGGGCCTGAGCGAGGCCGATCTTCCGCGTACCACCGAGACCCTGAACAACATCCTCGGCCTGATCGACCAGATGCAGGCGGTCGACACCAGCGGCGTAGAACCGCTCGCCCACCCGCTGGAAGCCACCCAGCGCCTGCGCCCGGACGCGGTCACCGAGACCGATCACCGCGACGCCTACCAGACCATCGCCCCCGCCGTGGAAGAAGGTCTGTACCTGGTTCCGAAAGTCATCGAGTAATAAGGACGCGGACACATGCTGCATCAATTGACCCTCGCCGAGATCGCCCGCGCCCTCGCCGACAAGCGATTTTCCGCCGAAGAGCTGACCCGCACCCTGCTCGGTCGCATCCGGCAGCTGGATCCCCAGCTCAACAGTTTCATCAGCGTCACCGACGACCTGGCCATCGCCCAGGCCAAGGCAGCCGACGAACGGCGCGCCAACGGCGAGAACGGCGCCCTGCTCGGCGCGCCGATCGCCCACAAGGACCTGTTCTGCACCCAGGGCGTACGCACCAGCTGCGGTTCGAAGATGCTCGACAACTTCGTCTCGCCCTACGATGCCACCGTCGTCGAGAAACTCGCCGCCGCCGGCACCGTGACCCTCGGCAAGCTGAACATGGACGAATTCGCCATGGGCTCGTCGAACCAGTCCAGCCACTACGGCGCGGTGAAGAACCCCTGGAGCCTCGACCGCGTGCCCGGCGGCTCCTCCGGCGGTTCCGCCGCGGCGGTCGCCGCGCGCCTGCTGCCGGCCGCCACCGGCACCGATACCGGCGGCTCGATCCGCCAGCCGGCGGCGCTGACCAACCTCACCGGGATCAAGCCCACCTACGGCCGGGTATCCCGCTGGGGCATGATCGCCTACGCCTCCAGCCTCGACCAGGGCGGCCCGCTGGCGCGCACCGCCGAGGATTGCGCGCTGATGCTGGGGGCGATGGCCGGCTTCGACCCGAAGGACTCCACCAGCGTCGAGCAGCCGGTGGACGACTACCTGGCCGCCCTGCAGAAGCCGCTGAGCGGCCTGCGCATCGGCCTGCCGAAGGAATACTTCGGCGCCGGCCTCGACAGTCGCATCGCCGACGCGGTGCTGGCGGTGGTGGAGGAGTTGAAGAAGCTCGGCGCCACGGTGAAGGACATTTCCCTGCCGAACATGCAGCACGCCATTCCCGCCTACTACGTGATCGCCCCGGCCGAGGCCTCCTCCAACCTGTCGCGCTTCGACGGCGTGCGCTACGGCTATCGCTGCGACGCCCCGCAGAACCTGGAAGACCTGTACAAGCGCTCGCGCGCCGAAGGCTTCGGCAGCGAGGTGAAGAACCGCATCATGGTCGGCACCTACGCGCTGTCGGCCGGCTACTACGATGCCTATTACCTGCAGGCTCAGAAGATTCGTCGGCTGATCAAGAACGACTTCGTCAACGCCTTCGCCGAAGTGGACGTGATCCTCGGCCCGACCACGCCGAACCCGGCCTGGAAGATCGGCGAGAAGAACGACGACCCGGTTTCCCAGTACCTGGAAGACATCTACACCATCACCGCCAACCTCGCCGGCCTGCCGGGGCTGTCCATGCCCGCCGGCTTCGTCGACGGCCTGCCGGTGGGTGTCCAGTTGCTCGCGCCTTACTTCCAGGAAGGCCGCCTGCTCAACGTCGCGCACCAGTACCAGCAGGTCAGCGACTGGCACACCCGCACCCCGGCCGGCTTCTAAGCCATGGCAACGCCGCGCAGTCCCCTCCCCTCTCCCCGCACGGAGAGGGCGGCCCGCAGGGTCGGCAGCGGGACTGCGCAGGCACAGAAGGATTGAGGAACACCACATGCAATGGGAAACCGTGATCGGGCTGGAAATCCACGCACAGCTCGCCACCCAATCGAAGATCTTCTCCGGCAGCCCGACCGCCTTCGGCGCAGCGCCGAACACCCAGGCCAGCCTGGTCGACCTGGCCATGCCAGGCACCCTGCCGGTGCTCAACGAGGAGGCCGTGCGCATGGCCTGCCTGTTCGGCCTGGCGATCGACGCGCGGATCGACCGGCAGAACGTGTTCGCCCGCAAGAACTACTTCTACCCGGACCTGCCGAAGGGCTACCAGACCAGCCAGATGGACCACCCCATCGTCGGCAAGGGCCACCTCGACATCACCCTGGAAGACGGCACCACCAGGCGCATCGGCATCACCCGCGCGCACCTGGAGGAAGACGCCGGCAAGAGCCTGCACGAGGACTTCCAGGGCATGAGCGGGATCGACCTGAACCGCGCCGGCACGCCGCTGCTGGAGATCGTTTCCGAGCCGGACATCCGCAGCGCCAAGGAAGCCGTGGCCTACGTCAAGGCGATCCACGCCCTGGTGCGCTACCTGGGCATCTGCGACGGCAACATGGCCGAGGGTTCGCTGCGCTGCGACTGCAACGTCTCGGTGCGGCCCAAGGGCCAGGCCGAGTTCGGCACCCGCGCCGAGATCAAGAACGTCAACTCCTTCCGCTTCATCGAGAAGGCGATCAACCATGAGATCCAGCGCCAGATCGAGCTGATCGAGGACGGCGGCAAGGTGGTCCAGGAAACCCGCCTGTACGACCCGAACAAGGACGAGACCCGCTCCATGCGCGGCAAGGAAGAAGCCAACGACTACCGTTACTTCCCCTGCCCCGACCTGCTGCCGGTGATCATCGAGCCCGAGTACCTGGCGAAGCTGCGCGAGCAATTGCCGGAACTGCCGGTGCAGAAGCGCGAGCGCTTCGAGAGCCAGTACGGCCTGTCGGCCTACGACGCCAGCGTGCTGTCCGCCAGCCGCGAGATGGCCGACTACTTCGAGAAGGTCCAGGAAATCTGCGGCGACGCCAAGCTGGCGGCCAACTGGGTGATGGTCGAGCTGGGCAGCCTGCTCAACAAGGACGGCCTGGAGATCGAGCAGTCGCCGGTGTCCGCCGAGCAACTGGGCGGCATGATCCTGCGTATCAAGGACAACACCATCTCCGGCAAGATCGCCAAGATGGTCTTCGAAGCCATGGCCAACGGCGAGGGTTCCGCCGACCAGATCATCGAGGCCAAGGGCCTGAAGCAGGTCACCGACAGTGGCGCCATCGAGAAGATGCTCGACGAGGTGCTGACGGCCAACGCCGAGCAGGTCGAGCAGTACCGCGCCGCCGACGAGGCCAAGCGCGGCAAGATGTTCGGCTTCTTCGTCGGCCAGGCGATGAAAGCTTCGAAAGGCAAGGCCAACCCGCAGCAGGTGAACGAGTTGCTGAAGAAAAAGCTCGAAGCGTGAGTCAAAGCCAGACGCCGGGTTCGCCCGGCGTCTTCTTGTCCGCCAGGAGCCTATTGTCCATGCCCAACCCATCCGCCGCCGTGCGCCTCGCCCTCGCCGTCCTACCGCTGTTCCTCGCCGGCTGCTCCAGCCTCGGCGGCAGCGGTTCCGCGGATACCGGCGAAGCCTCCTATTATGGCAGCCGCCACGCCGGCCTGCGTACCGCCAGCGGCGAACGCTACAACCCCAACGCGATGACCGCTGCCCACCGTACGCTGCCGTTCGGTACCCGCGTGCGGGTAACCAACCTCGACAACCGCCGCAGCGTGGTGGTCCGCATCAACGATCGCGGGCCGTTCCGCCGCGGGCGGATCATCGATGTATCGCGCAAGGCCGCCGAAGGCCTGGGCATGATCCGCAGCGGCGTGGCGCCGGTTCGGATAGAGTCGCTGGATTGAGCCGCCTCCTACCCTAGACAGGAAACTTCCGATGAGCGAACACCACAAGACCGGTCTGGAGATCCGACGTGAAGTCATGGGCGACGCCTTCGTCGAGCGCGCCATGGGCAACGCCACCGCCTTCACCCAGCCATTGCAGGACTTCGTCAACGAGCATGCCTGGGGCTCGGTGTGGGCCCGCGATACGCTGCCGCGCAAGACCCGCAGCCTGATCACCCTGGCCGCCCTGACCGCGCTGAAATGCCCGCAGGAGCTCAAAGGCCACGTGCGCGGCGCGCTGAACAACGGCTGCACGGTGGAGGAAATCCGCGAGGCGCTGCTGCACTGCGCGGTCTATGCCGGGGTACCGGCGGCGATCGACGCGTTCCGCGCGGCGCAGGAAGTGATCGATACCTGGCAGGGCGAGCAGCCCGCCTGAGCCCAGGAGCCATTCGCAGCGGCATGCGCGCCGCCGTCATGCCACGCGGTTGGTAACGCCGATGCCGGAGCGACGGCGAATGACGCCAGGGGCGTTATCCCCCTACGGGACGGCGCGCGGCGCGTCTCTCCCGCCTACGGGTAGCTGAAGCGCTTCACCAGCGTCAGCTCGCCGGGCTTGCGCATCGGTACCAGGAAGGTTTCCTGTTTCTCGTTCGGCGTGCCTTCCTCGGTGACCAGGGTGATGCGCGCCGTGGTCAGGTCCTGGGCGGCCTGCTCGGCGCCGTCCTCGCTGCTGCCGTAGCCACCGCCGAAATAGTTGACGTAGACCAGGTAAGGCCCCTTCTGCGGAGTCGGCGTGGCGATGATTTCCGGGCCGTAACCGGTGGTGACGTCGACATCCAGGGTCGCGCCGTTGGCCAGCGAACGGTTGCCATACCAGACGTGCTCGCCGTCCGGGGTCACCAGGTGCAGGTCGAGGTCGGTGTTGTCGCTGTCCCAGGACAGCAGCACGCGCAGCTTGGCCGGCACTTCCCCGCCGCCGCCACCGTGATAGAACTGGACCCGTCGCGACTGCCCGGCGGCGTTGCGCACCTCGACGCTGTTGCTGCCGGACGGGAAGGCGAACGGGCGGTCGAAGCTGCCATCGGCGTCCACCTTCAGCGGCATGCTCACACCGTTCACCACCAGCGTCGCCGGGCGGTCCTTGGACTGGGCCGCGATCGCGCCGCGAATGCGCGCGGTGGTCGCCTGGTCGGCGGCGACGTTGACCGAGGACGCCGGGTAATTCACCACCTGCCGGTAATTGGCGGCGGAACCGTCGCCGGCGCGCCAGCCGGAGACCGGCGTATCCAGTTTCACGGGGTTGTCCGCCCAGGCGACGAGGGGCAGGCAACTGAGCAGGGCGGCAAGGGACATTCGGTTCATGGAGTCATTCCAGTAGCAGGCGCCGGGCCAGGCTTTCGACATAGTTTTCGTCCTGGCCGCTGGGATGGGCGCGGAAGGCCAGGTGCAGGTATTCGTGGGTGAGGTCCAGGCGCTCCTGTAGGGAATACAGGCCACGGACGAAGATGCGTTCGCGCTCGCGATCGACATAGGGCCGCCCGGAAGCCAGGCGGCATACGGAAAAACTCGGTATTTCCTCGTAGCCGGGCTCGCGGTCGAGGCGCTCGCGCCACTGCCGGCGCTGCTTGCGCAGCCACTCTTCGGCGGCCGGCAACGGCTGGCAGGCGGCCACCGGGTTGTCCCAGCGGCTCAGGCTGCTGCGCGGGAAGGCCTGGGCGAGGATGCTGTCGTAGCCCAGGCCCTGGCCGGCCTGCTCCACCGCCTGCTTCCAGGACAGGCGCGCCGGGCCAGGCTGGTCGGAGTGATAGTTGACGGTCGCCCCGGCCAGCACCAGGTCGGCGCTCCAGGCGGCGATGCGCCGTGCCGGCGCGCTGGCCGGGCGCGGCGCCACGCGCTGGCGCTGGCTGCTGTCATCGATGGCCAGGCACTCGCCGCGCGGTGCGGCGTTCTGCAACAGATAGGTGCGAATGGTCACCGCCAGCGCGCGGGCGGCTTCCTTCGGCTGCGCCGAGGCTTCGCGCTCCAGCACCCGCGCCACGTACTCTTCGCGCGAAACCCGGGCGACCAGGCGCGGCACGCCATCCACTCGCTGTAGAAAGAGGTCGCCGGCGCTGGCGATGTCCAGGCGATTGCCGTTGGCGAAGAGCACTTGCTGCGGACCGTGCAGCAGGCCTTCGGGGGCCGGGTGGCCGGCGGTAGCGCTGACCGAACGCAGCGGATAGCGGCTGAACAGGTTCACTTCCACGCAACGGCCCGGATCGGCCGGCCACGGACTCGGCAGGAAGCGCCCGAGCACCTCGGCGTAACGGTCCAGGATCACCTTGCTGGTCCCCGGGCCACCGAGCCAGAGCGGCGTCCCGTCGACCAGCCAGCCGGCGAAACCGCCCTGGCGCGCCTGTGGATCGCGGTCATCGAGCCAGCTCCAGGTCTTCACCCGCAGGCGCCCGCCCAGACTGGCAATGGCATGCCCATCGCCGGCCTGCAACGCCACGTCGAGCAGCACACGCCGCGCTTCGTCCTGGGCCGGCAACTGCTGCAACTGTTCCAGAAGCTCTTTAACCGGCACCCGCGTCTGCGGTTGCAGCCGCTCCAGATCGAGCAGCCAGGCCGGCGCCTGGCGCGCCTGCCAGTAGTCGCGCCAGGCCTGCGGCCGCACGGCGAGGCGCTGCGGGTCGAAATACAGCCCGCAGGAACGCACCAGGGCGCGGTCACGGCCGATCGTCTGGCCATTCTCGCAGCAGTAGACCTCTTCGCGGCTGCGCCCCTGGCAGGCATAGGGCGGCTCGGTCTGACCGGTGTCGCTCAGCCAGGCGAAGACGAACAATTTCCACAGGCTGCCCAGCGGAGCCTGCAAATCGGCCGGCAATGGCCGGCGCTCGAGCACCCGCTGGCGATCCAGGCTCACCAGTTCGTAGCCCTGGGCCGTGCGCCAGGCCAGTTGCACCGGCGCCTCCGCCGCGCGAAGCAGCAACGGCACGGCGCACAGCAGGACCAGCCAGGCGCGCAACGCGATCACTCGACCTTGACCTTGGCCAGCGCCGGCTTGGCTTCCAGGGCCTGCTGTTCCGGCGCGTAGAGACGCAGGTAGCGGGCCGGAGGCAGGTTGAAGCTGCCTTTCTGGGAGAAACGCACCAGGTGACGGAAACGCTGTTCGCCACTCAGGCTGTCCACCGGCACCCCATAGAACAGCTCGCCCGGTTCGTTGCGCGCGCGCTCCAGGGTGGTCGCCTCGTCGCCAGCCAGGCCGCTGATCTTGATGCCCCAGGTGGTGCGCTCGACATCCGCGCCGGGCGGCAACGGCATCTCCAGCATGCCGTAGCGCAGGGCGGTGTTCTCCGGAACGTTCAGCGTCACTTCGTCGAGATACAGCTCGTCGCTGGAGAGCGGCCTGTCGCCGACCTCCTCGACCTTGAACTCGAACGCCCCTTCGCCGGGCACCAGGCGTAGCAGACGACGGCTGATCTGCACCGGCAACTGCGCGTTCGGCGCCTGGGCGCTGCGGTAGCTGAGCGCGACCGGCAGCGGCCGGGCCGGCGCCTCGTCCAGGTCGACCCAGCTCGGGATGCCGCGGCCGCGCCATTGCCAGTAGGTCTCGCCAGTAGCGCCGCGCTGCGCCTGCCAGTCCTTCGGCGGCTGCGGCAGCTTGCCTTGAGGCGCCTGGGCCAGGACACCCTGCAACCAGGTCAGGGCCAGGGCGCGCTCCAGGGTCGATTGCGCCGGCGCCAGGCGTTGCAGCAAGGCGCTGGCCTGCTGCGCGTCCACGCTCGAGCGGGACGCCAGCAAGGCGTCGGTGAACGGCAGGCCGGCCTCGCGCAGGCGCTGCGTCGCCGCCTCGGACTGCGCCGCCAGCGGTGCGGGCACCGCGACCCGCAGTTGCCGCGCCAGGTCCACCGCCAGCACCCGCGCCGCGGCCAGGCCGAGGGCCGAGTCCGGATCGCCCAGCACCAGGCCGTCATCGGCCTCCAGCGGCTGCGCACGCGCCTGCCCTTCGCCGGCGTTGGCCAGATCGTTGAGCAGGCCGCCGAGCAGGGTGTTCACCGGCAACTGCATGTCGCGGGCGAAAGCCAGGATCAGCGCGCGCTGCAACAGCGGAGTCTGCGCCGCCTGCTTGGCGTAAGGCTCGAGGATGCGCTGCCAGTGTTCGGCCGGCAGTTGGATCTCCAGTGCGCGGCTGGCGTACCAGTCGGCGTAGTAGGCATAGGCGGTGAGGAAAGCGTCGCCATCGACGTCGCCGCCCCACCAGGCGAACCAGGCGTCCGGGCCGGCCATCTGCACCAGGCGCAGGCGACTGTTCTGCATGATCAGGCGCAGGCGGTCGCGAATCCGCGGCTCGCCGCCGGCCAGCGCCGGATAGGCGATGCTCAGCGGCAGCAACTGGCTGGCGGTCTGCTCGACGCCGCCGTAGGGATACTCCAGCAGATCATCGAGATTGCCCAGGTAGGCCGCCGACGGTCCGTCGGCCAGGCGCAGGCGTACGTCGCGGGCGTCCGCCGGCAGTTGCAGCGGGTTGCTCGCCGCCGCCAGGCTGAGGTTCTGCGCCTGCTCCACCTGCCAGCCGTCGGCCAGCAGGTTGAAGCGCACCGCCAGGCGGTCGCGGACCTGCCCGTCCTGGCGCAGCTCGGCGCTCCAGTCGCCATCGGCGAGCGGCTGTTGCGCCAGCGGAATGTAGTTGACCCCCTTGGCCAGCTCCAGGGTCTGGCTGCGCTGGCTGCCGGGCGGCCCGCTGAGCAGCTCGGCCTTGACCGGCTGTTCGCCCTGGTTGAAGACGAACAGGCCGAGGTCGGGCTGGTCACCCTGGCGGAAGCGGGTCGGCCCGCTCCACTTCAGGTACAGCGGCTTCTCCGAGCGAAGGAACTGCTTCTTCTGGCCGACCTGGCCGTTGTCGTCGATGGCCCGCGCGGTGATCCGCCAGCGGGTCAGCGAGTCGGGCATGCGGAAGCTGAAGCTGGCCTTGCCCTGGGCGTCGGTGACCAGTTCCGGCTGCCAGGCGGCGGTGTCGACGTCCTCGCGGCGCGGCCGCTCCAGTACCTTGACGCCGCGCTCGCTGCGGTTCGCCCGTCCGGGTGCGCTGGTGCTGCCGGGCAGCGCCACGTCATAGCTGATGAAGGCCAGGCTGGCGCTGGTGCGCACGTTGTTGCGCCGCGGATGGTAGAAGAACTGGTCGATGCCGGGGGCGATCTCCGCTTGCAGGGCATAGACCATCTCATCCACCACGCTGACGGTCAGGTGGCTGGAAACCGGTTTGCCGGCGAAGCGCGTGGCCAGGGTCACGGTCACCGTCTCGCCCGGTTCGTAGCGCTCCTTGTCGGTGGCGATGTCGATCTCCACCTGGGGCATGCCGACCTTGATCCCGGCGTTCTGGAAGCTGTAGTCGCCGCCCTTGGTGTAGAGCACGGAGAAGGTCAGGTTCGGCGCGAACTCCTCGCGCACCGGGATCCGCACGCGGTACTGGGTCGGGTTGAGCTTTTCCAGGCGCAGCCAGTCGGCGCCCTTGGACAGCAAGGCGGTGGCCTCGACCTTGTCGCGCTCCAGGGACAACAGCGCATCCTCCACCGGCTCGGGGAAGGTGATCAGTGCGGAAGCTTCCTCGCCGGTGCGGTACTCGGGCTTGTCGAAGATCACTTCGACGGTGCCGGGCACCGACTTCACGCCCTCGCCGCTCACCGAGTGGCCGGTGGCGCCAAGGAGCTGGCCCTTGTCGTCGCGCAGCTCCACGGAATAGGTGCCGGGACGCTCGAAGGTCAGCGCGAAGCGGCCGGCGGCGAGCGGACCGCTGTCGGTGGCGCGGTCCTCCAGGCGGATCCACTGGTAGCTGCTCGGCTTGAGCGGGGTCGGCTGTTCGCTGGCATAGCTGAACTCGACCTTCTCGCCGGCGGCGCTGAAGCGCTGCGGCGCGCTCAGGCGATAGCGCGCGGCGCCGCGCTCGATGAGGATCTCCTTGCTGGTCTTGACCCGGTAGGCGGCGCCGTCGCTGGCGAAGATGGTCAGCATGTAGCGACTGGGCTTCTCCGCCGCCGGCAATTCGATGGTGGCGCGGCCCTTGCCGTCGGTGGTCAGTTCGGTGCTGCTCAGTTCCACCGGGAACTGGCCGAGATACTGCAGTTCGTTGTCCACCATCGACAACTGCTGGGCGCGCAGGCTCAGTTGCAGGCGCGCATTGGCCACCGGCTTGCCGTCCGGATAGAGCAGGACGATCTCGCCCTTCACCGGCTCGGCGGTCTTGAAATCCGGCTTGGCCAGGTCGAGGGAAACCTCGAAGTGCGGCTTGATGTATTCGGCGACGCGGAAGGCGCTGCTGTAGGTCTGCCCACGGTAGTCGAAGCGCAGCTCGTAGCCGCCGGCGACGGCGTTCTCCGGCAGTTGGAAGCGGCCATTGGCGCCGCTCTTCGCGTCGAAGCGCAGGTCCAGGCTTTGCAATACGGTGCCGCTGGCGTCGATCACGCTCAGGCGCACCGGAGCGCTGGCGGCGGCCTGGGATTGGCGGGCGTTCTTGAACTCGCGGCCGACCATCTTCAACGAGACCCAGTCGCCCGGCCGGTACAACGGACGGTCGGTGAAGGCGTAGATCTTGGTGTCGTAGATCTCGCTGTCGTAATAGAAGTTCTCGGAGACGAAGACCCCACCCTCGCGGTCCTCGCCGATCACGTAGGAGCGCTCCGGACTGGCGTGCCGGAGCCGCAGCAGGCCATCGGCGTCGGTATTGCCGCTGCTCATCACGCCCAGGCCGTCGGTCCACAGCACCTTGGTGTCGGGCACCGGGGTGCCTTCGTGCTTGCGCGCGGTCCAGACCAGCAGCTCGTCGCCGGCGACCTTGCTCACCGCCACGCTGTTGGAGACGAACACCACGGTGGTGGCGCGGTACTTGCCGACCAGCGCCTCGACCAGGTACAGGCCCGGTTTCAGCTTGCCCAGCGGGATGTAGACATTGCCCGGCACGACGTTGATGAACTCGCTGGAGGAGCCGGCCAGCTTGACGTCCTGCGGCGGCTCGATGGGCTTGGCGTCCCACAGCGGGTAGCGGAACTGGCTGACCAGCGGCAGGCCGGGAATCGGCGCGTACTGCGGCTGCGCGTCGTAGGGCGTCGGCGCGCTCATGGCGTTGCCCATCTTCAGCTCGGGCACCGCCTCGGTGACCTGTTGCCGCGACTCGTAGGAGAAGGCGCGCTGCATCACCCGGCGCGACTTGCGATACCAGTTGTCCCAGAGATAGGCCAGGGTATTCGACAGCCCTTCGCCCTTGAACTGTCCTTCGGCCAGGACACGGTGCAGGTTCTTCTGCCGCTTGAGGAACTCCAGCGGCTGTTCGATCCGGTACAGGCGCACGTCGACCCCGCCATAGGGCTCCATGCGGTAGCGCCGGTAGTCGCGGCCGGGCGCCTCGAGGCGGACCCGCGCTTCCTCGTCGGTGGCGAAGCTGCTGTCGGCGAGCAGGAAGAAGGATTCACCGGCCATCGGCGTGTAGCCGCTCGGCTCCACCGCATCTTCCGCCTGGACGGCGGCGAACGGCAGCAGGGCCAGGGCGGCGACCGCCAGGCTACGGCTGAAACGACGCAGGTTGCTCATTGCTGTGGTCTTCACTGGGACGTGATTCATTGAGAAAGGAAAGCCAGCCGATAGATGCCGATAAAGTTGGGATTGGATTCGTCGGGGATCCATCGGGTGTCCTTCCATGTCATGAGTTGTTGCAGGCTGACCGAGCGCATGCCGTTGTCGGTCGGGGTGCTGCTGCCGGTGTGATAGGCGATGGAGCGGCCCATCCAGATCATCAGGTGCTGGTCGTCGCCCTGGTCGTAGAACATCAGGTCGCCGGGGCGCGCCTGGTTGAGGTCGCGGCCGACCAGCCGGCTGTTGAACTGCACCAGCTTGATCGCATTCACGTAGGGTCCGACCTGGCCGCCCCCCTGCTGCCAGTTCTGCGCCAGGCGCCGTTGCTCGGGACTGAGCGCCAGCTCCGGGGGCAGGTAGCGGTTGGACAGGCCGTTGGCGCGCAGCCATTTGCCATCATGGACCTTCAGCGCCTCGTTGGCGGCGAAGCGCACCAGGCCGGCGCAGTCCTGCTGGTGCCAGCGCGGGCTCGGTCCCTGGCGCAACTGCTCCTGGGCGATGCGCACGAACCAGGCGCGGAACACCTGCGATTGCTGCGGGTCGAGCGCTACCGGGGTCTCGCCACGGGCACCGCCGCTGGCCAGCAGGAGCAGCGCCAGGCCGAAGGTCGTCAGGCGCCTCACAGCGGCCGCCATTCCAGCGGCAGCCACTGCCACGGCGCGTTGGCCTGGCTGCCGGCAGGCAGCCCGAGGGCATAGCCGCCCTTGCCGGCGAGGGTCTTCAGGCGCGGCATCAGGTAGGTGTCGGCGGCATTGCGGAATACCGGCTCCATGTCTTGCGGCAGGCTGTCGAGGGTTTCCCGCTGCAGCAGTTCGGAGAGCGGCTGCGGCGCCAGGTAGGCTGGCACCAGCGCATCCTTGGGCAGCACTTCGGCGAGCGGCGGATAACGCTTGTCGAGGGTGTCCAGGGCCTTGCCGAGCAACTGGTCGTCGAGGGAGAACAGCAGGGTCTGGCCATGCCGCGCCATGCCGATGCGGAAGAACGCGCGGCCGCTGATGCTGTCCGGGTCGTCCGCCTGGCTGGCCGGATAGGCGCCGAAGTTCGAGCTGACCTGGCGGGTCCAGCGGCGGGTCTGGCCATCCACCCGGTCGTCCACCGGGAAGCTGCCACCCTCGGCCTTGGCTTCCTTCGCGCCGATCACGCGGCTGAACAGCTTGCCCAGCTCGTCGTCGAGTTCGACACTGGCCGGCGCGCTCAACTGGCCTACCAGCAGCGGCGAATGCAGGCGCGAATTGGCATACCAGCAGAGACCGGCGGCGCCGCTGAGATGCTCGGAGAAGGCCTGGGCCATCTTCTGCTCGGCCCCCAGGCGCTCCAGCATCACACCGTACAGGCCGGGCGTGACCGGCAGCGCCACGCAGGCGCTGGCGCCCATCGGCATGGCCTGCCACACCGGGGAGAAGTCCAGCGGCGGCTGACGCTCCACCTCGTTCAGCGCCAGGTAGCTGCTCCAGCCCTGCTCGCCCTTCTCGAAGCGCACCCCGGCGAAGCTCGGGATGAAGCGCTGGTAGCCCATGGCCAGGACGCTGGCATTCAGGGTGATGCGCTGGCGCAGCTCGCCACGGTCCGGCAGGCCGAAGCGCTCGGGGAACAGCTCGTCGCCATCGATCAACGCCGCCAGATCCTCGCTGGCCGGACCGTTCAACGGGCTGTCGTCGCTTTCGCCGCCATCGTCGAAGAGCATTCGTGGGTTCGACAGCAGCAACAGCCGGTCGCCCTTGGACAGGAACAGCATCGCCTTGTCGTTGCCGTAGCGCAGGCGATAGACCGAGGTTCCAGCCAGCTCGCCGACCTTGCGCAACTGCTGGTCGTCGGCGGCGATATGCGCCAGCGGCTCGAGCACCCGTGCCAGGCCGCCGCGCTTGAGCACCACCACGAAGTCGCGCAGGCGGCCGTCGGCGCCGCGCCAGAGGGCGACCTGGGCCGGCTGGTCGAGGAGTTCCTCGACCAGGCTGTCCTTCAGAGTCAGGTCGTGTTCGTAGATGATCCGTCGCAACGTACCGGTCAGGCCGAGGCGGTCGCCGTTGTTCTCGTAATAGAAGACGAAGTCCTCGGTGAGGGTATCGCGCAGCAGCGGCACCTCGAGGATTTCCTTCGGCAGGCGGCTCAGCGATACGCTCTCGATCAGCGCGTCGGGCTTGCGCAGGTCGCGGTAGGCGCGTGGCGCGGCGGAGTCCGCGGGTGCCTGGGCGCCGATCGGCTGGCCGAGGTCCTCTTCGGCCGGGCGCCCTCCGCCGAGCCGCTCCAGCCAGCCCATCTGCCAGGCCAGCACACCGCCGGCGGCCAGCGCGGCGACGATCCCCAGCACCGGCCACAGGGCGCTTCGCGGGCGCGCAGCGGCGGGCGCAGGGGTTCCGTTGGCAGGGCTGGGGGTATTGTTCTCGCTCATGGTTCGCTAATCCCGTGTCATCCGTACGAGGGGGATGCTTCAGTAGGTAAAGGTCTTGACCAGCACCAGGTCGCCGATGGTGCGCAGGGGCACGACGAAGGTCTCGTGCTTCTCGTCGACGCTGTTTTCGTTGAACACCAGGTTGACCTGGGCGGTGATCACGTCCTGTACGTTGCTGCCGGCCTGGAAGTTGTAGCCCTGGTTGTTGAGGTTGCCCCAGTAGTTCACGTAGATCAGGTAGGTGCCGTGCAGCGGCGCGCCCATGGTGAACATCTCCGGGCCGGGCCCGTCGACGCCGTCCGGATCCAGGCCGCCGCTGTTGCTCAGGCGCGGATGCGCCCAATAGGCGTGCTGGCCATCGGGGGTGACGATATGCAGGTCGAGCTCGGCCTTGGGGTCGTCCCAGCCGAGCACCACGCGTACACGCGGGGGCACCTGGGAGCGGTTGGCCTCGTAGAACTGCACGCGCTTGAGGATCTTGCCGTCGGCGCTGCCGACCTGGACGCCATTGGAGCCATGGCCGAACGCATAGGGGCGGACGAAACGCCCGGCGCCGTCGGTATAGAGAGGGAGAGGATTGCCGTTGACCACCAGGCGCTGGGCGCGCTCGGTGCCGACCAGTTCGCGCAGATGTCCTTCGATCAGGCTGCGGCCGCGCTGGCCGCCGCGATCGATGGGCGGAGTCGGATAGGCGACACGCGGGGCATCGGGCTGTTCGAGCAGGCCGGAATAGCGCCAGCCCGCCGTCGGACCATCCAGGTCCACCGAGGGCTCGGCTAGTGCAGGCAGCCCGAAGGCCAGTCCGAACAGCACCGACAGGCAGCCGGCACTCGAACCGAAGATACGCATGATCAATCCCTGGTCGTGCGATTTATGAAAGTTGCATCTTAACGATTGCTCGGCCCGCTGGATATCCCCGGCGACCGGTGGAACCCGCGAAACCGAGCGCGAATCGACGGAAAGCGAAAACGCCAGGGGCGCCCTGCGGCGCCCCTGGCGTCATTTTCGCTTCAGCGCCGGACCGGCCGCTTCTGCAGCTTGCGCTGCAAGGTCCGTCGATGCATGCCCAGGGCGCGAGCGGTGGCGGAGATGTTGCCCTCGTGCTCGGCGAGCACGCGCTGGATGTGCTCCCATTGCAGGCGATCCACCGACATCGGGTTCTCCGGCACCAGGGTGTCCAGGTCGGCGTGCTCTGAGAGCAGCGCGGCCAGCACGTCGTCGGCATCCGCCGGCTTGCACAGGTAGTTGCAGGCACCGCGCTTGATCGCCTCGACCGCGGTGGCGATGCTGGAATAGCCGGTGAGGATCACCACCCGCATGTCCGCGTGCAGTTCCAGCAGTTTCGGCAGCAGCACCAGTCCCGAATCGCCCTCCATCTTCAGGTCGAGCACGGCGTAGTCCGGGGTGTCCTGCTGGGCCAGCGCCAGGCCTTCCTCGGCGGAGCCGGCGGTACTGACCCGCAGGCCGCGGCGGCTCATGGCCCGCGCCAGGACGCGGGTGAAGGTGGGATCGTCGTCCACCAGCAGGAGATGGGGATGTTCTTCCCCTTCGAAGAGCAGCTCTTCAGACATAGGCAGGGCCTCTCAGACGGATCACTCAAGCCATCCCGTACATGCGCGGCAGGCGCAGTTCGGTCAGAGTGCCGCCATCTTCGTGGTTATACAACTTCACCGTTCCACCAGCGCGGGTCACGCTGGCCTGACTGAGAAACAGGCCAAGGCCGAAGCCCTTGCCCTTGGTGGTGAAGAACGGTTTGCCGATCTGCTCGGCGATCGCCAGGGGCACCCCGACGCCATGGTCGCGGATGCTCAGGCAGATATTGCTGCTATCCCAGTCCAGGCGGATGTCGAGGTCGTCGGGACAGGCGTCCGCCGCGTTGTTCAACAGGTTCAGCAGGGCCTGGCTGAGGTCGGTCGGCGGGGTCAGGCGCGGCGCGGCGCCCAGGCCCAGGCACTGGTAGCGGTAGGAGGCCTCGGGGCGCATCAGGTGCCAGCGGCGCAGCACCGACTCCAGCCATTCGGCGGCGCTCTGCTCTTCCACCGCCTGGCGGCGGTCGGCCTCGGCGGCACGCACCAGTTGCTGGAGGGTGTGCTTGCACTGCTTGACCTGCTCCTGCAGCAGGGCCAGGTCTTCCTGCAGGGTCGGATCCTGCGGACGCTCCTGGCGCAGTTCGTTGAGCAACACGCTCATGGTCGCCAGCGGCGTGCCCAGTTCGTGCGCGGCGCCGGCCGCTTGCGTGGCCACCGCCAGCAACTGCTGGTCGCGCATGCTTTCCTCGCGCCGCTCGGCCTGTACGTGCGCCTGCCAACGCAGCGCCTCGGACATCTTCACCACGAAGAAGGTGATGAAAGCCGCCGACAGGGCGAAGTTCAGCCACATGCCGAACAGGTGCAGGTTGATCAGCATCGCCTCGTGCTGCACCGCCTGCAGGTGCAGCGGGTGGTACCAGATCAGCAGCAGGGTGTAGCCGGTCAGGGCCAGGCCGGAGAGGACCATGGAATAGATCCAGGGCAGGGTCGCCGCGGCGATGGTCAGCGGTACCAGGTAATAGGAGACGAAGGGGTTGGTCGAGCCGCCGGAGTAATACAGCAGGGTGCTGTGGATGATCAGGTCGCAGGCCAGTTGCACCGCGTATTCCTGGTCGGTCACCGGCCATGGCGCGCGCAGGCGCAGGGCGGTGAACAGGATCAGGCCGGCGGACAGGCCGAGGGTCAGGCCCAGCGCCAGCCAGGGGAGCGGCAGCAGGTCGGAGAGCCAGGCGAAACCCACCGAGCCGGCCTGCGCGGCCAGCACGAGAATACGGATGAGGAGCAGACGGCCAAGGTTCTGGCGACTGGCGGAGAGCAGGAAAACCGGTGCGCGCATGTTTTCTTCCGGAATAAGCGCGAGTATAGCCAAGACACTGTCGGCAACTCTGCGGCAAAGTGACTCAGAAACCTCGCAGGTCGCCATCCTGCCCTGTTTCGCCGGACCCTGTCAGGGCCCAGATCAGTAAATTTCTCGTTTTTTCCGAAATCGCCTAACCCGTTTTGCGAAAAACTTCCGTCTCAGGGTCCAAGACCGGCTTGCAGGCGCGCTCGCCGCGCCCACCGGAACCATGCTCTACAGTGTGAATTCAGCCTCAAGTACAAGGAGTTGCCCAATGTCCGCGATTTCCCGCCTGGCCGCCGCCGTCACCCTCTGCGCCGCCAGCCTCTCGGCGGTGGCCGAGGAAGCGCCGCGCTACAACCAGGTCTCGCTGCACGCCGAAGTCAGCCAGCAGGTGGCCCACGACCTGATGCAGGTCACCCTCTACAGCGAAAGCCAGGGCAGCGACCCGGCCAAGCTCGCCGCCGAGACCACCAGCGTCCTCAATGCCGCCGTCGCCGACGCGCGCAAGGTCAAGGGCGTGACCATCAGCCTGGGCAGCCGCAACAGCTACCCGGTCTATGACGACAAGGGCCAGAAGATCACCGGCTGGCGCGAGCGCGCCGAGCTGCGCCTGGAAAGCTCCGACTTCGCCGCCCTCGGCCAGCTCTCCGCCGACCTGCTGGGCAAGCTGAAGATGGGCGGCATGGACTTCAGCATCGCCGAGGCGACCCGCAAGAAGAACGAGGACCAGTTGATGAAAGGCGCCGTGGACGCGTTCAAGGAACGCGCCCAGTTGCTCACCGAGGCACTCGGCGGCAAGGGCTACAAGCTGGTCAGCCTGAACGTGAACAGCGCCGGCGCACCGCGCCCGTATCCGGTGATGCGGATGGCGGCGATGAAAGCCGACGCCAGCTTCGGTGGTGCCCAGGCGCCGGAGATCGAGGCCGGTACCAGCCAGGTCACGGTGAACGCCGATGGCGTGATCGAAGTGCAGATGCCCTGATCCGGGACCTCGCCGCACCACCAGAGGCAGCCCAGGGGCTGCCTCTTGCGTTGCCGCTGTCGCTCGCGCGGCAAACGCGCCCAGATCGCCTTTGCGCAAATTCGAAAATGCGACATTCCCTTTCAACCAGATAACAACATCTACACTGAACCGACCTCGACGCTTGCGGCCGGCACATGCCCTGCATAGCTTCGCGCAAGACAGCTCACGAGGCTGTCCCTCGCAGACAATCAAAATAACCAGAGGTCATTCCATGCGTAGAAACGCCGTCATCCGCTCCGCGATCATGCCGTCCCTGCTCGGCGCCGCCCTGATCGCCAGTGTTCCCCAGGCCTTCGCCAGCAACCTGATCTTCTGCTCGGAAGGCAGCCCGGCCGGCTTCGATCCCGCCCAGTACACCACCGGTACCGATTTCGACGCCGCGGCGGAGACCGTCTTCAACCGGCTGACCCAGTTCGAGCGCGGCGGCACCCGGGTGATCCCCGGCCTGGCGGAGAGCTGGGAGGTCGGCGACGACGGCAAGACCTACACCTTCCACCTGCGCAAGGGCGTGAAGTTCCACAGTACCGACTACTTCAAGCCGACCCGCGAATTCAACGCCGACGACGTGCTGTTCACCTTCGAACGCATGCTCGACAAGAACCATCCGTTCAGGAAGGCCTACCCCACCGAGTTCCCCTACTTCACCGACATGGGCCTGGACAAGAACATCGCCAGGGTCGAGAAGCTCGACGAGCACACGGTGAAGTTCACCCTCAACGAGGTCGACGCCGCCTTCATCCAGAACCTGGCGATGCCCTTCCCGTCGATCCAGTCCGCCGAATACGCCGCGCAACTGCTCAAGCAGGGCAAGGCCAGCGACATCAACCAGAAGCCGATCGGTACCGGGCCCTTCGTGTTCAGCCGCTACCAGAAAGATGCGCAGATCCGCTTCAAGGGCAACAAGGACTATTGGAAGCCGGGCGAAGTGAAGGTCGACAACCTGATCTTCGCCATCAACACCGACGCCTCGGTGCGCGCGCAGAAGCTCAAGGCCGGCGAGTGCCAGATCACCCTCAACCCGCGCCCCGCCGATCTCGACGCACTGAAGAAAGACCCGAACCTGAACCTGCCGTCGCAGGCCGGCTTCAACCTCGGCTACATCGCCTACAACGTCACCCACAAGCCGTTCGACCAGTTGGAAGTACGCCAGGCGCTGGACATGGCGGTGAACAAGAAAGCGATCATCGATGCCGTCTACCAGGGCGCCGGCCAGTTGGCGAGCAACGGCATGCCGCCGACCCAGTGGTCCTACGACGAGACCATCAAGGACGCGCCCTACGATCCGGCCAAGGCCAAGGAGCTGCTGAAGAAGGCCGGCGTCGCCGAGGGCACGGAGATCACCCTCTGGGCCATGCCGGTACAGCGTCCCTACAACCCCAACGCCAAGCTGATGGCGGAAATGCTGCAGAACGACTGGGCGAAGATCGGCATCAAGGCGAAGATCGTCACCTACGAATGGGGCGAATACATCAAGCGCGCCAAGGGCGGCGAGCACGACGCCATGCTGATCGGCTGGAGCGGCGACAACGGCGACCCGGACAACTGGCTCGGCACCCTCTACGGCTGCGACGCGGTGGACGGCAACAACTTCTCGAAATGGTGCGACGCCGGCTACGACAAGCTGGTCAAGGACGCCAAGCGCACCACCGACCAGGGCAAGCGCACCGAGCTGTACAAGCAGGCCCAGCACATCCTCAAGGAGCAGGTGCCGATCACCCCGATCGCCCACTCCACCGTCTACCAGCCGATGCGCAAGACGGTCCGGGACTTCAAGATCAGCCCCTTCGGCCTGAACTCGTTCTACGAGGTCAGCGTCGGCAAGTAGCTTCGCCTGCCAGCCGCGCCGCCCCGCCACGAGCGCGGCGGCGCCTCCCCCCGGGGCGTCCGACCCGGCCGTCCCGTTCCAGAGGAGTCATCCATGCGACCATGCTCTGCCCTGCGCTACAGCCTGCTGCTGCTCGCCTTCGCCGCCAGCGCCGCCATCCAGGCTCAGCCGAAGACCCTGGCGGTATGCACCGAAGCGGCGCCGGAAGGGTTCGATCCGGCCCGCTATACCTCCGGCTATACCTTCGACGCTTCCGCCCATCCGCTGTACAACGCGCTGGCCGCGTTCGCTCCGGGCAGCGCCACGGTGATCCCGGCCCTGGCGGAAAGCTGGGACATCTCCGCTGACGGCCTCGTCTACACCTTCCGCCTGCGCCAAGGCGTGAAATTCCACAGCACCGATTATTTCAAGCCAAGCCGCGAATTCAACGCCGACGACGTGCTGTTCAGCTTCCAGCGCATGCTCGACCCGCGGCATCCCGCCCACGACCTTTCTCCCAGCGGCTACCCCTACGCCGACGCCATGCAACTGCGCGAGATCATCGAGCGTATCGAGAAGATCGACGAGCACCAGGTGCGCTTCGTCCTCAAGCACCCGGAGGCGCCGTTCCTGGCCGACCTGGCGATGCCGTTCGGCTCGATCCTCTCCGCCGAGTACGCCGGCCAGTTGATCGCCCTGGGCAAGGGCGACGAACTCAACAGCAAGCCGATCGGCACCGGTCCGTTCGTCCTCACCCGCTACCGCAAGGACGCTCAGGTGCGCTACGCGGCCAATCCCGACTATTGGAAGGGCAAGCCGGCCATCGACCACCTGGTGCTGGCGATCACCCTCGACCCCAACGTGCGCGTGCAGCGCCTGCGCCGCAACGAATGCCAGATCGCCCTGACGCCCAAGCCGGAAGACATCGCCGCGCTGCGCCAGGACCCGCAGCTGACCGTGCTCCAGGAGGCGGCGATGATCACCTCCCACGCAGCGATCAATACCCGGCACAAGCCGTTCGACGACCCCCGCGTGCGCCGCGCGATCTCCCTGGGCTTCAACAAGCCGTCCTACCTGAAGATCGTCTTCGGCGACCAGGCCCGCCCGGCCATCGGCCCGTACCCGCCGATGCTGCTCGGCTACGACGACAGCATCCACGACTGGCCCTACGACCCCGCACAGGCCAAGGCCCTGCTGAAGGAAGCCGGGGTCGCCCCGGGCACCCCGCTGAACCTCTACATCAGCACCGGCAGCGGCCCCGGCGGCAACCCGGCGCGGGTGGCGCAACTGATCCAGTCCGACCTGGCCGGGATCGGCCTGCAGGTGAATATCCGCCAGTTCGAATGGGGCGAGATGGTCAAGCGCACCAAGGCTGGCGAGCACGACATGATGCTCTACAGCTGGATCGGCGATAACGGCGATCCGGACAACTTCCTCACCCACAACCTCGGCTGCGCCTCGGTGGAATCCGGCGAGAACCGTGCGCGCTGGTGCGACAAGGCGTTCGACGAGGCGATCCGCAAGGCGCGCATGAGCAACGACGAGAGCCAACGGGTAGCGCTGTACAAGGAAGCGCAGCGGATCTTCCACGAACAGATGCCCTGGCTGCCGCTGGCCCACCCGCTGATGTTCGACGCGCAACGCAAGAACGTCGGCGGTTACCGCATGAGCCCGATGTCGGCACGGGACTTTTCCCGGGTCACGCTGGAGTGAGGGAACAGCCGGCGATGCCAGCGGGGTCCAGGCCCCCGCTCGCCGCCGGCGCGCGGCTCAGCCTTGCAGGCCGAACGGATCGTCGATCGACGGGCTCGGCTGGGTGAACCAGCACGGCCCCTGCGCCGTCATGTAGAAGTGATCTTCCAGGCGGATGCCGAACTCGCCGGGCACGCAGATCATCGGTTCGTTGCTGAAGCACATGCCGACGTCCAGCGGCGTGCGGTCGCCACGCACCAGGTAGGGACCTTCATGGACGTCCAGGCCGATGCCGTGCCCAGTGCGGTGCGGCAGGCCGGGCAAGCGGTAGTCCGGCCCCAGGCCGTTGGCTTCCAGCGAACGCCGCGCGGCGGCGTCCACCGCCTCGCAGGGCTGGCCCAGGCGCGCGGCGTCGAAGGCCGCCAGCTGGGCGTCACGCTCCATCGCCCAGAACTCGCGCTGACGAGTGCTGGGCATGCCGAATACGTAGCTGCGGGTGATGTCCGACTGGTAGCCGTGGAGCTGGCAGCCGGTGTCGATCAGCACCATGTCGCCCCCCTTCAGCACCTGCGCGTGCTTCACCCCATGGGGGAAGGCGCTGGCGGCGCCGAACAGGACGATGCAGAAGGTCGAGCCGGGGGCGCCCACCTTGCGGTGCGCCTGGTGGATGAATTCGGCGACCTCGGTGGTGCTGATGCCTTCGCGGAGAATGCTCGCCGCAGCCTTCTGCACTTCCAGGGTCATGTTCTTGGCCCGCTGCATCAGCGCCAGTTCCTCGGCCGACTTGCGCATCCGCCCCTGGTCGACCAGCGCCGCGGCGCTGACGAAGGACCGCGCCGGCGCCAGCCAGCGCAGCCGGTCGAACATCTCGAACGGCAGGGTCGGGCACAATGCGACCGGACGCGCCTCGTCGATGCCGAGCGCGGCCAGGCGCTCGAGCAGCAGGCGGTAGGGATCCTGGTGTTCCTCCCAGGTGTGGATGATGCCGTCGACCACCTGGAAGTCGCGTACCGTACCTTCCTCGAAGGCCGGCGCAAGGTATTCGAGCGCTCCTTCGGCGGGCAGCAGGGCGCCCACCAGGCGTTCGCTGGGGTGCCATTGCACACCGCTGAAGTAACGCAGATTGCTGCCCGCATGCAGGTAGGCCGCGGCGATGCCGCGCTCACGCATCCAGGCCTGGGCCGCGGCGATGCGCTGGCGATAGGCCGGCAGGCCGATCGGCTGCGCACCGTCCGTCATGTTCCGCAGACGCGCCAGCGCCTGCTCAGGGGTACTACCGCCAACACCCACGGTCATTTGTTGTTCTCCTCGTCTGGACCGGGCTGGAATTTAAGTCGAGCTTAAATTCAGGTCAAAGCAAATTTTCAGTCACACTTAAAAAATACTGCCTCGGGTAGTTCATCTGTCAGACTTCATTGACGCACCGCGCTGGGTATACTGCGCCTTTCAACAAGAGTCTCCCCAATGACCGTAGACCGCATCGGCGAACGCCTGCGTCGCTATCGCCGCGCCGCCAAGAAAACCCTGCACCAAGTCGCCAGCGAATCCGGTCTCACCGCGAGCTTCCTTTCCCAGGCGGAGCGCAACCTCACCGGCGTATCGATCTCCTCCCTGGCCAACATCGCCAAGTCGCTGAACATCCCGCTCAACGCCCTGTTCGACCAACCGGCCCAGCCACAGCCCGATTCCCACGAAGGCGAACGGGTGCGCTACACCATCGAGGGCCAGCCGCTGGCCTACGAGCGCCTGTCCAGCTCCTTTCCCGGCAACCTGATCAACGCGGTGAAGATGAACATGCCGGTGGGCTATCAGTCCGAGCTGATTTCCCATGAGGGCGCGGAGTTCTCCTACGTTCTTTCCGGACAGATCGTCTACACCATCGAAGGCCGCCAGTATCCCCTCGGTGCCGGCGACTCGGTGCATTTCGACGCCACCAAGACCCACTGCCTGGCCAATGTCGGCAACGACGTGGCGGAAGTCCTGACCATCACCACCATGGGCCTGTTCGACGACCATCCAGCGCCCTGACGCAGCCGCAACGCGCCAATCCTCCCTGTCAGGCAAACGTTTTCGTAAGAGAAATGTTAGTCATGCTTAATTTTCGTTGACCACAATTTCAGCATGACTTAATTTCGGCATCAGCGAATCGTCGACCAACAACAAGCGGACGATCGCTGTCGCCGCACAGGGTCCATGGCTGTCATCCGCCATCCATGGAAAGGCGAGAGTTGCCATGGCCCACAAGGCCGATCCTCAGACGATGCCCTTAGAAAAAGAAAAAATGAGGTTTGCATGCGTAAGATCCTTCCCGTTCGGGCCTGGCTGGCAGCCGGTCTGATCCTCGGCACCCCGTTCTCCCACGCCGCCAGCAACCTGGTGTTCTGCTCGGAGGGCAGCCCGGCCGGTTTCGATCCCGCCCAGTACACCACCGGTACCGATTACGACGCGACCTCGGTCACCCTGTTCAACCGCCTCGTCCAGTTCGAACGCGGCGGCACCCGGGCGATCCCCGGCCTGGCGGAGAGCTGGGACATCGGCGACGACGGCAAGACCTACACCTTCCACCTGCGCAAGGGCGTGAAGTTCCACAGCACCGACTACTTCAAGCCGACCCGCGAGTTCGACGCCGACGACGTGCTGTTCACCTTCCAGCGCATGCTCGACAAGAACCATCCGTTCAGGAAGGCCTACCCCACCGAGTTCCCCTACTTCACCGACATGGGCCTGGACAAGAACATCGCCAGGGTCGAGAAGCTCGACGAGCACACGGTGAAGTTCACCCTCAACGAGGTCGACGCCGCCTTCATCCAGAACCTGGCGATGGACGTCGCTTCGATCCAGTCCGCCGAATACGCCGGGCAGTTGCTAGAGGCCGGCAAGCCGCAGCAGATCAACCAGAAGCCGATCGGTACCGGACCCTTCATTCTCAGTCGCTACCAGAAGGACGCGCAGATCCGCTTCAAGGGCAACAAGGACTACTGGAAGCCGGAAGACGTGAAGATCGATAACCTGATCTTCGCCATCAATACCGACGCCGCCGTGCGCGCGCAGAAACTCAAGGCCGGCGAGTGCCAGATCACCCTCAACCCGCGCCCCGCCGACCTCAAGGCCCTGCAGGAAGCGGCGAACCTGAAGGTGCCGTCGCAACCGGGCTTCAACCTCGGCTACATCGCCTACAACGTCACCCACAAGCCGTTCGACCAGTTGGAAGTGCGTCAGGCGCTGGACATGGCGGTGAATAAACAGGCGATCATCGATGCCGTCTACCAGGGCGCCGGGCAACTGGCCGTGAACGGCATGCCGCCGACCCAGTGGTCCTACGACGAGACCATCAAGGACGCCCCGTTCGATCCAGCCAAGGCCCGCGAACTGCTGAAGAAGGCCGGCGTCGCCGAAGGCACCGAGATCACCCTCTGGGCCATGCCGGTACAGCGTCCCTACAACCCCAACGCCAAGCTGATGGCCGAGATGATCCAGGCCGACTGGGCGAAGATCGGCATCAAGGCCAGGATCGTCAGCTACGAATGGGGCGAGTACATCAAGCGCGCCCACGCCGGCGAGCACGACGCCATGCTGTTCGGCTGGACCGGCGACAACGGCGACCCGGACAACTGGCTGGCGACCCTCTATGGCTGCGACTCGATCAACGGCAACAACGTCTCCAAATGGTGCGACGCCGGCTACGACAAGCTGGTCAAGGAAGCCAAGCGGGTCACCGACCAGGACAAGCGCAGCGAGCTGTACAAGCAGGCCCAGCACATCCTCAAGGAGCAGGTGCCGATCACCCCGATCGCCCACTCCACCGTCTACCAGCCGATGAGCAAGTCGGTCCACGGCTTCAAGATCAGTCCCTTCTCGCGGAACGCCTTCTATGGCGTAGCCAACCAGCCCTGATGCCGACGCCGCCCCGGTCGTGAAACGACCGGGGCGCAGAAGAACGGCACGACTTCGTACTTCATTTTTTTGCTTTTCCTGCCCGTGTTCCAGAACGGCGCTACGCGCGTTCCGCCAGGAACGCTCGCCGCGCCGTCTTCGACCGCCGCGCCCCGGCGCAGGCGAAACCGGCGCAAACCTGGTGGTGAAACAGGTGCCAACGACAACAATAAAGGGAGCAATCAGGTGATGAGAAACCAACGTGTGACCAGCGCTACGCTGGGGCTGGCCTTGCTGGCTGCGAGCGCGCCGGGCTGGGCGGCCGACGAGCAGGAAAACCCGCCGGCCCCGGACAACCCGAGCTACGCCGCCGAAGTGCAGAGCATTCCCAGCGTGGCGAAGCCGATCAAGGGCCAGGCCGGCGCCACCGGGCTGGTCGAAGGCCAGAGCCTGACCCTGACCACCCGCAACTTCTACTCGCGGGAAAACATGAAGGACAGCTTCACCTTCCGCATTCCCAAGGCCGGCGGCGGCTCCCAGCGCATCCACCAGCGCAACGCCTGGGTCCAGGGCACCGTTCTCAAGTACAGCTCGGGCTACACCCAGGGCACCGTCGGTTTCGGTTTCGACGTCGCGGCATTCAACGAGATCGCCCTGGAGCGCGGCAAGGGCCGCATCGGCGGCGGCGGCAACCGGACCCTGGCGAACAGCGACGGCGAGGCGCTCGGCGAGTGGTCCAAGCTGGGCGTCGCCAACATCCGCCTGCGCGCCTCCAACACCGAATTCAAGGCCGGTCGCTTCCTGGTCAACACTCCGGTGTTCAGCTACATCGACAACCGCGCCCTGCCCTCCAGCTTCACCGGCTTCGCCGTGACCAGCGAGGAGCTGGACAACCTCAGCCTGCAGGCCGGCAGCTTCCGCAAGGTCAGCCCGCGGACCGGCTCCGGCGACGAGGACATGACCACCGAGTACGGCACCCGCCAGGTCAAGGGCGACCGCCTGAACTACCTCGGCGGCAACTACAAGCCGCTCGACGGACTGGAGATATCGCTCTACGGCTCGCACTTCCAGGACGTCTGGAACCAGTACTACCTCGGGGTCACCCACGACATCGGCGACCTGGAGAACGGCATCGCCCTGCGCACCGCCTTCAACGGCTACCACACCGGCGACACCGGCGCGCGCGAAGCCGGCTACATCGACAACGACACCTGGAGCCTGGCCTTCACCCTCGGCCATCGCGCCCACGCCCTGACCCTGGCCTACCAGCAGGTCGATGGCAACGAATACTTCGACTACGTGCACGAGACCTCGGCGATCTTCCTCGCCAACTCGATACTCGCCGACTACAACAGCCCCAACGAGAAATCCGCGCAGATCCGCTACGAGACCGACTGGAGCTACTACGGCGTACCCGGCCTGAGCACCGGGGTGTGGTACGTGAAGGGCTGGGACATCGACGGCACCCACTACGACGGCGACCGCAACGGCGCCTACGGCAACTATGCCGAGGTGCGCGCCCAGGACGGCGAGAAACACCACGAACTGGGCCTGATGGCGGCCTACAAGGTGCAGAACGGCCCGATCAAGGACAGCACCTTCAAGCTCACCTACATGATGCACAAGGCCAGCCAGAACCAGATCGACGGCAGCGTCAACGAACTGCGCCTGGTCAGCACCTTCCCCTTCAACCTGCTGTAAACCTGCGACAACCGGCGGCCCCGGCGACGGGGCCCACGAGGAGGACTCCATGCTCCATCCGTTGCTCCGACACCTGCCCCTGGCCCTGGCGCTATGCGCCGCCGGGACGGCCCAGGCGAAGAACCTGGTGGTCTGCACCGAGGCCAGCCCGGAAGGCTTCGACATCGTCCAGTACACCGGCGCGGTCACCGCCGACGCTTCCGCGGAAACCGTGTTCAGCCGCCTGCTCGCCTTCCGCCCCGGGACCACCGAAGTGATCCCCGGGCTGGCCGAGCGCTGGGACGTCAGCGCCGACGGACTGAGCTATACCTTCCACCTGCGCCCCGGCGTGAAATTCCATACCACCGACTACTTCAAGCCGACCCGGAGCCTGAACGCCGATGATGTGCTGTGGAGCTTCCAGCGCGCCCTCGATCCGAAGCATCCCTGGCATGCCTCGGCGCCGCGCGGCTACGCCTACTTCGAGGCGATGGGCATGGGCGAGCTGATCAGGTCGGTGGAAAAGGTCGACGACCTCACCGTGCGCTTCGTCCTCAACCGTCCCGAGGCGCCATTCCTGCGCGACATGGCGATGCCCTTCGCGTCGATCTATTCCGCCGAGTACGGCGACCAGTTGCTCGCCGCCGGCAAGCAGGGCCAGCTGAACAACCAGCCGATCGGCACCGGGCCCTTCGTCTTCAAGCGCTACGCCAAGGATGCCCAGGTCCGCTACACGGCGAACCCGGACTACTACGCCGGCAAGCCGCCGATCGACAACCTGGTGTTCGCCATAACCCTCGACCCCAACGTGCGCATGCAGAAGGTCCGCGCCGGCGAATGCCAGGTCTCGCTGTACCCGAAGCCGGAAGACGTTCCGCGCCTGAAGCGGGATCCCAACCTGGCGGTGGACGAGATCGATGCCCTGCTCACCACCTACATCGCCATCAATACCCGGCACAAGCCGCTCGACGATCCGCGCGTGCGCCAGGCGATCAACCTCGCGGTGGACAAGAAGGCCATGCTCGACGCGGTGTTCGGCCCCGGCGCGGCCACCCCTGCGGTCGGTCCCTACCCGCCGACCCTGCTCGGCTACAACCACTCGATCCAAGACTGGCCGCACGACCCCGAACGTGCAAAGGCGCTGCTCAAGGAGGCCGGCGCGGAAAACCTGAAGATCACCCTGTTCATTCGCAACGGCACCTCGCCTACCATCCCCAATCCGGCTCTGGCGGCACAGATGCTGCAAGCGGACCTGGCCAAGGCCGGCATCCAGATGACCATCCGTTCGCTGGAGTGGGGCGAGCTGCTCAAGCGTTCGAAGGCTGGCGAGCACGACCTGTCGCTGCTCGGCTGGGCCGGCGACAACGGCGACCCGGACAATTTCCTCAGCCCGAACCTGAGCTGCGCCGCCGCCGAGTCGGGGGAAAACCAGGCGCGCTGGTGCGACAAGGACTTCGAGGCGCTGATGCGCAAGGCCCGCGAGCTGAGCGACCCGGCCGAGCGGGCGAAACTGTACGAGCAGGCCCAGGTGGTATTCCACGAACAGGCACCGTGGATTCCGCTGGCCTACCCGAAACTGTTCAACGTCCGGCGGAACACCGTCCAGGGCTATGTGATCAATCCGCTGAGCAACAACAACTTCGCCACCACCTCGGTGAAGCCGTAGAAGAACAAGGGCCACAGCCCCGTCGATGGCGGGGCGCATGGCTCGCGATGAGGAGTTACCCGCCACCATGCTTAGTTTCATTGCTCGACGACTGGGGCTGCTGATCCCCACCTTCTTCGGCGTGACCCTGCTCACCTTCGCGCTGATCCGCCTGATTCCCGGCGACCCGGTGGAAGTGATGATGGGCGAGCGCCGCGTCGACCCGCAGATGCACGCCGAGGCCCTGCACCGCCTGGGCCTGGACAAGCCGCTGTACCAGCAGTACCTGGACTATGTCGGCAACCTCGCCCAGGGCAACCTTGGAAAATCCATACGCACACATGAGCCTGTCTGGAATGAGTTTCTCACGCTATTTTCAGCCACCCTGGAACTTTCATTCGCAGCAATGCTTTTTGCCGGCACACTCGGCCTCCTAGCAGGAGTGGTAGCCGCACTCAAGCGAGGTTCGATTTTTGACCACGGAGTAATGACAATATCTCTAGCGGGCTACTCAATGCCGATTTTTTGGTGGGGCCTGCTCTTGATCATGCTCTTTTCCGTTTCATTAGGCTGGACTCCTGTTTCTGACCGTATCGGCGTGCTGTATGAGGTGGAGCCGAAGACCGGCTTCATGCTCATCGACACCCTGCTCTCCGACGAGGAAGGCGCGTTCCTCGACGCCGTGCGCCACCTGATCCTGCCGGCCATCGTGCTGGGCACCATCCCGCTGGCGGTGATCGCCCGCATGACCCGCTCGGCGATGCTCGAGGTCCTGCGCGAGGACTACGTGCGCACCGCCCGCGCCAAGGGCTTGTCGCCGGCCCGGGTGGTCTTCGTGCACGCCCTGCGCAACGCGCTGATCCCGGTGCTGACGGTGTTAGGCCTGCAGGTCGGCACCCTGCTCGCCGGCGCGGTGCTGACCGAGACCATCTTCTCCTGGCCGGGCATCGGCAAGTGGCTGATCGACGCCATCAGCGCTCGCGACTATCCGGTGGTGCAGAACGGCATCCTGCTGGTCGCCACCCTGGTCATCCTGGTCAATTTCGTCGTGGACATCCTCTACGGCCTGGCCAACCCACGCATTCGCCACCAACGCTGAGGAGCGAGCCGATGAACGCCATGCACAACGCTCCCGCCAGCGACCCGAGCCTGGTCTACCCATCCCCGCTGAAGGAATTCTGGCAAGCCTTTACCCGGAACAAAGGTGCCGTCGGCGGCCTGCTGTTCATGCTGCTGATCGTGTTCTGCGCGCTGTTCGCCCCCTGGGTCGCGCCCTACGATCCGAGCGAACAGTTCCGCGACTTCCTGCTGACCCCGCCGTCCTGGCTGGAGGGCGGCCAGGCGCGTTTCCTGCTCGGCACCGACGAACTGGGCCGTGACCTGCTCTCGCGGCTGATCCACGGCGCCCGCCTGTCGCTGCTGATCGGCCTGTCCTCGGTGGTGATCTCGCTGATCCCCGGCATCCTCCTCGGCCTGCTCGCCGGCTTCTCGCCGAACCGCGCCGGGCCGCTGATCATGCGCCTGATGGACATCATGCTGGCGCTGCCGTCGCTGCTGCTGGCGGTGGCCATCGTGGCGATCCTCGGCCCGGGCCTGATCAACACCGTGATCGCCATCGCCATCGTCTCGCTGCCAGCCTACGTGCGCCTGACCCGCGCCGCGGTGATGACCGAGCTCAACCGCGACTACGTCACCGCCTCGCGCCTGGCCGGCGCCGGCACCCTGCGCCTGATGTTCGTCTGCGTGCTGCCGAACTGCATGGCGCCGCTGATCGTCCAGGCCACCCTGAGCTTCTCCTCGGCAATCCTCGACGCCGCCGCCCTGGGCTTCCTCGGCCTCGGCGTGCAACCGCCGACCCCCGAGTGGGGCACCATGCTCGCCTCCGCCCGCGACTACATCGAGCGCGCCTGGTGGGTGGTCAGCCTGCCCGGCCTGACCATCCTGCTCAGCGTGCTGGCGATCAACCTGATGGGCGACGGCCTGCGCGACGCCCTCGACCCGAAACTGAAGAACGCGGCATGAGGAGCACGACCATGAACCCCGCACCCGTACCCGCGCCACAGGAGACCGCCGCATGAGCCTCCTCGACATCAAGAACCTCAGCGTGCGCTTCGGCGACACCACCGCCGTACCCGTGGTCGACGGCCTCGACCTGAGCGTCGACAAGGGCGAGGTGCTGGCCATCGTCGGCGAGTCCGGCTCCGGCAAGTCGGTGACCATGATGGCCCTGATGGGCCTGATCGACGCCCCCGGCTGGGTGTCCGCCGATCACCTGCGCTTCGACGGCCACGACATGCTCACCCTCAAGGGCCGCCAGCGCCGGCGCATCGTCGGCAAGGACATGGCGATGGTCTTCCAGGACCCGATGACCGCCCTCAACCCCAGCTACACCGTCGGCTACCAGATCGAGGAAGTCCTCCGCCTGCATCTCGGCCTGCGCGGCAAGGCCCTGCGCCAGCGCGCCCTGGAGCTGCTCGAGCGGGTCGAGATCCCGGCCGCCGCCAGCCGCCTCGACGCCTACCCGCACCAGCTCTCCGGCGGCATGAGCCAGCGCGTGGCCATTGCCATGGCCATCGCCGCCGAGCCCAAGCTGCTGATCGCCGACGAGCCGACCACCGCCCTCGACGTGACCATCCAGGCGCAGATCATGGAGCTGCTGCTGAACCTGCAGCGCGACCAGGACATGGCGTTGATCCTGATCACCCACGATCTCGCCGTGGTCGCCGAGACCGCCCAGCGCGTCTGCGTGATGTACGCCGGCGAGGCGGTGGAGATCGGCGGCGTGCCGGCGCTGTTCGACCGCCCGACCCACCCCTACACCGAGGCGCTGATCAAGGCGATTCCCGAGCACTGTGCCGGCGAAGCCCGCCTGGCCACCCTGCCCGGCATCGTGCCCGGGCGCTACGACCGTCCGCGCGGTTGCCTGCTGTCGCCACGCTGTCCCTATGCCCAGGAGCATTGCCGCCAGGAACGGCCGGCCCTGGAGGCGCACGAGCGCGGCGCGGTGCGCTGCTTCTATCCGTTGAACCTGCTGAACGAGGTGGCCTGATGGAAACCGTTCTGACCGCCCGTGATCTGACCCGTCACTACGAAGTCTCCCGCGGCCTGTTCAAGGGCCACGCCCAGGTACGCGCGCTGAACGGCGTGTCGTTCGAATTGGAAGCCGGCAAGACCCTCGCCGTGGTCGGTGAGTCCGGCTGCGGCAAGTCGACCCTGGCGCGCGCCCTGACCCTGATCGAGGAACCCACCTCCGGCTCGCTGAAAATCGCCGGGCAGGAAGTCAAGGGCGCCAGCAAGGACCAGCGCCGGCAGTTGCGTCGCGACGTGCAGATGGTCTTCCAGAACCCCTACGCCTCGCTCAATCCGCGGCAGAAGATCGGCGACCAGCTGGCCGAGCCGCTGCTGATCAACACCGCGCTGTCGCGCGAGGAGCGCCGCGAGAAAGTCCAGCAGATGATGCGCCAGGTCGGCCTGCGCCCGGAACACTACCAGCGCTATCCGCACATGTTCTCCGGCGGCCAGCGCCAGCGCATCGCCCTGGCCCGGGCGATGATGCTGCAACCCAAGGTGCTGGTGGCGGACGAGCCGACCTCGGCCCTCGACGTGTCGATCCAGGCCCAGGTACTGAACCTGTTCATGGACCTGCAGCAGCAGTTCCGCACCGCCTACGTGTTCATCTCGCACAACCTGGCGGTAGTCCGCCATGTCGCCGACGACGTTCTGGTGATGTACCTCGGCCGACCGGCGGAGATGGGGCCGGCGGACAAGCTCTACGAGAACCCTCTGCATCCCTACACGCGCGCGCTGCTCTCGGCGACCCCGGCGATCCATCCGGACCCGACGAAGCCGAAGATCCGCATCCAGGGCGAACTGCCGAACCCGCTGGACCCGCCGCAGGGCTGCGCCTTCCACAAGCGCTGCCCCTACGCCACCGAGCGCTGCCGCAGCGAGGTGCCCGAGTTGCGCCCGCTCGACCAGCGCCAGGTGGCCTGCCACCACGCCGAGCAGTTCCTCGGCTGAGCCACGACGGGGCGCTCGCCGCCCCGTCTGCCTTCAGAGCTGGCGCAGCAGCGCCAGCCTCACTCCGAAACCGATCAGCAGCCCACCGAAACCCCACTGCTGCAGGCGCTGCGCCAGGGGCCGGGAGGCCAGCCAGCGCCCGAGGCGGCCACCGGCCAGGGCGTAGGCGCAGTCGAAGGCCAGCCCGACCAGTACCAGTATCGAGCCGAGCGCGGCGAACTGGAGGGCCAGCGAACCGGCCTGGGGACTGACGAACTGCGGCAACAGCACCGAACAGAACAGCAAAGCCTTGGGATTCAGCAGGTTGGTCAGCAGCCCGCGCAGCAACGCCCGGCGGTCGGCGTGCGGCACCAGTGGCGCGGAACCCGCGTCGCTGGTCGGCAAGGCCAGTCCGCCACCGCGCAGCATCTGCAGGCCGAGCCAGGCGAGGTAGGCGGCGCCGAGCAGGCGCACCAGGTCGAAGGTCCAGGGCGCGGTACGGAACAGCAGCGCCAGCCCGGTCGCCGCCATCAGCACATGGCAGGCCCGCGCCAGGGCCAGGCCGAGGGCGGTGACCAGCGCCGCGCGCCGCCCCTGGCGGGCGCCGGTCTGGAACAGCAGGAGCATGTCCGGTCCGGGGACCAGGTAAACCACCGCCAGGGCAATCAGGAAAGCGCTCGTGTCCATCGCATTGGCTCCAGGAAGGTGACCCGGATAGCGATTCTATGCCCGCAAGGCAAGGCAGGTGCTTGCGTTTTCCACCAGTCGAAGCATTCTGTTTGGCAGGAAATTCCACTCCATGAAGACTATCCATCCGGATATGCCAAGATGAAACTCGACGCCTATGACCATCGCATCCTCGCCGCCCTCCAGCGCGACGGCCGCCTGAGCAACGTCCAACTGGCCGAGGAGATCGGCCTTTCGCCTTCGCCCTGCCTGCGCCGCGTGCGCCTGCTGGAAGAGGCCGGGGTGATCCGCGGCTACCAGGCCAGCATCGACCGCGACGAGGTCGGCCTCGGCCTCACGGTGTTCGTCGGGATCAAGGTGGAACGCCATCGCCAGGAACAGGCCGAAGCCTTCCACCGGGCAGTGGTCGACCTGCCGGAAGTGATCTCGGTGCACCTGGTCTCCGGCGAGTCGGACTTCCTCCTGCAAGTGGTGGTCCCCGACCTGCGCGCCTACGAACGCCTGCTCAGCGAAACCCTGCTGCGCCTGCCCGGGGTCAGCGACATTCGCAGCAACTTCGCGATCAAGACGGTGAAGGCGCCCTCGCCGCTGCCGCTCGGCCACCTGGCCGGCTGAGCGCTCAGCCGCGGAAGAAGCGGTAGAAGCGCAGCAGATCGGCCTGCTGCGTCGCCAGGTCGGTTTCGACGAAGCGCACCTCGCTGTGCGCCGGGGCTTGCGCCAGGCGCGGCAGGTCCAGCGGATGGACGAAACCGAGCAGCGGATAGCCGCCCATGCTCTGGCGGTCGGCCATCAGTACGATGGGGTGGCCATCCGGCGGGACCTGGATAGCCCCTTCCACCCCCCCCTGCGACCAGCTGCGCCGCGCCCCGCGCAGCGGCTCGCCGGACAGGCGCACGCCCATGCGGTCGGACTGCGGGCTGATGCGCCAGGAACAGGCGAAAAAAGCCTGCCGGCTGGCTTCGTCGAAGGCCGCCGCGTCGCCGCCGAGCAGCACCCGCAGAGGCGGTGGGCGCCGATAGTCCGGCTGGAAACGCCAGGGCACGCTGGCCGCCCTCGGATGGGCGGCGCCCGCCTCGGCGCATGGCAGGCAATCGCCCTCCTCCAGCGCCTGGCCGTCACCGCGCAAGCCGCCCAGGCCATCGCGGACCTGGCTGGCGACGCTGCCCAGCACCGGGCGGGCCTGGAAGCCGCCGGCGCAGGCCAGGTAGGCACGCTGTCCGGCCTCGGCGAAGCCCAGTTCGATACGCTGCCCGCGGCGGACCCGGAAGCGGCTCCAGGGCAACTGCACGTGTCCGTCCACCGCCAGCGCCAGGCGCGCTCCGGTCAGCGCCAGCCAGGTCGCTTCGACCGTGCATTCCAGCACCAGGCCGCCGAGGGCGATCTCCAGCAGCGGCGTGCCCCAGGGATTGCCGAGCAGGCGATTGGCCCAGGCCGCCGCCTGGCGGTCCAGCGGCCCGCCCGGGGATACGCCCAGATGCTGCCAGCCGCGCCGGCCGTCGTCCTGCAGCAGGCTCTGCGGCCCCGCCCGGATCACCCGCAACCCGTTCATTCACGCCCCCCCAAGGTCAGGAAGGCCTCGTGATCGATGGCGACGAAACGCACCCGGTCGCCCGGCGACAACGGACAAGGCGGGGTGGCGGCCGCATCGAACGGGCGCCACGGACTGCGCCCCAGCAGGTGCCAGCCACCCGGCGAGGCCTGCGGATAGATCGCCGTCTGCGCCTCGGCGATGGCCAGGCTGCCAGCCGGCACGCGTGCCCGTGGCGTGGCCCTGCGCGGCAGGAGCAGACGCGGATCGAGGCCGCCGAGATAGGCGAACCCCGGCGCGAAACCGATCGCGCCGACCCGGTATTCGACCGCGCTGTGCAGCGCGATCACTTCCTCGCGGTCCATGCCGCAGGCAGAAGCCACCAGCGGCAGATCCTCGCCCGCATACCAGACGGGAATCTCGTGCAGGCGACCGGCCGCTTCGGCGGGTCGCCAGGCACGCCACTCCGCCAGCAGCGGACGCAGGCGCGCCTCCAGGACCTGCGGGTCGACCCGGTAGGCATCGTAATGCAGCAGCAGCCCGGTCCAGCCCGGCACCAGGTCGCGGACGCCCGCGCCGAACTCCTCGCGCAGGCGCCTCGCCAGCTCGACCAGGCGTAACGGCAGGTCCGCCCCGGGCTCCTCGGCAAGGACCAGCAGCAAGGCTTCCGCGCCAGCGGGCTCGATACGGATCACAGGCTGCCCAGGGCCGCGCGCAGGCGCCGGAGCACCGCCAGCGACTCCGGGTTGTCGCCATGCACGCAAAGACTGTCGGCGGTCAGGCGCAACGGGTTGCCATCGTAGTCGGCGAAGGCTTCGCCGCGGGCGATGGCCAGCGCCTGTCCGATGATCCGCTGCGGATCGCGATGCACCGCGCCGCCAAGCCGCCGCGGCGCCAGCCTTCCGTCCGGCAGGTAGGCACGATCGGCAAAAGCCTCGAACAGCAGGGGCACGTCGGCTTCGTCGGCCAGTTGCAGTTCGCGGGCGTTGTCGGCCAGCGCCAGCACCATCAGCGGCAAGCCCTTGCGATAGGCGGCACAGGCGTCGAGCACCGCGCGCAGCAGTTCGTCGTCGGCGACCAGGTCGTTGTACAGCGCGCCATGCGGCTTCACATAGGCGACCTGGGTACCGAGGGAGCGGCAGAAGGCGTCCAGCGCGCCGATCTGGTACAGCACCATGGCATGTACCTCTTCGGCGGAGCAGGCCAGCGAACGCCGGCCGAAGCCACTCAGGTCGGGATAGGCCGGGTGCGCGCCGATGCTCACCCCGTGACGCACCGCCAGCGCCACCGAGCGCTGCATGGTCAGCGGGTCGCCGGCATGGAAACCGCAGGCCAGGTTGGCCTGGTCAACCAGCGGCATGCTGTGGGTGTCGTCGCCCATGCGCCAGGCGCCAAAGCTTTCGCCCATGTCGCAGTTGAGCAGGATATGCCGGCCACTGTCGTTCATTGCACGCTCCTTTCAGGGCCGCCAGGACCGAGAAACAGGCCCGGTGCTGGCGAATTAGCGTCAGGTAGCATACTCAGGCGCCCATAAGAGGAGTAAATTCTCCTCTTTTGCACCGACGACCTTGCATTCATGAAAGTTCTCATCCTGGCGGCCTATGCGCTGAGCATCCTCTATGTCCATTTCCGCGGCCGGGTACGCCATAAACTGTCACGCCAGTTGAGCGACCACTCCAGCTTCCTCGCGCCGGTCAACTGCCTGATGTACCTGTTCTCCAAGGTACCGAACCGGCCGTACCTGGCGCCGGAGACCTTCCCCGAACTGAAGACGCTGGTCGACAACTGGCAGACCATCCGCAGCGAAGCGCTGCACCTGCACGACGCCGGCAATATCAAGCGTTCCGAGCAGTACGACGATATCGGTTTCAACTCGTTCTTCAAGAGCGGCTGGAAGCGCTTCTACCTGAAATGGTACGACGAGGCCCATCCCTCCGCCGGCGAACTCTGCCCGCAGACTACCGCCCTCCTGCGGCAGATTCCCTCGGTCAAGGCGGCGATGTTCGCCGAGCTGCCGCCCGGCTCGAAGCTGGTTCGCCACCGCGATCCCTACGCCGGCTCGCTACGCTTCCACCTGGGCCTGTACACCCCCAATGACCCGGCCTGCTTCATCGAGGTGGATGGCGAGCGCTATCACTGGCGCGACGGCGAGGCGGTGGTGTTCGACGAGACCTTCATCCACTACGCGGAAAACGCCACCGGGCACAACCGCATCATCCTCTTCTGCGACATCGAGCGGCCGCTGTCCCAGGGCTGGGCCGCTGCCTTCAACCGCTGGTTCAGCCGCAACGTGATGGCCGCCGCCGCCGCCCCGAACAACGCTGGCGACCGGACCGGCGGGCTCAATCGGGTCTTCGACAGCCTGTACAAGATCCGCCTGCAAGGCAAACGTTTGAAGAAGCGCAACCGCACGCTCTACTACCTGCAGAAATGGGGCTTCTTTGCCCTGGTACTGGGCTTCATCCTGTGGATCTGAGGCCCGGCGGCGCAACGTCCCGATAGCCATCCAAATGGCGGATAACCGCTCTGCGGTTATTCGCCCTACGCCACGGGCGGTGCGAAGTCCCGATAGCTCCGTAGGGCGCATGACGCCTACGGCGTCATCCGCCGATGCCTCGCCGGAATGGCGGATAACCGCTCTGCGGGTATCCGCCCTACGCCACGAACAGCCCGGCAGTTCTGGCGGCAGGCAAAAAAAGGCTCCCTGGGGAGCCTTTTTCATTCATTCGTTCAGTACACGTCGCGCCGGTAGCGTCCTTCGTCGGCCAGGCGTTGCAAGGCCTCCTCACCGAGCACTTCGCGCAGCACCTGGTCGACGCCGCCGGCCATGCCCTGCAGACTGCCGCAGACATACAGCGCCGCGCCCTGGTCGACCCAGCGCCGCAGTTCGTCCGCCGCTTCACGCAGGCGATCCTGGACATAGATCTTCTCCGCCTGGTCGCGGGAGAACGCCAGGTCCAGGCGCTGCAGTTCGCCGCTGGCCAGGGCCTGCTCCAGTTCGGCGCGGCAATAATAGTCATGGGCGAAATTGCGCTCGCCGAAGAGCAACCAGTTGCGCCTGCGCCCGGCGGCGATGCTGGCGCGCAGCAGGCTGCGCAGGCCGGCGAGGCCGGTGCCGTTGCCGATCAGGACCAACGGTAGGTCGTCCTCCGGCAGGTGGAAGCCGGCGTTGCGTCGCAGGCGCAGGCTCAGCGCGGCGCCGAGCGGCAGATATTCGGTGAGCCAGCCGGAACAGATACCCAGGCTGCCGTCGGCGTGCTGCTCCTGGCGCACGATCAGTTGCAGGTCGCCGTCGCTCTGCAGCGAGGCGATCGAGTACTGCCGCACGGACAGCGGGATCAGCGCATCCAGCAACGCCTGCGGATGCAGGCCGACCAGGTGTTCGAAGGAATCCGGCAGCAGGCGTCCGGCCAGGGCCTGCTCCAGGCATTGCTCGACGCCTTCCAGCGACACCCGCGCCTGGCCGTCCAGGTGATGTCGCTCCAGCCATTCGCGGATACGCACGGGCGCCTGTCGCGGAACGATCTCCACCAGGTCGCCGGCGCGCCATTCGATGGCGCTGTCGGCCGGCGCGCGCAGATCCAGCAGCCAGGTCGACTCGCCCTGGCTACCGGGATTCAGTTGCTCGCGCCGGGCCAGCGACCAGACCTCGAAGGACGGCGCCGCCCAGGCCGCCGGCGCGCCGCCGCCGGTGACTTCGGCGAGTCGCTCCTGCCACTGGCGCAGCGCCGCGGCATCGCCGTCGTCCACCTCCACGGGGGAGAACAGGCTCTGCGCACCCTGTCCCTGCAGCCAGCCCTGCATGCGCCGGGCGAAACCGCAGAACTGCTCGTACTGGCGATCGCCCAGGGCCAGCAGGGCGTAGCTCAGGCCACCGAGGCTGGCGGCCTGGCCGAGGACCTTGCGCTCGAAGCCGCGGGCGCTGTCCGGCGCCTCGCCATCACCGAAGGTGCTGACCACGAACAGCGCGTTGCGTGCCTCGGCGAGCTGGCCGACGTCCAGCCGCGCCAGTGACTCGACCCGCACCGGCAGGCCTGCGGCCTGCAACTGGCCGGCGCTCTGCCAGGCCAGCTGCTCGGCGAAACCGCTCTGGCTGGCGTAGCCGATCAGCCACGACTCGCCGCTGGCGCCGGCGCTTTCGTCCAGCCCGGCACGGCTCGCCCGCACCGCGCGCTTCTTGCGCCGACGGTCGAGATAGAGCAGCCAGCCGGTAATGAAGAACAAGGGCATCGCCAGGCTGGCGAGCATCATCAGGATGCGCCCGGGCAGGCCGAAATAGCTGCCCACGTGCAAGGCGTAGACGCTGGCGAGCAACTGGCCGCCGAAGGAGCGCTCGCTGTAGCGCTGGTCGCTTTTCACCTGGCCACTGGCCGGATCCAGTGTCAGGGTGTTGAAGGCACGCTCGTGCGGCGCATCGGTCAGGCGGTAGAACACCGTCGCCGGCTGGCCGCCCGCCGGTGGCAGGCGCAGGTTGTAGGCCTGCAGGCGATCGCCGCCGGCCTGGCGGATGCTGTTCCACACCGCGGCGTAGTCGACCACCAGCGGCGCTGCCTCGGCCGGTCGCTCGCCGCGCCCGCCGGGCTTGCCACGCTGCGCCTGTTGCCCGGCCGGTGCGTCGTCGAGCAGCTTGAACAGGCCGTTGCGGTACCACTCGTAGGACCAGTACAGGCCGGTCAACGCCGCCAGCAGGTACAGCGCCAGGCACCAGGTGCCGGCCACGGCGTGCAGGTCCCAGTTGAAGCTGCGGCCCTTGCGCGACCAATCGAGGGTCAGCCAGGCGCGCCAGTCCAGGGCCTTGCGCGGCCAGCGCAGGTAGAGGCCGGACAGGCAGAAGAAAATCAGGATCAGGGTGCAGGCGGCGGTGACCTGCTTGCCGTACTCGCCCATGGCGAGGAAACGGTGCAGTTGCATCATCAGGTTGAAGAAACCCTCGCCCTTCGGTTCGCCGACGAAGGCGCCGGTATAGGGATCGACCCAGCGCGATTCGCCGCGGCGCTTCCCCGGCGGCGGGGTGTAGAAGATCCGCCCGGCCTTGTCGCTGTCCATCTCGACCCAGACGAAGGCCACCTTCCGGCCCGGCTCGGCGCTCTCGATGCGATGCACCAGTTCGTCCAGCGGCAGCACGCCCCCGGGGCGCTTCTGCACCACCAGTACGTCGGGGTTGAGGACGCGCATCAGTTCGTCCTGGAACGACAGCGTCGCCCCGGTGACGCCCATCAGCGCCAGCACCAGGCCGGCGCTGATGCCGAAGAACCAATGCAACTGGAACCAGACTTTCTTCACAGGATCACCTTCACGGGCCGCCAGGCGGCAACAACGGAACAGGGCCAGGTGCTTCGCACTGGCTGGACGATACGGAAATCGCAGGCAGCCAATTCTATTTGATAATCAGTTGCGATAAAGCCGAATTAACGTTCTTTACGCTCTATTTACCCGCCCCGGATGCGGAAAAGCCCCGCCCCGGGAAGGGGTGGGGCTTTCGCGGAAAGCGCAAGCGGCTGTCAGAAGTGGAAGTTGGTGGAGAACAACACCGTCCTTCCGGCAGCCTGGGACGCATAGTGCGCCGCGTAGGCCTTGTCGAAATACTTCTTGTCGAACACGTTCTGCACATTGACCTGGAAATCGACGTTCTTGCTCAGCTTGTAGCTGGCCATCGCATCGTAGCGCCAGTAATCGGGGACATAGACGGTATTGCCGACATCGCCATAGACCTTGTCGACATAGAAGGCGCCGCCCCCGATGGTTGCTTTCGGGAAGAGGTCGTAAGTGGTCCACAGACTGAAGCTGTTCTTCGGCGTGTTCGGCATCTCATTGCCATTGCTGGAAACTGCCGATGCGTTGACGTTGCCGTTGCGCCCGGCCTTGCCGGCATCAACCAGCTCGCTGTCGAGGTAGCTGTAGCCTGCGAACACCTTCCACTTCTCGGTCAGTTTGCCGCTGGCGCTCAGCTCCACGCCATCGACGCGGGATTGTCCGGCATTGTCGTAGGTCTGGTTGGCCACCAGGATACGGGTGTTGTCCTTGTCCGTGCGGAAAATCGCCGCACTCAACTCCAGCCGCTCGTTGAAGAAGGCCCACTTGGTACCAAGCTCGTAGTTGGTGGTTTCTTCCGGCTCGAGATTATTGCTGATGGCGAACCCGTCGACGGCATTCGAGGTGTCGCCATTGTCGAGCATGCTCCCCGGCGGGGTCGCCGAGGTGGCGTAGGACGCATAGATGCTGCCGTTCGGTGCAGGCTTCCACACCAGGCCTGCCTGCCAGTTCCAGAAGCTCGACTTGTCGCTGAGCTTGGTAGTGGGGCTGACACCATGGTTCTTCGCCGTGGTTTCGAAACTGTCGAAGCGGGCACCGATATTGACCTGCCATTGCTCGTTCAGGTCGATGGTATCGAACGCATATATGGCCTTGGTGGTGCCGACCGTATTCAGCGGCGCATATTTCCGAGTGATGCTGCCATTCCACGGATCATGCGGATTGGGGTTTTCCAGGCTGGTGCAGTTATAGCCACTGGGAGCCCCGATCAGCGATGGATTGCACTTGTTGTTGCCCAGACCGGTATTGGTATCGACGGTATAGCCATCGCGCTTGCTGTCTTCGCGGCTGAACTCGAGGCCGGTGCTGAAGCTGTTCTTGAAGCCACCCAGGTAGAACTCTCCGAACAGGTCCGTCTGGTTGACTGCCGTGGTGGTGGTGCTCACGCGGTTGTTCTGCCGGCGCCAGACCGTGCCATTGTTGATGTTGCCCTGGCTGTCGTCCGGCTGCGTCCACAGATAGTCCTGATGGCTGTTGCCGTAACGCGAGGTGTTGCGAATGGTGAGACTGTCGGTCAGGTCATGCTCGATGGTGACGGTACTGGTATCGATCCGGCTCTTCTGGAAATCGCGCCCCGTCAATCCATAGAAATTGCCTCGATCGACATTCACCGGCTTATCTGGATTGTGCTTGCTGCGGTTGCCGCTCTTGGCGTATGGAATCCCCGAGTCGGGCGTATCGTCACTTTCCAGGTGATAGTGGCTGACGGTAACTCGCGTCGGCGAACCGAGGCCGAAGGTAAGCGATGGCGCTACGCCCCAGCGGCTGACGTCCACTTCGTCGCGGCCGGCGACATTGGCGTCGTGCTTGAGAAGATTCAGGCGAAATGCCGCATTGCCATCGAGGAACTCCTGATTGAGATCCAGGGTATAGCGGCGGGTCTGGTCGGAACCATAGGTGAAGCCACCATCGATGAAGTTCCCCGCCTTGGCCTGCTTGCTCACGAGATTGAGGCTGCCGCCGGCCGAGCCACGCCCGCCGAACGCCGAGTTGGGCCCCTTGCTGACCTCGATCTGCTCGAGGTTGAAGATCTCGCGCGTCTGCGCGCCGGTGTCGCGTACACCATCGACATAGGTGTCGCTCTGCGCATCGAATCCGCGGATGAACGGTCGGTCACCGGTGGGGTTACCGCCTTCGCCCGCGCCAAAGGTAATGCCCGGAACGGTACGCAACGCGTCCTGGAGGGAAACAGCGGCGGTATCCTTGATCACCTGCTTGGGCACCACGGTGACAGAACGTGGCGTATCCAGCAGCGGCGCGGTGTACTTTTTCGACGCGGAGCGATCGACGTTGTAGGTGGTTTCGTCCTGCTGCTCACCGACGATGGTGGCCGCGTCCAGCGACAGAACGCCGTCCTTGTCGGTCTTTTTCTGCCCGGCCTGTTCGGCATGGGCCGCCTGCGGCGTGGCGATGGCAGTGATGGCGACACCGATGGCCGAAGCCAGCAGGCGCTGCGACGAAACGGCGATATCCGTGGACTGACGCGACATTCGAAACCCCTCCCCGGGAGCTGTGAAGGTCGCGAAATCTATTGCAGATCAGAATTGTTATCAATTATTACAGATTCGCATCCGACAGGAATTTACATTTTTTACACTTTTCTCATTACATTTTTCTGCGCTTCGCTCGTCTATACCGGGATGGCGGTTTTACAGCACCAATGCAAATCAATATCATTGGCAATCATTTCGCCTCCATGGACAGCGCCATGCTGCTGCACATCCCCGCCCTCTTCACCGCCGATGAAGTCTCCCGGATCCGCGCCGCCCTGGAACAGGCGGAGTGGGCCGACGGCAAGGCGACCGCCGGCTACCAGTCGGCCAAGGCCAAGCACAACCTGCAGTTGCCGCAGGACCACCCGCTGGCGCGGGAAATCGGCGAGGCCATGCTGCAGCGACTGTGGAACCACCCGCTGTTCATGTCCGCCGCGCTGCCGTTGAAGGTCTTCCCGCCGCTGTTCAACTGCTATACCGGCGGCGGCTCGTTCGACTTCCATATCGACAACGCCGTGCGCGACATCCAGGGCGGTCGCGAACGGGTCCGCACCGACCTGTCCTCGACGCTGTTCTTCAGCGACCCGCAGGACTACGACGGCGGCGAACTGGTGATCCAGGACACCTACGGCCTGCACCAGGTGAAGCTGCCCGCCGGCGACCTGGTGCTCTACCCCGGCACCAGCCTGCACAAGGTCAACCCGGTCACCCGTGGCGCGCGCTACGCCTCGTTCTTCTGGACCCAGAGCCTGGTCCGCGAGGACAGCCAGCGTACCCTGCTGTTCGAGATGGACCAGTCGATCCAGCAACTGACCCGCGACGTACCCGAGCATCCCTCGCTGATCCGCCTCACCGGCACCTACCACAACCTCCTGCGGCGCTGGTCGGAACTCTGAGCATGCGCCACCTGCTGCATCGACATGAGGCGCTGGACGCCGAAGGCTTCGCCGCGCAACTGGCCGGCAGCCCGCGAGAGGCCGCCCAGGCCATCCTCGGCGCGGCGCGCGAAGGCCTGCCGGAAGCCCAGGCGCTGCTCGGGCAGATCCTCCTCGATGGCCAGGGCATCGAACGCGATGCGGCGCTGGCGCGGACCTGGTTCGGCATCGCCGCCGAGGGTGGCCACGCGATGGCGCGCAACATGCTCGCTCGCTGCCTGGAGCACGGCTGGGGCGGCGCGGCGGATCTCGCGGCGGCGGCGCGACACTACCGGATCGCCGCCGGGCAAGGCCTCGACTGGGCCCGCTACAACCTGGCCAACCTCTACGCCACCGGCCGTGGCGTGGAACAGGACCAGGCGTGCGCCTATGCGCTGTACCGGCAGGCCGCCGAGCAGGGACACGCGAAGTCGATGAACCTGGTCGGCCGCTATCACGAAGAAGGCCTGGTGGTCGCCCGCGACCAGGCACAGGCGGCACACTGGTACCGGCGCTCCGCCGAGGGCGGCGACTTCCGCGGCCAGTTCAGCCACGCCGCGATGCTGGCCGCCAACGGCCGCCATGCCGAGGCCGAGACCTGGCTACGGCGCGCCCTGGAGGGCGGCAACCTGAACTTCCTGCGCAGCGCTCGCCACAGCCTGGAGCAATCGTCCCATCCCGCGTTCCGCGGCCTGGCGCTGGCCTATTGCCGACGCGCGGCGGAACTGGGCGACGCCAGCGACAGGGAGGCCCTGGAGCGCGCCATCGGGCATGCCGAGACAGCGCCGCTACCGGCCTGACGACCAGCCGACAACCCTTTGTTCACGCTGGCATAACACTTTTTTGACAAGCCCTTGCCTACCCTCGCCTCCTCATCGAGGCGCACCCGACCACGCCTCCGCTCACTGAACGAGGCTATCGTGTCCCCCACCCCACCAAGCGTCACGCGCAACCGCATCGACTGGGCCGGCCTGGGCTGGCTGTTCCTGTTCTTCTGGTTCTTCTCCGGCATCACCCAACTGCTCCTGCTGGCCTCCGGCAACAGCGGCTTCTCCGGCTTCCGCAACGCCATGGTGCTGAGCAGCATCTGGCTCGCGCCGGTGCTGTTGTTCCCGCGCTGGACCAAGCCGCTGGCCGCGATCATCGGGCTGGTGCTGTGGGCCGCCTCGCTGGTCGGCCTGAGCTATTTCGGCATCTATCACCAGGAATTTTCGCAAAGCGTGATCTTCGTGATGTTCGAGTCGAACACCGCGGAAGCCAGCGAGTACTTCAGCCAGTATTTCAATCCCTGGATGACCCTCGGCCTGGTGCTCTACAGCCTGGTTGCGATCCTGCTCTGGCGGCGCCTGCGGCCGGTGTACCTGCCGCGCTTCAGCGCCGCGCCGGTGGCCGTGCTGCTGATCGTCGCGACCATCGGCTATCCCTTCTACAAGCAACTGGTAAGCCAGGGCCGTCCGTTCGACCAGGCCCTGGACAAGGTCCAGGCGCGCATGGAGCCGGCGGTGCCCTGGCAACTGCTGATCGGCTACCAGCAATATCGCCAGCAACTGGCCAGCATGCAGGCGCTGCTGCAGAAGAATGCCGCCCTGCCGCCGCTGAAGAACCTGGTCGACGCCAACGGCGACACCCCGCGCACCCTGGTCCTGGTGATCGGCGAGTCGACCTCGCGCAAACACATGAGCCTCTACGGCTACTCGCGTGAAACCACCCCGCAGCTGGATGCGCTGAAGGCCGCCAACCAGAACCTCACGGTGTTCAACAACGTGGTGGCCTCGCGGCCGTACACCATCGAGGTGCTGCAGCAGGTGCTGACCTTCGCCGACCAGGAACATCCGGATCGCTTCCTCACCGATCCGTCGCTGATGAACCTGATGAAGCAGGCCGGCTACAAGACCTTCTGGATCACCAACCAGCAGACCATGACCAAGCGCAACACCATGCTGACCACCTTCGCCCAGCAGACCGATGCGCAGTTCTACCTGAACAACCAGCGCAGCCAGAACGCCAGCCAGCTCGACGGCGCGGTGCTGGCGCCCTTCGCCAAGGTGCTGGAAGACCCGGCGCCGAAGAAGTTCATCGTGGTCCATCTGCTCGGCACCCACATGAACTACAAGTACCGCTACCCCGAGGACTACGCCCGCTTCGTCGACCGCCAGGGCGCGCCGGCGGCGCTCAGCGACGACCAGGTGGCGGTCTACAACAGCTACGACAACGCCGTGCTGTACAACGACTACGTGGTCTCCAGCCTGATCAAGGGCTTCGCCAACAGCGACCCGAATGGCTTCCTGGTCTATCTCTCCGACCACGGTGAGGAAGTCTTCGACGAAGCCCCGCACGATCGCCTGGGACGCAACGAGGGCGACCCGACCCGCGGCATGTACACCGTGCCCTTCCTGGTCTGGACTTCCCCCAGCTGGCAGCAGAGCCACCCCCGCGACCTGCAGGCGCTGGTCGACCGACGCTACAGCAGCGAAGATCTGATCCACACCTGGTCCGACCTGGCCGGCCTCGGCTACGACCTCTTCGACCCGAGCAAGAGCCTGGTCAGCAACGACTTCCGGCAGGAAGTCCGCTGGATCGGCAACCCCTACGCGCACAATGGCCTGCGCGACTTCGACAAGCTGCCGCTGGACAAGGCCGCCACCGAACAGCAAGTGGCCCAGGCCGGGCGCCCGGCACCGGCGACGCCGCGCGCGCCGGCCCGCCAGCCGAACGAAGGCTGACGCCGCGAAAAGAAAAGGCGCCCCGCCAGCGGGGCGTTTTCCTGTGTGTAGCGAACTCAGGGCAATACCAGGTTGCCCTGCTCGTCGAGCGGTCAGAACGGCTTGTGGGCGACTTCCCAGAGATGCCCGTCCGGATCGGCGACGTATTCCGAATAACCGCCCCAGAACACCTCCTGCGGCACCTCGGTCGCTTGCTCGCCACCCGCCAGGGCGGCGGCGAACAACAGCCGGTCGGACTTCTTCCCGCGGGGCGCAGTCGCAGGCCAGGGTGATGGCGCGAAGCCGGTCGGGCGCTCCTCCACCCGGGCGTCCTCGGCGAGCGCCTGGCGACCGTGGAGGCCGAGGGCCAGGTTGCGCCCCTTGAGGAACACCACCTGTTCGTTGCCGTCCGCCGACGCTTGCCAGCCCAGCGCCTGGTAGCAGCGGCTGGAGCGTGCGAGATCGGCGGCGCCGAGAGTCACCAGGGAAATACCGTTGCCTCTTGCTTCCCCCTTGTGCTCGTCGAGCGCCCAACCTCGCACACGGGAACTCCGTCGGCCAGCGCCGTGTCTAGTCCTGAAATAGGTTTACACCTGCTCAGGTAGGCCGATATGCCTCAAAACGCCCGATGCACCGTATCGGGCGTTTTGTTTTTCAGGGCCATGTGAGGCCGCTCTGTGTTGTAGATCTGCACGGCTTCAGCAACCATCTTCCTTGCCTGCTCCAGATTTTCAGGGCTACTCAGCAGCAGCTCTGTTTTGAGGATTCCGTTGATGCGCTCAGCTAGCGCGTTCTGGTAGCAGTTATATCCGTCAGTCATCGAGCACTGGACGCCATGCCGTGCATGCAGTGACTGATACAGTGCCGAGCAATATTGAATACCGCGATCCGAGTGATGGACCAGTGACTGGCGACGCTGCCGTTTGCGTAGGGCCTGCCTAAAGGCTTGTGCAACTGACTCGGCATGCAGGCTTTCATGCACATGGTGGCCAACAATTTTTCTGGAATACGCATCCGTTACCAGGCTTAGGTACAGCGGGCCACTACTGGCTGGCAAGTAAGTAATGTCCGCCACCCAAACGTGCTCCGGTCCTGACGGGACAACCTGGTTCGGGCCTGGCTTGAGTAGGTTCGGATGGCGGTAGAAGCGATGAAAGCTTTGTGTTGTCTTGTGATACGCCCGCTTGGGCAACACCAGCAAACGGCGCTCTCCCAGGACCTGAAATAGTCGGTCTCGGCCAACTTGGAGCTGCTTATCAGGTTGGCAATGCAGCAGATAGTGCAGCTTTCGCGTGCCTAGTCGTGGCTGACGCATCCGGACTTGTTGAACAAATTCGACAACCCGATCTGCCTGGCGTGCTTTGCTATCAGCAGCTCGATTGCGCTTGTAGTAAGCCTGTCGGCTCATGCCAAGAAACTGACAAGCCCTAGCAATGCTCAGTCCTGCGACTTGACCTTGCGAGAGGACTTGCCGGATCGCTTTTTTACGACCGATACACCGTAATCATTTTTCAGGACATCAACGACGGTCTCGAAGAACTGAGCCTTCTGGCTCATCAACTCAAGCTGCTGCTCAAGCTCCTTGATCCGCTGCTCTGGAGTGAGCGTTTTGGGGTCAGACATCGCGCAACTCCTCTCGGCTCGAATCGACGCCCCTTGGCTCCAATCCTGCCGACCATGCTTGCGCAACCATACCAGAACCGTCGAACGGCCCTGGATGCCATACCGCACCTGGGCCTGCTTGTAGGTCAGTTCGCCTTTTTCGATCTGATCAACGACGGCCAATTTAAAAGACAGTGAGTAATCTCGCTGTGTGCGCTTTACACCTTGCTTCATCTAGCTCTCCGGAGAATCGGCATGGGAGGTGTAAACCTTATTCAGGACGGGACACCGGGAATGAAAAAGCCCCGCCAGGGCGGGGCTTTTCCGGAACCAACGGGAGTTACAGGTAGAACGCCTTCAGCGGCGGGAAGCCGTTGAACTCCACGGCGCTGTAGCTGGTGGTATAGGCACCGGTGGACAGCCAGTAGAGCCGGTCGCCGCTCGACAGGTTCAGCGGCAGGCCGTACTTGTAGTGCTCGTACATGATGTCGGCGCTGTCGCAGGTCGGTCCGGCGATCACCACCTCTTCCATTTCGCCCTGCTTCTCGGTCCAGATCGGGAACTTGATCGACTCATCCATGGTTTCGATCAGTCCGGAGAACTTGCCAACGTCGGCATAGACCCAGCGCTCCACGGCGGTCCGCGACTTGCGCGCGACCAGCACCACTTCGCTGACCAGGATGCCGGCATTGGCGATCAGCGAACGGCCCGGCTCGAGGATGATTTCCGGCAGGTCGTCGCCGAAGTCTTCCTTGAGGAAGCGGATGATCTCCTCCGCGTAGGTCTCCAGGTCATTGGTCTTGGTGATGTAGTTGGCCGGGAAGCCGCCGCCCATGTTGATCATCTTCAGGACGATGCCGTCCTCCTCCTTCAGGCGCTCGAAGATCACCTTGACCTTGGCGATCGCCGCGTCCCATACCGAGATGTCGCGCTGCTGCGAACCCACGTGGAAGGAGATGCCGTAGGGCTCCAGGCCCAGTTGGCGGGCCAGGATCAGCAGGTCCATGGCCATGTCGGTCTGGCAGCCGAACTTGCGCGACAGCGGCCAGTCGGCGGTGGTCGAACCCTCGGTGAGGATACGCACGTAGACCTTGGCCCCGGGCGCGGCCTTGGCGATGTTGCGCAGGTCGGCCTCGGAGTCGGTGGCGAACAGGCGCACGCCCTTCTCGTAGAAGTAGCGGATGTCCTTGGATTTCTTGATGGTATTGCCGTAGCTGATGCGCTCCGGACCGACGCCGGTCTTCAGCACCTTGTCCAGCTCGTAGATCGAGGCGATGTCGAAGTTCGAGCCCTTGTCGCGCAGCAGTTCGGTGATCTCGGTGGCGGGGTTGGCCTTCACCGCGTAGTAGATCCTGGCGAAGGGGAAGCAATCGGTCAGCTGGTCGTAGGCATCGGCGATGGTCTGCCTGTCGATGACCACGAAGGGGGTTTCCTGCTTGTCGGCGAAGGCCTTCATGCGCTGGAAGGTTTCAGGGGCGAAATAATCCTCGACCTTGATGGACATGGTTGGGACTCCCAATGGCAAAACACATGGATTCGTAGGGGTGAAGCTGAACGTCTAATCCGTTTCCCCACTTTGGTTCGCCTACTTCCCAAGGCATGTCGCCGAGTATCACCTGCCTGCCGGCAGCCACCGCCTGTTCATCCTGCCAGGTCGCCCTCCGCAAGCGCCGCGGCGCCTGGCGAATGGAACGAACTGGCCGCGATGAGCGGCGGGCGTCGCCTTGCCTCAAGGCGATCTCTCGTCGTCAGTACTTGAGCCGGATGGATCGTTTCCAGCATGGACGTTCGGGCGCGAACTTTAGGACCAAGGGGGCACGAGATCAATAAAAAAATGCCGCGATTTCGCCTCCGCCTGTCGCGGCGCTGGCTTGACCTGCCCAGGCTTTACCCCATGCGCATGACAGTGGGATGTCGTCGCCCGCCCGGGGTTCGCTCGGACGGACGAAACGCACCCGCGCGCGGGCCTTGCGCCTATACCCTGAACGCCCCGATCAGACGCTTGAGCTGGTTCACCTGCGCGCCCAGCTCGCGGCTGGCCCGCTCGGTCTGGCTGGCCCCTTCGGCGGTGCGCTCGCCGGCCTGGTTGATCTCGACGATATTCTGGTCGATGTCGTGGGCCACCGTGGTCTGCTGCTCGGCGGCGGCGGCGATCTGCTGGTTCTGGTCGACGATCATGCCCACCGCGCCGAGGATGTTCTCCAGCGCCTGCTGTACGCGCGCCGACTCGCTGACGGTGCCGTCGGCGGTGTGATGGCTGCTGCCCATCGCCTTCACCGCCGCGTCCACTCCGTCCTGCAGGCGCAGGATCATCTGCTCGATCTCGGCGGTGGACTGCTGGGTGCGCTTGGCCAGGGTCCGCACCTCGTCGGCGACCACCGCGAAGCCACGGCCCTGCTCGCCGGCGCGGGCCGCCTCGATCGCCGCGTTGAGCGCCAGCAGGTTGGTCTGCTCGGCGATCCCCTTGATCACGTCCAGCACCTGGCTGATCGACGCGCTGTCGCTGGCCAGGCGATTGATCGCCGCCACCGACTGATCGATCTCGCCGGCCAGGCGCTGGATGCTGCCCACCTGCGACTCGACCAGGCTGCGCCCGCTGAGGGTTTCCTGGTTCACGCTGTTCGCGCTGCTCACCGCCATCGCCGCGCTGCGCGCCACTTCCTGGGCGGTGGCCGCCATCTGGTTCATCGCCGTCGCGACCTGTTCGATCTGGCTGCGCTGGCCAGCAACCGCCTGGTTGCTTTCGGCCGACACCGACTCGACCCGCAGGGTCTGCCGCTCGACCTCGCCGACGGTCTGGCTGACCCGCTCGATCAGGTCGTGGATCTTCGCCACCGACTCGTTGAACGACTGCCCCAGTTCGCCCAGTTCGTCGCGGCTGCGCGACTGGAAGCTGACCGTCATGTCGCCGCCGGCGACCCGCTCCATCATTCGCCCGAGGTCCTTCAGGGTGGCGCGGGTGGACACGTAGAAACCGCCGTAGAGGTAGAAGATCGCGATGAACACCACCACCAGCGCCGTCACCAGCAGCAGCATCTGCGCACGCACCTGCTGCAGGCGCTTCTGCAACTGGCTGTCGAGGTAGGCAAGGACACTGTCGTCGAGCTGGTAGGTCTTGCCCATCGCCGCGCTGACCTGGTCGTAGAACTGGGTCCAGGGCGCATCCAGGGTGTCGGCCACGATCACCTGGTCTTCGAGCAGTTGCCCCAGGCTCTTCAGGGTCTCGCGACTGGCCTGGGCGGCATCGACCAGCGCCTGGGGACTGTCGGCCAGCGACTCCTGCAGCTTCAGGCCGTATTCGCCATGCAGTTTCTCGAACTCCAGCAGGAGTTCGTCGAGGCGCGCGCTGGAAGACGAATTGAGAAACCCCTGGCCCAGGGAATAGGCGCCGATGGCCCGTCCCTTGCTGATCGCCGCCGTCACCTCCGGGGTTATCGAACCGACCAGCTCGCTGAGCTGGCGCACCTGGCGCTGGCTGTCCTGGCTGAGCCCCGCCTGGCCGATCAGCAGCTTGATGAAGACCTGCGCGCCGCCGAGCAGTTTCTCCGCCCGTGCGCCCTTGCCCTGCAGCGAGCCTTCGGCCTCGACCGCCTGCAAACCCTCCAGCAACTGGTTGCGCTGGGCCTGGAACTCGGCGATCGCCGCGCCGTCCTCGCTGAGCGGGACCAGCGCCTCGAGGCGCCCGCGAAGGGCTTTCTGCAGGCTCGCGATGCGCGCTTCCAGGTCGCCGGCCTTGCCGGACTGGCCGATGACTGCGTTGATCTGCACCAGGTCGTTGAGGGACTCCAGGTCGCGCCGGAGCTGCAGGCTGCTGCCCAGCAGCGCCAGGCTCTGCAGCTCGATGCGGGTATCGCTGAACTGGCGGTAGGCGTCGCGTACCAGGTAGAAGCTGGTGATCAGCAGAGGCAGGAAGAACAGCACGCTGATCAGGCCGAACTTCATGCCGAAGCTGAGCCGGTTCATCAGCGCGATGGCGGGATAGAGTACGGTCTTCACCCAGACGTCTCCTGATTATTCTTATCGTTCTGAGAGATGTCGCGCCGTGGCGACACCGACGCTCGGCACTCGCTCGTGATGGCTTTTCGAAATCACGCAAGCGCGATCACCTGTGTACCCGATATCGGCCCGCCGTTCTGTAACTTAAGGTTAACGGGGAGCCGCGAGCGGGCTCCCCGCCTTTGCGCTCAGAGGAACAGCGCGCAGAAGGCGAACACGGCGTACCAGAGCACCGCCGCGCGCACCAGCAATTGCCAGAGCGCATCCAGGCTGGCGACCCCGGCGGCGCCCAGCTCGACCGCCTCGACGTCGCTGGCGACCCGCCCGGCCTTGGCCAGCAGGGCCGCCGCGGAGAGGTCCCAGGCCAGCAACCAGTGCAGCAGTACGCGGATCACCGCGAGGAAGTTGCCGACCAGGGCGAAGCTCAGCACCAGCGCGCGCGCCGGCAGCCAATCGAGGGCATGACGTACCCGCGCCGCCCGTTCGCGCAGTTCCGGCTGACGGGCATGCTCCACCGTCAGCGCCAGCAGGCGGTAGGCCAGGGCCGCCGCCGGCCCGAGCAGCGCATACCAGAAGATCACCGCGAAGAAGCTCTGGTAGCCCTGCCAGAGCAGATGGGCATGCACCCGGCCGATCAGTTCGCCCTCGCTGCAACCCTGGACACCCAGGTCACGCTCGGCGACCAGGGATGCCGCCTGGGCGTCCTCGCGCCGCCAGGCATCGCGGAATGGCCCGAGGTCGGCCAGTACGTCGCCACGCCCGAGGCTATAGACCACCACCAGGAGATGCAGCGGCAGGCTCAGCCAACCATAGGCCAGCGGCTGCAGCAGCGTCAGCAGCAGGGCCAGCGGCAGCAGCGGCAGGACCACCGCCAGCAGCACGCCGAGCCAGGAGCGGCGGGACACCAGGGGCAGGTCCTCGACCAGCCCCAGCCAGGCGAGCCAGGCTCCATCGCGCTGGATACGCCGGCGCCAGCCGGAGAACTTCTCCAGCGCCAGGGCCAGCAGCAACACCAGGAACGTCATGTTTCCTCCTTGGAATCGGTCAATCCGGCACGGTAGCGCGGCCAGTCGAAGGCCTCGCCGGGGTCGGTCTTGCGCTGCGGAGCGATATCGCAGTGCCCCTGGATCCGCCCGCGGGTGATCGCCGGAAACGCCGCGCGCAACAGCCGCGTCAACCCGACCAGGGCAGTGTACTGCGCATCCGTGTACGGTTCCGTGTCGGTCCCTTCCAGTTCGACCCCCAGGAAAAAGTCGTTGCACGCCTCGCGCCCTTCGAAGCAGGACACCCCGGCGTGCCAGGCGCGATCGTGGCAGGAGACGAACTGGGTGATGCCGCCGTCGCGTTCGATGAGGAAATGCGCGGAGACCGTCAGGTGGCGGATTTCCGCGAAATAGGGGTGCTCGTCCGCGTCCAGGCGGTTCTGGAAAAAGGCCTGGACCTTGCCGGTGCCGAACTGCCCCGGTGGCAGGCTGATGTTGTGGATGACCAGCAACGACACCACTTCCCCCTGCGAACGCAGGTTGAAGTTCGGTGAGGGACAGTGGCGGATCCCCTGGACCCAGCCGGTGACGGAATCGAAATGCATACGGGCTCCTGAACGAGCCCCCACTCTAATCCAGGCGTAGCGGAATGACGATCGGCCTGGCGCAGGATCGGCCGGTTCGACTGCGGTCGAAGAAGGTTCGTACCTGGAGAAACGAAAAGCCCGGCGCAATGCCGGGCCTTCACCTGGACTCAGGCGCCCTTGAGCCGTCGCAGGTTGCCGATCACCGACTCGAGAGCACGGTCGAACAGCAGTGCGTCATCCAGCAGGCGTACCGCCTCCCGGCGGAACTCCACGGCCAGGCCCATGCGGGTCTTTTCCAGGACCTTCATCCCGGTGCGGTTGACGAAGATATAGCGGCCGGTCGGGCGGATCACCGCCGCCAGCTTGCAACGCAGCTTGTGCTCGGCGTCCTCCTGGATCTCCACCCAACTGCCGACACGCAGCGCATCGACCCGCAGCAGCGCCTCGTCGTCGTCCGCCAGGCGCACCTCGCTCTCGCTCGGCGGGGTAGCAGCCTCCGGCGAGCTGAGGACGATCTCTTCGACCACTCGCAGCATGACCGGCGCGCGCGGCTTCTCGGCGAGCGTGTCCGACGACGGCTCATCGAGCAGCGGGATGTCCGCCGCCTCGCCGCGCTTGTCGCGCTGCAGGCCCTGGACATGCAGGGTCTCCAGCTGGCTGAAGAACTCGCCGGTGGAGAACGGATCGAATGCCGCGCTGGCCAGGCCCTCGCGCAGCGCCTTGAGCAGGCCCGGCACGCGTTCCAGCAATTGCTGGCGGGACAGCGGATCGTCGTGCGGCTCGACGCTCCAGATCAGTTCGTCCATGGTCGCCAGGGCCTCTCGCCATTCGGCCGATGCCTTGCCATGCTTGAGGCAGATCAGCAGCATCACCTTGCTCCAGGCGTCGCGCAGCAGGCGTACCACCACCTCCGGCAGGACCTTGCCGAGCAGGCGCTGGTTGAGTACCTGCTCCACGTCCTGGCGCGCCAGCTCGGCCCGGGCCCGGCCTTCCTCGGCGTCGCGGGTGCGTTGCTCGAGCAGTTCGCTGCGGCGACGCTCGTCGCCGGTGAAGGCGATGAAATCCTCCAGCAGCTCGGCGAAGATCGCCGGGTCGTCGACGAAGTCGTTCAGCAGGCGCATCACCACCTGCTCGATCTTCTGGTAGAGGCTGTCGCGCCGGGCGTCGTTGTGCTCGGCCCAACCCAGCGAAGCCGAGGCGATCTCGTTGAGCAGGCGCCGCGCCGGGTGGCTGCCGCGGCTGAAGAAGGTCTTGTCGAGCAACGCCACCTTGAGCATCGGGATCTGCATCCGCCCGATCAGGGCCTTCAGCGAGTCCGGCAGGGTGCGGTCGTCGAGGATGAACTCGAAGAGCATCGATACCAGGTTGATGACGTCGTCATCCACCTGGCCGACCACCCGCGAGCGCCCGCTCTTGTGGCTGACGCGCTGGAGCAGCTGGTCGACCCCGTCGCGCACGTCGAACTCCGCGCCACTGGCGCTCGGCAGGTGCTGCTGCAGGTGGGAAAGCAGGCGCATCAGGTCGTTGCTGGAAATCGGTGCGGCATTTTCCGGGATTTCCCGGCGATAGAAGGACGGATTGGCGCGGACCTGCGACAACAGCTCCTGCAGCGCGCCGAAGACTTCCTGCTGGCCGCCGTCGAGCAATGCCGCCTGCGCCTGCAGCGCGTCGCTATCGCGCACCGCCTCGCTGCGCGCCGCGGGACTGCGCCGCGGCAGGGCCGACTTCAGCTCCGGCAGCACGCCCGCCGCGACCAATACCTGGTTGGCCTCGGCGTAGAGCTGGTCGCAGTGCGCCAGGACATACTTCTCGAACAGCTTGAGGATGATCAGCTTGACCTTGATCTCGACGCCCAACCCCTGGCAGGCATCAAGGAAGGCCGCGGTCAGCGGGCGCGGACCGAGGGGATTGTTCTTCTCGTCGACCTTGCGCCCGACCAGGGTGTTCAGGCGCGTGCCGAGGTGCGCCAGCGCGGTCGCGTCGCGGCTCATCACCCGCGCCACCATGGCATCCACGGCGACGGACTCCTCCAGTTCCTCGTTCTGCACCAGGCTGAGACTGTCGAAGGACACGCTGTCCAGCGTCGGTACGGACCTACCGGGCTGTACCTGGTTGAGTGCGGAAAACTCCTCGAAGACCTTCTGCAGGTAGACCCGCTCGATGCTCTTGCGCTTGAGGCGCAGGTCGCGCATGGCTTCGAAGAAGGCGTTCTGCTCGAGATTGCTGGTGGCCCGGTCGGCCATCTCGAAAAGGGTGTCGTCGGCATTGTCGAACAACGCCTGCAGTGCCTGCTTCAGTTGCAGCGCCGCCTTGTCGCGCACCTGCACGAGGATGACCGGCAGCCGTCCTGCGCCGGCGTTCGGCGACGGCTCGGAGGCGATCCTGGTCAGGTGCACCACATTGGCATCGTTCTGCATCGGGACTCTCCTGCCACCCTCGCGGCCGCGCATGGAATGGCAAAATTCGGGCACAGAGGATCGATTGGCGTCGTCCGTAACGTCAATTTCCAGGCGTCAAAAACAAGTATCTACATTCATTATAGAGATACTTTCGAATCTAGATAGAGGGTTTTCCTATAGACATGACTCTTTTCACACAAGCGAAGACCGATGAATGGAAGCCCTCCCGACGACGCCCAGGCAGGCACAGACGCCGTCCGCCGCGCTCCGTATAATCGCCCGATCTCGTACAGGAGCCCGCCATGCCCAACCTCACCCTTGCCGACCTCCAAGGCGAAATCCAGGCCAACGTCCGCACCGCCCTGGCGGAAGACGTCGGTGGTGGCGACCTTACCGCTCAATTGATCGATCCACAGCGCGAAGCCGAGGCCCGGGTGATTACCCGCGAGCACGCGACGATCGCGGGCCGCGCCTGGGTCGACGAGGTCTTCCGCCAGGTCGATCCCCGAGTGCTGGTGACCTGGCAGGTGGAGGACGGCCAGCGAGTCGAGCCGAACCAGACGCTGTTCCAGCTAAAAGGTCCGGCCCGCGCCCTGCTCACCGGCGAGCGCAGCGCACTGAACTTCCTGCAACTGCTTTCCGGCACCGCCACCCGCAGCCAGCACTACGCCGACCTGGTCGCCGGCACCGCGGTGAAGCTGCTCGACACCCGCAAGACCCTGCCCGGCCTGCGCCTGGCGCAGAAGTACGCGGTCACTTGCGGCGGCTGCCACAACCACCGCATCGGCCTCTACGACGCCTTCCTGATCAAGGAAAACCACATCGCCGCCTGCGGCGGCATCGCCCCGGCGATCGCCGAAGCCCGGCGCATCGCGCCCGACAAGCCGGTAGAAGTGGAAGTGGAGAACCTCGACGAACTGCGCCAGGCCCTGGAAGCCGGTGCCGATATCGTCATGCTCGACGAACTCAGCCTGGACGACATGCGCACCGCCGTCGCGCTCACCGCCGGGCGCGCCAAGCTGGAAGCGTCCGGCGGGATCAACGAGAGCACCCTGCGCAACATCGCCGAGACCGGCGTCGACTACATCTCCATCGGCACCCTGACCAAGGACGTCAGGGCCGTCGACCTGTCCATGCGCCTCGCCCTCTGAACGAATCGCAGGCAATAAAAAGCCCCGCCGAAGCGGGGCTTTTTATTGCGACTGGTGCCGGATAGAGGAATCGAACCCCCGACCTTCTCATTACGAAAGCGATTTAAACCCCAATCGATTCAGTTAGTTACCAACAAAATCAGTAACTTAGCGTCTCATTGAGTCCGATTAAGATGGCCCGTATAGTGGGTTTTGCACCCACCACGCACCCACGGGAAGCCATGAAAGCCAAGCTGACTCAGAGCCTGCTGAACTCCCTGCAGACGACCGGCGCCACCTATGAGGTTCACGATACCACCGTGGTGGGCCTGTTTGTGCGCGTCACAGCGAATGGACACAAAGCCTACGTGCTGAGGTGGGCCAGGGGGAAAAAACGCACCTTGGGCCGCGTAGGCGTGCTGACGCTGGATCAGGCCCGCAAGGAGGCATTGCAGGATCTGGCCGAAGCTCGCGAACACGGCGAGCCCTTGGCCGTCGCCCTGGGCCGAAAGAACTCCACTACCCCCACTCTGCGCGACTTCATCGACGACCACTATTCGCCATGGATGGACACCCACCTGAAGAGCGCCAGCAAGACGCTGAACCTGATCAACGTGGGCTTCGCCGAGATAATGAGCAAGCGCCTGACCGAGATCACCCAGCGCGACCTAGAGACGCTGCGCATTAGCTGGCAGGCTGCCGGCAATACCGACAGCACCGCGAACCGGAAGATGGCTTCGCTGCGTGGCGCCCTGTCCCGGGCCGTGGAGTGGGGATTCCTCGATGACCATCCAATGGCACGCCTGAAGCAGATCAAGACCGACCGGGCCGGCCGCGTTCGCTATCTCCTACCCGACGAGGAAAAGCGCCTGCGCCAGGCTATGGAGGACCGCCAAGAGTCGATCCGAACCGACCGTGATAGCGCGAATCAGTGGCGAGCCGAGCGCAAGAAAGAGCGGCTGGCCGACCTGCGAGAAGTGCTGTTCGTCGATCACCTCAAGCCCCTGGTGCTGCTCTCGCTCAATACCGGAATGCGCCGCGGTGAAGTATTCAACCTGACTTGGGCCGATATTGACCTTACCAATAAGCTAGTCACTGTCGAGGGCGAGGGCGCGAAGTCGGGCCAGACGCGACATATCCCGCTGAACAAGGAAGCTCTGGAGACTTTGAAGGGTTGGCGAAAACAACATCCCCGGAATACCGGGTATGTATTCCCCGGCAAGGACGGCGAGCGCCTGGACAACGTGAAGAAGTCTTGGGAGGGGCTATTGAAACTCGCCAATGTGACGGGCTTTCGCTGGCACGATCTGCGCCACACGTTCGCGTCGAAGTTGGTTATGGCTGGCGTGCCCCTGAACACCGTGCGGGAACTGCTGGGGCACTCGGATATTACGATGACCCTGCGCTATGCCCACCTCGCACCAGACAGCAAGGCGGCGGCGGTGGAACTCATTTAGAACGGAATAATATCAGCGTCATCAATAGGTTTTATAGTTGGGCTGTTTTTATTCTTTTCTACAAACTCTAACAGCGAACTCCACCCCATCCTTACCCATCCATAGTTTATGGAGTCTTCTGTTGTATCGTAGGTCCCATCCTGATACGTATTCCAGAAGAACGGACTTGCCTTTATCGTCTCCCACACCCTGAGCTCATCATAAGTAAGAGCCTGAGGTATATAGAATGCCAACTTAACAAACCTGGTTGACTCATCTGTAGACCAGACCTTATCTATTAGGTCAGAAAAACTATAATCAGAGTTGGGGACGGCTTGTTGCGCAATAGCGTTTGAAATAGCCCATTCAATTACTGCGGTCAGCGATCTTTTCTGCTCCCGCCCCATGATGTCCAAAGCGAATTTAATCTTCGGATCGATGCGAATCCCCACGCTCACGGTCGTGCTGGTTTCGCCCTTCTTTTTGGTCGGCTTCGTAGCCATCTCGTCCTGCCTTACCTGAGCGACCAAGGTCGCTGTCAATTTACGCATAAATCGCGATCTGATCGAAGCGTGGCCTACGAGCAAAAAATAGTCAATCCAGTTATGTACAGTGACGTATAGCAATTGCTTGCACTGTTTGAATTTTGCGGTGTAGCCTAGCACCTACTGACGACACCCGCGTCAGCAAGGAGAGCTACCTATGAACCAAGCAGCAACCGCCTCCCCGCTCGCCGTCGGTCCCGAAGAGGCCGGCCGGATCAGTGGGCACACCCGTTCCGCAATCTACGAAGCCATCGCCCGCGGCGACCTGCTGAGTTTCAAGTCCGGCAAGCGTCGGCTGATCCTCATCAAGGAGCTGGAGGCCTGGCTGAATCGCATGGCGAAGGAGAACGCACGTTGACCATTCGCCTCTTCGATCACGCTGGCGCTGTACTCGGCCAGCTCCACCTGCCGGCGTCCACCCGCCTGGCAGATCTCGCAACCCTTCGCATCCTGGGTGCCACCCGGGTGGAGGTAATCCAATGAACACCGTGGAAAGCATCGCCGACGACGGCATCGAGCACGCCCGTTATTGCACTGAGCAAGCCCGCTGGCTGAATGCCTTGGGCACTTCCATCTGCGACGCTCTGGTCGGCGGTAAGGCGAGCCCTGATATCCGGGCAGATCGCGCCAAAGAGTTGGCCAGCCTGATCTGCTACCTGGCGCACAACCTCATCCACTACTCGGAGTCTCGCGCCTCCGAAATGGAGAAGGAGCTTGCGGCGCTGTAGGCGCAAGGTGGCGCGCAATGAATATCTATCCCCTCGGCCATGAGTCCGCGAGGCTCATGAGCGAAGCCGGCTATGCCGTTGACGTGATCAGCAAACTAATCCTTGAGGACCAGTGCCGGAAATCTGATCGCGACCGGGAGGGTTATCTCAGCGACTACGACCTTGGCGGGCTGCTCGCCGCGCTCACCGTTGCCGGTAACAGCCTGCAGGAGTGCGAAGTAGGCGCGCCGTCGCCGGCGCCTGAAAGGCGTGAAATGGAGAGCGCGTCGTGATGAAGAAGGGAGAGAAGAGTGCCCAAAACGGAGCGGCAACTCCGTCTGGGCGGTACACATTGGATAGCACCAAGTGAGGTTGAGACTATGGCATCACACTCGTCCACCGAGCAAGACCGCAAAATGATGGAGGCGCTGCGTAAAGGCCCCATCACCACCCTGGAGGCGGCCAACGACCTGGATATCGTTCACCCGCCGAACACGATCCGCCGCCTGCGCAACAAAGGGCACGAGATCATCACGCACTGGACCTACCAGGCTACCGACCCCGGGCGTCCGCCCCACCGGGTAGCTAAGTACGTCCTGCTGCGCGAAGCGTCCTAAGCGTGATCGACTGGCGGGCTTCGGCCCGCTGGTTCCTGCCTGCGAGCTGATGAATGGCGAAGAAAGCCAAACCGAAGATTGATTGGGGTCCGATGGGCGCCTTCGTGATCCCGAAGGCCCTGATGGCGCACCCTGATTTCCGCGACCTGTCGCCGTCTGCACTCAAGGTTCTGATGGTGCTCGGCTACCAGCTCAACGGGCGCAACAACGGCGACTTGTCCGCCACTCACGTGATGCTTCAGGAGTGGGGAGGGATGGCCGAAGCAACGCTATCGAAGGCTCTGAAAGAACTGCAGGAGCGTAATCTGATCGTGAAGACCCGCACCAACTACAAAGGCCGGGATGGCGCTCGCTGCGCTCTGTACGCCGTAACCTGGGCGCCCATCGATGAATGTCCTGGCAAGATGCTGGAAAGCAGCCCGACCGTCACTGCCCCGCGCAAACTGACCCTCTAATTTAGATTTCGACCAGCTTCAAAAATTGAAGTCATTGGCTTCAGAAAATGAAGCCTTCTATTCCGGTTCCGTCTGGTTCATTTTTCGACCCTCAGGAAGGCTTCAAAAAATGATGCCTTATTGAGGGTTTTCGGGGTTTTGTAGCTTCAAAAATTGAAGACCCTTATAAATTACCACCTGCTACGGTGACTGTTCACAGCACGAAATAGCCCCTCGGGTGCTAGTGCCACGTCAAACACCGCAAACCACTGGAGGAAACTCATGTCCATCGAACGCCCGAAGGGTATTCCCATCGCTGTAGGCCACCGCATTGTCAAAGATGACCAAGAGCCTCAAATCGACCCCTATGGATTGGCAATGATTGAATCGCTATGCGGCAGGCTCCAGACCTTGCACTTCGCAGAAGACGATGAGGGACTTAAGGAGAAGTTGGGGCACGTGATGGAGTATGCCGAGAGCATCGTCGATCGCTACAGCTAACGCGCTCAGTGGACTGGTGTGGCACTGAGTGCCACACCGTGGTGGAAACACCAGCCGTCCCAAAGGTCCGCATTTCAAATGCTACCCTTCCGAACTGCCGTTTCAAACGGAACTTGGAACCCAGTGCTAACCGGCTGGGTTTCTCCTGGGTTTCCGCCCCGGATTGGAAAGTGGGCAGATCCTCCCCTTTTCCTAAAGATCGGAATCCCGGCTTTACCAGCACGAAACGTGTACGTCTGGTGACGATGGCTGGTACCGGAAAATCCGGCGTCAAAAGTGACCCCGCCTCACCTTTAAATCCCTCTGATCCGAGGTATTTAAATCCCCTGGTTTCGGGGTATTTGCCGATCCCCCAACGCTCGCGCCAATACCATTCGTCGGGAAAATTTCCGCGCAATCGTGCTCCCAAATCCCATTGAACAACACCGGACAACGCTCGCTTTCATCGCACTCTAACTGTATGGATTTACAGTAATCAGCCTTTTATGGTGGCCATAGGAAAACCCCTTTCCTGCCACCTCTAGAGGCTTACTCGACATGAAGTTGCACCAACTCCGCGAGCAGCGCACCGCCAAGGTCGCCGCGATGAAAGACCTGGTTGACGTTGCCGCCGCTGCTGGCCGCGACCTCACCGCCGACGAGTCCAAACAGTTCGACACCCTGAAGGCTGAAGAACGCTCCCTGTCCACCCAGATCGAGCGCGCCGAGTTCCTGGCCGATGCCGAACGCCGCGCAGCCGGAACCCCTGCCTCCGGCAACGACGTTGCCGACTTCGACCGCCTGGCCGGCTCCGTCTCCGTGGTGAAGGTGATCCGCGCCCAGATGGAAGGCCGCAGCCTGGACGGCGCCGAGGCCGAATATGCGAAGGAAGCCGAGCGCCGCACTGGTCGCAAAGCCCAGGGTATCTTCGTTCCGATGGGCGCCCTGGAGACTCGCGCCAACACCACCACCAGCGCCACCGACCTGGTGGGCACCGACCACCGCGCCGACCAGTACATCGGCCCGCTGCGTGACCGCCTGTTGGCCCGTTCGCTGGGCGTGCGTGTGCTGTCCGGCCTGCAGGGCGATGTGTCCATTCCGAAGTTCGGCACCGGCCTGACTACCGGCTGGGTGGCAGAAGGCGGAGCGGTACCCGAGGGCAATATGACCTTCGACGCCGTGACCCTGACCCCGCGTCATGTGGGTGGCAAGACCGAGATGAGCCGCCAGCTCATTCAGCAATCGGCCCCGGCCATCGAGCAACTGGTCCGCGACGATCTGGCGTACCTCATCGCCAAGCAGATCGACTCCGCACTCATCTACGGCGGCGGCACCAATGAACCGGTGGGCGTGCTCAACACTGCCGGCATCCAGACCGCCAACCTCGCCACCCTGACCTGGGCCAACGTGCTGGGGATGCTGGAGAAGGCCGAGATCGCGAACGTCGATGCGGTGAACTGGCTGACCAACCCCGCCGCCAAGACCAAGCTGGCGTCCACCCTGAAAGAAGCCGGCCTGCCAGGCTACCTGCTGGAGAACGGTCGCATGGCCGATCTGCCGCTGTACTCCACCAATCAGGTGCTGAGCGACAGCAACGGTACTCCGGTAATCCTGGGCGACTGGTCGCAGGTGCTGCTGGGCATCTGGAGCGAGATCGACATCCTGGTGAATCCGTACGCCGAACCTGCATACACCCGTGGCGGTGTTCAGGTTCGCGCGATGGCCACCTGCGATATCGCCCTGCGCTACCCCGAGGCGTTCGTCGTCGCCACCGACCTGAGCGCCTGACCATGGAACGGCGAGCATTCAGCATTGAGCAGAAGGGCCGCACCCTGACCGGGTACGCGGCTCGTTTCAACTCCGAGGCGAACATCGGCGACTTCGTGGAGGTGATCCGCCAAGGTGCCTTTGCGCGAACGCTCGCCGCTCCCTCTGCCGTGAACATCCGTGCCATCTACGAACACGATGACACGGCATTGCTGGGCCGCGTCGGCGCCGGCACCTTGCGCTTGGTTGAGGATGACGTGGGCCTAGCTTTCGAGCTGGACCTGCCCGATACCACGCTCGGGCGGGATCTGGCCGAACTGGTGAAGCGTGGCGATGTAGCCGGCTGTTCGTTCGGCTTCATGGTCGCCAAGGATTCTTGGCTGCCAGGGCCGCTGCGTGAGTTGCGCGACGTGGACCTGTTCGAGATCACCCTGACCTCTCGCCCGGCGTACGACAGCACCAGCGTGTCGCTCCGCTCGCTTGCGTTCGGTCGCCTTAACCTGGCTCGCCGCTACCTGGAGGCCGTCGCGTGAAGTTCCTCGACCGTCTGCTCAAGCGCAACACCACTCCGACCTATGACACCTACTGGAATCAGTTCACCGGCGCGGACGTGGCCGGCGTCACCGTGAACGTGAACAGCACCGAGTCAATCAGCGCTGTATATGCCTGCGTGGCCGCAATCTCGGAGAGTGTGGGAAGCCTGCCCCTGAACCTCTATCGCAAGACCGATAGCGGGCGCGAGAAGGCCACCACCCACCCGCTCTATCGCCTGCTCCATGACCAGCCGAACGAATGGCAGACGGCCCTCGAGTTCCGCGAGCAGATGCAACGCCAGATCCTTCTGCGTGGCAACGCCTTCGCCGAAATCAAATGGTCGCCATCGGGCCGAGTGGAATCGCTGGTCCCTCTGCATCCGCTCAATGTCACCGTCTCTGTGAGCGATACCAATCGCTTGCTGTACGACGTGACCGACCGCAAAGGCCACGTCCGCCGCCTGCTGGCCGATGAGGTTCTGCACCTGCGCTACCACTCCGACGATGGAGTTCTCGGACGGTCCCCGATTGCCGTTGCCCGCGACACCATCGGGCTGGCGCTGGCCGAGCGCACCCACGGGGAACGAATGTTTGCCCAGGGCACCAAGCTGTCGGGAGTGATCGAGACTCAGCCGGGCACTACCAAGGACCAAGCCAAGCAGATCCGCGAGAGTTGGGCCGAGGGCTACGGTTCCGTGTCCAACCACGGCAAGACCGGCGTACTGCCGCAGGGCGCCACCTTCAAGACGGTGAGCATGACCCTGGAGGATGCCGAGTGGATCGAGGCCCGCCGCCTGAGCGTGGAGGAAGTGGCCCGGCTGTTCCGTGTTCCGCCTGTGCTGATCGGCGACCTGCGCGAGGCCAACTACAGCAACGCCGTGGAGCTGGGCCGTTACTTTGTAACGCACACCCTACGCCGTCACCTGGTGCTCTGGGAACAGGCCATCAACCGCTCCCTGATTACCGACACCGCCCACTTCTTCGCCGAGTTCAATGTCGAGGGCCTTCTGCGTGGCGACTCGCTGAACCGCGCGCAGTTCTATGACTACGCTCTGAAGGACGGCTGGATGCTCAAGTCCGAGGTGCGCCAGCTCGAGAACCTCCCAGCTATTCAAGGAATCAACGATGCCCAACAAGAAGCCGCGCCGCCTGCAGACACTTCCCCCCAGGCTGAAGGAGCTCGACCCAACCAAAAGGCTCAAGAGTCTGGAAGACCTCAAGGGGGAGCAGCATGAAGCCCCCGAAGAGAAAGGCGAGTTCTACGTATCTGCCGAAGGCGAGAAGTATTTCATTATCCAGCGCCGCATGGCGTCGGATGAGGAATCAGGTTCTAGCTGAGGAACCCCTGTGCCGTATGTGCGCGGCTCGTGGTCTTGTGGTGCCCGCCACTGACGTTGACCACATCCAAGACAGCCGCGCCGACTACAGCGACGACAACAGCCGCGCCAACCTTCAACCCCTTTGCCACGAGTGCCACTCACTCAAGACCGCCCGCAGCATGGGCAAGAGCGTGACACTGGGCTGTGACGTGTCCGGCCTGCCTGTAGATCCTGCGCATCCGTGGAACAGCGAAAGATCACCAGAAACCGCTGGTCTGAAGACCGCGCCCCCCCAGCTCTTTGATTGCTAATCGCCATGAAACTGACCGCCCGCCGTCCTCGCTCTGACAGCGCCAAAGCCGCCGTAACAGCCGCCCAAGCCGCTGCGCTTGGCCCTATTGCGCCGCCTGCCTGCGTGCGCGTGTGCAAGCGCTCCAGGCCGTTCTGGGATGCCATCGTGTTGGCCCGTCCGCGTGACACCTGGACGGATGCTGACCTGATCCTGGCCGCCAGCCTGGCCCGCGCCTATGCCGACATCGAGCACCTGCAACAACGGATCGACGATGACGGCCTGCTGCTGGATGACGGCAAGCCGAACCCGGCGTGCGACCTGCTGGACAAGATGACCCGCCGCGCCCTGGCCACGGCCCGCCAGCTCAAGGTGGATACCATCGCCACCGTGGGCAAGGCCGAGAGCATCCCGAAGGCTGCCGCCCTGGAGCGTGACGCCCGCCGCCAGTTCGATGATGACCTGATCCCGACGCTGGGGACGATGCAATGACCCGGGCCGAGAAGATCATCGCCTTCATCGAGCGCTATTGCGTGACGCCCGAAGGTGCCGACGTGGGTAAGCCGCTGGTGCTGGCCGACTTTCAGAAGCGCTTCATCCGCGACGTGTACGACAACCCCGCAGGCACTCGCCGCGCCATCCTGAGCGTGGCCAGGAAGAACGGCAAAAGCGGCCTGATTGCTGGTCTGCTGCTGGCGCACCTGGTCGGCCCCGAGGCCAAGCAGAACAGCCAGTTAGTGTCCGGTGCCATGAGTCGCGACCAAGCCGCCCTGGTGTTCAACCTGGCCGCCAAGATGGTGCAACAGTCCGAGGCCCTGAGCCGGATTGTCCGCATCGTGCCAAGTGGCAAGCGCCTGCTGGGGCTGCCCCTGAATACCGAGTTCCGCGCCCTTGCCGCGGATGGTAGGACCGCGCATGGATTGTCCCCGGTGCTGGCTATCCTCGATGAGGTGGGCCAGGTACGCGGCCCTCAATCCGACTTCGTGGACGCCATCATTACCAGTCAGGGCGCGCATGCTGACCCGCTGCAGATCGTCATCAGCACCCAGGCCGCCAACGATGCGGACTTGCTGAGTAGCTGGATTGACGATGCCAGGGCCAGCAGCGACCCGCGCATCGTCTGCCACGTCTACGAGGCCCCGAAGGGCTGCGACCTGCTGGACGTGGAAGGCTGGAACGCCGCGAACCCTGCCCTTGGCCTGTTCCGCTCTCTGGACGATCTGCGCGAGCAGATGACCCAGGCAGCCCGTATGCCGAGCATGGGCAACACCGCCCGCAACCTGCTGCTGAATCAGCGTGTCAGTCTCGACAGCCCATTCATCAGCCCGGACGTGTGGGCAAGCTGTAGCGGCGATCCTGAGCCGTTCGACGGCCCGGTGTATGGCGGCCTCGACCTGTCCGCCCGTACCGACCTCACAGCTCTGGTGCTCATTGGCAAGGTGGCCGGTAAGTGGCAGGTGCGCCCCTTCTTCTGGACGCCCGAACAGGGCTTGTACGACCGCGCCAAGCGCGACCGTGCGCCCTATGACGTGTGGGTTCGGCAGGGCTTCATCCGCACCACCCCGGGGGCGACCGTTGACTATGAGGCCGTCGCCCTGGATGTGGCCGAGATCCTGGCCGACTTGGATGTGTCCGCCATCGCCTTCGACCGCTGGCGCATCGACCTGCTGAAGAAGGAGCTGGAACGCATCGGCCTGGAACTGCCGTTGGTGCCTTACGGCCAGGGCTTCAAGGATATGTCCCCGGCCCTGGATGCACTGGAGGCCGAGCTACTGAATGCCCGAATTGCCCACGGTGGGCACCCGGTGCTCACGATGTGCGCCGCCAACGCCGTGACGACTCAAGACCCAAGCGGCAACCGGAAACTGGATAAGTCGCGCCGCACCGGGCGCATCGACGGCATCCAAGCCCTTGCTATGGCCTTCGGTGCCGCGCAGTCCGCCGAGGCCCCCATAGAAATTGATACAGAGGTGTTTTTCGTATGACCCTGGAAGAAGCCAAAGAGCACCTGCGTGTCGTCCACGACCTGGAAGACGACCTGATTCAGACCTACCTCGATGCGGCTCTCGGGCACGTTCAGATCTACCTGGGCGACGACCTGCCTGATCCTCTGCCGAAGCCGGTAGAAGCCGCCGTGCTGTTGCTGATGGCCGACCTGTACCTCAACCGTGAGCGCCAGGTGGACCGCGTGCTGAGCGAGAACAGCGCCTATGCCCTGCTGCTCAACCCCTATCGCTCCATGAGCGTGACGGAATGAACGCCGGTCGCCTTCGCCATCCGCTCAACCTGCAGCGCGTGGAGGTAGTACAAGATCCCGTCACGGGTGAAGTGATCGAAGATTGGGTGACTGTGAGCAGGGAGTGGGCCAGCATCGAGGGCGTGTCAGGTCGCGAGTTCCTTGCCGCCAGTGCGGAACAGGCCGAGACGACCTATCGCATCACCATCCGCTTCCGCGATGACCTGGACGCCACCTGGCGCCTGGTATCGGGAGCGACCACTTACGGAATCGAAGCGATCCTGCCAGGCAATCAACCCGTCTGGCTGGTGCTTATGTGCAAGACGCTCTAACCGCTGCCCGTGCGGCCCTTCGGGGGTTACGGGACGGGGAATAGTCGTGAGTCACCCGTCATGAAAGAACCGCGACAGCTTGCAGGCAGCCCTCCTTCCGGCATCTTGTCGGAGCCGTGGCAAGCAATCCAGCCCGCGCTTGGGCACAAAAAAGCCCCGCCTGACGAATCAGAGCGGGGCTTTTTCTTGGACCTTTTGCACCCACCCTGCACCCACAGCGTCTGAAGGTGCAAGGTACTGAATGGCTGAAAGGCCCGGTTTTACTGGTGCCGGATAGAGGAATCGAACCCCCGACCTTCTCATTACGAATGAGCTGCTCTACCGACTGAGCTAATCCGGCGGCGGGCGTAATCTATCATTCCATGAGGCGATAGACAATATAGACTTCCGCTGGCATCCCACTGTGTTTTGAGATCACCATGGCCTCAAGTCGACAACAGCAATAATCTTTATATTTTGATCGAACAAAACGACCAGGTCTGCAGCGGTCCCTTTCAAGGGGAGCCATCCGAACAGATCCAGCCAGCCACCAATAGCCGCCTCCACCTTTTTTTCGCTGTTATACTTTAGAAGTTCCGAAATGGGCTTCAGCCTATACTTTATCTCATCCTTTCTGCTCTCCAGCGGAGTATATGCCTCTGGCCTCCGCGCCAAGCTAATGCCCAGGAAAATCTCGTCCTCTCTTTGCGCCTTCCTGATCACCGGATCATCAGAATAAGTAGCAGCGATCCACCTAGGCCCATTGAGAACTCCGAGATCTACATAACCATTCCGCACATCCAGATCAACGGGCCTAACAACTTCAAAATCATCAACAACAAAAACTAACCAGGCAGGTCGTCCGACAGATAACACATGCAGACCATAGGCAAAAGAAGAAACCTGAACCAACAAAATTACAGAAATATCAAAAAGGAACTTAAGTTTGTTTTTCTTATAAACAAGAAACGTAAGAACAGGCCCCAAAACCAGATTACAAAAAAAAATCAAACCCAGGACTTTCTGTACTCCCGACACGTGGAAAAACGGAGAGGGGTACCATAAAAAAAGAACCAAAGACAGCGCGAGCAACGATAAAATGGCAGCAAAAAAAAGATGAATCCCGGCAACCTTAAAGCGTTCTCTAGCAGCAATCCTCACCATAGCCATCACACACCACCATTTAAAATAATCCCTCTACGAATCATTTCACCACAAGATTCTTTTTTATATGAACTAGCTTTACAGAACCCTTTCAACAAAGAAGAAAAATTATATCTCATCCCACTCTTCATATAATACCGATAGCGCTCCTGCTCATTATAAATACGTTCAGCGCGCGAATACTCACCTAAAGCATAAAAAATAGCGCTACGTTGATACATCAAAGGAATCAGCTCTCCCTTCCCTAAATACCATTCAGCAATAACACTATATTTCAAGGCTTTTTCAGCATCCCCTTTAAATATCATGAGCGCATTAGCATAATCGGCATAAGCCCCCCCCATCTGCATGGAGGTAAGCAAGGTAAAATTCTTCATCGCGCTCCGACCATCCTTCTCCTCATGAAACTTTGGAAAAGCATAAATCACGCCTTCGAGATATTTCATACCTTCGGCATCGCCAGTTCTTATCAGCCGATTTGCATACAGTAACTGCTCAGAAACCTCCAGCCCTCCTCTCTCACGCTGCAGCCTTTCCACTTCTTTGTCCACGAGATCATATCGATAAAAACGAGACGCACCATACAAGTAGTTATATCTGGCATATTGAAAATCTGGATGATCTTTATAGGCCCACGTCCACAGTGAAACCTCCGAGGACCACATTGGCAGGATCCCGTTAACTGTAAACCCTGCAGCAACGAGCCAGACAAATGTTGCAAAAGTAAGTACTCGCAAATAAGCAGGCCGCGCCAGTCTCAAGCAAGAGAAAAACAAGTCATAACGCACCAACACCACGGACATCGCAAGAAAAGCTAAAGGTGCAGTTAAAAATCTTTCATGCCCAAGATTTCCACCTATCGTCATCGGAATTATATGGACAACCGGAAGCAGGCAAACCAAATAAGCAATGGCAAGCCAAGCAGCCACCGAACGCCTATAAGCAGCCATGTACCCTACTCCCAATAAAAGTAGCAGCGTACACAGTTGCCCTAAAGCTGAAAGCAGCACCCCTCCTTCCTGATACTCAGAAACAGGATGAAGGGGACTTATAGAATAAAACGGCAGGAAGCTTTGCAGCAAATAGAACTTCAATGCTTCTAGCGGAAGTCGCTGATACAAAATCGCGTCTTTTGCATACTCCGTGGTTAGAGGCGAATGATAAAACCCCCCAGCCGAAAACTCCCTCACGACAAAATAAAAAAGAACTGTCAAAACCAGCCCGAACAGTACCTTGAAATTTTTTGAGCAGGCAGCAAAAAAAAGCCCCCGCCCTATCGGCTCCGCCGAACAGTTAAGCGCCATCCACACACATAAAATCAACGCAGGAAACACTACCCCCAACTCTTTACTCAGTAGCGCAGCCATCATGCAAGCGGACAAAAGCAAAACCCTAAATAGGCCAGATTTTATTTCCGCCAGAAATATGCCCACACCCAGCAATAAAAAAGTCGTGACCATCAAATCAAATCTGCCTGAAACCCAGACCGACGATTCGACCAGTGCAGGATGAATTACATAGAGCATGGCTGCCAGGAAGCCCAACAGCTCTGGCAAAGAACGTTCAAGAAGAAAAGCGATGCGCCTGCAAACCCAAAAAACCAGAATAGCGTTAAAATTAAATATAATTAAATTTACGGCATGCGATACAAGTGCACTCTGCCCGAAAGCATGAAATTCAACATAAAATGTCAAAAACACCAAAGGCCGCAGGTATGAGGTACCAGGCAGAACCGGCTCGGCCAGTAACTTCCAACTGAGTGGCAAGTTCAACAAATCCGTCTTATCAAGAAAAAGCAGACTATCATCCCAGACATAATCAAAGCCCAGGGCACGCCCATAAAGTCCCCAGAGACATAGAGAGACAAAAGTCATCAACGACAGGACAACGAGTCTCTTTCTCTTTAAAAACGGATCAGTATACAAAGTCAAGCTCCGGATAAAAAGGAAGCCCCCAAAGAAAGGGGGCGTCCTTTTGAACTACTTAATTAGGGCTTGCAGGCGTTCGGCAGATATTTAGCATCGATGGTGGTACCGGAACCTTGAGCGTCATCTACCTTGGCGTTGCCACAGGCCCAGCTCGAACCACCATTTGTGGTGGTCAGAGTCAGAACGCTGTTAGCTGCCTTGCCAGTCGTCATGGTTACGGTAATGACACCCGACGGGTAGCTACCACCAATGGAGGGGGTAACGGTGCTGTATTTACCGATCAGAGTTGCATTAAGTTGGTTCGCGGAAGGGGTCACGGTCGGAGCAACCAAAGCAGTCGGCCAAGCGTTCTTGTCGGCGCCATACTCGGCCAGCGGGGACTTCAGACCACCGCCCAGGGATACGGCCTCGGTGACCTGACCGCGGGTGATGTAGTCCTGATAAGCCGGGATAGCGACGGCAGCCAGAATGCCGATGATCGCCACCACGATCATCAGTTCGATCAGGGTAAAGCCTTTTTGCGCTTTCATTGAATTCTCCATAATTTTTCCAGGCGTGGTGCCTGAAAGTGCTTTCAGCAGGATCCATGCCAAACCCAAAAGCGCGCAACATCCTGATTTCTCGTGGAAAAGCTATAACCCTCAAGCCCAAATAAGCAGGATGTGACATTTTTTGACAGCTACGGAAACGCAATTTGGCAGCCTTGGCCAACTACGCTATAAGGCAAGCCAAACTCCCTATCGATGCCCGTCATGAATGATCGCCACCCCTTGACCGGACTGGCCAGGCAACTGGTTCTCTCCAATCTTCTGGATGAAAATGCCGCCCAGCAGGCCCATTTGCAAGCCCAGCGCAGCAAGCTGCCCCTGGTCACCTATCTGGTACAGAACAAGCTGGTCAAGAGTCGCGATTTGCTGGAACTGACAGCTGAACAGTTCGGCATCGCTTACGTAGATCTTGGTGCTCTGGACAAGGAGAGTTTCCCCAAGGATCTGATCAGCGAAAAACTCTCTCGACAGCACCGAGTCGTTCCACTGTGGCGACGCGGCAACAAACTGTTCATCGGTCTCTCCGACCCCGCCAACCACCAGGCGGTGTCTGACATTCAGTTCAGCACCGGGCTGACCACGGAAGCGATCCTGGTCGAAGACGACAAGCTGACGCAGACCATCGACAAGCTTTATGAAAATGCCACCGACAGCCTGGCTGGCCTGGACGATGTCGATCTCGACGGCCTGGATGTATCCACCGGCGACAGTTCGCCCCAGGAGGACGGTTCGGGCGGAGACGCCGACGACGCACCGGTAGTGCGCTTCGTCAACAAGATGTTGCTGGACGCCATCAAGGGCGGCTCTTCCGACCTGCACTTCGAACCCTACGAGAAGATCTACCGGGTGCGCTTCCGTACCGACGGCATGCTCCACGAAGTGGCCAAGCCGCCGATCCAGCTGGCTAGCCGTATATCTGCGCGTCTCAAGGTGATGGCCGGCCTCGACATCTCCGAACGGCGCAAGCCGCAGGACGGGCGGATCAAGATGCGCGTGTCGAAGACCAAGTCCATCGATTTCCGGGTCAACACCCTGCCGACCCTCTGGGGCGAGAAGATCGTGATGCGGATCCTCGACTCCTCCAGCGCGCAGATGGGCATCGATGCGCTGGGCTACGAAGAGGACCAGAAGGAACTCTACCTGGCCGCGCTCAAGCAGCCGCAGGGCATGATCCTGGTCACCGGCCCCACCGGTTCGGGCAAGACGGTCTCGCTGTACACCGGCCTGAACATCCTCAATACAACCGATATCAACATCTCCACCGCCGAAGATCCGGTGGAGATCAACCTGGAAGGCATCAACCAGGTCAACGTCAACCCGCGCCAGGGCATGGACTTCTCCCAGGCGCTGCGCGCCTTCCTGCGCCAGGATCCGGACGTGATCATGGTCGGCGAGATCCGCGACCTGGAAACCGCCGAGATCGCCATCAAGGCGGCGCAGACCGGGCACATGGTGATGTCCACCCTGCACACCAACAGCGCCGCCGAGACCCTCACCCGTCTGCTGAACATGGGCGTGCCGGCGTTCAACCTGGCGACCTCGGTGAACCTGATCATCGCCCAGCGCCTTGCGCGAAAACTCTGTTCGCATTGCAAGAAAGAACACGATGTTCCGAGGGAAACTCTGCTTCACGAGGGCTTCCCTGAAGAACTGATCGGCACCTTCAAGCTGTATTCGCCGGTGGGCTGTGAAAATTGCAAAGGCGGTTACAAAGGTCGCGTCGGTATTTATGAAGTGGTTAAAAACACCCCCGCCCTGCAGCGGATTATCATGGAGGAAGGCAACTCCATCGAGATCGCCGAGCAAGCCCGCAAAGAAGGCTTCAACGATCTGCGCTCCTCAGGCCTGCTGAAAGCCATGCAGGGAATCACCAGCCTGGAGGAAGTCAACCGCGTGACCAAGGACTAATCCATGGCGGATAAAGCGTTAAAAACCAGTGTCTTCACCTGGGAAGGCACCGACAAGAAAGGGGCCAAGGTCAAGGGGGAACTGACCAGCCAGAACCCCATGCTGGTCAAGGCGCAACTGCGAAAGCAGGGTATCAATCCGCTCAAGGTACGCAAGAAGGGCATTTCCCTGATGGGCCGGGGAAAAAAGATCAAGCCCATGGACATCGCCCTGTTCACGCGTCAGTTGTCCACCATGATGGGTGCGGGCGTCCCCCTTTTGCAATCCTTCGATATCATCGGCGAAGGCTTCGACAATCCGAACATGCGCAAACTCGTCGAGGAGATCAAGCAGGAAGTTGCCTCAGGCAATAGCCTGGCCAACTCCCTGCGCAAAAAGCCCATGTACTTCGATGACCTGTACTGCAACCTGGTGGATGCTGGCGAGCAGTCCGGTGCGCTGGAAACGTTGCTCGATCGCGTCGCGACCTACAAGGAAAAAACCGAATCGCTGAAAGCCAAGATTCGCAAGGCCATGACCTACCCCATCGCGGTAGTCATCGTGGCAGTGATCGTCTCGGCCATTCTGCTGATCAAGGTCGTGCCACAGTTCCAGTCGGTATTCGAAGGCTTTGGCGCCGAGCTGCCGGCCTTTACCCAGATGGTCATCAATATTTCCGAGTTCCTGCAGGAATGGTGGCTGCTCGCACTGGCGGGCCTGATAGGAGTGGGCTTCGTCCTGAAGGAGGCCTATAAGCGATCGGAGAAATTACGCGATGCCACCGATCGCAACCTGTTGAAGCTTCCGGTCGTTGGCAACATCCTCTACAAATCCGCCGTCGCCCGCTACGCGCGCACACTTTCGACCACTTTCGCCGCCGGTGTTCCGCTGGTAGAAGCCCTGGATTCCGTAGCTGGAGCTACTGGCAACGTAGTCTTCAGAAATGCCGTCAGCAGGATTAAGCAAGATGTTTCCACCGGCATGCAGCTGAATTTCTCCATGCGCACCACCAACGTATTCCCCAGCATGGCCATCCAGATGGCTGCGATCGGTGAGGAATCAGGCTCGCTGGATGAGATGCTCGGGAAAGTAGCCGGCTTCTATGAGGAGGAAGTCGACAATGCCGTCGACAACCTAACGACACTCATGGAACCAATGATCATGGCAGTCCTCGGTGTGCTGGTCGGTGGTCTGATCATCGCCATGTACCTGCCGATCTTCCAACTGGGTTCCGTTGTATAAACATGCCCCTTCTCGACTACCTGGCCAGCCATCCGCTGGCCTTTGTCTTGTGCGCCATCGTCCTCGGCCTGCTGGTCGGCAGCTTCCTCAACGTCGTCGTGCACCGCCTGCCGAAGATGATGGAGCGCAACTGGAAGGCCGAGGCCCGCGAGGCGCTCGGGCTGCAGCCGGAGCCTGATCCGGCGATCTACAACCTGGTCCTGCCGAACTCCTCGTGCCCGCATTGCGGCCACGAGATCCGTCCCTGGGAAAACATCCCGGTGCTCAGCTACCTGGCGCTGGGCGGCAAGTGCTCGTCCTGCAAGGCCGCCATCGGCAAACGCTACCCCCTGGTGGAACTGGCCACCGCGCTGCTTTCCGGCTACGTCGCCTGGCATTTCGGCTTCACCTGGCAGGCGGGCGCGATGCTCCTGCTGACCTGGGGCCTGCTGGCGATGAGCCTGATCGATGCCGATCACCAGCTGCTGCCGGACGTGCTGGTGCTGCCGCTGCTCTGGCTGGGCCTGATCGCCAACCATTTCGGCCTCTTCGCCAGCCTCGACGACGCGCTGTTCGGCGCGGTGTTCGGCTACCTCAGCCTGTGGTCGGTGTTCTGGCTGTTCAAGCTGGTGACCGGCAAGGAAGGCATGGGCTACGGCGACTTCAAGCTGCTGGCCATGCTCGGCGCCTGGGGCGGCTGGCAGGTCCTGCCGCTGACCATCCTGCTGTCGTCGCTGGTCGGGGCCATCCTCGGGGTGATCATGCTGCGCCTGCGCAACGCCGCAAGCGGCACGCCGATCCCCTTCGGTCCCTATCTGGCGATTGCCGGGTGGATTGCATTGCTCTGGGGTGATCAAATAACCCGGACCTATTTGCAATTCGCCGGATTCAAATGACCCAACCCTGGATACTTGGCCTCACAGGCGGCATCGGCAGCGGCAAGAGCGCGGCCGCCGAGCATTTCGCCGCCCTCGGCGTCCACCTGGTGGACGCCGACCATGCCGCCCGCTGGGTGGTGGAACCGGGGCGCCCGGCCCTGGCGAAGATCGTCGAACGCTTCGGCGACGGCATCCTCCTGCCCGACGGCCAGCTCGACCGCGCCGCCCTGCGCGAACGGATCTTCCAGGCGCCTGAGGAGCGGCGCTGGCTGGAACAACTGCTGCACCCGCTGATCGGCGCGGAGATCGTCCAGTACCTGGCCAGGGCCGAATCGCCCTACGCCATCCTGGTTTCGCCGCTGCTGGTGGAGTCCGGGCAGCGCCACATGACCCAGCGCGTGCTGGTGGTGGACACCCCGGAACACCTGCAACTGCAACGCACCATGCTCCGCGACAAGGTCTCCGAGGAGCAGGTGCGCTCGATCCTCCAGGCCCAGGCCCGGCGCGACGAACGCCTGAAGCACGCCGACGACGTGCTGGTCAACGACGGCGACCTGTCCCACCTGCAGCGTGAAGTCGAACGACTGCACGCCTTCTACCTGACCTTGCGAGGAGGCCGAGCATGAGCCAGCCGCTGACCGTGGAGTGCCCGACCTGCGGCGCGCCCGTCGAATGGAAAAGCGACAACAAGTACCGCCCCTTCTGCTCCGACCGCTGCAAGCTGATCGATCTCGGCGCCTGGGCCGCCGAGGAACACGCGATCCCCGGCGACACCCTGGAAGACGACATTTTCTCCGCCGACCTGCCGCCTCGCGAGCATTGATCGCGACGGGCCAGCCAACCCGGCTGGCCCGTCTCCATCAAGGGCGCATGAAGGCATAGTCGCGCTGATCGTCGAGGTTCTCCGCCAGGAACCGCAGTTCGCCGGCCAGGTCTTCAGGGGCGCGCTGCGCCTTGTTCAGTTCGACGATCACGCTCAACAGCGCGCGCAGGCGCATCGTCCGGTCCGCCTCGCCATTTTCCGCCAGCAAACGCAGCAGGCCCTGCCGGGCCCATTCGTGGACTCCCATGTTCCGATCCTCCCGTGAGAAAGCGGCAGGATCGCGGTGCGCCCGCGCCGAAACACTGATCCAGGTCAGCCGCGCCCCGCCATGGACATGGCGAATGACTGGCCATCAGGGCTTGCGGTCGTCGTCCTTCCAGGGCGCCTGCAGGTAGCGCGTGCGGTTGAAGGTTTCCAGCCACTCCGGGTAGTAGACCACCAGGCCGGTGATCACCGTGCCGTTGATGAAGGCCTCGGGGAACATGATCAGCCACAGGTAGCCGGCGAAATCCTCGAGCCAGGGCGGCATCGGGAACAGGCCGTCGATCCAGACCACGCCCAGGCCGAGCAGCAGAACCACCACGGCGGTCAGCGCCGCCGGGAAGAAGCCGCAGCAGAAGATATAGACGAACAGGTTGCGCGGCTGGCGCCTTTCCACGAACAGCGCCGCCAGCTCGGCGATCAGCGCCGGGATCGCCACCAGCAGCACGCCGTTGACGCCGATCGCCAGCCAGTCCTGGCGTCCGAGCAGGCACAGGCCGAGCTGCGCCACCAGCCCCACCACGATCGCCAGCGGCCAGTCGAGCAGCAGGGTCACGGCGGTCATGCCGATGAAATGGAACGACAGCCCCGAATCGAAGTCACGGCGTACCAGCCAGAGCAAAAACAGCCCGAGCATGGTGCCGAACACCAGATGCTGGCGACGGGTATCGCTGACCAGCTCGACCCAGGGCGCGCGCCAGGCGGCGAGCAGCAGCACCGGCGCATAGATCGCCCAACCCAGCTCGAGGCTTTCCGCCGACAACAGCTCGGCAGCGATCACGGCTGCGCCTGTTCCAGGGCGATGCGCAGGGCCACCGGCGAGTCCAGCTCGCGGACCTCCTCCACTCGCCGCTGCTCCAGGCGGATCCACAGGACCTTGCTCGCGCCCGCGCCATAGCGCGGCGCCACCGCGGCCTCGCGGTCCAGCACGACCGGATAGCTGTAGTCGCGCATCGCCGGTACCGCGAAGAGCCGCGAGATCAGGCCCGGCATCCGGCTGATGTCCGCCAGGAACAGCACCTGGCGCGCCTCCAGGTAGCCTTTGGGACGTTCGGCCAGAGCCGCCTTGACCAGCTTCGCGCCGTCCATGTCGCGGGCGACCAGCAGGACCCGCGTGGAGTCATCGAGCGAGCGGGCCTGCCCGAACTGGTCCTGGAGCGTCCAGGGCTCCAGGGTCTCGCCCTTCTCCAGCGCCAGGGCCAGGGCCAGGCCCGGCAGCAGCATGGCCAGCAGAATCCAGTGCAATCGTTTCACGCGCGTTCCTCCCGAGTGGAAAATACCTGGATGTCCTCGCGCCGCTGCCAGCCCGCCTGGGCCTGCCAGAACGCCAGGGCCTGTTCGGCGGCGTCGAGGACGAAGACATGGGATTTGCCGATCCCTTCCCTGGCCAGGCGCGCCAGCGCCTCGTCGAGCAGGCGCCGCGCCAGCCCCTGGCGACGATAGGCGGGATCGACCGCCAGGTGCTGCAGGTAGCCACGGCGGCCATCGTGGCCGGCCATCAGGCAGGCGATCACCACGCCCGCGGATTCGACCAGCAGGCTCAGCCCGGGGTTGCGTTCGAGATAAGCGACGAAGAACGGATACTCGTCCTCGGCGCGGATGCGAATACCCGGCGTTCGCGACCAGAGGGCGAACAGAGCCGGATGATCGGCGGCGATGACGCTGCGAAGCTGCATCGGAACGGCTCCAGGCCATGGGGAACGGCAGTGTACACCGAGGTCCGGCGGCGATGCGCGCCGGGCGGATTGTCGCAGGCAGAACGCCCACGGGCTGGAAAGCGGACCTGCGGGCGGACTAAGCTGAGCCCATGAACGAAGCGGATTACCTGCGCCTGCTCACCCGTCAGGCCGAACAAGCCAACGACTTCCTCTCCAACGCGCGCAAATGGGACCGCGAGCGCTGGGTCTGCCAGCGCTTCCTCGAAGCGCTCAACGTGCCCTATCGCCAGGAGGACTTCGCCGCGCCGGGCGACCAGCCGCCGGACGTGCTGTTCAAGGGCGCCGGTTTCGAGGTGTTCTTCGTCCTCGACGAGGGTCGTCGGCTCAACGAGGAATGGCGCGAGGAGCTGAGCCGCCGTCGCCAGGCCGTCAGCCTGCGCCAGCTGATCCGCCGCGAGGAGCGTCCGCAACGGATCGCCGCCGCCGAACTGCAGGCCCGGCTGGCGCCGACCCTGCGCAAGAAGGCAAACAACTACAGCGAGCGCGGCATCGATCATGCCGAGCTGGACCTGCTGGCCTTCGTCAACCTGAAACGCGCGGTGCCCGACTTCAACACCCCGTTCCCACCGCCGACCGAATACCTGCGCCAGGGCTGGCGCTCGCTATCGATGGTCGGCCCGACCTTCGCCCGGGTGCTTTTCGCCCACTCCGGCGCTCCCGAGTTCCTCCGCGCCAACCTCGGCCGCAGCATCCTGTTCGACGCCGGAGTGGGGCTGTGAGCGAGGGACGGGTGAAGTGGATCGGCGTACGCTCCGGCAGCCGCGCGCCGATCCAGGAACTGGAGGCGGTCGAGGCGCGCCGCGGCCAGGGACTGACCGGCGACCATGCGCAGCCGCCGCGCCAGGTCACCCTGGTGCAGTGGGAGCACATCGAGGCCCTCGGCACCCTGCTGGGCAGGCCGTTGCTGCCCACCGAAATGCGCCGCAACATCGCCGTCGCCGGAATCGACCTGCTCAGTCTCAAGGACCGGCGTTTCCGCCTCGGTGGCGCGCTGCTGGAAGCCACCGGCTGGTACCAGCCCTGCGGCCGCCTGGAAAAGCACATCGACCACCGCACGCTGAAGAGCGTGCGCGAGCAGGGCGGCATCACCGCGCGGGTGATCGGCAGCGGGGTGATCCGCCTCGACGATCCGCTGGTGATCGAACCCCCTGTCTGACTAGAATGACCGATATCGAAAACGGAGGCCCACCATGCCCAGCCGACTGAGCCCCGAAGACCAGCGCAAGGTCGAGCAGTACCTCGCCTCGCCGCTGCACCAGGTCGAGCGTGCGCCGTTCCGCCCATGGTTCCTGATGTTCGTCCTGCTCGCCGTGGTCATCGGCCTGGGCCTGCTCAGCCGCCTCCTCAGCTACCTGGCCTGAGTCGTCCGGTCGAGCCCCGCTCCCGACGACCGCCTCACGGAATTCCCACTATGAGATATCGACATGTCCCATCGCATCGTGATCGTCGGCGGAGGCGCCGGCGGGCTGGAGCTCGCCACCCGTCTCGGCCGCACCCTGGGTAAACGCGGCAGGGCCCAGGTCACCCTGGTCGACGCCAACCTCACGCACATCTGGAAACCGCTGCTGCACGAAGTCGCCGCCGGCTCGCTCAACTCCTCGGAGGACGAGCTGAACTATGTCGCCCAGGCGAAATGGAACCACTTCGAATTCCAGCTCGGCCGCATGCAGGGCCTGGATCGCGCCGGCAAGCGCGTCCGCCTGGCGGCGCTGGTGGACGAAAACGGCGTGGAACTGGTGCCCGAACGCGACATCGACTATGACACCCTGGTGATCGCCGTCGGCAGCACCACCAACGACTTCGGCACCGAGGGCGCCGCGCAGCACTGCATCTTCCTCGATACCCGCGCCCAGGCCGAACGCTTCCACCGCCAGTTGCTCGGCCAGTACCTGCGTGCGCATACCGGGCATGACGCCGACAACAACGCGGTGAGCATCGCCATCATCGGCGCCGGCGCCACCGGCGTCGAACTGGCCGCCGAACTGCACCATGCGGCGCAGATGCTGGCCGCCTACGGGCTCGACCGGATCCGCCCGGAAGACCTGCACATCAGCCTGATCGAAGCCGGCCCGCGTGTGCTGCCGGCATTGCCCGAGCGTATCGGCCAGCCGGTCCACCAGACCCTGAGCAAGCTCGGCGTGCGGGTGATGACCGGCTCCGCGGTGAGCAAGGTGGATGCCGACGGCCTCTGGACCGGCGACGGCGAGTTCGTCCCGGCGACCCTCAAGGTCTGGGCCGCGGGCATCCGCGCGCCGGCCTTCCTCAAGGACCTGGACGGCCTGGAAAGCAACCGCATCAACCAACTGGTGGTCCGCCCGACGCTGCAGACCACCCGCGACGACGACATCTTCGCCTTCGGCGACTGCGCCGCCTGCCCGCAACCGGCGCAACCGGGCGCGGAACCGCGCAACGTGCCGCCACGCGCCCAGGCCGCGCACCAGCAGGCCTCGCTGCTGGTCAAGTCGCTGCGCGCCCGCCTCGACGGCAAGCCGCTGGGCGACTACCACTACCGCGACTACGGTTCGCTGATCTCGCTGTCGCGCTTCAGCGCGGTCGGCAATCTGATGGGCAATCTGATGGGTAGCGTCATGCTCGAAGGCTGGCTGGCGCGGATGTTCTACGTCTCGCTGTATCGCATGCACCAGATGGCCCTGTACGGCCCGCTGCGCACCGCGATGCTGATGCTCAGCGGGCGCCTGCGCAGCACCGAGCCTCGCCTCAAGCTGCATTGACGGCAGCGCCCCGCCAGCCGCGCGGGGCGCCACCTCAGCGACGCAACTGCCGCAGTTGCGCCAGGCGGCTGGCGGTGCGCTGCATGTCCGCCGGCAGCTCGCTGCCTTCGACCAGCTCCGCCAGCGGCGCCTCGGCGCGCAGGAACAGGCGCCGGTCGTTGTCGTGGAGGACATCGACCAGATTGATGAAGCGCTGCTGGGCGGCGACCGAACAGCGCGCCATCGGCGGTACGCCATCCAGCACCCAGGTGGAAAAGCGCTCGCCAAGTGCCAGGTAATCCATCACCGCGGTCGGCGCCTCGCAGAGATCGGCGAAGGCGAACCACACCAGGTCGCCGCGCACCGCACGCGCCAGCAGGGACCTCGCCCCGCTGCGCAGCATCACCCGCTCCGCCGGCGCCGGCACGGCCAGGCCCAGCCCTTCCATGACGGCGGCCGCGGCGGCCTGGCAATACGCGCCGCTCGGGTAGCCGGAGACCGCTTCGGCGACCGGCGAGCACGTCCGGTAATCCTGCGCGCCAGCCACTTCCAGCACATCCATGCGCGCTTCGATCAGGCGGATAGCCGGCAGGAACCGCTCGTGGTACAGCGGGTTGGGCAGCAGCTCCCGGGGCGCGTAGTTGGACGTGCAGACCAGGGTGATGCCGCGCCGGAACAACTCACGGAACAGGCGGGTGATGAGCATCGCATCGCCGATGTCGTGCACGTGGAATTCGTCGAAGCAGAGCAGCCGGCAATCGCCGAGCAGCTCATCGAGCGCCCCGCCCAGCGCGTCGGCCTGCCCCTGGCGACGGAACATGCCGTCGTGCAGCTGGCGGAAGAACGCGTGGAAATGGATCCGGCGCTTGCGCGCCAGGTCGGCGCTGCGGAAGAAGCCATCCATCAGCCAGCTCTTGCCGCGCCCCACCGGGCCCCACAGGTAGAGGCCGCGCGAAGCCCGGCGGAACAGCGTGGGCCCTCGGCGCAGGCGCCGCAACAGGTCATCCAGGTGAGCGATGGCTATGCGCTGGGCTTCATCCAGGGCATAGCCGCACCGCTGCGCTTCGCGCTGGAAGTGGTACGCCACGGGGGATGCTGGAGTCGGCTCGGACATGCGCGATCGTCAGGGCGGAAAGAGTCTCTGCGCGGGGCCGGGCAGGCGAAACCCCGCGACAAGAGGACGATTCTAGCGCCGACAGATCGGAGCGCTCCAGCCATGCCCCGCCAACAGTGGGCGATTGCCGGACGGGCAGCGCAGACGCCGTGGTCGACAGCGATAGCAGCACGCGTCTGACAGACCGCTCCAACACCGGCAGGAAATCCGCGCAGGTCCGGGGAAGCCCTTCTCCGACATCCTCTTCCCACCCATCCGACAGCGCTCCCCCGCAGCCCCTACAAAAGCCGGAGAAAAGGGGCCATCCAGAATCAGAAAGCTACGATTGTTTCCGATTCCCCTCCTCTCCAGCCTATTGGCATCTCTTTCCAGTCCTGATCCCGCCCTGCATCGGTAACGGTCGATGCGGCTACAGGGCTTTCTTCCGCGCAACAAGCGAACCGAATGACGATGCCGCCTCGCCCCGATGATTTTCCGCTGAACCACGCTCCGCTACCGTCCGCCACCCACCGGCCACCCCGCAACCAGGCCCTGCCCGGCCACCGCGCCGGCCTTGCCGGCCTGGCGCTGCTGCTCTCCAGTTTCGGCGCCACGGCCGCGCCTCCCTCGGTACCGGATGCCGGCCAAGCCTTGCGCGATGCGCAAAGCAATCGCCTCAGCCTGCCCGACCCGGTGAAGCTGGATCCGGAAAAACCCAAGCCGCAAGACAAGGTCGCGGCCGACGCGGTGCCGGAGGGCCCACGCGTGCTGGTCAAGGAGTTCCGGGTGGGTGGCAATCGGGTATTCGACTCCACGCGACTGCTGGCCCTGCTCGCCGACCTCCAGGGAAGGGAGCTGAGCCTGGCGCAGTTGCATGCCGCCGCCGAGCGGATCGGCGAGTTCTATCAGCAGCAGGGCTATGTGCTGGCCCGTGCCTACCTGCCCGCCCAGGAGATCGACAACGGCGCGGTTCGCATCGAGGTCGTCGAGGGACGCTACGGCCAGGTCGACTTGCGGAATACCTCGCGCACCCTCGACCGGGTATTGCGACAACCCCTCTCCGCCCTGGAAAGCGGCAACGCGGTGAAGGGTGACGAACTCGAGCGCAGCCTGCTGCTGCTCAGCGACATTCCGGGCGTGGAGGCCAAGGGCACCCTGCTGCCGGGCCAGGCGCCCGGCACCACCGACCTGCGCATCGACGCCCAGCCGGCGCCACTGCTCAGCGGCCGCCTGGAGGCGGATAACTACGGCGACTTCTACATGGGCGAGTATCGCCTGGGCGGCGTCCTCGACATCAACAGTCCGCTGCGCCTGGGCGACCAGTTGAACCTGCGCCTGCTCGGCAGCGACCGCCACCAGCGCTACTACCGGGCCGCCTACCAGTTGCCGGTGGGGCCGTGGGGCTCGCGGGTCGGCCTGGCACGTTCGGAAACCTCCTATCGGCTGGCCCGCGACTTCACTGAGCTGGAGGCTCACGGGCGCGCCACCATCGACAGCCTGTTCCTCGCCCAGCCGCTGCTACGCGGCCGGGCCTTCAACCTCTCTACGCAGCTGCAATTCGAGAACAAGCGGCTGCGCGACGACATCGATCTCTTCGATTACAGCAAGCACAAGAAAATCCGCCTCTGGACGGCGGGCCTCAGCGGCAACAGCCAGGACCGGTTGCTCGGCGGCGGCCAGAACGGCTTCTCCGTGGCCTACGGCCATGGCCGGCTGGACATGAACAGCATGGAGCGCCGCGCCGACAGGCGAACAGCCGGTGCCGTGGGCCGTTTCGACAAGCTCAGCGTCAACGCCGTACGCCTGCAACGCGTGACCGACCGCCTGCAATTGTTCACCCAGCTCAACGCCCAGTGGGCCAGCGGCAACCTCGACAGCGCGGAGAAATTCGACATCGGCGGCCCCTACGGCGTACGCGCCTTCCCCGCGGGCACCGGCCGAGGCGTCGGCGACGAAGGCTGGCAGGCCAGCGCGGAGCTGCGCTACAGCCTGGCGCCCGGCTGGCAACTGAGCACCTTCGTCGACCAGGGCGCGGTGAAGTTCCAGAAGAGCCCCTGGACCCCGGAAAGCAACCACAACCGCATGGGTGGCGCCGGCACCGGCGCCACCTGGTACGGGGCGGACCACCAGGTCAGCCTGACCGCCGCCTGGCCGCTCGGCCAGGAGCGCGACACCGTCCCCAAACGCACCCCGCGCCTGTGGCTGCAGGCGACCCGCTATTTCTGAGCGTCACCCGTTCTGCTGGGGATCAGCAGAATTTTTCCCACCAAGAGAGGACCTACCCATGAACAAGACCTACGCCCTGGTCTGGAACCAGGCCACGGGATGCTGGAACGTCACCAGCGAAGGCACCCGCCGGCGCGGCAAGAGCGGTCGCGGCACCCTGCTGGCGGTCGCCGGCGCCTCGCTGCTGGGCCTGCTCGGCCTGCCCGAGGCCTTCGCCCTGCCCAGCGACGGCAAGATCATCAACGGCCAGGGAGGCATGCACACCTCCACCGATGGCAAGCACCTGACCATCGACCAGCAGAGCCAGAAACTGATCACCCAGTGGAACGGCTTCGATATCGCCGGCGATGAAAGCGTCCGCTTCAACCAGCCCAACAGCAACGCCGTCGCCCTCAACCGCGTGGTCGGCACCAACGGCAGCCAGATCCTCGGCAAGCTCGACGCCAACGGCAAGGTGTTCCTGGTCAACCCCAACGGGGTGGTGTTCGGCAAGACCGCCCAGGTCAACGTCGGCGGCCTGGTCGCCAGCACCCTGGACATCTCCGACAAGGACTTCCTCGACGGCAACTACCGCTTCAGCGGCAAGTCCACCGCCCAGGTGAGCAACGCCGGCCGCCTCAACGCCAGCGAAGGCGGCAGCGTCGCCCTGCTCGGCGCGCGGGTCGACAACAGCGGCGTGATCCAGGCCCGCCTGGGCAGCGTCGCCCTCGGCGCCGGCGAGGACGTCAGGCTCAACTTCGACGGCAACGGCCTGCTCAACCTGCAGGTGAACGCCGGCGCGGTCGACGCCCTGGCGCACAACGGCGGCCTGCTCAAGGCCGACGGCGGCCAGGTGCTGATGACCGCGCGCAGCGCCGACAGCCTGCTCAAGACCGTGGTCAGCAACCAGGGCGTGATCGAGGCGAAGACCCTGCAGAATCGAGACGGCCGCATCGTCCTCGACGCCGGCAAAGGCACTCTCCAGGTCGCCGGCCGCCAGGACGCCAGCGCCAGCGGCCAGGGCAATGGCGGAGTGGTAGAAAACCGCGGCGCCAAGGTCGAAGTGCACCAGTACGCCAAGGTCGATACCCGTTCCAAGCAAGGCCAGACCGGTACCTGGAAGATCGCCGCGAACAACCTGGAAGTCGCCAGCAGCGTGCTGCGCGACGCCGCAACGCTGAAGGCCAGCACCCTGGCGGACAACCTGGAAACCACCAGCATCGAACTGGCCAGCACCCAGGGCGACCTCAAGGTCGACGCACCGCTGTCCTGGAACAGCGGCAACAAGCTGGGCCTGAGCGCCGAGCGCGGCAACGTCGAGGTGAACGGCAACCTGCGCGCCAGCGGCGACAAGGCCGAACTGGCGCTGAACGCGCGCGACCAGGTACGCCTGAACGCCGACCTGTCCCTCACCGGGCGCAACGCCAGGCTGGAGCTGAACAGCGGCAAAGGCCACAAGCTCGCCGACGGCGTGCGCGTGACCCTTTCCGGCGCCGGCGCCGGCTACCGTGCCAACGGCGAGGATTACCGGGTGATCCAGAACCTCGCGCAGCTGCGCGAGATCGAAGCCGACATGGACGGTCGCTACGTGCTCGGCAACCCGATCAAGGGGGGCAACGCCAGCTTCCGCACCCTCGGCGACGGCGTGAACTTCAATGGAACCCTGGATGGCCTGGGGAATAGCATCAGCGACCTCTCCGTCTACGGCACCAGCGGCTATGTCGGCCTGTTCGGCGTCAACGACGGCATCCTGCGCAACCTGAATCTTGACCATGTCTGGGTCAGCGGCGCGCAATCCCTCTACTACAACACACAGGTCGGCACCCTGGCAGGCGTCAACCTCGGCACCATCTCCAACGTCAAGGCCAGCAATGTGCGAGTCACCGGCGCCTCGTACTTCAACAGCCTGGGCGGCCTGGTCGCCCTTAACCTGCAGAACGGCAGCATCGAAAACTCCTCCGCCAGCGGCATGGTCGTGGGCGACCAGTACACCTATGCCATGGGCGGCCTGGTTGGCGAGAACATCGCCAACGCCAAGGGGGTGGCCCGTATCGAAAACAGTCAGGCTGCTGTCGTCCTGAACGGGCAACTGTCGAGCGACTTGCGCCACTACGGTGCCGGTGGACTGGTCGGCTCGAACATCGGCGGCAGGATCGCCAACAGCAAGAGCGCGGGCGCCCTCCAGGTCAGCGGCGACAACCTCAACCTCGGCGGGCTGGTCGGTTACAACAACGGCGGCAACCTGAGCAATGTCGAGTCCTCCTCCAGCGTGACGGGACAGGGACTGAACGGTCTCTACGGCGGACTGGTCGGGCTGAACCGCTCCGGCGAGATCATCAACGCCAAGGCCAGTGGCAAGATCTCCGGCAGCGGTAGCGAGGCAATCGGCGGCCTGGTTGGCAAGAACCTGTACAGCGCCATCATCACCAGCAGCGCCACGGGCGACGTGAGCGACCTGCGTGGCCGCTACCTGGGCGGTCTGGTCGGTTACAACCAGGGCGGCGCCCTTACCAATGCCTTGGCTACCAGCAACGTCACCGCCGGTGCTGGCGCACACCTAGGTGGGTTGCTGGGCTACAACAGCGACGCTCCGCTGGTCAACGTCTCGGCCAGGGGCAAGGTCACCGCCGATGGCTCGCGGGCCATCGGTGGACTGGTCGGCTACAACCTGAACGGCCCGATCACCGGTGGCAGCGCCAGCGGCGCGGTAGCCGACAGCCGCGGGCTTTATGTAGGAGGACTGCTGGGCTACAACAAGGGCGGCAGCCACACCAACCTTTCCGCCACTGGGAATGTCACCGGCGGCCGGGAAAGCCGGGTCGGAGGGCTGATCGGTGCCAACCTGGACGCCTTACTGAACAATGCTTCGGCCAAAGGCAACGTCATCGCCGACAAGGCCTACGCCATTGGTGGACTCACTGGCTGGAACCAGGGCGGCAGGCTGGAGAACCTCGAGGCGAGCGGCAATGTCTCCGGCAAGGAGGCTCAGAACCTAGGAGGCCTGATCGGCATCAGCAGTGGTGCCACGATCATCAATGTCAAGGCCAGCGGACAGGTCGCTGGCGGCGACGCTGCCGTGGCCGGCGGTCTGATCGGCAACAGCGACGACGTTGCCATCAGCAACGCCAGGGCCTCCGGCAAGGTGAGCGGAGGCCGGAACAGCTATGTCGCCGGTCTGATCGGTGTTCTCGGCAGGAAGGCCACCGTGGAAAACAGCTCGGCCAGCGGCGACGTGCAAGGCAACCACGCTTATTACCTCGCCGGTCTGGTCGGCAGCAACTCGGGTACCCTGCGCAACACCTCGGCATCCGGCAAGATAAGCGGCATCGCCACCGGTATGGGCGGCCTGGTCGGCTTCAACCAGGGCGGAGTCTATACCTCTTCTGCCAGCGGCAGGCTCGAGCCGCAGCTCCAGGGACAGGCCTATGGCGGGCTCATCGGCAGGAACTTCGGCAAGCAGTCGCAAAACACGGTCTACGGAGACGCCACCAAGGCGCCGTTCATCGGCCGTGATTTCAGCTTCTGATCCGCCCCCTCCCGCGCCCTGCGCGGGAGGGCTCTTCCAGCCGGCATTGCAGAGCACGGACAACAAAAAAGCGGCAAGACTCGCGTCTTGCCGCTTCTTCGGACCTCCCGAGGAAGTCTGTATATGGTGGGTCGTGTAGGATTCGAACCTACGACCAATTGGTTAAAAGCCAACTGCTCTACCGACTGAGCTAACGACCCATGTATGAGGTGGTCGGGGTAGAGAGATTCGAACTCCCGACATCCTGCTCCCAAAGCAGGCGCGCTACCGGACTGCGCTATACCCCGATTGGAAGTTGGCTCCGCGACCTGGACTCGAACCAGGGACCCAATGATTAACAGTCATTTGCTCTACCGACTGAGCTATCGCGGAACGTCTTTCTTCCAACCCTGGACGCTTCCGGTGTTGCTGGATTCGCGTCTCAGAGGCGCGCCATTTTACGGATGCGCGACGACATGTCAACCCTCTGATCCAAAAAGTTTTTCTTCTTTTTCCCGACCAGGCCACACCACCTTGCCAGCCACCAGCCGTTCATGAAAAAGCCCCGCCGAAGCGGGGCTTTTTCATGCGCCTGCGAAGCGATCAGGCGAACACGATCTCGTCGCCGTCCACCTTCGCCGAGACCTTCGTCCCCGGCGCGAACTTGCCGGCCAAGATCAGTTGCGCCAGCGGGTTCTCGATCCAGCGCTGGATTGCCCGCTTCAGCGGACGCGCACCGTAGACCGGGTCGAAGCCGACGGCGATCAGCTTGTCCAGTGCCTCCTGACTCAAGTCCAGGCTCAGCTCGCGCTCGGCCAGCCGCTTGCGCAGGCGGCCAAGCTGGATCTCGGCGATGCCGGCGATCTGCTCACGTGCCAGCGGTTCGAACACCACCACTTCATCGATCCGGTTGATGAATTCCGGACGGAAATGCGCGTTGACCGCATCCATCACCGCGGCACGCTGCGCCTCGCGGTCACCGGCGAGTTCCTGGATCTGCGCCGAGCCGAGGTTGGAGGTCATCACCACCACGGTGTTGCGGAAATCCACGGTGCGCCCGTGGCTGTCGGTCAGGCGGCCATCCTCGAGTACCTGCAGGAGAATGTTGAAGACGTCCGGGTGGGCCTTCTCCACTTCGTCCAGCAGCACCACCGAATACGGCTTGCGGCGGATCGCCTCGGTCAGGTAGCCGCCCTCCTCGAAACCGACGTAGCCCGGAGGCGCGCCGATCAGGCGAGCCACGGAGTGTTTCTCCATGAACTCGGACATGTCGATCCGCACCAGCGCCTCCTCGGTATCGAAGAGGAACTCGGCCAGCGCCTTGCACAGCTCGGTCTTGCCCACCCCGGTCGGGCCGAGGAAGAGGAACGAGCCGCTGGGCCGGTTCGGATCGGCCAGGCCGGCGCGCGAACGGCGCACCGCATTGGACACGGCGACCACCGCCTCGTCCTGGCCGATGACCCGGCGATGCAGTTCCTGCTCCATGCGCAGCAGCTTCTCGCGCTCGCCCTCGAGCATCTTCGACACCGGGATACCGGTCCACTTGGAGACCACCTCGGCGATTTCCTCGTCGGTCACCTTGTTGCGCAGCAACTGGTTCTCGGTCTTGCCGTGCTGGTCGACCATCTGCAGGCTGCGTTCCAGGTCCGGGATGGTCTGGTACTGGATGCGCGCCATGCTTTCCAGGTCGCCCTTGCGCCGCGCCGCCTCCATTTCCTGCTTGGCCTGCTCGATCTTCTGCTGGATCTGCGCCGAACCCTGTACCTCGGCCTTCTCCGACTTCCAGATCTCTTCCAGGTCGGCGTACTCGCGTTCCAGCTTGACGATGTCCTCTTCCAGCTTGGCCAGGCGCTTCCTGGTGGCTTCGTCGTCTTCCTTCTTCAGCGCCTCGCGCTCGATCTTCAGCTGGATCAGGCGACGGTCGAGACGATCCAGTTCCTCCGGCTTGGAGTCGATCTCCATGCGGATGCGGCTGGCGGCCTCGTCGATCAGGTCGATGGCCTTGTCCGGCAACTGCCGGTCGGTGATGTAGCGGTGCGACAGCTTGGCGGCGGCGATGATCGCGCCGTCGGTGATGCTCACCCCGTGGTGCACCTCGTAGCGCTCCTTGAGGCCACGGAGGATGGCGATGGTGTCTTCCTCGCTCGGCTCGTCCACCAGCACCTTCTGGAAGCGGCGTTCCAGGGCGGCGTCCTTCTCGATGTACTGGCGATACTCGTCGAGGGTGGTGGCGCCGACGCAGTGCAGTTCGCCTCGCGCCAGAGCCGGCTTGAGCATGTTGCCGGCATCCATGGCGCCTTCCGCCTTGCCGGCGCCGACCATGGTGTGCAGTTCGTCGATGAACAGGATGACCCGCCCTTCCTGCTTGCCCAGTTCGTTGAGGACCGCCTTCAGTCGTTCCTCGAATTCGCCGCGGAATTTTGCGCCGGCGATCAGCGCGCCCATGTCCAGGGCCAGCAGGCGCTTGTCCTTGAGGCCATCCGGCACTTCGCCATTGATGATGCGCTGGGCCAGGCCTTCGACGATGGCGGTCTTGCCGACACCGGGTTCGCCGATCAGCACCGGGTTGTTCTTCGTCCGCCGCTGCAGGACCTGGATGGTCCGGCGGATCTCGTCGTCGCGACCGATCACCGGGTCGAGCTTGCCTTCCTCGGCGCGCCTGGTCATGTCGACGGTGTACTTGTCCAGCGCCTGGCGCGACTCCTCGACGTTCGGGTCGTTCACCGCTTCGCCGCCGCGCAGGTTGGCCACGGCATTCTCCAGCGCCTTGCGTGACACGCCCTGGCCGAGCAGCAGCTTGCCGAGCCTGGTGTTCTCGTCCATCGCGGCCAGCAATACCAGCTCGCTGGAGATGAACTGGTCGCCCTTCTGCTGGGCCAGGCGGTCAGCCTGATTGAGCAGGCGCGCGAGGTCCTGGGACAGGTTCACGTCGCCGGTCGGGCTCTGGATCTTCGGCAGCGCGTCGAGTTCCTTGTTGAGGCCGCTGCGCAGGGCGGCGATATCGAAGCCGACCTGCATCAGCAGGGGCTTGATCGAGCCGCCTTGCTGTTCGAGCAGGGCGGAAAGCAGATGCACCGGCTCGATGGCCGGGTGGTCGTGGCCGACGGCCAAGGACTGGGCGTCGGAGAGCGCGAGTTGCAGCTTGCTGGTCAAACGGTCTATTCGCATGGGTCGTCCTTCCTTCTATAGAGCGGGCCGGAACGATGGGTGTCCCTGATGAAGAAAAGCCCGCCGAGATGGCTCAATAGATAAGGGCGATTTTCCGCGGTTCAAGCGACCGGGCCGTGACATCGGTCAGTTCGCGTCGGATAACCTGCGCGGGCCTAGCCCTGGAGCCAGACCAGGCTGGCGAAACGGCCGGTGCGCGACGAGCGGCGATAGGAGTAGAAGCGCTCGCTGTCGCTGAAGGTGCAGAAACCGCCGCCATGCACGGCGGTGACGCCATGGACGGCCAGGCGGATGCGAGCCAGGTGGTAGATGTCGGCCATGAAGCGCCCGGGGTTGGCACTCGGCACGAATGCCGCCTGCGCCTCGGCATGCGCGCCGATGAAGGCGTCGCGCACCTCGCCGCCGACCTCGAAGGCCCGTGGGCCGATCGCCGGGCCGAGCCAGACCAGTAGCTCGTCGCCGGGCACGCCCAGGCTGTCCACCGTCGCCTCCAGCACGCCCGCCGCCAGCCCGCGCCAGCCGGCATGGGCGGCGGCCACGCGGGTGCCGGCGCGGTCGCAGAACAGCGCCGGCAGGCAATCGGCGGTCATGACCGTACAGGCGGTACCCGGCGTCGCGCTCCAGCTGGCATCCGCGATCGGCAGCCGGCCCGGGTCGGCCTCCACCACCGTGGTCCCGTGCACCTGCTCGAGCCAGCTCGGCCGGCAGGCCAGGCGTTCGCTGAGGCGCCGGCGATTCTCCGCCACGGCCCGAGGATCGTCGTCGACATGGGCACCCAGGTTCAGGCTGTCGAACGGGGCCTGGCTGATCCCGCCGCCGCGCGTGGTCACGCAGGCGCGGACATTGGCCGGCGCCGGCCAGTCGGGGCTCAGCCAGCCGCTCATCCGACGAACGCCTCGCGGTCCTGGCGCAGCAGGCTGAGCAACCAGAGGAAGTCTTCCGGCAGCGGCGACTCCCACTTCATGCGTACGCCCGTCGCCGGGTGGTCCAGTTCGAGGAAGCGCGCGTGCAGCGCCTGGCGCGGGAACTCGCGGAGGGTCTGGACCAGCGTCTGGCTGGCCACCGGCGGGATCTTGAAGCGGCCGCCATAGACCGGATCGCCGACCAGCGGATAGCCGATGTGGCTCATGTGCACGCGGATCTGGTGGGTGCGCCCGGTCTCCAGCTTGACCCGGGTGTGGGTGTGCGCGCGGAAGCGTTCCAGCACCCGGTAATGGCTCACAGCCACCTTGCCGGCATCGACCACCGCCATCTTCTGCCGCTGCACGCCGTGCCGGCCGATCGGCGCATCGATGGTGCCGCCGGAAGTGATCACGCCGATCACGATCGCCTCGTAGATGCGGCTGACCGAGCGCGCCTGCAACTGCGCGACCAGCTTGGTATGGGCCTCCAGGGTCTTGGCCACCACCATCAGGCCGGTGGTGTCCTTGTCCAGGCGGTGGACGATGCCCGCACGCGGCACGTTGGCGATGCCCGGCACGTGGTACAGCAAGGCGTTGAGCAGGGTGCCATCCTGGTGGCCGGCAGCCGGGTGGACCACCAGACCGGCAGGCTTGTCGATCACCAGGATATGCTCGTCTTCATGGACGATATCCAGCTCGATATCCTGTGCGACCCACTCGCCCTGGGCCTCCTGCTCGGCTTCCAGGACCAGCTGCGCCCCGCTGTGGACGATGTCGCGCGGGCGCGCCGCGGCGCCATCGACGGTCAGCCGACCGTCCTTGATCCAGCCGGCCAGGCGGGAGCGCGAGTGTTCGGGAAAAAGCTGGGCGGCGATCTGGTCGAGACGCTGGCCACCCAGCTCGAACGGCACCTCGGCCGCGCGTTGAATCATATCGGACATGAGTAGGGAACGGTGCTCAGCGCGGCTTTTGGAATCGGCTACGCGCTGTGGTTAAATACGGGGTCTTTGTCCCAGGGGGTGCCTGGGGCGCCAATCATAACAGACGGTTGAGGCCAAGCCGACCGTCCCAGGGACGCAAGCCGCCATGCAAGTGAAACACCTGCTGCTGATCGCCATCCTCGCCCTCACCGCAGCCTGCTCCTCGAACAAGGAGACTGTCGACGAGAACCTGAGCGAGAGCCAGCTGTACCAGCAGGCGCAGGACGACCTCAACAACAAGAGCTACAACAGCGCCGTCACCAAGCTGAAAGCCCTCGAGTCGCGCTATCCCTTCGGCCGCTACGCCGAGCAAGCCCAGCTCGAGCTGATCTACGCCAACTACAAGAACATGGAGCCCGAGGCCGCGCGCGCCGCCGCCGAGCGCTTCATCCGCCTGCATCCGCAGCATCCCAACGTCGACTACGCCTATTACCTCAAGGGCCTGTCCTCCTTCGACCAGGACCGCGGACTGGTCGCGCGCTTCCTGCCGCTGGACATGACCAAGCGCGACCCGGGCGCCGCCCGCGACTCCTTCAACGAGTTCGCCCAGCTCACCAGCCGCTTCCCCAACAGCCGCTACGCCCCTGACGCCAAGGCGCGCATGGTCTACCTGCGCAACCTGCTGGCGGCCTACGAGGTGCACGTCGGCCACTACTACCTCAAGCGCCAGGCCTACGTCGCCGCGGCCAACCGTGGTCGCTACGTGGTGGAGAACTTCCAGGAAACCCCGGCCGTCGGCGATGGCCTGGCGATCATGGTCGAGGCCTATCGCCGCCTGGGCCTGGACGACCTGGCCAGCACCAGCCTGGAAACCCTCAAGCTGAACTACCCGGACAACGCCAGCCTCAAGGACGGCGAGTTCGTCGCCCGCGAAAGCGAGGCCGATACCCGTTCCTGGCTGGCCAAGGCCACCCTGGGCCTGATCGAGGGCGGCGAGCCGCCGCCGCACATGGAGACCCAGGCCGCGAAGGACGTGATCAAGCAGTACGAAGACGCCGAGCGCGAGATTCCCGCCGAACTGAAGCCGGAGAACCAGGACCACGGCGCCGACGAAGAGAAACCGGAAAGCGACGACGACGAAGACTCCGGTCGCTCCTGGTGGAGCTACATGACCTTCGGTCTCTTCGACTGATCGCAGGAAACACCGGAGGGAGGCGCAAGCCTCCCTTCTTTTTTCCCCGGCCGGCCCCGTCAGCGCCAAGCGCCGCACAGCCTGGGCCTTCCCGACTGTGATCGGGCCGGCGGCTTGGCTAAACTGCAGCTTTCCCCAGCCTACGAGACCACCATGGGCCTTTTCCGCCTCCTTTTCTGGATCGCCCTGATCGCCATCGCGTTCTGGCTCTGGCGCCGCTTCACCCGTCCCGTTCCGCGCCGGCAGCAGCGTCCGCGGGAGGAGCCGAACGCCTCGCCGATGGTCCGCTGCGCGCATTGCGGCGTGCATGTACCGCAAGCCAACGCGCTGGCCCACGAACGTCGCTGGTATTGCAGCCAGGCGCATCTGCAGCAGGACCAGGGCGACCGTGCGCGCTGAGCGGCTGCGGCTGAGCGAGGAGCAAGGGCAGCGCATCCTCCGCCTGTATCACCTGTATCGCCTGACCATCGGCCTGGTACTGGTCCTGCTGATCTCCAGCGAGCTGGAAGAACAGGTCCTGAAACTGGTCCATCCCGAATTGTTCCATGTCGGCAGCTGGTGCTACCTGGTCTTCAACATCCTGGTCGCGCTGTTCCTGCCGCCGTCACGGCAGTTGCTGCCGATCTTCATCCTCGCCCTCACCGACGTGCTGATGCTCTGCGGCCTGTTCTACGCGGGCGGCGGCATGCCCAGCGGCATCGGCAGCCTGCTGGTGGTGGCGGTGGCGATCGCCAACATCCTCCTGCGCGGGCGCATCGGCCTGGTAATCGCCGCGGTGGCCAGCCTGGGCCTGCTGTACCTGACCTTCTTCCTCAGCCTGAGCAGCCCGGACTCCGCCAACCACTACGTCCAGGCCGGCGGCCTAGGCACCCTGTGCTTCGCCGCCGCGCTGGTGATCCAGGCCCTGGTGCGGCGCCAGGAACAGACGGAAACGCTGGCCGAGGAACGCGCCGAGACGGTCGCCAACCTCGAAGAACTCAACGCACTGATCCTGCAACGCATGCGCACCGGCATCCTGGTGGTCGATAGCCGCCTGAGCATCCTCCTCGCCAACCAGGCCGCCCTCGGCCTGCTCAGGCAGGACCAGGTGCGGGGCGTCGGCCTGGACCGTTGCAGCCCGATGCTGGTGCACTGCATGAAGCAGTGGCGCCTCAACCCCAGCCTCCGCCCGCCGACCCTCAAGGTGATTCCGGAGGGCCCCGCCGTGCAACCCAGCTTCATCAGCCTCAACCGTGAACACGACCGGCATGTGCTGATCTTCCTCGAAGACATCTCGCAGATCGCCCAGCAGGCGCAGCAGATGAAGCTTGCCGGCCTCGGCCGGCTGACCGCCGGCATCGCCCACGAGATCCGCAACCCGCTGGGCGCCATCAGCCATGCCGCGCAACTGCTGCAGGAATCCGAGGAGCTCGACGGCGCCGACCGCCGCCTGACACAGATCATCCAGGACCAGTCGCGACGGATGAACCTGGTCATCGAGAACGTCCTGCAGCTCTCCCGCCGCCGCCAGGCCGAACCACAGCAACTCGACCTGAAGGACTGGCTGCAACGCTTCGTCGACGAATATCCCGGCAAGCTGCGCAACGACAGCGAACTGCACCTGCAGCTCGGCGCCGGCGACATCCACACGCGCATGGACCCGCACCAGTTGAATCAGGTACTGAGCAACCTGGTGCAGAACGGCCTGCGCTACAGCGCCCAGGCGCACGGGCGCGGCCAGGTCTGGCTGAGTCTCGCGCGCGATGCGGACAGCGACCTGCCGGTGCTGGAAATCGCCGACGACGGCCCCGGCGTGCCGACGGACAAGCTGAACAACCTGTTCGAACCCTTCTTTACTACAGAAAGCAAAGGTACCGGCCTGGGCCTCTATCTCTCCCGCGAATTGTGCGAGAGCAACCAGGCGCGCATCGACTACCGCAATCGCGAGGAGGGTGGAGGCTGCTTCCGCATCACCTTCGCCCACCCGCGCAAACTCAGCTGACAGAAGCCGCAACGCATGAGCCGACAAAAAGCCCTGATCGTCGACGATGAACCGGATATCCGCGAGCTGCTGGAAATCACCCTCGGCCGCATGAAGCTGGATACCCGCAGCGCCCGCAACGTCAAGGAAGCCCGCGAGTTGCTGGCCCGCGAACCGTTCGACCTGTGCCTGACCGACATGCGCCTGCCGGACGGTAGCGGCCTCGACCTGGTGCAGTACATCCAGCAGCGTCACCCGCAAACTCCGGTCGCCATGATCACCGCCTACGGCAGCCTGGACACCGCGATCCAGGCGCTCAAGGCCGGCGCCTTCGACTTCCTCACCAAGCCGGTCGACCTCGGCCGCCTGCGCGAACTGGTGGCGACCGCCCTGCGCCTGCGCCATCCGGAAACCGAGGAAGCGCCGGTGGACAACCGCCTGCTCGGCGAGTCTCCGCCGATGCGCGCGCTGCGCAACCAGATCGGCAAGCTGGCGCGCAGCCAGGCGCCGGTCTACATCAGCGGCGAGTCCGGCAGCGGCAAGGAACTGGTGGCCCGCCTGATCCACGAGCAGGGGCCGCGCATCGAGCGACCGTTCGTGCCGGTCAACTGCGGCGCGATCCCTACCGAGCTGATGGAAAGCGAGTTCTTCGGCCACAAGAAAGGCAGCTTCACCGGCGCCATCGAGGACAAGCAGGGCCTGTTCCAGGCCGCCAGCGGCGGTACCCTGTTCCTCGACGAAGTCGCCGACCTGCCGATGCCGATGCAGGTCAAGCTGCTCCGCGCAATCCAGGAAAAGGCCGTGCGCGCGGTCGGCGGCCAGCAGGAGATCGGCGTCGACGTCCGCATCCTCTGCGCCACCCACAAGGACCTCGCCGCCGAGGTCGGCGCCGGGCGCTTCCGCCAGGATCTCTACTACCGCCTCAACGTCATCGAATTGCGCGTTCCGCCCCTGCGCGAACGCCGCGAGGACATCCCGCTGCTGGCCGAGCGCATCCTCAAGCGCCTGGCCGGCGATACCGGCTTGCCAGCCGCCCGCCTGACCGGCGATGCCCAGGAAAAGCTGAAGAACTATCGCTTCCCCGGCAACGTGCGTGAACTGGAGAACATGCTGGAGCGCGCCTACACGCTGTGCGAGAACGACCAGATCCAGCCCCACGACCTGCGCGTGGCCGACGCGCCGGGCGCCAGCCAGGACGGCGCGGCGAGCCTGAGCGAGATAGACAATCTCGAGGACTACCTGGAAGACATCGAGCGCAAGCTGATCATGCAGGCTCTCGAGGAGACCCGCTGGAACCGCACTGCCGCGGCCCAGCGCCTGGGCCTGACGTTCCGTTCGATGCGTTATCGCCTGAAGAAACTCGGCATAGATTGATGATGAAAAAAGGCCTGTCGACGACAGGCCTTTGCCTTTCCCGCCTCAGAGCCTGCCCACCGGGGCATAGGGCGCCGGATCGATGATCGGCTCGCGGCCGCTCATCAGGTCCGCCAGCAGGCGGCAGGAAGCCGGCGCCAGGACCAGGCCGTTGCGGTAATGCCCGGTATTCAGCCAGAGCCCGTCGAAGCCCGGCACCGGGCCGATATAAGGAATGCCTTCCGGAGATCCCGGCCGCAAGCCCGCCCAGTGCGCCACCGGCCGCTGCTCCGCCAGCGCCGGTAGCAGTTCGGCCGCCGAGGCCCTGAGACTGTCCAGCGCGTCCCCGGTCGGCGTCTTGTCGAAGCCCGCATGCTCCAGGGTGCTGCCGATCAGGATATGCCCGTCGCGCCGAGGGATCGCATAGCGCCCCTTGGCCAGTACCATGCGCGGCAGGAAGTCCGCCGCGCACTTGTAGAGAATCATCTGCCCTTTCACCGGCTCGACGGGCAACTCCAGCCCCAGCGGCTTCAGCAGCTCGCCGCTCCAGGCTCCCGCCGCCAGCAGCAGCCTGTCGCCACGGATCTCGCCTCGCGAGGTGGCCACGCCGACCACTCGATCACCGTCACGCAACCAGCCGCGCACCTCCGTCTGTTCATGCAGTTCGAGGTTGGCGAATTGTTGCAGGGATGCCCGCAATGAACGCGCCAGGCGAGGATTGCGCACATTGGCCACGCCCGACATGTAGACGGCCCGCTGGAAGCCTGCGCCCAACCCGGGCACCGCCGCATAGGCGTCCTCGATCGGCACCTCCTGCAACGGCCGTGTGTGATTGCGCGCCCAATGCAATGCCTCGGCCTGATCCTCCAGGTCCAGCCAGTACAGGCCCACGGTGTGGACCTCGGGGTCCAGCCCGGTCTCGTCGAGCAGGCGCTGCCCCAGCGCCGGGTAGAAGTCCTGCGACCAATGCGCCAGGGCGGTCACCGCCGGACTGTAGCGCCACGGATAGAGCGGCGAGACGATCCCGCCGCCCGCCCACGAAGCCTCCCGGCCACTCTCGCCGCGTTCCACCAGGGTCACCCGCAGGCCGGCGAGCGCCAGCTCCCGGGCGGTCAACAGGCCGATGACGCCAGCGCCCACCACTACTACTCGTTCCGACACCAGGGCCTCCACGATCACACAGGGGTTGCAGAAAAGTCGCTCATGCGCCTCTACCAGCCGCTGATTGAGGCAACCCGGCAAATCCGGCGAGATACGACCAACGCGGAATGATACGAGCAAAAGGATCGCCTGCCATGGTCGAAAGGTCGCAGAGTGCGTTCACCCTCCCCGAGCTGCTGCTCACGCTGACGCTACTGGGAATCTTGGCAAGCCTTGCGCTGCCCGGGTTGGAGGGCTGGCTGGCTGGAAACCGCCAGCAGGCCCTGCTGCACGAACTGAGCGCGAGCATTCAGCTGGGCCGCGCGCATGCCGTCACCCATCGACGCCCGGTGGCGCTCTGTCCTTCGAGCGATGGCCGGGGTTGCGGCGGCGACTGGGGACAAGGCTGGCTGCTCGCCGAAGAGGACGCTGGCCTGGTGCTCGCCCGGCGCCAGTTGCCGACGCCGGAAGCGATCCGCTGGAACCGTTCGAATACCCTGCGCTTCCTCCCCAGCGGCCAGCTCAACGTACACAACGGCCGGTTTCTGCTCTGCGGGAGAAACGGCGTCGCCTGGCAACTGGTCCTCAATCGCCAGGGTCGCCTCCGCGCCGCGACCGCGCAGGAGAACCGGGAGAAACGTGAGCTATGCGGCACTTCGGAATGATCATCAACCAGTTGTCCTGCCCCATGGCCCGACCGTCAACCACCGCAAGACGCTCCATGACCCGTTTGGCATGCTTTCCAGGCGTAGAAACCCTGGAGCAACCGCATGTCATACCGTTCCAGCTCGGCCGGCTTCACCCTGATCGAGCTGCTGATCATCGTCGTCCTGCTGGCCATCATGGCGAGCTTCGCCATCCCCAACTTCAAGCAGTTGACCGAGCGCAACGAACTGCAGAGTGCCAGCGAGGAACTCAACGCGATGTTGCAGTACGCCCGCAGCGAAGCCGTCTCCCAGCGCCGCGCGATCAGCATCCAGGCGCTGAAGGACCACGACTGGGGCAAGGGCCTGAGCATCGGCGTCCTCGACTCCGGCACGATCGCCGCACCGCTGCGCAAGCACGACGGCTTTCGCGGCGCCACGCTGACAGCCAGGGAAGAGAGCGCCATAGCCGAACTGACCTTCACGCCCAACGGGACCCTGCTGCCGCCCACGGAGCGGACCTTCGCCATCTGCCAGAACGGCAAGGCCGAGGGCGGCCGCCTGCTGCGCATCAGCCAGGCCGGACGGATCCAACTCGAACCTTCCTCCAAGGCACCGCCGTCATGCTATTGAAACTCCCGCGCAAACCGCTGCGCGAATCCGGCTTCAGCCTGATCGAAGTGCTGGTCGCCCTGCTGCTGGTCAGCATCGGCGTGCTGGGCATGATCGCCATGCAGGGCAAGACCATCCAGTACACCGCCGACTCGGTGGAGCGCAACAAGGCCGCGATGCTCGGCAGCAACCTGCTGGAAAGCATGCGGGCGAGCCCCAAGGCCCTGTACGACGTCAAGGACCAGATGGCCACGCAATCCGATTTCTTCAAGGCCAAGGGGTCGGCGTTCCCCACCGCGCCCTCCTCCTGCACGCCATTGCCCGACACGGTGAAGGACCGCCTGGGCTGCTGGGCGGAACAGGTAAAGAAGGAATTGCCGGGAGCCGCGGACCTGCTGAACAGCGAGTTCTACATCTGCCGCAGTTCGAAGCCGGGCGATTGCGACGGCAAGGGCTCGATGCTGGAGATCCGCCTCGCCTGGCGCGGCAAGCAGGGCGCCTGCGTCAACCCCGCCGACAGCGGCGCCGACAACTCCCTCTGCCATTACACCCTCAGGGTCGAGCCATGAGCATGATCAACCGCTCCCGACGGCAATCGGGCCTGTCCATGATCGAATTGCTGGTGGCCCTGGCCATCAGCAGCTTCCTGATCCTCGGGATCACCCAGATCTACCTGGACAACAAGCGCAACTACCTGTTCCAGCAAGGCCAGGCCGGCAACCAGGAGAACGGCCGCTTCGCCATGATGTTCCTCGACCAGCAACTGGCCAAGGTCGGCTTCCGCCGGCGCGCGGACGACCCCAACGAGTTCGCCTTCAAAGCGCTGGCCAAGTCCGCGTTTTGCGAGGAGTTCAAGGCCGGCGCCACCCTGGTGCCCGCGGTGACCAAGAGCGGCCAGAGCGGGTTCTGCTACCGCTACCAGCCGGCCCCCGGCGAGGCGTACGACTGCGAAGGCAATTCGATCAGCACGCCCAGCGATCCATTCGGGACTGCCGATGCCATCACCGCCCGCATTCTCTTCATTCCCCCCACCGCCGATGCTCCCGGGACGCTCACCTGCTCCGCGCAGACAATCAAGTTAAACGGCCAGGAGATCGTCAGCGGCCTGGTCGATTTCAAGCTGGAATATGGCGTCGGCCCGACCATGGTCGGCAAGCGCGAGGTGGAGGGTTTCGTCGAACAGGCCAATATCGCCGGCCGGCCGGTCCGGGCGCTGCGCTACTCCGCCCTGATGGCCAGCGACAAGAACCTGCGCCAGGGCGACAGCAAGACGCTGGACGACTGGATCGCCCTCTATCCCGCCTCCAGGACCAGCCTGCAGGACAACGACAAGGACCGCCTCTACCAGATCGCCCAGGGCAGCCAGACACTCAGGAACCTCGTGCCATGAACCATCCCCTTTCGAAGCAGCGCGGCGCCACCCTGGTCATCGCTTTGGCGATCCTGGTGATCGTCACCCTGCTGGCCGTCTCGAGCATGCGCGAAGTGGTGCTGGAAAGTCGCATCACCGGCAACGTGATCGAGCAGACCCGCTTGCAGAACGCCGCCGAATCCGGCCTGCGCGAAGGCGAACGGCGCTTCGTCAACACCCTGCGCCCGCCGGAGCCCGGCACCGGCTGCACGGTCGACAACATCGCCCGCCCCTGCCTGCTGAACCTCGCGGCACTCAACGTGAAGCTGGAGGACGCGCACCAGGACCCGGTCGGCGTGCTGAAGAACACCGCCAACGCCTGGATGGACTACCGCGGCAGCGACGTCGCCAACGCGACCACCGCCGGAACGCTCTACAAGGTCCAGTGGAACAACCTGCCGATCCCCTCGGGCGGCCAGGTCAACGAAGCGGAAAGCCCGGAATACGGCAACCTGATGCGCGGTATCGGCACCTTCTACTACGAGACCAACAGCGTCGCGCGCAACCAGACCAACAGCGAGACCGTCCTGCAGACCGTTCTCGCTCGTCTCTATACCAACTGATCGAGCCTCGCATGAAATCGGCACTCCACCAGATCGGCAAGACCTCGCTGGCCGCCGCGCTCAGCGGCGCCATCCTGCTTTCCGCCCAGACCACCCAGGCCGCCGCGCTGTCGGTCAGCCAACAGCCGCTGATGTTGGTCCAGGGTGTCGCTCCCAACCTGCTGGTCACACTGGACGACTCCGGCAGCATGGCATTCGCCTACGCCCCGGACAGTATCTCCAGCTACAGGGACTCCACGTTCTTCGCTTCGAACAGCTTCAACCCGATGTACTTCGATCCAAACACCGAATACAAGCTGCCGAAGAAGCTCACGCTGGTTAACGGCCAGGTACAGATACAGGACTATCCCGCCCCCAGCTTCACCTACGCCTGGCGCAACGGTTTCACGCGCGCGGGAGGTATCGATCTATCGCGCAACTACAAGGTCACCGTAGAGTACGGCCGAGGTTATGACCGGGAATCGACTATCAGGCCCGCCGCAGCCTTCTATTACGAGTTCACCGGCTCGTCCAACTGCAGCCGCACCAACCAGAACTGCTATACCCGTCGCTCCGTGAGCACAGAACAGCGACAGAACTTCGCCAACTGGTACTCCTTCTACCGCACCCGCGCCCTGGCCACCCAGACCGCAGCCAACCTGGCGTTCTACAGTCTGCCGGAGAACATCCGGGTAAGCTGGCAGATGCTGAACAACTCCTCCTGCAACCAGATGGGTAGCGGTTCCAGCAATGGCAATTGCTTCAACAACTATCTGAGGGACTTCAACGGTCAGCACCGAGTGAATTTCTTCAACTGGCTGGAAAACCTCTCAGTAGAGGGAGGCACGCCATTACGGCGTGCGATGACTCGTGCTGGCGACTTCCTGCGCAGAACCGGCGTGAACGGCCCCTACGCTTACCGCCCCGGCGAACAGACCGCACCAGAATATAGCTGCCGCGGTTCCTACCATATCCTGATGACCGACGGTCTCTGGAACAGCGATTCCGCTAACGTGGGCAATGCAGACAGCAACAGCAGGACCCTTCCCGACGGGCAACATTACAGCAGCCAGGCGCCGTACAAGGACAATGCCTCCAATACCCTCGCCGATCTGGCATTTCACTATTGGGCCAATGACGCCAGGCCCGATATCGAAGACAATCTGAACCCTTTCATTACCTACCCCGACAAGGCCAACCCCTCGGCAGAATATTGGAACCCGCGTAACGACCCTGCTACGTGGCAGCACATGGTCACCTACACCCTTGGCCTGGGATTGACCACGACCCTCATTAGCCCGAAATGGGAAGGCTCTACCTATGCCGGCGGCTACCAGGATATCCAGGCGGGCCGCCTGAACTGGCCCAGCGCCGCTGTAGACAGTGCCAATAATGTCTATGATCTATGGCACGCAGCGGTCAACTCGCGGGGAGAATTCTTCAGCGCCGACTCTCCGGATCAATTGGTTGCAGCCTTCCAGGCTATCGTGAACCGAATCTCCGGCGGCCCCTTGCCAGCCTCACGTCCGGCCATTAGCTCGTCACTGCAGGAAGATGCAACCGGCGACAAGCAGATCCGCCACGCCTACCAGACCAGCTTCGCCAGTGACCAGAACTGGGCAGGGGACCTGACTCGCTACAGCCTGACCAGTCAGGACAAGGTTACCGTGCAGACCAAGCTGTGGAGCGCGCAGGCCATCCTCGACGCGATGCCCAACGGCGGCGCGGGACGCAAGATCATGATGGCCGGCTCCGGCAGCAACGGACTCAAGGAGTTCTCCTGGACCAGCCTCAGCGCCGACCAGCAGCGACAACTGAACCGCGATCCGGACCGCAACGACGTCGCCGACAGCAAGGGCCAGGACCGCGTGGCCTTCCTGCGTGGCGACCGCAGCAAGGAAAACAGCGACAACTTCCGCACCCGCAACTCGATCCTCGGCGACATCATCAACTCCTCGCCGGCGACCGTGGCCAAGGCCCAGTACCTCACCTACCTGGCCCAGCCGATCGAGCCCAGCGGCAACTACGCGCAGTTCGCCGAAGCGCAGAAGACCCGCGCACCGCGGGTCTATGTCGGCGCCAACGATGGCATGCTGCACGGCTTCGATACCGACGGCAACGAAACCTTCGCCTTCATCCCCTCCGCGGTCTTCGAGAAGCTTCATAAGCTGACCGCCCGCGGCTACCAGGGTGGCGCGCACCAGTTCTACGTGGACGGCTCGCCGGTGGTCGCCGACGCCTTCTTCGGCGGCGCCTGGCATACCGTGCTGATCGGCAGCCTGCGCGCCGGCGGCAAGGGCCTGTTCGCCCTCGACGTGACCGACCCCGGCAACATCAAGCTGCTCTGGGAGCTAGGCGTCGACGAGGAGCCCGACCTCGGCTACAGCTTCCCCAAACCGACGGTGGCCCGCCTGCACAACGGCAAGTGGGCGGTGGTCACCGGCAACGGCTATTCCAGCCTGAACGACAAGGCCGCGCTGCTCATCATCGACCTGGAGACCGGGGCCGTTACCCGCAAGCTGGAAGTCACCGGCAAGGCCGGCGTGCCCAACGGCCTGTCCACTCCCCGGCTGGCCGACAACAACAGCGACGGCGTTGCCGACTACGCCTACGCCGGAGACCTGCAGGGCAACCTCTGGCGCTTCGACCTGATCGCCGGCAAGGTCGACCAGAACGATCCGTTCAGCCGCGCCAACGACGGCCCGGCGGTGGCCTCCAGCTTCAAGGTTTCCTTCGGCGGCCAACCACTTTACTCGGCGGTCGACTCGAACGGCGCGGCGCAGGCGATCACCGCCGCCCCCTCGCTGGTGCGCCATCCGACGCGCAAGGGCTATATCGTGATCTTCGGCACCGGCAAGTACTTCGAGAACAGCGACGCCCGCGCCGATACCAGCCGCGCCCAGACGCTCTACGGCATCTGGGACCAGCAGACCAAGGGCGAGGCGGCAGGCAGTACGCCGCGCCTGAGCCGCGGCAACCTGCGGCAGCAGACCCTGGACCTGCAGGCGGACTCGACCTTCGTCTCGACAGCCCGTACCATCCGCCTCGCCAGCCAGCATCCGGTCGATTGGCAAAGCCAGTCCGGCTGGTACCTCGACTTCATGGTCAACGGCACCCTCAAGGGCGAGATGCTGATCGAGGACATGATCGCCATCGGCCAGGTGGTGCTGCTGCAGACCATCACCCCGAACGACGATCCCTGTAACGATGGGGCCAGCAACTGGACCTACGGCCTCGACCCGTATACCGGCGGCCGCACCAATTTCACGGTGTTCGACCTGGCCCGCCAGGGCGTCGTGGACTCGAAGTCCGACTACAGCTACAACAAGCAGAACGTGGTGGTCTCCGGCACCGAGCAGAAAGGCCTCGGCGGCCTGACCCTGAGCACCAACGAACAGGGCAACCCGGAAGTCTGCTCCTCGGGCGAATGCCTGACCGTGAACCCCGGACCGAACACCCGTGGCCGCCAGAACTGGCGTCCCATCGAAGGAAAGAACTGATATGAAAACGCTGTCTCTGCTGCTGGCCCTGGCGCTGCCCGGCCTGAGTTGGGCCGAAGAGCCCAGGACCTTCGAAGGCGCCGGCGTGGTCCTCGAGGTACAGGTCGAGAAGAACCTGGTGGACATCGATCACAGTTTCTACCGCCTGCCCAACAGCACCGCTCAGAACGGCATGCCCAGCCTGTTCCAGGTCAAGCCGGGCTCGGTGGTGTCCTACTCGGGCGTCGTCAGCCAGCCGTTGTCCACCATCACCAGTATCTACATCCACAGACAGATGAGCGAACAGGAGCTGGCCGAGATGATTCAGAAGGAAAAGCCCCTCCAGGCCGGCGAGGAGCAATCCCGATGACGAAAAAAGAGAAAGGCTTCACCTTGCTGGAGATGATGATCGTCGTGGTGCTGATCGGCATCCTCCTCGGCATCGCCATTCCCAGCTACCAGAACTACGTGATCCGCGCCAACCGCACCGAAGGCCAGGCGCTGCTCTCGGACGCGGCAGCACGCCAGGAGCGCTACTATTCGCAGAACCCCGGGGTCGGTTACACCAACGACGTGGCCAAGCTGGGCATGAGCTCGGCCAACTCGCCGAACAATCTGTACAGCCTCACCATAGCGACGCCCACCAGTACCACCTATACCCTGACCGCCACGCCGATCAACTCGCAGACCCGCGACAAGACCTGCGGCAAGCTGACCCTCAATCAGCTCGGCGAACGCGGCGCAGCCGGCAAGACCGGCAACAACAGCACCGTCAATGACTGCTGGCGCTGAAACGAAAGAGCCCCTCTACGAGGAGAGGGGCTCTTTCATTGCGCACGGTTCACAAAGCCTTGACCCGCAGTTCCTTGGGCATCGAGAAGGTAATGTTCTCCTCTCGCCCGTCCAGCTCCTGTTCCTCCGACGCCCCCCACTCGCGTAGCTGGGCGATCACGCCGCGCACCAGCACTTCCGGCGCGGAAGCGCCAGCGGTGATTCCGATGCGACGCACACCGTCGAACCAGCCGCGTTGCATGTCCTCGGCACCGTCGATGAGGTAGGCCGGCGTGCCCATCCGCTCGGCAAGTTCGCGCAGGCGGTTGGAGTTGGAACTGTTGGGGCTGCCCACCACTAGGACCATGTCGCACTGGTCGGCCAGTTCCTTCACCGCATCCTGGCGGTTTTGCGTGGCATAGCAGATATCGTTCTTGCGCGGCCCCTGGATCTGCGGGAATTTGGCGCGCAGGGCATCGATGACCTTCGAGGTGTCGTCCATCGACAGGGTGGTCTGGGTCACGTAGTGCAGGGCTTCGGGCTTGCGCACCTCCAGCGCGGCGACGTCGGCCTCGTCCTCCACCAGGTAGATGGCGCCGCCGTTGCTGGTGTCGTACTGGCCCATGGTGCCTTCCACTTCAGGGTGCCCTTCGTGGCCGATCAGCACGCACTCGTGGCCGTCGCGGCTGTAGCGCACCACCTCCATGTGCACCTTGGTCACCAGCGGGCAGGTCGCGTCGAAGACCTTCAAGCCGCGCCCCTCGGCTTCCTTGCGGACCGCCTGGGATACACCGTGGGCGCTGAAGATGACGATGACGTTGTCCGGAACCTGGTCGAGTTCCTCGACGAAGACCGCGCCGCGCTGGCGCAGGTTGTCCACGACGAATTTGTTGTGCACCACCTCGTGGCGCACGTAGATCGGCGGGCCGAAGACATCCAGGGCGCGGTTGACGATCTCGATGGCGCGATCCACGCCGGCGCAGAAGCCGCGGGGATTGGCGAGTTTGATTTGCATGGCGGTCTCGTGGGCGACACGGTGAGTGGACGAATGAACCTTGCTACCGCCCTCCCCGCTTGGGAAGGGCGCAGCGACCGGCGGTTCAGGCCGGCTGGACGTCGATGATCTCGACCTCGAAGGCCAGGGTCTTGCCGGCCAGCGGGTGATTGAAATCGACCGTCACCTGCTGCTCGTCGAAGGCCTTGACCACCCCCGGCAGCTCGGTCTTGGCCGCATCGTTGAAGATCACCAGCAGGCCTTCGGCCAGTTCCATGTCCTGGAACTGATCGCGCGGCATGACCTGCACGTTCTGCGGGTTCGGCTGGCCGAAGCCCTGCTCCGGGAGGATGGTCAGGGTCCGCTTGTCGCCGGCCTTGAGACCGAACAGCGCCTGCTCGAAGCCCGGCAACAGGTTGCCGTCGCCGACCTGGAAGGAAGCCGGCTGCTTGTCGAAAGTGCTGTCGACGACGTTGCCGTCCTCCAGCTTCAGGGCGAAATGCAGGGTGACGCGGCTCTCCTGGCCAATGCGGGTCGACTCAGCCATGGGCGGCTTCTCCGGATTTCTTCGATCTGAACATGTCGAGCGCCAGCATGACGGCGCCGACGGTGATGGCGCTATCGGCCAGGTTGAACGCCGGGAAGTACCAGCGGTTCTGCCAGTGGACCAGGATGAAGTCCACCACGTGGCCGAGCACCATGCGGTCGTAAAGGTTTCCCAGGGCACCGCCGAGGACCAGCGCCAGGGCGACGGCCAGCCAGGTCTCGCCTTTCTTCAGGCGCTTCAGCCAGACCACCAGGATGGCGCTGACGACGATGGCGATCAGGGCGAACAGCCAACGCTGCCAGCCCGAACTGTCGGCCAGGAAGCTGAAGGCGGCTCCGGTGTTGTAGGCCAGCGTCCAGCTGAACAGGTCGGGGATCACCACGACCTGCTGGTACATGCTCAGTTCGGCCTGGAAGAACGCCTTGCTGACCTGGTCGAGGACGAACACCAGCACGGTGATCCACAACCAGGGCAAGCGCCCGAAACGATCGACCTCAGGCATAGTGGCGAACCTCGCCGCTGCCTTCGATGTTCTCGATGCAACGGCCGCAGAGCTCGGGATGCGCCGCGTGCTGGCCGACGTCCTCGCGGTGGTGCCAGCAACGCCCGCACTTGGCATGGGCCGACTTGACCACTTTCAGCTTGAGGCCGGCGACTTCGCTGTCCACCGCATCGGCCGGCGCCGAGGCCAGCGGCGCGAGGGTCGCGGTCGAGGTGATCAGGACGAAGCGCAGTTCATTGCCCAGCCTGGCCAGGCTGGCCTGCAAGGCATCCTCCGCGTACAGGGTGACCTCGGCCTGCAGGTTGCCGCCCACGGCCTTCGCCGCGCGCTGGTTTTCCAGCTCCTTGTTGACCGCGGCCTTCACCGCCATGACCTGCTCCCAGTACTCGCGGTTCAGCGCGGCGTCGGCCGGCAGTTCGCCGAGGCCGTCGTACCAGGTGGCGAGCATCACCGACTCGACGCGCTCGCCGGGCAGGAACTTCCAGACTTCCTCGGCGGTGAACGCCAGGATCGGCGCGATCCAGCGCACCAGCGCCTCGGCGATGTGGAACAGCGCGGTCTGGCAGGAGCGCCGGGCGACACTGTTGGCACCGGTGGTGTACTGGCGGTCCTTGATGATGTCCAGGTAGAAGCCGCCCAGCTCCTGCACGCAGAAGTTGTGCACCTTGGAGTAGACGTTCCAGAAGCGGTACTCGCGGTAGGCTTCCTCGATCTCGCGCTGCAGCAGCAGCGCACGGTCGACCGCCCAGCGGTCCAGGGCCAGCATCTCCTCCGGCGGCAGCAGGTCCTTGGCCGGGTCGAAGCCGTTCAGGTTCGACAGCAGGAAGCGCGTGGTATTGCGGATCCGCCGGTAGGCATCGGCGCTGCGCTGGAGGATCTGCTGGGATACCGCGATCTCGCCCGAGTAATCGGTCGAGGCCACCCACAGGCGCAGGATGTCGGCGCCCAGGGTATCGATGACGGTCTGCGGCACCACTGTGTTGCCCAGCGACTTGGACATCTTGCGGCCGGACTCGTCGACGGTGAAACCGTGGGTCAGCAACTGGCGGTACGGCGCATGGTTGTCGATCGCGCAGCCGGTGAGCAGCGAGGAATGGAACCAGCCGCGGTGCTGGTCGGAACCCTCCAGGTAGAGATCGGCGACCGGGCCGCTGGCATGGCCGATCCGGTGGGAGCCACGCAGCACGTGCCAATGGGTGGTGCCGGAGTCGAACCAGACGTCGAGGGTGTCGCTGATCTTGTCGTACTGCGCGGCCTCGTCGCCGAGCAGTTCGGCGGCATCGAGCCTGAACCAGGCTTCGATGCCCTCTTTCTCGACGCGCTGCGCGACCTCTTCCATCAGCTCGACGGTGCGTGGATGCAGTTCACCGCTGGCCTTGTGCAGGAAGAACGGGATAGGTACGCCCCAGTTGCGCTGGCGCGAGATGCACCAGTCGGGACGGCCGGCGATCATGCCGTGCAGGCGCGCCTGGCCCCAGCCGGGTATGAACTCGGTCTGGGTGATGGCTTCCAGCGCCCGCTCGCGCAGGGAAGCACCCTGCCCGGGCTGCTTGTCCATGCCGACGAACCACTGCGCGGTGGCGCGGTAGATCAGCGGGGTCTTGTGCCGCCAACAGTGCATGTAGCTGTGGTTGATGGTCTCGTGGGCCAGCAGGCTGCCGACTTCCTCCAGCTTGGCCACCACGTTGGGGTTGGCCTTCCAGATGAACTGGCCGCCGAAGAACGGCAACGAGTCGACGTAGACGCCGTTGCTCTGCACCGGGCTGAGGATGTCGTCGTTGCTCATCCCGTAGCGCTTGCAGGTGTAGAAGTCGTCCTCGCCGTAGGCCGGCGAGGAGTGGACGATGCCGGTGCCGGCGTCGAGGGCCACGTAGTCGGCCAGGTAGACCGGCGACAGGCGCTCGTAGAACGGGTGGCGGAAGTTGATCAGTTCCAGCGCCTCGCCCTTGGCGGTGGCGACCACCTTGCCCTCGCGCTGGTAGCGCGCCAGGCAGGGCTCGACCAGGGCCTCGGCGAGTACCAGGTAGCGATCGCCGGCATCGACCAGTGCGTAGTCGATTTCCGGATGCACGTTCAGCGCCTGGTTGGCCGGGATGGTCCAGGGCGTGGTGGTCCAGATGACGATCTGCGCCGGCTTGTCCAGCGCGGCCAGGCCGAAGGCCGCGGCCAGTTTGTCGGCATCCGCCACCGGGAAGCCGACATCGATGGTCGGCGACGTCTTGTCGGCGTACTCGACCTCGGCCTCGGCCAGCGCCGAACCGCAGTCGAAACACCAGTTCACCGGCTTCAGGCCCTTGAACACGAAGTCCTGCCTGACCATTTCCGCGAGTGCGCGGATTTCGTTCGCCTCGTTGGCGAAGGCCATGGTCTTGTACGGGTTGTCCCACTCGCCGAGCACGCCCAGGCGGATGAAGTCGGCCTTCTGCCCTTCGATCTGCTCGGCCGCGTATTCGCGGCACAGCTCGCGGGTCTTGTCGGCCGGCAGGTTCTTGCCGTGGGTGGTCTCGACCTTGTGCTCGATCGGCAGGCCGTGGCAGTCCCAGCCCGGCACGTAGGGCGCGTCGTAGCCCGCCAGGGTCTTGGAGCGGACGATGATGTCCTTGAGGATCTTGTTGACCGCGTGACCGATGTGAATGCTGCCGTTGGCGTAGGGAGGGCCATCGTGCAGGACGAACTTCGGACGGTCGCCACCAATAGCCCGCAGCTTCTGGTACAGACCAATGTCGTTCCAGAACTTCAGGGTCTCCGGCTCGCGCTGGGGCAGGCCGGCTTTCATCGGGAAGGCGGTTTCCGGAAGGTTTAGCGTCGCTTTGTAGTCGGTCATCTCAGGGCCTGTTCAGGATCTCTTCAATCAAGCGGTTGGCCCAGCCAGTAGGCCCGGGCGGCGGCGATATCCGCGAGAATCGCCGCCTTGAGTGCCTCCAGGGAGGCGAATCGCTGCTCGTCGCGCAGCTTCTGGTGGAAGGTCACCTGCAGGTGCCGGCCGTAGAGGTCGCCGGAGAAGTCGAGCAGGTGCACTTCCAGATGGGGACGGCCATCGCCGTTCACCGAGGGACGGGTGCCGATGTTCGCCACCCCCTGGCAACGCTGGCCATCGACCAGCGTACTGACCAGGTAGACCCCGTTCAACGGCGCCTTGCGCCGTTTCAGTTGAATGTTGGCCGTGGGCGAACCCAGTTGCCGGCCGAGCTTCTGCCCATGCAGGACCCGTCCGCTGAGGCTGAACGGGCGGCCCAGCAGGCGCTCGGCGAGATGCAGGTCGCCGTCGGCCAGGGCCTGGCGCACCCGCGTGCTGCTGACCCGCACGCCATCCAGTTCGACGGTGGCGGCGGCCTCGACGGTGAAGCCCTGCTCACGGCTGGCGTTGACCAGGAAGGCGAAGTCGCCGGAGCGGTCGCAGCCGAAGCGGAAATCGTCGCCCACCTCCAGGTGCCGCACCGCCAGGCCATCCACCAGCACCTGGCGAACGAATTCGGCCGCCGACAACTCGCGCAGGCGGCGGTTGAAGGCCAGGCACAGCACCACGTCGACCCCCTGCCCGCGCAGCAGCTCGAGCTTCTCGCGCAGGCGGGTCAGGCGCACCGGAGCGGAGTCGGGGGAAAAGAACTCACGCGGCTGCGGCTCGAAAATCACCACGCAACTGGGTACGCCCAGTTCCTGCGAACGCTCGCGCAGACGCGCCAGGATCGCCTGGTGCCCCAGGTGTACGCCGTCGAAGTTACCGATGGTGGCGACGCAGCCCCCGGCCAGGGGCTGCAGGTTGTGAAGTCCGCGAAGCAGCTGCATAGCACGCTTATTGCTCAGAAAGTGGTCGATTATACGCGCACCGGGCGCGCGACAACAGGCAAAACGGCATGAACGTGCCGCTCGGACGGAACCCTCTCACAGCACGGCCCGGCGGGAAAAGTCGCGCACACGGAACCCCAGCAGCGCGAGCATACCGAAATAGGCCAGCAGGCCGGCCGCGACCAGCAGGCCGAGGCGCAGGAAACGCTCCAGCATGCCGCCCTGCTCCCAGGCCGGCAGCCAGTGCATCGCCCCCAGCAACACCGCGGACATCACCAGCACCGCGAACACCAGCTTGAGCAGGAACTTCGCCCAGCCGGGCTGCGGCAGGAACAGCCGCTGCTTGCGCAACTGCCAGTACAGCAGGCCGGCGTTCAGGCAGGCGGCCAGGCCGATGGACAGCGCCAGGCCAGCGTGCTTCAGCGGGCCGATGAAAGCCAGGTTCATCAACTGGGTGGTGATCAGGGTGAAGATCGCGATCTTCACCGGCGTGCGGATGTTCTGCTGGGCATAGAAGCCCGGCGCCAGCACCTTGACCAGGATGATCCCGAGCAGGCCGACCGAATAGGCGACCAGCGCGCGCTGGGTCATCGCCGCGTCCGTGGCGGTGAACTTGCCGTACTGGAACAGCGAGACGGTCAGCGGCTCGGCGAGGATCGCCAGGGCCAGCGAGCACGGCAGCACCAGCAGGAAGCACAGGCGCAGCCCCCAGTCGAGCAGCCGTGAATACTCCTGGCGGTCCTTGTTCGAGTAGGTCTTCGACAGCATCGGCAGGAGAATCGTCCCCAGCGCCACGCCCAGCACCCCGGACGGCAGCTCCATCAGGCGATCGGCGTAGTACATCCAGGACACCGAGCCGGCCGCCAGGAACGAGGCGAAGATGGTGTTGATGATCAGCGAGATCTGGCTCACCGAGACCCCGAGGATCGCCGGCAGCATCAGCTTCATCACCCGCCAGACGCCGCTATCCCTGAAATTCAGGCGCGGCAGCACGAGCATGCCGATCCGCCTCAGGTGCGGCAGCTGATAAAGCAACTGCAGCAGGCCACCGGCCAGCACCGCCCAGCCCAGTACCATCACCGGCGGGTCGAAGTAGGGCGTGAGAAACAGCGCGAAGCCGATCATCGCGATGTTCAGCAGGGTCGGCACGAAGGCCGGCACCGAGAAACGGTTCCAAGTGTTGAGGATCGCGCCGGCCAGGGACGACAGCGAGATCAGCAATATATAAGGAAAGGTCACTCGCAGCAGGTCGGTGGTCAGGTCGAACTTCTCCGGCGTGTCGGCGAAGCCTGGCGCGGTGATCCAGATCACCCAGGGCGCGGCGAGGATGCCGAGCGCCGTGACCAGCGCCAGCGCCAGCGTCAGCAGGCCGGAGACGTAGGCGATGAAGGTGCGCGTCGCCTCCTCGCCCCGCTGGTTCTTGTATTCCGCCAGGATCGGCACGAAAGCCTGGGAAAACGCCCCTTCGGCGAAAATCCGGCGCAGCAGGTTGGGCAGCTTGAAGGCGACGAAGAAGGCGTCGGTGGCGACGCCGGCGCCGAAGATCCGCGCCAGGATGGTATCGCGGACGAAGCCGAGGACCCGCGACAGCAGGGTGATGGAACTCACCGCCGCCAATGATTTGAGAAGATTCATGGATGTCGGGCTGTCGGCATGTCGAAATTGATCCTGTCCAAGACCGCGACCGGCCGGGCCGGTTCATCGCGCGAATGCGCCCTCGCCGCCGAACGGCGGTCCGCGAGGGCGCGCCGAGTGTAGAATGCGCGCCGGAATAAATCACCCGCAAGAAAGCAGGCGACATCCGTCGCCGATCTTTCCCGCCGCATGCGCAGCCCCTTGACAACCCCAGGAGGCGACGGCATTATTCGCGGCCTTAATTTGTTCGCTATTTACCCAGTTTTTTTCGAGGAGCTCGACGGTGGCCAACACACCTTCCGCCAAAAAACGCGCCAAACAGGCTGAGAAGCGTCGCAGCCACAACGCCAGCCTGCGCTCCATGGTGCGCACCTACATCAAGAACGTCGTGAAAGCCATCGACGCCAAAGACCTGGCCAAGGCCCAAGCCGCTTTCACCGCCGCCGTACCGGTGATCGACCGTATGGCTGACAAAGGCATCATCCACAAGAACAAGGCTGCTCGTCACAAGAGCCGTCTGAGCGGCCACATCAAGGCCCTCAGCACCGCTGCCGCCTAAGGCACGCCTTGCTCGAACAAAAAACCGGCCAATGGCCGGTTTTTTGTTGCCTCGCGGTTCCGCCCGCCTCAGCGAGCGGACGGCCAGGGCATGAGCGGAATCGCAGTCACCGCGTTCTGCGGGCTACCCTCGATCACCCGGTCGCTGTAGACCAGATAGACCAGAGCGTTGCGCTTGCGATCGAAGAAGCGCACCACCTGCATGCTCTTGAATACCAGCGAAGTGCGCTGCTTGAACACCTCCTCGCCATCCTTGAGCTCGCCGCTGAACCGGATCGGCCCCACCTGGCGACAGGCGATCGACGCCTCGGCGCGGTCCTCCGCCAACCCCAGACCACCCTTCACGCCGCCGGTCTTGGCCCGCGACAGGTAGCAGGTCACGCCCTGCACCTTGGGATCGTCGAAGGCCTCGACGACGATCTTGTCATTCGGCCCGACCCACTTGAACACCGTGGACACTTCACCGATCTCCTCCGCCCCGGCCAGCGCCGGCAACAGCAGCAGGCCACCGAGCAATCCCGCGAGCTTGCGCATTCGTCCTCTCCTCAGACCAGTACCAGATTGTCGCGATGCACCAGCTCCGGGCCATCCACGTAGCCGAGCAGCGCCTCGATGGCGTCGGTCGGCTGGCCGAGGATCTTCTGTGCCTCCAGCGCGCTGTAGTTGACCAGCCCACGCGCCACTTCGCGCCCGCTCTGGTCCACGCAGACCACCATCTCGCCGCGACGGAAGCTGCCCTGGACCGCCTTGACCCCCACCGGCAGCAGACTCTTGTGATCCTGGCTCACCGCCTTCACCGCGCCGTCGTCCAGCACCAGGGTGCCACGCATCTGCAGGTGGCCGGCCAGCCACTGCTTGCGCGCCGCCTTGCGGCTGCGGTCCGGGGTCAGCAGGGTGCCGAGGCGCTCGCCGGCGCGCAGGCGGTCGAGCACCCGCTCGATCCGCCCACCGACGATCACCGTATGCCCGCCGGAACGCGCCGCCAGGCGCGCCGCGCGCAACTTGGTCTGCATGCCGCCGCGCCCCAGGGCGCCGGCGCTGCCGCCAGCCACCGCATCGAGCTGCGGGTCGTCGGCACGCGCCTCGTAGATCAGTTGGGCATCGGGATTGTTGCGCGGATCGGCATCGAACATGCCGTCGCGGTCGGTAAGGATCACCAGCAGGTCGGCCTCGACCAGGTTGGCCACCAGCGCCGCCAGGGTATCGTTGTCGCCGAAGCGGATCTCGTCGGTTACCACCGTGTCGTTCTCGTTGATCACCGGCACCACGCCCAGCTCGACCAGGGTCCGCAGGGTGCTGCGAGCGTTCAGGTAGCGCTTGCGGTCGGACAGGTCGTCATGGGTCAGCAGCACCTGGGCGGTCTGCAGGCCGTGCAGGGCGAAGCTGGACTCCCAGGCCTGCACCAGGCCCATCTGGCCCACCGAGGCGGCGGCCTGGAGCTCGTGCATCGCGCTCGGCCGGCTGACCCAGCCCAGGCGGCTCATGCCGGCGGCGACGGCGCCGGAGGACACCAGCACCAGCTCGATGCCGGCGCAATGCAACGCCACCATCTGCTCGACCCAAACGGCCATGGCATTGCGGTCCAGCCCACGGCCATCGGCCGTCAGCAGGGCGCTACCGATCTTCACCACCCAGCGCCGCGCGCCGGTCACCTTGTCCCGCATACCCTCAACCTTAGAAGCCCAGGCTTCGACTCTTCAGCCCCACCGGCCCGCCCGGCGGGGTATCTCGTCATCAGGGAACGTAGAAGATCTCCGGTCCGTCGCCGTCGTCTTCCTCATCATCGAAATCGTCGTCATCCGCCGCGCCGGCGTTCTTCAGGCCGGAACGGCGCAACGCGCGCGCATCGTCCAGTGCCTGCAGGCGGGCCCGCGCCTCGTCCTCGATGCGCTGGTCGAGCTCGGCCAGTTCCTCGGCATACTGCGGATCCTCCTCCAGGCGCAGGGTGCGCTCGTCGAGGTAGCGCATGATGTCCTGGCTGAGCGCCTCGGTACCATCGCGCTCCAGCGCGGAGATCACGTAGACCGGACCTTCCCAGCCCAGCCGCTCGATCACCGCCTGCTTGCGCGCGTCGCGCTCGGCGGGGTCGAGGATCTGGTCCATCTTGTTCAGCACCAGCCAACGCTCACGCTCGGTCAATGCCGGACTGAATCTCCCCAGTTCGCGGACGATGACCTCGGCGGCGTCGGCCGGATCGCTTTCATCCAGCGGCGCCATGTCCACCAGGTGCAGGAGGATGCGGGTGCGCGCCAAGTGCTTGAGGAAGCGGATGCCCAGCCCTGCGCCTTCGGCGGCACCCTCGATCAGGCCAGGAATATCGGCGACCACGAAGCTCTTGTAGCGACCGACGCTGACCACCCCGAGGTTCGGCACCAAGGTGGTGAACGGGTAGTCGGCGACCTTCGGCTTGGCCGCGGAAACCGCGCGGATGAAGGTGCTTTTGCCAGCATTCGGCAAGCCCAGCAGACCGACGTCGGCCAGCACTTTCAGTTCCAGCTTGAGGTCGCGCGCCTCGCCCGGCTTGCCCGGCGTGGTCTGGCGCGGCGCCCGGTTGGTACTGGACTTGAAGCGGGTGTTGCCGAGGCCGTGCCAGCCACCCTGGGCGACCATCAGGCGCTGCCCGGGCTCGGTCAGGTCGCCGATGATTTCCTGGGTATTGGCATCGATCACGGTGGTACCCACCGGCACCGGCAGGACCAGGTCGTCGCCCTTGGCCCCGGTGCAGTCCTTGCTGCCGCCGTTCTCGCCGCGCTGGGCATCGAAACGGCGGGTGTAGCGATAGTCGACCAGGGTGTTCAGGTTGACGTCGGCTTCCAGATAGATGGAGCCGCCGTCGCCACCGTCGCCGCCGTTGGGACCGCCTTTTTCGATGAACTTCTCGCGGCGAAAGCTCATGAGGCCATTACCGCCGTCACCGGCTTTCACGTGGATTGATACTTCATCGACGAATTTCATGGATATGCCTCCCACCACAGGGGCGGGTTAACAGAAAAAACATAGGATACAGGATGCCCCGAAGGCAGGGCATGGCCGGAAGCCGGCGCAGAAACAAAAAAGCCCCGTCGCGAGACAGGGCTTTTTCAGCGAGCTATTGCTTAGGCAGCAACGATGCTCACGTATTTGCGACCAAAGGCGCCTTTGGTCTCAAACTTGACCACGCCGTCCACTTTCGCGAAGAGGGTGTGATCCTTGCCCAGGCCAACGCCGTAACCGGCGTGGAACTTGGTGCCGCGCTGGCGAACGAGGATGTTGCCAGCCTTGACAGCCTGGCCGCCGAACAGTTTCACGCCAAGGCGTTTACTTTCTGAGTCGCGGCCGTTGCGGGTGGAACCGCCAGCTTTTTTGTGTGCCATGAGTCATATCCTCCAGAAAGGAATTAGGCCTGAATGCCGGTGATCTTGATTTCAGTGAACCACTGGCGGTGGCCCTGACGCTTCATGTGGTGCTTACGACGGCGGAACTTGATGATGCGGACCTTGTCGTGACGACCATGGGAAACCACCTCGGCGGTAACCTTGGCACCTTCGACGACCGGCAGGCCGATTTTCACGTCGTCGCCATTGGCGACCAGCAGAACGCGGTCGAAATCGATCGCTTCGCCGGTGGCGATGTCGAGCTTCTCGACCTTGAGGAATTCGCCTTCGGTGACTTTGTGCTGCTTGCCACCGGTAACAATCACTGCGTACATGTGTATCTCCGTTAAACCTGCTCACCCGACGCTTTATAGAAGTAGGAATCGGCCGGCATGGCTGCATGGGGTCGGATGGGACGCCCGTGCAATTGCGTAAGGCAGGGTATGCCAAGGAAGTTCAGGGCCCGCGATTGTACGGAAAGGTCCAGGCCGAGGCAAGTGTCCCGGGCCTTTCCTTGACAGCCCCCCCCCTGCCACCTAGCATGCCGCGCAATCTTTGTGGAGCTATTGTCACTGATGCAACCCCAGGCCTTCTACCGCGTGGTGGCGGAAGATTTCACCGCCGTCGACGGGATCATCCGTCGCCAACTCACCTCTCGCGTTCCCCTGGTGGAAAAGATCGGCGACTACATCATCTCCGCCGGTGGCAAGCGCCTGCGCCCGCTGCTGGTCCTGCTCGCCGGCAAGACCCTGGGCTACAAGGGCGACGATCTGTGCCTGCTGGCGGCCACCATCGAGTTCCTGCACACCTCCACCCTGCTCCACGACGACGTGGTCGACGCCTCCGGCCTGCGCCGCGGCCGCTCCACCGCCAACGCCCTGTGGGGCAACGCGCCGAGCGTGCTGGTGGGCGATTTCCTCTATGCCCGCTCCTTCGAAATGATGGTCGAACTCGGCTCAATGCCGGTCATGCGCATCATCTCCCAGGCCACCCGGGTGATCGCCGAGGGCGAAGTGCTGCAACTGTCCAAGGTGCGCGACGCCAGCACCACAGAAGAGACCTACATGGAAGTCATCCGCGGCAAGACCGCGATGCTCTTCGAGGCCTCGACCCATAGCGCCGCCGCGCTGTGCCGGGCCGGCGAGGAACAGGCCGAGGCGCTGCGCCGCTTCGGCGACTACCTGGGAATCGCCTTCCAGCTGGTCGACGACCTGCTCGACTACCGCGGCGACGCCGCCACCCTGGGCAAGAACGTCGGCGACGACCTCGCCGAGGGCAAACCGACCCTGCCGCTGATCGTCACCATGCGCGACGGTACCGAGGAACAGGCGGCGCTGGTGCGCAAGGCCATCCAGCAAGGCGGCAGCCAGGACCTGGAGAGTGTCTGCGCGGCCGTCGAGGCCGCTGGCGCCCTGGACTACACCGCCAACCTGGCCCGCGACTACGCGGCGCGCGCCATCGCCTGCCTGGAAAGCCTGCCGGACAACGAGTACCGCGCCGCCCTGGTCGAACTCAGCGAATTCGCGGTCGCCCGCACCCACTGAGCCACCGCCGGGCTGTGACGAACGCCGCCGTTTTCACGGCGGCGTTTTCGTTTTGCGACGAAAGGCACGATCAAGACTTGCTATTACGATAATAAGAATTATTCTCATCTCACAGTCTTGTCACGGAGATGAGCGCCATGACTTATTTGATCGATGCCTGGCTTGATCGGCCACACCCCTACCTGCGGATCCTGCACCGGGAAACCGGGGAAATCTGCGCCGTCCTGGAAGAAGATGCGCTGGACGAACTGCGTGACCAGGGCGGCCTGGATCTGCACGAACTGAACTCGAGCGAACCGCTGATCCTCAAGGAACTGGTGCGCAACCTGTTCCTCTTCTGCTACGCCCGCGCCCTGCGCTGACTCTTGCGATGACGCCAGGACGCGTCATCCGTGCGCCGCTGCCCGGGAGGCGGATCGCACGAACGGAGGCAAAGGCGCCTCCGGACGGTTCCGGGAAGGTCACGGACGGCCTTCCCGGAGTTACTTTCCCCGCCTTTCCCGGATCGCCTGAGCACCCCGGCCTCGGGTACAGATCGCCACAGCGAACCCCCGCCTGATCCATATCAAGCAGCCCTCCTCCGAAAGCCGCTACAACAGCGGCACAACCGTCGAGCCTTCGACGGCCGCACAACGAAAAAAAGAATGGACCGTGGCCGAGGGGACCACCCCAGGCCTACGCCTAAGGATGAGGAAATGCCTGCTTCTTTCCCGCGCCTCGGCTTGCTCGGCGCGCTGTGCTCCATCGTTCCCCTGCTTCATGCCAGCGAACCGGCCACGGACGCCGCACTGATCGAAAAAGGCCGCTACGTGGCCCAGCTCGGCGACTGCGTCGCCTGCCACACCGCCCCGCAAGGCGCACCGATGGCCGGCGGCCTGGAGCTGAAGACGCCGATGGGCACCATCTACTCGACCAACATCACCCCCGACCCGGAGACGGGCATCGGCCGCTACAGCTTCGAACAGTTCGACCGCGCCATGCGCAAGGGCGTCAGCGCCGCAGGCGAGAACCTCTATCCGGCGATGCCCTATCCGTCCTACGCCAAGGTCAGCGAAGATGACATGCGCGCGCTATACGCCTACCTGATGCATGGCGTACAGCCGGTCAACCGGGCGAACACGCCGAGCGCGATGAGCTGGCCGTTCAACCAGCGCTGGGGCCTGGCGCTGTGGAACTGGGCGTTCCTCGACGACACACCGTTCACCCCCTCCAGCGACGCGGACCCGATGATCAACCGCGGCGCCTACCTGGTGCAGGGCCTCGGCCACTGCGGCGCCTGCCATACTCCGCGCGGCATCGCCTTCCAGGAAAAGGCCATGAGCGACGCGGGCCGCTCCGGGCAGCTCTACCTCGCCGGCGAGACCGTCGAGCAATGGCAGGCGCTGAGCCTGCGCAACCTGTGGACGGTGGAGGACACCGTGCAACTGCTGAAGACCGGGCAGAACCGCTTCGCCACGGTATCCGGCAGCATGACCGACGTGATCCACCACAGCACCCAGCACTTCAGCGACGACGACCTGGTGGCCATCGCCAGCTACCTGAAATCCCTGCCGGCCGGCAAGGACGACCTGCCGATGCCCGCCAGCGAACGCCCGCCGACCACTCCGGACGACCTCTACAGCTCGCGCGGCGGCCTCGGCTACGCGCAGTTCTGTTCCGATTGCCACCGCAAGGACGGTAGCGGCGTGCCGGGCATGTTCCCGCCGCTGGCCGGCAACCCCACCGTCGCCTCCGCCAATCCGAGCACCCTGCTGCACATCACCCTCACCGGCTGGAAGACCGCGGAAACCGCCACTCATTCGCGGGTCTACACCATGCCCGGGTTCGCCCAGCTGGAGGATCGCGAGATCGCCGAGATCCTCAGCTTCGTCCGCGGCAGCTGGGGCAACCATGGCTCGGCGATCGACGCCGGCCAGGTGAACAAACTGCGGCGGCAGGTCGAAGCCGGCAGCGGCCCGAGCGGCGCGTTCGTCTCCCCGCGCCTGGCGGACATGCTCGCTGCGCCGAACGCCGAACAGGTGGTGCGCGGCATGCGCCTGCATCTGGAAACCCGCGAACTGTTGCCGGACAACGTCGGCAACCAGCTCAACTGCACCAGCTGCCACCTGAACGCCGGGACCGTCGCCGACGGCTCGCCCTTCGTCGGCGTCTCGGCGTTCTTCCCCGGCTACGCGCCACGGGCGGGCAAGGTCATCGACCTGGAGGAACGCATCAACGGCTGCTTCCGCCGTTCGATGAACGGCAAGCCGCTGCCGCCGGAATCGGCCGACATGCAGGCGATGGTGGCCTATTTCGACTGGATGAAGAACAACACCCGACCGGAGGACAAGGTCGCCGGACGCGGCGTCGGCAAGGTCGACCCGGCGCTCAGGCCCGACCCGGAAAACGGTCGCAGGGTCTATGCGCAGCAATGCGCGGTGTGCCACGGCGAGAACGGCGAAGGCCTGCGCAACGCCGCCGGGGAGATGCTCTTCCCGCCGCTGTGGGGCGAACAGTCGTTCAATATCGGCGCCGGCATGGCGCGGACCTTCACCGCTGCCGCCTTCGTCAAGCACAACATGCCGATCGGCTTCCAGGAACGCTTCCCGCTCGGCCAGGGCGGCCTCAGCGACCAGGACGCAGTGGACGTCGCGGAGTACTTTTCGCACCAGCCGCGCCCGGACTTCCCGGACAAGATCAAGGACTGGCCGAAGGACAAGCGTCCGCTGGATGCCCGCTACTGATGCCGCAATGAAAAACGCCCCGTCGATGCGTCGACGGGGCGTTTCGCTCCTTCCTGGGGCCGATGCGCCTCAGAGGATTTCCAGCAGTTCGACGTCGAACACCAGCACGCTGTGCGGGGGAATGCTGCCGACGGCCTGGCCGCCATAGGCCAGTTCGCTCGGTACGTGCAGGCGCCACTTGGAGCCGGCGTTCATCAGTTGCAGCGCTTCGACCCAGCCGGCGATCACGCCACCCACCGGGAACTCGGCCGGCTGGCCGCGCTGGTAGGAGCTGTCGAATACGGTGCCGTCGATCAGGGTGCCGTGGTAGTGGGTGCGCACGGTATCCTCGCGGGAAGGCTTGGCGCCCTCGCCAGTGCTCAGCACTTCGAACTGCAGGCCGGACGGCAGCACGGTGACGCCTTCGCGCCTGGCGTTCTCGGCCAGGTAGGCACGGCCTTCGCCAGCGGCGGCTTCGGCCTTGGCCTGGGCTTCGGCCTGCATGCGCTCGCGGATCACCTGGAAGCTGGCCGACAGCGCCTCGCCGGAAACCCGGCTGTCGATACCTGCGAACGCATCGGACAGGCCGGCCAGGACTGCGTCCAGGGTCATGCCCGGAACCGGATTCTCGCGCAGTTGGTCGCCCAGTTGACGGCCGATGCCGTAGCTGACACGGGCTTCGTCAGTGGTCAGGTTGAGTTCGCTCATGGCGCTGCTCCGCTGTGGGGTCGAAAAAGGGCGGCCAGCCTAGCACAGAAGGCCCTTCCCCCCTACCGGCGCAGCCGCTTGTGCTCAACCCTGGCGGATCGACAGCGGCAGCCCGCCGATAAACGAACCCGACTCGGCCAGGAGTCCACACATCTCGTCATCGACATCGGCGCACACCAACTCCACCGGAACCCTGTTCAGCCCGCGCAGTACCTGGCGCGCATGCTCCACGGAGCGCAGGCTGACCGGCTGGCCGAGATCGTCCTCCACCGGATAGGCGCGGTCGCCCATCTGCGCCTCCAGGACATAGATGCCGCCCTCCAGCGACACCAGGTGCAAGGCGTCGATATGTCCGGCCTGGACCCGGCCGGCGAGATCCTGCATGTTCATCGCGAACCTCTCGAGGTTGCGCGGGCAGCGGAAGCCTCCCGGATTCCGCCAACCGCCTCGGTCCCGGCAGCGCCGGCCCGACTCCCGGCATCGTCCGGACACCTGGCCCCGACGACGCGAAGGACGCCCGCTCCCGGCGTCCGCCCGACAACACTGGAAGTCTTGCCCAGGCACGGCTCGACGCAAGCCCGAAACAGCGCCGCCCGTCCGTTTTGCAGCGGCCGGGCGGCACGAGCGAAGCGCTGGACAGGGCCCTCAGTGACGGGTCTGCTTATCCAGATAGCCCATGGCGAAGGCCGAGAGCACGAAGGTCATGTGGATGATCACGTACCACATCAGCTTGTTGTCCGGCACGTTCTTCGCGTCCATGAAGATGCGCAACAGGTGGATCGAGGAGATCGCCACGATGGAGGCGGCCACCTTGTTCTTCAGCGAGCCGGAGTCCATCTTGCCCAGCCAGTTGAGTTTCTCCTTGCCTTCGTCGATGTCCAGTTGCGAAACGAAGTTCTCGTAGCCGGAGATCATCACCATCACCAGCAGGCCGCCGACCAGCGCCATGTCGATCAGCGAGAGCAGGACCAGGATCAGGTCGGCCTCGGCCATCGCGAAGATGTTCGGGATGACGTGGAATATTTCCTGGAAGAACTTGATGGTCAGCGCCAGCAGCGCCAGGGACAGGCCCATGTAGATCGGAGCCAGCAGCCAGCGCGAGGCGTACATGGCGTTTTCGAAAAAGCGTTCCATGGTCTCTTGTGTGTATGTGCAGGGAAAATGGCTGGCGAGTATAGCGCAGCAGCTTGCGGTTTTTATCCAGAAAATCTGTGGATAAATATGTGCACCGAGCCGGGATGAATCCCGCCAGCGATGATGGCACGCGGCCTTGGCCGGATTGCTCAGGCTTTGCCCAGGCGCCGCCTCAGGACTCCGGTCGGAACAGGTAGTCACCGACATGGGGCGTGCGTTCGCCGTTGAGCCGGCGCAGCTCGCCCTGCAGGTGCAGGCGCCAGATCGGCGGATCGACGGCTTCGATATAGCCTTGCTGGGCCAGGCAGTCGGCAATCGCCTGCAACACCCCTTCGGCCACCAGCGGTCCGTGGAAGGGGCCCTGGGCCTTGATCGCCGAAGGCTGGGAGCCGGACATGCCGGCGGCGCAAAGCAGGGTCCAGAGTCCGTTCTCTCCGGCCAGCGGCCTGACCACGCATTCGATTCGCGTGGTCAACCCCAGGCAGGGGCGGATGAGGCAGAGGTTACGCGGCATGGCGGCATCCTCACGGGGGTTCCCAGTTTTGAGCCTACACCTGCCGCCAGGTTCCGCATAGCGCCGGCGGGAACTTGTCCACAGGGCTGAAACGCACGAGGGCGGGGCTTTCCAGCCCCGCCCTCGACAGGTTCCGACAGCGCGCCAGGCTCAGTCCTTCTTCGCCGCGGCCTTGTCCTTCGGGGCGAGGGCCTCCTTCTCCACCGGCTTGTCCTTTTCCTTGTCGTCCTCTTCCATGCCGAGTTCGGAGATTTCCTGCAAACGCGCCACCACCAGGTCATTCACGCTGTCTTTCGGGAAGCGTCCCTTCTCGTCCTGGGCACCGACCGGCTTGCCCACCAGCAGCGCCAGCGCCTCGTCCACCTCGCGCACCGCGTAGACATGGAACTGCCCGGCGCGTACCGCCTGCAGCACGCGCTCGTCGAGCATCAGGGTGGTGACGTTGGCGCGCGGGATGATCACGCCCTGCTCGCCGGTCAAGCCACGGGCCTCGCAGAGGCGGAAGAAGCCTTCGATCTTCTCGTTGACCCCGCCCACTGCCTGCACCTCGCCGAACTGGTTGATCGAGCCGGTAATGGCGAAGCACTGCTTCAGCGGCGTCCGCGACAGCGCCGAGATCAGCGTGCAGACCTCGCCCAGCGAGGCGCTGTCGCCGTCCACGTAGCCGTAGGACTGTTCCAGGGCGATGCTGGCGGAGATTTCCAGGGGGAATTCCTGGGCGTAGCGGCTACCCAGGTAGCCGGTAAGGATCATCACGCCCTTGGAGTGGATCGGCTGGCCGAGGTTGACCTCGCGCTCGATGTCGACGATGCCGCTGCTGCCCGGATAGACGGTGGCGGAAATCCGCGCCGGTACGCCGAACACCGAATCACCGACTTCCAGCACGGTCAGGCCGTTGCACTTGCCGACCGCGGCGCCGGCGGTGTCGATCAGGATGATCCCCGCCAGCATGTCATCGAGGATCCGCGCCGACACCCGGCCGGTGCGGGTCTGCTTGGCCTTGAGGGCACGCTCGATATGGCCGAGCTGGATCACCTCCTCGTTCGCCAGCTGGCGGATGAAATCGGCTTCGCTGACCAGTTGGAACAGGTCGCCGATCCGCGCCGAGAGCCGTCCCTGGTGCTCGGCCAGGCGCGCGCTGTAGGTCGCCAGGCGGGCCACCGCCGCGCCGCTGAGCGGCGCCATGCCCTCTTCCGAGGTGCGCGTCTTGAGCAACTGGGCGAACTGCTCGAGGCTGTCCTCGCCCAGCGGGATGTCTTCGTCGAAGTCGACCAGCACGCGGAACATCTCCTGGAAGTCCGGGTCGAGGTCCTGAAGGGTGTAGTAGATCTGCCGCGAGCCGATGATGATCACCTTCAGTTGCAGCGGGATCACCTGCGGCGTCAGCGAGACCGCGGCCAGGCGGCCGAGTTCGGCCAGCGGCGACTCCATCTTCAACTGGCGCGACTGCAGGGCGCGCTTCAGCGCGTCCCAGACGAACGGCTCGCCGAGCATCTTTTCCGCTTCCAGGATCAGGAAGCCGCCGTTGGCCCGGTGCAGCGCACCCGGACGCAACTGCCGGTAGCTGGTGTAGAGCGCACCCTGGTCGGAGCTGTACTCGATGCGGCCGAACAGGTTGTCGTAGGTCGGGTGCGACTCGAACACCACCGGTGCGCCGCTGGTCGCATGGTGGACGATGGCCTGGTTCGGCGCGTACTGCTCGATCAGCCCCTGCTTGCGCTGGGCGTCGGTGCGGCTGTCGTCGACCAGTTGGTCGACCACGGTCTTCAGCAGGTTCAGTTGCATCGCCTGCAGGTAGGCGCAAACGCCCGGGTTGTTGTTGTACTTCTCCACCAGAGGCGCCAGCAGCGGCTGCAGGGCCAGGGTGATGGTTTCCTCGTTGAGCTCGCGCAACTGGTTGCTCGATTCGCGCTTCCACTGCGGCAGGCTCGCCAGCTCCTCGTTGAGGTATTCCTCGAGGGCGGCGATGTCCTTGTGGAAGCGCTCGCGCTCGGCCTCCGGCAACTGGGCGAATTCGGCCTCGTCGAGGGCCTTGCCGTCCTTCATCGGGGTGAAGGCGACGTTGGCGCTGTCGCGGTACAGCGCCACGTCCTTCTCCAGGGCGCGCCGCTCCACCGAGTCCAGGGCGCGGTCGTAGCGCTGGTTGAAAGCGCGGTCGACGGCGTTCTTCTTCTGCTGGTAGGCCGGATGCTCGAAGACCGCCGGGAAGGTCGACATCAGGTTGTCGATCAGACGGTCGATGTCGGCGCTAAATTCGGTCGCGCTGCCCGGCGGCAGCTCGATCACCCGAGGTTCGCGCGGCTCGTCGAAATTGTTCAGGTAGACCCAGTCGGAGGGCGTGGCGACGCGCTTGCCCTCGGCCTGCAGGTAGCGCTTGACGAAGGAGAAGCGTCCGGTCCCCGGTTCGCCCATGACGAATACGTTGTAACCCGGCCGCGGCATCGCCACCCCGAACTGCAGCGCCTCGACCGCCCGCTCCTGGCCCAGCACGCCGCGGAAGGGCTCCAGGTCGTCGGTGGTGTCGAAGGCGAATTGCTCGGGAGCGAAGGGACGGGTCAGTTCTTCTGGCGCCAGGCGCAGGCCGGCAGCGACGGAATCGGGCATCGGGAATCCTTGCATCGGGCGGCAGGTTGCCGCGGGGTGTCGTCGCCCGCATTCTCCCCCCAGCCTCGCGCCACTGACAAGGCGCCGATGGCGCTATCTCACCGATGTGCCAGGTCGGCGCAGCGCAGGCAGTATTCCGCCGCTGGCAGGGCGGCCAGGCGCGCCGGTTCGATGGCCTCGCCGCAGCGCTCGCACTCGCCGTAGCGACCTTCCGCCAGGCGCAGGCGGGCAAGGCCGACCTGACGCATCCCCGCCTCCGCCTCGGCGAGCAGGCCTTCGAGCACTTCGTCGTTCTGCCGCTGCACCGCCTGCTCGGCGAAATCCGGCGAATGGCTGCGCGCCAGGTCCCGGCGGATCGCCGCGGCGCGTGCCGCGTACTCGGTCGCCAGGGTTTCCAGGGCAGTCGCGGGGTCGAAAGCGCTCATATCCACCTCCTGCATGAGGAACGGCTGACCAAGGCCGGCTTCGCTCAGACCGACCAGGACTTTCTCAAGTCTGGACGCTTCCAGGCGGATTGCCGCTGACGCCGGTCAATTTTCGCCCGGCATTGCGCGCTGCCACCCATTCGGTGCCTTGACACCCCGGTGGCATTCCGAAAAGCTCACGGCGTCGCTGGCCCGCTCCAGATGGCTTCGATCCACCTCAAGAGAGAACAAACGATGAAACGGATTCTGCTCGGTACCCTGTTCGCCGCCGCCTCCTTCAATGCCTTCGCCGACGCTCCCGGCGGCGCCGGCTGCGGCTGGGGCAACATGCTCTTCAAAGGCCAGCGCGGCGTGGCCACCCACGTGGTCGCGGCGACCACCAACGGCACTTCCGGCAACAATACCTTCGGCATGACCACCGGCACCAACGGCTGCCACACCAACGGCGCGCTGTCCTATGGCGGCAAGCCGCTGCTGGTGCTCGGCAGCATGATGGACGAGCTGTCCGAAGACATGGCCAAGGGCAATGGCGAAGCGCTGACCACCTATGCCGTGGTGCTGGGCGTGCAACCGCAGGACCGCGAGCACTTCGCCGCCGTTACCCACGAGCACTTCTCGCAGATCTTCAACAAGTCCGACGCCACCGCCGCCGACGTCTACGCCAATACCCAGGCGATCCTGAAACAGGACGCCCGCCTGGCCAAGTACGCCGAGCAGGCCTGAGCCTCGCCGCCTGCCCGTTCACGGGCAGGCCCCTTTCCCCAGCCTTAAGCCTTGCCGATGCCGAAACGCCTGTTGCCCTGGATGGCGCTGTGCGCCTGTTCTCCCCTGCTGGCCGCGCCGGCCGTTCCCGAAGCCCGCCTCCAGCAGTTGGCCGCCGATCCCTACTGGATCGCCCTCGGTCACTACGAGCGCGGCAAGCTCGGCGGCTGGCGCAGCTACGTCGACGACGAGCGGTTCTTCCTCGCCGACGACGGCGAGAGCCACCCGGAAGCCGAACTGGCGGCCACGCTGGAGGCGCTCTACGCCTCGCCCAGCCTTGGCGACAAGCACGCGCAGTGCGTCTACCCGGCGCGCACCCGCTGGCTGCGCCGGCAACTGCAACTCGATGACCTGCCGCAGCCGCAGTGCAGCGAATACGAAACCTGGTACCGCGACATCAACCCGCACAGCGCCGTGCTGGTGTTTCCCGCCGCCTACCTGAACAGCCCGTCGTCGATGTTCGGCCACACCCTGCTGCGCATCGACCAGGCCGACGTCAGCAGCAACAACACTGCCCTGCTCAGCTACGCGCTGAACTTCGGCGCCTATATCGAAGGCATGGACAACAGCATCCTCTATGCCTGGAAAGGCCTGATGGGCGGCTATCCCGGCCTGTTCGCGCTGGTCCCCTACCGGGAGAAGCTGGCCGAATACAGCCGCCTGGAGAACCGCGACCTGTGGGAATACAAGCTGAACCTGACGCCCGAGGAGACCGGGCGCATGGTCGAGCATGTCTGGGAGCTCAAGCAGGTCCGTTTCGACTACTACTTCTTCGACGAGAACTGTTCGTTCCGCCTGCTCGAACTGATGGAGATCGCCCGCCCGGGCATCGAGCTGACCGAGCAGTTCCCGCTTACCGCGATCCCCACCGACACCGTCCGCGCGGTGAAGAACGCCAGGCTGATCGAGCGCATCGACTACCGGCCGTCGCGCGAGAAGGAACTGCTCGCCCGCGCCGAACCGCTCGACCATGCCGAGCGCGACTGGGCCAAGCGCCTGGCGGACGACGACAGCCTGCTCGACGCTCCCGACTTCAAGGCCCTGCCGATGCCGCGCCAGGCGCTGATTCAGGACGCCGCCTTCCGCCTGGTGCGCTACCGTGCCACCGGCCAGGCGCGCGACAGCGGCATCGCCTCGCGCAGCTACAACCTGCTACGGGCGATCAACCGCAACCCACCGCCGGAACTGCACGTCGAACGTCCCGGCCAGCCGGAGGACGGCCACGAGTCACGCACCTGGCAGCTCGGCGTCGGCAGCCGCGACGACCGCGCCTTCGCCGAATACGGCCTGCGCATGGCCTACCATGACCTCGCCGACAACGCCTATGGCTTCCCGCTCGGCGCGCAGATCGAGATCGGCCAGCTCAAGCTGCGCCAGTACGAGGGCAACCGCTGGCAGTTGCAGAATCTCGATCTGGTCACCATCCGCTCGCTGACCCCGCGCAACCAGTTGCTCAAGCCGCTGTCCTGGCAGGTCGCCGGCGGCCTGGAGCGAGTCCTGGGCGAGGACGGCGACGAGGTCCTGGTCAGCCACCTCAATGGCGGTGCCGGCGGCAGCTGGATGTTCGGCGACGACCTGCTGCTCTACGCCATGGGCACCGCGCGGATCGAGAACAACAGCGACTTCGCCGCCGCGATCGCCCCGGCCATGGGCTTCGACAGCGGCCTGCTGTGGCGCAACCCGCTGGGCAACCTGACCCTGGAAGCCAGGGGTGACTACTTCCACAACGGCGAGGTGCGGCGCAGCCTGAGCTTCGGCCAGCAGGTCGAACTGGGCCGCGACCTGGGTCTGCGCCTGAGCGCCGAACGCGCGTTCAGCCACGTCAGCCAGCCGATCAACGAGGTGAAGCTGGAACTGCGCTGGTACTACTACTGAGCCAGGCGCCGGCGCACTTCCATCAGGGCGAAACCGAGCAGGTTGAGGCCGCGCCAGGCCGCCGGTTCGGTGGCCTGGGGATCGGTGGCGGCCAGGCCGATGCCCCAGATCGCGTCCACCGGGCTGGCTTCGACCAGCACCCGGTCGGCGGTGCCCAGCAGGTATTTCTTCAGCGAGGCGTTCTGGCCGAACTTGCCGAGATTGCCTTCGATCACGATTCCCATCCGCTCGGCGCTCCATAGCGCCTCGTCGAAGCCGGCGACTTCCCGGCCCAAGGCCTTCGCCTCGCCTGGGCTGCGCGCCGCCAGGATGCGCTCGAGCAGCTTACGGTCGTCGAACAAGCGTGCCTTGGCCGCCATCATGTAGTGCTCGGCGCTGGCATAGCGCACCCCGCCGAGCTTGAACGAAGCCTCGTACCACTGGCTGAAGCAGCTCTTGCCGACCTGGTCATCCGCTGCCGGGCGATGTCCCCAGAAATACAGGTATTTGAAGCTTTCGCCGGCCGCGCAGCGCTGGCGCAGCCGCTCGAGGTTCATTATCTCGCTCATCGGCAATCGTCCCTGGAGCCCGTGAAAAGTGCCCAGGATATCCCGAAGTGGCGTTCAGGCGCGTATCTGCGCCCAATCCAGGCCGAAACGAGCCAGGAACTTGCGCAGTCGGTCGGCGTCGTTGGGGTTGCGCTTGCCCTCGCGCGAAACGGCGAACAGCCGGCGTCCCGCCTCGGAAAGGGTCTTAGCCCCGCGGCACACCTCCAGCACCGCCTGCAGTTGCAGGCGGTCGAACAGATCCAGGGCCTCCACCCGCTGCCCCAGCAGCTCAGCCAGTGGCTCCCGCCCCGCATCGAGCCCCCAGGCCTGGCGCAGGCGGAGGATCTCCTCCTCGACCAGCGCCTCGTCGATCCGCCCGCTGTCGGCGAGGGTGGCCATCCGTGTGATGGAAGCCGACAGCTCGCGGAAGTTGCCGGCCCAGCGCGCTTCGCTGGAACCGGCGAAGGCCAGGTAGCGACGCTTGGCCTCCAGGTTGAAGCGCACCTGCCGCCCCTGCTCGCGGGCGTGCCGCTCCAGTTCGAAGTCGATGTTCGGCTCGATGTCCTCGCGGCGCCCGGCCAGACCCGGTAGCTCGAAGGTCCACAGGTTGATGCGGGCGAACAGGTCCTCGCGGAACAGGCCTTCGGCCACTCGTCCGCGCAAGTCGCGGTGGGTCCCGGCGATGAGCTGGAAGTCGCTCTCCACCTCACGGTCCGAACCCAGCGGGAAGAAGCGCTTCTCTTCGATCGCCTTGAGCAGCATCGCCTGTTCGTCGGCACCCAGCTCGCCGATCTCGTCGAGGAACAGCATGCCACCGTCGGCTGCGCGCAGCAGGCCTTCGCGCGCGTTCTGCGCGCCGGTGAAGGCGCCCTTGACGTGGCCGAACAGTGCCGACATCGCGCCGTCGCCGCGCAAGGTGGCGCAGTTGACCTCGACGAAGCGCCCATCGAGCTGGTGCCGGCTGCGCTTGAGTTCGTAAATGCGCCGGGCGAGGAACGATTTGCCGGCGCCGGTCGGCCCCACCAGCAGCATTGGCGCCCGGGAACGCACGGCGACCCGCTCGATCTGCTCGATGGAACGGTTGAAAGCGGCATTGCGCGTGGCGATTCCCGACTTGAGCAAAGCCAGGCTTTCCTCCTGTTCACGGCGGAACCGCGAGGCGATGCGGTCGTAGCGGGACAGGTCGAGGTCGATCAACGTCGCCGAGCCCTCGGGATGGCGCGCCTCGTCCTTGCGCCGCGACGGCGAGGTCTGCACCAGCCGGGCCGGCAGGTAGCGCGCCTCGGTAAGGAGGAACCAGCAGATCTGCGCGACATGGGTCCCGGTGGTGATGTGCACCAGGTAGTCCTCGCGCTCGGTGTCGAAGGGATAGGCGCTGACGAAATCGTGCAGGGCGCCATAGACCTCCTCGAAGTCCCAGGGGTTGCGCAGCGCCATCGGCTGCAGGCGCACCTCGGTGTGCGGCGACACCGCGGCGATGTCGGCGCGGATCCGCTCGGCCAGGCCGAGATCGCGGGCGTCGTCGCCGTGGATCAGTTCGAGGCGGTCGATCAGCAGGTCCGGCTGCTGGCACAGGCCGATGCTCGGCCGCCACTTTTGCCAGCGCGCCGCGCCCTTGCCGAGACGGTCGAGGGTGGTGCCGATGAAGCCGATGGCGACCGTGCGTTTCATCACTTCTTATCCTTCAAGATAAAGATCGATATGAAAATATATAGAAATAGCCAGGCATCTCTCCATCGAGTTCGCCGACGAATCCCAATAAAAAATTTATTAATCTTTAAAATCAAAGAGTTAAATAAAAAACAGACTTATCGAGAAAAACCTGGCACGCCGCTCGCTATATCCATTTCGACCGCATCGCCCATGCAGGCCGACGGGTCGGGACTCCAGTCCCGCCGGTGCCCGAGCCCACCCCTGGTGTCGGCGTCGTGCATGCCGCCCGCAGCAACGACGGTCACTCGCGAGTCCGGCAATGCCGGTTCGCGGTTCGATAGCTCAGCCTGGTAGAGCAACCATCCACGAAATGGTCTGTCGCGGGTTCGACTCCCGCTCGAACGTTGCCTTAACGGCAATCACTCAATGGCAACACCCGCCGGTGTGGCCGAGGCGAACTGCGCAAGCGGCCAGGAAGGCCGGAGAACGCAAGGGAGCCGAGGCCGCCGCCGGCCCGCCCGGCCCGCGGATCGGGCACGTAGCAGGGCAGGCCTGGAGCGAGGGACATCGCCCATACGGACAGGACGTTCGCAGGCCCCCGCCTCCTCCGCACTCCATCCGCGAGGTCCGGCGGGCCGGCGAACACCGGCACCCGGAAAACACGAAAGGAATGAAGAAATGAAAATGCTGAAGCGCTTCATCGTGAAGAAGAACGAACGTGGCCTGCTGTACGCCGAGGGCGACTTCCTCGCCGTGCTCGAACCGGGCACCTATCGCCGCTTCGATCCGTGCGACCGCCTGAGCCTGGAAACCTTCAGCCTGAACACCCCGCAATTCGAACACCGCCTGGCCGGTTACCTGCGGCAGAGCGAGCCGGAACTGGTCGAGCGCTACTTTACCCGGATGGACCTGGGCGACAACGAGGCCGGCCTGCGCTACGAGGACGGCGTACTGGTGGAACTGCTCGCCCCGGGTAGCCGTCGACTGTACTGGAAGGGCCAGACCGAGCAGCGACTGGAGCGCATCGACCTGGCGCAGGACTATCGCCTGACGGCCGCACTGGTCGCCCAATTGAACCAGCCGAACCTGCGCGGTCGCAGCCTGGCGGGCCTGGAAGCGGTGTTGCTGGCCCAGGTGCCGGCGTTCCAGGTCGGCGTGCTGAAGGTCGATGGCGCCCTGGCCGGGCTGCTGCAAGCCGGACAATACGGTTTCTGGCGCTACAACCGACAAGTCGGCGTGGAACTGGTCGACACCCGTATCCAGGCGCTGGAGGTCAGCGGCCAGGAGATCCTCACCCGCGACAAGGTCAGCCTGCGCCTGAACCTCGCCGCCAACTGGCGCTACAGCGACGTTCTGGCCGCGTACTCGCGACTGAGCAAGCCACTGGAGCATCTGTACCGCGAGCTGCAGTTCGGCCTGCGGGCGGCGGTGGGAACGCGCACGCTCGACGAGTTGCTGGAGAACAAGCAGTCGATCGACGAAGCGGTCAGCGCCCACCTGGCCGCCAAGCTGGAAGGCAGCGGCATGGAGGTGAGCGGCCTGGGCGTGCGCGACATCATCCTGCCCGGCGAGATGAAGACCCTGCTGGCGCAGGTGGTGGAGGCGGAAAAGGCGGCCCAGGCCAACGTGATCCGGCGCCGCGAGGAAACCTCGGCGACCCGCTCGCTGCTGAACACGGCGAAGGTGATGGAGGAAAATCCGACCGCGCTGCGCCTGAAGGAACTGGAAACCCTGGAGCGGGTGGCCGAACGCATCGACCGGATCTCGGTGTTCGGCGGCCTGGACCAGGTATTGAATGGGCTGGTCACGCTGAAGCAGGCCTGACCGCGAACGACTCCGCACCGGCCAAGGGACGGCGCGGAATACAAGGAAAGCACGATGAAAGACATGAACATCCTCGAAGTCGCCGGCGGCAAGCCGATCAAGCTCTGGACCCAGGGCGTCCCGGTGGAGGAAGAAGCGCGCCGGCAACTGATGAACACGGCGAAGATGCCGTTCATCTTCAAGCACCTGGCGGTGATGCCCGACGTCCACCTGGGCAAGGGTTCGACCATCGGCAGCGTGATCCCCACCCTCGGCGCGATCATCCCGGCGGCGGTGGGCGTGGACATCGGTTGCGGGATGATCGCCGCGCGGACCTCGCTGGTCGCCGCCGATCTGCCGGACAACCTGCACGGTCTGCGCAGCGCCATCGAGCAGGCGGTGCCCCACGGCAAGACCTTCGGCCGTCGCGACCGCGGCGCCTGGCATGAGGTGCCGGACGCCGCCGACCAGGCCTGGAAGGCGCTCGCCGGCCGCTTCAGGGCGATCACCGACAAGTACCCGCGGCTGGAGAAGACCAACAACCGCCAGCACCTGGGTACCCTCGGCACCGGCAACCACTTCATCGAGGTCTGCCTGGACGAGGCCGATCGCGTCTGGTTCATGCTGCACAGCGGTTCGCGCGGGGTCGGCAACGCCATCGGCAACCTGTTCATCGAACTGGCCAAGGCCGACATGCGCCAGCACATCGCCAACCTGCCAGACAAGGACCTGGCCTACTTCGAGGAGGGCAGCCGGCACTTCGACGACTACGTGGAAGCGGTCGGCTGGGCCCAGGACTTCGCCCGGCAGAACCGCGCGCTGATGATGCACGCGGTGATCGAGGCGGCGCGCCAGGTGATCCGCAAGCCGTTCGAGGCCAATCTCGAAGCGGTCAACTGCCACCACAACTACGTGCAGAAGGAACGCCACTTCGGCCAGGAGGTGCTGGTCACCCGCAAGGGCGCGGTGTCCGCGCAGAAGGGCCAGCTCGGCATCATCCCCGGCTCGATGGGCGCGAAGAGCTTCATCGTCCGCGGCCTCGGCAACCAGGAAGCGTTCTGCTCGTGCAGCCACGGGGCCGGGCGGACCATGAGCCGGACCCAGGCGAAGAAGGTCTTCAGCGTCGAAGACCAGATCCGCGCCACCGCCCACGTCGAATGCCGCAAGGACGCCGACGTGATCGACGAGATCCCGATGGCCTACAAGGACATCGACCGGGTCATGGAAGCCCAGCGCGAGCTGGTGGAAGTGCTGCACACCCTGCGTCAGGTGGTGTGCGTGAAAGGATGAGAAGAATGCAACGCTTGAAACTCTGGCTGCAGCGGCAACGGCAGGCGCCGTTCACGGATACCTGGACCGAGCGTCACCGCCGCGAGGCGCTGGGGCTGGTCGAACGGCGCCTGTGGGAAAACGACGTCGACTGGGTCGAACTCAGCCGCTCATGCAATGGCTTCGTGCGCGAGGCCGCGGTGCTCGGGCTCAGCGCGAGCAACGACGCGGAGGCGCTGGCGGCGCTGATCGAGCGGGCCAACGACTGGGTCGGTCCGGTCCGCGCCGCGGCCCGGGAGGGCCTGGAACGCTACCTGGTCAGCGAGTGCGTGCCGGCCCTGCTCGGCGCGCTGCCGCAGTGGGTTGCCCTGGGCCGGAAGAACCGGGCCGACCATGGCGACCTGCTGGATCGGCTGGCCGTCCTGCTGGCAGGTGCGGAACACCGTGGACAGGTCCTGGAGGCCCTGCTTCGACAGCGCTCCGCCAGCGCGCGCTTCCTTCTGGAGGTCCTGCTGCGGCCTGGACAGAGCGGCCGGTTCGAGGTGCTCGAGCGGGCGCTGTCCAGCCCGGATCCGAGCGTGCGCCGCCAGGCCCTGCACGAGGCCGCGGCGCTGCCGCCGGACAGCGCGATCCGCCTGCTGGAAAGCGGACTCCGTGACCACGGCGCCAGCCTCCGGGCCCAGGCGCTGCACCTCTATGACCGGGCCCTGGGAGCCGAGCCGCTGCCTGCGGCGGTCCAGGCCCGGGCGCTGCTCGATGCGTCGCCCAGTGTGCGCAACCTCGCGCTGTACCTGGCGAAAGCCGCCGGAACCGACGTCGACGCCATCCTGGCCGAACGGCTCGCCTGGATGCCAACGACCAAGGCCGACTGGCTCGGCCTGCTCGGTCTGGCCCGCGACCGCCAGGCCCAGGCGGTCGCGCCGCTGGCCCGGCAGGCATTGCGTCATCCCGCGCAGCAGGTGCGTGGCGCAGCGCTGGACACCCTTGCCGCGCTGCCGGCCGAGGACCTCGCCGACGCCTGCCTGCAGGCCCTGCGCGATCCGTCCGGCAAGGTCTTCGCCAAGGCCGCGCAGTGCCTGCGCAGCGCCGCGCCAGGGATATGCCCGCAGCGTCTGGACGAGGTCCTGCGGCATCTGCTCGAGGACGCGGCATACGGGCGGGCCGATCGCTTGCTCGCGCTCAAGCCTTACTGGCAGCAACTCGACTACCTGCTGCAGACGCGCCCGGAGCTGGCCGCGGACGCCTGGCAACCTCTGCTGTTCGCCTGGCGCGAGCGGCGCAGCGGCGCCATCGACTACGCCACGTCGCCGGCTCGACGCGAAGAGCTGCTGGAACATCTCCAGGCATTGCAGGAACAGGGGCTGCTCTCCCGGCAGATCGTCATCGATGCGCTGCGCTGAGCGCCGCGCAAGAACGAGAGGGCAAGGAACGCCAGGAAACGCCCCCATCGAACTCGACGACAACGACGGCGGCGGGCAGATCCTGCGCAGCGCCCTGAGCCTGTCGATGAGCAGCGGCTGGGGCAGCGTGACTGGAACGACCGCGACGCCGACTGGCAACGCGACCGCGAGCGCTGAACCGCGCTGCGACAACCGTCCGCAGGAGCGATTCCGGCGCGCTTGATCCACGTCAAGCCTCGCCGTCCTTCGCTGGCCTCTCCTCACAGGACCGGTTGTAACACCTGATAAGGAGAAAAAAGATGCAGTCCTCGTCACTGCTCCCGCTTGGCAGCCTGTTGCTGTCGTTCGCCATGCCCCTCGCCCATGCCGACCCCCTGCACGACCAGGCCAGCGCCCTGTTCAAGCCGATTCCCGAGCAGGTCACCGAACTGCGCGGCCAGGCCATCAACGAACAGCAGCGCGAACTCGGCAAGAAGCTGTTCTTCGACCCGCGCCTGTCGCGCAGCCATGTGCTCAGCTGCAACACCTGCCACAACGTCGGCACCGGCGGCGCCGACAACGTGCCGACCTCGGTCGGCCACGGCTGGCAGAAAGGCCCGCGCAACTCACCGACGGTGTTCAACGCGGTATTCAACGCCGCGCAGTTCTGGGACGGCCGCGCCAAGGACCTGGGAGAACAGGCCAAGGGCCCTGTCCAGAACAGCGTGGAGATGCACAGCACCCCGCAACTGGTGGAACAGACCCTGGGCAGCATCCCGGAATACGTCGACGCCTTCCGCAAGGCCTTCCCCAAGGCCGGCAAGCCGGTCAGCTTCGACAACATGGCGCTGGCCATCGAAGCCTACGAGGCGACCCTGGTAACCCCCGACTCGCCCTTCGACCTGTACCTCAAGGGCGACGACAACGCCCTCGACGCGCGGCAGAAGAAAGGTCTCAAGGCGTTCATGGACAGTGGCTGCAGCGCCTGCCACAACGGCATCAACCTGGGCGGCCAGGCCTACTTCCCGTTCGGCCTGGTGAAGAAGCCCGACGCCAGCGTCCTGCCCAGCGGCGACAAGGGCCGCTTCGCGGTGACCAAGACCCAGAGCGACGAGTACGTGTTCCGCGCCGCGCCCCTGCGCAACGTCGCACTCACCGCGCCGTACTTCCACAGCGGCCAGGTCTGGGAGCTCAAGGACGCCGTGGCGATCATGGGCAACGCCCAGCTCGGCAAGCAACTGGCGCCGGATGACGTGGAGAACATCGTGGCCTTCCTGCACAGCCTGAGCGGCAAGCAACCACGGGTGGAATACCCGCTGCTGCCGGCCAGCACCGAGACCACGCCACGCCCGGCGGAATGACCGGCGCAACGAAAAACGGGGCTCGTCGAGCCCCGTTTCTTTCAACCACGGCGATACCTCAGACCACGCCCTGCGCCAGCATCGCGTCGGCGACCTTGACGAAGCCGGCGATGTTCGCGCCCTTCACGTAGTTGACCCGGCCCCGTTCCTCGCCGTACAGCAGGCAGGCATGGTGGATCGACTGCATGATGCCGTGCAGCTTGGTATCCACCTCGCCCTCGCTCCAACGCAGGCGCATGGCGTTCTGCGACATCTCCAGGCCGCTCACCGCCACCCCGCCGGCATTCGACGCCTTGCCCGGCGCGTAGAGGATGCCGGCCTCGAGGAACAGGTCGACGGCCTCCAGGGTCGAGGGCATGTTGGCACCTTCGGCGACGCAGACGCAGCCGTTGGCCAGCAGGCGCCGCGCATCCTCGGCGTCCAGTTCGTTCTGGGTCGCGCAGGGCAGCGCGATGTCGCAGGCCAGCTCCCAGGGGCGACGATGCTCGAGGAACTGCAAGGAAAAACGCTCGGCCATCTCGCGGATGCGCCCGCGACGCACGTTCTTCAGCTCCATCAGGTAGTCCCACTGCTCGTCGGTGAGGCCCGCCTCGGCATACAGGGTGCCTTCGGAATCGGACAGCGAGATCACCCTGCCGCCCATCTCCATGACCTTGCGCGCCGCGTACTGGGCGACGTTGCCGGAGCCGGAGATCGCCACCCGCTGGCCATCGAAGCCGCGACCATGGCCCTTGAGCATTTCCTGGGCGAAGTAGACGCAGCCGAAGCCGGTCGCCTCCGGGCGGATCAGGCTGCCGCCGTAGCTCAGGCCCTTGCCGGTCAGCACCGAGGTGAACTGGTTGGACAGGCGCTTGTACTGGCCGAACAGGTAGCCGATCTCACGCGCGCCGACGCCGATGTCGCCGGCCGGCACGTCCAGGTCGGCACCGACGTGGCGGTACAGCTCGCTCATGAACGACTGGCAGAAACGCATCACCTCGGCGTCGCTCTTGCCCTTCGGATCGAAGTCGGAGCCGCCCTTGCCCCCGCCCATGGGCAGAGTGGTCAGGGAGTTCTTGAAGACCTGCTCGAAGGCGAGGAACTTCAGCACCCCGAGGTTGACCGAGGGATGGAAGCGCAGGCCGCCCTTGTAGGGGCCGATGGCGCTGCTCATCTGCACCCGGTAGCCACGGTTGACCCGTACCCGGCCCTGGTCGTCGACCCAGGGTACGCGGAACAGGATCGCCCGCTCGGGTTCGACGATGCGTTCGATGATGCCGGCTTCCAGGTAGTGCGGGTTGGCCTCGAGGAACGGCCAGAGGGAACGCAGCACCTCTTCCACCGCCTGGTGGAATTCGGGCTGATCGGGATCGCGCCGCTTCAGGCGCTCGAGGAAAGCGTCGACGGATTGCGTCATTTTTCTCACCGGTTTCTAGTTTTGTGAACAATTTTTTGCGCGTGACTCTAGCAAGCCAGGCGGCACCTAGAAAGTGCGAAATGACGCATTGATGAATCTTTATGGTGCAAAAGTGAAACTTTCAGCGACCCGCAGAACGCGCCGCGCCAGAGCGCTCGCCGCCCGACGCCCATTGCGCCGGGCGGACGATGCACCTTTGGCGGGCGGCGAAGGCACCACCTTCGTGCGACATGAGCGAACGAGCCCCATCTTTCGATGGAGGCCCGCTCGCCGCATCCCGGTTCTAGAAATCGTAGGTCGCGGACAGGCTGAACACTTGCCCCTTGCTGGTCGCCTTGCCATCCAGACGACCGCCGCCGAGTACCGCCTGGTTGACCGTCTTCACCGGTACCTCCTTGACGAACTGCCGTGAATAGGCCGCGTCGATCGACAGTTCCGGCATCGACTTGAAGCGGTAGCCGGCCCCCAGCGAGGCGAAATAGCGGTCGCCATCGGGGATCCGAGGATCGCGGGTGGAATTATGGGTAGGCGTCTGGTCGTAGGCGACGCCGGCGCGCACGGTGAACTGATCGGTCAACCTGTAGTCGCCACCCAGCGCCAGGGTCCAGGTGTTCCGATAATTGTAGGGGATGGAGACGATAGTGCTGCCGTGGGACTTGAGGGTAAGGTCCTCGAACGACGACCACTCGGTCCAGGTCGCAGTGGCGCCAAGACTGAAACGGTCGTTGAACTGGTGCACCCAGTCCAGCGAGGCGTAGGCGGGAATATCCAGCCGCGCCGAGGCCGAAGCGCCACGCCGCAGGTCGAGCCCCGGATAAGCGACGCCGATCAGCCCGCTGTCGAGGATGGTATCGGTCGGTCCTCCATCGTGGATATAAAGGTTGTAGTGCCCTTCCAGCTTGTTTCGGATCTTCGCGTGATAGGCGAAGCCCAGGCTGTCGCGCATCGTGGGCTTCCATACCACCCCGGCGAACCAGCCGGGCGAGGTGTTGTCCACCTTGACCCGCATCAGCGCCGACGAAACCTGCGCCGGGAACGGCAGGCCAAGATTCGGCGAGTTGGCCGCCGCGGCGTAGACGTCGAGGTTCTGACTGACGAAGCCAGAAGTGCGCTGGATGATGACCCCGGCGCCCAGGGAGAAATTCTCGTTCACCTTGAACGACAGGGAGCCGGACAGACCCGCCGTCTCGATCTTGGTGTCCACCGCGAAATCGCGACCCTTCCAGTTCGGGTCCCAGGTGCTGCGCATGCCCATCGGCACCACCTGGCTGAGGCCGAAGACGAGTTGGTCGTTGATCGGTATGACCATGAAGCCGGTCGGCAGCCAGGCGCCAAAGCCAGCCTGGCCACCGTCGTTGGTGGGCAGCGCGTCGGCGCTGGGTCCGCCGGTTGCGGGATCGAATGGATAACCACCGGTCATGGGGTTGCCCTGGTAATCGTAGGCATTGCCGTTGTACTTGATGTCGACGTCGGCGTAGTTGACTGTCAGTTGCGCGATGCGCTTGTCGATGAAGGCCATCGCCGCCGGGTTGTTGAACGCGGCGCTCGGATCGTCGGGGAACAGCGAGCCACCCGCCATGGAGCGTCCCCAACCGGCGGTGTTGGTGGTTGGCACCATGAAACCACCAGCGTGCGCCTGGGGCGCGCCGAGCAGGCCACCGACGATCAGGGCGCAGAATAACGGCAGTGGTCCTCTGGCAGACAGGCAGGAAATATCTTTGTTGTTGTTCAAGGTTCACCCCTGTTGGACTACTAATACACGGGAACGATGGCCGGCCTGCTCGAGTGTCCGGGTAGATCCCCTCCCCCAGGCCGGTCTGCATGTGCGAGCGAAACGTGGTGCTGGCGCTCGGGCGGCCGGTCCGGCCTGCGAAGACGCCGCGATGCAGCTTGCGCAAAGCCGCTGGCGCGCAAGGCGCCAGCGGAAGCCCGGATTACGGATTCACGGTGAATGCCGGACTCGGATTCACGCTCAGGCTGTTGATCTTGCAGTTACCGGCCAGCGGCTGGTTGCTGCCGCTCAAGGTGTTGGTGGCATTGCTCCAGGCGCCGTACACGGTGCTCGGGCCGCAGGTGGAAGTCAGGATCTTGAAGCCGACGCCATCGACCTGGCCGCTGGTGACGCTGGAAACCGTCAACCTCCAGGGCAGGCCGGTCATCTGCGGCACGTTGCACAGCGGATTGCTGCCGCTGACGGTGACGCTGTCGATGCTGGCATAGGAACCATCCGGAGCGGTGGTGCCCTTGAAGGTCACGTTGCAGTTCACCGGAACCTGCAGCGACGCCGGCGAGCTCACGCTGATGGTGCCGGGAGCGGTGAATGCGGTACCGACCGGGGTGATGGTGGCCGCACTGGCCAGGGACGAAGCGCTCAGGCAGAAAGCGAGAGCGGCAAGGGACGGCAGGGATTTGATGGATTTCATTGTTTTGTATCCTTCCAGTGAATTGGCAACGCTCGCGGTTGCCAGGCCTTGGCCGTGGGCGGCAACCTCACCGCCCCGCGGCCACCTTGTGCCTTCCCGCACGATCCACCCGCCAGACGAACCACCACACCCACTCGCCATGACTTTTTCGTATCGAGAATCGGGAAAGGCATTACTTCATGAGTCCTATCCGGTGCCGCCGCTGACGCCCCACGACAAGCCGGAGGTACCGGATATCGGAAACAGCGCTGGATCGCTCCGCGCGCCATACCTCGGCCTGCCTCCCCCGCAACTACGCGACGAGCGCAGCCTGACAGGCTTGGCAGCTACGGCGAGGAGGCAGAGGGCCAGTCAACGACGGGGCTCAGAGTACGGGCAGAGAGGCCCTGGAAAAGCCTAGCGAAAGAAGGGGGCTGCCCTGTTCGAGAACGGCGCGGAGCGCGCCGTGGAGGGTCCGAAACGCTTCGTCACGAAGCAATCCTGATACCTCTGTCAGCATTCGAGACGGAAGGAAACGCACCACTTTGGGTCAAAACCTGCCAGAACTGGTAGCTAAAGGCATGCGCTCGCCATACCAAAGTCAGGTTGCCTTCAGCTCCCGTCCGCTACGTGCACGCGCACCTGCCCCGCCGCCAGGTCCAGTACTTCGACGCCCTCGGGAGTGGAACGCCCCACCCGGACAGGAAGTTGCTCGATCGGGGCGGCAGGAGACGCGCGGTAAACCACGGACAATCGATCGCCCTCATGACGCACGGCCTCGGGCGGCACGACGAGTGCTCGCTCGTTGCGATAGGTGGTGACCGCCAGTTTGGCGCTCATGCCCAGGCGGATTTTCCTCAGTTGGCCGGGGGTGAGGTGCGCCACCGATACCGTTACCTCGAACTGTGGGCTGCTGCCCTGGGTGCCCCCCGGCAGCGCCTGTCCGCCAAGAGCGGAGATGACTCCTTTCAAGGCGATGCCGTCGAAACCGTCACCACTCACCTCGACCTCCTGCCCTTCGCGCAGTTGATTGATGTCCAGCTCCGACACCCTGGCGGAAACCTTCAGGCGTTCCACGCTGGCCAGTCCGAACAGTGCCTGGCCCTGGCCCAGCTTGCTTCCGGTCTGCACCGGCTCCCGCACGCCCTGCTCATTCGAAGACCCGGGAGCGACAACGATGATGCCGGCGAACGGCGCACGGACCGTCCGCCCATCCAACTGCGCCTGCAGCGTCTCGAACTTCACCGTGGCATTGGCCAGGTCCATCTCGGCGATCTGCAGGTTTTCCCCCTGCCCCTTGCTGCGCGTCGCCTCCACTTCCAGGCGGGCAGCCTCCAGATCCATCCGCTGTTGACGCGCCTGCTGTTCGAGGTCGTCGAGTTCGTTGCGCGGAACGATGCCCTTGCCGAAGAGTTGCCGGGTCTCGCGCAACTTTCGTTCGGTGCTGTCCTGTGCTAGCTGCGCGCTGCGCAGGGCCCGGCGGGCGCGCGTCATGTTCTCGCCGCGCTCCCAGTCCCGCAACTCCTGCAAGGTCCGCCGGGCCTTGAGCAGCGCCGAGCGGGCCTCGCGAACCTGCACGGCGATCTCGCGAGTGTCCATGCGCAACAGTTCCTGCCCTTCCTCGACCCGCTGCCCGGGTTGCACCAGCAGTGCCTCGACATTGCCGGCGAAGGGCGCCGCCAAGGTCACCACCCGCCCCGGTTCCAGGCGCCCGACCAGGCCTATCCGGTGCACCAGCGCCGACGGGCGTACATCGATCCAGCGCTCGTCTTCGTCGCGTGGAACTGCCCCCCCGCCGAACAGCAGCCAGGTCGGCAGCGCGACGGCGGCCAGCAGGGCAGCGGCGATCAGCAGCAAACGCCGCCCCCGGGAAAACAACCGGTCAGTGGTCATTGAGCGAAATCTCCCAGCTATCCAGGGTCATGCCGACGATCAGGTCGAGCTGCGTCTGCGCATTGAGAAACGAGATCAGGGCATTCAACTGGGTGTTCTCGACATTGCGCAGGTCGGTTTCGAAGCTCAGCACCTGGAAGTTGCTCGAGCGTCCGACACGCAGTTTTTCCCGCTCGATTTCCAGCTTGCGCCGCGACAGCGCGGTGGCGCGCTGGGCGATCTGGTACTGGCGCCAGCGGGCGCCAAGGTCGCGCACCGCATCAATGACATTCTGTTCCAGGGTCTGCCGCGCATCCTCGATGAGGAGCTTCTGGTTCTCCACTTCCACCTGGGCGCGGACCTCGGCCTGCCGGCGACTGAGATCGCCGATGGGAATTTCCACCTGCACCCCTGCGTAACCGTCCCAGGTCCGCGAATTGTCGCCGCCGCCCTCGCTGTAGCGATCGCGGATCTGGCTGGCACCGCCCACCAGCGAGACATCCCACAGGCGCTGGTTCTTCGCCAGCACCAGGTTGAGGTCGGCCTGGCGGCTGCCGATCAATCGTTGCAGGTATTCCGGCTGTTGTTGCAGAGCCGTGCGGATCGCCTGCTGGCGGTCGATCTCTATCGGCGAGGCGCTCAGCGCGTCACTGGCGCGGATCTGCGTCGACAGGTCCAGCGCCAGCAGTTGCAGCAGGGCCAGGCGGGCACTATCGACCTGGTTGGTGGACTCTTCGACGTTGAGCTCCTGGGTGGCGACATCGGCCTCGGTCTGGACGCTATCGAACTCGGCCATCCGCCCCGCGGCGATCATCGCCCGGTTGACCTCGAGCAGCTTGCGGGTCCGCGCCAACGCTTCCCGGGCGATTCGCGCCTGCTCCTGCGCGCGCAGCAGTTCCCGGTACGCGCCAATGATCCGGCTGATGGTCTGCGACACGCTGGCCTTGAGTTGCAGGCGGTTGGCGTCCTCGGACAGGCGCGCCAGGCGCAGCGGCGCGGTGGTCACGTCCCAGCCGGCGTCGCGCAGCAACGGCTGGACGACGGTCAGGTCGAGACCATCGCTGCGGTAGCGCCCGGCCTCGTCGGCGCTGCGGAACTGCTTGACCCAGGCCAGGCTGAAGCGGGTGCCGTACTCGCCGAGCAGGGTCGCGGTCGGCGACAGGTTGCTGGTCCGCATACGGTCCTCGGTGGCGCGGCTGGCACGGTAGTCGCCACGCACCACCAGCTTCGGATTGAAGGCATCGGCGGCGACGCGCAGGTCGAACTTCTGCGCGATGCGCTGCAGGTAGGCGCTACGGATTCCACGGTTGTTGCGCAGGCCGAGGTAGACCGCGTCGCTCAGGCTCAGGTCGATCACCTGCTCGCTCAGCAGCACCGATCCGCTGCGCGCGCGGGCCATGCTCGGCGCATCCGGGCTCAGCGCCGGGTTGTCACTTGCCGCGACCGGAAGCGCCAGCGCCAGCCACAGTGCAGCCAGGCTCCGGCTACTCATCGCGCAGCGCCTCGACCGGTTGCATGCGTGCCGCCGAAAGCGCCGGATAGAGGCCGAAGAACAGCCCCACCAGCAAGGTACTGCCCATTCCCAGCGGCAGGGCCGCGTAGGCCAGGGAGAAAGTCCAGCCGGAAAACCTGGCGTAGAGATACGCAGCCGCCACGCCGAGCACCGCCCCCGACAGCGCGCCCGCGGCAGTCAGGGTCACCGCCTCGATCAGGAACAGGTTGCGGATGTCCCGCTGACGCGCGCCCAGCGCCATGCGCACGCCGATCTCCCGGCGGCGCTCGGCGACGCTCATCAGCATCACGTTCATCACCCCGACGCCGCCGCCGAGCAGGGAGATGATCCCCAGCCCGGCCAGCAGGTAGGTGAAGGTCCGGGTCTGCCGCTTGAGCCCGTCGAGCACCTGCTGCGACACCTGCACCTGCGCCTCGTGACCGGGCAACCGCGCCGCCAGGGCCTCGCCCAGCGCCGCGCCGACCCGGTAGACATCCGCTCCCGGCGCCACCCGCGCCACCACGTGGCTGACCTCGGCGGCGGGCTGCAGGCGCGGCATGCCGGCAGCCGGCACGAACAGCGAGTCGTTGGCGGCGAACGGCAGCAGCGCGGCGCTGGCCTGCGGCCGCAGGATACCGATCACGCGGAACAGGTAGTCGTTGACCATCAGTTGCTCGCCGAGGCGCAACGGATCGCCTGCTGCGCCCAGCGCCTCGGCGAGGCCCGCGCCGACCACCACGTAGGTGTCGTGGTCATCGAAGCGCGAGAGAAATCGCCCTTCGCGCAGGTGCAGCCTGGCGGCGCTGGCGAGCCCGGCGCTGGCGCCGACGATGCTGGCGTTGCTGGTACGCCCATGGTAGGTCACCGGCGCGGAGTACAGGCCGAGCGCAGCGAGGTGGTCCAGCCCCGCCACGGCACGGCGCAGCGGCTCGGTGTCGAGCACCGCCGGCATAGGCTGCGGCGCCTGCGGGGCGAACGGGAACTGCACCACCAGGGTGTCGGTGCCCATGTCCTTGAAGATGCTCATCGCCTCGTCGGTCGCATTGCTGCCGATATTCAGCATCGCGATCACCGATGAACAGCCCATGACGATCCCCAGCAACGCCAGCAACGAGCGCCGACCCAGGCCACGAAGGCTGGCCAGGGCCTCATGGAGCAACTGCCGCGGCGACGGACTGGCGCTCACCGGCAAGTCTCCGCCAGTTCCTCGTGGATCTCGCCATGGCGCACCGTCAGCTGGCGCCCGAGACGGGCGGCCAGGCCGGGATCGTGGGTGACCACCACCAGGGTCACCTGGCGTTCGCGGTTGAGCGCCAGGAGCAGTTCCAGCACTTCCTTCGCGGTGCTCGCGTCGAGGTTGCCGGTCGGTTCGTCGGCGAGGATCAGCGCGGGCTCGCCGACCAGCGCGCGGGCGATGGCGACACGCTGCCGCTGGCCGCCGGAGAGGTCCGCCGGGCGATGCCCGGCGCGCTCGGCGAGGCCGACCTGGGCGAGCATCGCCGCGGCGCGCTCCAACGCCTCGCGGCGCGGCATGCCACGATAGCCCAGCGGCAGCGCCACGTTCTCCAGCGCGCTCAGGCGCGGCAGCAGGTTGAAACTCTGGAAGACGAAACCGATCAGGCGGTTGCGGATCGCCGCCAACTGGTCTTCGTCGACCCTGAAGATGTCGTGTTCGGCGAATCGATAGGCGCCGCTGTCCGGCCGGTCGAGCAGGCCGAGGATATTCAGCAGGGTGCTCTTGCCCGAGCCCGACGCGCCGACGATCGCGCAACTTTCACCGGGAAAGATGTCCAGGCAGACGTCTTTCAGTATCTGCAGTGGCTGCCCCCCCAGGAGATAGCCCTTGCCGATTCCCCGCAGGGAGATCAATGATTCGTGCTTGTTTGTTGTAGGCATTCGCACTCGGCCGCTCGCATCCCTTCACGGCTCGCTCCGGACGTATCGCCGCAAGGCCGGCGAAACAGGCCGAAGGGCCATACCGCTGATGATGGAGACAGCGCACAAGCCGCCACCACCGGCAACGCTACCCCGAGGCGCCAGCGCCGAGCGAAGGTAGCGGGTGGTCCGCCCGGCCAAGCCCGATACTCGATTTCCGCCGGGCTTCGCCATATGGCGCGGTCTCTCCGGGCAGGCGGTATTGAGCGCACGGATCGGCTGCGCAGACCACTAGCAGAGCTGACACCATCGGGGCCGTCGATGCACCCCCATCTTTAGTTAGGTGAAGGCTCAGGCATGCTGCTTGGAAGCCTCACCCTGGGCACCACCGATGGAAGCGCCCTGCACATTGAATTCCAGGCATGAAAAAACCGCCGGCCGGCAGGGCCGGCGGGCGGTTTCGATCCAGGCGCGCTTACGCCAGCTTCTTGTAGCGCACGCGGTGCGGCTGGGCCGCGGCATCGCCCAGGCGCTTCTTGCGATCGGCCTCGAACTCGGTGTAGTTGCCTTCGAAGAAGGTCACCTGGCCATCGTCCTCGTAGGAGAGGATGTGGGTGGCGATCCGGTCGAGGAACCAGCGATCGTGGGAGATCACGATGGCAGCGCCGGGGAAGTCCAGCAGCGCCTCTTCCAGCGCGCGCAGGGTTTCCACGTCGAGGTCGTTGGACGGTTCGTCGAGCAGCAGCACGTTGCCGCCCTGCTTCAGGGTCAGGGCCAGGTGCAGGCGACCGCGCTCACCGCCGGAGAGGTCCTTGACGAACTTCTGCTGGTCGGCGCCCTTGAAGTTGAAACGGCCGACATAACTGCGCGACGGGACTTCGTAGTTGCCGATCTTGATCTGCTCGAAACCGTCGGAAACCTGTTCCCACACGGTCTTGTTGCCTTCCAGGCTGTCGCGGCTCTGGTCGACGCTGGCGATCTGCACGGTCTCGCCGATCTCGATGGTGCCGGAGTCCGGCTGCTCCTTGCCGGTGAGCATGCGGAACAGGGTCGACTTGCCCGCGCCGTTGCCGCCGATCACACCGACGATGGCGCCCTTGGGGATGCTCAGGGACAGGTTGTCGATCAGCACGCGGTCGCCGTAGCCCTTGGTCACGTTGTGCAGCTCGATGACCTTGTCGCCCAGGCGCGGACCGGCCGGGATGTAGATCTCGTTGGTCTCGCTGCGCTTCTGGAATTCCTGCGACTGCAGTTCCTCGAAGCGCTGCAGGCGCGCCTTGGACTTGGCCTGGCGGCCCTTGGCGCCCTGGCGTACCCACTCCAGCTCGGCCTTCATGGCCTTGGCGTGGGAGGCTTCCTGCTTGGCTTCCTGGGCCAGGCGGGCGGCCTTGGATTCCAGCCAGCCGGAGTAGTTGCCTTCGAACGGGATGCCATGGCCACGGTCGAGTTCGAGGATCCAGCCGGCGACGTTGTCGAGGAAGTAGCGGTCGTGGGTGATCGCCACCACGGTACCGGGGAAGTCGTGCAGGAAATGCTCCAGCCAGGCCACCGAGTCGGCGTCCAGGTGGTTGGTCGGCTCGTCCAGCAGCAGCATGTCGGGCGCCGACAGCAGCAGGCGGCACAGCGCCACGCGGCGCTTCTCGCCGCCGGACAGGTGCTCGACCTTGGCATCCCACGGCGGCAGGCGCAGGGCGTCGGCGGCGACTTCCAGCTGGCGCTCCAGGTTGTGGCCGTCGGAGGCCTGCAGGATCGCCTCCAGCTTGGCCTGTTCGGCGGCCAGGGCGTCGAAGTCGGCGTCCGGCTCGGCGTAGGCGGCGTAGACCTCGTCCAGTCGCGCCTGGGCCTGCTTGATCTGGCCCACGGCCTCCTCGACGATGTCGCGCACGGTGGCCTGCGGGTCCAGCTTGGGCTCCTGCGGCAGGTAGCCGACGTTGATCCCCGGCATCGGCCGGGCCTCGCCTTCGATCTCGGTGTCGACGCCGGCCATGATCCGCAGCAGCGTGGACTTGCCCGCGCCGTTCAGGCCGAGCACGCCGATCTTGGCGCCGGGGAAGAACGACAGGGAGATGTCCTTGAGGATTTCACGCTTGGGCGGAACGATCTTGCCGACCCGATGCATGGTGTAGACGTACTGAGCCAAAACGAGCACCTCATGAAGAAAAGGAAAAAAACTCGGCCAAGTATATGACAGACCGGGAGAAAGCTGGCCAGCCACCCTGGTTTTCGTGGGGCGCGGGGCGCCGCCGGCGAATGTTCGCCGTCCGCCACGGGCGCTTGCCGGGCCTCGCCGGTTTCCGGTTCCCGCGATCTGCCTGGCCAACCCGAGGAACGGTGCCGCCCTGGCCGCCCCCAGCCTGATGAACCTGGGCGGCTTCCCGGCATTCTCCTTCGGCGCGATCGCCGGATCGGTCTCGGTGGCGAGGTGATCGGCACGCTACATCTCCGGACCTGACGCGGAGCAAGGCGAGTGCCGGTCTCGCCTGCTACGATTGAATCAGACCAGCCTCAAAAGAGTTAAAAAAACCTCAAGATGGTACTCACGCCCCTCCCCGGCCAGATACCCGCCTCGCCACCTGGGAGCGGCCCAGGCGCAGCGCCGGACCCGTCGCCCCAGGAGCAGCGCCTGCTCAAGGCCCTGGCCACCGCGATGGTCAGTCATCCGCGAGCCACCATGCGGGAACTGGCGGAGCTGGTGGGAGTGAGCAGGGCAACCCTGAACCGGCATTGCGGAACCCGCGAACGCCTCAGACGGCGCCTGGAAAGCCATGCCAGGAGCACCCTCGAGCGCCTCATCCGCGACGCCGCCCAGCCCCGACTGGAGCCGCGGGCAGCGCTACGCGAACTGATCCGGGAACACCTCGCGCACCGCGACCTGTTGGCGCTGCTGATGTGCGAGCAGAACCCGGGACACCAGGCCGGGAATGAAGACGCCGGTTGGCAGGCGCATATCGAGGCCCTGGATGCTTTCTTCCTGCGCGGCCAGCAGGCGGGCGTGTTCCGCATCGACATCAGCGCGGCGGTCTTCAGCGAACTGTTCATCAACCTGGTCTACGCCATGGTCGATGCCGAGCGCCGCGGTCGCGCGGCCGGCGCCGGATTGTCCGGCAGCCTGGAGCAACTGTTCATGCACGGCGCCTCGCACGTCCCCTAGCCCGGCGCATCGGAGGCACCGCGCGGTGCCATGCTCAGCGCTGCGCCAGCGCAACGCGAGCCTGTCCCCAGCCGCCGCCAAGGGCGCGGAACAGATCGACCAGGGCGATCTGCCGCTGGGTGCTGCCGTCGATGAACGCAGACTCGTCGAAGAAACTTCTGCGCTGTGCATCGAGGTAGCGCAGGTGGCTGTCCACACCACTCTCGTAGCGTGCCCTGGCCAGCTTCAGCGCTTCGTTGCTGGTGTCGGCCAGGGCGCGCAGGGCCTTCTCCTCGCGGCGCAGGGTATCGCTGGCCGCCAGGGCGTCGGCGACTTCGCGGAAGGCGCCCTGGATGGCGCCTTCGTAGGCCGCCAGCGCGGAATCCTTGCGCGCCTCGGCCAGGCTCAGGTTGGCGCGGTTGCGCCCGCCGTCGAAGATCGGCAGCGTCAGCGTCGGCAGGAAGCTCCAGGAGCGCGAGCCGCCGTCGAACAGGCCGGACATTTCCGCGCTGGAGGTGCCGAAGTTGCCGGTCAGGCTGATTCGTGGGAAGAACGCCGCGCGCGCCGCGCCGATGTCCGCGTTGCGCGCGCGCAGGCGATGTTCGGCGGCGAGGATGTCCGGGCGCCGCTCGATCAGCCCGGACGGCGTGCCGGGAGCGATGTCCTGCAGCAGCTTCGGCTGTTCTCCCGGGGCCCGCGGGATCGTCTGCGCCGCATCGGCGGAGCCCAGCAGCAGCACCAGCGCGTTGAACGCCTGCCGCTTCTGCCGCAGGTTGCGCTCCCGCTCGGCGCGCGCCTGTTCCACCAGGCCCAGGGCTTCCTGGTAATCCAGCGCGGTGGCGGTGCCGGCCGCGCGACGCTGGCCGATCAGGGCGAGGGAAGACTCGCGGCTGGCCAGGGTCTGCCGGGTCAGCGCCAGGCGCCGCTGGGCGCCGTCATAGCTCAGGTAGGCCTGGCTGACCTCCGCGACCAGGGCGATCCGCGCCGCGCGCGCCGCCTCCTCGCTGGCCAGGTACTGCTGCAGGGCCGCGTCGCTCAGGCTCTTGACCCGGCCGAACAGGTCCAGCTCGTACTCCGGCAGTGCCAGCCCGACCTGGTAGCTGCTGGCGACGGCGGAGCGGTTGCCGGCGGACAGGTCGGCCGGCTGTCGCTGGCGGCTGCCGCTGGCACTGGCGTCCAGGCCCGGCACCCGGTCGGCGCGCTGGATGCGGTACTGCGCGCGGGCCTGCTCGATATCCAGGAGGGCCTGGCGCAGCGAGCGATTGTTGTCCAGGGCGACGCTCACCAGGCGGCGCAACTCGGCGTCGACGATGAAACCCTTCCAGTCCAGCTGGTCGACGGCCACCCCCTGGCGCTGGGCGGCCGGGCCGCTCCAGCGGTCGGCCACCGGCGCGACGGGACGCTCATAGGTCGGCGCCATGGTGCAACCGCCGAGGGCCAGGGCGATCAGCAACGCCGATACGCCGAATGCAGGTTTACGCATGTCGATCACTCCCGGGCCGTGGCGGCCGGTTCGATGGGCGCCGGCTTGCTGCGCAGCAGCGACAGCAGCCAGACGAAGCAGATGGGCACGAACAGCACGCCGAGGAAGGTCGCGCTGAGCATCCCGCCGATCACCCCGGTGCCGATGGCGCGCTGGCTGGCCGCGCCGGCGCCGCTGGCCAGGGCCAGGGGCACCACGCCGAGGATGAAGGCCATGGAGGTCATGATGATCGGCCGGAAGCGCAGGCGCGCAGCCTCGATGGCGGCGTCGCGCAGGCCATGTCCCTTTTCCCAGAGCTCCTTGGCGAACTCGACGATGAGGATCGCGTTCTTCGCCGACAGGCCGATGATGGTGATCAGGCCGACCTTGAAGTAGACGTCGTTGGCCATGCCCGTGACCATCACCGCCAGCACCGCGCCGATGGCGCCGATCGGCACGATCAGCATGACCGACAACGGAATCGACCAGCTCTCGTAGAGCGCCACCAGCAGCAGGAACACCACCAGGATGGCCAGGGCGAACAGGGCGGTCGCCTGGCCGGCGGAGACCTTCTCCTGGTAGGACAGGCCGGTCCATTCGTAACCGATGCCGGCCGGCAGCTGCGCGGCCAGGCGCTCCATTTCCGCCATGGCCTCGCCGGTGCTGAAGCCGGGCGCGGCGTCGCCGACGATGCGGATCGACGGGTAGCCGTTGTAGCGCACCAGCTGTACCGGTCCCTCTTCCCATTTCATGCTGACGAAGGCGCTTAGCGGCACCAGCTCGCCGCGGGCGTTGGGCACGTAGAGCCTGAGCACGCTTTCCGGGGTCATCCGGGCGCCCTGCTCGGCCTGGATCACCACGCGCTGCTGGCGCCCGGCGTTGGTGAAGTCGTTGATCACGTCCGAACCGAACGCGGCGGACAGCGTGCCGCTGATGCTCTCGAAGCCCACCCCCAGGGCCCGGGCCTTCTCGCGGTCGATCAGCAGGCGCAGCTGCGGCGCCTCGGCCAGGCCTTCCATCATCGCGTAGAGGAATTTCGGATTGCCCCGGACCTCGCCGAGCAGGGTATCGCGGGCCTGCAGCAGGGCTTCGCGGCCGACGCCGCCACGGTCCATCAGGCGCAGGGCGAAGCCGCCGGAGTTGCCCAGGCCGTCGATCGGCGGCGGCGAAACGGCCATGATGGTGCCGTCGTCGGGCAACGCGAAATGCTCGTTCACCGCGGCGATCTCGGCGGCGGCCGATTGCCCCGGGCCGCGCTCGGACCAGTCCTTGAAGGTCGGGAAGGCCAGCGCGGCGTTGTCGCCCTGTCCGGAGAAGCTGAAGCCGGAGACCAGGAATACCGAGTCCACCGCCTCGCGGGTCTCGAGGAAGCGTTCCAGTTCCTCGCCGGTGGCGTCGGTGCGCATGCGCGAGGCACCGGGCGGCAACTGCACGTCGACCACCATGTAGCCGAGGTCTTCAGCCGGCACGAAGGCCTCCGGCAGGCGCAGGTAGAAGTAGCCGAGCGCCGCCACCAGGCCGGCGTACACCAGCATGAAGCGCCCGGCGCGCGCCACCAGCTTCGAGTTGAGCAGGGAATAGTGGCCGGTGAGGCGGGCGAAGCCGCGGTTGAAGGCGCCGAAGAAGCCGCGCTTCTCGTGATGCCCCTCGGGGATGGGCTTGAGCAGGGTGGCGCACAGCGCCGGGGTGAAGGTCAGGGCGAGGAAGCCGGAGAACAGGATCGAGACCGCCAGCGATACCGAGAACTGCTGGTAGATCACCCCCACCGAGCCGGCCATGAAGGCCAGCGGCAGGAACACCGCCGAAAGCACCAGGGTGATGCCGACGATCGCACCGGAGACCTGCCTCATCGCCTTGGCGGTGGCCTCGGCCGGCGACAGCCCCTCCTCCGCCATGATCCGCTCGACGTTCTCCACCACCACGATGGCATCGTCCACCAGGATGCCGATCGCCAGCACCATGCCGAACATGGTCATCATGTTCACCGAGAAGCCCAGCAGGTACATGACCATCAGCGTGCCGAGCAGACACACCGGCACCACGATCGACGGGATCAGGGTGTAGCGGACGTTCTGCAGGAACAGGAACATCACCAGGAACACCAGCACCATCGCCTCGATCAGGGTGTGGATCACCTTCTCGATGGCCACGTCGACGAAGCGCGAGGTGTCGTAGGGCACGCTGTACTGCATGTCCTCGGGGAAGAACGCCGACAATTCGGCGAGGCGCTGCTTCACCAGTGTGGCGGTCTGGATCGCGTTGGCCCCGGGCGACAGCTGGATCGCCCCGCCCACGGTAGGCGTGCCGTTCAGCCGCGAGGAAATGTTGTAGCTCTCCTTGCCGAGCTCCAGGCGCGCGACGTCGGCGAGCCTGACCAGGGATCCGTCCTCGTTGGCGCGCAGGACCACCTGGCCGAACTCCTGCGGGTTGTCCAGGGTGCCCTTCACCGCCAGCGTGGCGCTCAGCTCCTGCTCGGAACTGCCCGGCGCGCTGCCGAAGGCGCCGGCGGGGACCTGCACGTTCTGTCCGCGAATGGCGTTGCTCACGTCGTCGATGGAGAGTCCGAAGCCGACCAGCTTCTGCGGATCGATCCAGACCCGCATGGCCGCCTCGGAGGAGAAGAACTGCAGCTTGCCGACACCCGGCAGGCGACGCAGTTCGTTGTTGATGTTGCGCGCGGCATAGTCGCCCAGGGCGGTGGTGTCGCTGCGCTGCACGCCTTCCTTGTAGTTGAGGGCGTAGATCAACAGGAAGCCGGCGCTGGTCTGCTCGACCTCCACCCCCTGGGTCAGCACCGCCTGCGGCATGCGCGCCTCGGCTTTCTTCAGGCGGTTCTGCACATCGACCTGGGCCAGGTCCGGATCGGTGCCGGGCTCGAAGGTGACGACGATCTCGGCGGTACCGTTGGAATTGTTGGTCGACTCGAAGTAGAGCAGGCCCTTCGCGCCGTTCAGCGACTCCTCGAGAACGCTGGTGACGGAATCCACCAGTACCTTCGCCGAAGCGCCGGGGTAGGTGGCGGTAATGGTGATCTGCGGTGGCGCGACACTGGGGTACTGCGCCACCGGCAATCTGGAAATGACCAGCAGGCCGGCCAGGGAGATGAACAGCGCCACCACCCAGGCGAAGTTCGGCCGCTTGATGAAGAATTCGGACATCGGAAAATCCTCGGGGCGAACCCGCCCTTACTGTTGCGGCACGGTCGACCGGGCTTGCGCCAGGGCACCATCCGGCTTCGGCACGATCTTCATCCCCGGCTGCACCGCGGCCAGGCCACCGACGATGACCCGGTCACCCGGCTGCAGGCCCTCGGTGATCTGCCAGCGCGAGCCCTGCATGACGCCGGTGCTGACGTCGCGCGCCTCGGCGCGTTCCTCCGCGCCCACCACCATCACCTGGGCGGTGCCGTCGCTGCCGCGGCGAACGGCGCGCTGCGGGACCAGGATCGCCCGGCTGTCGGTGCCCTGCGGCGCCCGCACGCGCACGTACATGCCCGGCAGCAGCACGCCGTCGGGATTGGCGAACTTGCCGCGCAAGGTGATCTGGCCGGTGCCGCGATCCACCGCCACGTCGGCGAACTGCAATGCGCCCCGGCGCTCGTAGGAGGTGCCTTCGACACGGATGCTCAACGCCTCGCTGTCGCCGGCGGCCAGGCTGCCATCCTTCAGCGCTTCGCGCAGGCGCAGCGCCTCGGCGGCCGTCTGGGTGAAGTCCGCGTAGATCGGATCGAGCTGCTGGATGCGCGCCATCAGCGTGGCCTCGCCCTGCCCGACCAGCGCGCCCTCGGTAACCAGCGCGCGGCCGATGCGGCCGGAGATCGGCGCGCTGACCGAGGCGTAGCCCAGGTTCAGCCGCGCGGTTTCCACCTCGGCCTGGGCCGACCGGCTCGCCGCCTGGGCGCTGCGCAGGTCGGCGATGGCGGTGTCGAAGTCCTGCTGGCTGACCGCCTGGATCTTCACCAGCGGCTCGTAGCGGCGCACCCGCGCCTGCGCCTCGAACAGCACCGCCCGGGTTCGCGCCAGCTCCCCCTCGGCACGCGACAGCGCAGCCTTCAGCGGCGCCGGATCGATCTGGAACAGCAGCTCGCCGGCCTTGACGTCGGCACCTTCTTCGAAGCGCTTCTGCACCACGATGCCCGCTACCCGCGCACGTACCTCGGCGACCCGCACCGGTTCGATCCGCCCCGGCAGTTCCGAGGTCAGCGCCAGGGTTTCGCTCCGCACCGCCAGTACCTCCACCGGCAGCGCCGGTTCGGCGGCGTCCTGCCGTTCTTCCGCCGGCCCGCAACCCGCCAGCGCGACGGCCAGCGCCAGTGCAGCGCCCCTTCCTATTGCCCGCAAATCAGCCATGACATACCCGGCCCTTGATTGAAAAACGGATCGAATGGTACTTTTCAAATCTAAATGAGTCAATAATGTCTCATATGAGCAAAAGTTACCTGATTCTTTTGAAGTGCGGGCACTTTTCTGCACAATGGCGCGCAAACGGAAAGCCAACCGGGACCTGCCGATGACCCTGATCACCCATGACGAACGACTCCTCAAGGCGCTGGCCGTCGCCATCGTCGAGCGCCCACGGGCCACGCTGAAAGAGCTGGCCGAGGCGGCCGGCGTGAGCAAGGCCACGTTGCACCGCTTCTGCGGGACGCGCGACAACCTGGTGCGGATGCTCGAGGACCATGGCGAGGCGGTGCTGAACCAGGTCATCGAGACCTGCGACCTGGAACGCAGCGAGCCCCTGGCGGCGCTGCAGCGGCTGGTCAAGGAGCACCTCGCCCATCGCGAGATGCTGGTCTTCCTGGTGTTCCAGTACCGCCCGGACTACCTCGACCCCGACGGCGAAGGCGCCCGCTGGCAGTCCTACATCGCCGCGCTGGATACCTTCTTCCTGCGCGGCCAGCAGAAAGGTGTGTTCCGCATCGACATCACCGCGGCAGTCTTCACCGAGCTGTTCCTGACCCTGATCTATGGCCTGGTCGACGCCGAACGGCGCGGGCGCGCGGCCAGCGCCAACTCCGCGCAAACCCTCGAACAGATGTTCCTCCACGGCGCCGCCAATCCGGCGCGTCCCTGAGGTTGCACCGCCCTGCCCGGAATCCCCCGCGGCCATGTCCGGCCAGATTTTCCGGGCACCGCCGCCAGACAGCCCCGGCGAACCGGAAAGCCCCGCCATTCCTCGCTGCGACAAAGTGACCCGTTAGGCCGGAAAGGACCACGACGCTCGTCGGCGATACTGGCACTTGGCCTTGCTTCCGGGCATCCTAACTGCCTACTGAATCACAGCTGCCCCAGGAACTCCGGTCAGTGTCGACCCCCTCGCAAACCCCGTCGCCGCCTCCCGCCGGCGACCCGCTGACCGTTCCCGTCCGCCAGGCAGCCAAGGGCGGTCTGCTGTTGCTGGTCGTGCTGATGCTCGGCTTGCTGCTCTGGCAGATATGCCAGGAATTGCGCCAGCAGGAGCGCTTCGAACACGAACGGGCCGCCGCCCAGCTCGACCGCCTGCACGACCGCCTGTCCCTGACCCTCGAACTGAAGGCCCGCACCGCCCTCGCGTTGCTGCCAGGAGCGCCGCCCGCCGAGCGCGACGAGATCCGCCGCAGGCTGTTGCCCCGGGTCAGCGATGCGCTGCCGCAGGTGCGGGCGCTGGAGTGGGTGGATGGCAAGCCGCAAGCGGGCAATCCGCCACTCTATGACCGGCTGCGCCAGCACGCCGGTGCCGGTCTCTATCACTATTGCCTCGATCCGCGCGATGGTGAATCTCTCTATCTCACTCTGCGCGAACCCGGCAGCCGCCGCGACAGCGGCTTCTGGCTGCTGCGCCTGGCCAGCGACAGCCTCGCCCAGTGGAGTCCCGACCTGCCGGCCGGCAACCTGCTCTGGCGCCTGGAAGACCAGTACGCCGGCCGGGTGCTCTGGCATGCGCCGGGCAACGCGACGTTGCTCGACGACATGCAGAGCCTCGGCGTGGAGCCCCTGCGCAACAGCGACTGGCAATTGCGCGGGCTCCACGACAGCCCCCAGGTGCGGCTCGGCCTGCTGCGGGGGATCGGCGGCGAACTGCTGATATTCCTCCTGCTGGTCGGCGTCACGGTGCTCACCCTGCTGCGCCTGCATCGCGAACAGCAAGGCCTGCGCGCCATGACCCTGGCCTCGCAACGCAGCCTGCGCCAGGCGGCCACGGCACTGGCGGCGATCGACGAGCGGGTGCTGGTGACCCGCGCCGATGGCCGTCTCAGCTATCTCAACCCGCAGGCCGAGCAACTCTTCGGCATCAGCTCGGCGCAGGCGCGCCAGCATCATTTGCTGGGCCTGCTGCCAGACCTCGAGCCGGGCTGGCTGAGCGACGCCGCCGGCGATGGCGAAACCCGCAGCGAATTGCTGCCGCTGCGGGTGCGCGGCGAACCACGGGTGTTCACCCTCAGCCGCCACCCGTTGGCCAGCCATACGGAGGCCGCCCAGGCCTGGACCCTGCGCGAACGGATCCTCCAGGGCGGCCAGGTCTGGGTGCTGCGCGATGTCACCGAGGAGCAGCACGCCCTCGGCGTCCTGGAAGAGACCCGGCGGCGCTACCAGGACATCTTCGAGGGCGTCGGCGTGGCGCTCTGCGTGCTGGACCTGTCCGCCCTGCGCCAGGCCCTGGCCGAGTACCGGCTGGAGACTCCCGCCGCGCTGCATGCCTGGCTCGCCGGGCGGCCCGCCCGGCAGCGCGAGCTGCTGGAGCGGATCCGCATCACCGAGATCAACGACCTTACCCGCCGCCTGCTGGGAATCGACTCCACCGGCCAGGCCTGGCAGCGCCTTCTCGACCACGGACCGCTGCAACCGGACAGCCTGCGCCTGCAGGTGATCGAGGCCCTGATCGAGCGCCGCCCGCTGCTCGAACTCGAAGCCACGCTGCGCAACGACCGCGGCGCGCCGCGCCACCTGTGGCTGCAGCTGCGCCTGCCGGACAACCCCGGCGAATGGCACGCGGTGACCCTCAGCCTGTCCGACGTCACCAGCCGCAAGGAAGTCGAGCTGTCGCTGATCGAGCGCGAGAAATTCTGGTCGGACGCCGTGCAGGCGGTGCCCGACACCCTGTACATCCATGACCTGAACGCGCGCCGGGTGATCTTCAGCAACCACCACCTGGGCCAGCAGCTTGGCTACGACCAGGAAGAACTGGCACGGATGGGCGAGAACTTCTGGGAAACCCTGCTGCACCCCGACGACCAGGAATACTACTGGCGCATCCGCAACCTGCAGCACGTGGTCGGCGACGGCCTGCTGCTCGACAGCCAGTTGCGCTGGCGCCACCGCGATGGCCGCTGGCACTGGTTCGACATCCGCGAACAGGCCTTCAGCCGGGACCGCAGCGGCCGCGTGGCGCGCCTGATCGGGGTGGCCAAGGACATCACCTTCACCGTCGAGGCGAACAACGCGCTGCGCGAGAACGGTCGGCGCTACCGCATGCTGGCGGAGAACATCAGCGACGTGATCTTCTCCACCGACGCCGAGCTCAACGCCAACTACGTCAGCCCCTCGGTGCAGCACGTGTTCGGCTACAGCCCGGAGTGGGCGCTGCTCAACGGTCTCCACCAGACGGCCACCAATCCGCGCCAGCTGGGTCGCCTGAACGGCCTGTTGCGTCGCGTGCGGCATGCCATCGGCGACCGCGAGAAACTCGCCGAGCTGCGCGAGAATCCCGCCCAGCACCTGTTCGCCCTCGACTGCCTGCGCGCCGATGGGCGCAAGATCCCCATCGAACTGCGACTGGTCCTGATGTGGGACGAACACGATCGCTTCGAGGGCCTGCTCGGCGTCGCCCGCGACATCAGCCAGCAACGCCGCGCCGAACGCGAATTGCGGATGGCGGCGACGGTATTCGAACACTCGACCGCGGCGATCATGGTCACCGACCCGGCCGGCTATATCGTCCAGGTCAACGACTCCTTCTCGCGCCTGACCGGCTACAGCCCGGCCGACGTGCTCGACCAGCAGCCACGCCTGCTCACCGCCGACCGCCAGGAAGCCAACCAGCTCAAGCACGTGCTCGCCAGCCTGCAGCACAGCGGCAGTTGGGAAGGCGAGATCCTGCAGAAGCGCAAGACCGGCGAACTCTATCCCTCCTGGGTCGGGATCACCGCGATCCGCGACGAGGAAGGCGACCTGGTCAGCTTCGTCTGTTTCTTCAGCGACATCAGCGAACGCAAGGCCAGCGAGCGACGCATCCACCGCCTGGCCTACTACGACGCCCTCACCCACCTGCCCAATCGCACGCTGTTCCAGGACCGCCTGCACACCGCCCTGCAACAGGCCGAGCGCAACGGCCAGTGGGTGGTGCTGATGTTCCTCGACCTCGACCGCTTCAAGCCGATCAACGACTCCCTCGGCCATGCCGCCGGCGACCGCATGCTGCAGGAAGTGGCGACCCGCCTGAGCGCCTGCGTCAGCCAGGACGACACGGTGGCGCGCATGGGCGGCGACGAGTTCACCCTGCTGCTGCCGTCCCAGGGCGACCGCGAGATCGCCCTGAAGCGGGCGATCCAGGTCGCCGAGCTGATCCTCGGCCGCCTGGCCCGACCGTTCACCCTGGAAGGCCGCGAGTTCTTCGTCACCGCCAGCATCGGCGTGGCCCTGTCGCCACAGGACGGCGCCGAGCTGAGCCTGCTGATGAAGAACGCCGACACGGCGATGTACCACGCCAAGGAGATGGGCAAGAACAACTTCCAGTTCTACCAGGCCGAGATGAACGCCCGCGCCCTCGAGCGCCTGGAACTGGAAAGCGACCTGCGCCGCGCCCTCGAACTGGGCGAGTTCGTCCTCCACTACCAGCCGCAGTTCACCGGCGACGGGCGTCGCCTGACCGGCGCCGAGGCCCTGTTGCGCTGGCAGCACCCGCGCCGCGGGCTGGTTCCGCCGAGCGAGTTCATTCCGGTACTGGAGGAGATCGGCCTGGTGGCCCAAGTCGGCGACTGGCTGCTGGCGGAAGCCTGCAAGCAGTTGCGTAGCTGGCACAAGGCCAAGGTACGGGTGCCGAAGGTCTCGGTGAACCTCTCGGCACGCCAGTTCGCCGATGGCCAACTGGGCGAGCGGATCGCCGCGATCCTCTACGAGACCGGCATCCCGCCGGCCTGCCTGGAACTGGAACTGACCGAAAGCATCCTGATGAGCGACGTCGCCGAGGCCATGCAGATCCTCTCCGGGCTCAAGCGCCTCGGCCTGGCCATCGCGGTGGACGACTTCGGCACCGGCTACTCCTCGCTGAACTACCTCAAGCAGTTCCCCATCGACGTGCTCAAGATCGACCGCAGCTTCGTCGACGGCCTGCCCCATGGCGAGCAGGACGCGCAGATCGCCCGGGCGATCATCGCCATGGCCCACAGCCTGAACCTGATGGTGATCGCCGAGGGCGTGGAAAGCCAGGCGCAGCTGGACTTCCTCCGCGAGCACGGCTGCGACGAGGTGCAGGGCTACCTGTTCGGCCGGCCGATGCCCGCCGAGCAGTTCGGCATGCTCTACGCCAGCGACGTACTGTTCATGTTCAACGAGGCCTGAGCGCCGGGCGGCGCGCTTGAGCGCCGCTTGTCCGCGACATGATGGCCTTTCATGTGCCAGCTCCCGCCGCATGGGTTAGAATGCGCGCCTTTTCCCAGCACCGATCCTTATGAGGACCGCCATGTTCAGCCGTGATTTGACCCTCGCCCGCTACGATGCCGAACTCTTTGCCGCGATGGAGCAGGAAGCCCAGCGCCAGGAAGAGCACATCGAGCTGATCGCCTCCGAGAACTACACCAGCCCGGCGGTGATGGAAGCCCAGGGTTCGGTGCTGACCAACAAGTACGCCGAAGGCTACCCGCACAAGCGCTACTACGGTGGCTGCGAGTACGTCGACATCGTCGAGCAACTGGCCATCGACCGCGCCAAGCAACTGTTCGGCGCCGACTACGCCAACGTCCAGCCGCATGCCGGCTCCCAGGCCAACGCGGCGGTCTACCTGGCCCTGCTGTCGGCCGGCGACACCATCCTCGGCATGAGCCTGGCCCACGGCGGCCACCTGACCCACGGCGCCAGCGTCTCCTCCTCCGGCAAGCTGTACAACGCCGTGCAGTACGGCATCGACGCCAACGGTCTGATCGACTATGACGAAGTCGAGCGCCTGGCCGTCGAGCACAAGCCGAAGATGATCGTCGCCGGCTTCTCCGCCTATTCCCAGGTCCTCGACTTCCCGCGCTTCCGCGCCATCGCCGACAAGGTCGGCGCCTACCTGTTCGTCGACATGGCCCACGTCGCCGGGCTGGTCGCCGCTGGCGTCTACCCGAACCCGGTGCCGTTCGCCGACGTGGTCACCACCACCACCCACAAGACCCTGCGCGGTCCGCGCGGCGGCCTGATCCTGGCGCGCGCCAACGAAGAGATCGAGAAGAAGCTCAACTCCGCGGTATTCCCCGGCGCCCAGGGCGGTCCGCTGGAACACGTGATCGCGGCCAAGGCGGTGTGCTTCAAGGAAGCCCTGCAGCCGGAGTTCAAGACCTACCAGCAGCAGGTCCTGAAGAACGCCCAGGCGATGGCCCAGGTCTTCATCGACCGCGGCTTCGACGTGGTTTCCGGCGGCACCCGGAACCACCTGTTCCTGCTATCCCTGATCAAGCAGGACATCACCGGCAAGGACGCCGACGCCGCTCTCGGCCGCGCGTTCATCACCGTGAACAAGAACTCGGTCCCGAACGACCCGCGCTCGCCTTTCGTCACCTCCGGCCTGCGCATCGGTACCCCGGCCGTGACCACCCGTGGCTTCAAGGAGGCCGAATGCCGCGAGCTGGCCGGCTGGATCTGCGACATCCTCGAGAACATGGGCGACGAGTCCGTGGTCGACGGCGTACGCGAGAAGGTCAAGGCGATCTGCGCCAAGTTCCCGGTCTACGGCAACTAAGCGACAAGGCAAGACGAAAGAGCCCGGCAAATGCCGGGCTTTTTCATTTCCACGCTCCCTTTGTCCGATTCCATGCTCCCTTGACGTCGCTGCGCCTCAGCGGCTTTCGACGATGCGTTCGAAGCCCTGGCGGATGCTGTCTTCCGGCAGGTTGTCGCCGATGAACACGATCACGCTCTCGCGCGCTTCGTCGTCCCGCCACTCGCTATCCCAATCGAAGCCGTAGAGTCGCAGCACGCCCTGGAATACCAGGCGACGCGGCTCGCCGGCGATGTTCAGCACGCCCTTGTAGCGCAGCAGGGAATTGCCATGCCACTGCAACAGGTCGTCCATGAACTCGCTCAGCCTTTCGAGATCCAGCGGCGTGTCGCTGCGCAGCACCAGCGTGCCGATGCGATCGCGGCTGTCCTTGGCTGCCACCGCTCGCAGCGGGCGCAGGCCGATGCCCGGACCGAGGTCGGCGTTGAGGTTGAAGCCTCGTACGTCGAGCAGGTTCGCCAGGTCGATGCGGCCGTGCTCGACCACATGCACCAGCGCCCGCCGGTTGATCCGTTGCAGGCGCTGGCCCAGGGCCTCGAAGGTCGCGGCGTCGACCAGGTCGGTCTTGCTCACCAGGATGCGGTCGGCGAAGCCGACCTGGGCCTGGGCGATGGTTTCCTGCAGGTGGCGCTCGGCATTGGCGGCGTCCACCAGGGTGATGATGCCGTCCAGCACATAGCGCTGGCAGAGTTCCTCGTCGGCGAAGAAGGTCTGCGCCACCGGCGCCGGATCGGCCAGGCCGGTGCACTCGATCACCAGGCGGTCGAAGTCGATCTCGCCGTTGTCGCGGCGCTCCAGCAGGAGGAACAGGGCCTTTTCCAGGTCGGTGTTGATCGAGCAGCAGACGCAGCCGTTGGACAGCGTCATCACCTGCACCGGCTCGACGCCGAGCAACTGGCCGTCGATCGGTGTCTCGCTGTACTCGTTCTCGATCACCGCGATCTTCATGCCGTGCTCGGCCTGCAGCAGGTACTTGAGCAGGGTGGTCTTGCCCGCGCCGAGGAAACCGGTGAGCACGGTGACGGGGATCGGGGCGTGTTTGTCGTTGGCTACTTCGGACATGCGCAACTTCCAGAAAAGACGCGGGCCACGTCAGACGTGGCCCGCGGAAGGATGGGGATTCAGCAGCAGCGGATCGGCCGGCCCTTGCCGCCACCGTAGCGCGCCTCCTGGCGCTCGCGGAAGAACTCCTCGTAGGTCATCACCGGCTTGTCCGGGTGCTTGTTGCGCATGTGCTCGACATAGGTGTCGTAGTCGGGCATGCCGACCAGCATCCGGGCCGCCTGGCCCAGGTATTTGCCCATGCGGCTGAGGTCGTTGAACATGGCGATTTCCTCGTGAAGGCTCCCCGGCGAACCGGGGAGCGCGGCCGGTCAGGCATCGGGAATGGGCTGGAACGGGGTTTCCTTGTCGGTCCGCTCGCTCTTGCCCCAGGCCGCGATGCCGACCTTGATGGCGTAGAACAGTACGCTGAACACCACCAGCAGGAACAGCACGGTCAGGCCGGCGTTGATGTAGGCGTTCAGCACCACGTGCTGCATCTGGCCGATATCCTTGGCCGGAGCCAGTACCTGGCCGGCATCCAGCGCGGTGGCGTACTTCTCGCCGAGGGCGACGAAGCCGACCGCCGGATTGCTGTCGAAGATCTTGATCAGGCCCGCGGTGGTGGTGCAGATCAGCAGCCAGGCGGCCGGCAGGATGGTCACCCAGACGTACTGCTGGCGCTTCATCTTGATCAGGACCACGGTGGCGAGCATCAGCGCGATGCCGGCGAGCATCTGGTTGGAAATGCCGAACAGCGGCCACAGGGTGTTGATCCCGCCCAGCGGATCGACCACGCCCTGGTACAGCAGCCAGCCCCACAGCGCCACGCAGCCGCCGGTGCCGATGATGTTGGCGGTCCACGACTCGGTCTTCTTCAGCGCCGGCACGAAGTTGCCCAGCAGGTCCTGCAACATGAAGCGCCCGGCGCGGGTGCCGGCATCCACCGCGGTGAGGATGAACAGCGCCTCGAAGAGAATCGCGAAGTGGTACCAGAAGGCCATGGTGTTCTCGCCCGGCAGCACCTGGTGAAGGATGTGCGCGATGCCCACCGCCAGGGTCGGCGCGCCGCCGGCGCGGGCCAGGATGGTGGTCTCGCCGATGTCCCTGGCGGTCTGGGTGAGCTGGTCCGGGGTGATGGCGAAGCCCCAACTGCTGACGGTCGCGGCCACCGCGTTGACGTCGGCGCCGACCACCGCCGGCGGACTGTTCATGGCGAAGTAGATGCCCGGCTCGATCACCGAGGCGGCAACCATCGCCATGATCGCCACGAAGGATTCCATCAGCATGCCGCCGTAGCCGATGTAGCGGGCATCGGGCTCGCGGTTGAGCAGCTTCGGCGTGGTCCCCGAGGAGATCAGCGCGTGGAAGCCGGACACCGCGCCGCAGGCGATGGTGATGAACAGGAACGGGAACAGGCTGCCCTTCCAGACCGGGCCGGTGCCGTCGGTGAACTGGGTCAGGGCCGGCATCTTCAGTTCCGGCATGACGATCAGGATGCCGATCGCCAGGCCGATGATGGTGCCGATCTTGAGGAAGGTCGACAGATAGTCGCGCGGCGCCAGCAGCAGCCATACCGGCAGCACCGAGGCGACGGCGCCGTAGCCGATCAGCATCCAGGTGATCTGGATCCCGCTGAAGGTGAAGTGCGGCGCCCATTCCGGGCTGGCCGCCACCTGGCCGCCGAGCCAGATCGAGCCGAGCAGGAGGAGCACGCCGATGATCGAGATCTCGCCGATCCGGCCGGGCCGGATGAAGCGCATGTAGACGCCCATGAACAGCGCGATCGGGATGGTCGCGAGCACGGTGAACATGCCCCACGGGCTGTCGGCCAGGGCCTTCACCACGATCAGCGCGAGCACCGCGAGGATGATGATCATGATCAGGAAGGCGCCGAACAGCGCGATGGTGCCGGCCACCTGGCCCATTTCCTCGCGCACCAGCTCGCCCAGCGAGCGGCCGTTGCGCCGGCTGGAAATGAACAGGACCATGAAGTCCTGCACCGCGCCGGCGAGGACTACGCCAGCGATCAGCCAGAGCGTGCCGGGCAGGTAGCCCATCTGTGCGGCGAGCACCGGGCCGACCAGCGGGCCGGCGCCGGCGATGGCGGCGAAATGGTGACCGAAGAGGATGTGCTTGTTGGTCGGGACGTAGTCCAGGCCATCGTTGTTGAGCACCGCGGGGGTCGCGCGGTTGGGGTCCAGTTGCATCACCTTGCTGGCGATGAACAGGCTGTAGTAGCGGTAGGCGACCAGGTAGATGGCCACCGCCGCGACCACGATCCACAAGGCATTGATCGCTTCGCCGCGACGCAGGGCGACGACGCCCAGGGCCGCGGCGCCCACGATCGCCACCACCAGCCAGGCGAGGTGACGTAGCAGGCTATTGTTATTGTTCATAGTGTTTGGCTTCCGACAGATGGAGGGCGCAGTTCTGCAGCGAAAATTCTAGCCGCGAACCGACCGGGGGTCATACGACCTTAGTCTAGAGCGGTTACCGCGTGATGGCGGTAGGCGCAATGTCGCAGGAATCCGGCGGAAAAGTCCATGGCCGGCGGGCCCTGGCGGCAGCGAGCGGAAGGAATGACAGCTGCGGAGCCCTTCAGGGCGAATGTTTCCGGCTATAGGAAAAAACTGATGGATGCGCCGGGTTCGCGCCGTTCCACTAGCCCTTGGGAAGCCTCCATCCAGGCCCGGCCAGTTGCCGCGCGCCCATGAAAAAGCCCGCCGTAGCGGGCTTTTTCCTAGGCCTGGGTGGATCAGGCCGGCTGCTTGGCGTAGCGCGCCAGGGTGCCATCGCGACTCATGACCGCCAGGGTGTTGCTCAGCACCTGCTCGCCGGTCGCATCCTGGCTGGCGAAGATCTCGCCGAAGTGCTGCTGGGTGACCTGGGCGAAATGCGCACGGTCCTTGGCTTCCACTCCGAGCAGGACGGCATAGGCGTCGAGCGCTTCGCCCTGGCCCTTGGCCATGTCCTCGGCGATGTTGTCGAGCATCCCGTTCATGGCGAAGATCGAGCGGCCGCCGTAGCCCAGGCGTGCGTTGGTGTTACAGCCGTTGGTGCCGGAGGTCATGCCGAAGGTGGCGTTGCCCGAGGTACCGTTGGTGGTGGTGGCGAGCAGGTGCGGGAACAGGCCGCGCTGGCCCTCGAACACCATGTTGCCCCAACCACAGCCGTTTCCGCCTGCCGCGTCGGCGTATGCCGTCATGCTGCCCAGGCTCAGCAGCCCCAGAACCAACCCCTTGCTCAAAAGTCGCTTGTCCATGTCTGCGCTCCGCAGTTGTATTTTGGAGAAAAACGCTCTAGCAGCTTTGGCGACACTTGACGAACTGTCAAACTCGCACAGGTGCCGTCGATCCAGCCGCCACTGAGAGAGACACGGTGCCCACCGCACAGGTTCCGTCACTACCCCGCCGGCGGGGCTTGGCTATAGTGGTATCCAGCAGCGCGCACCGAGGGATCGCGACATGAGTGACCAGCACGACGAACGTCGACGTTTCCACCGGATCGCCTTCGACGCCGACAGCGAGATTCTCCAGGGTGAACGGCGCTGGGAGGTCTTGCTCCACGACGTCTCCCTGCACGGCATCCTGGTCGGCCAGCCACAGGACTGGAACGGCGATCCGCAGCGGCCCTTCGAGGCCCGCCTGTACCTGGGCCTGGACGTGCTGATCCGCATGGAGATCAGCCTGGCCTGGGCCCGCGACGGCCTGCTCGGCTTCGAATGCCGGCACATCGACCTCGACTCCATCAGCCACCTGCGCCGCCTGGTCGAGCTCAACCTGGGCGACGAGGAACTGCTGGAGCGCGAACTGGCCCTGCTGGTCAGCGCCCACGACGACTGAGGCGAATCATTCGAAGAGGGCGTCCAGGGCCTGCTCCAGGCGCGTCACGGCGATCACCTGCAAGCCCGCCGGGGCTTCCTTCGGTGCGTTGCCGAGGGGCACGATGGCGCGCTTGAAGCCATGCTTGCCGGCTTCCTTCAGGCGCTCCTGGCCGCTCGGCACCGGGCGCACCTCGCCCGACAGCCCGACCTCGCCGAACACCAGCAGGTCGTGCGGCAACGGCCGGTTGCGCAGGCTCGACATCACCGCCGCCATCAGCGCCAGGTCGGAGGCGGTTTCCAGTACCTTCACCCCGCCCACCACGTTGAGGAACACGTCCTGGTCGTAGGTCGGGATGCCGCCGTGGCGATGCAGCACCGCCAGCAGCATCGCCAGGCGGTTCTGGTCGAGGCCCAGGGTCACCCGCCGCGGGTTGGCCAGGTGGCTGGTATCGACCAGCGCCTGGACCTCCACCAGCATCGGCCGCGAGCCCTCCCAGGTGGCCATCACCACGCTGCCGGGCACCGCTTCCTGGGCGCGGGTGAGGAAGATCGCCGAAGGATTGCTGACCTCCTTGAGGCCCTTGTCGGTCATGCCGAACACGCCCAGCTCGTTGACCGCGCCGAAACGGTTCTTCACCGCACGCAGCAGGCGCAGGCGGCCGTCGGACTCGCCTTCGAAATACAGCACGGTGTCGACCATGTGCTCGAGCACCCGTGGCCCGGCCAGCGCGCCTTCCTTGGTCACGTGGCCGACCAGGAAGATCGCCGTGCCGCTCTGCTTGGCGTAGCGCACCAGCATGGCGGCGCTTTCGCGCACCTGGGCGACGCCGCCCGGCGCCGATTGCAACTGCTCGGTGAAGATGGTCTGGATCGAGTCGATCACCATCACCCGCGGCTGCTCCTGGCGGGCGGTGGCGATGATGGTCTCGATGCTGGTCTCGGTCATCACCTTGAGCCGGTCTTCCGGCAGCGACAGGCGCCGCGCGCGCATCGCCACCTGCTGTTGCGACTCCTCGCCGGTGACATACAAGGCCGGCACCCGGGTCGCCAGGTTGCACAAGGTCTGCAGGAGGATGGTCGACTTGCCGATGCCGGGATCGCCGCCGATCAGCACCACCGAACCGTCCACCAGGCCGCCGCCGAGCACCCGGTCCAGCTCGGCCGAGCCGGTGGTGAAGCGCGGCATTTCCTCGACGCTGACTTCCGCCAGGGTCTTCAGGTTGGCCTGCTGGCCGGCCCAGCCGCCGCGCCCGGAACCGCTCGGCGCGGCCTCGATCACGGTCTCCACCAAGGTGTTCCAGGCCCCGCAGTCCGCGCACTGGCCGGCCCATTTCGGGAAGGTCGCACCACACTCGGTGCAGCCGTACATGCGCTTGGCCTTGGCCATGGGAATTCCTCTCGCGGGCAAAGCGCAGATGATAGCCGCTGGCTTGATTCCGATCAGCCTCGATTGTCCGCGCTTCGCGCGACACTGGTGGCCGGACAAGGAGACTTCCATGCGCATACTGCTGTTCCTGCACCTGCTGGGCGCCGCGATCTGGGTCGGCGGCCACCTGGTCCTGGCCCTCGGCATCCTCCCCGGCGCCCTGCGCCGCCGCGATCCGCAGGCGATCCGCGCCTTCGAGCAGGTCTACGAGCGGATCGGCATCCCCGCCCTGCTGCTGCAGGTGGCCAGCGGCCTGTGGCTGGCCAGCCTGTGGCTACCGCTCGGGCACTGGCTCGACGCCAGCCCGGTGGCCCGCGCCCTGCAGCTCAAGCTGCTGCTCCTGGCGGCGACCGCCGGCCTCGGCGCGCACGCCCGCCTGCGCCTGATCCCGAGGCTGGACGCCGCCAGCCTGCCAAAGCTGGGCTGGCATATCGTGGCGATAACCCTGGTCGGACTGGCGTTCGTCGCGGTCGGCCAGAGCTTCCGCTTCGGCGGGCTGTTCTGAAACCGCCGACACGAAAAAGGGCGCCCCCAGGCGCCCTTCCCTACCACGGGCTGAACTCAATGGCCCCTGCCGTTGGCCTTCCTCAGCCTCTCGGCGATCTCGTCCTTGAGCTGTACCCGCTGCTGTTTCAATCCCTGCAGCGCCAGATCGTCGAGGGCTTCGCGGCCACCCTCGACCTCGTAGATACGCTTGTCGAGGCTTTCGTAATCCGCCGCCAGGCGAGTGAAGTGGGCGTCGTTGCCGTGAAGCTGCTTCAGTTCGGCGTGAAAATCCGGAAACTCCCGGGAAAGCGGATGTTGCTCGAGCGGCATGGCGGACCTCCTCTGACGTTGGATACGACACCTCCAGACTAGCCCAGCCCGCTCCCGCCGAACATTGCCCCCGATCACTTCGCTGGCGCAGTACCGTTCAGCTCGCCGCGTCGCAGGCTTTCCACGCTGTTGCCCAGGGCATCCCGGGCGCCAAGGTCGGCGCCGCGCGCCGACAACGCCTGGAGCAGTTCCTCGCGCTGGAACAGCGCGGCGTACATCGCCGCGGTCTGGCCCGCGCCGTTGCGCTGGTCCGGGCTGCACTCGGCGCCGATCAGGCGCCGGGCGATGCGCATCTCACCCTTGAAGATCGCGCCCATCAGGGCGGTATTGCCGCGCTTGTCCTGGGCGCAGGGATCGGCGCCGGCCTCCAGCAATTGCTCCACCGCCTCGCCATGGCCGTGGTAGGCGGCCAGGATCAGCGCGGTATAACCCTTGGCGTCCCGCGCATCGAGATCGAAACCGGCCTCGACGAACTCCTTCAGCATGGCCTGGTCGCCACGCCGGGCGGCGTCGAAGAGGTAATCGCGCAACCGCGCCTCCACCTCGGGCCCCGACGCCGCTGGCCGGCTGCCTTCGGCCTGGGCTCCCAGCGCCGCGAGCAGCATGCAAGCCGCCACTATCCAACCTCGCATCGTCCTCACCTCCTGCCCAGTCGATATAGGGAGAGGGCGGCCTCGCAGGCCGCCCCGTCTGGCGTCAATCCTGGAGTTTCGCCGCCAGTTGGCGAACACGCTGCAGATCGGCCCCGGCCACCTTGGCCAGGCCGGTACCGTAGTCGCTGTCGGCCTTGTAGAAGTAGGAAAGCATGATGTACTTGCTCTCGTCGTCGGTGATCGCCAGCGCCCCGCCGAGGCTGGCGATCAGGTCGGCCTGGTCCTTCTTGCCGTACGAGCGGAACAGCTCGCCGGTCTGCTTGAAGTTCTGCTCGCGCTGGATCTTCGCCTGCTGGGTGGTGCCGCTCAACGGGGTCTGCACATAGCGCGCGCTGGCCTGCTCCTCGCGCGGCTCCAGGCGGCTCGGCTGGTAGTTCACCCCGCTCGCGCTGTGCCCGGCGTTCAGCGCACCGTCCTGGTTGACGGTATTGACCACGCTGCGCGGCCGGTTGACCGGCAGGCCCAGGCCGTTGGCGCCGACCCGGTACATCTGGGTGTCGGCGTAGGCGAACAGCCGGCCCTGGAGCAGGCGATCCTCGGAAGGCTCGATGCCCGGCACCAGGTTCGAGGGCGCCATGGCGACCTGCTCGGTTTCCTGGAAGAAGTTGTCGACGTTGCGGTTCAGCACCATCCGGCCGATCTTGCGCTCGGCAATGCCCGGCCAGATCTTGGTCGCATCCAGCGGATCGAAGTCGAACTTCGCCAGGTCCTCGGGCTTGAGCACCTGGATGTACAGGTCCCATTTCGGGAAATCACCCTTCCTGATCGCGCTCACCAGGTCGTTGGTCATGTGGCTGTAGTCGCGCCCCTGGACCTCCATGACCTGCTTCGGATCGAGGTTCTTCTGGCCCTGCAGGCTCTTCCAGTGGAACTTCACGTAGTGCACCTCGCCCTTGGCGTTGACCAGCTTGTAGGCGTGCACGCTGTTGCCGTCCATTTCCCGGTAGCTGGCCGGAGTGCCCTCGTTGGAGTACAGCAGGGTCAGGGTACGGGTCGCTTCCGGTACGTGGGAGAAGAAGTCGAAGCGCCGCGAGTCGTCGTCCAGGTTGCTGCGCGGATCCGGCTTGAAGGCATGGACCATGTCCGGGAACTTGATCGCGTCGCGGATGAAGAAGGTCGGGAAGTTGTTGCCGACCAGGTCCCAGTTGCCGTCGGCGGTGTAGAACTTGGTGGCGAAGCCACGCGGATCGCGCAGGGTTTCCGGGGAATGGTTGCCGTGCACTACCGCGGAGAAGCGCACGAACACCGGGGTCTTCTCGCCCTTGCGGAAGACCTTGGCCATGCTCAGGTCGCTGATGTCGGCGCTGGCGACGAACTCGCCATGGGCTCCGGTGCCGCGAGCGTGCACGACGCGCTCGGGAATGCGTTCGCGGTCGAAGCGCTGCAGCTTCTGCAGCAGTTGCACGTCTTGCAGCAGCACCGAGCCGTTGGGGCCGGCGGTCTGCGAATTCTGGTTGTCGCCGACCGGGGCGCCGTTGTCGCGGGTGAGGGTGGTGGCCTGCACGGACAGCGACAGCAGGCTGGCGCTCAGGCTCGCTGCCACGAGCAGGCGGCCGGGACGGAAGGCGTTCAGGGAAAGGGTCATGGAAGAGCTCCTAGTGGCTTGTCAGGCGTCTTGTTGCGCCGGACCAAGGTACTGAGCCGGGCGGGCGACGCTAAATTGAAAAAGCCCACATGCCCGATAGGGAATCTTCATCCCCCATCCCTTTCCATCCGGGTTATGAGGCCCGTTCCAGAGCGGGAGACGGCGTTCCCGCCTCCCGCCGCGGCCACTACTCGCGCAGTTTCGCCGCCAGCGCAGCGATGCGCGTCGCATCTTCGTCCAGCGCCCGGGCCAGCGCCTGGCCGTAGTCGGCATCGGCCTTGTAGAAGTACGAAAGCATGGTCTGCCGCACCTCGGCCTGGCGTACCTGGCCAAGCTCGGCGGAAAGATTGGCGATCAGGTTCTTCCGTTCGCTGCGCGACAGGCTGCGGTAGAACTCGCCGGCCTGCTGGAAGTTGAGGGTCTTGGCGATACGCCGTTGCTGCACGGTGCCGCTCAGCGGCGTCGGCACGGCCCGCGAGCGTGGATCCTCGACCCAGGGCTCGCGCTGTCCCGGCTGGTAGTTCACGTCCGACAGGCTGTGCCCGTTGTCGCCGGCGCCGAACTGGTTGCCGTTGACCACGCGGATCTGCCGCGGCCGGTTGATCGGCAACTCCAGGCCGTTGGCGCCAAGCCGGTAGATCTGCGTATCGGCATAGGAGAACAGCCGTCCCTGGAGCATGCGGTCCTCCGAGGGCTGGATGCCCGGCACCAGGTTGGAAGGCGCCATGGCGACCTGCTCGGTCTCCTGGAACACGTTGTCCGGATTGCGGTTCAGGGCCAGGGTGCCGACCTTGCGCCGCGCCACACCGGTCCAGACCTTGGTCGAGTCCAGCGGATTGAAGGCGAAGTCGTCCAGCTGTTGCGGGGCGAGAACCTGGATGTACATGTCCCACTTCGGATAATCGCCCCGCTTGATCGCCTCGACCAGGTCGCGGGTCGCGTGATTCGAGTCGCGCGCCTGGATCGCGCTGGCCTGCTTGGCGCTGAGGTTCTTCACGCCCAGTTGCGGTTGCCAGTCGAAACGCACGTAGTGCACTTCGCCCCGGGCGTTGACCAGCTTGTAGGCATGTACGCTGGAACCGTCCATGTGGCGGTAGCTGGCCGGCGTACCGTAGTCGGAGAACAGCCGGGTCAGCATGTGCGTGGCTTCCGGTACCCGGGCGAAGAAATCGAAGGTGCGCTCGGGATCCGGCAGGTTGGTGGTGGGCGACGGCTTGAGCGAATGGATGACATCCGGGAACTTGATCGCATCGCGGATGAAGAACACCGGCAGGTGGTTGCCCACCAGGTCCCAGTTGCCTTCGCGGGTATAGAACTTGGTGGAGAAGCCGCGCGGGTCGCGGGAGGTCTCCGGCGACCCGCTGCCGCCGATCACCGTGGAGAAGCGCACGAACACCGGCGTCACCTCGCCCTTGCGGAACAGCGCCGCGGAGGTCAGGGCGGAAAGGTCTTCACTGGCGATGAACTCTCCGTGCGCGCCGGTGCCGCGCGCATGCACCACACGCTCCGGAATCCGCTCGCGGTCGAAGCGCTGCAACTTCTGCAGCAGATGGCCATCCTGCAACAGCACCGGGCCGTCGGGACCGGCGGTCTGCGAATTCTGGTTGTCGCCTACCGTGGCGCCGTTGTCGTCGGTCATGGTCGCAGCCGGCTGGGCGCCGGCGACCAGCGCGAAGGACAGCAGCGAAGCACCCAGGCCCAGGCGCAGATCTGCCGCCCTCGGGCGAAGAACATGGTTCATGGTCGGAACTCCTTATAGGTCTCGTCGGACGTTGTCGGGCAACGCGTTTCGACAGTAAGGAAGTTTCGACTCAATACATAAATGACAAAATCTAACGGACTGATGGCTTTTTTCAATCAAAACCGGGGAACCCACGGAACCAATGACCAACCTTCCAGCCTGAGCATCCTGACGAGGGCTGGATTACACTGCCTTCACCTTTTAGCGAAATACAGGGAGTGAACCCATGGGTCTTCTGAGTGAATTCAAAGCCTTTGCCGTCAAGGGCAACGTGGTGGATATGGCAGTCGGTATCATCATCGGCGCGGCCTTCGGCAAGATCGTCTCGTCCTTCGTGGGCGATGTGATCATGCCGCCGATCGGCCTGCTGATCGGCGGGGTGGACTTCTCCGACCTGGCGATAACGCTGAAGGCGGCGGAAGGCGATGTGCCGGCGGTGGTATTGGCCTATGGCAAATTCATTCAGACCATCCTCGACTTCGTGATCGTGGCCTTCGCCATCTTCATGGGAGTCAAGGCGATCAACCGACTCAAGCGCGAAGAGGCCGTCGCGCCGTCCGAGCCGCCGGTGCCGAGCGCCGAGGAAACCTTGCTGACCGAGATCCGCGACCTGCTCAAGGCCCAGCAGAACAAGCCGTGACCGCGTCGGCGAGCTGTCTAGTCCTGAAATAGGTTTACACCTGCTCAGGTAGGCCGATATGCCTCAAAACGCCCGATGTACCGTATCGGGCGTTTTGTTTTTCAGGGCCATGTGAGGCCGCTCTGTGTTGTAGATCTGCACGGCTTCAGCAACCATCTTCCTTGCCTGCTCCAGATTTTCAGGGCTACTCAGCAGCAGCTCTGTTTTGAGGATTCCGTTGATGCGCTCAGCTAGCGCGTTCTGGTAGCAGTCATATCCGTCAGTCATCGAGCACTGGACGCCATGCCGTGCATGCAGTGACTGATACAGTGCCGAGCAATATTGAATACCGCGATCCGAGTGATGGACCAGTGACTGGCGACGCTGCCGTTTGCGTAGGGCCTGCCTATAAGGCTTGTGCAACTGACTCGGCATGCAGGCTTTCATGCACATGGTGGCCAACAATTTTTCTGGAATACGCATCCGTTACCAGGCTTAGGTACAGCGGGCCACTACTGGCTGGCAAGTAAGTAATGTCCGCCACCCAAACGTGCTCCGGTCCTGACGGGACAACCTGGTTCGGACCTGACTTGAGTAGGTTCGGATGGCGGTAGAAGCGATGAAAGCTTTGTGTTGTCTTGTGATACGCCCGCTTGGGCAACACCAGCAAACGGCGCTCTCCCAGGACCTGAAATAGTCGGTCTCGGCCAACTTGGAGCTGCTTATCAGGTTGGCAATGCAGCAGATAGTGCAGCTTTCGCGTGCCTAGTCGTGGCTGACGCATCCGGACTTGTTGAACAAATTCGACAACCCGATCTGCCTGGCGTGCTTTGCTATCAGCAGCTCGATTGCGCTTGTAGTAAGCCTGTCGGCTCATGCCAAGAAACTGACAAGCCCTAGCAATGCTCAGTCCTGCGACTTGACCTTGCGAGAGGACTTGCCGGATCGCTTTTTTACGACCGATACACCGTAATCATTTTTCAGGACATCAACGACGGTCTCGAAGAACTGAGCCTTCTGGCTCATCAACTCAAGCTGCTGCTCAAGCTCCTTGATCCGCTGCTCTGGAGTGAGCGTTTTGGGGTCAGACATCGCGCAACTCCTCTCGGCTCGAATCGACGCCCCTTGGCTCCAATCCTGCCGACCATGCTTGCGCAACCATACCAGAACCGTCGACCGGCCCTGGATGCCATACCGCACCTGGGCCTGCTTGTAGGTCAGTTCGCCTTTTTCGATCTGATCAACGACGGCCAATTTAAAAGACAGTGAGTAATCTCGCTGTGTGCGCTTTACACCTTGCTCCATCTAGCTCTCCGGAAAATCGGCATGGGAGGTGTAAACCTTATTCAGGACGGGACAAGCAGATGAAAAAAGGCCCTCTCGGGCCTTTTTTCCTGGTCGGAAACACGCCGGTCGGCGACCAGGCCTACCAGTAGTTCTCCACCGCCACCTGGCCCGGGCGCCGGGTCAGGCTCAGGTTCATGTCGCGGGCCTTCAGCACCGCGCGGGTATCCTCGATCATCTGCGGGTTGCCGCAGAGCATCACCCGCGAATGCTCCGGAGTCAGCGCCAGGCCGGCCGCGCGCTCCAACTCGCCGTTCTCGATCAGGGTGGTGATCCGCCCGTTCAGGCAGCCGGGCACCCGCTCGCGGGTGACCACCGGAATGAACTGCAGCTTGTGCGCCTGCTCGGCCAGGTAGTCGCGCCCGGCGAGGCCGGCGATCAGCTCGCGGTAGGCCAGCTCCCTGCCCTCGCGCACGCTGTAGACCAGCTTGATGCTTTCGAAGCGCTCCCAGACCTCGAAGTCCTGCAGGATCGAGAGGAACGGCGCCACCCCGGTGCCGGTGGCCAGCAGCCAGAGGTCGCGGCCATCGACGAAGCGGTCGAGGGTGAGGAAGCCGAAGGCCTGGCGGTCGACCAGCAACTGGTCGCCTTGGCGCAGGCGGCTGAGCTCGCTGGTGAACTCGCCGTCGGGGACGACGATGGAGAAGAAGTCGAGGAACTCGTCGTGCGGCGCCGAGACCATCGAGTAGGCGCGCCAGACGATGCTGCCGCTGGGCTTGTACACGCCGAGCCGGGCGAACTGCCCGGCGCGGAAACGGAAGCCCGCGTCGCGGCTGGTACGCAGGGTGAACAGGTTGGGGGTCAGCGGCTGCACGTCGAGCAGCGTCTGACGGGTGAACTTCTCTTCGCTGGCGGTCATGGTCCGCTCCGGATACCGATACCCCCCTAGTGTCCCGCAAAGCACCCGGCAGAAACACCCGCAAGGCTTGTGGCTATCCCCGCACGCGAGGACAGCCGGACGGGCTCAGCGCTTGCGGTTGACCACCTGGGCCGCGCGCAGCACATCGCTGCCGATCTGCGCCTCGTAGTTCTTCCACAGCGGCTTCATCGCGTTGCGCCAGGCCTGGTGCTCCTCGGCGCTGAGGCTGACCAGACGGCTCCTGCCGGCGGCCAGCAGGTGTTCGCGCTCCTTCTGGTTGAGTGCCTCGGCCTCCTTGTTCACCACCAGGGTGACCTCGTCGACGATGCTCTCCAGCTCGGTGCGGGTCTGGTAGGGAATGCCGGTCCAGAACGCCGAACTGGTGATCAGCATGTAGCTGAGCGCGCCATGGTTGGATTCGGTGATATACGGCTGCACGCTGTCGATCTTCTGCCCGGCCAGGTTCGACCAGGTGTTCTCGGTGCCCTGCACGCTGCCGGCCTGCATGGCCTTGAGGGTCTCGGCGTAGGACAGCTGCCTGGCGGTGGCGCCGAGCATGTCGAACTGCGCCTCCAGCACCGACGACGGCTGGATGCGGAACACCAGGCCCTTGGCGTCGCCCGGCTGGCGCAGCTCGCGAGTGGCGGAAAGCTGCTTCATGCCGTTGTTCCAGTAGGCCAGGCCGTAGATCCCGTGCTTGGCCATGGAGCGCAGCAGCTCGCGGCTCTTGTCGCGTTTCTGGAAGCGCTTCAGGGCTTCCAGGTCGTCGAACAGGAACGGCAGGTCGAACACCTGGAGTTGCTTGGTATAGGGTTCGAACTTGGACAGCGAGGTGGCCAGCATCTGCACCTTGTTGGCGCGCAGGGCCTCGATCTCGTCGGCGTCGCCGAACAGCGTCGAGTTGGGGTAGACCTCGACCTTGACCTTGCCCGGCAGGCGCTCCTCGGCGAGCTTCTTGAACAGCAGGGCCCCCCTGCCCTTGGGGGTGTCGTCGGAGACCACGTGGGAGAACTTGATCACGATCGGACCGGTGTCCTCGGCATGGACGGCGGCGGAAACGGCGAACAGTGCGGCAAGCGCCACACCGACAAACGGCTTGAACATCGATGTACCTGTGCGATGGCAACGACGAGCCCCGCGACGGTTCGCACGGGGCTCGCTCGGAAAACGGTTGGGTGACGGTCGCCGCTCGACGTGGCGAAGGCGCCCGTCCAGGCGCTACCGGGTCATGACAGGCGCTATCGAAGCCCCAGCCCGGTTATTATTGGCGTGCCCGGCACGGGTGACTCGTCGGTAAGGAAACGACTAACCAGGGCCGGGTAAAGAATTTTTCGGCATATCCGTGTGCCGCACAAGCTGGAGAACTCCAACCAGCTCTCAGTTTCGACAGATTGTTAATTGACGAGCGGGATTCTCCCGCCGGGAAGCCGATGCCTCTATTCGCGACACCCTTCGCCCAGCTCGACCTGATCCGCCAGCCCGAGCAGGACGGCGAGCCCCTGCAGGCGTTCGACGCTGCCGACGAGTACCTGCTCAATCACCTGTACGAACGGGGCGTGACGGCGCAAAGCCGGATACTGGTGCTCAACGACGCCTTCGGCGCCCTCGCCGCGAGCCTGGCGCCGCACGTTCAGCTCACCAGCAGCGGCGATTCGCACCTGGGCTTCCTTGCCCTGCGCAAGAACCTCGCGCGCAACGGCCTCGACCTGGGCTCGGTGCGCTTCGTCCCGGCCAGCGAAACCGCCGTGGGGCCCTTCGATCACGTGCTGGTCAAGGTGCCGAAGACCCTCGCGTTGCTGGAGGAGCAACTGATCCGCCTGCACGGCCAACTGGCGCCGGGCGCGCAGGTGGTCGCCGCAGGGATGGTCAAGCACCTGCCGCGCGCCGCCGGCGACCTGCTGGAGCGCTACATCGGCCCGATGCATGCCTCGCTGGCGGTGAAGAAGGCCCGCCTGCTGGTCGCCGAAGCGGCGGAGCGCCCGGCGCCGCGCTCGCCCTACCCGACCCGCTACCGCCTGGAGCAACCGCCGCTGACGCTGCTCAACCACGCCAACGTGTTCTGCCGCGAAGGCCTCGACATCGGCACCCGCGCCTTCCTCCCGCACCTGCCGCGCAGCCTCGGCGCGCTGCGCGCGGCCGACCTCGGTTGCGGCAACGGGGTGCTCGGCATCGCCTACGCGCTGCTCAACCCGCAGGCCGAACTGACCCTGGTGGACGAATCGTACATGGCCGTGCAGTCGGCACGGGAGAACTGGCGCGCGGCGCTGGGCGAGCGGCCGGCGGCGTTCCGCGCCGACGATGGCCTGGCCGGCCAGGCGGCGGGCTCGCTGGACCTGGTCCTGTGCAACCCGCCGTTCCACCAGCAGCAGGTGGTTGGCGACTTCCTCGCCTGGCGCATGTTTCTCCAGGCTCGCGATGCCCTGGCGGCGGGCGGCGAACTGTGGATCGTCGGCAACCGCCACCTGGGCTACCACGCCAAGCTCAAGCGGCTGTTCCGCGGGGTCGAGCAGGTCGCGGCGAATCCGAAGTTCGTGATCCTGAAAGCGGGAAAATAGTCAGCCGAGCGCCGCCGGGGTGTCCACGTCGCGGAGTACCCCCGGATCGTCGCACGGCACCTCGCACCAGGCCGGACGATGGGCCTGCAGCACACGGCGCGCGCCCTGGTCGCCGTCCAGTTGCGCAAGCGCGTCCCAGAAAGCGCGGCCGAACAGCACCGGATGGCCGCGCTGGCCGTCGTACAGGGGAAACACGATGGCTTCGGGAGTGGCCATCGCGGCCAGACGCTCGAGGGTATCGGCGGCGATCCAGGGCATGTCGCCGAGCAGGACGGCGATGGCCCGCGCCGGGCTGCTCCCCGCCGCCGCGACGCCGGCGGCCAGGCTGTGGCCCATGCCCAACGACGCGTCGAGGCTGTGGACAAGCCGCTGCTGCGCCGGCAGGCCCAGGCTCGCCGGGGTCTCTCCGGCACGCACCACCACCCGCACCTCGGCGAACGCCTCGCGCGCCCGCGCCACGCTGGCCGCCAGCAGGGTGGTGCCATCAGCCAGGCGCGCCAGGCGCTTGTCGCTGCCGAAGCGGCGCCCCCGCCCGGCCGCCAGGACCAGGCACAGCACCTCGTCGGCAGCGACCATCAGAGCCGCTCGCGCGGAATGCCGTTGCGGATGCGGAGAATGTCCGCCAGCACCGCCAGGGCGATTTCCGCCGGCGTCTTGCTGCCCAGGTTGAGGCCGATCGGCGCGTGGATCCGCGCCAGTTCGGCATCGCCCAGGCCGCCGATGCGCCGCAGGCGCTCGAAGCGTTTCTCCGAGGTCGCCCGCGAGCCCATCACGCCGATATAGAAGGCTTCGGTACGTACCGCCTCGAGCATCGCCAGGTCGTCGATCTTCGGATCATGGGTCAACGCCACCACCGCCGTATCGGCGTGGCAGCCGCCGTCGGCGATGAACAGCGAGGGCAGCTCGCGACGGATCTCGATGCCCTCCAGCACCACGCCGCGCAAGGCTTCTTCGCGCGGGTCGCAGAGGATCACCTCGAAGCCCAGGCCCTTGCCGAACTCGGCGCAGGCATGGGCGACGCTGGAATAGCCGGCCAGCAGCAGGCGCTGGGCGGCGCCGACGCGCAAGCGCACCCGCTCGCCGCCGCGCTCCACCCGGGGGCCATGGCTGGAGTCGTCGCGCAGGCTGCGCGCGCCGCTACCCAGCTCGACCTCGCGCAGCAGGCGGCGCTGGCCAAGCAACGCCGACTCCAGCTCGCGCAGATGGGCCTGGACGTCGCAGTCCGGCGCCAGGTTTTCCACCAGTACGTCGAGAATGCCGCCGCAGGGCAGGCGGATGTTCGAGTTCGGGTCGTCACCCTCGCCGTAGCGCACGATCACCGAGGGCTCGGGGAAACCGCCGGCGGCGACCCGCCCGAGGAAATCATCCTCGACGCAGCCGCCGGACAGCGAGCCGATCCATTCACCGCTGGCGTTCACCGCCAGCAGCGATCCCGGCGCGCGAGGCGCCGAGCCGTAGGTCGTAAGCACGGTACAGAACCACACCCGTTCGCCGCCCACGGACCACTTCAGCGCCTTGCGGACCACCTGTAGATCGAGGTGTTGCACGATTCACTTCACCTTGACGGTATGCGCCGAGGCGCTCTCCGTCTTCAATTGCGCGACCTGTCGGGGACCGAGGTCACCGGGCAATCCGCCCCAGGTCTGGCGCAGGTAGTTGAGCAGGTCCGTGAGTTGCTCGTCGTCGAGTTTCCCGGCGAAGCCGGGCATCGGTTGCATGCGTTCGAAGCCGGTGAACTGCTGTTCGACGATGCCGTCTTCGATCACTCGCAACAGATTACGCGGGTCTTGCAAGCGCAGGGTAGTGTTGCCGTTCATCGCCACCGCGATATGCGGCTTGCCCTCGCCTTCGCCACCGTGGCAGCCGGCGCAGACATTGAGGTACTGCTGGCGACCGCGCTTGCCGCTGTCGTTCAGCTGCGCCTCGGGCAGCGCCTGGACCTCCCTGGCCGGCGGCGGCTGGTCGCCGAGCAGGTAGGTGGCCATGGCCGCCAGGTCGCCGTCGTCGAGGTGCTGGGTACTGTGGTGCACCACCGGGAACATCTCGTTGAACATGCTGCCCTGGGCGCTCATGCCGTGCTTGAGGAAGCTCGCCAGGTCCGGCTGGGTCCAACCGCGCTCGGCGAGGTCGCCGGGCAGCAGGCTGGGCGCCAGGTAGCCGTTGAGCAGGCCGCCGCTCAGGCGCTTGTCCTGCTCCAGGGCACCGGCGAGGTTGCGCGGGGTATGGCACTCGCCGCAGTGGCCGAGCACCTCGACCATGTACTGGCCGCGCTTCCACGCCTCGCTGCGGCCCTCCTCCGGCTGCAAGCGCACGCTCTTGCCGTAGAGCAGGTTCCAGCCGGCCAGCCCCATGCGCACGTTGAACGGGAAGCTCAGGCTGGTCTGCGGCGCCGGCCGGGCGATCGGCTCCTGGGCCATCAGGTAGGCGTAGATGGCGTCGGCATCCTCGCGCTCGATCAGGTGGTACGAGGTGTAGGGCATCGCCGGATAGAGATAGGCGCCGTCCTTGCGCTTGCCCTCGGTGAGGGCGGCGAAGAACTCGTCGGCGCTGTAGGCGCCGATGCCATGTTCCTTGTCCGGAGTGATGTTGGTGCCGTAGATGGTGCCGAACGGCGACTGGATCGGCAGCCCGCCGGCGAACGGCGCGCCGCCCTCGGCGGTATGGCAGGCCATGCAGTCGGCGGCGCGGGCGAGGTATTCGCCGCGCTTGACCAGCGCCGCATCGGCGCCGGCGGAGGAAGCCAGGGACGGCGAGAGCGCGGCCAGCGCCAGGGCGAGGCCGGAAAGGGTGCGCTTCATCCTCAAGCCTCCTTGACCAGGCCGAGTTCGTCGAGCACGTCGCGGGTGGCGCTGTAGTAGCGCACGTAGCCGGTGCAACGGCAGATGTGGTGGCCGAGGCTGTCCTCGATCGCCTGCTCCAGCTCGCTGCGCCTGATCGGCTGGCGCTGGGCTTTTTCCACCAGCACGGTGGCGGCGTTGACGAAGCCCGGCGCGCAATAGCTGCACTGGAAGGCGAACTGGTCGACGAACTTCTGCTGGATCGGGTTCAGCGCGCGGATCTCGCCGTTCTCGTCGCGCTGGGCGTGGCCCTCGATGGTGCGAACCTTCTTGCCGTCGAAGTAGTGCGCACCGGTGATGCAGGTGCGCACTTCCTCGCTGGTGCCGTCCGGGTTGTCGACGATCACCACGCAGGCATGGCAGATGCCCTGGCCACAGCCCAGGCGCGAGCCGGTGAGGTTCTGGTATTCGTGCAGGTAGTCGATCATCGGCAGGTCTTCGGCGACCTCCACCGGACCGACGGCTTGACCGTTGAGGGTCATCTGGAGCTTGCGGTTAGCCATGGAGGGCCTCCTTGATGCGGGCGGGAGTGATGGGCAGGTCGCGGACGCGCTTGCCGGTGGCGTGCGCCACGGCGTTGGCGATGGCGCCGACCACCGGGATCATCACCACCTCGGCGATGCCCTTGGCCGGATCGGTCGGCGACAGCGGCGGCAGGATCTCCGCCGTCTGTTTCCACACCGCCACGTCCTTCGCCCGCGGCAACCGGTAGCGGTTGAAGTTCCAGTCCCCTTCCGCGGGGCCGCCCTCGTAGAGCGGCATTTCCTCCAGCAACGCGTGGCCGATACCCATGGCGATGCCGCCCTCCAGCTGGCCCTTGACCAGTTCCGGCACCAGCACCCGGCCGCACTCGATCCAGGAATGGTGGTCGAGCACCTGCACCTCGCCGCTGCCCTTGTTCACCTTCAGCTCGACCAGGGTCGCCACCGGGCTGTAGTAGGTGACCATCGCGTTGTTCAGCTGGGTCGCCGGATAAGCCGGGTTCTGCCGGTCGAGCAGGTGGAAGCCGGCGCTGTTCATCATCGCCTTCTTCACTCCCGGCGCACCGTCGCCGTACTTCACCGCCATGGCGTCGAGCGGCAGGCGTTCGCGCACGCCATCGATGACGAAGTCCGCCTCGGCCCAGCTCCAGCGGTTGAAGCCGTGGACGCTGACGCCGGTGACCAGGCCCATCTCATGGGCCTTCTTCGCCAGCTCGGCGAAGGGAATCGGCGCCAGGCCGTTGCCGGTCAGTTGGCCGTCGACCCATACCGCGTTTTCGCGACGCACCACGTAAGGGTTGGCCTGGCCGCCGAACGGACCGCTGCGCCACAGTTCCAGGGCCGCCGGCCACAGGCCGTGGTTGAACAGCACACGCGCCGCTTCCCGAGTGGCATGGCTGAAATAGAACGCCGAGTTGGTCGCCGACGACGGCGAGGCCAGCTTGCCGACCCAGCGCGGATCGCGCAGCGCGGCATCCTGCTCGGCCTGGCTCATCAGGTAGGGATTGCCCTTGGTGGTGAGCCGCAGCTCGGGCCATTCGGTCTCGGCGGTCTTCACCTCGTCCGCCGGACGGCCGAGGAAGTCGCCGACCACGAAGGCCTGCGAGGTGGACATCCCGGTACCGATCTCGGTGCCGATGTGGCGCAGGCTGATGCGCCCGTCGGCGCTGAACTCGATGCTCGCCATCGGCGCCTCGGCGCCGGTGCCGAAGTCCTTCTGGCAGATGGCGAAGCCGACCCCGTACCAGTTGTCCGGGTCCTCCGCGTCGAAGCGCTTCTTGCGCGCCTCGCGGTCCTTCCAGACTTCGTGGGCAGCGGCCTTGTCGAGTATCTCGTGCAGGCGCAAGGCACCGGCCGGGACCGCGCCCTGGGTGTTCTTCATGCCCGAGCGCAGGGCATTGCGGCGGCGCAGGTCGATGGCGTCGACGCCCAGCCGGCCGGCGATCTCGTCGACCATCATCTCGGTCGCGGCCATGGTCTGCAGGGTGCCGTAGCCGCGCATCGAACCGGCCTCGACTCCGCGCGAATGGTAGGCGGTGACCGCCAGGTCGTTCTGCGGCATGTAGTAGATCGACTGCGCGGCGGTGGCACCCACCGCCGCCACCGAGGCGCTGTAGTTGGCGCGGCCGCCGCCGTCGGCGCTCATGTCGGCGCGGAAGATGCGGAAGCCGAGGTCGTTCCTGTCCACCGCCAGTTGGTAGCGGATGTCGAACGGGTGGCGCTTGATGCCGCTCTGGAACTGCTCGTAGCGGTCGTTGGCCAGGCGCACCGGCACACCTTCGCCGTACAGCGCGGCGAGCGCGGCGTAGAAGACGAAGATGTTGTTGTCCTTGGAGCCGTAGCCGACGGTGTAGCCCGGATGGATGTTGAGCTTCTCCAGGGCGAAGCGCGACGGCTTGATCATGTGCACGCTTTCGTAGGCGACCTCGAACGGGCACTGGGTGGCGACCACGAAGTGCAAGGTCTTGCTCGCCGCGTCGTACCAGCCGTTGCCGTTGTCCGGCTCCAGCGCCGCCGGCTCGATCGACGGAGTCTTGTAGCGCTCGTCGAAGACCAGCCAGTCCTGCGGCGGGTGTTCCAGTTGCTCGGCCATGCGCTTGGCATGGAACAGGCCCTGCTCGGTGAGGTCGCCGTGCAGCTTCGGCTCGCTGGTCCAGACCGGCTTGCGGTTGAGGATGGTGGGGAACAGCATCGAGTCCTTCAGGCTGGAGAACTCGTCGTCCTCGTAGGGCGTCTTGCCGCCGACCCGGACGAAGCGATAGCTGCCGTAGGGATCGCCCTGGTACAACGGGGCCTGGGCGCCATAGCGGATCGCCTTGTCGTTGAACTTGAGCTTGAGCTTGGCCCGGCGGAAGCGCTCGAAGTCGTTCCAGATCAGGATCGCCACCGGATGGCCGATGAACATCGGCACCTTGCCCGGCGGCAGCAGCGGATCGGGCGAATGCGCCTCGGGGAAGACGATGCCGTCCTTCTCCAGGTCGGCGGCGGTGACGATACGGTCCGGCTGCAACTCGGCGCCCAGCCAGGAAAGGTCGTGGCCTTCGTAGATGCGGTCGGCGCGCACGGTCTTCAGCAGCATGGCGTGGCCCTGCTGCTGAGGCCAGCCGGGCATGTCCCTGGCGCGGATGTCGCGGGCGAACACCTTGTTGCCACAGACCTTGGACAAGGCGTCGTTACGGAAGCGAACCTGGCCGTTGCCCGCCATCCACTGCTGGGCGGCAACGGTCACCTGGTTCTCGAACAAGGCAGCGAAAGCCCGGCTGCCGAGCGGCGCCAGGGTGACGCCCACGCCGGCGATCAACCCGCCCTGGAGAAAGGCGCGCCGGGAGATATCACGGTTGGACATGCAAGTTCCTCTGGGTGGTAAGGGGCCCACCCATGTCGTTATTCAGGCTTGAACAGCTCGCCCGGACGGGCGAGGTGGAGCACGCAGGCGAAAAACCTGACTCGGAAGTTAATTTTAGCGGCAAGTCACGCCCGAGGAAAAGTCCCGCCTGCCGCCGAAAGGCCCCGTGGATACTCGACTTTGGTCGCCCGCAGGGTCCGCGCCCGGGTCTTCGTGCGCTTTTCGAGTTCACCGATTCCGGCAAATGCAACAGCCAGGAGGTAACTGCATGTTACTCTCCGTCCTCCTCCCGCAATGCCCCGATCCAGCATGTCCAGCGAACCCCATTCCCTGCTCCGCCACCGTCCCTTCCTCGCCTTCTGGCTGGCCCGCGTCTGCACCGCAAGCGGTTTCCAGATGCTCACCGTGGCCATCGGCTGGCACATCTACGAACTCACCGGCAACGTCCTCGACCTGGGCCTGGTCGGCCTGGTGGAGTTCCTCCCGCGGGTACTGTTCATGCTGCATACCGGGCACGTCGCCGACCGCTACGACCGGCGCAAGGTCGCCGCCCTCTGCCAGGCCGGCCAGGCCCTGGTGGCGGTGGCGCTGGTGTTCGGCGCGGCCTCCGGAGAGCTGACCCGCAACATGATCTTCGTCCTCGCCTTCGCCCTGGGCAGCGCCCGCTCCTTCGAGATGCCGACCACCCAGGCGCTGTTGCCGAACCTGGTACCGGCCGGGCTGTTCCCGCGCGCGGTGGCCGCTTCGGCCTCGGCGATGCAGGCGGCGACCATCGCCGCCCCGGCCCTCGGCGGCCTGCTCTACGCGTTCGGCGCCGCCTGGGTCTATGTGCCGACAGCCACCCTGTACGTCCTCGCCTGCGCCCTGACGCTCAGCCTGCCGGTGCGCAACCAGCCGCTTTCCCAGGGCAAGGCCACCCTGGACTCGCTGCTCGCCGGGATCCGCTTCATCCGCAGCCGGCCGGACATCTTCGGGGCGATCTCCCTCGACCTGTTCGCCGTGCTCCTCGGCGGCGCCACAGCCCTGCTCCCGGTGTTCGCCAAGGACATCCTGCTCACCGGCCCCTGGGGCCTCGGCCTGCTGCGCTCGGCGCCGGCGGTGGGCGCACTGGCGATGTCGTTCTGGCTGGCGCGCTTCAGCATCGAGCGCAACGTCGGACGGATCATGTTCCTCTCGGTGGGCATCTTCGGCCTGGCGACCATCGCCTTCGGCCTGTCGACGTCGTTCTGGCTGTCCCTCGGCGTGCTGGTGGTGCTCGGTGCCGCCGACATGGTCAGCATGGTCATCCGCGGCGCCTTCGTGCAACTGGAGACTCCCGACCAGATGCGCGGCCGGGTCAGCGCGGTGAACGGCCTGTTCATCGGCGCCTCGAACCAGCTCGGCGAGTTCGAGTCCGGGCTCACCGCACACTGGTTCGGCACGGTGCCGGCGGTGGTCCTCGGCGGGATCGGCACCCTGGTGGTCACCGGTGCGTGGATGAAACTGTTCCCCACCCTGGCGCAACGCGACCGCCTGCACTGAGGCCCGTGCCGTCGCGCGCCGAAGCCTCGGCAGCGGTGTGTCTGCGGATGACGCCCGACCTACCCGTACACCGCTCCTTCTCGACAATTAAGAAAGCCCGGCATCGAGCCGGGCTTTTCTCGCGCCTTGCGGCGTGGTCCGCGGTGTCAGGCGGGGCGCTGCATCTCCCGATGCAGGCGCTCGACGGTGCGCTCGCTACCGTTGTCGGCCAGGCGCAGGTCGGCGCGCCCCAGGTCCTTGTGCAAACGGTCGACGGTCTGTTCGCTGCCGTTCTCGGCCAGGCGCGCCTCGCGGCCGGTCATGTCGCGGTGGAGGCGGTCGACGGTCTGCTCGCTGCCGCTTTCGGCGATCCGGCGTTCTTCCTGGACCCGCGGCGCCTGGGTCTTGCGCAGGCGTTCGAGGGTGCGGTCGGAACCGTCGGAAGCGATCATTTGCTGGGCGCCGCGCAGGGCGACGGACTCGACGCGCGGTGCGGCGAAGGCGGCATTGGCGGCCAGGGTAGCGAGAGCGATGGCGAGGATCAGCGGACGTTTCATGGCGGTGGCTCCAGGTAGTCGTTGCGTGGAGCCATTCTCTGTTCGGGAAAGTCGATTGGAAAACGAAGCACGGCAATAGTCTTTATCGACATTTGAAATAGTCGAAAAAGCCGCTCTAGATCGGAGCCTCAGGAGAAAAACGGTCGTATCGCGAGGAAACTGGCGCTATTGAGGATGTCGATAAGAAAAATCGAAGAAATCGAATGTTTGACAGGATTACTCGGACTAAAGCACGGAGAAGCCCGCAGCCAGGCCCGCCTGGCTGCGGATGAAGGAGACGTTCAGAAACGCGCCACCACGTTGAACAGGACTCGCGTATCGCGCTTGCCGTCGCGCTGGTCGGCCGGCTCACCGATGACCTGGCGGGCGATCTCCGGGTTGAACGACAATTGGTCGGTGAGGTTGAAGCGCACTCCGGCACCTATCGAGCCGAGCTTCTGCTGCTCGTCATCGTCCACGTCGAGGTTGTAGGTCTTGCCCCAGTCGTAGAAAGCGTAGGCCTGGTAGCTGCGCAGCCAGTTGTAGCCCACCGCCTGGCCGTAGCGCGGCTCGATCTTCAGGGCGAAGCCGCGGTCGCCGGTGATGTTGCCGGGCGCGAAGCCACGACCGATGCCGCTGCCGCCGACACCGAAGCGCTCGCTCGGCAGCAATGGGTCGAAGCTGTACTGCCACTGCAACTCGCCGTACACCGACCAGGGCCCGCCGAGGCCCTGCAGGCGGCCGACGTTGCCGTTGAGATAGACGAAGCGGCCGTCGGCCACCTCGCGGGAACGCCGCTCGTCGTCCTTCTTGGTCGCCCCCCACATGTCCAGGCCGATGTTGTTGCGCACCTCCGCCAGGTTGATGCCCATCCAGCGGTCGACCCAGTCGTAGGTCAGGCGCTGCTGGAACACCCGCACGTGGTCACGGCCTGGGTTCGAGGCGTCGCTGGCGAAGTCGCGCAGACGGGTCTCGGTATCCTTCCACTGCAACGCCAGGCCACCGCTCAGGTTCTGCGAGCGCGAGCGGATGAAGGGATGGTTGTAGGCAATGCTGCCTTCGGTGCTCTTGCTGACGCTGTCGAAGGGGAACACCGAGTCCGGGATGTCCGGGTTGACCTTCGAATAGGAGCCCATGATCTGCAGGGTATCGCCGGCGAACATGCCGCCCAGCGGCAGCGTGCCGCGCAACTGGATGTAGCGGGTGGCGTCGCTGAACGGCGAGATCGCGCCGAGCACGTCGATCTGCTCGTAGAAGCCCAGGCGGGAAAACTCGGTGGCGCCGAAGGCCAGGGTGGTCGGATCGGTGTAGTGCGAGCCACGGTTGTCGAGACTGACGAAGCCCTCGTAGCGCTGCTGCTGCAACGCCACGTCGAGGTTCGACGAGCCCAGCGCCTGGCCGGGGCTGAGCACGCTCTGCACGTTCACCCCCGGCAGGTCGCCGACCAGCAGCAGGCCGCGCTCCAGCGTGTCGGCGTCCAGCGGGCGCTTCTCGCTGAGCGGCGCGAGCAGTTCCTCCACCCGCACCCGCGGCCCGTCGACGGTGCCCTTGATCTGCACGTGCTCGAGGTAGCCCTCGATCACCTGCAGGCGCACCTTGCCGCCCTCGATGCTCTGTTCCGGCACCACCACCTGGGTCAGCAGGTAGCCGTCCTGACGGTACTTGGCGGTCAGGCGGTTGGCCAGGTCGACCAGTTCGGCCAGGGAAACCTGCTTGCCGAGCATGTGCTGGTAGTAGGACTCGAGCACCGCCTTGTCGTAGCGGGTATTGCCTTCGATGCGAATCTCGCGCAGTTCGAAGCGGATCTGTTCACTGCCTTGCGGCGCGACCTGCCTGGGTACCACCAGCGGCGCCTCGGGCTTGGCCTGCGGCTCGCTGCGCGGCTTGAAGCGTTCATCGAGCTGGGATGGCTGTACAGTCCCTGGCAACTCCACGGCGGCGGCGGATGCTGCCAGCATCCCGCAGCCACAGAGCGTCACCCAGCGAAGCGTCCATTGCGAAGGTTTCATCATTCACCTCGGGCAAATGACGCGCTATCGCCCGAGGGCGATAGCGCGCACTGCGAAAAGGGTTAGAAGTTCAGAGGCTTGTTGAAGCAGCTCCAGTAGTCGGCCAGGTAGCTCTGGTTCGAGCAGCCCGCCCCACTCTCCGCCTCTGCCCGCAGCGGACGATCGGTGAACTGGCCCACCCGCTTGGCGCTGGCGTCCTCGGCCGGACCCGCGGCGGTCGCCGGCAGCAGGTTCGGGTCGCTGACGTCCATCCCCAGAGCGTAGGCACGCAGGAAGGGATTTTCGAGGAACGGGTTTTCCAGCGTGGTGGTGCGGTAGACCGCGTCCCCGGGGGTATCCGGATCGCGCCCTTTCTGCAGTTCGCGCAGATCGGAGAACGCCGCCAGTTGGCCCAGGTCGCCCGGATTGACCGGCAGCGGCAGGATGCTCAGCAGGTTGCCCTGGTAGTTGAGCTGATAGTTGCCGCTGGTAAGCGCGAGCCCGCCCTGGAGGATGTCGTACTGGCCGACCGCCTCGCCGCCCATCCGACCGAGTCCACCGGCGAGCACCTGGCCGGCACTGTCGCCATTCTTCAGGCCGCTCACCTGGTAGGTCAGCGCCGGGTCGACGCTGCCGACCTGCTTGCTCTTGGCGTCGGCGAATACGTTGAGCAGCGCCTTGGTGATGGTCAGGTCATTGCCCTGGTAGGCCAGGTCATAGTTGCCGCTGGTCAGCACCAGGCCGCCCTGGTTGATGCCATACACGCCCACGTTCTCGCCCGCGGCACGGTTCAGCCCGCCGGTGAGGATCGCGCCTGCACTGTCGCCGTTCTTCAGACCGCTGACCTGGTAGGTCAGGCTCGGGTCGGCATCGCCGTAGACCTTGGTCTTGGCGTCGGCGATCACGTTCAGCAGCGCCTTGGTGATGGTCAGGTCATTGCCCTGGTAGGCCAGGTCGTAGTTGCCGCTGTTCAGTGCCAGGTCGCCCTGGTTGATGCCGTACACACCCACGTTCTCGCCCGCGGCACGGTTCAGCCCGCCGGTGAGGATCGCGCCTGCGCTGTCGCCGTTCTTCAGCCCGCTGACCTGGTAGGTCAGGCTCGGGTCGGCATCGCCGTAGACCTTGGTCTTGGCGTCGGCGATCACGTTCAGCAGCGCCTTGGTGATGGTCAGGTTATTGCCCTGATAGCTCAGGTCGTAGTTGCCGCTGTTCAGTGCCAGGTCGCCCTGGTTGATGCCGTACACACCCACGTTCTCGCCCGCGGCACGGTTCAGCCCGCCGGTCAGGATCGAACCGGCGCTGTCGCCGTTCTTCAGCCCGCTGACCTGGTAGGTCAGGCTCGGGTCGGCATCGCCGTAGACCTTGGTCTTGGCGTCGGCGATCACGTTCAGCAGCGCCTTGGTGATGGTCAGGTTGTTGCCCTGGTAGGCCAGGTCGTAGTTGCCGCTGTTCAATGCCAGGTCGCCCTGGTTGATGCCGTACACGCCCACGTTCTCGCCCGCGGCACGGTTCAGCCCGCCGGTGAGGATCGCGCCTGCGCTGTCGCCGTTCTTCAGACCGCTGACCTGGTAGGTCAGGCTCGGGTCGGCGTCGCCGTAGACCTTGGTCTTGGCGTCGGCGATCACGTTCAGCAGCGCCTTGGTGATGGTCAGGTTGTTGCCCTGGTAGGCCAGGTCGTAGTTGCCGCTGTTCAATGCCAGGTCGCCCTGGTTGATGCCGTACACGCCCACGTTCTCGCCCGCGGCACGGTTCAGCCCGCCGGTGAGGATCGCGCCTGCGCTGTCGCCGTTCTTCAGACCGCTGACCTGGTAGGTCAGGCTCGGGTCGGCGTCGCCGTAGACCTTGGTCTTGGCGTCGGCGATCACGTTCAGCAGCGCCTTGGTGATGGTCAGGTCATTGCCCTGGTAGGCCAGGTCGTAGTTGCCGCTGTTCAATGCCAGGTCGCCCTGGTTGATGCCGTACACGCCCACGTTCTCGCCCGCGGCGCGGTTCAGGCCACCGGTCAGGATCGAACCGGCGCTGTCGCCATTCTTCAGCCCGCTGACCCGGTAGGTCAGGCTCGGATCGGCGTCGCCGTAGACCTTGGTCTTGGCGTCGGCGATCACGTTCAGCAGCGCCTTGGTGATGGTCAGGTTGTTGCCCTGATAGCTCAGGTCGTAGTTGCCGCTGTTCAGTGCCAGGTCGCCCTGGTTTATGCCGTAGGTGCCGACATTTTCACCGGCAACTCGACTCAGGCTACCGCCGTTGAGCACGGCGCCGGCGGTGTCGCCGTTCTTCAGCCCAGACACTTGGTAGGTCAGCGCCGGATCGGCATCGCCATAGACCTTGGTCTTGGCATCGGCGATCACGTTCAGCAGCGCCTTGGTGATGGTCAGGTTGTTGCCCTGGTAGGCCAGGTCGTAGTTGCCGCTGTTCAATGCCAGGTCGCCCTGGTTGATGCCGTACACGCCCACGTTCTCGCCCGCGGCACGGTTCAGCCCGCCGGTGAGGATCGCGCCGGCGCTGTCGCCGTTCTTCAGGCCGCTGACCTGATAGGTCAGGCTCGGGTCGGCGTCGCCGTAGACCTTGGTCTTGGCGTCGGCGATCACGTTCAGCAGCGCCTTGGTGATGGTCAGGTTATTGCCCTGATAGCTCAGGTCGTAGTTGCCGCTGTTCAGTGCCAGGTCGCCCTGGTTGATGCCGTACACGCCCACGTTCTCGCCCGCGGCGCGGTTCAGCCCGCCGGTCAGGATCGCGCCGGCGCTGTCGCCGTTCTTCAGGCCGCTGACCTGATAGGTCAGGCTCGGGTCGGCGTCGCCGTAGACCTTGGTCTTGGCGTCGGCGATCACGTTCAGCAGCGCCTTGGTGATGGTCAGGTTATTGCCCTGATAGCTCAGGTCGTAGTTGCCGCTGTTCAGTGCCAGGTCGCCCTGGTTGATGCCGTACACGCCCACGTTCTCGCCCGCGGCGCGGTTCAGCCCGCCGGTCAGGATCGAACCGGCGCTGTCGCCGTTCTTCAGACCGCTGACCTGGTAGGTCAGGCTCGGGTCGGCATCGCCGTAGACCTTGGTCTTGGCGTCGGCGATCACGTTCAGCAGCGCCTTGGTGATGGTCAGGTTGTTGCCCTGGTAGGCCAGGTCGTAGTTGCCGCTGTTCAATGCCAGGTCGCCCTGGTTGATGCCGTACACGCCCACGTTCTCGCCCGCGGCACGGTTCAGCCCGCCGGTGAGGATCGCGCCGGCGCTATCGCCGTTCTTCAGCCCGCTGACCTGGTAGGTCAGGCTCGGGTCGGCGTCGCCGTAGACCTTGGTCTTGGCGTCGGCGATCACGTTCAGCAGCGCCTTGGTGATGGTCAGGTTATTGCCCTGGTAGGCCAGGTCGTAGTTGCCGCTGTTCAATGCCAGGTCGCCCTGGTTGATGCCGTACACGCCCACGTTCTCGCCCGCGGCACGGTTCAGCCCGCCGGTGAGGATCGCGCCGGCGCTATCGCCGTTCTTCAGCCCGCTGACCTGGTAGGTCAGGCTCGGGTCGGCATCGCCGTAGACCTTGGTCTTGGCGTCGGCGATCACGTTCAGCAGCGCCTTGGTGATGGTCAGGTCGTTGCCCTGGTAATTCAGCGTGTAGTTGCTGCTGACCAGGCCCAGGCCGCCCTGGTTGATGCCATAGACCCCGACGTTCTCGCCCGCCACGCGACTCAGGCTGCCGCCATTGAGCACCGCGCCGGCGGTATCGCCGCGCTTCAGGCCGGAGACCTGGTAGGTGAGGGTCGGATCCAGGTCGCCGTACACCTTGGTCTTGGCGTCGGCGATCACGTTCAGTTGCGCCGGCGTGATGCGCAGGTCGTTGCCGACGTAGCTCAGGGTGTAGTTGGCGGTATTGAGGCCCAGCCCGCCCTGGAGAATCCCGTAGTTGCCGACGTTCTCGCCGGCCACCCGGCCCAGGTTGCCGGTCAGCACGCTACCCGCGGTGTCGCCGTTCTTCAGACCGCTGACCTGATAGGTCAGGCTCGGATCGGCGTCGCCATAGACCTTGCTCCTGGCGTCGGCGCTGACGATCAGTTGCGCCGGGGTGACCGTCAGCTTGCCGTCCTGGCGTACCAGCTGGTAGCGCTGGCTGAAGTATTCGCTGCCGTTGGCATTGCCGGTGATCGCGTATTGCCCGACGTTCGACGCCTGGGTCGCAGTGGTGCTGGCGGTCACCTGGTAGAGGTCGTTGAACTGGCTGTTGACATAGGCATCGATGGCATTGATGCCGGACATGGTCGCCGTCAGCGCCGGGTTGGCATCGCCGTAGACGCGGCTGGCATCGCCGGCGGTCAGGGTGGCGGTCTGCTGGCGCGAGAGAATGTCGCCAGCGGTGGTAGTGGTCTTGAACATTTCCACCTGGGCGCGCTCGGCAAAGCTGCCGAATGGCCCCTCGCGCATGAACAGGTCGAGGCGGGTGTCGACGCGGCTGGTCTTGCCGCCCAGGCCGAAGATCAGTTCCTCGGTCAGGCCGGTGCCGACGTCGTACTGCAACTCGTCAGTCACCCCGATCACCCCGCCGAAGCCCTTCACGCCCCAACTGGTGCCCCAGTTGCCGGCCCAGGTGGTGACGCTGCCGTTGCCGGCGGCGACGGTGAAGCCGCTGGGCGTGCCGCCGGTCGGCGTGGCCGTGACGTCGCTGCCGTTGACCCGGTAGCGCAGGTTGGTCACCAGGTAATCCGACGAGTCGTTGGTCGGGAAGCTGGCGGAGCCGCTGACCCGGCGGTAGGGCAGCGCGGTGAAGACCAGGCGGTCGAACTCGCTGTTGCCGTCGGCGGTCAGGGTGTAGTTGCCGGTGGTGCCTCTGCTGTTGGCCTCGAGGACCCGGGTACCGACGCTGGAGACGATGTTCTGCGCGGTGCCGGTCATGCTCTGGCTGGCGATGAACGGATCGAACACCGTGCCGCTGGTGGTCACACCGGTGGAGTTGCTCTGCCGGTACTTCAACGCGCCATTGAAGGTCTGCAGCGCCAGGTTGCCGGCGTAGTTGTCCCAGGAACCGAGATCGATGCTGCCGGCACGACCGGCCAGGTTGGCGGCGATCAGCGCGGTACCGGCCTGCTGGCTGATCTTGCCGGTGGTGCTGGTCTGCATCCACAGGGTGCCGCTGCCAAGGTCGACGATGCCACTGGTCTGCGGGGTGCCACCGCTGAGGAAGTTGATATTGCCGCCGGCGCGGATCGCCAGGCTGCCGTTGCGGAACAGGATCGGCGCGGAGATGTCCACCGCGCCGGCCGGGCCGGTGGCGATCAGCTCCAGGCCACGGCTGGCGCCGCCCAGGTTGTTGGTGATCAGCGGCGCCTCGACCGACAGCCGGTCGCTGGCGCTGAGGGTAACCCGGCCGCCGGCCAGCGCGCCGGTGACCACCGAGGCATTGACCGTCGCGTTGCCGCTGGCGCCATTGGCTCCCCCGACCGAGCCGGAGGTGCCGCCGGAGGCGACGATGCGCAGGGTGGTCGGGTCGAGCAGCCAGGTGCCGCCGTTGCCGTAGGGTGCCGCGACGCTGACGTAGGCGCTGTCGGCGATGCTCAGGTTGACCTTGCCGGAGGTTTCCACCAGGCCGCCGTTGCCGCCCTGGGCACCGCCCCGGGCGAGGATCCGCCCGTCCATGCGGGTATTGCCGTCCGACCAGACCACGGCGAGGCCGCCGTTGCCCTTGCCGGTTGCGGAAACGTCGATGCTGGAGCCCTTGTCCAGCGTGGTGTTCTTCGCCCGGGGCAGTTCGCCGCGGCCCTGGAAGTCGCCGCCGATGCGTACGCTGCCACCCTGGGCGGCGCCGCGCGCATCGACGCTGGCGCTGCTCGCCAGGACCACCTGCTGGCCGCTGACCAGCACGTCGCCACCATTCTTCGGTCCGCTGACGTCGATCTTGCCGGCGACCTGGATGTCCCCGGACTTGCTCACCAGCGCCACGCTGCCCTCGCGCACCTCGGTGCCGCGGGCGAGGATCACGCCGGACAGGTTGACCGCGTTATCGACCACCCGCGAGGCCTGCTCGGCGGTGATCAGCACGCTGCCGCCATCGGCCTGGATGGCCCCGCCGTTGCTGACCAGCGCCTGGGCATCCTGCGGCTTGCGGGTGACCGGGTCGGTCACCGCGATCGACACCAGGCCGTCGCCGTAGAGGTCGATGGTGGCGGCGTTGCCGGCGGCCATCGCCACGGTGCCGAGGCGCGCGTTGATCACGCCGTTGTTGGCCACCGACGGCGCGACGAAGGCCGCCAGGCCTTTCTCGGCGACGCTGATGCTGCCGTCGTTGACGATCCGCGCATTGGGGTTGCCGGGCTGGTCGAAGATCAGCTTGCCCTGGCGGAAGTGTTCGTCGCTGATGTTCGCCGTGGTGGTGATCAGGGAGCCGACGTCGACCTTGGCCGTGCCGCTGAATACCACGCCGTTGGAGTTGTAGATGATCACCTGCCCGGGCGCCGAGATGCGCCCGGCGATCACGCTTTCCTGGCCGGCGGTGACCCGGTTCAGGGTCGACGAGGTCACCCCGGGTTGGTTGAAGCGCACCGCTTCGTCGGCGGACACGTCGAAGCCCTTCCAGTTGATGATCGCGCGCTGGGTGCTCTGGTCGATCAGCGTGGTCTTGCCCTGCTGGCTGATCTTGATCTCGTTGGGGTTGAACTGGGCACCGGTGGGCGCCGCCATGGCCGCATTGATACTGGCGATGGCGAACATCAGGGTGCTGCTGGCGGCGAGGACGAAACGACCCTCCCTACCGGCTTTCGAAGTGGTGCGCTTGTCGCGCTGGTTATCCGGACGGACCATGAAAATCTCCCTATCTACGTGGCGCACGTCAGTTTTCCAGCACTTCATTTCGTCAGTTAAATGACGAAAATCTGAGAAGTAATTCACATGGCGCCCTATGTGCCAAAAAAATGCCTTCCAGATCAAAAAATGTCCACTTGAAAGGGCGACCGTTCGTCGGAGTGACTCAAAAATGACACTACGAAGGTTAAATATGTAACAACGTCAAAAAACCGACAATACTTTCGAGATAATCACTGTCAAGAAAACCGGAAAGCCCGCCTGGCGCGGGGGTTTGCTAGGCTAGGCAGCCTTCGCTCGCTGCCGCCAAGGACCTTCCATGAGCCATTCCCTGCGCGCCGTCTTCCTCGACCACGCCTCCCTCGACCTCGGCGACCTCGACATGCGCGCCCTGCATGCCGCGTTCGACGAACTCATGCTGTACCCCTCCAGCCAGCCGCAGGAAGTCGCCGGGCGACTGCACGGGGCGCAGGTGGCAATCAGCAACAAGGCGCCCATCGATGCGCAATGCCTGGCCGCCAATCCCGAACTGCGGCTGATCCTGGTCAGCGCCACCGGCACCAACAACATCGATCTCGCCGCCGCCCGCGAGCGCGAGATCGTCGTCGCCAACTGCCATGGCTACGGCACGCCGTCGGTGGCCCAGCACACCCTCGCGCTGCTGCTGGCGCTGGCCACCCGGCTGCCGGACTACCAGCAGGCGATACGCGCCGGACACTGGCAGCAGGCCAGCCAGTTCTGCCTGCTGGACTTCCCCATTGTCGAACTGGAAGGCAAGACCCTCGGCCTGCTCGGCCACGGCGAACTGGGCGGCGCGGTGGCGCGGCTGGCGGAAGCCTTCGGCATGCGCGTGCTGCTCGGCCAGTTGCCAGGGCGGCCGGCCCGGGCGGACCGGCTGCCGCTTGGCGAACTCCTGCCGCGGGTCGACGCCCTGACCCTGCACTGTCCCCTGACCGAGGCTACCCGCGGCATGCTCGGCGCCGCCGAACTGGCGCTGATGAAGCCCGGCGCGTTCCTGGTCAATACCGCCCGTGGCGGACTGGTCGACGAACAGGCGCTGGCCGACGCGCTACGCGGCGGACACCTGGGCGGCGCCGCCACCGACGTGCTCAGCGTCGAGCCGCCGCGAAACGGCAATCCGCTGCTGGCACCGGACATCCCGCGGCTGATCGTCACCCCGCACAACGCCTGGGGCAGCCGCGAGGCGCGGCAACGCATCGTCGGCCAGTTGGCGGAAAACGCCGAGGCCTGGAAGGCCGGTCGTGCGCTGCGGGTGGTGAATGCCGGCTGAAACGGGCAGAGGAAACCCGGCACGGATGAACGGCAGTCATCGCCGATAATCCAGGCGGGTATGCCAGGCCCAAGCCTGTTAAGATTTCCCATTTTTCCGGAGCCCGCATGGACCCACGCAGTGAAGTGCTGCTGCGCCAGCGCCACCTCTTCGCCGCGCCGACGCTGCTGGCCGGCCTGCCCGCCGACGACCTGCTCGCCGAGCTGCCGCTGGCCCACGGCTGGAGCTGGCACGCCGGCGAACAGGCGCAACTGGACGCCCGCTTTCCCGGCCGCAGCCGCTTCGACACCCGCGCGCCGGTGGGCGCCTGGTCGGCGGCGGTAGTGTTCCTGCCCAAGTCACGCGAACTGGCCGACTACCTGCTGGCCAGCCTGGCCGCGCGCCTGCCCGGCGGCGAACTGTTCCTGGTCGGCGAGAAGCGCGGCGGCATCGAGCGCGCCAGCAAGCAACTGGCCGCCTACGGCAGGCCGCGCAAGCTCGACAGCGCGCGACATTGCCAGCTCTGGCAGGTACAGGTCGAACAGGCGCCGGCCGAACCCGACCTGCTGGCCCTGGCCCAGCGCTACAGCCTGCCTCTGGCCGATGGCGAGCTGCAGGTGGTCAGCCTGCCGGGCGTATTCAGCCATGGCCGCCTGGACCGCGGCAGCGCGTTGCTGCTCGAGCATCTGGACGACCTGCCCAAAGGCCACCTGCTCGACTTCGGCTGCGGCGCCGGCGTGCTCGGGGCGTTGGTCAAACGACGCTATCCCGCCAGCCGCCTGACCCTGCTCGACGTCGACGCCTTCGCCGTCGCGAGCAGTCGCCTGACCCTGGCCGCCAACGGCCTCGACGGCGAAGTGATCGCCGCCGACGGTATCGACGGCGCGCCGCGCGGCCTCGCCGCGATCGTCAGCAACCCGCCCTTCCACCAGGGCGTGCATACCGACTACCAGGCCTCCGAGCGCCTGCTGCAACGAGCCGCCGAACACCTGGCGGCAGGCGGCGAGCTGCGCCTGGTGGCCAACAGCTTCCTGAAATACCCGCCGTTGATCGAGCGCCACCTCGGCCCTTGCCGGACGCTCGCCGAAGGCGATGGCTTCCGCGTCTACACCGCCCGTCGCCCCTGATTTCTGCCTGGAACCCTCGTGAATGAAGCTTTTCCTCTCCCTGCCCGTCCGCCCGCAGCCATTCCCTTTCGCGGCCCCTCGCCGGGAGGCCGCCGATGACTGACCTCAACGCCAGCCAGGGCCAGCAACTTCGGCGGGTACTCAAGCCGCGGCACCTGAACATGATCGCCATCGGCGGCTCCATCGGCACCGGGCTGTTCGTCGCTTCCGGGGCCACCGTGGCCAGCGCCGGCCCGGGCGGCGCGCTGCTCTCCTACGCACTGATCGGCCTGATGGTCTACTTCCTCATGACCAGCCTCGGCGAGATGGCCGCCTACATGCCGGTTTCCGGCTCGTTCTGCACCTATGGCAGCCGGTTCGTCGAAGATGGCTTCGGTTTCGCCCTCGGCTGGAACTACTGGTACAACTGGGCGGTGACCATCGCCGCGGAACTGGTGGCGGCGCAGCTGGTGATGAGCTTCTGGTTCCCCGACGTGCCGGGAATCTACTGGAGCGCGATCTTCCTCGGCATCATGTTCGGCCTCAACGTGATCTCCGCGCGTGGCTTCGGCGAAAGCGAGTTCTGGTTCGCCCTGATCAAGGTGGTCACGGTGGTCATCTTCATCGGCGTCGGCCTGGCGACCATCTTCGGCATCATGCATGGCGTGGAGTCGCCCGGCTTCAGCAACTTCACCCTGGGCGACGCGCCCTTCGTCGGCGGCTTCCAGGCGATGGTCGGGGTGGCGATGATCGCCGGCTTCTCGTTCCAGGGCACCGAACTGATCGGCATCGCCGCCGGCGAGTCGGAAAATCCGCGGAAGAACATCCCGATCGCCATCCGCCAGGTGTTCTGGCGCATCCTGATGTTCTACATCCTGGCGATCTTCGTGATCGGCATGCTGATCCCCTATACCGACCCGAACCTGCTGAAGAACGACGCCAGCGACATCAGCGTGTCGCCTTTCACCCTGCTTTTCGAGCGCGCCGGTTTCGCCGCCGCCGCAGGGGTGATGAACGCGGTGATCCTCTCGGCGATCCTCTCGGCCGGCAACTCGGGGATGTACGCCTCGACCCGCATGCTCTACAACCTGGCCCTCGAGGGCAAGGCACCGCGCCTGTTCTCCCGCGTCTCGCGCAGCGGTGTGCCGCGCAACGCGCTCTACGCCACGACCCTGGTCGGTGCCCTGTGCTTCCTCACCTCGGCCTTCGGTGACAGCACCGTCTACACCTGGCTGCTGAATACCTCGGGCATGTGCGGCTTCATCGCCTGGCTGGGCATCGCCATCTCCCACTACCGCTTCCGCAAGGGTTACCTCGCCCAGGGCGGCCGCCTGGAAGACCTGCCCTACCGGGCCAAGCTGTTCCCCTTCGGCCCGCTGTTCGCCTTCGCCCTGTGCATGGTCATCACCCTCGGACAGAACTACCAGGCGCTGGTCGGCGAGCGCATCGACTGGATCGGCCTGCTGGCCACCTACATCAGCCTGCCGCTGTTCCTGGCGATCTGGCTGGGCTACCGCTGGAAGAAGCGTTCGCGCTTCGTCCGCTACAACGAGATGGACGTCAGCCCGACCAATCCCTGAACCGCCGAGTACTCTGGCGATCCGCATGGATTCGCCGCGGTTCGCCGGCATTTGGCCGCACGATCCCGCCTCCCCCTGCGCCCGGCCGAACGAAAGTTCCCCCCTTGGGCTTGCCCAAGCCGCCCGGCTTGGGCAGAATGCGCCCCGTCCTAGGGGAGTAGTCTCCCGCGAGCGCCGTCCAGGCCTCGCCCGGCACGCGTCAACACACTTGGTCCGCAGACCATGGCGCGCGCGACCCAAGCCTGCCCAGACAGGCCAAGGGTTTGACAAGACCTATGACACGCACGATCTGACCCGGGGCGGGCAGATGGCGCGTGTCATGGTGATTAGTCGACCCGCCCCTTAGGAAGCCTGATGGAATCGCTGTTCGTCCCCACCCTGATCGTTGCTCTCGCGGAAATCGGCGACAAGACCCAGTTGCTGGCGCTCCTGCTCGCGGCGCGGTTCCGCAAGCCATGGCCGATCATCGCCGGCATCGTCGCCGCCACCCTGGCCAACCACTTCGCCGCCGGCGCGGTAGGCGCCTGGGTCGCCAGCTTCTTCTCCGAAGCCACCCTGAGCTGGATCCTCGCCGCTTCCTTCATCGCCGTCGCGCTCTGGACGCTGGTCCCGGACAAGCTCGACGACGAAGAGTCCGGGCTGAAGAAATACGGGCCCTTCCTCACCACCCTGATCGCCTTCTTCCTCGCCGAGATGGGTGACAAGACCCAGGTCGCCACGGTGATGCTGGCCGCCCAGTATCCGCATTTCTGGCTGGTGGTGATCGGCACTACGCTGGGCATGCTGATCGCCAATGTGCCGGTGGTGCTGATCGGCAACCTGGCCGCCGACAGGTTGCCGCTGGCGCTGATCCGCCGCCTGGCCGCGGCCGCCTTCGCCGCGCTCGGCCTTTACGCCGCCTGGCACGCCGCGCGATTGACCGGCTGGCTCTGACGGACCGCGCCGCCGGGCCCGGATGGCTAGGCGGCCAATGCAAAATGCATGGAAGCGGCTAGAGTTCAGGCAGGTACCGGATGCCTGCCCGACCACCCGCCCGCGAGAGCCGGAGATGCCCGCACACGACCTGAAACGACTCGCCCGCCATCACATCGAACTGTCCTGGAACAAGGGCCGCATGGCGCTGGTGGAGCAACTGCACAGCAAGGATTTCCTCTACAAGAGTTCGTTCATCGGCCATCCCCTGGATACCGCCGGCTATATCCGCCTTGTGCAGGACATCCGCGCGGCCATGCCGGACCTGGAGGTGGTGGTCGAGGACTGCATCGGCGAGGAGCGCAAGGTGTTCACCTGGAGCACCCTGATCGGCACCATCGTCCGGCCGACCCTGGGCTATCCGGCCAGCGACAAGGTGCTGAGCATTTCCGCGATGGGCTTCTGGGTGTTCAACCCGCAGGGCCAGTTGCAGGAACTGTGCACCATGTTCGACATGGAGAGCTTCCGCGCCCAGTTGGGACTGCAGACCCGGCCCTTCGCGGAAAAGGCGCTGCCCTAGGTGTTGAAATAGCCGTTGTCGCGGAACCAGTCGATGGCGCGCAGCAGGGTGTCGTCCAGGGCGGTGGTGGAGAAGAAGCCGAGTTCCTCGCGGGCCTTGCGTCCATCGAGGAACTGCCCTCCGGCCATCACCTCGATAGCGGTCTCGTCGAGCAGCGGCAACTGGCCGCTGACCCGGTAGCGCAGGCGGCCGAGGGTGGCCAGGGCGCGAGCCATGGCCATCGACATCGGCTGCGGTGCCGGCTGGCCGAGCAGTTCGGCGATGCGCCGGGTCAGGTCGGCCATCTCCAGGTTGTGCCCGGTCAGCAGGTAGCGCTCGCCGATGCGCCCGCGCTCCAGGGCCATCAGCAGGCCGCGGCCGGCTTCGGCGGCGTCGATGACGTTGCGCTGGCCGGCGACGTAGTGGGTCATCTCGCCATTGCCGATGGCGGTGATCACGCGCCCGGTGGTCGGGCCGATGTCCAGTTCGCCGAGGACCATTCCGGGAATCCCGATCACCACCGGCAGGCCATTGCGCGCCTGCTCCCGGGCCTGCTCGTCGAGCGCCCACTTGCACAGCACGTAGGAACTCTTGCCACTCGGCAGGCTGTCGTAGAACAGCCCCTCGTGTCCCGGCAGGCCCTGCGGATGGCGCGGCATGGCGTAGGCCGAGCCGACATAGAGGATGCGCGGCACCCGCGCCTGCAGGCAGGCGGCGTAGAACGGATTGGTCTGGCCCAGCGCGCTGGCCACTTCCTCCTGCCAGCGGCGTGGCCGCGACGGATAGTAGCCGGCGCTGAAGATCACTCCGTCGAGGCCGCGCAGCGCGCGCTCCAGGCCGGCGTGATCGAGCATCTCGGCGACCCGGCACTCGGGCTCCAGATAGGCGAGACGCTGGATCTGTGAAGAAGGACGGTGGACCAGCACCAGATCGTGACCGGCGGCCCTGATAGCGCGCGCGGCGTGATGTCCCAGCAGGCCGGTGGCTCCGAGTACGGCGTATTTCACATGAGCTCCAGGGCGTGAGAGTGACTGTTCGTCCACGGGTCCCGCGAGCGGGTCGGCCAGCAGTCTAGGCCGAACACCGGCGAGATACCAAACAGCGGGTTACGGAAATACACATCGGGCGTTTCCGACGGTAAGCCTGTCGGCGCGCCGGCCGCCCCGCGACCGCGCGCGCCTGGCCTCACTTGCCGCGCCTGGCCTGCTGGTAGAGCGGCATCACCTTGGGAATCGCGGCCTGGAGGTTGGCCATCCGCGAGCTGTCGGAGGGGTGGGTGCTGGTGAATTCCGGCTGGCCGGCGCCGCCGCTGGCCTTGCCCATCTTCTGCCAGAGGCTGATCGCCGCTTCCGGGTTGTAGCCGGCGCGGGCGGCCAGTTCGAGGCCGATCAGGTCGGCTTCGTTCTCGTTGGCCCGGCTGTTGGGCAGGGTCATCAGGTATTCGACCCCGGTATTGGCCAGTTGCAGGCTTTCCTGGCCGAGCCCGGCGAGGGCGCCGATCTGGCTCGCCAGCTGTACGCCGTAGGCCTTGGACATGGCTTCGCGGCCATGCTCGCGCAGGGCGTGGGCGATCTCGTGGCCCATCACCGCGGCGATCTCGTCGTCGGTGAGCTTCAGCTTGTCGATCAGGCCGGTGTAGAAAATGATCTTGCCGCCGGGGCCGCAGTTGGCGTTGAGCTCGTCGCTCTTCACCACGTTGACTTCCCAGTTCCAGCCGGTCGCATCCGGGCGGAAGGCAGCGGTCTGCGGGATCAGCCGCTGGGCGATCGCCTTGACCCGCCGCGCGTCGGCGCTGCTGGTGTCGAGCACGCCGGCGCTCTTCGCCTCGCCGAGGGTCTTCTGGTACGACTGGGCGTACATCTGGTCGACTTCCTGGCTGGACAGCATGCTGAACATGTATTGCTTGCGGTCGACGCCGACGGCGCCGCCACTGGTGGTGTTCACTGCCTGGCAACCGGCGAGCAGCAGCGCGCCGGCGAGGGTGGCGAATCGGAAGGGATGAGCCATGGTCCTTGTTCTCCTCTGAAGGCCGGAGCGCATGGTAGGCCCCGGCTCGCACGGCGGCAACAGCCGCTGGAGCGGAAACCCGGGAGCGCCGATTAAGGATTTTCCGGGCACCTGCCGATAACCCTCCCTGAGACAATTCCAACAAGGGTCGGAAGTCCCATCATGAAGCTCAAGTCGATCCAGTTTTCTGTCGCCGCCCTCGCCGGCGCCAGCGTTCTAAGCGTCGTCGTGGTGCTGGTGCTGTACGCCCTGTTCGCCGGCGCGCGCACCCAGGAGCTGGTGCAGCAGCGCACCCAGGGCCTGTTGGAAAAGGTCATCAACGAGCGCCTGGTGGCGCTGGCGCGCGCCCAGGTCAGCCAGATCCAGCGCGAGCTGGAATATCCGCTGACAGTGGTGCATGGCCTGGCCAACAGTACCCGCCTGCTCGGCGAGCCGGGCACCGACGGCATGCCGCAGCTGAACGCCAGCCGCGACGAGATTTCCGCGCTGCTGCGCAGCACCGTGCAGAACAATCCTAAACTGCTCGACACCTTCATGGCCTGGGAGCCGGACGCCTTCGGCAGCGACGCCGCCTTCGCCGGCCAGACCGGCAAGGGCTACGCCCCGGACGGCCGCTACCTGCCCTGGTGGTACCGTGGCGCCGACGGCCAGCCGATCGTCGAGTCGATGGTCGGCACCATAGACAGCGAGAAGCTGCTGCCCACCGGCGTGCGCGAGAACGAGTTCTACGCCTGTCCGAAGGAGCGGAAGCGGCCCTGCATCGTCGACCCGGCCCCCTACGAGATGGGCGGCAGGACGGTGATGATGTCGTCGTTCAACGTGCCGATCATGGTCGGCGGCCAGTTCCGCGGCGCGGTCGGCGCCGATCTCTCGCTGGCCTTCATCCAGGACCTGCTCAAGCGCGCCGACCAGCAACTCTACGACGGCGCCGGGGAAATGGCGCTGATCGCCAGCAACGGCCGGCTGGTGGCCTATACCCGCGACGACGGCAAGCTCGGCGAGCCGGTGAGCAGCGTTCTCGACAGCAACGAAGTGGATAATCTGAAGAATCTCTCGCTCGACCAGCCGCTCTACGACGTCGACGCCGAACATGGACACATCGAGCTGTTCCTGCCCTTCACCATCGCCGACACCGGCGTGCGCTGGACCCTGATGCTGCAGATTCCCCAGACCGCGGTGTTCGGCGAACTGCAACAGTTGCAGGCCGACCTGAGCAGCCAGCGCCAGCAGGACATCCTCGGCATGAGCCTGGCCGGCCTGGTGGTGGCGGCCCTCGGCCTGCTGGTGGTATGGCTGGTCGGCTACGGCATCGCCCGGCCGCTGCGCCAGCTGGTCGGCATGCTCGACGACATCGCCCAGGGCGAAGGCGACCTGACCCGCCGCCTGAGCAGCGAGCGCGCCGACGAGTTGGGCTCCATCGCCAATGGCTTCAATACCTTCCTCGGCAAGCTGCAGAACATGATCGGCCAGGTGGTGCAGTCGGTGCAGAAGGTCAGCGACTCCTCGGAACACACCGCCGACATCGCCATCCGCACCAACCAGGGGGTCCAGCAGCAACTGGCGGAAATCGAGCTGGTGGCCACCGCGGTCCACGAGATGACCGCCACCGCCCAGGACGTGGCGCGCAACGCCACCCACGCCGCCGAGGCGGCCAACCACGCCGACCAGGCCGCGCACCAGGGCAAGCAGATCGTCGAGAGCAGCTCGGCGGCGATCCAGGCCCTGGCCGGCGAGATCGGCCGCGCGGTCGGGGTGGTGCAAAACCTGGCCAAGGACAGCGAGAACATCAACGCGATCCTGGTGGCGATCCGCGGCATCGCCGAGCAGACCAACCTGCTCGCCCTCAACGCCGCTATCGAGGCCGCCCGCGCCGGCGAGCAGGGGCGCGGCTTCGCGGTGGTGGCCGACGAGGTGCGCAACCTGGCGCAGAAGACCCAGCAGGCCACGGAAGAGATCCAGAGCATGATCCAGCAATTGCAGCAGGGCACCCGCGACGTGGTGAAGGTCATGCAGGACAGCCAGGACCGTACCGACGACAGCGTGCGTCATGCGCGCCAGGCGGCCGAGGCGCTGGAGTCGATCACCCAGGCGGTGTCGGTGATCAACGACATGAACACCCAGATCGCCAGCGCCGCCGAGGAGCAGAGCGCGGTCGCCGAGGACATCAACCGCAACGTCAGCAACATCGGCCAGGTCGCCAACCAGGTCGCCGGCGGCGCCGACGAGGCCTCCCAGGCCAGCGCCGAGCTGACCCGGCTGGCCGAGCAGCAGCGGCGGCTGGTGAATCAGTTCAAGGTGTAGCTCAGGCCGGGGTCAGGCACTCCGGCCCGTCGGCTTCCGGCTGGTTGACGAAGCCGGCCAGGGCCACGCTGCGCAGGTTCGCTTGCGGCTTGGCGAGCAGGCTGATCAGGGCCGGCAGCGGCGTGTCCGGGGCCAGCCAGGTGTCCTGCTCGGCCTCGTCGAGCAGCAGCGGCCGGCGGAACTCGGCGGCCGCCTGGGACACCTGGGCCACGCTGAGCCAGGTCTGTCCCTGTACCGGATAGGCTTCCCAGATCCCGGCGAAGAACAGCAGGCGCTCGCCGGTGGAGACCCAGTAGGGGCGCTTGCGCACCCCGCGCCATTCATAGAAACCGTTGGCCGGCAGCAGGCAACGGCGCCGCTGGAACGCCTCGCGGAACATCGGCTGCTCGGCAAGGGTTTCCGCCCGCGCGTGGCTGGGCGTTCGCGACAGGTCGGTGAGCCAGGCCGGGGTCAGTCCCCAGCGCGCCAGGTCGGCGCGGCGCGCGCCGCCCTCCGCGCGAACCATCAGCACCTGGTTCGCCGGAGAAATGTTCCACTGCGCCCGCCAGTCCGCCGGGAACCCCGGCAGCGCCGCCAGCGCGGGATTCCAGCGGAACAGCGCGTAACGACCACTCATGCTTGCCACCGCCTGGTGAAGGAAAGCCGCACAGTGTAACCCGAAGCGCCGCGCCGGCCTTGCCGAACGAAAGCTGAATGAAACCCAATCTTCACTTGACGCGCCTATCCTCCGGGCTTAACGTCCCCGCCCGCATTCCGCAACCCACACAGGAGTCCTGCATTGGACAACAGCCCCAGTCGATTGCGACAGGTCCCTCCGGCGAGCTAGTCCAGCAGAACCCTCTGCCACTGCTCGCCGGACATGGCGGACAGTGGCGATCCGCATCCCGCACGGGATGACGCATCCCCATCTTCCCATCGTGCCCCTTCCCTTCGCGCCACCGCGCCGGGAAGCCACGCGCCTGCGCAATCCATCGCCCTTTTGACCGCGCGCGCCGACGGCTCGCGCCAGCCCCGGCCGTCGGCCGGCAACGAGGTGGAACATGATGGATTGGAAAGTATTTCTCCTGCGCGTCGCGGTCGCGCTGGTCCTGGGCGCCCTGATCGGCGCCGAACGCCAGCTGCGTCAGCGCCTCACCGGCCTGCGCACCAACGCGCTGGTCAGCACCGGCGCCTGCCTGTTCGTGCTGATGACCCAGGGCGTGCCCGGCCTGGCCGGCGACGCCTCGCGGATCGCCGCCTACGTGGTCTCCGGGATCGGTTTCCTCGGCGGCGGCGTGATCATGCGCGACGGCCTCAACGTGCGCGGCCTGAACACCGCCGCCACCCTCTGGTGCACCGCCGCCATCGGCGTGCTGTGCAGCATGGGCCTGCTGCTGGAGGCCAGCCTCGGCAGCCTGGTGGTGCTCTGCGCCAACATCCTGCTGCGCGATATCGCCCAGCGCCTGAATCGCCAGGACGTGGTGCCGGCCAGCGAAGCCGAGCAGCGCTACGAGGTACAGATCGTCTGCCGCGCCGAGGACGAGATCCAGGTCCGCAGCCTGATGCTGCACAGCCTGGGCAGCAGCGGCCTGCGCCTGCAATCGCTGCACAGCGAGGACCTGGACAACCCGGCCAAGCTGGAAGTCCGCGCCGAACTGCTCGGCACCCCGGAAGCCCCGGCGCAGCTGGAACGCCTGGTCAGCCGGGTAAGCCTGGAGAAGGGCGTCAGCTCGGTGCGCTGGCAGGTCTTCGAACTGGCGGCCGACTGAGCGGCCGCCGCCTCAGCACAACAGGCTGCCGGGGCCACAGGGCTCCGGCGGCTCCTCGGCCAGCGGGGCAGCAGCGTTGTAGGCGAGGATCAGCTCCCGCGCCCGATCCGTCTGCTCGTCGGCCACCAGCAGCGCCAGCAGCCCGCCGGGAGGCAGTTCGCCGATGGCGCCGACCAGGTGGCGGCCGCTGACATGGGCGGCGATCCCTTCGCTGGCGAGCATTCCCACCAGCATCTCGGCCTCCAGCAGGTCGGCCGGTTCGTATACGCGCTGCATCAGTCGTCCTCCCGGTGAACCTCGAGTGACCAGTCCTGCCCATCGGTGCGCAGGTCGAACAGGATCGGCCGGCAGCACACCGGGCAGTCCTCGTAGTACTGCTGGTCGCCGGCGCTGAGGTCGAGCAGCGCCTCGGCCGGTTCCCCGCAGTAAGGGCAACTGTAGGCCTGGCTTTCGAGCATCGCTGCACCCCCCATGAGTTCCGTTTATAATCGCGCGGTTCAAATTTCGGCCGCCCCCTGGGACGGCCTTCGCAGCATCCATATGGAACCAGAAAGCATGATGGGCGAGTTCGAAGCCATCCGACCCTACAGTGACGCCGAAGTCCCCGCGGTATTGCAACGCCTCCTGAGCGACGACGCCTTCCTCGGCGCCCTGGTCCGCTACCGCTTCCCGCGCCTGGCCGGTCCCTTCGGTTGGCTGCTCAAACCTCTTATAGCCCATCGCCTGGCCCGCGAGGTCACCGGCATCCGCAGCGTCGCCACGCTGCAGGACAAGTTCGAACCCTACGTCGACCATACCATCGAGAAGGCCACCGACGGCGTCACCTACTCCGGGGTCAACCGCCTCCAGGCCGGCTGCGCCTACCTGTTCATCGCCAACCACCGCGACATCGTGATGGACCCGGCCTTCGTCAACTACGCGGTATACCACGCCGGCCTGCCGACCCCGCGCATCGCCATCGGCGACAACCTGCTGCAGAAATCCTTCGTCAGCGACCTGATGCGCCTGAACAAGAGCTTCATCGTGCACCGTTCGCTGAGCGGCCGCCGCGAGAAGCTCGCCGCCTACCAGACACTCTCCGCCTACATCAATCACTCGATCCGCGAGGACCGCCAGTCGGTGTGGATCGCCCAGGCCGAGGGCCGGGCCAAGGATGGCGACGACCGTACCGACTCGGCGATCCTCAAGATGTTCCACATGAGCCGCAAGGACGAACCCTTCGCCGAAATGGTGCGCGCCCTGCATTTCATCCCGGTGTCGATCAGCTACGAATACGACCCCTGCGACCAGGCCAAGGCCCGCGAACTGCACACCCGCGCCAGCACCGGCGAGTATCGCAAGGCTCCGGGCGAGGACGACGCCAGCATCGCCCTGGGCATCACCGGCTACAAGGGCCGCGTGCACATCAATTTCGGCGCCGAACTGCAAGGCGAGTTCAGCGACGCCAAGCAACTGGCCGCCGAACTGGACCGGCAGATCCTCGGCAACTACCGTCTGTTCCCGGTGCACTACCTGGCCTACGAGATGAGCGAGCACCAGGACCCGAGCCTGGCCGTGCCCAAGGCGGAGACTCTGTTCGGCGCCGAGGAGCTGGAGAAGGCGCGCAAGGAATGGGGCCGCCGCCTGGAACAGTGCCCGCCCGAACAGCGTCCCTGGCTGGTGCTGCAATACGCCAACCCGGTGCTCAACCAGTACCGGATCAAGCGGCAGTCCTGAAATTGAAAGCCCGGCGATGCCGGGCTTTTTCATCGGGCCACGGCTTCGCGGCAGCATGTGCCGGGGCGAATAACGCCATCGGCGTTACCCGCCGATATCTACCGGTACCAGCCCATGCAAGCGTGCGGTTCGGATCGACCAGGCAGGGCCTTTCAGAATCGCGTGCTGGCCCAGCTGACCAGCAGTGCCAGGCCCAGGCAGGTAGCGCCGAAGCGGTAGAAGAAGCGATTGATCCGCAGGGTCGCCTCGTCCACCGGCAGCGCGGCCTCGTCGTCCAGGCCCGCCTCGCCCTCCGCGGCCCAGCGCGCCAGGGCACGGCGCTCGCGCACGCGGGTGGCGAGCAGCAACCAGGCGCCGGCGACCCCGAAGAACAGCGCGAGGCCGTTCACGGCCTGGGCGGGATGGGCGAGGAACAGCGCCCACAAGGCTTGCAAGGACATCGATAACCTCCACAACAGGACAACACGCCGGGGCTATCGAACAACGCCATGGGTGAGCTGATGACAGGACGGGCCGTCGCAACGGCGGGAAAGGAATGCCCGGATTCTATCCAGGATGCATGGCGGCCGGCCAGCGGCAGCCGTCCTGGCGCGACGAAGCGCAGCGGTTAGCAGCAATGGATCTAAAAACATCGCGGCTTCGTCATAGTGACCAGCTAGTCTGAAAGTGCTTTTCCGGTCACGCACCCCGCCAGGCGAATGACAACACAGGAGAGTCGTCATGCTGGAAACCGCTCCCCACGAACATAACTACCTGATCGACCATCTGGACGAAATCGAGGCCGTCATCGTCGACCTCTCCTTCAACGTCCAGGACGACCGCTGGCTGGTGTATTGCACTGCCTGCGGCCATGATCACCTCGACCTGCCCGAGACCGACGAACGCATCGGCGTCAGCGAGCCGGATCCGTTCCACCAGGCCGCCTGACCTCTCTCGCGATGAAAAAAGCCCGGCATGCGCCGGGCTTTTTCGTCAGCGCCAGCTCACTGCTGGCCGAGGGTCTGGCCGATGGTCGGATCCTTGAACACCCGGGTCAGGGCATCGCTGAGCACGTCGCTGACCAGCTTGCTGTTGGTCGCCTGGTTCGGCGCCATGCCGAAGCGCTGGTTCAGCGAGGCGCCATAGCGACCGGTGTAGCGGCGGCCGCTGTTCTGCACGTCGGCGCGGAAGGTCGCGGTGATGTCGGCCTGGGTGACATAGACGCCGTCCTTGGGCGACTGGTACTTCAGCTCGGCCAGCGTCAGGGTCAGTTGCGGCGCGTTGTAGGCGTTGGCCGACGGCGTATAGCCGAGCAGGCGCACGGCGGTCTCGGCCTGGGCCTGGAGCTTGGGCACCACGTCCTCGCTGCGCACGGTCAGGGTGCTGGTGTCGGCGTAGAGGCCGCCGCGGGTGCCGAGGGACGGGCCGGGCCGGCCATCGACCACCTTGACCACCACCGGCTGGCCATGGCCGACGGCGGTCAGCGGTCCTTTCAGGACCGGTTGCGGATCCAGTTGTTGCGGGCTCAGGGCGCAGCCGCCGAGAACCAGCGCGCTTGCGGTCATCAGGCTGAGCAACAGGCGATGCAGCATGCTCATCTCTCCATGGGTTGGGCACGAATGGCCGGCAGTATAACGGCGCCGCGAAGGCGCCGCAGCATTGCCTTGGACGTCCGCCACGAGGGCGTGGTTCCTCGCCTGTGCCGGGCGACGCAGGGCACGCGGGCCCGGCGTTTGGCCGAGGCGGCGCGGCGGATTGTCCCAGGGGGCTTTCGCCGGCGGGCACTTCGTGACCGGGAATGGGAAAAAAGTCTAAGGAGCGGGGTATTTTTCGTTTTTCACCGTTATAATCGCCCCCCGATTATAAGGACGCCTCCTGATCGGGTCCCGGCCCCGCGCCATCCCCCACAGAGAGCCGCCATTAGAGCGCTGCCGCAAGAGGCAGACGCCCTGAAACGCCTGTAGCGAGTTTTTCGGCAAGGAGTGCCGCATGACCCCGCACCATTCTGCGAAGGCATGCCCGCGACAGACGAGCCCTTCCGGCCCATGCCTCCAAAAGAGCGTGGATCGAAGGTATTTCACTACTTCACGAGAGTGTGGCGAGCAATGAAGAGTTTTGCGTCGGTAAGTGCACCATTAGCGCTTGAAACAGCCTCCCGCAGACGCGACCGCAGCGGATACCTCATGACCAGAGCCTGACGGCCCGTTCCGTCGCGAATGTGCTTGCACGACCGGATGCCCGCATGAACCGGCCAGGCGGCCAGATCGCCAGCCCCGCCCCGGCATCCACAGGCGATGACGCCCGGCGTCGCGCCGCTGTTGCGAAGAATCGGACATGACGGCTCCTTCCGCCGCTGCCTGCCGGCCCGTACCGGCCTCGGCCCCGCCCCGTCTGTCGTCAATTTGGTGCTGAAGATTTTGGAGAAGCGTTAATGGCGCAAAACGATCACGAAACAGTCGACATGCTGCTGGTAGGCGCCGGCATCATGAGCGCGACCCTGGCGGTCCTGCTCAAGGAACTCGACCCCAACCTGAAGATGGAAGTCGTCGAGCTCCAGGAGTCCGGCGCCATCGAGAGCTCCAATCCGTGGAACAACGCGGGCACCGGCCACGCCGGGCTGTGCGAGCTGAACTACACCCCGCAATCGGCCGACGGCAGCATCGATATCAAGAAGGCCGTGGGCATCAACACCATGTTCGAGGTGTCCAAGCAGTTCTGGTCGCACCTGGTCGCCAAGGGCACCTTCGGCTCGCCGAAGGGCTTCATCAATCCGGTGCCGCACCTGAGCTTCGTCCGTGGCAGCGACGGCATCGCCTACCTGAAGAAGCGCTTCGAGTCGCTGACGAAGCACCACGCCTTCGAGACCATGGTCTACTCCGAGGACAAGGCCACCCTCGCCGAGTGGATGCCGCTGATGATGCCGGGCCGCCCGGCCGACGAAGCGATCGCCGCGACCCGCGTCGAGGGCGGTACCGACGTCAACTTCGGCGCCCTGACCAACCAGCTCCTGCAACACCTGGCGCAACAGCCGGGCGCGCAGATCCGCTACAACCAGAAGGTCACCCACCTGCGCCGCGCCGATAACGGCTGGCGGGTCACCGTCAAGGACACCCGCAACGGCGGCGACCGCGAGATCCAGGCACGCTTCGTCTTCCTCGGCGCCGGCGGCGGCGCCTTGCCGCTCCTGCAACTCTCCGGCATCCCGGAAGGCAAGGGCTTCGGCGGCTTCCCGGTGAGCGGCCAGTGGCTGCGCTGCGACAACCCGGAAATCGTCAGGCAGCACCAGGCCAAGGTCTACAGCCAGGCCGAGGTCGGCTCGCCGCCGATGTCCGTGCCGCACCTGGACACCCGCGTGGTGGATGGCAAGAAATCCCTGCTGTTCGGACCCTATGCCGGCTTCTCCACCAAGTTCCTGCGCCATGGCTCGTTCCTCGACCTGCCGCTGTCGGTACGCCCGGGCAACATCCTGCCGATGCTCTCGGTGGCCCGCGACAACATGGACCTGACCCGCTACCTGATCGGCCAGGTCATGCAGTCGCCGGAACAGCGCCTGGAGGCCCTGCGCAAGTTCTACCCGGAGGCCAGGGCCGAGGACTGGCGCCTGGAAGTCGCCGGCCAGCGCGTGCAGATCATCAAGAAGGATCCGAAGAAAGGCGGCATCCTGCAGTTCGGCACCGAACTGGTGGCCGCCCACGACGGCTCCATCGCCGCCCTGCTGGGCGCCTCGCCGGGCGCTTCGGTGACCGTCTCGATCATGCTCGGCCTGATCGAGCGCTGCTTCCCGGAACAGGCCCGCTCGCCGGAGTGGAGCGCCAAGCTGAAGGAAATCTTCCCGGCCCGCGAGAAGGAGCTGGAGAACGACGCCGAGCTGTACCGCCGCGTCAGCGCCCACAGCAGCGAAGTGCTGGAGCTGACCGCGAAGAACGACGTGCAGGCTCCGGTCAACGCCGGGTAAGCAGAACGTCGCTGAAAAAGCCGCCTCCGGGCGGCTTTTTCATGGGCGACTCAGGCTCCGGCTTCGCAATTGATCATCCAGGACACCCCGAAGCGGTCGACCAGGGTGCCGAAACAGGGCGACCAGAAAGTCTTGCCCAGTTCCAGCTCGACCCGCCCACCGTCCTCCAGCAATGCGTCGTAGCAGCGCCGCGCCTGTTGCGGGTCGCGGGTGTTGAGCGAAAGGGAGATTCCCGAGATCGCTTGCAAGGCCGGACCGTATCCGTCGGAAGCCATGATCTGGCTGTCGCCGATCTGCAGGTTGGCGTGCATCACCTTGTCGCACCAGCCTTCGGGCACCACCACCGGACCGGGCGCCTCGTCGAAGCGGAACAGGAAACTCACCTTGGCGCCGATGGCGCGTTCATAGAAACGCAGGGCCTCTTCGCAACGGCCGTTGAAGCAGACATAGGGCTGGACGTACATGGCGACCTCGACAGGCGGTTTTTCACTTGAGTGTAGAAACCCCGGCACGACCTGTAGGACTAACGCCGCCATCTCTCCGAAACGGCGGATAAGCGCATCGCGGCCAACCGCCCTACTCCGGGTCAGGCGCGCCAGCCGCCGACGCGCAGTGCGAATGCGCCCGCGTTATCCGTGGCTGGACCAGCGAGACGGCGGCCGCGGCGCACCGACAGGAAGCCCGCCGCAGGGCGGGCTGCGGAAAGCGCGAGGACTCAGGCGCCGCGGGCCGTCTTCACGGCCTCGATGTAGGGCTCGGCCTGGCGCTGGTCGGCGATCAACGCGATGAAGTCGTTGCCCTTGGCGTCGCGCGCGTCGAGATCGTAGCCGGCCTCGCGGAAGAAGGTGAGGAAACGCTCGAAGTCATCGATGCGCAGGCCGCGGTAGGCCTTGACCAGCTTGTGCAACGAAGGCGGCGTGTCGTCGGCCGGCTCGACGCCGAGGAACAGCTTGATCGACTCGTCACTGATCTCTTCGCCAATGATCTGCTTCTTGTCTTTGCGCATCGCTCTCTCTCAACGGCTCTGGGGCCGGGCTCGCCCGGCGCGGGATAAGGCCAGGCAGTTTACTCCCGGCGCGCGGCGCGGCTCAACGCGCGCGTACCGTGCCGGTGTGCAGGTCGGCCCAGACATGCCCGTTGGGGTAGGCGAGGAATTGGCAATAGACCGTCTGGTTGCGCAGCAGGTCGAGCAACGCCGGGTACTGCGCCAGCGGATAGTTGAGCGTGAGGGTGCGGGTCCGGGGGTCGTAGACGGGCTTCTTCAGGCTCTTGCCTTCGCTGTCGAACTGGATCAGCACCTGCGCCAGGGTCGCACCCTTGCTCAGCGGCTTGCCCTTCAGGCGCAGCAGGGTCGGCGTGGTGATCGGGATCGGCTGCTGGTTGGACTGCCGCTGGTTGCCCAGCACCACGCTGTACTCGGTGATCTGGATCAGTTGCTGCTGCTCCGGCGCCTCCTGGCGCGACTGGCCATCGTCGGGCGGCAGGAAGCGCGCGTGCATCGGAGGGTTCTCGGCGGCCAGGCCGGCCAGGCTGACGAACAGGAGCAGGGAGCCGCACAGGCTACGGGCGAACATCGGGACCTCCGGACAGGGCGAGCCGGCACTCTAGCATGGCTGCCGCCCCGCCGCCGACGCCAAGCGCTCAGGGGAACTGGGCGCGCATCCAGTCCCGGTAGGCCGGCGCATCGGCGCTGCCCTCGGCGGGCGCCCAACTGGCGAACTCACCCTCGCCGAGCGGCCGGTAAGGGCCGGCCTTGCATTCGAACAGGATGCTGTCCGGCTCCAGCACCACCAGGGCGTGGAACACACCCGGCGGCAGGTCGACACCAGGGCAGTCGCCAGCGGCGCTCAACTCGCGCTTGTCGAGGACCTGACCGTCCTCGGCGAACAGCAGCAGGCCGAGGCGACCCTTGAGTACGATCAGCGCCTCGGCCTTGCCGGCATCCAGGTGCCGGTGCGGCGGAATGTAGGTGTGCGGCTGGAGCCCTACGGCCATGCGATGGCAGGGCTCTTCCATATGATGGAAGTTGTGGTGCTGGCGGCCGCGCGGCGCATTGCCCGCGGCGACAGCCAGCTCGGCGAACAGCTGCTGGTCGAGGTAGCGCGGGCCGCTCATCTCAGAGCCCCTTGACCGCGAAGATGCCCGCGGCGTTGCGCCAGTAGCCCTTGTAGTCCATGCCGTAGCCGAACACGTAGCGGTCTGCGCAGTAGAGGCCGGTGAAGCTGGCCTTGAGGTCGGGACGCGCCTTGCGCTCGTGCTCCTTGTCCACCAGTACCGCGGTGTGCACCGCGCGGGCGCCGGCATGCTTGCAGAAGTCGATGATCGCCGAGAGGGTGTGCCCTTCGTCGAGAATGTCGTCGATGATCAGCACGTCACGGTCGATGAAAGAGATTTCCGGCTTGGCCTTCCAGAACAGTTCGCCGCCGGAGGTCTCGTTGCGGTAACGGGTCGCATGCAGGTAGGACAGCTCAAGGGGGAAGTCCAGCAGCGGGAGCAGCTTGCCGGAGAAGATCAGGCCGCCGTTCATCACGCAGAAGACCACCGGGTTGGTCTCGCCGAGATCGCGGTTGATCGCCTCGGCGACGCGACCGATGGCTGCCTCGACCTCGTCGTTGTTGAACAGGCAGTCGGCTTCCGCCATGACTTGGCGGATGTGCGCGAGATCGACGGACATGGTGCTTCTCCCTGGCTGGGCTGAGAAAAAGTCGGCAAAGGTACTCATCCGGTCGCCATCGGGCAACCCCCGGCGGTCGAGTGCGAATCAGAATAATGGTCCAGACTGTGCGGAATGCATTACGCTAGCGCAATTTTTTTGCCCGCCCCCGTTGGAGACCGTCGCCCATGCCCGTACATGAGATCCGCCACCCCCTCATCCGCCACAAACTGGGCCTGATGCGCCGTGCCGATATCAGCACCAAGAACTTCCGCGAACTGGCCCAGGAAGTCGGCGCCCTGCTGACCTACGAGGCGACCAAGGACCTGCCCCTGGAGCAGTACGAGATTCCGGGCTGGGCCGGCCCGGTGACAGTGGAGAAGATCTCCGGGAAGAAGATCACCGTGGTACCGATCCTGCGCGCCGGCATCGGCATGCTCGACGGCGTGCTCAGCCTGGTTCCCGGTGCCAAGGTCAGCGCGGTCGGCGTCGCCCGCAACGAAGAGACCCTGGAAGCGCGCACCTACCTGGAGAAGCTGGCGCCGGACATCGCCGAGCGCCGCTCGCTGATCATCGACCCGATGCTCGCCACCGGCGGCTCGATGGTCGCCACCATCGACCTGCTGAAGAAAGCCGGCAGCAAGGAGATCCGCGCCATGGTGCTGGTCGCCGCGCCCGAAGGCATCGAGGCGGTGCGCCAGGCGCATCCCGACGTGATCATCTATACCGCTTCGATCGACGAGAAACTCGACGAGAACGGCTACATCATCCCGGGCCTCGGCGACGCCGGCGACAAGATCTTCGGTACCAAGCAGAAGGAAGCCTGAACATGGGCGATGTCTTCCAGGAGCCGCTCTGGCGCCAGGTGCTGTCCGGCGCGCAGATGCTCTTCGTCGCCTTCGGCGCGCTGGTGCTGATGCCGCTGATCACCGGTCTGGATCCCAACGTGGCGCTGTTCACCGCAGGTCTCGGCACCTTGTTGTTCCAACTGGTGACCGGGCGCCAGGTACCGGTGTTCCTCGCCTCCAGCTTCGCCTTCATCACCCCGATCATTCTCGCCAAGGGCCAGTTCGGCCTGGCCGCGACCATGGGCGGGGTGGTCGCCGCCGGCTTCGTCTACACCTTCATGGGCCTGGCGGTGAAGATCAAGGGCACCGGTTTCATCGATAGACTGCTGCCTCCGGTGGTGATCGGCCCGGTGATCATCTCGATCGGCCTGGCGATGGCGCCGATCGCCGCGAACATGGCGATGGGCAAGGCCGGCGACGGCAGCGAGTTGCTGCCGTATCGCACCGCGATGATGATCTCGATGCCGGCGCTGCTCACCACCTTGGTGGTGGCGGTATTCGGCAAGGGCATCTTCCGCCTGGTGCCGATCATCGCCGGCGTGCTGGTCGGCTTCGCCCTGTCGTTCGTCTTCGGCGTGGTCGATACCGCCGCCATCGTCGCCGCGCCCTGGCTGGAGCTGCCGAAATTCACCGCGCCGGAATTCAACTGGCAGGCGATCCTGTTCATCGTCCCGGTCGCCCTGGCGCCGGCCATCGAGCATATCGGCGGGGTCATCGCGGTGGGCGGCGTCACCGGCCAGGACTACCTGAAAAAGCCCGGCCTGCACCGCACCCTGCTCGGCGACGGCCTGGCCACCTCGGCCGCCGGCCTGTTCGGCGGACCGCCCAACACCACCTACGCGGAAGTCACCGGCGCGGTGATGCTGACCAAGAACTACAACCCGAAGATCATGACCTGGGCGGCGCTGATCGCCATCACCCTGGCCTTCGTCGGCAAGTTCGGCGCGATCCTGCAGAGCATCCCGGTACCGGTGATGGGCGGTATCCTCTGCCTGCTGTTCGGCACCATCGCCTCGGTCGGCATGAACACCCTGATCCGGCACAAGGTCGACCTCTCGGAAGCGCGCAACCTGGTGATCGTCTCGGTGACCCTGGTGTTCGGCATCGGCGGCGTACTGATCGGCAGCGGTACCGGTCCCGACGACATCGGCCTGAAGGGCATCGCCCTGTGCGCCATCGTCGCCATCGTCCTCAACCTGCTGTTGCCGGGCAACGACGGCTGGCAGAACAAGGCGCTCGACGAACAACACAAGGATTCGCACTGAAATCAACGGACGGAACACTTCGCTGTTCCGTCCGTTTTCCACCCGCCACGTTATTTTCAAAGCATGTAGCCAATCGCTTACTACTTTGTAATTAAACTTCCCTGTATTTCCCAAATAAACACGTCATCTAACTGGCAGAGGCTTATTCGCGCTGCTATATAGCCAGTCAAGCATGACTGGCGAGCCGCTCTGCGCCGCGCCCAGCGCGTCGCCAGCCATGAACTTCGAGTTTGGCGGATATATAAGGCCGATCATTTAAAATCCTGGAAAATTTGTTTATCCGCCAACATCGTCCTGCGTCACCGACATTCGTTATCGACAGGAAGTTAGAGATGAATAAACGCACTCCGGCAGTCTTGTTGTTCTGTGCCTGCGCCAGCCTGCTGGGCACCGCCCAGGCCGCCGGTACGCTGATCGGCCAGGTCGGCGTGCAGATGGTCATCGGTGCCGGCTGCACCATCATCAACGGCAGCGTCAGCGGCGGTATCAACCAGTGGGGAACCCTGGACTTCGGCAGCCATTCCGACCTCACCAACGTGGTCGACGCGCAGACCGTCGGCACCAGCGGCAATATCCAGATCCAGTGCAGCACCGGCCTGACCCCGAGCCTGACGGTGAACGCAGGCCTGCACGCCAGCGGCGGCCAGCGCTACATGCAGAACACCACCACCACCAGCAGCACCATCGCCTACAACATCTATTCGGACGCCGCGCGCAGCGCGCTGATCCAGGCCAACACACCGATGGACATCTCCTCGGTCTCCACCGGCACCGCAGTCAACATCCCCCTCTATGGCCGCGTGGTGCCCACCGGACAAAGCACGCCCACGCCGACCGCGGGGACCTACACCGACACCCTGCTGGTCACCATCGCCTGGTAAGACGCGCCGCCAGGCGCGGCGCCGGGCACAGTGGTCCTGGGGGGACCGATGAGCCTGAACCGCTACTTCACCGGAGGACTGCTCTGTCTGCTCGGCTGCAACCCGGCAAACGCGCAGACCGCCACCATCGTCCTGAGCGCCACGCTGCTCCCGGCCTGCGAAGCGGGTAGCGTCGGCAGCGGCGGCACGATCACCTTCGGCACCCTCGACTTCGGCCAGTACGCCTCCCTGAACAACGCCATCAGCGCCACCAGCCAGCAGGGCGCAGGCTCCATCCGGGTCAAGTGCGTCAACGGCCAGACCTATGCGATCACGCTCGACGGCGGGCTCTACGGCAGCGTCGCCACGCGGCGCATGGCGAACATCGCCAACACCGCCCTCACCCTGACCTACAACCTGTACAGCGACCGCCCCGGCGGCATCGTCTGGGACAACACCACCGGCGTTGCCGCCACCGGCAACGGCACCGACCAGTGGTACCCCATCTACGGCCTGGTGCCGGCACAGACCACGCCGGTCGCCGGGACCTACCGCGACACCGTCAACGTGACCATCAGTTGGTGATGCCGATGTCCAGCCGGCGTCTATTCCTGCCGCTTCTCCTGCTCCCGCTGCCGAGCCTGGTCGCGCATGCCGATCCATCGCCGATCAGCCGCGCCTTCCAGATCCAGGCGGTAGTCGCCAACGGTTGCGCCTTCGGCACCGCCATCAGCAACAACGCCTATGACCTCGGCACCCTGAGCTTCGGCACCCTCGGCAACCTGGCCAGCCCGGTGAACGTCGCCAGCAGCTCCGGGGCCGGCTCCATCGTCCTGACCTGCACTCCGGGAATGACCGTCTCCGTCGCCCTCGACTATGGGGTCAATGGCGGCAGCAGCAGCCAGCGCTACCTGAAGCGGGTGAGCGGTAACGAGACCCTCGCCTACCAGCTCTACCAGGATGCCGCCTACTCCCAGGTCTGGGGCAACGGGGCACTCGCGCGGACCATTGCCAGCTTTCCCGCCAGCACCCAGACCTACACGGTATACGCGCGCCTGTTCGCGGTCGGCAGCCTACCGTCCGCCGGCAACTACCGCGATACCGTCACCGTCACCCTTTCGTTCTGAGCCGTCATGGAGGATCACATGCCCAGTCCACATCCACCTCTCCGCCCCGGCCTCTGGCTTGCGGCGCTGCTGACGCTGCTCCTGGGCGACCCGGCACAGGCCGCCAGCGCGGTGCTGATCTGGCCGATCAACCCGGCCATCGAAGCCGACCAGCCGGCCACGGCGATGTGGCTGGAGAATCGCGGCAAGCAACCGGTGACCCTGCAGGTACGGGTGCTCGGCTGGTCCCAGGCGGATTTCCAGGACGTCTACCGCAACCAGCAGGCGGTGATTCCCAGCCCGCCCTTCGTCAAGGTCGAGCCGGGTCGCCGGCAACTGGTCCGGCTGATTCGCCAGGGCGGCCAGCCCAGCACGCCGGAGGACGCCTACCGGGTGTTGATCGACGAAGTGCCCGACGGTAGCGCGGGGCAGGCGCAACGAAGCCCCGGTCTCGCCCTGCAGTTCCAGATGCGCTATTCGGTACCGCTGTTCGTCAGCGCCGACGGCGTCTGGACCCAGCCGCGCAGCGATGTCGAGCGCGACCCGGCCGACGCGACCCGGCCGAAGCTGGCCTGGCGGCTGGTCGAGGAACAGGGCAAGCGTTACCTGCAGGTGCGCAACGAGGGTAGCGTGCACGCCCGCCTCAGCCATGTCCGCTGGGAGGGCAACGGCCGCAGCCTGGCGCTGCTGGACGGCCTGCTCGGCTACGTCCTGCCCGGCCGGCAGATGCGCTGGCCGCTGCCGCCGGGGCTGCTGCCGGACGCCGGCATGACCCTGAAACTGCAACTGGCGGACAACGACGCGCCGATCAGCGTTCCCGGATACTGAGGCGGACGTCGGTCCCGTGCCTCGCCCGTGTCAGCGGCGCTCCCGCCGCCACCGCTCGCTACTGATCGGCCTGGCGCTGCTCTCCCCTGTCCATGCGACGGACTACCTGGCCGGACTGCCGTCGCCGCAACCCGCTCCGTCCGGCGGCGGCAACGTCCTCTACTACCTGGAACTGGTGATCAACGGCCGCGACAGCGGCCAGGTGGTGCCGGTCAACGCCGCCGATGGCCATTACCTGCTCGACGCCGAGGCCCTGCGCGAAGCCGGCGTACGCCTGCCTGGCAACCCCGCCGGACAGGTCGCGGTGGACGCCCTGTCCGAGGTCCGGGCGGACTATGACAGCGCCAGCCAGCAACTGCACCTGCAAGTACCGCCGGACTGGCTGCCGGAGCAGAGCTTCGACGATCCCGGACTGGTCGCCCGCACCCCGGCGCGCAGCAGCCTCGGCGCGCTGTTCAACTACGACCTGTACTACTCGGCCCCCGCCGACGGCGCCACGCCCTGGCTTTCCGCGCTGCTCGAGCAACGTCTGTTCGACGGCTTCGGGGTGATCTCCAACACCGGCGTCTACACCCGCTATTTCGGCGACGCCGACAACCTCGACAGCCGCTACCTGCGCTACGACACCTACTGGCTGTACAACGACGAACGCAACATGCACAGCTACCAACTGGGCGACTACGTCAACGGCGCGCTGAACTGGACCACCCCGGTACGCATGGGCGGCTTTCGCTTCGCCCGCAACTTCGGCGTACGTCCGGACCTGGTCACCTATCCGCTGCTGCGCTTCGACGGCCAGGCCGCGGTGCCCAGCACCGTCGACCTGTTCATCAACGGCTACAAGGCCAGCAGCGCCGACCTGCAACCCGGCCCCTTCGCCATCAGCAACGTGCCGTACATCAACGGAGCCGGCGAAGCCACGGTGGTGACCACCGACGCCCAGGGCCGACAAGTGGCGACCAGCCTGCCGTTCTACGTATCCAACACCCTGCTGGCGCGCGGCCTGAGCGATTTCGACCTGTCCGTCGGGCGCCTGCGCGGCGACTACGGCCTGCGCAACTTCTCCTATGCCGACAGCGCCGCCAGCGGCATCTACCGCTACGGCGTCAGCGACCGCCTGACCCTCTCCACCCACGCCGAGGCCGCCAGCGACCTGCGCCTGCTCGGCATCGGCGGCGACATCGCCGTCGCCACCTTCGGTACCCTCAGCCTGGCGGCCAGCGGCAGCGACGGCCAGGGCGACAGCGGCCAGCAATACCTGCTCGGCTACTCCTACTATTCGCGACGGCTCGGCCTCAGCCTGCAGCACATCGAGCGCAGCGCCGGTTATGGCGACCTCGGCACCCTGGATGGCGAGTACCAGTTGAGCCGGCGCACCGACCAGGCTACCGCCAGCCTGACCTTCGACGAGCAGGGCACCATCGGTACCGGCTACTTCGACATCCGCGCCCGCGACGGCAGCCGCACGCGCCTGGCCAACCTCTCCTACAGCCGCCCGATCGGCAGCCGCAGCAGCTTCTACCTGGCGCTGAACAAGGATCTCGACGGCGACGGCTACAGCGCGCTGATGCAACTGGTGATTCCCTTCGACATCAACGGCCTGCTGAACATCGGCGTCACCCGCGACAGCGACCGGCGCTACAGCGAGCGGGTGATCTGGAGCCGCTCCACGCCGAGCCAGGGCGGCCTCGGCTGGAACCTCGGCTATGGCGGCGGCGCCAGCCGTTACCAACAGGCCGACCTGACCTGGCGCATGCAGAACGTACAACTGCAGGGCGGCCTCTATGGCGAGACCGGCAACTACACGCGCTGGGCCGATCTCAGCGGCTCGCTGGTATGGATGGACAACGCCGTGTTCGCCAGCAACCGGATCAACGACGCCTTCGTCCTGGTCAGCACCAAGGGCTATCCACAGGTGCCGATCCGCTACGAGAACCAACTGATGGGCAGCACCGACGACAACGGCCACCTGCTGGTGCCCTGGGTCGCGGCCTACTACCCGGCGAAGTTCCAGATCGAGCCGCTGGACCTTCCGGCCAACGTCAGCGCGCCCGAAGTCGAGCAGCGCGTGGCGGTACGCCAGGGCAGCGGCCTGCTACTGGATTTCCCGATCCGTGCCGTGGTCGCCGCCAGCATCAGCCTGGTGGACGAGCGCGGCGAACCGCTGCCGCTGGGCAGCCAGGCCGAGGAAACCGGCAGCGGCCAGCGCGCCAGCGTCGGCTGGGACGGCCAGGTCTATTTCGAAGGATTGCAAAGCGACAACCAGCTACGCGTGGTCCGCCCCGACGGCCGGGCCTGCCAGGCACGCTTCCGCCTGGATACGCGCAAACCCACCGTCAGCCAGGTCGGCCCGCTGACCTGCTCGGCCCCGATCGGAGATACGCCATGAGCCGCCACTCCACGCCCGCCTGCCTGCTCGGCTTCGCTACGCTCTGCGCCAGCCCGTTGCTGCTCGCCGCCTGCACCACCAGCTCCGGCACCGGCAATTTCGGCAGCCTGAGCTCGTTCACCTTGGCCAGCACCGCCCAGACCATCACTGGCACCACCGGCTTCAAATGCACCGGCAGCCTGTTGTCGATCCTTAGCACCAACACCATCGACGCGACCATCGCCAGCACCGCCAATCCGCTGGGCACCACGTCGCGGCTGTACAACGCCGCCAGCGGCACCTACCTGCCCTACAGCATCTGCAAGGACAACGGCTGCGGCACCGTCTACAACGTCGGCTCGACGGTGCGCTGGAGCAGCACTACCTTCCTCGGCATCCTCGGCCTGTTCAACGCCACCGACGGCAGCCTGCCGCTGTACCTGCGCACCGCCACCGGGGTGACCCTGCCGGCCGGCACCTATACCGATACCATCGGCCTCAACTGGGCCTGGCACCTCTGCGCCGCCGGTGCCCTGGGACTCTGCGTGTACGACGACGGCACCGCCAGCAGCAGCGTCAACGTTACCCTGACGGTGCTCAAGGACTGCTTCATCGACAGCGCTCCGGACCTCAGCTTCGGCAGCGCCGCACTGGTCTCGGCCTTCACCGCGGTGAACCAGAACATTGGCGTGCGCTGCACCCTGAACGCCACCTATACCATCGGCTTCGACAACGGCAACAACTTCAGCGGCGGCTGGCGGCGAATGCTCAGCGGTGCCAACGCGATCCAGTACAACCTTTACAAACCCGGCGACTCGACGGTCTGGACCACCAGCAACACCCAGGCAGGCACCGGTAGCGGCGCCGCGCAGAACGTGCCATACCGGGCCATCGTCAACCCGGCCCAGGGCAACGTCCCCGCCGGTACCTACAGCGATACCGTGCGGGTCATCCTCACCTACTGAGTCAGGCCGGCTGCCGGGACGCCTTCCAATCCTCGCCGCCCTCGCCTTCCCGCCGCAGGCTCCAGTCCTTCAAGTGCTCCAGGCTGGCGCGATAGGGCTTGAGGCCGATCCCCAGCAGGACCACTGCGCCAAGCACCGCGGCCAGGGTCACCAGCAGCAGCGAGTAGCGCAGCGCCATGTCGTCGGCGAAGACGAAATCGGTGACCAGCGCCACCGCCGTCGGCCCCACGCCGAGACCGAACAGGGTGACCACGAACAGGTAGATCGCCGAGGCCTGGCCGCGCATCGCGTTGGGCATGATCTCCTGGATCGCCGCCGGGGCCACGCCGAACGGCATGCTCAGGAAGAACACCGTCGGCGCCATCAGCGCCGCCGCCCAATTGGCGTTGTCCAGCAGCGGATAGACCAGGGTGAAGGGAATCACCGCCCAGGCGGCGAGCAGCCCGACGCGCATGTTCGCGTCGCTGCGCCCACGCTTCGCCCAGTAGTCTGCCAGGCGTCCGCCGAAGACGATGCCGAGGCAGCCGAACACCGCGACGATGCTGCCGTAGACCACCCCGACATGGCCGGCGTCCCAGCCGTGGGTGCGGACGAAGAAGGTCGGCACCCAGGCGCCGCTGCCGTAGCCGGCGAAGGACAGGCAGGCGAAACCGAAGTTGTGGCAGAGCACGGTCTTGCGGTTGGCCCGCAGGTAGGCGCCGACCTCGCCCAGCGGCACCGCCACGCCTGCGCCGACTCCGCGCCGGGCCGGCTCGCGGATCGCCAGCAGCAACAGGCAGAAGAGCACGCCGGCGGCGCCGAGGATGAGGAAGATCAGTTGCCACGGGCGCACTTCGCCGAACAGCGGCAGCTGCACGTCGCCCTGGGCCGAGGCGAACTTGATCACCAGCCCGCCGAGCAGGAAGGCCAGCCCCGACCCCAGGTAGATGCCCATCGAGTAGACGCTGATCGCCGTCGCCCGACGCTCGCGCGGGAAGCTGTCGGCGATCAGCGAGTAGGCCGCCGGCGACAGCGCCGCCTCGCCAACCCCGACGCCGACCCGGAAGGTGAGGAATTGCCAATAGCTGCGCGCCAGGCCGCAGGCCGCGGTCATCGCGCTCCACACCAGCACGCCGAACAGGATCAGGCCGCGCCGGCTGCGGTTGTCGGCCATGCGTCCGAGCGGGATACCGCAAAGGGTGTAGAACAGGGCGAAGGACAAGCCCATCAGCAGGCTCATTTCCGTATCGCTGATGGCCAGGTCGCGGCGGATCGGACCAACCAGCAGGTTGAGGATCTGCCGGTCGATGAAGGACAGCACATAGGCGACCATGAGGATCGCCACCGTGGTCCAGGCCGCAAGGTTGGAGGGATAGCCGTTATTGTTGTTATGCATGCCGAACTCCTGGACGCCGCCGAAGCGGCGGATGCGAAGGGAGGGGTCGACAGGCAGGATAAGCCGGCAACATCCGGGCTTATACCCAGGGCAAGGGACTATAGAACTGCTGAATGCGAGAAGCGGGCTCCGGCGAATGACCGCCAGGTCATTCGCCGCCGCGTGCGCTCAGAGCCTGTCCATCATCTCGCGAGCTGGAGTTGGAGCAGGACAGGGCTGAAACCCTGCTTTCAAAGCCGTCATACCGCGAAGCGCAGCGGATCGTGGACAGCTTCTCACAGCGGCCTGGCCAGGCGTCCGCTCATGTCGGCCAGGGCGCCGACCCAGGCGGGGTGGTCGTTGAGGCAGGGAATCAGCACCAGATCCTCACCGCCGGCGCTGATGAACTGCTCGCGGCCACGCATGCCGATTTCCTCCAGGGTCTCGATGCAGTCGGCGACGAACGCCGGGCACATCACCAGCAGACGCTTCACCCCACGCTGCACCAGTTCGTCGAGCTTGGCGTCGGTATAGGGCTCGATCCACTTGGCGCGCCCCAGGCGCGACTGGAACGACACCGACCAGCGCCCCTGCTCCAGGCCGGCACGCTCGGCGAAGGCCTCGGCGGTGCGCAGGCACTGGCTGCGGTAGCACAGGGCGAGGGCTTCGGGGCTGACGTTGCGACTGCTCTCGGCCAGCAGGTCGTGGGCAGGATCCTTCACCAGCTTGCGGATGTGCCGCTCGGGCAGGCCATGGAAGCTCAGCAACAGATGGTCGTGGGGCTGCTGCAGGTACGGATGCACGCTTTCCACCAGGGCATCGAGGTACACCGGCTGGTCGTAGAACGGCGGCAGCGTACTGACCTCCAGCTCCAGGCGATGGGCGGCGATCACCCGGCGCACCTCCTGTTCGGCGGTGGTCGTGGTGCTGTCGGCGAACTGCGGATACAGCGGCGCCAGGGTCACCCGGCGGATGCCGCGGCGCGCCAGGTCGAGCAGGACCTTCTCGATGGCCGGCTGGCCGTAGCGCATCGCCAGTTCCACTGGCCCATGCGGCCAGTGTGGCTTGATCGCTTCCTGCAGGCGACGACTGAGGACGATCAGCGGCGATCCCTCGTCCCACCAGATCGAGCTGTAGGCGTGCGCCGATTCGGCCGGGCGCTTGACCAGGATCAGCGATACCAGCAGGCGTCGCAGCGGCCAGGGCAGGTCGACCACGTAGGGATCCATGAGGAACTGGTCGAGATAGCGGCGGACATCCTCCACCCGGGTCGAATCCGGGGAGCCCAGGTTGAGCAGCAGCAGGGCGTTCTCGGTCATGCCTGATCCTTTCGTCGGTCGTCCAGGACATCGGTCAGCGCCGCGTCCAGGTCGGTGAATTGAAAACGGTAGCCGGCCTCCTGCAAGCGCTGCGGCAAGGCTCGCTGGCCGCCGAGCAGCAATCCGGACATTTCCCCCAGCCCCAGGCGCAGGACGAATCCGGGAGTCGGTATCCGCGCCGGCTTGTGCAGCGCCCGGCCCAGGGCCTTGGCGAAATCGCGGTTGCGCGCCGGGTTGGGGGCGCACGCATTATAGGGACCGCTGGCATCGGGCCGCCGCAAAAGAAAATCGATCAGCTCGATTTGATCCTGGATATGGATCCACGGCATCCATTGTCGGCCGTCGCCCAGCGGTCCGCCCAGGCCGAGCCGGTAGAGCGGCAACAGGCGCCTGAGGAAGCCGCCCTCGGGCGCCAGCACCAGGCCGGTACGCAGCAGCACGACACGGATGCCGAGCTTTTCCGCCTCGCCGGCGATCTGCTCCCAGGCGAGGCACAGCTCGCTGGCGAAGTCCTCGCCGGCCGCCGCGCCCTCCTCGGTCACCGGGCGCTCGCCGCTGTCGCCATACCAGCCCACCGCAGAACCCGATAAGAGCAGGTCCGGGCGCTGCTCGCGGCTTTCCAGCCAATCCACCAGGCGCTCGGTAAGGCGTACCCGGCTTTCCCACAGCAGCGCCTTGCGCTTGTGGCTCCAGGGTTTGTCCGCGATCGGTTCGCCGGCCAGGTTGACCACCGCATCGAGCGGCTGCTCGCCGTACTCGTCGAAACTACCGATGCCGCGCACGCCGGCGCCGCACAGCGATTCCACCTGCTGCGGCCGCCGGCTGAACACGGTCAGCCGGTGCCCGGCCTGTCGCCAGCGGGCGCACAGGCGGCGGCCCATCAGGCCGGTACCGCCGGTCAAGAGAATGTGCATGGCTGTCTCCTCGTTTTGCCTGCGTACCCTTGCAGTCTGGACCATCGATCTGCCCGATGACGCTGCATCCGCCCCGCATTCCGGCGTTATCCTGTGGCTGGACGATCCGTCGGCTCGGGCCGGGGAACCCTGGCGTCGTTTTCGACTCAGCCAAGGAACAGGGCTTGCATCGCACTGGTGCCTAAATGAACGGCGCCAGCCGTCTATTCTTCAGATAACTCGGTTGATACTTCCGAACGGAACGTCTGAAGGTTCGACAGGCCAGGAAGCGAGCCGTGCGCCGCAAGCGCGCCACCGGCGCGACGCAAGGTGCGCCTCGAAGCACGCGCAATACTGTACATCAAATAAAGTTTGTACAAGAAACCTGATTCGCCTGTCCAGACGCTACACAACCAGAGAGGCATGTCATGAGCGTCCCCATCGCCATCATCGGTACTGGCATCGCCGGGCTTTCCGCCGCCCACGCATTGAGGTCCGCCGGCCAGACCGTGCAACTGTTCGACAAGGGCCACGGCAGCGGCGGCCGCATGGCCAGCAAGCGCAGCGAGGCCGGCACGCTGGACCTCGGCGCGCAATACTTCACCGCCCGCGACCGGCGCTTCCTCGACGCCTTGCAACACTGGCGCGAGGAGGGCTGGGTGGACGAGTGGCAACCCGCGCTCTACCAATATCGCGACGGCCAGTTGAGCCCGTCCCCGGACGAACAGCCACGCTGGGTCGGCATCCCACGGATGAGCGCGATCACCCGCGCCCTGCTCACCGATCTACCGGTGGTCTTCTCCTGCCGCATCACCGAGGTCTTCCGCGGCAAGCAGCACTGGCACCTGCAGGACGCCGAGGGACAGAACCACGGTCCGTTCAACCAGGTCCTGATCGCCCTCCCGGCCCCCCAGGCCACGCCGCTGCTGGCCAGCGTGCCGAAGCTGGCGGCCACCGCCGCGAGCGTGGTCATGGAGCCGACCTGGGCGGTGGCGCTGGGCTTCCGCGAGGTCCTCGACACCCCGGTGCAGGGCTGCTTCGTACACGACAGCCCGATCGCCTGGCTGGCCTGCAACCGCAGCAAGCCGGGGCGCGACACCGCCCTCGACACCTGGGTGCTGCACGCCACCAGCCAATGGAGCCGGCAGCACATCGACATGGCCAAGGAAGACGTGGTCGAGCACCTGCGCTGCGCCTTCGCCGAAGTGATCGGCTGCGCCGTGCCGGAAGCCGCCTTCAGCATCGCCCACCGCTGGCTCTATGCGCGCCCGGCGGAAGCCCACCAGTGGGGCGCCCTCGGCGATCCCGACCTGGGCATCTACGCCTGCGGCGACTGGTGCTCCAGCGGTCGCGTCGAGGGCGCCTGGCTCAGCGGTCAGGAAGCCGCGCGGCGCCTGCTGGAACATCTCTGACGGGGTCGGGCCGTCGCCTGGCGGCCCGATGCGAACGAATATACCTGTACAAAATAATTGACCTGTACAAGATAAGTCCTAGGATGTGTCGTATGTCCGTCACGCTGTCGAGCGACGCGCGGGCCACCTTTCCCAATGGGAGACGACACCGATGCACGAATCTCACCTTTCCCTGACACCCCGGCTCGGCATCAGCGCCTGCCTGCTCGGCGAGCCGGTGCGCTTCAACGGTGGACACAAGCGTTCCGCGCTTTGCGAGGAACTGGCGCGGCACGTCGAGTTCATCTCCTTCTGCCCGGAACAGGCCATCGGCCTGGCCACGCCGCGTCCGGCGATTCGCCTGGAAGGCACTCCGGAAGCCGCCGAGGCGCGGAGCCGCGACGGCCTGGCGGTCGGCGGAGCGCTCGCCGAATACGCGCGGCGGGTGACGCAACGGACGGACACGCTGGACGGCTTCATCTTCATGCAGCGTTCGCCATCCTGCGGACTGCAGCGGGTCAAGGTCTACCCGGAAGGAGGCGGCGCGCCGCGCGCCGAAGGCCGTGGACGCTTCGCCGCAGCCCTTTGCGAAGCCTTGCCGGAGCTACCGGTGGAAGAAGAAGGCCGGCTGCACGATCCGGTCCTGCGGGAAAACTTCCTCACCCGGGTGTTCGCCCATGCCCACTGGCAGGCCCTGCGCCAGCGCGGGCTCAGCCATGCGGCCATCGTCGCCTTCCACAGCCGCTACAAGTACCAGTTGCTGGCGCATTCGCCGGAGCACTACCGCAGCCTTGGCCGCCTGCTCGGCGAGGCCGGCCACCACCCGCCGGAAGCTCTCGGCAGACGCTACTTCGGCGCGCTGATGCAGGGCCTGCGCCGCTGCGCGACCCGCGGCAGCCACGGCAACGTGTTGCTGCACCTGAGCGGCTACCTGAAACGCAGCCTCGCCGCCGACGACAGGCGGGAACTGCGCGAGCTGATCGAGCAGTACCGACACGGCAGCGTGCCGCTGGTGGTACCGCTGACCCTGCTGAAGCACCACTTCCGCCGCCACCCGCAGGCGTACATCGCCCAGCAGGCCTACCTGCAACCGCACCCGGCCGAACTCGGCCTGCGCAACTCGCTCTAGGACGCCCTGATGAACCCACCCCACGCCGAACGCGGCGGCCTGCCGATCCGCGAAGTCACCCGCCTGACCGGCGTTCACCCGGTCACCCTGCGCGCCTGGGAGCGCCGCTACGGCCTGGTGGTGCCGCAACGCACCGGCAAGGGCCACCGGCTCTATAGCGAGGAGCAGGTCGAGCGCATCCGCCGGATACTGGTCTGGCTCGAGCGTGGCGTCGCCATCAGCCAGGTTCGCGCGTTGCTGGATCGGCCGGAGGAAACGCCGGCGGCGGATGTCGAGTCCCCCTGGGAAGGCCTGCACGAACAGTTGCTGGAAGCCATCGCCGCACTGGCCGAGCGCCGTCTCGACGATCTGTTCAACCAGGCCGCCTCGCTCTATCCGGTAGCGACCCTCTGCGAAAAGCTCCTGCAACCCTTGCTGCTGCACCTCGAACGACGCTGGCAGGGACAATTCGGCGCGCGCATGGAGCGCGCCTTCTTCTTTTCGTGGCTGCGCAGCAAACTGGGCGCCCGTCTCTATCACCAACAGCGGCTGCAACAAGGCGCGCCATTGCTGCTGATCAACCAGTCGGAGCTGTCTCTGGAGCCAAGCCTGTGGCTCTGTAGCTGGCTGCTCGGCAGCGGCGAGGTGCCTCTGCAGGTTTTCGACTGGCCGCTGCCCCCGGCCGAGCTGGCCCTTGCCTGCGAGCGGCTGGAGGCACGTGGCGTACTGCTGTACGCCAGCCACCGCCTCAACCCCGAGCACCTGCCGCGCCTGCTGGCGGGGGTGGAATGCCCGGTGCTGCTGGCCGGGCCGGCGGTGGAGATCCAGCGCGACGCCTTGGAGGCCCTTGCCCTGCCCGGCCTGCTGCTGGCGAACTCGCCGCTGGAGGCCCGGCAGCTGCTGGCTGAACGGGGCCTGCTGACACCATGAGGAAGGTACCCATGAACCTGGTCTGGTTCCGCTGCGACCTGCGCACAAGCGACAACAGCGCCCTTCTCGCCGCCGCCGACGGGCGCCCCTGCGTGGCCCTCTACCTGCTCAGTCCGGCACAGTGGCGGGAACACGACGATGCGCCCTGCAAGGTCGACTTCTGGCTGCGCAACCTGAGTGAACTGCAACGCCAGCTCGCCGCACTGAACATCCCGCTGCTGGTGCGCGACTGCGAGCACTGGCGGCAGGCCCCGACCGTCCTCGGCCGGCTCTGCAGCGAGCTGGGGATCGGCGCGGTGCACGTCAACCAGGAATACGGCGCGAACGAACAGCGCCGCGACCAGGCGGTCGCCCGCCACCTGCGCGAACAGGGCGTGGCCTTCCACGAACACCTCGACCAGCTGTTCTTCGCTCCAGGCTCGGTGCTGACCCGGGGCGGCGGCTACTTCCAGGTGTTCAGCCAGTTCCGCAGGGTCTGTCACGAGCGCCTGTACCAGGCGCTGCCAGCTGTCCAGCCGCGGCCGCAACCGCAGCCACCGCACCGCCTGCTGCCCGGTGATCCGCTGCCGGATGCGGTTCCCGGCTTCGCAGCGCCAGGCGCTGGCCTGCGCGCCCTCTGGCCGGCCGGCGAGACGGCGGCGCAGCAGCGCCTGCGCGATTTCGCCGAGCAGCACCTGGACGACTACCATGAACAGCGCGACTTCCCGGCGCTCCCCGGCACCAGCCAGTTGTCGCCCTACCTGGCCGCCGGCGTACTCTCGCCCAGGCAATGCCTGGACGCCGCGCTGGTCGCCAACCGCGGTGAGTTCAGCGGCGGCCGGCAAGGCGCCGCGACCTGGATCAACGAGTTGCTCTGGCGCGAGTTCTACAAACACATTCTGGTCGGCTACCCGCGCGTTTCCCGGCACCGTCCGTTCCGCGAAGAGACCGAAGCCCTGCGCTGGCGCCAGGCGCCAGCGGAACTGGAGGCCTGGCAACAGGGACGCACCGGCATTCCGATCATCGACGCGGCGATGCGCCAGCTGCTGGCCACCGGCTGGATGCACAACCGCCTGCGGATGGTGGTGGCGATGTTCCTCAGCAAGAACCTGCTGATCGACTGGCGCGAAGGCGAGCGCTGGTTCATGCGCCACCTGATCGACGGCGACCTCGCGGCGAACAACGGCGGCTGGCAGTGGAGCGCCTCCACCGGCACCGACGCAGTGCCCTACTTCCGCCTGTTCAACCCGCTCTCGCAGTCCAAACGCTTCGACCCGCGCGGCGAATTCATTCGCCACTGGCTGCCGGAACTGGCCGGCCTGGAGCGCAAGGCGATCCATGATCCGTCTCGCCTGGGACTGTTCGCCGGCGTGGACTATCCGCAATCGATGGTCGACCTGAAGGCCAGCCGCGAACGGGCGCTGGCGGCCTTCCGCGACCTGTCGCCAGGCGGCAGGCAGCCCTAGGGAAGTCAACCGCCATCGCCCCACGGCCACGGCCAAACGGCGGCGGCGGGTCGCAAGCGATCGTCCGCCAGGCCAACCGCCCGCCCCATGTCGCAGGCATGAAAAAGCCGGGATGGACCCGGCTTTCTTTCACCTGTGGACAAGTACCGACTAGATCGGGATCTTGTAGAACAGGCTGTAGGACTCGATACCATCGTTCGGCTGCTTCAGGCCGGCGTTGGAATAGTGGATCGCGCGTACGCCGACCGACTGGCCGTTGGCGAACTTCAGGCCGGCACCGATGCGGTCTTCGAAGTTGAACGAGGAGCCCAGGTCCCGGTCGCCGACCCGGGTGCCGGAGAACGCCGCCACGCCGATACCGGCCTCGATGAACGGCTTGATCGAATCGCCGGCGAACTCGTAGACGAACACCGGGGCGAACGACAGCGAATGCTTGCCGGCGCCTTCGTCGCCACCTTCCCAGTAGGTGTAGCCCGCATCCCAGTAGCCGGTCAGGCGGCCGGTGGAACTCTGCCACCAGCTCTTGTCCCAATCCCAGCTCAGGCCCAGGCGATAGGTCATGCCCGACTGGCCGGTCGCACCGACGGCGGCCGAGACGTCAGCCGCCTGGGCCGACGCCACGTGGACGGAGGAAAGTGCGGCCAGAACGGCCAGCGGAAGTAGTTTCTTCATTGAAACGTCCTTTTCGAAAGTTGCATGAAAGCCCCCGCATTCAAGCTGCGCATTATAAGAGCGCACTTACTAAAGCAGATACTAGACCAAACGCTTTAGTTCAAAAAATCGCTGACAAGTCTGCCAGTAACAGCTAAACGTCTAATTTTCCTACACTTTCCTGGCTCCCCCAGAGAATCGGCAGGATTCTTTCCATCTCCTCCGGCAACGCGCTGGTCCAGAAACGCGGTGCCGCGGCCTGGCCAGAGGCCAGCAGCGCTCGCGTCGACAATACGCGCTCGAGCTGCCGGGCGACAGCCGCTCCCGTGTCGATCACCGCGATATCCGCCGGGATCAGCTCGGCCAGCAAGGGTTTGACGAAGGGATAGTGAGTGCAACCGAGGATCAGCGTATCGCAGCCCTGTTCGAGAATGGGACCCAGCAGGCGCTCCAGCAGCGCCCGGGTCCTCGCCCCGTGGAGATCGCCGGCCTCGATACGCTCGACCAGCCCCGGGCAGGGCTGGGTGAAGACCTGCACGTCGCTGGCGAAACGATCGAGCAAGGCGGCGAAGCGCGCGCTCTTCAGGGTGCCGGTGGTGGCCAGCACGCCAACCCGGCCATTGCGGGTAGCCGCCGCCGCTGGCTTGACCGCCGGCTCCATGGCCACCAACGGCACCTGCGGATAGCGTTCGCGCAACTCCGCCGCAGCCGCAGCCGTCGCTGTGTTGCAGGCCAGCACCAGGGCCTTGGCGCCCCGCTCCAGAAGGAAATCGCCGATCCGCTCGCAGCGCTCGCGGATGTACTCCGCACTCTTCTCGCCATAGGGCACGTGGGCGTTGTCGGCAACGTAAAGCAGGGATTCGGCCGGCAACCGCGCGCGGATCTCGCGCAGCACGCTGAGCCCGCCGACGCCGGAGTCGAACACCCCGACCGGCGCCGACTCAGCCGCCATGACGTTGCCCGCAGACCGCGCAGGACGGATCGCGACGTACCCGCAGTTCGCGGAAGCGCGTGCCCAGGGCGTCCACCAGCAGCAGCCGGCCGATCATCGGTTCGCCGAAGCCAGCCAGCAGTTTCAGCGCCTCCAGCGCCTGCAGGCTGCCCACCAGTCCCACCAGCGGGCCGATCACCCCGGCTTCGCTACAGGTCAGCTCGGCCTCGCTGCCGTGGCCGTAGAGACAGTGGTAGCAGGGGCTTTCATCGCAGCGGGTATCGAATACCGAAAGCTGGCCTTCGAGGCGGATCGCCGCGCCGCTGACCAGCGGCTTGCCGGCGCGCACGCAGGCGGCGTTGACCGCCTCGCGGGTGGCGAAGTTGTCGGTGCAGTCGAGCACCAGGTCGACCGCCGCCACGGCTGCATCGAGGGAGTCCTCGTCCAGCGCGGCGCCATGGGGAACCAGGCGGATGTGCGGATTCAAAGCCTGCAGCCGCCGGATCGCCGAATCCACCTTGGCGACTCCAACACTGGCGCCGTCGTGGATCACCTGGCGTTGCAGGTTGGTCAGGTCGACGCTGTCGAAATCCGCCAGGTGCAGTTCGCCGACCCCGGCTGCGGCCAGGTACAGCGCCACCGGCGAGCCCAGGCCGCCGAGGCCGACGATCAGCGCGCGGCTGCGCTTCAGGCGCAGCTGGCCCTCGACGTCGACCTGCGCCAGCAGGATCTGACGGCTGTAGCGCAGCAGTTCCTCGTCGCTCAGCATGTCCATTGTCCGAGAGTGATCCGCTCGTTGCCGCCGAGATCGCGCAGCGTGCGCACTCCGGCGAAACCGCGGGCGCCGAGCAGGTCGCGTACCGCGGCTCCCTGATCATAGCCGTGTTCGAGCAGCAGCCAGCCTTCGGCCAGCAGGTACCTTGGCGCCTGCTCGACGATCTGGCGGATATCGTCGAGCCCGTCGTTGCCGGCGACCAGCGCGCTCTTCGGCTCGAAGCGCACGTCGCCCTCGCTCAGGTGCGGGTCGCTGGCGGGAATGTACGGCGGATTGCCGACGATCATCCGGAAACGACGCCCGTCGAGTGCGGAAAACCAGTGGCTGTGGCACACCTCGACGTTCTCCAGCAGCAACCGCTGGCGATTGCGCTCGGCCAGCGCCACGGCCTCCTCCACACGGTCCACCGCAGTCACTGTCCATAGCGGCCGTTCGCTGGCCAGGGCCAGGGCGATGGCGCCGGTGCCGGTGCCCAGGTCGAGGACGGTGGCGCTGTCCGCCGCGAGGGTCGCCAGCGCGGTTTCCACCAGCAACTCGGTGTCCGGGCGCGGGATCAGGGTATGCGGCGCAACCTCCAGGTCCAGGCTCCAGAAGCCCTGGTGGCCAAGGATGTAGGCCACCGGCTCGCCGTTACGGCGACGGGCGATCCAGTCGTCGAACAGTTCGTTGGCCTCGCGCGGCACGATACGCTCCGGCCAGGTACGCAGGAAGCTGCGCGGCTTGCCCATCGCCGCCGCCAGCAGCAGTTCGGTGTCGAGCCGGGCGCTGGGTGAATCGGGCAGTTGGGAATCCTTCAGAAGGGTGCAGATGGTGGTCATGTCAGTCGCCCAGGGCGGCCAGCTGATCGGCCTGGTATTCCTGCAGCAGCGGCTCGATCACCTGTTCCACCGCACCTTCCATCACCTCGCCCAGGGAATACAGGGTGAGGTTGATGCGGTGGTCGGTGACCCGCCCTTGCGGGAAGTTGTAGGTACGGATGCGTTCGGAACGGTCGCCGGAGCCCACCAGCAGCTTGCGCGTGCTGGCGATCGCCTGCTGCGCCGCGGCCTGCTGCTGGTCGTTGAGCTTGGCCGCCAGCCAGGCCATGGCCTTGGCACGGTTCTTGTGCTGCGAGCGCTCTTCCTGGCATTCCACCACGATGCCGCTGGGCAGGTGGGTGATGCGCACCGCCGAATCGGTCTTGTTGACGTGCTGGCCGCCGGCGCCGGAGGAACGGTAGGTGTCCACCCGCAGGTCGGCCGGATTGATCTCGATCGCCGCCTGCTCGTCCGGCTCCGGCAGCACCGCGACGGTGCAGGCGGAGGTGTGGATGCGGCCCTGGGATTCGGTTTCCGGGACCCGCTGCACACGGTGCGCGCCGGACTCGAACTTGAGCTTGGCGTAGACGTTTTCGCCCTCGACCCGGGCGATCACCTCTTTATAACCGCCATGCTCGCCCTCGTTCTCCGACAGCGTCTCGACCCGCCAGCCCTGGCGCTCGGCGTAGCGCGAATACATGCGGAACAGGTCGCCGGAGAAGATCGCCGCCTCGTCGCCGCCGGTGCCGGCGCGGATTTCCAGGAACACGTTGCGGCCGTCGTTGGGGTCCTTGGGCAACAGCATGCGCTGCAGGCTGTCGCCTAGGGCGGCCAGGCGCTCGCGCGCCTCGGCGACCTCCTCCTCGGCGAGATCGCGCAGCTCCGGATCGCTGTCCTTGAGCAGCGCCTGGGCGCCCTCGAGGTCGGCCTGCACCTTGCGGTAGTCGCGGAACGCCAGGATCACCGGCTCGACCTCGGCGTACTCGCGGGAATAGGCGCGGAAGCGGGTCTGGTCGCTGATCACTTCGGCGTCGCCGAGCAGCGCCGTCAATTCTTCGTAGCGATCGCTGAGGACATCCAGCTTTTTCAGCAGAGAAGCTTTCATGCAGGCATAGGTACCGGTCAGTGGCGCGGCGCGCCCTCGTCGAGGGCGAACAGCTCCTGGGCCAGGGCCAGCGCATCGATGCGGCCCTCGGCGGACATTTTCTTCATCTGCACGCTGGGCGCGTGCAGCAGTTTGTTGGTCAGGCCGCGAGCCAGCTGGGCCAGCACCTCGGCCGGGTCGGCGCCGTTGGCCAGTTGCCGCTGGGCCTTGCCCAGTTCGTCGTCGCGCAGGCGCTCGGCCTGCTGCCGGTAGGCGCGCAGCACATCCACCGCAGCCAGCTCGCGCAGGCGCTGCATGAACTCGGTGACGCCGCTGCCGACCAGTTCCTCGGCGGCCTGGGCAGCGCCCTGGCGGCTCTTGAGGTTCTCCGCGACCACTTCGTGGAGGTCGTCGACGCTATAGAGGTAGACGTCGTCCAGCTCGCCGACTTCCGGTTCGATGTCGCGCGGCACGGCGATGTCGACCATGAACATCGGCTTGTGCTTGCGCTGCTTCAGCGCGCGCTCCACCGCACCCTTGCCGAGGATCGGCAACTGGCTGGCGGTGGAACTGATGACGATGTCGCTGTTGGCCAGTTCCTCGGGGATCTCCGAGAGCAGCACGGCGTGGGCGCCGAACTGCTCGGCCAGCAGGCTGGCGCGCTCCAGGGTACGGTTGGCCACCACGATGCGCTTCACGCCCTGCTCGAACAGGTGGCGGGCGACCAGGGTGATGGTTTCGCCGGCGCCGATCAGCAGCGCCTGGCTGCGGTGCAGGTCGCTGAAGATCTGCTTGGCCAGGCTCACTGCGGCGAACGCCACGGACACCGGGTTCTCGCCGATGGCGGTGTCGGTGCGGACGGTCTTCGCCGTGCTGAAGGTGGCCTGGAACAGGCGGCCGAGCAGCGGGCCGACGGTGCCGGCCTCGCGCGCCACGGCATAGGCCGACTTCATCTGGCCGAGGATCTGCGGCTCGCCGAGGACCATCGAGTCGAGTCCGGAGGCCACGCGCATCATGTGGCGCACCGCGTCCTCGTCCTGGTGCACGTAGGCGCAGGCGCGCAGCTCGTCGAGGGTCAGTCGGTGGTAGTCCGCCAGCCAGGCGAGCACGTCGTCCGCGGTCGGGTGGTCGATCTCCAGGTAGAGTTCGCTCCGGTTGCAGGTCGACAGGATGGCCGCCTCGCGGCTGGTGGTCAGGCGGCAGAGCTGCTGCAGCGCCTCGACCATCTGCTCCGGAGTGAAAGCCACGCGCTCGCGGACAGCCACGGAGGCGGTCTTGTGATTGATGCCGAGGGCAATGAAGGCCATGCAGGATCGCTGAGCTAATCGGGGAAACGCGCAATTCTCCTACTTCGCCAGGGGCAGGACAACCACTGCCGATGTATTGACCCCATAGACAGCTTCATCGACGCCCCGTCCCGGCCCCCTTGGGCTTGCCGGACGGCTTATGTCATGATGGCGCCACCCTCGCAGGTTCAAGGCCGGCTTTCTTCCTCTATGAACAAATCCCTTGCGCTGCTGACCGTCACGCTGCTGCTCGGCGGCTGCCAGTCACTTACCCACAAGACCCCCGATGGCACCCCGCCGGTGGAAGACACCGCGGCCGAGACCCAGGCCAAGCCGGAGAAGTATGGCTCCTTCAGCGAGGACAGCCTGTATTCGCTGCTGGTGGCCGAACTGGCCGGGCAGCGCAACCGCTTCGACATCGCCCTGAGCAATTACGTGGTTCAGGCGCAGAAGACCCGCGATCCCGGGGTTTCCGAGCGAGCCTTCCGCATCGCCGAATACCTCGGCGCCGATCAGGAAGCCCTCGACACCTCGCTGCTCTGGGCGCGCAGCGCGCCGGACAACCTCGACGCCCAGCGCGCCGCCGCGATCCAGTTGGCCCGCGCCGGGCGCTACGAGGAATCCATGGTGTACATGGAAAAGGTCCTCAACGGCCAGGGCGACACGCACTTCGATTTCCTCGCCCTCTCGGCCGCGGAAACCGACCCGGACACCCGCGCCGGCCTGTTGCAGAGCTTCGACCACCTGCTGAAGAAGTACCCGAACAACGGCCAGCTGCTGTTTGGCAAGGCCCTGCTGCTGCAACAGGACGGCCGTCCCGACGAGGCCCTGAGCCTGCTCGAGGACAATTCCGCGAGCCGTCACGACGTCGCCCCGCTGCTGCTGCGCTCGCGCCTGCTGCAGAGCATGAAGCGCAGCGACGAGGCCCTGCCGCTGCTCAAGGCCGGGATCAAGGAACACCCGGACGACAAGCGCGTGCGCCTGGCCTACGCGCGCCTGCTGGTGGAACAGAATCGCCTGGACGACGCCAAGGCCGAGTTCGCCGGACTGGTCCAGCAGTTCCCCGACGACGACGACCTGCGCTTCTCCCTGGCGTTGGTCTGCCTGGAGGCCCAGGCCTGGGACGAGGCCAGGGTCTACCTGGAGGAACTGGTCGAGCGCGAGAGCCATGTCGACGCCGCCCACTTCAACCTCGGCCGCCTGGCCGAGGAACAGAAGGACACCGCACGCGCCCTCGACGAATACGCCCAGGTCGGCCCGGGCAATGACTTCCTCCCGGCACAACTGCGCCAGACCGACGTCCTGCTCAAGGCCGGGCGCGTCGACGAAGCCGCCCGGCGCCTGGACAAGGCGCGCAGCGAGCAGCCCGACTATGCCATCCAGCTGTACCTGATCGAAGCCGAGGCACTGTCCGGCAACGAGCAGCAGGAAAAGGCCTGGCAGGCCATCCAGGAAGGCCTGAAGCAGTATCCGGAGGACCTCAACCTGCTCTATACCCGCTCGATGCTGGCGGAAAAGCGCAACGACCTGGCGCAGATGGAAAAGGACCTGCGCTTCGTCATCGCCCGCGAGCCGGACAACGCCATGGCCCTCAACGCCCTCGGCTACACCCTGGCCGACCGCACCACCCGCTACGCCGAGGCCCGCGAGCTGATCCTCAAGGCGCACAAGCTGAACCCGGACGACCCGGCGATCCTCGACAGCATGGGCTGGATCAACTATCGCCAGGGCAAGCTGGCGGATGCCGAGCGCTACCTGCGCCAGGCACTGCAACGTTATCCCGACCACGAGGTCGCCGCGCACCTGGGCGAAGTCCTCTGGGCCCAGGGGCGCCAGGGCGACGCCCGGGCCATCTGGCGCGAATACCTCGACAAGCAGCCCGACAGCGACGTGCTGCGCCGCACCATCAAGCGCCTGACCGGCGCCGAGACTCCTTGAAGCCATGCGTCTACGTCTTTTCCTCGCCGCCTCCGCGCTGGCCCTGCTCAGCGGCTGCGCCGGCCTGACCTCCCACGAAGCCCTGGAAGGCCAGGGCGATGCGCAGACCTGGAAAACCCACAAGCAACAGCTCAGCGAGCTGGATGCCTGGCAGATCGACGGCAAGGTCGGCATCCGCGCCCCGCGCGACTCCGGCAGCGGGACTCTGTTCTGGCTGCAGCGCCAGGGCTACTACGACATCCGCCTGTCCGGCCCGCTCGGCCGCGGCGCCGCCCGCCTGACCGGGCGTGAAGGCGCGGTGAGCCTGGAAGTCGCCGGGCAGGGCCGCTACCAGGCGGAATCCCCGGAAGCCCTGCTGGAACAACAGCTCGGCTGGCGCCTGCCGGTCTCGCACCTGCTCTGGTGGGTGCGCGGCCTCCCCGCGCCGGACAGCAAGAGCCGCCTGACCCTCGACGCCGACAGCCGCCTGGCGCGCCTGGAACAGGACGGCTGGCAGATCGAATACACCCGCTACGCCGAGCAGAACGGCTACTGGCTGCCCGAGCGCCTGAAGCTGCACGGCCAGGACCTCGACATAACCCTGGTGATCAAGGACTGGCAGCCGCGCCAGCTCGGCCGCTGACATGGCCGTGCGTCTCAGCCTGCCGGCGCCGGCCAAGCTCAACCTGTTCCTGCACATCCTCGGCCGTCGCGCCGACGGCTACCACGAGTTGCAGACCCTGTTCCAGTTCCTCGACCACGGCGACGAATTGCATTTCGAAACCCGCGAGGACGGCCAGGTACGCCTGCACACGGAAATCGCCGGGGTGCCTCACGACGGCAACCTGATCGTGCGCGCCGCGCGCGTGCTCCAGGAAGCCTCCGGCAGTACGCAAGGCGTCGACATCTGGCTGGACAAGCGCCTGCCCATGGGCGGCGGCATCGGCGGCGGCAGCTCCGACGCCGCCACGACGCTCCTGGCCCTGAACCATCTCTGGAACCTCGGCTGGGACGAGGATCGCATCGCCGCCCTGGGCCTGCGCCTGGGCGCCGACGTGCCGGTCTTCACCCGCGGACGCGCGGCTTTCGCCGAAGGCGTGGGGGAAAAGCTCACCCCGGTGGACATCCCGGAGCCCTGGTATCTCGTCGTGGTTCCGCAAGTACTTGTCAGCACAGCAGAAATTTTTTCAGATCCACTGTTGACACGCGATTCTCCCGCCATTAAAGTGCGCACCGTTCTCGAGGGGGACAGCCGAAACGACTGTCAGCCGGTAGTCGAGAGGCGTTACCCAGAAGTTCGTAACGCTTTGATCTTGCTAAACAAATTTGTTTCAGCTAGATTAACCGGCACTGGAGGTTGTGTGTTTGGGAGCTTCCCAAACAAAGCTGAAGCTGATAAAGTCTCGGCCCTTCTTCCAGACCACCTTCAGAGGTTCGTCGCCAAGGGAAGCAACGTCTCGATGTTGCACCGGAAGCTGGAAACTCTGGTCTGAGAAAGGAATGCCGAAACGGCATTCGGGCAATACCACAGGGGCGTCGCCAAGCGGTAAGGCAGCAGGTTTTGATCCTGCCATGCGTTGGTTCGAATCCAGCCGCCCCTGCCATTTTCCTCTTCTGTATTTCATCCGGATCCCTTCGGTCGACACAGGTACCTGTAGCGTGTCCAAGATGATGGTCTTCACGGGGAACGCTAACCCCGATCTTGCACGACGCGTCGTGCGTCAGCTGCACATTCCTCTTGGCGATGTTTCAGTTGGCAAATTCTCCGATGGCGAAATCAGCGTCGAAATCAACGAAAACGTCCGCGGCAAGGACGTATTCCTGATTCAGCCGACCTGCGCGCCGACCAACGACAACCTGATGGAACTGGTGGTGATGGCCGATGCCTTCCGCCGCTCCTCGGCCACTCGTATCACCGCCGTCATCCCCTACTTCGGCTATGCCCGCCAGGATCGCCGTCCGCGCTCCGCCCGCGTGGCCATCAGCGCCAAGGTAGTGGCCGACATGCTGACCGTGGTCGGCGTCAACCGTGTCCTCACGGTCGACCTGCACGCGGACCAGATCCAGGGCTTCTTCGATATCCCGGTAGACAACATCTACGGTTCGCCCGTGCTGGTGGACGATATCGAGGACCAGCGCTTCGAGAACCTGATGATCGTCTCCCCGGACATCGGTGGCGTGGTGCGCGCGCGCGCCGTGGCCAAGTCCCTGGGTGTGGACCTGGCGATCATCGACAAGCGCCGCCCCAAGGCCAACCAGTCCGAGGTGATGCACATCATCGGTGACGTCGAAGGCCGCACCTGCGTGCTGGTCGACGACATGGTCGATACCGCCGGCACCCTCGGCCACGCCGCCAAGGCCCTGAAAGAGCATGGCGCCGCCAAGGTCATCGCCTACTGCACCCACCCGGTGCTGTCCGGCCGCGCCATCGAGAACATCGAGAAATCCGTACTGGACGAGCTGGTGGTGACCAATACCATCCCGCTGTCCGCCGCTGCCCAGGCCTGTGGCCGCATCCGCCAGCTGGACATCGCTCCGGTCGTCGCGGAAGCCATGCGCCGGATCAGCAACGAAGAATCGATCAGCGCGATGTTCCGCTGAGGCCCCGGCCTCGGCGAACGCGCCTGAACGAAAACGCCCCGCTGCGGCGGGGCCTTTGAAATCGCCCGAACGCTGGTCGCAAGCGTTCGGGCGCATTGTTATTTTTGGAGAGACACAATGGTCGACTTTATTCTGAATGCCCAAGTGCGTTCCGATCTGGGGAAAGGTGCGAGCCGCCGCCTGCGTCGTAACGCCGCTCAGGTTCCCGCGGTAATCTACGGCGGCGACAAAGAGCCCCAGTCCGTTACCCTGGAACTGCGCGAAATCGCCAAGCTGCTGGAAAACGAGGCTGCCTTCAGCCACGTGATCGCCCTGAACGTTGGCGGCGCCAAGGAAACCGTACTGATCAAGGCCCTGCAGCGCCATCCGGCGAAAGGCTTCGTGATGCACGCCGACTTCCTGCGCGTGGTCGCCGACCACAAGCTGACCGCCCACGTACCGCTGCACTTCATCAACGAAGACGTAGCCGTTGGCGTCAAGCAAGCCGGTGGCGAGATCTCCCACACCATCTCCGAAGTCGAAGTTTCCTGCCTGCCGAAAGACCTGCCGGAATTCATCGAAGTCGACATGGCCAAGGTCGAGCTGGGCCAGATCGTTCACCTGTCGGACCTCAAGGCTCCGAAAGGCGTCGAGCTGGTACAACTGGCCCACGGCAACGACCTGGCCGTTGCCAACATCCACGCCTCCCGCGTGGTGAAGGAAGAAGGTAGCGAAGAAGGCGCCGCCGAGTAATTCATTACTCGATCGCCTTTTTATAGAGAGGGGCTCCCGTCGTGACTGCCGTACAACTGATCGTTGGCCTGGGAAACCCGGGTCCTGAATACGACCAGACCCGGCATAACGCGGGGGCCCTTTTCGTTGAGCGCCTGGCGCATGCCCAGGGCATCAGCCTCGTGGCTGAGCGCAAGTATTTCGGCCTGGTCGGCAAGTTCAGCCACCAGGGCAAGGACGTTCGTCTGCTGATCCCGACCACCTACATGAACCGCAGCGGCCAGTCCGTGGCGGCGCTGGCGGGTTTCTTCCGGATCCCCCCGGACGCCATCCTGGTGGCCCACGACGAACTCGACATGCCCCCCGGCGTCGCCAAGCTCAAGACCGGCGGCGGCCACGGCGGGCACAACGGGTTGCGCGACATCATCGCCCAGCTCGGCAACCAGAATTCTTTCCATCGCCTGCGGCTTGGCATCGGCCATCCGGGGCACAGCAGCCTGGTGTCCGGTTACGTGCTCGGCCGCGCCCCGCGCAGCGAGCAGGAACTGCTCGACACCAGCATCGACTTCGCCCTCGGCGTGCTGCCGGAAATGCTCGCCGGGGACTGGACCCGGGCGATGCAGAAGCTGCACAGCCAGAAGGCCTGATCCACTTTTTCTAGCGCCCACCTCTGCGCGCGAGGGACATAGCATGGGATTCAACTGCGGCATCGTCGGCCTGCCCAACGTCGGCAAGTCCACCCTGTTCAACGCCCTGACCAAATCCGGCATCGCGGCGGAGAACTTCCCGTTCTGCACCATCGAGCCGAACAGCGGCATCGTGCCGATGCCCGACGCGCGCCTGAACGCCCTGGCCGAGATCGTCAAGCCCGAGCGCGTGCTGCCGACCACCATGGAGTTCGTCGACATCGCCGGCCTGGTGGCGGGCGCCTCCAAGGGTGAGGGCCTGGGCAACAAGTTCCTCGCCAACATCCGCGAGACCGATGCCATCGCCCACGTGGTGCGCTGCTTCGAAGACGACAATGTGATCCACGTGTCCAACAGCGTCGACCCCAGGCGCGACATCGAGATCATCGACCTCGAACTGATCTTCGCCGACCTCGACAGCTGCGAGAAGCAACTGCAGAAAGTCTCCCGCAACGCCAAGGGCGGCGACAAGGAAGCCCTGGCGCAGAAGGCCCTGCTGGAAAAGCTCATCCCCCACTTCACCGAAGGCAAGCCGGCGCGTTCGCTGCTGAAGAACCTCGGTGACGAGGAGAAGCGCCTGGTGCGCAGCTTCCACCTGCTGACCAGCAAGCCGGTGATGTACATCGCCAACGTCGCCGAGGACGGCTTCGAGAACAACCCGCACCTGGACGTTGTGAAGGCCATCGCCGAGGAAGAAGGCGCGGTGGTGGTGCCGGTCTGCAACAAGATCGAAGCCGAGATCGCCGAGCTGGAAGACGGCGAGGAGAAGGACATGTTCCTCGAATCCCTCGGCCTCGAGGAGCCCGGTCTGAACCGCGTGATTCGCGCCGGCTACGGCCTGCTCAACCTGCAGACCTACTTCACCGCCGGCGTGAAGGAAGTACGCGCCTGGACCGTCCGTGTCGGCGCCACCGCCCCGCAGGCCGCCGGCGTGATCCACACCGACTTCGAGAAAGGCTTCATCCGCGCCGAAGTGGTCGCCTACGATGACTTCATCCAGTTCAAGGGCGAACAGGGCGCCAAGGAAGCCGGCAAATGGCGCCTGGAAGGCAAGGACTACATCGTCAAGGACGGCGACGTGATGCATTTCCGCTTCAACGTCTGAGCCAATCAAGCTCTTTCTAGAGGTTTCACAAGATTGCATTGAGACCCAGAAACAGCGCAAGAGCCCCGGATTTTCCGGGGTTTTTCATTTCAAGAAACCTCTTGCAATGACCTGAGCTTGCCAGCGTAAAGTGCCTACAGTGGTGTATATGGCAGATAGACTGATACCTTGAAGGTGTATATGATCATGATGTCACCCACTGATCCCGTGCTGCCGTGCTCACTGATGCCCACTGCCGTGCTGCCAAACCGAAGGAGCAGCTTTACCGTCTGAACGACTTTCGCGGTCTCTACCTCGAAGTCAAACCCAATGGCGTCAAGGCTTGGCGCTACCGCTTCAAACTTGCGGGCAAGGGGTCATGGTTCGCGCTCGGCGACTACCCCAGCGTCAGCCTCGCAGATGCCAGGGATAAGTGCGAAGAGGCACGGAAGCTGGTCAAGCAGGGCATCAACCCCGTTCAGAACAGACAGGTCGAACGGATCAAGCGAGAACAGGACTCTGCCAACACGTTCGAGGCCGTGGCTAAAGAATGGCTGGCCTTGAAGGACTGGGAGGAAGTCACCAAACGCCGCAGGCTGGACATGCTGCAACGGGTGGTCTTTCCCTCTATCGGCAAGATGCCCGTGCGGCAAATCACGCCTGCACACGTCCTAGACATCCTCAGCAAGACGGCGAAGCGCGGCGCGCCGACCGTGGCTGCCGAAGCCAAGCGCACCATGTCCGGCATTTTCGAGCTGGCGGTTGCCACCTTGCGGGCAGATAACGATCCCGTCTGGCCCGTCCGCAAGGCGTTACCCGCCAACAAGACGCAACACAAGACAGCACTGACCACGGCGCAGATCGGGAAGTTGCTCACGGACTTCGACAACCACCGTTGCGGCTATCAGGTGAATTTCTGCATCCAATTGATGTGGTGGACGCTCGCTCGCCCAGGCGAGGCTGCGGAGGCAGAATGGGCCGAGTTCGATCTCGATAAGGCGCTATGGTCCATCCCCGCTCGCCGCATGAAGGCTCGACGCGAACACCTGGTGCCGTTGCCACGACAAGCCGTAGAAATGCTGCGTCGATTGCACGCTATCAGCGGCGACCGGATGCATCTTTTCCCTGGCCGGGATGACCGCAACAAACCGATGTCTGCGCATTCGATCCGGCAGGCGCTCAAAGCGCTTGGCTGGAGCGGCACCTACAGCCCGCACGGCACGAGAACTACGGGCAGCACCCGCCTGAATGAAATGGGCTACCGTCCCGACGCCATTGAAGCCCAGCTTGCACACGCTGAGCCGAATTCTGTGCGCCGGACGTACAACCATGCCACCTATCTCGACGAGAGGCGCGAGATGATGCAGGCATGGGCGGACAAGCTCGAACTCTGGAAGCGGGAGGTGCTCAATGGCAAGAACTAAGGGTCAGCAAGCCACCAACCAGAGGGGGCGGCGACAGCTCCGCTTCAGCCTGCTGAAGGAAATCTTGCGCTGCGAGTCAGTGCGCACCCTGTCCAGCGATCACAAAAAGCTGCTTTTCCGGCTTCTGTCGAACGGCTGGAGCATCACCGATACGCCGCCCGATACTTCGCGCATCCGAGCGCTTGAAAAGGTAGCGTCCGACGCTCGTCGGCTACGCGGCGCACTCAACAGTCTTGAGGCAAAGGACGCCGCCAGCCTGGACAGCAACTACCGGCAAACCATTCCGCTCTCTACGCGACTGCTCGCACTGGAAGAGTTGGAGCATGATGCCGCCGCGCTGGCTAAGGTTATCAAGGGAGAGCAGGCAGACATCACCCGATTGCGGCAAAAGCGGACAGCGGCGCAGTTGGTGAAAACGCTTTGCATGTTTGGAATCCCATGCGGCACCCGCAACGATCATGATGTAGACGCTCGCAACGTGACAACCGCGATGCGCTGCGTGATGTTCTCCATGCTGGAAGCAGGTTCGAAGAAGCTGAGCTGGAGCACTACCGCGTCCATCATCAAGCTGGGTATCCGGGTCCAGACAGACCCAAGCGAGAACAGAATGCTGCCACTTGAAGGACTCCAGGCAGTTACGCAGGCGGGTGAGGATGCACTTCGCCTGTTCATGCTTGAGGAACCGCTATGGAACGGCATCAGGCTGGAGACATGAGGCAGAGCTTTCCACGGCATCGTATTGGCCTTATCATCTTGGAAATTAGCGGATAAGGAAAAGCGGTCTTCATGCAAATACGGGTGCAGACCTACAAAGGCAAAGATGGGCGGATTAGGCAGGGCAAGACCGTCTCCCTGCTGCGGTATGCCTATGATCCTGAGAAACGGCGCTCAAAGCAGGTCGTCATTGGTACGCTGGATCGTTGGGCAACAGAGTTACCGCCAGAACTCGATAGCCTGCTCACTGATGCCGAGCATCACGAGTTCAGGGAGTGGATTGCTGAGCGGGATCAGCAGCGTCAGGAACTCGCGCAGCGCCATCATTTGCTGCATGCCGCAGAGCACATGGGATGGGCCGCAAAGGCGCTTCTGGCCGGGGCGGACCCAGTGCGGCCCGAGCGGATTTGGGAGGCGCTGGACGTGCTGGCAAAGGCGCTTGAGAAAGCAGGTTACCCAAGGCCAAGCAGAGGGCGTGGGCGTCCATCGAAAGACGAAACCCCAACCCCGGATGATCTGGTTGTAAGTCTTTACGATGATCCGATGCTGGCGGCAGAGATAGAAGATGCGCAAGAACGGGTGGCGGCGTTGCCAAACTTCATCCCGCTCCCCCCGGCAGCACGAAAGGGGAAAGGGTCAGATGGCCCGTGATGCGTTAGGATTATGAGATAAGAGTATTGGTGAAAAAATGGCCACAGCCGAGCAAATTAAAGCACTTTTAAGAAGCCATGCTGATCGGGACGATCAGCGCTTCTACGCTACGGCTTTGCAGGTCGCAGCTCAAGAGGCTCGCCAAGGCCATCGTAAACTGGCCAGCGATATTAAGGAGATGGTTGAAAAATCCCAAGTTAATAGCAACTTGGGGCTCGCGCCGGTAAAACCAACGCCACTTGTTCAGCAACCCAAAGGCGACTTAAGGGGATTGCTTGAGCTTACGCACTCGACAGTAAGAATTGGCGAGCTGGTCCTCGGTGCCGAGGTTCTGGAGCGCCTCCATCGCGTATTGCTTGAGCAACGACAAAAAGATCGCCTTTCCCAATTTGGATTGCTCCCGCGACGCAAGCTCCTGTTCACCGGACCGCCAGGAACGGGAAAGACAATGTCTGCCTCTGTGCTTGCGACAGAGCTGAAACTACCGCTCTATACGATTGTTCTTGATAGTTTGATTACTAGGTTCATGGGGGAAACCGCAGCAAAGTTGCGACTTGTTTTTGACCACATCAAGCAAACTCGGGCGGTCTATCTCTTCGACGAGTTCGACGCCATCGGCACCCAGCGCGGAGCGCAAAATGATGTAGGGGAAATTCGGCGCGTTTTGAACTCGTTCCTTCTTTTCGTGGAGCAGGACGACTCCGAAAGCATTATCGTCGCCGCGACCAACCATCCCGAGCTGCTAGACAAGGCGCTTTATCGCAGATTTGACGACATCATTCGGTTTGAGAAGCCGTGCGATGACCAAATTCAGAAGATTATCGAGAACCGGCTGGCCATGTTCGAGACCCGATCTCTTGCTTGGAATGAGGTTACTGCGGCAGCTCACGGCCTGAGCGCTGCGGAAGTGACACGAGCCTGCGAAGATGCGGCGAAAGAGGCGGTTCTTCATCATGACAATAAACTGTCTACCACGCTTGTATTGAAGGCGATTGAGCAACGTCAAGCTGGCAAAGAATAAGGAGTGGTTATGCCAGACCAGAAGCGGCACCTTCTGATCGAAGGTTTTCTGTCCAACGAAGATTTTAGATCGCGCAGAACTGGTAGAAACCCGGCCATTCCTCTTCAAGATCGGATTCCGCACGGCCAGCAGTTGTCAGCAAGATACGCTGATCTAATGCAGCAGTACGATGAGAAACGGCAGAATGCCGAGCCACCAATCACAGAAGATGTGGGGATATTTGTAGAGATCGTCGGAGTCCCCGGCATCAAGTTGCCTCTAGACAGTCTAGATACGCGGGACTTCAGGTTGCACGCTTGCCGCAAGGTTGGCGATCGCGAGGTTGCTCTGGTATTCATTCCTGAGACTCGTCGAGAAACGTTTCAAAGGAAGGTCACGCAATATCTTGACCCGGAGAAAGATGGGAAAGGTGGTCCTCGCAATCACAATTTGATCGACAGTATCGCCGAAATGCGCTTGGCGGACCTGCGTGCGTTTTGGACGGATGCCCCCAGCCTATTCCCCCAGGACTCCAATCAACAAATTTGGTGGGAGCTTTGGCTCAAGCGACGTAATGGCGAAGACCCGCAAATCATTGCGGCACAGCTATCAGAGAGGATCGGCGGGCGACTCGGAAATACCTCGCTAAGTTTCTTCGATAGCATGGTATTTCTGATCAGAGCTTCCTCTCAACAGTTGGAACGTGCCCCTGAGTTAATCTCTTCTCTTGAGGAACTGCGGCGCGCCAAGGAAACTCCGAACGTCTTGGTGGAATCTTCGCCAAAAGAACAGCGTGAATGGGCGGGCGATTTGGCCGCACGGTTGAGAATTTCGGACGAGGCATCCGTTTCTGTAGCCATTCTCGATACCGGCGTAAACTACAATCATCCATTGCTATCTTCTGTCTGCAATCAGCCGCAATCGGAAACATGGCAGCCGCAGTGGCCGCGTTACGATGAGGTCAATGACCATGGCTCCAGACAAGCCGGCTTGGCGATATTCGGGGATTTGCATGACGCGCTGGTGAGTCGGTCTGAAATACCTCTACAGCATCGCATTGAATCGGGGCGTATTATACCGCCGCGCGGTGCGAATGACCCGGAACTGTACGGCGCAATTACTGTAGGTACCGCATACAAACTGGAAGCAACGAGACCCGAATGGCGGCGCGTCTATTCCTTGGCAGTAACGGCCGACTCGGAAAAGGAAGGCGGAATTCCTACCTCATGGTCAGCGGAAGTTGATCAATTCTCGTCGGGCGCAGAGGACGGGCAACAACGACTTTTCGTGATCTCAGCCGGTAACAATCGCTCCCTCTTGCCAAACGTAGACCACTGGGAGCAGCTACATCTTGCGGAGATAGAAGACCCGGCGCAGGCATGGAATGCCCTGACGGTTGGGGCATACACCGAGAAGACAACCAATGATGACCCAAGCTTTGATGGGTGGTCGCCCTTTGCCCGAGCTGGAGATGCAGCTCCTGCCTCTAGGTCATCTGTCAATTGGGGTTGGAAGAAGCAGGCACCTTATAAGCCTGATGTTGTAGCGGAGGGCGGCAATCGTTTGCTGTCTCCCGATGGGACGGCCATATCCGATGCTGACTCAGTTTCTCTTCTGACAACATCCGGAAAGGCGGCCGGTCAACTCTTTGAGGTATCCGCCGATACAAGTGCCGCCTGCGCATTGGTTTCACGCCAAGCGGCTATTCTCATGGATGAATACCCGGACTATTGGCCAGAGACAGTTCGTGGGCTCCTGGCACACTCAGCAGAGTGGACTGAGCGCATGTGGGAACGTTTCGGAGTTCTCAGCGGCCACCACAGCCCCAAGGTCGCCAAAGAGACGATGCTTAGGAGCGTCGGATACGGCGTTACCAACCTTGAGCGTGCGCGCTATAGCGCCGGTCATGAATTGACGCTGGTCGCACAAGATCATCTTCAACCATTCACCAAGAACGCGGATGCCTCGGGTTCGGCCGATCCCAAGCTTAACGAGATGCAGCTATATGAGCTGCCGTGGCCGGCAGATATTTTGCGCCAGCTCCCCCCAGAGTTAGAGGTGAAGCTGAGGGTAACGCTCTCGTACTTCATTGAGCCCAATCCTGGTCGGAGAGGCTATAGGCAACGATATAGCTACCAGTCGCATGGCCTGCGTTTCGAGGTCATTCGGCCTGGCCAGTCACTTGAGAATTTCCGAGCATTTATCAATGCGCTTGCAGATGCAGATGACTACATCGGTCCAGAAGGTGATGCAGATGGTTGGCAATTTGGCCCTCAGCTTCGGACGCGAGGCTCGCTGCACTCCGATGTCTGGACTGGTTCTGCCGCAGCCTTGGCGGACATGCAAACAATCGCCGTTTATCCTGTGGGAGGCTGGTGGAAATACCGCGCAGCACAAGATCGCTGGCAGAACAGTGTTCGCTATAGCCTGATCGTCAGCATCGAGGTGCCAGATGAGACGGTCGACATCTATTCCGTGGTTGAGAATATCGTTCAGGCTCAAGTTGAAATCGCTGTCTGATATGCCCCGTAGGGCGTCCGTCGTGCTGCGGGCAATGCCTAGAAGGGGATGTCGTCAGCCCACGGAAGTCGTGATGCGTGTTGCTCTGCCGCCTTGGCCTTTGACTTGATCTTTATCTCCAGCGCCTTGATGAAGCGGATCGACGCCGCGACGTGATTGAAGATCAGCAGGCTTTCCTCGTAGTTGAGGATAGGGTTGTCGTGAGCGAGGCTCTTGTTGTTGCGCACGTCATTGAAGGCTTCGAGCACCGATATACTGGACTTCAAGATGCGCTCGGTCATGGCCGACTCAAGATGTCCACCATCTCGTAGCGCCTTGATGTACTCGCCGAAGACACTGTGCAGCGGCTTTTCACGAGTGATCGTGATGCCGTGTGGCTCGCACGTCACGCGGATGAACTTGTTGACGAAGGTATGCAGCCGATCCAGCCCGCCCTCGGGCTGATTCTTCTCGATGGCTTCGCGAACATGCTCTGCCACCACCTCGAAATCCCGTTCATCAGCGATGGCGGTCAGCGCATCCAATTCGGCCACTGGCTGGTCACTGAGAAGCCGCTGGGCGATCTTCCGACAGTCGTCGATGAGTAGAGGGTTGCTGTCGCCAAAGCACTGCTCATCGGTCGCATAGTCGATCAGCCCGCCAATGACACGCCCCGCGACATGATTGCCATCCACATCCCAGAACGTGCGCATCCTGTTGGCCTTGGAAGTGCCCCGTGCCTTGTACCTCTCGGCATCAATCTCGACTCGGTACTCATCGAAGAAATCGCCAAAGGTACGGTCGGAAAAGTTCAGGACGTAGCCGCCGCCCATGCCAAGCAGCTTTTCCAGCTTTCGACGCTCGCTCCCAGTCAGATCGGACATGCGCTCCCTTACGCCTTCATCTTGACCCACACTATGCCGACCGCGATGGTCAGGACGAGCCCGGCGAACACCGTGTTGGCATAGCGGTAGTACAGTTGTCTCAACGCCCAGCGCAAGGGCCGGGCCTCTGCCTTCTTCTGTTCAGCGATCAACTGGGTACACGCTCGTTCGCGCGCCTGTAACTCCGATGTGGCACGCTCCTCGGCATAGAGGACAGCCGCCAGATAATCGAGCATCCGGTGCTCGACGATGTTCTGCTTCCACGTTTCGACTGTGGCCAATGCCCCGGCCTGCATGGGGCGGGATCGCCCTTCGCGATGTTCGGGGTCGGTGTAGTCGAAGACCAGCCCGAACTGCTCATAAAACCAGTTGCGGCGCGCCTTGTTGTCACCGTGAGCCTGCCCGGCCAGCAGCTCGATGCTGTTGACGGTCGCCTCGGGCCACTGTTGCACCCACTGGACAATCTCATTCATCAGGTAGGTGCCGATCCGCTGGCCATCCAGCCCTGGCAGATCAAGAAACACCGCCCCCTTCGACATCGAGGGCGATGTCAGCGAGACAGAGTTGAAGTTGCACGAGTAGCTGCCATCAAACCGCCCTTTTCCGCCGTCCCGGTGCGAAAACTTGGCGGTGATGCGCTGATACGAGAGGCGGATCGACGCCTCGTAGATCGTCCCGTCACGAGGATCGCGCCGATAGGTTTCCTCCCGCTCGACCAACACCCAGCCCAGTGCCTCGGCCTCCGGGCGCTCCTTGTCCTTGACCTCCAACACCAGAATGCGCGGTTTCACGCTCTGGCTGTCTCGCCACGAGTTATCGAAGGATGGGAGTGCCATGTCCACCTCTTTGGTTAGCAGGGCGTTGCACGAGCTAACCTACCAACCGGGCAGTCTTCGGGTCATAGACCACATCGCTGATTGAGCCATCCAGAATGCGCCGCACCGCTTCGTCGATCACATGGAGCGGTACAAGGAACCATTCCCTCGGCCTGACGGGGTGGCCGAAACGGTCTTGAATGGTGAGGTCGAGCTGCGCCGGCGCGAAGATGCGGTGGAAGATGCCTTCCAGCTTTGTGCGGTTGACACCCGCCAGCTTGTAGCTGGCGACAACCTCCACCTCCGCCAGCAGGTAGGTAGCATCGTGCGCCGCGTTGGCTATGCGGCTTTCGACCTTGCCGCCCGTGACTCCAATCTTATGAATCAGCTCCCGGTGTTCCGCAACGAAGGGATGACTGGACAAGCTGCGCAGCACGTAGATGGTGCCGCTCGCAATGTCATCCTCTTCCCAGGTCTCGCTGAACAGTGGCCCAGCGTTCGGGTCTGTCAATCTGCGCCCGGCCTGATCTTTGTATAAGGCGCGTTGCAGAGACCTGAGCAGGAGATTGCTTTCAGTGCCATTCGAGTAGATGACCCTGAGCCGCGCGTCCGGCTCACCATTCGGTGTTCGGAACACATCCCCCATTTCAGCGACGTAGACAAGCTGTCCACCGAGAATGAAGAAGTTACCTGTCGTGACGCTTGCATCTCTGCCGAAGGGGCGCGTCTGCCTGATGCCCGACTTGAGTTCGCTCTCCGCCTGCTGAAACAGAGGCTGGAAGCGGTCGAAATCCTCGCATCTCTCGCGGTTTGCGATTTCCTCTGCCGCCCGTATCTCGGCCCTGGAGCGAACATGGCGCAGTTCGGTGATATCGGATGGGCCTGCCGCGCCTTCGAGTTCGGCGAGCAGCTCTTCATCATCCATCGATTCCACTGAATCTGCCTGAGCGATTTCAGCCCCGCTTAGGAGCCCTTGATGATCGAGTGGAGCAAGGAGGGCTCGGCACTCATCCATCGCACGCAGACGATCCAAGCGAACAGCGTACAACCGTTCGAATATGTCCTTGTCTTCGCCGTGCTGCGGAGTGCGCCCGTGCCCCTCAACAAACCGCTGAATTTCCTCGAATCCCGCGATGATGCGCTCCTCGCGCACCGAGCGCCCGCCTTCCCTTTTGGGTACTGCGTACTCGGCCAGTTCTTCTCGCAGCTCGTTCAGATCAATCATAGCGCCCCTCGTCTTTGAATCGAACGAAGGCGGCGGCCCCTTCAGCCATTCGCTTCTCCCAGGCGTCAGTTGAACTGATCGACGGCAAACGGCCACGCTCTTTTTTGAACTTGACTGCCCGGACAGCGAGTTCCTTTGCCTCGTCGGGCGTCAATCCGGTGCGTTTGGCCGCAATCGCTGCTGCGACCTGTTTCAGGCTCTCCTCGCTCATCGTTTTGGCGAGAATCGCGTAGGCTTCGCTGAACGGATTAATGCGGTCGATAAGGTCGATGTCCAACTCCCGCACGTCCATCGCAAACTTGCGCACCCCATCAATGAGGGCTGTGTTGACGGCAGGCTCGCCATTGCCTTGGCCACCAAGTGCAAGTTGCTTGGCCTGCTGCGTCAGGTTGAGGGCGGCGATAGCATGTTGACGCACTGCTTCCTGATCCTCTTCATCAAGGTCCGGATACCTCTCCTTGATGATCTTGCCCATCCGAACCTGAGTCAGCTCCTCCGGGACCAGCTCTTCATCAAACAGGCCGCGCTCAATGGTGGTCTTGTCTTGAACGAAGGTTGCAATAACTTCGTTCAGGTCTTCCCGACAGATGCGGGCAGCTTCGTCGCTCTTGGGCTCGGACAGTCCCTTGATCTCGATCTGGAACTGCCCGGTGTCGTGATTGAAGCCCACATTACACTTGTCCGGGTCATATCCCCCGTCGCCATAGTCGAACCCCGGTGCGGGCTCGTTGGTCGGATGTTTCGGCTTGAACTCGAAGCGAGGCGCAAGCACCTGCTCCATGAGTAAGCTAGCGGCGATGGCCTTAAGCGTATCGTTCACCGCTTCGGTTACGGCCTGCTCCGAAGCGTCGGGCTCGGCGATCAGATTGGTAAAGCGGGCGCGAGTCTTACCCGGCGCATCGCGGGTCGCGCGACCGATGATCTGCACGATTTCAGTGAGGCTGGACCGATAGCCAACTGTCAGCGCGTGTTCGCACCAAATCCAGTCGAAGCCTTCTTTCGCCATGCCGAGGGCGACGATGATGTCTACGTGATCGCGGTTGTTCTTCTGTGCCGGGTCTTTCAACGCAGCGGCCACCACGTCGCGCTTGGCTGAGTCGTCATCCACCAGGTCAGCGATCCGAAGAAGCCGCCCATTAGGGGTCATGACCAATTGGAAGCCAGTCGCTGGATCGGTCCCTTGCCATTCACCCAGTTCCTCGATGATGTGCTCGACCTCCCTGATCTTGTCCTTCGTGCTTTCGCGAGAGTTGACGTTCGGGATGTGGATGATGGTTTTCTCGGCTGGGTCGAGCACCTTGAGGATGTCATCGGCGTAGGAGCCCGAGTAGAAGAAGTAGCCGATGTCGAGCTGCTTCAGGTACTCGTAGCCATTGAGTTGCTCATAGTAGGTATAGGTGACGGTATCGAACTTCGACTCGTCCTGTGGTGCCAGCACGGCCTCGGCGTCACCCCGAAAGTACGAACCGGTCATCGCGATGATGTGCACCCGGTCGCGAGCGATAAATTGCCCAAGATGCAAGCCAAGCTTGTTGTCCGGGTTGGCGGAAACATGATGGAACTCATCCACCGCAATTAGCCGCCCGTCGAACGCCTCCACCCCAAACTGATCGACCGCGAAGCGGAATGTGGCATGGGTGCAGACCAATACTTGGTCATTGCTCTCAAGGAATGCGCCAAGTGACTTGACCTTGCCGCCGTTGTCCGAGCCGGGCGCATTGCACAGGTTCCATTTCGGCTCCACGCACCAATCGGTCCAGAAGCCGAACTTACTCAGAGGTTCATCGCAAAAACTGGAACCAATGGACTTTTCCGGCACAACGATGATCGCCTGCCTCAACCCTTGGTTGTGGAGCTTATCGAGAGCAATGAACATCAACGCCCGGCTCTTGCCCGAGGCTGGCGGCGACTTGATGAGCAAATACTGCTCACCGCGTCGCTCATATGCGCGCTCCTGCATCGGGCGCATACCGAGCGCGTTTGCTTTTGATGAACTTCCGTTGCGGGCATAAGAAACCGAGACGGATGGAACGGCATTCTTGAAAATTTCAGTCATTTCTGGCTCGCCTGTTTTCGTTTGGCGTTGTCATTCAAAATGGCTTTCTCAAGCCAGCCGGGCACGTCGGTGGTTTGGGAAGCAAATACGTTTTCTGGAACGTCCTGCCAGAACGCCACAATAGCGTCCGAGAATGCCTGAAATTGCGCATCACTCACCTTCAGGTGTGTGTGATCACGATATTCAACGCCAGATATGACGCCACCAGCACCTTGGAATGGGTCATCAAGATATTCGGGGTAATCTTGTTTCAAATCGACGAGAGACTTCCCCTCGCCATGCTTGTAGACATTCACCACCAGACGGCACGCATCAAGCGTGGGGAAATAGCGAGCGCCGCGAATTTTCCAGCCGAGGCAGTCCAACAAGTCGACGATCTGGCCGAAATCCGCAGACCAGACCTTCAAGGTCGTATTGTCTCCACGATGCCAGTGCCCTATTTCCCGCACGAGCCAGTCGCGCAACTGCTTATCCCATTCATGGAACATCCCGGCCACAACGCTTAGACGAGTTCGATCCCGCATGTCGCTCAGGAGACTATAGAACTCAATTCCCACGTCATTGGCAGCCTCATAGAAGGACGCGGGGTCATGTCGGTCAGGATCAAAGTTGTGGCGGCTTCTTTCCAGCCACTCTTCGGCTGCCTTGTCAGCCTCCGATTCAATGTCGTCAAACTGGGAGAGCAGGCGCTTGCGCGCCTGTTCAACGTAGAAGAGGTGGCCGTCGATCAGAGACTGCCGAAACGGCCCCCACATTTGGAACAGCACATAATCACTCATGCCGTTGTCGCCTTCCTCGCCTTCGACGTCTTGCCAGAAATGGCGATCATCTTTGTGTAAAGCTCAAACAGCTTTTCCAGCCGCTCGGTGTCATTCTTGAAGCGACGGCCGATGTAGATTCGCTCTAGCACCTCGTCGTTACGCTCGTGAGCCGCACGCAGGTTGTGCGGCATGTTTCCCGGGTCGTAGAGATCGGCAATAGTGGCCGGGAAATGCGCTTCGCGGGCTAGAAGGATGTCTTCAGCGCAGCGAGTGAGGTCTGCCTTGTTTTTCTCCGTCAGTGTTGGCACGGGGAAGGTATTCCAGCCCAAGGTGTTGGAGTAGCGGTAACGTGTTTCTAACTTGCCGCAGACGGTGGCAATCCAGACAAGGTGCAAGCGAGAGGCAATCAGCGCCAGATTCCAGAGGGGGGCGTCGTAGAGAGCGAGCGCCTGATCCTGAACCACGCACTCAGGCCCTAGCAGTCCAACTGGTAAGTAGGGGCGACTCTCTGAACTGACGCGCGGCATTACAAGCAAGTGCCTTGTAGCCGTTACCTGATCGCGGAATCGATATGGTGTTTCAGACAGCTTCTGCGCGGCCTTATCCTGCTTCGCAGCCCTTCGTGAGCGCACCACCTCGGTTGCCTTCGTGGCAACAGGAGCAAGCTGCATGGCTTCCGCTGCTTCGTGGTCTTCAATCCATAGGCACGCACGCGGCACAGCATTAATGAATTCTTGGGCGCCGTAAAGCGGACGAATATAGCGAGCGACATCGGGGGTTTCCTCAATCAGTTCACGAGCTTCCTCCACTGGAAAAATCAACGCCGCTCCATAATACGGGTGGTTGCCGAACTGCATGGGTGCCAAATCCGATAGCGGTGCAGACTGGGCTTGTATCTCGATGTTGGGCGCAGCTACCAGATAAGCGTTGATATTGTCGGTTTCACGTAGCACGGCTCCGCTTTCTTCACTGATGGAAAACAAGCGTCGTACTGGGCGGGCGTTACTGGAAATACCCACTATCACAACGGTCACGCCCGCGTTGTGAGCAGCAAGGTTGGCCCATTTAAAGGACGTATGGGCAAACTCGATTTGACAGCCAGTAGCGAAAACGGCCGGCCAGAGAATGGGAACTTGCTGCCCCTGACAAATGGAGTTAGTAGACACGAAAGCCGCCGCCGCAGGAGTGTGCTTGCCGTAGTCAGCGGCTTTCATGAACCAGCCGGCTACATAGTCCAGCGATTTCCAATTTTTTATCCGGCCATCAAAGATTCCGGCTAGTTCAGCCTTCTGCTCTGCCGATTGCCACTTTGAGCCCAAATATGGCGGATTGCCGCAGATATAGGTTTCACCGCCCTCATTCTCAAAATCAATTTGAGCCTGATTCAGTGGGGTTTCAAACAAATCATCGGCGTGCAGTTTTACACCAGTGCCGGTGGGCGGACAGATACTCAGCCAATCCAAGCGCAGAGCATTGCCGCTGGTGATCCAGTTCTGACTGCTGAGAGGCAGAAATTCCAGCAGGGCTTCTTTCTGCCCTCGATACAATACGTCGCACTGGTACTCGGCGATAATGAGCGCGAGACGTGCAATCTCAGCCGAGAAATCCCGTAGCTCAATGCCCCTGAAGTTGGTCAGCGGAATGTCACTCTTGCGGCCACGTTCGCCACGCCGTTCGTTGATCGTGTTTTCGATCTCCCGCATCTGCTTGTAGGCGATGACCAAAAAATTACCTGACCCGCATGCCGGGTCGAAAACTCTGATCCGCGCGAGACGTTTGCGGAGGTTGAGTAACATGCGAGGGTTGTCACCGGCCTCTTCAAGCTTCATCCGTAGGTCGTCAAGGAACAGCGGATTGAGTACCTTCAAGATGTTCGGCACGCTGGTGTAGTGCATGCCGAGCTCCCCACGCTCTTCGTCATCCGCAACCGCTTGGATCATCGAGCCGAAGATATCTGGATTGATCTTTGTCCAGTCCAGACTGCCGATATGGAGAAGGTAGGAGCGCGCGATCTTGCTGAATCTCGGCACATCCACGCTGCCCGAGAACAGTCCGCCGTTCACATAGGGAAACCCATCGGCCCAGCGGGGCAGCTTCGCGTTCGCCCGGTCCGCGATCTTCGTGTTCATGGCGCGGAAGATTTCGCTGATCACCTCGTGCGTGTTCGAGGAGTCCCGCGCGCTCATCTGCTCGATGGTCGCAGTGAACAGACCTTCACCATTGAAGATGTCGGTGTCCTCCGCGAAGAAGCAGAAGATCAACCGCGCCATGAAGTGGTTCATCTCATGGCGCTGTGCAGCGGCTCCCCAGTCCGGATTGTCTTTCAGCAACTCGACGTACAGTCGGTTCAAGCGACTTGTTGCCCGGATGTCGAAAGAGCTATCGCGGACCTGCTTGACTGTCGTGATTCCGGCGAGCGGCAGGAAAAAGCCGAAGTGATCCGGAAATTGCTGGTAGGTACATGCGACCGTCTCCCCGGTCTCCATGTCCTCGGCTTCGAACCCCTCGCCATCGGTAGCTAGAATGAAGCGTGCTTTCGCCCTGGTCGTTGCCGAGCTGGCCTTCAGTGCAGCCAGCGTCTTCGTCACCTCTCCCGGCTGTGCAACCGCGATGTGAATGTTGTTCGTTTGAAGCACGCCGCCCAAGTCGGACTTGTTCGATGCGCCCGAACGCAGGCGCTTGATCGTCGTCTCCTTGTTTCCGAAGGCTTGTAGGAATGCAAACGGGAACTCCGTTCCATCGAAGGGCTGGAGCGCCAAGTCCGAGACGGCTGATTCAATTTCTACTGCGTTCATGAGGCATCTCGCCGGTGTGGCTCGGCTCCGCTTCCATCCGCCTGCGTGTCAGCAGCGAATGCGGGGCTGCGGGGGGCCACCTTGTATATGGTTGTGCGTGAGACCTTGTAGCGTTCCGCGATCTGACTGACCGGGATGGTCGGGTCAGACATCAGCCGCTTAATCTCCCGAATTTGTCGTGTATCCAGCTTCGGCTTGCGGCCACCGGCCCGGCCTCGTGCACGAGCAGCAGCCAAGCCTGCCCGAGTGCGTTCCCGGATCAGGTTGCGCTCGAACTCCGCCAACGCAGCGAAGACATGAAAGACCAACTTCCCAGCTGCGCTCGTTGTCTCAATCTTCTCGGCGATGCTCTCGAAGCCGATTCCCTTTTCTTCCAACTCGGCGACGATGTGCACGAGGTCGGGCAAACGGCTCTGTTGCAAAGATTGGCGGCAGTCAGAGGTAGGCTGTCGCTCTGCGCCGATCAGGCGGCTGCTGCGAAATGGTGGTTGAGCATGCCCATGGCCTCCGTCAGCGCCGAGGGCCCAATGCCAAAAGCTCTCTCCACAAGGCGCACCTCGCCCCTGATGCCGGGCTGCAGGCACCAGGGGCGAGCCTGTCCTTTGCGCAGGGCTCGCATGACTTCGAATCCCTTGATCGTGGCATAGGCCGTGGGGATCGATTTGAAACCGCGCACCGGCTTGATCAGTATCTTGAGCTTTCCGTGATCGGCCTCGATCACGTTATTGAGATACTTCACCTGCCGGTGGGCCGTCTCCCGGTCCAGCTTTCCTTCGCGCTTCAATTCGGTGATCGCTGCACCATAGCTCGGCGCTTTGTCGGTATTGAGCGTGGCAGGCTTTTCCCAGTGCTTCAGGCCTCGCAGGGCCTTGCCCAGGAACCGCTTCGCTGCCTTGGCGCTGCGGGTCGGCGACAGGTAGAAATCGATCGTGTCGCCCCGCTTGTCGACTGCCCGGTACAGGTAGGTCCACTTGCCCCGCACCTTGACGTAGGTTTCATCCAGGCGCCAGCTCGGATCAAAGCCACGCCGCCAGAACCAGCGCAGCCGCTTCTCCATCTCCGGGGCGTAGCACTGGACCCAGCGATAGATCGTCGTATGGTCGACCGAAATGCCGCGTTCCGCCAGCATTTCCTCAAGGTCGCGATAGCTGATCGGATAGCGACAATACCAGCGCACCGCCCACAGGATCACATCACCCTGGAAATGGCGCCACTTGAAATCCGTCATCGTTCCGTCCGTCCAATCTCCGCCAAGCATGCTCAAGCTTCACGATTTTTGCAACAGAGCCGCTCGAAGCGCTGCTGAGCTTCGTCCGCGAAGGCGATACAGTGGTGGTGCACAGCATGGATCGGCTGGCCCGCAACCTCGATGACCTGCGTCGCTTGGTACAGAAGCTGACTCAGCGCGGCGTGCGCATCGAGTTCCTGAAGGAGGGCCTGGTGTTCACTGGCGAGGACTCGCCGATGGCCAACCTGATGCTGTCGGTGATGGGGGCCTTCGCTGAGTTCGAGCGCGCCCTGATCCGCGAGCGGCAGCGTGAGGGCATCGCCTTGGCCAAGCAGCGTGGCGCGTACCGGGGCCGCAAGAAAGCCCTGTCCGATGAGCAGGCTGCTACCCTGCGGCAGCGAGCGACGGCCGGCGAGCCCAAGGCGCAGCTTGCCCGCGAGTTCAACATCAGCCGGGAAACCCTCTACCAGTACCTCCGCACGGACGACTGACACATGCCGCGTCGCTTGATCCTCTCGGCCACGGAGCGGGACACCCTGCTTGCGCTGCCGGAAAGCCAGGATGACCTGATCCGCTACTACACCTTCAACGACTCCGACCTGTCGCTGATCCGCCAGCGACGCGGCGACGCCAACCGCCTCGGCTTCGCCGTGCAGCTCTGCCTGCTGCGCTACCCCGGTTACGCGCTGGGAACCGACAGCGAGCTGCCCGAGCCGGTCATCCTGTGGGTGGCGAAGCAAGTCCAGGCCGAGCCGGCGAGCTGGGCAAAGTACGGCGAGCGCGACGTGACCCGTCGCGAGCATGCCCAGGAACTGCGCACCTACCTGCAACTGGCCCCGTTCGGCCTGTCCGACTTCCGCGCCCTGGTGCGCGAGCTAACCGAGCTGGCCCAGCAGACCGACAAAGGCTTGCTGCTGGCCGGTCAGGCCCTGGAGAGCCTACGGCAGAAACGACGCATCCTGCCGGCGCTGAGCGTGATTGACCGGGCCTGCTCGGAAGCCATTGCGCGAGCCAATCGGCGGGTCTACCGCGCCCTGGTCGAACCACTCACGGACTCGCATCGGGCCAAGCTGGACGAGCTGTTGAAGCTCAAGGCCGGCAGCAGCATCACCTGGTTGACCTGGCTGCGCCAGGCACCGCTGAAACCCAACTCTCGGCACATGCTGGAACACATCGAGCGGCTGAAGACATTTCAGTTGGTGGACTTGCCCGAAGGCCTGGGCCGGCACATCCACCAGAACCGCCTGCTCAAGCTGGCCCGCGAGGGTGGGCAGATGACGCCCAAAGACCTCGGTAAGTTCGAGCCGCAGCGCCGCTACGCGACCCTGGCCGCCGTGGTGCTGGAGAGCACCGCGACCGTGATCGATGAGCTGGTCGATCTGCATGACCGCATCCTGGTCAAGCTGTTCAGCGGCGCGAAGCACAAGCATCAGCAGCAGTTCCAGAAGCAGGGCAAGGCGATCAACGACAAGGTGCGCCTGTACTCCAGGATCGGCCAGGCGCTGCTGGAAGCGAAGGAAAGCGGCAGCGACCCCTATGCCGCCATCGAGGCGGTGATTCCCTGGGACGAGTTCACCGAGAGCGTCAGCGAGGCCGAGCTGCTGGCCCGGCCGGAAGGCTTCGACCACCTGCACCTGGTCGGCGAGAACTTCGCCACCCTGCGCCGTTACACGCCGGCCTTGCTGGAGGTGCTGGAACTGCGCGCCGCGCCGGCCGCGCAAGGCGTGCTGGCAGCCGTGCAGACCCTGCGTGAGATGAACGCCGACAACCTGCGCAAGGTGCCGGCCGATGCACCCACGGCCTTCATCAAGCCGCGCTGGAAGCCGCTGGTGATCACCCCGGAAGGCCTCGACCGGAAATTCTACGAAATCTGCGCCCTGTCCGAGCTGAAGAACGCCCTGCGCTCCGGCGACATCTGGGTCAAGGGCTCGCGGCAGTTCCGCGACTTCGACGACTACCTGCTGCCGGCCGAGAAGTTCGCCGCACTCAAGCGCGAGCAGGCCCTGCCCCTGGCGATCAACCCGAACAGCGACCAGTACCTGGAAGAGCGTTTGCAGCTGCTGGACGAGCAGTTGGCCACCGTCACCCGCCTGGCCAAGGACAACGAGCTGCCCGATGCCATCCTCACCGAGTCAGGGCTGAAAATCACCCCGCTGGATGCGGCGGTGCCGGATCGGGCGCAGGCGCTGATCGACCAAACCAGCCAGTTACTGCCGCGCATCAAGATCACCGAACTGCTGATGGACGTGGACGACTGGACGGGCTTCAGCCGCCACTTCACCCACTTGAAGGACGGGGCCGAGGCCAAAGACAGGACGTTGCTGCTGTCCGCAATCCTCGGTGATGCGATCAACCTCGGGCTGACCAAGATGGCCGAGTCGAGCCCCGGCCTGACCTACGCCAAGCTGTCCTGGCTGCAAGCCTGGCACATCCGCGACGAAACCTATTCGGCGGCCTTGGCCGAGCTGGTCAACCACCAGTATCGCCACGCCTTTGCCGCCCACTGGGGCGACGGCACGACCTCATCCTCCGATGGCCAGCGCTTCCGCGCGGGTGGCCGGGGCGAGAGCACCGGGCACGTCAACCCGAAGTACGGTAGCGAGCCGGGACGGCTGTTCTATACCCATATCTCCGACCAGTACGCGCCGTTCAGCACCCGCGTGGTGAATGTCGGCGTCCGCGATTCCACCTATGTGCTCGACGGCCTGCTGTACCACGAGTCCGACCTGCGGATCGAGGAGCACTACACCGACACGGCCGGCTTCACCGATCACGTCTTTGCCCTGATGCACCTGCTAGGCTTCCGCTTCGCGCCGCGCATCCGCGACCTCGGCGAAACCAAGCTGTACGTGCCGCAGGGCGTGCAAGCCTACCCGACGTTGCGCCCGCTGATCGGCGGCACCCTGAACATCAAGCACGTGCGTGCCCACTGGGACGACATCCTGCGCCTGGCCAGCTCGATCAAGCAGGGCACCGTCACCGCCTCGCTGATGCTGCGCAAGCTCGGCAGCTACCCGCGCCAGAACGGACTGGCCGTGGCCCTGCGCGAGCTGGGCCGGATCGAGCGCACGCTGTTCATCCTGGACTGGCTGCAAAGTGTTGAACTGCGCCGCCGCGTGCATGCCGGCCTGAACAAAGGTGAGGCGCGCAACTCGCTGGCCAGGGCGGTGTTCTTCAACCGCCTTGGGGAAATCAGGGATCGGAGCTTCGAGCAGCAGCGCTACCGGGCCAGCGGCCTCAACCTGGTGACGGCGGCTATCGTGCTGTGGAACACGGTGTACCTGGAACGCGCCACCCAGGGGTTGGTCGAGGCCGGCAAGCCGGTGGACGGCGAGCTGCTGCAATTCCTGTCGCCGCTGGGCTGGGAGCACATCAACCTAACCGGCGATTACGTCTGGCGGCAGAGCCGCAGACTGGAAGACGGGAAGTTTCGGCCCTTACGGATGCCCGGAAAACCTTAGCGTACGATTTTTTCCGAATTCTGCGGGCTCCCCAATTTAAGCGTGATGCAGTTCGCATAGCACTCACTAGTGGCTTAACACGCCGTCAAGTTGCGTCAGATTTAAGTATTGGGCTTTCCACGCTTGGGAAATGGATCGCATCAATTTCCGATGAAACTAAAATTCCTACCCAAGACACTGATCTTCTGCGTGAGAATGAACGTTTACGCAAAGAGAACCGTATCCTTCGGGAGGAGAGGGAGATATTAAAAAAGGCAGCAATATTTTTCGCAGTACAAAAGCTGTGAGATTTCAGTTTATTACGGATTACCGTGGCTCTCTCTCACGTTCACGCATATGTCGTTTGATGGGCGTAACAGATCGTGGTTTACGTGCATGGAAACGCCGTCCTCCATCACTGCGCCAGCGTCGTGATCTTATACTTCTAGCGCATATACGTGAGCAGCATCGGTTGTGTTTGGGGAGCTATGGTAGGCCGCGTATGACAGAAGAGTTGAAAGCGCTGGGCCTGCAGGTTGGGCAGCGTCGGGTTGGACGTTTGATGCGCCAGAATAACATTACAGTTGTTCGAACGCGTAAATTCAAACGGACAACGGATAGTCATCATACCTTCAACATTGCACCGAACCTATTAAAACAAGACTTTAGCGCAAGCGCACCCAACCAGAAATGGGCAGGCGATATCACTTATGTTTGGACCAGAGAAGGATGGGTCTATCTTGCTGTTATCCTTGACCTGTATTCCCGTCGCGTGATTGGCTGGGCAACAGGTGATCGATTAAAGCAGGATCTTGCATTAAGGGCACTGAATATGGCGTTGGCTTTACGCAAACCACCACCGGGTTGTATTCAACACACAGACCGTGGGAGCCAATATTGCGCTCATGAATATCAAAAGCTACTGCTCAAACATCAATTGCTGCCGTCCATGAGCGGGAAAGGCAATTGTTTTGATAACTCCGCAGTAGAAAGCTTCTTTAAATCATTAAAGGCTGAGTTGATTTGGCGCAGACACTGGCAAACAAGGCGAGATATTGAGATTGCAATCTTCGAATATATAAATGGCTTTTATAATCCACGCCGAAGACATTCAACACTCGGCTGGAAATCGCCGGTGGCATTTGAGAAAAAAGCCGCTTAAAATGAGAGATAGACCGGAACACAACCGGTGCAAGTCCATAGCAACTCGTTTCTTTTCGCAGGTTGAGCCACCTCCGCGCTTCATCAGAAAACTGAAGGAACCTCCATTGAATCGAACTAATATTTTTTTTGGTGAATCGCATTCTGACTGGTTGCCTGTCAGAGGCGGAGAATCTGGTGATTTTGTTTTTCGACGTGGTGACGGGCATGCCTTCGCGAAAATCGCACCTGCTTCCCGCCGCGGTGAGCTCGCTGGAGAGCGTGACCGCCTCATTTGGCTCAAAGGTCGAGGTGTGGCTTGCCCCGAGGTGATCAACTGGCAGGAGGAACAGGAGGGTGCATGCTTGGTGATAACGGCAATTCCGGGAGTACCGGCGGCTGATCTGTCTGGAGCGGATTTGCTCAAAGCGTGGCCGTCAATGGGGCAGCAACTTGGCGCTGTTCACAGCCTATCGGTTGATCAATGTCCGTTTGAGCGCAGGCTGTCGCGAATGTTCGGACGCGCCGTTGATGTGGTGTCCCGCAATGCCGTCAATCCCGACTTCTTACCGGACGAGGACAAGAGTACGCCGCAGCTCGATCTTTTGGCTCGTGTCGAACGAGAGCTACCGGTGCGGCTCGACCAAGAGCGCACCGATATGGTTGTTTGCCATGGTGATCCCTGCATGCCGAACTTCATGGTGGACCCTAAAACTCTTCAATGCACGGGTCTGATCGACCTTGGGCGGCTCGGAACAGCAGATCGCTATGCCGATTTGGCACTCATGATTGCTAACGCCGAAGAGAACTGGGCAGCGCCAGATGAAGCAGAGCGCGCCTTCGCTGTCCTATTCAATGTATTGGGGATCGAAGCCCCCGACCGCGAACGCCTTGCCTTCTATCTGCGATTGGACCCTCTGACTTGGGGTTGATGTTCATGCCGCCTGTTTTTCCTGCTCATTGGCACGTTTCGCAACCTGTTCTCATTGCGGACACCTTTTCCAGCCTCGTTTGGAAAGTTTCATTGCCAGACGGGACTCCTGCAATCGTCAAGGGATTGAAACCTATAGAAGACATTGCTGATGAACTGCGCGGGGCCGACTATCTGGTATGGCGCAATGGGAGGGGAGCAGTCCGGTTGCTCGGTCGTGAGAACAATCTGATGTTGCTCGAATATGCCGGGGAGCGAATGCTCTCTCACATCGTTGCCGAGCACGGCGACTACCAGGCGACCGAAATTGCAGCGGAACTAATGGCGAAGCTGTATGCCGCATCTGAGGAACCCCTGCCTTCTGCCCTTCTCCCGATCCGGGATCGCTTTGCAGCTTTGTTTCAGCGGGCGCGCGATGATCAAAACGCAGGTTGTCAAACTGACTACGTCCACGCGGCGATTATAGCCGATCAAATGATGAGCAATGCCTCGGAACTGCGTGGGCTACATGGCGATCTGCATCATGAAAACATCATGTTCTCCAGTCGCGGCTGGCTGGTGATAGATCCCGTCGGTCTGGTCGGTGAAGTGGGCTTTGGCGCCGCCAATATGTTCTACGATCCGGCTGACAGAGACGACCTTTGTCTCGATCCTAGACGCATTGCACAGATGGCGGACGCATTCTCTCGTGCGCTGGACGTCGATCCGCGTCGCCTGCTCGACCAGGCGTACGCTTATGGGTGCCTTTCCGCAGCTTGGAACGCGGATGGAGAAGAGGAGCAACGCGATCTAGCTATCGCGGCCGCGATCAAGCAGGTGCGACAGACGTCATACTAGATATCAAGCGACTTCTCCTATCCCCTGGGAACACATCAATCTCACCGGAGAATATCGCTGGCCAAAGCCTTAGCGTAGGATTCCGCCCCTTCCCGCAAACGACCCCTACATGCGCGTGTCGTCGGACTCCGACCGCCAGAGCACGAACTTGCAGCGCGATGCGCTGCTCGCCGTCGGCGTCGATGCGCGGCATCTGTTCGAGGATCATGCTTCCGGCGCGAAGGACGACCGCGCGGGCCTGGCGCGGGCGCTCGAATTCGTTCGCCCTGGCGACGTGTTGGTCGTGTGGAAGCTCGACCGGCTCGGCCGTTCGTTGTCGCACTTGCTCGCCATCGTGACCTCGCTCAAGAAAAAGCAGGTGGCGTTCCGCTCGCTGACGGAGAACCTGGATACCACGACGCCCTCGGGCGAGTTTCTGTTCCAGGTGTTCGGCGCGCTCGCGCAGTACGAACGCGCCTTGATCCAGGAACGTGTCGTCGCCGGTCTGGCTGCCGCCCGCAAACGCGGCCGGATCGGCGGCCGGCCGCAGGCGATCACCGGCGAGAAGCTGGAGGCCATCGTCGCTGCGCTCGATGGCGGCATGTCCAAGGCGGCGGTGTGCCGCAACTTCGGCGTCAAGCGAACCACGCTGATCGAGACCCTGGCACGGGTTGGTTGGACGGGCTCTCGTGGAGCGTCATCGCGATGACGACCAAGAGCGAACGATTGACCGTCCTGTCGGACGCCGAGCAGGAAGCCCTGTACGGCCTGCCGGACTTCGACGACGCCCAGCGGCTGGAATACTTGGCGTTGACTGAAACCGAACTGGCGCTCGCCAGCAGCCGGCCTGGTCTCCATGCCCAGGTCTATTGCATCTTGCAGATCGGTTACTTCAAGGCCAAGCATGCCTTCTTCCGCTTCGACTGGAGTGAGGTCGAGCACGATTGCGCCTTCGTGCTGAGCCGCTACTTCCACGGCGAGTCCTTCGAGCACAAGCCAATCTCCAAGCACGAGCACTACACCCAGCGCGAGTGGATTGCCGATCTGTTCGGCTACCGGCCGTGGGCGGCCGAGTTCCTGGCGCAGCTCGCGCAGCAGGCCGCGCAGACCGTGCGGCGCGACGTGATGCCGGGGTTCATCGCCGCCGAGCTGATCGTCTGGCTAAACGAGCACAAGATCATCCGGCCCGGCTATACCACCCTGCAAGAGCTGGTGAGCGAAGCCCTGTCCGCCGAGCGTCGGCGGCTGGCTGGCCTGCTGTCGGAAGTGTTGGACGAATCGGCCAAGGCCGCGCTGGGTCGGCTTCTAGTGCGTGACGACACCCTGTCGCAATTGGCGGCGCTCAAGCAGGACGCCAAGGACTTTGGCTGGCGTCAGATGGCCCGCGAACGCGAAAAGCGCGCCACGCTGGAGCCGCTGCACCGGATCGCCAAGGCGCTGCTGCCCAAGCTCGGCGTCTCGCAGCAGAATCTGCTGTACTACGCCAGCCTGGCGAACTTCTACACCGTCCACGATCTACGCAACCTGAAGGCCGATCAGACCTACCTCTACCTGCTTTGCTATGCCTGGGTGCGCTACCGGCAGCTTTCCGACAACCTGGTCGATGCGATGGCCTACCACATGAAGCAGTTGGAGGACGAAAGCAGTGCGGGCGCAAAGCAATCCTTTGTCGCCGAGCAGGTGCGCCGTCAGCAAGACACACCGCAGGTCGGCCGCCTGCTGTCGCTTTACATCGACGACAGCGTGCCCGATCCCACGCCGTTCGGCGATGTGCGCCAGCGCGCCTACAAAATCATGCCCCGCGATACGCTGCAAACCACCGCGCAGCGCATGAGCGTGAAGCCGGTGAGCAAGCTGGCTTTGCACTGGCAGGCGGTGGACGGCCTGGCTGAGCGCATCCGCCGCCATCTTCGGCCGCTGTATGTCGCGCTCGACCTCGCTGGCACTGATCCGGGCAGCCCGTGGCTCGTGGCGCTGGCCTGGGCCAAGGACGTGTTCGCCAAACAGCAGCGCCTATCGCAACGGCCGCTCGCCGAATGTCCAGCGGCCACGCTGCCGAAACGCTTGCGACCGTACCTGCTGACCTTCGATGCCGATGGCAAGCCGACGGACCTGCATGCCGACCGCTACGAGTTCTGGCTGTACCGCCAGGTCAGGAAGCGCTTCCAGTCGGGTGAACTCTACCTCGACGACAGCTTGCAGCACCGGCATTTTTCCGACGAGCTGGTTTCGCTGGATGAGAAGGCCGCCGTGCTGGCGCAGATCGACATCCCGTTCCTGCGGCAGCCACTCGATGCCCAGCTCGATGCGCTCGCGACCGAGCTGCGCGCTCAGTGGCTGGCCTTCAACCGCGAGCTGAAGCAGGGCAAGCTGACGCACCTAGAATACGACAAGGACACGCAGAAGCTGACATGGCGCAAGCCCAAGGGCGAGAACCAGAAGGCGCGCGAGAAGGCGTTCTACGAGCAACTGCCGTTCTGCGACGTGGCCGACGTGTTCCGCTTCGTCAACGGCCAGTGCCAGTTCCTGTCGGCGCTGACGCCTTTGCAGCCGCGCTATGCGAAGAAGGTCGCCGACGCCGACAGCCTGATGGCGGTCATCATCGCGCAGGCGATGAACCACGGCAACCAGGTCATGGCACGCACCAGCGACATCCCGTACCACGTGCTGGAGAGCGCCTACCAACAGTACCTGCGCCACGCAACGCTGCACGCGGCCAACGACTGCATCAGCAACGCCATCGCCGCGCTGCCGATCTTCCCGTACTACTCGTTCGACCTCGATGCACTGTACGGTGCCGTCGATGGTCAGAAATTCGGCGTCGAGCGGCCGACCGTGAAAGCGCGCCACTCGCGCAAATACTTTGGGCGCGGCAAGGGCGTGGTCGCCTACACGCTGCTGTGCAACCACGTGCCGCTCAACGGCTACCTGATCGGCGCGCACGATTACGAGGCCCATCACGTGTTCGACATCTGGTATCGCAACACGTCGGACATCGTGCCGACCGCGATCACCGGCGACATGCACAGCGTCAACAAGGCCAACTTCGCTATCCTGCACTGGTTCGGCCTGCGTTTCGAGCCGCGCTTCACCGACCTTGGCGATCAGTTGAAGGAACTCTACAGTGCCGACGATCCGGCGCTGTACGATCAGTGCCTGATCCGGCCGGCCGGGAGAATCGACCGCGATCTCATAGTCAGCGAGAAGCCGAACCTCGACCAGATTGTCGCCACGCTCGGACTGAAGGAGATGACGCAGGGCACGCTGATCCGCAAGCTATGCACCTACACCGCGCCGAACCCCACGCGGCGCGCGGTGTTCGAGTTCGACAAGCTCATCCGCAGCATCTACACGCTGCGCTACCTGCGCGATCCGCAACTGGAGCGCAACGTTCACCGCTCACAGAACCGCATCGAGTCCTATCACCAGCTACGCTCAACCATCGCCCAGGTCGGCGGCAAGAAGGAATTGACCGGGCGCACCGACATCGAAATTGAGATCAGCAACCAGTGCGCCAGGCTGATCGCCAACGCGGTCATCTTCTACAACTCGGCCATCCTCTCGCGGCTGCTGATGAAGTACGAGGCGAGCGGCAACGCCAAGGCGCACGCTCTCCTGACCCAGATATCGCCGGCGGCCTGGCGGCACATCCTGCTGAACGGGCATTACACCTTCCAGAGCGACGGCAAGATGATCGACCTGGATGCGCTCGTGGCGGGGCTGGAGCTGGGATGACGGAAATTTCGGCGGTTCTGGCTTAGAACCCCGATCAGCGCGGAGCTGACACCCCGGCCCGCATGTGTCCGTCGCACCGCGAGCTTGTGCAGATATGCGGCCTCCCCCTTGAGGGCGTCGGGCCAGAACTCGGGATCCTCGGCCGACAAGGTGCAACAGCCGACGATGCCGTCGCTGCAACTCGCGACTAGGAGCTCGGATCTCAGGACGAAGGTCTCCGCGAATGTCCGGTCGATCCGCGCGACGTCCCAGGCGGGCGTTCCCTTGGCGGACATCCACGCCGCAGCGTCGTGCATCAGCCGCACAACCTCGTCGATATCACCCGAGCAGGCGACCCGAACGTTCGGAGGCTCCTCGCTGTCCATTCGCTCCCCTGGCGCGGTATGAACCGCCGCCTCATAGTGCAGTTTGATCCTGACGAGCCCAGCATGTCTGCGCCCACCTTCGCGGAACCTGACCAGGGTCCGCTAGCGGGCGGCCGGAAGGTGAATGCTAGGCATGATCTAACCCTCGGTCTCTGGCGTCGCGACTGCGAAATTTCGCGAGGGTTTCCGAGAAGGTGATTGCGCTTCGCAGATCTCCAGGCGCGTGGGTGCGGACGTAGTCAGCGCCATTGCCGATCGCGTGAAGTTCCGCCGCAAGGCTCGCTGGACCCAGATCCTTTACAGGAAGGCCAACGGTGGCGCCCAAGAAGGATTTCCGCGACACCGAGACCAATAGCGGAAGCCCCAACGCCGACTTCAGCTTTTGAAGGTTCGACAGCACGTGCAGCGATGTTTCCGGTGCGGGGCTCAAGAAAAATCCCATCCCCGGATCGAGGATGAGCCGGTCGGCAGCGACCCCGCTCCGTCGCAAGGCGGAAACCCGCGCCTCGAAGAACCGCACAATCTCGTCGAGCGCGTCTTCGGGTCGAAGGTGACCGGTGCGGGTGGCGATGCCATCCCGCTGCGCTGAGTGCATAACCACCAGCCTGCAGTCCGCCTCAGCAATATCGGGATAGAGCGCAGGGTCAGGAAATCCTTGGATATCGTTCAGGTAGCCCACGCCGCGCTTGAGCGCATAGCGCTGGGTTTCCGGTTGGAAGCTGTCGATTGAAACACGGTGCATCTGATCGGACAGGGCGTCTAAGAGCGGCGCAATACGTCTGATCTCATCGGCCGGCGATACAGGCCTCGCGTCCGGATGGCTGGCGGCCGGTCCGACATCCACGACGTCTGATCCGACTCGCAGCATTTCGATCGCCGCGGTGACAGCGCCGGCGGGGTCTAGCCGCCGGCTCTCATCGAAGAAGGAGTCCTCGGTGAGATTCAGAATGCCGAACACCGTCACCCTGCTGCGTAACATCGTTGCTGCTCCATAACATCAAACATCGACCCACGGCGTAACGCGCTTGCTGCTTGGATGCCCGAGGCATAGACTGTACAAAAAAACAGTCATAACAAGCCATGAAAACCAGCACTGCACCGCTACCACCGCTGCGTTCGGTCAAGGTTCTGGACCAGTTGCGTGAGCGCATACGCTACTTGCATTACAGTTTACGAACCGAACAAGCGTATGTCCACTGGGTTCGTGCCTTCATCCGTTTCCACGGTGTGCGTCACCCAGCAACCTTGGGCAGCAGCGAAGTCGAGGCATTCCTGTCTTGGCTGGCGAACGAGCGTAAGGTTTCGGCATCCACACATCGGCAGGCATTGGCGGCCTTGCTGTTCTTCTACGGCAAGGTGCTGTGCGCGGATCTGCCTTGGCTTCAGGAGATCGGAAGACCTCGGCCGTCGCGGCGCTTGCCGGTCGTGCTGACCCCGGATGAGGTGGTTCGCATCCTCGGTTTTCTGGAAGGGGAGCATCGTTTGTTCGCCCAGCTTCTGTATGGAACGGGCATGCGGATCAGCGAGGGTTTGCAACTGCGGGTCAAGGATCTGGATTTCGATCACGGCACGATCATCGTGCGGGAGGGCAAGGGCTCCAAGGATCGGGCATTGATGTTGCCCGAGAGCTTGGCGCTCGGCCTGCGCGAGCAGCTGGCGCGTGCCCGGGCATGGTGGCTGAAGGACCAGGCCGAGGGCCGCAGCGGCGTTGCGCTTCCCGACGCCCTTGAGCGGAAGTATCCGCGCGCCGGGCATTCCTGGCCGTGGTTCTGGGTTTTTGCGCAGCACACGCATTCGACCGATCCACGGAGCGGTGTCGTGCGTCGCCATCACATGTATGACCAGACCTTTCAGCGCGCCTTCAAACGTGCCGTAGAACAAGCAGGCATCACGAAGCCCGCCACACCGCACACCCTCCGCCACTCGTTCGCGACGGCCTTGCTCCGCAGCGGTTACGACATTCGAACCGTGCAGGATCTGCTCGGCCATTCCGACGTCTCTACGACGATGATTTACACGCATGTGCTGAAAGTTGGCGGTGCCGGAGTGCGCTCACCGCTTGATGCGCTGCCGCCCCTCACTAGTGAGAGGTAGGGCAGCGCAAGTCAATCCTGGCGGATTCACTACCCCTGCGCGAAGGCCATCGGTGCCGCATCGAACGGCCGGTTGCGGAAAGTCCTCCCTGCGTCCGCTGATGGCCGGCAGCAGCCCGTCGTTGCCTGATGGATCCAACCCCTCCGCTGCTATAGTGCAGTCGGCTTCTGACGTTCAGTGCAGCCGTCTTCTGAAAACGACATGATGGCCGACCGCTCTACGTCATTCTGGACGACATTCCTCAGCCGTGGCGGGATCAGTTTTGGGCGGCGCTACGCGGCTCCCAATGCCCAAAGGTCGAGGGCGTCGAGCGTGCGGCCTACGTTTGGGATTGGCAGAGCTGGGTGCGCGACCGTGCGGACAAGGCGTGATCCTGCCGCCCGTCTGTGGGCATTTGTTTGTGTTTCATCGTAGCCCTACCGACCTGTTCAGAAAACGGTGGTTTTCTGAGCACTGGTGGCGCACATGCCGAATAGCTGTCGAAAAGGTCGCTGACCTGTTAAAATTCCCGTCATTTTTTCATCGTCCGGCAACTGTCCATGAATCAACGGATCGGCTACGCCCGAGTTTCGACAGATGACCAAAACCTGGACTTGCAGCGCGACGCGCTGCACCTCGCGGGAGTTCAGTCCATCTACGAAGAGACCGCGAGCGGTAAGACTGCTGGCCGCCCAGAGCTGGACCATTGCCTGAAGGCATTGCGAGCGGGTGACACTCTGGTGGTGTGGCGGCTGGATCGGCTTGGCCGCAGTTTGCCCGGCTCTGTTGCAAAAATCGTGAAGCTTGAGCATGCTTGGCGGAGATTGGACGGACGGAACGATGACGGATTTCAAGTGGCGCCATTTCCAGGGTGATGTGATCCTGTGGGCGGTGCGCTGGTATTGTCGCTATCCGATCAGCTATCGCGACCTTGAGGAAATGCTGGCGGAACGCGGCATTTCGGTCGACCATACGACGATCTATCGCTGGGTCCAGTGCTACGCCCCGGAGATGGAGAAGCGGCTGCGCTGGTTCTGGCGGCGTGGCTTTGATCCGAGCTGGCGCCTGGATGAAACCTACGTCAAGGTGCGGGGCAAGTGGACCTACCTGTACCGGGCAGTCGACAAGCGGGGCGACACGATCGATTTCTACCTGTCGCCGACCCGCAGCGCCAAGGCAGCGAAGCGGTTCCTGGGCAAGGCCCTGCGAGGCCTGAAGCACTGGGAAAAGCCTGCCACGCTCAATACCGACAAAGCGCCGAGCTATGGTGCAGCGATCACCGAATTGAAGCGCGAAGGAAAGCTGGACCGGGAGACGGCCCACCGGCAGGTGAAGTATCTCAATAACGTGATCGAGGCCGATCACGGAAAGCTCAAGATACTGATCAAGCCGGTGCGCGGTTTCAAATCGATCCCCACGGCCTATGCCACGATCAAGGGATTCGAAGTCATGCGAGCCCTGCGCAAAGGACAGGCTCGCCCCTGGTGCCTGCAGCCCGGCATCAGGGGCGAGGTGCGCCTTGTGGAGAGAGCTTTTGGCATTGGGCCCTCGGCGCTGACGGAGGCCATGGGCATGCTCAACCACCATTTCGCAGCAGCCGCCTGATCGGCGCAGAGCGACAGCCTACCTCTGACTGCCGCCAATCTTTGCAACAGAGCCTCCGTCGCCATGCTCACCTCGCTTTGGTGCACACGAGTATTGAGCATAGTCGAGATTGGTGCAGATCACTTCTGATATTGAACTGTCAGGAGCTGGCTGCACAACAGCCATTACGCCCAATCAACTGGTGCAGTCGTCTTCTGAAAATGACACATCACGCTCATGCACCGGAACGGCTGCACGCAGCGCCGACCACCGTTTCATCTTCTCGGCCTCGGCGGGGTCGCCTTCGATGGCATCCCAGACGCTGGCGAATCGTTGGCTTTTCACGTCGGCAGGCCGAAACTGGCCCATTGCCTCGGTCAGCCAGTAGGCCACCTGATACTGCGGCCACGCTGCAAATTCTGGATCGGCTGCGCGATGGTGGACGCGCTCATAGAGCGTGCGCACGCGGTCTGCTACAGGCCCGCCCGGCTGCTCAATGATGGCGTGCAGCAGCCCGACAAACGCCTCGCGATCGCCGCGATTGATGATCTCGTCAACGCCTGCGAGTGACCCCAGCGGATCGCCTGAAAGTCGGACTGACTCCATAGCCCCCCTTACGATGAAACACAAACAAATCCCACCCGGCCCGCCTATTGGGGAGTGTCAAGGTCGATCACCACGGCCTTGAATGGATCTCCAACCGTGTTCTCGTCCGGCAACTCGCAGTATTGGCCTATGGGCGTAAATGACCAGTCGAGGCGGTGCCGCGCTACGTCGGCCACCCGGACGGCACGGGCATAGTCGATACCGCCCTCACTTACTATGAGCATCACCGGCAAGTCTGGCGGCAAGGTTTGCAGCGTTGCGATCAGGTCGGCAACGTTAATGGTCACGGGCTTTTTGGGCTTCAGTTTGCCGTCGAGGGCGTGAAAGAAATCGTCGATGGTGCCGGCAGGTCGTGCGTGGTCGTTGCGGTCGCTCGCCAACTCGATCAGACAGCCGATGTCCTCCAGTGCCACGGTCAAAGCATCTGATCTGGCCTGTTTGGTATCGACTCGCATGTATTCATGCTTCGGGCTGCAATGGGCGGTCGTACCGCTGGCAACGGCAAGCGTCTTGATCGCCCAGCGCCACCTAGCCAAATGAGGTCGATCCGGCCAGCGGTCACGCTGGGGCCAGTCGTCGGGGCGGTCGAGCGGATGCCGCCCGGCCTCGATGTCGCCCAGCATCTGCTCGATGATCGCCAGCGCCCGCGCCATATCCGGTGACGGCTCGCCCAGCTCGGCGGCCAGCACAGCAAGCGCCTTGCGAGCTTGGGGTGCTGCCCTTTGTAGATCACTGTTCATGACCGCATCCATCTTTTCAATCGCGTAATCAGGTTCGGCGGTGTCTGCTCGACAGCCCCATCCAGAGAGCGCTTTGTCACCCAGATCGGCAGTTCCAGCGGCAGTTTGATTTCGCTCTGCTCACAGGCTTGCAACTGCGCCCGCGCCCATCGCCCGTCCCGCTCCATCTCTTCTCGCAGAGATAAGAGATGGGTGCCCTCGAACTGCTCACGGTCGAACATCACCCCAGCAATGTTCAGCCGTTCGGGCATGGGCCATTCATGCCCGCCATCGCGCACCATCAGCATGTCGCCGCGCTGGATGATGTAGCACCCCTCGGGGTCGGCCTCCATATCGGCAGGCGGCACCAACACGAAGTCAGTCCGGTTCTCGTCGAACCTCCAGATGCTCACGCGCCACTCTCCTTGATCGGCAGAAGATGGCGGCGGGAATGTGGCTGCATTGTGGTGATGTGCCACGCTGTCGCCACCATGCTCACACACAGCCGCCACAGTATTCCCACCGTCTTACCAGCATCCCGCCACCATCGTTCCACCATGTCACCACCTTGTTACCGTCATCATTGACACCATGCCGCCACCGTCTTTCCACACTGTTCCCACCATTGCCAGTGCAATCAGAGCGTCGGCGTCGCATCGGGAGAGTCCTCCGGTGACGATTTCGTGTCGGCATCCTTCGCGGCGCGCTCCTGCATGTTCTGCCGATCCTGCGCTGCCATAGTCTTCGCGCAGGCCTGGGCGAACATTTCCGCCGTCATGCCCTGTTCGGCAGCGGTATCCATATACGCCGAGAATTGCGCCTTGAGTCCAGTCAGCGGAGCCGTCAGTTCGATCAGGCTGAGATCATATTCAAACTGGGCGGCGTGCATGAATGCACGCTCGAACACCGTCCAGCGCGGATCGTCACTGCTGCATTCGGACTGGGCCGCATCGGCTTCCTGCGCAGCACGCAGTTCATTCAGGCGGCGCTCCAGGTCGGCCAGCGAATCCTCAACACGTTTACGCTCGTGCCCCAGCCTGCGCTCAGCGTTCTGGGCAAAGATGGCCCGGTTCAGGTTTCCCCAGAACGTGTTGATGCCTCGCCGCTCCAGTGCGGTGGAAGCAGCGCCGATGTGTACACCGGGCAGACGGTCAAGCTCTTCGGCGGTGGCCGTATCCCCACGCTCCAAAGCATCCTCACGCTGGACTGACAGCGTGCGGTGATCCCAGCGTTCATCCAGACCTGCACGCTCCATGTGCGTGTTGCCAATCAAGGCCCATTGCTCGCGCCAGTAGCGGAGCGTTTTCGGCCCCAGCTTCCGGTCAATGAACTCGCGCCCCTTGATCTTCGAGAAGCCTTCTGGCGTCAGTTCCCGCGTCGGCATCGCCAAATGCGCATGCTTTCCTACGATCCCCTTTGCCGAGCCGTCCCACTTCTTCGGATCGTCGCCGTGGATGGCAAAGTCCACGGGTAATCCGTGCCGGTCTGCAACGCTTTGGGCAAGGTCGCGCACCATCGCAATTTCCTGCTCCGGAGTGAGGCCATGCGGCAGGGCAACGATGAACTCGTGCATCAGCCGCGCATCCTTTCGTGGCTCCGCCGCTTCCACTGCATTCCACAGCGCCTCGCGGTGGCTGGCCCATGACGGCGCACCGGGCGGCAGGACGATTTCCGTGTGACCGATCCTGCGCTTGCGCGTGTAGTCATGCACTTCGCCTGTGCGGTAGTCCGTCACGATGCCGCCGCTGCGATAGGCAATGGCAGCAGTAGCGGAGAAGCCGTGCCCCTGCTTGGCGGCATCCCGCTTCCGTCCCTTGCTGCCGCCATCGCGGCTGATGTAGTTCAGCTCCAGCCGGTACATGCCGCCACCTCCATTGAAAACCAGTTGGCACCGCTTCCCTCGCTGAATGCAGCTTGAAGGGGGTCAAGGGGCACAGCCCCTTGCGCAGGCGTCGCGCAGCGATGCGTAACTGCGCTGTTGCGGCAGGCGCAACAGATGAAAACCACCACCATCTTGGCCCCACGCGGAGCGCACTAAACACAGGACAGATGATATCGCCGAAGCTCTCATTTGCCCTCATAAAATACTATTTATTGGAAGCAGGAGCAGCAAGCTGATACCTAAATGGCGGCATGTCCGCAGTTGCTCGCACACGACGAGCATCAAAAAAATCTTGTAGGCGGAATATGGACTATAAGCCGCATTAATAAAGGCTTTAACGTGTACCAGTAACCACCTATGGCTATGGTTATAGCGCGGCACGAGGCCGCGATCAGGAGCCATAAAACATGGAGTGCGGTCCATGTTAAGCATGGATTGCGCAGCTTGACGCAACATTTTTTCAAGCTGATAGTTCGTCTTGATACATACCAAATGGAGCAGAGCAAAAGTGCAGCAAGCAGAGGAACAGAAGCGCGGCAGGGGAAGGCGTCCGGCAAGCGAACTGGCAGAGAAGCGCGATCGCGAAATCGCCGCATTGGCAGCGGCAGTCGCGAAACAGCAGCAGCGGCTTGAAGAGCTGAAAGAGGCTCAGCGGAAGGCCCAGAAGGCCGCGCGGCGCACCTACCTGAATCAGCGCAAGTTCGCGGTCGGCGGTCTCGCCCAGATCGCCGGGTTGCTGGAGGCAGATGCGGGTTTCGTGCTTGGCGCAATGCTCGTTATTGCCGATCAGCGTGAGCGCGACGGGACATGGCCTAGCTCAGTGTTCCTTCAATACAAGGCGCGTGGCGATGCGGTACTAGCCGCACGTGCCGCCGCCCGCAAGGGCCGCAAGCAGACCGATGACGACGATGAAGATGACACCGAGGTCGAGGCCGTTGCCGCGCTCTCTCAGGAATCCCGCTATCAGGAAGGAACATCCTAAATGGCCGCCGCCATGCCTTTCTCACCGTGCGACGATGCCACGTCTTGCATAGATCACTCCGTTGATATGCTGCGGTCGATCTTCGGCCCGGTCATTGATGCGCTGGTAACTGGAGCAGACCCGGATACCGTCAGCGCCGCAAGCAACGTGATCGCGACGATGATGTCGTTTTTCAACTCCGGCATCCTGATCGTTGGCACGCTCATTGTCAGCTACGTCGCGGCAATGGGCACAATCAACACGGCCAACGATGGCGAGGCAATGGGGCGCAACTGGTCGTCGCTCTGGACGCCCGTGCGGATCGTGGCCGGGGGCGCGGTACTGCTCCCGACCACAAGCGGCTTTAGCTTCATCCAGCTCGTGGTGCTGATGTTCGCGCTGTGGGGCGTCGGGTTCGCCAATGGCACCTACAAGACGGGCATGGCGATTGGCGCCCTAAGCCCAGATGGTGTCGTTCAAGGCGTGAATGACCCCGGCTCGTTCTACGGGCTGCGCGACTTCGGAAAGCAGTACCTCGCCGCTTCCTATTGTGCCCGCGCCGCGAACCAGATTTATCCGGGAGCACAGGTCAGTGCGGCACCCAGCGCCGACAAGACCACCACGAATGGCGGGCGTACCGAATATCTCTTCCAGATCAAGGATCGGAACGCCACGACGAATTTGGGTGGTGGAGAACCGCTGTGCGGCACCGTCAGTATCAGCCAATACACCGCTCAGCCCGCAAAAGACGCAACCGGCATTGAGGCAGCTCTGGAGCAGCTCCGCGTGGCGGCGCAGAACTCCAAGATTCAGGCCGCGACCAAACTCATGACCGATCTGGAGGCATGGGTGAATACCTGGCCGGATGACATTTCGGGCGATTGGTCGAACGTGGATTCAGCCAAGTTTAACGAACTTGTGAATAGCGCGGAAACCCAAGTCGCGGCAGCCCTCATGGCTGCGCTTAGTGACACAACTGGCGTGAAATCCGGGTTCCAGTCGCTGGCCACTTCCCTGACCAGTGAGGGCTGGGCGATGAGTGGCGGCTGGTATCAGCGCGTGGGCGAGGTGCGGGGACGCATTGCTGCAATTACTTCCGAATCGGTTGGCTCCGTCAGCGCCCCATCGCTGTCCGCGCTGCCCGCCGATGCAGCGGCCAGCCGCCTCATCGGCAGCGTGACGACTGTCACCGAGGCGATCAGCAAGAAATCGGAGGCCAAGGGGAACTACAAGGCACCGACCAGCGGCCCCGGCGACCTCACCAGCGTCATCCCGAAGGACGCGCAGAGCGACATCAACATCGGCAGCATCAATGCCGACTTCGACGCCAAAGTCAGCCTCTGGATCAACTCCATGATGGAGTCGATGGTTGAGATGGCAACCGGCGCGAACAGCTCCGGCACCACGCCTCTCTGCGGCACCGCAGGCCAGATGGGCGGCTCTCTCAACCGGATGAAGTGCATCGGTGACTACCTAACAGTCGCCCGCGCCGGAATCGGTGCAGCAGACGTGGCGATCAAAACAGGAGCCACCGCGCTGCGCGTAGTCGCTGGCACGCTGTCCTCGGTCAAGGGTGTCGGCACCGGCCTCGATCTCGACAAGGTGGTAACGCCAATCTGGGATTGGGTGATCGAAGTGCCGGTCAAGCAGCTTGCCATGATGGCTACGTACATCGAGCCGATGGCCTTCTACTTCGGCGTCTTCCTGCCAAGCCTGCCCTACGTGATCTTCATGACGGTGGTGGTTGGCTGGATTCTCGCGGTGCTCCAGTCCCTGATTGCAGCGCCGCTCTGGGCAGTCATGCACATGACGCCTGACCGCACCTTTGTAGGAAGCCAGTCGCAGGGCTACCTACTGCTGCTGTCGTTGTTTGCCCGCCCGGCGCTGGCAGTGGTTGGTCTATTCGCTGCCATGCTCGTGTCCGACCCGATCATCGACTTCATCGCCAAAGGCTTCTTCGCGATGCGTGGGGCCGTCGTCACATCAACCGGTACTGTCGGTGCAATTGCCTCATTCCTGAGCTTTGCATGGTGGTTTATGGTCTTCGGCCTGACGCTCCTGCCGGTGCTCTACATGATCTTCGGCCTGCCGCAAATCCTGCCGGATCATGTGCTGCGTTGGATCGGTGCTGGCGTCAGTGACCTCGGCGAGACGCAAGCAGTCGGGCAGATGCGCAGCGGCATGGCACACGCCGCGTCCAGTGGTGCGCTGCCCAGTGGCGGCAACAGCCCATCCCGGCGAATCGGGGGTGACGGCGGATTGCTCCCCGGTGACGGCAATGGCGGCACACCACCCACTGGCAATGGCGGTGGCACTCGCGGCACTGCAACGCCTAAGCGGGCGTTGCTGAGTGCAGGCGACCAAGGCGTCGCTCCATCCGCTCCCGACTCATCCGCTCCGGCCCCTCAGCCCGACAGCCGTTCTGGTCGGCAAAAGGTCAGCGATGCCGCAGGCGTCGGACTGGGCCGAGCTGTTACCGGTGCAGCGGGAGCTACCGCCCGCAGCGCAGGCCGTGTTGCTGATGCAGCGATCTCGACTGGCAGCGCCGGAGTTGCCGCGTACCGAGACGCCAGCGAAAGCGGTGAGAGTCTTGGTCAGCGCATTCGGGCCGGGCTGGTTGGCTCCGGTGCAGCCGCCGTCACTGGCTTTGGCGGTGCAGCTTCCGCATCCGCCAATGATTACGCCGCATCAGGCCGCACAGCTCTTGCCGAAGGCAAGGCCGCCTACTCCGAGGGAGCCGACGCCCGCATTACGGCCTACAAGGAGTCGCTGCGCGGGAAGCCCGTTAGCACCGGCAGCGAAGTCGTTACCGACTCGGGCGGCATCGACCAGCTCTATGACAGCCGCTATTCCCCGCCACCGACCGATACCGATAACGGCGAAACCTCGCCGGACAAGGAGTGATGACTATGTACAAAACCGACGAGGCATTCACCGCCGAAAGCCATGGATTGGTCGTAGGTAAGGCTTACGGCCTCCGCCAAGGCTACGACGAGGGCTGGAATGCCGCTATCGCTCATGTGCAGCCTCAGTACGACGCCGCGCTCCGCGAGCAACGCGAGCTGGCCTATGCGCTAAACGCATTGTCGGTCATCGCCTATTCCGCGCTGGCTGCCCTGAAGGCAGCTCCAGAGCAGCATCGTCTCGCGGTCACTGACATCTACGCCAAAGAAGTGAATCGGTTGCTGAAGGCTGGCCAGAACGCCCCCGGCGCGATCCGTGCCGTGCCGCACACCGACCCCGCCTTGCTCGCTCGGGAACACGACATCGCCAACCTGGTGCGGCAATGGTTTGAGCAATCACTGGCTCTGGCGAAGCAGCAGCAACGCTCCAACGACAACTCCCCCAGCCCATGAAGGAGGGCCATATGGACACGATCGACACCACCGTTCCCGCCGCCGTGCTGGCCATTCTGCTGTCTGTCGCGGACACCGTGTTGGCCCAGCGCAAACGCCGCAAACACTCCCGGAGGGCTCGCGCATGAAGTTCATCAGTGGCGCGAAGCGCGCGGCCAAGTTCACCTTGGTGGACATGCCGCTATCAATCCTTGGCTGGCGTCAGCTCAAGGCGAACCACGGATTCATCAGCAATCTGTGGCACACCCTGCGCAATCCACGCTGTCCCGAATGTGGCTGCGGCGTCATGCACCTGCCTGCCGACGCTCAGCCCGATGACAACACGTTTTATGGCTGGGAGTGTTCCGCCAAGTGCGGTTTCGGCGTGTTCGCCCCGAACGACCAGATCGAGATTCGCCGCATCGTCGAGGCCCGCATAGCCGAGCGAGAAAAACAGCGCCTTGCCTTCCTCGACGCCCCCGAGCGGAACAAGCTCATCAGCAGCCACCTATGGAAGTCTCGCGCCTACTGGGCAGTCGTCTGGCTTGCGTTCCTGATGGTCGCTTGGCAACTCGCAATAGGCGCTCACGTGGTGGTGGTCTTGAGCGTGCTATCGGTCACCTTGGCGGCCTCCAGCAATGCGATCCGCTGGAGCTATCGAGCATGGCAGATGCGCACTGGCACGCTGTTTGTCCCCGGCGCATTCAGCCGCTATGTGCGCGACATGCTGTGGATTCGGAGGGTGCAGTAATGACCTCGATCCTGCGCACTGTCTTGCAACGCCTTGGCCGCGAGCGAATCACCGCGATCTGCTGCGTACTCGGCACCTGCCTCGCGCTCTGGGCGGAAAGGGACGCGCTGATTAACGGGCACCCTGCCGAGCAGCTCGGAACCATCGCCCTCGCCATCGTTGTCCCGATCCTGTACCTGACGCCGCTGGTCTGGCTCCTTTTCCGCTACCTCGTGAGACCCGCCGATGAAAACCAATAGCAGCTATCCCCTACTGCGCGTGTCCTTCCTGCGCGAGCACGATCAGGTCATCGCCGAGATGGTTGAGCTGTGGCTCGCACGGCAGGCCAAAAGACAGCCCAAACCCCAGCCAGCCGTCCGAATGCAGCGAACCACCAACAGCCTTCAGTAGCGAAGCGGAGATACAGTCATGTTCGTATTCCTACATCCCGAGGTCCTGAAACTGCTCTGTACTGAACAGGAGGATCGGCAGCGTTTCGTCCGGGCGATGCGCTCGTGCCCAGGTACTATTCTGCAAACGCTGCCATTCGAGCCAAGAAAGCGGAAGCCGGAGCCCCGTATCGTGCTGATCCCGTCACGGTGCAAGCGTGAGTACCGCCGAGAGGAGCTTGTCATCTGCTGCGATCGCTTCGACCTGTTCGAGAAGATGGATCTTCTGGCATACCTCTCGCTGCTTCAGATGCGCATAGAGCAAGAGGTAATGACAGCGCAGTAAGCTTATCCCTGCTGGGCTTTCACGATGGCGGCGGCTGCAATAGCCGCCGCTTCGTTGTCTGCGGCTTCTCGTGCCCACCATGCAGGCCGGGCAGCGGCACTCGACAGTGCTCCGACAGCCCATAGGGCAAGTTCCTGATCGCCCAAGTTCGCGGCTTGGGTGAATACAGCGCCAATCTGCCGCAGCTCGTCGGCAAGCGCCTGATACTCCGCTGCGTTCGGCATCACTCACCCTTGCCTTTCGCTTTAGTGCCCTTCGGAGCTACCCCAGCCGCCGCTAGACGCTCTTCGAGGCTGGCAAGCTGCTGCTGGACATCGCCAGCCTTGGCTAGCTGGGCTTGCAGGTCGATCACCTGCTGCTCGGCCTTAGCCAGGGCGGCACGGGCCTCGCGAAGCTCGACCTCCATACGCGTCGCATGCTCGGCACGCTCTTCCAGACGGCCAACCTTCAACTCCAGCGCCCGGTTCGCCTCTCGCAATGCGGCCAGCTCATCGGCACAAGCGGCATCCTGCGCTTCCAGCCGGGCGATTTCCTCGGTCGCCTCGCTCAGTTCGCCTTTCATCGCACCCACACGGACCTCGGCATCCTTGCGCACCGCCTCAGATTCCACTCGCGCTTGCTGGGCCACCTCGGCGTATATGGTACGCACGAGGTCAGCGCCGCGAGCGAGCAGGGCGTCCGGCACCTCCACGGCGGCCTCTTCGCCTTTCTCGCGCCGAGCCTCCCAGTAGGCCAGCATCGGCTTGAGCGTGGTGAACGATCCGCCGACGCGCTGCTGGATCAGCCGGAAGGTGGGCTTGCCGCCAGCGGCGACGATGGCATCAGCGGCGGCATCGACCGCCTGCTGCGTGACGACCTGCTGCATGGCTTCTTCCTTTCATCGTAACTTGTTACGTTATGATAACGTAACGACACAGTCAATCAAGGGCGCGACCGGGAGGAGAGGGGGCACCCCGCGAAGGTTTCTCCGCGCCGTTCCGGCGCTGCGCGTCCGCCCGTGGACAACCTGCCCGCCCACAGCACAAGGCTATGGACGGCCCGCCGTTGGCGGGTACGCAGGTCTGCCCACCGGCTACCTTGCCGGGCTACTCGTCATTTCAAAAATGACGGGGCTACTTGAAAAGCGGCTTTCCGGCTCCTCTCTGGGAGTGGATGGCGGGTCAAGAAAAATCACGGAGGGTCACGCGAAGCGGGAAACCGTTATTTTTCTTGATGCGACAGAAGCGACCCTAGCCTATCGGCAAGGGGGCAGGGACGAAGGGCGCAGCCCGCCCCCCTGCCCCCTGAGCCTCACGGCGGCGAGTGGCCCCCGGCAGGGCCGCCGGAGGCATCTGAAAACAGCGACAACCAAGTAGCCCCTGCATTTTTCAAAATGCGAGTAGCCAGCAAGGAAGGCGGTGGGTAACGGCTTGCCGTTACCCACGGTCTGACGCGCAGCGCCGAAGGCGCGAAGGCCTCTTTGGTTAAAGAAAGGTTAAAAAGATGGTTAGCGTCTTGTAGCTCATGGCAAATAAACAATATAAATCAATTGGTTGCGCGAGTTTATGACCCGTGAGTTGCGGGTCATCTGTCACGAAAACCCGGATCATCTGTCACGGTTTTCTGGGTCATCAGTCACCAGATTTGCCCCAAAACCCGGTTCCTCTGTCACCGATACGGGGTCATCTGTCACGGAAATGGCCGGTTTTACAGACCTCTCGATGTCGGCAGGTCAGGTTATCCACAAGCGGGCCTGCGAGGCAGGCAAAATCTCTTAGGATTCAGCCCCAAACCGTGACACTTGACCCATGAAATGCAAAACTGCCATGGGCCATCTGTCACGCCTCCCGGGTCATCTGTCACGCGAAAACAACCCTATCTGTGGATAAGTCGCGCATCGAGCGTGGACGGTGTTGCCAAAAAGCACAAAAGGGCGCGTGCGCGCCCTTTTGTACTATCGCTCGACAGGCTATCGACCTAGTCGTTTGCGCAGCGGATATGGTCATCGTTGGAGAGAAAGGCCAGCTTGGCGATCTTCACGGCCTGCACCTCCGCGCACGCCTTCTTGACCGTCCGCCGCCAGTCGGCAACGTCCTTGTTGTGCGAGCCGCACATGGCGCGGAACTTCGCCAATGCCAAGGGATAGGGATGCCTGTGGCTCTCGATGTAATCAGCCAAGCGACGGGCCACTGGCGACAGGCTGCGGTAGGTTTCCCATGAATGACTGGTGAAGGTGTTACCCGCGAACAGCACAATCAGGTTGGGGTCGATCCACGCACGGTAATGTGTCGGCTTGCCATCCGCGCCGTTGATCGCAGTGTAGTTCTGAATGAGCGAGATAGCGCCGCTCTTTCCGTAAGCCTTGGTGTTGAGAGCCAGCACTTCATTTGCTTTCAAGCGGCTGATGCATTCACGGGCCTTGTCGTAGTAGCGACCGTTCTTGTGCCATCCCACGTCGGCCACCAAGTCCTTGACCGAAAACTCGAACGGCTCGCCGAGCGTCACGCGCTGGGCGTAATTGAGGATTTGCAGCCACACGATTTCGTCATCTTCGGCGCGAAGCTCGATGCCGGTATAGAGGATTGAAACGTGATCGTTATAGTGGAACAGCTTTTCGTGCATGAGCGTCCGGCGCGGCATACTCTTGTTGCCCACCGTGAAGAGGGACGACCTTGCGTAGTCATTTGGAATGTGCCGCAGGTCTTCTCGGTCACCGATGGTGTCTGGAAAAAGTAGATCAAGCTGGAACTGCTCGGTCGGTTTAATTCCCTTGGTCTTGAGATAGGCTGATCGCTGCAACTTGTCGATGCGGCCAGTCCCAGCCATGTTGACGAGTTCGTTCCCGTCCAGGGCTGCGGCTTTGTCCAAGCTGCGCATTGGCTGCAATTCCCGAGCCGTAGTCTGCAAGGGAGCAGGGTTTAGGGGTAGACAGCCGTCGTGCTGGCAGCACGGGCAGCAGCGGCCTTCTGTCCGAGCCACGCATCAATCTCGTGCTCCAGCCATCCAACAACCCGCTTGTTGATCTGGATGGACGCAGGAAATGTCGGATCGTCGCGAGTGATCCGCCAGAGCGTTACGTCGTTGATGCCGCCGAGCTTTTCGCAGACGGCCTTGCGGCGTAAAATTTGCATTGTCCTGACCTCCTGCATATTTAAAGTCAATGCAGGAAGTTTCAGACGGCGACCCGGTAGCGGTCACGGATTCCCAAAAGGGAATTTTTGCAGCCAAAAATCCGTGCGAATCCGGGCGGTGCAGGTAGGCCAAAAGCCTGTCTGCGGTCAGGCAGCGTTTCGGAAAGTGTATATAGAAGTGACTACAAGATGACTAACCATACCAATGAATCCGCTTATGTAGCCACTTTTCGACACCACTTCCCGTTTAACGTCTACCCCGCCGCCCGTATAGAAGCCCTCTGAAGTCAAGCGCTCCAGAGGGCTTTTCTTTTTCCCTGCGCGACCTTCAGGGCTGCTTGGAAAGCAGGGCCTGGTCATGGATTCGTTCCAGCGCCTCCACGCGCCGCCGTTCGGCCTCGTTGCCGAAACTGCTCCGGCGCAAATCGTCCAGCTGGCGCTCACGATCCTCCTCGCTCAACCCGGGTGTCTTCAGCAATTCGTCGCGCTGCGCATACCAATCGCCCATGCGACGGTCCCAAGAGGCATTTTCCTGGTCCAACACTTCGAGCCGCGCGGTCGCCTCCGCGCCCAACAATCCCTGGCGGATCTGGTGCAACTCCTCCGCCGATCCGCCACGCTGTTTCCAGTCGTCCGTCAGCGTCTTCAGGTTCAGGTACTGATTCATCGCCTTGAGCGAGTCCTGGATGTCATCCGGCAACTGTCGCTCCAGTTCCGCCAGTTGCTGCGCCCGCGCCTGCGGCGAAAGCTCCTTGTTGCGCATGAGTTCCAACCGCGCCAGCGTATAGCGATCATAGGCGTCCTCATCGCCGTAGAAGGCCGCGATGACCTCGGCAGACAGATACTGCATTCGAAGTGTCCGCACCCGCTCCATCCGCTGGCGGAGGGCCCCCATGTCCAGCGCCCCCGCCTCCTGGACGCCCTCGCTCTGCTCGAACTGCGCCATACCGCTCATATAGGCGAGATAGGCCGCCAGGATCTGCTCGGCCTCGTCCCGCGCCGGCTCCTGCAGACGGCTGCGCAGTTCGGCGCGGATACGTGCGGCTAGCACCTCGACACGCTCCTCACCGATGGCCGCGAGAAAATAGTCGAAGCACAGTCGAAGCCCCTTGGTTATGCGGAGATGACCGTCGGCTCCAGTTTCGACCGGACAATTCACCTCGGTGCCCAGCAGCGAGGCCGGCAGGCTCCGGGGCGGCGCGGTGGCGGCGCGGGAAACGGCAGGGGCGGCTACCGCAGGCGCCGCGAGCCGCGGCGGCACCTCGGCGACCTTCTGCGGTTGCGCAGCCGGGGGGGCCTCTTGCAGCCACCACCCCAGTCCGGCGCCCGCCACGGCCAATACGCAGGAGCCAAGGATCATAAGCACGGTTCTTTTCATACGGACTCCGGTTCTGTCGCGGCAAGCGCCAGGGCCGGCAGGCCCCGGCTGCTTCTGAGCGATGCTCCTTCCTGGACCTGTCAGAACCCGGCCAGCTTCAAGCGGTTCGCTTGCTGGAGATAGACCGTCTTCGGATTGGTCTCGATCGGAGAGACGATACCCAGCAAATGGTTGACGCTATCGAAGTGGTTCATCATGTAATCGTCGCGAATCACCATGCCGAGGTGGTTGGAGCATTTCGGCACCACGCCGTCATTGGGCTGCCCCAAGATCAGCAGGCTGGCGCTTTTCATCCACCAGTCCGAAGGGTCCAGGACACTGGTGAGATGCTTCGCTCCCCCCCAGGAGTAGTAGCGAACCCCATTGGCTTCGGCCGGACCGGCGCCGCAGGCGGTCGCCGGTATCCCGCCAGGGAAGCGCTGGTTGAAGGCCAGGGCGCCACCGCTGGTCAGGTCGCGCATGGCGCCCAGCGAGTTCTGCGCGCTGCCCGAACCGTCGCCGAGCGCGTCGATCATCCAGGTGATGGCGTTCACCGCACCGGCAATGACGTCCGCCCCAAAAGGCCCTACTACCGAGGCGATGCCCTGGACCACGTCCGCCACCGGAGTGCCTTTGTGCGGCGTACTGACGGAAGTCACCGAGGCCACGAGTTCTGGCGCCACCCCGGCCACATAGCGGATGGTCATCCCTCCCTGGCTATGGCCGATCAGGTTGACCTTGTCCGAGCCTGTGATGGCCCGAATCTCCTTGACCTGAGCCAGCAATTGCTCACCCCGGGAGTCGTTGCTCTGCGCCGGTGCCTGGGCGGTGACGAAGACCGTCGCGCCATTCTCCCGGAGTTCATTGGGTATGCCGTACCAATACTCTATCGGGCCGATGTTGCTGAACCCGAAAAGGCCATGCGCGAAGACGATGGGGTATTTGGTCTTGGCATAATCGGAGTAGGCGTGAGCAGGGGCTGCACCCACTGCGGCAGCAACCAGCACCATGGGAGCTATCAGTTTCTTCATAAGGACCTCGTTTTATGCTTGTTCTTTCGGTCGCCGGGTAGCAAGGAGCCCTGAGGCATCCTCTTGGCAGTCTTGGCAATTCGGCCCGTAGGCCACACAAGCATTACGGAGGCGCCATGGCGGGGAAAATGAGGAAAACGGACATTGATACTGTCGGTCTGGGACATGTCCCTGTTGCGTCATCCGCCCGGGAGCGACATTGCGCGGCCTTCACGGCCAGGCTACAAATGGAGAAACAACGAAACGCTCACCAGTCCCCAGACACCAGCATGAAGCACTTCACACCGAGTCCGGCTGCCCACAATGCCATGGCCGAAGGGAGCAAGACCGAGGGTTTCTTCCTTGCCAGCATCCTTCTGGACGCGTTGGAGACGCTGCGTGCCCGCGACATCGACGCCGAAGCCATCGGCCAGGCACTCGGCCTGAATCTGCACAGCCTGCTGGCCGATCCCAATGCCTGGCTGCCCACCCAACTGCTGGAAACCATCCTGCGCAAGGCCCTGTCGCTCTACCCCGACCCGCTCATGGGTCTGCATGCCTCCCAGTCCGAGCGCGACTCCGCCTTCGGCGTACTGGGCTATCTGGGACAGACCTGCGCCACCCTGCAGGAGGTCTTCACCACCAAGGCCCGCTATGAACGTCTGGTGAGCAACATCGGCACCACCACACTGCGCCAGGAGCCAGGCGTCGTCCTCTGCTGCTGGAGCTGCAATACCTGCGACCCGCTGTTCGCCAGGCACGCCACCGAGTTTCTGCTGGGCCAGTGGCTGCGGCATATCCGATCGATCCGGGAGCAGAAGCGGGACCTGCTGCTACGCGTGCATTTCCGTCATGCGGCTCCCGACGACCCGACACTCCTCGACGAGTACCAGGCTATTTTCGGTTGCCCGGTGCTGTTCGAACAGCCGGAGTCGGCACTGGTGGTCCCGGCTCCGGTCATGAACCTGCGCCTGCGCACTCCCGATCCAGGTCTGCAAGCCACCCTGGAGCGTCACGCCCATCTGCTGCTGAACGAACGCCACGGCACGCCCTCGCTACTCGACCAGATCCGCTCGCGCATGCGAGTACTACTGATGGAAGGCAGCGTCTCCCGCGACCATCTCGCGGAAGAACTCGGCATAAGCAGCCGCCATCTACACCGGCAATTGCAGAAGGCCGGCAGCAGCTACCGGGAATTGGTCGACGATATCCGCATCGAGCTGGCCAAAACTCTCCTGCACGACAACGGCCTGACCGTAGAAACCATCAGCCGACGCCTCAACTTCAGAGAAGGTCCCTCCTTCAACCGCTGGTTTCGCGAGATGACCCAGCAGACGCCCGGTGAGTACCGGCGGCAACTGCGGTCTGCGGAAACCGCCGCTCCCCGCAGCCGCCCCTAGGCAGCAAGGAGGCAACGGCAGCCCGGCAGCCCGGCAGCCAGCGACCGGGGCCGAACCTTCCGTCTAAACGTTTGAAAGAACAGAAAATTATCTATGGCCAGGGCTTGACAGTCCCGACCGGGATACGGAAAATGCGCGCCACTCGGCTACATAGCTCAGTCGGTTAGAGCGCAGCATTCATAATGCTGATGTCCCAGGTTCAAGTCCCGGTGTAGCCACCATATTTTTCAAGGGGTTAGCGCAAGCTAACCCCTTTTCTTTTGCCTGTGGTGACTACAAAGTGACTACAGCGTGTCTACCAAGCTAAAGACCACAGTTGCAACCAGCCTCCTTGCTCGCATTTGGTGTCAGCCACTCCACGGATTAATCAGCTCAACACCGAAGCTCTGGAAGTGGCGGATATTGCGGGTAGCAACCGGTACGCCGTGCAACTTGGCTATCGCTGCAATTTGCCCATCAGCCATATCGGCTATCTTTCCCTTGCCCTCACTCTCTGCCGCCAGCTCTGCGTAATGAACAGCGGCATCCGCATCGAATGGCAAGATCCTCCCGGCAAAGTCCTCTTCGAACATGGCAATGGCCACGTCCTGTAGTGCTTGCCTGCGCTTACCCTCCGGCATTCTGGCGATACCATAGAGGATCTCTGCCACCGTGATCGAACTGATGAGCAAATCCTGGACAGGTTGAGCGTCGACCCAAGCAACCACCACCGGATCCGGCTTCGCTCTCATGAGTTCTGACAGGACATTGGTGTCGAGCAGGATCATTCGTCGAAGTCCGCAGCCCGAGCCTTGGTATTACGAGCGGGCACCTCGATATCAGCCCCACCAACCAACGCAAAGCGGGAGTGAATTCGGCTTCCCAGCCCACCACGTTTCTCTTCCCGAGAAAGTGCTTGGGCGAGGATTACTCGGACTTCCTCTTCCATCGAGCGGCCATGGTTCGCAGCGACCACTCGAAGCTTGGCCTTGAGGTCTTCGTCTAGGTTCCTAATGGTGATACTGGCCATATTCCCTCCGGCGCAATCAATGAAATCACTGATAGCATACAGCAGACTGTCCAAGCTGAGCGAGCGGCGACAGACGCATGGCTGATTCAAGATGCTCCGGCGATAGGTGCGCATACCGCATCGTCATCGTGATCGAGGAGTGACCGAGGATCCGCTGTAGGGCCAGGATGTCCCCTCCCCCCATCATGTAGTGGCTGGCGAAGGTATGGCGGAGAATGTGGGTCATCTGGCCCGGCGTCTGGAACCCACAACGCTGATAGGCGCAGCGGAACGCGGCGCGGCAAGACATGAACAGGCGGCCAGACCCAGGCATGCCCACCTTGAATATCAACCTCTCCAACTCATCCGGGATCGGCACTGATCGGCTCTGCCGATTCTTGGTCCGGTGATAGTGCACCTTGCCGCCATGCACAGCGCCCCGCGTCAGGCTTTCCGCCTCTTCCCAGCGGGCTCCCGTGGCGAGACACAACAGCGCGACCGGATAGGTATGGTTGTTCGTACTGGCCTTGCACTCTTCCAGCAGTCGAGCGACCTGATCCAGGGACAGAAACGTAAGTTCGACCTGATCCGTCTTGATTTGCCGGACCTTGCCCAGCGGGTTTTCCTTGTGCCAGGAGCCCAGGCGAATCAGTTCAGAGAAGACCGCCGACAAGTAGCGTTGCTCGTGATTGACCGTCTCAGGTTTCACCCCGGTCAAGCGACGTTGCCGGTAGCGTGCCCACGCCAACGAATCGAACTCGAACGCCAAGGGGTTCCCTAGCCGCTTCGCCAGCGCCTCGCAGCGCGCCAAGCGTTGCTTGCCATCCTTCAAGGTGCAGCCGTGGAGGGCATACCAAACCTTCACCAGATCGGAGAGGCGGTCATCCAGCGGTCGGCCCGTCTCGCCCTTCACGGCAAAAAAATCCTGCTCATAGCGAATCGCGGCAGACTTGGTGGCGAAGCCTTTCTTGCGAATCCTGCGCCCGGAACGACCATTCTCATAGAAGTCAGCCGTCCACGTCTTGCCGTCCTTGCGTACCGTCATATCGCATATCCCTTGCGCAGATAGCGATCACACATGAGCTTGTGGATATGCCTTTCCAGATCGCGACGAGTCCAACCCTTGGCGAGATAGTGGTCTTCGATAACGTGCCAGAACTCCAGTTTACGGGCGGACTCAATAGCCTTTTTTGCCGGGACACGCTCCCGCGCGATCAGGCTCACGAACTGGCCGAGGAACATCTCGCAGTTGCGCCCGCTAAAGCCCTTGGCGGTCTTGTAGTAGCGCCGATACTCGGTGCGCTCGATCAACGGATCGCACTCGACCTGGACGCGGGCGTCCTGGCTGATCAGGCTCCAGAAGGCGTCATACATGCCCTCCCGAGAGAGCACACGGAATGCCTCGCAGGCATAGTTCCACAGCCCCTGTAGGTGCGGGCAAAGGCCCTCGTAGGTGCGGCAGCCGATGACCTCTCCCGAGGCCATACGCGAGCCTTCGGAGAACTGCTGGACGATGGAGTGGTGATAGCGAAACTCGATCCGCCACACCGTTTCCAGGGGGTTATAGGCCGGGTCGCCATCGCCGAACGGATCCCCGTTCAGGGCCGCCCACACGCTTTCCCAATGGTCGAGCTTGTCGGCGGCCCGAGCCTGGAGGGTCTTGTTATAGATCGACAGTTGCAGGCCGTTGGCCGAGCCGAACATGTACGTCTCGCCACGCCCGTAGACCGAGGCGTTGCCGTCGAACTCGATCCGCTCGATCCCACTGATTTGCCGTACCCGACGCGAGCGGCAGTGCATGCGATCAACGAGATCAGCCGGAGGCGTCCAGCCCTGCACATCCAGCGCGATATGCACGGCTGCTTGGTTGGTCTCGCAGTGACTCAGCACCGCTGCGGCCAGGTCATCCAGCACGCCCTGGAGGATACGCGGGTCGGCGCCGTCAATGGCGTGGGGCGACACCTCGATCTTGAGGTGCGAGCCAATGGTGTCGACCTTGATGTTGTGGTTCTTGATCAGCAGGATCAGGCCCATTTCGGCGTTCTGCAGGCGGTACTGATAGCCAGAGTCGCGACCGATACGGCCCTTGGACCATTCGTAGCCGGCGAACTCGACCACATCCACCGACAGGTCAAACAGCGCCATGACTTCCGGCCGGAGCTTGCCGTTGTACAACTGCCGCACGGTGTCCACGCCACACCGCAGGATCCGCACGCCTGACAGGTCGGTGAACTGTCCATTGAGCGGGTCCATGAAAAGCATCCCCTTCGGGGACTTGTGGAAATCCCCGTTTTCTTCGAGGACCAGTCGGGTTGGATGGATCGGAGTCTTCATGTTCTTTACCCGTTAATGAGGTTCTATGGGGTTGCTGATCGGGGGTTATCCGACGTGTTACAGGGGCGTCGGCCGCGCCTTCGGCCTATCGCTCATGCCTTGCGCTCCCGGCCGGCGGCGCGGCCCGCCCCTCATGGCGGCACCCCTACCGCCACTAGCGCCGTCATCACCGACCACCAGTGATGCAGCGCCCAGCCCATCGCCACCGGGACGAGGAATTCCCAATCGATCATTTCTGCCTCCAGGGCCGCGAGGCGTATTCGGAATCGGGGACGATGGTCAGCGGCGACTGGCCCCTGGCCGGTGCGTCTGCGGAGGCGGCGACAGGCGCTGCCGGAGCGATGCTGGCCACCGCGCCGGCCTGCCTCCCGGCACAGGTGACGGTCTGTTTCCAGTCCCCATAGCGAAGCTCTACGACGCACTCGCCCTTGGGCGTCACCCGGTAGCCGGAGCCGATCAGTTGCCAACTGGTGAGTTCCAGGCGCCGGCCCGTGGGATCCTCCAGGGCGAACAGGTAGATATCGCCTCGCGACTTGCGGTAGGCGTGGGCGAGGATGGAGATCCGCCGATCGGCGAAGGGATGGGCGTTCAGATCAACAGGCGCAGCAGCAGGCCCATCAGGTACAAGCCCAGGAGGAAGAAAGCTATTCGCAGCAGGACGCGCTGGAGCAGCCACAGCAGCGGGTGCAGCAGGGGCTTGAGCAGGGTCGCCAGGAGCGTCGGCAGGTGTCGCAGCAGCCGGACCGCCAATCGTGCGCAGAGGCCCCATATACCAGACAAAGCCAATAGTGCCGGCCAGCAATGCCAGTAGAAGAACCAGCTTAGGCGACCGGAAGAGGCTCTTGCCCGCCTTGGTGTCTTGGTTCTTGCCGGTGGCCGTGGACTGGTAGAGGGCGAAGGTCTGCTTTCGGATCCGCTTGTATTCGATGATGGTGCCATCGGCGGGCGGACGGTTGAGTTGGGCGTCATGCTGGGCCTCCTTGTAGCGGCCAGGGATGCCGATCACCGCAAGGTTGGAATGCTTGTAGGCCATCTCGCAGGTCATGCGGATGTCGTCGCGGATGTAGGAGATGTTCGGCGTGGTGAGGACAATGTCCCAGTTGAAATGCCGATGCCGGGTCCAGGCGTCGAGCCAGCCCATGGGGCGGTCGGCCGCGTGGGCCGCTTCCGGTCCCCCGGGGTAGTCGAAGCGTTCGAGGTCTTTTTCCCGCCAGGACTTGGGAAACAGCAGTTGGGTTTCGTCGAAGATCAGGAAGGCCCCGCGGGGCGCCCACTGAAACCACGTGCGCATCTTTTCGAGGTCTTCCAGCGACTCCAGATCGAGGTTGATGATTTCCGCCGTGTTGGGCAGGTCCGGGAAGACCTGATAGGCCCGCTCCAGGGTGAAGCCGCGCACGTTGGTGATGATCACCCGCCCATCTTTCAGCGCGGGCACGGCGTCATCCTGGATCGCGCCGGAGGTCTTGTAGGAGCCATTGGGGCCGTGGTGGATCTTGATCGACACGGTTCACCTCCCAATGAACGGCACGAAGCGCATGCAGAAGCGCGTCGCCGCCGCGACCATGATGATGTTCAGCGCCTGCGGCACGCCGAAGAAGGCCAGCCCCGCCGCAATCGGCCCCGGCAGCGCGGCGTACATGCTGCGGATCATCTGCGGCACGCCGAGGCTGTCGATCAGTTCGCGGGCGGCGGTGTAGCTGACATCGATCAGCAGGATCAGGGTCTGGAGCGCGGCATACATCGACGCCTTGGTGGCGACCACCAGTCCGTCGCGCACGAAGTCATAGATGCCTTGGGCGAAGAAGTCCCAGATCCATTGGAAGAAGGCGATGATTTGATCGAGAAAACCGGAGAGCCATTCCATAGGGTCAGTCCTTCAGCAGAATGAGGGCGGCGATCAGCGCGGCCATCAGCAGCAGTGCCACGCGCAGGCTGGAGAGTTGGCCGGCGTAGTCGGAGATGCAGAGGGAGTAGGACTTGCCCCAAATGGTCATGGACTCGCAGGGCAATTGCCCGCCGCCTTCCGCCAGGTTGAGGTCGAAGGCACCCTTCATCTGGTCGACGTTGGCCTTCACCTTGGTCTTGAGTTCTTGCTTGGCGTCCTCGACCTTCTTTTCCCAGGTGGCGATGGCGTCATCCCAGGTGCCGGGCGTGGGTTCCTTGAGTTCGCCGCCGGGGCCTTCGGGGCCGGTGGAACAGTTCTCTTTCGCCGGGTCGCAGGTACCGTTGCCATCGCCGCCCGTGCCGCTGCCGTCACCATCGCCGCTACCATCGCCCCCGCCGTTGCCATCCCCTCCCCCGCTGCCGTCGCCGCCATTGCCGGTGCCACCGTCATTGCCGCCGCCATTGTTGTTTCCACCGCCATTGCCATCGCCGCCGCCGTCGCCATCACCGCCCGGCGTGGTCGGGTCGGTTGGGTCCGTGGGGTCGGTCGGGGTCTTGACGCAGGTTGTGCCGGACCAGCTGTAGCCCGCTGGGCAGCCAGGGTCATTCGGATCGGACGGGGGTTCTTCCGGGTTGGTTGGCGGGGTGTCGTTCAGCGAGGGACCAGTCATTCCCGGATTGCCGGAGTCAGCCGCACAGGAACTGCCGTCAGTGGTTAGGACGTAATTGCAGAAACCCTGATCGCTGGTTCCAGGGTAGCGATAGCAGCTTGTCGACTTGGACGTTAACGGAATGTACTGGCAGCCGTTCTTGCAACCCGTGGGCGGCGAACTATTCACAAAATTTCTTCCGCCGACCGAGAAAATACTCGACGGCGGCGAACTGAATAAGTCGGACAGCCCTTCTATGCAGTCATTCTCAGGCGGCTCAGGCTTCGCCACACATTGATTGCTTACGAGATCCAGGTCCTTGCCAGGACCACAGTCGCACGCCATCTTGGCTTCGTCGTAACTCGCCCCTGTAGGACATTCGCCGCCGCCACGGTAGATAGAGGCCAGATGCTCATAAAACACCCCCGGAGGCTGCGGAGGCGGATTTATAACGGTGCGTTTGTATTGGCAGAGTCCATAAGAGACGCTTTGAAGGTTGAACTTATTGAACTCAAAAGTTGTTGTCGCATCATCCTTGGGAGTCAAGATCTCGCACAGCGAGACAGGGTTAGAAAATTTCTGCCCCGGTAACGTCGTGGCGTACCAATAAAACGTCTCGGCGCGAGCCGCCGAACAACACAGCAACAACGCCGGCAATAGAAACCGCCACCCCCAACCTAGCCGCGTACTCATCCGCATTTCCTTATCCTCTGGCAACAAAAAGCCCCCTGCCGGAAACTCCGGAGGGGGCTTCCGCCTCGGTCTGTTCGGTTAGAAGAATTCGCCGGTCCGGTACCCGGTGATGAAGGCGCCGGCGAAGAACGCCCCCAACCACACCGACCAGAGCACCCGTTACGCCTTGCGCAACATGCTGTAGATCAGGCCGGCGACGGCCAGGATCACCAGGGCGCCGACGACGTAGCCGCCGATGGTCTTCATATCGCCCTGGCCATCGGTGATCGCCGATTCCACCGCGCTGGTGTCGATCACCCCGGCGAAGGCCGGCAGCGACGTCGCGGCAGTGACGGAACCGGCGATGCACAGGTTGCGGAACGAGGCGACCGGGCTGAACTTGGCGATGCGTTGCTTCATTGCTTTCATGGTGTTTCCTCTCTACTTGGCTTTACGAAGAAGTGACGCGACCCAGCCAATCAAAAGCCCCGTCACGAACGATCCCAGGACGCCAGCGGCACCGATGCCGAAGGCTTCCGGGGAAAAACCACCGTTGACCAGGATGTCCACGTATCCAGCGGCCTCGGGCGGAATCAGGTAGGCCTGTTGCCATGCGAGTTCGCGACACGCCATGAAGCCCTCGGGGGTCGAGGTCCATGCGGTACACACCTGCACAGCGACAACGCCTGACATAGCGATCAGTCCTCAAACAGCCAGGGAGGCCGCTAGGCCGTCGATCCAGCCCCAGGCGTAGCCGGTGGCCAGACCTACCGCGAACAGCGAGAGATAGCGGAGCATCGCGGCCTCCTACGGCTTACGCCTTGGTATCCGGGGACTTGTCTTGTTTGTCCTGGCCCTGCGGCTGCTGGGCCGGGCGCGGGGCTTGGGCCTGTGCTTGCGGGCGGGCCGGGGCTTGGGCGGTCGGCGCCATCGGCTTGCCGCCCACGGCCAACAGATCCACAAGGACTTGGGTATTGGTGATCCGGCCGAAACGGTCTTGGGTCGGACGGACCACGCTGGCGAACTTGCAGAGCACCGGCTGGCCTTCGAAGACGATGGCGTCCAGCAGGGTCGGTTCGATGTTGTATTCGCTGATCTCGAAGCCCTTGGCGTTGCCACGGGCGCCTTCCGGGATCGGGGCGATGGATTGGACCGAGGCGTAGATTTCCCCGGTCTTGGTCGAGGTATAGGTGTCGGTCTTGGTGACCCACAGTTCGACGACGCCGCCTTGGGTTGCAAACATGTTCATCGGTGTTTCTCCTTCAATTCGCCTTTTTCGGCGTGAGTTAGCCCGCTGCTGCAATTCGGCTCATGTGCCGGTGATTCAGCGGAAGTGATTGCTTAGGAAAAGAAGAGCCTTTTTTACCGAGTTTCAGCGAGTTCTAGTGGAGCTATATCAACACAGATAAAGCGCCTAAAATCGTTTCTGAGGAAATATCAAGCTACTGAACTTATTGAGCAACAAAGTGCAGTAACGAGCATTTCGATTTTCGCCGGAATGAATAACTTTCAAGTCTGTTAACACCAAGGGCTCTGCCCTTGTCATCCCGCTCTTGCCACCGAGGGCTCGGGAGCGCGGGGCGGAGAAGCTGCCCCACACTCCCCAGCGGAGGCTGTTTCAGGGGGGAGGCGTTCAAGGGTGCGCTCCGCCCGTGCTTCCGTTCGCCGGAACGGTGAGGCTGTTCCGACGAGCCGGGAGCGCGGCCCTTGACCGGATCGGCCACGGTGCGGGCGGCTTGGATCAGGCAGAGCAGGAGCAGCGCTTTCAGGGTCTTAGCGAGCATGGGTCAACCCTCCAGTTGGAATGCTTCGCGCACAGGCACGAAGGGCGTGGGTTTCCCGCTGTCGTACACAACGTGCCAGTACTTCGGCGGACGCCGGGACGGGTCGTGTTTCGCGCAGAAGGAACGGGGACGGCAGAGCCAGCGGCCATCTTCCCGATAGGGCAGCCCAGGGGGCCGGCAGTCCGGACACGGCGACGGGCTGTGCAATGGGATGGCCTGCCTTGCGGACCAGCATACAGAGCAGCCGCAGTCCGGGGCGTGGGTTTGGCGCAGGTAATAAGGGGAGACCATTTCGCTCCCCCTCTCCGCCGAGGCGATCACTCAGCATCGTAATCACCCTGGCAGAAGATCGACTTGCCCCGGTCGAGGTCGCGGCGGATACGGTGCAGGTTCACCACGCGGCGGCGGCCAATCTTGGCAGTCGGGATCGTCTTGGTCTCCACCCAGCCCCGCACCACGTCTTCCGTGATGTCTTCCAGGCCCAGCATCTGCGCGAATACCGCCTGCGAGCAGAACGGCGCGGTGCGGAAGTCCGTGACCTTTTCCACAGCACCCGTGACGGTGAACCCCACTATTCCAGACTCTTCCATGGTTTTTGCCCTATAATAAAAATCACACTTACTGAGTAAAATTTACTAAGTAAGAAACCATACATTTAGATTGCTACTAAGTACAATCTACTAAGTAGAATATTTGGGCATGATAAAAGACCGCCTTATAACCTTGTTCAACAAGGAGCGGACAAGCGTCTGGTTCGAGAAGGAAACCGGTATTGATCGTTACCGGTGGGGAAACGTGCGCAATGGAAAGGCACGCATTACCGATGCCGAGATCGAGGCCGTGATAGCCCTTTTTCCCCAGTACGCTCTATGGCTTGTGACTGGAGAGGTCGCGCCCGAAAGCGGCCAAACCAGCCCTGAATACGATGAGGCCCACCGAAACTTGGTCGGACAAGACGCGGGATAGAGATTACCGAGAGAGTCGCTAGGCGTTGGTTTGCCCGAGAGAAATCCGCCAGGAAGACATGAGGCATAGGCAGCAGGAATAAGCCTGCATAGAGATAGATAAGGTGATGAGCATGACCACGGACTAGGCGCCGCTCACTGTTCCAGATATTTCTTATTGACGCTGGGCACGATCAGCTTAAGGTCTAGCTGACTATACACACCCCGAGATAATGCCCATCTCGGACTACACGGATGTAACTCAGATGAAGAAAGCGTTGATCACTCTGGCCATATGCAGCTGCACCGCCTTCGCATCTGCCGAAGAGAAAACCGCCCTCGCCGAAGCAGCCGAAACGATGAAACCTATCATCGAAGTGCCTGCACGATATCTCGAGAAAAGCATCATGCAAGATCTTGCAGATGGAAAAGGGCCATTGGCGGAAGGGGCTAGAAGGAATCTCAAGATGCAGGCTCTACGAGACCGGGAGGCCAATCGAGGTGTGCGCAGATCCATGAAGGAGTGCATAAAACCGGGGAACGTCATTGATGATGACGTAAAGGAGTGCACCGAAGGAACTCGTGAGAAATCTTGGTAACTATATTATTCAATATAAATGTCGATGCCCCACAAAGGAGGCATCGCATACGACTCAGGCAACAATAAATCTTGGTGGACAAAAATCCGTGTTCCACACAGCGTCGCAATACGACGCAAGCCAAGTCCCCTTCTCCCTGACGCTTGAACTCGCTGAACCTGACACCTCGTTCAATATAGAGCGAACCACTGGGATAAGTCTAACCCTTTCCTCTTCACATCCTCCCAAATAGTCCACAAAATACAATCCATCGCCCTCCCTAATAAGACTATTTGACACTCCGCCTTCCGAAAAAACAAGATCAACAACATCCGGAGATACTACAACCCTAGGATATTTTGCGCTTGTACTCTCCACCATATACGCATCAATCAAACCAGCACTAAAAGTAAATGACTCATCATTAAAATGCTGATTCACAGCGACCCCTCCCCTGCATAGCAGCCCTTCCTCGAGAAGGTATCGCTGATACATACATATCCTTTCCACAAAACTCTCAAAATAGCACTTTGAGTATGGGCGAGAGATAACAATGGAGTCAGAGAATTGTATAACTGACAATTCAGGATCAGACTCAAAAATCGATTTCGCTTTCTGATGACAATTATAGAGCTTCCTTAAGAAGAACCCCTCACCGCTCTTCACTTCACTTTCGACCATAGCCTTGAAACCTAAAATATCCAGAAAGGCCACATAGTGAAATTTCAACTCTGTATTCATTGCTTATCTCGCCATCCCTTTGCTGTTGAGCGCCGCTCACTTTTTCGAAGTCGACTTAGGTGCAACCAAAGGTTTCTTTTTAGCAACAGAAGTTGATGCAACCTTTCCTTTCGGCTTTACTGCTACCGCCTTACTAGCAGGCTTTTTATTACCAGCACTCGCACTTGTTTTCTTACCACTCTTCTTAGGCTCAGAATTTACCGCTGCCTGAGCAGCATCCACAGCCTTAACAGGTTTTCTGCGAGCTTTCCTTTTCGCGATGGCAGGCTTAGGGTATGGAGAAATTTTGGCGCCATTATCGAAAGCAATTAAAGCTTCCGCCAGCCACTTAAATAGCAGCTTATAGCTGGCCATGCGTCTCTGCGCCCCAGACCAGTTATTTCCACCCCATGGCTTCTTACTTTTTGTAATTAGAGCAGTATCAAGTCGATCAATATTGAACACCGCCTTTCCGACTTCTTGCATCAAAGGGGCTAACTGATTGAAATCCGGAATCTCAACTGCAATTGAGTTCTCGACACTTCGCGTAGACAAAGCGGGAAGATACAAACCATCAGAGTAAATTTCAAGAACAGGCCTCAACGAATTTTCTATTTCAACCGGCAATCTCCCCATCCAGAGTTTGAAGCCAGGCTTTGCCTCACCGGCATATTTCTTAAATGCCTGAACGATTGCACCTAAGAATGCCGGCCGCCCAGCTCTAATAGGCATCTCTAGATCTTGATACTTAGAAATAACTTCTTGATGCTCTCTAATCCAACGACTAAGAATCTTAGACAAAGTGCCTATTGCTTGGACATTAAAACGGTCTGGCGCGACGGGAATAAAAAATGCGTCACATGCCAAGAAGAACGCGCGAGTAAGCGCCCCGGAGCTCGGACCTACATCGATGAATATGTAATCATACCCTTTCTTATCAGCTAACCGAACTAAGAAGTCCCCAATAGAGACATAGGTTCGCATGAGGTTTGTCCTCATACTCATACGCTGAACATGAGCCTCCGCCAGATCATCCTCAATTGAACTCAAGTCAACTGAGCCTCTAAGAAGGTCTAGATTCTCATGAATTTCGCAAGGTTCAATCTTCTCGATATCAATGTAGGCTACATCACCCTTAATACGCTGATTCAGCGCATCCAAAACGCTCGTCCCCGGCAACGCACCAGCATCAGCTAAACCATTAGCTTCCGCAGCCTTGTCTAAAGAAGCAATTGTTCTTGCCAATGCAATTTCAGTCAAATTGCACTGAGGATCAGCATCAACCATTAAAACTTTCTTGCCGTGATCAGCGAGATAGGTTGCTATATTGAAGGTAGTAGTTGTCTTAGAAACACCACCTTTGTGATTGTATAGAGTTACGATTTTCATGCACAAACCTCAGAATAGAATTATTAACTCTCACAAATTACAAAACTTCCTTTACACCCCGGCAGGCCGGAAACTTTTGGCAGCCCCAGAATTCTCCTCCAGAATTAAATCCTCGCTTAGCGACTCTGATATTCATAGCCCCATCACACAATGGACAAGCGGGACTTTTCGACTGTATAGAACTAGATGAGTTTAGATAGTCTTCAGACTTATCTACCACATGATTAGAAATCCATCGTTTGAGCAATCCCCCGTCTACCAACTGGATATTACGCCCCTCTGCGAACGCTTTAGCTTCGGAGGTGTACCTACCCGACGTAACAACAAAGCCGCCTGCTGCGCCTTCCGCAGCCATCACGCCGAAGAACTCGCGAATCACCGTCACGCCAACATTGATGGCCTTCCATTGCTTGCATTGAACTAAGTATTTTTCCGTACCTAAGTGCAACACAAGATCAACACCGCCGTCCGGCCCGCGGTCGCCTTTTTCGACAACGGCGAACCCTTTGCGGCGGAAGGCCTCGCCCACCAGCAGCTCGAACTCGCGCCAGCTAATGCCTTCAATGGTCCGTCCGGCCTCTCGCGCGTTTGCCACGTTTGCATGCAGCTTCTTGCGTTCAGCCCTGGCAAGCACTGAGCCAATGGCGCCTATCACGAACACCGTAGGCAACACGAACTGGCCAAAAAAGGAGAAAGTGCGGATGAGCTGGCCGGCAACTGACTGCCCCATCTCATGCAAGTCCTTGGGCACTGCGGGCTGGCTGTCAGCGATTGGATGGAGGATGAACCAGCTACCCAAGGCAATGAGCAGGCTTACCCACCAGGGTAAGCGGCTAGCAATCTCTATAAGGTCCTCAATGAGCGAGGTTCTGCGGCGACGAGCCATCCCTGTCTCCCAAATACGCATCCATTCATGGCCAGGGGCCATACATAGAAGCTAGCGCGAGACGCTAGTACCCGTAAAGACTCTAGGGTGACTACATAAGGCCAATTGTCAGAAACAGCCTGTTGAAGTGAGGTTTCGTCGCCGTTGAAAGGTCCGATTCACATGGCTTCGGGGTAGCGTGGGGAGGCTCTCATGCGATTCATAATGCTGATGTCCCAGGTTCAAGTCCCGGTGTAGCCACCATATTTTTCAAGGGGTTAGCGCAAGCTAACCCCTTTTTGTTTTGGTCGGCAGACTACAAACCGACTACAAACCGTCTACGCTCCCCCCTTTACCGATTTACGGTTCGCATAAAAAAGCCCCGCATCTGCGGGGCTCTCCGATCCACGTCACCGCTATCCGTGAGCAAGCAGCGGCTCAATCTCATGTTCGATCTGCTCGCCATTCGCCGCATAAGCAGTTGCTAACGAATACTCACTCTGGAGATTCATCCAGAACTGAGCGGACGTATCAAAGTAACGCCCCAGACGAATCGCCATATCTGCGGAGATACCACGCTGCTCACGAACGATATCGTTCACTGTCGGGGCGGAGACTTTCAAAGCGCGTGCTAGAGCAGCTGGAGAGATATCCAACTCCGTCAGAAACTCATCGCGCAATATTTCCCCAGGATGGATAGGGCGCATACCATTGGTAGCCATGGTCCACCTCCTCAGTGGTAATCAACTATTTCGACTTCTTCGGGACCCGCATCTGTCCAGACGAAACAGACACGCCACTGGTCATTGATCCTGATGCTATGTTGGCCAGCCCGCTTTCCCTGCAACGGCTCCAACCGGTTTCCAGGTGGAGAGCGCAGGTCTCGAAGCTCCGTAGCCGCATGAAGCATTGCGAGCTTACGCGTAGCGACTGTGAGGATGGCTCCCCACCGCCTCGAAAGACCCGTCTCAAAAAGCTGACGAGTCTCGTCGCATCGAAAGGTCAGAATCATTCATTAACCCTTAACGTTAAGCGTTAACTTCACTACAGATTACCACAGATCCTCATGTGGTCAATTTGTAGCCAGATTGAGTAATCGGAGAAAAGCGCATCGCCGATTCCAAGTGCTCCGGCGATAGGTGCGCATACCGCATCGTCATGGTGATCGAGGAGTGGCCGAGGATCCGCTGTAGAGCCAGGATGTCCCCTCCCCCATCATGTAGTGGCTGGCGAAGGTATGGCGGAGGATATGGGTCATCTGGCCCGGCGTCTGGAACCCGCAACGCTGATAGGCGCAGCGGAACGCGGCGCGGCAGGACCTGAACAGGCGTCCAGACCCAGGCAGCCACCTTGAATGTCAGCCTCTCCAACTCACCTGGGATCAGCAGGTGGCTTGTAGTGACTCATAATGCTGATGCCCCAGGTTCAAGCCCCGGTGTAGCCGGCATGTTCTTCAAGGGTTAGCGCAAGCCAAACCCTTTTTCTTTGGCCTGTGCCGACTCCAGTCCCGGGACGATCCATAAACCCCATGAAACAGGGCCAGGGACGCCGGTAGATCCCGCTCCCTCTTCCCGGAAAACTTGGGAATATCCACCTCTGCAAAAATCAGAATTCCCTGACTGACGTCCCCCTTTCCCCTGTGAAGTAATGGGTGTTTCCGTCAGCCCAAGGGAGAAGTCCCCATGCAGGTGCATATCTGGAAACGCAGGGAAGGTGACATCGTCACCCTCAAGCTAGCCAGCGACGGTGACGAACACACGTTGCTCCAGCAGTTGCGCGACGAAGGTATCGAGCTGATCTTCAGGCCGAACGACAGCCAGGTCACCGAAGTCTGCGTGCGTGCACCGGCATCGCTGAGGGCGCGGGTCGACTCGGATGCGATCTGAGCGGCTAGCACGTCGAGGCCGGTGCGCCAACTACCTGATCTGGATCCGACACCTCGCCCGCTGAGCCTGGAAAGGCTTGGCGATCTGTGCATCAATAGCCCTCTGCCAGTATTTGCGCCTTTTCGAGTCCGGGGCTCCGCTCCGGGCTTTCCTTCGCGCTCGTTGCCACGGCGAGCGCGGTCGGACCAGGGCGCCGTTCCCGCTTCACCCGTGCCCGACGCACGCCAAGGATAGGCATCGACATGGCCCAGTTCTTCCCCGCCCGCAACGCCTGTCGCTTCGACAGCCCCGGCGAACGGCGCCTCGCCGAACGCCTGGAAAAGAAACTCGACGACGACTACCTATGCTGGTTCAACGTCCCGGTCGGCGACAACGCCCTGCATCCCGACGTGATCCTGGTCCATCCGCAGCGCGGCATGCTGGTGCTGGAGGTCAAGGACTGGAGCCTGGAGCGGATCACCTTCATGGACAAGGCGCAGGCGCGGATCCGCGACGGCGCTGGCGAGCGGACCCACAAGCATCCGCTGGAGCAGGCGCGCGAGTATACCTTCGAGGTGGTGAAGACCCTGCGCAAGGACGCCGCCCTGAAGCAGCCGGAGAGCGCCGCGCGGCCGGGCCAGCTGGTGATGCCCTTCGGCTTCGGCGTGGTGCTCAGCAACGTTACCCGCAGCCAGTTCGAACAGACCGACCTGCACGAAGTACTCGACCCGCACAAGGTGATCTTCCAGGACGAAATGACCGAGTCGGTAGACAGCGAGGCCTTCCAGCAGCGCCTGTGGGACCTGTTTCCCTACCCCTTCCACTGCCAGCTGTCGCCGGAGCAGCTGGACCGGGTGCGCTACCACTTGTTTCCCGAGGTACGGGTCAGCCAGCAGTCCGGGCAGTTCGGCCTGTTCAGCGCCAGCGAGGCGCCTCTGCCGAGCCTGATCAAGGTCATGGACCTGCAGCAGGAACAACTGGCCCGCTCCCTCGGCGACGGTCACCGGGTGATCCACGGCGTCGCCGGCAGCGGCAAGACCATGATCCTGGCCTACCGCTGCAAGCACCTGGCGGCGCTGGCGAGCAAGCCGATCCTGGTGCTCTGCTACAACCGCTCGCTGGCCGGGCGCCTCAACCAGCTGATGGTCGAGCGCGGCCTGGGTGACAAGGTAAAGGTGCGCAGCTTCCATGCCTGGTGCCGGGAATTGCTGGTCGAGCACGGTCTCGAGCTGCCCGGAGCGACGCTCTCGGTCAACGAGAAGATGGAAACCATGGTCCGCCAGGCCGTCGACGGCGCGAACGACGGACGCATTCCCGGCGCACGCTACGCGGCGGTGCTCATCGACGAAGGCCACGACTTCCAGCCCGACTGGTTCCGCCTGGCCGTGCGCATGGTCGACGGCGACAGCGGCTCGCTGCTGGTGCTCTACGACGACGCCCAGTCGATCTACCGGCCGAAGGGCGGCAGGCGCCTGGACTTCAGCTTCGCCAGCGTCGGCATCCGCGCCCAGGGCCGCACCACCATCCTGCGGACCAACTACCGCAACACCCTGGAGGTGCTCAGCGTAGCCCGCGCCTTCGCCCACGACCTGCTCGCCGCTCGCGAGGACAGCGACGATGGCGTTCCCACCCTGGCCCCGGAAAGCGCCGGCCGCCGCGGCGCCTTCCCGGAACTGATCCACTGCGCCAGCGAACGCAAGGAATGGCAGTGCCTGGTCGAACGCATCCGCGACGCCCAGGCCCACGGCCGCGCGCTCAGCGACATCGCCATCGTCTATCGCCACCACGCCCAGGGCCAACGCGCCGAGCGCGCCCTGCAGGAGGCCGGCATTCCCTGCGCCTCCGGCCTCTCCACCCAGGGCCGCGCCAGCCTCTACGGCGCCAGCGATTCGGTGAAGCTGGTCAGCATGCATTCCAGCAAGGGGCTGGAGTTCGGCCTGGTGCTGATTCCAGGTCTGCACGAGATGCCCAGGACGAACGAAGACGAAAGCGACGAGGCGCGCCTGCTCTACGTGGCGATGACGCGGGCGATCGACCGTTTGGTGATGACCTATAGGGAAGGCACCGGATTCACCGGGAGGGTTGCAGAGGCGATAGGGGTCGCGCGGGGAGTGCTTGCCTGAGGGGGTAGGCGGGCTCGCGACTGGTCCAGTCGCCGGCCTCTTTCTGCCCCTCGTTTCCGAACCATCGTCAGGAATGCCGTCTTGTTTGGCTACCAGGCAAGGGTCGCTGAAACAGTTCTTATCATTTGATAATAATTATCAATTTGTTTAGCTTTGCCGTCGACAAAACAACAGCAAATCGGACACCCCTCATGCCCCGCTCCATTCCTTCGCGCCCGGCTCCCCTGGCGCTTTCCCTCTCCCTGTTCGCTTCGTTTTCCGCTCCCACGCTGGCCGCCGATCCGGTGGAGCAGCAGATGGTGGTGATCGGTTCGCGCGCGCCGACCAGCATCAGCGAGTTACCCGGCACGGTCTGGGTGATCGAGCGCGAGCAACTGGACCAGCAGACCCAGGCCGGCGTGCCGCTGAAAGAGGCGCTGGGGCAATTGATCCCGGGCCTGGACATCGGCTCGCAGGGCCGCACCAACAACGGCCAGAACCTGCGCGGGCGCAGCGTGCTGGTAATGATCGACGGCGTGTCGCTGAACAGTTCGCGTGGCATCAGCCGGCAGTTCGACTCCATCGATCCGTTCAACATCGAGCGCATCGAGGTGATGTCCGGCGCCAGCGCGGTCTATGGCGGCGGCGCCACCGGCGGAATCATCAATATCGTGACCAGGAAGGGCGTCGGCGGCGACACCCGCTTCAACACCGAACTGGGCGCCCGCAGCGGCTTCCAGAGCCACGAGGACCACGACCTGCGCGCGGCGCAGTCGATCAGCGGCGGCAATGATCTGTTCAACGGCCGCCTGGCCATCGCCTACCAGAAGAACGGCGCGGCCTACGACGGCAATGGCGACCAGGTGCTGACCGACATCACCCAGACCGACCTGCAATACAACAGGTCGGTGGATCTGATGGGCAGCCTCGGCTTCACTTTCGCCAATGGCCACAGCCTCGATCTCGGCCTGCAGTACTACGACTCCGGCTACGATGGCGACCGCGGCCTCGATCTCGGGCGCAACTTCGACGCCCTGCGCGGACGGGCGCCCTATTCGATCAAGGGCGGCGTCGACCTCGACCGCGAGCCGGAGAGCAAGCGCCACCAGTTCAACGCCACCTACCACGCGCCGGAAGTGCTGGGCCACGACCTCTACCTGCAGGCCTACTACCGCAACGAGAAGATGGCCTTCAACCCCTTCCCCACCATCCGTTACAACAATAGCGGCGCGATCAACTACGGCACCTCCTACTACTCGGCCTCGCAGCAGGACACCGACTACTATGGGATGAAACTGGCCCTGGTGAAGACCTGGGAGCGTGTCAGCCTGACCTACGGGGTGGACCTGGACCGGGAGAAGTTCACCTCCGACCAGATGCTCTTCAACCTGCCGCTCGCCGCCGCCAGCGGCGGGCTGGTCGCCAGCGAGCAGGCCAAGCTGGGCCGCTACCCGGACATCGATACCGACAGCCGCGCGTTCTTCCTCCAGGGCAGTTGGAAGGCCACCGACGACCTGACCCTGAGCGCCGGCGTGCGGCGCCAGTCGATGAGCACCGACGTCAGCGACTTCGTCGCGGCGAACCAGCAGATCCTCATCGCCAACGGCCTCGGCAAGACCGCCGACGCGGTTCCGGGCGGGAGCAAGGACTACGACGTCAACCTGGTCAACGTCGGCGCCATCTACAAGCTGAACCAGCAACAACAGGTCTGGGCCAACTACAGCGAAGGCTTCGAGCTGCCGGACCCGGCCAAGTACTACGGCTTCGGGCGCTACGGCGCAGCCGACGGCAACGGCCACTACCCGCTGCTGCAGGGCGTGAGCGTGAACGATTCGCCGCTGGACGGGATCAAGACCAAGCAGGTCGAGCTGGGCTGGCGGCACACCGACGGTGCGCTGGATACCCAGGTGGCGGCGTTCTATTCCTGGTCGGACAAGAGCATCAAGTACGACTCGAAGACCCTGGCGGTGCTGCAGCAGGACACCAAGAAGCGCAACTATGGCTTCGAGGGCCAGGCCACCTACTGGCTGGACGATCACTGGCAGGTCGGCGTCAACGGCCTGGCCATCCGCTCCCAGGAGAAAGTCGATGGCCGCTGGCTGAAGCAGGACGTGACCTCGGCCAGCCCGTCCAAGGCCGGCGCCTTCGTCGGCTGGAAGGACGACCAGCGCAGCCTGCGCCTGCAGGGCGTGCGCACCTTCAACCTGAACGACGAGGCGGGCAACAAGATCGACGGCTACGCGCTGTTCGACCTGCTCGGCACCCAGGCGCTGCCGGTGGGCAGCCTCACCGCGGGTATCCAGAACCTGCTGGACAAGGACTACACCACGGTCTGGGGACAGCGCGCCCAGGTCTACTACGGCGGACTCGCGCCAGCGGGGCTGTTCGATTACAAGGGGCGGGGACGCACCTACAGCCTGACGTATAGCGTGGAGTTCTGAAGCTCTCCCCTCTCCCCGAAGGGAGAGGGGGCCGATCGGAGCGAGGCGGGGACCATGGCTGGCACCGCCGCGCCTCTCAGCAGCAACTTCCCAGCGGACTCAAGCGATACTGCGGCGGCAACTGGTCGAGGCCGCTGACCGTGACGTTGAGGTTCTTCCACAGGCCATCCTTGATCCCGTAGATGCAGCCGTGCACGGATAGCGGCTGGCCACGGTGCCAGGCATTCTGGACGATGCTGGTATGGCTGACGTTGGCCACCTGCTGGATCACGTTGAGCTCGCAGAGGCGGTCGACGCGTTCCTCCTCGGTAGGCAACTGTTCCAGATGCTCGCGGTACTCGTAGGCGAGGTCGCGGATGCTGCGCAGCCAGCCGTCGATCAGGCCTAGCTGGTCGTTGTGCAGGGAGGCGCGCACGCCGCCGCAGCCATAGTGACCGGTGACCAGGATGTGCTTGACCTTGAGCACGTCGACGGCGAACTGGATCACCGACAGGCAGTTGAGATCGGTGTGCAGCACGACGTTGGCGACGTTGCGGTGGACGAACAGGTCGCCGGGCAGCATGCCGACGATCTCGTTGGCCGGCACCCGCGCGTCGGAGCAGCCTATCCAGAGGTATTCGGGGGTCTGCTGGCGGGCCAGCTTGGCGAAGAAGTCCGGGTCTTCCTGCTTGATCGCTTCGGCCCAGCGGACGTTGTTCTCGAACAGTTGCTGCAAGTCGCTCATGGCATGCCCCTCGTTTGACCGGTGCAGCACCTTACGGAAGGCGGCGCCCGTTTGACAAGCGTCACAACGCGGCGTGGCTGCGCCACCAGCGCGGTTGCGCCAGCGGCTGCGCGGCGGCCTGTTCCTGCCAACTGGCGTGCCAGGCGGCGGCGTCCTCGGCCAGGCGCTGCCAGTCAGGCCGCTCGAGGCCGGCGAAGAGCTCCCGCTCCAGCCAGTCGCGGCCGCTGCGCAAGGCCTGGCGGAAGGCGCGGTCGCGGAGCGCGCGGCGATGCACCGCCTCGAAGCGCCACCAGGGCGAGTCCTGCACCGCGTCGCGCGGCTGGCTGAGCACGGCGGCGCCGGAGGCCGGATCGAAGGACAGCGGCTGGAACAGTCCCAGGCACGGCGCCGAAGTACCGCTGGCGGCCAGCAGCGGGCCGTCGTCGCGCAAGCGGGCGACCAGGCTGGCGGTGGTCTGCGAGGGCCGCCAGAAACCGCCGGCGTGCATGCACACCTGGCGATTGTTGTGGCGACTGAAATGATCGCCGCGCGAGCCGTGGTGGCGCAGCGCGGCGAACAGCGCATGCCAGTCCGGCTCGCCGGGCAGGCTGTCGAGGAAGCGCTGGTTGACCCGGCAGCGCTGGTGCGCGCCGCCGACCCAGGGCAGCAGGCGGGTGTCGAAGACCCGCGCGAAGTGGAAGTCGCCGCGGCCGTCCCAGCAGCCCTGGCGGCGCGCCTGGTCTTCGAGGTCGCGGCTGCACAGGTCGAACTCGTGGCCAAGGGTCAGGGCGTTGGAGATGGCCCAGCGCTCGACCTTCTTCGCCGCCCACAGGTTGCCGGCGGTTTCCAGTACCCAGGCCTCGCCGGGGTCGGCGATGAGGAAGCTGTTGTCGTAGCGCAAGCGCTTGTCGCGGTAGCCGGCCGGGCCGCCCTGGCCGTAGCGCTGCAGCAAGCCGGTGATCACCTCCAGCGCCTCACGGGCGCTGGCACCGCGCTCCAGGCCCAGGCGCAGCAGGTCCATGCCGAGCAGCGCGGCGCCGCGCTGGCGGGTCAGCCTGGTGAACACCGCTTCGTTGCCGATCGCCACGCCGTGTTCGTTGACGCCCATCTCCGCGCCCCAGATCCAGCTCGGCTGGCTGATCACCAGCGCATGCCGCCGGGCGACCTGGGGAATGTCGAGGTAAGTGGTGCGCAGGCGCGCTTCCGGATCGTTGCGCACCGCCGGCAGGCGCAACAGGCGCTGCGGTTCGGCGGGCTCGCGATCGCTGTTCTTGGCGAACCAGGTCTGGCCCTGGTGGCGAAGGATCAGGGTGTCGCACATGGGGGAAGCTCCAGTCTGCGCATCCTGCCACCGGCCACTGTCGACCTGACTTCGCACTCCCGCGAAGGGCTGCCACGTGAAGGGACCTGCCTGCGGCATGCAGGCGAGAATCGGAACGCTGGTAAGGGTACGACGGTGCCAGAAGGCCAGCTAGCTACCCCATGTGATAGCTAGTTGCCGGTAGCGCAGCGGAGCATGGCTCAATCGAGCAGGGTACAGGCCATCACCAGGGCGTCCTCGCGCCCGCCGACCGCCGGGTAGTAGTCGCGGCGGCGGCCGATCTCGTTGAAGCCGTAGCGCTCGTAGAGGCGGTAGGCGGCCTGGTTGGAGGCACGCACTTCGAGGAAGCATTCGCGGGCCTGGTGTCCGGCTGCCTCGCGCATCAGGTGCTCGAGCAGGCGTAGGCCGAGGCCACGACCCTGGCTCTCCGGCTTCACCGTGATGTTCAGCAGGTGCGCCTCGTCGAGGATGATCTGGATGACCCCGTGACCGACCTGCTGGCTGCCTTCGAACATCAGCCAGCAACGATAGTTCTTCAGGCCTTCGCTGAAGATGCCGCGGGTCCAGGGATGGCTGAAGGCGGCGTATTCGATTTTCAGCACGGCATCGAGGTCCGCCTCGGTCATCGGGCGGAAGGAAATCGCATCGCTCATTGAATCTCGCTCGACCAGCGCTGACGGACACGACGCATGGCGCGCCATAGCTCGCCCTTGAGGGCGGGCTCTTCCATGAGGGTTTCCAGGCCCGGAACCGCCCAGGCGGCGCCCAGGCCCTCCACCTGTAGCTCGCGGAACAGGCTGCCCTCGTCGCCCTCGCCAGCGAAGCGGATCGCCGGCAGGCCGACCAGCCACAGGCAGCGGCTGCGCTCGCCCTCTTCCAGGCGCGCGGCGACGAAGCTCTGGACGAACTCCAGGGCCGCCTGCGGGCCCTGGTCGAGATTGCCGCGCGCCAGCAGCGGCCAGCGCACCGGTTCGCCGATCAGCCGCGGGCTGTCCGGCAGGCCGGCGGCGCGCAGCAGGTCGCGCAGCAGCAGGTAGCCCGGATCGCGGCTGGCGAAGGGCTCGCCGGTGGGCAGTTCGACCAGCAGGGCGCAGGACCCGGCCTGCAACAGTTGCAGAGCGAAACGCGGCGGCGGCGCCTGGACGACCGGCGGCTCGGCCGGGGCTTCCTCCACCGGCGCGAGCGGCTCGGCCTTCTTCGCCGCCGGGGCGCCCGGCTTCGGCAGGCTGATCGGAATCCCCCGGCCCTCCGCCGGCACGACGGGCGCCACGCTCGCAGCGGCGGTCGGCGCTTCGGCCTGCGGCACGCGGGCCTGTGGCAGGTCGACCGCGGCACGCGCGGACACCACCGGCTCCTCCCGCGATGGAGTCTCCAGCAGTTCCAGCCGCGACGGCGCGGCGAACGGCAACGGCTGGCGGGGCAGCCAGCTGGTTATCTGCATCGCGCCCAGGAAGGCGCGGCGACGCTGTTCTTCGATCAAGTCTCGGGCACCGGCAAATAGGCGATGCGCGGGAGATGCTGGCATCCCCCGGCGTTCAGGCTGGCCATGATAACGGTTCTTCGACCTCGGCGGAGCGGCTTTGTCCCGTCGGGCGACGGTTCGTCGCTCAGCGCGGGGCGACGGTGAAGATGTTGACGTTGCCCTGCAGCTTCAGGGTGCCGTCGATGCGCGCGCTGACCAGGTTGGTCTGCACCAGCCCGGGGTCGGTGCCGCGCGCCTTGTTGGCGCCGGCGATGGTGAAGCGCAGGTCCTGGAAGCTGGTGTCCTTCAGGCCGACGCGCAGCACGGGGCGGTTGAAGGCGGCGCCGTCGCCGCCGAAGCCGTCCTTGATGGTCACCACATCGAGGGTCACTTCGTCGAAGCTGAACTTGCCGCTGATGTCGTCGATCACCAGGTAGTTGTTGCCGCTGCCGGCCGGCTGGATCGCCAGGCGCGCGCCGCAGCCGCCGGCGCAGCGGGTCTGCGAAGGATTTTCCTGGAGATTGAGCGAGGCGCTGATGCTGATCCCGGCCTGGCCGACCACGTCGCCCAGGTCGCTATCGCCCAGCGAGCGCAGCTCGGCCCCGGCCGAGGCGCTGAACAGCAGCGTCAGCGCCGCGAGGATGCCGATGCCGCCTGCCTGTGGATGAGTCTGCCTGGCCATGTGCTGTGTGCCTCGTTTCGCGCCGCCACCTCAGAGGTTGTGCGACGTCACCTTCAGGTAGTTGAAGCTGAGCCCGGAAATCTCGTTGCGGCCCATGTCGTAGCCGCCGGTGGGCACCTGCCCGTAGCCCGGCCGGGTGCCACCGATATTGAGGTTCTCGATCACCAGGCTGGTGCGCGGTGCGTTGGCGTAGAAGTCGGCGGCGTTGGCCAGGGTCAGCTTGGGCAATTCGAAGGTGAAGTTGCCGTCGGCGGTGACCGAGAACAGCAACGGCTGCGACTTCCCGTAGCCCAGCGCGACGCTGGCGTAGGCATTGGTCAGGTAGACGGTGCGCGCGGCCTGCTCGGCGGCGCTGACGCAACTGGGCGAACCGGCGCCGCAGGACATGATCTCGAAGGTCTTGGCGTAGAGGTTCAGGCGCATCTCGCCGACCAACTGGCTGCGCGCGTTGGCGCCCCAGAAGCGCAGGTAGGAGCCGTCCATCGCCAGTTCGGAGAAATCCAGGTTGAGCACGTCGGTGCGCGTGGAGGTGACGCCGAAGTCGAAGCGGATGCCGGCGTCGACCTTCTCGCCGGCGCGGCTCGAGCAGTTGCTGCCGGCCCCTGCGTAGCCGGCGATGCACGGCTGGCCGCCGGCGCCGTTGACCAGGCTGGGAAAGGCCAGCTCGATCACGTCCGCGTTGTCCGGCAGGGTACTGACCAGCCGGCCGTCGTCGAGCTGGGTGGTCAGTACCGAGCCCTTGGCCAGGTTCAGCTTGAACGGGAAATTGAGACGACCCAGGGTCACCGGCGCCAGGGCGCTGCCCTTGTCGCTGCCGGTGGCGGCGAGGTACAGCTCCTTCACCGTGATCGGCACGTTCTGCCCGGTGCTGGTGTTGGTCACGCCGTTGATCGCGACGGTGGCCTTGTTGCCGTCGAGCATGGCGTTGTCGAGGACGAAGCCGATGCCGGCGCCCTGCACGTCCGACAGTTGCTCGTCGTCGAGGGCGGTCATCTCGGCATGGGCGAAGGGTGCGGCCAGCAGGGCCGCGAGCAGATAGGCGCGGCTCATCTCAGCAGCCCTTGTTGAGGCCGCCCAGGCAAGTGTCCTGCCGTGGGATGCCATTGAAGGCCTGCCCGAAGTCGACCTTGATCGGTGCCGTTCCATCGGCGTTGCGCGACATGTTGAGGAAGGCGCCGGCCAGCGCGGCGACCAGCTTGGACGGATCCTGCTGGTCGCGCCACTGGACGTTCTGGCTCTGCATCGAGATGAAGAAGCCTTTCGACGAGTCGATGAATTTCTGCGAATTGTTCGGATCCACGGTGCCGATCGGGAACGACTGGTACTGGGCGAGGTTGAAGCAGGTCTGGGCGCCCATCAGCTTGCAGTCGTTGGAGGTCAGGAACGGCAGCAGGACGTTCACCAGGCTGCCGATGATGGTGCTGTCGTGCATGTCCAGCGCCGTGCCGTTCTTCAGGCCGATCATGGTGGCGCGGATCGGATCCGGGTTGCCGGAACTGTTCACCAGCTCGGCCTGGGCGGTGTACTGGGAACTGCCGGTGAGGGTGATGGCGGTCTTCGCCGCCAGGCAGTCGAGGGCCAGCAGGCCGCAGGAAATGCTGCCGCCCAGCTGGCTGCCGGTGCCGTACAGGTCTACCGGCACGTTGCCGGTCAGGCTCTTGATGTCGCCCGAGAGGTAGCCCTTGGCCTCGCCGAAACCGATGCGGATGCCGACCATCCTGTTGCCGTCGTAGGCGAACTCGATGTAGGGGTTGCTGATGAGGAACGGGTTGATCGCCCCGGTGGCGTCGTTGACCGTGCCCAGGGCGAAGTTGTCGATGGCGATGTCGGCGCTGCCGGCGGCCTCGCCGGCGCGGTTGTACTGGCCCAGCTGGAGCTTCTTCATGTTCAGCTGGGTCTCGATGTCGGCGCCGAAGTTGATGCGGGTGAAGTTCAGCCCGTTGGCGGCGTCGGTGGTCAGGTTGATGAAGGCCTGGCCGACCACGTCGGAAAGCTGCTCGTCGTCCAGCGACTCCATCCGCGCCTGGGCGGTCGTGGCCAGGAGAGCGACGCCGCAGAACAGCGCGCAACGCAGCAGGAAGGGCAGACGACGGGACATGGGCACACCTCTTGTTCTTCTCGTGGCCACGGCGAAGGCATTGCGACCTGTAGTCACTATAGAAAGCCCCGGGCGAATCGGGGCCGACCCATAGTCGAGAAAAACCGCCGAACGACGCGTTCGCCGCGACCTGCGCGGCGGACGAGCGGTCGTCCAGCCGAGGCGGATGTTACCCATCGTCACACGGGGTAACGCCGGCCCTTCACTGCTGGCGGAACAGACCGATCAGATGGTCGGCGATGGCGCCCTTGATGGCGTTGAGGCTGAGCATGGAGTGAGCGCCGAGACGGGCGGGATTGATCCGGTGCAGATGCAGCGAGGGCATGCGCGCCTCGTACTCGCGCAGGTCGCCCTTGACCAGGATCGGCAGGAACACGTCGTCGTGGGCCTGGTAGCGCTGGATCAGCAGCTTCAGCCCCTCCTGGAACGGCAGCTCCTTCGACGCCACCAGGCGGTGCTCGCCGGGAATCTTCAGGTACAGCCCGCGATAGCCCATGGTCTCGCCCGGCAGGATGTGGATACCGGTGGGTTCCACCGCGGCCAGCGGGATGTCGTGGAAGGTGTCGTGCCAGGCCTGCTCGCTGGGCAGGATGGTGATGCCGCCATGGTCGCTCTCGGGAATCACGAAGCTGTAGTTGCTGTAGAGCTTCTCGACGTAGGCCGAATAGATGCACAGGCGGTTCTCGAAACGCTTGAGGAAGGCGATCGCCTCGCTGCGGTTGGTAATGGCATCCAGGTCCCAGGCAAGGTCACCCTGGTTCTGCAGTTCGGCCCAGCGGGCCTCGGCGTAGGCGGCGTCGTTCAAGAGTCGGCATTCATTTGGAATAAACAGGCCAGGGGGCTTCAGCAGAAAGCGTGCCAGCCCCCGGCAGCCCCATTCCCCGGACCAGGCGGGGCAGGAATACCCTGGCGCGGTCATAAACTGCCGTTTTTCGACACCCGAATAATGGCCAGGCGCCACCCATGCCGGCAGTCGCCGGCAGGGCCTCCGCCAGCGGCGGCGCAGAGCCGCCGGCGACGGCAGGCGCACTCATCGGCGGCGTCTGCGTCGGCCGCGCCTTTGCAGTACAATCGGTGCTTTTTCCACGGACCGGCCCTCCCGATGATCGACCCCCGACGCGTACTGCGTGCGCTTGCCGAACACTGGGCCCTGCTCGAGCCTCTCTGCGAGCGCTTCGATGCCGGCACCCTGAGCCTGGCGGAGCTGCGCAGCCAGCTGAACACCCAGTTACCGGAAAGCAATCCGGCGGAAATCACCGCCCTGCTCGACCAGTGGATCCGCCTGGACATCCTGGTCCCGGTGGCCAAGAGCCCCAACCGTTTCGAGCTGAACGCGCAGATCCACGACTTCCTCGCCTATCTGCGCCACGAGCACCGCCTCGGCCTGTGCCTGGAGATCGAAGCCTACCTGCGCCATCTGGAGCGCCTCGCCGGCTATATCCAGGACGCCTTCGAGACCCGCGACAGCCAGGACCTGGCGCGTCAGCTGCGGCTGCTCGACATGCGCGTGCGCGACGTCCTGAAGAAGCTCGGCAACGACGAGCAGGCGCTGATCGGCGTGGCCGAGCGGGCCAAGACCAGCGACCGGCAGATTCCCCTGGCGCAGCGCTACGCCGAGGTCCTGGCGACCTGGGACGAGTACGTCGAGCCGATGATCCAGCTGGTCAGCGCCGACGGCGCCTTCGAGCAGGGCGTGCGGCGGGTCGAGCAGGTCCTGCTGCGCCTGCTCGGCGAACAGCAGCGGCTCGGCCACCTGGTCGACGACGACCTGGTGCTGCGCACCCATGCGCGCATCCTGGAAATGCAGACCAACGCCCAGCTGACCCTGCGCCGCGCCCGCGAACTGCTGCTGCCGCTGCGCGAAGAGGCACGCCGGCACAACGCCGTGACCCGCGGCGCCGCCCTGGCGCTGGCGGCGATCCGGCGCAAGGGCCTGGACGCCGTGCCGCAGGCGGCGATGCCGCTGTTCACCCGGCCGCAGAGCACCTTCCTCGGCACCGCCTCGCAAGTCGAAAGCTACGTCTTCGCCCTCGCCCGCTTCGAGCCGAAGCCGGCGCAGTTCCCCAAGTCCAGCGGCCCGCGCAAGAGCAACGGGCCGGCGCGACCGCCGCGCACCGCGCGCGAGATGATCGAGCGCTGCCAGGCGGCGCTGCCGCTGCCGGACCTCATGCAGTGGCTGCTGGCCCAGGAGCCGGACGGCGCCACCGACGAACTGCTCTACTGGTTCTCTCGGCTGTCGCGCGACGCGCGCTTCCAGCGCGAGCGCCTGCAGCGCCGCGAGTACGAAACCACCGAACATTGCGTCAGCCTCTGCTCCTTCGCCCTGAATCCCGCCGCCAAGGACAAGGGCCAGGCCAGGGACGCAGACACCCTTTCCGCGAGCGAACCCCATGCATCTTGACCTCTCCGAACTGACCCAGCTCGCGCCGATCTTCCGCGAACTGTTCAAGGGCTACCACATCAGCCACCGCGACCCGGAGCTGTACACCCAGCTGTCCTCGCAGCAGGACCAGTACCGCGGTCTGTTCCGCGCCATGGGCTTCGAACTGGTCTGCGACACCCGCGGCTTCTACTACTTCGTCCCGGAGCAGGTCGGCGCCCAGGTCAACAAGACCGCCCAGCGCCTGGCGCTGTTCACCTTCATCCTCGTCGAGCATCTCGCCGACCAGGGCCGCGACCCGCTGTCCGTGCTGGACGGCGGCAGCATCGGTCGCGAGGAACTGCCGCCGCTGCTGGAGAAATACCGCGACCTGTTCCTCCAGGCCGAAGTGCAGACCCAGGAAGAACTGGAAGAGAAAGTCATGCGCCGCCTGACCCAGCTCGGCTTCGCCTCCGAGGACAACGGCGTGTACCGCTTCATGCCGCCGATGCACCGTTTCCTCGACGTCTGCCTGTCGGTGCAGCAGGACCGCAACCTGTCCGCCAGCCTGCATGCCGACCTGCCGTTGCAGACCCCGGTGCTGGTCGATGACGGCGAGATCGAAGCGCTGATGGCCAGCGACGAAGAACTGGCCGAAGAGAGCGAGGAAGACGCCCTCGCCCGCGCCATCGCCGAAGAACACGCGCAACAGGAGGCTGACGCATGAGCCAGACCCGCTACGGCATCCGCCGCTTCGCCCTGCTCAACACCGCCGGCTACAGCCTGGGCATCTTCCCGCTGGAAAACCCGCTGTCGATCTACGGCGCCAACAACCTGGGCAAGAGCGCCTCGATCAACGCCCTGCAGTTCCCGATCCTTGCCCGCCTGTCGGACATGAGCTTCGGCAAGTACAGCATGGAGCAGTCGCGGCGCTTCTACTTCGCCTCGGATACCAGCTACATTCTCCTCGAACTCATGCTGCCCCACGGTCCGCACGTGATCGGCGTGGCCGGGCGCGGCCCGGGTGGCGGCTTCGGCCACCAGTTCTTCGCCTACGCCGGCGAGCTGAGCCTGGACCACTACCAGAAGAACGGCACCTGCCTGCGCCAGCGCGAGCTGTTCGCCAACCTCGAGCGTGAAGGCATCAAGGCCTACGAGGTGAAGCCGGAAGAGCTCCGCCGTCTGCTGGTCGGCGGGCATACCTCGATCCCGCTCGACCTGACCATGATCCCGCTGCGCTCCACCAGCGAGCAGAGCCTGAAGACCTTCCGCTCGCTGTTCATCAACCTGCTGCACATGCGCGAGATCACCGCGGCCAAGCTCAAGCAGCTGTTCCTCGACGCCTTCGAGCACAGCCTGCGCTCAGGCAACGTCGACTACATCGCCGCCTGCGAGGAAGCCTTCCGCGACGTGCGGCGGATGGAGCAGGACTACCAGGCGCTGGTCGCCGCCGGCCCGCTGGTGGAAGCCCTGGCCAATGGCGTGACCCAGCGCGACGTGCTGCGCGGCAAGATGCACCGCCTCTCGCCGCTGCTCGACAGCCTGCTCGGCACCTGGCACGACTATGCAGGCGCACGCCGCGAGGAACTGCTGATCCAGCATGAGCAGTACCGCGCCGAACAGGACGGATTGCAGAACGAACAGCGCGGCGGCACCCAGGAGCTGATGCGCCTGGAGCGCGAGATCGCCGGCATCCAGCGCTGGCTCGGCGAGCTTTCGGTGCTCAAGACCCGTTTCGCCCTGGTCGACGACGCCAAGGTCCTCGAACAGCAGCTGCTCGCCGCCAAGGACGCCCACGATGAACTGGCCGGGGCCCTGGCCCATTCGCGGCAGTTCTCCAGCGAAGACCTGGAAGAGCGCCTGCGCGACCTGGAAAAACGCCTGAAGAGCGTCCGCCAGCAACTCGAGCACGCCGACAACAACAGCTACGCACGCCTGCGCGAAGAGTTCAGCCAGCAGGACGTGGAGCGCCTGATGCGCCTGTTCAACGGCGCGCTGTTCAGCCTGCCGCTGGGCGAGAACGGGGTGAACCTGGATGACGGCGACGTCTGGGTGAAGAGTGTTGAAGCCATCCTCGACCACTTCAAGGGCGAGCATTTCGAGGCCCCGGGCCTGAGCATCGACCTGTCGCACATCGAGCCGCCGGCATTGCAGGCCCTGGCCGACCGCGCCGCCCTGCGCGACCAGAAGGAGCGCCTGGAGAAGGAACTGAAGCAGCTCAAGACCCAGCAGAGCGTCGCCGCCGACCGCGCCGCGAGCAAGGCCCAGGCGGAAAAGCTGTACCAGGACGTGCTGGACGCGCAGAAGGCCCTGGAAGACTTCCGTCGCACCCAGACGCTGGCCGCCGAGGAGCCCGGGAAGCTCGCCGAACTGGCCCAGCTGGAGGCGTCCCAGGACGAACTCAAGCGCTCCAGCGACGCCTTCGCCGAGCGCGTCCAGCAGCTCTCCGCGCGCCTGCAACTGGTAGCCCGGCAACTGGGCGACCTGGAGGCCAAGGAGCGCACCCTGGAAGATGCCCTGCGCCGTCGCCAGTTGCTCCCGGCCGACCTGCCCTTCGGCACGCCGTTCATGGAGCCGGTGGACGACTCGCTGGACAACCTGCTGCCACTGCTCAACGACTACCAGGACACCTGGCAGGCTCTGCAGCGCATCGACGGGCAGATCGAGGCGCTGTACGCACAGGTGCGTCTGAAGGGCGTCGCCAAGTTCGACAGCGAGGACGACACCGAACGCCGCCTGAAGCTGCTGATCAACGCCTACGCGCATCGCCAGGACGAGGCCCTGACCCTGGCCAAGGCGCGCCGCGCGGCGGTCACCGACATCGCCCGGACCCTGCGCAACATCCGCAGCGACTACGACAACCTGGAACACCAGTTGGCCCTGTTCAACCGCGAGATCAACAAGCGCCAGGTCTCCAACCTGCAGAGCTTCCGCATCGTCCTCGCGCCGAACAAGGATGCGCTCAAGCACATCGATCAGATCATCCACAGCGCCGGCCAGTACGAGGAGGGCGAGAACCTCTCGGTGTTCGACCTGACCCAGAGCGCCGAGCAGGACGCGAAGAACGAGGAGGCCAAGGAATACCTGGCGCGCCTGGTCGCCGCCAACCACAACCAGTTGGGCCTGAAGGACCTGTTCGAACTGGCCTTCGAGATCACCAAGGTCAACGGCCAGCCGATCATGCATACCGACATCGACGGCGCCGCCTCCAACGGCACCACCATGACCATCAAGGCGCTGACCAACATGTACCTGCTGCTGCACCTGATGGACCGCGAGCAGGCCGGGCGCGTGCGCCTGCCCTACTACCTCGACGAGGCGGCGGACATCGACGAACGCAACCAGGCCGCACTGCTGGAGACCAGCCTGCAACTGGGCTTCGTGCCGATCCTGGCGAGCGTGAAGCCACAGGTTTCCGCACACGTGGCGATCGACCTGGAAGGCGGTAGCGGCCCGAACGGCATCTATATCGACGAAGCCGACTGGAAATACATCCGTCGCCGCGATACCGCCGCCAGCGGCGAAACCCGCGCAGCCAGCGAGCCGGAGGAAGCCGGCGAACCGGCGTGAAGCGTCTGCCACGGCCCCGCTCGACGGGGCCGTGGACTTTTCCGGTAGGCCCGGAGCCCCCGCGAAGATATAATTGGTTACATTCGCATTTGTAACCCACGGGGAGAATCCATGCCTGTTCGACTTCTCAACCGTTTCCGCCACGCCACCCTGGCGTGCCTGCTCGGTTCGCTTTCCCTCAATGCGGCGGCCGATCCCGTCACCCTTACTCTCTACAATGGCCAGCACGCCGCCACCGGTATCGCCATCGCCAAGGCCTTCCAGGACAAGACCGGCATCCAGGTGAAGATCCGCAAGGGCGGAGATGGCCAGCTCGCCAGCCAGATCACCGAGGAAGGCGAACGCTCGCCGGCCGACGTGCTCTACACCGAGGAATCGCCACCGTTGATCCGCCTGGCCAGCGCCGGCCTGCTGGCCAGGCTGGAGCCAGAAACCCTGGCCCTGGTCGAGCCGGAGCACGCCGGCGGCAACGGCGACTGGATCGGTATTACCGCCCGCACCCGGGTACTGGCCTACAACCCGAAGAAGATCGACGAGAAGGACCTGCCGAAGAGCCTGATGGATCTTTCCGATCCGTCCTGGTCCGGCCGCTTCGGCTTCGTGCCCACCAGCGGCGCCTTCCTCGAGCAGGTCGCCGCGGTGATCAAGCTCAAGGGCCAGGAGGAAGCCGAGGACTGGCTGACCGGCCTGAAGGCCTTCGGCTCGATCTACACCAACAACGTCACCGCCATGAAAGCCGTGGAGAACGGCGAGGTCGACATGGCGCTGATCAATAACTACTACTGGTACACCCTGAAAAAGGAAAAGGGCGAGCTGAACTCGCGCCTGCACTACTTCGGCAACCAGGACCCGGGCGCGCTGGTGACCGTCTCCGGCGCCGCGGTGCTCAAGTCCAGCAAGCACCCCAGGGAAGCCCAGCAGTTCGTCGCCTTCATGCTCAGCGAGGAAGGCCAGAAGGCGATCCTCAGCCAGTCCGCCGAGTACCCGATGCGCAAGGGGATGCAGGCCGATCCGGCGCTGAAGCCGTTCGCCGAGCTGGACCCACCGAAACTGACCCCGGCCGACCTGGGTGAGGCCAGCGAGGCCCTCAGTCTCGAACGCGACGTTGGCCTGAATTGATCGGCGCCGCCTCCACGCCCGTGCCCCTGCGCACGGGCTCGCGCCGACGAACGCCGTTCTGGCTGCTCCCGCCGGTCCTGCTCCTCGCCCTGCTGGCCAGCCTGCCGCTGCTCTACGTCGCGGCCAAGGCCTGGGACGCCGGCTGGCACAGCGCCTGGCAACTGCTCTGGCGCCCCTACGTATTCCGCTTGCTGGGCAACACCCTGTGGCTGATGTTCGGCGTGACCCTGCTCAGCGCCCTGCTCGGCCTGGCCCTGGCCTGGTGCGTGGAGCGCAGCGACCTGCCGGCGCGGCGCTTCTGGAACGTGGTGCTGTGCCTGCCGTTCGCCATCCCGGCCTTCGTCAGCAGCTTCACCTGGGTTTCGCTGAGCCCGATGTACGAAGGCCTCGGCGGCGCCATCCTGGTCATGACCATGTCCAAGTACCCGCTGGTCTACCTGCCGGTGGCGGCGACCCTGCGCGGCATCGATCCTTCCCTGGAGGAGTCGGCGCGGATGCTCGGCCTGTCGCGGCGCCAGGTATTCCTGCGGGTCACCCTGCCGCTGCTGCGCCCGACCCTGGCCGCCACCGGGCTGCTGGTGGCGCTGCACATGCTGGTGGAGTTCGGCGCGCTGTCGATCCTGCGCTACCAGACCTTCACCACCGCCATCTATCAGGAATTCGAACTGGAATTCAGCAACGCCACCGCGGCGATGCTCTCCTCGGTGCTCCTGGCGCTGTGCTTCCTGCTGCTCTGGCTGGAGTTGCGCATGCGCGGCCGCGGCCGCCTGGTGCGCACCGGCCAGGGCAGCGCGCGACAGGCCGAGCGGGTTCGCCTGGGGCTGGGGAAATGGCCGCTCCAGGCGTTGCTGGTGGCGCTGGTGATCGTCGGCACCGGCATCCCGCTGGTGATGCTCGGCTACTGGCTGTACGAAGGCACCTCGGCCAGCTTCCCGCTGATGGAAATCGCCTCGACCCTGCTCTCCTCCCTGTCGCTGGCCTTCGGCGGGGCCCTGCTCAGTTGCCTGCTGGCGTTGCCGGTGAGCATCCTGGTGGTGCGCTACCCTGGCGCCCTGGCACGCTGGACCCAGCGCCTGCCATACCTCCTGCAGGCGCTGCCGGGCCTGGTGATCGCCTTGTCGCTGGTGTATTTCTCGCTGCACTACCTGCCGGCCACCTACCAGACCACCGGCCTGCTGCTGGTCGCCTACGCCCTGCTGTTCATGCCGCTGACCCAGGCGCCGATCCGCGTGGCCCTGGAAAAGGCCTCGCCGCAACTGGAGGAAGCCGCCCGCACCCTCGGCCAGACGCCGCTGATGGCCTTCCTGCGCATCACCCTGCCGATCATCTCGCCGGCCATCGGCGCCGGCTTCGTCCTGGTCTTCCTCGATACCATGAAGGAACTGACCGCCACCCTGGTGCTCGGCCCCACCGGGCTGTCGACCCTGGCCACCTCGGTCTGGGTGCACACCGCCAACCTGGAGTACGCTGCCGCCGCGCCTACGCCGCGCTGCTGATCCTGATCTCCGGCTTGCCGGTGTACCTGCTGACCACCCGGGCGCATCTCAGCGCTCACTGACACCCATTCCCCACCAGCAGGCATGCATGAACGAAAACGCCGCTTACCCAGGTAAGCGGCGTTTCTTTTTGCCGGTCCGAGCATCAGCGGCGGGCGGTTTCCTGCAGAGGAATCTTGGGCGCCCACTCCAGCCACTCGTCGTTGGCCGAATCGAACAGGGCGAAGGTCTGCCCCGGCTTGGCCGGTTCACCCATCTGCGCATTGTTCGGGGTGGCGAAGGCAATGCCGCCCTCCATCAGCGCCTCCATCGACTCGGTGCGCAGCGACAGGCCCTTGAACAGACTGGCGTCGACGCCGAAGCCGCTGGCATTCCAGAAGCGGCTGCCGGTACGCACCAGCGGTACGTAGCGCGGTTCGATGAGGATGTCGATCAGCACCCGGTCGGCTTGCTGGCCGAGGGCGAGGTCGATCACCTTGCCCACCGGTATCTGCCGGTAGGTCACCAGGTTGCCCGGCTTGATCGAGCCCTTGCGTGGCGCGCTGAGGGTCAACCGCAGGCCGCTTTCCCGGCCCAGCAGGTTGGGCGCTTCGGCGAGGGTCTGGAAGCGTGCCTGGCGCTCGCCCGGCGTGCTCGACGGCAGCGCCTCGATATAGGGGCCGCTGACCAGGGTACCGAGGTTCTCGGTACGCAACAGGCCGAGCGCCGGACGCACCACCCAGAAGCGGGTTCCGCTGCGGGCGACGCGCTCGCCGGCGGAAGTCAGGCGAGCCTTCATCAGCACCCCGGAGAGGTCCGGATTCAGCTCGACGCTTTCGATCTTGCCGATGTCCAGGCCCTTGAAGCGGATCGGCGTGCCTTCATGCAGGCCGTCGGCGTTGTCGATGCTCAGCTGGATCTCCACGCCGCGGGCCATGGCCGCCTCCTCGCTGTCGAAGAGAGTGAAGCGGCGCACCCTGGTCACGGTCGGCGCCTTCGGATCCAGGGTGTCGAAGGAAATCCCCCCGGTGATCAGGGTCTGCAGCGACTCGCTCTTCACCTGCACGCCACTCAGGTTGCCGGTCAGGGTGATCCCGCTGGAGTTCCAGAAGCGCGTCGAGGTGTTCACCAGGTGTGCGTACTCCGGCTCGATGTGCACGCCCACCACCACCCGCTGGCGGTCACGCGAGAGCTGGTAGCTCTGCACGCTGCCGACGCGGACCTGGCGGTAGAGGATCGGCGCGCCGATATCGATCGAGCCGAGCTTGTCGCTGGTCAGCACCAGGTGCAGGCCGGGCGCGTCGGTGTTCAGCGGCGGTGCTTTCGGGCGGATGGTGAACTCACGGCTCGGCGCACCGCTCTTGGCGAAGCGCACATCGATGTAGTTGCCTTTGACCAGAGCTTCGAGACCGGTTATCCCGGCCAGCGAGATGCTCGGCTTGACGGTCCAGAACTCGGTGCCTTCGAGCAGCATGTCCTCGACCCGCGGATCCATCGCCAGGTCGGCGGTGGCGCTGCTGTAGTCCTTGCCCATGTCGATCGACTTGACCAGGCCGACCTGCACGCCGTTGAACATCACCGGCGTGCGGCCCGGATCGATGCCGCTGACGTCGTTCATCTTCAGCTTCACGCGCAGACCGGCCTGGGCCGCGTCGTAGTCGTCGTACAGGCGGAACGGCTTGCTCGGATCGGTGGGCGGGCTATCGGCACGGTTCTCCGGAGTGGAGAAGGCGATACCGCCGGCAACCAGGGTCAGCAGCGACTCGCTGTGCACCTTGAAGCCGGAAAGGCCGCCGGAAATGGAGATGCCGCTGGCGTTCCAGAATCGCGTGTGCTTGCGCACCAGGTCGGCGTAGGCCGGCTCGATGTGCACCTTGATCTCGATGGTGCGCTGGTCGTCGCCGAGCTGGAAGCTCTTCACCTGGCCGACCTGGATCTGCCGGTAGAACACCGGGCTGCCCTGCTCCAGGGAGCCCAGGCGATCGGCCTTGAGGGTCAGGTGCAGGCCGGGCAGCTTGTCGGAAAGGGGTGGCGGCTCCTTCAACGCGGTGAAGTAGCGTTCTTCCTTCTCGCCCTTCACCGGATCGACCGCGATGTAGACGCCGGATACCAGGGTTTCCAGGCCGGTGACGCCAGCCAGGGAAACGCGCGGCTTGACCAGCCAGAAGCGGGTGTCCTTGCTCAGGTATTCCTGGGCTTCCTTCTTGATCTCGATGGTCGCGACCACACCCTTGATGTCCTTGCTGACATGCAGGTCGGTCACCTTGCCCACCGAGATGCCCTTGTACAGCACCTCGGTCTTGTTGGCCTGGATCCCGTCGCCGCTCTCGAAGCGGACCTGGATGTCCACCCCGGCCTGGTCGAAGGCACGCCAGGCCAGCCAGGCGCCGATCGCCAGGGCCACCAGCGGCAGCACCCAGATCGCCGACCAGTTCGAGGTCTTGTGTTTCTTCGGACTTGGCAGATCAGTCATTCTCGTCATCCAGATTGGTATTGTCCCAGATCAGCCGGGGATCGAAAGTCACGGCGGCCAGCATGGTGAGAACCACCAAGCTGGCGAAGGCGGCGGCGCCGAGGTTGGCCTCGATGCTCGCCAGGTTGCCGAAGTTCACCAGCGCCACGAGGATGGCGATGACGAAGATATCGAGCATCGACCAGCGCCCGATCCACTCGATGAAACGGTACATCAGGATCCGTTGGCGTGCCGACATCGGCTGGTGCCGCTGCACCGAGTAGAGGAGCAGGGCGATGCCCACCAGCTTGAAGGTCGGCACCAGGATGCTGGCGACGAACACCACCATGGCGATCGGGAACATGTCGGCGTGCACCAGTTCGACCACGCCCTCCATGATGGTGGCGGGCATCCCGCTGCCGAAGAGGTTGACCGTCATGATCGGCAGCAGGTTGGCGGGGATGTAGAGGATCGCCGCGGTGATCAGCAACGCCCAGGTCCGCGTCAGGCTGTTCGGGCGCCGGGCGTGCAGCGTCGCGCCGCAGCGGCTGCAGCGTGGGTGTTCGCTCGCGTCGGCACGATTCAACTGGTGGCATTCGCCGCACACCAGGATCCCGGCATCAAGGGCGCGCATCGTCGTCCTCGCCTCCCAGCGCTTCCCACACCTGGTGCGGCGACATGGTGACCTCCAGCCAGACCTGGGTGAACAGCAGTGCCACGAAGCAGGCCAGGCCGATACCCAGGCTGAGGTCGGCCATGTCGACCAGCTTGACGATGGATACCAGAATGCCCATGAGATAGACCTCCAGCATCCCCCATTCGCGCAAGTGGTGATAGCCGCGATAGAGCAGCATGCCGGTATGCCGGGCAATGCCGAAGCGCACGCTGATCATCACCAGCAGTTGGCAGAGCAGCTTGATCAGCGGAATCACCATGCTGCACAGGAATACCAGGATGGCGACGCCCTGCATGCCGCTGTCGTAGAGACCGAGGACACCCGTCCAGACCGTGTCGCTGCGGGTCTGGCCGAGCAGGCTGAGATTCATGATCGGCAGGAAGTTGGCCGGGATATAAAGGAAGAGCGCCGTCAGAACCAGTGCGAAGCAACGGCGTTTCCATTGATGGCGATGGGCAGCCAATTCGAAGCCGCAACGCGGGCAATTGGCTTTCTCGCCCGGACCGAGAGGCTCCCGGCGCATCAACAGGTCGCACTCGTGGCAGGCGACCAGTTCTTCCAGGGGAAGATCCTGCAGGCCACGGACATCGGTATCGGACATGAATGAGCTCGGCTGGATTTGTCGGCTATTGTAGACGAGCGCACCGTGCAAATCGCGCCCCTGAAGGCCTCGGAAGTACGCCGCCCGGCAGCTCTCGAAGTTTTTCGATTATCCTCCGCGGCGCCGCTCGCCTGCCACTTTTCCGCGCGCCAAAGCAAAACCCCCGGCCATTGCTGGCCAGGGGTTTTGGGATAGGAGCTTGACGATGACCTACTCTCACATGGGGAGACCCCACACTACCATCGGCGATGCGTCGTTTCACTTCTGAGTTCGGGAAGGGATCAGGTGGTTCCAACGCTCTATGATCGTCAAGCAATTCGGTTGGATATCCGTTCGCTTGTGCTTACGTCTATCCGGATTCAGGTATGTGATTTCAAGGTGTTTGCGGTTCATGCGAACTTTCGGTTCGTCGACTTCACCTTACAACACACAATCGTCAGATTGTTTGGGTGTTATATGGTCAAGCCTCACGGGCAATTAGTACTGGTTAGCTCAACGCCTCACAACGCTTACACACCCAGCCTATCAACGTCGTAGTCTTCGACGGCCCTTCAGGGGAATCAAGTTCCCAGTGAGATCTCATCTTGAGGCAAGTTTCCCGCTTAGATGCTTTCAGCGGTTATCTTTTCCGAACATAGCTACCCGGCAATGCCACTGGCGTGACAACCGGAACACCAGAGGTTCGTCCACTCCGGTCCTCTCGTACTAGGAGCAGCCCCTCTCAAATCTCAAACGTCCACGGCAGATAGGGACCGAACTGTCTCACGACGTTCTAAACCCAGCTCGCGTACCACTTTAAATGGCGAACAGCCATACCCTTGGGACCGGCTTCAGCCCCAGGATGTGATGAGCCGACATCGAGGTGCCAAACACCGCCGTCGATATGAACTCTTGGGCGGTATCAGCCTGTTATCCCCGGAGTACCTTTTATCCGTTGAGCGATGGCCCTTCCATACAGAACCACCGGATCACTAAGACCTACTTTCGTACCTGCTCGACGTGTCTGTCTCGCAGTCAAGCGCGCTTTTGCCTTTATACTCTGCGACCGATTTCCGACCGGTCTGAGCGCACCTTCGTACTCCTCCGTTACTCTTTAGGAGGAGACCGCCCCAGTCAAACTGCCCACCATACACTGTCCTCGATCCGGATCACGGACCAGAGTTAGAACCTCAAGCATGCCAGGGTGGTATTTCAAGGATGGCTCCACGCGAACTGGCGTCCACGCTTCAAAGCCTCCCACCTATCCTACACAAGCAGGCTCAAAGTCCAGTGCAAAGCTACAGTAAAGGTTCACGGGGTCTTTCCGTCTAGCCGCGGATACACTGCATCTTCACAGCGATTTCAATTTCACTGAGTCTCGGGTGGAGACAGCGCCGCCATCGTTACGCCATTCGTGCAGGTCGGAACTTACCCGACAAGGAATTTCGCTACCTTAGGACCGTTATAGTTACGGCCGCCGTTTACCGGGGCTTCGATCAAGAGCTTCGCTTGCGCTAACCCCATCAATTAACCTTCCGGCACCGGGCAGGCGTCACACCCTATACGTCCACTTTCGTGTTTGCAGAGTGCTGTGTTTTTAATAAACAGTCGCAGCGGCCTGGTATCTTCGACCAGCCAGAGCTTACGGAGTAAATCCTTCACCCTAGCCGGCGCACCTTCTCCCGAAGTTACGGTGCCATTTTGCCTAGTTCCTTCACCCGAGTTCTCTCAAGCGCCTTGGTATTCTCTACCCGACCACCTGTGTCGGTTTGGGGTACGGTTCCTGGTTACCTGAAGCTTAGAAGCTTTTCTTGGAAGCATGGCATCAACCACTTCGTCATCTAAAAGACGACTCGTCATCAGCTCTCGGCCTTGAAACCCCGGATTTACCTAAGATTTCAGCCTACCACCTTAAACTTGGACAACCAACGCCAAGCTGGCCTAGCCTTCTCCGTCCCTCCATCGCAGTAACCAGAAGTACAGGAATATTAACCTGTTTCCCATCGACTACGCTTTTCAGCCTCGCCTTAGGAACCGACTAACCCTGCGTCGATTAACGTTGCGCAGGAACCCTTGGTCTTTCGGCGTGGGTGTTTTTCACACCCATTGTCGTTACTCATGTCAGCATTCGCACTTCTGATACCTCCAGCAAGCTTCTCAACTCACCTTCACAGGCTTACAGAACGCTCCTCTACCGCGTCACTTACGTGACACCCGCAGCTTCGGTGTGTGGTTTGAGCCCCGTTACATCTTCCGCGCAGGCCGACTCGACTAGTGAGCTATTACGCTTTCTTTAAAGGATGGCTGCTTCTAAGCCAACCTCCTAGCTGTCTAAGCCTTCCCACATCGTTTACCACTTAACCACAACTTTGGGACCTTAGCTGGCGGTCTGGGTTGTTTCCCTTTTCACGACGGACGTTAGCACCCGCCGTGTGTCTCCCATGCTCGGCACTTCTGGGTATTCGGAGTTTGCATCGGTTTGGTAAGTCGGGATGACCCCCTAGCCGAAACAGTGCTCTACCCCCCAGAGTGATACATGAGGCGCTACCTAAATAGCTTTCGAGGAGAACCAGCTATCTCCGAGCTTGATTAGCCTTTCACTCCGATCCACAAGTCATCCCCTACCTTTTCAACGGGAGTGGGTTCGGTCCTCCAGTCAGTGTTACCTAACCTTCAACCTGCTCATGGATAGATCGCCCGGTTTCGGGTCTATACCCAGCGACTAAACGCCCTATTAAGACTCGCTTTCGCTACGCCTACCCTATTCGGTTAAGCTCGCCACTGAATATAAGTCGCTGACCCATTATACAAAAGGTACGCAGTCACCTAACAAGTAGGCTCCCACTGCTTGTACGCATACGGTTTCAGGTTCTATTTCACTCCCCTCTCCGGGGTTCTTTTCGCCTTTCCCTCACGGTACTGGTTCACTATCGGTCAGTCAGTAGTATTTAGCCTTGGAGGATGGTCCCCCCATGTTCAGACAAAGTTTCTCGTGCTCCGTCCTACTCGATTTCACTTCAAAGATCCTTTCGCGTACGGGGCTATCACCCACTATGGCCGCACTTTCCAGAGCGTTCCGCTAAAATCAATGAAGCTTAAGGGCTAATCCCCGTTCGCTCGCCACTACTAAGGGAATCTCGGTTGATTTCTTTTCCTCAGGGTACTTAGATGTTTCAGTTCCCCTGGTTCGCCTCTTGCACCTATGGATTCAGTACAAGATACCTAGGTTATCCTAGGTGGGTTCCCCCATTCAGAGATCTCCGGATCAAAGTCTGTTTGCCGACTCCCCGAAGCTTATCGCAGGCTACCACGTCTTTCATCGCCTCTGACTGCCAAGGCATCCACCGTATGCGCTTCTTCACTTGACCATATAACCCCAAGCAATCTGGTTATACTGTGAAGACGACATTCGCCGAAAATTCGCGCTTGAACTCGCAAATTTTACCTTGACTTGAATGATCACCAGTGAAAGAGATCATTCAGTCTTACTTCTATCACATACCCGAATTTTTAAAGAACAGTTCTGGTGCAAAGACCAGAAATCAATGTTCATTCACGAACATTCATTTCTGAGCTTTCGACGATTGTTAGATGGTGGAGCCAAGGAGGATCGAACTCCTGACCTCCTGCGTGCAAAGCAGGCGCTCTCCCAGCTGAGCTATGGCCCCGTATCGGATCACGCAGCACACCAACAATTGGTGGGTCTGGGCAGATTCGAACTGCCGACCTCACCCTTATCAGGGGTGCGCTCTAACCAACTGAGCTACAGACCCAATCGTCTAACCAGTGAATCAAGCAATTCGTGTGGGAGCTTATGAAGAAGCTGGGATCTTCGATTAAGGAGGTGATCCAGCCGCAGGTTCCCCTACGGCTACCTTGTTACGACTTCACCCCAGTCATGAATCACTCCGTGGTAACCGTCCCCCTTGCGGTTAGACTAGCTACTTCTGGAGCAACCCACTCCCATGGTGTGACGGG
>NC_009656.1:5572500-6588339 GCF_000017205.1 Pseudomonas paraeruginosa PA7
ATACCGCAAGGCGCAGATACCAGTAGCGCATCAGTAGTACTTCCTCAGATCCATGCCGCTATAAAGGGAAGCGACCTCGCTCCCGTAGCCATTGAACATCTGCGTATCCCGCACATTGGGGCTGAACAACCCACTGGGCAGGCGTCGCTCGCGGGCCTGGGACCAGCGCGGGTGGTCGACCTGCGGATTGACGTTGGCATAGAACCCGTACTCGTTGGCGGCGATGCTTTCCCAGGTGGTCTTCGGCTGCTCGCGTACCAGACTGATACGCACGATCGACTTGATGCTCTTGAAGCCATACTTCCACGGCACCACCAGGCGCAACGGCGCGCCATTCTGGTTGGGCAACGGCCGCCCGTACATGCCCACCGCCAGAATTGCCAGGGGATGCATCGCCTCGTCCATGCGTAAGCCTTCTATATAAGGCCAGTCGATCACCGAGAAACCAGAGCGTTGGCCGACCATCTGTTCCGGACGCTGCAGGGTTTCGAAACGGACGAACTTCGCCTGCCCATGGGGTTCGACCCGCTTGAGCAGGTCCGCCAGGGGAAAGCCCAGCCAAGGGATCACCATCGACCAGGCTTCCACGCAGCGCAGCCGATAGATGCGCTCTTCCAGTTGGTAGGGTTTGACGAAGTCCTCAAGGGCATAGGTACCCGGCTTGCCGACCTCGCCGTCGATCACCACCGACCAGGGCTCGGTCTTCAGGGCCGAGGCGTTTTCCGCCGGATCGCCCTTGTTCGGCCCGAACTCGTAGAAATTGTTGTAGTGGGTGGCGTCCTTGAATGGAGTGATCGCTTCCCCCTGGACATCAACCGCCCGCCAGCGGGTCTGCGGTAGCTTTTCGGCGAACCAGCCCGGCGCCGGTACCGACTCGACGCCGGCATAGCGCTGTTCGTCGGCAAAGCCCAGGCGCGGCAGGCCGCTGGCCAGCGCCAATCCGGCGAGGGAACCGCCGAGCAGGCGCCGACGGGACAGGTAGAGGGTTTCGGAGGTGACGTCCGACTCGGAACAGTCGGAACGGGAGGGAATCTTGATCAGCATGACGGGCTCCGCAATGACCAGCGTTGTGCCAGTAGACTACGGAGCCCGTTGGAAATTACATCAGCTCGGCTGCTTCCGGCGACGCAGCTGCAGCAGGTATTGCACAGGACCGGAGGCCGCGTAGGCAAGGAACAGCAACAGGAGGATGCGCGGCGGATCGGTAAAGACCACGGCGAAGGCCAGCACCACGATAAGGATCGCCACGAACGGCACGCGGCCGCGCAGGTCGAGATCCTTGAAGCTGTGGTACTTGATGTTGCTGACCATCAGCACGCCGGCGGCGGCGACCAGCAGGGCGACGAGGAAGGCAACCTTGGCGCCCTGGATCTCGAAATCGCTGAACGCCCATACCGTACCCGCCACCAGCGCCGCGGCGGCCGGACTGGCCAGGCCGATGAAATAGCGCTTGTCGGCCTTGCCGACCTGGGTGTTGAAACGAGCCAGACGCAGCGCGGCGCCCGCAACGTAGATGAAAGCGACCATCCAGCCGACCTTGCCGAGGCTGCCAAGCGCCCATTCGAAGGCGACCAGCGCCGGCGCCACACCGAAGGCGACCATGTCGGACAGCGAGTCATACTCGGCACCGAAGGCGCTCTGGGTGTTGGTCAGGCGGGCCACGCGGCCGTCCAGTCCATCGAGGACCATGGCCACGAAGATAGCGATGGCGGCGTTGGCGAACTGGCCGCTCATGCCATTGATGATGGCGTAGAAGCCGGAAAACAGGGCCGCCGTGGTGAACAGGTTGGGCAGCAGGTAGATACCGCGGTGACGAACCTTCCGCCCTTCGGCGTCGTGCCCTTCTTCTATATGTTCGTCGATGGGCAGCAGGCTTTCTTCGTCGGAGGCCTTGTTCGGCTCCTCGGGACGTTCACTCATGGACAATTCCTTGGGAACTGATGGGGTGCGAATATGCCGACAGACTCTTCTGACTAGGAAGACAGTTCCGCCGGCCCAGGCTTTATACCAGATCGCCAGGCAAGAACGAAAAAACGCGGCCGGGGCCGCGTTTCTTCGTCTGTCGCCGGAGCCGCTTAGTTCTTGCTCTTGTCGACGATCTTGTTGGCTGCGATCCACGGCATCATCGCGCGCAGCTTCTCGCCGATCTGTTCGATCGGGTGAGCGGCGTTGTTGCGGCGGTAAGCTGTCATCGACGGGTAGTTCGCCGCACCTTCGGTGATGAACATCTTCGCGTATTCGCCGTCCTGGATGCGCTTCAGGGCGTTGCGCATGGCAGCGCGGGATTCGGCGTTGATCACCTCCGGACCGGTTACGTACTCACCGTACTCGGCGTTGTTGGAGATGGAGTAGTTCATGTTGGCGATGCCGCCTTCGTACATCAGGTCGACGATCAGCTTCAACTCGTGCAGGCACTCGAAGTAGGCCATTTCCGGTGCATAACCGGCTTCGACCAGGGTTTCGAAACCGGCCTTGACCAGCTCCACGCAACCGCCGCAGAGAACGGCCTGCTCACCGAACAGGTCGGTTTCGGTCTCGTCCTTGAAGGTGGTTTCGATGATACCGGTACGGCCGCCGCCCACGCCGCAGGCATAGGACAGCGCGACGTTCTTGGCATTGCCGGAAGCGTCCTGGTAGATGGCGATCAGGTCAGGGATGCCGCCGCCCTTGACGAACTCGGAGCGCACGGTGTGACCCGGGGCCTTCGGCGCGATCATGATCACGTCGAGGTCGGCGCGCGGGACGACCTGGTTGTAGTGGATGGAGAAGCCGTGGGCGAAGGCCAGGGTCGCGCCCTTCTTCAGGTTCGGCTCGATCTCTTCCTTGTACAGGCGACCCTGGAACTCGTCCGGGGTGAGGATCATGACCACGTCGGCGGCGGCGACGGCGCTCTTCACGTCGGCGACCTTCAGGCCGTGCGCTTCGGCCTTGGCCACGGTGGCGGAGCCGCTGCGCAGACCCACAGTGACGTCGACGCCGGAGTCCTTCAGGTTGCAGGCATGGGCATGGCCCTGGGAACCGTAACCGATGATGGCAACTTTCTTGCCCTGGATGATCGAGAGGTCACAGTCTTTATCGTAGAAAACGCGCATGGGAATTCCCCTTCAGTAAGGCCTCGCGGGCCTGCTTTCAGTTCAGATGCTCAGAGTCTTGTCGCCACGGGCGATGCCGGTGACGCCGCTGCGGACCACTTCCAGGATCGACGCGGTGCCGATGGCCTGGATGAAGCTGTCCAGTTTGTCGCTGGTACCCGCCAGTTGCACGGTATAGACGCTACTGGTGACGTCGACGATCTGTCCACGGAAGATGTCGGTGGTGCGCTTTACCTCGGCGCGCTGGGCGCCGGTGGCCTTGACCTTCACCAGCATCAGTTCGCGCTCGATATGGGCGCTTTCCGACAGATCGACCAGCTTGACCACCTCGATCAGCTTGTTGAGGTTCTTGGTGATCTGCTCGATCACCTCATCGTGTCCCACGGTGGTCAGCGTCAGACGCGACAGGGTCGGGTCCTCGGTCGGCGCCACGGTCAGGCTTTCGATGTTGTAGTTGCGTTGGGAGAACAGGCCGACCACGCGGGACAATGCGCCAGGCTCGTTTTCCAGCAGCAGGGAAATGATGTGTCGCATGATCAGGTACGCTCCGTCTTGCTCAGCCACATGTCGCGCATCGCGCCGTCACGGATCTGCATCGGGTAGACGTGCTCGCTGGCGTCCACCTGGATGTCGAGGAAGACCAGGCGGTTCTTCAGGGCGAACGCCTCTTCCATCTTCGGCTTCAGGTCCTTCAGGTCGGTGATGCGCATGCCGACATGCCCGTAGGCTTCGGCAAGCTTGACGAAGTCCGGCAGGGATTCCATGTAGGAATGCGAATAGCGGCTGTTGTACTGCATGTCCTGCCACTGGCGAACCATGCCCAGCGCACCGTTGTTCAGATTGACGATCTTCACCGGCAGGTCGTACTGCAGGCAGGTCGACAGCTCCTGAATGTTCATCTGGATACTGCCTTCGCCGGTCACGCAGGCTACGTCGTCGTCCGGGAAGTTGAGCTTGATGCCCATCGCCGCCGGGAAGCCGAAGCCCATGGTGCCGAGGCCGCCGGAGTTGATCCAGCGGTTGGGCTTGCTGAACTTGTAGTACTGCGAGGCGAACATCTGGTGCTGACCGACATCGGAAGTGATGTAGGCGTCGCCATGGGTGACTTCGTAAAGCGTCTCGATGACGGTCTGCGGCTTGATGATGCTGCCGTCTCCCTTGTCATAGGGGAACAGCCCGCGAGTGCCGCGCCATTCGTCGATCTGCTTCCACCAGGCGACCTGCGCCTCCTGGTTCGGGGTCTCGCCGATTTCCTTGAGGATCGCGACCATTTCGGTGAGGACGCTGTCCACCGGGCCGACGATCGGGATATCGGCCTTGATGGTCTTGGAGATCGATGCCGGATCGATGTCGATGTGGATGATCTTGGCGTTCGGGCAGAACTTCGCCGCGCCGTTGATCACCCGGTCGTCGAAACGCGCGCCCACGGCGAGGATCACGTCGCTGTGGTGCATCGCCAGGTTGGCGGTGAAGCTGCCGTGCATGCCGAGCATGCCGAGGAACTGGCGATCCGCGCCCGGATAGCCACCCAGCCCCATCAGGGTGTTGGTCACCGGCAGGTTGAGCATCTGCGCCAGCTCGGTCAGCGGCGCCGCGGCATTGCCCATGATCACGCCACCGCCGGAGTAGACCACCGGGCGCTTGGCCGCCAGGAGCATCTCGGCGGCCTTGCGGATCTGCCCGGAATGGCCACGCACGGCCGGGCTGTAGGAGCGCAGCTTGACCTTCTTCGGATAGGAATACTCGAACTTCTGGGTCGGATCGCCCATGTCCTTCGGAATATCCACGACAACCGGCCCCGGACGACCCGATTGCGCCAGGTAGAAGGCCTTCTTGATCACCTCGGGGATCTCCGAGGGATGCTTGATGATGAAGCTGTGCTTCACGATCGGCCGGGAAATGCCGACCATGTCGGTTTCCTGGAACGCGTCGGTGCCGACCATGTTGCTCGGTACCTGGCCCGACAGGATCACCATCGGGATCGAGTCCATGTACGCGGTGGCGATGCCGGTGATGGCGTTGGTCGCGCCCGGGCCGGAGGTCACCAGCACGACACCGGGCTTGCCGGTGGCGCGGGCGTAGCCGTCGGCCATGTGGGTAGCCGCCTGCTCGTGGCGCACCAGGATATGGGTCACGTCGTGCTCCTTGAAGAGCGCGTCGTAGATATGCAGGAGGGCACCACCCGGGTACCCGTAGATGTACTTAACGCCTTCGTCGCGCAACGAGCGGACGACCATTTCAGCGCCAGATAAAAGCTCCACGTTTTCACCTCTAGAACGCTATACGGCCACCCAGGGGCGGGCGACCGAAATTCGGTTGGCTGCCCGGCAGAGCATGGGTGACGGTAGTCACCGGCTACGTCAACTGCCGATTGAGCGAACTTGGAAGGGCGCCTGGTGTTACGGAGCTCTTCCACCCAGCGCGAGGTAACGCGAAGCAGGGTGTAACTTTCGGCGCGGGTAGGCACCTCATGGTCTGCCGGAGAGGGGACTGGGTTGCAGACGGCCCGCTACAGCGAGCTTGGATTCTTCGCATTCGCCGGACGCAAGTCAAGCTTTATTCTGAAATTTATCAAAAAAAATTCCACGGAAGCCGGCATACCCTTCCATAAAAAAGCTGATCAACTAACAAAAACAGATTTTATGGCTAGAAAATTCTGATTTAGAGCAAACATTGCCAAAATGCCCATGATTCCCGCGAGGACTTGCCAAGGCGTGGCCGTCTCCGGCGGCGGTTGTGATGCCGTGCAGCATGCCGGGCCGGCGGATTTGGTTATAGTTAGCCGCAGTTAGCGCATTTCCAAGGACTCCGCATGCGACGCATGATCCTCCCGGCCAGCCTGTTGCTCGCCCTCTCCTCTTTCGCCATGGCCGCGCCGATCTACAAGTGGGTCGACGCCGAGGGCGTCACCCATTTCGGCGCCCAGCCGCCGCAGGGAACCCAGGCCACCACGGTGAACACCCAGACCGCCCCGCCGCAGAACGACTTCCCGCTGCCCGCCTCGGTACCGGCGCCGACCATCGAGCGCAAGCCGGCCCTTGAGGAAAAGCCGGCCGACCCCGAACAGAAGGCGATCGACGACAAGGTGAAACAGCAGGTGGCGAAGGAGGAAGCCGAGCGCAAGCAGTTCTGCGAGGAAACCCGCAACAACCTCGCGCAGTTGAAGAACAACCCGCGCGTACGGGTCGACGAAGGCAAGGGTGAGCTGCGCCGCCTGGGCGAGGAAGAACGCCAGGAGCGAATCGCCAAGGCAGAGAAGGCGATCCAGGAAAACTGTCGCTGAGACGAGAACGAGCCGGCCTCGAAAGCATCGGTCCCGACGCCGCTGCGCGGTGCGGTGCCAGCGTCCGGCCTCTCCGGCAGGAAGAAACCCGGCTACAGGCCGGGTTCCTCTTGCCGGGGCGAGTTCATGACGACTCGCCGATCAGCCGATCGAACTCGCCAAGCGCCGCCAGCAGGCCGGCGACCTTCTCACCACGCTGCGCATAGACCACCTCGGCCATGGCCAGGATGCCCGAGGCTTGCGGCAGGGCGCTATCGCTCTCGAGAATCAGCTTCATCCGCGGCAGGAAGATCCATTGCAGCCATTCCTCCAGGGCCAGCGTGTCCACGCAGAATGGTTCGGGACTGGCCAGCGCCTCTGCGGCGGGACTGCTTTCGCTCCACCAGTGGAGGGCACGCAGCTCGCGCTCGATCAGCAGCAACTGATCGGCCAGCGCATAGACCCGCCGATCCATCACGAGCTTGCCTTGGCCTTCTGCCGGGCCAGCGCCGCGCCGGCGGAATCACCCTGCTTTTCCCGCGCCTGGGCGATCAGTTCCCAGAGCCCGGCCTGCAGGGTCGGTCGGCCATTGGCATAGCTCAGGCCGCGACGTGCGACCTGCTCGGCCTGCGCCGCATCGCCCTGGGCCAGGCGCACCTGGGCCAGACGATAGAGCACCTGCGGCTCCCTCGGGGCGATACGCTGGGCACGCTCGAGACTGGCGGCGGCACTGTTCAGGTCGCCGCTGCCCTGCTGTTGCTGGGCGGTGGTGAGCATCGCCAGGACAGGTCCGTCCAGCTGCTCGTCGGCCGCCAGGCTACCGGCCGAGCCGGAAGCCGGAATGCCGCTGGGCGCGGCCCGGGGAGCGCTGCCGGGAGCGGTGCTGGGCGGCATGCTGTAGCTGCCGCCCAGCGGGGCCGTGGGAGCGTTGCCGGACGGGGCCTGGTACGAGGTGCCGGACCCGATCGGCGCGCTGTTGATCGGCGCAGCGCCGGACTGCGCCGGGAAGGTCTGGATCGGCGCGGCATTGGCGCCCTGCGGCACCATCACCACCACGCCGGAGTCGCCGCCCTGGGGAATCCCCTGGGCCGCCGCGCCTTGCGTGCGCGGCACCTGTGTCCGGGTGATGCGGAAACCGCCGCTTTCCTGGTTGGAAACCGGAGTACCGGCATCCACCACCGGAATCGCGCCGTGTTGCGGACTGGCGCAACCCGCCAGCAGGGCGCTGCCGGCGAGCGCGGTGAGCAGGAAAATCTTCTTCACTTCAGGTCCTCTCGGATCAATTCAGCCAGCCACGCACCCAGTCCATAACCTCGCCGGCCGGGTTCTGGATCCCGCAACCGGGGCCCTGGGCGGGCTCGCTGCCACGAATATAGGGCATCTGCACGGCGTTCGGGCAGTCCGCCGCCGAGCCCTGCCCGGTCTGCGCATCGACCCAGGCCAACACCACGTTCTCCGGCATCGGCATCTCCAGCGGTTGCGGATGGGCCTTGCGCATGAAGCTGGTCCAGACCTGCAGGGCGCCGGTGGCACCGGTCAGGGGAGTCTTGCCGTTGTCGTCGCGACCGAGCCAGACCACCGCCTGGAGGTCGCCGCCGAAACCGGAGAACCAGCTGTCGCGGGAATCGTTGCTGGTACCGGTCTTGCCGGCCAGGGTCAGCGACGATGGCAATTGACTGTACACCGAACGCCCGGTGCCTTCGCGCATCACCCGCTGCATGGCGTTCTGCACCAGGTAGACGGCGCCCGAGTCGAAACGCTGCTCGACCTGGAACGGATAGCGCTTGAGCGGCTGGCCGTCGGCGGTCAGCACGCTGCGGATGCCGCGCAGCGGCGTGTTGAAGCCGCCGCTGGCGATGGTCTGGTACATGGTCGCGACTTCCATCGGGCTGAGCGAACCGGCGCCCAGCAGCATCGACGGGTAGGCCGGCCAGTCGCGGTTGATGCCCAGCCGGGCGACGGTCTGCAGCACATTGGGCACGCCAACGTCGAGGCCGAGCTTGGCGGTAGACAGGTTGTAGGAGTTGGCCAGGCCCTGGTACAGGAAGATCGTCCCATGCGAGCGCCGGTCATAGTTCTGCGGGCGCCAGACCTGGCCGTCCTGGCCTTTCACCGCGAAAGGCTCGTCCTGGACCCAGGTGGTCAGGGTGTACTTGCTCGGCCGCTCCAGGGCGGTCAGGTAGACCGCCGGCTTGATCAGCGAGCCGATCGGCCGCACTGCGTCCAGTGCCCGGTTGAAACCGGCGAAGCGCGGGTCGCGGCTGCCGATCAGGGCCTGGATCTCGCCGGTCTCGGGATTGGTGACGACCATCGCCGCCTCGACCTGGTCGACGCCCTTGCGCCCGCTGAGGCGCTTGAGCGTTTCGTTGACCGAGGTCTCGGCCTTCTCCTGCAGGATCGGGTCGAAGCTGGTGAAGATGCGCAGCCCTTCCTCGGTCAGGTCCTCGTCGCGGTAGTCCTGGCGCAACTGGCGCTTGACCAGGTCGAGGAAGGCCGGATACGAACTGTCGGCCATGCTGCCCTGGCGGGTTACGCCGAGCGGCCGCTGCTTGGCGGCGTCGACTTCCTGCCGGGTCGCCACGCCCTGCTCGGCGAGCACGTCGAGCACCAGGTTGCGCCGCGCCAGGGCGCGGTCCGGGTAGCGCCGCGGGTTGTAGTAGGACGGCCCCTTGACCATGCCGACCAGCAACGCCACCTGGTCGAGCTTGAGCTCGGCCAGCGGCTGGCTGAAGAAATACTGGCTGGCCAGGCCGAACCCATGGATGGCGCGCTGGCCGTCCTGGCCGAGGAATACCTCGTTGAGATAGGACTCGAGGATGTCGCGCTTGTCGTAATGCAATTCGAGCAACACGGCCATCATCGCCTCGTTGAGCTTGCGGCTCAGGCTGCGCTCGTTGCTCAGGAAGAAATTCTTCACCAGTTGCTGGGTCAGGGTGCTGCCGCCCTGGCGCAGCTGGCCGGCGGTGGTGTTGACCCAGACCGCGCGGGCCACCGACTTCAGCGATACGCCGTGGTGGTTCCAGAAGTCCCGGTCCTCGACCGCGACCAGGGTATCGATGAGGTAGGTCGGCACCTGGTCGAGCTTGACCAGGATGCGGTCCTCGTGGTGAGCCGGATACAGGCCGCCGATCAGCAACGGCTCCAGCCGCGCCACCGCCAGTTCCTTGCCGCTGGCCTCGTTCAGCCCGCTGACGTAGTTGCCGTTGAAACGCACGCGCACACGCTGGGCCGGTTCGGCCCCTTCGTAGAACTGGAAGCCACGGGTATTGAGCTCAACCGCGCTGGCCGCCACCGATACGGTGCCGGGCCCGGTCACGCTGGGCTCGCGACGGTAACCGAGGGCGTCGAGTTCGCGCAGGAAGTCTTCCTTGCTCAGCTTGAGGCCGTTGAACAGCTCCAGGGGACGGGCATAGACCTTCGCGGGGATGGTCCAGCGCCGGCCGGAGAATTTCTCCTGGACCACCGCATCGAGATAGATGGCGAAGCCGGCCAGGAGCACCAGGCCGACGAGGCCGAGCTTGAGTGCCCAGCCGAGCCACTTGTTCAGGCCGGGAGCCGGGCGTGCTTTTTTTCCGTTACGGGAGCGGGGGGATCGGGGACGCGTCATGGCGGCGCATTATACGTACTTTATCCACAGCGGACAGACACCGAATCGAGCGGCATCCACGGTCTGCGCGGCCCCGGTGGATAGGCGCGGCGGCGGCGCGGCGCATTCGACCGGCGATCCGGCAAATGGTTGCCATCCGCCAGCAAGGTTTGCACTGTCACCCCTTCCCGCCATAATGCGGGTTTCGCATATTTCCGAGGCAAGGATATCCCGTGAGCCAGACCCTGATCGCCGCCCTGCAGAACCCGGCCCTCTACCCCCACCCGGTGGAGCGCTTCGAGGTCATCGAGACGCACATCTCCTGGGTCCTGTTGACCGGTCCCTACGCCTACAAGATCAAGAAGCCGATGGACTTCGGCTTCCTCGATTTCACCAGCCTGGAAAAACGCCGCTTCTATTGCAACGAAGAGTTGCGCCTGAACCAGCGCCTGACCGACGACCTCTACCTGGAGGTCCTGCCGGTGACCGGCAGCGAACAGGCGCCGCGCATCGGCGGCGACGGCGAGGCCATCGAATACCTGCTGAAGATGCGCCAGTTCCCGCAGGACAACCTGCTGGCGGCGATCCAGGGGCGCGGCGAGCTGAGCAACCAGCACATCGACGAACTGGCCGAGCAGATCGCGCACTTCCACCAGACCACTCCGAAGGTGCCGCTGGAGCATCCGCTGGGCACCGCCGAATCCTGCATGGCGCCGGTGCGGCAGAACTTCGAACAGGTCCGCCCGCTGCTCAAGGACAAGGCCGACCTGCAGCAGCTGGACGCCCTCGAAGCCTGGGCCGAGAGCAGCTTCGAACGCCTGCTGCCGGTACTCCGCGAACGCAAGGAGCAGGGCTTCATCCGCGAATGCCACGGCGACATCCACCTGGGCAACGCCGCGCTGATCGACGGCAAGGTGGTGCTGTTCGACTGCATCGAGTTCAACGAGCCGTTCCGCTTCACCGACGTCTGCGCCGACTTCGCCTTCCTCGCCATGGACCTGGAAGACCGTGGCCTGAAATGCCACGCGCGGCGCTTCGTCAGCCTCTACCTGGAACGCACCGGTGACTACCAGGCCCTGGAACTGCTGAATTTCTACAAGGCCTACCGCGCCATGGTCCGCGCCAAGGTGGCGCTGTTCAGCCTCGGCTACCAGACCGACGCCGTGCAGCGCGCCGCGACCCTGCGCCAGTACCGCAACTACGCCAACCTGGCGGAAAGCTACAGTGCCATTCCCTCGCGTTTCCTGGCCATCACCCATGGAGTTTCCGCGGTCGGCAAGAGCCAGGTGGCTATGCGCCTGGTGGAGGCCCTGGGCGCGGTGCGCCTGCGCTCCGACGTGGAACGCAAGCGCCTGTTCGGCGAGCAAGCGGAGAACGACAAGGGCCGGTTCGCCGCCGGGATCTATAGCACCCAGGCCAGCGAGGCGACCTATGCGCACCTTCACCAGTTGGCTGCGAAGGTCCTCCAGGCCGGCTACCCGGTGGTGATCGATGCCGCCTACCTGAAGCAGAACCAGCGCCAGGCCGCTTGCCACATTGCGGAAGAAACCGGCGTGCCGTTCCTGATCCTCGACTGCCAGGCGCCCGAAGCGGTGATCGCCGGCTGGCTGGCGCAGCGCCAGGCGGAAGGCCGCGATCCTTCCGATGCCACCCTCGACGTGATCCGCACCCAACAGGCCACCCGCGAGCCGTTGTCGGCGGCCGAGACGGCACAGAGCAAACGCGTCGATACCCACGACGCGGCCAGCCTGGACGGCCTGGTCGACGGCATCCGCCAGCGCCTGCCCGGTCTCTGAGCACGGTCCAGCGCCGCCCGCTCCGTCCGGAGCGGGCGCTGTGCCACTACTCTTCTATACTCTGGGCGAGCCTTCCGCGCAGGACGCCGCCCATGAACGCCCCCCGTCAGCTCGATTCCCCGCTCTACCAGCTGTTGCACGACGAAGACATCGAAGGCTTCAACCAACAGAAGCCGGCCGACGGCTGGATCGACCTGGCCGGCGGCGATTTCCGCGGCCTCGACCTGCGCCTGCTGGATGCCGCCCGGGTCGACTTCAGCGATGCCTATTTCCGTGGCGCCGACCTGCGTGGCGTGGATCTGCGCGAGGCACGCCTGGAAGGCGCCAGCCTCGCCCACGCCCAGATCTCCGGCACCTACTTCCCGCTGCGCCTGGCGGCGGACGAGATCCGCATGTCGGTAAGCTTCGGCACCCGCCTGCGCTACCTGCCCGAGGCCTGACGCCCAGCGGCCACGTTTTGCCGGAGGACCGCTACACTTCCCGACAGGTATCCGGCCGGCTGAGGACCGGTCCCGGACCGCATCCACCGGTCCCGGGCCGGTTCCTGGCAGTTCCGCGCCATCACGCTTCTGAGCGGCATCGCAAGGACCGACGATGAACGACGAACTGCTGAACCTGAAGAACCTGGGCAAGACCTCCACCCAATGGCTGCATGCCGTGGGCATCCACAGCGCCACCGACCTGCGCCGGCTCGGCTCGGTGGGCGCCTACCGGGCGGTCCGCGCGCGCGGCTTCCGCGCCTCGAAAGTACTCCTCTATGCCATCGAGGGCGCCCTGCTGGACGTGCACTGGAACGAGCTGTCGGCGGACCACAAGGCCGCGCTGCTGGGCGAGCTGGAGACTTTCCCCGCACGAAACAAGAGCTAGCTCACACCTGCCACGGGAAGACATTTACTCCTCCCGGACGCCCACCTATCGTCTCGTGGACGTTCGTACCTCCTCTCCCGCCCAGGCAGCTCAAGGAAATGGCCATGTATCTACTCGGCGAGCAACCGGCTTATGCCGATCAACTGATCAACCGCCTGCAGGGAATCCCCCACCGCTTGCTCGAAGGCCTTTCGCCCAGCGGCCCCACCCTCGAGGTGGAGCGCAGCGACGACCTGGAGCACGAACTGCCCGACGACCGGGTCTTCCTGGTGGAAAGCGGCCTGCTCCATGCGCTGGTCGACGGGCGCCCGCTGTTCTACCTGCAGGAAGGCGACCTGCTCGGCCTGCGCCGCGGCCTCGACCTGCCCGCCTGCCGGCATGCCAACGAGGAACCGATCCGTCTGCGTCCCTATTCGCGCAGCGAGGTGCTGCGTCACTTCCATGCCGACGAAGGACGCCAGGAACTGCTGCTGCAATACCTGATCGGACAGACCGCCCTGCTCGGCGACGCCCTGGCGCACCTGAAGCAGCCGGAAATCCGCCCGGCCACCGGCTTCCGCCATTTCGCCGCGGGCGAAGCGCTGATCCGCCAGGGCGACGAGGCCGACCACGTGTTCATCATCATCGAGGGTCACGCCGAGGCGCTGGTCGATGGGCAGAAGGTCGGCGACGTGCAGAAGGACGAGATATTCGGCGCCATGGCCGTGTTCACCCGCGAGAAGCGCAGCGCCACGGTGGTCGCCAGCGAACCCTGCACGGTGATGGTGATTCCCAAGGAACAGTTCCTCGGCCTGATGCAAAACAACCCGCGGATCGCCCACAGCCTGATCGAAGGCATGGCCCGGCGCATCGACCTGCTCAACCGCGAAGTGACCCAATTGCGCCTGCCACGCAGCGCCTGAACCCTTCCAGAGACCTCGCGACTAGCTAGCAGAAAAGTTTCGCGAAAGCGTTTGACATGGAAATGAGAATCATTATTATATCACTCAACTGGTCGCGAGATCAGCCGGTAAGCTGAGAGACCCACGCAGTCGGACTCTTCAGATTATCTCCTCATCAGGCTAATCACGGTTTTTGACCCGGCACTTTGCCGGGTCTTTTTTTGCCTGCGTTTCGTGCCCCGGACGACCGTTCATCGGCTGGGAATGGAATGAATGAGAACCGACTTGACCTGATAATGAGAATAGTTATTATTACACCACCTGGCCGCGAGGCCAGCAGGTAAGCTGAGAGACCCACGCAGTCGGACTCTTCAGATTATCTCCTCATCAGGCTAATCACGGTTTCGACCCGGCACTTTGCCGGGTCTTTTTTTTGCCTGCGAAAAGCCTCTCGCGTCGCCAGTCTTTCAGCGCGCCTGCATGTCCGCGCAATAGTCCTTCTCCGGCAGCGCCGGCGTATACCAGGCATAGTCGGCCTCGCGCGTCGTCACCGCCTGGCCCGCTTCGACCAGCAGCAGCACCCGCACCTCCTGCACGCCAAGGTCACGCAGGTGGACCGGTACGCCAAGGTCGCGCCGCGCGTGGAACCCGCCGGCGATGAGCAGCGCCGGCAGCGGCGCATCGCGAAGGCGCTCGGCCATGCGCCGGTCGCGTTGCTGCTGGACGGCGAGCATTGCCGGCAATTGCTCATCGGGAAGCATGCCGCAGTGGGATTCGCGAATCTGCGCGAGTAGCGGCAGGCGCACGCTGTCGCGCCGGGAAGCCGTTCCCGCGGGCAGCGGGCGATCCTTGTAGATCCGCATGATCTCGCTCCGCTCGAGATTCGCCGCGAGCAATGGCGCGGGTTGCGCGAGCGCCCAGGTCACCAGGGGTCCGTACTGAGACCAGTCCCAACCTTTCCGCCAGTCCAGGGCCTGCTCCAGGTTCGCCACCGGCTTGCCGGCCTTACGTTGCGCCCTGATCGCATCGACACGCGGCTGCTGGTCGGGACCGAGCATTTCCAGCAGCAGGCTGCCTTGCGCCCGGCGTTCGCCCAGGGTTCGCGCCAGCCATAGTTCGAGGGCGTGATGGTCGGGGTTGTCGTGCTTCTCGCCAACGATCACCCGTGACGCCACAGCCAGGCGTTCGAGCAGTTGCCCGGGGGTCAACGTCGCACCGCTGCGCAGGTCGACGATGCGTCCGGCCCGTGGATCGTCGCGTCCCTCCGGACCTTGCCAGTCGGGCAACGGCGGCAGCTGGGACTGGCAACCGCCCAGCAGCAGGCAGAGGGCGAACAGGCGAATGCGCATGGCAGCTCCTTCAGCGGGCGACGATCAGCGGATGACCTCGCTCGGGATGACGTTGGACCAGGACTTCGAGACCGAACACCGCGCGCAGCGGCTCGGGGCGCAGGACCTCCTCGGGCGCGCCGAGCAGGTGCGGACGGCCATTCTGCAACAGCAGCAGACGGTCGCAATAGCGCGCGGCCAGGTTCAGGTCGTGGAGGATCACCAGCACCGAGGCGCCGCGCCGGGCGAAATCGTGCACCGCCTGCAGGGTGGTGTGCTGGTGCAGCGGGTCGAGCGCCGAGGTCGGCTCGTCGAGCAGCAGTACCTGCCCCGGCTCGCCCGGCCACAGCTGCGCCAGCACCCGCGCCAGGTGCACGCGCTGGCGTTCTCCGCCGGACAGCGCCAGGTAGCTGCGTCCGGCCAGATGGCTGGCGTCGGCCGCCGCCAAGGCCTCGGCGACGATCTGCACATCGCGCTCGCGGCCGCTGGAATGGGGCAGCCGACCGAAGCCGACCACCGCCTCCACCGGAAACGCGAAGCCCAGCGACGAACTCTGCGGCAGCACCGCCAGGCGCTGCGCGCGGGCTACGCCCGCCCACTGGTCGAGTCCGCGCTCGTCAAGCAGGACTCGTCCCTCGGCCGGCTCCAGTTCCCCGCAGAGCGCGCCGAGCAGGGTGCTCTTGCCGGCACCGTTGGGGCCAAGCACACCGAGCACCTCGCCGGCCCGTAGCTCCAGCTCCAGGCCCTCCAGCACGGTCTTTCCGCCACGGCGGATGGACAGGTTCTCCACGCGCAGCATCAGGCCCGCCCTCGCAGCAACAGGTAAAGGAAGAACGGCGCGCCGATCAGCGCCGTGACGATGCCGATCGGCAGCTCGGCCGGTGCCAGCGCCAGGCGCGCCAGCAGGTCGGCGAGCAGCAGCAGGGTGGCGCCGGCCATCATCGAAGCCGGTAGCAGGGTCCGGTGGTCAGGGCCGGCGACCAGGCGGATCAGGTGCGGCACCACCAGGCCGATGAAACCGATCATTCCCGCCGCCGCCACCGCGGCGCCGACACCGAGTGCGGTACAGAGCACCAGCTCGGCCTTGAGGCGCTCGACATCGAAGCCCAGATGGCGCGCTTCCGATTCGCCGAGCAGCAACGCGTTCAACGCATCGGCCCGGCGCGGCAGCCAGCAGGCCACCAGCAGCGCCACCAGCAGCAGCGGCCACAGGCGCGGGTAGCTGGCGCCATTGAGGCTGCCGAGGTTCCAGAAAGTCAGGGTGCGTAGCGTGGCGTCGTCGGCGAGGTAGGTGAACAGCCCGATCACCGCGCCGGACAACGCGGTCAGGGCGATCCCCGCCAGCAGCATGGTGGCCACGCTGGTCTGGCCATCGCGGCGGCCGAGTCGATAGACCAGCCAGGTAACCCCCAGGCCGCCACCGAAGGCGCACAGCGACAGCAGGTAAGGCGCGAGGACCGCCGGCAGGCCGCCCAGCGAGGCGCCGAACACGATCGCCAGCGCCGCGCCGAGCGCCGCGCCGCTGGACACCCCGACCAGGCCGGGATCGGCCAGCGGATTGCGAAACAGGCCCTGCATGGCAACGCCGGACAGCGCCAGCACGGCGCCCACGGCCAGGCCGAGCAGGGTCCGCGGCAGGCGGATCTGGCCGAGGATCATCTCCGCCTGGGCCAGGCCCGCTCCATCGAGTGGAAGACCGGTCAGGCGCAACGCGGCGCGCAGGGTATCGCCCAGCGGCAGGCTGACGGGACCGAGGGCGAGGGACAACCAGAGGACCAGGACGAGCGAAATCCCCAGCGCGCCGAACAGCGCGCGGGGACGAACAACCGATTTCAATGGGCGGCTTCCGTACTCAGCGGTTTCACGGAAGGATAAAAGGCTGCGGAAAGCGCCGCCAGGCCATCCGGCAGGCGCGGACCGAGACCGCCTACCAGCAGGGTCGGATCCAGCACCAGCAGGCGCCCGTCGCGGGCCGCGCGGGTCGCGGCGAGGCCTGGGTTCTGCTTGAGCAGGGCGGCGCGCGCGGCGTCGCCCTCCAGGCTGCGGTCGGCGATCACCAGCGCGGCAGGATCGAGCGCCGCCAGGGCTTCCACCGAGATCGGCTTGTAACCCTCATGGGCGGCCAGGTTGCGCGCCCCGGCCCGGTTCAGCACCCAGTCGCCGCCGGTGTTGCGCCCGGCCACCAGCACCTGCCCGCCGGCATTGCCGATCACCAGCAGGACGCCCGGCGCCGGCTGGCTCTTCTGTGCCGCTGCGATCCAGTCGGCCTGGCGTCGCAGGCGCTGGCGGTAGTCGAGTTCGGCGGCCTCGGCGCGCTGCGGCACACCGAGCCAGTCGCCGAGCTTCTTCAGATTGCTTTCCAGGGCGTCCAGATCCGCTTTGGCGGAAAGGGTCTCGACCCGCACACCGGCACCTGCGAGCTGCTCGAGCACCGGCGGCGGGCCCATTTCCTCGGTGCCGATGAGGATATCCGGACGCAACGCCAGCACGCCCTCGGCAGCCAGTTGGCGCTGGTAGCCGACGCTCGGCAACTGTTTCAGCGCCTGCGGATGCTGGCTGGTGGTGTCCACCCCGACCAGCTTGCTTTCGCCGCCCAGCGCCACTACCCACTCGCTCAGCGAGCCGCCGGCGCTCACCCAGCGCTGCGGCAGGCCATCGGCACGGGCCACGCCAGCGCCGAGCAGCAGGCCCAGCGCCAGGCCGTTGAATAGTCGTTCGATACGCATGATCTCTCCTCAGAGCGCCTTGAAGGATTCGGCCAGTTCGCGCCAGTCGTCGCGCTCGGGCTGGCCGGGCTTGCGCGCGCCGAACAGTTGCACGACCAGTTCGCCGTCGGCGTCGAAGGCTTCCCAACTGGTGACGATGCCATCGCTGCTCGGCTTGCGCACCCGCCACAGCTCGGCGATGCCGCTGGTCTTCAGATGCAGGTTGAAATCCGGATCGAGCACATTGAACCAGTCGTCCAGCCATTTCAGGTTGCACACCGGCCCGGAATGGATCTGGATGCAGTGGGCATTGCCGACGAACACCATGATCGGCAATCCGCTTTCGGCCGCCGCCTCGAAGAGCTTCGGCAGATCGCCATTGTCCAGGCGCTCGGCCCATTCGCCGCCGGCCAGGCGCAGCGCCTGGGTGCGCTGCGCGCCATGCTTCTTCAGCAAGGCGTGGAAATGGTGGGTGTCCTTCAACGCGGCCCAGCCTTCGCGCAAGGCGGCGGCATCGATCTGCGCATCGGCGACCGCCGTCGCCGGCGCGCTGGGCTCGCGCAGCGCCAGCACGGCATCCTGCCCGGCAGCCCGCAGGCGTTCGACCAGCGGCTCCCAGGCGCGGACGGCGCTGGCCTCGGTAAGAAATACCTTGTGTATCGCCACGCCCTGCTGGTCGAACACCTGGATGCTGCGCTGGATACCCCGCGGCGTCTCCTCGGCAATGGCGAAGGCGGCGTTCCAGCCACCCAGGAACAGGCGCAGGTCGATGTCCGGGGAAACCACCAGGCCCATTCGACCGTTGGCCGATACCGTCACCTCGCGATACGGCCCCTTGCGTTCATGGACGCAATGTTCGTTGCGGGTGAGCGCCATGATCGGTCCCAGTTCGCCGAGCGCCGGCAGCAAGGCGGACCAATCCGGGCGCAGGCGCACGGCATCGATGCCGACCCGGCTGGCGACCAGCTCGCCCTCGCTGACCCGCAACTGCGCCGCGGCGTCCCGCGCGCGCAACTGCGGCCGCTCGGCGCGCAGGTCCTGCCAGGCCCGGTAGAGCTCGGCGGGGGAATGGGAAAGGGTGGGAGTGCTGCTCATCGACGGATCCTCGGGCATTTCCGGTTCGGTAGCGCAAACGCGCAAAAACAGGTGAACTTTGCCATAAAACGCATATCTGAATCCATTTGATAATTATTTGCATTAGCGTTTTTCTGGCAGTACCTTGTGCGCCCGACGTCCCCCTGGCTATCCGCCATCGGCCCGACCCAAGGAGTCCCACATGTCGCTCGCCCCGCCCTTCGCCCTGCGCCCCTGCCTGGCCCTGCTGCTGCTCAGCCCTTCGCTGGCCCTGGCGGGGAATGCCGTCCCGCTGACCCCGACCACCATCACCGCGACCCGCACCGAGCAGGCGGTGGACGCTGTGCCGAGCACCGTCAGCGTCCAGACCCGCGAGCAACTGGACCGGCAGAACGTCAACAACATCAAGGAACTGGTGCGCTACGAACCCGGTGTCTCGGTCGGCGGCACCGGCCAGCGCGCCGGGATCACCGGCTACAACATCCGCGGCATCGACGGCAACCGCATCCTCACCCAGATCGACGGGGTCGAGCTGCCCAACGACTTCTTCAGCGGCCCCTACGCCCAGACCCACCGCAACTACGTCGACCCGGACATCGTCAAGCGCGTGGAAATCCTCCGCGGCCCGGCCTCGGCGCTGTACGGCAGCAACGCCATCGGCGGCGCGGTGAGCTACTTCACCCTCGATCCATCAGACATCATCAAGGACGGCAAGGACGTCGGCGCCCGCCTGAAGACCGGCTACGAGTCGGCCAGCCATTCCTGGCTGACCTCGGCCACCGTCGCCGGCCGCGCCGACGACTTCGACGGCCTGCTGCACTATGGTTACCGCCAGGGCCACGAGACCGAATCCAACGGCGGCCACGGCGGCACCGGACTCTCGCGCAGCGAAGCCAACCCGGAGGACGCCGACAGCTACAGCCTGCTCGGCAAGCTGGGCTGGAACTACGCCGAAGGCAGCCGTTTCGGGCTGGTCTTCGAGAAGTACAAGAGCGACGTCGACACCGACCAGAAGAGCGCCTATGGCGGCCCCTACGACAAGGGCAAGCCGGCGATACCGCCGAGCGTGCTGCCGGGCGGCATGTACCAGTGGCGCAAGGGCAACGACACCCTGACCCGCGAACGCTACGGCCTGGAACACCACTTCCTGGTCGACAGCCCGGTCGCCGACCGCATCCAGTGGAGCCTCAACTACCAGGTGGCGAAGACCGACCAGGCGACCCGCGAGTTCTACTATCCGATTACCCGCAAGGTCCTGCGCACCCGCGATACCACCTACAAGGAACGCCTGTGGGTGTTCGACAGCCAGTTGGACAAGAGCTTCGCCATCGGCGAGACCGACCACCTGCTGAGCTACGGGATCAACCTCAAGCAGCAGAAGGTCACCGGCATGCGCAGCGGTACCGGCACCAACCTGCAGACCGGCGCCGAGAGCCCGCGCGACGCCCTGGAGCGCAGCAGCGACTTCCCCGACCCGACGGTGAAGACCTACGCCCTGTTCGCCCAGGACAGCATCAGGTGGAACGACTGGACCTTCACCCCCGGGCTGCGCTACGACTACACGCGCATGGAGCCGCACATCACCGACGAGTTCCTGCGCACCATGAAGCAGAGCCAGAACACCACGGTCGACGAGTCGGACAAAAAATGGCACCGGGTCTCGCCCAAGTTCGGCGTGACCTATGACTTCGCCCAGCACTACACCTGGTACGGCCAGTACGCCCAGGGCTTCCGCACGCCCACGGCGAAGGCGCTGTACGGGCGCTTCGAGAACCTGCAGGCCGGCTACCACATCGAGCCGAACCCGAACCTCAAGCCGGAGAAGAGCCAGAGCTTCGAGACCGGCCTGCGCGGCAAGTTCGACGAAGGCAGCTTCGGCGTGGCGGTGTTCTACAACAAGTACCGCGACTTCATCGACGAGGACGCACTGAACACCGCTGGCACCGGCGGCAACGGCCAGACCTTCCAGGCCAACAATATCGAGCGCGCGGTGATCAAGGGCGTGGAACTCAAGGGCCGCCTGGAGCTCGGCGCCCTCGGCGCGCCGCAGGGCCTCTACACCCAGGCCAGCGTGGCCTACGCCCATGGCCGCAACAAGGACAACGGCGAGCCGATCAACAGCGTCAACCCGCTCACCGGCGTGTTCGGCCTCGGCTACGACGAGGCCGGCGGCAACTACGGCGGCCTGCTCAGCTGGACCCTGGTCAAGCGCAAGGACCGCGTCGACGACAGCACCTTCCACACCCCGGACGGCACCGCCAGTCAGTTCAAGACCCCGGGCTTCGGCGTTCTCGACCTCAGCGCCTACTACAAGTTGAGCAAGGACCTGACCCTCAACGCCGGCCTCTACAACCTGACCGACAAGAAGTACTGGCTGTGGGACGACGTACGCGGCTACGACGGCGTCGGCGAGGCTTCGGCGCTGGCCCCGGCGAACCTCGACCGGCTGTCCCAGCCGGGACGCAACTTCGCGGTCAACCTGGTCTGGGACATCTGAGTCTTTCCCCTTCGCACACGGAAGTGCCCCTATCCCCGCGCCCGGCTCCTGCCGGGCGCTTGCATGGCGGACAGGTGAAAGCCGCCCTCCGGATCGGGGATAATCCCGGCAAACGGAGCGCCCATGATCCACCTGTGTCCCTCTTCCCTGCTCGCCGAAGGCACCAGCCGCGGCTTCCGCGTCGATGAACGCCGCCTCTTCGCGGTGCGCCGCGACGGCCGCGCCTACGTCTACCTGAACCGCTGCCCGCACCGCGGCATCCCGCTGGAGTGGCAGCCCGACGCCTTCCTCGACGACAGCGCCAGCCTGATCCGCTGCGCCAGCCACGGCGCACTGTTCCTCGTCGAGTCGGGGGAATGCGTCGCCGGGCCCTGCGCCGGGGAGCGGCTGCGCGCCCTGCCCTGTCGGGAAGACGCCGAGGGACTCTGGGTGGAGCTGGACGACTGACCCAACCCGGGTTGGGCGGCAGGCCGCGCGCCAACGACTAGGCTGTGCGGCACAACGACAAGAAGAGGAAGGAACGCGCCATGCGCCGATTCAGCCTGCGCCTCGCCCTGCCGCTCCTGTTCGGCCTGCTGCTCTACGCCTGCCGCAGCGATCCGGACCCTGTACGCCTGGCCCCAGGAATAGCGGCGACGGATTACCGGACCTTCTTCATCCAGGCGGTACGCGCCGAGGGCCACCGCATCGACTTCGAGGAGCGCTTCGATACAGCCGTGCGCCGAGCCCTGGAGGCCAAGGGCTATCGCTACCAGGCGGAACACGGCGACCTGCGGGTGATCTATGCCCTCGGCCTGCGGCGCCAGCCGGGCCTGGAACTGCGCCCGGTGATAACTCGGGATGGCGTCTTCACCCAGACCCAGTTGACCGAAGACAGCGAGGCCAGGCTGGCCCTGCGCATCCTCGACGAGCGCGACGGCCGGATCCTCCTGGAAAGCGTGCTCGGCCGCCGACTGCACGATCCGGCGCTGACCCAGGAAGCCTTCGACAGCGGCGTGGCGCAACTGCTGAAGGATTTCCCGGCACGCCAGCGCTGAGCCTCAGAGCCCGTCGAAGTCGTCCTCGCGACGCTCGGCGCGCTCGACGGGCGTCGCTGCGGGCAGCGCAGCCGGCTGCCGCTGCAGCCACCACAGGGCGGCGATGCCGAGCAGCGCCATCGCGCCGCGGAACGCTAGGCCGAACAGGTTGGCGTCGGCGGCCATCCCGCCTTCGATCCAGGCGATCAGCAGGCGCGACAGGGTCAGGATGGATTGCAGCAGCACCACCAGGATCAGCGCCGGCTGCACCAGCGATGCCCGGCGCAGGGCGAACAGCAGGAACAGCGCCAGGGCGAACTGATGGCCGCCGTAGAATACCCGCGCATCGCTGACCGCCGAATCCTCCATCAGCAGCATGCCGCTGAGGTTGGCCATTTCGTAGGGGCGCACCCAGTACAGCACTCCCAGGGCGCCCCAGACCAGCGCCTGAACCAGCAAAACCAAACGGGCGAAGAGCATCCCCTTTCTCCTCGGGCCTGTTGCCCCTGCAATCAGTTCGACACCGGCGGCGCGCGCCCCGGCAACCTCAAGGACAGCAGACCTGAAGCGCGCCGGCGAGTTCGCTGCGACGATTCGTCCCTGCCCGACGGCAGCCCGGCACGCCGGGCCGCGGGACGCTTCGTCACAAGTGGATACAGCTCGCCGGCTGGGTGGCGCCGTGCGCCGGGGGTATGCTCGCGGCATTCGCTCGCCGCAAGGAGACTCTCATGCGCCGCTTCGCCCCCCTGGCCGTCCTGGCCGCCACCCTGCTCCACGGTTCCCTGGCCCAGGCCGCCGAACCACTGGCCATCGACGTGCATCGTGACGCCAATTGCGGCTGTTGCAAGGACTGGATCAGGCACCTCGAAGCCAACGGCTTCAAGGTCAACGACCATGTGGAAGCGGACATGAGCGCGGTCAAGACCCGGCTCGGCGTACCCCATGGCATGGGCTCGTGCCATACCGGGGTGATCGATGGCAAGTTCGTCGAAGGACACGTCCCGGCCAGCGATATCCTCAAGCTGCGCGCGCGCGCCGACCTGATCGGCGCCGCGGTGCCCGGCATGCCGGTCGGCTCACCGGGCATGGAAATGGGCGACCGCCAGGATGCCTACCAAGTCGTCGGCCTGAGCAGGAGCGGCCAGGCCTCGGTGCTGGCGGAGTACCCCGGACGCTGAGCGGGCTTCGCAACGCAGCAACGAAAACGCCGTTTCCCCTGGAGGAAACGGCGTTTTTCTTTCCGCTTCGGCGTGAAGGTCACTCCGCCGCGCTATCGGCCTTCTTCGACGGCGCCAGCAGCCCATCGGCGCGGAACATCGCCTTGATCCCGCGCACCGCCTGGCGCAGGCGGTCGCGGTTTTCGATCAGGGCGAAGCGCACATGGTCGTCACCGTAGTCGCCGAAGCCGATACCCGGCGACACCGAGACCTTGGCATCCTGCAACAGCTTCTTGGCGAACTCCAGCGAGCCCAGGTGTGCATAAGGCTCGGGAATCTTCGCCCAGACATACATCGAGGCCTTCGGGTTCACCACCATCCAGCCGGCCTCGCGCAGCCCCTTCACCAGTACGTCGCGGCGCTGCTGGTACTGCTGGGCGATATCGCGGACGCACTGCTGGTCGCCTTCCAGCGCGGCGATGGCCGCCACCTGCAGGGGCGTGAAGGTGCCGTAGTCGTGGTAGCTCTTGATCCGCGCCAGGGCCGAGACCAGCTCGGGATTGCCGACCATGAAGCCGATCCGCCAGCCGGCCATGTTGTAGCTCTTCGACAGGGTGAAGAACTCCACGGCGATGTCCTTGGCGCCCGGCACCTGCATGATCGACGGCGCTTTCCAGCCGTCGTAGACGATGTCGGCATAGGCCAGGTCATGCACCACCATCACGTCGTACTGCTTGGCCAGCGCCACCACGCGCTCGAAGAAGTCCAGCTCGACGCACTGCGCGGTGGGGTTGGAAGGGAAGCCGAGGATCATCATGCGCGGCTTGGGAATCGATTCGCGGATCGCCCGTTCCAGCTCGTTGAAGAAGTCGATGCCCGGCACCAGCGGCACCGAGCGCACCTGGGCGCCGGCGATCACCGCACCATAGATGTGGATCGGATAGCTCGGGTTGGGCACGAGGATGGTGTCGCCGTGGTCGAGGGTCGCCAGCATCAGGTGCGCCAGCCCCTCCTTGGAGCCGATGGTGACGATGGCTTCGCTCTCCGGGTCGATCTGCACGTCGTAGCGGTCGCGGTACCAGTGCGAGATGGCCCGGCGCAGGCGCGGGATGCCGCGCGAGGTGGAATAGCCGTGGGTGTCTTCGCGCTGGGCGACGGTGCAGAGCTTCTCGACGATATGCGGCGGGGTCGGCCCGTCGGGATTGCCCATGCTCAGGTCGATGATGTCCTCGCCACGGCGACGAGCGGCCATCTTCAGTTCGGCGGTGATATTGAAAACGTAGGGGGGAAGGCGGTCGATGCGCGCGAAACGGCGCGCAGGGCGTGATTCAGCCATGCTGTCCTCGGAGTAACGTAAGCGCCCGGAACCGTCCGAGCGACGCCGGCCGCTGTGACGGCCTGGAAAGCGCCAGCCAGGCGCTTTCTTGTCGGCGAACATAAAGGCCGATAGGCTGCTTGTCGAGTCCCCCCCGCGCTTTTCATTCCATTTCACAGGAAAAGGCCCATGTCCCGACGCTACTGGCACCTCGATGTGTTCGCCGAGCGTCCGCTCACCGGCAACGGCCTGGCCGTATTCGACGACGCCAGCGCCCTCGATGACGCCGCCATGCAGGCCTGGACCCGCGAGCTGCGCCAGTTCGAGTCGATCTTCCTGTTGCCGGGCGACGACCCGCAGGTCTTCGGCGCGCGAATCTTCACCCTGGAGGAAGAACTGCCGTTCGCCGGCCACCCGCTGCTCGGCGCTGCGGCCCTGCTCCATCATCTGCGCGGCGACGCCGGCGAACAGCGCTGGACGCTGCACCTGGCCAGCAAGTCGGTGGCCCTGCGCAGCGTGCGGGCGGGCAGCGGTTTCTACGCCGAGATGGACCAGGGCCGCGCCGAATTCGGCGCCACCCCGGACGCCGGGACCTGCCGCTGGTTCGCCGAAGCCTTCTCGCTATCGGCCAACGACCTGTCCGGGCATCCGCCGCGGGTGGTCAGTACCGGCCTGCCCTACCTGCTCCTGCCGGTGACCGCCGAGGCGCTGGGTCGTGCCCGCCAGGTCAACGATTTGCAAGAGGCGCTGGATAAACTCGGCGCGGCGTTTGTCTATCTGCTCGACGTCGACGGGCGCGAGGGCCGGACCTGGGACAGCCTGGGGCTGGTGGAAGACGTGGCTACCGGCAGCGCTGCCGGTCCGGTCGCCGCCTACCTGGTGGAACACGGGCTGGCCGCGCGCGGCGAACCTTTCGTCCTGCGCCAGGGGCGCTATCTCGGCCGCCCCAGCCGGCTCGACGTGGAGGTCGCGACGGACGGCAGCGTCAGGGTCGGCGGCCACGTCCAACTGCTCGCCCGCGCCGAGCTGCTGGTTCCGGCCTGACGGCCGGAGTGGCGCAGGCGGCGGACGGCGACAACACTGAAGAAGCGAAACGTACAGGAGAACCGCCATGCTCTGGCGCAAAGGACGACGCAGTGACAACGTGATTGATGCCCGGGGCGAAGGAGGCGCAGGCGGCGGGGGCGGCATGCGCATCGGCGGCAAGGGCCTGAGCCTGGGTGGGGTGGCCATCGTGGTGGTGGTCGGCCTGCTGATGGGGCAGGACCCGATGCAAATCCTCGGTTCGCTGCTCGGCCAGATGGACACCCAGGCCCCCGCCACCCAGCAGCAGGCCGGCGGTCGGGCCCCGGCGGCCAACGACGAGCAGAGCGAGTTCGTCCGCGCGATCCTCGGCGACACCGAGGACACCTGGGAACAGATCTTCGCCAGCGGCCAGGCCCAGTACCAGCAGCCCAAGCTGGTGCTGTTCAGCAATGGGGTGAATTCCGCCTGCGGCTTCGCCTCCTCGGCCACCGGGCCGTTCTATTGCCCGGCCGACCGCCGGGTCTACCTCGACCTGGAGTTCTTCCGCGAGATGGAGCAGCGCTTCTCCGCCGCCGGCGACTTCGCCCAGGCCTATGTGATCGCCCATGAGGTCGGCCACCACGTACAGAACCTGATGGGCATCTCGGCCAAGATCAGCGCCGCCCGCCAGCGCGGCGCGCGCATGGAAGGCGCCAACGGCCTGTCGGTGCGCCAGGAACTGCAGGCGGACTGCTTCGCCGGGGTCTGGGCCAATCGCGCCCAGCAGCGCCTGAACTGGCTGGAGCCGGGCGACATGGAGGAAGCCCTGAACGCCGCCAACGCCATCGGCGACGACCGCCTGCAGCGCCAGGGTCGTGGCATGGTGGTGCCGGACTCCTTCACCCACGGCTCCTCGGCGCAACGCATGCGCTGGTTCAAGACCGGTTTCGAGAGCGGCTCGCCGGCCAGCTGCGACACCTTCAAGGCGCAGACCCTCTGAGTCGACGCCGGCCGGGATTCACCGCCCCGGCTGGTTTCTCAGCGCGTTCAACTGGTCGGCCAGCTCGCCGGCCTCGTACGCCGAGCCCAGCCCGCCGAGATAGACCTTGCCGTTGCGGATCGGCTCGCGCACCCGCGGCGCCAGGCGCAGGCGCCCGTCCACCAGCACCGCCAGCGCGCGCCCCTGGGCCTCCTCGGTCAGCGCGGCCAGGCGACGGGCAGCCTGTTCGGTGAAGGTGACCTCGACACCGGGGCGGCCGTTCTGGTCGTAGAGGACTTCGGCGCGCAACACATCGGCCTGGGTCAGGCTCGGCTTGACCGCCACCAGCAACGCCTTGCCCTGAGGGTCGGCCAGGGTGCGGAACGCCGCGGAAGGCTTGCTGGCGGTGGCGTAGACCCCGAAGCTGTGCTGTGGGATCGGCAACGGATCGCTGGCGCAGGCGGCCAGCAGCAGCACCAGGCCCAGCGGAAGGAATGCGAGTGTCGAGCGTTTCATGATGAGTACTGCAGGGAGCCGGAGCGGGGCGTCCGCCCGGACGCCGCCACCCATGATAACGCCGCCCGCGTCGGCCGGGCGAGCGGGCAGCTGCGCGAAGCGACGATTGTCTAGACTGGCGGAAATTCACCCGTCTTCCGCGAACTGGTATGATGCGCGCCTTTTCGAGCCGTATGAACCCCACGCAGGCCGCCGCGAGGCCCCTGGCGTGCGTGGGTCGTTTCATGCGGCTCGCGCATTTTCGGGACTCAGCCGTCTGCCGGGATCGCTCGCGATACCACGCCGACGAGACAGCGATGCATCGCCCGCCACGCGGAAATTTCGGTTTTCCCTGGCCGGCGGCCGGCTCCCGGGCCTCCGGCAGCGGCCACGCGTCATGGGGATCGTTGCAGAGCACATTCAGGGGAAACCAACATGCTGGAAAAGCTGTTCCAACTCAAGGCGCACAACACCACGGTGCGCACCGAGATCCTGGCGGGGATCACCACCTTCCTGACCATAGCCTACATCCTCTTCGTCAACCCGAGCATCCTCGGCGAGACAGGCATGGACAAGGGCGCGGTGTTCGTCGCCACCTGCCTGGCGGCGGCGATCGGCTCGACCATCATGGGCCTGATCGCCAACTACCCGATCGCCCTGGCGCCCGGCATGGGCCTGAACGCCTTCTTCACCTACACCGTGGTGCTGCACATGGGCCACAGTTGGCAGGTCGCGCTGGGCGCGGTGTTCATCTCCGCCACCATGTTCTTCCTGCTGTCGATCTTCCGCATCCGCGAATGGATCATCAACAGCATCCCGCTGCCACTGCGCTCGGCGATCGCCGCCGGGATCGGCCTGTTCCTCGCGCTGATCGCCCTGCAGAACGCCGGCATCGTGGTGGACAACCCGGCGACCCTGATCGGCATGGGTGACCTGACCAAGCCGGCGCCGATCCTCGCCACCCTCGGCTTCATCCTGATCGTCGCCCTGGAGGCCCGCAGCGTCACCGGCGCGGTGCTGATCGGCATCCTGGTGGTCACCGCCATCGCCATCCTGCTCGGCGTGACCCAGTTCGGCGGCGTGGTGTCGATGCCGCCGTCGCTGGCACCGACCTTCCTCCAGCTGGATATCAAGGGCGCGCTGGATATCGGCCTGGTCAGCGTGATCTTCGCCTTCCTCTTCGTCGACCTGTTCGACAACTCCGGCACCCTGATCGGCGTCGCCAAGCGCGCCGGGCTGATGGGCAAGGACGGCCACATGCCGAAGATGGGCCGCGCGCTGATCGCCGACAGCACCGCGGCGATGGGCGGTTCGCTGCTAGGCACCTCGACCACCACCAGCTACATCGAGTCCGCCGCGGGTGTCAGTGCCGGCGGCCGCACCGGCCTGACCGCCATCGTGGTCGCCATCCTCTTCCTCCTGGCGCTGTTCTTCGCCCCGCTGGCCGGCAGCGTCCCGGCCTTCGCCACCGCACCGGCGCTGCTCTTCGTCGCCGTACTGATGGCCTCCGGCCTGGCCGAGATCGACTGGGAAGACATCACCGTCGCCGCCCCGGTGGTGGTCACCGCGCTGGCCATGCCGTTCACCTACTCGATCGCCACCGGCATCGCCTTCGGCTTCATCTCCTGGACCGCTATCAAGGTGCTTTCCGGACGCTGGCGCGAGCTGAATCCGGCGCTGGTGATCCTCTCCATCCTCTTCGTGATCAAGCTGGGCTTCTTCAACGCATGAGCCGTCCGCAGTTCGACCCCGCCGCCTACGCCGCGCAACTGGAAGACAAGAAGGCCCGCCTCGCCGGGTTGCTGGCGCCGTTCGCGGCGCCCGCGCCGGAAGTCTTCGAGTCGCCGCGCGAGCACTACCGCCTGCGCGCCGAATTCCGCCTGTGGCGGGAGACCGGCAACGAGAACCGCCACTACGCGATGTTCGAACAGGGCGACAAGCACACCCCGATCCTGATCGAGGACTTCCCCATCGCCAGCCGCCGCATCAACGAGCTGATGCCGCGCCTGAAGGACGCCTGGGCCGAGCCGGCGCTGGGCTTCAAGCTGTTCCAGGTGGAGTTCCTTACCACCCTGGCCGGCGACGCCCTGATCACCCTTTGCTACCACCGGCCGATCGACGCCGCCTGGCAGCAGGCGGCAGAAGCGCTCGCCGCGGAACTGGGCGTGAGTCTGGTCGGCCGTTCGCGCGGCAAGCGCATCGTCGTCGGCCGCGACTACGTGGAAGAGGAACTGCTGGTCGCCGGCCGGCGCTTCCGCTACCGCCAGCCCGAAGGCGCCTTCACCCAGCCCAACGGCGAAGTGAACCAGAAGATGCTCGGCTGGGCCTACGAGGCGCTCGGCGAGCGCGAAGACGACCTGCTCGAACTGTACTGCGGCAACGGCAACTTCACCCTGCCGCTGGCCACCCGGGTGCGCAAGGTGCTGGCCACCGAGATCAGCAAGTCGTCGGTCAACGCGGCGCTGGCCAACCTGGCCGACAACGCGGTGGACAACGTCAGCCTGGTGCGCCTGTCCGCCGAGGAGCTGACCCAGGCGCTGAACGAGGTCCGCCCGTTCCGCCGCCTGGCCGACATCGACCTGAAGAGCTACGCCTTCGGCAGCGTGTTCGTCGACCCGCCGCGCGCCGGCATGGACCCGGACACCTGCGAGCTGACCCGGCGCTTCGAACGCATCCTGTACATCTCGTGCAACCCGGAAACCCTGGCGCAGAACATCGCCCAGCTGCACGACACGCACCGGATCAGCCGCTGCGCGCTGTTCGACCAGTTCCCCTACACCCACCACATGGAAAGCGGCGTCCTCCTCGAACGCCGCTGAGCGAACTGGCCGCGCCTCAGAGCCGCACCGGGAGGCGCCGCGCCAGGCGCAATCCTTCCGTAGTCACCTCGGCGCCATAGGCCAGCACCTCGACGCCCGCTTGCGCCGCCTCGCGCAGGGCCTTGCCGTAGGCCGGATCGATCTCGTCGGCGGGGCGCACCGCCTCGATCCCGGACAGGTTCACGCAGTACAGCTGCACCGCGCGGACACCGTCCCGCGCCAGCGCCGCCAGTTCGCGCAGGTGCTTGGCGCCACGCAGGGTGACGGCGTCGGGGAAGGCCGCCACGGCGGTTTCGTCGAAGCCCAGGGTGACGCTCTTCACCTCGATGAACAACGCGCCGGCGGGATACTCCAGGCGAAAGTCGGCACGGCTGTTCTCCACCCCGTACGCCACTTCCCGGCGCAGGCTGGCGAAGCCGGCGAGTTCGGGGATGTCGCCGGCCAGCAGCGCTTCCTCCACCAGGCGGTTGGCCCGCGCCGTGTTGACGCAGGCCAGGCGGCCCTGCGGGGTCTCGCTAAGCTCCCAGGTCCCTGGCAGCTTGCGCCTGGGATCGTCGGAGCGGCTGAACCAGACCCGGCAGCCCTCGCTCATGCAATTGAGCATCGAGCCGGTGTTCGGACAGTGGATGGTCAGGCGCTCGCCGCCGGCGCTCTCGATATCGGCGAGGAAACGCTTGTAGCGGCGCAGCAGGCGCCCCTCCTCCAGCGGCGGATCGAAACGCATCAGGGCCGCCAGCCCTTCAGCCCGCGGGCGATCCGCTCCACCGCTTCCTGCAGGCGCGGCAGGCTCTGGGTATAGGCGAAGCGCACGTGGTGGCCGGCCTGGTGGCGGCCGAAGTCCAGTCCCGGGGTGAAGGCGACATGCTCGGTCTCGATGAAGTGCTTGCAGAAAGCGTAGGCATCGCCGCCGAACGCGCTGATATCGGCATAGAGATAGAAGGCGCCTTCCGGCTCCACGGCGATCCCGAAACCCAGCTCGCGCAGGGCCGGCAGGAGGAAGTCGCGACGGCGGGCGAACTCGTGGCGGCGCTCCTCGAGGATGGCGATGGTGCCCGGCTCGAAGCAGGCCAGCGCGGCCTGCTGGGCCATGCTCGGCGCGCTGATGTAGAGGTTCTGCGCCAGCTTCTCCAGTTCCGGCAGCGCCGCCGGCGGCGCCACCAGCCAGCCCAGGCGCCAGCCGGTCATGCCGAAATACTTGGAAAAACTATTCAGGACGAAGGCCTCGTCGTCGACTTCCAGCACCGAGGCGGCATCCACGCCGTAGGTCAGGCCGTGGTAGATCTCGTCCACCACCAGGTGCCCGCCGCGCCCCTTCAGGGCGGCCGAGAGGCCGGCCAGTTCGTCGCGGCCGAGCAGGGTTCCGGTGGGATTCGCCGGCGAGGCCACCAGAGCGCCTACACTGTCTGAGTCCCAGTGCCGCTCGATGAGCGCCGGGGTCAGTTGGTAACGGCTGTCCGGCCCCACCGGCACCAGTTGCGCGGCGCCTTCGACCAGGCGCAGGAAGTGCCGGTTGCAGGGGTAGCCCGGATCGGCCAGCAGCCAGTGCCGGCCCGGGTCGACCAGCAGGCTGCTGGCCAGCAGGAGGGCGCCGGAGCCGCCCGGGGTGACCAGCACGCGCTGCGGATCGAGATCGACCCCGTAGCGCTCGCCGTAGTATCTCGCGATCGCCTCGCGCAGCGCCGGCAGGCCGCGCGCGGCGGTGTAGCGGGTATGCCCGGCGGCCAGGGCGGCGCGCCCGGCCTCGATGATCGGCTCGGCGGTGGTGAAGTCCGGCTCGCCGATTTCCAGGTGGATCACGTCGTGGCCGGCGGCCTGCAGCTCGTTGGCACGGGCCAGCAGGGCCATGACGTGGAAAGGCTCGATGGCCCGACTGCGTGCGCTATAGGAGGTAGCCATGGATATTCCGAACTTTGCGGGGAAAAACCGATTCTAACCAAGCCATTACGCGGGTGACACCAGCCTCGACAACCGGGAGTAGCGCCAAGGTTGTCGTTCTGGTAAGTTCGCCCGCTTGCGACCGCGGGGCCGGAGAGCCGGCGAGGGAACCCTGCCGCGGACAGGATTAGCGAAAGTGAGAGGCGGCCATTCATGTCCACCAAAGCAAAACAACAGAGCAGCCAGCAGATGACCCGCGGCTTCGAGCCCTACCAGGAAACCAAGGGCGAGGAGTACATGAGCGAGCGCATGCGCGCGCACTTCACCGCGATCCTGAACAAATGGAAGCAGGAGCTGATGGAAGAGGTCGACCGTACCGTGCATCACATGCAGGACGAAGCGGCCAACTTCCCCGATCCGGCCGACCGCGCCAGCCAGGAAGAAGAGTTCAGCCTGGAACTGCGCGCCCGCGACCGCGAGCGCAAGCTGATCAAGAAGATCGACGAGACCCTGCAGCTGATCGAAGACGAAGAATACGGCTGGTGCGACTCCTGCGGCGTCGAGATCGGCATCCGTCGCCTGGAGGCCCGCCCCACCGCGACCCTCTGCATCGACTGCAAGACCCTCGCGGAAATCCGCGAGAAGCAACTCGGCTCCTGAGCCGGACCGACGGGGCGCCAAGGCGCCCCGTTTCGTTTCCGTCGTTCCCCGCCGCACCGCCCGCGCCATGACCTCTTCCTACGTAGGCCGCTTCGCCCCGACGCCCAGCGGCTACCTGCACTTCGGCTCCCTGGTGGCGGCCGTCGCCTCCTACCTGGACGCCCGCGCCGTCGGCGGCCGCTGGCTGGTGCGCATGGAAGACCTCGACCCGCCACGGGAGGTCCCCGGCGCCCAGCGGGCGATCCTGGAGACCCTGGAGCGCTACGGCTTCGAGTGGGATGGCGCGGTGGAACGCCAGAGCGAACGCTTCCCGGCCTACGCCTCGGTGATCGAACAACTGCTGCGCAGCGGACTGGCCTACGCCTGCACCTGCTCGCGCAAGCAACTGGAAGACTTCGCCGGTATCTACCCGGGCTTCTGCCGCGACGCCGGGCACGCCCGCGACGACGCGGCGATCCGCCTGCGCGTGCCTGAGCTGGAATATCGCTTCGTCGATCGCGTGCAGGGCGAAGTCTGCCAGCATCTCGGCCGCGAGGTCGGCGATTTCGTCATCCAGCGCCGCGACGGCCTCTACGCCTACCAACTGGCGGTGGTGCTGGACGACGCCTGGCAGGGCATCACCGACATCGTCCGCGGCGCCGATCTGCTCGACTCGACCCCGCGCCAGCTCTATCTCCAGGAACTGCTGGGGCTGAGCCAGCCGCGCTACCTGCACGTGCCGCTGATCGTCCAGCCGGACGGGCACAAGCTGGGCAAGTCCTACCGCTCCCCGCCGCTGCCCGCCGAACAGGCCGCCGTGCCGCTGACCCGCGCCCTCCGCGCGCTCGGCCAGCGGCCGCCGGCCGAACTGGCCGAAGGCAGCGCCGGCGAGGCACTGGCCTGGGGCGTCGCGCATTGGGACGCCACACGCATCCCGCGCCGCGCCACCCTCCCCGAGGAAAGCCTGTAGCCCGCCCGGCGGCTTGCCGGCACCCACCCGCAGCCTGTAGCCTGCCGGCCCAAGCATGAGGGAAGCGGCATGTACATCTACCGACTGGTCCTGCTCCTGGTCGTGGGCATCTATCTCTTTTCCCCCGCCATCATGGACTGGTGGATCGACCCCAACGGCGCCTGGTACCGCCCGTACCTGCTGTGGCTGATCCTCATCGTGGTCACTTTCATCCTGCAGAGCCAGCGCGATGCTGACGAGCTTTAGCCTCACCCAGCTGATCCTGATCAGCGTCGCCTATCTCTTCACCCTGTTCGGCATCGCCTGGATCGCCGAGCGCGGCTACGTGCCGCGCCGGCTGGTGCGCCACCCGCTGGTCTACACCCTGTCGCTGGGGGTCTATGCCAGCGCCTGGGCCTTCTACGGCACGGTCGGCCTGGCCTACCAGTACGGCTACGGCTTCCTGGCCATCTACCTGGGGATCTCCGGGGCCTTCCTGCTCGCCCCGGTGTTGCTATACCCGATCCTGCGGGTGACCCGCGCCTACCAGTTGTCCTCGCTGGCCGACCTGTTCGCCTTCCGCTTCCGCAGCACCTGGGCCGGTGCCCTGACCACCCTGTTCATGCTGATCGGCGTGCTGCCGATGCTGGCCCTGCAGATCCAGGCGGTCGCCGACTCGATCAGCATCCTCACCCGAGACCCGGCCCAGGAGCGGGTCGCGTTCGTCTTCTGCACCCTGATCACCCTGTTCGCGATCCTCTTCGGCGCCCGCCACATCGCCACCCGCGAGCGCCACGAGGGGCTGGTGTTCGCCATCGCCTTCGAATCGCTGGTCAAGCTGGTGATGCTCGGCAGCATCGGCCTCTACGCCCTGTACGGGGTCTTCGGCGGGCCGGAAGGCCTGGAAATCTGGCTGTTGCAGAACCAGACCGCGCTGACCACCCTGCACACCCCCCTGGCCGAGGGGCCGTGGCGGACGTTGCTGCTGGTGTTCTTCGCCGCGGCCATCGTGATGCCGCACATGTATCACATGATCTTCACCGAGAACCTCAACCCGCGGGCGCTGATCTCCGCCAGTTGGGGCCTGCCACTGTTCCTCCTGCTGATGAGCCTGGCCGTGCCGCCGATCCTCTGGGCCGGCCTGCGCCTCGGCGCCTCGACCACCCCGGAGTACTACACCATCGGCCTCGGCCTGGCGGTGGACAGCCCGGCCCTGGCCCTGGCCGCCTTCGTCGGCGGGATCTCCGCCGCCAGCGGGCTGACCATCGTGATGACCCTGGCGCTATCGGGCATGGTCCTCAACCACCTGGTGCTGCCGCTCTACCAGCCACCGGCGCAGGGCAACATCTACCGCTGGCTGAAGTGGACCCGGCGCCTGCTGATCGTCGCCATCATCATGGCCAGCTATGCCTTCTACCTGCTGCTGGGCGCCGAGCAGGACCTGTCCAACCTCGGCATAGTGTCCTTCGTCGCCACCCTGCAGTTCCTCCCCGGCGCCCTCTCGGTGCTGTACTGGCCGACCGCCAACCGCCGCGGCTTCATCGCCGGGCTGATCGCCGGGATGCTGGTCTGGGCGATCACCATGCTGCTGCCGCTGATGGGCAACGTGCAGGGCCTGTACCTGCCGCTGTTCGACATGATCTACGTGCTGGACGACTCCAACTGGCACCTGGCGGCGCTGTCCTCGCTGGCGGCCAACGTCCTGGTCTTCACCCTGGTCTCGCTGTTCACCGAAGCCAGCGACGAAGAGAAAGGCGCGGCCGAGGCCTGCGCGGTGGACAATGTGCGCCGTCCGCAGCGCCGCGAGCTGTTCGCCGGCTCGCCGCAGGAGTTCGCCAGCCAGCTGGCCAAGCCGCTGGGCGCGAAGACCGCGCAGAAGGAAGTCGAGCAGGCCCTGCGCGACCTCCACCTGCCCTTCGACGAACGCCGCCCCTACGCCCTGCGCCGCCTGCGCGACCGCATCGAGGCCAACCTGTCCGGGCTGATGGGGCCGAGCGTGGCCCAGGACATCGTGGAAACCTTCCTGCCCTACAAGACCAGCGAGGAAAGCTACGTCACCGAGGACATCCACTTCATCGAGAGCCGCCTGGAGGATTACCACTCGCGGTTGACCGGTCTCGCCGCCGAACTCGACACCCTCCGCCGCTACCACCGGCAGACCCTGCAGGACCTGCCGATGGGCGTCTGCTCGCTGGCCAAGGACCAGGAAGTGCTGATGTGGAACCGCGCCATCGAGGAACTCACCGGGGTCGGCGCGCAGAAGGTCGTCGGCTCGCGCCTGTCGGCCCTGCCGGAACCCTGGAAGGGCCTGCTGGAACGCTTCATCGACGCTCCCGACGAGCATCTGCACAAGCAGCGCCTGGTCTACGACGGCCACACCCGCTGGCTGAACCTGCACAAGGCGGCGATCGAGGAGCCCCTGGCGCCGGGCAACAGCGGCCTGGTGCTGCTGGTCGAGGACCTCACCGAAACCCAGTTGCTGGAAGACAAGCTGGTCCACTCCGAGCGCCTGGCATCCATTGGCCGCCTGGCCGCCGGCGTCGCCCACGAGATCGGCAACCCGATCACCGGCATCGCCTGCCTGGCGCAGAATCTACGCGAGGAGCGCGAGGGCGACGGCGAACTGACCGAAATCAGCGAACAGATCCTCGACCAGACCAAGCGCGTCTCGAGGATCGTCCAGTCGCTGATGAGCTTCGCCCATTCCGGCAGTCACCTGCAGGCCCTGGAGCCGGTATGCCTGAGCGAGGTCGCCCAGGAGGCCATCGGCCTGCTGTCGCTGAACCGGCGCAGCGTCGAGGTGCAGTTCTTCAACCTGTGCGATCCGGCGCACTGGGTCGAGGGCGACTCTCAGCGCCTGGCCCAGGTGCTCATCAATCTGCTCTCCAACGCCCGCGACGCCAGTCCGCCGGGCGGGGCGATCCGGGTCCGCAGCGAAGCCTCCGAACACACCGTGGACCTGATCGTCGAGGACGAAGGCAGCGGCATCCCGAAAGCGATCATGGACCAGCTGTTCGAGCCGTTCTTCACCACCAAGGACCCCGGCAAGGGCACCGGGCTCGGCCTCGCACTGGTCTATTCGATCGTGGAAGAGCATTATGGACAGATAACCATCGAGAGCCCGACGGATCACTCGCGAGAAGGCGGCACCCGCTTCCGCGTGACCCTGCCGCGGCACCCTGGCCCGACGGCCGAGCTGTAGACGAGCACGTCGAGAGAGCTGAATACATGGCACATATTCTGATCGTCGAAGACGAAACCATTATCCGATCCGCATTACGGCGCCTGCTGGAGCGCAACCAGTACCAGGTCAGCGAAGCCGGTTCGGTGCAGGAGGCCCAGGAGCGCTACACCATCCCCTCCTTCGACATGGTGGTCAGCGACCTGCGCCTGCCGGGCGCGCCCGGCACCGAACTGATCAAGCTGGCCGAAGGCATCCCGGTGCTGATCATGACCAGCTACGCCAGCCTGCGCTCGGCAGTGGATTCGATGAAGATGGGCGCGGTGGACTACATCGCCAAGCCCTTCGACCACGACGAGATGCTGCAGGCGGTGGCGCGTATCCTCAAGGACCGCCAGGAAAACCGCAGCGCCGCGCCGGCCGCGGCGGGCGCGGGCAAGGCCGGCGGCGAGCGCGGCGCCAGCCCGGCGGCCGACGGCGAGATCGGCATCATCGGCTCCTGCGCGCCGATGCAGGAGCTGTACAGCAAGATCCGCAAGGTCGCGCCGACCGACTCCACCGTGCTGATCCAGGGCGAGTCCGGAACCGGCAAGGAACTGGTCGCGCGCGCCCTGCACAACCTGTCGAAGCGCGCCAAGGCGCCGCTGATCTCGGTCAACTGCGCGGCGATTCCGGAAACCCTGATCGAATCCGAGCTGTTCGGCCATGAAAAGGGCGCCTTCACCGGCGCCAGCGCCGGCCGCGCCGGCCTGGTCGAAGCGGCCGACGGCGGCACCCTGTTCCTCGACGAGATCGGCGAGTTGCCGCTGGAGGCCCAGGCCCGCCTGCTGCGCGTGTTGCAGGAGGGAGAGATCCGCCGGGTCGGCTCGGTGCAGTCGCAGAAGGTCGACGTGCGCCTGATCGCCGCCACCCACCGCGACCTGAAGACCCTGGCCAAGACCGGGCAATTCCGCGAGGACCTCTATTACCGCCTGCACGTGATCTCGCTGAAGCTGCCCGCCCTGCGCGAGCGCGGCAACGACGTGATGGAGATCGCCCGCGCCTTTCTGGCCCGCCAGTGCACCCGGATGGGGCGCGCGCCGCTCAGCTTCGCCCACGATGCCGAACAGGCGATCCGTCACTACCCCTGGCCGGGCAACGTGCGCGAACTGGAGAACGCCATCGAGCGGGCGGTGATCCTCAGCGAGAGCCAGGAAATCCATGCCGACCTGCTGGGCATCGATATCGAGCTGGACGATCTCGAGGATGACTTCGCCGCCGACCTCGGCCTCGGCCCGGCAGGCGCCGCGGCCAGCAACCACGAGCCCACCGAGGACCTGTCGCTGGAAGACTACTTCCAGCATTTCGTCCTCGAACACCAGGACCACATGACCGAGACCGAGCTCGCGCGCAAGCTGGGCATCAGCCGCAAGTGCCTGTGGGAACGCCGCCAGCGCCTGGGCATTCCGCGGCGCAAATCGGGGGCCTCGGCCGACTCGTAACACCCTGCAACCTGTTACCGCGGACGTGCCGCGTAACAGAAACCGGGTTCATCGGTAACGGGAACCCGGTTTTTTTGTGCCCTGCGGCAACCCACCGAAAACCTCAACCTCTTGATTTTACTGGGTTTCAAAAAACTGGCACGGCATCTGCTTATGTATTGGCACAACAACAATAACAAGCAACGACGAAGACAATAAAAACAACACGTAACGACTCCAGCACAACAAAAACAAAATCGCGGAGGCGCAGCTAACTGATTCTTTTGGAGAGGAGTTGCTGTCGGGACCATCCCGTAGCCAGTCGGAAGAAGAATAAAACTGCCTCGAGGCAGCGCACAGACTGGTTGGATCGCTTGGCGATCATGGCAGCATCAGCGACCAAAGCAATCCGTTTGCTATTGAACTCCCAGCCTGGGAGATATCCCTGAAGCGACTGGCTCAAGGGACGGGTCAACAAACAAAAACAACAAGCCCGAAATCATAACAAAAACAAAGCACGCACCTACTTGGGGGGGAGCTTCGGCTCCCCCAGTAGCTTCTCCCCTTCCCCCGTTTTCTGCCGTTCTCCCTTCGCCTTACACCATTTCCCCATCCAATGCTAGAATCCGCGCAGACTATGCGGCCATCCGCATGCCTTGCCAGACTCACCGCAGCCTTTTGCGGCCCTCTCCCGCCTCGCGGCAATGGAGGTACGGCCCCTGTTCGTTTCTGTCAGGATGCATGGCGCAGTCGGTTCCGGCGCCCGGGACACCCTGTGCGTCCCGGGGCCAAACATTCAACGGGTACAGAACACGCCTCGCCCGAGAGGTCCTGATAATGCCGTGGCATTACCCGACGTCCGTCCTGCTTGAGCAACGCAGGCGTGCAACCACCCACATCGTGCTCCCGATAACACATCCATGCTGAAAAAGCTGATCCAGACCATTCGCTCCCCCCTGCGCCGCCCGCGCGCCGTCCGTACAACGCCGGAAGTCATCGGTAACAACCAGCATTCCCTGCGCCGGGATCAGTTCAGCCGGAACGCCGTCAAGGTCGTCGAGATCCTCCAGAGAGCCGGCTACCAGGCCTATGTGGTGGGCGGTTGCGTACGCGACCAGATGCTCGGCATCGCCCCCAAGGACTTCGACGTCGCCACCAGCGCCACGCCGGAGCAGGTCCGCGCCGAGTTCCGCAACGCACGCATCATCGGCCGCCGCTTCAAGCTGGTGCACGTGCATTTCGGCCGCGAGATCATCGAGGTCGCCACCTTCCGCGCCCACCATCCGGAAGGCCAGGACGACGGCGACAGCCGCGCGTCGAGCAACGAAAGCGGTCGCATCCTGCGCGATAACGTCTACGGTAGCCTGGAAGACGATGCCCAGCGCCGCGACTTCACCATCAATGCCCTGTACTTCGATGTCACCAGCGAGCGCCTGCTCGACTACGCACACGGCGTGCACGACATCCGCAACCGCCTGATCCGCCTGATCGGCGATCCCGAGCAACGCTACCTGGAAGACCCGGTGCGGATGCTGCGCGCGGTGCGTTTCGCCGCCAAGCTCGACTTCGAGATCGAGAAGCACAGCGCCGCGCCGATCCGCCGGCTGGCGCCGCTGCTGCGGGAAATCCCTTCCGCCCGCCTGTTCGACGAAGTGCTCAAGCTGTTCCTCGCCGGCCGAGCCGAGCGTACCTTCGAACTGCTGGTCGAATACGAGCTGTTCGCACCGCTGTTCCCGGCCAGCGCCAAGGCGCTGCAGGCCAACCCCGACTACACCGGCAGGCTGATCCGCCAGGCCCTGGCCAATACCGATGCGCGCATCCGCCAGGGCAAGCCGGTCACCCCGGCCTTCCTCTTCGCCGCGCTGCTCTGGCCGGCCCTGCCGGCGCGTGTCGCGCAATTGCAGGAGAAAGGCATGCCGGCGATCCCGGCGATGCAGGAAGCCGCCCACGAACTGATCAGCGAGCAGTGCCAGCGGATCGCCATTCCCAAGCGCTTCACCCTGCCGATCCGCGAGATCTGGGACATGCAGGAACGCCTGCCGCGCCGCCAGGGCAAGCGCGCCGACCTGCTCCTGGAAAACCCGCGCTTCCGCGCCGGCTACGACTTCCTCCTGCTGCGCGAAAGCGCCGGCGAGCAAACCGACGGCCTCGGCCAGTGGTGGACCGACTACCAGGAAGTCAGCGACAGCGAGCGCCGCAACATGATTCGCGATCTGGCCGCCGGCCAGGAAGACGGCGGCGCCCCGCGCAAGCGTCGACGCGGCGGCAACAGCGGCCGCCGGCGGCGCGGGCCGCGCAAGGAAGGCAGCGGGAGCGGCGAATGATCCAGCGCGCGTATATCGCGCTGGGCAGCAACCTGGCGCAGCCCCGGGAGCAGATCCAGGCGGCCCTCGAGGCCCTGGCGCGTCTGCCGGATAGCCGCCTGGTCGCGGTCTCGCCACTCTATATCAGCGACCCGCTCGGCCCCACCGATCAGCCACGCTTCGTCAACGGCGTGGCCGCCCTCGATACCACCCTGGCGCCGCTCGACCTGCTCGACGCGCTGCAGGCCATCGAGCAGGAACAGGGCCGTGTCCGCGACCTGCGCTGGGGACCACGCACCCTCGACCTCGACATCCTGCTGTACGGCGAGCAACTGCTCGACCTGCCGCGCCTGAAGGTGCCGCATTACCACATGCAGGCCCGCGCCTTCGTGCTCTATCCCCTCGCCGACCTCGCCCCCGACCTGCTGCTGCCCGACGGCCGCCACCTGCCGGACCTCCTCGCGGCCTGTCCCTTCGAAGGCATCGAACGGCTTCCAGCCGCCTGACGCTGGCCGCCGCAACTACCTCGCGGCGGGCTCTTCACACTGTTACCGAAAAGCTGGCGAACGACGCCGCGGATGCGCGTACACTGCGCGCGCAACCGCAGGCGGCGCGGCGTCCGCCAGTGGCAGTAACGCCGTAACAATGCGGTAACACCTGCAATTGACTTCGAGCCACCCCATCCGGACTATAAGTGGCCGTTTGCCCCGCGCCGGCTCATCACCGGCCCAACGAGGAGCCTTTCCATGCCTGATGTAACCCTGACCACCCTGCAAGGGTTGAAGCAGAGCGGCGAGAAGATCGCCATGCTGACCTGCTACGACGCCACCTTCGCCCACACCGCCAGCCAGGCCGGCGTGGACGTGCTTCTGGTCGGAGATTCGCTCGGAATGGTATTGCAGGGTCACGACAGCACCCTGCCGGTCAGCAACGAGGAAATGGCCTATCACACGGCCTGCGTGAAACGCGGTAACAAAGGTTCCCTGATCGTCACCGACCTGGCCTTCGAATCCAGCCATTCCCTGGCCCAGACCCTTGCCGACGCGGTCCGCCTGATGCAGGCCGGCGCACACATGGTCAAGCTGGAGGGTGGGGCCTGGCTGGCGGAGCCGATCGCCCGCCTGGCACAGATGGGCGTGCCGGTGTGCGCGCATCTCGGCCTGACCCCGCAGGCGGTCAACCTGTTCGGCGGCTTCAAGGTCCAGGGCCGCCAGGAAACCCAGGCGCGCCAGTTGCGTGCCGACGCCATCGCCCTGGAGCAGGCCGGCGCCGCGATGCTGCTGCTGGAGTGCGTGCCCAGCGTGCTGGCCGAAGAAATCACCCAGGCGGTGAAGATCCCGGTGATCGGCATCGGCGCCGGCCCGGCGACCGACGGCCAGGTGCTGGTCATGCACGACATGCTGGGGCTCTCGCTGACCGGCCGCTCGCCCAAGTTCGTCAAGGATTTCATGCAGGGCCAGGAGAGCATCCCGGCCGCCATCGCGGCCTATGTCCGCGCCGTCAAGGACGCGTCCTTCCCCGCCGCCGAACACGGATTCAACGCATGAACACCGTCAAGACCGTCCGTGAACTGCGCGCCGCGGTGGCGCGCGCCCGCAGCGAAGGCAAGCGCATCGGTTTCGTGCCGACCATGGGCAACCTCCACGCCGGCCATGCCGCGCTGGTGAAGAAAGCCGGCGAACGCGCCGACTTCGTGGTCGTCAGCATCTTCGTCAACCCGCTGCAGTTCGGCCCCAGCGAAGACCTCGACAAGTACCCGCGGACCCTCGCGGCCGACCAGGAACGCCTGCTCGAGGCCGGTTGCCACCTGCTGTTCACGCCCGGGGTCGAGGAAATGTATCCCGACGGCATGGACGGCCAGACCCGCATCCATGTCCCCGGCGTCTCCGAAGGGCTCTGCGGCGCCAGCCGCCCCGGTCATTTCGAAGGCGTGGCGACCGTGGTCAGCAAGCTGCTGAACATGGTCCAGCCGGACCTCGCGCTGTTCGGCGAAAAGGACTTCCAGCAACTGGCGGTGATCCGCAAGCTGGTCCGCGACCTCAACCTGCCGGTGCAGATCTTCGGCGAGCCGACGGTGCGTGCCGCCGATGGCCTGGCGTTGTCCTCGCGCAACGGTTACCTCGACGAGCAGCAGCGCGCCGCCGCCCCGGCGATCTACCGCACCCTGCGGCAGCTCGGCGAACGCATCCGCGCCGGCGCCGAGGACTTCCCGGCATTGCTCGCCGACGCCCGCCAGGCCCTGGAACAGGCCGGGCTGCGCCCCGACTACCTGGAAATCCGCGAGCCGATCAGCCTGCGCCCCGGGGTACCCGGCGACCGCCAACTGGTGATCCTGGCCGCCGCCTACCTGGGCGGTACGCGCCTGATCGACAACCTCTCAGTCCACCTCGATTGATGCATGCCGAGCCCCCGGTTCCCGGGGGCTTGAGCGCTCACCACGGACTCGCCATACTCTGCCGCCCCCCGCGGACCCGATAGGAGTCGCCCCATGCACGCCATCATGCTCAAAGCCAAGTTGCATCGCGCCGAAGTCACCCATGCCGTCCTCGACTACGAAGGCTCCTGCGCCATCGACGGCGATTGGCTGGACCTCTCCGGAATCCGCGAATACGAACAGATCCAGATCTACAACGTCGACAACGGCGAGCGCTTCACCACCTATGCGATCCGCGCCGAGAACGGCTCGAAGATGATCTCGGTGAACGGCGCCGCGGCACACAAGGCCAAGGTCGGCGACCGCGTGATCATCTGCGCCTACGCCCACTACGGCGAAGCCGAACTGGCCAGCCACAAGCCGCGCATGCTGTACATGGCGCCGGGCAACCAGCTCAGCCATACCAGCGAGGCGATTCCGATACAGGTCGCCTGACCTCGCCCCCTCTGGATAGAGCCCGGTTTCATCCGGGCTTTTTCATGTTCAAATAAGTGCGCCATCGAATTCCAACCAGAAGGTCAGCCATGAAGCACCACCTCACTCCGCTGGATGCCACGCAACTCGACAGTTGGCGCGCCCTGGCCGCCCATCGCCAGGAACTGCAGGACTTCAGGATGCGCCAGGCGTTCATCGACGATCCGGAGCGCTTCAAGCGGTTTTCCTTCAGCGCCTGCGGGCTGTTCCTCGACTTCTCGAAGAACCTGGTGCGCCAGGACACCATCGACCTGCTGGTGAAGCTGGCCGAGGAAGCACGGCTCAGCGACGCGATCCGGGCGATGTTCGACGGCGAGGCGATCAATGCCTCCGAGCGCCGGCCGGTACTGCACACCGCGCTGCGTCGACCGATCGGCGACAAGGTGCTGGTCGATGGCGTCGACGTGATGCCGGAAGTCCACCGCGTCCTGCACCAGATGACCGAACTGGTCGGCTACGTGCACAACGGCCTGTGGCGCGGCTATACCGAGAAGCCGATCACCGACGTGGTGAACATCGGCATCGGCGGCTCCTTCCTCGGCCCGCAACTGGTCTCCGAAGCCCTGCTGCCGTTCGCCCAGAAAGGCGTGCGCTGCCACTACCTGGCGAACATCGACGGCAGCGAGTTCCATGAGCTGGCCTGCCGCCTGAACGCCGAGACCACCCTGTTCATCGTTTCCTCCAAGTCCTTCGGCACCCTGGAAACCCTGAAGAACGCCCAGGCCGCGCGCGCCTGGTACCTGGCCCAGGGCGGCACCGAGGAAGAGCTCTATCGCCATTTCATCGCCGTCTCCAGCAACAAGGAAGCCGCCATCGCCTTCGGCATCCGCGAGGAGAACGTCTTCCCGATGTGGGACTGGGTCGGCGGCCGCTACTCGCTGTGGTCGGCCATCGGCCTGCCGATCGCCATGTCCATCGGCATTTCCAACTTCAAGGAGCTGCTGTCCGGCGCCTACAACATGGACCAGCACTTCCAGACCGCCCCGTTCGAACGCAACATCCCGGTGCTGCTCGGCCTGCTGGGCGTCTGGTATGGCGACTTCTGGGGCGCGCGCAGCCATGCGATCCTGCCCTACGACTACTACCTGCGGAACATCACCGACCACCTGCAACAGCTGGACATGGAGTCCAACGGCAAGAGCGTGCGCCAGGACGGCACCCCGGTCACCAGCGGCACCGGCCCGGTGATCTGGGGCGGCGTCGGCTGCAACGGCCAGCACGCCTATCACCAGTTGCTGCACCAGGGCACCCAGCTGATCCCGGCGGATTTCATCGTCCCGGTGAGCAGCTACAATCCGGTCGCCGACCACCACCAGTGGCTGTACGCCAACTGCCTGTCGCAGAGCCAGGCGCTGATGCTGGGCAAGAGCCGCGAGGAAGCCGAGGCCGAGCTGCGTGCCAAGGGCCTGCCGGAAGCCGAGGTGCAGCGCCTGGCGCCACACAAGGTGATCCCCGGCAACCGGCCGAGCAACACCCTGGTGGTCGAGCGCATCAGCGCCCGCCGCCTCGGCGCGCTGATCGCCATGTACGAGCACAAGGTCTACGTGCAGAGCATCCTCTGGGGCATCAACGCCTTCGACCAGTGGGGCGTGGAACTTGGCAAGGAACTCGGCAAGGGCGTCTACTCGCGGCTGGTCGGCAGCGAGGAGAAACCCGCCGAGGACGCCTCGACCCAGGGCCTGATCGACTTCTTCCGCGGTCGCCACCGCGGCTGATCGACCCGCTCGCGAAAGCCCGGCCCCGCGCCGGGCTTTTTCGTCGGCACCGGCGCCCACCCCGCTCGCCCCTTTGCCACTTGAACATGGCACTCGCCTGGCCCACCCTTGGTCGAACCTGGAGAGGGGCCGCGCGCGGTCGCCTCGACACCTTGCGGAGCAGAAAAACAAAGGAAACCGCCATGTTCGAGATCAGCGTCCACCCGGTGCCGGAGGCCGTCCGCCAGCGTGCCTACCTGAACGATGACGACTACCGGCGCCTGTACCGCCAGTCCGTGGAAAATCCCGAGGAATTCTGGGGCGAGCAGGCCAAGGCCTTCCTCGACTGGTTCAAGCCCTGGCACAGCGTCCACCATGGCGATCTGAGAAAGGGCCAGGCCAGCTGGTTCAAGGGCGGCCAGCTGAACGTCGCCTACAACTGCATCGACCGCCATCTGGAGCGCCGCGGCGAGCAGATCGCCATCGTCTGGGAAGGCGACAATCCCAGCGAATCCGCGCATATCACCTACCGCAAGCTGCACCACAACGTCTGCCGCCTGGCCAACGTGCTGAAGAGCCGCGGGGTGGAGAAGGGCGACCGGGTCTGCATCTACATGCCGATGATTCCCGAGGCCGCCTACGCCATGCTCGCCTGCGCCCGCATCGGCGCGGTGCACTCGGTGGTGTTCGGCGGCTTTTCGCCGGACTCGCTGCGCGACCGCATCCTCGATGCCGACTGCCGCACCGTGATCACCGCCGACGAGGGCGTGCGCGGCGGCAAGTACATTCCGCTGAAACAGAATGTGGAAAAGGCGCTGGAGGATTGCCCGGAGGTCTCCACCGTGGTGGTGGTCGAGCGCACCCAGGGCGACATCCCCTGGGTCGAAGGTCGTGACCTCTGGTACCACGAGGCACTCCACGCGGCTTCCGCCGACTGCCCGGCGGAAGCGATGGACGCCGAGGACCCGCTGTTCATCCTCTATACCTCCGGCAGCACCGGCAAGCCGAAGGGCGTGTTGCACACCACCGGTGGCTACCTGCTCGGCGCGGCGATGACCCACAAGTACGTGTTCGACTACCACGACGGCGATGTCTACTGGTGCACCGCCGACGTCGGCTGGGTCACCGGGCACAGCTACATCGTCTACGGCCCGCTGGCCAACGGCGCCACCACCCTGATGTTCGAGGGCGTGCCCAACTACCCGGACGCCTCGCGCTTCTGGCAAGTGATCGACAAGCACCAGGTGAACATCTTCTACACCGCGCCGACCGCGATCCGCGCCCTGATGCGCGAAGGCGACGGGCCGGTGCGCCAGACCTCGCGCAGCAGCCTGCGCCTGCTCGGCTCGGTGGGCGAACCGATCAATCCGGAGGCCTGGGAGTGGTACTACCAGGTGGTCGGCGAGAAGCGTTGCCCGATCGTGGACACCTGGTGGCAGACCGAGACCGGCAGCATCCTGATCACCCCGCTGCCCGGCGCCACCGCGCTCAAACCGGGCTCGGCCACCCGGCCGTTCTTCGGCGTGCAACCGGTGCTGCTCGACGAGAAAGGCAAGGAAATCGACGGCGCGGGCAGCGGCGTGCTGGCGATCAAGGCCAGTTGGCCGAGCCAGATCCGCAGCGTCTACGGCGATCACCAGCGGATGATCGACACCTACTTCAAGCCCTACCCGGGCTACTACTTCAGCGGCGACGGCGCGCGGCGCGACGAGGACGGCTACTACTGGATCACCGGCCGGGTCGACGACGTGATCAACGTCTCCGGCCACCGCATCGGCACCGCCGAGGTCGAGAGCGCGCTGGTCCTGCACGACGCGGTGGCCGAAGCGGCGGTGGTCGGCTGCCCGCACGAGGTGAAGGGCCAGGCGATCTATGCCTTCGTCACCCTGATGGCCGGCAGCCAGCCCGACGAGGCGCTGCAGCAGGAACTGCTGGCGCTGGTCGGCAAGGAGATCGGCAGCTTCGCCAAGCCGGACCACCTGCAATGGGCGCCCAGCCTGCCGAAGACCCGCTCCGGCAAGATCATGCGGCGTATCCTGCGCAAGATCGCCTGCAACGAGCTGGACAGTCTCGGCGATACCTCGACCCTGGCCGATCCGGGAGTGGTGCAGGGGTTGATCGACAACCGCCTCAACCGCTGACCCGCGCAACCGTCCCGCCGCCCTGCGGCGCGGGACGGTTCCAGTCGCTCCGGCGCCTGGGTTAAGCTCGGGCCTGACCAGCCGTAGCGAGCCGCCCATGGAAAGTGTCCGTCGCCACATCGAAAGCCAGGTGCTGAGCCTTACCGGGCTCGCCGTGGGCGGCATCGACTTCGAGTCGCCGAAGGGCGATCCCGGCCTGTTCGGTCCTGGCGCGGCCTGCTGGAAAGTCCACGGCGACTTCAGCAGCATGATGATCGGCGGCATCGGCGCGCTGCTCCTGCAGATGCTCCATCCGCTGGCTCTGGCCGGGGTCTGGGACCATTCCAACTTCCGCGACGACCTGCTCGGCCGCCTGCGTCGCACCGGCCAGTTCGTCTCGGCGACAACCTATGGTCCGCTGGCCGACGCCGAGCGCCTGATCGAGCGGGTCCGGCGCATCCACGAAAGCGTCACCGGCCAACTGCCCGATGGCACGCCCTATTCCGCCAGCGATCCGGACCTGCTGACCTGGGTACACGTCGCCGAAGTCAGCAGCTTCCTCAAGTCCTACCTGCGCTATCTCAACCCCGGCCTGGCGGGCAGCGAGCAGGACCGCTACTACGCGGAAATCGCCCAGGTCGCCGAACGCCTCGGCGCCCGCGATGTACCGCGCAACCGCCGGCAGATCGCCGCCTACCTGGAACGCATGCGCCCGCAACTGCGCTGCGACGAGCGCACCCGCGAGGTGGTACGGGTTCTCTTCGACGCGCCGGCGCCGAGCACCCTGGCCAAACCGTTCGGCGCACTGATGCTGCGCGCCGGCGCCGAACTGCTGCCGGCGTGGGCCGCGTCGATGCTCGGATTCTCCTTCAGCCCGCTGCGCCGCCGTCTGATCCGCAGCGGTGTCAGGCGCAGCGTACCGCTACTGCGTTGGGCGGTGCGAAACGCCTCCATGCACCGGGCCTGTCGACGAATGGGGCTGCCACCGGTGAGCCACTGATGGGCGAGGCCGGGAAATTTCGTGCCCCAGCGGCAAGAATACCCATCCAAAGGCTCTGAATCGGCGCGAATCGCCGCCGGAACCTTGAGGCCGTGCCATACTCCAAGGCACCGCTTAGAACGGAAAATGAAATAGAGCCATGCCCAAAGGACTGAAACGCGCTGTCAGCGCCCTGCTGATCACCTTCCTCGTCTATTGCCTGCTGGGCTTCCTGCTCATCCCCGGCATCGGCCTGCGCGTCGCCAACCAGCAACTGGCGCAATACGCCACCGTCCCCGCGCGACTCGAACGCATCGAGTTCAACCCCTTCAGCCTGGAATTGACCCTCTGGGGCCTGCGTCTGGGCGACGAGAAGAACCCCCAGGTCGCCTTCCGCCGGCTGTACGCCAACCTGCAGCTGGACAGCCTGTGGAAGCGCCAGTTGCACCTGGCCGACGTCGAGCTGGAAGGCCCGCATACCGAATTGCTGTTCGACGAGAAGGGCCAGCTCAACCTGGCCAGCCTGTTCAGGATCCCGCCGAGCGAATCGCCCGAGCCCGAGCAGCCGAGCGATCCGTTCCCGCTGCGCATCGACCGCATCCAACTGGCCGAGGGCAGCCTGCACTTCCAGGACCTGCGTCCGAGCGAGCCGGTCGACTTCCGCTTCGACCCGCTGGGCTTCGAGCTGCACAACCTCAGCACCCTGCCCGACGACGGCGCGAAGATGACCCTGGTCGCCACCGGCCCGGATGGCGGTCGCCTGGACTGGGAAGGCGACCTGACCCTGGTGCCGATCACTTCCAGAGGCCACCTCAGCATCAAGGATATCCAGCTCAAGGCCTGGTGGCCCTATGTCCGCGACAATGCCCCGCTGGTCCTGGAGAACGGCGTGGTCAGCCTCTCCAGCGACTATCGCCTGGACCTGTCCAAGGACACTCAGCTGCTGCTCGACAAGGCAGCCCTGAAGCTGGCCGACTTCAGCATCAATTCGCCCCAGGGCAAGCCACTGGCCAAGCTCGCCAGCCTCGACGTGGCCGCTACCACCCTGGACCTGGCCAAGCAGGAAGTGGTGCTCGGCGAAGTCCGCAGCCAGGGCCTGGAAGCCTGGGCCGCGCGGGAAAAGGATGGCCAGCTCGACTGGCAGAAACTGTTCGCCGATTTCACCCCGCCGCCGCGCAAGGCGCCTGCGCCCAAGCCGAAGGAAAACACCGATGCCGCCGCGGAACCAGCCGAAACGGCGAAGGCCGCCAGCGAGCCGGCGACCGACCGCGCCGCCAAGGCAACGGCGATAGCCTCGGGCGAAACGAGCAAGGACAAGCCGGCGGAGAAGGACGCCAGCGTCGCCGAGACGGAAAAGGCAGCGACCGGCAAAGAGCCCGCCAAGGTCGCGGAAAGCGCTGCCGGCAAGGGAGCCAGGCAAGAGACGAGCAAGGCTTCGGAGACCGGCAAGGCGACCGGACAGGAAACGGCCAAGACCGCGGAGATCGACAAGGCGGCCAACGACGCGGCGCAACAACTCGCCGACACTGCAAAGGCGCCTCCGACCGATAGCGCGAAAGGCGCTGCGGAGACGCCTGCCAAACCCTGGCACGTCATCCTGCGCGACGCCCAGTTCCGCGGCTACAAGGCGCACCTGGTGGATCGCCAGCCAGCCACGGCGGTGCCGCTGGAAGTCGGCCCGCTGGACCTCGACCTGCAGAACGTCGACAGCCTCGGCAAGACCCCCTTCGACCTCAAGCTCAAGACCGGCCTCGGCAACCGCGGCCAGGTCCAGGCCAGCGGTCAGGTGGTGCTCGATCCGATCAGCGCCCGGCTCAAGGTCAGTACCCGCGACATCGATCTGCGCGTGGCCCAGGCCTACATTTCGCCATTCATCCGCCTGGAGCTGCGCAGCGGCTTTCTTGGCAGCGAACTGGCGGTCGACCTGAAGAGCGTCGAGCCGCTGGCCTTCAGCATCGACGGCAGCGCCGAAGTCAGCCAGTTGCACACCCTGGACACCCTCAAGGACCGCGACTTCGTCAAATGGACCAAGCTGACCCTCAACGGCCTCGCCTATCGGCATGAGGACAGCCTGTCGATCCAGAGCGTGTCCCTGGAGGAGCCCTACGCCCGCTTCATAATCAACGAAGATCGCAGCACCAACGTCAGCGAACTGATCATCCCGCAACCAGGCAGCTCGACCGGCAAGGCCGCCGCCGAAAGCGGGAATGCGCCGGCGGGCAAGCCGCTGGGCATCCACATCGGTGGCGTGCGGATCAACAACGGCTCGGCGAACTTCGCCGACCTGACCCTGATGCCGCCGTTCGGCACCGCCATCCAGCAGCTCAGCGGCGAAGTCGGCACCCTCGATACGCGCAACTCGCAGCCGGCCAAGATAGATATCAAGGGCAAGGTCGACAAGTACGCGCCGGTGACCATCGTCGGCGAGCTGGATCCGTTCGACCCGCTGAAGAAGCTCGACATCACCACCAGCTTCAAGCGCGTCGAGCTGACCACCCTGACGCCCTATTCCGGCAAGTTCGCCGGCTACCGTATCCGCAAGGGCCGGCTCAACCTCGACCTGCACTACCAGATCGAGCGCAGCCAGCTGAAAGCGGAAAACAAGGTCCTGCTGGAAGGCCTGCAGCTCGGCGAAAAGGTCGACAGCCCGGATGCCGTCGACCTGCCGGTGAAACTGGCAGTGGCCCTGCTCAAGGACACCAAGGGCAACATCGACATCCAGCTGCCGGTCGCCGGCGACCTGAACAACCCTGAATTCAGCGTCATGCCGATCGTCTGGCAGACCCTGCGCAACCTGGTCCTGCGTGCCGTACAAGCGCCATTCAAGTTCATCGCCGGACTGGCCGCCGGCGGCGACGAAGACCTGGGCACGGTGCCGTTCGCCCCGGGCAGCGACGAGCTGTCGCCGGAGGCCCAGGCCAACCTGGACAAGCTCGCCGGTGCGCTCAAGGACCGCCCGGCGCTGCGCCTGGAAGTGGAAGGTGTGGCCTCCGCCGTGGCGGACGGACCCTCGATCGGCGCCAAGCGTCTCGAACTGGAATACCAGAACACCTACTACCGCATGTTGCAGCGGCGCGGCGACAAGGTACCGAGCGACGCCAAGCAGCTGGAAGTGCCGGAGAACATGCAGCCGGCGCTGCTCGAAGGCATCTACCGGGCCCGCCTGAAGCAACAGCCGCCGGCCGAGTGGAAGGAACTGGACAGCGACGAGCGCAGCGCGAAGATGCGCGAAGCGGTGATCGCCTCCTGGGCCAAGAGCCAGGTGCTGCTGCGCCAGATCGGCCAGGCCCGGGCCACCCGGATCAAGGACTACCTGGTGGAGAAAGGCCAGATGCCGGACGAACGCATCTACTTGATCGACGTCAGTTTCGCCGAAGGCGAGGACAAGGGTAATGTCGACACCCAACTGCACCTGGATAGCGAGTAATACCGTGCGCAAGCGATTCACCGCCCTGGCGGCCCCCCTGTTCCTCCTCGCCTGCGCTGCCGCGCAGGCCGACACCATGCGCTGCGGCAGCGCGCTGGTCAGCGTTGGCGACCGCGCCTTCGAAGTGCAGCAGAAATGCGGCGATCCGGATCACCGCGACGATGTCGGCTATACCCTCGGCAGCCATGATCGGCGGGAATTCAAGGTCGAGGAATGGGTATACGGACCGCGCAACGGCGTCACCTACATCCTGACCTTCGAGGCCAACAAGCTCAGACGCATCGAGTTCAAGCGTTGAGCCGCGCCCTCCTCTACGCCGGCCTTCTGGCGCTGCTGCCGCTGGCCCAGGCGCAGGCCGATTCGCTGCGCTGCGGCAGCCGGCTGGTCAGCAGCGGCGACAGCAGCAGCGATGTCCTCGAGCGCTGCGGCGAGCCACGCAGCCGCGACAGCCTGGGCTATCGCGAGGTCGTCGGCGAGTGGGGCAAGCGCTACGAGGTGGAAGTCCAGGAATGGGTCTACGGCCCATGGAACGGCATGCTGTATTTCGTCCGTTTCGAGGGCAACCGCCTCAGCGCCATCCAGAGCCGCCGGGGCAACTGAGAGCCCTCATGAAAGAAGCCCCGCCGGGCAAAACCCGGCGGGGCTTCCTTACTGCCTGGGTTACAGGCGGTCGCTGAAGTCGCGGACTTCCTGTTCGGCCCGTTCCTTGGACCATCCATAGCGTTCCTGCAGCTTGCCGACCAGGTACTCGGCATGTCCGTCGGCAGCCTGGAGATCATCGTCGGTCAGGTCGCCCCAACGCTCCTTGATCTTGCCGGTGAGTTGCTTCCACTTGCCTTTGATCACATCGGAATTCATCGGTGGTCTCCTGAGTGACGTGGGAAAAGGATCTCGTTCGGCTCGACCGTGATTATTCGACCGATTTCAGGCCGTCGGCGGAAACGGCCTTCACGCCCTTGATGCCCTTGGCGGTCTCGATCGCCAGGTCACGCTCGGCATCGCTCTTCACGTTACCGGACAGGGAAACCACACCCTTGTTGGTTTCGACCTTGATATCGACGCCACTCACGTTCTTGTTGGCGATCAGACTGGATTTCACCTTGCTGGTGATCCAGGTGTCGGAAACCGCTTCTTCGGTTTTCTGCATAGTGTCGTTGGCCGCCAGGCTGATGGGCTGGGCAGCGAACGCATTGGCCATCGAGAAGCTCAGAGCAGTGGCAGTAGCAGCGGCAATAGCGAGTTTGCTGAATTTCATCGCGGTTTCTCCTATGGATTTCGAAAAACTGCAGCCATTCCTGGCGGCAGTTGCATAAGAGATATCGCAAGCGCTGTGCCAGTTTTTTTCAAAAATAAAAACCTTTAAAAACAATAAGTTATAAAAATAGCGGAAAGCGAGACGGTTGCAGAATGCCGAATTCGCCCGGTTTCGGCTTGCAAAATGCAAGGATTCCCCGCTTCACCCGGACCGACTCCCACGGCAGAAACGAAAACAGGGCCCGAAGGCCCTGTTTCGATTCGATCGCGACTCGACTTATACGCCGGAAGCTTCGGCGGCAGCCACGTCCTTGATCGACAGCTTGATGCGACCACGGTTGTCCACGTCGAGCACCAGGACCTTCACCTCCTGGCCTTCCTGCAGCACGTCGGTGACCTTGTCGATGCGCTTGTCGCTGATCTGCGAGATGTGCACCAGGCCATCCTTGCCCGGCAGGATGTTGACGAAGGCGCCGAAATCGACGATGCGCTCGACCTTGCCGACGTAGATCTTGCCGATCTCGGCTTCCGCGGTGATCGCCAGCACGCGCTGCTTGGCGGCCTCTGCGGCTTCCTTGGTTTCGCCGTAGATCTTCACGCTGCCATCGTCCTCGATATCGATCGAGGCCTTGGTTTCTTCGCAGATCGCACGGATGGTGGCGCCACCCTTGCCGATGACGTCGCGGATCTTGTCCGAGTCGATCTTCATCTGCAGCATGGTCGGCGCGTTCTCCGACAGCTCGGCGCGCGGCCTGGCGATGACCTGGTTCATCTGGCCGAGGATGTTCAGGCGAGCTTCCAGGGCCTGGCCCAGGGCGATCTCCATGATCTCTTCGGTGATGCCGTTGATCTTGATGTCCATCTGCAGGGCGGTGACGCCCTTGTCGGTACCGGCGACCTTGAAGTCCATGTCGCCCAGGTGGTCTTCGTCACCCAGGATGTCGGTCAGGACGGCGAACTTCTCGCCTTCCTTCACCAGGCCCATCGCGATACCGGCAACCGGCGCCTTGACCGGCACGCCGGCGTCCATCAGTGCCAGCGAAGCGCCGCACACGGAAGCCATGGAGCTGGAACCGTTGGACTCGGTGATCTCGGACACCACGCGAATGGTGTAGGGGAATTCGTCCTGGGTCGGCAGCATGGCGGCGACGCCGCGACGGGCCAGGCGGCCATGGCCGATTTCACGACGGCCCGGGCTGCCCATGCGACCGCACTCGCCTACCGAGAAGGGCGGGAAGTTGTAGTGCAGCATGAAGGCGTCCTTGCGCTCGCCTTCCAGGGTGTCCAGCAGCTGGGCATCGCGGGCGGTGCCGAGGGTGGCGACGACCAGGGCCTGGGTCTCGCCGCGGGTGAACAGCGCGGAGCCGTGGGTCTTGCCGAGCACGCCGACTTCGATGCGCAGCGGACGCACGGTACGGGTGTCACGACCGTCGATGCGCGGCTTGCCATTGACGATGTTCTCGCGAACGGTGCGGTATTCCAGCAGGCCGAACACGTCCTTGACCTCGGAAGCCGGGAACTTGCCCTCTTCCTCGCCGGCGAACAGCGCCACGGCCTGGTCGCGCAGCTCGCCCAGGCGGTTGTAGCGGTCCTGCTTGATGGTGATGGTGTAGGCCTGGGAGATCGCCTCGCCCAGCTCGGCCTTGATGGCGTTGACCAGCACGGTGTTCTCGGCCGGGGCTTTCCAGTCCCAGGCCGGCTTGCCGGCTTCGGCGGCCAGTTCCTTGACGGCACGGATCACCGCCTGGAATTCGTCGTGGGCGAACAGCACGGCGCCGAGCATCTGGTCTTCGGTCAGCTCGTCGGCCTCGGACTCCACCATCAGCACCGCGTCTTCGGTACCGGCCACGACCATGTCGAGGCTGGAGCTCTGCAGTTGCTCGTAGGTCGGGTTGAGGATGTAGCCGATTTCCGGGTGGAAGCCGACGCGTGCGGCGCCGATCGGGCCGGCGAACGGAATGCCGGAGATCGCCAGGGCGGCGGAGGTGCCGATCATCGCGGCGATGTCCGGATCGGACTTCTTGTTGGTGGAAACGACGGTGCAGACGACCTGCACTTCATTCATGAAACCTTCGGGGAACAGCGGACGGATCGGACGATCGATCAGGCGCGAGGTGAGGGTTTCCTTCTCGGAAGGACGCCCTTCACGCTTGAAGAAACCGCCGGGGATACGGCCTGCCGCGTAGGTCTTTTCCTGGTAATGCACGGACAGCGGGAAGAAGTCGCGGCCCTCGGCCGGCGACTTGGCGCCGACCACGGTGACCAGCACGCTGACGTCGTCCATGGTGACCAGTACGGCGCCGGTGGCCTGGCGAGCGATACGGCCGGTCTCGAGAGTGACGGTCGACTGACCGAACTGGAATTGCTTGGTTACCGGGTTCACGGTGTCTTTACCTTCTATGTTGCCTTGGGGGAAATCGGTGGAATGCCGGGAGTCGGACCCGAATCGATTCCTAGAAAGCGCGAAGCTGGAAGCCCGACGCCGATACCCGCCTCGTGTGCGGGTACCGACGCCAGACTTCCAGCTCCTGCTTCAAGCTGCCGACCGGCGTCGCTTAGCGACGCAGACCCAGACGGCCGATGAGGGCGGTGTAACGGGATACGTCCTTGCCCTTCAGGTAGTCCAGCAGCTTACGGCGCTGGTTAACCATACGGATCAGACCACGGCGGGAATGGTGATCCTTGCCGTTGGCCTTGAAGTGATCCTGCAGCTTGTTGATGTTGGCGGACAGCAGGGCTACCTGCACTTCCGGGGAACCGGTGTCGCCTTCAGCTTGCTTGTATTCGTTAACGATCTGCGCTTTTTCTTCAACGCTCAGTGCCATGATGGGCTTCCTCTGAGTGAACAGGCCGGGAATCGCTTCCCGTGTTTTAAAAGGAGGAATGACCGTGCCTGCTGACAGCCACCCTCGTATCGGCCTTATGACCGAATCAGTCGACGCGGGGCGATACGCCCGTCGTCGGTCACTTCACCGATGCCGATGAAACGACCTGTATGATCCTGCACCCGCAACCAGCCGAACTTCGGCGCTTCCGGGGCTCGCACCGGCTGCCCGTGCAGCCAGTAGTACGCACTGTGCTCGGACAACTGCAGCACCGGCCAATGCAGCAGGCCGCTGTCTTCCGGCATCAGGAACTGGTCCAGCGCTTCCGGACCACCTTCGGCATGCACGCGCTCGAGCGTCTCGAGGGTGATCGCCTGGGCCAGGACGAACGGCCCGGCCTGGGTCCGCCGCAGTGCCGCGACGTGCGCGCCGCAGCCCAGGACCTGGCCAAGGTCCTCCACCAGCGTACGCACGTAGGTGCCTTTGCTGCAGGAAACGGCCAGGGTCGCGCAGGGCGGCTCGAAGGAGAGCAAATCCAGGCGCGTAATAGTAACAGAACGCGCCTCGCGCTCCACTACCTCTCCTGCACGAGCGAGCTTGTACAGCGGTTGCCCGTCCTTCTTCAGCGCCGAGTACATCGGCGGCACCTGCTCTATGTCGCCACGGAAGCGCGGCAGGGCCTGCTCGAGATCGTCCCGACCGACGGTCACCTCGCGCTCGGCGAGCATCTCGCCCTCGGCGTCGCCGGTGGTGGTGGTGATGCCCATGCGCATCACCGTCTCGTAGCCCTTGTCGGCATCGAGCAGGTACTGGGAGAACTTGGTCGCCTCGCCGAAGCACAGCGGCAGGACGCCGGTGGCCAGCGGATCGAGGCTGCCGGTATGGCCGGCCTTCTCGGCGTTGAGCAGCCAGCGGACTTTCTGCAGGGCCTGGTTGGAACTCATGCCGCGCGGCTTGTCGAGCACCAGGATGCCACTGATGGAACGGCGGATACGCTTCACCTGGGCCACGCTCAGTCCTCGGACTCGTCGCCGTGGCGACGGTCTTCCGCCACTGCGCGCTCGATCAGCGCGGACAGCTCGGCGCCACGACGGATGCTTTCGTCGTAGTGGAAATGCAACTGCGGCACGCTGCGCAGCTTCATCGACTTGCCGAGCAGCATGCGCAGGTAGCCCGCCGCGTCGTTGAGGATTTCCATGTTCAGGGCGACCCGCTCGGCGTCGTCCTGGCCCATGACCGTGATGAACACCTTGGCATGCGCCACGTCGCGGCTGACCTCGACACCGGTGATGGTGACCAGGCCCAGGCGCGGGTCCTTGATCTCGCGCTGGATCAGTTGGGCCAGCTCGCGTTGCATCTGATCGCCGATACGCTGGGTACGGCTGTAGTCTTTTGCCATTTTTCAACCTGCCTCCAGCGACACCCGGTCACTGGAAAAAAAAGCGACAAACGCCCGGGACAGCTGGAAGCCGGCCCGGGCGCTGTGGTTACGCACTCGCCATCAAAGGCTGCGTGCGACTTCGACCTTCTCGAACACTTCGATCTTGTCGCCGACCTTCACGTCGTTGTAGCTCTTCACGCCGATGCCGCACTCCATGCCGGCACGCACTTCGGCGACGTCGTCCTTGAAGCGACGCAGGGATTCCAGCTCGCCCTCGAAGATGACCACGTCGTCGCGCAGCACGCGGATCGGACGGTTGCGGTGCACCATGCCCTCGGTGACCATGCAGCCGGCGATCGCGCCGAACTTCGGCGAGCGGAACACGTCGCGCACTTCGGCGATGCCGAGGATGTTCTCGCGCAGGTCGCTGCCGAGCATACCGGTCAGGGCCTTCTTGACGTCTTCGATGATGTCGTAGATCACGTTGTAGTAACGCATATCCAGACCTTCGGCTTCGACGATCTTGCGCGCGCCGGCGTCGGCGCGCACGTTGAAGCCGAACAGCACCGCGTTGGAAGCCAGCGCCAGGTTGGCATCGGACTCGGTGATGCCACCGACGCCGCCGCCGACCACGCGGACCTGCACTTCGTCGTTGCCCAGGCCGCTGAGCGAGCCTTGCAGGGCCTCGAGCGAACCGCGCACATCGGCCTTGAGGACGATGTTGAGGGTCTTCTTCTCTTCCTGGCCCATGTTCTCGAAGATGTTTTCCAGCTTGCCGGCATGGGCACGCGCCAGTTTCACCTCGCGGAACTTGCCTTGACGGAACAGGGCGACTTCGCGGGCCTTCTTCTCGTCGGCGACCACGGTCATCTCGTCACCGGCGTCCGGCGTGCCGTCCAGGCCGAGGATCTCGACCGGGATCGACGGGCCGGCTTCCTTGATCGGCTTGCCGTTCTCGTCGAGCATGGCGCGGACGCGACCGTAGTTGATGCCGACCAGCACCATGTCGCCCTGACGCAGGGTACCGTCCTGGACCAGCACGGTGGCCACCGGGCCACGGCCCTTGTCCAGGCGCGACTCGACCACCACGCCACGGCCCGGGGCCGACGGAGTGGCTTTCAGTTCGAGCACTTCCGCCTGCAGCAGGACCGCTTCGAGCAGTTCATCGACGCCAGTACCGAGCTTCGCCGAAACCGGGACGAAGGGAGCGTCGCCGCCCCACTCTTCCGGGATCACGTCGAGAGCGGCCAGGCCGTTCTTGATGTTGTCCGGGTTGGCTTCGGGCTTGTCGATCTTGTTCACCGCGACCACGATCGGCACACCCGCCGCTTTCGCGTGCTGCACGGCTTCCTGGGTCTGCGGCATCACGCCGTCGTCCGCCGCGACCACCAGGATCACGATATCGGTCGCCTGGGCGCCACGGGCACGCATCGCGGTGAACGCGGCGTGGCCAGGGGTGTCCAGGAAGGTCACCATGCCACGCTCGGTTTCGACGTGGTAGGCACCGATATGCTGGGTGATGCCACCGGCCTCGCCCGCGGCGACCTTGGCGCGGCGGATGTAGTCCAGCAGCGAGGTCTTGCCGTGGTCGACGTGGCCCATCACGGTCACGACCGGCGCGCGGGTGACCGCTTCGCCTTCGAACTTGAGGGACTCGGCCAGTTGTTCTTCCAGCGCGTTCTCGCTGACCAGCTTGACCTTGTGGCCCAGCTCTTCGGCGACCAGTTGCGCGGTTTCCTGGTCCAGGACCTGGTTGATGGTCACCGGGGAGCCCATCTTGAACATGAACTTGACGACTTCGGCGCCCTTGACCGACATCTGGGCGGCCAACTCGGCTACGGTGATGGTCTCACCGATGTTCACTTCACGCACGATAGGTCCTGTCGGGTTCTGGAACCCGTGCTGGTTGCGCTTCTTCAGCTTCGACTTGCCACCACGGCCGCCACGACGGTAGCCATCGCTTTCCTCGTCGGTGCTGCGCGGGGCTACGCGCGGAGCCGGAGCCTTTTCCTTTTCCTTGACCGAAGGACGGTGCTGCGTGTGCTTGCGGTCGCGGCGCTCGTCGTCCTCGTCACGCTTGGGCACGCGACGCGGTTCTTCCTTCTTGCGCTCTTCGGCGGCGGCGGGCTTGGCCACCGGCTCGGCCGCGGCGACCTCGACGGCAGCCGCCGGCTGGGCGCTGACCGCCTCTTCCGCAGCCTTGGCACGCGCGGCTTCTTCCGCCTTGCGGGCTTCTTCCTCGGCACGCTGGCGTGCCGCAGCCTCTTCCGCCTTCAGGCGTTCGGCTTCTTCCGCGGCGCGCTGCTCCTCGAGCTCACGCTGGCGCTCGGCCTCGATCTCGTCGGGGCTGCGCTTGACGTAGGTCTTCTTCTTGCGAACTTCGACGCTCACCGTCTTGCTGCCACCGACCTTCAGGGTGGTGGTGGTCTTGCGTTGCAGGGTGATCTTGCGCGGTTCGCTGGCGCGATCGCCATGGCTGCCTTTCAGGTGGGTCAGCAGCGCTTGCTTCTCGCTATCCGTTACAACTTGTTCGGCACTGGTGTGCGGCAGACCTGCGTCACGCATCTGCAGCAGCAGGCGCTCCACCGGTGTGTCGACCACCTGGGCCAGTTCTTTCACCGTGACTTGCGTCATGCACTTCTCTCCTCAGGCCGCGACTGCTTACTCGAACCAATGGGCCCGGGCGGCCATGATCAACTTGCCGGCACGCTCTTCGTCCATGCCGTCGATGTCGAGCAGATCGTCGATCGATTGCTCGGCCAGATCTTCACGGGTGGTTACGCCACGCAGCGCCAGGTCCAGGGCCAGCTCCTTGCTCATGCCGTCGAGGCTGAGCAGGTCTTCTGCCGGTTGTGCGTCGGCGAGCTTCTCTTCGGTCGCAATGGCCTTGGTCAGCAGGCGGTCCTTGGCACGGGAGCGCAGCTCGTTGACGATGTCTTCGTCGAAGCCATCGATGCTGAGCATCTCCTCCATCGGTACGTAGGCGATTTCCTCAAGAGTCGTGAAGCCCTCTTCCACCAGTACCTGGGCCAGTTCCTCGTCGACATCCAGCTCGTCGACGAAGCGCTGCAGGATATCCCCGGTCTCGGCCTGTTGCTTGGCCTGGATATCCGCCTCGGTCATCACATTCAGGGTCCAGCCGGTCAACTGGCTGGCCAGACGGACGTTCTGGCCGCTGCGGCCGATAGCCTGGGCCAGGTTGTCCTCGGCGACGGCGATATCCATGGTATGGGTATCCTCGTCGACGATGATCGCCGCCACTTCGGCCGGAGCCATGGCGTTGATCACGAATTGCGCGGGGTTGTCGTCCCACAGGACGATGTCCACCCGCTCACCGCCGATCTCGCCGGACACCGCCTGGACGCGCGAGCCGCGCATGCCGATGCAGGCGCCCTGCGGGTCGATGCGCTTGTCCTTGGAGCGGACGGCGATCTTGGCACGCGACCCCGGATCACGGGCGGCGGCCATCACGTCGATCAGTTGTTCGGCGATTTCCGGCACTTCGATGCGGAACAGCTCGATCAGCATTTCCGGCGCGGTGCGCGACAGGACCAGCTGCGGACCGCGATTCTCGGTGCGGATTTCCTTCAGCAGGGCACGCACGCGGGTGCCGACGCGGAAAGTCTCGCGCGGAATGATCTGGTCACGGGCCAGCAGCGCCTCGGCGTTGTTGCCCAGGTCGACGATGACGTTGTCGCGGGTGACCTTCTTCACGGTACCGGAAATGATCTCGCCGACCTTCTCGCGGTAGGCGTCGACCACCTGGGCACGCTCGGCCTCGCGGACCTTCTGCACGATGACCTGCTTGGCGGTCTGCGCGGCGATGCGGCCGAACTCGATGGACTCGATCTTTTCCTCGATGACCTCGCCGACCTTGGCGCCAGGCTTCTGCTCCTGGACGTCCTCGACGGTGATCTCGGTGGCGGGGTCCTGGTAGTCCTCGTCGGCGACGACGTGCCAGCGCCGGAAGGTCTCGTAGCTGCCGTTATGACGATTGATCTCGACGCGCAGGTCGACCTCGTCCTCGAAACGTTTCTTGGTGGCGGTCGCCAGAGCCAGCTCCAGCGCCTCGAAAATCACGCCGGCCGGTACGCCCTTTTCGTTGGATACCGACTCAACAACCAGCAGTACTTCTTTGCTCATTGTACGCCTCGCCTTTCAATCCATTGGATCCGCGGATTCGCGTCTCAATCAAAACGGGGAATGATGTTGGCCTTGTCGATCGAATCGATCGGCAGCAGGTACTCGTGATCGTCCACCAGGACCACCACATCCTGCTCCTCCACACCACGGAGAATGCCTTGGTAATTGCGTCGACCCTCGTAGGGTGAACGCAGCCTGATCTTCACTTGCTCGCCGGCATGCTTGGCGAACTGTTCGAGGGTGAACAGCGGCCGATCCATGCCCGGCGAGGACACCTCGAGGGTGTACTCGCCGCTGATCGGGTCTTCGACGTCGAGAATACCGCTGACCTGCCGACTGACGGCTTCACAGTCATCGATGAGGATGCCTTCGGGGCGGTCGATATAGACGCGCAATACCGAATGACGACCCTGGGAAATGAACTCGACGCCCCAGCACTCATAGCCGAGCGCCTCGACCACAGGGGCCAGCAAGGCCTGCAACTGTTCTAGCTTGCTCGACACCTGATCGCCTCGCGTATGTCGTAGAAACAAAAAATGGGCGAAACGCCCATCCCTAAATAGCCACACGGAACCGTGGCATGGACTGTCCAGCTAACAAAAAGCCCCTATAAAGGGGCCCTGAAAAACTGGTTGCGGGGGCTGGATTTGAACCAACGACCTTCGGGTTATGAGCCCGACGAGCTACCAGACTGCTCCACCCCGCGTCAAAGCTGGTGCAAGATTATACGACCGAGACCCAGGAGGGTCAACCGAACCTTGCGGATACAAACCCCGCAGAGCGGGGGTTTGCTTATATGGTACCGAGGAGGGGACTCGAACCCCTACAGCCTATGGCCACTACCACCTCAAGGTAGCGTGTCTACCAATTCCACCACCTCGGCAGAAACTTTTCTCTTACTTCTGTTCAGGAGCCGCCGGTACATCACCTGCGCTTTCCGCAGGCTTGGACTGCTCCTGAAGTACCGGCACATCGTCAGCGGCCGGTGCTTTCTCTTGCTTCTGCTCCAGGACTGCCGGATCGGGCAGACCGATGTGTTGCAGAGCATCAGACTTCTCTTTAGCGAAGTACGCTAAGCCAAGGCTGGTCAAGAAAAAAACCGCTGCCAGTATACCAGTAATCCGACTCAAAAAGGTAGCGGAACCTTGGCTTCCGAAAACAGTTGCCGAAGCACCGGCACCGAAAGAAGCCCCTGCATCCGCGCCCTTGCCATGCTGGACGAGGATCAGGCCAACCAGACCCAACGCCATCAGCAGGTGCACGACAATTACGACCTTTTCCAGCATTTTCAGCTTCCCGCGGCACGACAGATCGCACCGAACTCATCCGCATTCAGGGAGGCCCCACCTACCAGCCCCCCATCGATATCCGGCATGCCGAACAATTCGGCTGCACTTGCCGCCTTTACGCTTCCGCCATAAAGGAGTCGCACACCTTTTGCGACCTCGGCATTTTCCGCTGCCAGTTGCGCGCGGATCGCCGCGTGCACTTCCTGGGCTTGCGCGGGGGACGCGGTCAACCCGGTCCCGATCGCCCAGACCGGCTCGTAAGCCACGACTGCGCGAGCAAAAGCTCCAACACCCAACTCGTCGATCACGCTTCCCAGCTGCCTCGCGACAACCTCCAGCGTCTTGCCCGCCTCGCGCTCCGCCCGGGTCTCCCCGACACACAGCACCGGCACCAGGCCACACGACTGAGCCGCGGCAAACTTGCGACTCACAACCTCGTCACTCTCGCCGAGAATCAGGCGACGTTCCGAGTGTCCCACCAGGACCATGCCGCAACCGGCATCCGCCAACTGACTGGGAGCTATCTCGCCGGTCAGCGCGCCTTGCATCGGCTCGACGGCGCTATTCTGCGCACCTACGCCGATCGCCTTGCCAGCCAGGCCCTGAACGACCTGACTGATGAACAAGCAAGGCGGCATCACCGCCACATCGACTCCGCTCGGCAACGCCAGCTGACGCAAGCCTTTGATCAAGTCGGCCACACTGGAATGCGTACCGTGCATTTTCCAGTTACCGGCCACCAAGGGTCGACGCATGCTGTACCTCGCGGGGCAAAGTGGGCGCAGATGTTACTCAACAGTTCCCAGACTGGCAAGCAAAATCAAGCACATACCTCAGAAACAATTTTCGCCAGCTGTTCGGCGTGCGCGCGGACCGTGGCCTCCTCGTCGCCTTCGACCATCACTCGCACCAACGGCTCGGTCCCGGACTTGCGCAGCAGGACGCGGCCGCGCCCACCCATCTGTTCGGTGACCCGCGCGCTGGCTTCCTTGACCGACGGATGCTCGAGCGGATCGCTCTCGCCCTTGAAACGCACGTTGATCAGCACCTGGGGGCACTTGCGGATGCCCTGGCGGGCCTCGGCGAGGGTCTGGCCGCGACGCTTGAGCGCCATCAGCACCTGCAGCGCGGCAATGATCGCGTCGCCCGTGGTGGTGTTCTGGCAGCAGACGATATGTCCGGAATTCTCTCCACCCAGCATCCAGTTGCGCGCCAGCAGCTCGGCCATCACATAGCGATCGCCGACCTTGGCCCGCACGAACGGGATATGCAGGTCCTGGAGCGCGAGCTCCAGACCGAGATTGCTCATCAACGTACCCACCACGCCGCCCTGGAGGCGCCCGCTTTCCTGCATGTCGCGAGCGATGAGGAAGAGCAGTTCGTCGCCATCGACGATCGCGCCGGTATGGTCGACCATCATCACCCGGTCGCCGTCGCCGTCGAAGGCGATGCCCAGGTCGGCATGATGCTCGATCACCGCCGCCTGCAGGCCGTCCAGGTGGGTGGAGCCGCACTTGTCGTTGATGTTCAGGCCGTTCGGGCTGGCCGCCAGCACGGTGACCTCCGCGCCCAGCTCGCGGAATACGTTGGGAGCGATCTTGTAGGTGGCGCCGTTGGCGCAATCGAGCACGACCTTGAGGCCGTTGAAATCAGTGCTGGTCGGCACGCTGCTCTTGCAGAACTCGATATAGCGTCCCGCCGCGTCGTTGATCCGCGAGACCTTGCCGAGACGGGCCGACTCCACCACGGTCATCGGCGCATCGAGCAACTCCTCGATCATCAGTTCCACGTCATCCGGCAGCTTGGTGCCCTGACCGGAGAAGAACTTGATGCCGTTGTCGTCGTGGGGATTGTGCGAGGCACTGATCACCACTCCGGCCTCGGCGTGGAAGGTCCGCGTCAGGTAGGCGATGCCGGGGGTCGGCATCGGGCCGAGCAGCAGGGTGTCGGCGCCGGAGGCGGAGAGCCCGGCCTCGAAGGCGGATTCGAACATGTAGCCGGAACTACGGGTATCCTTGCCGATCAGCACCCTGCAATTGCCTTGCCGGCGGAACGCCATGCCCACGGCCCAACCCAGCTTGAGGACGAAATCCGGGGTGATCGGGAACTCGCCCACACGACCGCGGATACCGTCGGTCCCAAAATATTTTCTGCTCATTTTCTTGTCTTCCGTGCTCAATCCGCCATTTCCACGGCGGAGATCATTCGCATCACGTCGACGGTCGCCGCCACGTCATGCACTCGTATTATCCGTGCGCCCCTGGCCAGCGCCAGGGCGGCGAGGGCCAGGCTGCCGTAGAGGCGTTCATCGACCTCCCGACCCAGCACCTTGCCGATCATGCTCTTGCGCGAAACCCCGACCAGCAGCGGCAAGCCCATGCCATGGAGAACCTCCATGTGCTTGAACAGCACCAGGTTGTGCTCCAGCGTCTTGGCGAAACCGAATCCCGGGTCCAGCAGCAACCGCTGCCGGTCGATCCCGGCCGCCACGCAGGCATCCACCCGCTCGCGCAGGAACAGCCCGACCTCGGCCACCACGTCCTGGTAGACAGGCGCGTCCTGCATGGTCTGCGGCTCGCCACGCATATGCATGAGGCAGACCGCCAGACCGGTATCCAGCGCAGCATCCAGCGCGCCGTCGCGCTGCAGCGATCGGACGTCGTTGATCAGACCGGCGCCGAGACGGGCGGTTTCACGCATGACCGCGGGCGTAGAGGTATCCACCGAGATCACCACATCGAGTTCGCGGGCGATGCGTTCGACCACCGGAGCGACCCGCTCCAGTTCCTCCGTTGGCGACACATGGCGGGCGCCTGGCCGGGTCGACTCGCCGCCGACGTCGATCAGCGTCGCGCCTTCACGAACCATCCGCTCGGCGTGTCGCAGGGCATCGTCCAGGCGACCGAAACGGCCGCCATCGGAAAAGGAATCGGGAGTGACATTGAGGATGCCCATGACATGCGGGCGGGACAAATCAAGAACCCGACTGCCGCAAGGCAGTCGGGTCGGGTATTGCGGGTTGCTCATTCAGGGCTCTCAGTGCTCGCCGGCTGGCCCACCGATGGGAGGGGTGTTCTCGCGGCGGCCCGACTCTTCCAGGTTGGCCGGCGGGGTGCCGGTGCCCGAACCACCCTGCCAGTCGCGCGGCTCGCGCGGCACCCGCCCGGCCATGATGTCGTCGATCTGGTCGGAGTCGATGGTCTCGTACTTCATCAGCGCGTCGGCCATCATCTCCAGTTTGTCGCGGTTCTCGTCGAGCAGACGCTTGGCGGTACCGTAGCAGTCGTCGATGATGCGCCGGACCTCCTGGTCGATCATCTTGGCGGTCTCGCCCGACACGTTGGCGTGCTGGCTGCCGGCGCTGCGGCCGAGGAACACCTCGCCCTCCTCTTCCGCATACATCAGCGGACCGAGCTTCTCCGACAGGCCCCACTTGGTCACCATGTTCCGTGCCAACTGGGTGGCGCGCATGATGTCGTTGGAGGCGCCGGTGGTGACGCCTTCGAAGCCAAGGGTCATCTCTTCCGCGATACGCCCGCCGAACAGCGAGCAGATCTGGCTTTCCAGCGCGCGCTTGGACAGGCTGTAGCGATCCTCTTCCGGCAGGAACATGGTCACGCCCAGGGCGCGACCGCGCGGAATGATGGACACCTTGTAAACCGGGTCGTGCTCCGGCACCAGACGACCGACGATGGCGTGGCCGGCCTCGTGGTAGGCAGTGTTGCGCTTCTCCTTCTCGGACATGACCATGGTCTTGCGCTCGGCGCCCATCATGATCTTGTCCTTGGCCAGCTCGAATTCACGCATGTCGACGATGCGCTTGTTGGAGCGCGCGGCGAACAGCGAGGCCTCGTTGACCAGGTTGGCCAGGTCGGCGCCGGAGAAACCGGGCGTACCGCGGGCGATGACGGCGGGGTCGACATGGTCGCCCAGCGGCACCTTGCGCATGTGCACCTTGAGGATCTGCTCGCGGCCGCGGATATCCGGCAGGCCGACCACCACCTGGCGGTCGAAGCGGCCCGGGCGCAGCAGCGCCGGGTCGAGCACGTCCGGACGGTTGGTCGCGGCGATGACGATGATGCCATCGTTCATCTCGAAGCCGTCCATCTCAACCAGCAACTGGTTCAGGGTCTGCTCGCGCTCGTCGTGACCGCCGCCCAGGCCGGCGCCACGATGGCGGCCGACGGCGTCGATCTCGTCGATGAAGATGATGCACGGCGCGTGCTTCTTGGCCTGGTCGAACATGTCGCGGACACGGGAGGCGCCCACGCCGACGAACATCTCGACGAAGTCGGAACCGGAAATGGTGAAGAACGGCACCTTGGCTTCGCCGGCGATGGCCTTGGCCAGCAGGGTCTTGCCGGTACCGGGCGGACCGACCATCAGCACGCCGCGCGGGATACGGCCACCCAGGCGCTGGAACTTGCCCGGATCGCGCAGGAACTCGACCAGCTCGCTGACCTCTTCCTTGGCCTCGTCGCAACCGGCGACGTCGGCGAAGGTGGTCTTGACCTGGTCCTCGGACAACAGGCGCGCCTTGCTCTTGCCGAAACTCATCGGGCCGCCGCGGCCACCGCCGCCGCCCTGCATCTGGCGCATGAAGAACATGAAGACGGCGATGATCACCAGGATCGGGAAGCTGGCGACCAGCAACTGGGTCCAGATGCTCTGCTGCTCGGGCTGTTTGCCCTCGACCACGACGTTGTTGTTGACCAGGTCGCCGATCAGGCCGTTGTCCTGGATCGCCGGGCGGATGGTCTTGAAGGTGTCGCCGTCGCTACGCTTGCCGGTGATGACATAGCCATCCACGGTCACTCGCTCGACCTTGCCATCCTTGACCTGCTGGATGAAGTCCGAGTAGTTCAGCGTCTGTGGCTCGCTCGGGCTCGAGAAATTGTTCATCACGGTCACCAGTACCGCCGCGATGATCAGCCACAGAATCAGATTCTTTGCCATGTCGTTCAATTGACTACCCTCTGAAGCCGGCTCCGTCCTGGAAACCGCTTCACACGACGGCCAGACTCCTTCCGGCCAAAAGTACTACACAAGCACCTACGCACGCAGGCGTTGTCTGTAACCCTTTATGAACCCTCGCCCGTCCCGGCACAACAGGTCATCGACCAATAGACAGGCTATAGGGTCAATCATTCCAGTCTATTCCCCACGAAAGCCGCGTGCGAGCAGATACTGCTCCCGCGAACGGTCACGCGACGACAGGGGCTTGCGCATCTGTACCTTGTCGAACATTTCCCGGGCCTGCTTGTGGTACTGGTCGAAACCTTCGCCCTGGAAAATCTTGATCAGGAAATCGCCGCCCGGCCGCAACACCCGGCCAGCCAGGTCCAGCGCCAGCTCGCAGAGATACATGGCGCGCGGTTGGTCGGCAGCCCGCACCCCACTCATATTGGGGGCCATATCGGAAATCACAAGGTCCACCGGATGCTCGCCGATCGCCTCGAGGATCCGCGCGAACACCGCGTCCTCGGTGAAGTCGCCCTGGATGAAGGTGACGTCGGGGATGCTGTCCATCTCCAGGATGTCCGAGGCGATCAGCCGGCCGCGGTCGCCGATCACCCGGCTGGTGACCTGCGACCAGCCGCCCGGGGCCGCGCCGAGGTCGACCACGGTCATGCCCGGACGCAGGATGCGGTCCTTTTCCTGGATTTCCAGCAGCTTGTAGCTGGCGCGCGAGCGATAGCCGTCGCGCTGGGCCATCTTCACGTAGGGATCGTCGAAATGTTCTTTCAGCCAGCGCTGGCTGGTTTTGGAGCGGGCCACGGAATACCTCTTCGGGCACCCCCGGTCGGCGGGGGCAGCATCACTTGGACTAAATCTGGGGTAAAATAGACGACTTTTTCCCAGGGGTCTGATTATGGCGCTCACTCAAGAGCAGAAGAAACAGTTCAAATCTATCGGTCACCACCTGAAACCGGTATTGATCGTAGCCGAGAACGGCTTGACCGAAGGCGTCCTCGCCGAACTCGAGCGCGCACTCAACGATCACGAACTGATCAAGGTGAAGCTGGCGCTGGCCGAGCGCGACGACCGCCGCGCCCTGCTCGACGAACTCTGCGCGCAGTCGCGCAGCGACCTGGTGCAGAGCATCGGCAAGATGGCGCTGGTCTACCGGAAGAACCCGAAGCCGAACAAGAACCTCTCCAACATCAGCCGCTTCGCCGGCATCTGATGTCTCTTCGAGCCAAGGTCGGGATGCTTCCCGACCTGGTTCAGACGCTCTCCTCGTCCCGCCCCGGCACCGGTTGCAATACCAGCAACAGGCCGCACATCGCCACCGCCAGATAGTTGAACAGCAGCCAGCGCGCCGCATCGGGTGCCATGCCGCGCACCAGGAAATACGCCAGGCTGAGCGCCACCACGGCGAGCAGCAACTGCCCCCGAAGGTCGCGCCACAGGCTCATCGGCCCATGACTGGAGACCAGCACCAGCGCCTGCAGTACCGCGCAGAAGCCGGCGAAGCCGATCAGCAGCGGGGTCAGTGCCGCGGCCACGGTTTCCACAAGCAGGGGCGCCAGCCCGGTCTTGCCGAGCGCCGGCAAGACCACGAATTGCAGCAACCAGAGGCCGCCGACCCAGAACGTCTGGGCCAGCAGCCAACTGATCGCGCCCGCGCGCAACGGAGCGCGCTTAGATATGGCGAACCTCGACGATCTCGTACTCGACATCGCCGCCCGGGGTCCTCACCAGCACGGCATCCCCCTCGGTCTTGCCGATCAGTGCACGGGCGATCGGCGAGTTCACCGAGATCTTGCCGCCCTTGATGTCGGCCTCGTCGTCGCCGACGATCTGGTAGGTCACGGTCTCGTCGGTCTCGACGTTGGCGATGTCGACGGTGGTGCCGAAGATCACCTTGCCGCTGTGCGGGATCGCGGTGACATCGATGACCTGGGCGTTGGACAGCTTGGCCTCGATGTCGCGGATGCGCGCCTCGACCATGCCCTGCTGCTCGCGTGCCGCGTGGTACTCGGCGTTTTCCTTGAGGTCACCCAGTTCGCGCGCTTCGGCGATGGCCTGGCTGATCTGCGGGCGCAGCACGCCCTTCAGGTGTTTCACTTCTTCTTCCAGGGCGCGGGCGCCCTGGACGGTCATGGGGAACTTGCTCATGCCTTGATTCCTGCGTGGAGATCCTGCAGGCGCCGAACGGTCTTCTCGGGACCGAACTTGAGCGCCTCACAGATCGCCTGCCCACCCGCGATGGTGGTGGTGCAGCAGATCTTGTGCTGCAGGGCGTTTCGACGAATGGAGTAGGAGTCAGCGATGGATTGCCGACCCTCGGTGGTGTTGATGATCAGGGTGACTTCGTCATTCTTGATCATGTCCACCACGTGCGGACGGCCCTCGGTCACCTTGTTCACGCGACGCACCGGCAGGCCCGCGGCCTCGATGACGCGCGCGGTGCCGGCGGTGGCCACCACCTCGAAGCCCAGCGCGACCAGGTCGCCGGCCACCTGGGCGGCGAACGGCTTGTCGTCTTCGCGGACGCTGATGAAGGCGCAACCGGCGGTCGGGAGGATTTCGCTGGCCCCCAACTGAGCCTTGGCAAAGGCTTCGGCAAAGCTATCACCGACGCCCATCACTTCACCAGTGGACTTCATTTCCGGGCCGAGGATCGGATCGACGCCGGGGAACTTGGCGAACGGGAACACCGCTTCCTTGACGCTGAAGAACGGCGGGATGATTTCCTGGGTGAAGCCGACCTCGGCCAGGGTCTTGCCGGCCATGACGCGGGCGGCGACCTTGGCCAGCGACTCGCCGACGCACTTGGAGACGAACGGCACGGTGCGCGAGGCGCGCGGGTTGACCTCGATGACGAAGATATCCTCGCCCTGCACCGCCATCTGCACGTTCATCAGGCCGACCACGCCCAGCTCCAGGGCCATTTTCTTGACCTGCTCGCGGATCTCGTCCTGGATGTGCTGCGGCAGCGAGTACGGCGGCAGCGAACAGGCGGAGTCGCCGGAGTGCACGCCAGCCTGCTCGATGTGCTGCATGATCGCGCCGATCACCACGATCTCGCCGTCGCATACCGCGTCGATGTCGACCTCGATGGCGCAGTTGAGGAAGTGGTCGAGCAGCACCGGGCTGTCATTGGAAACCTGCACCGCCTCGCGCATGTAGCGCTTGAGCTCTTCTTCCTGGTAGACGATTTCCATCGCCCGCCCTCCCAATACGTAGGAGGGGCGCACCACCAGCGGATAGCCGATGGCCTTGGACGCGGCCAGCGCCTCGTCTTCGCTGCGCGCGGTGGCGTTGGCCGGCTGGCGCAGGTTCAGGCGCTGGACCATCTGCTGGAAGCGCTCGCGGTCTTCGGCACGGTCGATGGCGTCCGGGCTGGTGCCGATGATCGGCACGCCGGCCTCTTCCAGGGCGCGGCAGAGCTTCAGCGGGGTCTGCCCGCCGTACTGGACGATCACGCCCTTGGGCTGCTCGACGCGGACGATCTCGAGGACGTCCTCGAGGGTCACCGGCTCGAAGTACAGGCGGTCGGAAGTGTCGTAGTCGGTGGAGACGGTCTCCGGGTTGCAGTTGACCATGATGGTCTCGTAGCCGTCTTCGCGCATCGCCAGCGCCGCGTGCACGCAGCAGTAGTCGAACTCGATGCCCTGGCCGATACGGTTCGGACCGCCGCCGAGGATCATGATCTTCTCGCGGTTCGACGGGTTGGCCTCGCACTCTTCCTCGTAGGTCGAGTACATGTAGGCGGTGTCGGTGGCGAACTCGGCGGCGCAGGTATCGACGCGCTTGTAGACCGGCAGCACCTTCAGCTTGTGGCGATGGCTGCGCAGGTTCTTCTCGGTGACGCCGAGCAGCTTGGCCAGGCGCGCATCGGAGAAGCCCTTGCGCTTGAGCTTGTACATCAGCTCGCGATCGATGGAGGACAGGCCGAGGGTCTTGACCTTCTCCTCATCCTTGACCAGGTCCTCGATCTGCACCAGGAACCATTCGTCGATGCGGGTCAGCTCGAACACTTCCTCGACACTCTTGCCGGCGCGGAAGGCGTCGGCGACGTACCAGACGCGCTCGGCGCTGGGCACGGTCAGCTCGCGCTTGAGGATGCTCTGGGCTTCCGGGTCGTTCAGGTCGAGCTTCGGGTCGAAGCCGGTGGCACCGACTTCCAGGCCGCGCAGGGCTTTCTGCACCGACTCCTGGAAGGTCCGGCCGATGGCCATGACTTCGCCGACCGACTTCATCTGGGTGGTCAGGCGGGCGTCGGCCTTCGGGAACTTCTCGAAGGCGAAACGCGGGATCTTGGTCACCACGTAGTCGATGGCCGGCTCGAACGACGCCGGGGTGCGACCGCCGGTGATGTCGTTCTGCAGTTCGTCGAGGGTGTAGCCGACCGCCAGCTTGGCGGCGATCTTGGCGATCGGGAAACCGGTGGCCTTGGAGGCCAGGGCCGAGGAGCGGGAAACCCGCGGGTTCATCTCGATCACCACCATGCGCCCGGTGTTCGGACAGATGCCGAACTGCACGTTGGAACCGCCGGTTTCCACGCCGATCTCGCGCAGCACCGCCAGAGAGGCGTTGCGCATGATCTGGTATTCCTTGTCGGTCAGGGTCTGCGCCGGCGCCACGGTGATCGAGTCACCGGTGTGCACGCCCATCGGGTCGAAGTTCTCGATGGAGCAGACGATGATGCAGTTGTCCTTCTTGTCGCGGACCACCTCCATCTCGTATTCCTTCCAGCCGATCAGCGACTCGTCGATCAGCAGCTCGTTGGTCGGCGACAGGTCGAGGCCACGGGCGCAGATCTCTTCGAACTCTTCACGGTTGTAGGCGATACCGCCGCCGGTGCCGCCCATGGTGAAGGACGGCCGGATGATGCAGGGGAAGCCGACCTGCTCGAGCACGCCATAGGCCTCTTCCATGCTGTGGGCGATGCCCGAGCGCGGACAGGCCAGGCCGATGTCCTTCATCGCCCTGTCGAAGCGCGAGCGGTCCTCGGCCTTGTCGATGGTGTCGGCGTTGGCGCCGATCATCTCGACGCCGAACTTCTCCAGCACGCCATGGCGCTCCAGGTCCAGGGCGCAGTTCAGCGCGGTCTGCCCGCCCATGGTCGGCAGCAGCGCGTCGGGGCGTTCCTTCTCGATGATCTTGGCCACGGTGGCCCACTTGATCGGCTCGATGTAGGTGGCGTCGGCCATCGCCGGGTCGGTCATGATGGTCGCGGGGTTGGAGTTCACCAGGATGACGCGGTAGCCCTCCTCGCGCAGGGCCTTGCAGGCCTGGGCGCCGGAGTAGTCGAATTCGCAGGCCTGGCCAATCACGATGGGGCCGGCACCGAGGATCAGGATGCTCTTTATGTCTGTACGTTTTGGCATGGGACTCTCGTTGCAATAATCAGGACAGGGTTGCGGTGGCCAGCTTCACACCAAAGCCGACGAACAGGGCGCCGACGCCCGAAGTGGCGCCGGCAGCCAGCCGTTGCCGCCGGCGGAACCAGGCCGCCAGCCGCACACCGGTGAAAATCAGGAAGCTCAGGTAAAGGGCGCTGACCAGTTCCAGGATCACCGCCAGCACCAGGAACGACAGGCCCGGGTAGGCATAGCCGGGATCGACGAACTGGATGAAGAAGGAGATGAAGAACAGGATCGCCTTGGGGTTCGACAGACTGAGCAGCAGCGCCTTGCGGAACGGCTGGTGGACATCCACCTGTTCCGCCTGCGCCGCCGTCGCCTCGGGGTTGCGCAGCTTGCGCCAGGCGCCCCGCAGCATGCCGACGCCGAGATAGAACAGGTAGGCCGCACCGAGGTACTTCAGGCCGACGAACAGCATCGGCTCGGCCTTCAGCAGGGACGCCACGCCGAGGGCCGACAGCAGCATCAGCAGCGCGTCGCCGAGGAACACTCCGCAGGCGGCCCGGTAACCGGTCGCCACGCCACGCTGGGCCGAGGTCGCGAGGACGAACAACGAGTTCGGTCCGGGCAACAGGATCACGAAAACCACACCCAGCACGTAGGTCCAGAAATCGGTTATCCCCAGGGTCGGCATGGCTCTGCTCCTCAGCGGCGCTCGGCCATCGCCGAGATGAAGCGGTCGAACAACGGGGCGACGTCGTGCGGGCCAGGACTGGCCTCGGGGTGGCCCTGGAAGCTGAAGGCGACCTTGTCGGTGCGCTCGATGCCTTGCAGGGTGCCGTCGAACAGCGACTTGTGGGTGGCGCGCAGGTTGCCCGGCAGGGTCGTCTCGTCGACCGCGAAGCCATGGTTCTGGCTGGTGATCATCACCACGCCGCTGTCCAGGTCCTGCACCGGATGGTTGGCGCCGTGGTGGCCGTGGCCCATCTTCAGGGTCTTGGCGCCGGAAGCCAGGGCCAGCAACTGGTGGCCGAGGCAGATGCCGAACACCGGGATCTCGGTATCGAGGAACTCGCGGATCGCCTGGATCGCGTAGTCGCACGGCTCGGGATCGCCGGGGCCGTTGGAAAGGAAGATGCCGTCCGGGTTCAGCGCCAGCACTTCGCTGGCCGGCGTCTGCGCCGGCACCACGGTCAGGCGGCAGCCGCGCGCCACCAGCATGCGCAGGATGTTCAGCTTGACGCCGTAGTCATAGGCCACCACATGGTACGGCAGCTCTCCGGCCGGGATCTCCGGGTGGCTGTCGTTTTCCAGGTTCCAGACGCTGGAGCGCCATTCGTAGCGCTCGGTGGTGCTGACTTCCTTGGCCAGGTCCATGCCCTTCAGGCCGGGGAAGGCGCGAGCCAGTTCCAGCGCGCGCTCCTCGGTAGCGTCGGCACCGGCCAGGATGCAGCCGTTCTGCGAACCCTTCTCGCGGAGGATGCGGGTCAGGCGACGAGTGTCGATGCCGGCGATGGCGACGGTGCCGTTGGCTTTCAGGTAGTCAGGCAGCGACTGCTGGCTGCGCCAGTTGCTGGCGATCAGCGGCAGGTCGCGGATGATCAGGCCGGCGGCCCAGACGCGGTTGGCCTCGGCGTCTTCCGGGGTGGTGCCGGTATTGCCGATGTGCGGGTAGGTCAGGGTGACGATCTGCTGGGCGTAGGAAGGATCGGTGAGGATTTCCTGGTAGCCGGTCATGGCGGTGTTGAACACCACCTCGCCAACGGTCTGGCCGTCGGCACCGATGGCTTCACCGCGAAAAATGCTGCCGTCGGCAAGTGCAAGTATGGCTGGCTTAGTCAAGAAGACCTCCCGTAAATCAAGCCTGACTGGTCGCGCAGGTGTAAAAAAGCGGGATGACACCGTGAAGAGTCATCCCGCTTTTTTTCGATTCATGCTGCGCTGCTTTTAGTGGACACACTAAAGCTGTAGTTTACAGAATCGCGACATTCCGGTCCACCAATAAGACGACGTGCGGCAGTCTCTCAGCGCAGGCCGAGCACGTCCTGCATGTCGTACAGGCCGCTCTCCTTGCCCTCCAGCCACAGCGCCGCGCGTACCGCGCCGCGAGCGAAGGTCATGCGGCTGGAAGCCTTGTGGGTGATCTCCACCCGCTCGCCCTCGGCGGCGAACAGCACGGTGTGGTCACCCACCACGTCACCGGCGCGCACGGTGGCGAAGCCGATGGTTTCCCGCGCGCGCGCGCCGGTCTGCCCCTCGCGACCGTAGACCGCCACTTCCCGCAGGTCGCGGCCGAGCGCCTGGGCCACCACCTCGCCCATGCGCAGCGCGGTGCCGGACGGCGCATCGACCTTGTGTCGGTGGTGGGCTTCGATGATCTCGATGTCCACCTCGTCGCCCAGCACTCGCGCGGCGGTATCCAGCAGCTTCAGGCAAAGATTGACGCCGACGCTGAAGTTGGCGGCGAAGACGATCGGGATGTCCTTCGCCGCCTCGGCCAGCAGCAGCTTCTCGTCGGCACTGAAGCCGGTGGTACCGATGACCATCGCGCGGCGCGCCTTGCGGCACTGCTCGATGTTCTTCAGGGTCACGGAAGGGTGGGTGAAATCGATGAGGACGTCGAACTCCTCGCAGACCTTGCCCAGGTCACCGGACAGCGGCACGCCGATCCGCCCCAGCCCGGCCAGCTCGCCGGCGTCCGCCCCCACCAGGGTGCTGTCCGGACGATCCACCGCCGCCGTCAGCCCGGCGGCACCGCCGGTCTGCTGAACGGCCTCGATCAGGTTCTTGCCCATGCGCCCGGCGGCGCCCACTACGGCTATACGTCGCATAAACCACTCCACGCGGAACCCGGACGCGGCTGTCAGGCCGCGCCCATGGCTTTGTTTATAGGTCGTCGAAGAAACGCTTCATGCCTTCGAACCAGCCACTGGCCTTGGGCGAATGCGAGGTGTCGCTCTGCAACGACTTGCGGAACTCCTCGAGCAGCTCGCGCTGGCGCTTGTCCAGGTTCACCGGGGTTTCCACCACCACCTTGCACATCAGGTCGCCGGCGCCGCCGCCGCGCACCGGAGCCACGCCCTTGCCGCGCAGGCGGAACAGCTTGCCGGTCTGGGTGCTTTCCGGGATCTTCAGCTTGACCCGGCCATCCAGGGTCGGCACTTCCAGCTCGCCGCCCAGCGCCGCGTCGGCGAAGCTGATCGGCACCTCGCAGTAGAGGTGCTTGCCGTCGCGCTGGAAGATCGGATGCTCGCGCACATTGACCACCACGTACAGGTCGCCCGCCGGACCACCCATGCTGCCGGCCTCGCCTTCGCCGGTGAGGCGGATGCGGTCGCCGGTGTCGACGCCGGCCGGCACTTTCACCGACAGGGTCTTCTGTTCTTCCACGCGCCCCTGGCCATGGCAGGAGCCACAGGGATCGGAAATCATCTTGCCGGTGCCGTGGCAACGCGGGCAGGTCTGCTGGACCGAGAAGAAGCCCTGCTGCATGCGCACCTGGCCGATACCGCCGCAAGTGGTACAGGTGACCGGTGTGGTGCCGGGCTTGGCGCCGCTGCCGTTGCAGGTCTTGCAACCGACCAGGGTCGGCACGCGGATGGTGACGGTAGTGCCGCGTACCGCCTCTTCCAGGTCGAGGTCCAGGGTGTAGCGCAGGTCCGCGCCGCGCTGCGCGCCACCGCGCGCACCGCCACGACCGCCGCCGCCGCCGAAGAAGTCACTGAACACATCGCCGAAGATGTCGGAGAAGCTCGCCCCGCCGAAGCCGGCGCCGGCGCCGCCGCCCATGTTCGGATCGACGCCGGCATGGCCGTACTGGTCGTAGGCCGCCCGCTTGCTGGCATCCGACAGGACCTCGTAGGCCTCGTTGGCCTCCTTGAACTTGTCCTCGGCTTCCTTGTCGCCAGGATTGCGGTCCGGGTGGTATTTCATCGCCAGGCGGCGGTAGGCCTTCTTCAGGTCCGCCTCGCTGGCGCCGCGCTCAACCCCCAGAACCTCGTAAAAGTCTCGTTTCGCCATAACCTTTCCGTCTCAAATAAGGACCCTCCAGACACGCCAACGCGGGAGCAGGCTCCCGCGTGGCGGATCATGCGTACCGGCCGAGGACCGGCACGCGGGGCAGAAGCAAGCCGGGGCTTACTTGTTGTCCTTGACCTCTTCGAACTCGGCGTCCACCACGTCGTCAGCGGATTTCGCCTGCTCGCCCTGGGCAGCGCCTTCGCCCTGCTGGGCCTGCTCGGCGTACATCTTCTGCGCCAGCGGGGCGGAAGCCTGGGACAGGGCGTTCATCTTGGCCTCGATCTCGGCCTTGTCGTCGCCCTTCACCGCCACTTCCAGCTCGCCCAGCGCCTTCTCGATGGTCGCCTTGTCCTCGGCGGTGGCCTTGTCGCCCGCCTCGGTGATCATCTTGCGGGTCGCATGGACCAGCGCGTCGCCCTGGTTGCGCGCGGCCGCCAGTTCCTCGAACTTGCGGTCTTCCTCGGCGTTCGCCTCGGCGTCGCGGACCATCTGCTGGATCTCGTCCTCGGACAGGCCGGAAGACGCCTTGATCACGATCGACTGCTGCTTGCCGGTGGCCTTGTCCTTCGCCGAGACGTGCAGGATGCCGTTGGCGTCGATGTCGAAGGTCACTTCGATCTGCGGCACGCCGCGCGGAGCCGGCGGAATGTCGGCCAGGTCGAACTTGCCCAGCGACTTGTTCTGCGCGGCCTGCTTGCGCTCGCCCTGCAGCACGTGGATGGTCACCGCGCCCTGGTTGTCGTCGGCGGTGGAGAACACCTGCGACTTCTTGGTCGGGATGGTGGTGTTCTTCTCGATCAGGCCGGTCATCACCCCGCCCAGGGTCTCGATGCCCAGGGTCAGCGGGGTCACGTCGAGCAGCAGCACGTCCTTCACGTCGCCGGCCAGGACCGCGCCCTGGATGGCGGCACCGACAGCCACGGCTTCGTCCGGGTTGACGTCCTTGCGCGCTTCCTTGCCGAAGAACTCGGCAACGGTCTTCTGCACCAGCGGCATGCGGGTCTGGCCACCGACCAGAATCACTTCATGGATATCGGAAACATCCAGGCCGGCATCCTTCAGCGCGGTGCGGCACGGCTCGATGGTGCGCTGCACCAGGTCTTCGACCAGGGACTCCAGCTTGGCGCGGGAAACCTTGACGTTCAGGTGCTTCGGACCGCTGGCGTCGGCCGTCACGTACGGCAGGTTGACGTCGGTCTGCTGGGTCGAGGACAGCTCGATCTTGGCTTTCTCGGCGGCTTCCTTCAGGCGCTGCATGGCCAGCGGGTCGCCCTTCAGGTTGATGCCGCTTTCCTTCTTGAACTCGTCGACGAGGTAGTCGATCAGGCGGATGTCGAAGTCTTCGCCGCCGAGGAAGGTGTCGCCGTTGGTGGCCAGCACTTCGAACTGGTGCTCGCCGTCGACTTCGGCGATCTCGATCACCGACACGTCGAAGGTACCGCCGCCCAGGTCATAGACGATCACGGTGTGGTCGCCCTTGGCCTTGTCCAGGCCATAGGCCAGCGCCGCGGCGGTCGGCTCGTTGATGATCCGCTTGACGTCCAGACCGGCGATCCGACCGGCGTCCTTGGTGGCCTGGCGCTGGCTGTCGTTGAAGTAGGCCGGAACGGTGATCACCGCTTCGGTGACCGGCTCGCCGAGATAGTCTTCGGCGGTCTTCTTCATTTTCTTCAGCACTTCGGCGGAGATCTGCGGAGGCGCCATCTTCTGGCCCTTCACTTCCACCCAGGCGTCACCGTTGTCGGCCTTGACGATGCTGTACGGCACCATCTGGATGTCTTTCTGCACCACGTTCTCTTCGAAGCGGCGGCCGATCAGGCGCTTCACCGCGTACAGGGTGTTCTGCGGGTTGGTGACCGCCTGGCGCTTGGCCGGCTGGCCCACCAGGGTCTCGCCATCGTTGGTGTAGGCGATGATCGAGGGGGTGGTACGCGCGCCCTCGGCGTTCTCGATGACCTTGACGTTACCGTTCTCCAGGATAGCCACGCAGGAGTTGGTGGTACCCAGGTCGATGCCAATGATTTTGCCCATATTCACTCTCCAGAAACTTTGATTCCGTGCGATCCGTCTGCCGGATCTCCCGCTCGGTTGACTACCCAGATGGGGTCAGCGGAGCAAATTTCAAGCCTGTTCGTCGATCGACGGCGGGGTTTCGCTCGGCGCCTTGCTCACCACGACCATCGCCGGGCGCAGCAGGCGACCGCTGATCAGGTAGCCTTTCTGGAACACCTTCAGCACGCTGCCGGGCTCGGCGGTCGCGCTCTCCTCCATCACCATCGCCTGGTGCTGCTCGGGATTGAAGGGCTCGCCCTCGGGGTTGATCGCCTCCACCTGGTAGCGGCGCAGGGTGTCGTCGAACATCTTCAGGGTCAGCTCCATCCCTTCGCGCATCGGCCTGATCGCTTCGTCGTCGGGATTGGACATCTGCAGGCCGCGCTCGAGGGTGTCGACCACCGCCAGCAGGTCGCCGGCGAACTTCTCCAGGGCGAACTTGTGCGCCTTCTCCACGTCCTGCTCGGCGCGGCGGCGCACGTTCTGCAGGTCGGCGACCAGGCGCAGGGACTGGTCCTGGGCCGCGGCCAGTTGCTCTTCCAGTTCCTGCACGCGGGCGGTCAGATCCTTGGCTGCTTCCGGCGCATCGGTCTGCTCGGGGGCTTGCGGGTCCAGGGTCTGCTGCTGTTCGTCAGCCATGCCACTCTCCTTCACAAAATAAGCTGGCAAATACAAGGCGAACGCGTGGGTTCGCTAAACGTTGCCCCCTATATGGGGTCGGGTTCGCCACCTTCAAGGGGGCGAGCGGCAATTGCCAGGCGGAAAAAATACTGTATAAATAACCAGACAAAACCCACGGAGCCGCCCGCCATGCTGGTTCACCTGTCCGTTCACAACTACGCCATCGTCGAGCACCTGGACCTCGAGCTCGCCACCGGCATGACCGTGATCACCGGCGAGACCGGCGCGGGCAAGTCGATCATGCTCGACGCCCTCGGCCTCACCCTCGGCGACCGCGCCGACAGCGGCGCGGTCCGCCCCGGCGCGGACAAGGCCGACATCCTCGCCAGCTTCGACGTCAGCGCCATCGCCGAGGCCCGCGACTGGCTCGCCGAACGCGACCTCGAGCAGGACGGTCCGTGCATCCTGCGCCGGGTGATCACCGCCGAGGGCCGTTCGCGCGCCTACATCAATGGCACGCCCTGCCCGCTCGGCGACCTGAAGAGCCTCGGCGAGCTGCTGATCGATATCCACAGCCAGCACGAGCACCAGTCGCTGCTGAAGAGCGAGACCCACCGCCGCCTGCTCGACGAGTACGCCGGCTGCCAGGAACTCGCCCGCCAGGTGCAACTGGCCGCGCAGCGCTGGAAGCAGACCAGCCAGGAACTCGAGCGCCTGTCGCGCAGCGGCGACGAGCAGCGCGCCCGTCATCAGCTGCTCAGCTACCAGTTGGAAGAACTGGAGAACCTGTCCCTTGGCGAGAACGAACTGGAAAGCCTGGAGCAGGAACAGAAGACCCTGAGCAATGCCGAGAGCCTGCTCGCCGCCTGCCGCCAGGTGGTGGAGATGTGCAGCGAGAGCGACGCCGGCAACGTGCTTTCCGCGCTCAATGCCAGCCTCAACCGCCTGACCTCGTTCAGCAGCCAGCCGGGCGCGCTCGGTGAAGCGGTCAACCTGCTGTCCAGCGCGCAGATCCAGGTCGAGGAGGCGATCGGCGAACTGAACCGCTTCGTCGATCACTTCGACGCCGATCCCAACCGCCAGCAGCAGGTCGAGGAACGCCTCGACGCCATCTATTCACTGGCGCGCAAGCATCGGGTCCAGCCGACCGAACTGGCCGACCTGCAGCAGCGCCTGTTCGACGAACTGGAGGCGCTGAACGCCGACGACGAGGCGGTCGAGCGACTGGGCGACGAGCTGGCCGCCTACGCCCGCCACTACCAGGAAAAGGCCGATGAGCTGAGCCGCCTGCGCCAGGCCGCGGCCGAGCCACTGGCCGCCTGCGTCGAGCAGGAGATGCAACGCCTGGGCATGCCCGGGGGGCGCTTCGCCATCGTCCTGCGTCCCGCCGACACCCACGAACCGCAGGCCAACGGCCTGGAAAGCGTGGAGTTCCTGGTCAGCGCCAACCCCGGGCAGCCGCTGAAAGGGCTGGCCAAGGTCGCCTCGGGCGGCGAGCTGTCGCGGATCAGCCTGGCGATCCAGGTGATCACCGCGCAGACCTCGCGCATCCCGACCCTGGTCTTCGACGAAGTCGACGTCGGCATCGGCGGCCCCACCGCCGAAGTGGTCGGCCAGTTGCTCCGACGCCTCGGCGAGCGCGGCCAGGTCCTGACCGTTACCCACCTGCCGCAGGTCGCCGCCCAGGGCCACCAGCACCTGTTCGTGCACAAGGAGCGCGGCAGCAGCGAGACCCGTACAGCCGTGGCCAATCTGAACAAGGCGCAGCGGATCGAGGAGATCGCGCGCATGCTCGGCGGCGTCGACCTGACCAAGGAATCCCTGGCCCACGCGAAGAAGCTGGTAAACCTGGCGGCGCAGAGCTGAGATACCTCCCCGGGCAGAAATGAAAACGGCGACCTTCGGGTCGCCGTTTTCGTATCCGTGCACGCTTACTTTTTCTTGCGTACGTAGAGCACCAGATTGTGATCGACCAGTTCGAAGCCGCGCTCGCGCACGATCTCCTTCTGCCGCTTCTCGATCTCGGCATCCATGAACTCGATCACTTCGCCGGTATCGACGCAGACCATGTGGTCGTGGTGGCCGCTGTCGGCAAGCTCGAACACGGCATGGCCGCCATCGAAGTTGTGACGCACCACCAGGCCGGCGGCCTCGAACTGGGTCAGCACCCGATAGACGGTCGCCAGGCCCACGTCCTCGCCCGCATCCATCAGCGCCTTGTACACGTCTTCGGCGCTCATGTGGCGTTGCTCGGCGGAGTCGAGCATCTGCAGGATCTTGACCCGCGGCAGGGTCACTTTAAGGCCGGCTTTTCGAAGTTCGCTATTTTCAACCATGTCTGCTTTCTCAGCGCGGGATGTTTCGCAGCATCCCGGAATACGGGTATGATCGGGCTTTTATTTGCCCAGCCAAGATAGTGGAAGTCGCTCACCGATGCAAAACGCCAAGCTCATGCTGACCTGTCTCGCTTTCGCGGGGCTTGCCGCACTCGCCGGTTGCTCGTTCCCTGGCGTCTATAAAATCGACATCCAGCAAGGCAACGTCGTAACTCAGGACATGATAGACCAGTTGCGTCCCGGAATGACCCGACGCCAAGTGCGGTTTATCATGGGCAACCCGCTGATCGTCGACACCTTCCACGCCAATCGCTGGGACTATCTCTACAGCATCCAGCCCGGTGGCGGTCGCCGCCAGCAGGAGCGCGTCAGCCTGTTCTTCAACGACGCCGACCAACTGGCCGGCCTGAACGGCGACTTCATGCCCGGCGTCAGCCGCGACGAAGCGATCCTCGGCAAGGAAGGCAGCACCACGGTCACCCAGCCGGCCGACCAGCAGAAGCCGGAAGAACAGAAGGAAGAGCCGCCGAAACCGGGCTCCACGCTGGAACAGCTGCAGCGCGAAGTGGACGAGGCCCAACCGGTCCCGGTTCCCACACCCGAACCGCTGGATCCCAGCCCGCAATAAAGAGCTGGTGGTTCCACGAAAAAGCCCGGCGAACACCGGGCTTTTTCGTGGGTGCGCGAGACGGACTCAGTCGCCGCGCTCGGCCCGGGCCCGCGCGGCGCGCTGCTTGCGGACCTCCTTGGGGTCGGCGATCAACGGCCGGTAGATCTCCACCCGCTCACCGGCCTCCAACGGCCGCTCCTCCGGATTCGCCAGGGCCTTGCCGAAGATACCCAGCGGACAGCAGTGTATGTCCAGTTCCGGAAAAACCTCGGCGATACCAGAGAGCCGCACCGCTTCGCGCGCGCTGGTCCCCGCCGGCACGCTCAGGCGCAGCAGCGCCTGGCGCTCGGGCAGGGCATAGACCACCTCGACGGCGATCTCAGCCATACAGTTGCTTGGCGCGCTGGCAGAAAGCATCGACCATGGTGTTGGCTGCCTGGGTGAACAGCGGACCGAGGGTCGCCTTGACCAGCGGACCGGCGTAGTCGAAGGTCAGGTCCAGGGTGATCTTGCAGGCCTTCTCGCCCAGCGCCTTGAACTGCCAGACGCCATGCAGTTCGGTGAAGGGACCGTTCTCCAGGTTCATCTCGATGGATACCCCGGGCACCAGCACGTTGCGCGTGGTGAAGCGCTGGCTGAGGCTGCCCTTGGCCACGGTCAGTTCGGCGCGCATCAGGCTTTCGCTCTCCTCCAGCACCTCGCTGGCAGAACACCAGGGCAGAAACTCCGGATAGCGCCTCACGTCGTTCACCAGATCGAACAGCGCGCGGGCGGGATAAGGCAACAGCGCCGAACGCTGGATATGGGTGCTCATAGAACTCTCACTTCTGCTGTCGAGCGGGCGACTCCCCAAGCATAGCCGGCGAGGCGGCGGCAGCCGCTCCGACGGCGCGCTGCGCCCGCCGACCGGGACCAGGGTCCGAGGAAAAGACGTTCCGCGCGGCCTGATGCCACTTGAAGACTTTTCTTACAAAACCTTGGCCAGCGGCCAGGAAAAGAGTGGGCATTGTCCGAAATTCACCTCTATCCCTCAAGCGCGACGCCGCCCCATAGCGGGGAAGCCGGCGACTCCCTATAATGCGCCGCCTATGGCTAAGCAGAAGAAACACCCTTCGGGGACCATCGCGCAGAACAAGAAGGCTCTGCACGACTACTTCATCGAACAACGCTTCGAGGCGGGCGTCGCCCTGGCGGGCTGGGAAGTGAAAAGCCTGCGCGCCGGCAAGGCCCAGCTGGTCGACAGCTACGTGCTGCTCAAGGACGGCGAGGCCTGGCTGCTCGGCAGCCACATCACGCCGCTGACGACCGCCAGCACGCACGTGATCGCCGACCCGGTGCGCACGCGCAAGTTGCTGCTGCACAAGCGCGAACTGGGCAAGCTGTTCGGTGCCGTGCAACAGAAGGGCTACGCCTGCGTTGCCCTGTCGATGTACTGGAAGAAGCACCTGGTCAAGTGCGAGATCGCCCTGGCCAAGGGCAAGAAGGACTTCGACAAGCGCCACACCGAGAAGGAGCGCGACTCCGACCGGGAGATCCAGCGCGCCATGCGCCACGGCAAGGACGACTGACAGCGTCCCTGCCGTGCCCCGCTAGTCTTCCTGCACGCTGCGCCGGCGCTGCGAGCGCTTCATCCTGCGCGCCTCTTCCTGGACCTCCGCCAGGACCTCCTGCACATAGTGGATGTGCTGGTTGGACACTTCCCGGGCCAGCTCCGCCTGACCGCTGACGATCGCGTCGTACAGGCGCTGATGCTGCTCCATCAGCTGCGCGCGGGTTTCCGTGCGCTGCGCGTACATCCCGCCGATATTGGTCACCACGTTGCGCCGCAGCAGGTCGAACAGGCCCTTGATGGTGTGCAGCAGCACTGTGTTGTGGCTGGCCTCGGCGATCGCCAGGTGGAAGCGCGCGTCGGCGGCGCCCTCTTCCGCGCTGACCTGGTCGTTGCGCGCATAGCATTCCTGCAATGCCTCGAAGGCCTCGGTGAGACGCTGGTGATCCAGGGAGGTGGCGCGCAACGCCGCGTAGTAGGCGCAGGATCCCTCCAGGGTGTGGCGGAACTCCAGCAGGTCGCGCTGGGCATCCGGATTGCCCTCCAGCAGGTGCAGCAACGGGTCGCTGAAAGTCGCGCCCAGCGACTCGGTCACATAGTTGCCACCACCCTGGCGGCTGACCAGCAGCCCCTTTGCCACCAGCTTCTGGATCGCCTCGCGCAGCGACGGACGGGAAACCCCGAACTGCTCGGCGAGCACGCGCTCGGCCGGCAGCCGCTCGCCGGACTTCAGCGTGCCCTCCAGGATCATCGCCTCGAGCTGCGCCACGATGTCATCCGACAGACGGCGCTGCCTGACCTGACCAAATTCCATATCCCGACACCTTCAACCGAAGCTTTGTCGCAAAGCCTCTGCCATGCGCCCAGCGCGAAAAAGAGAGGAAGCGTACCGAGCCGCATTCCGCACTACAAGCCAGGCGCCAAAGGCCTGGCCTACCACCTCTTAGACAAAAGTCGTAGACGGGCAAATTGACACGCCGAACGCCTGACTTTTAACCTGAGCGCTCGCTCTTGTAAATTGGTCTTACCAATTAAGCGAACTTCGCCAGATTCGACTGCCCAGCGCCCTTGCACACACAGGTCTCGGCGCCCGTCCGATCTGGTCACAGGCAAACCCAACAACAATTAGGGAGCCAACCCCCATGCAAGCCTGGCAGCAACTCTATACCCCCCTGGGCAGTCTCGGCCTGTCGGCCGCCGCCGCCGTCATCCCGATCGTGTTCTTCTTCCTCGCCCTTGCGGTGTTCCGCCTGAAAGGCCACATCGCCGGCAGTGTCACCCTGGCCCTGGCCATCGCGGTGGCCATCTTCGCCTTCCGCATGCCCGCCGACATGGCCTTCGCCGCCGCCGGCTACGGCTTCCTCTACGGCCTCTGGCCGATCGCCTGGATCATCGTCGCCGCGGTGTTCCTCTACAAGCTGACGGTGAAGAGCGGCCAGTTCGAGGTGATCCGCAGCTCGGTGCTGTCGATCACCGGCGACCAGCGCCTGCAGGTGCTGCTGATCGGCTTCTCCTTCGGCGCCTTCCTCGAGGGCGCCGCCGGATTCGGCGCGCCGGTGGCGATCACCGCCGCCCTGCTCGTCGGCCTCGGCTTCAATCCGCTGTACGCCGCCGGCCTCTGCCTGATCGCCAATACAGCGCCGGTGGCCTTCGGCGCACTGGGCATCCCGATCGTCGTCGCCGGCCAGGTGACCGGTATCGACGCCTTCAAGATCGGCGCCATGACCGGCCGCCAGCTGCCCTTCCTGTCGATCCTGGTGCCGTTCTGGCTGGTGTTCATGATGGACGGCTGGCGCGGCATCCGCGAAACCTGGCCGGCCGCGATCGTCGCCGGCGGCAGTTTCGCCATCACCCAGTACCTGACCTCGAACTTCATCGGCCCGGAACTGCCGGATATCACCTCGGCGCTGGTCAGCCTGGTTTCCCTGACCCTGTTCCTCAAGGTCTGGCAACCGCAGGGCGCAGCCGCGGTGGAGGCCGGCAACGGCGGCGCGGCGCTGGCCGGCGGCGGGCAGCGCGGCGTGGAACCATCCCCTTACAGCTTCGGCGAGATCCTCAAGGCCTGGTCGCCCTTCCTGGTGCTCACCGTGCTGGTGACCATCTGGACGCTGAAGCCGTTCAAGGCGATGTTCGCCCCCGGCGGCGATCTCTACTGGCTGGTATTCAACTTCGCCATCCCGCACCTCGACCAACTGGTGCTCAAGGGCGCGCCTATCGCCACCAGCACCGCGCCTATCGCCGCGGTGTTCAAGTTCGACCCGATCTCCGCCACCGGCACCGCGATCTTCCTCTCCGCGGTGGTCTCGATGTTCATCCTGCGCATCGCTCCGAAAATTGGTATTACCACTTTCAAGGAAGTGCTGATAGAACTGAAGTGGCCGATCCTGTCCATCGGCATGGTCCTGGCCTTCGCCTTCGTCACCAACTACTCGGGCATGTCCACCACCCTGGCCCTGGTCCTGGCCGGCACCGGCGCGGCCTTCCCGTTCTTCTCGCCGTTCCTCGGCTGGCTGGGGGTGTTCCTGACCGGTTCGGATACCTCGTCCAACGCCCTGTTCAGCTCGCTGCAATCGACCACCGCGCACCAGATCGGGGTCAGCGACACCCTGCTGGTGGCGGCCAACACCAGCGGCGGCGTGACCGGCAAGATGATTTCCCCGCAATCCATCGCCGTGGCCTGCGCCGCGACCGGAATGGTCGGCAAGGAATCCGACCTGTTCCGCTTCACCCTGAAGCACAGCCTGATCTTCGCCGCGCTGGTCGGCCTGATCACCCTGGCCCAGGCTTACGTCTTTACCGGCATGCTGGTGCACTGACTCGCGCCGACGGGGCCGCGCCGGCCGGCGCGCCCCGCTCCGCGACGAGCCAGGCCCGCAGCCACCACCCATCGGTACGAAAAACATGATCATTTCCGCCTCTACCGACTACCGCGCCGCCGCCCAACGCAAGCTGCCGCCGTTCCTCTTCCACTACATCGACGGCGGCGCCTACGCCGAATACACCCTGCGGCGCAACGTCGAGGACCTGTCGGCCATCGCCCTGCGCCAGCGGGTGTTGAAGAACATGTCCGAGCTGAGCCTGGAGACCCGCCTGTTCGACGAGACCCTGGCGATGCCGGTGGCGCTCGCCCCGGTCGGCCTCACCGGCATGTACGCCCGCCGCGGCGAGGTCCAGGCGGCGCGCGCGGCAGCGGCGAAGGGCGTGCCCTTCACCCTGTCGACGGTGTCGGTCTGCCCGATCGAGGAAGTCGCCCCGGCCATCGACCGGCCGATGTGGTTCCAGCTCTACGTGCTCAAGGACCGCGGCTTCATGCGCAACGCCCTGGAGCGGGCCAAGGCCGCCGGCGTCACCACCCTGGTGTTCACCGTCGACATGCCGGTCCCCGGCGCCCGCTACCGCGACGCCCATTCGGGCATGAGCGGCCCCTACGCCGCCCCGCGCCGCATCCTCCAGGCCATGACCCACCCCGCCTGGGCCTGGGATGTCGGCCTGCTGGGCAAGCCCCACGACCTCGGCAACATCTCCACCTACCGCGGCAACCCGACCGGCCTGGAGGACTACATCGGCTGGCTGGGCGCCAACTTCGACCCGTCGATTTCCTGGAAAGACCTGGAGTGGATCCGTGAATTCTGGAACGGGCCGATGGTGATCAAGGGCATCCTCGATCCCGAGGACGCGAAGGACGCGGTGAAGTTCGGCGCCGACGGCATCGTCGTCTCCAACCACGGTGGCCGCCAGCTCGACGGCGTGCTCTCCAGCGCCCGCGCGCTGCCGGCGATCGCCGACGCGGTGAAGGGCGAGCTGGCGATCCTCGCCGACTCCGGCATCCGCACCGGTCTCGACGTGGTGCGGATGATCGCCCTCGGCGCCGACAGCGTGCTGCTCGGCCGCGCCTTCGTCTATGCCCTGGCCGCCGCCGGCGAGGCCGGGGTGCGCAACCTGCTCGAGCTGATCGAAAAGGAAATGCGCGTGGCCATGGTCCTCACCGGGGCCAAGTCGATCGGCGAGATCAGCGCCGACTCTCTGGTCCGCGAACTGGGCGCCTGAGACGCCCGTCAGAAAAAGCCTGAAAGCGCCCGGGGCGTGACCGTCGCCCCAGGGCCGAGGAAAGCCGATGAGCCTGCCGATTCCCTTTCTCGAGACCGTCGAGCGGTTGATACCGCGCGAACGCCGCTTCGACGACCCGCTGTCGACCCTGGCCTTCGGTACCGATGCCAGCTTCTACCGGTTGATTCCCAAGCTGGTGCTGCGCGTCGAAAGCGAGGACGAGGTCGCCGCGATCCTCTCCGCCGCCTGCCGCGAGCAGGTCCCGGTGACCTTCCGCGCCGCCGGCACCAGCCTCTCTGGCCAGGCCATCAGCGACTCGGTGCTGCTCGTCCTCGGCGACAACTGGAATGGCCGGGAAATCCGCGCCGACGGCGCGCAGATACGCCTGCAGCCGGGTGTCATCGGCGCCCAGGCGAATGCCTGGCTGGCGCCGTTCGGCCGCAAGATCGGTCCCGACCCGGCCTCGATCAACGCCTGCAAGATCGGCGGCATCGTCGCCAACAACGCCAGCGGCATGTGCTGCGGCACCGCGCAGAACAGCTATCACACCCTCGCCGGCCTGCGCCTGCTGCTGGCTGATGGCACCCGCCTGGACAGCGAGGACCCGGCCAGCGTCGCGGCCTTCCGCGCCAGCCACGGCGAGCTGCTGGAACGGCTCGCCGAACTCGGCCGCGAGACCCGCGCCAACACCGAGCTGGCCGCCAGGATCCGCCACAAGTACCGGCTGAAGAACACCACCGGCCTGTCGCTGAATGCGCTGGTCGACTACGACGAGCCGCTGGACATCCTCACCCACCTGATGGTCGGCTCCGAAGGCACCCTCGGCTTCATCAGCGCGGTGACCTACGACACCGTCCCGGAGCATCCGCACAAGGCCTCGGCGCTGCTGGTGTTCCCCACGGTGGAAAGCTGTTGCACCGCGGTCGGCGTGCTCAGGCAGCAGCCGGTCTCGGCGGTGGAACTGCTCGATCGGCGCAGCCTGCGCTCGGTGGAGAACATGCAGGGCATGCCGGAATGGGTGAAGGACCTGTCCGCCAGCGCCTGCGCCCTGCTCGTCGAGTCCCGCGCGGCGAGCGGCACGCTGCTGCGCGAACAGCTCGGACGGATCATGGCCTCCATCGCCGAATATCCGCTGGAGAAGCAGGTCGATTTCAGCGAGGACCCGGCGGTCTACAACCAGCTCTGGCGCATCCGCAAGGACACCTTCCCGGCTGTCGGCGCGGTACGCGAGACCGGCACCACGGTGATCATCGAGGACGTCACCTTCCCGGTCGAGCAACTGGCCGAAGGGGTCAACCGCCTGATCGCGCTGTTCGACAAGCATCGCTACGACGAGGCGATCCTCTTCGGCCACGCGCTGGAGGGCAACCTGCACTTCGTCTTCACCCAGGGCTTCGACTCGCCCGAGCAGATCGCCCGCTACTCGGCGTTCATGGACGATGTGGCGCACCTGGTGGCGGTGGAGTACGGCGGCTCGCTGAAGGCCGAGCATGGTACCGGGCGCAACATGGCGCCCTTCGTCGAACTGGAATGGGGCCAGGACGCCTACCGGTTGATGTGGCAGCTCAAGCGCCTGCTCGACCCGCGCGGCATCCTCAACCCGGGAGTGATCCTCAGCGACGATCCGCAGAGTCACCTGAAGAACCTCAAGCCGCTGCCGGCCGCCGACGAGATCGTCGACAAGTGCATCGAGTGCGGCTTCTGCGAACCGGTCTGCCCCTCGCGCGGACTGACCCTCACGCCGCGCCAGCGCATCGTCATCTGGCGCGACATCCAGGCGAAGAAACGCGCCGGTGTCGATACCACGGCGCTGGAGCGCGACTACCGCTACCAGGGCATCGACACCTGCGCCGCCACCGGCCTCTGCGCCCAGCGCTGCCCGGTGAACATCAACACCGGCGAGCTGATCCGCAAGCTGCGCGGCGCCGACGCCCGCCACGGCGGTGGCGCCACCTGGCTGGCGCGCAACTTTGCCGGCGCCATGCGCGGTGCGCGCTTCGCCCTGCTCGCCGCCGACGGCGCCCGGCGCCTGCTTGGCGCGCCCCTGCTGGCCAGGGCCAGCCGCGGCCTCAGCCAGGCCAGCGGCGGCCGCGTGCCGCAATGGACGCCGGCGCTGCCGCAGCCGGTACGCCTGGCAGCGCCGCCTGCCCCGCTCGACGACGGGCGGCCACGGGTGGTCTATCTCGCCGCCTGCGTCTCGCGCGCCATGGGTCCGGCCTCCGGCGACGAAGAGCGCAAGCCGCTGCTGGACAAGACCTGTCGCCTGCTGGAAAAGGCCGGCTACCAGGTGGTGTTCCCGGACAACCTGGACAACCTCTGCTGCGGCCAGCCATTCGCCTCCAAGGGCTATGCGAAACAGGCCGACGACAAGCGCGACGAATTGCTCGCCGCCCTGCTCCAGGCCAGCCGCGGTGGCCTCGATCCGATCTATTGCGACACCAGCCCCTGCACCCTGCGCCTGATCCAGGGCCTGGACGACCCACGGCTGCGGATCCACGATCCGGTGAAGTTCATCCGTACCCACCTGCTCGAACGCCTGGAATTCGTCCCACAGGAGGCGCCGGTGGCGGTGCACGTCACCTGCAGCACCCAGCACCTGGGCGAGAGCCAGGCGCTGATCGACCTGGTCGGTCGCTGCACCCGCGAGGTGGTGGTTCCGGAAGGCATCCACTGCTGCGGCTTCGCCGGCGACAAGGGTTTCACCACTCCGGAGCTGAACGCCCACTCCCTGCGCAGCCTGAAGGACGCCGTGCAGCATTGCGAAGAAGGCGTCTCCACCAGCCGTACCTGCGAGATCGGCCTGAGCCAGCACGGCGGGATCGACTACCGCGGGGTGGTCTACCTGGTGGACCGGGTGACCCGGGCGAAGGGCACGCCTCGGCAGAGCGAATGACCGCTTCGCGGTCATTCGCCGGGCCATGCCCCGCAAAGGCGGCGGATAGCGCCGCTGGCGCTATTCGCCCTACGTCAGGCGAAATGGGTGCTCCGGCGTCGCTCGACCGGGCCGGGCAAAAAATCCGTCGTTAAGCACCCCTTAAGTCAGCCGCGCCTATCGTGCCTTCCAGCGCGAGGACAACCCTCGCCGAAACGGAAGCAGGAGGCCTTCATGGCAATTCAACCGTTGCGACTCGACCCGATCACCGTGCTCGGCAAGCAACTGGTCATCGAGCTGTTCGACTGCGTCGACACGCGCTTCGACGATATCCAGTGGATCGAGGAAAGCATGCTCGAGGCGGCCCGCCAGGCCAACGCCACCATCATCACCTCGGCCTTCCACAAGTTCAGCCCGATCGGCATCTCCGGCGTGGTAGTGATCGCCGAGTCGCACCTGGCCATCCACACCTGGCCGGAATACGGCTACGCCGCGGTCGACGTATTCACCTGCGGCGACGTGCTCGACGGCGCCCAGGCCGTGCGCGTGCTCAGCGAGCGCCTGGGCAGCCAGCGGCACCTGATCTCGAGCATGGACCGCGGCCTCGGCGGCCACCGCCTGGGCCTGCTCAGCCGGAGCCTGGCCGGCAATGCCCCGGTCGACGGAGACAGCCCTACCCTGCGCTGGGCGCTGGGCCAGGGCACGGGGGTGGCATGATGGACACGCCGATCGAACGCGCCCCGCTGACTCCCGACCTGAGCCAGGCCCGCTACGCCGTCGACCTCACCGGCCTGGTGCCGGCGGAGGTCGCCGCGACACTGCCGCCGCTGCCGCCGAACCACTTCTACTTCTATCCGCCGGACCCGTTGCTGGAAGGCGACGGCGCGATCACCGCGGTCGAGGACAGCGATCCCTTCGACCAGTACGTCTACCGCCTGCGCCGGGTGCTCTACCAGGGCCGCACGCGCTGGCAGAACGTGCTGATCGCCGACACCTACAACTACGACCGCGTGCTGATGCTCGACGGCGCTATCCAGAGCGCCGAGAGCGACGAGTCGCTGTATCACGAGCTGCTGGTGCAGCCGGCCATGCTCGCCCACGACGAACCGCGCGACGTGCTGATCATCGGCGGCGGCGAGGGCGCCACCCTGCGCGAGGTACTGGCCCATGCCAGCGTACGGCGGGCGGTGATGGTCGATCTCGACCAGGAACTGGTGGAACTGTGCCGCGAACACCTGTTCCAGTGGCACCAGGGCGCCTTCGACGACCCGCGCTGCGAACTGCTGGCCGAGGACGGCCGCGCCTATCTCGAACGCGACCCGTCGCTCTTCGACGTGGTCATCATCGACGTCGTCGACATGCTCGACAACGGTCCGGCCCAGGCCCTCTACACCCGCCAGTTCTACGAATTGCTGCACGCGCGCCTGCGTCCGGGCGGAGTGATCGCGGTGCAGGGCCTGGAGTTCTCCCACAGCGACGACAAGCCCCACGCCGCTCTCGCCCGCACCCTGCGCAGCGTCTTCGCCCAGGTCCACAGCTACCGCGCCACGGTGCCTTCGTTCCTCTCGTCCTGGGGCTTCCTGCTGGCCTCCGACTGGCTCGAGCCGAACCACTGGCCGGCCGAGGACATCGACCGGCGCATCGAACGCAAGCTCGGCCCGCAGTGGCTCGACCACCTCGACGGCGACTACCTCAAGGCCTGCTTCGTGATGGACCGCGAAACCCGCTTCCTGCTCGCCCAGCCGGGGCCGGTCCTGGAGGATGGCGTGCCCTTCGTCGCACCGCCGGACATCGAAGAGATCGAATTCGGCCCGGCGCAACTGCCGGCCCTGGCGAGGACCTGAGGATGCCCGCCGCCCCCCTGGCCAGCGTCCCGCTGGCCCCGCCCGCCGCGCCCGCCGCGCCCTGCCTGCTGCACCGGGTGCGCTTCAGCCCCGGCACCGACAGTGGCGGCCTGCCACTGCTGGCCCGCCTGTACGACCCGCAGCCGGCTCTGGCGCTGCTGGCGCAGCGCAGTGAGCTGGCGGAAAACGATGAATTGCCGGCGACCGCCGGCGACGACGAACTGCTGGTGGTCTTCGCCAGCGCCGGCCTGCAGACCGGACATGCCTGGCGCCAGCGCCTGGAAGCCTGGATGGCCGCCGCCGAGGGCGACCGCCAGCCGACCCTGGAGGCGCCGTCGTTCGGCGAGCGGGTGCTGTGGCGCCCCGGTCGCGCGCTGATCATCGGCAACCCCGAGCGGTGCCGGGAGCTGCTCGACGGGCTGGTCGCCTTCGCCTGGTACGAAAGCCGCCTGCGCCGGCTCGAGGACGAGACCGCGGCGGCCTGGGAACCGGCCCAGGCCGACATCGAACTGACCCAGCTGCCCCGCGCCGGCCACCTGTCGCGCCAGGCCCACGTGAACGAACAGGTGCGACGCACTACACTCTGGCGCATGGGCTACACCCGCCTGGAGTCGCACCTGGAGAAAGCCCCCGCGCACCTCGACGGCGCGGTGCGCCGGCTGTACAACGAGCTGGCCCTGCAGGCCGAGGTCCATGATCGGCTGGCGACCCTCGACGACCGCATCGAAGTGCTGCAGGACCTGTACGAACTGGCCACCGACCGCCTCGGCGAATACCGTTACTTCCGTGGCGAGTTGCGGGTCGAATGGCTGATCGTCGCCCTCCTCCTGCTGGAGGCCGCCCTGAGCCTGTGGGAATTCCTGGATTAGCGATTGAAGAGGTCTGCGATGAGAATACTGCTGGCCGAGGACGACCTGCTGCTCGGCGACGGCATCCGCGCCGGGCTGCGCCTGGAAGGCGATACCGTGGAGTGGGTGACCGACGGCGTGGCCGCGGAGAACGCCCTGGTCACCGACGAGTTCGACCTGCTGGTGCTCGACATCGGCCTGCCGCGTCGCAGCGGCCTGGACATCCTGCGCAACCTGCGCCACCAGGGCCAGCTCACCCCGGTGTTGCTGCTCACCGCACGGGACAAGGTGGCCGACCGCGTCGCCGGCCTCGACAGCGGAGCCGACGACTACCTGACCAAGCCCTTCGACCTCGACGAACTGCAGGCGCGGGTCCGCGCCCTGACCCGCCGCACCACCGGTCGCGCCCTGCCGCAACTGGTGCACGGCGCGCTGCGCCTGGACCCGGCGACGCACCAGGTGACCCTCGCCGGCCAGGCGGTGGAGCTGGCGCCGCGCGAATACGCGCTGCTGCGCCTGCTGCTGGAGAACAGCGGCAAGGTACTCTCGCGCAACCAGCTGGAGCAGAGCCTCTATGGCTGGAGCGGCGACGTCGAGAGCAACGCCATCGAGGTCCATGTCCACCACCTGCGGCGCAAGCTCGGCAACCAGTTGATCCGCACCGTCCGTGGCATCGGCTACGGCATCGACCAGCCGGCCTCCTGAAACCGCCCACCGGAGTCGTCCCGATGTCCCGTGCCGCCGTTCCCTCCGTCCGCAGGCGCCTGCTGGTCAACCTGCTGGTCGGCTTCGTGCTCTGCTGGCTGAGCGTGGCGGCGCTGACCTACCACGTCTCGCTGAAACAGGTGAACCGCCTGTTCGACGACGACATGGTGGACTTCGGCGAAGCAGCCCTGCGCCTGCTCGACCTCGCCAGCGAAGACCAGGCCGGCGAGGACGGCTCGATCAACCAGATCATCGAGCGCAGCCGCGAAGCGATCCAGGGCCTGCCCCTGCTGCGCCGCGAAAGCGCCCTCGGCTATGCCCTGTGGCGCGACGGCCAGCCTTTGCTGGCGAGCCTAAACCTGCCGCCGGAGATCACCGCCCAGGGCCCCGGCTTCAGCACCGTCGAGGCCCAAGGCACCAGCTGGCGGGTGCTGCAACTGAACATCGACGGCTTCCAGATCTGGATCAGCGAGAACCTGATCTACCGCCAGCACACCATGAACCTGCTGCTGTTCTACTCGCTGTTCCCCCTGCTGCTGGCCCTGCCGCTGCTCGGCGGGCTGGTCTGGTTCGGCGTCGCCCGCGGCCTGGCGCCGCTGCGCGAGGTGCAGGCGGAAGTCCAGCAGCGTTCCGCGCGGCACCTGCAACCCATCGCCCTGGACCAGGCGCCGCTGGAAATCCATGGCCTGATCACCGAGCTCAACCTGCTGCTGGAACGCCTGCGCGCCGCCCTCGAGGCCGAGCGCCGGCTGACCAGCGATGCCGCCCATGAGATCCGCACGCCGCTGGCCAGCCTGCGTACCCACGCCCAGGTCGCGCTGCGCTCGGCGGACCCCAAGGCGCATGCCCGCGGCCTGCTGCAGGTGAGCCGCAGCGTCGAGCGGATCAGCACCCTGATGGAACAGATCCTCCTGCTCGCGCGCCTCGACGGCGACGCCCTGCTCGAACAGTTCCATCCGATCAACCTGGCCACCCTGGCCGAGGACGTGCTCTCGGAACTGGCGCCCCAGGCCATCGACAAGGACATCGAGCTGTCGCTGCACCAGGAGGCCGTGTACGTGATGGGCATCGACCTATGGCTGCGGGCGATGGTCGGCAACCTGGTGGGCAACGCCCTGCGCTACACCCCGGCCGGCGGCCAGGTCGAGATACGTGTCGAGAACCGCGCCCAGCATGCCGTGCTGCGCGTGTGCGACAACGGCCCCGGCGTAGCGCAGGAAGAACAGCAGGCGATCTTCACCCGCTTCTACCGCAGCCCCAGCACCAGCAGCGGCGAAGGCAGCGGCCTTGGCCTGCCGATCGTCAAGCGTATCGTCGAACTGCATTTCGGCAGCATCGGCCTCGGCAAGGGGCTCGACGGCCACGGGCTGGAAGTCCAGGTGTTCCTGCCCAAGACCCGGCCGGAGACATCGCGGACGCCCAGCTGAGCTTGGCGCGCCGCGCACCTGCGCATATCTGATAGCCTGCGCCGCCGCCGCGAAAGGGATAGGCTAACGGCTTCGCAACCTCCCAGGAGATTCCGATGAACATCGGTGAAGCGGCGAAGAAAAGCGGTCTGACGCCGAAGATGATCCGCTACTACGAATCGATCGAACTGCTCAAGCCGGCCGGCCGCAGCGCCAGCGGCTATCGCCACTACAACGACAACGACCTGCACACCCTGGCGTTCATCCGCCGCTCGCGGGACCTCGGCTTTTCCCTCGACGAAGTCGGCAGGCTGCTGACCCTCTGGCAGGACCGCCAGCGCGCCAGCGCCGACGTCAAGGCCCTGGCCGCCCAGCATGTGCGCGAGCTGAACCGCAAGATCGAGGAGCTCAGCACCCTGCGCGACACCCTCAAGGACCTGGTCGAACACTGCCAGGGCGACCACCGTCCCGACTGCCCGATCCTCAGGGACCTGGAGTCAGGCTGCTGCCACTGATCCGCAACAGCGGCCAGCGCGCCGTCCAGTCTTTCTCCCGCAGGCGCTGCCGATAGAGTTCCGGCTTACCGGCGAAATGCGCCGTCGGCCGCACCCGCAGCGCCAGCAGATCGTCGACGCCCAGCGGCGCCAGCAGTTCCAGGCGCTCGCCGGCCAGGCGCAGCGCCACCGCCGTGCACGCCTCCGGCCAGTGGCACAGCGCGTCGGCGCAATCGCGGTAGGGCCGGTCGCCGTTGCGCAAATGCATGCGCGCCTGATTCTTAACCGACCAGGGTGCTGCGCGGCGACGCCGCAAAGCAGCCTCGAAGGCCACGTCGGCCCGTGGATCGAGCTCGTCGGCGGCGAAATACAGCACGTCGATGTCCGCCAGCGGCGTTGCCTCGCGGTAGCCGTGCAGGCGGTCCCACACCGCGTTGCGCACGAAGCCGGCGCCGATCCAGGCATCCTCCGGCCCGACCTCGCGCAGCGCGCGCAGCAGGCCCATGCGCCAGGCATCGGCGGCGACCAGTGCGAGGATCTCCTGCGCCGAGGTCATCCCGTGCGCCGCGCCGGCCAGGCGAAACGCCGCAGGACGCCGGCCGGCAGCAGGGCGATGGCCAGGCCGGCGAACACCAGCGCGCAGGCCAGCAGGCTGTCGGGGTCCAGGCGTTCGCCGAGCAGCAGCCAGCCGGCGAGCAGGCCCGACACCGGCACCGCGAGGGCGAATGGCGTGACCAGGCTGGCCGGGTAGTGGCGCAGGAGGAAACTCCAGATGGCGAAGCCCACCGTGGTCGCGCCGAAGGCGATGTAGAGCAGCGCGCCGAAGCCGCCCCAGCTCATGTGCAGCACGGCCTGCTCGATGGCCCGGGGACCTTCGAACACATAGGAAAGCGCCAGCAGCGGCAGCGGCGGGACCAGGCTGACCCAGCAGATCAGGCGCAGCATGTCGGTGGCCCCGGAGCGCTTGGTGGCGATGTTGGCGAAGGACCAGGCCAGCGCCGCCGCGATCACCAGCAGGAACGCCAGCAGGCTGTCGCCCAGCGGCCGCTCCAGGCCGATCAGGAGCAGCCCGGCCGCCGCCAGCAGCAGGCCGAACAGGCCGCGCGGCGAAGGTCGCTCGCCCAGCCACAGGGCGGCGATGAGGATGGTGAAGAACACCTGGCTCTGCAGCACCAGCGAGGACAGCCCGGCCGGCATGCCCTGGGCCATGCCGACGAACAGCAGGCCGAACTTGACCACCCCGAGGAGCACGCCGATCAGCAGGATGCGGCCCGGCGGAGCCGGCAGCGGGCCGCGCAGGAACAGCAGCGGCAGCGCCGCCAGGGCGAAGCGCAGGGCGCAGAACAGCAGCGGCGGGAAGTCGCCGAGACCGACCTTGATCACGACGAAGTTCAGGCCCCAGATCAGGGTGACCAGCAGGGCCAGCAGGATATGCGCGACGGGCATGGGAGGCTCCGGAAAAACTCGGCCCACGCTAGCAGGTGCGGCGGCGGCGGTCGCGGTACAGATGGCGGGGAAAAACGCCCGCCAGCCATTCACTGCAACCAGGGCGGCGGCGGCTCCTCGCGGTTGCCGCGCGGCTCGTCCTCGGCCTGGCGCTGGGCCTGGCGGCGCGCCTCCTCGCGTTGCGCGGCCTCGATCTCGCGGAGCACCGCGCGCACGTCGGCGGCCTCCTCCGCTTCGACGAAGGTACCGCTGAGCGGGGTTTCCGGCGTCAGCCTGCCGGCTTCGTAGAGCGCCCACATTTCCCTGGCGTAGCGGGTCTGCCTGAGTTCCGGGGCGAAGCGGCCGAAGTAGGCGGCCATGTTGCCGACATCGCGTTCGAGCATGCTGAACGCATGGTTGTTGCCAGCCGCGTCGACCGCCTGCGGCAGGTCGATGATCACCGGACCGTCGGGCCCCAGCAGCACATTGAACTCGGAGAGGTCGCCGTGCACCAGGCCGGCGCAGAGCATGGCGACGATCTGGCGGATCAGGAAGGCGTGGTGGCGACGCGCCTCGTCGGCGTCCAGCGTCACGTCGTTGAGACGCGGCGCGGCGTCACCCTCGGCATCCGTCACCAGCTCCATCAGCAGCACGCCGTCGAGGAAGTCATAGGGCTTCGGCACCCGCACGCCGGCTCCGGCGAGGCGGAACAGCGCCGCCACCTCGGCGTTCTGCCAGGCCTCTTCCTGCTCGCGGCGGCCATATTTCGAGCCCTTGGCCATGGCCCGCGCCTGGCGGCTGTTGCGCACCTTGCGGCCCTCCTGGTACTCGGCGGCCTGGCGGAAGCTGCGCTTGCTGGCCTCCTTGTAGACCTTGGCGCAGCGCAGGCTGTCGCCGCAGCGCACCACGTAGACCGAGGCCTCCTTGCCGCTCATCAGCGGGCGCAGGACCTCATCGATCAGGCCGTCTTCGACCAGCGGTTCCAGGCGTCTGGGTGTCTTCATCGGTGCTACGCGGTTCCTCGGGGCAGGATGGAAGGCAAGGGGTCTGACGTTATACGGCAAACGCCGTGCCGAGCACAGCCGGGCGCAGCGGCTTTCCGCCGGACTGCGCACGGGTCGGCGCACTCAGGCCGGCGGCGGCGCGGTGATCTCGATGCTTTCCGCCACCTGCTCCAGCCGCTGCACCTCCACGTCCAGCGCCTCGGCGCTGTCGGCGTAGCGCCGGGCGACCTCGGCGAAGGCGTCGGCAACGGCGACGAAGGCCTTCACCAGGCGCGGGTCGAATTCGCTGCCGGCGCCGGCCTGGATCAGCAGCACCGCCTCGGCATGCGCCAGCGGCGTGCGGTAGGCGTGCCGGCTGGTCAGTTCGTCATAGCGATCGGCGATGGCGACGATCCGCGCCGCCAGGGGAATCCGTTCTCCGGCCAGGCCTTCCGGGAAGCCTCGGCCGTCCCAGCGCTCGTGGTGGCTGTAGGCGATCTGCCTGGCGAAACGGAGGAACCCGGAAGGTTGGCCGAGCCGGCGCTCGGCATCGGCCAGGGCGTCGCGGCCGACGCGGGTGTGGGCCTGCAGCAGGGCGGTGTCGGCGGCGTCGAGCTGGCCTGGGTTGAGCAGCACCCGGTCGGGCACCGCGACCTTGCCGATATCGTGGAGCAGCGCCGACTTGCTCAGCAGTCCGACGGCCTCAGGGGTCAGCGCGTCGGCGAACGCCGCCTGCGTCGCCAGCCGCTCGGCGAGCAGCCGGACGTAGCGCTCGATGCGCGGCAGGTGGCGGCTGCGCGGATTGTCGCGGAGATCGCCGAGGGTCGCCAGGGCCTCGATGGTGACGTCCTGCAACTGCTGCAACTGGCGCGTACGGCGGCGCACCTCCAGCTCCAGGTATTCGCTCTTGTCGCGGAGGAAGTCGGCCGTGGCCTTCAGTTGCAGATGGGTGCGAACCCGCGCCAGGACGATCGGCGGGCTCACCGGCTTGCTCAGGTAGTCCACCGCGCCCAGCGCCAGCCCGCGCTGCTCGTCGGCCTGCTCGGCGCGGGCGGTGAGGAACATCAGCGGGATATCGCGGGTCAGCGGATCGGCCTTGAGCCGCTGGCAGACCTCGTAGCCATCCATCCCCGGCATGCTCACATCGAGCAGGATCAGGTCCGGCCGCGGCTCCTCGCGCGCCGCGCGCAGCCCGGCCGTGCCGCTGTCGGCGGTGCGCACGCGGTAGCGCTCCTCGAGCAGCTCGCGCATCAGCAGCAGGTTGTCGGGGGTGTCGTCCACCACCAGCACGAGCTCCTGCTCGGACCTGTCCAGCATGCTTTCCATCGCCCCTCCGACCTTCGCGACGCGGCCGCCCGGCGGCCGTCACTCCGTATTGAAGACGCTGATGGAAACTTCTGCACGCCCGGCCAGGCATGCCAGGCGACCGTTCAGGGCGTCAGGCGGAACCGCAGCAGCGAATCCTCAGGCTCGGCGCCGCTCTCCGTCTCGCCGAAGGCGCGGCGTTCGAGCGGGTCCTGGCCGAAGTACTCCTTGATCGGCGACTCGATGGCCTTGCCGCCAGGACTCACGTGACTGGCGCAACCGCCAAGGAACACCAGGACCACACCGATGACCAGCGCTTTCATCTTCGTACCCCCGTCTGCCCGGCCCGTCCGGACGCTGCGCCGCAGCATGGCGCAGCGCGGCTTAGGGATCGCTTAAGGATTCAGGCGGCGGCGCGGCTGGCGCGCCACTGGGGCAGGCCGATGAGCACCACGGCGCTGATGATCACCACCATCGCCAGAGCTTCCATGCCACCGATGTGCTCGCCGGCGAACAGGGTACCGAGCAGCACCGCCACCGCCGGGTTGACGTAGGCGTAGCTGGTGGCGGCCGCCGGGCGCACGTTGCGCAGCAGGTACTGGTAGGCGCTGAAGGCGATGATCGAGCCGAACAGGATCAGGTACACCAGCGCCAGCCAGCCGCTGGTGCTCGGCCAGTGCTCCATGCGCTCGCCGCTGGCCAGGCTGCCGACCAGCAGCACCGCGCCGCCGACCAGCATTTCCGCGGCGCTGGCCATCGGCCCGGCCGGCAGCGACAGGCGCCGGCTCCATACCGAGCCGAAGGCCCAGGAAGCGGCGGCGAACAGGATCAGGCCGGCGCCGGCGGGGCTGGCCTGGAGGTTCGAGCCGAGGTTGAGCAGGACGATGCCGGACAGCCCGAGGACGATGCCGCCCCACTCCAGGGTGGTATTGCGCTGGCCGAAGAGCTGGCTGAACAGCAGGGTGAACAGCGGCACCGTGGCCACCGCCAGGGCCGCCACTCCGGAGGACACGCCCCAGTGCTCGGCCACCGTCACCCCGCCGTTGCCACAGCTGAGCAGGAGGATCCCGACGATCCCCGCCCCACGCCATTCGCGCCAGGTCGGCAGCGGCGCGCCGCGCCAGCGCAGCCAGGCGAACATCAGGCCGCCGGCGATGACGAAGCGCACCCCGGCCATCAGCATGGGCGGCCAGGACTCGACGCCGAAGCGGATCGCCAGGTAGGTGGAGCCCCAGATGAAATACAGGGCGAAGAACGCACCGAGAAGCAACAGCGGAATGCGGCGGGCTGGCATGGAGGACACTCGACAGGACAGGCAGGAGTAAGACCTCATTTTATGAGCCCGCTACCCGGCGGTTAAGGCACAGCCGCTGGTTATCGCGGCGTAACACTTTTCTTTCCACGGAAATCGGCCATGCTTTCCGTCGATTCGACAATCGGGATCCACCATGGACAAATATGACCGCGCGCTCCTCGCCGCCCTGATCGACAATGGCCGCCTGACCTTCGCCGAACTGGCCCGGCGCATCAACCTGTCGCCGCCGGCGGTGGCCGACCGGGTCGCCAAGCTGGAGGCCGAAGGGGTGATCACCGGCTACCACGCCTCGGTGAACCTGGCCAAGCTCGGCCTGCCCATCGAGTGCGTGATCGAACTGCGGATCACCGAGAAGGATTGCCAGTCGGTGCTCGACGAACTGGCGCGGATTCCCCAGCTGACCCTCTGCCACCGGATCACCGGCGACGCCTGCGTGCTGATGAAGGCCGCCGTGGCCTCGATGCCGGAGCTGCAGGACCTGATCGACCGGCTGATGAAGTTCGGCATCAGCAAGACCTCGATGATCCTCTCCACCCCCTTCGCCGACCGCCAGCCGGCGAGCCTGCGGGGACAGGACGGGAATGGCGGATACGCGGCGTGAGCCCTTCGCCGGGGTTGTCCCGGCAGGCGCCGGGAACGGTACCTTCATCACCGCCCCCCGAACCGTAGGGCAATGAAATGGACTCCTCCCTCCTAATTACGAATAACGCCAATGGCGTTATCCGCCGCAGCGGCATTTCAGGCCGATAGCGGAGCCGCCCTCTCTCTTCAGCGAGAGCTTTTTTCGTGCAGGCGTCGAATCCGATGTCTCCACCGCCGTCGGCCAATCCGAACCCGAACCGTAGGTCGCCGGCAAAAAAAGGCGGTCCCGCTCGCACGGCACCGCCCAAGTCACGGAGTTGCTTACATCGTCGAGCGACAACGCCGCTCGCCCTATTGGATTACCGTTCGATGATCGCGGTCACACCCTGCCCACCGGCCGCGCAGATGGAGATCAGCCCGCGCCCCTGTTCAGCCGTCGAAAGCAGCTTGGCCAGGTTGGCAACGATCCGCCCGCCGGTGGCGGCGAACGGGTGGCCGGCGGCCAGCGAGCTGCCCTTGACGTTGAGCCTGCCGCGGTCGATCGAGCCCAGCGGCTGCTCGAGGCCGAGGCGCGTCTTGCAGTACTCGGCATCCTCCCAGGCCTTCAGGGTGCAGAGCACCTGGGCGGCAAAGGCCTCGTGGATCTCGTAGTAGTCGAAGTCCTGCAGGCTCAGCCCGTTGCGCGCCAGCAGCCGCGGTACCGCGTAGACCGGCGCCATCAGCAGGCCTTCCTCGCGGTTGACGAAGTTCACCGCCGCCGCCTCGCCATCCTTGAAGTAGGCCAGGATCGGCAGGCCGCGCGCCTTCGCCCACTCCTCGCTGGCCAGCAGCACCACCGAGGCGCCGTCGGTCAGCGGCGTGGAATTGGCCGCCGTGAGGGTGCCACGCGCGCCGCGCTCGAACACCGGCTTGAGGGTGCCGATCTTCTCCAGGTCGATATCCGGGCGCAGGTTCTGGTCGCGGGTCAGGCCGCGGAACGGCGTCATCAGATCGTTCTGCCAGCCTTCGTCGTAGGCCGCGGCCAGCTTGTGGTGGCTCTCGAAGGCCAGCCTGTCCTGCTCGTCGCGGGGGATCTGCCAGGTCTGCGCCATCAGTTCGCAGGATTCGCCCATCGACAGCCCGGTACGCGGCTCGCCGTTGCGCGGGATGGCCGGGACCACATGGCGCGGGCGGATCTTCAGCAGGCTCTTGAGTTTGTCCAGGTTGCTCTTGCCACGGTTGGCCTCGAGAAGGATCTTGCGCAACCCTTCGTTGACTCCGATCGGCGCGTCGGACGTGGTGTCGACGCCGCCGGCGATACCGCTGTCGATCTGCCCGAGAGCGATCTTGTTGGCCACCAGGATCGCCGCCTCCAGCCCGGTGCCACAGGCCTGCTGGATGTCGTAGGCCGGGGTTTCCGGGGCCAGGCGCGAGCCGAGCACGCATTCGCGGGTCAGGTTGAAGTCGCGCGAGTGCTTCAGCACAGCGCCGGCCACCACCTCGCCAAGGCGCTCGCCGTGCAGGTTGTAGCGTTCCACCAGACCTTCCAGCGCGGAAGTGAGCATCTCCTGGTTGCTCGCCGTGGCATACACGGTGTTCGAGCGGGCGAAGGGAATACGGTTGCCGCCGACAATGGCGACCCGGCGCAGCTGGGTCATGGAAGAACTCCTTGCTGGAATCGTTTACGCCGAGCCGAGGCTCGACCCGTTAACTGAGCGGTCAGTGGCGCACAGGCTAACCTTAGCCGGTCGCGTCGCATTGGCCGCCCTGCCGTTATCCCGGTCAGCGCGGTCAATTGCGGCGAACAGGTGGCTGCGTAGAGTTGTCCACACTGTTACCCGCGTTCCCTCGGCATCGTTGGCCGGCGGAATCCACCTTCAGCCTTGGAGCCTTTCCACCGGGAGCTCGTTCCATGACCGATCGTTACATCGCCTTCGCCAACTCCCCCGTCGGCCGCCGCCTGGTTGGCGCCGTCGGCCTTCCCTCCCCGCTGCGCCTGGAGCGCTGGCAGGCCGGCCGGGTGCGGCCGGTGGACGGCCCGCTGGTGATCGGCGGGAACGGCGCGTTGGCCGAGGCCGTGCTGCCCTTCGCCGGCAAGCTGACCGACGCGGTATTCGCCGCCGTCGAGGGGCAGTTCGACCTGCCGCGCTGGACCGCCGAACACAGCCCGCGGGCCAAGGCGGTGCTGTTCGACGCCAGCGGCCTGACCCGCTTCGAGCAGCTGGTAGCGCTGCGCGACTTCTTCCAGCCGGTGCTCAAGGGCCTCGACAAGTGCCCGAAAGTGGTGGTCCTCGGACGCGCCCCGGAATCCCTCAAGGACCCGGTCGCCGCCAGCGTGCAACGCAGCCTGGAAGGTTTCACCCGGTCCCTGGGCAAGGAAATCCGCCGCGGCGGCAACGTGCAGCTGCTGTACGTCGGCAAGGGCGCCGAGGACCAACTGGAAGGCGCGCTGCGCTTCTTCCTCTCGCCGAAGAGCGCCTACGTCTCCGGCCAGGTGATCCGCCTCGCCGCCAACAGCGCCCAGGTCCACGACTGGAGCAAGCCACTGGCCGGCCAGCGCGCGTTGGTCACCGGCGCCGCCCGCGGCATCGGTGCGGCCATCGCGGAAACCCTGGCACGCGACGGCGCCGAAGTGGTGCTGCTCGATGTGCCGCCGGCCAGGGACGCCCTCGAAGGCCTCGCCGCGCGCCTCGGCGGCCGCGCCGTGGCCCTCGACATCTGCGCCGCCGACGCCGGGCAGAAGCTGGTGGACGCGCTGCCCGACGGCATAGACATCGTCGTGCACAACGCCGGGATCACCCGCGACAAGACCCTGGCGAAGATGAGCAGCGACTTCTGGAATTCGGTGATCGATGTCAACCTCAATGCCCCGCAGGTGCTGACCCAGGCTCTGCTCGACGGCGGCAAGCTGCACGACAACGGCCGGGTGGTGCTGCTGGCCTCCATCAGCGGCATCGCCGGCAACCTCGGGCAGAGCAACTACGCGGTGAGCAAGGCCGGCCTGATCGGCCTGGCCCAGGCCTGGGCGCCGGCCCTGGGCAAGCGCGGCATCACCATCAATGCGGTGGCGCCGGGCTTCATCGAGACGCAGATGACCGCCGCCATCCCGCTGACCATCCGCGAGGCCGGCCGGCGAATGAACTCCATGAGCCAGGGCGGCCTGCCGCAAGATGTCGCCGAGACGGTGGCCTGGTTCGCCCAGCCATCGTCCGGCGCGGTCAGCGGCCAGGTGCTGAGGGTATGCGGGCAGAGCCTGCTGGGGGCTTGAGGCGGCCCTGTCGCCCACGGCGACGGCCTCCCGCACCGGGAAAACGCCGGCAGCCCCCTGCGGGCAGGTCCTAGCCGCGTCCCTGTTGCCCGCGCCGGCGGAATTCCACCGGCGTCTCGCCGACCCAGCGCTTGAACGCGCGATAGAAGGTGCTCGGCTCGGAAAAACCGGTGCGTTCGACGATCACTTCGATGCGCTCGTCGGTCTTCAGCAGCAGTTCCTTGGCCAGGCGGCAGCGGTAGTCGGTAACCAGATCGTTGAAGCGCACCCCGGCCATCGCCAGGCGTTCGCGCAGACGTCGGGCCGGCATGCCGAGGCGGGCGGCGACCTGCTCCAGGGTGGCGCCGCCGTCCACCAGCAGTTCGCCGATCAGTTCGCGAACCTGGCGCACCAGGTCCAGGCGCTCGACCTCGGCCAGTTGCCGGCGCGCCAGCGACTCGTGCATGCGCAGCAGTTCCGGGGCGGCATGGCGCGAGGGCTTGTCCAGCACCGCGGCGTCGAACACCAGCGCGTAGCGCGGCATGCCGAGGATCGTCGGGCAGCCATAGACCGCGCGGTAGCGCTCCATCGGCGCGCCGGTTTCGTTCATCAGTTGCACTTCCAGCGGCCTGAACTCGCCCTCGGTGAGCGCACCGAACAGGCGGATCACCGCGCCGGCGAGCATTTCCGGGAAGTGCCGGTTGATCGCCGGCGATTCGCCCAGCGACAGCACCGCGCGCTCGCCCTCCACCTCCAGTTGCGCCTGCAGGGTGTCGGACAGCAGGCGTACATAGCGCAGGGAATGGCGCAGGCCGGCGCCGAAGGTATCGCTGGAGAGGAACAGGTATTCCAGGAGCAGGCCGTGGAACGCCGGCAGGTGCTCGGCCAGGTGCAGGCCGACATGCTCTTCGCCGCACTCCTCGGCGGCGGCCTTCCAGAACAGGTTCTGTGCGGAATGGGGGAAACGGCCGGCCGGCAGGCCACCCGGCGGCAGCCCGACACGGACCAGGACCCGGTCCGGATCGCAGCCGCTGGCGCGCAGGGCGTCGATCACCGGGCGCATCAGCGCTACATCGTCGGTCAGATCACGCATGGTGTTTTTTCTAGTTATCCATGGGGCGGGCCCATCTTAGGCAGCTTTGCCGTCCCCTCTCAAGGAGAGGCCATAGAAATAACCCAACCCGCAGGATGGAAAAACCCTCAGATCGACTAGCCACCGGCGTGGTCGAAAATCTCGATGCAGACGCATCCCGGAGCCGATTGACCGCCCTGCCAGCGGCGCCGGCCAGGCGGCCAATGCCTGCGCCGGGAGCTCGACTAAGCTGACAGCCACCAATTTCGAGGAGATGTCCAATGCCCACCGCCTGGCTCGACCTGCCCGCCCCCCCCGCCCTGCCCGGCCTGTTCCTGCGCGCGGCCCTGCGCCGCGGCATCCGTGGCAAGGTCCTGCCCGAACGCGGCCTGCGCAGCCAGGTCACGGTGGACCCGAAGCATCTCGAGCGCTACCGCCAGGTCTGCGGCTTCCGCGACGACGGCCTGCTGCCGCCGACCTACCCGCACATCCTCGCCTTCCCGCTGCAGATGGCGCTGCTCACCGACCAGCGCTTCCCCTTCCCGCTGCTCGGCCTGGTCCACCTGGAGAACCGCATCGACGTGCTGCGCGCGCTCGGCGGCCTCGGCCCGTTCACCGTGAGCGTGGCGGTGGAAAACCTGCAGCCGCACGACAAGGGCGCCACCTTCAGCATCGTCACCCGCCTGGAGGACCAGCTCGGCCTGCTCTGGATCGGCGACAGCAAGGTACTCTGCCGTGGCGTCAAGGTAGCCGGCGAGATTCCGCCGAAAGCCGAGCAGGAGCCGCTGCCGCTGGAGCCGGTCGACAACTGGAAGGCGCCCGCCGACATCGGCCGGCGCTATGCCCGTGCCGCCGGCGACTACAACCCGATCCACCTGTCGGCCCCCAGCGCCAGGCTGTTCGGTTTTCCCCGCGCCATCGCCCATGGCCTGTGGAACAAGGCGCGCAGCCTGGCCGCCCTCGGCGAACGCCTGCCGGCCTCGGGCTACCGGGTCGAGGTGCGCTTCCAGAAGCCGGTGCTGCTGCCGGCCAGCGTCACCCTGCTGGCCAGCGCGGCGGCGGCGGACGGCCAGTTCAGCCTGCGCGGCAAGGACGACCTGCCGCACATGGCCGGCCAGTGGAGCCAGCTACAGGGCTGACGCCGGTCCGCCATGCCTTGAAGCTTCGGGCGCAAAGCCCGAAGCTATGCGGCTGCTTCCCGCCACCGCGAAGAACCCCGCATGAACCTGCACGAACTCACCGCGCGCCTGCACGCCATCCGCGACCGCAACGACTGGCGCCAATTCCACAGCCCGAAGAACCTGGCCATGGCCGCCAGCGTCGAGATGGCCGAACTGGTGGAGATCTTCCAGTGGCTGACCGAAGAGCAGTCGCGCACGCTGCCGGCCGACCAGCTCGAGCACGCCGGCCAGGAAGTCGGCGACATCGTCCTTTATCTATTGCTGTTCTGCGCGGAAACCGGCCTCGACCTGGAACAGGTGGTGCGCGCCAAGCTGGCTGACTGCGAAAGGCGCTTCCTGTCATGAGTGACCGCCACTTCGACGAGTTGGCGACGCGCTTCGCCGAAAAGATCTACGGCGGCGCCAAGGGCGCGATCCGCCTCGCGGTGCTCCAGGCGGACCTCGCCGAGGCGCTGCCGCAGCGGCCGCTGCGGGTCCTCGACATCGGCGCCGGGCTCGGCCACATGTCGCTCTGGCTGGCCACTCGCGGCCACCGCGTGACCCTCGCCGAGCCGGCGCTACCCATGCTCGACGGCGCCCGCCAGCGCTTCGCCGAGGCCGGGCAGGCCGCCGAATTCATCCAGGCGCCCTGGCAGGAACTGCCCGGCCAGCTCACCGAGCCCTACGACCTGGTACTCTGCCACGCCGTGCTCGAGTGGCTGGCCGAACCCCATGCGATCCTGCCAGTGCTGCACCGACTCTGCGCACCCGGCGGCTGGCTGTCGCTGGCCTTCTACAACCGCGATGCGCTGATCTACCGCAACCTGCTCAAGGGCCACTTCCGCAAGCTGCGCAAGGAACGCTTCGCCGGCGAGGGGCGGAGCCTGACCCCACAGCGCCCGCTCGACCCGCGCGAGCTGGAACAGGCGCTGGAAACGCGCTGGCGCATCGAGGCGCGCAGCGGCGTACGGGTGTTCCACGACTACATGCCGAGCGAGTTCCAGGCCAAGGCCGAGCCGCTCGACCTGGTGGAAATGGAACTGGCCTACCGCCGCCATCCGGCCTTCGCCGGGCTCGGTCGCTACCTGCACTGGCTGTGCCGACCGCAATGAAAGGCGCAGAATGCGGTCTGAGCCTGCAAGCGCCGCCGTCGTAGCGCGGCCACGGAGCGTCGAGCATGCCATCGCGACTGTTGATCCTGCCGTTACTCGCCAGCCTGGCCGTACTCGCTGCCTGCCAGGGCGACAATCCCTATCGCGCCAGCGCCCTGCCCTACCCGCCGCAGCCGGCGGCGGCGGCCAATCCCGGCCTCGACCCCGGCGCCTACCCGGCGGCGCCGCGCGACTACGCCCGCTACCGCAGCTGGGACTGGGCCGCCGCCGGGGTCAGCGGCTTTCCCCAGGGCCTGGACGACAACCAGCTACGCGACGCCGTCAGCCAGCAGCTCGATCAACGTGGCCTGCGTCCGGCGCGGCCGGGCACGGCCGCCGACCTGAAGGTCAGCGCCTTCCTGCGCAACGAGCTGCGCACCCGCCAGGTCACCGACTACTACGGCGGCTACTACGGCAACTACGGCGGCTGGCGCGATCCCTGGTACGGCTATGGCGCCAGCTACCCGGTGACCCGCAGCTACACCGTGCAGGTCACCGTGGTTCGCGTCGAGCTGGCCGACGCCCGCAGCGGCCAGCCGGTGTGGGGCAACAGCGCCGAGTTCGACTCCGGCGACTCCGCCAGCGAACAGGCCAAGGCCCTGCGCGAGGCGGTGAAGCGGGCGCTGTCGAACTACCCGCCGGGCTGATCGGCAAGCGCCCGGCGGCGGATCGCCTCCATCTTCCTCGGCGAGTTGGTCATCACCGCATCGGCCCCCAGGTCGCGCGCGGTGCGATAGTCCGCCGCGGTCTCGATGCCGAACATCACCACCTTCACCGGCTCGCGACGTACGCAGTCCATCGCCTTGCGCGTCCACAACCGCGCCGCCGGCACCTGGTAGGACGACTCGCCGAGGGTGAAGCGCTCGGTCACGGTCAGTTCGCGGCGCAGCTCGATGCCCATCCAGGTGCCCGCGGCCGGCGGCGTCTCGCAGCGCTCGCCAAAGGCCAGGCCGACCAGGCGGTTGCGCGTGGCGTCGCGGCTTTCGAACTGCTGTGCCTTGTCCGCGTAGCGTCGCGCGAGGTAATCGTTGGCGGCCTTCTCGGTGGAATAGAAACGCACCCGCGACCAGGCCTGCTGGAGCTCCAGCTCGCGGGCCACGGCGTCGACCAGCGGCTCCACCGGCACCGACTTCATGTCGAGGAACACCGGCACCTGCGGCGGGATCACCCGCAGCGCCTGGCGCAGCGTGGGGATCGGCAGCGGCTTCTGGCGATAGGGATAGCTGCCGTCCGCGGCCTTGAACATGTAGCCGGCGTTCAGCTGCGCCAGCTCGGCCAGGCTCGACTGGCCGACCGCGCCGGCGCCCTGGGTCAGCGCGGCGAGATCGGCCGGACGGTAGAGCACCGGATGGCCATCGGCGCTCAGCTGTACCGACAGCCACAGCGCATCGCTGCCGTTGTCCAGCGCCTTGCGGATCGCCAGCAGGGTGTTTTCCGGGTAGTCCGCGGTGCCGGCGCGATGGGCCACCAGCAACGGGCCCGGCGCATCCGCTGGCGGTACCGAGCGCGCCTGCGCACATGCGGTCAGCGTCAGGCCGACGCAAAAGATCGCAACACTTCGATTCATATCCACTCCCCTTCACCTGTATGGCGCTTTCGCACCGACGTTTTCTCTAGAGACGTTTCGACGCCGCGTTTCCTCTTGCCTTTCATCCGGCGCTGAGCTTGGATGTGAACTCTGACTGGAGAAAAACCATGATCCGCCGAATCCTGCTGCTCGGCCTGTTCCTCAGCCTCGCAGCCTGCGAAACCACCCAGCTCGACCGCGACTTCGACAGTTCCCGTGACTTCGCCGCCTATCGCAGCTGGAGCTGGTCGCAACCCGCCTTCGAATACCGCCCCGACGATCCGCGCATCAAGAGCGACCTCACCGAGCAACGCATCCGCGAAGCCGTCGCCCAGCAGCTCGACCAGCGCGGCCTGCGCCCGGCGCAGGGCAACGCCAGGGGCGACGTCACGGTGCGCGCCTACCTGATCGTCGACGATCGCCAGGACCAGATCACCACCAACTACGGCGGCGGTTACTGGGGCGGCTACTGGGGAGGATACTGGGGCGGCCCGGCGATGGCCGAGACGCGCACCGTGAATTACAAGGTCGCCACCCTCCAGGTCGACCTGTTCGACGGCCGGGACGGCAAGCTGGTCTGGCGCGGCAGCGGCGAGCAGATCATGCGCACCAGCCCGCCGAGCCCGGCCGAGCGCGAGCAGGCGATCCGCGAGACGGTGCAGAAAATCATGTCGCAATACCCGCCGCGCTGACATGCAGCTCAGCCACCGCCCGGTGGAGACCGGCGACCTCGAAGCGGTCGTCGGCTTTCCCCAGGACCGCGACGAACTCTTCTACTGCTACCCCAAGGCGATCTGGCCGTTCAGCATCGCCCAGCTGGCCGCCGCCATCGCCGAACGCCGCGGCAGCAACGTGGCCGTGCATGACGGGCGGGTGGTCGGCTTCGCCAATTTCTACCAGTGGCGACACGGCGACTTCTGTGCCCTCGGCAACATGATGGTGGCACCGGCCGCGCGCGGCCTGGGCGTAGCCCGCTACCTGATCGGGGTCATGGAAAACCTCGCCCGCGAGCAGTACAAGGCGCGCCTGATGAAGATCTCCTGCTTCAACGCCAATGCCGCCGGGCTGCTGCTCTACACCCAGCTCGGCTACCAGCCGCGCGCCATCGTCGACCGCCGCGACCCGGACGGCCGGCGCGTGGCGCTGATCCAGATGGACAAGTCCCTTGAACCCTGACACCCACGCCCAGCGCGTCCTCATCATCGTCTCCAGCGGCCCGAGCACCCCGGCCCGCTGCGCCGCGCCCTTCCACACCGCGACCCTGCTGGCCTGCATGGACGCCGAGGTGACCCTGTTCCTCAGCGGCGAAGGCGTGCAACTGGCGTGCCGCGCCGTCGCCGACCAGCTGCGTGCGCTGGACGGCGGCGAGCCGGTGCGCCACTTCATCCGCCAGGCCCGCGAGGCCGGCGCGCGCCTGCTGATGTGCCGCCAGCCGGGAGTGAGCATCGACGCAAGCGAACTGATCGAGGAACTCGACGAAATTTCCAGCGGCGGCGAGCTGGCGCGGCTGATCCTCGAGTCCGACCGGGTGCTGACCCTATGAGCCCGAACCTGCATGGCCTGGAATTCCCCGACGGGCTGTTCTACGCCCCGGACTACAACCTGTGGCTGCGCGAGGAGACCGACGGCAACCTGACCCTCGGCCTGAGCGCCTACGGCTGCGCGCTGTACGGCGAGATCTTCGCCTTCACCCCCAAGCGCGACGGCTGGCACATCGAGCGCGACCGCAGCTTCGGCGTGGTCGAATTCGCCAAGGCCGCCTCCTCGGCCCGCAGCCCGCTGGCCGGGACGCTGGTGGCGAGCAACGCGGCGGTGGTCAAGCGCCCGGCGCTGATCAACCGGGATTGCTACGGCGAGGGCTGGATGGTGCGGCTGCAACCGGACGACTGGGCTTCGGCGAAGGGCACGTTTCTCCAGGGAGAGGCGGCGCGGGAGGCATTCGCGGAGCGGATGCGGCTGGATGGGTTCGATCCGCAGCATCCGGGGGTGCAGGCGCTGGATTTCTGAGATTCCCCGGGCTTACTCGCACTCTGCATGATCGGCGGATAACGTCGCTGGCGTTATTCGCCCCACCCCAGGTTCCCATCATCTCCAATCTCCCGAATCTCTCCGGAGCCCGCCATGCCCCCACCCCAACCGCCCCGCTTCGACGGCCAACGCTGGAGCAACGCCGACGACGCCCGCCTCTATGCCGAAACCAAGCATGCCTTGGCCCGCCGCCACCCGACCGACCGCGAGGCCTACACCCGTGGCAAGGACGAAGTCGTCGCACGGATTCTCGGCCGGGCGCTGGCGCCAAACGACACCGTCGCTAACGGTGGTCGCGAAGGAAGCACGATTCAGGGCGCGAGGGGCTGATATCGCCTTGATGAATCTTTCCGACAATACCCCCGGCGATTTCCCCGCGGCTCACGCCCGGGGAGAACCTCCACCGTTGTGCTCCATCCCGAGCTTCATGCCGAATTCATGGCTGCCGGCCCGGTCGCGAACCGGCAGCCCGCTCACTCGCGGAATTGCAGTCCGATACGGGCTCGGCAGGCGCGTCTCTCCAGACTGCCTTCCTTGAAAGCGCCGCAGGCGCGATCCTTCAAAGGCAGCGCCTGCTCGACCACGCTCACCCGCACCCTGTTCGCGGGTTGCCGCCGCTCGGCGGGTCGCGGCGCCTGGCGCAGGCTGAGCAGGTTGTCGGCCCCGCGTGGCTGGTAATTGCCATCGTTGTATACGGTCTGGCGCATGGCGGGAGCGGCGCTTTCCTCGATGGCCTGCGGCAGGGTGCTGGTGTTGCGCCGCGCCACCTCCTCGACGATCCTGTCCCCGTCCTTTCTCACGGCCGGGTCTTCGTCCCGCAGCGCCGGCCGGTTGCCATCCTCGGCCACCAGCGGGCTGGCGCCCGCCCGGAACAACGCCCCCGCCGCCAGCAGCGCCGCCAGGGTGATGCCGCCACCAATCGCCGCGAATACCAGCCAGCCGGCGCCCACCCCTTGCCGGGAAGCGCGCCCGAGACGTGCCGGCGCGTCGCTGCGATCCGCCCGCATGCTCAGTAGAGCCCGGTGGCGCTGCCCGGCTCGAACAACGGCACCTGGTTGGCCAGGATCATGTTGTAGCTGAGCATGAACGGCACCCCGCCGTCGCCTTCGACGATCTGGCTGACCCAGCCGATGGGGTTGTTGAACAGCGATTCGTCGGGGCTGAGCACGCCGACGGCGGCGCTGTCCGGGTCGCCGTCCCAGGTCACGTCGCTCCAGTGCCAGCCGAGGCCACGCACATACTGCGCCCCGAGCAGCGCGCCGAGGGCGAAGACCGCCTCGTCGTCGAGGCTGCGCCCCTGCTCCCTCGCATCGCGCACGTAGTCGGTGACGGCGGCGACGATCTGCGCCGGCGTCTCGTCCGCGGCGACGCCGAGCAAGGCGAGCCCCTGTGTCTGCAAGTCCGCCAGTTGCTGTTGCAGGTCCGTTGAAAGCGGATTGATCTCGGCCATCCCTGTTCTCCCGAGGCAAGCGTGCGCACCCGTCCGTCGGGCGCGCCATGAAGCGCGTTATCTTACGGCTTCGCGCCGGCAAAAGCGCCCATCCCATGGCACCTGGCGGAACCGCCGAGCCAAACGCAGCGCAGTCGCCTCTTCCCGGTCACGCCGCCTTGGGCTCTACTGGCGACTCTACGCCCCTGCCCGAGACAGCCCCATGTCACTGATTGCCGCCGCCCAGAGCCGCGCCCACCCCGCCGACCTGCCGCGCAACCTGGTCGACCACCTGCGCCTGCTGGTGTTTCCCGAACTGTCGCTCACCGGCTACGAACCCACCGCTGCCGCTGCGCTCGCCGAAGCACGCCAAGCCGCTGATCGCCGCCCTGGTCCTCGGCGCCGACGGCAGCCTCGGCGTCTATGCCAAGCAGCACCTGCACCCGGGCGAAGAGCGCCATTTTTCAGCCGGCGAAGGCGGCCCACTGCTGGAGATCGACGGCCTGCCGGTGGCGCTCGCGGTATGTGCCGACTTCAGCCAGCCCAGCCACCCGGCCCACGCCGCCCGTGCCGGCGCTCGCCTCTACATCGCCAGCGCGCTGATCGGAGAAAACGGCTACCCGGCCGACTCGGCCCTGCTCGCCGGTCATGCCCGCGAGCACGGAATGGGCGTGCTGCTGGCCAACCATGGCGGGCCGACGGGTGGCTGGAAGGCGGCGGGCAGGAGTGCGTTCTGGAATGAGCGGGGGGACCTGCTCGGGGAGGTGCCAAGGACGGGGGATGCGCTACTTCTGCTGGAACGGGCCGAGAGAGGCCGGCTCGATCGTGGCTACGAGAGATCCTCTGATGGCTGAACACGGGAAAGTGCTAATATTTTCTGGCAAATTTTGCCATTCCAGAGAGACTGGTCCCATGAGCACGATGAACATTTCCCTGCCGGATACGCTCAAGAGCTTCGTCGATGAGCAGGTCAGCCAGCGTGGTTACGGCACCAGCAGCGAGTACGTGCGCGAGCTGATTCGCAAGGATCAGGACCGTCAGCGTCTGCGGGGCCTGCTGATCGCCGGCGCCGAGTCGATGCCTGCGGCGCCTGCCGACGATGACTATTTCGAATCGCTCCGCACACGGGTGCATAAGGCCCGTGGATGAAGGCCAAGCCAGTCATTCCGCGAGTACTCGCCAATCAGGATGTTGAAGCGGCCGTCGATTACTACCTGAGCGAAGACGCCGAACAGGCCGCTCCGGGTTTTGTCGGCGCCCTGGAAAAGGCATACGCCCATATCGCCCGTCACCCTGGCAGCGGCTCGTCCCGCTATGCCCATGAGCTGGATTTGCCGGGACTGCTTTGCTGGCCACTCAAGCGCTATCCCCACCTGGTGTTCTACGTCGAACGCGACGACCACATCGACGTATGGCGTGTCCTGCACGGCATGAACGACATCCCTTCCTGGATGCAGGCTGGTGAGGGCGTATCGCACTGAAAGTCTTTCGACACCGGCATCGAGCCGCCGTCCCGGACTGAGCCGGAAGCCTGGAGCCACGCCGGCTGTGGACAGGGGATATGGCGGAAGGCAGTGGGAGTCGAACCCACCCAGGAACGGCTGCCGTCCCCCACCGGATTTGAAGTCCGGCCACGCCACCGGGCGTGATTGCCTTCCTCTTTGATTTGCAAGAAGTTTTCTTCGAGGCGGGAGCTTATCAGGCCTGCGTCCGAAGAAGAAATGCCAGACGTCATGGAAGCCGCCTGCGGCGTCGGGCGAGCAGAGCGTAGCCCACCCGGCGTGCGCTTCACAGGCATTTCGGGGAAAGCCCGCCGTCGCGCTGCCCGCCGGCAAGCCAGGGACAGCGCGACGGCGGGCCCTCGCATCAGGACGTGGACCCACCGAGCAACTGTTCGGCCAGCGCCGAGCCCTCACGTAGGCGGCGGTCATTGCCGATGCGGCGGGTCAGGCCGATGCGGTCGAAATGCTCGAGGATCTGGATGCTGCGCTTGCGGCCGATACCCAGGCGGTCGCGGAACTCCGCCGGACGGATCAGCCCGGACGGGTCGCGCACCTGCAGAGCGATCCCGGCCAACTGGCGCAGGGTGGCCTCCGGGTAAAACAGGTCGCGCACCACCTGCTGCACCTGGCCCAGGCGCGCCAGCTTGCGCAACAGGTGGCGCATGGCGGCTTCGTCCTGGCCCAGCTCGCGAGCCAGGTCGCGGACCCAGGGCGGGTCGTAGCGGCCGGCTTCGAGCAATGGCCAGAGGCGCGCGCGCAACTGTTCCTCGCTGTCGCTCAGGCGTACCTCGTGGCCGGGCAGGTGCAGCCAGGGGCCGCTGCTGTGCACGTCGCCGCCGGCCAGGGCGGCCTCCAGCAGGGCGATGAACACCGGCCGCTCGAGCTGCGGCAGGGCATAGCGGCGCAGGCGGTCGCGGTCTGGGCCGAGTTCGTCCGGCAATTCCTCATGGAAGCGCCGCAGGCCGGCGAGCAGTCGCTCGACCAGGGCGAACCAGCGCTCGCCGGCGAACAGCCGCGGGCCGAGGCGGGTCTGTACCTCGACCATCTCCTCCGGCAGCCGCCAGTGCTCGCGCGGGCGGTTGAACAGTTGCACCAGGCGTTGCGGATCGAGGCCGTTCTCGGCGGCGCCGAGCAGGGTCGGCAGCGCCTCCTCCAGGCTGTCCTGGCGCAGCGCCTGGAGTTGCGCCAGACGCGCCGGGGTTCGCCGGTTGCGCGCCGGCGCGGCGCTGTCGAGCACCCGTCCGCCGCCGAGGGTGCGCTGCGCCGACTGGTCGCGCAGCACCAGGCGATCGCCGTGCAGGGCCTGGATCGGCGCGTTCAGCACCAGTTGGGCGAAGGCGCGATGGCCAGGTTCCAGTTGCTCGCCCTCGAGCAGGGCCAGGCGCCCGGTGACGTCCTGGGTCCCCAGGTGCAGGTGCACCGGGGTCCAGTGGGTGAAGTCGCGGAGTTCGTCGGGGAGCAGGCGAAAGTCGATGTCGACCCGCGTGGTCGGCGCGTGCAGCGCTGCCTGCAGCAGCCAGTCGCCGCGCTGGACCTGCTCCAGCGCGAGGCGCTCGCCGGCGATGTTCAGGGCCACGCGCTGGCCGGCCCAGGCCTGTTGCGCGGGCCGGTTCTGCGCGTGCAGGCCGCGCACCCGCACCGGCCGCCCGGCGTTGCCGAGGAGCAGTTCATCGCCCACCGCGACCTGTCCGGAGAAGGCCGTGCCGGTGACCACGATGCCGCTGCCGGCGACGCTGAAGGCCCGGTCCACCGCCAGCCGGAAATACCCTTCGCGGCCGCGCTCGCGGACTTCGCCGGCAAGCCCGCGCAGAGCCTCGCGCAACGCCGCCACGCCCTCACCGCTGCTGCTGGAGAGCGGAAAGATCGGCGAGCGCGCCAGCGGTCCGGAGGCCAGCAGGTGCTCGACCTGGATCTGCACCTGCTGCACCCGCTGCGGCTCGACCCGGTCGATCTTGGTCAGCGCCACCAGTGCCCGGCGGATACCGAGCAGCTCGACAATCGACAGATGCTCGCGGGTCTGCGGCATCAGGCCGTCGTCGGCGGCCACCACCAGCAGCACGCAATCGATGCCGCTGGCGCCGGCCAGCATGTTGTGGACGAAGCGCTCGTGGCCGGGCACGTCGATGAAACCGGTGGGGCTGCCATCGCCGAGGTCGGCGTACAAATAGCCGAGGTCGATGGTGATGCCGCGCTGGCGCTCGGCCGGACGGCGGTCGCCTTCGATCCCGGTGAGGGCGCGCAGCAGCGAGGTCTTGCCGTGGTCGATATGCCCGGCGGTGCCGACGATCACGACAGTTCGCCCCGCAGCCGCGGCAACTGGGCGCGGAACGCAGGCTCGTCGTCGAGCTGGCGCAGGTCGAGCCAGAGGGCGTCGTCGTCGAGCCGGCCGATCACCGGCAGCGGCAGGCCGCGCAGGGCTTCCTCGAGGTTGCGCAGGGTGCGTCCGCGCAGGCGCCTGGGCTGCCTCGGACGCAGGCACAGCGCGGCGCTGGCCAGCCGCGCCACCGGCTGCGCGCCGCTGCCGATCATGCCCAGGGCGTCGACCACGGCGACCTCCCAGTCCTCGCCGAGCGCTTCGGCCAGCGCCGGCGCCAGCCGCTCGGCCTGGGCGCGGATCTCGACCGCCGGACGGCTGAGCAGGCGCAGGGTGGTCAGGCGTTCGGCGAGGCGATCGGGATCGCGGTACAGGCCGAGCACCGCCTCGAGGGCGGCGAGGGTCAGCTTGTCGACGCGCAGGGCGCGCTTGAGCGGGTTCTTCTTGATCCGTCCGACCAGTTCGCGGTTGCCGAGGATCAGCCCGGCCTGGGGCCCGCCGAGCAATTTGTCGCCGCTGAAGGTGACGATGTCGGCGCCGTCGGCCAGGGCTTCCTGCACCGTCGGTTCCTTGGGCAGGCCCCAGCGGGTCAGGTCCACCAGGGTGCCGCTGCCGAGATCTTCCAGCAGCGGCAGGCCGTGGCCATGGGCGATGGCCGCCAGTTGCGCGGTGGGCACGCTGGCGGTGAAGCCCTGGACGCTGTAGTTGCTGGTGTGTACGCGCATCAGCAGGCCGCTGCGCGGGCCGATGGCGGCTTCGTAGTCCCGGGCGTGGGTGCGGTTGGTGGTGCCCACCTCGTGCAGGCGCACGCCGGCGCGGGTCATGATGTCGGGAATGCGGAAGGCGCCGCCGATCTCGATCAGCTCGCCGCGCGAGATGATCCCTTCCTTGCGCGCCCCCAGGCTGTTCAGCGCCAGCAGCACCGCCGCGGCGTTGTTGTTGACCACGGTGACCGCCTCGGCGCCGGTGAGCTCGCGGATCAGTCCGGTGATCAGGTCGTCGCGGTCGCCACGCTTGCCGCTGGCCAGGTCGAACTCCAGGTTCAGCGGGTAGCGCGCGGCGAGGGTGATCGCCTCGATGGCCTCTTCCGGCAACAGGGCCCGGCCGAGGTTGGTATGCAACACCGTGCCGGTCAGGTTGAACACCCGCCGCACGCGGCTGGCATGCTGCGCGGCGAGGCGTTCACCGGCACGGCCGGCGAGCACCGCCTCGCTCAGCTCGATCGCGGCGAGGGCGCCCTGGCGAGCCGGCTCGCGCAGTTCGTCGAGCAGGTCGCGGAGGGTCGCCAGCAGCGCCTCGCGGCCGTAGCGCTGGTGCAGGGGAGCGGCCGCCGCGCTACGCAGCAGGCGGTCGACCGAAGGCAAGCGAACGGAACTCATGGAGAAACCTTATCCACAGGGAAGGGGCCACCGACACGCCCATCATAGACGCGTCGGCGCGGGCCCGCAGCGCCTTCGGCTATTCGCCGCCGGGGGCCAGCAGAAGGTTGGGCGAACGCCGCAGGTAGCCATCCTCGGCCAGGCGCATGTCCAGCGCCAGGCTGGCCAGGTCGTCGGCGAGAGCATCGGCGTGACGGTCGAATTCCAGGTAGAACTGCTTCAGGTAGCCCTGGCAACCGGGGCAGGTCTCGGCGCGCAGCACGGCCTTTTCCGCCGGCTGCCCGTCATGCTCCAGGGACAGGTAGGCCAGGTGCTTGCTTTCCTCGCAGTGGCTGCACTTGATCCGCACGTAGTGCCATTCGCAGGCGCACAGCGAGCAGCTCAGGTAGCGCAGGCCGGTTTCCTTGCCGCCCTGGCGGATCATCCCGGCCATCGGTGGCGAGCCGCAGGCGGGGCACAGGGTCCGGCTCTCGGTCTCGACCACCGCGCCCTCCTCCAGCCCCAGCAGCCAGTGGCTCCAGGCTACCTGCAGGGCGGCGCCGAGGAACGGCACCAGGGCCGCCGGCAGGAGGTCGAACTGACCGCTGAGCAGGGCGATGGCCCAGGCCTTGCGCTGGCCTTCGTCGGCTTCGCGCAATTGTTCGAGTGCCGCGCCGACGGCGGCGTTGGCCGGCGCCGGGTAGCCCGCGAGCAGGGCATCCAGCCAGGGCAGCCAGGCGCCTTCGCGCACCAGCAGGTCATAGGCCAGCGGCGGCATGCCGTGCTCGCGACTCTTGCGCAGGCGCTCGGGATCGAGCGGGGCCAGCGCCGGCGGGTTGTCCAGCAGCGCCTGCTGGAGCTGGCAGAGACCGGCGACCAGGCGCAGGTAGTCGCCCATCGGGTGCCCATCGGCCAGTTGCAGCAGGCGCTCGCCACGGCGGGCGAACAGGTCGCGCGACGGCTGGTGCAGGTGCGGGGGAATGTTGGCGGCGGCTTCGATCTGCCCCGGTTGAAGAATGGTGCGTGACACGGGAACTCCTCGGGTCTGCGCCGGCGGGCCGATGGGCCACGCCGCAACGATCGGGCGCCCGGAGGGGCGCGGAATGAATGCAAAGGCCCCATCGCTGGGGCCTCCGGTCGGGCGATGGCGACACTATACGCGTCAGTGCTCCTCGCCCTTGCCGACTTCCTTCAGCCAGCCGTTGTGGTGCTTGCGCGCCCAGGCGCGGCTGACCTTGCCGTAGAGCATCGCGCCCATCGAGCCCTTGACCCAGATGCCGGCATAGATGTGCACGATGATGCTGGCGATCAGGACGAAGGCGGCGAAGGCGTGCAGCAGCGCCGACAGGCGGATCGCCTCGATGCCGAACCAGGCGCTGAAGTACTGGCGCCAGATCACGATGCCGGTGACCAGCAGGGTCAGCATGCTCAGCAGCAGCACCCAGAACAGCAGTTTCTGCCCGGCGTTGTAGCGGCCGACTTCCGGGAGGTTCTCCTCGCGGTTGCTGACCACGTCGCGCCACTGCCTGAGCCACTGGATATCGCTCTTCTGCACCCGGTTGTGATGGGCGAAGCGCACCACCAGGCCGAGAAAGAAGACGAACATCGCCAGCCCCAGGAAGGGGTGCAGGATACGCGTCCAGGGCCCGCCGCCGAACAGGTTGGTCAGCCAGAACAGCGCCGGGTGGAACAACGCCAGACCGGACAGCCCGGCCATGAAGAACAGGATCGCCACGGCCCAGTGGTTGCTGCGCTCGTTGGCGTTGTAGCGCTGGATTTCATTTTTCATTTCCGACTCCTCGAGAGCGCCGCCGCTGCCGCCGGGTCGCGGAGGACCGGCGGCAGCGCCCGCGCGCAGGCTCAACGACGCTCGTGCGGGTCAAAGGTGTGTACCGACGGATCGACCTGGTGCACCGGTGCCTCGGCTTGCCCGTGGTCTTCCTCGTCGTCCGCGCGGTTGGGGCCGACGCGCACGTAGTGGAAGAACCCGGCGAGCACCGTGGCACCCATGGCCAGCAGCGCCAGCGGCTTGGTCACGCCCTTCCACAGGCTGACCATCGGACTGACGCTCGGCTGCTCGGCGAGGCCGGCGTAGAGCGACGGCTTGTCGGCATGGTGCAGCACGTACATCACGTGGGTGCCGCCCACCCCTTCCGGGTCGTACAGGCCGGCGTTCTCGTAGCCGCGACTCTTCAGGTCGACGATGCGCTCGGCGGCGTGCTCCTTCATGTCCTCCTTGCTGCCGAAGACGATGGCGCCGGTCGGGCAGGTCTTCACGCAGGCCGGCTCCATGCCCACCGAGACGCGGTCGGAACACAGGCTGCACTTGTAGGCCTTGTGGTCCTTCTGCGAGATCCGTGGGATGTCGAACGGGCAACCGGTGATGCAGTAGCCGCAGCCGATGCACTTGTCCTGGTTGAAGTCGACGATGCCGTTGGCGTACTTCACGATCGCCCCCGGGCTCGGGCAGGCCTTCAGGCAGCCCGGCTCGGCGCAGTGCATGCAGCCGTCCTTGCGGATCAGCCACTCGAGGTTGCCGGCCTCGTTCTCGTGCTCGGTGAAGCGCATCACCGTCCACGAGTCGGCCGTCAGGTCCTGCGGGTTGTCGTAGGTGCCGTGGTTGTGGCCGACCTCGTCGCGCAGCTCGTTCCATTCCGAGCAGGCGACCTGGCAGGCCTTGCAGCCGATGCACTTGGACACGTCGATCAGTTTCGCCACTTCCTGCTGGTTCCGCACCGAGGGCATCGGCGTGGTGGTTGCGGAGCGGGCGTGGATGTCCTGACTACTCATGTTTCACCTCACGCCTTTTCCACGTTGACCAGGAACGACTTGAACTCCGGCGTCTGGGTGTTCCCGTCGCCCACGAAGGGGGTCAGGGTGTTGGCCAGGAAGCCGTTGCGCGCCATGCCGGCGAAGCCCCAGTGGATCGGGATGCCGACGTGGTGCACGGTCTTGCCGTCCACCTGCAGCGGGCGGATGCGCTTGGTCACCACCGCCACCGCCTTGATGTAGCCGCGGTTGGAGGAGACCTTGACCTTGTCGCCGGCATTGATGCCCAGCTCCTTGGCCAGCGCCTCGCCGATCTCGACGAACTGCTCGGGCTGGGTGATCGCGTTCAGCCGGCAGTGCTTGGTCCAGTAGTGGAAGTGCTCGGTGAGCCGGTAGGTGGTCGCCGCGTAGGGGAACTCGTCGGCCGTGCCGAACAGCTCCATGTCGTTCTTGAACACCCGCGCCGCCGGGTTGCTGATCGCCTTGCGGTTGTCGCGGTGCAGGGGGTTCACCCCGATCGGCGTCTCGAACGGCTCGTAGTGCTCGGGGAACGGGCCTTCGGCCATCTTGTCGACGGCGAACAGGCGGGCCACCCCTTCGGGGTTCATGATGAACGGGTTCATCCCGGCTTCCGGCGGTACGTCGGCCTTGTAGTCGGGCACGTCGGTGCCGCCCCAGGACTTGCCGTTCCACCACACCAGGCGCTTCTTCTCCGGGTCCCACGGCTTGCCGCTGAGGTCGGCCGAGGCGCGGTTGTAGAGGATCCGCCGGTTCGCCGGCCAGGCCCAGGCCCAGCCGAGGGTCTGGCCCATGCCGTAGGGGTCGCTGTTGTCGCGGCGCCCCATCTGGTTGCCCTGCTGGGTCCAGGAGCCGGCGAAGATCCAGCAGCCGCTCGCCGTGCTGCCGTCGTCGCGCAGCAGGGCGAAGCCCGGCAACTGCTCGCCGGCCTTGGCCAGGATCATGCCGTTGGCCGGGTCGACCAGGTCGCTCAGGGCCTTGCCGTTGAATTCCCGGGCCAGTTCGTCCGGGCCCGGCTCGTCGGGCTTGAGGTAGGACCAGTCGAGGCCGAGGATCGGGTCGGGGAAGGCCCCGCCGTCCTTGCGGTACATCTCGCGCAGGCGGTGGAACAGCCCGGCCATGATGGCGATGTCCGGCCGCGCCTGGCCCGGCGGCTCGGCACCCTTCCAGTGCCACTGCAACCAGCGACCGCTGTTGACGATCGAGCCATCCTCCTCGGCGAAGCAGGAGGTGGGCAGGCGGAACACGGTGGTCTTGATGCTGGCGGTGTCGACGTCGTTGTACTCGCCGACGTTGCGCCAGAACTCCGAGGTCTCGGTCACCAGCGGGTCCATCACCACCATCCACTTCAGGCGCGCCAGCGCGGCGCCGACCTTGGCCTTGTTGGGGAACGAGGCGATGGGGTTGAAACCCTGACAGAAGTAACCGTTGACCTTGCCCTGGTACATCATGTCGAAGTAGCGCAGCACGTCGTAGCCGGCGCCCGGCATGTCGAGCTTGGGCAGCCAGTCGTAGCACCAGTTGTTTTCCCTGGTCGCCGACTTGCCGAACCAGGCCTTCATCAGGCTGACGTGGAACTTGCCGTAGTTCTGCCAGTAGGACAGCTGTCCCGGGCGCAGCGGCTTGGCCGTGCGCTTGGCGATGTAGGCGTCGTAGTCCTGCTCGGCGTCCATCGCCAGGGTCAGGTAGCCCGGCAGCGAGTTGGACAGCAGGCCGAGGTCAGTCAGGCCCTGGATGTTGGAGTGGCCGCGCAGGGCGTTCATGCCGCCGCCGGGCATGCCGATGTTGCCCAGCAGCAACTGGACCATCGCGCCGGTGCGGATCATCTGCGCGCCCACCGAGTGCTGGGTCCAGCCCAGGGCGTACATGATGGTCATGACCTTGCCCGGCTTGGAGGTCTCGGCGATTTCCGCCCAGACCTTGAGCATCATGTCCTTCGGCGTACCGCAGATGTTGCTCACCACGTCCGGGGTGTAGCGGCTGTAGTGCTGCTTGAGCAGGTTGAACACGCAGCGCGGGTGGGTCAGGGTCGGGTCGACCTTGGCATAGCCGTCCTCACCGATCTCGTAGCCCCAGGAGGACTTGTCCGGATAGGTCCGCTTCTCGGCGTCGTAGCCGTTGAACAGGCCGTCCTCGAAGCTGAAGCCTTCCTTCACGATGAACGAGACGTCGGTGTAGTTGCGCACGTATTCATGCTGGATCTTGTCGTTTTCCAGCAGGTAGTTGATCAGGCCGCCGAGGAAGGCGATGTCGGTGCCGGTCCGGATCGGCGCGTAGTAGTCGGCGACCGAGGCGGAACGGGTGAAACGCGGATCGACCACCAGCAGCCGCGCCTTGTTGTGCGCCTTGGCTTCGGTGACCCATTTGAATCCGCACGGGTGGGCTTCGGCGGCGTTGCCGCCCATGATCAGCACCAGATCGGCATTCTTGATGTCGGTCCAGTGGTTGGTCATGGCTCCACGGCCAAACGTCGGGGCAAGACTTGCCACCGTCGGGCCGTGTCAGACACGCGCCTGGTTGTCGAATCCCAGGATGCCGAGGGAACGCATCACCTTGTGGGTGATGTAGCCGGCCTCGTTGGACGAGGCGGACGCGGCGAGGAAGCCGGTGGTCAACCAGCGGTTGACGGTCTGGCCCTGCTCGTTCTTCTCGACGAAGTTGGCGTCGCGGTCTTCCTTCATCAGCTTGGCGATGCGCTCGAGGGCTTCGTCCCACTCGATGCGCTTCCACTCGCTGGAGCCGGCCTCGCGGACTTCCGGATATTTCAGGCGGTTCGGGCTGTGGATGTAGTCCAGCAGGCCGGCGCCTTTCGGGCAGAGAGTGCCGCGATTGACCGGATGGTCGGCGTCGCCCTCGATATGGATGATGTTCTGCGCGACGTTCTTGGCGCCGTCGCCCTGGCTGTACATGATCAGGCCGCAGCCGACCGAACAGTAGGTACAGGTGTTGCGGGTCTCGACCGTGTGCGCCAGCTTGAAGTGGCGGACCTGGTCGGCGAAGGCCTCGGTGGGGGCCATTCCGAGCGCCGCAAGGCTCGATCCTCCAAGGCCTATACCGCAGACCTTGAAGAATTGCCGACGGTTCATATCCATCGTGCATCTCCTGCATCAGGCAAAGGACACCCGGGACATGGCCGGATGTCTCTGGTTGAAAGATAGCCAGCCTGGCGGCGTATGCCAGCCGGGCACGACTATGGGGCAGCGAACCCTACACGAACGCTGGGTTTTTCTGCCTTGACCAGAGTCATTACACGGCGGGGCAAACCTTGTCCAGCAAGGAATCCCGAATTGGGACGGGTCCGAAGGACGCGACGCGCGGGAGACGCAAGCGATATCACTGCGCCATTATACTAATGGCTAGTGCCGGGCTGCCGTCGCAGGGGCGGCCCGAGCATGGGGTCAGAGCCCGATATTCCTAAGACGATTCGCGTGCTGCCGGTAGACCTGGGTCGGGTTGCTCTCGAACAGGCTGACCCTCTTGTTCATTCTCGACACTCCACTGGCATTGCACGGTCAGCTTGGCAAGAGCGCCACAGCGACGCCGAACGGCAGGTTGCCAGCACGTACCGAGGCGTCGAGCCGATCTTGAGTCGAGGGGCGTGCGTCCCCCATTACGCGGCGTAACAGCGGCCGCCGGGCGACGGCTCGGCATATCGCCCGCAAGCCTTCCGATATCTGCCTTGACCGAATTGCCCGTGGGTCGTGGCAACCCGGCCGCATCCGCGTCGGCCGCATCTTTTTTATGGTGAAAAGGCCCAGGCCACCGGACCCATGCCATGCGCACCCCTTACCCGCCGCTGTCCCCCGCTCCCTACCCGCACCTGCTGGCGCCGCTCGACCTGGGTTTCACCCGCCTGCGCAACCGCGTGGTGATGGGCTCGATGCACACCGGGCTGGAGGATCGCCTGTGGGACTTCGGCAAGCTCGCCGCCTACTACCGCGAGCGCGCCCGCGGCGGTGTCGGGCTGATCGTCAGCGGCGGCTTCGCGCCCTGCCGCGAAGGCTGGCTGCTACCCTTCGGCAGCAGCCTGACCAGCGCCCTGGAGGTGCCGGCCCACCGCCGCCTGACCCAGGCGGTACACGCAGAAGGCGGCAAGATCCTGCTGCAGATCCTCCACGCCGGGCGCTACGGCTACCACCCGATGGCGGTCTCGGCCTCGCCGATCAAGTCGCCGATCAGTTGGTTCACCCCCCGCGAACTCACCGAGCGCGGCATCCGCAGGACCATCCGCGCCTTCGTCCGCTGCGCCCGGCTGGCCAAGGCCGCCGCCTACGACGGGGTGGAGGTGATGGGCAGCGAGGGCTACCTGCTCAACCAGTTCCTCTGCCCGCGTACCAACCGCCGCGACGACTCCTGGGGCGGCCCGCTGGAAAACCGCATGCGCCTGGCGCTGGAAATCGTCCGCGGCATCCGCCGGATCGTTGGCGAGCGCTTCATCCTCAGCTACCGCCTGTCGCTGCTCGACCTGGTCGAGGGCGGCAATACCTGGGAGGAGGTCCGGCGCATCGCCCTGGCCCTCGAGGAGGCCGGCATCACCCTGCTCAACACCGGCATCGGCTGGCACGAGTCGCGCGTGCCGACCATCGTCACCTCGGTACCGCGCGCAGCCTTCGCCGAGGTCAGCGCGCGGCTGCGCCACGAACTGAAGGTGCCGGTGATCGCCAGCAACCGGATCAATACCCCGGAGGTCGCCGAGGCGCTGCTCGCCGAAGGCAAGGCCGACCTGGTGTCGATGGCTCGCCCGTTGCTGGCCGACCCGCAGTTCGTGGCCAAGGCCGGCGCCGGCCGGGCTGGGGAAATCAACACCTGCATCGCCTGCAACCAGGCCTGCCTCGACCATGCCTTCGCCAACCGCCGCGCCACCTGCCTGGTCAATCCGCGCGCGGCCTTCGAGACCGAACTGCGCTACCGCAAGGCGCGCACGCAGAAGCGCGTCGCGGTGATCGGCGCCGGCCCCGCCGGGCTCTCCGCCGCCTGCGTGGCGGCCGAGCGCGGGCATCGGGTCAGCCTGTTCGAGGCTACCGGGGAGATCGGCGGGCAGTTCAACCTGGCCAGGCGGATCCCCGGCAAGGAGGAGTTCGACGAGACCCTGCGCTACTTCCGCGTGCGCCTGGAGCGCCTCGGCATCGACCTGCGCCTGGGCCACCGGGTGCGCCAGGGCGAGCTGGATGGCCAGTTCGACGAGGTGGTGGTGGCCACCGGCATCCAGCCACGCCGGCCGCGCATCGACGGCATCGGCGGGCCATCCGTGCTCAGCTACGTGGACGTGCTGCGTGGCGCGCCGGTGGGTGAACGGGTCGCCATCGTCGGCGCCGGCGGCATCGGCTTCGACGTCGCCGCCTTCCTCGTCGCCACGCCCAGCGACGGCCAGCCGCGGGCGCTCGGCGAATGGCTCGCGGAGTGGGGCGTGGACCTCGACAACAGCCAGCCCGGCGGCCTCCGCGAACCCGCTCCGACGCGGCCGGTGCGCCAGGTCTGGCTGCTCCAGCGCAAGCCCGGCGCGCCCGGCGCGCAGCTCGGCAAGACCAGCGGCTGGGTACACCGCGCGCACCTCAGGCACAACGCCGTACGCATGCTCGGCGGGGTGGAGTACCTGAAGATCGACGAACGCGGCCTGTTGATCCGCGTCGACGGCGAGGAACGCTGGCTGGAGGTGGACAACGTGGTGATCTGCGCCGGCCAGGAGCCGCTGCGCGAGTTGCAGATCAGCCAGGCGGCGGAAAGCCTGCGCTTCCACCTGATCGGCGGGGCGCGGGTGGCAGGGGAACTGGATGCCAAGCGGGCGATTCGCGAGGGGGCCATGCTGGCGGCGCGCTTGTAGGCGGCTGATGGCGGTGACGCTATTGCGGCCGAGGGGCGGATAGCCGCGCGCGGTCAGCCGCCGGACGGGACCCGATGGGCGCGCGCTGCTCCCGCGTTTTCCTCCGCCGCCCGCGCCTGGTGCATACTGTGCGCCCCCCCGTACCACTCCGGCCCGTCCCCCGCCCCGCGCGGGGCGCGCTCGCCGTCATCGTTCCAGGAGCCTTCCATGCCCACTCCACCCTGGTGGCTGTTCGTCCTGCCCCTGCTCGCCGGCGCCTGCCTGCCGCTGCAGGCGGGGATCAACGGCCAGTTGGCCAAGCAGGTATCCAGCGTGCTCGCCGCGGCGCTGATCTCGTTCTTCGTCGGCACCCTCGGGCTGCTCGCCCTGACCCTCTCGCAGCGCGAGTTCCCCGGCCTGGCGGCGCTGCGCGGGCTGAGCTGGTGGCACTGGTGCGGCGGCTTCCTCGGCATGTTCTTCATCTTCATCGCCGCCTTCGCCGCGCCGCGCATCGGCGCGCTGATGTTCATGGTGCTGGTGCTCGCCGGCCAGCTGGGCATGGCCATGAGCCTCGACCACTTCGGCTGGGCCGGCTTTCGCGAGGCGCCGGTCAGCGCGCTGAAGCTGGGCGGGCTGGCGCTGATCGGCGCCGGCATCTGGATGATCCGCAAGGGCTGAGCTGGCTTGTTACGCTTGCGCCGGCAGACCTATAGTGGGCGCCGGCGTTCTCCACGCCTCCCGTCCGCGGAAAGGGCTGCGCCCAGGCGATCCACCCCACGCATCGCGCATGCGACTCCCAGGCCTGATGGCGGACAAGGCCGCACAGGAGATCGCATGACCCTTTCCCGTCCCCTCGGCGACGGCCGGATCAACCTCGAACAGCAACGCAAGCGCGCCAAGGAGCTGTTGCGCCAGTGGCGCCGCGAGCCGGCCAGCCGTACCTGGCCCCCGGGACAGGAGCCGCGCCTGGAGCTGGTCGAGATCGATCGGGTGCCGGGCGTCGAGCACTTCGTCGGCATCGGCCAGCTGGCGCCGGAACTGCTCGCCTGGCTGTGGACCCATCGCCGTCCGCTGGACGCCGAGGCCCTGGCGCTGGCCCGCGCGGCCTGGGACGCCTATCGCGCCCCGTCGCCGCAGCGCTGGGTGCGGCACTGCGTCGACAACTGCGCGAGCTGCCGGCCCTGCGCGACGGCCTGTCGCTGAGCGAGCGCCTGATCCTGGAAATCGTCCGCGACGGCGACCAGCCGAGCGCCGGCCAGGTATTCGCCGAACGGGACCGCCCGGTCTGGCGGGACGCGCCCCGACACTGACGCTCATCGCCCGGACGAGCGCAACGGGCGCGCAGCCACTATCATTGCGCGCCCTTTTTTCCCGCCTCCGACCGCCGATGAAGAAGATCCCGCTCGCCGCCGCCGACCCCGACCGCCTGGACACCTGGGTGAAATACCGCGAGGGCCTGTGCGGCGGCTGCAACGCGACCTGTTGCACGCTGCCGGTGGAGGTGCGTATCGACGACCTGATCCGCATGCGGCTGGTCGACGAGTTCGAACGCGAGGAACCGGCCAAGCGCATCGCCAGGCGCCTGGAAAAGGACGGGGTGATCGAGCACTTCAACCACAAGCGCGAGATCTTCACCCTCACCCGCATGGCCAACGGCGACTGCCTGTACCTCGATCGCCAGACCCGCCTGTGCACCATCTACGCGCGCCGCCCGGACACCTGCCGCAATCACCCGCGCATCGGCCCGCGCCCCGGCCACTGCGCCTATCGGCCGAAGTAGCTTCAGCCTGGCGGCACCACGCCCCGGCAGAGCTGGTACTGCCCCACCGGCGGCCGGCAGTGCAGGCGCTGGCGCAGGTCCTCCGGCAAGGCGGCGAACGAGCGCGAGCGGATCGCCAGCAGCGCGTCGCGGCGCAGCCAGCCGGCCAGTTCGTCGTCCGCCGCCCGTTGTGCTCTTCCGCCGCTGTAGAACGACGCCGAATACGGTCGCTTCGGCCAGAACACCAGCGGCCGCTCGCGCCAGCCGGTATCGCTGGCCAGCAGCGCGGCGGTGGACTTCTGCTCGGCGCGCCCGCCCAGCAGCAGGGAGCCGAGGAACAGCGCGAACAGCAGCGGCGTCAGCGCCAGGCAGGCCAGCCAGCCACGACGCAGCCAGGCGCTGCGCGCCAGCGGCGCGCGCAGCAGGTCGGCGGCGAGCAGCGCCAGGGCCGGCAGGCCGGGCAGCACGTAGGTCCAGAGGACATTGCCGGCGAAAGTGAAGAACAGGCACGGCATCAGTCCCCAGAACAGCCAGTAGCGGCGCCGCGACAGGCGTTGCCCGTCGATCTCCGCGCGCTGGCGCCAGCCCAGCCAGAGCAGCAGCGGCAGCCACAGGCTCCAGGGAAACGCCGCGGCCAACAGGAACAGCCAGACGCTGCCGTAGGGATAGGCGTGCGCATTGCCGTAGCGGTCGCCGTCCCAGCCGGCGGTGACGAAACGCTGCCAGTGCTCGCCGAGCAGGAAGTAATCGAGGAAGCCCGGCGTCTTCAGCTCGGCGAGGAGGTACCAGGGCAACGCCACCAGCAGCATCAGCAGGCTCCCGCGAATCCACGGCAGCCCCTGCCACAGGGCCCGCCAGCGCCATTCCAGCAAGGCCCACAGGCCGATCGGCAGGCCGGCCAGGATCAGCGTCAGCGGACCTTTCGCCAGCAGTCCCAGGCCGAGGCCGAGGAACATCAGCCAGCCCTCGCGACGGCGGATCCCCGCCGCGCCATGCAGGCCCAGCCAGAAACCGCGCATGGCCAGGACCAGCGCCAGGGCCAGGGCCATGTCGGTCATCACCGCACCGGAGGCGACGAAGAACAGCGCCGAGCTGCCCAGCAACACACAGGCGATGCCCGCCAGGCGCCGGTCGTCGCGCGCCAGCCAGTCCCATACCAGCCATAGCACCAGCATGCCGAGCAGCCAGTGCGGCAGGCGGCTGGCGAATTCGTTGGCGCCGAACAGCGCCTGGCCGCCGGCGCTGAGCCAGAAAGCCAGTGGCGGCTTGCCCCAGAACGGCACGCCGACGTCGTACCAGGGGGTGATCCAGTCGCCCAGTTCGGCCATCTTCCGCGCCACCTCGCCGTAGCGGGCCTCGGTGGTGTCCATCAGCGGATAGCTGCCCAGGCTCAGCAGGCGGATGACGAGCGCCAGGCCGAGCAGGCTCCAGGCCAGCGGCCAGCCGCGCAGCGCCCTCACGAATGCGCCCCGCCGACCTGCGCCGGCAGGTAGCGGTCGATCAGGTACAGCGGGCGGCGCCGCGCTTCCATGGTCATCCGCCCGAGGTACTCGCTGCACACGCCGATGGCCAGCAGTTGCAGGCCGCCGATCAGGAACAGCGCGGCGATCACCGGCCAGTGCTCGTGGATCTCCGGCTGGCCGAAGATCCCGGCGAGCAGAGTCGCCAGCGCCGCCAGCAGGCTGAGCAGGCCGAGGTAGCCGGCGACCTTCAGCGGCGCGGTGGAAAAGCCGGTGATGCCTTCCAGGGCGAAGTTCCACAGCCGCCAGTAGCGCCACTTGCTGTGGCCGGCGGCGCGGGCGGCGCGGCTGTAGACGATGTCGACCTGGCGGAAGCCGACCCAGGCGAACAGTCCCTTCATGAAGCGGTTGCCCTCCGGCAGCTCGCAGAGGGCGTCGACCACCCGCCGGTCGAGCAGGCGGAAGTCGCCGACGTCACGCGGGATCGGCACCTCGCTGAGGCGGTTGATCACTCGGTAGAAGGCGCTCGCCGAGGCGCGCTTCAACCAGCTTTCGCCGGCCCGGCTGCGGCGTCGCATGTTGACCATTTCGGCGCCGCCGATCCAGGCGTCGAGCATCTGCGGGATCAGTTCCGGCGGATCCTGCAGGTCGGCGTCGATGACGATCACCGCGGCGCCACGCGACAGCTTGAGGCCGGCGCTCATCGCCTGCTCCTTGCCGAAATTGCGGGTGAAGCGCGCCACCCCCACCCGCCGGTCGGCGCCCTGTAGCTGGGCGAGGATCGCCGCGCTGCGGTCGCTGCTGCCATCGTCGACATAGAGCACCTCGTAGTCGTCGCCGAGGCTCGCCAGGGCGGCGCTGAGGCGCTGGTGGAACGCCGGCAGCACCGCCTCCTCGTTGTACACCGGCACCACCACGCTGAGCAGGCAGGGGGCCTCGAGCTTCGTCGTCAGGGAAGGTTCGATCATCATGAGAAGGTCCAGAGTCGGTGGAGGTGATAGGTCGCCAGCAGCAGCGCGCCGGTGGCGGCGAGCTGCGCCAGGCGGTAGTCGAGCCCGGCGAGATCGCCGAGCAGCCACACCAGGGCGGCGCTGCCGAGCACCGAGAACAGGCTGACCAGGAGGAAGCGCGGCAGCGAGCGGAGTAGCGGGCCGCGCTGGCGGAAGGTCCGCCAGCGGTGCCCGAGGTAGGCCGCCAGCGCTCCACAGGCGGCGCCCGCGCTGGCAGCCGGGGCGGCGCCGACGGCGAAGCCTTCGACCAGCAGGGTCAGCACCAGGTAGTGGATGGCGGTGGCACAGGCACCGACCGAGACGAAACGTCCCAGGAGCATGCGCAGCTTCCTCTCGAAACAGCGAACGCCGGCATTCTAGGGAGTCGCGCGAAGCCCCGCGGTTAGCGCTGCGCAAGGTTCCTGACAGGATTTCGCAGGGTTTGCCGCATTGCCCGCGCAAGCCGCTCCGGACAAGGCCGGCGGGTCTGTTACCGGATATGAAAGGCGCTTGCCGCACGCGACCGCGCGCATCGCTATACTGCCCGGCCGATCCGGAGGACCCCATGAGCCTGTTGCGCGACGCCTGGCGGCACGCCCCCACCCACCACAAGGTCTGGGCGCTGGCCGGGCCGATGATCCTGTCGAACGTTTCCGTCCCCCTGGTGCACCTGGTGGACAGCACGGTGGTCGGCCACCTGCCGCACGCCTACCAGCTCGGCGCGGTAGCCGTGGGCGGCAGCCTGTATACCCTGATGGTCGGCGTGCTCGGCTTCCTGCGCATGGGTACCACCGGTTTCGCCGCCCAGGCCGCCGGCCGCGACGACGGCGGGGCGCTGCGCCTGATCCTCGCCCAGGGCCTGGGCATGGCGCTGCTCCTGGCCCTGCTGCTCGGCGCGCTGGCGCTGCCGCTGAGCGGCTGGGCGCTGCAACTGATGCAGCCTTCCGCCGAGCTGACCGGCGAGGCCCGGGCCTTCTTCCATACCCGCCTGCTCGGCCTGCCGGCGGCGCTGGCCAGCTACGCGCTGGTCGGCTGGTTCCTCGGCACGCAGAACGCGCGGGCGCCGCTGGCGATCCTGCTGGGCACCAACCTGACCAACATCGTGCTGGTGCTCTGGTTCGTCCATGGCCTCGACTGGGGCGTGCAGGGCGCGGCGCGCGCCTCGGTACTGGCGGAATGGAGCGGCGCCCTGCTCGGCCTGGCCCTGGCCCGCCGCGACCTGGCCCGCCGTCCCGGACAGGCGCAGTGGCAACGGCTGCGCCACTGGTTGTCCTGGCTGCCGCTGCTGATGGTCAATCGCGATATCTTCATCCGCAGCCTGGCCCTGCAACTGGTGTTCTTCCTCCTCACCGTGCAGGGCGCCCGGCTCGGCGATGCCACGGTGGCGGCCAACGCCCTGCTGCTCAATGGCCTGCTGCTCACCTCCTACGCCCTCGACGGACTCGCCCATGCGGTGGAGGCACTGTGCGGCCACGCCATCGGCGCGCGCGACCGCGCCGCCCTGCGCCGCGCGCTGGTGGTGGCCGGCGGCTGGTCGCTGCTGGCGAGCCTGGCCTTCGCCGCCCTGTTCGCCCTGTTCGGCCACCTGTTCGTCGACCTGCAGAGCGACATCGCCGGGGTCCGCCAGGTCGCCTACGCCTACCTGCCGTACCTGGCCTGCCTGCCGCTGCTGGGGATGTGGAGCTACCTGCTCGACGGCCTGTTCATCGGCGCCACCCGCGCCCACGAGATGCGCAACGCGATGCTCGTCGCGGTGGCCGCCAGCCTGCCGCTCGGCTGGCTGCTACAAGGGCTGGGCAACCACGGCCTGTGGCTGGCGTTTCTCACCTTCATGCTGCTGCGCGGGCTGGTCCTGGCCGCCTACGGCTGGCGCCTGACCCGCCGCGACGGCTGGTTCGCCGCCCAGCGCGCCGGCAGCGGACTGTAGGCGAGCATCAGCGGGATACCGGCGGCGTGGGCGGCATGCACCATTTCGTTGGCCAGGCGTCCGCCGGGAAACACCAGTACCAGGTCCGGAGCGAAGTCGCCCAGGACCGCCTCGGCGTGACCGCGCAAGACTTCCTCGCCGCCACTGCGCTCCGGATAGTCGTAGGCGCGCGCCTGCGCTCCGCGCTCGCGGCACCAGTGCGCGGCGGCGTCCAGCAGCCCGCTGCCGGCATGCAGCAGATGACCGAGCAGCGCCACCGGCTGCAGCTCGTGGCAGCGCTCGAGCGCCAGGCGCAGGCGCCCGGCCTCCTTGAAGTGACGTCCCGCGCAGATCAGGAGGCGCATGCCGAACCCTCCTCCGGCCGGATCCCGCCGAACGCTTCGGTCATCGGGTCGATGCCGCTGCGTTCGAGCAGCGGGTAGGCCAGCGCGGTGATGTGATGATGGATGCGCCGGTAGTCGCGGAGCATGCGCTGGAACACATCGCCGGACTCAACCCAGGCGCCACGGTCGTCACGCAGGCGGCGAAAGCGCTCGCGGCTGGCATCGGCCTCCAGCCGTTGCAGCAGTTTCTTGCGCGCTACCAGGCGCAGCGCGGCTTCCAGGTCTTCGCGAAGGAACGCGCTGATCGCCAGGTGCAGGCTCTCGTCGAGCGCCGCCCGCAGCGGCAGCAACTGGCCCAGCTCGAACTCGCCGGCGGCCCGGCTGCGCCCGGCCCAGCGCATCGCCAGGGGCATCAGGCTGTTGGCGACGAGGTCGCCGATGTGCTCGATGTTGATCGCGAACAGGAGGATTTCCTGGGCGCGATCGGCGTCGCCTTCGCTCAGGCCGTCCTGGCCGATGTCCGCCAGGTAGGCGCGGATCGCCGCGCTCAACTGGTCGAGGGCCTGGTCCTGGCGCCGCACCTCCGCCGCCACCTTCGCCTCCGGCCGTTGCAGCAGGCCGCTGGCGGCGCGCAGCATCAGGCTGGCCATGTCGGCCAGGCGCAAGACCTCGCGGGTAGCGTTGGCCAGGCCGATGTTGGCGACCGCCAGGCCGGCCTCGTCGAGGTAGTGCGGCATTCCTGGATCGGCTGGCTGCGCCTCCTCCGGCAGCAGGCGCGCCAGCAGCGCCGCCAGCGGCCCGGTGAAGCCGATCGCGAGCAAGGCCAGGGCCAGGTTGAAGGCGCTGTGGAACCAGACCACCGCGCCGCCGCCGAGGCCGGCGGCCAGGTGCCCCAGTGGACCCAGCCAGGGCAGCGCCAACAGGCAACCGAGCAGGCGCACCAGCAGGTTGCCCAGCGGCAGGCGCCGCGCCACCCGGCTGCCGGCGACGCCCAGCGCCGGCAGCGCGCCGCCGAGGTTGGCGCCAAGCACCAGGGCCAGGGCGATGGGTGGCGAGACCAGCCCGGCATGGGCCAGGGAGGCCACCAGCAGCACCACCGCGACGCTGGAATGACAGGCCCAGGTCAGCAGCGCGGCGAGCAGCAGGGCGATCAGCGGATCGCCTTCCAGGCCACGGACCACCGCGGCGAAAGCCGGCGACGCTTCGATCTGCTGCAAGGACTGGCCGAGCAGCGCCAGGGCCAGGAGCATCAGGCCGAGGCCGATCAGGCACTGGCCGAGGCTTTCCAGGCGCGGGCCATCGCCCAGGCGGAACAGCAGCAGGCCGAGCAGCAGGACCAGCGGCGCCAGCAGCGAGGTGTCGAAACTCAGCAGTTGCACCACCAGGGTGGTGCCGACGTTGGCGCCGAGCATCACCGCCAGCGCCGGCGCCAGGCCCAGCGTACCGCTGGCGGTGAAGGATGCGGCCATCAGGCTGGTGGCGGTGCTGCTCTGCAGCAGGCCGGTGATGCCGAGCCCGGCGAACAGGGCCAGCCAGCGGTTGCCCAGGTGGCGGCCGAGCCAGTTGCGCAGGGCGGTGCCGAAGCCGCGCAGCACGCCACTGGAGACCATGTGCGTACCCCACAGCAGCAGAGCCACGGCGCCGGCCAGGTTGATCAGGAGGATGGTTCCCTGCATGGCGGAACTCCGGTTCGGAATGGATCGTGGATGGAACGGGCTCATTCGCCCAGCGCCAGCCTGAGCGAGGCGCGATTGAGCGCGCTCGAGCAGTCCAGCAGGCACTTCACCTCGAGCTGGCTCAGCCGGCCGCTGGCGTAGGCGCGCACGCTGATCACCATCAGCAGGTGCGCGGCCTTCGCCAGGAACCGCACCGCCAGGCCGCATAGGACGCGACGCGGCATCCCCAGGGTTTTGCGCACAGCGTTCATGGCAGGCACCTCGGTGGCAGCGAGCGCCCCGGACGGAGCGCTCCCCGGGTTCAGAAACGCAAGGTCGCCCCCGACACCAGCCAGCGTTCGCGCTCGCCGCGCAGGTGAGCGCCGAGCAGCAGGTCGAGGTCCAGCCGCTGGCCCAGGTGCCAGCGCGGCCCGGCCTGCCAGCCGCTGTCGCCGGCCGACTCGCCGAAGCGCTCGGCGATCAGGGTCAACGGTTCGCCGAGCGCGTACTCCAGGCCGACGCCCCAGTTCCAGCGGTGCTGGCGGGCGCCCTCGGCGTAGGCATGGCCGAGGCCGGCCGAGGCATTCAGGCGCAGGGCGGTGGTCGGCTGGTAGCTCAACGGCAGGCTGAAGCCGGCGCCCTCGAAGGCGTGCCGGCGATCCAGGTAGACATCCGCCGTCAGTGCCAGGGCCAGCGCCAGGCCGAGTTCCTCGCGGGCCAGCAGCGGCGTCTTCAGTTCGGGACTCAGGCGACGCTGCCGCTGGCCGGCGTCGCCCTCGCCCACCAGCGCCGCGCCGAGTTGCAGCGACGGCAGGGCGGAGAAGGTGCAGGCCGGCGCCAGCACCGACTGGTAGCGGTTGGCGTGGCGGCGCTCACGCTGGTGCCAGGTGTCCAGGTTGCATTCGCCGACGGGATTGATCTCGCCATCGTCGACCCGGTAGGCGCCGCCCGCGGCGCGGGCTTCGGACAACAGGGCCAGCAGCAGGACCGCGGCGAGCGCGCCGGCGAGGAAGCCCAGGCGCCAGCGCAGGGCCCGCCGCAGCGGAGCCGGCAGCGGTTCGAACAGGGGCGCCCGTGGGCGCCGTGGGTGCAAGGTCATGAGGCGACTCTCCATACGTGGGTCAGGGGATGGCCGAGAGGCCGGGCGAAGCCCGGCCGATCGCTTAGAACCACTGGCCGAAGCGGCGGATGTAGAGCGTCTTCATGGTCTGCGCGGTGACGCAGTAGCAGAGCAGCGTACCCACCAGCCAGGGGAAGTATTCCCACGGCAGCGGTTGCAGGCCGACCATCGCGCCCAGCGGCGAGAACGGCACGTAGATGCCCAGCGCCATCACCAGGCCGGTCATCAGCATCACCGGCAGCGCCGCGGTGCTCTGGATGAAGGGGATCTTCTGGGTGCGCAGCATGTGCACCACCAGGGTCTGCGAGAGCAGGCCCTCGATGAACCAGCCGGACTGGAACAGCGACTGCATTTCCGGACTGTTGGCGGCGAACACGAACCACATCAGCGCGTAGGTGGTGATGTCGAAGATCGACGAGGTCGGACCGATCCAGACCATGAAGCGGCCGATGTTCTTCGCGTCCCACTTGCGCGGCCTGGCGAGGAATTCCTTGTCCATCTTGTCCCACGGCAGCGACAGCTGGGAGATGTCGTACATCAGGTTCTGCAGCAGCAGGTGGATCGCCAGCATCGGCAGGAAGGGAATGAAGGCGCTGGCGACCAGTACCGAGAACACGTTGCCGAAGTTGGAACTGGCGGTCATGTTCAGGTACTTCATGATGTTGCCGAAGGTCTCGCGGCCCTTGATGACGCCTTCCTCCAGTACCATCAGGCTCTTTTCCAGGAGGATGATGTCGGCCGATTCCTTGGCGATGTCGGTGCCGCTGTCCACCGAGATGCCGACGTCGGCGTCGCGCAGCGCCGGGGCATCGTTGATGCCGTCGCCGAGGAAGCCGACGGTGTGGCCGTTGGCCTGCAGCGCCTTGAGCACCCGCGACTTCTGCAGCGGCGTCAGCTTGGCGAACACCGTGCGCTCCTCGGCCAGGCGTTGCAGGCTGGCGTCGTCCAGCAGGTCGATATCGCGGCCGAGCAGCGGCTCACCTACTTCCAGGCCGACCTCGCGGCAGATCTTCGCGCTGACCACCGGGTTGTCGCCGGTCAGCACCTTCACCGCCACGCCGTTCTCGCGCAGCGCGGCGATGGCCGGGCCGGCGGTCTCCTTCGGCGGATCGAGGAAGGTCAGCAGGCCGGCGATCACCAGCTCGCGCTCGTCGCCGGCGCCGTACTGGGCCTGGGATTGCGTGCGCGACAGGCTGCGGGTACCCAGCAGCAGCACGCGGAAGCCGTCGCGGTTGTATTCCTCGGCCAGCGCCAGCAAGGCGCGGCGGCGTTCGTCGTCGAGCGGCAGGTCGACGCCATCCTGGTGCACCCGGGTGGCGATCTCGAGCATCTCCTCGACCGCCCCCTTGCACACCAGCAGGTGCTCGCCGCCGTTGCCCTCGAGGATCACCGAGAGACGCCGGCGGACGAAGTCGAACGGCAGCTCGTCGACCTTGCGCCAGGCGTCCTGCGGGGTGAAGCGCGGATTCTGCTCGACGAAGTTCACCACCGCGCGGTCCATCAGGTTCTTCATCCCGGACTGGTGGAAGCTGTTCAGCCAGGCCAGTTGCAGGACCCGGTCGCAGCGCCGGCCGGCGACGTCGACATGGTGCTCGAGGATGATCCGGTCCTGGGTCAGGGTGCCGGTCTTGTCGGTGCAGAGCACGTCCATCGCGCCGAAGTTCTGGATCGCGTTGAGGCGCTTGACCACCACCTTGCGCCGCGACATCGCCACCGCGCCCTTGGCCAGGTTGGCGCTGACGATCATCGGCAGCATCTCCGGAGTCAGGCCCACGGCCACCGCCAGGGCGAACATGAACGCCTCGGCCCAGTCGCCCTTGGTGAAACCGTTGATCAGCAGCACGATCGGCACCATCACCAGCATGAAGCGGATCAGCAGCCAGCTGACGCTGTTCACCCCGCGGTCGAAGGCGGTCTGCGCCCGCGAACCGACGATGGAGCGGGCCAGCGAGCCGAAGTAGGTGCGCGCGCCGGTGGCGACCACCACCGCGGTGGCCGTGCCGCTGACCACGTTGGTGCCCATGAAGCAGATGTTCGGTAGCTCGAGCAGGTCCTGCTGGTCGGCGGCCATGCGGTTGGCGGACTTCTCGCGGACCGCGCCGAGGGTGTCGTACTTCTCCACCGGCAACGCCTCGCCGGTGAGCACGGCCTGGCTGATGAACAGGTCGCGCGACTCGATCAGGCGAATATCGGCGGGGATCATGTCGCCGGCGGACAGGCGCACGATGTCGCCGACCACCAGCTCGCCCATGGGGATTTCCCGCAGCTCGCCACGCATGCCGCGCTCGTCGCGGCGCAGCACGGTGGCGGTGGTCCGCACCATGGCCTTGAGCGCCTCGGCGGCCTTGCCCGAACGGTACTCCTGCCAGAAGCGCATCAGGCCGCTGACCAGGACCATGCAGAGGACGATGATGACGCCGGTGAGATCGGTTTCCTCACCGTCCTGCAGCGGCAGCCAGAAGTCGGTGAAGAAGCTGATCGCGGAGAGCGTCATCAGCACGTAGATGAAGGGGTTGTTGAACGCTTGCAGCAGTTGCACCAGCACGTGCGGCGGGCGGTCATGGGCCACTTCGTTGGGGCCGTCGGCATGCAGCCGGGCGGCGGCCTCGGCCTGGTCGAGGCCGTCCTGGCGGCCGCGGACGTTGGAGAGGGTGGTTTCCAGGCTGTTCTGCGCCTCGCGGGCGGCGCGCATGGACAGTCGGTCGTTGCGGCGCTCGGTATCGAGCTGGGTATTGCGTTGGGTCGCTACGCTCATGACTCGGGTCTCCTGTCGCGAGCAGCGCGACGGCGACACGAGTCGGTTGCCGGTCAGGTGACGGGCAACGGCGTGCCGGGTCGCGATGTTCGCGATCGGTGGAAATAAGGTTCGGCTGGTCCGGATGAGGCCCACTGCGCGCGGCCGCTCAGGCGGCACGCAGCAGGCCGACTTGGTGGTTCGTCCATGGCAGGCTCCTTGTGCGAAAGGTTCGGAGGATGGGGAAAGCGTCAGCCGCGTAGCGGGCGGCGGGCGCTCCCGGGGGTCTCGTCGACCTGCGTCTCCAGGCGGCGGCATTCCAGGCGACCGCCGGCCGGGCTGACACGCCAGGCGAGGGTCGCGGGAAGACCATGGGCTGGAGGAACGGCGCCGGGGGACTGGGCGGCGCGCACGCGCATCCTCGCCACGAAGGCGGATACGCCGGGGGAAACCGAATTATCGAAGTTCATGACTCACCTGTGCCCGACGAGCCGGACACGGGTGAGAAGCAGTGGGTCAGCCCAGGATGCCGCTCAACCGACCGACCCGTTGCGGGTTCCGTCGTACATTGGTTTGGGTCCTCGCACCAGCCGGCGTTTGCATGGCCGGGCGACGACTACTGGGAATACTGTCCATGGCTCTCTTCGTAGGGGGAAAGAAAGTGCCCGGTTCTGCGGGCGGGGCTTTTATAGACCTCTCGTCAGGCGAGGTCAACCGAAAAAGCCGTTTCGTTCAGGCTTCTGTTGAACATCGGAAAATTCCTGCAAGAGACCGGCTGAAATCGCCGGCCCAGCCCTTCCTCAGGCAGCGATCAGCCCGGCCAGTCGCCGCGCCAACGCCGGTACGTCGCGCAGCGGATCGAGGCGCAGGCGGAAACGGGTCTGCAGGATGTCCAGCAGTTCGTCGACGTCGCTTACCTGGCGCTGCAGCGTCTCGCCATCGCCGGCGCGCTGGCCGAACAGCCCGTCGGCCAGGGTCAGGCGCAGGTCGCCCTCGCTTATGGCGGCCTTCAGGCCCTGGCGGAACACACTATGCGGATGGGTCGAGGTGTACCAGTTGCGCGGGATGTAATCGAGCCACAGCTGCGCGCGCAGGTCGAAGCGGTACAGCGGCAGCCAGCCGTGGCGGCCACGTACGGCGCTTTCGTAAAGGCCGGCGTGCGGATCGAGCAGGCGCACGCAGTGGGCCTGGCCGGGATCGCCCTGGTCGCCCGGCAATGGCAGCGCCCGCGGCGGGTTGGCCGAGCCGAAGCCGACGTCGACCAGGAATTCGCCCTCGGCCAGGTAGACACGCAGCATCAGGTGCGATTGCTGGGTCAGCGGCGCGTCCTCCGGCAGGCCCCAGCGCACCCGCGCCACCAGCAGCTCGAGACGATAGTCGAGGGCCAGCAACAGGCGCGCGAACAGCGAGTTGAGTTCGAAGCAGTAGCCGCCGCGGCTGCCCTCGACGACCTTGGCGAAGACCCGGTCGGCATCGATCTCGATCGGCCGCTCGAGCAGCACGTCGAGGTTCTCGAAGGCGACCCGGCGCAGGTGCGCATCGATCAGCCGGTCGAGGTTCGCCAGGCTCGGCGGACCGGGATCGTCGACAGCGAGGTGGTTCAGGTAGGCGCGGGTCTGGTCGGACGTCAGCGGGGTCATGGCGGGCTCCGGGAAAGTGGCCAGGTCGATTCTAGACGCATTCCCGGGCGACGCCGGAAGCATCGCCGGGCGCGACGCCACGGGTTCTGCTTGACTGTGCCCATCCCACCCGAGGAACGCCGCCATGGCCCAGGCAATCGCCGCCTACCTGCACTATCTGTCGATCTTCCTGCTGTTCGCCCTGCTGGTCCTGCAGCATCGCCTGCTGCGCCTGCCGCTGGATCTGGAGCGCGCCCGCAGCCTGGCCGCCATCGACCGCGGCTACGGCCTCTGCGCGCTGGCGGTGCTGGCCAGCGGCCTGGCGCGGGTGCTGTGGTACGGCAAGGGCGTCGACTATTACCTGCACAACGGCGTGTTCCACGCCAAGGTCGGGCTGTTCGTCCTCGCCGCCCTGGTCTCGCTGCTGCCGACCGTGACCTTCCTCGGCTGGCGCGGCGCCTTGAAGGCCGGCGAAGTGCCGGTCGTGGCACCGGCCCAGGGCCGCCGGGTGGTACTGGCGGTACGCCTGCAACTGCTGTTGCTGCTGGTCATCCCGCTGCTGGCCTCGCTGATGGCGCGCGGCATCGGCCTGCGTGGCTGAGGCTTCAGCGCTGCATGGCCCGTTCGCGCACGTCCAGCGCCGCCTGGCGCAACGCCTCGGAGCGGGTCGGGTACGGACGGCAGGTCAGCGCCAGGCCCGGTTGGCCGGCCCGGCTGGCGGCGTTGTAGCCGCCGGGCCCGGCACCGATCACGATCACGATCACGTCATAGCGTTGCATCATCCTGCTCCTCGGCTCTGCCGCCGCGCGCCCTCCCCGAAGCGCCGCCACAGCGGTGTGCGGGAGGCCGGGAGAGACCACGACGGCGATTGTATTTCGCTCGTCATGCAAAGCTTATATGATGACCGTAATTTTTCTGCACGCCCTTCCCAGAGACGACAGGAGCGACACCATGGACCAGCCCAACCGCGAAGACCGCCTGCATGCCTGGCTCGCCATCGAGCGCGACACCCGTGCCCGCCTGGGCGCCAGCGGCACCCTGAGCCTGCGGCAGGTCGCCGCGCTCACCCCGCGCGAATTCTTCGACCGCATCGGCAACGGCGAACTGCCCTGCCCACCCTATGGCGAACTGATCGACTTCGTGCCCATCGAGTGGGCCGATGGCTACTTCCTCTTCCAGGGCACCCCGGACCGCCGCCACTACAACCCGCTGGGCAGCGTGCACGGTGGCTACGCCGCATCGCTGCTGGATTCCTGCATGGGCTGCGCGGTGCATACCCGGCTCCAGGCCGGACAGGGCTATACCACCACCGATCTGCGCGTCAGCTACCTGCGCGCGCTGACCGACAAGGTCGGCCCGGTGCGCGCCGAGGGCCGGGTAGTGCACGTGGGACGCTCGACGGCGGTGGCCGAGGGTCGCCTCTACGACGTCGACGACCGCCTCTACGCCGTCGGCTCGACCACCTGCCTGATCCTGCAGATGCCCGCCTGAACGCCTGCGTGGCCAGGGATGGCCCCGGGCGGTAAGATGACGGGCAGCATCCCAAGGTAGCGAAAGCCATGCGTTATCCCGAAGACCACAAGCAGAAGACCCGCCAGCGCATCGTCGAGGAAGCCGCCCGCCTGTTCCGCCAGGACGGCGTCGGCGCCACCGGCCTGCAACCGCTGATGAAGGCCCTGGGCCTGACCCATGGCGGCTTCTACGCGCACTTCAAGTCCAAGGACGACCTGGTGGAAACCGCCCTGCAGCACGCCGCCGCCCAGCTCAAGGAGGCGACCGCCCCGCTGGCCGACAGCGAGCGGCCGCTGGCGGCGCTGATCGGGCTGTACCTGTCGCCGCGCCATCGCGACGACCCCGGTGCCGGCTGTCCCTTGCCGACCCTGTCGGCGGAACTCGGCCAGCGCGGTACGCCGAGCCCGACCAGCGATGCGATAGTCCGCGATCGGCTGGAACTGATCGAGTCCGCCCTGCCGGGAGAAGACGCCGGCGAGCGCAGCGTGCTGCTGCTCGCGGCGCTGGTAGGTGCGCTGCAGCTGTCGCGCAGCGTACAGGACGAGGCGCTGTCGCAACGCATCCTCGCGGCGACCCGCAGGAAGCTGCTGGAACAGGTGGAAAGCGGCAACGGCGGATAGCGCCGCCGGTATCATTCGCCCTCTCGATGCAAGCGGCAGCAACCGGGCTTGCCCACGCCCGGCCGTTCTCCCCTCTCGTCAAAGTGCGACAGGCCGCTGCGGCACCTGCCACTCAGCCCAGGTAGCGCTCCGCCGGCCGCCGCCGCGACAGGTTCGGCCCGAGCTTCGCCCGCGCGCTCATCAGCGCCTGCCAGTCCGCCGCGTCCGGCAGCGACGGGATGGTCACCGCTTCGCCCCGGTCGAAGCCGACCAGCGCCGCGTCCACCAGGTCCCCGACCTCCATCACCATCTCCGCGGGAATGCCGGCGGTTCCGCTCCCGCTGCGCTCCCAGATCTCCGTGCGGGTGACGCCGGGCAACACCGCCTGGACGTACACCCCGCTACCGGCTAGCTCATGCTGCAGGGACTGGCTCAGGCCCAGCACGTAGGCCTTGGTGGCGCTGTAGACGGCGTTGAACAGCTCCGGCGCCAGCGCCACCACCGAGCCGAGGTTGACGATCGCGCCGCCGCCACGGCGGGCGAAACCGTCCGCGGCGCCAGCCGCCAGGCGGGTCAGGGCGACCACGTTGAGGGCGATCATCCGTTCCACCCGGGCCATGTCGGCATCCGCCAGCGAACCGTTCATCGCCACCCCGGCGTTATTCACCAGCAGGCGGATCGAGGCATCCTCACGCAGGCGTCGCTCCACGCGCAGCACCTCGTCGCGTTCGGTGAGGTCCGCCCGCAGGATCTCCACCCTGACCCCATGCGTCGCGCGCAGGCGCTCGGCGAGATCTTCCAGGCGCAGCTGGTCGCGCGCCACCAGCAGCAGGTCGTGGCCGCGACGCGCCAGGCGTTCGGCATAGGTCGCGCCGATCCCGGAGGAGGCGCCGGTGATCAGGGCGACGCCCTGGCCGATCTTCTCGTTCATCAAGTTAGTCTCCGTTGGGGCGATATGCCGCGACAGGCTGGCGCGGAAGTATGACAAATATAATATTATGATCGACATATTTTTCGTCAAGCGTTCCCGTCTCGGTCAGGCCCGGGGAACCTTCATACAGCCGTCACGGAAAATGCCAATAAAAGGTCGGGACACTCCGGCCCCCACTTGCCCTAAGATGGTTTCGCTCATCGCGGGAGGATCATGCGTCATGTATCACGGTGAAAGACTCAACGCCTGGACCCACCTGGTCGGTGCGGTCGCCGCCTGCTCCGGCGCCGTCTGGCTGACGGTCCTGGCAAGCCTCAACGGCAGTCCGTGGAAGATCGTCGGCGTCAGCGTCTACGGCGTCACCCTGACCCTGCTCTACAGCATTTCCACCGCCTACCACAGCGTGCGCGGGCGGGCGAAGGTGGTGATGCGCAAGCTCGACCACCTGTCGATCTACCTGCTGATCGCCGGCACCTATACCCCGTTCTGCCTGGTCACCCTGCGCGGCCCCTGGGGCTGGACCCTGTTCGGCATCGTCTGGGGCCTGGCGCTGCTCGGCATGCTCCAGGAGATCAAGCCGCGCTCCGAGGCGCGGGTATTGTCGGTGGTGATCTACGCGGTGATGGGCTGGATCGTGCTGATCGCGGTGAAACCGCTGCTCGCCGCCCTCGGCAGCGCCGGCTTCACCTGGCTGGCGGCCGGCGGCGTGCTCTACACCGTGGGCATCGTCTTCTACGCCTACGATCACCGCTTCCGCCACTGGCACGGTATCTGGCACCTGTTCGTGATCGCCGGCAGCCTGCTGCATTTCGTGGCGATCTGGCGCTACGTGCTCTAGATCGCGCCCAACACGTTCCCGTGCGCGGCAGGCGCCCCCGGCAATCAGCCCTTCTTCACCCGCGACAGGGCGATACAGGCCACCACGATCAGCACGCCGCCGGCGATGGTCAGCCCGTCCGGCACTTCACTCCAGAACAGCCAGCCCCAGCCGGCGTTGAAGACGATGCCGATGTAGCGAGTCACCGCGACGATAGTTGCGCTTTCATGGCTGAAAGCGCGGGTGAGGAACACCTGGCCGAGCAGCGAGACCACCCCGATGGCCAGCAGCAGTCCCCACTCGCGCAACGTCGCCGGCACCACGAAGTCGTTCCACATCAGCGGGATCGCCACCAGGGTCGCCACTGCCAGGAAGTAGAAGACGATTTCGTAGGTATGGTGGCGGGCGCTCAGTTGCCGGATCGCCACCGAGGCGCCGGCGGCGAACACCGCGCTGAGCAAGCCGATCGCCGCGTACACCGAATAGCTGGAATAGCTGAACGGCTTGACGATCATCAATGCGCCGAGCACCACTACCAGCAGCAGTCCATAGACTGCCGGCGGAATCCGCTCGCCGAGGAACAGCGCGGAGAACAGGATGACGAAGAACGGCGACATATGCGCCAGGATGCTCGCATCCGCCAGCGGGATGTGGGCGATGGCGTAGAAATAGCAGACCAGGTAGAGCGCCCCCATCACCCCGCGCACCAGCAGCATTGGCACACCCTGGCGCGACAGGCTCACGCCGGCCTGGCGCATCAGCAGGTAGATCAGCAGTGTGCCGATGGCACTGCGGAAGAACACGATCTCGGCGGCCGGCAGGGTGGCGCTGGCTTCCTTGACCAACGCGTTCATCACGCTGAAGGTGAAGGAGGCCAGCACCGCCAGCAACACCCCACTCTTCAGCAGGTCGAGCACCATTGGCGGTAGATGGCGTCCGCCGCCGGACGGCTGTCGATCGGATACAGGCTTGGATGGCACTGGCTCGCTCCTTGGCAATCGATGAATCGGGACACGGCGTTCTCGTAGCTCGCCAGCAGGCTGCGCGCCTGCGGCATGGCCAGGTCGAAGTGGGCGGCCAGCGCGACGATCAGCGCCAGCTTGCGGTAGTCCTCCAGCGGCACCCGCGGGAGCCGCCAGAGTCCCGCTTCGTCGCGGTAGACGCGGCGGAACGGCACGGCGGAAAAGTCGAAGTGGCGACCCTGCTCGTCGGCCGGCGAAAAAGGATCGACCAGCAATGCCGCGTAGCGCACGAACAGCAGGTATTCCTGGCGCTGCGCGTCGGACTCGACGAAGCCATCGATGGCCGCGCGCGGCAGCATCGTCTCGTGCACCGGGTAGTTGTCGTCGTTGAGGAACCGCAGCAGGTTCAGCGGCTCGGCGCCCATCCGCCGCAACAGTTCGCTCAGTTCGCACCAAAGGCGCCGCATGGCGCCGATGGCCGCCGGGGTGATCGGGCCTTCCGGATAGAGCTTGTACATGAAGCCCGGCGGTCCCTGCCGGGAGAACACCCGTTCGAGGGCGAACTCGCCGAGGAACAACGGGCTGTGTACATAGGTGGTGATGTTGCGGCCCTCCGCCGCTTCCGGGGACGCCAGGGGCACCACCTCCACCCCGCTACCGCCCAGGACCCGCCGCCAGGTCTCCCGGGCCGGGCAGCGCTGCCGGCTGGAGCCCAGGTAGACCCTGCGCTTGAGCGCCTTGGTCAGGGCCCGCAGCGGCTGTGTCTCGTCGATCACCTTGGTCGCCGCGTAATAGCTGGACAGGCTCAGCACGGTCGCCTGGCACCCCGCCGGCAGGGCGCTGCGCACCAACAGGTTGGCGCCGATGAAGGCCGACATCAGCACCAGCGCGCGGACCCGCCCGAGTCGCTCCCAAGGCAGTTGCCGGACCACCTCCAGGTAGCTGTCGGCCGGCACGCAGAACACCAGGGTCTGCCATTCGTCCTGCAGTTCGTCGGGCCGCTGGTAGAAGGCGTCCAGCGCCACGTTGCCGGACAGCCCGCGGAGTTGCCCCTGCCCTTCCAGTTGCAGGCAGGCGCCGCGCGCCAGGGCCGCGGCGATCCGCTGGCTGCGCTGGCCGGGATGGTTCAGCGCGGCCAGGCGGCCGACGCCATGCCGGCGCAGGTCCAGCGCGACCTGGATCGCCACCGCGCCCAGACCGACCAACAGGACATTACCCAGGCTCCCATCATCGGCGTTCATCGACCGGACTTCTCCAGGATCAGGGTGTCGTACAGCGGCTGGCTGACCCGCTCCGCGCAAACCCGCCAGCCCTCGAGCTCGGCCGGTTCCACCGGGTAGTTGAACAGACCCTTGATGCCGCTGCCGTGACGCAACAGTACCTTGGCGTCGGCGCGCATGACCTGGCGGATCTGCGCCAGTACCGCGCTTTTCTGCTGCACCAGCGAAGCGATCAGGAAATGCGTGGCATCGCGGGAAAACGCCAGTTCCGCCGGCGGCAGCGAGGAAAACTGCATGCGGGCCTCCAGCCCCTGGCAGCGCGCGATCTCGCGGGCACACCCCAGGGCCTCCTCGTCGATGTCCAGGCAGCACAAATGCGCGCCGACCTCGCGCGCCAGCACCAGGGCCGACGTCGGCAGGGCCCCCGAGCCGACGAACAGGACCCGTGCATCGGCATCTATCCCGGCGCTGTCGAGTTCGCCGCGGATGGATTCCAGCAGGCCGCCCAGGTAGCGGCCCATCTCGCCGGGTTCATGCAGCGCGCCCTGGCAAAGGTGCTTCTCCAGTTCGCACAGGGCCTGCACCGCCGCGTCGCGCAGGCGCAGGCCGAGCGCCTGCAATGCAGGATCGTCCGAATCGGCCTGCCACTGCGCCCGGCTGCAATCCTCCCCGATCAGTCCGCTGAGGCGGTCGAGCTTGCGCCTGAGGATCTCGTAGCAGCCACAGCATTCGCGGGCATAGCCGGTGAGCAGGCGGATCTCGCACTCCAGTTCGCGGAGGGTTTCCAGCAACGGTGGGCGTCCTTGCATGGCGAGGCTTCCTGGCAGCGGAAAAGGGTCAGTAGTTCAGGGTCAGGCTCATGGACAGGTTGCGCGGCTCGCCGGGGGCGACCCAGACGTTGTTGTAGGAACGTTCGTAGTAGCGGCGATCGAAGATGTTGTTGAAGTTCACCCCGAGGGTGGCATTGCTCGCCAGCGGATAGTGCGCGAGCAGGTCGACGGTGGTGTAGGCCGGCAGTTCGAAGCCGCCGTTGCTGTCCCCGGCGCGCTCGCCGACGTAGTTGACCGCCGCGCCGGCGTCGGCACCGCGCAGCCAGCCGTCGGGGAATTCGTAGACGCCCATCAGGCTGCCGCTGTGCTTCGGCACGTTGAGCAGGCGGCTGCCGCGGGCGAGGTTCTCGTCCTTGGTCACCTCGGCGTCGATGTAGGCGTAGGCGCCGATCAGCCGCACCTGGTCGGTGAGCTGGCCGCTGAACTGCAGATCGAAACCCTGGCTGCGCGCCTCGCCGGCGGTCTGCTGGTAGCCGGGGTTGTCCGGATCGGCGGTGAGCACGTTCTTCTTTTTCAGGTGGAACGCGGCAAGGGTCATGCCCAGCCGGCCGTCGAGCAGGTCGAGCTTCACTCCCGCCTCGTAGCCGCGGCCCTCCTCCGGGTCGAAGGCCTTGCCGGCCACATCGGTGCCGCCGTTGGGCTTGAACGACTTCGAGGCGTTGGCGAACAGGCCGATTTCCGCGGTCGCCTGGTACAGCACGCCGATGCGCGGGGTGGTGGCACGCTGGGTCTGCTGCGAGCTGGTGTCGCGGAAGTTGCCGTTGTTGAGGCGGGTAGCGTTCATGTCCTGGCGGTAGCGGTCGAAGCGCACGCCGAGCAGGCCGCGCCACTTCTCGCTGAACTCGATCTGGTCCTGCAGGTTGAGGGCCATCGCGTCGACCTCCTCGTGGTTGCGGTCGTCGCGGCCGAACGGCGGCTTCGGCTGGCCGTAGACCGGCCGGCGGATGTCGATGGCATAGGGGTTGCGCGAGGGGATGCTGCGCAGGATCAGCTCGTCGTTGTGGTAGCGCTCGTACTCCAGGCCCATCAGCAACTGGTGGCGGATCGAGCCGGTATGGAGGTCGCCGAGCAGGTCGAGCTGGGTGATGCTGTCGTGCCACTCGAAGTCGCGGTAGCGGTACTCGCGGCGCAGGGTATAGCCGTCGGCGGCGAGGCTGGAGTTCTCCGAGGCGTAGCCGTCCAGGTGGCCATGCTTGTAGTGGCTGGCCAGGCGCAGGCTCCATTGCTCGTTGAAGTGGTGGCGCAGGGTGGCCTGGAGGGTTTCGTTGTCGTTGTCGATCTTGCCATCGTCCGGTTCGCCGAAGAAGCGCGAGCGCGGCAGGCTGCCCAGGTGGTTGTGCGGCGCCACCGTGCCACGGTCGAAGACCTGGCGATTGCGCACCACCTCGGCCTCCACCAGCAGCGAGGTATCCGGATTCAACTGCCAGCTGAACGACGGCGCCACCAGCACGCGCTGACCTTCGGCATGGTCGCGGAAGCCCTTGCTGTCCTCCACCGCCAGGTTCATCCGGTAGAGCAGGTCGCCCTCGTCGTCCAGCGGCGTGTTCAGGTCCAGGGTCGAGCGATAGCGGTCCCAGCTGCCGGCGCTGGCATGGAAACGGGCGAAGCGCTCGGCCTGTGGCTTCTTGGTCACCAGGTTCACCGTGCCGCCGGGGTCGCCGCGTCCGTAGAGGCTGGAGGCCGGTCCCTTGAGGATTTCGACGCGCTCGATGGTGGCGCTGTCCGGCGCGTTCATGTAGCCACGGTTGGCACTGAAACCGTCGCGGTAGAACTCCGAGGTGGTGAAGCCACGGACGTTGTACTCGAACATCGTCAGGCCGCCGAAGTTGTTCTGCCGCGACACCCCGCCCGCGAAGTCCAGCGCCCGTTCGATGCGGCTGCTGTCGAGGTCGTCGAGCACCTGGCGCGGCACTACACTGATGGCCTGCGGGATGTCCTCGATACGGGTGTCGGTACGCGTGGCGCTGGCCGAGCGATTGGCCCGGTAGCCCTGCACCGGGCCCTCCGCGCGCTCTGCCTCGGCGGTGACCGTGAGGACTTCCAGCTCCGCGGGGCTTTCGGTTTCCGCCCAGAGCGCCGGACTGCTGCAACCGAGGCCGACACCGAGGACAAGCGACACACTGACTCTCATGGGAAATCGCACCAGAAAAGAAATGATATACTATAACGCTATCAGCTAGATTATCCTGTCGCAATACAATGACCGCTTCCAACCCGCCGCTCTTCAACGGCTTGTGACGCCCATCCACCCTTGCCGCAGCCAGCCCCGCCATGCCCAACGCCTTTTCGCCCTCCGGCCGCCTGCACAGCATCGACGCCCTGCGCGGCCTGGTAATGCTGTTCATGCTGCTCGACCATGTCCGCGAGACTTTCTTCCTGCATCGCCAGGTCGGTGACCCCATGGACGTCGCCAGCACCGAGCCGGCGTTGTTCCTCAGCCGCACCCTGGCGCACCTGTGCGCGCCGGTATTCGTCTTCCTCACTGGCCTGTCGGCATTCCTCTACGGCGAGAAACACCAGGGACGCCAGGCGGTCTCGGCATTCCTGTTCAAGCGCGGATTGTTCCTGGTCGCGCTGGAACTGACGCTGGTGAACTTCGCCTGGACCTTCCAGTTGCCGCCGACGGTGATCTACCTCCAGGTAATCTGGGCGATCGGCCTGAGCATGCTCGCCCTGGCCGCCCTGCTCTGGCTGCCGCGCCCGATGCTGGCTGGGCTCGGCGTGCTGCTGGTGGCCGGGCACAACCTGCTCGACCCCATCCACTTCGCGCCCGGCTCTTCCTGGCACCTGCCCTGGGCGGTGCTCCACGACCGTGGCTGGATCGAAGCCGGCGACGCCCTGCGCCTGCGCACTTCCTATCCCCTGCTGCCATGGATCGGGGTGATCGCCCTGGGCTACGCCGCCGGCCCCTGGTTCGCCAGCGCCACGCCTGCCGCCAGCCGGCGCCGCTACCTGCTGGCGAGCGGCGCCGGCCTGCTGCTCGGCTTCCTCCTGCTGCGCCTGCTCAACGGCTACGGGGAACAGCCCTGGACTCTCGGGGAAACGGCCGTCACCACCCTGATGGGCTTCTTCAACATCACCAAGTATCCGCCGTCGCTGCTCTTCCTCGCCCTCACCCTGGGCACCGGCCTGCTGCTCCTGGCCCGGTTCGAGCGTCTGGACCGGCAAGGGCCCGGCAAGGTGCTGACGGTCTTCGGCGCGGCGCCGATGTTCTTCTACCTGCTGCATCTCTACGTGCTGAAGCTGCTCTATCTGCTGGCGCTGGGCATCTGGGGCGCCAACCAGGGCGCCTACTTCGGCTTTTCCTCGGTGGCGGCGCTCTGGCTCTGCAGCGTCCTGCTGGCAGGGGCGCTGTACCCGGCGGTGCGCTGGTTCGCCGGCGTGAAGGCGCGACGGCGGGATATCGCCTGGTTGAAGTACTTCTGAGGCGCGAGGCAGCCAGGAGGATTTCGGAGAGCCCCGTGCGGAAAGCTGCCCACACCCCTCTCCCGCAAGCGGGAGAGGGGTGGAGCGGAGTCACCGGGAAATCCCCCTCAGCGCGCTTCGCGCCAAGGCGGCCGCAGCGCCTCAGGCGTACTGGATCAGGCTCCAGACAACCGCTTTGCCGTTGTGCGGCGGCATGGTGTTGCCGCGGGCGATCGGCGCGGTGGTCGACGGTGTATCGCCGGAGCGCCAAACGCCGCTTTCCGGGCATTTCTCGCCGGTCTTTGCCTTGGTGCCGAGTGGAACTTTGCTCATGTTCGCTTTCCTTGTAGGGACGCCAGGACGATCTGGCTCCCGGATACTGAGCAAATTCCCGGCGGCATGCCGCTGGGCGAAGCAGGAAATGGAGGGTTACGGAGGTTTCCCACACAACCAGCAGAATCCTACTAGCCCCACCTGGAACGAAATGGCCGGCGGGAGCATCGCGCGCCCGCCGGCCACCGTTTCGTTCGCTCCCGTCGCGGACGGGCTACCCGCTCAGGACAGGTAGGCCGAACGGGTAAGCCCGAGGCGCAACGCATCCAGGTACTGGTTGCGCTCGCGGGCGGTGAGCTTGGCCCCGGCGACCTTGTCGCGATAGAGGGTCATCAGCTCCTCCGGTGACAGGTGCACGTAACGCAGCATGTCCTCGATGGTGTCGTGGGTCTCGATGCCGGCGTGGTAGACGCCGCCGTCGGCGCGCTGGTAGACGTTCACCGAGTCGGTGTCGCCGAACAGGTTGTGCATGTCGCCGAGGATCTCCTGGTAGGCGCCGACCAGGAACACCCCGATCAGGTAGTCCTCGCCCTCCTTCACCTCGTGCACCGGCAGGCTGGTCTCGATGCTCTGCTCGTCGACGTACTGGGTGATCTTGCCGTCGGAGTCGCAGGTCAGGTCCTGCAGTACCGCGCGCCGATCCGGCTCCTCGCCCAGACGATGCAGGGGCAGGATCGGCAGCACCTGGCCGATGGCCCAGGTGTCCGGCAGGCTCTGGAATACCGAGAAGTTGCAGATGTACTTGTCGGCGAGCTTGTCGTTGAGTTCGTCGAGCACCTGCCGGTGGGAGCGCTGGCGGGCCTTGAGCTGGTTATGCAGGCGCCGGCAGATAGCGAAGTAGCACTGCTCGGCGAGCGCCTTCTGGGCCAGGCTGATCTTGCCGTCGGCATACTGCGCGGCGGCGTCGCCGATGTAGTGTGTGGCGCGCCAGTAGGTCTCGGTGACCATCTCGGCATCGGTCGGGCCGAGCAGTTCGGCCAGCCAGCGGACGATCTCCGGCTGCTCGTCGAGCCCGGCGATCTTCGGCACATCGTCGATATGCCGCTCGACGTCGGTAACCTGGGTGATCAGCACCGCGTGGTGCGCGGTCAGCGCGCGGCCACTCTCGGAGAAGATGTGCGGATGCGGCAGGCCCTGGGCATCGCAGAACTCCTTGAGCATGCCCACCACCACGCCGGCATAGTCGTCGATGTCGTAGTTGATCGAACTGGCATTGCGCGAGTGGGTGCCGTCGTAGTCCACGCCGAGGCCGCCGCCGACATCGATGTGGTCGACCGGCAGGCCGAGCGCGCGCAGCTCGCCATAATAGCGGATGGCTTCCTTGAAGCCGTGCTGGTAGTCGGCCAGGTTGGCGATCTGCGAGCCCATGTGGAAGTGCAGCAGGCGCACGCCCTGGTCGAGACCGGCCTTGCGGAAGCGCTCGACCACCGACAGCAATTGCGCGGCGGAGAGGCCGAACTTGGCCTTCTCGCCACCGGTATCGGCCCACTTCGACGAAGCCAGCGAGGACAGCCGCACGCGCAGGCCGACCTGGGGCTGCACGCCGACGGTGGCGGCCTCCTCGATCACCAGCTGCACCTCGGACTCCTTCTCGATCACGATGAACACGTTGTGCCCGAGCTTCTGCCCCATCAGCGCCAGCCTGATGAACTCGCGGTCCTTGTAGCCGTTGCAGACGATGGTGCCGCCCTTCGGCGCCAGCGCCAGTACCGCCATCAGCTCCGGCTTGGAACCGGCTTCCAGGCCGATGGAGACGTTCTCGGTGGCGATGATGTTCTCCACCACCGCTTCCTGCTGGTTGACCTTGATCGGATACAGCGCGGTGTAGCGGCTCTGGTACTCCAGGCGCTGGATGTTCGCGTCGAAGGCGCCGGTGAGCTTGCGCACGCGGTCCTGCAGGATATCCGGGAAGCGCACCAGCAGCGGCAGGCTCAGGCCCGCCTCGCGCAACTGGCCGACCAGCTCGTAGAGATCGATGGGCGTCGAATCGGCCCCCTGCGGACGCACTTCGACGTTGCCGCCATCGTTGATGGCGAAATAACCCGCCCCCCAGTGGCGGATGCCGTATACGCCGCGGCTGTCGGCCACGGTCCAGTTGCTGCCATCGTCTTTGCGAGTCCGTCGGGCGGCCATGCGCGGTGATCTCCTCAATGTCGGGGTCGGCGGGCGCCGGGATCTCCGGACGGCCCTGGGCCGGCGCGCCTGTGGTGGAGGCTAGCCGGGGGATGTGACGTTGCCGTGTTGACCGCCACACTGGGCGGTAGTTTAGGAAAGCCGAGGAAATCCGCTCGGGCGGGTATCCGCGGTCTCCCATCTAGGGAAAGGGCTGGCGCGGCATCGACGATGCCGGACCTGCCCGCTCTCTGCAGGGGAGAACGCGGTCAGCCGCCGGATTTCTTCGCCTTGAAGCCGCGCTTGAGGAGTTCGTCGATCAGCAGGTCGACATGCTCGCCCTGGATTTCCACCACGCCGTCCTTGAGGCTGCCGCCGGTGCCGCAGCGTCGCTTCAGCGCGCTGGCCAGTTCCTTCAGCGCGTCGCCGGCGAGCGGCAGGCCACTGATGGTGGTCACCGTCTTGCCGCCGCGGCCCTTGGTCTCGCGGCGCACGCGCGCGATCCCGTCGCCGACAGGCGCTACGGCCTGCCCGCAGATGCAGGCGTCTTTGGGCTGCTGGCAGTCCGGGCAATGCCGGCCGCCATCCGTGGAATACACCAGCCCGCCGAGGGCGGACAGGGACGAAGCTTTCTTGACCACCGGGCGTTTCCCCCAGAATGGCCTCGACGGGCCAGGTCAACAACGATGGCCGGCGGGAGCCGACCGCGACGCCCCACTCAGGCAGGGGCTGCGCAGGGGCGGTATGGGGACCGCCCCGAAAAGGTCGCGCAATTTAGCAGCATTGCGGGCAAATGCTAAGAGCGAAAATGCGCCATTGATCGGTGAAATGGCGACATCGCCGGCTCAGGCATCCAGGTACAGGCGCAACGCGCGCAGGGAGTCGGGGCAGTACGGCAGGCTGCGCGCCTCTTCCAGCGCCCGTTCGGGGCGGATGAAACGGGCTTCGGAGATTTCCTCGGGTTGCAGGCGCAAGGGTGCGTCGGAAACCGCGGAATAGACCACGCACCAGAGGCGGTTGCCCGGTTCGTCGAAGAGGAAGCGGCCGTGCTCGCGCAGGGGCACGTCGCGGATGCCCAGTTCTTCCTCCAGTTCGCGCGCGGCGGACTCTGCGTAGGCCTCGCCGGCCTGCACCATGCCGCCGGCGGCGAGATCCCAGTGGCCGGGATAGACCGCCTTGCTCAGGGTCCGGCGCTGCACGCACAGCTCGCCGGCGGAGTTGAACAGCAGGATGAAGGTGCCGCGGCCGATCAGTCCGCGCGTGCGCAGTTCGGCGCGCGGCAGGCTGCCGAGCGGGCGGTCCTGCTCGTCGACCCAGGCGATGAGTTCGGCGTCGGAGGCGGCCCGGTGGGCCACCTCCTCGGCACTGATCGGCGCGGCCATCGGTCAGCCCTGGGAGAGCAGCTGGCGCAGGTCGATCACCGCGGCGTTGGCGCGGGAAATGTAGTTGGCCATCACCAGCGAGTGGTTGGCCAGGATGCCGTAGCCGCTGCCATTCAGCACCATCGGGCTCCACAGCGGCTCCTGCGCCGCCTCCAGTTCGCGGATGATCTGCCGCACGCTGACCGTGGCGTTCTTCTTCGCCAGCACGTCGGCGAAGTCGACCTCGATGGCGCGCAGCAGGTGCGACAGCGCCCAGGCCTGGCCACGGGCCTCGTAGAAGACGTTGTCGATCTGCAGCCAGGGAGTTTCCTGGACCACCTCCTCGACCTTCGGCGCCTCGCCCGGCTGTACCTCGTCGGGGTTCTTGATGTTGGTGTTCAGCTTGACCCGGCCGACGCTCGCCGACAGTCGCTGGGAGAGAGAGCCCAGGCGGGTGGCGACGTCGCCCAGCCAGTTGTTCAGGTTGTCGGCGCGCGCGTAGAACTGCGCGTTCGGCTGGTTCGGGTCGGACAGCCGGGCCAGGTAGCGGTCCAGCGACTTGATGCCTTCCTGGTACTCCGACTCGGACGCCGGCAGCGCCCAGCTCTTGTTGTCGAAGTTGAAGCGCGGCTCGGCGCGGGCCAGGTCGGCGTCCTCGGTGGACTGCGACTGCGAGCGGGCGAAGTCCTTGCGCAGGGCGCGGCTGATGTCGCGGACCTGGACCAGCACGCCGTATTCCCAGCTGGGCATGTTGTCCATCCAGATGCCCGGCGGGAAGATGTCGTTGGAGATGTAGCCGCCCGGCTTGGTCAGCAGGGTGTCGACCACTTCCTTGAGGGTCTCCACCGTGGTGTAGCCGGTGACCATCTGCCGGCCGGCGCGCTCGGCGGCGGCCTGGGCGTCCTGCTGCACGGGGAACAGGTCGGGTTCCTGGCTCCAGTACCAGCCGACCAGCATCGCCACCAGCAGGTAGACGCCCAGCAGGCCTCCTACCACGCGCACCAGCCAGGGGCCGCCGAAGTAGGTACGTACATCATCCACGGAATTGTCCACGCGATCGCGCATGGTCCCACGACGCTTCTTCCAGTCCAGCATGGCAAGGGTCCTTAAAACAGCTCGATAGATGGGGGATTGGACCATGGCGAACGCGTTCCGTGCCAAGCGCCAACCCTTCCAGGACGCCGAAACCTCGGCGTCGTCGGCTTTCAGCGTAGTGGAAGCCGGTTTTGTGCCGGAATGCTCAGTGAGAATTTTCCGAAACAGGCATAAGCATGCCGTAGTCCGTCGCACAAAGGCACCCACCAACAGGTGGGGATGACATTTGGAAAAGAAAAGGCTCCTCTCGTCAGCCGCCCAACGGCCGCTGGCTTTCATGGCGATAGGTGATAGCATAGAGCTATCATTCGCAGCGACGCTCTGCCGCGAAGACCACGAAAGAAGCGCGTCATGATGACCGAGCACGATGACCCGACCCTGGACCGCCTGAAGCACCACTTCGCCCAGCGAGTGATCCATCAGGCCCGGCAGGTTCTGGAGGTCTGGCAACGCCTGACCCGCGCGGAGTGGAACAGCGACGGGATGGAAGAACTTTCCGATGCCACCCTGCGCCTGCGGCGCTACGCCGAACGCTTCGAGCAGGCCGAGCATGCCCAGCTGGCCGGCGCCATCGACCGTACTCTGGACATGGTGGAAGCCAACCGCGGCCGACTCTCCAGCGAGTCGATCAGCGAACTCAACCAATTGATGCAGCGTCTGTCGCGCACCGGCCTGCGACATGGCGACCAGCTCGAGCACACCGTCCTGCCGCCGCTGCGCAAGCCGGTCTACCTGGCCCTGAAGGATCGCGAGCGCGCCGGACGCCTGGCCCAGCAACTGGAGTTCTTCGGCCTGCAGGCACTGACCTGCGAGACCGCCGAAGGCTTCCGCGGCAGCATGCGCGAGCGCTACCCGGCGGCGATCGTCATGGAAGTCGACTTCGCCGGCCCCGCCATGGGCCTGCAACTGGCCAGCGAAGCCCAGGCCGGTCTCGAACACAAGCTGCCGGTGCTGTTCTTCAGCGACAGCGAGACCGACACCCCCACCCGCCTGGCCGCGGCCCGCGCCGGCGGCCAGGAGTTCTTCACCGGAACCCTGGACGCCTCCAGCGTGCTGGAAAAGATCGAGACCCTCAGCCGCCTGAGCTTCTACGAGCCGTACCGGGTGCTGATCGTCGACGACTCCCGGGCCCAGGCGCTGCACACCGAGATGATCCTCAACAGCGCCGGGATCATCACCCGCGCGCTCACCGAGCCGCTGTCGGTGATGGCCGAGCTGAGCGAGTTCCAGCCCGACCTGATCATCCTCGACATGTACATGCCCGAATGCCTGGGCACCGAACTGGCCAAGGTGATCCGCCAGCACGAGCGCCACGTCAGCGTGCCGATCATCTACCTGTCCGCCGAGGACGACCTGGACAAGCAACTGGACGCCATGAGCGAAGGCGGCGACGACTTCCTCACCAAGCCGATCCGCCCGCGCCACCTGATCGCCACCGTGCGCACCCGCGCCAGCCGCGCGCGCAGCCTCAAGGCGCGGATGGTGCGCGACAGCCTGACCGGCCTGTACAACCACACCCATACCCTGCAACTGCTCGAGGATGCCCGCCTGCGCGCGCGCCGCGATGGCCGTCCGCTGAGCTTCGCGATGCTCGACATCGACCACTTCAAGCAGGTCAACGACCGTTTCGGCCATCCCATGGGCGACCGGGTGATCAAGGGCCTGGCGCTGTTCCTCAAGCAACGCCTGCGCAAGACCGACCACATCGGCCGTTACGGCGGCGAGGAGTTCGCCGTGGTCCTCCCGGACACCGACCTGGACGCCGCGCGCCTGGTGCTCGACGAGATTCGCCAGCGCTTCGCCGAGATCCACTACCCGGCGCAACCGGCCGACCTGCGCTGCACCTTCAGTTGCGGCATCGCCGAGCTGACCCCGGACCTCGATATCAAGAGCATGGCCAAGCAGGCCGACGAGGCGCTGTACCGGGCCAAGCACGGCGGGCGCAACCGGATCGAGGTGTACCGTTCCCGAGCCGGCTAATGGCTCTTTGTCATTACGCGGTAACCGAACGGAAATAACCTGCGGTCTCGCCGTTCCGTTGTCGGACGAGACCCGTCATGCGCCTCAAGCAACTCACCAACCTCAACACTCTGCTCCTGCTCACCGTCTGCCTCGCCCTGGGAATCACCCTGTGGTGGTCGCAGCGCGCCATGGAGCGTCCGTTCCAGCTGCTCGATCGCTACCTGGAGCTGTCGCAGCGCTTCGACGAACAGGTCGCGCGCAACATCCGCCAATACCTCGGCAGCGGCGACGCCGTGCGCCAGCAGGCGGCGCTGCAAGCTCTGGATCACCTCGAAGAGGCCCTGCCGCAGCTGCCTCCGGAACTGGCGCGGACCCTCGCGCCGAGCCTCGCGGACCTGCGCGGGTTCAGCGCCGGCGAGCTGCTCGCCGCCGGCAAGCTCGCCGGCGACCCGCAGGGCCTGTTGCTGCAGGCCGAGCGCGACCTGGCCGGCAACCTGGAGCAATGGTCCGCTTACCTGGAGGCCGCGGCGGATCAACCCCGGGCCGGCGCCTATCGCCCGCCGCTGCTGCTCGCCAGCCTGCACCTGACCCGCCTCAGCCTGGCCCGCGCCAAGCTGGTGGAAAGCGCCAACCCGGCGCTGGCCGGCGACGTCGAGCGCGAGCTGGCCAGCCTGCGCGGGCAGGCCGGGCGGATCGACGCCCTGCCGCTGCTCGGCGTGCTCGACGAGCAGCGCTCGGCCAGCGACGACTTCGCCGCCATGATGGGGCTGGCCGGCGACACCGAGGCCGGCGCCGGCAATGCCGAAGACCGCGGCGTGACCCTGCGACGCGAACTCGCCAGCCTGCTGCAGCGCTATCCGGACGAGCTGCGCCGCACCCGCGACCTGATCGAACGGCGCCAGCAACTGTCCGCCGACACCGGTTCCAGGCTCGATGCGGTGCGCCAGGCCCTGGCCACCCTGGAACCGCAGGTGCGCGGCGAGCGCCAGCGCCTGCAAGGCCAGGTGCGCCTGATCCAGGGTGGGATGATCGTGCTGATCCTGCTCATCGCCCTCGCCATCGACAGCCTGCAACGGCGCCTGGCACGGGTGCTCGGGCAACTGGTGCCGGCGCTCTCGGCCTGGGCCGACGGCGACTTCTCGCGGCCCATCGCCCTGCGTACCCGCACCGAAGACCTGCGCAACCTGGAAGACTCGCTGAACCGCCTGCGCAGCTTCCTTGCCGAGCTGGTCGGCGCGATCCACCGCCGCGCCGAACAGGTCGCCGGCAGCAGCCAGACCCTGGCCGAGGTCAGCAGCGGCCTGCACGCCGGAGTCGAGCGCCAGGCCGGCGATACCGGGCAGATCCGCGACGCCCTCGGCGACATGGAGGCGGCGATCCAGCAGGTTGCCGGCGATGCCAGCCAGACCGCCGACGCCAGCCGCAGCGCCGGCCAGGCGGTGGAACACGGCCAGCGGGTGATCGGCCAGAGCCTGGGCGGCCTGCGCGAGCTGGTCGACGAGGTGCAGGGCAACGCCCAGTCGATCGAACGCCTGGCCGAGGAGTCGGCGACCATCGGCAGCGTGCTGACGGTGATCCGCTCGATCGCCGAACAGACCAACCTGCTCGCCCTCAATGCCGCCATCGAGGCCGCCCGCGCCGGCGACCAGGGCCGCGGCTTCGCCGTGGTCGCCGAGGAAGTCCGCTCGCTGGCCCAGCGCACCGCCGGCGCCACCGAGGAGATCCAGCAGCTCATCGGCCGCCTGCAGCAGGCCGCGCGGCAGTCGGTGGAGGCCATGCGCAGCCAGGTCGAGCACGCCGAACGCACCGCCGAACAGGCTGGCGCGGCGGAGGGCGCGCTGGACGAAGTGGTCGCCGCGATCCACACCATCGGCGTGATGGCCGAACGCATCGCCGAAGGCTCGACCCAGCAGAGCCAGGCGGTCGGCGAGATTCGCTCGCACAGCGAACGCATCCACGCCCTGGGCGGGGAAAACCTGCGCCTGATCGGCCACAGCCGCGAACAGGGCGAGCAACTGCGGCAACTGGGCGGCGACCTGCGCACCACGGTGCAGGCCTTCCGCCTGTGAGCCTGCGGCGACGTGCCGCAAGGCGCCGGCGGAACCGCTTCCCGGCGAACCGGTCGGATTCGGTTCAGCGGAACCGGGGCAGGACCTGATCAGCCGCACGGGGCTCGATCGGGCCCGGCTTTCCGCTATCATTCCGGCTTTTGATCCGACGAGATATCCATGCGCCGCCTGCTGACCCTGATCCTCCTGCTGGTCGCCCTGCCCGCCGGCGCGGGCCTGTTCGATAGCCGCCCCTCCGCAACCCTTGGCGGCAGTGTCGATGGCGGCGACTTCCTCAAGGTCGACCAGGCTTTCAAGCCCAGCGTCGAGCGCAGCGACGCGCAGCACGTGCTGCTGCGCTTCGTCAACGCCGAGGGCTACTACCTCTACCGCCACCGCTTCCAGTTCAAGGTCGAGCCAGCCCAGGTCAGCCTCGGCCAGGTGCGGTTGCCGGCGGGCAAGCAGCACCACGACGAGTACTTCGGCGATACCGAGGTCTACTACGACATCGTCGACCTGGAGATTCCCCTGAGCAACCCGGCCCGGCAGCCCTATACCCTGGTGGTGACCTACCAGGGCTGCGCCGACAAGGGTCTCTGCTATCCCCCGGAAACCAGGCGCTTCGATATCGACGGCGGCGCCGCGACGCCAGCCCCGGACGACGCGGCCAGCAAGGGCCCGCTCGAGCACAAGGGCAAGCGCAGCCTGCTGTTCTTCTTCCTCGCCGGCCTGACCCTGACCTTCACCCCCTGCGTGCTGCCGATGCTGCCGATCCTCTCCGGAGTGGTCCTGCGCGGCCGCCCGGGCGGCGGTCGCGGCTTCGTCCTGTCGCTCGCCTACGTGCTGCCGATGGCGCTCTGCTTCGCCCTGCTCGGCGCGCTGATGGGCATGTTCGGCGCCAGCCTCAACCTCCAGGCGCAGTTGCAGTCGCCCTGGGTGCTGGTGCCGTTCGCGGCGTTCTTCGCGCTGTTCGCCGTGGCCATGTTCGGCTTCTTCGAGCTGCGCCTGCCCGGCTTCATCCGCGAGCCGCTCGACCGCCTGGCCGGCGATGCGCGCGGCGGCTCGATCCTCGGCGCCGCGACCCTCGGCGTGCTTTCCAGCCTGCTGGTCTCGCCCTGCGTCTCCGCCCCGCTGGCCGCCTCGCTGCTCTATATCAGCGCCAGCGGCGATGCCTGGGGGGGCGGTCTGCAACTGTTCGCCCTCGGCCTGGGCATGGGTACGCCGCTGGTGGTGTTCGGCGCCGGCGGCGGCGCCCTGCTGCCCAAGAGCGGAGCCTGGATGAACGGCGTGCGCAACGCCTTCGGCGTGCTGTTGCTGGCGGTCGCCGTGTGGCTGCTGGAGCGGGTGGTGTCCGGCCCGGTGGCGCTGATGCTCTGGGGCATGCTCGCCGGCGGCGCCGGCCTGGCCCTGGGCGCCCTCGAATTCACCCCGAAAAGCGCCGGACGCCGCCTGCTGCAACTGCTCGGCCTGATGTTCCTGACCTACGCGGTGGCCGCCTGGGTCGGCGCCCTGCAGGGCGAGTCGGATCCGATCCACCCGCTGGGTCGCTCGGTGCCGTCGATCCACGCCGGGCCGCCGAGCACGCCCGGCGAGTGGCGAAACCTGACCACCCCGGCGCAGCTGGACGCCGCCCTGGCCGAGGCGCGCCAGGCCGGCAAGCCGGTGCTGCTGGACTGGTACGCGGACTGGTGCATCAGTTGCAAGGTCATCGAGCGCCAGGTCCTCACCGATCCCGCGGTGCAGGCACAACTGCCGGCCTATCGCCTGCTGCGCTTCGACATCACCGAAAGCAACCCGGCCCAGCGCAGCCTGCTGGACCGCTACAACCTGTTCGGGCCGCCGGCGATCCTGTTCTTCGCCCCCGGCGGTGACGAATGGAGCGACTTGCGCGTCATCGGAGAGATCGAGGCCGCCGGGCTCGCCGAACGGCTGCGCCGGGCCGCTACCCGGCAGTGACATGCGCTGACACACTTCTGCCGCAATTACCGGTCAACATGCGGCGATCTACTGCAATCTAACAGTGACTGGACAGTCATAAGGAAATTCCGGCATAGTGCCCGCTTGCCGTTTGCAGCCTGTACAGGACAATCAACAAGACAATGGCGACCCTCCTCGTATTGCACGGGCCGAACCTGAACCTGCTGGGTACCCGCGAGCCCGGCACCTACGGTTCGACCACCCTCGGGCAGATCAACCAGGACCTCGAGCGCCGCGCCCGCGAAGCCGGCCATCACCTGCTGCATCTGCAAAGCAACGCCGAATACGAACTGATCGACCGGATCCACGCCGCGCGCGACGAAGGCGTGGACTTCATCATCATCAATCCGGCGGCATTCACCCATACCAGCGTCGCGTTACGTGACGCGCTGCTTGCGGTGAGCATCCCATTCATCGAAGTGCACCTGTCGAACGTGCACAAACGTGAACCTTTCCGGCATCACTCCTACTTCTCCGACGTGGCGGTAGGGGTGATCTGCGGTCTCGGCGCCACAGGCTACCGCCTGGCCCTGGAATCCGCCCTTGAACAACTTCAACGCCCCTGACCTCACTGGGAGTGCTAGCGCTAATGGACATTCGTAAAGTCAAGAAACTGATCGAGCTGCTGGAAGAGTCCGGTATCGACGAGCTGGAAATCCGCGAAGGCGAAGAGTCGGTACGCATCAGCCGTCACAGCAAGACCGCCGCCCAGCCGGTGTACGCACAGGCGCCGGCCTTCGCCGCACCGGTCGCCGCGCCGGCACCGGCAGCCGCCGCTCCGGCCGCCGCGGCCGCGGAAAGCGCCCCGGCCGCGCCGAAGCTGAACGGCAACGTGGTTCGCTCGCCGATGGTTGGCACCTTCTACCGCGCCGCCTCGCCGACCTCGGCCAACTTCGTCGAAGTCGGCCAGAGCGTGAAGAAAGGCGACATCCTGTGCATCGTCGAAGCCATGAAGATGATGAACCACATCGAAGCCGAAGTAAGCGGCACCATCGAGTCGATCCTGGTGGAGAACGGCCAGCCGGTTGAGTTCGACCAGCCGCTGTTCACCATCGTCTAAGCCGCGGGGAACCTGCGATGTTGGAAAAAGTGCTGATCGCCAACCGCGGCGAAATCGCCTTGCGCATCCTTCGCGCATGCAAGGAGCTGGGGATCAAGACGGTGGCGGTACACTCCACCGCCGACCGCGAGCTGATGCACCTGTCGCTCGCCGACGAGTCGGTGTGCATCGGCCCGGCCCCGGCCACCCAGTCGTACCTGCAGATCCCGGCGATCATCGCCGCGGCCGAGGTCACCGGCGCCACCGCGATCCACCCCGGCTACGGCTTCCTCGCCGAGAACGCCGACTTCGCCGAGCAGATCGAACGCTCCGGCTTCACCTTCGTCGGCCCGACCGCCGAGGTGATCCGCCTGATGGGCGACAAGGTCTCGGCCAAGGACGCCATGAAGCGCGCCGGCGTACCCACCGTGCCGGGCTCCGACGGCCCGCTGCCGGAAGATGAAGAGACCGCCCTGGCGATCGCCCGCGAGGTCGGCTACCCGGTGATCATCAAGGCCGCCGGCGGCGGCGGCGGGCGCGGCATGCGCGTGGTCTACGACGAATCCGAGCTGATCAAGTCGGCCAAGCTGACCCGCACCGAGGCCGGCGCGGCGTTCGGCAACCCGATGGTCTACCTGGAGAAGTTCCTGACCAACCCGCGCCACGTGGAAGTCCAGGTGCTTTCCGACGGCCAGGGCAACGCCATCCACCTCGGCGACCGCGACTGTTCCCTGCAGCGCCGCCACCAGAAGGTGATCGAAGAGGCGCCGGCCCCCGGCATCGACGAGAAGGCCCGCCAGGAAGTCTTCGCCCGCTGCGTCCAGGCCTGCATCGAGATCGGCTACCGCGGCGCCGGCACCTTCGAGTTCCTCTACGAGAACGGCCGCTTCTACTTCATCGAGATGAACACTCGCGTGCAGGTGGAGCACCCGGTATCGGAGATGGTCACCGGTGTCGACATCGTCAAGGAGATGCTGCGCATCGCCTCCGGCGAGAAGCTCTCGATCCGCCAGGAGGACGTTGTCATCCGCGGCCATGCGCTGGAATGCCGGATCAACGCCGAAGATCCGAAGACCTTCATGCCCAGCCCGGGCAAGGTCAAGCACTTCCATGCCCCGGGCGGCAACGGCGTGCGCGTCGACTCGCACCTCTACAGCGGCTACAGCGTGCCGCCGAACTACGACTCGCTGGTCGGCAAGGTCATCACCTACGGTGCCGACCGCGACGAGGCGCTGGCGCGGATGCGCAATGCCCTGGACGAACTGATCGTCGACGGCATCAAGACCAACACCGAACTGCACAAGGACCTGGTGCGCGACGCCGCCTTCTGCAAGGGCGGGGTGAACATCCATTACCTGGAGAAGAAACTGGGTATGGACAAGCACTGATCCGTCAGTCGCTGCGCACAAGGGCTGCCTCCGGGCGGCCCTTGTCGTTTCCGCCTGCCGGCCGCCCCAACGGTGCTATCCTCGTGGCCCCTCCACCACCGGACTCCTGCATGGAACGCATCCGCCGCTGGTACCGCCAAACGCTGGCCGCCGCGACCGAGGCCGCGACCTGCTTCGCCCTGGGTTTCAGGGAAAGCCTGCAACCCGCCGCCCTCTTCCGCTCCGCGGGCCTGTGCATACTCGTCAGCTTGCTGTGCACCTGGCTGTTCGTGCATTTCTTCGAGCCGATCATCCGCTTCTGCGGCTGGGCCGCGCTGTACACGGCGTTCAGCGTGGCCAACTTCGCCCTGATCCCCAGCGGCTCGCTGATCGAGGCCGGCAGCGGCGGCCCGTACTTCGACCCGCTGGCGGCCTTCAACGGCCTGGCGGGACTGGCGCAACTGGCGTTCTATTTCGTCGGCTATGCCGCGCTGTTCTTCGTCGCCCTGTATGCCGCCAGCATCGTCTTCGGCATCCGCCTGGGCCTGCGCATCGGCCTGCTCGGACAACTGAAGGAGCAGGTCCGCCAACGCTACCCGCGACTGGCACCTGCCTCCGGCGAAAGGATCTCGCTGTGGCGTGCCGCCGGCTTCCGCCTGGCGCCCTGGCTGGGCGTTTCCGGATCGATCCTGGTCGGCCTGCTGGTTCCGCTCTACAACGGTGTACTCCTGCTACTGGCGCTGGCCTACCTGAACATCCGCTTCCTGCTGCCCGCCACGCTGGCCGGGCTGGCCGATGCCGGCGAGCAGCTCGCCGTGCTTCGTGCTCGCCGCGGCAGCCTGTTGCTGTTCGGCCTGCTGATACTGCTCCTGGCGCTGGTGCCGCTGCTCAACCTGCTGCTGCCGGCGGTGCTCGGCGGCGGTACCTGCCACCTGGCCAATCGCGGCCTGGCGCAACTGCGCGGCGAGGCCACGGCAGAGAGTGGCAGCGCCGGCTAGCCTCAAGTAAGCTTGCGCGGTGGAAAACGGGTCGCCCCTGGGCGGCCCGTTTCGTTTACAGCCGCAACAGAGGTCGCCCCATGCCCTGGTTACAAGTTCGCCTGGCCATCACCCCGGAACAGGCCGAAACCTACGAAGACGCCCTACTCGAAGTCGGTGCCGTCTCCGTGACCTTCATGGACGCCGAAGACCAGCCGATCTTCGAGCCGGACCTGGGCACCACCCCGCTGTGGTCGCGCACCCACCTGCTGGCGCTGTTCGAAGCGGACACCGACGAGACCGCCCTGCTCGCCCACCTCGCCTTGCTTACCGGCGGCGAACTGCCCGAGCACCATATCGAGGAAATCGCCGACCAGGACTGGGAACGCAGCTGGATGGACAACTTCCAGCCGATGCGTTTCGGCCGCCGCCTGTGGATCGTGCCGAGCTGGCACGCCGCCCCGGAGCCGGACGCGGTCAACCTGCTGCTCGATCCGGGCCTGGCCTTCGGCACCGGCACCCACCCGACCACCGCGCTGTGCCTGGAATGGCTCGACGGCCAGGAACTGGCCGGCCGGCAGGTGCTCGACTTCGGCTGCGGCTCGGGAATCCTCGCCATCGCCGCGCTGCTGCTCGGCGCCGAACGGGCGGTCGGCACCGACATCGACCCGCAGGCCCTGGAAGCCTCGCGCGACAATGCCTCGCGCAACGGCATCGAGCCCGCGCGGTTCCCTGTCTACCTGCCGGCGGACCTGCCGCGGCAGCAGGCCGACGTGCTGGTCGCCAATATCCTCGCCGGCCCGCTGGTTTCCCTCGCCCCGCAACTGACCGGCCTGGTCCGTCCCGGCGGCCTGCTGGCACTGTCCGGCATCCTCGCCGAGCAGGCCGAGGAGGTACGCGAGGCCTACTCCGCACACTTCGATCTCGACCCGACTGCCGAACGCGAGGGCTGGCTCCGCATCAGCGGCCGCCGCCGCGCCGATTGATGGCGCGCCGCCAGCCACCACTGATCCCGCCCCACTGCCTTCGTGCAAGAAGCTTGGGGTAGACTAGTCGCCGGATTTTCCCTACGGATCGCCGCATGAGCGAAAGCGTCATCACCCAATGTCCCCATTGCAGCACCAGTTTCCGCGTCAGCGACGCGCAACTGGGCGCCGCCAATGGCGCGGTCCGCTGCGGCACCTGCCTGAAAGTCTTCAACGCCCTGCAGCACCAGGTGGGCGGAGCGCCGCGCGCCAGTGCGCCAGCGCCATCTCCGGCGCAGCCCGCGGTGGCGCCACCCGCCCCGTCCGCCACCACGCCGACGCCAGCCCCGGCTTCGCGCCCGCGCGACGAAACCCTGTGGATCCATGACGACCTCGACCTGGACAGCCTCAACCTCGACGAGGAACTGGCCAAGCTCGACGAATTCGAGCTGGACCAGGAGTTCTCCAGCATCGAGAAAGCCCCGCGCCCGGCGGAAAGCCTGCTGGCGCGACGGGACGACGAGCGCGACCCACATGACGAGCGCTGGGCCGAGGCGTTGCTCGCCGAAGCCGAGCCGCGCCAGGCCACGCGCGGCAATCCGCGCCAGGAACCGAGCCTGGGCGAGCCACTGGCGGAGGAGCGCGTCTCCTTCGTGCCCTTGCGCCGCGCCGAGGATCCGCCGGAACTCCGTCTCGGCCCGGATGACGAAGATGACGAGCCGAGCCTCGGCAAGCGCCGCAACGGCCTGAGCGCGGTCGATGAAGACGACGAGGAAAGCGCCGAGGAACAACCTGCTCCGTTCCCGGGCGCCGCCCGCAAGGCGGACGAGGCGCCGGTCGAGAGTCTCGACCAGTTGCGCGACGAACCGCTGCAACTGGCCTGGGAAAAGCCCAGGCGCCAGTGGCCGCGCCGCCTCGGCTGGTTGCTGCTGATCCTGCTGGCGCTCGGCGGCCTCGCCGCGCAGTACGTCGCCTACCACTTCGACGAACTGGCGCGGCAGGACGCGTACCGTCCCTGGTTCGCCCAGTTCTGTCCGGAAATCGGCTGCACCCTTCCCTCCAAGGTCGACGTGGAGCAGATCAGGAGCAGCAACCTGGTGGTCCGCAGCCACCCCGAGTTCAGCGGCGCGCTGGTGGTCGACGCGATCATCTACAACCGCGCCAGCTTCTCGCAGCCCTTCCCTCTGCTGGAACTGCGCTTCGCCGATCTCAACGGCCACCTGATCGCCAACCGCCGCTTCAAGCCCGGCGAGTACCTGGGCGGCGAGCTGGCCGGCCGCACGGAGATGCCGCCGCAGGTCCCGATCCACGTGTCGCTGGACATCCTCGATCCAGGACCGAAGGCGGTGAACTACAGCCTGAGCTTTCATTCTCCGGAGTGACCGGAAACGCGCTTGCGGTCGCCGACGGAGCGCGCCGGCCAACCGCTCGCGAAGGGCGCCGGACGCAAGTGCCGCTCGTCTTCCAACTGTAAGAACTAAGGAAGCGGCTGTTCAGAATTTATCCAAAACAGCCTTTATCCGGTCATCCAGAGCGGGTATCATGCCCTCCCTTTTTTCGCAGCACCGCAAGACAGGGAAGCCCCATGTCGGTGGTACGCATCGGCCCATATACACTGCCCAACAGACTGATCCTCGCGCCGATGGCCGGGGTGACCGATCGTCCGTTCCGTCAGCTTTGCCGTCGCCTTGGCGCCGGGATGGTGGTATCGGAGATGGTGACCAGCGACGTCCGCCTGTGGAACAGCCGCAAGTCGCGCCTGCGCCTGATCCACGATGGCGAGGACGAGCCGCGCTCGGTGCAGATCGCCGGCGGCGATCCGGCGATGCTGGCCGAGGCGGCGCAACGCAATGTGGAACTCGGTGCGCAGATCATCGACATCAACATGGGCTGCCCGGCGAAGAAGGTATGCAACAAGGCAGCGGGGTCCGCCCTGCTGCGGGACGAGGCGCTGGTCGCCGAAATCCTCGATGCCGTGGTCAGGGCGGTCGACGTACCGGTCACCCTGAAGATCCGGACCGGCTGGGACCGGGACAACCGTAACGGCGTCACCGTCGCGAGGCTCGCCGAACAGGCGGGGATCCAGGCTCTTGCGGTGCATGGCCGGACCCGCGCCGACCTGTACACCGGGGAGGCGGAGTACGAGACCATCGCGGCGATCAAGCAGGCCGTGTCGATACCGGTGTTCGCCAATGGCGACATCGATTCGCCGGAGAAGGCCAGGAAAGTCATCGAGCAGACCGGGGTGGACGCCCTGCTGATCGGTCGGGCCGCCCAGGGGAGACCGTGGATTTTCCGCGAGATCGACCATTACCTGCGGACCGGCGAACACCTGCCGGCGGCGCCGCTTCCCGAAGTGGAGAGTATCCTGCTCGAACACCTCGCGGAGCTGCACCTTTTTTATGGGGAAGAAATGGGTGTGCGGATCGCCCGCAAGCATGTGGGGTGGTATCTCGCGACTCTGCCGGGCGCAAGGGAATTCCGCGCCCAGTTCAATCGTTTGCAGGACACGGATGCGCAGTGCGCCAGCGTCAGGCAGTTCTTCGCCGAGCGCCAGAACAACGGAACAGGGGTGGCCGCATGACAACGATGACGACCGAGACTTTAGTGAGTGGAACAACGCCCGTGAGCGACAACGCCAACCTGAAACAGCACCTCACCACGCCGACGCAAGAAGGGCAGACCCTGCGCGACAGCGTGGAGAAGGCATTGCACAACTATTTCGCCCACCTCGAGGGGCAGCCGGTCACGGACGTGTACAACATGGTGCTCTGCGAAGTCGAAGCGCCGCTGCTGGAAACCGTCATGAACCACGTCAAGGGGAACCAGACCAAGGCCTCCGAGCTGCTCGGCCTGAACCGCGGGACCCTGCGCAAGAAACTCAAGCAATACGACCTTCTTTAAGAGCGGCGGCGGGCTCCGGCCAAGGGCGCGCGCCCGGCCGGCACCCGCGGCCGCAAGCCAGCCCTCAGGACCCTTGCAATGACCGACCAAACCACCCGCCTGCCCATCCGCCGCGCGCTGATCAGCGTTTCCGACAAGACCGGCGTCGTCGACTTCGCCCGTGAGCTGGTCGCCCTCGGCGTGGAAATCCTCTCCACCGGCGGCACCTACAAGCTGCTCCGGGACAACGGCATCGCCGCCGTGGAAGTGGCCGACTACACCGGCTTCCCGGAAATGATGGACGGTCGGGTGAAGACCCTGCACCCGAAGGTGCATGGCGGCATCCTCGGTCGCCGCGACCTCGACGGCGCGGTCATGGAGCAGCACGGCATCAAGCCGATCGACCTGGTGGCGGTCAACCTGTATCCCTTCGAGGCCACGGTGGCCAGGCCCGACTGCGACCTGCCGAGCGCCATCGAGAACATCGACATCGGCGGGCCGACCATGGTCCGTTCGGCGGCGAAGAACCACAAGGACGTCGCCATCGTGGTCAACGCCGGCGACTACGCCGCCGTGGTCGAGGCCCTCAAGGCCGGCGGCCTGACCTACGCCCAGCGTTTCGACCTGGCCCTCAAGGCGTTCGAGCACACCTCCGCCTACGACGGCATGATCGCCAACTACCTGGGCACCATCGACCAGACCCGCGACACCCTCGGCACCGCCGACCGCGGCGCCTTCCCGCGCACCTTCAACAGCCAGTTCGTCAAGGCCCAGGAAATGCGCTACGGCGAGAACCCGCACCAGAGCGCGGCCTTCTACGTCGAGGCGAAGAAGGGCGAGGCCAGCGTCTCCACCGCCATCCAGTTGCAGGGCAAGGAACTGTCGTTCAACAACGTCGCCGACACCGACGCCGCCCTGGAATGCGTGAAGAGCTTCCTCAAGCCGGCCTGCGTGATCGTCAAGCATGCCAACCCCTGCGGCGTCGCCGTGGTGCCGGAAGACGAAGGCGGCATCCGCAAGGCCTACGACCTCGCCTACGCCACCGATAGCGAATCGGCGTTCGGCGGCATCATCGCCTTCAACCGCGAGCTGGACGGCGAAACCGCCAGGGCCATCGTCGAGCGCCAGTTCGTCGAGGTGATCATCGCGCCGAAGATTTCCGCCGCCGCTCGCGAGGTGGTCGCCGCCAAGGCCAACGTACGCCTGCTCGAATGCGGCGAATGGCCAGCCGAGCGCGCCCCGGGCTGGGACTTCAAGCGGGTCAACGGCGGCCTGCTGGTACAGAGTCGCGACATCGGCATGATCAAGGCCGAGGACCTGAAGATCGTCACTCGCCGCGCCCCTACCGAGCAGGAGATCCACGACCTGATCTTCGCCTGGAAGGTGGCCAAGTTCGTCAAGTCCAACGCCATCGTCTACGCCAGGAACCGCCAGACCGTCGGCGTCGGCGCCGGCCAGATGAGCAGGGTCAACTCCGCTCGCATCGCCGCGATCAAGGCCGAGCACGCCGGCCTGGAAGTGAAAGGCGCGGTGATGGCTTCCGACGCCTTCTTCCCGTTCCGCGACGGCATCGACAACGCGGCCAAGGCCGGCATCACCGCGGTGATCCAGCCGGGCGGCTCGATGCGCGACAACGAAGTGATCGCGGCGGCCGACGAGGCGGATATCGCGATGGTGTTCACTGGCATGCGCCATTTCCGCCATTGAGTATCACGGCGGCTGAGCGCGACGCGGTCAGCCGCCCTACCCACGAATTTCACGCAGGGCGGATAACGCGGCGCGTTATCCGCCGTTGCGCCAGGAGAATCCCATGAACGTACTCATCATCGGCAGCGGCGGTCGCGAACATGCCCTGGCCTGGAAGGTCGCCCAGGACCCGCGCGTGGCCAAGGTCTTCGTCGCCCCGGGCAACGCCGGCACCGCCACCGAGGCCAAGTGCGAGAACGTCGCCATCGACGTGCTGGCCCTGGAGCAACTGGCCGACTTCGCCGCGAAGAACGTCCAGCTGACCATCGTCGGTCCCGAGGCGCCGCTGGTGGCGGGCGTGGTCGACCTGTTCCGCGAGCGCGGCCTGGATATCTTCGGCCCGACCGCCGGCGCCGCCCAGCTGGAAGGTTCCAAGGCCTTCACCAAGGACTTCCTCGCCCGCCACCGGATCCCCACCGCCGCCTATCGCAACTTCACCGAGGTCGAGCCGGCCCTGGCCTACCTGCGCGAGCAGGGCGCGCCCATCGTCATCAAGGCCGATGGCCTGGCCGCGGGCAAGGGCGTGATCGTCGCCATGAGCCTGGACGAAGCTGAAGCCGCCGTGCGCGACATGCTCGCCGGCAATGCCTTCGGCGACGCCGGTTCGCGCGTGGTGATCGAAGAGTTCCTCGACGGCGAGGAAGCCAGCTTCATCGTCATGGTCGACGGCAAGAACGTGCTGCCGATGGCCACCAGCCAGGACCACAAGCGTGTCGGCGACGGCGACAGCGGGCCGAACACCGGCGGCATGGGCGCCTACTCGCCGGCACCGGTGGTCACCGCCGAGGTCCACCAGCGGGTGCTGGACGAAGTGATCTATCCGACCGTGCGCGGCATGGCCGAGGAAGGCAACGTCTATACCGGCTTCCTTTATGCCGGCCTGATGATCGACAGGAACGGCGCGCCCAAGGTCATCGAATTCAACTGCCGCTTCGGCGATCCGGAAACCCAGCCGATCATGGTCCGCCTGGAGTCCTCCCTGGTCCTGCTGGTCGAGGCCGCCCTGGCCAAGGCGCTGGACAAGGTCGAGGCGACCTGGGACCCGCGTCCGACCGTAGGCGTGGTACTGGCCGCCGGCGGCTATCCGGGCGACTACGCCAAAGGCGAGGTCATCGAAGGCCTGGCCGAGGCCGCCGCGCTGGACGGCAAGGTGTTCCACGCCGGCACCGCGCTGAAGGATGGCCAGGTGGTCACCTCCGGCGGCCGCGTGCTCTGTGCCACCGCCATCGGCGAGAGCGTGTCCGCCGCCCAGCAGCAGGCCTATCGCCTGGCCGGGAAGATCCGCTGGAACGGCTGCTTCTACCGCAAGGACATCGGCTACCGTGCCATCGCCCGCGAGCGCGGCGAGTCCTGACCGGACCCGAGGCCGCGGCGCTTGCGCGGCCTATGCCGTTGCCACGGCCACTTGGCTATAATCCGGCCATTCACCTTCGAAGGGACTTCGCCGTGGTACGGCTTCGGATCGCCATAGGACTACTCGTCAGCTGCCTGCTGCTTCTGCTCGGTCCGATCTCGCCGGCGGTCGCGGACGACTCCGGCGTTTCCAGCGTTCCCCTGCAAACCACCGCCACTACCCCCAGCGCCAACCAGAACTGGCGCGTGCTGCGCGACGAGAGCGCGCAGTTGCGGATCGCCGACGTGTTGCAGCGCAAGGAACAGTTCCGTCCGCTGGCCAAGCGCTCCTTCATCTTCCCCGCCAGCACCCAGGCGGTCTGGCTGCAGGTGCAACTGCCCGAACAGAAGGCGCCGAGCTGGCTGTGGATCTTCGCCCCGCGCGTGCAGTACCTGGACTACTACCTGGTGCAGGACGGCCAGCTGGTCCGCGACCAGCACACCGGCGAGTCGCGACCGTTCCAGGAACGCCCGCTGCCGTCGCGCTCCTACCTGTTCTCGCTGCCGGTCGACGGCAAGCCGATGACCCTGTACGTGCGGATGACCTCCAACCATCCGCTGATGGCCTGGTTCGACCAGATCGACGAAGCCGGCCTGGTCGGCCTGGAGAAGCCGGCCTACGCCTTCGGCATGCTGCTCGGCGGCATGCTCCTGCTGCTGATGTACAACCTGATCCGCTTCGCCTACTCGCGCAGCGCCAGCAGCCTGTGGCTGGCGGCTGTGCACGCGGCGCTGGCGGTCTGCGCCGCGGCCAACCTGGGGCTGGTGGCGTTCTGGCTGCCGGGACTCAGGTTCAACCAGTCGCTGACCGCCGACCTCGGTGCCCTCGGCGCCGCGGTGAGCCTGCTGTGGTTCGCCTGCAGCTTCTTCCGCGGCACCGCGGAAAGCCGCCTGAACCGTCTGCTGCAAGGCGAGGCGCTGCTGATCCTGGCGGTCGGCGCGATCATCGCCTTCACCCAGCAACTCTGGTTCAGCTGGCTGATCTACCTGCTGGTGATCCTCAGTTCGCTCAGCGTCCCACTGGTCGCGGCCTGGCACTGGTATCGCGGCTACCAGCCGGCGCGCCTGATCGTCGCCGGGATGATCGTGTTCAACGCCGGCTTCATGGTGTTCCTGCCGGTACTGTTCGGTACCAGGCAACTCGATCCGGGCTGGCTGGTGCTCGGCGTGTTCAGCTTCGCCACCCTCGCCGGGCTGGTCCTGAGCGTCTCGCTCACCGAACGCCAGCGGCTGATCCAGCAGCTCAACCTGCAACAGCGCACCAGCGAGGCGGCGCACACCGCGGAATTGCAGACCAAGGCCGAGTTCCTGGCCAAGATCAGCCACGAGATCCGCACGCCCATGAACGGCGTGCTGGGGATGACCGAACTGCTCCTCGGCACGCCGTTGTCGGCCAAGCAGCGCGACTACGTGCAGACCATCCACAGCGCCGGCAACGAGTTGCTCACGCTGATCAACGAGATCCTCGACATCTCCAAGCTGGAGTCCGGGCAGATCGAGCTGGACGAAGTGCAGTTCGACCTCAACGCGCTGATCGAGGACTGCCTGGATATCTTCCGGGTCAAGGCCGAGCAGCAGCGCATCGAGCTGATCAGCTTCACCCAGCCGCAGGTGCCGCGGGTCATCGGCGGCGATCCGACGCGCCTGCGCCAGGTGGTCCTGAGCCTGCTGGACAACGCGTTCAAGCAGACCGAGGAAGGCGAGATCCTGCTGGTGGTGGCCCTCGACGAGCAGAGCGGGGCGCCGCGCCTGCGCATCGCCGTGCAGGACAGCGGCCACCCGTTCGACGCCAAGGAACGCGAGGCGCTGCTCACCGCCGAGCTGCACAGCGGCGACTTCCTTTCCGCCAGCAAGCTCGGCAGTCACCTCGGCCTGATCATCGCCCGCCAGCTGGTGCGGCTGATGGGTGGGGAGTTCGGCATCCAGTCCGGCAGCAGCCAGGGCACCACCCTGTCGCTGACCCTGCCGCTCGATCCGCAGCAACTGGAGAACCCCACCGCCGACCTCGACGGCCCGTTGCAGGGCGCGCGGCTGCTGGTGGTGGACGACAACGAGACCTGCCGCAAGGTGCTCCTGCAGCAGTGCAGCGGCTGGGGCCTGAACGTCAGCGCGGTGTCCTCGGGCAAGGAGGCGCTGGCCCAGTTGCGCACCAAGGCGCACCTGCGCGAGTACTTCGACGTGGTCCTGCTCGACCAGGACATGCCCGGCATGACCGGCATGCAACTGGCGGCGAAGATCAAGGAAGACCCCAACCTCAACCACGACATCCTGCTGATCATGCTCACCGGGATCAGCAACGCGCCAAGCAAGATCATCGCCCGCAACGCCGGGATCAAGCGCATCCTGGCCAAGCCGGTGGCCGGCTATACGCTCAAGGCGACCCTCGCCGACGAACTCGCCCAGCGCGGCGTCAGCGGCGTCACCAACTACCTCCACCCGGCCAAGGAAGCGCAGGCGCCGAGCCTGCCGAGCGACTTCCGGATCCTCGTCGCCGAGGACAACAGCATCTCCACCAAGGTCATCCGCGGCATGCTGAACAAGCTCAACCTGCAGCCGGACACCGCCAGCAACGGCCAGGAGGCGCTCGCCGCGATGAAGGCCACCCAGTACGACCTGGTGCTGATGGACTGCGAGATGCCGGTGCTCGACGGCTTCTCCGCCACCGAGCAGCTACGCGCCTGGGAAGCCCACGAACAGCGCCCGCATACCCCGGTGGTGGCGCTCACCGCACACATCCTCAGCGAGCACAAGGAGCGCGCGCGACTGGTCGGCATGGACGGGCACATGGCCAAGCCGGTGGAACTGTCGCAACTGCGCGAGCTGATCGCCTACTGGGTCGGCGAACGCGACCGCCGCCGCCAGGGCGACGCCCTGCCCTCCTGAGGGCAGCGACGTACTCCGGCGCTGCACCCGGCCTCCGCCACGGCGGATAACCGCACGCGGTCATTCGCCCTGTACCCAGGCGGCGCCCGACTCCCGTAGGGCGCATGACGCCGACGGCGTTGTCCGCCGACACGCGGGCTCGTTGTCACCTGCCACGCGAACCGGCATATTGCCAACCCGCCGGACATCGCGCCGGCCCGTCGCACGCTATGCTCATGCCCAACCCCGGACCGGAAGCGCCTCCATGCATTTGCTGTTCAGCGTCTACCTGAAGATGCTGGTGCTCTATAGCCCCTTCTTCGTGCTGTCCTGCTTCATCAGCCTCAGCCGCGGCTTCGGCCCGCGCGACCGCAAGCGCATGGCCTGGCGCGTGGCCTTGGCGGCGCTGATCGCCAGCGTCGCGCTGTACCTGTTCGGCCGCTACATCTTCATCCTCTTCGGCATCACCGCCGACGCCTTCCGCATCGGCGCCGGCAGCGTGCTGTTCATCTCCGCCCTGGGCATGGCCCAGGGTCGCGCGGCGGTGCAGAGCGACAACGTGCAGCAGGACGTGACCATCGTCCCGCTGACCATTCCCCTCACCGTCGGCCCCGGCACCATCGGCGCGCTGCTGGTGATGGGCGTCGGCCAGGGCTGGGAGGCCAAGCTGATCTCCCTGGTGGCGATCTTCCTCGCCTGCCTGACCCTCGGCACCACGCTGTACCTTTCCGACCGCATCGAGCGCCTGCTCGGCGACCAGGGGCTACAGATCGTCAGCCGTCTGATGGGTCTGTTCGTCTGCGCGCTGGCGGCACAGATCATCGTCACCGGCCTGAAGGGCTCGCTGTTCCCCGGCTGAGCGCACCAGCCTGAGGCGGACGCCCTGGATGCCGTACCCGGATGCACCGCGATGGTGCCCGAGCGGAACGGCGGCGATCCCCAGGACGCGCCGCCGGCCGTAGGGAGGGACGTCAGCGCGAGGCCTTCCCATCCGGCACCCACGAGCGCTTCTTCGTGGATATCCGGCGAAAACCTGTTGAAAACGCAGCCTGCCCCGGCATGGCCAGGTCTCCTCGGCATGTTCCACCGGCGCCTCGCGACGCCGTTTCGCCGCCCGATGCCGGCCAGCGCCAAGAAGAGGCACAGCCTTTGCTCTGGAGCCTCAGCGAAGAGATCCAGGCCGCAGTGCGCACCCCGCCGTCCCCAGGGACGGATGCCCCGACGACAAGCACGACGCCTCCTGAAAACTGCCGCCCCGACCGCTGGTGAATGGAGAACAACACCAATGAAACGTCGCAGTCTGCTCAAGGCCTTCACGCTGTCCGCGTCCATCGCTTCCATGGGCCTGTCCTGGTCGATCCAGGCCGCCGAAACCATCAAGGTCGGCATCCTCCACTCGTTGTCCGGGACCATGGCGATCTCCGAGACCTCGCTGAAGGACATGGCCCTGATGACCATCGACGAGATCAACGCCAAGGGCGGGGTCAACGGCAAGAAGCTCGAAGCGGTGGTGGTCGACCCGGCGTCGAACTGGCCGCTGTTCGCCGAGAAGGCCCGCCAGTTGCTGACCCAGGACAAGGTCGCGGTGGTCTTCGGTTGCTGGACCTCGGTGTCACGCAAATCCGTATTGCCGGTGTTCGAGGAACTCAACGGGCTGCTGTTCTACCCGGTGCAGTACGAGGGCGAGGAACTTTCGCCGAACGTCTTCTATACCGGCGCGGCGCCGAACCAGCAGGCGATCCCGGCGGTGGAGTACCTGATGAGCGAGGACGGCGGCGGCGCCAGGCGCTTCTTCCTGCTCGGCACCGACTATGTCTACCCACGCACCACCAACAAGATCCTGCGCGCCTTCCTGCACAGCAAGGGCGTGGCCGACAAGGACATCCAGGAGGTCTACACGCCGTTCGGCCACAGCGACTACCAGACCATCGTCGCCGACATCAAGAAGTTCGCCGCCGGCGGCAAGACCGCGGTGGTCTCCACCGTCAACGGCGACTCCAACGTGCCGTTCTACAAGGAACTGGCCAACCAGGGCCTGGAAGCCACCGAGGTGCCGGTGGTGGCCTTCTCCGTGGGCGAGGAAGAACTGCGCGGCATCGACACCAAGCCGCTGGTCGGCAACCTGGCGGCGTGGAACTACTTCGAGTCGGTGAGCAATCCGGTCAACGAGAAGTTCGTCGCCGACTGGAAAGCCTACGCCAAGGCGAAGAACCTGCCGAACTACGCCACCGCGGTGACCAACGACCCGATGGAGGCCACCTACGTCGGCATCCACATGTGGGCGCAGGCGGTACAGAAGGCTGGCAGCACCGAGGTCGACAAGGTCCGCGCGGCCATGGCCGGGCAGAGCTTCAAGGCGCCGTCGGGCTACACCCTGGTGATGGACAAGAGCAACCACCACCTGCACAAGCCGGTGATGATCGGCGAGATCCAGGACGACGGTCAGTTCGAGGTGGTCTGGAAGACCCCCGAGCCGCTCCGCGCGCAACCCTGGAGCCCGTTCATTCCGGGCAACGAGAAGAAGCCGGACTACGCGGCGAAGAGCGACTGAGTTCTGCCGTGAAAAACCCTGTCCCCCTGGCCAGGCGCTGCCCTGCACGGAACGGGGACGCCCCGGTCACGCGCCGGACAGCCCCCTCTCCCTTCAGGGCGAGGGGCACCGACCGGCCACACCGCACGTCGTCCAGGAACTCCAGCATGCCCCTTGCCCACCTCACCCGCCTGCTCCAGACCTGTGCCCTGGCCCTGGCCAGCCTCCTCGCCGCGCCGGCGCAGGCCGGCCCGGCCCAGGACTTCGCCGCCGCCGACAACGGCGCCCGCGCCCGCCTCCTCGAACACTGGGCGGCGACGCCCGACGCGGAACGCCTGGCCTTTCTCGAAGCGCTGCGCCACAACCGCGTGGCGCTGGACAGCCACCAGCAGCCCTTCCTCCTCGGCGCCAACCAGCGTTTCCAGGCCGCCGAGGGCGATGCCCCGCCGGACGGCGAGCCGAAGCCGCTGCGCCTGAACAACCGCCTGCGCGGCCTGCTCAACACCGCCCTGGCCAGCCACCAGTTGGTGGCCAACGACGTGCCGCAGCGTCTGGCCGCCGCGCAGCAGTTGCAAAAGACCGCCAGGGCCGCGCAGCGGCCGCTGCTCGAAGCGCGCCTGCGGATCGAGAGCGACGCCGGCGTGAAGGAGGCCCTCGGCCTGGCCCTGGCCAACCTGCAATTGAACGATCCCGACCCGGCCTTGCGCCTTTCCGCCGTGCGCCTGCTCGGCGAGTCCGGCGACCCGCTGGCGCGGACCCGTCTGGAAAACCTGCTCGACCCGGCCGTCGAGCCCGAGGAAGGCGTGCGCGTCGCCGCCGCCACCAGCCTGGCCCAGGTCAAGCGCCGGCTGCTGGTCGGCGACCTGCTCGGCCAGGCCTTCAGCGGCCTGTCGCTGGGCTCGATCCTGCTGCTCGCGGCGCTCGGCCTGGCGATCACCTACGGCCTGCTCGGGGTGATCAACATGGCCCATGGCGAAATGCTCATGCTCGGCGCCTACTCCACCTACGTCGTGCAACTGCTGCTCCAGCGCCTGGCGCCGGAATGGCTGGCGCTCTACCCGCTGCTGGCGCTGCCGGTGGCATTCTGCGTCAGCGCCGCCATCGGCATGGCCCTGGAACGCACGGTGATCCGCCATCTCTACGGCCGACCGCTGGAAACCCTGCTCGCCACCTGGGGCATCAGCCTGGTGCTGATCCAGCTGGTGCGAGTGCTGTTCGGCGCGCAGAACGTCGAGGTGGCCAACCCGGCCTGGCTGTCCGGCGGCATCCAGGTGCTGCCGAACCTGGTGCTGCCGTGGAACCGCATCGTCATCATCGGCTTCGCCCTGTTCGTCCTGCTCCTCACCTGGCTGCTGCTGAACCGCACGCGGCTCGGCCTGAACGTCCGCGCGGTGACCCAGAACCGCAACATGGCGGCCTGCTGCGGGGTGCCCACCGGGCGCGTGGACATGCTCGCCTTCGGTCTCGGCTCGGGCATCGCCGGGCTCGGCGGGGTGGCCCTGTCGCAGGTCGGCAACGTCGGCCCGGACCTCGGCCAGGGCTACATCATCGACTCCTTCCTGGTGGTGGTGCTCGGCGGTGTCGGCCAACTCGCCGGCAGCGTCCTCGCCGCCTTCGGCCTGGGCGTGGCGAACAAGGTCCTCGAACCGCAGATCGGCGCGGTACTGGGCAAGATCCTGATCCTCGCGCTGATCATCCTGTTCATTCAGAAACGCCCGCAGGGGTTGTTCGCCCTGAAAGGGAGGGTCATCGATTGAACCAGCCACTCACCGTCAGCCTCGCCCGCAAGGCCGGCGTCCGCGTCACCGGCATCGCGCTCGGCGCGGCCTTCGCCGTGCTGCTGGCGATGCCGCTGCTGCACCTGCTGCCGGCGGACAGCGCGCTGCATGTCTCCGCCTACAGCCTGACCCTGACCGGCAAGATCCTCTGCTACGCCATCGTCGCGCTGGCCCTCGACCTGGTCTGGGGCTACGCCGGCCTGCTGTCCCTCGGCCACGGGCTGTTCTTCGCCCTCGGCGGCTACGCCATGGGCATGTACCTGATGCGCCAGGCCGCCGGCGACAGCCTTCCGGCATTCATGAGCTTCCTTTCCTGGAACGAACTGCCCTGGTACTGGGCCGGCACCCAGCACTTCCTCTGGGCGCTGTGCCTGGTGGTGCTGGTGCCCGGCGCGCTGGCCTTCGTCTTCGGCTACTTCGCCTTCCGTTCGCGGATCCGCGGCGTGTACTTCTCGATCATGACCCAGGCCCTGACCTTCGCCGGCATGCTGCTGTTCTTCCGCAACGAGACCGGTTTCGGCGGCAACAACGGCTTCACCGATTTCCGCAGCATCCTCGGCTTCCCGATCACCGCGCCGGGCACCCGCGCCGCGCTGTTCCTCGCCACCGTCGCGCTGCTCGCGGCCAGCCTGCTGCTCGGCTGGCGCCTGGCGCGAAGCAAGTTCGGCCGGGTCCTCACCGCGCTGCGCGACGCCGAGAACCGCCTGATGTTCTGCGGCTACGACCCGCGCGGCTACAAGCTCTTCGTCTGGACCCTGAGCGCGGTGCTCTGCGGCCTCGCCGGCGCGCTGTTCGTGCCGCAGGTGGGGATCGTCAACCCCAGCGAGATGTCGCCGACCAACTCCATCGAGGCCGCCGTCTGGGTCGCCCTCGGCGGGCGCGGCACCCTGCTCGGGCCGCTGCTCGGCGCCGGCGTGGTGAACGGCGCGAAGAGCTGGTTCACCGTGGCCTTCCCGGAATACTGGCTGTTCTTCCTCGGCGCGCTGTTCATCTTCGTCACCCTGTACCTGCCGCGCGGCCTGCTCGGCCTGCTGCGCAAGGAGAAGGAGCAATGAGAGCCACACCGCACCTGATGCTCGAACCGGCCTTCCACCCCGGTCTTGATACCGCCGGCAGCGGCCGCGACGCCATCGGCCTGGGCGCCGCCACCAGCGGCCGGCTGGACGCGCGCCACGGCACCATCCTCAGCCTGGAAGACATCAACGTCAGCTTCGACGGCTTCAAGGCCCTGCGCGACCTGACCCTGTACATCGGCGTCGGCGAGTTGCGCTGCATCATCGGCCCCAACGGCGCCGGCAAGACCACCCTGATGGACGTGATCACCGGCAAGACCCGTCCGCAGAGCGGCACCGCGTATTTCGGCGACACCCTCGACCTGACCCGCATGAGCGAGGTGCAGATCGCCCAGGCCGGGATCGGCCGCAAGTTCCAGAAGCCCACGGTGTTCGAGGCCCTGAGCGTGTTCGAGAACCTCGAACTGGCGCAGAAGGCCGACAAGTCGGTGTGGGCCAGCCTGCGCGCGCGGCTCGACGGCGCGCAGAAGGAACGCATCGAGGAGGTGCTCGCCACCATCCGCCTGCTGGAGTCGCGGCGGCGCCCGGCGGGGTTGCTGTCCCATGGCCAGAAGCAGTTCCTCGAGATCGGCATGCTGCTGGTGCAGGAACCGCAGTTGCTGCTGCTCGACGAACCGGTCGCGGGCATGACCGACGCCGAGACCGAATTCACCGCCGAGCTGTTCAAGTCCCTGGCGCGCAAGCACTCGCTGATGGTGGTGGAGCACGACATGGGTTTCGTCGGCAGCATCGCCGACCATGTCACCGTGCTGCACCAGGGCCACGTGCTGGCCGAAGGCTCGCTGGCGGAGGTACAGGCCGACGAACAGGTGATCGAGGTCTACCTCGGTCGCTGACGCCAGCCATCCGCTCGGCGGGTAGCGCCTGCCAAGTGGCGCCCGTCGCGTAGGGCGAATGACCGCTCGCGGTTATCCGCCGAGCCAGGTTGGGAATCGCAGTGAAGAACCATCACGGGACAAATGGAAGAGAACCATGCTGCAAGTCGACAAGCTCCACCAGTACTACGGCGGTAGCCATATCCTCCGCGGCCTGAGCTTCGAGGCGAAGGTCGGCGAGGTGACCTGCCTGCTCGGCCGCAACGGGGTGGGCAAGACCACCCTGTTGCGCTGCCTGATGGGCCTGGTCCCGGCCCGCGAGGGCCAGGTCGCCTGGGAAGGTCGTTCGCTCAGCGGTCTCAGGCCGCACCAGCGGGTCCGCGCCGGGATCGCCTACGTGCCGCAGGGACGGGAAATCTTCCCCCGGCTGACGGTGGAAGAGAACCTGCTGATGGGGCTGTCCTGCTTCAGCGCCAGGGACGCCCGGGCCGTGCCGGACTTCATCTACGAGCTGTTCCCGGTCCTGCGCGAAATGAAGCGACGGCGCGGTGGCGACCTCTCCGGCGGCCAGCAGCAGCAACTGGCGATCGGCCGCGCCCTGGCCAGCCAGCCGCGCCTGCTGATCCTCGACGAACCCACCGAAGGCATCCAGCCTTCGGTGATCAAGGAGATCGGCACGGTGGTCCGCAGCCTGGCGGCGCGCGGCGACATGGCGATCCTGCTGGTCGAGCAGTTCTACGACTTCGCCGCCGAACTGGCCGACCAATACCTGGTGATGGCGCGCGGCGAGATCGTCCAGCAGGGCCGCGGTCGCGACATGGAGAACGAGGGCGTGCGCGGGCTGGTGGCGATTTGAACGGGCTGGGACACACTGCCGCTGGCGCAACCGGGGCCTGCGCTGGCAATCTCTATGCCCTCGTCTTTCCGCAGGAGGTCGAAATGACCGTCACTCTGCGCCCGGCCGTCCAGGCCGACGCGGGCTTCGCCGCGCTCTGCGTCGCCGCCGCCTATGCCCCATGGATCGCGGTGATCGGCCGCAAGCCCTGGCCGATGACCCAGGACTACCACCAGGTGATCGCCAGCGACCGGGTCTTCATCGCCGAGCACGGCGGCCAGCCGGTCGGCCTGCTGGTGACCCGGGAAACCGCCGATGGCTTCCTCGTCGACAACCTCGCCGTGCTTCCCGAGTGCAAGGGCCGGGGCATCGGCCGGCAGTTGCTGGAGCACGCCGAGCGCGACGCGGCGAGCCTCGGCTACCGCTCGCTGTACCTCTACACCAACGAGCGGATGACGGAAAACATCGCGCTCTACGCCAGGGCCGGCTACCTCGAATACGAACGCCGCCAGGAAGAGGGATTCCGCCGCGTGTTCATGCGCAAGGCCCTGGCCTGACCCGACCGATGACCGCCGCCCTCCCCGACCTGAGCTTCCACCCCGCCTGGCACGCCCAACTGGAGCTGGCCTACGCCCGCGCCGGCGACGCCACCCGCCCGGTGACGCGGCGCCACGCCGGACCGCTGCGGGTGCAGAAGCACCTCTACGCCGAAGGCCCGGAAGTCTGCCAGCACATCCTCGTGCATCCGCCCGGCGGCATCGCCGGCGGCGACAGCCTGGCCTTCGACGTGCGCCTCGGCGAACGCGCCTGGGCCCAGCTCACCAGCCCCGGCGCGGCCAAGTGGTACCGCGCCGCCTGCCCGTCGCGGCAGACCCTGGAGATCCACCTGGAGCCCGGCGCCACCCTGGAATGGCTGCCGCAGGAAAGCATCGTCTTCGCCGGCGCCCAGGCCGAACTGGAAACCCGTATCCAGCTGCGCGGCGACGCCCGCCTGTTCTACTGGGACATGGTCGCGCTCGGCCGCCCGGCCAGCGGCGAGCGCTTCGCCAGCGGCCACTTCGTCGCGGCCCTGGACATCCGTCGCGACGACCGCCTGCTCTGGCACGAGCGCCAGCGCATCGACGGCGGCGACCGCCTGCTCGACTCGCCGATCGGCCTCGCCGGGCATCCGGTGCTGGCGACCCTGGTCGCCAGCGGCGAGATCGACACCGACCTGCTGCAACGCTGCCGCGCGCTCCCCTGCGCCGGCCGCGGCAACCTCAGCCAGTTGCCCGGCGGCCTGCTGGTGGCGCGCTGCCTGGCCGACGAGGCGCTGCACGCGCGAGCCTGGCTGATCGAACTCTGGCGCCTGCTGCGGCCGGCGCTGCTCGGCCGCGAGGCCGTTCCCCCACGCATCTGGAGTACCTGAGATGGACTTGTCCCCCCGCGAGAAAGACAAGCTGCTGATCTTCACCGCCGGCCTGCTCGCCGAGCGCCGGCTGGCGCGTGGTCTCAAGCTGAACTACCCGGAGGCGGTGGCGCTGATCTCCGCCGCCCTGCTGGAAGGCGCGCGCGACGGCCGCAGCGTCGCCGAGCTGATGCACTACGGCACCACCCTGCTGAGCCGCGAACAGGTGATGGAGGGCGTGCCGGAGATGATCCCGGACATCCAGGTGGAGGCCACCTTCCCCGACGGCACCAAGCTGGTGACCGTCCACCAGCCCATCGCCTGAGGCCGGCCATGAGCGCTTCGATCCGCGACGCCGGCGTCGCCGACCTGCCCGGCATCCTCGCCATCTACAACGACGCCGTGGGCAATACCACGGCGATCTGGAACGAAACCCCGGTGGACCTGGCCAACCGCCAGGCCTGGTTCGACGCCCGTGCCCGCCAGGGCTACCCGATCCTGGTGGCGAGCGACGCCGCCGGCGAAGTGCTCGGCTACGCCTCCTACGGCGACTGGCGGCCCTTCGAGGGCTTCCGCGGTACCGTCGAGCACTCCGTCTACGTGCGCGACGACCAGCGCGGCAAAGGCCTCGGCGTGCAACTGCTGCAGGCGCTGATCGAACGTGCGCGGGCCCAGGGCCTGCACGTCATGGTGGCCGCCATCGAAAGCGGCAATGCCGCCTCGATCGGCCTGCACCGGCGCCTCGGCTTCGAGATCAGCGGGCAGATGCCGCAGGTGGGCCAGAAGTTCGGCCGCTGGCTCGACCTGACCTTCATGCAACTGAACCTCGACCCGACGCGCAGCGCGCCCTGAGCCCCAAGGAGCCCCCATGATCCCCGGTGAATACGACATCCAGCCCGGCGATATCGAACTCAACGCCGGCCGCCGCACCCTCGCCCTGAGCGTGGCGAACACCGGCGACCGGCCGATCCAGGTCGGCTCGCACTACCACTTCTTCGAGGTCAACGACGCCCTCGCCTTCGACCGTCCGGCCACCCGTGGCATGCGCCTGAACATCGCCGCCGGCACCGCGGTGCGCTTCGAACCGGGGCAGAGCCGCGAGGTGGAGCTGGTGGAGCTGGCCGGCGAGCGGCGGGTCTACGGCTTCGCCGGGCGGGTGATGGGCGACCTCTAGGCCCCGTTCCCGACTGGCCAGGTCCGAGGAAAGACAGCGAACACCGACGATCGCCAAAGGAGCGTTCGATGAAAATCAGCAGACAAGCCTACGCCGACATGTTCGGCCCCACCGTCGGCGACCGCGTGCGCCTGGCCGACACCGACCTGTGGCTCGAGGTGGAACGGGACTTCACCGTCTATGGCGAGGAAGTGAAGTTCGGCGGCGGCAAGGTCATCCGCGACGGCATGGGCCAGAGCCAGCTGGGCGCGGCGCAGGTGGTCGACACGGTGATCACCAATGCGCTGATCCTCGACCACTGGGGCGTGGTCAAGGCCGACGTCGGTCTCAAGGACGGGCGCATCCAGGCCATCGGCAAGGCCGGCAACCCGGACATCCAGCCCGGGGTGAACATCGCCATCGGCGCCGGCACCGAGGTGATCGCCGGCGAGGGCATGATCCTCACCGCCGGCGGCATCGACACGCACATCCACTTCATCTGCCCGCAGCAGATCGAAGAGGCGCTGATGAGCGGGGTCACCACCATGATCGGCGGCGGCACCGGCCCCGCCGCCGGGACCAACGCCACCACCTGCACCTCCGGCCCCTGGCACATGGCGCGGATGCTCCAGGCCGCCGACGCCTTCCCGATGAACATCGGCTTCACCGGCAAGGGCAACGCCAGCCTGCCGCTGCCGCTGGAGGAGCAGGTGCTCGCCGGCGCCATCGGCCTTAAGCTGCACGAGGACTGGGGCAGCACCCCGGCGGCGATCGACAACTGCCTGGAAGTCGCCGAGCGCCACGACATCCAGGTGGCGATCCACACCGACACCCTCAACGAATCCGGCTTCGTCGAGACCACCCTCGGCGCCTTCAAGGGCCGCACCATCCACACCTACCACACCGAGGGCGCCGGCGGCGGCCACGCGCCGGACATCATCAAGGCCTGCGGCTTCGCCAACGTGCTGCCCAGCTCGACCAACCCGACACGGCCGTTCACCCGCAATACCATCGACGAGCACCTGGACATGCTGATGGTCTGCCACCACCTCGACCCGGCCATCGCCGAGGACGTGGCCTTCGCCGAGTCGCGCATCCGCCGCGAGACCATCGCCGCCGAGGACATCCTCCACGACCTCGGCGCGTTCAGCATGATCAGCTCCGACAGCCAGGCCATGGGCCGGGTCGGCGAAGTGATCACGCGCACCTGGCAGACCGCCGACAAGATGAAGCGCCAGCGCGGCCGCCTCGACGGCGACGGTGCGCGCAACGACAACTTCCGCGCCAGGCGCTACATCGCCAAGTACACCATCAACCCGGCGATCACCCACGGCATCAGCCATGAAGTGGGCTCCGTCGAAGCCGGCAAGTGGGCCGACCTGGTGCTCTGGCGCCCGGCCTTCTTCGGCGTCAAGCCGAGCCTGATCCTCAAGGGTGGGGCCATCGCCGCCAGCCTGATGGGCGACATCAACGGCTCGATCCCCACGCCGCAGCCGGTGCACTACCGGCCGATGTTCGCCAGCTACGCCGGCAGCCGCCACGCCACCAGCCTGACCTTCGTCAGCCAGGCTGCCTTCGCCGCCGGCGTACCGGAGCAACTCGGCCTGCGCAAGGCCATCGGCGTGGTCAGGGGCTGTCGCGGCGTGCAGAAGACCGACCTGATCCACAACGGCTACCTGCCGACCATCGAGGTCGACGCACAGAACTACCAGGTACGCGCCGACGGCCAGTTGCTCTGGTGCGAACCGGCCGACGTGCTGCCGATGGCGCAGCGTTATTTCCTGTTCTGAAGGGTAGAGAGGGAGGCGAGAGACACAGCCTTCAGCGCAACTGGCTGTCCTTGCTGCCGCGGCGGTTGTAGCCGCTGAACTTCGCCTGTTCCCTGTCGTGCTCGGCCTGGCAGTTGACGCACAGGCGCACGCCGGGGATCGCCCGGCGCCGCGCCTCGGGGATCGCCGCGTCGCACTCTTCGCAATGGGTCAGGCTCTCGCCGCGGGGCAACTGGCTGCGCGCGCGGGCGATGGCGTCCTCGATCGTGCTGTCGATCTGTTCCTGCACCGCACCGTCGTTCGCCCACCCGCTGGCCATGACTGACTCCTCTGGCTGAAACCCTGGAACTTCCAGATATGGGCGTTCGCCCGCGGCTTTGCAAGGGCGGCGCGACCATCGGCCTGGCGTGGCGTGGCACAATCGCCGGCCAAGCCTGAAGGTACGCCGCATGATGGGACCGTTCCGCCGCCTCGCCCGCCTGATCGACCAGGGCCGCCAGCTCGACGCCGCGCTCGCCAGCGATCCGTTCGCCCTGCCGGCGCCGGAGACGCGCCATAGCGTCCAGCAACTGCACGGCCTGTATCCGCGCCGTCATCCCGGTCTCTACGCACCGGTATTCGGCAGCCTGGCGCTGCTGCTCGGCGCCGCGCCGCTGGGCCTGGCCGCGCTGCGCCTGGCATTGCCGGAGACTCCTTTGCGGCCGCTGGGCTGGCTTTCCGCCCTGCCGCTGCTGGCGGCCTGGCTGTGGCTGGTCGCCCTGCTCTCCCGCGGCGCCAGCCTCGGCCCGCGCCTGGCGCGCGATGCCAGCTTGCTGCTGGTCGGCGCCGGGCTCCTGCTGCGCCTGGCCAGCGGCGAGACGTCGGGCCTGGTGGCGCTCGGCGGCGGCGCCTGTGCCTGGCTGCTGTTCAACAGCCGGGCGATGCAGCGCTACATGGAACTGGCCTACGCCCAACGCCTGTACCGCGCCCAGGCGGCCAACCGCCCCGGCTCGGCGCAGCGGCGCCTGGCCAACCAGGCCGCCTACCGCGAACGCAAGCGGCGCGAGCGCTCCGGACGAGCCTGAGGCAGACTGTCGCCTGCGACCTTCTGCGCATTGGCTGGCCGGCGTGCCGGCGCGTAGGGTAGCGCCTTCTCCATCCTCGGCCTCAAGGACGACCCGGACATGAAGATCGACTCAGCCTCCAGCTCTCCGAGCCTGGCCCAGCGGCAGATGATGACCCGCACTCCCGACCAGGCTTTCCAGCGCGACTTCCAGGCCGCCTACGCGCGCCTCGCGGTCGCCGCCGAAGGCAGCGCGGAGCAGGCCGGGGCGCTGGCCGACACCCTCGGCGCCACCCAGCAGGAATACAGCCGGCTGCGCGGCGTCAGCCTGGAAGACCAGTTGCGCTTCGCCCATGTGCTCAACCGCGCCTGTGAAAACGGCGCGCAACTGGACGCCCGTGGCTTCCTCGCCCGCCTGGGCACCGACGACCTGCAGGCGCTGCAGCGCAACCTGGGCCTGGCCGAGCCGATCCGGGTCGAGGCGCTGAGCGAGGAAGGCGCGCGCAACCTGCTGTTGCCCGAAGGCTACAGCGTCGACCTGGACGGCGACGGCATCACCGAGGTGGGCGCCGCGAAGATCCGCCACTTCCCGCCGCGCGATGCACCGCAGGCCTTCCTCGACCAGTGGCTGGCGCTCACCGCCGGCATGGACGGCGCCGCCTATTCGAACGCCCGCGACGGGTTGCAATGGGCCTTCGACATCCGCGCCATGGCCGGCCAGCCCCTGGCCACCGACCAGTTGGCCAGCTACCGCACGGCGGTGGGCGACTACCTGGGCATGCTCGCCGAGCACCGCCACGCCCTGGTTCCCGGCCAGTACGAGCGCGACCTGCCGCTGTACCAGGCGCTGCGCCAGCGCCTGGCCTGAGGTCGCCTACTCCTTGACTTCCATGTAGTCGCGGGCCCAGGCCTGGTACTCCTCGGGGAAGGTGTACTTCTTCGACAGCTCCGAGGCGGTCAGGTCCGAGGCGACCGCGCCGCGCTCCTCGCGCAGGCAGTCGTAGGTCGCCTTGATCGCGGCGAAATAGGCGGCGTGGCCGTTGACCACGATGCGCACGCCGAGCCGCGCCAGGCGGGCGTCGTCACGCAGTTGCGGATTGCCGTAGGTGACCAGCATCAGCGGGATGTGCAGGTGCTCGGCGATCGCCTCGAGGTGGGCGAAGTCGCGCACGCCGACCAGGCAGATGCCGTCGGCGCCGGCTTCCTGGTAGGCCAGGGTGCGCTGGATCACCGCGTCGACGTCGATCAGTTCGGCATTGGTCCGGGCGATGATGGTCAACGCCGGGTCGACCCTCGCCTCCAGGGCCGCACGGATCTTGCCGACGCCTTCCTCGACGCAGATCAGGTCGGTGGACTTGCGCCCGAACTGGGCCGGCAGCAGGGTGTCCTCGATGGTCAGCGCGGCGATCCCGGCGCGCTCCAGCTCGACCACCGTGCGCATTACGTTCAGCGCGTTGCCGTAGCCGTGGTCGGCGTCGGCGATCACCGGCAGGCGCGCCACCCGGCCGATGCGGGTGGCCTGCTCGACGAACTCGCTGAGGGTGATCAGGGCGAAGTCCGGCGCCGCCAGGACCTGCAGGGAAGCCACCGAACCGCCGAGGATGCCGCACTCGAAGCCGAGGTCGGCGGCGATGCGCGCCGACATGGGGTCGAACACGGAAGCGGTGTGGTAGCAACGGGAGGAGTCCAACAGCGCGCGAAACATCGCACGCAACTCATGGTGTGAGGCTCTATGCATGACGAAATCCAGGACAACACGGCAAGACGGAGTGGGAAAGCAGCGCCAACATAGCACCATGCGCAGGCCCCTTGGCAAATCCGTATACAAAGGTCGGGGCCGCCCGCACGGGCGTGCCAGGAGGTTTTCGCCGATCGCCGGCGGTGAAATCCGCGACGCTCTCGCATACACTGCGCGGCCGTTTTTTTCCCGGACCGTTTCGCGCCATGAACCCGAGCACCGCCGCCCGCGCCCTGGGCATCGATTTTGGCACCTCCAACTCCACCGTCGGCTGGTGGCGGCCGGGTGTCGAACCGCTGATCGAGCTGGAGGACGGCAAGATCACCCTGCCCTCGGTGGTGTTCTTCAACGTCGAGGAACGCCGCCCGGTCTACGGCCGCCAGGCGCTCGGCGAGTACCTGGAGGGCTACGAGGGACGGCTGATGCGCTCGCTGAAGAGCCTGCTGGGCTCCAAGCTGCTGAAGAGCGAGACCACCGTGCTCGGCAGCGCCCTGCCGTTCAAGGACCTGCTCGGCCTGTTCATCGGCCAGCTCAAGGCGCGCGGCGAAGCCGCCGCCGGGCAGGCCTTCGACGCGGTGGTGCTGGGGCGCCCGGTGTTCTTCGTCGACGACGACGCGGACGCCGACCGCGAGGCCCAGGACACCCTGGTGCAAGTGGCCAACAAGCTCGGCTTCAAGGAGGTTTCCTTCCAGTACGAGCCGATCGCCGCGGCCTTCGACTACGAGCGCGGCATCCAGCGCGAGGAACTGGTGCTGATCGTCGACATCGGCGGCGGCACCTCGGACTTTTCCCTGGTGCGCCTGGCGCCGGAGCGGCGCAACCTGGCCGAGCGCCAGGACGACATCCTGGCCACCGGCGGCGTGCACATCGGCGGTACCGACTTCGACAAGCAGCTCAGCCTGGAAGGCGTGATGCCGCTGTTCGGCTACGGCAGCCGGATGAAGAGCGACGCCTTCATGCCCACCAGCTACCACCTGAACCTGGCCACCTGGCACACCATCAACGCGGTGTACGCGCAGAAGTCGCAATTGGCGCTGAAGAACATGCGCTACGACATCGTCGACAGCACCGGCATCGACCGCCTCTTCAGGCTCATCGAAGAACGCGCCGGGCACTGGCTGGCGATGCAGGTGGAAGACAGCAAGATCCGCCTGACCGAAACCGAGCGCCTGCACCTCTCGCTGGAGCGCATCGAGGCCGGGCTCGGCGTGGAGCTGACCCGTGGGCTGTTCGAGAACGCCGTCGACGGACTGCTGGAGCGCGTGCGCAACAGCGTCGCGCAACTGCTGGCCTCGGCCGGGGTCGTCCCGGACCGGGTCGACACGGTGTTCTTCACCGGCGGTTCGAGCGGCATTCCGGCGCTGCGCCGGAGCGTCTCGGCGATGCTGCCCAACGCCCGTCATGTCGAGGGCAACCTGTTCGGCAGCATCGGCAGCGGCCTGGCCATCGAGGCGAAGAAGCGCTACGGCTGAGCCGCCCTGGCCGCGCCCCTGCCCTAGGGTCACACCGGGCCCGCCATGGCGGATAACCGCGAGCGGTTATTCACGCCAAGACCACGCAACATCAGTCCGTAGGGCGGATAACGCCACTGGCGTTATCCGCCGCCACACCGAGCCCGACGAGGGCGGGGCTCACTTCTTCAGGCAGGTGCTCATGAACGCCTTGCGTTCGTCACCCTTGAGCGCCTTGGCGGTGGCGTCGGCGTTGCAGGTCTTCATCTTCTCCTGCTGGGTCGCCGCCTTGGCGCCGCCGCCAGCCTTCAGGCAACTGCTCATGAACGCCTTGCGCTCGTCGCCCTTGAGCGACTTAGCGCTGGCGTCAGCGTTGCAGCTCTTCATCTTCTCCTGCTGCGCGGTGGCCTTGCCGCCGGCAGGCGCGCCGGCCTTCAGGCAGCCGCTCATGAACGCCTTGCGCTCATCGCCCTTGAGCGCCTTGCTGGTGGCTTCGGCGTTGCAGGCGGTCATCTTTTCCTGCTGCGCGGTGGCAGCGAAACCATGGGCCGAGACGGCCATGGCCAATACGAACATCGGGATACGCAGGATATTCATCGAACTCTCCTTGAAGGGCTGCACGTTCGCATGCAGGTGCGCTGAAGTCTAGCGACTGCGGCGGGCTTTGCAGGGGCTGGGAACGCGTCCTGTGCGCTTGCGACAAGCGTCATGTTTCGCAGCTAGACTGACGCCTCGCACGAGGAGGAGTTCCATGCAGCAGGTCATCGCGGTGAGTCTTTGCGCCACCCACGCGTTCAGCAAGCAGGGGCGTCCCGCCATCCGTCTGCTGAAGGGCCTCGGCGTCGAGGGCGACGCCCACAGCGGCGTCACCGTGAAGCATCGCTCGCGGGTGCGGCAGGACCCGACCCAACCCAACCTGCGCCAGGTCCACCTGATCCACGCGGAATTGCACGACGAGTTGCGCGCCGGCGGCTTCGCCATCGCCCCCGGAACGCTGGGCGAGAACATCACCACCCGCGGCATCGATCTGCTCGCCCTGCCCACCGGTACCCGCCTGCGCCTGGGGGAAAGCGCCGTAGTCGAGCTGACCGGCCTGCGCAACCCCTGCGCGCAACTGGACAACTACCAGCCCGGCCTGACCGCCGCCGTGCTCGGCCGCGACGAACAGGGCAACCTGCTGCGCAAGGCCGGGGTGATGGCGACCGTCCTGGAGGGCGGCGAGGTGCGCCCCGGCGACGCCATCCACGTCGAACTGCCGCCCCCGCCGCACCGGCCGCTGGACAGGGTCTGAGGCGATGCGCGGCAATTCCCGGCGAACTCTGCGCGAGGGACCGCGCTCCAATGTTGGCAAGCACCGCTCAACCACAAGGAGTCACAGCATGTACAAGCAGTCACTGGCGGCACTGTTCGTGATGGCAACCCTGGCCGGCTGCGCGTCGACCAAGGTCCAGAACCCGGTCAACTACATCACCTTCCGCGACGAACCGCTGGTCAAGAACGTCGAGAAGGGCATGAGCCAGCAGGAAGTCCTGCGCATCGGCGGCACGCCGTCGGGCACCCAGAAGCGCCTGATGAAGCCGGGCAGCTGCAACAGCTACATCCTCAACCGGGACGGCCAGCAGCAACCCTTCTACGTGAGCTTCGACGGCAGCGGCAAGGTCGACGGCTCTGGCTTCATGACCTGCTCCGAGCTGGACCGCCACGAACGCGACGCGCGCCCCTGACACGACGCCCCGCTTCCCCGGGAAGCGGGGCGCCTGCCTTCAGGCCCTCGACAGGGCCTCGATCAGTTCGGCCTTGCGCATCCGCGAGCGACCACGGATGTCGCGCTTGCGCGCCAGCTGCATCAGCTCGTCGCGGGTCATCTCGCTCACCGCGGTGCTGCCCTGGCGTTTGCCACGGCTCGCCGAACCGCGATTGGCCGGGTGTCCGGAGCGAGTCTGCGCCGCGCGGTGAGCCGAGTCCTTGCGTTCGGCGCGCTTGGCCGTCTCGCTCTTGGCGCGGCCGGAGCCACCCTTGCGCTCGCCACCGCCGGACTGCTTGTTGACCGTCGCCCAGGCGCGCGCCTCGGCCTCCGACTCGCTGACGCCCTTGGCCTTGTAGCTGTCCTCGATATGCTCGGCCTTGCGCTTCTGCTTGTCGCTGTACTTGCTCTTGTCGCCACGGGGCATGGGAAGTCTCCCTTTGCGATGGGTTCATCGCTTGGGACCGGGACGCGACGGCCGACGTTCAGTCAAAATGACCCGACGGCGCAAACCCCTTGACCTTGCCCCGGGGACAATCCTTAGTCTGCCGCTATCCCGCTGCAGGAACCGGCAATGCACACCATCGGCCAACTGGCGCGAATCTTCGAAGTCTCTACCAGGACCCTGCGCCACCACGATGCGCTCGGCCTGTTCGTCCCCGCGCGAATCGGTGCCGACAACGGCTATCGCTACTACCGGCCGGAACAGATCGGGCAGCTCTCGCGCACCCTCGCCGTGCGCCGGCTCGACGTACCGCTGGAAGCCATCGACCGGTCGAAACGCGGCGGCGCGCTGGACGATCCCGAGCGGCTGCGGCACTCCCTGCTGCGGCAGCAGGACAACCTGCGCGAGGAACTCAGCGCCCGCCAGCGTCTGCTGGCGGAACTCGACCGCACCCTGGCGACATTCGCCCATTGGAGGATCCGCAGCATGCACTCACGAATCGTCGAACGTCCCGCCTTCAGCGTGGTGGGCATGGAATACATCGGCAACGCCCAGGACGACAGCATCGGCCAGCTCTGGGAGCGTTTCATCCCGCGCGAGCACGAGATCGCCGGCAAGCACGATCCCGACGTCTCCTACGGCATCTGCGCGCAGCGGCCCAACGGCGAGTTCCACTATGTCGCCGGCTTCGAGGTGCAGGAAGGCTGGCCGGTGCCCGACGGCATGGTGCGCTTCGTGGTGCCGGCGCAGAAGTACGCGGTGTTCACCCACAAGGGCACGGCGCCGCAGATCGCCGAGAGCTTCCAGGCGATCTACAGCCACCTGCTCGCCGAGCGTGGCCTGGAACCCAAGGCGGGGGTCGACTTCGAACACTACGACCAGCGTTTCCGCGGACCGCTGGATCCGAATTCGCAAGTCGACCTGTATATCCCCATCTACTGACTCAACGCTTGCCGGCCGGCGCCTTGGCCGGCTGGCGCATGCGCTGCAGCAACGCGGTGCACTGGTTGTCGTCGCTCTTGCTCGGCGCCACCAACGCCAGCAGGCTGGCCGCCGGCCCCACCGCCACGCCGAGCGCGATCATTCCCGCGCCGCGTGCCACCAGCGGCCCGGCGTGGACCCCGGCGTCGGGCCTGGCGAAGGTGCCGCGCACGTAAAGCGGCGAGCGCAGCGAGAAGATCCGTAGGCCCTTGCTGTGCGGAGTGACATCGAGGTCGAGCTGCTCGTTGGCGAAATTCACCGTGCCATCGACGTTGACCAGCGCGTTCTCGGTATCGAAGACGAACAGCCGGCTGTTCATCAGGCCCTTCTGCAGGCCGAAGTCGGCGGCAGCGCAGTTGATCTTCACCTCGTCGTCGCCGAACAGCCTGGTCACCAGGTAGTTGCCGACGTTGAGGCCGGCGATTTCGGTGAGGCCCTTGCTGATCGCGCCGTCGTTGATCAGCATCTTCAATTCGCCATCGGCGCCGCCGAGGATCTTCGCCACCGAGTTGCCGCTGCCGCTGAGACTGGCGTCGCCGTTCAGCTCGCCGAAGCTGGTCTGCATCGGCGCGAAGCCGGGGAACAGCTGTTTCAGCTTGAAGCCGCGCGCGCTCATCCTCACCCGGCTTTGCATCGGCTGCTTGCCGCCATCCAGGCGGATGTCCGACTCCAGCCTGCCGCCGGCCACGCCGAAGCGCAGCGGCTCCAGGCGCAGCAGGCCGTCGTTGAGCACCAGGTGGGTGTAGAGGTCGCTGATCGGCAGCTTGTCGCTGTGGACGATGCGCTTGCCGGTGAATTCCACGTCGGCGTCCATGTCGCGCCAGCGCTCGGTGCGGAACTCTTCCACCGGCAGCACCCTGTCGCCCGGCTGGCGGGCGGTCTGCCCGCGCTTCTGCTTCTCGGCATTGCTGTCGGCGCCGATCAGCGGGCCGAGGTCGGCGAAGCGCAGTTGCTCGGAGGTCAGCTTGCCGGACAGCTTCGGCCTCGGCTGGCGAGCGACGAAGGTCAGGCTGCCGTGCAGGTCGCTGGCGCCGACCTTGCCGTTGAAGTTCTCGTAGCGGAACAGCGCGCCGCCCTCCTCCTTGAGCCGCGCCAGCAGATGGCCGTCGGTGGAGTAGGCCGGGGTGTCCGGCAGGGTGATGCCGGTCAGCGGATACAGGTTGGCCATGCTGGTGCCGGACAGTTTCAGGCGCAGGTCGAGGGCGCCGAGGTTGAGCGGATCGGTCAGGGTACCGACCACCGCGGCACGGGTGCTGCCGGCACTGACCTCGGCCTGTAGCGGGAAGGGCTTGCTCGCGTCCTGCAACGCCAGCATCCCGCCGACCTTGCCCGCGCCGGACAGCGCCTGGCCCTTGTAGGTGCCCTTGACCTTCCAGCCGAACACGTAGTCCTGGGCGTTCGCCGCATCGCCACGGGCCAGCGCCTTGCCGGCCAGCTGACCGAACGGCACCGGCTTGCCGAGCGGGTCGACCAGCACTTCCAGGCGGGTCTTCAATCGCTGGTCGTCGAGGCTGACGCTACCCTTGTCAAAGCCGATCTCACGGATGTCCAGTTGCCAGGCGGACGGCTCGTCGCTGTCGCTGGCGGGCAGGTCGAAATCCCAGTTGGCGCGGCCGTCGGCCAGACGCAGGAGGTCGGCGCGTGGCTGGGTCAGCTTGATCTGCGGAATGCGGATGGTCTGCCAGAGCAATGGCAGCGGCGCCAGGCGGAATTCGATGCGCTCCAGGCTGGCGAACTCGCTCGCCCTGGTCTTGCCCGCCGTCCAGTCCGGGTTGCCGAGGGTGATGTCCTCGGCGCTGAAGCGCGGCCAGGGAACCCAGGCGCGCCAGCCTTCCTCGCCCTCCTCGCGACGCCAGGCCACGGCCAGATTGCCGTTGATGGCGAACGGGCGGTTCAGCGCCGCCGAGACCTTTTCGTTGAGGGTGGGCTTGATCAGGTTCCAGTCGAAGGTGGCGATGAACACCACCAACGCCGCCAGCAGCAGGAGCAGGCTGGCGAGGGTCCAGGTCAGGATCTTTCGGCCGCGCGTCATGCACAACTCCTTTTCGCCGCGTCGGTTGTCGGGCAGGCGCGGCAGCGCGCCTCGCTCAGCCCGTCAGTGTGCAGGCTGGCCCATGGACTCGCCAGCGCGAATGCGCCGGCCCGTTCCGTTAGGACCGGCGAAACGCCGGCATTGCTCCCCGACGCGCACATTTCAGGCAAAAGGCCAGTTCGGCGCAGGGACGATAAAACTTTTTCGACCGCGCGGGACTCACACCCTAGGTAAGCAGAAAAAGCCGACCGCAGAGCCGGCCCTCTTTTCACCGGATCAGCCTCAAGGAGAAAACCGATGACCATCGTTCAACTGACGGACGTCCAGACCCTTCGCGACCGTGCCCGCAAGAACATCCAGGAAGGCGCGGTGACCGAAGGCTATTCGGCCGATCGCCAGACCGTCCTGCGCCTGCTCAACGAAGCGCTCGCCACCGAGCTGGTCTGCTTCCTGCGCTACAAGCGCCATTACTTCATGGCCACCGGCCTGAAGGCCAGCATCGCCGCCGCCGAGTTTCTCGAGCACGCCAACCAGGAAATGCAGCACGCCGACCAGTTGGCCGAGCGCATCATGCAGCTGGGCGGCGAGCCGGACTTCAATCCGCGCGGCCTGGAGGAGCGTTCCCACGCCGAATACGTGGAAGGCAAGACCCTGAAGGACATGGTCACCGAGAACCTGATCGCCGAGCGCATCGCCATCGACAGCTATCGCGAGATCATCACCTACCTCGGCAACGACGATCCCACTACCCGGCGCATCTTCGAAGAAATCCTGGCCCAGGAAGAAGAGCACGCGGACGACATGGCCGACATCCTCGACGACCTTGCCTGACAGCCCGTTCCAGGGCCCACCCGAGAGCCGACGCGCACCGCGTCGGCTTTCTTTTGCGGCAAATAGATTCAATTAATAGATGAAATAGAGAAAAGCTTCAGCTGCATCGAGGCTCGCCTGAAAAATCGCAATATAGCCACGAAACCCTTATATAGAGCGGTTGGAACAACAATCATCGGGATCGATAGGCATTATCATCGAGCTTCGTTTTCCAATCGATTTATCCGAACTGAAAATGACTCCAACGAAACGCACACCACCCACTTGGAGTCACCCCCATGAAAGGTTCCCTGATCCTCGGCCTCACCCTCGCCGCCCTGACCACCAATGCCGCCTTCGCCGCCGACGGCGCCAGCCGCACCGTCGACCGCCTGCACCAGGACATGACCAGCGTCGAGCTGCGCATCGCTGGCAACGGCAGCGAGCGGACCATCGACCGCCTGCACAAGGACATGAGCCAGGCCGAAGCCCGCCTGGCCGACAACGGCAGCGAACAGACCATCGATCGCCTGCACAAGGACATGAGCCAGGCCGAAGCGCGCCTGGCCGACAACGGCAGCGAACGGACCGTCGACCGCCTGCATCGCAGCATGAGCCGTTTCGACCTGCGCACCGCCTGATCGCCCGCGACGCCGCAAGGCGCGAGAAAAGCCCGGCTCGATGCCGGGCTTTCTTATGGCCCGCTCCCCACTCACACCCCGCTGAACCAGTTGTAGCCCTGGTCCTCCCAGTAGCCGCCGGGATTGCTGTTGCTGACGAAGATTTCCACCACGTGCTTGGCGTTCTTGAAGCCGAGCTTGGTGGGAATCCGCAGGCGCAGCGGGTAGCCGTTCTCCTCCGGCAGCGCCTGCCCGGACATCTCCAGCGCCAGCAGGGTCTGCGGATGCAGCGCGCTGGGCATGTCGAGGCTGGAGTAGTAGCGGTCGGCGCACTTGAAGCCGACGTACTTCGCCGAGGTGTCGGCGCCGACCAGCTCCAGGAAGGTGCGCAGCGGCACTCCGCTCCACTGGCCGATCGCGCTCCAGCCCTCGATGCAGATCAGTTGCGTGACCTGGCTGGCCTGCGGCAGCCGGCGCAGTCGTTCCAGGCTCCAGGGGCGCTTGTCGCGGACCCGCCCGGAAACCTGCAGGCGGTATTCCGGCAGGTCGATCTCCGGCACGTTGTAGGCCGGGTAGAACGCGTTGAAGGGGAACGGCGAGACCACCTGCGACGGATCGAAGGTCGGCGCCAGCCGCGTACGGCTGAACAGCCAGGCCTGGACCCGGTCGTTCCAGCGCGACATGGCCCAGAGTACCTTGTCGACCGAATCGCCGTCCTGCAGCCGGCACCCCGAGAGCATCGCCAGGGCGCCCAGGGACAGGCCACCGCGCAACAGCAGGCGGCGTTGCAGGTCGACCATTTGCCGCTCGCTGGACGGGTCGATCGCGATCCTCGCGTGCTTCTTCTCCGGCCCCTTCATCCTTCGCTCCTCCGTCCGCGCCGCCACTCGCGGCCAATGATCATCGGCACCAGGGTGCGCGGCACCAGCAGCACCAGCAGCAGGTGCACGACGACGAACCCGACGACCCCGGCCATGGCCAGGAAATGCACCCAGCGCGCCCCCTGGAAGCCACCGAACAACACGGTCAGCCCATGCAGCTGCACCGGTTTCCAGATCGCCAGCCCGGACAGCACCAGCAGCGCACCGAGCGCCAGGGCTAGCCAGTACAGCAGGCGCTGTACCGCGTTGTAGCGGCCCGGCTCATGGAGCAGGCGCAAGCCGACGGCAAGGCGCAGGTCGCGCCAGACGCCAGCCGCGCTCAAAGGCAGGAAGTCGCGACGAAAATGCCCGCTGGACAGTCCGTAGGCGAGGTAGCACAGGCCGTTGCCGAGCAGCAGCCACATGGCGGCGAAATGCCAGGCGATGGAACCGCCGAGCCAGCCGCCGAGGGTGGCCCAGGCGGGAAAACGGAAATCCAGCAGCGGCGAAGCGTTGTAGATGCCCCAGCCGCTGCCGATCAGGCAGGCCATGGCATAGGCATTGAGCCAGTGGCAGAGCCTCACCGGCCAGGCGTGCAACGCACGGTTCATGGTCTTTCTCCCAGGAAACCCGGCCGGGACGGACGCGCCGTCCCGGCGAAACCTCACATCGGCGGGGTCACGCCGTCCTTGCCGACCGAGATGGCCAGGGCGGTGAGGCTGCCGTCGGCGCCCTTCTGCGGGAACAGCACGACCTTGGCCCCAGGCTCGAGCAGGCTGCGCTCGCCCGGTTCGAGACTGACGATCGGTACGTCGTCCGGCACCACCACGGTCTTCTCGCCATCGCCGTATTTCACGGTCATGCGCCGGCCCTGGCTGACCACCAGGTTGCCGACCGTACCGTTGGTCATGGTCGAGGCGCTGCCATCGGCGTTCTCCCAGGGCCGGTGGCCTTCGCCGCTGCCACGCAGGCTGGGGGCGAACACGTGCACCTCGAGGGCCTTGAGGGTGCCGTCGGGCTGCGGCACGGCGGCGGTACCTATGAAGCTGCCGGGTTGGATGTCCTCCGGTTTCGCCAGCGACACGGCGCGGATCGCGGTCTTGTCGGTGAGTTTCACCGTCAGTTGCTGGCCGTTGCGCGCCTTCACTTGCAGGTGCTCGGCGGCAGCCTGCTGGATGGTGCCGCGCAGCGGCTGCGCCATGCCCGCCGGCGGTTGCGCGGCGAAGCTGGCGGCGCTGGCCAGGAGCAGGCCGAAGAGCAGCGCGGGGGAAGCCTTGAGTCGAAGCATCGGTCGATCCTCGGTGGGGAATTGAGCCTCGATGGTCGCCCCGGCGGCGGTACCCGGAGATGACCTGCGCATGACAAAAATGTCACCGAATCCGCGCCGCGCGCTGGCTAGAATGGCGGCGAACGAAGGGGGACGAGACATGCGCATCCTGGTGGTCGAAGACGACGCGAAGACCGGCGAATACCTGAAGAAGGGCCTCGGCGAGTCGGGCTATGCGGTCGACTGGTCGCGGCACGGCGCCGACGGCCTCTACCTGGCGCTGGAGAACCGCTACGACCTGGTGGTCCTCGACGTGATGCTGCCCGGCCTGGACGGCTGGCAGATCATGGAGGTGCTGCGCAAGAAGCACGACGTGCCGGTGCTCTTCCTCACCGCCCGCGACCAGTTGCAGGACCGCATCCGTGGCCTCGAGCTGGGTGCCGACGACTACCTGGTGAAACCCTTCTCCTTCACCGAACTGCTGCTGCGCATCCGCACCCTGCTGCGCCGCGGCGTGGTACGCGAGGCCGAGCAGGTGCAGCTCGCCGACCTGCACCTGGACGTGCTGCGGCGCAAGGTCAGCCGCCAGGGCCAGCTGATCGCCCTGACCAACAAGGAGTTCGCCCTCCTGCACCTGCTGATGCGCCGCGAGGGCGAGGTGCTGTCGCGCACCCTGATCGCCTCGGAGGTCTGGGACATGAATTTCGACAGCGATACCAACGTCGTCGACGTGGCGATCAAGCGCCTGCGCGCCAAGGTCGACAATCCCTTCCCGAACAAGCTGATCCATACCGTGCGCGGCATCGGCTACGTCTGCGAGGAGCGCCCGTGCCCGCCCGCCGCTCCCTGACCCTCTACGCGGCGCTGCTGTTCGCCGCGGTGGCGGCGCTGGTGGTCAGCGCGGTCGGCTTCTACCTGTACCGCTCGGTGGAAGAGGCGATGCTGCGCCGCAGCGACGTGATGGTCGCCGGCCGGGTCGAGCACTTCCGCAACCTGCTGCGCGACAACCTCACCCTGGCCGAGCTGAAGGCGCGCCCGCGGCTGTTCGAGAACATGCTCGGCAACGAGCAGGACATCCTGCTCCTCGGCCAGCCCGGCGAGGCGCCGATCGTCGCGGTCAACCCGCGCCACGAACGCCTGCCATCGCTACGGCTGGTCGCCGCCGGCCAAGCGTTGAACCCGTCCGCCGTGCACGCCGCGCTGACCCACGACGGCATCCCGATGCGCGTGCTCGCCGCCGAGGTCCTGGTCGGCGGCCGCGAGCCGTTGCAGATCACCGCCGCGCACCTGCTGCTGGGCGAGACGCGGATGCTCGCCCAGTACCGCGAGCGGGTCATCGCCGCCGTGCTGCTGGCGTTCCTCGGCACCGCCCTGCTCGGCTGGCTGGTCCTGCGCCACGGCCTGCGCCCGCTGCGCACGCTGGCGGCGAAGGCGGCGGAGATCCATCCGACCAGCCTGGACACCCGCCTCGACGTCGCCGCCGCGCCCGCCGAGTTGCAGCAGGTGGCGCAGTCGTTCAACGCCATGCTCGAACGCCTCGACGACGGCTACCAGCGCCTGCAGCAGTTCTCCGCCGACCTCGCCCACGAGATCCGCACGCCCATCGGCTCGCTGCTGGGCCACGGCCAGGTGGCTCTGCGCCAGCCGCGCAGCAACGAGGAGTACCAGGCGCTGATCGCCTCCAACCAGGAAGAGCTGGAGCGCATCTCGCGGATGGTCGAGAGCATCCTCTTCCTCGCCCGCGCCGACGACGTGCGGGCGGCGGTGCAACGCAGCCGCCTGGACCTGGGTGAAGAGCTGCGCCGCCAGGCGGAGTATTTCGAAGGGCTGGCCGAGGAGCGTGGGCTGAGCCTCGACGTCCGGGTCAACGGCCATTTGCGCGCCGACCCGCAACTGTTCCGCCGGGCGCTGAGCAACCTGCTGGCCAACGCGATCCGCTACGCCAGCGCCGACAGCCTGATCGAAGTGCGCGGCCTGCGCCGGCCGGGGGAATTCCTGCTGAGCGTGGAGAACGCTTGCGACATGCTGCCGGCCGAACCGCTGTCGCGCCTGTTCGACCGTTTCTACCGTGGCGACGCCGCGCGCAGCGACGCCCAGTCCAGCGGACTCGGCCTGGCCATCGTCCAGGCGATCATGCGCCTGCACGGCGGCCGCGCCGAAGCGAGCGCACCGGCGCCGGGACGCATCCGCTTCGACCTGGCGTTCCCGGCTCAGGACTGAGCGGGCTTCTCGCCGGCGTCCGGCTCGCCGTCGGAGCGGCCGATGTTCGCCGGTGCCTCCACCACCAGTTCCTCCGGCACCTCCTCGACGCGCGGGTCGAGGGTCGCGGCCATCGGGCTGACCGTGTCCGGCATCGCCACGTGCTGCAACGGCGCCTCGTCGACCCGGTGGACCCCGGTGACGCGCTTGGGCTGCACCCAGAACACCAGCACCACCGCGTAGCCGGACACCAGCATGTAGAACAGCCCAGGGCCGAAGTGGCGCATCAGCGCGCCGGCCACCAGCGGGCCGATGCAGGCGCCGACCCCGTAGGTGGTCAGCAGCATCGCCGACAGCGCGACCCGGCGCGGCTGCTCGACGTGGTCGTTGGCCAGCGCCACCGCCAGCGGATAGAGGGTGAACAGCAGCATGCCGGTGACGAAGCCGTTGGCCAGCAGCAGCCCGTACGGCAGTTCCACCAGGCCCCACATGGGAATCGAGGCCAGGCACAGCAGTACCGCGTTGCCGCGGATCAGCCAGCTGCGGTCGAGGCGGTCGGAAAGCCAGCCCAGCGGCCATTGCGCGCAGAAGCCGGCGACGATGCACATGCCGACGAAGAAACTCGATTGCGAGGCGTCCAGGCCGTTGCGGTTGGCGTAGACCGGCGCCAGGCCGTAGAAGGCGCCGACCATCAGGCCGGCGATGAAGATCGTGCCCAGCGCCTGCGGCACGCGCTGCCAGAAGAAACGCACTTCCAGCGGCGCGGCGACCAGCTTGGCCGGGTGCACGCGACGGGTCATGGCCAGCGGGATCAGGCACGAGGCGAAGCAGATGGCGACCAGCAGAAGCGGCTTGTAGTCGAGGGTCGGGCTCAGCGCCAGCAGGCCCTGGCCGAGCACCAGGCCGAGGTCGACGGCGACCATGTAGCCGGCGAACACCTTGCCGCGCTGGTGACTCTCGGCCTGCTCGTTGAGCCAGCTTTCGATCACCATGTACTGGTTCATCATCACCGCGCCGGTGATGAAGCGCAGCAGCAGCCAGACCTCCAGCTGGTCGACCAGGGCATGCAACAGCACGGTCACGGTGGCGATCCCGGCGCAGGCCACGTAGGAGCGGATATGACCGAAGCTGGCGATCAGCTTGTGTCCGAATTTTCCACCGCAGACCAGGCCGAAGTAGTAGGACGCCATCAGCCCGCCGACCCACAGGTCGCCTGCGCCTTCCTGGGTCAGGCGCAGGCCGATGTAGGTGGTGAACAGGCCGGAGCCGGCCAGCATGAGCAGGGTGGCGGTGTAGAGCGCGGGAAAGGTGACGAGCGGGCTGAACATGACGGTTCCTGAACGGACGGGCCCCACGGCCGGCATCCGCCGAGCATTGATAGGTTCGGGAAGAATCGACGCTGCTGGCCGATCGCGGGCGCAGGCCGCCTTGCGTTCGGCGAGACTCCGACGCCGCGCGGCGGCGGCAAGCCACGTCGCGACGCACAGGGCGGCATTATCCCCGCTCCGGAGCGGCCCCGCCACGGGCGCCGTGGGCGTTCCGTCGGTTCAGCCGCGTCCGGCCGCGAGCGACTCGCGCGGTGGCAACCGATATACCCAGATGCGCCGCAAGACAGTGAGGAATTGCCGTCCCAGGCGTCCGCTGTTGTAGGTCTGCCCGTAGCGCCGGGCGATTTCGCGGACCTCGCGGGACAGCGCGGCGTAGCGACGCGCCGGCAGGTCCGGGTAGAGGTGGTGCTCGATCTGGTGGCTGAGGTTGCCGGTCAGGATGTGGAACAGCGGCCCGCCCTCCAGGTTGCTGGAGCCGCGCAGCTGGCGCAGGTACCAGTGGCCACGGGTCTCTCCCTCCAGCACCGAGGGCGGGAAGACCACCGCCTTCTCGGTGAAGTGGCCGCAGAAGATCACCGTGAAGGTCCACAGGTTGCGCAGCACGTTGGCCAGCAGGTTGCCGACGAACACCGCGCCGAAGCCGCCGGCGAACAGGCCGAGAAGCGGGAACAGCAGGTAGTCCCTGGTCCACTGGCGACCCAGCTTGGCACGCAGGCGGCGTAGCAGCGGCAAGAGTTCGGCCTTGTCCAGGCGCCCCTTGGCGTACTGGTCCAGGCGCAGATGCTGGATCGCCACCGCGTACTGGAACAGCAGCGCCTGCAACGTCACCCACAGCGGTTGCCAGCGGTAGAACGGCTTCCAGCGCTGTTCCGGGAACAGCCGCACGATCCCGTAGCCGACGTCGTCGTCCTTGCCCAGCACGTTGGTGTAGGTGTGGTGGATATGGTTGTGGGTGTGCCGCCAGAAGTCGGACGGCCCGGCGATGTCCCACTCGTAGGCGCGGCCGGCGAATTCCGGATCGTTCATCCAGTCGTACTGGCCGTGCATGACGTTGTGGCCCAGCTCCATGTTCTCGAGGATCTTGCCCAGGCCGAGGAGCAGGCTGCCGAGCAGCCAGGTCGGCGGCAGCCAGCCGAACATCAGCAGCGCCCTGCCGCTCCAGCAGCAGAAGCGCACCGCCGCACGGACCCGGCGGATGTAGCGCGCGTCGTCCGCGCCGAGATCGGCCAGGGTACGCTGGCGCAGGGCGTCGAGTTCGGCGCCGAAGGCCGCCAGTTGTTCCGGGGTCAGTTCGCGGTCGTCGCGCATCGCAGGGCTCGCAGGTCGGTTCACAGGTCCAGCGCCAGGTCGCCGTGGGCGGCGCTGACGCAGAGGCGGATAGGCTGGCCGGGCTCGCTGCACAGCGCGCCGCTGCGCAGGTCACGCACGCAGCCGCTGAGCAGGACGCAGGTGCAACTGGCACAGATGCCCTGGCGGCAACCGTGGGCCGGGCGCAGGCCGTGGGCCTCGGCCTGTTCCAGCAGGCTGGCGGCGCTATCGCCGGAGACTTCCCGCTGCGACCGGGCGAAGCGCAGGCGCACTTCGCGCGGCGCCTCCCCGCTGCGCCAGCGCGGGACGCTGAAGGATTCCGTCTGCAAGCCGGCGAAGCGTGCCCCCAGTTGCTCGCCCACCGCCTCGACGAAGTCTGCCGGCCCGCAGGCCAGGGCCTGGCTGCGCGCCAGGTCGGCCGGCCAGCCCTCAAGATGGTCGGCCTGGAAATGTCCCGCGAGGCAGCCGGCGGCCGGCGAACCGCGGGTCAGGCTCCAGCGCAACTCCAGGTTCGGGTGACGCGCCGCCAGCGCCTCCAGCTCGCCGAGCCAGGCGCGCTGGCCGGGATGACGGACGTAGTGCAGCCACAGCACGGGACCGCGATAGCCGTTCTCCAGCGCCTCGCGGAGCAGGCCGAGCAGGGGCGTCAGGCCGCTGCCAGCGGCCAGCAGGCAGACCGCCTCGGCCTGCATCGGCCAATGCAGATCGCCTTGCGCGGGCTGCAACTCGACACGCTGGCCGACTTCCAGGTGCTCGCACAACCAGGGCGAGAGCGCCCCGTCCGGGTGACGCCTGACGGCGATTTCCAGGCGCTCGCCGACCACCCGGGTCAGGCTGTAGCTGCGCCCGACCCGCACCCCGTCGCGCTCCGCCAGCAGCTGGATGTGCTGGCCCGGCCGCGCCGGCGGCCAGCCGGGGGCGGTACGCAGGGTCAGGGCGAGCATGTCGTCGGCCACCCAGTAGCGCGCCTCGACCCGCGCATAGTGGCGGTTCAGCGACGCCAGCGGATGGGCGTGACGCAGCAGGCCGTCGACATCGGCCTCGCGCAGCCAGCCATGGGCGGCGAGACGGCGCAGGGGGGCGAGCAAGGGGGTCAGGAGAGCGAGGGGAAGCAAGGCCATCGAGAATATTTCAGTGAACGATCGTTCACAAAACTTTGCCCGTTCCGCGCAATCGAGTCAACAAGCGTTCACTGATGTATCCTTCGACCGCTGCCGTCCCCGGTTCGACCGGGTCGCAGAGCTTTTGCTACAGTCGCCGGTCCGCCAAAGGAAGCCGTATGTCCTCACCCCGCGCCGAACAGAAACAGCAGACCCGCCACGCGCTGATGAGCGCCGCGCGCCACCTTATGGAAAGCGGGCGCGGTTTCGGCAGCCTCAGCCTGCGCGAAGTGACGCGCGCCGCCGGGATCGTCCCGGCCGGCTTCTACCGGCACTTCAGCGACATGGACCAGCTCGGCCTGGCGCTGGTCGCCGAGGTCGACGAGACCTTCCGCGCCACCCTGCGCGCGGTGCGCCACAACGAGTTCGAACTGGGCGGGCTGATCGACGCTTCGGTGCGTATCTTCCTCGACGCGGTCGGCGCCAACCGTTCCCAGTTCCTCTTCCTCGCCCGCGAGCAGTACGGCGGCTCGCTGCCGATCCGCCAGGCCATCGCCAGCCTGCGCCAGCGCATCACCGACGACCTGGCCGCCGACCTGGCGCTGCTGAACAAGATGCCGCACCTCGACGGCGCGGCCCTCGACGTGTTCGCCGACCTGGTGGTGAAGACCGTCTTCGCCACCCTTCCGGAGCTGATCGACCCACCCGCCGCCGATCTGCCGCCGCACCTGATGCCGGCCGCGAAGATCACCCACCAGCTGCGTTTCATCATGATCGGCGGCAAGCACTGGCACGGTCTACCCGGCTGACCCCGCACCTCCCCAGCGGACCTCCGGCTCGGCGTTTGTCCGCGGACTAGACGCGCGCGCACCTTTCCGGTGCGGCAAAAAAGTCGTTGCGCACCAACCTGGCGCGCTGCAATATTTTGTTACATCCCTATGGCCCCGTTTTCCCGGTACAGGCGTCCCGCATCGACCTGGCAAGGCCCTTGCTGGTGCTTGTTGTGATCCCTTTCCTGTCGCATTGCGGAAACTGCCCATGCTGGTCATCCACCAACGCCTGCCCGCCCGCTCGCCCCGCTGGGACGAAGAACTCCACCTGACCTACGAGGCGCGCAGCAAGAGCCGCCTGCGCTGCTTCGCGGCGAGCGGCGAGGAGGTCGGCCTGTTCCTCGAGCGCGGCCTGCCGCCGCTGGCCGACGGCGATTGCCTGGAAGCCCGCGACGGCCGCGTGGTGCGCGTGTTCGCCCGGGCCGAGGAACTGCTTCACGTGACCTGCGCCAGCCCGCTGGAGCTGACCCGCGCCGCCTATCACCTGGGCAACCGCCACGTCGCGCTGCAGGTCGGCGAGGGCTGGCTGCGCCTGCTCGACGACTACGTGCTCAAGGCCATGCTCGAACAGCTCGGCGCCTCGGTGAACGCCATTCAGGCACCGTTCCAGCCGGAGCATGGCGCCTACGGCGGCGGCCATCATCATTCGCACCACGGCGAGGCGGAATTCAACTACGCCCCGCGCCTGCACCAGTTCGGCGTGCGCCGGTGAACAGCATCTGGGCGCGCCTGCGCCTGGCCAGCTCGCAGTTGCCGATCGGCGGCTACAGCTATTCCCAGGGCCTGGAGGCGGCCCTCGACAATGGCTGGGTGCGCGACGCCGAGAGCGCGCGGACCTGGCTGGTCGACCAGTTGCAACTGAACCTGGCGCGCTTCGAGGCACCGCTGCTGGCCGGCCTCCTGCGTGCCGCGCTGGCCGGTGACTGGGCCGCCTGCGATGCGGCCAGCGAACGCCATCGGGCCAGCCGCGAGACCCGCGAGCTGGCCCAGGAAAGCCGGCAGATGGGCTTTTCCCTGCAACAGTTGCTGGAAGCCCTGCCCGAACTCGACGACGCCGGCCGCGCCTGGCTGGCGCGCCAGGATCCACCCAATCTCGCCGCCGCCTGGGCGATGGCCGCGCGCGCCTGGCGCCTGGACGCCGAGGAGGCGCTCAGCGCCTGGTTCTGGAACTGGCTGGAGAACCAATTGGCGGTGCTGATGAAAACCCTGCCGCTCGGCCAGCTGGCCGCGCAGAAACTTGCTTCCAGCCTGCTGCCGGACCTCGACCGCGCCTGCGCCGAGGCCCTGCGGCGGCCTGCCGTCGAGGGCAGCGCCGCGTTCGGCCTGGCGCTGGCCAGCATGACCCACGAAACCCAGTACAGCCGTCTGTTCCGTTCCTAGGAGAAACCCCATGACATCCCAACCCCTGCGTGTCGGCATCGGCGGTCCGGTGGGCTCCGGCAAGACCGCCCTGACCCTGGCCCTGTGCCGCGAACTGCGCGAGCGCTACAACCTCGCGGTGGTCACCAACGACATCTACACCCAGGAGGACGCGCAGTTCCTGGTGCGCAACGAGGCCCTCGCCCCCGAGCGGATCATCGGCGTGGAGACCGGCGGCTGCCCGCACACGGCGATCCGCGAGGACGCCTCGATCAACCTGGAGGCGGTGGACCAGCTCAACCGGCGCTTCCCCGGCCTGGAGCTGATCCTGGTGGAGTCCGGCGGCGACAACCTGTCGGCCACCTTCAGCCCCGAACTGTCCGACCTGACCCTCTACGTGATCGACGTTTCCGCCGGCGACAAGATCCCGCGCAAAGGCGGCCCCGGTATCTGCAAGTCGGACCTGCTGGTGATCAACAAGATCGACCTGGCGCCCCTGGTCGGCGCCTCCCTCGAGGTGATGGACGAGGACGCCCGGCGCATGCGCGGCGACAAGCCGTTCGTGTTCAGCAACCAGAAGACCGGCCAGGGCCTGGCCGAAATCATCGCCTTCATCGAGCGCCAGGGCCTGCTGACCGCCGCCTGACGCCGCCTCGCCACGACAAGGAACCGCCCATGAAACTGCCCAAGCTGCTCGCCACCCTCGCCCTGCTCGCCGCGCCAGCGCTGGCCTTCGCCCACCCTGGCCACGGCGAACACGGCCTGGTCGCCGGCCTCGCCCATCCGCTCACCGGCCTCGACCACCTGCTGGCGATGTTCGCCGTCGGCCTCTGGGCCGCCCAGCAACAGGGGGCCGCGCGCCTCGCCCTGCCCTGCACTTTCGTCGGCACCATGCTGGTCGGCGGCCTGCTCGGCTTCGAGGGCCTGCAACTGCCGTTCATGGAAACCGGCATCGCCGCCTCGGTGCTCGCCCTCGGCCTCTGCGTGGCGCTCGCCGTGCGCCCGCCGCTGCCGCTGGCAATGGCCGCCACCGCGCTGTTCGCCCTGGCCCACGGGGTCGCCCACGGCCTGGAGCTGCCGGACCTTTCCAGCCCCTGGCTGTACGCGCTCGGTTTCGTCGCCGCCACCGCCGCGCTGCACGCCGCCGGCTACGCGCTGGTGCGTCTGCTGCCGCAGGCGGCGGCGCCGCTGGTGCGTCTCGCCGGGCTGGCCTCGGCCGGCGCCGGGGTCTGGTTGCTGGCCGGCTGAACCGGCGCTCCCGCCTCAGCGCCTGATCAGCACCCGTCGGCCTTGGTGCACGAGGCGCAGGCCATGGGTCTGCGCCAGCATCGCCAGGGCCAGCGGCAGGTCGTCGACGGGAAAGGTGCCGGAGACCCGAAGCGGGCCCAGCGACGGCTCGCACTCGATGCTCTCGCTCCCGTAGCGCATCAGTTCTCCCGCCCACTGCCGCAACGGCATCTCGTCGGCCACCAGCAGGCCCTGGCGCCAGGCCAGCGCCGCCTCGCCGGCGGACTCGACGGCGCCGATCCGCTGGCGATCGAAGCGCACCCGCTGACCGGCCTCGATCACCCGGCCATCCGCCGCGCTCGCTGCGTCCTCGGGACGTACCTGGACCGCGCCTTCGTACACCGCCAGCACTGTCTCCGTGCCCTCGCGCCGTACGCTGAAGGCAGTACCCAGCGCGCGCATCAGGCCCTGTTCGGTGCGCACCAGGAACGGCCGCGGCGGCTCGCGCCGGTCCGCCGCGGTGCGGAGGTAGATCTCCCCGCGATACAGGCGCAGCAGGCGCTGGCCAGCGTCGTAGCGCAGGTCCAGCGCGCTGTCGGTATTCATCTCGACCTGGCTGCCGTCCTCCAGCGTCAGGTGGCGCCGCTCGCCGACGGCGGTGAGGTGGTCGGCGCCGAAGCCGTCGCGCCAGAACTGGGCGCGCCAGCCCCACCAGGCCAGCGGCGCACCGCCGATGAACAGGGCCAGGCCGCGCAACACGGCGCGCCGGCCGCTCCCGCCCGGCCGCTCCAGGGTGCGCCGTGCCAGTGCCGGCGGCAGGCTGCCGATATTCGCCAGCAGCCGCTCGGCGCGCCGCCAGGCACGCTGATGCTCGGCACTGCGCAGGCGCCAGGACTCCAGCTCGGCCTGTTGCGCCGGGGCCAGCGGTCCCTCCTGCATCAGCAGCAGCCAGGAGGCCGCCTCCCCGAGCACCTGCGGGGCGATCGCCTCGGCGGCCGGCGGGCCGGCGAAGCCCGTTTCGTCGAGTCGCTGCGCGCGTGCGGCGGTGGCGTCAGTCATCGGGCATCAAGCTCAGGCAGGTCAGGAAGCCCTGGTGGATGTATTTCTTCACCGTCGGCAGCGCCACGTCCAGCGCCTCGGCGATGTCCTTCTGCCTCATGCCGTCCAGGGTCGCCATCAGGAATGCCTGTTTCACCCGCGGGCGCAGGGTGTCGAGCAGCGCGTCGATCTCGTGCAGGGTCTCGACGATCACGCTCTGCTGCTCCGGCGACGGCTGCAACGGCTCGGGCAGCGTGGCCAGGGCCTCGAGCCAGGCGAGTTCCAGCGACTGGCGGCGTCGCCAGCTGACCAGCACGCAGGTGGCGATGCGCGTCAGGTAGGCGCGTGGCTGGCGGATCGCCTCGCGCTGCGCGGCGTCGTGGCTGGCGAGGATGCGCAGGAAGGTGTCCTGGGCCAGGTCGTCCGCCACCTCGCGGCCCCAGGAACGTAGCCGGTAGGCCAGCCAGCCGCGCAGCCAGGCGTGGTTTTCGAGGTACAGCGTGGCGACGCTGCCGCGGTCAGCGGAAAGACAGGGGCTCGGTGCATTCATCGATGAGGAGTCGGATCGGGCTGGGCTCAAGTGCAAATGAAAACTATTATCACTAATTTGCCACGCACCACAATGCCAATCCCGCGAGGGGTTGGCGGATGCGAAAAGTTTCTCCGGGAATATCCCTTTTTCGATCTCGTGCGACAGAGGGGGTGAGAGCCCGCGAATGACGGGCAGCCATCCAGCGAGCGAAGAAGCATGTCCCGAACACCTCGTTTCCCCCGCCCGTCGCGTCCCCGGACGCGCCTCTCCCCGATCACCCTGGCCCTGCGTTGCGCGTTATGCGCCCTGGCCGCGGCCGGCACCGGCCTGGCGGGCGCAGCCCCGGCGCAGGACACCAGCCAGGTGGCGCCCAGCGGTACCCGCCTGGACGACCCGACAGCACGCCACTACCGGATTCCGGCCGGTCCCCTGGGCGCCTCCCTCGGCGCCTTCGCCAGCCGTTCCGGGCTGTTGCTGTCGTTCGATCCCGAGCTGACCCGCGGCCGCAACGCGCCGGCGCTGGACGGACGCTACACGGTCCTCGAAGGCTTGCAGCGAGTGCTGTCGCAGACCGACCTGCAGGTCATGGCGGGCTCGACCGGCGCCTACCTGCTGGTCGCGCCACGCAGGTCCGGGGAGGCGCCGGCCGAACTGTCGCCGGTGGTGGTCTCGGCCGCCGAGCTGGCCGACCCGCAGAAGGACACCTACAGTGCGCCGCGCTCCTCGGTGCACCTCTCCAGCGAAGACATCGACCGCTTCGGCCGGGTCTCGGTGGGCGACCTGCTCAAGGGCGTGCCCGGCGTCCAGGTCGGCGACAGCCGCAACGGCGGCGCGCTGGACGTGAACATCCGCGGCATCCAGGGACAGAGCCGGGTGGCGGTGCGGGTCGACGGCGCGGAACAGGCGCTGGACGTCTACCGCGGCTACGCCGGCACCCAGCAACGCAGCTACATCGATCCCGACCTGATCAGCAGCGTGACCATCAACAAGGGACCTTCGAACAAATCGGGGGCGATCGGCGGCACGGTGGACATGCAGACCCTCGGCGTCGACGACATCCTGGTGGACGGCAAGGACATCGGCGTGCGCTTCACCGGCGACGTCTGGAACAACGGCGTCGCGCCGCAGCGCCGCAGCGCCAGCTCGAAGGACGAGGACCTCGGTGCCACGCCGCACGACGACCGCGGCAGCCTGTTCGGTTCGCAGGCGCAATCCGGCAGCGCCGCGTTCGCCTACCGCAACGAACGCCTGGACCTGGTCGCCGCCTACGCCCACCGCAACCAGGGCAACTATTTCTCCGGCAGGAAGGGCCAGGACCGCTACCGCGTCTACGACCACCGCGGCAGAGAGGAAAACAGCGTGGCGACGGTCTACGAGGCCGGCGAGGAAGTGCTCAACTCCTCGTCGGAGACAGAATCGTACCTGCTCAAGGCGACCTGGCGGATCGCCGACGAGCACCGCCTCGACCTCGGCTATCGCCGCTACGACGGACGCAACGGGGAGATCATGCCGTCGGACATCTTCCGCCTCGGCACCGCGGGCATCTACCAGTACCCGCTGAGCGAAGTGAAGATCGACACCTACACCGCGCGCTACCACTACCTGCCCGAGGGCAATCCCCTGCTGGACCTGAACGCCGGCCTGTGGCTGACCGAGGCGAAGACCGACACCCTGACCTCGGTGCTGGCGCCGCGCTCGCAGGCCTATCGCCCCGACCGCAACTGGACCCGCCAGGACAACCGGCGCATCGGCGGCGACCTGAACAACGTCGCGCGCCTGGCGACCGACTATGGCGACTTCAAGCTCGACCTGGGCGGCTCGTTCCAGTTCGAGGACCTCCAGCCGCAGAAAAGCGTGGTCACCACCCTTCACGATATCAACGCCCAGCGCACCCTGCGCGACGGTTCGCGGCAGGAGTACAGCCTCAACGGCAAGCTGGAGTACAAGCCGGTCGAGCGCCTGACCCTGTGGGGCGGCGGCCGCTACAGCCACTTCCGCAGCAAGGACAACGGCATCTCCGCCACGGCGCGGCGCGAGGATCGCGACGTGCGCTTCATCACGGTGAGCAGGCCCGACTACTACGGCTCGATGATGTGGTTTCCCGACCAGAACGGCGAGTACACCGATGCCACCGACCCACGCCTGCACAACGGCATCGTCACCGACAACACCAACAATCCGTTCGAAGGCATTCCCTTCGACGAGATCGGCCCGGCCGAGGTGACGGTCCATCCCTCGGCGGTCACCAACGTGGTCACCGGCTACGACTACGCCGGCAAGCGCAGCAGCAGCGGCGGCGGCTTCGCGCCGGCCTTCGGGATCAACTTCGAGCTGGCCCCGGACACCTTCGTCTACGCCAGCTACACCCAGGGCCTGCGCCTGCCGTCGCTGTTCGAGACCAGCCGCGGCACCCTGCAGGTCGAGCCGGGCAAGGACCTCAAGCCCGAGCGTTCGCGCAGCTGGGAGATCGGCGTCAGCGCATTGCGCGAAGGCCTGCTGGCAGAACGCGACTCGGCGGCGCTCAAGCTGGCTTACTTCAACAACACCATCAGGAACTACATCACCCGCTACTACGACCCGAGCCCCGGCCTGATGGGCCTGATGACCTTCAGCAATACCGACAGCTACCGTACCAGCGGCCTGGAACTGCAGTCGCACTACGACGCGGGTCGGCTGTTCAGCGACCTGTCGGCGACCTACTACCTGAAGACCGAGACCTGCGACGCGGCATTCGCCGCCAGGCTGCGCGCCAGCGCGAACCAGTACCGGCACACCGAGAATACGCCGGACTGCACGCCAGGCAGCTTCATGGGTTCCTACACCAACACGCAGAACCCGCCACGCTTCTCGGCCAACCTGCTCGCCGGCCTGCGCTTCTTCGACGAGACCCTGACCCTGGGCGGGCGCATGACCTATACCTCGGGCCCCACCGCGACGGTGGACAAGCCCTGGCAGACCGGCGCCACCACCCCGCAGATCGAGTACCGCTCGGTGCAGCTGTTCGACCTGTTCCTCAACTACAAGCTGTTCGAGCACACCGAGCTGAACGCCTCGCTGCAGAACCTCACCGACCGCTACTACCTGGACCCGCTGGCGCAGAGCTTCATGCCCGCGCCGGGGCGCACCCTGCGGGTGGGGATGCGGGCGAAGTTCTGAGTCCCGCCCTCCCCCTCAGGAGTTGTCGGAGGAGCGCCGCGACAGCGTGCGCCAGCGCCGCTCCGGTAGGGCGAATAACCGCCCAGCGGTTATCCGCCGAAGCACCGGGCCACCCGCTGCCCTGCCCTCCGGGGCCGTCCGGAGGAGCGACGCGACAGCCTGCGTCACCACGACAACGGATAGCTCACCACCACCCGCGTCTGGTCGAAGTCGCTGTTGAAGCTGCGCCGGTTGCTGGCGTGGTTGAGCCGCACGTTGAGGCGCGCCAGCGGGCCGCTCTGCACGGTGTAGCCGAGCTCGACATCGCGTTCCCATTCCTTGCCACCGCTACCGACCCTGGTGGTGGCATTCGAGCCATGGCCGTAGCGGACCATGCCGATCAGGCCGGGCCAACCGAGGCCGACGAAGTCGTAGTCGTAGCGAACCTGCCAGGAGCGTTCGTCGGCATTGGTGAAGTTGCCGTTGAACATGTCGTTGCCCATGCTCCGCCCGCTGCTGCCGTAGACCGACTGCCAGCCACTGTCGCCGCCGACCTTCTGCAGGCCGAGGTAGAAGGTGTGCAGGCCGATACCGGCGGAAAACAGACCGTAGAGGGTGTGGCTGTCGATCTCGCCGGCGCGCGCGGCGCCGTCGTCGCGGTCGACGAACAGGCCGAGGTTGGCGCCCAGGGTCCAGTCGCCGACGCGCTGTTTGTGCAGCAGGTTGGCGTAGCTCTGCCGGTAGATGTCTTCCAGTTGCCCATGCCACAGCCCGACCTGGGTACGTTCCCGGTTGAAGCGGTACTCGGCGCCGGCGTAGTTGAAACCGTCCGAGTTCTGCGTCGGCGCGCTCCAGGCCGACAGGTCCTGCATGTCCGCCGAATTGCGCAGGCTCACCGCGTCGAAGCGTCCGGCCTGCAGGGCCAGGCCCGGCAGCTCGCGGGAAACCACGGCGAAGCCGCGGAATGTCTGCGGCAGCAGGCGGCCGTCGTCGTAGCGCAGCAGCGGAATGTCCGGGAGCATCTCGCCGATCTTCAGCTCGCTGGCCGAGACCCGCAGCTTGGCGGCCAGGCCGACGCGGCCGTAGTTGTCCGCCGCGCGGCCGTCGTCGTGCAACGGCAGCAGTTCGGAGTTGCTGGTGCCGCGTCCGCTGTTCAGCTTCACGCCGAACAGGCCGATGGCGTCCAGGCCGACGCCGACGGTGCCGGGCGTGTAGCCGGAGCTGAACTTGAGGATGAAGCCTTGCGCCCATTCGTCCACCAGGCTCTTGCCGGCGTCGTGGTCGCGGAAATCGCGATTGAAGTAGTAGTTGCGCAGGACCAGGTCGGTCTTCGCATCCTCCAGGAAGCCGCCCTCGGCGGCTTGCGCGGCAAGACAGGCGAGCATGGGCAGGACCGCCCCTGCGCTGCGCGGGACTGCGGTTTTACGACGGATTTTCATTGTTATTGTGCTCCGTTTTTCAGGGACGACCGGGCCCCGGCAGCCTCTGCGGGCCACCTGGCGGCGACGGTCGGGTCAGCGGCGGGGCGCGAGCCCCGCCGCCAGGGTCAGAACGGGTACTGGCGCGGCGCGTGCTGCACGCTGATCCAGTGGTCGGTGGTGAACTCCTCGATGGCCCAGTCGCCGTTGAAGCGACCGAGCCCGGAGTTCTTCTCGCCGCCGAACGGCGCGTTGGCCTCGTCGTTCACCGGGATGTCGTTGACGTGGGTCATCCCCGCGCGAACCTGGCGGGCGAAGCGCACCGCGCGCTCCAGGTCGCGACTGAACACCGCGCTGGACAGCCCGTATTCGCTGGCATTGGCCAGCTCCAGCGCATGCGCCTCGTCGCGCGCGCGGAGCAGGCCGACCAACGGGCCGAAGATCTCGTCACGGGCGATCTCCATGTCGGCGGTGACCTCGCCGTACACATGCGGTGCCAGCAATTGGCCGTCGACGCCCCCCTCGTACAGCGGCTTGGCGCCTTCCTGGCGGGCCAGGCGGATCTTTTCCAGCAGGCCTTCGAGCTGGCGCGCGTTGACGATCGGCCCGACCGCGGTATCGGCGCGCTGCGGATCGCCGACCCGGAGGCCCTTGACCCGCTCGACGAAGCGCGCAGCGAAGGCGTCGTAGAGACTGTCCTCGACGATGATGCGGTTGATCGCCATGCAGATCTGCCCCTGGTGCAGGAACTTGCCGAACACCGCGGCGTTCACCGCCTGCTCCAGGTCGGCGTCGCCGAGCACCACGAACGGGCTGTTGCCGCCCAGCTCCAGCGCCACGTGCTTGAGATGCGCGCCGCCGCTGGCGATGCGGCCGATGTTGCGGCCCACCGGGGTCGAGCCGGTGAAGGTCACCAGGCCCGGCACCGGGTGCTCGACGAAGGCGTCGCCGATCTCGCTGCCGGGACCGACCACCACGCTGAACAGCCCGGCCGGCAGCCCGGCTTCCTCGAAGATCCGCGCCAGCAGCAGGCCGCCACAGACCGGCGTGTCGCTGGCCGGCTTGACCACCACCGCGTTGCCCAGCGCCAGGGCCGGGGCGATGGAACGCTGGGTCAGGTGCAGCGGGAAGTTCCACGGACTGATCACGCCGACCACGCCGATCGCGCTGCGGTAGACCCGGCTTTCCTTGCCCGCCACGTCGGAGTCGACGATGCGCCCGTGCACCCGCGCCGGGAACGATGCCGACTCCAGGCTGATGGCACGCGCCGCGCCCCATTCGATCTCGGCCTTCAGGCGGGTGCTGCCGGACTCGCGGATGATCCAGTCGACGATCTCCTCACGGCGCCGGTCGAACACCTCCACCACCTTGTACAGCACCGCCGCGCGTGCCGAGGGCCCGAGCGCGGCCCAGGCCGGCTGGACCTCGGCGGCCTTGGCGTAGGCGGCATCGAGGTCGTCGCGGTCGGCCTGCTCGATTTCCAGCAGCAGGCTGGCGTCGTACGGGTTGCTCACCTTCAACCGCCGGCCGGCCCGGCCATGGCGCCATTCGCCGGCCAAGGGCTGAAGACCGAGGTCGGTATAACGGGAATCGCTCATCGCTCTTCTCCTCTTTCGAAAATCACAGGGGTTTCTTCGCCGCCGCATCGACAGGCGCTTGCGCCGTCACGCGCGGCCGCAGGTGGATGCAGGCGATCGCCAGCGCGCCGACCACGCCGGGCACGGCGAAAGCCAGGAAGTTCTGCTGGAACGGCAGTTCCAGTGCCAGCAGGCTGCCACCGAGCAGTGGCCCGGCGATGGCGCCGAGGCGGCCGACCCCGGCGGCCCAGCCGACCCCGGTGGAGCGCACCCAGGCCGGGTAGAACTGCGCGGCGTAGGCGTGGATCACCGCCAGGGTGCCGATGGTGGTGGCGCCGGCCACCACCAGCAGGGTATTGAGCAACCAGGGTCCGGGGCGCAGGCCGAGGGCCGCGAGCGACGCCGCGGCCAGGGCGAAGAACAGCACCAGGGTGCGGCCGGCGCCGAGACGGTCGGCCAGCCAGCCGCCGAACAGCGCGCCGAGGGTGGCACCGATGTTGAGGGTGACCAGGAACGCCAGGCTCGAGCCCAGGGCATAGCCGCCGCCGGCCATCAGTTTCGGCAGCCAGGTGTTGAGCCCGTAGCTCATCAGCATGCACATGGCGAATGCCAGCCACAGCAGCAGGGTGCCGAGCGCCTGGCGGCCGTCGAACAACTGGGCGACCCGTCCGCGCGCGCGCTCCGGCGCGGCGCCGACCGGCAGTTGGGTACCGGGCCGGTAGGCGGGATCGACCCTGAGCAGCAGCGCGTCCAGTTCGGCGCGCCGCCCCTTGAGTTCGAGGAACGCCGCCGACTCCGGCAGCCAGCGCAGCATCAGCGGCACCGCCAGCACCGGCAGCACCGCCACGTAGAACACCGACTGCCAGCCCCAGGCCGGAATCATCACGATCGCCAGCAGCGCCGAAAGCACCGCGCCGACCGAGTAGAACGCCGACATCACCGTGACCAGGGTACTGCGCCGGCCGGCCGGGGCGAACTCGCTGATCAGGTTGATCGCGCTGGGCACCAGCGCGCCGAGCGCCAGGCCGGTGAAGAAGCGACCGGCGCCCAACTCCAGCGGGTCGCGGGCGTGGCCGGTTAGGAAGGCGGCGAGGCTCGCCAGCAGGGTGGTGGCGATCACCAGGCGGCGCCGGCCGAAGCGGTCGGCCAGCGGCGCCAGCAGGGTACCGCCGAAGAGCATGCCGAACAGCGCGCAACTGCCCAGGGTGCCGGCCTGCACCGGGCTGAGTTGCCACTCCTGCATCAGCCGCGGCACCACCGAGCCGTAGATGACCATGTCGTAGCCGTCGAACAGCATGATGAAACACCCCCAGCCGAGGATCAGCCAGTGAGTACGGTTAAAGCGGGCAGCATCGATCACCGCCGCAGCGGATTGCCTGTTCATACCAACCTCTCTTGTTCTTGTTATCGGCGCACGCGGGCGTCTGGTCGGCACCGCCCACTCTGGCACGGGGCGGTGCCGTGGAACATCAGGGTTCGATGGTTTGCGTCGGCACCTCGATCAAAACCGGGCGATCAGCGGCCAGGGCTTGCTTCAAGGCGCTTTCCAGTTCTTCGCGGGTGGCCGCGTGGAGCGCCTCCACGCCATAGCCGCGGGCGATCGCGCAGAAGTCCAGTCCCGGCACGTCGAGCCCCGGTGCATCGGGCACCTCGAGCACCCCGGCGAACCAGCGCAGGGCGCCGTAGGTGCCGTTCTTGAGGATGATGAAGACCGCCGGCACACGGTATTGCGCGGCGCTCCAGAGTGCGGTGATGCCGTAGTTGGCCGAACCGTCGCCGATGATCCCGATCACCTGCCGCCGCGGCTGCGCCAGTTGCGCGCCGACCGCCGCCGGCAGGCCGAAGCCGAGGCCGCCGGCGGCCGGGAAGAAGTAGCTGCCCGGCTCGCGCATCTCCACTCGCTGCCAGAAAGCGGTCACGGTGGAGGTGGATTCCTTGACGAAGATGGCGTCGCGCGGGGCCAGCGCATCGATCACGTCGAACACCGTCTCCGGACGCAGCGGTCCGCCCTCCTCGGCCAGCGCCGGCGGGCGCGGCAGCGCCTCGGGCAGCGGCCGCGCACTGGGACGGACCTGTTCGAGCAGGGCCTCGAGGCTCAGGCCGATGTCGCCGACCAGCGCGTCGCCCATCGGTGCCCGCGCGGCCTCGCCAGGATCGCAGGTGATCTGCACCAGCTCGGCGCCGGCCGGCAGGTAGTCGCCGGGGGCGAACTGGTGGTAGCGGAATACCGGCGCGCCGACGACCAGGATCAGGTCATGGCCGTCGAGCAGCCGGCTGATCCCGGCGATGGCCGCCGGCAGTACGCCACGGAAGCACGGGTGGCGGGTGGGGAACGGGCAGCGCGAAGCCGAGGGCGCGACCCAGGCCGGCATCCGCAGCTTTTCCGCCAGTTGCACGGCCAGGCCATTGGCGTTCGCCCCGTCGACGTCCGGGCCGAGCACCAGCACCGGGTTGCGCGAGCGCGACAGACGCTCGCCAAGCTCGGCCAGCAACGCCGGGGCCGGCAGCGCGGCGCCACTGACCTGGCGCGCGGCCAGGTGCTCGACGCCGGCCGGCGCCGGCTGCGCCCAGTCGTCGTAGGGAATCGACAGGTACACCGGCGCACGCGGCGGCAGGCTGGCGATCTGGATCGCCTGGCTGAGCGCGCGCGGCACGTCCTGGGCACAGGCCGGTTCGTGGCTCCACTTCACCAGCGGCTTGGGCAGTTGGCCGGCCTCGACGTTGGCGAGCATCGCCTCGACCCCGATCATCGAGCGCACCTGCTGTCCGGCGCTGATCACCAGCGGGCTGTGCGAATACCAGGCGTTGGTCAGCGCGCCCATGCCGTTGCCGGTGCCGGCCGCCGCGTGCAGGTTGACGAACGCCGGGCGGCCGCTGGCCAGCGCGAAGCCGTCGGCCATGCCGACCACCGCGCCCTCGTGCAGGCCGAGGATGTAGCGGAAGTCCTCGGGGAAGTCCCTGAGGAACGGCAGTTCGTTCGAGCCGGGATTGCCGAAGACGGTGGTCAGGCCGTGGCGGCGGAGGATCTCGTAGGAGGCGGAATGGACGGTTTTCATGCAGGCCTTCAAGGTCGTTTCCTGGATTTGCGCTACTGTTGCAGCCGCTCGATAATCAATCAAATCGATACTCTTTCTATAAAAAATAGAAGTGATCTATATGAGCCCGATCGACCTCAACCTGGTCCGCACTTTCGTCACGCTCTACGAGGCCGGCAGCGTGACCCTCGCCGCCGAGCGCCTGTTCGTCACCCAGCCGTCGGTGAGCTACGCCCTGGCGCGCCTGCGCGAACTGTTCGACGACGCACTGTTCACCCGCACCCGCGACGGCATCCAGCCGACCTTCGTCGCCGAGCAGCTGTACGGCACCTTCCGCGAGTCGCTGACGCGCATCGAGGGGGCGGTGCAGAGCATGCGCCACTTCGATCCGGCGACCACCGAGCGCCGCTTCCGCATCGCCCTCACCGACCTCGGCGAAGTCGGCTTCCTGTCGCTGATCCTCGAACGCCTGACCCGCGACGCACCGTTCGCCGAGGTGGAGGTGCTGCCGTTGCAGGTGGACGAGGTCGGCGCCTGGCTGAGCAGCGCCAAGGTCGACGCCGCGATCTGCCGCCAGCCGGTGCCCGGCGCGCGCAGCCAGCGGGTCCTGCACGAACGCTACGTGTGCCTGCTCAGCGACCGCCACCCGCGGATCGGCGACTGCCTGAGCCTGGAGCAGTACCTGGCCGAACGGCACATCGTGGTGACCCGCACCTCCGGCCACGGCATCGCCGAGGACGTGCTCAAGGCCATGCAGGTGCAGCGCCGCATCAGCCTGCGGGTACCGCACTTCTCGGTGCTGCCGAAGATCATCCCGGGCACCGAGCTGCTGACCATCCTGCCGGCGCAGATCGCCCACCGCTTCGTCGCCGAGGGCGGCATGCGCATGCTCGACCTGCCCTTCGACCTGCCGCCGTTCGACGTCTCCCTGCACTGGCACGAGAGCAGCGAACGCTCGGCGGCGCTGAACTGGTTCCGCACCACCATCGCCGAGGCGATCATCGCCGCCCAGCGCTGACGCCACGACGCACCTCATGTCGTCTCCCCGAGTGCCGCCGGCCGCCGGCGCCGGGCGTCGAGCAACGGCAGCAGCGCGGCGGCGCCGACGAACACCGCGGCGAACACGCCGTAGAGGGCCAGCGGCCGCCAGCCGCCATCGAGGAGCACACCGGCCGCCAGCGGCGAGAGGATCGCCCCGCCGCGACCGACGCCGATCGCCCAGCCGACCCCGGTGGCGCGCACCGAGGCCCCGTAGCGGGTCGGCGCCAGGGCATAGAGGCCGGCCACGCAGGCGTTGGCGCAAAGACCGATCAGCAGCCCCAGCGCCAGGGCTGCGCCAGGCAGCCCGGCGCTCAGCGAGAACGCCGCCAGCAGGCCCGCAGTGAGCAGCATGAACAGCGCCAGCACCCGTTCCAGGCGGAAGCGCGCGGCGAGCCCGCCGAGCAGCGCGGCGCCGAAGATCCCGCCGATGCTCAGCAGGGTGCCGCCGGTGATGCCCTGGGCGCTGGACAGGCCGGCGGCGACCAGCAGCTTCGGGGTCCAGCTCATGACGAAGTAGAAGCCGAACATCACCAGGAAGAACAGCGCCCAGAGCAGCAGGGTGGTACGCCCCTGCGCCACGCCGAACAGGCCGGCCAGGCGGCTGCCGCGCCGCGCCTGGCGCTCGCTCGCGGGCGCCAGTTCGGCGAGCTCGGCACGGCCCAGGCGCCGCGCCAGCGCATTGACCCGCTGCAGCGCGCGGCGTGGCCGGCGGGCGAGGAGGAAGTCCAGCGACTCCGGCAGGCACAGGCAGACCAGCGGGATCACCGCCAGGGTCAGGCCGCCGCCGAAGGCGAACACCGAGCGCCAGCCCCAGGCGTCGATCAGCCCCACCGCGAGCAGCCCGCCGAGGGTCGCGCCCAGGGCATAGCCGGTGGATTGCAGGCTGACCGCCAGGCCGCGCCAGCGGCGCGAGGCGTACTCGCTGGCGATCACGTTGCTGCTGGCGAGGATGCCGCCGATGCCCAGTCCGGTCAGCCCGCGCAACGACGCCAGTTGCCAGGCCGCCTGGCTCAGCGCCGAGGCGAGCATGCCCAGGCCCGACAGCGCCAGGCAGGCGAGGATCAGCGGGCGGCGCCCCCAGCGGTCGGCCCAGGGCGCGATGAACAGCGAGCCGGCGGCCATGCCGAAGAGGCCGGCGCTGAGCAGCAGGCCGAGTTCGGTGCCGCCGAGGCTCCATTCGCTGGCCACCGACGAGGCGGTGAAAGCCATCACCAGCACGTCGAAGCCATCGATCAGGTTGAGCACGACGCAGACAGCCACCGCCAGCCACTGGAAGGGCCGCATCGGTTCGTCGTCGAGGACGCGGCGCAGGTCCTGGTTCATGGACGGCCCTCCCCGATCGGAGAGGAGGGAAGGCACGGCAGGCGGAAGCCAGACGCGGGAATGCAGGAATCCATCATCGGGAAAGCCCTTTTCTTGTTGTTGTACGCACGGCAAGCGCAGGCACCCTGGCACCGTTGCGGCGATCGGGCAATACAATTGGATCCATTGACAAGGCAAAAAGCAGGATCACCAGCACCTATCCAGCCTTCTGCACTGGCTAGGAGGGGCTCTGAAACGCGAAGAAGCACCCGTTCTTTCACGTAAAACTTTTATGTTCGGCTATCGAACAGATTATTTTTTGTACAGAAGCAATTGACTTGGAATAATTCACTCGCAAATCATTGGATCCAATACAAGAACAACCAAGAGGATCCGACGATGTTTCCGAAGAACGCCTGGTACGTGGCCTGCACCCCCGACGAACTGGTCGGAAAACCGCTCGGCCGGCGCATCTGCGACGAGCCGATGGTCTTCTACCGCGGCGAGGAGGGCCGGGTGGTGGCCCTCGAGGACTTCTGCCCGCACCGGGGCGCGCCGCTATCGCTGGGCTTCGTCGAGGACGGCGTGCTGGTCTGCGGCTACCACGGCCTGGCGATGGGCGAGGATGGCCGCACCCGTTCGATGCCGGGCCAGCGAGTCCGCGGTTTTCCCTGCATCCGCCACTTCCCGGTGGTGGAGCGGCACGGCTTCGTCTGGGTCTGGCCGGGCGACGCCGGGCATGCCGACGCCACGCTGATCCCTCGCCTGGAATGGGCGGAGAGTCCCGACTGGGCCTATGGCGGCGGGCTGTACCACATCCACTGCGACTACCGCCTGATGATCGACAACCTGATGGACCTGACCCACGAGACCTACGTGCATGCATCCAGCATCGGCCAGAAGGAAATCGACGAGGCCGCGCCGAGCACCCGGGTGGAGGGCGACGAGGTGATCACCTCCCGCCACATGGAGAACGTCATGGCCCCGCCGTTCTGGCGCATGGCCCTGCGCGGCAACGGCCTGGCCGACGACGTGCCGGTGGACCGCTGGCAGATCTGCCGCTTCACGCCACCCAGCCACGTGCTGATCGAGGTCGGCGTGGCCCACGCCGGCCACGGCGGCTACCGGGCGCCGGCACAGCGCAAGGCGGCGAGCATCGTGGTCGACTTCATCACCCCGGAGAGCGCTACCTCGATCTGGTACTTCTGGGGCATGGCGCGCAACTTCCAGGCCCACGACCAGGCGCTTACCGCGAGCATCCGCGAAGGCCAGGGGAAAATCTTCGGCGAAGACCTGGAAATGCTCGAAAGCCAGCAGCGCAACCTGCTGCGCCACCCACGCCGCGACCTGCTGAAACTGAACATCGACGCCGGTGGCGTGCAGGCCCGGCGCATCATCGAGCGACTGCTGGCGGATGAACGCCAGGCCGCCGCCCCTGACCGTGCCCAGGCCTGACGGGAGCCTTCGCCATGATCGAGGTCATCGTCGGCGCCATCCGCCTGGAGGCGCAGGATATCCACAGCTTCGAACTGTTCCGGGCCGACGGGGCGACACTGCCATCCTTCGAGCCGGGCGCGCACATCGACCTGCACCTGCCCAACGGCCTGGTCCGCCAGTACTCCCTCTGCGGGCCGGCCGAGCGGCCGCGCCACTACCGCATCGCCGTGCTGCGCTGCCGCGACTCGCGCGGCGGCTCGGCCGCGGTGCACGCCGAACTGCGGGTCGGCCAGCGGCTGCGCATCGGCGAGCCGCGCAACCTGTTCCCGCTGTCCACCGAGCCCGCACCGCGCCTGCTGTTTGCCGGCGGCATCGGCATCACTCCGCTGCTGGCGATGGCCGAACGCCTGGCCGGCGACGGTGCCGATTTCCAGCTGCACTACTGCGCGCATTCCGCCGAGCGGGCGGCCTTCGTCGACTACCTCGGCCACTGCGCCTTCGCCGACCGCGTGCACTGCCATTTCGACCATGGCGACAGCGCCCGCCGCGCCGACCCGCGCGTCCTGCTCGCGGCCAGTCCGCGCGACACCCAGCTGTACCTCTGCGGTCCGGCGGGCTTCATGCGCTGGATCGAAAGCGCCGCCCGCGACCTGGGCTGGGAGGAACACCGGCTGCACCGCGAACACTTCACCGCCGCGCCACAGGAGGCCGCCGCCGACACGCCCTTCGAGCTAGAGCTGGCAAGCAGTGGCGCGCTGATCCGGGTGGCGGCCGGGCAGACCGCGCTGGCGGCACTGCGCGAAGCCGGGGTGGAACTGCCGGCCTCCTGCGAGCAAGGCATCTGCGGCACCTGCCTGACCCGTGTGCTGGACGGCGAGCCAGACCACCGCGACCTCTACCTCAGCGATGAGGAGCAGGCCGCCAACGACTGCTTCACGCCCTGCTGCTCGCGTGCGCGCAGCCCACGGCTGCTGCTGGATCTCTAGTTCGCAGAGGTGTCGCCGTGGAGCACGGTGACGCCCTGTCGCGCCGGATCGAAGTAGTCGGCGTAACGCAGGGTGGCATTGGCGTGTTCGCGCATGATCGCCTCGGCGCGCGCGCCCTGGCCGTTGACCAGGGCGTCGACCGCGGCGTGGTGTTGCAGATGGGCGAAGTTGAAGCGGCGGAACTCCTGCTCGAGGTTGTCGCGGTCCACCGCCAGCGCGCTCACCGAGGCGAATGGCAGGTGGTCGTTGCGTGCCAGCGCCGCGGCGATCGCCGGGTTGCCGCTGGCCTCGACGACGGTGCGATGGAAGCGCATGTTCATCGCGTGATAGCGCTCCAGTTCCTCCAGCAGCACGTGGCCCTTGGCGAACAGTCGGTCGCCCTCGGCCAGGCATTCTTCCAGGATCGCCCGCGTCTCGGCGGACAAGCCGCGCTCGGCCGCCTGGCGCGCCGCCAGTCCTTCCAGCACGCCGCGCACCTCGACCGCGCCGGCGATGTCCTCACGGGTCATCGCGCGTACCGTGTAGCCGCGCCCGCTCTTGCACAACAACCCCTCCTGCTCCAGCGTGCGCAGGGCGATGCGCACCGGCATGCGCGACACCTGCAGGCGTTCGGCGGTGGGGATCTCGACGATGCGCTCGCCGGCGGCGAGCTCGCCGGAAGCGATCAGCTTGCGCAGCTCGGCCAGTACCCTTTGGCCCGGTTTGCTCATGGATTCAGCTACTCGATCGGGACGACCGGGGCATGATAGCGCGCCCCGGCCACCCTCGCCGGTCAGCTTTCGCGGTGGATGGCGAAGCCGGCCCAGGACTGGCTCACCGGCATGATCTCCAGGCTGTTGATGTTCAGGTGGGCGGGCTGGTTCATGATCCAGAAGATGGTCTCGGCGATGTCCTCCGGCTGGATCGGCCGCGCCCCGGCGTAGGTCTTGTCGTAACGCGCCTGGTCGCCGCCGAAGCGGACCAGGGAGAACTCGCTTTCGCACAGCCCCGGCTCCAGGTTGGTCACGCGCACCCCGGTGCCCTGCAGGTCGCAGCGCAGGTTCAGCGAGAACTGCTCGACGAAGGCCTTGGTGCCGCCGTATACGTGGCTGCCCGGGTAGGGCCAGCGGCCGGCCACCGAGCCGAGGTTGACGATGCTCGCCCCGGCGCCGTGGGCGATCAGCCGTGGCAGCAGCAGGCGGGTGCTGTAGAGCAGGCCCTTGATGTTGGTATCGACCATGGTGTCCCAGTCGTCCAGGTCGCAGGACTGCGCCGGGTCGGTGCCCAGCGCCAGGCCGGCGTTGTTGATCAGGCCGCGCAGGCGGGCGAACTCTTCCGGCAGGCTGTCCACGGCCGCGTGCATCGCCGCGCGGTCGCGTACGTCCAGGGTCAGCGGCAGCACCCGGGTCTGCGCCGACAGCTCGGCGGCCAGCGCCTGCAGGCGTTCCTCGCGACGGCCGGTGAGCACCAGCGACCAGCCGGCCTCGGCGAAACGACGGGCGCAGGCTTCGCCGAAGCCTGAGGTGGCGCCGGTGATGAACAGGGTGGACGACATGGGGCATCTCCTCGTACGGGGTGGAAAAACGGTATCCGGGGATTCTAGAGGCTCGCGGCGCGCCATTGCCCATACAGTTGCAGGCGACTTCACCCGCCCCTGGCCAGGAGCTGAACAGCGCGGCGCAACTCGCGCCGGACCTGCGCTACAGCGAATGACCAGCGACCTGTCCACAGGACATTGCACGGTTTTCCTGAACAACTGTGGCAGCGCGCTGGCGATGGGCCTGGGGACAAGTCGTCCCGACGAAGCGCTGGACAGTTTCTGATCGATAGCCCGCAAGGCTCGCCAGACCGGGCTCCTGGCGATTCTTGCCCACCTTGTCCACAGGGCCTCGCACAGAAATCCTGAACAACCCCGGGCGGCGTTATCCACAGCCCGGGCGTCCGCCTCAATGCCCGCCGAGATAGGCGTTGCGCACCTCCTGGTTGCCCAGCAGCTCCTCGCCGCTGCCGCTCATGCGGATCTCCCCGGTGACCATCACGTAGGCGCGGTCGGAGAGCTTCAGCGCATGGTTGGCGTTCTGCTCGACGAGGAAGAGGGTCATGCCGCTGCTGGCCAGCTCGCGCAGGGTCTGGAAGATCTGCTTGACCACAATCGGCGCCAGGCCCAGGGACGGCTCGTCGAGCAGCAGCAGCTTCGGCCGGCTCATCAGCGCGCGGGCGATGGCGAGCATCTGCTGCTCGCCGCCGGACATGGTCATGGCGCGCTGGTTGCGCCGCTCTTTCAGGCGCGGGAACAGCTCGAACATGCGCTGCATGTCCGCCTCGGCGTGGTCCATGCCGATGGGGATGGTGCCCATCAGCAGGTTTTCCTCGACGCTCATGTCGGGGAACACCCGGCGTCCTTCCGGCGCTTGCGCGATGCCATTGGCCGCCACGTAGTGCGCCGACTTCTGGCGGATGTCCTGGCCGCGGTAGAGGATCTGCCCGGCCGCCGCGCGCGGCTGGCCGAAGATCGACATCAACAGCGTCGACTTGCCCGCGCCGTTGGCGCCGATCAGGCTCACCGTCTCGCCCTCGTCGACTCGCAGCGAAACCTTCCTCAGCGCCTGGATCGGCCCGTAGAACACGTCCACTTCACGGAATTCCAGCAACGCCGCGCTCATGACAGCTCCTCTTCGTCGGCACCGAGATAGGCGGCGATCACCTTCTCGTCATGGCGGATCTGTTCGGGGTCGCCACGGGCGATCACGTCGCCGTGGTCGAGCACGATGATGTGGTCGGAGATGTTCATCACCATGCCCATGTCATGCTCGATCAGCAGCACGGTGATCCCGTGGTGGTCGCGCAGGTAGCGGACGATGTTGCTCAGGGCGTGGGTCTCGGCCGGGTTGAGGCCGGCGGCCGGTTCGTCCAGGCAGATGATTTCCGGCCGTGTGCACATGGCCCGGGCGATCTCCAGGCGCCGCTGCTGGCCGTAGGACATTTCGCCGGCCAGGCGGTTGGCGCAGTCCACCAGGTCGACCACTTCCAGCCAGTAGAACGCGTGGTCCAGCGCCTCGCTCTCGGCGCGGCGATAGCCGGGAGTGTCGAGGATGCCGGCGAGCAGGTTGCGGTTGACGAACATGTGCTGCGCCACCAGCAGGTTCTCCACCACCGACATGTCCTTGAACAGGCGGATGTTCTGGAAGGTCCGCGCCAGCCCGGCGCGGTTCACCAGGTGGGTGCCGCCGAACATCTTGTAGTAGAGACGGCTGCCCAGTTGCGGCGGCTTGACGAAGTCGTCCAGCTGGAACGGCTCGCCGAGCACCTGGATGACGTCCGTGGTGCGCCCCTGGGTGTTGAGCAGGATGTTGCCGCCGGTGGCCTTGTAGAAGCCGGTGAGGCAGTTGAACACGGTGGTCTTGCCGGCGCCGTTGGGGCCGATCAGCGCGGTGATCGAACCGCGCTCGACGTCGAGGTTGACGTCGTTGAGCGCCTTGATGCCGCCGAAGTGCATCATCAGGTGCTCGACGCTGAGGATTTTGTCGCTCATGGCGCCACCCCCTTGCGCGGGGCGAAGCCCACCCGGCTGATGCGGATCAGCCCGCGCGGCCGCCAGATCATCATCACCACCATGAGGATCCCGAGCAGCAGCACGCGGATGTCGGCGAAGCTGCGCAGCAGCTCCGGCGCCACGGTGAGGACGAAGGCGGCGATCACCACCCCGACCGTCGAGCCCATGCCGCCGAGCACGACGATGGCGAGGATCAGCGCCGACTCGAAGAAGTTGAACGAGGACGGGTTGACGAAGCCCTGGTAGCTGGCGAAGAACACCCCGGCCAGCCCCGCGGTGGAAGCGCCGAGCATGAACGCCGAGAGTTTCACCAGCACATGGTTGAGGCCCATCGCGCGGCAGGCGATCTCGTCCTCGCGCAGCGCCTCCCAGGCGCGCCCGACCGGCATCCGGGTCAGCCGGTGCTTGATGTAGAGCACCAGCAGCACGACCAGGAACAGCACCACGTAGATGAACAGGAACTTCATGTTGGGGTTGTAGGCGATGCCGAGGAACTCGTGGATCGGCACCCCGCCGTCCTTGGCCCGGCGGCCGAACTCCAGGCCGAGGAAGGTCGGCGCCGGCGCCGGCATGCCGTTCGGCCCGCCGGTGAAGGACAGCCAGTTGTTCAGCACCAGGCGGATGATCTCGCCGAAGCCCAGGGTGACGATCGCCAGGTAGTCGCCGTGCATGCGCAGCACCGGGAAGCCGAGGATCGCCCCGGCCACCGCTGCGCCCAGCGCGGCCAGCGGCAGCACGCTCCAGAAGCCCAGGCCGAGGTACTGGTAGCCCAGCGCCAGGCCATAGGCGCCAATGGCGTAGAAGGCCACGTAGCCGAGGTCGAGCAGCCCGGCGAGGCCGACCACGATGTTCAGGCCCAGGCCCAGCAGCACGTAGATCAGGCCGAGGATGACCACCGCCAGCAGGTACTTGCTGGCGAAGAACGGGAAGATCACCGCGGCCACCAGGATCAGCGGCACGATCCAGCGCAGCCGGGTCTTGTAGCCCGGCGGCAGGACGTGGACGCCGCTGCCGGCCCCCTCGAAGCGCTCCAGCACGGCGCGCCCGCCGCGGGTCTGCAGGTAGAGGCTGAGCAGGAAGCGCCCGCCCATGACGATCGCGATGATCCAGGCGACCCGCTCGAAATGCAGGTTGAAGCCGTAGCCGTCGAGGACCACGCCGACGATGGGGCCGAACACCACCAGGGCGATCAGCCCGGAGAGCACGGCATCGAGGACGCACTGCTTGAGATCGATGGAAGTCTCGTTGCTCATCGTCGTCCCCTTACACCTTGGCGATCTGCGGGCGGCCGAGCAGGCCCTGGGGACGGAAGATCAGGATCAGCACCAGCAACGAGAAGGCGAACACGTCCTTGTAGTCGGTGTTGACCATCCCCGAGAACTGCGCCTCGGCCACTCCCAGCACCAGGCCGCCGAGCATCGCCCCGGGCAGCGAGCCGATGCCGCCGAGCACCGCCGCGGTGAACGCCTTGATGCCGATGATGAAGCCGGCGTAGAAGTCGAAGGTGCCGTAGTTCATGGTGATCAGCATCCCGGCCAGGGCGGCCATCGCCGCGCCGATGACGAACACGTAGGAGATCACCCGGTCGGTGTTGATCCCCAGGATCGAGGCCATCTTGCGGTCCTGCTGGGTCGCCCGGCACATGCGCCCGAGCCTGGTGCAGCGGATCACGTAGGTGAGTACCGCCATGCCGATCAGCGAGGCGACCAGGATGAACAACTTGGTGTAGGTGAGCTGGACGAAGCCGTCGCCGACGTGGAACTTCAGGGCCCCGTCGAGCAGGGTCGGGATCCCCTGCTGGCGCGGGCCCTGGGCCACCTGCACGTAGTTCTGCAGGATCAGCGACATGCCGATCGCCGAGATCAGCGGCGCCAGGCGCGTGGAGTTGCGCAGCGGCTTGTAGGCGATGCGTTCGATCACCCAGCCGTAGGTGCAGGTCACCAGCACGGTGAACAGCAGGGTGCCGAGGATCAGCAGCGGGAAGTTCTGCAGGCCGAAGAAGGCCAGCAGGGCAAGGGCGATGGCCGAGAGGTAGGCGGAGATCATGTACACCTCGCCATGGGCGAAGTTGATCATGCCGATGATGCCGTAGACCATGGTGTAGCCGATGGCGATGAGGCCGTAGACCGAGCCGAGGGTCAGCCCGTTGATCATTTGCTGGAGGAAGATGCCGTCCATTTTTCAGTCTCTTCAGGGCGAATCGCGACGGCCTTTGTAAGGCGCGCCGGCGCTCACCGGTGAAAGCGGACGGGTGCTACTGAAACGGCCCCGGATCGCGGGGCTCCAGACCGACCACACGCAGACGTCTTCGGCGAATCCGCACTACGGCGGCAAGCACGGGCGAGCACTTCAGCAGCTCCCGGACTTACCCATGCGCCGGGCTTGTGCCCGGCGCATGGCGGTCGAGCGCGATCAGGGCAACTGGTGATACTTGCCCTTGTCGTCCCACTCGTAGACCACGTAGTCGGAGACTTTCAGGTCGCCCTTCTTGTCCCACTCCTTCTTGCCCATCACGGTCTGCACCGGATGCGACTTCAGCCACTCGGCGGCCTTGGCCGGATCGTTGGCGCCGGCACCCTTGAAGGCCGCCGCCAGGGACTGGATCGAGGCATAGGAGTAGAGGGTGTAGCCTTCCGGCTCGAAACCGCCGGCACGGAACTTCTCCACCACCGCCTTGCCGTCGGGGATCAGCCGCGGGTCGGCGCCGAAGGTCATCAGCACGCCCTTGACGTACTGCGGACCGCCGGCGGTGGTCGCCAGTTCGTCGGTGACCACGCCGTCGTCGGACATGAACCTGGCGGTCAGTCCCTGTTCACGCATCTGCCGTACCAGCGGACCGGCTTCCGGATGCAGGCCGCCGAAGTAGACGACCTCGGCACCGGAGGCGCGGATCTTGGTGACCAGCGCGTTGAAGTCCTTCTCGCCGCGGGTCAGGCCCTCGTAGAGAACCTCTTTCACGCCGAGCTTGTTCAGTTGCGCCCTGGTGGCGTCCGCCAGGCCCTGGCCATAGGTGTCCTTGTCGTGGATCACCGCGACCTTCTTGGCCTTGAGCACCTTGACGATATAGTCGCCGGCGACCACGCCCTGCTGGTCGTCGCGGCCGCACATGCGGAACATCCCGGAGAGTCCGCGCTCGGTGACCTGCGGGTTGGTGGAACCGGGGGTGATGGCGATGATCCCGGCCTCGTCGTAGACCTCGGATGCGGGGATGGTCGAAGAAGAGCAGAAATGGCCGACCACGGCGATGGCCTTGTCCTGGTCGACCAGGCGGTTGGCGACGGCCACGGCCTGCTTCGGTTCGCAGGCGTCGTCGGCCTTGACCAGCTTGATCTTCTCGCCGTTGATCCCACCCGCCGCGTTGATGTCTTCCGCCGCCTGGGACGCGCCGCGCCAGTATTGCTCGCCGAAGGAGGCGTTGGCGCCGGTATGCGGTCCGGCCACGCCGATCACCACGTCGGCCAGCGCATGCGTGGAAAGACCCATCACGGAAGATACCGCTAGAGCCAGGATGCCTTTTCTGAACAGCTTCTTGGACATGGGGTGTTGCTCCTGAAAATGATGTTGGCGCTCGTAACTACGATGTTGTTGTTGTGTTTCGCTCAACAGGCAGAGCAAGCGGCGTGCCATTCGTTTTTTTCCTGAGTGGCCGGCCACAAGAACTTTAGCCCTCCTTTCCGTTTTTATCTTTGTTATTGGAAATCAGTCATTTAATTGCTTCCGCGGCATTTCTTCCTGGAAGCTGGAGCCCAGGCATCGCGCCACCTGTGCCGCCCCTAGGAATAACTCTACAACGATATTAACGCGGTTAGGAACTGCACAGCACTGGTGCATCCGGCGCACTAATCGAGGTCCTCTTTTTTCATTAACATGCAGGCCAGAGCGGTTTTTCAAATTAATATGAACATGAACTTCCAGGCATTCTGTACCCGATGGAAAGAGTCGGTCCGGATACGACGCGAACATATCCGTGCGCGACAGCTTTTTTTTTCAAAGGCCCTGTGATGGATTGGCCATGGGCGGGCGACGGCTCTATCGCGAGTCTCGCCGGGCAGTAATAAGCGCCGCTGGCGCCTCTCGCAAGCGACCTTTCCTCCCCTGGTCATTCCGTTTATTCATATAGCGCCCCGTCCGCACCCGCCGCGCCAGGAACCCGCCATGCTGAACAAACGCCGCCTGCCGTCGATGACCGCCCTGCAATGCTTCGAAGCGGTGGCCAGGCACCTGAGCTTCACCCGCGCCGCCGAGGAGCTGAGCCTGACCCAGAGCGCCATGAGCAAGCAGGTCGCCCAGCTCGAGGAGCAGTTGCAGCACGCCCTGTTCCGCCGGGTGCGCAAGCGCCTGCAACTGACCCCGGCCGGCGAGCTGTACCTGGCCGAGGTACGGCGCATCCTGCAGCAGGTCGAACTGTCCACCCGCTTCCTGCTCTCCTACGGCGGCGAGACCGAAGTGCTGCGGGTGGCGACCCCGCCGACCTTCGGCGCGCGCTGGCTGATCCCGCAACTGAACGGCTGGCGCCACCGCCACCCGAACATACACCTCGACCTGCGCCAGGAACTGGAGCCCGACGACCTGCGCCAGGGCCATTGCGACCTGGCGTTCTTCTTCGGTCCCGGCACCCTGCCCGGAGCCGAATGCATCCGCCTGTTCGGCGAGGAACTGGTGGCGGTCTGCGCGCCCGCCCTGCTGCCAGCCGGCGGGCTGGACGAGCCGACCCAACTGGCCGGGCTGGTGCTGCTGCAGAACGCCAGTCGCGCGGAAGCCTGGCACGACTGGTTCGCCAGCCTCGGACGGAACTGCCAGGGCTGCTACCACGGGCCGCGCTTCGACACCTTCTACATGTGCATCCGCGCCGCCCAGGCCGGCTGCGGGGTGGCTCTGCTGCCACGCTTCCTGGTCGAGGAGGAACTCGCCGAAGGCAAGCTGGCGATCGCCTGGCCGCACGCCCTGCCCAGCCAGGAGGCCTACTACCTGGCCTATCCCGAGCATGCCGCGGAAGTGCCCAAGGTGCGCCATTTCGTCGAATGGATGCGGGAGCGCCTGGGCCTGCCTCAGGCCGACGCCGGCTCCAGCCAGACATCTTCGTAGCCGTCCCCGTCGATGAGGAAGCGCGCGCCCGGCGGCAGGTACAGGTAATCGAGCACTTCTGGCAGCAGCTCGGCGAGATGGGCGGCATGCACTGGCTGGTAGAAGTCCTCGGCTTCGGAGTACTCGCCGGCATGGATGAACCAACTGACATTGCCACCTTCCGGCAGCTCGATACGGCTGCCGTGCAGCGGCGAATCTCCCAACGTTCGCAGGGCCAGCGCCAGCATCGGCTCTGGCGCCCGCGGTTCCAGGCCATGGCGACGGCAGACTTCCAGCTGGCGGTCGGAAGGAACCCCCATCAGGACGCCAGCAGGCTGCGGTCGAAAACGAAGGCGCCGCCCGGCTTCGGGGTGAAATGCAGGACGTGTTGCGGGCGCCCCATGGGTGGACGCTGGCGCTCGCCGGTGTCCTCGACCCAGCCAGCTTCCTTCATCCGCTCCAGGCGGCCGCGCAGGCTGGAATGCTGGACTTCCTGGCCGATGGCGCACTCGAAGGCCTTCAGCGCCTCGGCCACGGTGAAGCGCGGCGCCAGCAGGAACAGCGGCAGGGCACTGTATACCGATTTGCTCGCCAGGCGCTCGCAGGCCTGCTGCACCAGTTGGAGATGGTCGAACGGCAGGGCGAAGCGTTCGCTGCGCACCTCGCGCAGCGGCACGAAGTCGAGGTCGTCGTCCTCCACCCGGGTGTCCGGGCCGACCAGCACCAGGTAGAACACGCTCAGCGACCAGCCGCGCGGGTCGCGCACGGCGTTGCCGACCGTGGCCACCTGCTCGATGTAGGCCGGCTCCAGCCGCGCCTTGTCGCGCAGGGCGCGCACCGCCGCGTCGTCGAGGCTGTGGTCGGCGCTGCGACCGTTCACCAGCACGCCGGGCAGTGCCCACTGCCCGGCGAAAGGCGCCTGGGCACGGCGGATCAGCAACAGCTCCAGTCCGTGCCCGGGGTTGAGGCGCAACGCCACGATATCCACGCTGGCCAATACTTCCGCTGAACTCATCCTCACTCCTCCTCACACCGCCCGGCGCGCGACGCCATAGCAGTGCAATTCATCCTTCACCTCCGGCAGGCACCAGGCCTCCGGGATTTCCAGTCCTTCGCGCAGACGCTGGCGGATCATCGAGCTGTGCAGCGCCAGCCGCTCCTCCGCCACCAGCCGGCCGAAGCGCCAGCACAATTCGGCGGCGCGTTCGAAGCGCGGCAGCTCCGCCTCGTTATCGGCGCCGATCAGCAGGGCGATCCGCGGCGACGCCAAGCCACTGCGCGCGGCCAGGGCCTCCAGCAGATCGATGCTGTAGACCGCCGGACGATCGGGCATCAATCCTGCTTCGATCGGCTCGCAGTACACCCGCCGCGGATCGATGCGCCGGGCCAGCCGCGCCAGCCAGCGGCAACGCTGCTCGAAGTCGCTCATGCGCTTGCCGAAGGCGTGCCGGTGGCTCGGCACCAGGGCGACCCGCTCGGCGCAGAGCAACGCCCGGCGGATCACCGACTCATGGCCGGGGTGCGGCGGGTCGAACGCCCCACCGTAGACCGCGAGGGCGAAGTCGGGGGCGCGTCCGCCGCTCATCCCGGCAGGCAGTCGGCGAATCCGGGAACTTATTTCATCACGCATAGAAAATACCTTCCACTGCGAAATTTTGTAGTACAAGTGCTTGACGACTTATTTCACGTGATGAATTATGTACCCACATTCAGCCCCAACCCGTCAAGCGGAGGCTTCCATGAATCGTCCCAGCAAGATCGCCAGCTTCGATGTCGACGCCCAGAAAGGCTTCACCCCGCTGTGCCCGGACGAACTGCCGGTGCCCGGCGGCGACGCCATCGGCGCCGCCCTCAACCTGTTGGCCAGCCGTGCCGCGCTGCGCCTGGGCAGCAAGGACGCGCACAGCCCGAAGGCTGCCTGGGTAGTGGAAAGCGCCGCGCAGATGCTGCGGCCGCTGGCCTATCCGGACGCAGACCTGACCTGGGTCGCCCACTGCGTGCCGGGTACGCCGGGCTTCGAGCTGCTCGACGAGCTGCCGCGGCCGATCGACTACGACTTCTTCGTCTGGAAGGGCGTGGAGCCGGACCTGCATCCCTACGGCGCCTGCTACCACGATCTGGCGGAACGGCGCAGCACCGGGGTCATCGAATACCTGAGGCAGAATGGCGTGAGCCATGTGCTGGTGGGCGGCCTGGCGCTGGACTACTGCGTGAAGAACACCGCCCTGCAACTGCGCCGCGCCGGTTTCGAGGTGCTGCTCTACCTGCCCGCCTGCCGGGCCATCGCCGAGGACACCGCGCAGCGGGCCTGCGACGAGATGCGCGACGCCGGGGTGATCCTCTGCGCCGACCTGGAACGACTGGATAGCGCCCTCGCCGGCGCCGACAAGGAGAAGTGAACATGGCCGAAAGCGTCTTCGCCGAGCGCATCGTGCAGAACCTGCTCGATACCGATTTCTACAAGCTGACCATGATGCAGGCGGTGCTGCACAACTACCCCAACGCCGAAGTGGAGTGGGAATTCCGCTGCCGCAACGCCGAGGACCTGCGTCCGTACCTGGCGGAGATCCGCTACCAGATCGAGCGCCTCGCCGAGGTCGAGGTGACCGCCGACCAACTCGCCTTCCTCGAGCGTATCCCGTTCATGAAGCCGGATTTCATCCGCTTCCTCAGCCTGTTCCGCTTCAACCTGCGCTACGTGCACACCGCCATCGAGGACGGCCAGCTGGCGATCCGCCTGCGCGGCCCATGGCTGCACGTGATCCTCTTCGAAGTGCCGCTGCTGGCCATCGTCAGCGAGGTGCGCAACCGCTATCGCTACCGCGAGGTGGTCCTGGAGCAGGTCGGCGAGCAGCTTTATCGCAAGCTCGACTGGCTCTCCGCCCAGGCCAGCAGCGAGGAACTGGCGGAGTTCCAGCTTGCCGACTTCGGCACCCGCCGGCGCTTCTCCTACCGTACCCAGGAGGAGGTCGTGCATATCCTCAAGCGCGACTTTCCCGGCCGCTTCGTCGGCACCAGCAACGTGCACCTGGCCCGCGAGTACGATCTCAAGCCGATCGGCACCATGGCCCACGAATGGCTGATGGCCCACCAGCAGCTCGGTCCGCGGCTGGTCGACAGCCAGGAAGCCGCGCTGGACTGCTGGGTCCGCGAATACCGCGGGCAGCTCGGCATCGCCCTGACCGACTGCATCACCATGGACGCCTTCCTCGCCGACTTCGACCTGTACTTCGCCAAGCTCTTCGACGGCCTGCGCCACGATTCGGGCGACCCGCTGGCCTGGGCGGAGAAGGCCATCGCCCACTACCGCCGGCTGGGTATCGACCCGCTGAGCAAGACCCTGGTGTTCTCCGACGGGCTGGACCTGCCCAAGGCGTTGCAGCTGTTCCGCGCGCTACGTGGCAAGATCAACGTCAGCTTCGGCATCGGCACCAACCTGACCTGCGATATTCCCGGGATCGAGCCGATGAACATCGTCCTGAAGATGACGGCCTGCAACGGCCACCCGGTGGCGAAGATCTCCGACGCCCCGGGCAAGACCCAATGCCGCGACGAGAACTTCGTCGCCTACCTCCGCCACGTCTTCAACGTGCCGGGGTAACCTCTTCGAACCTAAAGGGAGCACGAACATGCAACAGATCCAACGCGACATCGCCCAGGCCCTGCAGGTCCAGCCGCCGTTCCGGACGGAGGCCGACGTGCAGGCGCAGATCGCCCGGCGCATCGCCTTCATCCAGCAGTGCCTGAAGGACTCCGGGCTGAAGACCCTGGTGCTGGGGATCAGCGGCGGCGTCGACTCGCTCACCGCCGGCCTGCTGGCCCAGCGCGCCGTCGAGCAACTGCGTGAGCAGAGCGGCGACCAGGCCTACCGTTTCATCGCCGTGCGCCTGCCCTACCAGGTGCAGCAGGACGAGGCCGACGCCCAGGCTTCGCTGGCGACCATCCGCGCCGACGAAGAGCAGACCGTCAACATCGGTCCTTCGGTAAAGGCCCTGGCGGAACAGCTGGAAGCCCTGGAAGGCCTCGAGCCGGCGAAGAGCGACTTCGTCATCGGCAATATCAAGGCGCGCATCCGCATGGTCGCCCAGTACGCCATCGCCGGCGCCCGTGGCGGCCTGGTGATCGGCACCGACCATGCCGCCGAGGCGGTCATGGGGTTCTTCACCAAGTTCGGCGACGGCGCCTGCGACCTGGCTCCGCTCAGCGGCCTGGCCAAGCATCAGGTGCGCGCCCTCGCCCGCGCCCTCGGCGCGCCGGAGAACCTGGTGGAGAAGATCCCCACCGCCGACCTCGAGGACCTGCGCCCCGGCCATCCGGACGAGGCCTCGCACGGCGTCACCTATGCCGAGATCGACGCTTTCCTGCACGGCCAGCCGCTGCGCGAGGAGGCCGCGCGGGTGATCATCGATACCTACCACAAGACCCAGCACAAGCGCGAGCTGCCGAAGGCGCCCTGAACCTCTCGGCCCGCGCGGCAACGCCCGTCGTCGACGGGCCTTGTCGCGGGCGGGAATGCGCCTGTCGCAAACAGGTCTTCAAGTCCTCGCGACGGCGCGCTAGAAGGAGACTGTAATCCCCGCGAAGGCCCGCCATGCGCCCCAGAATTCCTGCCCTGCTCCTCGGCCTCGTGCTGGCCGGCCAGGCCCACGGACACACCTCCCCGTTGCTCGACCCGGTGCGGCAGATCCACGCCTTCGGCGACAGCTATTCGGATAACGGCGAAAGCCAGCGGCTGACTCGCGAGATGCTCGCCAAGGGCGTCGCCGGCGCCCAGGCGTTACCCGGCGAAGTCTACTGGCAGGGCCGCTGGAGCAACGGCCCGACCGCCGTCGAGGTGCTCGCCCGCCAGCTCGGCGCGCAGTTGGCCGACCATGCGGTGGGCGGCGCCAAGAGCGGAGCGGACAACTACTACGGCTGGATGAGCGCCTACCGCCATACCGGCCTCGCCGGCCAGGTCGACGCCTACCTCGCCACCCTGGAGGGCAAGCCGGCCGACGGCCAGGCGCTGCATTTCATCTTCATTTCCGCCAACGACTTCTTCGAGCACGAGGATTTCGCCGGCGAGCAGCCCCTGGAACAACTGGCCGGCAGCAGCGTGGCGAACATCCGCGCCGCCGTGCAGCGCCTTGGCGACGCCGGCGCACGGCGCTTCCTGGTGGTCAGTTCGACAGACCTGAGCGTGGTTCCGGCGGTGGTCGCCGGCAACCGGGTGGAACGGGCGCAGCGCTACCTGCAGGCGGTCAACGCCAGTCTGCCGATCCAGCTCGCCGCCCTGCGCAAGACCCGCGGCCTGGAGCTGAGCTGGTTCGACCACCAGACCTTCAGCAGCCACCTGCGGCGCAACGCGGCGCGCTACGGCCTGGTGGAGCTGGACGCGCCCTGCCAGCCGACCCTGCCACGGGTCCGCCCGGCCTGCGCCAATCCCGACCAGTACTACTTCTGGGACGAATGGCACCCGACACGGCGCGTACACCAACTGGCCGGCGAGGCGATGGCGGCGCGCTACGCCCGCTGAGCCTGGCGCGAGGCCCATGAAAAAGCCCGGCAGCGGCCGGGCTTTTTCGTGCGGCGATCGCGCGCGATCACTTCAGGGTCAGGGTGCCCTTCATCAGCGCGGAGTGGCCCGGGAAGGTGCAGAAGAACATGTACTGTTCGCCTTCCTTCAGCTTGGAGACGTCGAAGGTCACGGAGTCTTTCTCGCCCGAGCCGATCAGCTTGGTGTGGGCGATGATGCGGCCGTCGTCGGGCTTCAGGTAGTCCTTGTCCAGGCCGGAGGCCATGCCGTCGGTGACCACGCCCTGCATGTCGGCGGCGGTGCTCAGTACCCAGTTGTGGCCCATGACGTTCTTCGGCAGGTTGCCGGGGTGGGACAGGTTGACGGTGAACTGCTTGCAGCTCTTGTCGATGGTGATCGCGTTGGTGTTGAACTGCATCTGGTCGTTACCCTGGATGTCCACCGAGCACTCGGCAGCCAGCAGCGGCGCACTGAGCAGGGACAGCAGGGATACCGCAGCGAGTTTACGTAGCATGGAGCAGCCTCCTAGGCAGGTTGGGCGATGAATCCTGAAAGAGCAGACTGCCCGATCGGGCGCCGAGTTCCACTGATTCAGGTCAAACCCGAACCGGACGTGGCGGGGCATCGAGCGGGATCTGCCCGGCGTTTACTACGGGGAACCCCAGTTTTAGCACAGAAGTGCCGCTTCGCGCCTGCGACGCAACGTCCGGCAACGCTTCGGACGGCTTGGTCGAAGCGAGCCGAGCCGCTACCCTGTGCGCCTTTTTCACCCCCGACAGGAGTCGAACATGACCTTGCGTTCCGTCTGCGTATTCTGTGGCGCCAGCCCCGGCGCCTCCCCGGTCTACCAGGAAGCTGCCGTGGCCCTCGGCAGGCACCTGGCCGAGCGCGGCCTGACCCTGGTCTACGGCGGCGGCGCGGTCGGCCTGATGGGCACCGTGGCGGACGCCGCATTGGCCGCCGGCGGCGAGGTGATCGGGATCATCCCGCAGAGCCTGCAGGAAGCCGAGATCGGCCACAAGGGCCTGACCCGCCTGGAAGTGGTGGACGGCATGCACGCGCGCAAGGCGCGCATGGCCGAGCTGGCCGATGCCTTCGTCGCCCTGCCCGGCGGGCTCGGCACCCTGGAAGAGCTGTTCGAGGTCTGGACCTGGGGCCAGCTGGGCTACCACGCCAAGCCGCTGGGCCTGCTCGAAGTCAACGGCTTCTACGACCCGCTGCTGGCCTTCCTCGACCACCTGGTCGACGAACGCTTCGTCCGCGCCGAACACCGCGGCATGCTGCAGCGCGGCGCCAGCCCGGAGGCGCTGCTCGACGCCCTCGCCGCCTGGACGCCGAGCGTGGCGCCGAAGTGGGTCGACCGCACCCCGCTGTAATCCACTCCCCGCTCAGGACGGCGGCAGCAGGCTCAGCGGGTCGAGCGGCCGGCCGTTCTGGCGGATCTCGAAGTACAACTGCACCCGGTCGGCATCCGAGGAGCCGGCCTCGGCGATCTTCTGGCCCTTGCTGACCATCTGTCCCTCCTTCACCAGCAAGCGGCTGTTGTGCGCGTAGGTGCTGGTGTACGAGGTACCGTGCTGGATGATCACCAGGTTGCCGTAGCCGCGCATGTTGTTCACCGCGAACACCACCTTGCCGGCCAGCGAGGCCTGCACCGGCTGGCCCAGGGTGCCGGCGATGCGGATGCCCTTGTTGAGCTTGTCGGAACTGGAGAAGCGGCGGATCACCGGCCCCTTCATCGGCCACTGCCAGCCGCGCAGGGTCACCGACGGCGGCGGAGGCGGCGGCTTGCGCGCACGGGCGCTCGACGAGGAGCGGCGGCTGGCGACGTAGGTCGACTTGCGCCCGTCGAAGCGCACCACCTGGCCGACCTTCACCGCGTAGGGCGGGCGGATGCCGTTGGCGCGCGCCAGGTCCTTGTAGTTCCAGCCATGGCGGGTGGCGATCGAGTAGAGGGTATCGCCGCGCTTGACGCGGTATTCGCCGCGCACGACCTTCGGCACCGACGCTCCCGGAGCGGAAGCCTTGGAGCTGCACGCGGATACCGCCAGCAGGACGGCGATCAAGAGCAATCTGAAAAACACACGGAATCCTTTTTCCGATGGAACCCGGCCGGCGGCGGCGACGGTTGCAGGCCCGCACTATACCCGTTCGCCGGCCAGCCCGTTGGACCCGTCGCCGTCCCGTTCGCTCCCGCCCGACCTCGCCCGGCGGCGGCCACCAAACGAAGACGCCCCGCGAAGCGGGGCGTCTTCTCGACTCGATCCGCGACCGCGCGTCAGGCCCCGCCAGCCTGCTGCACGATCACCGTCTGCGCCGGCATCGGCGCCGGGAAGTCCGCGCCAAGGGCGTCCTTGATCACCTTGTTGGTGTCGAAGTAGACCTGCCAGTAATGGTCGTTGTGGCAGTACGGACGCACCGCCAGCACCGGTCCGACCAGGTTGAACTCGAGGATCTCCACGTCCACCGGCGGCTCGCCGAGCACGTTGGGAATCGCCGCGACACGCTGCCTGAGCAGGGCGATGGCCGCCTGGTAGTCGGCGGCGCCGGAGAGCTGCGCCTTCAGTTCGACCCGGCGGAACGGGTTGTGGGTGAAGTTCTGGATGTTGTCGCTGAAGATCTTGTTGTTGCCGACCATGGTCAGCACGTTGTCCGGGGTGTTGATCGCGGTGGTGAACAGGCCGATCTCCTTGACCGTGCCGGTCACCCCGCCGGCGGTGATGAAATCGCCGACCTTGAACGGCCGCAGGACGATGATGAAGCCGCCGGCCGCCAGGTTCGCCAGCAATCCCGACCAGGCCATGCCGATGGCCAGGCCGACCGCCGCGATCAACGCCGCCAGGCTGGTGGTCTGGATGCCGAAGAAACCGAGGATGCCCACCACCAGGAGGATGTTCAGGGTCACCGTGATGAACGAGCCGACGTAGCGCAGCACGGTCGGGTCGACCTTCTGTCGCTCCAGGGACTTCTGCACCATGCCGACGGCGAAGCCGATCAGCCAGCGGCCGATCACCCAGAAGGCGATGGCCGCGAGAATCTTGATGCCGAAGGCGAAGGCGTACTGGGACACCGTCGCCCAGAGCGCGTTGATCTTCTCGGTACCTACGTTGACGATCGTCGTGTCATCCATATCGCTCACCCTGCGCAAGGAAGGAGTCTGGCTCCGTACGAGAACCGCCCCTGACCCGGAACCGCCTGTTCCGGCCCCTGGCCCGACAACGTCCGTAGCGGATCCTGGAAAAGCTAGCACGCCGCCGCGAATTTGCCGGAGCACCGCTTCGTTGTCCCCAAACGGCGTGGGCGAGGCTGTGGACAAGCTGGGAGAAAAACGCCGCGGCCCCCGATTGGCTGGGCCTGGCGAGGACTGCTCGGTTCTTGATCAGCGGCCGCCTTCCGCCACCGGCAACACGGTCACCCGCACCTCCGGATCGTGGCTGCCGCCGCCGAGGATCACCCCGCGCAAGGGCGACACATCGGAGAAGTCGCGGCCCCAGGCCAGGGTGATGTGCTCCCGGTCGGGGAGGATGTTGTTGGTCGGGTCGAAGTCCACCCAGCCGTTGCGCGGGCAGTACAGCGAAACCCAGGCGTGCGAGGCATCGGCGCCGATCAGGCGCGGCTGCCCGGGCGGCGGCCGGGTCAGCAGGTAGCCGCTGACGTAGCGCGCCGCCAGGCCACGCGAACGCAGGCAGGCGAGCATCAGGTGGGCGAAGTCCTGGCAGACTCCGCGGCGGCGCTCCAGCACCTCGCTCAAGGGCGTCGCCACCTGGGTCGCCTGGGCGTCGAAGGCGAACTCGCGGAAGATCTTCTCCATCAGCGCCGCCGTCGCCACCAGCAGCGGCCGGCCAGGCGGGAAGCAGGCGGCGGCGAACTCGGCGAACGGCCCCTGGCGGCGGACATAGGGCGAATCGACCCGGTAACGGCAGGCATCCAGTTCGGCGGCATCCAGCGGCCGCCCGGAAAATGCCAGTCCGGCGGCGACCGCGTCCCAGGCCGGCGACGCCGCCAGTTGCGCCGGCGCGTGGGCGAACACCTCGACCTGCAGGCGCGCGCTGACCCGCAACTCCTCGTGCGGCCGCTCGAAGGCCAGCCGGCTCAGCGGATTGCCGAACGCATCCTCGCCATCCTCGCGCCGGCTCGGCCCCGGCTCGACCAGCAAGGCGCGCTCATGGCAGCGCTGCCAGGCGCAGTCGCGCGGCCACAGGTGCGCCAGTTGCCACGACAGCGACACCGGCGCCGCGTAGCGGTAGTGGGTGTCGTGCAGCACCTGGTAGCGGGCGCCACGGAACGGAACGGAGCGAAGGGCGGGAGCGGACATCAGGTGGATACCGTTCTCTGGCTGACGTCGTCGACATGGGCGAAATGGCGCAAGCCTAGCCGATCCGAGACCTGCCCGGCGCTGCCGGCGATCTCGCGCAGCAGCCGCGCCAGCCCGGCGAGCACCTCGTCGAGCCCGGCCGCGCCGAACAGCGGGCTTTCCAGGGTCGCCAGGTCGAAGCCGCGCAGGCGTTCGCCGAGGGCCTTCAGTTCGCGCTCGCGCGGCGCGCCGAACTCCTGGTGCAGGTGTTCCAGGGAGCGCTCCAGGGCCTGTAGCTGGAAGCGCAGCGAGTGCGGGTTCTGCTCGTGCAGCAGGAGCAGGTCGAGCACCGGGATCAATTGTGGCGAGGCCAGGTAGCGCGAGCGGTAGGTGATGCCGCTGTTGCCCAGTTCCAGCAATCCGTCCAGCGCGCCCGGGTCCCAGGCGGTGCCGGCGTCGAGGAAGGCGGCGATGCTCTCGGCGAAGAAGCGCACGCGTTCGATGCGCCGGCCGATCATCAGGAAACGCCAGCCATCATCGCGGGTCATGTCGTCGAGGGCGAAGCCGGACAGCGCGGCCAGGGACATCAGCAGCCGGTCGAGGAAATCCAGCGCCTCGCCGAGATCGGTGCGCGCCGGGTCGAGCGCCAGAGCATCGCGCTGCAGCGCCAGCAGCGCCAGCCAGTTCTCCCCCGACAGGCGCCCGCGCACCTGCGCCGCCGCCCCGTGCAGGCGGCGCAGGTTGGCGCACAGGCTGGCCGCCCAGTGCTCGTCGAGCAATGCCCGCAGCAGGCGCCGTTCCAGCGCCGCGGGCGCATCGGGCAGCAGACCGATGTCGGCGGCCAGGGCCAGGGCGCTGCGCAGCGCCTCGTCGTCGCCGTCGGCATCCACGTAGCGCGACAGCACCACCCGCAGTAGCCGTGCGTGGTCGTCGCAGCGCTCGGCATAGCGACCGAACCAGAACAGGTTTTCCACTACCCGCGACGGCAGGTACGGGTCTTCGCGTACCAGGTCGCGCACACCGAGCGAACGTGGCCGCAAGGGCTCGCCACCGACCGGGCGCTCGGCGAGCACCCAGGTGTCCTTGCTGGCGCCGCCGCGCTGCATCGACACCACTTCGGCATCCGCCGCGGAAGCCACCCGGGTCAGCCCGCCGGGCATCACCCAGTAGCGCCCGTCGCTGGCGGCGACGGCGAACACGCGCATACCGATCGCCCGCGCCTGCAGAGCGCCGTCGGCGCCGTCGTCGCGCCACACCGGCGCCAGGGACAGCTGCGCCAGGCGCTGCGCCACGTAGGCCTGCGGCTGCTCGCGCAGGCGCTCGTCGAGCGCGGCCAGGCCGGCGGCATCGAGGGCGTGGCCGAACAGCGGCTCGAACCGCTGGCCGGGAAAGGCCGGCTTGATCACCAGCCCAGGCAGTTCCGCGCTTATCGCGTCCAGCGCCTGCGGCTCGCCGCACCAGCGGGTAGCGACCGACGGCAGCGCCAACTCCTCGCCGAGCAAGCGGCGGCTCGCCGCCGGCAGGAAACCGAGCAGGCCGGGCGATTCCAGCACCCCGCTGCCCAGCGCATTGGCCATCAGCACCCGTCCCTGGCGCACCGCCTCGAGCAGGCCTGGAATACCCAGGGCGGAATCGTTGCGCAGCTCCAGCGGATCGCAGAAGTCGTCGTCGAGGCGGCGCAGTACCGCGTGCACGCGCTTGAGGCCACCGAGGGTCTTCAGGTAGAGGGTGGCGTCGCGCACCGTCAGGTCGTGCCCCTCGACCAGCGGGAACCCGAGCTGGCGCGCCAGGTACAGGTGTTCGAAATAGGTTTCGTTGAAGCGCCCAGGGGTCAGCAGCACCACCAGCGGCGTCTCGCCGTCGCTGGCGGCCTGGCTGGCGAGGGTTTCCTGCAGGGTGCGGAAGTACCCGGCCAGGTACTGCACGCGCAGGTCGCGGTACAGTTCCGGCAGGGCCCGCGAGACGATCTGCCGGTTCTCCAGCGCATAGCCGGCGCCGGACGGCGCCTGGGTACGGTCGGCGAGCACCTGCCAGCGGCCATCGGCATCGCGCACCAGATCGACGGCATAGCTGTGCAGGAAGATCCCGCCGGGCGGCTGGATGCCTACTGCCGGCCAGAGGAAGTTCGGATGGCCGTAGACCAGCTCGCTGGGCAGCAGCCCCTCGGCGAGCAGGCGCTGCTCGCCGTACAGGTCGGCCAGCAACGCGTTGAGCAGCCGTGCCCGTTGCGCCACGCCGGCGGCGAGCGGCTGCCACTCGGCGGCCGACAGCAGGTTCGGCAGCAGGTCTAGCTCCCAGGGCCGGTCGGTGCCCTTGGGATCGGCGTAGACGTTATAGGTGACCCCGTTTTCCTGGATCTGCCGCTCGACCAGCGCCTGGCGCTGGCGCAACTGCGCCGGGCCGCTGCGCTCCAGTTGGCGGAACAGGCGCTGCCAGTGTGGACGCACGCCGCCCTGGCGATCGAGCAGTTCGTGGTAGGCCGTGTCGCGTGACGGAGGGTGGGCGGGCAGCTCGGGCATCGCGGGCTCGCGGGGCTGGGTTTGCGGTCACTGTAGCGGACTCGGCGGCACGCCGCCGGAGCAAAGCGACGAGGCGTCGCCAGGGGCGGTAGCACAGCCTCCGCAAAGGACCGGGGCAGTTCCCGTGGCGCAAGACTTGTGCCAGAGCCAGCGGCCGCGCCCGGCACGCGCTCCGGCCCCGGTTGCGCACCGGCAGGGTGCGCTCATGCGGGTCGCGCGCCCCTCTACGGGGCGCCCCGCCGCCACGCCGAATCAGCGCGGGATGTTCGGCTGGCGCGGTTTCTTCCTGCCCTTGGCGAAGGCCGCCGCCTTGTTCTGCTGGCCCTTGCTCCACGGTTTGCCGCCGTCGCTGGCGCGTGGCGGCAGGCCGGTGTGCTGGGTCAGCAGCTTGCCGGTCTTCTTGCTGCCGGCCGGCGTGGAATTCTTCCGCCGCGCGCTCTGGTACTCGCCGGTGTCCGGCTGGTAGGTCGGCACCAGGTGCTGCTTGCCGTTGCCGATCAGGTCGGCGCGGCCCATGCGCTCCAGCGCCTCGCGCAACAGCGGCCAGCCCTTCGGATCGTGGTAGCGCAGGAAGGCCTTGTGCAGGCGGCGCTGCTGGTCGCTCTTGACGATGGTCACGCCATCGCTCTTGTAGGTGACCTTGCGCAGCGGGTTCTTGCCCGAATGGTACATCGCGGTGGCGGTGGCCATCGGCGACGGATAGAACGCCTGTACCTGGTCGGCGCGGAAACCGTTGCGCTTGAGCCAGAGCGCCAGGTTCATCATGTCCTCGTCGGTGGTCCCCGGATGCGCGGCGATGAAGTACGGGATCAGGTACTGCTCCTTGCCCGCCTCCTTCGAGAACTTCTCGAACATCTGCTTGAAGCGATCGTAGGTGCCGATCCCCGGCTTCATCATCTTGTCCAGCGGACCGCGCTCGGTGTGCTCCGGGGCGATCTTCAGGTAGCCGCCGACATGGTGGGTGACCAGTTCGCGGACGTACTCCGGCGACTCCACCGCGAGGTCGTAGCGCAGGCCGGAGGCGATCAGGATCTTCTTCACCCCCGGCAGCGCGCGGGCCTTGCGGTACAGCTCGATCAGCGAGCTGTGGTCGGTGTCGAGGTTCTCGCAGATGCCGGGGAACACGCAGGACGGCTTGCGGCAATGCTTCTCGATGTCCGCACTCTTGCAGGCGATGCGGTACATGTTAGCGGTCGGCCCGCCGAGGTCGGAGACCACCCCGGTGAAGCCGGGCACCTTGTCGCGCATCTCCTCGATCTCGCGGATGATCGACTCGTGCGAACGGTTCTGGATGATCCGTCCCTCGTGCTCGGTGATCGAGCAGAAGGTGCAGCCGCCGAAGCAGCCGCGCATGATGTTCACCGAGAAGCGGATCATCTCGTAGGCGGGGATCTTCGCCTTGCCGTAGGCCGGGTGCGGCACGCGCGCGTAGGGCATGCCGAACACGTAGTCCATTTCCTCGGTGCTCATCGGGATGGGCGGCGGGTTGAACCAGACGTCCACCTCGCCGTGCTTCTGCACCAGGGCGCGGGCGTTGCCCGGGTTGGTTTCCAGGTGCAGCACGCGGTTGGCGTGGGCATAGAGCACCGGGTCGTTGCGTACCTTCTCGAACGACGGCAGGCGGATCACGGTCTTCTCCCGGGTCAGCCTGGGATTCGGCAGCAACTGCACGACCTTGGCTTCCTGCGGGTCCTCCACCGCGCCCTTTTCCTGCTCGATGGCGCAGGCGGCGGTGTCCTGGGTGTTCACGTAGGGATTGATGATCTTGTCGACCTTGCCCGGCCGGTCGATCCGCGTGGAATCGAGCTCGAACCAGCCTTCCGGGGTATCGCGACGGACGAAGGCGGTACCGCGCACGTCGCTGATCGCGCTTACCGGCTCGCCCTGGGCCAGGCGCTGGGCGATCTCCACCACGGCGCGCTCGGCATTGCCGTAGAGCAGGATGTCGGCGGTGGCGTCCATCAGGATCGAGCGGCGCACCTTGTCCTGCCAGTAGTCGTAGTGGGCGATCCGCCGCAACGACGCCTCGATGCCGCCGAGGATCACCGGCACATGGCTGTAGGCTTCCTTGCAACGCTGGCTGTAGACCAGGCTGGCGCGGTCCGGGCGCTTGCCGGCCAGGCCGCCGGGGGTATAGGCGTCGTCGGAGCGGATCTTCTTGTCCGCGGTGTAGCGGTTGATCATCGAGTCCATGTTGCCGGCCGCGACCCCGAAGAACAGGTTCGGCTCGCCGAGCTTCATGAAGTCGTCCTTCGACTGCCAGTCCGGCTGGGCAATGATGCCGACGCGGAAACCCTGGGCTTCCAGCAGGCGGCCGATGATGGCCATGCCGAAGGACGGGTGGTCGACGTAGGCGTCGCCGGTGACGATGATGATGTCGCAGGAATCCCAGCCGAGCTGATCCATCTCTTCCCGGCTCATCGGCAGGAAGGGCGCCGGACCGAAACACTCGGCCCAGTACTTGGGATAGTCGAACAACGGCTTGGCGGCTTGCATCACGGGCACCGGGTATCTCTAGGAATGGGGAGCGCAAAAACGCGGGCGCGGAATATAGCACAAAAAATGAGCAATTCCGACGTTTTCACTAGGTATTGCCTGTCGTCGGGCGGCTCGTGGAAATGCCATCATTTAGCCATCTAACTTCTATACTGCGATCACTGTCATCTCACCCGGCCTCGACGACAGGCCCCCCGGGAGAGTCATCGTGCGCCACCCCCTTGCCCTGATCGCGGTCCTCTTCCTGTTGCTGGCGGGCGCCACGTCCGGCGCCGCGTCCGGACCGCCCGGCGGCGCCTGGCTGAACGGCTCGCTGGCACTGCTCGAGGACCCCGACGGCAGCCTGCAGGTGGACGACCTCGAACAGCCGGAGCGGGCCGAGCGCTTCGTCGCCGCCCAGGGGCGAACCAGCGTGGGCCTCAGCCGCAGCGTGTGGTGGCTGCGCCTGGACCTGCCGCCGCGCGAGGCGGTGCCCGGAGGCTGGTGGCTGGAAGTCGCCAGCTCCAGCCTGCTGGACCTGCGCCTGTACCTGCCCGACGGCCAGGGCGGCTACCGCGAGCGGCGCAGCGGCGACGCCGTGCCCTTCGCCGAGGGCCGCGACCATGCCTATCGCCACCCCCTGTTTCGCCTGCCCGCCGACGATGGCCCGCTGCGCGTCTACCTGCGCAGCCACGACCCCGGTGGCAATGCCTTTCCGTTGCGGCTCTGGAGCCACGACGAGCTGCTGGAATACCGCAGCCAGGGCAACCTGCTGTTCGGCATGGCCTACGGGCTGATCCTCGCCCTGCTGTTGTACAACCTGTTCCTTTTCAGCAGCCTGCGCGACCGCGCCTGTTTCTGGTACGTGCTGACCGGGGCCAGCGCGCTACTGCTGACCCTGAGCATCAGCGGCCACGGCTTCGAATACTTCTGGCCCGAACATGCGCTGCCCTGGTGGCTGAACCGTCTGACGCTGCTGGCGTTCTGGGGCATCTGCGTGATCCGCTTCAGCCAGAACCTGCTGCAGAGCCGCCAGCACGCCCGCCGGGCCCATCATCTGCTGAACGCCTGCTGCCTGCTGTTCCTCGTCTGCCTGGCACTCAACGCCGGCGGCTGGCGCTGGCAGGCCGGCGGGATGCTGGCGGCGACCCTGCTGGCGAACCTGCCGATCGCCATCGGCCTGGCCCTGCAACGCTGGCGCCAGGGCTCTGCCACCGCACGCCTGTACCTGCTCGGCTTCGGCCTGGTGCTGGGCAGCGTCAGCCTGGAGGTGATGCGCGCCACCGCACTCGTCCAGCCGACCTCGGCCAACGCCATGGTGTTCCCGCTGGCGCTGACCCTGGAGGCCTTGCTGTTCTCCCTCGCGCTCGCCTCGCGGATCCAGGACCTGAAGCAGGAAAGGGCCCAGGCCCTGGAGCAGGCCGACCAGGAGAAGAACGCCCGCCTGGCCCTGCTGCACAGCGCCCAGCGCGACCTGGCGCGCGCCGTGGAGGTGCGCACCAACGAGCTGAGCGAAGCCAACCGCCTGCTGCAGATGCGTGAAGCGCAACTGCAGTATGCCGCCCTGCACGACCCGCTGACCGGCCTCGGCAACCGCCGCCAACTGCTGGAGTTCGCCGAGCGCGCACTGGAAGACGCCCGTCGCCACGGCGACAGCATGGCGCTGCTGCTGATCGACCTGGACCACTTCAAGCCGATCAACGATACCCACGGCCACGACGCCGGTGATTTCGTCCTGCAGAGCGTGGCCCAGCGCCTGCGCCAGTGCGTGCGCGCCGATGACTGCGTGGCGCGCCTGGGCGGCGACGAATTCGCCGTGTTCATCGGCGGCTCGAACGCCGAACAGCACGCCCGCGAAATCGCCGAGCGGCTGTTGCGCGAGCTGGCGAAACCGGTGGAGTTCGCCAAGCAGTGGCTGGTGATCACACCGAGCATCGGCGTCGCCCTGTTTCCCGGCGACGCCCTGCAGTTCGGCAAACTCTACAAGGCCGCCGACCAGGCGCTGTACCGGGTCAAGGGCGCCGGCCGGGCCGGCTACGCGATGGCCGCCGACGCGCAGCGCGAGACGGCGCCGGCACTGCCCTGGCCGTCCGCCCTGGCGCCGGACCGGAGTTCCTGATCAATGGGCGTAGCGCCGCGGCACCCGCGCGGTGACCTTGCTCAGCAGCTCATAGCCGATGCTGCCGCAGGCGCACGCCACCTCGTCCACCGCCAGTTGCGCGCCCCATAGCTCCACCGGATCGCCGACGCGGACGTCCGGCAGGCCGCCGAGATCGACCGTCAGCATGTCCATCGATACCCGGCCGGCCAACCGCGTGCGTCGTCCGCCGACCAGCACCGGGGTGCCGGCTGGTGCGTTGCGCGGGTAGCCGTCGGCGTAGCCGCAGCTGACCGTGCCGATCCGAGTCGGGCGTTCGGCGACCCAGCCGGCGCCGTAGCCGACGCTCTCGCCCGCCGCCACCTCGCGCACCGAGATCAGACGCGCGGTCAGGCTCATCGCCGGCTTCAAGCCCAGCTCGGCGGCGCTCAGGTCGGCGAAGGGGGTCGCGCCGTAGAGCATGATCCCCGGCCTCAGCCAGTCCATGTGCGCGGCCGGGATGGTCAGCACCGCCGCCGAATTGGCCAGGCTGCGCTGGTCGAAATCCAGGTCGAGCAGGCCGAGGAAGCACTCCACCTGCTGCTCGGTGAGCGGATGGTTGCGCTCGTCGGCGCAGGCGAAGTGGCTGATCAGGTTCAGCTCGCGCACGCCGGGATGGTTGCGCAGGCGCGCATGCCACGCGCGCAGCGCGGCGGGGTCGAAGCCCAGGCGGTGCATGCCGGAGTCGAGCTTGAGCCAGACGTTGAGCGGTGTATCCAGTCCGGCGGCGAGGAACGCTTCGCCCTGCTCGAGCCCCTGGATCACCAGGTCCAGCCGCAACTGGCCGGCGAGGGCGTATTCGCTCGCCTCGAAACAGCCTTCCAGCAGCAGGATCCGCGCGTCGGCGTGCAGGGCGCGGACCTCGGCAGCCTCCTCCAGGCAAGCCACGGCGAAACCGTCGGCCTCGTCGTGCAGCGCCGTCACCACTTCACGCGCACCGTGGCCATAGGCGTTCGCCTTGACCACCGCGAACGCCTGGCGCTGCGGCGCGCAGCGCTTGGCCAGGTTGTAGTTGTGGCGGATCGCGGAAAGGTCGACGGTGGCAACGAGGGGACGCATGGTCTCGGGTCCTGCAAATGAAACGGGCGCCTATGGTAAGGCGCCCGCCGGGCAAGACCCAAGCCGGGTCATTCGTCTTCGAAGTTGTACATGCCGGCGGCGAGGTTCTCGAAGCGCGTGTACTTGCCGATGAAGGCCAGCCGCACGGTGCCGATCGGGCCGTTACGCTGCTTGCCGATGATGATTTCGGCGACGCCCTTGAACTCGGTCTCCGGGTGATACACCTCGTCGCGGTAGACGAACATGATCACGTCGGCGTCCTGCTCGATCGCACCGGATTCGCGCAGGTCGGAGTTCACCGGGCGTTTGTTGGGCCGCTGCTCCAGGGAGCGGTTGAGCTGCGACAGGGCGATCACCGGGCAATTGAATTCCTTCGCCAGGGCCTTCAGCGAGCGGGAAATCTCGGAAATCTCGTTGGTCCGGTTGTCGCCGCTGGAGCCGGGGATCTGCATCAGTTGCAGGTAGTCGATCATGATCAGCGCCAGGTCGCCGTGCTCGCGCACCAGGCGACGGGTCCGCGCGCGCATTTCCGAGGGGCTGATGCCGGCGGTGTCGTCGATGAACAGCTTCTTGTCGTTGAGCAGGTTGATCGCCGAGGTCAGGCGCGGCCAATCCTCGTCGTCGAGCTTGCCGGAACGCACCTTGGTCTGATCGATACGCCCGAGCGACGAGAGCATACGCATCACGATCGAGTCGGAGGGCATCTCCAGGGAGTACACCAGCACGGCCTTGTCGGTGCGCATCACCGCGTTCTCGACCAGGTTCATGGCGAAGGTGGTCTTGCCCATCGACGGACGCCCGGCGACGATGATCAGGTCGGCCGGCTGCAGGCCGCTGGTCTTCTCGTCGAGGTCGGTGAAACCGGTGGACACCCCGGTCAGCGCCTCGGTGGTGTTGAACAGGTAGTCGATGCGGTCGATGGTCTTGACCAGGATATCGCTGATCCCTACCGGCCCGCCGGTCTTCGGTCGCGCTTCGGCGATCTCGAAGATCTTCCGCTCGGCCTCGTCGAGGATCTCGTTGGCGCCGCGACCTTCCGGGTGGAAGGCGCTGTCGGCGATCTCGTTGCTGATGCCGATCAGTTGGCGCAGGGTGGCGCGCTCGCGGATGATCTGCGCGTAGGCCTTGATGTTGGCGACCGACGGAATGTTCTTCGCCAGTTCGCCGAGATAGGCCAGGCCGCCGACCTGGGCCAGTTGTCCTTCCTTCTCCAACTGCTCGGAGAGGGTCACCACGTCGATCGGCTGGTTGGCCTCGGCCAGCTTGTAGATGGCGCGGAAGATCAGGCGATGGTCATGGCGGTAGAAATCGCCGTCGGACACCGAGTCCGACACACGTTCCCAGGCGTTGTTGTCCAGCATCAGGCCACCCAGCACGGCCTGCTCGGCCTCGATCGAGTGCGGCGGCACCTTCAGGGCTGTGGTTTCCAGGTCGTATTGCTCGGGGCTGGTGATCTCGTTCATAGACTCGACGCAAGAAAAAGGAACAGCGGAAAAAACAACGGGCACGGTGCCGTTGCCGGTACCGTGCCCGATGTTAGCGGACTGCCGCGGACACGCATATGCCCGCCCAGCCCTACCGATCGGATCGCTTACTCAGCGACGATGATCAGCTTCAGAGTGGTTTCCACGTCGGTGTGCAGGTGCACGGCGACGTCGAACTCACCGGTGTTGCGCAGCGCGCCGTTGGGCAGGCGAACTTCGGCTTTTTCCAGCGGGTAACCGGCAGCGGAAACGGCTTCGGCGATGTCGCGGGTGCCGATCGAACCGAACAGCTTGCCTTCGTCGCCAGCGTGGGCGCCGAGGGTTACCACCAGCTCGGAGAGCTGGGCAGCACGGGCTTCGGCAGCGGCCTTCTTCTCGGCGGCAGCCTTTTCCAGCTCGGCGCGGCGGGCTTCGAACGCAGCGACGTTCTCGGCGGTGGCGACGGTGGCCTTGCCCTGCGGCAGCAGGAAGTTACGGGCGTAGCCGCCCTTGATGTTCACCTTGTCGCCCAGGTTGCCCAGGTTGGCGACTTTTTCCAGCAGGATGACTTCCATTTGAGTCTTACCTCTTAACTTTTAACCTTCACCGTTCGTGGAGCCCTGGCGCCGGGCCAGGCGTCCACGAAAATCAAACAGACTGTCGACAACCGCCAAAAGACAGATCAGGTTCCCCAGCAGCAATACAGCCAGGTACAGGCCCACCAGCCAGCCACCCGCCAGGCGCTTCAGGGCGATCAGGCCATGCCCGAGCGCCACGCCGGCGATGATCAGCGGCACGCTGCACAACGGACCGAGCGCCGCGGCCTGCACTTCCAGCGCCGGGACCACGACGGCCCCCAGCAGCAGGATCACGGCAACCGCCGGCGCCAGCCGCAGACTCCGGAATTCGCGGCCGAAGCCACCCGGGTTGTACAGCGAGGCCTGCCAGTACCGCGCCAGCATCAGGCAGAGCAGGCAGGTCACCTGCAGCGAGGACGCCATGACCCCGGTCAGGGTCGGCACCAGCGCCACCTGCAACTTTTCCAGCTCTTCGCCCGACAGCTGGGACTCCCCGCGAAGCTGGGTCAGGACCTTGGAGACTTCCGTCGCCAGGACGCCGATCAGCTCGCTGGAGGTATGCCCCAGCACCAGCGCGAATACCACGCCAACTGCAACACTGCCCAGCAGCACATGGCTCCAGGACATGCTGGCGCGCAGGATCTGCGCCAGCGTCAGGGTTCCGAGCAGGACCAGAAGGATGCTCGGATCGCCCAGGTACCACCAGAACATCGCCGGTAGCACCGCCCAGGCCAGGACGCCGAAGGCGTCGCCGAATCCGCGCCGCAGCAGCACCAGGCTACCGGCGGCGGCACTCAGCCAGAACAACAGTGGAACAACCGCGGAGCCTGCCACGGCGAGCGTGGCCTGCATGCGGCCGCGCATGGTGAACTCAGCCAGTGCGCGCATGCGATCTATCCCTTACCAGCGTCCGACTGCCCGATCTCAACGGCCGTGGCTGTCGGTGTAAGGAAGCAGGGCCAGGTAGCGGGCGCGCTTGATAGCGGTCGCCAGCTGACGCTGGTACTTGGCCTTGGTGCCGGTGATACGGCTCGGAACGATCTTGCCGGTTTCGGAAACGTAGGCCTTCAGGGTGTTGAGATCCTTGTAATCGATCTCTTTCACGCCTTCGGCGGTGAAGCGGCAGAACTTACGACGACGGAAGAAACGTGCCATGTGATTGGCTCCTCAATACTGGTCCGGAATTACTCGTCAGCGTTATCGCTATCGCTGTTGTCGTCGCCATCGGCGCCTTCAGCGTTATCGTTCGGACGCTCACGACGCTCGCGACGCTCGTTGCGGCTTTCTTCAGCCTTGAGCATCTCGGACTGCTCGGTGACAGCTTCGTCGCGACGCATGACCAGGTTACGGATCACGGCGTCGTTGTAACGGAAGTTGTCTTCCAGCTCAGCCAGGGCCTTGGCGCTGCACTCGACGTTCATCAGAACGTAGTGGGCCTTGTGCACGTTGTTGATGGCGTAGGCCAGCTGACGGCGGCCCCAGTCTTCCAGGCGGTGGATCTTGCCGCCGTCTTCTTCGATGGCCTTGGTGTAACGCTCGACCATGCCACCGACTTGTTCGCTCTGGTCCGGGTGAACCAGGAACACGATTTCGTAATGACGCATAAATGCTCCTTACGGGTTGCAGCCTGCCGCGGAACGGTCAGGCAAGGAGTGAATGTTTTCTTGGCTTGCCTGGCGGAGAGGCGAACGAACGCCTGCCCACGCGGCAAGGGGCGACATTCTAGAGAAGGGCAACCGGCGAAGCAAGGAAGATTGGCGAATATTTGTACAGCACCGGGAATGCAGCGGGACCGTCGCGCGACGGCCCCGTCCTCGCTCAATCCAGCGGGGTGCGCTGGCGAAGGATCTCGAACAGGCAGACGCCGGTGGCGACCGAGACATTCAGGCTGCTGACGCTGCCGGCCATCGGCAACCTGGCGAGGAAGTCGCAATGCTCGCGGGTCAGGCGGCGCATGCCCTTGCCTTCCGCGCCCATCACCAGCACGGTCGGTCCCTTGAGGTCGAGCTGGTAGAGGGTCTTGTCCGCCTCGCCGGCGGTGCCGACCACCCACAGGCCGCGCTGCTGGAGCTTTTCCAGGGTGCGCGCAAGGTTGGTCACCGCCACCAGCGGGATCACCTCGGCGGCGCCGCAAGCGACCTTGCGCACGGTGGCGTTGAGGGTCGCCGACTTATCCTTCGGCACGATCACCGCCAGCACTCCCGCCGCATCGGCGGTGCGCAGGCAGGCGCCGAGGTTGTGCGGGTCGGTGACGCCGTCCAGGGCCAGCAACAGCGGCGCGCCTTCGGCCCGCTCGAGCAGTTCCTCGAGCATGTTCTCGCCCCAGACCTGGCTCGGACTGACCTCCGCGACCACCCCCTGGTGGACGCCTTCCGCCCACTCGTCGAGTTCACGCCGGTCGCGCTGCCCTACCGGGATACGGAACCCGGCGGCCAACTCGGTGAGCACCTGGACCCGCGGATCGTGGCGGCCCTCGGCCAGCCACAGCTGCTTGACCCGCTTCGGGTGGTGACGCAACAACGCTTCCACGGCGTGCACGCCGTAGACCTTTTCCCACTGACTCATGACTTGGCCTTACGTTTGCGTGCCCCGGTCGCTGCCGGAGCGCTATCGGCCTTCGGCTTGGAAGGCCCCTTGCGATGCTTGGTCGGTTTCCCCGGCTTGGCGGCAGCAGGCTTGCCGCCCCTGGCCTTGCCCTTGGCGTTCTTGCCGGCCGGGGCGGCCTTGCCCTTCTTCCCACCCTTGTCCTTGCCGCCGCTGTCGCCGACACGCGCCTCGGCGAGCAGAGCCTTCTTCACTTCGCGACTCTTGCGTACGTCGGTGTTGCCGAGCATCTCCGCGGCCTGGGCCAGCAGTTCCGGCGCCACCGGCGGCAGCGCCTGCACCTTGCCGGCCTTGCGTCGCGGCACCACCGCGGCGTCAGGACTGGCCAGCGCAGGCTCCAGGTCGACCTCGGGCACGGAGGCACCCTTGCGCCCCTTCGGCGCCTTGCCGGCATTCGCCGACTTGTCGCCATTGCGCTTCTTGCGTCCGATCGGCGCGCTCAGCACGTTCCCGGCCAGCTCGAAATCGATCTTCCGTTCGTCCAGGTCGACCCGCGCCACTACCACTTCCGTGGTGTCGCCGAGACGGAAGCTGCGCCCGGTGCGTTCACCGCTGAGGCGATGGTGCACGGCGTCGAAATGATAGTAGTCGCCGGGCAACGCGGTCACATGCACCAGACCTTCGACGAAGATATCGGTCAGCTCGACGAACAGGCCGAAACCGGTGACGGCGGTGATTACGCCAGGGAAGGTCTCGCCGACCCGCTCGCGCATGTATTCGCATTTCAGCCAGTTGGTCACGTCGCGGGTCGCCTCGTCGGCACGCCGCTCGGTCATCGAGCACTGCTCGCCCAACTGGTCCAGGCGCAATTCGTCGTACGGATAGATGCGCGCCTTGGGCATGCTTGCCGCACCGGCCCGCTGCACGTGCGGAGTCTCCACCTTGGAGCGGATCACGCTGCGGATCGCGCGGTGCACCAGCAGGTCGGGGTAGCGCCGGATCGGCGAGGTGAAGTGGGTGTAGGCGTCATAGTTGAGGCCGAAGTGGCCATTGTTGTCCGGGCTGTACATCGCCTGGCTGAGCGAACGCAGCATGACCGTCTGGATCAGGCGGAAGTCGGCGCGGTCGCGGATCTTCTCCAGCAATTCCTGGTAGTCGCCCGGGGTCGGCGCGGCCTTGCCGCGACCCAGGCTGAGCCCCAGCTCACCGAGGAACTGGCGCAGGTTGTTGAGTTTCTCCTGGGGCGGGCCGTCGTGCACCCGGTACAGCGACGGAATGCCGTGCTTCTGCAGGAAGCGCGCGGTCGCCACGTTGGCGCAGAGCATGCATTCCTCGATCAGACGGTGCGCGTCGTTGCGCTGGGTCGGGCGGATTTCCGAGATCTTCCGGTCGGCGCCGAAGACGATGCGGGTCTCCTGGGTCTCGAAATCGATCGCGCCGCGCACGTGACGACCGGCCAGCAGGGCCTTGTACAGCGCGTAGAGTTGCTGCAGATGCGGCACCACCCCGGGCAACTGCTGGCGCAGGTTCTCGGCCTCGACGCTGTCGGGACGCTCGAGCAACTGGCTGACCTTGGTGTAGGTCAGGCGCGCATGGGAGTGGATCACCGCTTCGTAGAACTGGTAGCCGGTGAGCTTGCCGGCCTTGGACAGGGTCATCTCGCAGACCATGGCCAGGCGGTCGACCAGCGGATTCAGCGAGCAGAGGCCGTTGGACAGCACTTCCGGCAGCATCGGGATCACCCGCTCGGGGAAGTACACCGAGTTGCCGCGCCTGGCCGCCTCCTCGTCCAGCGCCGAGCCGACCTTCACATAATGCGAGACGTCGGCGATCGCCACGAACAGGCGCCAGCCGCCGCCACGCCTGGACTCGGCGTACACGGCGTCGTCGAAGTCGCGGGCGTCCTCGCCATCGATGGTGACGAACGGCACCTGACGCAGGTCGATGCGCTTCTGCTTGTCCTTCTCCGCCACTTCCGGCTTGAGCCTGGCCGCTTCCTTCTCCACCGCGGCCGGCCACACGTGCGGAATGTCGTAGCTGCGCAGGGCGACCTCGATTTCCATGCCCGGCGCCATGTAGTCGCCGAGCACCTCGACAATCTCGCCCTGAGCCTGGCGATGGATGCTCGGCCACTGCTCGATGCGCACCTGGACGAACTGGTTGTGCCTGGCCTTGCCAGTCTTGCCCGGCGGGATCAGGACTTCCTGCTGGATCTTCGGATTGTCCGCGACCACCACGCCGATGCCGCTTTCCTCGAAGTAGCGGCCGACCACGATCTCGTGGGCACGCTCGATCACCTCGACCAACTGGCCTTCGCGGCGGCCGCGGCGATCGTGGCCGGACACCCGGGCCAGGGCACGGTCGCCGTCGAACACCAGACGCATCTGGGTCGGGCTGAGGAACAGGTCGTCGCTGCCATCGTCGGGAATGAGGAAGCCGAAGCCGTCACGGTGCCCGCTGATGCGGCCGCGGATCAGGTCCAGCTTGTCCACCGGCGCATAGGCACCGCGACGTGTATAGATAAGCTGCCCGTCGCGTTCCATGGCACGCAGGCGTCGACGCAGGGCTTCTTCCGGCTCCTCGCCGGCGAGCCCGAACTCGTCGAGTAGCTGGGAACGGGTCGCCGGGGCGCCTCGCTCGGCCAGATGAGCCAGGATCAGTTCCCGGCTGGGAATGGGGTTTTCGTACTTTTCCGCTTCGCGAGCGGCCTCGGGATCGAGGTTTTGCCAATCGGCCATTAGAGGTAGGTCACCTTTTCTTCTTTAGCGTTCGCTGCCATTGCTCTATTGAAGCGCGAAAACGCTTCGTCGGTCAGCTTCGGCAGCAGAATAATTTTTATCGCATCAGGGGTTTACAAGCACAATGCGTACTCGTATAGTTCGCGCCCACAACGTTGCTGAGACGTTGTAACACGGAAACGATGAGCGATCATCGACTCCAGTGCCCAGGTGGCGGAATTGGTAGACGCACTAGGTTCAGGTCCTAGCGGTGGCAACACCGTGGAAGTTCGAGTCTTCTCCTGGGCACCATATTTCAGACAAAGCCAGACATTAGACTGCCTTTGTTTCAGCAGTTCAGCCACTACCAGGCATTGAAACTGCAGCAAGGTTTGCAACATCCAAGTCGATGAGCGATCATCGCACAATGCTGAAAAGCATGCCCAGGTGGCGGAATTGGTAGACGCACTAGGTTCAGGTCCTAGCGGTGGCAACACCGTGGAAGTTCGAGTCTTCTCCTGGGCACCATCTTCAAGACAAACAGCCGAGCATCGCTCGGCTTTTTGTTGTCCGCGCTTTCCCCCTTCGAAGCACACCTCTCCTCCACTCGCCGCTGCGCCGCCCCGGAAATGAAAACGGGCTGCATGCGCAGCCCGTTCCGTCATCGTCCCGCTATCCGCCTCAGGCGAACGGATGGCGCAGGATGATGGTTTCGTTGCGGTCCGGACCGGTGGAGATGATATCGATCGGCGCACCCACCAGCTCTTCCACGCGCTTGATGTAGGCGCGGGCGTTGGCCGGCAACTCTTCCAGGGTCTTCGCTCCCACGGTCGACTCGCTCCAGCCGGGCATTTCCTCGTAGACCGGCTGCAGGCCGATGTAGCTGTCGGCATCGGTCGGCGCTTCCAGCACGTCGCCATCGGCATTCCTGTAGCCGACGCACAGCCGCACCACGTCCAGGCCATCGAGCACGTCGAGCTTGGTCAGGCACAGGCCGGAAATGCTGTTGATCTCGATGGCGCGACGCAGGATCACGGCGTCGAACCAGCCGCAGCGGCGAGCGCGACCGGTGGTGGCGCCGAACTCGTGGCCGCGCTTGGCCAGATAGGCGCCGACGTCGTCGAACAGCTCGGTCGGGAACGGACCGGAACCGACACGGGTGGTGTAGGCCTTGGTGATTCCCAGCACGTAGTCCAGGTACAGCGGGCCGAAGCCGGAACCGGTGGCGGTGCCGCCGGCGGTGGTGTTGGAGCTGGTCACATAGGGATAGGTGCCGTGGTCGATGTCCAGCAGCGATCCCTGGGCGCCTTCGAACATGATGTCCTTGCCGTGCTTGCGCAGGTCGTGCAGGGTCGCGGCGACATCGGCCATCATCGGCTTGAGCAGCTCGGCATATTCCATCGCCTCGTCCAGAGTCTTCTGGAAGTCGATGGCCGGCTCCTTGTAATAGTGCTGAAGGACGAAGTTGTGGTAGTCCAGCAGCTCGCCCAGCTTGGCGGCGAAGCGCTCGCGATGGAACAGGTCGCCGACGCGCAGGCCACGGCGCGCCACCTTGTCCTCGTAGGCCGGGCCGATGCCGCGACCGGTGGTGCCGATCTTGGCTTCGCCGCGGGCCTTCTCGCGCGCCTGATCGAGAGCGACGTGGTAGGACAGGATCAACGGGCAGGACGGACTGATGCGCAGGCGTTCGCGCACCGGCACGCCCTTCTCTTCCAGCTTGGTGATTTCGCGCAGCAGCGCATCGGGCGCCAGCACCACGCCATTGCCGATCAGGCACTGCACGCCTTCGCGCAGGATGCCCGATGGAATCAGGTGCAGGACGGTTTTCTCGCCATCGATCACCAGGGTGTGGCCAGCGTTGTGACCACCCTGGTAGCGAACTACGGCAGCCGCCTGCTCGGTGAGCAGGTCGACGATCTTGCCCTTGCCCTCATCACCCCACTGGGTGCCCAGGACTACGACATTCTTACCCATAACACTTGTCCCCATCGTGGAAGTTCGATGCCGGCCGCGGCCGGCGGAAATCTCAGGACGCCAGCGGCGCCACCTGCCAATTGCCATCGCGCAGCGCCAGCTGCCGGTCGCAGCCCGCCTCGCGCGCAGAAGCCGCATCCTGCCCGGGCAGTGCCTGGACGACACGCTGCCCGTCGCGGCGCAGTCGCTGCACCGCCTGCCAGAGGCCGGCCCCTTCGGCCGGCGCCCAGATACCCGACACTGCCTGGTCCAGCCGGGCCTGGCCGAGAGTGACCAGGTTTTTCAAATCGGTGGAAAAACCGGTTGCCGGTCGGGCACGCCCGAAGTCGGCACCGATATCGTCATAGCGACCGCCCTGGGCGATGGACTGGCCAACGCCGGGCACGAAGGCCGCGAACACTACCCCGGTGTGATAGTGATAGCCGCGCAGTTCGCCGAGGTCGAAATACAGCGGCAAGCCCGGGAAGCGTGCGGCCAGCGAGTCGGCGATCTCGATCAGCTCGTTCAGTGCCACCTGCACCTCGGTTGGCGCCGCAGCCAGGCGCACACGCCCCTGCTCGAGCGCGTCGCGCCCACCACACAGTTCGGCCAGCGCGCGCAGCATGTCGCGCAGCTCGCCCGGCAGGCTCGCGGTCAAGGCCTCGACCTCGTCCACCGCCTTGCGCTGCAAGGCGTCGAACAGCTGCTGCTCGACCTCGCCGGAAAGCCCGGCCGCGCGGGCCAGGCCACGGTAGATGCCGACGTGGCCGAGATCCATGTGTACATCCGGCACTTCCGCCATCTCGAGCATGTCCAGCATCAGGCTGATCACCTCGACATCGCTGGCCGGACTGGCGTCGCCGTACAGTTCGGCGCCCAACTGGATCGGGCTGCGCGAGGTGGACAGCGCGCGCGGTTGCGCATGCAGCACGCTGCCGGCATAGCACAGCCGGCTCGGCCCCTCGCGACGCAGGCTGTGCGCGTCCATCCGCGCCACCTGCGGCGTGATGTCGGCGCGGAACCCCATGAGCCGGCCGGACGCCGGGTCGGTCACTTTGAAGGTGCGCAGGTCGAGGTCCTGTCCCGCGCCCGTGAGCAGTGACTCCAGGTATTCGATATGCGGGGTCACGACGAACTCGTAACCCCAGCGGTGGAACAGATCCAGCACCTGACGGCGGGCTGCTTCGATGCGCGCCGCCTCCGGGGGCAGCACCTCTTCGATCCCATCTGGCAGCAGCCAGCGGTCTACCGTTGCCATTTCGCCTCTCCCCTTTCAGCCGGGCGGCACATCATCAGTGAATCCAGTAAAGAAGCAGGGTGCCGAGCAGCATGCTGCCCAGCCCCACGAGACGCAGATGACGGTCGCTCAACCGGCCGATGCCGGAGACCGCCTCGCGCCACTGCCGCGGACACAGGAACGGCAGGATGCCTTCCAGCACCAGTACCAGACAAAACGCGATGCCGAATTCCTGCCACATGATTCTCGCGGACGCAAAAAAGCCGGGATTTCCCGGCTGGCTCATCATAACACGATTTCTCCGACGGGCGCTGCCGCCCGCCGGAGAACCGCGGATTACTTGTTGGCCTTGTTCAGGTAGCGGAAGAACTCGCTGCTCGGATCGAGCACCAGCACGTCGCGCTTCTCGGCGAAGCTCTCGCGATAGGCCTTCAGGCTCCGGTAGAACGCGTAGAACTCCGGATCCTGGTTGTAGGCCTTGGCGTAGATCGCGGCAGCCTTGGAGTCCCCGTCACCGCGGGTCTCTTCCGACTCGCGATAGGCCTCGGCGACGATCACCCGGCGCTGGCGGTCGGCGTCGGCGCGAATGCCTTCGGCCAGTTCGCGACCCTTGGCACGGTGCTCGCGGGCCTCGCGCTCACGCTCGGTGCTCATCCGCTCGAAGACGCTGCGGTTGACTTCCTTCGGCAGGTCGATGGCCTTGACCCGCACGTCGATCACCTCGATACCCAGCTCCTTCTGCGCCATGCGATTCAGCGACGCGGTGATGTCGCCCATCAGCGCATCGCGCTCGCCGGACACCACTTCGTGCAGGGTACGCTTGCCGAACTGGTCGCGCAGGCCCGCCTCCAGGCGCCGCGACAGACGCTCGTCGGCGATCTGCTTGAGACCCGAGGTCGCGGTGTAGAAGCGCTCGGCGTCCGCCACCCGCCACTTGGCATAGGCATCAACCATCACCGCCTTCTTCTCCAGGGTCAGGAAGCGCTGGGTCGGGGCGTCCAGGGTCAGCAGGCGGGCATCGAACTTGCGCACCTGGTTGACGTACGGGATCTTGAAATGCAGGCCCGGCTTGACGTCGGACTCGACCACCCGGCCGAAGCGCAGCATGACCGCGCGCTCGGTCTGCTGGACCACGTAGACGCTGTTCCACAGCACGATGGCGGCGACGACACCGACGATCAGAGCGATCAAAGACTTGTTGCCCATCAGCGGCTCTCCCTCGTACGCGCGTCTTGCTGGCGCAGGTCGTTGACGATCCGCGAACCCAGGTCCGAAGCGCTGGCGCTGCCACCACCGGTGGAGGCGCCGGCACCCGCTGCGGGAGCGGCGTTACGACCATCGATCATCTTGTCCAGCGGCAGGTAGAGCAGGTTGTTCTGCCCCTGCTGGCCGGTCACCAGCACCTTGCTGGTCTGGCTGAAGACTTCCTGCATGGTATCCAGGTACAGGCGCTCGCGCGTCACTTCCGGCGCCTTGCGGTACTCGACCAGCAGCTTGGAGAAGCGGTCCGCCTCACCCTGGGCGCGGGAGATCACTTCGTCGCGGTAGCCGTTGGCCTCCTCGATGATGCGCTGCGCCTGGCCGCGCGCTTCCGGCACCACGCCGTTGGCATAGGCCTCGGCCTGGTTCTTCTCGCGCTGCTCGTCCTCGCGGGCGCGGATCACGTCGTCGAACGCTTCCTGCACCTCGCGCGGAGCCTGGGCGCTCTGGATGTTCACCTGGGTCACGGTGATACCGGTCTTGTAGGTATCCAGGAAGCGCTGCAGGCGCTCGCGCACCTCGGTCGCCATCTGCTCGCGGCCTTCGGTGAGGATCCGGTCCATGGTGGTGGAGCCGGCGACATGCCGCAGCGCGCTCTCGGTCGCCTGCTGCAGGCTGACCTCGGGCTGGTCGACGTTGAGCACGAAGTCCTGCAGGTTGCTGATCTTGTACTGCACGGTCAGCGGCACCTCGACGATGTTCTCGTCCTCGGTGAGCATCTGCCCCTGCTTGCTGTACGCACGCTCGCGGGTGACGTTCTCCTGGAAGCGCTTGTCGATCGGCGGGAAGTAGAAGTTCAGGCCGGGACCGACCGTCTCGTAGTACTTGCCGAAGCGCAGGATGACCGCCTGCTCCTGCTCGTCCACCACATAGATGGCGTTGTACAGCCAGAGCACGGCGAGGATCGCCAGGCCGATGCCGAACAGGCCCAGGCCACCGCCCTTGCCGCCGGAACCGGAGCCGGAGCCGTTGCCACTGCGTTTTTTTCCACCGAACAGCCCGTTCAGGCTGTCCTGAAGCTTGCGGAAAGCCTCATCCAGGTCGGGCGGCCCCTTGCGGTCACCACCGCCGCCACCACCGCGGCGGCCTCCCCACGGGTCTCGATCGTTGTTGTTCGAGTTGTCACCCGGCTCGTTCCAAGCCATAGCGCTCTCCATCTAGTAACGCGAAACGCGCCTGCGGCGCGGCCACCCATGCTACCGAATGCCCTGCCCGCTGCCAAAAGCAGCGATACGGGCTTTATTGCAAAGTGTGTTGCGCAACGAACTCCGCCGGCTGCCAACCTGCGCGGCTCGCCAGGCGATTCAACTCGGCCCGCGGCAGGCGCACCTGCAGCAGGGTACAACCTTCCTCATCGTGCGCCTCGGACTGCACCGCGCCCAGCTCGAACAGCTGGGCGCGCAGGCGCCCGAGCCGCTGGGGCAGGCGCAAGGTACCGACGAACAGGTCCTCGCCGAGCAGCTCGGCGATGGCCTGACGCAGCAGGTCGAGGCCTTCGCCGGTCTGCGCCGACAGCCAGACGCGCACCGGCTTGCCGGCATCGTCGCGCTGGATGTGCGGTTCGACCGAGGGTAGCAGGTCGACCTTGTTATAGACCTCGAGCATCGGCAGTTCGTTGGCGCCGATCTCGCCGAGCACCGCCAGCACCTGCTCGATCTGCGCGTCCCGCTCGGGCTCGTGGGCATCGATCACGTGCAGGAGGAGGTCGGCATTGCTCGATTCCTCCAGCGTAGCGCGGAAGGCCTCCACCAGCTTGTGCGGCAGGTGGCGGATGAAACCCACCGTGTCGGCCAGCACCACCGGCCCGAGGTCGTCCAGCTGCAGGCGACGCAGGGTCGGGTCGAGGGTGGCGAACAACTGGTTGGCGGCGTACACCTCGGACGAGGTGAGCGCATTGAACAGGGTCGACTTGCCGGCGTTGGTATAGCCGACCAGCGATACCGCCGGGATGTCCGCACGCTTGCGCCCACGGCGGGCCTGCTCGCGCTGGCTGCGGACCTTCTCCAGGCGCTGCTTGATCTGGCGGATGCGCACGCGCAACAGGCGCCGGTCGGTCTCCAGCTGGGTTTCACCCGGTCCGCGCAGGCCGATACCGCCCTTCTGCCGTTCGAGGTGGGTCCAGCCGCGGACCAGCCGCGTGCTCATGTGCTCCAGCTGCGCCAGTTCCACCTGCAACTTGCCTTCGTGGGTCCGCGCGCGCTGGGCGAAGATATCGAGGATCAGCCCGGTCCGGTCGAGCACGCGACATTCGAACGCACGCTCGAGATTGCGCTCCTGGCTGGGCGTCAGGGTGTGGTTGAAAATCACCAGCTCGACGTTCTCGGCCTTGACCAGGTCGTGCAGTTCCTCGACCTTGCCACTGCCGATGAGATACTTGGCGCTCGGCTGATGGCGGGACACGCTGACGAATGCCACCGTTTCCGCGCCGGCCGAACGCACCAGTTCCTGGAACTCCTGCGGATCTTCGCGCGCCTCGGGGTTCTGCCCTTCCAGATGCACCAGAACAGCCTGTTCCCCACCACCTGGGCGCTCAAAGAACAAAGCGGACTCCCGTCAAGCGTTGCCCGGCTCGGCCGGCTGGTCGCCGCTCGGCAGACGCACCGGACGGCTCGGTACCACGGTGGAGATCGCGTGTTTGTAAACCATCTGGCTGACGGTGTTCTTCAGCAGGATGACAAACTGGTCGAACGACTCGATCTGGCCCTGCAGCTTGATGCCGTTGACCAGATAGATGGAAACCGGAACGCGTTCTTTCCGCAGGGTATTGAGGTAAGGGTCTTGTAGCGAATGCCCTTTTGACATGTGCCGCACTCCTTTAAGGATCGTAGTTTGAGTAGTCGAATAGGGTGACTTGGCGCCGTCCAAACCTCCGGACTCGCTCCGGAAACAGACGGACAAATTAAGGTCTCAGGCCAATATGGAGACCGTTTTCAGGTATTTCAAGGCACGCGGCAGATTGTCACCTGCTAGGCTGTCCATCCAGTGTAGATGGCTCCAGCTTCGCAGCCAGGTGAACTGGCGCTTGGCCAACTGGCGGGTTGCGATGATGCCGCGCTCGGTCATTTCAGCGTAGGACAGCTTGCCGTCCAGGTAATCCCACACCTGACGGTAACCCACGGCTCTAATAGACGGTAATCCTGCATGCAAGTCACTTCTGGCATGCAGTGCTTCGACCTCGGCGATGAAACCCTGTTCCAGCATCTGGCGAAAACGCTGCGCAATCCGCGCGTGCAACACCTGGCGCTGCTCGGGAGCAATCGCCAGCTGGGCGACAGTATACGGCAATTGATTCCTGCCTGACGCGTCAAAATCCGCCTTTTCAGCGCTTTGCCGGCGACGCAGTTCGCTCATCGACACGCCGCCGACGCGATAGACCTCCAGCGCCCGCATCAGCCGTTGCGGATCGTTGGGATGGATTCGCGCGGCCGACTCCGGGTCGACCTCGGCGAGTTGCCGATGCAGCGCCTCCCAGCCTTCGGCCCGGGCCTCGGCCTCGAGCGCGGCGCGCACCTCGGGATCGGCACCGGGCATGTCGGCCAGGCCTTCGAGCAACGCCTTGTAATAGAGCATGGTGCCCCCCACCAGCAGGGGAATCCTGCCGCGCGCGGTGGCCTCGGCCATCGCCGCCAGGGCGTCGGCGCGGAATTCGGCGGCCGAATAGCTCTCGGCCGGGTCGCGGATATCGATCAGGCGGTGCGGATAGCGCGCCAGCAACTCCCGGGAAGGCTTGGCCGTACCGATATCCATGCCGCGGTAGATCAGCGCCGAGTCGACGCTGATCAGCTCGCAGGGCAGCGCATCGGCCAGCGCCATCGCCAGGTCGGTCTTGCCGGCGGCGGTCGGCCCCATGAGGAAGATGGCGGGAGGCAGGGAAGGCATCGGAAAGCTCTTGGACAAAGCGCATAGCTTCGGGCTTTGCGCCCGAAGCCGCAAGCTCAGCGGCCGCGCAGGAAGAGCTTGTCCAGTTCGTCCAGGCCCAGTTGGGTCCAGGTCGGACGCCCATGGTTGCACTGGCCGCTGCGCTCGGTGATTTCCATGTCGCGCAGCAGGGCGTTCATTTCCGGCAACGTCAGGCGCCGATTGGCACGGACCGCTCCGTGGCAGGCCATGGTCCCGAGCAGTTCGTTCAGATGCGCCTGGATACGGTCGCTGGTGCCGTACTCCAGCAGGTCGGCGATGACGTCGCGTACCAGTTGGGTCGCCTCCGCCTGCTTGAGCAGCGCCGGGATCTGTCGGATCGCCAGGGTTTCCGGGCCCAATCGCTGCAACTCGAAGCCCAGGCGCTGGAACCAGCCGGAGTGCTCCTCGGCGCAATCCGCCTCGCGCTCGCTGACCGCGATCGACTCCGGCACCAGCAGCGGCTGACCACGCAAGCCTTCGCTGGCCATCGCCACCTTGAGGCGCTCGTAGGTGATCCGCTCGTGGGCCGCGTGCATGTCCACCAGCACCAGGCCGTGGGCGTTCTCGGCGAGGATGTAGATGCCCTTGAGTTGCGCCAGGGCGTAACCCAGCGGGGGGATGTCCTGGGCGCTTTCGGGCAGCGCGGCCGGCGCCTCGCCGGCGGGCAGCGGCGCGAAGTAGGCCTTGTAGGCGCCGCCGGCCTCGGCCAGCGAGGGCGGCGCCTCCGGCCGGGTGTAGGCGGAATAGCCGGAGGAAGCGCCGGACGAGGATGCACCGCCGCTCCAACCCACCCGCGCCGCCGGGCTCTCCAGCACACTTTCGGCCAGGCGCATCTCGCCCTGCGGGCCGAATTCGCCGGCGGCGGCACCGGTCGGACGCGGCTCGGTCAGGCTGGTCGCCCCGGGCGGCGCGAGCTGGTCGTCGGGGCGAACCTCGCCCAGCGCGCGATGCAGGGTGCCATAGAGGAAGTCATGGACCATCCGGCTGTCGCGGAAGCGCACTTCGTGCTTGGTCGGATGCACGTTGACGTCGACCACCGCCGGATCGACCTCGAAGAACAGCACGAAGGTCGGGTGCCGGCCGTTGTACAGCACGTCGCGATAGGCCTGGCGCACCGCGTGGGCGACCAGCTTGTCGCGCACCATGCGCCCGTTCACATAGAAATACTGCAGATCCGGTTGGCTGCGGGAGAAGGTCGGCAAGCCGACCCAGCCCCACAGGTGCAGGCCATTGCGCTCGACCTCGATCGGCAACGCCTGCTCGAGGAACGCCTGGCCGCACACCGCGCCGACCCGGCGCGCGCGGGCCAGCTCGTCGCGCGCCTCGTGCAGGGCGAAGATGGTCTTGCCGTTGTGGCGCAGGTGGAAAGCCACGTCGAAACGGGCCAGCGCCAGGCGCTTGATGACTTCCTGCAGATGGTCGAACTCGGTCTTCTCCGCACGCAGGAACTTGCGCCGCGCCGGGGTGTTGAAGAACAGGTCGCGAACCTCGACGCTGGTTCCCACCGGGTGCGCCGCCGGCTGCACTCGCGGCTGCATGTCACGGCCCTCGGTCTCCACCTGCCAGGCTTCGCCGGCGTCGGCGGTGCGCGAGGTCATGGTCAGGCGCGCCACCGAGCTGATCGAGGCCAGCGCCTCGCCGCGGAAGCCGAGGCTCATCACCCGCTCCAGGTCTTCCAGCTCGCGGATCTTGCTGGTGGCGTGGCGAGCCAGGGCCAGCGGCAGGTCATCGGCGGGGATGCCGCGACCGTCGTCGCGCACCCGCAGCAGCTTGACGCCACCCTGCTCGACTTCCACGTCGATACGCCGGGCGCCGGCATCGAGGCTGTTCTCCAGCAGTTCCTTGGCCACCGAGGCGGGACGCTCGACCACCTCACCGGCGGCGATCTGGTTCGCCAGCCGCGGACTGAGCAGCTGGATACGCGGCGCTTCGCTCATCACTGGGCCGCCAGGGCGGTGCTCGGGATGGACAGGGCCTGGCCGACTTTCAGGTTGTCGCTGGACAGGCTGTTGCTGCTGCGCAGCGCGGCCATGCTCACTTCATAGCGCTGGGCGATCATCGCCAGGGTCTCTCCGGGCCGCACCACGTGCTCGCGCGGCCCCATCGACAGCTTGCCCTGGGCGCGCAACGAGGCGATGTAGGTGCCGGGCGGCGGGCTCTGCTGGAAGTACTGGCGGATGCCGCTGGTGATCGAACGCGCCAGGGCCTGCTGGTGACTGGCGCTGGCCAGCTTGCGCGACTCGTTGACGTTCGAGATGAAGCCGGTTTCCACCAGGATCGAGGGAATGTCCGGCGATTTCAGCACCATGAATCCGGCCTGCTCCACCCGCCGCTTGTGCAGCGAGGTGATGCGTCCGACATTGGTCAGCACCTTGTGCCCGACATCCAGGCTCGACGACAGGGTCGCGGTCATCGACAAGTCGAGCAGCACGCCGGCGAGCATCTGGTCCTTGTCGCCGAGGCTGACGCTGCCGTCGCCGCCGATCAGGTCGGAACGGTTTTCGCTGTCGGCCAGCCAGCGCGCGGTTTCCGAGGTGGCGCCGCGGTCGGACAGGGCGAACACCGAGGCGCCGAAGGCGCTGCGGCTCGGCGCGGCGTCGGCATGGATCGAGACGAACAGGTCGGCGCCCTTCTTGCGGGCGATCTCGGTGCGCTTGCGCAGCGGGATGAAGTAGTCGCCGGTGCGGGTCAGTTCGGCACGGTAGCCGCGCACCTGGTTGATCTGTCGCTGCAACTCGCGGGCGATCGACAGGGTGATGTTCTTCTCGTGCAGGCCGCCCGGGCCGAGGGCGCCGGGGTCCTCGCCGCCGTGCCCGGCGTCGATGGCGATGACGATGTCGCGGGTGCCACCCTTGGTCGGCAGCGGCAGCTTGGCCACCGGTTGGGTCGGTGTCACCGGGGTGACCGGCACGCTCGGGGTCGGTGTCGCCGGCACGTCCGGGGTCAGGTCGGCGCCCTGGTCATAGAGATCGACCACCAGGCGGTTGCCATACTGCTGGTTGGGTGGCAGGACGAAGCTCTTCGGGGTGACCTGGGCGGACAGGTCGAGGACCATGCGCAGGTCGTTCGGCGTGCGCTGGGCCGAGCGCACCGCGGTGATCGGGGTGTTGCCGAGCTTGAGGCCGTTGAGCTGGGTCGCCAGTTGGGCGCCGCTGACGTCGATGACGATACGGTTGGGCGCGGCCAGGGTGAACAGGCTGTGCTGCACCGGGCCGGAGAGATCGAAGACCAGACGGGTGTTATCCGGAGCGCGCCAGATCCGCACGCTCTTGATTTGCGCGGCGGCCAGAACCTCGCCGACCTGACAGGCCAGCAGAATCATCACCCCAGTCAACAACGTCCGCAGACGCAAGCCCCAACCCATCGTTTTTCTCATGCTCCCATGGTCAGGGTGGCACACCAGGCTTCGCCCCGCGCACCATGCGGTACCAGGCGCAGTGTCCGTCCACCCGCTTGGGCAGTAATGGTAATGTCCAGATCAGCGGTTGGCAAAACGCCCGCGCCGCGCTCGGGCCACTCGATCAGGCAGAGCGCGCTGCCATCGAAATAGTCGCGGATGCCGAAGAACTCCAGTTCCTCCGGATCGGCGAGCCGGTACAGGTCGAAATGGTAGGCGCGCAGCTCGCCGATTTCGTAGGGCTCGACCAGGGTGAAGGTCGGGCTTTTCACCGAGCCGGCATGGCCGAGGCCGCGCAGGATGCCGCGCGAGAGGGTGGTCTTGCCGGCGCCGAGGTCGCCGTGCAGGTAGATGACCCCCTGCCCGCCGCTGGCCCGGGCGATGCGCCCGCCCAGTTCGACCATCGCGTCTTCCCCTTCGGCGGACAGGATCACTTCAGACACGGACTGCACTCCTCGAGCAACTGACGAACGGTAGGTACGAGATCGGTCGCCACCAGCCCGCGACCCTGGGCGCCCAGCCGCTCACCGGCGGCTGCGTGTAGCCAGACCGCCAGGCAGGCCGCGTCGAACGCCGCCATGCCCTGGGCCAGCAAGGCACCGATGACACCCGACAGTACGTCGCCCAGGCCGGCTCCGGCCATCGCCGGGTGCCCCCGGGAACAGACGGCGAGACGACCGCCGGGCGAGGCGACCAGGCTGCCGGCGCCCTTGAGTACCACCACCGCCTGATAGCGACGCGCCAATTCCAGCGCCGCAGCCGGGCGATCCGCCTGCACCTGCGCGGTCGTGCGGCGCAACAGGCGCGCGGCCTCGCCGGGATGCGGCGTCAGGATCCACGCCTGCGGCCCTGCTCCGACCGGTTCCAGGGCCAACAGGTTCAACGCGTCGGCATCCCAGACCTGCGGCAATGGCCGCCCCCGGGCGGCGCTCAGCAGGCTGCGCCCCCAGGCCCTCTGGCCGAGCCCGGGACCGAGCACCAGCACGCTGGCGCGTTCGGCGAGAGCCAGCAACTGGCTCGCCGAAGCCACGCCATGGGCCATGACCTCGGGGCAACGGCCCAGCAGCGCCGGTACGTGTTCGACGCGGGTCGCCGCCGAGACCAGGCCGGCGCCGCAGCGCAGGGCGCTTTCCGCGGCCAGCAGCACCGCTCCGCCCATCCCGGCGTCGCCGCCGGCCACCAGCAGATGGCCGAAGAGCCCCTTGTGGGCGGTCCGCGGCCGCGCCGCCAACCTTGGCAGGTCGCGGTGCGCCAGGCGCCGCGCCAGGGGCGGGAGCGTCGCGACCGCGGCGGCGTCGCCGCCCAGGTCGTCGAATACCAGTTCACCGACCCGTTCCGGCGCCTCGCCGGTGAACAGCCCGAGCTTCAGCGCGACGAAAGTCACCGTCAGGTCCGCCCGGATCGCCTCCCCCAATACCGCGCCGGTGTCGGCGCTCAGGCCGGAAGGGATGTCCACCGCCAGGACCGGCAGGCCGGCGGCGTTGGCCAGGCGGATCGCCTGGGCGAAAGGTTCGCGGACCGCGCCGGCCAGGCCGGTGCCGAGCATGGCGTCGACCAGCACGCCCTCGAGTTCGGCGCATTCGCTCCACGGTTGCACCGCGACGCCGGCATCCAGGGCCGTGGCATGGGCCTGCGCGGCATCGCCGGAGAGACGATCCGCCGCCGCGACCGCCAGCACCCGCACGCGCCAGCCGGCGCGCTGCGCCAGCGCCGCGACCAGGTAGCCGTCGCCGGCATTGTTGCCATGCCCGGCGAGCACGGTCAGCGCCCCGGCCTCCGGCCAGCGCCGGCGCAATGCGCGCCAGGCGGCATGGGCCGCGCGCTGCATGAGTTCGAAGCCCGGTGTCCCGGCGGCGATCAGGCGCGCATCGAGGTCGCGCACCTGGGCGGCGGAATAGAGGGCGAGTGGCAGGTCGTCGTGCTGGAAGGTCATGGTCATCGGATCGATTCGGCGTCGGACGCGCAGTCTGGCAGAATTATACCTGTACCCATTCGCTTTCCCTCGTCTTCATCGAATCGCCATGACTCCCCAGCCGCTGGCCGACCGCCTTTCCCCGCCGGACCCGCTCCGCCTCGCCCAGTCCATCAAGGACTGGGGCCGCGAGCTGGGCTTCCAGCAGGTCGGCATCGGCGATGTCGACCTGGGCGAGCACGAAGGGCACCTGCAGCGCTGGCTGGAAGCGGGCTACCACGGCGAAATGGACTACATGGCGGCGCACGGCAGCAAGCGCTCGCGTCCGGCCGAGCTGGTCCCCGGCACCCTGCGGGTGATTTCCCTGCGCATGGACTACCTGCCCGGCGACACACGCATGGCGCAGGTCCTGGCGGCCCCGGAAAAAGCCTACGTATCGCGCTACGCACTCGGCCGCGACTACCACAAGCTGATCCGCAAGCGCCTGCAGCAACTGGCCGAGCGCATCCAGGGCGAGATCGGCCCGTTCGGTTTCCGCGCCTTCGTCGACAGCGCGCCGGTGCTGGAAAAGGCCATCGCCGAGCAGGCCGGGCTCGGTTGGATCGGCAAGAACACCCTGGTGCTCAACCGCAAGGCCGGTAGCTACTTCTTCCTCGGCGAGCTGTTCGTCGACGTGCCGCTACCGGTCGATCCGGCGATGGCCAGCGAACACTGCGGGCGCTGCTCCGCGTGCCTGGACATCTGCCCGACCGCCGCCTTCGTCGGCCCCTACCGGCTGGACGCGCGGCGCTGCATTTCCTACCTCACCATCGAGTACAAGGGTGCGATCCCGCTGGAGCTGCGGCCGCTGATCGGCAACCGGGTATTCGGCTGCGACGACTGCCAGATCGTCTGCCCGTGGAACCGCTTCGCCCGTCCCACCGGGCAGGGCGACTTCCAGCCGCGCCACAGCCTGGACAATGCCGGTCTTGCCGAACTGTTCCTCTGGAGCGAAGAGGAGTTCCTCGGCCGCACCGAGGGTTCTCCGCTGCGCCGCGCCGGCTACGAGCGCTGGCTGCGCAACCTGGCGGTGGGGCTGGGCAACGCGCCCTCGACCATCCCGGTGCTGGAAGCGCTGAAGGCGCGCCGCGAGCATCCTTCGGAACTGGTCCGCGAGCACGTGGAATGGGCGCTGAGGCGCCACGGGGAAACCTAGCCCGGCCGGCGCCTGCCGCCCGGACAGGGCGGATCAGAGCTTGATGAAGTGGTCGCGGTAGTGGCGCAGTTCGGCGATCGACTCGCGGATATCGTCCAGCGCCAGGTGGGTGTTGCCCTTCTTGAAGCTTTCGCGGACCTGCGGCGCCCAGCGCGCGGCCAGTTCCTTGAGGGTCGAGACGTCGAGGTTGCGGTAGTGGAAATAGCCTTCCAGCCTGGGCATGTGCCTATAGAGGAAGCGGCGGTCCTGGCAGATGCTGTTGCCGCAGATCGGCGAACTGCGCTTGGGCACCCACTGCTCGAGGAAGGCCAGGGTCTGCGCCTCGGCCTCGGCCATGCTCACGGTGCTTTCCCGGACCCGCTGGGTGAGCCCGGACTGGCCGTGCTGGCGGGTATTCCACTCGTCCATGCCGGCGAGGACTTCCTCCGGCTGGTGGATGGCGATCACCGGGCCTTCGGCCAGGGTGTTGAGGTCACTGTCGGTGACGATGGTGGCCATCTCGATGATGACGTCCCGGTCCGGATCGAGGCCGGTCATCTCCAGGTCGATCCAGATAAGGTTCTGCGGGTTCTGCATGGGGGAGTCGCTCCAGTCGCTATGCCGTGCATTCTAGCGTGGAACGCCGCCGCGCGAATGGTGGCGTCGCGCCCATGCTAAACTCGCCGCCGATTTTTCTTGCGGACGCATCATGGCCAGACGCCACTTGACCCGCCGGCAGAGCTGGCGCATCGAAAAGATCCAGGAAGAACGCGCGGCCCGGGCGGCGCGCCGCGAGTCGCGCGCGGTCGAGGAGCTGGAAGGTGGCGACCTGGGGCCGGAGCAGACCGGCCAGGTGATCGCCCACTTCGGGGTGCAGGTCGAGGTCGAGTCGACCGACGGCCAGGTCTCGCGCTGCCACCTGCGGGCCAACCTGCCGGCGCTGGTGACGGGCGACCAGGTGGTCTGGCGCGCCGGCAACCAGGGCATCGGCGTGATCGTCGCGCAACTGCCGCGGCGCTCGGAGCTGTGCCGACCGGACATGCGCGGCCTGCTCAAGCCGGTGGCGGCCAATGTCGACCGGATAGTCATCGTCTTCGCCCCACGCCCCGAGCCCCACGCCAACCTGATCGATCGCTACCTGATCGCTGCCGAACATGCCGGCATCCAGCCGCTGCTGCTCCTGAACAAGGCCGACCTGGTCGACGAGAGCAATGCAGAAGACATCGATGCGTTGCTGAATGTCTACCGCACCCTGGGTTATCCGCTGATCGAAGTCTCGGCCTTCAACGGCCTGGCCATGGACGAACTGCGCGGCGCTCTCGACGGCCACGTCAGCGTCTTCGTCGGACAGTCCGGGGTCGGCAAGTCGTCGCTGGTGAATGCCTTGCTGCCGGGCGTCGACACCCGCGTCGGCGATCTCTCCACGGTGACCGGCAAGGGTACCCACACCACCACCACCGCGCGCCTGTTCCATTTTCCCGGCGGCGGCGACCTGATCGACTCGCCCGGCATCCGTGAGTTCGGCCTGGGCCACGTGTCGCGCGACGATGTCGAGGCCGGCTTCATCGAATTCCGCGAATTGCTCGGGCATTGCCGCTTCCGCGACTGCAAGCACGACCGTGAACCGGGATGCGCCCTGCTCCAGGCCCTGGAAGACGGCCGCATCATGCCGCAACGGATGGCCAGCTACCGGCACATTCTGGCGAGCATGCCGGAAGCGGACTACTGAAGATTCAATTGCCCCTGATCTGATCCAGCTTCAGGCTGCCGCCATCGTCGAACAGGTTGAGCTTCTTCTGCACCTCGTCCGCCGGCAGCGGCGGCTGGGCGCCCGTCGCCGGCGCGCCGGCCGGAGGCGCCGGCTGCTCGGCTGGAGCCGCCGCGGGTGCGCCGGTTTCGCCTTCGATGGCCTTCTGTGCCTTGCGGGTCAGGACCACGATATCGATCCGCCGGTTGACCGGGTTCAACGGGTCCTTGTCGTCGAACAGTCGCGCCGAGGCGTAGCCGACCACCTGGGATATCTGCGTCTCTGGATAACCACCGGCTACCAGCGCGCGGCGCGCGGCGTTGGCGCGGTTGGCCGACAGCTCCCAGTTGCCGAAGTCGCCGTTGCCGGCGTAGGGCTTGGCATCGGTGTGGCCGCTGATGCTGATCTTGTTCGGCACCTGGCGGATGGTCTCGGCCATCGCCAGCAGGATGTCCTCGAAATACGGCTGCAGGCGCGCGCTGCCGAGATCGAACATCGGCCGGTTGGCGGCGTCGACGATCTGGATGCGCAGGCCGTCGCGGGTGATCTCGAAGTGGATCTGGTCCTTGAAGTCCTTGAGCATCGGATTTTCGTCGACCTTGTTCTGCAACTCCTGCAGCAACAGCGCCAGGCGCTCGCGCTCCACCTGCTCGGCCAGGCTCTCGGCCTGGTCGGCGTTGACCTGGTGGTCCTGCTCGGGACTGATCCGGCTTTCGTTGGAGTCGGGCTGGGCCTGGACCTGCGGGTTGAGGGTCTTGTCCGGCGCCGGCGTCGGCGTGCCACCGAGGTCGATGACGTAGGGACTGGCGCTTTCGCTGAAGCCGATGGGGTCCTGGAAGTAGCCGGAGATCGCCTTCTTCTGCTCCGGCGTGGCCGACGACAGCAGCCAGAGCACCAGGAAGAACGCCATCATCGCCGTGGCGAAGTCGGCGAAGGCGATCTTCCACGAGCCGCCGTGGTGGCCGGCGGCATAGCGCTTGACGCGCTTGACGATGATCGGCTGGTTGTTGTCCATCTATCGACTATGCCTCCACTCAGCGGCCGCGCACGGCCTGCTCGAGTTCGGCGAAGGTCGGCCGATGGCCGGGCAGCAGTACCTTGCGGCCGAACTCGACGGCCAGCGACGGCGGCATGCCGGATGCGGAGGCGACCAGGCAGGCCTTGATCGCCTCGAACAGGTTCAGCTCCTCCTTGGCGTCGTGCTCGAGGGCGCCGGCCAGCGGGCCGACGAAGCCATAGGCGGCGAGGATGCCGAGGAAGGTCCCGACCAGCGCGGCGGCGACATGGTGGCCGATCTCCGCCTGGCTGCCCTCGCCGAGCAGCGCCATGGTGATCACGATGCCCAGCACCGCGGCGACGATGCCGAAGCCCGGCAGGGCGTCGGCGACCTTGGTCACCGCATGGGACGGGTGCTCGAGGTCCTCCTTGAGGCTCGACAGCTCCATGTCGAACAGGCCTTCCAGCTCGTGCGGCGCCATGTTCCCGGAGGACATGATGCGCAGGTAGTCGCAGACGTAGGCGGTCATCCGCTCGTCCTTGAGCACCCCCGGGTACTTGCTGAAGATCGGGCTGGCGGAGGGGTCCTCGATATCCGCCTCGATCGCCATCATGCCCTCGCGCCGGCTCTTGTTGAGGATCTCGTAGAGCATGCCCAGCACTTCCAGGTAGAAGGTCTGGGTGAAGCGATGGCCGAACATCTTCGGCGCTTTCTTCAGCACCACCATGAAGGTGTTGCCGGGGTTGGCCTGGAGGAAGGCCCCGAGGGCCGCGCCACCGATGATCAGGACCTCGAAGGGCTGGATGATGGCGCCGATCTTGCCACCGGAGAGCAGATAGCCTCCGAGGACGCTGGCGAAAACGACGATGATGCCGATGATTTTTGACATGAGGACCGGACGTACGAAATGAACAGGATAAGGAGGGGGACTGCTAGGCTCCCTCTTGTTATCGGTAGCTAGCCGCAAGACTATAGTCCGAATACTCGAAAAGCCAGTTCGCCGCCTCGCCGAGACCGAGCCCGACACCCATGACAGACCGCCTCGCCGCCTGGCTCGAAGAACTCGACCGGCAACCCCTGCCGATCCCCGCCAGCCAGTACGCCAGCCTGCATGCCGCGCTGAGCGACAGCCGCCGTTCGCTGCGCGATATCGCCGACCAGTTGCAGGGCAGCCCGACCCTGGCGCTGTCCATCCTGCGCGAGGCCAACCGCGCCGAAAGCGCCCGCGACAATCCGGCGGAAAGCCTGGAGGTCGCCCTCAGTCGCCTGGGACTGGCGCGCGCGAGCCAACTTCTGAAGACCCTGCCGAGCATCCAGGATGCCGACATGCCCCGCGTCCTCGCACAGATGCTGCTGATCAGCCAGCACGCCATGCAACAGGCCAGCGGCCTGTTCGGCGCGCGCCTGGCCCGACTCTGGCAGGAAATCCACTGGGGCAGCCTGCTGACCATGGCGCCGGTCTGGGCCCTGGCCAACGCCCGACCGCAACTGCTGGAGCAGTGGCAGCAGCGCGTGCTGGTACAGGGCGAACCGACCTTGCGGGTGGAGCGCGAACTGCTCGGCATGCGCCTGCTGCCGATCTGCCTGGCGCTGGCCGAGCGCTGGCGGTTGCCGCAGTGGGTGATCCAGGGCTATCGCCTGCTGGCCTGCGACCGGCGCCTGCTGGTCCGGGCCCTGCGCATCGCCCGCGACCACCAGTCGCCCCTGCTCCAGCAACAGCAACTCGATGCCCAGCCCGATCTCGCCCGCTGGCTGACCCAGCCGGCCAACTGCACTCTCCTCGCCAACGGCCTGGCCATCGCCGCGCACCAGAGCTGGGACGGGCCGCACATGCTGCGCTGGCAGCGCCTGACCGGCCTTTACCTGGGCCAGCCGCTGACCGAAGTCCAGCAGCAGGTGCACATGCTCGCCGCGCAGAGCGCGCGCCTGCACGCCCGGCCGCCGCTGTGGCATCCGGCGGTGGCCTTGATCTGGCCCTGGCAGACGCGCCGCTGGCGGGCCGAGGCGGCACCGCCGCCGCCGCCCTCGGCGGAAGCCCTGGCCGAATGGCGCAGGCACTGCGCCGAGCTGCTGCGCGAACCGAGTCCCTTCAGCAACATGGTGCAGTTCACCGCCTGCGCCCGCGATGCGCTGCGCGCCTGCGGCCTGCAACGGGTGATGCTGCTGGTCGCCGACCGTACCCAGATGCATCTGCAGGCGCAGCAGACCTCCGGCCTCGAACCCGGCCAGGAGAAATTGCAACTGGAGATTGCCGGCAGCCCGCTGCTGCAGAAGCTGTTCCAGCAACCGGCCCTGCTGCGCATCGGCCCGAACAACCAGGATCAATTGCTGCCGGCCCTCCCCGAGCCGCTGCGCCAGCGGTTCCCCGGTCCACACCTGCTGCTGCGCTCGCTGGGCAACGGTACGCGGGTGGTGATGCTGCTCCTCGCCGACCTCGCCGGCCAGCCATTCAGCGACCTTCACGCCCAGGCCTTCGCCAAGACCGCCCAATGCACCGAGCGCGCGGTCCAGCAGTTCGGCCGCCAGCGTCGGACGGAATGAACGGCCAGCCCGGCGCACTGGACAGGCACGCTTTCCGTTAAACTGCTGCCCTTTCCAACCCGGGGGTACTCGCATGTCCGTCTTCTCCGACCTGCCATTGGTGATCGAGCCCAGCGATCTCGAGGCGCGCCTGGGCGCGCCCGAGCTGATCCTGGTCGACCTGACCAGTGCCACCCGCTACGCCGAAGGGCACATCCCCGGCGCGCGTTTCGTCGATCCCAAACGCACCCAGTGGGGACAACCCCCGGCACCCGGCCTGCTGCCGGCCAAGGCCGACCTGGAAGCCCTGTTCGGCGAACTGGGCCACCGCCCGCAGGCGACCTACGTGGTCTACGACGACGAAGGCGGCGGCTGGGCCGGCCGTTTCATCTGGCTGCTCGACGTGATCGGCCACCACCGCTACCACTATCTCAACGGTGGCCTGCCGGCCTGGCTCGCCGAGACCCGGGCGCTCGACCGCGAGGTCCCGGCGCCTGCCGGCGGCCCGCTGCCGCTGACGTTGCACGACGAGCCCACCGCCACCCGCGAATACCTGCAAAGCCGCCTCGGCGCCGCCGACCTGGCGGTATGGGATGCTCGCAACCCCAGCGAATACGCCGGCACCAAGGTGCTCGCAGCAAAGGCCGGGCACGTGCCCGGCGCGATCAATTTCGAATGGACCGCCGGCATGGACCCGGCTCGCGCCCTGCGCATCCGCACGGATATCGCCGAGGTCCTGGAGGACCTCGGCATCACGCCGGACAAGGAAGTGATCACCCACTGCCAGACCCATCATCGCTCCGGCTTCACCTATCTGGTCGCCAAGGCCCTGGGCTACCCGCGGGTCAAAGGCTACGCCGGCTCCTGGTCGGAATGGGGCAACCACCCCGATACCCCTGTAGAGGTTTGAGGAATGTCGTTCAAAGATCGCCTGTTCATCTGCTGCCAATACCTGCTGCCGCACCATCTGCTGTCCCGGTTGGTCGGCTTCGCCGCCGACTGCCGTGCGACCTGGTTCAAGGACCGCCTGATCGCCTGGTTCGCCCGGCGCTACCAGGTCGACATGCGCGAGGCGCAGGTCGAGGACCTGCAGGCCTATGAACACTTCAACGCGTTCTTCACCCGCGCCCTGAAGGACGGCGCCCGCCCGCCGGCCCAGGAGCCCGGCGCGGTGCTCTGCCCGGCGGATGGAGCGATCAGCCAGCTCGGCCCGATCGAGCACGGGCGGATCTTCCAGGCCAAGGGCCACAGCTACAGCCTGGCCGAACTGCTCGGCGGCGATGCCGAACTGGCCGCGCCGTTCATGGGCGGCGACTTCGCCACCGTCTACCTGTCGCCGCGCGACTACCACCGCGTGCACATGCCGCTGGCCGGCACTCTGCGCGAGATGGTCTACGTGCCCGGGCGGCTGTTCTCGGTGAACCGGACCACCGCGGAAAACGTCCCCGAGCTGTTCGCCCGCAACGAACGGGTGGTCTGCCTGTTCGACACCGAGCGCGGACCGATGGCCGTGGTGCTGGTCGGCGCGATGATCGTTGCCTCCATCGAGACCGTCTGGGCCGGCCTGGTCACGCCGCCGAAGCGCGAGCTGAAGACCTTCCGCTACGACGAGGCCGCACGCGCGCCGATCCACCTGGAGAAAGGCGCCGAACTGGGCCGCTTCAAGCTCGGCTCCACCGCCATCGTCCTGTTCGGCCCGCAACAGGTCGCCTTCGCGCAAGGCCTCGGCGCAGCCACCCCGGTGCGCATGGGCGAATGCCTGGCGCTGCCGAAACAGGCCTGAGCCCCCGGGACCGGGCCCGGCAGGGTTCCGTCCCGCATCTTCCCCGCCGGGCGTTACCGGCGGGACCGCGTCGTCCGAGAAGCTGCGAGTCCGTTTCTATACTGCTAGAGTTCGGAAAAGTCCTAGGCGGGACCGGTTCGCCGGCCCGATGTCCAGGAAAGCGGACTGCCGCACAGTTCCTCGCCTGGCCACGACGTTGAATCAGCTCCCCGTGTTAAGAAAGCAGGGGCGCAGCCGCGGCGATCGGATGTCCGGCACCTCTCCGGGGCGTCGTGCCCTGCGGAGCCTTTCAAGTAGCGGAGCCGTCTAACCCCCCATGGAAAACCAGAGCCCCCACCTCTCGTTGCGCGTCCCCACTCCGACGCAGCAGAACCTGAGCTTCTGCGACGCCACCCCGAAGGACATCAGGTACTGGCTGGCGCACCTGCCCAAGGCCAACCTCGGGGAAACCGCGCGCCAGCTCTACCAGGGCCTGATCGAACTCAACCAGTTGGTGCTGCCCGCCGAGGCACGCCTGCAACTGCTCGAACTGTTCCGTCCGGAAGTTCATTTCGTCTGCTCCCACCTGGAGCGGCACTTCCTCAACCAGGCCATCGTCCTCGACGAGCGCCCACGCAAGATCGCCAATCTCTGCCAGGCGCTGCAGAACCACCTGGCCATCGGCTACAAGCTGATCGTCGTGCAGGAAGCGCCGCGCAACAACCGCGAGCGCGCGCAACTGCTGGCGGTCGGTATCCAGCGGGCAATCCGCAGCCTGTGCGGGCCGCTGGTCCGCGCCAACCAGCTGTACTGCCCGGTGCCCGAAGGGCTGTGGCTGGAATTGCACCAGCTCTACCAACTGGCCAGCCAGCGCGGCGTGCACCGCCTCGCCGTGCGCGACGAACTGGCCAAGCACACCCGCGGCCTGAGCGTCGAACAGGCCTACCTGATTCCGCTGCTGCTGGGCTGCGCGCGCTGCAACCAGATGCGCCAGAACAATATCGCCCGGCTCGCCGAAGTCCTCGAGCCGTGGAGCCAGTTGCTATCGATACAGGCTGCGGCGCTACCCGGCTCGCTGTTCGTCGCCGTGCCGCAGATCGACGGCCCGCCACGCTACCGCTCGCTGTACCCGGAGAACCCGCAGGCCAACGCACTGGGCATCGACCCCCAACCCCTGGTCGACCTGATCCGCGAATACCTGCTGCTGCCCGAGGCCGAACGCGCGAAGGCGCGCCTGCCGTTGATCGAAGGGGTCACCGTGGACCTCCTCCAGCATCTTTCCTCGGCCTGGGGCGACATCGCCGAGCGCACCTTCCAGCGTACCCAGGGACAGGGCCAGCTGACCCTGTGCATCGGCATGAGCGCCCTGCACTACTTCCTCGCCGGACGCCGGCCGTTCAACGAGGTCCTGCAGATCCAGGAGGCGCCCGAGGCGCCTCGCTTCAAGGCCGAGGTCCAGGACGCCTGGGCCGGCGCCTTCGATGCGCAGAAGGTCACCGACTGGCAGCCCGGCATGCCGCTGGAGGAAATCGAATATCGCCCGCACCAGTCGCCCCGCGGTGGGCAACCCGGGCACCCGCAGGCCCACGCACAGGCCGACGCCACCGAGGACTACCCGACCTACGCCCTGCCCATCGTCAACCACAGTCCCGGCGGTTATTGCCTGAGCTGGCCGAAGGAGGTGCCCGCCCAACTGCAGGCCGGCGAACTGGTCGGCCTCCAGGACCTCCCCGGCCAGGCCTGGAGCATCGCGGTGGTGCGCTGGATCCGCCAGGTGCGCAACGGCGGCACGCAGATGGGCATCGAGATGATCGCCCCGGCGGCCCAGCCCTGCGGCCTGCAACTGCTGCGCAAGACCGAGCAGAGCAGCCACTACCTGCGCGCCCTGCTGCTGCCCGCGATCGCCGCGATCTCGCGGCCGGCGACGGTGATCACCCCGCGCCTGCCGTTCCAGGAAGGCAGCCGGGTACAGATCAATCTGCACGGCGAGGAGCGCCGCGCACTGCTCAACCGCCGACAGACCTCGACCGGCAGCTTCAGCCAGTTCGAATACCGCTCGGCGGAACCGGTGAACACCCCGAGCGATAAGCCGGTCACAGCGCCGGTGGCCCAGCCGCACGCGGGGGAGGAAGATTTTGACTCGCTCTGGAAGTCTCTGTAGATTGCCCCGACACCTCCATTCGTCGTCTTTTCGCGCCCGCCCGGACGCGGACTGAGCCCTTTCCATGGCCATCGAAAAGAAAACCATCCGCCTGCTGATTCTGGAAGACTCGCAGAACGAAGCCGAACGCCTGGTCAGTCTGTTCCGCAATGCCGGCCACGCGACCCGCGTACATCGACTGACATCCCCCGAGGACCTCGCCGAAACCCTCCAGCAGAGCTGGGATCTGCTGATCGCCGCACCGGACAGCGAATGCCTCGACCCCGGCGAGGCGCTCGCCACCCTGCGCCGCCAGTCGCGCGACATCCCGTTCATCCAGCTGGTCGCCGACAACGGCTCCGACGCCATCACCGAGGCGCTGATGCTCGGCGCCCAGGACGCCCTGCCGCAAGGCGAGGACGAGCGCCTGGTGCTGGTCGCCAACCGCGAACTCGCCGGCCTCGCCGAGCGCCGCGCGCGACGGGCCGCCGAACTCGCCCTGCGCGAAGCGGAGAAACGCTGCCAGCTGCTGCTCGACAGCTCGGTCGACGCCATCACCTACGTCCACGACGGCATGCACATCTACGCCAACCGCTCCTACATGGCGCTGTTCGGCTACGAGGACGCCGAGGAGCTGGAGGGCCTGCCGGTGATCGACCTGATCGCCTCCTGCGACCAGGGCGCCTTCAAGGACTTCCTCAAGGGCTACCAGAACGACCAGCGCCAGACCGAGCTGGTCTGCACCGGGGTCAAGCTCGACGGCCAGGAGTTCAAGGCGCGCATCAGCCTGTCCGCCGCCACCTACGACGGCGAACCCTGCATCCAGGTGGTGATCCGCAGCGAAGTCGACAACGCCGAACTGGAAGAGAAGCTCCGCGAAGTCAGCAGCCAGGATCCGGTCACCGGGCTCTACAACCGCAGCCATTTCCTCGACCTGCTGGACGGTGCCGTGCAGCAGGCCGTCACCGCGCGCAAGCCGTCGACCCTGGCCTACATCCACCTCAACGGCTACCCCTCGCTGCAGGCCGACCACGGTCTTTCCGGCATCGACCTGCTGCTCGGCCAACTGGCCGGCCTGATGCGCGAGCAGTTCGGCGAGGAAGCCGACCTGGCGCGCTTCGGCGACTCGATCTTCGCCGCCCTGTTCAAGGGCAGGACGCCCGAGCAGGCGCAACCGGCCCTGCAACGGCTGCTGAAGAAGGTCGAGAACCACCTGTTCGAGCTGAACGGCCGCAGCGCCCAGGCGACCCTCAGCATCGGCGTCGCCGGTTTCGACGAGAAGACCGCCAAGGCCCAGGACCTGATGAACCGCGCGCACCGCTGCGCCGACGAGGCGGCGCGCAAGGGCGGTTCGCAGATCAAGCAGTACAACCCGGCGGAAGAACTCGCCGCCGCCGCCCAACGCGGCGACGTCATCGCGATTCTCCAGCAGGCGCTGGACACCAACAGCTTCCGCCTGCTGTTCCAGCCGATCATCAGCCTGCGCGGCGACAGCCACGAGAACTACGAGGTGCTCCTGCGCCTGCTCAATCCACAGGGCCAGGAAGTGCCACCGGCGGAATTCCTGCATGCCGCCAAGGAAGCCGGGCTGGCGGAGAAGATCGACCGTTGGGTGATCCTCAACTCGATCAAGCTGCTCGCCGAGCATCGCGCCAAGGGGCACCAGACCAAGCTGTTCGTCCATCTCTCCAGCGCCAGTCTGCAAGACCCCGGCCTGCTGCCCTGGCTCGGGGTGGCGCTGAAGGCCGCGCGCCTGCCGCCGGAGTCGCTGGTGTTCCAGATCAGCGAGGCCGACGCCACCAGCTACCTGAAGCAGGCCAAGCAGCTGACCCAGGGCCTGGCCACCCTGCAGTGCCAGGCGGCGATCAGCCAGTTCGGCTGCTCGCTGAACCCGTTCAACGCGCTGAAGCACCTGACGGTGCAGTTCATCAAGATCGACGGCTCGTTCGTCCAGGACCTCAACCAGGCGGAGAACCAGGACATCCTCAAGGGCCTGATCGCCGACCTGCACGAACAGGAAAAGCTCAGCATCGTACCCTTCGTCGAAAGCGCCAGCGTCCTCGCCACCCTGTGGCAGGCCGGCGCCACCTATATCCAGGGCTACTACCTGCAGGGGCCGAGCCAGGCGATGGACTACGACTTCTCCTCGGGAGACGAATGAAGAACGGGCGCCCAAGGCGCCCGTTGCTTTTTCCGCTCTACCGACCTGGCTCGTGGCTGCCGGGCCGCCAAGAGGTGCCCGCCGGCCTCAGGCCCGCCCTTCGCGGTCGCGGTAGCCGAGCAGGTAGAGGATGCCGTCCAGGCCCAGGGTGGAGATCGCCTGCTTCGCCGACTGCTTGACCAGCGGCTTGGCGCGGAAGGCCACGCCCAGGCCGGCCAGGCCGAGCATCGGCAGGTCGTTGGCGCCGTCGCCCACGGCGATGGTCTGCTCCAGGCTCAGCCCCTCCTTCGCCGCCAGTTCGCGCAGCAGGTTGGCCTTGCGCTGGGCGTCGACGATCGGCTCGACCGCCACCCCGGTGACCTTGCCGTCGACGATTTGCAGCTCGTTGGCGAACACGTAGTCGATGCCCAGCTGCGCCTGCAACTGGCGGGCGAAATAGGTGAAGCCGCCGGACAGGATCGCGGTCTTGTAGCCCAGGCGCTTGAGCTCGGCGAACAGCGTCTGCGCCCCCTCGGTCAGGCGCAGCGAGGCGCCGATCTCCGCCAGCACGTCCTCCGACAGCCCCTGCAGCAGTGCCAGGCGCTCCTTGAAGCTGGCGCGGAAGTCCAGCTCGCCGCGCATCGCCCGCTCGGTGATCGCCGCGACCTTCTCGCCGACACCCGCGGCCTTGGCCAGCTCATCGATGACTTCCGCCTCGATCAGCGTCGAGTCCATGTCGAACACCGCCAGCCGGCGGTTGCGCCGGAACACGCTGTCCTGCTGGAAGGCGATGTCGACGTTCAGCTCCTGGGCGACGCTGAGGAACTCCGCGCGCAGGGCCGCCGGATCGGCCGGTTCGCCACGCACGGAAAACTCGATGCAGCCCTTGCCCTGGTCGGCGGGAGTGTCCAGCGGCATGCGGCCGGAGAGGCGATCGATATGGTCGATGTTCAGCGCATATTTGGCGGTGATCGAACTGACCCGCTGCAACTGCTCGGCGGTCACCCGCCGGGTCAGCAGGGTCACGATGTGCCGCGCCTTGCCCTGGCCCTCGACCCACTGCCGGTAGTCCTCTTCCGAGACCGGGGTGAAACGCACCTGCTGGTCCAGCTTGTAGGCGGTGAACAGCACGTCCTTGAGAACCGAGGAGCCGGCCTCGGTATCCGGGATCTCCACCAGGATGCCGAACGACAGGGTGTCGTGGATCACCGCCTGGCCGATGTCGAGGATATTCACCCCACCCTGGGCCAGCACGCCGGTGATGGTCGCGGTGAGGCCGGGGCGATCTTCCCCGGTGATGTTGATCAGGACAATTTCGCGCAAGGCGTACGCTCCGCCAGGTAAAAGACGCCATTCTACCCGCTTTCCCACACAGCCGAGAGCAACCGGCGTCGGCATTTGCCGCCACCATCGGTCGGAACCGCCGGGAAAACCCGCGAAACCGCCGCGCGGCGGCCTGGAAAGCGCGTCAACGGCCCTTTGCCCCCAAGGGGGCGCTGGTTATACTGCGCGATACCTCTATTTCAGAAGACCGAGCCCCCTGTGACCCGGCCCACGTCCGTCAAGCCCGACAATTTCTTTCTCCTGCTGTATCGCGCCTTGCGCCAGCGCCGTGTCCCGATCGCCCTGCGGCTCGCCAGCCACAGCCTGATTCTGGTGGCCCTGGCCCTGCTCATTTATGCCTGGGTCATGGGCATGCAGTTCCGCCAGGCCATGCAGCAGCAGGCCGACGCCCTGGGCCAGAGCCTGATCACCCAGACCGCCGCCTCCGCCACCGAGCTGCTGGTCTCCAACGACATCCTCAGTCTCAACGTGCTGCTCAACAACCTGGTGAAGAACCCGCTGGTGGCCCACGCGGCGATCTACAGCGTCGACCAACGCATCCTCGCCGAGGCCGGCAGCCGTCCGAAGCAGAGCCTGCTGGGTGCCACCGAAGGACTCTACTCGACACCGATCACCTTCCAGGAAGTGATCGCCGGGCACCTGCGCATCAGCCTGGACATGCAGCAGTTCCAGCAACCGATGATGATCAGCCTGCAGAGCATGGGACTGATCAGCCTGATCCTGCTGATCCTCGCGCTGTATTTCAGCCTGCGCCTGGGCCGGCAGATTTCCACGCCCTTGTTGCAATTGCGGGTCTGGCTGCGCGATCCGGACAACCCGGCGCCCGGCGCCGAGCTGCAGAACGAGCTGGGCGATCTGGCCCGCGACCTGGAAGAGCGCCTGGTGCCGGAAAAACCACCGGCGCCGGAGCCGGAAGAAGCGCCGCTGCCGCAGAACTTCGACGACATCCTGCTGGAGGACGACGAGGCCGACCTGCGCAGCCGCAAGGTCGAGGCCTCGGCCTTCGAGGAAGACGACATCCCGCTGGGCGACGGCCTGCTCGACGACAGCAAGCCGGTGGAGTTCACCTCTATCGACGAAGACCCGCTGGACCAGGACGCCTTCGATGAAACCGACGACGCAAGCGCCGGACAGCCCGCCGCGACGCCGAGCGCCCCGCGCGAGCCGCAGCGTAGCGCCGTGCTGGCGATCCAGCTCGGCGCCCAGGAACAGTTGCGCCGCCTGCCGCGCAGCCGCCTGGTGGACCTGCTGCAACGTTATCGCGATTGCCTGGAGCAGGCCGCCCGCCAGTACAAGGGCAGCCTGCACACCCTCAGCGACGGCGGCAGCCTGATCCTCTTCCACAGCCGCGACAACCGCGCCGACTACCTGACCAACGCGCTCTGCTGCGGCGAGCTGATGCGCGCCCTCGGCCATGCCCTGCAGATCGAGGTCGCCGACAGCGGCATCACCCTGCAACTGCAGTTGGGCCTGAGCCTCGGCGAGGATCTCAGCGAACTGAGCCAGGCCGACCTGCTGCTCAACGAGACCGTGCAGAACGCCCTCGCCCTCAACCAGCACAGCCGCAACCTGCTGCTGGTGGAGCGCAGCATCGCCGACGACGCCGTGCTCCGCGAACGAGCGCGTATCCGCGCCATCGCCAGCCCTGAAGGCGCCTGCTGCGTGGAGCGCCTGCTCGAGCCCTACCCGTCGATGCTCGAGCGCCAGCTGGCGCGCATGCACGACCGCGTCCGTCCGTGACCACCCTGATCACCCACCCGCTGCCGGTCCTGGCAGTGGGGCTGGCGCTCGGCAGCCGGGCGATTCCAGCGCGCCTGTTGCTGGCCGGCATGCTCGCCGCCTGCCTGCCGGACTTCGACGTGGTCGCCTTCAAGCTCGGCATCGCCTACCACGACGCCTTCGGCCACCGCGGCTTCAGTCACTCGCTGCTGTTCGCCGCGCTCCTCGGCATGTTCGCCGCTCTTGCCTGCCGGCCGCTGCACAGCGGCCCGCTGAAGGCCGGCCTGTGGGTAGCCCTGGCCACCGCCTCGCACAGCCTGCTGGACGCGATGACCAACGGCGGCCTGGGCGTCGCCTGGTTCTGGCCGTGGAGCGATAGTCGCTACTTCATGCCCTTCCATCCGATCGCCGTGTCGCCCATCGGCCTGTCGCGCTTCCTCAGCGAACGCGGATTGCTGGTACTGCAATCGGAGGCGCGCTGGGTCTGGCTGCCATGCCTGGGCGTGGCGCTCGCCGGGGCAGGCCTGCGTGCCTTGTTGCGACGCCGCCCGGACTGACGAAACGAAAAAGCCCCGCTTCGGCGGGGCTCTTTTCTGGTCGGCTATCGACAATCAGAACCGATAGACCTCGGCATCGGTGCGAATCGGCACCACCAGCGGCATTTTCGGACCTTCCTCTTCCTTGGCCTTCGGCTTGGCCGCCGGCTTGCGCGCGGTCGCCGGCGGCGGCGCCTCGGCGGCCACGGCGATCGGCTTGACGTCCTTGGCCAACTGCGCCGCCAGGCGCTTGAGCAGGTCGCTCTGGGCACGGATCTGGTCGCCGATGCTGCCCTGGTGCTGCTCCTCCTCATGGAACACCCGGCTGTCCTTCAGGTCGCCCTTCTGGTCCAGCAGGCGCCAGCGCGCCTCGATCACCGCTGGCTGCTTGGGGCCGGAGTCGAGCCGGCTGATGGTCAGCATCACCTGCACCTGCGGGGTGAAGCCGGGCTTCTCCGGGAACAGCGCCAGGCGGCTGCTGCCCAGCTCGCTGGACATCTGCCGCAGCAGTTGCTGGCTGACATTGGTCTCCAGGTTGCCCGCCCAGCGCGCCTCGGTGGACAGGCTGAGAATGCCGTCGGCCTGGCGCTGCACCATCACATCGCGCTTGAGATAGTCAGCCAGTTGTACCGGGCCGAGCAGGACAGCCGCACCGCCATCCTTTTTCGGAACCGCGGCGGCACCGACGTCCAGCTGGTAGAGCTGGGCCGGCGGATTGACCGCACAACCCGCCAGCCCGAGCAGGCTGACGAGGGAAAGACATGCGAAGACGCGCCACGCGCTCATCGAGAACCACCGTATTTCGCCGAAGTTCGGCACTACTGATGCAAGACTTGAATTCTACTGGCCACCCGCCATCGGAAACGGCGACCGAAGGGGCGTATCATCCCTTAACCAGCGCCATAGCTCCAGAGGCAGAGCGTATTCCGAAACCGGTTTCGGACCACCTGCCTCAGGGGAAAACCTGGCGAAACCGGCCAGGAGGATGACATTTTCCCGCCGAGGCGGCCTCGGAAGAGGCCGCTTTCACCGTCCCTTGCGGGCATGCGGGAAATCGGAAGCCGGTAACGGCTCGTTTCAATCCTGCGACGGAATGTCCACCAGCAGGCTGTCGACACGCTGGAATCCACGCGGCAGCTTGTTACCCCTGCGGCCGCGCTCCCCCTTGTAGTGCTCCAGGTCATCGCCCTTGAGCGAAAGGGTACGCTTTCCGGCCTGCAGGACCAACGTCGCCCCGGCTGGCAGAACTGCCAGGTCGGTGAGGTACTCCTCGCGGCTGGCCACCCGTTCGCCAGGGATGCCGATGATCTTGTTGCCCTTGCCCTTGCCTAGCTGGGGCAGGTCCGAGACCTTGAACAATAGCAGACGCCCCTCCGTCGTCACGGCCGCCAGCCAATCCTGTTCCACGTCGCGCACCGGACGCGGGGCCACCACGGCGGCGCCGTTGGGCAGGCTGAGCAGGGCCTTGCCGGCCTTGTTCTTGGCCTGCAGGTCCTCGCCCTTGACCACGAAGCCATAGCCGGCGTCGGAGGCGATCACGTACAGCGCATCGTCGTCCGGCAGCAGCACGCATTCGAAGCTGGCCCCCGGCGGCGGCGTCAGGCGTCCGCTGAGCGGCTCGCCCTGACCACGCGCGGACGGCAGGCTGTGGGCCGGCAGCGAGTAGCTGCGCCCGGTGGAGTCGATGAATACCGCATACTGGTTCGAGCGTCCCGGCGCGGCGGCCTTGAAACCGTCGCCGGCCTTGTAGGAGAGACCGGCAGCGTCGATGTCGTGGCCCTTGGCGCAACGCACCCAGCCTTTTTCCGAGAGCACCACGGTCACCGGTTCGGTGGGCATCAGCTCGGTTTCCGACAGCGCGCGGGCCTCGGCGCGGGCGACGATCGGCGAACGGCGGTCGTCGCCGTAGGTCTCGGCGTCCTTGATCAGTTCCTCGCGCACCAGCTTCTTCAGCTTGGCCTCGCTGCCGAGCAGGGTCTGCAGGCGCTTCTGCTCCTTCAGCAACTCTTCCTGCTCGCCGCGGATCTTCATCTCTTCCAGGCGCGCCAACTGGCGCAGGCGGGTGTCGAGGATGTAGTCGGCCTGCACCTCGCTGAGTTCGAAGCGCTCCATCAGCACCGCCTTGGGCTGGTCCTCGGTGCGGATGATGTGGATCACCTCGTCGAGGTTGAGGAAGGCGATCAGCAAGCCATCCAGCAGATGCAGGCGGCGCTCGACCTTGTCCAGGCGGAACTGCAAGCGTCGACGCACGGTGCCGATGCGGTACTGCAGCCACTCCGAGAGCAACTGGCGCAGGTCCTTGACCTGCGGCTTGCCGTCGAGACCGATGATGTTCAGGTTGACCCGGTAGGTGGTCTCCAGGTCGGTGGTGGCGAACAGGTGGGTCATCAGCTCCTCGACATCGACCCGGTTCGAACGCGGGATGATGACGATGCGGGTCGGGTTCTCGTGATCCGACTCGTCGCGCAGGTCGGCCACCATCGGCAGCTTCTTCGCCTGCATCTGCCCGGCGATCTGTTCCAGCACCTTGGAACCGGACACCTGGTGCGGCAGGGCATGGATGACGATGTCGCCGTCCTCGACGCGGTACACTGCGCGCATGCGCACCGAACCGCGGCCGGTCTCGTAGACCTTCTGCAGGTCGGCGCGCGGGGTGATGATCTCGGCTTCGGTGGGGAAGTCCGGGCCCGGCACGTGTTCGCACAACTCGGCGACCGTCGCGCCCGGCTGGTCGAGCAGGCGCACGCAGGCCGACGCGACTTCCCGCAGGTTGTGCGGCGGCACGTCGGTGGCCATGCCCACGGCGATCCCGGTGGTGCCGTTGAGCAGCAGGTTGGGCAGGCGCGCCGGCAGCACGGCCGGCTCGTCGAGGGTGCCGTCGAAGTTCGGCACCCAGTCCACCGTGCCCTGTCCCAGTTCGCTGAGCAGTACCTCGGAGTAGCGCGACAGGCGCGCCTCGGTGTAGCGCATCGCGGCGAACGACTTCGGATCGTCCGGCGCGCCCCAGTTGCCCTGGCCGTCCACCAGCGGATAGCGGTAGGAGAACGGCTGCGCCATCAGCACCATGGCCTCGTAGCAGGCCAAATCGCCATGCGGGTGGAACTTGCCGAGCACGTCGCCGACGGTGCGCGCCGACTTCTTGTGCTTGGAGTCGGCGTCCAGACCCAGTTCGCTCATGGCGTAGACGATGCGCCGCTGCACCGGCTTCAGCCCGTCGCCGATGTGCGGCAGGGCGCGGTCCATGATCACGTACATGGAGTAGTTCAGATAGGCCTGTTCGGTGAACTCGGCCAACGACCGGCGTTCGACCCCTTCCAGGCTCAGATCGAGGGATTCGCTCATGCGTGCCTCACGGAGAAATGTTTTGGCGCAGCACCAGGGTGCCGTCGCGCTGGGTGAATTCGAGTTGTTTCAGGGCGCTCATGCCGAGCAGCACCTCATCGCCGTCCATGCCCGGCACGATCAGCGCCGCGACCCCGGACAGGCGGATATCGCCGAGTTGCAGCCGGTCCAGCCGTGTGCGCCAGCCCGTCGCGCGGCCGTTGGCCGTGCTCAGGGTGATCGGCGCGCCGCGCTCGAGCGCGAGTCGTTCCGCCAGGGCTTGTGGCACCGCCACCTGGGTCGCCCCGGTATCGAGCAGGAAGGTCACGGCCTCGCCGTTGACCTGCCCGTTCAACAGGTAATGGCCCTGGCGGCTGCTGGCCAGGCGCAGCTCGACGTAACCGTCGCCATGGATCGACTGCGGCGCCTGGTTCGGGTTGCGCTGGCGGTCTTCCCAGAGCCCGAAATAGCGCGTCGCCAACGCCAGCCCGGCGATCCAGGCCAGCACCAGCATGATCCGTCCCAGCCGCTGGCCGGGCGCGCCTTGCCTCACTTGTCGCCCAACCAGCCGCCGGCGGGCGCGGCGAAGCGCAGGACGAACGGCCGCACATCGCCATCGGCGCGCGCGTGGTCGCCATTGTCGATGCCCAGCCAGGCGCCCTTGTCATCCAGGGCCAGGGCTTCGGCCACCCCGTAGGGCAGTTCGTAGCGACGCTCGGGCGCCAGCACTGCCGAGGCGAACGACCAGCAGCGCTCGACCCTGGCCTGGGCCGGGTCGCGACGGCAGATCTGGTGCGCCAGGCGCTCCAGGGTGAACAGCTTGCCCTGATAGAAGGCCAGGTCGGAAAAATCCTTCGGCAACTTGCGCTCACTGCCCAGTTCCGGCGGCGGGTCGATCCTGCCGCCCTCGGCGAGCAGCACGCAGCTCCCCTCGCAGCGCCAGGCGCTGTTGTTCCGGTGGGCCACCAGCAGGCCACGGCGCTCGCGCTCGGCAGCCAGCCACAGGCGCTTGCCGTCAGGGTCGATGGCGATGCCTTCGAACAGGGCGTTGAAGTTCATCAGCATGCCGCTGGCGCGCGCCTGGGTCAGCAGGCCAGGCGGCAGGCGCAGCCAGTTCGGCGCGCCGCTGACCGGCAGTTGCAGGACCGCGGCGTGCGCCTCGCTGACCAGGTAGCGGTTGCCGGCAGCGTCGCAGGCGATGCCCTCGAAGTCGAGGTTGCCGCCGCGCACCAGGCCGCTGAGCCAGACCCGCGTGCTCATGCCCCAGGGCAGGCCGCTGCCCGGCGGCGTCGGGGCGATGAAGTGCTCGGCCTCGGCCTGCCAGGGCTGGTTGGAGCCCTCGGGCGACGGCTGCAGGCGATACAGGCGATCGTCGTCGCGGTCGGAGACGGTCCACAGCGCATTGCCGCACCAGGCCAACCCGGACAGGTTGCCGCCGCGCATGCCCTCCACGGCGTGCTCGGAAATGAAGCTCAGCGCCGCCGGCACCGGCGGCGCTACCGGCTCGGCCGCCTGGGCCAGGCCGCCACACAGGCCGAGGACAGCCAGAAAGCGGCGCATCAGACCAGCACCTCGGCCAGGTTGCCCTTGCTTTCCAGCCACGACTTGCGGTCGCCGGCGCGCTTCTTGGCCAGCAGCATGTCCATGATCTCCAGGGTACCGGTGGCGTCCTCCAGGGTGAGCTGGACCAGCCGCCGGGTATTCGGATCCATGGTGGTCTCGCGCAGTTGCAACGGATTCATTTCGCCAAGGCCCTTGAAGCGGGTGACCTGCGGCTTGCCGCGCTTCTTCTCGGCGGCCAGGCGCTCGAGGATGCCGTCGCGCTCGGCTTCGTCGAGGGCGTAGTAGATGTCCTTGCCCAGGTCGATGCGGTACAGCGGCGGCATCGCCACGTAGACATGGCCGGCTTCCACCAACGGGCGGAAATGGCGGACGAACAGCGCGCAGAGCAGCGTGGCGATGTGCAGGCCGTCGGAGTCGGCATCGGCGAGGATGCAGATCTTGCCGTAGCGCAGCTGGGCCAGGTCGCTGGCACCCGGATCGACGCCGATGGCCACCGCGATGTCGTGGACCTCCTGGCTGGCGAGCACTTCGCCGCCATCGACTTCCCAGGTGTTCAGGATCTTCCCGCGCAGCGGCATGATCGCCTGGAACTCCTTGTCCCGCGCCTGCTTCGCCGAGCCGCCGGCGGAGTCGCCCTCGACCAGGAACAGTTCCGCGCGCATCGGTTCCTGTCCGGCGCAGTCGGCCAGTTTGCCGGGCAGCGCCGGCCCCTGGGTGATCTTCTTGCGCTCGACCTTCTTGCCCGCCTTGAGGCGCCGGCCGGCGTTGCTGATCGCCAGTTCCGCCAATTGCAGGCCGATCTCGGCGTGCTCGTTGAGCCACAGGCTGAAGGCATCCTTCACCACGCCCGAGACGAACGCCGCCGCCTCGCGGGACGACAGGCGTTCCTTGGTCTGCCCGGAGAACTGCGGCTCCTGCATCTTCATCGAGAGCACGAAGGCGATCCGTTCCCAGACGTCCTCGGGCGCCAGCTTGACCCCGCGCGGCAGCAGGTTGCGGAACTCGCAGAACTCGCGCATGGCGTCGAGCAGGCCCTGGCGCAGGCCGTTCACGTGGGTGCCGCCCTGGGCCGTGGGAATCAGGTTGACGTAGCTTTCCTGCACCGACTCGCCGCCCTCGGGCAGCCACAGCAGGGCCCAGCTCACCGCCTCCTTGGAACCCTCGAGGTTGCCGCAGAAGGGTTCGTCGGGCAGGCGCGGCAGTTCGGCGACCGCGTCGGTCAGGTAGGAGCGCAGGCCGTCCTCGAAGTGCCACTCGACGCGCTCGCCGGTGTTCTTGTCCTCGAACACCACGCTCAGGCCCGGGCACAGCACCGCCTTGGCCTTGAGCACATGCTTGAGGCGGCTGACCGAGAACTTCGCCGAATCGAAATACTTGGGATCCGGCCAGAAATGCACGCTGGTACCGGTATTGCGCCTGCCGACCGTGCCGATGACTTCCAGGTCGGTGTCCTTGAAGCCGTCGGCGAAGGTCATGCGGTATTCGTTGGCGTCACGCTTGACGCGCACCTCGACCCGGGTCGAGAGCGCGTTCACCACCGAGATGCCGACCCCGTGCAGGCCGCCGGAGAACTGGTAGTTCTTGTTCGAGAACTTGCCGCCGGCGTGCAGCTTGGTAAGGATCAGCTCGACGCCCGGCACGCCCTCTTCCGGATGGATGTCCACCGGCATGCCGCGGCCATCGTCGATGACCTCCAGCGAGTTGTCCTGGTGCAGGATCACCTGCACGCTCTTGGCGTGGCCGGCCAGGGCTTCGTCGACGCTGTTGTCGATGACTTCCTGGGCCAGGTGGTTGGGACGGGTGGTGTCGGTGTACATCCCCGGGCGCTTGCGCACCGGGTCGAGGCCGGAGAGGACTTCGATGGCGTCTGCGTTGTAGGTAGCCATGGGGTCTCTATTCAGTCAAAAGTCGAAAAATCGGTATCGCGCCACAGCGCCGACGGATAGCCGGCGAACGCCAGCAGCGCCGGCAGGTGCCGGGCGAAGCCCTGGAAGCCGTGGTCGCCGCCGGCCTGGATGCGCAGCGCGCAGGCCCGGTAGAAAGCCTGCGCGGCGCGGTAGTCAAGGGTTTCGTCAGCGGTCTGCAGCCACACCTGGTAGCGCTCGGGGTGTTGCAATTGCGTGACCTCCAGCTCGGCCAGGGCCGCCACGTGGTCCTCGGTGAGCTCCCAGGTCTCGCCGCTGTAGTGATTGGTCTGCGGCCCCAGGTAACCGTCGAAGGAGCGGTGCGGGAGGACCGCCGGGTTGACCAGGATCGCCGCCAGGCCGTGGCGCTCCGCCAGGTGGGTCGCATAGTAGCCACCCAGGGAGCTGCCGACCAGCACCGGCCTGCCGAGTTCGGCGATGGCCCGCTCCAACTGGGCGATCGCCTGCCGCGGATGATGGTGCAGGCCCGGAACGCGCAGGCCGCCGGCCAGGCCCAGGTGACCGAAGACCGCCTGCAACTGGCGCGCCTTGTGCGACTCGGGCGAACTGTTGAAGCCGTGGATATACAGCAGGGATGGACGGGGCGCGGTCATCGGGAACGGGCTAATGGGCTTCGACTCGGAAGGGGAAAGCCGAACGGTACCAGCTTCCAGGCGTCATCTTCCAGCCTGTGCGCCGATCGGCAGCGGCGCGCCCGTCAGTAGCCGGCGGTGTCGTAGTCCACCTCGAAAGCGATGTCGTCGACCCGCGAGATCCCGGTTTCCAGGCGCCCGTCGGCATGCAGACGCAGCCAGCGATAGCCCGGCGCCTGGCGGTCGAGGGTGAAGTCACTGCTACCCGGGGCGAACTGCACGCAGGTGGACGGCGAGGCCAACAGGCGCAGGGGGCCGCGCTGGCGGTCGAACTCCTGGTGGATGTGCCCCCACAGCAGGCAACGCACCTGCGGATAGGGCGCCAGCAGGTCGAACAGCGCCTGCGGGTTGCGCAGGCCGATGGGATCCATCCAGTCGCTGCCGATCGGCACCGGATGGTGGTGGAAGGAGACCAGCAGGAAACGTTCTCCGGCGCTGTCGATGGCGCGCCGCAGCAGCTCCAGCTGGTCCTCCTCGAGATAGCCCGGCACCGCGCCGGGAATGCTCGAATCGAGCAGCACCACGCGCCAGTTGCCGACATCGACGACCTGTTCCAGCAGGTCGCTGCCCGCGGTGGCCTGCTGCATCGGCTCGCGTTCGTCGTGGTTGCCGGCGAACCAGCGCAACGGCGCGGCGAGCGGCGCGCTCAAGCGACGGAAGCGTGCGTAGGAGTCGAGACTGCCGTCCTGGGAGACGTCGCCGGTGGCGAGGATCAGGTCGATGCTCGGCTGCTCCCGGGCGACCCGCTCGACCACCTTCTCCAGGCTGTAGGCGGTATCCATGCCGAGCAGGCGCGCGCCGTCCTCGGCGAACAGGTGGCTGTCCGAGAGCTGCACCAGCAGTACGGAGGCGTCGGTATCGGGAGTGTTCGAATGGCGTGACAAGGGGCCGTCTCCTGAAGGCGAGGCGTCCGCGGTGAATGGGGGTGATTATGGTGACCGGCGAAAGAGGCGGCAAACCCGGAAAGCGGAACAGATCACAGTTGCGAGGACTACTTTTGGCTTGATGTCATTCAACTGGCCTTTTGCCTTCAGCCGCTCAACGCTGGGCCACCGGCTCCATTTCGTGGCCGCAGGCCAGGCAGTGGGCGAGCCATTCGCCAAGGAACAGGTTGAGCTGGTTCTTCTCGTCCGGCTGGTGCATCGCCTGGTTCGGGTAGGGATAGATCGCCATTAGCCGGCGCGCCTGCTCGGCACCGATCACCTCGGCCATCCGCGCATCGTGGTAGACCCGTACCTCCAGGCGCGGCGCCGGCAGCCAGGGCAGCCCCAGCTCCTGGCGCACCTGCAGGGTGGTGGTGTACGGGCAGGCCTCGGTCACCTCCAGCGCCAGCACGCCGATCAGCCGCTCCCCCTCGCTCAGCGCCACGCGGCGCGAGGCCCGGGTCTCGCGCATGTCCGGGAGCAGGCGCATGAGCCGCGCGTAGTTGGCCTCGCAGGTCGCCTGCAGGCCGGCCAGGTCGACCCGGTAGCGCTCGCGCAGCAGGCTCAGGCCCATAGCCCACGCACCTCGGCCCGGTTCAGGGCCAGCCACTGCAGGGCGATGATGCTCGCCGCGTTGTTGATCCGCCCGTCGCGCACGGCCTGCAGCGCGTCCTCCAGCGGCCAGACGTGGACGCGGATGTCCTCGCCCTCTTCCGGCAGGCCATGCACCCCGCCGACGCCCTCGCTGTCGCAGCGGCCGACGAACAGGTGCACCACCTCGTCGGTGCCACCCGGCGACGGCAGGTACTGGGTGATCGGCCAGAGCGCGCCGAGGGTCAGCCCGGCCTCCTCCATCGCCTCGCGATGGGCGACCTCCTCCGGTTGCTCGTCCTTGTCGATCAGGCCGGCGACCAGCTCCAGCAGCCAGGGATTGGCGAGCTTCTGCATCGCCCCGACGCGGAACTGCTCGATCAGCACCACGCAGTCACGCTGCGGATCGTAGGGCAGCACGCAGACCGCGTCGTGGCGGACAAACAGTTCCCGGCTGATTTCCCGGCCCATGCTGCCGTCGAACTGGCGATGGCGCAGGCGCAGGCGATCCAGGCGATAGAAGCCACGGAAGCATTCCTCGCGCTGGACGAGCTCGACGTCACCGGGGGCGGGTTTGAAGGTTTCGGACATCCTCGACTCACTTCACTCGGGTCTGTGGGTTTCGCGCCATCCTATCGCGGCCCGGCGCAGGGCGCAGCCACTTTCAGGACAGCTCGGGAAAACTTCGCGGCGCTCGCCGCACGGGCGTGTTTCCCGGGCGCGGCTAGGCCATACTTGGGGTTTGCGCGGGCCGAACTCAAGCGCGGCGCCAGGGTCGAAACGGACTGGCCGACGCCTCGGACCCGCCCTTTCATCGCCGCAAAAGGAATCCCATGCGCCTTCTGAAATTCGCCGCCCTCGGCAGCCTGGTCGTTCTGCTGAGCGCCTGCCAGAGCTTCTTCAAGCCCGGCCTCGACGATCCGCTGCCCAGCGAACGCCTCGCCAGCGAGCACCTGAAGCCCGGTTGCCAGGGCGAACAGTGCCCGTTGGTAAACATCGATACCCTGAAGTTCCCCGACGAGCCGCAACTGGATCCGATCATCGAGCGCGCCCTGCTGGAAATGACCCGGGAGAACAACGAAACGCCGCTGCCGGCATCGCTGGCGGCCTACGAGCGGCAGTTCCTGGACAGCGCCGAACCGGGCTGGAGCAGCTACCTGCAAGCCAAGGTGCGCGAACAACATGACGGTCTGGTGATCATCGAGCTTTCCAGCTACCTGTTCACCGGCGGCGCCCACGGCATGCCGGGGCGTGGCTTCATCAACTACGACCGCCGCCAGCACAAGGTGCTGGGCCTGCAGGACATGCTGGTTCCCGGCCAGGAAGAAGCCTTCTGGAAGCAGGCCGAGCTGGCCCACAAGGCCTGGCTGCTGGCCAACAAGCTCGACCAGGACGCCGACTTCCAGAAGACCTGGCCGTTCCAGCGCACCCCGCACGTGGCACTGACCTTCGGCGCGGTGACGCTGAAGTACGACGCCTATTCCATCGCGCCGTATTCCTACGCCCACCCCGAACTGAAGATCCCGTATCCGCGCCTGAACGGCATCGTCAAGCCGAACCTGTTCCCCGGCCGCGGCTGAACGCTTCCGGGCGTCAACGAAAAAGCCCCTCGCCGCGCACGGCGAGGGGCCTGGTGGGCCTGCGCGACGCGGCCTACACCTGCTTGTAGATCACCGAACCTTCATCCTTGAAGCGCGCCGCCTGCTCCTGGAAGCCGGCCTCGATGGCCTTGCTCTCGTCGGACAGGCCGTTCTCCTTGGCGTAGTCGCGGACTTCCTGGGTGATCTTCATCGAGCAGAACTTCGGTCCGCACATGGAGCAGAAGTGCGCGACCTTGGCCGAGTCCTTCGGCAGCGTCTCGTCATGGAACGCCCGCGCGGTGTCCGGGTCCAGGCCGAGGTTGAACTGGTCTTCCCAGCGGAACTCGAAGCGCGCCTTGGACAGCGCATTGTCGCGGATCTGCGCGCCCGGGTGGCCCTTGGCGAGGTCGGCGGCGTGGGCGGCGATCTTGTAGGTGATGATCCCGGTCTTCACGTCATCCTTGTTCGGCAGGCCCAGGTGCTCCTTGGGCGTGACGTAGCAGAGCATGGCGCAGCCGAACCAGCCGATCATCGCCGCGCCGATGCCCGAGGTGATGTGGTCGTAGCCGGGAGCGATGTCGGTGGTCAGCGGACCGAGGGTGTAGAACGGCGCCTCGTCGCAGCACTCCAGCTGCTTGTCCATGTTTTCCTTGATCAGTTGCATCGGCACGTGGCCGGGGCCTTCGATCATCACCTGCACGTCGTGCTTCCAGGCGATCTTGGTCAGCTCGCCGAGGGTCTCCAGCTCACCGAACTGGGCGGCGTCGTTGGCGTCGGCCACCGAGCCCGGGCGCAGGCCATCGCCCAGCGAGAAGCTGACGTCGTAGGCCTTCATGATTTCGCAGATCTCTTCGAAATGCGTGTAGAGGAAGTTTTCCTTGTGGTGCGCCAGGCACCACTTGGCCATGATCGAGCCGCCGCGGGAAACGATGCCGGTGACCCGCTTGGCGGTCAGCGGCACATAGCGCAGCAGCACGCCGGCGTGGATGGTGAAGTAGTCGACGCCCTGCTCGGCCTGTTCGATCAGGGTGTCGCGGAAGATTTCCCAGGTCAGGTCCTCGGCGACGCCATTGACCTTTTCCAGCGCCTGGTAGATCGGTACGGTGCCGATCGGTACCGGGCTGTTGCGCAGGATCCACTCGCGGGTTTCATGGATGTGCTTGCCGGTGGACAGGTCCATCACCGTGTCAGCGCCCCAGCGGATGCCCCAGGTGAGCTTCTCCACTTCTTCCTCGATCGACGAGCCCAGCGCGCTGTTGCCGATGTTGCCGTTGATCTTCACCAGAAAATTGCGGCCGATGATCATCGGCTCAAGCTCGGTGTGGTTGATGTTCGCCGGAATGATCGCGCGGCCGCGGGCGACTTCCTCGCGGACGAACTCGGGGGTGATTTCCTTCGGGATATTGGCGCCGAAGCTGTGCCCCGGGTGCTGCTGGTCGAGCAGGCCGGCGGCCCGGGCTTCCTGCAGCTTCATGTTCTCGCGGATGGCGATGTATTCCATCTCCGGGGTGATGATGCCTTTCTTCGCGTAATGCATCTGCGAGACGTTGGCGCCCGGCTTGGCCCGGCGCGGCGTGCGCACGTGGGCGAAGCGCAGCGCATCGAGGCTGGCGTCGGCCAGGCGCGCCTGGCCGAACTCGGAAGTCAGGCCGGGGAGGATCTCGGTGTCGCCGCGCTCGTCGATCCAGCGCGAACGCACGTCAGGCAGGCCCTTACGCAGGTCGATGCGGACCTCCGGGTCGGTATACGGACCGGAGGTGTCATAGACGAACACCGGCGGGTTCTTTTCGCCGCCGAAGGCGGTGGGGGTGTCGGCGAGGGAGATTTCCCGCACCGGGACGCGTATGTCCGGGCGCGAGCCGGTCAGGTAGACCTTGCGCGAGTTCGGGAAAGGCTGCGTCGACTGGCGGTCGAGCTGCTCAAGGCGGGTGATGTTGTTCTTCTGCGTTGCGCTCATCGATGGCTCTCCTGGGTGATTGTCGGGAGAACCTGGCACGCGGGGCCACCGGGACTGGTGGCGAGAAGGACGCGCCGGCAAGGCAGGCATGGCGCGGACATCTTGTTCCCTACGCGGGTTGCTGCGGTCCGCGCGAGGCGGAACCGGACGCTAGCCCGATCAGGTTCAACGGGATCCGGAACTATCCGATCTCAGCCCCTCGTATAGGGCACCCCGACAAGAACCCTGGCAGTCTAATCAAGACCGGTGGGATTCGCCAACGGAAAACGCCCGCGCCGACCGGCAGTCGTCGACGCACTCGCCAGGGTGGCCGCAGATACCCCCACGATCGCCGGAACATCGCTCCGGACTGGCTCTTCGATCAGTTGCCGCACGGCTGCCTTGACCGCCACCGATGGCGACCTTAGCCTTGCCCCACCTCGCATCTTTTCCAGGACGAACGAATGCTGCGCAGACTCTCCCTGGCGGCCGCCGTGGCCGCTGCGACCGGTGTCGCCTGGGCCGCCCAGCCGACCCCGCTGCCGACCAAGACCGACCTGATCAGCGTCTACAAGGAAGCCGTCGACAACAACGCCGACCTCGCCGCCGCCCAGGCCGACTACCTGGCGCGCAAGGAAGTGGTGCCCCAGGCCCGCGCCGGCCTGCTGCCGCAACTCGGTGCCGGCGGCCGCATCGGTGACTCGCGGATCGCTCTCGACGAGCCCGCAGCAACGGTCAAGCGCAGCAGCCATGTAGTCCAGGCCAGCCTCAGCCAGCCGCTGTTCCGCGCCGACCGCTGGTTCCAGTGGCAAGCCGCCAAGGAAACCAGCGACCAGGCCCGGCTGGAATTCTCCGCGACCCAGCAGGACCTGATCCTGCGCAGCGCCGAGACCTACTTCACGGTGCTCCGCGCCCAGGACAACCTGGCCACCAGCAAGGCCGAGGAAGCCGCCTTCAAGCGCCAACTGGACCAGGCCAACGAGCGCTTCGACGTGGGCCTTTCCGACAAGACCGACGTGCTCGAGGCCCAGGCCAGCTACGACACCGCCCGCGCCAACCGGCTGATCGCCGAACAGCGAGTGGACGATGCCTTCCAGGCCCTGGTGACCCTGACCAACCGCGACTACAGCGCCATCGAGGGCATGCGCCACACCCTGCCGGTGGTGCCGCCGGCGCCGAACGACGCCAAGGCCTGGGTCGATACCGCAGTGCAGCAGAACCTGCGCCTGCTGGCCAGCAACTACGCGGTCAACGCCGCCGAGGAAACCCTCCGCCAGCGCAAGGCCGGGCACCTGCCGACCCTCGACGCCGTGGCCCAGTACCAGAAGGGCGACAACGACGCCCTCGGCTTCGCCAACAGCGCGGCCAACCCGCTGGTGCACTACGGCAAGGATGTCGAGGAGCGTACTATCGGCCTGGAGCTGAACATCCCGATCTATACCGGTGGGCTGACTTCCTCCCAGGTCCGCGAGTCCTACCAGCGCCTCAACCAGAGCGAGCAGTCCCGCGAAGGCCAGCGCCGCCAGGTGGTGCAGGACACCCGCAACCTGCACCGCGCGGTGAATACCGACGTCGAGCAGGTCCAGGCGCGGCGCCAGGCGATCATCTCCAACCAGAGTTCGCTGGAAGCCACCGAGATCGGCTACCAGGTCGGCACCCGCAACATCGTCGACGTGCTCAACGCCCAGCGCCAGCTGTACGCCGCCGTGCGCGACTACAACAACAGCCGCTACGACTACATCCTCGATACCCTGCGCCTGAAGCAGGCGGCCGGCACCCTCAGCCCGGCCGACCTGGAGGCGCTCAGCGCCTATCTGAAGCAGGACTACGATCCGGACAAGGACTTCCTCCCGCCAGACCTGGCCAAGGCCGCCGCCGAGCAGTTGCAGGCCCAGCCGCGGGTCCGCTGACCTCCCTTCCCCCCAGCGCCGCCTCCGACCATCCGGGCCGGAGGCGGATGCATCCAGCAGCCAGCCGGCATTCCCGCCTCCATTTCACCGCGATACGTTCCGCCATCGACGAGCGCTCGGACAACCTGGCGAATGGACCAGGACACTCGCCGTCCCGATAAAGCCAATCCATACAATCAATCTTGCTCAAAACAAATTAAAACAACTAAAAAAATCCGAATATCCAATAAGAAACTTCAGAAATAATTATCCCCCTGCCAGTCCGACACTCCACGCATGAAAGAATATGCTCGATAGCCCAGCCGGGCTCATCTCCCGACGGCGTATTTACGGCTGACCGCCAGCGCCGCGGGGGCCGCCGGCAGCCAAAAGCCATTCTCCGCATCGAATAGAACGAATACGAAAGGACTTCAGAAAGTATTAGCGACCCCTTTAGGAAAATCCGACAAACAGGCAAGTAATCTCCCTTTCACCTGCGCACGCATTGTTATCCAACGCGCACCTGCCAAATACTCCCAAGATATAAATCTTCCAGAAAAGCCAAAAAACAAAATGAATACCGGAGCCTGATTTTCAGTTCCTGCGTATTTGCTCATTCAAAAATTTCCAGAAAGAACTTCGTTCAGGGATCCCCTGTTCGGGTAACCGGCACGAAACGCTGGCAATGACTGTCGGCATCGCCGGAACTCAACCGTCCCGCTGCGGGCAACGGGACCTAACCATATGTAAGGAGCCAACATGAACAAGACCTACGCGCTGGTCTGGAACCAGGCCACGGGATGCTGGAACGTCGCCAGCGAAGGCACCCGCCGGCGCGGCAAGAGCGGCCGCGGCACCCTGCTGGCGGTCGCCGGCGCCTCGCTGCTGAGCCTGCTCGGCCTGCCCGAGGCCTTCGCCCTGCCCAGCGATGGCAAGGTCATCCATGGCGAGGCCGGCCTTCACACCTCCACCGACGGCAAGCACCTGGCCATCGACCAGCAGAGCCAGAAACTGATCACTCAGTGGAACGGCTTCGATATCGCCGGCGATGAAAGCGTCCGCTTCAACCAGCCCAACAGCACCGCCGTCGCCCTCAACCGTGTGGTCGGCACCAACGGCAGCCAGATCCTCGGCAAGCTCGACGCCAACGGCAAGGTGTTCCTGGTCAACCCCAACGGGGTGGTGTTCGGCAAGACCGCCCAGGTCAACGTCGGCGGCCTGGTCGCCAGCACCCTGGACATCTCCGACAAGGACTTCCTCGACGGCAACTACCGCTTCAGCGGCAAGTCCACCGCCCAGGTGAGCAACGCCGGCCGCCTCAACGCCAGCGAAGGCGGCAGCGTCGCCCTGCTCGGCGCGCGGGTCGACAACAGCGGCGTGATCCAGGCCCGCCTGGGCAGCGTCGCCCTCGGCGCCGGCGAGGACGTCAGGCTCAACTTCGACGGCAACGGCCTGCTCAACCTGCAGGTGAACGCCGGCGCGGTCGACGCCCTGGCGCACAACGGCGGCCTGCTCAAGGCCGACGGCGGCCAGGTGCTGATGACCGCGCGCAGCGCCGACAGCCTGCTCAAGACCGTGGTCAGCAACCAGGGCGTGATCGAGGCGAAAACCCTGCAGAATCGAGACGGCCGCATCGTCCTCGACGCCGGCAACGGCACCCTCCAGGTCGCCGGCCGCCAGGACGCCAGCGCCAGCGGCCAGGGCAATGGCGGAGTGGTGGAAAACCGCGGCGCCAAGGTTGAAGTGCACCAGTACGCCAAGGTCGATACCCGTTCCAAGCAAGGCCAGACCGGTACCTGGAAGATCGCCGCGAACAACCTGGAAGTCGCCAGCAGCGTGCTGCGCGACGCCGCAACGCTGAAGGCCAGCACCCTGGCGGACAACCTGGAAACCACCAGCATCGAACTGGCCAGCACCCAGGGCGACCTCAAGGTCGACGCACCGCTGTCCTGGAACAGCGGCAACAAGCTGGGCCTGAGCGCCGAGCGCGGCAACGTCGAGGTGAACGGCAACCTGCGCGCCAGCGGCGACCAGGCCGAACTGGCGCTGAACGCGCGCGACCAGGTACGCCTGAACGCCGACCTGTCCCTCACCGGGCGCAACGCCAGGCTGGAGCTGAACAGCGGCAAAGGCCACAAGCTCGCCGACGGCGTGCGCGTGACCCTTTCCGGCGCCGGTGCCGGCTACCGTGCCAACGGCGAGGATTACCGGGTGATCCAGAACCTCGCGCAGCTGCGCGAGGTCGAAAACGACCTGAATGGCCGCTATGTCCTCGGCACCCGTATCGACGGCGGCCAGACCCGCTTCGAAACCCTCGGCAGCCGTTCGAACCGCGCCTTCTCCGGCACCTTCGACGGCCTGGGCAACAGCATCGCCAACCTGGCGCTATACAGCAACGGCAACTGGGTGGGGTTGTTCAACCTGAACACCGGGCGCCTCGCCAACCTCACCCTCGAAAGCATCGGCGCCAGCGTGGCACATCCCGCCAACATGGAGGCAGGCAGCCTGGCCGCGCTCAACCTGGGGCACATCGACAATGTACGGATTCGCAACGGCCAGGTCAGCGGCGCCGCACAGCGCAACCTACTCGGTGGCCTCGTCGCGCGGAACTACGGCAGCATTGCCAACAGCACCTTCCAGGGACGCATCAACGGCAGCCGCAACACCTACGCGATGGGTGGGCTGGCCGGCTACAACGGCAGCCAGGCCCTGATCGCAGCCAGCTCGGCCGACATGGTGCTGGGCGGCCAACCGGCAGAAGCGAGCGCCGGCGCGCTGGTGGGCGTCAACGCCGGTGGCCGTCTCCTCGACAGCCATGCGCGCGGCAGCATCGACCTGGCCGGCGACCGGCTGAACATCGGCGGACTGGTCGGCCACAACCAGGGCGGCTTGCTGCGCGACCTCGAATCCTCAGTGAACGTTACCGCGCGCGGACGCGACGGCCTGCTGGGCGGGCTGGTCGGTCTGAACGAACAAGGCACTCTGGAACACGGCTCGGCCAGCGGCAATGTCAGCGGCTACGGCAGCCAGGCGATCGGTGGCCTGGTCGGCAGGAACCTGAAGGGTACCCTGCGCAACAGTTCCGCCAGCGGCAAGGTGAACGACCTGATCAGCACCCAGGTGGGCGGGCTGGTCGGACACAACCGCGACGGCAACCTCGACTCGGTATCGGCCTCCGGCAACGTCAGCGGCGGTGTGCGAGCCATGATCGGCGGACTGGTCGGGCTCAACCAGGGCGGCAGGCTCAGCGCCATCTCGGCCACCGGCAACGTCAGCGGCCTTGGTGCGGGCAACGTCGGCGGACTGATCGGAGAAAGCCAGGACGCCCTGATCGTCGGCGCCCTGGCGCAGGGCAAGGTCTCGGGTGGCGCGCAGAGTTCGACGGGCGGGCTGATCGGTCGCCACGCCAGCGGCCGGGTGGAGCAGGCGACAGCCCACGGCGATGTCGCGACCGGCCCCGGCGGCATTGCCGGCGGGCTGATCGGCTGGAGTGGCGGAGAGGTCGTCGCCACCTCCGCCTCCGGCGACGTTTCCAGCGACCACGGCATGGTCCTCGGCGGGCTGGTGGGCTGGAACCAGGGCTCTGTGAGTCACTCGTCCGCCAGCGGCAAGGTCGATACCGACGTCAGCATCCATGGCGGCCTGATCGGCCTGAACCTCGGCCAGCAGCACGCCAACAGCACCGAGGGCGAAGCGGCGAAGACCCGCCTGCTGGGCTACAACGCACAACGCTGAAGCCCCTGTAACGAGCGCCCCGCCATGGACCTCCATGGCGGGGCGTTTTTCATGTCGATGGAACAGGCAGCAACGGACGGAGCCGCTCGTCGAACTGCTCCAGGCGCGGAAAGACCAGCGGAACATCGTCCTCCAGGCGCGCCAGGCGGGCGCGATAGGCGGCCAGGAACGCCCCGCGCGCCTCGTCGCTGATGTAAGGCACGTGCCAGGCGACGAAGGGCGCCAGCACCTGCATGCCGACATAGGCCAGGGTGCCGCGCAGGAGCGGCCGCAGCATGTCCTCCAGCGGCCCGTGGATGGCGCCCTCGCCGAACATGTGCTGGCGCCCGCCCAGGGTCAGGCTGACCAGCGCCTTCTTGCCGGCCAGGCCACCCTGGTCGTAGAAGCGCTTGCCGCCGTAGCAGACCCCGGAGACCAGCACGCGGTCGAACCAGCCCTTGAGGATCGCCGGCACCGAGAACCAGTAGAGCGGGAAGTTGAGGATCAGCAGGTCGGCCCACAGCAGCTTGTCCAGCTCGGCCTGGATGTCGGCGGCCAGGCTCTGGCGCTTGACGCTCTCGCGCTGCTCCAGGGCGTACACCAGGTAGTCGGGATCGGCGCGTTCGGCGAAGTCGGCGGCACTGGCCACCGGGTTCCAGTTCATCGCGTAGAGGTCCGAGACCTGCACCGCGTGGCCCTGGCCTGCCAGGGTCTCGCATGCCTGGTCACAGAGCGCGCGGGTGAAGGATTGCGGTTCGTTGTGGGCGTGGACGATCAGTACGTTCATCGTGGTTTCCGAATCGTGGTGATCGGCCGCATCGCTCGCGGCCGAGGGTTTCAGGCCTGGCCGAGCGACTCGGCGGCGCACAGCGCGATGCGCCGGCAGGCTTCGCGCAGCGGTTCGGCACCAAGCACCAGGCCGAGACGGATATGCCCGGCGGCGCTCGGGCCGAAGGCTTCGCCGGCGAGCACCGAGACGCCATGGCGGTCCAGCAGGCGGTCGGCGAAGGCCTGGGCGGAAAGTCCGGTGGGGCGGATATCGACCATCACGAACATGCCGCCGTCCGGGCACAACGGACGCAGGCCGGGGCTGTCGGCCAGGCATTCGAGCACCAGGTCGCGGCGGCGGCGGTAGGCCTCGCGCATCACCTCCAACTCCGGCAGCGGCGCTTCCAGCGCGGTGCAGGCGGCATCCTGGATGAACGCCGGCGAGCCATAGAGCATGCACAGGGCGAGGTTCTCCAGGTGCGCGCAGAGCGCCGCGGGGCCGACCACCCAGCCGACCCGCCAACCGGTCATCGCATGGGACTTCGACAGGCTGTTCAGGGTCGCGGTGCGCTCGGCCATCCCCGGCAGGCTGGCCGGACTGACGTGCTCGCCGTCGAACAGCAGTTCGCTGTAGACCTCGTCGGAGATCATCCACAGGTCATGAGCCCTGCACAGCTCGGCCAGGGCTTCCCAGGTGGCCCGCGGCAGGCTGGCGCCGGACGGGTTGTGCGGGCTGTTCAGCGCCATCGCGCGCGTGCGCGGGGTGATCAGTGCGGCGACCTCCCCGGCCTGCACGCGGAAGCCATTCTCGGAGCGCACCGGCACCGGCACCACCCGCGCGCCACAGGCGCCGAACACCGCTTCGTAGGTGACGTACATCGGCTCGGCGACTATCACCTCGTCGCCCGGATCCAGCAGGCACTGCACCACCGCGTACAGCGCGCACTGGGCGCCGGCCAGCACCACCACCTGCTCCGCGTCCACCGCCTGGCCGCTACGCCGACGGTGGCGCTCGGCGATGCGCTGGCGCAGGGCGCGCTTGCCGCGCACCTCGGCGTAGTGGGTGTGGCCGGCCAGCAGGCTGTCGATGGCCGACCGGACGATGGGCGCCGGGGTGTCGAAGTCGGGGTCGCCGACCGACAGCAGGAGGATGTCCTCGCCCTGCTCGACCCGCGCCAGCGCGCGATAGTGGATGTTCCAGGCAGCGGCGCCGTCGCCGGCGATACGTTGGGTGAGGTCGGAATAGCGCATGGATGCTCTCCTTGTCCGGCGGTCAGCGCGCGCAGGCGTGCCGCAGTTCGATCAGGGTCACGCCAGGATGCTCGAAGCCGGCCCGCAGGTCCCGCTCCAGTTCGTCCAGGTCCTGCGGCTGGCGCACCGCGCAGCCGTAGGCGCGGCCCAGCAGGGCGAAATCGGGGTTGCGCGGCAGCACGCCGATCGGCTCGATGTCCAGGCCGAGCATATCGTCGCGGATCTGGCCGAGCGCGTCGTTGTTCCACAGTAGCACCACCAGCGGACTGTCCAGTTCCTCGCTGGCGGTGGCCAGTTCCTGCGCGGTGTAGAGGAAGCCGCCATCGCCGACCAGCACCAGGCCCGGGCGCTGCGGGGCGCCGAGCTTGGCGCCGATGCCGGCCGGCAGGCCGTAGCCGAGGGTGCCGTAGCCGGTGGGATGCAGCCAGCTGCGCGGCGCTCGGCTGGCGAACGCGTAGTTGCCGGTATAGGCCAGCTGGGTCATGTCGGTGCTGACGAAAGCATCGGCCGGCAGCGCAGCGGCGATCCGGTCGAGGATCGCCTGGTGCAGCGCCTGTAGCGGCGCGTGTGCCGCGCGGATCTCCGTGCGCAGGCGCGCCACCCTCGCGGCGGCCGGCGCGCCGTCGCGGGCCTCCTGCGGCAGGCGCGCCAGCAGCGCCTCCAGGGTCTGCCGGGCGTCGCCCTTGAGCGCCACGGCAGAGGGATAGAAGTCGTTGAACTTGCGCGGGTCGATATCGACGCGGATCAGTTCGCCGGACAGCGGCAGGCGTTCGCGCCAGAAGTCGGTGTCGGCCATCTCGGTGCCCACCGCCAGCACCAGGTCGGCCTCGGCGATCATCTCCCAGCCCGGCGCCACGCACAGGCTGGCCCCCGCGTTGAGCGGAGCGTCCGGGGGCAGCAGGCCCTTGCCGGCGACGCTGGTGAACAGCGGCGCGGCCAGGCGCTCGCTCAGCGCGGCAAGCGCCTCGGCGGCCGCCAGCGCGCCGCCGCCGGCGATGAGCATCGGTCGCCGGGCCGCAGCCAGGCGCTCCGCCGCCGCCCGCAATGCCTCGGTGCACGGCACGCCACGACCAGGGCGGCGCGCCACGGCAGCGCTCCAGTCATGGGCCACCGGCGCGGCGAGCACGTCGAGCGGGATCGAGATATGCACCGGGCGCGGACGCTCGCTGTCGAACACCGCGTAGGCCCGGGCGATCAGTTCGGGCAGCTGTTCCGGGCTCAAGGCCAGGGCGGAGAACGCAGTGATCGGCGCGGTCATGGCACGCTGGTCCTGGGTCTCGTGCAGGCAGCCCCAGCCCTTGCCCAGGCTGGCGCTGTGGTTGACGCTGGAGATCACCAGCAGCGGCACCGAGTCGGCGTAGGCCTGGCCGATGGCGGTGGCGACGTTGGTCACGCCCGGCCCGGTGATGACGAAGCACACTCCCGGCTTGCCGCTGACCCGCGCATAGCCGTCGGCCATGAAGCCGGCGCCCTGCTCGTGGCGGGTCAGCACGTGGCGGATGCCGCTGCCCGGAAGTCCGCGGTACAGCTCGAGGGTATGCACGCCGGGAATGCCGAAAACGGTATCCACGCCGTAGTTGGCCAGCAAGCGGACCAGGGCCTGGCCGGCGGTGAGGGTCTTCTGGGGTTGCATGGGCAATATCCTCGTCCAGTTCGGCGACCATCGGAGTCGCCGTTCGCGCCGCAGCGCTCTTGCTCCCACTCCCACAAGCGGGAGGGGGAGCCGTCGTGTCCCCCCGGGCCTTCAGCCATTGGCCAGCCGGATCAACGCATCCACCGCCAGCGCTCCCTCGGCATCCGCCAGCAACGGGTTGACGTCCAGCTCCAGCAGGCGCTCGGCATGTTCGCAGGCGAATTCGGCGACCGCACGGATCGCCGCCACCAGGGACTCCATGCATACCGCCGGGCGACCGCGGAAGCCGCTGAGCAACGGCGCGCTGCGCAGGCTCAGCAGGGCATCGCGGATCGCCGCGTCGGTGGTCGGCAGGAGCAGGCTGCGACTGTCGCGCAGCAGCTCCACGAGTATCCCGCCGGCACCGATCACCAATGCCAGGCCGAAGCCCTCCTCGCGCTTGACCCCGACGATCAGCTCGGCCAGCGGCGCGCCAGCCATGCGCTCCAGCAACACGCGCTCGAAGACCAGTTGCGGCGCGTGCCGGGCCAGGCTTTCGCGCATGTCGAACAATGCCGCCTCCAACGCCGCCTCGTTGCGCAGGCCGAGCGCCACGCCGCCGGCCTCGGTCTTGTGCGGCAGTGCGGCGCTGACCGCCTTGAGCACCAGCGGGAAGCCGAGGTCGAGGGCCGCTTCGCGGGCCTGGCCGGGGGTGCTCAGCACCCCCTGGGGCAGCGGCAGGCCGAAGGGTTTCAACGCCTGCTTGGATTGCCACTCGTCGAGCAGGTAGCCATCGCTCGCCAGCGGCCCTGGGCAGATCGGCACCAACGCCGCCTCACCGCGCTCCAGCAGCGCCACACGGCGCTGGCGGTAGCGGGCGATCCGTCCCCAGGCGGCGAGACCATCCTCGACGCCCTGCAGCGCAGCGACGCCCTCGCCGTGCAACAGTTCGCGGGCCCGGGCCGGCAGCAGTTCCGGGAACGCCGAGGCGATGAAGCCGATCTTGCCGTGGCGCTTCAGCGCGGCGCAGTAGCGTTGCAGAAGCAGGTCGCACTGCGGCCGCTCGCCGGTTTCCTCGCCCGGATAGTCGAGCACCAGCAGGGCGGCGTCGGCAGGGCTGCGCAAAGCGCTGTCGAGCATTTCCTCCAGGGCCGCGGCATCGCCCCAGATGGCGGTGGTGAAGTCCAGCGGGTTGGCGATGTTGGCGTAGTCGGGCAGCACCCCGGCCAGTTCGTCGCGCTGTCCGGCATCGAAAGACGGCAATGCCAGGCCGTTGCGCTCGGCGTAATCGGCGATCAACCCGGCGTCGCCGCCGGAGCAGGCCAGCGCGACCAGGCTCGGCCCGCCAGGCAGGTGGCCGCAGGCGGCGGCCTTGAGGGTTTCGACGAAGCTCACCGGGCCGCTCACGCGGATTACCCCGAGGCGCTCGAACAGGCTGTCGTAGAGCGCGTCGGAACCGGCCAGGGAACTGGTGTGGCTGAGCGCGAGGGCTGCACCGATCTCCGACACCCCGGTCTTCAGGGCGATCACCGGCACGCCTTTCTGCAACGCCTTATAGGCCGCGCGGGCGAACCCCGGGACGTTCTTCAGCCCTTCCAGATGCAGGCCGATGGCAGTCACCCGCGGCTCGTCGAGCAGCACATCCATCAGCTCGGCGATGCCCAGCTGCGCCTGGTTGCCCACCGATGCCATATAGGCCACCGGCAGCGAACGGTCGCTCATCGACAGGTTGTAGGCGAAGTTGCCGCTCTGCGTCAGCACCGCGACGCCCCGCTCCACCTGCCGACCGCCATGTGCCACCGGCCATAGCGCGGCGCCGTGCAGGTAGTCGAGCAGGCCGTAGCAGTTCGGGCCGAGCAGCGCCATTTCGCCGGCGGCGGCCAGCAGCCGACATTGCACGGCCAGACCCTGTTCGCCGGTTTCGGCGAAGCCGGAGGCATAGCAGATCGCCCCGCCGGCACCTTTGGCGGCGAGCGCGGCGACCGCGTCGAGGGTCAGTTCGCGGTTGGTGGCGACGAACGCCGCGTCCGGGCCGCACGGCAGGTCGGCGACGCTGGCCACGCAGGGTACGCCTTCGAGTTCGGCGTGCTGCGGATTGACCAGCCACAACTGGCCGGCGAAACCGCTTTCGGCACAGCGTTTCAGGGCACGCGCCATGCCACGGCCGCCGATGAAGGCGAGATGCCTGGGTGCCAGCAGGCGCTTGAGGTTTTCACGATTCATGTCGGTTCTCGATTCGGAACATGGCAGCCTTCCCCTCTCCCCTGGAGGAGACGGGAGCCAGGACTTCAACGCAGCAACGGCCGTAGCAGTTCGCGGGAAACGATGTGCCGCTGGATTTCCGAAGTGCCCTCCCAGATCCGCTCGATCCGCGCGTTGCGCCAGATGCGCTCGACCGGTCCTTCATCCATCAGGCCCATGCCGCCGAAGATCTGCACCGCTTCGTCGGCGACCTTGCCGAGGGTCTCGCTGGCGAACAGCTTGGCCATGCCGGCCTCGCCGTCGGTCATGGTGCCCTGGTCCATCTTCCAGGCGGTGTGCAGGGTCATCAGCTCGGCGGCACGGATCTGCGTGGCCATGTCGGCGAGCTTGAAGGAAACGCCCTGGTAGCTGCCGATCGGCTGGCCGAACTGCTTGCGCTCGGCCGCCCAGCGCAGCGACAGGTCGAGCGCGCGCTGGGCCTGGCCGACGCAGTTGGCGGCGACCATCACCCGTCCGGCGGTGAGCCAGGCGTTGGCCACTTCCCAGCCCTTGCCGACCTCGCCGAGTACCTTGGAGGCCGGCACCCGGCAATCGTCGAAGAAGATCTCGTAGGTGTGGTAGCCACGGTTGCTCACGCATTTCGGTCCGCGCCGCACGGTCATCCCGGGCGTGCCCTTGTCCACCAGGAAGGCGGTCACCGCGTTGCGCTTGCGACCGTTGTGCTCGTAGCTGTCGGTGACGGCGAAGACGATGGCGAAGTCGGCGTGCCCGGCGTGGCTGATGAAGTGCTTGCTGCCGTTGATCACGAAGGCGTCGCCGTCGCGCACCGCACGGGTCTTGATCGAATTGGCGTCGGAGCCGGCGCCCGGCTCGGTGAGGGCGAAGCAGTCGGTCTTTTCGCCCTGCACGCAGGGCAACAGGTAGTCGCCGAGCTGTTCCCCGGTGCAGGCCATGAGGATCTTCGAGGGCCGCGCGACGAATACGTGGAGGGCCCAGGAGACCTTCGACAGCTCGCGTTCGACCAGCGCCTGGGACAGGTAGTCGAGGCCGCCGCCGCCCACTTCTTCGGGCATGTTGAAGGCATAGAAACCGGCGGCGAGGGCCTTGCCGCGAATCTGCGCGGCCAGCTCCGGCGACACCGCGTCGGCGCGGTCGACATCGTCCTCGTGGGGCAGCAGTTCCTTCTCGACGAAGCTGCGCACCGCCTCGACCAGCATGTCCTGTTCCTGGGTCAGCCTGAAATCCATGGGAATCACCTGCTCGGCGCCTAGCGCCCGCTGAATTGAGGGGAACGTTTCTCGGCCACGGCGCGCAGCGCCTCGGCGGCATCCTCGCTGCGCCCGCAGAGCAGCCCGGCGGCCTGCTCGGCCCGCAACTGCTCGGCCAGCGAGCGCCCGGCGCCGTCGCGCAGCAGGCGCTTGGTCTGGGCGAAGGCGAAGGTCGGGCCGCTGGCGAGACGCGCGGCGAAGGCGCCGACCGTCTCAACCAGGCGCTCGTCGGCGACCACCTCGCCGACCAGTCCGGCGCCCAGGGCGCGCTCCGCGCTCCAGGCTTCGTCGAGGAACAGCAGGCGCTTGGCCGCCTCGCTGCCGAGCAGCCGTGGCAGATGCCAACTGGCGCCGGCGTCCGGGCAGTAGGCCATGCCGGTGTAGCCGGCCTTGAAGCGCGCCGAGGCGGCGGCGATGCGGAAATCGCAGCACAGCGCCAGGTCCATGCCAGCGCCCACGGCGCTGCCGTTGACGGCGGCGACGGTGGGTTTGTCGAGGGCGTGCAGGCGACCCATCAGGGTGTGGGCGGCCTCGGTCCAGCCATAGCTTTCCAGCTCGCCACGGGCCTCGGCCGCCGCCCATTCGGCGAGATCGGCCCCGGCGCAGAAACTGCGTCCGCTGCCGCTGAGGACCACAGCGCGCACTGCCGGGTCGCGCTCACAGGCATCGAGTCGGAGGTGCAGGGCCTCCAGGGTGGGGATATCCAGTGCATTGCGCTGTTGCGGACGGTTCAGGACGAGCCAGGCGATCCCGGCTTCGACCCGCGTCTGCAATGGGGAAAGGTCAGTCATGCGGCCCTCGTTCTTATTGTTGGTTGATGGCGATCACGGCTTTCAGGCAATACTAAACACTCGTTCAACAAGACCACAATCCACCCATTCGGGTGTATGTAACGGCCCTGCGGCAGGCGCAAAGCCACACGCCATGCGATCCGCCGAAAAGCGGCGGAGGCCCGCGCGAGCCGGCTGTTACAACTTCGAACAAACCAACCAGGCGAAAACGAAAACGCCCGCCGGATGCGGCGGGCGTCGGGACCTGCGAATGGCCGTTCAGCCGGCCCGTCCCAGGGCGGGGTCGCCCAGTCCCTGCGGCTGCCGGCGACGAACCACGTAATAGGCCAGGTAGCAGGCGGCGATGAAGCCGAAGCCCCAGTACAAGGATGGCCGCTGGGTGGGATCGAGGGCGAGGAAGACGAACAGCGAGCAGCACACGGCGATACAGGCCAACGGCACCAGCGGGAACAGCGGCGCGGCATATTTCAGCTCGGCGACCGTGCCGCCGCCGGCCATGTGCTCGCGGCGGAAGCGGTATTGGGCGTAGGCGATGACGATCCAGGTGACGGTGCCGGACATCCCGCTCACCGCCATCAGCACCATGAACAGGGTGTCGGCGGCGACCACGCTGGTCAGCAACGAGAGCAGGGCGAAGCACAAGGTGATCAGCAGCGCGTAGAGCGGTACGCCGCGCGCGCTGAGCTTCGACAGGCCGCGCGGGGCCATGCCGTTCCTGGACATCGCCCAGAGGATCCGCGTCGAGGCGTACAGGCCGGAGTTACCTACCGAGAGGATGGCGGTGAGGATGACGAAGTTCATCAGGTCCGCCGCGTAGGGAATCCCGACCATGTCGAAGACCTGCACGAACGGGCTTTCCACCAGCCCGGCCTGTTGCCAGGGAATGATGGCGGAAAGCACGACGATGGCCAGCACATAGAAGATCAGTACGCGGAACACCACGTTGCGCACCGCCCGCGGGATGCTCTTCTCCGGTCGCTCGGTCTCGCCGGCGGCGACGCCCATGATCTCGCAACCCTGGAAGGCATAGACCACCGTCATCATCACCGCGAACACCGCCGACAGCCCGTTGGGGAACAGCCGCTCGCCGACCAGGTTGGAGAACATCGGCGCCGGCGCACCGCTCTTCAGTTCGATACCGCCGAAGATCACCAGCCCCCCGACCACGATGAACACCAGGATCGCCGCCACCTTGATCCCGGCGAACCAGTACTCGGCCTCGCCGAAGGCGCGGGTCGCCAGGGCATTGAGGGAGAACAGCACGACCACGAAGAAACCCGACCATAGCCACACGGGCACCTCCGGAAACCAGCGGGTCATGAGCATCCCGGCCGCGGTGAATTCCAGGCCTACCGTGGAGGCCCAGCTCATCCAGTAGACCCAGCCGATCATGAAGCCGGTCGCCGGGCCGATGAAGCGCGTCGCGTGGGCCTGGAACGAACCGGAGACCGGCATCTGCACCGACAGCTCGCCGAGGCAGACCATCACCAGGTACATCAGCACCCCGGCCACCAGGTAGGCCAGCACCGCGCCGGCCGGGCCGCCCTGGTTGATGGTCACGCCGGAGCCCATGAACAGCCCGGTGCCGATCACCCCGCCGAGGGACAGCATGAAGATGTGGCGGCTCGCCAAGGCCCGGGTGAGTTGCAGTCTTTCCTTGCCTTCAGCCATGGCGCACCTCCGGATGAGAGTACGCGCAGGGGTCTTCGAGATGGCTCATTATTCTTGTCTCCACTCTGTCAGAGGCCGTGTCTTGCGCACGGATGAGCGGATTATTGGCGGCGGATGTAAGACGCCGTTGAACGCGCGGATCGAAGATGTAAAAAGCTGTAAGGAAGTTGTTCGCCGCGCCGCTCAACCGGCCGCTGCGTCGGCTTCGCCGAGGAAGCCGGCGCGGCGCAGGGCCTCGGCGCCGTCGCGGCGCAGGCGGCCCAGGCGTGCGCCCCAGGCCCGCGGGTCGACCCCGGCCGCGCCCAGGGCCTCGCGCTCCAGCTCGCCCAGGCCGGCGCCGAGCGCCACCAGGCCCATGGAGTGGCAGCTTCCGGACAGGCGATGGGCGATGTTCACCGCCTCGGCCAGGTCCGCCTGGTCCAGGGCTTCGGCCAGCAGCGGCAACTGCTCGTCCAGGCTTCCCAGCAGGTTGCCCAGCAGTCCGGCGAGCTTGTGCCGCCCCAGCAGGCGGCGGTGGGTCTCGAGCATTTGCCGGTCCAGCGCGGCGTCCGCCGCAAGCGCAGGCACGCTGGTGCCGACCTCGCCCAGCGCGCGGCGCAGCTCGTCCATCCGCAGGGGCTTGCCGAGCACGCCCTGCATGCCCGCGGCGAAGTACCGACGCACCATGTCCGGCTGGATGCTGGCGGTGAAGGCGAAGATCGGTGTGACGCGGTTCAGGCCGTCGAGTTGTCGGCGAATCCCGGCGCAAAGCTCGAGGCCAGCCATCCCCGGCAGGTGCATGTCCAGCAGGATCAGGTCGAAGCGCCGCTGCCGGCACAGCGCCAGGGCCGGCCCCGCGTCCTCGGCCAGCATCACCCGGTGGCCGTCCCGCTCGAGCAGGCCCTGGGCCACCTCGCGGTTGAGCGCCACGTCCTCCACCAGCAGCACCTCCAGCGCGGACACCGATGCCGCCGGCGGCGTCGCGCCGGGCAAGCTCGCCAGCGCCAGCTCGATCTCGAACCAGAAGGTGCTGCCCTGGCCGACCTGACTCTCCACGCCGATCCGCCCGCCCAGCGCTTCCACCAGCCGCTTGCTGATCGCCAGGCCCAGGCCGGTTCCGCCGTAACGGCGGGTCACGGCGTCGCCGCCCTGGGTGAAGCGCTCGAAGATGCGCTCGTGCATTTCCTCGGGAATGCCGATTCCATCGTCCGCGACGCTCAGCCGCAGTCGCTCGCCTCCTGCGTTGCGCGCCAGCCGCTCGACGCGAACGCGCACCTCGCCGGCCTCGGTGAACTTCACCGCGTTGCCCAGCAGGTTGGTCAACACCTGGCGCAGGAACTGCTCGGCGCCGCGATGGCCGTCATGAACCTGCGGGTCCAGCCACAGGTCCAGCCGCGTGGCGTTCTCCCGCGCCCGCGGTTCGAGCAGGGTGAGGACGTCCTCGAGCAGGCTCCGCAGGGAGAAATCCACCGCTTCCGGCGCATCCGGCGCTTCCTCCAGCCGGGCGAAGTGGAGGACCTCGTTGAGGATCGCCAACAGTCCCTCCCCCGCTGTCGCCAGTGCCCGCAGGCGCTGGCGGTCACGCTCGCCGAGCGATGCCTCGCGCAGCAGCTCGGCCATACCCAGGATGCCGTTCAGCGGGGTACGGATCTCATGGCTCATGGTCGCGAGGAAACGGCTCTTGGCGCGGTCGGCGGCTTCCGCCTGGTCCTTCGCCCGGCGCAGGCTGGCGGTGCGTCGCTCGACCTGTCGGCGCAACTCGTCGCGGTCAGCATCGCGCCGGCGGCGATCGGTGCGCAGGGCCTGGCGCATGTCTTCCAGGGCGGCGGCGACGGCGTCGATCTCGTCGCGTTCGCGGTCCGCCTTGTCCAGTCGCAGCGGTTGTTGCAGGTCGCCTTCGGCGATATGCCCGGCGAACTCGGACATGCGCCACAGGTGCCGGGTGACCAGGCTGTGGAACAGCCAACTGAGAGCCACCGCCAGGCCGCAAAGGAAACTGCCCATCCACAAGAGGCTGGCCAGGCCGCCGGAGGCCAGCCGGCGATAGACCGCCGCCAGGTCGATGGCGATCTCCAGCTCGCCCAGTTGCCGACGCTCGCCCCCCGGCGGCTGGTAGCTCAAGGGAAAGCGCTCGACCCGCAGCATGCCGCGTGGACGCTGGTCGCCCTGCAACAGGTTGAAGTCGGCGCTTTGCAGGCTGACACGGGCGATGTCGGGGAAATCCCCGAGGCCGCGCAACTGCACGTTCAACTGCTCCTGGTTGAGATCCCACAGGCTGCGCTCGAAGCTGGCCAGGTAGCCGCTGCGGATCAGTTCCAGGCGCGCCTCGATCTCGCGCATTTCACGGCGGTATTCGAAGAACAGCTGCACGGCGCCGGCGAGGACGGTGAAACACAGGCTGAACAGCAGCACCCGCCACAACAGGCGCCGCGCCAACACTCCGCCGCGGCCGCTCACCAGGCCTCCGCGCGGTTGCCGGCGAGGCGCCGATAATCGCGCACGCTGTCGTCCAGCCAACGCTGGATGCTGCCGTCGTCGCGATAGCCACGCAGGGCCCGGTCGATCTCGTCCATCTTCGCCGCCAGCGGCGAGTGCCGCGAGACCGCCACCCGCAGGTAGTCCACCGTCAGCGGTTCAGGCAGCGCACGGATGTTCTCGCCGCCGGCCAGGCGCTCGGCGAACAGCGTGCCGGTGCGGCGTTCGTGGGCGATGTAGTCGATGCGCTGGCGCACCAGCTTGCCGAAGTTCTGTCGGCTGTCGGAGACCCATTCGACGTTGCCGTGGCGGCCGACGAAGCGGTCGAAATCCGCCCCGTAGCTTTCGCCGAACAACAACCCGCCGCGATAGCCGGCGAGGTCGCCGAGGGAACGGATGCGCACCGGCCGCTGGCGGTTGTAGAAGATCGCCACGTCCTCGCGCAACACCGGCTCGGCGGAAAACGCCAGGTCGCGATCGCGCGCGGGCGTGCGGTAGGCCAGTACCAGGTCGACCCGTCCGGCGGCGGCGTCCAGCAGGCAGCGCCGCCAGTTGCCCAGTACCACCACCTCGACCCGGTAGCCCAGCGCGCCGAACAGCCGCTTCACCAGCTCCGGCGCCAACCCCCGTACCTGCTGGCCGTCGCTCCAGGAGATCGGCGGGTATACCGGATAGTCGCAATAGCGGATGGTCTCCGCAGCCTGTGCCATGCCGCCCAGCAGCCATCCGCAGAGTGCCAGCCAGCGGGCCTGCATGGCTCAGGCGTCGCTGGCCGCGGCGGTGAACAGGTAGCCGGCGCCGTGGATGGTGATGATCAGTTGCGGTTCGGCCGGGTCGTCGCGCAGCTTGCGGCGCAGGCGGCCGACCAGCACGTCGATGGATCGATCGCTGGGCAGCCACTCGCGGTTGCGGATCTGGTCCATCAACTGGTCGCGGCTCAGGGTATGCCCGCTGTTGCGCAGGAAGGCGCCGAGCAATTGGAATTCGCCGTGGGTGAGCAGCGTCTCGTTGCCCGCGTGGTCGATCAGGCGGCGCCGGTCGGTGTCCAGCAGCCAGTCGCCGAACTGCCTGAGGGCCTGCCGGGCGGGGCCGGCGCTGGCCTGGGCATGGCGCACCCGGCGGATCAGGTTCTTCGCCCGCGATACCAGTTCGCGCGGGTTCAGCGGCTTGATCACATAGTCGTCGGCACCGCACTCCAGGCCGACGATGCGATCGATCTCGTCGTTGCGCCCGGTGATCAGGATGATCCCCACCTCGGAGCGCACCCGCAGCTCGCGGGTCAGGGTCAGGCCGTCCTTGCCGGGCAGGCGGATGTCCAGCAGCACCAGTTCGACCGGCTGGCCGAGATGGGCGCACTCGGCAAGGCAGGCTTCCGCCTGCTCGGCGTTGCCGGCGCAGAGGACGTCATAGCCCTCCTCGCCGAGATAGGCCTGGAGAAGCTCACGAATCACCGGGTCGTCGTCGACCACCAATACGCGCGGAACCATCGCCATCACCTTGCGCCTCCGGCGGGCCGGGGCGTTTCTTGTTCTGGGTTGTCGGACGGTGGGCGGAAGGGGCCGGGGCGCCTTCCGCTGCCAGCAGCAGCCTATCCACTACTGAACGGACGATCAACAAGCTTCCGTCGCACGCCGGAAGCGGCGATGGGCGCCCGCCTCCAGGCCATCCACCCAGGCCTCGCAGATCTGCACGCCCTGCCGCGGCGTGAAGGTCGCGGGATTCAGCCCAGACTCCAGCCACAGCCCGTCGAGCAGGGCGCTGAGGCTGATGGCCGCCAGTTCCGCGTCGAAGTCCGCCCAGCCATCCTCCTCCGCCAGTTGCCGCAGCACGCCGACCAGCAGCGCCCGGTACTCGCCATAGGAGTGGTCGTGGACCCGCCCGATCGCTTCGATGCTGCCCACCGCGCCCCAGAACGCCAGCCAGGCGTCGAGCAATTGCGGATCGAGCAACTCGGCGGAGAAGGATGCCTCGAAGAACGCCGAGAGCCGCGGGCGGGCGCCGCCCGGTGCGGCGTCGATGGCACCGCGGAGCAGGCGCATGACGCGTCCGGTGACCGCCAGGTAGGCCTCGGCCACCAGCGCGTCCTTGCCATCGTAGTGGTGATTGATCAGGCCCACCGATACCCCGGCCTCGGCGCAGATCTTGCGCACCGAGGCGCCCTGGAAGCCATGCCGCTTCAGGCAGGCCAGGGTCGCCTCGATCAGCAGCGCCTTGCGCTGCTCTGGCTCCAGACGGGAAAAGCGCACTTCCTGGTTCATCCTTTCGCGGCTCCTGCTCGTCGCCCGCGACCACCGGCGGGCAGCCCCGATGATCGCAGGTTACGTGGCGCCCGTCTCACTGGCTGGCCCAGGCGTTGAAACGCTCCTCCAGCTCTTCGCCGTGCTCGACCCAGAATTCGTCGTCCATCGCCAGGCCCTGCTCCAGGTTCGCTGGCGCGGTCGGCACCCAGCTCGCCAGGCGCGCAGGCAGGCGCTGGGCGGCCTGGCGATTGGTCGGCCCGTAGGGAATGTTCTCGACGTAGCGCACCTGGGCCTCCGGGGAATTGGCGAAGGCGATGAAGCGGCGCGCCTCGGCGACCCGTTTCGAGCCCTTGACCACCGCCCAGTAATCCATGCCGTACAGGCTGCCCGGCCACACCAGCGCCAGGTTACGCCCCGCGCGGTGGGCGTCGGCGATGCGCCCGGTGTAGGTGGAGGTCATCACCACGTCGCCTGCGGCCAGCCACTGTGTCGGCTGCGCTCCCGCCTCCCACCACTGGATGTAGGGCTTGAGCTGGCCCAGCTTGGCGAAGGCACGCTCGACCCCGGCGCGGGTCGCCAGCGTCGGGTAGACCTGCTCGCGCGGTACGCCGTCGGCGAGCAGGGCGAATTCCAGGTTGTAGATCGCCCGCTTGCGCAGGCCACGCTTGCCGGGGAAACGCTGCACGTCCCAGAAGTCGGCCCAGGAGGCCGGCGGCTGTTTCAGCCGGTCGGCGTCGTAGCCGATCGCCACGCCCCAGACCAGGGCGGCCGAGCCGCAATCCTGGGCGGCATTGGCGATCAAGCGCTCCTCGCCGCCGATGGCCGCCCAGTCCAGGCGCTCGAACAGGCCGTCGTCGCAACCGCGCGCCAGGTCCGGCCCCTCGACCTGGACCAGGTCCCAGTCGGCGTGGCCGGTGTCGGCCATCACCTTGATCCGGGCCATTTCGCCGTTGTACTCGCTTTGCACCAGGGGAATCCCGGTCTGCTGCGTGAACGGCTGGAAGAACGCCACCTCCTGGGCCTTCTGTCCGGCGCCGCCGTAGCCGACCACCACCAGCCCGTCGGCGGCGCGTAGCGGCGCCACGGCAGCGAGCGACAGCAGGACGGCGCCGAGCAGGACGCGGCAACCGCCGATGGAATGCGAACGAACGCTGGCGGCAGGGCGCAACGCAGGGGAACGGTTCATATGTGCGTCTCCTCTTTGTTCTTGTTGTGGAGTGGATCGCAGCGAGCCACCGGGAGGCAGCCACGGAACAGAAACTAGCCAGTCGATTTTAAAAAAACAAGTTGATTTTTTACTGATGGTAAATTCATATCCTGTTTCTGAAGCGCGCCGCCATAACGACAAGAAGGACGCCAGCCGTGAATTTCCCGCACCTGTTCAGTCCCCTGGAAATCCGGGGCAAACGCCTGAAGAACCGCATCATGTCGAGCGGCCACGACACCTCGATGCCCACCGACAACCGGGTCAACGACCAACTGGTCGCCTACCACCAGGCCCGCGCCCGCGGCGGCGCCGGGCTGATCGTGATGCAGGTGGCGGGCGTGCACGACAGCGCGCGCTACACCTCGCACGTACTGATGGCCACCGACGACGCCTGCATTCCCGGCTACCGGCGGGTCGCCGAGGCCTGCCACGCCGAAGGCTGCCTGGTGCTGTCGCAGGTCTTCCATCCAGGGCGCGAGATCATGGAGTCCGCCGACGGCCTGCTGGCGGTGGCCTATTCCGCCTCGGCCTCGCCCAACGAACGCTTCCGGGTGATGCCCCGCGAACTCGACCAGCCGCTGATCGACGAGATCGTCGCCGGCTACGCCGCCGCCGCGCGCCGCCTGCACCAGGCGGGACTGGACGGGGTGGAGGTGGTTGCCAGCCATGGCTATCTGCCGGCGCAATTCATCAACCCGCGGGTGAACCGCCGCACGGACGGCTACAACGGCGACCTCGACGCCCGCCTGCGTTTCCTCCGCGAGGTGCTGGCGGCGGTACGCGCGGCCACCGCCGAGGACTTCATCGTCGGCCTGCGCCTGTCCGCCGACGAGCGCGACCCCGAGGGTCTCAGCGAAAGCGAGTCGCTGCAGGCGGCCGAGGCGGTCCAGGGCGAGCTGGACTACCTGCACATCGTCGCCGGTACCTCGGCATCCCTCGGCGGCGCCATCCACATCGTGCCGCCGATGGCCATCGAGCCGGCCTACCTGGCCCGCGAAGCCGGTACCTTCAAGGCGCGCCTGGCGATCCCGCTGTTCGTCACCGGGCGCATCAACCAGCCGCAGGAGGCCGAGGCGATCCTCGCCCGGGGCCAGGCCGACGTCTGCGGCATGACCCGCGCGCTGATCTGCGACCCGCAGATGCCGAACAAGGCCGGGGCCGGGCGCAGCGACGACGTGCGCGCCTGCATCGCCTGCAACCAGGCCTGCATCGGACATTTCCACCGTGGCTATCCGATCTCCTGCATCCAGCACCCGGAAACCGGCCGCGAGCTGACCTACGCAACGCCCAATCCGGCCGCGCGGCGCAAGCGCGTGCTGGTCGCCGGCGGCGGTCCGGCCGGGATGAAGGCGGCGGCGGTGGCGGCACAGCGCGGCCATGAGGTAGTGCTCTGCGAGGCCGGTGCTCAACTCGGCGGCCAGGTCAACCTGGCGCAACTGCTGCCGCGTCGTGCCGAATTCGGCGGAGCTTCCACCAACCTGCAGCGGGAGATGCAACTGGCCGGCGTAGAGGTGCGCCGCAACACCCCGGTCGACCGCGCGCTGGTGGAACGCGAGCGGCCGGACCTGGTGATCGTCGCCACCGGCGCCGAACCCTATTGGCCGCCTTTCGAGCGTGGCGGCGAGCTGCAGGTGGTGGATGCCTGGCAGGTCCTGCGCGGCGAGGTACGGGCCGGTCGCTCGGTGCTGGTCACCGACTGGCGGGGCGACTGGATCGGTCCCGGTATCGCGGAAAAGCTGGTACGCGAGGGCCACCAGGTGCGCCTGGCGGTGAATGGCACCCATTGCGGCGAGAGCCTGCCGCTGTACGTGCGCGACCAGTTGGCCGGCGAGCTGCACCGCCTGGGTATCCCGGTCACGCCCTATGCCCGCCTGTACGGCTGCGACGACGCCACGGTGTACATGCAGCACAGCGCCAGTGGCGCGGCGATGCTGTTCGAGGAGGTCGATACCCTGGTGCTGTGCCACGGCCACCAGCCGGTGGATAGCCTGGCCGATAGCCTGGCAGGCCTGGCGGAGGTGGTGCGAATCGGCGATTGCCTGGCGCCACGCACCGCCGAGGAAGCGATCTACGAGGGGCTCAGGGCCGCCTGGAGCATCTGAGCGGCTTCGCCGGAGCGCCCTCGACGGGTCCCGGCCCAGCCCCTAGAATGCCGCAAACGCAGCCAGGACCCCGCCGCATGCCCCGCCCGTCAACGCCGGACGCCACCGACACGCCGCGCAGCGAAACGCATTTCCTCGGCACCCGCATCCGCGGCCTGCGCAAGCGCCGCGGCCTGACCCTCGCCGCACTGGCGGCGCAGAGCGAGCTCACCGCCGGCTACATCAGCCAGTTGGAACGCAACCTGGCGTACCCGTCGATTCCGGCGCTGTTCAACATCGCCCGCAGCCTGGGCGTGACCATCCAGTGGTTCTTCGCCAGCGAGGCCGCGGTGGACCCGGCGGACGCCGGCTACGTGGTACGGCGCAACACGCGCATGAGCGTGCATTACGAAGACGGCATCATCGACGAACTGCTCAGCCCGCAGCCCAGCCGCCAGTTGGAGATCCTCCATTCGCGCTTCCCGCCGGGCACCTACAGCCAGCAGAGCTACAGCCACGAAGGCGAAGAGGCCGGCTACATCCTCAGCGGGGTCTTTGAACTCTGGGTCGGCGAGCGCCACTTCCAACTGCGCGAGGGCGACAGTTTCAGCTACGCCAGCCAGGAACCGCACCGCTACGGCAATCCGGGCGAGAGCGATGCCGTGGTGCTCTGGGTGATCACTCCGCCGACGTTTTGAAACGCCCTGGCGGGACGCTATGCGATACGCGCAAGGCCGTACGGGGCGAACGCTAACCGGCGCGCCCGAGCAACCGCGCCAGCCCTGCCAGCAGCCGCTCCAGGGCGCCCTGGTTGGCACGCAGCACGCGCTCCCCGGCAGCCGCCATGGCTGCCGCGTCCTCCGGCTGCGCCCACAGGCGCGCCACCCCGTCGGCCAACTGCGGGGCATCGGCCACCTCGGCCAATGCCCCGGCATCGCGCAATTGCGTGGCGATATCGAGGAAGTTGAACAGGTGCGGGCCGCTGAACACCGGCTTGCCCAGGGCGGCCGGTTCCAGCAGGTTGTGCCCGCCGTTGGGCACCAGGCTGCCGCCGACGAAGGCGATGTCGGCCAGGGCGTAGAGGAACAGCAGCTCGCCCATGGTGTCGCCGAGCAGCACCTGGGTCGCGCGTTCCACCGGCTCGCCGCCGGAGCGCCGGACCGTCGCGAAGCCTTCGCGGCGGCATAGCTCGTGGACGCCGGCGAAGCGTTCCGGATGGCGCGGCACCAGGATCAGCAGCGCGTCGGGACGCGTTTCCAGCAGGCGTCGGTGAGCCGCCAGGACGATCTCGTCCTCGCCGGCGTGGGTACTGGCGGCGATCCACAGCGGACGCGCCGTCGCGCCCCACTCGGCGCGCAGCGCGGCGGCGGCGGCCGGCAACTGCGGGTCGATGCGCAGGTCGAACTTGATCGAACCGGTCACGCTGACGCATTCCGGACGTGCGCCGAGGCTACGGAAGCGCTCGGCCTCGGCCTCGGTCTGCACGGCGATCCAGGACAGCTCGGCGAGCATCGGCCGGGTCAGCCCGGCGAAGCGCGCGTAGCCGCGCGCCGAACGCTCGGACAGGCGCGCGTTGGCCAGCGCCACCGGGATCCCGCGCACCGCGCAGGCGTGGATGTGGTTAGGCCACAGCTCGGTTTCCATGATCACCGCCAGGCGCGGCCGTATCCGGTCGAGGAAACGTGCCGCCGCCCACGGCAGGTCGTAGGGCAGGTAGCAGTGCCGGACCTGTTCGCCGAACAATGCGCGGATGCGCTCCGAGCCGGTCGGGGTCATGCAGGTGACGGTGACCGGCAGCTGCGGATGGCGCTCCAGCAGCGCCCGCACCATCGGCGCGGCGGCGATGCTCTCGCCCACCGAGACGGCGTGCACCCAGATGCCGCCGGGCGGCACCTCGGGCAAGGACAGGGAAAAACGCTCGCCGATGCGCTTGGCGTAGGCCGGCGCCTGGCGCGCGCGCCACCACAGGCGCAACGCCACCAGCGGCAAGCCGAGGTGGAACAGCAGGGTATAGAGGGTACGGTTCATGGGCGCGCAGCTTAGCAAAAACTGCCGCCGCCCGGCTCAGCCGATGGCGCGCAGGTGGCGGGTGAAGGCTTCGCCGAGCCAGGCCGCCGCCGGGCCGAGCACCTCGTTGCGCCGCCAGACCAGCTCGACCACCAGTGGCGGCGGCGTCCAGTCGCTGGTCAGCTCGATCATCAGCCGGTCGTAGGTGGGGTACTGCACCACGTGCCGCGGCAGCCAGGCCCAGCCGAGGTTGCGCATCAGCAGCTCGGCCATGGAATAGAAGCTGTCCAGCCGCCAGACCTGCGGGCTGATCTGCTCGCCGCCCGGATAGTCGCTCTGCTGGGGCACGATCAAAAGTTGCCGGTGCTGTGCCAGCTCGCGCCGGCTGACCCGGGGCAGCCCGGCCAGCGGATGGCCGGCGCCGCACACGGTTACCATCTCGACGCTGCCGAGGCGCCGCCGCTCCAGTGACTCGGGCATGCGCTCGTGGTGGAACAGCAGGCCGAGGTCGGCCTGCTCCTCGAGCAAACGTCGGGTCACGTCGCCCTGGCCGCCGCTGGCCACCTGTACCTCCAGCCTGGGAAAGCGCTGCGCCAGCGCTTCCAGGCTGTCCAGCACCGGCTGGTAGGGCATTGCCTCGTCCTGGGCCAGGCGCAGCCGCGGTTCCTCACCGCGCGCCAGCCCCAGCGCGCGCCCCTGCAGGCGCTCGCACTGGCGCAACACCTCGCGCGCCTCCGCCAGCAGCACCCGGCCCTCGTCGGTCAGGCGCGGCTGGCGTCCGCTGCTGCGTTCGAACAGGGTGACGCCGAGGTCCGCCTCCAGCAGCGCGATGCCGTTGCTCACCGCCGACTGCACCCGCTTCAGTTCGCGGGCGGCGGCAGAGAACGACTGGCGCTCGGCGACGCTGACGAACAGGCGGATCTGCTCCAGGCTCCAGTGCATGACCTATCTCCAATCCAGATAGGTAACGACTTTATCCCATCCGCCGGCTCCCTAGAATGGCCACAGTTTCCGGAGGGCCTCGCCATGACCACCTATCTCTACCTCGCCATCGCCATTGCCGCCGAAGTGGTCGCCACCACCTCGCTGAAAGCCGTCTCCGGCCTCAGCAAACCGCTGCCGCTGCTGCTGGTGGTGGGCGGCTACGTGGTCGCCTTCAGCATGCTGGTACTGGTCATGCGTACCCTGCCGGTAGGGGTGGTCTACGCCATCTGGTCGGGGATGGGCATCGTTCTGGTCAGCCTGGTTGCGATGTTCGTCTACGGCCAGCGCCTGGACCCGGCCGCCCTGCTCGGCATCGGCCTGATCATCGCCGGCGTGCTGGTGATCCAGCTGTTTTCCCGCGCTTCGGGCCACTGAACGACCGTCGCGGGCGCAGGTTGTATACTGCGCCCTTTCCGTTTCCGATAAGGCAGCCCCATGCCCCAAGCCCTTTCCACCGACATCCTCATCGTTGGCGGCGGTATCGCCGGCCTCTGGCTGAACGCCCGCCTGCGCCGGGCCGGCTACGCCACCGTACTGGTGGAAAGCGCCAGTCTCGGCGGCGGGCAGAGCGTGAAGTCGCAGGGGATCATCCACGGCGGTGCCAAGTACGCTCTGCATGGCGCCCTGACCGGCGCCTCGGAAGCCATCGCCGACATGCCGCGGCGCTGGCGCGCCTGTCTCGGCGATGACGGCGAACTCGACCTGCGGGGCGTGCGCCTGCTTTCCGAGGCGCACTACCTGTGGTCGCCGGGTGGCCTGGCCGGCAGCCTGACCAGCTTCTTCGCCAGCAAGGCGGTGCGCAGCCGGGTCGAGCAGGCCAAGGGCGACGATTTGCCGCCGGCATTGCGCGACAAGGGGTTCAAGGGCAAGGCCTACCGCCTCACGGAAATCGTCTTCGACGTCCCCGACCTGATTCGCCGCCTGGCGGAACTGGCCGGCGACAGCCTGCTCGCCGGCCAGCGCATCGAAGCGCTGCGCGAAGGCGAGGAGCTGGCCGGCTTGCGCGTCGACGGCCGTGAGATCCGTGCCCAGCGCGTGGTGCTCAGCGCCGGTGCCGGCAACGAGGCGCTGCTCCGCGAACTGGGCCTGGAACAACCGGCCATGCAGCGGCGGCCGCTGCACATGGTGATGGTCAAGGCGAAGACCCTGAAGCCGCTCTACGCCCACTGCCTGGGCGCAGGGCCGAAGCCACGGATCACCGTGACCACCCATCCGACCCGCGATGGCCAGGCGGTCTGGTACCTCGGCGGCGATATCGCCGAAGCCGATGGCGTGGCCCGCGACGAAGCCGCGCAGATCGCCGAGGCGCGGCGCGAGCTGGCAAAGCTGCTGCCCTGGATCGACCTCGGCCAGGCGCGGTGGGCGACTCTGCGGGTGGATCGCGCCGAGCCGGCGCAGTCCAACCTGTTGCGCCCGGACAACGCCTTCCTCGCCGAACAGGGACGCCTGCTGGTCGGCTGGCCGACCAAGCTGGCGCTGGCCCCTGACTTCGCCGACCGGGTCTGCGCCCGCCTGGAAGAAGACGGCATCCGCCCCAGCGAACATGCCGCGCTGCCGGAACTGCCGCGTCCGCCGCTCGCCGAGCCGGCCTGGGAGGTTGCCTTCCAATGATCAAGGATACCCTCCACCACCTGCACCGCGCGCTGGGCGACACCGGCCTGACGGTCTCGCCGCTGGGCCTGGGCACCGTCAAGTTCGGTCGCGACCAGGGCGTGAAGTACCCTTCCGGCTTCACCATCCCCGACGACCGCGAAGCCGCCGACCTGCTGGCCCTGGCCCGCGAGCTCGGCATCAACCTGATCGACACCGCGCCAGCCTACGGGCGCAGCGAGGAGCGCCTCGGCCCGCTGTTGCGCGGCCAGCGCGAGCACTGGGTGATCGTCAGCAAGGTCGGCGAGGAATTCGTCGACGGCCGGTCGCACTTCGATTTCTCCGCCGCGCATACCCGGCGCTCCGTCGAACGCAGCCTGAAACGCCTGGAGACCGATCACATCGAGCTGGTGCTGGTGCATTCCGACGGCAACGACCTGGATATCCTGGAGAACAGCGAGGTCTACCCGACCCTCGCCGCGCTCAAGCGCGAGGGCCTGATCGGCGCCTACGGGCTGTCCGGCAAGACCGTAGAGGGCGGCCTGGAGGCCCTGCGCGAGGGCGACTGCGCGATGGTCACCTACAACCTCGCCGAACGTGCCGAATTGCCGGTCATCGACTACGCCGCCGCCCACGCCAAGGGCATCCTGGTGAAGAAGGCGCTGGCCAGCGGGCATGCCTGCCTGGACGCCGGCCAGGACCCGGTGCGCGCCAGCTTCGAACTGGTGTTCGGCCAGCCCGGCGTCGGCGCGGCCATCGTCGGTACCATCAACCCGCTGCACCTGGCCCATAATGTCGCGATGGCCGCGCAAGCCCTGAAAAAGACCTGAGCGATACATCGGCTGCAACAACCGCGGGTTGACACTCGCGGTGCATTCCGTTGCCATGTTCCTCCCGAACGAGCCGAACCCTGCCTGCCGCCCTCACCTTCCGGTGGCCGGTGCATCGAACGAGAGCCTCCGTCCCGCCCCGGCGCGATGACCCGAGAAGGAGTCCCGTATGCCCCGAATGCTCGCCCGCAAGGACCCGTCCGCCTTCAAGACCCTGCCGCTGCTGGTGGAGGCCACCCCGGACGGCCTGGTCTACCAGGCCCTCGGCCTGCCACTGAACTTCCAGCAGATGCTCGGGCGCCGCCGGCGAATCGAGGTCGCCGACCCGCAGCGCTTCGTCGCCGAGCTGGCCAATCTCGGCGTCTCCGTGCGCCTGACCCTGAACTGGCAGGGCCGCGACTACTGGGTGCTGGTCCGCCAGCGCCGCCTGGATCGCGGCGATACCGTGCTCAAGCTGATCTCCGGCTACGTGCCGGCACACGAATTGAACCTGCCGTTGCTCACGGCGATCCAGGAGGTCGCCGAGGAGTGCCTGGTGGAGACCGCCGGCGGCTGGCTCGGCGGGCGCTTCGGCGATACCTGGCTGCCGACGCCCTACCAGGGCTCGCTGCGCTACCGGGAGAACAGCCACTTCGTCCTCACCCCGCTGTCCGGCGCCGCCCGCCCGGTGCAAGCCGGCAGCCTGCGCCTGCTGGAACGCCCCCGGGCCTACGTGCACCTGCCCACGGCCTCGCTGCAACTGGTCTATGACATGCGCCTGGAACTGCCGCGCGATGCGCGCGAGCCGAGCCTCTACCATGTCGACGAGCGGCTCGAGAGCGGTCCGTTGGTGGCGCGCCTGGATCGCCGCCGCCCGGACCTGTACCTGTTGCCGCTGGCGCAGGGCCGCCCCAGCGGCGAGCTGTTCACCCTGCGCAAGGGCCAGCTGCGCCCGGCGGGCACGCGCGGGCTGTGGCTGGCCGAGAGCTTCGCCGTACAGGACGGCTGGCTGGTGCGCGAGGAGCGCATCCGCTTCCGCGACTGGCTGGCGCTGTGGCCCTCGGACGACGGCGACCAGGGCGGCGCGCGTGACCGCGCCAGCGCCTGAGGCCACGCCAGGCCGCCCGGCCCGGACCTACTTCAGCTGGCTGGACGACTTGCCCAGCAGGCGCCGGGCGACGATCAGCAGTTGGATCTGCTGGGTGCCTTCGAAGATATCGAGGATCTTCGAGTCCCGCGCCCACTTCTCCAGCAGCTCCTCCTCGGCGTAGCCGAGGGCCCCGGCCAGCTCCACGCACTTCAGGGTGATCTCGTTGGCCACCCGCCCGGCCTTGGCCTTGGCGATGGACGCCTCCTTCGAGTTGGGCAGCTTGTTGTCGGCCATCCACGCCGCCTTCAGGGTCAGCAGGCGCGCCGCCTCCCATTCCGCCTCCAGCCGATAGAGGGTCGCCTCGGCGTGGCTGACGACGAGCAGCGGCTTCCTGTAATCGAACTTGCAGCCGGCCTTCTTCAGTAATTCGCGGGTCCGGTCCAGCGCCGCCTTGGCCACCCCGACGGCCATCCCGGCCACCAGCGGGCGGGTATTGTCGAAGGTCTCCATGACCCCGGCGAAACCCTTCTGCACGTCGACCTCGGCGTTGCCCAGCAGGTTCGCAGCCGGCACCCGGCAATCATTGAAACTGATCGAAGCGGTATCCGAAGCCTTGATCCCGAGCTTCTTCTCCAGGCGGGTGACGGTCATCCCCGGCGTGCCCTTCTCGACCACGAAGGACTTGATCGCCGCCCGCCCCAGGCTACGGTCCAGGGTGGCCCAGACCACCACCGCGTCGGCCCGCTCGCCGGAAGTGACGAAGATCTTCTCGCCATTCAGCACATAGTGGTCGCCATCCTGGGTCGCGGTGGTGCGGATCGCCGCCGAGTCCGAGCCGCAACCCGGCTCGGTGATCGCCATCGCCGCCCAGGTACCGCCGAAGCGCTGCAACTGCTCCTCGTTGGCCACCGCGGCGATCGCCGCGTTGCCCAGGCCCTGGCGCGGCATGGCCAGGAGCAGGCCGACGTCGCCCCAGCACAGCTCCATCACGCCGAGCAGCGCCGACAGGTTGCCGCCGTTCTTGATGCCTTCCTCTACCTGCCTGCCGGCGCGCTTGCTCGCCGAGGTCGCGCCGACCGCCTCGGGCGAGCCGCTGTTCATGCCATCCAGCAGGGCGGCGAGCAGGTCCAGCTCCTTCGGGTAGGCGTGCTCGGCCTTGTCGTACTTGCGCGAGATCGGCCGGAAGTAGTTCTCCGCCACCTGATGCGCCTGGTTGGCCAGGCTGCGGAATTTCTTCGGGGTTTCCAGGTACATGTCGGTTCCTCGTTCACTCGCCGCGGCGGGCCGCGCGCTCGCTCGGGTTCACAGGTGCAGGCCGCCGGCCATCAGCGCCACTGCGCGCAGGTCGCGGTACCAGCGTTCGGCCGGATGTTCCTTGGTGAAGCCGTGGCCACCGAGCAGTTGCACGGCGTCGGTGCCGATCTTCATCGCCTTCTCGGCACAGAGCAGGCGCGCCAGGTAGGCCTCGCGATGGAACGCCTGGCCGCGCTCGGCCAGGGCGCAGGCGCGCCAGACCATCAGGCGCATGGCATCCAGCTCGATGGCGATGTCGGCGACCATGAAGGCCACGCCCTGGCGATGGCTGATCGGCTCGCCGAAAGCCTCGCGCTCGTTGCAGTAGGCGATCACGTAGTCCAGCGCCGCCTGCCCGGTGCCCAGCGCCAGGGCGCACCAGGCCAGGGCCGCGTGGTCGAGGAAAGCCTGGTAGTCGAAATGCTCGGCGGCCAGACGGTTGCCCGCCGGCACCTTGACGCTTTTCAGGCGCAACCGGGCGGTGCCGCCTGCCTTCAAGCCCATCGCCGGTTCGGCACGCCGCTCGACTCCCTTGGCCGAAGCCTCCACCAGGAACAGCGCGGGGCCGTCATCGGTGTTCGCCGCAACGATCAGGCGGCTGGCCTCCAGGCCCCGCAGGACCAGGCATTTCTCCCCGGAAACGAGGTAGTGGCTGCCCTTGCGCCGGGCACGGGTGGCCGGCTTGCGCGGATCGAACAACAGGCTCGGCTCGTTGACCGCGATGGCGGTGAGCGGCGCGCCCTCCTCGCTGACGAACGCCAGCAGCCACTGCGCCTGCTGTGACGGACTGCCCCAGCGGCGGATGCAGTTGGCTGCCGACAGTGGCACCAGCAGCGCCGCCGCCAGCGACAGGTCGCCCTTGGCCAGGGCCTCGGCGATCAGCGCGGTGGTCACGGTGGTGCGCTCGCCGGCCATGCCGCCGTGCACCTCGCCCACGCCGTAGTGGGTCAGGCCCAGCTCCAACGCCTGGTTGAGCAGCTCCGCCGGCAGGCTGGCCTCGGCGTCCGCGTCATGAGCCAGCGGACGCAGCACCTCCAGGGCGAAGCCTTCGAGCATGTCCACCAGCATCTGCTGGTCATCGGAGAAAGACAGGTCGAACAATCCGTCCGGATCGGCCTTGCGCGGCCCCTTCGTCTGCTTCGCCGAGCGCTCGCTGGCCAGGCGGAAACCGGTGCGGCTGCCGCTGTAGAGCAGTTTCTCGAAGGGTTTGCGGAGATTGAAACGGTCCGGCCAGTCGGCCTGGGCGACGCGGTTCAGTACAGCCAGGGCACGGCCCTGTACATCGGTGCTCATGGGCATCTTGCTCCACGCAGGATGGGATGCCCGGATCATGCGCCGCCGCATGGGCAGCGCCTATGACCGTCTCGCCGAAGGGAGTTGTCAGGCCAGCCAGTCATCCGCCAGGGGCGACCGGCCGGGGAAAGGCTCAGCCTTTCTGGCGGATCTTCTCGACGATGGCGGTGGTCGAGCTGTTCTCCACCAGGCCGAGCACCCGTACCTCGCCGCCGTAGGCCTTGACGATCTGCGCGCCGACCACCTGCTCGACGCCGTAGTCGCCGCCCTTGACCAGCACGTCCGGGCGGACCTGCTCGAGCAGGCGCTCGGGGGTGTCCTCGGCAAAACTCACCACCCAGTCCACCGCGCCAAGCCCGGCGAGCACCGCCATGCGCCGGTCCACCGAGTTGATCGGCCGGCCGGCGCCCTTCAGACGGGTGACCGAGGCGTCGTCGTTGACCCCGACGATCAGGCGGTCGCCCTGGGCGCGCGCCTGTTCGAGGTAGGTCACGTGGCCGGCATGAAGAATGTCGAAGCAGCCATTGGTGAAGACGATCTTCTCGCCGTGGGCGCGGGCGTCCTCGATCGCCAGCAGCAATTGCTCCAGGCCCAGCACGCCACGCTCGGAACCCTGCTCGCGCTGCACCGCGCGACGCAGTTCGGGCGCGCTGATCGCCGCGGTACCGAGCTTGCCGACCACGATGCCGGCGGCCAGGTTGGCCAGGCCCACCGCGGACGGCAGCTCCTCGCCGGCGGCAAGCGCCGCGGCGAGGGTGGAAATCACCGTATCGCCGGCACCGGTGACGTCGAACACTTCCCGCGCCCGCGCCGGCAGGTGCAGGGCCGGCTGGCCATGGCGGAGCAGGGTCATGCCATGCTCGCCGCGAGTCACCAGCAACGCGCCGAGCTCCAGCTCGCTCATCAGCGCCTGGCCCTTGGCGACCAGCTCGGCCTCGTCGGCGCAGCGGCCGACGATGGTCTCGAATTCGGACAGGTTCGGGGTGATCAGGCTGGCACCGCGATAGATGGCGAAGTCCTTGCCCTTGGGATCGGCCAATACCGGGATATTGCGAGCCCGGGCCGCCTGGATCAGCACCTGGTGGTTCTGCAGCGCGCCCTTGCCGTAATCGGACAGCACCAGCACCTTGACCTGGTCGAGCAGCGCCTCGACGTCCAGCGCCAGGGCCGCAGCGTCGGTTCGGAACGGTTCTTCGAAATCCACCCGCAGCAATTGCTGGTGACGGCTCATGACCCTCAGCTTGACGATGGTCGGCTGGCTGTCGATGCGCTGGAAACGCGCGTCCACGCCGGCGGCCTTGAGGCTGTTGGCCAGGCTGTCGGCAGCCTCGTCGCGGCCGGTGACGCCGACCAGCAAGGCCTGGGCGCCCAGCGCGGCGATGTTCAGCGCGACGTTGGCGGCGCCGCCGGGACGGTCCTCGTGCTGTTCGACGCGGACCACCGGCACCGGCGCCTCCGGCGAGATGCGCGAAGTCGCGCCATGCCAGTAGCGGTCGAGCATCACATCACCGACCACCAATACCGGGGCCTGGTCGAAACGGGGCATGGACAACTTCATGGGAACTCCAGAAAACAACCTCTCGGGGCAGACGCCCAGTTTATCAGCCGACAGGCGCCGGCGCCTGCTCATCCAGTCCCATCGCGTGCAGCCGCGCATAGTGGCCGTTCTGCGCCAGCAGCTCGGCGTGGCTGCCACGCTCGACGATATGCCCCTGGTCCATCACCAGGATCAGGTCGGCCTTCTCGATGGTCGACAGGCGGTGAGCGATCACCAGGGTGGTGCGTCCTTTCATCACCTCGTCCAGCGCCGCCTGGATGTGCCGCTCCGATTCGGTGTCCAGCGCCGAGGTGGCCTCGTCGAGGATCAGCAGCGGTGCGTCCTTGAGCAGCGCCCGGGCGATCGCCAGGCGCTGGCGCTGGCCGCCGGAGAGCAGCACGCCGTTCTCGCCGACCTCGGTATCGAAGCCCTGCGGCAGGTTGTCGATGAACTCCTTGGCGTTCGCCGCCTTCGCTGCCCGCTCGATCTGCTCGCGCGGCGCGCCGGCGAGGTCGCCATAGGCGATGTTGTTGGCCACGCTGTCGTTGAACAGGGTGACCTGCTGCGTCACCAGGGCGATGTGGCGACGCAGGTTGCGCAGACGATAATCCTCGATCTCGACGCCATCCAGGAGAATCTGCCCCTCATTGTGCTGATAAAAGCGCGGAACCAGATTCGCCAGGGTCGACTTGCCGCTACCGGAGCGGCCGACCAGCGCGATCATCTGCCCGGGCTCGGCGACGAAGCTGATGTCGTCCAGCACCTGCTTGTCGGTGCCCGGGTAGCGGAAGCTCAGGTTGCGTACCTCCAGGCGCCCGCCGACCCGCTCCTTCTCCACGGTGCCCCGGTCTTCCTCGGGGACTTCGTCCAGTTGCTCGAAGATGCTTTCCGCGCCGGCGACGCCGCGCTGCACGGTCGAACTGACCTCGGAAAGCTGGCGGATCGGCTTGGGCAGCAAGCCAGCCGCGGTGATATAGGCGACCAGGTCGCCCGCCGAGGCATCGCCACGCAACCACAGCACCAGGAACATCAGCACCGCCATGGCGACATAGATCACCAGTTGCAGCATCGGCGTGTAGACCGCGCCGGTCTTGGTCATCCGCAATTGCTTGTCGGTGTTGCTCTGGCTGGCGTCGAGGAAGCGCTTTTCCTCGTAGGCCTCGCCGCCGAAGCTGCGCACCACGCGGTAGCCCTGGATGGTTTCCGAAGCGACGTGGGTGACGTCGCCCATCGCCACCTGGATCTTCTTGCTCTGCTTGCGGAACTTGCGGCTGGCAGTGGTCACCATCACCGCGATCAGCGGCAGGATCGCCAGCATCACCAGGGTCAGCTTCCAGTTCATCCACAGCAGGTAGAGGAACAGGAAGACCACGGTCAGGCCTTCGCGGATCACTACCTTGATCGCCTCGGTGGCGGCGCCGGTGACCATGGTCACGTTGAAGGTGATGCGCGAGATCAGGTGGCCGGAGTTGTGCGTATCGAAATAGCGGTTCGGCAGCACCAATAGCTTGTTGAACAGCGCCACCCGCAGGTCGTGCACCAGGCCGAGGGAGACCTTGGCCAGGAAGAAGTTGCCGAGGAACGAACCCAGGCCCTGCCAGGCGGCGATCAGGATGATCAGCAGCGGCACCGCGTAGACCAGGTGCAGGTCGCGCAGCCAGGGCCATTCCACGTTCGGAAACAAAGCCGCGTCAGGATTGGACAGGCCGTCGACGAAATACTTGAGAATGCCCGCCAGCATCGGCTGGGTCGAGGCGAAGATCAGGAAACCGACGATGCTGAGTAGGAACATTCCGATGTAGGGCTTCACGTAGCCCAACAGGCGGAAATAGATCTTGAGACTGGAAGGTCCGGGATTCTGAGGACTATCGCTCATGGTTTCTTACATGCTGAAAAGGTCCCGGAGTGTAGCACAGGACGTCCATCACTCCGCCCGGGGGGCGTGTTGGGGTAAGATGGCGGGCCGTTCGTTCAGGAGCTCGCATGCGAGTCATAGACTACCCCTCCTACTTGCAGTTGCGTGACAACGCAGAAGTGCTGGAAGCCGATGGTCATGGGGACAAGGTACTGCGTCTGCGCGACGGGACCTTCCTCAAGCTGTTTCGCCGCAAGCGACTGATTTCCTCCGCAGCCCTGTTCCCCTACGCGGAACGCTTCGCCCGCAACGCCAGCGAGCTGGCACGGCGCGACATCGTCTGTCCGAAGGTGCTGGACGTCCTGCGGATCCCGCAGATCCAGCGCGACGCGGTGCATTACGAACCACTGCCGGGGCAGACCCTCCGGCAAGTGGATCGCAACGACCCCGCGCACGGCGACGAAGTACGCACCCAACTGGGCGAGCTGATCGCCACGCTGCACGCCAGGGGCGTGTATTTCCGCTCGCTGCACCTGGGCAACGTGGTGCGTACCCCGGAAGGCCGCATGGGCCTGATCGACATCGCCGACCTGCGGGTCCAGCGCAGCGCCCTCGGTGCCACCCAGCGCATCCGCAACTTCAAGCACCTGCTGCGCTACGAGCAGGATCGAACCTGGTTCCTCGACGACAGCGAGCACCTGGTGCTCAAGGCCTACCTGCGCAGCAGCCAGTTCCACTGGACACTCGAGCAGCTACTCAAGCAACTGCAACTGGATTGAGCAAGGAATGTTCGCAATCACCCGACTGGCCCGCCTTCGCCACCCCACCAGCCATGCGCTTAGCCACTGGATCCTGCCCCTCGGCTGGCTGGCCCTGCTCACGGGTATGTTCTGGATCGGCGACCGCTCCGACTACCACCGCCTCTTCTATATCCTGCTGGCGGCGCCGACGCTGCTGTACGTGATACTGCAACCACGACTGCTTCGCCCGCTGGCCGGCTCGCCGCTGTTCATCGCCTTCCTCGCCTTCAGCGGCTACATGATGCTCAGCCTCTCCTGGTCGACCCCCGAGAACTCCACCGGCTCGTTGCTCAAGCGCCCTCTGTATATCGCTCTCCTGTTCTTCTGCGCCGCCATCCTGGCGCTCGAGGCTCCCCGGCGCCTCAGGACCGCGACCTGGCTGGCGGCCGTGGGAGCGCTCGTCTCGGCCGTTGTAACCCTGCTTCAGTATCACTGGGACGCCAGTCCGCTACGTCTTACCGGCTATGGCGCCCTCTACAATCCATTGCTGAGCGCTCATGTCTATGGCGCGTTCACAGCCCTGTGGCTGGTCTACTGGATGCAGTCTCGCCACGTCCTGGCGCCCTTGCCACTGCTTTCGCTGGCAGTTCTCGGCGGCCTTCTCGTGGCTACCGGCTCGCGGACCCCCCTGGTCGGACTCGCAGCCAGCCTGGTCTGGCTGGTCCTGGCCGGAGACAGGAAAAAAAGCCTCATCGCCCTCGCACTGGCCGTCGCCGGAGCGTTATTGGCCTATGTTCTGTATCCGGAGGCGATCATCCAGAGGGGAGCCTCCTTCCGCCCGGAAATCTGGGCCGACGCCCTGCGCCAGATCGGCGAGCATCCGTGGCTCGGGCACGGATACGATCACCCGATGCGCATCGCCCTGAGCAACGGCATGCTGCTCGCCGATCCGCACAACATCGAGTTGGGCGTGCTGTTCGCCGGCGGGATCATCGGTCTCCTGCTGTGGCTGGCAATCTACGCCCTGGCCTTCGCCTTCGCCTGGAAGAACCGGCAATCTCCCGCCGTTCTGCTGGCTTCGACCTGGCTGGTGTTCGGCCTGGCTTCCGGCCTCACGGAGGGCAACGCCTTCCTGCCCCGCCCCAAGGAGCACTGGTTCCTGATCTGGATTCCATTGGCCCTGCTGTACGCCCTGTGGGTGCAGAAAAGCGCCCGCGACAAAAACGAAACCGCCTCCTGAGGAGGCGGTCCGGGTTCATCCGAGCTAGGAGAAGAACAGCCGCGCGATGCCGCGGAAGGTCTTTTCGTTCCAGTACTTCAACGGCAAGCCGGAAAGCAGCTCCCGGGCCAGCACCTTGTCCCGGTTCGAGCACTTGAGGAACATCGAGTTGCGGAAACGCATGATCACCTGCTCGTAGTCGGGGTGATCGCTGAACTGACTGTAGGTCTTGAATACGTTGTCCACCATGAAACGCACGTTCTTGTACGTATTGGTGGGATGCTTGCGGTACTGGGCCAGGACTTCGCCGAGAATATCGATGACATAGCCGGCCCTGGTCACCGCCAGCTCGATGTAGACGTCCTCCAGGCGGATGTCCGGATCGAAGCCGCCGGCCTTCTCCAGGGCTTCCCGGCGGAACATCAGGGTAGGCGCCATGGGTCCCGGCTTGCGATCGAGGAACAGGTCGTCGAAGTCGAGGCGGCGGAACGGCAGGTCGCGCTTGCGCTGCTCCTTTCCCGGCATGACCCGGCCATTGGAGTCGATGATCTCGATATTGCCCGCGCAGATGCCCACCTCGGGCTTGCCATGCAGGTGCGCCACCTGTTTTTCCAGGCGTTGCGGCAACATGATGTCGTCCGAGCCGAAAGGCACGATGAGATCGCCCCGGGCCCTGGCGATCGCTTCGTTGAGCGTTCTCGACAGCCCCTGGTTCTGCTGGACCCTGAGATCGAAGCCGTACTTCGCCTGGAGGCCGCGCAGGAGTTCGACGCTGCCATCGCTGGAGCCATCGTCCACCACCAGCAGCTCCACGTTGGAGTACGTCTGCGCAGCCACGCTGGCGATGCTCGCTTCGATGTACTTTTCGTGGTTATAGGAAGCGATGATCACGGAAACCAATGGCTGCGAGCCATCATCGACGAGCGCCATAATCTACAACCTTAATTGTCCTTCACGTCCCCACACAAAGCGCCAGACATCCATGAGCGATCCTGCGATCTTCATCGGTCTTTCACCTCCCCCCAGCCCGCGAAAAACAAGCTGAACAATAGCAAACACGCCTGAAGCCCCGGCTCTTCGCGGCCGCTGTCTTCAGGTAAAAATACGCCGCCAGGTACTCTCCAGCCACCCGGGGTTCTCCGCTGCACGCAACGCGGGACGCATGGCCTCGACGATACTCTGACCGACAGCGGCGAAGCTGAATCGTTCGATGGCCAAAGCCTGGCCGCTTCGTGCGATCCGCTCGGCAAGGGCCGTATCCAGGCGCAATATCGCGAGCTTTTCCTGGATGTCCGCCACCGAGCGGTACAGCACGATATTCTCCATGTCCCGGAAACCCAGGGCCTCGTTTTCCCGCTCGCCCTGGTCGAAAGCCAGCAGCACGCAGCCGCAGGCCATCGCCTCGAAGTTCTTGATCATGTATTCGCCCATGCCGACGTCGGCACTGACGAAGAAGCGGATGCGATTGAGCGTCCGCAGGTATTCCTCGCCGGACCTGGTCTTGGTCACCAGAAGGTTCTCCACCTTGCCCAGTTCGTCGAGCAAGGCCTTGCGTCCACTGTAGGCCACGCTGCCGGTGCTGCCGACGAAGGCCAGCTCGATATCGCGCTCGAGCTCCAGGTCATGCAGCAGGGTCTGGTCGTAGCCCTTGGGCACGAACACGGCGTCGAAGCCCTCCTCGCGCAGGCGCTCGCTGACGGTATGGCCGGAACTGATCACCCGCGCCCAGGGCAGGCGCCGGTAATGGGCGCTGAACTTGCCGGTGTACTTGCAGGGAATGTAGTTCTGGTAGGCGTCGTGTTCGAGGATCACCAGGTTGGGCACGCTGCGGATGAAACGGACCTGGCGCATTTCCTTCTTGAAGCGCAGGAAGAACAGGATCCGGTCGTAGCGCGAGACGTCCACATGCTTGCGAAAATACCCGCGCAGGTCGGCCTGCTCTTCGCTGCTCAGCCAACGGGTGTCGCATTCGCAGTGGGCGGCGATGCCGTCGTACAGGCGGTCCAGGATCGCACGCTGCTCTTTCTGCACCAGAAACAGAACTTTCATCAGACCTTCATCCTCACGGCCGCCACGCGACAGCATGGCGGCTCGAACATACCTGGCCGTACGACCGAAGCATCATGCATCACCATCCAGTGACTCCACCCAGAACAGTTCCTGCCGCCGCACCGCCTTGCGCATGAACTCGTCCTCGCCATAGGCCGGCCAGCGGCGCCCGGCGAGCCAGCCTTGCAGGCGCCGACGCAGGCGACGCTTGAACGGTGGGCGGGGCTGCAGGTCGTGCATCATGCCCAGCGCCATGGCCTTGTCCACCTGGCGCGCCGGCTCCAGCGGCAGCGTCCAGGGCAGCAGCGGCGGACACTCTTCGGTCAGCGGCGGCAGGCTGACGCCCATGTGCGCATCGCCCATCGGCCAGCGATCGTTGTCATGCAGGTGGTTGGCATAGTGCAGCAGCGTCCGCGGTTGCCAGTCCAGGCCCTGCAGCGCCTCGCGCACGGCCTGCTGGGCGCGCACATGGTCCGGATGCGGGTCGAAATGCGGATGCGGCAGGACGATGACCTCGGGTCGCGCCAGCAGGATAAGTTCGCGCAGGTCGGCCAGCAGGTTGCGCCAGGTGGACAGACCGTCGGCATCGCTGGCCAGGCGCAGGCGATTGAACTGGCGGAACGGGCGGGTATCGCTCAGGCCGGCCTCGCGCGAAGGCACCACGGCCTCCGGCTCGGCCTGCATCGCCGGCAGTTGCAGGCAGAAATAGCCCAGTTGCACGCAACGCTCGGCGGGCACGCCGCCCCAGGCCGGTACGGCCTGGCTGTCCCAGGCGCGCAGGCGGCCCTTGAGTCGCGCCGCGGCGACCCCGTCCAGCCCCATGCGCCGGAAGTGTTCGGTCTCGATCTCGCCGGCGGTCAGGGTCACGATCCAGGCCTCGCGGGCCTGGCTGTACAGGCCGAAGGCGGCCAGTTCGGCATCGTCGGCGTGCGGTGCGATGACCATCACCCGCCGCGCGCGGTAGTCGGGATGCCGCGCGCGCCACAGGCTCGGCTCGCCGAGCAGCCGGCAATGCCGGCCGCGCAGGCGTATCCGGCCTGCGGCCAGTGCTTCGGCCAGTCCCGTCAGGTTCAGGTAGCGCAGGCCGTTCACGCCACGCTCGAAAGCCTGCGCATCGACCTGCGCGCCACCCTCGATCAGCACCGCCGGCTCGAGAAAACGTCCCAGCCAGCCGGCACGCACGGCAATGCCGAGCAACAGCGTATCGTCCGCACGCAGCTCGCCATCCACCTGTAGCCTGCCGCCGTCCAGCGCGCGCACCGGCAGGGCCTCGACCCGCTCATCGAAACGGTAGCGATAGTCCTCGCCAGGCGAATAGAACAGGTGATCGGCGAACCAGGCCTCATGGGCGATCCACAGGCACGGCAGGAGAACCGGCAGCAACCAGGGGCTGACCAGAACGCCGACGGCCAGCGCCACCAGCATCGCCAGCAGCAGGCCGATCCGCTTGTTGCGCCGATGACGCTTGAGCAATTGCTGTTTGCGCGCGCTCATGGGTCAGACCTGGAAGACCGGCGAAGGATGGCACCAGCGATCCTTGTACTCGCGGTCGGCGCGGCCGAACGAGTAACGCAACGGCTTGCCCAGCGCCCGCGCCTCTTCCCAGGCGGCCTGGGTGTTCAGGTAGCTGAGCACGCTGCCAGGGCTGAACTCGCGGGTCTGCGGATCGACGCCGCCGTTGATGTACTCGACGCTGAGCCAACCCGGCGCTTCGACGCGGTAGAGCACCTGGACCGCGATCGGCCGGTCGTCGAGCAGCAGCACCGAGCCACGCAACAGGTCGCGCAGGCGCTCGAAGACCTCGGCCATGCGCGCCGCGCCGGTGGCCGGGAAGCCCCAGCGACGCTGGAACAGCTCGAGGTAGATGGCGGCGAACTCGGCCGGGGTGAAGCTGTCGGCCTGACGCACCTGGCCGCCGGCCTCTTCCACCAGGCGCACTTCGCGGCGCTGGTTGTAGCGGAATTTCTTGGAGAAATCCTCCGGCGCGCGGGCGAACGCCAGTTGCTCGGCCTGCGCACGCAAGGTGACGATGTTTCGCTCGTGCAGCGCCGACAGGTAGCGACCGGCGTGGCGCAACGCGACGCGGGCCTCGGCGGCTACCGGCAGGATCAGCTCGGCGTTGCCCAGGTCATACAGGCCCTTCTTCCCGCGACGCTTGAGCACCTCCTTGGACAGCGCCAGGTGGCGTCCCCAGGTCGGGATCGCCGCGCACAGTTCGCCAGCGCTTTCCCAGCCCAGGTAGCGCACCGGGATCCCAGCCAGTTCGGCGAGCTGCTCGACCACCCGCGGATGGGTCGCCACGCTGCCACCGAAACGCTGCCATGCCTGGGCGTAGGTCGAGGCGTCCACTTCGCGCCAACCGCGTTCGCGGAAGACGCGCAACCGGTTCAGCATGCAGACTCCGAAGCGAAGCCGGCGATCATCGGCAGGCGCCAGAATTCACGACGCACCGCGGCGTCGGAGAAGCGCGTCTCCAGCCGCTCGAGCATCAGCCGCGCACAGGCTTCGCGCTGCCGGCGGTCGAGCGCCGCGAGATGGGTCAGGCCTTCGCCCAGGGCCGTCTCGTCGCCCAGCGGGAAGAGGATACCGACGCCTTCCACCACTTCGCGGGCGCCGCCGCAGGCGGTGGCGATCAACGGCACGCCGGCGACCATGGCCTCCAGCAGGACCATGCCGAACGGCTCGTGGTCGGAACTCAGGGCGAAGACATCGAACGCCTTGAAATAGCGCCGGGCCTCTTCGACCTGGCCGAGGAACAGTACGCGCTCGCCGATCCCCAGCTCGCAGGCGAGGTCCTTGAGCCGGTCTTCCAGGCGACCGCTGCCGAGAATCGCCAGCAGGCTGTTCTGCGGCAGGCGCGGCAGCGCGGCGGCGAAGCCACGCAGCAGGGTGGCCTGGTCCTTGTCCGGATGCAGGCGGCCGACATTGCCGACCACCCAGGCCTCGTCGGGCAGGCGCAGTTGCCGGCGCGCGCTCAGGCGCTCGACCTGCTCGGCCTGCAGCGCGGCGACGTCGATGCGGTTGTGGAGCGTCTCGATCCGCTCCGCCGGCCATTTCGGCAGGCAGCGACGGATGTCGTCACGCACCGCGTCGGATACCGCCAGCAGGCTCAGGCGCTTGCTCAGCAGGCCGGCGAAGACCCGCCTGGACAGGCGCTGGTAGTCGCCGAAGGCGTGGTGCACACCGACGATCGGCAGGCGGGTGGCCAGGCTGGCGACCCAGATAGGCTTGAAACGATGGGCGATGCAGAAACGAAAATCGCGCGAGCGGGCGATCTCGCGCAGGTCGCGGATCGCCTTCAGCTTGAGGCCGCGGATGTCCTTCGAGCCATACTCGAGGAACAGCACCTCGTCGGAGGCGCAGCGGGCCGCCACCTCCGGGTCGGAGCGACCGGTGAGAAACACCGTGGTGACCTTGTACGGGGTCCCGGCGAACAGGCTGGCGTACTGACGGGCACAGTCGAGGAACGGCCCGTCGTAGCCGTGACAGAACTGCAGGACGCGTGGTTCAGCCGACCGAGTCATACCAGTCCACGCCCTCCTTCACGACCAGGATGTCTTCCATGATCAGGTACTGCAGGTCCGAGCCGAAGAACATGTTCAGGGCATCGGTCGGCGAGCAGATCATCGGCTCGCCACGGCGGTTCAGCGAGGTGTTCAGGGCCACGCCGTTGCCGGTGAGGTTTTCCAGCTCCTTCATCAGGTCGTAGTAGCGCGGGTTGAAGTCGCGCTTCAGCACCTGGGCACGGGAGGTGCCGTCCTCGTGCACCACTTCCGGCACGCGGTCCTTCCACTCTTCGTTGACCTCGAAGGTGAAGGTCATGAACGGCGCCGGATGGTCGATCTTGAACATCTGCGGGCCGACGGTATCCAGCATCGACGGGCAGAACGGCCGCCAGCGCTCGCGGAACTTGATCTGCGCGTTGATCCGGTCGGCCACGCCCGGCACGCTCGGACAGCCGAGGATCGAACGGCCGCCAAGGGCGCGCGGACCGAACTCCATGCGTCCCTGGAACCAGGCCACCGGGTTGCCGTCGGCGAGGATCCTGCCGATGCGCCGGCTGCGGTTGTCGATCTTCATCCATTGCGGCCGAGCCTCGTGGCGGGCGCAGGCGGCGATGACGTCCTCGTTGGAGTACTCCGGGCCGAGGTAGACATGCTCCATCTTCTCCACCGGAACGCCGCGCTGGTGCGACACATAGGCCGCCGCGCCGACCGCGGTGCCGGCGTCGCTGGCCGCCGGCTGAACGAACAGTTCCTTCACCTCGGGACGGGAAATGATCTTCTGGTTCAGCTTGACGTTCAGCGCGCAACCGCCGGCGAAGGCGACCTTGCCGGTCTCGCGGATGATGTCGCCGAGGTAGTAGTCCATCATTTCCAGCGCCAGCTTCTCGAACAGCGCCTGGATGCTGGCGGCGTAGTGGATGTAGGGGTCGTCGGCGATGTCGCCTTCGCGCTTGGGTCCCAGCCACTCGATCAGCTTGGGCGAGAAGTAGTAGCCCTTGCCTTTCTCCTTGTAGCGACGGAAGCCGATGACGTTGGCATAGTCGGTGTTGATCACCAGTTCGCCGTTCTCGAACTTGGCGAGACGGGAGAAATCGTACTTGCTGGCGTCGCCATAGGGAGCCATGCCCATGACCTTGAACTCGCCGTCGAGCATGTCGAAGCCGAGGTACTCGGTGATCGCTCCGTACAGGCCGCCCAGCGAGTCCGGATCGTAGAACTCCTTGATCTTGTGGATCCGGCCGTTCTCGCCCCAGCCGAAGAAGGTGGTGGCGTACTCGCCCTTGCCGTCGATGCCGAGGATCGCCGTCTTTTCCTTGAACCCGGAGCAATGGTAGGCGCTGGAGGCGTGTGCCAGGTGGTGCTCGACCGGCTGGATCTTGATTTTCTTCAGATCGAAGCCGAGTTGCTGCAGGCACCACTCGATGCGCTTGTAGTAGCGCTTGTAGCGACGGTTGCCGAGCAGGATCGCGTCCAGGGCACGGTCCGGTGCGTAGGCGTAACGCCTCGCATAGTGCCAGCGGGCCTTCTCCATGATGCTGATGGGAGCGAAGGGTATCGCCACCACGTCGACATCGGCCGGCTTGATCCCGGCCTGTTCCAGGCAGAACTTCGCCGATTCGTAGGGCATGCGGTTCTTCGCGTGCTTGTCGCGCACGAAGCGCTCTTCCTCGACGGCCGCGACCAGCTTGCCGTCGATGTACAGGGCGGCGGACGGGTCATGGCTTACGGCGCCAGACAGGCCTAGGACGGTCAATGCCACGGTAGAACCTCTTCAAAGCAGCTCGCGATTGCGGAGTGGGACCGGCAACCGCGGCTTTCGTTTAACTCGTCGACCGCCGCGAACGGTGGTCGTTGCTTGTTGCGTCACGTCCCGACGTCGTCGCCGGGACGGGGAATCCGTTGCTCCAGCAGCCGGTGGAGGCCGCTGTCCTGTGGCCAGTTGCGCAGGAAGCGCGCGCGATCGCGGGCGTACGCCCGGGCGAAACCCGCCTGGCTGCGGTGCTTCTGCATCGCGTCCAGGTCGATCAGCGCCCATTCGCCGCCATCCTCCCGGGCCTGCCAGAACAGATTGTGCCCCTTCAGGTCGCCATGGCTGATGCGCTCACGGATCAGCGTCGAAAACAGCCGATCCAGCGCCGCCAGCTCGGCCTCCGGAGGCGAACCTGCGCCCTCGGGCATATCCAGGAAAGGCTTAAAACGAGCAATTATATCCTGACCGCCAAGATAATCGGTAATCAGGTAGGCGCGCCCGCGCAGCCAGCACCAGCGCCGTTCGAGCATCGCCAGCGGCCGCGCGGTGGCGATGCCGAGGAACTCCAGGCGATTGCCTTCGCGCCAGGACGCCCAGGCCCGGCTGGGCCGCCAGAAACGCTTCAGCCAATGGCCGAGGCCCTTGATGTTGTAACGCTTGATGACCAGGGTGCGGCCATTTGCCTCGACCCGGGCGACAGTCGCCGCGCCACCGTCCTTGTAGACGTGGCCGCTGGCGATCAGCCGGTCGGCGTCTTCCAGCAGCGGCGCCAGCGCCTCGGCTTCCGCGCGGCGGGCGGCGAACAGGCGGAACGGACCGCGCGCGACGCTGAACAGGCTGCAGTCGCGACCGACCTTCTTCAGCAGGTCGCGTAGCCGCCAGCGGCGTACCCTGGCGATTTCCTTCTGCAAGGCTTCCAGCGGCAGCGCGTGTTCGCCGTTGGCCAGCAGGTAGTGCACCAGCAGTTCCTCCAGGTACGGATCGAGCATCGCCGGCAACTGGGCGAAGAACACCCCGAGGTTCTCCAGCACCTTCTGGCGCGACAGCGGCTGCCCGGGCGTCTCGGCGCGCACGCCGCCGCCATCGATGAGGTACAGGCGGCCGGCGTGGCGCAACAGGTTGTCCAGGTGCAGGTCGTCCTGCCAGAGGCCCTTTGCATGCAGCTCGCCAATGGCTGCCAGGGCTTCGCCGAGCACCGCTTGCTGGGCATCGCCCAGCGGCGCCTGGGCCTCCACCGCACGCCAGGCGTCACCGAGGCTCTGCGCCGCGTCGAGGTAGTCGAACAGCAGCCAGCCGCCCTCGCTCTGCTGCAGCCCGTCGGCCAGCAGCGCCGGGGTGGTCAGCCCCTGGGCCGCGAGCAGACGCGCCCCTTCCAGTTCGCGCTGGAAATGCCGTGCGGCCTTGCCGCCCACCAGCAGCTTGGCCAGCACCTTGCGCCCACGCCATTCGCCGGCACCGACGTAGCGCTGCCCGGGCAGCACCCGCAGCAGACTGTCCAGGCGCAGTTCGGCAGCGCCAGCGCCATCCGCCAGGGTCACCCGCAATGGCAGTTGCGGGTGGCGCCCGGCGGCTTGCAGTTCGGCCAGTCTCATCGGCGCGACTCCTTGCGCCGACGGCGCTGGTCGAGAAGGCGATACCACTGCTCGACCTCGGCCGAGTCGAGGGGTTCGTCGACATAGGCGGAGATGAATTCGTGCACGTCCGCTTCGCTCCAGTCCGGGGCACGGCGCAGCATCGGCTCCAGGTCCTTGACCTGGTCGCGGCGGCCGAACCAGATCGGGCGGGTCTTCTCCAGGTCGATCAGGCAGGCCTCGAAGACACCATCGGCCCCCTCGCGGAGGAATACATGCTTGGGATAGAAGCAACCATGCATCTGTCCGGCGGCGTGCAGCTGGCGCGCCAGCCTGCCAACCGCCCGGAGGATCGCCCGGCGTCGCTCTTCGGCCAGGTCGTGCCAGGACGCCAGCCAGGTGTCCAGGTCCTGCCAGCCATCCAGGGCGCGGGTCAGGAGGATCGCCTGGCGTTCGCCGCCGACCGCCTGCTGGGCGAAGAATGCCGCCTGCAGCGCCGGAATGCGCAGCGCACGGTAGCGCTCGATGTTGCGGAACTCGCGGGCGAAGGTCGGCTCACCCAACGGATGGCGCAGGCTGCGGGTCAGGTGGTTGCTCTGGCGCTTCAGGTAATAGGCGCAGTCACCCAGCTCAAGCCGATAGACGCTGCTCCAGCCGCCCCGCTCGGTGTTCGGTTCGTCCACGGCGTCCAGCTGCAAGGCCCACAGGGCGTCGAAGCTGTCCAGACGGTTGCGCTGGAGCAGGTCGTGATCCTGCGCGGCAATGAAAACGCTCATTCGCGCCCCTCGAAGAAAGCCACTACCTGGCGAATGCGTTTCTTGTCGGATTCGTTCAGGTGCCGGCGACGGCGATATTGCAGGTAGAAGCGCAGGCGCTGGGTGCGCGACAGGTGGTACTTGGCCACCTTGTCCAGGCAGGCCAGGTCCTTGGTGATCCGGTAGCGCAGCATGAACCCCCACCAGAACGCGCCATTCGGACAATCGATGAAGTACACCAGGGGCTGCCCATCCACCAGCAGGTTGCGCCACTTCAGGTCGTTGTGGGTGAAGTGCTGGTCGTGCATCAGGCGGGTCGCCCTGGCGATCTGCCGGCTGACGCCGTCCACCCAGCGCGGGTCCTTCAGCCGCGGGTCCTGGTTGCAGGCCAGCACCGACAGGTCCTCGGTGCCCGGCAGCTCGCGGGTGATCATCGCCCCGCGCTGAAAGGCCCCGGCCTTGCGCTCGAGCCCCCAGGCGACCACTTCGGCCGTCGGGATGCCCCATTTCTCGAAACGCCTGAGGTTCTGCCACTCGGCCTTGATCCGCGGCCGCGCCAGGTAGCGACGCAGGCCCTTGCCGGCGCTGCGGTAGCGCTTGACGTAGTAGCGCACGCCATCGCGCTCGATGCGGATGACTTCGGACAACGGGTCGCGGGTCAGGCGCTCGCCCTCCAGGGCGAAAACGCTGTCGAGGCTGCCGAAATCGGCGGCCAGGTGCCGGTAATCGGGTTCGAGGGTCCACCCCGCCATCAGAGCAGGTCTCCGTAACGCTGCTTGCGTTCGTAGAGTTTTTCCGCCTTGCGTTCCAACCAGGCCAGCAGGCCGGCTTCGTCGCGCAGTATCTCGCGCAGCGGCCGGCGGAAGTAGGTGCGCAGGAAGCGTAGCTTGTCGCGACGCGTCAGTCCGATATCCAGCGCGGAGAAATACAATGCCGCCAGATCCTTGTTGCGCCAGCGTTTCGGCGTGGCGTCGCGGGTCTGGGCGCGGTGCAGGTCGATCACCGAGAGGCGGAAATCGTCGGCCGTCACCGGCTTGTCGGTGTGCAACAGGAAATGACAGATGTAGCAATCGCGATGGTTCACCCCGGCGCGATGCATGTCCCCGACCATCCGTGCCACCGCCTCCACCAGCGCGCGCTTGAGCCGCGGCGCCGGCGGTCGTTCGCGCCAGTCCTGGGTGAAGATCTCGAGGTCGGTGGTCGGCGCCAGTTCCTCGGTGACGATGAAGGAATGCTGCCGCGCTGGATCGCCGCCGCGCTCACCGTAGGCGACCGCGGTCATGGTCGCCACGCCGGCCCGGTGCAGGCGCTGGATCGCCTGCCACTCCTGGCGCGCGCCGAGCACGGGGAGCTTGGCGGTGAGCAGGTTCTTGGCGATCTCGCCCCAGCCGATGCCGCGATGGATCTTGACGAAGTAGCCACGTCCGTCGACCTCGGTACGCAGGGTGCGGCGTCCCTCCAGCTCGCGGTAGACCTTGCCCTGCAAGGCCTCCACCGCCTCGAACGGATCGCGCCCGGCCCACAGGCCCTTGAAGGGCTCCTGCAGCACCAGTCTCATGGGGCCTCCCCGAGGATCAGGTCGGCGGCGCGCTGCGGCATGCTGTAGAGATCGGCGCTATCGGCATAGGCCAGACCGTTGCGCGCCCAGGCGGCGCGCGCCGGGGCGTCCTCGAGCATTTCCGCGAGCGTGCGGTTGAGCACATCCTGTTCGAACGGCCCCGGCACCACCCGCCCGGCGTCGGCCTCGGCGATGTAATGGGCATAGCCGCAGACGTCGGTCACCAGCACCGGCAGGCCGGAAACCAGGGCCTCCAGCAGTACGGTGCCGGTGTTCTCGTTGTAGGCCGGGTGGATCAACAGGTCGGCGCCGAGCAGGAAACGCGGGATGTCGCTGCGGCCCTTGAGGATCTGCACCTGGTCGTTGAGACCGAGGGCGGCGATCTGCAACAGGAACGGCTTGGGGTCGTCCTGACCGATGGCGATCAGCCGGGTGCGTTTGCGCAGCGCCTTGGGCAGCGCGGCGAGGGCCTTGAGGCTGCGATCCAGGCCCTTGGTCTTGAAACCGGAACCGATCTGCACCAGCAACAGGTCGTCGTCCTCCAGGCCGAACTCGCGACGGAATTCCGCGCGCACCTCCGCCGCGTTGGCCGGCGCCCGGCGATCCTGGCTGATTCCCGGCGGCAACAGATGGAAACGCTCGGCCTGGGTGCCGTAGTGCTTGACGAAAAGCGGCTGCTGCACCTCGGAGATCATCAGGATCTCGGTCTTCGAGGCCGGGTCGAACACCGCCTGCTCGTAGCCGGCGAAATGACGGTAGCGGCCCCACTGGCGATACAGCGGGTTGCGCAGGGTCTGGGCCTTCTCCTCGAAGCAGGCGTCGGCGGCGTAGTAGACGTCGAGCCCGGGCATCTTGTTGAAGCCGACCACCCGCTGCACCGGGCGCTTCGCCAGGTCGGCGGCGACCCAGGCGGTGAACTTCTCGTTGCGCCGATGGTTGAAGAGCGAGCGGACGGGCACCACCAGCACCTCGAAGCCGTCCGGCACGTCGCCTTCCCAGATCAGGGTATAGACGCGAATGTCGTGCCCGCGCCGCTGGCATTCCAGGGCGATGCGCATGAAGTCGCGCTGCAGGCCGCCGAACGGGAAGTATTTGTAGAGTATGAATGCCAGGGTCATCGGAGCATCTCCGGGGCCAGCAGCATGGCTTCCAGCTGGGTGGCCACGCGCTGGGGATTCAGCCGGGTGAAGCACAGCGGCTGTTCACGCTTGAGGTCGAACAGTTTGCGGTCCTCTTCGGTGGGCTGGTAGGTACAGGTCTTCTTCAGGCACGGCGCGCAAGGGAAGTCGCTACCCAGGTGGACCTGGGAACGCCCGTAGGCACCGGTGAAACCCGGGTTGGTCGGGCCGAACAGCGACAACGTCGGCACGTCCAGCGCCGCCGCCAGGTGGCCGAGCCCGGTATCCACCGCCACGCAGGCACGCGCGCCGGCAAGCACCTTGGCCATGCCGGCCAACGATAATCTGGGGAGCACCGCGGCATTTTCCAACCCTGCGGCCAGCCGTTCAGCCCGCTCCCGCTCGGCGGCGCTGCCCCAGGGCAGGCGCACCGACCAGCCGCGCTCGCACATGCGCTCGGCCAGTTCGCGCCAGTAGGCTTCCGGCCAGTGCTTGGTGGCCCAGGTGGTGCCATGCAGGAACACCAGATAGGGCGCGCCGGCATCGGCGTCGGCCAGTTGCTCGCGATCCAGGCCGTAGTCGCCGACCGAATCGGGCAGGGGATAATCCAGCGCCTGGGCGAACAACTGGCGGGTACGCTCCACCGCGTGCTGCCCCCAGGCCACCGGGTAGACACGCCGATAGAAGCGGCTGGCCAGCGGTTCGCGCGCCGAATCGCGATCGAGGCCGGCGACCGGGGCCCTGCCCGCGTAGCGGGTCAGCCAGGCACTTTTCAGCAGGCCCTGGGCATCGATCACCAGATCGTAGTCGACTTCCTCAAGACGCTGCTTGAAGCGCCGCCATTCGCCGTTGCGCAGGGTCTGCCAGAGGTTCTTGCGCCAACGCCGGATGGCCACCGGGATCACCCGCGCCACCGCCGGATGCCAGGCGGGAATCTCGGCGAAGCCTTCCTCCACCACCCAGTCGAACTGGATGCCGGGAAGCGCCCGGGCGGCGTCGGTAAGCGCCGGCAGGGTATGGATCACGTCGCCGAGGGACGAAGTCTTGACCAGCAGCACCCTCATCCGGCGACCTCTGCCGGATCGCCGACCAGCCGGTCCAGGGCTTGCAATACCAGGCTAGCCGGCAGTTCGCGGAGGCAATTGTAGTGGCCGAAGCGACAGGTGCGCTCGAAGCAGGGGCTGCACTCGAGACCGAGGCGGACGATCTCCACCCGGTCCGCCAGCGGCGGGGTGAACTGCGGCGAGGTGGAGCCGTAGACGCCCACCAGCGGGCGGTCCAGGGCGGCCGCCACGTGCATCAGGCCGGAATCGTTGGACACCACCGCGCCGGCGCAGGACATCAGGTCGATGGCCTCGGCCAGCGAAGTCTCCCCGGCAAGATTGAAGGACTCCTCGCGCAATCCCGGGATCAGGCGCTGGCGAATCTCCTCGCCACCGGGATGGTCGTTCTTCGAGCCGAACAGCCAGACCTGCCAGCCGGCACGGATCTTCGCCTCGGCGACCGCGGCGTAGTGTTCCGCCGGCCAGCGCTTGGCCTCGCCGAACTCGGCACCGGGACACAGCGCCAGCACCGGGCGATCCAGGCTCAGGGCGAACTTGTCGAGCGCCGCCTGGCGACTGCCGTCATCGATCCGCAGGCGCGGCCGCGGATAGGGTTTCGGTAACTCGACGCCAGGCTCGAAGGCCAGCGCCATGAAGCGTTCGATCATCAGCGGGTAGCGCTGCTTGTCGAGCTTGCGGATGTCATTGAGCAGCCCGTAGCGCATCTCGCCGCGCCAGCCGGTGCGCTTCGGTATCCCGGCGAACCAGGGCACCAGCGCCGACTTCAGCGAGTTGGGCAGCAGGATCGCCTGCTCGTACTGACCGCGCAGGCCGCGCCCGATCCGGCGCCGGGTGGCGACGTCCATCACGCCGTGGCCGAGCGGGAAGCTCAGGGCCTGGCGCACCTCGGGCATGCGCTCGAGGATCGGCCGGCTCCACTCGGGCGCCAGCACGTCGATCAGGCACTCGGGATGCCGCTGGCGCAGACACTGGAACAGGGTCTGCGCCATCACCATGTCCCCCACCCAGGAGGGACCTACGATCAGAATTCTCATTCAGGCTCCGGAAATGATCAGGGAGGCTTTCGCCTCCCTGTCACACCCTTCTTCGGTGCTTACTTGACCAGGGTACGCCACTCGGCGTGGGCCTCGGTCTTGCCGCTGACCAGGTCGAAATAGGCTTTCTGCAGCTTCTCGGTGACCGGGCCACGGCGGCCGGCGCCGATCTTGCGACCGTCCACCTCGCGGATCGGCGTGACTTCCGCGGCGGTGCCGGTGAAGAAGGCCTCGTCGGCGATGTAGACCTCGTCGCGGGTGATGCGCTTCTCGACCAGTTTAAAGCCGTGCTCGGCGGCCAGGGTCAGGATAGTGTTACGAGTGATGCCGTTCAGGCAGGCAGTGACTTCCGGGGTGTAGATCACGCCGTCCTTGATGATGAAGATGTTCTCGCCGGAGCCTTCGGCCACGTAGCCTTCCGGATCGAGCATCATGGCCTCGTCGGCGCCGCCGGAGATCGCTTCCTGCAGGGCCAGCATCGAGTTGATGTAGGCGCCGTTGGACTTGGCGCGGGTCATCGAGATGTTGACGTGGTGGCGGGTGAAGGAACTGGTGCGCACCTTGATGCCTTGCTGCAGGGCTTCCTCGCCCATGTAGGCGCCCCAACTCCAGGCGGCGATGATCACATGGACCTTCAGGCCGCTGGCGCGCAGGCCCATGCCTTCGCTTCCGTAGAACACCATCGGGCGGATGTAGGCGCTTTCCAGGTCGTTCTCGCGCACGGCGGCGCGGGTCGCCTCGTTGATCTCGTCGCGGCTGTACGGGATCTGCATGTTCATGATGTGCGCCGAATCGAACAGCCGGTCGGTGTGCGCCTGCAGGCGGAAGATCGCCGTGCCCTGCGGGGTGTCGTAGGCACGCACGCCCTCGAACACACCCATTCCATAGTGCAGGGTATGGGTCAGCACGTGCGTGGTCGCGTCGCGCCACTGCACCAGTTCACCGTCATACCAGATCACGCCATCACGATCGGCCATCGACATAGTTGCCAGCTCCTTCAGATATTCGTTACGTACTTGCGTTACGTGCCTGAGCGGATCAGCCGAGCCGCAGCCCGCGCCAGATCCTGATCACTTCTCGCCGCTCCGTCTGGAAGTGCTCGCCGCTCACGACCCCGGCCTCCTTCTGCAGTGCCAGGCGGTGTGCGGCTGCGCGATAGGCCTTGTAGGCCTCCTGCAGGAGACGGACGTCCTCGCTGGCGATCAGGCCAGCCCGTTCCAGTCCTTCCAGAATGCGGATGTTGTCGGTGAATTCGAGCAGCGCCGGGTGTTCTCCGGACCAAGCTAGAACCGCATATTGCACCATAAATTCGATATCGACGATACCACCGGCGTCGTGCTTGAGATCGAAGGCTGCCGAGGCCTCGAAGGCATTCGAGGCAGTGCCGGCGGCGGTCGCGCGGGTGCCCAGGTTGTCGCGCATCTTGGCGCGCATCTCGCTGACTTCGGTACGCAACGCGTCGAGATCGCGCGGCCGCGCCAGCACCTCGGCGCGCACCGTCTCGAAGGCCGCCTGCACGCGCCGGCAGCCGGCCAGCACGCGGGCGCGGACCAGCGCCTGGTGCTCCCAGGTCCAGGCTTCCTGCTCCTGGTAACGCTGGAACGCTCCCAGCGAACTCACCAGCAGGCCGGCCGCGCCGCTCGGACGCAGGCGCATGTCGACCTCGTAGAGAGTACCGGACGGGGTCTGCGCGGTGAGGAAGTGAATGATCTTCTGCCCCAAGCGGGTGAAGAATTGCGCGCCATCGATGGACCTGGCGCCATCGGTCTCGCACTGGGGGTCGCCATCATGGATGAACACCAGGTCGAGGTCCGAGCCGTGGCCGAACTCCAGCCCGCCGACCTTGCCGTAGCCGACGATGACGAAATCCGGATCGCACGGCGTGCCGTCGGCGCGCAGCGGCCGGCCGTGGCGCTGCACCAGTTGCCGCCAGGCCAGCTCGAGGACCTCGACGAGGATCGCCTCGGCCAGCCAGGTCAGGTAGTCGCTGACCTTCATCAACGGCAGCGTGCCGGCGATCTCCGAGGCCGCCACCCGCAGGCCGTGGGCCAGCTTGAAGTGGCGGAGGGTCTCCATCTGCTGCTCGAGGTCGTCCTCGGGAATCCGCATCAGCCGTTCGCGCAGCTCGGCGGCCAGCTCGGCGGCCTGCGGAGGACGGAACAGGCGCCCCTCGTTGAGCAGCTCGTCGAGCAGGATCGGGAACCGCGCGATCTGCTCGGCGACCATCGGACTGGCCGCGCACAGCGTCAGCAGACGCTCCAGCGCGCCGGGATTCTCGGTCAGCAGCACCAGGTAGGCGGAACGCCGCGCCACCGCCTCCACCAGCGGCAGAACCCGTTCCAGCACCAGGTCCGGCTGGGGATTTTCCACGGTCATCGCCAGCAGGCGCGGAACGAAGGCATCCAGGCGCTCCCGGCCGAGACGCTGCATGGCCCGCACCTGCGGACCATGACGGAGGTCGCTCAGGCGCTTCCAGGCCGCCGCGGCATCGACGAATCCGGCGTCGGCCAGTTGCCGACCGGCCGCCTCCTCGTCCAGCGCCTCTTGCCATAGCGGAATCCACTCGGCCCCGACGCCACCGCAGTCGGCCTCGCCGCTCTCGTCCTCGTCCGGGTCGGCGATCACCTGGCGGAAATGCCAGTCGATGCGCTCCCGCCAGTGGCTCAGGCGCTCGTGGAATGCGGCCCAGCTGGCGAAACCCATGATGAAGGCGACGCGGATGCGGTCGTATTCGTCGCTGGGCAGCATCTGCGTCTGGCGGTCGGCCAGTGCCTGGATGGCATGCTCGGCGTAGCGCAGGAACTCGTAGCCGCCGCGCAGTTCCTCGACCACCGCCGGCGGCAGGTAGCCCTGCCCCTCCAGGGTCGCCAGCACTTTCAGCAGCGGCCGCTGTTGCAGGCTCAGGTCGCGTCCGCCATGGATCAGCTGGAAGGCCTGGGCGATGAATTCCACTTCGCGGATGCCGCCCTCGCCCAGCTTTATGTTTTCCGACATGCCCTTGCGCCGCACCTCCTGCTGGATCAGCTGCTTCATGGTGCGCAGCGCCTCGATGGCGGAAAAGTCCAGGTAGCGCCGGTAGACGAACGGCCGCAGCATGCCGAGCAGTTGCTCGCCGGCCTGCCGGTCGCCGCCGACCACCCGCGCCTTGATCATCGCGTAGCGTTCCCAGTCGCGCCCCTGGTCCTGGTAGTACTGTTCCAGCGCGGCGAAGCTGTAGACCAGCGGCCCGCTGGAGCCGTAGGGGCGCAGGCGCATGTCGACGCGGAAGACGAAGCCGTCGACGGTGATCGCGTCCAGCGCCTTGATCAGCTTCTGCCCCAGGCGGGTGAAGAACTCCTGGTTGTCCAGCGAACGCTTCGCCCCCTCGGTCTCGCCGCCCTCCGGGTACCCGAAGATCAGGTCGATGTCCGACGACAGGTTGAGCTCTACCGCGCCCAGCTTGCCCATGCCGAGGATCACCATCCGCTGCGCCTCGCCGGAGCGCCGGCCGATCGGCGTGCCGAACTGCTCGCACTGGCGCCGATGGAGCCACTCGCAGGCCAGGTCGATGCAGGCGTCGGCCAGGGCCGACAGGTCGCGACAGGTTTCCGCCAGCGCCGCGCGGCGGGTCAGGTCGCGCCAGATGATGCGCACCTGCTGGCGGGTGCGGAAACGCCGCAGGCGACGACCGAGCTCGTCCTCGTCGGCGCAATCCTCCAGCCGCGCCTGCAACTGGCCGCGCAGTTCGCCGGGCGCCAGCGGGTTCTCCAGCTCGCCGCGCTCGGCCAGCTCCAGCAGCATCGCCGGGTCGCGCACCGTCTGCTCGGCGACGAAATCACTGGCCGCGGCCACTCGCCGATAGTCCTCCAGGCGCTGCGCGGGCCAGGCGTCGAGACGGGCCGGAGCGGCTTCATCGAGGGTGGCGACGGCGTTACGAAGGGCATTCCCGGCGCGTTCGGCGGCGGGCAGCAGGGTGGCCGGCAGATTCACCGGCGAAGGCAGGCTCATGGTCTATCCTGTTTGGGCTTCCGACCGAAGACCACAGGCTCGACGCACAACGTCGGAAAGGCTCTACAGCGGGCCTTATAGCCTGACAGCGACAATCGAAATGTAGTTTTACTACTAAAAATTGTATCCAGAGGGCTGTTTCTCAGACTGATCTGTAGTAAAACTACAAGTCGCCGGGTACACCCCCGGAGAACATCCAAGAATTAGCTGCGGTCGCCCACGAGGCCGGCCGCTCACCTATGGCATCCGATTCTGGAAGCCTTTCCGCCCTGGAGCAAGCCATGCAAGACCTCGATCCCGTCGAAACCCAGGAATGGCTGGACGCCCTGGAGTCCGTACTCGACCGCGAAGGTGAAGACCGCGCTCATTACCTGATGACCCGCATGGGCGAGCTGGCCAGCCGTAGCGGCACCCAGCTGCCCTACGCGATCACCACGCCCTACCGCAACACCATTCCGGTAACCCACGAAGCACGCATGCCCGGCGACCTGTTCATGGAACGCCGGATCCGCTCCCTGGTACGCTGGAACGCCCTGGCGATGGTGATGCGGGCGAACAAGCACGACCCGGACCTGGGCGGCCACATCTCCACCTTCGCCTCCTCGGCGACCCTCTACGACATCGGCTTCAACTATTTCTTCCAGGCCCCCACCGACGAACACGGCGGCGACCTGGTGTTCTTCCAGGGCCACGCCTCCCCCGGCGTCTACGCCCGCGCCTTCCTCGAAGGCCGTATCAGCGAGGAACAACTGGAGAACTTCCGCCAGGAAGTGGACGGCAACGGCCTCTCCTCCTACCCGCACCCCTGGCTGATGCCGGACTTCTGGCAGTTCCCCACCGTGTCCATGGGCCTTGGCCCGATCCAGGCGATCTACCAGGCACGCTTCATGAAGTACCTGGAAAGCCGTGGCTTCATCCCCGCCGGCAAGCAGAAGGTCTGGTGCTTCATGGGTGACGGCGAGTGCGATGAGCCGGAATCCCTCGGCGCGATCTCCCTGGCTGGCCGCGAGAAACTGGACAACCTGATCTTCGTCATCAACTGCAACCTGCAGCGCCTCGACGGCCCGGTACGCGGCAACGGCAAGATCATCCAGGAGCTGGAAGGCGTGTTCCGCGGCGCCGAGTGGAACGTCAACAAGGTCATCTGGGGCCGTTTCTGGGACCCGCTGTTCGCCAAGGACACCGCCGGCCTGCTGCAGCAGCGCATGGACGAGGTCATCGACGGCGAATATCAGAACTACAAGGCGAAAGATGGCGCCTACGTGCGCGAGCACTTCTTCGGCGCGCGTCCGGAACTGCTGGAAATGGTCAAGGACCTTTCCGACGAGGAAATCTGGAAGCTCAACCGCGGCGGCCACGACCCCTACAAGGTCTATGCGGCCTACCACCAGGCGGTCAACCACAAGGGCCAGCCGACCGTCATCCTGGCCAAGACCATCAAGGGCTACGGCACCGGCAGCGGCGAAGCGAAGAACATCGCGCACAACGTGAAGAAGGTCGACGTCGACAGCCTGCGCGCGTTCCGCGACAAGTTCGACATCCCGGTCAAGGATGCCGACCTGGAGAACCTGCCGTTCTACAAGCCTGAAGAAGGCAGCGCCGAAGCCAAGTACCTGGCCGAGCGCCGCGCCGCGCTGGGCGGCTTCATGCCGGTGCGCCGGCAGAAGAGCATGAGCGTGCCGGTTCCGCCGCTGGAGACCCTGAAGGCCATGCTCGATGGCTCCGGCGATCGCGAGATCTCCACCACCATGGCCTTCGTGCGGATCATCTCGCAACTGGTCAAGGACAAGGAACTCGGCCCGCGCATCGTCCCGATCGTGCCGGACGAGGCCCGTACCTTCGGCATGGAAGGCATGTTCCGCCAGCTCGGTATCTACTCCTCGGTCGGCCAGCTCTACGAGCCGGTGGACAAGGACCAGGTGATGTTCTATCGCGAGGACAAGAAAGGCCAGATCCTCGAGGAAGGCATCAACGAGGCCGGCGCCATGTCCAGCTGGATCGCCGCCGGGACCTCCTACAGCACCCACAACCAGCCGATGCTGCCGTTCTACATCTTCTATTCGATGTTCGGCTTCCAGCGCATCGGCGACCTGGCCTGGGCCGCCGGCGACAGCCGCGCGCACGGCTTCCTGGTCGGCGGCACCGCCGGGCGCACCACGCTGAACGGCGAAGGCCTGCAGCACGAGGACGGCCACAGCCACCTGCTGGCCTCGACCATCCCGAACTGCCGCACCTACGATCCGACCTACGCCTACGAACTGGCGGTGATCATCCGCGAAGGTTCGCGGCAGATGATCGAAGAGCAGCAGGACATCTTCTACTACATCACCGTGATGAACGAGAACTATGTCCAGCCGGCCATGCCCAAGGGCGCCGAGGAAGGCATCATCAAGGGCATGTACCTCCTCGAGGAGGACAAGAAGGAAGCCGCTCACCACGTGCAACTGCTGGGCTCCGGCACCATCCTGCGCGAAGTCGAGGAAGCGGCCAAGCTGCTGCGCAACGACTTCGGCATCGGCGCCGACGTCTGGAGCGTGCCGAGCTTCAACGAGCTGCGTCGCGACGGCCTCGCCGTCGAGCGCTGGAACCGCCTGCACCCGGGCCAGAAGCCGAAGCAGAGCTACGTCGAGGAGTGCCTGGGCGGCCGTCGCGGCCCGGTGATCGCCTCCACCGACTACATGAAGCTCTACGCCGAGCAGATCCGCCAGTGGGTTCCCTCCAAGGAGTACAAGGTGCTCGGCACCGACGGCTTCGGCCGCAGCGACAGCCGCAAGAAGCTGCGCAACTTCTTCGAGGTGGATCGTCACTGGGTGGTGCTGGCCGCGCTCGAGGCGCTGGCCGATCGCGGCGACATCGAGCCGAAAGTGGTGGCCGAGGCCATCGCCAAGTACGGTATCGATCCGGAGAAGCGCAACCCGCTGGATTGCTAATTCGCTCCATACTCCCCTCGGCAGCGAGGGGTTTCGAGCACGCCGGCGCCGCCAACGGGCAGCGCCGGCTCACAACGAACCAAGGACCAAAAGTCTTTGTTTTGCGCGCCGCACAGCGGTGGTGGCACGTAAAAGGAGAGGAATGTGAGCGAACTCATTCGCGTACCCGACATCGGCAACGGTGAGGGTGAAGTCATCGAGCTGCTGGTCAAGCCCGGCGACAAGGTCGAGGCCGACCAGAGCCTGCTGACCCTGGAATCCGACAAGGCCAGCATGGAAATCCCCAGTCCCAAGGCCGGGGTAGTGAAAAGCATCAAGGCGAAGGTCGGCGACACCTTGAAGGAAGGTGACGAGATCCTCGAGCTGGAAGTGGAAGGCGGCGAACAGCCTGCCGAAGCCAAGGCCGAGGCAGCGCCCGCCCAACCGGAAGCGCCGAAAGCCGAAGCACCTGCTCCCGCCCCGAGCGAAAGCAAGCCGGCCGCCCCCGCCGCGGCCAGCGTCCAGGACATCAACGTCCCGGACATCGGCTCGGCCGGCAAGGCCAACGTCATCGAGGTGATGGTCAAGGCCGGCGACACGGTCGAGGCCGACCAGTCGCTGATCACCCTGGAGTCCGACAAGGCCAGCATGGAAATCCCCTCGCCGGCCCCCGGTGTGGTGGAAAGCGTGACGATCAAGGTCGGTGACGAAGTCGGTACCGGCGACCTGATCCTCAAGCTCAAGGTCGAAGGCGCCGCTCCGGCAGCCGAAGAGAAGCCGGCGGCCGCTCCGGCCCAGGCCGCGGCACCCGCCGCCGAGCAGAAGCCCGCCACGGCGGCCCCCGCGCCGGCCAAGGCCGATGCCGCGGCCCCGGTCGGCGCGCCCAGCCGCGACGGCGCCAAGGTGCATGCCGGCCCGGCCGTGCGCATGCTGGCCCGCGAGTTCGGCGTCGAGCTGAGCGAAGTGAAGGCCAGCGGTCCGAAAGGCCGCATCCTCAAGGAAGACGTCCAGGTCTTCGTCAAGGAGCAGCTGCAGCGCGCCAAGTCCGGCGGCGCGGGAGCCACCGGCGGTGCCGGCATCCCGCCGATCCCGGAAGTCGACTTCAGCAAGTTCGGCGAAGTGGAAGAAGTGGCGATGACCCGCCTGATGCAGGTCGGCGCCGCCAACCTGCACCGCAGTTGGCTGAACGTGCCGCACGTGACCCAGTTCGACCAGTCGGACATCACCGACATGGAAGCCTTCCGCGTCGCCCAGAAAGCCGCGGCGGAGAAGGCCGGGGTCAAGCTGACCGTGCTGCCGATCCTGCTCAAGGCCTGTGCCCACCTGCTCAGGGAACTGCCGGACTTCAACAGTTCGCTGGCCCCCAGCGGCAAGGCGCTGATCCGCAAGAAATACGTGCACATCGGCTTCGCCGTGGACACCCCGGACGGCCTGCTGGTCCCGGTGATCCGCGACGTCGACCGGAAGAGCCTCCTGCAGTTGGCCGCCGAGGCCGCCGAGCTGGCCGACAAGGCCCGCAACAAGAAGCTCTCCGCCGATGCCATGCAGGGCGCCTGCTTCACCATTTCCAGCCTCGGCCATATTGGCGGCACCGGCTTCACGCCGATCGTCAACGCGCCGGAAGTGGCGATCCTCGGTGTGTCCAAGGCGACCATGCAGCCGGTGTGGGACGGCAAGGCCTTCCAGCCGCGCCTGATGCTGCCGCTGTCGCTGTCCTACGATCACCGGGTGATCAACGGCGCCGCCGCGGCGCGCTTCACCAAGCGCCTGGGCGAGCTGCTGGCGGACATCCGCACCCTGCTCCTGTAATACCTGCGCCGCTCCCGAGGGAGCGGCCAGCCCCTCTCGCGAGCAAGCCACGCTCGTCTCTCGGCCCCACCGGATGGTGGGGCTTTTTTTTGTCCACCCGGGCCTCGGCGCGATCCCCGCCTCCCTCTCGCCATCCAGGCGCAAGCCCGCCCCGCCACCAGGCGTCCCGCGCCAGGCACGGCGAGCGGCAGGCAGGCGACGAAAGATTCCGCGCCCAGCGCCAACCCTACGAAAAACAAGGCTTTTCCGGGAACCCGGCAATCCTCCGACCGTCCGGCGGTTTTTTCCGGCGAACGCTTAACTTGGGGCCTGCCGGGCCGATACAGAGTTACTTGTCAGACCAATCGGCATCATGCACCCTTTGCCAGCACCCCATCGAAACGGGTCGAGGCCTCCCCCTCGCTCAGTACCTGGAATCAGCCTCGCATGAAAAGTCATCCCGATGCCGCCAGCCGTTCGGCGGCCGAGGTTGTCACGCAGCTCCCCGTGCCATCGCGGCTCGGGCTGCTGCGTTTCGAGCGGCTGAACGAGCCGAGCTGGGCCCTGCTGTTCCTCGATCCCGCCTGCGAGCGCCAGCTCGGCCTGCCGGCGACCACGCTCTGCGCCCTGCTCGATGCGCCCTACGCCAGCCTGATGGAGCCCCAGGCCCGCCACCACCTGCACGAGCGGATCCAGCAGCAACTGGTGCAACGCCCCTACTACCAGGTGGGCTACAAGCTGCACACGCCCAACGGCGTGCTGCACGTGCTGGAATTCGGCGAACCGTTCAAGCAGCACGGCCGCCAGTTGCTGCACGGCTACCTGATGGTCGACGAACGACCGGCGCTCGCCGAGCACAGCGACGACCTGCTCGACCTGGAGTCGCAGAACCTGCGCCTGAAGGCCTCCCTGGATCTCTACCAGCGTTCCCAGGACGACCACCTGCAGCACCTGTTGCGCTCGCGCACCCAGCAGAACCTGATCGTCCGCCTGGCCCGCCACCGCTACCTGTCCAGCGACCCGCTGCTGGAAGCCGCGCAACTGATCACCCAGGCCGCCTGCGAAGCCTACGGTACGGCGCGGGCCGGCATCTGGCGGTTGCACGACGACCAGCGCCTGGAAGCGGTGACCGTCTACCGCCGCGACCTCGACCAGTACGAGAAGCCCCAGGGCATCGACGCCAGCCGCTATCCCGCCTACCTCGAGGCGGTCAACGGCGGACGCGCCATCGACGCCCATAACGCGCAGCGCGATCCGCGCACCCAGGAACTCTACAAGGACTACCTGAAGCCGCTGGGGATCAACGCCCTGCTCGACGCCACCATCCGCATCGGCGGCGAAGTGGTCGGCGTACTCTGCCTGGAACATGCCGGCGAGAACCGCATGTGGCAGAGCGACGAGATCGCTTTCGCCGGCGAGCTCGCCGACCAGTACGCGCAGGTCCTGATGAACCACGAGCGGCGCAATGTCTCCAGCGCCCTGCACCTGTTCCAGCGCGCGGTGGAACAGAGCGCCAGCGCCTTCCTGCTGATCGACCGCGACGGCGTGGTGGAATACGTCAACCCCAGCTTCACCTCGATCACCCAGTACAGCGCCGACGAAGTACGCAATCGCCGCCTGTCCGAGCTGCCGGCGCTGGAGAACCTCAGCGAACTGCTGTTCGACGCGCGCTCGGCGCTGACCCAGCAGAACAGCTGGCAGGGCGAGTTCCGCAGCCGACGCAAGAACCACGAGCCGTACTGGGGCCAGCTGTCGCTGTCGAAGGTCTACGACGACCTCGGCGAGCTGACCCACTACATCGGCATCTACGAAGACATCACGCAGAACAAGCTGGCCCAGCAGCACATCGAGAAACTCGCCTACCGCGACAACCTCACCGGCCTGGCCAACCGGCACTACTTCATCGGCGCCCTCGAGGAGCGCCTGGAAAGCAGTGGCGACCGTCCGCTCAGCCTGCTGCTGGTGGACATCGACAATTTCAAGCGGATCAACGACAGCCTCGGCCACCAGACCGGCGACAAGCTGCTGGTCAGCCTGGCCCGACGCCTGCGCAGCTGCCTCGGCGACGGCGCCACCCTGGCGCGCTTCGCCAGCAACGAATTCGCCGTGCTGCTCGACGACACCGCGGTGGAAAAGGGCGAAAGCATCGCCGCGCAGGTCCTGCACATGCTCGACAAGCCGCTGTTCGTCGACAACCAGCTGATCAACATCACCGGCTCCATCGGCCTGGCCAGCGCCCCGCAGCACGGCTGCGACCCGCAGACCCTGATGAAGTACGCCGGCCTCGCGCTGCACAAGGCCAAGGCCAACGGCAAGCACCAGGTCCAGGTGTTCACCGAGGCGCTGACCGCCGAGGCCAGCTACAAGCTGTTCGTCGAGAGCAACCTGCGCCGCGCCCTGACGCAGAACGAACTGGCGGTGCACTACCAGCCCAAGCTGTGCCTGCGCAGCGGCCAGTTGCTCGGCCTGGAAGCCCTGCTGCGCTGGCAGCATCCGGAAAAAGGCATGATCCGCCCGGACCGCTTCATCAGCGTGGCCGAGGAAACCGGGCTGATCGTGCCGATCGGCAAGTGGGTGATCCGCGAAGCCTGCCGCCAGGCCCGCGAGCTGGCCGAGGCCGGGCTGGGCGAGCTGCAGATCGCCATCAACCTGTCGCCCAAGCAGTTCACCGACCCGGACCTGGTCGGCTCGATCGCGGCGATCCTCCACGAAGAGAACATCCCGGCCAGCCAACTGGAGCTGGAGCTCACCGAAAGCCTGCTGCTGGACGCCACCGACGATACCCGCCAGCAACTCGAGCGCCTGAAGAGCCTGGGCCTGACCCTGGCGATGGACGACTTCGGCACCGGCTACTCGTCGCTGAGCTACCTGAAGAAATTCCCCATCGACGTGATCAAGATCGACCGCAGCTTCATCAAGGACATCCCCGACAGCCAGGACGACATGGAAATCACCTCGGCGGTGATCGCCATGGCTCACAACCTCAAGCTCAAGGTGGTCGCCGAGGGAGTCGAGAGCGCCGAGCAACTGGCCTTCCTCCGGCGCAACCGCTGCGACATCGGCCAGGGCTACCTGTTCGACCGGCCGATCCCCAGCGACCTGCTCAACACCAGCCTGCTGCGCTATCCCTGCCGTACCCTGCACTGATCGCCGAAGCCTCCCCCGCTGTCGCGGAAAGGCTGTACTCTCTCCTCATCCGCGAGTCATTCGCCTACCCCCGAGCAGGAGACGAGAGCCATGGTTCTGCGTTCTGAAATCCTCACCAAGAAAAGCGAACTGCCCACCCCGGAGCAGGCCCTGCCGGGCCGTGAAAGCGCCATGCCGCTGCCCGAGGCGCACTTCGTCAACGGCCGCCCGCTGACCGCGCCGTTCCCCGCCGGGATGCAGCAGGTGCTGTTCGGCATGGGCTGCTTCTGGGGTGCCGAGCGCCGCCTGTGGCAGCAGCCGGGGGTCTGGGTGACCGCGGTGGGCTATGCCGGCGGCTACACGCCGAACCCGACCTACGACGAGGTCTGCTCCGGCCTGACCGGCCACAGCGAGGTCGTGCTGGTGGTCTACAACCCGCAGGAGACCAGCTTCGAACAACTGCTGAAGGTGTTCTGGGAAGCCCACGACCCGACCCAGGGCATGCGCCAGGGCGGCGACATCGGCACCCAGTACCGCTCGGTGATCTACACCTTCGACGCCGCCCAGAAGGCCGCGGCCATGGCCAGCCGGGAAAGCTTCCAGGCCGAACTGGCGAAGGCCGGCTACGACCGCATCACCACCGAGATCGCCGACGTGCCGCCGTTCTATTACGCCGAGGCCTACCACCAGCAGTACCTGGCGAAGAACCCCAACGGCTACTGCGGCCTGGGCGGCACCGGAGTGTGCCTGCCGGCCTGACGGCTATTCGGCCACCAGCCAGTCGAGACGCCAGCCACCCTGGCTCTGCGCCATGGCCTCGGCCAGCCAGGGCAGCAGGTCGCGCAGTTCGTCCTCCAGCGGCCACGGCGGATTGACGATGGCCAGCCCGGAGCCATTGAAGCGCTCGGCGGCGTCGATCGGATGCACGTGCAGCTCGGCACGCAGCAGCTTCGGCGCTGCGCTGCGTTCCAGGGCCTGGTAGAAACGCTTGAGCTGGCGCTCGTCCTTGATCGGATACCAGATCACCACCACCGTCTGGCGCATCCGCCCGATCGCCTCGTCGAGCGCGGCGACACAACGCTGCAGTTCGTCGGCCTGTTCGAAGGGCGGGTCGATCAGCAGCACCGCGCGCTTCTCCGGCGCCGGCAGGAACGCCCGCGGCAGCAGCCAGCCGTCGCCCTGGTGCACGGCGACCCGCCGCTCACCGGCCATGTTGGCCTTGAGCAGGCGGCCGTCCTCGGGATGCAGTTCGTTGAGCAGCACGCGGTCCTGGGCGCGGGTCAGGCGCCGCGCCAGTTCCGGCGAGCCCGGGTAGTAGCGCAGGGAACCGTCCGGATTCAGATGGCGGACCACGTCCAGGTAATCATCCAGCTGCTCGGGCAGGCCTTCGCGCTCCCACAGGCGGGCGATGCCCTGCTGCCACTCGCCGGTGCGGCTGGCCTCGTCACCCTGCAGGTCGTAGAGACCGACCCCGGAGTGGCTGTCCAGGTAGGCGTACGGCGTGTCCTTGCGCCCGAGCAGGGCGAAGATCCGCGCCAGCACCAGGTGCTTGAAGACATCGGCATGGTTGCCGGCGTGGTAGGCGTGACGGTAGTTCATGATGACTGCTCCTTGGGCGCCGCCATTGCCGGCGATCTCCGGCGGATACGCGCCGACAACGCGTCGGCGCAGGCCCCCGCCGGCAGGCGGGGCGCGGATTCTACCAGCCTCGCCAAGGCTTCGGCAGCGGCCGCGCCGTCGCAGGTTTGGCGCCTGTATCACGCATATCGATGTTGGTTGGCGACCTTCATTCACCAGCCTAGACTGCCCCGGCATATTCGCGCCGCGCGGCGCCGATGGTCCGCGCAGCCGCCCACGATTCCCTTCGCCGAGGTCGCCATGTCCGAAACCCTGCTCAGTTCCCGCAACCTGGCGTTCGAGCTGTATGAAGTCCTCGATGCCGAAGCCCTGACCCAGCGCCCGCGCTTCGCCGAACATAGCCGCGAAACCTTCGACGCCGCGCTCGGCACCGCGCGGAGCCTGGCGGAAAAGCTGTTCGCCCCGCACAACCGCAAGGGCGACGAACACGAGCCGCTCTATGAGAATGGCTCAGCCACGCTGATTCCGGAAGTGAAGCCGGCGGTGGATGCCTTCCTCGACGCCGGCTTCCTCAACGCCACCCGCAGCTTCGAGCAAGGCGGCATGCAGTTGCCGACCCTGCTGTCGCAGGCCTGCTTCGCCCACTTCCAGGCGGCCAACGTCGGTAGCTCGGCCTATCCGTTCCTGACCATGGGCGCCGCCAACCTGATCGAGAGCTTCGGCAGCGAGGAGCAGAAGCAGCGCTTCCTGCAACCGATGATCGAGGGCCGCTTCTTCGGCACCATGGCCCTCACCGAACCGCACGCCGGCTCCTCCCTCTCCGACATCCGCACCCGCGCCGAAGCGGCCGCCGACGGCAGCTATCGGATCAGGGGCAACAAGATCTTCATCTCCGGCGGCGACCACCCGCTGTCCGAGAACATCGTACACATGGTCCTGGCCAAGCTGCCGGACGCTCCGCCCGGGGTGAAAGGCATCTCGCTGTTCATCGTGCCGAAGTTCCTGGTCAACGCCGACGGCAGCCTCGGACCGCGCAACGATGTGATCCTCGCCGGCCTGTTCCACAAGATGGGCTATCGCGGCACCACCTCCACCGCGCTGAACTTCGGCGACAACGGCGCCTGCGTCGGCTACCTGGTGGGCAAGCCGCACCAGGGCCTGGCCTACATGTTCCAGATGATGAACGAGGCGCGCATCGGCGTCGGCATGGGCGCGGTGATGCTCGGCTACGCCGGCTACCTCTACTCCCTCGAATACGCCCGCGAACGCCCGCAGGGTCGCCTGCCGGACGGCAAGGATCCATCCGCGCCACAGGTTCCGATCATCCGCCATGCCGACGTGCGACGCATGCTGCTGGCCCAGAAGACCTACGTCGAAGGCGCCTTCGACCTGGGCCTGTACGCCGCGCGCCTGTTCGACGACAGCCAGACCCTGGAGGACGACGAACAGCGCCGCCAGGCCCACGAACTGCTCGACCTGTTGACGCCGATCGTCAAGTCCTGGCCCTCGGAGTTCTGCCTGAAAGCCAACGAGCTGGCGATCCAGATCCTCGGCGGCCACGGCTACACCCGCGAATACCCGGTGGAACAGTACTACCGCGACAACCGCCTGAACCCGATCCACGAAGGCACCCACGGCATCCAGTCGCTCGACCTGCTGGGGCGGAAGGTCGGGCAGAACAACGGCGCCGGCCTGCGCCAGCTGACGCGCCTGATCCAGGACGCCTGCCGGCGCGCCGAAGCCCATCCGTCCCTGGCCGCCCTGCGCCAGCCGCTGGAACGGCTGGTGGCGCGGCTGTCCGAGGTGACCCTGGCGCTGCTCGGCGACCTGATGCAGGGCCAGGTCAACCAGGGCCTGGCCAACTCGGCGCTGTACCTGAAGGTGTTCGGCCATGCGGTGATCGGCTGGCGCTGGCTGGAGCAGGCGATCCGCGCCGAGGAAGGGCTGGCCCGCGGCGACTCCGCCGACACCGGTTTCTACCGCGGCAAATTGCAGGCCGCGCGCTACTTCCTGACCTGGGAAGTGCCCGGCTGCCACCACGAACTGGCGCTGCTGGAAGCCCGCGACGATGTCTGTTCGAGCATGCAGGAAGACTGGTTCTGAGCCTGCCTGCCCTTTCCCGCCCCGGTCACGTCCGGGGCTTTTTTATGCGCGCCGCGCTTTCCAGCGCCCGCCATCGGGAAGGGTCCGGCGGCGAAACACGAGCGAGCCGCCACGACAACGCCGAAGCCGCGGAATTCCTTTGAAAAAACCGCCGGCACCTCTTTGCAGCCCGCCAAATTCGCAGGTTAGAATCACTTGGCATGCGGCCTGCATCCTGTCTACGTAATTCCCCTACGTAAAACCGACCCGTAGCGTCGCCTTCCCCCTGTCTCGCCGCGAGGAGGCCGACCTTGGACGCCGTCACCGTCAACAATTTCTTCCTGATCGGGGCGGTGCTGGTCGGCATGAGCATCCTGGTCAGCTCGCTGTCCTCCCGCCTGGGCATCCCGATCCTGGTGATCTTCCTCGCCGTCGGCATGATCGCCGGCAACGACGGGGTCGGCGGCATCGTCTTCGACAACTATCCGATGGCCTACCTGGTGGGCAACCTGGCGCTCGCCGTGATCCTCCTCGACGGCGGCCTGCGCACCCGCGTCTCCAGCTTCCGCGTGGCGCTGTGGCCGGCGCTGTCGCTGGCGACCCTGGGCGTGCTGGTCACCACCGGCCTGACCGGCATCGCCGCCGCCTGGCTGTTCGACCTGCACTGGATGGAAGGCCTGCTGATCGGCGCCATCGTCGGCTCCACCGACGCCGCGGCGGTGTTTTCCCTGCTCGGCGGCAAGGGCCTCAACGAACGGGTCACGGCAACCCTGGAGATCGAGTCGGGGAGCAACGACCCGATGGCGGTGTTCCTCACCGTGACCCTGATCGAAATGCTCGCCAGCGGCCAGACCGGCCTCAGCTGGGGCTTCGTCCTGCACCTGCTGCAGCAGTTCGGCCTCGGCGCGCTGCTCGGTCTAGGCGGCGGCTGGCTGCTGCTGCAACTGATCAACCGCATGCACCTGGCCGGCGGGCTCTACCCGCTGCTGGTGATCAGCGGCGGCCTGCTGGTATTCGCCCTGGCCAACGCCGTCGGCGGCAGCGGCATCCTGGCCATCTACCTGTGTGGCCTGCTGCTGGGCAACCGGCCGATCCGCAGTCGCCATGGCATCCTGCACATGCTCGACGGCATGGCCTGGCTGGCGCAGATCGGCATGTTCCTGGTCCTCGGCCTGCTGGTCACGCCCCACGACTTGTGGCCGATCGCCCTGCCGGCGCTGGCCCTGGCGCTATGGATGATCCTGGTGGCGCGGCCGCTGTCGGTGCTGATCGGGCTGATCCCGTTCCGCGCCTTCCACGACCGCGAGAAAGCCTTCATCGCCTGGGTCGGCCTGCGCGGCGCGGTGCCGATCATCCTCGCGGTGTTCCCGCTGATGGCCGGCCTGCCGAACGCCCAGCTGTTCTTCAACGTGGCCTTCTTCATCGTCCTGGTCTCGCTGCTGGTACAGGGCACCAGCCTGCCCTGGGCGGCGAAGCTGCTGCGGGTGGTGGTGCCACCGGACCCGGCGCCGATTTCCCGGGCCGGCCTGGAGATCCACCCGACCAGCGAGTGGGAACTGTTCGTCTATCACCTGAACAAGGAAAAGTGGTGCATCGGCGCCGCCCTGCGCGAGCTGAAGATGCCCGAGGGTACCCGGATCGCCGCGCTGTTCCGCGGCACCCAGCTGCTCCACCCGTCGGGCAGCACCATCCTCGAGGCCGACGACATTCTCTGCGTGATCGGCCACGAGCATGACCTGCCGGCCCTCGGCAAGCTGTTCAGCCAGGCCCCCGATCGCGGCCTCGGCGCGCGTTTCTTCGGCGACTTCGTGCTGGAAGGCGACGCCCAGCTGTCGGCGGTCGCATCCCTCTATGGCCTGAAGCTCGACGGCGTCGACGGCGAACAGCCGCTGGGCCGCTTCATCGCCCACGAGATCGGCGGCGAGGCGGTGATCGGCGACCAGGTGGAATGGAACGGCCTGACCTGGACCGTCGCCGCCCTGGAAGGCAACCGCATCCGCAAGGTCGGTGTGAAATTCCCGGAAGGTCGCGCGGGCCCGGGACTTTTCCTCTGATCTCCTGTCGAATACCCGCTTCGGGGCGTCTTGCGGCGCCCCGGGGCCGCCACTAACCTGCACTCACCCTTCTTCGAGTCCGTTCTCGACCATGCCTGCCCTCCGCCTCCTGATCGCCACCGTTTTCCTGAGCCTCTGCCTCGCTGGCCTGCCCGCCTTCGCCCAGGGCGAGCCGCCCTCGGCCGAGGAGGTCCAGCAGAGCCTCGACAAGCTGGCCGAGCGCAAGCTCGCCGAAGCCGACCAGAAGGTCGCCAAGGCCAGCCTCGAACAGACCCTCAAGTTCCTCGCCGCGCGCGACGAAGCGCTCCAGAGCCTGGAGGACCTGAAGAAGCGCCTGAGCGACGCGCCGCGCCAGATCGAGGACAACCAGCGCGAACTGGAGCGCCTGAAGAAAACCCGCGAGCGTCCGGTGAGCGAGCGCTACAGTGGCGAGAGCGCGACCCGCCTGGAAATGCTGCTCAACGAGCGCACCACCCAGCAAGCCGAATGGCAGAAGGCGCTGGGCGAGGCGAACAGCCTGTCGATCACCGCCGAGACCCGCCCGGAGCGGGCCCAGGCCGGGATCAGCAGCATGCAGGCGCGGATCCTGGAGATCGGCTCGCTGCTCAAGGCCAGCAAGGAAAGCGGCAAGGCGATCAACGCCGACCGCCGTGGCGAGCTGCTCGCCGAGCAGGCCGCGCTGGGCGTGCAGAGCCAGCTGCTGCGCCAGGAGCTGGCCGGCAACAACCTGCTGCAGGATCTCGGCAAGAGCCAGCACGACCTGCTCACCGAAAAAATCTCCCGCCTGGAAAAGGAAACCCTCGACCTGCAGGCGCTGATCAGCGAGAAGCGCCGCGAGCAGTCGGAAAAGACCGTCGCCGAGCTGTCCAAGGAAGGCGCCCAGGGCGCCGGCACCGACAGCCTGCTGAGCCAGGAGAACGCCAAGAACCTGCGTCTCTCCGACTACCTGCTGCGCGCCACCGACCGCCTCAACGTGCTCACCCGGCGCAACCTCGAGACCAGGCAGCAACTGGACAACCTGACCCAGTCCAACCAGGCCCTCGAGGAACAGATCAACGTGCTGCGCGGCAGCCTGCTGCTGTCGCGCATCCTCTACAAGCAGAAGCAGGCGCTGCCGAAGATCAAGGCCGACCAGAGCCTGGCCGACGAGATCGCCGACCTGCGCCTCGGCCAGTTCGAGCTGAACCAGGAGCGCGACAAGCTGGCCAACCCGCAGCAGTACCTCGACGACCTGCTCGCCCGGCAACCCAGCGAGCAGGTGACACCGGAGCTGCGCCAGGATCTCGATACCCTGCTGGCGACCCGCTCCGAGCTGCTCGAACGCCTCAACCACGAACTCAACGCGCTGCTCAACGAAGCCATCACCCTGCAACTGAACCAGAAGCAGCTGCTGTCCACCAGCGAGACCCTGCGCACCACCCTCGACGAGCAGATGTTCTGGATCCCCAGCAATCAGCCGCTGGACCTCTCCTGGTTCAAGATGACTCCGAGCCTGCTGAAGGCGCAGCTCACCGAGATTCCCTGGGGCTCCGGCGTGCGCGAGCTGGGCGAGGGCCTGGTCGACCGCCCGCTGCTGTTCCTGCCGCTAGTCCTGCTGATCGCCGCGCTGCTGTGGAAGCGCCGCTACCTGTACGACAAGCTGGCGGAGCTGAACGACGACATCGGTCACTTCAAGCGCGACAGCCAGTTGCACACCCCGCTGGCGATCCTGATCACCATCCTCCTGGCGCTGCCCGGCACCCTGACCTTCGCCGTCGCCGGCCTGGCCCTGCTGCTCGACGCCCGCGGGCAGAACGCCACCCTCGGCAGCGCCCTGCTGGAAATGGCCCAGGTCTGGCTGTTGTTCTATACCGCGCACCGCATCCTCACCCCGGGCGGCATCGCCGAGCGGCATTTCCACTGGAGCCGCGAACAGGTCGGTTTCCTCGACAGGCAGCTGGTCCGCCTCGGCGTGGTGGTGCTGGCGCTGGTCGGCGTGGTGACGGTGGCCGAGCACCAGCCGGCGAGCCTGGCCGACGACGTCATCGGCATCGCCGTGGTTCTCCTCGGCTACGCGGCCATGGCCTGGCTGCTCAGCCGCCTGCTGTTCAGCAGCCCGGGCGAGGAACGCCCGTCGCTGATCAAGATGCTGGTCGGCATGCTCTTCACCGCGTTGCCCCTGGCGCTCTTCGTCGCGGTCTGCTTCGGCTACTATTACACCTCGCTGAAGCTCACCGACCGTCTCATCGACACCCTCTACCTGCTGATGCTCTGGTTCGTCATCGAGGCCGCCTTCGTCCGCGGCCTGAGCGTGGCGGCCCGGCGCCTGGCCTATGCGCGGGCGCTGGCGAAGCGGCAGCACGCGGCGAAGGAAGGCGCCGACGGCGAAACCAACGTCGAGGAGCCGACCCTCGGCATCGAGCAGATCAACCAGCAATCGCTGCGGCTGATCCGCCTGGCCCTGCTGATCGGCTTCATCGTCTGCCTGTACTGGGTCTGGGCCGACCTGATCAGCGTGATCTCCTACCTCGACAACGTCACCCTCTACCAGTACACCGCTGGTACCGGTGAGACGGCCACCAGCGTGCCGATCAGCCTGCGCGACTTCCTCGCCGCGCTGGCCATCGCGGTGGTCACGGTAGCCCTGGCGCGCAACCTGCCCGGCCTGCTCGAGGTGCTGGTGCTGCAGCGCCTGACCCTGGCCCAGGGCAGCGCCTACGCCACTACCACGCTGCTTTCCTATGCCATCAGCGGCATCGGCATCGTCAGCGCTCTGTCCACCCTGGGGGTCAGCTGGGACAAGCTGCAATGGCTGGTGGCGGCGCTCTCGGTGGGCCTCGGCTTCGGCCTGCAGGCGATCTTCTCCAACTTCGTTTCCGGCCTGATCATCCTCTTCGAGCGCCCGGTGCGGATCGGCGACGTGGTGACCATCGGCAACCTGTCCGGCACGGTCAGCCGGATCCGCATCCGCGCCACCACCATCACCGACTTCGACCGCAAGGAAATCATCGTCCCGAACCAGACCTTCATCACCGGGCAACTGGTGAACTGGTCGCTGAGCGACACCGTGACCCGGGTCACCATCAAGATCGGCCTGGCCTACGAGACCGACCTGCCGCTGGCGCGCAAGCTGATGATGCAGGCGGTCAAGGAAAACCCACGGGTGCTGCGCGATCCGGAACCGTTGCTGTACTTCCTGACCATCAGCGCCAGTACCTTCGACTACGAGCTGCGCTTCCACGTGCGCGAGCTGGGCGACCGCAACCCGTCCACCGACGAGATCCTGACGAAGATCGCCACCAGCTTCCGCGAACACAGGATCGACATGGCCTTCAACCAGGTCGACGTGTTCGTCAAGAACCTCCAGGGTCAGCAGGTCCAGTTGTTCGTCGGCGAGCCGCAGCACAGCGGCGCCGGCAATCCGCCCGCGCTCAAGGGCCAGGACGGCCCCGCCGAACCGACCCGCTGAGCCGGCGGGCCTGGACGCCCTCCGGCAAATCCCAGCACAATGCTCGGGAATTGCCGGAGGCCTCTCTTGAAATCACTCGACGACCTCGACTTCGACAACCGTTTCGCCCGCCTGGGCGACGCCTTCTCCACCGAAGTCCTGCCCGACCCCATCGCCGAGCCGCGCCTGGTGGTGGCCAGCCCGGCCGCCCTGGCGCTGCTCGACCTGCCCGCGGAGGCCAGCGACGAGCCGGTGTTCGCCGAACTGTTCGGCGGGCACAAGCTGTGGTCGGAAGCCGAACCGCGAGCGATGGTGTATTCCGGCCACCAGTTCGGCTCCTACAACCCACGTCTGGGCGACGGCCGTGGCCTGCTGCTCGGCGAAGTGCTCAACCAGGCCGGCGAACACTGGGACCTGCACCTCAAGGGTGCCGGCCAGACGCCCTATTCGCGGATGGGCGACGGACGCGCCGTGCTGCGCTCGTCGATCCGCGAGTTCCTCGCTTCCGAGGCCCTGCCGGCGCTGGGCATTCCCAGCAGCCGGGCGGCCTGCGTGATCGGTTCGAGCACGCCGGTCTGGCGCGAGAAAAAGGAAAGCGCGGCGATGCTCCTGCGCCTGGCGCCCAGCCACGTGCGCTTCGGCCACTTCGAGTACTTCTACTACACCCGCCAGCACGACCAGTTGAAACAGCTGGCGGCGTTCGTCCTGGAACACCACTTCGCCGACTGCGGCGCAGCCGAGCGGCCGTACGCGGCGATGTTCCGCCAGGTCGTCGAGCGCAACGCCGAACTCATCGCCCGCTGGCAGGCCTACGGCTTCTGCCATGGGGTGATGAACACCGACAACATGTCGATCCTCGGCATTACCTTCGACTACGGGCCCTACGCCTTCCTCGACGACTTCGACGCCAACCACATCTGCAACCACTCCGACGATAGCGGCCGCTACTCCTTCAGCAACCAGGTGCCGATCGCCCATTGGAACCTGGCCGCCCTGGCCCAGGCGCTGACGCCACTGGTGGAAGTGGACGAACTGCGCGCCAGCCTCGAGCTGTTCCTGCCCCTCTACCAGGCCCACTATCTCGACCTGATGCGCCGGCGTCTGGGCCTGGGCGTCGCCGTGGAGAACGACCAGGCCCTGGTCCAGGAACTGTTGCAGCGCATGCAGGGCAGCGCCGTGGATTACTCGCTGTTCTTCCGCCGCCTCGGCGAAGATGCCCCGGAGCAGGCGCTGGCCCGCCTGCGCGACGACTTCGTCGACCGCGAAGCCTTCGACCGCTGGGGCGAGGCCTATCGCCGCCGCGTCGAGGCAGAAGGCGGCGAACAGGCCGCGCGGCGCCAGCGCATGCACGCGGTGAATCCGCTCTACGTGCTGCGCAACTATCTGGCGCAACAGGCCATCGAAGCGGCGGAACAGGGCGATTACACGGAAGTCCGCCTGCTGCACCGGTTACTGGCTCGCCCCTTCGAGGAACAACCGGGCATGGAGCGCTTCACCCGCCGTCCGCCGGACTGGGGGCGGCATCTGGAGATAAGCTGTTCTTCCTGAGGGGCGGCGCTACAGGCAAAAACGGAATAAACACCTGCGGAAAACTTCTTAGACGCACTAAGAAAAGCCGATTATCTTCGCGGCCAGTCTTATTCCAGCCTGTTCTACCACCCCTGTCAGGCGCCGTGCCGCATGAAGATACGCGACCTCGATCTCAGCCAGAGTTCGATCAACACCGAACACCAGGCTCTGGGTCTGCCGCCCGTCGAAGATTTCGTCACCCACCCGGACGACCATCCGGTGCTGCGCGCCGCCATGTGGGCGGCGGTACTGATCCTGGTCGGCCTGCTCGGTTTCCTGGCCTGGCGCCTGTTCTTCGACAACGGCGGCACCAGCGGCTTCGAGATCATCGAGAACGCCCTCACCAGCCGCAGCTTCTGGAGCGCAGTGGCGGTCGGCTTCTTCGCCCAGGTGATCGACGGCGCGCTGGGCATGGCCTACGGCATCACCGCCACCACCTTCCTGCTCAGCGCCGGAGCCACGCCCGCCGCGGCCAGCGCCAGCGTGCACATCGCCGAAGTGTTCACCACCGGCTTTTCCGGGATTTCCCACGTCAAGCTCGGCAACGTCAACAAGTCACTCTTCCTGCGCCTGCTGCTGCCGGGAATGATCGGCGCCGTGCTCGGCGCCGTGCTGATCACCCGCTTCGACGGCCACCAGCTCAAGCCCTTCATCTCCGCCTACCTGCTGCTGATGGGCCTGTACATCCTGAGCAAGGCCTATCGCCAGGTGATCAAGCGCCGGGCACCGCGCCACGTGGCCAAGCTGGCGCTGTTCGGCGGCTTCGTCGATGCCGCTGGCGGTGGCGGCTGGGGCCCGGTGGTCACCAGCAGCCTGATCGGCTCGGGCAGCGACCCGCGCACCACCATCGGCTCGGTGAACTTCGCCGAGTTCTTCCTGACCATCGCCAGCGCCACCTCCTTCATCCTCCTCGCCGGCCAGCCGGACACCTGGAAGATGGTCGCCGGGCTGGTCTTCGGCGGCCTGTTCGCCGCGCCGTTCGCCGCCCTGCTGTGCAAGAGGCTGTCACCGCGCACCCTGCTGGTCATCGTCGGCACCCTGATCACCCTGATCAGCGCCTACAACATCTACATCGGCCTGCGCTGAAACCGACGCCGCCGCTCAGGCATAAGCGGCGAACACAACGGTCTAACCAGGCGCGCTTTTCCTTGCCCAGGCGCATTGACCCGCCCGGCGCGCTTTCCCATGCTGCGTCCTTCCAATCTGCCCGAAGGAACGCTGCATGAAACTGGAGACCCTGGCCGTCCACGCCGGCTACAGCCCCGACCCGACCACCCGCGCGGTGGCGGTGCCGATCTACCAGACCACCTCCTACGCCTTCGACGACACCCAGCACGGTGCCGACCTGTTCGACCTGAAGGTGCCGGGCAACATCTACACGCGGATCATGAACCCGACCAACGACGTACTGGAACAGCGCGTCGCGGCGCTGGAAGGCGGGGTCGGGGCACTGGCGGTGGCGTCGGGGATGGCCGCCATCACCTACGCGATCCAGACCATCGCCGAGGCCAGCGACAACATCGTCTCGGTGGCCAAGCTCTATGGCGGCACCTACAACCTGCTGGCCCATACCCTGCCGCGCATCGGTATCCAGGCGCGCTTCGCCGCCCACGACGACATCGCCGCCCTGGAGGCACTGATCGACGAGCGGACCAAGGCGGTGTTCTGCGAGACCATCGGCAACCCGGCGGGCAACATCATCGACCTGCGGGCCCTGGCCGACGCCGCGCACCGCCACGGCGTACCGCTGATCGTCGACAACACGGTAGCCACCCCGGTACTTTGCCGGCCGTTCGAACACGGCGCCGACGTCGTCGTGCATTCGCTGACCAAGTACATGGGCGGCCACGGCACCAGCATCGGCGGGATGGTGGTCGACTCCGGCAAGTTCGACTGGGCGGCGCACAAGGCGCGCTTCCCATTGCTGAACAGCCCCGACCCGTCCTACCACGGCGTCACCTACACCGAGGCCTTCGGCCCCGCCGCCTTCATCGGCCGCTGCCGGGTGGTACCGCTGCGCAACATGGGTGCGGCGCTCTCGCCATTCAACGCTTTCCTCATCCTGCAGGGCCTGGAGACCCTGGCGCTGCGCATGGAACGCCACTGCGACAACGCCCTCGCCGTGGCCCGCTACCTGCAGCAGCATCCGCAGGTGGCCTGGGTGAAATACGCCGGCCTTCCCGACAACCCCGAGCATGCCCTGGCCCAGCGCTACCTGGGAGGCCGCCCGGCGGCGATCCTGTCCTTCGGCATCCAGGGCGGCAGTGCCGCCGGCGCGCGCTTCATCGACACGCTGAAGCTGGTGCTGCGGCTGGTCAACATCGGCGACGCCAAGTCCCTCGCCTGCCACCCGGCGAGCACCACCCACCGCCAGCTGAACGCCGAGGAACTGGCGCGCGCCGGGGTCTCCGACGACATGGTGCGGCTGTCGATCGGCATCGAGCACATCGACGACATCCTCGCCGACCTCGACCAGGCCCTGGCCGCGGCCGCGCGCTGAGCGAATCGGTCAGTCCGGGCGAGCGTTCAGGTCCTTGCCCGGCCTGGCCGTCCGGCTAGGCTGGGTGGCACCACCACCCCCAGGAGCCCGCCATGCCGCTGCCCACGGAACTCGCCCGACACCTCACCGAGGAAAAGATCGCCTTCGTCCAGCGCAGCGGACTCAAGGCCGAAGCGCTGGAACCCGGCTACGTGCGCCTGCTCATGCCGGCTTCCGGCAACGAGAACCATATCGGCAGCATGTACGCCGGGGCGCTCTTCACCCTCGCCGAAATCCCCGGCGGCGCACTGTTCCTGACCAGCTTCGACAGCGCCCGCTTCTATCCCGTAGTCAAGGAGATGACCCTGCGCTTCCGCCGCCCGGCCAAGGGCGACATCCGCGTCGAGGCGCGCCTGGACGCCGAGCGCATCCGCCAGTTGGAAGCCGAGGCCGGCGAGCGCGGCAAGGCCGAATACAGCCTGGAGCTGCAACTCACCGACGAGCAGGGCGAGGTGGTCGCGGAAAGCGCCGCGCTGTACCAGCTGCGCAGCCACGCGAAGCCCTGACTGGCAGATTTCGCAGGGTCCGGCGAACGTTTTCTCTGCCGTGGATCAAGGTCCGCCCGGGGCCGCGGCGCGACAGTGGGGAGGCCAGCGTAGCCATCCCATGGAGTCCGCCATGATCCGCCACCTCCTGGTCGCCCACGACCTCACCCCGGAAGCCGACGTCGCCCTCGCCCGCGCCGCCCAGTTGGCCCGCCAGCACGACGCGCGGGTCAGCCTGCTGCACGTGTACGATCCGGGCCTTTCGGCGGAGGCGGTGAAGACCGTCGGCACCATGCTGCAGTTCAAGCGCCAGGAAGCCGGCCTCGACGAGGACTGCGCGATCCATCTGTTCAGGGGCCAGCCGATCGACGGCATCCTGCAGCAGACCCGGGCGCTCGAACCGGACCTGCTGTTGATGGGCGCGCACCACCAGAAGACCTTCGAACGCTTCGCCAACACCACGCTCGACCAGGTGGCGCGGCGCAGCCGGGTGCCGGTGCTGCTCGCCGTACGCGAGGCGGACCAACCCTACCGCCAGGCGCTCAGCGCCCTGGACTTTTCCCAGTGCGCCTGTACCGCGCTGCGCCAGGCCTACCGCCTGCTGCCGGTGGAAGCCGACCTGCACGCCCTGCACGTCTTCGAGTCCCCCGACGACGGCGTGCTCGGCCTGCCCAGGCAGAATGCCGCGCACCTGGCCACCCAGGCCGGGCTGATCGAACAGTTGCTGAGCGACGAGCAGGAGCGCCTGCCGGGCGTCGGGCCGCAGCTGAGCCACGAAGTGGTTCCCGGCGTGCTGCCGTACAGCCTGGACGCCGCATTGAAGCAGCGCCAGCCGGAGCTGCTCGCCCTCGGCCGGCACAGCCGCAACGCGCTGATGCAGGCGCTGCTCGGCAACCTGGCGCAGCGTTACCTGCGCCAGCCGAGCTGCGACGTCCTGGTTACCTCGTAGAAGCGCTGCCGGAGAGGCTGCTCAGCTTTCGAGCAGCCCGTGCAACTCGACGAACTGCTGGGTCAACTTGTGCCGCGGTTCGAGGAAGATCAGCGGGGTGCAAGCCTGGTGCGACTCGCGCATCTTCACCGAACTCATCAGGTACACCGGCAGCACCGGCAGTTCCTCCGCCACCAGCTCGTCGAGCAGTTGCTGCGGCAGGCTGGCACGCGGCTGGAACTGGTTGACCACGATGCCCTCGACCTGCAGGTCTTCGTTGTGGTCGTCACGCAGTTCCTCGATCTCCTGGAGAAGGCCATACAGCGCCTGGCGGGAGAAACTGTCGCAATCGAAGGGAATCAGGCAACGATCGGCAGCGATCAGCGCAGATACCGTATAGAAATTCAGGGCCGGCGGGGTGTCCAGGTAGATCCGCTCGTAGTCATCGTCCAGTTCGTCCAGCAATTTGCGCAGCTTGTTGATCTTGTGCTTCGACTCCAGCTTCGGCTGCAGGTCGGCCAGTTCGGGGCTGGCGGTGACGATGTGCAGGTTGTCGAACGGCGTCTCGTGGATGTCGACCCTGCCCTTCTTGCTGAAGGGCCCGGAAGACAAGGTCTGCTTGAAGAAGTCGGCGATCCCCACCGGCAGGTCCTCGCCGGTCAGCCCGGTCAGGTAATGCGTGGAGTTGGCCTGGGCGTCCAGGTCCACCAGCAGGGTGCGGTAGCCCTCCGCCGCGCTGACCGCCGCCAGGTTGCAGGCGATGCTGGACTTGCCTACCCCGCCTTTCTGATTGAACACCACGCGCCGCATGGGAAATCTCCGTGAGCCGAGCCTGATCCCGGATGATAGGCAAAGCCGCGGGCAAGCGCGAGCGCCGTCTCGGTCCTGACGTAGAGCGGTTCAGCGCCGGTGCAGGCTGGCCGCCTCGCGGGTCACCAGATCGATGAAGGAGAGCGCCAGCGGCGAGCCCTCGTTCTGCCGGCGGACCAGCCATACCGCAGTCGTCGCCTCGGGATCGCCCAGGGTGCGGTAGACCACGCCATCGACCCGGGTGCGGCGGAAAGACGCCGGCAGGATCGACACCCCCAGCCCGGCCGAGACCAGGCCGATGATGGTCATCGCCTCGCTGGCCTCCTGGGCGATGCGCGGGCTGAAGCCGGCCTGGCGGGTCAGGGCGATGACCTGGTCGTAGAGCCCGGTGCCGTAGCTGCGCGGGAAGAACACGAAAGGCTCCTCGGCCAGCGCGGCGATCGCCAGGCCATCCTCGCTGCCGGCCGCCAGCGGATGATCGGCGCGTAGCACCGCCACCAGCGGCTCGCGGAACAGCTCCACCGAGTGCACCGTGTCCGGCAGCGCCAGCGGGCGGATCACCCCGACCTGCAGGCTTTCCTCGAGCAACGCCCTGAGCACCTGGCGGCTGCTCATTTCCTGCAAGTCGAGGTGCACCTCCGGATAGGCCTTGCGGAAAGCGTGGATGCTGCTGGGAATGGTCGAGGTGAACGGCGCCGAGGAGGTGAAGCCGATCTTCAGTTCGCCCAGTTCGCCCAGGTGCGCGCGGCGCGCCAGCAGTACCGCCTTGTCCACCTGCGCCAGCACCTGGCGCGACTCGTCGAGGAACAGCCGGCCGGCGTCGGTGAGTTCGACGCGGCGGTTGGTGCGCTCGAACAGGCGCGCGCCGATCTCTTCCTCCAGGGCCTGGATCTGCTGGCTCAGGGGTGGCTGGGAAATGCCCAGGCGCTCGGCGGCGCGGCCGAAGTGCAGTTCCTCGGCGACGGCGATGAAATAGCGCAGGTGTCTGAGTTCCATGCGAGCCCCGAACAAGTCTTTTTACGTATCAATCGTGTCGATCAATATATTGGAAATCATATAACCCTATCTATATCCTTTGTCACATAACCTCCAACAACGACCCCTTGTCCCTGAATCCAGGTGGCGCGGCCTCGTTGTGCCTGCTCGCCGCCATACCCAGAGGTACCCCGTGAGCAACCCGCAAGTCCGGCCCCAGGCCGAAGAAGAACCCGCGTTAATCGAGGCGGCCCGCGAAGCAGCCAACGAGGTGCTGGAAGCCGCCACCGAAGTCGAACGCCATATCGAAAAAGGCACCCCGCAGTTCATGCGCACCTCACTGGCGCTGTTCTCCGGCGGTTTCGCCACCTTTGCCCTGCTCTACTGCATCCAGCCGATGATGCCGGTGCTGTCCAAGGCATTTTCCATCAGCGCCGCGGAAAGCAGCCTGGCGTTGTCCGTGGCCACCGCCATGCTCGCCCTCGGCCTGCTAGTCACCGGACCGATCTCCGATGCGATCGGCCGCAAGCCGGTAATGGTCGTCTCGCTGCTGGCCGCCGCGCTGTTCACCCTCGGCAGCGCGGTGATGCCCACCTGGCATGGCGTGCTGCTGATGCGCGCGCTGGTCGGCCTGTCCCTGAGCGGCCTGGCCGCGGTGGCGATGACCTATCTGAGCGAGGAGATCCATCCGCAGCACATCGGCCTGTCGATGGGCCTGTACATCGGTGGCAACGCCATCGGCGGGATGAGCGGGCGGCTGATCAGCGGCGTGCTGGTCGATTTCATCTCCTGGCATGCTGCGCTGGCGGTCCTCGGTGGCCTGGCCCTGGTCGCCGCGCTGGTGTTCTGGCGCGTTCTGCCCGAATCGAAGCACTTCCGGCCGGCGCCGCTGAAACCGGCGACCCTGCTCAACGGCTACCGCCTGCACTTCCGCGATGCCGGCCTGCCCTGGCTGTTCCTGATCGGCTTCCTGTTGATGGGCAGCTTCGTCACCCTGTTCAACTACATCGGCTACCGCCTGCTGGCCGAGCCCTACCACATGAGCCAGGCGGTGGTCGGCGTACTCTCGGTGGTGTATCTGTCGGGCATCTACAGCTCGGCCTGGGTCGGCTCGCTGGCCGACAAGCTGGGCCGGCGCAAGGTGCTCTGGGCGGTGATCCTGCTGATGCTCGGCGGCCTCCTGCTGACCCTGTTCGAACCGATCCCGCTGATGCTGGCCGGCCTGCTGCTGTTCACCTTCGGCTTCTTCGGCGCGCACTCGGTGGCGAGCAGCTGGATCGGCCGTCGCGCCCAGCGCGCCAAGGGCCAGGCGTCGTCGCTGTACCTGTTCAGCTACTACGTCGGCTCGAGCCTGGCCGGCACCCTTGGCGGGGTGTTCTGGCACTACTACGGCTGGAACGGCATCGGCCTGTTCGTCGGCTCGCTGCTGGTGCTCGCCGTGCTGGTCTCGCTGCACCTGGCGCGGTTGCCGGCACTACCGGGCAATACCCTGGCGCAGCCCGCTCACTGAAGCCCGAGGCGCCGGTCTCCCGGCGCCTTCACTCCGACCAGAAGCGCACCCCGGTCAGCTCTTCCGATATCGTCCACAGCCTCGCGGCCAAGCCCAGGTCGCGCGCATTCCGCGGAATCCGCGCCTCCGCCGGATAACCGCGGGTTTCCAGCCAGCGATCCGGGCCGACATAGGCGCCGCCGTACCAGCGCTGCCCGGTCAGTGCGGAAAGTGCCGGCAGCGCTCCCATTTCCGCCGATTGCGCGAATGCTACATTGGCCACCTTCATCGTCCAGCGTCCCAAGCGCGACCCCGACATGGCCGGCGCCGCGTACTGCAGGTTGGTCGCTGCATAGCCCGGATGCGCCGCCAGGCTCTGCAGAAGCACGGCCCGCTGGCCGGCACGGCGCTGCAACTCCAGGCTGAACAGCAGATTGGCCTGCTTGCTGTGGCAGTAGGCGAGATAGCGGTTGTAGCCGCGCTCGGCGTTGAGGTCATCGAGCGGCAGCCGGCCGAACTGGTTGAAGCCGCTGGTCATGCCTACCACCCGGGGCCGTGGAGCGGCCAGCAAGGACTCCAGCAGCAGGCCCGTGAGGGCGAAATGGCCGAGGTGATTGGTGCCCATCTGCATCTCGAAACCGTCGCGGGTGCGTCGCAGAGGCAGGAACATCACCCCGGCGTTGTTGAACAGCAGATCGAGGCGTTCGTGGCGCTGGCGGAAATCGGCAGCGCAGGCCCGTATCGAGGCGAGGTCGGCCAGGTCGAGATCAGCCAACTCCAGGCTGGCTTCGGGATACTCGTCGAGGATCGCCCGCCGTGCCCGCTCCGCCTGTTCGCGATTGCGGCAGGCCATCACCACGGTCGCGCCCTTGCCGGCCAGCGTGCGCGCCGCCTGCCAGCCCAGACCGCTGTTGGCGCCGGTGACCAGCGCCAGGCGTCCAGTCAGTTGCGGAATGTTGCGTCGTGCCCAGGGATGCATCGCTCGTTCTCCGGTTGGCTGCGTTGCCGGACAGTATCGCGGCGCCAGCCAATGCAGCGGCAGAGGCACTCGCGCCAGACTGTCGATCATTTCGGGCCAGGACACGCCAGCATGAGCCGCCGCACTGAATCCGGCGCACCGACCATCACCGCCGCCTACCCGCGCCTGCTGCTCGGCCTGCTGGAAGAACGCGGCCTGGACGGACGCGCGCTGCTGAGGGAAATCGGCCTGTCGAGGCTGCGTCTAGAAGAGCCGGAGGCACGCGTCACGTCGCACCAGTACCAGGCGATAGCCGCCGCGGCGCTCGCAGTGAGCGACGACCCCGGCCTCGGCGCACAACTGGCCCTGCGCACGCCTCCCACCGCCCACGGTAGCCTGGGCTACGCGATGATGGCCTCGGCAACCCTGGGCGACGCGCTGCGCCTGGCGCTGCGCTATATGCCACTGTTGCAGAACAATATCGAACTGCGCCTGTTGCGCGAGGAACGCCTACTGATGCTGCGTCTGCTGCCCGGCCCGGCCTTGCCGGCGGAGCTGCACCGTTTCTTCAGCGAAGCCATGCTGATCGGCCTGTACCGCTCGGGCGCCTGGCTGCTCGGCGATGCACTGCCGGCCGCCACCCTGGACTTCGACTTCCCCGCCCCACCAGTGCCGCCGCTGCCGAACTGCCGCTACGGCCAGACACATGCTCAACTGAGCTTTCCCGCCGCGCAGCTCGAGCGCCCCCTGCCGATGGCCGATCCGGCGGCCGTGCGCCGCGCCTGCGAACACTGCGAGCGCGAGTTGGCGCTGCTGGCCGCCAGCCGCCGGGATATCTGTACGCGCGTGCGGCTGGAACTGGAACGCCAGGAGCCACGCTTACCCAACCTGGAGGAAGTGGCCGCACGCCTGCACCTATCCGGACGTTCCCTCAAGCGCCATCTGCGCGGCGCCGGCACCAGCTTCCGCGAGCTGCTCGCCGAGACCCGCCAGCGCCAGGCCCTGCGCCTGCTGCAACGCCCTGAGGTGCCGCTACAGCGCATCGCCCTGCACCTCGGCTACAGCGACCCGACGAACTTCACCCGCGCCTTCAAGCGCTGGACCGGCGAGCCCCCGAGCAGCGCGCGCGAACGCATGCGCCAGGCGCCCGGCGAATGAATGCCAAGCGCTCCTTCGCCCTCAGCTTGAGCGGTACAGCCGCTGGTCTATGCTGCTGCGGCTGGCGATCCGCCAGCCTCGACAACCGACATGAAAGGGACTTTATGAAAGCAGCGCTCAAGCGCGCCTGCTCGGCACGGCGCTGTTCTCTCTGTACGCTTCCACCGCCCACGCCGCCGGCGTGCTGGTCGGCACCTGGGATCTGCGTGGCAACGGCCAGCTCGCCGCCGCCTACCACGACGGCGCCAACCTGCAGGTGGTGGAAGGCGGCAGCACCCGCAACTACAGCTTCGGCAACGTGGTGTGGTCGGTCTTCGGCGCCACCGATACCGACGGCCAGCCCGGCGCGGAGATCATCGGCCGCACCAGCACCGGCATCTACGTGATCAGCAACGCCAGTTCCCGCAAGGAACACAGCATCGGCGCCAGCGCCTGGGCACTCCATGGCGGCACCACGGACACCGACGGCAAGCCGGGCAACGAGCTGATCGTGGTGATGCAGGGCAAGGTGCGGGTCATCCACCACGCCAGCGGCGACGTCAACTACAGCATCGATTCGGTGGCCGACATGGATAACCAGCCGGGCGCGGAAATCCTCGTGCGCGACGCCAATGGCAAGCTGTTCGTATTCAACGACCGCACCGGCAAGGTAAGCAGCTGAGCCGGGCGGTTTGCGCAGGGCGGATACGCCGCCGGCGCGCCCCCGCCAACCAACGCGCCGGAGGGCCGTCGGCCCGCGCATGAAAAAGGGGAGCCTCGGCTCCCCTTCTTTCGTTCCAGCTCAGCCGTGGTACTGCGCCGACAGCTCGTGCACCGCCTCGAAGAAAGCACCGGCATGGGCCGGGTCGACTTCCGGGGTGATACCGTGGCCAAGGTTGAATACATGCCCCGTGCCCTTGCCGTAGGCCGCCAGGATCCGCGCGACTTCGGCGCGGATCGCCGCCGGGTTGGCATAGAGCACCGAGGGATCCATGTTGCCCTGCAGGGCCACCCGCTCGCCGACGCGCGCACGGGCGCTGCCGATGTCGCAGGTCCAGTCCAGGCCCAGCGCCTCGGCGCCGACCTCGGCCATCGACTCCAGCCACAGGCCGCCTCCCTTGGTGAAGAGGATCACCGGCACCCGGCGTCCGTCGTGCTCGCGGATCAATCCATCGACGATCTGGCGCATGTAGGCCAGGGAGAACTCCTGGTAGGCCGCCGCCGACAGGCTGCCGCCCCACGAGTCGAAGATCTGCACGGCCTGGGCGCCGGCGCGGATCTGCCCGTTGAGGTAGCTGGTCACCGATTGCGCCAGCTTGTCCAGCAGCGCGTGCATGGCTCGCGGATTGTCGTAGAGCATCGCCTTGGACTTGCGGAAGTCCTTGCTCGAGCCGCCCTCGACCATGTAGGTGGCGAGGGTCCAGGGGCTGCCGGAGAAGCCGATCAGCGGTACGCGGCCGTTCAGCTCGCGGCGGATGGTGCGCACGGCGTCCATCACATAGCCCAGGTCCTTTTCCGGATCGGGGACCGGCAGCGCCTCGATGTCGGCCAGCGACGAGACCACCTTGCGGAAGCGCGGGCCTTCGCCGGTCTCGAAGTACAGGCCCTGGCCCATGGCATCGGGAATGGTCAGGATGTCGGAGAAGAGGATCGCGGCGTCCAGCTGCGGGTAACGGTCCAGCGGCTGCAGGGTCACTTCGCAGGCCAGCTCCGGGTTCATGCACAGGCTCATGAAATCACCGGCCCTGGCACGGGTGGCACGGTATTCCGGCAGGTAACGACCGGCCTGGCGCATCATCCAGACGGGGGTGACATCGACGGGCTGCTTGAGCAGGGCGCGGAGGAAGCGGTCGTTCTTCAGGGCAGTCATAACGGCATCCGATCAAAGGCTGCTGGCTTCACGCGGGCGCGTGCGGAAGGGGCTTATCCACAGGCCGGCGGGCGAAAAGGGCCGCTATTGTCGCAAAGCACAAAACAAAAGGCACGGCGGGGGCCGTGCCTTTTGTCTATCGCGGTGATTTGTCGCAGCGCTCACCGTGCCGCGATTCAGACGCCCAGGTAGTCGAGGATGCCTTCGGCCGCGGTACGTCCTTCGAAGATCGCCGTCACCACCAGGTCGGAACCACGGACCATGTCGCCACCGGCGAAGATCTTCGGGTTGCTGGTCTGGTGCTTGAACTGCGCCTGCGCCGGAGCCACCACGCGGCCCTGGCTGTCGGTGGCGATCTCGAACCGCTCGAACCACGGCGCCGGACTCGGCCGGAAGCCGAAGGCGATCAGCACGGCTTCCGCCGGGATGATCTCCTCGGAACCGGGGATCGGCTCGGGGCTGCGGCGGCCGCGGGCGTCCGGCTCGCCGAGACGGGTCTCGACCACCTTCACGCCTTCCACCCGGTCCTCGCCGACGATGGCGATGGGCTGGCGGTTGAAGAGGAACTTCACGCCCTCTTCCTTGGCGTTCTTCACTTCCTTGCGCGAGCCCGGCATGTTTTCTTCGTCACGGCGATAGGCACAGGTCACCGACTTGGCGCCCTGGCGGATCGAAGTGCGGTTGCAGTCCATCGCGGTATCGCCGCCGCCCAGGACCACCACGCGCTTGCCCTTCATGTCGACGAAGTCCTCGGCCGACTTCTCGAAGCCGAGGTTGCGGTTCACGTTGGCGATCAGGAAGTCCAGGGCGTCGTGCACGCCTGGCAGGTCCTCGCCGGGGAAACCGCCCTTCATGTAGGTGTAGGTGCCCATGCCCATGAACACGGCGTCGAACTCGTCGAGCAGTTGTTCCATGGTCACGTCCCTGCCGATCTCGGTGTTCAGGCGGAACTCGATGCCCATGCCGGTGAACACCTCGCGGCGACGGCTGAGGACATGCTTCTCCAGCTTGAATTCGGGAATGCCGAAGGTCAGCAGGCCGCCGATCTCCGGGTTGCGGTCGAACACCACCGGGGTCACGCCGTTGCGCACCAGCACGTCGGCGCAGCCGAGGCCGGCCGGGCCGGCGCCGATCACCGCGACGCGCCTGCCGGTCGGCTTGACCTTGGACAGGTCCGGGCGCCAACCCATGGCGAAGGCGGTATCGGTGATGTACTTCTCCACCGAGCCGATGGTCACCGCGCCAAAGCCGTCGTTGAGGGTGCAGGCGCCCTCGCAGAGGCGGTCCTGCGGGCAGACCCGGCCGCAGACTTCCGGCAGGGTGTTGGTCTGGTGCGACAGCTCGGCGGCGGCCAGGATGTTGCCTTCGGAGACCAGCTTCAGCCAGTTCGGGATGAAGTTGTGCACCGGGCACTTCCACTCGCAGTACGGGTTGCCGCAGCCCAGGCAACGGTGCGCCTGGTCGGCGGCCTGCTGCGGCTTGAACAGGTCGTGGATCTCCACGAACTCGCGCTTGCGCTGGCGCAGCAGCTTCTTCTTCGGGTCCTTGCGCCCGACTTCGATGAACTGGAAGTCGTTGTTCAGGCGGTCGGAATTCAGACGTTCAGACATATCGAAACCTCATCACAACTTCGGGCGCTTATTGCGGGTTGGCACGGGTGCTGGTCAGCAGCGAACCGAGGCTGGCCGCCTTCGGTTTCACCAGCCAGAACCGACGCAGGTAGTCATCCAGGTTTTCCAGGATGTTCGCGCCCCACTCGCTTGCCGTTTCGTTCACGTACTCGACCAGGACCTTGCGCAGGTGGCTGCGATAGGCCTCCATCGCCTCGCCGCTGATCCGCTGGATTTCCACCAGCTCGTGGTTCACGCGGTCGACGAAAGTGTTGTCCATGTCGAGGACGTAGGCGAAGCCCCCGGTCATGCCGGAGCCGAAGTTGTAGCCGGTCTTGCCCAGCACGCAGACGAAACCGCCGGTCATGTATTCGCAGCAGTGGTCGCCGGTGCCTTCCACCACCGCATGGGAACCGGAGTTGCGCACGGCGAAGCGCTCGCCGGCGGTTCCGGCGGCGAACAGCTTGCCGCCGGTGGCGCCGTACAGGCAGGTGTTGCCGACGATGGCCGACTCCTGGGTCCTGAACGGACTTCCCTTGGGCGGGGTGATCACCAGCTTGCCGCCGGTCATGCCCTTGCCCACATAGTCGTTGGCGTCGCCTTCCAGGTACAGGTGCAGGCCACCGGCATTCCACACGCCGAAGCTCTGTCCCGCGGTGCCCTTGAAGCGAAACACCACCGGCGCCTTGGCCATGCCCTGGTTGCCGTGCAGGCGGGCGATCTCGCCGGATACCCGCGCGCCAATGGAGCGGTCGCAGTTGCAGATGTCCAGCTCGTACTCGCCGCCGCTCAGGCCCTCGATGGCGGCCTTCGACAGCTCGACCATCTTCTCGGCCAGCAGGCCCTGGTCGAACGGCGGGTTTTTCTCCACCTCGCAGAACTGCGGCTTGTCGGCCGGGATCAGGTCACTGCCCAGCAACGGAGCGAGATCCAGGTTACGCTGCTTGTCGGTCTCACCGGGGAGGATCTGCAGCAGGTCGGTGCGGCCGATCAGTTCGCCCAGGCTGCGCACGCCGAGGCGCGCCAGCCACTCGCGGGTTTCCGTGGCGATGAAGGTGAAGAAGTTGATCACCATCGCGGTGGTGCCGATGAAGTGGTCCTTGCGCAGCTTGTCGTTCTGCGTCGCCACGCCGGTGGCGCAGTTGTTCAGGTGGCAGATGCGCAGGTACTTGCAGCCCAGGGCGATCATCGGCGCGGTGCCGAAGCCGAAGCTCTCGGCGCCGAGTATGGCCGCCTTGATCACGTCCAGGCCGGTCTTCAGGCCGCCATCGGTCTGCACCCGGACCTTGCCGCGCAGGTCGTTGCCGCGCAGGGTCTGGTGGGTTTCCGCCAGGCCCAGTTCCCAGGGCGAGCCGGCGTACTTGATCGAGGTGATCGGCGAGGCGCCGGTACCGCCGTCGTAGCCGGAGATGGTGATCAGGTCCGCATAGGCCTTGGCCACGCCGGCGGCGATGGTACCGACGCCCGGCTCGGACACCAGCTTCACCGATACCAGCGCCTGCGGGTTGACCTGCTTGAGGTCGAAGATCAGCTGCGCCAGGTCTTCGATGGAGTAGATGTCATGGTGCGGCGGCGGCGAGATCAGCGTCACGCCGGGCACCGCATAGCGCAGGCGGGCGATCAGGCCGTTGACCTTGCCGCCCGGCAGCTGGCCGCCCTCGCCGGGCTTGGCACCCTGGGCCACCTTGATCTGCAGGACCTCTGCGTTGACCAGGTATTCCGGAGTCACGCCGAAGCGGCCGGTAGCCACCTGCTTGATCTTCGAGCTCTTCAGCGTGCCGTAGCGCGCCGGGTCCTCGCCGCCCTCGCCGGAGTTGGAGCGACCGCCCAGGGTGTTCATCGCCTCGGCCAGCGCCTCGTGGGCCTCCGGCGACAGCGCGCCGAGGGAAATCCCGGCGGCGTCGAAGCGCTTGAAGATCGCTTCCAGCGGCTCCACCTCGTCGAGCGCCAGCGGCTGCGCGGCGCTCTTCACCTGCAACAGGTCGCGGATCATCGATACCGGACGCTGGTCCACCAGCGCGGTGTATTCCTTGAACTTCTCGTAATCGCCCTGCTGCACGGCAGCTTGCAGGGTATTCACCACGTCCGGGTTGTAGGCATGGTATTCGCCGCCATAGACGAACTTCAGCAGGCCGCCCTGCTGGATCGGCTTGCGGTTGCTCCAAGCCTCAGCGGCCAGCAGTTTCTGCTCGTTCTCGATATCGACGAAGCGCGCGCCCTGGATGCGGCTGGCGACGCCGGTGAAGCACAGGCTGGTGACCTCGTCGGACAGGCCGACCGCCTCGAACAACTGGGCCCCACGGTAGGACGCTACCGTGGAAATCCCCATCTTCGAGAGGATCTTCATCAGGCCCTTGGAGATACCCTTGCGGTAGTACTTGAACACCTCGTAGAGGTCGCCCAGCACCTCACCGGTGCGGATCAGGTCGGCCAGCACCTCGTAGGCGAGGAACGGATAGACCGCCGAGGCACCGAAGCCGATCAGCACGGCGAAATGATGCGGATCGCGGGCGGTGGCGGTTTCCACCAGGATGTTGGAATCGCAGCGCAGCCCGGTCTGCACCAGGCGATGGTGCACCGCGCCGACGGCCAGGGCCGCGTGCACCGGCAGCTTGCCGGGAGCGATATGGCGGTCGCTGAGGATCAGCAGCACCTTGCCGCCGCGCACGGCTTCCTCGGCCTGGTCGGCGATGTTGCGCACCGCGGCTTCCAGGCCCATCGACTCGTCGTAGTTGAGGTCGATGAAATGGCGGTCGAAGCCCGGGCGCTCCAGGGTCATGATGGTCCGCCACTTCGCCGGCGAGATCACCGGGGTGGTGAGGATCGCCTGGTTGGCGTGGTGCGGGGCTTCCTCGAAGATGTTCTGCTCGACGCCCAGGCAGGTTTCCAGGGACATCACGATGGCTTCGCGCAGAGGGTCGATCGGCGGGTTGGTGACCTGGGCGAACTGCTGGCGGAAGTAGTCGTATGGCGAGCGGATGCGCCGGGAGAGGATCGCCATCGGCGTATCGTCGCCCATCGAGCCCACCGCTTCCTGGCCCTGCTCGCCGAGGGGACGCAGCACCTGGTCACGCTCCTCGAAGGTGACCTGGAACATCTTCATGAATTGCTTGAGCTGGTCGGCGTCGTAACTGGCCACGCCATGGTCGTCGTCCAGGGTCGCCTGGATGCGCAGGGCGTTCTGCCGCAGCCATTGCTTGTAGGGATGGCGCGACTTCAGGCGGTTGTCGATGTCGTCGCTGTGCAGGACCTGGCCGGTCTCGGTGTCCACCGCGAGGATCTGCCCCGGGCCGACCCGGCCCTTGGCGATGACGTCCTCGGCCTTGTAGTCCCAGACGCCGATTTCCGAGGCCAGGGTGATGTAGCCGTTCTTCGTGGTGACCCAGCGCGACGGACGCAGGCCATTGCGGTCGAGCAGGCAGACGGCATAGCGGCCGTCGGTCAGCACGACGCCGGCGGGGCCGTCCCAGGGCTCCATGTGCAGCGAGTTGTACTCGTAGAACGCGCGCAGGTCGGCGTCCATGGTCTCGACGTTCTGCCAGGCCGGCGGGATGATCATGCGCAGGCCGCGGAACAGGTCCATGCCGCCGGTGACCATCAGTTCGAGCATGTTGTCCATGCTCGAGGAGTCGGAGCCGACGCGGTTCACCAACGGACCGAGTTCTTCCAGGTCGGGGATCAGTTCGTTGGTGAACTTGGTCCGCCGCGCCTGGGCCCAGTTGCGGTTGCCGGTGATGGTATTGATCTCGCCGTTGTGGGCGAGGAAGCGGAACGGCTGCGCCAGCGGCCATTTCGGCAGGGTGTTGGTGGAGAAGCGCTGGTGGAATACGCAGATCGCGGTCTGCAGGCGCTCGTCGCCAAGGTCCGGATAGAAGGCGGCCAGGTCGGCCGGCATCATCAGGCCCTTATAGATGATGGTCTTGTGCGAGAAGCTGCAGATGTAGTGGTCGCTGTCGGCGGCGTTGGCCACAGACGAGCGGCGCCGTGCGCTGAACAGCTTGATGGCGAAGTCCTGGTCGCTCAGGCCGGCGCCGCCGATGAACACCTGCTCGATCTGCGGCAGGCGCTCCAGCGCCAGGCGGCCGAGGACGCTGGTATCGATCGGCACCTTGCGCCAGCCGACCAGCTCCAGGCCGGCGGCGACGATCTCGCGATTCATGTTCTCGCGTGCCGCCTCGGCTTTCACCGGGTCCTGGTTGAAGAACACCATGCCCACCGCGTATTGCTCGGGCAGGTCGACAGAAAAGGCTTCCCTGGCGACGGCGCGCAAGAACAGGTCGGGCTTCTGGATCAGCAGCCCGCAGCCGTCCCCGGTCTTGCCATCGGCATTGATCCCACCGCGGTGGGTCATGCAGGTCAGTGCTTCGATTGCGGTTTGCAGAAGTTGATGGCTCGGCTCGCCCTGCATATGGGCGATCAGGCCAAATCCGCAGTTATCCTTGAACGTTTCAGGATGGTACAGACCTGCTTTCATAAGGAACTCTCACCGGCAAAACTTTTTTAGTCATCTACTTCGCCCGTCACCCGCTCATGCGGCGAGTTTTCGACAGGCAAAGGGAGGCCATTGTACATAGGTGCACAAGGCCTCACAAATTTTGCGGCGGAAAAATGAAATTCAATGTCGCCAAAATGAAAGACGAAACCCACCAGTCATGCTAACGACTGGCGAGTTTCGTCGAGAGGCGACGGCAGGTCGGGGTCAATGCGCCTGGCCGATCTCCTGCTGGATGCTGGCGAAGGTACGCGGCCACGGCTTGCCGGCCTGCACCTTGGACGGCAGTTTTTTCACTGCGGCCAGGGCGGCGGCACGGTTCGGGAAGCTGCCATAGGTGACGACGTAGAAAGGCTTGCCTTGCAGGGTTTTCTTGAAGTAGCGGAAATCGCCGCCGCCCTGCTGGCGAATGAACGCCTGGGCGTTGGCTTCGGAGCCGGTACCGAGGATCTGCAGGGCGAAGTTACCACCAGATTGGCTGCGATACCACTGGCTGCCCGCACCGCCACCGCTGGCCGGCTTGGCGGCCGGAGCCGGGGCCGGTTTCGCCGCGGCGGTGGTGGTCGGCTTGCTGGCGGCCGGCTTGGCCGGGGCGGGGGCCGGGGTCGGCTTGCTGACCGGGGCGCTGGCCACCGGCGCGGCGGGAGCCGGGGTTGGAACCGGAGCCGGAGTCGCCACCGGTTCGGCCGGCGCCGGCGGAACCGGATGCATCGGGGTCACGCCATTGTTGGCCAGCGGCGTCACCGGCGGCGCCGTGCTGGACACGGTAGGCGGCACGACGGCGGAGGGCAGGCCGCCCTCGTCATCGCCCCCCTGCCCGGCGGCCTGGGCCAGCGGCTCGCGAATCACCGGCTGCGACTCGCCGACCAGCGGTAGCGGCAGGGGCTGGCTGGAACCGTTGAATTCCACGGCCGGACCGCTGCCCGGCTGCTGGGCCTGGGCCGGCGCGGAGCCGTTCATCGACAATTCGGTAGAGGCGTTCTGCGGCGCCTCCGGCTTGCTCTTGCCTTGCATGAACCAGGCGGCGATCACGCCGATGGCCACGACCGCAAGAATCACCAGATGCTTCTTCGGCAAGTTGAAAGACCCTCCGGTTGCCTTGCGCGCTGCGCCACGGTTGGCCAGCATCGCTTCGATCAGGGCATCGCGGGCGACCTGGTTGATCGCTCCCGGCCAACCTTCCGACTGCTCGTGGATATCCACCAGCAGATCGTTGGAAATCAGCTCGATGCCCTGCCCCGCGCCTTCCAGGCGTTGGGCCAGGTAGTCGCGGGTTTCCTCTTCGCTGTACGGCTGCAACTCGATGGCGTGGAAACGTTCCTCGCCCTCGGAGAACACCTCCAGGCGCGGCAACAGCGACGGCTCGCCGAACAGGAACACATGCAGGCGTCCTTCATTGGTACCGGAGGCCAGCAGCAACAGCACTTCCAGCGCGCTGTCCTGGAGTTGCTCGGCATCGTCCACCATCAGATAGACGTCCTGGCCGGTGATCGCCAGTTGCGCGACCTTGGTCAGGATCGCTTCCAGGCTCGCCTGGTTGATGCTCAGGCCCTGGGCCACCTGGCGCAGCAGGGAGGTTTCGTCGGCGGCGGTGCGCGCCGAGATGACCACGCTGAGCACCGCGTCCTTGTTGGTGCTGGCCACCAGAGCCTGGCGCAGCAGAGTCTTGCCGCTGCCCAGGGGGCCGGTCACCAGCAGCAGGAGCTGGCTGTAGCGGGCCAGGTGATGCAACTGGCCAAGCACCGGCTTGCGCTGCGCCGGGAAGAACTTGAAGCCCGGCACGCGTGGCGCGAACGGGTCGTGGCTGAACTGGTAGTGGCCCAGGAAGGCCTCATCGGCATGCAAGCTGGTCATGGGACCTCATTCATCTCCAAGCTGGTCGGCCAAGGCCCGATAGTCGGTGCGCAGGGTCGCGTCCAAGATCTCACGGGGAAAATCGCCGGTAACCACGGCGTTCCCCAGTCCTTGCAGCAAAACCAGACGCAGTCGGCCATCGAGCACTTTCTTGTCGACAGCCATGTGTTCCATAAAATCTTCCGCCGTCATATCGGCCGGCGGCACCACGGGCAAGCCGGCTCGGCGCAACAGGCGGATACCGCGGTCGCGCTCGGCGGCACTCAGCCAGCCCAACCGATGCGACATCTCGAGTGCCATCACGGTTCCCGCCCCCACCGCTTCGCCGTGCAGCCAGACGCCATAGCCCTGCTGGGTCTCGATCGCGTGGCCGAACGTATGACCGAGGTTGAGCGTGGCGCGCACCCCCGACTCGCGCTCGTCGGCGCCCACCACGCGGGCCTTCGCCGCGCAGGAGCGCTCGATGGCTTCGGTGACCGCCGCGGGCTCCAGCGCCAGCAGGGCATCCATGTGCTCCTCCAGCCAGGTGATGAACGGCTCGTCGCAGATAAAACCGTACTTGATCACTTCCGCCAGGCCCGCGGACAGCTCGCGAGCCGGCAGGGTCTTCAGTGACGCCGTGTCGATCACCACCGCCTGCGGCTGGTAGAACGCGCCGATCATGTTCTTGCCCAGTGGATGGTTGATTCCGGTCTTGCCGCCCACCGAGGAGTCGACCTGGGACAGCAGGGTGGTCGGCACCTGGATGAAGTTGACGCCGCGCTGGTAGCAGGCCGCGGCGAACCCGGCCATGTCGCCGATGACCCCGCCGCCGAGGGCGATCAGGGTGGTCTTGCGGTCATGCCGGTCCTGCAGCAGGGCATCGAAGATCGATTGCAGGGTTTCCCACTGCTTGTAGGCCTCGCCGTCGGGCAGCACCACCCGAGTGACCTCGCGGCCCTCCAGCGCCCCGAGCAGGGTTTCGAGGTAAAGCGGCGCGACCGTTTCGTTGCTGATCACCGCGACCCGCCGGCCGACGATGTGCGGTGCGAACCACTGGGCGTCGCCCAGCAGGTTTTCACCGATGTAGATGGGATAGCTACGCTCGCCTAGATCGACGTTGAGTGTGCGCATGAGGCCCCCAGACAGGAAAGGGCGATAGGATAACGCAATTCGCCGCGCCTCAGCGGGGCGGCAACTTGCGCAGGCGTTCGAGAATTTCCTGGACCACCAGGCGTGGCGGCCGCTCGTCGGTCTCCACCACCACATCGGCGATTTCACGGTAGAGCGGGTCGCGCAGGTCCATGAGATCGCGCAGGATCTGCCCCGGGTTCGGCTTCTGCAGCAGGGGCCGGTTGCGGTCCCTGGCCGTCCGCGCGATCTGGTGCTCGACCGAGGCATGCAGGTAGACCACCCGTCCGCCGGCTCGCAGAATCTGGCGATTACCGTCGCGCATCACCGCGCCGCCGCCGGTGGCGATGACCATTCCGTCGGTGGCGCAGAGTTCACTGAGCATCGCCTGCTCGCGCTCGCGGAAACCGGCCTCGCCCTCGACATCGAAGATCCATGGGATATTCGCGCCGCAACGCTGTTCGATCTCCTTGTCGGAGTCCTTGAACGCGAGATGCAGCTCCTTGGCGAGCAGGCGCCCGATGGTGCTCTTTCCAGCACCCATCGGGCCGACGAGGATCAGGTTGACCACGTTGTTCGATATCAGCGACCGATTGCGATGGCCTGATTATTCATGATCCGCGGTGCCAGGAAAACCAGAAGTTCGTTTTTCCTGTCGACCACCGTGTCACGCCGGAACAGGCGGCCCAGGTAGGGCAGGTCGCCGAGGAACGGCACCTTGTCCACCGCCTTGGTCTGCTCGTTGCTGAACACCCCGCCGATGACGATGGTTTCGCCATCGTTGACCAGGATCTTGGCGTTGACCTCGTTCTTGTTGATCGGCGGTACGCCATTCAGCATGTTCTGGTAGTCCGGCGCATCCTTGGTGACCTTGACCTCGACGATGATCCGGTTGTCCGGCGTGATCTGCGGGGTCACTTCGAGGGACAGCGCAGCCTCCTTGAAGGAGGTACTGGTGGCGCCGCTGGAGCTGGCCTCCTGATAGGGAACCTCGGAGCCTTTGAGGATCTTCGCGGTTTCCTTGTCGGAAGTGACCACCTTCGGCTGAGAAATGATTTCACCGTTGCCGGTCTTTTCCATCGCCGACAATTGCAGGTCGAGGATGATGTTGTCGGTGATGAAGCCGATGCCGATCCCGGAAGTGGCATCCTTCGCGCCAATATCGACGAACGGCGACGGCGACTTGTTGGTGCCCACGGTGGGGAAGCTACAGTTGCCGGCGATGGGACCGCAGTTCAGGCCTTCCTCGTCCTTGATCCCCATGTTGCCGTCCTTGCCGTAGGCATTCCAGTTGCCCTTGTGGTAGGCACCGCCCCAGCGCACGCCGAGGCTCTTGTCGTAGCCGACGTTGGCTTCGACGATGCGCGCCTCGATCATCACCTGGCGTACCGGGATGTCCAGTTGCGAAACGATCCGCCGCAGCTCATCCAGGCGATCTTGCGGCTGGTAGGCGATGATGCTGTTGGTGCGGTCGTCCACTGTGATCGAGCCGCGCCCGCCTTCCTTGCCTTCCGCACCGCCCTCGCTGGTCACCGACTGGAACAGCTTGGCGATGTCCGCCGCCTTGGCGTAGTTCACCTGGATCAGCTCGCGACGCAGCGGCGCCAGTTCGGCGATCTGCTTCTGCGCTTCCAGCTCCTGACGCTCGCGTGCGGCGATCTCGTCGGCCGGTGCCACCAGCAGCACGTTGCCGAGCTTGCGCTTGTCCAGGCCCTTGGTCTTGAGCACGAGGTCCAGCGCCTGGTCCCACGGCACATTCTGCAGGCGCAAGGTGATGTTGCCCTGCACGGTATCCGAGGCCACCAGGTTCAGATCGGTGAAGTCGGCGATCAATTGCAGCACCGACCGCACGTCGATGTCCTGGAAGTTCAGCGACAGCTTCTCGCCGGTGTAGGCGAAGTTGTCCTTCTTGCGCCGCTCGGCGTCGTCCGCGGTCATCGGCTTGATGCTGACGGTCAGGCGATTGTCGGTCTGGTAGACCAGGTAGTCGTAGAGCCCGCTCGGCTCGATGGTGATGCTGGTACGGTCGGATTGCGCACTGGCGTTGATGAACTGCACCGGGGTGGCGAAGTCCTTGACGTCCAGGCGAACCCGCAGCGCGTCGGGCAGCTGGGTCTTGGCGAAGTCCAGGCGGATCTTGCCGCCCTGTTCCTGGATATCCGGGCTCAGCGTCGGGTCGGAGAGGTCGATGACCACGTTGCCCTCGCCCTTCTCGCCGCGTTGGAAGTCGATATTGCGGATCGCGCGGCCCGCCGGCACATACGGCTTGGGCTTGATCGGCTGGGCGTAGCTGGCCGGAGCCGGGCTCGCCTTGACCGGAGCGGCGGAAGCGACGCTGGCGCCGGCCGGCGAATTGCCGACCACTACGAACAGGTTGTTGCCCTCCACCCGGGTGGTGTAGGACGACAGCGTGGTCAGGTTGATGATCAACCGTGTGCGGTCCTTCGCCTCGACCACCGTGACGCTGCGTGTATTGCCCACGCTCAGTTCGCGGTTCTTGGTGCCGAGCTTGTTCTGCACCCCCGGCAGGTCGAGGGCGATCCGCGCCGGCTGCTCGATGGTATAGCCACGCGGCGTGGCGACGGGCTGGTCGAACTGCAGCTTGAGCTCGACCCGGTCTCCCGGCAGCGCCGCCACGTCGAGTTTCTCCAGGTCCGCGGCGAGCAAGGCCGGCGCGAACATGGCGGCCAGCAAAGCGATCCCGAGGCGCGAGAGGCCACTGTTCATCGTCCGACTCCGTTGTACAGACTGCTGTTGGTTATGCATGTTTTTCCCCGCCCTCAGGAGCGTTCCTTGAGAGTCAGGCTGCGCGGACGCTCCAGCCAGTTCCCCTCTCCGTCAGGAACGATTTCGATCACGTCTATTTTTCCTTCGCTGATGCCGACGACCTTGCCGTCGTTGCGCCCCAGGTAGTCCCCGACCCTCACCCGGTGCACGCCACCCGCCCCCTTCACCAGGGCGAAGGTGCCCTGGGCATTGGACAGGGTGCCGACCATCTCGAAGGTTTCGATGTTGAAGCCTTCCAGGAACTGCTTGACCCGCGTCTCGTCGGGCTTGATCACCTTGTTGCCCTTCTGCCGCACCGTCAGGTCGATCTTCACCGGCGGCTGGAACGGACTGCGCAGCGATGCGGCGCTATAGGTAAAGGCCTCGTACGGCTGGAACTTCGGCAACGGCTCGATGGTGCCCTTGGGACGCGCCCGTACCTCGTCCATGTAGGTCTGCAGGTCGGCGAAGTCGGAGCCGCCGCATCCGGCCAGGCTGGCGAGCAGCAGGCTGCTCATGATCAGACGGGCTCTCATTTCTTCAGCCCCTTGTCGTTGTAGCGGTAGGTCTTGGCCAGGATGCTCATGCGCAGCTTGGACGTACTGCCGGGCTCGACCGGCTTGATCTCGAAGTCATGCAGGGTGACGATCCGCGGCAGACTGGAGACGCCGCTGACAAAGGTCGCCAGGTCGTGATAGCCACCGACCACGCTGATCTGGATCGGCAGCTCGATGTAGAACTGCTGGGTGACCTCGGGGAGCAGCTTGATCTCCTCGAACTCCAGCCCGCTGCCCAGTCCGGTGCGAGTGATGTCCTCGAGCAGGCCGGGCACCTCGGTGTCGCTGGGCAGTTGCCGCAGCAAGGCGCCGAAGGACTCTTCCATCTCCTTCATCTGCGCCTTGTAGGCTTCCAGGTTCGCGGCCTGGAAGGCCTTGGTGGAGAACTGCTGCTTGAGCGTCTCCTCCTCCGCGGCCTGCTGCTCCAGCTGCGCCTGCATGTCGCTCAGGTGGAAGTTGTAGCCCAGCGCAAGCACCGCCGCGGTCAGCAGCACGCAGACGATGACCTTGACCGCCGCCGGCCAGGAACCGATGTTGTTCAGGTCGAGATCGTTGATGTCGATCTTGCGCAGACTTTCCAGGGAACTGGCCAGACTCATTTCTTGGCTCCTTGCGCAACCCCATTCTTGGCCTTGGCATCCTGCTCGCCCGGCTGCGTCTGCTGCACGGTCAACTGGAACACGTTGGCCTGGTCCACCGCCCCCTGGGTCACCGCCTTGACCTCGTTCAGGGTCGGCGCGGTCAGCCATTCGGACGCGTCCATGTTGCGCATCAGGTTGGAGACACGGTTGTTGGACTCGGCCGCGCCGGCGATGGCGATATTCCTGCCGGTCATCTTCAGGTCGGTGAAATACACGCCGTCGGGCAGCGTGCGCACGAGCTGGTCGAACACCCGGCCGATGATCGGGCGGTTGCCCTGCAGGTCCTGGATGATCTTCATCCGCTCGAGCAACTGCTGGCGGCGCGACTTCAGCTCGCTGATCTCCTTGATCCGCGCGTCCAGCACGACGATTTCCTTGCGCAGGAAGTCGTTGCGTGCATTCTGGTTCTCGATGGCGGCGGTGAAGTACTGGTCGCCGAGGAACACCAGGGCCGCCGAGGCCACCAGCACGCCACCGAGGATCACCAGGAACTGCTGCTTGCGCTGCTCGCGCAGCTCTTCGCGCCAGGGTAGAAGGTTGATCCGTGCCATCAGTCGAAACTCCTCAACGCCAGGCCGCAGGCGATCATCAACGCCGGCGCGTCGCTGGCCAGGGCACCGGCGTTCACCTTGCCGTTCAGCGCCATGTCGGCGAACGGGTTGGCGACCAGGGTCGGGGTGCCGATCTTCTGCTGGATCAGCCGGTCGAGGTCCTGGATCGACGCCGTGCCGCCCGCCAGGACGATGTAGTCGACGTCATTGAACTGGCCGGCGGCGAAGAAGAACTGCAGCGAACGGGAAACCTGCTGGACCACGGCGTCCTTGAACGGACGCAGGACTTCGCTGTCGTAGTCATCCGGAAGACCACCCTGCTTCTTGGCGAGACCGGCTTCCTCCACCGAAAGCCCGTAGCGCCGCTGGATCTCCTCGGTGAGCTGGCGTCCGCCGAACAACTGCTCGCGGGTATAGATGGTGCGGCCGTTGTGCAGGACGCTGAGCGTGGTCATGGTCGCGCCGATGTCCACCACCGCCACGGTCAACTGGTCGGTGTCGGCACCCAGCTGGCTGCTCAGCAGCGCATAGGAACGCTCCAGCGCGTAGGCCTCGACGTCGACCACCTTGGCGGTCAGGCCGGCCAGCGCCAGGGCCGCTTCGCGCACCTCGACGTTCTCTTTCCGACAGGCGGCCAGGAGCACGTCCACGCGCTCGGGATTGCGCGCGGAAAGACCCTGGACCTCGAAGTCGATGGCGACCTCCTCCAGCGGATAGGGGATGTACTGGTCGGCCTCGATCTTCAGCTGGTTTTCCAGTTCGTCCTCGGAAAGCCCAGCCTCCATCTCGATCGTCTTGGTGATCACCGCCGAACCGGCGACGGCCACCACGGCCGATTTCAGGTTGGTTTTCGCCTTGACCAGCACCCGTGACAACGCCTGGCCGACCCCTTCCAGCTCGACGATGTTCTTTTCCACGACTGCGTTCGGCGGAAGCGGCTCGACGGCATAGGCCTCCACTTTGTAGCGGCCTCCGGAGCGGCTCAACTCAAGGAGCTTTACCGAGGTCGAGCTGATGTCGATCCCCAGTAAGGTATTCGCTTTCTTTTTTATGAGCCCTAGCACGACCAATTCCCTATTAGCGTTCAATACTTACGAACGATTCTTCTTTTTTCACATTAGATACCAGAGCTGAAGGCCAGGCAAATGGCTAGGTCACAGAAAAATTGCTTATAATGTGAACAGCTTTTGCCTTTTTCCTGTCCTATTCGCTTAACTCTTTCTTTTTCCTGGAAATCCGAATCTACCCATGCGCCTGCTGAAGTTCCTGTGGTGGACTTGCGTCACCCTGATTTGTGGAGTGCTGCTCAGTTTCAGCGGCGCCTATCTCTATCTGAGTCCCAGCCTGCCCTCGGTGGAGGCTCTGCGTAACGTCCAGCTGCAGATCCCCCTCAAGGTCTACAGCGAGGACGGCAAGCTGATCTCCGAGTTCGGCGAGATGCGCCGGACCCCGATCCGCTTCGCCGACATCCCGCAGGACTTCATCCATGCCCTGCTGTCCGCCGAGGACGACAATTTCGCCAACCATTATGGCGTCGATGTGAAAAGCCTAATGCGCGCCGCCGCGCAATTATTGAAAAGCGGTCACATCCAGACTGGCGGCAGCACCATCACCATGCAGGTGGCGAAGAACTACTTCCTTACCAATGAAAGAAGCTTCTCGCGAAAGATCAATGAAATCCTCCTGGCCCTGCAGATCGAGCGGCAGCTGACCAAGGACGAGATCCTCGAGCTCTACGTCAACAAGATCTACCTGGGCAACCGCGCCTATGGCATCGAGGCTGCCGCACAGGTCTATTACGGCAAGCCGATCAAAGACTTGAGCCTGGCCGAGATGGCGATGATCGCCGGTCTGCCGAAGGCGCCCTCGCGCTACAACCCGCTGGTCAACCCGACCCGCAGCACGGAGCGGCGCGACTGGATCCTCGAGCGCATGCTCAAGCTCGGCTTCATCGACCAGCAGCGTTACCAGGCCGCCATCGATGAGCCGATCAACGCCTCCTACCACGTGCAGACCCCCGAGCTGAACGCGCCCTACATTGCCGAAATGGCCCGCGCCGAGATGGTCGGCCGCTATGGCAGCGAGGCCTACACCGAGGGCTACAAGGTCATCACCACGGTGCGCAGCGACCTGCAGAACGCCGCCAGCCAGTCGGTCCGCGACGGCCTCATCGACTATGACCAGCGCCACGGCTACCGCGGCCCGGAAACCCGCCTGCCGGGCCAGACGCGCGACGCCTGGCTCAAGCATCTCGGCCAGCAGCGCAGCATCGGCGGCCTGGAACCGGCGATCGTCACCCAGGTGGAAAAGAGCGGGATCATGGTGATGACCCGCGACGGCAAGGAAGAAGCCGTGACCTGGGACAGCATGAAGTGGGCGCGCCCCTTCCTCAGCAACAACAGCATGGGGCCGTTGCCGCGCCAACCCGCCGACGTGGCCCAGGCCGGCGACCAGGTCCGCGTGCAGCGCCAGGAAGACGGCACCCTGCGCTTCGTGCAGATCCCCGCCGCGCAGAGCGCGCTGATCTCCCTCGACCCGCAGGACGGCGCGATCCGCTCGCTGGTCGGCGGCTTCTCCTTCGAGCAGAGCAACTACAACCGCGCGATCCAGGCCAAGCGCCAGCCGGGCTCCAGTTTCAAGCCGTTCATCTACAGCGCTGCCCTGGACAACGGCTTCACCGCCGCCAGCCTGGTCAACGACGCGCCCATCGTGTTCGTCGACGAGTACCTGGACAAGGTCTGGCGACCGAAGAACGACACCAACACCTTCCTCGGCCCGATCCCGCTGCGCGAAGCCTTGTACAAGTCCCGCAACATGGTCTCGATCCGCGTCCTGCAGGGCGTGGGCATCGAGCGGGCGATCAGCTACATCACCAAGTTCGGCTTCCAGCGCGACGAACTGCCGCGCAACTTCTCCCTGGCCCTGGGCACCGCGACGGTGACGCCGATGGAGATCGCCGGCGCCTGGAGCGTGTTCGCCAACGGCGGCTACAAGGTCAATCCGTACGTCATCGAACGCATCGAAAGCCGCGATGGCCAGGTGCTGTACCAGGCCAACCCGCCCCGCGTGCCGGTGGAGGAACAGGCCGCTGCGCAGGATACGGAAGACGCCGGCAATCCTGGCGAGCCGGAGGCTCCGGAGAGCGCCGAAGGCGAGGGTTCGATCGAAGCCCAGCAGGTCGCCGCCAACGCCCGGACCACCTTCGAGCCGACCCCGGCGGAGCGGATCATCGACGCCCGCACCGCCTACATCATGACCAGCATGCTGCAGGACGTGATCAAGCGCGGCACCGGGCGCCGCGCCCTGGCGCTGAAGCGCACCGACCTGGCCGGCAAGACGGGCACCACCAACGACTCCAAGGACGGCTGGTTCTCCGGCTACAACTCCGACTACGTGACCAGCGTCTGGGTCGGCTTCGACCAGCCGGAGACCCTGGGTCGCCGCGAGTACGGCGGCACCGTCGCGCTGCCGATCTGGATCAGGTACATGGGCTTCGCCCTCAAGGACAAGCCGATGCACACCATGGCCGAGCCGCCAGGCATCGTCAGCCTGCGCATCGACCCGGTCACCGGCCGCTCTGCCGCGCCGGGCACACCCGGCGCCTATTTCGAGATGTTCAAGAACGAAGACACCCCGCCCTCGGTCAACGAACTGCCGCCGGGCAGCTTCCCCGGCAGCCCGCTGCCGGACGACGAAGGCGCACCGATCGACCTGTTCTGAACCGGCGCCTGCGCTTCGTTGGCGACGACGGAGCGCGAGGCGCAGGCAAAAAGAAACCCCGCCAAGGCGGGGTTTCTTTTTATCCGGCTTATCCGACGGCTCGATCAGCCGTTGAAGACATCATCCACCGATTTCAGCGGATAGTTCTTCGGATACGGCAGGGTCGCCACGCCGGTCTCGATGGCAGCCTTGGCCACGGCATCGGACACCACGCTGATCAGGCGCTTGTCCATCGGCTTCGGAATGATGTACTCGCGGCCGAATTCCAGCCTGTCCACGCCATAGGCGGCGCAGACGTCCTCCGGCACCGGCTGCTTGGCCAGGTCGCGCAGGGCCAGGGCGGCGGCGATCTTCATCTCTTCGTTGATGCGCGTGGCACGTACGTCCAGGGCACCACGGAAGATGAAGGGGAAACCGAGCACGTTGTTGACCTGGTTCGGATAGTCGGAACGACCGGTAGCCATGATCACGTCGTTGCGGGTGGCATGGGCCAGTTCCGGCTTGATCTCCGGGTCCGGGTTGGAGCAGGCGAACACGATCGGGTTCGGCGCCATGCGCTTGAGGTCTTCCGGCTCCAGCAGGTTGGCGCCGGACAGGCCGACGAACACGTCGGCGCCATCCAGGGCGTCGGCCAGGGTGCGCTTGTCGGTCTCGGTGGCGAACACCGACTTGTACTGGTTCAGGTCGTCGCGGCCGGCGTGGATCACGCCCTTGCGGTCGATCATGTAGATGTTCTCGACCTTGGCGCCCATGCTCACCAGCAGCTTCATGCAGGAGATGGCGGCGGCGCCGGCGCCGAGGCAGACGATCTTCGCGTCTTCCAGCTTCTTGCCGGCCAGCTCCAGCGCGTTGAGCATGCCCGCCGCGGTAACGATGGCGGTGCCGTGCTGGTCATCGTGGAACACCGGGATGTCGCACTGCTCGATCAGCGCGCGCTCGATCTCGAAGCACTCGGGAGCCTTGATGTCCTCGAGGTTGATGCCGCCGAAGGTGATGGAGATGCGCTTGACGGTATCGATGAAGGCCTGCGGGCTTTCGGCGTCGACCTCGATGTCGAACACGTCGATGCCGGCGAAGCGCTTGAACAGCACACCCTTGCCTTCCATCACCGGCTTGGAGGCCAGCGGGCCCAGGTTACCCAGGCCGAGAATCGCGGTGCCGTCGGAGATCACTGCCACCAGGTTGCCCTTGCCGGTGTACTGGTAGGCCAGCTCGGCATCGCGGGCGATTTCACGCACCGGCTCGGCGACACCCGGGCTGTAGGCCAGGGACAGGTCCCGGGCGGTAGCGGTGGGTTTGGTCAGCTCGACACTCAGTTTTCCCGGACGGGGTTGTGCGTGATATTCGAGGGCAGCGGTTTTAAGATCGGACATTTGGGCACTTCCGCTTTATTGCTTGTTGGACAGACGGGGCGACCGAGCATACGCAAGAAGACGACGCCCCACAAGATCGTCAGGACCCGGCTGTCAAGACCTCTAGCGTACGACTTTAAGCCAATCGCCCGGACGGGGTTCACCGCTCGGATAAAGGTCATTCAGCAGACGCAGGCGAGCCACGGAGTCACTCAATGACCCCTCGCCACCAGCCGCCAATCGCTCCAGCGTCTGCCCCGCCTTGACCTGCACCAGGTGCAGGCGTCGCGGCTGCGCCAGGGCCCGCTCCTTGTCGCGCAGCGGACGGAAGCTGCGGATCACGCCGAGGAAGCGGTCGTCCTGGGTCTCCAGGGAACCGACCTTGACCACGCCGACGAACAGGTAGGCCCGGTCGCCCTGGTAGATCACCGCCACCCGCCGCGCCGGGTTGCCTGGCACCACCGCCGTGTAGCCGTTCAGCCCGGCCTGCTGCAGCGACTCTTCCCGGGCCAGCCGTTGCCCGGCGTTCTTGCGCAGGAACTCCGCGGGCGTCAGGCGGGCATCATGGGGCACCAGCTTCATGCCGATGAACGACTGCTCGTCCGCCGGATAGCCGAGCAGGGCGCTCGGCTGGTTGAGGATCTTCCAGCCCGCCGGATAGCTCAGGGTGAAGTCCAGCTCGGCATGGTAGAAATTCTGCCCGCGACGCACCCCGGCCGCGGCCGAGTCGCCGAAGGGCAGGCCCTCCAGGTGGCGGAGGAACACGTCGCGGCCGACTTCCTGCTGTCCGTTGGCCAGTTGCCGCGCCGGACCGACCACCTGCTGCAGGCGCCGGTCATTGTCCGGGTGGGTGTCGAACAGGCCGTGGTAACCGCCGGCCTGCACCGCCTGGCCATTGCGCGCCGCCTCCGCGCGGGCGAAGTCTTCCTGGTTCTTCAGCACCCGCACCACCTGGATCATCGCCGTCGGATCGTAGCCGGCGCGGGCCAGGTACTGGGCTCCCAGCCCATCGGCCTCCAGCTCCATGTCACGGCCATAGCCGCGGACGAAGGCGGTGCCGAGCACGTTCGCCAGGTCGCCGGCGGCACCGACGCCGGTACCGATCGCCACCGCCTGGCCGAGGATGTTCCAGGCGCTGGCCTGGCTCTGCTGGCGCACGCTGTGACGCGCCGTGACGTGGCCGACCTCGTGGCCGAGCACCGCGGCCAGCTCGGCCTCGGAGCCGAGGTAGGCGATCAGTCCGCGATGGATATAGATGTAGCCGCCCGGCAGGGCGAAGGCGTTGATGTCCGGCGAGTCGATGACGGTGAAGTGGTACTGCAGGTTGCTGCGATGGCTGCTGCGCGCGACCCGCTCGCCGACCCTCTGCACGTAGGCCTGGAGTTTTTCGTCATTGTAGCGGGGGAACTGCTTGAGGATTTCCTGGTTGTAGCGGGCGCCCATGCCGAGCTCCTGCTGCTCGCTCATCATCACGAAGTCGCTCTTGCCGGTGGCCGGGTTCACCGCGCAACCGCCCAGCGTCGCGACTCCCAGCACCAGCATCAGGAGCCAGACGATCCTCATGGAAGCCACTCCAGCATCGCCGGGTCGGTCACCGACAACTGCCAGCGCGCCTTGCCGGCCGGCACCGCGCCCCGCCGGGAACGGTCGACAACCCAGCCACGCACTTCCAGAGAACGCCCCGCCATCTGCATCACCCGCTTCGCATCGAATGCCTTGAGCACCTTCGGCTCGATCCGCAGGACCAGCGGACCGTCCATTTCCAGCCAGATGCCACCCCGGTTGCGCTCGACCTCGAGCACCCGTCCGCGAACCACGGCGAAACCGCTCTGCGACAGTTGCTCCGCCGACAGCACCGGCGAACGCTTCCACACTCCCAGATTAGCCGATCGCGCGGCACGTTCAGCGGCTTGCTGACAGGCCGTCAGCTCGGTGTTCGGCGCCACCGCCACCAGATAGCCGAGGCCTTCGCCGAGCAGGCGTGCCTCGAGATTGCCGCCACTGGCGTCGAACAGGTGCGCCAGGGTCCGGCCGTAGTGATCGCGGGCCTGACGCCCCGGCTGCAGGCCGAGACGCCCGCCGCCGGCCGTCACCAGCGCCTGCAGGCGCTGCTTCGCGGCTTCGGCGTAAGGTTCGGTGGTACGGCCGTTGTGCGCCAGTTCAGGCGCGTTGATGCCGATCAGCCGCACACTCCGGCCGTCGCGCAGGCGCACGGTGTCACCGTCCACCACCCGCGCCACCTCGACGCTCTGCAAGGTCCCGGTGGGACGGCAGGCCTCCGCCGCGCCGGCGGCGACAGAAATCACGGACATGAAAAAGGCGCCCACCAGGGACGCCTTTCTCGGTACAGCGACAAGAAGCATTGCGCGCGTTCGCGGCAAGCGGCTTACTTGGTGGCGCCGAATACGCCGAAACGCTGCTTGAAGCGGTCGATACGGCCGCCGGTGTCCAGCACCTTCTGCTTGCCGGTGTAGAACGGGTGGCATTCGGAGCACACGTCCAGGTGGATCGGCTTGCACAGGGTGGAACGGGTCTTGATGACGTTACCGCAGCTGCAGGTAGCTTCGATAGCTTCGTAAGCCGGATGGATGTCCGCTTTCATGATTTGATCCTCGGGGCGTTGTGTGCCGCCACCCAGCGCTTTTACCGGGCACCGCACGTAATTAAGGGCGTGGATCATACCAGACCGTTTCATCTATGCAAGCGACCCCGCCCGCCGGTCGTCTGCTAACATCGCCGGCCCGGTCCTCGTTTCCTTCATCCCCGGAAGCCGCTGAGTGTCAGACCTGATCCTACGCCTCGCCCTGCCTTCGCCCCTCCGACGCCTGTTCGACTATCGGGCGCCACGCGGGATTCCACGCAGCGCCCTGCAACCGGGGATACGCCTGCTGGTGCCGTTCGGGCGCCGCGAGATGATTGGCGTTCTGATAGAGGTGACGGACCGTTCCGAAGTGCCGGAGGACAAGCTCAAGCCGGCGCTCAGGGTGCTCGACGCCAAGCCGCCGATGCCCGCCCACCTGCTCGAGCTATGCCGCTGGACCGCCCAGTACTACCAGCACAGCCTCGGCGACAGCCTGTCCTGGGCGCTGCCCAACCTGCTGCGCCAGGGCGAGCCGGCCGAGGCCCGCCAGCAGCGTTTCTGGCACGCCGTCGAGCAATCCAGCCTCGACGACCCGCGCCTGGCCCGCGCGCCGCGCCAGCGTCAGGCCCTGGCGATTCTCAAGCAGCATCCGCACGGGGTTTCCCATGAGTTGCTGAACCAGCTGGAGATAAACAAGGACAGCCTCGACCTGCTCAAGGAAAAAGGCCTGGTCGAACTGGAGGTGCGGCGCCACAACACCCCGCCGCGCGAAGGCGGCTGGCTGGCCCAGGCGGAGCTGCCGCTGAACCCCGAGCAGCGCGCCGCCTTCGAGGCGGTCCGCGCCAGCCACGGCAGCTTCCACTGCTTCCTTCTGGCTGGCGTCACCGGCAGCGGCAAGACCGAGGTCTATCTGCAACTGATCCGCGAGACCCTGGCCGCCGGCCGCCAGGCGCTGGTACTGATTCCCGAGATCAACCTCGGCCCGCAGACCCTGGCCCGCTTCGAGCGGCGCTTCAACGCGCGCATCGCCCTGCTGCACTCGGCCCTGACCGACCGCGAGCGCCTCGACGCCTGGCTCGCCGCACGGGATGGCGAGGCCGATATCGTCATCGGCACCCGCTCGGCGCTGTTCACTCCGCTGAAGCGTCCGGGACTGATCATCGTCGACGAGGAACACGACGCCTCCTATAAACAGCAGGACGGCCTGCGCTACCACGCCCGCGACCTGGCGCTGGTGCGCGCGCGCCTGGAGAACGTGCCGATCCTACTCGGCTCGGCCACTCCCGCCCTGGAAAGCCTGCACAACGCCCAGGCCGGCCGCTACGGCCTGCTGCGCCTGACCCAGCGCGCCGGCGGTGCCCAACCGCCGAAGTTCATTCGCCTCGACGTGAAGAGCATGCCGCTCGACGCCGGGCTTTCCCGGCCCCTGCAACAGGCCATCGGCGACACCCTGGCGGCCGGCCAGCAGGTGCTGGTGTTCCTCAACCGCCGCGGTTTCGCCCCGACCCTGCTGTGCCACGACTGCGGCTGGATCAGCCAGTGTCCGCGCTGCGACGCGCGGATGACCGTGCACCAGGGCAGCGGTGAGCTGCGCTGCCACCACTGCGACCATCGCCAGCGCCCACCGATGAACTGTCCGCAATGCGGCAAGCTCGACCTGCGCCCGGTGGGCGCCGGTACCGAGCGCGCCGAGGAGCGCCTGCGGATTCTATTCCCGCATCATCCGGTGCTGCGCATCGACCGCGACAGCACCTCGCGCAAGCACGCCATGCGCGACCTCTTCGCTACCATCAACAGCGGCGAGCCATGCATCCTGGTCGGCACCCAGATGCTCGCCAAGGGTCATCACTTCCCGCGGGTCACCCTGGTGGCGATCCTCGACGCCGATGGCGGCCTGTTCTCCGCCGACTTCCGCGCCAGCGAACGCATGGCCCAGCAGATCGTCCAGGTCGCCGGCCGCGCGGGGCGCGCCGAGGAACCCGGGCGGGTACTGATCCAGACCCACCTGGCCGACCACCCGCTGCTGGTCCAGCTCACCGAAGACGGCTACTTCGCCTTCGCCGAGCAGGCCCTCAGCGAGCGCCGCGCCGCCGGCCTGCCGCCCTTCGCCCACCTCGCCCTGCTGCGCGCCGAGGCGCACAAGCCGGGCCAGGCGGAAGCCTTCCTCGACAGCGCCTGCGGCGCCGCCGAGCAACTGCTGGAGCAGATCGGCGGTCCGGAGGTGGAACTGCTCGGACCGGTGCCGGCGCCCATGGAGCGGCGCGCCGGCAAGCACCGCGCGCAGTTGCTGCTGCAGTGCATGAGCCGGGCGCCGTTGCACCGCCTGCTGGCGCCCTGGCTGCAAGCCCTCGAACAGCTACCCGGCGGACGCCAGGTACGCTGGTCGCTGGACGTGGATCCGATCGACCTTTTCTGATGGGCGTCCAGGAAGACACCCCACTTGACAGGGGTCAGGCGGAACCAGCGACGCCAGGCGCAAACTGTCGGCTGATCGCTGCAACGGTTGGCAACATCTGTCCACCCACGGATAATGCGCGGTTCTGAGCCTCGACCGGCCACCCTGCGCACCCCGCGGGGACTGAACTCCGGAGCGCCGCATCCGCCGGCCCTTCCACTGCCTGACCGTCGCGCGCCGCCCCCTCTGCCCGCGAGCACGGAGAGAACGATGAAAGACACGATTCGCCAGCTGATCCAGCAAGCCCTCGACCAACTGACCGCGGACGGCACCCTGCCCGCCGGCCTGACCCCGGACATCCAGGTGGAGAACACCAAGGACCGCAGCCACGGCGATTTCGCCAGCAACATCGCGATGATGCTGGCCAAGCCGGCCGGCATGAAACCGCGCGACCTGGCGACCAGGCTGGTCGAGGCGCTGCCCGCCCACGAGCAGTTGGCCAAGGTGGAAATCGCCGGCCCCGGCTTCCTCAACTTCTTCCAGGACCACATCTGGCTCGCCGCCAGCCTCGACCGCGCCCTCGCCGACGAGCGTCTCGGCGTGCGCAAGGCCGGCCCGGCGCAACGCGTGGTGATCGACCTGTCCTCGCCGAACCTGGCCAAGGAGATGCATGTCGGCCACCTGCGCTCGACCATCATCGGCGACGCCGTCGCGCGCGTCCTCGAGTTCCTCGGCGACACGGTGATCAGGCAGAACCACGTCGGCGACTGGGGCACCCAGTTCGGCATGCTGCTCGCCTACCTGGAAGAGCAACCGGTGGACGCCCAGGCCGAGCTGCACGACCTGGAGGTCTTCTACCGCGCGGCGAAGAAACGCTTCGACGAGTCTCCCGAGTTCGCCGACCGCGCCCGCGAACTGGTGGTCAGGCTGCAGGCCGGCGACCCCGACTGCCTGCGCCTGTGGACGCGCTTCAACGAGATTTCCCTGTCGCACTGCCAGAAGGTCTACGACCGTCTCGGCGTGAAGCTGAGCATGGCCGACGTCAAGGGCGAGAGCGCCTACAACGACGACCTCGCCCAAGTAGTCGCCGACCTGACCGCCAAAGGCCTGCTCACCGAAGACAACGGCGCGCTGTGCGTCTTCCTCGAGGAGTTCAGGAACGCCGAGGGCAATCCGCTCCCGGTGATCGTGCAGAAAGCCGGTGGCGGCTACCTCTATGCCACCACCGACCTGGCCGCCATGCGTTATCGGCACAACGTGCTGCACGCCGACCGCGCGCTGTACTTCGTCGACCAGCGCCAGGCCCTGCATTTCCAGCAGGTATTCGAAGTGGCGCGGCGCGCCGGCTTCGTCCCGGCCGACATGGAGCTGGAGCACATGGGCTTCGGCACCATGAACGGCGCTGACGGGCGTCCGTTCAAGACCCGCGACGGCGGTACGGTGAAGCTGATCGACCTGCTGGAAGAAGCCGAGAGCCGCGCCTATGCCCTGGTCAAGGAACGCAACGAGCAGCGCGTCGAGCGCGGCGAGGAGCCGTTCGACGAGGCCCAGCTGCGCGAGATCGGCCGGGTGGTGGGTATCGACTCGGTGAAATACGCCGACCTGTCCAAGCACCGCACCAGCGACTACAGCTTCAACTTCGAACTGATGCTCAGCTTCGAAGGCAACACCGCGCCCTACCTGCTCTACGCCTGCACCCGCGTGGCCAGTGTGTTCCGCAAGCTCGGCCAGGGCCGCGAGCAACTGGGCGGCAGGATCGTCCTCGAGCAGCCCCAGGAGCTGGCCCTGGCCGCACAACTGGCGCAATTCGGCGACCTGCTCAACAACGTCGCGCTCAAGGGCGTGCCGCACCTGCTTTGCGCCTACCTGTACGAACTGGCCGGACTGTTCTCCAGCTTCTACGAGCACTGCCCGATCCTCACCGCCGAGGACCCGGCGCAGAAGGACAGCCGCCTGCGTCTCGCCGCGCTGACCGGCCGCACCCTGGAACAGGGCCTGGAGTTGCTCGGTCTGAAGACCCTGGAACGCATGTAATCGAACCCGCCCGAACAGGAGTCCGGGAACCCCCATGGCAAAGAAGAAACCCGCCCCCAAGCGCGGCGCCAGCCGCTACCAGGCGCCCGCCGCGAAGAACGGCGTTCCCGGCTGGGTCTGGCTGGTCGCCGGACTGGCCATCGGCGGCTTCATCATGTTCCTGATGAAGCTCGAACCCGGGCGCAAGGACGTCCAGCGCGAACGCCCGGATGCCCAGCGCCCGGCCACCGTGCAGGGCAAGCAGCCGCAGCAGCAGAACGCCCAGGCCCAGCAACCGGCGCAGACGCCGGCCCAGGCCAAGCCGAAGTACGAGTTCTATACCTTGCTGCCGGAGTCCGAAGTCGTGGTGCCGCCCGAAGCGGTACCGGAAAAGGCCCCTCCGCCGCCCACCCCCGCCGAACTGGCCAAGGCCGACGAAGCGCGGGCCAAGGCCGCCCTCGCCGGCCAGGTGCCGCCGCCGCTGCCCAAGGCGGTGGTCGCCGCCAGCACCCAGTTCTTCCTGCAGGCCGGCTCGTTCCGCAAGCAGTCCGACGCCGACCGCGTGCGCGCGCAGATCATCCTGCTCGGGCAGTCGGTGAACGTCGAGGCCGGCAACGTCCGCGACGAGACCTGGTACCGGGTGATGGTCGGCCCCTTCAACAGCCGCGACCAGTTGTCCCAGGCGCAGAAGACGCTGTCCTCCAACGGTTTCAGCAACCTCCTGTTACAGCAACGCAAGGCCCGCTGAACGCGGGCCCCGCGCCGGGCGTCCCGACGCACGGCGCGGGGCGCGGTTGAAAAGCCGCGGATCGCCCCTATATCTCCCAGCATTCCGGGCATCCGGCCCCGCAGTGTGGAGATCTCCCCCTTGACCACCATCGTATCTGTCCGCCGCAACGGCAAAGTCGTCATGGGCGGCGACGGCCAGGTTTCCCTGGGCAACACCGTGATGAAAGGCAACGCCAAGAAGGTCCGGCGCCTCTACCACGGTCAGGTCCTGGCCGGCTTCGCCGGTGCCACCGCCGATGCCTTCACTCTGTTCGAACGCTTCGAGCAGCAACTGGAGAAACACCAGGGGCACCTGGTCCGCGCCGCCGTCGAGCTGGCCAAGGACTGGCGCACCGACCGCTCCCTGAGCCGTCTCGAAGCCATGCTGGCGGTCGCCAACAAGGACGCCTCGCTGATCATCACCGGCAACGGCGATGTGGTCGAACCCGAACACGGCCTGATCGCCATGGGCTCCGGCGGCGGCTTCGCCCAGGCCGCGGCCCTGGCCCTGCTGCAGCACAACGCCGAGCTGAGCGCTCGGGAAGTCGCCGAGACCGCGCTGAACATCGCCGGCTCGATCTGCGTCTTCACCAACCAGAACCTGACCATCGAGGAGCTGGACAGCGCCGTCTGAGGCGCGCGTCCCCCGCTGGAGTAAACGAATGTCCATGACGCCCCGCGAGATCGTCCACGAACTCAACCGCCACATCATCGGCCAGGACGACGCCAAGCGCGCCGTCGCCATCGCCCTGCGCAACCGCTGGCGGCGCATGCAGCTGCCGGCCGAGCTGCGCGCCGAGGTGACGCCGAAGAACATCCTCATGATCGGCCCCACCGGCGTCGGCAAGACCGAGATCGCCCGGCGCCTGGCGCGCCTGGCGAACGCGCCGTTCATCAAGGTCGAGGCGACCAAGTTCACCGAGGTCGGCTACGTCGGCCGCGACGTCGAGTCGATCATCCGCGATCTCGCCGACGCCGCGGTGAAGATGCTCCGCGAGCAGGAGATCCAGAAGGTCAAGTACCGCGCCGAGGACGCCGCCGAGGAGCGCATCCTCGACGCCCTGCTGCCCGCCGCGCGTCCCGCCATGGGCTTCGGCGACGAGCCGGCGCGCGAGGACAGCAACACCCGCCAGCTGTTCCGCAAGCGCCTGCGCGAAGGCCAGCTGGACGACAAGGAAATCGACATCGAGGTGGCCGACAATCCGGCCGGCGTCGAGATCATGGCTCCGCCCGGCATGGAGGAGATGACCAACCAGCTGCAGAACCTGTTCTCCGGCATGAGCAAGGGCAAGAAGAAGACCCGCAAGCTGAAGGTCGCCGATGCCCTGAAGATGATCCGCGACGAGGAGGCGGCACGCCTGGTCAACGAGGAAGAGCTCAAGGCCCGCGCCCTGGAAGCGGTGGAGCAGCACGGCATCGTCTTCATCGACGAGATCGACAAGATCGCCAAGCGCGCCAACGCCGGCGGCGCCGACGTCTCCCGCGAGGGCGTGCAGCGCGACCTGCTGCCGCTGATCGAGGGCTGCACGGTGAACACCAAGCTGGGCATGGTCAAGACCGACCATATCCTGTTCATCGCCTCCGGCGCCTTCCACCTGAGCAAACCGAGCGACCTGGTCCCGGAACTGCAGGGCCGCCTGCCGATCCGCGTGGAACTCAAGGCCCTCAGCCCGAACGACTTCGAGCGGATCCTCACCGAGCCGCACGCCTCGCTCACCGAGCAGTACCGCGAGTTGCTCAAGACCGAGGGCCTGGGCATCGAGTTCGCCGAGGACGGTATCAAGCGTCTCGCCGAGATCGCCTGGCAGGTCAACGAGAAGACCGAGAACATCGGTGCCCGGCGCCTGCATACGCTGCTCGAGCGACTGCTGGAAGAGGTGTCGTTCAGCGCCGCCGACCTGGCCAGCGAGCACAGCGACAAGCCGATCCGGATCGACGCCGGCTACGTCAACAGCCACCTGGGCGAACTGGCCGAGGACGAGGACCTGTCCCGCTATATCCTCTGACCGCCGTTCACCGCCGCCACGGCCCGCCCGTGGCGGCGGGCCGGCTTGCCCCGAAGCGGGGTATCCTTGTGCTCCGCCCTTCCGCGAGTCCGATGCGATGCGTATCCCTTCCGCCATCCAGTTGCACAAAGCCTCGAAGAAACTGACCCTGCGCTACGGCGAGGAGAGCTATGACCTGCCCGCCGAGTTCCTTCGCGTGCACTCGCCCTCCGCCGAGGTCCAGGGCCACGGCAACCCGGTGCTGCAGTACGGCAAGCTGAACGTCGCCCTGGTCGGCGTCGAGCCGGCTGGCCAGTACGCGTTGAAACTGAGCTTCGACGACGGTCACGACAGCGGTCTGTTCACCTGGGACTATCTCTATGAACTGGCGACCCGCAGGGATCAGCTGTGGGCCGAGTACCTGGTCGAGCTGGCCAGCGCCGGCAAATCCCGCGACCCCGACGAGTCGGTGGTCAAGCTGATGCTCTGAAACGTGGCGCCGCGTGCCCTCCCGGGGTACACGCGCCGACGGATTTTCCCCGCTGCCCCGTACGAGGGCACGTCATTTGCAACATTCGCCCCGCAGACTGCCAGACCAGACATCCGGTCGGCGCGCTCGCCAGGGCGAATGACCTATCCTGCGCGACAGCGACGCTCTAGTCCGCAGGTTGGCTCCCCGCCCGCCCGGACGCTCCGGTCACCGCCGCTTCTGCCAGCTTGCACGCCAGCGGAAACTCGCGTAACCAAGACGGTGCAGCCCCCTTGTCCGGGTCCTTCCCTGGCGTGTGTCCGCCCCGTCCTGAGTCGTGCGGGTGGGCTGGTAGTCGAGCAGTAGCCGGCCGGACAGCCCGTCCGCCGGCTTCGTTGCGGTCCCTGTTTCGCCTCGAACAATGGAGCGTTGCCGATGAGTCAGAAGAACAATAACGAGCTTCCCAAGCAAGCTGCGGAGAACACCCTCAACCTGAACCCGGTGATCGGCATCCGCGGCAAGGACCTGCTCACTTCCGCGCGCATGGTCCTGCTCCAGGCCGTCCGCCAGCCACTGCACAGCGCCAGGCACGTGGCGCACTTCAGCCTGGAACTGAAGAACGTGCTGCTTGGCCAGTCGGAGCTGCGCCCCGCCGACGACGACCGGCGCTTCTCCGATCCGGCCTGGAGCCAGAACCCGTTGTACAAGCGCTACATGCAGACCTACCTGGCCTGGCGCAAGGAACTGCAGAGCTGGATCAGCCACAGCGACCTGTCGCCGCAGGACGTGAGCCGCGGCCAGTTCGTCATCAACCTGCTGACCGAGGCGATGTCGCCGACCAACAGCCTGAGCAACCCGGCGGCGGTCAAGCGCTTCTTCGAGACCGGCGGCAAGAGCCTGCTGGACGGTCTCGGACACCTGGCCAAGGACCTGGTGAACAACGGCGGCATGCCCAGCCAGGTGGACATGGACGCCTTCGAGGTGGGCAAGAACCTCGCCACCAGCGAAGGCGCGGTGGTGTTCCGCAACGACGTGCTGGAACTGATCCAGTACCGCCCGATCACCGAATCGGTGCACGAGCGGCCGCTGCTGGTGGTGCCGCCGCAGATCAACAAGTTCTACGTCTTCGACCTGTCGCCGGACAAGAGCCTGGCGCGCTTCTGCCTGCGCAACGGCGTGCAGACCTTCATCGTCAGCTGGCGCAACCCGACCAAGTCGCAGCGCGAGTGGGGCCTGACCACCTACATCGAGGCGCTCAAGGAGGCCATCGAGGTGGTCCTGTCGATCACCGGCAGCAAGGACCTCAACCTGCTCGGCGCCTGTTCCGGCGGGATTACCACCGCGACCCTGGTCGGCCACTACGTGGCCAGCGGCGAGAAGAAAGTCAACGCCTTCACCCAACTGGTCAGTGTGCTCGACTTCGAGCTCAATACCCAGGTCGCCCTGTTCGCCGACGAGAAGACCCTCGAGGCCGCCAAGCGCCGCTCCTACCAGTCCGGCGTGCTGGAGGGCAAGGACATGGCCAAGGTATTCGCCTGGATGCGCCCGAACGACCTGATCTGGAACTACTGGGTCAACAACTACCTGCTCGGCAACCAGCCGCCGGCGTTCGATATCCTCTACTGGAACAACGACACCACACGCCTGCCCGCCGCGCTGCACGGCGAATTCGTCGAGCTGTTCAAGAGCAACCCGCTGAACCGCCCCGGCGCCCTGGAAGTGTCCGGCACGCCCATCGATCTCAGGCAGGTGACCTGCGATTTCTACTGCGTCGCCGGTCTGAACGATCACATCACCCCCTGGGAGTCATGCTACAAGTCGGCCAGGCTGCTGGGCGGCAAGTGCGAGTTCATTCTCTCCAACAGCGGCCACATCCAGAGCATCCTCAACCCACCGGGCAACCCCAAGGCGCGCTTCATGACCAACCCGGAACTGCCGGCCGAGCCCAAGGCCTGGCTGGAGCAAGCCGGCAAGCATGCCGACTCCTGGTGGCTGCACTGGCAGCAGTGGCTGGCCGAGCGCTCCGGCAAGACCCGCAAGGCGCCCGCCGGCCTCGGCAACAAGACCTATCCCGCCGGCGAAGCCGCGCCCGGCACCTACGTGCACGAACGATGAACAGCGACCGCCCCGAATCGCCGCGGGAGCCCGCGGCCTCCGCCGACGAAGCCCCGGCAGCGCCTCCGGCGCGGCCCCGCGCCGCGCGCAAGCCGGCCAGGCCTCGCGCCGCCGAGAGCGCGGCGCCGCCGCCAAGGACCCCTAGCATGCCCCAGCCCTTCGTCTTCCGGACCATCGACCTGGACGGCCAGACCATCCGCACCGCGGTGCGTCCGGGCAAGGAAGGCACCACTCCGCTGCTGATCTTCAACGGCATCGGTGCCAACCTGGAACTGGTCTTTCCCTTCGTCCAGGCCCTCGACCCGGAGCTGGAGGTGATCGCCTTCGACGTCCCCGGCGTCGGCGGCTCATCGACGCCCAGCGTGCCCTACCGCTTTCCCGGCCTGGCCAAGCTGGCGGCGCGGATGCTCGACTACCTGGACTATGGTCAGGTCAACGCGATCGGCGTGTCCTGGGGCGGCGCGCTGGCCCAGCAGTTCGCCCACGACTACCCGGAGCGCTGCAAGAAACTGATTCTCGCCGCCACTTCGGCTGGCGCGGTGATGGTGCCGGGCAAGCCGAAGGTACTGATGCGCATGGCCAGCCCGCGGCGCTACATCCAGCCATCCTACGGCGTGCACATCGCCCCGGACATCTACGGCGGCGCCTTCCGCCGCGATCCCAGGCTGGCCATGGCGCATGCCAGCAAGGTTCGCTCGTCGGGCAAGCTGGGCTACTACTGGCAACTGTTCGCCGGGCTCGGCTGGACCAGCATCCACTGGCTGCACCGGATCCGCCAGCCGACCCTGGTGCTGGCCGGCGACGACGACCCGATCATCCCGCTGATCAACATGCGTGTACTGGCTTGGCGCATTCCCAACGCCGAACTGCACGTGATCGACGACGGCCACCTGTTCCTGGTGACCCGCGCCGAATCGGTGGCGCCGATCATCATGAAATTCCTCGCCGAGGAGCGCCGCCGCGCCGTCATGCACCCTCGCCCGTTCCTGCCCAAGACCGGCTGAACTGCTGCACGGGCAACACCAGGGCAGCAGACACTGCTTCGTCATGGTGCAGGTGCATAGTCAATGTTCCGCAACGGCGCATGGCGCCTGGCTTCGCCGCGACGGCGCGGGCTCTGCGACGCCCGTCCCGGCGTTGTGGTACAGGGCTTGCTGCCCCAGCTTCGGGCGGCATCCTCCCTGTTCAGGGAGGTGCGCGGTTCTGTCCCGGGTGAAACGGAATCCACAGGCTATAACTGAGTATTCCGAGCCAGGGCGCGCTGGCGTCCGAGGCATCCATGACGGTGGTCCTACGACGGAGTGTGGTCCATGCGAGAAAAGCAGGATACGGGCAGTGTGCCGGTGCCCGCCGAGTTCATGAACGCGCAAAGCGCCATCGTCGGCCTGCGCGGCAAAGACCTGCTGACTACGGTCCGCAGCCTGGCGGTCCACGGCCTGCGTCAGCCGCTGCACAGCGCGCGGCACCTGGTCGCCTTCGGCGGCCAGCTGGGCAAGGTGCTGCTGGGCGACACCCTGCACCAGCCGAACCCGCAGGACGCCCGCTTCCAGGACCCTTCCTGGCGTCTGAATCCCTTCTACCGGCGCACCCTGCAGGCCTACCTGGCCTGGCAGAAGCAACTGCTCGCCTGGATCGACGAGAGCAACCTGGATTGCGACGACCGCGCCCGCGCGCGCTTCCTCGTGGCCCTGCTGTCCGACGCTGTCGCGCCGAGCAACAGCCTGATCAATCCGCTGGCGCTGAAGGAGCTGTTCAACACAGGCGGGATCAGCCTGCTCAACGGCGTGCGCCATCTGCTCGAGGACCTGCTGCACAACGGCGGCATGCCCAGCCAGGTGAACAGGACCGCCTTCGAGATCGGCCGCAACCTGGCCACCACCCAAGGCGCGGTGGTGTACCGCAGCGAGGTGCTGGAGCTGATCCAGTACAAGCCGCTGGGCGAGCGCCGCTACGCCAGGCCACTGCTGATCGTGCCGCCGCAGATCAACAAGTACTACATCTTCGACCTCTCGCCGGAAAAGAGCTTCATCCAGTACGCCCTGAAGAACAACCTTCAGGTCTTCGTCGTCAGTTGGCGCAACCCCGACGCGCAGCACCGCGAATGGGGTCTTAGCACCTATGTCGAGGCCCTCGACCAGGCCATCGAGGCCTGCCGCGAGATCACCGGCAGCCGCAGCGTGAACCTGGCCGGCGCCTGCGCCGGCGGGCTCACCGTGGCCGCCCTGCTCGGCCACCTGCAGGTGCGCCGGCAACTGCGCAAGGTCGCTAGCGCCACCTACCTGGTCAGCCTGCTCGACAGCCAGGTGGAAAGCCCGGCGATGCTCTTCGCCGACGAGCAGACCCTGGAGAACAGCAAGCGCCGCTCCTACCAGCACGGTGTGCTGGACGGCCGCGACATGGCCAGGGTGTTCGCCTGGATGCGCCCCAACGATCTGATCTGGAACTACTGGGTCAACAACTATCTGCTCGGCAAGCAGCCGCCGGCGTTCGACATCCTCTACTGGAACAACGACAACACGCGCCTGCCCGCAGCCTTCCACGGGGAGCTGCTGGACCTGTTCAAGCACAACCCGCTGACCCGCCCGGGCGCCCTCGAAGTCGGCGGTACCCCGGTCGACCTGGGCAAGGTGGCGATCGACAGCTTCCACGTCGCCGGCATCACCGACCACATCACGCCCTGGGACGCGGTCTACCGCTCGGCCCTGCTGCTCGGTGGCGAGCGGCGTTTCATCCTGTCCAACAGCGGGCACATCCAGAGCATCCTCAACCCACCCGGCAACCCCAAGGCCTGCTACTTCCAGAATGACAAGCTGAGCAGCGACCCGCGCGCCTGGTACTACGACGCCAAGCGCGAGGAAGGCAGCTGGTGGCCGGTCTGGCTCGGCTGGCTGCAGGAGCGCTCGGGCGAGCTGGGCGAGCCCGGCTTCAACCTCGGCAGCGCTGCCCATCCGGTCCTGGAAGCCGCTCCCGGCACCTACGTCCACATACGCTGAAAGCTCCCGGGCCGGGCCGCACGAACCCGGAAGAAGCACGGATGAAGACACGCGACCGTATCCTCGAATGCGCGCTGCTGCTGTTCAACGAGCAGGGCGAACCCAACGTCTCGACCCTGGAGATCGCCAACGAACTGGGCATCAGCCCGGGCAATCTCTACTACCACTTCCACGGCAAGGAGCCGCTGGTGCTGGCGCTGTTCGAGCGCTTCCAGGCGGAGCTGGCGCCGCTGCTCGATCCACCCGAGGAAGTGCGACTGGGCGCGGAGGATTACTGGCTGTTCCTGCACCTGATCGTCGAGCGTCTCGCCCACTACCGCTTCCTGTTCCAGGACCTGTCCAACCTGACCGGACGCCTGCCCCGCCTGGCCCGCGGCACCCGGACCTGGCTCGGCGCCCTGAAGCGAACCCTGGCCACCCTGCTGGCCCGGCTCAAGGCCGATCGCCAGTTGCACAGCGATGCGCCGGCGCTCGACCAACTGGTCGAGCAGATCACCCTGACCCTGCTGTTCTCCCTGGACTACCAGCGAGTACTGGGCGACAAGGGCGAGGTACGCACGGTGGTCTACCAGATCATGATGCTGGTCGCTCCGCACCTGCGTAGCGAGGCCCGGCGCTCGGCGGAAAGCCTGGCGCAACGATACCTGGGGCCGGAATGAAAAACGCCCGGCGGGTGCCGGGCGTGTGCGTTGCTGCCAGGACTCAGTTCTGGCCGCTCGGCGTCGTCGGAGCGCTCGCTGCCGGAGTGCTGGCAGTGGGGGCGGCGGCCGGCGCTGCGGGAGCGCTCGAGGAGGAGGCAGCTGGAGTGGCCGGTTTCGCCGCGGCGGGCTTGGCGGCCGGCTTCTTCGCCGCAGGCTTTTTCGCAGCCGGCTTGGCGGCCGGCTTGGCGGCCGGTTTCGTCGCCGGCTTGGCGGCGCTCGCAGCGGCTGGCTTGGCGGCCGGCTTCGCAGCCGGTTTCGCTGCGGCTTTCGCCGCCGGCTTGGCGGCAGGCTTCGCTGCGGGCTTGGCCGCTGCAGTCTTCGCTGCCGGCTTGGCCGCCGCGGTCTTCGCTGCCGGCTTGGCTGCAGTCTTCGCCGCCGGCTTGGCCGCGGTTTTCGCCGCGGGCTTGGCGGTGGCTTTCGCCACAGGCTTGGCCGCGGGTTTTACCGCCGGCTTGGCAGCCGCGGTTTTCGCCGCAGGCTTGGCGGCCGCCGTTTTCGTTGCTGGCTTGGCCGCCGGTTTCGCCGCTGGCTTGGCCGCTGCCTTGGCCGCCGGCTTGACGCTGACGCCGGTGAGCTTCTCGATCTGCCTGGTCAGCGTATCGACCTTGCTGTGCAGGTCCTTCACCTCGTTGCGGCTCGGAACGCCGAGACGCGAGATGGCGCTGTTCAGACGCTTGTCGAAGGCTTCCTCGAGCTCGCTCCACTTGCCGAGCGCACGGTCCCGAACCTCGTCGACCTTGCTCTTCGCAGAGCGGGCGGACGCCTTCGCCGCGCCGACCTGCGCGTCCACATCGGACTTCGCTTCTTTTTCAGCCTTCTCGCCGTCTTTCACCAAGGTCTCGAACAGCTTGCTGCCGTCCTTGCTGACCTTCGAGTAGGCCCCCAGACCAGCCAGCCAGATCTGCCGCGAGTATTTCTCGATCTCGCCGATCCAACTGGACTCTTTTTCGCTCTTCTTCTTGCCAGCCATCCTGCTCTCCTTATTGGGTTCTCGCGACACGCTCGAGCACTGCGCTCAGCTCATCCAGCTTAGCAGAGAGTGCTTCGACATCGTTCCGGGAAGGTATGCCTATCCGGTTCAACGTGCTGGCGACACGGCCGTCGAATGCCTGCTCGATCCTGTCGAGCTGGTCTTCGACTTTTCCCTTCACCGAAGAGAGGCCGGTCTTGACACTGTCATTGGCCGAATCGACCTGACTTGTGACCAGCGATTTGCCTTTTTTCTCCAGGGCTTCGCCAGCTTTCACCAATTCCTTGAAGTAGTCGCTGCCTTCGGCCCCCAGCCGGGAATACGCGCCCAGCCCGGCGAGCCAGATCTGGCGGGCGTAGTGGCGGATCTCGGAGAGCAGGGAAAAGGGTGCGGGGACGGTCTTTTTCTTCAGGGCAATCTTGGCCATGGGGCACCTCACGCGCGTTGGGTCGAAGAAACCGCAGGCGCCGCCGGAACGCTGGCAGCGTGAGAGCAAGGTATCGGGGAAAATTAGAAACCGCATACTAAGCGGAAGATGGGCGCCGCCAGGACGACGACGCCCGGAGGGATCAGGCCAGCGCCTTGTCCAGGGCCTTCTCGATCTCGCCCTTGAGCAGGCCGCTCATGGCCGAGAGCATCAGGCCGAGCTTGACGTCCACCGCGACCTTGTCCGCCCCCACCGCGATCCTGCCGTCGACGCCGCTGCGCTTGAAGGTCAGCTCGTCGCCCTGCCATTCGCACTGCACGCCGTGCTCCTTCGCCAGACGTTCGGCCAGTTTCTCCGCCTTGGCCCGTGCGGCGTCCAGCCCCAGGCTGTGCGGACGTTCGATGTGGATACGCGACATGGATCGACTCCTGATTGCAGATCGCAAAACTATACGCGGCCAGACAAAACACCGCACCCGCGCCGTCGGACGGCGGCACAGCACTTTCCCCACATCCTGTTAGAATGCCCGGCATTCTTTCCAGGTGAGAACGTCATGAACGATCCCCGCAAAGGCGCCGACGCCGAGCCCACCACCCACTTCGGCTACCAGAACGTTCCGGAAAGCCAGAAGGCGAAGAAGGTCGCCGAGGTCTTCCACTCGGTGGCGGCCAAGTACGACCTGATGAACGACCTGATGTCCGGCGGCATCCATCGCCTGTGGAAGCGCTTCACCATCGAACTCTCCGGCGTACGCAGCGGCAACCGCGTGCTCGACATCGCCGGCGGCACCGGCGACCTGACCCGGCAGTTCTCGCGCCTGGTCGGCCCGAGCGGCGAGGTGGTGCTGGCCGACATCAACGCCTCGATGCTCAAGGTCGGCCGCGACAAGCTGCTCGACAAGGGCGTCTCCGGCAACGTCAGCTTCGTCCAGGCGGACGCCGAGAAGCTGCCCTTCCCGGACAACCACTTCGACTGCGTGACCATCGCCTTCGGCCTGCGCAACGTCACCCACAAGGACGAAGCGATCCGCTCCATGCTGCGCGTGCTCAAGCCCGGCGGCCGCCTGCTGGTGCTGGAGTTCTCCAAGCCGAGCAGCAGCCTGCTGTCCAAGGCCTACGACGCCTATTCGTTCAGCCTGCTGCCACTGATGGGCAAGCTGGTCACCAACGACGCCGAGAGCTACCGCTACCTGGCCGAGTCGATCCGCATGCACCCCGACCAGGAAACCCTCAAGGCGATGATGGTGGAAGCCGGCTTCGACCGCGTGACCTACCACAACATGACCGGCGGCATCGTCGCCCTGCATCGCGGTATCAAGCCTTAACCGGGGGCGCGCCGATGAGCTCGCTGCTGATCCAGGCCGTGCTGGCCGCCGCCGAAACCGGCATCAATCGCGTCCTGCGCCTCGACGGGACGGCGCTGCCGCGCCTGCGCCGGCTGGCCGGCAAGGTCATCGAGGTCGACTGCCTGAGCCCGCCGCTGCGGGTCTTCATCCTGCCCGCCGGCGACGGCCTGCATTTCGCCGCGCACCACGAGGCCGAGGTCGACTGCACCCTGCGCGCCCCGGCCGGCAACCTCCTGCACCTGGCCCTGGCGCGCGACAAGACCCGCGTCCTGCACAGCCCGGAAGTCAGCATGGACGGCGACAGCGCGGCCCTGCTGGAACTGGCCGGCATCCTGCAGAGCCTGGAGCTGGACTGGGAGTACGAACTGTCGCGCTGGCTCGGCCCGCTCGCCACCCAGGTGCTCGGCAGCAGCCTGCGCGACGCTTCGCGCTGGAGCGCGCAGAGCCTGCACAGCCTGCGCCTGAACCTGGCCGACTATCTTGCCGAGGAAAGCCGCACGCTGGTCGGCCAGCACGAAGCCGAAGCCCGCTTCGCCGAACTGGACCAGCTGAAGCTGGCCCTCGATCGTCTCGACGCGCGCGTCGAGCGCCTCAGCCAAAAGACCAAGCCCGACGCATGAAGCTCCTCGCTTTCCGCCGCCTGCTGCGCATCCAGCGCGTCGTCGTCCGCTACCGCCTGGACGACCTGATCCTCGAACTGCCGATGCTGCCCTGGTGGCTGCGCCTGCTCGGCGCCGCCCTGCCCTGGCGCTGGCTGCCACGGCGCAAGCTGGAACTGACCCGCGGCGCGCGGCTGCGCCTGGCGCTACAGGACCTCGGGCCGATCTTCATCAAGTTCGGGCAGATTCTCTCGACCCGCCGCGACCTGCTGCCCGACGACATCGCCAACGAACTGGCCTGGCTGCAGGACAAGGTGCCGCCGTTCCCGCCGGAGCTGGCGGTCAAGCGCATCGAGGAGCAGCTCGGCGCGAAGATCGAGCAGGTCTTCGCCCGCTTCGAACGCGAGCCGCTGGCCTCCGCCTCGGTGGCGCAGGTCCATGCCGCGCGCCTGAAGAGCGGCGAGGAAGTGGTGGTGAAGGTGATCCGGCCAAACCTGGAACCGGTGATCCGCTCCGACATCGCCTGGCTGTTCATCCTCGCCCGCCTCGCCGAGCGGGTCTCCAGCGAGGCGCGGCGCCTGCACCCGGTGGAGGTGGTCAGCGACTACGAGAAGACCATCGTCGACGAACTCGACCTGCTCCGCGAGGCGGCCAACGCCTCGCAGCTGCGACGCAACTTCGAAGGCTCCCCGCTGCTCTACGTGCCGCAGGTCTACTGGGACTGGTGCCGGCCCAAGGTGCTGGTGATGGAGCGCATCTACGGCATCCCGGTGACCGACCTGGAAACCCTGCGCGACCAGCGCACCGACTTCAAGGCACTGGCCGAGCGCGGCGTGGAGATCTTCTTCACCCAGGTGTTCCGCGACAGCTTCTTCCATGCCGACATGCACCCCGGCAACATCTTCGTCAGCACCCGCGCGCCCTGGAGCCCGCAATACATCGCGGTGGACTGCGGCATCGTCGGCAGCCTCACCGACGAGGACCAGGACTACCTGGCGCGCAACCTGATCGCCTTCTTCAAGCGCGACTACCGCAAGGTCGCCCAACTGCATATCGACTCCGGCTGGGTCCCGGCGGAAACCAAGGTCAACGACTTCGAGGCGGCGATCCGTACCGTCTGCGAACCGATCTTCGAGAAGCCGCTGAAGGACATCTCCTTCGGCCAGGTCCTGCTGCGCCTGTTCCAGACCGCGCGCCGCTTCAACATGGAGATCCAGCCGCAACTGGTGCTGCTGCAGAAGACCCTGCTGAACATCGAAGGCCTCGGCCGCCAGCTGTATCCGGAACTCGACCTGTGGGCCACCGCCCAGCCGTTCCTGGAGCGCTGGATGCGCGAACGGGTCAGCCCGAAACAGCTGCTGCGCAACTTCCAGCAACAGGTCGAGCAGGTGCCGCACCTGTCGCAGATGGCCCGCGACACCCTCGAACGCCTGTCACAACCGCACGCCCACAATGCGCCGCCACCGGAGTGGAAAAGCTCCCGGCACGACTGGCTCGGACGCCTGGTCGGCGCGGTGCTGCTGGTCGGCGCCGCCGAGGTCGGCCTCGGCCAGCAGCTGGAAGCCTGGCCGGCCTGGGTGATGCTGGCCGGCGGGGTGTTCCTGATCCTGCGCCGATAGCCAGTCGCGTCCACGGCTGGCACACTACCCCTATTTCCGCCGGAAACGCGGGCAACGCACCGGCAACGAACGTGGAAAGACCATGAAAGACTGGCTGGATGAGATTCACTGGAACGCCGACGGCCTGGTCCCGGCGATCGCCCAGGATCACGAGACCGGGCGCGTGCTGATGATGGCCTGGATGAACCGCGAGGCGCTGGCCCTGACCGCCAGCGAGAACCGGGCGATCTACTGGTCGCGCTCGCGTGGCAAGCTGTGGCGCAAGGGCGAAGAGTCCGGACACGTGCAGAAGCTCCATGAGCTGCGCCTGGATTGCGATGCCGATGTGGTCATCCTGATGGTCGAGCAGGTCGGCGGGATCGCCTGCCATACCGGCCGGGAAAGCTGCTTCTACCGGGTCTACGAGAATGGCGACTGGAAGGTCGTCGATCCGGTGCTGAAGGACCCGGACGCCATCTACGAACACGCAGGACACCAGCATGAGTGACACCCTGACCCGCCTGGCGGCGGTGCTCGAGGAGCGCAGGAACGCCGCGCCCGACAGCTCCTACGTGGCCAGCCTGTACCACAAGGGACTGAACAAGATCCTGGAGAAGGTCGGCGAGGAGTCGGTGGAAACCATCATCGCCGCCAAGGACGCCGCCGCCAGCGGCGACTGCCAGGAGCTGATCTACGAAACCGCCGACCTCTGGTTCCACTCGCTGGTGATGCTCTCGGCCCTCGGCCAGCATCCGCAAGCCGTGCTGGACGAACTGGAGCGCCGCTTCGGCCTTTCCGGCCACGCCGAGAAAGCCGCCCGCCAACCATCGGCCTGAACCCTACACATACGAGGAATACGACATGGGCATTTTTGACTGGAAACACTGGATCGTCATTCTGATCGTGGTGGTGCTGGTGTTCGGCACCAAGCGCCTGAAGAACCTCGGCTCCGATGTCGGCGAGGCGATCAAGGGCTTCCGCAAGGCGGTGAACACCGAGGAAGACGACAAGAAGGAGCAGCCCGCCGCCCAGCCGGCACAGCCGCTGAACCAGCCGCACACCATCGACGCCCAGGCCCAGAAGGTCGAAGAGCCGGCGCGCAAGGACTGACGGGTAGCCATCGATGTTCGGAATCAGCTTCAGCGAACTGCTGCTGGTCGGGCTGATCGCCCTGCTGGTGCTCGGCCCCGAGCGCCTGCCCGGCGCCGCGCGTACCGCCGGCCTGTGGATCGGCCGCCTGAAGCGCAGTTTCAATACCATCAAGCAGGAAGTGGAACGGGAAATCGGCGCCGACGAGATTCGTCGGCAACTGCACAACGAGCACATCCTCTCGATGGAGCGCGAAGCGCAGAAGCTGCTGGCGCCGTTGACCGGCCAGAATCCGCCGCAGGAAAACCCTCCGCCAGCCAACGACAGCCCGGCGCCTGGCGTGCCTACGCCGCCAGCGGCCAGCACGCCTGCGCCTCCGCCCGCGGACGCAGCGGCGACGCCGCCGGCCGCCCCTGCCCCCATTTCCTCGCAACCGCCCGAGACGCCGCGTAATCCATGAGCGCCGAAAAACCCGAACAGCCCGAGCACGACCAGGAAATGCCGCTGGTCTCGCACCTGACCGAACTGCGCACCCGCCTGCTGCGCAGCGTGGCGGCGATCTTCCTGATCTTCGCCGGCCTGTTCTATTTCTCGCAGAAGATCTACACCCTGGTCTCCGAGCCGCTGCGCCGCTTCCTCCCGGAAGGCACCAGCATGATCGCCACCGACGTCGCCTCGCCGTTCCTCGCGCCGTTCAAGCTGACCATGGTGGTGGCGCTGTTCCTGGCGATGCCGGTGATCCTCGCGCAGGTCTGGGGCTTCATCGCCCCCGGCCTGTACAAGCACGAGAAGCGCGTGGCGCTGCCGCTACTGGTGTCCAGCATCATCCTGTTCTACGCCGGGATGGCCTTCGCCTACTTCCTGGTGTTCCCGATGATCTTCCACTTCTTCGCCAGCGTGACCCCCGAGGGCGTGGCGATGATGACGGACATCAACAGCTACCTGGACTTCGTCCTGACCCTGTTCTTCGCCTTCGGCGTCGCCTTCGAGATCCCGGTGGCCACCGTGCTGCTGATCTGGATCGGGGTGGTCGACGTCGAGTACCTGAAGAAGATCCGTCCGTACGTGATCATCGGCTGCTTCGTGGTCGGCATGGTCCTGACCCCGCCGGACATCTTCTCCCAGACCATGCTCGCGGTGCCGATGTGGCTGCTGTTCGAGATCGGCCTGCTGTTCGGCCGCCTGGTACGCAAGCGCGGCGAGCATCCGGACGACCAACCGGCCAGCGACGGCGACCAGCCCCCGGCCACCCGCCAGTGAACCTGCTGCTGCTCGACGATGCCGACTTCGTCTCGGCGGATCGCGCGGTCCTGCACGATCGCCGCCTCAGGCACCTGCACGAAGTGCACCGCGCCGAGAACGGCGACACCCTACGGGTCGGTCGCCTCGGCGGCTGGATGGGTGAAGGCCGCCTGCTGCAGCTCGATGCCCGCGAGGCGACCCTGGAGGTACGCTTCGACCAGCCGCCGCCGGCCAAGCTGCCGATCACCCTGCTGCTGGCCTTGCCGCGACCGAAGATGCTCCGCCGGGTGTTGCAGACCATCGCCGCGATGGGCGTACCGAAGCTGGTGCTGCTGAACAGCTACCGCGTGGAAAAGAGCTTCTGGCAGACCCCCTTCCTCGACCCGCCGGCGATCCGCGAGAACCTGGTCCTCGGCCTGGAGCAGGCCCGCGATACGGTGCTGCCGGAAATCATCGTCGAGAAGCGCTTCAAGCCCTTCGTCGAAGACCGCCTGCCGGCCCTGGCCGCCGGCAGCCTAGGCCTGGTCGGCCATCCCGGCCCCTGGCCGGCCTGTCCGCGCGCGGTGGAGAAGCCGGTGACCCTGGCGATCGGCCCGGAGGGCGGCTGGATTCCCTACGAGGTCGACAAGCTGCGCGAGGCCGGGCTGCATCCGGTGCAGCTCGGCGAACGCATCCTGCGCGTGGAAACCGCGGTCACCGCCCTGCTCGCCCGGCTGTTCTGAAGCGCCTCTGGCAAAAAAACTGAAGGTTTTTCCTACACGGCCGACAACCTCTGTCGCGCAGGGCTCCGCACGACAACCATAAACCTCGCCCGCCGGCCATGTACCGGTCCCTCCGCGCCCATCCACAGGGCGCGCGCCGCTGAGCCATTACCTGTCCGCCACGCCATGGGGCTGCCACCCCAGGGTGTCGCACTGCCTGGAGTAATGACGATGTACGATTGGTGGGTTCTCCAACTGGCCAAGCTGAGCGTCAGCCGCAAGCTGATGCTCGGTTTCGGTGTCCTCCTCGCGCTGCTTCTGCTGGTGGTGGTCAGCAGCAACCGCACCCTCACGCACCAGACCGCGCTGAGCGAGCAGCTCGCCGAGGTGGCCACGCTCATGGAACAGGCCCAGCAGGCCGAGCAGGCGCACCTGGCGTTCGACGCCGGCAGCGACCCGCGCGAGGCCGAGCGGCTGCGCCGGATACTCACCGGCATGCTCGAGCGCCTGCGGCAACTGCGCGACAGCGAACTCGACCCGGCCGCCCTGGCCCGTGAGGCCGAGGCGATCGAGGCCTACCGCGGGGCCTTCGACGACCTCGCCGCCGCCGACCAGCAGCGCAGCGCCGCCCGCGGTGTGCTGGTGGGCAGCGCGCAACAGGCGCTGGACAGCTTCGCCCGCCTGGAAGAACTGATGGACGCCAGCCTCGCGCAACAGGCCGGCGATCCGCAGGCGCTGCAACGCAGCCGCGCGGTAGCCGACCTGCACCAACAACTGCTCATGGTGCGCTACCAGGTGCGTGGCTATGTCTTCGAGCGCAGCGACAAGGCCGAGCAGGCCGCGTTCGCCGCGTTCGACGCACTGCGCCAGGCCGGCACGGCGCTACACGGACAGTTGCCGGAGGAGGCCGGTGCGGCGCTGGAACAGGCCATGCGCAGCCTCCAGGACTACCGTGGCGGCATCGAGCAGTTCCGCGCCGGCGTCGCTCGCACGCGCCAGGCGCAGCAGGCGATGCAGAGCAGCACCCAGGATATGGCCCGGGCCGGCCAGACCCTCACCGAAGCCGGTCGCCAATTGCGCGAAAGCACCGCCAGCCGCGACCGCGCCAGCCTCTGGCTGATCGCCGCGCTGGCCCTGGCCTTCGGCTGCGTCGCCGGCTGGGCGATCAACCGGCAGATCGTCCGGCCGCTGGACGAAGCCCTCGCGCTGGCCGAGGCCATCGCCGCCGGCGACCTCGGCAAGCGTCCGCAGAATCCCCTGACCCTCCAGCGTCGCGACGAACTGGGCCAGTTGCAGCGGGTCATGCAGCGCATGGGCGACAGCTTGCGCGAACTGGTCGGGCAGATCGGCGACGGTGTCGGCCAACTGGCCAGCTCCGCCGAGGAACTCTCGGCGGTCACCGAGCAGGCCCGAGCCGGGGTCAACAGCCAGAAGGTCGAGACCGACCAGGTCGCCACCGCCATGCACGAGATGACCGCCACCGTGCAAGACGTCGCGCGCAACGCCGAACTGGCTTCCCAGGCCGCTCGCCAGGCCGACGAAGAGGCGCGCCAGGGCGACGCGGTGGTCGACCAGGCGGTGACCCGCATCGAACGCCTGGCCACCGAGATGGACGGCTCCAGCGAAGCCATGGCGCGCCTGAGGAACGACAGCGAACAGATCGGCAGCGTCCTCGACGTGATCAAGTCGGTGGCCGAGCAGACCAACCTGCTGGCGCTCAACGCCGCCATCGAGGCGGCCCGCGCCGGCGAGGCCGGACGCGGCTTCGCCGTGGTCGCCGACGAGGTGCGCGGCCTGGCCCAGCGCACCCAGCACTCCACCGCCGAGATCGAGGGCCTGATCCAGCGTCTCCAGCAGGGCGCCGGCGAGGCCGCCGATCGCCTGGAGAACAGCCGCTCGCTCACCGCCAGCACGGTGGAGCTGGCGCGCCGCGCCGGCGTCGCGCTGGACAGCATCACCCGCACCGTCTCCGATATCCAGAACATGAACCTGCAGATCGCCACGGCCGCCGAGCAGCAGAGCACGGTGGCCGAGGAGATCAACCGCAGTGTGCTCAACGTGCGCGACGTCGCCGAGCAGTCGGCCGCCGCCAGCGAGCAGACCGCCGCCGCCAGCGGCGAGCTGGCACGCCTGGGTACGCGGCTGCAGGCGCAGGTGGGGCGCTTCCGCCTGTAACATCCCGAGAGGATCCTTTCTGCGACCGCAGCCCCTCCCGTCCATCGAAAGCGGACAGGAGGGGCGCCTTTGCGTAGGATCAGGCTTTCGCCTTTTGGGAGATGACGCCATGCGCCCGATGACCATCGATATCGACGAACTGGCCTTCGCCCTGGATACCCCGGGAATCGACCACTACCTCGACCTGTACAGCGGCAAGGTGCTGCTGATCTCCGCCGAAGCCCCCGACCCGGAACTCGAGGCGCTGCTGGAAAACGAGCCGGAGCGTCTGCTGCTGATCGATCCGCTGAGCACCACCCAGTCACTGGGATTGATGCAGGACTTCCTGCGCGAAGTGGAGGAACCGCACGCCTACGCGACCCTGGCCAACGCGCTGCAGAGCCGCAAGCCGTTCAAGGCCTTCAAGCATTCGCTGATGGAATATCCGGAGCTGCTGCAGGACTGGTATCGCTACCAGGGCGAGCGCCTGCGCGAATGGGCGCTGGACTGGCTGGAGGACAACGATATCCAGCCGGCCGCGCGACAGAGCCAGACGTCGCTCCTGTCGCCGCCGGGCAAGCCGTTCGCCTAGCGCGGCGCTAGAGGACCTGGCGGAGGAAGGCCTGGGCCCGCGGGTCCTGCGGGTTGTCGAAGAACTGCGCAGGCGGCGCGTCCTCCAGCAGCTTGCCGTGGTCGAAGAACAGCACGCGGTCGGCCACCTCGCGGGCAAAGCCCATTTCGTGGGTCACGCAGACCATGGTCATGCCTTCGACGGCGAGAGTCTTCATCACGTCGAGCACCTCGCCGACCATTTCCGGATCGAGCGCCGAGGTCGGTTCGTCGAACAGCATCACCTTGGGATCCATGCACAGCGCGCGGGCGATCGCCACCCGCTGCTGCTGGCCGCCGGACAGGCGCGAGGGATATTCGTCGGCCTTCTGCCCGATGCCGACCTTGGCCAGCAGCGCCCGCGCCTTCGCCTCGCGCTCGGCCTTGCCACGCTTGCGCACCACGCGCTGGGCCAGGCAGAGGTTCTCCAGCACGGTCATGTGCGGGAACAGGTTGAAATGCTGGAAGACCATCCCGACTTCGCGGCGGTAGGCGTTGATATCGGTCTTCGGGTCGGCGAGGTCGACGCCGTCGATGCTCACCGAACCCTCGTCGAATTCCTCCAGGCCGTTCAGGCAGCGCAGGAAAGTCGACTTGCCCGAGCCGGACGGGCCGATCACCACCAGCACCTCGCCCCTGGCCACGCGCGTGCTCACGTCGTCCACCGCGCGCACCACCTGGCCGCGGGTATCGAAGACCTTCAGCAGGTTGCGTACTTCAATCACTTTGTCCGAGCCTCCGCTCCAGTCGGGATGCCATGTGCGAAAGGGGCAGGTTCAACAGCAGGTACAGCGCGGCGACGCAGAACCAGATCTCGAAGGTGGAGAACGAGGTGGTGATCGCCTCGCGGCCGCTCTTGGTCAGTTCGGTGATGGCGATCACCGAGACCAGCGAGGTGTCCTTGACCAGGCTGATGAACTGCCCGGCCAGCGGCGGCAGCACGCGTTTGAAGGCCTGCGGCAGGATCACGTGGCGCATCGACTGGCTGGCGTTGAGGCCCAGGGAACGGGCAGCCTCGTTCTGCCCGCGGGCGATGGACTGCACGCCGGCGCGAATGATCTCGGCCACGTAGGCGCCGGTGAACAGCGCCAGCGCGGCGACCCCGGCGAACTCGCGGGACAGGTCGAGCACCGTGCCGATGAAGAAATAGAAGATGAAGATCTGCACCAGCAGCGGCGTGCCGCGCACCAGTTCGACGTAGATCGTCGACAGGTCGTGCAGTGTCGGGTTCTTCGACAGCCGGCAGAGCCCGGCGACCAGGCCGATCGCCAGGCCGATCGCGCCGGACACCAGCGACAGCCAGAGGGTGGTCCAAAGGCCCCATAGCAGCGGACCGGCGGCCCAGTGGCGGGTCACCCCGACCACGTCGCCCTCGGCCACGTCGTCGCCCTCGGCGAACTGCAGGCTGTCCGCCGCAACGGTCAGGACCTGCTGCTCGCCGCTGTCGCCGAGCAGCGTGACGCGCGCGTCCCTGCCCTGCTCCTGGATGCCATCGACCCGGCCGATTTCGCTGGCCCGCAGCGGCTCCTCGGCCTGGTAGGCGAAGTACTGCGGGACGCGGTTCCAGCGCCATTCATAGGAAATCAGCGAGGTGGAGAACCACAGGGCCCAGGCCAGGGCCAGCAGGATCAACCCGGTCAGCAGATGCCAGGGCCAGACGGAACGTTTCTTCTTGGTCACGGAAACTCTCTCGAACGATGGAATGCGCAGGTACGACGGCCCCCTTCGCGGGGGCCGTCAGCGGTTCATTCCATTTCCTTCAGCCACTCGGTGTTCTTGAACCACTTGTCGTGGATGCGCTGATAGGTGCCGTCTTCGCGGATCTGATGGAGGAAGTTGTTGATGAAGTTGATGCTGTCGTAGTCGCCTTTCTTCAGGCCGAAGGCCAGCGGCTCGTAGGTGAACGGCTGGTCGAGATAGACCAGCTTGCCGGCGCCGAACTTGCTCACCGCCACCACGTTGTAGGGCGAGTCGTAGATGAAGGCGTCGGCCTTGCCGTTGACCACGTCCATCACCGCTTCCGGCTCGTTGTCGAAGCCGTGGTACTTGGCCTTGCTGATCAGCTTGCGGGCGACGATCTCGCCGGTGGTGCCGATTTTCGAGGTGATGCTGTACTGCGGGTCGTTCAGGTCCTTGTAGGACTTGATCTTGCCTTCCAGCTCCTTGCGCACCAGCAGGGTCTGGCCGACCACGATGAAGGGCTCGGAGAAGTTCAGGCGCAGGTTGCGCTCCTGGGTCAGGGTCATGCCCGAGCCGATCATGTCGAACTTGCCGGTCAGCAGCGCCGGGATGATCCCGTCGTAGCTGGTGGAAACCAGCTCCAGCTTGACGCCCATGGACTTGGCCATGGCCTTGAGCAGGTCGACCTCGAAGCCGATGATCTGGCCACGCTTGTTGGTCATCTCGAACGGCATGTAGGTCGGGTCCATGCCGACCCGCAGGGTGCCGCGCTTGACCGCGTCCTCCACCGCGCCGGCCGCCTGGGCCGAAGCCACGCCCAGCAGGGCGCAGACGCCCAGAACCAATGAAGCAAGATACTTTTTCATTCCCCACTCCCCAGCAGTCTTGGAAACACAGTCGTCGAACGGATGCTCTCGTCGTGTCGCCGTCCCGGGCGGGCGCAACAGGCCCTGACCGGCTGCGCGAAAAGGCGGCCGATGGTACCTCGGCTGGCGAACGATACGAGACTTTCTGGATTGCCGGCGCAGGGTAACAGCAGCGCCGCGCGGGGAAAACAGGCAAGAAACAGACCATGCCCCCGGCGGCGCTCCACCGGGGGCATGGGATCAGGACTGGGCGGCGGGCAGCAGGCCGGCGTCGCCGGGCACTACCTGGGCCAGCGGTACGCTGGCCGCGTGGGGGTCGTCCGCCTCGGCCTTGCGCCAGCGGCCGAGCCAATCGTCGCGGTTCTCTTCCCAGACCTGCGCATGCAGGCGCGAAAGTGCTACCGGGTCACTCAACAGGGCCAGGCGCGTGGCACCGTCGAGCTGTTCCGGGCCCTTCTCGATGGCCTTGCCGATACGCTCGCCGCGCACCGTCTCGATGGCTTGCGCACGGTTGTGGCGAGCCGTGCCCATGGCACAGGCCAGGGCGTTGAGCAACGGATCGACGGCGGCCTTGAGGAAGCCGTCCTTGAGCGCATGCCAGCGGTTCTCGTAGGTGTACTCGTCGGTCGCGCGCAGCTCGCGCGGGGTGTCGTACTCCTCGGGAATCAGGAACAACTTTTCGTCGCGGGCGCGCAGGCCCAGCTTGACCCGGCTGGAAATCACCGACACGGGGATCGACAGCATCAGCGAGCCGACGATCGGCGACAGCCACCACAGGAAGCGCGGGTTGAGCCAGGCCACCAGCAGGGTCCAGGCAAGGCCCAGCAGGGTCTGCATGCCATGCCGGCGGATCGCCTCGCTCCAGGGGGTGGCGTCGTCGTCGCGCTGCGGCGAGTTCCACTGCACCGACCAGCCGAGGAAAGCGGCGAGCACGAAGCGGGTATGGAAGAGCATCCGCACCGGCGCCAGCAGCACCGAGAAGAACATCTCCAGGAGCATGCTCAGGGTCACCCGGATCACCCCGCCGAACCCCTTGGCGCCCTTGGCCCAGATCAGCATCACGCTGAGCAGCTTGGGCAGGAACAGCAGGGTCAGGGTGGTGGAGAACAGCGCGATGGCCTTCTCCGGGTGCCACTGCGGCCAGATCGGGAACAGCTGCCGCGGTTCCAGGAAGTACTGCGGCTCCATCAGCTGATGCACCGCCAGCAGCGCGGTGGAAAGCACGAGGAAGAAGAACCACAGCGGCGCCGACAGGTAGGACATCACCCCGGTGAGGAACACCGCGCGGTGCACCGGGTGCATGCCCTTGACCAGGAACAGGCGGAAGTTCATCAGGTTGCCGTGGCACCAGCGGCGGTCGCGCTTGAGTTCGTCGAGCAGGTTCGGCGGCAGTTCTTCGTAGCTGCCGTCGAGGTCGTAGGCGATCCACACGCCCCAGCCGGCACGGCGCATCAACGCGGCCTCGACGAAGTCGTGGGAAAGGATCGCGCCGGCGAACGAGCCCTTGCCCGGCAACGGCGCCAGGGCGCAATGGTCGATGAAGGGCTGCATGCGGATGATCGCGTTGTGCCCCCAGTAGTGCGACTCGCCGAGCTGCCAGAAATGCAGGCCGGCAGTGAACAGCGGGCCGTAGACGCGGGTGGCGAACTGCTGCATGCGCGCATACAGGGTGTCCATGCCGGACGCCTTCGGCGCGGTCTGGATGATCCCCGCCTCAGGATTGGCCTCCATCAGCCGCACCAGCTTGGCCAGGCAGTCGCCGCTCATCACGCTGTCGGCGTCCATCACCACCATGTAGCGGTAGTCGCCGCCCCAGCGCCGGCAGAAGTCGTCGATGTTGCCGCTCTTGCGCTTCACCCGGCGCCGCCGGCGACGGTAGAAGATCTTGCCGAAGCCCCTGGTCTCGCGGCACAGCTCGAGCCAGGCCTGCTGCTCGGCGACGGCGATATCGGGATCGTTGGTGTCGCTGAGGACGAAGAAGTCGAAGCGCTCCATCTCGCCGGTGGCGGCCATCGACTCGACGGTCGCCCGCAGGCCGGCGAACACCCGCGGCACGTCTTCGTTGCAGATCGGCATGACGATCGCCGTGCGCGCGTCGGCGGCGATCGGCTCGCTGCCGGCGCTGCTGCCGGAAATCCGGTAGCGGTCGCGCCCGGTGAGCAGCTCCCAGAAGCCCATCAGGGCGGTCCAGAAGCCGGCCGAGACCCAGCAGAAGAGGATCGCGAAGAGCGCCAGGATGCCGAACTGGATGACGTAGGGCAGGACCTGCTGGACGGTGTCCAGGAGACTCTGCCGGGTAAGTTCCTCCAGGTCGACGAAGGCCCAGCCCTGGTACGGCAGGATACCTTTCATGTAGTAGGTGGCGACCGAGGTCTGCGCCAGCATCAGCAGCAGCAGGATGAACCGGCGCAGCGAGCCGACCCGCTGCCAGCGCGCGCGCGGCAGGGCGCGCTTGGGCTTGGGCGGGTTGCTGCGGCCGGTCAGCCGACGCCAGCCACGCACCAGGATGTTGGTGCGCCAGGGCTCGGGGATCACCTTGGTGCGGCGGATCGGCGGGGAAATCTTGAGGAAGGTGCGGCCCTGGGCGTCGACGCCGAACATCTCGGCGTCGTCCAGTTCGGGGCTGCCCAGTTGCAGGCGGGCGCGTACCGAAGCCAGGGCGGGATCGCCCCCGGCTTCGCTGGCGGCACCTTCTCCCGCCAGGCGAGCATGCAGCTCGGAGAAGGAAGCGGACTCGCCGAGCCGGGCCCGCTCCTCTTCCGCCAGGGGAAGATGAGCGAGGTAGTCGGCCAGCGGCGCTTTCGGGGTAGATGGGTTATTCATCGGCAGGCAGCTGATAGCTCCAGGTTTCGCTCAGTGGCTTCTGCGCCTCGTCGACCAGCGCCGCGCGCATTTCCACCGGCTTTTTCGGATCCTTGACCTTGATCCGCAGCGTCAGGCGCCAGCCTTTCAGGACCGGGTTGTAACGCAGGCTGTTCTCCACCACTTCGGCGTTGCTGTCGGTGCTGACCTGGGTGGTCACCGGCGCATCCGGCGCCAGGTCCTTCAGGGCCGGCCCTTCGAAGTCGACGACCAGGGCGGTGCTGCCGTCCTGCTGGCGGATCAGGTTCTTCTGCTTCACGTCGCCGACCGAGCGCATGGTCTGCTTGACCCAGGAGGACTTCGGGTCGTGCAGCTCGTCTTCATCCATGGTCCAGTGCAGGCGATAGGCGAAGTCCAGCGGCTTTCCGACCTCGGGCTGGGTCTCGGGGTTCCAGAACGCGACGATATTGTCGTTGGTTTCGTCCGGGGTCGGGATCTCCACCAGTTCCACGGTGCCCTTGCCCCAGTCGCCCTTCGGCTCGATCCAGGCGCTCGGGCGCAGGTCGTAGCGGTCGTCCAGGTCTTCGTAGCGGGAGAACTCGCGGCCGCGCTGGAGCAGGCCGAAGCCTTTCGGGTTCTCGACGCTGAAGGTGCTCACCGACAGGTGCTTCGGATTGTTCAGCGGACGCCACAGCCACTCGCCGTTGCCGGCATGGATCTGCAGGCCGCTGGAGTCATGCAGCTCGGGACGGAAGTTGTGCTGCTCGGACGGCTGGTTGGAGCCGAACAGGTACATGCTGGTCAGCGGCGCCAGGCCCAGCTTGCTGACTTTCTCGCGGAGGAACACGCGGGCCTGCACATCCATCACCGCGTCCTTGCCCGGACGCAGGACGAAGCGGTAGGCGCCGGTGGCGCGCGGCGAGTCGAGCAGGGCATAGATCACCAGTTGCTTGTCCTGCGCCTTCGGCCGCTCGATCCAGAACTCGCGGAAGCGCGGGAACTCCTCGCCGGACGGCAATGCGGTGTCGATCGCCAGGCCGCGCGCGGACAGGCCGTAGACCTGGCCCTTGCCGACCACGCGGAAATAGCTCGCGCCGAGGAAGGTGGCGATCTCGTCCTGCTTGTCGGCCTGGTTGATCGGGTAGAGCACGCGGAAGCCGGCGTAGCCAAGGTCCTTGGTGGCATTCTCGTCGAACTTCAGCGATCCGAAATCGAACTTGGTGCGATCGTATTTGATCGGCTTGACCGTGGTGGCGGTCACCTCGTTGATCTTCACTGGCGTGTCGAAGTGCATGCCCTGGTGATAGAAGCTCAGCTTGAACGGCGTCTTCAGCTTGCCCCAGTAGGCGCGTTCGTTGATGAAGCGGATCTGCTGGTAATCGGCGAACTTCATTTCGCTGAATTCCGATGGCAGGTTGCTGGTCGGCGCGGAATACTTGTCGCCAGCCAGGTCCTTGGCCTTGCTCGCCACGTCATCGATGCTGAATGCCCATACCGGGGCGGCGACGAACGCCAGCGCGGTCGAGCCGGCCAGCAACAAGGTGCGCACGCGGGCGCGGAAATCGGTGTTTGAAACGGAACGGAAAATCACGAGGCCCCCTCGTCCGTGAACATGAATTACTGAAGACGCCCTGACCGTTCAGGGGTCTCCCTCGGCACCTGGGTGCCGGTCGAACATGGTTTCGCCACATTCGCTGCCAAACCCGATAGATAGCCAGATTTGGCGCGATCTGACAAAAGAATGCCTGTTTCCAGTCATTCGCGTTACGTGCACCGGGCCTGGAAAACCTGGAAGCATGCCGCTCGTCGGCTAGCGACTCCAGAGGTTCCGACCCTGCCCGGGCGGAATGATTCCCGTCCTTTGGGTTGCAGGCCGCCCCGCCTCGCATCGGGATGCCAGGCGGCCTGTCCTGTACAGCATGAAATCGGCGTGCGGATGATGCACCGGGGATGTGACAAAAGGCCATGTATCTGTCACAAAAATTAACCCTTCCGGCGCTGCCGACCCTCCCTGCAACGCAGCGGGAAACTTCCCGCGAATCCCCCCGCTCAGCACTCCAGCAGGAAGGTCACCGGGCCATCATTGACCAGGTGCACCTGCATGTCGGCGCCGAAGCGACCGGTCGCCACCTGCGGATGCGCTACGCGCGCCAGCTTCACCAGGTGCTCGAACACCGCCTCGCCCTGCGCCGGCGGCGCCGCGCTGGAAAAGCTCGGGCGCAATCCACTGCGGGTATTCGCCGCCAGGGTGAACTGCGAGACCAGCAGCAGTCCGCCCTGTACGTCCGCCAGCGAGCGATTCATCTTGCCCTCGGCGTCGCCGAACACCCGGTAGTTGAGCAGCTTGTGCAGCATCTTCGCCGCGCAGCGCTCGCCGTCCTCCGGCTCCACCCCGACCAGCACCAGCAGGCCGCGATCGATGGAACCGACTATCTCCCCGCCGACCTCCACCCGCGCCGCGCCGACGCGCTGCAGCAACGCCTTCATTCGGCCTCCGGCGGCAGGTCGAGCAGACGCCGGCCAATCTCGTTGGTGGCGCGCACCAGCGCGTCGACGATGCCCGGCTCGCTGGCTGTGTGGCCGGCATCGCGGATGATTTGCAGCTCGCTGTTCGGCCAGGCCTGATGCAGGGCCCAGGCATTGTCCAGCGGGCAGATGGCGTCGTAGCGGCCATGCACGATCACGCCAGGCAGGTGGGCGATGCGGTGCATGTCGTCGAGCAACTGGTTGGGCCTGAGGAAGCCCTGGTTGACGAAGAAGTGGTTCTCGATACGCGCGATCGACAGCGCCCTGCCCGGTTCGGTGAAGCGGTCCACCACCAGCGGGTTTGGACGCAGCGTCGCGGTGCGGCCCTCCCAGGTCGACCAGGCCTTGGCCGCGTGCATCTGGGCGATCTGGTCGCTGCCGGTGAGGCGCTTGTGGAAGGCCGCCAGCAGGTCGCCGCGCTCCTCCGGCGGGATCGGCGCGATGTAGTCCTCCCAGTAATCGGGGAACAGGCGGCTGGCGCCTTCCTGGTAGAACCAGTGGATGTCCTGCGCGCGGCAGAGGAAGATGCCGCGCAGGATCAGCGCATGGACCCGCTCGGGATGGGTCTGCGCATAGGCCAGCGACAGGGTCGAGCCCCAGGAACCGCCGAACAGCACCCACTTCTCGATCCCCAGGTGCTCGCGCAGGCGCTCCATGTCCGCCACCAGGTCCCAGGTGCTGTTGTTCTCGAGGCTGGCGTGCGGTGTGGAACGCCCGCAGCCGCGCTGGTCGAAGGTCACGATGCGATAGAGATTGGGATCGAAGAAGCGTCGCGACAGGGCATCGCAACCGGAGCCGGGACCGCCATGGACGAAGACCACCGGCAATCCGTCCGGCGAACCGCTTTCGTCGGCATACAGCACATGCGGTTCGTCGACGGCCAGCTCGTGGCGGGCGTAGGGTTTAATTTCCGGATACAGAACTAGCATGATGCGCTCCCGAGGCGATGTGTTCGGCCCCCGGCGCAAACGTCGACAGCGGGGCCCGTCCTTTGCTCTGCCGCGCATGATACTTCGGCGCCGGAAAAAAAACCGAGCGGCTTTGGTCTCCGCCGCGCGAAGATGGCAAACGATCAATCCAGACAATGGCGCATCGCGCCGGGAGGGCGAACATGGGCGAGGCCCTGCGACACCGCATCCGCGCCGCCGGCCTGCTGGTGGTGGAGCAGCGAATCCTGCTGGTGCGCCACGAGGTCGGCGGCGACATCTACTGGATTCCGCCCGGCGGCGGCTTCGAGTCGGAACGCGACGAGTCGACGAAGGACACCGTCAGACGCGAGTTCCTCGAGGAAACCGGCCTGCGGGTGGACGTCGGCCCGCTGGTCTACGTCCGCGAGTTCGCCGAACCCGCCGCCGGGCGCTTCCACATGGAGCTGTTCTACCGCATCGACGACTGGCGCGGCGAACCGACCCTGGCCAACCTGAAGGGCCTGGGCGGCGACGAGTTCGATATCCGCGAGGTCGGCTGGATCGCCCGCGACGAGCTGCCTGGCCTGCCCTCCTTCTATCCGGCCGAACTGGCCGACGACGTCTGGTCGCGCCTGGAGGCAGCGACGCCGTCGATCCGCCACCTCGGCCTGCAACGCTAGACGCTCACTGCACCGGATCGCTGGTGGGCTTCTCGAGGATCGCCTTCAACTCGCTGGTCATGGGGAACTCCAGGTTCAGCCCCTTGGGCGGGATCGGCTGCTGGAACCAGCGTTGGTAGATGCCCTGGATCTCGCCCGAACGGTACAGCCCGGCCAGGGTCTCGTTGACCAGGGCGAGGAACTGCGGGTCGTCCTTGCGCACCATGCAACTGTAGATTTCCCGCGACTGCGGCTCGCCGACCACCACCCAGTCGTGCGGCTGGCGCGCCTTGGCGCGTTCGCCATAAAGCAGCGCATCGTCCATGTAGAAGGCCACCGCGCGACCCGATTGCAGCATCTGGAAGGCTTCGCCGTGGTCCTTGGCGCTGACCACGTTCATCCCCAGCTTGTGCTCGGCGTTGTAGTTCTTCAGGTAGCGCTCGTTGGTGGTGCCGGCGGTGGTCACCACGTTCCGGCCCTTGAGATCGTCGAAGTGGGCGATGCCGCTGTCCTTGCGGGTCAGCAACTGGCCCTTGACGTAGATGAAGCCGTAGGAGAACGCCACCTGCTTCTGCCGCTCGGCGGTGACCCCGGTGGAGCCGCATTCCAGGTCGACGGTGCCGTTCTGCACCAGCGGGATGCGGGTCTGCGAGGTGACCAGGTTGTACTTCACCCTGAGCTCCGGCTTGCCGAGGGTGGCCTTCAGCCGCTCCACCACCTTGCCGGCCAGGTCCACCGAATAGCCCATGGGCCGGCCGCTGTTGTCGCCAAGGTAGGAAAAGGGCACCGAGGCATCGCGATAACCCAGGGTTATCGTGCCGTTGTCGGCGACCTTCTTCAGGGTGCCGCTGAGTTCCTCGGCCTGAGCGGCGCCGATGGCGAGCGACAGGGAGAATGCGAGAGTGCTGGATACAAGGGTTTTCATCGGAGGTTCTGCCTCTTTTTTCTTATGGCTATGGAAAGGAAGTCAGCCCCTGGCCGCCACCACGGTGATCTCCACCAGCACCGACGGACGCGCCAGCTCCGCCTGCACGGTGGTCCGGCTAGGCGCCTGGCCGGTCGGCAACCACTGGGTCCAGACCTCGTTCAGGGCGGCGAAATCGCGGGCGATGTCCTTCAGGTAGATGGTCGCGCTGAGGATACGCTCCTTGCGCGACCCGGCCTCGGCCAGCAGCGCGTCGATCTTCGCCAGTACCTCGCGGGTCTGGCCGTGGATGTCCTCGGCCTGGTCCGGTACCTGGCCGGAAAGAAACACCAGGGCCTCGAAGCAGACCGCGGCGGACAGGCGGTCGTTGGTGGCGATACGGGTCGGTTGCATGGGAATGCTCCAGGTCGGGGGAAGTCAGCCGGCCAGCGCGCCGCGCGGCAGCAGGCCGGTGGTGTCGATGCTCGGCGTGCGTCGACCGATCTGTTCGGCCAGCAGGCGCCCGCTGCCGCAGGCCAGGGTGAAGCCGAGCGCGCCGTGGCCGAGGTTGAGCCAGAGATTGCGGTAGCCGCCGTTGCCCACCAGCGGCACGCCGGTGGGTGTGGCCGGACGCATGCCGGCCCACTCGGCGGCGGCATCGAAGTCACCGCCCAGCGGGAAGGTGTCCCGCGCCTGCTGGCGCAGCAGCGCCAGGCGGGCGGGTTCGAGAGCGGGATCGAAGCCGACGATGTCGACCATCGCGGCGATCCGCAGCCGCTCGCCGATCCGCGCATAGACGATCTTGCGGTCGTAGTCGGTGATGCTGGTCTCCGGCGCCCGGTGCTGCGCGCCGATCGGCAAGGTCAGGCTGTAGCCCTTGAGCGGGTACAGCGGCAGGCGCAGACCCGGCAGCATCAACTCGGCGCTGCGGTAGCCGGCGGCCAGTACCACATGCTCGGCCTCGATGAGATCGCCGCCGACCTCGACGCCACGCACCGCCCTGCCCGCCTCGGCGATCTTCGTCACCCGGCGGCCATACAGCAGCCGGCAACGTCCGGAAGCCTGCAGGCGCTCGACAAGTCGCACGCAGAAGGCGTGGCAGTCGGCGACCTCCTCGTCCGGCGTATGGATGGCACCGACCAGCGGCACCTCGGCCAGGGCCGGCTCCAGCGCGCGGCACTCGGCGGCGGACAGGACGAACTGGGCGGCGGGATCGGCCAGGCCCTGGCGCGCGTGCTCGAAGCTCGCCGAGCGACGGAATGCCACCAGCTTGCCGTTGCGCCGCCAGTCGAAGCCGACGAGGCCGTCGTCCTCGCGCCAGACCTGCAGGGTGCGCTGGCTGAACAACGCCAGGCGCAGCAGGTGCGCGGCATTGCGCCGGTTCAGCGAACCGCGGCAGGCCGCGAGGAAGCCCAGCAGCCAGCGCCACTGCGCCGGATCGAAGCGCGGCCGCAGGCGCAGCGGCGCGTCGTCGCGCAGCAGCCAGCCGAGCGCCTGGATCGGTACGCCGCTATCGGCCAGCGGCGCCACGTAGCGATAGGACAGTTGGCCGCCGTTGGCGTAGCTGGTCTCCAGGCCACCCCGCTCGCGCGCCTCCACCAGGGTCACCTCGAATCCTTCGCGAACCAGGGCGTAGGCCGTGGCCAGGCCGACGACGCCGGCGCCGATGATGCAAACCCGCTGAACCATGACAGTCGCTATCCAGGTGATATCCAGGGCTTCGACGATAGGCGCGGATGACAGCGACAGGACAATGAATAAAGATGGCCAGGGTATAAGTTCAGGTTATGGGTCCGCGCCAATGAAGCTCCGCCACATCGAAGTGTTCCAGGCGATCCGCCAGGCCGGCTCGGTCAGCGGCGCCGCGCAGTTGCTGCACGTATCGCAGCCAGCGGTGAGCAAGGTCCTGCAGCACGCCGAGCAACAGCTGGGCTTCCCGCTGTTCCTGCGGGTGCGCGGCAAGCTGCTGGCGACCCCGGAAGCACTGGAGCTGGAGCGCGAGGTGGCCAAGCTCAGCGACAGCCTGCAGGCGGTGCGGCGCCTGGCACAGAACCTGCGGCGCCAGCCGGACCACAACCTGCGCATCGGCGCCACCCCGGCCCTGGCGCTGTCATTGCTGCCGCGGGCGATCGGCGAGTGGAGCGCGCGCTATCCGCAAAGCGCCTGCGAACTGGCCACCCTGCATTCGCGCGAACTGGTACAGGGCCTGCTGATGCGCGAGCTGGACCTGGCCCTGAGCCTGAAGCAGCCGGACCATCCCGGCCTGCGCGGCGAAGCCATAGCCAGCGGCGTTCTGGTGGCCCTGGCACCCCATGAGCACTGGCCCGAAGCGGAGCGGCAGCAACCGTTGAGCCTGGCCGGGCTGGCCGGCGCGCCGCTGATCGGGCTGTCCACCGCCGACCCGCTGTTCGCCCGCCTGGAAGATTACCTCAGTGCCGTGGAGCCGCCGCCACAAGTGAAGATCGCCGTGCAGACCTACGCCCTCGCCCGCGCCCTGGTGGAAGCCGGCGCCGGCCTGGCGCTGGTCGACCCCTTCACCGCCCTCGGCGCCGACCCGCGCAGCACTGCGATCCGTCCGCTGAGCCCGGCCTTCCCGGTCACCCTCTACGCCATCACCCGCGCCGACGAAACCCCGCCGCACACCCTCGCCCCGCTGCTGCGGATGCTCGCCTGCCAGGCCGAGGAGCGCCTGCGGGCGGTGCCGGCGATTCAGGCGTAGCGTTCGCGGCCCCAGGCCAGCAGGGTTTCCAGCAACGCGCGGATGACCGTGCGGGTCGGTTCGGCAAGGTCGGCACGGTAGGCGAACGGCACCCGCTCATCCATGTAGGTGCACTGCGCCAGCTCCAGCTGGATGGCATGGACATGCTGCTCCGGCTGGCCGTAGTGGCGGGTGATGTGGCCGCCCTTGAAACGTCCGTTGAGCACATGGCTGTAGCCGTCGGCGGCGGCGCAGACCGCTTCCAGGCGTGCCGCCAGCTCGGGATCGCAACTGGCGCCGGCGTTGGTGCCGAGGTTGAAGTCCGGCAGCCGGCCGTCGAACAGGTGCGGCACGTGCGAGCGGATCGAATGGGCGTCCCACAGCAGGGCGTAGCCGAACTCGGCCTTCAGCCGCGCCAGCTCCTCGGCGATGGTCCGGTGGTAGGGCGTCCACACTTCGGCCAGGTAGCGCATGCGCTCCTCCGTCGACGGCGCCATGCCGTCGCGGTAGAGCGGCTGGCCGTCGAACAGGATGTCCGGGTATAGGCCGGTGGTGGCGGTGCTGTACAGCGGCTTGTCGTCGGAAGGACGGTTGAGATCGACCACATAGCGCGAATAGTGGGCAGCCAGGGTGCTGGCACCCAGTTCCTCGGCGAAATCGTAGAGCCGGGGAATGTGCCAGTCGGTATCGGCCAGCGCCCGCGCCTCCTCCACCAGGCCGGCGTCCACCGCCGGAGTCAGGCGCGTGCCGGGGTGCGGCATGCTGATCAGCAGCGGCACGCGGCCGCGCGTGAAACTCAGGACTTCATCCACGGTATACCTCCTCGGCGTGGCGAATGACACGTTTCGGCAGATCGCCGCCCAACCAGTAGGCCAGCTCCGCCGGGCGCTCGATCTCCCAGGCGACGAAATCGGCCAGCTTGCCGGCCTCCAGGCTGCCGTGGCTAGCCTCCAGGCCCAACGCCCGGGCGGCGTGCAGGGTGACGCCGGCCAGCGCTTCCTCCGGCGTCAGGCGGAACAGGGTACAGGCCATGTTCAGCATCAGGCGCAGCGACAGCGCCGGCGAAGTGCCGGGATTGAGGTCACTGGCCACGGCCATGGCCACGCCGTGCCGGCGCAGGGCGTCGATCGGCGGCAACCGGGTCTCGCGCAGCAGGTAGAAGGCGCCCGGCAGCAGCACCGCGACGGTGCCCGCCGCACCCATGGCGCGGGCATCCTCCTCGGTCATGTACTCCAGGTGGTCGGCCGACAGCGCCTGGTAGCGCGCCGCCAGGCTGGAGCCATGCAGCGATGACAGCTGCTCGGCGTGCAGCTTCACCGGCAGGCCCAGCTCGCGGGCGGCGATGAATACCCGCTCGACCTGCGCCGGGGAGAACGCCAGGTGCTCGCAGAAGGCGTCCACCGCATCCACCAGGCCTTCCTTCGCCAGCGCGGGCAGAATCGTCGTGCAGACATGCCCGATGTAGTCGTCGGCGCGTCCGGCATATTCCGGAGGCAAGGCATGGGCGGCGAGGCAGGTGCTGCGCACGGTCGCCGGCAGTTGCTCGCCGAGGCGGCGGATGACCCGCAGCATCTTGGCCTCGCTGGCCAGGTCGAGGCCGTAGCCGGACTTGATCTCCAGCGCCGTCACGCCATCGCGCAGCAAGGGGTCCAGGCGCTTGCGCGCGCTGGCCAGCAACTCTTCCTCGCTGGCCTCGCGGGTGGCGCGCACGGTGCTGGCGATGCCGCCTCCGGCGGTGGCGATCTCGGCGTAGCTGACGCCCTCCAGGCGCTGCTCGAACTCGCCACTGCGGTTGCCGCCGAACACCGCGTGGGTGTGGCAGTCGATCAGCCCCGGCGTCAGCCAGGCGCCGCCGAGGTCGATGCGCTCGGCGTAGTCGCCGGGCGGCAGTTCGGCGCGCGGGCCGATCCAGTGGATCAGCGGACCGTCGGTGACCAGGACGGCGTCCTCGACGATCGAGTACTTGCCGTTCCTGAGGGTGGCGGCATGGCAATGCTGCCAGAGTCGTTTCATTGCAGGTCTCCTATGCTCGCGGCCACCCGGGCGAGGCTGCTCTGCTCGCCGAGGATGGCCGCCGCGCTGGCGATGTCGGGGGCCAGCCAGCGGTCGGTGTCGTACGCGGGCACGCGCTCGCGCAGGATGCCCCAGGCCGCCGCGGTGCCCTGGCCGCGGCGCTGCGGGGCGAGGAACTCGAAGGCCTGGGCGGCCAGCAGGTACTCGATGGCGAGGATCCGCCGGAGGTTCTCCAGGGCCCTGCCGAGCTTGAGCGCGGCGCTGGTGCCGAGGCTCAGGTGGTCTTCCTGGAGGCCCGAGGTGACGAAGTTGTCGACCACCGCCGGTTGCGCCAGCTGGCGGTTCTCGCCGGCCAGGGAGGCGGCGACGTACTGGGTGATCATCATCCCCGAGTTGACCCCCGGCTTGCCCACCAGGAAGGCCGGCAGGCCGCTGACCAGCGGGTTGACCAGGCGATCCACGCGGCGCTCGGCGACCCCGCCCAGCTCGGCCACGGCGATCGCCAGCAGGTCGGCGGCCATCGCCACCGACTCGCCGTGGGGGTTGGCCTGCGACACCACCCGGTAGGCTTGCGGCGTGCCCAGCAGCAGCGGATTGTCGGTGGCCGAGTTGAGTTCGGTCTCGACCTGCCGCGCCGCGTGGGCCAGCTGGTCGCGGCAGGCGCCGTGGATCTGCGGGATCGAACGGATGCTCAGGGCGTCCTGGGTACGGATGCCGCGGGCGCTTTCCAGCACCTCGCTGCCGGCCAGCAGGGCGCGCAGGTTGGCGCCGACCCGCTGCATCCCGGGATGCGGCTTGAGGGCGATGATCTCGGCGTCGAACGCCGCCAGTTGCCCGCGCAGGGCCTCGAAGCTCATCGCCCCGATCACGTCGGCCCACTGCGCCAGGCGCTGCGCGTCGTCCAGCGCCAGGCAGGCGAGACCGGTCATGCACGGCGTGCCGTTGACCAGGCACAGCCCGTCCTTGGCGCCCAGGCGCACCGTCGACAGGCCCTCCGCCGCCAGCGCCGCGGCGGCCGGCACCACCTCGCCACGGTAGCTGACCTCGCCGACGCCGAGCAGGGCGATGCCGATGTGCGCCATGTGGGTCAGGTAGCCCACCGAGCCCTGCGCCGGCACCCGCGGCGTGATGCCGTGGTTGAGCAGCGCCAGCAGCGCTTCCACCAGCGAACGGTCGAGCCCCGACTTGCCCTGGCTGTAGTTGGCGATGGCGGCGCAGATGATCGCCCGGGTCTGCTCGTCGCGCAGCGGCTCGCCGACCCCGCAGGCGTGGCTGAGCAAGGTATTGCGCGACAGCTCGGCGAGCTGCTCGCCCTCCAGCAGGACGTTGCACAGCGCGCCCAGGCCAGTGCTGATACCGTAGGCGCGCTCGCCGCTGGCGACTATGCGCCGGACGATGGCGCGGGCGTTGTCGATCCGCGCCCAGGCCTCCGCCGAGAGTTCCAGGCGCGCGCCATGCCGCGCCACCGCGACCACCTCCTGCCAGCGCAGAGGCCGGTCGCCGAACACCACGCTCGCTACGCCGCTCATAGGTTCGCCACCCGGCGCTGGACGAAGCGGTCGACGTAGTCGTCGGCCGGCTGGTGGAGAATTTCCCGTGGCGTGCCGACCTGGATCAGCTGGCCATCCTTGAGGATCGCGATGCGGTTGCCGATGCGCACCGCCTCGTCGAGGTCGTGGGTAATGAAGACGATGGTCTTGTGCAGGGTCTTCTGCAGCTCCAGCAACTGGTCCTGCATGTCGGCGCGGATCAGCGGATCGAGGGCGCTGAAGGCCTCGTCCATGAGGATGATCTCGGTGTCCGCGGCCAGCGCGCGAGCCAGGCCGACGCGCTGGCGCATGCCGCCGGACAACTGGTGCGGGTAGGACTTCTCGTAGCCCTTCAGGCCCACCGTGGCGATCCAGTGCAGGGCCCGCTCGTGGCACTGCGCCCGGCTTTCGCCGCGAACCTTCAGGCCGTAGGCGACATTGTCGAGCACGCTCCTGTGCGGCAGCAGGCCGAAACTCTGGAACACCATGCTGATCTTGCGCCGGCGGAATTGCCGGAGGGCTTCCATGTCGTAGCGCAGGATGTCCTCGCCATCCATCAGGATCTCGCCGCTGGTGGGGTCGATCAGGCGGTTGAAGTGGCGCACCAGGGTCGACTTGCCGGAACCCGAAAGGCCCATGATCACGAAGATCTCGCCAGCACCGATGGACAGCGACAGATCGTTGACGCCGACCACGCAGCCGGTCTGCGCCAGCACCTCGGCCTTGCTGCGCCCCTGGCGGATCAGCGCCAGGGCGGCGTCGGCGCGCGGGCCGAAGATCTTGAACACGTTCTTCACTTCGATCTTGTTCATCTGCGCCCCGCTCATTTGCTCGCCTCGTGCCGGGAACGGCCGTAGGCCTGGGTGATGCGGTCGATCACCACCGCGAGGATGACGATCGCCAGGCCGGCCTCCAGGCCCTTGCCCACGTTCAGCGTCTGGATTCCCACCAGGACATCTTCACCGAGGCCGCGCGCGCCGATCATCGAGGCGATCACCACCATCGACAGGGCCATCATGGTGGTCTGGTTAATCCCCGCCATGATGCTCGGCAGGGCCAGCGGCAGCTGCACGCCGAACAACTGCTGCCAGCGGTTGGCGCCGAAGGCGTTGACCGCCTCCATCACCTCGTTGTCGACCTGGCGGATGCCCAGGTCGGTGAGACGGATCAGCGGCGGCGCGGCGTAGATCACGGTGGCGAAGATCGCCGGCACCTTGCCCAGGCCGAACAGCATCAGCACCGGGATCAGGTACACGAAGCTGGGCATGGTCTGCATGATGTCCAGCAGCGGCATCAGCACCGCGCGCAGGCGGTTGCTGCGCGCGGCGAGGATACCCAGGGGGATGCCGATCAGCACCGAGATGAAGGTCGCCACCAGCATCAGCGCGAGGGTCTGCATCAGCTTGTCCCAGAGGCCCACGGCGCCGACCAGGAACAGCAGCCCGGTGATCACCAGGGTCGGCAGCAGGCGCCGGGTGGCATGCCAGGCGATCGCCGCGACGATCGCCAGCAGCAGCCACCAGGGCGTGGCGCGGAGCAGGCCTTCGAGATTGACGATGGCCCAGAGGAGAGTGTCGGAGATCTTGCGGAACAGGTCGCCGTAGTTGGTCACCAGGGCGTCGACCCAGCCGTTGACCCAGTCGGCGATGGAAAATGTCAGGCGTTCGGGAAACATGGTCTGCTCTCGTCGGTCGTGGAATCAGAGTGCCGCTTCGATCTTCTTCGCCGCGTCCGCGTCGACCCAGGCATGCCAGACCTCGGGGTGCTTCTCGAGGAATTCGCGCGCCAGCCGCGCCGCGTCGATCCGCTCCTTGGCCATCCGTGCCAGGTTGGCGTTCAGCAGGTCGATCGGCAGGTTGACCTTCTCCAGCACCGCCACCAGCTCCGGCGCCTGGTCGTGGAAGGTCCGCGACAGGCCGACCTGGATGCGGATGCTCTTGTCGACGCCGGGCTTTTCCTCCAGCCGCACCAGGTCGGCGCGGCCCATCAGGGGCGTCGGCGACCAGTAGTAGAAGAGGATCGGTTCACCGCGCCGATAGCTCGACAGCACCGCGGCATCCAGCGCCGGGCCGGTGCCGGGGCGGAAGTTGGTGAACTTGCCCTCGAGGCCGTAGCCTTTCAGCATCTCGCTGTTCTCCAGCTCGCAGGTCCAGCCGGCCGGGCAATTGTAGAAGCGTCCCTTGTCCGGCTCCTCCTGGTCGCGGAAGACCTCGGCGTACTGCGCCAGGTCGGCGATCGAGCGCAGGTTCGGCGCCCTGGCCTCGAGCTTGCGCTGCGGATCGCCCTCGATCACGTAGCGCGGCACGTACCAGCCCTCCACCGCGCCGACGATGGGTGCGCCGACGCCGACCACCTTGCCGGCGGCCGCAGCCTTGTTCCACGCGTCGCTGCGGCCGATCCACTCCTCGGCGAAGACCTGGATGTCGTTGGTGCTCAGCGCCTGCTCCATGGTGATCGAGTTGCCCGGCAGGCTGTCGGTGGCGCAGCCGTAGCCCTTGGCCAGGACGAACTGCATCAGCTCGGTGAGCAGCGTCCCGCTTTCCCAGTTGAGCCCGGCGAACTTCACCGCCTTGCCGGACTCGCACCAACCCTCGGCCTGGGCGCCCGCCGAGGCGGCGAGCAGGCCGAGGGCACAGAAAACACTCAACATCGACTTCTTGTATCGCATGGTTGGACGCTCCGGATGTGCGATTGGGCAAAGGCAGTTGGAAAACCTGCGGGCCGCGGGCGGCCCTGATCGTTGTTATTGGACGGCGAGCGCAGGCGCCGCTGTTTCCATTGCAGCCCTCCCTGGGCATCTGCGGGCGCCCCGCTCTCGCGAGCGCCCAACAGGCATGGCATGCCTCCTTTTTCCATGGATACGGGTCGTGAACGCCTACAGGCTCGGCAACAGCCGGGCCGGCAGCAGCGCGTTCAGGCAGCCGCTGGCCAGGAGCTGGCTGGCGGCCTCGATGTCGGGGGCGAAGAAACGGTCCTCCTGGTAGTACGGTACCTTGGCCCGCAGCAGGCCACGGGCCTGCTCCAGCTTCGGCGAACTCTTCAGGCCTTCACGGAAATCCAGGCCCTGGCAGGCACCCAGCCATTCCACGGCGAGTATCCCGCGGACGTTCTCGGCCATCGCCCAGAGCCGCTTGCCGGCGTTGGGCGCCATCGATACGTGGTCTTCCTGGTTGGCCGAGGTCGGCAGGCTGTCGACGCTGGCCGGGTGGGCCAGGGCCTTGTTGTCGCTGGCCAGGGCGGCGGCGGTGACCTGGGCGATCATGAAGCCGGAGTTGACCCCGCCATTGGCCACCAGGAACGGCGGCAGCTGCGACATGTGCATGTCCATCATCAGCGAGATGCGCCGCTCGGACAGCGAACCGATCTCGGCCAGGGCCAGGGCCAGGTTGTCGGCGGCCATCGCCACCGGCTCGGCATGGAAGTTGCCGCCGGAAACCACGTCGCCCTCGGCGGCGAACACCAGCGGGTTGTCGGACACCGCGTTGGCCTCGATCTCCAGCACCTCGGCGGCCTGGCGCATCTGCGTGAGGCAGGCGCCCATCACCTGCGGCTGGCAACGCAGCGAGTAAGGGTCCTGGACCTTGTCGCACTTCTCGTGGGAACGCGCCACCTCGCTGCTGGCGGTGAGCAGGTCGCGGTAGGCCGCAGCCACGTCGATCTGGCCGCGCTGGCCGCGCGCCGCGTGGATACGCGCGTCGAACGGCGCCCGCGAGCCGAGCATCGCCTCGACGCTGAGGCCGCCGCAGACGGTGGCGGCGGCGAACAGGTCCTCGGCCTCGAACAGGCCGCGCAGGGCGTAGGCGGTGGAGACCTGGGTGCCGTTGAGCAGGGCCAGGCCTTCCTTGGCCGCCAGGGTCAGCGGCTCCAGTCCGGCCAGCGCCAGCGCCTCTCTTGCCGGCAACCACTCGCCGCGATGGCGCGCCTTGCTTTCACCGATCAGCAGCAGGGACATGTGCGCCAGCGGCGCCAGGTCGCCGGAGGCGCCCACCGAGCCTTTCAGCGGGATGTGCGGGTAGACCTCGGCGTTGAGCAGCGCGATCAGCGCGTCGATGACCTTGCGACGAATGCCGGAGAAGCCGCGTGCCAGGCTGTTCACCTTGAGTAGCATGACCAGCCGCACCATGGCGTCGTCCAGCGCCTCGCCGACCCCGGCGGCATGGGAAAGGACGATGGAACGCTGCAACTTCTCCAGGTCGGCCGGGGAGATCCGGGTCGAGGCCAGCAGCCCGAAGCCGGTGTTGATGCCATAGGCGGTGCGGCCTTCGGCGATGATGTTCTCGACGCAGGCCACGCTGGCGGCGATCGGCGCCTCGGCGCTGGCGTCCAGGCTCAGGTGCAGCGGAGCGAGGTAGGCTTGACGCAGTTCGGCCAGGGTCAGTTGGCCGGGTTTCAGGTGCAGGCTCATCGAGGGTCTCCTTGGCCGTTCGCTGCCGGCGGCTTCGCTATCCATTCACGGTGTTTCCGGGAACCGGAGGCGCCGCTCGCGCGCCTCCGGCAATGCGCTTCAGGCCCCCCGCTCGGCGAAGGCGCCGGGGTCCTGCGGCAGGACCATCCGTGCGGGCGCCTGGCGCGAGGCCTTGCGGCGGGCCACCAGATAGTAGAGGACGGCCGGGACCACCAGGCCGATGATCCAGGAAATGTCCACCCCACCGAGGTGTTCGACCATCGGCCCGGTATACAGCTTGGTCGCCAGGAACGGCATCTGCACCAGCACGCCGAGGGTATAGACGGCGATGCCCGGTACGTTCCAGCGGCCGTAGCGACCGTTGGGGTCGGCCAGGGCCGGCACGTCGTAGCGCTCGCGGGTGATGAAGTAGTAGTCGACCAGGTTCACCGCGCTCCACGGGGTGAAGAAGGTCAGCAGGAACAGGATGAAGGACTTGAACGCCGCCAGGAACGAATGCTGGCCGAGCAGCGCGATGACCGTGGAGGCGCCGACGATCGCGAGGACGAAGAACAGGCGCTGCAGACGCGTGATCTCCAGTTGGCCGCGCACGCTGCTGATGATGGTGGCGATGCACATGAAGCTGCCGTAGGAGTTCAGCGTGGAGATGGTCACCTTGCCGAAGGCGATGCTGAAGTAGAGCAGCGCGGCGATCGTCCCGCTGCTGCCCAGGCCGACGATATAGGCCACTTCGCGCCCGGCGAACTGGCCGTTGGCCATGGCCGCCGCGAGCACTCCGAGCACCATCGAGGCCTGGGCGCCGAGCACCGAGCCGAGGCCGACGGCGAGGAAGGTCTTCCAGCCCGAGGTGGATGCCGGCAGGTAGCGCGAATAGTCGGCCACGTAGGGGCCGAAGGCGATCTGCCAGGACGCCGACAGCGACACCGCGAGGAGGAACGAGGCCCAGCTGAAATGGCGGATGGCGAGCAGTTCGCCGATGTCGCCGAGCAGCAACACGCGGCTGAACAGGTAGACGAAGGCGATGATGCCGAGGACGCTGGCGATCCGCCCGATGATGTGGATGACGCGGTAGCCGAGCACCGTAACCAGGACGATGAAGGCGGCGAAGATGAGGATCCCGGCGCTGTCACCGAGTCCGGTCATCTGGCCGATCGCCTGCCCGGAAAGTACCGTGCCGGTGGCGGTGAAGCCCAGGTACATCAGGCATACCAGGGCGATCGGGATGCAGGCGCCGTAGACGCCGAACTGCACCCGGCTGGAAATCATCTGCGGCAGCCCCAGCCGCGGCCCCTGCGCGGCGTGCAGGGCCATCACGGCGCCGCCGAGGACCTGCCCGAGGAGCAGGCCGACCAGCGACCAGAACACATCGCCGCCGAGCACCACGGCGAGGGCGCCGGTGACGATGGCGGTGATCTGCAGGTTGGCCCCCAGCCAGAGGGTGAACTGGCTGTAGAGGCGACCGTGGCGCTCGTTCGCCGGGATATAGTCGATCGAGCGCCGTTCGATCAGAGGCTTGCTGTCGCTGCCCTGGGTCATGCTGCTGTACTCCGCTGCGGCTCGCTCGCCGCCATTCTTGTTGTCGCCCGGACCGGGCAGTAAGCGGCCACCGCCACGTCCCCGCCGACGTGAGGCCGTATCCGGCGGCTTCCCGGCGTTGCCGGAAGCCGCCGGCGCCGTCAGCGCTTGCCGGTGATCATCGGCAGGTTCAGGCCCTGTTCCCTGGCGCAGTCGATGGCGATCGGGTAGCCCGCGTCGGCGTGGCGCATGACCCCGGTGCCCGGATCGTTGGTCAGCACCCGGGCGATGCGCGCGGCGGCTGCATCGGTGCCGTCGCAGACGATCACCATGCCCGAGTGCTGGGAGAAGCCCATGCCGACCCCGCCGCCGTGGTGCAGCGAGACCCAGGTGGCGCCGCTGGCGGTGTTCAGCAGGGCGTTGAGCAGCGGCCAGTCGGAGACGGCGTCGGAGCCGTCCTGCATGGCCTCGGTTTCGCGGTTCGGGCTGGACACCGAGCCGGAATCGAGGTGGTCGCGGCCGATCACGATCGGTGCCGACAGTTCGCCGCTGCGTACCATCTCGTTGAAGGCCAGGCCGAGCTTGGCGCGCAGGCCCAGGCCGACCCAGCAGATGCGCGCCGGCAGGCCCTGGAAGCTGATGCGCTCGCGAGCCATGTCCAGCCAGCGGTGCAGGTGGGCGTCATCGGGAATCAGTTCCTTGACCTTGGCGTCGGTCTTGTAGATGTCCTGCGGATCGCCCGACAGCGCGGCCCAGCGGAACGGGCCGATACCACGGCAGAACAGCGGGCGGATGTAGGCCGGGACGAAGCCGGGGAAGTCGAAGGCATTGGCCACCCCCTCTTCCTTGGCCATCTGGCGGATGTTGTTGCCGTAGTCGAAGGTCGGGATGCCCAGCTTCTGGAATGCCAGCATGGCCTGCACATGCACGGCCATGGAGCGCTTGGCCGCCTTGACCACGCCGGCCGGGTCGGTCTGCGCGCGGTCACGGTATTGCTCCCAGGTCCAGCCGGCCGGCAGGTAGCCATTGAGCGGGTCGTGGGCGCTGGTCTGGTCGGTGACCATGTCCGGACGCACGCCGCGCCGCACCAGCTCCGGAAGGATCTCGGCGGCATTGCCCAGCAGGGCGATGGAGATCGCCTTGCCTTCGGCGGTGTACCTGGCGATGCGCGCCAGGGCGTCGTCGAGGTCCTTGGCCTGTTCGTCGACGTAGCGGCTGCGCAGGCGGAAATCGATACGGCTCTGCTGGCATTCGATGTTCAGCGAGCAGGCTCCGGCCAGTGTCGCCGCCAACGGCTGGGCGCCGCCCATGCCGCCGAGGCCGGCGGTGAGCACCCAGCGGCCCGCGAGGTTGCCGTCGTAATGCTGGCGACCGGCCTCGACGAAGGTTTCGTAGGTGCCCTGGACGATGCCCTGGCTGCCGATGTAGATCCACGAGCCGGCGGTCATCTGGCCGTACATCGCCAGGCCCCTGGCATCCAGTTCGTTGAAGTGTTCCCAGGTCGCCCAGTGCGGCACCAGGTTGGAGTTGGCGATCAGCACGCGCGGCGCGTCGGCATGGGTCTTGAACACCCCGACCGGCTTGCCGGACTGCACCAGCAGGGTCTCGTCGTCGTTCAGTTGCCTGAGGGTCTCGACGATCCTGTCGTAGCACTCCCAGTTGCGCGCGGCGCGGCCGATGCCGCCGTACACCACCAGTTCCTTGGGATTCTCGGCCACCTCTGGGTCGAGGTTGTTCATCAGCATGCGCAGCGGCGCTTCGGTCAGCCAGCTCTTGGCGGTCAGCGTGTTGCCGCGCGGGGCGCGGATTTCGATGTCGCGGAATTTGCTCGGGGTGGTCACGGCAGGCTCCTGGGGGCGTAGCGTTGAACGGCTGGCGCCCATGCGGACGCCTGAATTCGGGTGGAAGCAGAGGTTGCGGCGGGCTCACCTGACACATCTATGCTTGTACATACAAGTATAAGCAAAGGCAGGGCCAAGTCCGCCGCTGGGCACCTGCCGAACGCTCTCCAGCATCCCGCAGATCAGGAGCAAGCCATTGATTAAAATGATATTTTTTAAAATCGAGAAATGGCGATGATCCTAGGCGGCGAGCGCGCCGAACGATCGCGCACATTCTCCTGGCAGGTATCCACGCCCCCGAATGGGGCATTCGGTAACACCGCTCAGCGCAAATGTGGGTAGCCCCAGCCCTCTGCCTGCCGCTCGTAGTCGAGGAGGATCCGATAATATTCCTCGCCAGCCGGGAGGAAGGATTTCAGCGCCAGGGTCCGGGCCAGTTCCGGGCAGTCGACCAGGGTCAGGTTCAGCGCCTCGAACAGCTCGCGGCGTTGCGTCGCGCTCCAGCGTAGCGAAGTGATCAGCGGCAGGGCCGGGCTCGGCGCGCTGCGTCCGAGCACGCGCAGCCCGGCCAGGCGTTCCGGGGCGTGACGTTGCAGGTAGGCGAAGGTCAGCGCGTCCACCGAGGTCAGCTCGGCCTCCCCCGCCGCGACCATGGCCAGGCTGCGCACGTGACCGCCACTGATCCGCACCTCGGCGAAGAACGCGGCATCGCGTCCCAGCGGCGCCAGCGCGTGGCGCAGCAGGTTCATGCCACTGTTGGAATCGTGCCCGTTCAGCGCCAGGCGGGTGTCGCGGAACTCGTCGAGACGCCGCCGCGCCTCGCCCTCGGCGGCGACGAACAGGCTGCAATGTTCACCCGGCGCGCAGTCCGCCAGGTCGTAGCTGGGCACCGCGAGCACCGCTACCTGGCCCTGCAACTGGGTCACCAGCGGATAGCCGCAGGCCTGCGCGAACAGCAGGTTCGGCTGCCGCCACTGCACCGCCAGCTCGGCGGCGGCCGGCGCGCAACGGCGTACGCCCAGGCGCCGGCAGACTTCGTCGATGAAACCGCGACCGGCCTGCCTGACGCAGTCCGGCTCGACATACATGTCCAGCGCCGCCACCACCGGGGTATCGATCATCGTCTGCTCCACCTGCCGCCAGTGCTCGGGATGCGCCGGCGCATCCACCGGCCGCCAACCGTGGCGCCGCCATAGACGACCATAGCCGGGCAGGAGGAAATCGCCACTGCGCCGGCTCGGCGGCCGGCCGGCGTTCGTGAACGAACGCCGCATGCCCAGGCCGAGCGCCGGATAGGCGACGCCCAGCAGGTACAGCCAGAGCCTGGCCAGCAGCGGCGCGTGCACGTCCCGGATAGGTCAGTCGGTCATCGAGGTGGTGGCGCAGGTGGCCGTCGCGATACAGCGGGCAGGGATACCAGCCGCCAGGGACAGGTAGCCGGGCAGCGCGTTGAATGCCGGCCAGCGAGTCGGATGGCCATGGATCAGCTCATGCTGCAACGACATATGGAGGCAAGCGAACGGCGCCAGGTCCGGCAGCACCGCCCAGCGCCTGGAGCCTGCCTAGCAGGCGAAGCACCCGGGTACGCTGACGCCCGCTCAGGTAATGCGCCACGACGTCCTCCGGCGCTTACTTCAGGGAGGCATCGAGACGGGCGGCAACCTCCGCCGGCATCCAGCGGCTCCATATCTCGCGGTGCTCGCTGAGAAACCGTGCGCGCACCTCGCCGACATCGTGGTGATGCTGCGCCATGTCGGCGAGCAGGGCGTTGAACAGCGGCAGGGGAATCTCGACCCGGCGGAACAGCTCGACCAGCGCCGGCGCCTTGTCATGGAAATCGCGGGAAACGCCGATGGTGATCTTCGCCGGCAAGGAGCGGGAGCCGATGGGATCCGGATTCTTCGGATCGGACAGGGTCGCCCAGGCCTTTGCGCTGAACGGCGGCTCTTCCAGCTGTACCAGCTTGTAGCGGCCCATCAGCGGGGTCGGCGACCAATAGTAGAAAAGCACCGGCTCGCCTCGGCGGAATGCCGCGCTGATCGCCGCGTCCAGCGCCGGCCCGGTGCCGGTGCGGAAATTCGTGTAGCTGTCCTGCAGCTTGTAGGCCTTGAGCTTCTGGCTGTTGACGATCTCGCAGGTCCAGCCGGTCGGACAATTGTAGAAGCGCCCCTTGCCGGGCTCCTCGGGATCGCGGAACAGCTCCTTGTAGCGCGGCAGGTCGGCGACCGACTTCAACTCCGGCGCCTTCGCCTCGATGCCTCGCTGCGGGTCGCCCTCGACCAGATATTCCGGCACCCACCAACCCTCGGTGGCACCCTTCACCGTCTCGCCGACGGAAAACACCTCGCCCGCCTCCTCCGCCGCGCGCCATACCGGGCTGCGCCCGGCCCACTGCTCGCCGGTGACCTGGATGTCGTTCTGGCGCAGGGCGCTCTCCATGGTCACGGTGTTGCCCGGCAGCGCGTCGGTCTCGCAGCCGTAGCCTTTTTCCAGCACGTAGCGCAGCAGGTCGGTGGTGAACATGCCGCTTTCCCAGTTGAGCCCGGCAAACACCACTTTGCCCGGATACGGGCACTGCGCCCCGGCGGCGGCCTGGCTGGCGAGGCTGGCGCCCAAGGCGAGGACGGCGAGGAACTGGCGAAGCGGGGGCATGCGGGTCTCCCGGTTGGAGTAGGACGGCATGCGGAACCATATAGACATTAGAAATACTGGATCAATAACGTTTCATTCCTTGGATAGACAAAAGCGCCTACCCTTTCGGTGTAGACGCTTTTTCCTCGCATCGCCGGAGAATTACCGCGCTTCGAGCTCCACCGCACAGACCCAGGCCGCCTCGTGCGCCGCCAGGCGCCAGTGCTGCAAGCCCTCGAGCCCTTCGGCCTGCAGGCAGTCGTGGACGCCCAGCCGGCCACAGGACTGGCCTTGCAGGGAAACCGCGACCTCGCCCTGCTGGGCGAACAGCAACACGGTGCTCGCCGAGCCGTGCCAGTCCAGAGCCTCCTCCACCCGCAGCCATTGCAGGCGCGCCCGGTAGCGCTGCGGGGAGTAGATCAGGTTGAAGTCGCGGATAGCCCCATCGAGCAGGGTGCAGTGCACCTCGCTGTCGCCGGAGAAAGCGAAGGGCTGGCGCTCGCGCAGCGCCGGTGTGTCCGCCCCATCCACCCGCAGGCGCATGCCGCCGCCCTGCAGCACGCTGATGATCCGCTGGTAGCCGGCGAAACGGGAGAAACCACCGGATTCGCCGACATCGGCGATCGACAGGCGCCAGCCGAAGCCGTCCAGGCCGTCACCGCCGTCGCGGGCGATCTCCTCGGTGGAACCGGCGCCGTTCTTCCACGGCATTCTCGGGTAGTCGACGGCGCGCAGGATGCGGAATTCGCTCATGAGGTGAAGCGTCCTTCCAGACGGTGGCGGGAACCCGGGTGCAGCAGCCGCGCGGCGGTCACCGCGACACGCCCGGACCAGGTGCGGCGGCGGATCAGCAGGCACGGCTCGCCGCGTTCGATCTGCAGCAGCTTGCATTCCGCCGGCTCGGCGAGGATCGCCTCGACCACATGCTCGCCCTCGGTGAGCGGCGCCACCTGGGTCAGGTAGGCATAGGGCGTTTGCCGGGTGAAATCCTGCCTGAGGTAGTCCGGCGCCACCGCGGCGTTCACGTAGCGGTCCTCGATCTGCACCGGGATGTCGTTTTCGTAATGCACGATCAGCGAGTGGAACACCCGCTGGCCTTCGCGCACGTCCAGCGCCAGGGCGCGCTCGGGGCCGGCGACCTCCTCGCCGAGGGTGATCACCTGGCAACGATGGCGATGCCCGCGGGCGGCGATCTCGTCGGCGATGTTGTGCACCTCGAACAGCGCCGACTGGCCCTTGGGCTCGGCGACGAAGGTACCGACACCCTGCATGCGCACCAGCAGGCCGTCGCTGGTCAGCTCGCGCAGGGCGCGATTGATGGTCATCCGACTGAAGCCGAGCTGGCTGACCAGTTCGCTCTCGGACGGCACCCGGTGGTGCGGCGGCCAGGCGCCCGACTGGATCTGGCTGACGATCATCTGCTTGACCCGCGCGTAGAGCGGCGCCGGCACCTCGCCGAGTTGCGAGGCCAGCGGGGATCGATCGGAAGAAGAGGACGTCACGGAGAGACTCCTTGTCGAGGCGTCGATGAAGTGAGTTTACGCACCGCCTGATCGTCTGTATATGTATATACAAATAAAACAGACCGCGTGTGAGCTGATTATGTCCGCTATTTTCGCTGAACGTGCGTTGCTGCCGGAAGGCTGGGCGCGAAATGTCCGTTTCGAGATTTCCGCGGACGGAGTCCTCGCCGCCATTCATCCCGACGCCAGTGCCGACGGCGCCGAACACCTCGGCGGCGCCGTGCTGCCGGGCATGCCCAACCTCCATTCGCATGCGTTCCAGCGCGCCATGGCCGGGCTCGCCGAGGTCGCCGGCAATCCCAACGACAGTTTCTGGACCTGGCGCGAGCTGATGTACCGGATGGTCGGCCGGCTCTCGCCCGAGCAGATCGAGGTCATCGCCCGCCAGCTCTACATCGAGATGCTCAAGGCCGGCTACACGTCGGTGGCGGAATTCCATTACGTCCACCACGACCTCGACGGCCGTCCCTACGCCGATCCCGCCGAATTGTCCCTGCGCATCTCCCGTGCCGCCAGCACCGCCGGCATCGGCCTGACCCTGCTTCCCGTGCTCTACAGCCACGCGGGCTTCGGCGGCCAGCCGGCCAGCGAGGGCCAGCGGCGCTTCCTCAACGACAGCGAGGCCTACCTGGAATTGCTCCAGCGCCTGCGCGCGCCGCTGGGAGCGGCGGGCCAATCCCTGGGCCTGTGCTTCCACTCCCTGCGCGCGGTGACCCCGCAACAGATCGCCACGGTCCTGGACGCCGGCCACGACGACCTGCCGGTCCACATCCATATCGCCGAACAGCAGAAGGAAGTCGACGACTGCCTGGCCTGGAGCGGATGCCGGCCATTGCAATGGCTGTACGAGAACGTCGCGGTCGACCAGCGCTGGTGCCTGGTCCATGCGACCCACGCCGATCCCGAAGAGGTCGCGGCGATGGCGCGCAGCGGCGCGGTGGCCGGCCTGTGCCTGAGCACCGAGGCCAACCTCGGCGACGGTATCTTCCCGGCGACGGACTTCCTCGCCCAGGGCGGACGCCTGGGCATCGGCTCCGACAGCCATGTCTCGCTCAGCGTGGTCGAGGAACTGCGCTGGCTGGAATACGGCCAGCGCCTGCGCGACCGGAAGCGCAACCGGCTCTATCGCGCCGACCAGCCGAACATCGGCCGCACCCTCTACGACGCGGCCCTGGCTGGCGGCGCCCAGGCCCTCGGCCAGCCGATCGGCGGCCTCGCCGTGGGCCGCCGCGCCGACCTGCTGGTCCTTGACGGCAACGACCCCTACCTGGCCAGCGCCGAAGGCGACGCCCTGCTCAACCGCTGGCTGTTCGCCGGCGGCGACCGCCAGGTGCGCGACGTGATGGTGGCCGGCAGATGGACCGTGCGTGACGGCCGGCATGCCGGGGAAGAACGCAGCGCACGGGCGTTCGCCCAGATGCTGGGGGAACTGCTCGGTTGACCCCTGCGCAGCGGCGAGTGACCGCGTTGCGGTATCCGCCCTACTCGTTCGAACGAGCCGTCGGGCGCTAAACGCCGAGACATCCCAAGCCATCCGCCAGCCGTGGACGGCGCTGGAAAGAAAAAACGCCCCGGCGGGGCGTTCCTTCATTGGCTCCGCTTCACCTGGCCGTCAGGTACCCGCCAGATCAGTTCGTCCACCGCGTAACCGCGGCTACGCGCCTCTGCCAGCAGCCGCTCGCGGGTCTGCCGCGAGACCTGCGGGGTGCGCGACAGCAGCCACAGGTATTCGCGGTTCGGATTGCCCACCAGCGCGGTGCGGTAATCGTCGTCCACCGCCAGCACCCAGTAGTCGCCGCGCGCCACGTTGGGGAAGAGATTGGCGAACCAGTTGTCGAAGCGCACCCACAGCTTGTCGGTGCGGCCCGGCTGCTGGGCGACCGCCCGGCCCTCAACCTGCTCCCACTCGCCATCCTGGGTCAGGCAGCGGTTGATCACCTGGATGCTCTGGTCGTCCTGCAGGCGGTAATGCGCTTCCGATTGCGCGCAGTTGCGCTGGAAGAACATGGGCAAGCGCGCCAGCTCGTACCAGGTGCCCTGGTAGCGCTGCAGGTCGACCTGCTCGGTGGCCGGCGGACTCTTCGGCGAACCCGCGCAACCGACCAGCAGCAAGCCCAGCCACAGGGTGCAGAGCACCCGGACGGGGAGACCGATCACTTGAGGCCCTGGCCGGAGAACAGCAGCGCCTTGTCGGCGGCGTACTGCACGCTGATGAAGGCCTTCTCGTCGCCCCAGGTGCAGCTGGACATGCCCAGCGCGCCGGAGCACTCGGTGGGCTTGCCGAGGATCGCCTCGACCTCGGCCTTGCTCATGCCGGCCTTGAGCTTGGAATAGTTTTCCTGGTTGATCTTGCTGCAGCCGGCCAGGACGACGCAGAAGGCGGCCACGGCCAGGGTACGGAACGACGCCATGAGGAACTCCTTGTTCGGGGGGAAGCGCTGCCTACAGCTTGGCACACGCGGGGAAATCCGGAGCCTTGGAGTCAGAAACGCGAACCGGGTTCCCTGAGGAACGCCGTCTCCTCTTCGCTCGAAGGCCGGCCGAGAATGGCGTTGCGATGGGGAAAACGGCCGAAGCGGGCGATCACCGCATGGTGCCGTTCGGCGTAGTCGCAGAAGCTGTCGAACGGCTCGCGCGCCGTGCCGCCGACCTGCTCGCGCAGTTCGCGGAAGCAGGTCACCGCCCGCTCCTGGCTGGGCAGGTCCTCGGCGTGCTCCAGCACCAGGTAGACGAACACCCGGCGGATCGGCGGCAACTGGCGGTCAAGGCCCTTTTCCATGCCTTCGCGCACCAGGCGCTGGGCACGGGCGTCGCCCGCGTAGGCGCGAGGGGTATCGCGGTAGACCATGCGCGGTAGCTGGTCGAGCAGCAGGATCAGCGCCAGCCAGCCGTCGGCCTTGGCCGTCCATTCCTGCAGGCCGCCGTCCAGCGCCTGGTTCACCAGCTCGCCGAAGCGGCCGCCGGCGTCGGCGTCCTGGCAGACGTTCTTGCCGAACCACAGGCCGTTGCGCTGGGCAACCACCTCGGCGGCGTCGCTGGAGGCGCCGAACCACCAGTCGAGCAGGGTCTGCCAGGGCGCGCTCATCGGCTTACTCCTTGTGGTAGCCGGTGATGCGCTCGACTTCCTGCTTCGAGCCGAGGAACACCGCGACGCGCTGGTGCAGGTTCTCCGGCTTGATGTCGAGGATGCGCTGGGTGCCGTTGGTGGCGGCGCCGCCGGCCTGCTCGATGATGAAGGACATCGGGTTGGCCTCGTACATCAGGCGCAGCTTGCCGGGCTTCTCCGGCTCGCGGGCGTCGCGCGGATACATGAAGACGCCGCCGCGGGTCAGGATGCGGTGTACGTCGGCGACCATCGAGGCGATCCAGCGCATGTTGTAGTTCTTGCCCAGCGGGCCTTCCTTGCCGGCCAGCAGTTCTTCGACGTAGCGTTTCACCGGCGCCTCCCAGTGGCGCTGGTTGGACATGTTGATGGCGAACTCGGCGGTGCTTTCCGGCACGCTGATGTTGTCGTGGGTGAGGACGAAGCTGCCCAGCTCGCGGTCCAGGGTGAAACCCTTGACGCCGTTGCCGAGGGTCAGCATCAGCATGGTCTGCGGGCCGTAGATGGCGTAGCCGGCGGCGACCTGGGTGGTGCCCGGCTGGAGGAAGGCTTCCTCGCGCAGGGTATCGTTCTGGTTCAGGTATTCGTTGGGGCAGCGCAGCACCGAGAAGATGGTGCCGACCGAGACATTGACGTCGATGTTGCTGGAGCCGTCCAGCGGGTCGAAGACCAGCAGGTAGGCGCCTTTCGGGTAGCGCCCCGGGATCTGGTAGGGGTGGTCCATCTCCTCCGAGGCCATGCCAGCCAGATTGCCGGCCCATTCGTTGGCTTCCAGCAGGATCTCGTTGGACATCACGTCCAGCTTCTTCTGCACCTCGCCCTGCACGTTCTCGGTGCCCATGCTGCCGAGCACGCCGCCCAGCGCGCCCTTGGACACCGCATGGCTGATTTCCTTGCAGGCACGCGCCACGACCTCGATGAGGAAGCGCAGGTCGGCCGGGGTATTGTGGCTGCGGGTCTGCTCGATCAGATAGCGGCTCAGGGTAACGCGGGACATGGATGGCTCCGGAGAGAGGAAAAAACCCGCGCAGTTTAACGCGGAATTGGCGGCCACGCTTGACTCCGCGCAACCGCCGGTTGGAGATCGGCGGCGGCGGCGCGGTTCATTTCCGCGGCGCGCAACCGATCGACGGTCGTCAGCCGCGCCCCATCTCGCCGTTCAGGCTGGCCTGGACGATTTCCACCCAATAGCCGTCGGGATCGCTGATGAAGGCGACGTTCTTCATGCCTCGGTCCAGCGGCTTGACGAAGTTCACCCCCAGCGTCTCGAAACGCTCGCAGGCCGCCACCAGGTCCGGCACCGAGAAGCAGATGTGCCCGAACCCGCGCGGGTCCTGGTTGCCGTTGTGGTACTGGCTGTCGTCGCTCTCGCTGCCCCAGTTGTGGGTCAGCTCGAGGACCGACTGGCGGCCGAAGGTATAGCGCTGGCGTTCGTCCACCGCGTCGGGTACCTCTTCGCCACGGGTCATGGCGAGGAAATACAGGGAGAAGCGGCCTTCCTCGAAGTCGAGGCGGCGCAACAGGCGCATGCCCAGCACCCGCGAGTAGAAGTCGAGCGAGCGCTTCGGGTCCTTGACCCGCAGCATGGTGTGGTTGAACACGTATTCCTGGGTGACGGCATCCGGCTCCATGCAGATGCCGGGCTGTACTTCGGTGTTGAAACTCATCGGGCGATTCCCTCGAACGAAACGGAGCGGCAGTGTATGGCGGACCGCCGGGCAGCGAGTAACAGCGGGGTACTACTCTCTTGATGCCGGCACGCGCCGATCGTTCCGTCGGCGGGAATGTGGCCGGCGCCGCCCGGACGCCGGCCACGAGGTCCTCAGAAATCCAGGCTCAGCGCCAGGCTGACGCTCTGCTGGGTATCGTCCTCGCCCTTGCGCCAGTTGTAGCCGCCGCGCAGCGACAACTCCGGCGCCAGCTTCTGGCTGAAGCCCAGGGAGACACGGTTGAGGTGATCCTGCGGGGTGTAGCCTTCGAGGGTGAAGCGATTGCCCGGCAGGCTGTTGAGGGACATGGTCAGGTCCTGGGTGTCGTCCTCGTACTCGCGCTCGTGGGCGTACTCGGCGAACAGCTGGGTATCGCTGCCGAACGCGTACTTGCCTTGCAGGCCGGCCCCCAGGCGCTTCGAGCTGCGTTTCTGCTCGTCGTAGTCGAGCGCGGTGGCGCTGGCGCCCTTCTCGGAATAGCCGTCGACCTCGACCCGCGCATAGTCGGCGCTGACGAACGGCGACAGGTGCCAGGGACTGTCGGCCTGCTGGGCGATGTCGTAGCCCAGGCGCGCGCTGAACGCCCACAGGTGGCCATAGGTGTCGCCTTTCTCGCTGCGTTCTCCGCCACCCAGGGCGAACGTGCGCTTCAGGTCGTCGTAGTCGAGGTAGCCGCCGGTCAGCGCCGCGTCAGCCCACCAGCGGTTTTCCTGGTATTGCACGAAGGCGCTGGCCATGTAGCTGTTCATCCGGTACTCGGAATCCCTGGCGCCGGCTTCCAGCTTCTGCCGGTAGAAGCCGGCGGCGACCCCGGCGCGCCAGGCCTCGTCGATCCGGTAGCTGCCGCCGAGGGTCAGGTTGTAGCCGTTGCCGTCGCCGCTGGCGGCGCTGTTCTGGGAGTCGAAGTCCAGGCGCTGGCCACCGCCGCCGACGAAGCCACGCCACTGGCCGACGTTCTGCCAGTTCTCCCAGTCCGCCTGCCACTGGCTGCGCAATTCGTCCTGGTAGGCACGCAGGGTGCCGTGGGCCATTTCCGGCAGCAGGGTCAGTTCCCAGGGCGCCGACAGCAGCGAATAGGTGTAGTCGGCGATCAGCCGCTGGCCGGTGATGGTCGGGTGCACGCTGTCGTTGAACAGCAATTTGCTCGGGTCGGGCGTGCTGCCGTTGATCCCGTAGGTCGGGTTCATGGTGCAGCCGTTGCCGCTGAAACAGGTGCCGATCAGGTTCTGCTCGGCGGCCAGGCCGAAGGAAGCCGGGTTGGCCATGCCTTCCTTGAGCAGCAGCGGGATGTTCAACGGAATGACGTTGGCGCCGGCCTGGCTCAACTGGGCGGTCAGCTCGGCGTTGAACGTGCCGCTGAGTTGGCTGGCGAAAGGCTGCAAGGGACCACCGAAGGTAGCCGGGGTCAGGCCCAGGTCGGGCAGCAGCCAGACCACGATGTAGCGCGCGCCGGCCTGCTGCAGGGCCTGCACGCTATCCACCAGGCGGCCGGCGGCCTGTTGCGCCTGGACGTCGTTGAGGATGCGTCCCTGGAGGAAGTCGTTGCCGCCGCCGGTGATGTAGTAGAGCGCATTCGGATCGGCGCCCAGGCCCTGGCGGGCGCGGTCCACCAGGTAGCCGTCGCGGCTGCGCAGGAGGGTATTGTCGCGTTCGATCAGCGAGCCGTCGGTCGCGGTGATCGAGTCGTAGATCTGGTCGGTACGGTAGCCGCCCACCGCCCAGTTGTTGCCGTCGGCGATGCCCTGCTGGGCGTTGACCGGCGAGGTCGAGGCAGCCAGGTCGCCCGGGGCGATGCCGAGCTGATTGCCGAGCAGCATGGGCGCGGTCGGTCCGAAGATCTCGCCGCTGCCGTTCTGGTAGGTCGGTCCCACCCGGTTGGTGAAGCGCGAAGTGCTTCCGGCCGGACCGCCGGGATCGGGAAACTGCCCGGCATCGCTGAGGCTGTCGCCGAACACCACCAGGGTCGAATAGGGCGAGGGGGCAGCCTGCAGGGCGGTGGACAGCGAAGCCAGCAGGCAGGCCGCCGCCAGTGGCTTGAGCGCCATTCTGATCATTCTCTTACTCCGTGATTTGTTTTTATTGTCAGGACGCCGCGAGCGCCCGGGGCGCCCGTCGTAAAGCCCTCGTCAGCCGAACAGCATAGCCCGGGGCGGGCTCATGAGCGGTTCGGCGGCGAGCGCAGCAGGCTCATTGCCATTATTACCAGCAGACCGACCCCGAGCAGAAGTACCGCCCACAGGCCGATCTTCTTCCAGTCGGTTCCCGCCTCCGGTACGGCTACCGGCGCAGCGACCTCCAGCGCGGCGGCCAGGCTGGCGCTACCCAGGGTGCCACGCTTGCTCTCGGTGTAGCCGGGAATCAGCACGCCGAGCGGCAGCGCGGCCGACTGCGCGGCGGCCTTGCCGTACGCCAGGCGGTACGGAGGACTGCCGCGCACCAGGAATACCAGTTCACTGGCCGGCAGGCCGACGCTCAGGCCCGGTGCCGCCGCACCAAGGCCGGTGCCGCGCGGATCCACGCGCAGACGCAGTTCGCGCACCGGCCAGCCCGGCAGCTCCAGCTCGTTTTCCTGCACGCTCCGACCATCGATCGGCAGACGGTACAGAACGCCACGTGCAAGAGAGTTCCAGGCAATCTCCCGGCGTGACGATGCCTTCTCCGCGTGCCCCCGGCCGGACAGCTCCACCGGCGCGATGGTATGGGCCTGCGCCTGCTCCAGGGACACCCGCACCCGCTGCACCGGCAGCGCCAGCGGCAATTGCCAGCGGTACTCGCCGTCCTTCTCCTGGCGCCCGGGCAGCGGCTCGGACCAGAGCATCGGGGCCGGCTCGGTGGTCCGGGTGCTGCCGTGCACGCGCGCGCTCCTGAGCTCCACCGCGGTCGCGTCGGCGGGCCACAAAAGACGCAGGTAGCGGGCCTGCCGAGCGGGCAGCCGGACCTCGCTGACGTCGATGCGCTCGCCATTGAAGGTCAGCCGGGCGATCTGCCCGTCGCCCCAGGCTTGCCAGCGCTCGAGATCGTCGCTGGCTTCCACGGAGAAGCGCTGGAAGCCCTCCTCCGGGCTGTTCCAGTCCAGTTGCAGGCGCTCCAGGGGAAACTTCACCGCACTCGCGTCGACCAGCCAGCCGCGCAGGGTCTCGCCTGCCGGCTCCGTGCTGGCCGGCAGCACTTCGACGATGGTGCCGCTGGTATTGCGCTGCACCCGCAGATTCGGTTGCGCCGCATCGCTGGCCGATGAGCCGCGCAAGGGGAACAGGCGTACCTCGGCCTGGTGCGGCGTGCTGGCCTGTCGCTCGCTGCCGGCCACCAGGGCGTAGGGCAGGGCCGCTCCCTCGCCGTCGAAGACGCGCAGGTCGCGCAGGTCGGCGTGGGCCGCCGCCAACTGCACGCTCATCGGCACGCTCAGGCGGTACCAGGGGCCCTCGCCTTGCAGGGCCAGCGGCACCAGGTGGCTGAAGTCCTCCGGCGCTTCCTTCGCCGAAGACGGTCCGGCAAGCCAGGCGCCCAGCAGGAACAGGCTGGCGGTTCGATACAGGATGGAGCGCGTCATGGCTGCTCGGCCTCCGCTGCAACCTCGGCGCGACGCGGAGGCAAGGGTGAGAAATAGCCGACGATCAGCAGCAGGACGCCGACGCCGATGAAGGAAATGATCCGCTCCAGGCTGCCGCTGTTGCCCAGCTCGACGAAGAACAGCTTGATCACCACCACGCCGACCAGCGCCGCGCCGACCATCCACAGGTCGCGCCGGCCGAGACGGGTACCGGCGATGGTCAGGCCCAGGGCGCAGAGCGTCCAGACCAGCGACAGCCCCGCCTGCACCAGCATCGACGCGGCCAGCGCGTCGGTCTGGAACGGCACGTCGCCCAGGTGGTGCGCGGCGCGGCACACCGCCAGGGTCAGCAGGGCGAACAGCGAGGCGCCGGCCAGCGCCTGGCGCCCCAGGCGCACGCTGGCATTGCCGTCGACGAGCGGGGCCAGGCTGGCGTCGCTCCAGCGGTAGAGGGCGAACAGCACGATCAGCAGCCCCAGCTCCAGCGGGTTGGCCAGCGGCAGGTAAGGCAGCGGCTCGGCGGCACCATCGCTGAACAGGTTGGCGCTCCAGAACCAGCCGAGCAGCAACAGCGCCACCGGCGCAGCGGCGAGCAGCCGATATTCCTGCGGGAAGTCGCGCAGCGGCCAGGGCAGGCTCCGCCCGCCGGCCACCAGCAGCAGGTAGGCGCTCGGCACCAGCGCCCAGCCCAGCCAACGCCAGGCGTTGTACTGTTCGGCGAGCAGGGCGAACAGGTAGCGCAGCTCCAGCGCCAGCACCCCGAGCAACAGCCAGCAGCCGAGCACGTGGGCGGCGCCCAGCGCGCGCCTCGGCAACAGCGGGGCGAGACGTCGCAGCGACAGCAAGTGCGTGGCGAACAGCAGCGGCCAGGCCAGCCAGCCGAATTCACCGAACGGCTGGTAATCGAAGCGCCAGACGCTCGCCAGGGCCAACAGCGCCACCGGGACCAGCGCCAGGCATAGCAGGGCCAGCTCGCGCCAGCGCTCGCGCAGCGCCAGCAGCATCCACGACGCCACTGTCGCCGAGGCCACCAGCAGCAGCGCATGCTCGCGCAGGCCAGCAGGCACGAAGCGGGTGGTCTCGCACAGCGCGGTCAGCGTCCACCAGCCCGCGCCCCAGAGCAGCAGCAGGTGCGACAGCTCGGCCAGGCCGATGGTACCGATCCCCAGCGCCCGCTCGTGCTCGCCGGCGCGGCGCAGCCGCCAGGCGCCGACCAGCGCCGCCAGGGCCAGCACTGCCGGCGTCCAGAACCCGGAATGAGCCAGGGGCCGCAGGCCGTCTCCGCTCAGCGAGCCGAGCAGCGACGGGCCGGCGAGGAGGAATGCCAGGCCGCCCACCACCTGCAAGGCGAGGCCGAAGTAGAAGCTCAGGCGCTGGCGCAGCACCAGGCTCAGCCAGATGATCAGCAGCCCGCTACCGGCCCATACTGCGCTGGCGCTGCGCCAGGGCAGGACGAACAGCACCGCCAGGTTGACGAACGCCAGGCCGGCCAGCAGCACCAGGCTCAGGCCCATGAGCAGCCGACTGTCGTCCCTCACCAGCGGGTCGCGCGCCGCCAGCAGCATGCCGCCGATCAGCGCCAGGCCGATCAGCGAGGCGGTCATCAAGCCGCGCCAGCCCGAGTCGAATACCCCGCCCTGGCCATCGCCGCCCTGCAAATGCAGGAGGAATAGCGCACCGCCCAGCAATTGCACGGCGAAGGCGCAGAACAGGAAGGTGCGCGAGCCCAGGCGCAGGCCGGCGAACAAGCTCGCCAGGCCGGCCACGGCCCAGGCGATGGCGGTGTCGTCGACGGCCAGGCAGAGCGGTGCGACCAGATAGAGGAAGGCCAGGCCGGCGGCCGCCAGCAACGGCTGGCAGGCAGGCTCCCAGTCGGCCAGCGCTTTCGCCGGCGCGCGACGCAGCTGCCAGAAGCTGAACAGCGCCGCCGCGCCGAGCATCAGCGCGCCCAGCGGCGAGCCCTCCAGCAGCGTCGTCTCGCCCGGTCGCAAGCCATTCAGGTAGGCCAGCGCCGCACCGCCCTGCAGCAGCAGGGCGAAGATCCGTGCCAGGCGGCGGCGCTGGAGCAGGCCGAGCCAGTAGATGCCGGCGCCCTCGACGGCCCAGGCAGCCGAGGTCCAGCGCGCGTCCAGGCCGAGCGGAATGGCCAGGGTACCGAAGACCACCCCCAGCGCCAGGCACACCTCCACCAGCAGGCTGGTACGCGCGGCAGACGCATGCCCCCGCAGCACACGCGCCAGCACCAGGTAGAACAGGCCCAGCGCCAGGGCGCTGAAAGCCATGCCGAACCCGATGTGGCCGATCACCGCGCATTGCAGGCCGAACCCCACCAGCGGCGGGCCGAACAGTACCGTGGCATCGATGTAGTCGGCCTGTCGCGCCGACCAGCGCAGCAGTTCGCCGCGCTCCTCGGGCGCCTGGGCGGCTTCCAGCAGCTTGCGCCGGGCGAAGAGCAGGCCGATGCCGACGTACATCAGGAAGAACAGCAGCAGGAACGGCTCGGTGCTGGCGAACAGCCCTGGCGTGTAGGAACGCAGGCCCCAGGCGAAGCCGATGCCGAAAGTGCCGACGAAGCCGACCAGGTTGAGCAGGCGCCAGGCGCGGAACCAGGCGATGGCGAATATCCCGGCGTTGAGCAGGGCGAAGTAGCTGAACAGCGCCACATGGTTGCCGCTGCCGGTGGAGGTCAGGATCGGCGCGGCGAAGCCGCCGAGCGCCGCCACCACCGCCAGGCCCATGGCGTTCTGCAGCACGGCGAGGATCGCCGAGCAGATCGTCACCACCACCAGCAGGACCAGCGCCGCGCCGGGCGAGATCAGCGGATGCAGGCGCATCGCGGCGAAGATCGTCAGGTACAGCACCGCGATACCGGTGCCTTGCAGGAGCAGGCCGTAGGCGGCGCGCCGCTCGCGCAGCCACCAGCCGACGCCGAGCAGCGCCAGCGCCGCCAGGGCCACCCCGGCGTAGCGGTATTCCACCGGCACCACCACCCGTTCCGAGGCATAGCGCAGGAGAAAGGCCAGGCCGATGAACAACAGCACCACACCGATGCGCAATACCGTATTGCCGCCGAACAGCCAGCCCTTGGCCGCGGCGAAGCCACGTTCGACCAGCGAGGGTTCGCGTGGAACCGCTGTTGGGGCGCGGCGGGGCGCCGGCTGGTCCTCCGGCTGGAACGCCGGCTGTCTCTCGACGGGCTGGACGGGTTCCAGGGGACCAGGCGGAGGCGGCGCAGCCTCGACGGCCGGCAGCTCGATCTCCCAGTCCAGCGGCGGCGCAACCTCGGCGGGAGGCGCGGGAGGCGTGTCTGCGAGCGGCTGGTCGATGCCGGCGGCCGGCGCGGAAACGCTTTCCGGAACGTCCTGCGCCGGGCGCTCCACGCGCAGCAGGCGCTCGTGGATGACCTCGGTGCCGCGCTCGAAGCGTTCGGCGAACTCGCTCATCTGCTTGCGCAGGCGCTCGTTCTGTTGCGCCAGGTTCTGCAGCGAGAAAGCCTGTCCCAGGGCCAGGCCGGAAAGGCCGCCGAGGATGGCGCCGACCAGCGAATCCCCGGCGAAGCCGCCGAGGATCAGGCCTACCAGCATGAAAATCCATTGCATGCGTCGAATCCTTGATCAATTAGGTACCACGATCCACTGATACCTGGCCTGGCCATCCTGCCAGGCCGGAACCCGCGCCGGGAGTATACAGCCCGCATTCCCGACATTCGACGCATTCCGACGCCCGCCCCGTGGCGAGCTACCTCTTCCTGGCGATGAACTGGACCACACAGGCCGCGCCGGTGTGGAAACGACCCTCGACCACCTCGCGCTCGATCTCCCGCGCCAGCAGCACCTCGCAATTCGGCAGCTCCGCCTCCAGCGCCGCGCGGCTCACCAGCATGTCGACATCCGCCGGGCCGCCGGTGCCGCGACCGAGTTGCTCCGGCCGATAGGCCTCCAGCAGGAAGATACCGCCCGGCCGCAGCGCACGTTCCAGCAGGCGGTTGAGTCTGCCGCGCAACCGACCGGGCAGGTGCGCGAAGATCGACACCACCGCGCCGAACGCCGCTGCCGGCGGTTCGTAGTCCGCCAGGTCGACCACCAGGGTGTCGATCGACACGCCTTTCGCCTCGGCCAGCCGGCGCGCCTTGGCCAGGCCGACGGCGGAACCGTCCACACCAAGCACCTCCAGGCCCAGCGAAGCGAGGAACACCGCGTTGCGCCCCTCGCCCTCGGCGACGCTCAGCACCGGCCCGGCCAGCCGCTGCGCATGCTCTTTCAGGAAAGCGTTGGGTTCGGTTCCGTAGACATACTCTTCGGCGGCATAGCGTTCGTCCCACATGAGGTTCACCTCGTCTGTATTTCGTCACGGCCCAGGTGCCGAAACGCTAGTCTTCCACTTCAAGTCGACTTGAGGTCAAGGGCATGCGGCAACTGGACATAGGCGAGGTCGCGCGGCGTTCCGGGGTACCGGCCTCGACCCTGCGTTACTACGAGGAAAGGGGGCTGATCGCCTCCAGCGGCCGCCACGGCCTGCGCCGGCGCTTCGATGCAGGTGTACTGGAGCGCCTGGCGCTGATTGGGCTGGGCCGCGCCGCGGGGTTGTCGCTGGACGAGATCGCCGGCATGAGCGCAGCCGACGGTACGTTGCGGATCGACCGCGAGACGCTGGCGGCCAAGGCCGACGAACTGGACCGGACGATCCGCCGCCTCACCGCCATGCGCGACGGCCTGCGGCATGCCGCGGGCTGCCCGGCACGCGAGCACATGGCCTGCCCGACGTTCCGCCGCCTGCTGCGGGCGGCTGCCGCGGGAGCCATCAAGCCACGCCGGAAAGTCCCCGGCGCATAGCAAAACGGCCGGCAGGCCGGGCACCCCTGCCCCGCCTGCCGGCCGCGAGGCGCGCCGTTGCGGCGCGCCGGTACGGCAACGGTTTAGACCTTGCTGCGCTCGTAGCGCTTGCGATCGTTCTCGTTGAGCAGTTTCTTGCGCAGGCGGATCGACTTCGGCGTCACTTCCACCAGCTCGTCTTCGTCGATGAACTCCAGGGCCTGCTCGAGGGTGAACTTCAGCGCCGGGGTCAGCTGGATGGTCTCGTCCTTGCCGGAAGCGCGCATGTTGTCGAGCTTCTTGGCCTTGGTCGGGTTGATCACCAGGTCGTTGTCGCGGCTGTGGATGCCGGCCAGCTGGCCTTCGTAGACTTCGTCGCCCGGGGAGAGGAACAGCTTGCCGCGGTCCTGCAGGGTTTCCAGGGAGTAGGTCAGCGCGGTACCGGTAGCCATGGAGACCAGCACGCCGTTCTGGCGGTGGGCGACGTCGCCGGCCTTGACCGGACCGTAGTGGTCGAAGGTCGAGGTCAGGATGCCGGTGCCCGAGGTCATGGTCAGGAAGGCGTTGCGGAAACCGATCAGGCCACGGGCCGGGATCACGTATTCCAGGCGCAGGCGACCCTTGCCGTCGGGGATCATGTTGGTCATGTCGCCCTTGCGCAGGCCCATCTGCTCCATCACCGGGCCCTGGTGCTGCTCCTCGATGTCGATGGAGACGTTCTCGTAGGGTTCCTGCTTCACGCCGTCCTTCTCGATGATCACCACTTCCGGGCGGCCCACGGCCAGCTCGAAGCCTTCGCGGCGCATGGTCTCGATCAGAACCGACAGGTGCAGCTCGCCGCGGCCGGAAACCTTGAACTTCTCCGGGCTGTCGCCCTGCTCGACGCGCAGCGCCACGTTGTGCAGCAGCTCCTTCTCCAGGCGCTCCTTGATGTTGCGGCTGGTGACGAACTTGCCTTCGCGGCCGGCGAACGGCGAGTCGTTGACCTGGAAGGTCATGCTCACGGTCGGCTGGTCGACGGTCAGCGGCGGCAGCGCCTCGACGTTCTGCGGGTCGCACAGGGTGTCGGAGATGAACAGCTCCTCCATGCCGCTGACGCAGACGATGTCGCCGGCTTCCGCCTCGGCCACCTCGACGCGCTGCAGGCCATGGTGGCCCATGATCTTCAGGATGCGGCCGTTGCGCTTGCTGCCGTCGTCGCTGATCGCTACCACCGGGGTGTTGGACTTGACCTTGCCGCGGGTGATGCGACCGATACCGATCACGCCGAGGAAGCTGTTGTAGTCCAGCTGCGAGATCTGCATCTGGAACGAACCCTCGGTGTCCACCACCGGGGCCGGGACGTGGTCGATGATCGCCTGGAACAGCGCGTCCATGTTGTCGTCCATCTTCTCGTGGTCGAGGCCGGCGATGCCGTTCAGGGCGCTGGCGTAGACGATCGGGAAGTCGAGTTGCTCGTCGGTGGCGCCGAGGTTGTCGAACAGGTCGAAGATCTGGTCGATGACCCAGTCCGGACGCGCGCCCGGACGGTCGATCTTGTTCACCACCACGATCGGACGCAGGCCGGCCTTGAACGCCTTCTGGGTCACGAAGCGGGTCTGCGGCATGGGGCCGTCCTGGGCGTCGACCACCAGCAGCACGGAGTCGACCATCGACATCACGCGCTCCACCTCGCCGCCGAAGTCGGCGTGGCCGGGGGTATCGACGATGTTGATGTTGTAGCCGTTCCACTTGATCGCGGTGTTCTTCGCCAGGATGGTGATGCCACGCTCTTTTTCCTGGTCGTTGGAGTCCATCACCCGCTCGCTTTCCGCTTCCTTGCGGTCGAGGGTGCCGGACAGCTTCAGCAGCTTGTCCACCAGGGTGGTCTTGCCATGGTCGACGTGGGCGATGATGGCGATGTTGCGCAGATTTTCGATCACAAGTCTTGTCTCGTTTGACGCCCGAAGCGCGGCTTCGCGGCGGTGGTGGGGGTCGGACAGGGCGGCGTCCGACACGACATGCTTCTTCAATTAAGGGGCGGGCAGCGGGCGGACGCTGCCCCGGTCCGGCCGGCGCGCCGAAGGGCGGGCATCGGCCTAGGCGGCGGACGTGTCGGGAGGACGGTGGCGGATGCTGCCGCCGAACAAGCCCGGCTGCTTAAGCCGGACGATAAACACGCACATTGGTGTGCCCCTCGTTGAGCAGGTGATGGGCATGCAGGCGGCTCATCACCCCTTTGTCGCAATACAGGAGGTACTGGCGGTTCGCGTCCAGTTCCTTGAAGCGGCTGTTGATCGCGTAGAACGGCAGCGCCTGGACTTCGACGCCTTCCAGCGCCAGGGGTTCGTCCTCCTGGGCGTCAGGATGGCGGATGTCGATGACAATCTGACCGGGCAGCACCTCGGCCACCTCTTCCACCGAAAGGTCCTGGCCGAGTTCGTCGATGACCCGGTCGACGGTGCGCTGGGTGGCGCGCTCCAGGGCGCGCTCGAGCACCGCCATGTCGAACTTCGATTCCTCGTGCTCGACGCGGTAGGGCTTGGCCTGGGTGGTCGGGTTCACCGAGATCACCCCGCAGTATTCCGGCATGTGCCGGGCGAACTCGGCGGTGCCGATCTGCCGGGCGGTGTCGATGATGTCCTGCTTGTGGCTGACGATCAGCGGACGCAACACCAGGGTATCGGTGACCCGGTCGATCACCGAGAGATTCGGCAGGGTCTGGCTGGACACCTGGGAGATCGCCTCGCCGGTCACCAGCGCGTCCAGCTCCAGGCGCTCGGCCACGCGGCTGGCGGCGCGCAGCATCATGCGCTTGAGGGTCACGCCCATGTAGCTGTCGTCGACCTTGGTGAGGATCTCGCCGACCACTTCCTCGAACGGCACGCTGACGAACAGCACGCGCTGCGAGCGGCCGTATTTCTCCCACAGGTAGTGGGCGACTTCCATCACCCCGAGTTCGTGGGCGCGGCCGCCGAGGTTGAAGAACACGAAGTGGCTGATCATCCCGCGGCGCATCATCTGGTAGGCCGCCACGGTCGAGTCGAAGCCGCCGGACATCAGCACCAGCACCTGCTCCAGCGCGCCCAGCGGATAGCCGCCCAGGCCCGGATGCTGGCGATGGATGACGAACAGGCGGTCGAGGCGGATTTCCATCCGCACCTCGACTTCCGGCTGCTTCAGGTCGATCCCGGCGGCCCCGCATTCGCGGCGCAGGCCGCTGCCGACGTAGCGCTCCACCTCCATCGAGGTGAACGCGTGCTTGCCGGCGCGCTTGCAGCGCACGGCGAACATCTTGCCGGCCAGCTGGTCGCCGAAGTGCGCCTTGCACTTGGCGAGGATGTCGTCGAAATCGCCCAGCGGATACTCGTGGACCTCGAGGAAATGACCGATGCCCGGGGTGCAGGTCAGGCGCTCGATCATCTCGCGCCGGACCCTGGCGTCGACCACGGCGGTCTCCACCTCGAGGTTGTCCCACTCGCCCTCGACCTTCAGTTCCGGATCCAGGTCGCGCAGCACCGCGCGGATGTTCTTCGCCAGTTGCCGGATGAAGCGCTTGCGCACCGGCCGGCTCTTGATGGTGATTTCCTGGAAGGTCTTGACGATGAGTTTCATGCGGGGACGCGAACGCGCGGGGCGACGGAAAAAAAGGGGCGAAATTATATCCGAAATTGCTCATGTATTGAGCAGAAATATGCGTAGTTATTTTCAGTGCACCAAAATGGAATGATGCACCAACATGGAGCACCATAACGGTGCAGGCGAAACCCGCAGAGCCGTGCAAAAGCAGGTCCGACCCCGCCAACCATGAGGCTCTGCCCGTTTCCGTGCACTGGCACGCAACTTGCTCACTTGTGAGGCAGGTTGCCCTGGCGGAGTATTCCGGCCGGCATCACCCGATACTGGGGCACAGATAAAAGCTCCCAGCTCTAATCCCTCCTGGAGGACAGCATGTCGTACAAGTCGCACCAACTGATCAAAGACCATGACGTGAAGTGGGTAGACCTGCGCTTCACCGATACCAAGGGCAAGCAGCAACACGTCACCATGCCGGCTCGCGACGCGCTGGACGATGAGTTCTTCGAAGCCGGCAAGATGTTCGACGGCTCCTCCATCGCCGGCTGGAAAGGCATCGAAGCCTCCGACATGATCCTGATGCCGGACGACAGCACCGCCGTCCTCGATCCGTTCACCGAAGAGCCGACCCTGATCCTGGTCTGCGACATCATCGAGCCGAGCACCATGCAGGGCTACGAGCGCGACCCGCGCAACATCGCCAAGCGCGCCGAGGAGTACCTGAAGTCCACCGGCATCGGCGACACCGTGTTCGTCGGCCCGGAACCGGAGTTCTTCATCTTCGACGAAGTGAAGTTCAAGTCCGACATCTCCGGCTCGATGTTCAAGATCTTCTCCGAGCAGGCTTCCTGGAACACCGACGCCGACATCGAGTCCGGCAACAAGGGCCATCGCCCGGGCGTGAAGGGCGGCTACTTCCCGGTACCGCCGGTCGACCACGACCATGAAATCCGCACCGCCATGTGCAACGCCCTGGAGGAAATGGGCCTGGTGGTCGAAGTCCACCACCACGAAGTGGCCACCGCCGGCCAGAACGAGATCGGCGTGAAGTTCAACACCCTGGTCGCCAAGGCCGACGAAGTGCAGACCCTGAAGTACTGCGTGCACAACGTCGCCGACGCCTACGGCAAGACCGTGACCTTCATGCCGAAGCCGCTGTACGGCGACAACGGCTCGGGCATGCACGTGCACATGTCGATCTCCAAGGACGGCAAGAACACCTTCGCCGGCGAAGGCTATGCCGGCCTGTCCGAGACCGCCCTGTACTTCATCGGCGGCATCATCAAGCACGGCAAGGCCCTGAACGGCTTCACCAACCCCTCGACCAACTCCTACAAGCGCCTGGTCCCGGGCTTCGAAGCCCCGGTGATGCTGGCCTACTCGGCGCGCAACCGCTCCGCCTCGATCCGCATCCCGTACGTCTCCAGCCCGAAGGCCCGCCGTATCGAAGCGCGCTTCCCGGACCCGGCAGCCAACCCCTACCTGGCCTTCGCCGCGCTGCTGATGGCCGGCCTGGACGGCATCCAGAACAAGATCCACCCCGGCGATGCCGCCGACAAGAACCTGTACGACCTGCCGCCGGAAGAGGCGAAGGAAATCCCGCAGGTTTGCGGCAGCCTGAAAGAGGCGCTGGAAGAACTCGACAAGGGCCGCGCGTTCCTGACCAAGGGCGGCGTGTTCACCGACGAGTTCATCGATGCCTATATCGAGCTGAAGAGCGAAGAAGAGATCAAGGTGCGCACCTTCGTGCACCCGCTGGAATACGACCTGTACTACAGCGTCTGACCCACCGTTTCCTATAACAACGAGTCACCCTCTTGAGGCCTCCTTCGGGAGGCCTTTTTTATGGGCCACCGCATTTAGACTTGCCGCGTTCCCCGCCCCGAGGACGAGGACCGTCCATGCGTCACTCGCTCTGGCTCCTGCTCGCCGCCGTCCTCAGCCTGCCCGCCCAGGCCGGCACCGAATACCGCGACATCCACGACCGAGGCCTGCGTCGCATCCGCCGGATCACCCTGCAGCGCTAGATGCCGCCGTCCGCCGGCGCGCCCTGCTCGTCCGGCTCCGCGGACCTCGCCCTGGGCGCCCGGCTCAACTGCACGTTGAGGCGCGGCATCGACAATTCCAGGCCGGCCTGGTCGAGGCGCCGGCGCAGGCGCAGGTTGAACGCCCGCTGGACTTCCCACTGCTTGATCGGCGCGGTCTTGAAACGGAAGCGCAGGACCGCCTGGCCGTTGTCGAAGCTCTCCACGCCCTGCAATTCCATCGGCGACCACAGGTTGCGGTAGACCGCCGGGTCGCTGCGCAGCTCCATCGCCACCTCGCGCACCAGCGCCACCGCATCGTCGATCGGCATGCTCGCCGGCACCGGCCAGCGGAACATCGCGTAGCCGAACTGGCGCGAGTAGTTCTTGATGCTCTTGATCTCGCTGAACGGGATGGTATGCACCACGCCGTCCAGGTCGCGCAGGCGCACGGTGCGGATGGTCAGGCCCTCGACCGTGCCCAGGTGGCCGCCGACGTCGACGTAGTCGTCGATCGACAGCGAGTCCTCGATGATGATGAACAGGCCGGTGATCAGGTCGGCCACCAGCGACTGCGCGCCGAAGCCGATGGCCAGGCCGATCACGCCGGCACCGGCCAGCAGCGGGGTGACGTTCATGCCCATGTTGGCCAGGGCGACGATCAGGGCGATCACCGCGATGGTGGCGAACAGCACGTTGCGGATCAGCGGCAGCATGGTCAGCGCGCGAGTGTTCGGCCGGCTCTTGCCGCCCAGGCCGAGGCTGTGCTGGATCGCGGTGTCGGCGAGGATCCAGATCAGCCAGGCGACCAGCAGGGTGGTGCCGAAACTGACCACCTTCATGCTGATCTGCTCGCCGTCGCCCTCCGCATAGCGGATCAGCGACATGCCCCAGACACGCAGGGAAACCTCGATGAAGAACAGCACCACGAAGATGTGCAGCAGGGTATAGCCGAAGCTCTGCAACTGCTCGATATACGGCGCGCTGCGCCGCGGGCCGGCGCCGACCCGGCCGGAGCGTCGGCGGATCAGCCCGATCACGGTCATCGCCACCACCGCCAGCAGCGCGCAGACCAGCGCCCGACGCAGGGCCGAACTGCTGTCGCCGGCGGAAACGAAGGTGGCGAACAGGGAAATCCCCACCAGCACCAGCACCGGCACGAACCACAGCGAACCGACCAACTGCACCAGGTCATGCAGGCTGCGGCGCTTGAGGCGACGTTCCAGCGGCTGGTTGCGGATCAGGTGAGCGATCGGCCGGCGGAAGCGCATCACGAACAGCGCGGTGAACAGTGCCGCGCTGGCGTTGGCCAGGGTGCTCAGGCAGACCGAGGTGTGTTCGCCGAGCCCGGCGATCAGCCGCGGATCGTGAGCCACCTCGCCCAGCGCGGCGAGGCTGCCGATCAGCCACAGCGGACGGAACGCCTGGCGCCGCAGGATATCCAGGGCGCGCTGGCGATGCGGGCCGCTGAGCAGCGAGAGGGAGATCACGCACAGCGCGGAGAACAGCGTGCCACAGACCAGCACATAGGCCATGACCATCGCCAGGGTCTTGCTCAACGAGTCCGGTAGCACCACCGACAGGTACAGGGTGATGAAGAACGCCACCAGCCAGGGCCCCAGCTTGCGCAGGGCGAACAGCAGCAGGTCGCGGGTCTTCGGATGCTGCGGCAGCTCGGCGGACAAGCCGAAGCGCGCGCGCATCCGGCGGCTGAGCCAGAGCAGCGCGCTGGCCAGGCAGGCCCAGAGCAGGATCACCACCGAGAAGTCGAAGACCATCGCCGGCAGGTCGCGCCAGCTGGGGAAGCGCTCCTCCAGCTCGGCGCGCGCCAGCTGGAACTGGTTGCCCCACAGCGCCACCGGGCTGTTCGCGCCCTGGAACTGCTTTTCCAGGCTGGTCAGGGTATCGCCGATCAGGCCCAGCACCCCGCCTTCGCTTTCCTTACCCTTCTTGGTGACGTCGCGCAGCTGTTTCAGCTTTTTCAACAGATCGGCGCGCTGCCTGTCGTTCTCCAGGGTCTGGATCACCTGGTTCAGCGATTGCTCCAACTGCGCATCGCTGACCTTGTCGCCACCGGAGGAACTGCCCGCCAGCGGGTTCGGCAGCGCCGCCGCGCCGGGCGGCGAATAGAACAGGGCGAGGCAGAGACACAGCAGCATGCCGGCCAGGGCGCGGGAGCGAAGGGAGAACAGGGTGATGATCGGCACGAGAAAGGCAGTCCCCAGTGAGAAAGCGAAACAGCCGCATCATACAAGCCGCGAGCCCGCCGTTTCGAACGGGTCCGCCGGCCGGCGGCGCAGGCACAGACACTCTGGCGCAACGAGGGTTCGTCCACCAGCGCCGGCTGAGACGAACCTGGCCGCAGCCGAAGGCACAGCGACCGCCAACGTGCCCCAGCGCACACCTTCGAATACCCGCATGCCGCACAATGCACGGCTTGCCAGCGCGCCGATGCGGTGCAACGCTTGGCAGGTTCACCCGGAGACCGTCCATGCGCCTGATCATCAGTTGCCTGCTCCTGGCCGCCGCCCTGCCGGCCGGGGCGCAGATCTACCAATACACCGACGCCAACGGCAACAAGGTGTTCACCAACCAGCCGCCGGACGGCGTGCAGGCGCAGACCGTGGAACTGCAGCCGACCAATACCGTGGGCATCGACACGCCGGCCAAGGCCCCGGCCGACGCAACGCCCGTCGGCGACGAGGCCTCCGCCGCCTACGAGATTCTCGCCCTCAGCGACCTGCCCACGGAAGAGGCGCTGCGCGCCAACAACGGCACCTTCAACGTCAGCGTCAGCATCCGCCCGGCCCTGCGCAGCGGGCACCAGCTGCAACTGGTGCTGGACGGCAAGCCCTACGGCACGCCGAGCAGCGGTACGCGCTTCACCCTGCATGAGATCGACCGCGGCGACCACAGCCTGGCGGTACAGGTGCTCAACGGCGAGCAGGTGCTGCAGGCCAGCCCGCCGGTCAGCTTCACCGTGCAGCGCGTGCACCTGGGGAAGAAGCGGTGATCCCGCGCCTTCTCGCCGCCGTCCTGCTGTGCCTGGCCTGCGCCGCGCAGGCGGGGGTCTATACCTACATCGACGCCGAGGGCAACCGCGTCTACACCGACCAGCCGCCCAGCGGGCGCAAGGCCCAGCGCGTCGAGCTGGAGCCGAGCAACAGCGTGGCGCCGCCGGGCATCCGCTATCGCCCGCCCGCGGCGCCGATCGAGGTGAAGCCGCCAGCCTACCAGTTGCTGCGTATCCTCTTCCCCGAGCCGGACGCGACCCTGCGCGAGAACAGCGGCGACGTCATCGTCACCGTCACCAGCGAGCCGGCGCTGCTGCCCGGCCATCGCTATCGCCTGCTGCTCGACGGCAAGCCTGCCGGGACGCCGGGACGCAGCCCGGTGTTCCCGTTGAAGAACCTCGATCGCGGCACCCACCAGGTCGCAGTGGAAATCATCGATGCCGACGGCATGACCGTGGAAAGCACGCCGAGCCAGCCGTTCCACCTGCACCGGGTGAGCATCGCTGCCCAGCCCCTGCAGGAGTTCGATACGCCGCTGGTCAGTGCGGTACAGCCGGCCGCACGCTAGCCGAACTTTCCCTGCCCGCATCGCCGTGGGCAGGATTTTCCGGTTTTTTCCCAGGCTCTCCTGGCGAAAACGCCGCTTGCCACGCCAATGCACCAGATTGGTGCGAATACCCGCACCACTTTCTATACTGTCCCCATTTCGGGTCACCGCTGGTCGCCGAAAACCCTCCCGGCGCACCTCTAGCCAGCGCCTCGGCAGAAAAAACGCGCCTTTTCGGCGCCTGGTTTGCTTTTTGCATTTTCCTGCCCAACCTTGGAACAGCTGCCCGCCATGCCGACCGATACCCTGCACCGACTGCTGCTCGACAACCTGACCACCGCGGTGATCCTGCTCGATGGCGAGCTGCGCCTGGAGTACATGAACCCGGCGGCGGAGATGCTCCTCGCCGTCAGCGGCCAGCGCAGCCACGGGCAATTCATCAGCGAGCTGTTCACCGAGTCGCCGGAAGCCCTGAACTCGCTGCGCCAGGCAGTGGAACAGGCGCACCCGTTCACCAAGCGCGAAGCCACCCTGACCTCGATCAGCGGGATCAGCATCACGGTGGACTATGCGGTGACCCCGATCCTCAACCGCAACGAGACCCTGCTGCTGCTCGAAGTCCATCCGCGCGACCGGCTGATGCGGATCACCCGCGAAGAGGCGCAGTTGTCCAAGCAGGAGACCACCAAGCTGCTGGTGCGCGGCCTGGCCCACGAGATCAAGAACCCGCTCGGCGGCATCCGCGGCGCGGCGCAGTTGTTGTCCCGGGAACTGCCGGAAGAATCGCTGAAGGACTACACCAACGTCATCATCGAGGAAGCCGACCGACTGCGGAACCTGGTCGACCGCATGCTCGGCTCGAACAAACTGCCGAACCTGGCGCCGACCAATATCCACGAGGTGCTGGAACGGGTCAGCAGCCTGGTGGAGGCGGAAAGCCAGGGCAGCATCACCCTGGTCCGCGACTACGACCCGAGCATCCCCGACCTGCTGCTCGACCGCGAGCAAATGATCCAGGCCGTGCTCAACATGGTACGCAACGCCATGCAGGCGATCGCCGGGCAGAACGACCTGCGCCTGGGTCGCATCACCCTGCGCAGCCGCACCCTGCGCCAGTTCACCATCGGCCACACGCGGCACCGCTTGGTGTGCAAGGTGGAGATCATCGACAACGGCCCGGGCATTCCCGCCGAGCTCCAGGAAACCATCTTCTACCCCATGGTCAGCGGCCGCCCGGACGGTACCGGACTCGGCCTGGCCATCGCCCAGAACATCATCAGCCAGCACCAGGGGCTGATTGAATGCGAGAGCCACCCCGGCCATACCGTGTTCAGTCTGTTCCTGCCCCTGGAACAAGGAGTGCATTGACCATGAGCCGATCAGAGACCGTCTGGATCGTCGACGACGACCGCTCCATCCGCTGGGTACTGGAAAAAGCCCTGCAGCAGGAAGGCATGACCACGCTCAGCTTCGACAGCGCCGACAGTGTCATCGGCCGCCTCGGCCGGCAGCAGCCGGACGTGATCATCTCCGACATCCGCATGCCCGGCGCCAGCGGCCTCGACCTGCTGGCACAGATCCGCGAGCTGCATCCGCGCCTGCCGGTGATCATCATGACCGCGCATTCCGACCTGGACAGCGCGGTGGCGTCCTACCAGGGCGGCGCCTTCGAGTACCTGCCCAAGCCGTTCGACGTCGACGAGGCGGTCTCGCTGGTCAAGCGCGCCAACCAGCACGCCCAGGAGCAGCAGGGCCTGGAGCTGCCGGCGAACCAGGCGCGCACGCCGGAGATCATCGGCGAGGCGCCGGCGATGCAGGAGGTGTTCCGCGCCATCGGCCGCCTCAGCCACTCCAACATCACCGTGCTGATCAACGGCGAGTCAGGTACCGGCAAGGAACTGGTCGCCCATGCCCTGCACCGCCACAGTCCGCGGGCGGCATCGCCGTTCATCGCGCTGAACATGGCGGCGATCCCCAAGGACCTGATGGAATCCGAGCTGTTCGGCCACGAGAAGGGGGCCTTCACCGGGGCCGCCGCCCAGCGCCGCGGGCGCTTCGAGCAGGCTGACGGCGGCACCCTGTTCCTCGACGAGATCGGCGACATGCCGGCGGACACCCAGACCCGCCTGCTGCGGGTGCTGGCCGATGGCGAGTTCTACCGGGTCGGCGGGCACACCCCGGTGAAGGTCGACGTGCGGATCATCGCCGCCACCCACCAGAACCTGGAAAGCCTGGTGCGCGACGGCAAGTTCCGCGAGGACCTGTTCCATCGCCTGAACGTGATCCGCATCCACATCCCGCGCCTGGCCGACCGCCGCGAGGACATCCCGGCGCTGGCCCGGCACTTCCTCAGCCGCGCCGCCCAGGAGCTGGCGGTGGAACCCAAACTGCTGAAGCCGGAGACCGAGGACTACCTGAAGAACCTCGGCTGGCCGGGCAACGTCCGCCAGTTGGAGAACACCTGCCGCTGGATAACCGTCATGGCCTCCGGCCGCGAGGTGCACATCGACGACCTGCCGCCGGAGCTGCTCACCCAGCCGCAGGACAGCACCCCGGCGGCGAACTGGGAGCAGGCCCTGCGCCAGTGGGCCGACCAGGCCCTGGCGCGCGGCCAGTCGAACCTGCTGGACAGCGCCGTGCCAGCCTTCGAACGGATCATGATCGAGACCGCCCTCAAGCACACCGCCGGGCGCCGCCGCGATGCCGCCGTGCTGCTCGGCTGGGGCCGCAATACCCTGACCCGCAAGATCAAGGAACTGGGGATGAACGTCGATGGAGCCGACGACGAAGGCGACGACTGAAGCGCCACTGCTCCCATGAGCGAGCAACGGGGCCTTCGGGCCCCGTTTTTCATGGCCCGTCGCGCCGCCCTGCCAAGCGAGACGCCGCCCCGGCCTCGGCACCGTACCCGCCCGGCACCGCCCGCCGAACCGTGGCGCAGGCCAATATCCGCCGGTTCGGCGGGGCTGCGGTCCTTGCCCGGATTTTGGGCAGCGTGCACCAGCAGGCGACAAATCGGCAGGAATCGCTGGCGGAAAAGCCCGCTCCGTCATTTTTCCGCAATCAACTTCCCACAATCCCCTGGGATACCGCCAAGCCCTTGATCCACGGGCTTCCAGAGACTTTAATCACCAGCTCGCCCACAGACTTATCCACAGAACCCCCAGGCAAGCCAGCACGCCGCCAGCCCCCCTTCAAAATTGGCACAGCCCCTGCATTGAAGCAGACAACGACGATTTCGGGGGCCTCGGTACAGGCAGGCTGGGGAATCCCCCCTTTTACACCCGGCGGCAGGCGCAGCATCCGCGCGCAACCGCCACACCCGTTTCGGGGACCTCGGTACAGGCAGGCTGAGAACTCCCCTCTTTTATCCCGGCGGCACCGCGATCCGCGCTCCGCCCTCCCGTTTGGGGACCTCGGTACAGGCAGGCTGAGAATTCCCCCTTTTATTCCCGGCCGTCGAGCCCCTGCAGTTCGACGGCCAGGCGCCAGCCCCCCCTGCTCTCCGACCATTGCCAGCGCCCCTCCAGGGGGCGGGTCGAGACCAGGCTCAGCAGCAGCATCTTCCCCTCTTCGCGGATACGCCAACGCAGCGGCTGGCCCTGCCAGCGCCCGTCGCCCTGCTGCGTCACGCCGCGGGCGGCGATACGCAAGGTCAGGGCACCCTCCACCCGCGCCGCCGTGATCGCGGCCTGGCGGTCGAAGCGTAGGAGCAGGCCTTCATCACTCTGCTCCACCGCCAGCAATTGCGGCACAGCCTCAGGCAGCGAGCCGGGGCCGAACAGCCTGCCCAGCATCAGCCCGAACAACAGCCCGAGCAACACCAGCGCGCCCCAGACTTTCCAGCGCTGGCGCCGCAGATCGTAGGTGACGGCGGTAGAATGCCGCCCGTTATCTGCTCCGGAGCCCTGCATGTTCCATGTAATCCTGTTTCAACCGGAGATTCCTCCGAATACCGGCAACATTATCAGGCTCTGCGCCAACGCCGGCTGCAGCCTGCACCTGATCGAGCCGCTCGGCTTCGAACTGGACGACAAGCGCCTGCGCCGCGCCGGCCTGGACTACCACGAGTACGCCAGCGTGCGCCGCTACCCGGACTTGCAGGACTGCCTGGAAGCCCTCGGCCAGCCGCGCCTGTTCGCCTTCACCACCAAGGGATCGCGGGCCTTCCACGAAGTGGCCTACCAGCGCGGCGACGCCTTCCTCTTCGGCCCGGAAAGCCGCGGCCTGCCGGAAGAGGTGCGTAACGCCCTGCCGGCCGAACGACGCCTGCGCCTGCCGATGCGCGAAGGCTGCCGCAGTCTGAACCTGTCCAACACGGTGGCGGTGACCGTCTACGAAGCCTGGCGCCAACTCGGCTTCGCCACGGCCTGAGGAGCCGGACGGCAGGCATGAAAAAGCCCGCGCGAGGCGGGCTTCCTGGCAAAGCGCGAGGCTTATTGCACCGACGGCGTCGGGATTTCGCCAGACGCTTGCATGCGGGCGATTTCCTGGGCGTACAGGGCATCGAAGTTCACCGGCGACAGCATCAGCGCCGGGAACGAACCGCGCACCACCAGGTTGTCCAGGGCTTCGCGGGCGTACGGGAAGAGGATGTTCGGGCAGAACGCGCCGAGGGTGTGGCTCATGCTCGACGGATCGAGGTTCTTGATCAGGAAGATACCGGCCTGCTGCACTTCGGCGATGAAGGCGGTGGTGTCCTCGCCATTCTTCACGGTCACCGATACGGTCAGGACCACCTCGTAGAAATCGCCGTCCAGCTGCTTCTGGCGGGTGTTCAGGTCCAGGCTGATGGACGGGTTCCATTCCTGGCGGAAGATTTCCGGGGACTTCGGCGATTCGAACGACAGGTCGCGCAGGTAGATGCGCTGCAGGGAGAACTGGGGTTGCTGTTCGTCGGCAGCGCCGTTGGTAGCTTGCTCGGTCATTTTCGGGCCTTCCCTTGGGTCAATTCATGAATGGTTTCAGGCAGACAGCAGCGCGTCCAGCTTGCCGGCGCGCTCCAGTGCATGAAGGTCGTCGCAACCGCCGACATGGGTCTCGCCGATCCAGATCTGCGGCACGGTGCTCGATCCCGCCTTGCGTGCCAGCTCGGCGCGCAGCTCGGGCTTGCCGTCGCAGGCGATCTCCTGGAAGTCCACGCCCTTGCGCTGCAGCAGCTGCTTGGCGCGGATGCAGTAGGGACACCAGGCGGTGGTGTAGATCACGACGGGCGGCATGTCACTTCACCAGCGGCAGGTTGTCGCCGCGCCAGCTGCCGATCCCGCCGGACAGCTTGGCGGCGTTGAAGCCGGCCTTCTTGAGGACGCCGCCCCAGGTGCCGGAATGCTGGCCCATGGCGTCGACCAGGATGATGGTCTTGCCCTTGTACTTCTCCAGCTCGGTCATGCGGCTGTTCAGCTTGTCGGCCGGGATGTTCAGCGCGTCGACGATATGTCCGCTGGCGAACTCCTTGGCCGGGCGGATATCCAGGACCACCGCCTGGTCGGCGTTGACCAGCGCGGTCAGCTCGCGGGTCGACAGGCTCTTGCCGCCCTTGCGCAGTTCGTGCAGCAACAGCAGGACCAGCAGAACCAGCAGCGCCGCGACCAGCAGGTAGTGGTTGGTGGCGAACTCGATCAGACGGGAAACGAATTGCATGGTGACGGATATCCAGGGCGTAAAAAATGCCGGCCAGTATACAGACCGCGCCGGCCAGGGGGGAACCCGCCGACCGGTGCCCCGCTCGGCTCCAGGAAATGGCGTCGCAGGAAACTTCACGGTTAGAATGCCGGTCCTTTTCTGTGAAGCTGGCCAGACCCAGCCTGGGTGCGGCTCGAGCGGGACGAGGACGGCGAAGAGAGTGGCGAACGCGTGCGAATCGGCGTGATCGCTTTAATCAATCAGCCTCTTCCTACGTCCTAAACGACAATGTTCCCACTGAACTTGGTCAGTTTCTGAACCCCGCGGAAATAGAGCCGGACATATGACTGCCACGCCCAAACCCCTGGTCCTGATCATCCTGGACGGCTTCGGCCACAGCGAAAGCCCCGACTACAACGCCATCTACGCCGCGAAGAAGCCGGTCTGGGACCGCCTCCTGGCGACCCAGCCGCACGGACTGATCTCCGGCTCCGGGATGGATGTCGGCCTGCCCGACGGGCAGATGGGCAACTCCGAGGTCGGCCACATGAACCTCGGCGCCGGCCGCGTGGTGTACCAGGACTTCACTCGCGTCACCAAGGCCATCCGTGACGGCGAATTCTTCGACAACCCGGTGATCGCCAGCGCGGTCGACAAGGCCGTGGCCGCCGACAAGGCGGTGCACATCCTCGGCCTGCTCTCCCCGGGCGGCGTGCACAGCCATGAAGACCACCTGGTGGCGATGGCGCAGATGGCCGCCAGGCGCGGCGCCGGCAAGATCTACCTGCACGCCTTCCTCGATGGCCGCGATACCCCGCCGAAAAGCGCCCAGCCCTCGCTGGAGCGCCTCGACGCCACCTTCGCCGGGCTCGGCAAGGGTCGCATCGCCTCGATCATCGGCCGCTATTTCGCGATGGACCGCGACAACCGCTGGGACCGCGTCCAGGCCGCCTACGAGCTGATCGTCGACGGCAAGGCCGAGTTCACCGCCGACTCCTCGGTGGCCGCCCTCGAGGCCGCCTACGCCCGCGGCGAGAGCGACGAGTTCGTCAAGGCCACCGCGGTGGTCCCGGCCGGCGCCGAAGCGGTGCGGGTCGAGGACGGCGACGCGGTGATCTTCATGAACTTCCGCGCCGACCGCGCCCGCGAGCTGAGCCGCGCCTTCGTCGAGCCGGCGTTCGGGGAATTCCCCCGCCAGCGCGCGGCGCAGCTGGCCGGCTTCGTCATGCTGACCCAGTACGCGGCGAGCATCCCGGCGCCCTGCGCCTTCCCGCCGGAGCCGCTGACCAACGTCCTCGGCGAATACCTGGCCAAGCACGGCAAGACCCAACTGCGCATCGCCGAGACCGAGAAGTACGCCCACGTGACCTTCTTCTTCTCCGGGGGCCGCGAGGAACCCTACGAAGGCGAGGAGCGCATCCTGATTCCCTCGCCGAAGGTCGCCACCTACGACCTGCAACCGGAGATGAGCGCGCCGGAAGTCACCGACCGTATCGTCGAGGCCATCGAGCAGCAGCGCTACGACGTGATCGTGGTCAACTACGCCAACGGCGACATGGTCGGCCACACCGGCGTCTTCGAGGCCGCGGTCAAGGCCGTGGAGTGCCTGGACACCTGCATGGGTCGTATCGTCGAGGCACTGGACAAGGTCGGCGGCGAAGCCCTGATCACCGCCGACCACGGCAACGTCGAGCAGATGGAGGACGAGTCCACCGGCCAGGCGCACACCGCGCACACCTGCGAACCGGTGCCCTTCGTCTACGTCGGCAAGCGCAAGCTGAGCATCCGCGAAGGCGGCGTGCTGGCCGACGTGGCGCCGACCATGCTGACCCTGATGGGGCTGGAGCAGCCGGCGGAAATGACCGGTCGCAGCATCGTCATCCTCGACTGATTCCCTCGTAGGGCCATCGGCGGATAATGCCTGCGACGACATTCGTCTCGCAGGCGGGCGCTGCCGATCGGCCGACAGACTTGACCACCGGCATCGAGGCCTGTGCCGCGGTTTTCATTTGCAGCATCTTCTTCCGAACCCTCCGCAGGGCCGCCGAGGCCCGTGCTAGCCTTGCCCGCGCTGTCTTTTCCATCTGCCCTACAAGGATTTCCGCCGATGTGGTTCCTCCTCGCCACCTCGCTCCTCGCCCTGTCCTTCCAGCGCCTGCTGGCCCTCGCCTTGCTGCTCGCGACCTGCTGCCTCGCCCTCTACGACGGGGTTCTCGCTCCGCCTGCCGTCGCCGCCCTGGCGGCACTGGGCGTCCTCGCCCTGTTGCGCCGGCGCCTGGCGGTACGCCGCGCCTGGGCCGTGGGCCTGGAACTGCTGCTGGTCGCCGGCGCGGTGGGCCTGTTCCTGCACCTGCTGCCCGGCTTCGCCAACCCCAGGGTGCTGGACAAGGCGGTGCTCGGCCCGCAGAGCCTGCCGTTCACCATGTATTTCAACTTCGACAAGGCACTGGTGCCGTTCCTGCTGCTGGCCTGCCTGCCGAGCCTGTTCCGCGACGAAGCCCGCGCTCCCGGCTGCCCCTGGCACTGGCTGCTGCTCGTGGCGGCGGTGCCGGCGCTGCTTCTGCTGGCTGTCGGCGTCGGCCTGCTGCGGCCGGAACTCCACGCGCCGGCCTGGCTCTGGCAGTTCGTCCTGGCCAACCTGTTCTTCGTTTCCCTCGCCGAGGAAGCGCTGTTCCGCGGCTACCTGCAGCAACGCCTGGGCCAATGGCTGGGTCCCTGGCCCGCCCTGGCGCTGGCCTCGGCGCTGTTCGGCCTGGCGCACTTCGCCGGCGGCCCGCTGCTGATGCTGTTCGCCGGCCTCGCCGGGCTGATCTACGGGTTGGCCTGGCTATGGAGCGGGCGCCTGTGGGTAGCGACGCTGTTCCACTTCGGCCTCAACCTGACGCACCTGCTGCTGTTCACCTATCCCCTCTACAGTCCCGCCTGATGCTCGCGACCTTCGCCCGTCCGGACATCCACCAGCGCCATCCGGCCGAAATAAGCGCAAGCTCCCCACGGCCCGCGGTGCGGGGCGTTTTTTTTAATGGCGGCCACGGGCATACTAGGCCGGTCCAATTCCCAGGTGCCCGCCACCCCATGCTCCGCCTCCTTCCTCTCCTGCTCTCCCTCGCCTGCCTCGCTCCGGCCTTCGCCGACGAGCGCGCGGACACCCAACGCCAGCTGGAACAGACGCAGAAGGACATCGGCGAGCTGAAGAAGCTGCTGGACGGCATCCAGCAGGAAAAGAGCGGCGTGCAGAAGCAGCTGAAGTCCACCGAGACCGAGATGGGCGACCTGGAAAAGCAGATCAGGGCCCTGCAGGACGAGCTGGACAAGAGCGAAGCCGAGCTGAAACGGCTGGATGGGGAGAAAAAAAAACTCCAGGACGCGCGCATTGAGCAACAGCGCCTCCTCGCCATCCAGGCCCGCGCGGCCTACCAGAGCGGACGCGAGGAATACCTGAAGCTGCTGCTGAACCAGGAACACCCGGAAAAGTTCAGCCGCACCCTCACCTACTACGACTACATCAACAAGGCCCGCCTCGAACAGCTCGCCAGCTTCAACGAAACCCTCCGCCAGCTGGCCAACGTCGAGCAGGACATCTCTGCGCAGAAAGCCGAACAGCTGAGCAAGCAGGGCGAGCTGGACAGCCGCCGCGAGGCGCTGGCGGCGACCCGCAAGGAGCGCCAGCAGGCCCTGGCCAAGCTGAACAACGACTACCGCGAGCGCGACCAGAAGCTCAGGTCCCGCCAGCAGGACCAGGCCGAGCTGGCCAAGGTGCTGCGAACCATCTAGGAAACCCTCGCCCGCCAGGCCCGCGAAGCCGCCGCCGCGGCGGAGCGCGAGCGCCAGCGCGCGCTGGCCGCCGAACGCGAGCGGGCGCGCCAGCAGCAGGCCGCCCCCGGGCGCGTCACCAGCCCACCGCGCGAACCCGCGCCGGGCCCGCTGGTCTCAAGCACTGGCGCGGTCTATGGCGGCGCCTTCGGCTCGGCCCGCGGCAAGTTGCCGTGGCCGGTGAATGGCCGCGTCGTGGCGCGCTTCGGCAGCCAGCGCGGCGACGATCCGCGGGCGAAATGGGACGGCGTACTGATTTCGGCGAGCGCCGGCAGCACCGTCCGCGCCGTGCATGGCGGACGCGTGGTGTTCGCCGACTGGTTGCGCGGAGCCGGCCTGTTGGTCATTCTCGACCACGGTGGCGGCTACCTCAGCCTTTATGGCCATAATCAGAGCCTGCTGAAAGACGCCGGCGACACCGTGAAGGCCGGCGACCCGATCGCCACCGTTGGAACCAGCGGCGGCCAGAGCAGTCCGGCCGTATACTTCGCCATTCGCCATCAGGGCCGCCCGGCGGACCCTACCACCTGGTGCCGCGCGCAGGGATAGGCGCCGAACTCGTGATTAGGAGTTGAACATGCTGCATTGCTTCCGTCCCACCACCCTGGCGCTGGCCCTGCTGCTCGGCGCGGGCGCGGCCCAGGCTGCCGACGCCCCGGCCGACGCCGCGCCACTGGCCAACGGTAGCAGTGCCCCGCTGCCCCTCGACGAGCTGCGCACCTTCGCCGAGGTTCTCGACCGGGTGAAGGCCGCCTACGTCGAGCCGGTGGACGACAAGACCCTGCTGGAGAACGCCATCAAGGGCATGCTCAGCAACCTCGACCCGCACTCCGCCTACCTCGGCCCGGAGGATTTCGCCGAGTTGCAGGAAAGCACCAGCGGCGAGTTCGGCGGCCTGGGCATCGAGGTCGGCAGCGAAGACGGCTTCATCAAGGTGGTCTCGCCGATCGACGACACCCCGGCGGCCCGCGCCGGCATCCAGCCCGGCGACCTTATCGTGCAGATCGACGGCAAGCCGACCAAGGGCCAGTCGATGACCGAGGCGGTCGACAGCATGCGCGGCAAGGCCGGCTCGCCGATCACCCTGACCATCGTCCGCGACGGCGGCCGGCCGTTCGACGTCGAGCTCAAGCGCGCCATCATCAAGGTCAAGAGCGTCAAGAGCCAGGTCCTCGAACCCGGCTACGCCTACCTGCGCATCACCCAGTTCCAGGTCAACACCGGCGAGGAAGTGGTCAAGGCGCTGAACCAGTTGCGCAAGGACAACAAGGGCCGCCTCAAGGGCCTGGTCCTGGACCTGCGCAACAACCCCGGCGGCGTCCTGCAATCCGCCGTGGAAGTGGCAGACGCCTTCCTCACCAAGGGCCTGATCGTCTATACCAAGGGCCGCATCGCCAACTCCGAGCTGCGCTTCAGCGCCGACCCGGCCGACCCCAGCGACAAGGTGCCACTGGTGGTGCTGATCAACGGCGGCAGCGCCTCGGCGGCGGAAATCGTCGCCGGTGCCCTGCAGGACCAGAAGCGCGCGATCCTGATGGGCACCGACAGCTTCGGCAAGGGCTCGGTGCAGACCGTGCTGCCGCTGAACAACGACCGCGCCCTGAAGCTCACCACCGCGCTCTACTACACCCCCAACGGGCGCTCCATCCAGGCCCAGGGCATCGTCCCGGACATCGAGGTCGGACGCGCCAAGGTGACCCAGGAGCGGAGCAGCTTCGAGGGCTTCAAGGAAGCCGACCTGCAGGGCCACCTGGCCAACGGCAACGGCGGCGCCGACCGACCGACCGGCAAGCGCGCGGCGCCCGCCGCCCGCCCGCAGGACTCCGACTACCAGCTCGGCCAGGCCCTGAGCCTGCTGAAGGGGCTGAGCGTCACTCGCGGCAACTGATGTCGAGGTTCCGTGTCGCCCTGCTGGGCCTGTGCCTGCTGCTCTCCAGCCAGGCCCAGGCCCGCCAGGAGTCCGCCCCCTACCAGCGCCCGCCGCTGTTGACCGTGGTCATCGACGACCTCGGGCAGAACCTGGCGCGCGACCGCCGGGTCCTCGACCTGCCCTCCGGCGTAACCCTGGCGATCATCCCGGAAACCCCGCACGCCGCCGAACTGGCGCGCGAAGCGCACCAGCGCGGGCGCACGGTGATCCTGCACATGCCGATGGACCCGGCCGGTGGCCCTTACGCCTGGCGCCCGGAACTGACCCAGGAGGAGCGCGCCCGCAGGCTCGACGCGGCGCTGGCCAAGGTGCCGTTCGTGCAGGGCCTGAACAACCATGAAGGCAGCCGCATGACCGCGGTGCGCCCGGCGATGGCCTGGCTCGCCGAGGAACTGCAACGACGCGGCCTGTACCTGGTCGACAGCCGCACCAGCGCCGCCACCGTGGCCGCCAGCGAGGCGCAGCGGATCGGCCTGGCGAGCGTCTCGCGCGATGTGTTCCTCGACAACGAAGCCACTCCGGAAGCGGTCTCCGCACAACTGCAGGCCGGCGTCGCCCTGGCCCGCAGGCAGGGTTCGGCGCTGCTCATCGGCCACCCGCACAAGGCCACCCTCGACGTGCTGGCGCGGGAGCTGCCGAAGCTGCGCGCCCAGGGCATCGAGCTGGTACCGCCGCAGATGCTCATCGGCGAACGCGGCAACCGCAACGTCAACCCACGCCAGGCGCCACACTGAAGCTGGTTTACCGGCGTCGCGGCAGCGGTTAAGGTGACGTCCTCGTCATTCCTGCACGGACGCACCGATGGCCCGCACTTCCCCTCCCATGCCTCTGCTCGCCGCCGCCCTGCTGGCCGTTGGCGCGATTCCCCTCGGTTTCATCTGGATCCTGACCAGTGCCAAGTTCGAGATAGGCGGCGCCAGCCCCGGTGAGAGCAGCGTCGGCAAGGTCGAGAACATCGACCAGCGCGCCATGGAGCAATTCTGCACCGGCGTGCGGGCGACGCCCGCCGGCACCTGGCTGGTGGGCCGGCGCGAAATCGGCCGCGACGAGCAGGCACTGCCCGCGGGCGTCATCGACCTGGACCTGGTGGCGGCCGCCCAGCCCAGGGAAGAAGAATCCGAACCCCACCTTTTCAACTTCCTCAACGGCATGCTGCTATCCGGCGGCGATCCGGAGACCACCTATGTCTCGCGCCTGGGTGCCGACGGCGTGTTCCACGAAGTGGCGCGGCTCGGCGAGACCGCCTGCCTGGAAGTCACGCCGGACGGTTCCAGCGTCTTCCTGCTCACCGGCCTGCGGAGCCCGGCCAAGGACAACGGTCAGCGCGAGCAGACAGTGGTGCTGCGCAGCGACGACCAGGGCAAGAGCTGGCGCCGGCTCGAGCAAGGCTTCATGGCCGAGGCGAATCGACTGGGCTGGGCTCTCGCGCCGCGTTTCCACGGCAAGGACGAAGTCTGGGTCTGGGGTGATTTCGAATACGGCGGTGCCGATGGCGGCCGGGAACCCGGCCAGCCGAGCGGGCTGTTCTATTCGCCCGACCGCGGCGCCAGCGTCGAGTCGATCGCCACCTCCGCGCCGCTGCTGGTAGACCTCGCCTACGCCCGCGAGTTGGCGCCGAACGGCGTCAACTGGGGCGACTACAACGGCAAGCACGGGCAGATCAAGGCGCACGTCGCGCAACTGGACGCGCAGCGTGCCGCCATCTGGGTAAGCCAGACTTTCCTCTATGGCCCACCCGAGGGGCGCTACCTGACCACCCCGGTATTGGTCACCACCCAGGCCGAACTGCGCCGCGAGGGCGGACGCTGGCAGATGGGCGCGATCCGGCGCACCGACGGCGTGGCCGTCGAGCGCCTGGAACAGAACGCGGACGGTCGGGTGATCGCGGTGCTCGACCGCCCGGACGAATCGCGCTCGCTGATCGCCGAGCTCGATCGCGATGCGCTCGAATGGAAGATCACCGGCAAGCTGCCCAGCCCGTTCTGGCCCTTGCCGTCCAGTTCCGGGCTACGCGAGTTCTACGCAGGCAGGAATGTGCTGCTGGCCAACACCATGAGCCACTACGAAGTGCCGCTGTGGCTGTATCCCGACGAGGAGCCGGCGAGCGTCTCCGCCGACGCGGTGTACTACTCGGACGACTGGGGTGCGTCCTGGCGCCGCCTGGACATCGCCGGCTACCTCGGCGTGCTCGGCTTCGACGGGACGCACGACCGGGTGTTCTGGGCCCGCGGCAACTGGTACGACAGCCGCGACCTCGGCGTCCAGGCCTACGACCTGGACTGAGCGCCCCTCGCCACACCGGTGGAGGGGCGCCCGCCAGGCTCAGAGGTAGTTGGCGACGGCTTCGTCGACGAAGCCTTCCTGGCGCATCTGCTCCAGGGCCTTCTGCAGGCGCTCCACCACCTCGTCCGGGGTGTCCTTGTTCAACGCCAGGTAGAGCTTGGCCTCGTTGAAACGCAGCACCGTCTGCAGGCCGGACACGCCTTCCTGCTTGGCCAGGTAGCGACCGACCGGATCGGTGGTGGCCCACAGGTCGATCTGCCCGCCGGTAAGCTTCTTCACGTTCTCCTGGTCGCGCAGGGCGTTGATCACCGGGATGCCCTGGGCTTCCAGGTGCTGGCTGACCGCGTCGTTCTTGTAGGCGCCGAGCTTGTAGCGGGCGGCGTCCTTGAGATTCTTCACGGCGATCTTGCTGCCAGCCGGCGCCAGCAACACCCAACTGGTGTCGGCCAGCGGACCGACCCACTTGAACTGCGGCACCCGCTCGGGGGTGTAGGTCATGGAGAACAGCCCATAGCCGGGCTTGTCCAGGGTCAACCGGTACAGGCGGTCCCAGGGGAAGCGCAGGCTCAGGGAATAGCCGATGCCGGCACGCCTGAACATCTCCCGGACGATGTCGGCACTGATGCCGTCGATGCCGTCGTCGCGGGCGAAGTTCTTGTCGTCCACCGCCATGTTGAAGGGCGGGAAGTTCTCGGTCAGCAGCACCACCTTGTAGTCGGCGGGCAATTCGGCACGGGCCGCGGAGGCCCCCAGCAACACCCCCAGGATAAGGGTCTGGATCAGGACTTTCAGCATGGTCACACCGCTCGCTTGGTTATCGTTATTGGCTAGCGGCATCCCTGCGTCGGGACGAAATACCCAGCTCGTCGGCCTTCCTTGGCATTGCCGGCGAAGCCGGCAAAGGCGTTTCCCCGGCCGGCTCCCCAGGCGGCCGACCGGAGCGAATCAGAGGTAGCTGTTGAGGATGTCCTCGACGAAGCCTTCCTTGCGCATGCCGTCCAAGGCTGCCTGGAGCTTCTGCACCACGTCGTCGGGAGTCTCGCGGTTGAGCGCCAGGTACAGCTGGTCGCTGTTGAAGCGCAGCACCGTCTTCAGGCCGGTGACGCCTTCCTGCTTGGCCAGGTAGCGCCCGGCGGGATCGCCGCTGGCCCAGAGATCGATCTGGCCCTTGACCAGCTTCTGCGCGTTTTCCTGGTCGCGTAGCGCCAGGTCGGCCTCGAAACCGTTCTTGCCGAGGAACTCGGCGATGGCGTCGCCCTTGTAGGCGCCGATCCGGTATTTCTTCGCCTCGTCCAGGCTGCCCAGGGTGACCGGGCTGTCGCCCTTGGCCAGCAACACCCAGTCGTCCGGGCCGATCGGACCGACCCACTTGAACTTGTCCTCGCGCTCGGCCAGGCGGGCGGTGACGAACACCCCGTAGCCGGGCTTCTCCAGCGCCAGCTTGTAGATGCGGTCCCAGGGGAAGCGGAGGGTCAGGCTGTACTTGATGCCGGCACGCTTGAACATCTCGCGGACGATATCCACGGCGATGCCGTCGATGTTGTCTTCCTGGGCGAAGTTCTTGCCGTTGATCGCCATGTTGTACGGCGGGAAGTTCTCCGTGAGCAGCACCATGCTGTAGTCGGGATCGGTTTCGGCGCGCGCGCCGCCGGCCAGCAGCAGGGTTGCGAGCAGCGCGAAGAGCAGGCGTCTTTTCATTGTTCTCATCCTGTCGGGAGCCTGGAGCGAGGCAGGATAACCAGCGCCGCGCCGCCAGGCCAGCCTTTTGCCAGCATCGCCGGCGGGCGTCAGTAGCGCTCGCGGATCTGCTTCAGCAAGCCTTCGCTGCGCAGCGCGTCGACCGCCGTCTGCAACTTCTGCACCAGCTCGTCCGGGGTTTCCCTGTTCAGCGCCAGGAACAGCTCGGCGGTGTGGAAACGCTGGACCACCTTCACCTCCTTGAGGCCCTCGCGCTGGGCGACGTAGCGCCCGCTCGGATCGGCGGTGACCCAGAGATCGATCTGCCCGCTGGCCAGCTTGTCGACGTTCTCGTTGTCGCGCAGCGCCAGCTGCACCTGCAGGCCGCGATCGACCAGATGCTGGCTGATGGCGTCGTTCTTGTAGCCGCCGATGCGATAGCGCGCGGCGTCTTCCAGGCTGTTCAGGTGGATCGTGCTGTCGCCACGGGCCATCAGTACCCAGTCGTTGACCGCCAGCGGGCCGACCCACTTGAACTTGTCCTCGCGCTCCGGCGTGCGGGCGGTGGAGAACACGCCATAGCCGGGCTCGCTCAGCGCCTGCTGGTAGACACGGTCCCAGGGGAAACGCAGGATCAGTTGGCACTCGATCTGCGCGCGCTCGCAGGCGGCGCGCACGGTATCGGTGCTGATGCCACTGATGCCATCGTCCTTGGCGTAGTTGCCGCCGTTCACCGCCATGTTGAACGGCACCAGGTTCTCGGTCAGCAGGACCAGGGTTTCGGCGCGCGCCAGGGCGCTAGCGCAAAGCAGGGCCAGGCTGCCGACGCAGCCGAGAGCCAGACGGAAGATGGACATGGAGGACTCCCTGTCGGTCGCAATGTTTGTCGTTATGGCAGGGCATCGGCGCTCTAGCGGCACCTGATGCGGGGGGCGTGACTGTACCTGAAAGAAAGCCGCGCGAGTGTCGACTCGCGCTCAGGAATGGCTAGCCGATCATCGGCCCTGTGCGCCGCGGCGCAGCGCGCCTCAGCGCACCACGATACCGCGGCTGGCCAGGTAGGCCTTGGCTTCGGGCACCGTGTACTCGCCAAAGTGGAAGATGCTCGCCGCGAGCACCGCGTCGGCCTTGCCCTCGAGGATGCCGGCGGCCAGGTGCTCCAGGTTGCCGACGCCGCCGGAGGCGATCACCGGCACGTTCACCGCCTCGCTGATGGCGCGGGTCACGCCGAGGTCGTAGCCGCTCTTCACGCCGTCCTGGTCCATGCTGGTCAGGAGGATCTCGCCGGCGCCCAGGTCTTCCATCTTCTTCGCCCAGAGCACCGCGTCCAGCCCGGTGGGCTTGCGTCCGCCATGGGTGAAGATTTCCCAGCGCGGCGCCTCGCCCGGCGCGGAGACCTTCTTCGCATCGATGGCGACGACTATGCACTGCGAGCCGAAGCGCTCGGCGGCCTCGCCGACGAACTCCGGGTTGAACACCGCGGCGGTGTTGATCGAGACCTTGTCCGCGCCGGCGTTGAGCAGGTTGCGGATGTCCTGCACGCTGCGCACGCCGCCACCGACGGTCAGCGGGATGAACACCTGGCTGGCCATGCGCTCGACGGTATGCAGGGTGGTGTCGCGCCCGTCGACGCTGGCGGTGATGTCGAGGAAGGTGATCTCGTCGGCGCCCTGCTCGTCGTAGCGCCGGGCGATCTCCACCGGGTCGCCGGCGTCGCGGATGTTCTCGAACTTGACGCCCTTGACCACGCGGCCGTTGTCCACGTCGAGGCAGGGGATGATGCGTTTTGCCAGTGCCATACGGATCGCCTCAGGCCTTGAAGTTGTCGCACAGCGCCTGGGCTTCGGCCACGTCCAGGGTGCCTTCGTAGATCGCCCGGCCGGTGATGGCGCCGATGATCCCCGGGGTGCGGGCATCCAGCAGCTTCTGGATGTCGCCGAGGTTGTGGATGCCGCCGGAGGCGATCACCGGGATCCGCGTGGCGTTGGCCAGCGCCGCGGTGGCCTCGACGTTGCAGCCCTGCATCATGCCGTCCTTGGAGATATCCGTGTAGACGATGGCGGATACCCCGTCGGCCTCGAAGCGGCGCGCCAGGTCGATCACCTGGACTTCGCTGACCTCGGCCCAGCCGTCGGTGGCGACGAAACCGTCCTTGGCGTCCAGGCCGACGATGACCTTGCCCGGGAAGGCGCGGCAGGCCTCGCCGACGAACTCGGGCTGCTTGACCGCCTTGGTGCCGATGATGACGTAGCTGACGCCGGCGCGGACATAGTGCTCGATGGTCTCCAGCGAGCGGATGCCGCCGCCGATCTGGATCGGCAGGTCCGGGTAGCGACGGGCGATGGCGGTGACCACCTCGCCGTTGACCGGCTTGCCTTCGAAGGCGCCGTTCAGGTCCACCAGGTGCAGGCGACGGCAACCGCCATCGACCCATTTGGCGGCCATCGCCACCGGATCGTCGGAGAAGACCGTGGCGTCTTCCATCAGGCCCTGGCGCAGGCGCACGCAGGCGCCGTCTTTCAAGTCGATCGCGGGAATGATCAGCATCGGTGAACCCTGTTCAAGTCTCTGTTCGGTGGACGGACGCGCGGAAACTCAGCTCTTTTCCAGCGCCCAGACGTCGCTCTCGATGCTTTCGAACCGTTCCTTCAGGTACGACTGCACGTCGAGGATCGCCTTGTTGTAGAAGTGCGGGGCGAACTCGCGGGCGAAGAAGTCGAGCAGTTCCTCGGCCTCGAAGGAGCCCAGCTCCAGTTCGAAGCGGTCCTCCATGAAGCGCTTGATCGCCAGCACCGCGTCCTGGGTCTGCGCGGCGTCCAGCTGGAGGATCGGCGTCTTGCTCTTCGCCCTGGCCATGGCCTACCAGCGCCCGTCCCAGGCCACGAAGTTCTGCAGCAGTTGCAGGCCGTGGGCATGGCTCTTTTCCGGGTGGAACTGCACGGCGAAACGCGAGCCCTCGGCCAGCGCGGCGGCGAAATCGACGCCGTAGTGCCCATGCCCCACCACCTGGCGCGGATTGCCGGCCTCGATGTAGTAGCTGTGCACGAAGTAGAAGCGCGCCTGGTCGGGAATCTCGTGCCACAGCGGGTGTTCCACCGCCTGGCTCACCTGGTTCCAGCCCATGTGCGGCACCTTCAGGTGCTCGCCGGCTTCGCGCAGGTCCTTGCCGAAGAAACGCACCTGGCCGGGGAACAGACCGATGCAGTCGACCCCGTCGTTTTCCTCGCTGCGCTCCAGCAATGCCTGCATGCCGACGCAGATGCCGAGGAACGGGCGGTCCTGGCTGACCTCGCGGACCAGGGCGTCGAAGCCCAGGCGGCGGATCTCGGCCATGCAATCGCGGATCGCGCCGACCCCGGGGAACACCACCCGGTCGGCCTCGCGGATCACCGCCGCGTCGCTGCTCACCAGCACCCGGCCGGCGCCGACGTGCTCGAGCGCCTTGGCCACCGAGTGCAGGTTGCCCATGCCGTAGTCGATCACGGCTACCGTCTGCATCACAGGCACCCTTTGGTCGACGGCATCTGCCCGGCCATCCGCTCGTCCAGCTCGATGGCCATGCGCAGCGCGCGGCCGAAGGCCTTGAACACGGTCTCGATCTGGTGGTGGGTGTTGTGCCCGCGCAGGTTGTCGATGTGCAGGGTCACCTGGGCGTGGTTGACGAAGCCCTGGAAGAATTCCATGAACAGGTCGACGTCGAAGCCGCCGACGCTGGCACGGGTAAAGGGTACGTGCATCTGCAGGCCGGGCCGCCCGGAGAAGTCGATGACCACCCGCGACAGCGCCTCATCGAGCGGCACGTAGGCGTGGCCGTAGCGGCGGATGCCCTTCTTGTCGCCGATGGCCTTGGCGAAGGCCTGGCCGAGGGTGATGCCGATGTCCTCGACGGTGTGGTGATCGTCGATATGCAGGTCGCCCTTGCACTCGATGTCCAGGTCGATCAGGCCGTGGCGGGCGATCTGGTCCATCATGTGGTCGAGGAAGGGAACCCCGGTATCGAACCGGGCCTTGCCGGTCCCATCCAGGTCGATGGAGACCTTGATCTGGGTCTCCAGGGTGTCGCGCGCGACGGATGCCTTGCGTTCGGCCATCACCAGCTCCACAGCTAACACTGCACGTAATTATAAGAGGGCCAGCATTATAGGCAGGCCCGGGCTGGCGCTGCCAGCCGCGACCGTCGGCGCGAATCGCCCCACGGGCGGCGGGCCAGGCCTTACACTGCGCTCCTTCCATCCCGCCGCGGAGAGCCGCATGCCCGTGATCGTCGAAACCCTCGCCCAACCCAGCGCCCAGGATCGCCTGGACCTGGCGAAGATCTACGCCGACGCGCCGCACTGGCTGTTCGCCCCGCATGCCGACGCCGCCGCGCTGGTCGAAGCCGGGCTGGCCGCCGGCGAGCTGATCGCCGGCCGCTTCAACGACCGCCTGCTCGGCGCCGCCCTGCTGCGCCGCGATGCCGACGCCTGGCGCCTGTCGCATCTCTGCGTGCGCGGCATCACCCGCGGCCGCGGGGTCGGCCGACGCCTCCTCGACGAAGCCCGGCGCCTGGCCGGTGAAGCCGGCAAGCCGCTGCGCCTGGCCGCCCCGGACGGCCACCTGGAATCCCGCGCCCTCGCCGCGCGTCACGGGCTGCCGCTGGACAGCCTCTGATATGCTCGGCGGCGGTCCCCGCCAAGGAGTTCCGCCATGTCCTTTTCCGCCGCCGAACGCGCCGCCCTGCTCGCCCTCAAGGGTGTCGGCCCGACCGTGCTGCAACGCCTGGAACAGATGGGCCTGGACAGCTTCGCCCGGCTGCGCGACAGCGACGCCGCGAGCATCCTCGCCGGCGGCGCGGCGCTGACCGGCTCCAGTTGCTGGAAGAACAGCCCGCAGGCGCGCGCCGCCATCGACGCGGTCCTGCAGCGCGCGGTCAGCGACGCATGAACGATATCGACGTACTGGTGATCGGCGCCGGAGTCCTCGGCCTGGCCTGCGCCGCGCGCCTGGCCGAAGCCGGCCACGGTGTACTGGTGGCGGAGCGCGAACGCCTGGCCGGCAGCCACACCTCCAGCCGCAACTCCGAAGTCATCCACGCGGGCCTCTATTACCCACCCGGCTCGCTCAAGGCCGAACTCTGCGTCGAGGGCCGCGAACGCCTGTATGTCTGGTGCGCGCGCCACGGCGTCGGCCACCGGCGCATCGGCAAGCTGCTGGTGGCGGTGGCGGACGGCGAGCGGGAAAAGCTCCAGGCCCTGCATGACAATGCCCGTGCCTGCGGGGTCGACGACCTGTCGCCATTGGACGGCGCCGGTCTGCGTGGACTGGAACCGCAGGTCCGTGGCGTAGCCGCGCTGTTCTCGCCGAGCACCGGGATCATCGACAGCCATGCCTTCCTGCAGTCCCTGCAGGCCGCCGCCGAGCGCCGAGGCGCACAGCTGGCGCTGGACACCCGGGTCGACTGCCTGGAGCGTCGCGACGGCGGCTGGCACGCCGAAGGCCGGAGCGTCGGCGAACCCTTCCAGTTGCGCGCGGGATGGGTGATCAATGCCGGCGGCCTGTTCGCCCAGGAACTGGCGCAACGCACCGAAGGCCTCGACCCAGCCCTGGTGCCCACCCTGCACCTGTGCCGGGGCCGCTACTTCTCCTACAGCGGCCGCTCGCCGTTCCGCCACCTGGTCTACCCGATGCCCGAGGCTCGCACCGCCGGCCTCGGCATCCACGCCACCCTCGACCTCGGCGGCCAGCTGCGCTTCGGTCCCGACGTCGATTACCTCGAGCGGGTCGACTACCGCGTCGACGAATCCCTGCGCCAGCCCTTCGCCCAGGCCATCTCGCGCTATTTCCCCGGCCTCGACCCACGCCGCCTGGTGGCCGGCTACGCCGGTATCCGGCCCAAGCTCGGCGGGCCCGGGGAACCCGCCGCCGACTTCGTCCTCCAAACCCCTGCCGAGCACGGCCTGCCCGGCCTGGTCAACCTGTTCGGCATCGAGTCGCCGGGCCTCACCGCCAGCCTGGCGCTCGCCGAGCGGGTCGCGCGGGCGCTCTGACGCGGTTTTTTCGTTTCGCTTCGAAGGAATCCAGGGTCGGCCTGCGAAAACGCCGTTGTTATACTCGCCCGCACATTCATCGCCGCCAGCACAAAGGATTCGTCCATGAAAGCATTCGGCAAGGTCCTGGGGCTGTTCCTCCTGGGGCTCTTACTGCTCGTCGTGGCCCTGGGCTTCGCCCTGACCCACCTGTTCGATCCCAATGACTACAAGGACGAAATCCGCCAGATCGCCCGCGACAAGGCCAACCTGGAGCTGGACCTGAAGGGCGACATCGGCTGGAGCCTGTTCCCCTGGCTGGGCCTGGAGCTGCACGACACCAGCATCGCCAGCGTCGCCACGCCGACCAGGCCGTTCGCCGACCTGCAGATGCTCGGCCTGTCGGTGCGGGTCCTGCCGCTGCTGCGCAAGGATGTGCAGATGAGCGCGATCCGCGTCGAAGGCCTGAGCCTGGACCTGGTCCGCGACAAGCAGGGCAAGGGCAACTGGGAAAACATCGGCAAGCCGGCCCAGCCCCAGGCCCCGGCCGCTCCTTCCGCCACCCCGCCGGCAGCGGACGGCAAGGGCGCCCAGGCGCAGGCACCGGAGCAGGCGCCGCAGAACGACAGCCCGCGCCCCCCGATCAAGCTCGACATCGACAGCCTCAATGTCAACAACGCCCGCGTCACCTACACCGACGAAGCCAGCGGCAAGCAGTACAACGTCGAGGGCATCGAGCTGAGCACCGGCGCGATACGCGAAGGCAGCAGCATTGCGCTGAAGCTCAACGCCTACCTGGGCACCAACCAGCCGGTGATGCGGGCCAAGACCGAACTGACCGGCAACCTGCGCTTCGACACCGCGCTCAAGCGCTACCAATTGGAAGACGCCAGGCTCTCCGGCGAGGCCTCGGGCGAGCCGCTGCAGGGCAAGACCGTCACCTTCTCCGCCCAGGGCCAGCTGCTGCTCGACCAGTCGGCGCAGATCGCCGAGTGGAACGGCCTGAAGCTGAGCGTCAACCAGTTGCGCGCACTCGGCGAACTCAAGGCCCGCGAGCTGGACAAGGACGCCAAGTTCAGCGGCGGCCTGTCGATCGCGCCGATGAACCTGCGCGAGTTCCTCGCCGGCATCGGTGTGACCCTGCCGGCCATGGCCGATGCCAACACCCTCGGCAAGTTCGAGCTGAACACCCGCCTGGCCGGCAGCCGCAACAGCCTGAATCTCGAAGACCTCAAGCTGGGTCTGGACGACACCGCCTTCAGCGGCCGCTTCGGTATCGCCGATTTCGCCAGGCAATCGCTGCGCGCCCAGCTCAAGGCCGACAAGCTCGACCTCGACCGCTACCTGCCGGCCAAGGCCAAGCGAGCCCAGGATGCCGCCAGCGCCACGCGCAAGGCGGAAGTCGACGCCACCGTGGCCAGTGCCGCCCAGGGCAACACGCCGCTACCGGAGAAACCGACCAGGCAGGCCTGGAGCGACGCGCCGCTGCTGCCCATGGCGACCCTGCGCAAGCTCGACCTGGACGTGGCGCTGAACGTCGGCCGGCTGACCGTCGAGAAGCTGCCGATCGACGACGCCAGCCTGAAGCTGCGTGGCCAGGGCGGCGTGATCAGCCTCGACGACATGCGCGGCGGGCTGTACAACGGCCGCTTCAACGCCAAGGCCAACCTCGACGTACGCCAGGACAGCGCCGTGCTGACCGCCACCAAGCACATCGCCAACGTGCCGGTGGAGCGTCTGCTCGAAGCCCAGGGCAAGAAACCTCCGGTGAAGGGACTGCTCGACCTCGACGCCGACATCCGCACGAGCGGCAACAGCGAGAAGTCCTGGATCGACCATCTCAACGGCAGCGCGCGTTTCAGCCTGATCAACGGCGTACTGCCCGACGCCAACCTGGAGCAGCAGCTCTGCCAGGGCATCGCTACCCTCAACCGCAAGGCTCTCGCCGGTAGCCACGGCGGCAAGGACACGCCTTTCCGCGAGCTCAAGGGCAGCCTGAACTTCACCAACGGCGTGGCCAGCAACCCTGACCTGAAGGCGGCCATTCCAGGCCTGGCGGTGAGCGGCCACGGCGATATCGACCTGCGCGTGCTGGGCATGGACTATCGCATCGGCGTGGAGATCCAGGGCGATAAGAGCGACATGCCGGACCCGGCCTGCCAGGTCAACCAGCGCTACGCCGGCATCGAATGGCCGCTGCTCTGCCGCGGCCCGCTGGAACTCGGCGCCAAGGCCTGCCGCCTGGACAGGGAAGGCCTGGGCAAGGTCGCCGCGAAACTGGCCGGCAATCGCCTCAACGAAAAACTCGAAGAGAAGCTCGGCGACAAGATCAGTCCCGAGCTGAAAGACGCACTCAAAGGGCTGTTCAACCGCAAATGACACCTGAAGGCTTCAACGGCGCGGTCCTCGACTGGTACGACCGCCACGGTCGCAAGGACCTGCCCTGGCAGCAGGACATCACCCCCTACCGGGTGTGGGTCTCGGAGATCATGCTGCAACAGACCCAGGTCAGCACCGTGCTCGGCTACTTCGACCGCTTCATGGAGGCCCTGCCCGACGTCCAGGCGCTGGCCGCGGCGGCCGAGGACGAAGTCCTGCACCTGTGGACCGGGCTCGGCTACTACAGCCGTGCGCGCAACCTGCACAAGACCGCGCGGATCGTGGTCGAGCGGCATGCCGGGGAATTCCCCCGCGACGTCGAGCAGCTCGCCGAGCTGCCCGGCATCGGCCGCTCCACCGCCGGCGCCATCGCCAGCCTGTCGATGGGCCTGCGCGCGCCGATCCTCGACGGCAACGTCAAGCGCGTGCTGGCGCGCTACCTGGCGCAGGACGGCTATCCCGGCGAGCCGAAGGTGGCCCGGGCGCTGTGGGAGGCCGCCGAGCGCTTCACCCCGCACGCACGGGTCAACCACTACACCCAGGCGATGATGGACCTCGGCGCCACTCTCTGTACGCGCAGCAAGCCCAGTTGCCTGCTTTGCCCGCTGCTGGCCGGCTGCCGCGCGCACCTGCTCGGCCGCGAGACCGACTACCCGCAGCCCAAGCCGCGCAAGGCCCTGCCGCAAAAACGCACGCTGATGCCGATCCTGGCCAATCGCGAGGGCGCCATCCTGCTCTACCGGCGGCCGTCCAGCGGACTCTGGGGCGGGCTCTGGAGCCTACCCGAGCTGGACGACCTCGACGACCTCGCGCCACTCGCCGCCCGGCATTCGCTGGCCCTTGGCGAGCGCCGCGAACTGAGCGGCCTGACCCATACCTTCAGTCATTTCCAGCTGGCCATCGAGCCCTGGCTGGTGGCGGTGGAAGCCGCTCCGCCCGCCGTGGCCGAGGCCGACTGGCTCTGGTATAACCTCGCCACCCCGCCGCGCCTGGGCCTCGCCGCTCCGGTGAAGAAACTGCTCAAGCGCGCAGAACAGGAACTCGGACGCGGCACGGCCGCGTGAATGCCGGGCCCGCGGCCCGGCGGCAACTGCAGGAGAACGACCATGAGCCGCACCGTGATGTGCCGCAAGTACCACGAAGAGCTGCCCGGCCTCGACCGCCCGCCGTATCCGGGCGCCAAGGGCGAGGACATCTACAACAACGTGTCGCGCAAGGCCTGGGACGAGTGGCAGAAGCACCAGACCATGCTGATCAACGAGCGTCGCCTGAACATGATGAACGCCGAGGATCGCAAGTTCCTCCAGCAGGAGATGGACAAGTTCCTCTCCGGAGAGGACTACGCCAAGGCCGACGGCTACGTGCCGCCATCCGCCTGACCCCACCCCGCCCAACGGAGGCCGCCATGACCCCACCCCTCTCTGGCCCGCCTCCGATCCGCACCGCGCTGATCGGCTACGGCTTCGCCGGCAAGACCTTCCACGCCCCGCTGATCCGCGCGGTGCCTGCGCTGCGCCTGGAGCGCGTGGTCTCGCACGACGCCGGGCGGGTGCACGCCGACCTGCCCGAAGCCCGGGTCAGCGCCGATCCGGATGAAGCCATCGAGGCCGTCGACATCGACCTGGTGGTCATCGCCTCGCCCAACGCCACCCACGCCGACCTCGCCGAACGGGCCTTGCGCGCCGGCAAGCACGTGGTGGTGGACAAGCCGTTCACCGTCACCCTGGCCGAAGCCCGGCGCCTCGCCGACCTCGCCCGCGAGCGGCCTGGGCAGATGCTCTCGGTGTTCCAGAACCGCCGCTTCGACAGCGACTTCCTCGCCGTGGAGGCCGCCTTGCAGGCCGGCAGCATCGGCCCGGTACGCTACTTCGAATCGGCCATCGAGCGCTTCCGCCCGCAGGTCCGCGACCGCTGGCGCGAACACGACCTGCCCGGCTCCGGGCTGTGGTTCGACCTCGGCCCGCACCTGCTCGACCAGGCGCTGTGCCTGTTCGGCGTACCGCAGCGGGTGCACGGCCACCTGCGCCGGCTGCGCGAGGGCGCGCTGACCGACGACTGGTTCGAGGTCCTGCTCGACTATCCGCACTGCCAGGTGGCGCTGCGCGCCAGCATGCTCGCCGCCAATCCGGCGCCACGCTTCAATGTGCACGGCGACCACGGCAGCCTGCTCAAGGCCGGCGCCGACATCCAGGAAGCGCAGTTGCTCCAGGGCCTGTGCCCCGGCTCCGCCGGCTGGGGCCGCGATCCCGACCTGCTGCAGCACATCGACGGCCAGGGCCTGCGCCAGTCGCTGGTCACCCCGGCCGGCGACCAGAGCCGCTACTACCAGGCGCTGGCCGCCGCCATCCGCGGCCAGTCGGACAACCCGGTGTCGGCGGAACAGGCCTGCGCGCTGATGGCCCTGCTGGAGTTGGCACGACGCTCCGCCGAGGAAGGCCGGGGCCTGCCGGTGGAACTGCGCGACGAGGAACGCCAGGCCTGGAACTGAGGCCCGGCAGTCCGGCGGAAACCGCGAGGGGATCGTAAGGCGTTAAAAAACAAAAAAAATTTCTTCGCCGGTGTTGACACTGCCGCGCTAAACCCGTTTAATTGCGCCCCGTTGCCCAGGTAGCTCAGTTGGTAGAGCAGGGGATTGAAAATCCCCGTGTCGGCGGTTCGATTCCGTCCCTGGGCACCATGAACACGACGAAAAGGCTCACCTCCGGGTGGGCCTTTTTGCTTTCCGCCGTTCGCCTAGACGTGCTGCCCGCCGTTGACGTGGATTTCCGCGCCGTTCACGTAGGACGCGCCGCTGGTGCAGAGGAAGTAGATCAGCGAGGCGATCTCCTCCGGCCGGCCGAGGCGGTGCAGCGGGATGCTGCGCTCGACGATCTCCTCGGTGCCCGGCGAGAGGATCGAGGTGTCGATCTCCCCCGGCGCGATGGCGTTCACCCGCACCCCATGCGGGCCGAAGTCGTGGGCCATCTCGCGGGTCAGCGCGGACAACGCCGCCTTGGAAGTGGCGTAGGCCACCCCGGCGAACGGATGCACCTTCGAGCCGGCGATGGAGGTCACGTTGATCACCGTTCCCTGCGCCGCCTTCAGCTCGGCGAACAGGCCGCGCGCCAGCAGCGCGGTGGAGAACAGGTTGACGTTGAACACCCGCAGCCAGGTGGCGTAGTCGGTCTCCAGCACGCCGAGGCGTTCGCCGCCTTCGCCCTTGGGCGAGATGCCGGCGTTGTCCACCAGCGCGTGCAGCCGGCCGTCGCCGAGCTTGTCGCGGATCAGTTCCAGGCTGGCCTCGACGCCGGGAATGTCCTCCAGGTCCAGGTGGATGTGGTTCTCCTCGCCGTCCGCCCAGGGACATTCGCTGGCCCAGCTCTGCCGCGACGCGGTGAACACCCGCCAGCCCGCGGCGTTGAAGTACTTCACCGTGGCATGCCCGATACCGCGGCTCGCCCCGGTCAGCAACAGGGTCTTTCTCTCCGCCATACACCCTCCGTGAAGACCTGCAGGAATGAACGCGATTCGCACAGCCTACAAGGAATGACGAATCGCCGCGGCGGATCTTTCGCCCATCCCGGCGAACGGCCGAGCGCGAGCCAGGCGGTGCCGATAGACTAGGCGGACCTTGCCCGGACACCCGACCGATGCTGAAGAGAAGCTTCAACTCCCTGCTCACCACCTGGCTCGCCGGCCTGCTGCTGATGCTCCCGCTGGTACTCACCGTGGCCTTGCTGGCCTGGGTGGTCAGCCTGCTGAACCGTTTCGTCGGTCCTTCCAGCCTGATCGGCCGCGGCTTCGCCGCCATCGGCCAGCCATTGGCCGGCGATTCACCGCTGGCCTACCTGCTCGGCACCGCGCTGCTGCTGGTAGCCATCTACCTGCTCGGCCTCGGCGTGCAGCTCGGCCTGAAGCGACCGCTGGCCCACCTCTTCGACCTGACCCTGCGGCGCACCCCGCTGATCGGCAACCTGTACAACCTGGCCGACCGCTTCGTCGGCCTGCTGGACAAGAAGCAGGACGCCGACATCGCCGCGATGAGCCCGGTGTGGTGTTTCTTCGGCGGCGACGGCGCCGCCGTGCTGGCGCTGATGCCCAACCCCGAGCCGGTGGAGCTGGACGGCCGCGCGCACTATGCGATCCTGGTGCCGACCGCGCCGATCCCGGTGGGCGGCGGCCTGCTCTACGTTCCTGTGGAATGGGTGAAACCGGCACAGATCGGCATGGACACCTTCACCAGCATCTACGTGTCGATGGGCATCACCCCGCCGCCGCCACGGGCCGCGGCCAAGGTCCTGGGCGGAGCGGACGGGGAAGAGCCAGCGGCGCGCACCTAGGCCGCGCGACGCGCCCGCGAACGGGGCAGCCCGCAACGTCCGGGCTCCGCTTCAGGTCAGGCTTCCCTGGGAGTTTCCGACGAAAGCCGACAGTTTTGTTCCTACGCGACAGCGCACTGCAGCGATGTGACAAGATGCCGCCAACCCCGCTCCAGAGGCACGTCGCCTGCTTGGCTCCGGTTGAAACGCTGTGCTAGCTTGCCTTCGCCAGGAAGGCCCTTCCAATCCGAATAACAAGAGGAAAATCCATGGCCGAGGCCACCCCCGCACTGGAAATCCGTAACCTGCACAAGCGCTACGGCGACCTCGAAGTGCTCAAGGGCATCTCCCTCACCGCCCGCGACGGCGACGTGATCTCCATCCTCGGATCGTCCGGCTCGGGCAAGTCCACCTTCCTGCGCTGCATCAACCTGCTGGAGAACCCGCACCAGGGCCAGATCCTGGTCTCCGGCGAAGAGCTGCGCCTGAAGAAGAGCAAGAACGGCGACCTGGTCGCCGCCGACAGCCAGCAGATCAACCGGCTGCGCAGCGAGCTCGGTTTCGTCTTCCAGAATTTCAACCTGTGGCCGCACATGAGCATCCTCGACAACGTGATCGAGGCGCCGCGCCGCGTGCTGGGCAAGAGCAAGGCCGAGGCGATCGAGATCGCCGAGGGCCTGCTGGCCAAGGTCGGCATCGCCGACAAGCGCCACAGCTATCCGGCGCAGCTTTCCGGCGGCCAGCAGCAGCGCGCGGCCATCGCCCGGACCCTGGCCATGCAGCCCAAGGTGATCCTGTTCGACGAGCCCACCTCGGCGCTCGATCCGGAAATGGTACAGGAAGTGCTTAACGTGATCCGTGCGCTCGCCGAAGAGGGCCGGACCATGCTGCTGGTCACCCACGAAATGAGCTTCGCCCGCCAGGTTTCCAGCGAGGTGGTATTCCTCCACCAGGGCCTGGTAGAAGAGCAGGGAACGCCGCAACAGGTTTTCGAAACCCCCCAGTCGGCGCGCTGCAAACAGTTCATGTCCAGCCACCGCTAACGGAGCAACACCGCATGAAGAACTATAAGAAGATCCTGCTGGCCGCCGCTGCAACCCTGGCCTTCGCCCTCGACGCCAGCGCCGCCGACAAGCTGCGCATCGGCACCGAAGGCGCCTACCCGCCCTTCAACGGCATCGACGCCAGCGGCCAGGCGGTCGGCTTCGACCTCGACATCGGCAAGGCGCTGTGCGCCAAGATGAAGACCGAGTGCGAGGTGGTGACCTCCGACTGGGACGGCATCATCCCGGCGCTGAACGCCAAGAAGTTCGACTTCATCGTCGCGTCCATGTCGATCACCGACGAGCGCAAGCAGGCGGTCGACTTCACCGATCCCTACTACACCAACAAGCTGCAGTTCGTCGCACCGAAGAGCGTCGACTTCAAGACCGACAAGGACTCCCTGAAGGGCAAGGTGATCGGCGCCCAGCGCGCCACCATCGCCGGCACCTGGCTGGAAGACAACATGGCCGACGTGGTCACCATCAAGCTCTACGACACCCAGGAGAACGCCTACCTCGACCTCTCCTCGGGGCGCCTGGACGGCGTGCTGGCCGACAAGTTCGTGCAGTACGACTGGCTGAAGAGCGACGCCGGCAAGGAGTTCGAGTTCAAGGGCGAACCGGTGTTCGACAACGACAAGATCGGCATCGCCGTGCGCAAGGGCGACCCGCTGCGCGAGAAGCTCAACGCCGCGCTGAAGGAAATCGTCGCCGACGGTACCTACAAGAAGATCAACGACAAGTACTTCCCCTTCAGCATCTATTGATGCCAAGCCAGGCCAGCGCCGGGCGCGTCCCGGCGCCGGCCGCCTTCAGGCCTGACTTCTCATGATTCTCGACCTGCATGGGTTCGGCGACCAGTTGCTCGCCGGTACCTGGATGACCCTCAAGCTGTCGCTGGCGGCGGTCTGCGTGGGGCTGCTGCTCGGCCTCCTCGGCGCCATCGCGAAGACTTCGAAGTACGCCGCCCTGCGTTTCCTCGGCGGCACCTACACCACCATCGTCCGTGGCGTGCCGGAAACGCTCTGGGTACTGATGATCTATTTCGGCACGGTGAGCGGCCTGAACGCCCTCGGCGACCTTTTCGGCAAGCCGGACCTGGCGCTCTCACCGTTCGCCGCCGGCACCCTGGCCCTCGGCCTGTGCTTCGGCGCCTACGCCACCGAGGTGTTCCGCGGCGCGCTGTTGTCCATTCCGCGCGGCCATCGCGAGGCCGGCCAGGCGCTCGGCCTGTCGCCCGGACGGATCTTCTGGCGCATCGTCCTGCCGCAGATCTGGCGGGTCGCCCTGCCCGGCCTGGGCAACCTGTACCTGATCCTGCTGAAGGACACCGCGCTGGTCTCCCTGATCACCCTCGACGAGATCATGCGCAAGGCGCAGGTCGCCTCCAACGCGACCAAGGAACCCTTCACCTTCTACATGACCGCGGCCGCCATCTACCTGAGCCTCACGGTCGTCATCATGGTCGCCCTGCACTTCCTCGAACGTCGCGCCGGCCGTGGTTTCGTGAGGAACGAGCTATGAGCGAGTGGGAGCTGATCCTCAAGTGGATGCCGAAGATGCTCCAGGGCGCGGCGCTGACCCTGGAGCTGCTGGCGATCGCGGTGGTCGCAGGGCTCGCCCTGGCCCTGCCGCTGGGCATCGCCCGCGCCTCGCGACACTGGTACGTGCGCGCGCTGCCGTACGCCTATATTTTCTTCTTCCGTGGCACGCCGCTGCTGTTGCAGCTGTTCATCGTCTACTACGGCCTGGCGCAGTTCGAGGAAGTGCGCAAGAGTGCCTTCTGGCCCTACCTGCGCGATCCGTACTGGTGCGCGCTGCTGACCATGACCCTGCACACCGCAGCCTACATCGCCGAGATCCTTCGCGGCGCGATCCATTCGGTGCCGGTCGGCGAGGTGGAGGCCGCCCGCGCCCTCGGCATGTCGCGGCGCCAGGCGCTCTGGCACATCATCCTGCCGCGCGCGGTACGCATCGGCCTGCCGGCCTACAGCAACGAAGTGATCCTGATGCTCAAGGCCAGCGCGGTGGTCTACACCGTGACCCTGTTCGACATCATGGGCATGGCCCGCACCATCATCGCCCGCACCTACGAATCGATGCTGTTCTTCTGCCTGGCCGGCGCGCTGTACCTGGTGATCACCATCGTGCTGACGCGGATCTTCCGCCTGATCGAACGCTGGTTGCGGGTCGACGCCACCCAGGGCCGCTGAGCGGGCGCTTTCCGATGCCCGCGGGGCGGCTATAATCGCCGCCCCGTTTTGCCGCCACCGCTCGCATCGTGTCCGAAACTCTTTCCTTCCTCAGTGGCGACGCCCTGTCGCAGCGCTTCCTCGCGCTGGATGCGTTCCTGCTCGAACACCAGCGGCTCTGGCGGCCCCGGCCGTTCAGCGAAACGACCCTGGCGTGGGAAGCCGAACACGCCGAGCTGGCGTCATGGCTGCGCGGGCGCAGCCTCGAACAGGCCGATGCCGAGCACAACCAGCCCACCCGCCTGGCCGCACCCGCCCCTTATCCGCAACTCGCCGCCCGGGCCGCGGCGCTGGGCGCGGTCGGCGAACTGCCTTTGGCGGAGCGCCCGCAGGCACCGAACCGCTTCAATGTCGACGTACCGGGACGCAAGTGGCAGCAGATCGGCCTGTTCGCCGGGCGTCTGCGGTTCGCCCGGCCAGCCGCCCACTGGCTCGACTGGTGCTCCGGCAAGGGCCATCTCGGCCGCCTGCTGGCCCACACCGGGCAGCCGCTGACCTGCCTCGAGCACGACCCGGCGCTGGTCGCCGACGGGCAACGCCTGAGTGACCGCCTGGGTCTCTCCGCCCATCATCTCCGGCAGGACGTGCTCGCCGCCGATTGCGCCGAACGCCTGCTTCCCGAACATACGCCGGTGGCCCTGCACGCCTGCGGCGAACTGCACCTGCGCCTGCTGCGCCTGGCCAGCCAGGCCGGCTGTCGCCAACTGGCGGTGGCGCCATGCTGCTACAACCGCATTCCGGGGCCTTTCTACCAGCCGCTGTCGCAAGCGGCAGGCCGATCGCCGCTCGCGCTATCGCTCGACGACCTGCGCCTGCCCCTCAGCGAGACCGTCACCGCCAGCCAGCGGGTACGTCGTCAGCGCGACCAGTCGATGGCCCGGCGCCTGGGCTTCGACCTGTTGCAACGCGAACTGCGCGGGATCGACGAGTACCTCAGCGTGCCTTCCCTTCCGCTGGCCTGGCTGGCACGTCCATACGCCGACTACTGCCGCGAAATCGCCCTTCTCAAGGGGCTTCCCGAGCCGGCGGCACGCGACTGGCAGGCGCTGGAGGCGGCCGGCTGGCGGCGCCTGGCTGTGGTTCGCAACCTGGAACTGGTGCGCGCCCTGTTCCGTCGCCCGCTGGAACTCTGGCTGCTGCTGGACCGCTGCCTGTACCTGGTCGAGCAGGGCTACGCCGTTCGCCTGGGCGAGTTCTGTCCGTCTTCCCTGTCTCCGCGCAACCTGCTGATCCTTGCGGAACGCAGCTGACACGGCGTTTCAGGTGTTTACCCACACAACCTGTGGATAAGTCTGGTGACAAGTTATGGGAAACATCTGCCGGGAGGCCCGTATCCAGGCACGGACAATGCTGTTCAAAAAATGAACAGAAAAAAGAAAATCCATATAAAACAATAGTTTGATAACAAGCGAAATAACCGGAGCGGCTCTTAGAGCATTTCCTTCCTATTCCTTGCCCGCTTGTGCATAAGCCTGGCTTTCCGGTTAATTCGAAAGTGGACTCCAGCATCGGCAATAGTTGCAAAACGGCATCGGATAACGTTCGAAGGAACGGATTGTTCTTTTATTGCAACAGCTGACCTCTTGTTAATCGCTGCCTAGGCAGTATTATTTTGAAACACTTTACTGCCCAGACAGCGATCTCTCCCCCATGGGTCACTACAGCGCTTCCGATTTTCCCTTCAAGGGCTCCATTGGCCAGCTCATCGGCGTCAGCGCCGCGACCAAGGACCGCATCCTCGAGAAGCACCTCGCCGCGCTGGACATCACCGCCGCGCAGTTCAAGGTGCTGATCTTCGTCGGTCTGAACCGCGCCAACAGCCCGGTCGAATTGTGCCGCGAGCTGTCGCTGGACAGCGGCTCGATGACCCGCATGCTGGCGCGCCTGGAAAAGAAGGGCCTGCTCCTGCGCGGTCGCTGCCCCGAGGACCGCCGTTGCGTGCGCCTGGAACTCAGCGAAGCCGGGCGGCGCGTGCAGGAGCAGCTTCCGCAGATCGCCTCGGCGGCGATGAACGAGCTGGTCGCCTGCCTGAGCACGGAAGAATTGCAGACGCTGACCCATCTGCTGACCAAGGTTCTGCTACACGCCGGCTGCCCTCGGGCCAGCCTGCAGGAGTCCTGATCCATGCCGCTCCCCCTTTTCCATCCCTGGCCACAGCGGCTGGCCCTGGCCTCGGCGATCCTCCTGGCCGCCGGCTGCGTCACTTCCGAAGGCCTGGAGCCGAACGCCCGTCTGCAACAGGCTGGCGCCCTCCAGGCAGGCAGAAGCCTGGACGGCGTAGCCCTGTCGCCAGCGGCCTGGCCGCGCCAGGACTGGTGGACCGGGCTCGGCGACCGCCAGCTCGACCAGTTGATCGCCGAGGCCCTGCAAGGCACGCCGGACCTGCAGATTGCCGAGGCCCGCGCGCGCCAGGCAGCGGCAACGGCCCAGGCGCAAGATGCCGCGCGCCAGCCGACGCTGGACGCCAAGGCCAGCTATTCCGGAGCCCGCGCGCCGACCAGCGTCGCCCCAGCACCGCTCGGCGGGCGCTACTCGGCGATCAAGTACCTGTCGCTCGGCTTCAACTACGACTTCGACCTCTGGGGCGGCGAACGCGCCGCCTGGGAAGCCGCCCTCGGCCGGGCCAATGCGGCACAGGTCGACAGCCAGGCCGCGCGCATCGGCCTGTCGGCAAGCATCGCCCGCGCCTACAGCGATCTCGACCATGCCTTCACCGTGCGCGATCTCGCCGAGGAAGAACTGAAGCGCTCGCAGCGCATGACCGAACTGAGCCAGAAACGCATGAGCGCCGGGCTCGACAGCAAGGTCCAGCTGCAACAGACGCAGACCCAGCTGGCCACCGCCCGCCAGCAGCTCAGCGCCGCCGAGCAGGACATCGCCAGCGCCCGCATCGCCCTCGCCATGCTGCTGGGCAAGGGGCCCGATCGCGGTCTCGAACTGCAGCGGCCGCAACCGCTGAACCCGGCCAGCCTGAGTCTGCCCGCGGTACTCCCGGCGGAGCTGCTCGGCCGCCGCGCCGACATCGTCGCCGCGCGCTGGCGGGTCGAGGCGGCAAGCCGCGACATCGACTCGGCGAAGACCGAGTTCTATCCCAACCTCAATCTCGGCGCGATGGCCGGCCTCGCCGCTCTGCACACCAGCGACGTGTTGCAGGCGCCGAGCCGCTTCTTCCAAGTGGCGCCGGCGATCTCCCTGCCGATCTTCGACGGTGGCCGCCGCCGCGCCAACCTGGCCGGACGCGACGCCGACTACGACCTGGCCGTCGGCCAGTACAACAAGACCCTGGTCCAGGCCCTCGGCGAGGTCAGCGACGACCTCGGCAAGTTGCGCTCCCTCGGGCAGCAGGTGGTCGACCAGCGCCAGGCCCGCGATATCGCCAGGTCCAACTTCGACCTGGCCATGCGTCGCTACGGCGAAGGCGTCGGCAGCTACCTCGACGCCCTCAGCGTGCAACAGCAACTGCTGGTCGCCGAACGCCAGTTGGCCAGCCTGCAGAGCCAGCAGATCGATCTCTCCGTCCAGCTGGTCCAGGCCCTGGGCGGCGGCTTCCAACCCGACTCCCGCTCCGCCGCGCTCGCCAACGCGCCGACCGAATGAACGAGGCACCCACCATGACGACCGCCAACAGCGAAACCCCGGCCGGCAACCCGAAGCGCAAGCGCTGGCTGCTGATCCTGCTCGCCGTGATCATCCTCGGCACCCTGGCCAGCGTGGCCTGGGAATTCTTCTATGGGCGCTGGCACGAGGACACCGACGACGCCTACATCAACGGCAACGTGGTACAGATCACGCCGCAGATCGTCGGCACCGTGGTCAGCATCGGCGCCGACGACGGCGACCTGGTGCGCAAGGGCCAGGAGTTGGTGCGCTTCGATCCCAGCGACGCCGACATCGCCCTGCAACGCGCCGAGGCCAACCTGGCCCATACCGTGCGCCAGGTACGCGGCCTGTTCAGCAACGTCGACGGCTATCGCGCCGAGGTCGCCACCCGCAAGGTCGCGCTGGCCAAGGCCGAGGCCGACTACAGGCGGCGCAAGAACCTCGCCGACGACGGCGCCATTTCCCAGGAAGAACTGGCCCATGCCCGCGACGCCCTGGACAGCGCGAAAGCCTCGCTGACCAGCTCGGAACAGCAGTTGAACACCAACCGCGCGTTGGTCGACGACACCCAGATCACCTCCCACCCGGACGTCAAGGCCGCCGCCGCGCAACTGCGCCAGGCCTACCTGGACGATGCCCGCTCGACCATCGTCGCGCCGGTCACCGGCTACGTCGCCAAGCGCAGCGTGCAGGTCGGCCAGCGCGTGCAACCGGGCAATGCGCTGATGGCGGTGGTCCCGCTGGAGCAGATCTGGATCGACGCCAACTTCAAGGAAACCCAGCTCAAGCACATGCGTATCGGCCAGCCGGTGGAGATCCGCTCCGACCTCTACGGCAGCGACGTGCGCTACAGCGGCACCGTCGACAGCCTCGGCGTGGGCACCGGCAGCGCGTTCTCCCTGCTGCCGGCGCAGAACGCCACCGGCAACTGGATCAAGATCGTCCAGCGGGTGCCGGTGCGCATCCATATCGATCCGGAAGAATTGCAGAAGCATCCGCTGCGCATCGGCCTGTCGATGGACGTCAAGGTCGACCTGCATGACCAGAGCGGCCCGGCCCTGGCCCAGCAGCCACCGCGCGAAGCGCTGTTCTCCACCGATGTCTACCAGCAGCAACTGGCCTCCGCCGACAAGCTGATCGAACGCCTGATCGAAGCCAACCTCGCCGAAGACCACGGCAAGACCGCCCAGCGTTGAGCCAGCCAGCATGAGCGAAAGCAGCAGCTTCTCCCCGCCCAGCCTGGTGATGGCGACCATCGGCCTGTCCCTGGCGACTTTCATGCAGGTGCTCGACACCACCATCGCCAACGTCGCCCTGCCGACCATCTCCGGCAACCTCGGGGTGAGCTCGGAACAGGGCACCTGGGTGATCACCTCGTTCGCCGTGAGCAACGCCATCGCCCTGCCGCTGACCGGCTGGCTGGCCCGGCGGGTCGGCGAGGTGCGCCTGTTCATCGCCGCCGCGCTGCTGTTCGTACTCGCCTCGTTCCTCTGCGGCATCGCCCAGTCGATGCCCTCCTTGGTCGGCTTCCGCGCCCTGCAGGGATTCGTCGCCGGGCCGCTGTATCCGATCACCCAGACCCTGCTGATCTCCATCTACCCACCGGCGAAACGCGGCATGGCGCTGGCCCTGCTGGCGATGGTCACGGTGGTGGCGCCGATCGCCGGGCCGATCCTCGGTGGTTGGATCACCGACGACTACAGCTGGCCGTGGATCTTCTTCATCAACGTGCCGGTCGGCCTGTTCGCCGCCTTCGTCGTCTACCAGCAACTGAAGGCGCGCCCGGTGGTGATCAGGAAGGCGCCGATGGACTACGTCGGCCTGATCGCCCTGGTGATCGGCGTCGGCGCCCTGCAGGTCGTCCTCGACAAGGGCAACGACCTGGACTGGTTCGAGTCGAACTTCATCGTCGGCGGCGCGCTGATCGCGGCGATCGCCCTGGCCTTCTTCGTCATCTGGGAATTCACTGACCGCCATCCGATCGTCAACCTGCGCCTGTTCGCCCACCGCAACTTCGCCGCCGGCACCCTGGCTCTGGTGCTGGGCTATGCCGCGTTCTTCGGCATCAACCTGCTGCTTCCGCAATGGCTACAGACCCAGATGGGTTACACCGCCACCTGGGCCGGGCTGGCCGCCGCGCCAATCGGCATCCTGCCGGTGTTCCTCTCGCCGCTGGTCGGCCGCTACGCCAACCATTTCGACCTGCGCATGCTCGCCGGCCTGTCGTTCCTGGCGATGGCGATCACCTGCTTCATGCGCGCCAATTTCACCACCGAGGTCGACTACCAGCACATCGCCATCGTGCAGTTGATCATGGGGCTCGGCGTGGCGTTCTTCTTCATGCCGATCCTGAGCATCCTGCTTTCCGACCTGCCGCCGGACCAGATCGCCGATGGCTCCGGCCTGGCCACCTTCCTGCGCACCCTCGGCGGCAGCTTCGCCGCCTCGCTGACCACCTGGATCTGGAACCGCCGCGCCATCCAGCACCACGCCTACCTGAGCGAGAACATCAGCCTCTACGACCCGGCCACCCACGAAACCCTCGCCCAACTCGGCGGCAACACCCAGACGAACGCGGCGCTGCTCGACCGGATGGTGCAGAGCCAGGCCTACATGATGTCCACCATCGACTACTTCACCATGCTCGGCTGGCTGTTCCTCGCCCTGCTGGTGATCATCTGGCTGGCCCGCCCGCCGTTCGGCGCCAAGCCCGGCGCAGCCGCCTCCGGGCATTGAGGACGAACGGCATTCAGGCAGGAAAATCAGTGGTTTACTCCTGGCGGCGGCTGGCTATAATGTCGCCCTCTTCGCCGGTATAGCTCAGCTGGTAGAGCAACTGACTTGTAATCAGTAGGTCCCGGGTTCGACTCCTGGTGCCGGCACCATGAATCCCCGAAAGCCCCGCCTCGCGCGGGGCTTTTTTGTTTTATCCTCCTAGCTGCCGCCCGATGATGGCACTTCGCATAGAATGCCGGGTCATATGCACCTACCAGATCTGGGGTTGGCAGGAACGCCACTTTTCCCGTACTAATCGTCGTCTTCACGATCGATTGGTACACCTTGGCGGGACGTGCCGAAGCAGCCCTACGGACAACCACTGCTTGAACAAGGTATGACTCATGACGATTCTCGTGACCGGCAGCGCCGGCTTCATCGGCGCCAATTTCGTGCTCGACTGGCTGGCCCTGCATGACGAGCCGGTGGTCAGCCTCGACAAGCTCACCTACGCCGGCAACCGGCAGAACCTCGCCAGCCTCGACGGCGACGCCCGGCATACCTTCGTCGCCGGCGATATCGGCGATAGCCAGTTGGTAGCCCGCCTGCTCGCCGAGCACCAGCCGCGGGCGATCCTCAACTTCGCCGCGGAATCCCATGTGGACCGCTCGATCCACGGCCCCGAGGACTTCATCCAGACCAACATCGTCGGCACCTTCCGCCTGCTGGAAGAAGTGCGCGCCTACTGGGGCGCGCTGGAGCCGGAAGCGAAGGCGGCATTCCGCTTCCTCCATGTTTCCACCGACGAAGTCTATGGCTCGCTGGCACCGAGCGACCCGGCCTTCACCGAGAACAACCGCTACGAGCCGAACAGCCCCTACTCGGCGTCAAAGGCGGCCTCCGACCACCTGGTGCGGGCCTACCACCACACCTATGGGCTGCCGGTGCTGACCACCAACTGCTCGAACAATTACGGCCCCTACCACTTCCCGGAAAAGCTCATCCCACTGGTGATCCACAACGCCCTGGCCGGCAAGCCGCTGCCGATCTACGGCGACGGCCAGCAGATCCGCGACTGGCTCTACGTCAAGGACCATTGCAGCGCCATCCGCCGGGTCCTGGAAGCCGGCCAGTTGGGCGAGACCTACAACGTCGGCGGCTGGAACGAAAAGGCCAACCTCGACGTGGTCGAGACCCTCTGCGCCATCCTCGACCAGGAGCAACCGCGCGCCGATGGCCACAGCTATCGCGAGCAGATCACCTTCGTCAAGGATCGCCCGGGCCACGATCGCCGCTACGCCATCGATGCCACGCGCCTGGAGCGCGAGCTGGGCTGGAAGCCGGCGGAAACCTTCGAGACCGGCATCCGCAAGACCGTGCGCTGGTATCTGGACAACCAGGACTGGGTGGCCAACGTGACCAGCGGTGCCTACCGCGAGTGGGTGGGTAAGCAGTACGCATGAACCGGATCCTCCTCCTCGGCGCCAACGGCCAGGTCGGCTGGGAGCTGCAGCGCGCCCTGGCGCCGCTGGGCGAACTGCTGGTCTGCGACCGCCGGCGCGCCGACCTCGCCGACCCCGAAGGCCTGGCGCGACTGGTTCGCGCCGAGCGGCCGCAGTTCATCGTCAACGCCGGTGCCTATACCGCAGTGGACAAGGCCGAGAGCGATGCCGACAACGCCCGCCTGATCAATGCCCGCGCCGTCGCGGTGCTGGCCGAGGAGGCCGCGGCCTGCGGCGCCTGGCTGGTGCATTACTCCACCGACTACGTGTTCGACGGCGCGGGCAGCGCGCCCTTCGCCGAGGACGCGCCGACCGGCCCGCTCAGCGTCTATGGACAGACCAAGCTGGAAGGCGAGCAGGCCATCCGCGCCAGTGGTTGCCGCCACCTGATCTTCCGCACCAGCTGGGTCTACGCCGCGCGCGGCGGGAATTTCGCCAGGACCATGCTGCGCCTGGCCGGGCAACGCGACGAACTCAAGGTCGTGGCCGACCAGTTCGGCGCACCGACCAGCGCCGAACTGATCGCCGACGTCACCGCCCAGGCCCTGCAGCGCCTGCGCTGGGACGCCGATCTGGCGACGCGGGCCAGCGGCACCTACCACCTGGTCGCCAGCGGCGAGACCTCCTGGCACCTCTATGCGCGCTTCGTCATCGAGCAGGCGCTGGAGCGGGGCTGGGAATTGAAGACGGAGCCGCAGCGGGTCCTGCCCATCACCACCGCCGACTACCCGGTACCGGCGAAACGTCCGGCCAACTCGCGCCTGGACAACCGCAAGCTGCAACAGGTCTTCGGCCTGGTGCTGCCCGACTGGCGCTACCATGCCGGACGCATGATCCAGGAACTGAGCGAACAGGGACCACTATGAAACGCAAGGGCATCATCCTCGCCGGGGGCTCGGGCACCCGCCTGCACCCGGCCACGCTGGCCATCTCCAAGCAACTGCTGCCGGTGTACGACAAGCCGATGATCTACTACCCGCTCAGTACCCTGATGCTGGCGGGCATCCGCGAGATCCTGATCATCTCCACTCCGCAGGACACCCCGCGCTTCCAGCAATTGCTGGGCGACGGCGCCCACTGGGGCCTGGACCTGCAATACGCCGTGCAACCCTCGCCGGACGGCCTGGCCCAGGCTTTCCTGATCGGCGAATCGTTCATCGGCGACGACCTTTGCGCGCTGGTCCTGGGCGACAACCTGTATTACGGCCACGACTTCCACGAACTGCTCGGCAGCGCGTCGCAGCGCGAGAGCGGCGCCAGCGTCTTCGCCTACCACGTGCTGGACCCGGAGCGCTACGGCGTGGTCGAGTTCGACCAGGGCGGCAAGGCCATCAGCCTGGAAGAGAAACCGCTCAAGCCGAAATCGAATTACGCGGTCACCGGCCTGTACTTCTACGACCAGCAGGTGGTGGACATCGCCAAGGGCCTGAAACCTTCGCCGCGCGGCGAGCTGGAGATCACCGACGTCAACCGCGCCTACCTGGAGCGTGGCCAGCTCAGCGTGGAGATCATGGGCCGCGGCTACGCCTGGCTGGATACCGGCACCCACGACTCGCTGCTCGAGGCCGGCCAGTTCATCGCCACCCTGGAAAATCGCCAGGGCCTCAAGGTGGCCTGCCCGGAAGAGATCGCCTACCGGCAGAAGTGGATCGACGCCGCGCAACTGGAAAAACTCGCCGCGCCGCTGGCCAAGAATGGCTACGGCCAATACCTGAAGCGACTGCTGACCGAGACCGTGTACTGATGAAAGCGACCCGCCTGGCGATTCCCGACGTGATCCTCTTCGAACCCAGGGTGTTCGGCGACGACCGCGGCTTCTTCTTCGAAAGCTACAACCAGCGCGCGTTCGAGGAAGCCTGCGGCCATCCGGTCAGCTTCGTCCAGGACAACCATTCGCGCTCGGCCCGTGGTGTCCTCCGCGGCCTGCACTACCAGATCCAGCAGGCCCAGGGAAAGCTGGTGCGCGCCACCCTCGGCGAGGTGTTCGACGTGGCCGTCGACCTGCGGCGCGGCTCGCCGACCTTCGGCCAGTGGGTCGGCGAGCGGCTGAGCGCGGAGAACAAGCGGCAGATGTGGATCCCGGCCGGCTTCGCGCACGGTTTCGTGGTGCTCAGCGAATACGCCGAGTTCCTCTACAAGACCACCGACTTCTGGGCGCCGGAATACGAGCGCAGCATCGTCTGGAACGACCCCGACCTGAAGATCGACTGGCCGCTGCGGGAAGCCCCGCTGCTCTCCGAGAAGGACCGCCAGGCCAAGGCCTTCGCCGAGGCCGACTACTTCCCCTGAACGCCTACGGGCGATCGGGCTCGCCGCAAGGCGTGGTAATTTAGGGGCATTCCCGCCCGGGATGCCCCGGATAATCCGCAGCCACGGCAGGTTCGTTGCTCTTGAAAGCCTATTTCCATCGCTGGCGCTCGCTGGTCATCCTCGCCCTGCTCCTCGCCCCGCTGCTCTGGCCGCTGCAGTATTTCGCCGAGCGCTACTACAGCGAGCAACTGGCCGAGCAGAACCGCCAGACCCTCGACCTCTACGTCGCCAACCTGCTCGGCACCCTGCGCCGCTACGAGGAACTGCCCCAGATCCTCGGCGGCCTGCCGGTACTCCGCCAGGCCCTGCAACAGCCTGGCGACCCGCTGCTGCAGAAGATCGCCAACGAGGCGCTGGCCGATATCCGCCGGCGCACCGGCGCCGACGTGATCTACCTGCTGCAACCGGACGGCACCACCCAGGTCGCCTCCAACTGGGCCCAGGCGGACAGCTTCGTGCACCGCAACTTCGCCTTCCGCCCCTACTACCGCGAAGCCATGCAGGGTCGCCTGGCGCGCTTCTTCGGCCTGGGCACCACCTCAATCAAGCGCGGCTACTACTTCGCCAGCGCGGTGAAGGAAGGCTCGCGGATCATCGGCGTGCTGGTGGTGAAGGTCGATCTCGAACACATCGAACGGCTCTGGGGCAATTCGCCGGAGCAACTGCTGGTGATCGACAACTACGGCGTGGTGATCCTCTCCTCACGCGAGGACTGGCGCTTCCACGCCAGCCGGCCGCTGAGCGAGGCGGAGCGCGACGAGATCCACGCCAACATCCCCTATCCCGTGCAGGACCCCAAGCCCCTGCACCTGCAGCGCAGCGCCTGGCTGAGCCAGAGCCAGACGCTGCCGGAGACCGGCTGGACGGTGAGCATCTACGCGCCGCGCACGCTGATCGAGCGACCGGTGCGCAGCGTCCTGCTGATCGGCGGCGCGACCCTCCTCGCCCTGCTCCTGCTGCTCACCCTGCTGACCCTCAGCCGCCGTCACTACCTCGACCGCATCGCCCTCGAGGCCGAAGCCAAGCGCCAGCTGGAGGAACGCGTACTGGAGCGCACCCGTGAGCTGGAGAACGCCAACGCGCAACTGCAGCAGGAAGTCCACGAACGCGAGCAGGCCCAGCGCGAGCTGATGCGCGCCCAGGACGAAGTGGTCCAGGCCGGCAAGCTGACCGCCCTGGGCACCATGTCGGCGAGCATCAGTCACGAGCTGAACCAACCGCTGGCGGCGATCCGCAGCTACGCCGACAACGCCCGGGTGCTGCTCGACCACCAGCGCACCGAGGACGCCCGCGGCAACCTCGAACAGATCAGCGACCTCACCACCCGCATGGCCTCGATCATCGCCCACCTCAAGGCCTATGCCCGCGGCGCACGGCGCGCGCCGGAGAACGTACAACTGCAGCCGGCGATCGAGGACGCCCTGTCGATGGTCGCCAGCCGGCGGCGGGCGATGAACGTCGAGCTGCTGCGCGACGTGCCGGACGCCCCGTTGTGGGTCCAGGCCGGCGAGACGCGGCTGCGACAGATCCTCGGCAACCTGCTCACCAACGCTCTCGACGCGCTCGCCGAGAAGGCTCCGCCGCGGCGCCTATGGGTAATCGCCAGCCAGGATGCGCACGGCGTGACCCTGACCCTGCGCGACAACGGGCCAGGCTTCTCCGAAGAGGCCCTGGCCCACGCCCACGAACCCTTCTTCACCACCAAGACCACCGCGAAAGGGCTCGGCCTCGGCCTGGCCATCTGCGATAACCTATTGCGCGCCCTCGGTGGCCGCCTGGAAATGGGCAACCATCTCGAGGGCGGCGCCGTGGTGCGCCTGCACTTGCTGCCGGGAACCCCCGGCGTCGCCGCCATGCCCCAGGAGGAAACCCGCGCATGAGTCCCTTCGCGCCATTCGATGCCCAGACCCAGGTCCTGCTGATCGACGACGATCCGCACCTGCGCCAGGCCCTGCGCCAGACGCTCGACCTCGCCGGGCTCAAGGCCGCGACCCTGGACGACGCGCGCCAGCTGGACACCGCGCAGTGCAAGGACTGGCCCGGGGTGGTGGTCAGCGACATCCGCATGCCCGGGGTGGACGGCATGGAGCTGCTCGGGCAACTGCACGAACAGGACGCCGACCTGCCGGTGATCCTCATCACCGGCCACGGCGATGTGCCGCTGGCGGTCCAGGCCATGCGCGGCGGCGCCTACGACTTCCTGGAAAAGCCCTTCCCCAGCGACGCCCTGCTCGACAGCGTGCGCCGTGCCCTGGAAGTACGCCGCCTGGTCCTGGAGAACCGCACCCTGCGCCTGGCCCTGGCCGAGCGCCATGAACTGCACGGCCGCCTGATCGGCAAGTCGGCCGGCATGCAGCGCCTGCGCGAACAGGTCGGCTCGCTGGCGGCGATCCAGGCCGACGTGCTGATCCTCGGCGAGACCGGCGCCGGCAAGGAAGTGGTGGCACGCGCCCTGCACGACCTGTCGAGCCGCCGTGACGGTCCGTTCGTCGCGATCAACGCCGGCGCCCTTGCCGAGTCGGTGGTGGAAAGCGAGCTGTTCGGCCACGAGGCCGGCGCCTTCACCGGCGCGCAGAAACGCCGCATCGGCAAGTTCGAGTACGCCAACGGCGGCACCCTGTTCCTCGACGAGATCGAGAGCATGAGCCTGGACGTGCAGGTCAAGCTGCTGCGCCTGTTGCAGGAGCGGGTGGTCGAGCGACTCGGCTCGAACCAGCTGATTCCGCTGGACATCCGCATCATCGCCGCGACCAAGGAGGACCTGCGCCAGGCCGCCGACCAGGGACGCTTCCGCGCCGACCTCTATTACCGTCTCAACGTCGCCAGCCTGCGCATTCCGCCGCTGCGCGAGCGCGGCGAGGACATCCCGCTGCTGTTCCGCCACTTCGCCGAAGCCGGCGCCATGCGCCATGGCCTGCCCCCGCGCGAGCTGGACGCCGGGCAATCGGCGCGGCTGCTGGCCTACGACTGGCCGGGCAACGTGCGCGAGCTGCAGAACGCCGCCGAACGCTTCGCCCTCGGTCTCGGCCTTAGCCTGGATGACGGCGCGCTGCCCGACGCCGCCGACGAGCCGCACAACCTCAGCGCCAAGGTCGAGGCCTTCGAGCGCTCGCTGATCGCCGCCGAGCTGGAACGCCCGCACAATTCGCTGCGCAGCGTCGCCGAGGCCCTCGGCATTCCGCGCAAGACGCTGCACGACAAGCTGCGCAAGCACGGCCTGCCATTCAACACGCCTGGCGAGAATCCGCCAGAGGATGGCGACTGAATGGCGGAATATCGCCACCCGTTCGCCTTTCGCTCCGCGATATCGACCCTCCATGGCACCGCACGGCTGGCACAAGGCTTGCTCCCCGCTTCTTGAAGCGTTCCAACAAGCAGAAGACCAGGCGCTTTTCTCCACTCGCGCAGCAACTGCCGCTGCGCTGCCTAGACTTCCCTTGTTCGGTTACGCCGAGAGGGCATCCGTCCTCTCCATAAAGACAGACAAGAACAAAGAGGAAGTCTCATGCTCAAGCACACCGCGAAGGCGCTCGTCTGCGCACTTTCCCTGACCGTCGCCGGAATCGTCCAGGCGGCCGACCCGATCGTCATCAAGTTCTCCCACGTCGTCGCCGAGCACACGCCCAAGGGCCAGGGCGCGCTGCTGTTCAAGAAACTGGTGGAGGAACGCCTGCCGGGCAAGGTCAGGGTGGAGGTCTACCCGAACTCGTCGCTGTTCGGCGATGGCAAGGAAATGGAAGCCCTGCTGCTGGGCGACGTGCAGATCATCGCGCCGTCGCTGGCCAAGTTCGAGCAGTACACCAAGAAACTGCAGATCTTCGACCTGCCGTTCCTGTTCGACAACATCCAGGCGGTGGATCGCTTCCAGCAGAGCCCGCAGGGCAAGGAGCTGCTGACTTCGATGCAGGACAAGGGCATCACCGGCCTCGGCTACTGGCACAACGGGATGAAACAGCTGTCCGCCAACAAGCCGCTGCGCGAGCCGAAGGATGCTCGCGGCCTGAAGTTCCGCGTGCAGGCCTCCAAGGTGCTCGAGGAACAGTTCAAGGCGGTGCGCGCCAACCCGCGCAAGATGAGCTTCGCCGAGGTCTACCAGGGCCTGCAGACCGGCGTGGTCAACGGCACCGAGAACCCCTGGTCGAACATCTACTCGCAGAAGATGCACGAGGTGCAGAAATACATCACCGAATCCGACCACGGCGTGCTGGACTACATGGTGATCACCAACACCAAGTTCTGGAACGGCCTGCCGGAAGACGTGCGCGGCGTGCTGGCCAAGACCATGGACGAGGTCACCGTGGAGGTGAACAAGCAGGCCGAGGCGCTCAACCAGGGTGACAAGCAGCGCATCGTCGAGGCCAAGACCAGCGAGATCATCGAACTCACTCCCGAACAGCGGGCCGAATGGCGCAAGGCCATGCAGCCGGTGTGGAAGAAGTTCGAAGGCGAGATCGGCGCCGACCTGATCAAGGCCGCCGAAGCCGCCAACCAGGCCCAATAAGAAGAAGAGGGAAAGCCCATGCACGCGCTCGCGCGCGTCTGGGCGCGCCTGGAGGAAGGCCTGATCGCCTTCCTCCTCGCCGCCATGACGCTGGTTACCTTCGTTTATGTAGTCCTCAATAACCTCTATACGCTGCTCTACGATCTCGCCGACCTCTGGGAGGGCGGCAACGAGACGCTGCTCGCCATCGGCGATGGGGTCCTCACCCTGGCCCAAGAGATGACCTGGAGCAACGCCCTGACCAAGGCGCTGTTCGCCTGGCTGATCTTCCTCGGCATCGCCTACGGCGTACGCACCGCCGGGCACCTCGGCGTGGACGTACTGGTGAAGCTGGCTTCGCGACCGGTACAGCGAGTGCTCGGCGTGATCGCCTGCCTGGCCTGCCTCGGCTACGCCGGCCTGCTCTGCGTGGCCAGCTACGACTGGGTGAAGACCCTGTTCATCGCCGGCATCGGCGCCGAGGACCTCGATCACTTCGGCATCCGCCAATGGCACATCGGCCTGATCGTGCCGGTGGGCTTCGCCCTGGTGTTCATCCGCTTCGCCGAGATCCTCGTGCGCATCCTGCGCAACCGTCAGACCGGCCTGGGCCTGGCCGACGAGGCCGCCGACGCGCTGAAGCTGACCGAGCACGAGGAGCCGAAAGCATGACCATCCTGTTCCTCTTCCTGCTGCTGTTCCTGCTGATGTTCATCGGCGTGCCGATCGCCGTCTCCCTGGGGCTTTCCGGCGCGCTGACGATCCTGCTGTTCAGTCCCGACTCGGTGCGCTCGCTGGCGATCAAGCTGTTCGAGACCTCCGAGCACTACACCCTACTGGCGATCCCGTTCTTCCTGCTGTCCGGCGCGTTCATGACCACCGGGGGCGTGGCGCGGCGCCTGATCGACTTCGCCAACGCCTGCGTCGGACACATACGTGGCGGCCTGGCGATCGCCGCGGTGCTCGCCTGCATGCTGTTCGCCGCGCTGTCCGGCTCGTCGCCGGCGACGGTGGCGGCGGTCGGTTCGATCGCCATCGCCGGCATGGTCCGCTCGGGTTATCCACAGGCGTTCGGCGCCGGCATCGTCTGCAACGCCGGCACCCTCGGCATCCTCATCCCGCCATCGATCGTCATGGTGGTCTACGCCGCGGCGACCGAGACCTCGGTCGGCAAGCTGTTCATGGCCGGCGTGGTTCCCGGCCTACTGCTGGGCCTGATCCTGATGGTGGTGATCTACATCGTCGCGCGAGTGAAGAAGCTTCCGGCGATGCCGCGGGTCACCCTGCGCGAGTGGCTGGCCAGCGCACGCAAGGCGCTGTGGGGCCTGTTGCTGATGGTGATCATCCTCGGCGGCATCTATTCCGGCGCCTTCACCCCCACCGAGGCCGCCGCGGTCGCCGCGGTCTACTCGGCCTTCGTCGCGTTGTTCGTGTACAAGGACATGCGCCTGAAAGAATGCCCCAAGGTGCTGCTGGAGTCCGGCAAGCTGACCATCATGCTGATGTTCATCATCGCCAACGCCATGCTCTTCGCCCATGTACTGACCACCGAACAGATCCCCCAGAGCATCGCCGCCTGGGTCACCGACCTGGGATTATCACCCTGGATGTTCCTGCTGGTGGTGAACATCGTGCTGCTGATCGCGGGCAACTTCATGGAGCCTTCGGCGATCATCCTGATCCTGGCGCCGATCTTCTTCCCCATCGCCATGGAACTGGGTATCGACCCGATCCACCTGGGGATCATCATGGTGGTGAACATGGAGATCGGCCTGATCACCCCGCCAGTCGGCCTCAACCTGTTCGTCACCTCGGCGGTCACCGGCATGCCGCTGGGCGCGACCATCCGCGCGGCGCTGCCGTGGCTGATGATCCTGCTGCTGTTCCTGATCATCGTCACCTACATCCCGGCGGTGTCCATGGCCCTGCCGAACTGGCTGGGAATGAGCTGATATGCACGAGGCTCGGCGGAAACCCCCGCCGAGCCGACGGACTTTCGGCAGAAATCCGCTCACGTAGAAGGCGAAACCCCCATCGACCGGGCTCGCGCACGCTGGCACGCCGCTTGCTCCACGACTTCCAGTGCTTCGGCACCGGCTTTCGGTTCGCCCCGGCGAGCCGCGTCTTCCGGCCACGAACCGGTGACGGCCCCTCCCCTCGTGCCGACGTGCGCCAGCATGCGCGGCGGGCGACCGGCGACCCCGGTCACCCCGCGGGCGTCCATACCCTGGAAACCGCATGAAAAAGCCCGGCTCAGGCCGGGCTTTTTCATATCTCCCCTTGTGCTTTTTCGTTCTTTGGTAAGTCCGGAAAATTATTTTTACTTATAAATAAAAAAAACCACCCTCGAACAATTGCAACAAAACCGGGGCACGTCGCCGGAGCTACCTGCGAAAACCGTCAACAAGACGACGAAAGGCTTTGCGAAAGTCAGAATACCGTCTCGCCAGATTCATTGACCGGCATCAAAGATCCGCCGAAATCCGCGGCTTATAGCCCGACTTCGAACAATTTCAAGTTTTCCCCCGGGTCAATTCGGACGCTTTTCGCTATCTCATGAAAAAACTGCCTATGGCAGGCACGCATTAGATTCCTCTTCTATCTTTCCTTTCCACCGACTTACAGGAATGCGTCATCAAATTACTTTGAGTAGGAAGCTATTGACGTAGATCAGCATTCAACAATAGCCGCTGCCGCCTAATGACTTCACTCTCAATTCCTATAGGGAGATTCTGAAATGTCCCAAGAAGCCAGCCAAAAACTCCGACTAGGAGCGCTAACGGCTCTGGTTGTCGGATCGATGATCGGAGGAGGCATCTTCTCCCTCCCGCAGAACATGGCGGCCAGCGCCGACGTCGGCGCCGTGCTGATCGGATGGGCGATCACCGCCGTCGGCATGCTCACCCTCGCTTTCGTCTTCCAGACCCTCGCCAACCGCAAGCCCGAACTCGATGGCGGGGTCTACGCCTACGCCAAGGCCGGCTTCGGCGACTACATGGGTTTCTCCTCGGCCTGGGGCTACTGGATCAGTGCCTGGCTGGGCAACGTCGGCTACTTCGTCCTGCTGTTCAGCACCCTCGGCTACTTCTTCCCGATCTTTGGCAAGGGTGACACCGTCGCCGCCATCGTCTGCGCCTCGGTGCTGCTCTGGGCCCTGCACTTCCTGGTGCTGCGCGGGATCAAGGAGGCGGCGTTCATCAACACCGTCACCACCGTGGCCAAAGTCGTGCCGCTGTTCCTGTTCATCCTGATCTGCCTGTTCGCCTTCAAGCTGGACATCTTCACCGCCGACATCTGGGGCAAGAGCAACCCGGACCTGGGCAGCGTGATGAACCAGGTACGCAACATGATGCTGGTCACCGTCTGGGTGTTCATCGGCATCGAGGGCGCGAGCATCTTCTCCTCCCGCGCGGAAAAACGCTCCGACGTCGGCAAGGCCACCGTGATCGGCTTCATCACCGTCCTGCTCCTGCTGGTGCTGGTGAACGTGCTGTCGATGGGTGTGATGACCCAGCCGGAACTGGCCAAGCTGCAGAACCCGTCGATGGCGCTGGTGCTGGAGCATATCGTCGGCCACTGGGGCGCAGTGCTGATCAGCGTCGGCCTGCTGGTCTCCCTGCTGGGCGCGCTGCTCTCCTGGGTGCTGCTGTGCGCCGAGATCATGTTCGCCGCCGCCAAGGACCACACCATGCCGGAGTTCCTGCGCCGCGAGAACGCCAACCAGGTGCCGGCCAACGCCCTGTGGCTGACCAACATCTGCGTACAGGTATTCCTGGTGGTGGTGTTCTTCACCTCGGGCGACCCGGACGGCATGGACCCGTACACCAAGATGCTGCTCCTGGCCACCTCGATGATCCTGATCCCGTACTTCTGGTCCGCCGCCTATGGCCTGCTGCTGACACTGAAAGGCGAAACCTACGAGAACGACTCCCGCGAACGCGGCAAGGACCTGGTCATCGCCGGCATCGCCGTGGCCTACGCGGTCTGGCTGCTCTACGCCGGGGGCCTGAAGTACCTGCTGCTGTCCGCCCTGCTGTATGCGCCCGGCGCGATCCTCTTCGCCAAGGCCAAGCACGAGGTCGGCCAGCCGATCTTCACCGGTATCGAAAAACTGATCTTCGCCGCAGTCGTCATTGGCGCCCTGGTGGCTGCCTACGGCCTCTACGACGGTTTCCTCACCCTCTGATTACTCCACTGGAGACGTGAAATGAGCACGGAAAAAACCAAACTTGGCGTCCACTCCGAAGCCGGCAAACTGCGCAAAGTGATGGTCTGCTCGCCCGGCCTCGCCCACCAGCGCCTGACCCCGAGCAACTGCGACGAGTTGCTGTTCGACGACGTGATCTGGGTGAACCAGGCCAAGCGCGACCACTTCGACTTCGTCACCAAGATGCGCGAACGCGGCATCGACGTCCTCGAGATGCACAACCTGCTGACCGAGACCATCCAGAACCCGGAAGCGCTGAAGTGGATCCTCGATCGCAAGATCACCGCCGACAGCGTAGGCCTGGGCCTGACCAGCGAGCTGCGTTCCTGGCTGGAAAGCCTGGAGCCGCGCAAGCTGGCCGAGTACCTGATCGGCGGCGTGGCCGCTGACGACCTGCCCGCCAGCGAAGGCGCCAACATCCTCAAGATGTACCGCGAGTACCTGGGCCACTCCAGCTTCCTGCTGCCGCCGCTGCCGAACACCCAGTTCACCCGCGACACCACCTGCTGGATCTATGGCGGCGTGACCCTGAACCCGATGTACTGGCCGGCGCGACGCCAGGAAACCCTGCTGACCACCGCCATCTACAAGTTCCACCCCGAGTTCGCCAACGCCGAATTCGAGATCTGGTACGGCGACCCGGACAAGGACCACGGCTCCTCGACCCTGGAAGGCGGCGACGTGATGCCGATCGGCAACGGCGTGGTCCTGATCGGCATGGGCGAGCGCTCCTCGCGTCAGGCCATCGGCCAGGTAGCCCAGTCGCTGTTCGCCAAGGGCGCCGCCGAGCGGGTGATCGTCGCCGGCCTGCCGAAGTCGCGCGCGGCGATGCACCTGGACACCGTGTTCAGCTTCTGCGACCGCGACCTGGTCACGGTCTTCCCGGAAGTGGTCAAGGAAATCGTGCCCTTCAGCCTGCGCCCCGATGCGAGCAGCCCCTACGGCATGAGCATCCGTCGCGAGGAAAAGACCTTCCTCGAAGTGGTCGCCGAATCCCTCGGCCTGAAGAAACTGCGCGTGGTCGAGACCGGCGGCAACAGCTTCGCCGCCGAGCGCGAGCAATGGGACGACGGCAACAACGTGGTCTGCCTGGAGCCGGGCGTGGTGGTCGGCTATGACCGCAACACCTACACCAACACCCTGCTGCGCAAGGCCGGCGTCGAGGTCATCACCATCAGCGCCAGCGAACTGGGCCGCGGCCGCGGCGGCGGCCACTGCATGACCTGCCCGATCATCCGCGACCCGATCGACTACTGACAGACAATCCTCTCTCGAGCTCAACGGCGGCGTTCCCAGGAGGGGCGCCGCCCACCGACTTCCCACAAGGAGATCAATCATGGCTTTCAACATGCACAACCGTAACCTGCTCAGCCTGATGCACCACAGCACCCGCGAGCTGCGTTACCTGCTCGACCTCTCCCGCGACCTGAAGCGCGCCAAGTACACCGGCACCGAGCAGCAGCACCTGCAACGCAAGAACATCGCCCTGATCTTCGAGAAAACCTCCACCCGCACCCGCTGCGCCTTCGAGGTGGCGGCGTATGACCAGGGCGCCAACGTCACTTACATCGACCCGAACTCCTCGCAGATCGGCCACAAGGAGAGCATGAAGGACACCGCGCGGGTCCTCGGCCGGATGTACGACGCCATCGAGTACCGCGGCTTCAAGCAGGAGATCGTCGAGGAATTGGCGAAATACGCCGGCGTACCGGTGTTCAACGGCCTGACCGACGAATACCACCCGACCCAGATGCTCGCCGACGTGCTGACCATGCGCGAGCACAGCGACAAGCCGCTGCACGACATCAGCTACGCCTACCTGGGCGACGCGCGCAACAACATGGGCAACTCCCTGCTGCTGATCGGCGCCAAGCTCGGCATGGACGTACGCATCGCCGCGCCGAAGGCGCTCTGGCCGCACGACGAGTTCGTCGCCCAATGCAAGAAGTTCGCCGAGGAAAGCGGCGCCAAGCTGACTCTCACCGAAGATCCGAAGGAAGCCGTGAAGGGCGTGGACTTCGTCCACACCGACGTCTGGGTGTCGATGGGCGAGCCGGTGGAAGCCTGGGGCGAGCGGATCAAGGAGCTGCTGCCCTACCAGATCAACATGGAGATCATGAAGGCCACCGGCAACCCGCGGGCCAAGTTCATGCACTGCCTGCCGGCGTTCCACAACAGCGAGACCAAGGTCGGCAAGCAGATCGCCGAGCAGTATCCGAACCTGGCCAACGGCATCGAGGTGACCGAGGACGTCTTCGAGTCGCCCTACAACATCGCCTTCGAACAGGCCGAGAACCGCATGCACACCATCAAGGCGATCCTCGTCTCGACCCTCGCCGACATCTGACCGCGCTCCTGCGCCCCGGCCCACGCGGCCGGGGCGCAGCCGCCTTCCGGAGGTAACCGATATGCGTATCGTCGTCGCATTGGGCGGTAATGCCCTGCTACGCCGTGGCGAACCCATGACCGCGGACAACCAGCGGGAAAACGTGCGGATCGCCGCCGAACAGATCGCCAAGGTGGCGCCCGGCAACGAGCTGGTGATCGCCCACGGCAACGGCCCCCAGGTCGGCCTGCTGGCCCTCCAGGGCGCCGCCTACGACAAGGTCTCGCCCTACCCGCTGGACGTCCTCGGCGCGGAAACCGAGGGCATGATCGGCTACATGATCGAACAGGAGATGGGCAACCTGCTGCCGTTCGAAGTGCCGTTCGCCACCATCCTCACCCAGGTCGAGGTGGACGGTAAGGATCCGGCGTTCCAGAACCCGACCAAGCCAATCGGCCCGGTCTATTCGAAGGAGGAGGCCGAACGCCTGGCCGCCGAGAAGGGCTGGAGCATCGCCCCGGATGGCGACAAGTTCCGCCGCGTGGTACCCAGCCCGCGGCCGAAGCGGATCTTCGAGATCCGTCCGGTGAAATGGCTGCTGGAGAAAGGCACCATCGTCATCTGCGCTGGCGGCGGCGGCATCCCGACCATGTACGACGAGGCCGGGAAGAAGCTCAGCGGCGTCGAGGCGGTGATCGACAAGGACCTCTGCTCCTCGCTGCTGGCCCAGGAGCTGGTGGCCGACATCCTGATCATCGCCACCGATGTCGACGCGGCCTACATCGACTGGGGCAAGCCGACCCAGAAGGCCATCGCCCAGGCCCACCCGGACGAACTGGAACGCCTCGGCTTCGCCGCCGGCTCCATGGGACCGAAGGTCCAGGCGGCCATCGAGTTCGCCCGCGCCACCGGCAAGGACGCGGTGATCGGTTCGCTCGCCGATATCGTCGCGATCACCGAAGGCAAGGCCGGCACCCGGGTCAGCACGCGCAAGGCGGGCATCGAGTACCGCTGAAATCTCCCCAGGGGCCGCTTCGCGGCCCTTCTTCATTCCCGCCGACCGGCCGGCGAGCGCAGGGCGAATGGCGCCAGGCGCTATCGGCCGCCTTTCTGCGCGCCACGGCGGCGGCCTCTTCCACGCGAACTCCCGCTTCCGCGAAGCGATGCTCCCAACGCCCCCGCGCCACCTCCGCCAATCGTCCGGCCATGGCCGCCAATCTCCCCGCGGCAGACCGCCAGCACTTGTGGAACGTCCACGCAACGCGGTATTCAGTAGGAAAATACGTGACTCGATGGTCATGATTCACGTCAGCATAGTCACCCTGATCATTTCAACGGCCACTGGCTCGTGCCTGGGCCCGTGAAGCTCGCCTCGCCGACGGGAAAGGCCGCCATCGCCGCCACGCGCTTCCCGCTCCGGACCAGGCAGCAGCCCGGCACGCGAACGACTATTCGAAGGAGTTTCTGAGTGATGTCTCGACTACCGGTCATTGTTGGTTTCGGTGGCTACAACGCAGCAGGCCGTAGTTCCTTCCACCACGGCTTCCGGCGCATGGTCATCGAATCGATGGACCCGCAGGCGCGCCAGGAAACCCTAGCCGGCCTGGCGGTCATGATGAAACTGGTCAAGGCCGAAGGCGGCCGCTACCTGGCCGAAGACGGCACGCCGCTGTCCCCGGAAGACATCGAGCGGCGCTACGCCGAACGGATCTTCGCCTCGACCCTGGTACGGCGCATCGAACCGCAGTACCTCGACCCGGATGCCGTGCACTGGCACAAGGTCCTCGAGGCGACCCCGGCCGAAGGCCAGGCGCTGACCTTCAAGGCCTCGCCCAAGCAGCTCCCGGAACCGCTGCCGGGCAACTGGTCGGTGACTCCCGCCGCCGACGGCGAAGTACTGGTCAGCATCCACGAACGTTGCGAATTCAAGGTCGACAGCTACCGCCCGCTGACGGTCAAGTCCGCCGGCCAGTTGCCCACCGGCTTCGAGCCGGGCGAACTGTACAACTCGCGCTTCCATCCGCGCGGCCTGCAGATGTCGGTGGTCGCCGCGACCGACGCGATCCGTTCCACCGGCATCGACTGGCAGACCATCGTCGACAACGTCCAGCCCGACGAGATCGCGGTATTCTCCGGCAGCATCATGAGCCAGCTCGACGACAACGGCTTCGGCGGCCTGATGCAGTCCCGCCTGAAGGGCCACCGGGTCTCGGCCAAGCAACTGCCGCTGGGCTTCAACAGCATGCCCACCGATTTCATCAATGCCTACGTGCTCGGCAGCGTCGGCATGACCGGCAGCATCACCGGCGCCTGCGCCACCTTCCTCTACAACCTGCAGAAGGGTATCGACGTCATCACCAGCGGCCAGGCCCGGGTGGTCATCGTCGGCAACAGCGAGGCGCCGATCCTGCCGGAGTGCATCGAGGGCTACAGCGCCATGGGCGCGCTGGCCACCGAGGAAGGCCTGCGCCTGATCGAAGGCCGCGACGAGGTGGACTTCCGCCGCGCCAGCCGGCCATTCGGCGAGAACTGCGGCTTCACCCTGGCCGAGTCCAGCCAGTACGTGGTGCTGATGGACGACGAGCTGGCCCTGCGCCTGGGCGCCGACATCCATGGCGCGGTGACCGACGTGTTCATCAACGCCGACGGTTTCAAGAAATCCATCTCCGCCCCCGGCCCGGGCAACTACCTGACGGTAGCCAAGGCGGTGGCCAGCGCGGTGCAGATCGTCGGCCTGGACACCGTGCGCCACGCCAGCTTCGTCCACGCCCACGGCTCCAGCACGCCGGCCAACCGGGTCACCGAATCGGAAATCCTCGACCGCGTGGCCAGCGCCTTCGGCATCGACGGCTGGCCGGTCACCGCGGTAAAGGCCTACGTCGGCCACTCCCTGGCCACCGCCAGCGCCGACCAGTTGATCTCCGCCCTGGGCACCTTCAAGTACGGCATCCTTCCGGGAATCAAGACCATCGACAAGGTCGCCGACGACGTCCACCAGCAGCGCCTGAGCATCTCCAATCGCGACGTACGCCAGGACAAGCCGCTGGAGGTGTGCTTCATCAACTCCAAGGGCTTCGGCGGCAACAACGCCAGCGGCGTGGTGCTGTCGCCGCGGATCGCCGAGAAGATGCTGCGCAGGCGCCATGGCGAGGCGGCTTTCGCCGCCTATGTCGAGAAGCGCGAGCAGACCCGCGGCGCCGCCCGCGCCTACGACCAGCGCGCGCTGCAGGGCGACCTGGAGATCATCTACAACTTCGGCCAGGACCTGATCGACGAGCAGGCCATCGAGGTCAGCGCCGAGCAGGTGACCGTGCCCGGCTTCAGCCAGCCGCTGGTATACAAGAAGGACGCGCGTTTCAGCGACATGCTCGACTGAGCGCTGCCACAAGCGAAAAGGCCCGGCTAGACCGGGCCTTTTCGTTTCAGTCCAGCGCGCGCGCCAGTTGGATCAGCTCGCTGCGCCACTCGGCGGCGCGCGGCAGGGCCAGGAAGGAGCCGTTGAGGTAGTCCTCGCGCGGCTCGTAGGTAAATGGCGCGCCATGCAGGTCGAGCACCTCGCCGCCGGCGCCCTCCAACACACCCTGGGCGGCGGCCGTGTCCCATTGCGAGGTTGGCGTCAGGCGCGGGTAGCAGTCGGCGGCGCCCTCGGCCAGCAGGCAGAACTTCAGCGAACTGCCGATGCTGGCCCGCCGCAGGTCGCCGAAGCGCTCGCCCAAGCCATCCAGCAGGCGCTCCTGGGCCGGGCTGCCGTGGCGCTTGCTGGCCACCACGGTGAAGGCTTCCTCGGGCTCCAGGCGCACGCTGATCGGTTGCGCGCGGCCATCGGCCTCCTCGCGCCAGGCACCGAGCCCGGCGCCACCGTAGTAGCAACGCCCGCTCACCGGCACGCCGACCAGGCCGAACAGCACCCGGCCATCCTCGACCAGGGCCACGTTGACGGTGAACTCCTCGCTGCCGGAGATGAACTCCTTGGTGCCGTCCAGCGGGTCCACCAGCCACCAGCGCCGCCAGTGCCCGCGCTCGCTCAGCGGTATCTCGCAATCCTCTTCGGAAAGCACCGGTATGTCCGGCGCCAGCGCCCGCAATCCCGCCTCCAATATATGGTGCGCGGCCAGGTCGGCGGCGGTCACCGGCGACTCGTCGGCCTTCGAGCGCACCGCCACGTCGGCGCGCCAGTGCGGCAGGATCGCCTCGCCGGCGCGCCGCACCAGCGCCACCAATTCGCCCCAGGGCACCGGCCTCATGCCTGGTACTCGCCGCGCTGGGTGAGCAGGTCGCGCACCAGGTACAGCGCGGCCAGGGCGCGGCCTTCGCTGAACTGGGCGTGCTGGGCCAGGCTCGACAGTTCGCGCAGGCTGATGCGGTCGACGCCCATCGGCTCCGGCTCGTCGCCCGGCAGGCGCTCCTCGTAGAGGTCGCGCGCTAGCACCACCTGGATGCGCTGGCTCATGTAGCCCGGCGACAGCGACAGTTCGGTGATGTGCTCCAGTTGCCGGGCACCGTAGCCCGCTTCCTCCTTGAGCTCGCGGTTGGCCGCCGCGAGGATGTCCTCGCCCGGCTCGACCAGGCCCTTGGGCAGAGACAGCTGGTATTCGTCGACCCCTGCGCAATATTCCTCCACCAGCACCGCGTGCTCGGCATCGAGCATTGCCACCACCATCACCGCACCGTAGCCCTGGCCCTTGCCGACCAGGCGCTCGTAGGTACGCTCGACACCATTGCTGAAGCGCAGTTGCAGCTCCTCGACGGCGAACAGTCGGCTCTTCGCGACGATCTCGCTGGCGAGTACGGTGGGTTTCTGACGCATGTGGATAACTCCTTGGCGAAGCCGGCGGGTTATCATACCCCGGCTTTTCCGATTATCCCTGTCGGAGATCGATGGCAAGCGACAGATTTCCCCATCGATCGCGACGAACCGCGACAAGAGCCGCCATGCCCATCCTGCCCTGGTCCGCCATCGACACCGTGCTGCTCGACATGGACGGCACCCTGCTCGACCTGCATTTCGACAACCACTTCTGGCTGGAACACCTGCCCAGACGCTACGCCGAACGCAACGGCCTGAGTCGCGCCGAAGCCGACGCCGTGCTCGAGCCGCTGTTCCGCGAGCACGCCGGCCAGCTCAACTGGTACTGCCTGGATTTCTGGAGCCGGGAACTGGACCTGTCGATCCGCGAACTCAAGCACGAGGTGGCGCACCTGATCTCGCTGCGCCCGCATGCCGATACCTTCCTCGCCACCCTGCGCCAGGCCGGCAAGCGCGTGGCGCTGATCACCAACGCGCACCGCGACTCGCTGTCGCTGAAACTGGAACGGATCGAACTGGCGCCCTATTTCGACCGACTGATCAGCTCCCACGACTACGGCTACCCGAAGGAGGACGCGCGCTTCTGGAACGCCCTGCAGGCCGATTTCGGCTTCGACGCGCAGCGCAGCCTGTTCATCGACGACAGCCTGCCGATCCTGCGCAGCGCCCGCGCCTACGGCGTCGCCCACCTGCTGGCGGTACGCCACCCGGATAGCCGTGGCCAGCCCAGGGACACCGAGGAGTTCGCCGCCCAGGAGGATTACCGGCGCTTGCTCGAAGGACTGCTGTAGGGATATCGGCACGGATCGCACTGCGCAACATCGAAATGAAAACCCCGCCACGCGGGCGGGGTCGGGAAAGGCGCCGCGATCAGTCGGGGATACGCAGGACCTGGCCGGGATAGATCTTGTCCGGATGGCTGAGCATCGGCTTGTTGGCCTCGAATATCTTCATGTAGGCGTTGGCATTGCCGTATTCGGCCTTGGCGATGGCGCTCAGGGTGTCGCCTTTCTTCACGGTGACGAAGCGCGCTTCCGGAGCGGCCTGGGTCACGGTGATCTTGTCTTCCACCGAGGAGACGCCGGCGACGTTGCCCAGCGCCAGCAATATCTTCTCTTTCTCTTCCTGGGTGGCCACCTCGCCCGAGGCGATGACCTTGTCGCCTTCCACCGAAACCTGGATGTTCGGGTTGCCCAGGCCGACCTTGGCGACGTGCTCCTTCAGCGACTCGGCCGCCTGTGCCTCATGCCCCGTCAGCGTATCCCACAGCTTTTCACCGGCTTCCTTCACGAACGCGAAAATACCCATCTTTGGTTCTCCCTTTACGGTTACGGTTGCAAGCGGCCGGCGCAATCCCGATCCGCGACTAGCCAAGTCTAGACTGCAAAATCCGGTGAAATATCCCCAAGGCCGCTCCGCCGTTCCGAAACACTGCGTCCATTCGCGTTAAGATTCCGCGACAACCCCTCCCTGGAAGCGCCGATGGACATCAAGCAGCTGAAATTCCTCTGCGCCCTCGACGAAACCCGCCATTTCGGCCAGGCCGCCGCGCGCTGCCATGTCACCCAGCCGACCCTGTCCATGCGCCTGCGCAACCTGGAAGAAGAACTCGGCCTGGAGCTGGTGCGCCGCAGCCAGCGCTTCGAAGGCTTCACCGAGGCCGGCGACCGCGTGCTGGCCTGGGCCCGCAGCCTGCTGGCGGCCCAGGAGGGCCTGTACGCCGAGGCCGCCGCCTGCCGTGGACAACTGGTCGGCACCCTGCGCCTGGGCGTGGTGCCGCTGGCCAGCTTCGACCCGCTGCGCCTGGTCCAGCACATGGCCGGGCGTCATCCGGAGCTGCGCTTCCAGCTGTATTCCCTGAGTTCTGAAAAGGTCCTCGAAGGCCTGGCGCGTAACCAGTTCGACCTCGGCGTCTCCTATCTGGACCGCCTGGACCGCAGCCACTTCGAGGGCGTCGAGCTGGCGGAGACACGCATGGGCCTGCTCCATCATCCCCGGCACTTCCCGCTCGACAGCCCGGTGCTGAACTGGGAAAACCTGGCCGGCCTGCCACTGGGGCTGCTCTCGGCGGGCATGCACTTCCGCCAGTCGATCGACCACAACTTCCGCAGCCGCGGCCTGAGCCCTGTCGCGCGCCTGGAAACCGACTCGGTACAGCAACTGTTGCAGGCGGTGCAGCGCGGCTTGTGCTGCGCGATCATGCCGCTGGGCAGCGAAGTCGACGTCGAGTTGCGCCTGATCCCCATCGAGGACGCCCATACCCTGGCCCCGCTCGGCCTGATCATCCGCAGCGGCCAGCCGCGCTCGGCCCTGGCCGAGGCATGCTTCGAGGAGGCGCGCGCCTGGCTGTCTCCCGACAACATGATAGACACTGTCGATCACGGTATCGGCACAACCGATTAGACGCTGCTCCGCGACAGGCCTAGGCTGGTCCGACACCTAGAACGATAGGGCCCAGCCCATGCCTTGCCAGCCTGCCTGCCCGGTATCCGCGGATACCTGGGCGCCTTCCGCCGTTCCCGACGATTACCGCTACGCCGACCTGCACCTGCCGCAGCGGGTCGGCCAGGCCTCCCTTGCCGCCGAATGTGCCTTGGCGATCAGCTACAACGGCCTGAACCAGGCGGTGATGATGGCCTCGCCCGAGGATATCGAGGATTTCGTCCGCGGTTTCAGCCTCAGCAGCGGCTTCGTGGAGTCCATCGACGACATCTATGAAATCCGCGTCAGCGGCCAGGGCGACTCCCTCCAAGCCGAGGTCGAGATCAGCAGCCGCGCGTTCTGGCATCTCAAGCGCCAACGCCGCCAGCTGGCCGGAACCTCCGGCTGCGGCCTGTGCGGCGTGGAAGCCCTGGAACAGGCCTTGCCGCAGCTGCCGGCGCGGACGCCGCGGGCGCTACCGCCGGCAGCCCACCTCGCCGGGCTGCGCCAGCGCATCGAACAGGCCCAGCGACTGGCGCGCAACAGCGGCGCGCTGCACGCCGCGCTGTACTTCGACGGCCATGGCGACCTGCGCCTGTGCCGCGAGGACATCGGCCGGCACAACGCACTCGACAAGCTGATCGGCGCCCTGCACCACCAGGGCCTGGACGCCGCCAGCGGCTTCGCGGTGGTCACCAGCCGCTGCAGCCTGGAACTCATCCACAAGGCCGTGCGTGCCGGGATCGGCACGCTGGTCAGTCTCTCGGCGCCCACCGGCCTTACCGTGCAATGGGCGCGGCGCCATCACCTGAACCTGGTCCACCAGCCCCACCATAGCGCCCCGCGGGTCTACAGCCCGGCGCCGGCCGTCACCGAGTGAGCCCGTCATGAGCCTGCAACCCCTCCAACCCCGCTACAAGCCCTACGCCGGTGCCGCCGCCGGCTGGGGCGCGCTGCGCAGCGTGGCGCACTTCTGGCTGGACAGCAAACAGCCGTTCAAGAACCTCCGCGCCCTGCTCAAGACCAACCAGAACGGCGGCTTCGACTGCCCCGGCTGCGCCTGGGGCGACTCGCCGGAAGACGGCCGGGTGAAGTTCTGCGAGAACGGCGCCAAGGCGGTCAACTGGGAGGCCACCAAGCGCCGGGTGGACGCGGCGTTCTTCGCCCGCTACAGCGTCAGCGCCCTGCGCGAACAGAGCGACTACTGGCTGGAGTACCAGGGCCGCCTCACCGGTCCGATGCGCTACGACCCGGCCAGCGATCACTACCAACCGATCACCTGGGACGCCGCCTTCACCCTGGTCGCCGAACACCTGAACCGCCTGGAAAGCCCCGATCAGGCCGAGTTCTACACCTCCGGGCGGGCCAGCAACGAAGCGGCCTACCTCTACCAGCTGTTCGTCCGCGCCTTCGGCAGCAACAACTTCCCCGACTGTTCGAACATGTGCCACGAGGCCAGCGGGGTGGCCCTGGGCCGTAGCATCGGGGTCGGCAAGGGCACCGTGACCTTCGACGACTTCGAGCACGCCGACGCGATCTTCATCCTCGGCCAGAACCCCGGCACCAACCACCCGCGCATGCTCGAGCCGCTGCGCGAGGCGGTGAAGCGTGGCGCCCAGGTGGTCTGTTTCAACCCGCTCAAGGAGCGCGGCCTGGAGCGCTTCCAGCATCCGCAGAATGCGCTGGAGATGCTGACCAACGGCTCCTCGCCGCTGAACACCGCGTTCTTCCGCCCGGCCTTGGGCGGCGACATGGCGGCGATCCGCGGGATCGCCAAGTTTCTCCTCGCCTGGGAACGCGAAGCCCAGGCCGAGGGTGGCGAGGCGGTGTTCGACCACGCCTTCATCGCCGAACACACCGATGGCGTCGAGGCCTACCTGGCCGAGCTGGATGCCACGCCCTGGGAGCACCTGGAGCGCCAGTCCGGCCTCAGCCTGGAGGAAATCGAGCAGGCCGCGCGGATGTACCGCCGGGCGCAGAGGGTGATCGTCTGCTGGGCGATGGGCATCACCCAGCACCATCACTCGGTGGCGATCATCCAGGAAATCGTCAACCTGCAGCTTCTGCGCGGCAACCTCGGCCGCCCCGGCGCGGGACTCTGCCCGGTACGCGGCCACAGCAACGTGCAGGGTGACCGCACCATGGGTATCAACGAGCGGCCGCCGGCGGCGCTGCTCGACGCGCTGGAGCGACGCTTCGGCTTCAAGGTGCCGCGCCACCACGGGCATAACGCCGTCGAGGCGATCGCCGCGATGCTCGCCGGCAAGGCGAAGGTCTTCATCGGCCTGGGCGGCAATTTCGCCCAGGCCACCCCGGACAGCCCGCGTACCCACGCGGCCCTGGCCTCCTGCGAACTGACCGTGCACATCAGCACCAAGCTCAACCGCAGCCACCTGACCACCGGGCGCGACGCGCTGATCCTGCCCTGCCTGGGGCGTACCGACATCGACCGCCAGGTCGAAGGCCCGCAGGCGGTCACGGTGGAAGACTCGTTCAGCATGATCCACGCGTCCTACGGACAACTGGAGCCCCTGTCGCAGCAGATGCGCTCGGAACCGGCGATCATCGCCGGCATCGCCAAGGCGACCCTGGGCAACCATCCGGTGGACTGGGACGCGTTGATCGCCAACTACGAGCGCATCCGCGAGCTGATCGCCGACACCATCCCCGGTTTCGCCGACTTCAATCGCCGCGTCCGGCATCCCGGCGGCTTCTACCTGGGCAACGCCGCTGGCGAGCGACGCTGGAACACCGCCAGCGGCAAGGCCAACTTCGTCGCCAATCCGCTGCCGCGGGACCTGCTGCCGGCGCAAGTGCGCGACAGCGGTCGCGAACCCGACCTGATCCTGCAGACGCTGCGCTCCCACGACCAGTACAACACCACCATCTACGGCCTGGACGATCGCTATCGCGGGGTAAAGGGCCAGCGCGAGGTGGTGTTCGCCAACGAGGCGGATATCCGCCGCCTGGGCTACCAGCCCGGCGACAAGATCGACCTGGTCTCGCTGTGGAGCGACGGCGTCGAGCGCCGGGTACGCCGCTTCACCCTGCTCGCTTTCGACATCCCGGCCGGCCAGGCAGCCGCCTACTACCCGGAAACCAATCCCCTGGTGCCGCTGGAAAGCGTCGGCGTCGGCAGCCATACGCCGACTTCGAAGTTCATCGCGGTACGCCTGGAAAAGGCCACGGGCGACGGGCGCATTATCTGAAGCCCACGAAAAACGCCGCCTCCTGCAAGAGGAGGCGGCGTCTTAAGGAAAAAGTCGATGAAAGGCCTTGAAGGCAGGTCGCTCGTCGGCGTTAGAATGGCCAGCATCCCGCCAGCAAAAATACCGATTTCGGCCCTGAAATCGCGTTTCGCATTCGGTCTACGACCGCCGCCACTGAAGAAAGTTCCCCATAAAAAACAAGCACTTGGAATATTTCGAATTTGCTCTACCAATCGTCGGCTGGTGCTTGTCAGCGATGGGGGCCAACCCCAGCATCGCAGCCGTCATCCCCACAGAGAGAAACTCTCTATGAAGTATTCCTCGATACTCCTGTTGTCCCTGAGTCTGGTCGGTGGCACCGCCTTCGCAGGCGACGACACCCGCGCGGCCATCGGCGGCGCCTTGGGCGGGGTGTTGGGTTCGGTCGTCGGCGATGCGGTCGGCGGCAGCACCGGCGCCGCGATCGGTAGCGGCATCGGTGGCGCTGCGGGCGGCGCGGTCGGCGCCGGACGCGGCAACAAGACCGAAGCGGCGATCGGCGGCGGCCTCGGCGCCGCGGGCGGCAACGTCATCGGCCGGCAGATCGGCGGCAGCACCGGCGGCCTGATCGGCGCAGCCCTGGGCGGCGCCGGTGGCGGCGCGCTGGGCAACCATTATGGCGACGGCAACCGCCGCTACGACGACGATGACGACTACCGCGACCGTCGCTACTACCGCCGCGCCGGCTATCGCGACGGCTACTACCGCCACGACAACGGCCATCACTATGGCCAGTACAAGAAGTGGAAGCGCCACAAGCATCATCGTCGCTACTACGACGACTGATCCTCGCCGCTCCATCCAGCACAAAGGCCGGGCCACCAGGTCCGGCCTTTGTGCGAACGACCGTATTTCATTCCCGATTGATCGATGAGGCACGCACGATGCGTAAATCTCTCCTGGTAATCGCGCTCGCCCTGCTGAGCGCACAAACCGCGCTTGCCGGCGACTCCACCAAGACCGCCGTCGGCGGCGGCGTGGGCGGCGCCCTGGGCAACGTGGTCGGTGGCGCCATCGGTGGCAGCACCGGCGCGGCGATTGGCGCCGGCCTGGGCGGCGCCGCAGGCGGTGCGATGACCGCCAAGGACGGACGCAAGACCGAGGCCGCCCTCGGCGGTGGCCTGGGCGCAGCTGGTGGTTCGGTGATCGGCGACAAGCTCGGCGGCAGCACCGGCTCGGCGATCGGCGCCGGCCTGGGCGGCGCGGCGGGCGGGGCGGTCGGCAACAACCTGGGCAAGGACAACGACGACGGTCATCGCGGAAAGAAACACCGCAAGCACAAGCATCGTTGATCCCGGCGTTCGCCGGACGCCGAAGAAAAAGCCTCGCGACTGCGAGGCTTTTTCGTTTCTACTGTCCCGTCCTGAATAAGGTTTACACCTCCCATGCCGATTTTCCGGAGAGCTAGATGGAGCAAGGTGTAAAGCGCACACAGCGAGATTACTCACTGTCTTTTAAATTGGCCGTCGTTGATCAGATCGAAAAAGGCGAACTGACCTACAAGCAGGCCCAGGTGCGGTATGGCATCCAGGGCCGGTCGACGGTTCTGGTATGGTTGCGCAAGCATGGTCGGCAGGATTGGAGCCAAGGGGCGTCGATTCGAGCCGAGAGGAGTTGCGCGATGTCTGACCCCAAAACGCTCACTCCAGAGCAGCGGATCAAGGAGCTTGAGCAGCAGCTTGAGTTGATGAGCCAGAAGGCTCAGTTCTTCGAGACCGTCGTTGATGTCCTGAAAAATGATTACGGTGTATCGGTCGTAAAAAAGCGATCCGGCAAGTCCTCTCGCAAGGTCAAGTCGCAGGACTGAGCATTGCTAGGGCTTGTCAGTTTCTTGGCATGAGCCGACAGGCTTACTACAAGCGCAATCGAGCTGCTGATAGCAAAGCACGCCAGGCAGATCGGGTTGTCGAATTTGTTCAACAAGTCCGGATGCGTCAGCCACGACTAGGCACGCGAAAGCTGCACTATCTGCTGCATTGCCAACCTGATAGGCAGCTCCAAGTTGGCCGAGACCGACTATTTCAGGTCCTGGGAGAGCGCCGTTTGCTGGTGTTGCCCAAGCGGGCGTATCACAAGACAACACAAAGCTTTCATCGCTTCTACCGCCATCCGAACCTACTCAAGCCAGGCCCGAGCCAGGTTGTCCCGTCAGGACCGGAGCACGTTTGGGTGGCGGACATTACTTACTTGCCAGCCAGTAGTGGCCCGCTGTACCTAAGCCTGGTAACGGATGCGTATTCCAGAAAAATTGTTGGCCACCATGTGCATGAAAGCCTGCATGCCGAGTCAGTTGCACAAGCCTTTAGGCAGGCCCTACGCAAACGGCAGCGTCGCCAGTCACTGGTCCATCACTCGGATCGCGGTATTCAATATTGCTCGGCACTGTATCAGTCACTGCATGCACGGCATGGCGTCCAGTGCTCGATGACTGACGGATATGACTGCTACCAGAACGCGCTAGCTGAGCGCATCAACGGAATCCTCAAAACAGAGCTGCTGCTGAGTAGCCCTGAAAATCTGGAGCAGGCAAGGAAGATGGTTGCTGAAGCCGTGCAGATCTACAACACAGAGCGGCCTCACATGGCCCTGAAAAACAAAACGCCCGAGACGGTACATCGGGCGTTTTGAGGCATATCGGCCTACCTGAGCAGGTGTAAACCTATTTCAGGACTAGACATACCGTTCGTCAGCCTTTCGGCGGCGGCGACGCCTTCAGTTCGTCGCGAACGATCAGGACGCCTCGCGGCGCCTCGATCCCGACCCGAGCCTGATTACCGATGATGTCGGTGACCAGGATCCGGATACCGCCTTCGCGCAATTGCCGAATCAGTTCCTCCGCCGGGTAGTCGGCCTTGAGGGACAGGGTGATGCCTTCGCCTTCTCGGCGGGAGAGTATCAGGAAACCCATGTTCCGCGTCCTTGCCAGTCGTAGCAGGGGCAAACCGGCCCCTTTGGTGAATGAAATGGTGTGGAGGGATGGTCACAGAACATTGTCCCAGCGTCGAGACTGCAAACGTTCAATCAGAAATGTCCCATCCCCAGCTTCCCTATCGCCTCCCCACGCTGCCTGGATTGTCGCACCGGGCCCGCTTTGCTAGCGTGCCCGATATCAATCCAGCCAGAGATTTCCACATGCGCCCGTCGTTCGCCAGCTGGGGCCTGCTAGCCGCCCTGCTCCTGCCCGGCCCGCTGCTCCAGGCCCAGCCGCTGTCCCCGGCCCTGCAGCAATTGCTCAGCCTGAGCAGCCAGCGTTTGCAACTAGCCGATCAGGTAGCCCTGAGCAAGGCGCAGTCGGGCAAGGCGGTGCAGGACAGCCCGCGCGAGGAGCAGCAGCTGCAGATGCTCGCCGGTCAGGCCGCTGGCCATGGGGTCGACGCGGAGCAGGTGCGCCTGCTGTTCGCCGCGCAGATCGAGGCGAACAAGCTGGTCCAGTATCGCCTGCTCAGCCGGCCGCTGCCCGGGGCGGGCCAGGTGATCGACCTGGAGCCCATCCGCGAGCGCCTCAACCAGCTCAACCTGGAACTGTTGCAGGGCTATGCGCCGGCGCTCGCCGAACTGCGCGGCGACGATTGCCGGCCGCGACTCGACCAGGCGCTGCAGCGGCAGATTCGCGAAGACCGCCTGGACGACCTGCACGCCATCGCCCTGTCACGGGCGGCGGGCGACATCTGTCACTGGGCCTCGCCCTGAAGCACGGCCAGCGCTTCCCGTAGCCGCAGGGGGATGGCCTGCGGGCGACTGCCGTGGCGTTCGACGAAGACGTGGACGAAACGCCCGGCCGCGCGGGCCTCCCGCTCCCCTTCGAGAAACAGTGCCAGTTCGTAGTGCACGGAACTGTTGCCCAGCCGCGCCACCCGCAGGCCCATCTCGATGCGCTGGGGAAAGGCCACCGGGGCGAAGTAGTCGCAACTGGAGCTGACCACCAGGCCGATCACCTCGCCGCCATGGATATCCAGGCCGCCGCGCTCGATCAGGTAGGTATTCACCGCCGTATCGAAGAAGGCGTAGTAGGTCACATTGTTCACGTGGCCGTAGATGTCGTTGTCGTGCCAGCGCGTGGTGATCGGCTGGAAGTGGCGGTACTGCTCGCGCAGCGGTCGCCCGGGAGTCGTCATGCCCATTCCTCGCTGAAGGGGCTCAATAGGCCGCGCGGTAGATCGCCAGGGCATCCGCCTCGCCGACCTCACGCGGGTTGTTGACCAGCAGGCGCTGCTGGAGCATCGCGTCGGCGGCCAGGCGTGGCAGCGCCGCCTCCTCCACCCCGGCGTCGCGCAGCCGGCTCGGAAGCCCGCTGCGCGGGCCGAGCCGGGCCAGCTCGTCGATCAGTTGCGCGGTCAGCGCATCGCGATCACCCGGGCGCAAGCGTTCGCCCAGCAACAGCGGCGCCAGTTCGGCATAGAGTTCGCTGGCGGCGGGCGCGTTGAAGCGGATCACCTCCGGCAGCACCAGCGCGTTGCTCAGGCCGTGGGGGATATGGAAGTGTCCGCCCAGTGGATAGGCCAGGGCGTGCACCGCCGCCACCGGCGCATTGGCGAAGGCCTGGCCGGCCAGGCAGGCGCCCAGCAGCATGGCCTGGCGTGCCTCGCGGTCACCGCCGGCGCGGACCGCCCGGTCCAGATTGGCCGCCAGCAGGCGCAGCGCTTCCCGCGCCAGCAGGTCGGAGAGCGGGTTCTTCTTCAGCCTGCTGGTATAGCTCTCGATCGCATGCACCATCGCGTCGATACCGGTCGCCGCGGTGACCGCCGGCGGCAAGCCGAGGGTCAGGTCGGCGTCGAGCAGCGCCAGGTCGGGCAGCAGGTAGGGCGAGACCACGCCCATCTTGGTGGTCTCGCCAGTGGTGACGATGGCGATCGGCGTCACCTCGGAGCCGGTGCCGGCGGTGGTCGGCACCTGGATCAGCGGCAGGCGCGGCCCGCGCGCGTTGCCTACCCCGAACACGTCGCCCAGGCCCTGCCGCGCCTGGGGGTGGGCGAGCAACGCGACCAGCTTGGCGACGTCCATCGAACTGCCGCCGCCGAAACCGACCACCAGCTCGGCGTCCAGTGCCCGCGCCCGCTCGAGCGCGGCCTCGACCACCGCCTCGGGCGGATCGGCGAGGACCTGGCCGTAGACCTCGACGGCCAGCCCCAGGCGCGCAAAGCCGGGCAGCACGGCATCCAGCAGGCCGAGCCGGATGATCCCCGGGTCGGTCACGATCAACACGCGGCGCGCGCGGCGCTCCTGGCAGAGCTCCGCCAGGCGGACGGCGGAGCCGGCTTCGCAGAGTATCTGCGCGGTGGTGGCGAAACTGAAAGGCTGCATATCGATCTCCCCGGGCGTGGCGCCCATCAGAACGAGAAGTGCTCCTCGGGCAGGGCCATCAGGCACTCGGCGCCGCCGAGCAGCGCCTCGCGGTGCATGCTCGCGCGCGGCAGGATGCGCCGCAGGTAGAAGTCGGCGCCGCGCAGCTTGGCGCGGTAGAAGTCGCCTTCGGCGGAGCCAGTGTCCAGGGCCTCCTGCGCACGCGCCGCGGCCTGCAGCCAGAGCGCCGCCAGCAGCACGTAGGCGCTGTACTGGAGGAAGTCCACCGAAGTGGCGCCGATTTCCTGGGGATCGCGAGCGCAGGCCTCGAGCACCTGGCCGGTGAGCTGCCGCCACTCCTCCAGGCGTTGCAGCACCGGCTCAGCCAGCGGTGCCAGCGCAGCACGCCCTTGCAGCGCCTCGCTGGCCGCCGCCAGTTCGCCCTGCAGGGCCAGCAATTCGCCGCCCTGATCGCCGAGCAGCTTGCGGTGGACCAGATCGAGCGCCTGGATGCCATTGGTGCCTTCGTATATCTGGGTGATGCGACTGTCGCGCATCAATTGCTCCATGCCCCATTCGCGGATGAAACCGTGACCGCCATAGACCTGTACGCCGAGGCTGGCGACTTCCTGGCCGACATCGGTAAGGAAGGCCTTGACGATGGGGATCAGCAGCGCTGCACGGCGCGTCGCCGCGCGCCGGCCGTCGGCATCCGGATGGCCGTGTTCCAGGTCTAGCTGGCGTGCGCAGCAGGCCGCCAGCATGCGGCAGCCTTCGACCAGGGTCTTCTGGGTCAGCAGCATGCGCCGCACGTCGGGGTGCACGATGATCGGGTCGGCGACCTTGTCCGGTGCCTGCGGGCCGACCAGGGCGCGCGACTGCAGGCGCTCGCGGGCGTAGCCGAGGGCACCCTGGAAGGCCCGTTCGGCGATGCCCAGGCCCTGCAGGCCGACCTGGAAGCGCGCGTCGTTCATCATCGTGAACATGCAGGCCAGGCCCTGGTTCGCCTGGCCCAGCAGCCAGCCCCTGGCGCCGTCGAAGTTCATCACGCAGGTGGAGGCGCCCTTGATCCCCATCTTGTGCTCGATGGCGCCGCAGCCCAGGCTGTTGCGCTCGCCCAGGGAGCCGTCGGGACGGGCGATGAACTTCGGCACCAGGAACAGGCTGATGCCCTTCACCCCCGCCGGCGCGTCCGGCAGGCGCGCCAGCACCAGGTGGACGATGTTCTCGGTGAGGTCCTGCTCGCCACCGCTGATGAAGATCTTGCTGCCGCTGATCGCGTAGCTGCCGTCGGCGCGGGGCTCGGCGCGGGTGCGCAGCAGGGCCAGGTCGGTGCCGGCCTGGGGTTCGGTCAGGCACATGGTGCCGGCCCATTCGCCGCTCACCAGCTTGCCCAGGTAGTCGCGCCGCAGCGCCTCGTCGCCGTGCTTGTAGAGGGCCAGCACAGCGCCCTCGGTGAGGCCCGAGTAGACACGAAAGGACAGGCTGGCGGCCATCAGCATCTCGTGGAAGCAGGCCGAAACCATCTGCGGGAAGCCCTGGCCGCCGTATTCGGTGGGCCCGGTCATGCTCGCCCAGCCGTTCTCGCTGTACTGCCGGTAGGCCTCGCGGAAGCCGGTCGGGGTGCTCACCACGCCGTCCTTCAGCTTCGCGCCTTCCTCGTCGCTGTTGCGGTTGAGCGGCGCCACCACCTGGCTGGTGTAGCGCGCGCCCTCCTCGAGCACGCCGTCGATCAGCTCGCGATCGATGCCGTTGCCCAGCAATTCGCAGTGCGCGCCGACATCGAACAGTTCGTGGAGCACGAAGCGCATGTCGCGCAGCGGAGCCTGGTAACTCATTTCAGCGTGCCTCCCGCAGGTCGGCGAAAGCCCGGCCCTCGCCGGCCAGGCGTTCGATCAGGGCCGCCGGCTTCCAGCGCGCGCCATGGCGCTGCTCGAGGAAACGCAGGCGTTGCAGCAGCCCGGCCGCGCCGAGGCGGTCGGCCCAGGCCATCGGGCCGCCCTCCGCGGCGGGGAAGCCGTAGCCGTTCAGGTACACGGTATCGATATCGGCGCTGCTGGCGGCGATGCCCTCGTCGAGGATCTTCGCCCCTTCGTTGACCAGCGCCAGCAGGCAGCGCTCGAGAATCTCGGCGGCGGCGAATTCGCGCCGCGCGTAACCCAGCCCCTCGGCGATCCGCACCACAAGGGCGTCCACCTCGGGATCGTGCTCGGCCTGGCGACTGCCCGGTGCGTAGCGGTAATAGCCGGCGCCGCTCTTCTGGCCGAAGCGGCCCATCTCGCAGAGACGGTTGTCCACCTGTACCGCCGGTTGGTCCTGGCCGACTCCGGCCAGCTCGCGGGCGCGCCATTCGAGGTCGATGCCGACCACGTCGTACATGCGGAACGGCCCCATGGCGAAGCTGAACTCCTGCAGAACCTGGTCCACCTGATGCGGCAGGGCGCCTTCCAGCAGCATCAGGCGGGCCTCGGTGGCGTAGGGCTCGAGCATGCGGTTGCCGATGAAGCCATGGCAGTTGCCGGCCACCACGCTGACCTTGCCCATCCGCTCGCCGAGCGTCAGGGCGGCGTCCAGTACCGCCGGGGCGGTTTTCGCGCCGCGCACGATCTCCAGCAGCTTCATGATGTGCGCCGGGCTGAAGAAGTGCAGGCCGAGCACCTGGCCAGGGCGGCCGGTGACCGCGGCGATGGCGTCGATGTCCAGGTAGGAGGTGTTGCTGGCCAGTACCGCGGACGGCTTCAGCGCCGCATCCAGTTCGCGGAAGATCGACTGCTTGAGTTCGAGATTCTCGTAGACCGCCTCGATCACCAGGTCCGCCTCGCGCATCGCGGCGAGGTGCTGCACCGGCGTGATCCGTGCGCGACGCACGGCCGCCTCGTCCTCGTCGATGCGTCCCTGGCGCACATTGTGCGCGTAGGTATCGGCCACGGCGCCGAGCGCCTGGTTGAGCATCTGCGGGTTGCTGTCCAGCCAGAGCACGTCGAGCCCGGCGTTGGCCAGGCAGATGACGATGCCGCGGCCCATGGTACCGGCGCCGATCACTGCGGCCTGGCGGAAGGAGAAACTCTGGCTCATGGTCTTGTCCTCATTATGGCGAGCGCAGGAGAAACGCCGGACGAAACCTGAGGCAGTCCAGCCGCACAAAAAGCGACCACTACCTTAGGGGAAGGTCGTATTATTTTTGAAATTTAGTCTTGTGATATCTGGAATTCAGCCAGTGAATATCCAAACCTTCGATCTCAACCTGCTGCGCGTGCTCGACGCCCTGCTGCGCGAGCGTAACGTCTCGCGCGCCGCGGAGCGCCTGGCGCTGAGCCAGCCGGCGGTGAGCAACGCGCTGAACCGCCTGCGCGAACTGCTCGACGATCCGCTGCTGGTCCGCGCCGGTCGGACCATGCAACCAACACCTCGGGCGCTGGCACTGGAAGCACCGATCCGCGCGGCGCTGCGGCAGATCGAACAGAGCCTGGGCGATGGCGAAGGCTTCGATCCGGGGCGCAGCCGGCAACGCTTCACCGTGGCGGTGACCGACTACGTCGAGCTGATCTGCATGCCGAGCCTGATGCGCCGCCTGAGCGAACGCGCCCCGGGAATCTCCATCGCCATCCAGCACCTGGCCCCGAGCCTGCCGGCCGAAGCCCTGGACAAGGGCGAACTGGACCTGGTGCTCGGCCGCTTCGAAGGTATCCCGGCACGCTTCCAGCGCCGCCACTGGGCCAGCGAGACGCTACGGCTGATCGCCCGGCGCGGGCATCCGCTGCTGCCGCAGCCCCCCGACCTGGCCACCTTCCTGGAATTGCAGCACCTGTGGGTCCACGGCGGGCAGACCAAGGGCATGGTCGACCAATGGCTGGGCAGCCAGGGACTCAAGCGGCAGGTCGTCTACACCACGCCGAATTACCTGCAGGCGGCGCATATCGCCGCCTACAGCGACCTGGTCGGGGTGCTGCCACGCCAGTTGGCGCATCACTTCGAACGCCTGCTGCCGCTGCAAACGTTCGACCTGCCGTTCGATCTCGGGCCCTTCCACCTCGAGCTGGTCTACCTGGCCCAGCGTGAACGCGACATCGCCCTGCAATGGCTGGTGGAGCAGATCCGCCAGGTCAGTGCCAGCGGTCCCGGCTAGCCGCGCGTCCCCACTCTCAGAAGCGGTCGCGGACGACCAGCTCTTCCCGCGGCAGCTTGCCGGTGCGCGGCCAAGGCTCCACGGCCTTCCTGCCGACCGCCACCATCAGGCCGATCACATGGTTGTCCGGCAGGTTGATCAGCCGGGCCACGGCGTCGAAATCGAAGCCATCCATCGGACACGAGTCCAGCCCCTGGCCGCGAGCGACCAGCATCAGGGTCTGCGCCAGCAGGCCGCAGCTGCGCATGGCCTCGTCGCGCTGCACCTGGGGCTTGCCGCGGTAATAGGTTTCGATGGCCCCGGCCATGAAGGCCTGCACGGCCTCCGGAGCGCCATCCCAGACCCGCTGGGCATTGCGCTCCCAGCTGTCGAGCCGGGCGCAGACCACCACCAGCATTGCCGCATCGGTGACCTGTGCCTGGTTCCAGGCCACTTCGCGCAACTGTGCACGCAGTTGCGGGTCGCTGACCTCGACCAGCCGCACGTGCTGCAGGTTGAAGGCGGAAGGGGCATGCAGGGCCAGGTCCAGGAGATGGTCCTTCTCTTCGCGGCTCAAGCTGAAGGAAGGGTCGTAACCCTTGATGGCACGGCGGCTACGGACGGCTTCTTCGATATGCATGGGCTAGATCCACTACGGGGGGAAACAGAGCGCCGGACGAGAGGCCGGCGAAGGAGAGCCACGATACATCCGGCGCGGGGTGGAGCAAAGGGTGGTCCGGCCTAGGACATTCACGATAAGGCGGACCACTCCTCGAATAATCCGACGATCACCCACAGCAGCTGCTTACAGAATCAATCCTAAGATTATTCCTAGGAGGGAATTTTCTTTAGGAATTGTCCTATATTCCACTCCAATGCCAGCCACTGGAAGAGGGCCCCTTCCAGCCGTGCCAGGCAGAAAAAGGATGTATTCACCTAGGAGTCAAGGTCATGAACAGGATGGGCCGACTGGCTTTGTTCAGTCTTCTTGTAGGAATTTCCAGTAATCTTTTCGCCGACAGCATCAGTGGGGTCATCTACTTCACGGGTGCCATCGTCGAGCCGCCGTGCTCGATGAACGCCTCGCAGCAGGGCGAGTCGCGAGGTAGCTTCCGCCTCAGCGGTTGCCCCATGCATGCGCGTACCGCTGACGTCAGCATCCGCTCCATGCGCACCGGCGAGGTGCGCAGCCTGCAGCCCAGCGACCTGAGCCTGGGCGGCCGGGATTTCTCGGCGCGCTACGACCTGGCCGCCAGTTACCGCCGTCCGGGCAGCTACCTGGTGACTGTCAGCTATCCCTGATGAACGGCCATGAAAAAACCGCCCGAAGGCGGTTTTTTCATGGCCTACGAAACAGCTTACAACTGCGGACCCGCGGCCTTGATCGCGTCGGAGACCTCGAACTTCTTGAAGTTCTCGATGAACTGCCTGGCCAGGCCCTTCGCCGCCTCGTCGTAGGCAGCCTTGTCGGCCCAGGTGTTGCGCGGGTTGAGCAGGTTGGTCTCGACGCCCGGAACGGCCTTCGGCACGTCCAGGTTGATGATGTCCAGGTGCTCGGTTTCCGCATCGACCAGCGCGCCGCTCTGGATCGCGGCGATCACGCCACGGGTGGTCGGGATGTTGAAGCGCTTGCCGACGCCGTAGCCGCCGCCGGTCCAGCCGGTGTTGACCAGGTAGACCTTCGAGCCGAAAGCCTTGATGCGCTTGATCAGCAGCTCGGCGTAGACACCGGCCGGACGCGGGAAGAACGGGGCACCGAAGCAGGTGGAGAAGGTCGACTTGATGCCGCCGCCGGAACCCATCTCGGTGGAACCGACCAGCGCGGTGTAGCCGGACAGGAAGTGATAGGCCGCCTGCTCGTTGTTCAGGATCGACACTGGCGGCAGCACGCCGGTCAGGTCGCAGGTCAGGAAGATCACCGCGTTGGGCTCGCCGCCGAGGTTCTTCTCGGAACGCTTCTCGACGTGCTCCAGCGGGTAGGCGGCGCGGCTGTTCTGGGTCAGGCTGTCGTCGGCGTAGTCGGGTACGCGCTCCTCGTCGAGGACCACGTTTTCCAGCACGGCGCCGAACTTGATGGCCTTCCAGATGACCGGCTCGTTCTTCTCGGACAGGTCGATGCACTTGGCGTAGCAACCGCCCTCGACGTTGAACACCACGCCCTCGCCCCAGCCGTGCTCGTCGTCGCCGATCAGGTAACGGCTCTCATCGGCCGACAGGGTGGTCTTGCCGGTGCCGGACAGGCCGAAGAACAGGGTCACGTCGCCCGCTTCGCCGATGTTGGCGGCGCAGTGCATCGGCAGCACGTCGCGCTCGGGCAGCAGGAAGTTCTGCACGGAGAACATGGCTTTCTTCATCTCGCCGGCATAGCGCATGCCTGCGATCAGCACTTTCTTCTGGGCGAAATTGAGGATCACGCAACCGTCGGAATTGGTGCCGTCGCGCTCGGGCACGCACTCGAAGTTGGCGACATTGAGGACCTGCCACTCGTCCTTGCCGGCCGGATTGTACTGCTCCGGCTCGATGAACAGGCAACGGCCGAAGAGGTTCTGCCAGGCGGTGGCGGTGGTCATCTTGACCGGCAGGTAGTAAGCCTCGGCGGCCCCTACATGAACATGGGAGACGAAATGGTCCTGGGCGTTGTTGAAGGCTTCCACGCGGGCCCACAGCGCATCGAACTTGTCGGCCGGGAACGGGCGGTTGATGTTGCCCCAGGCGATGGCATCCTTGGTGCTCGGCTCTTCGACGATGAAACGGTCGACCGGCGAACGGCCGGTGCGATGGCCGGTGCGAACGACCAGCGAGCCGTTGGCGGCCAGTTCGCCTTCACCGCGGCGAATGGCTTCTTCTACCAGTTGGGCGGCGCTGATATCGGTGTACACGGCGTTGTTGGCTTGCGTCATGTGGTTCCCCGTCGGCCAGAGGCCGAGTCCTCCAAACTTCGTAGCGCTTCAAAAAAATCACTACAGGAAAAAAGTTGCGGGATTATGCCAGAAAAGCCCGCTGGATGAAAAACCGTCAGTGGCGTGTCGCGGAGGGCCCCTGGCTGCCTGCGCCGGCGAACAACTGGGCGACATCGGAGGCATCGAACAGGTAGCGCTGGTTGCAGAACTGGCAGTCGATGGTGATCGCCCCCTCCTCTTCCTCGAGCAGCCGCTCGCAGTCGGCCTGCCCGAGACTGACCAGGGCGTTGGCCGAACGTTCCCGCGAGCAACTGCAATGGAAGACCAGCGGTTGCGGCTCGAACAGGCGCACGGTTTCCTCGTGGTAAAGGCGGTGCAGGACGGTCTCGTTGTCCAGCGCCAGCAGCTCCTCGGCGGTCAGGGTGTCGGCCAGGGTGGTCAGGTGCTGCCAGCTGGCCTCGCGGGCCTCGGGATCCTTCAGGCGGTCGGCGGGCAACTGCTGCAACAGCAGGCCACGGGCGCGGCGACCATCGGCATTGAGCCAGAAGCGGGTCGGCAGCTGTTCCGAACTGGCGAAGTAGTTGGACAGGCATTCCGCCAGGTTCACCCCTTCCAGGGCGACGATGCCCTGGTAGCGCTGCCCCTTGACCGGGTCCACGGTAAGGGTCAGCACGCCTTCGGGCATCAGTTCCTGCATGCCGGCGCCGGCGCCGATGGCCTCCGCCGAATAGCGGGCAAGGCCGCGCACCTGACGGTCGCTGGAGCATTCCACCATCAATAGCGGCACCGCGCCGCTGGAACGCGCCTGCAACACCAGCAGGCCGTCGAACTTGAGCGTGCCACAGAGCAGCGAGGCCGCTGCGAGCATCTCCCCGAGCAATTGCGCGACCGGTTCCGGATAGGGATGCTTGGCCAGGACTTCGCTGTAGCTACGCTCGAGGTCGACCATTTCACCGCGCACGTCGGTATCGTCGAAAAGGAAACGCTGGCTCTGATCTGAATGGGACATGCGGGACACAACGCTACGAATGAGGGAATGACAAGTGAGTGACAAAGGCCTATAAAAGCGCGCTTCGTGACAGTCGTACGCCGACCCGGCGCCGATAGGGGGAAACGATTCTATGGATAATGCCTCTCCGTTCCAAGCGGCCTGGCAATGGCGCAAGTTCGCCACCTGTCATCTTCTGGCGCTCCTGCTGCTGGTCCTGTGGCTCTGGGGCCCCACCCGCGAACTGATGAACGGCTTCGATTTCTGGCTGTTCGACAGACTCAACGGCTCCCTCGCCCTCAACGAAACCTGGCTGAAGCTCTGGGGCCTGCTCAGCACCCGGCCGTTCGACGCGGTGGTCGGGGTGATCCTGCTCTGCCTGCTGGTCCGCGGCGACTGGCTGGTGCCGGCCAGCCAGGTGCGGCGACTGACCTTCGGCTTCATCGTGACCCTGCTGATCCTCGTGGTGATCCGCGTGCTCTACGCCAAGCTCGCCCACCACCTGCACTGGCAGCACGCCAGCCTGTCGATGCTGATGGACAACGCCATCCACCTCAGCGACCACTTCCCTGACTGGGAGCGCGTGTGGGAAATCAAGGACCGCTCCAAGCGCAGCTTCCCCGGCGACCACGCTTCTGTGCTGCTGATCTGGGCGCTGTTCATGTCGCTGTTCGCCCGCCGCGCCGGCCAGCTCCTGCTGGTCTGGACCCTGGCCGTGCTGTTCATGCTGCCGCGCCTGGTGGCCGGCGCCCACTGGGGCCAGGACGACTACATCGGCGGCCTGCAGATGGCCCTGCTGGCCCTCGCCTGGGGTTGCTACACGCCGCTGGCGGCCACGGCCAGCGCCTGGCTGGTGCGAACCACCGAGCCGCTGTTCCGTCTGCTGGCGAAACTGCCGCTGATCGGCCGCCTGAGCGCGATCCGCGACTCCGCCTGAGTCTTCGCCGGTCTCCCCTCCCGGGCAAAGGCCGGCGCCCTTCAGGTCATTCCTGGCCGCCGCGCAGCTGATGAATCTGCCGCCGCTGTTTCTTGGTCGGCCGCCCATCGGTCTGCACGCCCAGCGCCCCAGCCTTGCGCAGCGCCGCCGCCTGTTCGCGCCGCTCCAGGCTCGCCGGGGTTTCCTCATAGAGCGCCTGGGCTTCCGGCGCGCCACGGCGGACTACGGAAAGCGCGCGGATCACCACGGTCCGTTCGTCGAAGCCCGTACGAATGGTCAGCTCCTCCCCCGGCCGGGGCTCCTTGCTCGGCTTGCAGCGCTCGCCGCCGCAATGCACCTTGCCGCCCTCTATCGCGGCCTTGGCCAGCGCCCGGGTCTTGAAGAACCGCGCCGCCCAGAGCCACTTGTCCAGGCGCACCTTGTCGTCGTCTTTCTCGCTCACTGCCGTTACCCGTCTCCATTGCGCCGTTGTCTCGCGGCTGTCACAGACAGCCGCTAGGTTCGTCTCGGCAACCGCGGGGCCGTCTGGCGGCCGCCCATAGCCCTGCTAGAATGCCGGCAAAACGCCTGGAATGCCTACCCGTGAAGACATTCGACCAGCTTTCCGTCATCGGTCTGCGCGAGTGGATCGCCTTTCCCGAACTGGGCATGGTCGGGCTGCGTGCGAAGATCGACACTGGCGCCAGCACCTCCAGCCTGCATGCCTCGGACATCGTTCCCTTCGAGCGCGACGGCGAGAAGTGGGTACGCTTCACCGCCCACCTCGGCACCCTGGTGCAGCGCCGGCACCGTTGCGAAGCGCCGATGGTCGCGCGCAAGACCATCCGCAGCTCCAACGGCCAGGCCCAGACCCGCTACGTGATTCGCACCACCCTGGCGCTGGGCGACCGCATGTGGCCGGTGGAATTCACCCTGGCCTGCCGCAAGTCCATGCGCTACCGCGTGCTGCTCGGCTCCAAGGCGCTGATCGCCGGGCAACTGGTGGTCAATCCGGCCCTGGCCTATGTCCAGGACCGCCCCGAGTCGCCAGCGGCGCTACCCGCCGTGAACGGTATCAACCTGCTCGACGGGAGTCCGGCTTGAGCCATTCCCGGAGCGCGCCTGTCAAACCTCCAATCCTTTTCGAAACGGCAGGCCCCGCGCTTGCCGCAACGACCACCCTCATCCTCGCCGTCGCTGTCCGCCAGCCGGTCCAAACCATCCACAGGTGCTGAATGAAAATCGCCGTGCTGTCGCGCAACCCCCGGCTCTACTCGACCCGCCGTCTGGTGGAAGCCGGGCGGGAGCGCGGTCATGAAATGGTGGTCATCGATACGCTGCGCGCCTACATGAACATCGCCAGCCACAAGCCGCAGATCCACTACCGGGGGCAGCCGCTGGAAGGCTTCGACGCGGTGATCCCGCGGATCGGCGCCTCGGTGACCTTCTATGGCTGCGCGGTGCTGCGCCAGTTCGAGATGATGGGGGTGTTCCCGCTCAACGAGTCGGTCGCCATCGCCCGCTCGCGAGACAAGTTGCGCTCGCTGCAACTACTCTCGCGCAAGGGCATCGGCCTGCCGGTGACCGGCTTCGCCCACTCCCCGGACGACGTCCCGGACCTGATCGAGATGGTTGGTGGCGCACCGCTGGTAATCAAGCTGCTGGAAGGCACCCAGGGCATCGGCGTGGTCCTCTGCGAAACCGAGAAGGCCGCCGAGTCGGTGCTCGAGGCATTCATGGGACTCAAGCACAACATCATGGTCCAGGAGTATATAAAGGAAGCCGGCGGCGCCGACATCCGCTGCTTCGTGGTCGGCGACAAGGTCATCGCCTCGATGAAGCGCCAGGCAGCGCCCGGCGAGTTCCGCTCCAACCTGCACCGCGGCGGCAGCGCCAGCCTGATCAAGATCACCCCGGAAGAACGCATGACCGCCATCCGCGCCGCGCGCGTAATGGGCCTGAACGTCGCCGGGGTGGATATCCTGCGCTCCAACCACGGCCCGCTGGTGATGGAGGTGAATTCCTCGCCGGGCCTGGAAGGCATCGAGTCCACCACCGGCAAGGATATCGCCGGAATCATCATCCAGTACCTGGAAAAGAACGGCGGCCCCCACCTGGCCAGAACGAAGGGAAAGGGGTGAGCCGGGCTTTCGCAACGCATCGCGTTGCGCCGGCGAACGACCGGCCACGGATGGCCGGGCCGGGGGTTCCGACCGGCACGATGTCCCGACAGGAGGTCAGCCCCGATCCAGCGCAAAGCACCACGTCGTCCCGGCGAACGAGCAGCAGCCAGCCTCGACAGAACGCCCACGCCACGCTTGAATGAAGCACCGCCGCAACCGATGCCGGAAACCCCGCCGAACCCTTGGCTCTTCCGGCACTCGAATCCTTTCCTGACGCTTCACGGAACCGCCGCATGACTTCTCGTCCCTCCTCCGACCAGACCTGGCAGCCCATCGACGGCCGGGTGGCGCTGATCGCGCCGGCCTCGGCCATCGCTACCGACGTGCTGGAGGCGACCCTGCGCCAACTGGAAGTGCACGGCGTGGACTACCACCTCGGCCGCCACGTCGAAGCGCGCTACCGCTACCTCGCCGGCACCATGGAGCAACGCCTGGAGGACCTGCACAACGCCTTCGACATGCCGGATGTCACGGCGGTCTGGTGCCTGCGCGGCGGCTACGGCTGCGGCCAGTTGCTGCCGGGACTGGACTGGGGCCGCCTGCAGGCCGCCTCGCCACGGCCGCTGATCGGTTTCTCCGACATCTCGGTGCTGCTCAGCGCCTTCCACCGCCACGGCCTACCGGCGATCCACGGCCCGGTGGCCACCGGCCTCGGCCTGTCGCCGCTGAGCGCTCCGCGCGAGCAGCAGGAGCGCCTGGCCTCGCTGGCCTCGGTCAGCCGCCTGCTGGCCGACCGCGACCACGAATTGCCGGTGCAACATCTCGGCGGGCACCAGCGACGGGTCGAAGGCGCGCTGATCGGCGGCAACCTCACGGCCCTGGCCAGCATGGCCGGCACCCTTGGCGGCCTGCACGCCCCGGCGGGCTCGATCCTGGTCCTGGAAGACGTAGGCGAACCCTACTACCGCCTGGAGCGCAGCCTCTGGCAATTGCTCGAAAGCATCGATGCACGCCAGCTCGGCGCGATCTGCCTGGGCTCGTTCACCGATTGCCCGCGCAAGGAAGTCGCCCACAGCCTGGAGCGGATCTTCGGCGAATACGCCGCCGCCATCGAGGTGCCGCTCTACCACCACCTGCCCAGCGGGCATGGAGCACAGAACCGGGCCTGGCCTTACGGGAAGACCGCGGTGCTCGAGGGAAACCGGTTGCGCTGGTAGGGACGGAGGGCGCTCCCCCTCTGCGCAAGCGCGAGAGAGGGCGGGAACTGCCGCTGGAGCGGCGGCATCCCATCGGGTATCAGGCCGCGCCGCGCGGCAGCAGCAACCCCAGCGGCAGGCAGACCCGCGCCTCCAGGCCACCGCCATCGCGGTTGCGCAGTTCGACGCTGCCGCCGTGCTGGGCGGCGATGCGCTTGACGATCGCCAGGCCGAGGCCGGTGCCCTTGCCGCCGCGCGCCTTGTCGCCGCGAATGAAGGGATTGAAGATGCTGTCCACCTCGGCCGGATCGATGCCCTGTCCACGGTCGAGCACGCTCAGCACCACGTAGGGCGCCGCGCTTTCGCCGGCCACGTAGCTGGCCACTTCCACCGAGCCGCCGCCGTGGTTCAGGGCGTTGTCGATCAGGTTGGCCAGCAGGCGCTTCATCGACACCCGCCGCAACGGCATGGCCGGCACCGGTTGCAGGGCCATGCGCACCTGCTCGCGGGTCTGGTTGAAGGGGGCCACCACCTCGCGCACCAGGTCGGTCAGGTCGCCTTCCTCGACCGGTTCGTCACGGCCGTCGCGGATGAAGGCGAGGAACTGGTCGAGGATCGCGTCCATGTCCTCGATGTCGCGGACCATGTCCTCGACCATCTCCCGCTCGCTTTCCGGCAGCAGCTCCAGCGACAGGCGCAGGCGCGTCAGCGGCGTGCGCAGGTCATGGGAAACGCCGGCCAGCATCAGCTCGCGCTCGCGTCCGCCCTGTTCGATGTCCTCGGCCATCTGGTTGAAGGCGCGGTATACCTCGGCCATCTCGCTCGGCGTCTCCGGCCCCAGCGGCAGGCGCACGCTGCGGCCCTGGCCGAACTGGCGGGCGGCGACCACCAGGCGCTTGAGCGGCTGGCTGAGCTGGCGGACGAAGATCCAGGCGGCGGCGGTGGACAGCAGGCCGATGCCGAGGAACCAGCCGAGCACGCTCCAGATCCGCTGGCCACGCAGTGGATGCGGGTACAGCGGTACCGCCAGCCAGCCTTCGCCGAGGTTCGGCGCGCGCACCCAGAGCTGCGAGGGCTGGTGGATGCGCAGGCGGGTCTGGGTTTCCGGGCCCAGCTCCATCTGCATCTGTCGCTGGAAGATCTCGGTGTACGGCCAGTGCTGCTCGCCGGGCTGGTCGGCGCTGCTCGGCACCCAGCGCAGTCCGGAGGCCTTGGCGATCGCCGCGCGCGACTCCTCGTCGGCGGCCCAGAACGCGCGGATGGTCAGCGCCGCGCCGTGGCTGTACTGGCGGTCGACGATCACGTCCTCGTTCATCAGCAGGTAGACCAGGGTCAGCGCCTTGGAGAACAGCACCACGATCAGCACCAGCCAGAGGGTGCGGGCGAAGAAGCTTTGCGGGAACCAGAGCGGCGTTTTCATCGATCGGACCGGTTGCGCGCCGGCGGACGGGGCCGACGCCTGTTGCGGGTAAGACGACGCGGCCGGTGCATCGCTGCACCGGCCGCGCGGAGGCTCAGGCCTTGCGCGCGTTGCCGTCCGGGACGAACACGTAGCCGACGCCCCAGACCGTCTGGATATAGCGCGGCTTGGACGGATCCGGCTCGATCAGCCGGCGCAGGCGCGAGATCTGCACGTCGATGGAACGCTCCAGGGCGTCCCATTCGCGACCACGGGCCAGGTTCATCAGCTTGTCCCGGGTCAGCGGTTCGCGAGCGTGTTGCACCAGTGCCTTGAGCACGGCGAACTCGCCGGTGGTCAGCATGTGCACCTCGTCGCCCTTCTTCAGCTCGCGGGTGGCGAGGAACAGCTGGTAGTCGCCGAAGGTCACCACTTCGTCGGCCCCGGCGGGGGCGCCCGGCACCAGCGGCGCCTGGCGGCGCAGCACGGCCTTGATCCGCGCCAGCAGCTCGCGCGGGTTGAACGGCTTGGCCAGGTAGTCGTCGGCGCCCAGTTCCAGGCCCTGGATGCGGCTGCCCTCGTCACCCTTGGCGGTGAGCATGATGATCGGCACCTGGTTGTTCTGCTCGCGCAGGCGGCGGCAGGCGGTGAGGCCGTCCTCGCCGGGAAGCATCAGGTCGAGGACCACCAGTTGGAACAGTTCGCGGGACAGCAGGCGATCCATCTGCTCGGTGTTCTCCACCGCGCGCACGCGGTAGCCCTGCTCGTCGAGGAAACGTTCGAGCAGGCGGCGCAGGCGGGCGTCGTCGTCGACGACGAGGATCTTTTCACCTTCGGCCAGGGCGGCAGGGTTCGACATAGAAACTCCCAGAATGAGTCAGACGGGCATTATCGCCCAGGTAGCGGCTGGGCCGGACTGTCCATTGTTAGCAGATTTTTCCCCGACCAGCCGCCCTCCAAGGCGAAACTTGGCGGGTATAATGCGGCGCTTTTGCGGCGGGGCGTTGTCTACACGGCCCGTTTTCGTTCGTTTTACCAGGTGGATCAATGGACAGCATCAACACCCGTATCGCCGAGGAGCTCTCCGCACTGCCCTCCGGCCGCGTTCAACCGCAGCAAGTCGCCGCTGCCGTCGCCCTGCTCGACGAGGGCTCCACCGTTCCCTTCATCGCCCGTTACCGCAAAGAGGTCACCGGCAGCCTCGACGATACCCAGTTGCGCATGCTGGAAGAGCGCCTGCGCTACCTGCGCGAACTGGAAGAACGCCGCGCCGCGATCCTGGCCAGCATCGAGGAACAGGGCAAGCTGACCCCCGAACTGGCCCGCGACATCAAGCTCGCCGACACCAAGACCCGCCTCGAGGACCTCTACCTGCCTTATAAGCAGAAGCGCCGCACCAAGGGCCAGATCGCCCTGGAAGCCGGCCTCGGCGAACTGGCCGACGCACTGTTCGACGACCCGACCCTGGTCCCGGAAAGCGAGGCCGCGCGCTTCGTCGATGCGGAGAAAGGCTTCGCCGATGTCAAGGCGGTCCTGGAAGGCGCCAAGTACATTCTCATGGAGCGCTTCGCCGAAGACGCCGCCCTGCTCGACAAGCTGCGCGTGTTCATGAAGAACGAAGCGACCCTGACCGCCCGCGTGGTGCCCGGCAAGGAACAGGAAGGCGCCAAGTTCAGCGACTACTTCGAACACGACGAGCCGCTGAAAAGCGCCCCCTCGCACCGCGCCCTGGCGATCTTCCGCGGACGCAACGAAGGCGTCCTCAGCGCCTCGCTGAAGGTCGGCGAGGAAGCGCCGGGCACCCTGCATCCATGCGAAGTCATGATCGCCGAGCGCTTCGGCCTGTCCAACCAGGGCCGCGCCGCCGACAAGTGGCTGGCGGAAGTGGTGCGCTGGACCTGGAAGGTCAAGCTCTACACCCACCTGGAAACCGACCTGTTCGGCGAACTCCGCGACGGCGCCGAGAACGAGGCGATCAGCGTCTTCGCGCGCAACCTGCATGACCTGCTGCTGGCCGCCCCGGCCGGCCCGCGCGCCACCCTCGGCCTGGACCCGGGCCTGCGCACCGGGGTCAAGGTCGCGGTGGTCGACGCCACCGGCAAGCTGCTGGACACCGCCACCGTCTACCCGCATGCGCCGAAGAACCAGTGGGACCAGACCCTCGCCGTGCTCGCCGCGCTGTGCGCCAAGCACCAGGTCGAGCTGATCGCCATCGGCAACGGCACCGCCAGCCGCGAGACCGACAAGCTGGCCGGCGAACTGATCAAGAAGTATCCGGGCATGAAGCTGACCAAGATCATGGTCAGCGAGGCCGGCGCATCGGTGTATTCCGCCTCCGAACTGGCGGCGAAGGAGTTCCCCGAGTTGGACGTGTCCCTGCGCGGCGCCGTGTCCATCGCCCGCCGCCTGCAGGACCCGCTGGCGGAGCTGGTGAAGATCGAGCCCAAGTCGATCGGTGTCGGCCAGTACCAGCACGACGTGTCCCAGCTGAAGCTGGCGCGTAGCCTGGACGCGGTGGTCGAGGACTGCGTGAACGCCGTCGGCGTCGACGTCAACACCGCCTCCGCCGCCCTGCTGGCACGCATCTCCGGCCTCAACTCGACGCTGGCGCAGAACATCGTCGCGCACCGCGACGCCAACGGCGCGTTCCGCACCCGCGACGAGCTGAAGAAGGTCAGCCGCCTGGGCGAGAAGACCTTCGAGCAGGCCGCCGGCTTCCTCCGCGTGATGAACGGCGACAACCCGCTGGACGCCTCGGCGGTGCACCCGGAAACCTACCCGCTGGTGCAGCGCATCGCCGCCGACACCGGGCGCGACATCCGCTCGCTGATCGGCGACTCGGCGTTCCTCAAGCGCCTCGAGCCGAAGAAGTTCACCGACGAGACCTTCGGCCTGCCGACCGTCACCGACATCCTCAAGGAACTCGACAAGCCCGGCCGCGACCCGCGTCCGGAGTTCAAGACCGCGGAGTTCCAGGAAGGCGTCGAGAGCCTCAAGGACCTCAAGCCGGGCATGGTCCTCGAGGGCGTGGTGACCAACGTCACCAACTTCGGCGCGTTCGTCGACATCGGTGTCCACCAGGACGGCCTGGTGCACATCTCGGCGCTGTCCGAGAAGTTCGTCAAGGATCCCTACGAGGTGGTCAAGGCCGGCGACATCGTCAAGGTCAAGGTCATGGAGGTGGACATCCCGCGCAACCGCGTCGGCCTGTCCATGCGCATGAGCGACACCCCCGGCGAGAAGGTCGAAGGCCAGCGCGGCGGGCGTCCCGCCGGCGGCGGCCAGCCACGCCAGGAGCGTGGCGCTTCGCGCGGGCAGAGCGCACCGCCGGCGAACAACGCCATGGCCGCGCTGTTCGCCAACGCCAGGCAACTGAAGAAGAAATGACGGAGCCGTCCATGAGCGAGATGCCCGCCCGCGAGCAGATGATCAGCGCCTTCAGCGAACTGGTCGGCCTGGACCCGGTAAGCCTCGGCGACGGCGTCGCCGAGGTGCGCCTGCCGATGGCCGGGCACCTGCGCAACCGCGGCGGGGTCATGCACGGCGGCGCGCTGTTCTCGCTAATGGACGTGACCATGGGCCTGGCCTGCTCCAGTTCCCATGGCTTCGACCGCCAGAGCGTCACCCTGGAGTGCAAGATCAACTACATCCGCGCCGTCGCCGACGGCGAGGTGCGCTGCATCGCCCGCGTGCTCCATGCCGGGCGCCGCAGCCTGGTGGTGGAAGCCGAGGTGCTGCAGGGCGACCGGCTGGTCGCGAAGGGACAAGGCACCTTCGCCCAGCTGTAAGCCGGCACGGCCGCCATGCGGCAGATTGGCGCGCGACGGCGATCCCGATCCGCGCCGACCGCCCGGCTCGACGGCTCCCCGCGGAGAGCGCGACGGTCGGCCGCGGACGAAGCGAAAACGCATTTACGTCCTCCCTCTTGTAGACCGCTCGGTCCACCCTCATATTGGGGCGACCGACCTGGGACGCGATCACAAGGAATCCCGACTTGAGCGATCTTCTTTCCCGCCGCCTGGCTCTGCTCGGCGCCGCAGCCAACCTGCCCCTGCTGACCGAGTGCCTGCACGGCATCGAGCGCGAATGCCTGCGCGTCGACAGCGACGGCAAGCTGGCGCTCACCCCCCATCCCCGCGCCCTGGGCTCGACCCTGACCCATCCGCAGATCACCACCGACTATTCCGAGGCGCTGCTGGAATTCATCACGCCCACGGAAACCGACGTCGCCGACACCCTGGGCGACCTCGAGCGCATCCATCGCTTCGCCAGTTCGCAGCTGGACGGCGAATACCTGTGGAGCCCGTCGATGCCCTGCGAGCTGCCGGACGAGGAGAGCATCCCGATCGCCCGCTACGGCAACTCGATGATCGGCCGCCTGAAGTACGTCTACCGCAAGGGCCTGGCGCTGCGCTACGGCAAGACCATGCAGTGCATCGCCGGCATCCACTACAACTTCTCCCTGCCGGAGAAGCTCTGGCCACTGCTGCGCCAGGCCGAGGGCAGCGAGCTGGCGGAGCGCGACTACCAGTCCGCCGCCTACATCGCCCTGATCCGCAACTTCCGTCGCTACAGCTGGCTGCTGATGTACCTGTTCGGCGCCTCGCCGGCGCTCGATGCCGGCTTCCTGCGCGGCCGCCCGAGCCAGCTGGAGCGCTTCGACGAGCACACCCTCTACTTGCCCTACGCCACCAGCCTGCGGATGAGCGACCTGGGCTACCAGAACAACGCCCAGGCCGGCCTGACGCCCTGCTACAACGACCTGCAGAGCTACATCGACAGCCTGCGCAAGGCGGTCAGCACGCCCTACCCGGCCTACGAGAAGATCGGCACCAAGCAGGACGGCGAATGGGTGCAGCTGAACACCAACGTCCTGCAGATCGAGAACGAGTACTACTCGAGCATCCGTCCCAAGCGCGTCACCTACACCGGCGAGCGTCCGGTGCAGGCCTTGGCCGCACGCGGCGTGCAGTACGTGGAAGTGCGCTGCCTGGACATCAATCCGTTCCTGCCGCTGGGCATCGACCTCGACGAGGCGCGCTTCCTGGACGCCTTCCTGCTGTTCTGCGCATTCAGCGACAGCCCGCTGCTGAACGGCGAATGCAGCGATGCCACCGACAACTTCCTGGCCGTGGTCAAGGAAGGCCGGCGGCCGGGCCTGCAATTGCGCCGCCGCGGCCAGCCGGTGGAACTGAAGGATTGGGCTAGCGAACTGCTCGAGCGGATCGCCGACACCGCCGCGCTGCTCGACCGCGCCCGTGGCGGCGAGGCGCACGCGGCGGCGCTGGCGGCGCAGCGGGCGAAGGTCGCCGATCCGGAGCTGACGCCCTCGGCGCAGGTGCTGAAGGTCATGCGCGAACGCGGCGAGAGCTTCGAGGCGTTCTCCCTGCGCCAGAGCCGCGAACATGCGGAGTATTTCCGCCAGCATCCGCTGGCCGCCGACGAGCAGGCACGCTTCGAGCAGATGGCCAGCGCCTCCCTGGCCGAACAGGCGGAGCTGGAACGCGACCAGGATGGCGATTTCGATACCTTCGTCGCCGCCTACCAGGCGAGCATCCTCGGCCTGATCAGCAACTGAGCGAGCCGGCGCGTCCCCTGCCAGGGACGCGCCGGCGGATCACAGGCTCTTCTCGAACACCTGCGAATTGCGCTGGAAGTTGTACAGCGAGGCGCGCGCCGCCGGTAGCCGTTCGACGCTGCTGGGCTGGAAGCCACGCTCGCGGAACCAGTGCGCGGTCCGCGTGGTGAGCACGAACAGGGTCTTCAGGCCGAGGCCGCGGGCGCGCTCCTCGATCCGCTCCAGCAGTTCGTCGCCGCGCCCACCGTGGCGGTACTCCGGGTTCACCGCCAGGCAGGCCAGCTCGCCCGCCTCCGAATCGGCGATCGGGTAGAGCGCGGCACAGGCGATGATCAGCCCTTCGCGCTCGACGATGCTGAACTGTTCGATCTCGCGTTCCAGCACCTCGCGGGATCGGCGCACCAGGATGCCCTGCTCTTCCAGCGGGCGGATCAGCTCGATCAGCCCGCCGACGTCCTCGATGCCCGCCTCGCGCAACTGCTCGAACTGCTCCTGGGCGACCAGGGTGCCGTTGCCGGTGCGGGTGAACAGCTCGCTGAGCAGCGCGCCGTCCTCGGTATAGCTGACGATATGGCTGCGCTTGACCCCGGCCCGGCAGGCCTGGGCCGCGGCGTCCAGCAGTTCGGCCTGGTAGCTGTTGCCGAGCCGCTGCAGGTGCGCCGGCACCTGTTGCGGGCGCAATTCGCGGACCAGCTTGCCGGAGGCGTCCAGCAGGCCCTGCTCGGCGCCGTAGAGAATCAGCTTTTCCGCCTCCAGGTCGATGGCCGCGCGCATGGCCACGTCCTCGCAGGCCAGGTTGAAGATTTCCCCGGTCGGCGAGTAGCCCAGCGGCGAGAGCAGGACAATGCTGCGCTCGTCGAGCAGGCGACCGATGCCCTTGCGGTCGATCCGCCGCACCTCGCCGGTGTGGTGATAGTCGACCCCTTCGACCACGCCGATCGGCCGCGCGGTGACCAGGTTGCCGCCGGCGACCCGCAGGCGCGCGCCCTGCATCGGCGAGGCGGCCATGTCCATCGACAGGCGCGCCTCGATGGCGATGCGCAGGCTGCCGACCGCGTCGATCACGCACTCCAGGGTCGGCGCATCGGTCACCCGCAGGTCGCGGTGGTAGCGCGGGGCCAGGCCGCGCGCGGCCAGGCGCGACTCGATCTGCGGGCGCGAGCCGTGCACCAGCACCAGGCGCGCGCCGAGGCTGTGCAGCAGGACCAGGTCGTGGACGATATTGCCGAAATTGGGATGCTCCACCCCTTCGCCGGGGAGCATGACCACGAAGGTCCGGTCCCGGTGCGAGTTGATGTAGGGCGAAGCGTGACGTAACCAGTTGACGTAGTCGGGCATGGTGGGAAGAGCCTGTCGTTTCGTGAGCGAGAGCAAAGCGTGAGCGGCCGGGACGGCCCGAAGGGCGCCGTTATCGTCGTCGCAGCAACATCGACAGGCTTCTCCTCACTTCCTGGTTAACGAGACGGATGGATCGCGCACGAGTTTAAACCCTGGGCGGCTCCGGAGCGGCGGGATACGACCATGGTAAGGGCCGCGCATCCGCAACGGACCGTTTTACCACTATTTCTGAAAAAAACTATCCGAAAACCCCTGGTTATCCCGTGCCAGGCTTTTTCGCTAGGCTGCCTCGTTCGCAGTGCCATCCGGCGCGCCCCACGCGAACGAGGAAAATCCATGAGCGAATACTTCCATCACGTCCTGGTCGGCCTGCTCGCCGTGCTGCCGGTGGCCAACCCGCTGACCAGCGTCTCGCTGCTGCTCGGTCTCGGCGGCGGCCTGCCACCGGCCGAGCGCAACCGGCAGATTCTCAAGGCCAGCCTCTACGTGGCCCTGATCATGCTCATCAGCTTCTACGGCGGCAGCCTGGTGATGCAGGTATTCGGCATCTCCATTCCCGGCCTGCGCATCGCCGGCGGGCTGATCGTCGCCTACATCGGCTTCACCATGCTGTTCCCCGCCTCCACGCCGGACGAGACCGAGGTCCAGCACGACCTGCTGTCGGACGAGGAGAAGATCACCCCGCACTTCCGCGACCTCTCCTTCGTCCCGCTGGCCCTGCCCGGCACCGCGGGGCCGGGAACCATCGCCCTGGTGGTCAGCTCGGCGTCGACCCTGCAATCCACCTACGGCAGCATTCCGCTGCCCATCCACCTGGCGGCGATCACCGTGACCCTGCTCACCGCGCTGGTCTTCTGGATCGCCCTGCGGAGCTCCGGACGGATCATGAGATTCCTCGGCGGATCCGGGATCGACGCCATCTCGCGGGTGGTCGGCTTCCTGCTGGTGGCGATGGGCGTGCAGTTCGTCATCAACGGCGGCTTCGAGCTGGTCGCCGGCCATGCCGCGCTTCAGGCGGCGGGGGTCAGGCAATAGTGGCGGATGAGCTGGCGCAGCACGCCGACCATCGGCTCGATGCGCGCCAGTTCCAGATGCTCGTCGGGCTGGTGGGCACAGGCGATGTCGCCGGCGCCGAGGACCAGGGTCTCGCTGCCCAGGCTCTGGAAATACGGCGCCTCGGTACCGAACGCCACGGCCTCGGCGCGGTGCCCGGTCAGGCGCTCGGCGACGCGCACCAGCTCGCTGTCCCGGTCCTGCTCGAACGGCGGCACGGCCGGGAACAGCGGCTGGTAGTCGATCGTCACCCGGTGCCGCTCGGCCAGCGGCCGCAGGCGCTGGCGGATCGCTTCGCGCAGCTGCTCGGGCTGCATGCCCGGTAGCGGGCGCAGGTCGAACTCCAGCGAACACTGGCCGCAGATGCGGTTGGGGTTGTCGCCGCCGTGGATGCAGCCGAGGTTCAGGGTCGGCTGTGGCACGCTGAACTGCGGGTTGTTCCAGGCCCGCTGCCACTCGCCACGCAAGGTCATCAGCTCGCCGATCGCCGCGTGCATGGCCTCCAGGGCGCTACGCCCGAGGTTCGGGTCGGAAGAATGGCCGCTCTGCCCGAGGATATCGATGCGCTCCATCATCACCCCCTTGTGCAGGCGGATCGGCCGCAGGCTGGTCGGTTCGCCGATCACCGTCGCCCGCCCCAGCGACCGCCCGCTTTCGGCGAGGGCGCGGGCGCCGGCCATCGAGCTTTCCTCGTCGCAGGTGGCGAGGATCATCAGCGGCTGGCGGAACGGCTGGTCGAGCAACGGCAGCAGGGCCTCGATGGCCAGCGGGAAGAAGCCCTTCATGTCGCAACTGCCGAGGCCGTACCAGCGGCCGTCGCGCTCGTCCAGGCGCAGCGGATCGCTGCTCCACAGCGCTTCGTCGTAGGGCACGGTGTCGGTATGCCCGGCCAGGACCAGGCCGCCAGGGCCGCTGCCGTAGCTGGCCAGCAGGTTGAACTTGCCCGGCGCGACCTCGAGCAGCTCGCAGCGCAAGCCCAGGTCGCCCAGCCAGGAGGCCAGCAGGTCGACCACCGGACGGTTGGTCTGGTCCAGGTCAGGCTGGGTGCAACTGACGGAAGACGCGGCGATCAGCGCGCCGAACTGGTCTTTCAGGGACGGCAACGGCATGGGACTCTCCACACGGGTCGAGCCCCATCATGGCCTATCGCGGCGGCGGATAAAACCTGCCCGCCCCGGCCTGCCGCCGCTCAGGCGCCGAACAGCGCGCGCAGGAGCAGGAAGAACAGGATCGCCAGCAGCGCGCCGGCCGGCAGGGTCACCACCCAGGACAGGAAGATCGAGCCGATCACCCGCAGGTTGAGGGCGCCGATACCGCGCGCCATGCCGATGCCGAGCACCGCGCCGACCAGAGTGTGGGTGGTGGATACCGGCAGACCGATGGCCGAGGCGCCGACCACGGTGGAAGCGGTCGCCAGTTCGGCGGCGAAGCCGCGGCTGGGCGTCAGCTCGGTGATTTCCCGGCCGATGGTGGCGATCACCCGGTAACCGTAGGTGGCCAGGCCGATGACGATGCCCACCGCGCCGAGCAGCAGCACCCAGGGCGGCACCGGCGAGCGGGCCACCAGCTCCAGGTCGCCGCCGGCCTGGACCACCGCGACGATCGCAGCCACCGGGCCGATGGCGTTGGCCACGTCGTTGGCGCCATGGGCGAAGGCCATGGAGCAGGCGGTGAAGATCATCAGCACGGCGAACACTCGCTCGACACTGGCGAAGCCGCCGCGCGAATCGCCACCGTCGACGGGCCGGATACGCCGCAGCAGGACGATGCCCAGGCCCGTCACCAGGCCGCCGACCAGCAGCGCCAGGCCCAGCGTCTGTGCGCCGGACAGGTCCAGGCCGACATGCTTCAGGCCCTTGCCGACGGTCATCAGGGCGACCATGAAACCGGCCAGGAACATGTACAGCGGCACGTAGCGCCGCGCGCTGCGGAACGGATCCTCGGCGTGCAGCACCAGCCACTGCACGCCGCGGAACAGGGCGAAGGCGAGCAGCCCGGAGAGCACCGGGGTCACCACCCAGCTGGCGACGATCGGCCCGATCGCCTCCCAGTGCACCGCCTGCACCGAGACGCCGACCGAGGCGAAACCGATGATCGCGCCGACGATCGAGTGAGTGGTCGACACCGGCCAGCCCTTGATGGTCGCCAGCATCAGCCAGACCCCGGCGGCCAGCAGCGCCGAGAGCATGCCGAAGATCAGCAGGTCGGGGGTCATGTACTGCGGGTCGACGATACCGCTCTTGATCGTCTCGGTCACCTCGCCGCCGGCGAAGTAGGCGCCGCAGAACTCGAAGACCATCGCCACCAGGATCGCCTGGCGGATGCTCAGCGCCCGCGAGCCCACCGAGGTGCCCATGGCGTTGGCGACGTCGTTGGCGCCGACGCCCCAGGCCATGAAGAAACCGAACAGGCAGGCCAGTACCAGGAAGACGAAGCCGTGGTCGGCGATCAGGGACATGGGCGGGAATCCGTGTGCGGGCAGAAGGCGTAAGGAAGACCGGCGCTCAACGCGCCAGCAATTGCTCCAGGCGGTTGCCGACCCGCTGGGCGCGGTCGGCGACGTCGCCGATCCATTCGATGACCTGGTAGAGGAACATCACGTCCACCGGCGGCAGCTCGCCCTCCAGGCGGAAGAGTTCGCGGCGCACCTCCACCTGGATGCGGTCGGTGTCATTCTCGATGGCTTCGAGTTCCTCCACCATGCTCTCCACCAGGCTGGTCTCGCGACCGCCGAAACCGGTCTCGAGCAGTTCGTTGAGCTCGTTGACCACCCGCAGCGCCTGGGCGCTGGCGTCCACCGAACGTTGCACGTAGGCGAGCATCTGTCCCTGCAGCGGCGGCGGGATGCGCATGCGCCGGCCGAGCATCAGCCCGGCGATGTCCTTGGCGCGGTTGGCGACTTTGTCCTGTACACTGAGCAGTTCCAACAGATCGGAGCGCGGCACCGGAAGGAACAGGCTCTTGGGCAGGTGCATCCGGACGTTCTTCTTCAGCCGATCGGCTTCCTGCTCCAGGCGCACCATGTCCTGCTGAACCTGTTCGACCTGCGCCCAGTCCTCGGCGATCACCGCGCGAAAGAACGGCAACAGGCCAGCCGCGCATTCATGGGCCTTGGCGATGTGCTGCTGCATCGGCCCGATCGGCGAGCGACCGAACAGACTGATGAACGGATTGGTCGGCATGCAGCGCCTCCCCCGGTGGAAATGTCGGAAAGTATAGGCGACCCACTCCACGCGCACTTGATCTGGAACACGTTCACCCGCGGACGCCTGGCGTCCCGAGCCGGATAACTCCCATGCAGAAAGAAACCGAAATCAAACTCCGCGTCAGCCGCGCCACCCTCCAAGCCCTGCAGGAGCACCCGTTGCTGAAGAAACGCAACAAGTCGGGCTGGGAGCGCCGCGAGCTGTACAACCAGTACTACGATACCCCCGGCCGCGAGCTGGCCCGGGCCAAGGTCGCCCTGCGCATGCGCCGCGACGGCGAGCAGTACATCCAGACCCTGAAGAGCCGCGGGCAGAGCGTGGCCGGGCTGTCCGAGCGCAACGAGTGGGACTGGTACCTGGAGAAGGACAGGCTCGACCTGAAGAAACTCGACGACAAGTGCTGGCCGGCGGCCCTCAAGGACCTCGACAAGAAGCAGCTCAAGCCGATCTTCAGCACCGACTTCGTGCGCCAGCGCGCCGAGATCGCCTGGGGCCGCGGCAAGGCCCGGGTGATTGTGGAGGCGGCCCTGGACCTGGGCAAGGTGGTCGCCGGCAAGGACGAAGAGGAAATCTGCGAACTGGAGCTGGAGCTGCGCCAGGGCGAAGCCGCCGCGCTGCTGGAGCTGGCCGCCGAACTGGCCGCCGACCTGCCGCTGATGCCCTGCGACATCAGCAAGGCCGAGCGCGGCTACCGCCTGTTCGACCCGAACAGCTACGAGGTCGACCCGCCAGCGCAGAAGCTGCTGGCGGAGACTCCGGTGGACGGCGCCTTCGCCGCCATCGCCTGGTACCTGCTCGGCAGCAGCCAGCGCCTCGCCGAGCAGTATCGCTTCAACGGCCACTGGCGCCTGCTCGAAGACTGGCTGCAGCAACTGCAGGACCTGCGCACCCTGCTCGGCAGCCTCGGCCAGGCGGTGCCGCGCGCCAGCAGTCGCGAACTGCGCGAAGCGCTGGACGCCCTCCTCGCCGACTGGGCGCCGCGCATCGAGCGCGGCCGCGACGACGAGACGCTGCGCCAGCAAGCGCCGCAACTGTTCCGCGCCGAACTCGACGAGACCCGCTGGGGCCTGTTCTCCCTGAATGCCTCGCGCTGGTTGCTGGCCAAGGCCTGGACCGAGTCGCGCAACGAACGCGGCAACCGCCAGGGCGCCGCCGCGCTGGGCAAATGGCTGCTGCGCAGCCTTGCCGAAGAAGCCCAGGCCACGCCGCTGGCGCGCGCCCACCAGCATCCCGAGCTGCTCCCCGACCAGGTGCCGCGCCTGCAGCGCATGCTTACCTGGTTGCGCCTGGCGCGCGGCGTGCTCGCCCTGCCGGAAGCCGACCGCCTGTACGGCGAACTGGCCAAGCTACTCGACCTGCTGCGACAGCCCGCCGACGCCGAGCGCCTGGCCGCCCGCGCCGCGCAGGCCCATACTGTGCTCACGCTCAAATCCTGGAAGGCGCTGATGAAATAAGCTTCGCCGCTACCGCCATCATCCCAAGGGAGTCCGCATGTCCGTGTTCGCCACCGCCGCCCAGGACCGTGTGCTGGACCTCGGCGACCTGCTCCGCGAGCTGGTCGCCCAGGGTCGGGTCGGGCAGGACCAGGCCGAACAGTGCCTGGCGATCCGCCGCAGCGCGGTGCGCAACCAGCAGCATCCGCTGGAGTTCCTCGCCGCGCAGCAGGTCGAGGATCTCAAGCGGCCCGGACGCAAGCTCGACCTGGAGACCCTGACCCAGTGGCTGGCCGAATACGCCGGCCAGCCCTACCTGCGCATCGACCCGCTGAAGATCGACGTCGCCGCGGTGACCCCGCTGATGTCCTACGCCTTCGCCCAGCGCCATGGCATCCTCGCCGTCGCGGTGAGCCCGGAGGAAGTCACCGTCGCCAGCGCCCAGCCCTTCGTACAGGGCTGGGAAAGCAACCTGGTGCACGTGCTCAAGCGGCCGATCAAGCGGGTGGTGGCCAATCCGGCGGACATCCAGCGCTATACCGTCGAGTTCTTCCGCCTGGCCCGCTCGGTCAGCGGCGCCACCTCGCCGGACCAGAAGATCAGCGGCGTCGGCAACTTCGAGCAGTTGCTCAACCTGGGCGCCGCCGACCAGGAGCCGGACGCCAACGACGCGCACATCGTCACCATCGTCGACTGGCTGTTCCAGTACGCCTTCCAGCAGCGCGCCAGCGATATCCACATCGAGCCGCGCCGCGAGCAGGGCACCGTGCGCTTCCGCATCGACGGCGTGCTGCACAACGTCTACCAGTTCCCGCCGCAGGTGACCATGGCGGTGGTCAGCCGCCTGAAGTCGCTGGGCCGGATGAACGTGGCGGAGAAGCGCAAGCCGCAGGACGGCCGGGTCAAGACCAAGACCCCGGACGGCGCGGAAGTCGAACTGCGCCTGTCGACCCTGCCCACCGCCTTCGGCGAGAAGATGGTGATGCGCATCTTCGATCCCGAAGTGCTGCTCAAGAGCTTCGACCAGCTCGGTTTCTCCGCCGACGACCTGCGCCGCTGGCAGAGCATGACGCGCCAGCCCAACGGCATCATCCTGGTCACCGGCCCCACCGGCTCGGGCAAGACCACCACGCTGTACACCACGCTCAAGCAACTGGCCACCGACGAGGTGAACGTCTGCACCATCGAGGACCCGATCGAGATGATCGAGCCGTCCTTCAACCAGATGCAGGTGCAGCACAACATCGACCTGACCTTCGCCAGCGGCGTGCGCGCCCTGCTGCGGCAGGACCCGGACATCATCATGGTCGGCGAGATCCGCGACCTGGAGACCGCCGAGATGGCGATCCAGGCCGCGCTCACCGGACACCTGGTGCTTTCCACCCTGCACACCAACGACTCGCCCACCGCCATCACCCGCCTGCTCGAACTGGGCGTGCCCTACTACCTGATCCGCGCCACCGTGCTCGGGGTCATGGCCCAGCGCCTGGTGCGCACGCTCTGCCCGCATTGCAAGGCACCGATGCAACTGGCCGACAGCGACTGGCACGAGCTGACCCGCCCCTGGAGCGCCCCGCCGCCCAGCGGCGCGCACCAGGCGGTGGGCTGCCTGGAATGCCGCGATACCGGCTACCGCGGACGCGCCGGCGTGTATGAAATCATGCTGCTCAGCGATAGCCTGAAGGAGCTGATCACCGCCGACACCGACCTGGTCGCCCTGCGCCGCCAGGCCTACAAGGAAGGCACCCGCAGCCTGCGCCTGTCCGGCGCGCAGAAGGTCGCCGCCGGACTCAGCACGCTGGAGGAAGTGCTGCGCGTGACCCCGCACAGCGAGCAGAAGTAGCGAGTCCCGTCGGCGGAGATCCGACGGTTGCACGGCACAGAGCCGGACGGGCCGACGCGGCCCACTGACAAGGATGTAGACGATGGCGATCGCTTCCCTCGTCGTCCCCGCGACGACGCTTCGGCACCCGGCCGCCCGGCCCATGCCCCACGGCGCAAGCGCCCCGCCCGGCGGCGTCGCGCCGCCGCGCAGCTGAGGGCCGGCCGATGGAACCCCTGCTGCAACTGGACTTCTGGGACTGGCTGGCGCTCGGCACGGTGCTCCTGCTCCTGGAAATCTTCGGCGCCGGCGGCTACCTGCTGCGGACCGGCCTGACCGCGGCCTGCGTCGGCGCGCTCAGCGCCTTCCTGCCGGGCCTGGCCTGGCCCTGGCAGGTTTTGCTGTTCGCCGGGCTCTCCGCCCTGACCGCCGGCGAGCAGTGGCGGCGCCGGCGCATGGCCGGCGGGTGCCGGGCAACCCCCGGGTTGCACCGGCGCGGCGACGACCTGCTCGGCCGCAGCTTCCCGCTGCACCGGGCCATCGTCGGCGGGCTCGGCGAACTGCGTGTCGAGGGCGCGCTCTGGCTGGTCAGCGGTCCCGACCTGCCGCGCGGCGCCCTGGTCCGCGTGACCGGCCAGGACGGCGCCCTGCTGCGCGTCGAACCGGCCGCCCCCGGAAACGCTACAGCTCCCGGCTGACGGGGGCTGCGCGGCAAGGAAAAACAGACCGAACGGTCACCCGCGGCGGAACTCGGGGCCGGGAAACGCGATCTGATGTAGCACGCAGCCCCCTATCAGGAGTTCCCCCATGCGTTCGCTCAAACTCGCCGCCGCCACCCTGGCCATCGCCGCCCTGCCGCTGGGCTCGGCCTCGGCCGATACCTTCTGGCGCAACATCATTTCCTCGGGCGCCACCACGGCCTCTACCTACCTGACCTTCCGCCACGATCACAAGCTGATCGTCGCCGCGCAGGACGATGCCGGCAGCTACCTCGCCAGCGACGGCGCGATCCGCGGTCCATACCTGGAAGCCGCGCTGCAGAAGCTGCGCAGCGACAACCCGGACCTGCAGGCCAGCGACATGGAACTGGCCAGCGCGATCCTCGCCGGCGGCGAGCAGTCCGCCATCCAGCAGTAAGCGCCCCGCCTCGCCTCCGCCCGGAGGCGAGGTCACTCGCGGTAGTCCTCCAGCGGCGCGCAGGCGCAGAACAGGTTGCGATCGCCGTAGACATTGTCCACCCGGTTCACCGCCGGCCAGTACTTGAACGCCCGCGTATGCGCGCTCGGGGTCACCGCCTCGGCGATCTCGTAGGGCCGCTGCCAGACCCCGGTGACGTCGGCCAGGGTATGCGGCGCCCGCTTCAGCGGGTTGTCCTCCGCTGGCCAGTCGCCGCTCTCCACCTTGCCGATCTCGGCCCTGATGCTCAGCATCGCCTCGACGAAACGATCCAGCTCCGCCTTCGACTCGCTCTCGGTCGGCTCCACCATCAGCGTGCCCGGCACCGGGAAGGACATGGTCGGGGCATGGAAGCCGTAGTCCATCAGGCGCTTGGCCACATCCTCCTCGGTGATCCCGGTCTGCGCCTTGAGTGGCCGCAGGTCGAGGATGCATTCGTGGGCGACGCGCTCGTTGCGCCCGCGATAGAGCACGGGGAAGGCGCCGTCCAGGCGGTTCGCCAGGTAGTTGGCGGAGAGGATCGCCACCTCGCTGGCGTCGGCCAACTGCGGGCCCATCATGGCGATGTACATCCAGCTGATCGGCAGGATGCTGGCGCTGCCCCAGGGCGCCGCGCTGACCGCATCGTTCAGCGGATCCGGCCCTTCGACGCGGATCACCGGGTGATTGGCGACGAACGGCGCCAGGTGCCGCTTCACCCCGATCGGCCCCATGCCCGGCCCACCGCCGCCGTGGGGAATGCAGAAGGTCTTGTGCAGGTTCATGTGCGAGACGTCGGCGCCGATATCCGCCGGCCGCGCCAGGCCGACCTGGGCATTGAGGTTGGCGCCGTCCATGTAGACCTGGCCGCCGTGGCGGTGGACCACTTCGCAGATCTCGCCGATGCCTTCCTCGTAGACGCCATGGGTCGAGGGGTAGGTGATCATCAGGCAGGACAGCCGCTCGCCCGCCTCGGCCGCCTTGAGGCGCAGGTCGTCGAGATCGACGTTGCCACGCACGTCGCACTCGACGATCTCCACCCGCATGCCGGCCATGATCGCCGAGGCCGGGTTGGTGCCATGCGCCGAGGCGGGGATCAGGCAGATGTCGCGCTGGCTGTCGCCACGGCTCTGGTGGTAGCGGCGGATCGCCAGGAGCCCGGCATATTCGCCCTGGGCCCCGGAGTTGGGCTGCATGCAGATCGCGTCGAAGCCGGTGATCGCCCGCAGCCAGGCTTCCAGTTCGTCGATCATCCGACGATAGCCCTCGGCCTGCTCGCGCGGCACGAAGGGATGCAGTTCGGCGAATTCCGGCCAGGTGATGGGGATCATCTCGCTGCTGGCGTTGAGCTTCATGGTGCAGGAGCCGAGCGGGATCATCGCCTGGTTCAGCGCCAGGTCCTTGCCTTCCAGCTGGCGCAGATAGCGGAGCATCTCGGTCTCGCTGTGATGGGCATTGAACACCGGATGCAGCAGGTAGGCCGAAGTGCGTTGCAGCACGGCGGGTATGCCGTCGGCCACCACGCCGGCATCCAGGCGCTCCACCTCCAGTCCGTGTCCAGCACCGAGGAAGATCTCGAACAGGCTCGCCAGGGTCGCCGCGTCACAGGTTTCGTCGAGGCTCAGCGCCAGCCGCCGGTCGTCGACCACGCGCAGGTTGACCCGCGCCGCCCGCGCCCGTTCGAGGATCGCCGGCTGCCGCTCGCCGACCTCGTAGGTCAGGGTGTCGAAGAAATACCGGTTGAGCCGCCGCAACCCCTTGCTCTCCAGTCCAGCCGCCAGCAGCGCGGCCAGGCGCTGGACGCGCTGGGCGATGCGTTTCAACTCCTGCGGCCCATGGTAGACGGCGTAGAGCGAGGCGATGTTGGCCAGCAGCACCTGGGCGGTGCAGATGTTCGAGTTGGCCTTTTCCCGGCGGATGTGCTGCTCGCGGGTCTGCAGGGCCATGCGCAGTGCCGGGTTGCCGCGCGCGTCGCGGGAGACACCGATGATCCGCCCCGGCATCGCCCGCTTGTACGCGTCACGGGTGGCGAAGAATGCCGCGTGGGGCCCGCCGTAGCCCATCGGCACGCCGAAGCGCTGGGCGCTGCCGAGCACCACGTCGGCGCCGAGCTCGCCCGGCGGGGTCAGCAGCAGCAGGGCGAGCAGGTCGCTGGCGACGCAGGCCAGCGCCTGCTGGCCGTGCAGCAGGTCGATCAGCGGGCGCAGGTCGCGGATCTCGCCGCGGCTGTCCGGGTACTGCAACAGGGCGCCGAACACGGCATGGGTGGCCAGGTTGTCCGGCTCGTCGATGACCAGCTCGAAGCCGAACGCCTCGGCGCGGGTGCGCAGTACCGAGACAGTCTGCGGATGGCAATGCGCGTCGACGAAGAAGCGGTTGCTCCTGGCCTTCGCCACCCGCCTGGCCAGGGCCATGGCCTCGGCGGCGGCGGTGGCTTCGTCGAGCAGCGAGGCGCTGGCCAGGTCGAGGCCGGTGAGGTCGATGGTCAACTGCTGGAAGTTCAGCAGCGCCTCCAGGCGGCCCTGGGCGATTTCCGGCTGGTAGGGCGTATAGGCGGTGTACCAGCCGGGATTCTCCAGCACATTGCGCAGGATCACCGGCGGCGTCACGGTGCCGTGGTAGCCCATGCCGATCAGGCTGGTCCAGCGCTGGTTGAGTTCGGCATAGCTGCGCAGGCGCGCCAGGGCGGCCTGTTCGTCGAGCGCGGCGGGCAGTTCCAGCGGGCGGTTGAGGCGGATCGCCGGCGGCACCGTCTGCACGATCAGCTCGGCGCGAGTGGAAACCCCGAGGAAATCCAGCATGGCCTGCTGCTCCGCCGGATCGGGGCCGAGATGGCGGCGCAGGAAGGCATCGGCGGGCTGGAGCTGGGCGAGGGACGGCGTCTGCGACATGGCTTCGCTCTCGTTGGGGGCGGCATCGCCCTGCCAGCGATCGTCGCCGAACGGATATCGAATGAGAAAACAGCGACGGCGAAAATCTGTTTTCACCGTTTCGAAAAGAACAAAGCCTCGAATCATCGAGGCCTTGTCCAAGGATAGCGGGTTTTGTCGCGGCTACGCGGCGGCTCAGCCTTCCGCGTCGACGGCGGCCTGGTAGGCGGCGGCGTCGAGCAGCTTGTCCAGCTCGGCCGGATTGCTCGGCTTGAGCTTGAAGAACCAGGACGCGTACGGGTCGTTGTTGACGTCTTCCGGGGTGTCGGCCAGGGCTTCGTTGATAGCGATGACTTCGCCGCCGATCGGCGAGTAGATGTCGGAGGCGGCCTTCACCGACTCGACCACGCCGGCTTCCTGGCCGGCGGCGAGGGTCTTGCCCAGCTCCGGCAGCTCGATGAAGACCACATCGCCAAGGGCTTCCTGGGCATGGTCGGAAATGCCCACGGTAACGCTGCCGTCGGCTTCCAGGCGAGCCCATTCGTGGCTCTGGGCGTAACGCAGTTCGGCGGGAATATTGCTCATCTTGTTTTCCTCGAAGTCGGAGGCGACGGCGGTCGCCATTGCCAGGTTAGATCAGGGGCTTGCCGTGACGCACGAAACTGGGCTGGACCACCCGTACCGGATACCACTTGCCGCGGATTTCCACCTCGGCGCGGTCGCCGGTGGCGGCCGGCACGCGGGCCAGCGCGATGGACTTGTTCAGGGTAGGCGAAAAGCTGCCGCTGGTGATCTCCCCCTCACCCACGCCAGCCACCCGCACCACCTGGTGGGCGCGCAGCACGCCACGCTCCTCCAGTACCAGGCCGACCAGCTTCGGTTGGTCGCCGGCGGCCTTCTGCGCTTCCAGCGCGCGGCGGCCGACGAAGCCCCGCGCAGCCGGCTCCCAGGCTACGGTCCAGGCCATGTTGGCGGCAAGCGGGGAAACGCTTTCGTCCATGTCCTGGCCGTAGAGGTTGAGTCCGGCCTCCAGGCGCAGCGTGTCGCGCGCGCCGAGTCCCGCCGGGGAGATCCCGGCGCCAACCAGTTCGTTGAGGAAGCCCGGTGCCTCGGCGGCCGGCAGCATGATTTCCAGGCCATCCTCGCCGGTGTAGCCGGTGCGGGCGAGGAACCAGTCACCCTCGGCGCGACCCTGGAACGGCTTGAGATCACGGATCAGCGCGGCGCGCGCCGGGGATACCAGTTCGGACGTGTGCATGCGCGCGTTGGGGCCCTGGATGGCGAGCATCGCCAGGTCGCCGCGCTCCTTCAGGTCGACCCTGAAGCCGGCGGCCTGCGCCTGCATCCAGGCGATGTCCTTGTCGCGTGTCGAGGCGTTGACCACCACCCGGTAGCCGTTATCGGTCAGGTAGACGATCAGGTCGTCGACCACCCCGCCCTCTTCGTTGAGCATCGCGCTGTAGAGCGCCTTGCCGGTCTCGCCGAGGCGCGCCACGTCGTTCGCCAGCAGGTGCTGCAGATAGGCCCTGGCCTGCTCGCCGGCAACGTCCACCACGGTCATGTGGGACACGTCGAAGACGCCGCAGTCACGTCGGACCTGATGATGCTCCTCGACCTGGGAACCGTAGTGCAGCGGCATGTCCCAACCGCCGAAGTCGACCATCTTGGCGCCGAGCGCGACGTGCAGCTCGTAAAGCGGGGTGCGCAATCCCATGGGTATTCTCCTTCCGGGCGTAGCGGGTGCCGTCGGCGGGAACCGCCGGCACGAAATCGCGCGCATTGTAGCCGCAAGCCCCGAGGCAGGACACCAGTGGCGCAAGCCAGGATCCTTCCATAGACCCTACGACCTGCATGGTTACTGGGCTCGGCGATCGGAGTGGTGGGCGGAGCGGCGAATCAACCCGACCACCGGTAGCAGGCCGACCAGCACCAGGGTCAGGGCCGGCAGCGAGGCGCGCGCCCATTCGCCCTCGCTGGTCATCTCGAAGATCCGCACGGCCAGGGTATCCCAGCCGAAGGGACGCATCAGCAGGGTCGCCGGCATCTCCTTGAGCACGTCGACGAAGACCAGCAGCGCGGCGCTCAACGAGGCCGGCAGCAGCAACGGCAGGTAGACCCGCAGGAACAGCAGCGGACCGCCCACGCCGAGGCTGCGCGAGGCTTCCGGCAACGACGGGCGGATCCGCGCCAGGCCGCTTTCCAGCGGCCCGTAGGCCACCGCCATGAAACGGATCAGATAGGCCAGCAGCAGGGCGAACAGACTGCCCAGCAGCAGTGGCTTGCCGGCGCCGCCGAGGACGGTGGAAAGCGGGATTACCCAGTGATTGTCCAGCCAACTGAAGGCCAGCATGATCGAAACCGCCAGGACCGAGCCCGGCAGCGCGTAACCGAGATTGCCCAGCCCTACCGCGCCGCGGATGCCGCGGGTCGGCGCCAGGCGCACGGCGAAGGCCAGCAGCAGGGCCACGGCGACCGTGGCCAGGGCGGCGCCGGCGCCCAGCGCCAGGGTGTGGCCGATCAGGTCCCAGTAGCGCTCGTCGAGATCGAAGCGGCCCTGGCGCCAGAACCAGACCGCCAGTTGCGCCACTGGAATGACGAAGGCGCAAAGGAATACCAGCCCACACCAGGCGCTCGCCGCCAGAGCCCTGGCACCGCGCAGGCGGTACAACGGCGCGCCGCGTGGCCGCTCGCTGGCGGCCCTGGCCTTGCCCCGCGTGCGGCGTTCGCCGAGCAGCACCAGGCATACCCCGAGCAACAGCAGGCTGGCCAGTTGGGCGGCGCTGGAAAGGCTGTAGAAGCCGTACCAGGTCTTGTAGATGGCGGTGGTGAAGGTGTCGAAGTTGAATACCGAGACCGCGCCGAAGTCGGCCAGGGTCTCCATCACCGCCAGCGCCAGGCCGGCGCCGATGGCCGGGCGCGCCATCGGCAGGGCGACCCGCAGGAACGCCTGCCACGGCGACAGGCCGAGCACCCGCGCCGCTTCCATCAGGCCCTTGCCCTGGGCGATGAAGGCGCTGCGCGCGAGCAGGTAGACGTAGGGATAGAACACCAGCACCAGGACCAGGATCACCCCGCCGGTGGAACGCACCCGCGGCAGCCGCAGGCCGCTGCCGAACCATTCGCGCAGCAGGCTCTGCACCGGCCCGGCGAAGTCCAGCAGGCCGACGAAGACGAACGCCAGCACATAGGCCGGGATCGCGAAGGGCAGCATCAGCGCCCAGTCCAGCCAGCGTCGCCCGGGGAACTCGCAGAGACTGGTGAGCCATGCCAGGCTGACGCCGAGCAGGGTCACGCCGACGCCGACGCCGAGCACCAGGGTCAGGGTGTTGCCGAGCAGGCGCGGCAACTGGGTATCCCACAGGTGGCTCCAGATTTCCCGGTCGATCTCCAGCCAGCTCAGCAGCAGCACGCTGAGCGGAAGCAGCACCAGTGCGGCAACGGTGAAGGTGATGGGGTACCAGCGGCGGGGAGCGGGATGGGCCACGAAATCCTCGGTGCGGAACGAACGACGCCCCGCTCGGACGAGCCGGGGCGCCGAGTATAGCCGGCGGTCAGTTCCAGCCGGCGCGGTCCATCATGCGAATCGCCTCGGCCTGGCGCTTGCCGGCGACTTCCACCGGGATGCTGTCGGCCTTGAAGCTGCCCCAACTGGCGACTTCGGCTGACGGCGCGACCTGCGGGTTGGCCGGGAATTCCTGGTTGATCCCGGCGAACAGCGCCTGGGCGTCGGGCCCGGTCATCCATTCCACCAGCGCCTTGGTCGCCTCGGGATGCGGTGCGTGGCGGGTCAGGCCGATGCCCGACAGGTTGACGTGGACGCCGCGGTCGGCCTGGTTCGGCCAGAACAGCTTGACCCGCAGGCTCGGGTTCTGCTTGTGCAGGCGCCCGTAGTAGTAGGTGTTGACGATGCCGACGTCGCACTGGCCGGCGTCCACCGCCTGGATCACCGCGTTGTCGTCGGCGAACACGTCGGTGGCCAGGTTGTTCACCCAGCCCTGGAGGATTTCCTCGGTCTTCTGCGCACCGTGGGTCTCGATCAGGGTCCCGGTCAGCGACTGGTTGTAGACCTTCTTCGCCGTGCGCAGGCACAGGCGGCCTTCCCATTGCTTGTCGGCGAGGGCCTCGTAGGTGCTCAGTTCTTCCGGCTTGACCCGCTCGGTGGAGTAGACGATGGTCCGCGCGCGCAGCGACAGGCCGGTCCAGCTGTCGGTGCTGGAGCGGTACTGCGGAGGAATGTTGCCTTCGATGGTGGCCGACTTGAACGGCTGCAGCAGGCCCATCTGCTCGGCCTGCCAGAGGTTGCCGGCGTCCACGGTGAGCAGCAGGTCGGCCGGGGTGTTCGCGCCTTCGGCCTTGATCCGCGCCATCAGCGGCGCTTCCTTGTCGGTGATGAACCTGACCTTCACGCCGGTCTTGCTGGTGTAGGCATCGAACACCGGCTTGATCAGCTCGTCGATGCGCGAGGAGTACACCACCACCTCGTCGGCGGCCTGGGCCAGGCCGGTGATGCCCAGGGCCAGGGCGGCGAGTAGAGCTTTGCTTGCCTGCATGAAGACAGCCTCGTCAGCGGAAACAGGCACGAATGATAAGAAATCTCGCTTGCGAATCCGTGCGGCTAAATGTGTCGGGGTATTTCGCCACGCATGGCGTTCAGGATACTCGCCGGGCTGACCCTGCTCGTCGCCTTCGCCATCCGCGCGTTGCTGCCTGCCAATTCTGGCAGGGAGGCGTCCATGGACGGGCAACGCCCTCTAGTATCCCGTGACCTGTTCCGGATTCCGCTGCTGTCATCGTACGCGGTGGGGTTCTGTGGCCTCTTTTCCCAGGTCGCCATGTTCATCCATATCGGCATCCATCTCAGCGGTCCGCCGTACGGCCTCGGCACCGCGCAGAACGACTCGGTCTACGCGGTGGTCCTCCTGGCGCTGCTGGCCACCCGCCGCGGCTGGGCCGTCGCCGCCACCGACCGCCGGCCCCTGCGGGCCACGCAAGTAAAGAAAGCAAGCCATCGCAAGAACAACAAGAACCGACAGGAGGTTAGCCATGAACCACGTCATCACACCCCACAGCCGGCTGCTCGGCGTCATCGAGCCGGTGCTCAACGACATGCCCGCCGGCACCCTGCGCCACGCGCTGTTCAAGGCCTTCTGGGACGAGGAGGGAGCGCTGCTGGACATCGAGGACGCCTTCGCCCGGGTCACCGCCCGGCGCCAGGCGGTCGGCCCGCTGCGCAAGTTCTTCGCCAGTTGGTCGAAGACCAACAACTCGGCGGCCAGCGTGTCCGGGCTGGCCAACCGCCTTACCCTGCTGGCCCGTTCGGAACAGGGCTCGACGGCGGCCGACCAGCTCTACCGCGCCTGCGGCAGCCTGCAGCGGATCACCGACGAAGACCTCGGCGCGCTCGGCAACACGGTACACGCCGATCTCTTCTATACCATGGCCACCACCCTGTGCGGCGACGACCAGTGGCTGCTGCGCGAGAACTGCCTGCCCTCGGCGCAGGCTTTCAAGGACTGGACCGACCGCCAGCGGCTGCGCGAGCGCGACCTGATGCAGGGCCTGCTGACCACTCTGGTACACGAGGTCTATACCCACGGCGAGGTGGAGTACATCCATCCGCTGTACAAGGAATGGTTCAGCCGCGACATGGGCGTGCCCGCCGAACGCGCCCGCGCCACCGTGGCCTGGGTCACGGTGCATACCGGCGGCACCGAGAGCGATCACTTCGCCCACGCCACCGCGGCGGTGAACGCCTTCGTCGAGGCGATGGAGATCGAGGTGGACGAAGACGCCGCGCGCAACCTGTTCGGTCTCTACCTGCGCAACAAGGCGCAGGTCATGCGCGACTGCGCGGCGCTGTTCTGAGAAGCGGAGCCTCTGCCGCGCGCCGTCAGACCCGCGCCAACGCTGGCAGATCGCCGCTCAGGCCAAGCGCCTGGCGAACGAACAGCGCCTTGGCCTCGTGATGGCCGTCGACCAGGCGCAGGCCGGCGTTGCGCAGCCAGCGCAGCGGCAGTTGGTCGGCCTGGAACAGCCGCTCGAAGCCCTCCATCGCCGTCATCATGCCCAGGTTGTGTGGCATCCGCCGTCGCTCGAAGCGGCTCAACACGCGCTCGTCGGCGAGGCGCTCGCCGCGCTCCAGCGCGTGCAGCAGGACCTCGGACAGCACCGCCGCGTCGAGAAACCCCAGGTTGACGCCCTGCCCGGCCAGCGGGTGAATGGTGTGCGCGGCGTCGCCGACCAGCGCCAGCCCTGGCTCCACATAGCGCTTGGCGTGACGCTGGCGCAACGGGATGCACAGGCGCCGGTCGGCCTGCAGGATGGCACCCAGGCGCTGTTCGAAGGCGTCGCCGAGGGCGGCGCGGAAGCCATCCTCGTCCAGCGCCATCAGGCGTTCTGCCTGCTCCGGGGTGGTCGACCAGACGATCGAACACCAATGTTCGTCGCCGCGGTCCGGCAGCGGCAGGAAGGCCAGCGGGCCGTCGTCGGTGAAGCGCTGCCAGGCGGTGGCTCGGTGCGCCTTCTCGCAGCGCACGCTGGTGACGATGGCGTGGTGCAGGTAGTCCCATTCGCGGGTGGCGCAGCCGGCCAGGCGGCGCACCGCCGAGTTGGCGCCGTCGGCAGCGACCACCAGCGGCGCGCGCAGCTGGCGACCGTCGGCCAGGGTCAGCAGCCAGTCGTCGCCGGAGTGGCGCATCTGCTCCAGGCGCGCGTTGGCCAGCAGGCCGGTGGTGGAATCGTGCAGGCGTTCCAGCAGGGCGTCCTGGACCACCCGGTTCTCGACGATATGGCCGAGCACCTCGGCATGCACGCTGGCGGCGCTGAAGCCGATCTGGCCGGTGCCGGAGCCGTCCCACACCTGCATCTCGCGATAGGGTTCGGCGCGGCGCGCGACGACGCCGTCCCAGGCGTGCAGGCGCTGGAGGATCCGCCGGCTGGCTTCGGACAACGCGCTGACCCTCGGCTCGTAGGGCGCTTCCGGCTCGAACGGCGCCACGTCGAGCGAGCCGCCATCCACCAGCAGCACCTCCAGGCCGCTGCCCTCCAGCGCCAGGGCCAGGGCGCTGCCGACCATGCCGGCGCCGACGATGACCAGATCCGCGTGCATATCCTCGTTCTCCACTGGAGGCCTCCTCAGGCCGCGTTCCGCACGCGCGGCTTGAGCCGCACGTACAGGGTTTTCTGCACCCGCGCCACCAGGGTGCCGGCATCGTCGCGCACCTCGGCGTGCAAGCGGGGCAGGTACTTCTCGCCGCCCGCGGTCCGTTCGCGGACCTCGTCGAGCAGCGCCTGGTCGATGCTGAAGTGCGCGTGCACCGGCCCCTTGCCCGGGCTGACGAATTCGATGTTGGCGGCCTTGTCCCAGACGATGTAGTCGGCGCCGAGGTTCTCCATCAGCATCAGCATGAAGAACGGATCGGTCATCGAGTAGAGGCTGCCGCCGAACTGGGTGCCCACGTAGTTGCGATTGAGCCGGTTCAGGCCCATGCGCACCCGCACCTCGCGGAAGTCGCTGGCGATATGGCGCACGCGAATGCCCGCCCCCAGGAAGGGCGGGTAGAGGTTCATGGCGAGGCGCAGCAGGCGGGCCTTGCGCGCCGACGACCAGACGGGCATGGCGCTACAGTGGCCGCGCGCCGAGGCCCATGGCCTGGCGGGCGAACCAGCGCTTGGCCGGCGGCAGCAGGTCGAGCCCGAGCAGGCCGAGGTTGCGCCCGGCGCCGAGCAGCGCGCGGTCGTTGGAGAACAGCCGGGTCACCCGGTCGGAGAAGCCGACGGTGAGCTGCTGGTCCAGGCGCTGCCCGTCGAGGTAGCGCTGCAGCACGGCGAAGTCGCCTAGCGGCGCGTCGTCGTGAAGCAGGGCATCGACCAGCGCCAGGGTGTCGCGCAGCGACAGGTTGAAACCCTGGCCGGCGATCGGGTGCAGGCTGTGCGCGGCGTTGCCCAGCACCACCAGGTGCGGGCGCACCTGCTCGCGGGCCTCGACCAGGTGCAAGGGGTAGCAGTGTCGTGCGCCGACCTGGCGGAAAGCGCCGAGGCGGTAGCCGAAGGCCGCCTGCAGCTCGCCGAGGAAGGCCGCGTCGTCGAGGCCGCGCAGGCGCTCGGCGTCCTTGCCGGGGCGGGTCCAGATCAGCGCGCAACGATTCTCCGGCAACGGCAGCAGGGCCATCGGCCCGCTCGGGGTGAAACGCTCGAAGGCCTGCCCGAGGTGCGCCTCGGAGGGCGATACGTTGGCGATCAGCGCGGTCTGCCGGTACGGCGTCTGCTCCACGGCGATGCCGAGTTGTTCGCGCAGCCCGGAACGGCCCCCATCGGCGAGGATCGCCAGCTCGCAATCGAGTTGCGTCTCGTCGTCGAGGGTAAGCCGGTAACCGCCCTCCCGGGCTTCCAGGGTCTTCACTTCGGCCGGGCAGTGCCAGCGCACCACCTCGGGGTCGAGCGCCTTCCACAGGCACTGGCCGAGCCAGGCGTTCTCCACCACGTAGCCCAGCGCCGGCACGCCTTCCTCGATGGCGGTCAGGCGGGTGGCGCCGAAGCGGCCGCGGTCGGAAACATGGATATGCAGGATCGGCTCGGCGCGCTCGGCGATCGCCGGCCACAGGCCGAGGCGCTCGTAGATCTGCCGGCTGCCATAGGACAGCGCCGAGGAACGGGCGTCGTAGCTGGGCTGGTAGGCATTGCCGGGCGCGAAGGGTTCGATCAGCACGATCGACCAGCCACGCTCGCGGGCGCCGGCCTGCAGGGCGAGGGCCAGCGACGCGCCGACCAGGCCGCCGCCGATGATCGCCAGGTTGGCCTTGCTCATGGTCACCTCAGGCCGCCTCGCTCTTCGCCGCGGCCATCAGCGCTTCGATCCCGGCGACGGTCTTGGGTACGCCGTTGGTCAGCACTTCGCAGCCATTGCGGGTGACCACCACGTCGTCCTCGATGCGTACGCCGATACCGCGCCATTTCTTCGCCACCGAGGTGTTGTCCGGGGCGATGTAGATGCCCGGCTCGACGGTCATCGCCATGCCCGGTTCGAGCACCCGCCATTCGCCGCCGACGCGGTACTCGCCGACGTCGTGCACGTCCATCCCCAGCCAATGGCCGGCGCGGTGCATGTAGAAGGCCTTGTAGGCCTCGCGGGCGATCAGCTCGTCGACGTCGCCCTGCAGCAGGCCCAGGCGCACCAGACCGGCGGTGATGACCCGCACGGTGGCCTCGTGGGCCTCGTTCCAGTGGCGGCCGGGGGCGATGAAGTCGAACGCCGCCATGTTGGCTTCCAGCACCAGTTCGTAGATCGCCTTCTGCTCGGGACTGAAGCGGCCATTGGCGGGGAAGGTGCGGGTGATGTCGCTGGCATAGCAGTCGATCTCGCAACCGGCGTCGATCAGGATCAGGTCGCCGTCCTTGATCGCCGCGTCGTTCTCGCGGTAGTGCAGGATGCAGGCGTTGCGCCCGGCGGCGACGATCGAGCCGTAGGCCGGCATCTTCGCCCCGCCCTTGCGGAACTCGTATTCCAGCTCGGCTTCCAGGTGGTACTCGAACAGCCCCGGCCGGCAGGCTTCCATCGCCCGGATGTGCGCCTGGGCCGAGACCTCGGCGGCATAGCGCATGACCTTCACTTCATTGGCGCTCTTGTACAGGCGCTGGTCGTGCAGCAGATGGTCGAGCGCGACGAACTCGTTCGGCGGCTGCGCGCCCTGGCGGGCCTTGGAGCGGATCACGTTGATCCAGTCCATCAGCCGGCGATCGAAGTCGGGGTTGGCGCCAAGGGCATAGTAGACCCGGTCGCGACCTTCGATCAGGCCGGGCAGGATGTCGTCGATGTCGCCGATGGGGAAGGCGTCGTCCGCGCCGTACTGGCTGATCGCGCCGTCCTGGCCGGCGCGCAGGCCGTCCCAGAGCTCACGCTCCGGATCCCGCTCGCGGCAGAACAGCACGTACTCGCCGTGGGCGCGGCCGGGAATCAGCGCCATCACCGCCTCCGGCTCGGGGAAGCCGGTGAGGTACTGGAAATCGCTGTCCTGGCGGTAGACGTGCTCGACGTCGCGGTTGCGGATATACATCGGCGCCGCCGGCAGGATGGCGATGCTGTTGGGTTCCATCTGCGCCATCAGCGCCTTGCGCCGACGGGCGTACTCCGACCTGGGGATACGGATCATGCAGAAACCTCAGTGCAGTGAAGGCTTGGGAGCGGGCTCCAGCGGCTTGCCGCATTCGGCGAACAGCAGCAGCGGAGCGACCCGCAGGTATTCCATGACTTCCATATAGTCCGTCTCGCCGTCCTCGCTGTCTTCCAGCTGGCCCTGGACCTGGGCGATGGCGGCCATGTCCTGCAGCACTTCCTCGGCCTCGCCGGTCAGGCTGCCCTCGCGGGCAGTCAGGCCGAAACCGGCGAGAAAACCCTGGCACCACTGGCCAAGCGCCTCGGTACGCTGGGCGAGCGGGGTCTCGTCGTCGGGCAGGAGCAGGACCACGGCGACCTCGCCGGCGGAAAAGTCCTGCCGCACCATGCCGAGCAGGCCGGACAGCGCGGCCTCGAGTCGCTCGCCCGGCGCGCCGCCGAGCAGCTCGGCGGCGGCGTGTTGCCAGGCGGCCTCGTCGAAGCCGGCGCCGGCGCAGACCCGGCCGAGCAGGTGGCCATGCAGTTCGGCCGGCGAGACCGGCAGGGCCGCCTCGGCGAGGAGGGAGGAAAAGGCGCTGTAGGCGGAATTCTGAGTGGACATCTGGGGACCCTGACGGCTGGGCGCCATTGGGGCGCTACACGTGAAATGAAGATGGTTATCCTAGCACCGCCCGGCCCGGCAAGACCATGCGACCGGTTGCCGGCGCGCCGCTCCGCCCGGGGCATTGGCCCCGACCGGGGGCGATCCTATATAGTTGTCCAATCACCCCATTCCCAAGCGAGAGCCCATGGAAGACGCCGATCTGCAACTGTTGACGGCCAAGTTCGACCAGCTGCTCCAGAAGCTGGAACAGCTCAAGGCGGAGAACCGGCTGCTGCGGGCGAACGAAAAGTCCTGGCGCGAAGAGCGCGCTCATCTGATCGAAAAGAACGAAATGGCGAGACACAAGGTCGAAGCGATGATTTTGCGTCTGAAAGCCTTGGAGCAGGACACATGAGCCAGTCGAATACCCTCACCGTGCAGATTCTCGACAAGGAATACTGCATCAATTGCCCCGACGACGAGCGCGCCAACCTGGAAAGCGCCGCCCGCTACCTGGACGGCAAGATGCGCGAGATCCGCTCCAGCGGCAAGGTCATCGGCGCCGACCGGGTCGCCGTGATGGCCGCCCTCAACATCACCCACGACCTGCTGCACCGCAAGGAGCGCCTGGACCAGGAAAGCAGCTCGACCCGCGAGCGCGTGCGCGAGCTGCTCGATCGCGTCGACCGCGCCCTGGCGAATCCGTCGGATGCCAGTGAAGCCTGACCCGGACCCGGCCAATTCGGGTATACTGGCCTCCGCTCCCTGGTGTGTTGGCCAGTCGGTGATGTCCCTGAGCCGATAACTGCAACAACGGAGGTTGCCAGTTGGGCCGGTGTGCATGTCCGCACGACGGAAAGCCTTAAGGTCTACTGCAACCGCCACCTTGAACTTTCGGGTTCAAGGGCTAACCCGACAGCGGCACGACCGGGGAGCTACCTTTCCACATGATCGAATCGCAAGACCTCAGCCGCCCGGCCCTGCGCCGCAAGCTCCGCCAGGCGCGCCGCGCGCTCTCCCCCCTGCAGCAACGCCTCGCCGCCCGCGCCCTCTACCGGCAACTGGCGCAGCATCCCCTTTTCCGCCGTGCCCGCCATATCGCCCTGTACCTGCCCAACGATGGCGAGATCGATCCGCGCCCGCTGCTGCGTGCGGCGCAGAAGCGCGGCAAGACCACCTACCTGCCGGTCCTCGCGCCCTGGCCGCGGACGCGCATGGTGTTCCAGCGGGTCGGCAGCGGCGAACGCTGGACCCGCAACCGCTTCCGCATCAGCGAACCGCTGGCCGACGCCGGCCGCCAGCGCAAGGCCTGGGCGCTGGACCTGGTCCTGCTGCCGCTGGTGGGGTTCGACGAACAGGGCGGGCGCCTGGGCATGGGCGGCGGCTTCTACGACCGCAGCCTGGCCTACCTGGCGAGGCGCAAAAAAGGTCACAAACCGACGCTTATCGGCCTGGCGCACGAATGCCAGAAAGTGGATCGACTGGCGCTGGCCAGTTGGGACATTCCCCTGGCGGGAACGGTGACCGATGCGGGCTGGTACGTGGCGGGGAAACGCTAGGAAGGAGGGAGAACCCTGGGTACCGCGTTCCATGCGATACCCGGCGAGTCTTACGGCTGTTGCGTCACCTGGGCGGGCGTACTGGCCTGTCGCTCCCAGAGGCTCTGGGTATAACCGGTGGTGACGACCCCAAGTCCGAAGATGATGACCAAAACCCACAGCAAGTCTGGCTTGCGCTTCATCGATTGCCTCCCCCTTCCAGGCAATTTTCGAGGCCGGTCCTTGCGATTATCTTATCGCCTGAGCACCCTGCCCCGCTGAAAAACGGCATTTTCCGATAAGCTGGAGTCATACGCAATTGCACCGGCGACCGGTGGTCACGCGCAGACGTTTCCTACGTACATCTACGAAAAAGGAGCAAAGTTCATGCCTGCCTACTGGCTGATGAAATCCGAGCCGGACGAACTCTCGATCCTCGACCTGAAACGTCTCGGAACCGCCCGCTGGGATGGCGTGCGCAACTACCAGGCACGCAATTTCATGCGCAGCATGAACCCTGGCGACCTGTTCTTCTTCTATCACTCCAGTTGCCCGCAGCCAGGCATCGCCGGCATCGCGCGCATCGAAGGCGAGGCCTATCCCGACCCCACCGCCCTGGATCCCGCCAGTCCCTACCACGACCCCAAGGCCAGCGCCGAGAAGAATCCCTGGAGCGCCCGTGACGTCAGCTTCGTCGAGGCCTTCGCCGAAGTCGTGCCGTTGGCCCGGCTGAAAGCCCAGGAGGCTCTCGCCAACCTGGCCCTGGTGCAGAAAGGCAGCCGCCTGTCGGTGATGCCGGTGAGCGCCGAGGAATGGCAGGCGATCCTCCCGCTGGGCAAGCGCTGAGACCATCGCTCAGGCCATCTGCGAGATGGTCCGGCGGAACCGCCAGAGCGCGCCGAAGAAGAATGCCGAGCCGATCGCCACGATGCCGGCGAACTGCGGCCAGACGATGTCGAAGCCGGCGCCGCGGAACAGGATCGCCTGGGCCAGGCTGACGAAGTGCGTGGTCGGCGCCGCCAGCATGATGTGCTGCACCAGTTCCGGCATGCTCTCTCGCGGCGTGGTGCCACCCGAGAGGATGTTCAGCGGCAGCAGCACGAGGATGGTCAGCAAGCCGAGCTGCGGCATCGAGCGCGCCACCGTGCCAAGGAAGATGCCCATGGAGGTGGTGGCGAACAGGTGCAGCCCGGCGCCGAGCAGGAACAGCCCCACCGAGCCGCTGATCGGCACGTCCAGCCAGCCGCGCACCACCCACTGCAGGGACAGCCCGGCCGCCACCAGCACCACCAGTCCCATCGACCAGACCTTGGCCATCATGATCTCGAAGGCCGACAGCGGCATCACCAGCAGGTGCTCGATGGTGCCGTGCTCGCGCTCGCGGATCAGCGCGGCGCCGGTGAGGATGATCGACAGCATGGTGATCTGGTTGATCACTTCCATCACCCCGCCGAACCAGGCCTGGGTCAGGTTCGGGTTGAACGCCATGCGCACCTCGATCTGCGCCGGCATGCTCGGCTCCGCCCGGTAGCGGCTGACGAACTCGCGTACCTCGGTGGCGACGATGTTCTGGATGTAGCCCGCGCCGGAAAACGCCTGCCCGGTCTGGGTGGCATCGACGTTGACCTGGATCGACGGCTTGCGCCCGGCCAGCACGTCACGCTGGAAATCCGGCGGGATATCCAGGGTGAAGGTATAGAGCCCGACGTCCATGCCGCGGTCCATCCCGGCATGGTCGATCATTTCCGGCGGGCGGAAGTACGGTGGCTGGAAGGCATTGACGATGCGTGACGAGAGTTGCGAGCGGTCCTCGTCGACCACCGCTATCGGCGCGTGGTGAAGAGTCTCCGGAATGCCGGTGGCGGAACTGTAGACGCCCAGGCTGAAGGCCCAGACGATCAGCGCCAGCATCGCATAGTCGCGACCGAGGCTGCGGAATTCCTTGATGCCCAGGTTGAAGATGTTGGCCAGGCTGCGCACTCCTCAGTCCTCCTGCTTTTTCAGGCAGGCCACGCTGAGCAGGGTCAGCACCACGATGGACGCGGCCAGCGGCAAGTAGTAGGTCCAGAGGTCGGGCAGGCCCAGCGACTTGGAGAAGGCACCGCGGCTGACCACCAGGAAATGCGAGGTCGGATAGAGCTTGCCGATCCAGGCCGCCGCGCCTTCCAGCGAGGATACCGGGTGGATCAGCCCGGAGAACTGGATCGCCGGGATCATTGTCGCGATGGCCACGCCGAACACCGCGGCGATCTGGCTGCGCATGAAGGTCGAGAGGAACAGGCCGAGGCCGGTGCTGGTGACCACATAGAGGAAGGCACCGATGGTCAACGCCAGGAAGCTGCCCTTGAGCGACACGCGGAATACCAGGATGGCCAGGACCAGCATCAGCAGGAAGTTGATCATGCCCATGGCGATGTAGGGCAGTTGCTTGCCGACCAGGAATTCCAGGCGCGTCACCGGGGTGACGTAGAGGTTGGTGATCGAACCCAATTCCTTTTCGCGCACCACGCCGAGGGCGGTGAGCATGGCCGGGATCATGATCAGCAGCAGCGGGATCACCGCCGGTACCATCGCCTTCAGGCTTTCCACGTCGGGGTTGTAGCGGTAGCGCACCTCGGTGCTGGCCGCCGCGCTGGTCTCGGCCCCGCCGGCCTGTCGCGAGAGGTCCGCCAGGTAGCTGGCGTGCAGGCCCTGCACGTAGCCGAGCACGGTGCTGGCGCGGGTCGGCATCGCTCCGTCGATCCACGCGCCGATGGCCGGATCGGAGCCACGCTTGAGATCGCGGCCGAAGTTCGGCGGGATCTCCACCGCCAGGCTCAGCTCGCCGCTGCGCAGGCGCCGGTCGAGGTCGGCCGGGTCGCGGATCGGAGCGTGTTCGACGAAATAGCGCGAGCCGGCGATGTTCAGCGCGTAGGCCTGGCTGGTGGTGGTCTGGTCGCGGTCGAGGACCGCCCAGGAAAGGTCCTCGACGTCCATGTTGATGCCGTAGCCGATGATGAACATCAGCAGCGCGGTGCCGAGCAGGGCCAGGGTCAGGCGGATCGGATCGCGGCGCAGTTCCATGGCTTCGCGGCGCGCGTAGCTGAACAGCCGCAGGGGGCTGAAGCGTTCACGTTGCGCCTGGCGCCCCTGGCCATCGCCGGGCTGCTGCGCGACAGCCGGCGCCTTGACCGGTTGCGCTGGCGCGGCGGCGCCGGCAGCTTCTTCCAGATAGGCGATGAAGGTCGCTTCCAGGGTCGGCAGGCCGCGCTGGCGCACCAGCTCGTCCGGGGTATCGCTGGCCAGCACCTTGCCGGCATGCATCAGCGAGATGCGATCGCAGCGCTGAGCCTCGTTCATGAAGTGAGTGGAAATGAAGATGGTCACCCCGTCGCGGCGCGACAGCTCGACCATCAGCTCCCAGAAGCCGTCGCGGGCCACCGGGTCGACCCCCGAAGTGGGTTCGTCGAGGATCAGGATCTCCGGCTTGTGGATCACCGCCACCGCCAGCGAGAGGCGCTGGCGAATCCCCAGCGGCAGGTCGTCGGGTAGTTCGTCGGCGACCTTCCCCAGGCCGAAGCGCCGCAACATCTCGTCGACCCGCGCCGGGATGCCGTCGGCCGGCAGGTGGAACAGCCGGGCGTGCAGCACCAGGTTCTGCCGCACGCTCAACTCGGCGTAGAGGGAAAAGGCCTGGGACATGTAGCCGACTCGCCGCCGGGTAGCCATGTCGCCGGCGTCCACCGGCTGGCCGAACAGCGCGCAGCTGCCCTCGCTGGCCGGCAGCAGGCCGGTGAGCATCTTCATGGTGGTGGACTTGCCGCAGCCGTTGGAACCGAGGAAGCCGAAGATCTCCCCGCGCTCGATGCGGAAGCTGACGTGATCGACCGCGACGAAGTCGCCGAAGCGACAGGTCAGGCCCTCGGCCTCGATGGCGATCCGCGGCGCGCCCTCGTTTTGCGGCCGCGGCGGGATCACCAGCTGGTGGTGGCCGGCGCGCTTGCTTTCCGGCAGCAGGGCGATGAACGCCGACTCGAGGTTCTGCGTCCCGGTGCGCTCGCGCAACTCCTGCGGCGTACCGGTGGCCAGGACCCTGCCCTCATCCATCGCCACCAGCCAGTCGAAGCGCTCGGCCTCTTCCATGTAGGCGGTGGCGACCAGCACGCTCATGCCCTCGCGGCCGGCGCGGATACGGCCGATCAGCTCCCAGAACTGGTTGCGCGACAACGGATCGACCCCGGTGGTCGGCTCGTCGAGGATCAGCAGGTCGGGATCGTGGATCAGCGCGCAGCACAGCCCGAGCTTCTGCTTCATGCCGCCGGACAGCTTGCCCGCCGGGCGCTCGGCGAACGGCGCCAAGCCGGTGCTCTGCAACAGGTCGGCGATGCGCCGCTCACGCTCGGCCTTGTCGTGGCCGAACAGGCGACCGAAGAAGTCGACGTTCTCGAACACCGACAGGGTCGGATAGAGGTTCTTGCCCAGTCCCTGAGGCATGTAGGCGATGCGCGGACAGACCGCCCGGCGATGGCGGCGGTCGCGCATGTCGCCGTCGAGCACGCGGATCTCGCCGTCCTGCATCTTCCGCGCGCCGGCCAGCAGCGCAAGCAGGCTGGACTTGCCGACACCGTCCGGACCGATCAGGCCGACCATGCGGTTGGCCGGGATCTCCAGGCTGACGTCATCCACCGCGCGCGTCTCGCCGTAGCGCAGCGAGACGCCCCCCAGGCTCGCCACGCTGCCGCCGCCGATGGTCATTGCGGAACCTTGATCTGCAGGTTGGCCGGCCATTCGGCCTCAGGATCCAGGCGCAGGTAGGCCATGCCGGGCACGCCGGTCTTGACGTAGGTGATGTACTTTTCCAGCAGCGCCGGATCGAGCCGCGCCTTGACCCGGAACATCAGCTTTTCCCGCTCGCTGGCGGTTTCCACCGTTTTCGGGGTGAACTGGGCGACGCTGGCGACGTAGGACACCTTGGCCGGGATCACGTAGTCCGGCACCGCGTCGATCACCAGGCGCACTTCCTGGCCCAGCTCGACCCTGCCGGCCTGCATGGATGGCAGGAAGAAAGTCATGTAGACGTCGGCCAGGTCGACCATGTTGAGCAGCTTGCCACCGGCCGGCAGCACTTCCCCGGGCTGCGCCACGCGATATTGCACGCGGCCGTTGCGCGGCGCCTTGAGCAGGCTGTCGTCGATATCCGCCTGCAACCGGGCGACGCTGGCCCTGGCCGCCTCGATGGCCGATTGCGCCTCGATCACCTGGGAACGCCCGGCCTCGATCGCCGCCTGCGCCGAGATCACCTGCGAGCGAGCCGCCGAGAGCGCCGCCTGGGCGCTCTGCAGGGTCGCCCGGTCATCGTCGAGCTGTTGCTGCGGCAGGGCGTTGCGCCTGACCAGCGCCTCGGTACGGGTGAAGCGCTTCTGCGCCGCGGTCAGTTCGGCCTGGCGCTGCGCCACCACCGCCTGGGCGGTACCCTTCTCGCTCTCGCGCTGGGCCACCAGCGAGGTCGCGGTGACCTTGGCGTTCTCCGCCTGGCGCACCTGGGCCTGGGCCTGGGCCAGCTGCGCCTCGAGCACCTGGGTGTCCATCCGCGCCACGACGTCCCCGGCCGTGACGAAGTCGCCCTCGTCGACCTCGATCTCGGCGACCCGCCCGGGAAGCTTGGCCGCCACGTCCACCTCGGTGGCCTCGATGCGTCCGTTGCCGCTGGCGAATCCGTCGCCCAGCCCGGTCGGCCGCGACACCTGCCACACCAGCAGGCCCACGCCGACCAGCGCCGCCGCGACCAGGACGCGGCTCAGCCACCGCTTGCTTTCCTGTTTCATCCCTTCTCCTCGCACGTCCAGCCAGCCACGGCGGCTGCGCTCCATGCTGGAAAGCGCGGCGGCCGCGAACTTCACTGGCTCGATTGTCCCTTTAGCGGAGCGCGCGAGTGTTGATGCACGTCAGACGCGCCCGACCGGACCTCACAGGAAAGCAGAACCCCCGGGGCTTCGCCTACGGGAGCGCGGGACAGAACGGATAGTTGACCTCAGGGCTGGACGATGAGGTTGTTGAACAGCAGGTCGGTCACCAGTGGCTTGCCCTCTTCCTGCTCGAGAGTCTGCCGGACCTGCTTCAGCGCCTCCTGGCGCAGGTTTTCCTTGGCCTCGACCGTACCCAGGGTCTGGTCGGTCTGCTGGGCGAACAGCATGATCAGCTGGTTGCGGATCAGCGGCTCATGGTGCTCGACCTTGGTCGCCGCGTCCTTGTCGGCCACCTGCAGGGCGATATCGGCCTTGTAGTATTGCAGGCGCGGTCCGCCGCCGTAGTTGCCGACCAGCGCCGGGGTCAGGTCGACGTAGACCGGCTTGTTCGCGCCCTCGCCTTCCGGCGCGGCCTCCTCGGCCGTGGCGAACGGCAGGAACAGGCTCAGGCACAGGGCCAGCGACAGGGCAATGGGGGTTCTCACGGGCGCATCTCCTCGACGAATGCCGCAAGCATAGCCAGACTCTCGGCCAGGCCCAAGTCCGGGATTTATGGGCGACCATCAGTTGCGGCGATGCTGATTGACCATGGGCGTCCCCCTCCTACACTGGCCGGACCGCAAACTGGAGCGTCCCCGATGAAAGCCGTCCTCTGCAAAGCCTTCGGCCCGGCCAGCAGCCTGGTCCTGGAAGAGATCGCCAGCCCGAGCCCGGCGAAGAACGAAATCCTCCTCGACGTGCATGCCGCCGGGGTCAACTTCCCCGACACCCTGATCATCGAAGGCAAGTACCAGTTCAAGCCGCCCTTCCCGTTCTCCCCGGGCGGCGAGGCCGCCGGGGTGGTTGCCGCGGTCGGCGAGAAGGTCACTCATGTGCAGCCCGGCGACCAGGTCATGGCACTGACCGGCTGGGGCAGCTTCGCCGAGCAGGTCAAGGTGCCCGCCTATAACGTCATGCCGATTCCCGAGGGCATGGACTTCGCCAGTGCCGCCGCCTTCGGCATGACCTACGGCACCTCGATGCACGCCCTGAAACAGCGTGCCAACCTGCAACCCGGCGAGACCCTGCTGGTGCTCGGTGCCTCCGGCGGAGTCGGCCTGGCGGCCGTGGAGATCGGCAAGGCCATGGGCGCCCGGGTGATCGCCGCCGCCAGTACCCCGGACAAGCTCGCCGTGGCCAAGGCCGCTGGCGCCGACGAACTGGTCAACTACAGCGAAGGCAACCTGCGCGAGCAGCTCAAGGCTTTGACCGGCGGCCAGGGCGTCGATGTGATCTACGATCCGGTGGGCGGCGAGCTGTTCGAGGAGGCCTTCCGCAGCATCGCCTGGAACGGCCGGATGCTGGTGGTCGGCTTCGCCAGCGGCAGCATCCCTTCGCTGCCGGCCAACCTGCCCCTGCTCAAGGGCGCCTCGCTGGTCGGTGTGTTCTGGGGCTCGTTCGCCCAACGCCAGCCGCAGGACAATGCCGACAATTTCCGTCAGTTGTTCGCCTGGCACGCCGAAGGCAGGCTCAAGCCACTGGTCTCGCAGCGATTCCCGCTGGAACGGGCCGGCGACGCCATCGACGCCCTCGGCCAGCGCAGGGCGGTCGGCAAGGTGGTGGTGGAGGTTCGCTGAGCCACGAAGGCAGCGAGTATTGCCTCCCGCCCCTGCGGAGAGAGGCATGGCGGGCCGAAGCGATACACCGGCCGAGGCCCACGCTGTCAGATGTTTTTCCCCTATGAAGGCCCCGGTTTCCGACCGGGGCTTTCTTATTTCCGACCAATGCACTCAACCTGTAACATTTCCGCTATTTTTTCATTTACGAAAAATGTAGTGTTCGCAACCGCGTAAAAAGGCGCGACACAACAACAAGCGGAGCTCGCGATGTTCGGAATCTTTCGTCCCGCGCCACACCAGGCGCCCCTGCCCGATGCCGAGGTGGACAGCACCTACCGGCGTCTGCGCTGGCAGATCTTCGCCGGCATCTTCATCGGCTACGCGGGTTACTACCTGCTGCGCAAGAACTTCTCCCTGGCCATGCCCTACCTCATCGAGGATGGCTACAGCCGTGGCCAGCTGGGCGTCGCGATGTCGGCCATCGCCATCGCCTACGGCCTGTCGAAATTCATCATGGGGCTGGTCTCGGACCGCTCCAACCCGCGGGTCTTCCTGCCGTTCGGGCTGCTGGTGTCGGCGGCGGTGATGTTCATTTTCGGATTCGCGCACTGGGCTACCTCCAGCGTCGCGATCATGTTCGTCCTGCTCTTCATCAACGGCTGGGCACAGGGCATGGGCTGGCCGCCGAGCGGACGGACCATGGTCCACTGGTGGTCGCAGAAGGAGCGCGGCGGCGTGGTCTCGGTGTGGAACGTCGCCCACAACGTCGGCGGCAGACTGATCGGTCCGCTGTTCCTGCTCGGCCTGGCGCTGTTCGGCGACTGGCGCTCGGCCTTCTACGTGCCGGCGATCGTCGCCGTGGGCGTAGCCGTGTTCGCCTATTTCGCCATGCGCGACACCCCGCAATCCTGTGGCCTGCCGCCAATCGAGAGGCACAAGGACGACTACCCCGAAGGCTACGACGAACACCACGAGCGCGAGCTGTCGACCAAGGAGATCTTCGTTACCTACGTGCTGCGCAACAAGCTGCTCTGGTACATCGCCCTGGCCAACGTTTTCGTCTACCTGCTGCGCTACGGCGTGCTCGACTGGGCCCCGACCTACCTGAAGGAAGCCAAGCACTTCAACGTCGACAAGTCGTCCTGGGCATACTTCTTCTACGAATGGGCGGGGATTCCCGGCACCCTGCTCTGCGGCTGGCTGTCGGACAAGCTGTTCAAGGGCAATCGCGGCGCCACCGGCGTGGTGTTCATGATCCTGGTGACCATCGGCACCCTGATCTACTGGCTGAACCCGGCCGGCAACCCGGCCATCGACATGGCCGCGCTGATCATGATCGGTTTCCTGATCTACGGTCCGGTGATGCTGATCGGCCTGCAGGCCCTGGAACTGGCGCCGAAGAAGGCGGCGGGCACCGCGGCCGGCTTCACCGGACTGTTCGGCTATCTCGGCGGCTCGGTGGCGGCCAACGCCCTGGTCGGCTACACGGTGGACCACTTCGGCTGGGACGGCGGTTTCAAGCTGCTGATCGGTGCCTGCCTGCTGGCTATCCTGTTCCTCTGCCTTACCCTGCGCAAACCGGCGGTCCAGGCCTTGCCGCAACAGGACGGCTGATGACGCGGCGGCTCCGGCGCCGGCCGGAGCCGCATTCAGTCGCGCGGCGCGTAGGCGAACACGTCGGCGCGCATCTGGTGCGCATCCATGCCTGCCTCGACCAGGGCGTCCAGGGTCGCGTAGACCATCGCCGGCGAGCCGCTGGCGTAGACGTGCAGGCTCGACAGGTCGGCGAAGTCCTCGCGCACCGCCTCGTGCAGCAACCCGCAACGTCCCTCCCAACCGCAGAGGTCGCTGACCACCCGGTGCAGGAACAGGTTCGGCAACCCTTCCCATTCCTTCCAGTGCGGCAGGCGATAGAAGTCCTCGGGCCGCCGCACGCCCCAGTAGAGATGCACCGGATGGGCGAAGCCGGCGGCGCGGCAATGCTCGATCAGGCTGTGCATCTGCGACATGCCGGTGCCGGCGGCGATCAGCACCAGCGGTCCATCGGGCAGTTCCGCCAGGTGCGCATCGCCGAATGGCAGCTGGACCCGCGCCAGGCGTTCGCGTTGCAACTGGGCGATCAGCGCGACGGCGCTGTCCTCCTTGGCCAGGACGTGCAATTCCAGGTCACGCCCGGCATGCGGCGCTGAGGCCAGGGAAAACGCCGCGCTATCGCCGCCGGCGCGCTCCAGCAGCAGGTACTGCCCCGCGTGGTAGCGCGGCGACTTGCCGGCCGGCGCACGCAGGCCGACCCGGTAGACATCGCCACCGGCCTCTTCGCAGAAGCTCACCTGGCAGGTCAGCTTGCGCAAAGGCAGCTCGCCCGGCGCCAGCACCCCGTCCCAATGCAGCACGCAATCTTCCAGCGGCTCGGCAAGGCAGGTGAAGAGTTCGCCGTGATCGCGTACCTCGCCGTCCTGACGAACCCGCCCCTCGACCAGCAGCGCCGCGCAGATATGGCAATTGCCATTGCGGCAACTCTGCGGGCAGTCGTAGCCGAGGCGCCGGGCACCATCGAGGATCCGTTCCCCCGGCAGCAGCTCGAGGCAGGCGCCGGAGGGTTGCAGGACGATACGCATCAGTCGATCCCGAGGCTCGACCAGAGCTCATCGATACGCCGGGTCACCGCTTCGTCCTTGACGATGGCGCGACCCCACTCGCGGCTGGTCTCGCCCGGCCACTTGTGGGTGGCGTCGAGTCCCATCTTCGAACCGAGGCCGGAGACCGGCGAGGCGAAATCGAGGTAGTCGATAGGCGTGTTGTCGATCATCACCGTGTCGCGCTTGGGGTCCATCCGCGTGGTAATGGCCCAGATCACGTCGTTCCAGTCGCGCGCGTCGATGTCGTCGTCGGTGACGATGACGAACTTGGTGTACATGAACTGCCGCAGGAACGACCAGACGCCGAGCATCACCCGCTTGGCGTGGCCCGGATACTGCTTCTTCATGGTCACCACGGCCATCCGGTAGGAACAACCTTCGGGCGGCAGGTAGAAATCGACGATTTCCGGGAACTGCTTCTGCAGGATCGGCACGAACACTTCGTTCAGCGCCACCCCGAGGATCGCCGGCTCGTCCGGCGGACGCCCGGTGTAGGTGCTGTGGTAGATCGGTTTCTGCCGGCGGGTGACGCGCTCGACGGTGAACACCGGGAAGCGATCGACCTCGTTGTAGTAGCCGGTATGGTCGCCATAGGGACCCTCGTCGGCCATCTCGCCGGGGTGGATCACCCCTTCGAGGACGATCTCGGCGCTGGCCGGCACCTGTAGGTCGCTGCCGCGGCACTTGACCAGTTCGGTACGGTGCCCGCGCAACAGGCCGGCGAAGGCGTATTCGGAAAGGGTGTCGGGCACCGGCGTCACCGCGCCGAGGATGGTCGCCGGATCGGCACCCAGCGCCACGGCGACCGGATACGGCTGGCCCGGATGCTTCTGGCACCACTCGCGATAGTCCAGCGCTCCGCCGCGATGGCTGAGCCAGCGCATGATCACCTTGTTGCGACCGATCACCTGCTGGCGGTAGATGCCCAGGTTCTGCCGCTCCTTGTTCGGCCCGCGGGTGACGGTCAGGCCCCAGGTGATCAGCGGCCCGACATCGCCCGGCCAGCAGGTCTGCACCGGCAGCCGGCCGAGGTCGACATCGTCGCCCTCCTCGACCACTTCCTGGCAGGGCGCGTCCTTCAGCACCTTCGGCGCCATGGACAGGACCTTGCGGTACATCGGCAGCTTGGCCCAGGCATCCTTGAACCCCTTTGGCGGCTCGGGTTCCTTGAGCTGCGCCAGCAGCGTGCCGATCTCGCGCAGCGCGCCGACATCCTCGGCGCCCATGCCCAGCGCCACCCGTTCCGGCGTGCCGAACAGGTTGCCGAGCACCGGCATGTCGAAGCCTGTCGGTTTCTCGAACAGCAATGCCGGGCCCTTGGCGCGCAACGTGCGGTCGCACACCTCGGTCATCTCGAGCACGGGGGAAATCGGCACCTGGATGCGCTTCAGCGCACCGCGCTGCTCCAGCTGGGCGATGAAATCGCGGAGATCCTTGAATGTCATTGGCCTAACCATTCACTGCAAGACCCCACATCCTACCTGCTCCCGGCCCATCCGGCAGCAGGCAAACGCGGCATTCGGTCAATGCTGGCTGGCGACGCGCGACGCGTCCAGGTCCTGGAACACCGGCTCGAACAACGGTGCGAGCGCGCGGGCGCCATGACCGGAGAGATGATTGTTGTCCATGTACAGCGACCAGCCACCACGTTCGGCGAAACAGTCCTGGCCGTCGCAGAGCACGCTCGCGGGATCGAGCACGCTGACCTTGGGGTTGCCCTCGGCCAGCGCGTCGAACAGCGCGCCGATGTAGGCGACGCGAGCGGCATGCTCGACGAACGGGAAGCGCGCCTGCCCGACGTCCTCCCCGCTCAGGCTCAGCCGCACCAGCCGCGCCGGCGCCTTGAACGGCAGCAGCGGGACATCCTTGACCAGCCAGACATGCGTCCCGGCGGCGTTCAGCCTGTCGATCATCCCGCTCAGGCGCTGGCGCAGCAGCGCCTCGGCGATCGAGCTGTCCGGCGCGTCGTCCGGCTCGCGCAGCATATGGCGCGCACCGTCCTGCGAGTCACCATAGATGTACATGTCCCAGCGTCCGGCGAGGATCACACCGACCGGCCGCTGTTTCTCGACGAAGTCGAGCATCTGCTGGTTGAAGCGCAGGCAATTGTCCTTTTCCCGCATGCCCAGCAGCGGCGGGCAGCCGGCCAGCGAAGCCTGCCATATCGGCAACCGGCGACCGGCCGCCACCTCATGCAACAGCGGACTCAAGGCCGCGGAATGACTGTCGCCCCAACTGATCAGCAACGGTCGCTCGGCGGACATCCGGGCCGGGAAGCGGCAAATCGTGTCCTGGCCGAGTGCCTGCTTGTCGAACATGCAGTCGGTCTGCCCATCCCGCCATTTGGACGCCTTGGCATAGCGCAGGGCCTGCTCCGAGAGACGCGACGGCACCCCGTCATGGTGCCGTACCAGTTGGCCGGCGACGCCCAGCAGCAGCAGGCCGCACAGCGCCGCGCCGAGCATCTGCCGGCGTCCGGCGAACAGCCTGCGCTCGCGGAACGGCGCCTCGACATAACGCAGCGACAGCGCCGCCAGCCCGATGCTCGCCAGCAGCAAGCCCAGCCGCATCGGCTGGCCCAGGGCATCCAGGGCGTGATACTGGGCAAAGACATAGACCGGCCAGTGCCAGAGGTACAGCGAATAGGAGATCAGGCCGAACCAGACCAGTGGCGGCAGCCCCAGCAGGCGCCGGGTCCAGGTCTCGCCGGCGCCGTTGGCCCAGATCAGCAGGGCGGTACCGAGCACAGGCGGCAACGCCGCGAGGCCGGGGAACGGAGTATGGCTGTCGTAGAGGAACACCGGCAGGAGGATCGCCGCCACCCCGAGGGACGCCGCCAGTTGCAGGCTCCACGGCGAGAAACGCCGTTGGCTAGCCGGCAGCAACGCCAGCGCGGCACCCACCAGCAGCTCCCAGGCGCGCATCGGCAGCAGGAAGAAGGCGCTGCTCGGGCGCTGGCCCAGGGCCCAGATACTGGCCGCCAGCGACAGCGACAGCACACCGAGGAGGATCGCCAGGCGCCAGCGCAGCAGGCGCCCGGAGATCGCCGCCAGCAGCAGCGGGAAGAGGATATAGAACTGCTCCTCCACCGACAGCGACCAGGTGTGCAGCAGCGGCTTGAATTCGGAGGCTGCATCGAAATAGCCATCCTGTTTCCAGAACAGGATGTTCGAGACGAACATCGTCTGGTAGCGCACCGAGCGCCCGAGTTCCTCGTAGTCCCGTGGCGCCATGAGGAACCAGCCGACCACCAGGCTCGCCGCCATCATCACGAACAGCGCGGGGAGGATGCGCCGCGCCCGCCGTGCCCAGAAATCGACGAAGCTGAACCGCCCGGCCTGCTGCTCGCGCCAGATGATCGAGGTGATCAGGTAGCCGGATATCACCAGGAACACGTCGACGCCGACGTAACCGCCGGAGATGCCACCCAGGCCGAAGTGGTAGAGAACCACCGGCAGGATGGCCAGCGCTCGCAATCCATCGATATCCCGTCGATAGGCAAGGCCCGACATTGACTTTCCTCCAGGCATGAAAAAAGGCGCTCCGGTCGACCGGAGCACCTTCGTCCAGTTCTCTCGAAGACTACTTCCGTTTCATCGAATCGAAGAACTCATCGTTGGTCTTGGTCTGCTTGAGCTTGTCGATGAGGAACTCGATGGCGGAAATCTCGTCCATCGGGTGCAGGATCTTGCGCAGGATCCACATCCGCTGCAGTTCGTCCTCGCTGGTCAGCAGTTCTTCGCGACGGGTACCGGAGCGGTTGATGTTGATGGCCGGGAACACACGCTTTTCGGCGATCTTGCGATCCAGCGGAAGCTCCATGTTACCGGTGCCCTTGAATTCCTCGTAGATCACCTCGTCCATCTTCGAGCCGGTTTCCACCAGCGCCGTGGCGAGAATCGTAAGAGAACCGCCTTCCTCGATGTTCCGCGCGGCGCCGAAGAAGCGCTTCGGCTTCTCCAGGGCATGGGCGTCGACACCGCCGGTGAGGACCTTGCCGGAACTCGGGATCACGGTGTTGTAGGCCCGCGCCAGGCGGGTGATGGAGTCGAGCAGGATGACCACGTCCTTCTTGTGCTCGACCAGGCGCTTGGCCTTCTCGATGACCATCTCGGCGACCTGCACGTGCCGGGTCGGCGGCTCGTCAAAGGTCGAGGCGACCACTTCGCCGCGCACGGTGCGCTGCATTTCGGTCACTTCCTCAGGGCGTTCGTCGATCAGCAGGACGATCAGGTGGCATTCGGGATTGTTGCGGGTGATGTTGCTGGCGATGTTCTGCAGCATGATGGTCTTGCCCGCCTTCGGCGGTGCCACGATCAGGCCACGCTGGCCCTTGCCGATCGGCGCGCAGAGGTCGATGACGCGGCCGGTCAGGTCTTCGGTGGAGCCGTTGCCGGCCTCCATCTTCATCCGCTCGTTGGGGAACAGCGGCGTGAGGTTCTCGAAGAGGATCTTGTTCTTCGCGTTCTCCGGGCGATCGAAGTTGATCGAATCGACCTTGAGCAGGGCGAAATAGCGCTCACCCTCTTTCGGCGGGCGAATCTTGCCGATGATGGTGTCGCCCGTGCGCAGGTTGAAGCGCCGGATCTGGCTCGGCGACACGTAGATGTCGTCGGGACCGGCCAGGTAGGAAGAGTCGGCGGAGCGCAGGAAGCCGAAGCCGTCCTGAAGAATCTCCAGCACGCCATCGCCGGAGATCTCTTCACCACTTTTCGCGTGCTTCTTCAGCAGGGCGAAGATGATGTCCTGCTTGCGCGAACGGGCCATGTTTTCCAGGCCCATGGCATCGGACATTTCCAGCAGTTCGGCAATCGGCTTTTGCTTGAGTTCGGTCAGATTCATAGGAAAGAGATAGGTACGCAGAAAGAGGAATTGGAGAAAGCGTCGAGCTTGGGAAAGCCGTGTCGCAAGGGGCGACAGGAGCGCTAGAAAGTTCGAGTAGGAAGTGCGTCCGGGACGGCATGCAGAAGGCGACGGAAAAAACGTCGCGAGCCCGAATTTAACACCGTGCCGGCGTGGCGTCTACAGGAATGCAAAAAAAGCCCCGCGGAACGCGGGGCTTTCCAGAGGGGCGCGGGCCCGACTCAGATATTGGCGTCGAGGAAAGCCGCCAGCTGCGACTTGGACAGCGCGCCGACCTTGGTCGCCTCGACATTGCCGCCCTTGAACAGCATCAGGGTGGGGATGCCGCGCACGCCGTACTTCGGCGGGGTGTCCTGGTTCTCGTCGATGTTCAGCTTGCAGACCTTCAGCTTGCCCTGGTAGTCCCTGGCGACCTCGTCCAGCACCGGCGCGATCATCTTGCACGGACCGCACCATTCGGCCCAGTAGTCCACCAGCACAGGACCGTCGGCCTTCAGCACGTCCTGCTCGAAGCTGGCATCAGTAACGTTGACGATATGTTCGCTCATGGAATCTCTCCGTAGTCGGACGCGAATTGAAACGCGAAAAGTGCCGACCATCATATCCCGCCTTGACCCTCGCCGAAAGGCACATCCGATTGAGAGTCTCTATCGTTGGTCGGGTGATTCCCGATTGATCGGCTGCCGCATTGGCGACCTTCGCCCTGTCGTGGCAGGATGGCGCAGTTTTCCAATGGACTTGCAAAGCATGCCGCAAAAACCTGCCGAGGCATTCCCGCTGATTGCCGCCCTGGACCTGGGTTCCAACAGCTTCCACCTCTGTCTGGCCAAGGCCAACATCCACGGCGAAGTCCGTATCCTCGAACGACTGGGAGAGAAGGTCCAACTCGCAGCCGGCCTCGACGAGGAGCGCAATCTCAGCGAAGAGGCCACCCAGCGCGGCCTCGACTGCCTGCGTCGCTTCGCCCAGTTCATCAGCGGCATGCCCCAGGGCGCGGTACGCGTGGTGGCCACCAACGCATTGCGCGAGGCGCGCAACCGCAGCGACTTCATCCGCCGCGCCGAAGAAGTCCTCGGCCATCCCGTGGAGGTCATCTCCGGACGCGAGGAGGCCCGCCTGATCTACCTCGGCGTCGCCAACAGCATGCCCGACAGCGGCGGCCGCCGACTGGTCAGCGACATCGGCGGCGGCAGCACCGAGTTCATCATCGGCCAGGGTTTCGAATCCGAGCTGCGGGAAAGTCTGCAGATGGGATGCGTCAGCTACACCCAGCGCTACTTCCGCGACGGCAAGATCACCCCGGCCCGCTATGCCCAGGCCTACACCGCCGCACGCCTGGAGCTGATGGGCATCGAGAACAGCCTGCGCCGCCTCGGCTGGCAGCAGGCGGTCGGCGCCTCCGGCACCATCCGCGCGGTGGCGCTGGCGATCAAGGCCGGCGGCCACGGCAACGGCGAGATCGGCCCGGACGGCCTGGCCTGGCTGAAGCGCAAGGTGCTCAAGCTCGGTGACGTGGAGAAGCTCGACCTGGAAGGCATCAAGCCTGACCGCCGGACCATCTTCCCGGCCGGACTGGCGATTCTCGAGGCGATCTTCGACGCCCTGGAGCTGGAACAGATGGTCCACTCCGAGGGTGCCCTGCGCGAAGGCGTGCTCTACGACCTGGTCGGCCGCCACCAGCACGAGGACGTGCGCGAGCGCACCATCAGCTCGCTGATGGAGCGCTACCACGTCGATCCGGAACAGGCCTCGCGGGTGGAAGCCAAGGCACTCAAGGTGCTCGGCGAAGTCAGCGACGCCTGGGGGCTGGACGACGACCTGCACCGCGACCTGTTGAGCTGGGGCGCACGGGTCCACGAGATCGGCCTGGACATCGCCCACTACCATTACCACAAGCACGGCGCCTACCTGATCGAGCACTCCGACCTCGCCGGCTTCTCCCGCCAGGACCAGCAGATGCTGGCGCTGCTGGTGCGCGGGCATCGCCGCAACATCCCGGCGGACAAGCTGGCGGAGTTCGCCGAGGAAGGCGACAAGCTGGTGCGCCTGTGCATCGTGCTGCGCTTCGCCATCCTGTTCCACCACATCCGTGGCACCCAGGAAATGCCTTCGGTGCAGCTCAAGGCCGAGCCGAAGAGCCTCTCGGTTACCTTCCCCGACGGTTGGCTGGAAGCCAACCCGCTGACCCAGGCCGACTTCGCCCAGGAAGCCGAATGGCTGAAGCGGGTCGGCTACACCCTCAACGTGCGGTAAGCACTGGCGCGGCCAGTTTCTCCAGCAGGGTCGCCTGGGTATTGCGGGGGTTCTGGTTGCCGGTGGGGCTGAGCCGCTGGTAGCTGCCGTCGGCCTGCAGCACCCAGGCCTGGGTATTGTCGGTCAGGTACGTTTCCAGTTCCTTCTTGACCCGCTGCACCAGCTTCTTGCCCTCTACCGGGAAGCAGGTCTCGACGCGCATGTCGAGGTTGCGCTCCATCCAGTCGGCGCTGGAGAGATAGAGCTTCTCGTCGCCGCCGTTGAGGAAGTAGTAGATGCGGCTGTGCTCGAGGAAGCGTCCGATGATCGAGCGCACGTGGATGTTGTGCGAGACCCCCGGAATGCCCGGCCGCAGGCAGCACATGCCGCGCACCACCAGTTCGATCTTGACCCCGGCCTGACTGGCCTTGTACAGCGCGCGGATGACTTTCGGGTCGGTCAGCGAGTTGACCTTGGCCATGATGTGCGCCGGCTGGCCGAGCGCGGCCTGGGCGGCCTCGCGGTTGATCATTTCCAGCAGGTTCTTCTTCAGGGTGAACGGCGCATGCAGCAGCTTCTTCATGCGCAGCGTCTTGCCCATCCCGATCAACTGGTTGAACAGCTTGTGCAGGTCCTCGCAGAGCGCCACGTCGGCGGTCAGCAGGCTGTAGTCGGTATACAGGCGGGCGTTGCCGGCGTGGTAGTTGCCGGTGCCCAGGTGCGCGTAGCGGCGCAGTTCGCCGTCCTCGCGACGGAGGATCAGCATCATCTTGGCGTGGGTCTTGAAGCCGACCACGCCGTAGATCACCACCGCGCCGGCCTGCTGCAGGCGGCTGGCCAGCTGCAGGTTGGACTCCTCGTCGAAGCGCGCGCGCAGTTCGATCACCGCGGTGACCTCCTTGCCGTTGCGCGCCGCCTCGACCAGGGCGTCGACGATCTCCGAGTTGGCGCCGCTGCGGTACAGGGTCTGCTTGATCGCCAGCACGTTCGGATCCTTGGCGGCCTGGCGCAGCAGGTCGATCACCGGGGTGAAGGATTCGAACGGGTGCATCAGCAGCACGTCCAGCTTGCTGAGCACGTTGAAGAGGTTTTCCTTCTTCTGCAGCAGACGCGGGATCGCCGGGGTGAAGGGCGGGTACTGCAGTTCCGGATGGCTTTCCAGGCCGGTGACGCTGAACAGGCGGGTCAGGTTGACCGGGCCGCTGACCTTGTACAGCTCGCTCTCGGACAGGCCGAACTGCTTGAGCAGGTAGTTGGTCAGGTTCTGCGGACAGGTGTCCACCACCTCCAGGCGCACCGCGTCGCCATAGCGCCGCGAGAACAGCTCGCCGCGCAGCGCGCGGGCCAGGTCCTCGACATCCTCGGTATCCACCGAGAGGTCGGCGTTGCGGGTCAGGCGGAACTGGTAGCAGCCCTTCACCTTCATGCCGGGGAACAGATCGTCGGCGTGGGCGTGGATCATCGAGGAGAGGAACACGTAGTTGTCGCCCTCGCCGCCAACCTCTTCCGGCAGCTTGATGATCCGCGGCAGCAGGCGCGGCGCCGGGATGATCGCCAGGCCGGAGTCGCGGCCGAAGGCGTCCATTCCCTCCAGCTCGACGATGAAGTTCAGGCTCTTGTTCACCAGCAGCGGGAACGGGTGGGTCGGATCGAGGCCGATCGGGGTGATGATCGGCGCGATCTCGTCGCGGAAGAAGCGCCGCACCCAGGTCTTGATCTTCAGCGTCCAGTGGCGCCGACGGATGAAGCGGATCTGGTGCTTGGCCAGTTCCGGCAGCAGGGTCTCGTTGAGGATCCGGTACTGCCGCGACACCTGCTCGTGGACCAGTTCGCTGATCCGCGCCAGGGCCTGGTGCGGCAGCAGGCCGTCGGCGCCGGCCTGCTCGCGGGCGAAGGTGATCTGCTTCTTCAGGCCGGCGATGCGGATCTCGAAGAATTCGTCGAGGTTGCTCGAGAAGATGAGGAGGAACTTCAACCGCTCCAGCAGCGGATAGGACTCGTCCAGCGCCTGCTCCAGCACGCGGATGTTGAACTGCAACTGGGAAAGCTCGCGATGAATGTACAGGCTGCTGTCATCCACGCTGGGTACCACCGCGGGTGGCGTTTCCACCGGGATCGTTTCGGCCATCTTCACTTCAACTGCGCTTTCCACGCTCGCCACCACGTTTTCGTCGGTGTCGAGGCGTTCGATCTCATCAAGTCCTTGCTGCGTATTCATTCATCTTCCCGAGGGGGTCAGCGCCCCCGTCTTAATTGTTCTGCGGCCTGCTTGGCGAAGTAGGTCAGGATGCCATCAGCGCCGGCACGTTTGAAGGCGGTCAGGGACTCGAGGATCACCGATTCGGCCAGCCAGCCGTTCTGGATGGCGCCCATGTGCATCGCGTACTCGCCACTGACCTGGTAGACAAAGGTCGGCGCGCGGAATTCATCCTTCACCCGGCGCACGATGTCGAGGTACGGCATGCCCGGCTTGACCATCACCATGTCGGCGCCTTCGGCCAGGTCGGCGGCCACTTCATGGAGGGCCTCGTCGCTGTTGGCCGGGTCCATCTGGTAGGTGGACTTGTTGCCCTTGCCGAGGTTCGAGGCCGAGCCGACCGCGTCGCGGAACGGACCGTAGTAGGCGCTGGCGTACTTGGCCGAGTAGGCCATGATCCGCACGTTGGTGTGCCCGGCGGACTCCAGGGCCTCGCGGATGGCGCCGATGCGGCCGTCCATCATGTCCGAGGGCGCGACCACCTGGGCGCCGGCCTCGGCGTGGGACAGCGCCTGGCGCACCAGCACGTCGACGCTGACGTCGTTGAGCACGTAGCCGTCGTCATCGAGGATGCCGTCCTGGCCATGGGTGGTGAACGGATCGAGCGCCACGTCGGTGATGATGCCCAGCTCCGGGAAGCGCTCGCGCAGGGCGCGGGTGGCGCGCTGGGCGATGCCCTCGGGGTTGTACGCCTCGGCGGCGTCCAGCGACTTCTTCTCCAGCGGGGTCACCGGGAACAGTGCCAGCGCGGGAATGCCCAGGGCCACCCACTCCTCCGCCTCGATCAGCAACTGGTCGATGGACAGGCGCTCGACGCCCGGCATCGACGGAATGCTTTCGCGCTGGTTGACGCCATCGAGGATGAACACCGGCAGGATCAGGTCGTCGACGGTAAGGACGTTCTCGCGGACCAGGCGGCGGGAAAAATCATCGCGGCGATTGCGGCGCAGACGGGTATAGGGGTAGGCGCGGTTGGCGGGAGTGAAGCTCACGGTGTACTCCAGGGCCCAGATAACGGGCACAGTGTGACAGTTATAGTCCCTGATTATGACGGATTGGTAACAAGCGATGACAGTGACCCAAGGTCGCGGCATCCTGCCGCACCGCCAATCATCGCAAAAAGCCAGCCATCAAGGCCATTCATTGCATGCTCGATGATCCAGGCCATGATGATCACGCTTTCCCCAGGCCTTCAACCGAGTTAGGCTGCGCGTTCATTTCGCTTCGCTGCCCCGATGATGCTTCAACAATTCCTGCAGGACTTCGGCTATTTCGCCCTTTTTCTCGGTACCTTCTTCGAGGGCGAAACCATTCTCGTCCTGGCCGGATTCCTCGCCTTCCGCGGCTACATGCAGCTGGATACGGTCATTCTCACCGCGTTCCTCGGCAGCTACGCCGGTGACCAGCTCTGGTACTTCCTGGGCCGCCGCCACGGCCGCCGCCTGCTGGCGCGCAAGCCGCGCTGGCAGAAGCTCGGCGACAAGGCTTTGGAACACGTACGCCGCCACCCGGACCTGTGGGTCCTGAGCTTCCGCTTCGTCTATGGCCTGCGCACGGTGATGCCGGTGGCCATCGGCCTGTCCGGCTACCCGCCGGCACGCTATCTCCTGCTCAATGGCATCGGCGCCATCGTCTGGGCCGCCGCGCTGGGCTCGGCGGCCTATTATTTCGGCAGCGTGCTGGAAGGCATGCTCGGCAACATCAAGAAATACGAACTGATGGTCCTCGGCGGACTGGTCGTCATCGGCCTGCTGCTCTGGTTGTGGCGACGTTTCAAGACGCCTCGCGGCAACGGCGCGAGCAGCGACACCGACAAATCCGAGTGAATTCCCGCCGCCGCGACTGAACAGCCGCCCCGCGCGCGTACTCCAATCTCCTGTACCCTCCGCTCCGGCTGGCCGCCGGGGCCGGTGGCTGGCTATGCTTGCGCGATCCAGTCCCCGGCCAGGCGGCCGCCCGGCCCGGTTCCTGCGTTCCCAAGGAGTAAGCCCTCATGCATAAGAAAGTTGCCGTCATCCTCTCCGGTTGTGGCGTCTACGATGGCACGGAAATCCACGAGAGCGTGATCACCCTGCTCCGCCTCAGCCAGCGCGGCGCCGAGGTGCAGTGCTTCGCGCCGAACATCGCCCAGCACCACGTGATCAACCACCTGACCGGCGAGGAAATGCCGGAAAGCCGCAACGTCTTGGTCGAGTCGGCGCGCATCGCCCGCGGCGAGATCAAGGACCTGCGCGAAGCCCGCGCCGAGGATTTCGACGCGCTGATCGTGCCCGGCGGCTTCGGCGCGGCGAAGAATCTCAGCGATTTCGCCATCGCCGGCGCGCAATGCCAGGTGCAGCCGGACGTGCTGGCCCTGGCCAGGGGCTTCGTCGACGCCGGCAAGCCGGTGGGCCTGATCTGCATCGCCCCGGCAATGGCGGCGAAGATCTACGGCGCCGGGGTGCAATGCACCATCGGCAACGATGCCGGCACCGCCGAGGCGCTGAAGCAGATGGGCGCCGAGCACCTCGACGCGCCGGTCGACGAGATCGTCGAGGACGCCGCGCGCAAGCTGGTGAGCACACCGGCCTACATGCTCGCGCAGTCGATCGCCGAGGCGGCCTCCGGCATCAACAAGCTGGTCGACCGGGTACTCGAACTGGTGGATCAGGGCAAGGCCTGATCGGCCAAGCACGAGGGCGGTCGCGCCACCGCCCTTTGCAAAACCGCGCCACTGCGCCAGCGTGCGTCTCATCCCCCCGGATCGAGACGCCGCGATGAGCGAAACGCCTTCCCACTCCTTGCCTGACGACGTCCACCAACTGGTGGCGGCTTTCTTCCAGCGCATTCCCTTCAACCGCCTGCTCGGCATCCACGTGGTGAGCCTCGGGCGCGAAAGGGTGGTCCTCGACCTGCCGATGAAGGACGAACTGATCGGCAACTTCGTCCAGGGCATTCTCCATGGCGGGGTGATCTCCAGCCTCCTCGACGTCACCGGCGGGGCGATGGCACTGATCGGCGCCCTCGAGCGACACCGCGAACTGCCCGGTCATGAGCGGATGGCGCGGCTGTCGAAGCTGGGCACCATCGACCTGCGCATCGACTATCTGCGTCCGGGACGCGGCCAGAGGTTCACCGCCCACGCGGTGCCGCTGCGCGCGGGCAACAAGGTGGCGGTGATACGTTCGGAACTGCACGCCGACGACGGTGCGCTGGTGGCCGTTGGTACCGGAACCTACTTGTGCGGCTGATTCGCGCGTAGGCCGGCTTCCCGCTGCAGGCGGGTGAGTAGGCGATCGAGGGCGTTGGCGAAGGCCTGGCGGTCGCGATCGCCATAGGGCGCCTGGCCACCGCCCATCTGCCCGAGGTCGCGCAGGTCGGCCATCAGGTTGCGCATGGCCAGCTTGTCGCCCATGTTCCGCGCATCGAACTCGCGACCACGCGGGTCGAGGGCGGCGACCTGCTTCTTGATCAGCCGGTCGGCCAGCGGCACGTCGCTGCAGATCACCAGGTCGCCGGGCTCGGCCTGCTCCACCAGGTAATCGTCGGCCGCGTCCATGCCGCTCTCCACCACCACCAGGCGCACGCAGGCGAACGGTGGCTTGACCTGCGGCTGGCCGGCGACCATCCAGACTTCCAGCTTGCGCTTGAGGGCGAACTTGCAGACCAGTTCCTTGGCCGCCTTGGGGCAGGCATCGGCATCGATCCAGATACGCATGAACGAACTTCCGTGGAAATGACGACGGCCAGTATCGCACCGGCCGTCGTCGTTGCGTGAACCGCCTCAGCCAGAGGCGTTGGCCGCCGCGCGGCGGCGCTCGGTGATCCGGCTGCGCCCGTAGAGCACGGCGATGGCCAGCAGCGCCAGGCCCTGGGCCGCCAGCGAATAGGCGTCGGCCTTGATCCCCAGCCAGTCGAAGTCGAAGAACGGCACGGGCCGCGTGCCGATCACCCCGGCTTCCTGCAAGGCGATCACGCCATGTCCGGCGAACACCACCGAGAGGGCGCAGAGCAACGCCGCGTTGATGGTGAAGAACAACCCCAGCGGCAGCTTCGCCGAGCCGCGCAGGATCACCCAGGCCAGGCCGACCAGCAGCACCACGGCGGTCGCCGCGCCAGCGATCACGGCGTCGTGCCCGGCCGGACCGGCCTGCAGCCAGAGGGTCTCGTAGAACAGGATGACCTCGAACAGCTCGCGGTAGACCGAGAAGAACGCCAGCACCGCGAAACCGAAGCGGCCGCCGCCGCCCACCAGGCTGCTGCGGATATAGTCCTGCCAGGCCGCCGCGTGCCGGCGGTCGTGCATCCAGACGCCGAGCCAGAGCACCATCACGCAGGCGAACAGCGAGGTGAAGCCCTCCATCAGCTCGCGCTGGGCGCCGCCGATGTTGATCACATAGGCGGCCAGCGCCCAGGTGGCGAAGCCGGCGACGAAGGCCAGGCCCCAGCCCACGTGCACACCGCGCACGGCGCTTTCCTGCCCGGTGTTGCGCAGGAAGGCGAGGATCGCGGCGAGCACCAGGATGGCCTCCACTCCTTCGCGCAACAGGATCAGCAGGGCGGAAAGGAAACTGATGGAGAAGCTCAGCGAGTCGCCGCCGAGTTGCTTGGCGGCCTCCGCCAGCTTGCCCTTGGCCAGCTCCAGCTGCTGCGCGACCCGGGCCTCCGGCAGGCCGTCGCGCAGCGCCTGGCGGTAGGCCATGAGTTGCTTCTCGGTGGAGCGACGCAGGTCGGCGTCGACGTTGTCCAGCGAACTTTCCACCAGCTCGAAGCCTTCCAGATAGGCCGCCACCGACAGGTCGTAGGCCTGGTCGCGGTCGCCTTCGCGATACACCGCGAAGCTCTTGTCCAGGGTCGCTGCGGTGTAGTCGATCAACTGTCCCGGACCACGCTGCTCCAGCGGCGGATGGGCACGCAGGGCGCGGAAGCTTTCGCCGGCGGCCTCGCCATCGTGCTCGGCGATCTCGGCCGGGGTCTGCGTGGCCAGGGTCGCCAGCGGGTAGGCATGGGCCTTGTCCGGCTGCGCGCTGCCGACGCTCAGCCCGGCCACGTAGCTGGCCAGGTCCCAGCGCTGGCGTTCGTCGAGCTGATCGGCGAAGGCCGGCATGTCGGTACCGGCCACACCCAGGCCGATGACGTTGCGCAGGTCGTAGAGGCTCAGGTGGTCGAGGCGGCTGCGCTCGGTAAGGTTCGCCGGCGGCGGCTCCAGGCCGATCCCGGCCGGGCCGTCGCCCTTGCCCGCGTCGCCATGGCAGATCGCGCACTGCTGGGCATAGATCGGCGCCGCGCGGCTCGGGTCGGGGGTGATCGCGGGAGTCTGCACCACCTGGTAGATGTCCGCCACGCGGGCTTCCAGGTTGCGCGCCTGGAGGGCCACGTCCTTGCCCGGCAGGCGCTGCTCGATGGCCTGGCGCAGGCTGGCGACGCCTTTCTCCAGGTCGGCGCGTTCGGGGCGCATCGGCAGGGTCAGGACCAGTGCCTGCAGGTTGCCGACGAACTCCACCTGTTCCTGGTACTCGCTGGGGTCGACGATCTTGCCGTCGCTCACCGTCGGCGGGTAGTCGGCCGCCAGGTAGCTCAACAGATGCAAGGCTTGGGAGGGATCGACGGCCGTGTCGGCAAAGGCTCCAAGGCTGAACACGCCGACCAGCGGCAGCAGCCAAAACAGGATTTTCGGAGGATGCATGGCGAAGACGAAGTGAGAATGGAAGAGATTAAATTGTCCCTTCGCCTTCCCGCCCATGCAAGAAATACTCTGTAACAATCACGCTCGCGCAGCCACGCCAGGCAGCTCAGAGCGGCGCGCGACGCACCGTCGCCAGCAAACCCGCGGCGCCGACGAACAGGCTGGCGAAGGTGCGATTCACCAGCTTCTGCTGGCGCGGCGAACGCAGCACGCGCAGGACCCGCGCGGCCAGGCCGGTATAGCCGGCCATGACGATCAGGTCGACGACGATCATGGTGCCGCCCATGATCAGGTACTGCGGCAGCAACGGCTGGTGCGGATCGATGAACTGCGGCAGCACGGCGAGCATGAAGATCACCGCCTTGGGGTTGCTGGCATTGACCAGGAAGCCGCGCAACACCAGGGTCAGCGGACGCCCCAGGGGCCGCTCGCCATCGGTGCTCAGGGCCTGCGGCGGCGCCTGCCACTGGCGCACCGCCAGGTATACCAGGTAGGCCACGCCGAACCACTTGATCAGGCTGAAGGCCAGCGCCGAGGTGGCCAGCAGCGCGCCGACGCCGGCGGCGACGATGGCGATCTGCAGGGCCAGGCCGACCTGCAGGCCCAGCGCGTTCCAATAGCCCCTGGCGAATCCGTATTGCAGGCCGCAGGACATCGAGGCGATGGCCCCGGCGCCGGGTGAAAGGCTGATCGCCCAGCAGGCAAGGAAAAAGGCGAACCAGGTACTGACGAGCATTGCACACCTCGGAAAGCGAACGCGGCTGACGGCGGAGACGAAAAGCCAGTGTGCACCAAGGCGGGGCGGGCGCACAGGCTTTCCGACAACGCGCCGCGTCCCGGCTTTGCGGATGCGTTCGAACGGACAGGAAAAAGCCCGGCAGTTGCCGGGCTTTTCCGCAGGTGCTCACTCGACCGGTGGGGCAGGAACCCCACCCTCCGGTCGAATTCAGTCCGGCGAGCCCTTGCGCAGCTTCACCGGCTCCTCGCCGCGCTTGCGCGCGAGGGCGCCGCGCAAGCGGATGTTCAGCGCCTCCACGGCCAGGGAGAAGGCCATGGCGAAGTAGACGTAGCCTTTTGGCACGTGCACCTCGAAGGACTCCGCCACCAGCACCGTGCCGACCACGATGAGGAACGACAGGGCGAGCATCTTCAGCGACGGGTGCTTCTCGATGAAGTCGCTGATGGTGCCGGCCGCCAGCATCATCACGCCGACCGAGATGACGATCGCCGCGACCATCACCGGTACGTTCTGTACCAGGCCGACGGCGGTGATCACCGAGTCCAGGGAGAAGATGATGTCGATGATCGCGATCTGGATGATGATGCCCATGAAGCCATGGGCCTTGCCGCCGCTCTTCTGCTCCTCTTCCGCACCTTCGAGGCTGTGGTAGATCTCCATGGTGCTCTTGAACAGCAGGAACAGGCCGCCGAAGAACAGGATCAGGTCGCGTCCGGAGATACCCTGGCCGAACAGGTGGAACAGGTCGGTGGTCAGGCGCATCACCCAGGTGATCGAGAGCAGCAGCAGGATCCGCGTGCCCATCGCCAGGGCCAGGCCGAAGAAGCGCGCCTTCGGTTGCTGGGCCGGCGGCAGGCGTCCGACAAGGATCGAGATGAAGATGATGTTGTCGATGCCGAGGACGATTTCCAGAGCGGTCAGGGTCAGGAACGCGACCCAGATTTCAGGATTGGCAAGCCATTCCATAGATGTTTATTTCCCGTTTCTTGTTGAAGTTGAAAAACCTGGCCCACGCCAGCGACGCACGGCTTTCTGGAAGAACAGGCTGTTGGGGACCTGCAGCAGCGGGCCCGGCGAGCCATCCTCGAGGGTTTCTTCCAGTGTCGTATACAACAGATTGATGGCGACCACGCGTCCGCTGACGCCCGGCTTGTCGGCGCTGTCGATCAGCTCCACGCGATCGCCGATGCGGAACGGCCCGACGGTGAAGATCAGCAGCGCGCAGAACAGGTTGGAGAGCACGCTCCAGATGGCGAAGAACGCCACCGCGGCCACCGCGGCGAAACCGGTCAGCGCGGTCCACAGCACTTCGGCGGACACGCCCAGGCGCTCCAGTACCATGATCAGCGCACTGACCATGATCAGCCAGCGCAGGCCGCCACGCAGCGGCAGGAGAAGTTCCGGCGGCACCGGATAGCGCTCGCCGATACGGGTGACGGTGCGCCGCACCAGGCGCTGGAGCAGCCAGGCGACCAGCAGGATGAGCAGGATCTGCAGCGCCACCACCAGTGGCCCGCTCCAGGTCTGCGTCAACACTTGCAGGTCTTCCATCACTCACTGGCCTCCAGTTCTTTCTGCAAGGCTTCGAGGGTTTCCAGCGCCTCCAGCCAACGTTCCTCCAGCTCGCCTTCTCGAGCCTTCAGGCCTGACTGCTCAGACAACAGGTCACGCAATTCGTCCTTTCTCGCCGCTTCATACAATGCGCTGTCGCCCAGCCGCGCCTCGAGGGCGGCGAGTTTCTCGTGCAGCGCGCCGAGTTCGCGCTCCAGCCTGTCGGCCTCGCGCTTGTGCGGCGCCAGTTGCTGGCGCAGCGCGGCGGCGGCCTGGCGCTGGGCGCGCCTGTCGGTGCGTTCGGCCGGCACGCTCGCCAGCGCTTCGGCCTGCGGCGCCTTGCGCGCGCGATAGTCGACCAGCCAGCGGGCGTAGTCGTCGAGGTCGCCGTCGAACGGCACCACGCGGCCGTCGGCGACCAGGAGGAACTCGTCGGTGGTGCTCTTGAGCAGGTGGCGATCGTGGGAAACCACCAGCACCGCCCCGGAAAATTCCTGCAGGGCCATGGTCAGGGCCAGGCGCATCTCCAGGTCGAGGTGGTTGGTCGGCTCGTCGAGCAGCAGCAGGTTGGGCTTCTGCCAGGCGATCAGCGCCAGCGCCAGGCGGGCCTTCTCGCCACCGGAAAAGTTCAGCACCGGCTCGTCTACCCGCGCGCCGCGGAAGTCGAAGCCGCCAAGGAAGTCCTTGAGGGTCTGCTCGCGCTCGCCGGGGGCGATACGCTGCAGATGCAGCAGCGGGCTGGCCTGCGGATCGAGCGAGTCGAGCTGGTGCTGGGCGAAGTAGCCGATCGCCAGGTTCTCGCCGCGCAGCAGGCATCCACCCAGTTCGGGCAGGTCGCCAGCCAGGGTCTTGATCAGGGTCGACTTGCCGGCGCCGTTGGGGCCGAGTAGACCGATGCGCGCGCCGGGCACCAGTTGCAACTTGACCTTCTCCAGCACCGGCTTGTCGCCATAGCCGAGGCGGCCGTCGCCGAGATCCAGCAGCGGCCGGGAAATCTTGTCCGACTCGCGGAAGCTGAAGTTGAACGGCGAATCGACGTGGGCCGGCGCCAGTTCCTCGAGGCGCTCCAGCGCCTTGATCCGGCTCTGCGCCTGGCGCGCCTTGGTGGCCTTGGCCTTGAAGCGGGCGATGAAGCTTTCCATGTGCGCGCGCTGCGCCTGCTGCTTCTCGTAGGCCTGCTGCTGTTGCGCCAGGCGCTCGGCACGGGTCCGCTCGAAGGCGGAATAGCCGCCCCGATAAAGAGTCAGCTTGCGGTTCTCGAGGTGCACCACGTGGTCCACCACCGCATCGAGGAAGTCGCGGTCGTGGGAAATCAGCACAAGGGTGCCCGGATAGCTCTTGAGCCAGTCCTCCAGCCAGAGGATCGCGTCGAGGTCGAGGTGGTTGGTCGGCTCGTCGAGCAACAGCAGGTCGGACGGGCACATCAGCGCCTGCGCCAGGTTCAGGCGCATCCGCCAGCCACCGGAGAAGTCGCCGACGCGGCGCTCCATCTGCTCGCTGCCGAAGCCCAGGCCGGCGAGCAGCTTTCGCGCCCGCGCATCGGCGGTATAGCCGTCGACGTTGTCCAGCTCGGTGTGCAGGCGTGCCTGGGCGGTGCCGTCGTGCGCCGCTTCTGCGGCGACCAGGGCCGTCTGGATTTCGCGCAGGCGGAGGTCACCGTCGAGCACATAGTCCACGGCCAGGCGCTCGAGGGTATCGACCTCCTGGCGCATGTGCGCGATGCGCCAGTCGGCAGGCAGCTGGCAATCGCCGGCGTCCTGGCCGAGCTGGCCACGCAGCAGGGCGAACAGGCTGGACTTGCCAGCGCCATTGGCCCCGATCAGGCCGGCCTTCTGGCCGGCATGCAGGGTCAGTTCGGCAGCTTCCAGGAGGCGTTGCGGCCCGCGCTGTAGCGTAAGATTGAGGAGTCGGATCATGGCGGCGGAGTTTATCAGTTTCGCCCCCGCAGAGCGTGAGGCTGTATGACTGGAGATGTCTGGAGATTCGCGGTGGACGTGTATGCCCGTCCGGGAGTGGAAGCGGCGTGCCTGGCGCTGCAGGAACAGGGAGCGGACGTCTGCCTGCTGCTGGTCGCCGCCTGGCTCGGCAGGCGTGGCGTGCGCTGCTCGAAAGAGCGTGCCCAGGCCCTGGAATCCGTCGCGCGCCCATGGCGCGAGACCGTCATCGAGCCGTTGCGCAGGCTGCGCAGCGCCTGGCGCGAAGCGGCCCTCCAGGATGCCTGCCTGGCAGGACTTCGCGAGGAAGTGAAAGCACAGGAGCTACGCGCGGAGCGGGAGCAGCTGCAGCGCCTGGCCGAATTGGCCATGGCCTGGCAGGACACACAGGAAACGGAACGCAAGGCCGACACCTGGCTGCAGGCCTGCAGCCAGGGCATCGACACCGAAGAAGGCCGCCGGGCCCTGCGGCTGCTGGGCTCGGCGGCTTCACAGACCGCGCCTTAGGAGGCGCTGGTCGGCGTGGCGCCATTGCTGCCCGCAGCCGGTGCTGCCGGAGCGGCAGGGCTGCTGGCGGGAGCGGCGGCCGGGGTAGCGACGGCGGGAGCGGTGGGTTTCGCGGCGGGAGCGGCGACCGGTTTCGCGGCAGGTTTCACCGCCGGCTTGGCGGCGGGCTTCGTGGCCGCGGTTTTCGCCGCCGGTTTCGCGGCAGGCTTCGCCGCGGGCTTGGCGACAGGCTTCGCGGCAGCGGTCTTCGCCGCCGGCCTGGCCGCCGGTTTCGCAGCGGGCTTCACCGCAGGCTTGGCGGCAGGCTTCGCGGCCGCGGTCTTCGCCGCCGGCTTGGCCGCCGGTTTCGCGGCAGGCTTCGCCGCGGGCTTGGCGGCAGGCTTCGCGGCAGCGGACTTCGCCGCCGGCTTGGCCACCGGTTTCGCGGCAGGCTTCGCCGCGGGCTTGGCGGCAGGCTTCGCGGCAGCGGTCTTCGCCACCGGCTTGGCCGCCGGTTTCGCGGCAGGCTTCGCCGCGGGCTTGGCGGCAGCGGTCTTCGCCGCCGGCTTGGCCACCGGTTTCGCGGCAGGCTTCGCCGCAAGCTTGGCGGCAGGCTTCGCGGCAGCGGTCTTCGCCGCCGGTTTCGCAGCGGGTTTCGCCGCGGACTTGGCGGCAGGCTTCGCGGCCGCCGCCTTCGCCGCCGGTTTCGCGACAGGCTTGGCCTTGCGGCTTTCCAGCGCCTTGCCGGCGGCTTCCTTCACCTTGCCGACGCCCTGCGCCAGCCTGAGGCTTTCCTGTACATCGCGCTTGAGGCCGACGATGTAGGTACGAGTGTCCGCCTGCCGCGCCTTCAGGGTATCCAGCGCCTCTTCCAGGTCGCTGATGGACTCACGCGCCTTGGCCTGGGCCTTGGTCTTGCCTGCCTTGGCCGCATCCTGCAGCTTGGTCCGCGCCTTGTGCAGCTTTTCCTGGGCTTTGCCACGTTGCTTTTCGAGTTTGGCCAGCAGTTTTTCCGAATCGACCAGCGCTTGTTTGCACGCACCTTCCAGGTGCTCGACAAGGCTATGGGAAAGTTGGTGCAGCAGGTGCAAGGGGGTGGTGACGGGCTTCTTGTTGGCCGACATGACGTGCCTCCAGGCGGACGTGGTTGCGCCCATACTAGACCCGCACAGCCCCTCTCGCCAACGGGTTCGATGCGCTACAAGCGGCGCCCGTCAGGTTGGCCCGCCGAATCGCCTGGAGAAACCGCATGCCGCACCGCCTCCTCATCGCCCTGCTGCTATTGCCGCTGCCGCTTTTCGCCGCCCCGCCCAGGGATGAGCTGGCCTATGCCGTAGGCGCTCGGCTGGGCACCCGACTGCTGCAGGAAATGCCCGGGCTGGAGCTTGCCGAGCTGCTCAGGGGACTGGAACGGGCCTATCGCGCAGAGGAGCTCGAACTGCCGCCCGAGCGTATCGAACGGCTGCTGGCGCAACAGGACAACTCCACGCCGGCGCGAGCGCCCACCACGCCCGTCGAAGCGCGCTTCCTGGCCAACGAAAAAGCCCGCTTCGGCGTCCGCGAACTGACCGGCGGCGTGCTCGTCAGCGAACTGCGCCGCGCCCAGGGCATGGGCATCGGCAGCGCAACCCAGGTACAGGTCCGCTATCGCGGCCTGCTTGCTGGCGGCCAGGTGTTCGATGAAAGCGAGCGAGCCGAGTGGTTCGCCCTGGACAGCGTGATCGAAGGATGGCGCACAGCGTTGCGGGCGATGCCCATCGGTGCGCGCTGGCGAGTGGTGATTCCCTCGGCGCAGGCCTATGGGCACGAAGGCGCCGGCGACCTGATCCCGGCAGACGCCCCGCTGGTCTTCGAGATCGAACTGCTGGGCGCCCGCTGAATACGAGAACGGCGCGCTCCATAGGGAAACGCGCCGTTCCGAGGAGGCAGGCCCTCGGCTCAGACCGGGACGGCCGAACCCTCCGCATCGCTCTGGCTGTGAGCGGTGTGCAGGACCTCGATGAGGCAGTCCTCCAGCTCGAAGCGTTCGTGCAACTGCTGCCGCAGGGACTTCAGCTCCGCGATCAGGCAGGCGCCTTCGCGGCAGTCGCCATTGTCGCAGCGATCATTGAAGTTGAGCGCGGACTCGGTGATGGCTTCCAGCCGGGGAAAGATCTGCTTGGCCAGTTCCAGACCGCGCTGGTCGCCGAAGGCCTTGCCTTCCGCGGTCAGTTGTTCGTAGACCTCGAAGTGTCCGGCGGATACGTAGTCCAGCAGCAACTGGCAGAAATGCTGGAGTTCTTCGGCGTTGGGCGCCGGCGCCTGAATACCGCTCAGGGCGTCGAAGGCCTGCACCAGTTGCTGGCGCTCATGCAGCCAGCGATCGATCAACTGGTGCACGCCCCCCCACCGCTCTTGGGCATTACGGCAGCTTTCGAGCATGTTGTCCTCGCTTCCCTCTTCGGACGTCCCGGAGAATCATCGTCCGCTCCGAGACGCATTGCTGACGCACTCTCTGCGCTCTGTGGAGAACACCTGTGCAAGGGGCGGACTCCGGCGCTACGGAAAGCCAGATTATGCCCCCGGGGTGACCCCTTCAAGACGCCCGTACAGAAAAATTCATACGGATGTTTGATCGGTATCCCGCATCCGCTCTGGTTTTCGCGAAATCGCCACGATCGACGCGGCGACGCGCAGGAGCCGCTCAGGCGCGGCGCAGGAACTGCATGATGGAGAAGCCGAGATAGGCGACGAAGGCCAGCAGGCTCCACTCCGGAAGACTCAGGGTGAACAGCGTCCAACTGACCTCGGCACAGTCGGCGGTGCCATGCAGAACCAGGCGGACGATCTCCTGGAACGGCAGCGCCTCCATCATGTAGTCAAGGCTCGGCAGGCAGGCCGGCAACTGCTCCAGCGGCACCGTCTGCAACCATACCTGACGGGCGGCGGTCGCACCGCCAAGGAGGGCGAGCAGGAATACCAGCACGGAATAGATGCGTCGTCCGCTCCGGGCCGGCCCATGGATCGCGCCGGCGAGGCAGACGAGGCCGATGAGGACCAGGAAGATCCGCTGCACGATGCATAGCGGGCAAGGTTCCAGGCCCACCGCGTGTTCCAGGTACAGCGCCCCGCCCATGAGGGCGACACAGGCCAGGAACGCGAGAAGGAAAAGCAGGCGGGGGCTGGCCAGGAGCATGGCGGTTCCACGGGATGGAGAAGAAAGGCCGCCTACGGTAGTGGAAAGCCTTCGCCCGTTTCAAGCCGCAAGACGGCCTTGCGGCGGTCCGCTCCGAGCCCTGCCCGACCCTCTGCGACAAGGTGCCACGGTCATCCGATGGTCCGTCGCGGGCGCCAGCGCCTGGCGCCCCTTCGCTCAGACCCCGGCCACCACCACCGGCAGGCCCGGCGTGCGACGATCGAGGAGGACCAGCCCTTCCTGGAACAGCTGGTTGCTGCGCTCGACTTCGCCCAGTTGCGCCAGCAGGCGCCCCAGCTCGGCGCAGGTCTCGGCGCTGCGCTGGAAGCTCAGGCTGGCTTCCAGATACTCCCGCGCCTTGCCCCAGAGTTTGTTGACCAGGCACAGGCGGCCCAGGGTCAGCAGCAGGCCGGGATCGTCCGGATGTTCCTTGAGCCAGCCTTCGGCAGCCTGCAACTGCTTGGCCGGATCACGCCCGCGCACCTGCCCGTAGAGCTGCACCAGGGTCGCGTCGAAACCCTGCTTGAGCGCATGGCGGAGCACCTCCTCGGCCTCCTCCTCGGCGCCCAGGCGCAGAAGCTGGGCGGCATAGCCGGCGACGACAGCAGGATCGCCGCGCAACGCCGACGGCACGTTCTGCCAGCGCTGGGTCAACGGCTGCAGCGCCGTCTCGCCTTCGTTCAGGCCGCGCTCGCCGGCCTCCTGCAAGGAGGCCACCCAGGCCCGGCGTTCCAGGTCGCGCAGTTCGGAATCCTTCAGCACGCGCTCCTTGCGCAGCTCCGGCAACAGCACGCAGAGTGCCTGCCAGTCGTGCTGGGTGACGTACAGTTGCTGTAGCAGGCGCAGCACGGTGCGGTGCTGGGGCTGCAGGCCGTGGAGCTCCTCGAGGGTATTGCGCGCCTGCGGGTAGTCGCCGCGATTGATCAACAGCTGCGCGCGGGTCAGGCCGACCAGCAACTGGGCGTCGGGCTCGCGCTCGCGAGCCCGGTTCAGCAGGTCGTCGGCCTCGTCGTAACGTTCGAGTTCGTTGGCGGCCCGTGCCGCGCCGAGGTAATGCATCAGCGGCCGCTCGCCCATCTCCGCCGCCCGCCGCAGATGGCGCAACGCCTGCGGCCAGTTGCCCTCGCCGAGATCGCGCAGGCCGCTGTGCTCGGCCATCTGCACGCGACGCCGGCGGTTGTAGCGCGACCAGGGGTTGACCACCCGCCCCGAGCTGCCGAGCAGGCGCAGGACCAGGCGCACCAGCACCACCAGCAGCCAGACCACCGCCAGCAGGGCGAGGAACGACCACAGGCTGGATTCGTAGCGGAAGCTCTTATAGGCGATCAGCACGTAGCCGGCCTGCTCGGAGATCGCCAGCCCCACCAGCGTGGCGACCAGCACCACCGCCAGGATCAGGAGGTAGACGCGTCTCATGGACGACCCTCCGCGGCCGGCGCCGCCTGCGGCTCGGGCGCCAGGTTGCCGGCGGCCTCACGGCGCGACACGTAGGCCTGCAAGGCACTCAGTGCCGGCGCGAGGTCAGGCGCCTGCACGGTGACCGGCTGCTTCGCCAGCTCGTCGATACGCAGCTTCAACGCGCGGCTGTCGGCCAGCTCCACGTTGAAATAGCCGTCCAGCACATCCTGGGCCTGTTTCAGCGCTTGCTGGTAGACCTCCTGCTTGCCGTTCAGCGCAGCCCACTGCGCCTGCTCCAGGGCCAGGCCGATGGTCAGGCGCACCTGCGCCAGCTGTTCACCGGCCAGCAGCGGACGAATGTCCTGGCCGGCGTTGAAGTCGATGCGAATGTAGCGCGAGATCTTCTCCCACCACAGCTCCCAGGTGCTGTTGCCGTCGCCCCAGGCAACGTTGCTGGCGCCGCCTTCGCCTTCCTTGAAGGTCGGGGTGAGCGGCTGCAACTGGTTGACCTGCTCGCGCAGCGCCGCCAGTTGCACGAAGAGGCCGGTGCGGTCCGGCTCCGGCAGCGCACGCAACGCTTCCAGGCTGGCGGCCAGCTTGGCACGGGCGGCGTAGGCGCCGGGATCGTTCTGCGCACGCAGGATGTCGTCGGCGCCCTGCACCAGTTCGGTGGCGCTGCCCACGTCCTGCAGCGCCGATAGGCGCAGGCTGGCCAGGCGCAGCAGATGCTCGGCCTCGGCCAGTCGCCATTGCTGGCGGCTCTGGCCGAGGACCTTCTTCAATTGTTCGCCGAGGTGCTGCTGGTCGCCTTGCAACTCCACCACCAGGCGCCGCCGCGCTTCCAGTTCGTCCGCCGTGGGCAGGGCGTCCAGGCGCGCCGCCAGTTGCTGGTTGCGCTGGGCCAGGGATTCGGTCTTGCCACGGGTGTCGTCCAGTTGCGCCAGCTGGTCGCGTTCCTTGCCCTGCAACTGCTGGACCTGCCAGAAGCTCCAGCCGCCCGCGCCGAGGCCCGCCAAACCCACCAGCAGGGCGAGCAGCGCCAGGCCGGTACCGGCGCCGGAACGCGTGGGTGCCGAAGGCGTGGGAGAAGGGGTGGAAGTGGAAGTTCGTGCGTCGTCTTGGGGAGTGACTGCTTCGCTCACAGGTCCATCCTTTGGTCAAGAAAGTTCTAGGCGGCGCTCGTCAGGGCCGCCAGCAAGGCCGGCGCGCTCGCGCCCCGGCAATCAATCACCCGTTGCGCACCCAGTTCGCGCGCCATTTCGGCGACTCGCGGGCTGGGCACGAACAGCGGCAACCGGCAGATCTCGGGCCAATCGGCTGCCGCCAACTGATACAGATTTTGCAAACCCTGTCCACTGCTGACCACCAGGCCGTTCAGGCGTTCCGCCCGCACCCTTGCCAGCGGCTCCCCGGGAGGATATTCCGGAGCCCGGCGCCGGTAGAGTGGCAGGTAGTCCACCTGCACGCCTTGGCCGCGCAGGCGCTCGGCGAGAAATTCTCGGCCACCTTCGCCGCGCATGATCAGCACTTTCGGATCATGCACGCGCAGGGAGTCCTGGAACGCCGACAGCGCCAGCAGCGCTTCGCTGTCGTCGCCTTGCTCAGGATAGGTTACGCAGAGGCCGTAGTCCTCGAGGATCGCCGCGGTCGCCGCGCCGACGCTGAACCAGGCCTGCTGCGGGGGTTGCGGCCAGTAGCGGTCGAGCCGCTCCAGGCCAAGGCGCGCGGCCGGCTTGCTGACCACCAGCACCGCGCAGTAGCGATCCAGGTCGAGCATCAGCGCGCGCTGCTCCGGCGTCTCTTCCAGCGGATCGATCGCCAGCAGCGGCAGGCTGCTGCAATGGACTCCCGCCTCGCCGAGGGTGGCGGCCAGCGCCGCGCATTCCTCTTCGGGCCGCGTCAGCAGGAGCCGCCAGGCGCTCACGGATGCCCAGCCTCGCCATAGACCGCTGCGAGGATCGCCTCGGCGCCCTGCGCCAGGAGGTCGTCGGCCACCTGTACGCCCAGCGCCTCGGCCTGCGCCAGGGGCGCCCGCCCTTCGGCCCGCAGCAACTGGCTGCCGTCAGGCTGGCCGACCAGGCCGCGCAGCCACAGTTGGTCACCCTCGCGAATCGCGTAGCAGGCGATCGGCACCTGGCAGCCACCGTTGAGGCGCTTGTTCAGCGCGCGCTCGGCAGTGACCCGCAGCGCCGTATCGGCGTGGTGCAGGGGCGCCAGCAGGGCGTGCAGGTCGGCGTCGGCGGTGCGGCACTCGATGCCGACCGCGCCCTGGCCACCGGCGGGCAGGCTGTCGTCGACGCTGATCGAGGAACGGATGCGCGACTCGAAGCCGAGGCGGATCAGGCCGGCGGCGGCGAGGATGATCGCGTCGTACTCGCCGGCATCCAGCTTGGCCAGGCGGGTGTTGACGTTGCCACGCAGGAAGCGGATCTGCAGGTCCGGCCGGCGCGCCAGCAGTTGCGCCTGGCGGCGCAGGCTGGAGGTGCCGACCACGCTGCCGGCGGGCAGTTGGTCGAGGCTCGCGTAGGTGTTCGAGACGAAGGCGTCACGCGGGTCTTCGCGCTCGCAGATGGTGTAGAGGCCAAGGCCTTCGGGGAAGTCCATCGGCACGTCCTTCATCGAGTGCACCGCGATGTCGGCGGCGCCCTCGAGCAGGGCGGTCTCCAGCTCCTTGACGAACAGGCCCTTGCCGCCGATCTTCGCCAGCGGCGCGTCGAGCAGCTTGTCGCCGCGACTGGTCATCGGCAGCAGGGTGACGGTCAGGTCGGGATGGGCCTGTTCCAGGCGCGCCTTGACGTATTCGGCCTGCCACAAGGCGAGGGCGCTCTGGCGGGTGGCGATGCGGATTTCGCGGGACGACATGGGATATTCCGTGCACAAGGATGCACGCATCATAACAGTTCGCGCCCGGGTGCGCGGGCGCTGGGCCCGATAGCCGCACCCCGGGCGCCGGCGAACCGCCAGCGCTCGTCAGAGCTGGTGCATCAGGCGCCTGACGCCGGCCACGTGCCGTCGGCTGACGGTCAGCGCATCGCCATCGAGTCCTTTCAGATAGAGCTGGAAATGCCCCAGCGGCGTACGCTGTAGGCGTTCGATCCGTTCGCGGGCGACCAGGGCGTTGCGGTGGATACGCACGAAGCGTTCGCCGAACTCGTCCTCCAGAGCCTTCAACGGCTCGTCCAGCAGCACTTCGCCCTGCGCATGGCGCAGGGTCACGTACTTGTGGTCGGCAATGAAGAAGATCACGTCCTCCAGGGGGATCAGTTCGATCCCCTTGCGGGTCCGCGCGCTGATGTGGCTGCGCGGTCCGCTGCCACCGGCGGCCGGAGGCTTGGTCAGCGCGGCCAGCTGCACGCGGTTCGGCCGCGAGGCCTTCTTCAGCGCTTCGGCCAGGTCCTCGCTGCGCACCGGCTTGACCAGATAGCCCACGGCGCTGACCTGGAAGGCTTCCAGGGCGAATTCGTCATGGGCCGTGCAGAAGATCACCGCGGGCGGGGCTTCCCGCTCGCAGAGTCTGGCCGCGACCTGGAGGCCGTCCAGACCGGGCATGCGGATATCCAGCAGGACGATATCGGGCTTGAGGCTGTCGATCAGCGTCAGCGCTTCTTCGCCATTGCTGGCCGAGGGCTCGAGGACGCGATAGCCGTCCAGTTGCCCTACCAATCGGGCCAGGCGCTCTCGCGCCAGAGGTTCGTCATCGACAATCAGGACATTCATAAGCTCAGGCTTCCTGCATGAGTCGCGCACATGGATAGCGTAGACAGGTGTAGTGCCGTCCGTCACGGCGCTCGACGCTGAGACTCGCTTTAGGCCCGAAAAGTGCCCCAAGTCGTGCATCGATATTGTGTAACGCCTGTCGCGTGCCTTTCGACGGCGGCGACTCGAGCGCCTCGTCGTAGGGGTTGCTCACACACAGCTGGAACACTCCTTCACGATAGACCGCCTCGACCTGCACCAGGCCACCTTCGACCCGCGGCTGGATGCCATAGATAAGCGCATTTTCCAGCAGCGGCTGCAAGGTCAGTTGGGGAATCGGCAGGTTGGCCGGCACCCCGTGCACCTGCCAGTCCAGTTGCAGGCGATCGCCAAGACGATACTGCTCAATGGAAAGATAGCGCCTCGCCAGCGCCAGTTCCTCCTCCCAGGTAACTAAAGTGCCGGGCCTGGCCAGGCTGGCCCTGAACAGGTCGGACAGGTCCAGCACCGCATGCTCGGCCTTGAGCGGGTCCAGCCCGATCAGGCTGGCGATGCTGTTCAGGCTGTTGAACAGGAAGTGCGGACGGATCCGCGCCTGCAGGGACTCCAGGCGCGCCTGCAACTCGGCCTGCTGCTGCCGGCGCCATTGGCTCTGCAGGTAAAAGTAGCGCAGCACCAGGGCCGACATGATCAGCGCGATCAGCGCATGCCGCAGATACAGGTTGACCTCGCCGGCACGACTCAGTTCACCACCCAACTGGTAGTGCTCGGCCACCGCGGTGCAGCCCAGGGTCAGGAGCACCACCAGCAGGCTGCAGGCGCCCCCCGCCAGTGCCACCGGCAAGCGCGCGAGCAACGGTCGCAAGCGGCAGAACAGCGCCGCCGAGAGCAGCACGATCCACTGCACGAACAGAGAGGCCAGGGCCAGGCGCACCCAGTTGAAGCTCGGCGTCATCGGCTCCGCCAGCACCAGCACCAGCACCAGCAGCTCCGCCAGCAGCACCAGGGTGAACAGGGCCTCGGCCTCGCAGAGCTCGGGAATGAAGAAATCGTCGTGGACGGCCGGCCGGGGCGAACGGCCGGGCTTGAGTCGGATAGGCATCGCCAGAGTTTCCGCAAGGCCCGTGACGCCCGCAAGACGGCCGCGGGCGTACGGGCGAAATAAAGTACCGAAATGCCATCTGCCGCAAAAAACCGCGAAACACCGCTCGCTCCGGCTTCGTCGACGCGCCGCCGGTTTTGCCTCCCGGCCTGCTATCATCGTCGCACTTTGCCCGTCACGCAGGCCGCGCGGCCTGTCCGTTTCTTGTTGCAGCGAGAGATACCATGAGCGTAGAGAAGACCAATCAGTCCTGGGGCGGCCGCTTCAGCGAGCCCGTCGACGCCTTCGTCGCCCGTTTCACCGCCTCCGTCGACTTCGACAAGCGTCTCTACCGCCACGACATCATGGGTTCCATCGCCCACGCCACGATGCTGGCCAAGGTCGGCGTGCTCAGCGACGCCGAGCGTGACGCCATCGTCGACGGCCTGCAGCAGATCCAGGCGGAAATCGAGGCGGGTAGCTTCGACTGGCGCGTCGACCTGGAAGACGTGCACATGAACATCGAGGCGCGCCTCACCGACCGCATCGGCGTCACCGGCAAGAAACTCCATACCGGCCGCTCGCGCAACGACCAGGTGGCGACCGACATCCGCCTCTGGCTGCGCGACGAGATCGATACCATCCTCGCCGAGATCACCCGCCTGCAACAGGGCCTGCTCGGCCTGGCCGAAGCGGAGGCCGATACCATCATGCCCGGCTTCACCCACCTGCAGACCGCCCAGCCGGTGACCTTCGGCCACCACCTGCTGGCCTGGTTCGAGATGCTCGGCCGCGACTACGAGCGCCTGGTCGACTGCCACAGGCGGGTCAACCGCATGCCGCTCGGCTCGGCCGCCCTGGCCGGCACCACCTATCCGATCCAGCGCGAGATCACCTGCCAGTTGCTCGGCTTCGAGGCCATCGGCGGCAACTCCCTGGACGGCGTTTCCGACCGCGACTTCGCCATCGAATTCTGCGCCGCCGCCAGCCTGGCGATGATGCACCTGTCGCGCTTCTCGGAAGAGCTGGTGCTGTGGACCAGCGCGCAGTTCCAGTTCATCGACCTGCCCGACCGCTTCTGCACCGGCTCCTCGATCATGCCGCAGAAGAAGAACCCCGACGTGCCGGAACTGGTGCGCGGCAAGTCCGGCCGGGTGTTCGGCGCCCTCACCGGCCTGCTGACCCTGATGAAAGGCCAGCCGCTGGCCTACAACAAGGACAACCAGGAAGACAAGGAGCCGCTGTTCGACGCCGCCGACACCCTGCGCGACAGCCTGCGCGCCTTCGCCGACATGGTCCCGGCGATCCGGCCGCGGCGCGAGGTCATGCGCGAGGCGGCGCGGCGCGGTTTCTCCACCGCCACCGACCTGGCCGACTACCTCGTGCGCAAGGGCCTGCCGTTCCGCGATTGCCACGAGATCGTCGGCCACGCGGTGAAATATGGCGTGGACAGCGGCAAGGACCTCGCCGAGATGAGCCTCGACGAACTGCGCCGCTTCAGCGAGCAGATCGACGCCGACGTCTTCGCCGTGCTGACCCTGGAAGGCTCGGTCAATGCCCGCGACCACATCGGCGGCACCGCGCCGAACCAGGTCCGCGCCGCCGTTGCCCGCGGCCGGCAATTGCTCGCCCAGCGCTGAGTCTCCCGGCGGCGCCGTCCGGCGCCGCCTCGCGGATCCTCAGAGCCAGTTCTTGAACTTGAACCACAGGTACGGAAGGATCGCCGACACCACCATCATCCCCAGCGCCATCGGATAGCCGATGGACCAGTCCAGCTCGGGCATGTCCTTGAAGTTCATGCCGTACACCGTGCCCACCAGGGTCGGTGGCAGGAACAGCACGGCGGCGATGGAGAACACCTTGATGATGCTGTTCTGCTCGATGTTGATCAGGCCCAGGGTGGCGTCGAGGAGGAAATTGATCTCGGTGGACATCTTCGCCAGGTACTCGTCGAGCGAGCGCACGTCGCGCTCCACGGTCTTCGCCAGGACCTTGGCCGGCTCGGAGAGCCAGCCATTGCAGCCCTGGCGGAAGTAGCTGTTCATCCGGTTGATGCTGAGCAGGCTGTCGTTGAGCTTGGACAGCAGCGAGCTGCTGCGCCCGAGGTGCTTGATGATCTGCTGCAGGTCGGTCTTCGGCTTGCGGGTCTGGGTGGTCGACTCGGCGAAGATTTCCCGCGACATGCTGCTCAGTTGCCCCTGCACCGCTTCCAGCACGTCGGCGATACGGTCCACCAGGCTGTCCATCATCAGGGCGAACAGCTGGGTGCTGCTGCGGTTGGCGTCGAGCTGGCGGATACAGCGGTTCTCGAACTCGCGGAACGAACGCAGGTCGGCGTAGCGCACGGTGATCAGCCACTTCTCGCTGAGGACGAAGGTGACTTCCTCGGTGTTCGGCCGGTGCTCGGTGATCCCGCCGACCACCGAGGTGGTCATGTAGAGGACGTTGCCGTCCTCGTAGAAGCGCGAGGAATCCTCGATCTCGGCCATTTCCTCGCGAGTCGGGATGTTCACCTGCAAGTGCGATTCGAGCAGGCGCTCCTCTTCGGGGGTCGGGTGCTGCAGGTCGATCCACAGGGTGCCTGGCGGCAGGCCCTGCTGGCTGTCGGCATGGGCGTGCCGCTCCAGGCGGTCGCCGGAAAGGACGTAATAGGTGATCATGTCGGGTATCGCTGCCCTCGCGGCCATCCATTGGCCAAGCAGGGTGGACAACTTCCCGCCGCCGCACAAGCGGTACTTTGCGCCAGAACGAGGAATGCCCGATGAGCGAACAGGACGACAATCAGGAAGACGGCTTCGCCGAGGAAAAGCTGATCCAGGCCATCGAGAACCAGATCGACAGCGAAAACCCACCGGCGGCGCGTGCCGTATTCAACAAGCTGACCCTGGTCGGCTACGAACGCGACGAGGCGCTGGGCATGATGGCCTATGTGCTGGCCCACGAGATCAACGCCATGCTCGCCGCCGACCGCGCCTTCGACAGCGCCGGTTACGAGCAGGCGCTGCGCGCCCTGCCGACGCTGCCGGACGACGAATGAGCGAGGCCGGCCCGCCCCATGCCGGCGAATATCCCTGGCATCCATGCGGTTTTGTTTCGCAAACGCCTGCCGCTCTGGTAGAAAGATGGCGCCCACTCTCCGTGCCACCTGCTTTCGCGGAGCGATACCGGATGCGATCCTGGTTCCAATTCCTTTCTGCCTGCCTGCTGCTGGCCGCTTGCGGCCGGGCGGCGGCCGTTCCGGCAGAACCCCTGGTGCTCGGCGCCGAAGATGACTGGTATCCCTATACCGCCTACAAGGATGGCCACATCCAGGGCATGAGCGCGGACATCGTGCGGGCCGCCTTCAAGGCCGCCGACACGCCGATTCAGCTCAACCCATACCCGTATTCACGCTGCATGAAGCTGGCCCTGAAAGGCCTGATCGCCGGTTGCTTCAACACCTCGCCGAACCCGCACATCCTTGCCGACTACCGCCTGCCGCGGCAGCCGCTGTTCCGCGCCGAAATCCAGCTCTGGGCGCGACGCGGCGCGGCGCAGCCGCCGGACCTGGAGCGGGCGCTGAGCGGCAGGAAGGTCGCGGTGACCCTCGGCTACGAATACGGCGACGGCTTCGATCGTCGCCACGACCTGGTGCGCATCCCGGTGCGCAAGGACTACTACGGCTTCCTCATGCTCCAGCGCGGCCGAGTCGACTATGCCCTGGCCTACCGCAGCACCGCCCGCCAGCTGTTCAGCGAGCATCCCGAGCTGGAGGACCAGTTCCAGCCGGTGGCCACGATCCATCGCCCGGAACTGTACCTGTCGTTCTCGCGCCGCCACCCGCAGGCCGAACACCTGCTCGAGCGCTTCGAGCTGGGCATGCAGCGCATCCTCGCCAACGGCGATTACCAGAAGATCCTCGATGGCTGGCGCCAGGCCACCGACGCTGTTCCCTAGTCCAACTACACTCACCGGTGCTCATCACCGCAAGGAGCCGACATGGCCTTCACCCCCGAGCTGATCGACGAACTGGAACTGCTGGCGCTCTCCAACCTGAACAACACCCAGGAAGGACTCAAGGTCCACCACACCGCCGACGGCAAGGCGATCGCCGCCGCCCGCCGGCTGCACGACAAGGGCCTGATCGACCAGCCCGACGGCGGCTACCTGACCAGCCTCGGACTGGACGCCGCGGAACAGGCGCAAGGCCTGCTGACCATCCTCAAGGGCGCCTGAGGCTAGCGCCCGCTCGTGGCCCGGCGCTCAAGCCGCCGCGCCACCGGGCGATACATAGGTATGTCGGGGGCCAGGCATGGCGTCTGGTCCCGCCCGTGCCCGGACGCCCATGAACCGACAGCCCGCCCTCAGCCTCGACCTCGACGACGGTATCGACCGCAAGGTCCTCGGCCAGCTGCGCCAACGCTTCCTGGCGATCACTGCCGGCCGCCTGGAGCGTGCCCGGCAGGCCCTGTCCGCTCGCCAGGAGCGGGTCCTGCGCCTGCTGCCGCTGCTGTTCCACATCAACCATCCGCTGCTGCCGGGCTACCTTTCGGCGACCGTGCCGGCTGGCCTGAGCGGCTTCGAGCCGGACCCACAGGCGCTCGCCGAAGCCCAGCGCCTGGCCCGTTCGTTCTGCTACAAGCCGCGACGACAGGACGCCGGACAGCAGCCGATCCATGGCCTGTTCCTGATGGGCAGCCTGGGCAGCCTGGCCCAGGAGGAACAGAGCGACCTCGATCTCTGGGTCTGCCACGCCGCCGACCTCGACGCCGCCGCACGCCGGGAACTGCGCCGCAAATGCGCCCTGATCGAGGACTGGGCCCGCGCCCAGGGCTGCGAGGCGCACTGCTTCCTGATCGACGTCGAACGCTTCGGCCGGGGCGAGGACGACGGCGGCAATACCCAGCACTTCCTGTTGCTCGACGAGTTCTACCGCAGCGCGATCTGGCTCGGCGGGCGCACCCCCTTGTGGTGGCTGGTGCCACCGGCCCATGAACAGCGCTACGACGAGTACTGCCGCGCCCTGCTCGGCAAGCGCTTCGTCCGCGCCGAAGAAGTTCTCGACCTTGGCCATCTCGCGCGGATTCCCGCGCGGGAGTTCATCGCCGCCGGGCTCTGGCAGTTGTCCAAGGCCATCGACTCGCCCTACAAATCGCTGCTCAAGCTGCTGCTCACCGAGGCCTACGCCAGCGAGCACCCGCGGGTCGGCTGCGTCGCCCTGCGCTTCAAGGAGCAGGTATTCGCCGGCCAGCTCGATCTCGACGCGCTGGATCCCTATGTCCTGGTCTACCGCCATCTCGAACGCTACCTGCAGGAACGACAGGCGCCTGAGCGCCTGGAACTGGTGCGACGCTGCCTGTACCTCAAGGTCGGACGCAAGCTCGGCGGTCGCCAGCGCCAGGCGCGACAGGACTGGCAATTGCAGTCGATGGAGCGCCTCGCCGCGGAATGGCAGTGGCAACCTCGACGCTTCGCCCTGCTCGACAGCCGCAGCCAATGGAAGATGCGCCAGGTACTGGAGGAGCGTCGCAGCGTGGTCAACGAGCTGACCTACAGCTATCGCCTGCTCTTCCAGTTCGCCCGTCGGCAGGGCGCCGACAGCGGCATCGACAGCCGCGACCTCGGCCTGCTCGGCCGGCGCCTGTATGCCGCCTTCGAGCGCAAGGCCGGCAAGGTGGAGCACATCAACCCGGGAATCGCGCCGGACCTGGGCGAAGATGTGCTGACGCTGGTTCAGCGCCCCGCCGGGAGCGACCACGCGCCACCACATTGGGCGATCTATCCCGGCGCCCTGAGCGTGCGCGAATGGCCCGACTACGCGCCGCTGCAACGCGCCGGCCGGCTGGTCGAACTGCTCGCCTGGTGCCATCGCAACGGCGTCATCGACAGTGCCACCCGCCTCTCCCTGCACCCGGGACAGAGCGACCTCGGCGAGCCCGAGCTGAGCAGCATCCTCGCCAGCCTGCGGCAGTTCCTGCCGCTGCCGCTGGCCTCCGTCGACGACGCCGAGCTGCTCCAGCCACGGCGATCGAAGAGGGTCCTGCTGCTGGTCAACGTCGGTATCGACCCGCTGCGCCACCACAGCCAGATGAACCTGCACATGGCCACCGGGCGGACCGACGTGCTCGGCTACGCCGGCGTGCGCGACAACCTGGTGCTGACCCTCGACCTGCTCGGCCTGAACAGCTGGAACGAGCTGACGGTGCGTCATTACGAAGGCCCCCAGGCACTGCCCGAATGTCTCGCCGACTTCCTCGACGCGGTGCGCGAGAAGCCCGGCGCGCCGCCGCGACCGCCCGATCTGGCGGTGCGCTGCTTCTGCCGCAACCGAGCCGAGGCCATCGCCCAGCGGGTCGAGGCGCTGTTCCGGGAAACCTACGGATTGCTGCTCGGCGGCCAGCCGAGCCGCTACCTGCTACAGGTCCGCCAGCACTACCACCTGCTGGAGCTGACCCCGGAGTCGGTCAGTCACGCCAGCCTGCCCGACCTGCCCAGCCTGCTCCAGCACCTGGGCCGCGAGCGCGGCGCCTACAGCGCCCTGAAGCTGGATCGCCACGCGCTGGAAGGCGAGGATCTCGGGCCGATCCTGTCCATGGGCCGCCCGGGCTGCATCCAGGTGTTCTACCGGCGCGATTTCGACAGCGCGGAAATCATCCTGCTGGACGAACGCAACTCGCTCTGGCGCCAGCGCCAGGCGCTGCGCGACGAACGCAGCCTGCTCGCGCCGTTGCAGCGCTTCCTGCAGTCGCTGCTCTACCGGCGCAGCGCCCTGTCGCTGGCGGGACCGACACCGGCAAGCCTGGACATCCACTATTACGAGGTGCTCGCCGGCGCTGGCGCGCTCGCGCGCATCGAACCCCGCGAGGCTCCCGAGGCCCCGGCCAGCCATCCGCTGTACGAGATCCAGGCCGTGCTGGAGCGCGGCGAACGCAAGCGCGTGCAGGTCACGCTGTACTGCGACCACCGCGAGTTCTCCGAACTGGAATACGGCGCCGGCCTGTACCGCACCGTGGCCCGGCATATCCTCGCGCACCGGGCACAGGCCGAGCCCTACCCCTGCTACCTGACCGACCTCGACCTGTCGCGGCTGTTCGCCGACGAACAGCCGCAGACGCTCCACTATCTGCGCTATAAAAGCGTCCTGGAAACGGCGCTGAACCAGGCGCTGCTGGAGCAATGACGCCCCGCCGCGCCAGGCGGGGCCCGACAGGGACGTAATCCATGGCTATCCTCGGCATCACCCTGCTGGCCGGCGCCGCGCTCGCCGGCGGCTATTTCTACCGTCGCGGCCTGGACCGCCGGCGCCTGCGTTTCATCCGGCAGCTGCGCCTGCCGCCACGGGTCGCCCAGGCGGTTCGCGAACGCTATCCGCACCTTGCCGAGGAACAGGTCCAGCGCGTCCTCCACGGCCTGCGCGAATACCTGCTGCTGTGTCGCCTGGCCGGCAAGCGGATGGTCGCGATGCCGTCCCAGGTGGTGGACGTCGCCTGGCACGAGCTGATCCTGCATACCCGCCTCTACCAGCAGGTCTGCCGCAAGGGACTCGGGCGCTTCCTCCACCATACGCCGGCCCAGGCGATGCGCAGCCCGCAGCAGGCACAGGAAGGCATCCAGCGCGCCTGGAAGCTGGCCTGCCGCCGCGAAGGGATCGACCCGCGGAATCCCGGCCGGCTTCCGTTGCTGTTCACCCTCGACACGGAACTGGCGATCGCCGACGGCTTCCGCTACGCGCTGAACTGCGCGCCCCGGCAGGAAGGCACGACACCGGTCTACTGCGCCAGCCACATCGGTTGCAGCAGCGCCGGATGCACCAGCGACAGTGGCAGTGCCTTCACTTCGGACGGACAGGATTCGCGCCACGGTTGCGGCGGCGACAGCGGTGGGGACAGCGGCAGCGGTTGTGGCGGCGGGGGATGCGGGGGCGGAGGCGGCGACTGAGAGTCGGGGTGCCCGTCGCCGGAGGGCGACGGGCGAAAACGGATCAGCGCGTGTAGTCGCCGGCGGCCTCGGGCTGGTATTCGATTTCCAGCAGGGTCAGCTTCAGCGTCTTGCCGCTCGGCGCCGGCCAGTCGATGGTCTGGCCGATGGTCAGGCCCAGCAGCGCGGTGCCGACCGGGGCGAGGATCGAGACCTTGCCTTCGCCGGCGACGTCCTCGGGGTAGACCAGGGTCAGGGTGTATTCCTTGCCGCTGCTTTCCTCGCGGCAGCGCACGGTGGAGTTCATGGTCACGACGCCCGGCGGAATCTCGTCATGCCCCACCACCTGGGCGCGCGACAGTTCGGCCTCCAGCGCCTCGGCGGCGGGTCCGAATTCGTCCAGGCCATCCAGCAGGCGCTCCAGGCGCTGCAGGTCCAGACGAGTGATGGTGATCGGCGGCGTGCTCATGATCGCAGGCGTGCTCCTTGGTCCGGTTCGGTTGATCGATGAAAAGCAGGAATCGCAAAAAAGCAAAAACCCCGCCCGAAGGCGGGGTTTTCCCGGACACTAACACAGTCGCAGGAATTAGCAACATCCCCCCTATCAGGAGAGACGGCCCGCCTGCGCTTGCCTTCGGGCGGCCTGCGTCCTGATTTGCCGGCGTCGCGAATCGTCGGCCTTGCCCCACTCGCGGATCTCCGCCAGGGAGCGCCCGCAGCCGACGCAGACGTCCGCGTCATCGAGGCAGCACAGGCGCCGGCAGGGCGAGGCCACGGCCGGCGGCGCCTCAGAGGCCGGGGAACTCGACATCCTCGCCCCCCTGCTCCAGGGTCGCCCGGTTGAGCAGGGCGCCCAGCGGCTCGCGGCTGGCGTCATGGCGCCAGAGGCCGCTGGTCTCGTCATAGTCGAAGTGGAAGCCTCCCGACTTCGCCGCCACCCACAGCTGGTACAGCGGCGCCTGGCGACTGAGGATCAGCTGCGAGCCGTTCTCGAAGCGCACGGTGAGCACCCCGCCGGCGTTCTCCAGGTCGAGGTCCAGGCCGCTGTCGTCGAAGGCGTCCTCAACCTGTTGCTGGACCGCGTCGACCAGGTCATGGAAGCGCACTTCATTCATCGTACTCATGCATTGCCTCGGCATTCGCTAACGGGAAAAAGGCGGGCGCCTACCTTCATCGCGCCCTATTCCGACCATTCTACGCTGGTATTGGCGTAGTCCGCGCTCTTTTGCCGCGAGCCTCGAGGAAACCCCGGGCACTCCTCTGCGCCGCGCCATGCCCCCCCACAGGCCCCGGCGCACCTGATCCGGCTCGCATAGGCAAGGCGCCGGGGGGTCGGTATACTCCGGAACAATTCACGTTTTCTACAAGGATTCCGTCATGAAGCGGCTGTTCCTGTCCTTCGTCGCGCTCGCCCTCCTCGCCGGCTCCATCGCCGCCTGCGGCCAGAAAGGCCCGCTGTACCTGCCGGACGACGAAAAAGCCAAGAAAGAACACAGCAAAGACCGCTACGGTTTCTGAGAGAGCGCCCATGGACACATTCAGTTACCGCGACGGCGAGCTGTTCGCGGAAGGGGTGGCGCTTTCCCGCATCGCCGAACGTTTCGGCACGCCCACCTACGTCTATTCCCGCGCGCACATCGAGGCGCAGTACCGCGCCTATGCCGACGCCCTCGCCGGCATGCCGCACCTGGTCTGCTTCGCGGTCAAGGCCAACTCCAACCTCGGGGTGCTGAATGTGCTGGCGCGCCTCGGCGCCGGTTTCGACATCGTCTCCCGCGGTGAGCTGGAGCGTGTCCTGGCGGCCGGCGGCGATCCGGCCAAGGTAGTGTTCTCCGGCGTCGGCAAGAGCCGCGACGACATGCGCCGCGCCCTGCAGGTCGGCGTGCACTGCTTCAACGTCGAGTCCAGCGAGGAGCTGGAGCGCCTGCAACGGGTGGCCGCGGAACTCGGCGTGAAAGCGCCGGTGTCGCTGCGGGTCAATCCGGACGTGGACGCCCAGACCCACCCCTATATCTCCACCGGCCTGAAAGAGAACAAGTTCGGCATCGCCATCGACGAGGCCGAGGCGATCTACGCCCGCGCCGCCGAGCTTGACCACCTGGAAGTGATCGGCGTCGACTGCCACATCGGCTCGCAATTGACCCAGCTGGCGCCCTTCCTCGACGCCCTCGAGCGCCTGCTCGGGCTGGTCGACCGCCTGGCCGCCAGGGGCATCGCCATCCGCCACCTGGACCTGGGCGGCGGCCTCGGCGTGCGCTACCGCGACGAACAGCCGCCGCTGGCTGGCGACTACATCCGCGCCATCCGCGAGCGCCTGCACGGCCGCGACCTTACCCTGGTGTTCGAGCCGGGCCGCTCGATCGTCGCCAACGCCGGCGTGCTGCTGACCCGCGTCGAGTACCTCAAGCACACCGGGCACAAGGACTTCGCCATCGTCGACGCGGCGATGAACGACCTGATCCGCCCGGCTCTCTACCAGGCCTGGATGGACGTGCAGGCGGTACGCCCGCGCGACGCCGCGCCGCGCCGCTACGACCTGGTCGGGCCGATCTGCGAGACTGGCGACTTCCTCGCCAAGGACCGCGAGCTGGCTCTCGCCGAGGGCGACCTGCTGGCGATTCGTTCCGCCGGCGCCTACGGCTTCGTCATGAGCTCGAACTACAACACCCGCGGCCGCGCCGCCGAGGTGCTGGTGGACGGCGAGCGAGCCCACGAGGTCCGTCGCCGCGAGACCGTCCCAGAGCTCTATGCCGGCGAAAGCCTGCTGCCGCAGTGAGGCCAGACCATGCTTTTGCGCTTCACCAAGATGCATGGGCTGGGCAATGACTTCATGGTCCTCGACCTGGTCAGCCAGCACGCCCATGTGCAACCCAAGCACGTCAAGCTCTGGGGCGACCGCAACACCGGGGTCGGCTTCGACCAGTTGCTGATCGTCGAAGCCCCGAGCAGCCCCGACGTCGACTTCCGCTACCGCATCTTCAATGCCGACGGCTCCGAAGTGGAACAGTGCGGCAACGGCGCGCGCTGCTTCGCCCGTTTCGTCCAGGACAAGCGCCTGACGGTGAAGAAGAGCATCCGCGTAGAAACCAAGGGCGGCATCATCGAGCTGAATATCCGCCCGGACGGCCAGGTCACGGTGGACATGGGTCCGCCGCGCCTGGCCCCGGCCGAGATACCGTTCCAGGCCGAGCGCGAAGCCTTGTCCTATGAGATAGAGGTGAATGGCCAGCGCGTCGAACTGGCCGCGGTATCCATGGGCAATCCCCATGGCGTGCTGCGCGTCGAGAATGTCGACAGCGCACCGGTACACAGCCTCGGTCCGCAACTGGAAGTCCATCCGCGCTTCCCGAAGAAGGCCAACATCGGCTTCCTCCAGGTGCTCGATCCGCACCATGCGCGCCTGCGCGTCTGGGAACGCGGCGTCGGCGAGACCCAGGCCTGCGGCACCGGCGCCTGCGCCGCGGCGGTCGCCGGGATCCGCCAGGGCTGGCTGCAATCGCCGGTACAGATCGATCTCCCCGGGGGACGCCTGCACATCGAGTGGGCAGGCCCCGGCCAGCCCGTTATGATGACCGGACCCGCCGTCCGCGTGTACGAAGGCCAGGTCCGCCTGTAAGGGCCACGGCCCGCCAGAACCGAGACGCTTATGACCGAGAAAAGCCAGGAACCGACAGCAGCGCTGGACGCCGAGCAGGTGGCCGCCTACCTGAGCCAGCATCCGGAGTTCTTCGTCGAGCACGACGAACTGATCCCCGAGCTGCGCATCCCGCACCAGCCCGGCGACGCCGTGTCGCTGGTGGAGCGCCAGGTGCGCCTGCTGCGCGAGCGCAACATCGAGATGCGCCACCGGCTCTCGCAACTGATGGACGTGGCCCGCGAGAACGACCGGCTGTTCGACAAGACCCGCCGCCTGGTCCTCGACCTGCTCGACGCGACCAGCCTGGAAGACGTGGTCAGCACCGTCGAGGACAGCCTGCGCCACGAGTTCCAGGTGCCCTACGTGAGCCTGATCCTGTTCAGCGACAGCAGCGTCTCGGTGGGCCGCTCGGTGAGCAGCGCGGAGGCGCACCAGGCCATCGGCGGCCTGCTCTCCGGCGGCAAGACCGTCTGCGGCGTGCTGCGCCCGCACGAACTGGCGTTCCTGTTCGGCGAGAACGACCGCGACGAGATCGGCTCCGCAGCGGTGGTGTCCCTGAGCTTCCAGGGCCTGCACGGCGTGCTCGCCATCGGCAGCCCCGATCCGCAGCACTACAAGAGCTCCCTCGGCACCCTGTTCCTCGGCTACGTCGCCGAGGTCCTCGCCCGCGTCCTGCCGCGCTTCTCCTCGCCGCTGCGCTCGGTCCGCTGAGCGCGGCGGGCGGTCCGAGATGCGCGCCGACCTGGATGCCTTCCTCGAACACCTGCGTAGCGAGCGCCAGGTTTCCGCGCACACTCTCGACGGCTACCAGCGCGACCTGCTGAAGATCCTCGCCCTCGCCGAAAAGGCCGGGCTTACCGACTGGAACGCCCTCGACACCCGCACCCTGCGCACCTTCGTCGCCCGCCTGCACCAGCAGGGCCAGTCCAGCCGCAGCCTGGCACGGCTGCTCTCGGCGACGCGCGGCTTCTACCAGTACCTGCTGCGCGAAGGGCGCTGCCGGCACGATCCGGCCAACGGCCTCAGCGCGCCGAAGAGCCCGCGCAAGCTGCCCAGGACCCTCGACGCCGACCGCGCCCTGCAACTGCTCGACGGCGCCGTCGAGGACGACTTCATCGCCCGCCGCGACCAGGCCCTGCTGGAGCTGTTCTATTCGTCCGGGCTGCGCCTGTCGGAGCTGGTCGGGCTCGACCTCGAATGGCTGGATCTCAAGGAAGGCCTGGTGCGCGTCCGCGGCAAGGGCAACAAGGTCCGCGAACTTCCGGTCGGCAAGGCCGCGCGCCAGGCACTCGAAGCCTGGCTGCCGCTGCGCGCCCAGGCCACTCCGGAAGACGGCGCGGTGTTCATCGGCCGCGGCGGCAAGCGCCTGACACCCCGGGCAGTCCAGCTGCGGGTACGCCAGGCCGGCGTCCGCGAGCTTGGCCAGCACCTGCATCCGCACATGCTGCGGCACTCCTTCGCCAGCCACCTGCTGGAGTCGTCCGGCGACCTGCGCGCCGTGCAGGAACTGCTCGGCCACGCCGATATCGCCACCACGCAGATCTATACCCATCTGGACTTCCAGCACCTGGCCTCGGTCTACGACCGCGCCCACCCCCGCGCCAAGCGCAAGGGCAACGCCGACGGAGGCAACGACCCATGAGCAGCCTGCGACTGATCACCTTCGACCTGGACGATACCCTCTGGGACGTCGCCCCGGTGATGAACAATGCCGAGGCCCTGCTCCGCGAGTGGCTGGCGAGCAATGCGGCGCGCCTGGGCCCGGTGCCCATCGAGCACCTTTGGGCGATCCGTACCCGCCTGCTGGACCGCGAGCCGATGCTCCGCCACCGGCTCAGCGAGCTGCGCCGGCGCATCCTCTTGCATGCCCTGCTCGACGCCGGTTATCCACAGGCGGAAGCCGAGAGCCTGGCCGAGGCCGGCTTCCAAGTATTCCTCGAAGCGCGCCATCGGGTCACCCTGTTTCCCGAGGTGCACCCGACCCTGGAACTGCTCGCCAACCGCTTCACCCTTGGCGTGCTCACCAATGGCAATGCCGACGTGCGCCGGCTGGGCCTGGCCGACTACTTCCAGTTCGCCCTCTGCGCGGAGGAGCTGGGCGTGGGCAAGCCCGATCCGACGCCGTTCCGCGAGGCCCTCAAGCGCGCCGGCGTCGAGGCCTCGGCGGCGCTGCACATCGGCGATCATCCCAGCGACGACATCGCCGGCGCCCGACGCGCCGGCATGCGCGCGATCTGGTTCAACCCGGCCGGCAAGCCCTGGGCCGGAGAGGTAGAGCCGAGCGCGGAAATCCGCAGCCTCGCCGAGTTGCCCGCGTTGCTTGGCCGCCTGCAATGAAGCCGGGCTGCGTCGGCGCCCGGCCAGGAATGCGGAAACGCCCTGAAGAAGCCATGCTGGCCGCCTCGAGCGTCGCCCTAGGAATGGCAAGCGCCGGCCTTGACGCCCCCTGTACCGCGTGAGATGGAGAGCGCCACCAGGACGGCACCTACCGCCAGCAGCGCACCGAAAAGCAGCAGCGCCGTCGAGGCGCCGAAACGGTCGGCGACCAGCCCGGTGAAGATCACCGGCAGGCTGAAGCCGAGGTAGGCCAGCAGGAAATAGCCGGCATTGGCCCGCGGCTTCTCCGCGCCGGCCAGGGCGTTCACCGCCGACAGCCCGCCCAGGTAGGTGAAGCCATAGCAGGAACTGCTCGCACCCAGCGCGCCGAACAGCACCGCCGCCAGCGAGCCGTGGCTCGCGCCCCAGGCAAGCAGCGCGTAGCTCAGCGGCAGGATCACCAGCCCCAGACAGGTTGCCCGGGCCGGCGGCATGCGCCGCGCCAGCGGCTGGAACAGCAGGCCGCAGCTGATCACGGTGAAGGTCGAGAATCCGGACCAGCGCGCCAGCCCGTGCGCCGCCAGCACCGAGGGCAGGACGGCGATGACCAGGCCGACGGTGGCCCAGGCCAGCAGGATCGAGAGGCTGTATGGCAGGCTGCCGGCGGGGAAGTACGGCAGCCGCAGCATCGGCGTATTGCGCGCGAGCGGAGCGTTGTCCGGCAGGCTCGCCAGCGCCAACAGGGCGACGCAGGCCAGCCCCAGTTGCACCCAGAAGCTGCCGGGCACCAGGGTTTCCTGGAACAGCAGGAACAGGCTGGTCAGCGCCGCGCCGATACCGAAGCCCAGCGAGGTGCTGGCGGTCACCCAGTTGGCCGAGGTACGGCTGTCCTCGCCGGCCATCAGCTCGCTCATGTAGACGGTGCCGGTGGCCGAGGCCAGGGCGGTGCCCACGCCCAGCAGAAGACGTGCCACGCCGAGCATCTCCAGGCGCGGCCAGAGCATAGTCACCACGGTGGCGGCCATCGACAGCAACAGCGCGACGATGATCAGCGGCTTGCGCCCGACCCGCTCGGACAGTCCGCCGAGCACCAGCAGCACCGGCAGCACGCCAAGCACATAGCCGGAAAAGGCCGTGGCGGTAGCCGCCGCGCCATAGCCGGAAAGCTGCGCGTAGGCGCTGTACAACGGTGCCTGCAGGTTCACCGCGAAAGTGATCAGGCACAGGCCGAAGGCCAGGCGCGTGGCGTGGCGGCGGGTATCGCTCATGCATTCCTCCGTTCCGGTATCGAGTCGCCCCTGGAGGGGCGCCCCGACTATCCGCTCCGGCGTCCTCACGGAACAAGGAACAGCCCTCCGTGTTTTGTGCTTAACTGTTCGCCCAAAAAGACCGAACAGTGAGCCAGGCATGCAACTCAGGATCGATCGCGAGGCCAGCGCGCCACTGGTGCAGCAGATCGTCGAAGGAGTCAGCGGCTGGATGCGCGGCAATCGTGTCCGCGCCGGCACGCGGGTCCCGTCGATCCGCCAGTTGGCCCGGGAAAACCGCCTGAGCCAGTCCAGCGTGATCGAAGCCTACGACCGCCTGGTCGCCCTGGGGTTGCTGGAATCGCGCCACGGTTCGGGCTTCTTCGTCGCCGAGGCGCCCGCGGCCAACGCCGAACTCGACAGCGAGTGGCAGGAAGGCGGGGAAAGCGCCTGGGGCCAGTTCAGCGGCGCCTCGACGCAGCTCAAGCTCGGCTGCGGCTGGGTCCCGGACAGCTGGCGGGAAGTCGACCAGCTGAGCTACGCGATCCGCCAGGTCACCCGCAGCGAACTGGCCGGGCTGTTCGACTACAGCACCCCGCTGGGCCTGCCGACGTTACGCCAGCACATCCAGAAACGCCTGCGCCTGATCGACATCCATGTCCACCAGGACCAGATCCTCACCACCACCGGCGCCAGCCACGCCCTCGACCTGCTGGTGCGGACCCTGCTCGAGCCCGGCGACGTGGTGGTGGTGGAGAATCCCGGCTACTACAACCTGTTCAACCTGCTGAAATTCCATGGCGTGAAGATGCTCGGCGTGCCCCGCGGCCGGAACGGCCCGGACATCGCCGCCCTGGAAGCGATCCTCCAGGCGCACAGGCCGAAGTTCCTGTTCATCAACAGCATGTACCACAACCCCACCGGCACCAGTCTCAGCCCCCCGGTAGCCCACCGGGTGCTGCAGCTGGCCGAGATGCACGACTTCCACATCATCGAGGACGACATCTACGCCGACTTCCAGAACGGCCCCGGCACCCGCCTGGCGACCCTCGACTCGCTGCGCCGGGTGATCTACCTGGCGAGTTTCTCCAAGACCCTCAGCTGCTCGCTGCGGGTCGGCTACCTGGTCGCCAGCCCCGAGCTGATCCGGCGCCTGGCCGACGTGAAGATGTACACCAGCATCGGCAGCCAGCGCTTCGCCGAATGCGTGGTCTGCGCCATGCTCGCCAATGGCAGCTACCGCAAGCTGGTGCAGCGCCTGCGCCAGCGCCTGACCAGGCACATGGCGGCCGCCCTACGGGTGCTGGAGGACAATGGCTGGGAAGTGTTCGCCGAACCGGTCGGCGGGATGTTCGTCTGGGCCCGCATCGGCGAGCGCGGTTTCGCCGAGCTGCAGGCGCAGGCAACGCGGCTGGGCGTGCTGCTGTCGCCGGGTAGCGCCTTCAGCCCGGAAGGCGAGGAAAGCAACTGGCTGCGGATCAATATCGCCTATGCCGGCGACCCACGTGCCCTGGCGTTCTTCGAGGCGTTCCACAAGCGGGCCTAGGCGACGGACATGAAAAAGCCCGCCATCCCCGAAGGGAGGCGGGCCTTTCCAGGTGACGCGAAATCAGATGGGGCGGCTGCCGTACTTGCTGTCCGGCTTCTTCGGCGGATCGGCCACCACGTTGGGTTCGATCTCCTGCACCTTTCCACCACGGGAAAGGAATTCCTCCATCGCCTTGGCGAGGGCGTCGCGCTCTTTCTGCTTGGCTTCCACCGAGGGCAGTTCCTCTTCCACCGCGGCGGCCTTGGCCTTCTTGCCGGGGGCGGGGGCCTCGTCGTCGCCGCTGCTGTCCGCCTCGCCGTCGTCGGCCGCGGCCAGCTCTTCGCCGTCGTCCTCGTCAGCGCCGTCCAGCTCGTCCTGTTCCAGTTCTTCTTCGCTCATGGTCAACCTCTCGGTGCTGCAAAAGCAGGTTAGTTATAGCCCAGCCGCGCGTTTTGATGAGCGCCGCCGGAAAAAATTCATACTGACTCGCCCTGCCAGGTGGCGAGCACGCGTCGCGCCCCGCCCCTGTCCCGGTGTTCACCGAGATAGATACCCTGCCAGGTGCCCAGCGCCAACTCTCCCGCGCGTACAGGGAGGGTCAGTTGGCAGCCCAGCAGGCTGGCCTTGAAATGCGCCGGAAGGTCATCCGGACCTTCGTCGTTGTGTTCATAGCCGACTTCGCCCCGCGGCGCCAGGCGCTCGAAGAAGCGCTCGAAATCCCGGCGCACGGCGGGGTCGGCATTTTCATTCAGGGTCAGTGAAGCCGACGTATGTTGCAAAAGCAGATGCAGCAGGCCGATCCGGCAGCGGCGCAGCTCCGGCAGGGCGCCGAGGATTTCCTCGGTGACCAGGTGAAAGCCCCGTGGACGTGGGCGCAAGGTGATCAGGGTCTGCTGCCACATGCTGCTGTTCCAAATCGGCTCCGGTCCGTCGCGCCGCGCATTCTAGCGCGGCATTTGAAAAAGCAAAGAGCGTAAGAGCGAGACCTGTGAAAAGCGGTGGTTCCGCAACCTCCCGGGAGGTCGCGCAAGCGTGCTGGCAGAGGGCCTGGAGGATGACCTGGACTTTCGTCGCGAGGCGCGCGGGGAGCGCTGGAGGGGCGCCCGGCGGCATGCCGGGCGCCAGGGGGATCAGAGGTTGTAGCCGCGCTCGTTGTGCAGCGACAGGTCGAGGCCGACCGCCTCTTCTTCCTCGGTGACGCGCAGGCCCATGACCAGGTCCAGCACCTTGAGGATGACGAAGGTCACCACCGCGGTGTAGACCACGGTGAAGGCCACGCCCTTGAACTGCACGAAGAACTGCGCGCCGATGTCTTCCACGCTGCCGAAGCCGCCCAGCGACGGCGCCGCGAAGATCCCGGTGAGCAACGCACCGACGATGCCGCCGACCGCATGCACGCCGAAGGCGTCGAGGGAATCGTCGTACTTCAGCGCACGCTTGAGACTGGTGGCGGCAAAGAAGCAGATCACCCCGGAGGCCAGGCCGATGACCAGCGCGCCCATCGGGCCGGCGGTGCCGGCGGCCGGAGTGATGGCCACCAGGCCGGCGACCACCCCGGAGGCGATGCCCAGGGCGCTCGGCTTGCCGTGGGTGATCCACTCGGCGAACATCCAGGCCAGCGCCGCCGCGGCGGTGGCGATCTGGGTCACCAGCATGGCCATCCCGGCGGTGCCGTTGGCGGCAGCGGCGGAACCGGCATTGAAGCCGAACCAGCCGATCCACAGCATGGCCGCGCCGACCAGGGTGTAGCCGAGGTTGTGCGGCGCCATCGGAGTGGTCGGGTAGCCCTTGCGCTTGCCCAGCACCAGGCAGGCGACCAGGCCTGCGATACCGGCGTTGATGTGCACCACGGTGCCGCCGGCGAAGTCCAGCACGCCCCAATCCCACATCAGGGCGCCGTCGCCGCTCCAGACCATGTGCGCGATCGGCGCGTAGACCACGGTGAACCAGACCGCCATGAAGATCAGCATCGCCGAGAACTTCATGCGCTCGGCGAAGGCACCGACGATCAGCGCCGGGGTGATGATCGCGAAGGTCAGCTGGAAGGTGATGAACACGCTTTCCGGGAACAGCGCGCTGGCGGAAGTCAGGCCGGTGGTGGTCAGGCCGCTGAGGAACGCCTTGTCCAGCCCGCCGACGAAGGAGTTGAAATTGAGAACGCCCTTTTCCATCCCGGCGGTGTCGAACGCCAGGCTGTAGCCGTAGACCACCCAGAGGATGGTGATCAGGCCGGTGATGGCGAAACACTGCATCATGATCGACAGCACGTTCTTCGCTCGCACCATGCCGCCATAGAACAGCGCCAGGCCGGGAATGGTCATGAGCAGGACGAGCGCAGTGGAGATCAGCATCCAGGCGGTGTCGCCACTGTTCAGGACGGGCTCCTCGGCGGCCAGGGCAACGCCCGGCAAAGCGAGGGACAATAGGGCTCCTAGCCCTGCGATCTTGCGCAGAGTCATGTTGGTATTCTCCTGGGGCTTTTTGGGGGTTCGGTTGGGCTTAGATCGCGTCGGTATCGGTTTCGCCGGTACGGATGCGGATGGCCTGTTCCAGGTTCACCACGAAGATCTTGCCGTCACCGATCTTGCCGGTGTTGGCCGCCTTGGTGATCGCCTCGATGACGCGGTCCAGCTGGTCGTCGGCGATCGCCACGTCGATCTTCACCTTGGGCAGGAAGTCGACCACGTACTCGGCGCCGCGATACAGTTCGGTGTGGCCCTTCTGCCGGCCGAAACCCTTGACCTCGGTCACCGTGATGCCCTGCACACCGATCTCGGACAACGACTCGCGGACGTCGTCCAACTTGAACGGCTTGATGATGGCAGTGACTAGCTTCATGAAACTCTCTCCCGTGTTTGGTGGACTCGCCCCAGGAAAACGAACCCGAGGACAGTCTAAGCGCAGTGTCTGGCTTTGTAACGCGCCGGTCCCTCTGGGAAGCACGATCGGAGGCCTCCGCCCCGACCTGGCCCTGTTGCGGCCGTTCGATGCCGCGACCCGCCGGCCTCCCGCAACCGCCTCATCTGCCGCACCGGTACTGCTTCAGTGCACGCCTCATCCGGGCCAAAGCAGAAAGCTTGCCAGCTCCGGCAAATCCGCCGATTTTCAAGCCCTTAGCGGTAAACCCAGGTGTCACGCGGCTTGCCGGCCCGCAGGCAGCGCACCAAATCGGCGCAGTGCCGCTCCGACGGTTGCGCAAAAAGTGTGCAACCGCCCTTCCGCGAGCCACTCCGACATCGTGCTAGACTGCCGCCCACTCGTTACCGGAACCCTCGCCATGCTGCCGCCCAAAGCCGTCTTCGAAGCCCTCAGCCAACAAGCCAGCCGCCTGTTCGCCGGCGAATCGCCGTTGCCCAGGGCCGAGCTGGAGTCGCAGTTCCGCGCCCTGATGCAGAGCGCCTTCGGCAAGCTCGACCTGGTCAGCCGCGAGGAATTCGACAGCCAGATGCTGGTCCTCGCCCGCACCCGCGCGCGCCTGGAAGCCCTGGAGGCCAAGGTGGCGGAACTCGAAAGCAAGCTGACGCCGCCCGCCGACTGATCCGCCAACTTCCTGCGAGCGGCGTGAGATCAAGGAGCGATCCATGTCCCTGGCGATTGTCCATAGCCGAGCCCAGGTCGGCGTCGAAGCACCCTGCGTCAGCGTCGAGGCGCACCTGGCCAACGGCCTGCCCTCGCTGACCCTGGTCGGCCTGCCGGAGACCGCGGTACGCGAGAGCAAGGACCGCGTGCGCAGCGCCCTGCTCAACGCCGGCTTCGACTTTCCCGCCCGGCGTATCACCCTCAACCTCGCCCCCGCCGACCTGCCCAAGGACGGCGGCCGCTTCGACCTGGCCATCGCCCTCGGCATCCTCTCCGCCAGCGGCCAGTTGCCCGGCGCCGCCCTCGCTGGCCTGGAGTGCCTTGGCGAGCTGGCCCTGTCCGGCGCGATCCGACCGGTACGGGGCGTATTGCCGGCCGCGATGGCGGCGCGCGACGCAAGACGAGTTCTGGTGGTGCCGAAGGAAAATGCCGAAGAAGCCAGCCTGGCCAGCGGCCTGACGGTGTACGCGGTCGAGCACCTGCTGGAGGTCGCCGGGCACCTCTCCGGCCAGTCGCCGCTGTCGCCCTACCAGGCGCGCGGCCTGCTCCGCGAACCGTGCCCCTATCCCGACCTGGCCGAGGTACAGGGCCAGGCAACGGCCAAGCGCGCCCTGCTGGTTGCCGCCGCCGGCGCGCACAATCTCCTGTTCAGCGGCCCGCCGGGCACCGGCAAGACGCTCCTGGCCAGCCGCCTGCCCGGCCTGCTGCCGACGCTCGGCGAGGACGAGGCACTGGAGGTCGCGGCGATCCATTCGGTGGCCAGTCACGTCCCGCTCAGCCACTGGCCGCAGCGGCCGTTCCGCCAGCCACACCACTCCGCCTCGGCACCGGCGCTGGTCGGCGGCGGCAGCCGCCCGCAGCCGGGCGAGATCACCCTGGCGCACCAGGGCGTGCTGTTCCTCGACGAACTGCCGGAGTTCGACCGCAAGGTCCTGGAAGTGCTGCGCGAGCCGCTGGAAAGCGGCGAGATCGTCATCGCCAGGGCCAACGGCCGGGTGCGCTTCCCCGCGCGCTTTCAACTGGTGGCGGCTTTTGTGGGAGAAACTGCTGATCAGGGATTTAGAAGCCAATGCTAGCTTCCCGCTCGCATGCTCGCGTCTGAGAAAAGACAGGTCAGTCGCACTGTTATCGAAGTACTTTGGCCCTGTCACGTCGGATCAGTGATTCGCAGGTTCGCATGCTGGCTGCGAAATAGCGTTGCGAAACAATCCTCATGCTCCTCTCCGTGGAGCAGGAGATGGTCACACCATCTGGATCAAGCAGAACCCTACTAGCCCCGTGAACGAGCCCCTTGAAACACAGGACACCGTTTCCTTAGTCGATGCTATGAGCAGTCGACCAGCCCGGCTCGATGGATTGAGCATATGCTGAAAGTGGAAAACATGGGGCGCCGACGGCACTATTCTGGGGGCCCCTCGCTTGCTTTTGGACAATACCGAGCACTGTCACCGAGAGACGTTAAGACGTGGAGGCTAGGCGCTGATACTTACCCGCCGAACCTGGATAGCATGGCCAACGCTCACCTTGCGGCGGGGCTTGGCGTTACCCACGACAATCGCGGATCCGTCGGCTTTGGTTTCAACGAGATAGTTGCCCTGCACCTTCATGACGGTATGCCCGGCTGCGAGCGCTCGCAGATAGGCCGCGTGAGTCGCATCTGCGGCGACTGCTGGAATCTCGTCTTCAAGATTCCGAATCTCGCGTTTGGTAAGGCGCTTTTTTCTTTGCATACGCTTCTCACGAGAGGAAGCTGGGCGCATCGGTACCGCTCTAGGGCAATGCTACCCACCGCTCACCAGATTCCGGTAGAACCAACCATCACATCTTCATTCCACCAACAACTCGAACGGTGATGTGCTGTGCACGGGGCATTGACTCCTCATGCGAGCCTAACCTTGTTTAAGGTAAAGAACGACGTCCACTATTTTCTGCATCCGGCACGCGACCTGTATGTAGTGGTCAACCCATCCCGGACAGTGGGTTAAGTTTTTCTTCGGCCACCGCATGGTCTGTCCCGGAACTGGTGGACAGGTAGTTAAGAGTTACTGCTCGCATAGCGCCGCTCAAACTCCATCGGGCTGAGATAGCCCAGCGTCGAGTGGCGACGACGGTGATTGTAAAAGCGGATGTAGTCGAACAGGTCGGTTTTCGCCTCCTGGTAGCTGGCATAGCGCGTCAGGTACACCCGCTCGGCCTTCAGCGAACGGAAAAAGCTCTCCATAGCCGCGTTATCCCAGCAGTTCCCTGGTCGCGAATGGCTGGGCACGATGCGATGTCGCCGAAGCAAGGCTTGGTAGTCGTACGCGCAGTATTGGCTGCCGCGATCCGAGTGCAGCAGGACCTCCGCCTGTGGCTGTCGGCGTGCCACGGCCATCTCCAGCGCGGCGTGCACCAGGGCTTGCTGCATGCGGTGGTGCATCGCCCAACCGACCACGGCGCGTGAATAGAGATCGAGCACAACGGCCAGATACAGCCAGCCTTGCGCAGTCCGCACGTAGGTCATGTCCGAGACCCAGTGCCGGTTGGCTCGATCCGAGACGAACTGGCGATCCAGGTGATTCGGCGCAATCGGTAGATCGTGGCGGCTACTGGAAACCAGCCGCCAGCGCTTGCGTGAACGAACACGCAGGCCGGCTTCGCGCATCAATCGAGCAACCCGATGCCGCCCGCACGCCTGCCCCATGGCCGTCAGTTCAGCCTTGATGCGGCGATGACCATAGATCCCATTCACCTCGTGGTGGATGGTTCGGATCTCCTTGCTCAGACGCCGATTCGCCATCTCTCTCACCGAAGGTGGTCGCTGTTGCCAGGCATAGAAACCGCTGCGCGACACCTGCAACAACCGGCACATCGGTGCTACGGGGTAACGACCAGCCAACGCCTCGATGGCGCGAAACTTCACTTCGTGGGCTGCGAGAAGATGGCGAGCGCCTTTTTTAAAACATCGCGCTCCATGGTGACCTGGGCCAGTTGCTGGCGCAGGCGACGAAGCTCCGCGCTCTCGCCACGCTGCTTGCCGTTGCCCGGAAAGGCATCGTCACCTTGCTGCTCGTACTGGCGCTTCCATTTGCCCAACAGGCTTTCAGCGATGCCGAGCGTCTCGGCTACATGACGAAGCGGCGTGCCGGCAAATACCTGGTCTACTGCCTCGCGTTTGAAGGATTCGGGAAAACGTCGTCTGGTCTGGGTCATGAACACTCCTTGCGGTGGACATTATCCACCTTAAGTCAGTGTCCACTCAGCCCGGGACAGACCAGCAGGCGGTAGCCCATCGTTGAATTGATGCGGCCTGATCCAGTTGTAGCGGTGCATCAGGTAATGACTGATGTCCCGTTGGGCCTCCTGAGCTGTCAGGTAACCGGTCGGTGGAATCCACTCCGATTTCAAACTGCGGAACAATCGCTCCATCGGCGAGTTATCCCAGCAGTTGCCCCGGCGGCTCATGCTCTGTTCCATCCGATATCGCCACAACCGTTGCCGAAACAGGCGGCTAGCGTATTGGCTGCCCTGATCGGAATGAAACAGTACCTGCTGCGGTTTGCCACGCTGTTCGTAGGCCATGTCCAGCGCCTTGATCACCAACTCAGCATCCGGCTTGGCAGAAATCGCCCAGCCGACTACTCGTCTTGTATGCAGATCCAACACCGCCGCTAAGTAATGCCAGCGACCTTGTGCCCAGATGTAGGTGATGTCGCCGCACCACACCTGATTGGGGCGCTCAGTGGTGAACTCGCGGTTCAGCCGGTTCGGGATATCTGGTCGCTCAACCGTAGCCTGCTTGTATGCGTGCGAGCCTGGCTGCTTGCTGACCAAGCCCAACTCACGCATCAACCGACGCACACGAAAACGGCCAATGCTGACGCCATCCTCACGCAGCATACCCAGAATGCTGCGACTGCCAGCCGATCCTCGACTCTGGTTGAACAGCTGATTGACCTGACTGCGCAGGGCAACCCGGCGTGCATCAACACGGCAGCGTCGAAGCCGATGGGCGTAGTAGCAAGACCGCACCACGCCGAAGGCTGAACAGACCACTTCCACCGACTCCCGCTCACTTAACTGGTCTATCAGCGCGTACGATTGAACTCGTCCGACATCAAGAGAGCGGTAGCCTTTTTTAGGATCGCTTTCTCCCGTTCCAGTCGGTCGATCCTGGCTTCCAGCTCCTGGATTTTCTGCTGTTCGGGCGTCAGTGCTTTGCTCTTCGGGGTAACGCCCACGCGCTCCTCTTGAAGCTGTTTTACCCATCGGCGCAGGGCCGACTCAACCACTCCCAGTGAACGAGCTGCTTCGATATGGCTGTAGCCCTGATCGAGCACCAGGCAGGCGGCCTCTCGTTTGAACTCGGGCGTAAAGGAACGACGTTGCTTGGTCATCAGACACCTCTCTATGGCGAGCATTCTCGCCCTAAATGGGTGTCCGGAATCAGTAGACCACTACATTTGGCTGGTTGAGCCAAGCTGCGGCGTCGAGCCAGCATAAGGGAGGGTGTCCGAAATTTTGTGTAACCGGCTCATGAGCGACACTGTCGCTGAGAACTGGAGACACCATGAACAAGACGCCCCACACCATTACCGACGAACTGCTGGATCAGCTTCTGGCCAATTATCAGAAGCCTGAAGACTTGATCGGTACCGACGGCATCCTCAAGCAACTGACCAAGAAGTTGGTCGAGCGTGCGCTGGATGCCGAGCTGACCCACCACCTGGGCCACAACAAGCATCAGCCTGTCAGCAATTGGATGGGCAACACCCGCAACGGTTTCAGCAAGAAGAAACTCAAGGGCGAGTTCGGTGAACTGCCCATCGAGGTACCGCGCGACCGGCATGGCACCTTCGATCCGCAGATCATCGAGAAGCACCAGACCCGCTGGACGGGCTTCGACGACAAGATCCTTTCGCTGTATGCCCGCGGCATGACGGTGCGCGAGATCCAGGCGCACTTGCAGGAAATGTACGGTGCCGAGGTGTCACCCAGCCTGATCTCCTCGGTGACCGACGCGGTGGCCGATGAGGTCAAGGCCTGGCAGTCGCGCCCGCTCGATACGGTGTATCCCATCGTCTACCTCGACTGCATCCACAGCAAGGTGCGCGAGGGCGCCGTGCGGGTGAAGGCGGTCTATCTGGCGCTGGGTATCAACCTGGCCGGCGAGAAGGAAATCCTCGGCCTGTGGATCGCCCAGAACGAGGGCGCCAAGTTCTGGTTGCAGGTGGTGACCGAACTGCGCAACCGTGGCGTTCAGGACATCTTCGTCGCCTGCGTGGATGGCTTGAAGGGCTTCCCCGAGGCCATCGAGGCGGTGTTCCCGCGCACCAGCGTGCAGCTGTGCATCGTGCACATGGTCAGGCACAGCCTGAACTACGTGTCCTGGAAGCGGCGGGCGGAGGTCGCCGCCGACCTGAAGCGGATTTACCAGTCCAGCACCGCTGACGAGGCCGAACTGCGCCTCGGTGAATTCGAGGCCAAGTGGGATGACGACTACCTGCCGATTGGCCAGTCCTGGCGACGCAACTGGGCCAGGATCACGCCGTTCTTCGACTTCCCGCCGGAGATCCGAAAGGTGATCTACACCACCAACGCCATCGAATCGGTGAACATGAGCCTGCGCAAGATTACCAAGAACCGCGGCTCGTTCCCCAGTGACGAGGCGCTGCTGAAACTCTTCTACCTGGCGCTACGCAACATCAGCAAGAAATGGACGATGCCGATCCGTGACTGGAAGGCGGCGCTGACTCGCTTTACGATCAGCTACGAAGACCGCCTGCCGCAGCAGTAACCCTAACCCCGGTTACACAAAATTCTGCACACCCTCATCAGAGCCCCATCGATTGAATCATCTCACTTTCACTAACCGCCTCTGGTGTCACTACCGCGTCTTTAAGCATCAGCTTTCCGCGCAATAAGCGGTCAAGGTGTACATCGAAGGAATCAAACTGGGGGTGAGTGACGGCAGGCAGATGGATGAACACGGGCTTGGTTTGGCCGATCCGGTAAACCCGATCAGACGCTTGCGCTTCTTTAGCCGGGTTCCAATGACGCTCTAAATGCACCACATGGTTGGCCCCAATCACCGTCAAACCGACACCAGCGGCTACTGGCGACATGATCAGGATGTTGAAGCCACTTTTCGCTTCAAACTCGGCAATTAGCTTCTTGCGCGTCATATCCTCGGCGCGAGTCGCCACAGCCTGGGTGTCACCATTGATCACCGCTACATTCAGGTCATAGATCTGATCCAGCCAGAGCTTGAGGACTCGTTGCAGGCGCTTGGTCATCATGAACAGGATGACCTTTTCACCCTTGCTACGGATCTCATCGAGTAACTGCAGCAGCACCGCCAGCTTGCCGGACTCCATCATCAGTTGTCGCGCGTGCTTGCCATCCTCGCAGTACAGCGCCGACTCATTCTCCAGCCGTGGGTGCAGGGAAATGGAGCGAAGCTGAGTCAAAGCCGCCAGTGCGGTACCACGCATATCCTCAGCGCTTGCACGACGAGCCCGATAGCTGTCGAGGACTTCGTCGTAGGCCTGCAACTGGATGCCTTTCATCACCACACCCAACTGCGCTGCATACCGTTGCAGGCCATGATCGGCTTGCTCGACACCACTGAGAATAGTCTTGGCTGGTAGGCCTTTGAGCTGATCTTCTTTAACCCGCCGCAACATGAATATGCCTACAGCACGCCGCAGCTGCTCGCCCAAACGCGCCCGTACCTCATCACGCTCTTCATCGCTTGCAGCCAGAATTGGCTTGATCCAGGTATCGCGGAAGCTTTCCCAGCCACCAAGTAAGCCAGGCTGCACCGTATGCATCAGGCACCAGAAATCGCCCAGGCTATTTTCTACCGGTGTGCCAGTCGCCAACAGTTTGAAATCCGCCTTGAGCCCTTTAGCGGCAATAGTCTGCAGTGCATTGGGATTCTTGATGTTCTGCGCCTCGTCGAAGATGACCATGCCCCAGTCGATTCGGCACAGGGAGAACTGATAATCACGCAGGGTCTGATAGGTCGTGAGCACTAAGCGACGGTCCATGTCCAGACGATGCACGCCTGCTTCCGGCCCCACATGCAGTGCATAGCGAATGCTCTGCTCATCCATCATGCCGCTGCTGTCATCAATCATCGACGCCAACTGCACCGATTCACGCTCAGCACCTTTGACGCGATAGTCACGCAGACTCCGCCCCGACTGCAGCACCACCACATCGCGGAACGGGATGCTGGCGAAGGTCTTACCGACTTCATCCTCCCAGTTTTCCAGCAGACTCAGTGGCGCCACCACCAGAACCGGCTTCTGCGGCTTGTCAGCCGCGCGCTGACTGGCCAGATACTCCCCGACTGCGACCAGCGACATGTATGTCTTGCCGAGACCCATGTCATCTGCAAGCAAACCACCCTGCAGGCGATAGAGATCATCAGTTTCATCCTGCAACGCTGCGCCCATCAGCTTCAGCATCCACTCGATCCCCTCACGCTGATGAGGGAACGGCTCCCGGGCATAGGCCGACCAATCTGGCACCACCAGCGGCTTCGCAGCAGCAGCCTTACGCAACAGCGCAGAATTAATCTCGTCGGCATCCTTCAGAATGACCCCGACTTTCTCCTTGTCCTCCCCAGGGAGAACACCCTCCTCGCTGTGCGGCTCGCTATCGCTCACATGAGCCATGTTCTGGCGAGCCCTGGCCAGCTCTTGCTGAACAGTCGGCGCGTCAGAGATATCGATCACCTCGCCAGCAAACGACAGACTCGTCGCGCCCTGTTCATTAGCCGCCTGCAGTACCTCCTCGAAGCGCTGCAAATCCTCAGGAGACTGAATCAGCTTGCTCAGGATCGCTGCAGGTGCCGGGCGCTTATCAAGCGCAAACCAGTCATTCTTGGTTGCATCCAGGACACCGAAATCCATGTGCTGAAGTTTGCCTATACCCGCAACCCGGGCAGAAAAGCCCACCTCAAGATTGACCAGCGCAGCATCGAGAAACGCCGTTGGCGTGGCAATAAACTCGTTGACCTGATCAGCCGGGATACGTTTGTTGGCCAGCACATTGCGGATGCCATCCATCCGCGCCTGATCCAGCAGCAACACACGATTGTCGATGCGCAGCACACCACCATCGGCGGTCATATCCAACTGCGACCAGCGTTTTTCCAGCTGGTCAGCACTGGAGCCATCCCCAAGGCTCGGGCAGAGTTGGAGGCTGCCATCTGGTAAACGCGTAGCGATAACTCCGATGTTCTGAGGCACCACCACATCTAGCCGCTCAAAGTGGCTAAGATCAATACGCATCCCGCTGCGCGCAGCGGTCTGCAGCTCGGCCATCAGGCGCAGATTAGCCGCCTCTCCTCGCTGTTCTGGGCCTAAAGACTCATGCAGTTCCCAAGCCTGCAACCCCATAATTTCAGCCGGCGTCAGCCAATAGCACTCACTGCTGGTCAGGTACAGATAGGGGCCTTTGCGACTGAAGCTGGCAGGGCCGTCTGGCATTTCCAGCGTGATCGCCACACGAAAACCACTGTTGCCCGTGCGCCCACTGATTGAGGTTAGAAAGTGCCCTGGCAAGCGTCTCGGCAAACGCAAGATTTCCGCCTGCTCAAGATCCATCCCCGCAATATCTTCGGCACCGATGTGAAAACCGTTGGCCGTGTTTTCGGCAATCCCTTGCTCAACCAGCATGTTGAGCACGATCAGCTGAATCTTTTCTAAAGCACTGCCCTGCCCGGTTTGCAGCGCCTTGAAGGCCGGCAAGGGCAGGTAGAAATTCAAGCCATTGGAATCAGGCTGAGACTGAAAGCCTTGCTGAGTACTGAGCGCCCCGTCTCGCTCACCAATCAGCGACCGAAAAATATCCATCAAGCTCATTTATTCAGCCCTGTCCTGTTCATCCAACGCCTCAAGCGCGAGACGTGCCGCCTCATTCACCGTCCAGCCGAACTGCTCATCACGCGTGCACATGTCCTTCAACGGGCCATACAAAATCTGATTGATTTCACGCGAGTCCACACCGAAAACATTCGCTGCATATCGGACTTTGTCACCGGGGTTGTCCACGAAGTAGCGCAGTATCTTCAGTGCAGAGGGTTTCAAGCCTGTCAATAATCCTTCACCTACCAGAGACGGACGTGCCGTTGCAGGAGCAGCCGCATCAGGTGAACTGACGGAGTGCGACACTACCGGATCATGCTGCTGGTTGCTTCGCCGTACTGTGGCCGCCTCTTCTCTAGGAATAGCTCTGGAGTCCCTCGCAATCATCTCTGCAGGCTTACGCCCCTGAGGCGCTGACATCGTTGTCGCGCCAGTCTTGCCAACACGTGAACGCGCCGGCTCTGCGGGAAAATCTGTCTGACTTGGAGGCGGCACGGGTGTTCGCTTGGCATTGACCACAGGCATACCAAATTTACGAAGGTAAGGCTGGTAGTCACTGCGATTGAGCAACTGCTCGATATCTAGAGCGATGCCGTTATCAGCCAGGAAGCTGAATACCCGGTTCTGCCAGGAAAGAGGGGGGTGATGCGTGAAGGCATCATAGGGCAACTCAGGATACAGTCGCTTGTAGGCCTTAGGAACAGCCGTAGTCAGATCGGAATGACTGAAGCTGGAGCGCTCGTAGGAACGCAAAGCCTCTCCCGGCGCGGCGAGATAGACCCAGATTTTAAAACTGTGGGAACCCTCGACCAGATGAAAGTCTCCGCAATCGAGATAGATGACCGCCTTGTCATTCATCTGCCCGTCCATGCTGGCAAAACTGGTTTGCACATCTTTACCGAGAATGCGCTTTACCGAATGCTGTGCCCGCCCGCCAAGCAGCAAGCGGGTATTGCGGATCAGTTTGAGCTTAAACAGCCCCTCTAGGAACTGCTTGCGTGCAGGGAACATGCGCTGCAGATCGTCGTTCTGCGTTTCGATTCCAAACTGTTCCACCGCCTGCAAAAACAGCCGCAAATCTTCCTTGGACAACCAGCCCCGAACCTTCTGCACCCGCTCCTCACCGAGGAACTGCCACCACTCGCGGTAATTGGGGGAGTTACGTGAGATCCGCGGATCCCCCGCCAGATTCAGAATAAAGTTCTGCCAGACCTCACCCGGCTCCTGTCCAGCACGATCGATCAGAATCTCCAGCGCAACATGGCCGATACGACGCTCGCCCTCGTACGGAGCCTTGGACACAGCGGGCTTCTGCAGCTCATCCAGCACGGGGTCGTACTCACCGGGCGCAAGCCCTCGTAGGGTTTCCAGGTAGAAGTGGGCCCGGCAGATATCGCCATAACGCCCGTCATCAAAGCCCTGCAATCCCATGACCTCAAAGGTCTCGCCCAGCTCATGGCCACTGTCGCGTACCCGCTCAACCAGTTGGACTGGCCCGTCAGGCGGCAACAACCAATGAGCATCACGCTTGAGCGTTACCAGCGGATCAGCCTGGGGGCCACTTACTTTGGGTTCGGGCAGTAAATGCAGTTGCTGGAGCAAAATCTGCTCAAGCTGCTTACGCAGCCCATCGTGCTCATCCAGCTTGTCGAAGCGACGAAAGTAGAACTGAGCCAACTGCTGTAAGGTGATACGCGTCAGCCTCGGCTGCTGAGCATCGACCAGCACCGAAAGCAGACGCGAACTAAGCAAACGCCTACCCATGGTCTCGTCGTTGAGCCACAACCAGGTCAACGCACGCGCAGTAAGACGACGTTTTAGCAGCTCAGGCAGGCCGTCAAAACGCCCTGTACTCGCCATGTCACGCAATCGTGCCAACATGGCTTCAAAGGCGTCACTCTTGCCACTTGCGGCCTTCATTCGAGCGACCTTTTCGACCAGCACCGTCCATCGCTCCCGCACCACGGGCGCCCATTCAGCGACCGGCATGTGAACAGGAGGCAGCTTCACGGCTTGAGCTCCTCCAGACGCTCACGAACCTGCTCGTACTGAGCGCTGTCGGGACGACGAATGGTGAAACGGATATCGATGCGTCGATTGCGCTTGAAGTCGTCCTCAGTCTGCTGGTCAACCAACACGGGGCGGGTTTCGCCGTAACCGCTGACCGAGAACAGCGGCTTACCATCCTTGTTCTTCAGCCTTGCCAGTTGCTCATCGGGGGACAGCGCGCTCCCCCAGAACTGCCAGAGAGAAATGGCACGAAAGGTCGACAGCCCCCAGTTGCCTTTGCCCATAAAGCCCTGGAGCGGACGATTGTCCGTATGCCCCTCGATGAAGATCGTATCGAGGAACTCGACTCGATCCTCTCGCGAGATCACCTCATTGATGACCTTACCAATCTCCAGCGCACGCGCCTGATAGGCGGCATGAATGTCATAGGCACCTGTGTCGAAACCCAGCAGATCGTTGGGAATACTCAGGACCGTATGGTTCTCGCTCACCTCGACCTTGATGCCGCGTTTGCGCAGGGCCTCCACGGCCTCATCAAGAATGGTGCGGCGCACCTGCTCTGCTTTCTTCAGCTCGACCAGCTCTTGCTCAAACTGCACCTGGCGCTCTTTCAACTCCTTCTGAATTTCCATCAACTGCAGGATCAGAATCACCGAAGCCAGGATGAAGATCACCAATAGCGCCGACATGATGTCTGAGAATGACATCCAGTAAGGGTTCTCTTCGTCGACGCTCACTTCCTTGGATTTACCCAGGCGCATCAGCGTGCCTCCAGTTCATCCAGAATACTGCTCATGTTCTGCACGACGCGGTGCATCTGATCGGCATACTTCAGCGATACCTCATTCCACTGGTTCATTCGCTCATCAGTCTGCACACGCACCTCGCCGGCATAACTGCGCAGCCATTCCTCGGCTTGCTTCTCTACCGCCTCGACCTGCTCACGCAACTTTTCTCCCAGCGCGGTGAATTCATGGCGCACACTAGAGAGAAATTCCTGCTGAGCGGATTTCATCTCGCCAAAGCCGTTACGCGCCTCGCCGGCTGCTTGCTCAAAGCGCTGGGCACCCTCCAGCAAGGTGGCCTGCAGCTGCGCCAAGGTAGCGGCCTGGCTTTGCAACTGCGTCGCGAGCTCGGCGTTCTGCTGGCCAGCTCTTTCAATACTATGACTAACCGCCTCAAGCCGTTGGCCCAAGGAATCAGCGGCCTGACGCAGATTCGCGGACAACAGCCCAAGCTGATTCGCACTGCTGTCCATATGCTTGCTGCTCTGCGCAGTTGCGTCCGAGACCTGCTTGAGCTGGCCCAGCAACTGTTGATGCTGATCCGCCATTAGGCGGCTTTGCTGCTGGGTCGCCTGCACAGCGCTGGCCAGACCGGAGAGCAGCTCCTGTTGATGGGTCGACACCTGATCGAGCTGCTCCTGGAAGCGCTGTTGGCGTGCCTGCTCACGCTGCTCTGCCGCGCCCATTTGCGAATCGAGCTGGGTGTTGAGGTTCATCATCAAACGAGAGAACACCTTCTCCAGATTGCTGTGGCGCTCGTTGCCCGCCTCAGCCATCGCTTGCATCTGCTCGCGGGTTGAGCTGGAAAATTGCTCCAACATTGCCGTCTGGCTGCTGCTAGCCTGGCCAAGCAGGCGCTCGAACAGCACCTGGCGCTCCTCGTCGCGCTGCTGGGCGGTACCCAACTGGGTCTGCAACTGGTTCGTCAGCCCCGACATCAACTCAGCAAAGCGTTGCTCCATCTGTGCCTGGCGCTCTTCGGCAGAACCACTGATGCGCTGCAGCTGCGTCTCGAAGGCCGCACTCTGTTGCTGAGCCACTTCCATCTGTCGACCCTGCTGTTCATTCAGGCTGCTGAACAGTTGGTTCAAGCGCTCACTCATGCCACTGACGGCAGCGTTCACGTCAGCCGCCGCCTGCTGCATCTGCAAGCCCTGCTCACGGCCCACAGAGGTCATGCCGTCCATGAAATTACCCACCAGCTTTTCCAGCACCTGCGTGGACTGCTGGCTGGTGGTGCTGACCAGGGTCTGAATGGCTGGCGCCATTATGTTGTTCAGGGCATCGGTCAGCGCCGTCTGCATCGCTTCGCTCATGCCATTGAGCGTTTCCTGCAGACGATCGCCAATACGCTCGTGCAGCTCCTGCAGCGCTTCCTTGCTCTCCTTGCCGTACTCGGCGATATGCACCAGCGACTGCTCGGCGGGGATGCGTGGGTAGAGGAAGTCGATATCGTGCTGCAGCTGTTGGATCTGGCCCAGCGCTGAACGCTCGAACATCTTTTCGACAAAGTTCAGTAATAGGCTGAAGAACACCCCCCATACCGACGTCATGAAAGCTACGGCAGCACCGGAAATCAGCTTGTTGATGCCGCCCTTGAGTGCCTCGATCTCATCCGAGGTGCCGACCAATCCTTCCAGCCCCACCGTCAGGCCCACGAATGTGCCGAGCACACCGATAGCCACCAAGAAGCTCGGTGCAGCAGCCAGCAAGCGGCTAGCTGTCAGGCCGGGAGCCAAGGTTCTGGCATTGAAGAAATGCTCGGCATCCAGCGTATTGAACAGATGCTTCTGATCGGACGACAGCACCAGACTTTCGTCGAACTCACGCCACAGCATGCCGACATTGGGCGCATCCAAACCCTGCGCCTTTTGCATGGTTTCGCGCCTGCTCAGTGCCAGGGTTTCCTTGCTTTGCCCTTCAAGCAAAGAACGCAGGGCACGCAGCCGGGTACGAAAACGGCGGAAGTGCACAAACAGGAAGTAAAGCGACAAGCCGAAAATCAGTGCCGTCGCAGACCAAAACCAGGCACTGATGCCGTTGGGATTGGCACTGAACATATGGGCGAAGTCGGGGATCAGGTGTTTCAGCAGATCCATCATGGCAAAGCTTCCAATCACTGCATCGGTTACGGAATAAATCTCAACGAAGCATTCAGAGCGCGAAGCGCTCCTTCAAGCGTTCCACCGTCCACCGCCATTTCGGCGTAGTCGGGCGGCAGATGGTGTTCTGGTTGCCGAACAGGCCGACTTCCTTCACCGCCTCGTTCAGCGGCAGGCTGTGCAGCCACTGCACCGGCACGAAGTATTCGCAGCGCTCGGGGTCGTCGACGAACTCGCGGTGGTAGTCCGCTTGCAGCACATCCAGCGCTGGGCGTTCCTCGCCGTTGTGCAGCAGGCAGAAGTCCCTGGCGGGGGTAGCGTGGCCGGTGACCTTGGCCACACCGACGTAACCGGCGCCGGGCACGTTGACCCATACGCGGTCGCCGGGGGCGAGCATCTTCAGGCTGTTGCTGTACCAGCTGCCGCCACCGCCGCAGATGAAACCGAAGTGCCGCGCCTCGGCCCAGTCGCGCGTACTGCTATGGCCGAACGAGCCATAGAACTCGCCGTTCCAGGGCTCCGCCGGCATGCCGGGCTTGCTGGCACTGCTGGCCTGGGGCGCCTCGGTTGGGTCGAGCAGCCAGGCGCGGCTGATCAGTTGTTGTTCGCCCAACTGGAATACCTGGAAGCACAGCACGTTGATGGCGATGTCGCGCTCGCTCAGGTAGCCGACGATGCGCTCGCTGCTGGCATCCAGCTCGGCGGCGACGATGACGATCTGGTGGCTCTGGTTCAGCGCCTCGGCCTCCAACGGCGCGCCAAAGCGTGCCTGGAAGTCCGCCGCCAGGTCGGCACCCGGCTTGAAGCGCTGGTAGATGGCCTCGATATCGTTGGTCTGTAAGCGCTCGACCCACACCGCATAGTCCAGCGCCTGCGCCACCACCTCGCGCGGGGTACGCTCACGCTTGAGTTCGATCAGCACCAGCGAGGCATCCGGCGCCAGCGCCAGCAGGTCGATGCGCCCGCCCTGGCCGGTGCTTTCCTGGCGGCCGATCAGCAGCCAGTCCTCGGAGAGTAGCGCCGGGGCGCTGACGATCATGTCCTCGAGAAACTGCTCGCTGGCCAGCACGGCATTTTTCAGCGGCGCGGGCTGCGCGCCGACTGTCCAGATCTGGGTGCGAATGGGCATCCCTGCGCTCCTGTTGCTTAGGCCACGGCCTGCTCGACCAACGCACTGGCCAGATGCTCGTGCACCTGCCGTGCCTGGTTAAGGCGGGCTTTGAGTTGGTCGCAGAGGGCCATCAGTTGATCGACTTTGGCGACTATGCGGTGTTGTTCGGCTTCAGGAGGCAATAGCAAAACAATGCTATTCATCTTCGCCTGATTCATTTTGGGCTGAGCGGTACCAGTCACATAAGGCTTCAAGTCAATGGCGTTGAAGTAAAGCTGGACGTACAACAGCAGCGCTTCGCTCACTCCATCTAATACGTGAGCGTGGTTATTAACCCAGTACTTTCCGCGTGCCATGAAAGCGATTGGTGTGCTGCGATTGATTAGATTTGCTCCGTCCTCACCAACCAGCAGAAGAGGCTTATCGAACAAATACCCGTCAATTTTGTCGATAACCCCGGAAGCACCGTAGTAGTCGTATGTTTTCGCTCGCCCTTCACGTTCAGCTTGAGAAACAGGAATCCGCTCCCCATCCCGACAAATCGTTACCTCTCCAACTGTTGAGAGAGACCAACCAGCAGGCACAGTTACCTCGGTATCTGAGGCACGATAATCAGTTGCTGTCTTTACTTTTCGCACACGGCCCTGCGAGGCTGCCTGCTCCTTTGCATCGGCAATCCGCTTAAGCAACTCACTGGCCGGTTCATCGTTAGGATCTTGCGGCACCAGCTTGCCCATCACCGCCAGTTGCAGCAGGGTTTGCTTGAGGGCGTCGATGCTGGATTCGGTGGTGAACAGGGTATGGAAGTGCTCGGCCAGGCGCTGCCAGCTTTGCGCAAAATCTGCGGCATCGCTGGCCTGCGTCAGGCTGCCCAGCAGCGCTTGCACCAGTTGGGCATGGGCGCTGTCGGCATCGGCCTGACGGGCTTCCAGCCGGTCGCACAGGGCCATCAGCTCATCGACTTTGGCGACGATGCGGTGTTGTTCGGCGAGCGGCGGTAACGGAATTAGCCCGCTGAAAAACTGACCGTCATTGATCGCTGGGTAAGCGATACCCATCTGAACAGACTCAACGTATCTAACAAAAACAGGGCTTCTCAAATAACAGAGAAAATACCTCGCAGGCATCTCTAGGTAGGGATGGATGATCGCGAACGCAGTGCTGGCAATTGGTTCCTGCTCGTATGCCTCTTCAATGACAGCAACATTAAGAAGGTACGGTCGAATGGTTGAGTAAATTACCGTTCCTGGCCTAACCACTTTCCGGGCTCGCGATGGCGCGTCCTCAGCCATAAGAACCTGGGGTGCGCTAATCCTACCAGCAGCATTATCAACAGCCCCAACGTCGATATACGTGAATGCTTTGTCTGGGGTTTTCTGCCCCCAATCGTGGCCAACAGCGGCTACGCGAACCCACTCCCAGTTGGTAGGTACGTCAAACGGTTTCTCTTCTGCGCCAATCTCCGCCAGCGGCTTCTGCTTCCTAACTTTCCCCTCAGAGACCAGTCGCGCCTTTTCCTCGGCAATCCGCTTAAGTAGCTCACTGGCCGGCTCATCATTCGGATCTTGCGGCACCAGCTTGCCGCGCACCGCCAGCTCCAGAATCAGCTCACGTAGCTTTTTGGTGCCATTGGGTGCTCCCGCCAGCAGTGGCAGGTTATCGGTGAGCAACGCCGTCATACCTGGCGCTCCAAAGCCTCGGCCAGCATAGCCTTAAGCTGGGCGCGCAACTCGCCGATCTCGCCTTGCAGTTGCGCGTAGTTACGCAACAGCTCCTCCGGATCGTGGCTGATCTGCTCGCCCACATGCGGGTTCTTACAGTCCAGGTTCCAGTTGCGCGCCCTCAGCTCGTCGAGGCTGACCTTCCAGGCGAACTCGTTTTCCACCCGCGCGGCAAAGCCATCGGCCTCGCTGCCCCACCAGGCTTCCTCGACCGCGAACTCCTCGATGCGCATGGGCTTGGTCTTGGAGTAGCTCTTGTAGCCGGCCGGGTACTGGTGCTCGTAGAACCACACCTCCTTGGTCGGCGAGCCCTTGGTAAAGAACAGCAGGTTGGTCTTGATGCCGGTGTAGGGGTTGAACACGCCGTTGGGCAGGCGAACGATGGTGTGCAGGTTGCACTCGGTGAGTAGCTTTTCCTTGATGCGGCTCTTGATGCCTTCGCCGAACAGGAAGCCATCCGGCAGGACCACGGCGGCGCGGCCACCGTCCTTGAGCAGGTGCATGATCAGCACCAGGAACAAATCGGCGGTTTCCCGGGTGCGGAAGGCGGCGGGGAAGTTGGTTTCGATACCATCTTCCTCCATGCCGCCGAACGGCGGGTTGGCGACGATGCAGTCGACCCGCTCGCCCGGCCCCCAGCTGATCAGCGGGCGGCTCAGGGTGTTGTCGTGTTTGATCTGGCTGGGCACCTCGATGCCGTGCAGGATCATGTTGGTGGTGGCCAGCAGGTGCGGCAGCGGCTTTTTCTCAACGCCGAAGATGCTGGCCTGCAGTACGCGCTCGTCCTCGGCAGTTTTCACATAGCGGCTGCGCTTGTGCTCGATGGTGCAGGTAAGGAAGCCGCCAGTGCCGCAGGCCGGGTCCATGACCTTCTCGTCCAGCTTGGGGTCGACCATGCGCACCATAAATTCGGTGACCGGGCGCGGCGTGTAGAACTCACCGGCGTTGCCGGCATTCTGCAGGTCGCGCAGCAACTGCTCGTACATGTCGCCGAAGGCATGACGCTCTTGCGCCTTGTTGAAGTCCACGCCCTCCTGGATCTTGTTGATCACCTGGCGGATAAGCTGGCCGGATTTCATGTAGTTGTAGGCATCCTCGAATACGCCACGCACCACGTAGGCGGCTGGAGTGGTGCTGTATTCGTGGAGGTTCTGCAGCTGCGGGAACAGGTTGTTGTCGATGAAGTTCTTCAGCTCGTCACCAGTAATGCCTTCCGGGTCGGCCGCCCAGGTGCGCCAGCGGCAGCTTTCCGGAATCGGCGAGCGATAGGCGTCATCCAGCAGTTCCCACTCCTGCTCGCGGTCATCGAAGATCTTGAGGAACAGCATCCACACGAGCTGGCCGATGCGCTGGGCGTCGCCGTCGACGCCGACATCCTTGCGCATGATGTCCTGGATGGATTTGATGGTGCTGCTGATGGACATGCTTACTTCCTAAACAGGTGTTCACGGTGCCAGGCCAGATAGGGGCGGTGACGCGGCTCGATCTGGCGCAGGCGAAGTTCGGGGGTGATGTTGAGCGCACGGGCGCTGTCGGGGTCGAGATCCTCACCTATCAGAATCTGCCCCTGGTCGTCGAAACTGATCAGGCCCTGATCGAAGGCAAGATCGAGGTTGGGTGTGAGCAGCAGGCCATTGAATGGATCGAGCCGCTCGGCTGGGCTGGCAGCGCGCCAGGGTTTGATATGCGAGGCGCGCAGCAGCTCCGGTACGCTGCAATCGGTCACCGCACAGCCACCCCAGTAGGCCAACAGATCATCGCGATAACCACTCTGACCGACGCGGGCCTTGATCAGGGCGTCACGCTCGGTGTCGGTTACTGCCTGGTCTTGCAAGCCACAGTCATTCGGCAAGAGCACGTTGGTATGGCTGGGCTCCTGAGTCGCGGTATCTGACGCCTTACCCAGAAGATGCGCCAATAACTGCTCCAGGGCGGCGACATGCCGAAAGCCAAGATCCAAGCCATAGGCGATATCCGTAGCCCCACCATTGCGGCGCTTGGGAAAGCCCCGCAGGTTGCTGTTGTGGTAGTAACGCCCATCGCTGCGCTCAACACCGCTGATGGCTAGCAGCTCAGGTAGCTGGCTTTCGTAATCCGGATGCAATACCAACGGTGTCTTTGGCCGTGCTTGAGCGCTGGTGCTTTGTTTGACGAATAACGGCTGAGGCAGCAACGGATGTTCCATACGCAGCACTTTCAGGCCTGATTGCACGGGTCTAGTGAACCCCTGGCGCTCTAGCGTCATCACCAGTTGCTGAATTGTCAGCGAGTCACCGCCCACATCTGTGGTCGCACCCTCGTCCCAATTCATAGGCTCACTCTCAGCCCAACCCAGTTGCTGCAGCGCCTCGACGAGCTCGGGGTACATATGAGCTCGGCTGTGAGACGTACCTGGATCGTCATCAAAACTGGCAAGGACGTACACCAGAAAGCTCGGACGCGGGACGCCCAGGGCATCAGCCAACTTTCCGGCCAAAAGGCCGTACTGCAAATTTGCAGCGCTGTAACCCGGGAACCCCACCAAAGCAGCGAGTTCGGACATGGTGATTGCGTGGCCCGGAGCCTGGGCATGCCCGATGAGCATGCGCCGCTGCTTCTCAGTGATTACGGGCGCCAAGCTCTGCAATGCCTGCCGGTATTCGTCAGTGCTTACCGGCCTGATAGCCCGAGCAGGCGTAACTGTCGGTGCGCTGTCCATGGCTGAGGCCAGGAAAGTACGCCACTGCCCCTTGTCCTTAAGCTCCATACTCGGTCCTTAAAACACACGGATGAGCCGGCCGCCTATCAGGATGCATAGAGCTCACTCTCCAACTCCTGAATCGCCTGCTGATAACCAGGCTTACCGCCAAACGCCCTGACCAACTCAACTGGCGCACCGATCTGGCTGAAAGGATCGAGCTGGAGAATCTTTATGTCTTCGATGTGCTCGATGCCGGTGTCGGCGTACTTGTCCAACAAGGCCTCCAGCACCTGGCGGGCGGCGCCGGAGTATTTGGCGAAGTAGTTGCGTTTTTTCACCTGTTCGGCGCGCTCCTTGCGGGTCAGCGGCGGTTGGTCGAAGGCGATATGGCAGATCAGGTCGAAGGGGTCGAGCGGCTGGCCGCGCTTGGCCTGTACTTCCTCGTCCAGGGCTTCCCACATCACACCTTGAGCGGCGAGCTCGTCGATGATGGCCTTCTTCTGCTCGGCATCCGTCCAGCGGCGCAGGAAGTCATCCAGCGAGGCAAACTGCTTTTTCACGCAGCTGCGGGTGTAGTCGCGCAGCGATTCGGTGATCAGCTTGCCGTCCGGCCCGTAGTACTGCACGCGCTCTGCAATAACGTGGATCGGCACGTTGTCGATCACGTACTTGATACGCTTTTTGCCCTCTTCGCCGCCATCGGTTTCGTCGCCCTCGGGCAGCCAATCGCCACCGTCGACGATGCCTTCCTCATCCGCCAGAGGACTATCTGGCGGCACGGGCGAGTCATCGCCTTCAGGGCTGTAGATCACCACGGGTTCGCCATCGAAGGCTGGATCGGCGAACAGCTCGGTGGCTTTCTTGAAGTCCATGATGGTGAACCAGAACTTGCCGTAGTCCTCGTTGATGCGCGTGCCGCGCCCGATGATCTGCTTGAACTCGGTCATCGACTTGATGTGCTGGTCGAGCACCACGAGCTTGCAGGTCTGGGCATCGACGCCAGTGGTCATCAGCTTGCTGGTGGTGGCGATGACCGGATAGCGCGCTTCCGGGTTGATGAAGTTGTCCAGCTCGGCCTTGCCTTCCTGGTCGTCGCCGGTGATGCGCATGACGTACTTGCGATTCTCAGCGATGCGCTCAGGATTGAGGTTGACCAGGGCCTGGCGCATGCGCTCGGCGTGGTTGATGTCATCGCAGAAGATGATGGTCTTCTGGAACGGGTCGGTGGCCTTGAGGAACTCGGTGACCTTCTGCGCCACCATCTGGGTACGCGCTTCGATGACCAAATGGCGGTCCATATCCTTGAGGTCGTAGATGCGGTCCTCGATCAGCTCGCCGTTCTTGTCGAGCATGCCCTTGGGAGGGCGCCAGCCCTGCAGGTCCTTGTCGAAATCGATGCGCACCACTTTATAGGGGGCGAGGAAGCCGTCCTCGATGCCTTGCTTCAAGGTGTAGCTGTACACCGGCTCACCGAAATAGGTGATGCTGGAAACGTCCTTGGTTTCCTTTGGCGTGGCGGTCAGGCCGACGTGAGTGGCGCTGGAAAAATATTCGAGGATCTCGCGCCAGGCGGAATCTTCCGCAGCGCTGCCACGGTGGCATTCGTCAATCACCACCAGATCAAAGAAATCCGGGGAGAACTGCTTGTAGACGTTCTTTTCTTCTTCAGAGCCAGTTACTGCCTGGTAGAGCGACAGGTAGATCTCGTAGGACTTCTCGATCTGGCGCTTGGCGATCTTGGTCATCGCCTGGCCGAAGGGCTTGAAGTCGTTGTTCTTGGTCTGGTCGACCAGAATATTGCGATCGGCAAGGAAGAGGATGCGTTTCTTCTGCTTCGACTTCCACAGCCGCCAGATGATCTGAAACGCGGTGTAGGTCTTGCCGGTGCCGGTGGCCATCACCAGCAGCACGCGATCCTGGCCACGTGCTACGGCCTCAACCGTGCGGTTGATGGCATTCATCTGGTAGTAGCGCGGCATGCGCCCGGAACCGTCGTCGTAGTAAGGCGCCTCGATCTTTTGCCGAGCGGCGCCATCCAGGCCTTTCCATTGGCAATACCGCTGCCAGAGCTCGTCCGGGCTGGGAAACTGGTCGAGCCCTAGCTCGGTTTCAACCTGCGTGCCGGTGCCGCTGCGATCATGGAACAGAAAGCCATCGCCATTGCTGGAAAACACGAACGGCACGTCGAGCGCTTCGGCATAGCCGAGGGCCTGTTGCATGCCGGAGCCGAGCGAGTGCTTGTTGTCCTTCGCCTCGATGACGGCAATGGGCAGGTTCTGCTGGTGATAGAGGATGTAGTCAGCTCGACGCGACTCGCCACGGCTGTGCATTTTGCCGCGCACGATAATGCGTCCCTTGGTGAAGCTGACTTCCTCACGTACCTGCTTATGCAAATCCCAGCCAGCGTTACCAATGGCAGGGGAAATGAATTTGCTGCAGATATCACGCTCGGAAAGCGATTTCTTGTCCATGCTCCGGCCTTAAACGAAACCAATGCGCATGCTCAAATCATGAGCATCAGGTGATCGAACCAGATGGCAGTGATAGGCGTCGGAGGACTTCAAAACGTATGCAACCGTTATAAATGACCTTCCTTGAGGTACTTCGGCCTGCCCTGGTGCGATGCCCGTCACAATATCCATCTGCCACTACCGGATAAAGATTAAAAGCAATATGCCAACCACCGAGCTGACTCACATCAGCAGCTGAAATACTCAGTTCCCCTAATGCAATCTGTCGCGCAGGCACCCTTACGGGAAATGCTCCTGTAGATCACATCTGCAGGCTGTTCCTTCACGCGAGGTTCCGTTTCGGCAAGATGGCACACCGCATCCGCCATGTTTCAACTTACCAGCATCACGGCTCATGCCAGGCTCTCCAGCCATGGGCGAACGATCACCTTGCGCTCATCCAGACTGAGTGTGGCCACCCCGTCTTTTACCAATGCCTTCCTGTCCCCCGTATGTGGGTTGGTAACGTAAGTGCCGATGCTCGGTAGCGTATTCGGGTTTGCACTCCAACGCAGGTTGAATGCCGCCAGCCTGGGAAACCAGAACTGACTGGCGTATGGCAGGTTGTCGTGAATCCACCAGGCCAACGGCGTCCAGTCCTTGCGCTCCTCATACCAGGGCAGCAATGCCGGCACCACGATGCAGGCAGTCGCGCCCAGATGCCCTTCAGGGTCCGGATAATCCCATATGTGCTCCGCGTAGTTTTTTTCGTTGGCGGCACAGCTGTACTGGTTGTTGTTCTCGGCCCCTTTAGCGTTGACTGCCGGAGCCCTGTAAGCCGAGCGAATGACGATCCGCCCAAAGCGCTCCTGAAGTGGCTCCAACAGCTGTTCGCAAAGCCCTCGCCCGGCTTCAATGGCGCGATCCGGATAATCCGGAATGTTGGGGATGCCCTCGATCTGGCTGATTTCCGAGTAGAGGAAATCGCGCATGAAAAAGTGCTTGGATAGCCGGACGCGCCCCAGCTCTTCTAGGGCCTGTACCGATGATGGCTTATTCATCCTAATGTGCTCCGCTGCGACTCAATATCCATTGCTTCCGGTAAATCAACGCTACCTGTAGATCATCAGCTGTCGTGCCGCATCTGCATAGCTTGCCCCTGAGCAAACTCAAGCTGACGCTTCAACTGCTCGACATGCGCCCTTTCGGCTCGCAGGCCGGCCGTCAGCTCACGTATTTCGTCCTCTTGCTGATGCACCCGCATCTGAAGGTACTCCAGCTTGGTCTGTGAGGCATGCAAGTTGGCACGTGCTTCGCGCTGCTTAAGAATCTGCCAGTACAGTGCCACTCCAGCACCGTGGACAAGCAGCAAGCAAACACCTATGACAAGCCACGATAACCCAAGTCCAAACACGCTTCGCTCTCCCTTGCTGGCCCGCCATGTTACGGCGAACTTGAATGACAGCACCACGATATGTAGCTTTAAGCGACGCATCTAGAGTGTTTACCTGTACAGGTAAAGTTTTCGAGCAGGTGGAGAGGCCATGAAACGCAAACAAGAAATCGAATCGGTGCGCAGGGATCTGGCACTGCGTTACCGCTTGATCGAAACCGTAGTCTGGTGGGAAGGCCGGCTGACCACGAACCACCTGATGCAGAGCTTTGGCATCAGCCGGCAGCAGGCGTCGAAGGACATCAATTCATACATCACCGACTACGCGCCGAAGAACCTGGAATACGACAAGCATTTGAAGGGGTATGTACCGAGCCGCCACTTCAAGCCACTGTTCATTGACGACAGCGCCAGCGCCTACCTGCATCTGCTCAGTCAAAATTACGAGCGGGCACCGCATATCGACGGGCTGGCCTTGGCCTATGCCCACACCGAAGTACTGGGCGTACCAGATCGCTCAGTTCGCCCAGAAGTGTTGCGCCCTCTGCTCAAAGCTTGTCGAGAAGGGTTGCGACTGGAATGCGAGTATGTGTCCTTCACCACGCCGGAAGTTGAAACTCGCTTGATTGCCCCGCACATCCATCGCTACCTGCCGCTGGATGCCGAGCTGATGTACATGTACGACGATGCGCTGGATGACCGTAAGAGCAAACTGCGCCGCGTACTCAAGGAGGCGGACCGGCTGCGCTATCTCTACGACTTCGGCGACAGCTGGCAGCACGTGATTGCCGTGGAGAGCATCGAGCCCTGCGACTTCACCGGCACCTGGTGTGAGGTACTCGATGGAGCCCGCGCCTGCCCGCCGGAAGATGTGGGTGGCGTGCCGGGTTACCTGGACTTCCTGGCTTCAGGCGGCAGCTTTGATCCCGAGCTGTTTGACCGACGCGCCGCCAACGCGGCGGTGCAGCGGATCTGCAATAACTTCTGGGGCTGAGGCCAGCGCTGCCAAGCGCGGCTAGCGTTTAATTCGCAGCACCGCCATAGGCCAGCTTGGCCAGCCCGATCAGTGCGGGCAGCACCAGCGCCAGCGGCAAAAGATCGCTAAGGGTGTTCATGCTGATTCTTCTTTTTATGTGTACGAACGATCTCGCACATAACCAGCATGCTTAATGAGCAAAAGCTATTGCAATAGGAAAATCAATTATTTTTGTATAACGAAGATTGAATGAACGTCAAGGCAGACAGCCTTGTCCTGAGCGGACAGCGGTTCGTTGATTGAAGACGAAACCCAACGAGCAATTGGGACAACGGCTTCAATCGGCTATGGATTCAACAAGAGCGACACGTGCTTGGTTCGCGGCAGACCGCAGTGTTTCAGCGAGATAGCGCGACAGGATTTGTCGCTACGGCTGGGTATTGTCTTCTGCAAACGCCACGCAAAAGGAGACTCGGCGAATGAGAGCAGCACTGCCCCACTGCTGCCACCACTGTGAATGGCAGCAGACGTTGATCCTCAACAATGGGGAGGGCGAGGGCTTCGATCACTGCCCTTGGTGTCGCTCGCCTGGCCCGCTTATTCAAAGGGCAACCCGCCTAAAGTCTCTAGCAGCCAGTACCGCCCGGCCGGGCAGCGTTGCTTATCGCCAGCATGGCAAATTGCCACCGAAAGGGTTAGATTCGCCACATAAGTGGCGTCAACAAAGCGCCCCCATTTCGATACGACAGGGAAGTAACTATGTCCGAAGCTAAGGACACTCTCCTAAGGCTTATCGCCCTGCTGCGCCTTATCCCGCGAGCACCTGGCCGTATAGCGACCACGACCCTGCTGGAAAAGCTCAAGGAAGATGGTTTCTCGGTGAGCCTGCGCACAGTTCAGCGCGACCTTGACCGACTCTCTATTCCGTTCGCCTTACAACGTGACGAGAGCTCCCCGTCATTTCGCTGGAGCCTGTCGGAGAATGCGCCTATCGATTTGTCGGCCATGGATACTCCCACGGCACTGGCGCTCTACCTCGCGGAAAGCCACCTGCAGACACTGCTCCCTCAGAGTGTGCTGGATCAACTCGGCCCCCAATTCCGCATGGCCCGCGACTACATAGACAATTTGGAAAACAATGGTCTGGCGCGCTGGGCGCACAAAGTTCGGGCGATCCCCAACGGCAAGTCCCTGCAACCCGCGCAGATCGCCCCATGCGTCTGGGATCAAACTTCCACTGCCCTGCTGGAGCGTAAACAGTTGCAGATCAGCTACCTAAGTCGTAGCAAGAGCGAACTGAAGCAACTGCTGATTCACCCCGCTGGCTTAGTTTCCCGCCACGCCATCAGCTACCTAATCGGCAGCGTCGAGGGATACGACGACCTTCGCCAATTCGCCCTGCACCGCATTCACCAGGCCGAGTGCCTGGAAGCCCCAGCCCAAGTCCGTGACGACTTCGAGATCGAGCGCTACATTCGCCAGGATCTCAACACAGATACGCCCATTGAGCAGGTGGAGCTGGTTGCCGACGTATCACCGCCGATCGCCTGGCTGCTCGGCGAGACGCCATTGAGCAGTAAGCAAAGTCTGAAGCCGCTACCCGATAGCGACTGGCAACGGCTGTGCGCAGTAGTACCAGATGATCGTGAAACGCTGTGGTGGGTGTTTGGGCTGGGGGAGAATGTGAAGGTGTTGGAGCCGAAGAACTGGGTACAGGTAATCAGAGAAAAAGCGGCCGCATTGGAGGCCTTATATACAGAGATAGAGCTTCCCTGAAGCTACAGATCTACTTCTCAGCTCGTATAAGAGCTATTTCTATTAAAGGATTACTAGCATGCTTGAAAGTCAAAAAGAGTTCGCCACTTATTTGAGAAAAATGGCGAGCCTGCTTAACGGGCAACCATTCTCATACGATCAAACATTGCTTGAAAAAGTGATGGAAACCGAGTTGGTGGTACCAGTGGTCGGGGCCTTCAGCGCCGGCAAGAGCTCGCTGTTGAATGCATTGATGGGCAAGGACATCCTGCCCGTGGGCATCGCTCCGGAAACCGAGCTGGCGACCGAGCTGCGCTATTCCTCCGAACCCTATCTGCTGGCAATAAAGCCGGACGGAGAACAAGAACGCCTGCCTATCGACGCCCTGGGTACGATCAACCGGCGTTCCAGCGAGTTTTCCCACCTGCGTCTGTACCTCAACAGCGAAGCATTGAAAGCCCTTGCACCGCTGGTTCTGGTCGACATGCCTGGGTTCGGTTCGTCGTTGGAAAACCACAACAAGGCAATTGCCTACTACCTACCTCGTGGCGTGCACTTCGTTGTCCTGACCAGCGTCGAGGATGGCAACATCACCCAATCGATGTTGCGCAAGCTCGACGAACTGAAAACCTACAACACTGACTTTACCTTCATGCTGAGCAAGTGCAACCTGCGCGCCCCCGATCAGGTGGAAGAAGTCCAAGCGTATGTCGACGACCAGTTGGGCGTGTATTTCGGCAACCAGTGCCGCAGCATCACCCTCGGCAACCGTGGCGGTGAAGAACTGAGCCGTGCTCTGGCTACCTTGCAGCCCGATGCCCTCTTCTCGCGCCTGTTTATCGACATCCTCAAGGATCAGAGTTTCGACCTACTGGCGCAGATCAACCTGGCACTGAGCGTGCTGAAAAAGGACAAGACCGAAAGCGAGCAGGCCACACGCGCGCTCGAACAGGCCCTGGCCCAACTGCTGGAACAACGCAAGGATGTCGAGTCGGATCTGAAGGAGCGCTATTCGGGGAAAATGCTTGATCGCACCCTGCGCAGCTTGGACAACGCGCTCAATGAATCGGTGGAAGAGCTGGCTGCCCTCGGCAACGGGAAAAACCCAAGTGCGCTCTCCAACGCCCTCTCCGAAATCATCCGTGGCAGCCTCGCCAACACCATCAAGTCTGAAGTCCAAGACATATCCACCAGCATGGTCGACCGGATTGCCGGCAACCTCGGCTCCGCCAGTAGCCAGATGGCTGTGCTGGATATCGGTGGCAACTGGAACTACGAGCTGGCCGGAAAGGTCAAGCTGTCGCTGGAGCGCACCACTGAAATGCTCAGCGATTGGTCGGCGCGCTTGAGCAACCACGCCAGCGAAAAGACTGACAAGGATGGAAACGTCGCACTCTATCGCAGCCTGTCGACGGTGCTTGCGGTTACCACCAGCGTGGTCAACCCACTAGTGGAACTGGCCATAATCTTCCTTCCCGAGATCATCAGGATGTTCAACAGCCCCGGCAACGAGCGCGAGAAACTTCGCCAGAAGCTGACCGCCGAGGTTTTCCCCAACATCAAGGCAGAACTGCGTGGAAAGATACCGGCGATCATCGACGAACAGCTCAATGCCATGCTGAAGAAAATCGGCGACGGCTTTGAAGAACAGATCACCCGGCAAAAACAGGTGATCGACTCGATCACCCAGGAAAAGCTCGAGCGTGAAGCAGAAATTGGTGAAAAGACCGCCAATTTGGAACACCTCGCCAGCGCACTGAAAGCCGCTGCCAACGAACACCTGTACCGCTAGGGCCAACGGCGTCATGAACTATCAGAGACTCGTTGCCTTCAGCGAGGGCCTGCACGATCTGGCAAACAGCAACCAGGACCTGCTCGCCCAGGAAATCGCCCAGTTCAGGCGGATGAACGGCATCGACGAGCCGCACCAGCTCGCCCAGGCCTGTCAGGACCTTCAGAATGAAAACCGACTGATGAACATCGGCATCGTCGGTAGAGTCAAGGCCGGCAAATCGTCCTTGCTCAATGCGCTGGTCTTCGATGGCGAGCCGATCCTGCCCAAGGCCGCTACCCCCATGACCGCCGCGCTCACCACCATTACCTGGGGAGAAGTGTTCCAGGCCAAGGTGGAGTTCTACGGTCCCGACGACATCAATTCGATCCGGTTCAAGGCCAGCCAGTTCGAAACAAGGCTGGCTGCGCGCAAGCTCGAATGCCTGGACGAACTGGTCAAGCGTCGTGGCAGCCAGACCAGTGGCGCGCCGATAGACATGCAGCAACTCACGCTCATGGCCGAAAAGCGGGCACTCAGTGAGCTGCAACGCGAGGAGGGGCTGTTCGCGGCACACGATCAGTTCCAACGCATGGAGAAATCTGGCCTCGACGCGTCCACCCTGAAAGCACACAGCGAAATCCAGGCCAGCACTCCCCAGGATCTGGCCGAGCGCTTGCATGACTACGTCGGTGCTAATGGGCGGTTCATGCCGTTCACCAAGACCGTACATGTGGCGATGCCACTCGAAGCGCTGCGAGATATCTGCATCATCGACACTCCCGGGATGAACGACCCGGTGCAGTCGCGCGAAGAGCGTACGGTCGAGCTGCTTAAGATCTGCGATGTGGTATTCATCGTCAGTCCGGCCGGCCAGTTCCTCAATGAGCAGGACCTCGAAGTCATGGGCCGCATCACACAGAAGGAAGGTGTTCAGGAGCTGGTGCTCGTCGCCAGCCAGATTGACACGCAGTTGTACGGCAGCGAAAAGCGCACACGCCTGAGCGATGCGGTTGACGCCATTCGCCAGCAATTGTCGATCCGTGCGCAAAGCGCTCTGACCAACCTCAAGCTGAGCAGCCCGGAAGTCGGTGCGGTATTCGACAACCTGATCGCCTCAGTGCACCGCAACCTGCTGCACAGTTCCGGTTTGTGCCACAGCCTCAACCGACGTTTCGATCTGCCCGAGCGCTGGGACTCCAACGAACGAGTGACGTGGGAAAACCTTAGCACCGACTATCCGGATTACTTCACCCGCGATAACCGCGAACTGTCGTTGCGCAGCCTGGACAACCTGGCGAACATCGAGGAGATCAAGAGAGTCCTGGCCAAGGTTCGCGAGAAAAAAGCCGAGATTACTAGCAAGACGATCACCAGCATGCTGGAGCGCAAGCAGAAAAACCTGGAAGCGTTCAAGGCCCTGATCATCAACCTGGCGCGCAACCAGGTTATGCAAATCCGCAATGCCGATACCCAGCAATTGGATGAGCAGATGACCTTGCTGGAATCGAAAAGACTGGAGCTATCGCTGGAGCTGGATGTCAGCTTCAAGTACGCCATTGCGGATTACCGGCACAAGTTGCGCGACAACATGCGAAAGAAGGCCGCCGAGCTGCTGCACGAAACCGAAACCGGCATCGAGCAGGCGCAACACTCCTATAGCGAAACCATCACCGTCCAAAAATCAGGATTTGGTAACTGGCTTGCACGAAAAATCTGGGGAGGAGGAAGCGAGGAAAGAACGGTCGTTCGCACCAAAGTCATCAGTAGCCAGGTGGTCGGCAACATCAACGCTTTCATGAACGAAGTTCAGGATGAGCTGGATATCAAAGTTGAGAACTCCCATCGCTGGCTGGATCAGGAACTTGGGAAAATTCTTACGCCCAAAATCCGCGAGGTACTCCAGAAGGACACCAATGCACAAATGATCAGGCAGGCGATCACATCGACCATTAACGCTCTTCCAGAGCCTGACTTTGCGCTGAACATCCCATTGCCCGACAACCTGAAAAGCCGGGGTACGCTGAAAGGCTACGAAGCCGAACAATTCAAGGACGACGCAGACGACTTCATCGGTTCGTTGGGCACCAAGATCAAGAGCAAGATCAGCGCATTCATCAAGGAAGTGGAGACAAACACACCGCCCACCATTTCCGACGCCTTCGTCGACGAAATCCAGCGCCGGATCAATCAGCTCAAGGAGCAAGTCGACAACGCCGAGCAAACCATCGACAGACTCGAGCGCCTGGCACGCAAGGCCGAAGGAATTAACCTGTGACCACGCCACCACGCCTCGATGAACAGGCATTGCCGACGCTCAAGGCGCTCTCCCGTTTCTGGCAGTTCAAACGCAAGAAGCTGGCCGCAGACCTGCTGGGCTATCTAAACGACGCCCAGCAACAAATGGACGAGCTGTACGCCGCCAATCAGCAGGTCAGTGCCCAGCGTGCGCTGCAGCAAGACGAAATTGCGCAGCTGCAGTCACGCAGTAACTCGCTTGCCGAGCAGTTGCAAGCTGAAAGCGTCAGGCTGGCTTCCACAGCCAAAGCGCTTGACCTGGAAAAGAGTAAGCTGCACGAGGCTTTGCAAGCACTGGCCCAAGCCAATACCCAGTTCCACGATGCGAGACTGCGCGAATCCCAAGCCCTCACCCGCATCGCTGAGCTTGAGCAACAGCTGACAGATCAGCAAACGCAGCTCAGCGAAAAAGCACAGTTCATAGACGAGCTTCAGCAGACTCTGACCGAAGTACGGCAACAGCTTGACGCGCTGCGCCTCTACAAGCGCCAACTGACCGAGCAATGCACCGATCAGGCCACGCAGATCCAAACGCTGGAGGTGCGCAGCCAGGAGCTCGCCTCGCAGTTGCAGGTGGAACAGGCCAACACTGCGATACTGGAAGAACGCAAGAGCCAGGCGCTGGCACAGATAACTGAACTCGAAGCATTTCTGGAGGATAACCGCAACCAGCTGTTATCCAAGGAGCAGAGCGTCTGCCTGCTGGAAAGCATGACCGAGCAGCTCAAGGCCTCACACCAGCATCTGGAGAACAACTACGCCGACATTAACAAACAGCACCTGTCCCTTATCGAAAAGTTTTCTCTGGTAAGTAGAGTGCTGGCCCAGCAACCACCCAGCAATCCCGGACTGGAGCGCTTCGCCGAGCTGATCAACAATGACTACATGGACTTTGCCAACCGCGAGTCATCATTGGCCGATGAAGCCCAAGCGGTACTCAAGATGCAGGCGATTCTTGCCGAGATGCACATGCTCAACAATTTCCCGAGCATCGCCGGCAAGACCATCCTCAGCATTGCCGGTGGCTTCAGCAGTGGAAAATCGGCCTTCGTCAACAGCTTCATCAAAGACCCGAGTGTCGAGCTGGCGACGGGGATCAACCCGGTAACTGTGATACCCAGCTACGTGGTGTGTTCCGAGGAAACCCAGATAAAGGGCTATTCCTACAATGGCGGCGCCCTAGATCTGGAACCGTCGCTGTATGCCTCCATGAGCCACGAGTACGTCCAGGCCTTCGGCTTCGATCTGCGGCGCATTCTACCGTTCATCAGCGTCAAGGTGCCGATGGATCCGGACCTGTTCGGCAATCTGTGCATCATCGACACGCCGGGCTACAACCCGGGCAACTCGTTAGGAGCGCAAGCCTCGGATCGTGTTACCGCTGCGTCACTGATCAACCAGGCCTCAGCGATGATCTGGGTCATCGGTCTCGACCCGGCAGGTACCATCGATCAATCCGATATCGAATTCATTCAGTCCTCACCATTTCGCGATGAGTCGCTCTACATCGTGTTGAACAAGGCTGATGTGAAATCTGAAGAAGATATCCGGCAGATCATCAATCAGGTGGCCTTGGATCTGGAATTTGCGGGTATCGACTATGCAGGCATAAGCGCCTACTCCTCCACCCGCCGCAGGACTTACCCCAGCAGCGGCATCAGCCTCGATCAGTTCCTGCGTTCGATCAACCACAAGGTGGACGTGGTTGATAAGGTGAATCGCAAAATCAATGCAGTGTTCGATTCCTACAAAAAGGCCATCGAGGCCGACATCGCGGAGCTGGAAAAACGCCAGGACGAGTTCAATGCGTTCAAGCTCGATGCTCTGGAGATAGGAGGCACTGAGCTCTTTGACCGGATAGACAAAGCATTTCCTCTATCGAAACAGATACTTGATACATCAGTGCAGAAAAAACTGGAGCAGGAATGTGAAAACCTGCGTCGCGCACTCAAGATCGCAGCTCAAAAAGCCTTGCTGGTCCAAGAGCCTTATAGCGAAACCATCAGCGCTAAAATAACGGGAATTGACAACTGGTTAGGGTTAGCCAAGCGACTATGGGGCGGTTGAAAAACACACCGAGCAACGCTGCCGTGTTACCGCCCGTCAAAGCCAGTTGGGCAGCACGCGTGCAACTGGCGAAGCGGAATTTCCAAGTGCTTTCGTCGATCTTAGTGCTCTGATGATCCCAGAAGTTCTGGAACACGTACGGGGTATCCAAATGCACTCGAATGCTGCCGGAAGAACCCTGCCAGACCAACGCATCGATGCGCTTACCCTCGCGCAGAGAGCAGAGCCTTCAAGAAAAGCCTTGATGATCTCTTGCTCAGACAGCCGCTGGAGTTAGTCGATCTCGGCCGCCTGCTCAGCGCGGTCAAGCCAGCTTAGGGCACGATGGTCATACAGCCCCAGATCGGGCTGTTGGGCAGCCCCTAGCGCTGACGTTGCTTCAATGGCTCACTCCTTGAATGAGCTCCGCCCCCAACAGAGCATCACCGTATCGCAGTATCGCGACACAATCTGTCGCGCTACGCAGGCACAGTCTCTTCAAGCACAACGGAGAGACCATACATGCCAATACCACCCCCGCCGCACACCACCATATGCCCAAACTGCGGCTGGCAGCGCACCAGCATTCCAGCCAGCGACGTCCTCCGACTGAATGTCGATTGGTTCTGCCGCTGCCCCCACTGCCAGCATACCGAGTTGGAGTCACGCCCGGCCAGCCGCGCGGAAATCATGCGAGAGCGGCTGGCACAGTTCTTTCGCTAGCCACGGACCAGAACTACATGACAGGGAAAATCATCATGCACAAAACCAAAATGCTGCTGCTCTGCAGCCTGCTTACCTGCACCAGCGCCCAGGCCGGCACCTATGAATGGACGCCCGGCTGGGGTATGGGCGTCAGTGAACATCTGGTGGACGACGGTAACGGCAACGAGTTGATCATCTCCTGCCCGGACTACGAGGAAGATGGCTATGTCCGCGCCTACGCCAGCATCGGTGGCCGGCAGTACAGCTCCGAAGAGGGCAGCGGCTTCGACGGAGAAGGGTGAGAAGGCAACAGCCAAGTGGCTCGAGTGGCAGGTCGAGAGGGAGCGACTTTTCGCGGAAGAGGGCCAAATCTGTTTCGACCTGTTTGCTCCTAAATCCAGTGAGCTACTGGGAAGGTGTCAGATGCTCCGGGAGCTGGTCGCAGACACTCATCCTGTAGTCATTGTTGATGAAGCCCAAGATACTGGGGATGCGGCTTGGAGCTGTATTGAGAAGCTGGCAGGCCTCTGCCAGATCATCTGCTTGGCTGATCTTGATCAGCAGATTTTTGACCACCTGGAGGGCGTTGGTCCGGAGCGAATCGAGCATATCAAAGATGCCTTAGATCCCGTTTTTGTAGACCTGGGCTCCGACAATAACCGCAGCCCAGGCACTGAAATCGCTGTTTTCGGCAATGACATCTTGGAGAAAACACCGAGAAGAGCCCCATATGCCGGAGTTGGTCGCATTTTGTATGACTCCAGACAGGAGCCGGTCCAGTGGATGCGTATGGCGCTTGGTCGATTTTTCGTTAGTGCTAAAGCTAACGGTCTGGAATTGGAAAACATCGCGATCCTTGCAACCACTGGCCGCGGTGTCGCCAAAATCTCTGCCGCTTTGAACGGTGGGGCGAAGCCTATTCCTCATAAGGTGTTGTTCGACGAAAGAGAGCAAAGTTATAGCTCAGGGCAAGCGCGGCAGTGTACAGAAGGAGCTAGAGACCTCCCCCGGTTTATCGCCTGCCCGCTTGCAACTGATTAATACTCGAACAATCGTCGACCCCGCCTTGCCTCGCACAGAGCAACATACACAGAGCATTGGTCGGCAGGACACTATGGGCAACACAGCACGCAGAGAAGGACGGCGCGCTGCAAATAGTATTCGCCCGATTTGCCGTGCATTTTTGCGCTTTCCCTACGATCGGCACCTCTCGCTCGAGGTCCCCGGCGTTGCTCCAAATACGTATCAAACGGCCTTCAAGAAACTTCGTTCGGATGGGTTGGGGCAGTTCGCTCAAGCGCGTGTGTTCTATGGAGAGCTGGCATGGTCTCAGGCCGTAGAGTCGTCCGAATACCTGACCATTTCGCTCAATGCGGGAGAGTGGAAAGATGAAAAGCTTACGCCCTACCAAGTGATCGTCCACTGGTTAGAATGGTCAGCGGTTGCACGCGGCCGGCTCAAGAATGAGCTGGAAGTAGCCCGAAAGGAGGGGATGGAAGCCAAAAAAGCGAAGCAGGCATCTCGCAGCTTTCTCTTCTTCATTGGCAATCAAGACGCAAAAAAACCTGCACTGTTCCATGTGCAGGACCATAGGCTTATTTGCACCTTACACGACGAACTCGTGTTCCCCGCATATTCGCGGACGGCGCGGAGGTAAGCTCACACCTCAGACGGAGCTTGACCTGGCAGGTGTTCTTAGCGGTTTTCTTTCCACAGGAAAGATCCGCAGTGCCAAGCGCCAGTTGATTGTCAGCGAAGTTCAACGGATCTCAGAGTTTCGGCAACAACTATAATTCACGGGTGCCCCGTCGGTGGACTGGCTACATCTGCGTGGCCTGTTGGCATCCTCCACCGCGGAAGCCTTGAGGCAAGTAGCAACGGATGCCCGCTACTTACGACTTCTTCATCAAGGTTGGTACTGCGCACCCACCTGGGCAACCTGTGGCGTGCCCAAGTGGGTACAAGGGGCTGAAGAAGCGGTCCGCAGCGCCTTGATGCAGGAGCATTTCGCTGCTGCTCAGAAGGACTGAAGCGGTCATAAAGCGAGCTCAGTAACAACAGAAAGAATCAGGTTATTGTGACCACTTGCAAATAAGAAAGCCGAAACGACGCAGGCAAGACTATCCATGTCGAGACTGAGCGGCGGAGCTACGAAGGGAATGGGCCACCACACTTGGCAACTCATAACTCTTCGTTCTTAGTTGCGAAACAGCCTCTCTCACAATTAAAAGTGACTCTGCTAGAGCCCTATTTTCACTACTCTTCGCTTCACCCATCAAAGCTTCAATAACACTTAACGCCTCGTCTGCGACGTTTGCGGAATCCTTGTACTCAGCCTCAAGCTCTTCGTATGCCCAATCTACATAGCGCCACATGCTATCAAGCGAAGAGTGACCACTGAGACTCGCAATTTTTGAGAGAACAGTAGTAAGTGCCTCAACGCCAATTGAACCCCGGCGGCTCAAAGATCGAAGCCTAGCCATGACCTGCAATGTAATATATCGGTGCCTAAGCATGTGAGCAGATATCCGCTCAGTAAGACCCGCCTCTGCCCGGAGATCACAAAACAACTGTGACACTGTTGAGGGCGCCATCTTGAACCCCTCTCTGGTGCAAAACAGCCAGCCCTGATCTTTGAAACCAATCTTCCTCCTATTTAATCTCCTAACCTGAATAGAGCGAGTAACATCGATATACTCCAAGAGCATTCTGAACGTTTCGTCTGAGATAGGTATTAATCTGTAAGGATTGCCTTTTCTTTTAGATGTCCTTACGGGCAGTTTTCGGTCAGCAGATGCCCCTACAACATCCGAAACTCGGATCCAAGTTAGCTCTTCTCTGCGTATGCCCGTATCTGCAAGGAGAACAAGCATACATCGATCACGGCTGCGACGAAAATTAGTTTTGGCAGCCCATTCACAAGAATCCAGCAGAGCGGATACGATATTAGAAGAAATAGGGCGAACTGTACGAGGAATGCTTGCAGGCACCATCGCATGATGCTGGGTTCGAACCCTTACAACACCTTGCTTACTCTTCAACGAACGCAAAGAAATTGTTACTTGAGCCCCCTGCCCTAATGAACCCACTAGACGCCTTCCAACCAACAAAGTTTGATACCACTCTAAGAACGATATAACCCGCAACAAGATTCTATTTATGTGGTTCCCAGAGGATTTTTTGCGATTAACTAACCAGTCTGAAAATGAAACCAGCACATCATCACACACGTCCTCAATCACCACCTTAGACTCAAATAAAAAACGTACAAACAAGGATAGCTCCGATGCATAAGTGTTAATTGTGGAAATAGCGCTATTTGAGCGCCTAAGATGAAGGAAATAAACATTAAGCTGCCAACAGATACAACCATCTGGCCAATACATCACCCTCATTTCGGGGGCCGCCCATCGCTCCGACCTCCTAAACTTATCATATCCAGGCAAATAAAATTCTTTAGAGGAAGTGCGCCAAAGCCGACCAACTGAAGTCATTTCACAACCTTAATGTGCGGATTTTTCTCATATCGCCGATAATGCCGCTGTAACTCAGACTCTGCTATATCTGACCGCAACGATAATCTCTTCAGCCGTTCAAGCAGATCCAAGTATCTAGCGCTCATGTCTAGCGCAGCATCTACCGCTAACTGAGAACTTAACCTCCAAGCATCAACATCATCAGAAGGCTTTTTTCGAATCAGCTTTCGGGTATCACCAATGACCAAAGCAGCATCACGTAGAAGCTGGGAGAGTCCACCTTCATACAGCCCATTCACATATTTTCGTAACGTTTTATGACTTAAAGGGGTAATTCCAAGAGACTCATCATCCCAAGCAGCTAGTTTTGAAACAGAGATGAAAGCTGATAACTCACTCTTAGAAGGGGAAGGAGATGTTCTAATTCTGTCAAACTCAGAGATTCTACAAGCAGCACTCCTAGCGGCAGCTTCAGATAGCACTTTGATGCTTGGTGCAATTTGGCCTTTACCAAGTCGAGGCATCGGCACCCTCCCTAACTGAAATTGCTACCGTATACCTCTTTCTTTTTCCAACATTAATCTGAATCGGGGTAGCGGTGTATACACCTTTTTCCGACAGTAACTCTAGGTAATCTCTTAACTCATCCTCATGCATGACGTTGATTTTTTCAGTGCCGAAATGCTTAACAAGGATATTCCTGAGTTGCTGCACGCCATGAGATTGATCATCTGAGCAAACTGCAGAAGTAGCCAAAGCAGCTTCGGATGCACTGAGTTCTTTTCCTGTTAAGCTTTCTTTAATGTAGCGCCAGGTTTCCCCAACATCTTCATGCCCCATAAACCAAGAAAGCGCCGGCAAGGAATTCTCCAATCCTCCGAAGTGAAAAAATGTCACAGCAAAATAGCGGCGAAGTTGGTGTGGGAGCACCACCCATCGTTCTCCCGAGTTATCAACCAGTTTTAGGAACTCACTAAGTTCCTTTAGAAAAACATAAGCATCAGCCACACTTAGTGGATAGGCACCTCTGACGTTAACTTTAAAAAACGCCTGCGACTTAAATAAAACATCACTTGAAGGCACTATGATTTGCCAAAGTTCTTTTAGCGCATTCAAAGATAATAAACACTCATAAACAAGGCGCGGAACCGGCTTTTCCATCGGTTCACGAATATTATCAAACCCAGTTTTCCTCAGTAAAACAGAAAGATAGAATCTACCGTCAACCTCATAGCTAGCGCTTCCATCCAGATCAACCAGCTCACTTCTGCGACAACTAGTCAGGACACCGATCAAGCAGAAGCAGACAGCCGTATGAAGCCTCAACAAGAAAATCGAGAATGGAAACTGAGTTCTAATTTTTGCCTCAGAGATAAGAGGATCCACCTGCATTCGTCTGTAAACATCAAAAGCAGAGACCAGTCCATCTGGTATCGGAACAGTTTCTTCTGATATGGATAACGCCGTAAATACTGAAACATTCGACTCATTCATTATCGATCGTGAAAGAGGAATAATTTCATTGCAGTAATAGCTGAGCACCGGATACGTATCAATCATCCATTTGCCGCAACCGAACATAAGTCTTCTTCCCGTAGAAAGAGGCAAAGTTCTTGTTCTACCGTTTCCTCCGATGCGGAAAGGCCGCACAATATCCGATATTAAGTAAGGATTACCTATCTCTACATGCGATTGAATAGGCAGAGAGGATAGCAGCTCACAGAAATTAACCATCCAATTTGACAGAGCAGTTGTGGCTCTTGATACCCCGCTCTCGCTGGACTTACCTCCAGCCTCACAATCAAACCCATGCGTCAAGTATCTTCTGAACTCGGTAGATTGAGATAACCGCTTGTAGTCAACCCCCAAAGCAGCCGCAGCGAAGCGCAGATTTAGATTACCGTCACCATCCAGTGCTCCTAGTTTTCCCAGATGCTCGGAAAGTGGTATTGGCTCAATTCCATCCTTGGAATTTGATAGATAATCTTCCCAGCGTTGTATGAAAGCCGCTGTTCCACTAACACCTCCTACCTCTGCCGCTCCAAGAAACTCAACTACGTCATCCACCCCAAAAATAGAAAAACCCTCTTCAGAAAACTTGTCTCCATATCGAACAGCAAGAAACTCAGCTAGCCACAACAGATATAGATGAAAGTGAAGAATGCCTCTTAACGATCTAGCGACTTTAAGAGCTCCATCATAGGCGCACACCACTATCATTTTTGCCTGTTCCAAAGGAACCGCATAAACAGGGCTTGTGAAGCTTCCGCTTGGCAAAAGCCTGTCCCAATTTAGACGAACGCCACCTTTAAGGGTGCCGTCTACATTCCGAACAACCACCCCTGAGTCTACGATCCATGTAGAACTTTCCAACTCATTAAGAAGCCATGCAGGTCTGTATATATGATTTATTTTTCTAGTTGTTCGCTCAAAAAAGTCAATGACCCCGATCGGTAATTTGTGTCGACTCATCACCCCACCTCTGGTAGGACAACCATAGCCGACATCGCTTCTTTCTTCAAAAGCGCCTTCTTAACAAGATTACTTAAATCGCTCATTGACAACGGAAGAGGTGCCATAACTGCGTCAATGAAGTCCATCCAAAATTTTGGCGTGACTCCAGTAAGACTGTCTGGCCTATTTAGGAAGGTTGGGGTTGCTTTGTCGAGAGCATCCCGATAAAGCATTGCAACCGCAAGCGCTTCAGGATCATTAGATATGACGAGCCTGGACAAGGTGGCAATATCAATGGTTATCTTTTCGGATGTTTCCCTTCTTTGCGCTTCCAACTCACTTTCAAACAAATAATTATCGATGGACTTAAGAAACTCATGTAATTGCTCCACTGTTCTAAAGTCCGATATCTTCAGCATTTCGCTTTCTTCATTCATCGCTGAAGTAATTAGTAGATTCTGATGCCTACGGATCTGCCGCTCAAAAATTGCACGCTGCAGCGCAAGCGGAATATAATTATTAATAGTGGTTCTAATGTGCTTGTGGCCAAATGCTTTAGCTGTAGCAACCAAGTCGCCATCCGTATTAAGATATGTTGCCACACCCACATTGACACGAATTGCCTTAAAGTTGATCTTATCTCTCCACGGCATGAGTACCGGGTGTCTATCTACAAATGAACACGCCCTTGTACTAAACTCTTCCTTACCTGTCGAACGCCAAATTGGATTCATATAAAGCGCTCCTACCAACGCCTTCTCAGAAAAGGACTTCAAGTCATAGTTCAAAGAGCTTATTCCCACCCAAAGGTTTGAGGCCTCCTCGTTTCGCCCCTGCTTTCTCAACTCTTCCCGGATAGGGGCAGTCCACTCCATTACTTTCGAAATAACGTCTCTCGCCAAGTCACTCAATACTTCTGATTTCTGCTCCCTAGCTCTCGGCTTTTTAACCGTAAGGCGCAAATTATTTCCATCAGCAGACGACAGGAGGATTGCGAATCCATCCGCATCTTCAATTTTAGCTCTGTACAATGAAGTCGAATTGAACCTTGGGTGCTCTATCATTATCAAGAGCATGCAAACTGCCGCAGCCTCGCTATTCATTAATCCTAAATACGGGATGAGCTTATTCTTTCCGTATCTAGCAACATATTGCCAATGAGAATTTCCGCTGTTCGATACCGGCCTTCTGTCACTCGACTTGAATTTTCGATGAGGCTTAGGGATCCCCCCCATCTCATGATGAACAACAGAAAGTAGGTTTCCAAGCAAGTTAGGATGTCCACCGTCTGCCTCAAAGTAATGGCGCCTAGTGGAAAAATCAAAATACCTCATAAGCCAAGGGTTCTCTTTCATATCCGTCAGATAACCACAGCCGGTATTCTTTATCAGCGCATCTCCCTCTGCCTGTTTCGATTTTAGTAGATTAAAGTCTTCTAGCGCGCACGACTTAATTGTATCCAGCACACGATTTATTCTAGCAGTGTACTCGGTCAGGTACTTTTCATCAGAAGCAGTTAGAGATATTGACTCAAAAAGATCGTCATTGTATGAGTTCTTATCCGGTCTAAATGATTTTGGTACCGAAACAACCGCGGCACCATCAACCACTGATTGCCTTTCAGTTATTATTTCTGATTTTCCTGGAGCTCGAACGTATGCACCTATAGTGATCTTTGGGATAACTTCTGCAACTACTAGAACCTCAATTAGCCTTACGAAAGACATCCACTTATTTGAGGTCGTTATGAGGGCCAACCCTTTTTCTGTCTCATCGGTATAAAAGCTTCTCCGAAGCTCAGATAGTTGAAGTTTGAAGTTATTCGCATCTGTGTCCTTAGGTTTTTTCCAGCCTCTCTTTCTATGCATCATTGCCCAATACTGGAGAATACGCCGTATAGCGTATGTAGGGGCCGCACTTGTGTAGCGTCTAGAGAAGCGCGAAATGCCTTTCAAAAAGTCTTCTGCATCCTCACCCAACCAATCAGTCAGGAAGTCAAAGCTGACGACCGTACATCCTGACTGGCGGCCATCGTTCCTGACCTTCAGTTCTAGCCCAGACTTCTTTTTCCCTGATGAAGCTTTTCCCTTGGTGGAGCGTGCGTGCCTAGCCATTTTTGCTCTCTAGCAGCTGAGTTTCGGGCGCATGCTCCACGACGGTTCTATTTCCCTCAACAGGGCTTGCTAACAAAAGCTCCAGATGAACCCCTGTCCCTGCGGCTACCTCGGCGATCCCAGCGGCCGCTGCCGCTGCACCCCGGAGCAGGTCCAGCGCTATCGCGGCAAGCTCTCCGGACCGCTGCTCGAGCGCATCGACCTGCACGTCAGCGTGCTCCGCGAAAGCACCAGCCTGCAGCCGGGCCGCGGCGAAACCACCACCCGCGAGGTCAGCGAGCGGGTCGGCGCCGCACGGCAACGGCAACTGGCCCGCCAGGGCTGTGCCAACGCCCACCTCGACCTGCTGGGCATGCACCGCAACTGTGCGCTCGCCGAAGCGGACCGTCGCTGGCTGGAGGCTGCCGGAGAGCGCCTGGAACTTTCCTTGCGCGCCTTGCATCGCATACTCAAGGTAGCCCGGACGCTGGCCGATCTGGACGAAAGGCAGCACATCGAGCGCCAGCACCTCGCGGAAGCCCTGCAATACCGGCCGTCAGCGTCAGGTTGAGGCCCTGGCAATTCATCAAAACTATCGATCCTGTCCGCTCGAATCAGATTAGCTATCAGAATGTGTTAGGCTGTTTCGTCTTCCGCCTTCGGCGGGCAATCCGATCACAAGGAGAGCTAGCGTATATGGAGACACCCACCGCACCCCGGAGCACCCTGAACCCTCCGGTTTTCTTTACCTCCGCCGCCCTGATCCTGGCCCTGGTGCTGTTCACCGTCCTGCTCCAGGAAGAAGCGCAATCGCTGTTCAACCACGTCCAGCAGTGGATCATCACCAACGCCAGCTGGTTCTACGTCCTCGCCGTGGCGCTGATCCTGATCAGCGTGGTGTTCCTCGCCGTGAGTCGCTACGGCGACATCAAGCTCGGCCCCGATCACAGCCGGCCCGACTACCGCAACACCACCTGGTTCGCCATGCTGTTTTCCGCCGGCATGGGCATCGGCCTGATGTTCTTCGGCGTCGCCGAGCCGGTGATGCACTTCACCACGCCGCCGGTGGGCGAGCCGAACACCGTGCAGGCGGCGAAGGAAGCGATGAAGCTGACCTTCTTCCACTGGGGCCTGCATGCCTGGGCGATCTACGCCATCGTCGCGCTGATCCTGGCCTTCTTCAGCTACCGCCACGGCCTGCCGCTGACCCTGCGCTCGGCGCTCTACCCGTTGATCGGCGAACGTATCTACGGCCCCATCGGCCATGCGGTGGATATCTTCGCGATCATCGGCACCGTGTTCGGCGTCGCCACCTCCCTCGGCTACGGCGTGCTGCAGATCAACAGCGGTTTCCACCACCTGTTCGGCTGGCCGGTGAACCAGACCGTGCAGATCGCGCTGATCGCCGCCACCTGCGGCCTCGCCACCCTCTCGGTGGCCAGCGGCCTGGACCGCGGCATCCGTATCCTTTCCGAGCTGAACCTGAGCCTGGCGGTGGTATTGCTGCTGTTCGTGCTGGTCCTCGGGCCCACCGTGTTCCTCCTGCAGACCTACGTGCAGAACACCGGCGCCTACCTGTCGGACATCGTCAACAAGACCTTCAACCTGTACGCCTACGAGCCCACCGACTGGATCGGCGGCTGGACCCTGCTGTACTGGGGCTGGTGGCTGTCCTGGTCGCCCTTCGTCGGCCTGTTCATCGCGCGCATCTCGCGCGGCCGGACGATCCGCGAGTTCGTCTGCGGCGTGCTGTTCGTTCCCGCCGGCTTCACCCTGCTGTGGATGACCGTGTTCGGCGACACCGCGATCCACATGATCCTCCAGGATGGCTTCACCCAGCTCGCCGAGGTGGTCAACCAGGACAGTTCGCTGGCGCTGTTCGCCTTCCTCGAGCATTTCCCGCTGGGCAGCGTCATCTCGATGATCGCGGTGCTGATGGTGGTGGTGTTCTTCGTCACCTCGGCCGACTCCGGCGCCCTGGTGGTGGACATGCTGGCCTCCAGCGGCAAGGACCACTCGCCGCTCTGGCAGCGGATATTCTGGTCGGTGCTGATGGGCGTGGTGGCCATCGCCCTGCTGCTCGCCGACGGCCTCAAGGCCCTGCAGACCGCCACCATCGCCAGCGCCCTGCCGTTCTCCATCGTGCTCCTGGCGTCGATCTGGGGGCTGTTCAAGGCCCTGCACCTGGACGCCACCAAGCGCGGCATCCGCTACCAGGCGCTGACCTTCTCCCGTCCCACCACGCGCGGCGCCGCGGGCGAGACGGACGGTTGGCAGCGGCGCCTGCGCAACATCGCCATGTTCCCGCGGCGCAGCCACGTCAACCGCTTCATTTCCGAAGTGGCGCGACCGGCCTGCGAAGACGTCGCCAGCGAACTGCGCAAGCAGGGCTACGAAGTCCAGGTGCAGGATGGCGAGGACGGCCGGGTGCGCCTGGAAGTCAGCCACGGTGGCGAGGTCGACTTCATCTACGAGGTCCGTCCGCGCGCCTTCACCACGCCGAGCTTCGTGATGCGCGATACCGAGGACAGCAGCGAGGCGCGCAAGTACTTCCGCGCCGAGGTCCACCTGCAGGAGGGCGGCCAGGACTACGACATCATGGGCTGGAGCCGCGACGGCGTGATCGGCGACATCCTCGACCAGTACGAGCGGCACATGCACTTCCTGCACGTGGTGCGCTGAATGGGGGAGGCCGGCGGCGCTCGCCGGCCGCCGCTCTACAGGTCTACTGGATCTGTTCCGGGGCGACGACCACCCAGTTCTTGTCCGCCGTCACCGGCAGGCCGGCCCTGGCCTGGGCGGCGGAATGCTCTCTGATCATGCCGTCTAGCTGGTCCATGTACCTGGCCTTGCGGTTGATCCACAGGTGCACGCCGTTTTCCGCGGTACCGTTGAACAGCATGTAGCCGTCGCTGTCCGGTGTATCCCCGGCAACCAGGATCGGCCGCTTCCAGCGGTCGATGTAGGTGAGGATGGCCGCCTGCTTGCCGGCCATCCAGGTCGCCGGGGTCCACAGGTAAGGGGTGACCTCGAGGTCGAGGTTGGCCTTCGGATCGTACTTGCCTTCGGCGATCTGCTTGCGCGCGGTGGTCAGTTCGCCGGTCTTGCGGTTCTTCAGTAGGGTGGTGACGCCGATGACGTTTTCCGGCTTGAGGTTGTAGCCGTACTTCGGGTCGGCCGCGACCATCCGCACCAGTTCCTCGTGGGCGGCGCTGATCACATAGACCTCGATGCCGTTCTCCATCAGCTTGTTGTACAGCTCGCGCTGGCCACTGAACACGCGTGGCGGCTGGACATCGAGCCGCGCCAGCTTGTCGCCGTCGTAGTAGGTGGCCGGGATCGGCTTGCCATGGGCCATCAGTTCGTCGACGTAGCCTTTCAGCTCGCGCAGGGTGAAACCGGAGAACACCTGGGCGACCCAGGGATAGCAGACCATGTCGTCGATCTCGCAGAGCCGGTAGTAGTAGCTGAACAGGCTCTCCTTGTGCCCGGCCCGGTCCTTGAACGGGATCAGCTTCAGCGACGGGTCGAGCCTGTCGCGGGTCAGCACGCCCTTCATCTCCAGGTAGGGCAGCAGCGACTCCTCCAGGTCGTAGCGGTAGCTGGTGTTGTCCATGTCGAACACGGCGTAGGCGCCCTTGTTCGCGTTGGCCTCGATCAGTGCGTTCAGTTGCCTGGCGGCGGGCGCCGGCCAGTGCTCCAGTTCGGTGGCGCAAGCCTGGCTGGCGACACCGACGAGCGCCAGCGCGGCGAGTATTCCCTTGGCGAAGGTCATGGCGGGTCCCTATGGGCGATGAAAGGATAGGCTCCGCCGCCCGCACTCCCGGCGGACGGCGAGCAACGACCCTAGCGCAGGCGGGCGGATCGTGCAGCGACGGCGGCGACTCGGGGCGTCGTGTTCGCGCCAAGCAATGTTCCGGGACGACATTCCGGAGACAGACGCTCCCGACAGACATCAACAGCTTTTAAGTAAGAAAAATCCCACATGAATTAGGAAATATCTCAGAGCGACATAGGAACAGCCTGATTGAGGCGAAAAAGCGCGCTCTTTAGATTCCCTTACCGAATCTCGAGTCATAGTGAATAGCTCCATGAAACAACCTCCAAGTACAGTCCCTTGGCTCGGCCGAATTACCCTGGCCGCCCTGGTATCAGGCTGGGCCGGGCAGGCTCTGGGAATCTGTCCCATGCTGCAGGGCCCCGGCCCGACGGATCCGTCATATATACGAGCCCTGCCTGCCACCACTGCCCTCAAGGCCGTTCCGATCGGCGGAGTATTGGCGTCCCATGAATTCCTATCCACGACCCAGGCCATTTGGAGATGTCCTCCGGGAGAAACCATGACCTTCGGCATGGGCCCTCTCACCACCAGTCTCAAGCCGATAGACTCGGCCCAGGGCCTCTATGAAAGCGGGGTCAAGGGTGTCGGCATTCGCATCCGCTTCAAGCCCAGGTGGGGCGGTTCAGTCTGGTCCGCATATATGGTCCCCCCCTTCGAATACAGGACCACGGCCTCGCTGAACGACGCCGAGTTTCCCCACATAACGCTAGTGGAGTTCATCCGTACCGGAATGGAAGTCGGCCGCGGCGCCATTCCTCCGTTCGATGTGACCACCAGTCACTTCCGCAGCGACAACGCCGGCCGTGTCAACGTTGCCATCCTCGGCACTCAGTTGAAGACCACGCTGACCCAGAACATCTATTTCACCAGTTGCCACAATCCCTCCTCCGACCCCACCGTCGACATGGGCCATCCTTACGCCGCCCTGGTCAAGCAGGGGCAGGTGGAAGAACACACGTTCTCGCTGACCATCCGTTGCGAGGGCATGAACTCCACCACCAAGCCGCCGGTGAAGATCTACTTCGAAGGCAACGCCGTGCGCGACGGCCTGCTGCGCCTGAGCGGCGACGGCCAGGCGGGCGTGGCCCGGGGGGTAGGCATCGAGTTGAAGAATGACAGGGGCGTGGCCCTGCCCTTCGCCAAGGAGCGGGCGTTGCCGCTGGCCTGGCGGGACAGCGCGCCCGATGCCGAGATCTACGGCTTCGCCGGCAAGGCGAAGTACGTTGCGACCGAGAGCGAGATCAAGGCGGGCAAGGCCGACGCCGTCCTGACCTACGTGCTGGAATACAACTGACCGCCAGGTCCCGGTCGAGCAGTTCCACCACCGGCAGACGCATCGCCGCCACCTCCGCGCGAAGGAAATCGCGCAACCGCTGGAAACGCTCCTGCCCGCTGCGCGCCCGTGGCCACACCATGTGGTAGCTCTCGCCGCTGGCCACCGCGGTCGGCCAGGGCAGGCCGATGCGGCCCAGGGCGACGTCCTCGGCCACCATCACCAGGTCGCCGATGGAAACCCCGTAGCCGCGCGCGGCGGCGACGATGCCCAGTTCCAGGGTATCGAACACCTGGCCGCCCTTGAGCGACACCTCGTCCTCCAGCCCGGTTCGTTGCAGCCAGCGCCGCCAGTCGCGGCGATCCGGCGTGGGATGCAGCAACTCGCTGTGGCGCAGGCGCTGGAGGGTCCAGGGTTCGACGGCCTCGGCGGGATCGCAGACCGGCACCAGCCACTCGGCGAACAGCGGCGCCGTTTCCCATTCCGCGCTGAACTGGCCGCTACCCAGCAATACCGCGCAGTCGAAGGGCTCGTGCTGGAAGTCCACCGTATCCACATCCATCCAGGCGCTGGTGAGCTGCACCTCGATATCCGGATTGAGATGGCGGAAGCGACTCAGCCGCGGCAGCAGCCAGCGCATGGTCAGGGTCGAGGGCGCCTTCAGGCGCAGGGTGGCATCGTCCACGCGCAGGGCGGTGCAGGCCCGCTCCAGCGCGCCGAAACCGTCGCTCAGTCCCGGCAACAGCAGCCGCGCCGGCTCGGTCGGGAAGAGTTGGCGTCCGCGACGTTCGAACAGGAGGCAGCCGAAATGCTCCTCCAGGGTGCGGATATGCCGGCTCACCGCGCTCTGGGTGATCGCCAGCTCCTCGGCGGCGCGGGTGAAGGAGGCATGCCGGGCGGCGGCCTCGAAGGCACGCAGGGCATACAGCGGCGGCAGGCGACGAGACATGCGGCAACCTTTATCCATGAGTTCGACTCATGGCTGGCATCTGTTTTTTCCTTTTGCGCAGGACGGCCAGCCACACCGAGAATGGCCGTATTCTCCCTGCCGACGGGTAGCGCCGGCAACCCTCTTGACCTGATTCGTACTCATCCATGTCACCACTTTCGCTCGTCGAACTGAAAGCCATCCTGCGCCTGGCCGGGCCGCTGATCGCCGCCCAGTTGGCCTACGTCGCCATGGTCTTCACCGATACCGTGATGATGGGCAGGCTCGGCCCCGACGCGCTGGCCGCCGGCGGCCTGGGCGCGGTCAGCTATGCCTTCGTCTCGACCTTCTGCGTCGGCGTGGTGGCGGCGGTCGGCAACCTGGCGGCGATCCGCCAGGGCAGCGCCGATCCCGCCGGCGTCGCGGCGGTCACCCGTGCCGGCCTCTGGGTCGGTGCCACGCTGGCCCTGGCTGCCGGCCTGCTGCTGTGGAACCTGGGGCCGCTGCTGCTGGCCTTCGGCCAGGCGCCACAGGCGGTGGACGGCGCCATGCAGTTCCTGCGCAGCCTGGTCTTCGCCCTGCCCGGCTACATGGCCTTCATGGTCCTGCGCGGCTTCACCGGCGCCATCGACCGCGCCGGACCGGTGATGGCGATCAGCGTGCTCGGCGCGCTGGCCAACCTGGCCCTCAATCATTCCTTCATCGAAGGCCTGTTCGGCCTGCCGCGCCTGGGCCTGGGCGGCATCGGCCTGGTCACCGCCCTGGTCATGAACGGCATGCCGCTGCTGCTGGCCCTGTACATCCGCCGGCAACCGGCCTACGCCGCCTATCCGTTGCTGCGCGGGCTGGGACGCCCGCAGCGGGCGACGATCGCGGAGATCCTCCGCCTGGGCCTGCCCATCGGCGGTACCTACGCGGTCGAGTCGGGGATGTTCACCGTCGCCACCCTGTGCATGGGCATCCTCGGCAACCACGCCCTGGCCGCGCACCAGATCGCCATCCAGGCGGTGTATGTGGCCTTCATGGTCCCGGTGGGGCTGTCCTACGCCACCACCTACCGCATCGGCCAGCACTTCGGCGCCGGCCGCCTGCTCGAGGCGCGCCGTGCCGGGCGCGTCGGCATCGGTTTCGGCGCGCTGTGCATGCTGGGCTTCGCCGGGGTGTTCTGGTGGATGCCGGAGACCATCATCGGCCTGTTCCTCGACCATGCCGACCCGGTCAACCGCGAGGTGACCGCGATGGCCGTCTCGCTGCTGGCGATCGCCGCCTGGTTCGAGTTGTTCGACGGCACCCAGAACATCGCCATGGGTGCGATCCGCGGTCTCAAGGACGCCCGCACCACTTTCCTGGTCGGCCTGGCATGCTACTGGCTGGTCGGCGTGCCGCTGGCCTGCCTGCTGGCGTTTACCGCCGGCTGGGGCCCCCAGGGCGTCTGGTGGGGACTGGCCGGCGGACTGGCCTGCGCGGCCATCGGCCTGACCCTGGCCTTCGAATGGAAGACCGCGCGCCTGCTGCCCGGGACCTCCGCACAGGAGGCGACGGCGCTCAACTGCTGAGCGGCATCTCGCGGCCCGGCCGCTCGCCGGGCTCGAGGAAGCGTGCCAGCTCGGCCAGCGGCAGCGGCCGGCTGATCCAGTAGCCCTGCACCTGGTCGCAGCCGAAGTCACGCAGTTGCTCCTGCTGGCGCAGGGTCTCCACGCCCTCGGCGACCACCTCCAGGTTGAGGTTGTGCGCCAGGTTGATCATTGCCCGCACCAACTGGAAGTTCTCCGCGCGCAGGTCCATGCCACCGACGAAGCTGCGGTCGATCTTCAGCAGGGTGATCGGCAGGCTGTTGAGATGGACGAAAGAGGAGAAACCGGTGCCGAAGTCGTCCAGCGAAAAGCGCACGCCCAGCCGGCCGAGCGCCTGCATGGTCTGCAGGACCTGGTCGCTGCGGCGCATCACGGCGGTCTCGGTCAGTTCGAATTCGAGCCAGCGCGCGTCCACGCCGTGCTCCTCGATCAGCCGTTGCAGGGTCGGCAGCAGCTGGCTGTCCTGAAACTGGCGGAACGACAGGTTCACCGCCATGTGCAATGGCGCCAGGCCGCGGCCATTGAGCCACTGCATGTCGCGCAGGGCGCGGGCGATGACCCAGTAGCCGAGCGGCACGATCAGCCCGCTCTCCTCGGCCAGCGGCACGAAATCGCTGGGCGTGAGCAGGCCGCGCTCGCCGTGGCGCCAGCGTACCAGCGCTTCCAGGCCGACGATGCGCCCGCTGTCCAGGCACAGGCGCGGTTGGTAATGCAGCTCCAGCTCGTCGCGGCGCAGGGCGCGGCGCAGTTCGGCCTCGAGGTCGGCGAGGCTGCGCACGCCGCGATTGATCCGCTCGTCGAAGACATGGAAAGTGCAGCCCTGGCGGCTCTTGGCCTGCTGCATGGCGATGTGCGCGTGCCACATCAGCGGGTCGGCGCCCTCGTCGGCGCGGGCGTGGGCAAGCCCCAGGCTGCAGCCCAGAAGGATGCTTTCGCCGTCGACCCAATAGGGCTCACCGAGGCACTCGACGATCCGTTCGGCGATCCGCTCGGCACGCTGCGGATCGCGACGGGTGTCCAGCAGCAGGGCGAACTCGTCGCTGCCCAGGCGCGCCAGGCGGTCGCCGTTCTCCATGAAGCCACGCAGGCGGTTGACCACCTGCAGGATCAGGCGGTCGCCACCCTGGTGGCCAAGGGCGTCGTTGACATGGCGGAAGTTGTCCAGGTCGAGGTGGCCGAGCACCAGGCCACGCCCGTCGAATTCGCTCAGGCGCGCCGCGAGCAGGGTCTGGAAGCCCTGGCGGTTGGCGATGCCGGTCAGCGGGTCCTGTTCGGCGAGCAGTTGCAGGGTCGCCTGCAGGCCCATGCGCTCGCGGGCGTAGCGCAGGCAGCGGCGCAGGCCGTCTTCGGAGAGTTGCTCGGCGGCCAGCCAGTCGACCACGCCGGCCGGCGCCTGCGTCGGCTCGCGTGGCAGCAGCAGGATCACCGGCCAGGGGCAGGGAATGCCCAGCGGCAGGCAGGCGGGGGTGGCCAGCAGCAGGCCCTGGGGCTCGGCGGCGAACAGGGTCGCGGCGCCCTCCCAGGTGCTGACGACACTCAGCGAAAAGGCAGGCCCCAACGCTCTCAGGCGTTCACCTAGCAGTGGCGCCCAATCTGGCGTATCCGCCAGAAGGAGCAGGCGCAAGGGTTCTGCGGGCGCTGACAAGCAACCTCCAAAAGTTTAAGAATCTTCGTAAAGAACGAACGGCATCATCCTAATGCGGTAGGGAATCTACAGCAAAATGGCATGGACGATCTCGGGATCGGTCACAGCTTGCACGCTAATTCTCCCCGATGCCAGCCAGCCTGTTAGAATACGCGCCCGCTTCGACCCTCTCTTCCGGCCCGCTCCTATGTCCCGACTCAATCCCCGGCAGCAAGAAGCCGTGAACTACGTCGGCGGTCCCCTGCTGGTCCTGGCTGGCGCCGGCTCCGGCAAGACCAGCGTGATCACCCGCAAGATCGCCTACCTCGTCCAGCAGTGCGGCATCCGCGCCCAGTACATCGTCGCGGTGACCTTCACCAACAAGGCCGCGCGGGAAATGAAGGAGCGCGTCGGCAGCCTGCTGCGCGGCGGCGAAGGCAGGGGCCTGACCGTCTCGACCTTCCACAACCTCGGCCTGAACATCATCCGCAAGGAGCATGAGCGGCTCGGCTACAAGCCCGGCTTCTCGATCTTCGACGAGTCGGACATCAAGGCGCTGCTGACCGACATCATGCAGAAGGAGTATTCCGGGGACGACGGCGTCGACGAGATCAAGAACTACATCGGCGCCTGGAAGAACGACCTGATCCTTCCCGAGGAAGCGCTGGAAAAAGCGCGCAACCCCAGGGAGCAGACCGCAGCGATCGTCTACCTGCACTACCAGCGCACCCTGCGCGCCTACAACGCGGTGGACTTCGACGACCTGATCCTGCAACCGGTGAAGCTGTTCCAGGAACACCCGGACATTCTCCAGAAATGGCAGAACAGGGTGCGCTACATGCTGGTGGACGAATACCAGGACACCAACGCCAGCCAGTACCTGCTGGTCAAGCTGCTGGTGAAGGACCGCGCGCAGTTCACCGTGGTCGGCGACGACGACCAGTCGATCTACGCCTGGCGTGGCGCGCGTCCGGAAAACCTGATGCAGCTGAAGGAAGACTTCCCCTCGCTCAAGGTGGTCATGCTGGAGCAGAACTACCGCTCCACCAGCCGCATCCTCAAGTGCGCGAACGTCCTCATCGCCAACAACCCGCACGTGTTCGAGAAGCAGCTGTGGAGCGAGATGGGCCACGGCGACCCGATCCGGGTGATCCGCTGCCGCAACGAGGACGCCGAGGCCGAGCGCATCGCCATGGAAATCCTCACCCTGCACCTGCGCACCGAGCGGCCCTACAGCGAGTTCGCCATCCTCTACCGGGGCAACCACCAGGCCAAGCTGATGGAGCTGAAGCTCCAGCACCACCAGATTCCCTACCGGCTGTCCGGCGGCACCAGCTTCTTCGGCCGCCAGGAAGTGAAGGACCTGATGTCCTACTTCCGCCTGCTGGTGAACCCCGACGACGACAACGCCTTCCTCCGGGTGATCAACGTGCCGCGCCGGGAAATCGGTTCGGCGACCCTGGAGAAACTCGGCAACTACGCCACCCAGCGCAACATCTCGATGTACGCCGCCTGCGACGAGATGGGCCTGGCCGAGCACCTCGACAGCCGCTTCCACGAACGCCTGCAGCGCTTCAAGCGCTGGATGGACGGGATCCGCCGGCAGTGCGCGGAGAACGAACCCATCGCCGTGCTGCGCAGCATGGTGATGGACATCGACTACGAGAACTGGCTGCGGCAGAACGCCTCCAGCGACAAGGTCGCCGAATTCCGCATGAGCAACGTCTGGTTCCTCATCGAGGCACTGAAGAACACCCTCGAGCGCGACGAGGAAGGCGACATGACCATCGAGCAGGCCATCGCCAAGCTGGTCCTGCGCGACATGCTGGAGCGCCAGCAGGAAGAAGAGGAAGGTGCCGAGGGCGTGCAGATGATGACCCTGCATGCTTCGAAGGGGCTGGAATTCCCCTACGTGTTCATCATGGGCATGGAGGAAGAGATCCTGCCCCACCGCTCCAGCATCGAGGCCGACACGGTGGAGGAAGAGCGCCGCCTGGCCTACGTCGGCATCACCCGCGCGCGACAGAACCTGGCGATGACCTTCGCCGCCAAGCGCAAGCAGTACGGCGAGATCATCGACTGCTCGCCGAGCCGCTTCCTCGACGAGCTGCCCCCCGAAGACCTCGAATGGGAAGGCCTGGAAGACGCCCCGCAGGAGGTCAAGGCGGCCAAGGGCAACGCCGCCCTCGCCGACATCCGCGCCATGCTCAAGCGCTGAGCCCGCCGCACCTCGACTGTCTCGATTTTCACAAAAGTGTCTTGCCCGATGCCTGGCCTCGGGCGAGGAACTTTTGCCGCTCCGCTCGCGACCAAAATTAGCTAGCTAACGAATTCCATTCGAGGACAGCTTCATGTCGAGCAAGAAAGTCGCCGAGATCGTCGTGGAAACCCTGGAAGCCGCCGGCATCCGCCATTGCTATGGCATCGTCGGAGACACTCTCAACCATGTCACCGACGCCATCCATCGCAGCCAGATCCAGTGGGTGCATGTCCGCCACGAGGAAGCCGCGGCCTTCGCCGCCGGCGCCGAGTCCTATGTCAGCGGTCGCCTGACCGCCTGCGCCGGCTCCTGCGGACCAGGCAGCCTGCACTTCATCAACGGCGTCTACGAGGCCCAGCGCAACCGCGCGCCGATGGTGCTGATCGCCAGCCAGATCGTCACCCCGCAGCTGGGCATGGAGTTCCCCCAGGAAGTCGACTTCAAGGCGATCTATTCCAGTTGCTCGGTGTTCTGCGAACAGGTGCACAGCCCGGAGCAGGCGCGCCGGGTGGTAGCCCTGGCCTGCCAGGCGGCGCTCAACCGGCGCGGCGTGGCGGTAGTGATCCTGCCAGCGGACATCAGCCAGGCCACGGTGAAGGACGATCCGCCGTTCTCGGTGCACTTCCCGCAACCGGTGCTGCGCCCCAGCGACGCCGAACTGCAGGACGTCGCCCGGCTGCTCGCCCACGGCAAGAAGATCGGCATCTACGCCGGCTCCGGCTGCCAGGGCGCCCACGACCTGCTGGTGGCCCTCGCCGACCGGCTCAAGGCGCCCATCGCGCACACTTCGCGGGCCAAGGACTTCGTCGAGTACGACAACCCCTTCAACATGGGCATGACCGGCATGCTCGGGATCGAGTCGGGCTTCCACATGATGACCGAGTGCGACACCCTGCTGTTGCTCGGCGCCGACTTCGCCTGGGCGCAGTTCTACCCGCAGAAGGCCACCCTGATCCAGGTCGACCGCGACGGCAGCCACCTCGGCCGGCGCCATCCCATCGACCTCGGCGTGGTCGGCGACGTGATCCCCACCCTCGAGGCGCTCCTGCCGCTGCTCGAAGCCCGCCAGGAACGCGACTTCCTCGACGAATGCCTGAAGCACCGCGAACGCTCGCTGCAGACCCTGGAGAAAGAGGAGCAACCCGGCAAGGGCGAGCTGATCCATCCGCAGCACCTGGTCGCCCTGCTCGACCAGCACGCTGACGACGATGCGCTGTTCACCGCCGACGGCGGCTCGGCGATGGTCTGGCTGCTGCGTCACATCCACAGCAACGGCAAGCGCCGCACCCTCACCAGCCTGGTCCACGGCACCATGGCCAACGCCATGCCCCAGGCGCTGGGATTGAAGAAGGCCTACCCCGAGCGCCAGGTGATCTCGATCTCCGGCGATGGCGGCCTGGCCATGCTGCTCGGCGACCTGCTCACGGCCATCCAGGAGAAGCTGCCGATCAAGGTGGTGGTGCTGAACAACGCCTCGCTGAACTTCGTCGAGCTGGAGCAGAAGGTCGAGGGCCTGCTGGACAACTACACCGACCTGCTCAACCCGGACTTCGCCCGTCTCGCCGAGGTGATCGGCTTCCACGGGCGCAAGGTGACCCGCTGCGAGGATCTCGAGGCGGCGGTCCGCGACTTCCTCGCCCAGCCCGGTCCGGCGTTGCTGGACGTGCATACCAACCCTGCGGAACTGGTGATGCCGCCGAAGATCGAGTTCGGCCAGGTCGCCGATACCGCCCTGTACGCCGCCAAGGCCGTGCTCAGCGGGCGCTTCAAGGACGTCGAGACGCTGCTTGTGAACAATCTGCTGAAGTGAGCCGGCAAAGGCGCGGCCCGTCCGCCACGGGGCCGCGCCGGGTTCGGGCGGATTCCTGACCATTCGATCATGTTCGCTCGTCCGAGAGGACGTCGCGCGCGGCGCCGGCTGACGGTACAATGCCGCGCTTCATCAGCGACAGCCGCTTCGCAGGAAGCCACCCGTGGACACTCTCAAAGACAAAATCCGTTCGGAAGGCATCGTCCTTTCCGAGCACGTACTCAAGGTCGACGCCTTTCTCAACCACCAGATCGACCCGCAGTTGATGCAGCAGGTCGGTCACGCGTTCGCCACGCGCTTCCGCGACCAGGGCATCACCAAGATCGTCACCATCGAGGCTTCCGGCATCGCCCCGGCGGTCATGGCCGGCCTGGAGCTGGGCGTGCCGGTGATCTTCGCCCGCAAGTACCAGTCGCTGACCCTGAAGGACAACCTGTACATCTCCAAGGTGTTCTCCTTCACCAAGCAGACCGAGAGCACCATCGCCATCTCGGCCAAGCACCTGAACGCCCACGACCACGTGCTGGTGATCGACGACTTCCTCGCCAACGGCCATGCCGCCAAGGCGCTGATCGACCTGATCGGCCAGGCCGGCGCGAGCATCGCCGGGCTCGGCATCGTCATCGAGAAATCCTTCCAGGATGGCCGCGCCCTGCTGGAAAGCGAAGGCTACCGGGTCGAGTCCCTGGCCCGGGTGAAATCGCTGGCCGGCGGCCAGGTCGAGTTCCTCGACTGAGCGCCACTCAGCCCCGCTCTTCCTGGCTGGCTCGCAGGCCGGCCAGCAGCAGGCGCTGGTAGAGTTCCTCGCGAAGCCCCTGCGGATCGTCCAGGTCCATGCGCCGCAGATGCGCCGGGTAGGCTTCTGGCTCCGGCGCATCGAGAGTGGCCTTGCCCAGTTCGAGGATCTCGCTCAGCTTCAGCTTGCGCTTGAGCCAACCCAGCGCCCGCAGCAGGTCCTGCTCGACCTCGTCGAAATCGCTGCCCAGGGGAAACTCCGGCAGCGCCGCTGCGTGGGCCTGGTGCAAGGCCTGCAGGCGCTCCGGGGTATTGTTGCGATAGCGTTCGGGCAGGACGAAATCCTTCGGCAGCTTGCCGGCCGCCTGGGCCTGCTCGGCCAGCGCCTGCTGGAAGCGCGAGTCGGCGATGGCCAGCAGCGCGGCGATCACTTCCGCGTCATTCTTGCCGCGCAGGTCGGCGATCCCATACTCGGTCACCACCATGTCGCGCAGGTGCCGCGGGATGGTGGTGTGGGCGTACTGCCAGACGATGTTCGAACTGACTTCCCCGCCGGATTCGCGCCAGCTGCGCAGCATCAGGATCGAACGTGCGCCCTCCAGCTCGTGGGCCTGGGCGACGAAGTTGTACTGGCCACCGACGCCACTGAGCACCCGGCCGTCCTCCAGCTGGTCGGCGACCCCGGCGCCGAGCAGGGTCACGGTGAAGGCGCTGTTGATGAAGCGCGCGTCGCGCCGCTGCAGGCGCTTCAGCTCTTCCTGGCGGTACAGGTTGTTGACGAAGCCGATGCCGGTCATGCCGATCCCGGCGCGCTCTTCCAGCGACATCTCGCGCAGGCGCTGGTAGAACGCCAGGGGGCCGAGGAAGAAGCCGCCGTGCAGCCACACCCCGCCCTCCTCCGGCGCCTCGCCGCGCTCGGCGGCACGCTGTCGCGCTTCGTCGGGGTAGACCCGGCGGCCCAACACGCCAGCCTCTGCCAGCGCCAGCAGACCCGGCACGAACATCTCGCTGCAACCGTAGAGTCCCCGGCGGAACGGCTCCAGGCCACCGTCGCGCTCGACCGTCTCGGCCCAGCGCGCACGCACACCCAACTCGTCGATCAACGCCCGGTAGGTGGCATTGTCGCGCTGGCGCAGCAGCAGCGCGGCGGTCAGCGCGTCGCCCATCGAACCGATGCCGACCTGCAGGGTGCCGCCGTCGCGCACCAGGGCGCTGGCATGCAGGCCGATGCAGTGATCCTGCAGGTTGACCGGCATGTTCGGCGTAGAGAACAGCCGGCTGCGTTCCGCCGGCGCGTCGAGCAGCAGGTCGAAGGTCGATTCGTCGACCTCGGCGTCGCCCGGCAGGTAGGGCAGGTCATCGTGGACCACGCCGATGGCGACGATGGCCTCGCCGGCGGCGCGACGCTTCTCCAGCATCGGCAGCAGGTCCAGGGTGATGTCCGGATTGCAGGCCAGGCTCAGCTTGCCCGGTCGTTCGGGATGCCGCGCCACCAGCTGGGCCACGGCGTTGACGCCCTTGGCGTTGATATCGCGGGCGACGTGGCTGTAGTTGCAACTGATGTAGTGCTGCTGCGCCGGCGCGCTGTCCAGCAGGCTGCCGGGCTGCAGGTAGAACTCCTCGACGCGGATGTTCGCCGGCAGTTCGTCGCGGCGCAGGGCGTGCAGGTAGTCCAGCTCCGGGTAGTCGGCGAAGACCCGTTCGGCGAACGGTTCGAGGAAGCGCCGCTGCAGGTCGCCACCGGCGGCGGGACGCCCCAGGGAAAGCGCCGTGTATAGCGTGAGCTGGCGTTCCGGCAAGGTGCGCAGGCGTTGGTAGAGCGCATTGACCAGCCGGTTGGGCTTGCCCAGCCCGAGGGGCAGGCCCAGGCGGATCGGCCCCTCGATGGTCTGCAGCAGGTGATCGACCGCGGCGTCGATGGAACAGGTTCGGGTCAAGACGTTGCCCTCCGGCGAATGGGTAGCCGGAAGTTTGGACCCTGTTTGCCGGCGGGATGCTCCGCCAGCGAAAAAAAACCGCCCCGCGGATACGAAAAAGCCGCCGGAAGGCGGCTTTTCAACACAGGCTTCGGCGCGTTTACAGGCCGGACATGTGCTTGATCGCGGCCTTCAGCTCGTCGTCCGAGCAGTCGGCGCAGGTGCCTTTCGGCGGCATGGCGTTGATACCGGAAATCGCCTTGGCCAGCAGGCCGTCGAGACCACCCTGTTCCTTCGCGCGCTTGCCCCACTCGGCCTTGTCGCCGACTTTCGGCGCGCCCAGCAGGCCGGTGCCGTGGCAGGTGTTGCAGGTCTTGCCGACGATGTCTTCGCCGGAACGCGCGCCGCCGCCACCGGCAGCCGCCGCGACGGCGCCGACGCCTTCGCATTCCTTGCCTTGTACGCAGACCTTGCCTACCGGCTCGAGGCGCTTGGCGATCGCATCGTCAGTGGTCGTAGCCTGAGCGCTTACAGCCCACAGGGCCAACACGGCAGCTTGGGCCGCCAGCATTTTTTTAATCAGGTTCACCCTTACACCCTCATCGTGGCTTATCACACCCGGGCACGATACCGATCACTGCGGGCCGCGCGGGCGGGCGCAAGTATAACGGCAAAGAAAGCCCGGCAGAAACAATTGCACACCCTCGCAAAGCCTTGCGGCATTAGGTCGCAGCCCCGCATGCCCCTTGTCGGCCGGTGCCCTTGTGGCCCGGCGGGATCTTGTGCTTCAGGTCAGAAATTTGCGGGCGTGGTGGCGCTGATCAAGCGTGCCGGCACGTCGTAGGGATTGCGAAAACGGTGCGGCTTGTTGCTTTCGAAATAGTAGCTGTCGCCGCGCTCTAGCACATAGGTCTCGCTGCCGACGATCAGCTCCAGGCGCCCGTCGACCAGCACGCCGGCCTCCTCGCCCTCGTGGTTGAGCATTTCCTCGCCGGTGTCGGAGCCCGGCGGGTAGGTTTCGTCGAGGAAGGCGATCGCCCGGCTGGGGTGCGCCTTGCCCACCAGGCGCATGGACACCGCGCCGCTGGAAATGTCGATCAGTTCGTCTGCCTTGTAGACAACCTGCGTATGGCTGTCCTGCTCCAGGTCCAGGGAGAAGAACTCCACCAGGGACATGGGGATACCGCCCAGCACCTTCTTCAGCGAACTGATGGAAGGACTCACGCTGTTTTTCTCGATCATCGAGATAGTGCTGTTGGTGACACCCGCCCGTTTGGCGAGTTCGCGCTGGGAAAGACCTTTGAGTTTTCGGATGGTTTGCAGACGAGCACCGACGTCCAAGGGTGGAGTCCTCCTTATTCTTCTGGCAGGCAAGGCAAAACGGGGCCGCACACGGCTGGCGACCCCAAGTCGGCCGTATCATGGCAACACTGTTCAGTATTTACAACAGATCGGTCGACATGCCTGCGCAAAGAATTCGGAAAGTTTTTCTCAAGCCCCGGAATAGACGCGCGGCACTCTTTTCAGGTTGCACAGCAGCTGGTAGGGAATGCTGCCGAACTGCGCCGCCAGGGCGCCCACCGGGACGTTCGGCCCCCACAATTCGACCCGGCTGCCCAGCCCGGCCTGTGGATGGTCGGTAAGGTCGACGGTGAGCATGTCCATCGACACCCGGCCGACCAGGCGCCCCGGCTTGCCGTCGATGAACACCAGGGTGCCGTCCGGCGCGTGGCGCGGATAACCGTCGGCATAGCCCATCGCGACCACGCCGATGCGCTGGCTGCGCTCGGTGCTGTAGCGCGCGCCGTAGCCGACCGGTTCGCCGGCCGGCAGCTCGCGGACGCTGATCACCTTCGATTCCAGGGTCATCACCGGGCGCAGGCGGTCGGCCAGCGGATGTGCACGCTCGAACGGCGTGGCTCCGTAGAGCAGGATACCCGGACGTACCCAGTCGCTGGGCACCTTCGGCCAACCGAGCACGGCCGGCGAGTTGCGCAGGCTGATCTCGCCTTCCAGGCCCTGGCTCGCGGCCGCGAAGGCGGCGAGCTGTTCATCGGTGCGCGGGCAATCCAGTTCGTCGGCGCGGGAGAAGTGGCTCATCATCACGATCTTCGCCACCTTGCCGCTGGCCCGCAGGCGCTCGTGGGCGGCGCGGAAGTCCTCGGGGAAGAAGCCGACGCGGTGCATGCCCGAATCCATCTTCAGCCAGACGGTCAGCAGCCGCGCCAGGCTGGCGCGCTCGATCGCCTCCAGTTGCCAGGCGGCATGCACCACGCACCAGAAATCATGGGCGACGATCAATTCTAGTTCGGCGGCCTCGAAGAACCCTTCCAGCAGCAGAATCGGCTCGCGGATGCCGGCCGCGCGCAACTCCAGGGCTTCCTCGATGCAGGCCACGGCGAAGCCATCCGCCTCCCCGGCCAGCGCTTCGGCACAGCGCACCGCGCCATGCCCGTAGGCGTCCGCCTTGATCACCGCGAGCGCGCGGGCGCCGGTGGCCTCGCGGGCCAGGCGATAGTTGTGACGAAGGGCTTGCAGGTCGATCAGGGCACGGGCGGGGCGCATGGCGACGGGTCTCTCTTCAGCGCGGTGCGGCATCGCGCACCTTTCATCAGGCGAAAAAAAGCCCGGCTCTCCGGCCGGGCCATACAAAACTCAGGGCAGCGCAGCGACCACCGACATCTCCACCAGGATCTCCGGCTCGCAGAGCTTGGCTTCGACGGTGGCGCGCGCCGGCGCGACGCCGCGCGGCAGCCATTGGTCCCAGACGCGGTTCATGCCTTCGAAGTCGGCGTCGATGTCCTTCAGGTAGATGGTCACCGAGAGGATCCGGGTCTTGTCGGTGCCTGCCTCTTCCAGCAGCCGCTCGATGGCCGCCAGGGTCTCGCGGGTCTGCTGTTCGACGCCGGCGGACATGTCCTCGCCCACCTGGCCCGCCAGGTAGACGGTGCCGTTGTGGACGACGATCTGGCTCATACGCTCGTTAGTGTGCTGGCGCTGGATGGGCATTCTTGGCGTTCTCCGGGGAATTGCTGTAGCGGGAAATATCCAGGCCTTCGGTGCTGATCTGCGGGCGCTTCTTCGCCATCAGGTCGGCCAGGTAGCGACCCGACCCGCAGGCCATGGTCCAACCCAGGGTGCCGTGGCCGGTATTGAGGAACAGGTTGCGGTAGCGGGTGGCGCCGACGATCGGGGTGCCATCCGGGGTCGCCGGGCGCAGGCCGGTCCAGAAGGTCGCCTGGCCGATATCGCCGCCCTCGGGATAGAGGTCGGTGGTGATCATTTCCAGGGTCTCGCGGCGGCGCGGGTTCAGCGACAGGTCGAAGCCGGCGATCTCCGCCATGCCGCCGACGCGGATGCGCTGGTCGAAGCGGGTGATCGCCACCTTGTAGGTCTCGTCGAGGATGGTCGAGGTCGGCGCCATCTCCGGGTTGGTGATCGGCACGGTCAGCGAGTAACCCTTCAACGGATAGACCGGAGCCTTGATGCCCAGCGGCTTGAGCAGCTGCGGCGAGTAGCTGCCCAGCGCCAGCACGTAGTGGTCGGCGGTGAGCAATTCGCCATTGACCAGCACGCCATTGATGCGGTCGCCAGCGAAGTCCAGGCGCTCGATGTTCTGGCCGAAGCGGAACTCCACGCCCAGGCCCTTGGCCATTTCCGCCAGGCGGGTGGTGAACAGCTGGCAGTCGCCGGTCTGGTCGTTGGGCAGGCGCAGGGCGCCGACCAGCTTGTCGGCGACCTTGGCCAGGGCCGGCTCGACGCGGGCGATGCCGTCGCGGTCGAGAACCTCGTAGGGCACGCCGGAGCGTTCGAGCACGGCGATGTCCTTGCCGGCGGCGTCGAGTTGCGCCTGGGTGCGGAACAGCTGGGTGGTGCCGAGGGTGCGGCCCTCATAGGCGATGCCGGTCTCGGCGCGCAGTTCGTCGAGGCAGTCGCGGCTGTACTCGGACAGGCGGACCATGCGCTCCTTGTTCACCGCGTAGCGTTCGGCGGTGCAGTTGCGCAGCATCTGCAGCATCCAGGCGTACTGGCTGGGATCGGAGGTGAGCTTGATGGCCAGCGGCGCGTGCTTTTCCAGCAGCCACTTCATGGCCTTCAGCGGGATGCCGGGGGCGGCCCAGGGCGAAGCGTAGCCGGGGGACACCTGGCCGGCGTTGGCGAAGCTGGTTTCCAGCGCGGGACCGTCCTGACGGTCGACCACCACCACCTCGAACCCGGCACGGGCCAGGTAATACGCACTGGCGGTACCGATGACACCGCTGCCAAGGACCAGAACTCGCATTGTCGCCTCCCACGTCGCGGAAGAACCGCGGACGTTTGTTATTTTGAGCGTGTAGATACGCGCAGTATAGGAAGAGGCGAGCAGAAATAATCACCGATTTTAGGAGGATACTCAGGTAAAAAACCGGACAAGGAGGGGTTTTACCGAGGCGCATCCACCATAAAATCGGAAAAATACCGCATATTTAAATGAAAGCCTTCAGGCCTGGAGCGGCTTTTTCGGGAAAGCCTGCCGCAGAAACCCTGGAAAACGACAGGAGTCCCTGGGGGAACCGCTCGCGGCAGGGAAAATCCCGCGGACGCCGCCCGGCCTTTGCGACCGGAGCAGCGTTCCAGAGCGCTCGCGGAGCCTCCGCGCTATTTCTTCACCCATTTTCCGCCAACCTGGACGTACTGCCCGGCAGGGGTTTTCTCCATCGCCTTCTTGCCGGCCATGGCCTCCACGTCGGCCAGCGAAGCGCCGCTGCTGTTGGCCACCTTCTGGTATTCGGCGCGGCGCGCGGCATTGATCTGCGCGGCGATGTCCGCCGCCTGGCCGCTGTTGCTGACCACGCCAAGGTAACCGTCCGCCTGCTCGCCGACCAGGCCCTGGGCCTTGGCGCCGCCAAGGGCCGACATGGCCTGGCCGAGGTCCATCGCCATGGCGGAAAGGCTGATGCCGAGGGCCAGCAGGGCGATACCGAGTTTGCTACGGGTTGTCATGGATCCGCTCCTTTAGAACAGGCCGCTGTTCTCGTTGATGATGCCGTCCAGAGCCTTATCGACCTTGATGTAGATCTCGTGCTCGATTTTCACGTTGAGATTGATGTTGATCGGCTCGCTGGGAGCCGCCAGCTGCACGGTGGGCGTGCAGGCCATCGTCAGGCTGCCCAGCAGCAGGACAGCGAATAAAGCACACAGGCGCATCGGGGTTCTCCTGAGTGGCTCATGGCGCCGAAGCCTTGCGTTTCTGCATGCGCTCCTGCACACGTTGGCGAATGGTTTCGCTGACCCGGTCGCTCAGTTGCAGGCTGGTCAGCAATGCCGGGATATCCTCTTCCAGGTTGACGTTGAGGTTGACCGGACGCCCCTTCTCCAGGTCCGGGTTGCTACCCTGCAAACGCAGGCCGAGCAGCAGCTTGCCGTTCTCATGATAATCGACGCTGCTTTGCAGCACGTCATAGTGGAAGTCGTCGAGGGCGTCGGCGACCAGTTTCATCCCCGGGTTGCTGCGCCCCAGTGCCTCGATCTTCGCCGAGCGGAAGCGCAGGAAGCCAGGCTCGCGGGCCTTGACCTGGCCACTGGCGACGCTCGGTTTCCAGCGGTTGAGCATCAACGGCAGCTCGCCGTCCAGGGTGCCCTCGCCGGCCAGTCCCTCCGCCGGATAGACCCGGAAAATCTCGCCGAGTTGTATACCCTGCAGGCGCAGGGCGAATTTCTGCTCGGCCTGACCCAGGCGGATGCTTCCCGCGGGGACCGACGCCTGCCCGCCGAACAGGCCGCTCTGCAACGTCTGCCAGCTCAAACGGCCGCTGCCCGGCGCGGAAAGCGGGGCCTCATAGCGCCCGCGGAAACTCACCGGTCCCAGCGGCAGGCCGGGATTGGCCTCGGCCAGGCTCAGGCCGGGGCTGTCCAGGCTCAACCGGGCGCCGCGCAGGCGCAAGGCCAGGCTGCCGCCCAGGCCCTTCAGCTCGCTGCGGTCGTAGATGCCGTCGAGGCCTTTCAGGGTCAGGTCCAGGTCGAGGGACGAGGCGCCCGCCGCATCGAGCTTCCAGCCGGCCGTGGCGATCGCGCGCCCATTGCCCAGTTCGAGCAGCCCCGGCCAGTCGGCGAGGGTCGCGGCCAGGGGATTGCCGGTACGGAAGAACACCTCGGCCAGCCTGGCGGAGAGGGCCAGGGGCGTCTTCGCGTCGCGCTGCAGCTGGATGTCCGCCGCCAGCCCCGCGCCATTGCTCAGCCGTCCCTTCAGGCTGGTGCGCTCGAGGGTGGTATCGAACGGCCCCTTGAAGGTCCAGGCCAACGGCTTGAGGTTGGCCTGGCGCAGTTGTCCAACCTGCGCCTGCAGCGGCCCGGCGACGTGCAGCGCCAGCGGCTGGTAGGCGAGTTCGAGAGCGGTCCCGGCGAGGTCGAGGCGGGGCTGGCCAAGGTGCAGCGTCGACGGCTCGGCCAGGGACACCGCCTGCAACCGCGCGCCCTTGCCGAAGGAGAGGTTGGCGCGCTGCCCGTCCAGCCGGCCCTCCAGGGGAATCTCCGCGACCAGTCGCTCGGCTTTCCAGCCCTGGTATTGCAGGCGCGGCACATCCACCTGCAAGCGGCCCTCCACCAGCCTGGCGGCCCAGGGCGAGATGCCCAGCAGGTCGACACGTGTCTCCAGCTTCAGCGTACTCGCGCCTTCGCTGGCAAGCGCCAGGCGCAGCGCCGTGACGCTATCCGCATCGCGCTCCAGCGGTTCGCTGCGCACGCCCAGCGCGCTCGGCCGCAGCTCGGCCGGCAGCGCCCGCAACCAGTCGCCGTGCAGTTGGCTCAGGCGCAAGTCGCTGCGCAACTGGCGTGGCAGCCAGGCGCCGCCGTCGCCATCCAGCTGGACTTGCAGTTCGCCCTGTACATTGCCCAGCCCGGGCAGCGGCCAGGCCTGCGGAGCCTGCACCTGCAGCGCCGCCGAGCCACCGCCGTCGAGCACCCGGCGAGGCTCCAGCCAGTCGCTGCCAGGCGCCAGGCGGATCGTCCAGTCCGCCTGCAGGCGCAGGGCCTGCGGTGCGTCGGGCAGGCGCTGCGCCTCCGGCAGCCAGCGATTGAGCCAGGCCACCAGGCCACGGGTGTCCGGCAGACCGGGCGCCTCCAGGCGTCCCTGCCAGAGGCCGTCGCCGTCGGCTGGCGCGAGCTGGCTATCCAGCGTCAGCAGCGCCTGCCGGTCGAGTTGCGCGCGCCCCCGCAGGCGCCAGCCGGCAGGCTCCTCGAAGAGCTGGGCGTCAAGCTGGGCCTGCTGTGCCTCCTGTTGCAGGCGCAGCTGCGCGGCCAGCGGAAACAGCGCTCCCGGCGGGCGGCCGATGTCCAGCCCGCCTTGCTGCTCGCAGCGGCCGGCGGGACAAGGCAGGTCGAGATGGAAGCGTTCGAGGTGGATCTGTTCCGGCAGCCAGGCGAGGGTTTCGCGCAGGGACGTCCAGTCCAGCGCAGCCGAATCATCGTCGGAACTCGCGGCGGCCGGTTGCCAGGCGAGCGCCACTTGCTCCACGCGCAGGCCGGGTAGGCGCGGGCGCCAACCCGACAGCCCGGGCCAGCGCAGCAGCGCGTGTTCCACGTCCAGTCGCAGGCTGGCGCCATCCGCGCCGCGCCGCTCCAGCGCCAGCCGTCGCAGCCCGATGCCTTCGGCGGACAGGCCCAGGCCTTGCCACTCCAGGCGCTCGACACCCTGCTCGCGCAGCAGGCTGCGCCAGGCATGCCAGCCATAGCCGAACGCCAGCAGCAACAGCGCTGCAACTACCAACAGCAACGTCGTCCTTCTGCGCAAACGCATGTCCTACCTCTGTCCGTTGCCGACCCGGGGAAGGGTGGCGGGGCCCTCGCGCAAGATCAAGGCGTTTTCCCCAGCCAGTGTTTTTCCCTGCTTTCAACGTTATATTGGCGGAAAATTTCCGGATTTTCCGAGCCAGACGGGGAGCCTCCATCCATGCGTACCCAGCATCAGAGCAAGCGCGAGCTGGACAAGATCGACCGCAACATCCTCCGCATCCTGCAGGAGGAAGGGCGCATTTCCTTCACCGAGCTGGGCGAACGCGTCGGCCTTTCGACCACCCCCTGCACCGAGCGTGTGCGCCGCCTGGAGCGCGAAGGCCTGATCATGGGCTACCACGCCCGGCTCAACCCACAGCACCTGAAGGCCAGCCTGCTGGTGTTCGTCGAGATCAGCCTGGACTACAAGTCCGGCGATACCTTCGAAGAGTTTCGCCGGGCGGTGCTCAAGCTACCGCACGTGCTGGAGTGCCACCTGGTGTCCGGCCACTTCGACTACCTGGTCAAGGCGCGCATCTCGGAAATGGCTTCCTACCGCAAGCTGCTCGGCGACATCCTGCTGAAACTGCCGCACGTTCGCGAGTCGAAGAGCTATATCGTCATGGAAGAGGTCAAGGAGTCGCTCGACCTACCGGTTCCGGATTGACCCGCGACGCTTTCCGGGAGTCCGCCAGGACTCCCGGCATAGACGGGAAACACCGTCGTTTCCGCACACGATCCCGGCAACACCTCGCAGTTTTTTCCTTTTTCGCCCTTGGCGAGCGCCTCGACTGACGTTTATGCTCCGTCAAATTTTCCAAACATAATAATCAGGATTCCGCACATGAACGCCCGCGTTCACCAGCCGGTGCATAGCGCCCAACACGCCCCCTCCTACTACGCCGCCACGCTCAACCGACGCATCGAGTGCCCTCCCCTGGCCGGCGAAGAGCAGGCCGACGTGTGCGTCGTCGGCGGCGGCTTCTCGGGGGTGAATACAGCACTGGAACTGGCCCAGCGCGGCTTCTCCGTGGTCCTGCTGGAAGCGCACCGGATCGGCTGGGGCGCCAGCGGGCGCAATGGCGGCCAGTTGATCCGTGGCGTCGGCCATGACGTCGAGCAGTTCCTTCCGGTAATCGGCGCCGACGGCGTGAAGGCACTCAAGCTGATGGGGCTGGAGGCGGTGGAGATCGTCCGTCGCCGGGTCGAGCAGTACGCCATCGATTGCGACCTGCGCTGGGGCTATTGCGACCTGGCGAACAAGCCCGGCGACTACCAGGGCTTCCGCGAGGACATGGAAGAGCTCCAGGGCCTCGGCTACCGCCATGAGATGCGTCTGGTCCCGGCCGCGGAGATGCGCAGCGTGGTCGGCTCCGACCGCTACGTCGGCGGCCTGGTCGACATGGGCTCCGGCCACCTGCACCCGCTCAACCTGGTGCTCGGCGAAGCCGCCGCGGCGCAGGCACTGGGCGTGCGCCTGCATGAACAGTCGCCGGTGACGCGCATCGACTACGGCCCGGAAGTCCAGGTGCACACCGCCACCGGCAGGGTGCGGGCGAAGACCCTGGTGCTGGGCTGCAACGCCTACATGAACGACCTCAACCCGCTGCTCGGCGGCAAGGTGCTACCGGCCGGCAGCTACGTGATCGCCACCGAACCGCTGGACGAGGCGCTGGCGCGCCAGCTGCTGCCGCAGAACATGGCGGTCTGCGACCAGCGCGTGGCCCTCGACTACTACCGCCTTTCCGCCGACAACCGCCTGCTGTTCGGTGGCGCCTGCCATTACTCGGGACGCGACCCCAACGACATCGCCGCCTACATGCGGCCGAAGATGCTGGAAGTATTCCCGCAACTGGCGAACGTCCGCATCGACTACCAGTGGGGCGGCATGATCGGCATCGGCGCCAACCGCCTGCCGCAGATCGGCCGCCTGCCGGGGCAACCCAACGTGTACTTCGCCCAGGCCTATTCCGGACACGGGGTGAACGCCACGCACCTGGCCGGGCAGTTGCTCGCCGAGGCCATCAGTGGCCAGCACAGCGACGGCTTCGATCTGTTCGCCAGGGTGCCGCACATCACCTTCCCCGGCGGCAAGCTGCTGCGCTCGCCGCTGCTGGCGCTGGGCATGGCCTGGTACCGGCTGAAGGAAAAACTCGGGAGCTGAACCCGCCCGAGGCTCGGTGGATTCTGAAAAAATCAGGCGGCGCATCGCTCTTCCGGGGAAAACTCCTAGAATTCGCACCACCGGTAACGACCGGACGACCGAGCTTCCACGGGAGATGTCCTTGCTGCGCCGATTACTCCTGCTGGCCTTCCTGGCTCTCGCCGGCTGTGCCAGCGCACCCCCGCCGCAACCGTCGTCGGCACTGCCCGCCGAGGGTACCTGGCTGGCCAGGCAGGCCGCGATCCAGGGCCGCGACCACCCCGGCCAGTCGGGCTTCCACCTGCTCGGCGCCAGCGAGGACGCCTTCGTCGCCCGTGCCGCGCTGATCCGCGCGGCACAGCGCAGCCTGGACATCCAGTACTACATCGTCCACGACGGGCTGACCACCCGGGCCCTCGCCTACGAGTTGCTGAAAGCCGCCGACCGCGGCGTGCGGGTGCGCATCCTGATCGACGACACCGCCAGCGACGGCTGGGACTACGAGATCGGCGTACTCTCCGCCCACCCGAACATCCAGGTGCGCCTGTTCAATCCGCTGCACCTGGGCCGCGCCACCGGCATCACGCGCGGCGTCGGCCGGCTGTTCAATCTTTCCCAGCAGCACCGGCGCATGCACAACAAACTGTGGCTGGCCGACGGCACGGCGGCCATCGTCGGCGGCCGCAACCTCGGCGACGAGTATTTCAACGCCAAGCCGGAGATGAATTTCACCGACCTCGACCTGCTCGGCGTCGGCCCGATCGCCAACCAGCTCTCGCACAGCTTCGACCAGTACTGGAACAGCGCCATCAGCCGGCCGATCGAGGACTTCCTCTGGCGCGCGCCCTATCCCGGCGAGCTGGACTCGGCGCGGCGCGGCCTGCAGCGCTACCTGCGCAAGGAGTCGGTCAAGGAGTCGGGCTACATCCGCCACCTGTTCGACCGCGCCGACCAGCCCCGCCTGGGCAACTGGCTGGAGAACCTGACCTGGGCGCGCGCCGAGGCGATCTGGGACGCGCCGCTGAAGGTGCTCAGCCGCGGCGAACCCGACCCGCACCTGCTGCTCAGCCCGCACCTGGCGGGCCTGTTCCAGGGTGTGCAAAAGGAACTGATCCTGGTTTCGGCCTACTTCGTCCCGGCCAGGGAGGGGCTCGGCTATCTCACCGGCAAGGCCGACAGCGGCGTGCGCGTGCGCCTGCTGACCAACTCCCTGGAAGCCACCGACGTACCGGCCGTGCACGCCGGCTACGCGCCCTACCGGATGGCATTGCTGGAGCATGGGGTGAAGCTGTATGAACTGCGCGCCAAACCCGACCAGCCACTGAGCGGCGCGCCCTGGCGGCTGCACGCGTCGAGCAGCGCCAGCCTGCACAGCAAGGCGATGGTCTTCGACCGGCGCAAGGTGTTCATCGGTTCGTTCAACTTCGATCCGCGCTCGATACTGTGGAATACCGAGGTCGGGGTCATCGTCGACAGTCCGCTGCTGGCCGAACAGGTTCGCCGGCTGGCGCTGGACGGCATGGCGCCCAGCGTCAGCTACCAGGTGCGGATCGACCGCAGCGGCAGCCGGCCGAAGCTGGTCTGGGTCGACGAGCGTGACGGACGGACCCAGGTCCTGCGGCATGAGCCGGGCAGCCTGTGGCGACGGCTGAATGCCTGGGTCGCGGAAATGATCGGGCTGGAGAAGATGCTCTGAGGATCACTCCGACGCTTCCAGCCCGCTCGCTCCATCCTCCGCCGGGATCGCCCCGCGCAGCCGCACCAGCACCACGAAGCCCGCCGCGCCCAGCGCCATCATCAACGGCAGGGCGTGACCGCTGATCCACTGGCTGGCGGCGCCGGTGGCCAGCGGTCCGAGCAGGCAGCCGATCCCCCATAGCTGGGCGACATGGGCATTGGCACGGACCAGGGCATCGTCGCGGTAGCGTTCGCCGATCAGGATCAGCGCCAGGGTGAACAACCCGCCGGCGCTGGCGCCGAACAGCACCAGCAACGGCCAGATCAACGGCGTGTGCAGCAGCAGCGGGATCGCCAGGCTGCTGAGCAGCAACACCAGGCCGCAGCCGCCGAACAGGCCGCTGCGCGAGACACGGTCGGCGAGCCAGCCGATCGGCAGTTGCAGCAGGGCGTCGCCCACCACCACGGTGCTGACCATGGCCAGCGCCACCGCTTGCGCAAAGCCCTGGCGCAAGCCGTAGACCGGCAGCAGGGTGAGGATCATCGCCTCGAAGGCGGCGAACAGCACCACCGCCCAGGCGATCGCCGGCAAACCCCGGCAGAAGGCCCACAGGCCACGCCCGGAGGCGCTGTGCGGATCGACCCTGGGCGCCCCGCCGCGCCCCAGCAGCAACAGCGAGCCGCCGACCAGCAGGCACACACCGAACCAGAAGCCGCGGTCGTCGGCGGTGCCGATGAAGGTCAGCAGCACCGGGCCGGACAGTTGGCTCAGGGCGTAACCGGTGCCGTACAGCGCGACCAGCCGGCCGCGCCACTTCTCCACCGCCAGCTGGTTGATCCAGCTTTCCCCGAGGATGAACACCACGGTGAGCTGCACGCCGATCAGCAGGCGCAACAACAGCCATACGGGATAGCTCTGTAGCAGCGCCAGCAGGCCGATGGAGGCTGCGCCGGTGAGCAGGCACAGTTGCATCAGCCGTGGCGTGCCGACGCGCGCGGCGAGGCGCCCGGCGATCATCGCGCCGAGCAGCACCCCCAGCGCCGGTGTGCTGGCCATCACGCCGATGGCGAAACTGCCGTAGCCCCAGCCCTCCAGGCGCAACGAGACCAGCGGCATGGTCAGGCCAAGGGCGAGGCCGATGCTGATGACTGCGGAACAGACGGCGAAATAGCTTCCCCAACGCATTGCGATTCTCCCGTTGGCACCCCGGAAGCCTTGCCGGGGCGAGCGGATATATCCGGCGCACGAAGCACAGCGGCCGGGCTTCCAGAAGGAAACCCGGCCGCGGGTGTGGCTCGAGGGAGCCGGCCCGGAAGGGCCGACCCAGGCGATCAGAGCTTGATCCAGGTCGCCTTCAGCTCGGTGTACTTGTCGAAGGCGTGCAGCGACTTGTCGCGACCGTTGCCCGACTGCTTGAAGCCGCCGAACGGAGCGGTCATGTCGCCCCCGTCGTACTGGTTGACCCAGACGCTGCCGGCGCGCAGGGCCTTGGCGGTCAGGTGCGCCTTGGACAGGTTGCTGGTCCAGACCGCCGCCGCCAGCCCGTAGGGCGTGTCGTTGGCGATGCGCACGGCTTCCTCGGCATCCTCGAACTCGATCACCGAGAGCACCGGGCCGAAGATTTCCTCGCGGGCGATCTTCATCGCATTGGTCACGCCGTCGAAGATGGTCGGCTCGACGTAGGTGCCGCCGGTTTCCTCCAGGGTCCGCTTGCCGCCGGCGACCAGCTTGGCGCCGTCGTTGTGACCGGCCTCGATGTAGGACAGCACGGTGTTCATCTGCTGGGTGTCCACCAGCGCGCCGACGTTGGTTTCCGGATCTAGCGGGTTGCCCGGCTTCCAGCCCTTGAGGGCTTCGATCACCAGGGGCAGGAATTTGTCCTTGATGGAGCGCTCCACCAGCAGGCGCGAACCGGCGGTGCAGACTTCGCCCTGGTTGAAGGCGATGGCGCCGGCAGCGGCTTCGGCGGCGGCCTTCAGGTCCGGGGCGTCGGCGAAGACGATGTTCGGGCTCTTGCCGCCGGCCTCCAGCCAGACGCGCTTCATGTTCGACTCGCCGGCATAGACCATCAGTTGCTTGGCGATCTTGGTCGAACCGGTGAACACCAGGGTGTCGACATCCATGTGCAATGCCAGCGCCTTGCCTACCGTGTGGCCATAGCCCGGCAGCACGTTGAACACGCCTTTCGGAATACCGGCCTCGACGGCCAGCTGGGCGATGCGGATGGCGGTCAGCGGCGACTTCTCGGAGGGCTTGAGGATCACCGAGTTGCCGGTGGCCAGGGCCGGGCCGAGTTTCCAGCAGGACATCAGCAGCGGGAAGTTCCACGGCACGATGGCGGCGACCACGCCGACCGGCTCGCGGGTCACCAGACCCAGCTCGGCATGGGGAGTGGCGGCGACCTCGTCGTAGATCTTGTCGATCGCCTCGGCGCTCCAGCGCAGGCTGTTGGCGGCGCTGGCGACGTCGATGTGCAGCGAGTCGCTGATCGGCTTGCCCATGTCCAGGGTTTCCAGCAGGGCCAGCTCTTCGGCGTTCTCCAGCAGCAGGTCGGCGAAGCGGATCATCGTCTGCTTGCGCTTGGCCGGAGCCAGGCGCGACCAGGCGCCGGAATCGAAGGCATTGCGGGCGACCTTGACCGCCTGTTCGGCATCGGCCAGGTCGCAACTGGCGACCTTGGCGAGGAAGCGACCGTCCACCGGGCTGAGGCAATCGAAGGTCTCGCCGGAGGCGGCGTCGCTGTATTCGCCGTTGACGAAGGCGCGGCCTTCGATCTTCAGGTCTTTGGCGCGGGCTTCCCAGTCGGCGCGGGTCAGGGTGGTCATGACAACGTGTCCTCTTATTGGTGTTCTGGGCGCCTGGGAGACAGGCGCGCTGTCAGATTCTGCAAGGCGGGCGCGCGGCCCGTGGTGTCCGCCACCCTAAACCAGAGCAGCGCCTGTTTTCAATATATTTGACAGGAACCCCTCTGGATCCCTTGTCACGTTCATTATTTTAAACATAGACTCGCCCGGACCAGCGTCTTCATCCCTCGCGTGCAACCTGGGTGGCCTATGACAATGAATAACGAGCCGCAGTCGAGCAGCCTCGACAACTTCTGGATGCCCTTCACCGCCAACCGCCAGTTCAAGGCGCGGCCGCGCCTGCTGGAAAGCGCCGAAGGCATCCACTACATCGCCCAGGGCGGGCGCCGTATCCTCGACGGCACCGCCGGCCTCTGGTGCTGCAACGCCGGCCACGGCCGGCGCGAGATCAGCAAGGCGGTGGCCCGGCAAATCGCCAGCCTCGACTACGCCCCGCCGTTCCAGATGGGCCACCCGCTGCCCTTCGAACTCGCCGCGCGACTGGCGGAAATCGCCCCGCAAGGACTGAACAAGGTGTTCTTCACCAACTCCGGCTCGGAGTCGGCGGACACCGCGCTGAAGGTCGCCCTCGCCTACCAGCGCGCCATCGGCCAGGGTACCCGCACCCGCCTGATCGGCCGCGAGCTGGGCTACCACGGGGTAGGCTTCGGCGGCCTGTCGGTGGGCGGCATGGTCAACAACCGCAAGGCCTTCTCCGCCAACCTGCTGCCAGGGGTCGACCACCTGCCGCATACCCTCGATGTCACCCGCAACGCCTTCACCGTCGGCCTGCCCGAGCATGGCGCGGAAAAGGCCGAGGAGCTGGAGCGCCTGGTGACCCTGCATGGCGCCGAGAACATCGCCGCGGTGATCGTCGAGCCGATGTCCGGTTCGGCCGGCGTAGTGCTGCCGCCCAAGGGCTACCTGCAGCGACTGCGCGAGATCACCCGCAAGCACGGCATCCTGCTGATCTTCGACGAAGTGATCACCGGCTTCGGCCGCGTCGGCGAAGCTTTCGCCGCGCAGCGCTGGGGCGTGACCCCGGACATCCTCACCTGCGCCAAGGGCCTGACCAACGGCAGCATCCCGATGGGCGCTGTGTTCGTCGACGAGAAGATCCACGAAGCCTTCATGCAGGGCCCGCAGGGCGCCATCGAGTTCTTCCATGGCTACACCTATTCCGGCCACCCGGTGGCCTGCGCCGCCGCCCTGGCGACCCTGGACATCTACCGCCGCGACAACCTGTTCCAGCAAGCCGTGGAACTGGAAGGCTACTGGCAGGACGCCCTGTTCAGCCTGCGCGAACTGCCCAACGTGACCGACATCCGCGCCGTCGGCCTGGTCGGCGGCGTGCAGCTGGCGCCGCACGCGGACGCGCCGGGCAAGCGCGGCTACGAAGTCTTCGAGCGCTGCTTCTGGGAGCACGACCTGATGGTCCGGGTGACCGGCGACATCATCGCCATGTCGCCGCCGCTGATCATCGACAGGGCCCACATCGACCAGATCGTCGAGCGCCTGGCCCAGGCCATCCGCGCCAGCGCCTGACCCCCGGCGGGCGGCCCGGCGCCGTCCCGCCAGCACCTGGCCAGAACCTGGCCAGAACCACAAGAACCGAGAGTCAGCATGAACATCGAACAGATCGTCGACTTCGCCCAGGCCAACAGCGCCCCGGAACACTACAGCCCGGCGCCGGAAAAGGTCCTCAAGGGCGACCCGAAACAGAGCGTGCGCAACCACTACGGCAGCCCCTGCGGGCAGTTCAACGCCGGCATCTGGGAGGGTGCCGTCGGCCAGTGGACGGTGAACTACACCGAGCACGAATACTGCGAGATCCTCCAGGGCGTCTCGGTGCTGCGCGACCGCCACGGCAACGCCAAGACCGTGCGCGCCGGCGACCGCTTCGTGATCCCCGCCGGCTTCCAGGGCACCTGGGAGGTGCTCGAGGCCTGTCGCAAGGTCTACGTGATCTTCGAAGCCAAGGCCTGAGCCCCGGCTTCATCCCCCCGAATGCTTGTTACCCTTGCCCGCCGCCTGGCGGGCTTTTTTATGCGCCGGCCGCGGAGCGCCCGCATTCGCGCGGAAATGAAAAAGCCCGCCGGGAGGCGGGCTTTTCGCAAGGTGCCGGATCAATTACTTGATCTTGGCTTCCTTGTAGATCACGTGCTGACGAACGACCGGATCGTACTTCTTGATCTCGATCTTCTCAGGCTTGGTACGCTTGTTCTTGTCGGTGGTGTAGAAGTGGCCGGTACCGGCGCTGGACACCAGACGAATCAATTCACGCATGATTCAGCTCCTTAGAATTTTTCGCCGCGGGCACGCAGGTCAGCCAGGACGGCCTCGATGCCACGCTTGTCGATGATACGCATGCCCTTGGCGGAAACGCGCAGACGCACGAAGCGCTTCTCGGACTCGACCCAGAAACGGTGGTGCTGCAGGTTCGGCAGGAAACGGCGGCGGGTTTTGTTGTGTGCGTGGGAAATGTTATTCCCGGTAACCGGACCCTTACCGGTTACTTGACAGACTCTAGACATGCCTCAGCCCTCTATAACCTCATGCCCAACCCGGCATGGGTTGGCTGCTTTAACTCAAGTTCGATACTCAGTTTCACCGGGGTCTTACCCGCTGCATCCCGACGAAGGAGAGCGTGGCCCCAGAAAAGAGCGCAGCTTTATATCAGAAAGGCGCCCCGCGCCGCAAGGGTGAGCACCCCATGGCGCGGCCCAGCCCGCCTCGGTGCGGGGTCCGCACCGGTGCCGTTCGTCGCCTTGCCTCGTTGTCGCTGCCCGCCGCATGGTCTAGGGTAGCGACTCAAGGCCGCCAACGGCCTTGCATGACTGCGCCCAACCGCTGCGGATGGGCATGTTAACCGTTCGAATGGAGCCCGTCATGCGCCTCGCCGCGTTCTCCCTGTTCCTCGCCCCCTTGCTGTTCGCCCAACCCGCCGCCGCAGCGGCCCTGAGCGTGTGCACCGAAGCCAGCCCGGAAGGCTTCGACGTGGTCCAGTACAACTCGCTGACCACCACCAACGCCTCGGCCGACGTGCTGATGAACCGCCTGGTCGAGTTCGACGCCGGCAAGGGCGCGGTGGTGCCGTCGCTGGCCGAACGCTGGACGGTGTCCGACGACGGCCTGAACTACCGCTTCGACCTGCGCCAGGACGTGCGCTTCCACCGCACCGGCTACTTCAAGCCGAGCCGCGCGCTGAACGCCGACGACGTGGTATTCAGCTTCCAGCGCATGCTCGACCCGGCCGATCCCTGGCACAAGGTGGCGCAGAACGGCTTCCCGCACGCCCAGTCGATGCAGTTGCCGCAGTTGATCAAGCGAGTGGAGAAAAGCGGCGACCATCAGGTGCTGTTCGTCCTCGACCACCCCGACGCGACCTTCCTGCCGATGCTGAGCATGGGCTTCGCCTCCATCTATTCGGCGGAGTACGCCGACCAGTTGATGAAGGCCGGAACCCCGGAGAAGCTCAACGCCCAGCCGATCGGCAGCGGCCCGTTCGTGTTCAAGCGCTTCCAGAAGGACGCGGTGGTGCGCTACGCCGCCAATCCCGAGTACTTCGCCGGCAAGCCGGCGGTCGACGCGCTGATCTTCGCCATCACCCCGGACGCCAACGTGCGGCTGCAGAAGCTGCGCCGCGGCGAATGCCAGATCGCCCTGTCGCCGAAGCCGCTGGACGTTGAGAGCGCGCGCAAGGACGCCAGCCTGAAGGTCGAGCAGACGCCGGCCTTCATGACCGCCTTCGTCGCCCTCAATACCCAGCATCCGCCACTGGACGATCCCGAGGTGCGCCAGGCGATCAACCTCGCCTTCGACCGCGCCAGCTACCTGCAGGCGGTATTCGAGGGCAGCGCCAGCGCCGCCACCGGCATCTATCCGCCGAACACCTGGGGCTATGCCAGGGATATTCTCGCCTACCCGCACGACCCCGAACAGGCGCGCAAGCTGCTGGCTGGCAAGCAGCTTGCCGAGCTGAACATCTGGACCCGCCCTTCCGGCAGCCTGCTCAACCCCAACCCGAGCCTCGGCGCGCAACTGCTCCAGTCCGACCTGGCCGAGGTCGGGATCAAGGCCAGCATCCGCGTGATCGAGTGGGGCGAGCTGATCCGCCGCGCCAAGAACGGCGAGCATGACCTGCTGTTCATGGGCTGGGCCGGCGACAACGGCGACCCGGACAACTTCCTCACTCCGCAATTCAGCTGCGCCAGCGTCAAGTCCGGGCTCAACTTCGCGCGCTATTGCGACCCCGGCCTGGACAAGCTGATTGCCGACGGCAAGGCCGCCAGCAGCCAGGAGCAACGCACCGGCCTGTACCACCAGGCGCAGAAACTGATCCACGAACAGGCGCTCTGGCTGCCCCTGGCCCACCCGACCGCCTTCGCCCTGACCCGCCAGGAGGTGCAGGGCTACCAGGTCAATCCGTTCGGTCGCCAGGATTTCTCTCGGGTCGCCGTGAAACGCTGAAGGCCACGCCCGGGAGAGCCCAGCGATGGATCTCGACCGTCTCTACCTGCCGCATTGGCAGTTCAGCGAACACCACCAGCGGCTGATCGACGCGCCGGCCGACGCACTGCTCGACGCGGTGGAAGACCTGCTGCGCTTCGACGACCCGCTGGTGCGCGCCCTCCTCGCGCTGCGCGAAGCGTCGGCGCTACCCTGTTGCACACGGAAACCCGGACGTTCTGTCCCGACCGCGCCAGCCGCCTGCGCTTCACTCCCTACTGGCTGGCGATCCGACCGGTCAGCGGGCTGATCCGCCGGCGCCTGCTGGCGGGCATCGCGCGGCGCCTTTTCTGAGCCTCACATCCAGCCGTATTCGGCCAGCGACAGGGGTTCGCCGTCGCCGATGATGAAGTGGTCGAGCACCCGCACATCGATCAGCGCCAGCGCTTCCTTGAGGCGCGCGGTCAGTTGGCGGTCGGCGAGACTCGGGCGGGCGTCGCCGGAAGGATGGTTGTGGGTGAGGATGAGCGCCGCCGCGTTGTGCGCCAGGGCGCGCTTGACCACCTGTCGCGGGTAGACGCTGGCGCCGTCGATGCTGCCCTGGAACAGCACCTCGAAGGCCAGGACACGGTGCCGGGTATCGAGGAACAGGCAGGCGAACACCTCATGCTGCTCATGGCGCAGGCGCGCCTTGAGGTAGTCGCGCACCGCCTGCGGGCTCTCCAGTACCGAGTCGCGGCGCAGGCGCTCGGCCAGATGGCGGCGGCCCATCTCCAGCACCGCCTGCAATTGCGCGTACTTCGCCACGCCGAGCCCGAGATGGCCACAGAACGCCGCCAGGTCGGACTCGAGCAGCGCTCGCAGGCTGCCGAACTCTCCCAGCAGGCGCCGCGCCAGCTCCACCGCGCTGCAACCGGTGACCCCGGTGCGCAGGAAGATCGCCAGCAGTTCGGCATCGGACAGGGTCGCCGCGCCCTGCTCCAGAAGCTTCTCCCGAGGCCGTTCGGCCTCGGGCCAATCGCGGATGCTCATTCGCTTTCCCCATCGAGCCCGCCCGCTGTTCCCGTGCGGACGCTGTGCTATCTTAGCCCATCCTTTTTGCGCGGCAGACGACCTGGGGAGGCGCGTCTGCCGACGCGCATGTCATCCATTTCCTTATTAAGGCAGGCCTATGCAGCGGCTCTATCGGAAACGCATCGTCCTCGGCGTGGGCGGCGGCATTGCCGCCTACAAGAGCGCCGAACTGGTCCGCCGCCTGCGCGACCAGGGCGCTGAAGTCCGAGTGGTGATGACCCAGGGCGGCCGCGAGTTCATCACGCCCCTGACCCTCCAGGCGCTGTCCGGCCACCCGGTGCACACCGACCTGCTGGACCCGGCGGCGGAAGCCGCGATGGGCCACATCGAACTGGCCCGCTGGGCCGACCTGGTACTCATCGCCCCGGCCACCGCCGACCTCATGGCGCGCCTGGTCCAGGGCGTGGCCAACGACCTGCTGACCACCCTGGTGCTGGCCACCGATGCGCAGATCGCCCTGGCGCCGGCGATGAACCAGGCCATGTGGCGCGACACCGCGACCCAGGCCAACGCCGAACTGCTGCGCCAGCGCGGCTTCCACCTGTTCGGCCCGGCAGCGGGCAGCCAGGCCTGCGGCGACGTCGGCCTCGGCCGCATGCTCGAGGCCGACGAGCTGGCGCAGCGCGCCGCCGACTGTTTCCAGCACCAGACGCTGACCGGCGTGCATGTGCTGATCACCGCCGGGCCGACCCAGGAAAACATCGACCCGGTGCGCTACATCACCAACCACAGTTCCGGGAAGATGGGCTTCGCCCTCGCCGAAGCGGCGGTGGAGGCCGGCGCGCGGGTGACCCTGGTCACCGGCCCGGTACACCTGCCGACCCCCGACCGGGTGCAGCGCGTCGACGTGGTCAGCGCCCGCGACATGCTCGCCGCCTGCGAGGCGGCGATGCCCTGCGACCTGCTGATCGCCTCCGCGGCGGTCGCCGACTACCGTCCGGAAGTGGTCGCCGCGCACAAACTGAAGAAAGACCCTGCCAGCGGTGAGGGCTTGCTCTTGCAGCTGGTGCGCAATCCCGACATCCTCGCTACCCTCGCCCAGCGCGAGGATCGCCCCTTCAGCGTGGGCTTCGCCGCGGAAACCGAAAACCTGCTGGACTACGCTGCACGCAAGCTGAAGGACAAGAACCTCGACCTGATCGTCGCCAACGACGTGGCCAACCCCTCGATCGGCTTCAACAGCGACGAGAACGCGATCACGGTGATCGACCGCGACCTGCACCCGAGCAGCTTCGCCCAGACCAGCAAGGGCAAGATCGCTCGCCAGCTGATCGGGTTCATCGCCGACCGCCTCAACCAGAACTGAGTTACCGATGCACTCTCTCCAAGCCAAGATCCTCGACCCCCGCCTGGGCACCGACTTCCCGCTGCCGCAATACGCCACGCCGGGCTCCGCCGGACTGGACCTGCGCGCCATGCTCGAGGAGGACACCGTCCTCGGCCCGGGTCAGACCCTGCTGATCCCCACCGGCCTGTCCATCCACATCGCCGACCCGGGCCTCGCCGCCCTGGTCCTGCCGCGCTCCGGCCTGGGCCACAAGCACGGCATCGTGCTGGGCAACCTGGTCGGTCTGATCGATTCCGACTACCAGGGCGAGCTGATGGTGTCCTGCTGGAACCGCGGCGAGTCGCCATTCACCATCGCCGTTGGCGAGCGCATCGCGCAGTTGGTGCTGGTACCGGTGGTGCAGGCGCATTTCGAGCTGGTCGAGCAGTTCGACGAGAGCCAGCGCGGCGCCGGCGGCTTCGGTCATTCCGGCAGCCACTGATCCCGACCACAGGACGAGACGCCAAGGAGACGCGGCATGAAGCTTTTCCAGCGCACTGCCAAGGAAGGGAATGAGCTGGGCGACCTGCTCGAAGCGGAAAAGAAACCGCTCAAGGCGCCATCCGAACGTGCCGGCGGCAAGGACCTGCTGCCCGGCATCGGCGCCAGCCTGTTGGGCGTGGCGGCCGCCGGCGCGCTCCTGTGGTTCGGCGTCTTCGGCGGCGCCGGCGAGGCGCAGCAACGCCAGCTGGACGCCGCCTGGTCCGAAGGCCAGGCCGGCGCCTTGCGCCAGGCCTTGCAGCAACTCGCCGCCGACACCCGCGCTGCCGCGGCCAGCCCTCTCGCCCTCGAAGCCCTGCAGAGTGGCGACGCCGCCCGTATCGAGGCCGCCCAGCGCAGCCTGCTGGCCTGGGACGGCGTGGTCGATGCCCACCTGAACGCGCCGGGCCAGGCCGTCCAGGACAACGCCAGCCCCGCTCCGGTCAGCTTCGCCGCCCTGGACATCCTGCACCGGGTCGAAAGCGGCCAGAGCGTCGCCGCCGAAGCCTACAAGGTCGGCCAGCGCTGGCTGCTGTACAGCGCCGCGCCGGTGCGCGGCGCCGACCAGAGCCTGCAGGGCACGCTGCTGCTGGCGGTCGACCTGCAACGGCTGCTGCGCGCCCTGCCCCCCCTGCCGGACGATGCCGGCCAGGTGCAACTGGTCCAGCAGTTCTCCGGGGCGCCGGCCCAGGTGCTGCTGCAACGCGGTACGGCAGCGCCGGACCAGGGCGCACAGGCGCTGGACAGCGGCAACCCGAACTGGAAGCTGAACTACACCCCCGGCAGCACCGCGGCCAGCCAGGCCTCGCCGTTGCTGCTGGGGCTCGCGGCGCTGCTGGCGCTGCTCGGCGGCGTGCTCGGCGCCTACCTCACCCGTTCGTCGCTGTTGCGCCGCCTGCACCAGGATGTCCTGACCCTCGGTCAGTATCTTCAGGAACTCGGCGGGCAACGCACTGCCAAACCCCCTGTGCCCAGCCTGCCGGGCTTCGCCCCGCTGATCCAGGCACTGGCCCGCCAGCCGCGGCGCAAGCCGGAGCCGGCCAGCGCGCCCAGCCCTGCCAAGGCGGCGCCGGTCGCACCGGTGGCGGTGACGAAAGCGCCTCCTCGCGAGGAGCCGGCACTGGCAGATCCGTTGTTCCAGAACACCGACATTCTGGATATCGACATTCTCGATGAAGACCAGGACCTCCTGGGATTGGAGCAAACCCCCATCATGAGCACTGCAAAAGCCCCGACGCTGCCCGCCAGCATCTTCCGCGCCTACGACATCCGCGGCGTGGTAGGCGACACCCTCACCGCCGAGACCGCCTACTGGATCGGCCGCGCCATCGGCTCTGAAAGCCTCGCCCGCGGCGAGCCGTGCGTCGCCGTCGGCCGTGATGGCCGCCTGTCCGGTCCCGAACTGGTCGAGCGGCTGATCCAGGGCCTGGTGGACTGCGGTTGCCAGGTCAGCGACGTGGGCATGGTGCCGACACCGGTGCTGTACTACGCGGCCAACGTGCTCGAGGGCAAGTCCGGAGTGATGCTCACCGGCAGCCATAACCCGCCGGACTACAACGGCTTCAAGATCGTGGTGGCCGGCGAGACCCTGGCCAACGAGCAGATCCAGGCGCTGCGCGAACGCATCGAGAGCAACGACCTGGCGTCCGGGGTCGGCAGCGTCGAGCAGGTCGATATCCTGCCGCGCTACTTCAAGCAGATCCGCGACGACATCGCCATGGCCAAGCCGATGAAGGTGGTGGTCGACTGCGGCAATGGCGTCGCCGGGGTGATCGCCCCGCAATTGATCGAGGCCCTGGGCTGCAGCGTGATCCCGCTGTACTGCGAGGTCGACGGCAACTTCCCGAACCATCACCCGGACCCGGGCAAGCCGGAGAACCTGAAGGACCTGATCGCCAAGGTCAAGGCCGAGAACGCCGACCTGGGCCTGGCCTTCGACGGCGACGGCGACCGCGTCGGCGTGGTGACCAACACCGGCACCATCATCTACCCCGACCGCCTGCTGATGCTGTTCGCCAAGGACGTGGTCTCGCGCAACCCGGGCGCCGACATCATCTTCGACGTCAAGTGCACCCGTCGCCTGATCTCGCTGATCAGCGGCTACGGCGGCCGGCCGGTGATGTGGAAGACCGGTCACTCGCTGATCAAGAAGAAAATGAAGGAAACCGGCGCCCTGCTGGCCGGCGAGATGAGCGGCCACGTGTTCTTCAAGGAGCGCTGGTTCGGCTTCGACGACGGCATCTACAGTGCCGCCCGCCTGCTGGAGATCCTCAGCCAGGACCAGCGCGACAGCGAGCATGTGTTCTCGGCCTTCCCGAGCGACATTTCCACCCCGGAAATCAACATCACCGTCACCGAGGAGAGCAAGTTCGCCATCATCGAGGCGCTGCAACGCGATGCGCAGTGGGGCGAAGGCAACATCACCACCCTCGACGGCGTGCGGGTCGACTACCCCAAAGGCTGGGGCCTGGTCCGCGCCTCCAACACCACGCCGGTGCTGGTGCTGCGCTTCGAGGCGGATACCGAGGACGAGCTGGAGCGCATCAAGACCGTCTTCCGCAACCAACTGAAGGCAGTGGATTCCTCGCTGCCCGTGCCCTTCTGACATGTCGGAGCTCCCCATGACCCTGAGTCGCGATGACGCCGCCCAGGTTGCCAAGGTCCTTTCCGAGGCCCTGCCCTACATCCGCCGCTTCGTCGGCAAGACGCTGGTGATCAAGTACGGCGGCAACGCCATGGAAAGCGAGGAACTGAAGGCCGGCTTCGCCCGCGACGTGGTGCTGATGAAAGCGGTCGGCATCAATCCCGTGGTGGTGCATGGCGGCGGCCCGCAGATCGGCGACCTGCTCAAGCGCCTGTCGATCGAGAGCCACTTCATCGACGGCATGCGCGTCACCGACGCGGCGACCATGGACGTGGTGGAGATGGTCCTCGGCGGCCAGGTGAACAAGGACATCGTCAACCTGATCAACCGCCACGGCGGCAGCGCCATCGGCCTGACCGGCAAGGACGCCGAGCTGATCCGCGCGAAGAAGCTCACCGTGACCCGCCAGACCCCGGAGATGACCAAGCCGGAAATCATCGACATCGGCCATGTGGGCGAAGTCACCGGGGTCAACGTCGAGCTGCTGAACATGCTGGTCAAGGGCGACTTCATCCCGGTGATCGCGCCGATCGGCGTGGGCAGCAACGGCGAGTCCTACAATATCAACGCCGACCTGGTGGCCGGCAAGGTGGCTGAGGCGCTGAAGGCCGAGAAGCTGATGCTGCTGACCAACATCGCCGGCCTGATGGACAAGCAAGGCCAGGTGCTGACCGGGCTGTCCACCGAGCAGGTCAACGAGCTGATCGCCGACGGCACCATCTACGGCGGCATGCTGCCGAAGATCCGCTGCGCCCTGGAAGCGGTGCAGGGCGGGGTGACCAGCGCGCACATCATCGATGGCCGCGTGCCCAACGCCGTGCTGCTGGAAATCTTCACCGACAGCGGCGTCGGCACCCTGATCAGCAACCGCAAGCGGCACTGATCGCCCGGTCCTGGCGCGCTCCGGCGCGCCAGGACGGTGGCCCCCCTCAGCGTTGCGCGACCAGCGCGAACGCCTGCTCCAGCGGACTCGCACCCTCGCTGCGGAAGGTCGCCGGGCTCACCCCCGTCCAGCGCTTGAACGCGCGCCGGAAACTGCGGATGTCGCGGTACCCCACTTCCTCGGTGATACGTTCGATGGACATCCCGGGATTGCCCAACAGGCTCATCGCCCGCCCTCGCCGCACCTGCTCCAGCAATGCCTCGAAGGTCAGCCCGTGCTCGGCCAGCCGACGCCGCAGGGTGCGGCTGCTCATGTTCAGTTCGGCGGAAATCCTTTCGATCTGGCTGCCCAGGCTGAGGTCGCGGGCGATCGCCCGTTCCACCGCCTGGACCAGGTCGAGTTTCCGGTGCACCTGGGTGCTTTCCTGCTCGAGCAGGGCCAGCGCCTGGCGCAACGCCGGCAGGTTATGGTTGGGCAGGCGCATGTCCAGCCAGTGGCTGGCGATCGCCATGCGGTTATGCAGGCAGCCGAAGCGTACCTGGGGACCCAGCAGGCGCAGGTATTCGTCCACATAGGGCGGAGCGGCATGGATGAGTTCGATGCCCAGCGGTTCGAACCCCGGACTGACCAGGGCACGCCCATACACCAGCAGGCTGGCGAAGAACTCCTCGATGGCGAACACCTGTACGTCGCTGCTGGGCAGGTGGCATTCGACTTCGACGAAGAAAGTGTCGCCCTGCTGGTAGACGCTGGAAGTCACGATGCCGCCCGAACTGTGCTGGTAGCGCACACCGATGTCGAACGCGTCGCGCAAGGTCCGGCACAGCGACAGCACATGGCCCAGCAGGCCAAGGGTGCCGAGCACGTTCTGGTGGCCGACCCACAGCCCCAGCCCCCGCTCCGGCAGAGCCTGGAGGGCACGCTGGATCATGCTCACGGCCTGGCGGTAGGAGATGCGCTGGGTGGGGTCCTGCAGGTCTTCGACGGTGAAGCCCAGGCCCCGGCACAGCCGCGCGGGATCGACGCCATGGCCTTCGATCACCTCGGCCAGCGTCTGCAGCAGGAAAGTGGATACCTGGGCCAGTTCGTAGCGCGCGTCGGCGGCATTGTTGTGCATGGGCGAAATCCTGAGCCGGTCTCGGCTTCGTTCTTGTTCTGGCGGTGGATCGCGACATGGGATGAGCGTCCCATCATATAGCGTTCCGCGCAGATGTAACAAAGCATTGCGCAATGTCCGCAAATCCCCCCCTGGCTGACCGGCAATGCCCTGCCTCCGCGCCGCGATTGGGCTTATTCCTATGCCGTGCCCCGAGCATCGCCAGACAATAATAAGAGCCCGCCCATGAATCCGATCCGCCCCCACAGGCCCTTGCGCCTGTTCGCCTGCGCCACCCTCGCCCTCAGTTGCTGTGCCCACGCCACCGAAGGCGGCGTGGACAACATCGGGCCCGGAACCGACGGTTTCTTCACCCTGCCGCTGGACGTGAACAACCTCCCGGACCACATGTTCGCCTTCAACCTCTACTACAACCACTACGAAGCCCGGAAGCTGAACATCAGTTCCTTCGGCGGCAAGGTCGCCGACGTGAAGATCAGCTCCGATGCGATCATCCCCCGCCTGGACTACCTGAGCCCGCTACGGATCTTCGGCGGCCGCCTCGGCGGCTACATCGCCCAACCCTACATTCGCCAGCGGGTGGCCGTGTTCGGCCTGAGCGACGAGCGGGAAAGCCAGGGCGACGTCACCCTCGCGCCGATCATCCTCTGGGACGGGGGCAAGGACCTGACCCTGGCCGCCGCCGTGGAGATCACCATCCCCACCGGCAAGTACGACGCCGACCGCCTGGCCAACACCAGCAACAACTTCTATACCTACAAGCCACTGTTCTCCTTCACCTGGTTGCCCAGCGAGCGCAGCGAGCTGTCGCTGAAGGCCACCTACAGTTTCAACATGGAGAACCACGACACCGACTACCGCTCGGGGCAGATCTTCCACTTCGACTACTCGGCCAGCTACCGGGTGACCGACAACCTGCGCCTGGGCCTGAACGGCTACTACCTGAAGCAGACCACCGACGACAAGCAGAACGGCGACACCGTGCGGGTCTTCGGTTTCGGCGAGGAAGTCGACGACGGCGTGCGCGGCCAGGTCTTCGCCATCGGCCCGGCCGTGCACCTGACCTTCCTCAAGTACGCCAGCGCGGAAATCCGCTGGGCCAAGGAGTTCGACGTGGAAAACCGCCCCGAAGGCGACATGCTGTGGGCCAAGCTGACCATCCCGTTCGAACTCTGAGACGCCGGAACGCAGCGGCGGCCCGCTATCCGCGGGCTGCCGCCATCGTCGAGGAAAAGTGCCAGGCGTGCCCTAGGCGTAAACCGGCCAGCGCTCGACGATCCGCCCGCCGCGCAGCGCCAGCAGGTCGCCGAACTGTAGCAGCACCGACTCGCTCTGGGTCGGCCGCAGGAAGACCTGGTCGTCCACCGCCAGGCCCACCGCCGGCGAGCCATTGACCATCTCCTGGTTCGAGCTGCGCCCGTAGATGCCGTTGCTGCGCAACCCCGCGGGCGAGGCGAAGTCGGCCATCCAGTTGCCGCCGTAGATGAAGAAGGTGCCGCGCTGGTTCGGGTCCCACCAGGAAAACAGCCGCGACTTGCCGTCCAGCGCCGGGATCTGCACCGCGCCGGTGCTCTTGAGGACCGGCGTGGCGATGTAGGCGGCCGGCACGTGCTCGGCCAGGGACGGCAGGTCGTAGTGGCTCGGCTTGAGCATGGCGGTGCCCACCGAGACCTCGCTGCTCAGCGACTCGTTCTCGTGCATGCGATAGCTGGGGCTGCCGGCGGTATTCAGGGTCAGTTGCGGCGTCCACAGCGCGGCGAAACGCTGGCGGGCGAAGTCGACATGGCCCTGGTAGAGCGCCATGACCCTGGCGAACAGTTCCTCGGGCGAGCCGAGGATGCCCGGCACGCCCATCCCGACGAAGGGGTCGTAGCCCATGAAGCCGGCGAACTCCAGGTGCTGCGGATGCGCCGCGATCAGCGCCAGCAATTCGCCCAGCCCGGCCTGGTCGGCCACTCCGCCACGGTGCAGGCCGACATCCAGCTCGATGTTGATGCGCATCCGCGTGCCCAGCCCCTGGGCCAGCGCCAGGTACTGCCGCAGGCGCTGCGGCGTGTCGACCAGCCATTGCAGTTGCCGGGCCGGATCGAACGAGCCCTTGTGCTCGCGGTAGAACAGCTCCGCCGAACGCACCGGCAGCGGCTTGCCCAGCAGGATGTCGGCATCCGGGAAGACGACCGCGTCATGGTTGAGGAACGGCTGGTGGAAGGACATCAGCCGGCGCGTCCCGGCACGCTTGCCGATGTATTCCAGCAGGCCCGGCGCGGGCAGCGATTTCTCCACCAGGCGCAACTGCTTGCCGCCACGACGGACCGAGCGCATCACCACGTCGATGTTGTGGTCCAGCCGGTCGAGGTCGATGAGCATTACCGGGCACATCGGCCCGTTGGCCTTCAGCTCGCGGTTCAGCGCGCGGAAATAGTCGTCGTACGGCCCGCCGCGGTCGGCGGGGCGCAGCCAGGCGGCGGTACCGGCCAGCAGCGCGCCGGCACCGAGGCCGGCGAACATGAACTTGCGTCGATTCACGGCGTCGCTCCTTTCAGGTCACGCCCAGGATGGAAGAGAGGTGCGCATTGAGAAACTTGCCGTCCGGGTCCAGCGCCTGGCGCACCTCGGCGAACTCCCGCCAGCGCGGGTAGAGCGTCTGCAACTGGCGCGCGTTGAGGCCATGCAGCTTGCCCCAGTGCGGTCGCCCGGCGTACTTCCAGAAGATCGGCTCCACCGCGGCGAAGAAGTTGTGATGGTCCATGCTGTAGTGCTGGTGCACGGAAATGGAACAGCTGTCGCGGCCCTCGAACATGCTCAGGGGGATGTCGTCGGCCTTCACGTAGCGGTACTCGATGGGGAACCAGGTACGCAGGTCCTTGCCGCGGATCAGCGCGAGGATCTCGCGCAGGCAGGCCGGGCCGTGCTCGGCGGGCACCGAATACTCCATCTCGTTGAAGCGCACGTTGCGCACATTGGCGTAGACCGCGTAGGAGTCGTCGACCCGCTCGTCGAAACGGGCGAAATGGCGCAGGCTGTTGAGCAGGGTGCGGCGGGTCTCGGGGAAGTCGCTGACGTACTTGTCGAGCCCCTCGATGAGGCTGACGAACTGGTTGCCGCCCTCCTCCTCCGGGTCCGGCGGCGGGGTCTTCGGCTCCTCGGTCTCGTTGAGGGCGATCGACAGGGCATAGTCGGAATGGGTGACCACCAGCATCTCCCAATGCTGGTTCTCGCGGGTGTTCTTCTCCACGTCCTCCAGCAGCTCCTCGGTCCTGGCGATCCACTGCCGCTCGCGCAGGCGATAGGCCGCGCGGTTCTGCAGGCGCACCCGGGTCACCACGCCCAGCGCGCCGAGGGAGACCCGCGCGGCGTCGAACACCTCGGGGTGGCGCGCGGCGTCGCAGTCGAACACCTCGCCGCTGGCGCTGACCAGCTGCAGGCCGCGGACCTGGGCGGAATAGGAACCGAAGCCGACCCCGGTGCCGTGGGTCGAGGTGGCGATGGCGCCGGCCAGGGTCTGGTAGTCGATATCGGCCATGTTCACCAGCGCCTGGCCGATCTCCTTGAGCGGCGCGCCCATCTGCGACATCGGCGTACCGCCGCCGAACTCGGCCTGCAGGGTGTCGCCGTCGTGACCGAGCAGGCCGCTGAAGTAGGCCAGGGACAGCAGGGTGCCATCGGTCGGCACCAGCGCGCTGAAGGAGTGGCCGGAACCCACGGGGCGGATTTTCCCGGGAGCCTCGCGGATCACCCGGAGCAGTTCGTCGAGGTCCTTCGGCGCTTCCCGCGCAAGGGGCAGGCAGCTTTGCGCGCCGGACCAGTTGCGCCAGGGAATCAGGCGCGGCGCCCGAAGCAGTTCGGCCAACGCGGGATTGCCCGCCAGGGCGGCGAAGGCGCCGAGCGCCCCCGCCCGCTGCAGGAGCTGGCGTCGTGACAGGTGGCTTGGCATGCCGGTACCTCTTATCGGTCTTGTGCGGCGGACATGAATTCGATCAACGCGCGGAACTGCTCTTCCGAGCACTGCATGCACATGCCCATGGGCGGCATGCCCTTGTAGCCGTTGATGCTGTGGTCCAGCAGGGTGTCCATGCCCTGCGCCAGGCGCGGCGCCCAGGCCGCGGCGGCGCCGGTCAGCGGCGCGCCGGAAGCCGGATCGGCGTGGCAGAGCTTGCAACTGGCGGAATAGACCTGCGCCAGCGCGGCGTCGGCGGGGACACGCTGGACGTCGGCGGCCGGAGGCGGCTCCGCCGAATCCCCGCAGGCGGCCAGCGCCAGGCACAACGGCAGCAGCCCCAGGTGGCGCAGGCGTGGAAGACTCGACCCGGGGCGGGACGTGGACGGCATGGTGTTCCTCTCTCGTGGCGCAGCGCGTGCGTTGCTGTCGGGCAACAGTAAGGCGGCGGCGGGTGGAGGATGAGGGCAATGCGGGCCAGCGACGGGGGGTTCTGCGGCCAGCCCTTTTCCACAGGCCGGCGGCGGTCTAGAGTCGAGGTTCCAGCGGCGCCGAGGAACCGGCATGAGCGACACGATACAGAGGCGGCACTTCACCTTCTTCCATGCCCTGCGGGTCCGCTGGGCGGAAGTCGATCCCCAGGGAATCGTCTTCAACGGCAACTACCTGACCTATCTCGACGTCGCCATCACCGAGTACTACCGCCAGCTCGGCATGACCTACCCGGCCGACCTGCTGCGCGGCGGCGGCGACCTGTTCGCGCTGAAGAGCTCCCTGGAGTACCGCGCGCCGGCGCATTTCGACGACTGGCTGGAGATCGGCACCCGGGTGGCGCGGCTGGGGCGCAGCAGCCTGGTCTTCGAGCTGGGCATCTGGCGCGACGAGCAGTTGCTGACCATCGGCGAGCTGGTCTACGTCCATGCGGATGCGCGCGAGCGACGGAGCCGGCCCCTGCCGGACTGGCTGCGCGAGAAGATCAGGGTGTTCGAGCGGCAGGCCCCAGAGGAATCAGGGGCTCGTACCGAGTAGCTGGGACAGCCGCGCGCGGTCGGCGGCATAGGTCTTTTCCGCGTCCTGGCGAGCTTTCTGGAAGCGATCGAGCTCGCCTTGCAGGCGCGCTTCCTCCTGCCTGAGGTCATCCAGCTGGTCCACCAGGCCCTGCGCCACCGGACGGCCGGCGCGCTCCTGGCTGGCCGCCTGGCCCTGCAGGTTGGCCTGTTGCAGCTTGAGCGACTGGAGGTTGCCGCGCGCCACGCTGCTCAATCCATCCAGTTCGGCCAGCCGGCGCTCACGGGCGCGGTCGACGTCCTCGACGCTGGAGTAAAGGCGCAGCAACTGCGCATCGGAACTGGCCTGGGCCTGGGCCGCCTTGCGCTGCCGCAGCTCCTCGGCGGTCGGCGCCGGCGGTACGGTGCGGATCACCCGGCCCTGGTCGTTGAGCACCTGGTAGCCCTTGCCGATGTACTGCGGCGGCACACCCTGGCGGTCGAGCACCACCACGCCCTTGTCGTTGACGTAGCGGTACAGCTCCACCGCCCCGCCCGGCGCCGCCTGGACGCCGAAGGAAAGCCCCTGGAGCGCCAGCCCCAGGGCCACCAGACAACGCACTACATCCTGTCCGACCATGCCAGTCCCTTGTGAAAGGTTCAGATACCGTATTGGGCGCGATAGGCCTCTACCGCCGGCAGATGCTTCTTCAGTTCAGCATCTCCGGCAAGATATTCCAGCACCTGCTCCAGGGACACGATGCTCACCACCGGCATGCCGAAGTCGCGCTCGACTTCCTGGATCGCCGACAGTTCGCCCTTGCCGCGCTCCTGGCGGTTCAGCGCGATCAGCACGCCCGCCGCCCTGGCGCCCTGGGCGTCGATGATCTGCATCACTTCGCGGATCGCGGTGCCGGCGGTAATCACGTCGTCGATGATCAGCACCCGGCCGCTCAGCGGCGCGCCGACCAGCGTGCCGCCTTCGCCGTGGTCCTTGGCTTCCTTGCGGTTGAAGCACCAGGGCAGGTCGCGCCGGTGCTGCTCGGCGAGGGCCACCGCGGTGGTGGCGGCCAGGGGAATGCCCTTGTAGGCCGGGCCGAACAGCACGTCGAAGTCGATACCGCTGTCGATCACCGCCTCGGCGTAGAAGCGCCCCAGGCGGGCCAGCGCCAGGCCGCTGTCGAACAGGCCGGCATTGAAGAAATAGGGGCTGGTGCGCCCGGACTTGAGGGTGAACTCACCGAAGCGCAGAACCCCGCGCTCGATGGCGAAACGAATGAAATCGCGCTGATACGCCTGCATGAATGACACCAAGCCGCATGAATTTAGCTAAACCGTTTGAGCTCGGGTATCATACACGCACGTGATTTTGGGGGCCATTTATGCGGATCATCAGTGTGAACGTGAATGGTATTCAGGCTGCGGCCGAGCGCGGTTTGCTCAGTTGGCTGCAAGCACAGAATGCCGACGTGATCTGCTTGCAGGACACCCGAGCCTCCGCCTTCGATCTGGATGACCCGTCCTTCCAACTGGACGGCTACTTCCTTTATGCCTGCGATGCCGAGCTACCCGAACAGGGCGGTGTCGCACTCTACAGCCGTTTGCAGCCCAAAGCTGTGATCAGCGGCTTAGGTTTCGAAACGGCCGATCGTTACGGGCGCTACCTGCAAGCCGACTTCGACAAGGTGAGTATCGCCACCCTGCTGCTGCCTTCCGGGCAGAGCGGAGACGAGAGCTTGAACCAGAAATTCAAGTTCATGGACGATTTCACCCATTACTTGAGCAAGCAGCGCCGCAAGCGCCGCGAATACATCTACTGCGGCTCGCTGTACGTCGCCCACCAGAAGCTCGACGTGAAGAACTGGCGCGAGTGCCAGCAGATGCCGGGCTTCCTCGCGCCCGAACGCGCCTGGCTGGACGAAGTGTTCGGCAACCTCGGCTATGCCGACGCCCTGCGCGAAGTCAGCCGCGAAGGCGACCAGTTCAGCTGGTGGCCGGACAGCGAACAGGCCGAGATGCTCAACCTCGGCTGGCGCTTCGACTACCAGGTGCTGACCCCCGGTCTGCGCCGCTTCGTGCGCAACGCCAAGCTGCCGCGCCAGCCGCGCTTCTCCCAGCATGCGCCGCTGATCGTCGACTACGACTGGCAGCTGAGCATCTGAGGCTCGCTCCAGGTACGAAAAAGCCGGCGCATGCGCCGGCTTTTCTATTTTCCGTGCAGCCTACTTGATCAGCCGCAGGCAGAACGGATAGCGATAGGCCTTGCCTTCGTTGGCCTTGATTCCGGCGATGATGGTCAGCACCAGCGCCGCCAGGCAGACCAGGCCGAGCAGGAAGAAACCGATCACCACCAGCATCAGCAGGAAGCTGACGAACATCGCCAGCGCCACGGTGATCTGGAAGTTCAGCGCTTCCTTGCCCTGGGCGTCGACGAACGGATCGCTCTCGCGCTTGAGTTGCCAGACGATCAGCGGCCCGAGCAGGCTGCCGAAGGGAAACACCAGGCCGATGAACGCCGCGAAATGGCAGAACATCGCCCATTGCCGGGCTTCCTGGCCGGGGCTCGCAGCGACCTCTTCGGATACCTCGTTCATGTTGCGCTCCTTCTTCAAGGGCCCGGCGGGCGCCGGGCGTCCGCTCATTCGGCCAGCGCGGCGCGCTGGAGTTCGAACAGCTCCTGCATGCCCTGCTGGGCCAGTTCGAGCATGGCGTTCAGCTCGGCGGGACGGAACGGCGCGCCTTCGGCGGTGCCCTGCACCTCGATGAAGCCGCCGGAATCGGTCATCACCACGTTCAGGTCGGTTTCCGCGGCGGAGTCCTCCAGGTAGTCCAGGTCGAGTACCGGCACGCCCTGGTAGATGCCCACGGAGACCGCGGCGACCATCTGCTTGAGCGGGTTGCCCTTGAGCGCGCCGCGCTTCTTCAGCACCGCCAGGGCATCGATCAGCGCCACGGTGGCGCCGGTGATCGAGGCGGTGCGGGTGCCGCCGTCGGCCTGGATCACGTCGCAGTCGATGTACAGGGTATTCTCGCCGAGCTTGCTCAGGTCCAGCGCCGCGCGCAGGGAGCGACCGATCAGGCGCTGGATTTCCAGAGTGCGGCCGCCCTGCTTGCCGCGACTGGCCTCGCGCTGGTTACGTTCACCGGTCGAGCGCGGCAGCATGCCGTACTCGGCGGTCAGCCAACCCTGGCCCTGGCCCTTGAGGAAACGCGGCACCCCGGACTCGGCGCTGACGGTGCAGATCACCTTGGTATCGCCGAACTCGACCAGCACCGAACCCTCGGCGTGCTTGGTGTAATGGCGGGTGATGCGGATCGGGCGCAGCTGGTCGGCGGCACGGCCACTGGGACGATTCATCGTGGTTATCCTGTACTGAGAAAGCGGAATTGGCCGCCATTATAGAGGCCTGCCCTGGCTCTCAACCACCGTCGGCGTGCGGGCCCCGCCGGACGTGGGTTACAATGCCCGGCTCGAATCACGGCGGGCCGCACGCGGCCGGCGCCGGACGCACTCCCCCACACGACTATCGAGGTAGACCCATGGTGCACAGCATGACCGCCTTCGCCCGCGTCGAGCAGGCCGGTACCCACGGCACCCTGAGCTGGGAGTTGCGCTCGGTCAACCACCGCTACCTGGAGCCGCACCTGCGCCTGCCCGACGCCTTCCGCGACCTCGAGGGTGCCGTGCGCGAAGCGCTGCGCCAGGGCCTGTCGCGCGGCAAGGTGGAATGCACCCTGCGCTTCGCCGAGGAGACCGCCGGCAAGAGCCTGCAGGTCGACCAGGAGCGCGCCCGCCAACTGGTCGCCGCCGCCGAAGGCGTAGCCGCCCTGATCCGCCAGCCGGCGCCGCTCGATCCTCTCGCCGTGCTGGCCTGGCCCGGCGTACTGGTGGCCGACTCGGCCGATCCGCAGGCGCTCAACGCCGCCGCCCTGGAAGCCTTCGGCCAGGCCCTGGAGCAACTCAAGGCCGGCCGCTCGCGCGAAGGCCAGGAGCTGGCGAAGCTGCTCAACGATCGGCTCGACGCGATGCTGGTGGAAGTCGGCAACCTGCGCGAACTGGTGCCGACCATGCTGGCCAACCAGCGGCAGAAGATCCTCGACCGCTTCGCCGAACTCAAGGCCGAACTCGATCCGCAGCGCCTGGAGCAGGAACTGGTCCTGCTGGCGCAGAAGAGCGATGTCGCCGAGGAGCTCGACCGCCTCACCACCCACGTCGGCGAGGTCCGCCGGGTCCTCAAGGCCGGCGGCGCCGCCGGCCGCCGCCTGGACTTCCTGATGCAGGAACTCAACCGCGAAGCCAACACTCTAGGCTCCAAGGCCTTCGACCCGCGCTCGACCCAGGCCGCGGTCAACCTCAAGGTCCTGATCGAGCAGATGCGCGAGCAGGTGCAGAACATCGAATGACCGGCGGGCGCCTGCGCCCGATCTTTTTCCAACCCTCACGAAGCACCAGGAACATCCCATGTCCGGCACCCTGTACATCGTTTCCGCTCCCTCCGGCGCCGGCAAGACCAGCCTGGTGAAGGCCCTGCTCGACGCCGCCCCCGAGGTCCGCGTCTCCGTCTCCCACACCACCCGCGGCATGCGCCCGGGCGAGGTGGACGGGGTCAACTACCACTTCACCCGCCGCGAGGAGTTCCTCGAGATGCTCGAGCGCAACGAGTTCCTCGAGCACGCCGAAGTCTTCGGCAACCTCTACGGCACCTCGCAGCGCTGGGTCGAGAAGACCCTCGCCGAAGGCCTCGACCTGATCCTCGAGATCGACTGGCAGGGCGCCCAGCAGGTACGCCGGCTGATGCCCGAGGCCCAGTCGATCTTCATCCTCCCGCCGAGCCAGGAAGCCCTGCGCCAGCGCCTGACCAACCGCGGCCAGGACAGCGACGAGGTGATCGAGCGGCGCATGCGCGAAGCCGTCAGCGAAATGAGCCACTACGTGGAGTACGATCACCTGGTGATCAACGACGATTTCGCCCACGCCCTGGACGACCTGAAGGCGATCTTCCGCGCCCGCCAGTTGCGCCAGGACGCCCAGCAGCAACGCCACGCCGAACTGCTCGGTCGTCTGCTCGCCTAAATCGGCTCTTCCATAAAGATTGGCGATTTTTTAGACTATTCAGTCCGCCCGGCAAACGTCGGGCTCACTTTTCGTTACGAGGAACACCATGGCCCGCGTCACCGTTGAAGACTGCCTGGACAACGTCGATAACCGTTTCGAGCTGGTCATGCTCGCCACCAAGCGCGCCCGTCAGCTGGCTACCGGCGGCAAGGAGCCGAAAGTGGCCTGGGAAAACGACAAGCCGACCGTCGTCGCCCTGCGCGAGATCGCTTCCGGCCTGGTCGATGAGAACGTCGTCCAGCAGGAAGACATCGTCGAGGACGAACCGCTGTTCGCCGCGTTCGACGACGAGGCCAACACCGAGGCCCTGTAAGCCATGGCCTCGGCTCGACGTCGCCTGCGAGCGCCGCAACCCGCCTACGGGCAGGGGGTGAACCCTTGCCGGGCATAGACGCCTTCGCCGACAGACTGTCGAGCTACCTAGGGCCGGACCAGGTCAACCTGGTCCGCCGCGCCTACTACTACGCCGAGCAGGCCCACGACGGGCAGCGCCGCCGCAGCGGCGAGCCGTACGTGACCCACCCGCTGGCGGTCTCCAATATCCTCGCCGACATGCACATGGACCATCAGAGCCTGATGGCCGCGATGCTGCACGACGTGATCGAGGACACCGGCATCGCCAAGGAAGCGCTCACCGCGCAGTTCGGCGAGACCGTCTCGGAACTGGTCGACGGGGTCAGCAAGCTGACCCAGATGAACTTCGAGACCAAGGCCGAGGCCCAGGCCGAGAACTTCCAGAAGATGGCCATGGCCATGGCCCGCGACATCCGCGTGATCCTGGTCAAGCTGGCCGACCGCCTGCACAACATGCGCACCCTCGAGGTGCTGTCCGGCGAAAAGCGCCGGCGCATCGCCAAGGAAACCCTGGAAATCTACGCGCCCATCGCCAACCGCCTGGGCATGCACACCATGCGCGTGGAGTTCGAGGACCTCGGTTTCAAGGCCATGCACCCGATGCGCGCCGAGCGCATCCGCCAGGCGGTGAAGAAGGCCCGCGGCAACCGCCGCGAGATCGTCGGCAAGATCCAGGAGTCGCTGGTCAACTGCCTCGCCCGCGAAGGCATGGAAGGCCAGGTGATCGGCCGCGAGAAGCACCTCTACAGCATCTACCAGAAGATGCGCGGCAAGCGTAAGGCGTTCAACGAGATCATGGACGTCTACGCCTTCCGCATCATCGTCGACAAGGTCGATACCTGCTACCGCGTGCTGGGCGCCGTGCACAGCCTGTACAAGCCGTTCCCCGGGCGCTTCAAGGACTACATCGCGATTCCCAAGGCCAACGGCTACCAGTCGCTGCATACCACCCTGTTCGGCATGCACGGGGTGCCCATCGAGATCCAGATCCGCACCCGCGAGATGGAGGAGATGGCCAACCACGGGATCGCCGCGCACTGGCTGTACAAATCCAACGACGAGACGCCCAAGGGCACCCACGCCCGCGCCCGACAGTGGGTGAAGGGCGTGCTGGAGCTGCAGCAGCGCGCCGGCAACTCGCTGGAATTCATCGAGAACGTGAAGATCGACCTGTTCCCGGACGAGGTCTACGTATTCACGCCCAAGGGCCGCATCATGGAACTGCCCAAGGGTTCCACCGCGGTCGACTTCGCCTACGCGGTGCATACCGACGTCGGCAACAGCTGCATCGCCTGCCGCATCAACCGCCGCCTGGCGCCGCTCTCCGAGCCGCTGCAGAGCGGCCAGACGGTGGAAATCGTCACCGCCCCGGGCGCCCGGCCGAATCCGGCCTGGCTGAGCTTCGTGGTCACCGGCAAGGCGCGCACCCATATCCGCCACGCGCTCAAGCTGCAACGCCGCTCCGAGTCGATCAACCTCGGCGAGCGCCTGCTGAACAAGACCCTCACCGGCTTCGACAGCCACCTCGAGAAGATCCCCCAGGAACGCATCCAGGCCGTGCTCGCCGAGTACCGCATGGAAGTCTTCGAAGACCTGCTGGAAGAGATCGGCCTGGGCAACCGCATGGCCTACGTGGTCGCCCGCCGCCTGCTGTCCAGCGAAGGAGAGGAAGCGCCGAGCGCCGAGGGTCCGCTGGCGATCCGCGGCACCGAAGGCCTGGTCCTGAGCTACGCCAAGTGCTGCACGCCGATTCCCGGCGACCCGATCGTCGGCCATCTGTCCGCCGGCAAGGGCATGGTGGTGCACCTGGAAAGCTGCAAGAACATCAGCGAAGTCCGCCACAACCCGGAAAAATGCATCCAGCTCAGCTGGGCCAAGGATGTCACCGGCGAATTCAACGTCGAACTGCGCGTCGAGCTGGAGCACCAGCGCGGTCTGATCGCCCTGCTCGCCACCAGCGTCAACGCGGCCGACGGCAACATCGAGAAGATCAGCATGGACGAGCGCGACGGCCGCATCAGCGTCGTACAACTGGTCGTCAGCGTGCACGATCGCGTCCACCTGGCCCGCGTCATCAAGAAGCTGCGCGCCCTCAAGGGAGTGATCCGGATCACCCGCCTGCGCAGCTGACCCGCTTTTTCCTGTGTCATCCGGCGCCCCCGCGCCCACTCGATTTCAGCAAGGAGTTCCCATGACCAAGACCGTTATCCACACCGACAACGCCCCGGCCGCCATCGGCACCTATTCCCAGGCCATCAAGGCCGGCAACACCGTCTACGTATCCGGGCAGATCCCGCTGGACCCGAAGACCATGGAACTGGTGGAAGGCTTCGAGGCGCAGACCGTCCAGGTGTTCGAGAACCTCAAGGCGGTGATCGAGGCTTCCGGCGGCTACCTGCACGATGTCGCCAAGCTGAACATCTTCCTCACCGACCTGTCGCACTTCGCCAAGGTCAACGAGATCATGGGCCGCTACTTCACCCAGCCCTACCCGGCGCGCGCCGCCATCGGCGTGGCCGCCCTGCCCAAGGGCGCACAGGTGGAAATGGACGCCATCGTCGTCCTCGAGTAAGCCGGTTGTTCGCGACGGGGCCCCAGGGCCCCGTCGCCCTGCATGGAGTAGCACGATGCGCCGCGTGATTTTCCTCGCCGCAGCCGCCCTGCTGGCCGGTTGCGCCGGCACGTCCGATCCGTCCGGCACCTGGATCAACCAGGCCGCCATCGACGCCGCCAGCAAGGACGGCAAGCTGCGCGAGGCCCTGCTCGCCTATGGTCCCAACCTGGAGTGGAAGCTCGACGGCAAGGCAGGCGAAGCCACCTTCAGCAACGGTTTCGAACTCGGCGAAGGGACCCTGAGCAAGAGCGATGACGAACACTGGAAGGTTGCCTTCTATGGCGACGACAACCAGGAGAGCCTCGCAGTGGACGGCAAGGAACTGATCCAGCAGGCCAGCGCCAACGGCCCGGAACAGCGTTTCCGCCGTCTCGACCCGCAACCCACGGCCAACAGCCCTGCCGGCAGCGGTTTCGAACGAGCCTTGTACGGCAGCTACCTGAAGGGCAGTTGGAAGATCCGCGAAGGCCAGGGCCAGGGCGGCAAGGTCGAGTTCCAGGCCAACGGCCTGGTCAGCGGTCTTCCCGGCGCCGAACGCTACGCGCTGTGCCTGGCCGGCGATTGCGCGGCGATGAGCGGCGACAACGACAGCATCTGGCTGCAACAAGGCAACCGCGGCCGCGAACTGCTGTTCAGCCTGGACGACGACGAGCTGCAACTGTTCGAGGCGGTCAACACCGCCGGCGCCAACGAGATGCCCAGCTACGTGCCGGGCAAGCGCGTCTGGCTGCTGGAGCGCTGATTCCTCTCAGAGGGCGGCCAGCACCAGCCAGCCGCCCAGCGCCAGCAGCAGGACGCCACAGAGTCGGTCCAGCGCGCCTACCCGCCGCTGCAACCAGCCGCGCCAGCGCGGCCTGTCCAGCAGGCGCACCAGCGCCATGTCCCAGCACAGCACCACCAGGCTCATCCACGCCAGGCACAGGGCCAGCGCCCAGCCCGGCAGGCTGAAGCGCGCCAGCACGCCGAACAGCCCGGCGTAGAAGATCGGCAGCTTGGGATTCAGGCTGCTCGCCAGCAGGCCGTCGCGCAGCCCGCGCAGATAGCCGCCGCTGGACGGGAGGTCGCGCTGCGCCGGAATTTCCAGTCGCCTGTGCGCCAGCAGCGCCTGGCCCGCCAGCCAGAGGAAGTACAGACCGCCGAGCGCCTGCAGCCAGCGCAAGGCGCTGTGCGCCGGGTCCGGCACGCTGGCCAGCAGGCCGAGCACCAGCAGCATGCTCAGGAGATTGGCCAGGGCGATGCCGGCGGCCACCCCGTCGGCCTGGCGCCGGCCACGCAGCAGGGCGGCGCGCACCAGCAGGAAAAAGTCCGGTCCCGGCGACAGCAGGGCGGCGAAATGGGCACTGGCGACAAGGACGAACGCGGCGAACATGAAGGCCCCTCGAACGTGGAGGCCTCCAGTCTGTGCGGTGCGGCGGGCGCCGTATTGGAAAAAACTCAGGTCTTGGCGCTGCGCCGGAACTGCCCCGGAGTGACCCCGGTGAAACGCCGGAAGGTCGTGGAGAAGTGCGCCTGGTCGTAGAAGCCGAGGTGCTGGGCGAGTTCCGCCAGCGGCCGTTCTTCCAGCAACAGGCGCTTGGCCTGGCGCACCCGGCATTGCAGCTGGTAGGTATGCGGCGGCACGCCGTAGGCACGCCGGAAAGCCTCGATCAGGTGACGCGGGTGGCGCTGCAGCAACTGCGCCAGCTGGTCCAGTCCGAGCGCCTCGCTGGCATGCGCCTCCAGGTAATCGCGCAGGCGCGCGGTGGTCCCGCCGTCACGCGGCGCCGCGACCGCCGGGCGCATGCCGCCGTGGCGCACGAAGACCTGTTCGAGCAAGGCCAGCAGGCGGCTTTCCAGCGCCAATGCGTCGCTGCGCTGGAAATCCTCGGCCAGCCGCGCCATACCAGCCGCCACGCTGCCGTCGTCGGCCGGGTTCAATTCGCCGAAGCCGCGCGGCAACTGTTTGCGGCCGAGCAGGCCGAGCAGGCGCGCTTCCTCGACATAGAGCATCCGGTAGACCAGCCGCTCGGATTCGGCGTGCCCGGTATGCGGCTCTTCCGGATTCATCAGCGACAGGGTGCCGGCCGGCAGCGCGTGGCGCCGCCCGCGGCACTGGTAGCCGCCGACGCCGTGAAGGATCGAGCCGATGGCGAAGGCCGAATGGCTGTGGCGGCCGAACGCCTGGCCGGAGAAGTCCGCATGGAACAGCTCCACGCCGGGCAGCCAGGGGCGCGCCAGCAGCCGGTTGGCGGCCATCAGGCGTCCCCGAGCACCGCCGCGTAGCCCTCGCGGTAGCTGGGATAGCGCGGCACCCAGCCGAGCGCGCGGGCACGACGGTTGCTGCAACGCTTGCTGCCGGCGCGGCGTACCGAATGCTCGTCGGCCCATTGGCTGACGCCCAGGCGCTGGCGCAGGTAGTCGACCACCTCGTGCATCGCCACCGGCGCGTCGTCGACACCGATGTAGCAGTCTTCCAGCGCTTCGCCACGGGCGTCGGCGCGCAGCAGGAAGGCCAGCAGTCCCGCGGCATCGTCGGCATGGATGCGGTTGGCATAGAGCGGCGGCTCGCTGACCACCCGGTAACCCTGGCGCACCTGGTTGAGCAGCCATTCCCGGCCCGGCCCGTAGATGCCGGCCAGGCGCACGCGGCTAGCCGGTATCCCGCTGTCCAGCGCGACCCGCTCGGCGTCGAGCATGATCCGTCCGGAATAGGCCTGGGAAAGCGCCGGCGAGTCCTCGTCGATCCAGCTGCCGTCGGCCTGGGCGTAAACCCCGGTGCTGGAGACGAACAGCAGGCGCCTGGGCCGCTGGCCGTGGGCCTGCAACCAGCCCAGCACATGGCGCAGGCCATCGACGTAGGCGGCACGGTAGCCAGCCTCGTCATGCTGACTGGCGGCGGCGCTGTATACCAGGTAGTCGAGCGGCTCGCCCGGCCACTGCGCGGGGCACTCCGGAGCCTGCAGATCGCCGGCCACCGGCAGGACCCCCTGCGGCAAGGCGTCCACCGAGCGACGCAGGCCATGCACCCGCCAGCCATCGGCCAGCAGCGCCTCGCCGAGGCGCCCACCGACATCGCCACAACCGGCGATCATCACTGTTTGCGACATGAAGCCGTCTCCTTCCTACAACAAGGCGGCCAGTGTAGGCGTCGAATCGTCTGCAATGCACGCCCGATCATGCGCCCGAAGGTTGGTTCGCGGCGGTGCAGCCGCTATGCTTGGCCGATCTTAACGGATGAGCCGCCATGACCCTCACCGAACTGCGCTACATCGTCACCCTCGCCCAGGAACAACACTTCGGCCGCGCCGCCGAGCGTTGCCACGTCAGCCAGCCGACCCTCTCGGTCGGCGTGAAGAAGCTCGAGGACGAGCTGGGGGTGCTGATCTTCGAGCGCAGCAAGAGCGCCGTGCGCCTGACGCCAGTGGGCGAAGGCATCGTCGCCCAGGCGCAGAAGGTCCTCGAACAGGCCCAGGGCATCCGCGAGCTGGCCCAGGCCGGCAAGAACCAGCTGGCCGCGCCGTTGAAGGTCGGCGCCATCTACACCATCGGCCCGTACCTGTTCCCGCACCTGATTCCACAGCTGCACCGGGTCGCGCCGCAGATGCCGCTGTACATCGAGGAGAATTTCACCCACATCCTCCGCGACAAGCTGCGCACCGGCGAACTCGACGCGATCATCATCGCCCTGCCGTTCCAGGAAGCCGACGTCCTGACCAAGCCGCTGTTCGACGAGCCTTTCTATGTGCTGATGCCGGCCGACCATCCCTGGACCGCCAAGGCCAGCATCGATTCCGAGCTGCTCAACGACAAGAGCCTGCTCCTGCTCGGCGAGGGCCACTGCTTCCGCGACCAGGTGCTGGAGGCCTGCCCGACCGTGCGCAAGGGCGACGAGAACAAGCACACCACGGTGGAGTCCTCCTCGCTGGAAACCATCCGCCACATGGTCGCCTCCGGCCTCGGCGTGTCGGTCCTGCCGTTCTCCGCGGTGGACAGCCACCACTACGCCCCGGGCGTCATCGAGGTCCGCCCGTTCAGCGCGCCGGTGCCGTTCCGCACCGTCGCCATCGCCTGGCGCGCCAGCTTCCCGCGGCCGCGCGCCATCGAGGTGCTGGCCGACTCGATCCGCCTGTGCTCGGTGGCCCGTCCGCAAACCCAGGAACAACCGCAACTCGCATGACCGAGCTGTCCAGGGTCCCGGTCACCGCGCTCAAGGGCGTAGGCGCCGCGCTGGCGGAAAAACTCGCTCGCGTGGGCCTGGAAACCCTGCAGGACATCCTCTTCCACCTGCCCCTGCGCTACCAGGACCGTACCCGCGTCACCGCCATCGGCGCCCTGCGCCCGGGGGCCGACGCGGTGGTCGAGGGCGTGGTGGCCAGCGCCGACGTGGTGATGGGGCGCCGGCGCAGCCTGCTGGTGCGCCTGCAGGACGGCAGCGGCACTCTCAGCCTGCGCTTCTACCACTTCAGCCAGGCGCAGAAGGACGGCCTCAAGCGCGGTACCCACCTGCGCTGCTACGGCGAAGTCCGTCCGGGTGCCTCCGGCCTGGAAATCTACCATCCGGAATACCGCGCGCTGAACGGCGACGAGCCGATCCCGGTGGAGCAGACCCTGACGCCGATCTACCCGACCACCGAGGGCCTCACCCAGCAGCGCCTGCGCCAGCTCAGCCAGCAGGCCCTGGCCCTGCTCGGCCCCAGCAGCCTGCCCGACTGGCTGCCGGCGGAACTGGCCCGCGACTACCAGCTCGGCCCGCTCGACCAGGCGATCCGCTACCTGCACCGGCCGCCGCCGGACGCCGATATCGAGGAGCTCGCCGAAGGCCGGCACTGGGCGCAGCTGCGCCTGGCCTTCGAAGAGTTGCTGACCCACCAGTTGTCCTTGCAACGCCTGCGCGAAGCCGTGCGCTCGCAGGCGGCCCCGCGCCTGCCGCCGGCCCGTCGGCTGCCGCAGCAGTTCCTCGCCAATCTCGGCTTCCAGCCAACCGGCGCGCAACGCCGGGTCGGCGCCGAGATCGCCTACGATCTGGCCCAGGACGAGCCGATGCTGCGCCTGGTGCAAGGCGACGTCGGCGCCGGCAAGACCGTGGTCGCCGCCCTCGCTGCCCTGCAAGCCATCGAGGCCGGCTACCAGGTGGCGCTGATGGCGCCGACCGAGATCCTCGCCGAGCAGCACTTCGTCAACTTCGGCAAGTGGCTGCAACCGCTGGGCATCGAGGTCGCCTGGCTGGCCGGCAAGCTCAAGGGCAAGGCCCGCGCGGCGGCACTGGAACGCATCGGCGACGGCGCGCCGATGGTGGTCGGCACCCACGCGCTGTTCCAGGACGAAGTGAAATTCAAGCGCCTGGCCCTGGCGATCATCGACGAACAGCACCGCTTCGGCGTGCAACAGCGCCTGGCCCTGCGCCAGAAGGGCGTGGACGGCCGGCTCTGCCCGCACCAGTTGATCATGACCGCGACACCGATCCCGCGAACCTTGGCGATGAGCGCCTACGCCGACCTGGACACCTCGATCCTCGACGAGCTGCCGCCCGGCCGTACACCGGTGAATACCGTGCTGGTCGCCGACAGCCGCCGCATCGAGGTGATCGAGCGGGTCCGCGCGGCCTGCCGCGAAGGGCGCCAGGCCTACTGGGTATGCACCCTGATCGAAGAATCCGAGGAGCTGACCTGCCAGGCCGCCGAGACCACCTACGAAGAACTGTCCTCGGCGCTGGGCGAACTGCGTGTCGGCCTGATCCACGGACGCATGAAGCCGGCGGACAAGGCGGTGGTGATGGAGGCCTTCAAGGAAGGCATGTTGCAACTGCTGGTGGCGACCACGGTGATCGAAGTCGGCGTCGACGTGCCCAACGCCAGCCTGATGATCATCGAGAATCCCGAGCGTCTCGGCCTGGCCCAGCTGCACCAGCTGCGCGGCCGGGTCGGCCGGGGCAGCGCCGCCAGCCACTGCGTGCTGCTCTACCATCCCCCCCTGTCGCAGATCGGCCGCGAGCGGCTGGGCATCATGCGCGAGACCAGCGACGGCTTCCTCATCGCCGAGAAGGACCTGGAGCTGCGCGGCCCCGGCGAAATGCTCGGCACCCGCCAGACCGGCCTGTTGCAGTTCAAGGTCGCCGACCTGATGCGCGACGCCGATCTCCTGCCGGCAGTGCGCGACGCCGCCCAGTCGCTGCTGGCGCACTGGCCGCAGCACGTCAGCCCGCTGCTCGAGCGCTGGCTGCGGCATGGCCAGCAATACGGCCAAGTGTGATCTATTTCGCTCTCGCCGGTCGGCGTAGGTCTCAGTCTTAAGGCAGCTCTGGTTATACTGACGGAAAATCCAGATCTCATGGTCTCGTCATGACAGAAGCCGCCCTGGCCTCCGCCGATGCTCCGCACGCCCCTCAGGTCATCCTCCAGCTGCTCGCCAAGCTCGGCATCACCTGCCGTGAAGTGGCCGACAGCACGGACCTGCCGGCAGCCCGCCGGGTCCAGGCGGTGCTGCTGGACGACGCCGTCGGCACCCTGCTGGTGCTGTTCCCGCAGAGCCAGCTGCTGGATCTCGCCCGGCTCACCGAGCTGACCGGCCGCAAGCTGCTGGCGATCAAGCCCGAGCGCCTGGAGCGGATGCTCGGCAAGCATGAGTTGCACCGCCTGCCGGCGCTGCCGCCCTTGACCAGTTCGCCCTGCCTCTACGACGAGCGCCTGCTGCAGGAACCGCGCCTGCTGATCGAGTCCGGCCAGCCAGGCATCCTCCTGGAAATCGCCAGCAATGATTTCCGCAGCCTGCTGGCCAAGGCCAGCGCCGCACGCTTTGGCGAACCGCTGGAGAACATCAGCCTGAACCTGGATCGTCCGGACGACGATCGCGCGGAGATCAGCCAGGCGGTACAGGCCTTCACCGCCCGACGCATCCAGCAACGCCTGGAGCAGACCATCGAGATTCCCCCGCTACCGCAGACGGCACAGAAGATCATCAAGCTGCGGGTCGATCCCAACGCCAGTGTCGACGACATCACCGGCCTGGTCGAGACCGACCCGGCGCTGGCCGCCCAGGTGGTCAGCTGGGCCGCCTCGCCCTACTACGCCGCGCCGGGCAAGATCCGCTCGGTGGAGGACGCGATCGTCCGCGTGCTCGGCTTCGACCTGGTGATCAACCTGGCCCTCGGCCTGGCCCTGGGCAAGACCCTCACCCTGCCCAAGGACCAGCCGCAACAGGCCACGCCCTACTGGCAGCAGGCGATCTACACCGCAGCGGTGATCGAGGGCCTGACCCGCGCCATGCCGCGCGAGTTGCGCCCGGAGTCCGGCCTGAGCTACCTGGGCGGGCTGCTGCACAACTTCGGCTACCTGGTCCTGGCGCATGTCTTCCCGCCACACTTTTCACTGATCTGCCGGCACCTGGAAGTCAACCCGCATCTCGGTCACGCCTACATCGAGCAGCACCTGCTGGGAATCACCCGTGAGCAGATCGGTGCCTGGCTGATGCGCGTATGGGATATGCCGGACGACCTCTACTGCGCCCTGCGCTTCCAGCAGGACCCCGGCTACACCGGGCCGAACGCGGTCTACGCCAACCTGATCTGCCTGGCAAGCCGGCTGCTGCGCAACCAGGGTATTGGCGATGGCCCACAGGAAGCGATTCCGACGGGCCTGTACGAACGCCTGGGGATCACCCGGGAAAAGGCCGAGGACGCGGTGCGGAAGGTGCTGGAAGCCGAAGCCGCCCTGCGCGAACTGGCGGCGCAGTTCAATCGCCTGCCGGGATGACCGGGTAGTCCATCGCGTAATGCACTACCGCCGGTCCACGGGCGTGGCTCGGAGAAGATTCGAAAGCCGCCATCAGGCGGCTTTCTTTTCCGGCGCCTTCTTCTTGGGCTTGAGGTATTTCACCAGGCCCTGGAACCAGATCACCAGCGCCGGATTGCCCTGGATCTGGATGTCCTTGTTCTGGATGCCCTGCATGAACGCCAACTGCGGGTTCTTCGAGGTCATGGCGGCGAAACCGTAGGCTCCGTCCTTGAATCCCAGGGAAAACGCCGGTTGCGGATGGCTACCGCGCTTGCTGGTCACGCGCAGGTCCCGCACCACGTAGTGACGCGCCACCTTGCCATCGAGGGTGTGCAGCTGGAATACCAGGTCCTTGCCTTCGAGCTGTTTCTGGAAGGCGGGGTTGTCGCGGCTGGCCTTGCCCATCAGGCGGCCGAGCATCCACAGGAGAAGACGAAATTTCATGCGCGCGTCTCGATATCCGGGAAATGAGCGGCGCATTGTAGCTGTTCGAGCGAAGGACTACAGCTGTCCTTTCGATGAGCGCGGGAGGGTCTTCGGTGAAGCCCGGAGCCGCTCTGACTCCGGGCTCCCGGCGATCAGTTGACCGCGTCGCGCAGGGCCTTGCCGGGCTTGAAGGCGACGGTGTTGCTGGCCTTGATCTTCACCGGCTGGCCGGTCTGCGGGTTCTTCCCCGTGCTGGCCCCGCGATGGCGTTGCAGGAAGGTGCCGAAACCGACCAGGGTCACGCTGTCCTTGCGGTTCAGCGCGCCGGTGATTTCATCCAACAGGGCGTTGAGAACGCGATTGGCCTGTTCCTTGGTGAGATCGGCCTTTTCGGCGATAGCGGCGGCTAGTTCTGGTTTACGCATAGTTGCCTCTTTGACGGTTTGTTGTTTTTGTGTCCGTGCTGTCTTCCCAGCAGCGCTCAAAGGCACCGCAGTCCACCGGAACCATAGGCTCTAGACTGCGGTAGACGCGAAGGAGGATGGCATGCTCCCGAGGACTGCGCCAGTATCGTCGGACAATTTTGCCGCATGTCTCGACGGCAGGATGGCCAGGACAGGAGGCAGTTACGCCATAAGACCGGGTAACTCCTTGTTCAGGGACAGTTTTTCGTTCACCGCCGTCCCGGTCAGGGCGTAGCCGATGACTCGACCGGCGGTATCCCGGCAGAGGACCTTGAGGTCCGTCCCAGAGCCTTCCACTAGCCATTGGCCATCCATTCCACGCGGCGGCGGCGATACCACCAGCGGGCAGGCCGGGGTCTTCACCGTCACCGGCATCGGGCCGTAGCTGACCTGGCTGGGGTTGCCCGCCAGGGTCTGCGCCAGCGCCCGCGCGCAGGCCATCAGCGGCATCACGTAGAGCAGGTTGAGGCCATCCACCTCGGCGCAATCGCCCAGCGCATAGATATTGGCGTGGGAGGTGCGCAGGGAGCGGTCGACAACGATCCCGCGGTTGACCGCCAGCCCCGCGGCAAACGCCAGTTCGGTGCGCGGACGCAGGCCGACCGCGGAAACCACCAGGTCGCAGGGAATCACTTCGCCGTCGGAGAGATGGGCTTCCAGGCCATCCCCGGCCCTCCTCAGGCTGGCCAGCACCGGCCCCAGGTGGAAGCGCACGCCGAGGCTTTCCAGGCCCGCCTGCACGGCCCTGGCCGCGGCCGGGTGGAGCAGGCCCGGCATGACCTGCTCGCAAGGCGCCACCACGTCGAGCTGGTAGCCGCCGCTGGAGAGGTCGTTGGCGAACTCGCAGCCGATCAGCCCGGCGCCAAGCAGCAGCACCCGGCGCTTGCCGGCGGCCGCCTGGCGGAAGCGCGCGTAGTCCTCCAGGTCGTTGATCGGGTAGAGCGCGTCCTGGGCATCACCCTCGACCGGCACCCGGATCGGCTCAGCGCCCCAGGCCAGGACCAGGTCGCGATAGCGCACCTCTTCCTCGCCGATCCAGATCCGCTGGTGCCCCGGGTCGATGCCGGTGACCCGGGTATGGGTCAGGATCCGCGCATTGAGTTGCTCGGCCATGGCGCCCGGCTCGGCCATGGCCAGGCCATCGGCGTCCTTGTTCTTCGAGAAACCGGTGGAGAGCATCGGTTTGGAATAGGAGCGTCCATCGTCGGCGGTGATCATCAGCAGCGGCGTCTCGCTGTCCAGCTTGCGCCACTCGCGGGCCAGGTTGTAGCCCGCCAGGCCGGTTCCAATGATTACCAGGGGCGCACGCTCGCTCATTTCCGTTCCTCTGTGATTGCCGGCGCCGGGCGCCGCTTCTGTGGATTTCGCTCAGGCGATCTCGATCATCTCGAAATCGATCTTGCCGACACCGCAGTCCGGGCAGACCCAGTCCGCCGGGATGTCCTCCCAGCGGGTTCCCGCCGGAATGCCTTCTTCGGGCAGGCCCAGGGCTTCGTCGTAGATGAAGCCGCAGACCACGCATTGCCACTTGCGCATCGCCACCCTCCTCGTTCGTCGAACCTAGCTCAGCGTCGCTCGCCGGCCAACGGCGGGGCTGCCGGGCCACCCCGGCAGGACAGTCAATGACCGGACCCAGAACTCAAGGATAACCGCTGCGCGGCCGCTGGCCAGACATGAAAAAAGGCGGCCGGGGCCGCCTTCTCCGCCGGCGAGCCGGGGCTCAGCCGATTTCGATCATCTCGAAGTCCAGCTTGCCGACGCCGCAGTCGGGGCAAAGCCAGTCCTCAGGCACATCTTCCCAGCGCGTTCCCGCCTCGATGCCTTCTTCCGGCCAGCCTTTGGCCTCGTCATAGATCAGTCCACACACCACGCATTGCCACTTCTTCATTGTTTACCTCGGGCGGGTTACCACGGTTCAGCGCCGGCAACCTATAACAAATCCACCCTGTCCGCCAACCTGCCCGAACGGCAAGCCCACGCCGAAAGGCCCAACCAAAGATGGGTGGTGCCCGCCGGTCGCCTCACACCTCACAGGCCCTCGGCGCCGGCCCGCGCCACCCGGGCATCCTCTTCGGCGCGTACGCCGGAGACGCCGACCGCTCCCACGACCTCGCCATCCAACAGGATCGGCACGCCGCCTTCCAGGGTGGCCTGCAGCAGCGGTACCGAGAGAAAGGCGCTGCGTCCGCCGTTGATCATTTCCTCGTAGCGCTTCGTTTCCCGGCGTCCGAGGGCGGCGCTGCGGGCCTTTTCCGTGGCGATGTAGGCGCCGATCGGCGCGCAGCCGTCGAGGCGCTCCAGGGCCAGCGGATGGCCGCCGTCGTCGACCACCGCGATACTCACCGCCCAGCCCTGGCGCAGGGCCTCCTCGCGGGCGGCGGCAAGGATACGGGTGACGTCCTCGCGGCCGAGTACCGGCTTGCTGCGCATGGTTTCACTCTCCTCCGGGCAAGGCCTGGTCGAGCAACTCGATCCAGTGGCGTACCGGGGTCCGCCCGGCGCCGTCGAGATGCACCTGGCAACCGACGTTGGCCGTGGCGATGACATCCGGCGCGCCGCTTTCCAGGGCGTCCAGGCGGTTGTCGCGCAGACGCCGGGACAGCGCCGGCTGGGTCAGCGAGTAGGTGCCGGCGGAGCCGCAGCAGAGATGACCGTCGGGCACTTCGGCGAGATGAAAGCCCAGTCGCCGCAGCACCGATTCCACGGCCCCGCCCAGTCGTTGCGCGTGCTGCAGTGTGCATGGGCAGTGGAATGCCAGGCGCTGGTCACAGCGCAGGCCGAGGGACTCCAGCGGCTCGTCGCGAAGCACTTCCACCAGGTCGCGGGCAGCGGCGGCGACCTCGCGCGCCCTGGCCGCGTATCGCGGGTCGTCGCGCAGCAGGTAGGCGTAGTCCTTGACGAAGGCGCCGCAGCCGCTGGCGGTCTGCACGATGGCCTCGGCGCCCTCGCGCAGCAATGGCCACCAGGCGTCGATGTTGCGCCGCGCGCGCTGGCGGCCGCGTTCCTGCGCATCCAGGTGGAAATCCACGGCGCCGCAGCAACCGGCCGCGACGGCCGGCGTCACGCTGATGCCCAGGCGGTCGAGGACGCGCGCGGCGGCGGCGTTGGTGTTCGGCGACAGCGCCGGCTGCACGCAACCTTCGAGCAGCAGCACGCGCCGCGCATGCCGCGGCCGCGGTCGTTTTCCTGGTGCCGCGATCCGGCGTGGCAACTTGCTCTGCACGGGCTCCGGCAGAACCGGCCGCACACCCCCGGCGACGGCCGCCAGCGCGCCGAACAGCGCCGGCCGCGGCGCCAGCAGGCGCAGCCCGCCGCGCAGCAGGCGCTGGCCGAAGCTGCGCGGCAGGCGCTCGGCCAGGAGGTCGCGGCCGATATCCAGCAGCTTGTGGTACTCCACCCCGGACGGGCAGGTGGTTTCGCAGTTGCGACAGCTCAGGCAGCGATCGAGATGCAGCCGGGTGCGCTCGCTGGCCTCGTCGCGCTCGAGGAACTGCTTGACCAGGTAGATCCGCCCGCGCGGACCGTCGAGTTCATCGCCCAGCTCCTGGTAGGTCGGGCAGGTGGCGTTGCAGAAGCCGCAGTGCACGCAGCTGCGCAGGATGCGCTCGGCTTCGGCGGCCTCGGCGCGTTGCCGGGCGGATTCGCACAGGTTGGTTTGCATCGCGTCTCCTCAGAGTTCGGCGTACATCCGCCCGGGATTGAAGATGCCTTGCGGGTCGAGCTGGCGCTTCAGCGCCCGGTGCAGGCCGAGCAAAGCCGGCGGCAACGGCTGGAACGGCGCGTCGACGTGGCCGGCGCGGTAGCAGGTGGCGTGGCCGCCATGGGCGGCGGCCCACTCGCGGATGTCCGCGGCCGGCGCGTCGCTCTTCAGCCAGCGCAGCGCCCCGCCCCAGTCCAGCAACTGGCGGCCGGGCAGCGGCGACTCCGGTGCCAGCGCCGGCAGCGACAGGCGCCAGAGCGGTCGCGGGTCGGCGAAGAACGGCAGGCGCTGCTCGCGCAGGTCGGCCCAGAAGCCGTCATCGAGCGCTTCGCCACCGAGGCGCTCGCGCGCCGAGCGTACCGAGCCCTCGCCGCCCTCCAGGCGCAGGCGCAAGCCCTCGCCGTCGTGGCAGGCCGCGCTGATCGGCATTGGCTGCCTTCCCCACTCCGCCAGCTTGCGCAACGCCGCCGCCACCGGCAGGTCCAGGCTCAGACTGGCCTGGCGGCGCGGCATGGGCAGCACCTTGAAGGACACTTCGGTGACCACCCCGAGGCAACCGAAGCTGCCCGCCAGCAGGCGCGACAGGTCGTAGCCGGCGACATTCTTCATCACCTCGCCGCCGAAGCGCAGGTGGGTGCCCAGGCCACTGATCAGCCGCGTGCCGAGGACGAAATCGCGTACCGCTCCCGCCCAGGGCCGGCGCGGTCCGGACAGGCCGCTGGCGAGCACCCCGCCGACCGTCGCCCGGCCGCCGAACCCCGGCGCCTCGCAGGCAAGCATCTGCCCGCCGCGCGCCAGCACGGCCTGTAGCTCGTCCAGCGGCGTACCGGCACGGGCGGTGATCACCAGTTCGCAGGGATCGTAGGCGACGATCCCGCGGTGTTCGGCGAGGGCCAGCGGTTCACCGGCAACCGGCCTGCCGAGAAATGCCTTGCTGTCGCCGCCGACGATGCGCAGCGGCGCGCACCGCGCCAGGGCATCGCGGACCTGCTCGAGCAGCGCGCCGGCATGGTCGGCACCAGCGTCCGGATCGAAATACGGCTGGCTCATCAGAAACGCTCCAGTTCGGGGAACGGCAGTCGACCGTGGTGGACGTGCATGGCGCCGAACTCGGCGCAGCGATGCAGGGTGGGCACGTTCTTGCCGGGATTGAGCAGCCCGGCCGGGTCGAACGCCGCCTTCACGGCGTGGAACAGGGTCAGCTCGTCGGCATTGAACTGAGCGCACATCTGGTTGATCTTCTCGCGGCCGACGCCATGTTCGCCGGTGATGCTGCCGCCTACCGCCACGCACAGCTCGAGGATCCTGCCGCCCAGCGCCTCGGCGCGCTCCAGCTCGCCCGGCAGGTTGGCGTCGAAGAGGATCAACGGGTGCATGTTGCCGTCGCCGGCATGGAATACGTTGGCCACCCGCAGGCCGTATTCGCGCGAAAGCTCGGCGATGCCGTGCAGCACCCGCGGCAGCTCGCGGCGCGGGATGCTGCCGTCCATGCAGTAGTAGTCGGGGGAAATCCGCCCCACCGCCGGAAAGGCATTCTTGCGCCCGGCCCAGAAGCGCTGGCGCTCGGCCTCGTCATGGGCCTGGCGCACCGAGGTGGCGCCGGCCGCCTGGAACAGCTCGCGGACCCGTTCGCAATCCTCGTGCACGTCGGCTTCCACTCCGTCCAGTTCGCAGAGCAGGATCGCCGCCGCGTCGACCGGGTAGCCGGCATGGATGAAGTCCTCGGCGGCGCGGATCGACAGGTTGTCCATCATCTCCAGGCCAGCCGGGACGATGCCGGCGCCGATCAGGTCGGCCACCGCCCGCCCTGCGCTTTCCACATCGTCGAAGCTGGCCAGCAGCACCTTGGCCAGCGGCGGCCGCGGCAACAGCCTGACGGTGACCTCCACCACCACGCCAAGCAGCCCTTCGGAGCCGGTGAACAGCGCCAGCAGATCGAAGCCGGCGCTGTCCAGGGCGGCGGAACCCAGGCTCAGGCGCTCGCCCTCCAGGGTCACGATGTCCACCTGCAACAGGTTGTGCACGGTCAGGCCATACTTCAGGCAATGCACGCCGCCTGCGTTCTCCGCGACGTTGCCGCCGATGGAGCAGGCGATCTGCGAGGATGGGTCCGGTGCGTAGTACAGGCCGTGGGGGGCAGCGGCCTGGGAGATCGCCAGGTTGCGCACGCCAGGCTGGACCCGGGCGAAACGCCCCAGCGGGTCGATCTCGAGGATCCGCCGGAAACGCGCCATCACCAGCAGCACGCCGTTCTCCAGCGGCAGCGCGCCGCCGGACAGGCCGGTGCCGGCACCGCGCGCCACCACCGGCACCTTCAGCCGACGGCAGAGGGCGAGCAGGCCCTGGACCTGTTCGATACGTTCCGGCAATGCCACCAGCAACGGCGTGCAGCGATACGCCGAGAGACCGTCGCACTCGTAGGGACGCAGGTCTTCCGCGGCGTGCAGCAGCTCGAGGTCGGGCAGGCGGAGGCGCAATTCGGCCAGCAGGGCATCCCTGTCCACCTGCGGCAACGGACCGTCCAGACGCTCGTCGTAGAGGATGTTCATGGCGGCTGTCCTTGTTGTGGTTGTCGGCGGGATCAGCAAGCGTCCACAGCCTGTACCGCGCGGACGGCCGGGGTCCAGCAGGCATCGAACTGGTCCTACCAGTTTCGCCGGGAACCATGGGCGCGAAGCGCATGGTAGAAAGCCCACCAGCTTCTATAGTGAGTAACGACAGCCAACTGGTCCTACCAGTGCAACGGGAGCTTCCATGCAGAAACAGCGGGTGGCCGACCAGGTCGCCGAACGTATCGAGCGGCTGATCGTCGACGGCGTGCTCAAGGTCGGCCAGGCGCTGCCCTCGGAGCGGCGCCTGGTGGCCAAGCTCGGCTGCTCGCGCTCGGCCCTGCGCGAGGGCCTGCGGGTGCTGCGCGGACGCGGCATCATCGATACCGAGCATGGCCGTGGGTCGTTCGTCGCCGACCTCGACCGCAACGCCGATGCCAGCCCGCTGATGCACCTGTTCGGCTCCCAGCCGCGCACCCTCTACGACCTGCTCGAAGTCCGCGCCCTGCTGGAGGGCGAGGCGGCCCGCCTGGCGGCGCTGCGCGGCACCGAGGCGGACTTCGTCCTGCTCGCCCGGCGCTACGACGAGATGCTCGCCAGCCACGACGAAACCCAGCCGGTCGATCCCCGCGAGCACGCCCGCCGCGACCATGCGTTCCACCGTGCGATCAGCGAGGCATCGCACAATCCAGTGCTGGTGCATACCCTGCAATCGCTGAACGAATTGATGTTGAGCACGGTGTTCGCCTCGGTGAACAACCTCTATCACCGGCCATCGCAGAAGCGCCAGATCGACCGCCAGCACGCGCGCCTCTACGCGGCCCTCCGCGAGCGCCAGCCAGAGCAGGCGCAACGGGCGGCGCGCGAACATATCCACAGCATCCGCGACAACCTGCGCGAGATCGAACAGGAGGAACAGCGCCTGGTTCGCGCCACCCTGCGCCTGAACGGCTGGGAATGACGCGCCGCCGCGTCGCAGGCCGGCCGCCGGGCGAACGTGCTACCCTCGCCGCCTTCTGCCGCCGTCTCGTAGTCCCGTCATGCCCAGCAACGCGCCCTGGCTCCGCGCCGACCAACTGTCCAGCGTTTCCCCCGCCGTCCTCGACTGGCTGTTCGACGAGGGCTCGCTGACCCGGCGCCTGACCGCTCTGGCCGACGGCGCGTTCCGCGTCGAGCCCCTGCTCGAAGGCTGGCAACTCCTGCGCGACGACGAGTGCCAGGGACTGGGCGTCGAGCCCGGCAGCACCGGCTGGGTACGCGAGGTCTACCTGCACGGCCACGACCGGCCCTGGGTGTTCGCCCGCAGCGTGGCGGCGCGCAGCGCGCTGGAAGGCTCGGGCTTCGACCTGGCGCTGCTCGGCACCCGCTCGCTGGGCGAGTTGCTGTTCAGCGACAGCGCCTTCGAGCGCGGCGCCATCGAGGTCTGCCGCTATCCGGCGGCCGGCCTGCCCGCCGAGGTCCGTGACGAAGGCCTGTGGGGCCGTCGTTCACGCTTCGCCCGCGGGGCGCTCGGGGTACTGGTGGCGGAAGTGTTCCTGCCGCGCCTGTGGGGCCAGGCGGGAATCGACGACGTATAATCCTCCGGTCGACTCCGGAGGTTCCCATGTTCGTCACCCTGATCAAGCCGCTGGCCCGCCTGCACCCCCGCGCCTGGGACTTCGTCCAACTGGTGCGCCTGGACCGGCCGATCGGCATCTACCTGCTGCTCTGGCCGACCCTGTGGTCGCTGTGGATCGCCGCCGGCGGCGTGCCGGAACTGAAGAACCTGCTGATCTTCGTCCTCGGCGTCACCCTGATGCGCGCCGCCGGCTGCGTGATCAACGATTTCGCCGACCGCGATTTCGACGGCCACGTCGCACGCACCAAGGCGCGCCCGCTGGCCACCGGCAAGATCAGCGTGCGCGAGGCCTGGATCACCTTCACCATCCTGGTCGCGCTGAGCTTCGGCCTGGTCCTGCTGACCAACGCGCCGACCATCTGGCTGTCGTTCGGCGCGGTGGCGGTGGCCTCGCTCTACCCCTTCATGAAGCGCTACACCTATTACCCGCAGGTGGTACTGGGCGCCGCCTACTCCTGGGGCATCCTGATGGCCTTCACCGCCGAGCGCGGCGAACTGCCGGCCAGCGCCTGGCTGCTGTTCCTGGCCAACGTGTTGTGGACGGTGGCCTACGACTCCTACTACGCGATGACCGACCGCGAGGACGACCTGAAGATCGGCATCAAGTCCACCGCGATCCTCTTCGGCGACGCCGACCGCCTGATCATCGGCAGCCTGCAGGGCCTGACCCTGCTCCTGCTGGCGCTGGCCGGCAACCGCTTCGAGCTGGGCGCCTGCTTCTACCTCGGCCTGGTCGTGGCGGCGGCCTGCTTCGCCTGGGAAGCCTGGTCGACCCGCGACCGCGACCCGCAGGCCTGCTTCCGCGCCTTCCTGCACAACCACTGGGCGGGGCTGGCGATCTTCCTCGGCACGGTCGCCGACTACGCGCTGCGTTGAGCGGCGCGCAGGCCGGCGACCGTCTAGTCCATGTCCGGCTGGGCGACGTGCCAGGCGCCCATCTTGCCGTCGCCGTTCTTGTCGCCAGGCTTCTTGTCCTGGATGAAGGTATAAAGGGGCTTGCCGTAGTAGGCCCACTGCTGGGTGCCGTCCTCGCGGGCGACCAGGCTCCAGTCGCCGCTGGCCTGCGCGCCTTGGGCCGCCGCCAGCGGCGGCCAGTTCTTCGCGCACTGCCCGGAACAGGCGGATTGGCCTTCGCTGTCCTTGTCGTAGGTATAGAGCGTCATGCCCTTGCCATCGACCAGCACGCCGTCCTTCTCGGTGGCCGGCGCCACCGTTTCCTGGGCCAGCGCGGCGAACGCCGGCAGGGCAAGCGCCAGACCCAGCGCCAGGTGGATTCTGTTCATCGCGTCTCTCCTGTAGCTTCAGGTGGAGCCTCAGCCGCCCGCGAGAGGCGGCAGCGGGACCTGTTGAGCATAGTCCGGCTGCGGGCGGTCGGCGGAAACTACGCCGTTGTGTCACATACCTGACACAATTTCGTTATCTAATGCGGCGCAAGACAGATCGACCCGAGGCAAGACCATGGTTGGCAAGACAATCCTCATCGTTGATGACGAAGCACCGATTCGCGAGATGATCGCCGTGGCCCTGGAGATGGCCGGCTACGAGTGTCTGGAAGCGGAAAACACCCAGCAGGCGCACGCGGTGATCGTCGACCGCAAGCCGGACCTGATCCTGCTCGACTGGATGCTCCCCGGCACCTCCGGCATCGAGCTGGCGCGGCGCCTGAAGCGCGACGAGCTGACCGTCGACATCCCGATCATCATGCTCACCGCCAAGGGCGAGGAAGACAACAAGATCCAGGGCCTGGAGGTCGGCGCCGACGACTACATCACCAAGCCGTTCTCGCCGCGCGAGCTGGTCGCCCGCCTGAAGGCCGTGCTGCGCCGCACCGGCCCGGGCGACAGCGAGGCGCCGATCGAGGTCGGCGGGCTGTTGCTGGACCCGATCAGCCACCGCGTGACCATCGACGGCAAGCCGGCCGAGATGGGCCCCACCGAGTACCGCCTGCTGCAGTTCTTCATGACTCACCAGGAACGCGCCTATACCCGCGGCCAACTGCTCGACCAGGTCTGGGGCGGCAACGTCTACGTCGAGGAGCGCACCGTAGACGTGCATATCCGTCGCCTGCGCAAGGCGCTGGGCGAGGTCTACGAAAATCTGGTTCAGACTGTCCGCGGGACCGGCTATCGTTTCTCCACCAAGAGCTGACCCCGCTCCCGGCCGCCGCCCCGCGGCCGGAGCCGTTACCCCTGGTCGGTCCGTGACGGACCGCCGCTGGACAGGATGCAATCCGTCGTGAACCAAGACTGGCGTGGAGCGCTGATCCGCCACCTGCTTCTCGTGCTGGCCGCCAGCCTCGTGCTCGGCGTGGCCAGCGGCCATTACGGCTGGGCCCTGGCCCTCGGCCTGGGCCTCTACCTCGGCTGGACCCTCTGGCAACTGCTGCGCCTGCACCAGTGGCTGCGCAACCACCAGCCCGACGAGCCGCCACCGGACAGCTACGGGCTGTGGGGCGAAGTCTTCGACAACATCTACCACCTGCAACGTCGCAACCAGCGCGCCCGCGGGCGCCTGCAGGCGGTGATCGACCGCATCCAGGAATCCACCGCGGCCCTGCGCGACGCGGTGATCATGCTCGACAGCGACGGCAACCTGGAATGGTGGAACCTCGCCGCGGAAAACCTGCTCGGCCTGAAGACCCCGCAGGACGGCGGCCAGCCGGTGAGCAACCTGATCCGCCATCCGCGCTTCAAGGAATACTTCGACCAGGAGGACTACCGCGAGCCGCTGGAAATCCCCTCGCCGATCAACGAACGCCTGCGCCTGCAGTTCCACATCACCCTCTACGGCAACCGCGAGCACCTGATGCTGGTCCGCGACGTCACCCGGGTCCACCAACTGGAGCAGATGCGCAAGGACTTCGTCGCCAACGTTTCCCACGAGCTGCGCACGCCGCTGACGGTGATCGCCGGCTACCTGGAGACCCTCCTGGACAACGTCGAGGACGTCAACCCGCGCTGGCTGCGCGCCCTGCAGCAGATGCAGCAGCAGGCCGGGCGCATGCAGAACCTGCTCAACGACCTGCTCCTGCTGGCCAAGCTGGAAGCCACCGACTACCCCGGCGACAACAAGCCGGTGGCGGTGGATGCCCTCCTCGCCAGCATCCGCAACGACGCCCAGGCCCTCTCCGCCGGGCGCAACCACCGCATCAGCCTCGATGCCGCGCCCGCGGTGCAGCTCAAGGGCAGCGAGGCGGAGCTGCGCAGCGCTTTCTCCAACCTGGTGTTCAACGCGGTGAAGTACACCCCCGACGAGGGCGAGATCCGCATCCGCTGGTGGGCCGACGAACAGGGCGCGCACCTGTCGGTGCAGGACACCGGTATCGGCGTCGACCCCAAGCACCTGCCACGCCTGACCGAACGCTTCTACCGGGTCGATTCCAGCCGCGCCTCGAACACCGGTGGCACCGGTCTCGGCCTGGCCATCGTCAAGCATGTGCTGATCCGCCACCGCGCGCGCCTGGAAATCAGCAGCGTGCCCGGCAAGGGCAGCACCTTCACCTGCCATTTCGCTCCGGCGCAGGTCGCCGAACGCGAGCGCAGGGCTCTGGAGTGACCGCATTCCGCGCCGCCACGGGCGGACGCGGGCGCGGCCAAGACTTGCAAGCGACGGCACAGCCCCTCATTCTTAAGGGCCTTTTGGCTACCGCACACCCTCATGGACCCTTCTCCTAGTACCAGCATCGCCACCTATTTCGCCGATGCCGGCCTGATCCTCTTCGCGCTTTTCCTCGTCCTGCTCAACGGCTTCTTCGTCGCCGCCGAGTTCGCCATGGTCAAGCTCCGCGCCACCCGCGTGGAAACCATCGCCAAGCAGCACGGCTGGCGCGGCGCCATCCTGCGCAAGGTACACAACCAGCTGGACGCCTACCTGTCCGCCTGCCAGCTGGGCATCACCCTGGCCTCCCTGGGCTTGGGCTGGGTCGGCGAGCCGGCCTTCGCCGAACTCCTCGAGCCGCTGCTGGCGATGCTCGGCGTGCATTCCGAGGAGCTGATCCGCGGGATCTCCTTCTTCACCGCGTTCTTCATCATTTCCTACCTGCACATCGTGGTCGGCGAGCTGGCGCCCAAGTCCTGGGCGATCCGCAAGCCGGAGCTGCTGTCGCTGTGGACGGCGGTGCCGCTGTACCTCTTCTACTGGCTGATGTATCCGGCGATCTGGCTGCTCAACGCCAGCGCCAACGCCATCCTCAAGATCGCCGGCCAGGGCGAGCCCGGCCCGCACCACGAGCACCACTACAGCCGCGACGAGCTGAAGCTGATCCTCCACTCCAGCCGCGCGCAGGATCCCAGCGACCAGGGCATGCGCGTGCTGGCCTCGGCGGTGGAGCTGGGCGAGCTGGAGGTGGTCGACTGGGCCAACTCCCGCGAGGACCTGGTCTACCTCGAGCATGACGCGCCGCTGGCGGACATCCTCGCGGTGATCCGTCGCCACAAGTACAGCCGCTACCCGGTCTGGGACAGCCACAAGGGCGAGTTCATCGGCCTGCTGCACATCAAGGACCTGCTGCTGGCGCTGTCCGCGCTGGACAGCCTGCCGGAGACCTTCGACCTCGACGAACTGGTGCGCCCGCTGGAGATCGTCACCAAGCACACCCCGCTGTCGCGCCTGCTGGAGCAGTTCCGCAAGGGCGGCGCGCACTTCGCCGTGGTGGAAGAGGCCGACCACAAGGTGGTCGGCTTCCTGACCATGGAGGACGTGCTGGAGGTGCTGGTCGGCGACATCCAGGACGAACACCGCAAGACCGAGCGCGGCATCCTCGCCTATCAGCCGGGCAAGCTGCTGGTGCGCGGGGATACGCCGCTGTTCAAGCTCGAACGCCTGCTCGGCATCGACCTCGACCACGTCGAGGCGGACACCCTCGCCGGGCTGGTCTACGACACCCTGAAGCGGGTCCCGGAGGAAGAGGAAGTCCTCGACACCGAAGGCCTGCGGATCATCGTGAAGAAGATGCGCGGTCCGAAGATCGTCCTGGCCAAGGTGGTCAAGCTCGGCTGAAACGAGCCGGCGCTGCCACGGCGCCGGCGTTTCTCACGGCTCGCGGACGATGGCGAAGTTCGGCAGGCTGTCGACCGGCTGGGCGAAGTCGTAGGGAATCGATTCCAGCGCCAGGCCGACGTTGCGCTGGATCACGAAGTGCAGGTGCGGCCCGCTGCTGTTGCCGGTGTTGCCGGAGCGCGCCAGCGGCGTGCCGACCTGGACCCGCTGGCCCTCGGCGACCAGCACCGAATGGCGCATCAGGTGCAGGTAGACGCCCATGGTGCCGTCGTCGTGGAGGATGCGCACGAAGTTGCCCGAGGGATTGTTGCCGCGTCCGCTCTGGTTGTTCTCGATCTTCACCACGGTGCCGCCGCGGGCGGCGATGATCGGCGTGCCCTCGGGCATGGCGATGTCCATCGCGTAGCGGCCCTTGGGGGTGAAGTGGCTGTACTTGCCATTGGCGCCCTGGGACAGGCGGAACGGCCCGCCGCGCCAGGGCAGCGGATAGCGGTAGAGCAACGGCTGCTGGCGCGGGTCGCCGAGCGCGTAGCGCAGCTTCGGCGTGTAGCTCATCGGCTTGCCGGCCTTGCGCGGCGCCAGGGTCGCCAGGCGCACCTGGCTGCGCGCCGGGACCACCCAGCGGATCGGCCCGTCGGGCACCCCGACGGCATTGCGCGGGTTGCGGATGCGCAGCTCGACTTCGACCGGCGCGTAGAGATCGTTGCGCACCTGCAGGGTCTCGCCGCCGGCGTGCTTCTTCGTCTCCAGCTTCACTTCCCGTTCCAGGCGCTCGACCATCCGGTCGCGGAAGACGAACACCTGCGCTCCGGCCACGGCGCGATCGGAGTAGGTCACCACGCCGTTGGCGTCGGTGTACTTGTAGATGGTCAGGGCCGCGGCGGGAGCCGCCGCGGCGAACAGGCCACAGAGGAGAAGAAGGCGCCCTAGCATGACTGCACGGATCGTGTCGTTCTGGTTATCCCGAATCGGCAAGACTAGCAGCGCTTCATTGCCGGAGCGAGACGCCAGCGAGCGGGCTGTGAACGGATCGTCGGGAAAATGCCGTTCAGGCGCCGGGAACGTAGTGCTTCTGGGAGCTTCCGCGAGCGATCAGGCGCGACAGGTAGTCGAGCTTCTGCGGGTCGCGATCGACGAAACGCAGGGTCAGCAGCAGCCAGTCGCTGTCCGGTTTCGGCTCCAGCGCGGCGATGGCGTGCAGGTAACCGTTGAGACGCGCCACGTCGCTGTTCTCCTCGAGGTCCAGCACCGCGCTTTCCAGCACCTGCGGCAGCGGGTCGGCACGCTTCACCACCAGTTGCGCTTCCTTCAGGCTGACCGCCTTGATCACGCAGGGCATGCTGCTCTGTGGCAGGCGCAACTGCGCCTGGCCCAGCGGATTGCCGCTGGCGGCGGGACGCGCGCTGGCCGCGGGAGCGGCGGCCGGCTTCGGCATGGCGGGCGGCTTCGCCGGTGACGCGGCGGGCCTGATGACCTCCGCGCGACCGCCGGTCAGCGCCGCCAGCGAATCGTTGGCCATGCCGCTGGCGATCTCCCGGCGCGGCGCATGGGCGGCCAGGGCTTCCAGCTTGCCGCTGCGGCTGAGGGCCTTCCTGATCTTGGCCACCAGCTGGTCGTTGGAGAATGGCTTGCCGATGTAGTCGGAGACCCCGGCCTGGATCGCCTGGACCACGTTTTCCTTGTCGCCGCGGCTGGTGACCATGATGAACGGGGTGGTCTTGAGGTTTTCCTGGGCGCGGCACCAGGTCAGCAGTTCGAGGCCGGACATCTCCGGCATCTCCCAGTCGCAAAGGATCAGGTCGACGGCCTGCCGACTGAGCAGTTGCTGGGCCTTGCGGCCGTTCACCGCCTCTTCGATATGGAGGCCGGGGAAATTGTCGCGCAGCCCTTTCTTCATCAGATCTCGGATGAAGGGGGCGTCATCCACCACTAGCGCGCTGACTTTGCTCATCGACTTCTCCTGGACAGGTTCGCCTAGGATAGCCTTCCCTGCTGGCAGGATGCCAAGCCTTGCTGCGGTGGCGCGAAGAAACAAGGCTCCAGATCAAGGAGCCTTGCCGATGGAGGGTCATTCGCCGCGGTTGTTCTCGACCTCTTCCTTCATCCGGGTCAGGCCGATGTGGCGGACGTCGGTGCCACGCACCAGGTAGATCACCAGCTCGGCGATGTTGCGCGCATGGTCGCCGATGCGCTCCAGCGAGCGCAGGGCCCAGATGACGTTGAGCACGCGGGAGATCGCCCGCGGGTCCTCCATCATGTAGGTGACCAGCTCGCGCAGGGCGGTCTTGTACTCGCGGTCGACGGTCTTGTCGTACTGCGCCACGGACAGCGCCAGGTCGGCGTCGAAGCGGGCGAAGGCGTCCAGCGCCTCCTGGACCATCCTCTGCACCTGGGTGCCGATGTGGCGCACCTCGACGTAGCCACGCGGCGACTCGCCTTCCTCGCACAGCTGGATGGCGCGGCGGGCGATCTTGGAAGCCTCGTCGCCGATGCGCTCGAGGTCGATCACCGACTTCGAGATGCTGATGATCAGGCGCAGGTCGGAAGCCGCCGGCTGGCGGCGGGCGAGGATACGCACGCACTCCTCGTCGATGTTGCGCTCCATCTGGTTGATCTGGTCGTCGATCTCGCGGACCTGCTGGGCGAGGCCGGAATCGGCGTCGATCAGCGCGTTGACCGCGTCGTTGACCTGCTTCTCCACCAGCCCGCCCATGGCCAGGAGGTGGCTGCGCACGTCCTCCAGCTCGGCGTTGAACTGCTGGGAGATGTGATGGGTGAGACTGTCTTTGTTGATCATGTGGGGAATCCTTCTGGAACCGCTGCGACCGGTGGCATCTACTGGCTACGGAAAGGGCCGGAGGCCGCGGACTCGCCGCGCCTCCGGGGAATCGCTAGCCGTAGCGGCCGGTGATGTAGTCTTCGGTCTGCTTCTTCGCCGGGTTGGTGAACAGCGTATCGGTGTCGCCGAACTCGATCAGCTTGCCCATGTACATGAACGCCGTGTAGTCGGAAACCCGCGCGGCCTGCTGCATGTTGTGGGTGACGATGACGATGGTGAACTTCGACTTCAGCTCGTAGATCAGTTCCTCGATCTTCAGCGTGGAGATCGGGTCCAGCGCCGAGCAGGGTTCGTCGAGCAGCAATACCTCCGGCTCCACCGCGATGGTCCGGGCGATCACCAGGCGCTGTTGCTGGCCGCCGGAGAGGCCGAGGGCCGACTCGTGCAGGCGGTCCTTCACCTCCTCCCACAGGGCGGCGCCTTTCAGAGCCCATTCGACGGCCTCGTCGAGCACGCGCTTCTTGTTGATGCCCTGGATACGCAGGCCGTAGACCACGTTCTCATAGATGCTCTTGGGGAACGGGTTGGGCTTCTGGAACACCATGCCGACGCGGCGGCGCAGCTCGGCGACATCGACGCCCTTGGCGAAGATGTTGTGGCCATCGAGGCGGATCTCGCCTTCGACGCGGCAGCCGTCCACCAGGTCGTTCATCCGGTTGAAGCAGCGCAGCAGGGTCGACTTGCCGCAACCGGACGGGCCGATGAAAGCGGTCACGCGCTGCTTCGGTATGTTCATCCGGACATCGAACAGGGCCTGCTTGGCGCCGTAGAACAGGTTCAGCCCGGGCACTTCCAGTTCGACGCTTTCGGAAGCCAGGTCGAGGCTCTGGCGGTCGCGTCCGAGTGCATCGAAGTTGATGCCGTGGCTGGCGGTCTCGTGTTGCATGGGAAGCTCCCTCAATCAGTTTTCCAGGGCCTTGTACTTCTCGCGCAGGCGATTGCGGATCGCGATGGCGGAGAAGTTCAGCAGGGCGATCACCACGACCAGCAGCAACGCCGTAGCGTATACCAGCGGCCGTGCGGCCTCGACGTTGGGGCTCTGGAAACCGACGTCGTAGATATGGAAACCGAGGTGCATGATCTTCTGGTCGAGATGCACGTACGGATAGTTACCGTCGACCGGCAGCGACGGCGCCAGTTTCACCACGCCGACCAGCATCAGCGGCGCCACTTCGCCGGCGGCGCGGGCCACGGCGAGGATCAGGCCGGTCATCATCGCCGGGCTGGCCATCGGCAGGACGATCTTCCACAGCGTCTCGGCCTTGGTCGCGCCGAGCGCTAGGGAACCTTCGCGGACTGCGCGGGGAATCCGCGCCAGGCCTTCCTCGGTGGCGACGATCACCACCGGCACGGCGAGGATCGCCAGGGTCAGCGAGGCCCAGAACAGCCCGGGGGTGCCGAAGGTCGGCGCGGGCAGCGCCTCGGGGAAGAACAGACGGTCGATGGAGCCGCCCAGCACGTAGACGAAGAAGCCCAGGCCGAACACGCCATAGACGATCGCCGGGACGCCGGCGAGGTTGTTCACGGCGATGCGGATCACCCGGGTCAGCGGCCCCTGCTTGGCGTATTCGCGCAGGTAGACCGCGGCGATCACGCCGAACGGGGTGACGATCAGGGCCATCACCAGGGTCATCATCACGGTGCCGAAGATCGCCGGGAAGATACCGCCCTCGGTGTTCGCCTCGCGCGGGTCGTCGCTGAGGAACTCCCAGAGCTTCTTGAAGTAGAAGACGAACTTGGTGCCGAAGCTCATGGCGTTGGGCTGGTAGGCGTGGACCAGCTTGCCGAGGGTGATCTCGCTCTCGCGGCCGCTGGCATCGCGCATCATCACGCTGTCGCGATTGAACTCCTGGTGCAGGCCGTTGAGCTGTTCCTCCAGCACCTTGTAGCGCGCCTGCAACTCGCTGCGCCCGGCGGCCAGGTCGGCCTGGGCGGCGGCGTCCAGCTTGCCGTCCAGCTGAAGCTTGCGCTCCTCCAGGCGCAGGCGCTCGAGGCCATGGTTGATGGCACCGATATCGCCTTTCTCCAGCTTGTAGAGCTTGGCGTACAGGTCATCCACGCGCTGCATGCGCTTCTGCAGTTCGGCTACCGCGGCGTCGCCTTCGGCGACCACCTGGCCGTTCTCCTTGACGCTCAGCAGGTAGCCGTAGAAGTTGCCCCACTCGCGGCGTTCGAGAACCATCAGCGCTTCGGGGCGCTTGATGTCCTGCAGCCACTCGCCGACCACCCAGGAGAAATCGCTGCCGTAGAGCTCGCGGTTGCCCAGCTTGAGCAGTTCGCGGGTCATGAACTCGGGGCCGGCCTCCGGCACCGGCATGCCGGCGCTGCGCAGCCGCGCACGCGGCACTTCCTCGGCCTGGACCACTTCGCCGATCACGGTCTTGGCGGCTTCGCCGGGGATCTGGTAGGTCGCCTCGATGACGTTCGCCGGCCAGAAGTGACCGAGGCCGCGCACCGCGATCACCGCCAGCAGGCCGATGGTCATGATCACCGCGATGGCCACCGCGCCGGCGTTCAGCCACACCCAGGGCGAGCCGCTGCCGAACCAGGCTTTGACGGTTTCCTGTTTCTGTTTCACAGAGCTATACCTCCGCCGCTTACAACGACGCGTATTTCTTGCGCAGACGCTGACGGATCAGCTCTGCCAGGGTGTTCATCACGAAGGTGAACGTCAGCAGTACCAGCGCCGAGAGGAACAGCACGCGGTAGTGGCTGCCGCCGACCTCCGACTCGGGCATTTCCACCGCGACGTTGGCCGCCAGGGTGCGCATGCCTTCGAAGATGTTCAGTTCCATCACCGGGGTATTGCCGGTCGCCATCAGCACGATCATGGTCTCGCCGACGGCGCGCCCCATGCCGATCATCAGCGCCGAGAAGATGCCCGGGCTGGCGGTCAGGATCACCACGCGGGTCAGCGTCTGCCAGGGCGTGGCGCCGAGTGCCAGGGAGCCATAGGTGAGGCTGCGCGGCACGCTGAAGATGGCATCCTCGGCGATCGAGAAGATGTTCGGGATCACCGCGAAGCCCATCGCCAGGCCGACGATCAGGGCGTTGCGCTGGTCGTAGGTAATGCCCAGGTCGTGGCTCAGCCACAGGCGCATGTCCCCGCCGAAGAAGGTGGTCTCCAGATGCGGGCTCAGCCACAGGGCGAAGGCGCCGACGGCGATGACCACCGGGATCAGCAGCGCGGCTTCCCAGCCGGCCGGCAGGCTCAGGCGGATACGCTCGGGCAGGCGGCTCCAGAGCAGGCCGGCGAGGAGGATGCCCAGCGGCGTCAGCAACAGCAGGCTGAACACGCCCGGCAGATGGCCTTCGACATAGGGCGCCAGGAACAGGCCGGCGAAGAAGCCGAGGATCACCGTCGGCAGCGCTTCCATCAGCTCGATCACCGGCTTGACCTTGCGGCGCATCGCCGGGGCCATGAAATAGGCGGTGTAGACAGCGGCGGCGATGGCCAGCGGAGCGGCCAGGATCATCGCGTAGAAGGCCGCCTTGAGGGTGCCGAAGGTCAGCGGCGAGAGGCTCAGCTTGGGTTCGAAGTCGGTGGTCGCGGCGGTGGACTGCCAGACATAGGCCGGCTTGTCGTAGCTCTCGTACCAGACCTTGCCCCACAGTGCGCTCCAGGAGATTTCCGGGTGCGGGTTGTCCAGGGTGAAGCGGTGGAGCTTGCCGCCCTGTTCCAGCAGCAGGCGGTTGGCCCTTGGCGACAGGCTGATCACGCCGGAGGAGTCGGCCACCGGCTGGACCAGCAGGGTACGGTGCGCGGTGCTGTGGAAGACGCCGAGGTTGCCCTTCTCGTCCAGCGCGATGAAGCCCTTGCGCCGCTGCTCCGGAGCGATCGCGCTGATCGGCGCGCCGTCCAGCTTGAAGTCGCGGACATGCGACAGGCGCGGCTCGCCGTCGGTATCGCGGGCCATGAACCACTGGGCGATGCCGCCCTTGGAGTCGCCCACCAGCAGCGAGATGCCGCCGAGCAGCTGGGTGCTCGCGGTCACGGCGGCGCCGGGATCTTCCAGCAGCTTGTAGCGGCCGTTCAACTGGCGGCTGTGCAGGTCGAACACGTCGGCGGTGGCGCGTCCGTTGATCACGTACAGCCACTGCTTGCGCGGATCGAGGTAGATGGCCTTGACCGGCTCGGCGATCTGCGGGAGTTCGATGCGCTCCTGGTCGAGGGTGCTCTCGCCGGTCAGCATGTTCTCCTCGCGGGTCATGCTCAGCAACAGCAGTTGCCTGTCGACGGAACCGGCCAGCAGCAGGCTGTCGTCGCCGGCATTGATGCTCACGTGATCAAGCGGACGGGCCTGGGGATCCAGGCTGATCGGGGTTTCGCCATAGGGGAAGGCGATCTCCGGGGTGATGGTCTTCTTGTTGTCCGGGTAGGTGACCTTGTAGGTGTGCTGGAACACCAGCACCTGGCCGTTGGACAGGCCCAGGGCGACCGTCGGGCTGCCCGGCTGGTCCTGGGCGATCGAACGGATTTCGCTGCCCGCCGGCAGCGGCAGCGCGACGCGCTTCAGCTCGACGCCGGTCTTGGCGTTGAAGAAAAGGATCTCGCCCTGGCTGCCGACACGCATGGCCACCTGGTTCTGCTCTTCGATGCTGAGCAACAGGGGCGCCTGGGCCTGCTGCATCCAGGCCGGGGTCAGTGCTTCACGGGTCTCCAGGTCGGCGCCGCGGAAGAGCGGAAGCACGACGTAGGCCAGGTAGAAGAAGATCAGGGTGATAGCCGCCAGCACGGCGAGGCCGCCGACCAGCACGTACCAGCGGGTCAGGCGGTCCTTGAGGGCACGGAGGCGGCGCTTGCGTTGCAGGGCTGGCGTATTGAAGTCAATCCGCTCGGGAGCAAGGGAGGAATTCATCGGGGAGTTGGCCATGTCGTTCATGGGGTGACACCCTAAAGGCTCTGTATGACAGACAGATGACAGCAACATGACGCAACAAAGCCCGCCAGCAGAGCCTCGCTGGCGGGAAAGGCCGGCGGGTCGTGGCGCCCCCCGGCAGAGCCTTCATGTCTGGACGGCCACACGGGCCGCCCTTTCAAGTCACCGGATTACAGGCCCAGTTCCTTGATCGCCTTCTCGGCCACCTTGGCCGGCAGCGGGATATAGCCATCCTTGACCACGACCTGCTGGCCGGTCTTGGACAGGACCAGCTTGAGGAATTGAGCCTCCAGCGGATCCAGCGGCTTGTTCGGCGCCTTGTTCACGTAGACGTAGAGGAAGCGCGACAGCGGGTAGGTGCCGTTCAGGGCGTTCTGCTCGTTGTCCTCGACGAAGGCGGCGCCTTCCTTCTTGGCCAGGGCGACGGTCTTCACGCTGGCGGTCTTGTAGCCGATACCGGAGTAGCCGATGCCGTTCAGCGACTGGCTGACCGACTGCACCACGGAAGCCGAACCCGGCTGCTCGTTGACGTTCGGACGGAAGTCACCTTTGCACAGGGCTTCTTCCTTGAAGTAGCCATAGGTGCCGGAAACCGAGTTACGACCGAACAGCTGCACCGGCTTCTTCGCCCAGTCGCCGGTCAGGCCCAGGTCGCCCCAGGTCTTCACGTCCTGCTTGCTGCCGCACAGGCGGGTCGCGGAGAAGATCGCATCGACCTGCTGCATGGTCAGGCCTTTGATCGGGTTGTCCTTGTGCACGAAAATCGCCAGGGCATCGACGGCGACCGGGACGGCGGTCGGCTTGTAGCCGTACTTCTGCTCGAAGGCCTGCAACTCGACGTCCTTCATCTTGCGGCTCATCGGGCCCAGGTTGGAGGTGCCTTCGGTCAGGGCCGGCGGCGCGGTGGAGGAACCGGCAGCCTGGATCTGGATGTTCACGTTCGGATAGAGGCGCTTGTACTCCTCGGCCCACATGGTCATCAGGTTGGCCAGAGTGTCGGAGCCGACGCTCGACAGGTTGCCCGACACACCGCTGGCTTTCTGATATTCCGGCAGCGCCGGGTCGATCGCGGCTACCGCGGAAGCGGCGCCTACGCCTGCGGCGACGAACGTCAGGGCCGCCATCAAACGCTTGAGTTTCATGCCTTGCTCCTTGGACAGGATGGGGTTGGATGGAACGGGGGCCAGTATCGTCAGGCCGCATGAAGACTCTATGAAAGGAATATGACAGTTGGATGAAATGCCATCAGCTTTCCGAGATTTTTACGCAAGCCTTGGGAGAAGCCCCACCTCACTCCTGAAAGCCAGGAAAAACAGGGGTTGCAGCCTTTCAGGTAGGGGCCGGGGAGGCTCTCTGGGCGTGTTTTCGCTTCGTCTGGGGGGGAGATAGCCGTCCATCCGTTTCATGCAGGATGGGTAGATTCCAGGGCAATTGTGACAGCCGCCGCCGGCATCCACGGTCGAGAAAAGAAACGAGAAAGCGCGCTTTTTTCCGCGCGCCAAAGCAAAACCCCCGGCCATTGCTGGCCAGGGGTTTTGGGATAGGAGCTTGACGATGACCTACTCTCACATGGGGAGACCCCACACTACCATCGGCGATGCGTCGTTTCACTTCTGAGTTCGGGAAGGGATCAGGTGGTTCCAACGCTCTATGATCGTCAAGCAATTCGGTTGGATATCCGTTTGCTTGTGCTTACGTCTATCCGGATTCAGGTATGTGATTTCAAGGTGTTTGCGGTTCATGCGAACTTTCGGTTCGTCGACTTCACCCTACAACACACAATCGTCAGATTGTTTGGGTGTTATATGGTCAAGCCTCACGGGCAATTAGTACTGGTTAGCTCAACGCCTCACAACGCTTACACACCCAGCCTATCAACGTCGTAGTCTTCGACGGCCCTTCAGGGGAATCAAGTTCCCAGTGAGATCTCATCTTGAGGCAAGTTTCCCGCTTAGATGCTTTCAGCGGTTATCTTTTCCGAACATAGCTACCCGGCAATGCCACTGGCGTGACAACCGGAACACCAGAGGTTCGTCCACTCCGGTCCTCTCGTACTAGGAGCAGCCCCTCTCAAATCTCAAACGTCCACGGCAGATAGGGACCGAACTGTCTCACGACGTTCTAAACCCAGCTCGCGTACCACTTTAAATGGCGAACAGCCATACCCTTGGGACCGGCTTCAGCCCCAGGATGTGATGAGCCGACATCGAGGTGCCAAACACCGCCGTCGATATGAACTCTTGGGCGGTATCAGCCTGTTATCCCCGGAGTACCTTTTATCCGTTGAGCGATGGCCCTTCCATACAGAACCACCGGATCACTAAGACCTACTTTCGTACCTGCTCGACGTGTCTGTCTCGCAGTCAAGCGCGCTTTTGCCTTTATACTCTGCGACCGATTTCCGACCGGTCTGAGCGCACCTTCGTACTCCTCCGTTACTCTTTAGGAGGAGACCGCCCCAGTCAAACTGCCCACCATACACTGTCCTCGATCCGGATCACGGACCAGAGTTAGAACCTCAAGCATGCCAGGGTGGTATTTCAAGGATGGCTCCACGCGAACTGGCGTCCACGCTTCAAAGCCTCCCACCTATCCTACACAAGCAGGCTCAAAGTCCAGTGCAAAGCTACAGTAAAGGTTCACGGGGTCTTTCCGTCTAGCCGCGGATACACTGCATCTTCACAGCGATTTCAATTTCACTGAGTCTCGGGTGGAGACAGCGCCGCCATCGTTACGCCATTCGTGCAGGTCGGAACTTACCCGACAAGGAATTTCGCTACCTTAGGACCGTTATAGTTACGGCCGCCGTTTACCGGGGCTTCGATCAAGAGCTTCGCTTGCGCTAACCCCATCAATTAACCTTCCGGCACCGGGCAGGCGTCACACCCTATACGTCCACTTTCGTGTTTGCAGAGTGCTGTGTTTTTAATAAACAGTCGCAGCGGCCTGGTATCTTCGACCAGCCAGAGCTTACGGAGTAAATCCTTCACCCTAGCCGGCGCACCTTCTCCCGAAGTTACGGTGCCATTTTGCCTAGTTCCTTCACCCGAGTTCTCTCAAGCGCCTTGGTATTCTCTACCCGACCACCTGTGTCGGTTTGGGGTACGGTTCCTGGTTACCTGAAGCTTAGAAGCTTTTCTTGGAAGCATGGCATCAACCACTTCGTCATCTAAAAGACGACTCGTCATCAGCTCTCGGCCTTGAAACCCCGGATTTACCTAAGATTTCAGCCTACCACCTTAAACTTGGACAACCAACGCCAAGCTGGCCTAGCCTTCTCCGTCCCTCCATCGCAGTAACCAGAAGTACAGGAATATTAACCTGTTTCCCATCGACTACGCTTTTCAGCCTCGCCTTAGGAACCGACTAACCCTGCGTCGATTAACGTTGCGCAGGAACCCTTGGTCTTTCGGCGTGGGTGTTTTTCACACCCATTGTCGTTACTCATGTCAGCATTCGCACTTCTGATACCTCCAGCAAGCTTCTCAACTCACCTTCACAGGCTTACAGAACGCTCCTCTACCGCGTCACTTACGTGACACCCGCAGCTTCGGTGTGTGGTTTGAGCCCCGTTACATCTTCCGCGCAGGCCGACTCGACTAGTGAGCTATTACGCTTTCTTTAAAGGATGGCTGCTTCTAAGCCAACCTCCTAGCTGTCTAAGCCTTCCCACATCGTTTACCACTTAACCACAACTTTGGGACCTTAGCTGGCGGTCTGGGTTGTTTCCCTTTTCACGACGGACGTTAGCACCCGCCGTGTGTCTCCCATGCTCGGCACTTCTGGGTATTCGGAGTTTGCATCGGTTTGGTAAGTCGGGATGACCCCCTAGCCGAAACAGTGCTCTACCCCCCAGAGTGATACATGAGGCGCTACCTAAATAGCTTTCGAGGAGAACCAGCTATCTCCGAGCTTGATTAGCCTTTCACTCCGATCCACAAGTCATCCCCTACCTTTTCAACGGGAGTGGGTTCGGTCCTCCAGTCAGTGTTACCTAACCTTCAACCTGCTCATGGATAGATCGCCCGGTTTCGGGTCTATACCCAGCGACTAAACGCCCTATTAAGACTCGCTTTCGCTACGCCTACCCTATTCGGTTAAGCTCGCCACTGAATATAAGTCGCTGACCCATTATACAAAAGGTACGCAGTCACCTAACAAGTAGGCTCCCACTGCTTGTACGCATACGGTTTCAGGTTCTATTTCACTCCCCTCTCCGGGGTTCTTTTCGCCTTTCCCTCACGGTACTGGTTCACTATCGGTCAGTCAGTAGTATTTAGCCTTGGAGGATGGTCCCCCCATGTTCAGACAAAGTTTCTCGTGCTCCGTCCTACTCGATTTCACTTCAAAGATCCTTTCGCGTACGGGGCTATCACCCACTATGGCCGCACTTTCCAGAGCGTTCCGCTAAAATCAATGAAGCTTAAGGGCTAATCCCCGTTCGCTCGCCACTACTAAGGGAATCTCGGTTGATTTCTTTTCCTCAGGGTACTTAGATGTTTCAGTTCCCCTGGTTCGCCTCTTGCACCTATGGATTCAGTACAAGATACCTAGGTTATCCTAGGTGGGTTCCCCCATTCAGAGATCTCCGGATCAAAGTCTGTTTGCCGACTCCCCGAAGCTTATCGCAGGCTACCACGTCTTTCATCGCCTCTGACTGCCAAGGCATCCACCGTATGCGCTTCTTCACTTGACCATATAACCCCAAGCAATCTGGTTATACTGTGAAGACGACATTCGCCGAAAATTCGCGCTTGAACTCGCAAATTTTACCTTGACTTGAATGATCACCAGTGAAAGAGATCATTCAGTCTTACTTCTATCACATACCCGAATTTTTAAAGAACAGTTCTGGTGCAAAGACCAGAAATCAATGTTCATTCACGAACATTCATTTCTGAGCTTTCGACGATTGTTAGATGGTGGAGCCAAGGAGGATCGAACTCCTGACCTCCTGCGTGCAAAGCAGGCGCTCTCCCAGCTGAGCTATGGCCCCGTATCGGATCACGCAGCACACCAACAATTGGTGGGTCTGGGCAGATTCGAACTGCCGACCTCACCCTTATCAGGGGTGCGCTCTAACCAACTGAGCTACAGACCCAATCGTCTAACCAGTGAATCAAGCAATTCGTGTGGGAGCTTATGAAGAAGCTGGGATCTTCGATTAAGGAGGTGATCCAGCCGCAGGTTCCCCTACGGCTACCTTGTTACGACTTCACCCCAGTCATGAATCACTCCGTGGTAACCGTCCCCCTTGCGGTTAGACTAGCTACTTCTGGAGCAACCCACTCCCATGGTGTGACGGGCGGTGTGTACAAGGCCCGGGAACGTATTCACCGTGACATTCTGATTCACGATTACTAGCGATTCCGACTTCACGCAGTCGAGTTGCAGACTGCGATCCGGACTACGATCGGTTTTATGGGATTAGCTCCACCTCGCGGCTTGGCAACCCTTTGTACCGACCATTGTAGCACGTGTGTAGCCCTGGCCGTAAGGGCCATGATGACTTGACGTCATCCCCACCTTCCTCCGGTTTGTCACCGGCAGTCTCCTTAGAGTGCCCACCCGAGGTGCTGGTAACTAAGGACAAGGGTTGCGCTCGTTACGGGACTTAACCCAACATCTCACGACACGAGCTGACGACAGCCATGCAGCACCTGTGTCTGAGTTCCCGAAGGCACCAATCCATCTCTGGAAAGTTCTCAGCATGTCAAGGCCAGGTAAGGTTCTTCGCGTTGCTTCGAATTAAACCACATGCTCCACCGCTTGTGCGGGCCCCCGTCAATTCATTTGAGTTTTAACCTTGCGGCCGTACTCCCCAGGCGGTCGACTTATCGCGTTAGCTGCGCCACTAAGATCTCAAGGATCCCAACGGCTAGTCGACATCGTTTACGGCATGGACTACCAGGGTATCTAATCCTGTTTGCTCCCCACGCTTTCGCACCTCAGTGTCAGTATCAGCCCAGGTGGTCGCCTTCGCCACTGGTGTTCCTTCCTATATCTACGCATTTCACCGCTACACAGGAAATTCCACCACCCTCTACCGTACTCTAGCTCAGTAGTTTTGGATGCAGTTCCCAGGTTGAGCCCGGGGATTTCACATCCAACTTGCTGAACCACCTACGCGCGCTTTACGCCCAGTAATTCCGATTAACGCTTGCACCCTTCGTATTACCGCGGCTGCTGGCACGAAGTTAGCCGGTGCTTATTCTGTTGGTAACGTCAAAACAGCAAGGTATTAACTTACTGCCCTTCCTCCCAACTTAAAGTGCTTTACAATCCGAAGACCTTCTTCACACACGCGGCATGGCTGGATCAGGCTTTCGCCCATTGTCCAATATTCCCCACTGCTGCCTCCCGTAGGAGTCTGGACCGTGTCTCAGTTCCAGTGTGACTGATCATCCTCTCAGACCAGTTACGGATCGTCGCCTTGGTAGGCCTTTACCCCACCAACTAGCTAATCCGACCTAGGCTCATCTGATAGCGTGAGGTCCGAAGATCCCCCACTTTCTCCCTCAGGACGTATGCGGTATTAGCGCCCGTTTCCGGACGTTATCCCCCACTACCAGGCAGATTCCTAGGCATTACTCACCCGTCCGCCGCTGAATCCAGGAGCAAGCTCCCTTCATCCGCTCGACTTGCATGTGTTAGGCCTGCCGCCAGCGTTCAATCTGAGCCATGATCAAACTCTTCAGTTCAATACTGCTTGGGTTTTGAGAAAACCCTAAACTTGGCTCAGCAATCGCAATTAACTCTTGTGAATTCACAGAGTTACTTGTGTTGCTGATAATCTTGCGATCACCAGTCTTACATCACAAGCACCCACACGAATTGCTTGATTCGACTTGTTAAAGAGCAGTTGGTCAAGGCTTTCGTCTCAACCGAGGCCGCGCATTCTACAGCAACCTCTCGTTCCGTCAAGCGTTATTTTCGAAAATTTTCTTTTCTACTCAACCGCTTGCGCCGACCTTCAAACCATCTTCCGATCAGCGGGAGGCGCATTCTACAGCGTTCAAACTCGCTGTCAAGCACCTCGGCGAAGCTTCGTTCCGAATCCCTTCCGGGACCGAACCGCTGCGGCGAACAACCTGCCGGAGCGCTTCACCACCCCTGGGAGAGAATCCGTAAACCCTTGATTTTCAAGTATTTACTCTTCGTCGCTGCCGGGAGTGGTGCGCATTATAGGGACATAAAAACTGCCGTCAACGATTATTTCCAAAATAATTCAAATAATTGGAAAAGCCGCTTTCAGCCCAGCGAAACCGCCTCGCCAGCCGGCTTTTTCTGCGCCAGCAGATAGAGCCCCACGAGGAAGCCGACCAGGCACAGGGTCACCACATAATAAGCCGGCCCCATCGGGCTCTGCTTGAGCAGCAGGGCAACGGCCATCGGTGTCAGCCCGCCGAAGATGGCGTAGGCCAGATTGTAGGAAAAGGACAGGCCGGAGAAACGCACCACCGGCGGAAACGCGTTGACCATGACGTAGGGTACGGCGCCGACGATGCCGACGAAGAAGCCGGTCAGTGCATATAGAGGAAAGAGCCAGTCCGGGTGCGCCTTCAGGTTGCCATAGAAACTCCAGGACACCAGCGCCAGCAGCACGCTGCCGGTGACGAAGGTCAGCCCGGCACCGAAGCGGTCGGCCATGCGCCCGGCGACGATGCAGCCGACGGTCAGGCAGACGATCGCCAGGCTGTTGGCCTTCAGCGCCGTGGCGGCGTCGAAGCCGTACACGCTCTGGAGCACGGTGGGGGTCATCAGGATGACCACCACGATCGCCGCCGATAGCACCCAGGTCAACAGCATCGACACCAGCACCGCTCCCCGATGGTCGCGGACCACCGCCTTCAACGGCACCTCCTCGGCCAGCGCCTTGCGCTGCTGCAGTTCGGCGAATACCGGCGTCTCGTGCAGCCAGCGGCGCAGATAGACCGAGAACAGGCCGAACACCCCGCCGAGCAGGAAGGGTATCCGCCAGGCGTAGCCCTGTACTTCTTCGGCGCTATAGAGGCTGTTGATCGCGGTGGCCACCAGCGAGCCCAGCAGGATGCCCGCGGTCAGCCCCGACGTCAGGGTCCCGCAGGCGTAGCCGACATGCCGCGCCGGTACATGCTCGGCGACGAACACCCAGGCGCCCGGCACCTCGCCACCGATGGCGGCACCCTGGACCACCCGCAGCAGGAGCAGCGCCAGCGGCGCCCAGATGCCGATCTGCGCGTAGGTCGGCAACAACCCCATGATCAGGGTCGGCACCGCCATCATGAAGATGCTCAGGGTGAACATGCGCTTGCGCCCGAGCAGGTCGCCGAAGTGGGCCATGATCACGCCGCCCAGCGGCCGCGCCAGGTAGCCGGCAGCGAACAGGCCGAAGGTTTGCAACTGACGCAACCATTCCGGCATGTCCGCCGGGAAGAACAGCTTGCCGACCACGGTGGCGAAGAACACGAAGATGATGAAGTCGTAGAACTCCAGCGCTCCGCCCAGGGCGGAGAGGGACAGGGTCTTGTAGTCGCTGCGGGTCAATGGACGCTGGGCCGGCGCCTCGGGAGCATTCGCGGATGGCATGTCGGGATTGTTCTCTTTATTCGTTCAGCAAGCATGAGCGGGGTTCGACCGGCAGGCGTGTCGACCTGCGACCCGGGGACGCAGGAGCGAAACCATAGCAAATCGAAGAATGTCCACACAGCCGGTCGAAGAGAGAACCGGGCGGTCGTCGGCCGCCCTACTCCTCTATATAATGCCCGGGCGCCTCTGAAAGCTGTCCCAAGACCTTGCACCGGCAGGCGTTTTGGGAGAGTTTTCCCCTAAACCGCGCTTGAACAAGAAATCCGGGGGGCACGAGGCCCTTACCTATGATCGAGCTTGAACAAGAAGACCCCATTCCCCAGGGAGACCTGGCCTTGCAGATTACCGCGCTGCCGCGCGAAACCAACGGTTTCGGCGATATCTACGGCGGTTGGCTGGTATCCCAGATGGACCTGGCGGGAACCGCCATGGCCAGCAAGATCGCCGGCGGCCGTATCGCCACCGTCGCCATCGACCGCATGGCCTTCATGGTGCCGGTCGCGGTCGGTGCCCAGCTTTCCTTCTATACCCAGACCCTGGAAGTCGGTCGCAGCTCGATCCGCATGCTGGTCGAGGTGTGGAGCGACGACCCGCTGTCCAGCGAATGGCGCAAGGTCACCGAGGCGGTGTTCGTGTTCGTCGCCATCGATGGCAGCGGGCGCACCCGCCCGGTCCCGCCACGCCGGGGCTAGAAGCAGGAACGCCGGCTATCGCCGGCGTTCCTGTTTGCGCATCCCTCAGGCCCGCACGGGCTTGCCGCGGACCGGTGCGTCCCCGGCCACGTAATACTTCGCCGTGCTGCGCGGCAGTGGTTGGCGACCGCGGATCCGGTCGGCGATCTTCTCGGCCATCATGATGGTGGTGGCGTTGAGGTTGCCGGTGATGATCAGCGGCATGATCGACGCATCCACCACTCGCAGCCCTTCCATGCCATGGACCCGTCCCTGGCCATCGACCACCGCCATGTCGTCGCTGCCCATCTTGCACGAGCAGGATGGGTGGAAAGCGGTCTCCGCATGGTTGCGGATGAACTCGTCGAGTTCGGCGTCCGACTGCACGTTCACGCCCGGGCTCAATTCGCGGCCACGATAGGGATCCAGCGCCGGCTGGTTCATGATCTCGCGGGTCAGCCGAATGCCGTCGCGGAACTCCTGCCAGTCCTGCTCGTGGGACATGTAGTTGAACAGGATGCTCGGATGCTGGCGCGGGTCCCTGGACTTCAGGTGGATGCGCCCGCGGCTCGGCGAGCGCATCGAGCCCATGTGCGCCTGGAAGCCATGCTCCTGCACGCCCTTGCTGCCGTTGTAGTTGATCGCCACCGGGAGGAAATGGAATTGGATGTTCGGCCATTCGAACGCCTCGCGGGTACGGATGAAGCCGCCGGCCTCGAACTGGTTGCTGGCGCCGAGACCCTTGCCGAGGAACAGCCACTGGGCGCCGATGGCCGGCTGGTTCCACCATTTGGTCGCCGGGTAGATCGACACCGGCTGCTTGCAGGCGTATTGCAGGTAGAGTTCCAGGTGATCCTGCAGGTTGGCGCCAACGCCAGGCAGGTCATGCACCACCGGGATGTCCAGGTCGCGCAGCAGGGCCGCCGGGCCGACGCCGGAGCGTTGCAGCAATTGCGGCGAGGCGATCGCGCCGCTGCATACCAGCACTTCGCGACGGGCGTGGGCGGTGACCGGATTGTCGCCGTTGCCGACCAGGTAGGAGACGCCAATGGCGCGCTTGCCGCTGAACAGGATGCGGTCGCTCAGCGCGTGGGTGACGATGGTCAGGTTGGGCCGGCCGCGGGCCTGGTCCAGGTAGCCGCGCCCGGTGGCAGCGCGACGGCCCTCCGGGGTCACGGTGCGGTCCATGGGCCCGAAGCCTTCCTGCTGGTAGCCGTTGAGGTCTTCGGTTCGCGGATAGCCGGCCTGCACGCCGGCCTCGACCATCGCATGGAACAGCGGGTTGTTGCCGGCCTTCGGCGTGGTCACGCTGACCGGGCCGTCGCCGCCATGGTAGTCGTTGGGACCGATGTCGCGGGTTTCCGCCTTGCGGAAGTACGGCAGGCAGTCGAGGTAGCTCCAGTCCTCCAGGCCCGGCTCCTTGGCCCAGCCGTCGAAGTCCAGGGCATTGCCGCGGATGTAGCACATGCCGTTGATCAGCGAGGAGCCGCCCAGGCCCTTGCCGCGGCCGCACTCCATGCGACGGTTGTTCATGTAGGGCTCGGGGTCGGTCTCGTAGGCCCAGTTGTAGCGCCGCCCCTGCAGCGGGAAGGCCAGGGCCGCCGGCATCTGGGTGCGGAAATCGAAGCGGTAGTCGGGACCGCCGGCCTCGAGCAGCAGGACGCTGACGTCAGCGTCTTCGGTGAGGCGGGTAGCGAGTACGTTACCGGCGGAGCCGGCTCCGATGATGATGTAGTCGAATTCCTGGGACATGCAGGCCTTCCTCTTTTCTCGGCATGACACCGGCCGCGACGCTGGCGCGCCGGTGTCTGGAAGTTCGGAATGGCCGGTGTCAGGGAGCGTTGCCTGGGACCGGCCTGGTTAGGGGTTCGAGCGCTGCGTCGAGGCTCAGAACACCGAGGCGTAGTCGCCCAGCTCCACTTGCACGGACTTGATGCGAGTGTAGTGAGCCAGGGTGGTCAGGCCGTTCTCGCGACCGACACCGGATTGCTTGTAACCGCCGACCGGCATTTCCGCCGGCGACTCGCCCCAGGTATTGATCCAGCAGATGCCGGCTTCCAGGCGATGGATGGCGCGGTGGGCGCGGGCCAGGTCCTGGGTCACGACGCCGGCGGCGAGGCCGTACTCGGTGTCGTTGGCGCGGCGGATCGCCTCGTCCTCGTCGTCGTAGACCAGAATGCTCATCACCGGTCCGAAGATTTCCTCGCGGACGATGGTCATGTCGTCGCTGCAATCGGTGAACACGGTCGGCGCGACGTAGGCGCCATTGCCGAACGCCCCCTCGGTCACCCGTTCGCCGCCGCACAGCAGGCGAGCCTTCTGCGCCTTGCCGGACTCGATGTAGCCGAGCACGCTTTCCATGTGCGGGAAGCTGACCAGCGGGCCGAAGTTGGTGTTCTCGTCCTGCGGATCGCCAAGACGGATGCGCTGCACGCGCTCCAGTACCTTGGCTTCGAAGCGGGCCTGCTGGGAACGGTGGATGAATACCCGGGTGCCGTTGGTGCAGACCTGGCCGGAGCTGAAGAAGTTGGCCATGACGGCGATGTCGGCGGCGCGGTCGAGGTCGGCGTCGGGGAAGATGATCAGCGGGGACTTTCCGCCCAGTTCCATGGTCACTTCCTTCAGCGACGAGCTGGAGGCGCTGGCCATGACCTTCTTGCCGGTGGAGGTGCCGCCGGTGAAGGAGATCTTCTCGATCAGCGGGTGCTCGGTCAGCCACTGGCCGACTTCGCGTCCGCTGCCGGTGAGCACGTTGAACACGCCGTCCGGCACGCCGGCCTCGGTGTAGATCTCGGCCAGCTTGAGGGCGGTCAGCGGGGTGACCTCGCTGGGCTTGAAGATCATCGCGTTGCCGGCAGCGAGGGCCGGGGCTGATTTCCACAGGGCGATCTGCACCGGGTAGTTCCAGGCGCCGATGCCGGCGACCACACCCAGCGGCTCGCGGCGGGTGTAGACGAAACTGGTTTCGCGCAGCGGAATCTGCTCGCCTTCGATGGCCGGGACCAGGCCCGCGTAGTACTCGAGCACGTCGGCGCCGGTGACGATGTCCACCGCGCGGGTTTCCGCCAGCGGCTTGCCGGTATCCAGGGTTTCCAGGGCGGCCAGTTCGTCGTTGCGCTCGCGGAGGAGGTCGACGGCGCGACGGAGGATGCGCGAGCGTTGCATGGCGGTCATCGCCGCCCAGACCTTCTGCCCTTCGACGGCGCTCTGCACGGCCCGCTCGACGTCTTCCCTGGAAGCCCGCTGGACCTTGGCGAGCACTTCGCCATTGGCCGGGTTGATGGTCTCGAAGGTGGCGCCACTGCTGGCCTCCACGTAGCGACCGCCAATGTAGAGCTTCTGTTCTTCGAATCGGGCCATGTTGCAGTCCTCTCTTATCGGTATCGCAGGCGCAAGGCGGCGCCGCGGGGGTTTTCGTCCCTACCCCGACTGTTTTGCCAACTGCTGGTCGAGGTAGTCGTAAGCGATGTTCAGGGCCTCGTCGGTGTCGAAGGCGTCGCCGGTCAGCGCGCCACGCAACCACAGGCCGTCGATCAGGGCCGCCAGGCCGCGTGCCGCGGCGCGGGCGTCGTCCGCCGAAAGCTGGCGGCGGAACTGGTAGCACAGGTTCGAATACAGGCGATGGTCGTTGACCCGCTGCAATCGACGCAGTGCCGGCTGGTGCATGCTGGTCGCCCAGAACGCCAGCCAGGTCTTCATTGCCGGACCATTGACCTGGCTGTCGTCGAAGTTGCCTTCGACGATCGCTCGCAGGTGCGCCCTCGGACTGTCGTCGTAGAGCGCCGCGCGGCGTTCGCGCACGGCCTTGCTCAAGGCGCTGAGCAGGTGCCGCATGGTCGCTTCCAGCAAGCCGTTCTTGTCCTGGAAGTAGTGGCTGATGATGCCGTTGGAAACACCCGCCAGGCGGGCTATCAGGGCGATGCTGGCGTCTCCCATGCCGACCTGATCGACCGCCTCCAGGGTGGCGTGAATCAGTTGCGAGCGGCGGATGGGCTGCATACCGACCTTGGGCATTGCTATCTCCTCTCGTCGATGGGTGCGTGCGGGCACCGACCGACGTCATTGGTGGCCAGTCTATTTTGTTTTTATTGAACGTTCAATCAACTAAGAATAAGCTCGGCGTCCATGAGCGGCTCCCAGCCTGCGTGCAACCTGGCCCGCGCCGTTCATCACCTCGTCGCCGAAGTCCGCCAAGGATCGCAGAATCCGGGCTTCAAGTGGGGTGGCAATGCTGTGTCTGTAGTCCGCGGCCATAAGCCGCCATGCTTTCACTGCCATGGGGTCATCCTCCAATGAGTACTGCTTCGCCAATAAAAACAAACGAGCAGGTACGTCTGAACCCGATCGTGTTCTTCGGCTCGACCGCACTGATCCTGGTTCTGACCGCCGCCCTCATCCTCTATCCCGATAGCGCCGGAGCCTTGCTCGGCCGCATCCAGGCGTGGCTGTCGCACAGCTTCGGCTGGTACTACATGCTGGCCATCGGTGCCTACCTGTTCTTCGTGGTCTGGATCGCCTTCTCGCGCTTCGGCACCCTCAAGCTCGGCGAGGACCACGAGAAGCCGGACTTCAGCTACGGCGCCTGGGCCGGCATGCTGTTCTCCTCCGGGATCGGCATCTCGCTGCTCTACTTCGCCGCCTCCGAGCCGATCGACCACCTCTACCACCCACCCGAAGGCGTTCCCGGCAGCCCTCAGGCGGCGCGCCAGGCGCTGCAACTGACCTTCCTCCACTGGGGCCTGCACGGCTGGGCGATCTATGCCCTGGTCGGCCTCGCCGTCGGTTACTTCGCCTACCGCCATCGCCAGCCGCTGGCGTTGCGCTCGGCGCTCTATCCGATCCTCGGCGAACGCTGGGTGAAAGGTGCCGCGGGCCACGCGGTGGATTGCTTCGGTATCTTCGTCACCCTCCTCGGGCTGGTGACCAACCTGGGCATCGGCGCCCTGCAGGTGTCGTCCGGTCTCGAGTACCTCACCGGCATCCCGCACAGCAAGGGCACCCTGCTGGCGGTGATCCTGGTGATGAGCCTGGTCGCCACCCTGGCGGCGGTGTCCGGCATCGAGAAAGGCATCCGCCGGCTGTCCAACCTGAACATCGTGCTGTTCAGCTCGCTGCTGGTGTTCGTGCTGGTCTGCGGTTCGACCCTGGAACTGCTCAACGGCTTCGTGCAGAACCTCGGCGACTATCTCGACGGCCTGGTGCTGAAGACCTTCGACCTCTACGTCTACACCGGCGCCGGCGCTGGCAAGAGCGAGGAATGGCTGGGCCTGTGGACCCTGTTCTACTGGGCCTGGTGGATTTCCTGGGCGCCCTTCGTCGGCATGTTCATCGCCCGCATCTCCCGGGGCCGCAGCGTACGCGAACTGGTCTGCGGGGTACTGCTGATCCCGCTGGGCTTCACCCTGGCCTGGCTGTCGGTATTCGGCAACAGCGCCCTGGATCTGGTGATGAACCACGGCGCGACCGACCTCGGCAAGGCCGCGCTGGAGCAGCCGTCTATGTCGATCTACCTGCTGCTGGAACACTATCCGCTGTCGAAGATCGTCATCGGCCTGTCGATCTTCGTCGGCTTCGTGCTGTTCCTCACCCCGGCGGATTCCGGCTCGGTGATGCTGGCCAATCTCTCGCGCAGCGGCGGCGAGTTGGACGAGGACGCGCCGAACTGGCTGCGTATCCTCTGGTCGGCCGTCGTCACGCTAGTCACCATCGGCCTGCTGTTCGCCGGCAACTTCACGGCGATGCAGACCGTCGTGGTGCTCGCCGGCCTGCCGTTCTCGGCGGTGCTGATCCTGTTCATGTTCGGCCTGCACAAGGCCATGCGCGCCGACTACGAGGCCCAGGTCGGCGACCGCCGCACCTACCAGCCGGTGCCGGCGCCAACCCAGCCGCAGACCTGAAGTCCGGCGCCGCTCGGGCGCCCTCTCCAGTCAGGTGCGTACTCGGCCCGGCGTTTCGCCGGGCCTTTCTTTCGTGCCTCCCGGTCGCCCGGCGCATGCCGGAGGAAGCGCGCGAAAGGAATAGCAGACGGAAAAAGCGCGGAGGATAAACGCGAATGCCCGGCAGCGCCGGGCATTCGAAGCGGCCCCGGAGGGGGCCGTGGCGGGAATCAGCCGAGGTTCTTGCCCAGCAGTGCGTGATACAGCTCGCTGTCGCCGAGCACCCCGACCACCCTGTCCTGCTCCTGCAGGACCAGCTTGTGGCCGGTCTGGTAGCGGATCTGCAAGGCATCGCGCATGCGGATGCTGACATCCACCAGGGTCGGTTCGCGGCGCAGCTTCTCCACCGGGTCGCCCTGGCGCCAGCGTTGCAGGTCGATGACGTTGCCGCCCTGGCGCGCGCCCTTGAGCACGTCGCCTTCGCTCAGGCCGATCCAGCAGTCGCGGCCCTGGTCGAAGCAGATCTCGTCGTTCTGCCGGATGCACTGGTCGAGGCCACGCATCAGGCTCTGCCCGCACAGCACGTTGAGCGGGTTGGTATGGGCGACGAAGGTACGCACGTAGTCGTCCGCCGGGCTCAGCACGATCTCTTCCGGCCTGCCGTGCTGGATGATCCGGCCGTCCTTCATGATCGCGATGCGGGTGCCGATCTTCAGCGCCTCGTCGAGGTCGTGGCTGACGAACACGATGGTCTTGTGCAGTTGCCGTTGCAGCACCAGCAGTTCATCCTGCAATTGCTGGCGGATCAGCGGGTCGAGGGCGGAGAAGGGTTCATCCATCAGCAGGATGTCGCCGTCCATCGCCAGCGCGCGGGCCAGGCCGACGCGCTGCTGCATGCCGCCGGAGAGCGAGTCGGGACGCTTGTCGCGCCACTGCGAGAGGCCGACCAGCTCGAGCTTCTCGTCGATCAGTTTCTTCCGCTCGGCGGCCGGGCGGCCCTGCATCTCCAGGCCGAAACCGACGTTCTCGGCCACCGTCAGCCAGGGCATCAGGGCGAACTTCTGGAACACCATGGCGATGCGCTTGGTGCGCATCGCCTTGAGGGTCGCCGGCGAGCAGTTGGCGATGTCCACCTGCGAACCTTCGTGCTCGATCAGCAGCTTGCCGCGGCTGACCTTGTTCAGGCCGTTGATGCAGCGCAGCAGGCTCGACTTGCCGGAGCCGGAAAGCCCCATCAGCACGCAGATCTCGCCGCGGTTGACGTCCAGGCAGGCGTCCTCGACGCCGAGCACCTGGCCGGTGCGCTTGAGGATCTCGGCGCGGCCGAGGCCCTGGTCGAGGAGCTTCAGGGCTTCCTTGGTGTGGGTGCCGAAGATGACGTCCACGTGGTCGAATCGGATCGCGGTCATGGCTTATTTCCCCTTCACGGCGCGCTGCTTGCACACCCGGTCGAGCAGGATGGCGAGCAGGACGATGGCCAGGCCGGCTTCGAAGCCGAGGGAGATGTCGGCGGTGTTCAGCGCGTTCACCACCGGCTTGCCGAGGCCATCGGCGCCGACCAGCGCGGCGATCACCACCATCGACAGGGAGAGCATGATGCATTGGGTGATGCCGGCGGCGATGCTCGGCATCGCATGCGGCAGCTCGATGCGCGTCAGCAGTTGCCAGCGCGAGCAGCCGAAGGCCTTGCCGGCGTCGAGCAACTCCGCCGGCACGTCCTGGATACCCAGGCAGGTCAGGCGGATCGGCGCGGCGACGGCGAAGATCACCGTGGAGATCAGCCCCGGCACCACGCCGAGGCCGAACAGGGTCAGGGTCGGGATCAGGTAGACGAAGGTCGGCACCGTCTGCATCAGGTCCAGCAGCGGCCGCAGCGCGGTGTAGAACCACGGCTTGTGCGCGGCGACGATCCCCAGCGGCACGCCGACGGCGATGCACACCAAGGTGGCGAATATCACCTGGGCGAGGGTTTCCATGGTCTCCTGCCAGTAGCCCAGGTTGAGGATCAGCAGCAGCGAGGCCAGGGCGAACACGGTCAGCCCCCAGCTGCGCTGGATGACGTGCACCAGCCCCACCAGCAGGGCGATCAGCACCAGCGGGTTGAACCAGAGCAGTCCGTTGGTGACGCCGTGGATGAGAAATTCCAGGGTGTCGGAAACCTTGTCGAAGAACGATGCGCCATGCAGGGTCAGCCAGTCGACGAAACCGGCGATCTGCTCTCCCAGCGGGAGCTTGTGATCAGTCAGGAACATAATCAGGGTCCATCAAGAGCGGGAAATGAACGACCGGTCGCCTACTTGGCGAAGGCCAGCTTGGCCGCAGCCGCGGCAGGCTGCCCGTCGCGCGTGGTGACGCCGGCCAGCCAGGCATCGAGCTGTTCCGGGTGGTCCTTCAACCAGGCCTTAGCGGCTTCCTCGGGTTTCTTGTTGTCGTTGAGTACGGCATCCATCAGCTTGTTCTCCATCTCGAGGGTGAAGCTGAGGTTCTTCAACAGCCGGCCGACGTTGGCGCATTCCTGGGCGTAGCCCTTGCGCACGTTGGTGTAGATGGTCGCGCCGCCATAGTTGGGGCCGAAGAAGTCGTCGCCGCCTTCCAGGTACTTCATCTGGAAGCGCGTATTCATCGGATGCGGCTCCCAGCCGAGGAACACCACCCACTGGTTGCGCCGGATCGCCCGCTGCACCTGCGAGAGCATGCCCGCCTCGCTCGATTCCACCAGCTTGAACCTGCCCAGCTCGAAGGCGTTCTTGTCGATCATGCTCTGGGCGACGCGGTTGCCATCGTTACCCGGCTCGATCCCGTAGATCTTGTTGCCCAGCTTGTCGGAGAACTTCGCGATATCGGCGAAGCTGCGCAGGCCGCCGTCGTAGACGTACTGGGGAACCGCCAGGGTGTACTTGGCGCCCTCCAGATTGGCGCGCAGCGTCTCGACCGTGCCTTTCTCGGCGTACTGCTTGATGTCGTTGGTCATGGTGGGCATCCAGTTGCCCAGGAACACATCGAGGTCGTTGTTGGCCAGGGAGCGGTAGGTCACCGGCACCGAGAGCAGATTGACCCTGGTCTTGTAGCCGAGGGACTCGAGGACCTGGCGGGTGACGGCGGTGGTCACGGTGATGTCGGTCCAGCCGACATCGGCGAAACGCACCGACCCACAGGATTCGGGCTCCGCGGCCTGGGCTGCCAGCGGTGCGCATAAAGACACGACCAGCAGCCAAGACTTGCAACCTTTCATAGCGAACTCCTCTGCAGGGTAAGGCGCCGGCGCTGCCCCGGAAGGCGCGGCGGTCTGTCTGTAGCGGGCCGACCGGTTGCGGCCCTCAGCGGGCAATTCGTGAACGATCATGAAACAGGACGCATCCGTCGCCTACCGGGTGGGTCGCAACCAGTGCAGGCGGGGTCGCATTCAGTACCCGCTGTGTCGCATTCAATCATAGTGGCCTTTGCCGGCGACCGGCGGATGCCGTTTTCAGAGCGGCGCGAGCCCGTTCGCATTTCGCCACCGCGCAGGTGCAGACGCCCGGCGGCCACGGAGGTTCCCCGCTCCATGCGCGAACGCGGCGCTTTTGGACATGGCCGGGTCGGTGGCGGATGCGGCCCGCCCCGGGGAAAGCCCGATGATGCGCAGGAAACGCGGGCGGAGGAACCGCCACCCCCACTACGCAGGCAAGGATGCCGCGGTATTCCCGGAGGCCGGCATGGCTATCAGTGTGTTCGACCTTTTCAAGATCGGTATCGGCCCGTCCAGTTCGCACACCGTCGGCCCGATGCGCGCCGCCGCGCTGTTCACCGCCGCCCTGCGCCAACGCCAGGCGCTGCCGGCGGTACGCCGCCTCGAGGTGCGCCTGTACGGCTCGCTGTCTGCCACCGGCGTCGGCCACGGCACCGATCGCGCGGTGATCATGGGCCTGATGGGCGAATGGCCGGACCGCATCGACCCGACGCAGATCGCCCCGCGCATGGCCGCCCTGCTCGACAGCGGCCTGCTGCAACTGGACGGGAGCTTCCCGGTAGCGTTCGACTGGGTGCGCGACATGCGCCTGCTCGACGAGAACCTGCCCTACCACCCCAACGCCATGACCCTGGTCGCCTACGGCGAACAGGGCGAACTGCACCAGGAAACCTACTACTCGGTCGGTGGCGGCTTCGTGGTCGACGCCGGGCAGGCCGCCTCCGGCCAGCTCGACCAGGACCACACGGTGCTGCCCTACGACTTCTCCAGCGCCGAGGAACTGTTGCTGCTGTGCAAGCGGCACAACCTGCGGGTATCCGAGCTGATGCTGGCCAACGAACGCACCTGGCGCAGCGAGACCGACATCCGCGAAGGCCTGCGGCGCATCTGGCAGGCGATGCGCGACTGCGTCGACAACGGCTTGCGCAACGAAGGCATCCTCCCCGGCGGGCTCAACGTGCAGCGTCGCGCCGCACGCCTGCACCGCAACCTGCAGGAGATCGGCAAGCCCAACGTGATCGGCTCGACCCTCAGCGCCATGGAATGGGTCAACCTGTTCGCCCTGGCGGTGAACGAGGAGAACGCCGCCGGCGGGCGCATGGTCACCGCGCCGACCAACGGCGCGGCGGGGATCATCCCGGCGGTGCTGCACTACTACATGAAGTTCAATCCCGACGCCCGGGACCACGACGTCGTCGACTATCTGCTGGCCGCCGCCGCGGTGGGCATCCTGTGCAAGAAGAACGCCTCGATCTCCGGCGCCGAGGTCGGCTGCCAGGGCGAGGTCGGCTCGGCCTGCGCGATGGCCGCCGCCGGCCTGGCGGAAGTCCTCGGCGCCACCCCGGCACAGGTCGAGAACGCCGCCGAGATCGGCCTGGAGCACAACCTCGGGCTGACCTGCGACCCGGTCGGCGGGCTGGTCCAGGTGCCCTGCATCGAGCGCAACGCGATCGCCGCGGTGAAGGCCATCAATGCGGCGCAGATGGCCTTGCGCGGCGACGGCCAGCATTTCATCTCGCTGGACAAGGTGATCCGCACAATGCGCGACACCGGCGCCGACATGCACGACAAATACAAGGAAACCTCGCGCGGAGGCCTGGCGGTCAACGCCATCGAATGCTGAACCGGAATTGCTCACGAAACGATCAAGGCGCCACTTTTTGGCGCATATGACGCGTGACCGGGCGGTCGCCATCCGGCACACTCCGGCGTAACGGATCGCCGCCCATCGTTACCTTTGTCGCCAGGGCCGCTCCCCCGCCCCCTCGCCGGGCGCCGCCCTGGTGCTACCGAAATGCTCAAGCGCGCGACGCGCGCCAATCGTCTCCGTTGCCGCCATTCCGCCAGGTCCGATGGAAAATCCCGAGCTAAAGCCTTCGGACTTTTTTAATTGAACGCCCAATCAACATAGGCATGGCATTTGCCTTGCTCTGGTAACAAGCAACGGCACGGCGTGGCCCAGGCCAGCCGGCAATACCAACAATCATAAAAGAGCCTCCGATCGAGGCCTGCTTGCTCAGCGTGAGGAGATGCACCTATGACCACGTACGCGCCCGGAGTCCCACCACAGAACCGAAATCCGCAGTCCATCGGCTTCCTGCTGCTGGACAATTTCACCCTCATCTCCCTGGCATCGGCAGTGGAGCCGCTGCGCATGGCCAACCAGCTCTCGGGGCGCGAACTCTACCGCTGGCACACGCTGAGCCTGGACGGCCGCCAGGTCTGGGCCAGCGACGGTCTGCAGATCACCCCCGACGCCGGTACCGACAACGCCCCGGCGATGGATTGCGTGATCGTCTGCGGCGGCGTCGGCATCCAGCGCAGCGTCACCCGCGAGCACGTCACCTTCCTCCAGGCCCAGGCCCGCCAGGGCCGGCGCCTCGGCGCGGTGTGCACCGGCAGTTGGGCGCTGGCCCGCGCCGGTCTGCTCGACGGCTACGATTGCAGCGTGCACTGGGAATGCCTGGCGGCGATGCAGGAAGCCTTCCCGCGGGTAGCCATGAGTACCCGTCTGTTCTCGATAGACCGCAACCGCTTCACCTCCTCCGGCGGCACCGCGCCGATGGACATGATGCTGCACCTGATCGGCCGCGAGCATGGCCGCGAGCTGTCGGCGGCGATCTCCGAGATGTTCATCTACGAGCGCATCCGCAACGAGCAGGACCACCAGCGCGTGCCGCTCAAGCACATGCTCGGCACCAACCAGCCGAAGTTGCAGGAGATCGTCGCGCTGATGGAGGCCAACCTGGAGGAACCTATCGACCTCGACGAACTGGCGGTCTACGTCAACGTCTCGCGTCGCCAGCTCGAGCGGCTGTTCCAGAAGTACCTGCACTGCTCGCCGTCGCGCTACTACCTGAAGCTGCGCCTGATCCGCGCCCGCCAGTTGCTCAAGCAGACCTCCATGTCGATCATCGAGGTGGCCTCGGTCTGCGGCTTCGTCTCCACCCCGCACTTCTCCAAGTGCTATCGCGAGTACTTCGGCATCCCGCCGCGCGACGAGCGCCAGGGCCAGCCGCTGGGCCAGCCGGTGGTGCTGATGCCGATCCCGCAGGACCTGGCGCTGATGCCCAACTCCTCGGCGCTGTCGGCCCTGAGCCAGGCGCAAGGGGAATCGACCTTCGCCAGCGTGAGGATCTGAGCGACCCGGCGCGCCCCTGCCCGCTCCCGTGAGGGGAGCGGGCAGCGTCTCTTCAGCCGCGCGGCACCAGCGCCGGCAGCAATTGCCGGGAGATCGCCTCGCGCACTGCCGGCAGCAGCGTGGCGGGGCCGCCGAGCATGTCCTCCACCAGCCGTCGCAGCGCCTGTGCGCGCTCCGGGCTGAGGCCGCGCACGGCGTATTCGCAGGCCTGCTCCGGAGTCGCGTCCGGCGGCACGCTGAAGCCCAGCGCCTGCAGGCGTTCGCGGAAATCGTCCTGGTCGATCAGATCGGCGTGCATCATCGCGGCAGCTCCTTCGATGGGGATTGCCGTCGATTCTGCTGAGCGCGCGCCGCTCCCGGCAAGGGGGCTGTCCCGCCTGGGCATGGGCAGGTCGTTTTCGGCTAATCCAGTGCTCGCCGACACCGCCACAATCCTCCCCAGCGACCTCCGAGGCAGCTCACGGCTTGCGGAAGACGCCAGGCTCACACTGAGGGCCGTTCCTGGCTCCTTTTTCATCCCCCTTCGCGCGTCGGGCGCGACAGGGGGATTTTTTTGTGCCGGCGCGCCGCCCCTCAGGCCGCGAGACCGGCCCGGCAGTGCTCCCAGAAACGCTCGAAACCCGGCGAGAGGAACTTGTCGCGCTGGCGCAGCATGTAGAAGCGCCGGCGCAGCGGTGGCAGGCTGCTGCGCAGCTCGACCAGCGCGCCGGAGGCCAGCTGTTCCTCGACCACCCAGCGCGACAGGCAACTGATGCCCAGCCCGGCGGCGACGCTGTGCTTGATCGCCTCGGAGCTGCCCAGGTCGAGGCTGTCTTCCAGGTAGTGCAGGTGGCCCAGCAGGGCATGGCTGACTTCCTCGCGCGTCCCTGAGCCCGGCTCGCGCAGCAGCCAGCGCGCCCGGCGCAGGGCCTCGCGGGAAACCTGGGTGCGCGCGGCCAGCGGATGACCGGGCGCCGCCACCACGATCAGGCTGTCCTCGAGCCAGGGCTCCACCCGCAGGCCGGGCTCGTGGCAGGGACCTTCGATGAGGCCGATGTCCGCGGCGAAGGTCACCACGTCGTGCACCGCCGAACCGGTGTTGCCGATGCTGGCGTCGACCCTCACGCCCGGTTGCTCGCGTTCGAAGGACGCCAGCAGGCGTGGCAGCACGTAGTTGCCGATGGTGCTGCTGGCCGCCACCGTCAGGCTCGCCTGGGGCGCCGCGGAAGCCGCGAACTGCTGCTCCAGTTGCGCCACGCCGTCGAGCAGGCGCAACGCCTGGGGCAGGAAGCGGCGGCCGACCTCATTGAGTTGCAGGCGCTTGCCGACCCGGTCGAACAGGCGCGTGGAAAGCTGCGACTCCAGCTCGTTGAGCGCGGCGCTGGTGGCCGACTGCGACAGCGAGATGGATTCCGCCGCCGCCGTGGTGCTGCCGCTGCGAGCTACCGCGCAGAAGATCTGGAGCTGACGAAAACTGAGGGCCATGGGAGGATCTACCTGTTTTTCAGGTATTTAATACAGAAACTATTCGTTTCACAAATCCATTGCCGCTCCCTAACCTGCGTCCCGTGACCTCACCTGAGGAGCGAAGGATGCACACCCTCCCCGTCAAGACCGCTACCAGACCCCTGGCCCAGGTCCAGAAACTCATCCCCGGCCTGCTGCTCAGCGCCGCCCTGGCCGGCGCGGCGATCCTCCTGGGTCGTTCGCAATGGTTGCAGCACAACGGCATCAGCGCGCTGACCCTGGCCATCGTGCTCGGCATCGTCGCCGGCAACACCCTGTACCCTCGGATCGCCGCCGGCAGCGCCGCCGGCGTCGGCTTCTCGAAGCAGATCCTGCTGCGCGCCGGGATCATCCTCTACGGCCTGCGCCTGACCTTCCAGGACATCGCCGGCGTCGGATTGCACGGCGTGCTGCTGGACGCCCTGATGCTCGCCAGCACCTTCGGCCTGGCGTGCCTGCTCGGCACCCGGCTGTTCGGCCTGGACCGCACCACCACCCTGCTGATCGGCGCCGGCAGCTCGATCTGCGGCGCCGCCGCGGTAATGGCCACCGAGCCGGTGGTGCGCGGCCGCGCCGAACAGGTCGCGGTGGCGGTCTCCACCGTGGTGGTGTTCGGCACCCTGGGCATCTTCCTCTACCCGGCGCTGTTCCAGCTCGACCAGGACTGGGGGCTGCTACCGCGCGACCCTGGCACCTGGGGCGTGTATATCGGCGCCACGGTGCACGAGGTGGCCCAGGTGGTCGCCGCGGGTCGCTCGATCGGCATCGAGGCAGCGGATACCGCGGTGATCGCCAAGATGGTCCGGGTGATGATGCTGGCGCCCTTCCTGATCCTGCTCTCGGCCTGGCTGGCACGCGACAAGGCACACCGCCGGCAGCACAGCGGCGCGGCGAAGATCACCATTCCCTGGTTCGCCGTCGGCTTCGTGCTGGTCGCCGGGCTCAACTCGCTGGTCAGCCTGCCGCCGGCGCTGGTCAGCCACGTCAACGACCTCGACACCTTCCTCCTGGCCATGGCGATGGCCGGCCTCGGCCTCGGCACGCACCTCTCGGCGATCCGCCGCGCCGGCCTCAAGCCATTGCTGCTGGCCGCCCTGCTATTCGCCTGGCTGGTGCTCGGCGGTGGAATCCTCACCCGCCTGGCGCTCGCCTGAACCCGCCGCCAGGAAACCCTGCACGGCCCGCCGCAAGGCCTCGTGCAGGGCCTCCACCTCGTCGATGCCGTGGCCGCGCAGGCAGCCATGGACCAGTCCGCTTCCCGGATAGAACCCTGCCTCGCCACCCGCCGCCCGTAGCGCTGCGCCATAGCGCTCGCCATCGTCGCGCAGCGGATCGAATTCGGCGACCGCCACGAAGGCCGGCGGCAGGCCAGTGAAATCGGCGGCCTCCAGGGGCAGCGCCAGCGGCTGTCGGTGCAGCGCCGCCAGCGGCAGGTAGGCGTCCAGGCACGCCTGCACATCGCCGAGGCCGAGCAACGGGGCGTCGACGCAGTCGATCCGCGAGGGCGATGGCGCGGCCGACAGCAAGGGATAGAGCAATATCTGCGCGGCCGGCGACGGCGCGCCGCCATCGCGCAGGGCCAGGCACAGGGCCGCCGCCAGGTTGCCGCCGGCGCTGTCGCCGGCCACCAGCAGGCGGCGTGGGTCCAGCGCTTCGTCCAGCTCGCCCAGGCTCAGCGCCTGCCAGGCGCGCAGGCAGTCCTGCAAGGCCGCCGGGAACGGATGCTCCGGCGCCAGCCGGTAATCCACCGCCAGCACCAGCAGGCCGAGGCGCGCCGCCAGGTCGGCGCAGATGAAATCGTGTGAATCGAGGCCGCCGAGCATCCAGCCGCCACCGTGCAGGTAGAGCAGCGCCGGCCAGCCGCCGGGCGGTGCCGGGCGCTCGGGGCGATAGCGGCGCACGCGCACCGGCGGCGCAGCCGGCAAGCAGGAGTCGACCACCAGCAAACCGGCCGGGCGCGGCGGCGCGAACGCCTTGCACATCCGCGCGTAGGCCGCGCGTTGCGCATCCAGGCGCGGACTGTCGCTGGCGAACGCCCGGCTGCGCTCGACGAAGCGCCACATCGCCGGAGACAGCGGATACTTCGCGGCCATCGCGCTCAGCGCACCGGCGGCAGGCCGATCACCCGGCCGACGCCTTCCGGCACGGGAAGCACGCGATGCGCCTCGGCGAGCGCCTCGACCCGCGCCAGCACCTCGCCTTCGAACGGCACCGAGCGCGGGCCATCGAGGCTGACATGGAGCAGCATCTGCTCGCTCAGCGCCAGCGCCTGCCCGCTGCCAGGCAGATACAGGGCATGGTGGACATGCAGGCGCTTGCGGTCGTGGCCGAGCAGTTGCGTGCGTACCTCGACCCTGGCGCCCTCCTTCACCTCATGGAGGAAGTTCAGGTGGCATTCCAGGGTGAACAGCGAATGTCCGCTGGCCTCGCGGTTCTGGCTGTCCAGGCCGATATGCGCCATCAGCGCGTCGGTGGCGTAGCTGAACACCAGCAGGTAGAAGGCATCGCGCAAGTGGCCGTTGTAGTCCACCCACTCGGGCAGGACCGACGTTTCGTAGGTCGTCAGGGCTTGGCTCATGGCGGGCTCCGTGGTTGCGCTCCGCCCGGCGGGGCGGAAGACGCGTCAGGTCATTCGGCGAAGGCGAAGCCGTGCCGGGCCTTGGTTTCCCTGATCGCCCCGAGCACCGCCAGCAGGCAGTCGTCGCGGTAGCGTTCGAGTTCGGCGATGCTGCGCGCGCCCTGCTGCCCGGCGGTACCCTCCACCACCCGGTCGATCAGGGCTTCGGTGAGTTCCGGCGCCGGCAGGTAGGTCCAGGGCAGTTGCAGCGCCGGCCCGAACTGCGCCATGAAGTGGCGCATGCCGGCGTTGCCGCCGGCCAGGGTGTAGGTCAGGAAAGTGCCCATGAACGACCAGCGCAGGCCGGCGCCGAAGCGGATCGCATCGTCGATCTCGCCGGTCGTGGCCACGCCGTCGTTGACCAGGTGCAACGCCTCGCGCCAGAGCGCCTCGAGCAGGCGGTCGGCGATGAAGCCGGGCACTTCCTTGCGTACGTGCAGCGGACGCATGCCCAGCGATTCGTAGACCCGCATCGCCGCCCGCACGGCCTCGGCAGCGGTGCGTTCGCCACCGACCACCTCCACCAGCGGCAGCAGGTAGACTGGGTTGAACGGGTGGCCGACCAGGCAGCGCTCTGGGTGGCTCGCCTCGGCGTAGAACTCGCTGGGCAGCAGGCCCGAGGTGGACGAGCCGATCAGCACGTCGGGCCGCGCCGCAGCGCTGATCCGGGCGTGCAGGTCGAGCTTCAGGTCGAGCCGCTCGGGGGCGCTCTCCTGGACGAAATCGGCGTCGCCCACGCATTCCTCGATGCTGGCGACGAAGCGCAGGCGCTCCTGCGCCGCACCGGGCGCCAGGCCCTGCTTGCGCAAGGCCGGCCAGGCGTTGGCGACGCGCGCGCGCAACGCCGCTTCAGCGCCCGGCGCCGGATCCCAGGCGACGACGTCGAGGCCATGGGCCAGGGCGCGGGCGATCCAGCCGCTGCCGATGACGCCGCTGCCGAGGGCGGCGAAGGTCTTGATCTCGGTGACGAAGGACATGGACATCTCCAGAAGTTGTTCCCGCCCCCGGCGGGGCGGGGGAAAGAAATCAGCGCGGTTTCAGGTTCATCCTGCGGCGCCCTTCCGCCGGGCTCAGGGCGCGCCCGCCGAGGCGCTCGATGATCTCGATGGCGCGCTCCACCAGGCTGCCGTTGCTCGCCGGCACGCCCTTGTCCAGCCAGATGTTGTCCTCCAGGCCGACCCGCACGTTGCCGCCCAGCAACATGGCCTGGGCGACCATCGGCATCTGCGTACGGCCGATGCCGAAGCCGGCCCAGGTCGCCCCCGGCGGCAGGTTGTCGGCCATCGCCTTCATGGTCGTGGTATCGGCCGGCGCGCCCCAGGGAATGCCCAGGCAGATCTGGAACAGCGGGTCCTCCAGCAACCCTTCCTTGAGCATCTGCTTGGCGAACCAGAGGTGGCCGGTATCGAAGATTTCCAGCTCGGCCTTGACCCCCAGTTCGGTGATGCGCCGGGCGCCGGCGCGCAACTGGGCCGGGGTGGAGACATAGATGTAGTCACCGTCGCCGAAGTTGAGGGTGCCGCAGTCCAGGGTGCAGATTTCCGGCAGCAGCTCCTCGACGTGCTTCAGCCGCTCCAGCGGGCCGACCAGGTCGGTGCCGGCGCCGAACTCCAGGGGCTGCTCGCCCTTGCCGATCTCCAGGTCGCCGCCCATGCCGGCGGTGAGGTTGATGATCACGTCGGTGTCGCTCTCGCGGATCCGCTCGACCACTTCGCGGTACAGCGCCACGTCGCGGCTGGGCTTGCCGGTGGCGGGATCACGGACGTGGCAGTGGGCGACGGTGGCGCCGGCCCTGGCCGCCTCGATGGCGGCCTCGGCAATCTGCTTGGGGGTGACCGGGATCGCCGGATGCCGGCCGACGGTATCGCCGGCGCCGGTCACCGCGCAGGTGACGATGACTTCATGGTTCACGGTGGTAGCTCCCTGTATTCGGGGTGTACGAAGCCCCGCCCGGTCGCGCCGGGCGGAGCGGATAGGTGCGGGTTACTTCAGCGAGGCCTGGAGCGCGGCCAGGCCATCCTTGCCGTCGAAGGTGCTCACGCCCTCCAGCCAGGCCTTCAGTGGCTCGGGGTTGGCCTTCAGCCACTGGCGCGCGGCGTCGAGGGGCTGGGTGCGCTCGAGGATTGGCGCCATCACCTGGCTGACCTGGGCGCTGCTGAAACGCAGGTTGCGCAACAGCCGGGCGACATTGCCACACTGCGCCTGGTAGCCGGCGGCGGTCATGGTGGAGACGGTGGCCGCGCCTTCGTCGGGACCGAACACATCCTCGCTGCCGGTGAGGTAGGTCATGTCGATCTGCAGGTTCATCGGATGCGGCTTCCAGCCGAAGAACACCACCCACTGCTTGCGCTTGATCGCCCGCTTCACCGCCGTGAGCATCCCGGCCTCGCTGGATTCCACCAGTTGGAAGCCCTTCAGGCCGAAACGGTTGTCGTCGATCATCTTCCGGGTGATGCGGTTCGAGCCGCTGCCCGGCTCGATGGCGTAGATGCGGCCGCCAAGCTTGTCCTTGAAACGGGCGATGTCGGCGAAGGTCTTCAGCCCGCCCTCGGCGACGTAGCGCGGCACCGCATAGGTGGACTGCGCGTCGGCCAGGGTCGGCGGTTCGATCACTTCGATCCGGCCTTTGTCCAGGTAAGGCCTGGCGACCGGTTGCATGGTCGGTTGCCAGTAGCCGAGGAACAGGTCCAGCTGCTTGTCGGCCAGGCCGGCCAGGACGATCTGTTGCGAGGCGCTGGTCTGCTTCACCTGGTAGCCCAGGCCATCGAGCAAGGCTTCGGCCACGGCGCTGCTGGCGACCACGTCGGTCCAGTTCACCGTGCCCAGGCGCACCGTGCGGCACTGCTCGGGTTCGGCGGCCAGGGCGGCGCCACTGGCCAGGATCAGCAGGGCGCAGCCCAGCTGGCGAATCGTCGTCTTCATCGGTCTCCCCTCGTGCGGCTATTGGTTGTTTTTCTGCGAGGTCGGTGCCGGCCCCTCCCGGGGCTGGTCCTGGCGACCAAGGTACGCAGGCGGCGCCGCGGCGAAACGCACTGCGGCGACCAGCTCTTGCACTGCAGCGACCTGACCATTGCCAAGCGCGGCAGGCCTGCGCTACACACAGGCTGCGCAACCTCGACCATGGAGCTCCCCATGTCCCAGGACTTCTGGTTCCTCCTGCTGCCCGGCTTCTCGGTAATGGGCTTCGTTTCCGCCGTGGAGCCATTGCGAGTGGCCAACCGCTTCCACGCCGACCTCTACCGCTGGCACGTGCTCAGCGCCGACGGCGGTCCGGTGCTGGCCAGCAATGGCATGTCGGTGAACAGCGACGGCGCGCTGGAGCCGCTGAAGAAAGGCGACCTGCTGTTCGTGGTGGCCGGTTTCGAGCCGCTGCGGGCGGTCACCCCGGCACTGGTGCAGTGGCTGCGCAAGCTCGATCGCAACGGCGTGACCCTCGGTGGCATCGATACCGGCAGCGTGGTGCTGGCCGAGGCCGGGCTGCTCGACGGGCGCCGCGCGACCCTGCACTGGGAAGCCATCGACGCCTTCCAGGAGTCCTACCCGCAACTGAACGTGACCCAGGAGCTGTTCGAGATCGACGGGCCGCGCATCACCTCGGCCGGCGGCACCGCCTCCATCGACCTGATGCTCGACCTGATCGCCCAGGCCCACGGCCCGCAGCTGGCGGTGCAGGTTTCCGAGCAGTTCGTGCTCGGCCGCATCCGCCCGCGCCAGGACCACCAGCGCCTGCAGGTGGCGACCCGCTATGGGGTGAGCAACCGCAAGCTGGTGCAGGTGATCGGCGAGATGGAGCGGCATACCGAGCCGCCACTGACCACCCTGGAGCTGGCCGAGCGCATCCAGGTCACCCGCCGCCAGCTGGAACGGCTGTTCCGCGTGCACCTGGACGACACGCCCTCGAACTTCTACCTCGGCCTGCGCCTGGACAAGGCCCGCCAGTTGCTGCGCCAGACCGACCTCAGCGTGCTACAGGTGAGCCTGGCCTGCGGCTTCGAGTCGCCGTCGTACTTCTCCCGCAGCTACCGCGCGCGCTTCGCCGCCAGTCCCAGCCAGGATCGCGCGGTGCTGCCGCTCAAGGCTCCCGCAGCCACGCCGCCAGGCGCGCCAGCAGGGCATCGCACGCCTCGAGCTGAGCGAGGCTGACGAACTCGTCCGGCTTGTGGCCCTGGTCCATGCTGCCGGGACCGCAGATCACCGCCGGGATACCGGCCTGGTGGAACAGCCCACCCTCGGTGCCGAAGGCCACGGTGGAGAAATCCGTCGAACCGCTGAGCAGGCCGATCAGCTCCGCCGCCTGGCTGTCGTCTGCGGTGAGCAGGCCGGGATAGGCCGATAGCGGCGTGAAGCGAATGTCGGTGCCTTGCTGCACGGCGCGCATTTGCGGCAGCAGTTCGCTTTCAGCGTAGTCGCGGAGCTCCTCGGCGACCTGTCGCGGGTCGTCCGCCGGCAGCGCGCGGATCTCGAAGTCGAAGCGGCATTCGGCGGGCACGATGTTCAGCGCGCGACCGCCCTGGATCAGCCCGGTCTGCACCGTCGAGCAGGGCGGATCGAAACGCCGGTCGTGGCGCTCCGGCGCCGCCAGGCGTGCGCCGATCTCGCCGAGGCGGCCGATCAGCCGCGCGGCGTATTCGATGGCATTCACCCCCTGCGGCGCGTAGGCCGAATGGCAGGCCGCGCCGTGCACCTCGCAGCGCATGGCCAGCTTACCCTTGTGGCCGAGCACCGGCTTCAGCTCGGTGGGCTCGCCGATGATGCACAGCAACGGCTTGTGCGGACGCCGCTCCAGCGCCGCGAGCAGCGAACGGACGCCCAGGCAGCCGACTTCCTCGTCGTAGGAGAACGCCAGGTGCACCGGCAGGCGCAGCGGCGCGGCGAGGAACGCCGGGACGGCCGCCAGCACGCAGGCCAGGTAGCCCTTCATGTCCGCCGTGCCACGCCCGTAGAGGCGGCCGTCGCGCTCGCTGAGCCGGAACGGCGGCACGCTCCAGGCCTGGCCGTCCGCCGGTACCACGTCGGTATGCCCGGAAAGGCAGACGCCGCCACGGTCGCTGGGGCCGATGGTGGCGTAGAGATTGGCCTTGCGGCCCTCGGCGTCGAAGAACAGTTCGCTGTCGACGCCGAAACCCGCCAGGTAGTCGCGGACGTAGTCGATCAGCGCCAGGTTGGACTCGCGGCTGACGGTGTCGAACGCCACCAGGTCGGCGAGGATGTCGCGGCTGCCAGGCATGTCGGACTCCAGTGGCGCACCGTCCGCGGCGCGCCGTCGTAGGAAAGGGAACGGCGGCCTCACTCGTCGCCGGGCACGCCGTAGCTCGGCGCACGGGTCGGGTCGAGGGCGCGGGTCACATAGTCCTGCATCTGCGGCTTGTAGGCGAGCCACAGTCGCTCGAGCTGGCCGATGGGGTCGTGCTCGGCCCAGTCGACGCGCAGGTCGACCACCGGCCAGAGCAGGTCGCCGACCACCGACAGCGCCGCCGAATGCACCGGCCCGGCCTCTCCGCCAGCGGCCAGCGCGGCCCCCATCGCCGCCAGCAGGCGCTCGGCGAGCAGGCCTTCGGCGTTCTCGAAGGCATCCACCATCGCCTCGATCACCGCCGGCGCGGCCAGCAGGTTGCCGGCCGCCACGCATTGCTCGCCAGCCAGCGCGTGGTGCACGCCGAGCGCCTCGCGGCCGGTGAACAACGCGGTGCGGCCGTGCTGGTCGATCACCGTGACCTGGCGGTACTGGCCATAGCCGTTGCTGCTCAGCGCCTGGTCCAGCGCTTCGCCAGGGGCCAGGCCCTGGTCGAGGCGGTCGAGGATCTGCGGGCCGAGCGCCGGCAGGGTGATGTTCTGCGTGGCCACCGCGCCGGTGCCGGCGCGCAGCCAGGGACAACGGGCGCCGACGGCGATGCTCGACGAGCTGATGGCGATGCCCAACTGGCCGGTTTCGGCGCAGCGGCCGACGATGGAAAAGGTCATGGCGCGCGCCTCCTCATTGCTGCCAGTCGTCGGGAATCACCGCGATCACGTCGATCTCCATCAGCCACTGCGGCTGGCCGAGGGCCGAGACCACCAGCCCGGTGGAAATCGGGAACACCCCTTTGAGCCACTTGCCGACTTCGCGATAGACCGGCTCGCGGTAGCGCGGGTCGATCAGGTAGGTAGTGGTCTTGACGATGTGCGAGAGGTCGCTGCCGGCTTCTTCCAGCAATTGTTTGACGTTCTTCATCGCCTGCTCGGCCTGGGCGCGCGGGTCGCCGAGGCCGACCAGGTTGCCGTCGAAGTCGGTGCCGACCTGGCCGCGCACGTACACCGTGTTGCCGGCGCGCACGGCCTGGCAGAGGTCGTTGTCCAGGGACTGGTTGGGATAGGTGTCCTTGGTGTTGAACATGCGTATGCGGGTGTGGGTAGGCATCAGCTGACTTCCTGCAGGCTGGTTTGCGGGGCGGGCGCGGCGCGTTCCGGTTGCTGGCGTTGCGCGGCGGCGTGGTAGTCGAGGTACTTGCGCTGGATGGCGATGTGGTCGGCGACGTGGCGAGCGTCGTGCCAGACGCCCCAGATGAACGAGGAGCCGCGCCGCGACAGCCAGGGCAGGCCGATGAAGTACACGCCGGGTTCGCTGGACACGCCGCGCTGGTGGCGCGGCTTGCCGTTCGGGTCGAAGGCGTCGACCTGCAGCCAGCCGAAATCGACGGCATAGCCGGTGGCCCAGATGATGCTGCCCACCCCGGCCGCGGCCAGGTCCAGCTCGAGGATCGGATCGGTCACGCACGCCGGATCGGGCAGCCGGCGGCGCGCCTCGGGCTCTTCCGGCAGGTCGAGGCCGTTGCGGGCGACATAGGCGTCGGCGGCGTCGAGCAGCGCCAGGTAGTTCTCGTCGCCGCGCGCCAGGTTCTCCGCCAGGTCCGGCTGGAAGGTGGCGACGCCGTCGGCGAAGGACCTGGTCAGTCCGACCAGGGTCACGCCCTGCTGTGCCAGGGCGCGGAAGTCAACGGTATGTCCGCCGCGGGCACCGCTCACGGCGATGGTCACGTGCTCGCGGCCGGGCTTGGCGACTTCCGCGTCCCATTCGCCGAGCACCCCCAGCCACCAGCAGAAATCGCGACCACGGTAGGAACGCGGCGGGCGGTCATGGGCGCCCACCGAGAGGTAGACCTGGCGTCCGGCACGTTGCAGCTCGTCGGCGATCTGGACCCCCGACGAACCGGCGCCGACCACCAGTACCGCGCCTTCGGGCAACTGCCGCGGGTTATGGTAGTGGGCCGAGTGGATCTGCCGGATACGCTCGTCGCGCGGCGCGATCGGCGGGATCACCGGACGCTGGAACGGGCCGGTGGCGGCGACCACCCGGTTGGCCTCGATGGTCCCGGCGGAGGTTTCCACGGTGAAGCCGGGGCGGCCGACATTGCGCACCACCTTCGTCACCTCGACGCCGGTACGGATCGGCGCGGCGATCCGCTTCGCGTAGGCCTCGAAATAGGCGGCCACCTGGTCCTTGCCGGGGAAGCCGTCGGGATCGCTGTCGAATTCCATTCCCGGGAAGCGATCGTGCCAGGCCGGGCCGTTGGCCACCAGCGAATCCCAGCGCCCGCTGCGCCAGGCCTCGGCGATGCGGTTGCGCTCCAGGACCAGGTGCGGCACGCCGAGACGGCCCAGGTGTTCGCTCATCGCCACGCCGGCCTGGCCGGCGCCGACGACGAGGGTGTCGGTCTTTTCCACGGTCCCGCCCGTGCCCTGGGGCAAGGCGGTGCGATTCAGGTCGGTCATGGCTCGGTTCCTCGGACTCTGGTCGTTCTTGTTCTGCGGTTGCGTGATGGCCGCATTCTGTTCAGAGCCGGGGAATAGCGAAATTATGATTTTTGTAGTCGCTGGCTAGGGAAAAGCTGCACGCCCGCGCATTCGGCGGGCGGCAGAGACGACGCGGCGGCGCGCGGAACCTGTTGACGGCAGTTTCCGTTGCGCAGCGGTCGTGGGCAGGTCCTCAGAGGATCGGCGAGACCAGTCGCGCCACGCGCATCCCCAGTTGCTGCAGGCGGCGTACGCTGCGGCGGTCTTCCGGAGTGAATTCGAGCGACTCGGCGAAGTCCGCTTCGAGCATCGCCTCCACCTCGCCGGCGAAGGCCTCGTCGACGGTCACCACCATCACCTCGAAATTCAGCCGGAACGAACGGTTGTCCAGGTTGGCGCTGCCGACGGCGGCGGTATCGCGGTCCACCAGCACCACCTTCTGGTGGAGGAAGCCGGGCTGGTAGCGGAACACCTTGACCCCGGCACGGATCGCCTCCAGCGCGTAGAGGCTGGAGGCGGCATACACCGTGCGGTGGTCCGCGCGCGAGGGTATCAGCAGGCGCACGTCGACGCCGCGCAGCACCGCCAGGCGCAGGGCGGCCATCACCGCTTCGTCGGGAACGAAATACGGCGAGGTGATCCAGACCCGCTCGTGGGCGGCGTTGATCATCTCGACGAAGAACAGCGAGCAGGTTTCCTGGGCATCCGCCGGGCCGCTGGCGACCACCTGGCAGAGCACGCCCTCGCTGTCGTACTGCGGCGGCAGGATCAGCGGCGGCAGGCTGTGGGTCGCCCAGTACCAGTCCTCGGCGAAGCTTTCCTGCAGGCAGGCCACCGCCGGTCCGCGCAGTTCCAGGTGGGTATCGCGCCAGGGCGCCAGCGGCGGCTTCTCGCCGAGGTACTCGACACCGACGTTGTGCCCGCCGACGAAACCGCATTCGCCGTCCACCACCACGACCTTGCGGTGGTTGCGGAAATTCACCTGGAAGCGGTTGAGCATGCCGCTGCCGGTGCTGAAGCCGTGCACCTGCACGCCGCCCTGGCGCAGCCGCTCGACATAGCGGTGCGGCAGCGCGTGGCTGCCGATGGCGTCATAGAGGAAGAACACTTCCACGCCGTTGGCCGCGCGCTCCAGCAGCAATTGCTGGAGGCGCTGGCCGAGAGCGTCGTCGCGGACGATGAAGAACTGCACCAGGATCACCTGGCGGGCGGCGGAGATCGCCTTGAACATCGCCTCGAAGCTGGCCTCGCCGTTGACCAGCAGGCGCACCCGGTTGTTCGCCAGGGTCGGCGTGCGGGTCATCCGCACCAGCGCCTTGAGCCCCTTGTAGCCGCTGACCTGGCGGGCCGCCAGGGCCTCCTCGACCCAGGGACGCCAGTCCAGCTCGGCGGCCGCCAGGTGCATCTCGCGGTTGGCCTGGCGCCGCGCCTCGATGTAGGCGTCGAAACGGCTGCGACCGAACACCAGGTACGGCAGCAGGGTCAGGTACGGCATGAATACCAACGAGGTGGCCCAGGCGATCGCGCCCTGGGCGGTGCGCACGGTGAGCACGGCATGGATGGCGGCGACGAAGCCGAGTACCTGGATACCGACCAGCAGCAGGCCGAGGTAGGTGGTGGAGGTCATTGCGCGAGGTCGATCCTTGTCCACTCCGGTGGCGGCCATCATAGCCCTCTCCGGGGTAGGTCTGGCCAGCCTGGCAAACAGCCAGGGGGCGAGGCGGGATTGGCAGGATCCGTGGGATCGACGTCATTCGGCCGCGCTCGCCCTGCCCTACGCTGTTCCCATCGAAAACCACCGCAGACCGAGGAGCCCGCCATGAGCGACGTCCGTCCCCCGCTTCCCCCCTTCACCGCCGAAACCGCCGCGCAGAAGGTCCGCGCCGCCGAGGACGGCTGGAACAGCCGCGACCCGCAGCGCGTCTCGCTGGCCTACAGCCCCGACAGCGTCTGGCGCAATCGCTCGACCTTCGTCCGCGGCCGCGAGCGGATCGTCGAATTCCTCAGCGGCAAGTGGCAGCGCGAGCAGGAGTACCGGCTGATCAAGGAACTCTGGGCGTTTACCGGCAACCGCATCGCCGTGCGCTTCGCCTATGAATGGCACGACGACTCGGGCAACTGGTTCCGCTCCTACGGCAACGAGAACTGGGCGTTCGACGAGCAGGGTTTGATGTACGAACGTCACGCCAGCATCAACGACCTGCCGATCCGCGAGGACCAGCGGCTGTTCCGCTGGCCGCTGGGGCGCCGCCCGGACGACCATCCGTCGCTCGGCGAGCTCGGCCTCTGAACCCGCACCGGCAGGGGCGCGTTCGCTCCCCGTTGCCGGTCCCGGGCGGCCAGCGCCTGTTCCATCCGCGACATCGCCCTCCGTCGTTGCGGTCGCACGCTTGACGCTTTCGGCACGACCCTGGTCGTTTTCGGGCCGGGTCGCGCCGGGCCCCGACGATATGCTGCCCCCAAAGCGTCGGCACAAGTCCCGGCGCGCCCAGCCTGAAAGGGGTATGCCAGATGAGCCCAGCCGAATTGCACGCCGACAGCATCGTCATCGACGGTCTGATCATCGCCAAGTGGAACCGCGAACTGTTCGAGGACATGCGCAAGGGCGGCCTGACCGCCGCCAATTGCACCGTATCGGTATGGGAAGGCTTCCAGGCGACGGTGAACAATATCGTCGCCAGCAACAAGCTGATCCGCGACAACAGCGACCTGGTGATCCCGGTGCGCAGCACCGCGGACATCCGCAAGGCCAAGGAGCAGGGCAAGACCGGCATCCTCTACGGCTTCCAGAATGCCCACGCATTCGAGGACCAGCTCGGCTACGTCGAGGTGTTCAAGCAGCTCGGCGTGGGCATCGTGCAGATGTGCTACAACACCCAGAACCTGGTCGGCACCGGCTGCTACGAGCGTGACGGCGGGCTCTCCGGCTTCGGTCGGGAGATCGTCGCGGAGATGAACCGGGTCGGCATCATGTGCGACCTCTCCCACGTCGGCAGCAAGACTTCCGAAGAAGTCATCCTCGAATCGAAGAAGCCGGTCTGCTACTCCCACTGCCTGCCGTCCGGTCTCAAGGAACACCCGCGCAACAAGTCCGACGAGGAGCTGAAGTTCATCGCCGACCATGGCGGCTTCGTCGGTGTGACCATGTTCGCGCCGTTCCTCAGGAAAGGCATCGACTCGACCATCGACGACTACGCCGAGGCCATCGAGTACGTGATGAACATCGTCGGCGAGGACGCCATCGGCATCGGCACCGATTTCACCCAGGGCCACGGCCACGACTTCTTCGAGTGGCTGACCCACGACAAGGGCTACGCCCGGCGTCTGACCAACTTCGGCAAGATCGTCAACCCGCTGGGCATCCGCACCGTCGGCGAATTCCCCAACCTCACCGAGACCCTGCTCGAGCGCGGCATGCCCGAGCGCTTGGTGCGCAAGGTGATGGGCGAGAACTGGGTAAGGGTCCTGCAGGACGTCTGGGGCGAGTGACTCCCGGCCCACTCCCGACTCGTCGCCTCTTCCTCAAGGGAGGGGCATTGCATCGCACCCATCTTCCCTCTCCCCGCCTCTCTCCCTGAAGGGAGAGAGGGAGTCAAAAGAATCGGAGCTTACACCATGGCCAAACACGCCCCCCAACTGCCCATCGAGGTCGACAGCGAGACCGGCGTCTGGACCACCGACGCCCTGCCGATGCTCTACGTGCCGCGGCATTTCTTCGTCAACAACCACATGGGCATCGAGGAAGTGCTGGGCGCCGACGCCTACGCCGAGATCCTCTACAAGGCCGGCTACAAGTCCGCCTGGCACTGGTGCGAGAAGGAAGCCGAATGCCACGGCCTGGAAGGCGTGGCGGTGTTCGAGCACTACATGAAGCGCCTGTCCCAGCGCGGCTGGGGCCTGTTCGAGATCGAGCGGATCAACCTCGAGGAAGGCACCGCCGAGGTCCGCCTGCGGCACTCCGCCTTCGTCTACGTCTACGGCAAGGTCAACCGCAAGGTCGACTACATGTTCACCGGCTGGTTCGCCGGCGCCATGGACCAGATCCTCGCCGCCCGCGGCAGCAGCCTGCGCACCGTGGCCGAACAGGTCTACAGCGGCGCCGAGGACGGTCACGAAGACGGCCTGTTCGTCGTCAAACCCCTGTAAGCCGAGGAAAGGGTCATGGCCTTCGAAGCAATGTTCCAGCCGATCCAGATCGGCAAGCTGACCATCCGCAACCGCGTGCTCTCCACCGCCCACGCCGAGGTCTACGCCACCGACGGCGGGATGACCACCGAGCGCTACGTGAAGTACTACGAGGAAAAGGCCAAGGGCGGCATCGGCCTGGCCATCTGTGGCGGCTCCTCGGTGGTCGCCATCGACAGCCCGCAGCAGTGGTGGAGTTCGGTGAACCTGTCCACCGACCGGATCATCCCGCACTTCCAGAACCTGGCGGACGCCATGCACAAGCACGGCGCCAAGATCATGATCCAGATTACCCACATGGGGCGCCGTTCGCGCTGGGACGGCTACCACTGGCCGACCCTGATGTCGCCGTCGGGTATCCGCGAGCCGGTGCACCGCGCCACCTGCAAGACCATCGAGGTGGAGGAGATCTGGCGGGTCATCGGCAACTACGCGCAGGCCGCCCGCCGCGCCAAGGAAGGCGGCCTGGACGGCGTCGAGCTGTCCGCCGTGCACCAGCACATGATCGACCAGTTCTGGAGTCCACGGGTCAACAAGCGTACCGACGAATGGGGTGGCAGCTTCGAGGGGCGGATGAAGTTCGGCCTCGAGGTGCTCAAGGCAGTGCGCGCCGAGGTCGGCGAGGACTTCTGCGTCGGCATGCGCATCTGCGGCGACGAATTCCACCCGGACGGCCTGTCCCACGAGGACATGAAGCAGATCGCCAAGTACTACAGCGATACCGGCATGCTCGACTTCATTGGCGTGGTCGGCTCCGGCTGCGATACCCACAACACCCTGGCCAACGTCATCCCCAACATGACCTTCCCGCCGGAGCCGTTCCTGCACCTGGCGGCCGGCATCAAGGAAGTGGTCGATGTGCCGGTGCTGCACGCGCAGAACATCAAGGACCCGAACCAGGCCACGCGCATCCTCGAAGGCGGCTACGTGGACATGGTCGGCATGACCCGCGCGCACATCGCCGACCCGCACCTGATCGCCAAGATCAAGATGGGCCAGGTCGACCAGATCAAGCAGTGCGTCGGCGCCAACTACTGCATCGACCGCCAGTACCAGGGCCTGGACGTGCTGTGCATCCAGAACGCCGCGACCTCCCGCGAATACATGGGCGTGCCGCACATCATCGAGAAATCCACCGGGCCGAAGCGCAAGGTGGTGGTGGTCGGCGGCGGGCCGGCCGGGATGGAGGCTGCCCGCGTGGCGGCCGAACGTGGCCACGACGTGACCCTGTTCGAGAAGAAGGACCAGCTCGGCGGCCAGATCACCACCGCCGCCAGGGCGCCGCAGCGCGACCAGATCGCCGGCATCACCCGTTGGTACCAACTGGAGCTGGCGCGCCTGGGCATCGACCTGCGCCTGGGCACCGCGGCCGACCCCGAGACCATCCTCGACCTGCGCCCGGACGTGGTGGTGCTGGCCAACGGCGGACATCCGTTCCTCGAGCAGAACGAACACTGGGGCGCCGCCGAAGGCCTGGTGGTGAGCAGCTGGGACGTGCTCGACGGCACGGTCGAGCCGGGCAAGAACGTGCTGGTCTACGACACCATCTGCGAGTTCAGCGGCATGTCGGTGGCGGACTTCCTCGCCGACAAGGGCGCCCAGGTGGAGATCGTCACCGACGACATCAAGCCGGGCGTGGCCATCGGCGGCACCACCTTCCCCACCTACTACCGCAGCATGTACCCCAGGGAAGTGATCATGACCGGCGACCTGATGCTGGAGAAGGTCTACCGCGAGGGCGACAGGCTGGTGGCGGTGCTGGAGAACGAATACACCGGCGCGCGGGAAGAGCGGGTGGTCGACCAGGTGGTGGTGGAAAACGGCGTGCGCCCCGACGAGAGCCTCTACTACGCGCTCAAGCAGGGCTCGCGGAACAAGGGCCAGATCGACGTCGAGGCGCTGTTCGCGATCCAGCCGCAGCCCTGCCTCAGCCAGTCCGGAGAAGGCTACCTGCTGTTCCGCATCGGCGACTGCGTGGCCCAGCGCAACACCCATGCGGCGATCTATGACGCGCTGCGCTTGTGCAAGGATTTCTAAGACACGCCTCGTGGCTTCCGACCGGCACGGCCGGCCCTCCTCTCCCGCAAGCGGGATAGGGGGCCGATCCAGCGCCGCCTGACGTCCCGCAGGGAGACCAGAAATGCTCGACACCCTCCTCCCCCTCCTGCTCTTCGCCGCCCTGGCACTTGCCGTGCTTGGCGCCGCGAAGCGCTTCCTCATGTGGCGCCGCGGCCGACCCTCCAGGGTCGACTGGATCGGCGGCCTCATGCAGATGCCGCGTCGCTACCTGGTGGACCTGCACCATGTGGTCGAGCGCGACAGGTACATGTCCAGGACGCACGTGGCCACCGCCGGCGGCTTCGTCCTGGCAGCGCTGCTGGCGATCCTGGTGCACGGCTTCGGCCTGCACGACCGCATCCTCGGCTTCGCCCTGCTGGCGGCCACGGCGCTGATGTTCGTCGGCGCGCTGTTCGTCGCCCGCCGCCGCCTCGACCCGCCGTCGCGGCTGTCGAAGGGGCCCTGGATGCGCCTGCCGAAGAGCCTGCTGGCGTTCGCCGCGAGCTTCTTCCTCGCCACCCTGCCGGTGGCCGGGATCCTGCCGGAAGGCTTCGGCGGCTGGTTCCTCGCCGGCCTCCTTGCCATTGGCGTGGCCTGGGGTGTGTCCGAGCTGTTCCTCGGCATGACCTGGGGCGGGCCGATGAAGCACGCCTTCGCCGGTGCCCTGCACCTGGCCTGGCACCGCCGCGCCGAACGGTTCTCCAGAAAAGATGGGCGCGGCGGCCGCTCCACCGGCCTCAAGGCGCTCGACCTGGCCGATCCGCAGGCGCCGCTGGGGGTGGAAAAGCCTACCGACTTCACCTGGAACCAACTGCTCGGTTTCGACGCCTGCGTGCAGTGCGGCAAGTGCGAGGCGATGTGCCCGGCGTTCGCCGCCGGCCAGCCGCTGAACCCGAAGAAGCTGATCCAGGACATGGTCATCGGCCTGGCCGGCGGCAACGACGCGAAATTCGCCGGCAGCCCCTATCCAGGCAAACCGCTGGGCGAACATGGCGGCGGCCCGCACCAGCCGATCGTCGCGCTGGACGGCAAGGCCCTGGTCGACGCCGACACCCTGTGGTCCTGCACCACCTGCCGCGCCTGCGTCGAGGAATGCCCGATGATGATCGAGCACGTCGACGCCATCGTCGACATGCGCCGCCACCTGACCCTGGAGAAAGGTGCCACGCCGAACAAGGGCGCCGAGGTGCTGGACAACCTGATCGCCACCGACAATCCCGGCGGCTTCGCTCCCGGCGGCCGGCTGAACTGGGCGGCGGACCTGAACCTGCCGCTGATGAGCGAGAAGAAATCCGTCGACGTGCTGTTCTGGGTCGGCGACGGCGCCTTCGACATGCGCAACCAGCGCACCCTGCGCGCCTTCGTGAAGATCCTCAAGGCGGCGCGAGTGGACTTCGCCGTGCTCGGCCTGGAGGAGCGCGACAGCGGCGACGTGGCGCGCCGCCTGGGCGACGAGGCGACCTTCCAGAACCTGGCCAGGCGCAACATCGCGACCCTGGCGCGATACCGCTTCGCCCGCATCGTCAGCTGCGACCCGCACAGCTTCCATGTGCTGAGGAACGAATACGGCGCCCTCGGCGGCGACTACCAGGTGCTGCACCACAGCACCTTCATCGACGAACTGCTGCGCGCCGGCACGCTGCGACTGGGCCGCAGCAAGGCCGGCAGCGTCACCTACCACGACCCCTGCTACCTCGGCCGCTACAACGGCGAGTACGAGGCGCCGCGCAACGTGCTGCGCGCACTCGGCATCGAGGTCAAGGAAATGCAACGCTCCGGCTTCCGCTCGCGCTGCTGCGGCGGTGGCGGCGGCGCGCCGATCACCGACATCCCCGGCAAGCAGCGGATCCCCGACATGCGCATGGCCGACATCCGCGAGACCGGCGCCGAGCTGGTGGCCGTCGGCTGCCCGCAATGCACCGCGATGCTCGAGGGCGTAGTGGCGCCGCGACCGGAGATCAAGGACATCGCCGAGCTGGTGGCGGAAGCGCTGATAGAGCAGGCGGAAGCGCCGGCAAAAAAGCCGGTGCGGCGTGAAGCCGTGGCGGAGGTGCATTGATGAGAGTGTCGAGCTTCGCATCAGGTCCGCTGCTGACCGGGGCAGCACGGATAGTGGCCTCTCCCTCCAGGGAGAGGACCGGGGAAGAGGGTAGCCGCAGCCACAGGAAGCATTCCGCATGAACGACATCGTCCGCCGCGACCCACGCGCCGAATGGATCGCCCGCAACCGCCTGCATCCGCTGCATGCGGCCATGCAGTCCGCCCAGGGCGGCGAAGCGCGCTGGATGGGCCCCAACGGCGTGCTCCGCAAGAACCCGCACGCCGTCGGCTTCGTCGGGCCCAACGGCATCCGCCGCATCGATCGCTCCGGCTGCCAGCAGGGCGGCGGCGCGCGCCGCGCCAGCGTAGCGCAGGAAGCGCAGTTGCCGCTGCATGTGATCGAGCAACCGGCATTCCTCGTCGCGGTGGTCCCGGACCTGGTCGGCGGTCGCCTCACCAGCCACGACAAGGATCTCCTCGGCCTGGCCCGCAAGCTCGCCGGCAGCGACGGCGCGGTGCTCGCCGTGGTGTTCGGCGAACACAAGGAAAGCGCCTTCGACAGTGCCGGCGTCGATCGCCTGCTGCACCTTGCCGGCGACCAGTACGACGGCTACGCGCCCGAGCAACGGGTTCTGGCGTTGCGCAACCTGGAAAACCAGTTCGTCCCGCGTCACTGGCTGTTCCCGGACAGCCGCAGCGGCGGCGGCGAACTGGGCCGGCGCCTGGCCGCCGCCCTCGGCGAACGACCGGCCACGCGCGTCTGGCAGGTCGAGGAGGGTCGCTGCATCGGCCGCGCCGGCGCCGGCCGCGAGGACATCCAGCGCGCCCTGCCGCGCCTGCTGCTGGCCGCGGCGGAATGCGCCGAGCCGGTCAGCGAGACCCGCCATGAGGTTCGCGAACTGCACATGGCCGAGCAGGTGGCGCGCAACCTGCCACGCATCGAGGACCTCGGCCCGGTGGCCGTGGACCCGGCGCGGATTCCCATGGCCGAGGCCGAGTTCATCCTCTCCGGCGGCAACGGCGTGCAGGACTGGGCACTGTTCCACCAGGCCGCCGCCGCCCTCGGCGCCACCGAGGGCGCCTCGCGGGTGGCGGTGGATGACGGGCACATGCCGCGCAACCGCCAGGTCGGCGCCACCGGTACCTGGGTCACCGCGCGGGTCTACCTGGCGGTGGGCATCTCCGGGGCGATCCAGCACCTGCAGGGCATAGGCGCCTGCGACAAGGTAGTGGCGGTGAACCGCGACGCCGGCTGCGACATGATCAAGCGCGCCGATCTCTCGGTGATCGGCGACTCGACGGAAATCCTCCGCGCGCTGGTCCGCCTGGCCGAGGCACACCGCAACGGCGCCGCACGCGATGCGGCCTGAATCCGCTTCCACGTACCTTGCATCGGTATCGAACCATGACTGAGCTGAACATCGTCGCGCTGGTCTCCATCGGCGCCCACCCCGCCTCCGGACGCCCGCGCCGCGCCGAACAGGACGCCCGCGCGGTGGAGCTCGGCCTGCGCCTGAGCGGCCCGCGCCTGCAGGTGCTGCACGCCGGCGACCCGCACGCCGAGGCGCTGCGCGGCTATCTCGGAATGGGCCTGGAACGCTTGTCCGTGCTGGAACAGCCGGCCGGCGCCGACGCCCTGCCCGCACTGGCCGAGCACCTGCGCGACTCCCGCGCGCAACTGGTGCTCACCGGCAGCCAGGCGGAAACCGGGGAAGGCTCCGGGATGCTGCCCTTCCTCCTCGCCGAGCGCCTGGGCTGGCCACTGGTGGTCGGCCTGGCCGAGGTCGAGAAGGTCGAAGACGGCAGCGCCCAGGTCCTCCAGGCCCTGCCTCGCGGCCAGCGACGCCGCCTGCGGGTACGCCTGCCGTTCGTCGCCAGTGTCGACAATGCCGCGCCGGCGGCCCGGCAGAGCGCCTTCGGCCCGGCCCGGCGTGGCGAGATCGAGGCCCATGAGGTGGAGGTGGTCGACGACCCGCTGCTCGCCGAAGACAGCCTGCAACCGGCCCGGCCGCGACCGAAGCGGCTCAAGGTGATCAGGGCGAAGACCGGCGCCGAGCGGATGAAAGCCGCCACCGCCAAGGCCTCCGGCGGTACCGGGCAGGTACTCAAGGATCTTTCGGCGGAATCCGGTGCCGAAGCCATCTTCAAGCTCCTGCGCGAGGAAGGCGTGATCCGCTGAAGCGGGCCAGGATGCACTGTGCTCCAGATCACAAGTTATGACGCGGTGACGATAAATTATTGTATTACGATAATTTATTCCCTAGTTTCGCCATCCAGACGCGAAACACACAGGGGAACCCGGCATGACGCTATCCACGCATCTCAGCAACCACAAGCTCTACCTGCTCGGCATGCTCTGCGCCATCCTGGCCTGGGGCATGGCCTGCATCGAACTCGGGGCGAACACTCATCTCTGGCTCTCCGGTCTCAGCGAACAGGGTTACCTGCAGGCCTGGAGTGATGAAATGCCGCGCCTGGCCAGCGACGGCTTCGTCCTGTCCTGGAGCAGCCGGGCGCTGCTGATGCTGCTGGACTACCTGCCAACCCTCCTGTCCGCGTTCGGCCTGGCGCTCACCGGCCTGTTCTTTCGCCGCCTGGCCAAGGGCGAACGCTGGTCGCAGCGCAACGCCAGGACCCTGGTGCACATCGGTCTGCTGTCCATCCTGGCACTCTTGCTCCAGCCATTTATCAATACGCTGCAAGGTCTTGTACTATCTCTCGACCTGCCCGACGGCGAGCGTGTCCTGAGCGTTTCGATCGGACTCACTTCCGAAGCGGCCTACGAGTTCCTCAAGGCGATCTTTCTCTGCTCGTTCGGCCTGATGATGAGCGAAGCCAGGAAACTGGACGAAGAAGTAAGAGCCTTCATATGACGACCCCATGATCATCATCCGACTAGACGTCATCCTGGCGAAGAACAAGGTCCGCTCCAAGGAGCTGGCGGAAGCCATCGGTATCACCGAACAGAACCTGTCCCTGCTGAAGAACGGCAAGGTCAAGGGCATCCGCCTCGACACCCTGGAGAAGATCTGCGCCTTCCTGGACTGCCAGCCGGGCGACATCCTGGAATACGTCGCGGACGACTGATCCCCGCTCCACCCTTTCCCAGCAAGAAACCATGAACAGACACCTGAATCTCTCAGGCGCTGCGCTCGCGCTCGCCCTGCTGACGGGCTGCGGCCCCTCCGTGCGCTACCAGTACGTGATGCCGCCGAGCGAGGCGGGACGCACCTGCGTCGCCCAGTGCCGCACGCAACAGAGCCAGTGCGAAAGCCTCGCGCGCCTGGAATGGCAGAACGAGAACCGCCTGCGCGAGGCGGAGCGGCGCAGCTACCACTATTGCAGCCAGGGCAAGAGCAAGAAGCAAGCGCGCAAGGAATGCCTGGCGCCGGGCTACTCCTCCGCTTTCGGCTACGGCGGCTACAACAGCTTCAGCGCCTTCAACTGCAGTTCGGACTACGACCGCTGCTTCACCGACATCTGCGGCGGCACCATCCGCCGCATCGTCGAACGACCGCAATGACCCCGACGCTTCCACGGAGCCTCAGCATGACCCGACGCCTCTTCCGCTTCCTGCCGTTCTTCCTCCTGGGCGGCTGCGCGCAAGGCTACCCCGCCTTTTCCAGCATCCTCCCGGACGTGCGCATCACCGGCGACGAGCGCAGCTACCTCGAGCGCGCCGAAGACTGCCTGAAGCGGCGCAGCTGCCCGCCGGCCACCGATCGCGATCCCTTCGTCGCAGATCCCGGCCATTACTCGCTGGGCGGCACCTTCCACTGGTGAATGCGTGCGCCGAAGCCAGGCAACCGACCACCGACCTGGCTTCGGCAGGCGCTTTTCTTTATCCTGCGCGCCCTTTGAACGACTGGGACGAGATCATGCTGGAGAATACCCTGGAACGCCTGGAAACCCTGGTAGCCGAACTGCTGCAACAGAACCAGGCCCTGCGCGACAGCCACGACCAGCTTCAGCAGCAGCTGCGCCAGGCCACCGAGGAAAACGAAACCCTGCAACTCTCCATGCTCGAGCAGGAAGAGAAGCAGAGCGGCACCCAGGCCCGCCTGGAAGCCCTGGTCGAGCGCCTCAGCGCGCAGCAACCGGTTAGCGCATGAGCCGCGACGGCGTCCAGGTCCTGTCGATCCTCGGCCGGGACTATTCGATCCGCGTGCCGGCCGGCGAGGAACGCGTCCTCGCGGACGCCGCCGCCTTGCTGCAGGCGGAAGTGGACGCCAACAAGCGCAAGTTTCCCTACGTCACCAGCAACGAACTGGTGGTGCTCTCCGCGCTCAATCTCTGCGCCCGCCAGCTTGGCGCGAACGACGGCGAGTCGCCGCGCCTGCGGGCGGTGGAGCAGCGCCTGGAGGCGCTGGTCGAGCGGATCGCCGGGACATCGAGCTAGTCGCGCGCCTGCGGGCTCGCCCAGTGCAGTTGCCGATGCCCGCGCGCCCGGCAGTCCCTGACCAGCGCGCAGGCCTCGTCACGCGTCAGGTCGCGGCGCACGACGCAGGCATTGCCGTTGTCGTCCTGGCGCCACAGGCACCAGCGCGTTTCCTCCGCCGGCTTCGCCGCCACCGCGTCAGGCCTTCAGGGTCGAAGTCTTGCGCAGGCGCAGCGCCAGCATGACCAGCAGCACGCCGAAGAACACCGCGTAGGCGCCGATCACCCAGACCACCGCCAGCGCCCCGGCGCCGGGGTTGGCGATCATCAGCACACCGAACAGCACCGAGATGGCGCCAGAGAGGATCATCCACCACTCGTTCCGGATCGACTTGCGCAGGCGGATCGCCGCGACGATCTGGAAGATACCCATCGCCAGCGCCCAGCCGGCGATGATCAGGAGCAGGCCGATGGCCGTCAGTTGCGGCCAGAAGAACGCCACCAGGCCGGCCGCGACGCCGATCACCCCGACCAGCGCCAGCGGCCAGTTGAACTGGCCGGCGCTGCGCATGCTGAACGCGGCGCCCAGGGCGAACACCCCGTCCACCAGCGCGTAGGCGCCCCAGAACAGCACCAGCACGGTCAGCGCCAGGGCCGGCGAGAGCAGGGTCAGGACGCCGAACACCAGCGCCGCCACGCCACGCAGGGCCACCAGCTTCCAGTGCCGGCCCAGTTCGGCCCACAGGGGATTGTTTTCCACGCTTGCCTCCAGAGGCCGCCCTTGAGCGGCCCGTTCAGGTTGAGTCCTTTCCACCTTAGTCCTTTTGCCGGGGGACTGTCAGGGGCCGGGTGCGCGAGGGAGGCTCGCTGGCAACACGGCGCAGGGCGGCGGATAGCCGCCCTGCGCCAGGGGAAGGCCTTGCATGGCACGGGCCGGTTCAGGGACGGGACTTCCCCGCCAACCGCTGGCGCCGCCAGCAGGCGAACAGGTTCCAGGCCAGCAGCAGGCTGACGAAGGCGGAGCTGAAGTAGAACAGCAGGTTGTCCATGACCTTTCCTCCGAAGCGGCGCCCCGCCAGGGGGCGCCTCGTCCGGCTCAGCTGCCGGCGACCTTGCGCACGTGGGCGGACTCCTCGCCGAGGTTGTTCAGCATGCGCTCGCTGTACCAGTCGAGGAAGTTGATCACGCCGAACTCGTAGGTCTTCGAGTATGGACCCGGCTGGTAGGCGTCGGAGTTGATCCCGCGCTGGTTCTCCTCGGCCAGGCGACGGTCCTGGTCGTTGGTCGCGTCCCATACCTCGCGCAGGCGCGCCACGTCGTAGTCGACGCCCTCCACCGCGTCCTTGTGCACCAGCCACTTGGTGGTGACCACGGTTTCCTGGGCGCTGATCGGCCATACGGTGAAGACGATCAGGTGGTCGCCCATGCAGTGGTTCCAGGAGTGCGGCAGGTGCAGGATGCGCATCGAGCCGAGGTCGGGGTTCTTGATCCGGCCCATGAGCTTCCTGCTGCCCTGCTTGCCGTCCATGGTCATCGACACCGTGCCGTCCAGCAGCGGCATGCGCACGATGCGGTTGCGCAGGCCGAAGCTGGCATGGGCGTACGGGATCTTCTCGGCTTCCCAGGCGCTGGTGCAGGCCGCCACCTGGTCCTTGAACGCCTGGCTGGCGCGCGGGTCGGTGACGTCGTCCCACTCCAGCAGGGTCTTCAGCAGTTCCGGATGTGAGCCGTTGCAGTGGTAGCACTCGCGGTTGTTCTCGATCACCAGCTTCCAGTTGGCGGCTTCGCGGATGGTGGTCTGCACCGCTACCTTGGCGTTCTCCATGTCGTACGGCTCCATGTAGTGCTCGAGCGTCGCCAGGAAGTCGTCGATGGCCGGCGGGTTCTCCGCCAGGCTGATGAAGATGTAGCCGCCGGCGGTCTTCACCTGGATCGGCTTCAGGCCGTACTCCTTCATGTCGAAGTCGGCGCCCATCTCGGTACCGGCGAACAGCAGGCGGCCATCCAGCTCGTAGGTCCACTGGTGGTAGGGGCAGACCAGCTTGGCCACCTTGCCCTTCTCGCTCACGCACAGGCGCGAGCCGCGGTGCCGGCAGACGTTGTGGAAGGCATGCACCTGACCCTCGGCGCCACGGATCACCAGCACCGGGTTCTTGCCGATCTGCAGGGTGAGGAAATTGCCCTTGGCGGGAATCTCGCAGGTCATGCCGGCGATCAGCCATTCCTTGTGGAAGATCTCCTGCATGTCGATCTCGAACAGGCGCTGGTCGCAGTAGAACGGCTGTGGCAGGGAGAAGCTGTGGTCGCGGCTGCGCAGCATGTCGGCGGTGGCCTTGCGGGCCGCTTCCAGGGGATCGCCGAGACTCAGGGTGGAAGTGACGTCCATCGGTAACTCCTCATGCCGCCCCCGCGCGGGTGGCGGCGGAAAAAGTGGCTGGTACGGTTGCTACGCAAGGTGGCGTTCACAGCCTTCCTCATCCCGGCGCGGGTCCGGAATCCCGCCCTGCCGATGGACGGGTCCCGCCGTGGCGGGAATGAAGGTCAGTCGCTCTACACGTCCGGGTCTTACCCTCCCGGGGTTCATGCAAACCCTCGTCTCGGCTGGTCTGGAGTGTGGGCCGGCGCCCGACGACGACCTTATCCATGGGCGACATGACCGCATCCGTTTCCGACGCTGCGGGCCGCGCCCCAGCGGGCAGGTCGCGATAAGCATGTAAATGTCGCTGGCAGGTAAATGAGCGCCCCCGGCGATGCGCACAATCCGCCCCATCAGGCCGTCGTCCGGCCCCGTGCGCGCGGAGAGATCACCATGTCGAGCAACTTCCTCAATCCGGTCACCACCCAGACCTGGGCCAACGGCCGGCACCTCGTGCGCTGCGTCAAGGTCATCCAGGAAACCTGGGACGTGCGCACCTTCTGCTTCATGGCCGACCAGCCGATCCTGTTTTTCTTCAAGCCGGGTCAGTTCGTCACCCTGGAGCTGGAGATCGACGGCGAGCCGGTGATGCGCTCCTACACCATCTCCAGCTCGCCCTCGGTGCCCTACAGCTTCTCCATCACCATCAAGCGGGTGCCGGGCGGACGGGTCTCCAACTGGCTGCACGACAATCTCAAGGAAGGCCAGGAGCTGCCGGTGCACGGCCCGGTCGGCCTGTTCAACGCCATCGACTTCCCGGCCGACAAGGTGCTGTTCCTCTCCGGCGGGGTCGGCATCACCCCGGTGATGTCCATGGCGCGCTGGTTCTTCGACACCAACGCCAACGTCGACATGGTCTTCGTCCACAGCGCCCGTTCGCCGAAAGACATCATCTACCACCGCGAGCTGGAACACATGGCCTCGCGGATCGACAACTTCAGCCTGCACATCATCTGCGAGCGCCACGGCCTCGGCGAAGCCTGGGCCGGCTACCGTGGCTACCTGAACCTGCGCATGCTGGAGCTGATCGCCCCGGACTTCCTCGAACGGGAGATCTTCTGCTGCGGCCCGACGCCCTACATGAGCGCGGTGAAGCACCTGCTGCAGGGCCACGGCTACGACATGAGCCGCTACCACGAGGAAGCCTTCGGGCCGACCCCGCCGGAGGTCCGCGCCGACGTCAGGGAACTGGCCGCCGAAGCCGCCGAGGCGCCGGAGGTACCGGTGGCCGACCAGCACCAGGTGGAATTCACCGCCACCGGCAAGAGCATCCGCGTCAGCCCCGGGGAAACCGTGCACGCCGCCGCCGCCAAGCTCGGCCTGCACATTCCGAAGGCCTGCGGGATGGGCATCTGCGGCACCTGCAAGGTAATGAAGACCGCCGGCGAGGTGGAGATGGAGCACAATGGCGGGATCACCGACGAGGATGTCGCCGAGGGCTACATCCTCTCCTGTTGCAGCGTGCCCAAGGGCGACGTGGTCATCGACTACTGAGGGCGCGCGGGAAACGCCAGGCGCTCCCAGTAGCGCCGCCGCGGCAACTCCTCGGCCGGCAGCCAGCGTCCGCCACAGCCCCGCAGCGACTCGGCGGGCGCCTCCAGCAGGTCATCCAGGGCCAGCACGTAGCGCCCCGTCCCCGCACTGCGGAAGCACAGGTCGACGTCGAAGCTGTCGAAGCACGGGTACTCGCCGAGGTCGTCGCGGTAGCGGCGCAACGTGCGCTCGCGCACGTCGAGCAGCAGCAGGCGCCACTGGTCTTGCTCCAGGTCGCTTTCCGCGTAGCGCTGGACGTGCCGGGTCAGCGCCAGGTAGCGACCGTCAGCCGACCAGATCATCGGCGCCGCCAGGTTGGCCACGCCGATGCCCGATGCGGTCAGCAGGTAGCCATCGCGGCTGAAGCCGGCGCGCACGTCCTCGTCGCGGTGCATGCCCTCGTAATGGAAGCCGAAGCCCCAGGCGGCGTCCTTCGCGCCCACCGCCGGCAGGATGAAGTCGCCGTCGCTCCAGGGCCGCGGCGGCGCATCCAGCCAGCGCGTAGCGGGAAGCAGCCGCCAGGCGGAACCGTCGAAGGCGACGCGCGCCTGTTCGTAGTAATGCCGCCAGTCGTCGTGGAAGCGACCGAACGCGTGCCATGCGCCTGGCTCGGGCAGCCCTTCGTCGAAGCGCCGCAGCAACCCGGGGTCGCCCTCTCCCGGCCCGTTCGGCGGCTGGTAGGCGTTGCGCCCGAGCAGGTGGACAAGATGCACCTGGCCATCGATGAAACCTTGCAGGTGTAGATCGGCCAGCGGCTCGTCGAGCCACTCCAGGCACCGCTCCCGGCTGTCGATTATGGCCAGGCGCCGCGGCAGGGTCGGCGCCTCGGCGAAGGCCACCAGGGCCAGGTAGCGACCGCAATCGGACACGCGGTGGTCGAGCGTCCACTCGCCATCCAGGCGCCAGTCGCCCAGGCGCAAGGCATAGGCGCCGCGCTCCGCCTCCCGGTCGTCGCGCAACCACTCCCAGGTGGCCCGGCTGCCATCGGCCAGCGGCGCGCTGCGCAACCGGCAGCCCGGCCTGCCGGCCGCGCCATCCAGGGGCAGCAGCAGGTCCAGGCGCGGCATGTCGGCCTCGCGCCAGCGCGGCCGGTCGTCCGCATCGCGCCCCTCCAGAAGGTAGAGGCTGGAATGGCTGTACGAGCCCAGCGTGCCATAGCGCTCGTAGGTCAGGCAGGGTTGCGCCAGGTCCAGGCCGCAACGCAGCCAGCCATCCTCCAGCCCGAGCAGTTCGGGCCCGCCGGCATGCGGCTCGGCGGACAACGCCGACCACGGCTCGCCCAGCGCCCGCAGACCGCCCTCCTCCCGCCACAGCCAATAGGCGTCATGCCCCAGCGGCTCGCGCGCAGCCTGTAGCGCCAGCGTCCGACCGTCATCGCTCCAGGCCAGTGGCGGCGCTTCCCGGGACGGATAGAGGCCGCTGGCCTCGCCGTTTATCCACAGCTCGCCGCGGTTGGCGCGCAGCGGCGCGAAAGGATCCTCCAGGGCCAGGAGGCTGGCCGGCAACCAGGGGCGGATTTCCAGCGAGGGTCCGCCAAGCGGGGTCGGTAACGGTTGCGCTCGCAGATCCCTACTCCAGCGCTGCCATTCGCTCTCGGGCAGCCAGAGGTCGCCGATGGCAACGAAGGCCTCGGCCTCGCTGCCGGCCTTGAGCATCTGTAGCTCGAGGCGCTGCGGTGCGTTGGACGTCAGCGGACTGTGCCGGCCGATCACCTCGCGCTCGGTGACGCTGTCCAGCTCCCAGAAGTTGTCCACGGCACAGCGGTAGAGCAAGCGCTCCTGCCGGTCGAAGATCGCCAGGCCCCAGGCGCCTCGGCTCGGTATCGGCGAAACGAAGTGGCGGCCATCGCTGGAAAAGCGTGCCGAAGGATTGCAGTCGGGGATGAAGCAGCCGTCGGGCATCAGGTAGTGGCATACCAGCGGGCCGCCCATGGCGATCTCGCCGCCGTCGAACAGGCGGATCGCCTCGCCCTCGGGGGTCCGCTCGGGCGCTTCGCCGCCCCAGGCGCTACCTCCCGCCGGCAGCGGTACGTCCAGCGCTCGCGGAGCCTGGCGCTCCAGGCGCAGGCCGCGCTCGAAACGGATCTGCAACAGCACGCCGCCGATCACCGCCAGCAAGCCACCGCCCAGTCCCAGCCAGAAGCCCGGCAGTGCCTGGCCCAGGGCGATGCCGCCACCCAGAACCCAGAAGAACAGCGCCTGTTGCAGACGATACGGCACCTTGCCGCGCCAACGATCCGTGGCCCACTCGGCGCCCAGCAGCAGCACCCAACCCAGCGCTACCAGCGGCAACGGAAGGAGGACGCCAAGGGCCACCAGCACGGCGATCCAGGCGATCTCGCCGAGGCCTTCGAGCAACAAGCGGCCGAGCGGCTTGTCTGACATCCGATCATCCATGATCCATCCCACTTTCCTGGCAAAAGCCAAGGGTAATCAAGGCTCCGGCCAACCACCAGAGCCATCGCGAAGCTGTCCTTCTCATACTTGAAAACACCAGGGGTGCGAAGGTTGTCCACATTCGGCCTGGAATTCCATACAGGTATTCCTTCGCCGCCTGGAGGTTCTCGAAATCTTCATTCAAGTAGTTGAAATAAAAGGTAAATTATAAAAATTCAAGTGGGTTTCAGGGGCTGGGCACGAAGCCCTTCACGGTCTCCGGGAAGCCCTTTCGAGAGCGAGTTGATCACAGACTTATCCACAAGTTGTGCAATCCATTGCCCTGCGGGTTCAGGATCGACATACCGACAATGCCCCACTCTCCGAGGCGCGAGGACTCCGCGAGCCCATCCGGCTTCCCTTCCCGGTAAATCGCGCTTCGCCGCCCGTTCGGGCTGGCCGCGTGCTCCTGCTCATTTAACGATCAATCCGCCAGGGGCCCCGCCGTACGGCCCCCCCAGGCGTGAACGAACAACTTTTCCACAGGGCTTTACACTTTCCTTGGGGAAAATCAAAAAAATATTCACAGCATGGAGAAAAACCTCTGCCTTTTCTGGCAATCCAGCTCTTCCCACGCGCGCCGATCATTTGTTGACCAATCCAGCGCAGACCTGTCTTTATGCGGTTTTCGGCGCTATCCATACAGGTTGTCCACAAGGCTTTCCAGGCCTTTTGTGAGCAACCCCAAGCTTATGCACATGCTCCCTAAAGTAAGCCGGCAGCCTGTTGACGGAGATTCCGCTCAATTCTTGACCAACAGCCTGGAAGGCGCGAAAACTCTGGCTCCCAGCATTCTATAAACAGGCTCTTCACACCGACCTCAACAGGAATTGGGGGAAATTCCCTTCGGCGATTACATCCGCTGTCCCGCGACATCGGAGCGGGAGAATTTTGTCTTTTCCCTCAAGCCATTACGTCCGCTCAGGATATTTTCGGCATTTACCCCGCGTCGGTGCTTTCTTTTCTGTCCACAGGCTTGCAGGAGCCCCCGGGGACAATACCCGTCATCGTTTCGTCAGCGCTTTTCACCTGAACCGTCATCGTCCTTTCACAAACGGCTGTTTTCGCTCAAAAACCGACCAGCCTCCGAAGAGCCCGGCGGGGCGCTGCCCGGAAGCGACTGCAAACACGTTATTCACATTCGGCTCCACAGTGTTTGTGGATTGGCCAGGTTCTCGCGCCTCGGGAGTGGAGCCGCGTGGATAAAGGCTTTCGGCGCCTCCGGCGGAGACAGGAAGGGCGTACCCGGGGGTACTTTTGCATAGCTCCCGAACAGTTAGTTCACAGAGTTATCCACAGGATATGAGGAACAGCGGCCGCCCCGCGTCACGGAGGCGGCCGAGAGCGGGCTCAGGCGGCCATCACCAGGCGAATGTCCCGCGCCAGTTCGCGGACCCGCTCGATATCGGTATCCCAGGAACACATGAAGCGCGCACCGCCCTCGCCAATGAAGGTGTAGAAGCGCCAACCGCGCGCGCGCAGGGCTTCGATCGCCGGCTCGGAAAGCTGCAGGAACACGCCGTTGGCTTCCACCGGGAACATCAGGCTCACCCCGGGTACATCGGCCACCAGCTCGGCCAGCAGCCGCGCGCAACAATTGGCGTGATCGGCGTAGCGCAACCAGGCATCGTCCTGCAGTACGCCGACCCAGGGCGCGGCGAGGAAGCGCATCTTCGAGGCCAGTTGGCCAGCCTGCTTGCAGCGGTAGTCGAAATCCTCGGCCAGGTCGCGGTTGAAGAACAGGATCGCCTCACCCACCGCCATGCCATTCTTGGTGCCGCCGAAGCAGAGCACGTCGACCCCGGCCTTCCAGCTCAGCTCCGCCGGCGAGCAGCCGAGGAAGGCGCAGGCGTTGGAGAAACGCGCGCCGTCCATGTGCAGGTGCAGGCCGAGCTCCTTGCAGGTGGCGCTGATCGCCTTCAGCTCGTCCGGGCGGTACACCGTACCGACCTCGGTGGCCTGGGTGAGCGTCACCACGCGTGGCTTCGGATAGTGGATGTCCTGGCGCTTGAGGGCGATATCGCGGATCGACGCCGGGGTCAGCTTGCCGACCTCGGTCTGCGCCAGCAGCAGCTTGGAGCCGTTGGAGAAGAACTCCGGCGCGCCGCACTCGTCGGTCTCGACGTGCGCGGTCTCGGAGCAGATCACGCTGTGGTAGCTCTGGCACAGCGCAGCCAGGGCCAGGGAGTTGGCGGCGGTGCCGTTGAAGGCGAAGAACACTTCGCAATCGGTCTCGAACAACTGGCGGAAATAGTCCGAAGCGCGCGCGGTCCACTGGTCGTCGCCATAGGCGCGTTCGTGGCCGCGGTTGGCTTCGGCCATCGCCGCCCAGGCTTCGGGGCAGATGCCGGAATAGTTGTCGCTGGCGAACTGTTGGGTGTGATCGGTCATGTGGGCCTCGGATGGAACGGTTGCCGAGCCCTTGTGGGGCTCCGTGCGGTGGCGCCGGCACCGGTACGTGCCGACACAGTCTGTCAGGGTAGCTTGGTCAGCTTCATCTGCTCGACGAACGGCACCAGTACCTGGCGCATCGCCGTGGCGCTGCCGCCATTGGGCGTGTCGCGGGTGCTGAGGGTCAGTACGTAGCGGTTCTTGATCACTCCGCTGAGGGTCGAGACGCCTTCCTCGCCCTTGGCCGGGACCATCACTCCCAGCGGGTCGCCCATCCGCGTGGTATCGATCAGCGGCAGGTAGTCCTCGCCGCCGAAGCGCTCGGCGGTACCGTTCTTCAGCGCGGTCTCGCGGGTCTTGTGAAGCAGGGTCAGGTTGGTCTGGGTCATCTCGCGCAGCTTGTCCTGCGCCGCCCTGTAGGCCACCACGTCGCCCTCGGTCGGCGGCGCCGGCAGGCCGGTGTCGGTGAGGACGATCTCCAGGCGCTTGCTGCCGTCGGCGGCGCCGAAGACCACGGTGGCGTCGTTGTACCCACACTGGCGGGAGAGGAAGTCGTAGCCGAACAGTGGCTTGCCGGCCGGCGGCAAGGCCACTTCGAGTTCATGGCCGGTGCAGGAGTCGGCCGGCAACGCAGGCGCGGCGGCCTGCTTTTCGTCGCCGCCCCCGCACCCTTGCAGGGATGCGCCGAGCAGCACGGCGGAAAGGAAGATCAGCGGGCGTTTCATGGTGTTCTCGCAGGACGAAGAGCACGCAGTTTAGCGCCAGCCCGGGGCGTTCCGCATCGGTTGCCGATTCCCGCCGGCATGTCGCAAACGCACCTCCCCGTGGCGTGCATAGGCATCTGGGCCGGCAGGGCCGGTCATACCATCGCTGGCAAAGGGACCGCGTGTCCCGTTGCAGCCATTCCGGCGCGGTTCCGGCGCCGCAGGGAGACCCAGCGATGTTCAGCAAGCATGACCAGATCCGCGGCTACGACGACGAGCTGCTCGCCGCGATGGACGCCGAAGAGGCCCGCCAGGAAGACCATCTCGAACTGATCGCCTCGGAGAACTACACCAGCAGGCGGGTCATGCAGGCGCAGGGCAGCGGCCTGACCAACAAGTATGCCGAGGGCTATCCGGGCAAGCGCTACTACGGCGGCTGCGAACACGTCGACAAGGTCGAGCAGCTGGCCATCGACCGCGCCAGGCAACTGTTCGGCGCCGACTACGCCAACGTCCAGCCGCACTCCGGCTCCTCGGCCAACGCCGCGGTGTACCTGGCGCTGCTCAACGCCGGCGACACCATCCTGGGCATGAGCCTGGCCCATGGCGGTCATCTCACCCACGGCGCCAAGGTGTCCTCCTCCGGCAAGCTGTACAACGCCGTGCAGTACGGCCTGGACACCGCCACCGGGCTGATCGACTACGACGAAGTCGAGCGCCTGGCCGTGGAGCATAAGCCGAAGATGATCGTCGCCGGCTTCTCCGCCTACTCCAAGACCCTCGACTTCCCGCGCTTCCGCGCCATCGCCGACAAGGTCGGCGCGCTGCTGTTCGTCGACATGGCCCACGTCGCCGGGCTGGTCGCCGCCGGCCTCTACCCGAACCCGATCCCCTTCGCCGACGTGGTCACCACCACCACCCACAAGACCCTGCGCGGCCCGCGCGGCGGCCTGATCCTGGCGCGCGCCAACGAAGAGATCGAGAAGAAGCTCAACTCCGCGGTATTCCCCGGCGCCCAGGGCGGTCCGCTGATGCACGTGATCGCGGCCAAGGCGGTGTGCTTCAAGGAAGCGCTGGAACCGGGCTTCAAGGACTACCAGGCGCAGGTGATCCGTAACGCCCGGGCGATGGCCGAGGTATTCATCGGGCGCGGCTACGACGTGGTTTCCGGCGGCACCGACAACCACCTGATGCTGATCAGCCTGGTGCGCCAGGGCCTGACCGGCAAGGAAGCCGACGCCGCCCTCGGCCGAGTCGGCATCACGGTGAACAAGAACGCCGTGCCGAACGATCCACAGAGCCCGTTCGTCACCTCCGGCATCCGCATCGGCACCCCGGCCATCACCACCCGCGGGCTGCAGGAAGCGCAGAGCCGCGAACTGGCCGGCTGGATCTGCGACATCCTCGACCACCTCGGCGATGCCGACGTGGAAGCCAAGGTCGCCACCCAGGTCGCCGGTCTCTGCGCGGACTTCCCGGTCTACCGCTGAGCCCCCCGAAGACGGTCGGGGAGCCCGACGCGCCCCGGCCCAACCCTCTCCGCGGGAGAGGGAGCAACAGTTCAGGAGCATCCACATGCAACGCTACTCCGGCTTCGGCCTGTTAAAGCATTCACTGAGCCATCACGAGAACTGGCAACGCATGTGGCGCACGCCCACGCCGAAGCCGGTCTACGACGTGGTCATCGTCGGCGGCGGCGGGCACGGCCTGGCCACCGCCTACTACCTGGCCAAGGAACACGGCATCAGCAACGTGGCGGTGGTCGAGAAAGGCTGGCTGGGCGGCGGCAACACCGCGCGCAACACTACCATCGTGCGTTCCAACTATCTGTGGGACGAGTCCGCGCTGCTCTACGAGCACGCGATGAAGCTGTGGGAGGGCCTGTCCCAGGACCTCAACTACAACGTGATGTTCTCCCAGCGCGGGGTCTACAACCTCTGCCATACCCTCCAGGACATGCGCGACGGCGAGCGCCGGGTCAGCGCCAACCGCCTCAACGGCGTCGACGGCGAACTGTTGAACGCGCAGCAGGTGGCGGAGGAGATTCCCTATCTGGATTGCAGCAAGAACACCCGCTACCCGATCCTGGGCGCGACCATCCAGCGTCGCGGCGGCGTCGCCCGCCATGACGCGGTGGCCTGGGGCTTCGCCCGCGCCGCCGATGCCCTGGGCGTGGACCTGATCCAGCAGACCGAAGTCACCGGCTTCCGCAAGCAGGACGGCGCGGTGATCGGCGTCGAGACCAACCGCGGTTTCATCGGCGCGCGTCGTGTCGGGGTGGTCACCGCCGGCAACTCCGGGCACATGGCCAAGCTCGCCGGCTTCCGCCTGCCGCTGGAATCGCACCCGTTGCAGGCCCTGGTCTCCGAGCCGCTGAAGCCGATCATCGATAGCGTGATCATGTCCAACGCCGTGCATGGCTACATCAGCCAGTCGGACAAAGGCGACCTGGTCATCGGCGCCGGCATCGACGGCTACAACGGCTACGGCCAGCGCGGCTCTTACCCGGTGATCGAGCACACCCTGCAAGCCATCGTCGAGATGTTCCCGGTGCTCTCGCGGGTACGCATGAACCGCCAGTGGGGCGGCATCGTCGACACCACCCCGGACGCCTGCCCGATCATCGGCAAGACTCCGGTGCAGAACCTGTTCTTCAACTGCGGCTGGGGCACCGGCGGCTTCAAGGCCACTCCCGGCTCCGGCAACGTCTTCGCCGCCACCCTGGCCAAGGGCGAACCGCATCCGCTGGCCGCGCCCTTCTCCATCGAACGCTTCCACAGCGGTGCGCTGATCGACGAGCACGGCGCGGCGGCAGTGGCGCACTGACAAAAGCCGCCCGAAGGGCGAAATCCGCTGCCCCTCGCCCTTCAGGGAGAGGGTGCCGGTCAGCCGGCAAGAACAGTTTCCGGAGACTACAAAATGCTGCACATCTTCTGCCCCCACTGCGGGGAACTGCGTTCCGAAGAGGAATTCCACGCCAAGGGCCAGGCGCACATCCCGCGCCCGCTCGACCCGAACGCCTGCAGCGACGAGGAATGGGGCGACTACATGTTCTTCCGCGACAACCCGCGCGGCCTCCATCATGAGCTGTGGGTACACGCCGCCGGCTGCCGCAAGTACTTCAACGTCACCCGCCACACGGTGACCTACGAGATTCTCGAGACCTACCCGATCGGCGAGCAACCCGGCGTCGCCGCCGACGGTGAGAAGAAACCCGCCGTACAAGGGGAGCCGGCATGAGCCAGATCAATCGCCTGTCCAGCGGCGGCCGCATCGACCGCGAGCGCCCGCTGACCTTCAGCTTCAACGGCCAGCACTACCAGGGCTATGCCGGCGACAGCCTGGCCGCCGCGCTGCTGGCCAACGGCGTCGACATCGTCGGCCGCAGCTTCAAGTACTCGCGGGCGCGCGGCATCGTCGCCGCCGGTGCCGAGGAGCCCAACGCGATCCTGCAGATCGGCTCCCGCGAAGCCACCCAGATCCCCAACGTGCGCGCCACCCAGCAGGCCCTCTACGGCGGCCTGGTGGCCACCAGCACCAACGGCTGGCCGAACGTGCAGAACGACCTGATGGGAATCTTCGGCAAGGTCGGCGGCAAGCTGATGCCGCCCGGTTTCTACTACAAGACCTTCATGTACCCGCAGTCGATGTGGATGACCTACGAGAAGTACATCCGCAAGGCCGCCGGCCTGGGCCGCGCGCCGACCGAGGTCGATCCGGACAGCTACGACTGGATGAACCACCACTGCGACGTGCTGGTGGTCGGCGCCGGCCCGGCCGGCCTGGCCGCCGCCCTCGCCGCCGCTCGCAGCGGCGCGCGGGTGATCCTCGCCGACGAACAGGAAGAATTCGGCGGCAGCCTGCTGGACACCCGCGAGACCCTCGACGGCAAGCCCGCCGCCGAGTGGGTCGCGGACGCCGTGGCCGAGCTGCGAGGCCTGCCGGAAGTCATCCTGCTGCCGCGCTCCACGGTCAACGGCTACCACGACCACAACTTCCTCACCATCCACGAGCGACGCACCGACCACCTCGGCGAGGTCGCCCCGCTCGGCCAGGTTCGCCAGCGCGTGCACCGCGTGCGCGCCAAGCGCGTGGTGCTGGCCGCCGGCGCCCATGAGCGGCCGCTGGTCTACGGCAACAACGACCTGCCCGGCAACATGCTCGCCGGCGCGGTTTCCACCTATGTACGGCGCTACGGCGTGGCTCCGGGCAGGAAACTGGTGCTGGCCACCAACAACGACTACGCCTACCGCGTCGCCCTCGACTGGCAGGAAGCCGGCCTGCACGTGGTGGCCATCGCCGACGCACGGGCCAATCCGCGCGGCGAGTGGGTCGAGGAAGCACGCCAACGCGGCATGCGGGTGATCACCGGCAGTTCGGTGATCGAGGCTCGCGGCGGCAAGCGGGTCAGCGGCGCCAAGGTCGCCCGGATCGACCTGCAGGCCATGCGCGCCAGCGGCGGCGAATGGCTGGACTGCGACCTGATCGCCAGCTCCGGCGGCTACAGCCCGGTCGTGCACCTGGCCTCGCACCTGGGCGGCAAGCCGCAATGGCGCGAGGAAATCCTCGCCTTCGTCCCCGGCGAAGGCCTGCAGAAGCGCATCTGCGCCGGCGCCGTGAACGGCGTGTTCGGGCTCGCCGAGGTACTCGCCGACGGCTACCAGGCCGGCGGCCGCGCCGCCCTCGACGCCGGCTACAAGACCGCCGCCGGCAGCCTGCCGAAGGTCCAGCCACGCCGCGAGGAAGCGCCCGTCGCGCTGTTCCAGGTGCCCCACGAGAAGCCCACGGCGCGCGCGCCGAAGCAGTTCGTCGATCCGCAGAACGACGTCACCGCCGCCGCCATCGAACTGGCCTGCCGCGAGGGCTTCGAGTCCATCGAGCACGTCAAGCGCTACACCGCGCTGGGCTTCGGCACCGACCAGGGCAAGCTGGGCAACATCAACGGCCTGGCGATCGCCGCGCGGGCCCAGGGCAAGAGCATCGCCGACACCGGCACCACCATGTTCCGCCCGAACTACACCCCGGTGACCTTCGGCGCCGTCGCCGGCCGCCACTGCGGGCACCTGTTCGAACCGGTGCGCTTCACCGCCCTGCACGCCTGGCACGTGAAGAACGGCGCCGAGTTCGAGGACGTCGGCCAGTGGAAGCGGCCGTGGTACTTCCCGCGCCGCGGCGAGGACATGCACGCCGCCGTGGCCCGCGAATGCCGCGCGGTGCGCGAGGCGGTCGGCCTGCTCGACGCCTCGACCCTGGGCAAGATCGACATCCAGGGCCCGGACGCGCGGGAGTTCCTCAATCGGGTCTACACCAACGCCTGGACCAAGCTCGACGTCGGCAAGGCGCGCTACGGCCTGATGTGCAAGGAAGACGGGATGGTCTTCGACGACGGCGTGACCGCCTGCCTGGCCGACAACCACTTCGTCATGACCACCACCACCGGCGGCGCCGCCCGCGTGCTGGAGTGGCTGGAGCTGTACCACCAGACCGAATGGCCGGAACTGAAGGTGTACTTCACCTCGGTCACCGACCACTACGCGACCCTCACCCTGTCCGGCCCGAACAGCCGCAAGCTGCTCGCCGAAGTCACCGACATCGACCTGGACAAGGACGCCTTCCCCTTCATGACCTGGAAGGAAGGCAAGGTCGCCGGGGTGCCGGCGCGGGTGTTCCGCATCTCCTTCACCGGCGAGCTGAGCTACGAGGTGAACGTCCAAGCCGACTACGCCATGGGCGTGCTCGAAGCGCTCGCCGAGCACGGCGCGAAGTACGGCCTGACGCCCTACGGCACCGAGACCATGCACGTCCTGCGCGCCGAGAAGGGCTTCATCATCGTCGGCCAGGACACCGATGCCTCGGTCACCCCGGACGATCTCAACATGGGCTGGGCGGTGGGCCGCAGCAAGCCGTTCTCCTGGATCGGCTGGCGCGGCATGAACCGCGCCGACTGCCTGCGCGAGGAGCGCAAGCAACTGGTCGGTCTCAAGCCGAGCAACCCGCAGGAGGTACTGCCCGAAGGCGCGCAGCTGGTGTTCGACACCCAGCAGGCGATCCCGATGAAGATGGTCGGCCACGTCACCTCCAGCTACATGAGCGCCAGCCTCGGCCACGGCTTCGCCCTGGCGGTGGTGAAGGGCGGCCTCAAGCGCATGGGCCAGAAGGTCTACGCGCCGCTGGCGGACGGCCGCTTCATCGAGGCGGAGATCTGTTCCTCGGTGTTCTACGACCCGAAAGGGGAACGGCAGAACGTGGATTGAGCGGAGAGGGGTTCGCCCCTCTTCCCGGCCCTCTCCCCGAAGGGAGAGGGCAGACAGGCTACCAGGGCGCGCGGCGCCCGAAGGTGAAAACGAATGAGCAAGGCAAACGTCTACCAGCAACGCCCCGAACCCGGCGTCCACGCCGAATCGCCGCTGCACCATGCCGAGCTGCACAAGCTCGCCGGCAAGACCGCCGCGAAGGCCGGTATCGTCCTGCGCGAGAAGAAGCTGCTCGGCCACCTGGTGCTGCGCGGCGACGCCGCCGACCCGGCCTTCGCCGCCGCCGTGCACCAGGCCCTCGGCCTGGAACTGCCGGTGGCCCTGACCCTGGTCGCCAGCGGCGAGACCTCGCTGCAATGGCTGGCCCCGGACGAATGGTTGCTGATCGTCCCCGGCGGCGAGGAATACGCCGTCGAACAGCGCCTGCGCCAGGCCCTGGGCGAGGAGCTGCACTACGCGGTGGTCAACGTCAGCGGCGGGCAGACGCTGCTCGAGCTGAGCGGAGCGAACGTCCGCGAACTGCTGATGAAATCCACCAGCTACGACGTGCATCCGAGCAACTTCCCGGTGGGCAAGGCGGTCGGCAGCATCTTCGCCAAGTCGCAATGCGTGATCCGCCATACCGGCGAGGACACCTGGGAGCTGGTCGTGCGCCGCAGCTTCGCCGACTACTTCTGGCTCTGGTTGCAGGACGCCAGCGCCGAATACGGCCTGCAGGTAGCGGCATGAGCAGCCTTCCCCTCTCCCCGAGAGGGGATACCGGACCCGGAGCCTCGCGATGAGCCGTACCCCCGACACCTGGATCCTCACCGCCGACAGTCCCAGCCTGCTGGGCACCGTCGACGTGGTAACGCGCTACCTCTTCGAGCAGCGCTGCTACGTCACCGAGCACCACTCGTTCGACGACCGCCTGGCGCAACGCTTCTTCATCCGCGTTGAGTTCCGCGCCGGCGAAGGCTTCGACGAAGCCTCCTTCCGCGCCGGACTGGCCGAACGGGTGGCGCCGTTCGGCATGCGTACCGAGCTGACCGCGCCGGGCTACCGCAGCCAGGTGGCGATCATGGTTTCCAAGGCCGACCACTGCCTGAACGACCTGCTTTACCGCCAGCGCATCGGCCAGTTGCCGATGGACGTGGTGGCGGTGATTTCCAATCATCCGGACCTGGAGCCGCTGGCGCGCTGGCACGGCATTCCCTACCACCACTTCCCGCTCGACCCGAACGACAAGCCGGCCCAGGAAGCCAGGGTCTGGCAGGTGCTCGAGGAGAGCGGCGCCGAACTGGTGATCCTCGCTCGCTACATGCAGGTGCTGTCGCCGGAACTGTGCCGGCGCCTGGACGGCTGGGCGATCAACATCCATCACTCGCTGCTGCCCGGCTTCAAGGGCGCCAAGCCGTACCACCAGGCCTACCAGAAGGGCGTGAAGCTGGTCGGCGCCACCGCCCACTACATCAACAACGACCTCGACGAAGGGCCGATCATCGCCCAGGGCGTCGAGACGGTCGACCACGCCCACTACCCCGAGGACCTGATCGCCAAGGGCCGCGACATCGAGTGCCTGACCCTGGCGCGGGCGGTGGGCTACCACATCGAGCGGAGGGTGTTTCTCAACGCCAATCGGACCGTGGTGCTGTAAGCGCGCCCTCTTCCAAACCCTCCCTGAAGGAGAAGGCCAGGAAGAGGAGCGCCCCGGACCGCCTCGCGATCCGAGCAACATCGACAGCCCGCCGGCTGCCAGCATTCTCCGGCCCTGTCGCGCAACAGACGACTTTCCAGTGCAAAGCCGCGCGGCCGTGGACGCCGCGCATTTGTACCCACAACGACAAAGAGGAAACGCGTATGTCTGGCAATCGTGGTGTGGTCTATCTCGGCCCGGGCAAGGTCGAGGTGCAGAACATTCCCTATCCGAAGATGCAGGACCCGCAGGGCCGGCAGATCGACCACGGGGTGATCCTGCGGGTGGTCTCCACCAACATCTGCGGCTCCGACCAGCACATGGTGCGCGGCCGCACCACCGCGCCGGAAGGCCTGGTGCTGGGCCACGAGATCACCGGCGAGGTGGTGGAGATCGGGCGTGGCGTGGAAACCATGAAGATCGGCGATCTGGTCTCGGTACCGTTCAACGTCGCCTGCGGCCATTGCCGCACCTGCAAGGAACAGCACACCGGCGTCTGCCTGACGGTCAATCCGGCGCGGGCCGGCGGCGCCTACGGCTACGTCGACATGGGTGGCTGGGTCGGCGGCCAGGCCGAATACGTGCTGGTGCCCTACGCCGACTTCAACCTGCTGAAACTGCCCAACCGCGAAGCGGCGATGGAGAAGATCCGCGACCTGACCTGCCTCTCGGACATCCTCCCCACCGGCTACCACGGCGCGGTCACCGCCGGCGTCGGTCCGGGCAGCACGGTCTACATCGCCGGCGCCGGTCCGGTCGGCCTGGCCGCGGCGGCCTCGGCACGCCTGCTCGGCGCGGCGGTGGTGATCGTCGGCGACGTCAACCCGACCCGCCTGGCCCACGCCAGGAAACAGGGCTTCGAGATCGCCGACCTGTCCAAGGACACTCCGCTGCACGAACAGATCGCCGCCCTGCTGGGCGAGCCGGAGGTCGACTGCGCGGTCGACGCGGTCGGTTTCGAGGCGCGCGGCCACGGCCATTCGGGCTCGCAGCAGGAAGCCCCGGCCACCGTGCTCAACTCGCTGATGGGCATCACCCGGGTCGCCGGCAAGATCGGCATCCCCGGCCTGTACGTCACCGAAGACCCGGGTGCGGTGGACGCGGCCGCCAAGCACGGCGCCCTGAGCATCCGCTTCGGCCTGGGCTGGGCCAAGTCGCACAGCTTCCATACCGGCCAGACCCCGGTGATGAAGTACAACCGCCAGCTGATGCAGGCGATCATGTGGGACCGGATCAAGATCGCCGACATCGTCGGGGTGGAAGTCATCACCCTCGACGATGCGCCGAAAGGCTACGGCGAGTTCGACGCCGGGGTGCCGAAGAAATTCGTCATCGACCCGCACAACCTGTTCCGCGCGGCCTGAACCACCGGCAACAACCGACGCGGCCCACGGGCCGCGTCGTCGTTGGCGCTATCCGGGGGAACTGCCGGCGATAAAATGGATCGGTGATACTGCTGCCATCCATTCGCGTCCCGGAGACCGCCATGAGCACCGATAGCCCGATCAACCGCGTCGAACAGGTACAGGTCGACGACCTGGCCTGCTGGCGCATCCACACCGCCCATGGCCAGGCGCTGATCGCCCAGCAGGGCGCGCAGCTGCTCAGCTACCAGCCCCACGAACAGCCGCCGCTGGTCTGGCTCAGCGACGAGGCCGGCTACCGCCGCGGGCAGTCGGTACGCGGCGGGGTTCCGGTGTGCTGGCCGTGGTTCGGTCCGCTGGAGCGCAACCCGCAGGAAGTCCGCGGCCAGGTGGAAGATGGCCTGAAGGCGCCCGCCCACGGGCTGGTCCGGGCGGTCGACTGGGAAATCGACGACATCGCCGAGGAGGACGGCGACCTCTGCGTCAGCTTCCGCCTCGACGCCCCCGACGGCCTCCCCGGCTGGCCGCACCCGGCGGCGCTGCGCATGCTGTTCCGCTTCGGCGAGCGGCTGACCCTGCGGCTGTCCACCGAGAACCTCGGCAGCAAGCCGCTGGTGCTCAGCCAGGCACTGCACACCTACTTCGCGGTCAGCGACAGCCGCGAGATCGCCATCGAGGGCCTGGAAGGCGCGCGCTACATCGAGACCCTGGAAAACTGGGAAGAACGCACCCAGCACGGCGCGGTACGGGTCAAGGGCGAACTGGACCGCATCTACCTCGGCCTCGAGCGCGACCTGCTGATCAAGGACCCGCGCTGGGAACGCAGCATCCACCTGCACGCCCTCGACTCGCGCTCGGCGGTGGTCTGGAACCCCTGGGTGGACAAGTCGCGGCGGCTCTCGCAATTCGCCGACGACGCCTGGCAGCAGATGCTCTGCATCGAGACCGGGCGGGTCTGGGACGACCTCATGCTGGTCGCACCCGGGCGCAGCGAAAGCTTTGGCGTGCAGATCTGGAGCGAGCCGCTGGAGCGGCCCTGAGCGGCTCGGCGGATGACGCCCGGGGCGGCCCGCGTCATCCGCCATGGGCCGTTGCGCAGGTGCCGGCCCTACAGGTCCGCTTCCTCCACCACCTTCACCCTGGCCTTGTCGATGGCATAGGCGGCATCGGCCAGGTCATTGCTCACCTGCTCGATCTTCAGCGTGCCGCTGACCCACAGCGGGGTGTAGATATCGGTCAGCTCCAGTCCCTGTGGATAACGCACCAGGACGATCTGGTTCGGCGGCGGCGGCGGCACGTGGATGCAGGCGCCCGGATAGGGCACCAGGAAGAATTCGGTGACGCGGCCCTTGGCATCGTTCTCCAGCGGCACCGGGTAGCCGCCGAGGCGGATCGCCTTGCCATCCAGGCCGGCGACGGTCCTGGCCGAATACATCACCGCCGGCATCTTCCGGTCCGACTGCTTCAGGCCACCCTTGCTGGTGAAGGTGCCGGCGGCCTCCGGGGTGTCGTGGACGATGTCGGGCATTTCTTCCAGCGCCTTGCGGTCGGCCGGCGGCATCAGTTCCAGCCAGTCGGTCTCGGGCAGTTCGGCGTGGGCCAGGGGTGAGGACAACAGGACGAGCAGCAACAGGCGGGCGAACGGGAAGCGGCGCATGATGGCGGGAATACCGGCGAAGTGAGGAAATGCCGGCCCCCGCGGGGGCCGGCCAGAGCCATCAATTCTTCTTGATCAGGCCGTAAATGACCAGCAGTACGACGGCGCCGACCACCGCGCCGATGAAACCGGCCGCCTGGCCGGCCTGGTAGAAGCCGACCGCCTGACCACCGTAGGTGGCCAGCAGCGAGCCGCCGATGCCGAGCAGGATGGTCATGATCCAGCCCATGCTGTCGTCACCTGGCTTCAGAAAGCGTGCAACGAGACCAACGATCAGTCCGACGATGATGGTTCCGATTAATCCCATGACAGTCCCTCCTTACGGGTGTATGCGCATGTATTGCGCCTGCCATGGGACAGTGTAGAAAAGCCTTGGGTTCAGTGCCGCCCGCCAACCCAAGGATGGGCGGGCGGCAATCGCTCACCCCTGGATCAGCGCCTCGACCTCGGCGATGCGCGCCTGCAGCGTCGCCCGGTCGGCGCAGCGCAGGGTGGCATGGCCGACCTTGCGGCCGTTCTTGAAGGCCTTGCCGTAGTGATGCAGGTGGCAGTCGTCGATGGCGACCACCTGGTCCACCGGCGGCACCGCGCCGATGAAGTTGAGCATCGCGCTCTCGCCGACCTTGGCGGTCGAGCCCAGCGGCAGGCCGGCGACGGCGCGCAGGTGGTTCTCGAACTGGCTGCACTCGGCGCCTTCGATGGTCCAGTGCCCGGAGTTGTGCACGCGCGGGGCGATCTCGTTGGCTTTCAGGCCGCCATCCACCTCGAAGAACTCGAAGGCCAGCACGCCGACGTAGTCGAGCCGGGCCAGCACGCGGCCGACGTAGTCCTCGGCCAGGCCCTGCAACGGATGCCCGCTGCTGGCCACGGAGAGTTTGAGGATGCCGCTGTCGTGGGTGTTGTGCACCAACGGGTAGAAACGCGTCTCGCCATCGCGGGCGCGCACCGCCACCAGCGAGACTTCCCCGCTGAACGGCACGAAGCCCTCGAGGATGCACGGCACGCTGCCCAGTTCGGCGAACGCGCCCTGCACGTCGGCCGGCTGGCGCAGGACCTTCTGGCCCTTGCCGTCGTAGCCCAGGGTGCGGGTCTTGAGCACCGCCGGCAGGCCAATGGCGGCCACGGCGGCGTCGAGGTCGGCCTGGGACTGGACGTCGGCGAAGTCCGGGGTGGGAATGCCGAGGTCCTTGAACATCGACTTCTCGAACCAGCGGTCGCGGGCGATGCGCAGCGACTCGGCGTTCGGGTAGACCGGCACGAACTGGGAGAGGAAGGCCACGGTTTCCGCCGGCACGCTCTCGAACTCGAAGGTCACCAGGTCGACCTCGTCGGCCAGTTGCCGCAGGTGCTCCTGGTCGCCGTAGTCGGCGCGGATGTGCTCGCCCAGGGAGGCCGCGCAGGCGTCCGGCGCCGGGTCGAGGAATGCGAAGTTCATGCCCAGCGGGGTTCCCGCCAGGGCCAGCATGCGGCCCAGCTGGCCGCCACCGATGACACCGATTTTCATGGTTCGAGCCTTACCTTCTCAGAGCCTGTCTCACGCATCGCGCGGGTCGGGATTGTCCAGCACGGTTTCGGTCTGGTTGGCGCGGAACTGCTTCAGCGCCTCGTGGTACTGCGGATGCTTGGCGCCGAGGATGCTCGCCGAGAGCAGCGCCGCGTTGACCGCGCCGGCCTTGCCGATGGCCAGGGTGGCGACCGGCACGCCGGCGGGCATCTGCACGATCGAAAGCAGTGAATCGACGCCCGACAGCATCGACGACTGCACCGGCACGCCGAGCACCGGCAGGTGGGTCTTGGCCGCGCACATGCCCGGCAGGTGGGCGGCGCCGCCGGCGCCGGCGATGATCACTTCGAGGCCGCGGCCTTCGGCTTCCTCGGCGTACTGGAAGAGCAGGTCCGGGGTGCGATGGGCGGAAACCACCTTCACTTCGTAGGGGATGCCCAGCTTGTCCAGCATGTCCGCGGTGTGACTGAGGGTGCTCCAGTCCGATTTGGAACCCATGATCACGCCAACCAGTGCGCTCATCGTCGTGCCTCTCTCAAATGCGCCGTCCGGCGCGTCAGAAACCAACAAGCCACGCTTCGTCGAGGGGCGTGGCTTGTACTGGGCCGAGCCGGCGGGCAGTGCCGGTTCGAAGGCGGCGCAGTATACCGCAAAGGCAGGCCGGGCGCGCGCCGGGGGCTACCGTCCGTCCCGTTTTTTCGCGCCGTGGCGGGAAACTTGCCGCAACTCAATGCGCGCCCGCCGCGACGGGCCAGACTGGTTGCGGCGGCCCGCCCCGAAGGAAACGCGGCCGCAGCGGTTCCGGAGCCTGCCGCGGTCCCCGTCATGGATACCGCGGCAGGCGCTCAGCCACGTCCAAGGAGATGACCATGACCCTGCCACAGACCATGAAAGCCGCGGTCGTGCACGCCTACGGCGCGCCGCTGCGGATCGAGGAAGTCAAGGTTCCGCTGCCCGGCCCCGGCCAGGTACTGGTGAAGATCGAAGCCTCCGGCGTCTGCCACACCGACCTGCATGCCGCCGAGGGCGACTGGCCGGTGAAGCCGCCGCTGCCGTTCATTCCCGGTCACGAAGGCGTCGGCTACGTCGCCGCGGTGGGCAACGGAGTGACCCGGGTGAAGGAAGGCGACCGGGTCGGCATCCCCTGGCTGTACACCGCCTGCGGCTGCTGCGAGCACTGCCTGACCGGCTGGGAGACCCTCTGCGAGGGCCAGCAGAACACCGGCTACTCGGTGAACGGCGGCTATGCCGAATACGTATTGGCCGATCCGAACTACGTCGGCCTGTTGCCGAAGAACGTCGAATTCGCCGAAATCGCGCCGATCCTCTGTGCCGGCGTCACCGTCTACAAGGGCCTCAAGCAAACCAACGCGCGCCCCGGCCAGTGGGTGGCGATCTCCGGCATCGGCGGCCTCGGCCACGTCGCCGTGCAGTACGCCCGGGCCATGGGCCTGCACGTCGCCGCCATCGACATCGACGACGCCAAGCTGGAGCTGGCGCGCAAGCTCGGTGCCAGCCTGACGGTCAACGCCCGGCAGGAAGACCCGGTCGAAACGCTCCAGCGCGACATCGGCGGCGCCCATGGCGTGCTGGTCACCGCGGTATCCAACAGCGCCTTCGGCCAGGCCATCGGCATGGCCCGCCGCGGCGGCACCATCGCCCTGGTCGGCCTGCCGCCGGGCGACTTCCCGACGCCGATCTTCGACGTGGTGCTCAAGGGCCTGCACATCGCCGGCTCCATCGTCGGCACCCGCGCGGACCTTCAGGAAGCCCTCGACTTCGCCGGCGAGGGCCTGGTCAAGGCGACCATCCACCCGGGCAAGCTGGACGACATCAACCAGATCCTCGACCAGATGCGCGCCGGGCAGATCGAGGGGCGCATCGTCCTCGAGATGTGACCCGCGGGGCGGTGCCCCGGCGCCGCCCTTGCCTGTCTACTCGACGCTGCCCAGCCCGCCTTCCAGCTTGCGCCAGAGCAGGCGGATCGCCGCCTTGCGCACCAGCGCGCAGCGGTACAGGCGGATTTCCTGCGGCACGAACCATTGCGGCCCGCCACAGATCGCCAGCTCGCCGCGCTCCAGTTCGTTGACCACGCTCAGCCGCGGCACCCAGGCCACGCCCATGCCTTGCAGCGCCATGCTCTTCAGGCTGTCGGCCATCGCCGTCTCGTAGACCGTGGTGTAGCGCAGGTTGCGCTGGCGCAGCAGCAGGTTGACCCCGCGGCCGAGGAAGGCGCTGGCGCTGTAGGCGAGCAGCGGCACGCTCTGGCCATTCTCCAGGTCGAACAGCGGCTGGCCCTCGGCATTCACCGCGCACACCGGCAGCATCTCGGTGCGCCCCAGGTGCAGCGAGGGGAAGATCTCCGGGTCCATCTGCAGCGCGGCGTCCGGATCGTAGAACGCCAGCATCAGGTCGCAGCTGCCCTCGCGCAGGGAATGCACCGCCTCGCCGACGTTGGTGGCGATCAGCCGGCTGGCGATGTTCAGCCCTTCGTTGCGCAGCCGCGCGATCCACTGCGGGAAGAAGCCCAGCGCCAGCGAGTGGGCGGCGGCGAACTGCAGCACCTCGCCTTGCCCGCCCTCCAGGTGATGCAGGTGGCGCACCACCTGGCCGAGCTGCTCGACCACGCTGCGCGCGGTGACCAGGAACAGCTGCCCGGCCTCGGTCAGCTCCACCGGCGTGCGCTGGCGGTTCACCAGGGTCAGGCCGAGGGCGTCCTCCAGGCTGCGGATGCGCCGGCTGAAGGCCGGCTGGGTGACGAAGCGCTTCTCCGCCGCCTGGGAAAAGCTGCGGGTGCCGGCCAGGGCGATGAAATCCTCCAGCCACTTCAGTTCGAGGTTCACGACGGGAAAGGCTCCGGTAATACGACGACACGTCCGTCATCATACCAGCGTCACATCCAACATTATGCCGTTTGTGCATGAGGCAGCGTTTAACAGCATTGGCCACGAAACCGTCACATCCTTAGTCTAGTGGGCATCGCGGCACTGGCCGTGTCCCTCTGAGACAAAACCCGTCATGTCCCCCGTTGCATCTTCCCGTATCGAGAAAGACCTGCTCGGCACCCTCGAAGTGCCCGCTGACGCCTACTACGGCATCCAGACCCTGCGCGCCGTGAACAACTTCCGCCTCTCCGGCGTGCCGCTGTCGCACTACCCGAAGCTGGTCGTTGCCCTGGCCATGGTCAAGCAGGCCGCCGCCGACGCCAACCGTCAGCTCGGCCATCTCCCGGAAGACAAGCACGCCGCCATCAGCGAGGCCTGCGCCCGCCTGATCCGCGGCGATTTCCACGAGCAGTTCGTGGTGGACATGATCCAGGGCGGCGCCGGCACCTCCACCAACATGAACGCGAACGAAGTGATCGCGAACATCGCGCTGGAAGCCATGGGCCACACCAAGGGTGAGTACAAGTACCTGCACCCGAACAACGACGTGAACATGGCGCAGTCGACCAACGACGCCTACCCGACCGCCATCCGCCTGGGCCTGCTGCTCGGCCACGACACCCTGCTGGCCAGCCTCGACAGCCTGATCCAGGCCTTCGCCGCCAAGGGCGTCGAATTCGCCGGCGTACTGAAGATGGGCCGCACCCAGCTGCAGGATGCCGTGCCGATGACCCTCGGCCAGGAATTCCACGCCTTCGCCACCACCCTCGGCGAAGACCTCGACCGCCTGCGTCGCCTGGCGCCGGAACTGCTCACCGAAGTGAACCTCGGCGGCACCGCCATCGGCACCGGCATCAACGCCGACCCCGGCTACCAGAAGCTCGCCGTCGAGCGCCTGGCCGCCATCAGCGGGCAGCCGCTGAAGCCGGCCGCCGACCTGATCGAAGCCACCTCCGACATGGGCGCCTTCGTGCTGTTCTCCGGCATGCTCAAGCGCACCGCGGTCAAGCTGTCGAAGATCTGCAACGACCTGCGCCTGCTCTCCAGCGGCCCGCGCACCGGCATCAACGAGATCAACCTGCCGCCGCGCCAGCCGGGCAGCTCGATCATGCCGGGCAAGGTCAACCCGGTGATCCCGGAAGCGGTCAACCAGGTCGCCTTCGAAGTGATCGGCAACGACCTCGCCCTGACCCTGGCGGCCGAAGGCGGCCAGTTGCAACTGAACGTGATGGAGCCGCTGATCGCCTACAAGATCTTCGACTCGATCCGCCTGCTGCAACGCGCCATGGACATGCTCCGCGAGCACTGCATCACCGGCATCACCGCCAACGTCGAGCGCTGCCATGAACTGGTCGAGCACAGCATCGGCCTGGTCACCGCGCTGAACCCGTACATCGGCTACGAGAACTCCACGCGGATCGCCAAGACCGCCCTGGAGACCGGCCGCGGCGTACTGGAACTGGTACGCGAGGAAAAGCTGCTGGACGAAGCCACCCTGGCCGACATCCTGCTGCCGGAAAACATGATCGCGCCGCGCCTGATTCCGCTGCGCGCCTGATCCGATACGAGATCGGGCGAGGCCAGGTCCGGCTTTCGACGCAGCCGGGCCGCAGCGCAGCCGATCGAAGAAGGCTCACCGGTAGAGGGGGAGTACTACCCCCTCGACCTTTAGGGATGGATACCCTTCATCCCTTCTTTTATACCCGGCGCCCCGGCCCAGCCGCGGCGCCACGCTCACCGGTCGAGAGGGATACCAACTTTCCCTCTCTACACTCTGAGGGACACGGCGGCCTGCGGTGTCCCTTCTTTTTTTCACCGCTCAAGACGGCCCGCAGATCTTCCCCGTTGCCGAGGTGTTGTGTGGCTGCGCTCACCTGTGGATAACGTCCGCGTCATACGTCCTACGAAGGCATATCCCCTCTCAACACCCCGTCAACCCCTGTTCCCGCCGCTCCCCCGGAAAGAAGTAAGGCCTCAACACCCGTACCCCGACGCTGTTGCCGGCAAACGCCGCCACCAACCACAACCAGCCATGCAGGCTGCCGGACGCGATCCCGCTGAAGTACGCGCCGATGTTGCAGCCATAGGCCAGCCGCGCGCCGTAGCCGAGCAGCAGCCCGCCGATCACCGCCGCCGCCAGCGAACGGCGCGGGATGTCCAGGTTCGGCGCGAAGCGCCCGGCCAGGCCGGCGGCGAGCAGCGCGCCGAGAACGATGCCGATGTCCATCACGCTGGTGATGTCTTGCCACAGCGGCGCGGCCAGCGCCTTGGCGTTCGCCGGCGTCTGCCAGAAGGCCCAGGCGCCGACGTCCAGGCCCACGCCCTGGGCGATCTTCGCGCCCCACAGGGCGAAGGCCGACGTGATGCCCCAGGGGCGTCCGGCGAGGTACAGGGTGAGGAAGTTGAGCAGCGCCAGCGCCAGCGCGCCCCAGAGCAGCGGCCAGGGGCCGCGGAGGAAGCGCCGCCAGCCGCGCCATTCGGCGCTCGGCGGGGTTTCCAGGGTGCCGTGGCGGGCCTTCTCCATGCGCACCGTGACCCCGGCGATACCGATGAACACCGCCAGGCTCAACATCAGCGCCGGTGCCAGGCCCAGTTCGGCGACCAGCGAGATCGGCGGCAGCGACGGCAGGGCGAACCACCAGCCGACATGCTGGGTGGCGATCAGCGAGCCGAGGATGAAGAACAGCAGGGTCACCAGCATCCGCGCGTTGCCGCCGCCGACGGTGAACAGGGTGCCGGAGGCGCAGCCGCCGCCCAGTTGCATGCCGATGCCGAAAATGAAGGCGCCGACGATCACCGAAGTGCCGACCGGCGAGACGAAACCGCTCACCGGCTGGCCGAACAGGCTGCCCGCCGCCAGCGCCGGGAAGAACAGCAGCACCGCCACGGCCAGCATCACCATCTGCGCGCGCAGCCCGGCGCCGCGCCGTTCGCGGATGAATACCCGCCAGGCGGAGGTGAAGCCGAAGGCGGCGTGGTAGAGGGTCAGGCCAAGGGCGCCGCCGACGATGAAGAGGGTGGCCTGGCGCGCGCTGACCGCGTTGAACAGGAACAGCCCGCCGAGCACCAGCAGGGCGAAGGCGATCAGGGGGGCGGCGAGCTTGCGCTCGGGCGCGGCGGAAAGGGCGACACTCATGGCTGCTCCTGGGCGAGAGGGTGATCCGGGGGCATTCTAGTCAGTCGCGGCAACGGGTCCAACTAGGGCCTGCCGCCGCCAGGCCTGGCGCAACGCCCGCAGCGCCTCGTCGATACGCGCTTCGGGCACTGCCGCGAAGCCCAGCACCAGGCCCGCGCGGTGGTCTGGCGCAACGCCGGAGTCATCCATCCAGTAGTCGCTCAAGGCGCTGATTTCCACCCCGACGGCTGCCGCCGCGGCGATCAGGGCCCGCTCCCGCGCCAGGCTGTCGACCCGCACGCACAGGTGCAGCCCCGCCTCCACCGCCGGCAACGGCTGGCAGCCCGGCACCTCTGGCCAGCCCCGCAGCAAGGCGTCGCGGCGGGCGCGGGCAGCGCGGCGCATGCGGCGGACATGGCGCTGGAAATGCCCCTCGGCGATGAAGTCGGCCATGACCCGCTGGGTGCCCACCTCCGAATGGCGTACCTCGATGGCCCGGCGCTGGCGGAAGCGCTCGACCAGCGCCGGCGGGACCACCAGGTAGCCCAGGCGCAGCGCCGGAAAGGTGATCTTGCAGAAGGTCCCGACGTAGAGCACCCGACCCTGTCGATCCAGCGCGGCCAGCGGCGCCAGTGGCGTACCGCTGTAGCGATACTCGCCGTCGTAGTCGTCCTCGACGATCCAGCCGTCGGCGCGCTCGGCCCATTCCAGCAGCTCCAGGCGCCGCGCCAGCGACAGGGTGACGCCGGTGGGGTACTGGTGCGAGGGGGTGACATAGGCCAGGCGGCAGCCGGCAACGCGCGCGAGCTGGTCGCTGCGCAGGCCCTCGGCGTCGATGTCGATCCCGCGGGGCAGCGCGCCGGCCGCGGCGAAGGCCAGGCGTGCCGCGCGGTAGCCGGGGTTCTCCACAGCCACCGGATCGCCGTTCTCGAGCAGCACCTCGGCGCACAGGCGGATGGCCTGCTGCGCGCCATGGGTGACGATCACCTGTTCCGCCTCGCAGCGCAGGCCGCGAGCGCTACGCAGATAGGCGGCGATCAGCTCGCGCAGGCGCGCCTCGCCGGCCGGATCGCCGTAGCCCAGGCAGTCCGCCGGCGGGTTGCGCCAGAAGCGCGCCTGTAGACGCGCCCAGGTGTCGAAGGGGAACAGGTCGAAGGCCGGCACGCCGACGCGGAACGCTCGCGGCGCGCCTTCCGGCGGCGGCGCCAGGGCCGCCGGGCCGCGCGGCGCGGAAGCGGTCGGAGCGACGGCGGCGGCCCTGCCTGGAATTTCCTGCAACTCGGCAACGTAGGTGCCGTCGCCAGTGCGTCCGTCGATATAACCCTCGGCGTGCAACTGTTCATAGGCCCGCACCACGGTGTTGCGCGAGACCTTCAGGGCCTGGGCCAGCTCACGGCTGGCGGGCATCCGCGTGCGGCTGCCGAGGCGGCCGTCGAGGATCCGTTCGCGCAGCGCGGCGTAGAGCTGGCGGGCCAGGCCCTGGGCGGGATCGAGGTGGATGCCGGCGGCGTCGAAGGGCAGTACGGTGGCCATGGCGGTCTCGGAGGGAAGAAAGCGCCAGTGTGGATTGGACCTGTGGAATTGACCAGCAATGGATCTTCTAGCGGACCATTTCCCGGCCTAGTCTGGAGACACCTTCATCCGGACATGGAACCGAGCCATGAGCACGTCCCCGCAGATTCGTCCCGTCGGCGCCGCCGACCATGCCGCCTGGCTACCGCTGTGGGAGGGCTACCAGCGCTTCTACAGGACCGAGATCGCCGCCGCCACCAGCGACGCCACCTGGCAGCGCTTCCTCGACGCCGACGAGCCGATGAACGCCGCCCTCGCCTGGCTCGACGGGCGCGCCGTGGGCCTGGTGCACTGGATCTACCACCGCTCCTGCTGGACCCTCGGCGACTATTGCTACCTGCAGGACCTGTTCGTCGCCGAGGGCCTGCGCGGCGAAGGCGTTGGGCGCCGGCTGATCGAGCACGTCTATGCCGAGGCCGGCGCCGCCGGCTGTTCACGGGTGCACTGGCTGACCCACGAGAGCAACAGCGACGCGATGAAGCTGTACGAGCGCATCGCCGACAAGTCCGGTTTCCTCCAGTACCGCAGGATTCTCTGAGGCCCACCATGCACGAACCCTTGAACTGGCGCCCCGTCGCCACTCCGCCCCACGCCCCGCTCGATGGCCGCTTCGTCAAGCTCGAACCGCTCGACCCGCAACGCCACGGCGACGACCTGTGGGACGCCCTGCAAGGACCTGACGCCGATCCCCTGCTGTGGGAATACCTGGCCTACGGCCCGTTCGCCGAGCGCGCGGCGTTCGACGCCTGGCTGGCCGGCCAGGCGGCCAGCCGCGACCCGCTGTTCTTCGCCGTGCGCGAGCGGCGCACGCAGCGCGCCGTCGGTCTGCTCAGCTATCTGCGGATCACGCCGAAGGATGGCGTCATCGAAATCGGCCATATCGCCTTCGGCGCGCCGATGCAGCGCACACCGGGGTCTACCGAGGCGGTCTACCTGCTCGCCGAACTCGCCCTCGGCCGCCTCGGCTACCGCCGCCTGGAGTGGAAGTGCAATGCCGGCAACGCCCGCTCGATGCGCGCCGCCGAACGCCTGGGCTTCACCTACGAAGGCACCTTCCGCCAGCACATGGTGGTCAAGCAGCGCAACCGCGACACCGCCTGGTTCTCCCTGCTCGACAGCGAATGGCCGGCGCGACGGGCGGCGTTCGAGCGCTGGCTCGATCCTTCCAACTTCGACGAGGAAGGCCGCCAGCGGCAAGCGCTGGCGGCGCTACGCCGCTAGTCCCCTGGCAGGCCCTGGCGGTCGCTCAACGGTACTCCGGCAGCCAGTGCAGGCTGGCCAGGATGTGCGCGACCGCGTTGGCCACGCCGAACAGCAGCACCAGCACGATCGCCGGCGTGCCGCCCCAGGCACGGAACAGCGGGCTGCCGAAGCGCTTGCGCGAAGCCCGCGCCATCAGCGCCGGGACGATCACCGCCCAGAACGCCGCGGCCAGACCGGCGAAACCGATGGCGTAGATGAAGCCGTTGGGGAACAACAGCCCGCCGATGGTCGGTGGGACGAAGGTCAGCAATGCGGTCTTGAAACGTCCGAAGTGGCTGTCGTCGAACTTGCACAGGTCGGCCAGGTAGTCGAACAGGCCGAGGGTCACGCCGAGGAAGGAGCTGGCCACCGCCAGGTTGGAGAAGGTGGTGAGCAACGCGTTCAGCGAATCCGACGCGGTGATCCGGTGCAGGTATTCCACCAGGGTGCCGACATTGCTGCCGCCGGCGATGATGCCCTTGAACTGCTCGCGGGGGATGGTGCCCAGGGTACTGGCCTGCCACAGCAGGTAGATGGCCAGGGCGATCAGGGTGCCGATCCACAGCGAACGGCTGATCCGCTGCGGGTCCTTGCCGTAGTACTTCATCAGGCTCGGCACGTTGCCGTGGTAGCCGAAGGAGGTCAGGCAGAACGGCAGGGTCGCCAGCAGGTAGGGCCAGTAGACCGCGTCCGGCTCGCCGCGGTTGAACAGGATCGCCGGCTGGATGCGCCCGAGCAGGCCGCTGATGGAGAGGCCGAAGGTAATGATCATGCCGCCGAGCATCAGCGTGGTGATGCGGTCCACCGCGCGGGTGCTCCACCACACCACCAGCGCCACCGCCAGGGCGAACAGCAGCCCGGCGAGCTTTTCCGGCAGGCTCACGCCGAGGCCGCTGGACAGGGTGTAGCCGATGATCGAGCCGCCGCCGGAGATATAGGCATAGGTGAGGATATAGAGGACGAAGGCGATGCTCAGCCCGTTGACCACGTTCCAGCCCTGGCCGAGCAGGTCGCGGGTGATGGTCGAGAAGCTCGAGCCCACCGGGTAGTTGAGGTTGGCCTCGAGGATCATCATCCCCGACAGCAGCATGCAGAACCAGGTGAGCAGGAACACCGCCACCGACCAGCCGAACCAGATGCCGGACATGGCGATGGGCAGGGAGAACATTCCGGCGCCGACGGCGGTGCCGGCGATGATCATCGAACCGCCGAGCAGCGAGGGCTGGCGGCTGGTTGTGGGGGGTAAAGAGGACACCTGGGCTTCCCGATAGTCAGCGCCTGCGGCGCGACGCGCCGTTGGGCAGAGGCGGCATTCTAGGCGGCGCGCGCGTTGGGCGCATCCTGGCAGGGTGGACAGCCGCCGATGTCCCGCCTCTTTGCACAGGCGCACGCGACGGGACGCCGGCATCGATAAAAAAAGGGGAGCATCATGCTCCCCAGGGACTTTAACCGTCTGTCGCGGTCAGCCCGCAATCTCGATCAGGATCTCGCCCGGGTTGACCCGGTCGCCCTTGGCCACGTGGATCGCCTTGACCGTACCGGCGATGCCGGCCTGGACCTCGGTCTCCATCTTCATCGCCTCGGTGATCAGCACCGCCTGGCCGGCCTTGACGCTGTCGCCTTCCTTCACCAGCACGTCGACGATGTTGCCCGGCATGGTGGTGCTGACGTGGCCCGGCTCGCTGGCGTGCTTGCGGCCGCTGGCGGAGCCGGCGACATATTCGTTGAGCGGCTCGAACACCACTTCTTCCGGCATGCCGTCGATGGACAGGTAGAAGTGCCGCTTGTTGTCGCTCTTCACGCCGACCCCGGTGATGTCGACGCGGTAGGTCTCGCCGTGCACGTCGATGACGAACTCGGTCGGGGTGCCTTCCGCGCCGGCGGCGGCGACGCCCTTGCCGGTGGGAATCGGCAGCAGCTCCTCGGGCTTCAGGGTGCCGGCCTCACGCTCTTCGAGGAACTTGCGCCCGATGTCCGGGAACATCGCGTAGGTGAGTACGTCTTCCTCGGACTTGGCCAGGTTGCCGATCTCGCTGCGCAGCTTGTTCAGCTCCGGCTTGATCAGGTCGGCCGGGCGCACGTCGATGACTTCCTCGCTGCCGATGGCCTGGCGCCGCAGTTGCTCGTTGACCTCGCCGGGGGCCTTGCCATAACGGCCCTGCAGGTACAGCTTCACTTCGTTGGTGATGGTCTTGTAGCGCTCGCCGGCGAGCACGTTGAAGAACGCCTGGGTGCCGACGATCTGCGAAGTCGGCGTCACCAGCGGCGGGAAACCGAGGTCGGCGCGGACCCGCGGGATTTCCTCGAGCACCTCGCCCATGCGGTTCAACGCGCCCTGCTCCTTGAGCTGGTTGGCCAGGTTGGAAATCATCCCGCCCGGCACCTGGTTGACCTGCACGCGGGTATCCACGCCGGTGAATTCGCTCTCGAACTGGTGGTACTTCTTGCGCACCGCGTGGAAGTACATGCCGATCTCCTGGATCAGCTCCAGGTCCAGGCCGGTGTCGTACGGGGTGCCGCGCAGCGCCGCGACCATCGACTCGGTGCCCGGGTGGCTGGTGCCCCAGGCCATGCTGGAGATCGCCGTGTCGATGCGGTCGGCACCGTTTTCCACGGCCTTGAGCTGGCACATGCTGGCGACGCCGGCGGTGTCGTGGGAATGCACCACCACGTCCAGCGGCAGGGCGTCCTTCAACGCCTTGACCAGGTCGCCGGTGGCGTAGGGGGTGAGCAGGCCGGCCATGTCCTTGATGGCGATGGAGTCGACGCCCATGTCGGCCATCGCCTTGCCCTGGGCGACGAAGGCCTCGATGGTGTGCACCGGGCTGGTGGTGTAGCAGATGGTGCCCTGGGCGTGCTTGCCGGCGGCCTTCACCGCCTCGATGGAGACGCGCAGGTTACGCACGTCGTTCATCGCGTCGAAGATGCGGAACACGTCGATGCCATTGACCGCCGCCTTGGCCACGAAGGCGCGCACCACATCGTCGCTGTAGTGGCGGTAGCCGAGCAGGTTCTGCCCGCGCAGGAGCATCTGCAGGCGGGTGTTGGGCAGCGCCGCCTTGAGCTTGCGCAGGCGCTCCCACGGGTCTTCCTTGAGGAAGCGCACGCAGGCGTCGAAGGTGGCGCCGCCCCAGACTTCCAGCGACCAGTAGCCGACGCGGTCGAGCTTGTCGCAGATCGGCAGCATGTCCTCGGTGCGCATGCGGGTCGCCAGCAGCGACTGGTGGGCATCGCGCAGGATGGTATCGGTGACGCCGGTCTTCTTCGCTTGGATGGTGTTGCTCATGTTCTGCTCCTTCCCTTACAGGCCGGCGTGGGCCGCGATGGCGGTGGCGATGGCGATGGCCAGGTGCGACGGGTTGCGCTTGATCGAGTACCGGGTCAGTTCCGGGTGGCTTTCGACGAAGCTGGTGTTGAACTGGCCGCTGCGGAATTCCGGGTTGCGGAGGATTTCCTGGTAGTACGGGGCGGTGGTCTTGACCCCCTGCACGCGCATGTCGTCGAGGGCACGCAGGCCGCGATCGAGGGCTTCTTCCCAGGTCAGCGCCCAGACGATCAGCTTCAGGCACATCGAGTCGTAGTACGGCGGGATGGTGTAGCCGGTGTAGATCGCCGTGTCGGTGCGCACGCCGGGACCGCCGGGAGCGTAGTAGCGGGTGATCTTGCCGAACGAGGGCAGGAAGTTGTTCTTCGGGTCCTCGGCGTTGATGCGGAATTGCAGGGCGTAGCCGCGGTGGATGATGTCGTCCTGCTTGACCGACAGCTCCAGCCCGGAAGCGATGCGGATCTGCTCGCGGACCACGTCGATGCCGGTGATCTCCTCGGTGATGGTGTGCTCCACCTGGACCCGGGTGTTCATCTCCATGAAGTACACCTCGCCGTCGGCGAGCAGGAACTCCACGGTGCCGGCGTTCTCGTAGCCCACCGCCTTGGCCGCGCGCACCGCCAGGTCGCCGATGTAGGCGCGCTGTTCGGGGGTGAGCTGCGGGCTCGGGGCGATCTCGATGAGCTTCTGGTTGCGACGCTGGATCGAGCAGTCGCGCTCGAACAGGTGCACGGTGTTGCCGAAGGAGTCGGCGAGGATCTGCGCCTCGATGTGCTTGGGATTGACGATGCACTTCTCGAGGAATACCTCGGCGCTGCCGAAGGCCTTGGTCGCCTCGGAGATCACCCGCGGGAACGCCTGCTCCAGCTCCTCGCGGCTGTTGCAGCGACGGATGCCGCGACCGCCACCGCCGGAGGTGGCCTTGAGCATCACCGGGTAGCCGATCCGCTCGGCTTCGCGCAGGGCCTCGGCGAGGTCGGCGACGTTGCCTTCGGTGCCGGGGGTGCAGGGCACGCCGGCGGCGATCATGCTGCGGCGGGCCTCGGTCTTGTCGCCCATGCGGCGGATCACTTGCGCCGACGGGCCGATGAACTTGATGCCGCGCTCCGCGCAGATTTCCGCCAGTTCGGCGTTTTCCGAGAGGAAGCCATAGCCGGGATGCAGGGCGTCGCAGCCGGTTTCCACCGCCAGGTTCACCAGGGCGCGCGGGTTGAGGTAGCCGGCCAGCGGGTCCGCGCCGATGCTGTGGGCTTCGTCGGCGCGCTTGACGTGCAGCGCGTGGCGATCGGCCTCGGAGTAGACGGCCACCGAGCGGATGCCCATCTCGGCGCAGGCGCGCACGATGCGAACGGCGATCTCGCCGCGGTTGGCGATCAGGATCTTCTTGATCACGGAGGTCTCCCTCTTCGGGGTTGGGAACCTGGTACGGTCGATCCGGATATTCCGGTCGCTGCATGACCGGCAGGCAGCTCCCGGTCGCGCTTTTACCCTACCCCCGTGAGGGTGATTAACAAAAATCAATAATTATTGGGATAGCCATTAGAAAAGCTTTATAGTCGCCCGACCGATCTCGGTCAGAGTGTGACTGGAATGCGTAAGTCGTTGATGCGTATGACATTACGGCAGCTTCAGGTTTTTCGTGCCGTATGCGAGAGCCGCTCCTACAGCCGGGCGGCGGAGGAAATGGCCCTGACCCAGCCGGCGGTCAGCCTGCAGATCCGCCAACTGGAAGAGCTGGTCGGCCAGCCGCTGTTCGAGTATGTCGGCAAGAAGCTCTACCTGACCGACGCCGCCGAAGCCCTGCTGAAGACCAGCACCGACCTGTTCCAGCGCCTGGAAAGCCTGGACATGCAGCTCTCGGACCTGAAGGGCTCGCTGCAGGGCCAGTTGCGCCTGGCGGTGGAGTCCAGCGCCAAGTACATCACCCCGCACCTGTTCAAGGCGTTCCAGAACCTGCATCCGGAAGTCAGCCTGAGCCTGACGGTGGTCAACCGCACCCAGGCGATCAAGCGCCTGGCCGACAACCGCGACGACCTGGTGATCATGTCCCTGGTACCGCAGGACATGGCCCTGGAGTTCCTGCCCTTCCTGAACAACCCGATCATCGCCGTGGCGCCGCCGGACCATCCGCTGTGCAACGCCGCGAAGCTGACCCTCAAGGACCTGGAACCCTTTCCGCTGCTGGTCCGCGAGCCGGGCTCGGGCACCCGCAAGGCCTGCGAGGAGTTCTTCCAGCAGCGTCGCGCGCACTTCTCGCAGATCCAGGAGATCGCCTCGCTGGAATCCCTGCGCGAAGGAGTGATCGCCGGCCTCGGCCTGGCCCTGCTGCCGCGCCACGCCGCGCACCAGGAACTGGCCAGCGGCCTGCTGCGCGAACTACCGGTGGAGGAATTGCCGCTCTATCGCAGCTGGTGCCTGGTACACGCCAAGGGCAAGCGCCTGAGCCCGGTGGCCCAGGCGTTCGTCGCCTTCGTGCGCGAGGAACGGGCGCTGATCAGCCAGCTCGCTGGGCGCTTCGCCGGCCCTGGCGGTTCGAACTGAGGTAGGCGGCGGCTACCAGCTCGGGGTAGTCGGCCAGCTCCTGGCGCAGGCGCAGTTCTTCGCAGTGGTCCTCGATCGCCCGGCGGAATTGCATGCGCCGCTGGTCTTCGAGCTTGCGGCGGGTTTTCGAATCCACGTGCTGGGCATTGGCATCGCTATGACGGGGCATCTCGCGTCTCCCATGGCCGACTGGCTGGAGTCGCGAGCATCGCGCAGCAATGTGACGGTTTGGCGGCAGGCCGGTGAAGACTGCGTTATGCCTTCCCGGCGGCGCCTCAGGACGGCTCGCCGCGCTCCTCCTGGTTCTTCATCACTTTCGGCGACAGGCGCAGGCTGCGCAGGCTGCGCTTGACGCTCTTGAGGTGGTTGACCAGGTCCGGGCCGCGGGCCATGGCCACGCCCATCGCCAGCACGTCGATCACTACCAGGTGGGCGATGCGCGAGGTCAACGGGGTGTAGATGTCGGTGTCCTCGTGCACGTCGATCGCCAGGTTGACCGTGGCCAGGTCGGCCAGCGGGGTCTGGCTCGGGCACAGGGTGATCAGCGTGGCGCCTGCCTCGCGGACCAGGTTGGCGGTGATCAGCAGGTCCTTCGAGCGGCCCGACTGGGAAATGCAGATGGCTACGTCGCTGGGCTTGAGGGTCACCGCCGACATCGCCTGCATGTGCGGGTCGGAGTAGGCCGCCGCCGACAGCAGCAGGCGGAAGAACTTGTGCTGGGCATCCGCGGCCACCGCGCCGGAAGCGCCGAAGCCGTAGAACTCCACGCGCTGGGCATGTGCGATGGCGGCGATGGCGCGCTCCAGGGCGTGGGTGTCCAGGTGCTCGCGGACTTCCATCAGGCTGTGCAGCGTGGTGTCGAAGATCTTCAGGCTGAAGTCGGCCACCGAGTCGCTTTCGTGGATCGAGAACTGGCCGAAGCTGGCGCCGGCCGCCAGGCTCTGCGCCAGCTTCAGCTTGAGGTCCTGGAAGCCGCTGCAGCCGATGGCGCGGCAGAAGCGCACGATGGTCGGCTCGCTGACCCCTACTCCATGGGCCAGTTCGGCCATGGAGCTATGCATGACCGACGCCGGATCGTTGAGAACGTGATCGGCGACCTTGAGCTCCGACTTGCGGAGCTGTTGGCGGGACTGGGCTATGTGCTGCAGCAGGTTCACAGGCTGGACTCGACTCTCTGTAGTAACCTTGTAGTTATACTACAAACAGTCAGCCACGCCCAGCCAACGCCGTCGGGAGCTTGCCTTGAGTACACCAGCCACTCCAACGTCCTGCGACATCCTGGTCTTCGGCGGTACCGGCGACCTGGCCCTGCACAAGCTGCTGCCGGCGCTCTACCGCCTGCATCGGGAAGATCGCCTGCCGGCCGATACGCGGATCTTCGCCCTCGCCCGCAGCGCACTGGACAACGCCGCTTTCCTCGCCCTCGCCGAGCGCAACGTCCGCGCGGTGGTCGCGCGCAGCGAGTTCGCCGCCGAACAATGGAAAGGTTTCGCCGCGCGCCTCGACTACCTGGCCATGGACGCCTCGCAGAGCGCCGACTTCGGCCGTCTCGCGCGGCACCTGAAGAGCAGCGAGGGCCGGGTGCTGGTGCACTACCTGGCAACCTCGCCGAGCCTGTTCGCGCCGATCGCGCAGAACCTCGCCATCGCCGGCCTCGCCGGGCCGCAGGCGCGCATCGTGCTGGAAAAACCGCTGGGCCATTCGCTGGACTCGGCGCGGACGATCAACCAGGCCATCGGGCGGGTGTTCGACGAGTCGCGGGTGTTCCGCATCGACCACTACCTGGGCAAGGAAACCGTGCAGAACCTGATGGCCCTGCGCTTCGCCAATGCGCTGTTCGAGCCGGTCTGGCGCGCGGCGCACATCGATCACGTGCAGATCAGCGTCAACGAGACCCTCGGCGTGGAGAACCGCGGCGGCTACTACGACCACGCCGGGGCGATGCGCGACATGGTGCAGAACCATCTGCTCCAGTTGCTCTGCCTGGTGGCGATGGAGGCGCCGGTACGTTTCGACGCCGAGGCGGTGCGCAACGAGAAGCTCAAGGTGCTGCAGGCGCTGAAGCCGATTTCCGGGCTCGACGTGCAGGACAAGACGGTACGCGGCCAGTACGCCGCCGGCAGGATCGGCGGACAGGAGGTGCCGGCGTACTACTTCGAGAAAAACGTCGACAACGACAGCGATACCGAGACCTTCGTCGCGCTCCAGGCCGAAGTGGAGAACTGGCGCTGGGCCGGGGTGCCGTTCTACCTGCGCACCGGCAAGCGCATGGCGCGCAAGTGCTCGGAGATCGTCATCCAGTTCAAGCCGGTGCCGCACAGCCTGATCGACGGCGGCGGCGGGCCGGCCAACCGCCTGTGGATAAGGTTGCAGCCGGAAGAGCGGATCAGCGTGCAACTGATGGCCAAGACCCCGGGCAAGGGCATGCAGCTGGAGCCGGTGGAGCTGGATCTCAACCTGGCCGAGGCTTTCAGCCGCAACAAGCGGCGCTGGGACGCCTACGAACGCCTGCTGCTGGACGTGATCGAGGGCGACTCGACGCTGTTCATGCGCCGCGACGAGGTAGAGGCCGCCTGGAGCTGGGTCGACCCGATCCTCGCCGGCTGGCGCGAGCACTACCAGAGCCCGCGGCCCTACCCGGCCGGCAGCAACGGCCCGGAACAGGCGCAACTGCTGCTGGAACTGCAGGGACGACGCTGGCTGGAATGACGCGGACATTGATCCGGCTCAGGATCGCCCGGCGCGCGCTCGGCTAGAGTCGCGCGCCCACGTCGTTGCGAGCCCGAACCATGACCGCCACCGCCCTCCGCCCCGAACTGCTGTGCCCCGCCGGCACCCTGAAAAGCATGCGCTATGCCTTCGCCTACGGCGCCGATGCCGTCTACGCCGGGCAGCCGCGCTACAGCCTGCGGGTACGCAACAACGATTTCGACCACGCCCAGCTGGCCGAAGGCATCGCCGAGGCCCACGCGCTCGGCAAGCGCTTCTACGTGGTGGTCAACATCGCCCCGCACAACGCCAAGCTGAAGACCTTCCTGCGCGACCTGGAGCCGGTGATCGCCATGGGCCCCGACGCGCTGATCATGTCCGATCCCGGCCTGATCATGCTGGTTCGCCAGCATTTCCCGCAGATGCCCATCCACCTGTCGGTGCAGGCCAACGCGGTGAACTGGGCCGCGGTGCAGTTCTGGCGGCAGCAGGGTCTGACCCGGGTGATCCTTTCCCGCGAGCTATCGCTGGAGGAGATCGAGGAAATCCGCCAGCAGGTCCCGGACATGGAGCTGGAAGTGTTCGTCCACGGCGCCTTGTGCATGGCCTATTCCGGGCGCTGCCTGCTGTCCGGCTACATCAACCGCCGCGACCCCAACCAGGGCACCTGCACCAATGCCTGCCGCTGGGAATACAAGGCGGTGGAGGGCCGCGAGGACGAGCTGGGCAACGTGGTGGCGCTGGAGCCGACCCTGGGACGCGGCGCGCCGACCGGCCAGGCATTCCTCCTGGAGGAAGGCAACCGTCCCGGCGAACCGATGGCCGCCTTCGAGGACGAACACGGCACCTACATCATGAACTCCAAGGATCTCCGCGCCGTGCAGCACGTCGAGCGGCTGGCGCGGATCGGCGTGCATTCGCTGAAGATCGAGGGCCGCACCAAGTCCCACTACTACGTGGCGCGCACCGCCCAGGTCTACCGCCAGGCGATCGACGACGCAGCGGCCGGCAGACCGTTCGACCGCGGCCTGATGGACACCCTGGAGTCCCTCGCCCACCGCGGCTACACCGAGGGCTTCCTGCGCCGCCACGTGCACGACGAGTACCAGAACTACCAGCACGGCCATTCGCTGTCCGAGCGCCAGCAGTTCGTCGGTGAGCTCACCGGCGAACGCCGCGACGGACTGGCCGAGGTGGAGGTGAAGAACCGCTTCCAGCGCGGCGACAGCGTCGAACTGATGACTCCGCGAGGCAACCTGGGCCTGCGCGTGGAGGACCTGCGCAACGCCGCCGGCGAAGCCATCGAGGTGGCGCCGGGCAATGGCCACGTGGTCTACCTGGCGCTGCCGGAAGGCCTGGACCTGCGCTACGCGCTACTGATGCGCGATCTCCAGCCCGGCCAGGACACCCGCCAGCCGCAGGCCGAACGCAGCGGCGGGTGTGCCGGCAAGGGCGCTTGCGGCTGCGCTCACTGAGGGTTGAGCAGGAACACCACGTAGCCCCTGAACCAGGGGCTCTTTTCCAGGTAGTCGGGGGCTTGCCAGTCGCCGCCCTGGACCAGGCCGATCCGGTACGGCAGTTGCAGGCGGCTGACCCGCGGCAGATAGGCGGCGTGGTTGGCAATGCTGTGGCGGCCCTGGTAGGTCTGCACCACCACTTCGTCGACCACGCCCTTGAGCCGGTTGATCGCCGCCGGCTCGGCGTTGCTGCCCCAGTCGAGCAGCCCGGTGATGCTCAGGCGGTACTCGCGAGGCAGGCGCCGGCGCAGGTCGCGGAGGAAATCGACGTACTCGTCGAGGTAGCGGGTACGTGCATCGAAGTCGATCTGGATGCCGACCACCGGGTTGCCGGCACGCTTCCAGCGCTGCACCTGGTTCAGCACGGCCTGGTAGATCTGCGGCGTCCAGCGCAGGGTATGGGCGCGATAGACCACCCAGACCTCGCCCCGCGCCAGGCGCGGCACCGAGATGCCCTGGGCGATCAGCCGCACGCCCTCGCCGGGGCGCCGGCGCGACTGGCTGATCTGCCCCTGCAGGATGTACAGCGTCTCGGCCCGCGCCAGCGCCGGCTGCGGCGCGACGCCGCTCCACAGCCAGAAGGCGTCGTAGTCCTCGGCGCGCACCGCGGCTTCGGCGGGCGGCAACAGCGGCAGGCCCAGCAGCAGGCCCGCCAACCAGGCTCGCCAGCGCCTCACCAGTAGTACTTCAGTTCCTTGGCCCAGGAGCTGTCGGCGTAGGTCGACTTGAGCGTACGGAACCATTGCTTGCGCTCGGCCTGCGGGATGTCCTGCTGGCCACAGGTGTTGTAGCCGGCCGGGGCGAAGCAGTTGATCGCGCGGAACAGCGCGTAGGCCTTGTCTTCGCGCGGTGCCTTGGCGTTGTCCATGACCTGGCGGTAGCCATCCAGCCGGGAGTACACCTCGCCCTTGAAACCGCTCGGGGTGCCGCCCAGCTCGCTGGCCTCGGGCTGGTCGTCCAGCGGCATGCCGTCGAGGCCGTTGCGCAGGATGAATTCGCCCAGGCAGTTCAGGCCCTTCGGGTCGTTGCCATCGGCGGCCAGCGCCGCGGCCGACTCGGCGATGGCCGGGCAAACGTAGCCGGACTCGGCCTTGTCGCCCTTCCAGCGGAACAGCTCCAGGCTGTTGCCGGCGCCGTAGACATAGCCGAGGCTGGTGCCCAGCCTGGTTTGCGACGGGGTTTCGCCGAGCAGCGCGAAGTCCTTGCCGAAGTCGGCGAAGCGGCTGCGGCGCAGGTCCTTGTAAAGGAGAGTGAACAGCGCGGTATCGCCCTCTTCCGCCGTCGCGCCCTGCCTGACCTGGCGGCGCAGCAGTTCGGCGTCGGCGACGTTGCGCAGGAGGATGCTGCGCAGCAGCGGCTCCTTGACTGGCGAGGCTTCGGCGAAGACCTTTTCCAGCTGGCCGCTGCGCTCGTAGTTGAGCGCCAGGGCCAACTGCAACTGGCCCTTCTGGTACGGCTGCGCGGCCTGCGGCAACAGTTCCAGCCAGAGCGACTCGGCGGCTTTCCAGTCCTTCTGCTGCTCCAGCGCCAGCCCGCGCAGGGTCTGCTGGCTGAAGCCGACGTAGTCGAGGCTGCCGACCTTTTGCGGCAGCGCTTCGAGGGTCTTCGCCGGGTCCTGGTCGACATAGAAGCGATAGGCCGCCTGCAGGTAGGCGAACAGTTCGGGATGCGCGGCGAAGCTGGCCTGCTGGGCCTGCAGCGTTTCCCAGTTGAAGTTGCGCGGGCTCGACGGATCGTGGGCACGCATCTGCACCAGGTCGGCCACCGCCAGCAGCAGCGGAGTCTGGATATCGCCGAGCTGGATACCGGTCAGGAGCTTATTGTCGACCTCCTGGACCAGGTCTTCCAGGGCCATGTTGCGCTGCCCTTGCTCGGCTTCGGCGAATTGCGCGGCATAGTCCTGGGCCAGCAGCTTCTGGTCGCCGGCCAACCAATGCACGCGCCGTTGCAAGCCCTTGGCCGAGGCGGTGTAGAGCCCCTTCGGATACGCCTGCAGGTAGGCATCGAGGGCGCTGCGGGTCTGTTCCAGGCGAGCCTTGTCGACATTCTGCAACTCGGGGAAGCCCATGTCGTCGAAGGCGTTCTGCTGGGCGGCGTTGAGCAGGGTGCGCGCCTGCAGGTACAGGGCGGTTTCCTTCAGCCAGGGCTGCGACACGTCCTGCAACGCCTTGAAGCCCTGTTCGGCTTCGTCGAAGCGGCCACTGTAGAAGTTGGCCGCAGCCTCCAGGTACGTGGCGAAGGCCTTGCCCTCGGCCGACTCGACGCCATGCGCGAGCACACCGCCCAGTTCCTCTTGTTCCCAGCCGCAGGCACCGAGCAGGTCCAGGCGGCTGTTGGCCAGGGCCCTGGTCTCCGCCTCGGCCAGCCCGGCGTCACGCACCTGGCGGAGGAACGCCAGCGCGCTGTCCTGGTCGTTGCTGCGGCAGCGGCTGCCCTCGCCCTCGAAGAATTCGGCGCCGGCGATCTTTTCCGGTAGCGCTTCGGCGCCCATCTGCCGGGCCAGTTCGGCCAGCGGCGAGGGAGCTGGCGCGGGCGGCGCTGTCTCGGCTTCGCTCGCCGCCGGCGGCGCGGGCGGCTGGCTGCCGTCGCCGGGCAGCAGGCGGAACAGGCCGAACGGCACCAGACCGTAGCCTTCGAGCTTCTCTTCCTCCGAGGGCGGCGCCTCTACCAGCCGCCAGTGGCCGGCGTCGGCCAGCAGCAGGCGCAGGTTGGCGCGGGTGTCATTGCCCGGGGCGAGGAACGGCAGGGTATCGCAGGCGCCGCCGCCGACCAGCGACCAATCGGGGTAGCAGGAGTCGTCGCTGCTGGCCTGGGCCAGCGGGGAGAGCCCGGCGCCCACCAGCAGGAGGGCGGGGAGAAGCGGCTTCGAGCGCATGAATCGTCCTTAATTCGCGGGAGTCGAAAAGGCTACAGCATACTCCGCCGGCGCGCATTCAACGAGCCTGGCGCAAACCTTCTTCCACCGCGTGGGCCGGTAGCGGCCGGCCGATCAGGTAGCCCTGCAACTCGTCGCAGCGCTGGGCCACCAGGAAGTCCCGCTGCTCCGTGGTTTCCACGCCTTCGGCGACCACTTTCAGGTCAAGGCTGTGGGCCATGGCGATGATCGCCCGGATGATCGCCGCGTCCTCGCCGTTCTGGGTCAGGTCGCGGACGAACGACTGGTCGATCTTCAGGTAGTCCAGCGGCAGGCGCTTCAGGTAGCTGAGCGAGGAGTAGCCGGTGCCGAAATCGTCGATCGACAGCTTCACGCCCATCTCGCGCAACTGGCGGAAGGTCGCCAGGACGCTGTCGAGGGCGTCCAGCCACTGGCTCTCGGTCAGTTCCAGCTCCAGTTGCGCCGCCGGCAGGCCGCTGTCGGCCAGCGCCGAGCGCACCACCTCGAGCAGGTCGCCCTGGCGCAGCTGGTGCACCGAGAGGTTAACCGAGACCCTCACGGACAGGCCGCGCGCGTTCCACTCGGCGGCCTGCAGGCAGGCCCGGCGCAGGACGAACTCGCCGATCTCGCCGATCAACCCGCACTCCTCGGCCAGGCCGACGAAGGTCGCCGGCGGGATCATGCCATCCTCCGGATGGTGCCAGCGCACCAGCGCCTCGGCCGAGTCCGGGCGGCCGCTGGCCAGGCACAGCTTGGGCTGGTAATGCACGTCCAGCTGGCCCTCCTCGATCGCCTTGCGCAGGCGGCTTTCCAGGCGCAGGCGTTCGAGGGTGCTGTCCTGCAGGTTGTCGCGGAAGAACTGGAAGGTGTTGCCGCCCAGCTGCTTGGCGTGTTGCATCGCCAGGTTCGCCTGGCTCATCAGCACGGAGATTTCCCGCGCCTGCTCGGAAAACAGGCTGATTCCCAGCGAGGCGCCGAGGATCAGCTCGTGGCCGAGCACGCTCACCGGCTGGCGCAACTGGGCCAGCAGGCGTTCGGCCAGGCGCGACAGGGCCGCGGCGCCGGTGCCGCCATCGAGGAGGATGGCGAACTCGTCGCCGGCCAGGCGCGCCAGGGTGTTCGCTTCCGGCGCGGTGCGCCGCAGGCGCCGGGCCATCTCCCTGAGCAACTGGTCGGCGACTTCATGGCCGAGGCTGTCGTTGAGCAGCTTGAAGCGGTCCAGGTCGATCAGCAGCAGGGCCAGCTCGCCCTCCTCCTGGCGCGCCCGCTGGGCCGCCTCGTGCAGGCGCTCGCGGAACAGCCGGCGGTTGGCCAGGCCGGTCAGCTCGTCGTAGTGCAGCAGGTGGCGCAGGCGCTCCTCCACATCGCGGCGAGCGCTGAGGTCGGTGAAGAAGCCGACGATGTGGGTCGCCTCGCCGTTGCCGTCGCGCAGCAGGTTGAGCTGCAACCATTGGGGATAAGGGTCGCCATTCTTCCGCGTATCCACCAGTTCGCCCTGCCACTGCCCGTGCTGGCGCAGCTCGGCGCGGATCTGCCGGTAGTGGCGCTGGGCCTCGGGAGTGTTCACCAGCAGGCTGGCGTTGCGCCCGACCACGTCCTCGCGGCGATAGCCGGTGATACGACTGAAGGCCTGGTTGACCGCCAGCAGGTTGTAGGCCGGATCGAGGATCACGATACTCTCGCTGGCCGCCTCGAACACTGTCGCGGCCAGTTGCTGCTGCTCTTCCAGGCGCTTGCGCGCGCTGATGTCGCTGCGCGTGCCGAGCATCCGCGTCACCCGTCCCCGCGGGTCGCGGGCCATGGCCCGGCCACGATCCTCCAGCCAGCGCCAGCCGCCCTCCCGGCCGCGCACGCGGTACTCCACCCGGTATAGCTCGCTGCGTCCCTTTAGATGTTCGGCGAGGGCGCGACGGATGCGCGGCAGGTCGCCGGGGTGGATGTTTTCGATCAGCCTGCGATAGTCCCCGGGACCGTCTCCGGCGTCGCTGAAGATCGCTTCGAGATGGGAATGCTGGACCCGGCCGCTCTCCAGGTCCCAGTCCCACAACCCCAGCTCGCTGGCCTCCAGGGCCATGGCCAGGCGCGCCTCGCTCTGGCTGAGCGCCTGGCTGGTCGCGCCAAGCTCCTCGGTGCGCGCCTCCACCCGGCGCTGCAACGCATCGCGGGCGGCGCGCAGCTCGCGTTCGACCAGGCGTCGCTGGCCGACCTCCTGGGCGAGCTTGCGGTTGAGCGCCTCGGCCTCGGCGTTGGCGCGCTCCAGGTGCAGGTTCAGCGCCTGGGTCTGGAAGCGTCGCAGCAGCGCGCCCTGCACCAGCCGGTGGATCTGCCCGGCGACCACCAGCAAGGCCACCAGCAGGATCAGGCCGAGCATGCCCCAGCCCTGCAGCAGGCTGTGCGGCTGCAGCAGCAGGAAGCCGATCGACGGCAACAGCCCCGGCAAGGCGAAGCTGAGGAAGGCCGGCAGGCTCACCGCATAGGCGACGCTGGCGGAAAGGATCGCCGCCGCCGCCAGGCCGAACACCAGCACCTGCTGGAGGAAGGCATCGGCCGGGACCAGCATGATCACCGCCAACGCCAGGGTCAGGCCCGAAGCGCCGGCGCCGAGCAGGAAAGTCCGTCGCCAGTGGCGGCTGGCCTGGCGACGGCTGTCGGCTCGCTGGAAGGCGGCGACTTGCAGCAGGCGCAGCACGGCGAGCAACACCAGCCAGACCAGCCAGCCGCCGAGCAGCCAACTGCTGACCTTGCCCCACACCAGGCAGGCGCTGGTCGCACCGCCGAGCAGCATGAGCAGGGTCGGCGTGCGCGAGCCGAGGTAGAGGAGCCGGGTACGCTCGATGGCGATTTCACGGGCATAGAGCCGCAGTACATCGGTGCTGCCGCCCGGCAGCGCCAAGGGCTCGACATGGAAGGTCATGGGCGCTTTGTTCTTGTAGTGGTCTGCCTCGAAGTGGCCGGAGCATAACCGAGCACGAGCGGGCTGCCCAAGGCCGGCAGGGAGCATTTTTCCGCAGCCGGGCCCGACGCTGCGCCGGCCCGCGCCGAATGGCGGCCCGGTTTGCCCGGTTTTTCCCCGCCCCGGTAGAATGCCGCGATGAACGACGACCTCTCCCTCCTGCTGAACTCCCTCAACGACCCGCAGCGCCAGGCCGTGGCCGCGCCGCTGGGCCGCCAACTGGTCCTCGCCGGCGCCGGCTCGGGCAAGACCCGCGTGCTGGTGCACCGGATCGCCTGGCTGATCCAGGTCGAGCACGCCTCGCCCTACAGCATCCTGTCGGTGACCTTCACCAACAAGGCGGCGGCGGAGATGCGCCACCGCATCGAGCAGTTGCTCGGGATCAATCCGGCGGGCATGTGGGTGGGCACCTTCCACGGCCTCGCCCACCGCCTGCTGCGCGCGCACTGGCGCGAGGCCGGGCTGAGCGAGAACTTCCAGATCCTCGACAGCGACGACCAGCAACGCCTGGTCAAGCGGGTGATCCGCGAACTCGGCCTCGACGAGCAGCGCTGGCCGGCGCGCCAGGCCCAGTGGTTCATCAACGGGCAGAAGGACGAAGGCCTGCGGCCGCAGCACATCCAGCCCGGCGGCGACCTGTTCCTCGCCACCATGCTGAAGATCTACGAAGCCTACGAGGCGGCCTGCGCCCGCGCCGGGGTGATCGACTTCTCCGAGCTGCTGCTGCGCGCCCTGGACCTCTGGCGCGACCATCCCGGCGTGCTCGAGCACTACCAGCGGCGCTTCCGCCATATCCTGGTGGACGAGTTCCAGGACACCAACGCCGTGCAGTACGCCTGGCTACGCATCCTCGCCAAGGGCGGCGACAGCCTGATGGTGGTCGGCGACGACGACCAGTCGATCTACGGCTGGCGTGGCGCGCGGATCGAGAACATCCAGCAGTTCAGCGACGACTTCGCCGACGCCGAGGTGATCCGCCTGGAGCAGAACTACCGCTCCACCGCGTCGATCCTCAAGGCCGCCAACGCCCTGATCGCCAACAACCAGGGACGCCTGGGCAAGGAGTTGTGGACCGACGGCGAGGACGGCGAGTCGCTGAGCCTGTACGCCGCGTTCAACGAGCACGACGAGGCGCGCTACGTGGTCGAGTCGATCGAGAGCGCACTGAAGGGCGGCCTGGCGCGCAGCGAGATCGCCATCCTCTACCGCTCCAACGCCCAGTCGCGGGTGCTGGAGGAAGCCCTGCTGCGGGAGAAGATTCCCTACCGCATCTACGGCGGCCAGCGCTTCTTCGAGCGTGCCGAGATCAAGAACGCCATGGCCTACCTGCGTCTGCTCGACGGCCGCGGCAACGACGCGGCGCTGGAGCGGGTGGTCAACGTGCCGGCACGCGGCATCGGCGAGAAGACGGTGGAGAGCATCCGCGAATTCGCCCGCGGCAACGACGTGTCGATGTGGGAGGCGATCCGCCTGATGATCGCCAACAAGGTCCTGCCCGGCCGCGCCGCCAGCGCCCTGACCGGCTTCGTCGAGCTGATCGAGAATCTTTCGGCGAAGGTCATGGACATGCCGCTGCACCTGATGACCCAGACGGTGATCGAGCAGTCCGGCCTGATCGGCTACCACAAGGAAGAAAAAGGCGAGAAAGGCCAGGCCCGGGTGGAGAACCTCGAGGAGCTGGTCAGCGCCGCCCGCGCCTTCGAGAACAGCGAGGAAGAGGAAGACCTCACCCCGCTGCAGGCCTTCCTCAGCCACGCCTCCCTGGAGGCCGGGGAAACCCAGGCCGACGCCCACGAGGACAGCGTCCAGCTGATGACCCTGCACAGCGCCAAGGGCCTGGAGTTCCCGCTGGTGTTCCTGGTCGGCATGGAGGAAGGGCTGTTCCCGCACAAGATGAGTCTGGAGGAGTCCGGCCGCCTGGAAGAGGAACGCCGCCTGGCCTACGTTGGCGTCACCCGCGCCATGCAGCGACTGGTCCTGACCTACGCGGAGACCCGTCGGCTCTACGGCAGCGAGACCTACAACAAGGTTTCGCGCTTCATCCGCGAGATCCCGCCCTCGCTGATCCAGGAAGTGCGTCTGTCCAATACCGTCAGTCGCCCTTACGGTGGCGCCTCGCGCAGCGCCGGCGGCAGCCTGTTCAGCGGCGCCGGGGTGCCGGAGACGCCCTTCTCCCTCGGCCAGCGGGTGCGCCACGCGCTGTTCGGCGAAGGGACTATCCTCAACTTCGAAGGCGCCGGCGCCCAGGCCCGGGTGCAGGTGAACTTCGAGAGCGAAGGCAGCAAGTGGCTGATGCTCGGCTACGCCAAGCTGGAAGCCCTGTAGCGGCGCAGCCCGTGGAGAAGGCCCGGAGGAGGACGACATGCTGGCATCCTGGGCCTTCTGGGCACTGCTTTCGGCGCTGTTCGCCGCGCTGACCGCGATCTTCGCCAAGATCGGCCTCGACCAGGTCGATTCGGACTTCGCCACCTTCATCCGCACCCTGGTGATCCTCGTCACCCTCGGCGGCATCCTCGCGGTCCTGGGCAAACTCCAGGCCCCGGGCAGCATCCCGCCGCGCAGCTGGCTGTTCCTGGCGCTTTCCGGGCTTGCCACCGGTGCGTCCTGGATCTGCTATTTCCGCGCCCTCAAGCTCGGCCCGGCGTCGCTGGTGGCGCCGCTGGACAAGTTCAGCGTGGTGCTGGTGGCAGTGCTCGGCGTGGCCTTCCTCGGCGAACGCCTGGACCTGCGCCAATGGCTCGGCGTAGGCCTGGTGACAGCGGGCGTGGTGGTCCTGGCAATCCGCCCATAAGCCCGCTGAATGGCGCTTCGACCTTGGTATAAAGGCGAAAAATCGCGGAAACCCTAGACTGGCGGCCTCCAATAATTCGTCGTCTGAGGTTCGTTCCATGTACCGTGATCGCGTGCGCCTGCCTTCCCTGCTCGACAAGGTGATGAGTGCGGCCGAAGCCGCCGACCTGATCCAGGACGGCATGACCGTCGGCATGAGCGGTTTCACCCGCGCCGGCGAGGCCAAGGCCGTACCCCAGGCGCTGGCCATGCGCGCCAGGGAACGTCCGCTGCGTATCAGCCTGATGACCGGCGCCAGCCTCGGCAACGACCTCGACAAGCAGCTCACCGAGGCCGGCGTGCTCGCCCGGCGCATGCCGTTCCAGGTCGACAGCACCCTGCGCAAGGCGATCAACGCCGGCGAAGTGATGTTCATCGACCAGCACCTCTCGGAAACCGTCGAGCAGTTGCGCAACCACCAGCTGAAGCTGCCGGACATCGCCGTCATCGAAGCCGCCGCGATCACCGAGCAGGGCCATATCGTGCCGACCACCTCGGTGGGCAACTCGGCGAGCTTCGCGATCTTCGCCAGGCAGGTGATCGTCGAGATCAACCTGGCCCACAGCACCAACCTGGAAGGCCTGCACGACATCTATATCCCGACCTACCGGCCGACCCGCACGCCGATCCCGCTGACCCGCGTCGACGACCGCATCGGCAGCACGGCGATCCCGATCCCGCCGGAGAAGATCGTCGCCATCGTCATCAACGACCAACCGGACTCGCCATCCACCGTGCTGCCGCCGGACGGCGAGACCCAGGCCATCGCCAACCACCTGATCGACTTCTTCAGGCGCGAGGTCGACGCCGGACGCATGGGCAACAGCCTCGGCCCGCTGCAAGCCGGTATCGGCAGCATCGCCAACGCGGTGATGTGCGGCCTGATCGAGTCGCCGTTCGAGAACCTGACCATGTACTCCGAAGTGCTGCAGGACTCGACCTTCGACCTGATCGACGCCGGCAAGCTGCGCTTCGCCTCGGGCAGCTCGATCACCCTGTCGCCGCGGCGCAACGCCGATGTGTTCGGCAACCTGGAGCGCTACAAGGACAAGCTGGTGCTGCGCCCGCAGGAAATCTCCAACCACCCCGAGGTGGTGCGTCGCCTGGGCATCATCGGCATCAATACGGCGCTGGAGTTCGACATCTACGGCAACGTCAACTCGACTCACGTCGGCGGCACGAAGATGATGAACGGCATCGGCGGCTCCGGCGACTTCGCCCGCAACGCGCACCTGGCGATCTTCGTCACCAAGTCGATCGCCAAGGGCGGCAACATTTCCAGCGTGGTGCCGATGGTCAGCCACGTCGACCACACCGAGCACGACGTCGACATCCTCGTCACCGAGCAGGGCCTCGCCGACCTGCGCGGCCTGGCGCCTCGCGAACGGGCCCGGGTGATCATCGAGAATTGTGTCCACCCGTCCTACCAGGCGCCGCTGCTGGATTACTTCGAGGCGGCCTGTGCGAAAGGCGGCCACACGCCGCATCTGTTGCGCGAGGCGCTGGCCTGGCACCTGAACCTGGAGGAACGCGGACACATGCTGGCCGGCTGAGGCTGAACCGTTTCATCCGCAACTATTTCCCGCGCCCGGGCGATTAATTCGCCCGGGCGTCTGGACAGAGCAGAAAAAACCACGTAAAAACATTTTTCGACGGCCTTTTCTCTTGCCGCCATCGCAACACGCCGACCCGGCCCTTCCGCTTTTCCTGCTGTAACACTTCGTTGTTTCTTTCGGTAACGCACCATGACGGTGCAGAGCGGTACAGTTACGCACCGAAACAACCCATACAGTTCGGAAACACACCCCGGTGATCCAACGCAATTCTCCGCAACTGTTCCTATTCTTGTTGACCTGTTAGTCAGATCATATTGCTCAGTTAATCACTGGCAACCTGACTACCCACCACAAGTGGGAAGGATCGACACATCATGGAACGTACCCTCGGTTCCAACACTTTCGACATCGCTCGCTCCAACCGCCGCAGCAGCAGCCTGCTGGGCACCATGAAACTGTGGCAGCGCCGCATCCAGAGCCGTCGCCAGCTGGCCCGCCTGGACTCCCGCCTGCTCGCCGATGCCGGCATCAGCGAAGCCCAGCGCTACGCCGAACTGAACAAGCCGTTCTGGCGCTAAGCGACACTGTTATGCCAAGGTTCAGGCCTGCCTGAACTGTACCGTAGGCCGCTCCTTACCGAGCGGCCTTCGCGCATGTGGAGGAAGCCTTTTCCTCCAAAATTTCGCGATACAGCTCGCTCCAGCGACGCCCCATTTCCTCGGCGGTGAACAGTTGCCGATAGCGGGCCTCCGCATTCCTGCCCATTTCCTCCGCCTGCTGCGGATGTTCCCATAGCCAGCGCATCGCCTCGCGAAACGCGGCCGGCTGGCTGGGCGGCACGACCAGGCCGGTCTCGCCATGGATATTGATGTAGCTGGTGCCGGTGCCGATCTCGCTGGAGATCATCGGCTTGCCGTACATCGCGCCCTCCAGCAGGGAGATGCCGAACGCTTCGGAACGCAGGTGCGACGGAAAGACCATGGCGTAGCTGAGTTGCAGCAGGGCGACCTTGTCCTCGTCGTCCACCCGGCCAAGAAAGTGTACGTTGCGCAGCCCCAGCGCCGCGGCCTGGGCATACAGCTCGGCCTGCAACGGCCCGGCACCGACGATCACCACCGGGTAATCGGTGCCCTGCAACGCATCCAGCAGAATATGCAGGCCCTTGTAGTAGCGCATCACCCCGACGAACAGGAAGAACCGCGGCCCGAGTTTCTCTCGCCAGTGCTCCAGACGCTGTGCCGCAGGCTTCGGGTAGCAAGCCTTGTCCAGGCCGTAGGTGATCACCCGGGTCTTTTCCCGGTACTGGCGGAGCACGTCGCTGGTGCTGAAGTAGTTGGGCGAGGCTGCGACGATACGATCCACGCTGTGGAGGAAACGACTCATCAGCGGCCGGTACAGTTTCAACAGGACGCGCTGGCGGATGATGTCCGAATGGTAGGTGACCACGCTCGGCTTGTTCATACCGGTGAGGAAATGCACCAGGTCCATGAACGGCCAGGGGAAGTGGTAGTTGACCACGTCCGCCTCCGCCGCCAGCTCGCGGAACTGCTTGAACACGCTCAGGGAAAAACCCGTGGAAGCGAGCTGCAGGTCGAGCCTGGCGCGATGCACCACATGTCCGCCGAAGGGCACGACAGGCGGATGCGGATCGCTGCTCAGGGTCAGAACATGATTATCTATCCCCCACGGCCCGCTGCTCTCGCAAAGCTGGAAGATCACCTGTTCGATCCCGCCTACCGTCTCGCTCAGGTAGGTCTTGTAGAAGTGCAGTACCCGCATTCAGCCCTCCACGGCACGACGATAGGCTGCAGCGGTGAGATTCGCGCAACGCTGCCAGGAAAACTGCTCCGCCCGTCGCAGGCCGGCTTCCCGGCAATGCTCCCAGTAGACGGTATCCTCGGTCATGCGGACCAGCATGTCAGATAGCCCATCGGCATCATCCGGGTCAATATAGCTGCCCGCCTCGCCGGCCACCTCGGGCATCGCCGAAAGCCGCGTGAGCAACACCGGCGTGCCGCTGGCCATGGCCTCCAGGACCGGCAGCCCGAAGCCCTCGTAGAGCGAGGGAAACACCAGCGCCCGCGCGCCCGCCAGCAGTTCGGCGACCCGCTCGTCCGGCAGGTAGCCGAGCAACCGCACGGTTCCGGAGGCCAGGGCCTGGCGCAACTCGTCGTTGAGCGAGCGGCTCTCCCAACCTGGCATGCCGACGATCATCAGCGGAAAACGCTGGCGGATCGCCGCCGGCAATTGCCCGTGGGCGCGCAGGGCCAGCGACAGGTTCTTGCGCGGCTCCAGGGTTCCCACGCAGAGGAAATACCCGCGCGGCACCAGACCATGCGTGCGCAAGGGCTCGCGCAGGGACTCCCGGTCCCGCGGGCGGAAGCGCGCGGCATGGCCGAGGGGCGCCACCACGAAGCGCTCGCGCGGCAGGCCGAAATACGCCTGCGCCTCGTCGGCGATCGCCTGCGAGTCGGTCAGGATCAACCGCGCCTTTTCCACCCCACGCGCCAACCGGCGTTCTATTTCGCGCAAGCGAGCGGCGGGTTGCGTCGCCGGATAGCGCAAATGAGTCAGGTCGTGCAGGGTCATCAGCAGCGGCCCGTCGAACTCCAGCGGCCACAGGCTGGGCTCGTGGTAGAGATCGACCGCTGGCCGGCCGCGCTCGAAGCGCCGCTGCTCCAGCCAGCGCCGTGCCCGGTAGGCGCCGGGCACGCTGCGCAGCCAGGGTGACAGGCGCGAGTAGCCGGGCAATGCCGCCGCCGGCAGGTCGCCACTCCAGCCCCAGCCATGGAACAGGGAAAACTCGAGGTCGGCATGGGCCTGCAGCGCACCCAGCAGCTCGACCAGGTAATGTCCGATGCCGGTCCGCGGCGCCTGGAGAATCCGCGCGTTAACCGCAATCCGCATGTACTGCCTCGCCTCGCGCCGACGCCTTGCCGAGGGCGAGCAGGATCCGCGCGATCAGTTGCCGACTCGCCTCGTGCCAGCCGATCCAGCGCCATTCGCCGACCGGTCGCTCGGCCGGGAACTCGCCCGTGGCCTCGAAGCGGGTGACCAGGCTCGCCAGGGTCTGCGGATCGGCGAGATCGAAGTAGGCCATGAATTCGCCACCGATCTCGCGGAACACCGGAATATCGCTGCCCATCGCCGGCAGGCCGCGCTGCATGGCCTCCACCAGCGGCAGGCCGAAGCCCTCCACGTAGGATGGAAAGACCAGCGACGCGGCGTGGGAATAGGCGTACTCCAGACTCTTGTCGGAGAGATCGTTGAACATGAACAGGCGTTTGCCCAGCTCCGCATGCTGCCGCACCCGCTCCACCAGCGCCTCGCACTTCCAGCCGATGCGTCCGGCGATGCACAGCCGCGCCTGCGAGCCCTGGGCCCAGGCGCGCTCGAAGGCATCCAGCAGATAACCGTGGTTCTTCCGCGGCTCGATGGTGCTGACCATCAGGAATACCGGCGCCTTGGCCTTGAACATGCGCAGCAGGTCGGGCTCGACGGCGGCGCCGTCCTCCACCAGGTCCAGCTCCGAGCCCAGGTGGAAATAGTCGAACCAGCGTTGCGCGACCTTCTCCGGGCCGATGCGCCGCAGCATCTCCGCGCGTACCTCGTCGCGGATGGTCTCGGAAATCGCGACGTAGCCGTCGGCGGTGGCCGCGATCCAGTCGAACCAGTGGTTGAACACCTTGACCAGGCCGGCATCGCAGAATTGCGGATGGGTCAGCGGGATCAGGTCGTAGATCACCGAGACGATGCCCACGCCCTCGCTCTTGAGGCGCTCCGCCAGCGGGAAGAAATCGGCGTGCCAGGAGGAGTCCAGCAAGACCAGCTGGTCGCCGGCCCGATGTTCGAGCGGGGTCGCGCGAACGGGTGCGGGCTGCTGCTTGCCGAGGATACGGTCGAGCAGGCGCAGCGGAACGCTGAGGAAAGCGAAGGCGAACAGTCGGCAAGCTATGTAGAGCAGGCGCCGGGCCCACGGTGAGGAACGGAACGGGCGGCGCTTCTCCAGGGTGCGCTGGCCCAGCCAGAAGTAGTTGGCGGCCCGCTCCAGCAGGATGCGCAGGCGTACCAGCGGCGAATGCGGACGCGGGTCCAGCGGCGCCAGGCTATGGACCTGGTACAGGGTGCCGTCGAGCATCGCTACCGGGATGCATTCCACCGTCTCGTCGGCTTCCGGCAACTCGCGGATGACGTTGCGCACCACCCGTTGAATACCGGAATTGACCTTGGGATGCTCGAACACATAGGTGCATTCGACCAGCAGACGCGTCATGGAGTGCTCTCCGCGGAGGTGGGGTCCAGCGCCGCCTCGGTGGAGCGGCTGACATGGGTTTCGGCGCCCAGCCAGGAGCAACCGACGAAGTCTTCCCGGCGGTTGTTGATGACATGGAAGACCAGGCCGTAGTCGCGCCATTCGAAGTTGCGGTCCAGGTGCGAGTCCAGCCGCGACAGGCTCAGCGCCACCGAATAGTGACCCTTGCCCAGGCGCATGTCGAAGGCGAAGCGGTAGGTGATGCGCTCGCCGGCCTTCAGGTCGGTGAGGGCCTTGTCCAGGCGGTGGGTATTGATCCCGTACATCGGCTGGCCGAGGCGGTCCTTGATCATGAAGCCGAGGATCAGCCGCTCGATGTCCTGGCGTACCTCCACCTCGACCTCCAGCGCCACCGGCTGGCCCACCTCGACCACCTCCAGCGCGCGCTGCCGCTGGTCGACCATCCGCACGTCGAGGATCGCCGCCTCACCGGTACCGGAGATCGTCCGCACCTGGCCGTCGGCGAGCATTTCCTGGCGCACGGTCTGCCCCTCGCGCTCGGCGAGCAGGGCGTTGTAGTAGTCCATCACCTCCTCCGGCCGCCCACGCATGGCCATCCGTCCCTGCTCCAGGAGAATCGCGGAGTCGCAGATGGACTGGATCGCCGAGCGGTCGTGGGAAACGATCAGCAGGGTGGTGCCGGCCTTGCGGAAGCTGCGGATGCGCTCGAAGCTCTTGTGCTGGAAATAGGCATCGCCAACCGACAGGGCCTCGTCGACGATCAGGATGTCCGGTCGCCGGGCAGTCGCCACGCTGAACGCCAGGCGCATCTGCATGCCGCTGGAGTAGGTGCGCACCGGCTGCTCGATGGCCTCGCCGATCTCGGCGAAGGCCTCGATCTCCGGCATCAGCGCCTGGATCTCCTCGACCTGCATGCCCAGCAGTTGCCCGGCCATGAAGACGTTCTGCCGGCCGGTGAAGTCCGGGTGGAAGCCCATGCCCAATTCGAGCAGCGCGGCGACCCGGCCGGCCACGCGGATCTCGCCGCAGGTCGGCTGGGTGGTGCCGGCGATCATCTTCAGCAGGGTGCTCTTGCCAGCGCCATTGACCCCGACGATGCCGACCGCTTCGCCAGGCTCGATGGTGAACTCGACGTCGCGCAGGATCCAGTGCAGGTGGTGGCGCGAAGGGCTGAAAGGCACCAGCCACTCGAACAGCCGGCTCCAGCGATTGGGATATTGCTTGTAGGCCTTGCCCAGGCCGGATACGCGTATCTGTCCCATCAGAGTTCATCCACCATTTCGCCGACCCGCTGGCGGAACAGGCGCAGGCCGAGCGCGCACAACAGCAGCGCCAGCAGGGTGATCGGCAGCAATGAAGGCCAGTCCGGCCATTGTCCATGGAGGAACAGCTGCTGGTAGCTGCGCATCAGCGCGGTCATCGGGTTGAGCTCGATCAGCGAGCGGATGCCTTCCGGCAGGATACCGATCGGATAGACGATCGGCGTCAGCCAGAACCAGAACTGCAGGCAGATGCCGAACAACTGGCCGACGTCGCGGAAGAACACGTTGAGCACCCCGAGGATCATCCCAAGTCCGGCGGCGAACAGCACCTGGATCGCCAGCAGCGGCACCAGCGCCAACAGCGCCGCCCCGGGCAGGCGCCCGCTGAGGGCGAGGAAGCCGAGGAACAGGACGAGGATGATGGCGAAGTTGACCGCGGCGTTGAGCAGCACGATGACCGGCAGGCAGATGCGCGGGAAGCTGATCTTCTTCAGCAGGTTGGCGTTCTCGATGAACATGCCCTGGCTGCGCAGGGTGATCTCGGCGAACAGGCCCCAGGTCAGCAGGCCGGCGCAGAGATAGACGCTATAGGCCAGGCCATCGTCGACGCCGGGCAGGCGCGCGCGCATCACCTGGGAGAAGATCACCGTGTAGACGACGATCATCGACAGTGGGTTGAGCACTGTCCACAGCGCGCCGAACAGCGAGCCGCGGTAGCGCGACTGGAACTCGCGCTTGACGCTGCCGAGCACGAATCCGCGATAGCCCCACAAGGAACGAGACAAGCCAAGAAGCATCAGACCACCCTGCCGTACTGGTCCTCGAAGCGGACGATATCGTCCTCTCCCAGGTATTCCCCACTCTGCACCTCGATCATCACCAGGTCGATGACCCCCGGGTTCTCCAGGCGATGCTGGTGGCCCGCGGGAATGTAGGTCGACTCGTTGCTGTTGACCAGCCGCGCGCCGTCGCCATTGGTGACCCGGGCCATGCCCTGCACCACGATCCAGTGCTCGCTGCGATGATGGTGCATCTGCAGCGACAGGCGCTCTCCCGGCTTGACCACGATGCGCTTGATCTTGAAGCGCGGCCCTTCCTCCAGAACGGTGTAGGTGCCCCAGGGACGGCTGACGGTGCGATGCAGCCGATAGGCCTCGTGCCGCTCGTCCTTCAGCCGCTGCACCACCCTGCGCACGTCCTGGACCCGGTCGGCGCGGGCGACCAGCAGCGCATCGGAAGTATCCACCACCACCAGGTCGTCGACCCCGACCGTGGCGACCAGACGCCCGTCGCTCTGCACGAAGGTGTTGCGGGTGTCGACGAACAGGGTGTCGCCGCTACCGCGATTGCCCTCGGCATCCGCGTCGAGCAGCGTGCCCATGGCGCCCCAGGAGCCGATGTCGCTCCAGTCGAAGCTCGCCGGCACCACCGCGACCCGCGCGGAGCGCTCCATCAGCGCGTAGTCGATGGAGATGTCCGGTAGCGCGGCGAAGGCTTCGCCCGCCAGTTCATGCTGGACCCCATCGGCCATCTGCACAGCCGCACTGGCGGCCAGGCAGGCCCTGGCCTGCTCCAGCAGGGCCGGCGCATGCTGCGCCAGCTCGTCGACCAGGGTCGCCGCCGTGAAGCAGAACATCCCGGAATTCCACAGGAAGTTGCCGCTTTCCAGGTAAACCCGGGCGGTCTGCTCGTCGGGCTTCTCGACGAAGCGGCGCACCCTGGCCGCGCCCCGCTCGTCCAGCCGCTCGCCCAGTTCGATGTAGCCGAAACCGGTTTCCGGCGCGCTCGGCACCACGCCGAAGGTGACCAGGTGGCCGGCGGCGGCGAGGCGCGTGGCATGTTCGACCGCCGCGCGGAAGGCCGCTTCGTCGCGAATCAGGTGATCGGCCGGCATCACCACCAGCACCGCCGCGTCGCCATGCTCGGCCTGCAGCGCCAGCGCCGCGACGGCGATCGCCGGGGCGGTGTTGCGCCCCGCCGGTTCGAGCAGGAAGTGTCCGCGCAGCCGGCCCAGGCGGGCTTCCTGGAACTGGTCCTTGCTCTGGAAGTAGTAGTCGCGGTTGGTCACCGTGACGATGTCGCCAGGTCCGGACAGGAGCCCGGCGGCGCGCCGGTAGGTCTTGCCCAGCAAGGTCTGGCCATCGGGCAGGCGCATGAACGGTTTCGGCTGACCTTCACGCGACACCGGCCAAAGGCGGGTGCCGGCGCCGCCGGAAAGCACCACGGGAATCAGCATGGCTCACTCCCGGTCTACGCGTCGCAGGTCCGCCTCGACCATCATCCGGATCAGCTCTTCCAGGCTGGTCCTGGGTTTCCAGCCGAGCACGCGCTGGGCCTTGGCCGGGTTGCCCAGGAGGACGTCGACCTCGGCGGGCCGGAAGAACGCCGGGTCGATCCTGAGGAAGTCGCGATAGTCCAGGCCCACGTGCTCGAAGGCGATCTGGCACATGTCGCGCACGGTGGTGGTGACGCCGGTGGCTACCACGTAGTCGTCGGCCTTTTCCTGCTGCAGCATCAGCCACATGGCTTCGACGTAGTCCCCGGCGGAGCCCCAGTCGCGCTTGGCGTCGACGTTGCCCAGGCGCAATTCCTGCTGCTTGCCGAGCTTGATGCGGGCCACGGCGTCGGTGACCTTGCGCGTGACGAACTCGATGCCGCGTAGCGGCGACTCATGGTTGAAGAGAATGCCGCTGGAAGCGTGCAGGCCGAAGCTTTCGCGGTAGTTGACGGTGATCCAGTGGCCATAGAGCTTGGCCACGCCATAGGGGCTGCGCGGGTAGAACGGCGTGTTCTCGTCCTGGCGCTCGGCCTGGATCAGGCCGAACATTTCGCTGGTGGAGGCCTGGTAGAAGCGCGTTTCCGGGCTGAACTGGCGGATCGCCTCGAGCAGGTGGGTCACCCCCAGGCCGTCGACGATGCCGGTGGTCACCGGCTGGTTCCAGGAGGCACCGACGAAGCTCTGCGCCGCCAGGTTGTAGACCTCCTGCGGCTGGGCCTTGATCACCGCGCGCTGCACCGAACAGGCGTCGGCCATGTCGCCGTCCTCGTACTGGATGTCGTCCTCGATCCCCAGTTCGCGCAGGCGCCAGCGCGTGTCGCTGCTGCGCCGCGCCACCAGGCCATGGACGCGATAGCCTTTTTCCAGCAGCAGCTTGGCCAGGTACGCTCCGTCCTGACCGGTGATCCCAGTTACCAGTGCATTTCTTGTCATTCTTCTCGTACCCGTGACTCCCAGTCGGACAGGATCGCCCGCAGGGATTGTTTTATGGTTATTTCAGGCTTCCACCCCGTGGCGTCGCGCAGGCGGGCATGACTGCCGCAGACCCGGCGCTGTTCCGCCCGGCGCATCCGGGCGGGATCCTGGACGATTTCCAGCTCGACCTGGGCGATATCCGCCAGCAGTTCGATCAGGTCGCGGATTTTCTGCTCCTGACCGGAACAGACGTTGTAGACGGCCCCCGGTTCCCCGTGGGAGAGCAGCCGCAGATAGGCTGACAGCACGTCCTGGACATCGAGGAAATCACGGCTGACGTCGATGTCCCCCACTTCCAGCCGATGAGCCTGCAGGCCTTGCTTCATCCGGGCGATCTGCCGCGCGGCGCTGGCGATCACGAAGCTGTCCTTCTGCCCCGGGCCGATGTGGTTGAACGGCCGCGCCACCAGCACCCGCCAGCCTTCGCTGATGCCCCACTGCAGGCACAGCGACTCGGCCGCCAGCTTGCTCACGGCATAGGGGTTGCGCGGGCGGGGCAGGAACTCTTCGTGGATCGGCAACGCCGCTTCGGGCACCTGGCCATAGACGTCGCCGGAGCTGATGTAGAGGAAGGTGCCGGCGAAACCGTTACGCTTCAGTGCCTGAAGAAGAGAAAGCGTCCCCAGAAAATTGACTTCGAAAGTCCGACGCGGATCGAGAAAGGAGTCCGGCACGAAGGTCTGCCCAGCGAGATGTATCACTGCGTCGGGCATTTCGCATCGCCAACTTTCCAGCGACTCGGGGACCGCCAGATCGAAGGCGGGATGAGGCAGAAGGGACCAAGGCAAATCGTGGCTTTCGATGCGCTGCCGCAGATGACGGCCCACGAATCCGTTCAGACCGGTCACCAGGAGGCTCTTTTTCAATTCGGCTACCTATCGGTCAATCTCCTGATGCTGGCTACTGCTATTGGCTGTTCAGGAGCAGGGATTCCAGGACATCGGGAGTCGTATTGTTATTTTTGAACAATCTGTGCCAAAAATGGGGTGAATTCAACTGTTGATACCATGACCGACCGGTTCTCGCCGGGCGGGCCGACACCACCTAGACGGGCAGCACGAGCACCACCAGCCAGGCCACCAGACTCCCCACCAGCAGGCCGGCGAGAATCTCCGTCCGACTGTGCCCCATGCGCTCACGCAATGCGCCCTTTTCACGGCTGTCGCGCAACTCGTTGATCGCCCGCGCCTGCAGTCCGATCTGCCGTCGCAGGCTGTTGGCATCGAGCACCACGATGAAGGCCAGCGTGACGGCCACGCCGAAAGCCGGATGGCCGATACCTTCCCGCAGAGCAATGAGAGCGGCCATGCTGCCGACGATGGCGCTGTGGTTGCTTGGCAGGCCACCATAACCGATAAGGCCGAAAGCCGGTTTTCCTGCCTTGAGGCTATTGATCACGAACTTGCAACTGCCAGCCACCAGCCAGGCCAGGAAAGGAGTGATCAGGTAGGAGTAATCCTTCATCTCAGTGCGGCCAGAGCGCATAGGCGCAGGCCAGCCCCCAGAGGACCACTGTCGCCAGAAGCTGCCAGTCGGACAACAGGGCATCGGTCGGCGACTCACCACCCTCCTTGGCCTCCACCACATACCAGTACCGGAACAAACCGAACAGCACGAGCGGAATGGTCACCACCAGTTCCTCTCGACTGGTGATCACGAACAGACTGTAGAACAGCAAAGCCCCGGTTGCAGACATTTCCGCATAACGATCAACCAACGCCAGCGAATAGTGCTGCAGGACTTCACGGCTCTGGCTGCCGTTCCTGGCCAGTTCCTGACGTCGCTTGACCGCAGCCAGATAGAGCGCCAGGCACAATGTGGTGACGAACATCCAGGAAGACACCGGTACCGCTAGCGCCACCGCCCCGGCATAGACACGCAATACGAACCCCAAGGCGATAGTGAAGATGTCCAGTACCGGCTGATGCTTCAGGAAGAAGGTGTAGGCCAGGTTCAACAGCAGGTACAGGCCGATCACCATGATCACCGGCGGACTGATCAGCAGGCCGCCGAGCAATGCAAGGTACAGGAGGGCCAGCAGATACTTCGCCTGCAGGGGCGACACCAGCCCCGAAGCGAGCGGGCGGGTAAGGGCCTTCTTCGGGTGCAGGCGATCACGCTCGATATCGTGCAGGTCGTTGACGATATAGGTAGCGGAGGACGCCAGGCAAAAGAGCAGAACCGCGGCCAGGGCATGAAGGACCGCGTCGACCTGCAGGAACTCGCCGGAAAAAAGCAGTGGCGCAACCACGAAAGCATTCTTGACCCACTGCCTGGGTCTCATTAGCGCCAATAGCCCCTTCAGCTGCGCTAGAGAGGAGCTCCGCTCTACGGTAGTATGCATGCCCACTTGGCCTCGGGTAGCTGGAACTGGAAGAGTTGGTGATGAAGCTGGCCCTGATCTACACGTTATTGGCGGCGATCGCAACAATCTGCAATATCGGGGCACAGGAGTTGAGCACTCGTCTGTATTTCGGCCCTTACGCCATGGCTCTCTCCATCATGATCGGCACTGCCGTTGGGCTGCTGGTCAAGTATGCGCTGGACAAGCGCTACATTTTCCGTTTCAAAGCCAACAACCTTTCCCACGACAGCCAGACCTTCCTGCTCTATGCGCTGATGGGTGTATTCACCACCGCGATATTCTGGGGGTTCGAATTCACCTTCGACCACCTCTTCGACAGCAAGGAAATGCGCTACCTGGGCGGGGTGATAGGCCTCGCCGTCGGCTACTTCGCCAAGTACAAGCTCGACCGGCGCTTCGTCTTCGGCATGGCGGATACCTGATGGAAGTCTTCGGCTGGGGACGCTATCCCCGCATCAACGCCACCCTCGTGTCGCCGCGTAGCGTGGACGAACTGCGCCGTCGCATCCAGCTATCCTCCGGGATCACCCTTCGCGGCCATGGGAAAAGCTACGGCGACAGCGCCCTTGGCGAATCGATCGCCGATAGCCGGAACCTCGATCACCTGCAATCGTTCGGAGAACCTACCGGCGTACTTCGTTGCGAAGCGGGCACCACCCTGGCCGACCTGGCCGCTACCTTCCTGCCACGCGGCTGGTTCCTTCCGGTAACCCCCGGCACCGCTCATATCTCCGTCGGCGGAGCCATCGCCAGCGACGTCCACGGCAAGAACCACCACCTGCATGGTTGCTTCAGCGAGTTCGTCGACTCCTTCCGCCTGCTGATGGCCGATGGCGACCTGCTGCACTGTTCGCGCAACGAGCACCCCGAGCTGTTCCACGCAACCTGCGGCGGCATGGGCCTTACCGGTGCGCTGGTCGACGTCACCCTGCGCTTGAGGCGCGTGCCCAGCGCCTGGATCGACCAGGTCACCTGCAAGGCGAACAATCTCGAGGAAGCCTTCGAGCTATTCGAGCAGCAGGCGGCTGCCACCTACTCGGTGGCCTGGATAGACTGCCTGGCGAATGGCGCCTCACTTGGCCGCTCGCTGCTGATGTTCGGCGAGCATTCTTCGCACGGCGGACTGGCACTGCCGCCCAGGCGCGCGCTTGCGGTTCCGCTGGAAATGCCATCGGCCCTGCTCAATCACTATTCGGTGCGCGTCTTCAACAGCCTGTATTTCCAGCGAATTCGCCAGCCCCGCGTGGAGCAGCGGGTCGACTACCGAAGCTTCTTCTATCCGCTGGACGGTATCGGCGACTGGAACAGGATGTACGGCCGCAACGGCTTCCTGCAATACCAGTTCGTCATTCCCGCCAGCGCCGGCCTGCCCGGCATGAGGCGTATCCTCGAACGTATAGCGGCCTCGGGCCGTGGTTCTTTCCTGGCGGTGCTCAAGGCTTTCGGTGAAGGTAACGAAAACCCGCTGTCGTTTCCGCAGAAGGGCTACACCCTGGCCCTGGACTTCAAGATGGATGCAAGCCTGTTGCCCCTGCTCGACGAGTTGGACCGCATGGTGCTCGATCATGGCGGACGACTGTATCTGGCCAAGGACGCGCGTATGAGCGAAGCCACCTTCAAACAGAGCTATCCCCGCTGGGAAAACTTCCAGGAAACCCGGGAACGCTACGGCGCCCTGGGCAAATTCACTTCCCTCCAGGCCCGCCGCCTGGGTCTGGACTGAATCGATGAAAAAGATCCTGATCGTCGGTGCCACCTCTGCCATTGCCGAAGCCACCGCCCGTCGCTTCGCCGCCCAAGGGGCCACACTGCTGCTCCTGGCCCGTGATCGCGAACGCCTGCAACTGCTGGCAACCGATCTGGAAGTACGCGGTGCTGCCGCGGTACATACCCTCGGCTTCGATGCGGCCACGAACAACGACTACCCGGTCCTGGTGCACTCCTGCATCGAGACCCTCGGCGGCCTCGACCAGGTGCTCATCGCCCACGGCACATTGAGCGACCAGAAAGCGTGCGAGCAGAGCGTCGATCTGACCTTGCGCGAACTGACCATCAACGCCTTCAGCGTGATCGCTCTGCTCACCGAGCTGGCCAAGCATTTCGAGGCCCAGAATTCCGGCTGCATCGCCGTGATCGGCTCGGTGGCCGGCGACCGCGGCCGCCAGTCGAACTATGTCTACGGTACCGCCAAGGGCGCGCTGAGCCTGTTCCTGCAGGGATTACGAAACCGGTTCGGCAAGAGCGGCGTGCAGGTTCTCACCATCAAGCCCGGATTCGTCGATACACCGATGACTGCGGCCTTTCCCAAGGGGCCATTGTGGGCAAGCCCGGAGAAGGTCGCCGCAGATATCGAGAAAGCGATCGCCAAAGGCCGCGATGTCCTCTATACACCAGGCTTCTGGCTTCCGATCATGGTCATCATACGGCTGCTGCCAGAACGTCTTTTCAAGAAGCTGAGCCTCTGAGCCAACGTCAACATCAGCCACAGAAGAACAAGAACACGCCATGGCCACCGGTTTTCTCGCGGATCGACAGCGCCTTCTATGGATCGTTGTCCTGTCCCTGCTGCTTCTGACCCTGGTAACCCAGCGCAACCACAATACAAATAGCGATCCTCGCGCCACTCTACTGGTCAGCCAGGCACTGGTTCAGCATGGCACGATCCAGCTCGACAGCCTGGGCGAGCCACTACTGCAAAGTTACGGGTACGTCATCCAGCAGAAGAACGGCCACTACTACCACTACTTTCCCCTCGGCAGCGCCCTGCTTGCCACTCCAGTCGTGGCAATCGCCAACGCCGCTGGAGTGGACATGCGCCAACACGAGCCCACCATGCAGATGATCATCGTGGCGCTCTGCGCTATCGGTATACTCCTGCTGCTCTATCGCACCGCCCGCCTCTATCTGGGACGTGACGCAAGCCTGGCGTTGACCGCCCTCGGCTGGTTCGGCAGCGCCTATGCCAGCACGCTCGGCACCGCGCTCTGGTCCCACGACCTGGCGGTGCTGTTCGCCAGCCTGGCCATCTATCTTGCGCTCAGGGAAAGACCGCTTACCGGCAAGTTCGCTCTGATCGGCGCGTCCCTGTTCCTGGCCTATCTCTGCCGACCGACCATGGCCCTGCTGGCTCCAGCCCTGCTCGCCTTTCTCATGACCAGGAGCTGGAAAACGGCGATCGCAGCCGCCCTGGTGCAAGGCGGGCTATTGATGCTTTTCGTGCTCTGGAGTTTCCATGAGTTCGGTCAACCGTTGCCGGACTATTACCTGCCCAAGCGCCTGGAAGGCACCCAGTTCGCGACTGCCCTCTACGGCAATCTGTTGAGCCCCGCCCGAGGACTGCTGGTCTACTCGCCATTCCTGCTGCTGCCGATCCTGTGCCTGCCCTTTTTGCTCTGGAAGCAAAAGAGAAACCTGCCGCTACTGATCCTCGCCCTGGGATGGCCCCTGCTGCACTACCTGACGGTTTCCCGCTTCCCCCATTGGTGGGCAGGCTGGTCGTATGGCTCCCGGCTGATGGTCGACGCGCTTCCCGGTCTACTGCTCGGCACTGCCGTCTGCCTGGCATCGCTGGAAAAATGGCGGCGGCCGGCCCTCGCCCTGTTCGCCGTCCTCGCCGCCTTCTCTATCTTCGTTAATAGCTATCAGGGTCTATACAATACCTATGCCCTGCAATGGAACGCCGCACCGAACATCGACGAGCATCCGCAACTCCTGTTCGACTGGAGCTATCCGCCGTTCCTCAACACCCAGCATCGCCAGCAGGAGCGGCTGGATCGCTTCCACCTGGCAGTCATGCCACCGCTGCAAGGCAAGGTACGAATCACCTATGATGAACCGAATGCCGGCTTCGACGGTTTTTCCGTGATCGAGAACGGTTTTCGCTGGACCGAAGGCACCGCGTCAACGTTGAGCTTCAAGCTGGAAAATGCCTCCACGCTGTCCGGCCGGCTTTCCCTGCAGGCAGGCTTCCTCGGCAGCCAGCGACTGGCCGTTTGCCTGAACGGCACCCTCGTTTTCGAAGGCGCCTATCAGGGCGGCGAACGTGACATCCGCATCCAGGTGCCAGCCGGCCTCTTGCATGACGGCCTGAACCGCCTCGATTTCGCACTTCCCGACGCCCATCCACCCGGTACGGCGGACACACGCATCCTTGGAATGGCATTCCACCTCCTAGCGGTGGACTGATGACATGGGCCGCTCGGCGCTAGCCGCACCGAACCTATCACCGGAAAAGAGGCTGAAATGCTCGGCATCACCCGCTTCATACTGGCGCTCCTGGTGCTGCTTTCACATGCCACCGGCAGCAACTTCCACTTCAATCCAGGAGTAGTCGCGGTCATTGTCTTCTACTTCACCAGCGGTTATCTGATGCAGCGCAGCTATCGCCGCTTCGTCAGCCACTCCACTACGCCAGTCCGCAGTTTCTATACCGATCGTTTTCTCAAGCTCTTTCCCCAGTACGGGCTGGTCGTACTGGCCAGTTTCGCCGCTATCGCCTGGCTCGGCCCGGCACAGCATGTGCTGTTCATGAACCAGCCGGCCAGCCTGGAAAAAGTATTGCTCAACCTGGCGTTGCTGCCGGCCAACTACGTCTTCGAACCATTGACGGTAGAAAGACTGCTGCCTCATCCCATCGTACCGCCGGCGTGGTCGCTGGCCGCAGAATTCCACTTCTATCTGCTTCTACCCACGATAGCGTTACTGCCGAGAAGGGCGTTTCTCGCCGTGCTCGCGGTGACGACCAGCATCCAGGTAACGGCGCTGTTCTTCGGCAGCGGCCCCTTCAACAGCGATAACTTCGGGTATCGGTTCATTTTTGGCGCGCTGACCTTCTTCCTCTTCGGCTATGCCCATGCCCGCCGCGAAGAGCCCGGCTATGCCTGGATCCCTCTCGCGCTCTGGCTTGTCTATGCCAGCCTGTTGCTGGTCGTGGCGCCAACGTTTGGATTGTTCAGCCACCCTTTCGTCATGGAGTTACTGCTGGGCGCCGTGCTGGCCTGGCCATTGCTGTCTGCCGCGCTAGGAGCCCGTCCTGACAACGTCTGGCTGAAGAAGGCTGACAACCTGCTCGGCCGGCTCGCCTATCCGATCTTCATCAGCCATTTCCTGGCATTCTTCTTTTGCGAAAAACTGCTCGGTTTCGACCAGGGCCAGCAAGGCGCGGCGATCCCCGCCAGCATTGCGCTGTCGCTGGGGATATCCTGGCTACTGTTGCGCCTGCAGACGTCGATCGATGCGTATCGCCTACGCAGGCGGGGCTTCGCCAGCATGGCCTCGGGGCGACTGGGCTCGGCGGCGTAGTTCAGGTTTGCGCAGATAGGTACCCAGGTCATCGTCCCAGTAGTATTCCTCCTGCAGGGCCGGTTGGTTCCATAGATCCCGCATCGCCGGTAGCGGGATCAGAATATTCGGGTCGTCCTTGCGTGGAATCATGATCACATCGGGCTTGCGTGCCAACGCGTAGGGAGCATCCGTACGGTGGTGGCCGGGCAGGATCAAGGTGTTCGGCAGCGTTCTCTCGCTCTTGGCTATATGCCGATCGGTGAGGCCAACCAGGTCGAGGATGCGCATGTCCCCGGCGAAATAACCCGGCTGGCCGATACCGATCGCCGCAACCAGGCGCACCGGTGGCTGGAGCCGAGCAAGGCGCTGCATCCACTGCCGCATATGCTCCGCAGTGAAGATGAACCTATGATTGCGAGCCTGGGCGCGCTTCGCCGAGTAAGGAAATTGCGCCGCATCCGTACTCTGCACGGCATTGACTAACAATCTCCCGGCACTTCCATCACCGATATACAAGGCGACCAGCATCGATGCCGGCAGCGTCGCCCCCAACAACCAGCCGAATATCCGCCGCTGTCGGGCAACATGGTAGACACCGGCGAGTGCCGCGACGACCAGTACCGGGAATACCGGCAACAGAAATCTTCCATGGGAAAACACATCGCCCCCCACGAGGAGAATGTACAGGCAGGTCGCCAGAAGATAGGCAACCCCCATTCGCACCTCCGGAAAACGCCTCCATCCCCATAGCGCGGGGAGCAAGAGAAGTCCCGCTCCATCTTTCAGGAAGCCATACAGATAGTCGAAGCCCCGGCTCAATGGAATGCCGCCCACCTTGGCATGGAAGGTATTGGGAACGTAATCGCCGTAATAATGGAGTCGGAACAGCAGGTGGCCGAGGAAATAGATGGCATAGGCCAGCACCGGCCCTGAGAGACGCAACACCCCCTTCAGGTCGCAAGGCCGACGCTGACGCACCCGCATCAGCCAGTCCCAGCCCAGCAGCACGCCGGCCAGCAGAGCCCCTTCGGGGCGGGTAAGGCTGGCGCAGATCGACCAGGCCGCGACCTGCCCCATGCGCCCGAGCGCATAGGCACGCAGGGCTGCCGTCACAGCCCAGGCGAACAGCGGTGTTTCCAGGCCGGACAGGCTCCAGCAGGCGAAGCTGTTGCTTGCCAGAATCAACAGCGGCGCCACGCCTGCCAACCAGTGGCCGCCGCGCGGCAGGACGAGCTGCGCATAGCGGTAGCTGGCCCACAGCAGCCCGAGCCCACAGAACAGCCCCAGCCAGTGCCCGGCCTGGGGTCCGTCCATGCCCAGCCACATCCCCGCGGCGACCATGAGAGTCCAGGACAGATTGGTATAGCCTTCCACCCACTCTCCAGCGTTGAACACCAGGCCATGGCCGTTCACCAGGTTCTGCGCATAGCGATAGGAGATGTAGGCATCATCCATCTGTTCGATCGGCTTCCAGCCTTCGAGGAGGAAGAGCAACAACGCCAAGGCGAGCAAGGCCGGTCCCAGCAGGCCGACCAGCACGCCCCCCAGGGCGGAGCGGCGACCGCCGCCGAGGTCCACGGCCTGCCTCATCTTTCACCCCCCGCGGGCAGAATGACACAGCCGGTATCGGCGCTCTTGCGAGGAAACCCATCCCAGTCGAAACGCGCGAGATAGGTGGGGAAAAGAGCGCTGTCGCAGAACACCCGGTAGTCGTTACGGCGTGGTGGCAGCACCTGGGTCACGCTGTGGCCGGGAATGCTCCAGCGCACGCCGGCCCTGGCCAGATCGGCGAAGAAGAAAGGCTCGACCCCCGAGTAACCAAAGGAGACGGTAGTCTCCGACGGCAGGGTCGCGATCCAGGCGCGAACCTTGGCGATTTCAGAGGGTGCCAGGAACGGCCGCTGAAGCAGCTCGGCGCGCGGCCACAAGGGTACGAAGACATCGCTTCTGCTCCAGCCATGCACCGCGAACGGCAGCAGGAGCAGGCATCCGACCAGCAGTGACAGCCCCTTGAAGAGCGGTCGCCGCGCCAACCCTGCAAAGCTCAGCAGCACGCTCAGCAATAGTAGCCAGAGTGCGAATACAAAGGCGAAGCCATACCACATGTTATGGCCATTCAGTGCCAACGCCATGAAGCCCGCGGCATACAGCGAAAGCATCGCTTCGCGGCAAAAACGCCGACGCCAGGCAAGTTGCAGGGCTGCCAGGGCCACCATCGCCCCCACCTGCAACCATCCCATCGGCCCATCCATGACCGCCCATCCCAGCTTGAAGTCGAACTGGAACTTCATGTCCTCGAGAAAGCCGCCGATGTGCCTGACGACAAATACGCCATAGGCCGCCAGCGCCAGGGTGGAAAGGCATAGCGCCAGCAGCTCGCCCGGGGTCAGCGTCAGGCTTTCGCGGCGAAGGATCTTCCAGCCGATCAGTGCCAGGTAGGGCAACAGCATGTAGACCGCGTTGAAGTGCACGGTGGCGCCAAACAGCACCAGGGCCAGCCCCAGCCCGGGGCGCTCGCGTAACATGGCCAGGAGGGAGGCGAGAAACAACAAGGCGTACAGCGCCTCCATCCGCGCCATGTTGGAGATCGCCAGCGAATAAGGAGAGACGAACGCCAGAGCCGTCAGGACCAGAGCCACCAGACGCATCCAGCCCTCCAGGCGCAGGCTCCTCAGGATGCCCAGGGCAACCCCGAAAGCGCCAAGATAGAGCAGGCAGGAAATCCAGCGTGACAGCTCGAAGCTATAGCCGAAAACCTTGTAGGCCGCAGCCAGCAGCAGCATGAAGCCTGGTGGCATCCACATCACCACCCGCTCGGTGTTCAAGCCGAAAACATAGAAGCTCCCCGTACGGCTGAGCTCGAATCCCTGGGAGATGAACGCCGCTTCGTCATTCCAGGGAATCGGAAACTCGAAGCCCATCGCCAGGCGAACGAACAACACGGCCGCCAGCACCGCGAGTACGCACCCCCACTCCTCCCGATCGAGCCTCACGAACCGCCAACATCCCTGCACAGCCTTCGTCCTCGTTCAGTTCAGAGTGGCTTACGGGCAATGATCGCCTGGCTCTTCGGCATGGCGCGGTCGAGAGCCTTCTTGATGCGTGGGCCGTCCTCCATCGACAACAGCATGTTCCAGGTCCGCGTCCAGCTCTCCAGCAAGGGATGCCAGGGCGGCGACAGTTCCTGCCTGCAGGCCCAGAACAGGAACCACCAGACCGACCAGTAGAACCCATACTGGGTACGCCGTTCGATCACCAGGCCGGCGGACTCCACCAAACGGGCGAAATCATCACGCTCGAACACCCGGATGTGGTTCGGATGCTCGAAATAAGCCGGCGGCGCCAACTCTTTCTGCACGCTTTCGCCAAGCGGATCGGGAACGGTAAGCAGGTACAGCGCGCCCGGTTTGCCGACACGCACCAGTTCACGCATGAACTGCGCAGGATCGGCCACGTGCTCGAGTACCTCCATCGCCACGACTTTGTTGACCCGCGCATCCTCCAACGGAATCGGATCACCGTCTGTCACCAGAGGAATGATGCCCCGCGCGGGCGAGCCCTGGAGAGCCTGTTCGACGGCAGCGACCTTGGCCGCATCGATATCCGCGAAGATCACCTCGGCTCCGCGCTGGGCGCAAAATTGCACGAAGGGTCCATCACCACAGCCGATGTCGAGGATCGAGTCTTCCGCCATGATCGGGAAACCCTCGAACAATTCGCCGCTCTCCTGCTGGAACCAGCCACTCAGATAGGCATCGGTCAGGGTGGACTGCTCCTCGACGGCCTCGTCAGCCGGTGCGGTCGGCACTTCGGATACGGATACGGGCTGAGGCCGCCCGGATATGCGCTTGAAGAACTCCAGCATTGCGACTCCTAGATACGCTCGGCCGGTAGCACGGCCATGGTTTCGGGCGTCCGACCCTGTATGAGAAGAATTCTGGACTGGCGGGCCCCGAAGCGACGAAACGGGCTTTCCACCCAGCGATAGTTAAGCTCGCTGAACATGAGGATCAGACCCACGGAAACCACCAGGTAAGGAAAGAAATATGCCGGTCCGACGTGTTCCTCTGGATACAGGCGATAAAACAGTTCGCGAGTGAAAAAGAACGCCGGCACATGTATGAGATAGATCGCGTAGGAACGATTGCCGATCCATATCAATAGCCTCTTCAACAAACCCGGCGGGCAGATCAGGTTCGCGTCGTAGGCCGCCATCCAGACCAGCCCGGCACAAAGCAGGGCAATCAGGCCCATGCTGAAGGACGGCACCGGCAGGCGACTCGCCAGCAGGGTCAGGCACAGCAGGGCGAGGACCAGCAACAGGCGGGAAAGATGCCGACCATGCAACCACGCAGGCACCCGTCCGGCAGTGAAACGCTCGTGAATCATCGCAATGAGGATTCCATAAGCCAGCGCATCGGTCCGCAGCATCATCAGCCACAACGACTGCAGGCGCGGCGCGAAGCATTGCAGGAAAATCAGCACCAGCACCACTGGCAGCACGTAGCGTCGCCCAAGCAAGGCCAGCAATGGGAACAGCAGGTAGAACTGCTCCTCCAGTGACAGGCTCCAGTAGACGAAACTGACACCGATTTCGCCTTCACCGAAGGTAAGGGCGAAGCGCACATTCGCCACTTGCAGCAATGCGGCCAGAGTGGCCTCAGCGTTGGCGCGCAGGCTGCCGAACACACCGCTCTGGTTGAACCCCCAGCACAATCCGAGGATCACCGCGAGCCACAGCCAGGCGGACGGCCAGAGGCGCCAGGCACGGCGGACCCAGAATGCCAGCAGGATGTACCAGGCCTGCCTGCGGCTTCCGCTGGCCTGCAGGCGTGGCAGCAAGTCGCGGGCGATGACGAACCCCGAAATGGCGAAGAACAGGTCCACGCCGAAAGAGCCGCCAATGAAGGTGTAGAACCATTCCAGCGCCGGGCTCGACCAACTGAAGAGGTTGCCCTGGGCGTGCTGCAGCACCACGAAAAGTACCGCTACGGCTCTCAGCACTTCGATATCGTCGATACGACGATTCATGAACGGCGACTCTCCGGCTTACGCGCCACAATCACCTGGCTCTTCGGCAGCAGGTCGTCCAGGGCCGCCTTCATCGGCGCCGACTCAGGCATCTTGAGCAATTGATGCCACAGCTTCGCCCAATCGTTGAGCAATGGCGGATACGGCGGCTGTACCACGTCGTGGGAGGCGCCCTCCAACTCGGCACCGGTTGCCCGCGCGCAAGTCCAGTAGATGCACATCCACAAGGTCCAGTAGAAACCGAAGGTCGACTGTTGGAGTACCTCCAATCCCGACTCCCTGACCAACCCGGCGAACTGCTCGCGCTCGAAAATGCGCACATGGTTCGGCGCCGAGAAGTAATAGGACGGTGCGAACCTTTTCTGCAGATGCTCGCCAGCCGCATCCGGCACGGCAAGCAGATAGAGAGCCCCTGGCTGCCCCACCCGGACCAGCTCGGCCAGCACCTGTGCCGGATCGTCCACGTGTTCGAGCATCTCCAGCGCGATAACGCGGGTCGCCAGGGCATCTTCCAGCGGTAGCGGGCAGCTATCGGAGACGATCCCCTGCGCATCCCGTGCCGGGGTCGACGCCACACGTTGGCGCAGGGCCTCGATCTTCTCCTCGACCACATCGGAGAAGATCACCCGGGCGCCGCGATTGGCGCAGAACAGGGTTGCCCCGCCAGCGCCGCAGCCGACATCCAGGACCACATCGTCCGCACTCACCGGAAAGCCCTTGAACAATTCGTCGGTCTCGCTCTGGTACCAGCCGCTCTGCACCGCGTCCACCAGACCGCAATCCCGCGAATCGACGTAATCCGGAGCATTCTCCGGAGCTTCGACGGGCCTTTCCCTCTCCAACGATTGCGGCCCTCGCCAGGCCTCCAACAGACGACGCAGGCTCATGCTTCCAGCGCCTCCCGCTCGAGAAAGGTCTCCAGCTTCCGCCGCGCGGCTTCGCGCGAGCAGTGTCCACGCATGCGCTCAATGGCATCGGCGGACATCCGTGCGTACAGTTCCGGCCGTTCGGCATAGCAGGTATAGGCGGCCCGATAGGCCGCCACCAACGACTGCCAGTCGACCTGGTGCCGCAGTGTGCGATAGGCCAGGCGCGGATCGTGCGGCCAAGCGGTAGCGTCCAGCCAGGAATCCACCACGAAGGCTACCCGCTCGTCGATATAGTCGGCCATCGCCGAATGCCGTGGCGCTACGGCGGGTTTTCCGCAGGAGAGAAACTCCATCAGCGGTAGGCACTGCCCCTCACCATGGGAGGCATTGACGACGAACGCCGTACCGCGGATCAACGACTCGAAGTCGTTTCCTTCGAGGAATCCCTGGAGCAGCACGACGCGACAACGGAACGCCGGCATCCGGGCCATGCACATCAGCATGTCGTTCATCGCGGACTGGTATTCATGATGGCCCAGTTTGAACAGCAGGGTAGCGTTCGGCTGGTCGCGGAACGCCGCGCAGAACGCCGTCAGCATATCGACCCAGTTCTTGCGCCCGTCGTAGGGGTTGAACAGCGCCGTGAACACGACACCGGAAAGCTGCAGACTATGCTCGGCCAGCTTCAGGACCGGCATCTCGGAGTTTTCCCCGCCAACCGGGGGCAGGCCTTGCGGTTCGACCGGGTTCTCCGGCTCGAGTCGCTTCTCCTGCCCGTCCGGCGCGGGCGCGGCAGGTTCTTTGCCGAGCAGGACCTGTCGATACCACTGCCCCAGATAATCCAGGGTGATCCTCAGTGGCGAGCGGGGATTGGGCGCGCTCGTTGACCCGGCGCTGGCGCCCCGGGCGGCGGTAACCGCCCGTTGGACAGCATCGATGCCCGGCATATAGGGCGCCAGAGACACGTCATGACTGTCGAGCACCACGCCTCGGGCGATCCGCAGGGGCCGGTGCTGGACTTGCCCAGCGGTCGCGGTGGAACGCAAGCCTTCGTACTTGTCCCAGACCGGTGCAGGGATCGAGAGCACTGGGAACTCCTGACCCAGCAGATCGCGCACAGCTCGGACGGTGAGCTCCGAATGGGTGATCGCCGCCCCGCAGCGCTTCAATACCACGGCCCAGTTCTGCTGCTCTTCTTCGAGCCATGGCTCGCTGGGAATCGAGTCGAACTCCCAGGCAAATACCGGGAAAGTTGGGCAACGCAGCTCCAGAGGCGTCTTGTGCGGCGGAGTGAACGAGAGAAACACACAGGACTCGCCATCCGAGATGGCCTGCTCGTATAACGCATCCACTTCCCGCCCAGGTGCTTCCACCACCACTACGTCGCCCAGCTCCCGAAGTACCGGAAGGAATTCCTTGAGCACGAAGTAGTAGCTGTAGTCGGGCAGTCCCAGGCTACGCGCGATGGTTGCTGCCGATATTTCCGAATGAACGAGGATTTTCATCACGCCAGACTCCGCAGCGAATCAACGGAACCGGGAGTCGTGCTCTCTGAACCGGCAATTCGCCCCAGGAAGTCCCCCAGGGCACCACTCACCTGCTCCACGGAACAGAACGCCTCCATCTCATGTCTGGCTCGCGACAGCATGGCGCGATAACGCTCCGGTTCCTCCTTCGCCATTGCATAGGCCTGGCGATAGGCCTCCATCAATGACTGCCAATCCAGGCGATGCCGGTGGGTCACCAGCATTCCGGTGGGATCGTGGGGCCAGCAGGTCGGCTCGGGGGCACAGGCCACCGGAAGCGCGATATCGTCGTTCAGGTAATCGGCCATGGCGGTATGCCGCGGCGCAATCGCCGGCCTGCCGGCGCAGAGGAACTCCATGAGGGGCAGGCACAGCCCTTCACCGCTGGAAGCGTTCACGTAGAACGTGGTAGCTGCCATCAGTTCGCGATACTGCGGATCCTCGAGAAAGCCATGGAGCACCAGCACGCGGCAAGCGAACGGAGCCAGACGGGAGAGCAGCGTGATCAACACTATCCGGTAGTATTCCAGGTCGTGGTGAGTCATCTTGACGATCAATGTGGCATCCGGAACGTCGCGGAACGCCCAGCAAAACGCGGTGATCAGGTCGACCCAGTTCTTGCGCCCGTCGGCCGGATTCAACACGGTGGTGAATACCACGCCGTCGACCTGCACATGCTGGATGGGCGCTGGTGGCGCGACGTTCGGTTCGGCGACGACGACAGGTTTCGCATAACACCCGCGAATCTCGTTCCACCAGGCCTCCGCCAACCGGCAGCTCAGCGCCCAGCGCGTATTGCGGGGCGGCGACGCCACCTGCTCTCCGGTGGGCTCCTCTGCTGGCGCCTCTTCTGCTTCTACGACCGGCGGCCGCCTGACCAGCCCATCGGCGCTCAGGCCCAGCAGCGGACTGTCGATAACCTGTCCGGCAAAGGAAAAGGCTCTTGCCGCCAGCGTCAATTCGCTCGGCTCGGAGTCGGCGAAGCGTGCCCAGACGGGCGCCGGCAATGCCAGCACCGGCAGCGGCGAAACCTCCCTGACCAACTGCGCGGCCTCGCGGCTGGTCACCACCGCGCCGGCGACTCTTTCGAACACATAGCGCCAGTCGTTGCGCGGTTCGCCCTCCCAGGCCACGTTCGGCAGACTGTCGAACTCCCAGGCGAACAGCGGCACAGTCGGGCAACGCAGCCCCAGCGGGGTCTGATGGGGAGGACTGAAGCTCAGGAACACCACCGGGTGCCCTTTGCTCGAATAATCGTCGAACAGGCGATCGACTTCCGCCGTGGACGCCACTTCGATCACCCGCCCCAAGGCATGTAGCGCCGGGAGGAATTCCTGTAGGAGGAAGAAGTAGCTGTATTCCGGCTTGCCAAGGGATGACAGGATGCTATCCCTACCGATCTTGGAGCCGATGAGAATGATCGTTTCCGCCATAAATCCGCGCAGGTACTGCTACCCCGTCCTTCTCTGCATTGTTATGTCGTTATTGTCGCAGCCGCCTGGCGCCCATCTGGAGACGGTGCTGCGGCGATTCAAAGATCGCGTCATCTTGCCGTGAAAAATGCGGAATAGCACCAGCTTTCACTTCATTCGCGAAAAACCCGAGCAAATAGGGAGCTAGCTGTCGATCAGGCGCAAATGTGGAACAGCTGCGAACTTCCCGAGCGGAACAGTCGGCGTACACAGCGGGCTGTTCCGCTGAAACGCCCGTGGCCTGTCCCTGCCCGTCACCCGACAACCCGCTCATGCTCCAACTCTCTCCCTGCGGATGAGGAACAGGCCATGGGATACTCTTCGCAAGCGCATCCGATATCATCCCCGACAACCTCGCACTGGCGCGATTGCCTGCTCAGATGGCGCCATAACGTCCGGTCCCGCCGGCTGCTGGCACAGATGAGCGAACACGACCTCGCCGACCTGGCGATCAGCCCGAGCGAACGCTACGTAGAGATTTCGAAACCTTTCTGGCGCTGAGCCGCTGGTGACGTGGCGCACAGTTGGTTAGTCTCAGCGTTGACACGGCCGCGTGGATGCGGCCGTCTACGCTGACTTCGTTCGGAGCAACTCACATGAAACGTCTGCGCCTGATCGGTGCCGCTGCCCTGCTCGCCTGCGCCTCCAGCGCCTTCGCCAGCAGCTTCGTGGTCACCACGGATACCCTGGTTCGCGCCACCGGCATGACTTCCAACGCCACTTCGGACATCACCAACTCGTTCCGCGACGACAAGATCGTCCTCGAAGCGCGCGACGACGCCGCCAGCTTCGTCGCCAGCCAGGGCGACATCCGCGGTTCGCACCTGGAGGCCGCGCTGCGCCACATCCGTGGCAAGCTGCCGAGCCTGGCGGCCAACGACATGCAACTGGCCCAGGCGATCCTCACCATCTGAGCCACCCGCCCCGCTGCCGCAGCCGCCCGGCTGCGGCGATGACCCGGTCGACCGGCCACACTGGCTCCGCGCCGCACATTCCGTTAGCCTTGGCGGCTGTTCCAGTCCTGTTCCGCACAACCCCATGCGTTGCCGATTCTCGTTGCTCTTCTGTTGCCTGCTGGCGCCCGCTGCGCACGCCTTCGATACCACGACGGCGTTCACGGCGAAGTCCCTTTACGTCACCAGCAAGCTGACCAGCACGCCGTTCGAGAACAAATTGTTACGCGATGCCCGGGTCGATGCGGCCAGCTTCGTCGCCAGCGATGGCAGCATTCGCGGTGCGCGCCTGGAAGCGGCGCTACGCTGGTTGCGTGTCGCGCACCCCGAGCTGGCGGCCAGCGATCAGGAACTGGCCGAAGCAATTCTTGCCCAATAGGCGATCACCACCGTCCCGGAGAACCTCCATGCGCCGTAGCTCCATGCGTCATAGCCCCCTGTTCGCCGCCCTGCTGCTGGCGCTCTGCGCCACCGCCGCGGAGGCCCGCTCGGTGGTCGCGACCAGCAACATCATCGTCCGCGCCCTGGACCGCAGCATCGACTTCACCTCGGACACCACCACCTCCGTGCGCGACATGAAAGTGGTCACCGAGGCGCGCGACGATGCCGCCAGTTTCGTCGCCAGCGACGGCGCCATCCGCGGCGCCCAGCTGGAAGCCGCGATGCGGACCCTGCGCAACCGTCTGCCGGAAGCCCGTGAAGCCTCCGACCAGGTCCTCGCCGAAGCCATCCTCGCCCTGTGAGGAAGGCCTGCGCCTGGCTGCTGGCGCTGGCCCTCTGCGGAGCCGGCAGCGCGACGGCGGCCCTGCGCCTGAAGCTCGACGCGCCTGGGCTGGACCCCGCGCAGCGCGAGGCCAGCCAGCGTCTGCTGGACGAAGCCGCGGACAAGCTGCCGCCGGCCTTCCGCGAGCGCCTGGACCGCGAGATCGCGGTCGAATGGCGCGACGACCTGCCCGCCAACGGCATGGGCCAGGCCCGTGGTCCTGAGCGCATCGCGCTGAACCGCAGGTACCTGGCCGATCTCACCGACGGCAGCGCCGCCAGCCGCCAGACCGGGCGCGTGCACGGCACCGAGCGGCGCGAGCTGTTGGCGACCCTGCTGCACGAGCTGACCCACGTCTACGATCGCGCGCGCCTGTGGTCGCCGGAGGAAAAACGCGAGATCCGCCGCTGCACGCGCCAGGAGGAAACCCTCGGTCGGATCGCCCAGCCCGGCGATTGCCGCGGGCAGGCCGGACGCCGCTTCACGCTCTCCGACGACCCGCGCCTGCTCGATCTCGCCGGCTGGCCGCAGCGCGCCGGCCAGCGCGGACGGCGCGAGGCGCACAACGGCTTCGTCCTGCGCAGCCCGGACGTCTACGAGCTGAGCAACCCGCGCGAGTTCGTCGCGGTGAACATGGAATATTTCCTCCTCGATCCCAGCTACGCCTGCCGCCGCCCGGCGCTCTACCGCTACTACCAGCAACGCTTCGGCTGGGCGCCGCAACACAGCGCCTGCGCGCAGAGCTTCGCCTACCTCAACGCCGGCCGCGACTTCGGCCAGCAGCCGCTGGGCCAGCTCGACCCCGAGCGGGTCTACGAGGTCGACTACCTGCTGGCCGAGGCCAACGACAACCTGGTCAGCCGCTGGGGCCACACCATGCTCCGCCTGGTGATCTGCGCCCCCGGCCGGCCGCGCGGGCCGGACTGCCGGCTGGACCTCGACCAGCACCTGGTGCTGTCCTACCGCGCCTTCGTCGGTGACCTGCAATTGTCCAGCTGGGACGGCCTGACCGGCGCCTATCCGTCACGCCTGTTCGTCCTGCCGCTGTCGCAGGTGATCGAGGAATACACCAAGGTCGAACTGCGCAGCCTCGCCTCGATCCCGCTGAAGCTGGACCGCGAGGAAGTCGCCAGCCTGGTCGAGCGCGCCGCGCAGAGCCACTGGAGCTACGATGGCCAGTATTACTTCATCTCCAACAACTGCGCGGTGGAAACCCTCAAGCTGCTGCGCAGCGGCATCCCCCGGCGCCCGCTGCAAAGCCTGGACAGCATTACGCCCTATGGCGTGCTCGAGATGCTGGAGAACCGCAAGCTGGCCGATCCCAGCGTGCTCGACGACCCCAAGGAGGCCCTGCGCCTGGGCTACCGCTTCGACTCCTTCCGCGACCGCTACCAGGCGATGTTCGACGTGCTCAAGCGGCGCCTGCACATCCCCCAGGACAAGGTCGAGGACTGGCTGGCGCTGCCGGCCAGGGAGCGCCAGCCCTGGTTCGCCAGGGCCGACCTGCGCGCCAGCGCGGCGCTGCTGCTGCTCGAGCAGGCCTCGCTGCGGCGCCAGCTGCTGCTCGCCCAGGACGAGTTGAAGCGCCTGTACCTCGGCCATCTGGACAATCCGGCCGGCGACCAGCGCCTGGAAGTGGCCGGCAAGACCTTCCAGCAGATCCTCGACGACAGTGGCTTCCTCAGCCGTCCGGCGGAACTCCTGGAGGGCGGCTACGGACTGCCGCAGGCCGCCGAGTGGAAGCATCTGGAAGAACAGACCCGCGAACGCCAGGCGCGCCTGCGCCGGCTCAGCGACGACCTCGACCGCGAGGTCCGTGCCCTGCTCGACCCCGAGCGGCGCGCCGAGCTGGAAGCCAACGAGGCCAATATCAAGGAGATCGGTGCGCACCTGCGCGAGCTGCACAAGGCGGCGGGCGGGCTGATGCTGCCCTGAGACCATCGCTTGCAGGACGCATGTCCCGAGCGATCTTCCAGCGCCTCGCGAACGGCGGATAACGCTCTGCGTTATTCACCCTACAGGTGTCACCTCCGGACTTCGCTCACGGGTCGTCCGCTGCGGCGATGAACTCCTCGTCCTCTTCGGGCAACTGTGGGTCAAGGTGTAGCCATGGCAGGCGGCTGCCGACCCAGATGTGCCGGTTGGCGGGGACGCGCTCGGGATGGTCGAGGCTGGCCACGGTGAAGTCCAGGGTATCGGCGCTGAGCCGAGTGAACAACGCCAGGTTGGCCCCGCAGCGCGGGCAGAAATAGCGCGTGCAACTGGCCGACGAGGCGTACTCCGCCGGTTCGCCCGCCAGCCAGCGGAACGCCGCGCGCGGCACCGTGGCCCAGGTGGTGACGATGCCGCCGGTGGTGCGCCGGCAGATCGAGCAATGGCAATGGGCGACGTCGTCCAGCGGCGCGGCGACGGCGTAGCGCAGGTGGCCGCAGTGGCAGCCGCCAGCATGGGTTTCGGACATGACGAATCCTCCGCACGGGAAGGTTCAGCATAAGCCGGACTTGCCCTGCGCCGCAGCCTCCTCGCAAGATGGGCGGATTCCACCATCCGGGGGTGCCCGTGACCGCTCTGCTCTACTCCCTCTGGCCGCTGTTCGCCCTCATCGTCGGCGGTTACGCCCTGCGCCGCTGGGACTTTCCCGGCGAAGCCTTCTGGCCTGCCGCCGAACGCCTGAACTACTTCATCCTGTTTCCCGCGCTGCTGTTCAGCAACCTGGCGACCGCGCCGCTGGACGACCCCGGCCTGGCCCGCCAGGCTCTGGCCGTACTGCTCGGGCTCGGCGTCGCCTGGCTCGCCCTGTTGCTCTGCAAGCGCTGGCGCGGCTGGGACGCCGGGCGCTTCGGCGCCATCGCCCAGGGTGTGCTGCGCTTCAACACCTACCTCGGCCTGGCCGCGGTCGGCAGCCTGTACGGCAAGCCGGGCCTGACCCTGGCCGCGCTGATGCTGGCGTTGATGGTGCCGACGGTGAACGTGATGTCGGTCTGGGCACTGACCGCCGAGCGCGGCATCAGCCTGCGCGGCTTGCTCCTGCCGATCCTGAAGAACCCGCTGATCCTCGCCTGCCTGGCCGGTGCCCTGGTCAACCTGGCCGGCGTCGGCCTGCCCGGCGGCAGCGACCGCCTGCTCAACCTGCTGGCGGTGGCCAGCCTGCCGCTGGGCCTGCTGTGCGTCGGCGCGGCGCTGAAACCCCAGGAACTCGGCGGCGAAGTCGCGGCCCTTGGCTGGAACTGCGCGGCGCGGCTGCTGGCGATGCCCCTGCTGGCCTTCGCCATCGCTCGCGGGCTGGGTCTGCCGAGCATGGAAAGCGCCGTGCTGGTGCTGTTCTTCGCCCTGCCGACGGCGCCCACCGCCTATGTGCTGACCCGCCAACTGGGCGGCGACGGCCACCTGATGGCGGGCATCATCACCTTGCAAACCCTGCTTGCCGGCGCCACCCTGGTCGGCGTACTTCTCGTGCTGCAAGGAAGCCCATGACGACAGGACGCGTCGCCGCCGCCCTCACTGCGCTCTGCCTGTTCTGCCAACCGACCTTCGGTTTCATCAAGGTGGTTCCCGAATTCGACGACGAACCCGGCGCCGCCACCTTCTTCTGGGCGGCCTTCACCACCGTCGGCCCGTTCATCGGCACCACCGTCAGCGCACAGGAGTCCGGTTCTGACGAAGGCGACAAGCTCGTCCAGGCGCGGGACGACGCCGCCAGCTTCGTCGCCAGCGACGGTGCGATCCGCGGCGCATACCTCCAGGCGGCCCTGCGGGTCCTGCGACTGTCCCCGGGAAACGCCGGGTACAGCGACCTGCAACTGGCCGCGGCGCTCCTCGCCTGGCAGCCCTGATCGGCCACATATCCGGAATTACCCGCACGTTTCCCGCCGTTATCCAGCGAAAGCTGCCTGAAAGCTTCCCGCCGTAGCATCCGCCCACCACCGGCAGAAGACCGGTCACGACGGCGCGTCCATGAGACGCCCGTTTACCCGTACAAAAACAACAATGGTGATTGCCATGCCCCGTTCCGCACATGCCCACAGCCGCACTCCGTCCGCGCGACGCCTACCGCACGCCGCCTGCTGATCGCACGCCGCCCGTCCGCCGTCTTCCCGGAGTGTTCCCATGCTGACCCTGCTCGCCTTCGCCATGGTGGCGACCTTCATGTTCCTGATCATGACCAAGCGCCTGTCCGCGCTGATCGCGCTGATCCTGGTCCCGATCGCCTTCGCCCTGCTCGGCGGTTTCGCCGCCGGCCTCGGCCCGATGATGCTCGACGGCATCCGTACCCTGGCGCCGACCGGGGTGATGCTGATGTTCGCCATCCTCTATTTCGCCATCATGATCGACTCCGGGCTGTTCGACCCGGCGGTGCGCAAGATCCTCCGGCTGGTCAAGGGCGACCCGCTGAAGGTCTCGCTGGGCACCGCGGCGCTGGCGATGATCGTCTCCCTCGACGGCGACGGCTCGACCACCTACATGATCTGCGTGGCCGCCGTGCTGCCGCTGTACAGCCGCCTGGGCATGAGCCCGCTGGTGATGGCCTGCCTGATCATGCTCTCCAGCGGCGTGCTCAACATGACCCCCTGGGGCGGCCCCACTGCCCGCGCGGCCAGTGCCCTGCACGTCGATCCGGCGGACATCTTCGTGCCGATGATCCCGGCGATGATCGCCGGGCTGCTGGCGATCTTCGCCATCGCCTGGATCTACGGCAAGCGCGAGCGCGCCCGCCTCGGCGAGCTGCACCTGCCCACCGACCACGAGGACCTGGCGGAGATCAGCGTATCGCAGTACCCGGAGGCGCGCCGGCCCAGGCTGCTGTGGTTCAACGCGCTCCTCACCGTGGTCCTGATGGCGACCCTGATCGCCGGCCTGCTGCCGATGCCGGTGCTGTTCATGATCGCCTTCGGCATCGCCATGATCGTCAACTACCCGTGCATCCAGGAACAGAAGAAGCGCATCGGCGCACACGCCGAGAACATCCTCGCGGTGGTCTCGCTGATCTTCGCCGCCGGGGTGTTCACCGGCATCCTCTCCGGCACCGGGATGGTCGACGCCATGTCCAAGAGCCTTCTGGCGGTGATCCCGCCGGCGCTGGGCCCATACCTGGCGACCATCACCGCGCTGGTGAGCATGCCGTTCACCTTCTTCATGTCCAACGACGCCTTCTACTACGGCGTCCTGCCGATCCTCACCCAGGCCGCCGCCGAATACGGCATCACCCCGGTGGAAATGGCCCGCGCCTCGATCGTCGGCCAGCCCGTGCACCTGCTCAGCCCGCTGGTGCCCTCCACCTACCTGCTGGTGGGGCTGGCCAAGATCGACTTCGGCGACCACCAGCGCTTCACCCTGAAATGGGCCGTGCTGGTGTGCCTGGCGATCCTCGCCATGGCCCTGCTGCTGGGCCTGTTCCCCCTTTTCAGTGACTGACCGAGACGAGTGACCGCTTCATGGAATGGCTGACCAGCCCGGAAATCTGGATTGCGTTCTTCACCCTGGCCGCCCTGGAGATCGTCCTCGGCATCGACAACATCATCATGATCTCGATCCTGGTCGGGCGCATGCCGAAGCACCTGCAGCCGCGCACCCGCTTCTTCGGCCTGGCCCTGGCGATGGTCACGCGGATCCTGCTGTTGCTGTCGATCACCTGGGTGATGCGCCTGACCGCCGACCTCTTCCACCTGTTCGGCCAGGGTATCTCCGGGCGCGACCTGATCCTGTTCTTCGGCGGACTGTTCCTGCTCTGGAAAAGCAGTTCGGAGATCTATCAGGGCCTGGAGGGCGAGGAAGAGAGCGGCGAGCAGCCGAAAGGCTCGGCGGGAGGCTTCATCGGCACCATCGTCCAGATCGCGATCATCGACATCGTGTTCTCCCTGGACTCGGTGATCACCGCCGTCGGCATGGTCTCCCACGTGCCGGTGATGGTCGCGGCGATCATCGTCGCGGTACTGGTGATGATGCTCTGCGCCGGCGCCATCAGCGACTTCATCGACAAGCATCCGTCGCTGAAGATGCTCGCCCTGTCGTTCCTCATCGTGGTCGGCACGGTGCTGATCGCCGAAGCCTTCGAGGTCCACGTACCCAAGGGCTACGTCTACTTCGCCATGGCCTTCTCCCTGGCCGTGGAGGCGCTGAACATCCGCATGCGCGGCGCCGCCGCGCGCAAGCGGGGCGAAGAGCCGGTGAAGCTGCGCCGCGAAGTGCTCGGTGACTGAGCCCTTCAGGCAGGCTCGAAGCGCTCGCCGCGAAATACCCTGCGAGCCTCGCCACGGCTGACCCGGGCATGTGCCTGGTGGCGCTCGGCGCGTAGCGCGTCGCTGGCACTGTTCGCTCGCTCCTCCAGACGCCGGCCATCTCCTCGAGCACCTCGACCGTGACGCCGGCCGCCGCCTCGACGCACAGCCGCTCGAACGCCTTCGCCACCGCCAGGCAGCATTCCGCCGGCCCCTGGGCTGCGGAGAGTTGCAGCAGGATCATCGGCAGCACTCCCCGCGGGTCTTGTAGGTCAGCACCGGCTTCAGGCGGGCGACCAGGCGCAGCAGGCCGGCCTCGAGCAACGCGCCGACCACCGAGTCGATGCCCTTGTAGGCTTCCGGCGCTTCCTCGTAGATCAACTGGCGGTCGCCGCAAATCACCCGGCTGCCCAGTCGCGTGCGACCCAACTGGTCGACGCTGAAGCGCGCCGACAGACGCTCGCGGCACTCGCCACGCTGCCACTTGCGCCCCGCGCCGTGGGCCAGGGAGAACAGGCTGAGCGCGCTCGGCAGCGGCTCCACCAGGTAGCTGTAGTCGCCGCGCGAGCCGGGAATCACCACCGCGCCCTGGTCGGCCGGAGTGGCACCCTTGCGCTGCAGCCAGCCGTGGACACCGTCGACCTGTGCCGCGGCCACCAGGTTGTGGTTGACGTCGAGCAGTTCCAGGCCGTCGCAGCGCAAGCGTTCGAGAATGCGCCGGGCGATCAGCTGGCGGTTGCCTTCGGCGAAGCGCAGCGCCTCGGCGTGGCGCGCCAGGTAGGCGGCGGCCTCCAGGCTGCCGTCGGGCAGCCCGGCATGGCCGCGCAGGCTGACGTGCTCCTGCAGGATTGCCTGGCCCAGGCCGCGCGAGCCGCTGTGCACCAGCAGTTGCAGGCGCCCGGCGTCGAGACCGAGGGCATGCAGGGCGGCCCGGTCGAACACCGTCTCGACCTGCTGCAGTTCGGCGAAGTGGTTGCCGCCGCCGATCGTGCCGAGCGCACGCCAGTGCTCGCGGGCCGGCAGCTCCAGGGCTTCGATGCAGTCGTGCCAGGAGTCGTCCAGCGGCAGGTCGAGGTTGCCCAGGCGTTTCTCCAGCTTGTCCGCCGACAATTTTCCGGGAACCAGCCCGGTTTCCCAAAGCGCCATGCCGCAGCCGATGTCGTTGCCGACCAGCGCCGGGTAGAAGCGGCCGGCGGAGAAGAACGCCGCGCCGACCGGGTAGCCGCGCCCGGGATGCAGGTCCGGCAGGCCGACGACCCGCTGCATGCCGTCCAGCGCGGCGGTGGTTTGCAGTTGCTGGATCGCCTTGCCCTCGATCCAGGTGCTGTCCGAGGCGATCAGCGTGACGCCCGCGGACAAAGGCTTGATGTAGTTGCCCATAATCCAATCCATGTGATTGAAACGGTAGATCCGGGGGGCAGACCGAAGCCGAGCGGGCACTCGCGGATGGGCGAAGGGCGTCTAACGGAAAGGTGAAAACCTGGGGAGCGGTGACCGCGGCAGCCGATGACCCCTCGCCGGAGACTTGCGCGGTGGCAAGGGCGGGAATCGTTCAGCGTTGCAGGGGGTCGAGCGGTAGGTTTCGGTGGCCGTTAGGCCAGGCGCAGCCTGCAAAGGGTAGAGAACTGAATCATCGATGTAACCTCCTTTGCGGTGCGTGAGCGGGAAATGAAAGGCGAATCCTAGGTGTTTCATTCCCGCTGCGCAACCCCCATCGGGGCCGCGCAGCGGAAACGCGGGGCGCGTCACTGACCGGAGAGCGCCTGCACGGCCCCCGGCATCTCGCTGTTCCAGCGCTGGTAGAGAGTGCGCAGCTCGCCGGATTCGGCCATCTGCCGCACCCGCGCGTCATAGACCTCGCGCAGCAGGCGTCCGCTGGCACTGTCGGCGAAGGTCATGAAGGACTCCTTGCCCGGTGGCAGTTGCGCGATGGGATAGGCATCCGCTGCCAGGCGCGCTTCGCTGCGCTGCACCTGCAGCTCGTCCGGCTCGTCGAGGAAGAAGTCCAGCTCGCCGGCCTGCAACTGCTCGGTGCAGCGCTCCGGGCGAATGCACTCGACCAGGGTGAAGTCGCGCTGCTCGAGCGGGATCAGGTTGTAGCTGTGGCGCCAGCCGACGCGCTTGCCGGTCAGGCTGGCGCGGCCGGAGAACGGCGTCTTCGCCGCATGCATCACGCCGTGGTACTCGATATCGATCGGCAGCTGGGCGTACAGCTTGCCTTCCACCCCCGGAATCTCGCCGGGCACGCCGTCGACCATCGAGCCCGCGGTCATCAGCTTGTTGGCCCGGTTCCAGGGCATGTTCATGAACTTCAGGTCGAGGCCATAGGGCGCGTAGACCTGTTTCAACAGGTCCCAGTACAGGCCGCTGCCGTCGGCGTTGGTGTAGCCTTCCCAGACCGGCGCGGCGAAGGTCGCCTTGCGAATGTGCGCCTGCTCCAGACTGTCGCCCAGCGCATCGGCCCGTGCCTCCGTCGCCGCTCCCAGCCCCAGCGCCAACACCGCTGCCGAGAGGCAGCCACTGATCCCCGCAAATCGCATCCGCACCACTCCTCTACATCCCTCTAGACCGGGGCTTTTTAAAGGCGCAAAGGATACCTTTCCTGTCGCCCAATTCCATGGCCTGTGGCGCAAACGTACGCATCGGGCGGACGCCCGGTCGCGGCGAAAAAATCCTCGCCGCTCCCCGGCGCGCACACTTAACTGGAGGGAAAGCGCCCCGGCGTTCAGGCCATCGGGACGAACTCCCGCGGGGGACATCGGTCCAAATATGACGTTCGTGTTACAAAATGCCTGAACGCTGTCGTTCCACCGTGGCCGTCGGCGCCCTCCGGGTCCGGGAAAGGACGCCGGGCACGGGTGCCTGCCGTACGGAACCTGGCGCGAGGTTGGCCATTCGTCGAAGTGCCAGGGGGCCACGCCATGCTGAAACTGCTCGACCTGCTCTCCGCCGTCGCCCTGCTGGTATGGGGCACGCATATCGTGCGCAGCGGTATTCTCCGGGTCTACGGTGCCGACCTGCGGCGCATCCTCAGTCGCAGCGTGGAAAGGCGCCCGCTGGCGTTCGCCGCCGGGATCGGCGTCACCGCCCTGGTGCAGAGCAGCAACGCCACCGCCCTGCTGGCCACCTCCTTCGTCGCCCAGGGCCTGATGGCGCTGGCCCCGGCGCTGGCGATCATGCTCGGTGCCGACGTCGGCACCGCCCTCATGGCGCGGGTGCTGACCCTCGACCTGTCCTGGCTGTCACCGTTGCTGATCTTCTTCGGCGTGATCTTCTTCCTCAGCCGCAAGCAGACCCGCCTTGGCCAGCTCGGCCGGGTGTTCATCGGCCTGGGCCTGATCATCCTGGCGTTGCAGCTGATCGTCGCCGCCGCCGAGCCGATGACCCAGGCCAAGGGCGTCAAGGTACTGTTCTCCAGCCTGACCGGCGACATCATGCTCGATGCGCTGACCGGCGCGCTGTTCGCCATGATTTCCTATTCCAGCCTCGCCGCCGTGCTGCTCACCGCGACCCTCGCCGCGTCCAAGGTGATCTCGCTGAAGGTCGCGCTGTGCCTGGTGGTCGGCGCCAACCTCGGCAGCGGCATCCTGGCCATGCTCAGCGCCACCGCGCAGAACGCCGCCGGACGCCGGGTGGCCCTCGGCAGCCTGCTGTTCAAGATCGCCGGTTGCCTGCTGGTGCTGCCGCTGGTGGGCCCGCTGGCGGACTGGATGGACCACTGGCAGTTCAGCACCGCCGAACTGGTGATCGCCTTCCACGTACTCTACAACGCCGCCCGCTGCCTGGCCTGCCTGCCGCTGACCAACGCCATGGCCAGCTTCTGCACCCGGGTGATGCCCGACCGCGCGCAGCCCGACGACGTCGCCCGGCCCCGCCACCTCGACCCCGCCGCCCTCGACACACCGAGCCTGGCGTTGGCCAACGCAGTGCGCGAGACCCTGCGCATGGGCGACATCGTCGAGCAGATGCTCAATGACCTGATGCAGATCATCCGCGGCGGCGACCCGCTGCTGGGCAAGAACATCCGCAAGCTCGACGATGATGTCGACGCCCTCTATACCGCGATCAAGCTGTACCTGGCGCGGATGCCGCGCGAGGACCTGTCGGAGCGCGACAGCCGGCGCTGGGCGGAAATCATCGAGCTGGCGATCAACCTGGAGCAGGCCGGGGATATCATCGAGCACATGCTCGCCGCCGTGCAGGACAAGAAGACCTCGCGCAGCCGCTCCTTCTCCGACACCGGCCTGGAGGAGATCGGCACCCTGTACCAGCAGTTGATCGCCAACCTGCGCCTGGGTCTCTCGGTGTTCCTCAATGGCGACCTCGACAGCGCCAAGCGCCTGCGCCGGGCCAAGCAGCGCTTCCGCCTGCAGGAGCGGCGCTATGCCCATGCCCACGTGGACCGCCTGCACCAGCAGGTGGTGCAGAGTATCGAGACCAGCTCCCTGCACCTGGACCTGATCAGCGACATGAAGCGCCTCAACTCGCTGTTCTGCGCCATCGCCTACGCCGTGCTGGACAATCCCGACGCGCCACACAGCGCCGCCGACGAGCGCAGCCGCGAGACGGACGACGACTGGGCCGACGAGGTCGACGACATGACCTCGTCGGCCCTGGCCGAACCGGCGCTCGCGAAGGAACCGGCGGAGCCGCGCCGCTCGCGACATTAGCCGTTCTGCGGGTAGGTTCGTCATGAAGCATCCGCTATTCTCGGTATTTTCGGTTCCAGGCCCGGCCCATGCGTTCGTTGTCCACCCTGCTGCTGTTCTGTCTGCTCTGCCCCTGGTCGTACGCCGACCAGCGCAGCGAGGTCGAAGCCTTTCAGCTGGAAAACGGCATGGGCGTGCTGCTCAAGCCCACCGAGCAGCGCCGGCACGTCTCGATCCGGCTGGTGGTGGGGGTCGGCTTCGCCGACTTCTCGTGCCGTGAAAAGCAGCTGCCGCACCTGCTCGAGCACCTGTTCTTCAGCGGCCTGGACGGCGGCGACGAGGCCGACCTGGAGGCCCGCATGCAAGCCCTGGGCGGCCAGTGGAACGCCTACACCAGCGAGGGCGACACCACCTTCGTCATCGAGGCGCCGGCCGCTACCCAGCGCCAGGTCCTTGACCTGCTGCTGGATACCATCACCCGCACCGAACTGGACGAACCGCGCATCGCCGCCGCCAAGCGGGTGATCGAGCGCGAGGGCGGCGGCCATTACTCGCACCTGCAACGTTGGCTCGACCGCGAGAACCTCGGCCGCGGCGCCATGGACCAGCTGGCGGTGGAGCTGGGCCTGGCCTGCTCCCAGCGCGCGCCGCTGGCGCCGCTCAGCGCCGAGCAGCTGGAGCGGTTGCGCAGCGACTGGTACGTGCCGGGCAACATGACCCTGATCATGGTCGGCGATCTCGACCCGCGCCTGCCGGCCTACCTGACCCGCACCTTCGGCGCCCTGCAGGACCAGGAGGTCCCCGAGCGTCGAGAGCTGCCAGCGGCCAACGGCCACGCCGAGGCCAGGCGCACCCTGCTCACCCGGCTGTTCGGCGAAGGCGCGATGCTGCACTGGATCTTCCCCGAGCCGGACGACGCCGACCCGGACGCCATGGTCCTGCTCCAGGCCTATATGAACGACGCGCTGTACGCCGACCTGCGCGTCCGTCGCGGACTCACCTACGGGCCGTCGACCGATCGCCAGGTGTTCGCCAACCAGGGCTTCTTCAGCCTCGACGCGGATGTCGAGCGCGGCGACTTGCCGGCCACCGAGGCCGCCCTGCGCGAACTGCTCGACGGCATCCGCCAGCATGGCCTGGACCCGGGGCGTTTCAAGCGGGTGCAATACGCCGAGCGCGCCAGGCTGGCCTGGAGCACCCAGGGCAACGCGGCGCTGGCTGACTATTACTGGGGCTCGCTGGCCGACTACGAGGAAGGCCATTTCCCCGACGAGGAGCGACGCCTGGCCAAGGTCCGGAAACAACAGGTGGACGCGCTGGCGCAACGGCTGTTCGACGGCGAGGGCTACCTGCGCATCGAAAAGCCGCTGTTCGACGACGACATGCTCTATCCGCTGCTGCTCGCCGCCGGCCTGCTGGCCAGCGGCCTGCTCTGGTTCGGCCTGCGCCGCCGGCGCGCCTGAGCGCGCTACAGGGCCAGGCGGTGGATGACCTGGGTCGAGTCGTCCGGATCGCGCTGGCCGACGAAGCCCAATGCGCAGCAGAGATCGCGCATCGCCCGGTTGGCCGCCGAATCCACCGAGTACATCTGGCGGAAGCCGTTGCGCCGCGCCACATCGATCAGGTGGCGCATCAGCACGGCGTCCAGCCCGAGGCCCTGGTAATCGTCGGCGATGGTCACCGCGCATTCGCACTGCCCTTCCTCGCAGCAGGCGGCGTAGCGGCTGATGCCGACCTCGCGCAGCTCGCCGTCCTCGTGCACCAGGGCGACGAAGGCCATGCTCTGCTGGTAGTCGATATCCATCAACTGGTCGAGCAGCGCCGGACTGGCTTCCTTGATCTCGCCGAGGAAGCGGAAGTGGCGGGTCGCCGGGGACAGCCGGTTGATGAACTGGCGTTCACGCTCCCGGTCCTCCTCGCGCAGGGGACGGATCAGCACGTGGCGGCCATCGTCGAGGGACTCGACCCAGTGGTCGCCCTCCACCGCCGCGAACGCAGAAGACCGGCTGGCATTTTGTACATTGGACATGATGCGATCTCCGTAAAAGAAAGTCGGTACGGCTACTGGCTTCCTGTCTACGCGGTTTGGCGCGACACCGGTTGATCGACATCAACGCCGTCGGCGCGGCTCCCGCGGGAGCCGACGCACGGCGTGCGACCGGATGCCTCAGGCGTTGGCCAGCTCGGCCTCGGCGATCTGCTTGCCGCGCCGGCGGAACAGCACCAGGGTGGCGAGCAGCCCGAGCAATGCCGCGCCGCTCAGCCAGATGCCCGGTGCCGCGCGGTTGTCCAGGACGTGGATCAGCCAGGTGCAGGCAGCCGGGGTGAAGCCACCGAAGGTCGCGGTGGCCAGGCTGTAGGCCAGGGAGAAGCCGGTGGTGCGCACCTCCGCCGGCATCACCTCGGTGAGCGCCACCACCATCGCGCCGTTGTAGCTGCTGTAGAGGAACGACAGCCACAGCTCGACGCCGAGCAGGCCGGCGAAACTCGGCTCGCTTACCAGCCAGGACAGCGCCGGGTAGGCGGTGAGCATCGCCAGGATGGACGCTCCCAGCAGCAGGGGCTTGCGCCCCACACGGTCGGAGAAGGCTCCCATCACCGGCAGCCAGATGAAGTTGGACAGGCCGATGCACATGGTCACCAGCAGGCTGTCGAGGTCCGACAGATGCAGTTCGTTCTTGCCGAAGGTCGGGGTATAGGCGGTGATCAGGTAGAACGACACGGTGGTCATCACCACCATCGCCATGCCGGCCAGGACCAGGCCGAGGTTCTGCCCGATCGAGCGCAGCACCTGCGGCAACGACGGCCGGTGGGTACGCGCCTCGAACTCCGGGGTCTCCTCCAGCGAGCGGCGGATGACGAACAGCGCCGGGACGATCAGGCAGCCGATGAGGAACGGCACGCGCCAACCCCACTCGCCCATGTCCTGCGGACTCAGCCACTGGTTGAGGAGCACGCCGAGCAGGCCGGCGAAGACCACCGCCACCTGCTGGCTGGCCGATTGCCAGCTGACGAAGAAGCCCTTGCGTCCGGGCGTGGCGATTTCTGACAGATAGACCGACACGCCGCCCAGCTCGACACCGGCGGAAAAGCCCTGCAGCAGGCGGCCGAACAGCACCAGCAGCGGCGCCGCCACGCCCAGCGTGGAATATCCGGGGACGAAGGCGATCAGCAGGGTGCCCATGGCCATCAGGCCGAGGGTGATGATCAGGCCCCGACGACGTCCGTGGCGATCGATGTAGGCGCCGAGGAGGATCGCCCCCAGCGGCCGCATCAGGAAGCCGGCGCCGAAGGTGGCGAGGGCCAGCATCAGGGAGGCGAACGGGTTGTCGCCGGGAAAGAAGGTCTTGGCGATGGCGGTGGCGTAGAAGCCATACACCATGAAGTCGTACATCTCGAGGAAGTTGCCACTGACCACACGGAAAATGGCGACGCCTTTGGATTTATTCGAGGCCATGGGACACACACTCAGGCAGACACGGGGAAGCGGTCCATGGCGGCGTCGATGGCCACGCAGGCGGGTACGTCATCCATCGACCGAGTTGTAACCATATGTGTAAAAACCTCGAGGAAACAACAGAAATCGGCTGGAAGGTGCCAGATAGAGGCCTTTTGAAAGCTGGCTGAAAGCTTCGGTACGCAATCCGGTGCACGGTGCCCCTCGCGATTCAGTTGTAGCTGAGGGTGAAGCTCAGGATCGCCTGCGCCTTGCCGGGAACGACCCGCTGGCCGGTCTGGATGTAGCGGGCCACCAGCGCCAGCAAGGTGTCGCCACTGGCGGCCACGCCCATGGCATGCGCCTGTCCCAACGGGATGGGTTGCCCGTTGGCCGCATCGAGGACCTGGATACCCACTCCGCTGGCGCTCGAAGTGCTGACCAGGTTGATAGTGCCCACGTAGCCGGTGTTCTGGAAAGTCTTGTCGAGAGTCAGGTTCATCCTGGCGCCCGGCGTGCAGTTGAGTTCGAGGGCGAACGCCCTGGCCCCCAGCGTGGTGCCCGGCCCCTTGAAACCACTGGCCTCGACCTGGCCAAGGTCGACGGTCTTGCCGCTGTTCTTCAACTCGCAGGAAGAGCCGACCACCTGGACCGGCGAAAAACTGAAGGTGAAGAGGTCCTTCTTGTAGAAGTCCCCCTGCAGCGAGACCGGACGTGTCATCACCTTGAAACTGGGAAAGCTGAAGGTCCCGCCGCTGACAGGCCCGGTCTTGATCAGCTTGAAGACCTGGGTGAAGGGATAGGTGCGCGAGCCCAGCAGATAGGGGAACGGTACCTCGAGGAGGGAACTCTCGTCGTTCAGCGAACCGACGCTCATGTTGTAGGTCACCGACTCATGATTCCTGGTACCCCAGTACAGGCCCACACCCGCCACCCCTGTCGGGTACACGGAATATCCCGGGGCGGAGAAAGACTGGATCGAAGGGTTGGAACCCCACTTGAAATACACCGCCTTGCTCCCGGTCGGGTAGTACAGGTTGGCGCACTCCATGGCGGTGGGAACTTCCCTGGTCGCCAGGACGGTACCTGCCGGCGCGTCGCGCTGCACCGTGATCGGTCCGGGAAATGCCACCTGCACGCTGGACGAGCCCACGGGTACGCAAACATCCATCAGCCCCGCGCGGGCGGACACGGGCAGAAGGGCGACGGCAAAAAGGGAACGTCTGGTGAGCTTGGATAGACAAGCACTCATGGAAGCAGTCAGCTCGGCAATTGGATATTTCCGATGCTCCTTGAACTCGAACGCTTATCTAATGGGATTTTTCCGAAAGAGATGTATGAAATTACTTATCTGCTTCTTTTCCCGACCCGCGCCAGTACCAAGCCCGCGTTCTGCGGTTCGCCGGCCCGACGCTACTGCCGTAGAATTTCCCTCTCTGTCAGGTAATTTCTTTCCACCATGTCTTCCCGTTTCCCTATGTCCTGGAAAGCCCGCCTGGAGCGACTGATCACCCTGGTCACCGGCCTGATGGCCCGCTATCCACGCACCATCGCCCTGTTCGGTTTCTGCTCGGGGGTGTTCAGCTTCATCATGGTCGACCGGCAGAAGGGCTTCGCCCAGGTCCTGGCGATCATCATGCTGGTCAGTTGGGTCTGGTTGATCCTCGAGAATCTGCTGCGGGAAACCTTCGCCCGCCGCTTCGGCTGGGAAATCCCGGCGCCGCTGCTGCGCTACGCCACCCAGCTGATCCACCAGGAAAGCCTGTTCTTCGTCCTGCCGTTCTTCCTCATCACCACCACCTGGAACAGCGGCCAGGCGCTGTTCACCGGCACGCTTGCAGCCGCCGCGCTGGTCTCCATCACCGACCCGCTCTACTACCGCTGGCTGGCCCAACGTCGCTGGGTGTTCCTCGCCTACCACACCCTGACCCTGTTCGCCGTGCTGCTGACCTCGTTGCCAATCCTGCTGCACCTGACCACGCCGGAAAGCTACCGGCTATCCCTGGGCATCGCGGTCGCGCTGTCCTTCCCCAGCCTGCTGGTGACCTTCCCGCTGCAGCACTGGTGGCGCGGCATCCTGTTGCTTGGCCTGACCCTGGCGGTGGGCCTGGCCGGCTGGTTCGGCCGCGCCTGGGTGCCGCCGGCGACCCTGTGGCTGACCGAAGTCGCGGTGAGCAGCCAGTTCGACGACCAGAACCGCACCCCGGGCGACAGCCTGGAGCAGGTCGGCGCCGCCCAGTTGCGCAGCCAGGGCCTGTTCGCCTACACCGCGATCAATGCGCCGCGCGGCCTCGACGAGCGCATCTATCACGTGTGGATGTTCAACGGCAAGGAATTCGACCGCATCGCCCTGGATATCCACGGCGGCCGCAAGGAGGGCTACCGGGCCTGGACCCACAAGCAGAACTTCCCCGGCGACCCGGTCGGCCACTGGCAGGTGAAGGTGCTCACCGAGGCCGGGCAGATGATCGGCAGCCTGCGCTTCGACGTCACCGAGTGACGCCGAAGCCTGGCGGCGTCAGGCGAAGAACCAGTAGCACACCGTGATCGAGGCGACGACCCCGGCCAGGTCCGCGGCCAGCGCGCAGCCCACCGCGTGGCGGGCGCGCTGCAGGCCGACCGAGCCGAAATAGACGGCGAGCACGTAGAAGGTGGTCTCGGTGCTGCCCTGCACGGTGGCGGCGACCAGCGCCGGGAAGCTGTCGACACCGTGGGTCTGCATGGTCTCGAGCAGCATCGCCCGCGCCGCACTGCCGGAAAACGGCTTGACCAGCGCGGTGGGCAGCGCCTCGACGAAGCGGCTGTCCCAGCCCATTCCCTCGACCACCCAGCGGACCCCGTCGAGCACCACTTCCAGCGCCCCCGAGGCACGTAGCACTCCGACCGCGCAGAGCATCGCCACCAGGTAGGGCAGCAGGTTCTTCGCGACATCGAAGCCTTCCTTGGCACCGTCCACGAAGCTCTCGTAGACCGGCACCTTCTTCAGCGCACCGACGACCAGGAACAGGATGATCAGGCTGAACAGCGTCAGGTTGCCCAGCAGCGAGGACAGTTGCGCCAGCGCGCTGGCCGAGAGGGTGCCGAGCAGCGCCATGAAGCCGGCCAGCAACAGCGCGCCGGGGACCAGGTAGGCCAGCACCACCGGGTCCCACAGGCGCAGGCGCTGCATCAGCGCCACCGACAGCAGGCCGGCCAGGGTCGAGGCGCTGGTGGCGAGGAGGATCGGCAGGAACACCAGGGTCGGGTCGGCCGCACCCTGCTGCGCGCGGTACATGAAGATGGTCACCGGCAGCAGGGTCAGCGACGAGGCGTTGAGCACCAGGAACAGGATCTGCGCGTTGCTCGCCGTGGTGCTGCTGGGATTGAGCTCCTGCAACGCCTTCATCGCCTTCAGGCCGATCGGCGTGGCGGCGTTGTCCAGGCCCAGCCCATTGGCGGCGAAGTTCAGGGTGATCAGGCCGATCGCCGGATGCCCCGGCGGGACTTCCGGCATCAGCCGGCGGAACAGCGGCCCCAGCAGCACCGCCAGGCGCTCCACCAGCCCGGCCTTCTCGGCGATGCGCAGGAAGCCGAGCCAGAGCGTCAGGGTGCCGAACAGCAGGACCATCACCTCGACTGCCAGCTTGGCCATGGCGAACAGGCTCTCCACCATTGCCGCGAACACCGTCGCGTCGCCACCGATCAACCAGCGCGCCAACGCGCTCGCCGCCGCCACCAGGAAAAAACCCAACCACAAGCCGTTCAGCATTCAGAATCCCCCGCGTTGCGCGGATGATAGCGGCGCAGGCGGTGCCGGCGCCAGAAACGACGAGGCCCCGGACGATGCCGGGGCCTGCTGGACAAAGTCCGTCTTACTCGATCGTGGCCTGCTTGCCCTTGGCCTCGCCGACCGCCTGACGCAGGTGCGGCAGCGAATCCCAGTAGCGCTGGCCCTTGGCCGCGTCGTACATGCCTTCCCACTTGGAGATCACCAGCACCGCGAGGGCGTTGCCGATCACGTTGAGGGCGGTGCGCGCCATGTCCATGATGCGGTCGACGCCGGCGATGAAGGCCAGGCCCTCCAGCGGGATGCCGACGCTGCCCAGGGTGGCGAGCAGCACCACGAATGACACGCCCGGTACGCCGGCGATGCCCTTGGAGGTCACCATCAGGGTCAGCACCAGCATGATCTGCTGGCCGATGGACAGGTCGATGCCATAGAGCTGGGCGATGAAGATCGCCGCGATGCTCTGGTACAGGGTCGAGCCGTCAAGGTTGAAGGAGTAGCCGGTAGGCACCACGAAGCTGCTGATCGCCTTCGGCGCGCCGTAGGCTTCCATCTTCTCGATGATGCGCGGCAACACGGTTTCCGAGCTGGCGGTGGAATAGGCCAGGACCAGGTCGTCCTTGAAGATGCGGATCAGGCGCATGATCGAGAAGCCGAACATCCGCGCGATCAGGCCCAGCACCACCAGGGCGAAGAAGGCGATGGCGACGTAGACCAGGATCACCAGCTTGGCCAGCGGCAGCAGCGAGGCGAAGCCGAAGTTGGCGACGGTCACCGCGATCAGGGCGAAGACGCCGATCGGGGCGTACTTCATGATCATGTGGGTGACCTTGAACATGGTTTCGGAGACGCCCTGGAACACCTTCACCAGCGGCTCGCGCAGGTCGTTGGGCAGGCTCGACAGGCCAAGGCCGAACATCACCGAGAAGAAGATGATCGGCAGCATCTCGCCACGGGCGATGGCGGCGAAGACGTTGGACGGGATCAGGTTGAGGATGGTCGCGATGAAGGCATGGTCATGCTGCACTTCCTGGGTGGTCTTCTGGTACTGGGAGATGTCCACGGTACCCAGGGTGCTCATGTCGATGCCGGTGCCGGGCTGGAACAGGTTGGCCAGCAGCAGGCCGACGACGATGGCGACGGTGGTGACGATCTCGAAGTAGATGATCGTCTTCAGGCCGATGCGGCCAAGCTTCTTCGCGTCGCCGACGCCGGCGATGCCGACCACCAGCGAGGAGATCACGATCGGGACCACGATCATCTTGATCAGGCGGATGAAGATGTCGCCGGCCGGTTGCAGCACGTTGGCGATCCACCAGGCCTTCTCGGCGCTGAAGTGGTTGAGCACTGCGCCTACGGCGATACCGAGTGCCAGACCGATCACGATCTGCCAGGCGAGGCTTAGCTTGGCTTTACCCATGTTTCGTCACCCTTAATTCTTGTGGAAGTCGGGAGTCGCTCCAGCGGGAGAGTCGCTCCCGACAGGCGAAAGGGCGCAATGATTCATGCGCTCCCCTACCCCGTCTAATGCCGTAAGTGACTGCCCCATGCCGAATCGGCATGAGAAATCACTAATGAAACGTCCGTCCCACAGGAAATTGCCCTTGATTTTCACTCAAGAACAGGGAGCGGAAGGCACTCCATGCCGGGCCTGGGGCCTGGTGTCCATCCTGGGAAGATGAAGCCCGCTCATCATGACTGCGATGGATGGTCGCGGGGACGCGGCGGAGTCGCCGAGGTGACACCCTCTGCTGTGGATAAGTGGCTTTCTGTGGATAACCGTATGGTGAAGTCCTTCCGGAGGGTGCTTCGGAATGCGCGGATGGACGATTGTAAAACGGCCTCGCCAGTCGTCGGCATTGATCGATATCAGGAAAGTACGCCGAGCATGCTCGCGGAGGTCGCCGCTCCGCCGGGCGGCGGAACGGCGTGCCCTTCTATATATAGAAGCGCGCCGGAAAGGAGCGACTCGTCGGTTCGCTCCCTTCCGGCGCGTTTTCACCTGGCCCGACCCCGAAGGAGGTACTCCCTGTACCCCTGGAGCCCGCCGGATCGACCTCATCCAGCGCACCCCGGTCCCCTGGCCATGCCCCGCTGCCAGCGGGGCGTTGTCACGCAAGCCCGACCCGTGTCAGTACCAGTTCGGATCGGCCTTGAGTTGTTCGTCGAGAATCTTCTGTACCGCGGGCTCCGGCTTGCCCAGCCAGCGGAAGCTGGCGTGCTTGCTCGGCGACTTGTCCTGCGGCAGGCCTTCGGGCACCTGCACGTAGAGTCCGTAGGCGTGGCTCTTGTCCCAGTCGAAGGCAACCAGCAGGCGCTGGCCCTTGCAGTCGGACTTCTCGCAGAGCCCGCCGACCAGATACTTGTCGCCCTGGTCGTCGACCGCGCGCATCGGTGTGGCGGTCCCCGAAAGGTTCATTACCCAGTCGGGCAGCCGGCTCTCGTCTTCCACCAGGTTCTGCCAGGCCTTGCGATACCCGGCGTCGGTGCTCTGCAGTTCGTTCAAACGGTATTCGCCATCCCTGTCGGCCGCCACCGCCAGCGAACTGGCGGCGGCGCCGAGCAGCAGTGCGTTCATCAGGTTGCGCATGAGTCGCATCGCTTTCTCCTCGGCGTCCGGCTAGCCGCGACGGCGTCCGAAGAAGAACGAGACCACGAAGAGCACCAGGAACAGGACGAAAAGGATCTTCGCGATTCCGGTGGCTGCACCCGCGATACCACCAAACCCGAGGACGGCGGCGATGATGGCGATGATCAGAAAGGTGATTGCCCAACTAAGCATGATGTTTTCTCCTGTGTGCCTTCGGAACTGTCGTACCGCCTCGGGAGATTGCCCGCGGGGTAGCGAACCGGCCTTTGTCCATTTCTCTGCAGGGAGACCGTACCTCCTCTTTGCACGCCTCATGCCAGCCTTTTCAAAAAATAAAAATTCTTTAAATTCAATTGGTTGAAAATACCTTTCGGTAGTCGATGCAGTTCATCCTGCACGACGACGCAAATTATTCCGGGCGTTTTGCACGACCGCCGCGGTACGCTGTCACATGCACAGGGAGCGGGCCAGGCGATGCCATCCGGCATGCGGCCCGAAAATCGAAAACCGGCGCGCCAGCGGCTTGCAGGTCGGCCCCGCCCGCTCCGGATGGGCGGCGTGGCGCTCTTGCAACTTGCACGGGCTTTCCACGGACTAACCCAGAGGCCGTATGGCAGCGAGTTCCCTGGAGGATAAAAGCAACGATGGAAACCACTTCCGAAAAGCAGGGGCGCATCCTGCTGGTCGATGACGAATCGGCAATCCTGCGCACTTTCCGTTACTGCCTGGAGGACGAGGGCTACAGCGTGGCCACCGCCAGCAGCGCGCCACAAGCGGAGGCCCTGCTGCAGCGCCAGGTCTTCGACCTGTGCTTCCTCGATCTGCGCCTGGGCGAGGACAACGGCCTCGACGTCCTCGCCCAGATGCGCGTCCAGGCGCCCTGGATGCGCGTGGTGATCGTCACCGCGCATTCGGCGGTGGATACCGCGGTCGACGCCATGCAGGCTGGCGCGGTGGACTACCTGGTCAAGCCCTGCAGCCCCGACCAACTGCGCCTGGCCGCCGCCAAGCAACTGGAGGTGCGCCAGCTTACCGCGCGCCTGGAAGCCTTGGAGGGCGAGATGCGCCGCCAGGGTGACGGCCTGGAGTCGCACAGTCCGGCCATGGCCGCGGTACTGGAAACCGCCCGCCAGGTGGCAGCGACCGACGCCAATATCCTCATCCTCGGCGAGTCCGGCTCCGGCAAGGGCGAGCTGGCGCGCGCCATCCATACCTGGAGCAAGCGCGCGAAGAAACCCCAGGTCACCATCAACTGCCCGTCGCTGACCGCCGAACTGATGGAAAGCGAACTGTTCGGCCACAGCCGCGGCGCCTTCACCGGGGCCACCGAAAGTACCCTGGGCCGGGTCAGCCAGGCCGACGGCGGCACCCTGTTCCTCGACGAGATCGGCGATTTCCCGCTGACCCTGCAACCCAAGCTGCTGCGTTTCATCCAGGACAAGGAATACGAACGCGTCGGCGACCCGGTGACCCGCCGCGCCGACGTGCGCATCCTCGCCGCGACCAACCGCGATCTCGGCGCGATGGTCGCCCAGGGCCAGTTCCGCGAGGACCTGCTCTACCGCCTCAATGTCATCGTCCTCAATCTGCCACCCCTGCGCGAACGCGCCGAGGACATCCTCGGCCTGGCCGAGCGTTTCCTCGCCCGCTTCGTCAAGGACTATGGCCGTCCCGCCCGAGGCTTCAGCGAGGCCGCCCGCGAGGCCATGCGGCAATATTCCTGGCCGGGCAACGTCCGCGAGCTGCGCAACGTGATCGAGCGCGCCAGCATCATCTGCAATCATGAGCTGGTGGATCTCGACCACCTCGGCTTCAGCGCCACGCAATCGGCCAGCAGCGCTCCGCGAGTCGGTGAATCGCTGAGCCTGGAAGACCTGGAGAAAGCCCATATAACGGCGGTGATGGCCTCCAGCGCCACCCTCGACCAGGCCGCCAAGACCCTCGGTATCGACGCCTCGACCCTGTACCGGAAGCGCAAGCAGTACGGCCTATGAACATGCCGTTGCCGATGAAACTCCGGACCCGGCTGTTCCTCAGCATTTCCGCGCTGATCACCGTCTCGCTGTTCGGCCTGCTGCTCGGGCTGTTCAGCGTGATGCAGCTCGGGCGGGCCCAGGAGCAACGGATGTCACACCACTACACGACCATCGAGGCCAGCCAGCAACTACGCCAGTTGCTTGGCGACCAGATGGTCATCCTGCTTCGCGAACACCCCGACGGCCAGGCCCTGGAACGTTCGCAGAACGACTTCCGCCGGGTTCTCGAACAGGGACGTTCGAATGCCGTGGACAGCGCGGAACAGGCCGCGCTGGATGGCATTCGCGACGCCTACCGGCAGTTGCAGGCGCAGACCCCGCCCCTGCTCGAAGCACCGCTGGACGACAGCGACGATTTCAGCGAAGCCTTCAACACCCTCCGCCTGCGCCTGCAGGACCTGCACCAACTGGCCCTCTCCGGCATCAGCGCCGCCGAGACCAACGCCCGCCATCGCGCCTACCTGGTCGCCGGCCTGCTCGGCCTGGTGGGCGTGGCCATCCTGCTGATCGGCTTCGTCACCGCCCACAGCATCGCCCGCCGCTTCGGCGCGCCGATCGAGACCCTGGCGCGCGCGGCGGACAAGATCGGCAAAGGCGACTTCGACGTGACCCTGCCGACGACCAACCTGGCCGAGGTCGGCCAACTGACCCGCCGCTTCGGCCTGATGGCCGAAGCCCTGCGGCAATACCGGCGGACCAGCGTCGAGGAAGTGCTGTCCGGCGAGCGGCGCCTGCAAGCGGTGCTCGACAGCATCGACGATGGCCTGGTGATCTTCGACAACCAGGGCCGTATCGAACACGCCAACCCAGTGGCGATCCGCCAGCTGTTCGTCAGCAACGACCCCCACGGCAAGCGGATCGACGAGATCCTCGGCGATGAAGGTCTGCGCGAGGCTGTGGAAAAGGCCCTGCAGGGCGAGGTCCAGGACGAGGCGATGCCCGACCTGGAAGTGGATGTCGCCGGCGAGTCGCGACTGCTGGCCTGGTCGCTGTATCCGGTTACCCACCCCGGCGGACACAGCGTCGGCGCGGTGCTGGTGGTGCGTGACGTCACCGAGCAGCGAGCCTTCGAGCGGGTCCGCAGCGAATTCGTCCTGCGCGCCTCGCATGAGCTGCGCACCCCGGTGACCGGCATGCAGATGGCCTTCAGCCTGCTCCGCGAACGCCTGGACTTCCCCGCCGAGTCGCGGGAAGCGGACCTGATCCAGACGGTGGACGAGGAAATGTCGCGGCTGGTCCTGTTGATCAACGACCTGCTGAACTTCTCGCGCTACCAGACCGGCATGCAGAAACTCGAGCTGACGACCTGCAACCTCGTCGACCTGCTCACCCAGGCGCAGCAACGCTTCGTGCCCAAGGGCGAGGCGCGCCGGGTTTCCCTGGAACTGGAACTGGGCGAGGAATTGCCGCACCTGCAGCTCGATCGCCTGCAGATAGAACGGGTAATCGACAACCTGCTGGAAAACGCCCTGCGCCACAGCAGCGAAAGCGGGCAGATCCACCTGCAGGCGCGGCGCCAGGGCGATCGCGTGCTGATCGCGGTGGAAGACAACGGCGAAGGCATCCCTTTCAGCCAGCAGGGCCGGATCTTCGAGCCGTTCGTCCAGGTCGGCCGCAAGAAAGGCGGCGCCGGACTGGGTCTGGCACTGTGCAAGGAGATCATCCAGCTGCACGGCGGGCGCATCGCGGTCCGCTCGCAGCCAGGCCAGGGGGCGCGCTTCTACATGCTGCTGCCGGTGTAGCGGGCGCTGCCGGCAGGCTTTTCCAGCGGCCTTAGGAAGCGGGAACCGCCAGCAGCAGCGCGGCGGTTTCCAGGTCCGGCTGGCCATCGAAGCGGGCCGGCCGGTACTTCATCTGGAAGGCGCCGATGACGTCGCGAGTATCCTGTTCCAGCACCCCGGTCTGCGGCACCAGGTAGCCGTGCCGCGCCAGCTGCTGCTGGAACCAGCGGACATCCGGCAACTGTCCGTTCAGCTCGGCCAGGCGGCGCGCCAGTTCGCCGGGCTTCGGCCAGGGCACCAGGCCGGCGTCGGCGAGGCGCTTCCAGGGGAACAGCGGGCCCGGATCGACCTTGCGCCCCGGCGCGATGTCGCTGTGCCCGATGATCCGGTCCGGGGTGATGCCATGGCGCTTGGCGATGTCCTTCAGCAGGGGGATCAGCGCCTGGATCTGCGCCTCGCTGAACGGATACCAGACCCGCCCCTGAGGAGTATCGCGATAGCCCTGGTTGACGATCTCGATGCCGATCGAGGTGGCGTTCAGCCAGGTCCGCCCCTGCCATTCGCTGACCCCGGCATGCCAGGCGCGACGGTTCTCGTCCACCAGGCGGTAGACGGTGGCCGGTTCGTCGTCGCCGATCAGATAGTGCGCGCTGACGCCGCCGTGGGTGAGGATGCCCAGCGAATGCGGCAGATCGGTGGAGGTGTAGTGCAGGACGATGAACTGGACACGGCTGTCCTGGTTCACCGAGGTGTAGTCGGTGTTCAGGCGCGGGCCGCTGGAGCAGCCGGCCAGCAGCGCCAGGGTGAAAACCAGGAAAATGAACGAACGCATGATGACTCCGAATGAATAGGCAGCGCCGTCAGGCGGCGATGTGCAACACGCTGCGCAGGTTGTCCAGCAGCATATCGACGCTGAGCATGATCAGCAGCATTCCGGCCAGGCGCTCGATGGCGGTCAGCCCGCGCGGGCCGAGGAAACGCTGGAGGAACGCCGCCTGCAGCAGGATCAGGGCGGTGGCGCCCCAGGCCAGGATCACCGCCAGGTAGAGTTCCCACAGCGGCCCGTCGAAGGTGGTACGCAGGGTGATCAGCATCGCCAGCGCCGAAGGGCCGGCCACCGCCGGCGTCGCCAGCGGCACCAGCAGCGGCTCGCCGTCGGGCACCTCGCCGAGCAGGCCCTGGGGAGACGGGAAGATCAGGCGCATGGCGATCACGAACAGGATGATCCCGCCGGCGATTCCGGTCGCCTCGCGGGACAGCCCGAGACCGCTGAGGATGTGCTCGCCGAGGGTGAGGAAGAGCAGCAGCAGGCCCAGGGCGAAGGCCAGCTCGCGGAACGCCACGCGCAGGCGGCGCCCGGGCGCGACGCCTTTCAGCGCGGCGAGGAACACGGCGATGTTGCCGAAGGGGTCGGTGACCAGAAAGATCAGGACGGCGACGCCGAACATATCCATGGCTGTTTCCAGAACGGTATGGCCTGCCATTCTACCGGGCGCGGGAGCGAACTGCAGGCGCAGCCGGCCTCGGGCGCCGGAATGTGCGCCGGTCGTGCTTCAGGCGACTTCCAGGCGGTCCCTGCCGGCGCGCTTGGCACGATACAGCGCCTGGTCGGCACGTTCGAACGCCGCCTCGCCAGCCTCGTTGCCGACGAAGGCGGTTATCCCCGCGGAACAGGTGATGCTCAGGGGCTCGCCCTTGAAGTGGAAGGGGCAGGCGGCGATCGCCGCGCGCAGCCGCTCGAGCAATTGCCGGCCGGCGTCCAGCGGCGTGGCCGGAAGCAGGACGACGAACTCCTCGCCACCGAAGCGGGCGATGAAATCGGCCTGGCGCAACCGTTTGCGCAACTCGCCGGCGATGATCTTCAACACCTTGTCACCGGCCAGGTGGCCAAAATCATCGTTGATCCGCTTGAAGTGGTCGATGTCCAGCACCGCCAGCAGCAGCTCGCCGCCGTCCCGGCGCCGGCGCGCCACTTCCTGCTCCAGGCGCTCGCTGAGCGCGGCACGGTTGGGCAGGCCGGTCAGCGGGTCGGTCAGGGCCTTCTGTCGCTGGTCCTCCAGGTGGGTGTGGAATGCCTTGGCATCCTGCTCCATGCTGTTGACCCGTTCCATCAGCGCCTGCAGGCGGCCGGAGACTTCCTGCTCGTGTTCGGCCTGTTCGCGCTGGTGTTCGTCCATGGAGGCGAGCAAGCCGTTGAGCCGGCTGTCCACCGCCAGCTTGAGGCTGTCCAGGTCGGTCGCCTGCTGCACGCTGGCCTGGAGGCCGCTGACCTGCTCGCGCAGTGTCTGGTCGAAGCCGCGCGCGTTGTCCAGCACGCCGGTGTAGCCGGCGTGGGCATCGCCCAGGTGGCCAAGGAAGCTTTCCAGGCGCTCGTTGAGCTGCCGCAGGTATTCCTCGAAGTCGCGCTGGCCGCTGTCGGCCAGGGACAGCACCAGCACCGCCAGGTCGTCCAGCACCGGCACCAGTTCGTACCAGTTCAGGCTGCCGTCTATGCGTACCCGCAGCGCCTCGGCCTGGGGCTGGTGGCTGCTCGGCAGGGACAGGCCGTCGAGCAGGCGCAGCAGGCTCGCCTCGATATGCGGCGCCACCGCGCTGTAGCCGGGTTCGGGCATCGGCGGGGGCAGCGCGTAGGTCTCGTCGGCCGTCGCCTCGGCGAGGTTGTCCACAGGCTCGCCCGGCTCTTCCGGCTCGATGTCCAGCTCCTGCTCCACCGAGGGCTCCCCGGGCGTTTCGCGGAAAACCAGGCCCCCTGGCAGGGGCAGGCTGTCCAGCCAGATCGGCCGCGGCTCTTCCAGCCGGATCTGGTTCGACTCGCCGCGCGCGGCCAGCGCGCCACGTCGCGCCGGAGGCGCCGCGGCGACGCTCTCCGGAGCTGTGGATAACCCTGCCGGGACGCTGGCCTCCACCTCGCCGCGCGGGCTACCGGCGCCGACCGGCAAAGGCTGAGCGACAGGCGCGGGCCCGGTGGTTGGCGCGACCGCCGACGCCATGGGTAGCGCTGGGTTCGCCCGCGCCACGGCGGTTTCCGCCTCCTTGCCGCCGAACAGGCGCTGCAGCAGACTCGGCCGGCTGTCGTCGCCGTCGCCGCCCTTGCGCTCGGCCAGGACCTGGCGCTGCAACCGGCTCAGTTCGCCGAGCAGGATGGGTATCTCGCGCGACTGCCAGGCACGCTCCTCGATATCGCGGGCGAACTGCTTGAGCGGCTTGCGCAGCTCCCGCGGCAGGTCGAGGGCCAGCAGTTGCTGGGCAAGCTCGCCGAGGGCGTCGATGTTCTGCTGGGTGCGTTGCTGGCGACGTTGCTCGGAGTCGAGCACGGCCTTCTCCAGGCGGGGAATCAGGCCGGCCAGGCCGGCGTCCATGTCGTCGCGGCGGATGATCTCGCGCAGCTCCTTCATGCACAGGTCGACCGCCTTGTCGCTGCCTTCGGCCGCCAGGCTGCTGCGCACCAGGCCGCGACGCAGCAGGTCGATGCGCGCATCCCAGCGGCGCTGCAGGCGCTCCTGCTGCTCGATGTTCTCCAGGTACTTGTCTTTCCAGCGCTGGGCGTCGTCGCGACTCATGAAGCGCTCCCGGCGCTGTCGCTCACGACCAGGGCCCTGTCGCGCAGGTTGTCCGGCAGACGGATCTCGACCGACACCGGCAGGTGGTCGGAGATCGGCTGGTCGAGCACATCGACCCGCTCCAGCGCGAGGTCGGAACTGAGCAGGATGTGGTCGAGGTTGCGTTGCGGCCGCCAGCTGGGGAAGGTCGCCTCGACCTGCGGCGCCATCAGGCCGAGATCGCGCAGCGGCGAGTTTTCCAGGAGATCGACGGCATGGGTGTTCATGTCGCCCATCAGCACCTGGTGGCGGTAGTCGCCGATCAGCTCGCGAATGTAGGCGAGCTGGCGGGTGCGGGTGCGGGCGCCGAGGGCCAGGTGCATCATCACCACCACCAGCGCGTCGGGCCCGTCGCCGAAACGCACGAAGATCGCGCCGCGCCCCGGCGGGCCGGGCAAGGGGTGGTCTTCCAGCAGGCTCGGCCGCCAGCGGCTGAGCAGGCCGTTGCTGTGCTGGGCGATGCGCCCGAGGTTGCGGTTGAGCTGCTGGTACCAGTAGGGGAAGGCGCCGAGCTGGGCCAGGTGCTCGACCTGGTTGACGTAGCCGGAACGCAGGCTGCCGCCGTCGGCTTCCTGGAGGGCGACCAGGTCGTAGTCGGCGAGCAGCTCGCCGATACGCTTGAGGTTGGTCGCGCGGCCCGCGTGGGGCAGCAGGTGCTGCCAGCCGCGGGTCAGGTAGTGGCGGTAGCGCTCGGTGCTGATGCCGACCTGGATATTGAAGCTCAGCAGGCGCAGACGGCCGTCGCCGGGCAACTCCCGCGAGTCGTCACAGGAGGGGTTCACTCGCGGGTCGCAGCTGCCTGCGACCCGAGGTTCACGCTGCCAGCGGCGCAACATGCCGGATCACCTTGCTTACTTCTTGGCCGCTGCGCGCTCTTTCTCGATCAGGTAGTCGGCCAGCTTGAGGGTTTCCTCCGGACCACCGGCGGAGCCGATGTCGAAGCGGTACTTGCCATTGACCACCATGGTCGGTACGCCGGTGACCTGGTAGGCCATCGCCAGCTTCTTGGCCTTTTCCATCTGGCCCTTGATGGCGAAGGAATTATAGGTGCTCAGGAACTTCTCCTTGTCCACGCCCTTGGCGGCCAGGAAGTCGGCCATTTCTTCCGGGGTGGCGAGCTTCTTGTGCTCCTTGTGGATCGCCTCGAACACGGCATTGTGCACGTCATGCTCGACGCCCATGCTTTCCAGGGTCAGGAACATCTGCCCATGGACGTTCCAGATACCGCCGAACAGGGCAGGCAGGCGGACGAAATGCACGTCGGCCGGCAGCTTCTCGCTCCATGGCACGATGGTCGGCTCGAACGCATAGCAATGCGGGCAGCCGTACCAGAACAGCTCCACCACTTCGATCTTGCCGGGCTGCGACACCGGCACCGGGCTGCTGAGTTCGGTGTATTCCTTGCCGGCGGTATATTCGTCGGCCTGGGCAGTCATGCCGAACAGGCTGACCATGGCCAGCATGGCGCTGAGAATCAGGTTACGCATCGTTCACTCCTAGGCGAGGTCTGTGCCGCTCTCCGGCCGGGTTTCGACCCGGACGACCGGTAACGGGTTCCGGCATTGTAGCGATGGCGGATGCAAAAAAGGGCAGCCGAGGCCACCCTTTTTCATACATCTTTTTTTGCCAGGCTACGCAGCGATCAGTGCAGACCCTGGATGTAGCTGGAAATCGCGGCGATGTCCTTGTTCGACAGCTTGGCGGCGATGGACTGCATGATCTTGGTGTCGCCGTCGTTGGTACGGGTGCCTTCGCGGAAGTCGGTCAGTTGCTTGGCCACGTAGGTCGCGTGCTGGCCGCCCAGGTGCGGGAAGCCGGCGGTGGCGATGCCGACGCCGCTCGGGGAATGGCAGCCGGTGCAGGCCGGCATGCCCTCGGCGATCTTGCCGCCGCGGAACAGCGCTTCACCCTGGGCCACCAGGTTCGGATCGGCCATGCCCACGCTCATCTTCTGGCTGGCGAAGTAGGCGGCGATGTCGGCCAGGTCCTGGTCGCTGAGGTTGGTCAGCAGGCCGGTCATTTCCAGCACGGTACGCTTGCCGTCCTTGATGTCATGCATCTGCTTGAGCAGGTAACGCTCGCCCTGGCCGGCCAGTTTCGGGAAGTTCGGCGCCGGGCTGTTGCCATCCGCACCGTGGCAGGCGCCGCATACCGCGGCTTTGGCCTGGCCCGCGGCGGCATCGCCAGCGGCATGGGCAAGGCCGGTCAGACCCAGGGTCAACAGCAGACTCACGAGAAGTTTGTTCATCAGCTAATCCAATTACGGCTAAGGGTGAAAGATAGTGGGCTTCGGCTACTTCTTCACCATCCACTGGATGGTTGCCTGGTAGTCTTCGGCACTGCAGTCGGTGCACAGGCCGCGCGGCGGCATGGCGTTGAATCCGTTGGTCACATGCTGGACCAGGGTCGGCATGCCCTTGGCCAGCCGCGGCTCCCAGGCGGCATGGTCGCCCTTTTTCGGCGCCGTCGGCAGCTGGCCGTCGTGACACGCGCCACAGGTCCGGTTGAACACTGCTTCCGGGTCCTGCGCCGCCTGCGCCGTAACGGCCGCCGCAACGACTGTCGCTGCGAGCAGCAGTTTCTTCATGATCGTCCTCATCAGGGGGAACGCCCGCGTTCTACCGCGCGGAAAAATGCTCTGTCCGTTCCCGCGCGCGCTCGACCCTGGGGGATAAAGCGCACACAAAATCCGCGGCATTATATACTTCCGATACCGAAACGGAAACGAAACAGCCCCCCGCGACACCGAGTCGCACCCCTGTGGATAACCCATGTCAGAGAAGAACCCCATCGTCGGCCTGTGCCAGAAGGCCAGCTTTCTCATCAGCGCCGCCCAGGTCGACCAGTGCCCACCCGACGAGGGCCTGGAAGTCGCTTTCGCCGGACGCTCCAACGCCGGCAAGTCGAGCGCGCTGAACACCCTCACCCACGCCAACCTGGCACGTACCTCGAAGACCCCCGGCCGCACCCAGTTGCTCAACTTCTTCAGCCTGGACGAGTCGCGGCGGCTGGTCGACCTGCCCGGCTACGGCTACGCCAAGGTGCCGATCCCGCTCAAGCAGCACTGGCAACGCCATCTGGAAGCCTATCTGAGCAGCCGCGAAAGCCTGGCCGGGGTGTTCCTGATGATGGACATCCGCCATCCGCTGACCGACTTCGACCGCCTCATGCTGGACTGGGCCCAGGCCAGCCAGTTGCCGATCCATGTGCTGATGACCAAGGCCGACAAGCTGGCCTTCGGCGCGGCGAAGAACGCCCTGCTCAAGGTGCGCCGCGAAGTCCAGCAGGGCTGGGGCGATGTCGCCAGCCTGCAGCTGTTCTCCGCGCCCAAGCGCCAGGGTGTCGACGAGGCGCAAATGGTCTTGGCGCAATGGCTGGGCTTGCTGGACGAGGACGAAGAGCCGGTCGGGGAAGCCTGAATTCCAGGCAAAAAAAACCCCGAGCTTCGTATGGGGAGGGGGAAGTTCGGGGTTCAAGTCCGGACCGCTAGGGCGGGGTCCAGGAATCTGCCAACACTAAACACTGCAAAGGAGCATCGAAGGGCTCAATCAGCCATTCGTGTGTTCTGACTGTCGGCAAAACGGGAAAGTTCAGCGCGCCGCGAAAAACTTTTCCACGGCATCCACCCCAGGCACTCCGGACCTGCTCGCAAGGCCCGCCATACGGGCCCCGCAACCGTTCATCAGTGGGCTTCGTCCCAGTTCGAACCGATGCCCGCCTCGACCACCAGCGGTACGTCCAGGGACGCCGCCCCGCTCATCAGCGGGCGAATCCCCTCGCGCACCTGCTCGACCAGGTCCTCGCGTACCTCCAGCACCAGTTCGTCGTGCACCTGGAGGATTACCCGGGCATCCAGGCCGCTTTCCCGCAGCCAGTTATCCACAGCGACCATGGCGCGCTTCATGATGTCCGCCGCAGTGCCCTGCATCGGCGCGTTGATCGCCGTCCGCTCCGCGGCCTTGCGCATGGCGCCGTTCTTCGAATGGATTTCCGGCAGGTACAGGCGGCGGCCGAACAGGGTCTCGACGAAGCCCTGCTCGGCGGCCTGCGCGCGGGTCCGCTCCATGTACGCCAGCACCCCGGGGTAGCGGGCGAAGTAGCGATCGATGTAGGCCTGGGCTTCCTTGCGCTCGACGCCGATCTGCTTGGCCAGGCCGAAGGCGCTCATGCCGTAGATCAGCCCGAAGTTGATCGCCTTGGCGCTGCGTCGCTGGTCGCCGCTGACGTCTTCCAGCGGCACGCCGAAGACTTCCGCCGCGGTGGCGCGGTGTACGTCCAGATCGTGGCGGAAGGCGTCCAGCAGGCCTTCGTCCTTGGCCAGGTGGGCCATGATCCGCAGTTCGATCTGCGAGTAGTCGGCCGCCAGCAGCTTGTAGCCCTGCGGCGCGATGAACGCCTGGCGGATGCGCCGGCCCTCGGCGGTGCGGATCGGGATGTTCTGCAGGTTCGGATCGCTCGACGACAACCGCCCGGTAGCCGCCACCGCCTGATGGTAGGAGGTATGGATGCGCCCGGTGCGCGGGTTGATCTGCTCCGGCAGGCGGTCGGTGTAGGTACTCTTGAGCTTGCTCATGGAGCGGTACTGCATGATCACCTTGGGCAGCTCGAAGTCCTGCTCGGCCAGTTCGGCGAGCACCGCCTCGGCGGTGGACGGCTGGCCGGTAGCGGTCTTGCTCAGCACCGGCAGGCCGAGCTTGTCGTAGAGGATCGCGCCAAGCTGCTTGGGCGAGCCGAGGTTGAACTCCTGCCCGGCCAGGTCATAGGCCTGGCGCTCCAGGGCGACCATCTTCTCGCCCAGCTCGCGGCTCTGGATGCCCAGCAGGTTGGCGTCGACCAGCGCGCCGTTGCGCTCGATCCGCGCCAGCACCGGCACCAGCGGCATCTCGATATCGGTCAGGACCCGGGCCAGGGAAGGAATGGCTTCCAGCTTCTGCCACAGGGCCTGGTGCAGGCGCAGGGTGACGTCGGCGTCCTCCGCGGCGTAGGGCCCGGCCTGTTCGATGGCGATCTGGTCGAAGGTCAGTTGCTTGGCGCCCTTGCCGGCGATGTCCTCGAAACGGATGGTGCTGTGGCCGAGGTACTTCAGGGCCAGGCTGTCCATGTCGTGGCGGGTGGCGGTGGAGTCCAGCACATAGGACTCGAGCATGGTGTCGTAGGCCACGCCCTGCATCGCGATGGGCGTGCTGGCATTGGCCAGGACATTGATGTCGTACTTGGCGTGCTGGCCGACCTTGAGCTTCTGCGGATCCTCCAGCAGCGGTTTCAACGCGCGCAGCACCGCGTCACGCTCCAGCTGGTCGGGAACACCCATGTAGCTGTGGGCCAGCGGCACGTAGGCGGCCTCGCCCTCCTTCACCGCGAAGGATACGCCGACCACCTGCGCCTGCTGGGCGTCGATGCTGGTGGTCTCGGTATCGAAGGCGATCAGCTCGGCCTGCTCGAGCTTCTTCAGCCAGGCGTCGAAACCGGCCTGGTCGAGCACCACGTCGTAGTCGACCTCGGCCTGGATCGGCGTCTCCGCCTCACCGCTCTCGCCGGCCTCCTTGGCCTCGCGCAGCAGGTCATCGAGCCAGTTCTTGAATTCCAGCTCGCGGTACAGGGCGATCAGCGCTTCGCGCTGCGGTTCGCCGGGATACAGCTGGTCGAGCTGCACGTCGAGTTCGACATCGGTCTTGATGGTCGCCAACTGGTAGGAAAGGAACGCCTGCTCGCGGTTCTCCTCCAGTTTCGCCGGCAGGCCCTTGGCGCCGCGGATCGGCAGTTCGGGTACCTTGTCCAGGCTCGCGTAGAGCACCTCCAGCCCGCCGCCGACGCCGGTCAGCAGGCCCAGCGCGGTCTTTTCGCCGACCCCGGGGACGCCGGGAATGTTATCGACCTTGTCGCCCATCAGGGCGAGGAAGTCGATGATCAGCTCGGGACCGACGCCGAATTTCTCTTTCACGCCATCCACGTCGAGGCGGCTACCGGTCATGGTGTTGACCAGCGTAATGTGCCCGTCGACCAGTTGCGCCATGTCCTTGTCGCCGGTGGAGATCACCACCGGGCGGTCGGCCGCGGCACTGCTGCGCGCCAGGGTGCCGATCACGTCGTCGGCCTCGACCCCTTCCACGCACAGCAGCGGCAGGCCGAGGGCGCGGACGCTGGCATGCAGCGGCTCGACCTGGACCCGCAGGTCGTCGGGCATCGATGGCCGGTTGGCCTTGTACTCGGCGAACAGTTCGTCGCGGAAGGTCGGGCCCTTGGCGTCGAAGACCACCGCGAACGGGCTGTCCGGATACTGCTTGCGCAGGCTCAGGAGCATGTTCAGCACGCCCTTCACCGCGCCGGTGGGCTTGCCGGTCGAGGTGGTCAGCGGCGGCAGGGCATGGAAGGCGCGGTACAGGTACGAGGAACCGTCCACCAGGACGAGGGGCGCTTGGCTCATGAGGGGAATCAACCTTTTCCGGAGACCAGGGCGTGTAGAATGAACCCTGGACGATTCGATAAAGGAGCAAGGTTACCATGCGTACGCTGAACCGCTTGATGCTCGCCGGACTGCTGGCGCTCGCCCCGCTCGTCGCGCTGGCGGCGGACGACGACGCGCCCTCCGGCGAGCCCGACGTAACCATCCGCCAGGAGGGCGACAAGACCATCCAGGAATACCGCGTGAATGGTTTCCTCTACGCCATCAAGGTGGTTCCCAAGCATGGCAAACCCTATTTCCTGGTCCGCGCCGACGGCAGCGATGGCAACTTCATCCGCTCCGACCAGCCGGACAAGCTGATTCCACAATGGGAGATCTTCAGCTGGTGATGTGCACTTCCAACCTGGCGAGGCCGCGCTGACATGTCGGTGTTCACCCCACTCGAACGTCCGACCTTGGAAGCCTTCCTCGCTCCCTACGAGCTGGGCCGCCTGCGGGACTTCCGCGGCATCGCCGAGGGTTCCGAGAACAGCAATTTCTTCGTCAGCCTGGAGCGCGGCGAGTTCGTCCTGACCCTGGTCGAGCGCGGCCCGGTGCAGGACCTGCCGTTCTTCATCGAACTGCTCGACGTGCTCCACGAGGACGGCCTACCGGTACCCTACGCCCTGCGCACCCGCGACGGCGAGGCCCTGCGCCGCCTCGAAGGCAAGCCGGCGCTGCTGCAGCCGCGCCTGGCCGGCCGCCACGAACGGCAGCCGAACGCCCATCACTGTCAGGAGGTCGGCGACCTGCTCGGCCACCTGCACGCCGCCACCCGCGAACGCATCATCGAGCGCCCCAGCGATCGCGGCCTGGCCTGGATGCTGGAGCAAGGCGCAAGCCTCGCCCCGCGCCTGGCGGAACCCGCCCAGGCCCTGCTCGCCCCGGCCCTGGCGGAAATCGCCGCGCTGCATGCCGAACGTCCGGCGCTGCCGCGCGCCAACCTGCACGCCGACCTGTTCCGCGACAACGTGCTGTTCGACGGCCCGCACCTGACCGGCCTGATCGACTTCTACAACGCCTGCTCCGGCTGGATGCTCTACGACCTGGCGATCGCTCTCAACGACTGGTGCTCCACCGCCGACGGCAGCCTGGACCCGGCCCGCGCCCGCGCCCTGCTCGCCGCCTACGCCAACCGCCGGCCGTTCACCGCGCTGGAAGCCGAGCACTGGCCGACCCTGCTGCGGGTCGCCTGCGTGCGTTTCTGGCTGTCGCGGCTGATCGCTGCCGAGGCGTTCGCCGGGCAGGACGTGCTGATCCATGATCCGACGGAATTCCAGATGCGTCTGGCACAACGGCAGAAGGTGGAGATTCATTTGCCGTTTGCGTTGTAGGACGGCAGCGGGGGAGCGTGCTGCACTCCCTCGCCCGCCTTTCGAAACGCATGCCCTTCAGCGTCCTGGGTGAGACCGAGTTGACATCCTGTCGAGGCTTCGTCGTTCAGCCAACCCCCGGCCCGGCCATCCTGGCCGGTCGTTCGCCTTTCAAAACGCATGCGATTTGGCGTCTTGGGTGAGGCCGAGCTGACATCCTGTCGAAGCTTCGTCGTCCAGCCCACCCCCGGCCCGGCCATCCTGGCCGGTCGTTCGCCTTTCAAAACGCATGCGGTTCGGCGTCTTGGGGTGAGGCCGAGCCGACATCCTGTCGAGGCTTCGTCGTCCAGCCCACCCCCGGCCCGGCCATCCTGGCCGGTCGTTCGCCTTTCAAAACGCATGCGGTTCGGCGTCTTGGGGTGAGGCCGAGCCGACATCCTGTCGAGGCTTCGTCGTTCAGCCAACCCCCGGCCCGGCCATCCTGGCCGGTCGTTCGCCCTTCAAAACGCATGCGGTTTGGCGTCTTGGGTGAGGCCGAGCCGACATCCTGTCGAGGCTTCGTCGTCCAGCCCGCCCCCGGCCCGGCCATCCTGGCCGGTCGTTCGCATTGAAAAACGCATGCGGTTCGGCGTCTTGGGGTGAGGCCGAGCCGACATCCTGTCGAGGCTTCGTCGTTCAGCCCACCCCCGGCCCGGCCATCCTGGCCGGTCGTTCGCATTGAAAAACGCATGCGTTTTTCAAGTGCTCACCCACATTTCGAGTGGCCGCAGTTGAGGCAGGTGGCGCAGCCGTCCATTTGTACCACCGCCATGGTGTTGCACTTGCCGCACAGTTGCGCGCCGGCGGGGAAGCCTTCGCCCGGCTCGACCTTGCTGGTGCCCTGGGCGGCCTCGTAGGCGGCGCGCTTTTCCGCGAGGAACAGGCGCTGTTCCTCGTCCAGCTCGGGGCCGCGCAACAGGCCGATGGCGGTCAGGTGGCGCTCCAGCACGCCGCCGATCTCGGCGACGATGGAAGGCATGTAGATGCCCCCCTTCTTCAGGTAGCCGCCGCGCGGGTCGAATACCGCCTTGAGCTCCTCGACGAGGAAGGTGCAATCACCCCCCTTGCGGAAAACCGCAGACATGATGCGGGTAAGTGCCACGATCCACTGGAAATGATCCATGTTCTTCGAGTTGATGAAGATCTCGAAGGGGCGCCGCTGCTCGTGCGCCGTGCCGGCATTGAGGACCATGTCGTTGATGGTCACGTAGAGCGCGTGCTCGAACAGCGGCGACTTGATCTTGTAGGTGGCGCCGATCAGGGTGTCCGGGCGCTCCAGGGTCTCGTCCATCTGCACCACCGACGCGGCTTCGGCAGCGGCGGCCAGGGCTTGTTCCTCGGCTTCGTTGACGACCTTGAAGCCCTTGATCTTCTGCGTGATCTTGACTGCTGACATATCGATTCCCCCGGCCTCAGTACTTGCCGTAATAGCCTTCTTTCAAGGCGTCGAAGAGGTTGGCGGCGGTGTGGATCTCGCCGTCGTACTCGACCTGCTCGTTGCCCTTGAACTCCACCACGCTGCCGTCCTCCAGCTCGAAGCGGTAGCGGGTCTTCTCCAGGTCGGACTCCTTGACCAGCACGCCCTGGAACGCCTCGGGATTGAAACGGAAGGTGGTGCAGCCCTTGAGTCCCTGGTGCCAGGCGTAGCGGTAGATGTCCTTGAAGTCCTCGAACGGGTAGTCGGTGGGCACGTTGGCGGTCTTGGAGATCGACGAATCGACCCACTTCTGCGCCGCCGCCTGGATGTCCACGTGCTGCGCCGGGGTGACACTGTCGGCGGTGATGAAGTAGTCCGGCAGGCGTCGCGCCGGGTCGTCGCTGTCCGGCAGGGCCTGGGCGTTGACCAGGGTCCGGTAGGCCAGCAGCTCGTAGCTGTAGACCTCGACCTTCTCCTTGGTCTTGCGGCCTTCGCGGATCAGGTTGCGCGAATAGTGGTGGGCGAAACTCGGCTCGATACCGTTGGAGGCGTTGTTGGCCAGGCTCAGGCTGATGGTCCCGGTCGGCGCGATGGAGCTGTGGTGGGTGAAGCGCGCGCCGGTTTCCGCCAACGCCTCGATCAGTTCCGGAGCATGTTCGGCGACCCGCTGCATGTAGCGCGAATACTTGGCGTGAAGCACGCTGCCACGGATACGGTCGCCGACCTTGTAGCCGTCGGCGGCCATTTCCGGACGCTTGCGAAGCATTTCCGCGGTGACTTCGTAGTCCTGCGCCAGGATCGGCGCCGGGCCCTTCTCCCTGGCCAGTTCCAGGGCCACTTCCCAGCCCACCAGGGCCATTTCCCGCGCCACTTCCTCGGTGAACACGCAGGCCTCGGGGCTGCCGTAGCGCAGCTTGAGCAGGGTCAGGGTCGAGCCCAGTCCGAGGAAACCCATGCCATGCCGGCGCTTGCCAAGGATTTCCTGGCGTTGCTGTTGCAGCGGCAGGCCGTTGATTTCCACCACGTTGTCGAGCATCCGGGTGAACACCCGCACCACTTCGCGGAAACGGTCCCAGTCGAAGCGCGCCTCGTCGCCGAACGGCTGCTCGACGAAGCAGGTGAGATTCACCGAGCCGAGCAGGCACGAGCCGTAGGGCGGCAGCGGCTGCTCGCCACAGGGGTTGGTGGCGCGGATCGCCTCGCACCACCAGTTGTTGTTCAGCTCGTTGACCCGGTCAATGAGGATGAAGCCGGGCTCGGCGTAGTCGTAGGTGGAGACCATGATCATGTCCCACAGGTGGCGGGCGCGGACCTGGCCGTAGACCTTGCAGGCGACCAGTCCGTCGGCGCGCTGGACGTAGTTGTCCTGGGTCGGCCATTCGCGCCAGACCACCGCGTTGGGGTCGTCGAGATCGATCTCGTCGCGCTCCTTCACGTGCACCGGGAACACCAGCGGCCAGTCGGCGTCCTGCTCCACCGCCTGCATGAACTGGTCGGTGATCAGCAGGCTCAGGTTGAACTGGCGCAAGCGCCCGTCCTCGCGCTTGGCGCGGATGAATTCGCGGACGTCCGGGTGGCTGACGTCGAAGGTGCCCATCTGCGCCCCGCGGCGGCCGCCGGCGGAGCTGACGGTGAAGCACATCTTGTCGTAGATGTCCATGAACGACAGCGGTCCGCTGGTGTATGCGCCGGCACCGGAAACGTAGGCGCCGCGCGGGCGCAGGGTGCTGAACTCATAGCCGATGCCGCAGCCGGCCTTGAGCGTCAGGCCGGCCTCGTGGACTTTCTCCAGGATGTCGTCCATGGAGTCCTGGATAGTCCCGGAGACCGTGCAGTTGATGGTCGAGGTGGCCGGCTTGTGCCCCAGCGCGCCGGCGTTGGAGATGATTCGCCCGGCCGGAATGGCGCCGTTGCGCAGGGCCCAGAGGAAGCGCCCGTACCAGTGTTCGCGGGAGGCCTTGTCCTCGACATCGGCGAGGGCCCGGGCGACGCGTTGCCAGGTACCGTCGACGCTGGCATCCACCGGCGTGCCGTCCTTGCTCTTGAGACGGTACTTCTTGTCCCAGATATCCTGCGACGCGTCCTGCAGGGCGATGGTCCCGCGTTCGGTGCGGGGACTGCGTGCGTCTGTCTTGGCCATCCGCTGATTAACCTCCCGATGGTTGTTGGGGTGTCCGAAGCCGGCCACCGTACGCAACATCTAGTTGTCCACACCTGACAGGAATCAATATCTTGTGTCAGGCACCAACAGACAACCTTAGTCATCGGGACGCCGCGCGCAAGAGGGCGCGGCCATCAGTCACGGGTTTTCAGAGCTTTTCCAGACAGCCGGCAAATTCGCCTGCCAGGTTGTTCAGGAGATTCTCGTAGCCGTTGGCATCCACCGCCACGTTCACGCCCAGGTCGTCCAGCTCGGCCAGGCGCACCGGCAGGCCCTCGCTGAGGGTATCGGCCAGGCGCGGGCGCAGCGGCGGCTCGCTGAACACGCAGGCCGGACCGGCGGCCTTCAGCTGGGCGCGCATGGCGGCGACATGGCGGGCGCCCGGCTGCACTTCCGCGGATACCGCGAACACCCCGGTATGGCGCAGGCCATAGGCTTCCTCGAAATAGTCGAAGGCCTCGTGGAAGACGAAGAACGGCTTGCCGGCGAGCTTGCCCAGGCGTTCGCGGAGTTTCTCGTCAAGCCCGCCGAGGCGCTCCTCGAAGGCCTTCAGGTTGGCCCGGTAGCGCCCGGCGTTGGCCGGGTCGACCTGGGCCAGGTCCTCGGCCATCCGCGCGGCGATGGTCCGGGCGTTGGCCGGCAACAGCCAGAGATGGGCGTCGAGCATGCCGGGGCGATGGTCATGATCGTGCTCGTCGTGCCCGGCGTGCTCCTCTTCCTCGAAATTGACGAACTTGCGCAGGTGCATCCCCGGCAGGTCCTGCACCGCCACGCTGCCGCCCTGGCGACCGGCGAGCACCTTGGGCAGGAAGTTCTCCAGGTCCGGGCCGACCCAGTAGAACAGTTGCGTCTCGCGCAGGCGCCGTACGTCGGAAGGACGCAGGGCGTACTGGTGCGGCGAGGCGCCCGGCGGCAGCAGCACGTCGGGCTGGCCGACGCCGTCCTGGATGGCCGCGGCGACCAGTTGCAGCGGTTTGATGCTGGTCAGCACGCTGACCTCGGCGCGCGCCGGCGAAGCCAGCAGGAACAGGGCGAAGCAGGCGGACAGCAGGGCAAGGGGGCGCAGGGACACGGCGGCACTCACATGAAAGGGTGGTAAGCGGGTAATATAATAACGTCTCTACCCTCGAGCGTCGCAGCCCATGTACAAGATTGCGCCCAAGACCCCGCTGGCCTGCCAGCCCCATGACCACAGCCAGTGCGTCAGCACCGCGCTGGCCGAGGCCGATGCGCTGTGCGCGCGCCTGGGCGTGCGCCTGACCGAATTGCGCCGGCGCGTGCTGGAGCTGGTCTGGCAGAGCCACAAGCCGCTGGGGGCCTATGACATCCTTGCGGTGCTCAGCGAAACCGATGGTCGTCGCGCCGCGCCGCCGACCGTCTACCGGGCCCTGGATTTCCTCCAGGAGAACGGCCTGGTGCACCGCATCGCCTCGCTCAACGCCTTCGTCGGCTGCAACAACCCGGAGCACAGCCACCAGGGCCAGTTCCTGATCTGCCGTGCCTGCCACACCGCCATCGAGCTGGAGCAACCGGACATCAGCCAGGCCATCGTCGCCGGCGCCACCAGCGTCGGCTTCGCCGTGGAAAGCCAGACCGTCGAGGTGGTCGGCCTCTGCGGCACCTGCCGGGACCGGAAGGACGCCTGATGGACAAGGCACTGGTGCGGCTGGCCCGGGTCGGCGTGTCCTTCAATGGCCAGGCGGTGCTGAGCGATGTCGACCTGGCCATCGAGCCCGGGCAGATCGTCACCCTGATCGGCCCCAACGGCGCCGGCAAGACCACCCTGGTACGCAGCGTGCTCGGCCTGCTCAAGCCGCACGTCGGCGAGGTCTGGCGACGGCCGAGGCTGACCATCGGCTACATGCCGCAGAAACTCCACGTCGACGCCACCCTGCCGCTCAGCGTGCTGCGCTTCCTGCGCCTGGTGCCCGGGGTGAGGCGCGAGCAGGCGCTGGCGGCGTTGCGCGAGGTCGGCGCAGCGCACGTGCTGGAGCGCCCGTTGCAGAGCATTTCCGGCGGCGAGTTGCAACGCGTGCTGCTGGCCCGCGCCCTGCTGCGCAAGCCCGAGCTGCTGGTGCTCGACGAGCCGGTGCAAGGCGTCGACGTCGCCGGGCAGGCCGAACTCTACCGGCTCATCGGCAAACTGCGCGACCGCTACGGCTGCGGCGTGCTGATGGTCTCCCACGACCTGCACCTGGTGATGAGCGCCACCGACCAGGTGGTCTGCCTGAACCGCCATGTATGCTGCTCCGGGCACCCCGAGCAGGTCAGCGGCGACCCGGCCTTCGTCGAGCTGTTCGGCCAGGACGCGCGCAGCCTGGCGATCTACCACCACCATCACGACCACGCCCACGACCTCCACGGCGAGGTGGTCAGGGCCGGCCCCGGCGCCTTGCCTCCAGGCACCCGTTTCACTCCTGTCCACAAGCACGGCCCCGATTGCAACCATGGCTGACTTCCTGCTCAACGCCCTCCTCGCCGGCCTCGCCTTGGCCCTGGTGGCCGGCCCCCTGGGCTCCTTCGTGGTCTGGCGGCGGATGGCCTATTTCGGCGACACCCTGTCCCACGCCGCCCTGCTCGGCGTGGCCCTGGGCTTTCTCCTCGACGTCAGCCCGACCCTGGCGGTAACCGTCGGCTGCGTGCTGCTCGCCGTGCTCCTGGTGACCCTGCAGCAGCGCCAGCCGCTGGCCGCCGACACCCTGCTGGGCATCCTCGCCCACAGCACCCTGTCGCTGGGCCTGGTGACCCTGAGCTTCATGAAGGAAGTGCGGGTCGACCTGATGGCCTACCTGTTCGGCGACCTGCTGGCGGTGAGCGCCACCGACCTGCTGTGGATAATCGCCGGCAGCGCGCTGGTCCTGGCGCTGATCTGCTTCCTCTGGCGGCCGCTGCTGGCGATCACCGTGCACGAGGAACTGGCGAAGGTGGAAGGCCTGCCGGTCGGCGCGATCCGCCTGGCGCTGATGCTGCTGATCGCCATCGTCATCGCCGTGGCGATGAAGATCGTCGGCGTGCTGCTGATCACCTCGCTGCTGATCATCCCCGCCGCCGCCGCCCAGCGTCACGCCCGCAGTCCCGAGCAGATGGCGATCGGCGCTAGCCTGCTGGGGCTGGTCGCGGTGTGCGCCGGGCTGGCCCTGTCCTGGTTCAAGGACACCCCTGCCGGGCCCTCGATCGTGGTCAGCGCCGCCGGCCTGTTCCTGCTGAGTTTTGTCCTGCCCCGCCGCACGGTGTAGAATCTGGCCATTTTTTGACCAAACGAGAATCCGCAGGAATGATGTCGCCCCTGTTTCGCCTGCTATCGGTCCTGGCCGCGGCGCTGCTGATCAGCGCCTGCCAGGGCAACGCGTCGTCGCAACCGGCGCCGCAGGTCGCGTCCCAGGCGCAGCCCGCCGATCCCTACGCCGAACTGCAACGGACCCTGGCCGCCGGCAGGCTCGAACAGGCTGAGCAACAATGGCTGGCCCTGCGCAGCGCCGCCGCAGGCGACGAGCGCGTCGAAGCGTTCCGCCGCCAGTTGGCCGAGGCCTACATGCAACGCGGCGAGACCGCCCTGCGCCAGGGCGACCTGAACACCGCCACCAGCGCCCTCGGCCACGCCCGCGGGCTGATGCCCAAGGCCCCGGCACTGACCGCCGGGCTGGACGGCGCGATCAACCGCGCCAAGGTCGACCCAGCCCGTGCCGAACAAGCCCGGCGCATGCAGGAGGCGGCCCGGCAGCAGATGCAGCAGATCATCCAGGCGCCGCCCGCCGGCGAGCTGAAGCCGCTCCCCGGCACGCCACGCCTGATCGACCCGCACGCGGCGAGCAGCGCGGTGCCGCTGCCGATGCTCGACGGCACCGGCCAGGCCGGCCTCGGCGGGGTGCTCGATGCGGTGGCTGCGGATGTCGTCGCCTATCGTTGCAAGGTACATATCGAAGTGCGCCGCGACAGCGATTACCCGCTGATTTCCGACCAGTTGCTGGTGCGGGTGAAAAACTCGCGCCCGATTTCGACCTGCAGCTCAGCCATGTCGTGCAAGCCGACAAGCCGACCCGGCTGATCCTCACGCCGCAGGCCTGAAGGCCGCCAGACCCGTCCCGGCGGGCAGCGGCGGTCTAGATGCTTATTCCTTTTCTATGTTTTTTCATCACCAACAAATATTAATAACGCATAAGAAAGCAGGGTAGAATGCTCGGTTTAGCTGACCACCTCCGCTTCCTGCCAAGCCCGTGCTCCAGCCGTAACCGCATCGCCGCACCCACAAGGTTCGCCCAGTGATCGAATTCCACGACGTCCACAAGACCTATCGCGTCGCCGGCCGGGAAATCCCCGCCCTGCAACCGACCCGCCTGAACATCCAGGCCGGGCAGATTTTCGGCCTGATCGGCCATTCCGGCGCCGGCAAGAGCACCCTGCTGCGCCTGATCAACCGCCTCGAGGAACCCAGCGGCGGGCGCATCCTGGTCGAAGGCGAGGACGTCACCGCCCTCGACGCCGAAGGCCTGCGCCGTTTCCGCCAGCGCGTCGGGATGATCTTCCAGCACTTCAACCTGCTGTCGTCGAAGACCGTCGCCGACAATATCGCGATGCCCCTGCGCCTGGCCGGCGGCCACAGCCGCGCCGAGATCGACGCACGGGTCGCGGAGCTGCTCGCGCGGGTCGGCCTGTCCGACCACGCGCGCAAGTACCCGGCACAGCTATCCGGCGGGCAGAAGCAGCGCGTCGGCATCGCCCGCGCCCTGGCCTGCCGGCCGAGCATCCTGCTCTGCGACGAGGCCACCAGCGCCCTCGATCCGCAGACCACCGCCTCGGTCCTGCAACTGCTGGCGGAAATCAACCGCGAACTGAAGCTGACCATCGTCCTCATCACCCACGAGATGGACGTGATCCGCCGCGTCTGCGACCAGGTCGCGGTCATGGACGGCGGCAGCATCGTCGAGCAGGGCGCTGTCGCCGATGTCTTCCTCCACCCGCAGCACCCGACCACCCGCCGCTTCGTCTTCGAGGCCGAACGGGTCGACGAAGACGAGCGCCACGACGACTTCGCCCACGTGCCGGGCCTGATCCTGCGCCTGACCTTCCGCGGCGAAGCCACCTACGCCCCGCTGCTGGGCACCGTGGCGCGGCAGACCGGGGTCGACTACAGCATCCTTTCCGGACGCATCGACCGGATCAAGGACACGCCCTACGGCCAGCTGACCCTGGCCCTGGTCGGCGGTGACCTGGAAGCCGCCATGAGCCAGTTGAACGCCGCTGACGTACATGTGGAGGTACTGCGCTGATGGACTTCTTCGAAACCATGAGCTTCGCCAACATCGACTGGTACGAAATCTGGCTGGCCAGCGTCGACACCTTCTGGATGCTCGGCGGTTCGCTGCTGTTCACGGTGGTCCTCGGCCTGCCCCTCGGCGTCCTGCTGTTTCTTACCGGGCCGCGGCAGATGTTCGAGCAGAAGGCGGTCTACACCCTGCTCTCGCTGGTGGTGAACATCCTCCGTTCGTTGCCGTTCATCATCCTGCTGATCGTGATGATCCCGCTGACCGTACTGATCACCGGCACCTCGCTGGGCGTCGCCGGAGCCATTCCGCCGCTGGTGGTAGGCGCCACGCCGTTCTTCGCGCGCCTGGTGGAAACCGCCCTGCGCGAGGTCGACAAGGGCATCATCGAGGCAACCCAGGCGATGGGCGCCAGCACCCGGCAGATCATCTGGAACGCCCTGCTGCCGGAAGCCCGGCCGGGCATCATCGCCGCCATCACCGTCACCGCTATCACCCTGGTCTCGTACACGGCGATGGCCGGCGTGGTCGGCGCCGGTGGGCTGGGCGACCTGGCGATCCGCTTCGGCTACCAGCGCTTCCAGACCGATGTGATGGTGGTCACCGTGGTGATGCTGCTGATCCTCGTCCAGATCCTGCAAACCGTGGGCGACAAGCTGGTGGTGCACTTCTCGCGCAAGTAAGCTTGCCGGCCAAGCCCAAAACCCTGAGCGCCGCGGTTATCCACAGCCGCCAGGAACACCTCGAAAGGAGTTGAAGATGAAAAAACTGCTTGCTGCTTTCTCCGCTGTCGCGGCGCTCGGCCTCGGCACCGCCCAGGCCGCCGAGACCCTCACCGTCGCCGCGACCCCGGTGCCGCACGCGGAGATCCTCGACGTGGTCAAGCCCCTGCTGGCCAAGGAAGGGGTGGAACTGAAGATCAAGGAATTCACCGACTACGTGCAGCCGAACGTGCAGGTCTCGGAAAAGCGCCTGGACGCCAACTTCTTCCAGCACCAGCCGTACCTCGACGAATTCAACAAGGCCAAGGGCACCGACCTGGTCGCCGTCACCGGCGTGCACATCGAGCCGCTGGGCGCCTACTCGAGCAAGTACAAGAAACTCGACGAACTGCCTTCCGGCGCCACCGTGGTGATCCCCAACGACGCCACCAACGGCGGCCGCGCCCTGCTCCTGCTGGACAAGGCCGGGGTGATCAAGCTCAAGGACAACAAGAGCATCACCGCCACGCCGAAGGACATCGTCGACAATCCGAAGAGCATCAAGATCCGCGAACTGGAAGCCGCGACCCTGCCGCGCGTGCTGACCCAGGTCGACCTGGCGCTGATCAACACCAACTACGCCCTGGAAGCCAAGCTGAACCCGACCAAGGACGCACTGGCCATCGAGGGCAGCGATTCGCCCTACGTGAACATCCTGGTGGCGCGCCCGGACAACAAGGACAGCGCCGCCATGCAGAAGCTGGCCAAGGCCCTGCACAGCGCCGAGGTGAAGCAATTCATCCAGGAGAAGTACAAAGGTGCGGTGGTGCCGGCCTTCTGAGCCACGCCGCGTAACCGCCCTGGGAAAAGCCCGGTCTTCGACCGGGCTTTTTCGTTTCCGCTCCCCTGCACCTGGAGTCTTCACGTGGATGTAGTGAAAAAAACATTCCTTCACATATTGAACAAAATGAAAAATTCACTACAAAATCGATCCTCCTTCGAGGACGCCCCATGCAAGAACTAAAACAACGCCTGGCTTCCCCGCCCACCGAACTGACGCCCGCCGAGCGCAAGGTGGTGCGCGCCTTGCTCGACGACTACCCGCGCCTCGGTCTCGGGCCGATGACGCGCCTGGCCCGGCACGCCGGGGTCAGCGACCCGACCATCATGCGCCTGGTGAAGAAGCTCGGTTTCGCCGGCTACGGCGACTTCCAGGAAGCCCTGCTGGCCGATGTCGACGATCGCCTGCGCTCGCCGCGCACCCTGCTCGCCGAACGCCGCGAGCGGATGGGCCGCGACGACACCTGGGCGCGCTACCTCGACCAGGCCGGCCAGAGCCTGCAGCAGACCCTCGGCCTGACCCGCCCCGACGACATCCAGCGCCTCGCCGACTGGCTGCTCGACAGCCGCCTGCGCGTGCATTGCCACGGCGGCCGCTTCAGCCGCTTCCTCGCCGGCTACCTGGTGACCCACCTGCGCCTGCTGCGCCCGCACTGCCGGTTGCTCGACGACGGCGCCCTGCTTCCCGACCAGCTCTACGACCTCGGCCGCCAGGACCTGCTGGTGCTGTTCGACTACCGCCGCTACCAGAGCCAGGCCCAACACGTCGCCCAGGCCGCCAAGGCCCGTGGCGCGCGGCTGGTGCTGTTCACCGACATCTACGCCTCGCCGCTGCGCGAACACGCCGACCTGATCGTCAGTTCGCCGGTGGAATCCGCCTCGCCCTTCGACTCGCTGGTGCCGGCCATGGCCCAGGTCGAGGCGCTGGTAGCGACCCTGGTGGCGCGCATGGGCGCGCCGCTCGACGAACGCCTGGAGGGCATCGACCAGCTCCGCGACGCGTTCAGCAGCCATCTCCTGGAGGAATGACCCGATGTTCAGCCTGCCCCACCATTCGCCCCGCGACCTGCCGTTCGGCCGCCGGCAGACCGCCATCCTGTTCGTCGACATGCAGCGCGCCTGGGTCGAGCCGGGGCGCGATCCACATGTCGACCCGCAGGCGGCCAGCTACTTCTACGAGCGCGTGCACAACCAGGTGATCCCCAACCAGCAGCGCCTGCTGCGGGCGATGCGCGCGGTGGACGAGAACGTCCTGCACACCATCATCGAGAGTCTCACCGCCGATGGTCGCGATCGCTCGCTGGACCACAAGCTGTCAGAAATGCACCTGCCCAAGGGCAGCCCGGATGCCCGCGTCATCGACGCCCTGGAGCCGAGCGCCAACGAGATCGTGCTGCCGAAGACTTCTTCCGGAGTGTTCAATTCCACCGCCATCGACTACGTGCTGCGCAACCTCGGCACCCGCCACCTGATCGTCTGCGGGGTGGTCACCGACCAGTGCGTGGACATGGCCGTGCGCGACGCCGCCGACCGCGGCTACCTGGTGACCCTGGTCGAGGATGCCTGCGCCACCCACACTCCCGAGCGCCACCAGGCCTGCCTGGAAGCGATCAAGGGCTACTGCTGGATCAGCGACACCGAGACCGTCCTGCAACGTATCGCCGCTCTCGGCCGGAGCAATCCGTGAACCGCCTGCAGCCGGTACGTCTGGTCAGCTTCGTCACCACCGACCTGGCCGGCATCACCCGTGGCCGCTCGCTGCCCCTGGCAACCCTGGAGGAGCAGTTGGCCAGCGGCTGCGGCTGGGTGCCGGCGAACAGCTCGCTGACCCCGCAGGACCTGATCGACGAAAGCAGCCCCTGGGGCAGCCACGGCGACCTGCGTCTGCTGCCCGATCCGAACAGCCGGGTGCGCGTCGAGCAGGGCCCCGACCCCCTGGCGCCGGCCCTCGACTACCTGCACGGCAACCTGGTGGAGACCGACGGCACGCCGTGGCCGGCCTGCCCGCGCAGCCTGCTGCGGGCCGAAGTGGAGCGCTACCGTGACTGCGGCCTGCAGATTACCGCCGCGTTCGAACACGAGTTCAGCCTGCTCGGGCTTCCTGGCGAACGCCCGGCGGCGGCCTTCTCCCTGCAGGCGCAGCGCGCCGCCGGGCAATTCCCCGGCTGGCTGGTGAGCGCTCTGGCCCAAGCCGGCACCGAACCGGAGATGTTCCTGCCCGAATACGGCCAGCGCCAGTACGAGGTGACCTGCCGCCCGACCCAGAGCGTGGCGGCAGCCGACCGTGCGGTGAACGTCCGCGAGGTGACCCGCGAGGTGGCCCGGCAGATGGGCCTGCGCACCTGCTTCGCGCCGCTGCCGGCGCCCGGCGCGGTGACCAACGGCGTGCACCTGCACCTGAGCCTGCAGCACACCGACGGCAGCCCGCTGCTGTACGAACCCGGCCGCCCCAACGACCTTTCCGAGCTCGGCGAGCACTGGGCCGCCGGGGTGCTCGCGCACCTGCCGGCACTGTGCGCGCTGACCGCGCCGACCGCCGCTTCCTACCTGCGCCTGAAACCCCACCACTGGAGCGCCGCCTATGCCTGCCTGGGCCTGCGCAACCGCGAGGCGGCGCTGCGTATCTGCCCGGTGGTCAGCGTCGGCGGCAAGCCGCTGGGCAAGCAGTACAACCTCGAATTCCGGCCGATGGACGCCAGCGCCTGTCCGCACCTGGCGATGGCCGCGGTACTCATCGCCGGCCGCCTGGGTATCGAGCAACGCCTGCCGCTGCGCGCCGTGGCCGACGTCGACCCGCACGGCCTCAGCGAGGAGGAGCGCCGCGAGCGTGGCATCCAGGCCCTGCCTGCGACTCTCGGCGAAGCCCTCGAACGCCTGCAGCGCGACGAGGCGCTGTGCGCCGAGCTGCCGAAGCCGCTGCTGGACACCTACATCGCCATGAAGCGCCACGAACTGGCGCTGACGGCGGGCCTTTCCGACGACGACCTGTGCCGCCACTATGCCGAGCTCTACTGACAACCCCGAACTCGGCATCTACCAATTGCCGCCCTTCCGCCTGCTCAATCCCGAGGGCCGCAGCCCGGTGGTGCTGGTCTGCGAGCACGCCAGCCGGCACATCCCACTGGAGTTGCAGCGCCTGGGCCTGGACGAGGCCGCCGCGCAAGAGCACATCGCCTGGGACATCGGCGCCCTGGCGCTGGCCGAACAGCTGTCCCGGCACCTCGACGCCCCCTTGCTGACGGCCGGCTACTCGCGCCTGCTGATCGACCTGAACCGGCCGCTGGAGGCCCCCGACAGCATCCCGCCACACAGCGAGATCTATCCGGTCCCCGGCAACCACGCACTATCCGAGGCGGTCCGCCGCTATCGGCAGGACTGCCTGTTCCATCCGTTCCACGATCGCCTGGCGCAACTGCTCGACCAGCGCCAGGCCGCCGGCCTGCCGACCCGCGTGGTCGGCGTGCACAGCTTTACCCCGGTCTACCACGGCAGACCCCGCCCGCTGGTTGCCGGGGTGCTTTATCGAAACGCCGGCGCCTATGCCGAACGCATCCTCGACGGCCTGCGCCGGCAGGGCCTGGAGGTCGCCGGCAACCAGCCATACGCCATAGACCCGGCGGAGGACACCACCGTCCCCGTGCACGGCGATGCGCGCGGCCTGGAGGCGGTTCTGCTGGAAATCCGCAACGATGGACTGCGTACGCCGGAAGCGGTACGCACCTGGGCCGAGCGGCTGCATCCCTGGCTCTGAGGCGATGACCGGCGCGACCGGTCGCCCATAACGAGAAAGAGGCCCGCCCCCAACGCGGCGCCGATAACGACAATACGCTGCCTTTTCCCGAGGAGCCCGTCATGGCCATCGAACAGTTCGGATACCGGCAACAGCTGCGCCGCAGCCTGTCCCTGAGCGACCTGATCATCTACGGGATGATCTTCATGATCCCCATCGCCCCGTTCGGGGTCTACGGCTGGGTCCACACCGACGCCCACGGCATGGTGCCGATGGCCTACCTGGTGGGCATGCTGGCGATGCTCTTCACCGCCCTCAGCTACGGGGCCATGGCCAAGGCGTTTCCCATTGCCGGCTCGGTGTATTCCTACGCGCAGCGCGGCATCCATCCCCATGTCGGTTTCCTCGCCGGCTGGGTGCTGCTGCTCGACTACCTGCTGATCCCACCGCTGCTCTACGTGTTCAGCGCGCTGGCGCTGAACCACCTGTTCCCGGCGATTCCCAAGCTGGCCTGGATGCTCCTGTTCCTGGTCTCGGCGACCCTGGTCAACCTGCGCGGCATCACCTTCGCCGCACGCGCCAACCTGTTGTTCCTGGTCGGCGAGCTGGTGGTCCTGGCGATCTTCCTGGTGGTCGGCTACCAGGCGCTGGAAGGCGGCCTGGGCAACGGCCGGCTGACCCTCGAACCGCTGTATCGCCCGGAGGCCTTCGACCTCGGCCTGGTGATGAAGGCTGCCTCGATCGCCGTGCTGTCGTTCCTCGGCTTCGACGCCATCTCCACCCTCGCCGAGGAGGTCAAGGGCGATCCCGCGCGGCAGATCGGCCGCGCCGCGCTGGTCGCACTGTTCGTCATGGGCGGCATCTTCATCTCACAGACCTGGCTGGCCACCGACCTGGCCGCCGGGATGACCTTCAGGTCGGCGGACACCGCCTTCTACGAGATCGCCGAAGCGGCCGGTGGCCAGTGGCTGTCGATGCTGACCGCGGTGGCCACCGCGCTGGCCTGGGGTGTCACCGTGTCGATCACCTCGCAGGCGGCGGTGTCGCGCCTGCTCTATTCGATGGCCCGCGATGGCAAGCTGCCGCGGGCACTGGCCAGGGTCCATCCACGCTACCAGACGCCGCACGTCAGCCTGTACCTGGTGGCGGTGCTGTCGCTGGCGATCGGCTGGGCCTTCCTCGACGCGCCGGACGTACTCACTTCGCTGGTGAACTTCGGCGCCCTCACCGGCTTCTGCCTGCTGCACCTGAGCGTGATCAACCATTACTTCCGCCGCCAGCGCTCCGGCCGCTGGCTACGCCACCTGCTGTTCCCGCTGGTGGGCCTGGCGATCATCGCCTACGTGCTGTACAGCATGAGCCTCGATGCGCAGTTGCTCGGCCTGGCCTGGATCGCCGTGGGGCTGGTCTATCTGGCGCTATTGCAGCGCGGAGGACGGCAGGCGTCGGTGGAACTGGCGAAGGATCTCTGAAGGAAGCCGGGGCAGGCCGCGCGACATCCACGCCCTCCCCCGGCCCGGCGGCCGGCAAGCCAGCCGCCTTACCAGTTGTAACCCACGCCCACCGCGGCGCCAGCATCGCCAGCGGTATTCATGTTGCCGCTGAGCCGGGTGCTCCACTTGCCGTCCTTGCTGATCGACGACAGGCCGAAGGCCAGCGCGGACTGGCCCCGATAGGTGGCCGCGCCAATCCCGGTGGAGGTACCGCCGGCCTGGTAGGGCGGTGGCAGCGCGGCCATCGCCATGGCGCCGGCGATACCCGCGCTCAGGTCGTCGTCGAGGTCCTCGATCTTCTTGTGCAGGCGGTTGAAGCGCTGGTCGGTGTAGTGCCGGGCATTCTCCTCGGTCACCCGCAGGCCTTCGTTCATCTGCCTCAGGTTCACCGCGTCGGTGCCCTGCGTGGCGTCGGCGACGTTGGTGATCTGCCGCTCATGCCCACGGCTACCGACCGACAGCGAGTTCGCGCGATCGGCGACCGAGCTGTCGCCGAGGGCGATGCTGTTGTTCGCCGTCGCCTTCGCATTGTTGCCCAGCGCGGTGCTGTCGTTGCCAGAAGCCTCGGCCGCGGAGCCCGCCGCCATCGAATTGGCGCCGCTCGCCTTGGGACCGGGGACCGGTCCGCGGGCGGGTGTATTCACCTGGACCATCCCGCTTCTGCCGTTCTCGAGATCGCTGGCGCGATCGCTGACCGTATCGATGCGGCCGTTCAACTGGTTCACGTTGTCGTCGATGTTCTTCTGCAGGCGTGTCTCGCTATCGACCACCTTCTGCTCGATGTCCGCCTTGTTGCCATCGATATTTTCCTGCAGGCGTCTTTCGCTGGCGTCGACCTTGCTGTCAACCCTGGCGACATCGCTGGCGACTTGGGAGATCTTGTTGTCGAGCGTCGTGGAAGCGCGATCGAGGCGATTGTTCAGGCTGCTCTCGACGGACCGCAGTTCGTCATTGGTCGTATACCCGGTCTCATCGGCGAAAGCGACACCGGACATGGATGAAAGCGCCGTAAGGGAAAAAGACAGCAGCAGATAACGCGAATTCCTGTTTTTCGAAGAGCGAACAATACCCTCGCTCCGTTCTTTCACGAATGGAACGTTCATATTCATGGAAAACATTGCAGGTTCCTATGGATCTGGAATAACCATGCCTTTTTCAAGGCGCATCAAACCCGTCCTGCATTCCGTTGGCAAAAGGCATACTGAAGTAGTCAGTTATATCCAGGGACGGGGATGCGAATGATAGTCCTTGAAAAACAATAAGTTGCTATCAATAAAAATTTAGGAACCTTCAAATATAAAATATGAAATTTATATTTTAAGTTTAGGAAATTTCTTATTTATATTTAAAAATCAATTTTGAAACAAAGTCTTTTGAAAAATCTTTCACCACGTTCTGGACACTGCATATGACGATGTACCGAAACGGTGTCAGGCCGAATCCTCACCAACGAAATCAGCACGACTGAGGCCATGCCGCGACATCTTTTCGTTGAGGGTTCGGCGCGGCAGTTGCAACAGCTCCATCACCGCCTTGATGTCGCCACGGCACTGGCCGAGCGCCTGGCGCAGGCATTCGGCCTCGAAGGCCTCCATGCGCTCGGCCAGTCCGCTGGAGAGGCTGCCCGCCTCGTCCGGCTCCTCGCGCTCCAGGCCGAGCACATGGCGTTCGGCGGCGTTGGCCAGTTCACGTACATTGCCCGGCCAGTCATGGGCCATCAGCCGCGCCAGCGCAGCCGGCGCGGCGGGCTGCGGTTCACGGCCGAGGCGCTGGCTGGCGACGCAGGCGAAGTGTTCGAAGAGCAGCGGGATGTCCTCGCGCCGCTCGCGGATCGGCGGCAGGCGCAGCTCGGCGACGTTCAGCCGGTACACCAGGTCTTCGCGGAAGCGCCCGGCGCGAGCCTCGGCCAGCAGGTCGGGCTTGGTCGCGGCGATCACCCGCAGGTCGACATGAATGCTCTGGTTCGAACCGAGCCGCTCCAGCTGCTGCTCCTGCAGCACCCGCAGCAGCTTGACCTGCTGCGCCAACGGCATGCTTTCGATCTCGTCGAGGAACAGCGTGCCGCCGTGGGCGTGCTCGAGCTTGCCGATGCGCTTGCCCTGGGCGCCGGTGAAGGCGCCGCTTTCATGGCCGAACAGCTCGCTTTCGAAGAGTTGTTCGGGAATAGCCGCGCAGTTCAGCGCCACGAACGGCTTGTCGGCGCGCGGGCCGAAGTCGTGCAGGCAGCGGGCGACCAGTTCCTTGCCGCTGCCGGTCTCGCCGCGGATCAGCACGTTCACCGGCGTCGGCGCCAGGGCCAGTACCTGGCGCCGCAAGGCCTCCATCGGCCTGGAGACGCCGAGCAGGCGCGCGTCGACTTGGTCCTTGAGGCTGGCCTGCTCCTTCAGACGCCGGTTCTCCAGCACCAGGCGGCGCTTCTCCAACGCCCGTCGCAGGCTGCCGAGCAGGCGCTCCGGGGTGAAGGGCTTCTCGATGAAGTCATAGGCGCCCTGGCGCATGGCTTCCACCGCCATCGGCACGTCGCCGTGACCGGTGACCATGATCACCGGCAGATCGCGATCGACCGCCTGCAGGCGAGCGAGCAATTGCAGGCCATCCAAGCCGGGCATGCGCACGTCGCTGACGACCACCCCAGCGAAAGACCGGTCCATCCCCGCCAGGCATTCCTCGGCACGCAGGCACAGGCGCACCTCGAAGCCGGACAGCTCCAGCCATTGCCGCACCGCCTCGCGGATCGTCGCTTCGTCGTCGACGAAGATCACCTGGTCACTCATGTCGTTACGCTCGTGTCATCGGAAGCCGCCGGCAGGATCAGGCTGAACACCGCTCCCGCCTCGCCGTTGGCGGCCTGCAGGCGGCCGCCGAGTTCGTGGACGATCCCATAGGATACCGCCAGGCCGAGGCCGAGTCCTTCTCCCACCGGTTTGGTGGTGAAGAACGGATCGAACACACTGCCCAGGTCCTCGGCGGGAATCCCGCCACCGTTGTCGGCCACGCTCAGCACCCAGTCGCCGCCGACCCGCTGCACGGCCAGGCGGATCCATGGCCGCTCCTGGCCGGCCACGGCATCCAGGGCGTTGCGCAGCAGGTTGACCAATACCTGTTCCAGGCGGATCGCATCGCCCATCACCCAGGCTGGCCAGACCAGCGCCTGCTCGATCTCCACCCGCTCGGCGCGAATCCGTGGCAGCAGCAGGTGTTGCGCCTGTTCCACCACGTGGCCCAGCTCGATACGCTCGCGCAAGCCGCCGGCACTCTTGCGGGCGAAGGTCTTCAGGTGGCCGGTGAGCGCGGCCATGCGCTCGAGCATCTCGTCGATGCGCAGCAAGGCCTGGCGTGCTTCGTCGTGGCGACCGGCGTCGAGCAGCAGGCGCAGGCTGGCCAGTTGCATGCGCTGGGCAGTGAGCGGCTGGTTGATCTCATGGGCCAGGGCCGCCGACATCTGTCCCAGTGCCGCCAGCTTGGCCGCCTGCACCAGACCGTCCTGGGCGGTGCGCAAATCGGCGGTACGCTGCTCGACCAGGCGCTCCAACTCCTCCCGGCTGCGCTGGCGCAGCCGGGCGATGCGCCAGCGCTGCTGCAGGAACAGGCCAAGGAACACCAGCGCCAGCCAGGTGCCGGCGGCGGCCAGACGCGCGGTGGCGACATCGTCCTGGATGCTCGCGGTATCGCGCAGCAGATGCAGGGTCCAGCCGTCGTTGGGCAGGTCGAGCGATTGCCAGAGATAGTCTTTCTCGCCATCGACGCTTTCCACCCGCGCCAACCGACTGTCTTCGCCATAGCTGCGCAGGGTCTGGTGGCGCAGGGGGGTCAGCGGCTGGCGGTCGTATTGCCGGGTCTCCGCCAGTTCGAAGCGGTCGACGGTATCCAGCGGCTCCAGTTCGCGATAGCGCCAGCCCTGGTGGTTGGCGAGGAACACGATGCCCTTGGCGTCGCTGGCCAGAACCAGATCGGGAGTCTGGTTCCACTGTCGTTCCAGGTCGGGGAATTCCAGCTTGACCACGATCGCGCCGAGAAAGGTACCGTCCCCGGCGCGCACCGCGTGCGACAGGAAGTAGCCAGGTATCCCGCTGATCACGCCGACCGCGTAGAAACGCCCCGAGCCCTGGGCGATGGTCTGGCGGAAATACGGGCGGAAACCGTAGTTGTGACCGACATAGCTGGTCGGCAGGTTCCAGTTGCTCGCCGCCACCGCCAGTCCGGTGCGGTCGAGCAGTTCCAGGGTCGAGGAGCGGGCGGCCTGGTTGATGCTTTCCAGCTTGAGGTTCAGGCGCTGCTGCAACTCGCCGTCGATCGGCCCGGCCAGCGCCGCGCGCAGGTCGGGATCCAGCGCCAGCACCGCCGGCAGGCTGCGGAAGCGCTCGATCAGGGTCTGCAACGAACCGGCGTAGAGGTCCAGTTGCTTGCGCACCTGCTCGCCCTCGGCGCGCAACGCCTGCTGGCGGGCCTGCCGGCCGGCCCATTCGATGGACAGCAGCAGGCCGCCGAGCAGCGGCAGCAACAGCAGGAACAGGCGCAACGGACGGGACACGGACATCGGCGGATCGAAACGGCAGCGGCAAGCGGCGACGATAGCACGACGCCCGGTTACACTGCGCGCCGTACGAGGAGTCCGCCCATGTCGCTATCCCCCTGGTCCCATCCCTGTTCGGCCGGCTTCACCCTGTGCGGCTGGCGCAGCGAACCGAGCGGCAAGCCGCTGCTGCATTTCCTCCACGGCAACGGTTTCTGTGGCCGCACCTACGAGCCGATGCTGCGTCTGCTGATGGAAGATTTCGATCTCTGGCTGTGCGACATCCAGGGCCACGGCGAAAGCGACCACGGCGGGCGCTTCCATGGCTGGAACCGCAACGCGGAAATGGCGGTGGAAGCCTTCGAGGCCGGGCGCGGCCGGTATGGCGATGTCCCGCGGCTGGCTTGCGGGCACAGCTTCGGCGGCGTCCTCAGCAGCCTCGTCCTGGCCCGTCATCCCGGGTTGTTCACCCGCGCCGTGCTGCTCGATCCGGTGCTGTTCACCCCGGCGATGATCGGTGTGATGGCGCTGTCCGAGACCCTCGGCCTGCAACTGCGCGGCAGCCTGGCGAAGAAGGCGCGCCTGCGCCGCAGCCAGTGGCCGGACCGCGCCGCGGCCTACGCCGGCCTGCGCGGCCGCGGCATCTTCAAGGGTTGGACCGACGAAGCGCTGTGGGCCTATGTGGAATATGCGCTGAAGGACAGCGACGACGGCGTCGAACTGAAGTGCCGGCCGAGCCGCGAGGCGGAAATCTTCAGTTCCTTCCCCCGGCGCCTGTGGCCGTCGCTGGGCAAGGTCGCCACGCCGACCCGGGTGCTGTACGGCGACCGCACCTATCCCTTCGTCGCCAGGTCGGTAGCGCGCTGGTGCTCGATCAACCCGCAGGTCAGCGCCCGCGCCGTGACCGGCGGCCACTGCTTCATGCAGGAAGATCCGGCCGATGCCGCTGCCCGCGTACGCGCCTTCCTCCTGCCCAATCCATGAACAGCTCTTCCGTGGGGAATCCTGAGCTCATCCGCCGGTCCCAGGAAGTTCCCACCATACAGGACCAAGCCATGCGCCTTCTCTTCTTCAGCGCCCTTCTCCTGCTCTTCGGACAGGCCCAGGCCAGCGAATGGAACGACAGCCAGGCAGTGGGCAAGCTATTCGAAGCCGCCGGGATGAAAGGTACCTTCGTTCTCTACGACGTGCAGCGGCAGGGTTATGACGGCCACGACCGAGCACGCGCGCAGACCCGCTTCGTCCCTGCCTCCACCTATAAGGTGGCGCACAGCCTGATCGGTTTATCCACAGGCGCGGTGAAGTCCGCCGACGAGGTCCTGCCCTATGGCGGCAAGCCCCAGCGCTTCAAGGCCTGGGAGCATGACATGAGCCTGCGCGAGGCGATCCGTGCATCCAACGTGCCGGTCTACCAGGAACTGGCGCGGCGCATCGGCCTGCAGCGTATGCGCGCCAACCTCGCCCGCATGGACTATGGAAATGGCGAGGTCGGGCAGGTTGTGGACAACTTCTGGCTGGTGGGGCCACTGGAGATCAGCGCGCTGGAGCAGACCCGTTTCCTCGCCCGGCTGGCACAGGGAGAACTGCCGTTTCCCGAGCAGGTGCAGGCCACCGTGCGCGACATGACCCTGATGGAACACGGCCCGGACTGGGAGCTGCACGGCAAGACCGGCTGGTGTTTCGATTGCACGCCGGAACTCGGCTGGTGGGTCGGCTGGGTGAAGCGCGACGAGCGCCTTTACACCTTCGCCCTGAACATCGACATGCCCGGCGGCGAGGCCGACATCGGCAAGCGCCTCGAACTGGGCAAGGCCGCTCTCAAGGCCTTGGGCGTGCTGCCCTAGGTCATCAGTCGCCGACCTTCTTCTGGCGGGACTGCCGCCATTCGTCGAGGCGGATCACCTCGGCGCTGTGCACCGGCGGATTGTCGGCCTCGGCGGCCGCCTCGAAGCGATGCGGCGCCAGTTCGATGGCGCCGAGGTGATAGCCGTACATGACGATGCGTCCGGCGTAGCGTTCCTCGCCACTGACGGTGAATTCGAAACCGAACTCGCGGCTCAGCCGCCATTGCCCGCGATGATCGCGGGCCAGACGCAGGCGTCGGCGCGCGACATTCTCGTCGAGCAGTTCCACGCCCTGCTTGGCGCAATGCTGCTTGGCCAGCAGCAGCGCCCGTTCGCGCACGCCATGGGCGCGCCACCACCAGGCTGCGGCGGCGCCCAACAGGAGCATGACGAAAAGGTTACCCAGGGTCACGAGCGGAATCCGGTGGAAGGGAAAAGCCAGCTTACCCGTTCTCCCGGCGAGCAGCGAGTGGGGGGTGTTTTCGCCATGTGATTTAGCCCCCATACTGCGCCGACTCAGCTGTAGGAAGTCGTCTCATGCCACGCACGCCCCACCTGCTCGCCATCCAGTCCCACGTCGTCTTCGGCCACGCCGGCAACGCCGCCGCGGTGTTTCCGATGCAGCGCATCGGGATCAACGTCTGGCCGTTGAACACGGTGCAGTTTTCCAACCATACCCAGTATGGCCGGTGGACCGGGCAGGTACTGCCGCCGGAGCAGATCCCGGCGCTGGTGGAAGGCATCGCCGGGATCGGCGAGCTGGGCAACTGCGACGCGGTGCTGTCCGGCTACCTCGGCAGCGCCGCCCAGGGCCGGGCGATCCTCGAGGTGGTAGGGCGAATCAAGCAGGCCAATCCGCGAGCGCTGTACCTCTGCGACCCGGTCATGGGCCACCCGGAGAAAGGCTGCATCGTGGCTCCGGAAGTCAGCGACTTCCTGCTGGAAGAAGCCGCCGCGGTCGCCGACTACCTGTGTCCCAACCAGTTGGAGCTGGATAGCTTCTGCGACCGCCAGCCGAACTCCCTCGCCGACTGCGTGGAAATGGCACGGAGCCTGCTGGCACGCGGTCCCAGGGCAATCCTGGTAAAGCACCTGAACTATCCGGGCAAGGCCGGCGACACCTTCGAGATGCTGCTGGTGGCCGCCGATCAGGTCTGGCACCTGCAACGCCCGCTGCTGGCCTTCCCGCGCCAGCCGGTAGGGGTCGGCGACCTGACCTCGGGCCTGTTCCTGTCGCGCCTGCTGCTCGGCGACGACCTGCGCAACGCCTTCGAATTCACCAGCGCCGCGGTCCATGAAGTGCTGCTGGAAACCCAGGCCCGCGGCAGCTACGAGCTGGAGCTGGTGCGGGCGCAGGACCGGATCGCCCATCCACGCGTACGCTTTGACGCGGTACGCCTGTGATCCTCTGAGCCGCCTGTGGGTAAGATTATCCACAGGCGGCTCAGAGGATGTATTTCTCCAGCATCAATCCAGCGCCGCCACTAGGGCGAAGGCCATGCCCAGACGCCGTTCGATCAGCGGCTTCAGCCGCGGCCCGGTCGCAGGCCGCCGCAGCACGTCAGGCGGACTGCGGCAGCGGCGCGTCGCTGCCCTGCTCGTCGTCGCGATCGAGGCCCAGGCGACGGACCATCCCGCAGGCGATTTCGCGCTCGCCCATGATCACCAGGTTGGCACCGTTCTGCTCCAGGTAGTCCACCTCGGCGTCGAAGTGCGCGCGGGCGACGATATCCAGAGGCGGATTCACCGCGCGGGCATGACTGGCGATCTGCCCGGCCTCGAAGCCGTTGGGAATGGCGATCAGCAACCAGCGCGCCTCGCCGATGTTGGCCAGTTCCAGCACGGCGGGGCTGGCGGCATTGCCGAGCACCACGCTGTAGCCCTGCTCGCGCAGCTCGTCGGCCTTGTCGCGCTTGTCCACCACCACCACGAATGGCGTCCCGGCGGTGCGCAGGCGCGCGCTGACCAGTCCGCCGACCCGGCCATGGCCGATCAGCACCGCGTGGTCGCGCTCGAGGATCGGCGGCGGCAGGTCCTGCGCCGGCATCTCGCGGACCCCACCCGCGGCCTCCGCCAGGCGCTGCTCCTTGCGCTGCTGCAGGCGGTCGATGGCGATGAACAGCAGCGGGTTGACCAGGATCGACAGGATCGCCCCGGCCAGCACCAGGTCGCGGCTCTGCTCCGGGACCAGTTCCAGGCCGATGCCCAGGCCGATGAGGATGAAGGAGAATTCGCCGATCTGCGCCAGGCTGGCGGCGATCACCAGCGCGGTGCTGTTCGGGTGGCCGAAGGCACGGACGATCAGGTAGGCGGCCAGGGACTTGCCGAAGACGATGACCAGGAAGGTGGCCAGCACGGTAAGCGGCTCCTGCAGCAGGATCATCGGATTGAACAGCATCCCCACCGAGACGAAGAACAGCACCGCGAAGGCGTCGCGCAACGGCAGCGAGTTCTCCGCCGCCTCGTGGCTGAGCTCGGATTCGTTGAGGATCATGCCGGCGAAGAACGCGCCGAGGGCGAAGGAGACCCCGAACAGCACCGCCGAACCGTAGGCGATGCCCAGGGCGATGGCCAGCACGGCCAGGGTGAAAAGTTCGCGCGAGCCGCTGGCGGCGATCTTCTCCAGCACCCAGGGCACCACCCGGCGCCCGCCGAGGATCATCAGGGCGACGAAGGCGGCGACCTTGCCCAGGGTAAGCAGCAGCGGCCAGAGCAGGCCGGCGCCGCCGGTGTCGCTCTTGCCGCCGAGGGTCCCGGCCAGCGCCGGCAGGAGCACCAGGGTGAGGACCATCGCCAGGTCCTCGACGATCAGCCAGCCGATGGCGATCCGTCCGCGTTTTGTATCCAGCAGCTGACGCTGCTCCAGGGCCCGCAGCAGGACCACGGTGCTGGCCACCGACAGGCTCAGGCCGAACACCAGGCCACCGCCGAAATTCCAGCCGAGCAGGCTCGCCAGGCCGATGCCGAGCAACGTGGCGACGCCGATCTGCACCAGCGCCCCGGGAATGGCGATAGCCTTCACGGATAGCAGGTCCTTGAGGGAGAAATGCAGGCCGACGCCGAACATCAGCAGGATCACCCCGAGTTCGGCGATTTCCTGCGACAGCGCCTGGTCGGCCACGTAACCGGGAGTGAACGGCCCGGCCAGGACGCCCGCCAGCAGATAGCCGACCAGCGGCGAAATGCGCAGGCGATTGGCCAGGGCCCCGAAGAGGAAGGCGAGGACAAACCCCGCGGCGAGTGTGGTGAGTAGCGGCGTGTGATGCATCGGGACTCCCGGGAGGGCGGGGAACATGTCTTCCGCGGCCAGCCCGGCGGACGACGACATTCGAAATGGATCGCGGGCCTGCGCCCGCGACGGCATGGCGGTAAGGCTTGCCGCCAACGGGGCCGCCCCCACGGCATTCGAGCAAGCCGAGGGAGGCTCTGGTTCCTGGAGAATCCGGCGCGGCCCCGAAAGGTTAACCCGTTGACGTTGCTGGACTTTTATCAGGCACGCCGGTTTTTTATCAAGAAATGACAGGAATTGGCGCCAGTGAACGCAAAATGCAGGCTTTTCTTATGAAAAGCTGCGAAAAGAGTCGAAAATAAAAAGATACCGCCGACGCGCCGGACCTTCCGGCATCGCTTCTCCATCAGCCCTCCTCGCGAATCGCCTGGTAACGCGCCTCCAGCTCGGCACGCAGTTGGCGACGCTGCTGGGCCTGGGCGAAGCGGCGCTTCTGCTCTGCGGTTTCCAGCTCCAGCGGGCGCACGACCACCGGCTTGCGCTCGTCATCCAGCGCCACCATGGTGAAGAAGCAACTGTTGGTGTGGCGCACGGACTGTTCGCGGATGTTCTCGGTGATCACCTTCACGCCGATTTCCATGGAGGTCCGCCCGGTGTAGTTGACCGAGGCGAGGAAGGTCACCAGTTCGCCGACGTGCACCGGCTCGCGGAAGATCACCTGGTCCACCGACAGGGTCACCACGTAGCGACCGGCGTAGCGGCTGGCGCAGGCGTAGGCGACTTCGTCGAGGTACTTGAGCAGGGTGCCGCCATGGACATTGCCGGAAAAATTGGCCATGTCCGGGGTCATCAGCACGGTCATCGACAGTTGGTTGTTTCCGGGTTGCATAGCGTTTTTTCTCTCATCAGGACGGGCGTGGACACCATAGACGCTAACGACTGTGGCAACGGCTACAAATTTTCAATCGTGATGATCGAATCCGCTCCGCTGCGGCAGGCCCGCATGGGCTTTTCTTCTAGACTGGCTTTTTTCCACGAGGAATCGCCCGATGTCCGTAGCCCGCCGCCTTCCTTCGCCGCTCCTGGCCGTCCTGGCCGCTCTCGCCGCCACCGTCGTCCAGGCCGAGGATACGCCCTGCGCGAGCCCCGCGGAATGCAACACGCGCGGCACCCAGGCTTATCAACAGGGACGTTATCCACAGGCGCTGGAAGCCTTCGAATGGCAACTGCGCCTGGCCGAACGCCAGCAACAGGGGGAGGCGGCGCAGGAGCAGGCGCTGAACAACCTGATGCTGGCCAACCTCAAGGCCGGCCATGCCGGCCACGCCCGCGCCTGGCTCGCTCTGGCGCTGGCGCGCGGCTACAGCGGTCCGGCCACCCGCTTCAATCTCGAACAGGTGGCCAGCCAGGTGGACTACCCGGCCCTCCAGGGTCTCGCCGGGCATTACCTGCGCTACGCCGGGCAGGCCGAATGGGAAAGCCTGAAGATCGAACCGGTGAAGGGCGGCTACCAGGCCAGCTTCGCCCTGATGCGCATCGGCAACCCGGAGAAGCTGATGGAGTACGGCCCCGCGGCGGTCGGCGAGTTGTCCGGACGGCTGGAAGGGAAAGGCGCGCTTTACCGCTTGCGCAGCGAGGGACTGGGCGCCGGCTGCAGCCTGCAGGTGCTGCAGGAGGGCATCGACCTGCGGGTGATCGAGAGCCTCGGCGGCGCTTGCCAGGGCTACGGCGGCATGGGTATAGCCGCCGCCGGTGGCTGGCTGAAGATCGCCAGCCAGGCCAAGGGCGGTTGAGACTTGTCCACAGGCCGCCCCGGCGGGGCGACCTGCGCAAAAGCCCTCAGCGCCCGGCGGAAAGACCGAAGTCCACCGCCAGGTCGGCGCCGGTGATCGCTTCGGCCTGCGGGCCGCAGAGATACCAGACCAGTTCGGCGACTTCTTCCGGGCGAATGAAGCGCGCTGCCTTCCCCTGTGGATAATCCTTCAGCAGCGCGCGCTTGTAGCCGTCCGGATTGCCCATGCCATAGCGCTCGGCCTGATAGTCGAGCATCGGCGTGGCGATGTCCGCCGGCGACACGGCGTTGACCCGGACGCCCTGCTCGGCCAGCTCCAGGGCCAGGGTCTTGCTCAGCATGGTCAGCGCCGCCTTGCTCGCGCAGTAGGCCGCCGAGCCACGGTAGGCCTGACGTCCGGAATCGCTGGAGATGTTGACGATGCTGCCCTGGTTCTCCTTGAGATAGGGAATCGCCGCCTGGCACATGTAGAACGAGGCCTTGAGGTTGACTCCCAGAACCAGGTCGAAGTCTTCCTCGGTGAAGTTTTCCACAGGTCCCTCGCGCCAGACGCCCGCGGCGTTCACCAGGGCGTCCAGGCGCCCAGTGCGGGCGAGGATCTTCGACATCAGGGTATGGCAGTTATCCGCGCTGCGCAGGTCGGCGACCCCGCTGGCATCCAACGGTACCTGCGCGTTCAGCGCGTGCAGGCCCTCCTTATCCACATCCGTGGCGGCGATGCGCCAATGACTCTGGGCGAAACGCTTGGCGATTGCCCGGCCCAAGCCGCCGGCTGCACCAGTGATAAGAACGACGGGCGTGCTCATCTGCTTTTCCTTACTCCTGTGCCACATGGGAAACACAGGGCGGCCAACCGGTCGCCCGCTTCAATGACTGACCGGCGATGCCGGCAGCCGTTCAGGCCTGGTTGAGATACCAGCGCCAGTCCTGTTCGCCGACCTCGCCCATGAAGGCGCGGTATTCGGCCTGCTTGATCGCCAGGTAGATCTTCAGGAACTTCTCGCCGAGCGCCTCGCGCGCCCAGGCCGAGCCCTCCAGGGCACGCAGCGCGGTCAGCCAGTCGCTGGGCAGCGCCTGCGTCGCTTGAGCGTAGCCGTTGCCGCTGACCGGCGCACCGGGATCGAGGCCTTCGCGGATCCCCCGGCGCACCGCCGCCAGCAGCGCCGCCGCCGCCAGGTAGGGGTTGGCGTCGGCGCCGCAGATGCGGTGCTCGATGTGCCGGCTGGGCGCCGGACCGCCCGGCACCCGCAATGACACGGTGCGGTTGTTGATTCCCCAGGTCGGCGCCAGCGGCGCATAGCTGTTGGCCTGGAAACGCCGGAAGGAGTTGGCGTTGGGACAGAACAGCGCCAGCGACTCCAGCAGGCAGGCCTTCATCCCGCCGATGGCCTGGCGCAGCAGCGGGGTGCCGGCCGGATCGTCGCTGGCGAACAGGTTGTTGCCCTGGCCGTCGGCCAGGCTGAGATGCAGGTGCAGCCCGCTGCCGGACAGATCGCCGAACGGCTTGGCCATGAAGCAGGCCTGCAGGCCATGCCGGTTCGCCACGCCCTTGACCAGGCGCTTGTAGCGCACCCCCTCGTCGATCGCCTGGAGTGCGTCGAAACGGTGCTGCAGGGTGATTTCCAGTTGCCCCGGCGCGTACTCCGAAATCGCCGTGCGCGCCGGCAGGCCCTGGACCTCGCAGGCCTCGTACAGGTCGTCGAGGAACGGCTGCAACTGCTCCAGCTCGTAGACACCGTAGACCTGGGTCGCCCGCGGTCGCTGGCCGTTCATCTGCAGGGCGGGCTGCGGCCGGCCATCGCTGCCGCGCTCGCGATCGAGCAGATAGAACTCGAGTTCCACCGCCATCACCGGGTGCAAGCCATCTTCCTGCAGGTTGTGGATAACCCGCTGGAGCACATGCCGCGGATCGCCTACCGCGGCCGGAAGTCCCTGCTCGGGATGCATGCTGACCTGCACCTGCCCGGTCGGCGTCTGCCGCCAGGGTTGCAGGGTCAGGCTGCCGGGCAGCGGATAGGTCCAGCAATCGGCGTCGCCCACGTCCCAGACCAGCCCGGTCTCCTCGACATCATCGCCATTGATGGTCAGGCCGAGGATGGTGCTCGGCAGCGGCCGGCCGCTCTCGTAGACCGCCAGCAGCTCGTCGCGGTGCAGCAGCTTGCCGCGCGGCACGCCGTTGGCGTCGATCAGGAACAGCTCGATGCTGCGCACCTCGGGGTGCGCGGCAAGGAATTCGCGGGCTTCCCGCGGATCGGCGAAGCGCATGTCAGGCCTCCCGCGCGCCAGGAATGGCCAGCAGTTCGGCGAGCGCCTGGTCGAGACATCCGATCAACCGGTCGACGTCTTCCTCGCGCGTCTCCGGGCAGCACAGGGTCATGTTGTGGAATGGCGTGATGAGGATGCCGCGATTGATCAGGTACAGGTGCAGGGCCATTTGCAGGCCGTCGTGGAAAGCCGCCTCGGCGGCCGCGCCATCGCGCGGCGACTGCGCGCAGAACTGGAATTCGCTGCGCGCGCCGAGTTCGGTCACCGACCAGGCCAGGCCGTGCTTGTGGATAATCCTGCGGAAGCCTTCGGCCAGGCGCGCCGCCAGCGGCAGCATGTGGGCATAGGCGGCGTCGGTCATCACCTCTTCCAGGTTGGCGCGCATGCAGCGCATCGCCAGGGCGTTGGCCGACAGGGTGGTGCCCATGCCGCTATGGCCATGGCCTTCGCTCTGTTCGCTGGCGCGGGCGCGGGCCAGTTGCATGGCGCTGGCCATCGCCGCGCTGCAACCGTAAACCGAGCAGGGCACGCCGCCGGCGATCGGCTTGCCGAGGGTGATGAAGTCCGGCTCCAGCTGCCAGGCGCGGGTGCAGCCACCAGGTCCGGTGGAGATGGTATGGGTCTCGTCGATGATCAGCAGCGTGCCATGCCGGCGGGTCAGTTCGCGCAGCTTCCGGTGGAAACCGGGCTGCGGCAGGACCATGCCGATGTTGGTCATCGCCGGCTCGCAGAGCACGGCGGCCACGTCTTCGCTGGCCAGCGCCCGCTCCAGGGCATCGAGGTCGTTGAACGGCACCGCGCGGCTGAACTGGGTGAGGTCATGGGCCTGGCCGAGCAGGCCGGAGCGATGCACGGTGCGGCCGTCGCGGCAGCGAACCAGGGTGTCGTCGACCGTGCCGTGATAGCAGCCGTCGAATACCAGTACCACCTTGCGACCGGTGATCGCCCGCGCCCAGCGCAGGACGAAACGGTTGGCGTCGGTGGCGGTGGTCGCCACCTGCCAGAACGGCAGGCCGAAGCGTTGCGCCAGCAGCTCGCCGGCGACGATGGCATCCTCCCCCGGGAGCATGGTGGTCAGGCCGTTCGCACCCTGCCCGGCGAGCGCCCGGGCGATCGGCGCCGGCGAATGGCCGAACATGCTGCCGGTATCGCCCAGGCAGAAGTCCACGTAGGCGTGGCCATCGACGTCATGGAAACGCGCGCCGCGGGCACGCTCCACGAACAATGGGCAAGGTGTCGACCAATCGCTCATCCAGTGCATCGGTACGCCATCGAACAGGGCGCGCCGGGCTCGCTCGGCGAGCGCGACGGACTGTGGATTCTGCGCAAGGAAACGTTGCTGCTCGCGGGCCATGAAGGTTTCCACGGCGGCTTCGGCGATGCCACTGGCGGTCATTTCGAACACCTCGTTTTTTATTTTGCACAACTTTCATTTGTGATCACAAAAAAGTCAATACAGAATTTGAAAGCATTGATAATCTGTCTTTCATGGCAATTTTGTGATCACAAAAATGAACGACTTTCCGAAGTGGAACGGCCAGGTGGCGCTCATCAGCGGCGCCGGCAGCGAACACGGCATCGGTTTCGCCATCGCCCGGCGACTGGCCCGCGAAGGCGTGCGCCTGCTGATCACCGCCAGCAGCGAGCGGATTCGGCAACGAGCGGAGGAACTGAGCGCCTGCGGGCACGAGGTGCGCGCCGCCGCCGCCGATCTGACCGACGAAGCCCAGGTGCGGGGCCTGCTGGACTGGGCCGAAGCCCAGTGGGGGCGGGTCGATATCCTGGTGAACAATGCCGGCATGGCCCAGTTGGGCAGTGCGGAACCCTTCAGCGCCGTGGAAGCGACCTCGCTGCGGGACTGGCAACTGTCCCTGTCGCGCAACCTGACCAGCGCTTTCCTGCTCACCCGCGGCCTGCTGCCGGGCATGCGCGAGCGCGGCTACGGGCGGATCGTCAATGTCGCCTCCACCACCGGGACCCGCGGCAGCAACCCGGGCGAAGCCGCGTATAGCGCGGCCAAGGCCGGATTGGTCGGCTGGAGCATGGGCCTGGCGCTGGAAGTGGCGAAGAGCGGCATCACGGTGAACAGTGTCGCGCCGGGCTGGATCGCCACCGGCTCGAGCACCGCCGAAGAACGCCTGGCCGCCCAGGCCGGGCCCGGCGGACGTGCCGGCCGGCCCGAGGAAGTCGCCGCCGCGGTGGCCTTCCTCGCCTCGCCCGAAGCCAGCTTCGTCAACGGCGAACTGCTGGTGGTGGACGGCGGCAACTGCCTGATCGAGAACAAACGGAGCTGAACATGCGCGATTGCAGCCTGACCCTTTCCCAGCTTCCGGCACCGCCCGTGAGAGGGAGCTGAACCGATGGTCGAAAACCTCCAGGAACGACTCTACCAACGACTGCGCGAAGCCCTGCTGGCCGGGCGTTTCCAGCCTGGAGAGCGGTTGAAGATCCGCGCTCTGGCGAACCAGTGGGGAACCAGCCCGATGCCGGTGCGCGCCGCCCTCCAGCGGCTGGTGGCCGAAGGCGCCCTGGAAGGCGAGGCACAACGTTCGCTGCGGGTCCCGCCAATGACCCGCGAGCGGTTCCTGCAGATTCTCCAGGTGCGCCTTTCTCTCGAAGGGCTGGCGGCCGAAAGCGCCAGCGGCCGGCTGGACGGGCAGGCGCTGGAAAGGCTCGGGGAATGTCTGCGGCGCATGGAAGGGGCGCTGCGCCAGCGCGAGGTGCAGGTCTACCTGGAAGCCAACAGCGAATTCCACCTGACGCTCTACCGCGCCTGCGGCAATCCGGTGCTGCTGCGCCTGATCGAGACGCTGTGGCTGCAGGTCGGGCCGTTCTTCAACCGGCTGTTCACCGAGGCCGACCTGTCGCTACGCCTGAACGATTTCCACGAAGACGCCCTGGAGGCCGTGCGCCGCGGCGACGGCCCGGCCGCGCGCGCGGCGATCGAGCAGGACCTGAGCTACTTCGGCCAGTACCTGCTGAACCTGCTGGAACTGGAGGCCCGTCCACGCAAGCGGCGGCGCGCCGGCGAGCACGCCTGACGACTTCCGCTACGGGGCAGCTACTGCGGACGAATGGTGCGCACGTTGTCCTTCTTGATCAGGATGGTGTCGCCGTTCAGCTGTTCGAACTCGTAGTAGTCATTGTATTTGTCGTAATCCGACTGGTCCTTCACCAGGACCTCGCTGCCGTCTTGCAGGGTGACCACCGCCTGGTTGGCGCAACCCGCCAGGCTGGTCAGCAGCAATGCAGCGAACAGAGCTTTGAACTTCATAGAATCTCCACACGGGGCAACGCACTTGCCTCATCCGGAGCGACAAGTGCGGAATTGCCCTTGTGACCGTGGCAAACGGGGGAAATTCCTTAGCGCAGCGGCGCTTTGTCGGAGGCGAAGCGGCCAGGCCGCCCCGCGGGTTCCAAAGTCAGCCCTGCAGCGCTTCGCCGGACCGCCGGAAGACCCGCGTGGCAGAGCCTTTCCAGCCGTTCCGGATCAGCTCTCCAGCCAGACGTCGCGGGCCCAGATCCATACCGAGTCCCAGCTTTCGTCGGTGAGGTCGCCGTCGGCCCAGAGCACCACCTCGCCATCCTCGGCAACGCAGTAGTAGCTGCCGTCGTCCTCGCAGAGCGGGATCAGTTCGCGCGGCACCCCCAGATCCCAGGCGGTGGCCGCTACCTCGGGCAGGTAGGTGTGCGAATGCGGATCGGTCACCGTCACCGGCTCCAGGCGGCCATAGACGACGTCGCTGACCAGCAGGAGAAACTCGCGGAATTCGGCGGGAATGCCGATCAGCAGCTCCTCCTCGATTTCCACCAGCAGTTCTTCTTCCGGCAGTTCCAGGGGCACCGGTACCGGCTCGTTGAGTTCACGCAGTTTTTCGATGACGTCTTCCACGACAGGCTCTCTCGCAACGGGGGGCGCGTTTTTTTATACAGTAGCCGCGCCCGACGCAAGAACAGCTCATGCGACTGGCCGTTGGCCATGGCGCCGGACGAATGGTCGGCCATGCCCGCCAGCGGGCATGAAAAACCCCCGGTCCCTGGCGGGAGCGGGGGTTTGCGCGGCCCCGAAGGGGCCGCAGGCGCGTCCGATCAGTTCTGCCGGATACCGGCCACCAGCCACGGCTGGTTCTCGCCCTGGGCACGCTCCATCCGCCAGCTTTCGCTGAAAGCCTCGCCCTGGTCGAAGCGCGAGGTCTTCGATACGCCGCTGAAGGTCAGGGTGGCGATGGTCTTGTCGGCCTGGTCGTCGACGCCGTCCAGCTGCACGGCCAGATTGTCGATGTAGGTGGACTGGTAGGCATCGCCGATCTCGGCGCGTTCCTGCTTCAGCCACTGCAGCATCTGCGGGGTGACGAACTCGGCGATCTTGTCCATCTCGTTGGCATCCCAGTGCTGCTGCAGGGACATGAAATGCTCGCGGGCGGCGCCGACGAAACGCTCTTCGTTGAACCAGCTCGGCGCGTTGATCACCGGGCTCGGCGCGGCAGCGGCGCCACCGAAGATCGGCGCCTGGGCCGGCATCTCGCGCTGCATCGGCGCGTGGCCGGCCATCGCCGGCTGGGCCTGGGCCTGCTGGCGCCGGCGCGCGGCGATGAAGCGGAAGGCGATGAAGGCCACCAGGGCGATCAACAGGATGTCGAGCATCTGGATGCCTTCGAAACCGTCACCCATGAACATCGAGGCGAGCAGGCCACCGGCGGCGATGCCGGCCAGCGGGCCGAGCCAGCGCGAGGCGCCACTGGCGGCAGCGGCGGGGCGCGCGGCGTTGGGAGCGGCAGCAGTGGCGTTCGGCGCGGTGGCCGGCTGCGCCTGGCGGGTCTGGTGGCTGGGCGCCGAGCCGAGGCTCTTGCCACCGCCGAAGCGCTTGGCATTGGCGTCCAGGCTGACGGTCAGCGCCAGGCAGAAGGCGAGGGCGATGCTGAGAACACGCTGCATTTTAGTCTTTCTCTCTTGGGGGAATCGACGCGCGCCATGTTGCGGCGGTACGGGCGGCAGGACCAGCCGGATTTTGTTTCGGGCTATTGCTCCCCGGCCATCGGTTTTTGCCGGCCATCTCTGGCTCGCGGTTCGGCGCAAGGGTACACCTTAGCTCCCGGGGACGACAGGCGCAGGTCCGGCTCGTCTGGCCAGCCGCCGGAAAAATACCGTGCGAAGCGACGCGGACACCTCTGTTACAGCTTTTTTCGGCCCGTCGCCCAGGCACTCGCCAATGCTAGTCTGCGGGTCTGCGAGGCCGTCCGGTCACGCGTCTGCCGAGCCCTTCCCATCGAGCGAGGACCGCCGCCATGCATGCCGTCGATTTCATCCAGGACCTCGCCGTGATCATGCTGGTGGCCGGCGTGGTCACCATTCTCTTCCACCGCCTGCGCCAACCGGTGGTCCTAGGCTACATCGTCGCCGGCTTCATCATCGGCCCGCACACTCCGCCCTTCGGGCTGATCCACGACGAAGACACGATCAAGACCCTGGCCGAGCTCGGGGTGATCTTCCTGATGTTCTGCCTGGGCCTGGAGTTCAGCCTGCGCAAGCTCTTCCAGGTCGGCGCCACGGCGTTCATCGCGGCGTTCCTGGAAATCGTCCTGATGATCTGGATCGGTTTCGAGATCGGCCGCTTCTTCGAGTGGAACACCATGGACTCGCTGTTCCTCGGCGCGATCCTGGCGATTTCCTCGACCACCATCATCGTCAAGGCGCTCGGCGACCTGAAGATGAAGAACGAGCGCTTCGCCCAGCTGATCTTCGGCGTGCTGATCGTCGAGGACATCCTCGGCATCGGCATCATCGCCCTGCTCTCGGGGATCGCCGTCAGCGGCTCGGTGGAGACCGGCGAGGTGTTCTCCACGGTCGGCAAGCTCAGCCTGTTCATGATCGTCGCGCTGGTCGTCGGCATCCTGCTGGTGCCGCGCCTGCTGGCCTACGTGGCGAAGTTCGAAAGCAACGAGATGCTGCTGGTCACCGTACTCGGCCTGTGCTTCGGCTTCTGCCTGCTGGTGGTGAAGCTCGAGTACAGCATGGTGCTGGGCGCCTTCCTGATCGGTGCGATCATGGCCGAATCACGCCAGCTGGCGCAGATCGAGCGCTTGATCGAGCCGGTTCGCGACATGTTCAGCGCCATCTTCTTCGTCGCCATCGGCCTGCTGATCGACCCGAGGATCCTCGTCGAGTACGCCTGGCCGATCGCCCTGATCACCGTCGCGGTGGTGCTCGGCAAGATGTTTTCCTGCGGCATGGGCGCATTCATCGCTGGCAACGACGGGCGCACCTCGCTGCGAGTCGGCATGGGCCTGTCGCAGATCGGCGAGTTCTCCTTCATCATCGCGGCGCTGGGCATGACCCTGAAGGTCACCAGCGACTTTCTCTATCCGGTGGCGGTGGCGGTCTCGGCCATCACCACCCTGCTCACTCCCTACCTGATCCGCGCCGCCGACCCGCTCTCGCAACACCTGGCCAACGCGATGCCGCAAGGCCTGGCACGGATCTTCGGCCACTATGGCGACTGGCTGCGCAGTATCCAGCCGCAGGGCGACCGGGCGGTGCTGGCGGCGATGATTCGGCGGATCCTGCTGCAGGTCGGGGTGAACCTGGCACTGGTGATCGCGATCTTCCTCGCCGGCGGCTACTTCGCCGATACGCTTTCCGCCTGGATGGGCCGGTGGATCGCCTACGACGGGCTGCACAAGGCATTGATCTGGGGTGGCGCACTGCTGGTTTCGCTGGCCTTCCTGATCGCCGCCTACCGCAAGCTCAAGGCGCTGTCGATGCTGCTGGCCGAGCTCGGGGTCAAGCCGGAGAAGGCCGGACGCCATACGGCGCGGGTACGCCGGGTGGTCTCCGAGGTAATCCCGCTGCTGTCGCTGGCCGGCATGATGGTGCTGCTGGCTGCGCTCAGCTCGAGCATCCTGCCGCCGGGCGAGTTGCTGGTCGTGGTGGTGCTGGTCGCCGGCCTGGTGATCGCGGTGCTCTGGCGCTGGCTGATCCGCGTGCATTCGCGGATGCAGATCGCCCTGATGGAAACCCTCGACCAGGAAAAGGGCAGCCACTGAGCCCGACAGGAATGTCCCGGTCCCGTTCGCAAGGCGAATCGTTATCCGCCGAGACCCCGCTGCGACGGCGGATAACCGCGGGGCGGTCGTTCGACCTGCGGAGCAGGGTCGAGACGGCCATTTTCTCCTGACTGATAGGCGGAATTCCGCTCATTCACCCTTCCGTTCGGCAGACTCCCGCTTGGCCGCTCCCTGCTTTCTTTCCTCCAGCCCAGTTACCACGGGGCTTTCCGCCGTTGGCACGGCACCTGCTATCGAGCCCTCCAATACGTCGCCCTCGCGATGTGCCGGTGTGCTGCGCCCTGATCAGCACATCCAAGACAACAACGAAAAGAGGAAACACGATGGAAAGCGCCAACGCCATTTCCGCGTCTGCCCAGCCACGCACCACCTCGCAACGCATCAAGTCGATCTTCAGCGGCTCCGTCGGCAACCTGGTCGAGTGGTACGACTGGTACGTCTACGCCGCCTTCTCGCTGTACTTCGCCAAGGCCTTCTTCCCCCAGGGCGACATGACCGCCCAACTGCTGAACACCGCCGCGATCTTCGCCGTGGGCTTCCTGATGCGCCCGATCGGCGGCTGGCTGATGGGCATCTACGCCGACCGCAAGGGCCGCAAGGCGGCGTTGCTGGCCTCGGTGCTGCTGATGTGCTTCGGCTCGCTGATCATCGCCCTGACCCCCAGCTACGAAACCATCGGCGTCGCGGCGCCGATCCTGCTGGTGGTCGCGCGCCTGCTGCAGGGCCTGTCGGTCGGCGGTGAATACGGCACCTCCGCCACCTACCTGAGCGAAATGGCGAACAAGGAGCAGCGCGGGTTCTTCTCCAGCTTCCAGTACGTGACCCTGATCTCCGGCCAGCTCATCGCCCTGGCGGTGCTGATCGTCCTGCAACAGACCCTGAGCGTCGAACAGCTGGAAAGCTGGGGCTGGCGCGTACCCTTCTTCATCGGCGCGCTGTGCGCGGTGGTGGCGATGTTCCTGCGTCGCGGCATGGAAGAGACCGAGTCCTTCTCGAAGAAGAAGGAAGAGCCGAAGGAAAGCCTGCTGCGCACCCTGCTGCGCCATCCCAAGGAAGTGCTGACCGTGGTCGGCCTGACCATGGGCGGTACCCTGGCCTTCTACACCTACACCACCTACATGCAGAAGTACCTGGTGAACACGGTGGGCATGAGCAAGACCGACTCGACCATGATCTCGGCGGCCACCCTGTTCCTCTTCATGCTGTTGCAACCCATCGTCGGCGCCCTCTCGGACAAGATCGGCCGGCGGCCGATCCTGATCGCCTTCGGCGTACTCGGCACCATCTTCACCTACCCGATCCTCAGCACCCTGCACAGCGTCGACAGCTGGTGGGGCGCGTTCTTCCTGATCATGGCGGCGCTGGTGATCGTCAGCGGCTACACCTCGATCAACGCGGTGGTGAAGGCCGAGCTGTTCCCCACCGAGATCCGCGCCCTGGGCGTCGGCCTGCCGTACGCCCTGACCGTGTCGATCTTCGGCGGCACCGCCGAATACGTCGCCCTATGGTTCAAGAGCATCGGCCTGGAGAGCGGCTTCTACTGGTACGTCACCGCCTGCATCGCCTGCTCGCTGCTGGTCTACGTGTTCATGAAGGACACCCGGAAGCACTCGAGGATCACCACCGATTGATCGAGCCTCGTGCTCATGGCCCGACACACTCCGGGCCTTTTTATCCACAGGACGGCGACCTTCAGGTCGCCGTCCTGCTTTTTTGGCGCGGCATCCTGGCCGGAACCGTAGGGCACGCGACGCCGACGGCGTAATCCGCCGGTACCCTGCGTTCCACGGCGGATAACCGCGAGCGGTTATGCGCCCTACGGCTCGTCATTCCGGCGGGACTGGCACGTAAACGCCGATCTCCTCGCGTTCCCACGGCGGAACAGCGCAAGGGGCCTGCCGTCCCAAGTCAGCGAAGCCCCCTGCGTGAGCTACCGGGAACCGCGGGCAAAAAAAACCGCGCTCGAAGGCGCGGCTCTTTTCGTTGTCGGTGTCCCGCCTCAGCGGCGCTTCTCGATCTTGAAGAAGAACATCTTGGTCGCCTGGCGGGCGACGATCTTGCCGCCGCTGACGCGTGGCTCGAAGCGCCACTTGGCCATGGCCTGGCGAACTTCGCGGTCGAACATGCGCGAGGGCACCGATTCCAGTACCTGGATGTCGTCGATGCGCCCATCGCTGGTGATGGTGAACAGCACCTTCACCCGCCCCTCGATGCCGCGCGCCTGGGCCATGCGCGGATAGACCGGCGGATCCATGCGCAGCGGCTTGATGTCGCTGTCGGTGAGGCTGCCGCTAGGCAGTCCGGCCGGGCCCTGGGAGCCGCTGGGAGCGGTCTGCGCGCCTGGCGTGCTCTGCCCGACCGTAGGTGCGGGCGGCGGCGGCGCGGCGCTGGACGGGCTCGGCTGGCTGGACGCCTCGGTGCTCGGTTCCGGTTCCGGCTTGGGTTCCGGCTTCGGCTTGGCCTTGGGAATGGCGTTTTCCACCGGCTTGGGCTTGGGTTTCGGCTTGGGCTTGGGTTTTTCCACCGGCTTGGGCTTGGGCGGCTCCGGCTTGGGTTCCTCGACCTTCGGCGGCGTCGGTTCCGGCGCGGCGGCCGGAGGCTGCGGGGTCGGCTCGGCCTTCTTCTCCAGCTGGACGAAATTCACCTGCATGGTCTTCGGCAGTTCGCCGTGGCCGAGGTTGAGTTCGGCCGGCGTCGGCATCACCCAGACCAGGGCACCGATGATCGCCACGTGCATCGCCACCGCCGCGCCGGAGGACAGCCACCAGCGCGATTTCGGCGGTTCGCCGGGAACGTCTTCCGGATCGCTGCCGTGGGCGTAGGGAATCAGCACTTCCTCGACCGCCACTTCCTCGTCGCGGCGCGCCCCGGAGCAGTCCACCACCCGCAGGTTGGGTTCGCCGCGCTGGGCGTTCACGCATGGCAGAGACGCGCTGTCGTCTCCCTGGGCGGGCGCGGTGGGATGGTCTTCGGCGAGCGCGGCCAGCGAAAAACGGTCAGGCGACCGTGAAGGCTGTGGCGACATGAGGGCGACCTGCGGAGAAGTGAAAGGTAAGGAAGTTGAGTCTTCTGATAATTATTATCATTCAGTAGCGTCCACAGGGCAACCACGGCGGCTCATTGCGCCACCATCCGGCATGCCAGGAACGCGCGTTCGAGCGCCTCTTCGTCGTGCCCGGGTTCGAGGATCAGCTCCAGACGATTATCTCGCCGCCACGAGGACTTGACCCAGTTATCCACAAGCGGCGCGGCATTCACCGCGTACCAGCCGTCCGCGCAGCGCAGCACCGCCTTGGCCCGCCGCAGTCCGGACAAACGGCGCAACCAGGCCTCCACCCCGGCCCGTTCGAAGCGTACCGACGGAGCCAGCCGCCAGCCGATGGCGAGCTGACCGTCCTGTTCGCGCACGGCACGCAACGGTCGGTCGGCGCACAGCAACAGGGGCAACTCCGCCGGCGCGTCCGGCAACGCCGCCCAGCGTGCTTCGCTGCGCGGCTGCGGCGCGCCGCCCGGGAGATCCGCCAACGCCAGCCGTCCGCCCACGCCCCAGCGCACCGGCACGGCAAGCAGACGCGCGGTCGCGGTCGCGCGTTGCGCCGCGTCGAGCGCTTCGGATTTGTTCAACAGCACCAGGCCGGCCACCGCCAGCGCCTGTTCCTGGGCCTCCGGCAGCGGCTTGCCGGCAGCCAGAGCGGCGGCATCCAGCACCAGCACCGGCGGCTGCAGCGCCAGCACCCCGGCCCAGGGCGCGGCCTGCAACTGTTTCCACAGCGCCAGCGGATGGCCCAGCCCGGAAGGCTCGATGAACAGCCGGTCCGGCCGCGCGCGGCGCAACAGCCGGCCGAGGCCGACCTGGAACGGCACGCCGTTGACGCAGCAGAGGCAACCACCCGCCACCTCGCCGATCGCCACGCCATCGGCTTGCGTGGCCAGCAGCGCGGCGTCCAGGCCGATCTCGCCGAATTCGTTGACCAGCACCGCCCAGCGCTCGCCGCCGGGCTTCTGGGCCAGCAAGGCGCGGATCAGGCTGGTCTTGCCGGCGCCCAGGGGGCCGCCGATCAGGTGGGTGGGTATCTCTCGAAGCATCTGCGCAACCGGGAATGAGAAAGCCTGTGGATTGATGGTGAGCCACGCCTGCGAGGGCGGAAGCCACGTGCTAGAGTCGCGTCCGTCCGTCCTGGAGTCCGCGCATGCGTCCGTTCCTGCTTTTCCTCTCCTGCCTGCCGGGCCTGGCCCTGGCCGAAGCCTGCATCGTCCACAGCCAGGCGAAGAACCTCGATGTGAAGGTCTGCCAGCAGAACCGCAATATCCCGGCCAAGCTGTTCCGCGAGGGTTTCTGCCAGCCGCAGCTGCCGGACCAGAAGGTCGACGTCTCCTTCGCCGAGGCCTGCCCCGCCGGTGCCTTCGGTGTCTGTCGCGACGCCAGGGTAGCCAACACGCCGTACCGGCAGGACATCTTCTACTACGGCGTGGCCAGCGACGCGCGCTACCTGGAACCGTTCTGCGCCAGCCAGAGCCAGGGGCGCTGGGAAGCCGCCGATCCGGCGAAACAGCCCTGAACGCGTCATCAGCCTGTCACAGCCGATGGGCTAAATGGGAGTCGGGTACCTCAGCACCCTTCGTCCCCATCCCCAAGGTAGGACGACTTTTTGGTGATAGGCCATCTGCGGATGGCCTTTTTTTATCCCTGGAAAATTTATCCACAGGCTCAGCCCAGCCAGTCCAGGGTCAGCAGCAGGCGCGGCGCCCCAGGCGCATGCCGTGGCGAGCGGTGCACCAGACCCGCGCCTTCGTTGCCCTCCCAGCGCTCGCCCTTGAGCAACGCGACATCACCTGTGGACAAGCTGTTTATATGCTGTGGTTCGACTTCTTCCGCCTGCGCCCCTCCTAGCAGCCGGCGATCCAGGCCGGACTCGTCCAGCCACTCGCTGGCCGCGCCCTGGTAGGTGGTGACCAGCCGCAACGGTACATGATCGACATGGAAGCGCGGACACATCGGCGTGTCCAGCGCCCGCAGGCGCAGGCCGATGCGCTGGGCGCCGGTCAGGCAGGCGAAGGCCTCCACCAGCCAGCCGAGGTCGTCGAGGAAGTCTGCCTGGCCAGGCAGATCCCGTATCCCCCGCAGCGCCTCCCAGGTCGGCAGGCGATCCTCGCGCATTCCCAGCGTCAGGCTCAGCGCCAGGGTCGGCTGGCTGCGTACCAGGACGGCGGCGAAGTCGCGCAGCGCCGGGCTCAGCCGCCGCGTCCAGACCGCCAGGTTGACCCCCTCGCGAAGCACCTCGGAGAGCACCTGGGGATCGTCGTCGAACACCTGGCGCGGCATCGGCCTGTGCTGCGGCAACGCGCTCATGCGGCATGCCCCCAGTCCTCGAAGGGGTCGTCCAGCGCCTGCCAGCCCGGTACGCCGAGATTCATCTCGGCATCGTCGAGCAGGCAGGCGTCGAGCGCCTCGCGCAACGCCGCGAAATCCAGGTTCTGGCCGATGAATACCAGTTCCTGGCGGCAATCGCCGACGCCCTCCTCCCAGTGACGCATGATCGCCCGCAGGTCCTCTTCGTCCTGTGGCCACTGCCCGGTCGGCACGAAGCGCCACCAGCGGCCCGCCAGGCCGTAGCGCATCAGGCCGCCGGCCTGCGACCAGCTGCCGGCCTCGCGTGGCCGGCTGGCGAGCCAGAAGAAGCCCTTGGAACGCAACAGCCGGCCCCGCTTCAGCGGGCTGTGCAGGAACGCATGGAAACGCGCCGGGTGGAACGGCCGGCGTGCCCGATAGGCCATGGAGGCGATGCCGTATTCCTCGGTTTCCGGCAGGTGCTCGCCGCGCAGTTCCTTCAGCCAGCCGGGCGCGGACGCGGCGCGGTCGAAGTCGAAGCGGCCGGTGTCGAGGATCTTCTCCAGCGGCACCCGCCCCATCGCCATCGGCAGGATCTCCGCCTCGGCGTTGAGCTGGCGGAGGATCGCCAGCAGTTCCTCGCGCTCGGCGCTGGAGATCAGGTCGATCTTGCTGACCAGGATCACGTCGGCGAACTCGACCTGGTCGATCAGCAGGTCGGTGATCGAGCGCTCGTCCTCGTCGCCGAGGGTTTCGCCGCGACTGGCCAGGCTGGCGGCTTCCTGGTAGTCGCGCAGGAAGTTCATCCCGTCGACCACCGTGACCATGGTGTCCAGCCGCGCCACGTCGGACAGGCTGCGGCCCAGCTCGTCGCGGAAGGTGAAGGTTTCCGCCACCGGCATCGGTTCGGAGATGCCGGTGGACTCGATCAGCAGGTAGTCGAAGCGGCCTTCCCGGGCGAGCCGGCCGACCTCTTCCAGCAGATCCTCGCGCAGGGTGCAGCAGATACAGCCGTTGCTCATCTCCACCAGGCGCTCTTCGGCGCGATTCAGGCTGACATCACGCTGGACTTCGCTGCCATCGATGTTGATCTCGCTCATATCGTTGACGATCACCGCCACCCGGCGGTTCTCGCGGTTCTTCAGCACATGGTTGAGCAGCGTGCTCTTGCCGGCGCCGAGGAAGCCGGACAGCACGGTGACGGGTAGGCGTTGGTTCACGGTTGGAAACCTCTTCAGTTAGGCCGCACGTGGCGTTCGCGCTTCTCCTGGCGCTCTTTCGCCTCGATGCAGAGGGTGGCGGTGGGACGCAGCAGCAGGCGGCGCAGGCCGATCGGCTCGCCGGTTTCCTCGCACCAGCCGTAGTCGCCGCGGGCCAGGCGTTCGAGCGCTTCGTCGATCTTGTCGAGCAGCTTCTTCTCCCGTTCCAGCAGGCGCAGTTGCCATTGCCGCTGCTCCTCGCGGGAAGCCAGGTCGGCTTCGTCGCTGGGTCGTTCGAGATCGCGCAGTTCGCCGAACTCACCGTCGATGCGCGCCTGCAGGTCCTGGCGCTGGCGCAGCAGCAGCTCGCGGAAGAAGGCCTGCTGGGCCTCGTCCATGTAGGCGGCGTCGGGTTGGGCAAGCAGTTCCTGTTCGGTCATGGGCTGAACCTGTAGATTTAAAATGTTATACTATAACAATATCCTTCTCAATCGATGGTCCACCAGTCGCCTTTGCGGCTAACCTGGCGCCTCGATTTCCTGCGGAAGATCACGGATGCCCAGTCTTACCCGGCTTCTCTGCCTCGCCTGCCTGTCGTTCGCCGCCTCGGCGCCGGCGCAGGGCTACCTGCCCGGCACCCGGCCGGCGGACTGCGCCTACCTGCGCAACGTGCTCGCCTGCATGGATCGCCTGGGCAACCACTACAGCGTCGCCACCGCCGGCAACCTCACCTGGCTGCGCGGCTACGACGCGGCGAGCGGACGGCGCTGGGCGCAGACCAATACCCGCTATGGGCGCCTGACCTTCTTCAGCGGCGTCGCCAGCGACGGCGAGATCTGGGTCGGCCTGAGCCGTAATATCGGCTGGACCAGCATCAGCCGGGTCAGCAGTTCCTCCGGCGCCCGACAGCGCCTGACCTGCGGCCGGGTCAGCGGCTGCAGCGAGGGGCCGGGGCCTAGCCGGTCTCCCGCGCCGTGATCGTCGCCAGGTAGCTGCCAGCGGGCGGTCGCTGGCGGAAGTAGCCCTGGACGCCGGCGAAGATCGCCTCGGCCAGGCGCTGGCGGTGGCGCGCGTCCATCAGCCGGCGGCAGTCACCGCGATTCGAGATGAATCCGGTCTCGACCAGGATCGAGGGGATGTCCGGCGACTTGAGCACGGCGAAACCGGCCTGCTCGACGCGCTTCTGGTGCAACGCGGTGACGTCCGACAACTGGCCGAGCACGCTATGGCCGAGGTCCAGGCTGCTGGCGATGGTCGAACTCAGGGCCATGTCGAGGATCACTCCGGCGAGTACCTTGTCCCGACCCTGCAACGGCAGGTTGCCGCTGCTGCCGATCAGATCCGCGCCGTTCTCGCGGTCGGCCATCCAGCGCGCCATGGTCGAACTGGCGCCATGCTCGGAAAGGGCGAACACCGAGGCCCCGGATGCGGTCAGGCGCGGCGCCGCGTCGGCGTGCACCGAGACGAACATGTCGGCGTTGTAGCGCCGCGCCACTTCCGGTCGCTTGCGCAGCGGGATGAACACATCGTCGTTGCGCACCAGGCGCGCCTTGAAGCCTTTCTCCCGGTCGATCCGCCGTGCCAGCAGGCGGGCGATGGCCAGGGCCACGTCCTTCTCCCGCTCGCCCTGGCTGCCGAGCGCGCCGGGGTCCTTGCCTCCATGGCCGGCGTCGACCACCACGAGGATGTCGCGGCCCTTCGGCGGTGCCGGGCTGGCCAGCGCCAGCAGGTGCTCGGGCGGCGTGGCCAGCGCCTGTGGATAAAGATCCAGGACCAGGCGATGCCCCTTGCCCGCCTGCGGCGCCAGGGCGAAGCTGTGCGGCCGTACCGCCTGGCGCAGGTCGAGGACGATGCGGGTCCCGCCACCGGCCAGTTGGCCGCTGCGGATGCCGCGCACGGGGCCGTCGAGGGGCAGCGCGGAAAGCACCGCCTGCAATTGCGTGTCGGGCAGGTCGAGGATCAGGCGTTCCGGAGCCTGCAGGGAAAAGGTCCGGTAGCGCGGCGGGCCGTCCAGGTCGAGCACCAGGCGCCAGCTTTCGGCGGAGTTCCAGGCCCGGGCCTGACCGATGCGCAGAGTGGCCCCGGCACCCAGGAAGGGCTGGATGGCCAGGCTGGCGAGCAGGGTTTGCAGCAGGCGGCGGCGCTTCATCGATGAAATACCCGATTGCAAGGGTCGGCATTAACTAATACGTTATATTATAACATTTAAGCCATTTCCAGGCCTTGCCTGCCCTTCTTCGAGCTTTCCATGAACGCCCTGACGCTTCCCGATATCGCCCGCCAGACCACACTTTCCACCCTGCCCCTGGACTGGGTCGGCATGCAGGGCATCGCCCTGCCCGTCCAGGTCGCCGGCCAGACCGTCGCCGCCGAGGCCGATGCCGGCGTCAGCCTGGACGACCCGCAGGCGCGCGGCATCCATATGTCGCGCCTGTACCTGGCCCTGGCCGGGCTGGAAGACGGCGAGCTCGACCTGCCGCGCCTGCGCGGCGTCCTGCAGCGCTTCCTCGACAGCCATGCCGACCTGTCGCGCCGCGCCTACCTGCGCCTGCGCCTGGCTCCGCTGCTGCGCCGTCCGGCGCTGGTCAGCCCGCTGAGCGGCTGGAAACGTTATCCACTGGTGCTGGACACCCGCCTGGAGAACGGTACCTTCCAGGCCGACCTGCATCTCGAACTGACCTACTCCTCCACCTGTCCCTGCTCGGCGGCGCTGGCGCGGCAGCTGATCCAGGAGCGCTTCGCCCAGGACTTCGCCGGCCAGCAGCCGGACCACGCCACCATCCTCGCCTGGCTCGGCAGCAGCGACGGCATCGTCGCCACCCCGCACAGCCAGCGCAGCAGCGCACAACTGCGGATCGGCCTGGCGGAAGACTGCGCGGGCCTGCCGCTGGAAGAACTGGCGGACCTCGGCGAGTGCGCCTTGGGCACAGCGGTGCAGACCGCGGTGAAGCGTGCCGACGAACAGGCCTTCGCCCTCGCCAACGGCCAGAACCTGATGTTCTGCGAGGACGCGGTGCGTCGCCTGCACCGCGCCCTGCGCGGTTATCCACAGGCACGGGAGTTTTCCGTCAGGGTGGTCCACGCGGAAAGCCTGCATGCCCACGACGCCGTCGCCGAGAGCCACTGGCAGCGAGGTGCCGCATGATCCGCAGGAATCCCTCCGGTGACCTGCCGGTGATCGATGAGTCGGCGTATGTCGACAAGACCGCGATCATCTGCGGCAAGGTGGTCATCCAGGCCAATGTGTTCGTCGGCCCCTACGCCGTGATCCGCGCCGACGAGGTCGACGCCGAGGGCGGCATGCAGCCGATCCTGATCGGCGCCAACTCGAACATCCAGGACGGCGTGGTGATCCATTCCAAGTCCGGTGCCGCGGTGACCATCGGCGAGCACACTTCGATCGCCCATCGCTCCATCGTCCATGGTCCCTGCGAGGTCGGCGACCGGGTCTTCATCGGCTTCAACAGCGTGCTGTTCAATTGCCGTATCGGCGATGGCTGCGTGGTCCGCCACAACGCGGTGGTCGATGGCTGCGACCTGCCACCGGGCTTCTACGTCCCGTCCACCGAACGTATCGGCCCGCGCACCGACCTGGCGAGCATGCCGCGGGTCAGCGTCTCGGCCAGCGAATTCTCGGAAGACGTGGCACGCACCAACGTCGATCTGGTACGCGGTTACAAGTCGCTGCAGAACGAGTTCTGAGCATGGGCAGCCTGCTGATCCGCAACGCCCGGATGATCAATGAGGGACAGGTGCGCGAAGGCGACCTGCTGGTACGCCAAGGCCGCATCGAACGCATCGCCGGCAGCCTCGAGGACTGCAGCGCCAGCCGGGAGATCGATGCCGCGGGCCGCTACCTGCTGCCGGGCATGATCGATGACCAGGTACACTTCCGCGAGCCCGGTTATCCACAGAAGGGCACGATCGCCAGCGAGTCACGCGCTGCGGTGGCCGGGGGCATCACCAGTTTCATGGACATGCCCAACACCCGCCCGGCGACCCTCACCCTCGAGGCACTGGCCGAGAAGAAGCGCCGCGCCGCCGCACACAGCATGGCCAACTACGCTTTCCACTTCGGCGTCAGCCGCGACAACCTGGACACCGTGGCCGCCCTCGATCCACGCGAAGTCGCCGCGGTGAAGGTATTCATGGGCGCCTCCACCGGCGACATGCTGGTGGACGACCTGCCGACCCTGGAACGGCTGTTCGCCAGCGTTCCCACTCTGCTGCTCAGCCATTGCGAAGACACGCCGCGGATCGAAACCAACCTGGCACGCTGGCGACAGCGCTTCGGCGACCGCATTCCGGCCGCCGCCCACCCGCGCATCCGCGACGCCGAGGCCTGCTACCGTTCCACCGCCCTGGCGGTGGAGCTGGCGCAGCGGCACGGCACGCTGTTGCACGTGCTGCACTTGTCCACAGCCCGGGAACTGGCCCTGTTCGAAGACAAGCCACTGTGCCAGAAGCGCATCACCGCGGAAGTCTGCGTCCACCACCTGCTGTTCGACGACGGCGACTACGCCCGCCTCGGCCACCTGCTCAAGTGCAACCCGGCGGTGAAGAGCCGCGAGGACCGCGACGCGTTGCGCCGGGCGCTGGCGGGTAACCGCCTGGACGTGATCGGCACCGATCACGCGCCACACACCTGGGCCGAGAAGCAGCAGGCTTATCCACAGGCTCCCGCCGGCCTGCCGCTGGTACAACATGCGTTGCCGGCCCTGCTCGAACTGGTCCGCGAAGGCTGGCTGAGCCTGCCGACGCTGGTGGCGAAGACCAGCCATCGCGTCGCCGAGCTGTTCGCCATCGCCGATCGCGGTTTCCTTCGCGAAGGCTACTGGGCCGACCTGGTGCTGGTCAGCGAACTCGAACGGCCGGAGGCGGCCAGCGCCATGCCGCTGCTGTCGCGCTGCAACTGGACGCCATTCCGCCATCGGGCCTTCCATCACCGGGTCGACACCACCGTGGTCTCGGGGCAGCTCGCCTGGCACGCGGGGCGACTGTGCGAGGACTGCCAGGGGTTGCCCCTGCGGTTTTCCCGCTGAAGAGATTCATCCACAGGGCGAGAATCGCAGACGTACGCACTTCCGATAGTTGTCCACAGGGCTAGCGCAGGGCCTTCACCGCCGCGCCGAGGAAGGCGTAGGTTTCCGCCTCGCGCTCGTCCATCTCCGGCTTCGGCCAGGCGCTCCAGACCACCGCCACGACCTGCTCCCGGCGATTGACATAGAGATACTGGCCGAAGATCCCCTGGGCCTCGAAGACCCCGCCGTCATGCCCGGGCAAGGCCCCGGCGCCCACCGGGAAGGTCCACCACTGGTAGCCGTAGCCGAGTGCGTATTCGCCGTCGTAGAGCTTGCCCGGCGCCAGGTGCGAGGCCGGCTCGACTCGGCTGGCACGTTCCACCCAGCCCTCGGGAAGGATGCGCTCGTCATCGATCACCCCATCCTCGAGGATGAACTGGCCGAAACGCCCGTAGTCGCGCAGGGTCGCGCTCAGGCCGCTGCTGCCGATCTCTTGCCCAGCCGGCGATTCCAGTTGCCAGAAGCCGTCGCTCTCCATGCCCAGCCGCGCCCAGATGCGCTCGGACAGGTAGTCGCTGACCGGGATGCGCGTCACCGCATGCACCAGTTCGCTCTGCAGGTGCGATTCGCCGGTACTGTAGGTGAAGTGGGTTCCCGCCGGGTACTGCCGCGGCAGGCTCGCCAGCAGGCGCAGGATGCCGCCGGGACGCTGGGCCAGCTGGGCGTCGAACATCTGCCGGCGATCGGACTTCGGGTCGCGGTAGGTCTCGTTCCAGCGCACTCCGGAACTCATCTGCAGGACCTGCTCGACCGTCACCCCCTGGTAGGCGGACCCGGCCAGCGCCGGCAGGTACTTGTCCACAGGCTGGTCGAGGGCCAGCAGGCCCTGCTGCACGGCGGCGCCGACCAGGGTCGAGGAGATCGACTTGACCACCGAGAACGAGGTCCAGCGCGTGCGCTCGTCGTTGCCCAGGCCATAGCGCTCCAGGACGACCTTGCCATCCTTGAGCACCAGCAGGCCACCGACACGGTTGCGCCGCATGAATTCGTCGACCCCGTATTCCTCCCCGCCGCTCCGGTAGCGCGGCGCTATGGTCGTCCCCGGCGGCAGCGGGCGAACCTTCGAGCCCTTGTGGATAACCCGGGTCGGATAGACCTTGTCCATGTTCCGGTAGGTACCCGGCTGGTACTCCGGGGTCAGCTCGTAGAGATCGGCGGCGCGGCCGATGCGCGGGTTTTCCACAGCCGGATCGGCACTGGCCGATGCGCTTGTGGAGACAAGCACCGCCAGCAGGGCGGGACGCAGGACGGATACAGGGTTTCGCATGGGCAGATGTCCTCGTGGCCGGAAGCGCCTCCGGCTTCGATGGTCTTGTGGATAAGTTATGTTCTGCGGGGCAGCAACCGGCAGGTTGTGCACAAAGGGGTCAGCCAGGCGCTCGCTTCGCCGGGCATGCCCAGAGTTCGACCGCCGGGCGCTCCGGGACCGGCGGCCCGATCCAGCGCGCCAGCGCATCGCAACGACCCTGCCGGCAGATCCGGTAGTCACCGGCTTCCGGCGCGCGACCCAGGCGCAGCGGCTGCAATGGCGGCAGCTCGCGCCGGTAGTGCCAGGCGCCGTCACGCAGCACGGCGCCCTCGGGAATCTCCATCCCCGCCCCGCTGCCCCGCACCCGGGCTTCCTCGAGGAACAGGCCGTCCGCGCTCAGGCGATAGTCCTCTTCCCAGAGCACCTTCTCCACCGTGTGCTGCCAGGCCAGGGTGAACGACTGCAGCGGCAGCGTCGCCCAGACGCTGCCGGCCATGCCCAGGCACAGTGCGATCACGCCACCGCCTCGCCCGCGCGCTGGCGCCAGAGATGCCAGCCGATCACCAGCCCGCCGAGGACGAAGCCCAGTTCGTCGCTGATCGGCAAGGCCAGGACCAGGCTCGCCCCCGCGGCGAACGCCAGCAGGCGTTCCCACCAGGCCAGCGGACCCTGCAGGTAGCCAATGGAAGCCATCCCCCACAGACCGATGGCCAGCACCGCCTTGCAGGCGACGTAGAGCGTCGCCCCCCAACCGCCTTCCTGCAGCATCAACGCCGGGGAATAGACCGCCATGAACGGCACCACGAACCCCGCCAGGGCGATGCGCACCGCCCAGAAGCTGATCTTCAATCCCCTCTCCTTGGCGATCGGCGCCGCCGCGAAACAGGCCAGCGCCACCGGCGGGGTGAGGTCGGCGAGGATGCCGAAGTAGAAGACGAACATGTGCGAGACGATCAGCGGCACCCCCAGTTCCAGCAGCGCCGGCGCGGCAATGGAGCTGGTGATGATGTAGTTGGGGATGGTCGGAATGCCCATTCCCAGGACCAGGCAGGTGACCATGGTCAGGACCAGCGACAGCAGCAGGTTTTCCCGCCCCAGGTCGAGCACGTAGCTGGCGAAGGTGGTGGCGATGCCGGTCAGCGAGATCACCCCGATGATGACTCCCACCAGGGTGCACGCGATGCCCACCGGGATCGCATGCCGCGCGCCCTCGGCGAGGGCGCGGACGCAGATGCGCAGGGTTTCCCGGCCCCCGCGGACGAACCAGCAGACCAGGGCCAGGGCCGCTATCACGACGAAGATCACCCCGATGCCGAGGCGGAAGAAGCCGGCGCAGAGCAACCCCAGCGCGACCCAGAAGGCGATGCGCAGGCCGAGCGAGGACACCCGCAGGATGATCGCCGAACCGAGGATGACGATGGCGGTCAGCGCCAGGCCGATGGTTCCGGAGAACAGCGGCGTGCGTCCGGAGAACAGCAACGCGATCAGTACCAGCAACGGAATCAGCAGGAACCAGCGTTCGCGCACGGCGCCCCAGGCGCTCGGGCACTGCTCGCGCGGCAGGCCCTTGAGGTCGGCCCGGCGGGCCTCCAGGTGGACCATCCAGTACACCGAGCCGAAATACAGGAGCGCAGGGATCAGCGCCGCCTTGGCGATCTCCACGTAGGGCACGTTGATGGTCTCGGCCATGATGAACGCCACCGCCCCCATCACCGGCGGCATCAGTTGGCTGCCCATGCTCGCGGTCGCCTCGACGCCGCCGGCGAACGCCGGCTTGTAGCCGAAGCGTTTCATCAACGGGATGGTGAACTGTCCGGTGGTGACCACGTTGGCCACCCCGGAGCCGGTGATGGTGCCCATCAGCGCCGAGGAAAACACCGAGACCTTGGCCGGCCCGCCGACCCGATGGCCGAACAGGCCCATGGCGAAATCGGTGAACAGGCGAATCATCCCCGCCTGTTCGAGAAAGGCGCCGAACAGGATGAACAGGTAGATATAGGTGGCCGACACGTAGGTTGGCGTGCCGTAGAGCCCCTCGGTGCCGAAAGACAGCTGGTTGACGATCTGGTCGAAACCGTAGCCGCGATGGGCCAGGTCGCCCGGCAGGTGTTCGCCGAACAGACCGTAGGCCAGGAACAGCGCGCAGATGATCGGCAAGGCGATGCCCATCACCCGTCGCGCCGCCTCGAAGACCAGCACGATCAGCACCACGCCGACGACCATGTCGGCCTGGGTCAGCTCTCCGGAGCGCTGGATCAGGTCGGCCTCGAATACCCACTGGTAGATCGCCGTACCCAGTCCGGCCAAGCCCAGCAGCCAGGCCAGCGGTTGCCAGGGGCGCCGTACGCCGGCAAGCGGATAGCTCAGGTAGACCACCAGCAACAGCAGGCCGACGTGCATCGCCCGCAGGACCTGGGTCGAAATCAGGGGAAAGGCCGCGGTGACGACCTGGAACACGGAAAAGGCCAGGGCCACGGCGAACAGCGTGCGCGGCCAGCTTTCCGCCTCGTTGTGCAGCCCGTTCTGATGATCGCTCATGCTTCGACTCCCAACAGCCGGAAACGCGGGAACCCCGGCCCGCCCTGCGGACCGGGGACTACGATGGGCCGGGCGTCACTGCGGCAGGACGCCCTTTTCCTTGTAGAAGCGCTCGGCGCCGGGGTGCAGCGGTATCGGCAGGTTCTTCGCCGCCTTGTCCAGGGCGATGTCCTTGGCCGCGGCATGGGCGGTGACCAGCCGCGGCAGGTTGTCGAACATCAGCCTGGTCATCTGGTAGGCCAGCTCGTCGCTGACCCCGGCGTGGCTGACCAGGATGTTGTCGATGGCCACCGTCGGCACGTCCTGCTCCTGGCCGTCGTAGGTACCGGCGGGAATGCTCGCGGCGTGATAGGCCGGACTGTCGATCTTCGCCACCACCTCCGCCGGAATCGCGACGAAGGTGATCGGCATGGTCGAGGCAAGGTCGCGGATGGCGGCCATGCCCAGACCGGAGGATTGCAGGGTGGCGTCGAGCTGGCGGTTCTTGATCAGCTCCACCGATTCGGCGTACGGGAGGTATTCCACCTTGCCCATGTCCTCGTAGCTCAGACCGGCGGCCTTGAAGATCGCCCGGGCGTTCAGCTCGGTGCCGCTCTTGGGTGCGCCCACCGAGATGCGCTTGCCTTTCAGGTCGGCCAGGGTCTTGATCCCCGAGGCCTGGCTGGCGACCACCTGGATATAGTTGGGGTAGGTATTGCCGATCGCCCGCAGCTTCTTCAGCGGCGCCTTGAAGCCGGCGTCGGCCACCCCGTTCCAGGCGTCGGCGACCGAATCGCCCAGCGCCAGCGCCAGCTCGCCGCGACCTGCCTGCAACAGGTTGAGGTTCTCGACCGAGGCCTTGGTGGCCTGCACCGAAGTCTTGGCGCCCGGGATGTCGTGCCCGTAGATCTGCGAGAGGCCGACCCCGATGGGGTAGTAGACCCCGCTGGTGCCGCCGGTGAGGATATTGATGAAGGTCGGCGCGGCGAAGACCGCAGTGCTGAAGGTTACCGTTGCGGCGAGCGTGAAAAGACCGAGGCGTCTGCTCAGCGACATGGGAAGTCTCCTGTTCTTATCGTTGTTGTCGCGCCGCCGCGGAAGCGTCCCGGCTTCCCTCGACCGCGCAGGACTCCGTGCAGACTAGACCGCGCCGCCGCGCAGGACAATCCGCATGCACCGAATGCGCGACCGGCTCCTCAAGGGAGCCGGTCGTCGCCATCAGGCATAGAGGTCGCGCCGCGACCAGGGCAACTCGTGGGAGCCGTCCTCGTGGGGCCGGTTGGCGAGGATCTGGTGCAGGTTGATCCAGCCGCGCTTGAAACCATAGGCGCACCCGGCGAGGTACAAGCGCCAGATCCGCAAGGTCTCTTCCGGCACCAGGCGGGCCGCCTCCTTCAGCTTCGCTTCCAGGTTGGCGCTCCAGAAGTCCAGGGTCCGCGCGTAATGCAGGCGCAGGCTTTCCACGTCGACCACTTCCAGGCCGGCTTCGCTCATCCGCGCCACCGCCAGCGACAGGTGTGGCAGCTCGCCGTGGGGGAAGACATAGCGGTCGATGAAATCGCCGGCGCCCTTGCCCACCGGACGCCCATCGGTATAGAGCGAGGTGATGCCATGGTTCATCACCAGGCCACCGGGGCGCACCGCGTCGTACAGTTGCTGGAAGTACAGGCCGAGGTTGGCGTGGCCGACGTGCTCGAACATGCCGACACTGACCACCTTGTCGAAGCGGCCATCGCGCGGCAGGTCGCGGTAGTCGAGCAGCTTCAGGGTGACCCGGTCTTCCAGGCCCTCGGCCCGGACCCGTTCCTGGCCCAGCGCCAGCTGTTCCTTGCTGAGGGTGATGCCGGTGACCTCGACGCCGAACTCGCGAGCGGCCAGGCGCGCCAGGCCGCCCCAGCCACAGCCGACATCCAGCAGCTTCTCGCCCGGTTGCAGGCGCAGCTTGCGACACAAGTGGCGAAGCTTGGCCAGTTGCGCGGTGGCGAGGTCTTCCCGGCCGGTTTCGAAATAGGCGCAGGAATAGACCATTTCCGGATCCAGCCAGAGCCGGTAGAAGTCGTTGGACAGGTCGTAGTGGTAATGGATGGCCTCGGCGTCGGTGGCCTTGTCATGACTCTCCCTGACCGGCGAGGCCTCGCCGTCGGGGTCGCCGAGCGCCTCGCTGAGGGCGTCGCCGATGCCGATCACCTGGCTGATCGGCCCCTCGATGTCGAGGCGCTTCTCGACGTAGGCCTTGCCCAGCGCGTCGAGGCTGGGGTGGGTGATCTCGGTGAGCAGCGTGGGGTCGCGGATGACCATGGTTACCTGTGGATCCGGCCCCAGATCGAACGCCTGAGCATCACCGATGCGGATCCGCAACGGCAGTTGCAGGGACAGCAACTCAGAGGGGAGCTGTGCAATCATGCCAAACCTCCTGGTCACAAGACGGGAACACTATAGTCCAGTACCTTGATAGAGTTTTGCTATCGACTACTTAGCCTCCTATCTATCGATGCAAAACAGCCGGGCACTCACTTCAGGTTAGCAGCCAGGGTGCCTGTGAATAATTGACAGTTTTGATATACAAACTTTCCCTCGCTGTAATAACGGAAAGACGCAGGCCAGGATGCCTTGGCAAGAAAGCGACATAAGGAAACGCCTGATGAATGACACCGGCCCGCTGGAAACCCGCGAGGTACGCTTCCTCTCCGTATTCGACTTCGACGGGACGCTCACCTACCGCGACAGCTTCGTTCCATTCCTGCGCTTCGCCTTCGGCAACCGGGTGTTCGTCCGCCGCATGCTGCGCATGGCCGCGCCCAGCCTGGCCTATCTCTGTCGGCGGATCGGCCGCGACGACCTGAAGGCGCGCCTGATCGCCACCTTCCTCACCGACGTGCCGGTGCAGGTGCTGGAAGAACGGGCGTTGGCCTACCAGAACCGCTTCTGGGAAACACTGATGCGTCCCCACGCATTGACCGCGGTGGCCGACCAGGTCAGCAGCGGCAGCACCGTGACCATCTGTTCCGCCTCGCCTTCGCTGGTGCTCAGGCCTTTCGCCGAAAAGCTCGGCGTGCACCTGATAGCCACCGAGCTGGAGGTGGTGGACGGCGTACTGACCGGCAGGATCGTCGGCCGCAACTGCCGGCGCGACGAAAAAGTCTGCCGACTGGAACGGCACTACGGTCCGCTGACCCAATACTCCCTGCGCGCCTGGGGCGATTCGCGCGGCGACACGGAATTGCTGGCGGCGGCGCTGGAACGCTTCTGGAAACCGTTTCGCTGAAGCGCCGGAAAAAGCCGATGCGCCGGCGCATGGCCGGCGACATGGGCTGGGAGAAGGCCGGCCGTTACTCGACGGTGACCGACTTGGCCAGGTTGCGCGGCTGGTCGACGTCGGTGCCCTTGAGCACGGCGACGTGATACGACAGCAGTTGCAGCGGAATGGTGTAGAGGATCGGCGAGAGCACGTCGCCGATGTGCGGCATGCCCACCACGTGGGTGCCCTCGCCGGCCTCGATGCCCGCGCCTTCGTCGGCGAAGACCACCAGTTCGCCGCCGCGGGCGCGGACTTCCTGGAGGTTCGACTTGAGCTTCTCCACCAGCTCGTTGTTCGGCGCCACGGTGACCACCGGCATGTCGCTGTCCACCAGCGCCAGCGGGCCATGCTTGAGCTCACCGGCCGGATAGGCTTCGGCATGGATATAGGAAATTTCCTTGAGCTTCAGCGCGCCTTCCAGGGCCACCGGGAACTGCGCTCCACGGCCGAGGAACAGGGTATGGTGCTTCTCGGCGAACAGCTCGGAAACCTTCTCCACCGTACGGTTCATCGCCAGCGCCTCGCCCAGCCGGGTCGGCAGGCGACGCAGCTCGTCCACCAGCTCGGCTTCGACGCCCTCGGCCAGGCGCTTCTGCACCTGGCCGATGCCCAGGGTCAGCAGCAGCAGGGCGACCAACTGGGTGGTGAAGGCCTTGGTCGAGGCCACGCCGATTTCCGGGCCGGCCTGGGTCAGCAGGGACAGGTCGGATTCGCGCACCAGCGAACTGGTGGCGACGTTGCAGATCGCCACGCTGGAGAGGAAGCCCAGTTCCTTGGCGTTGCGCAGGGCGGCCAGGGTGTCGGCGGTCTCGCCGGACTGGGAGATGGTGACGAACAGGCAATCCGGCTGCACCGCGACCTTGCGGTAGCGGAACTCGCTGGCGACTTCCACCTGGCAGGGAATCCCGGTCAGGCTTTCCAGCCAGTAACGGGCGACCATGCCGGCATGGTAGCTGGTGCCGCAGGCGACGATCTGCACGTTGCGGACCTTGGCGAACAGCTCCGCCGCCTGCGGGCCGAAGCTTTCCACCAGTACCTGGTTCTGCCCGAGGCGGCCTTCCAGGGTGCGCTGCACGACGCTGGGCTGCTCGTGGATCTCCTTGAGCATGAAGTGCCGATACTCGCCCTTGTCGGCGGCTTCGGCGCCTTCGTGGTACTGCACGGTCTCACGCTGCACGTCGTTGCCCTGGACATCCCACAGGCGCACGCTGTCGCGGCGGATCTCGGCGATATCGCCTTCCTCCAGGTAGATGAAGCGGTCGGTCACCTGGCGCAGCGCCAACTGGTCGGAAGCGAGGAAGTTCTCGCCAAGCCCGAGGCCGATCACCAGCGGGCTGCCGCTGCGGGCGGCGACGATGCGGTCCGGCTGCGCCGCGCTGATCACGGCCAGGCCATAGGCCCCGTGCAATTCCTTGACCGCTTCCTTCAGCGCCAGGGTCAGGTCGCCGATGGACTGCAGCTTGTGGTGCAACAGGTGGACGATGACCTCGGTGTCGGTCTGCGAGGTGAACACGTAGCCCAGGCCCTTGAGCCGCTCACGGAGAGGTTCGTGGTTCTCGATGATGCCGTTGTGCACCACCGCCAGTTCGTCGCTGGAGAAATGCGGGTGGGCGTTGCCTTCGGTTGGCGCGCCATGGGTCGCCCAGCGGGTATGGGCGATGCCCAGGCGGCCGAGCAGCGGCGTACCGGCCAGGCCTTCCTCCAGGCTGGCGACCTTGCCGACCCGGCGGCAGCGATGCAGCCGGCCTTCGTTGTCGAAGACCGCTACGCCGGCGCTGTCGTAGCCGCGATACTCGAGGCGCTTGAGGCCCTCGATGAGGATGGGGGTGATGTTACGCTCGGCGATCGCGCCTACGATTCCACACATGGGGTCTTTCTCCTTTCAGGCCTCGACCGGGGCGCAGATCAGCGTGACGCCCCGGGCGGTTATCTGTTCGCGCGCGGAAGGTTCCAGGCGCTCGTCGGTAATCAGGGTATGGATGCTGCTCCAGGGCAGTTCCTGGTTGGGAATGCGCCGGCCGACCTTGTCGGCCTCGGCCATCACGATCACCTCGCGGGCGACCTCGGCCATCACCCGGCTCAGGCCCAGCAGTTCGTTGAACGTGGTCGTCCCGCGTTCGAGATCGATGCCGTCGGCACCGATGAATAGTTGGTCGAAGTCATAGGAACGCAGCACCTGCTCGGCGACCTGGCCCTGGAACGACTCGGAATGCGGATCCCAGGTGCCGCCGGTCATCAGCAGCACCGGCTCGTGCTCCAGTTCGCGCAGGGCGTTGACCACGTTCAGCGAGTTGGTCATCACCACCAGGCCCGGCTTGTGCCCGAGTTCGGGGATCATCGCCGCGGTGGTGCTGCCACTGTCGATGATGATCCGCGCATGCTCGCGGATGCGCGCCGCGGCGGCGCGACCGATAGCCTGCTTGTAGGGCGAGACGGGCTGCGCAGCTTCACCGATCAGTTCCTGCGGCATCGGCACCGCTCCGCCGTAGCGCCGCAGCAGCAGGCCGTGGCTTTCCATGGCGGCGAGGTCCTTGCGGATGGTCACTTCCGACGTGGAAAAGCGCTTGGCGAGTGCGTCCACGCTGACCTCGCCCTGCTCGGAAAGCAGCGCGAGGATGGCATGGCGACGTTGCGGCGTATTACGTTTCGAGATCACTTAAGTTTCGTTTCGAAAGAAAAGTATGCGAATCAAAACTTATCCGGCGCTTCCCGTCAATGACTTTTCATCGGCTCGGCAATACCGTTTGGGATCGAGGTAGAACAGCTTCTTCCAACCCTGGGTGCTGTCGTCGGTCAGGCAGGGATAGGGCAGCAGCAAGGTGATGATCGCGTAGTGCAGGTGGGCCGGCTTGCCGCGCGCGATGCCGGTGGTGCCGAGCGTACCCAGGTGGAGCCGGCGAGGACCGGCTGGCCCGGTTAGACGCCGAGGCTATCGAGATGGGCGTAGTAATGCAGGCGCCACTTGGGTGCCAGCACCAGGACGAGCTTGCCGCCGAGGGCGAACTCCCCGCGATAGAGCACCTGGCCGTAGCTGGCGGAAGGTACTGGGTGCCGCTGCGGGCGAAGATGTCGATGCCCTTGTGCACTCCGGAGCGGCCTCTGGGCTCGAACCAGAGGGTTCGTGGATTCCAGTCGCGGGCATGGGCGCCTCCGACGGGTATCCACAGCCATTCGGGCAGCACCGCCCAGGCTATGAGCAGTGCCAGCACGATCGGTTTCGCAGGCTTAGGCATCCGTGCCGTTGCGTTACTTCCTGATCTTTTCCGGGCGTTTCCAGTTTTCCAGGTTCTTCTGCCGGGCGCGGCCGAAGGCCAGGTTCTTCGCCGGAACCTCATGGGTGATGGTGGAGCCGGCCGCGGTGGTCGCGCCATCGCCGATCTTCAGCGGCGCCACCAGCGAGTTGTTCGAGCCGATGAACACATCGTCGCCCAGCTCGGTGCGGAACTTGTTCGCGCCATCGTAGTTGCAGGTGATGGTGCCGGCGCCGATGTTGCAGTTGGCGCCCAGCTCGGCATCGCCCAGGTAGCTCAGGTGGCCAGCCTTGCTGCCCTCGCCCAGGCGGGCATTCTTCAGTTCGACGAAGTTGCCGACATGGGCCCGAGCGCCGAGCACGCTGCCCGGGCGCAGGCGGGCGAACGGACCGGCATCGCTGCCCTCGCCCAGCTCCGCGCCTTCCAGGTGGCTGTTGGCCTTGATCACCGCGCCACGCCGCAGGACGCTGTCGCGAATCACGCAGTTCGGCCCGATGCGTACGTCGTCCTCGATCACCACGCGGCCCTCGAGCACCACGTTGACGTCGATCAGCACGTCGCGGCCCACCGAGACCTCGCCACGCACGTCCAGGCGCTGCGGATCGAGCAGGGTCACGCCCTGGCGCATCAGCTCCTCCGCGCGCAGGCGCTGGTAGTGACGCTCCAGCTGGGCCTGTTGCATGCGGTCATTGACGCCCTGCACTTCCATCGCGTCCAGCGGCTGGGCGCTGGCCACCACCAGGCCGTCGCCGACCGCCATGGCGATCACGTCGGTCAGGTAGTACTCGCCCTGGGCATTGTCGTTGGACAGGCGGCCGAGCCAGTCGGCGAGGCGCTTGCCCGGCACCGCGAGGATGCCGGTGTTGATCTCGCCGATCTGACGCTGCGCCGGGGTCGCGTCCTTGTGCTCGACGATGGCCTGCACCGCGCCCTGGTCGTCACGAACGATGCGGCCGTAGCCGGTGGGGTCGAGCATGTCGACGGTGAGCAGCGACAACTGGTCCGGGGTGACTTGCGCCAGCAGGCGCTGCAAGGTGTCCAGCTGGATCAGCGGCACGTCGCCGTAGAGGATCAGCACCTGCTCCGCACTGAGGAACGGCAGGGCCTGGGCCACCGCGTGGCCGGTGCCGAGCTGTTCGGCCTGGAGCACGAAATTCAGGTCGTCGGCGGCCATCCGCTCACGCACCAGGTCCGCGCCGTGGCCGATCACCACGTGGATCCGTTCCGGCTGCAACTGGCGCGCGCAGTCGATGACATGGCCGAGCATCGGCTTTCCGGCGATGGGATGGAGGACCTTGGGCAGGGCCGAACGCATGCGGGTGCCCTGGCCGGCGGCGAGAATCACGATTTCAAGGGACATGGACTGGACTACCGTTCCTGGTGGTCACAGGCAAAACCTGTGAGTGAAGATGCAAAACGAAAAAAGGGTAGCCTACAGGCTACCCTTTTCCCTGACACCGCTAGAAGTACCGGCTGGAAATCAGCCGCCGAACTTCTTGCGCAGTTGCTGGACGGTGCGCAGCTGGGCTGCGGCTTCGGCCAGACGCGCGGCAGCGGCGCTGTAGTCGAACTCGGCACCCTTGCCCTGCAGCGCCTTTTCGGCGGCCTTCAGGGCTTCCTGGGCGGCCGCTTCGTCGAGGTCGCCGGCACGAACCACGGTGTCGGCGAGGACCTTGACCATGTTCGGCTGGACTTCGAGGAAACCGCCGGAGATGTAGTACACCTCCTGCTCGCCGCCCTGCTTGACCAGGCGGATGGGGCCCGGCTTCAGGTCGGTGATCAGCGGCGCGTGGCCCGGGGCGATACCCAGGTCACCCAGAGCGCCGTGCGCGATAACCATCTCGACCAGGCCGGAGAAGATCTCCGCCTCGGCGCTGACGATGTCGCAATGGACTGTTATGGCCATACGCTTGCCTCACATGAGCGCCCGTCGCCGGGCGCACAGGATTACAGTTTTTTGGCTTTCTCGACCGCTTCTTCGATACCGCCGACCATGTAGAACGCCTGCTCCGGCAGGTGATCGTAGTCGCCGTTGAGAATGCCCTTGAAGCCAGCGATGGTGTCCTTCAGGGAAACGTACTTGCCCGGCGAGCCGGTGAAGACTTCCGCAACGAAGAACGGCTGGGACAGGAAGCGCTGGATCTTACGAGCGCGCGCCACCAGCAGCTTGTCGGCTTCGGACAGTTCGTCCATGCCCAGGATCGCGATGATGTCCTTCAGCTCCTTGTAGCGCTGCAGAACATACTGGACGCCGCGAGCGGTGTCGTAGTGATCCTGGCCGATCACCAGCGGGTCGAGCTGGCGGGAGGTGGAGTCCAGCGGGTCGACCGCGGGGTAGATACCCAGCGAGGCGATGTCACGGGACAGTACGACGGTCGCATCCAGGTGGGCGAAGGTGGTCGCCGGGGACGGGTCGGTCAGGTCGTCCGCGGGAACGTATACGGCCTGGATCGAGGTGATCGAGCCTTTCTTGGTGGAGGTGATGCGCTCCTGCAGGACGCCCATCTCCTCGGCCAGGGTCGGCTGGTAACCCACCGCGGACGGCATACGGCCCAGCAGTGCGGACACTTCGGTACCGGCGAGGGTGTAACGGTAGATGTTGTCGATGAACAACAGTACGTCACGGCCTTCGTCACGGAACTTCTCGGCCATGGTCAGGCCGGTCAGTGCCACGCGCAGACGGTTGCCCGGCGGCTCGTTCATCTGGCCGTATACCAGGGCTACCTTGTCCAGTACGTTGGAATCCTTCATCTCGTGGTAGAAGTCGTTACCCTCACGAGTACGCTCGCCCACACCCGCGAACACGGAATAACCGCTGTGCTCGATGGCGATGTTACGGATCAGTTCCATCATGTTGACGGTCTTGCCCACGCCGGCGCCGCCGAACAGGCCTACCTTGCCGCCCTTGGCGAACGGGCAGACCAGGTCGATCACCTTGATGCCGGTCTCCAGCAGCTCGTTGCCGCCAGCCTGGTCGGCATAGGACGGAGCTTCGCGGTGGATGCCCCAGCGCTCTTCTTCGCCGATGGGACCGGCTTCGTCGATCGGGTTGCCCAGTACGTCCATGATCCGGCCCAGGGTCGCCTTACCGACCGGCACGGAGATGGCGGCACCAGTGCTGTCCACGTTCAGGCCACGCTTGAGGCCTTCGGTGGAACCCATCGCAATGGAACGAACCACGCCGTCGCCCAGCTGCTGCTGGACTTCCAGGGTGGTTTCGACGCCCTGAACCTTCAGGGCTTCATAGATGCTCGGCACGGCATCGCGCGGGAATTCCACGTCGATCACGGCGCCGATGATTTGAACGATACGTCCGCTACTCATGTCTGGTTCCTCTGAATTTTGAACCTGTTCTTACACCGCGGCAGCGCCGCCGACGATTTCCGAGATTTCCTGGGTGATCGCCGCCTGACGCGCCTTGTTGTAGATCAGCTGCAAATCGCTGATCAGCTCGCCGGCGTTGTCGGTAGCGTTCTTCATTGCAATCATCCGGGCCGCCTGCTCACAGGCGTTGTTCTCAACCACGGCCTGGTACACCTGGGATTCCACGTAACGCACCAGCAGCCCGTCGAGGAGCGACTTGGCGTCGGGTTCGTAGAGATAGTCCCAGTGGTGCTTCAGCTCCTGATCGTCATCGGCCACCAGCGGAATCAGCTGTTCCACGGTCGGCTTCTGGGTCATGGTGTTGACGAACTTGTTGGAGACCACGAACAGGCGATCGATACGGCCTTCGAGGTATGCGTCGAGCATCACCTTGACACTGCCGATCAGGTCGTTGATCGAAGGCTCTTCGCCGAGGTGGCTGATAGCCGCCACCACGTTGCCGCCGAAACTGCGGAAGAACGAAGCGCCCTTGCTACCGATCACGCAAAGGTCGATTTCCGCCCCTTGCTCACGGTAGCCGCTCATGTCCTTGACGAGGGACTTGAACAGGTTGATGTTCAGACCGCCGCACAGACCACGATCACTGCTCACCACGATGTAGCCGACGCGCTTGACTTCACGCTCGACCATGAACGGGTGGCGGTATTCCGGGTTGGCGTTGGCCAGATGGCCGATCACCTGGCGAATACGCTCCGCGTAGGGACGGCCGGCCGCCATGCGCATTTGTGCCTTGCGCATCTTGCTCACCGCCACTTTTTCCATGGCATTGGTGATCTTTTGCGTGCTTTTGATGCTCGCAATCTTGCTGCGAATCTCTTTTGCGCCTGCCATTTGACACCTATCGGGTTAGCAGGCGGGAGCCTCGCGGCTCCCGCTGCGGCTTACCAGGTTTGGGTGGCCTTGAACTTCTCGATGCCGGCCTTGATGCCCGCGTCGATTTCGTCGTTGAAGTCACCTTTCTCGTTGATCTTCGCCAGCAGAGCGGCGTGCTCGCGCTGGAAGTAGGAGATCAACGCCTGCTCGAAGCTACCGACCTTGGCGATTTCGACGTCCTGCAGGAAGCCACGCTCGGCGGCGTACAGGGACAGCGACATCTCGGCGATCGACATCGGCGCGTACTGCTTCTGCTTCATCAGCTCGGTAACGCGCTGACCATGCTCCAGCTGCTTGCGGGTCGCTTCGTCCAGGTCCGAGGCGAACTGGGCGAAGGCCGCCAGTTCACGGTACTGGGCCAGAGCGGTACGGATGCCGCCGGACAGCTTCTTGATGATCTTGGTCTGGGCCGCGCCACCTACACGGGATACCGAGATACCGGCGTTGACGGCCGGACGGATACCCGAGTTGAACATGGCGGATTCCAGGAAGATCTGGCCGTCGGTGATCGAGATCACGTTGGTCGGAACGAACGCGGAAACGTCGCCGGCCTGGGTCTCGATGATCGGCAGCGCGGTCAGCGAGCCGGTCTTGCCGGTCACGGCGCCGTTGGTGAACTTCTCGACATACTCTTCGGAAACGCGGGAAGCGCGCTCCAGCAGACGGCTGTGGAGATAGAACACGTCGCCCGGGTAGGCTTCGCGGCCCGGCGGACGGCGCAGCAGCAGGGAGATCTGGCGATAGGCCACGGCCTGCTTGGACAGGTCGTCGTAGACGATCAGGGCGTCTTCACCGCGATCGCGGAAGTATTCGCCCATGGTGCAACCGGAGTACGGCGCCAGGTATTGCAGGGCGGCGGACTCGGAAGCGCTGGCGGCGACCACGATGGTGTTGGCCAGGGCGCCGTTCTCTTCCAGCTTGCGTACGACGTTGGCGATAGTGGACTGCTTCTGGCCGATGGCCACGTAGACGCACTTAATGCCGCTGTCTTTCTGGTTGATGATGGCGTCGACCGCGAGGGCGGTCTTGCCGATCTGGCGGTCGCCGATGATCAGCTCGCGCTGGCCACGGCCTACCGGGATCATGGCGTCGACCGACTTGTAGCCGGTCTGTACCGGCTGGTCTACCGACTTACGCCAGATCACGCCCGGAGCGACCTTCTCGACCGCGTCGGTGGCCTTGGCGTCGATCGGACCCTTGCCGTCGATCGGGTTGCCCAGCGCGTCGACCACGCGACCCAGCAGTTCCGGACCGACCGGAACCTCCAGGATGCGGCCGGTGCACTTGGCGTTCATGCCTTCGGCGAGGCCCTGGTATTCACCCAGGACCACGGCACCCACGGAATCCTGCTCCAGGTTCAGCGCCATACCGTAGACGCCGCCCGGGAACTCGATCATCTCGCCGTACATGACGTCGGCCAGACCGTAGATGCGCACGATACCGTCGGACACGCTGACGATGGTGCCTTCGTTTCGTGCTTGGGAGGCGACGTCGAGTTTCTCGATGCGCCCCTTGATGATTTCACTAATTTCGGAAGGATTGAGTTGCTGCATGCCGCTGCCCCTTCAAACTCAAGATTTCAACGCTTCGGCCAGTTTCGCGAGCTTGCCGCGCACCGAGCCATCGATTACCAAGTCACCGGCGCGAATGATCACGCCGCCGATCAGGCTCGCGTCTTCCGACGCATGTAGCCGCACTTCGCGACTGAGCCGGGCGCTGAGAGCCTTGGCGAGTTTGTCCTGCTGTTCTTTGCTCAAGGTGAAGGCACTGGTGACTTCTACCTCGACCGACTTTTCCTGCTCGGCCTTCAACTGCTCGTACATCTCAGCGATGGTCGGCAGCAGTTCGAGCCGCTTGTTCTCAGCCACAGTCCGGACGAAGTTCTGGGCTGGTGCATTCAGCTTGTCGCCGCACACATCGATCAGGCTCTGAGCCTTGGCCGAAGAGGTCAGCTGAGGCTCTTTGAGCAGCTGGCGCACGGTGTCGTCCTGCGACACTGCGGCCAGCACACCCAGCGCAGCCGACCAATCGGCCAGTTGCTGATGAGCCTGGGCGTACTCGAAAGCCGCCTTTGCGTAGGGACGAGCCAACGTGGTCAGTTCTGCCATAGCGCCCTCGCTTTAGATCTCGGCTGCCAGTTTGGAAACCAGCTGCTCGTGCGCGTTTGCGTCGATCGAAGCACCCAGGATCTTCTCGGCGCCGGTGACGGCCAGGGTACCCACTTGGGCACGCAGGGCGTCCTTGACGCTGTTCAGTTCCTGTTCGATTTCCGCTTGGGCCTGGGCCTTCAGGCGTTCGCCTTCGGCACGGGCCTGGTCGCGGGCTTCATCGACGATCTGGTTAGCGCGTTTCTTCGCCTGCTCGACGATTTCGGCTGCCTGAGCCTTGGCTTCGCGCAGTTGCTGGCCCGCTTTCTCATGAGCCAGCTCCAGATCACGAGCCGCGCGGTTGGCAGCGTCCAGGCCGTCAGCGATCTTCTTCTGACGCTCTTGCAGAGCCGCGATGACCGGAGGCCACACGAACTTCATGCAGAACAGCACAAAGATGAAGAACGCAACGGACTGGCCAATCAGGGTTGCATTAATGTTCACGCCAACACCTCGCTCGTTCGTTGTCCGTCAAACACTCAAATCGGAAGATTCGAGTGATCAGCCGGCGATTTGACCAACGAAGGGATTCGCGAAGGTGAAGAACAGGGCGATACCCACACCGATCATGGTCACGGCGTCGAGCAGACCGGCGACGATGAACATTTTCACCTGCAGCATCGGAACCATTTCAGGCTGACGAGCTGCGCCTTCCAGGAACTTGCCACCCAGCAGACCGAAACCGATGGCGGTACCCAGGGCACCCAGGCCAATCAGCAGAGCAACGGCGATAGCAGTCAGTCCAACTACAGTTTCCATTTTTCCTCCCGACTTTTTGTCGTGTTGGTTAAAGGTTGAAGCGAATCGATTAATGGTTGTCTTCGTGCGCCATCGACAGGTAGACGATGGTCAGCATCATGAAGATGAAGGCCTGCAGGGTGATGATCAGGATGTGGAACACAGCCCACGCCCAGTTCAGGGCTACGCCCAGGGCACTCAGCAGGAACATTCCGCTACCGAACATGACGGCGATCAGAATGAAGATCAGTTCGCCGGCATACATGTTGCCGAACAGACGCAGCGCCAGCGAAACCGGCTTGGCGATCAGGGTCACGAACTCGAGCAGGAAGTTCACCGGGATCAGCAGGATCTGAACGACGATGTTCTTGCTGCTGAAGGGGTGCAGGGTCAGTTCACCGAGGAAGCCGCCGATGCCCTTGACCTTGATGCTGTAGAAGACGATCAGGGCGAACACCGAGATCGACAGGCCCAGGGTGGCGTTCGGGTCGGTGGTGGCCACCGCGCGGAAGAACAGGTGCTCGTCGCCGGTGATCTTCGCGGCCAGCATCGGCAGGTAGTCCACCGGTACCAGGTCGATCAGGTTGAGCAGGAAGATCCAGACGAACACGGTCAGGGCCAGGGGCGCGATCAACGGGTTGCGCCCGTGGAAGGTGTCCTTGACGCTGGTGTCGACGAACTCGACCATCACCTCGACGAAGTTCTGCAGTCCACCCGGCTGGCCGCTGGTGGCCTTCTTGGCCGCCAGGCGGAAGATGAACAGGAACACCACGCCGAGCAGTACCGACCAGCCCAGGGTGTCTACGTGGAATGCCCAGAAGCCCATTTCCTTGGCTTGCTCGGCGGTGTGGGCGAACCCCCAATCACCATTTGGCAGACGCCCGAAGGTCAGGTTCTGCAAGTGGTGCTGGATGTAACCCGAAGCGGTTTCTGCTGCCATGTTTGCCTCAATCGCTCTAAGGTCTTGTAAATGTTTTTCCCATCAGCAGGGGTGCGCACCAGCTGACCATCAGGGTCAGCAGATAGACGCCGAACAGGGCCGGCGCCATCAGTGGCTTCACACCTGCGAACGCCAGTGCGAACAGCACCGCCGTCAGAATCAGTTTCCCGGCCTCGCCCGCATAGAACGAACGAACGATTTCCCGGGCAGCCCGCGCTCCGCTGAAACGGAACGCCTTGTAGGCGAAATAACAATTCGGCAACCAGGCGATCATCCCTCCCAGCAACCCGGAATATCCGGCCACCGGTCCCCAAGACATCCACAGGGAGATCGCAGCAACAAGCACTACAACCAGTTGGACGAGCAGCAATCTGAATGCCGGCAGGCGACTTGGCATGCGGGACTCCATCGCGCTCTCAGTCTTCTGGCGTCGGCACTGCCAAATCAACGACTTGGCATAAAAAGTGCCCACAAAATAGCGCGCAGAGTATAGGGGGGGAGTCCCCCCTGTTCAACTGGCTGGTAGTGATTTCCGACTACCCGCTACAACCCAAAGTGTGTCAGCGGATGTGGGCGAGGACGCCCTGCAATTCATCCAGGGAACTGTAGCGGATGACCAGCTGACCCTTGCCCTTCTGACCATGGCGGATCTGCACCGAAGCGCCCAGGCGCTCGGCCAGGCGCTGTTCCAGGCGGGCGATGTCCGGATCGCTCTTGACCGGCCCGGCAGGTTTGCCCGGGGCATGCGACCACTGCCGAACCAGGGCCTCGGTCTGACGTACGGTCAGCCCATGTGCGACAACATGTCGCGCCCCTTCCACCTGCCGTTCCACCGGCAGACCGAGCAGCGCTCGGGCATGGCCCATCTCCAGGTCGCCATGGGAAAGCAGGGTCTTGATCTCGTCCGGCAAGCCGATCAGGCGCAGCAGGTTGGTGATGGTGGCGCGTGACTTGCCGACCGCTTCCGCGACCTGCTGCTGGGTCAGCTGGAACTCCTGCTGCAGGCGCTGCAGGGCGGCGGCTTCCTCGATCGGGTTGAGGTCCTCGCGCTGGATGTTCTCGATCAGCGCCATGGCGATGGCAGCCTCGTCCGGCACGTCGCGGACCAAGGCCGGGATCTTCTCCAGCCCGGCCTGCTGGCTGGCGCGCCAGCGGCGCTCACCGGCGATGATCTCGTAGCGGCCGTTGGCGATCGGCCGCACCACGATGGGCTGCATCACGCCCTGGGCCCTGATCGACTGCGCCAGCTCCTCCAGTGCCTGGGGATCCATGTCGCGCCGCGGCTGGTACTTGCCGCGCTGCATCAGGTCGAGAGGGATCTGCTGCAACTCGCGACGATCGGCCTGGACGGCCTCTTCCTGCAGTTTGGCGGGACTCGAGCCGCCCAGCAGGGCATCGAGCCCGCGTCCCAGTCCACGTTTCTTGGCTGCCATGCGGGTTCCTTATGCGGTTGCGGCGCGGCCTTTGGCGCGCTGGCGGCGGACCAGCTCGCCGGCCAGCGCCAGGTAGGCGATGGCGCCGCGGGATTGCTTGTCATAGACCAGCGCGGGCATGCCGAAGCTCGGCGCCTCGGCCAGGCGCACGTTGCGCGGGATGACGGTGGTGTAGAGGGTGTCGCCGAAATGCTCCTGCAATTGCGCGGAGACATCGTTGGTCAGGCTGATGCGCGGATCGTACATGGTCCGCAGCAGGCCCTCGATCTTCAGCGTCGGGTTGAGCAACTGGCCGATGCGCTGGATGCTGTTCATCAGGTCGGTCAGCCCCTCCAGCGCGTAGTATTCGCACTGCATGGGGATTATCACTCCGTCGGCGGCGGTCAGCGCGTTGACGGTGAGCATCGACAGAGACGGCGGACAGTCGATGAGGATGTAGTCGTAGTTCTCGCGGATCGGCGCCAGCGCGTTGCGCAGACGATTCTCCTTCATGTCCATTTCCAGCAGCACCACTTCCGCGGCGGTGAGGTCGCGGTTGGCCGGCAGCAACTGGTAGCCGCCGTGCTCGGAAAACTGCATGGCTTCGGCCAGGTTGCATTCACCGGTGAGCACGTCGTAGATGGAGTGTTCCAGGTTGTGCTTGTCGATGCCGCTGCCGGTGGTGGCGTTGCCCTGCGGATCCAGGTCCAGCAGCAGCACGCGACGCTTGGTCGCCACGAGGGAAGCCGCGAGGTTGATACAGGTCGTGGTCTTGCCGACGCCGCCTTTCTGGTTGGCGATCGCGAATACCTTAGCCATGGTTATCCCTGTTCCCCCCTCATGCTGTGCGCCGCAGTATCAGCAGATGCCGCTGACCTTGGCAACCGGGTACCGCCAGCGCGTGCTCGGCTTCGACCCGGAAATCCTCCGGGAGTGCCGCCAGCTCTTCGTTCGGATGCACGCCCTTCATCGCCAGCCAGCGGGTTTCCTGGCCACCGAGGTGGCGGGTCCAGTTGGCGAAGTCCTCCAGGCTGCTGAAAGCGCGGGAAACGATGCCATCGAAGGGGCTCTCGGGACGGAAGGCTTCCACCCGGCTGTGCACGACGTCGAGGTTGGCCAGCTTCAGCTCGAGCTTCACCTGGGTCAGGAAGCGGGTCTTCTTGCCGTTGCTGTCGAGCAGGGTCAGGCGCCTTTCCGGGAACAGGATGGCCAGCGGCACGCCGGGCATGCCCCCGCCGCTGCCGACGTCCAGCCAGTTATCCCCGGCCTCGGCGTGAGGCACGATGCTCAGGCTGTCGAGCAGGTGGCGCGAAACCATCTCGTCCGGGTCGCGTACGGCGGTCAGGTTGTAGGCCTTGTTCCATTTGATCAGCAAGGCCAGGTAGGCCAGCAACTGGTGTTTCTTCTCGGCGTCCAGGGCGACGCCGAGCTCGTCAGCACCACGCGCGAGTTCATCGGCGTGGTGTCGGGTTACCGCAGACATCAAGCGCTCTGCTCCAGTTGGCGGCCAGAGGCACGCTTCTTCAGGTGGATCAACAACAGCGAAATCGCAGCCGGCGTGACGCCAGGGATCCGCGAAGCCTGGCCGAGGGTTTCCGGACGGGCCTGGTTCAGCTTGTTCTGGATTTCCTTCGACAGGCCGGAAATCCCCAGGTAATCGATATCCACAGGCAGGCGAGTGTCTTCGCTGGCGCGCAGCCGGGCGATCTCCTCCTGTTGGCGGTCGATGTAGCCGGCGTACTTGGTGCGGATCTCCACCTGCTCGGCCACCTGCGGGTTATCCACAGCGTCGCCGGTGATCTCCACCAGGCTGGCGTAATCGATCTCCGGGCGGCTCAGCAGGTTGAGCAGGTTGTATTCATGGGTCAGCGGCGTACCGAAGCGCTCGGCAATGGCCTCGCCCTGCGGGGTATTCGGACGCACCCAGGTGCTCTTCAGCCGCTGTTCCTCGCGTTCGATGCCTTCGCGCTTGGCTTCGAAGGCAGCCCAGCGCCGGTCGTCGACCAGGCCCAGTTCGCGCCCCTTTTCGGTAAGACGCAGGTCGGCGTTGTCCTCGCGAAGGATCAGGCGGTACTCCGCCCGCGACGTGAACATGCGGTACGGCTCCTGGGTGCCGAGCGTGATCAGGTCGTCCACCAGCACGCCGATGTAGGCCTCGTCGCGACGCGGGCACCAGCTGTCCTTGCCCTGCGCACGCAATGCGGCGTTGGCGCCAGCCAGCAGGCCCTGGGCGCCGGCTTCCTCGTAACCGGTGGTGCCGTTGATCTGGCCGGCGAAGAACAGCCCGCCGATGACCTTGGTCTCCAGACTGTACTTCAGGTCGCGCGGGTCGAAGAAGTCGTATTCGATCGCATAGCCAGGGCGGACGATGTGGGCATTCTCCATGCCGCGGATGGAACGCACGATCTGCAGTTGCACGTCGAACGGCAGGGAGGTCGAGATGCCGTTGGGATACAGCTCGTGGGTGGTCAGGCCTTCGGGCTCGAGGAAGACCTGGTGGCTTTCCTTGTCGGCGAAGCGATGGATCTTGTCCTCGATCGAAGGGCAATAGCGCGGACCGATGCCTTCGATCACGCCGGAGTACATCGGCGAGCGATCGAGATTGGCGGCGATGATCTCGTGGGTCCGCGCGTTGGTGTGAGTGATCCAGCAACTGACCTGCTCGGGATGCTGTTCCTTCGAACCGAGGAAAGACATCACCGGGATCGGCGTGTCGCCCGGCTGCTCGGTCATCACCGAGAAGACCACGCTACGCCCGTCGATGCGTGGTGGCGTGCCGGTCTTCAGTCGGCCGACCCGCAACGGCAATTCGCGCAGGCGGCGGGCCAGGGCGATCGATGGCGGATCGCCTGCGCGGCCACCGGAGTAATTCTCCAGGCCGATGTGGATAAGTCCGCCGAGGAAGGTGCCGGTGGTGAGTACCACGTTGTCCGCATGAAAACGCAGGCCCATCTGGGTCACCACGCCGCGTACCTGGTCCTGCTCGACGATCAGGTCGTCGCAGGCCTGCTGGAATATCCACAGGTTCGGCTGGTTTTCCAGTGTATGGCGGATAGCGGCCTTATAGAGCACGCGATCGGCTTGTGCACGAGTGGCGCGCACTGCCGGCCCCTTGCGGCTGTTAAGGATGCGGAACTGGATACCGCCCTTGTCGGTGGCTTCGGCCATGGCCCCGCCGAGGGCATCGATTTCCTTGACCAGGTGGCTCTTGCCGATCCCACCGATGGCGGGGTTGCAGCTCATCTGCCCCAGGGTTTCCACATTGTGGGTCAGCAGCAGGGTTTTCACACCCATGCGCGCAGCCGCGAGTGCGGCTTCGGTGCCCGCATGGCCACCGCCGATCACGATTACGTCAAAACGGGTAGGGAAATCCACCACGCACCTCGGCCTGTTCAGAAGCAGGAATTCAGGAAAGCCGGACAGTATAAGGATTTAGCCGTCCTGAATGAAGACTCCTGAACAAAAAATAGCCAACTCTCGCGAGGTGGGCAAAACGGGTGCCCGGCCTTACAAAAAATAAAAGGAAAGGAATGTTTATATCTTTTTAGAGCTTGTGTTTATTACTTAGCTCGCCCTTTTCTGTTGATAACTCTCTAAAGCCCATGAAGGACGGGCGTCATGGAGAATGATAAGGCTGTCTCAAACCCATTCGGAGCCCTGTTGATAAGCATTTTTTAGCTGTGGATGGAATGTCCTGTTATCAACATGGAGGGTTATGCACAGAGCTGGAGCGGTTTTATCTACGGGCCTGTACCGGGGGTTTTCCACAGGTTTCAGGCGAGCGCGAGCGCTGCCGTCGGAGGGCACGAACGGCATGAAAAAGGGAAGGGAATCACTGGAACGGCTCAGTCGCCGGGCGCATCGAGGGAGAACTCATGCACTCGAAGCGGCGCCTGACGGACAGCACGATGTTCCGCTCCGAGTTTTCCCGCCCGGTTGGCGCAGCAGTATCCAGGCATGCAGCCCGACCTCGATGCTGTAGTGTTCCGGGCCGTAGCCTTCACCCTGCGAGGCTTCCCCGGTGCCAGGCGTTACCGGACAACGGCTCGCCAGACGGTCATAGCCTGGAGTGGATGGACCGCCTCCGTGCTCGTCGCGATTGACCAACTCGGCGGCCGGAAGGGCTGTGGAAAAGGCGCAAGGGCTTTTTCCAGGGGGAAACTCCGGATTCTCCTGCGCCGCCTTCCCGATGGCACGTTGCAGCTCGCCCATGGCGGCAACCGCTAGCGGCCGGTGTCTGGGGCGCGAGAAGTCGTCGATGCGTTCCAGACACTCGTGTACGCCATAGAAGCCGTTGCGTCGTTGCAGCCATTGCCGCTGGCCGACTGTGCATGAACCTCGCTCAGTCGGGCATCCAAGCGACGCAGGCAGATGGCTTCCGGAACCGAAGCGGCACGCCGCAATCCATGCCGGCGGCGTGGAGCCGGGCAAGAGCGACAATGAAAGGAAGAGTACGGAGAACGGATATTTCATCGGGCGATCCTTGCCCGGTTTTATCCACAGCCCGGCTTGAGCCGAGCCTCATTTGCCGATACAGAAACTCGAGAAGATCCGTCCCAGCAGATCGTCGGGAGTGAAGGCCCCGGTAATTTCGCCGAGGTGCTGCTGCGCCTGGCGCAAATCTTCGGCGAGCAACTCGCCAGCCCCGTTGTGGATAAGTTGCGCGTGACCATGTTCCAGTGCGTTTCCGGCCAGGCGCAGCGCTTCCAGGTGGCGGCGGCGTGCGCTGAAGCCGCTTTCCGCGGTCTGTTCGAAGCCCATGCAGGCCTTCAGGTGCTCGCGCAGCAGTTCCAGGCCGGCGTTGGTCCGCGCCGACAGGGTTATGGTCACATGGCCATCGGCGCTTTCCTCGAGACCGATGGCCTCTGTGGACAAATCCGCTTTGTTGCGGATCAGGGTAACCTTGCCCGGTTCCGGGCGCTGGTCGAGGAACTCCGGCCATAGGGAAAAAGGGTCCGCTGCTTCCGGGGCGGTGGCGTCCACCACCAGCAGCACGCGATCGGCTTCGCCGATGGCTTTCAGCGCACGTTCCACGCCGATCTTTTCCACATGATCCTCGGTATCGCGCAGGCCCGCGGTGTCCACTACATGCAGGGGCATGCCATCGATGTGGATATGTTCACGCAGTACATCCCGGGTGGTGCCGGCGATGTCGGTGACGATGGCCGCCTCGCGACCGGCCAGGGCATTCAGCAGGCTGGACTTGCCGGCGTTCGGGCGGCCGGCGATGACCACGGTCATGCCGTCGCGTAGCAAGGCGCCCTGGGAAGCTTCGCGCCGAACTGTGGATAATTCTGTGCGTACTTTTTCCAGAAGCCCCAGTACATGGCCATCGGCGAGGAAGTCGATTTCCTCCTCGGGGAAGTCGATGGCGGCTTCGACATAGATGCGCAGGGAGATCAGTTGCTCGGTCAGCGCATGCACCCGCCGCGAGAACTCGCCCTGCAAAGATCGCAGGGCGTTGCGCGCGGCTTGCTCCGAGCTGGCTTCGATCAGGTCGGCGATGGCCTCGGCCTGGGCCAGGTCCAGCTTGTCGTTGAGGAAGGCGCGCTCGCTGAATTCGCCCGGTCGCGCCTGGCGGGCGCCCAGTTCCAGACAACGCTGCACCAGCAGGTCGAGCACCACCGGGCCACCGTGGCCCTGCAGTTCGAGCACGTCTTCGCCGGTGAAGGAGTTAGGCCCGGGGAAATACAGCGACAGGCCTTCGTCGATCACCTGTCCGCCGCCATCGAGGAACGGGCCGTAGTGTGCGTGCCGGGGCTTCAATTCGCGGCCGCTGACTTCGACGGCGATCCGCCCGGCCAGCGGCCCGGAGACCCGGACGATACCCACGCCACCCCGGCCCGGGGCGGTAGCGATGGCGGCGATGGTTTCGGTAGCGGCTTGCATGTGGATATCTCCGGATAGCAAGACGCCCCACGAGGGGGCGTCTTGTTGTGGACAGTTTCGCGATAGACGTCAGGCGGTCTTCGCGGCTGCCTCGATCTTGCGGGTAATGTACCACTGCTGGGCGATCGACAAGACGTTGTTGACTACCCAGTACAGCACCAGACCGGCAGGGAACCAGAGGAAGAAGAAGGTGAAGATGATCGGCATCAGCTTCATCACCTTGGCCTGCATTGGGTCCGGCGGGGTCGGGTTGAGCATCTGCTGGATGAGCATGGTGCCGCCCATGACGATCGGCAGGATGAAGAACGGATCCTTCACCGACAGGTCGGTGATCCAGCCGAGCCACGGGGCCTGACGCATTTCCACGCTTTCCAGGAGCACCCAGTAGAGCGAGAGGAAGACCGGCATCTGCACCAGGATCGGCAGGCAGCCGCCCAGCGGATTGATCTTCTCCTTCTTGTACAGCTCCATCATCGCCTGGGACATCTTCTGCCGATCGTCGCCATGCTGTTCCTTGATTGCCTGCATCTTCGGCGACACCGCGCGCATGCGCGCCATCGAACGGTAGCTGGCGGCGGACAGCGGGAAGAAGGCCAGTTTGATCAGCACGGTGAGGGCGATGATCGACCAGCCCCAGTTGCCGATCAGGCTGTGGATATGTTGCAGCAGCCAGAAGATCGGCTGGGCGATGAACCACAGGAAACCGTAGTCGACGGTCAGTTCCAGGCCTGGAGAAAGCTCTTTCAGGTGCTTCTGGAGTTTCGGACCGGCATACAGGGTCAGGTCGGTTTCCACCTTGCCGCCCGCCGGCACGCTGAGGGTCGGGCCGGTGAAGCCGACGATGTAGTTGCCCTGGCCATCCTTGCGGGTCATGACCTGGTGCTGTTCGCCCTTGGTCGGGACCCAGGCGGTGACGAAGTAATGTTGCAGCCAGGCGACCCAGCCACCCTGGACGGACTCCTTGAACTGCTCCTTGTCCATGTCCTTGGTGGAGATCTTCTTGTACGGCGAATCCGGGGTCCAGACAGCGGCGCCGAGGTAGGTGGACACCCCGGTGGCGGTGGTCGAGGAAGGATCCGCACTGCCATCGCGCTTGAGCTGGGCGAACAGGTTGCCGCTCCAGGTCTTGCCGCTCTGGTTGTCGATCAGGTAGCTGACGCCGACCTGATAGGCGTTTTCATTGATGCACTCGATCTTCTTCTGGGCCTTTTCCTTGTCCGAGCAATCGGCTTTCAGGCCACGATGGAAGGTGAAGCGCTTGATGTAGTTGACGCCGTCGCGGCTGAAGCTGAGGTCGACCACCAGCTCGTTCTGGCCGTCGGCCAACTGGTAGCTGCCCTGCGCGCTGTGGAACAGCGGGCGTCCGGCGCTGCTGGCGTCCGGGCCGTCGGCGCCGGTCAGGCCGCTCTGCGCCAGGTAGGTGCGCTCGCGCCCGTTGTCGAACAGCGGGAACGGCACGTCCGGTCGATCGAGCCGGCGCGGATACTGGAGCAGGCCGAGCTGGACGATGTCGCCGCCGCGGGGGTCGATGGCCAGGTCGAGGACGTCGGTCTTCACCTGGATCAGCTTGTCGCTGACCGCAACCGGTTTGTCGGCGGCTTCGCTGCCGGCAGCGCCGCTCTGGGCGGTGGGCACGTCACTGCTGGTACCGGCGGCGGACGGAGTGTCCGGCAGGCCTTGCGTGGTGTTCATCGAAGCGCTGGCGGCGGGCAGCTCAGGCTGACCATAGTCCTTGTTCCACTGGAGGACCAGCAGGTAGGACACGACTGCAAGGGCGACGATGAGAATCGAGCGTTGAATGTCCATGGTTACTCGGCCATCGAGAAAGGGCGGGGCTTGAAGGAAACTGACAGTAGCAGATCGCGGCTACGGGAATGCCAGTGATGGAGCCGAGTGGAAGAAACCGCACTCGGGCGACCATCGCGTCGCGGGCCATGCAGGGCGATAGCCTGGAACGCTAGGGAAATACGGCTTGGCCGGGAACGACGGTACCGGGTCATCGAAGGAGGGATGACGCTGCTCGGATCGGGATGCGCGGGCATCGACCTATGCATGAGTACCGTCGGCCACGCCTGGGGCGTCAGCAGGGCTTTCCGTGCGAGGTCGGTTGCGCAACAGGCGTTTCCAGAGCTTGCCGAACTGCTGGTGCAGCTCCGGATTTTCCAGTTCGCCCAGGCCTTTGCGCGCGATCATCACGATATCCCAGCCAGCCAGGGCTTCCTGGTTGTGCCGGAACGATTCGCGAATCAGGCGTTTGAGGCGATTGCGCTGGACGGCGAGCTTGACGTTCTTCTTGCCGATCACCAGGCCGAGGCGGGGGTGATCCAGACCGTTCTCGCGAGCCAGCAGCAGGACGTGCTTGCCGGGGACCTTGCCGGTCGGAGAGTCGAAGACTGCGCTGAATTGCCGGGCTGTCAGTAGACGCTTGTCCCGGTCGAAGTCCCGACTCACCACCCGTACCGGATAAATCAGACGGTCAGACGCTTGCGGCCTTTGGCACGACGACGCGACAGAACCTGACGGCCGTTCTTGGTAGCCATGCGGGCACGGAAGCCGTGTACGCGAGCGCGCTTGAGGGTGCTGGGTTGGAAAGTACGTTTCATGATTCGGTACCTGGGTTGACGACTTGAGGTCGCAATGACCCCGT